>CAVQBC010000001.1:0-136959 GCA_963710665.1 uncultured Solirubrobacteraceae bacterium
TCAACGCTCCTGCATTCCCCTGCACCCCTGTGCCCTGCTGCAGAGCCGAAGCGCAGTGCACAGCGGTGCGGGAGCGTGCAGCTGATGTTCCCCGTGTGTTCCCCGTGTGCGCGGAATGGCTCAACTGGGCCGCCGGGCTACTTGCTTCCCGGCGCGGGCGCCCGGCTTGCGGCCCGATCGTCGTGGTGAGAGGGTGCTTGCAACGTAGGGAGGGCGCCGCGAAAGGAGCATCAGAGCGATGCCCACCTACATATCGTTGGTCAAATGGACCGAGCAAGGGATTCGAGATTTGAAGGAGAGCCTGGCTCGGGCTGACTCGACGGCCGACCTCGCCGAGAGCGTGGGCGGCAAACTCGTCCAGCTCTATTGGACTGTTGGCCCGTACGACATCGTTGCCATCTTCGAGGCGCCAGACGACGAGACCGCGGCCGCGATGCAACTGACGGTCGGCTCGCGCGGGGCCGTGCGGACGACGACGCTGCGCGCATTCGAGCGCGAAAGTCGAGAGAATCATCGCGAAGGTCACGTGACCGCATCGCAGGCAGTTTTCGCTTGCACGCGGGCGCTTTTTGAGCGTCGCACCGGACGCGACAGGGGAGCGCGCCGCGGAAGAACGTTGCGTGAGCAACATCGCGCGAGCATGGAATCGGGCGATGGCGCTTAGCTTCCAAGCAATACGGCGTCAGCCGCACCCGGGGCGCGGCGGCTACTTGACGGTCAGCGATCCGTACATCCCGCCCTCGTAGTGGCCGGGCAGCGCGCAGACCATCGCGTACTTGCCCGGCACGAGCTTGAACGTCGCCTTCTTAGTCGAGCCCGGCTCCACGTCGGCGATCTCGCCGACGCTGGTGCTCTCGTCGACCTCGTCGCCCTTCTTCGGGAGGTTCGCCGGGTCGGCGTCGGTCTTGAGCAGCACCAGCTCGTGGACGACCTGGCCGTCATTCGGGGCGGTGATCGTGACCTTCCCCGCCTTCGCGACGGCGTCGTCCGGGTCGAAGGCGTACTCGGTCATGCGGATCGTCAGCGCATGGCTGGCGGCGGGCTGTGCGGTCGTGGTCTGCGTCGCGGTCGCCGAAGGCGTCGCGGCCTGCCCGCCGTCGCCGTTGTCGTCGCCACCGCAGCCGACGGCGAAGGGCGCGACGAGGATGACGATCGCGACGAGGGAAAGGCTCTTGATGCGCATCAGATCTCCTCTTTGTCTAGGGAGTCTCACTTCGAGGGCGTGCGCCCGCATCGGTGGCGAGCACGGCTCTTTAGTGGCGAACTACGTCCCACGCCCTCTCCACATCAAGAGGCAGTGGCCGCCAGACTCGACGCTGCGCCGCGTGCCTCCGGGTGTGATCGACCTATCAAGCACCCGAGCGGCACTCCTGTTTCGCCCGGAAGCACCGCCCGTCGATGATCGCGGATCAGCGCGAAAGACCGCCGGGCTCGCCGGACGTCCCGGTCTCGGTGCGACCTCGATCACGATGCTGTCGGGGATCCTCCAGGTCGCCGTCGAGCACGGCGAGCTGGCCGCCAACCCGGCGCGCGGTGGCGCAAGGTGAGCGTGCAGCGGACCGACGAGATTCGCCCGCTGGCCCCCGTCGAGCTGGAGGCCCTGATCGCCTCCCTGGACGGCCGCGAGCGGGTGATCGCGCTGCTCGGCGGGCACCTCGGGCTGCGCCCGATCGAGCTGCTGCTCGCGCAGTGGGGCGACCTCGGCGACGACACCCTGACGGTCGGCCGCAACCGCACCAAGAAGACCGCCGCGCGGACGCGCACGATCAAGGTCCCGGGGCCACGATGGCCGAGCTGAAGCGCTGGCGCCTGCGGTGCGGGCGCCCGGCCGACCACGAGCCGATCATCGGCGAGATGACGTCCTACAACCTCAAGGCGATTGGCGCCCGCAAGCTCGGACCGGCGCCCGCCGCGCTCGGGCTCGCCGGCGTGACCGTCTACACGCTGCGCCACAGCCACGCCTCGGCGCTGCACTACGCGGGGTGGACGGTGCCCGCCGCGGCGCGCAGGCTGGGGCACGGCCCCGCCCTGCACGTGACCCACTACGCGCACGTGATCGACGCCCTGGAGGGCCAGCCGCACCACGCCGACCTCGACGCCCTGATCGCGGCCGCTCGGGCTGACGTTCCCCGTGCGTTCCCCGCGCTCGGTGAGCAGCGCCTGGATTTGGCTCTGTAGGCGGGCTCGCGGGATCCCGTCGCCCTCATTGAACATCAGGTACAGCACGTGCAGGACCACGCGCAGCCTCTCGGTGCGCTCGGCGTCGGCGGGACTCTCGAACCGGGCGCCGGCGGCCTTGATCCGCTGCTTCGCGCGGCTGATGCGCTGCGCCATCGTCGCCTCGGGCACGAGGAACGCGTGCGCGATCTCGGCCGTGGTGAGCCCGCCGACGGCGCGGAGCGTGAGCGCGAGCTGCGAGGCCGGCGACAGCGCCGGGTGGCAGCACAGCAGCAGGAGCGTCAGCGTGTCGTCCTCCTCCGCCGGCGACTCGTCGCCGGGCGCGGGCGCGGCGGCCGCGTCCTCCGGCGCGAGCGTCGCGGCCGCGTCCTCGCGGCGCCGGCGGGCCGCGTCGCTGCGCACCGCGTCCGCCAGGCGACGGGACGCGACCGTGATCAACCAGCCGCGCGGGCTCTCGGGAACGCCCTCGGCACGCCACTGGACCGCGGCGGCCAGCAGGGCCTCCTGGACGGCGTCCTCGCAGGCGTCGAATCGCCCGTGGCGGCGGATGAGCACGCCGAGCACCTGCGGCGCGAGGCCGCGCAGCAGGTCCTCGACGCCGGTCCCGGTGGTCACATCTCCTGCCCGGCCTCGTGCATGACGGCCCGCACCTCGATCGCCCAGAGGCGCGACGCAGGATCCCTGGCGGCGATCTCGGCGGCCCGGTCGATGCTCTCGCAGTCGACCACGTAGTAGCCGGCCAGCTGCTCCTTGGCCTCGGCGAACGGTCCGTCGGTGGTGACCGGGACGCCGTTCCGGACCCGCACCGTCCTCCCGCTCGGCGCGTCGGCCAGCCCAGAGCCGCCGATGAGCTCGCCCGACGCGGTGAGCTCCTCGCTGAACGCGTCGAACTCGGCCCTCAGCGCGTTGCGTTCCTCCTCGGGCAGCGCGTCGAACGCGCCGGGCGCCTGGTAGACGAGCAGTACGTACTTCATGTCCTTCGCTCCTTCCGGTGGCGGCGACTCATCGATGAGTCGGAGCCGCCACCGCGGTCTCGACATGTGACCGGCAGAACCGTTGCGCGGCGAGATGTCGAGACGCGGCCATCGGCTCCGACCCCCCATAAGAGCCACAACCGGGAGATGGACACCATGGGACCCGAAACCACCACTCCGAGCGGTCCGCGTGGACGTGGTGCGGGTGAACCGGTAGCGGAGGGCGAAGCGGCCGCCGCGGCCGGCGCGGGCGGTGTCGAAGGTCTGCCACTTGCGGCCTACCTTGGCCTGCATCTCGATCACCTTGCGCGACCCGGCCGGGGCGCCGAGCAGGGTGCCGCGGAAGGTGATGGCGCTGCGGTTGCGGACCGACCGCTTGCTGACTCCGAGCTTGGCCGCCGCGGTGACCTGGAGGTCGACGTCGCTCGTCTGGGCGTAGTCGACGCTCTCGAGGAACGCGCGGTAGGCGAAGCGGATGCGGCGGGACGGACCGATCGGCGCCTCGTAGGTGAACGCGCCGCGCGAGTCGGTGACGACCTCGCCGACCTTGGTCATCGGGCTGCCGGGCGTCTGGATCTGGCGGAGCACGTCGAGCTTGGCGCCGGCGACCGCGCGGCCGTTCGGGCCGACGAGGCGACCCGTGATCGGGACGACGCGGCCGTAGCGGGCCTTGATGCGGCGGCCCTTGTTCGTGACGAACTGGGCCTGGAGGGCGGCGGAGGCCGAGGCGTTGAGGCCGTTGGCGTGCACCACGGAGCCCGACGCTCCGGCGGAACCGGAAGCGCCCGGGGCGCCCGGCGCGCCGTCGACCCCGTTGCCGCCCGCCGGGCCGACGCCGTTGCCCGCCGGGGGAACGCCGGGCGTGGGGTTGGCGACCTGGATCGTCATCGGCGTCGTCGTGGCCTTCCGGTTGCCGGCGGCGTCGGTGGCCCGGAGCGCGAGCGAGTGCTGGCCGTTGGCGATCGTCGTCGTGTTGACGTCGAGCGCGTCGGCCTGGTTGGGCTCGCAGGCCTGCCAGGTCTCGAAGGCGCAGCTCGCGGTGGTGGTGTAGTCGCGGGTCGCGACCACCCTGTCGTCGATGAGGACCTCCACCTTCGCGACACCGGAGTCGGCGTCGGTGGCCGTGAAGTAGACGCGCTCGGTGCCCGAGTGGATCGTGTTGCTGACGAGGCTTCCGCCGTCGTTGGTGATCGTCGGCAGGGCGGACTCCGAGAGCAGCAGCTCGACGCCGGTGAGGCCGAAGCCGGCGCTTCCGGCGCAGGGCTGCGCGCCCGTCCCCGCGAGCCAGTTGTGGCAGCTGAGGAAGACCTCGAGCCTGCGCGCGCCGTCACCGAGGTCGTAGCTCAGAGGCGTACCGGTGAAGTCGACTCCTGTGAGCGGCGGCACGTCGTTGAAGTCCCACCTCAGCGGCTCGTCGTCGGACATCACGGTGAACGACGACCGGTTGCCCGCCGGTCCGAGCTGCGCCGAGCCCCAGGCCGTGAGCTGCTCCATCGCGATACCGGCCGGAGCGTCGGCTCGATAGCCGACCCGCGACGCGTACGCAAAGGAGGCGCCGCTGGTCTGGGTGCCGAAACGACCCGTCGTCTTGCAGTTGTCGGTCGGCTGGCCCGCCCAGTCCACGGCGTAGGGCTGGAACGGGGCGGCGGTATGGGCCGTCTTGCCCGGCGGCTTGCAGGCCCAGATCGTGTAGGTGCCGGCGTGGGCGGGCGGCGCGCCGCCGAGCGCGGTGGCGAGCCCGGCGAGGCCGATCGCGGCGAAGCAGGTCAGCGCACGTCGGCGGGTTGAGGTTGGAGGGGTGCTGCCAGACATCGTGTCTTCGTGTCCTTCCGTGGATTCGTTGTTCGGCGGCCGCGACTGGGCGGCTGCCGTTGTCGACCCGATGTCGGAGGCAATCCATTGCCTCCCCCCGGCGAATCTTCGACGAGCTCCGCTCAGTCGGAAGCGGGCTTTCCAGCGGTCGGCGGGCGCCCCTTACGGTTGAGTGTCGCGGCGCCAGTTAGTCAGACCACAAACTGGTACACGAAGAAAATTCCGCATATAGCGAGTTTTGCCGTTCCGGCGGGCCGCGCACTCCGATCTGGCAGCCGATGAGTCGGCCGCTAGCGCCGGTTCTGCACCCTCACTCCGGCGTACGTATGTCCAGTCCCCCGACCCGGTCGAAGTGCCGCCGGTTGCGTGTCATCAGCGGGAGCCGATGGAGGAGCGAAGTCGCGGCGATCGCGGCGATCGGCAGCTGGACCATGGGCGCACGGAGCGCTGGCCGAGCATCGGCGCCGGCGAACAGCTCGCACCCGGGAGATCGCCCTGGCAAGTCGGTAGCAGCCCCGAAGGTGGTCGGTCTGGACGTCGGCGTCGACCAGGACGTCAGCCGTAGCCACGATCCCACTCGTCCCGACATGGCGCGTCGAGGTCCGGCATCGACGCGAAGCTCTCACGCAGCACGGCCTCCAGGTCCGGGGGAGCCTCGGCCACGTAGGCGTCGACGGCGTCGCGGACGACCTGGGCGAGCGTCTTGCCCTCGCGCTCCGCGCGGGCGCCGAGCCGACGTAGCTGCTCTTCGGTGAAGCAGATCTTGGGGTTCGCGTCGCAGGGCATCGCGTGGGGCGGTCCGGGTACTACAACATCGTGCCCGACGACCCGCCGATCTGCCCCTCCTGCGGCCAGCCCGGGACCCGGGGGCTCGACGGCGATGGCCGGTGGGAGTGCGACAACGAGGCGTGCCCCGAGTTCGGGCAGCGCCTTCAGGCGGGCGAGGCGCCGCCGCCCGAGGAGCCGGGACCCGGGCGCTGAGCGCGTCCTGCCCGGCCCCTACCATCACACGCCGTGTCCACCCGTCCCCGAAGCCGTCGCCGCACGGCACGCGTCCGCGAGACGCCCGTCGAGGCCCGCAACGGCGAGGCGTTGCTGTGGACCGACGGCGCCTGCCGCGGCAACCCCGGTCCCGGCGGCTGGGCCGCGATCGTCGTTCCGCCGCACGGTGAGGAGCGGCTCGAGCTCTCCGGCGGCGACGCCCAGACCACGAACAACCGCATGGAGTACACGGCGGCGCTCGAAGGCCTGCGCGCGCTACCCGCCGGGAGCTCGGTGTGCATCGTCACGGACTCGACGCTGCTCCTGAACTCCATGACCAAGTGGATCGCCGGCTGGAAGCGCAAGGGCTGGAAGACGGCGGCCGGGGAACCGGTCAAGAACCAGGACCTCGTCGAGGCGCTCGAGGCCGAGATCGGCCGGCACGCCGCGGTGCGGTGGCACTGGGTCCGCGGCCACGAGACGGGCGCCGAGCATGCGCACAAGGCGCTCAACGACCGGGCCGACCGGCTCGCGGTCGCGGCGTCGCACGCCGTCGGCTGAGGGTCCGCCGATCTAGAGCCCCACGCGCCGGCCGCGCCGGCGCACATGGAACCACCGCGCACCGAAGGGCTCGAGCTCGAGCTCCACCCGGCCATCGGAGAGGGAGAGCTCGCCCGGGCCGAAGAGATCGACGAGCGCCTCCGCGTCCTCCGCGTCTTCGAGCACGAAGCTGGTGTTGACGGCGGCGTCGCCGAGGTTGTGCGCCGCCACGAACGTGTCGTCGTCCCAGTCGGTGCGATGCGCGAACACCGGCGCCTCCGCGGTCGGGAGCAGCGCGAAGCGGCCCCACCCGAGCGCCGGGGTCTCGCGGCGCCGCCGGATGAGGCGCTCGAACCAGTTCAGCAGCGAGTCCCGGTCGCGGCGCTGGGCCGCGACGCTGACCTCCGACGGCGCGAAGCCGTCCTCGCTGACGAGCGGGCGGCACAGCGAGGCTGGATCGGAGACCTCGGAGAAGCCGCCGTTCGGCTCGGCGGACCACTGCATCGGCGACCGCACGGCGAGCCGGCCCTCGATGTCGAGGTTCTCCGCCATCCCGATCTCCTCGCCGTAGAACAGCACCGGGGTGCCCGGCAGCGAGAACGCCAGCGAGTAGACCATCCGCAACCGCCGCTCGTCGCCGCCGAGCATCGTCGGCAGCCGCTTGCGGATGCCTCGCCCGTACAGCTGGACATCCGGCGTCGGGCCGAAGGCGGCGAAGACCTCGTCACGCTCCGACTCGGAGAGCTGGTCGAGCGTGAGCTCGTCGTGGTTGCGCACGAACGTCGCCCACTGGCAGTCCTCGGGCGGGATGGGTAGGCGCTCCATCGCCGCCTCGAGCGGAGTCGCGTCCTGCCGCGCGAGCGCCAGGTACATCGCCTGCATCGCGGAGAAGTTGAAGACGAGGTCGAGCTCCCGGCGGCCGCCCGTGCCGAAGAACTCCTGCTGCTGGTCCGGGGGCAGGTTGACCTCGCCGAGCAGGACCGCGTCCCCCCGGCGCCGGCCGAGGTAGGCCCGCAGGTCGCGCAGGAGCTCGTGCGGATCGGCGATCGCGCCCTCGGGGAGCCCCGCGGGCTCGAGGAGGAACGGCACGGCGTCGACGCGGCAGCCCGCGAGGCCCTGCTGCAGCCAGAACCCGGCGATCTGCGCGATCTCGTCGCGGACCTCGGGGTTGGCGACGTTCAGGTCGGGCTGCTCGGAGTAGAAGCGGTGCAGGTACCACTTGCCCGCCGCATCGTCGTAGGCCCAGTTGGAGTTCTCCTGGTCGGGGAAGACGACGCCCCCGGGCGGCTCCTCGGGCTTCTCGTCGCGCCACACGTAGAAGTCGCGGTAGGGCGAGTCGGGCGAACGGCGGGCGCTCTCGAACCACGGGTGCCGGACCGACGTGTGGTTGACGACGAGATCGGCGATGACGCGGATGCCGCGGTCGCCCGCTGTGCGCACCAACTCGACGAGGTCGCCCAGCGAGCCGAGCTTGGGGTCGACGGCGTAGAAGTCCACGATGTCGTAACCGTCGTCGCGCTCGGGGGAGGGGAAGAACGGCATCAGCCAGATGCACGTCACCCCCATGCCGGCCAGGTAGTCGACCCGCTCGATCAGCCCTGCGAAGTCACCGCACCCGTCGGCGTCGGAGTCGAGGTAGGTCTGGACGTCGAGGCAGTAGACGATCGCGTTCTTCCACCACAGGTCGCTGGTCGCCTTGCGCCGGCTCATCTCAGGGCCGGGAGGACGTGCTCGCCGAAGGTGTCGATGAACGCCCGCTGCTCCTGCCCCACGTGATGGAGGTTGATCTCGTCGAAGCCGAGCTCGGCCGCCGCACGGATCCACTCGACGTGGCGCGACGGGTCGCTCGACACGAGGACGCTGCCGTGCATGTCCTCCTCACGGACGTGACGCGCGAGCTCGTCGAAGTGCTCCGGCGTCTCGACGTCCCAGCACACCGGCGGCGCGAAGACGTTCGTACGCCACTGGTGGTGCGCGATCCGTAGGGCCTCCTCCTCGGACGGCGCCCACGACACATGGACCTGGAGCACCATCGGCTTGCCCTCGCCGCCTCCCTCGCGAAAGGCGTCGACGACGCGCTCGAGCCGTTCCGGCGGCTGGTGGATCGTCGCGAGGCCGTCCGCCCAGCCGCCGACCCAGCGCGCGGTCTGCTCGGACACCGCTGCGCCGACCAGCGGCGGCGGCTTTGCGGGCAGGGTCCACAGGCGGGCGCGATCGACGTCGACCAGGCCGTGGTGGATCACCTCCTCGCCGGCCAGCAGCGCGCGGATCACCTCGACGCACTCCAGCAGCCGCGCGTTGCGCTGGGGCTTGGACGGCCAGCGCTCGCCGGTGATGTGCTCGTTGGACGCCTCGCCGGTCCCGAGGCACACCCACAGCCGGTCCGGGAACATCTCCGCCAGCGTGGCCATCGCCTGCGCCACGATCGCCGGGTGGTAGCGCTGACCCGGGGCGTTGACGACCCGGAACGGCAGCGAGGTCGTCGCCATCGCGGCGCCGAGCCACGACCACGCGAACCCGGACTCTCCCTGACGATCGCTCCAGGGCGAGAAGTGGTCGGAGGACATCCCGACCTGGAACCCCGCCTGCTCGGCATGCCGGACGTCCTCCAGCAGACGGCTGGGCGAGATCTGCTCGTGGGAGGCGTGCCAGCCGATCCGCGGCATCTTGGGCGCTCTACCCGCTCGCGCCCCCTAGGGTGCGCGCATGGGCGCCTCCACCAAGTACCGCATTGTCCACACCATCCAGAACCGCGTGCTCAACCCGCCGATCCGGGCGGCGCTCGCGGCCGGGTTCGCCCCGCCCGGCTACGTGCTGCTCGAGACGATCGGGCGCAAGTCGGGGCAGCCGCGGCGGACGCCGGTCGGCAACGGCCTCGACGGCAACACGTTCTGGATCGTGGCCGAGCACGGGCGGCGCGCCGGCTACGTCCGCAACATCGAGACGAACCCGCGCGTGCGGATCAAGCTCAGGCGCGGGTGGGTCACCGGCACGGGGCACGTGCTTCCTGGCGACGACCCGCTCGAGCGGCAGCGGCGGCTGGGCCACGGCCATCCCCTGCGGGCGATGAACGCGTTCGTGGTGCGCACCCTCGGCACCGACCTGCTGACGATCCGGATCGATCTGGACTGACGAAGGGAGAGCGGCCCGCCCACCCGCCGCGCCGTACCCGCGCGGCGGACCAGTGGGCGGGCCTCCCCTCTAGAAGCCGAGCGGCATCAGCTGCTTGGCGTTCTCCTTGGTGACCGTGGTGGCGGGCACCTGGATGCGGCTCGGGACCTCGGGCTCGGCGAGCTCCTCGAGCCCCTGCTCGCGGGCGATCAGCCGGGCGAGGCGGATCGCCGAGGCGGACATCGAGGGGTTGTAGAGGAACGTCGCGCGGTAGAGGCCGCCCTCCTGGATGCGCTCCATCGCGGCCTTCGAGCCGCCGGCGCCGGTGAGGAACATCTCGTCCTGGCGGTTGGCGTTCTCGATCGCGGAGACGACGCCCTCGGCCATGTCGTCGTCGTGGGTGTAGACGGCGTCGATCTGCTTGTTGGCCTGCAGGATGTTCTCCATCACCGAGAGGCCCTTGTCGGGCAGGAAGTCGGCCGGCTGGCGGGCGACGACCTTGATGCCGTCCTTGCAGCGGCGCTTGATGGCGTCGTTGAAGCCCTCGGTGCGCAGCTCGGTGACCGAGATGCCGGCGAGGCCCTGGATCTCGACGACGTTGCCCTTGCACTTGAGCTGGTCGGCGAAGTAGTTGCCGGCCTGCCAGCCGATGCCGTAGTTGTCGCCGCCGATCCAGGTGCGGAAGGCGCCGGGGGTGGAGAACTCGCGGTCGACGTTGATGACGGGGATGCCGGCCTGGGTGGCCTTCTGGGCGACCGGGGTCAGGGCGTCGCCCTCGTTGGGCAGGATCACGAGGGCGTCGGGCTTGCGGGCGATCAGGGACTCGATCTGGTCGGCCTGGCCGGCGGAGTCGGTCGCGCCCTCGGTCGTGACGAGCTTGACGTCGCCGAGCTTCTTGGCCTCGGCCTCCGCGTTCTTGGTGATGGCGGCCATCCAGCCGTGGTCGGCCGCCGGGGCGCTGAAGCCGATGGTGACCGGACCGCTCTTGCCTTCGGCCTGCGTGCCTTCGGACTGGTTGGCGGCGGAGTCGCCGCCGCCTTCGTCGTCGCTGCTCCCGCACGCCGCGACGCCCATGGCGAGCGCGACGCAGATCTGCGCGACGACGATTCGCTTCAGTGACACTTCCTTCCTCCTCCTTGACGGTGCAAAGTGATCTGGGGGTGGTGGTCAGCGCTCCCTGCGCTGGATGAGCACGGCGGCGAGGATGATCACCCCCTTGGTGATCTGCTGGATCTCGATCGGGAGGTCCATCAGCGTGAGCAGGTTGAAGATCAGCCCGAACGTGATGACCCCCAGGAACGTGCCGACGATCGTGGCGCGGCCGCCGGCAAGGCTCGAGCCGCCGATCACCACGGCGGCGATCGCGTCGAGCTCGTAGAGGTTGCCGACGACGGGAGAGGCGCTCGCCAGCCGGCCGGTCAACAGGACAGCGGCGATGGCGACGCAGACGCCGCTGAGCACGTAGACGCTGAAGATGATCCGGCGCACGCGGACGCCCGCGATCCGTGCCGCCTCCCGGTTGCCGCCGACGGCCACGACGTAGCGCCCGTAGCGCGTCCGGTTGAGCAGCACCCAGCCGAGCGCGGTGACGCCGAGGAACACCCACGCCGCGGAGGGGATCCCGATGACCTCGCCGGTGCCGAACCAGCGGACGAACTCGAGGTCGAACACCGAGATCGGCGTCTTGTCGCTCAGCCACAGCGCCAAGCCGCGCGCCATCGTGAACATCGCGAGCGTGGCGATGAACGGCACGACGCGCCCGTAGGCGATCGCCGTGGCGTTGATCCCGCCCAGCAGCACGCCCATACCGAACGCGCCGAGGATGAACGCGAGGCTCCCGGAGTCGGCGGCGAGGCCGCCCGCGATCGAGGCCGCGGCGACCATCGAGCCGACCGACAGGTCGATGCCGGCGGTGGCGATCACGAACGTCATCCCGATCGCCAGCACGCCGACGATGCTGCTCTGGCGCAGCACCCCGAGCAGGTTGTCGGAGGTCAGGAACGCCTCGCCCTGCAGCACGGCGCCGGCGATCACCAGCACCACGACGACGCCGACGAGCGCGTACTCCTGCAGCTCGATGCGCCCGCCCGGCAGCCCGAGCGGGAGCGTGCGGCGCGCGGTGTCGGGCGCGGTGCTCATAAGTCAACCTCCGCGAGATCGGCGAAGCCGATCTCGACAGCGACGGCGAAGCCGTCGCCGCTCACGCCGCCACCTCGCCGGTCACCGCGTGGCGCAGGAGCTCGAGCTCCGTGGCGCCGGCGCCGTCGACCTCGGCCACCAGCCGCCCCTCGCGCATCACGAGGATCCGCGTGCACAGCCCGGCCAGCTCGGCGAGCTCGGACGAGACCACCACGACGCCGAGCCCCGCGGCGGCCAGATCGCCGATCACGCGGTAGATCTCGGCCTTGGCGCCGACGTCGACGCCGCGCGTCGGCTCGTCGAGCAGCAGCACCCGGCACCGGCGCAGGAGCCAGCGGGCGAGCACGACCTTCTGCTGGTTGCCGCCCGACAGCTCGCGCACGATCCGCTCGCCGTCGTCGGGCACGGTGTTGAGCGCGCGCAGCTGCTCGCGCACGGCGGCGCGCTCGGCGCCCCCGTTGATCAGCGCGCGCGGGGCGAAGCGGCCGAGGTCCGCGAGGCTGACGTTCTTGGTCAGCGACCAGTCGAGCAGCAGGCCCTGGGACTTGCGGTCCTCCGGCGCGAAGCCGAGCCCGGCGGCGATCGCGCGGTCGGGCCGGCCGGGCGGCAGGCGCTTGCCGTCCACGAAGACCTCGCCCGCGTCGGGCCGGTCGAGTCCGTAGACGAGGCCGATCAGCTCGCTGCGCCCCGCGCCGACCAGGCCGCCGATCCCCAGCACCTCGCCGGCGCGAACCTCGAAGCTCGCGTCGATCACGTCCGGCGGCCGCGTGACCCCGCGCACCGAGAGCAGGACGTCGGTCCCGCCCGACGGGCGCTCGGGGAACAGCCGCTCGACCTTGCGGCCGACCATCAGCTCCACGAGACGGTCCGGCGAGGTGGTCGCGGGCAGTCCGGTGGCGACCGTGCGCCCGTCGCTCAGCACGGTCACGCGGTCGCCGATGCGGCGGACCTCGTCGAGCCGGTGCGAGATGTAGACGACGCCGACGCCGTCGGCGGTCAGCCGGCGCACGACGCCGAACAGCGTCTCGATCTCGTTGCCGTCGAGGATCGCGGACGGCTCGTCCATGATCAGCAGGCGCACGCGGCGCGACAGCGCGCGGGCGATCGAGACCACCTGCTGGGCGGCGGGCCGCAGCGCGCGCACGCGGGCGCCGGGGGAGATGCCGGGATGGTCGAGGCGCTCGAGCAGCGCCGCGGTCTCCCGCCGCATCGCCTCGCGGTCGAGCAGCCGGGCGCGCCGCGGCTCGTGGCCGAGGAACACGCTCTCGGCGACCGAGAGGTCCTCGACGAGGTCGAGCTCCTGGTAGATGGTCGCGATGCCGCGGGCCAGTGCCGCCGACGGCTCGCCGGTGGGCAGCGCCTCGCCGTCGAAGAGGATCTCGCCCTCGGTGGGCTCGACGGCGCCCGAGACGCACTTGATGAGCGTCGACTTGCCGGCGCCGTTCGGGCCGAGCAGGCAGTGGACCTCGCCGGGGCGCACGTCGAAGTCCACGCCGTCGAGCGCGCGCACGCCGGGGTACTGCTTGGCCAGCCCGCGCACCTCGAGCACGGCGTCGCTCATGCGACCCCCGTGCGGTCGGCGGCGGGAACGTCGACCCAGGCGTCGGCGGCGGCCGAGGCGAGCACCGCCTCCGTGATCTGCGCCGCGCGCAGGCCGTCGGCGAAGACCGGCATCCCGTCGGGCGCCTCGCCGCCGGCCACCGCGGCATAGGCGTCGGCGACGAAGAGGTCGAAGCAGTCGGCGTAGCCCTGCGGGTGCCCGGCGGGCAGGAAGGCGAGGCGCGCGGCGGGCGGGGACAGCGTCGCCGGATCGCGCCTGAGGATCGTCGTCGCCTCGCGGCGCCCGCACCACAGCGACTCGGGCGACTCCTGGTCGAAGACCAGCGCCTCCTCGGCGCCGTCGAGCTCCAGCCACAGGCGGTTCTTGCGCCCCGCCGAGACCTGGCTGATGACCGCGGAGCCGATCGCGCCCCGGTCGGTCTCGAACTGGATGAGCGCGGCGTCCTCGGTGCCGACCCGGCGGATCTCGCCGCCGCCGTCGCTCGGCGCGAAGGCCGCGCGCGGGGCGCCGTGGCGGCGCTCCGGCAGCGCCGTCATCACGCGCGCGCACACGCGCGTGACCCTGTGGCCGGATACGAACTCGGCCAGGTCGCACCAGTGCGACCCGATGTCGGCGAACGCCCGGGAGGCCCCGCCGAGGTCGCTCTCGACGCGCCAGTTGTCGTCGTCGGGCCGCAGCATCCAGTCCTGCAGGTACGTCCCGTGCAGCAGCCAGAGCGGGCCCGTCGCCCCGGTGCGCACGCGCTCGCGCGCCTCGCGGACGGTGGGGTAGTAGCGGTAGGCGAAGGGAACGGCGGCGAGGCGCCCCGACTCCTCGGCGAGCTGGACGACCCGCCGCGCGGACGCGGCGTCGAGCGCGAGCGGCTTCTCGCAGACGACGTGCTTGCCGGCGGCCAGGGCGGCCTCGGCGAGCGGGACGTGCAGGTGGTTGGGCGTGCAGATGTGCACGACGTCGACCTCGTCCGCGGTGGCGAGCGCCTCGGCCGAGGGATAGGCCCGGTCGGCGCCGAGCTGTGCCGCGGCGGCCTCGGAGCGCTCCGGCGTGGAGGCGGCGACGCCGACGAGGCGGGCCCCCGCCAAGCGCGCGGAGCGGGCGTGGACGGCACCGATGAACCCGGTTCCTGCGACGGCGACCCGGAGCTGTGCGGACATGCGCGGGAAGACTTCTACAGCTTTGATCGACTGTCAAGCAAAAGCCCGGTCAGAAACAGGTGGAAGACGCGCCAGTTCTGTTGTGAACGCCGTACCTTCTGGTAATAGTTCGCGCATGATCAAGAGCGCGGGAGCCGGCTCGCCGGCGGTGGGGGCCGGCATGCTGCTCCGCCTGATCCGCGACGGCGAGGCCAGCACTCGCGCGGACCTCGTTCGTCAGACCGGCCTGGCGCGCTCGACGGTCGCCCAGCGCGTGGAGGCGCTGCTCGCGCACGAGCTGGTCTACGAGTCACGCGGCACGGTGTCCACCGGGGGGCGCCCGCCGACGATGCTCGCCTTCAACAACGAGGCCGGGGTGGTGCTGGTGGCCGACCTCGGCGCGACGCACTCGCGACTCGCCGCCACCGACCTCGCCGGCAACCTGCTCGCCGAGCACGCGCAGGACCTCGACATCGGCGAAGGACCGGAGCGGGTGCTCGGCTGGGTGCACGAGCGCTTCGGCGAGCTGCTCGCCGAGGCGGGGCGGCGCGCCGGGGACGTCCGCGGCATCGGGGTCGGCGTGCCGGGGCCGGTCGCGTTCTCGAGCGGCCGGCCGGTGAACCCGCCGATCATGCCCGGCTGGGACGGCTTCTCGCTCCCGGACTGGTTCGCGAGCCGCTACGACGCGCCCGTGCTCGTCGACAACGACGTCAACATCATGGCCCTCGGCGAGCACTGGACGCACTGGCGCACCTGCGAGCACCTCATGTTCGTCAAGGTCGGCACCGGCATCGGCTCGGGCATCGTGGCCGGCGGGCACATCCACCGCGGCGCGCAGGGCGCGGCCGGCGACATCGGCCACATCCACCTCTCTGACCACGACGACGTGGTGTGCCGGTGCGGCAACCGCGGATGCCTGGAGGCGGTCGCGGGCGGACGGGCGCTGGCCCAGCGGCTGGCCGCCGAGGGCCGCGACGCGGCCGACACGCGCGACGTCGTCCGGCTCGTGCGCGCCGGCGACCCGCTGGCGATCCGCATGGTGCGCGACGCCGGCCGCTCCCTCGGCGAGGTGCTGGCCGGGTGCGTGAACTTCTTCAACCCCAGCGTGATCCTCATCGGCGGCGACCTCGGCGAGGCCCACGAGCAGCTGCTCGCGGGCGTCCGCGAGATCACCTTCCAGCGCTCGCTGCCGCTTGCCACGCACGACCTGCGCACGGAGCCGAGCCGCCTCGGCGACCGAGCCGGCGTCATCGGCGCGGCGATCATGGTGATCGAGCGCGTGCTCGCGCCCGAGGCGATCGATCGCGCCATCCAGACCGGGCTGGCCGCGTAGACTCGCCGCGATGTCCCCCGCCGACGAGTACGTGCTCGACACGCCCGTCGTGCGCGGCTTCGTCGCCGACGTGCAGGCGGCGATCGCGGCGAGTGGCTCGCCCGAGGATGCCTGCGCCGCGATCCGGCCCACGTTCGCCGAGCTGCTCGACGACCCCGGCTGGCTTCCCGCCGCCTACCAGGAGGGCGACCCCGGGAGTGGGATGGGTGGCGGGATCGGGCAGTGGCTGCTCTACCGCGCCGCCGACCGCTCGCTGTCCCTGTTCTCCCTCGTCGTGCCGGCCGCCGCGCAGACGCCCGTCCACGACCATCTCGCGTGGGGGCTCGTCGGCCTCTACCGCGGCACCCAGGACGAGGAGATCTACGCCGACCGCGACGGCCGCCTCGAGCTCCTCGAGCGCCGCTCGCTGGCTCCCGGGGACTTCTACGCGCTGATCCCGCCCAAGGACGACATCCACCGCGTGCGCACGACCTCGGAGCGCACCTCGGTGTCGATCCACCTGCTCACGAACGACACCGGCTGTGTCTGGCGCCACGCCTACGACCCCGACTCGGGGGCGCGCTCGGCGTTCCGCTCGGGGTACGTGAACGTCCTCTGCGAAGACGGCTGACGCCGGCCCGCGGGGCGTCTGTGACGTCGCTCACCCGGGGGCGCTAAAGCCCCCTGATCGCGATACCGATGTCGTACAGTGAATACCGAGGTATCTGGGATCCCAGATACCAAGAACGCCGGAATTTCCGGCCATGAATTCGGAACAGAACCCCATCCGCGAAGGCCTGATCATGCGCAATCAACACCACAACCTCTCCCGCGAAGAGTTCGAAGAGGCCATCACGTTCGCCGCGGCCGGCGAGATCGAGCTCGCTCGCACCCATCTCCTGGTCGCCGCCGAGCACGCCCTCGCCGACCTCGCCGATCGTCACATGCTCGAGCTGAGCCACGAGGACGTGCATCGCGATCCGGCGTCCGCCGCCGCGCGGCTCGCCGAGATCGGCGCCGCTCCGGCCGACGTCGCGCCGGTGCTGCGCGAGCTGGACGAGCGCGTCGACGTCGCCCACGACCCGAACCTGGCGGCGCGGCTCGGCACGAGCTTCGGCTCCGTCCAGGTGCTCATCAGCGGCTCCGTCGACGGCCGGACGCGCCCCGCCACCCCCGGCTCGCCGGTGACCGGCGGCCCGAAGGGCGCGCTCAACCGCCGTGGCGCCGAGACCGCGACCCGCGCGCTCGCGACCATCGCCCGCGCGTTCCGCCGTCCCAACGGCGAGACCGCCGGGATCACGTTCTCCGGCGGCGCGAAGGGCGCGCTGAACGTCCGTGGCGCCGAAGCCGCGACCCGCGCGCTCGCCACGTTCGCCCGCGCGTTCCGCCGCTCCGCGACGGAGGCGTCGGGGACGCCGTTCTCCGGCGGACCCAAGGGCGCGCTGAACCGCCGCGGCTCCGAGGCCGCCGCGCGCGCCGTCCACTCCCGCTAGACCCGGTGCCCTGCCGGCCGGCCACGCCGGCCGGCGGGGCGGGGCCGCTACCGTCGGTCGTGGTGATGAACTCCGCGCTCCTTGTCGTGACCGGCGACCACCTGCTGCGCCTCACCGGCGGTGAGGACCGCTGGACCGGCGAGACGCTGCTCGAGGGCACCGCCGCCCAGTGCGTGGCGACCGGCGCCGAGGGCACGATCTGGCTCGGCACCCGCGGGCACGGCGTGTTGGCCTCCGACGACGCCGGTGCGACGTGGCGCGACGCCGGGCTGCCGGCGCCGGACGTCTTCTCGGTCGCGGTGAGCCCCGCCGACGGCGCCGTCTACGCGGGCACCGAGCCGAGCATGATCTTCCGCCGCGACGGCCACGGCGACGGCGAGTGGACCGAGCTCGACGCGCTGCGCCGGATCCCGTCCGCGCCGCGGTGGAGCTACCCGCCGCGACCGTGGACCTCGCACGTGCGCTGGATCGCCCCCAGCCCGCACGACGCCGACCTCCTGCTCGCGGGCATCGAGCTCGGCGGCGTCATGCGCAGCGCCGACGGCGGACGCTCGTGGCGCGACCATCCGCCGGGCGCCGTCCGCGACGTGCACTGCCTCGCGTGGCACCCGGAAGCGCCGGGCCGCGCCTATGAGTCCGGCGGCAGCGGGGCGAGCTGGTCGACCGACGCCGGGTCGACCTGGACGGCCGCCGACGACGGCCGCGACCGCCACTACGCGTGGGCCCTCGCCGTCGACCCGCGCGACCCGGATCGCTGGTTCGTCTCCGCGAGCCCGGGCCCGTTCAAGGCCCACGGGGAGGGCTCCGCCGAGGCCCTGATCTACCGCCGCACCGCCGACGGGCCGTGGGAGCCGCTCGCCGGCGGGCTCCCGACGCCGCTCGACGCGATGCCCTACGCGATGACGTTCACCGGCGACCTTCTGGTGGCGGGGCTGCGCGACGGCAGGATGTTCGCGAGCCCGGACCACGGCGAGCGCTGGGAGCCGATGACCGTCGGCGGCCGGGCCCCCGAGCACGTGCTCGCGCTGTCTGTCACCTAGGCACCCTTCCGCTCGCGCCGCCACGGGCTAGGCTGCGTGACGTGGGGGGAGGCAGGGTGTCGTCGCGGGGGCGTCGCCGGCCGGTGGTCGGCCGTCGTCCCCGGGCGCCACCGCGCCCGCCGAGGGATCCAGCGCAGGGCAAGGCAGGGGTTCTCTCGACGGGAGGTGGGATGTGAAGCGGCTTGCGTGCAAGCTGATGAGGGGCGTCCGGGCGAGCCGGGCGCGGGTGGTGGCGGCCGGCACCGCGCTGCTGGTGCTGGTCCTGGGCTCGACGTTCGCGGTCGCCCAGGGCGGACCGTCCTCGACGCCGTTCGGCGAGCCGACGGCGGAGACGACGTCGCCGGGCGAGAACGTCGACGCGCTCCGCGGCGACCGGGCGGGGAACTGGTCGGAGCAGAGTCGTTCGGAGGTGGTCGCGCGCCACGGCATCGTCGCCACGAGCCAGCCGCTGGCCGCGCAGGCCGGCCAGCAGGTCCTCCGCGACGGCGGGACGGCCGCCGACGCGGCGATCGCCGCCGCGGCGATGCTGGCGCTGGTCGAGCCGGGCAGCACGGGCCCCGGCGGCGACATGTTCGCCATCTACTACTCGGCCGACGACCGCAAGCTGCACGGGATCAACGCGAGCGGCCCGGCGCCCGACGCCTGGACGCCCGAGTACTTCAAGAAGCTCGGCTACGACAAGACGACCGAGATGCCCCAGGAGGGCGTCAACAGCACCACCGTCCCGGGCGCCGTCGACGGCTGGTGGCAGCTGCAGAAGCGCTTCGGCAACCTGCGCTTCAAGGACGTGCTGGAGCCCGCGGCCAAGCTCGCCGAGGAGGGCTTCGGCGTCAGCGAGCGCATCCACTCCGACTGGGAGGGCGAGGCCGAGAAGCTCGCCAAGGACCCGGACTCGGCCTCGATCTACCTGCGCGACGGCAAGGCCCCCGCGCTCTACAGCATCTTCCGCAACCCGGGCCTCGCCCGGACCTTCCGGCTGCTGCAGCGCGACGGCCGCGACGCGTTCTACAAGGGCCCGATCGCCCACGCCATGGTCGACAAGATCAAGCGCGCGGGCGGCGCGATGACGCTCGAGGACCTGGGCCGCTTCCGCTCCGAGTGGGTGGACCCGATCTCGACCAACTACAAGGGCTACGACGTCCACGAGCTGCCGCCCAACGGGCAGGGGTTCGCGACGCTCGAGATGCTCAACCTCGTCGAGGTCTGCGCGCCGAAGCTCGGGGTCGACCTCGCGGCGCTCGGCCCGAAGTCGCCGGACTTCTGGCACCTGCTGGTGGAGGCCAAGAAGCTCGCCTACAACGACCTGCACGCCTACAACGCGGACCCGCGGTTCGCCGACGTGCCGGTGAAGCGGCTGACCTCCAAGGAGTACGCCGCGTCGCTGTGCGACCGGATCGACATGGGGCGGGCGGCCGAGCCGACCGTCGACGTCTCGAGCCGCGGCGGGACGATCTACCTCACGGCCGGCGACCGCTGGGGCAACATGGTCTCGTTCATCTACAGCATCTACAGCGGGTTCGGCTCCGGCGTGTCGGTGCCGGACTACGGGTTCGTGCTGCAGAACCGGGGCGGCCTGTTCTCGCTCGACCCGGACCACCCGAACATCGTCGCCCCGCGCAAGCGGCCGTTCCACACGATCATCCCCGCCTTCATCACCAAGGACGGGGCGCCGGTCCTCGCCTTCGGCAACATGGGCGGCTCGATCCAGCCCCAGGCGCAGGCCACCGAGGTGGTGAACATGGTCGACCTCGGGATGAACGTGCAGGCCGCGGGTGACGCGGCCCGCTTCAACCACGACCAGAAGACGAACGAGCTCGAGCTCGAGTCGAACCTCTTCGAGACCGTGGGCCAGGAGCTCGCCTCCCGGGGCCACAAGGTCGTCGAGGGCGACGGCGACTCGATGGGCGGCTACCAGGCGCTGCACTTCCAGCCCGCGCCCGGCGAGCGCGCCCCGGAGGGTCGCAGCGTGAAGGGCGATCCGCCGGTCAACGGCGTCTACCGCGCCGGCTCGGACCACCGCAAGGACGGCCAGGCCGCCGGCTGGTAGGGCGGCACCCTGGCCGCGGAGCCCGGAGCGGCGGAGCGATCCGCCGCTCCGGCGCGGCCGGGCTACCCGAGCGGCGAGGACTGCGACACCAGCCCGTGCACGGCGTCCGTCCACGGCCCCTTGCCGCTGCCGCGCGCCTGGAAGGCGCCGAAGTAGCCCTCGCGATCGTGGACCTTGCCGGGCAGCTGCTGGTCGCGCAGCTGGAAGAGGATCACCGCCCGCAGCCGGCTGCCGTAGCGGCCCTGCATCTGGGCCATCGTGCTGTGGAGCGTGTCGGCGGCCTCGCCGAAGGACATGCAGGGGTTCCAGCCGTAGTTGTCGTCCAGGCAGCGGCCGTCGTCGGAGGAGAGCCCCCACTCGGTGACGTAGATCGGGAGGCGCTGGTCGCCGTGCTCGCCGACGTTGGAGACGAGGTCGTCCATGCGCTGCTGCCAGTCGGGGCCGTAGGGGTGCACCGTCCAGCCCGCCGCGCGCCGGGCGAGGTCGGGCACGGTGGCGAACAGCGTGTCCACCCAGGCCGCCGTCCCACTGCCGCCGTCGTCGCCCTGGGCGAGGAGGCCGACGCCGCGCGACCTGCGGCCGATCGCCTTCTGGGCGGTGCGGAACCGCAGCGCGTAGGTCTTCGCCCGCCGGACGTAGGACGGCGCGCTCGCGGTGTCGCCGAACTGGTGGGTGAACGAGGTCTCGTTGCCGAACTCGATCGCGCGTACGGCGAGCGAGCGGTCGCGCCCGCGCCAGAACCTCGACCGGGGGCCGAACTCGCGTGCCCAGCCGGCGAGGTTGCGGGCCTCGCGTCGGGTGGGGAGCCGGCCGTGGAAGCCCGCCAGCGGGAGCACCTGGATGCCGTGGCGCGCGTAGCCCTCGATCGTTGGGCGCAGGTCGCGGGCGCGCGCGCCGATGGGGAACTCCATGCGGACGAGCCGGGTGCCGAGGTGACGCGCGAGGTCGGCGTCGTCCCGGGTGGGCCGGGCGTCGATCCCGAAGGCGACGGCTCCGGGCTGCGCGCGCGCCGCGCGGGCCGATTCGCCGACCTCCCACGGTCGCACGCCGACGGCGAGCACGGCCACGATGACGGTGCCCAGAAGTGCCAGCTTCAGACGTCCAGACACCGAGAACCAGGGTAGTGGGGCCGCATGAGGCTCCCGTAAGGTGCGCGAGATGCCGAGGCGCAGCGCCGGGATCCTGCTCTACCGCAACGGGGTCGATATGCCCGAAGTCCTGCTCGTTCATCCGGGCGGTCCGTTCTGGGCCAAGAAGGACCTCGGGGCGTGGTCGATCCCCAAGGGCGAGCCCGAGCCCGGCGAGGACCCGCGCGACTGCGCGCTGCGGGAGTTCGCCGAGGAGCTCGGGTCGCCGCCGCCCGGCGGCGAGCTCGTCGAGCTCGGCGAGATCCGCCAGCGCGGCGGCAAGGTGGTCACGGCCTGGGCGGCCGAGGGGGACCTCGACCCCGAGACGATCCACAGCGACACGTTCACGCTCGAATGGCCGCCGCGCTCGGGCGTCCAGCGCGAGTTCCCCGAGGTCGACCGCGCCGCGTGGTTCGCGCCGGACGAGGCGCGCCGCCGGCTCGTCCCAGCCCAGGCGGAGCTGGTCGACCGCCTGCTCGAGCGCCTCGGCGTCCTAGCCGCTGGCCGGCTCGAGCGGGGAGCGCCGCGGCTCCGGCTGCCGCGGGCGCCGGGTGAGCCGCGACACCCGCTCGCCGAGCCCGGGAGGCAGGCGCCCGTCGGTCGACAGCCACGAGCCGGCGAGGATCAGCAGCAGCCCGGCCACCGCCCCGGCGCCGGGCCGCTCGCCGAGCACGGTCACGCCGAGCGTGACCGCCACGACCGGCGCGACGTAGGTGATGACCGTCGCGCGCCCCGGCCCGACCTCGGCGATCAGCGCGTAGTAGAAGACGAACGCCGCGGCCGTGCACGCGAAGCCGAGGATCGCCAGCGAGGCGAGCGCCTCGGGCGTGGGCGTCACGGTGGGCGGGTCGGCCGCCGCGAACGGGGTGAGGATCACGCCCGCGATCGCGAGGCTCACGCCCATCGCGGCGCGCGGGTCGAGGTCGACGGCGTGGCGCTTGAGCACCATCGGACCGACCGCGTAGCCGACCGCGGCGACCAGGATGGCCAGCGCGCCGAGCAGCTCGTCGGCGCGGCCCGCGACGTCGAGGCCGACGAGCGCGACCACCCCCGCGAAGCCGATCAGCAGCCCGGCGAGGCGTGAGCCGGTCGCGCGCTCGCCCGGCTCGAAGCGGACGGCCAGCACCGCGACGATCAGCGGGACCGACGCGATCAGGATCGCCGCCAGCGACGAGGACACGTGCTGCTCTCCCGCCGCGATGAGCGGGAACGGGATCGAGATCTCGACGACCGCGAAGATCGCCAGCCAGCGCAGCCGGCCGCGCACGGAGCCAAGCACGCCCGCCCGGTGGGCCAGCGCCAGCAGGACGACCGCGCCCAGCCACACCCGCGTCCACGCCAGGAACGCCGGCGGAACGCCGTCGTCGACCGCCACCTTGATGAACAGGTACGGGATGCCCCAGAGGGTGGAGACGGCGGCGAACGCGGTCCAGGCGCGGACGGACACGGTCGGGTGACCCTACCGCGCCCGGTGCGGGTACCCGCCGGGGCGCTCTCGTGGGAACCCGTTGGCCGCAGAACCCGCCAGCCGGGAGCCTCTCGCGGACAGATCCCCGGGCAGGCACGCCCACATGGAGACGTGAGGAGCAGGCATGAGCGAGCAGCACAGGGCGCACGGCATCGACGATCTGCGCGGCGCGGTGCGCGGCCGGGTGATCCTCCCCGGCGACGCGGACTACGACGGGGCGCGCATGCCCTGGAACGTCGCCGTCGACCAGCGCCCGGCCGCCGTCGTCGAGGTCGCCGACGCCGGCGACGTGGTCGCCGCGGTGCGCTTCGCGCGCGCCCGCGGCCTGCGGATCACCGCGCAGCCGTCCGGCCACGGGGCGACCCATGACCTCTCCGGCACGATCCTCGTGCGCCCGGGCGCGCTGGACACGATCACGGTCGACGCCGAGCGGCGCACCGTCCGCGCCGGCGCCGGTGTGCGCTGGGGCGAGCTGCTCGCCCGCACCGACGAGGCCGGCCTCGCCGCGCTGTGCGGCAGCTCCCCCGAGGTCAGCGTGGTCGGCTACACGCTCGGCGGCGGCCTGAGCCCGCTGGGCCGCAGCTACGGCCAGGCCGCGAACTCGGTGCGCGCGGTCGAGCTCGTGAACGCCCGCGGCGAGCTCGTCACCGTCGACGCCGAGACCGACCCGGAGCTGTTCTGGGCGATCCGCGGCGGCGGCGGCTCGTTCGGGATCGTCACCGCGATCGAGCTCGCGCTCTTCCCGGTGGCCGAGATCTTCGGCGGGCAGATCGTGTGGCCCGTCGAGCACGCCCCCGCGTTGCTGCAGGCCTTCCGGCGCCTGACGGACGCCGCGCCCGAAGAGCTCAGCGCGACGTTCTCGATCACGCAGGTACCGCCGCTGCCCGCCGTCCCGGAGCCGCTGCGCGGCCGCCACATCGCCGCGATCGGCATCGCCTACGAGGGCGACGAGGCGGCGGGGCGCGAGCTCGTCCGGCCGCTGGTCGAGCTCGCGCCGCCGCTCCTGCACACGTTGGCGACGTACCCGATCCGCGACCTCGGCCTGCTGGCGATGGACCCGGTGGACCCGATGCCGAGCTTCATGCGCTCGGAGTACGTGTCGGATCTCGACGACGAGACGATCGCGGCGCTGCTCGCCCAGGTGGGCGAGGGCGCGGGCTCGCCGCTGACCACGACGCAGATCCGCCACCTCGGCGGCGCGCTCGCCCGCTCCGCGGACGGCCAGGGCGTCGCCGGGCACATCCAGGCGCCGTACCTGCTCTACGCGATCGGCGTGCCGGCGACGCCGGAGATCGGCGCGGCGATCCCGGGCGCCCTGGAGGCGCTGTTCGCGGCGGTCGCGACGTCGGGCACGGGCCGCCGGCCGCTGAACTTCACCGAGGGCGGCTACGACCTGCGGTCGGTGTTCACCGAGGAGGACTACGCGCGGCTGGGCCGGATCAAGGCGCAGCGCGACCCGCGCGGCGTGATCGACGCGAACCACCGGATCGCGCCGTCCGACCTGGCGCTCGCCGAGGCCTCGTAGTTCCTCAGGGGATCTCGCGGAGGGTGATCAGGTTGGTCGCCCCCGGGGTGCCGGTCTGCCGCCCGGCGGTGAGCACGACCGGCGCCCCGGTGGGCAGCCCGCCGAAGTCCCGCGCGTGCTCGAGCGCGGACTCGATCAGCTCGTCGAGCGAGACGGCGACGTTCATCGGCGTCGGGTGGACGCCCCAGTCGAGGGCGAGCTGGTTGGCGACCCGCGGGTCGCTGGCGAGCGCGATGATCGGCAGCGGGCGCCGGTACTTGGCGCACGCGCGCGCCGCGTGGCCGGTCTGGGTCGGGACCACGAGGGCGACCGCGCCCGTGTCCGCGGCCAGGTCGAGCGCCGCGTGCATGACCGCCTCGGTGGTGTCGAACAGCTCGGCGGGGTCCGCCGCGCCGTGGATCACCGGTGACTCCTCGGCGGCCTGCGCGATCGTGCGCATCGCGCCGACCGCCTCCACCGGGTAGCTGCCGACGCTCGTCTCGGCCGAGAGCATCACCGCCGAGGTCCCGTCGATCACGGCGTTGGCGACGTCGGCGGCCTCCGCCCGCGTCGGCTCCGGCGCGCTGATCATCGACTCGAGCATCTGCGTGGCGGTGATCACCAGCTTGCCGGCGTGCGTCGCGCGGGCGATCGCGTCCTTCTGCATCAGCGGCACGCGCGCCACGCCCGCCTCGACCCCGTAGTCGCCGCGGGCGACCATGATCCCGTCGGAGCTGCGCAGGATCTCGTCGAGGTGCTCGTAGCCCTCGACCTTCTCGATCTTCGCGATCGTCCGCGCGGAGGAGCCGAGGTCGCGGAGGCGTGCCCGCAGGTCGCCCATGTCGGCGCCGGAGCGCACGAAGGAGAGCGCCACGTAGTCCGCGTCGCATTCCGCCGCGACGGCCAGGTCGGTGATGTCCTTGTCGGTGATGGACGGCAGGGACGGCCGCGCGTAGGTGACGTTGACGCCCTTGCGCGGCTGCAGCCGCCCCGGCGAGGTCACGCGCGCGAACACCTCGCCCTCGGCGATGCGCTCGACCTCGAACCGCGGGACGCCGTCGCCGATCACGAGATCCGAGCGCTCGGTGACGAGGTCGGCGAAGCCGTCGAAGTCGACGCACACCCGCTGCGGCTCCGGGGGCAGCGTGGTGCCGGCGAACACGACGAGCTCGCCGGTCGCGACCGGCCGCTCCTCGGTGTCCGCGGCCAGCCGCAGCTTCGGGCCCTGGAGGTCGAACATGAGGCTCAGCGGGCGGGAGGCGCGCACCGAGGCCTCGCGCACCTCGCGAGCGCGGCGGCGCTGGTCGTCGGTCGTGCCGTGGGAGCAGTTCAGGCGCGCGCAGTCGATCCCGGCCTCGACGAGGCGGTCCAGCACGCCGGGGTGGTCGGTCGCGGGGCCCAGCGTGGCGACGATCTTGGTGTGCTGCGTGGGCACGAGCGAGCAGTCTTTCACTCGGGCCGCTCCCCGTGGTATCGGTGATCTCTGACTAGAATCAGAGAATGCGCTCGCAGGTGGAGCACGTCCGCCGCTTCAACCGCACCGTCACCCAGCGCGTCGGCGCGCTCGACGATCACTTCCTCTCCCGCGACCGGCCGCTCGCCCTGTCACGGCTGATCTGGGAGATCGGCACGGAGGGCGGCGAGGTCGTCATGCTGCGCTCGCGCCTCGGCGTGGACTCGGGGCAGATGAGCCGCATGCTCCGCGCGCTGGAGGCCGACGGGCTCGTCACCGTGACGCCGAGCGCCGCGGACGGGCGCGTCCGCGTCGTGCGCCTCACCGGGCAGGGGCTCGCCGAACGCGCGATCCTCGACGAGCGCAGCGACGAGCTCGCCGCCTCGATCCTCGATCCGCTCGCCGAGGCGGAGCGCACGGAGCTCGTCACCGCGATGCGCACCGTCGAGCGGCTCATCGCGGCGTCCCTCTTCGAGCTGCGCCAGGTCGATCCCGAGAGCCCCGACGCCCAGCGCTGCCTGCGCGCGTACGTGGCCGAGCTCAACCGCCGGGCACCGGAGCGCGGCTTCGACCCGAGCAAGGGGGCGACCGCCGAGCCGCACGAGGTCCGGCCGCCGAACGGCGCGTTCGTCGTCGCCTACCTGCGCGGCGAGGCGGTCGGCTGCGGAGCGGTCAAGCACCACCCGGGCGCCGTGACCGACATCAAGCGCATGTGGCTCGCCGAATCGGCGCGAGGGGTCGGGCTCGGGCGCCGGCTGCTCGAGCACCTCGAGCGCCTCGCCCGCGAGCACGGGTCGCGCGAGGCGCATCTCGAGACCAGCGACGTGCTGCCGGAGGCGATCGCGCTCTACCGGTCCGCGGGCTACGCCGAGGTCCCGGCGTTCAACGACGAGCCGTTCGCCGACCGGTGGTTCGCCAAGTCGCTGCGCGACGACTCGTCGGCCTACGGTCGCCCGACGCGCGGATCCGGCCACGGCGACTCGCCGTCCCGGCCGGCGAGCACGACGAGGTAGCCGTCCGGGTCGCGCAGCCAGATCTCGCGGTGGGCCGGGCCGCCGGGACCGTCCGGCGGGTTGCGGTGCGGCGGGCGTGCCACGTCGGCGCCGAGCGTGTGGGCGCGCAGGACCGCCGCGTCGAAGTCGTCGAGCTCGAACCACAGCGCGAGGCCGTTCCCATACGGGCGCGCCGCCGGATCGCCGATGCGGCCGTGATGGTGCTCGACCTCGAAGCGGTGCAGCTGCATGACGAGCGTGCCGTCGTACAGCAGCCGCTCGTACTCGTCGCCTCCGTGCCCGCTCTCGCAGTCGAGCACCGCCTGGTACCAGCGGCTGCTGCGCTCGACGTCGGTGACGCAGATCAGGGGCTGCGGGCGCATGGCCGCGCGTTCAGGTCTTCGTCGCGACGCTGGCCGCCGACGCGCGCGAGCGGGCGTAGGGCTCGAGCCCCTCGCGGGCGCGGGCGATCGCCCACGCGTGGTTCCAGCGCAGCAGTGGCCGCAGCGCCGGGGTGAGCGCGCGCAGGAGCGGGCGGTCGGCGCTCACGGTCCAGTCGAAGCGCACATGCGTGCGGTCGCCGTCCGGCGTCAGCGTCCACAGGCCGCGGCCGCGCAGGTCGCCCTCGACGTCGGCCTCGATGATCCGCGGCGGCTCGAGCCGGGTGATCGTCGAGCGCGTGTGCAGGTGGTAGGGGAGGCGTCCCTTGAAGTGCTGGCGCGAGACCTTGCCGACCGCCGGCGCGCCGTCGCTGAAGACCTCGATGTACACCGGCCGCCACCACTCCGGGTAGGTCCGCCCGTCGGCGAGGGCCGCGTGGACCGCCTCGATCGGCGCGTTGACGAACCACGCGTCCAGGAACACGTAGTCCCGGTTCGCCTGGCGCGCGCGGCCGCGCGCGGCCTGCTCCAGCCGGCGCGCGGTCGTCGCGGCTCGCAGCGTCGCGTCGGCGAGCGACTGCTGGACGGACAGCGGCGGCTGGGCGGCGTGGACATCGGCGCCGAAGTCGCGCACGAGCTCCGCGCCCGCCACCGGGCGCGGGAAGCCGCTGCGAGTCAGCTGGCCCGTGCGCGAGAGCTCGGCCAGGCGCTCGAAGAGCTCCAGGTGCTTCCCGGCCGGACGCAGCCGGATGCGGACCGTCCCCTCGCCCGCGGCGCCGGGCCGCTGTGTGTGCGGCGCGCCGGCCGGGATCTCCATCGACTCCCCGACGTGCAGCACGTGCTCCTTGCCGCCGAGGCCGATGACCAGTACGCCGTCGATCACGGTGTGGTGCTCGACGCTGTGCTCGTGCACGTGCGCCTGGGCGAGGAAGCCGCGCGGCCGGCCGCTCGCCTCGATGTCGAGCAGCTCGCCGCCCGTCTCCTCGCCGGTGTGGAGCACCAGCATCCGCAGCCCGAGCTCGGGGATCTCCAGCACGTCTCCCGGCTTCGCCACCGTCTCCTCCTTGCGGCGGGTCACACGTCGTCGAGGCGACCCTATCCGCCGCGCACCGGGACGTGGAGAGATTGACCACCCCGTTAGGTCGGTCTTTCACCATCACGCCGTGCAGCTCACCTATCCCTCCGATGCCGTCGTCGTGGTCGCGGGCGTTCCCGGCGCCGGCAAGACCACGCTGATCCGCCGCGCGGTCGACCCGGCGACGGTGCGGATCGTGGACACCGAGGACCGCCGGGACGCGGGGCGGGCGGGCGGGTCGTCGCGGCTGTACGCCGGGCACTACGCGCGGATCCTCTTGGCGATGGCGGGCCGGCGGCCGGTGGTCGTCCATTCGCGCGGCACCCGTGGCTCGTTGCGCCGGATGATCGCGCTGCTCGCCGCCCTGCGCGGGCGCCCCGCGCACCTGATCCTCCTGGACGTCGACCGCGAGACCGCCGAGGCGTCGCAGCGCCGCCGCGGGCGGACGGTCGGCCGCCGCGAGATGAGCCGGCAGGTCTCGCGCTGGCGCCGGCTCGTGACCGAGCGCGCGCAGGACCGGTTCGCGCGGGAGGGCTGGGACTCCGTGCTCGTGCTCGACCGCGCGCAGGCGGCGGAGGTCCGCGCGCTGCGCTTCCCGGCCGAGGAGACCACGCCGACCCCGGATCACCGGGGGAGGGCGCGGCGCCCGGCCTGGGCAGCTATGTGACCACCGCGGTTTCGCGACGCGGCCGGGCGCGCAACACTTTTGGCGTGAGCATCACCGGACCATCCCGCCGGATCACCGTCGAGCCGGTGGAGGTGCCACGGGAGCCGACGCCGCTGCCCGAGCGTGAGCCGGCGGAGGAGCCCGAGCGCCGCGAACCCATCCCGTCCGACCCGCTGCCCGAGCCCGAGCGCGTAGGGGCCGCCGGGCCGTGAGCGACGTCCCGCTGGTCCCGGGCCGGGTCTACGGCCTGCGGCTGTGGCGGGTGGTCGCGAGCGAGCACGGGGAGCGCCTCGTCAGTCCCGACCTGGCGGTCGAGTGGCCGACCGGTGGGCTGCCGCTGGCGGCGCGCTGCGAGCGCCACGGCCACGCGGCCCCCGCGCCGGGGTGCAAGTGCGGCGTGTGCGCCTGGCATCCGCGCACCTCCACCGCGCGCAAGGTGATGCAGTGGCGCTGGTTCCTGCCGGGGATCGTGGAGGCGTGGGGCGCGGTCGAGGTCCACTACGCGGGCTTCCGCGCCGAGTGGGCCCGGCCCCACACGCTGATCTCGGTCCCCTCCCGCTTCCCGAAGCAGGTCGAGCGGCTGGCGGAGACCTACCGCGCGGAGATCGTGGAGCTGTCGCGGCCGGCCGCGCTGGTGCGGCACTGCGAGCGCAGCGGCCTCGGCTTCGACGAGCCGACCGTGTCGGCGCTGCTGGGCGACGAGTACGAGCAGGCGCGGCGGGCCACGCGGCGCCAGCGGACCGCGGAGGCGGCCTGGGTCGCGGGTGCCGGGCTCATGATCGGCGCGCCGGTCGCGGCAGCGGCCCTGGGCCTGTTCTAGGCCGTCCCCGGGTCCGCGCCGGCGAGCGCCGGGTCGGTCACGACCACCGTGCGCGCGCCCTCGCCGCGACGCAGCCGGCCGAGCGCGGCCTCGATCCCGTCGAGGTCCGTCAGATGGGAGACGACGTCGCCGAGCTGGAGCCGGCCGGCGGCGGCGAGGCCGGCCAGCATCGTGAGGTCGGCCGGGGGGTTCGACGACCCGTAGTAGCTGCCGCGCAGCCCCTTCTCGGAGAGCAGCTCGATCGCGGGCAGCGAGATCTCGACCCCCACGGGGGCGATGCCGACCACGACCGCCGTCGCGCCCGGCCGCAGCACGTCCCAGGCCAGGCGGATGGTGGCGGGGGAGCCGACGGCCTCGAAGGCGTGGTCGACGCCGCCGGGCATCGCGGCGAGCACGGCGGCGGCGGGGTCGGGGGTCCGTGCCGCGTCGACGGTCACGGTCGCGCCCCGGCGCGTCGCGAGCTCGAGCTTGGCCGGGTCGCGGTCGACCGCGACGATCTGCCCCGCGCCGACCAGCCGCGCGGCGGCGACGATCTGCAGCCCGATCCCCCCGCAGCCGACCACGCACACCGTCTCGCCGGCCCGGACACCGGCGGTGTTGCGCACGGCGCCGACGCCGGTCACCACCCCGCAGCCGAGCAGCGACGCCTCCCACAGCGGGAGCTCCGGCGGCAGCGGCACCGCCGACGCCGCCGGGACGACGCAGTGCGTGGCGAAGCACGACACGAAGTTGAAGTGCTGCAGCGGCCGGCCGTCGGCGAGCGCGAGCCGCGAGCTGCCGTCGAGGAGCGTGCCGGCCCACGCGTGCGCGGCGGCCGTCTCGCACAGGTTGAAGCGCCCGGCGGCGCAGGCGCGGCACGCGCGGCAGCACGGCACGAAGCAGAACGCGACCCGGTCGCCCTTCGCGACGCCGGAGACGCCCGCCCCGACCGCCTCGACGACACCCGCGCCCTCGTGGCCCGGCACGATCGGCCGGCGCCCGGGCCCGAGCTCGCCGTCGGCCAGCCGGGCGTCGGTGTGGCAGACGCCGGCGGCGGCGACGCGCACGAGCACCTCGCCCTCCCGCGGCGCCTCGAGCTCGACGGGCTCCACCGACAGCGGCATCCCCGCCTCGTGCAGGACCGCCGCGGTGATGCGCATCAGATGGTTGACTCCGCGGCCGCGCCGCCAGGCGCCCGTGGGGTCGTGGAGTCAACCATCTAGGCCACCCGCCGGGACTCGAGCGCGTCGAGGTCGGGCTCGACGCCGAGGCCCGGGCCGGGCGGCGGCGCGATCGTGCCGTCGGCGGCGATCTCGAGCGGCTCGCGCAGCAGCCAGTCGCGGCGCGCCGGCGTCCACGCGGGCGGGTCGAGCGGGACCTCCACGTAGGGGCACGTCGAGACCGCCAGCGCGAGGTGCAGGTTGGCGACGAGCCCGAGCCCGTTCGACCAGGTGTGCGGGGAGAACGCGCGGCCGCAGAGGTCGGCCAGCCCGGCGAGCCGCCGGCAGCCGCCGATCCCGCCCGCCAGGACCACGTCGGGCTGGATCACGTCGACGCCGCCCCGCAGCAGGAGGTCGCGCGCCTCGGCGGCCCCGCGGACCATCTCGCCCGCCGCGATCCGCAGCGAGGTCAGCCGCCGCAGGGCCGCGTAGCCCTCGGGGTCGTCGGTGCGCAGCGGCTCCTCGAGCCAGTAGACGCCGAGCGGCTCGAGCGCCCGTGCGCACTGCGCGGCGGTGGCGACGTCCCAGCCCGGCGAGCGGTCGCCCGCCATGCGCCAGCCGCGGTTCGCGTCGACCATGATCTCGACGTCCGTCCCGACCGCGTCGCGGACCTCCTCGACCACCTCGACGTCGCGCCGCCAGTCCTCGTGGTGGAAGCGCAGCTTGACCGCGCGCACGCCGCGGTCGTGTAGCGCCGCGACGCGCCGCGCGCGCTCCTCGGGGTCGACCAGCTCCCCGCTCGACGCGTACGCGAGCAGGCGCTCGCTGCGCCCGCCCAGCAGGCGCCACAGCGGCACGTCGAGCGCGCGCGCCGCGAGGTCCCACACCGCGACCTCGGCGGTCCACGGCCGCCCGCCGTGGAAGTCGACGGTCTCGCACAGCTCGCGCACGACCTCGGTGCGCAGCGGGTCGAGGCCGACGAGCAGCCGCTCGAGCTGCGCCGCGTCGGGCAGCCGGTCGCCGCTGGCGTAGCCGGCGAGCCCCTCGTCGCTGTGCACGATCACGAGGCTCGCCTCCAGCGAGGCCCGGGGCTCAGGGTCCCACGCCGCGCGGAACGGCGGGTCGTACGCGACGGCGTAGCGCCGCACCTCGACGCCGGTGATCCGCACGCTCAGCCGGCCCCGCCGTAGAAGGCGTTCGCCGCCTCCTCCCGCCGCTCGGCGAGGTCGCGCATCGTGTCCGGCGTGCGCAGCGCCACGGCGTCCGCGATCGCGCCGCGGATCGCCTCGCGGTTGGCCTGCTTGACGGCCGGCTCGTCGTCGGCGGCGGGATCGACCCACAGCGCCACCAGCAGCACGAGCTCGTCCGCCTCCTCGGCGTCGATCAGCCCCTCGGCCACGGCGTCGAGCACGCCCTGGGCGATCCCGAGCTGCGCCGCGCCCCACGTGATCCGGCGCAGGCGGTCGTCGTCGATGGTGGACTTGTTGACGACGATCGTCGGCGGGCGCACCATCGTGCCGGCCGACAGGCACGCGAGGAAGGGCGCGTGGCCGGGGCCCGGGCTCGCCAGCGCGCCGGCCGCCGCCGCGGCGGTCGGGGAGCCGCGGCGCGCGACCACGAGGTTGACGTGGCTGCCGTTGGGGACCTCGCCGGCCCATGCCTCGCCGATCGCGCCGTCGAGGTGGTCGGTCATGCGGGGACTCCTTCCGGCTCGACCACGACGCGCAGCGCGCTGCCGCCGCGCAGCAGCTCGAAGCCCTCGTCGATCGCCGACAGCGGCAGCCGGGTGGTGACCAGGCGGTCCAGCGGCAGGCGCCCGTGGCGGTAGAGGTCGATCAGCGCGGGGATGTCGCGATGCGGGCGCGCCGAGCCGTAGACCGAGCCGAGCACACGGCGCTCGAGCCGCGGGATCGTCTGCGCGGGGAGGCGCAGCTCGTCGTCCGCGCCGGGGATGCCGATCAGCACGGCCGCCCCTCGCGCGCGCGTGGAGAGGAACGCCGCCCGCCCGGCCTCGGTGCGTCCGGTGGCCTCGAAGGCCCAGTCGACGCCGCCGCCGGTGATCGCCCGCACGCGTTCGGCGGTCTCCTCGGCGCCCCCCTCCCACGCCACCGCGGCGGTCGCGCCCAGCCGCAGAGCGGCCTCCAGCTTGTCGTGCGCGACGTCGACGGCCACCACCGGGTCGGCGCCCACCGCCAGGGCGCCGAGCACCGCGCTCATCCCGACGCCGCCGCACCCGTAGACGCACACGCGGTCGCCGGGCCGTACCCCGGCCGTCCGCCACACGGCGCCCGTGCCGGTGGTGATCGCGCAGCCGACCAGCGCCGCGACGTCCCACGGCACGTCGTCGGGGATCGGCACGCAGCACGCGGCGGGCACGACCGTGCGCTCGGCGAAGGTGGAGACGAAGCAGTAGTGGAACACCGGCTCGCCGTCGCGCGACAGGCGCGTCGTCCCGTCGAGCAGGCCGCCCGTCGCCATCGCGGTCCATGCCGCCGTGCACAGGTGCGGCAGCTCGCGCAGGCACTCCGCGCAGCGGCCGCACGGCGGCAGCCACGAGAGCACGACGTGCATGCCGGGGACGACGCCGTCCGACCCGGGGCCGACCTCCTCGACCACGCCGGAGCCCTCGTGGCCGAGCACGGCCGGGCACGGGGTCGGAGCCGTCCCGTCGATGGCGTTGAGGTCGGAGTGGCAGACGCCGCCGGCATACAGGCGCACGCGCACCTCGCCCGCCTGCGGCGGGGCCAGGTCCAGCTCGGCGACGACCAGCGGCGCGCCCACCCGCTCGAGGACTGCGGCCCGGACCTTCACGCCGGGCTCCGCGCAGCACCCGAGGCCGCCACGCTAGGGCTCCGACCCCTCCGCCGGCGCTTCGGCGCCGCGGCCGTCCGGCGACGGGGTCGCGGCCGCCGGGCGCTCCTCGGGCGGCCGCTGCTGCAGCTCGCGCAGCTGCTCGGCGTCGTAGTGGCAGCTCCAGAAGTGGCCCGGCTCGACCTCGCGCAGGGGCGGCACCTCCTGCTTGCAGACGTCGCCGATGTATCGCGGGCAGCGCGTGTGGAAGACACAGCCCGACGGCGGGTCGGCGTGGGTGGGGATCTCGCCGGGCAGCCGGATGCGCACCGGCTCCTGCTCGTCGAGCTGCGGCACGGACGACAGCAGCGCCTCGGTGTAGGGATGGTGCGGCGAGCCGAACACGGTCTCGGCGTCCCCGAGCTCCATGAGACGGCCGAGGTAGAGCACCGCGATGCGGTCCGACAGGTAGCGCACGACCGCGAGGTCGTGGGAGATGAACAGGTAGGCGACGCCGTTGTCGACCTGCAGCTCGGCCAGCAGGTTGAGGATCGCCGCCTGCACGGAGACGTCGAGCGCCGAGGTCGGCTCGTCGCAGACCACGACCCGCGGCTCGCCGGCGAACGCGCGGGCGATCGCCACGCGCTGCTTGAGCCCGCCCGAGAGCTGCGCGGGCCGCGAGTGGATGAGGCGGACGTCGAAGCGGACGGAGTGCGCCAGCTCCTTGAGGTGCTCCTCGCGCTCGGCCGGCGCGTCGCCGCGCAGCTTGAGCAGGGCGCGGGCAAGGATCCGCTGCACGGAGAAGCGGCGGTTCAACGCGGAGTCGGGGTTCTGGAAGACGATCTGCAGGGCGCGCACCTCGTCGCGGCCGCGATCGGTGATCTTGGCCTCCAGCGCGTGCCCGTCGAGCTCGATGACCGACCCCTCGTCGGCCTGGGTGAGGCCGAGCAGGGTGCGGGCGAGCGTGGTCTTGCCGCTGCCCGACTCGCCGACCAGCCCGAGCGTCTCGCCCGGATTCAAGACCAGCGAGATGTCGTCGACCGCGCGGACCTCGTGGCCCTCCTGGCGGAAGGTCTTGCTGACGCCCTCGGCGCGCACGACCGGCTGCGCGTCTTCGTCGGCCGCGCGGGCGACGGGGATGTCCGGTGTCGCCCGCGGCAATGACTGCGCCTGCTCGTGGAAGTGGCAGCGGCTGTGCCGGCTCGGGCCGAGCTCGATGAAGTCCGGCTCCTTCTCCTTGCAGATGTCCTGGGCGAGCCCGCAGCGCTCGACGAACACGCACGCCGGCAGGTCGGCGCCGAGCTGGGGGAGGAACCCGGGGATCGTGTCCAGGCGCTGCTTGTCCTTGCGCACGCCGCCGCGCGGCAGGCAGCGCAGCAGCCCCACCGTGTAGGGGTGGCGCGCCTGATGGAAGACCTGGTCGACCGGGCCGTCCTCGACGAGCCGCCCCGCGTAGAGCACGCCGACGTGGTCGCACATCTTCGCGATCACGTCGAGGTTGTGGCTGATGAACAGCACGCTCGTGCCGAACTCCTGCCGCAGCGACGACACGAGGTCGAGCACCTCGGCCTCGACCGTGGCGTCGAGGCCGGTGGTCGGCTCGTCGAGGATCAGCAGCGTGGGGTCCTTGGCCAGCGCCATCGCGATGATGACGCGCTGCTGCATCCCGCCCGAGAGCTGGTGGGGATAGCGCCGCATGACGCCCGCCGGGTCGGAGATCTGCACCTTGCGCAGGATCTCGTTGGCGCGCTCGGCGGCCTCCTCCTTGCTCGCGCCGCCGATCGTGTAGCCCTCGGCGACCTGGTCGCCGACGCGGATCGTCGGGTTCAGCGCCCCGCCGGGGTTCTGGTAGACCATCGACATCTGCGTCGCGCGCAGCTCGCGGACCTCGTCCTCGGAGAGGTCGACGAGGTCCTCGCCCGCGATCCGGATCGAGCCGCTCATCACGCGGCCGTTGCGCGGCAGGTAGCGCAGGATCGCGAACGCGGCGGTGGACTTGCCGCACCCGGACTCCCCGACCAGCCCGTAGGACGCGCCCTGGGGGATCGTGAACGAGACGCCCCTCAGCACCGGGCGCCAGACGCCGCGTACCTGGTAGGCGACCTCGAGGTCCGAGAGCTCGAGCGCGGGAGGGGCGGCGACGGCGGTCTCGGGGGTCATCGCTCGAAGGCCTGGGTCACGGCGTCGGCCACCAGGTTCACGCCGACGACGAGCGACGCGATGGCGAGGGCGGGGAACAGCACGGGCCACCAGAAGCCGCCGGAGATCAGGCCGTAATGCTCGAAGATCTGCAGCCCCCAGTCGGGGGCGGGCGGCTGGATGCCGAGGCCGAGGAAACTCAGGGTGGCGACCGTGAAGATCGCGTAGCCCAGGCGCACGGTGAACTCGACCATGATCGGTCCGCTCACGTTCGGCAGGATCTCGCGGAAGAGGATGTAGCCGTTGCCCTCGTTGCGCAGGCGCGCCGCCGCCACGTACTCGAGCTCGCGCTCGGAGAGCACGGCCGCCCGGACCGTGCGGGCGATGATCGGCGCGAACACCAGGCCGATCACGATGATCATCGTCAGATTCGAGGGGCCGAGCGAGACGACCGTCAGCGTCGCGATGATGATCACGGGCAGCGCCAGGACCGCCTCGATGATCCGGCTGAGGATGTCGTCGACCGGCCCGCGGAAGTAGCCGGTGACGAGCCCGAGCGCGGTGCCCACGATCGTGGCCAGCACGGTCGCCGTCGGCGCGACGATCATGATCCCCCGCGCGCCGACGATGACGCGCGAGAACACGTCGCGGCCGAGCCGGTCGGTGCCGAACCAGTACTCGCCGGACGGCGCGGCGAGGTCGTTGAGCGGATTGGACCGGAGCGGGTCGTGGGGGACGATCGCCGGGCCGAAGATCGCGCAGAACACCCAGAAGCCGACGATGATCGCGCCGGCGATGAAGCTCTTGGAGCGCAGCAGCAGGCGGAAGCGCTCGCGCTGGGCCAAGCGGCGCTCGTCGCCGGGCGCGGCCACGACCGGCGGCGTGACGGCGAGCGGATCGGGGGCGCCGACGGGGGAGCTCATTCCTCGGCCCCCAGGCGCACGCGCGGGTTCAGCACCGCGTAGAGGATGTCGGCGATCAGGGTGGCGACGAGGTAGATGATCCCGATGAGCAGGACCGTGCTCTGCAGGACGGGGAAGTCCTTCTGCGTCAGCGCCCGGGCCAGCGCCTGGCCGATGCCCTGGTAGTTGAAGATCAGCTCGACGACGATCAGTCCGCCGATCAGGTAGCCGATCTGCGTGGCCACCACCGCGATCGTCGGGAGCAGCGAGTTGCGCAGGACATGGCGGCGGATCACCGTCCGCCACGGCAGGCCCTTGATCACCGCCGTGCGGGTGTAGTCGGAGTCCAGCGCCTCGATCGTGCCCGCGCGCGCCATGCGGGCGATGTAGCCGAAGAGCACGAAGACGAAGGTCAGCGCCGGCAGCAGGAGGTACTTGATCTGGGTGAAGACCCCGGCGCCGTCCGGCGGCTGCGCGGTGGCGGGCAACAGCCCCAGCCCCAGCGCGAAGACGAGGATGAGGATCGTCGCCCACACGAACTCGGGCACCGCCGTGGCCGAGAGGCCGCCCACGGAGATCAGCCGGTCGGCGGCGCTGCCCTCCTTCATGGCGGCGTAGACGCCGCCGACGATCCCGAGCGGGACGACGATGATGAACGCCAGGATCGCCAGCTTGAGCGACGCCTGCAGCGAGGTCCAGATGATGTCCGAGACCGGCTGGCGCGTGGCGACCGAGGTCCCGAAGTCGCCGGTGACGAAGCTGCCCAGCCAGTCCAGGTACTGCACGATCAGCGGGCGGTCGGTGCCGAGCTGCTCGTTGAGCTGGTCGACCGAGGCCTGATCGGCGAACGGGCCGAGGATGCGCCGGCCGACGTCGCCGGGGAGCACCTGGGAGGCGAAGAAGATGAACACGCTCAGCAGCAGCAGCGTGACCAGCCCGTACAGCGAGCGCCTGAGAATGAACCGTCCGATGGGGTCGCTCCGAGTGCCGCGGCCGGGTTAGGCGGTGACGCCCGTCCCCCGCAGGTCGTGGCCGATCGCCATCACGTCCCTGCTCCCTCCTCCGCGCCGGTTCCGACTCACCGCCGCGCACTCTAACCCCTGGCGAGGCGCACCGTGGAAGAGCCTCCGAAGGCTGGACGTCCGTACTGCCTGAGACCCTTCAAGTGTTGCCGTTGGCGCTGGTACCGTTGCTACAGACGCAACATAGGAGGCTGGGATGTCCGTCGTGACCAAGGCCGGACTGCTCGGGCGGCTCGAGCAGGGGCCGGTGATCTGCGCCGAGGGCTACCTGTTCGAATGCGAGCGGCGTGGCTACCTCCAAGCGGGTGCGTTCGTCCCGGAGGTGGTGCTCGAGCATCCCGAGGTGATCGCCCAGTTGCACCGTGACTTCGTGCACTCGGGCTCCGACGTCGTCCTCGCCTTCACCTACTACGGCCACCGCGAGAAGCTGCGGCTGATCGGCAAGGAGCACCTGCTCGAGCCGCTGAACCGCGACGCGCTCGGCATCGCCCGCGAGGTGGCCGTCCAGACCGGCACGCTGCTCGCCGGCAACCTGTCGAACACGAACGTCTACGCCCCCGACGACATCTCGCGCCGGACGGTGCGCAAGATGTTCGACGAGCAGGTGATGTGGGCGGTCGAGGCCGGCGCGGACTTCCTCATCGGCGAGACCTTCAGCTACCTCGACGAGGCGCTGCTCGCGCTCGAGGCCATGCGCGCGACGGGGCTGCCGACGGTCGTCACGCTCGCCTCCCACGCCGACCCCGACATGCGCGAGGGCGTCGACCCGGTCGAGGCGTGCCGGCGGCTCGAGGCGGCGGGCGCGGACGTCGTCGGCCTCAACTGCTCGCGCGGACCGCGCACCATGCTGCCGCTGCTCAAGCCGATCCGCGACGCGGTGAGCTGCCACGTGGCGGCGCTGCCGGTCCCGTACCGGACCGTCGAGGCCCAGCCCACGATGCAGTCGCTGCGCGACCCCGACCTGCCGGAGAGCCGCCCGTTCCCGACCGCGCTCGATCCGTTCACGTGCACGCGCGGGGAGATGAGCGACTTCGCGCGCGAGGCGCACGCGATGGGCGTGGACTACCTCGGCCTGTGCTGCGGCGCCGGGCCGCACCACGTGCGGGCGCTCGCGGAGGCGCTGGGCCGCGCGCCGGGCGCGAGCCGCTACTCGCCCGACATGTCCAAGCACGCCTACTTCGGGACCGACCCCAGCCTGCGGGCCCGCAACCAGGCGTACGCCGAGCGCCTGTAGCCGCGCTGCCGCGGCGCGGGGACGTGCCCGCGCCGCCCCGGGCTCGCGGGCGAATCGCCCCCGGCGATTCGCCCAGTCGGGTCGAGGAGCTTCGCGCGCCCCGCCTCGGCGACCACGTTGCCGTGCCCGGGATTGAGCCGGCCGCCGATGAGCCCGGCATGAGCGCCGGATGAGAAGTCGCTTACGGGCGGTCGACGAGCGTGGAGAGCACGACCATGGTCCGCGTGCGGGTCACGCGCGGGTCGCGCCGCAGCTGCTCGATCACCCGCTCGAGCGACTCGATCCCGTCCACGCGCACGCGCACGATGGCGTCGGCGTCGCCCGCGACCGTGTGCGCGCCGACGATCGCCGCCAGGTCCCGCACCGCGGCGATCAGGTCCACCGGCGCGATGCTGTCCGCGCAGTAGAGCTCGACGAACGCCTCCAGGCGCGCGCCCATCGCCTCCGGGCTGACCACGGCGGCGTAGCCGATGATGACGCCGGCGTCCTCGAGCCGGTCCACGCGCCGCTTGACGGCGGAGGCGGAGAGGCCGACCTCGGCGCCGACCTGCGCGAGCGTGGCGCGGCCATCGCGCTCGAGGAACTCAACGATCTTGCGGTCCAGCGGGTCCAGGTGGATGGACATTTGCGACTTGGCGCACTCTATGCCGATCTCGTTGCGGACGCGGCACCGGCGCGGTACCCATCGTGACGAACCGCACGAAGAAGGGGACGCGCCATGTTCGAAGAGGCCCAGCTCTACTCACCGGTGCGGGCCGACGCGGACGGCACCGTCCACGTCGAGCTCGCCGCCGACCATCCGGGAGCCAACGATCCCGTCTACCAGGCGCGCCGCAACGCGATCGCCGCGCACGCCCTGGCCTGGGAGCCCGGCACGCCGCTGCCGCGGATCGACTACACCGACGCCGAGCACGGCGTGTGGCGCACGGTCAGCCGCGAGCTCGCGCCCAAGCACCGGCGCTACGCGTGCCGGGAGTTCCTCGCGGCCACCGAGGCGCTGGCGCTGCCCGCGGACCACATCCCGCAGCTCGACGAGGTCACCGCCGCGCTCGAGCCGCTGACCGGCTTCCGCTACATCCCCGCCGCCGGCCTCGTGCCGCTGCGGGAGTTCCTCGGGTCGCTCGCCGATCCCGCCTTCCACTCGACGCAGTACATCCGCCACGACGCGCAGCCGCTCTACACGCCCGAGCCCGACCTCATCCACGAGGTGATCGGCCACGGCAACCTGATGGCCAGCCCGCGCTTCGCGGAGCTCAACCGCCTCGCGGGAGAGGCCGCGCGGCGCGTGGAGACCGACGAGGCGCTGCAGTTCCTCGCCGACGTGTTCTGGTTCACGATCGAGTTCGGCGTCCTGCGCGAGGACGGCGAGGTGCGCGCCTACGGCGCCGGCATCCTCTCCTCCTACGGCGAGATCGAGGAGTTCCGCGGCGCCGACCTGCGCCCGCTCGACTTCCTCGAGATGGGCACGCTCGAGTACGACATCACGCACTACCAGCCGATCCTGTTCTGCGCGGAGTCGATGAACCACCTCACCGAGACGGTGGGCGGCTTCTTCGCGGGCTTCGACGATGACACGCCGGCGCGCCTGCGCCGCGACGCGGGCCTCACACCGGCGGGGGCGTAGCCGCCCCGGCGTACCGGCCTACGCCGCGCGCAGGTAGGCGTCGTTGCCGCGCGGGTCGTACTGCGGCCGGTAGTCGAGCACCTCGACCTCGCGCAGCTCGGCGAGGCAGGCGTCGCAGACCATGACGTAGCGCAGGTGCGAGGTCTCCCGGATGTAGCGGCCCTGGCCACTGTGGAAGCCCTCGTGGGTGCAGTCCTGCATCAGCGTCCTCTCTCGTCGGATGGGCTCCATGTGGGAGGAACGGCGCAACCCGCCGCGCCCTGCCGCGTTGGACGGATGATCGACCGGCTCCGGATGCCGGTACCCGCTGAGGGTCCGCCGAGAACGCGTATGCCGCCCCCCGTGGGCGTGGTACGACTCCGGGGGTGACCGGTTCCCGCGCCGCGCTGCTCGTCCTCGCGCTCGCCGTGCTGATGGTGGGGTGCGGGTCGGGCGGCGACGACGGCGGCGGCGACTCCGCGGCCGCCACCCCGACCCCGTCGCCCACCGCGACGCCGGCGGCGACCGCGCAGGCCCGCCGGGCGCGCGGCATGCGCGTGCGGACGCTCGTCACCGGCCTCGAGGTCCCGTGGGAGATCGCCTTCCTGCCGGATCGCCGCGCGCTCGTCACCGAGCGTCCCGGGCCGGGTCCGCCTGCTCGAGCGCGACGGCAAGCTGCGGCGCTCGCCGGTCGCGACGGTGCCCGTGAGCGCCCAGGGGGAGGGCGGGCTGCTGGGGCTCGCGCTCGACCCGGACTACGCCTCCAACCGCTTCGTATACCTGTACTTCACGACGGCGCAGGGCATGCGGCTCGAGCGCTGGCGCTTCTCCGGCTCCCGCCTGCGGCGCGAGCGCGGCCTCGTCGACGGCATCCAGGCGGGGCCCATACACGACAGCGGCAGGATCCACTTCGGGCCGGACGGACGGCTCTACGTGGCCACCGGCGAGGCGGGTCAGGGCGAGCTCGCCCAGCAGCCGGACTCGCTCAACGGCAAGTTCCTGCGCCTCACCGCCGCGCAGTACCGCGGCTCCGGCGGGCGGCCGGAGATCGTGTCGAGCGGCCACCGCAACCCGCAGGGCTTCGACTGGCAGCCGGGCACCGGGCGGCTGATCTCGACCGAGCACGGGCCGAGCGGCGGCGACGGGCCGCAGGGCTACGACGAGATCAACCGCATCGTCGAGGGCCGCAACTACGGCTGGCCCGAGGTCTTCGGCTCCCAGCACGGCGACTTCACGGCGCCGCTGCGCGTCTACCGCGAGGCGATCGCTCCGTCCGGCGCGACGTTCGTGACGCGGCGCGGCTCGCGCTGGACCGGCGACTTCCTGTTCGCCGCGCTGCGCGGCGAGCAGCTGCGCCGGCTCGGGTTCCGCGGCGGGCGCATCGTGTCCGACGTCCCGCTGCTGCGCGGGCGCTACGGTCGGCTGCGCACGGTGGTGGAGGGGCCGGACGGCGCGCTCTACGTGCTGACGAGCAACCGCGACGGCCGCGGCAGCCCGCGCCAGGGCGACGACCGGATCCTGCGCATCTCGCCGCCGACCGGCTGACCGGGCGCGGCTGAGCGCGGGCAGGGTGCGGCGCCCCGCCGCCGAATCCCTGTCGCATGCACGACGGCGACCGGCCGTTCCGCGCGAAGCTCGCGCTCGGCGCCGCCGCGGCCGCGCTCGCGGTCCTCGCGAGCCTCGCGCTCGGCTGCGGTCGCCGCGAGGAGCCGGCGCGGACCCCGGTGTCGACGGCGGCCGCGACCGCGACCGCCACCGCCACGCCGGCGCGCGGCAGGCGGCGCTCCGCGGTGACGATCGCGTGGGTGGGCGACACCACTCCGGGGACGACCGGCGCGCTCCCGCCGGGCGACGGGCGGGAGCGCTATCGCGCGGTCGCGGGACGGCTGCGCGGCGCCGACCTCGCCGTCGGGAACCTCGAGGGCACGCTCGCCCTCGGCGGCGCCTCCAAGTGCGCGAGGCCGGCCGCGCCCGCCACCGCCGCGGTCCCGGTCTCGAGCGCCGGGACCTCGTGCTTCGCGTTCCGCGCCCCGCCGCGGTACGCCCGCGGCCTCGAGGCCGCCGGCTTCGACCTGATGAACCTCGCCAACAACCACGCGTTCGACTACGGCGCGCGCGGGATGGGCGAGACCGTGCGCGCGCTCGACCGCCACGGCGTCGCCGTCACCGGGCGGCCGGGCGAGGTCCGCGTGCTGCGGCGCAACGGGGTGCGCATCGCCTTCGCCGGCTTCGCCGCCTACCGGTGGGCGTCGCCGATCCGCGACCTCGCGGCGGTGCGCTCGATCATCCGCGGCGCCGCCCGCAGGGCCGACGTGGTGGTCGCCCTCATGCACGCCGGCGCGGAGGGCGAGGTGGCGACGCGCGTCCCCGTCGGCGAGGAGATCGCCTACGGGGAGGCGCGCGGCGACCCGCGCGCCTTCGGCCGCGCGGCGATCGACGCCGGCGCCGACCTCGTGCTCGGCTCCGGCCCGCACGTGGTCCGCGGCCTCGAGCGCTACCGCGGCCGCCTCATCGCCCACTCGCTGGGCAACTTCCACGGCGTCGGGAACTTCGCCGCGGGGCCGGTCGCGTCGCTCAGCGCCCTGCTCGAGGTCCGGGTGCGGCCGGACGGGCGCGTGGCCGGCGGCCGCTGGCGCTCGCTGCACCTCGTCGACGGCGGCCGCCCGGTGCCCGATCCCCAGCAGCGCAGCGCCAAGCTGGTCCGCCGCCTGTCGGCCGAGGACTTCGGCCACGCCGCGTGGCGCCTGCGGCGCGGCGGACGGCTGCGCTGAGCGGCGTTCGCCCATAGGTCAACCGCCGCGAGATCGGCGAAGCCGATCTCGACAGCGACGGCGAAGCCGTCGCCGCTCACGCCGGGCCGGTCCGCCGCGTTTGCAAACGGAGCACTCATTCCGTAGGATTTCCTGTGCAAGCGGAGCGCCTGATCCGCTTCCTCCGGGCGCCCGCCGCTGACCACCCCCAGCGGCGGGCGCCTCTTTCCTCCCCAAGGAGCTCCCCGTGCCGACCGGTCTCCCCACCTACCTGTCCCTCGGAGCCTTCTATGCCTCCGACGACCGCCGCGACGCCTCCCACGAGATCGACGTGGGGCTGTGGTGGCGCGGCGACGGGAATCCGACCCCACCCACCCCCGTCTTCCGCGCCGCCTACGTCGTCGACACCGGCGAGCTGTATCTGATGCAGCTCGAGGGCCTGCCCGGTGGCGGGCGCATCGACGTGGTCGCCCGCTTCCCCGATCACGCCACGCTGGACCGGGCGCTGGCGGGATGGGAGGACGTCTGCGGCGACCCGGGCTCGCTGCGCTGGCTGCTCGAGCGCCTGCCCGGCGAGCACCCGCCGCACCTGCTGCGCGCGGCCCAGCCCGCGTCGGCGGGCAAGAGGGGCCGCGCGTCCGCAGCCTGAGGGTGCCCCGCGCCGCGCGGGGACGTTTCAGCCGGCGATCCGGGTGACCGTCCCCGCGCGCGCGTCGACCACCCACGCGGCGCCCGCGCCCACCGCGATCGAGCCCGGGGACCCCCCGAGGTCGAACGGGCGCGTGACGCCGCCGGTGCGCGGGTCGATGCGCACGACGGCCCCGCTGCGGGCGTCGAGCACGAGCACGGCGTCGCGCGTGACGGCCAAGGCGGCGGGGGCGCCGCCGACGCGGATCGGCGTGCCCTGCGCCCGGCCCGTCCGCGCCGACAGGCGGGTGACGGTGCCGTCGCCGCGGTTGGCCACCCACACGGAGCCGAGCCCGACCGCCACGTCCTGCGGGTCGCGGCCCACCGGCAGGGGGCGGCCGACCACCAGGTTCTCGCGCGGGTCGACGCGGGTGACCGTCCCGTCGCCGGAGTTCACGACCCACACCAGGTTGCTCCCCACCGCGATGGCCGTCGGGAACCGGCCGGTGCGCACCGGCGGCCCGAGCACCTCGTTGGAGACCGAGTCGATCCGGGTCACGGTCCCGCGCGAGCCGTTGGTGACCCAGGCGGCGTCGCCGCTGACGGCCACGTCGACGGCGTCCGCGCCGATCGGGATGCGCCGGCCCGCGTCGCCGGTGAGCAGCGGGTTGAGCCGCGTGACGGAGTCGTCGGCGGCGTTGGCCGTCCACACGGAGCCGGAGGTCGCCGCCACCCGCAGCGGCGAGGAGCCCGCGCTGCGGACGACCGGGCGGTCCTTCAGCGCGTCGGCGTCCAGCGCCACGATGCGGTCGTCGCGGCCGCTCGCCACCCACACCGTCGAGCCGGCGATCGCGACGTCAGCCGGGAGCTGCCCGACCTGGTAGGTCTCCTCCTCGACGGCGTCGCCGCCCGTGCGCGCGAGCAGCACGACAGCGGCGGGCGCGATCAAGAGCGCCAGCAGCAGCACGCCGATCCCGACGAGCGCGAGCCGCGAGTGCGGGCCGCGGGCGCCGGGCGCCATCGCAGCCGAGCCGGTGGTCACGAGCCATCCTCCGTGGGGGTCAGTCGCGTCGCCGTCACCGGCGCGTTGAGTTGGGCGTCGACGGGCTTGAAGCCCGCGTGGCGGGCCGCCGTGAGCGCGTGCATCCGGCCCGCGCAGCGGTAGTAGTCGCGCCAGCCGACGTACACGGTGTTGCGCCCGGCGTCGAGCTTGTCGAGCCGGTCGGCGATCACCTCGCCGGGCAGCGTCAGCGCCGTCCCGCCGCGGTCGACGACGGCCATCCCGACGAACCGCCCCTTGGCGTCGACCACCGGGCCGCCGGAGGACTCCGGGACGAGCGCGCCGGCGAGCGGCACGGCGGCGGTGATCCGCAGCCCCGACCCGGCGGCCTCCCCGCCGCCCTCGCGGACCCGGACCGGGATCGTCACCAGCGTGTCCTGCCGGCTGTCCTCGGACGGATCCCAGCGGCGGCCGGCCGACGTCACCAGCGCGGTCGGGGTGGCGCTCGTCAGCGGCAGCGCGACGAGGCCGGGGAGGCGCGGCTGGGTCTGGATGATCGCGAGGTCGTCGCAGGGGTCGCGCGCCACGATGCGCCCGTGCAGCACGCCGACGTTGGTGCCGAGCTTGAGCGAGCGGGCGCCCCAGGTCGTGTGGGCCGAGGTCAGCACGAGCCCCGCGTCGGCGTCGATCACGACGCCGGAGCTGTGGATCTCGTCACCGCCGATGTCGGCCGCGATCGCGACGGTCGCGAGGCCGGCCGTCCGGGTGACGCCCGCCTCGCGGCTGGTCCCCGCGGCGCCGGTGCCGGCCGTCGCGTCGTCGGACGAGGAGCCCGCCGCCGGGGGCGAGCTCCCGTCCCCGCCGCAGCCCACCGCGAAGGCGACGCAGAGCACGAGCCCGCTGAGCAGCAGGCGCACTTCCCGGGTGTGAGGATGAGCGTGCAGGTGGTCCCCCGAGCCAGGGCCGGATGAGCGCATACTGACGCCTGCGCGGCGCGTTTGGAAGCACGGCTGGTCAAACGTCAGACCCTGCACTTAACCGGTCCCTGGAGGACACCCGGCGCGGGTACGCTTGGGGTCTCTTGACCGCGCTCGGGCACGTGAGATCGGTGGTCCATGCCCCGGACGGGCGGACGATCCGCCGGCTCGCGCTGGCGGTCGCCGTGCTCGTGCTCGTGCTCGGCGCCCTCGCGATCCTGCTCGGCCGCACCGGCCCTACGCCGGCCGAGCCGGCGACCATCCGCGTCGGCGACGACCCGACCGCGGTCGTCCACGGTCCCGGCGGCCTGTGGGTGGCCAACCAGCGGTCCGGCACGTTGACGCTGCTGGACGCCCGCTCCGGCCTGCCGCAGGGCCGCCCCGTACGCGTGGGCGGCGCCCCGGCGCGGATCGCGGCCGCCGCGGGCGGGCTGTGGGTCGCCGACGCGGCGGGCGGGGCGGTCGTGCCGGTGCTGGCCGACCGCAAGGTGCTGCGCGACATCCCGATGGGGGCCGACGTCACCGACGTCGCGCTCGCCGCGGGCGCGCTGTGGGTCACGAGCTCCGCCGAGGGCCAGGTCCGCTACCTGCCGACCGGGGAGAGCCGGCCGCGCGCGCTGCGCGTCGGCGCGGGTCCCGTGGCGCTCGCGGTGGACCGCCGGTGGGTGGTCGTGGCCAACGCGGCGGGCGGGACGATCGTGCGCATCGACCCGGTCAGCCGGCGCCCGGTGGGCGAGCCGGTGGCGACGGGCGAGGCGCCGGTCGACGTCGCGATCGCCGGCGGCGTCGCGTGGGTCGCCAACGCCGGCGACGACACCGTCAGCCGCGTGGACCTCGCCAGCGGCCGGACGGTCGGCGGCCCGATCGCGGTCGGGCGCCGGCCCGTCGCGCTCGCCGCCGACGGCCGCGACGTCTACGTGGCCAACGCCGGCGACCGGACGGTGCTGCGGATCGACCCGCGCAGCGGCCGCACCGAAGAGGCGCGGCCCGTCGGGGCCGAGCCCGCCGCCGTCGCGCTCTCGGGCGACTCGGTGTGGGTGGCCAACTCCGCGGACGACACGGTGACGCGCCTTGCCCGGTAGGAAGGGAGCCGGTCCGATGTCGCGTCTCGGGCTGGTCGCGCTGTTGTGCCTGTTGCTCGGCGCGCTCGGCGGCGTGCTGGCCGCGATCGTGACGAGCAAGCCGCCCGAGGCGCGGGCGAGCTTCACGCCCCCGCTCGAGCCGCCGCCGAACTACCGGCTCAAGGACGAGACCGGCAAGTGGCAGACCCCGGGGGACCACCGCGGGAAGGTCGTCGTCCTCACCTTCCTGTACGCCACCTGCCCGGACCTGTGCCCCGACCAGGCGCAGGACATCCGCCGCGCCGTCGAGCGCGTGAACCAGAGGGGCGTCCACATCGTGAGCATCAGCGTCGACCCCGTCGGCGACACCCCCGCGCGCGCCAAGGGGTTCCTGGAGCGCCAGGGCCTCGCCAAGATGCCGTCGAGCTTCCTGGTCGGCACCCGGGCGCAGCTCGCGCCGGTGTGGGCCGCCTACGGGATCGTCCCGGTGACCGCCGACGACAAGAAGGCCGCCGAGATCGCCCAGATGAGCGACGACTACTTCAAGGAGGAGGCGCGCAAGAAGGCCCTCGGGATCAAGGAGAAGGAGCAGAAGTACGTGCCCTCCCCCGAGGAGATCCGCGAGGCCCAGTTCGTGCCGCCCGACGTCGAGGACCCCTATCCGACGACGGCCGATCACGACGTCTACCGCGGCCGCCGCCGCCACTACACGCTCGACTTCGAGCACAGCGCCTACGTGCTGCTGATCGACAAGCACGGGCGCCAGCGCGTGGGCTTCCCGTTCGAGCAGCTCGAGCCCGAGCTGCTCGCGCGCGACATCCGCATGCTGATGTCCGAGCCGTGAGCCGGCGGGGCGCGAGCGGCTCGCGCAGCGCCGAGGCGGGCGCCTCGTGCGTCGCGCCGACCGCCCATCGCTGAACGTTCGGAGTGATGCCGCCGGGCCGAGGCACTAGCCTCCCGTCAGCGCGCGTAAGTCCCGGCAGCGTCCGGGGTATGGACTCGTAACGACCGTGGAGGAGACCCTGACGATGGAGGCGGCAGCAGCGCCCGCGGTACGCGTCGACGCGCTCGAGCTGTTCGTCGAGCTGCTCTCACGCGTGGAGACGGGCGGGGCCTCCGACGACTTCTACGGCCCGCTGTGCGAGGCCACCTGCCGCGTGGCCAACATGGATCGCGCGGTGATCTTCCGCTACGACGAGGCGCGCCGGCGCGTGCGCGCGGGCGGCGCCTACGGCATCGACCCGAATCTGTTCGCCGACGCCCACGTGACGGTCGAGTCGGCCCCGGTCGTCCGCCGCGCGCTGATGGAGGACACCGTCATCGAGGTCACCGAGGCCGACGAGCGGGAGATCCCCGCCGAGTACCGCCACCTCCTGCGCGACGCGACGCTCGTGTGCACGCCGATCTCCGCCGGCGGGCACTGGAGCGGCGTGCTGCTGTCCGATCGCGCTCCCCGCCGGCCGCTCACCGAGCCCGAGCGCGACCTGCTGTGGACGCTCGGCAAGACCGCCGCGCTGGTGACGGCCGCGCGCACCGCGACCTTCCAGCAGGCGCGGGCCCGCCAGCTCCAGGAGCGCATCGACCTCGCGCGCGAGGTGCACGAGAGCGTGATCCAGCGCCTGTTCGGGGTGCAGCTCGCGTTCTCCACCGACGCGGAGCTGCCGCGCGAGGCGCGCGAGCGCATCGCGGCCGAGCTGCAGGCGGCGCTCTCGGAGCTGCGGCGGGCGCTGCAGCGCCCGCTCGGGCGCACGGCGCCGGAGAGCCACACGACGCTGCTGCAGGAGATCCGGCGCCTCCAGCACGAGCACCGCGACCTCGGGATCGTGCTCGCGCGCGGGTCGGACCGCGTCCCCGTCCCGCGCGGCCTGGAGGCGCTCGCGCAGTCGGTGCTCGCCGAGGCGGTGCGCAACGCCCGCAAGCACGCCCGGCCGACGCGGGTGGACGTGCGGCTCGACCAGTCCGAGGGGGCCTGGGTGATGGAGATCGCGAACGACGGCGTGTCGGGCCGGATCGGCAGCGCGGGGATGGGGCTGCGGCTCGCGGCGCTCGAGGCGCTGCAGGCCGGCGGGATCGTGGAGTTCGGCGCCCGCGAGCCCGACGTCTGGCGAGTCCGGCTGGCGGTGCCGCTTGACCGTGCATGACTTCAAGTCGGCCCGGCTCGCCGCCGGCGCGTCCGAGAAGCGCCTGCGCGTGCTCGTCGTCGACGACCACGAGGTCGTCCACTGGGGCTTCCGGCTCATGCTCGGCGAGCAGCCGTGGGTGGAGCGCTGCCTGAGCGCCCGCAACGGCGAGGAGGCGCTGTCCCTGGCCCGCCGCTACGAGCCGCACGTGGCGCTCGTGGACCTGTTCGTGGGCGAGGAGTCCGGGGCCGAGATCTGCGAGCGCGTGCGCTTCATCTGCCCCAAGACCAACGTGCTGCTGATCTCCGGCGCGGGCCGGATCTCACCCAACGCGGCCAAGGCGGCGGGCGCCGCCGGCTTCATCTCCAAGGACTGGCCGGCGGCCGACATCGCCGGCGCCGTGCGCATGGTCGGGCTCGGGATGACCGTCTTCAAGCCGCACGAGGCGCCGGCCGGGCCGCCGCTGACCGACCGCGAGCGCGAGGTCCTCGACCTGATCGCCTCCGGCGCGACGAACCGCGAGATCGCGGGCCGGCTCTACCTGTCGCCGCACACGGTCAAGGAGCACACCTCGGCGCTGTATCGCAAGCTCGCCGTGCGCAACCGTGCGGAGGCCGTGCAGAAGGCGCAGCGGCTCGGGCTTATCGCCTAGGTGGCGTCTCCAACCCCCAAGGGGGAGTGAAGAACCCCCCAAGGGGGGGGTCACCGAATGGGGCCCCGTGTGTATCTGGGGCATGGCAGGCAGCCTCCAAGGCGTGACCGGCACGCCCGATCCGACCGCTCCGGCCCTCTTGTTCCCTGGCCAGGGGAGTCACACACCCGGTATGCGCGACGCCGTGCGGGAGCGTTCCCCCGAGCTGCTCGAGCGCTGCCTCGAGCTCGTCGGCGAGGACCCCTTCGCGCGCGTCACCGAGAGCACCCGCTTCGCCCAGCCCGCGATCTTCTGCGCGAGCCTCGCCGGGCTGGACGCCTACGACGGACCCGCCCCTCGCGCGGGCGCCGGGCATTCGCTCGGCGAGCTCGCCGCGCTCGTCGGCGCGGGCGTGTTCACGCCCATGGGCGCGCTCGAGCTCGTGGTGCTGCGCGGCCGGCTGATGGCCGAGGCCGACGACCGCGGGTCGATGCTCGCGCTGGTCGGCGGCTCCGACGAGGACGTCGAGGCGATCGCGGGCGCGACCGGCCTCACCGTCGCCAACGACAACTCGCAGGGGCAGGTCGTGCTCTCCGGCCTGCGCGACGACCTCGAGGAGGCCGGCCGGGTCGCCAAGGAGCGCGGCGTCCGCGCGATCCCGCTCGACGTCGCGGGCGCGTTCCACTCGCCGCTGATGGCACCGGCGACCGAGCCGTTCGCCGAGGCGCTCGCGGCTGCGACCGTCAACGAGCCCCGCTTCCCCGTCTACTCGTGCGCGAGCGCGGCGCCGTTCACCGACGTGCGCGCGGAGCTTGCCGCCGCGCTGACCTCGCCCGTGCGCTGGCGGGAGACGATGCTCGCGATGCACGCCGACGGCGCCCAGCGCTTCGTCGAGGTCGGGCCGGGCAAGGTGCTCACCAAGCTCGCGCGCCGGATCGTCCCGGACGCCGCCGTCGAGACCGTGAAGGTCGAGGCCGCCCATGCCTGACGCCGCGCTGCCGCCGATCACGACGCCGCTCGCGGCGCTCACCGGCGACTACCCGCCCGCGAAGCCCCGCGTCGCGAGCGTGCTCGGGCTGGGCCACCAGCTGCCCCCGGAGGTCCTGCCGAACGGGCCGATCGCCGAGCGCGTCGGCATCGACGACGACTGGATCGTGAAGCGCACCGGCATCCACACGCGCCGCCGCGCCGCCGACGACGACCGCCTCTCGGACCTCGCCGTCGCGGCCGCGCGGAAGGCGATGGGCGATGCCGGCGTCTCCCCTGAGGAGCTCGACCTCGTGCTCGTCGCGACCATGACCCCGGATGAGATCTGCCCCAACACCGCGCCGCTCGTCGCCCACGCCCTGGGCGCCGAGAGCGCCGCGGCGATCGACGTCGGCGCGGCCTGCTCGGGCTGGCTGTCGGCGCTGCAGCTCGGCGCCGGGCAGATCGAGACCGGCCGCGCGCAGACGGCGCTCGTGGTCGGCGCCGAGGTCCTGACCCGGCTGACCAACTGGGACGACCGCAAGACCGCGGCGCTGTTCGGCGACGGCGCGGGCGCCGTCGTCCTCGGCGCCGACGGCGAGGGCGCCGTGGGGCCGATCATCCTGCGCGCCGACGGCTCGCTGGCCGAGGCGATCGTCGCCACCCACGAGGAGCGCTTCCTGCGCATGGACGGCCACTCGACGTTCCAGGCCGCGGTGAAGGTGCTCACCGAGTCGACCAAGGAGGCGTGCCGCCTGGCCGGCCGCCGGCTCGACGACATCGACCTCTTCGTCTACCACCAGGCCAACGGCCGCATCCTGCGCGCGGTGGCCGAGCGGCTCGACGTGCCGCCCGCCCGCGTCGCCGACTACATCGGCGAGACCGGCAACACCTCGGCCGCGAGCATCCCGTTGACGTTGTCGCTCGCGCGTGAAGACGGGCGGCTGCGCGCCGGCCACCAGGTGCTGGTCGGCGCCGTCGGCGGCGGCTTCACCTGGGGCGCGGGCGTCATCGAGTGGGGGCTGCCTTGAGCACGAGGCCGGACTCCGCCGTGGCGCTCGTGACGGGCGCCTCCAAGGGCATCGGCGCCGCGATCGCGCAGGCGCTTGCCGCCGACGGCTGGCTCGTGGGCGTCAACTACCGCTCCGACGAGGCGGGCGCGAAGCGCACCGTCGACGCGATCGAGGAGGCGGGCGGCCGCGCCCTGGCGGTGCAGTACGACGTCACCGACGGCGCCCCCGACGAGCTCTTCGAGCGCCTCGAGTCCGAGCTCGGCCCGGTGCTGGCGCTGGTCAACAACGCCGGCGTGCGCGCCGACGGCCTCGCCGTCCAGCTCGACGACGACGACTGGTCGACGGTCATCGACACGAACCTCACCGCCGCCTTCCGCCTCACCCGGCGCGCCGTGCGCCCGATGCTGCGCGCGCGCTTCGGCCGCGTGGTCAACCTCGCCTCGATCGTCGGCCCGCGCGCCAACGCGGGCCAGGCCAACTACGCCGCCGCCAAGGCCGGGCTGATCGGGATGACCAAGACCGTCGCCGCCGAGGTGGCCCGCCGCGGCGTGACCGTCAACGCGGTGGCCCCGGGCTTCATCGAGACCGAGATGACCGCCGACCTCCCGGACGAGATCACCGATCGCATCCCCGCGCGCCGGATCGGCAAGCCGGAGGAGGTCGCCGCCGCCGTGCGCTTCCTCGCCTCCGACGACGCCGGCTACGTCACCGGCACGACGCTGTTCGTCGACGGCGGCATGTCCGCCTGAGCCTTCCCCCCGCCCACCGAGAACCGACAAGGAGCGCACGCCCTATGCCCACCGCAGTCACCCCCGAGGCCGTCGAGAAGACCGTCAAGGACGCCCTCGTCCAGTTCGGCCCCGAGGCCGACCAGATCACCCGCGACGCCACGTTCGAGGACCTCGACATCGACTCGCTGGACCTCGCCGAGCTGTCGCAGATCATCGAGGACGAGTACGGCGTCCAGCTCAAGGGCGACGACGTCGCGAAGATCAAGACCGTCGGCGACGCCGTCGACCTGGTGGTGAGCCGCGCGGCATGAACCGCGAGGTCGTCGTCACCGGCATCGGCGCCGTGACCCCGCTGGGGGTCGGCGCCCGCGCGCTCCACGAGCGCTGGTGCGCCGGTCGCACCGGCATCTCCGACGGCGAGGGCGTCGCCACCGAGTTCGAGCCCTCCGACCACCTCTCGGTGAAGGAGATCCGCCGCGCCGACCGGTTCACCCAGTTCGCGATCGTGGCGGGCGACGAGGCGCGCCGCGAGGCCGGCTGGGAGGACGACCTGCCCTATGCCCCCGAGCGGGTGGGGGTCGTCATCGGCACGGGCATCGGCGGTATCGGCACGCTCGAGTACGGCAAGGAGCAGCTGATCGAGTTCGGGCCCAAGAAGGTCCCGCCGCTGTCGGTCCCGCTGATGATGAGCAACGCCGCGCCGGCCGCCCTGGCCATGCGCTACAAGCTGCACGGGCCGAGCCACGGCGTCGTGTCCGCGTGCTCCGCGGGCGCCGACGGCATCGGCACCGCGGTGCGCCTGATCCAGGCCGGCGACGCCGACGCGATGGTCACGGGCGGCTCGGAGGCCGCGCTGACCGCCCTCTCGCGGGCCGCCTTCGCGGCGCTCGACGCGCTGTCGGACACGGGCGTGTCGCGCCCCTTCGACCTCCGCCGCGACGGCTTCGTGATGGGCGAGGGCGCCGGCGTGCTGATCATCGAGGACGGCGAGAAGGCGCGCGCCCGCGGGGCCAAGCCGCTCGCGCGCATCCGCGGCTACGGCGCGTCCTCGGACGCCTTCCACATCACCGCCCCGGACAAGACCGGCGTCGGCCCGGCGAACGCGATCCTGCGCGCGCTCGAGGACGCCGGGCTGACCCCCGAGGACATCGTCTACATCAACGCCCACGGCACCTCGACGCCGCTCAACGACCGCGCGGAGACGATCGCGATCAAGCGGGCGCTGGGCGACCGTGCCAAGCAGATCCCGGTCAGCTCCACCAAGTCGGCGATCGGCCACCTGCTGGGCGCCGCGGGCGCGGTGGAGGCGGTCGCCACGATCCTCTCCCTGCGCGACCGGATCGCGCCCCCCACCCTCGGCTACGAGGAGCCCGAGGAGGACCTCGACCTCGACTACGTGCCGGGCCAGGCGCGCCGCCTCGACATCGACGGCGCCCCCGCCGTCGGCCTCTCGAACTCGTTCGGGTTCGGTGGCCACAACGCCGTCCTGTGCCTGGAGGCCACATGAGCATCGCGCTCCCCCCCGACACCCAGGATCGGCTGTCACCGCTCGAGCGCCTCGAGGCGCTCTGCGACGCCGGATCGCTGGTGCTCCTGCGCTCCGACGTGCGCTCCGCGCGCATGGGCGAGAAGTCCCGCGCCGGCGACGGCGTGATCGCCGGCCACGGCCGCGTCGACGGGCGCCCGGTGTTCTGCTACGCGCAGGACCCGTCCTACCTCGGCGGCTCGCTCGGCGAGCAGCACGCCGACTCGATCGTCAAGGTCCTGCGCCTGGCCGGCCGGGCCGGGGCGCCGGTCGTGGGCTTCATCGAGTCCGGCGGCGCGCGCATGCAGGAGGGCCTCGCGGCGCTGGCCGGGTACGCGCGCATCTTCCGCGAGCACGTCGAGCTGTCGGGCAAGGTCCCCCAGATCTCGGTGATCTGCGGCGCGAGCGCGGGCGGCGGCTCCTATTCCCCGGCGCTCACCGACTTCGTCGTGATGACCGAGCGGGCGACGATGTTCCTCACCGGTCCCGCCGTCGTGCGCGAGGTCATGGGCGAGGACGTCACCGCCGCCGGGCTGGGCGGCACCGGCGTCCACGACCGCAACGGCGTCGCGCACTTCGTGGCCGGGGGCGACGCGGACGCGGCCCTGCTGGTGCGCGACCTGATCGACCACCTGCCCCAGCACTCCGGCGAGCCCGCGCCGCGCTGGCGCGCCGTGAGCCCGCCCGGCTACCCGCCCGAGAGCGTCGTGCCGGCCGATGAGCGCAAGGTCTACGACGTGCGCGACGTCGTGCGCAGCATCGTCGACGGCGGGCGCCTGCTCGAGTGGGCGCCGCGGTGGGCGCGCAACATGGTGTGCGGCTTCGCCCGCCTCGACGGCCGCACGGTCGGCGTGGTGGCCAACCAGCCCCGCTACCTCGGCGGGGTGCTGTGCGCGGAGTCGGCGTCCAAGGCGGCGCGCTTCGTGCGCACCTGCAACGCCTTCGGGCTGCCGCTGGTCGTGCTGGTCGACACCCCCGGCTTCCTGCCCGGCACCAAGCAGGAGCAGGGCGGCGTGATCCGTCACGGCGCCAAGCTCGTGCACGCGTTCGCCGAGGCGAGCGTGCCGAAGGTCACGGTGGTGCTGCGCAAGGCGTTCGGCGGCGCCTTCATCGCGATGAACTCGCGCGACCTCGGCGCCGACTACACGTTCGCCTGGCCGCAGGCCCAGCTCGGCGTCATGGGCGCCAAGCAGGCGGTGGGGATCGTGAACCGGCGCGAGATCGAGGCCGCCGCGGACCCCGACGCCGTGCGCGACGAGCTCGCCGCCGACTACGCGGCGGAGCACCTCTCGGCGGGCGTCGCGTCCGCCGAGGGCTACATCGACGAGGTGGTCGTCCCCGCGGAGACGCGGCGGCGGCTGATCGATGCCCTGTCCACGCTCGAGGGAGTCGGAGCGCCCGCCGAGCAGACCCGGAACATCCCACTCTGATGCCTACCAAGACGACCGAGCAGCTCGACTGGTCCGCCTCCTTCGACGACCTCGAGGAGGGCCAGTCCTTCACCACGCGCGGGCGCACCGTCACGGAGGCCGACGTGGTCGGCTTCGCGGCGCTGACCGGGGACTGGCACCCGCAGCACACCGACGCCGAGTGGTCGGCGGCCGGCGCCTTCGGCGAGCGGATCGCGCACGGGATGCTCGTGATCTCCTTCGCCGCCGGGCTCGTCCCCTTCGATCCCGACCGCGTGATGGCCCTGCGGCGCGTCGGGGACTGCGTGTTCAAGCGCCCGGTGCGCTTCGGCGACACCATGCGCGTGACCGGCAAGGTGGCCGAGGCCAAGCCGATCGACGAGTCCGCCGGGCTCGTCACGCTCACCTGGACCGTGACCAATCAGGAGGACAGGGCGGTCTGCCGGGCGCGAGTCGAGGTAGTCTGGCGTCGCGACGGCGAGTCTGCGGACGGGCCGGGCGACGACGGCGGCTTCACCCCGATTCCGCTTTGATCGATCGCACCGGCTCGGCCGTAGCGGCGCCGCCGCCACGGTCACACGACGCTTGGGTGCGATGCTGAACGACAAGAAGCTGCTCATCACGGGCGTCATCACGCGCGACTCGATCGCGTGGGAGGTCGCCCGCCAGGCCCAGGAGGCGGGGGCCGAGATCGTCCTGACCGGGTTCGGCCGGGCCAAGCGGCTCACCGACCGCGCGGCGAAGCAGCTCGGGGAGGGCGTCGAGGTGCTCGAGCTCGACGTCAACCGCCCCGAGGACCTCGAGGCGGTGGCCGCCGCGCTGCAGGAGCGCTGGGGCCGCGTCGACGGCGTGCTGCACTCGATCGCCTTCGCCCCCGAGGACGCGCTCGGCGGGCGCTTCCTCGACACGCCGCCGGAGAGCGCCGCCGCCGCCTTCCAGACCAGCGCGTTCTCGCTGAAGGCGCTCTCGACCGCGATGCTGCCGCTGATGAAGGACGGCGGGAGCGTCGTCGGCATGGACTTCGACGCCCAGGTGGCGTGGCCGGTATACGACTGGATGGGCGTGGCGAAGGCCGCGCTCGAGGCGGTCTCGCGCTACCTGGCGCGCGACCTCGGGCCGCGCGGCGTGCGCGTGAACCTCGTCTCGGCCGGGCCGCTCGGCACGATCGCCGCCCGCGGCATCCCCGGGTTCGAGCATCTCAGCGGCATGTGGTCCAAGCAGGCGCCGCTGGGGTGGGACCCCGAGGACACGGCGCCGGTCGCATCCGCGGTGTGCTTCCTGCTGAGCGACCACAGCCGGGCGATCACGGGGGAGATCCTCCACGTCGACGGCGGCTTCCACGCGATGGGCACGGCGCCCGCCGAGTCGATCGAGACCGCCGAGGCGGCCGCGCAGTGAGTCGCCGGGTCGTCTTCCTCACCGGCGCGACCGGGTTCCTCGGCATGGAGGTGCTCGTACGCCTGCTCGAGCGCCCGGACACCGAGGTGCGCGCGCTCGTGCGCGCGGACGACCGCGAGGGCGCGGAGGCGCGCCTCGACGACGTGCTGGCGACGCTGTGGAACGACCCGGCGCCCTACCGCGAGCGCGTGCGCGCGGTGCCCGGCGAGCTGACCAGCCCGGGCCTCGGCATCGAGGCGGGCGAGCGCGCGGCGCTGGCCGCCGAGCTCGACGCGGTCCTGCACTGCGCCGCCTCGATCTCCTTCTCGCTGCCGCTCGACGAAGCGCGCGCGATCAACGTCGACGGCACGCGCCGGGTGATCGACCTCGCCCGCGAGGCGCCCGGCCTCGAGCGCTTCCTGCACGTCTCGACCGCCTACGTGGCCGGCCTGCGCGGCGGGCGCTTCCGCGAGCGCCAGCTCGACGCCGGCCAGCGCTTCCGCAACACCTACGAGCAGACCAAGTGGGAGTCCGAGCACCTCGTGGCGGACGCCGGCGACCTGGCGCCGTGCATCGTGCGGCCGTCGATCGTCGTCGGCGAGTCCGACTCCGGCTGGACGCCCGCCTTCAATGTCCTGTACTGGCCGTTGCGGGCGTTCTCGCGCGGGCTCTTCGACCAGGTGCCCGCGCGCCTGGAGGCCCACATCGACGTCGTCCCGGTCGACTACGTCGCCGACGGCATCGTCCACCTGCTCGACCGCGACGACGCCGGCGTGCTGGGCCTCGTCTCCGGCGACGAGGCGCTGCGCGCCCACGAGCTCATGGACCTCGCCTGCGGGCACTTCGACCGCGAGCGGCCACTCGTCGTGGAGCCCGGCAACTCGGCGGGCGCGTCCGCCGACGAGCACGGCGCCGTCTACCTGCCCTACTTCGACATGGACGTGATCTTCGACGACGGCCGCGCCCGCGGGCTGCTGGCGCCCGCCGGGATCCGCCCGCCGCTGCTCAGCGAGTACTTCGCGACGCTGATGGACTACGCCGAGCTCGCCCGCTGGGGCAAGAACGGCATCACCCGCGAGGAGGCCCGGGAGGGACTCGAGGTGCTGGCGGCCTGAGCCGCGCGCGGGGCCGGCTCGCCGGCGACCTGCTGGACACACGGTGGCGAGCCCGTGGCTCGCCCACCGTCCTGCCCAGGGGTCGCGGAGCGACCCCTATCCAGGACGCTGCGGTTCGAGGTCGGCCTCGAGCGCGGAGTGGTCGGAGAGGTCCGCCTCGCGCCAGGCGTGGTGGTAGCGGGCCGCCACGGGACGCAGGTGCTCCGAGGCGAAGAGGTGGTCGAGCCGCCAGCCTCCGCCGTGACCGGCGATGCGCCGGAACGTCCAGCTCGGCTCGCGCCGCGCGTAGCCGTGGAGGACGCGGAAGGCGTCGGCGTAGCCGAGGTGGCGCAGTCCGGGCACGACCCCGAGCTCGGCGTGGTCCCACTCGTCCCCGCGCTCTGGGCGGAGGCGCTCTCGCGAGTCGCGCGCGAAGGAGACCACCGTGCCGTCGGGGTGCTCGCGGCGCGGCGTGTTGAGGTCGCCGCAGACGACCCGCGGCCCCTCGGCCCCGGCGCCCGCCCGGATCGCGGCGAGCGTCTGTGGCTTCACCCAGCCGTTGGCGGCGTTGGGGACGTGGATCGTGTCGACACGGACACCATCCACGCGCGCGGCGAGTGCGGTCTCGGGCCACGGCACTTCGAGCGGCGGCCCGGCGTCCGCGAGCGGCGTGCGGGCCGCGAGCAGGACGCCGGTGCGGCGGCGCGAGGCGGGGAGGCGGCCGGGATCGGCACCGGCCAGGCTGCAGCGCGAGTGCGGGAGCCCGATCGTCGCGAGCGCGGCGGCCCACATCGGCGCGGTGCGGGTGGACACTTCCTGCAACGCCACGACGTCGGGCTCGCGCTCGGCCAATGCCGTCGCCTGCTCCGCGAGCCGCGTGACGCGGCGGTTGACGTTCCAGGTGATGACGCGCACGAGACGAGCGTGGCAGAGGCCGCGCCGGGGTATGGCGCGAGCTGTCGTCCTGGAGTCGGGAGGGGAAGCGTGGGCAGCGTGCGCAGGCGGTGGAGGGTGCTGAGCGGAGGCGGGCTGCTGGCTCTCGCGCTGACGGCGGCGCCGGCGGCAAGCGCCGCGCCGCAGGCCCCGGGCGCGCCCGGGACGAAGCCCACCTGGGAGAAGGCCGACAAGCACGCCTTCGGGACGTCGGCCACGCTCGCGAGCAAGGTGTGGTTCACGCTGCGCCAGGCGGAGCTCAGCGAGGTCTACTACCCCGACCTCGGCACGCCGGCGCTGCGCGACCTCGAGTTCGCGGTGAGCGACGGGCGCCGCGTCGCGCGCGAGACGCGCGGCACCCGCGCGAGCGTGCGGCGCGTCGGCGGGAGCGGCCTCACCTTCCGGCAGGTGGTCACCGACCGGCGCGGGCGCTGGCGGCTCGAGAAGACCTTCGTCACCGACCCCGCGCGGGCGACCGTGCTGGTCGACGTCCGCTTCCGTTCGCTGACCGGGCGCCCGTATCGCCTCTACGTCCTCGCCGACCCGGCGCTCGGCAACGACGGTGCCGACGACCGCGGCCGCGCCGTCGGCGGCGCGCTGGTGGCGCGCGACGACGGCGCCGCGAGCGCCCTCGCCGCCCGCCCCGCGCTGCGGCGCGGCACGAGCGGCTACGCGGGCCGCCGCGACCCCTGGCACCGGCTGCGCGCCGCCCACCGGCTCGGGCCGCCGACCGAGGTGCGCAGGCCCGGCAACGTCCGCCAGGCGGCGGAGACCGCCCTCACCGGGACGGGCTCGCGCACGCGGATGACGCTCGCGCTCGGCTTCGGCGGCACCCCGCGCGCGGCGCTGCGGACGGCGCGAAGCTCGCTGGCGGGCGGCTTCGCGACGGCGGCGCGCGCCTACGCGCGCGGCTGGCAGGAGCACCTGGCGCGGCTGAAGGCGCCGCCGGCGAGTGTCGCGGACCCGGCCGTGCGCGAGCTCTACGACGGCTCGCTGATGGTGCTCGAGGCCAGCGAGGACAAGACCCACCGGGGCGCCGGCATCGCCTCGCCGTCGATGCCGTGGGGCTGGGGCCTCGGCTCGGTCGAGACCGACCTGCCGTCCGGTCCCTACCACCTCGTGTGGTCGCGCGACCTCTACCAGGTCGGCACCGCGCTGCTCGCGGCGGGCGACGCGGCGGCCGCGAACCGGGCGGTCGACTACCTCTTCTTCCGCCAGCAGAAGCCCGACGGCTCGTTCCCGCAGAACTCCGAGGTCGGCGGCAAGGAGCGCTGGACGAACACGCAGCTCGACGAGGTCGCGCTGCCGATCGTGCTCGCCTGGCAGCTCGGGCGGACCGACGACCGCACGTGGACGCGCGTCCGCCGCGCCGCCGACTACGTCGTGCGCCGCGGCCCGCGGACGAAGCAGGAGCGCTGGGAGAACCAGAGCGGCTGGTCGCCCGGGACGATCGCGGCCGAGATCGCGGGCCTGGTGTGCGCCGCCGACCTCGCGCGCCGCCGGGGCGACGTCGCCGCGGCGGCGCGCTACGAAGCCGTCGCGGACGCCTGGGCGGCCAACGTCGAGCGCTGGACCGCCACGAGCACCGGCCCGTGGTCGCCGCGGCCGTACTACCTGCGCATCACCAAGAACCGCGATCCCGATCGGCCGACGACCTACAACATCGGGGACTCGGGCCCCGACGAGGCCGACCAGCGCCGCATCGTCGACCCGAGCTTCCTCGAGCTCGTGCGCCTGGGGATCAAGCGCCACGACGACCCCGTGATCCTCAACACGCTGCAGGTCGTCGACGCGACGCTGCGGGTCGAGACGCCGAACGGCCCGTTCTGGCATCGCTTCACGAGCGACGGCTACGGCGAGCGGCGCGACGGCGGCCCGTGGGAGCTCGGCAAGCCGAACACGTTCACGACGCTCGGCCGCGCGTGGCCGATCTTCTCCGGCGAGCGGGGGGAGTACGAGCTGCTCGCGGGGCGCCCGGCGACGGCGTTCCTGGCCTCGATGGCCGCGAGCGCCAACGACGGCGGGATGCTGCCCGAGCAGGTGTGGGACGGGCGGCCCCCGACGGGGCGCGGCGGCCTGCGGGCGGGGGAGGGGACGTTCTCGGCGACGCCGCTGGCCTGGACGCACGCGCAGTTCGTCCGCCTGGCCTGGTCGATCGACGCCGGCCGGCCCGTGGAGCAGCCCGGGATCGTCGCCTGCCGCTACACCGGGCGCTGCGGTTAGCGGGGCGCCGCATCCCGCGCTCGCGCGCGCGAGACGCGCTATCCTTCGACGCCACCTCGCGCCGGAGCGGGGTTTTTTTCCGCCCGGCACCGTCCCGACCCCGGAGCAGTCGTTCCCTCATGGCCCGTGGAGACGTCCGGATCGCTGTCACCCTCGCATGCGAGGAGTGCAAGCGCCGGAACTACCAGACCAACAAGTCCAAGCGAAACAACCCCGATCGCATCACGCTGCGCAAGTACTGCAAGTGGTGCCGGCAGCACACGGGGCATCGCGAGACGCGGTAGGAGCCCGGACGCCATGGCCCGCGATCGCCAGCGCGCCAAGCAGCGCCGCCGCCGTCAGTCCGGCACCTCCTCCGAGCAGCGCGCCGCCCGCGCGCGGGCGCGCGAGACGGGGCTCGACGACGCGAGCGTCGAGGAGTCCGGCCTGCGCGGGTCGACCCCGACGCCGAACCCGCTGGACCACGCGTCCGCCGACGTCGACGAGGCCGAGCTCGCCGAGCGCGGACCGGTCGGCTTCGACGACGAGGAGGACGACCTCGAGCGCGCTCCCGACGAGGTCGAGGGCGACCTCGTGCGCGCCTCCGCCGAGGCTCCCGTGGATCCGGACGTCGCCGAGGAGCAGGCCATCGACCGCCGGCGCCCCACGCGGCGCCGCGGCCGTGCGCTGACCTTCCTGCGCAACAGCTGGGAGGAGCTCAAGCGCGTGCAGTGGCCGGACCGCCGCCACGTCGGCCAGGCGACCGCCGTCGTGCTGGGCTTCGTCGTCCTCGCCGGGGGCTACCTCGGGCTGATGGACGCCATCTGGAAGCCCCTCGTCAACGCCATCCTGTAACTCGAAAACGAAGCGAAGGCTCCCCTCCCGAACCGCATGTTTCGCTGGTACGTCATCAACACCTACTCCGGCCACGAGAACAAGGTCAAGCAGAACCTCGAGCACCGCGTGCAGTCCCTCGGGCAGCAGCGCGCCGTGCGCCAGGTCGTCGTGCCGACCGAGACCGTGCAGGAGATGAAGGACAACCAGAAGGTCTCCGTCGAGAAGCGGACGATGCCGGGCTACGTGCTGGTCAACATGGACCTCAACGAGGACTCGTGGTCGCTCGTGAAGGGGACGCCCGGCGTGACCGGCTTCGTCGGCGCCTCGAACGAGCCCGTCCCGCTGACCCAGTCCGAGGTCGACCGCCTGCTGCACCGCGAGGTCGCGGTCCGCACGCCGAGCCGCGCGCAGTTCTCGATCGGCGAGTCTGTCAAGGTCATCTCGGGCCCCCTGTCGGACTTCTCGGGCGAGATCTCCGAGATCAACGAGGACGCGGGCAAGCTGAAGGTGCTGGTATCAATCTTCGGTCGCGAGACCCCGGTCGAAGTGGGCTACGACCAAGTCAAGAAGATATGAAAAAGATCCTCACCACCATCAAGCTGCAGGCGCCCGGCGGGCAGGCCTCGCCGGCGCCCCCGGTCGGCCCCGCGCTGGGCCAGCACGGCATCAACATCATGGAGTTCGTCAAGGCGTTCAACGCCCAGACGTCCAACGACATGGGCGTGACGATCCCCGTCGTGATCACGGTCTACGAGGACCGGTCCTTCACCTTCATCACCAAGACCCCGCCGGCCGCGGTGCTGATCCGCCAGGCCATCGGGATCGAGAAGGGGTCGGGTGAGCCCAACCGCAACAAGGTCGGGACCATCACCGAGGACCAGGTGCGCGAGATCGCCGTCAAGAAGCTGCCCGACCTCAACGCCCACGATGTCGACCAGGCGGCCAAGATCATCGCCGGCACCGCGCGCTCCATGGGCGTCGAGGTGGTGGCCTGATGGGTCGCCACGGCAAGGGCTACTCCGAGGCGCGGGCCCGCATCGACCGTCAGCGCGAGTACTCCCCGGCCGAGGCCGTCCGCCTCGTCAAGGAGGTCAAGCGCGCGAGCTTCGACGAGTCCGTCGAGGTCCACGTCCGCACCGGGCTCAACGTCCGCCACGCCGACGAGCAGCTGCGCGGCACGATCGCGCTGCCCAACGGCCTCGGCAAGGACGTCACCGTCGCCGTGTTCGCCAAGGGCGACAAGGCGCGCGAGGCCGAGGAGGCGGGCGCCGACTACGTCGGGGCCGACGACCTCGCCGCGCGCGTCCAGAACGAGGGCTTCACCGACTTCGACGTCGCCATCGCGACGCCGGACATGATGCCCGTGGTCGGCCGCCTCGGCCGCATCCTCGGCCCGCAGGGCAAGATGCCCAACCCGAAGGTCGGCACGGTCACGATGGACGTGCGCAAGGCGGTCGAGGAGTCCAAGGCCGGCAAGGTCGAGTACCGCACCGACCGCACGGCGATCGTCCACATGACGGTCGGCAAGACCTCCTTCGACGACCTCAAGCTGCTCGAGAACTACCAGGCGATCCTCGAGGAGCTCATCCGCGCCAAGCCGGCGGCGGCCAAGGGCAAGTACATCCGCTCGATCGTCATGGCCTCGACCATGGGCCCGGGCATCAAGGTCGACCCCGCGCGCACGCGCGACCTGATCGAGGAGGCGGCGACCTCCGCGGCGTAGCCCGCCGACACCCCCGCCGCCTGCTTCCGAAGACCGTCGGCACGCCCCCATCGGGGCGAGAAGTCCGGCAGAGGAGGATGGTTTGAACCGAGAACAGAAGGCTGCGGTCATCGATCAGGTGGCCGCGCAGATATCCGAGAGCGAGGCGATCTTCGCGATCGACTACCGCGGCATCTCCGTGCCGCAGGCCGCCGAGCTGCGCACGCGGCTGCGCGACGCCGACGCCTCGTTCAGGGTCGTCAAGAACCGGCTGACGGAGCGGGCGGCCGACCAGGCCGGCGCCGACGCGCTGAAGGCCTTCCTCGAGGGCCCGACCGCGATGACCTTCGTCCGCGGCGACGCCGCGGTGGCCGCCAAGGCGCTGAGCGACTTCCGCCGCACCACCGGCGGGCTGCTCGGCTTCAAGGGCGGCTGGATGAACGGCGACACGCTCACCGCCGAGCAGATCGACGCGATCTCCCGCCTGCCCTCGCGCGACGTGCTCTACGGCCGTCTCGTCGGCATGGTGGCCTCGCCGCTCACCGGCCTGGTCATGAGCCTCAACGGCCTGATCGGCGGGCTCGCGCGCCAGCTGCAGCAGGTGGCCGACCAGGGCCTCGTGGGCGGGGAGGGCGCGCCCGCCGAGGCTGCAGCGCCCGCCGAGGCCTCCGCGCCCGCCGAGGCGGAGGCCGCCGAGGCCGAGGCCTCCGCTGACGCGGCGCCCGTGGGAGCCGCCGAGGCCGAGTCCGCCGCCGAGGCGGCCCCGGCCGACGCGGCCCCCGCCGAGACCGCCACCGAGGAGGCCCCCGGCGAGACCGCCACCGAGGAGGCCGGCGACACCCCTTCCACCGACACTGAGACCCAGGAGGACTGACGATGACCACCACCCAGGAGTGGATCGACGAGCTCAAGTCGATCTCCGTGCTCGAGCTCTCCGAGCGCATCAAGGCGCTCGAGGAGGAGTTCGGCGTCTCGGCGACCGCCGTCGCGGCCGCCGCGCCGGCCGCCGGCGCGCCCACCGCTGACGGCGACGGCGCCGCCGCCGAGGAGCAGACCGCGTTCGACGTCGTGCTCACCGGCGCCGGCGACAAGAAGATCCAGGTCATCAAGGTCGTCCGCGCCGCCACCGGCCTCGGCCTCAAGGAGGCCAAGGCGCTCGTCGACGAGGCCCCCAAGCCCGTCAAGGAGGGCGTCGACAAGGACGAGGCCGACAAGCTCAAGTCCGACCTGGAGGAGGCCGGCGCGAGCGTCGAGGTCAAGTAGCGCCTCGCACGCGCATCCGCGGTTGGCGACGGGCGGCCCAGGGCCGCCCGTCGTCGTTCGGGTGACCTCCGATTCCGGACCAGGGCACCGCAACCGCTGCGCGGGCGCAACGAGGTCGAGGGCGGGGTGTTCAAGATCGCCGACGACCCGCGGATCACGCGCGTCGGCCGCTTGCTGCGGGCCACGTCGCTCGACGAGCTGCCGCAGCTCGCTCAACCTCCTGGCCGGCGAGATGAGCCTCGTCGGGCCGCGGCCGCCGTCGTCGACGAGGACCGCAAGGTCGAGGGCCTCGACCGCTCGCGCCTGCACCTCACGCCGGGCATGACCGGCCACTGGCAGGTGCTCGGCTCCTCGCGCATCCCGATGCACGAGATGCTCGGCATCGACTACCTCTACGTGGCCAACTGGTCCCTGTGGCAGGACGTCAAGATCCTGCTGCGGACCGTGCCCTACGTGCTCTCGCGCGGCGGCATGTGATCGCCGCCGCGCAGCGCGTAGGACCCGAGGATCTCCGTGCCGGTCGCGGAGAGCACCTTGTCCGTGCGCACCAGCTCCACCCCGGCGAGCGTGAACGGCGCGCTGCCGTGGCTGCGCAGAAGCGTGAGCGCCCGGCCGGCCTCCGCGCCGAGCGGGCGCTCGAAGCGCGCGAGGTTGGCGGCCCCGACGCGATCGCGCAGGGCGGCGCTACGGCGCTCGGGCGCCCCCGCGGTCCGGCGTAGCGCGCGCCGGGCCGCCCGGAGGGCGGACTCGTCGAGGTCGAGGGCGGCGAACGCCGTCGCCCGCGAGTACCCGATGCCCGCGACGCGGGCGCGCAGCGGGGCCTGCGCGTCCGCCCACTCCGCCACGCTCGCCGGCAGGTCGCCGGTGGTCGCGCGGTCGAGGTTGGCGATCGTCACGTGGACCGCGTCGGGCGGGTAGACGACGGGCGCGCCGATCGCGCCCATCGCCTCCGCCACGGCGCGGCACAGCGGCTCGGCGACCGCCGGCGGCAGCCGCGCGACGCACGTCGTGAACGGCCCCGGCGCGCGCAGGGGAGGCGGCCCGGCCGTCCCCGTGACCCGCAGCCGCAGGTCGGCGCCGGCGTGCAGCACGGCGAGCGCCAGCCGCCCGGGTCGTGCGACCTTCGCGTTCACGTCCGGCGAGGCTACGGCGTCAGGACGCGCGAGGGGGCAGATCCCGCTTGCGCACCGCGGGGACCCCCGCGTACAGGCCGTCGGGCTCGCAGTCGCGTGTGACGACCGCGCCGGCGGCGACGACGCAGCCCGAGCCGATCGTCACGCCGTCGAGCACGGTCGCGCGCGTCCCGATCCACGCGCCGTCCCCGATGCGGATCGGGCGGTCGACGCACTCGCCGGCACGCTCCTCGGCCGGCCCGAGCTCGTGACCGACGGTGTTGAGCATCACCTCGTGGCCGAGGGCGCAGCGCTCGCCGATCTCGATCCCGCCCCGGGCGGCGAACACGCAGCCGCTGTTGACGAACGTGTCGCGCCCGATGCGCACGTCGGCGTCGTGGAACTCCACGCCGGGCCGGATGTTCGCGTGCTCGACGCGGATCCCCGCCTGTCGGTACAGACGCGCGCGCGTGCGCGCGCCCGCGAGGCGCGAGCCGGCGATGACGTTGACGAGGAGGTGCCAGCGAGGGCTGAGGTGCGTCCGCACGCCTACGCGGCTCCCTCGCGGCGCGTGCGCACCCACGCGGTCGCGCGCGCCCAACGTACCCGCGCCAACCCGCTACTTGCGGATGTGGACCTGCCGGGTACACTTTGCAGCCGAGTCGGCCAATAGTCGAAGCCGCCCAATCACGCGGTCCCCGCCACATACGGGGTGTCGCCGGGCGGGGTCCGTGAGAGCCGAACGCCCCTCACAGGGGATCGCCTCCCCCTGTGCTATATTGGCTGGTCGCGCTTTCCGTGCCGAAGGCCCGGCCCAGGGTCTCCGGTCGGCCGCCCTCCCCGTCCTCGTTTCGATCTTGAGGAGTCGCCGTCTTGGCTTCCGTTGATGCTCCCCGCACGCGACGCAACTTTGCGCGTCTCGGCAAGGTTCTCGATGTCCCGAACCTGATCGACATCCAGAAGAAGTCGTTCGCCTGGCTCGTGGACACCGAGTCCGGTGGGCTGCGCGAGACGATCGACGACATCTCGCCGATCGAGGATTACACCGGGAATCTGGCGGTGCAGTTTGGGGATTTTCATTTCGATGATCCGGTGGCGTCGTTGAATGAGTGCCGGGAGAAGGATTTGACGTATGCGCGGCCGTTGACGGTGACGGTGGGGTTCGTGAATCGGGAGACGGGTGAGATCCGTGAGCAGTCGGTGTTCATGGGCGATTTTCCGTGGATGACCGAGCGCGGGACGTTCATCATCAACGGCACCGAGCGGGTGGTGGTGACGCAGCTGGTGCGGTCCCCGGGCGCGTATCTGATGGAGCCCAAGGATCCGGAGAAGCAGCTGTTCGTGGCGAATTTGATGCCGGCTCGGGGCTCGTGGCTTGAGCTTGAGATCGACAAGAAGGGGCGGGTGTACGTCCGCATCGACCGCAAGCGCAAGCTGCCGGTGACGGTGTTGTTGCGGGCGATGGGGATGGACGAGGACGAGATCCTGCGTCGTTTCGACAATTCGTTGTATGTGCGCAACACGATCGAGGCGGATACCGAGCAGACGCGTTCGGAGGAGGGCGCGCTGATCGAGCTGTTCAAGAAGCAGCGTCCCGGCGAGCCGCCGTCGGTCGACAACGCCCGCTCGCTGCTGCATCAGCTGTTCTTTGACCCCAAGCGGTATGACCTGACGCGGGTGGGGCGGTACAAGCTCAACAAGCGCCTGGGGCTCGACATCGACCTCGAGACGCGGGTGCTGACCGAGGACGACATCGTCACGCTGGTGGAAAAGCTCGTCGAGCTCCCGCGCGTGCTCGGCATGCCCGAGGACGCCGACGACACCAAGGATTACGCGGCCGAGGCCCTCTCGATGCCGCGCGAGCCCGTCGCCGACCACCTCGACGAGTACGAGCATTTCGGTAACCGTCGGCTGCGGACGGTGGGGGAGCTGATCCAGGAGGCGTTCCGGATCGGTCTGTACCGGATGGAGCGCGTGGTGCGCGAGCGGCTGACGACCGAGGATGCGGACACGATCACGCCGCAGACGATCATCAACATCCGCCCGGTGGTGGCCGCGCTGAAGGAGTTCTTCGGCTCCTCGCAGCTGTCGCAGTTCATGGACCAGACCAACTCGCTGAGCGGGCTGACCCACCGCCGGCGCCTGAGCGCGCTGGGCGCGGGCGGCCTCACGCGCGAGCGTGCGCCGATCGAGGTGCGCGACGTGCACCCGACCCATTACGGCCGGATGTGCCCGATCGAGACCCCGGAGGGCCCGAACATCGGCCTGATGGGCTCGCTGTCCTCGTTTGCCGAGGTCTCCGAGCACGGCTTCGTGACGACGCCGTATCGCGTGGTCCGGGACGGCAAGGTGACCGACGAGATCGTCCACCTGGACGCCACCGAGGAGCAGCCGCTGAAGATCGCGCAGTCGACGACGCCGCTGGACGACAAGGGCACGCTGCTCGGCGAGACGGTGCTGTGCCGGACGCTGGCGGGCGCCTACGTCAACGTGGAGCCCGGCGAGGTCGATCTGATGGACGTTTCGCCGGAGCAGATCTGGTCGGTTGCGACGGCGATGATCCCGTTTCTCGAGCACGACGATGCCAACCGTGCGCTGATGGGCTCGAACATGCAGCGCCAGGCGGTGCCGTTGCTGAAGACCGACGCCCCGCTGATCGGCACCGGCATGGAGCGCCGCGCGGCGATCGACACGGGCGACGTGCTGATCGCGCGCAGCGACGGCACGGTCGACTACGTCGACGCCACCCGCCTGGTGATCGCCACCGAGGACGGCGGCAAGGACGAGTACGACCTGCAGAAGTTCATGCGCTCCAACCAGGGGACGCTGATCCACCAGAAGCCGCGCGCGAAGGTGGGCCAGGCGGTCAAGGCCGGCGACGTGCTGGCCGACGGCTCCTCCACCGACACGGGCGAGATGGCGCTGGGCAAGAACCTGATGGTCGCGTTCATGTCGTGGGAGGGTTACAACTTCGAGGACGCGATCATCCTGTCCGAGCGGCTGGTCAAGGATGACGAGCTGACGTCGATCCATATCGAGGAGTACGAGGTCGACGCGCGCACGACGAAGCTGGGTGATGAGGAGATCACGCGCGATATTCCGAATCGTTCGGAGGAGTCGCTGCGCAATCTCGACGATCGCGGGATCGTGCGGATCGGCGCCGAGGTGCAGTCGGGCGATCTGCTGGTGGGCAAGGTCACGCCGAAGGGCGAGACCGAGCTGACGGCGGAGGAGAAGCTGATCCGTGCGATCTTCAAGGAGAAGGCGCGCGAGGTTCGCGACACGTCGCTGAAGGTCCCGCACGGTGAGGGCGGTGTCGTCATCGACGTCAAGACGTTCAGCCGTGGCGCGGGCGATGATCTCTCGCCGGGGGTCAACGATCTGGTGCGGGTGTTCGTGGCCAAGAAGCGCAAGATCGCCGAGGGCGACAAGCTCGCGGGGCGTCACGGCAACAAGGGCGTGATCTCCAAGATCGTGCCGGAGTCCGACATGCCGTTCCTCGAGGACGGCTCGCCGGTCGACGTGATCCTCAACCCGCTGGGTGTGCCGAGCCGCATGAACATCGGCCAGATCCTCGAGACCCACCTCGGGTGGGCCGCCGCCAACGGCTGGTACGACGACGGCAGCGAGGCCTACAGGCGCGCGCACCTCGACGGCACCAACGGCGAGACCAAGGGCACGGGCAAGGTCTACGTCGCCACGCCGGTGTTCGACGGCGCGTCCGTCGCGGACGTCGACGAGGCGCTCGTGGAGTGGCAGAAGGCCCACCAGGGCGCGATCCGGATGGACGTCGACGAGAGCCGCCGTCCCGGCAGGCGCGCCTCGGGCAAGGTGACGCTGTTCAACGGCCGCTCGGGCGAGCCGTTCGAGGACCAGGTCACCGTCGGCTACATGTACATCCTCAAGCTGCTGCACCTGGTCGACGACAAGATCCACGCGCGCTCGACGGGCCCGTATTCGCTGGTCACCCAGCAGCCGTTGGGCGGCAAGGCGCAGTTCGGCGGTCAGCGCTTCGGTGAGATGGAGGTGTGGGCGCTTGAGGCCTACGGCGCCGCCTACACGCTGCAGGAGATGCTCACCATCAAGTCCGATGACACCGTCGGGCGCGTGAAGGCCTACGAGGCGATCGTCAAGGGCGAGAACATCGCCGAGCCGTCGATCCCCGAGTCCTTCAAGGTCCTGCTGAAGGAGATGCAGTCGCTGGCGCTCGACGTCAACGTCGTCTCCGAGGAGGGCACGCGCGCCGAGATGGGCGACGAGGACGACGACCTCCTGCGCGCCGCCGAGGAGCTCGGCATCGACCTCTCCGGCGTCCGCGCCGGCGAGGGCGCGGGCGAGGGCGACGGCGACGCGCCGAGCGCGGAGGCCGCCGACGAGTCCGAGGAGCAGGAGGAGATCGCCGAGGGCGACGCCGGCGTGACCGAGGCCGCCGCCGAGACCGACAGCGAGTACATCGAGGAGCCCGTGGGCGAGACGGAAGCCGACTAGTGCCGAACGCCGTCTCGCCCCGATCCGCCGGTCACCGCGACCGGCACACCCACCGAGTCTGAGGATTTGACTTGATCGACATCAACAACTTTGACGCCATCGAGATCGGCCTCGCGTCCTCGAAGCAGATCCGCTCGTGGTCGAGCGGAGAGGTCACGAAGCCGGAGACCATCAACTACCGCACCCTCAAGCCCGAGAAGGACGGCCTGTTCTGCGAGCGCATCTTCGGTCCGACCAAGGACTGGGAGTGCTACTGCGGCAAGTACAAGCGCGTCCGCTACAAGGGCATCGTCTGCGAGCGCTGCGGCGTCGAGGTCACGCGCTCCAAGGTGCGCCGCGAGCGCATGGGGCACATCGACCTCGCCGCCCCGGTGAGCCACATCTGGTTCTTCAAGGGCGTCCCGAGCCGCATCGGCTACCTCCTCGACATGGCTCCCAAGGAGCTCGAGAAGGTCCTGTACTTCGCGGCCTCGATGATCACCTACGTCGACGACGAGGCGCGCGAGCGCGACCTCGAGGGCCTGCGCGGGCAGGTCGACGAGGTGCTCAACGAGTACGCGAACGAGAAGGACCAGCGCCTGCAGGAGCTGCGGGAGTCGATCGAGCGGCGCGAGGAGTACCTGCGCACCGGCTCCCAGGCCGGGTTCTCCGACGAGGACCACCTGTGGGCCGAGCACCTCGACGTCAACGTCTCCAAGCTCGAAGACGAGGAGCGCCAGAAGCACCTCAAGGACATGCGCAAGATGCTCGAGTCCGACATCGCGGACACCGAGGCCTACATCGAGGACGCGGCCGAGCGCATGCGCCAGGTCTGGGAGCTCTTCGGCACGATGAAGCCGAAGGAGGTCATCAACGACGAGACGCTGTTCCGCGAGCTCAAGGAGCGCTTCGGCTCCCCGTACGGCTTCGGCGAGTACTTCCGCGGCGGCATGGGCGCCGAGGCGGTGCGCGATCTGCTCGAGCAGGTCGACCTCGATGCCGAGCGGCAGGAGCTCGAGGAGCAGATCAAGACCGCCAAGGGCCAGAAGCAGGCCCGCGCGGTCAAGCGCCTGAAGGTCGTCTCGGCCTTCATCAACTCCGGCAACAAGCCGGACATGATGGTCCTCGAGGCCGTCCCGGTGATCCCGCCCGAGCTGCGCCCGATGGTCCAGCTCGACGGCGGCCGCTTCGCCACGTCGGACCTCAACGACCTCTACCGCCGCGTCATCAACCGCAACAACCGCCTCAAGCGGCTGCTCGACCTCGGCGCGCCCGAGATCATCGTCAACAACGAGAAGCGCATGCTGCAGGAGGCGGTCGACGCCCTGTTCGACAACGGGCGCCGCGGCCGGCCGGTCACCGGCCCGGGCAACCGCGCCCTGAAGTCGCTGAGCGACATGCTCAAGGGCAAGCAGGGCCGGTTCCGCCAGAACCTGCTGGGCAAGCGCGTCGACTACTCGGGCCGCTCGGTCATCGTGTCGGGCCCGTCGCTGCGCCTGCACCAGTGCGGCCTGCCCAAGCTGATGGCGCTCGAGCTGTTCAAGCCGTTCATCATGGCCCGGCTCGTCGAGCGCAAGGCCGTCCAGAACATCAAGGCGGCCAAGAAGATGGTCGACTCGATGATCCCGGAGGTCTGGGACGTGCTCGAGGAGGTCATCCACGAGCACCCGGTCCTGCTCAACCGCGCGCCGACGCTGCATCGCCTGGGCATCCAGGCGTTCGAGCCGGTGCTGGTCGAGGGCAAGGCCATCCAGGTCCACCCGCTGGTCTGCCACGCGTTCAACGCGGACTTCGACGGCGACCAGATGGCGGTCCACCTCCCGCTCAGCGCCGAGGCGCAGGCGGAGGCGCGGGTGCTGATGCTCTCGTCGAACAACATCCTGTCCCCGGCCCACGGCTCGCCGCTGGCGACGCCGACCCAGGACATGGTGCTCGGCACCTACTACCTGACCTACGGCCCCAGCGCCGAGGAGCTCGCGGCGATCGACCCCGAGAACTACGACGGGCGCGTCCGCACGTTCCGCACCGCCCAGGAGGCCGAGCTCGCCTACGAGCACAAGCTGGTCAACCTCCACGATCCGTCGCACTACCGGCCCGAGTGGCTGGAGGGCGGCCACATCGCCACCACGGTGGGCCGGATCATCTTCAACGACCGCATCGAGCGGGCGCTGGAGGAGGCGCTGGGTGACGAGTTCGACAAGTCCAGCTACCGGTTCATCAACACCTCGCTGAAGAAGCGCGACACCGTCGGGTTCGTCGACGACCTGATCCAGACGTTCGGGGCCTCGGCGATCGCGCAGGTGCTCGACGCCTTCAAGGACCTGGGCTTCCACTACGCGACCCAGGCCGGCGTGACGATCTCCAAGAACGACGTCGTGGTGCCGCCCGACAAGGGCAAGATCCTCGCCAAGTACGAGGCGATCGTGAAGGAGATCCAGGACCAGTACGACGACGGCCTGATCACCCAGGAGGAGCGCCACGAGGCGGTCGTCCGGGAGTGGAACCAGGCGACCGACGAGGTCGCCGAGGCGATGGAGCGCAACCTCGACGAGCTCAACCCCATCTTCATGATGGCCAACTCGGGCGCCCGCGGGTCGTTCAAGCAGATCCGCCAGCTGGCGGGCATGCGCGGCCTGATGGCCAACCCGAAGGGCGAGATCATCGAGCGCCCGGTGAAGGCCAACTTCATGGAGGGCCTGGACGTCGTCGAGTACTTCACCTCGACCCACGGCGCCCGCAAGGGCCTCGCCGACACGGCGCTGCGCACGGCCGACTCCGGCTACCTCACGCGGCGTCTGGTGGACGTGGCCCAGGACGTGATCATCCGCACCGAGGACTGCGGGACCGACGAGTACGTCGAGCTGCCGCTGTACGTCGCCGGCGGCGCGAACGAGATGCTCATCGGCCGCAACGCCGCGCGCGAGCTCAGCACCAAGCGGAGCCGCACGCTGCTCGAGCAGGGTCAGGAGATCACGCGCGAGGGCCTGCTCGAGCTGGCCGACGCGTTCACGCTCGAGGACGACGTCTCGGTGAAGGTGCGCTCGGTGCTCAAGTGCCACGCGAGCTCGGGCGTGTGCCAGACGTGCTACGGCCGCGCGCTGGCCACCGGCAAGACGGCGCAGATCGGCGACGCGGTGGGCATCATCGCCGCCCAGTCGATCGGCGAGCCCGGCACGCAGCTGACCATGCGGACGTTCCACACCGGCGGCGTCGCCGGCGCGGACATCACGCACGGCCTGCCGCGCATCGTGGAGCTGTTCGAGGCGCGCAAGCCCAAGGGCCTGGCCAAGATGGCCGAGTACGAGGGCGTCGTCGCGATCGAGGACACCGACAAGGCGCGCACGGTGGTCATCACCGACGACGCCGGCGAGGAGCACCGGGAGACCTTCCCGCGCCGCACCCGCCTGCTCGTCGACGAGGGCCAGCGCGTCACGGTGGGCGAGCAGCTCAACGAGGGCAACCTGTACCCGCACGACATCCTGGCCCACGGCGGCCACACCCGGGAGGAGCGCCGCACGCGGACCGAGCTCTACCTGGTGGCCGGCGTCCAGGAGGTCTACAAGTCCCAGGGCGTCGACATCAACGACAAGCACATCGAGCTGATCGTGCGCCAGATGCTCAAGAAGGTCCGGGTCGACCAGAAGGGCGACACCGACCTGCTGCCGGGCCAGTTCGTGGACCGCTACGAGTACCAGCGGATCAACGAGCAGATGCAGGCCGACGGCGGTGAGACCGCGCAGGCCGAGGAGATCATCCTCGGGATCACGAAGGCGTCGCTGGCGACGGACTCGTTCCTGTCGGCGGCCTCCTTCCAGGAGACCACCAAGGTGCTCACCGACGCGGCGCTCGAGGGCAAGATCGACCGCCTCGCCGGCCTGAAGGAGAACGTGATCATCGGCAAGCTGATCCCGGCCGCCACGGGCCTCAAGCGCTACCGGACGATCGAGATCGAGCCCGCCGAGCCGCTCCCCCGCGGGATCGACGACGTCGGCCTGCTGGAGGGCGACGACCTGGCGGCCGAGCTCGGGCTCGACGACGGCGAGGGCCTGCACGGCTTCGGCCCGGCCTTCGACACGGCCGAGCTCGAGGAGATCGGCTCCGGCTTCGGCGCCACCGGCGGCGGGTTCGACGACATCGGCGAGCTCGAGACGCCCCCGGAGGACGGCTCCGAGAAGTCCTAGCGGTTCTCCGCGCACCGCCGCCGCGCCCCGCGCGCGGCGGCGGGCGCGGGCGAACCGTGCGCACGATGCGCGCGCCCACCAGCGGAGCCGTGGCGCCGGCACTCGCCGCCGCCGCGGCGGCCGCGAGCTGGGCGCTGTGGATCGAGCCCCGGCGGCTCGTGGTACGCCACGCCCGGCTCGACCTGCCGGCCTGGCCCGCCCGCCTCGACGGCCTGCGGGTGGCCGTGCTCTGCGACCTGCACACCGGCGTCCCGCACGTCGGCGTGGGACGCGTCGCGCACGTGGTCGAGGCGATCAACGCCGAGGCGCCCGACCTCGTCTGCCTCCTCGGCGACTACGTGGACGGCCGCGCGCTGCTCGCCAAGCGCCTCGAGCTCGCGCCGGTCGCGGACGCCCTCGGCGGCCTGCGGGCCCGGCTCGGGGTCGTCGCCGTGCTCGGCAACCACGACTGGCTGAACGCCGGCCCGCGGATGGCCGGGGCGCTCGAGGCCGCCGGCATCCCGGTGCTCGAGAACGACGCGCGGCGGATCGCCGCTCCCGGCGGCCCGCTGTGGGTCGCGGGCCTGAGCGACTACCGGATGCGCGCGCCGTCGTTCGCGGTCGCGCTACGCGACGTGCCCCCGGGCGACCCGGTGCTCGCCCTCAGCCACGATCCGGACGTGTTCCCGCGCGCCCCGGCCCGCGTGGCGCTGACACTCTCGGGTCACCTGCACGGTGGCCAGGTGCGTCTCCCCGGAGTGGGAACGCGCCACATTCCCTCACATTACGGGAAGCGCTACCTGGCCGGCCACATCGTGGAGGCGGGCCGGCACCTCTACGTCTCCTCGGGTGTGGGCACGAGCGGCCTGCCAGTGCGCTTCCGGCGGCCGCCCGAGATCGCCCTGCTGGCGCTCCATCGCGGGCCGGACCCCGCCGCTCCGGACGCCCGCGCGCCAGGAAGGGACGGTTTGACTGAGCGCGAAGTGGAGATACATGCCCCTGAGGCTCCCGAGGAGTGGTCCTGATCGTGGGTCACGCCACGGCGCGCGAGCGTTAGGGTGGTGGCTCCCGGGGCTCAAGGCGGGGGCTATGAGTCCGATCATCACGGGTGACCGGCCAGGGGTGGCACGGTTGCAAGACCGAACGACCGGTTCGACCGATACCGCGTAGACGCGGTCCTCCACGACACCAACACCTGACTCTTGTCTCTGAACCTGGGCATCTTGTTCGCGCTCGCGTGCGCTGCGGCCACGCAGCTCGGCTTCCTCTACAAGCACCGCGGTGCCAACGCCGCTCCCAAGGTCGACGTCCGTCACCCGGTGCGCTCGGCCCGCTCGCTGTTCGCGTCGAAGTGGTTCGCGATCGGCATGGGGATCGCGGCCGGCGCATGGCTGCTGCACGTCGCCGCGCTCGCCTTCGCGCCGCTGTCGGTCGTGCAGGCGGTCCTCTCCACCGGTGTCGTGATCATGGCCGTGATGGCCGAGCGCCTGTTCGGCTTCGACGTCGGCGGCCGCCAGTGGCTGGGCGTCGGCCTCACCGCGGTCGGCCTCGTGCTGCTGGTCGTCACGCTGCCCGCGAACTCCGGCGCGCACTCGACCTACTCCCTCGCCGGCATGATCGCCTTCGAGTCCGCGATGATCGTGATCGGCGCCCTGCTGGTCGCCGGCCCGCGCATGGGCGCCCCGGACCATCACCACGGCGTCATGCTGGGCGCCGCGGCCGGCATCCTCTTCGGCGTCTCGGACATCGCCATCAAGGCGCTGACCGGTGGCGACGGCCTGTCGAGCATCCTCTTCTCGCCGTGGCTCGCGGTCACGGTGCTGGCCTCGGTGGTCGCCTTCTACGCGTCCGCCCGCGGGCTGCAGGACGGCGAGGCCGTGCCGGTCATCGCCTCCACGTCGACCGCCGCCAACGTCTCCTGCATCCTCGGCGGGATCGTGGTCTTCGGCGACCCGATGCCCGGCGACGCCCTCGGCATCGCGATGCAGATCCTCGCCTTCGCGCTCGTCGTCATCGCCGCGGTGGTCACCCCGCCGCCGATGCGCGCCGCCGAGGCGAACGCCCGCTAGCGCCTCGCGCTCAGGCCGCGCTGGCCTCGAGCAGCACGCCGGCGATCCGCTCGGGGTCGTCCCACGTCGGCACGTGGCCGCAGCCCGGCAGCGTGAGGTGGCGCGCCTGGGGGAGCAGCCCGCGGGCCCGCGCGCTCTGGCGGCGGTACGGGGCGAGGCGGTCGCGCTCGCCCCACGCGATCGTCGTCGGGCAGGCGGGCGGCGGCCCGGCGGCGCGGTAGCTCGCCCCGGCCCGCAGGCCGCCCTCGAACCCGGGCGCGCCGGCCAGGCCGCGGAGCGCGTCCGCGCCGGCCGCGGGCGGCACGCGCCACGGGCGGCCGGTGAGCTGGCCGAGCACCGCGGTGCGGCGGCCGGGGCCGCCGAGGGCCGTGCGCGCCACCGGCGCCAGCAGGCGGGCGAGCGCGCGCGTCGCGCGCAGGGAGGCGCCGGCCACCGCCTGCTCGCGCCGCGTGGCGAAGCCGACCGGCGACAGCGCGCACACGCTGAGCGCCCGCCCGGCGCGGCCGAGCTCGAGCGCGATCCCGCCGCCCAGCGCGTTGCCCGCGACGTGGAAGCGCTCGTGGCCCACCCCGGCGGCGAAGGCCGCCACGAGCTCGGCCAGCCGGCCCACCGTCGGCGGGACCGACGGGCCCGGCAGCGAGGCGCCGAACCCCGGCAGGTCGATCGCGATCACCTCGCGCCGCGCGGCGAGGCGGTCGAGCACCGGCTCCCACATGCGCCAGCCCGCGCCGAGGCCGTGGACCAGCACGAGCGGCGCACCCTCGCCCACGCGATGATGGTTGAGGCGCACGGGCGCTCAGGCTAGCGAGCCGGTTCCCACTTGGAACGCGGTCACGCGGGCGATAGCCTCTTGTACATATCGGCGCATCAGCGCGCCGCTCTGGACGAAAGCGATAGGGACGGGAGGCGCACATGGCGGCAGTCGAGGATCAGGCGGTCACCCACGCGAAGACGCTGCAGGAGCAGGCGAAGCGGCACCTGTGGATGCACTTCACGCCGATGGGCGGCTTCCGCGATTCCGAGCTGCCGATCATCGTCCGCGGCGAGGGGTGCTACGTCTACGACGACCACGGCAACCGCTACCTCGACGGCCTCGCCGCCCTGTTCTGCGTGAACATCGGCCACGGCCGCGCCGACGTCGCCCAGGCCGGCGCCGACCAGGCCAAGGACCTCGCCTTCTACACGAACTGGGGCTACGCGCACCCGCGCGCGATCGAGCTCGCGACGCGCGTCGCCGAGCTCGCGCCCGGGGACCTCAACCGCGTCTTCTTCACCTCCGGCGGCTCGGAGTCGGTCGACTCGGCGCTCAAGCTGTGCCGCCAGTACCACAAGCTGACCGGCAACCCCGGCCGCTTCAAGGTCATCTCGCGCCGGCTCGCCTACCACGGCACCACGCTCGGCGCTCTGAGCGCCACCGGCATCCCGGCCGCGCGCCAGCCGTTCGAGCCGCTGTTCCCCGGCTCGGCGCACGTGCCCAACACGAACCCCTACCGGCCCGAGCGCGGCCTCGCGCCCGAGGAGCTGGCCGACACGATTCGCGAGCGGATCCTCTTCGAGGGTCCCGAGACGGTGTCGTGCGTGATCCTCGAGCCGGTGCAGAACTCGGGCGGCAGCCTGGTCCCGCCGCCCGGCTACTTCCAGCGCGTGCGCGAGATCTGCGACGAGTTCGGCGTCCTGTTCATCTCCGACGAGGTGATCTGCTCCTGGGGCCGCCTCGGCACCTACTTCGGGGCGGAGAAGTTCGGCTACGTGCCGGACATCATCACCACCGCCAAGGGCCTGACCTCCTCCTACGCGCCGATGGGCGCGGTGATCGCCTCCGACCGCGTGGCCGAGCCCTTCATGCGCGACTCCAACGCGTTCGCGCACGGGCTCACGTTCGGCGGGCACCCCGTGAGCGCGGCCGTCGCCCTCGCCAACCTCGACGTGTTCGAGAACGAGGGCATCCTCGAGCACGTGCGCGCGCACGAGGGCGAGTTCATGGCGATGCTCGAGTCGCTGCGCGACATCCCGATCGTCGGCGACGTGCGCGGCATGGGCTACTTCAACGCGATCGAGCTGGTCAAGGACCGCGAGACCAAGGAGACCTTCACCGCGGAGGAGTGCGACTGGCTGCTGCGCGACGTCCTCTCGCCGGACCTGTTCCGGCGCGGGCTGATCTGCCGGGCCGACGACCGCGGCGAGCCGGTCATCCAGCTCTCGCCGCCGCTCATCGCCGGCCCCGAGCAGTTCGCCGAGATGGAGGGCATCCTGCGACCCGCGCTCGAGGACTGCTCGGCGCGGCTCGGGCTCCGCTAGCCCGCCGCGATGCTGACGCTGCGCGAGCTGATCCGCGACCTCGACGTGCGGGTCGCGGCCGGCGAGCGTGGCCTCGATCACCCGGTGCGCTGGGTGCACATCTCCGAGCTCCTCGACCCGACGCCGTGGCTGTCGGGCGGTGAGCTGCTGCTCACCACCGGGCTGCAGCTCGAGCACCCCGAGCAGCAGCGCGACTACGTCACCCGCCTGGCCGGGCACGACCTGGCCGGGCTGGGGTTCGGCACCGGCTTCTCCCACGACACGGTGCCCGCCGCCCTGGCCGAGACGGCCGAGGAGCTCGGCTTCCCGCTGTTCGAGGTCCCCTACGAGGTCCCCTTCATCGCCGTGACCGAGAGCGCCTTCTCCCACCTCGTCAACGAGCACTACGCGGTGCTGCAACGGGCGATCTCCGCCCACGAGCGCCTCGAGCGCATCGTGCTCTCCGAGCGCGGCCTCGACGGCGTGGCCGGCGCGCTCGCCGCGCTGATCGGCGGTCCCGCGGTGATCTTCGACGCGCGCGGCGAGGTGCTCGCCCGCCGCGCCCACCGCCGCCCGCTCGCGGACGCCACCGTCGCCTCGCTGGCGGCCGAGCTCGGCGAGCGGGTGCGCGGCGGCGCGCGCCGCACCTTCGTCCCCAGCGCGTTCGAGGACGGGCCGCCGCCGCGCGTGCTCGCCCTGCCGGTCCCGCGCACCCCGGCCTCCGAGGGCGACTCGGGGGCGGCACAGGCGTGGCTCGTCGCGGGCAAGGACACCGGGTCGCTCACCGAGCTCGACCGGCTCACGCTGCATCAGGCGGTCACGGTCGTGGCGCTCGAGCTGCTGCGCCGCCGTGTGGCCGACGACACCGAGCGCCGCCTCGCGGGCGATGTGCTGACCGCGATGGTGTCCGGCGATCTCGCGGGCTCCGAGCTCGCACGCCGGCTCGAGCCCTTCGGGCTGGGCGACCGCGTCGGCACGCTCGTGCTCGCGCCCGCGCGCTCGGTGCGCTCGGGCGTGGAGGACGCGCTGCTGGCGGCGGTGCGCGAGGAGGCGCCCGGCGGCCTGGCCGCCGGCACGGGGCGCTTCTCCTGCGCGCTGCTGCCCGTCCCGCGCGGCGGCGACGACGGCGCGCTGTTCGCGCTCGCCGAGCGCGTGCGCGCGCGGGTGACCGATGCCGCCGGGTCGCCGCAGCCCGGCGGGGCCGGCCGGGCGGTGCCCGTGGGGGAGCTGCGGCGCGCGTTCCACGAGGCGCGCTGCGCGCTGGAGGCGCGTCAGCTCGCGTCCTTCCCGGCCAACGGGGCCGAGTCGGACCGGCCGCTGCTCGCGACCTACCGCGACCTCGGCTCCTTCCAGCTCCTGCTGTCGCTGCAGGACGACGACGCGCTGCGGCTGTTCTGCGACTCGATCCTGTCGCCGATCGAGGAGGGCGAGGGCGCCTACGGGGGCGAGCTGATGCGCTCGCTGGAGGCGTTCATCGAGTGCAACGGGCAGTGGGAGCGCGCCGCTCGGCAGCTCTACTGCCACCGGCATACGCTGCGCTATCGCATCCGCCGGGTGGAGGAGCTCACCGGTCGCTCGCTCGACTCGGCCCGCGACCGCATCGACTTCTGGCTCGCCCTGCGCGGCCGTGAACTGGTTGGCTAACGAGAGAGGGAGAGAATGAACGTCGGCGTCCCCACGGAGATCAAGACGGACGAGTACCGCGTCGCGCTCACCCCGGCGGGCGTACGCGAGCTGGTCGAGCACGGCCACGAGGTGCTCGTGCAGTCGGGCGCGGGTGACGGCTCGGCGATCGCCGACGCCGACTACCAGGCCCAGGGGGCGCGGATCCTTCCCGACGCCGACGCGGTATTCGGCGAGGCCGACATGATCGTCAAGGTCAAGGAGCCCCAGCCCGAGGAGGTCGCGCGGCTGGAGTCCCGCCACACGCTCTTCACCTACCTCCATCTCGCGCCCGACGCCGAGCTCACGCGCGGGCTGGTGGAGTCCGGCGCCACCAGCGTGGCCTACGAGACCGTCGAGGACTCCCGCGGGCGCCTGCCGCTGCTGGCGCCGATGAGCGAGGTCGCGGGCAAGATCGCCACCCAGGCGGGGGCGTTCATGCTCGAGAAGCCGCTCGGCGGGCGGGGCATCCTGCTCGGCGGCGTGCCCGGCGTGGCGGCCGCCAAGGTGATGGTGATCGGCGGCGGCGTCGTCGGCATGAACGCGGCGTTCATCGCGATCGGGATGGAGGCCGAGGTCTACGTCTACGACCGCAACATCGACCGGTTGCGCGAGCTCGACATCCACTTCGGCGGCCGCGCGTCCACCTGCTACGCCTCGACGCTCGACATCGAGCAGCGCCTCGGCGAGGTCGACCTCGTGATCGGCGCCGTGCTGGTCCATGGTGCGAAGGCGCCCTTCGTGGTGCGTCGCGACCAGCTCTCGCTGATGAAGCGCAACGCCGTGCTCGTCGACGTCTCGATCGACCAGGGCGGCTGCTTCGAGACCTCGCGGCCGACGACGCACTCCGACCCGACGTTCGAGGTCGACGGGATCACCCACTACTGCGTGGCCAACATGCCGGGCGCCGTACCGATCACCTCGACGTACGCGCTGACCAACGCCACGCTGCCCTACGTGCTGCACCTCGCCGACGCCGGCGTCCCGCAGGCGGCGAGGGAGAACCCGGGGCTCGCCAAGGGCGTCAACGTGGTCGACGGCAAGATCACCTACGCCCCGGTGGCGGAGGCCACCGGGCAACCCTACGTCGAGCTCTTCGAGGCGCTCGGGGAGGCCGCGACGGCCTGACCGGCGGGAGGCGGGCGAGCCACGACCGGCACCGGGCATACGGGCGCTGCTAGGTTCCGCGCCCGGATGCTCCGGGTGGGATCCATGGTCCGGCTCGCCCTGCTGCGCTCCGAGAACGCCTACCGGCTCGCCCGCCGGGGCTACCTCGTGGCCCGGTATCTGGCGCGCCGGCCGCACGAGCGCGACTTCGCCGCCTTCGCGGCGCTCCGCGCGCGCGACGGCGCCTTCCTCGACGTGGGCGCGAACGCCGGCCAGTCGGCCCTGTCGTTCCGCCTGTTCAACAAGCGCGCGCCGATCCTCTCGATCGAGGCCAACCCCTACCACGACCGCGACCTGCGCTTCGTCAAGCGCTTCGTGCGGGGCTTCGACTACCGGATCGTGGCCGCCGGCGAGGCCGACGGGTCGCTGACCCTGCACGTGCCGACCTACCGCGGGATCCCGATCACCGGCGAGGCCTCGGTGCACCATGCGACCGCGGCGCGGAGCTGGTGGATGGAGGAGCACCTCGACGAGGCCGACCACGACCGCTTCGCGATCGCCGAGCGCGAGGTCCCGGTGCGGCGCCTCGACGACCTCGCGCCGCGCGCGGCGTTCATCAAGATCGACGTCGAGGGCTACGAGCTGCCGGTGCTGCGCGGGCTCGCCGGGACGTTCGCGCGCGACCGGCCGGTGCTCATGGTCGAGCGCAACGGCCGCACCGGCGAGGTCGTCGCGCACATGCGCGCCCTCGGCTACCGGCCGTTCGCCTTCGACGCGCGGGTCGAGGCGTTCGAGCCCTACGCGGCCCAGGCGGCGCGCAACCTCTTCTTCTTCCCGGCCGAGCCGGCGGGGGTCGCACCCCCGGCCGCGGAGGCCCATAGCGGCGCCTGACGGTCACGGGGCCACTGCTACCATCCCGCGTCGTATGCCGACGACCTCCCAGCTCGTGCGCAAGGGCCGCCAGGCCCCCAAGAAGAAGCTCGCCACCCCCGGCCTGAAGTCCGGCAAGGGCCGCAAGAAGAAGGTGGCCGCGCCGCAGCGCCGCGGCGTGTGCACGCGCGTGTACACGACCACGCCGAAGAAGCCGAACTCCGCGCTGCGCAAGGTGGCGCGCGTACGGCTGACCAACGGCATGGAGGTCACCGTCTACATCCCGGGCGAGGGCCACAACCTGCAGGAGCACTCCGTCGTGCTCGTCCGCGGCGGCCGCGTCAAGGACCTGCCGGGCGTGCGCTACAAGGTCGTGCGCGGGACCCTCGACGCGGCCGGCGTCTCGGACCGCAAGAAGGCCCGCTCCCAGTACGGCGTCAAGGCGAAGTAGTGCCGCGCCGCGCCGCCGCCACCATCCGGACGATCGAGCCGGATCCCGTCCACCGGTCCCGGCTCGTCCAGCAGGTGATCAACCGCGTGATGCTCGACGGCAAGAAGTCCACGTCCGAGCGGATCGTCTACGACGCGCTGGCCCAGCTCTCCGAGCGCACCGGCAAGGACGCGGTCGAGGCCCTCGAGGCGTCGATCAAGGCGCTGACGCCCGTGCTCGAGGTCCGCTCCCGCCGCGTCGGCGGCGCGACCTACCAGGTGCCGGTCGAGGTACCCGCGCGGCGCGCGCGGACGCTCGCGGTCCGCTGGCTGGTCGAGTTCGCGCGCCAGCGCCGGGAGAAGTCGATGTCCCAGCGGCTCGCCAACGAGCTGCTCGACGCGCAGTCCCAGCAGGGCGGCGCGTACAAGCGCAAGGACGACATCTTCCGCATGGCGCAGGCCAACAAGGCCTTCGCCCACTACCGCTGGTAGCCGGGACCCGCGACCGTTTGCGCCGCTGCGCCGCCGGATAGGTAGCTCACCGTGCGTGCCATGGTCATCCGCGAGTTCGGGGGGAACGACCGGCTGGAGCTGGCCGACGTCGACGCCCCGCCCGTCGCCCCCGACGGGGTGCTCGTCCGCGTGCGGGCGGCGGGGCTCAACCCGGTCGACACCAAGATCCGCGAGGGCTACCTCGCCGGCGCGTTCCCCTCGCACTTCCCGCTCATCCTGGGGTGGGACGCGGCGGGCGTCGTCGAGCAGGTCGGCCCCGCGGTGACGTGGTTCAAGCCCGGCGACGAGGTCCACGGCTACTGCCGGCGGCATCACATCCAGTTCGGGACGCTCGCGGAGTACACGACGGTGCCGGAGGGCTACCTGGCCCACAAGCCGCGCCAGCTGTCCTTCGAGGAGGCGGCGGCGATGCCGCTGACCGCCCTCACCGCCCACCAGTGCCTCGAGGTGCTCGGCCTGCGCGGCGGCGAGACGCTGTTCGTCGGCGGCGGCGCGGGCGGGGTCGGGCACTTCGCGGTGCAGCTCGGCGTCGCGCGCGGCGCGCGCGTGATCGCCACCGCCTCGGAGCGCAACCACGACTTCCTGCGGGCGCTCGGCGCCGACCCGCTCGACTACGCCGCGCGCGACGTCGCCGAGCGCGTGCGCGACCTCGCCGGGGACGGCGGCGCCGACGCCGCGCTCGACATCTTCGCCGGCGACCCGCGCGAGCAGGCGTTCTCCGTCCTGCGCCGCGGCGGGCGCCTGTGCTCGATCGCCGGGCCGGCGCCCGAGCCGCGCGAGGGCTACGAGGTCCATTACGTCTTCGTGCGCCCGAGCGGCTACGACCTCGCCGAGCTCGACCAGCTCGTGGTGGACGGCAGGCTGCGCCCGTACGTCGCCGACATCTACCCGCTCGAGCGGCTGGCGGACGCCTACGAGCGCCTCGAGGCGGGCCACGTGCGGGGCAAGCTCGTCGTCACCATCGACTAGCGCCTACGACACGCGGCCAGGCCGTTGGCCGCCGGCCGGTCGCCCGGTAGGATCGGGCCCCTGCTCACGGATCGCAGGAACGCCGGGCGGGCTCGGCCGCCATGGATGGTGGTGATCGCGGTGATGGGGCTGGCGCTGCTGGCCGCCGCCGTCGGTGCGACGCTGGCCAACGACTCCTCCTCGCCGGACACGTCGGCGCGGAAGGACTCGACCGCGTCTGCCGCCGAGCGCAGCCGGGGCTGCGCGCGGCCCTACTCGGACGCGAGCCCGTGGAACACCCCGATCGGCGGCTCCCCGCGGGTCGCGCCCGACAGCGGGCGCCACATCTCCGCGCTCGAGGGCGTCCTGACCTCCGACCCGACCCAGTACACCTATCCGGTCTACGAGGTGAGCCGGCGCACCCAGCGCCAGAGCGTGCGGGTCCGCAACGTGTACTCGGACGTCACGGCCGGCGGCCGGCGCCTGACCGTGCGCAAGGGCCCCACCATCCGGCTGCCGATCCCCGCGGGCGCGCGGGCCGCCGAGGGCAGCGACGCCCAGATCATCCTGCTCGACCGCGACACGGGCGACGAGTGGGGCGCGTGGCGGCTGAGCCGCGAGGGCGGGCGCTGGGGGATGGAGAACGGCTACCACTACAACACGCGCTGGAGCGGGGTCCCGCCGCGCGCTGCCGACGGGCAGACGTTCGGCTCGCGGGGCGCCGGCGTGCCGTACCTCGCCGGGCTCGTGCGCCCGTGCGAGCTGCGCCGCGGGCGCATCGACCACGCGCTCGCGTTCGCCTACAACTTCCCGAGCCCCGCGCACGTCTACCCGGCCACGAAGTCCGACGGCAGCGGCGACCGCGCCGCCGACATGCCCGAGGGCACGCGGATGCAGCTCGATCCCTCGCTGACCGCCCAGCGGCTCCGCGAGATGGGCTGCCGCGGGCCGTGCCTGACGATCGCGCGGGCGCTGCAGCGCTACGGGATGTACGTGATCGACAACTCCGGGCGCCCCAAGGTCATCCTCGAGTACGTCGACACCGCCAGGTGGCGGGGCTTCGTGGACGCGGAGACGGTGAGCCCCATCCCGCTGTCCGCCTTCCGCGTGCTGCGGCCCTGCCGACCGGGGAGCCGGTGCTGACCGGGCGCCAAAGTCGGCTCCCGGCCCCCGACCCCGTCATGTAAGGTCCCCGCCGACCGCGTCACCGATCAACAGGACTGGAATGGACTCCGTCGATCACACCGGGCTGCTGTCTCTCGCGAAGCGCTGGTGGTGGCTGCTGGCACTGAGCGCGGTCATCGCAGGCTTCGTCGGCTGGGCCTGGGCCTCGCTGTCCTCGCCGACCTACCAGGCCGAGGCCAAGATGCTGGTGGGGCCGCTGAACACGGACTTCCGCGCCACGCTCGAGGCGTCCGGGCAGCTCGGGCGCACCTACTCGGACCTCGCCACCAGCCGCCCCGTGCTGGCCGAGGCGATCCGCCGCGAGAAGGCCCCGACGAGCGTCACCGACCTGGCAGACCACGTCACCGCGACGGCGAACGAGCTGACGCGGCTCGTGACGATCTCCGTCGAGGACTCGAACCGCAACGAGGCGGCGGGGCTCGCCAACGCCCTGGCCGCCCGCGTCCGCCAGCTCGCGGCGCGCTCGCCGCTGACCGACACGAACGCGGTCGAGGACCTGATGCGCGACTCCGACATCGCCGGACTGCCCCGCGAGGAGCGCTCGCGGGTCCAGGCGGCGGCGCGCCGGGTCCTCGGCAACTCGCAGGCGGGCGCCGTCACGGTGATCGAGCCGGCTACGCCGCCGGAGGACCCGATCGCGCCGAACGTGCCGCTGATCACGCTGCTGTGCGCGATGGGCGGGCTGCTGATCGGCGCCGTCCTCGTCTTCCTCAAGGACGCCGGCAGCCAGTCGGTGGTCGACGAGCGCGCGCTCAGCGAGCTCGTGCACCCGTTCCTCGGCTGGGTCGACATCCCCTCGACGGGCGCGCCGGGCGGCGCGCTGCCCGTGGAGAGCGACCCGATGTCGGCCACCGCGGAGCTGTTCCGCCTGCTCGCCAACAAGATCGGGCTGGCGGACGGGCGCTCGTCGATCCACACGCTGCTGGTGGTCGATCCCGACGACGGGGCGACCTCCGGCCTACTGGCGGCCAACCTCGCCGCCGCGGTGGGCGACGCCGACCGTCGCGTCCTGCTCGTCGACGCGAGCGGCGCGAACGGCGGGCTCACGTCGCTGATGGACCTCGAGGGAGAGCCCGGCTACGGCGAGCTGGTCGCGAGCGCCACCCCGCGCGCGCAGATCAACGGCAAGCTCGACCGCCTGCGGGTCGCGCACTCCGAGACCGTCGAGGTCATCCCGCGCGGCGCTCCGGAGCCCACCGGCCTGCTCGACGTCAAGCGCGCCGAGCGCCTGCTGGCACGCCTCGGCCGGGTGGCCGACCTCGTGATCATCTGCGCCCCGCCGCTGCACCGCTCGCCCGCCGGGCAGGTGTGGGCGCGCGTCGCCGACGGCACCGTGCTCGCCGTCGAGGACGGCCGCAGCACGCGGGAGGCGGTCGGCCGCAGCGTGGCGAGCCTGAACTTCGTCAACGCGCGCGTGATCGGCACGGTCTCCGTGCGCCGGCACATGGCCGTCCCGCAGCTGCGCCGCCGCCAGCACCTGATCGAGGCGGGGGCGCCGGCCGACGAGGACTAGTGGGGCGCCCGCGCGTCCTGCTGGCCGCCGACGCCGGCGAGGGCTGCCTCGCGGCGGTCCGGGGGCTGGCGGCCGGGGGCTACGAGCCGTGGGTCGCCGTGTCGCGGCGCCACGCCTACGCCGCGCGCTCGCGGGCGGCGGCGGGCGTGCTCGCGGTGTCCGACGCGGACGCCGACCCGGCGGGACACGCCGACGCGCTCGCCCGCGCGGCGCGACGGCTGGGCGCGGCCGCGGTGCTGCCCGGCAGCGACGCGAGCCTCGCGGCGCTGAGCGGGCGCGAGGCCGCCTTCCACCCGGCGGCGGTCGGCGCCGGCACGCCGGAGGCGCTGCACCGCGCGACGGCCGGCCTGGGCGCCCTCGCGGCGCGCCACCGGCTGCCGCCGGCGCCGGCCGGGCTCGCCGAGCGCCGGCTCGCGGTGGCCGGGCGGCCCGCTCCCGCCGAGCCCGCGGAGCTCGCGGCGGTCAGCGGCCTCGTGCGCGACGGGCGGATGCTCAGCGCCCTGCACCAGCGCTCGCCGCGCATCTGGCCGTCCGAGACCGGGCGCAGCGCGTACGCGGTGACGGTCGCCCCCGATCCCGGGCTCGAGGCGGCGGTCGCGGCGCTGCTCGCCGAGGTGGGCTGGACCGGCCTGTACCACGTGCCGCTGCTGGTCGCCGCCGACGGTGCATGGCTGCTCGACCTCGTGCTCACGCCGGGGACCTACGGCTCCCTCGCCCTCGCCGTCGCCGCGGGCCACAACCTCGCGGCCGGGTGGGCGGACCTCGTCTGCGGGCGGCCCGTCGACCTCGGCCCGTACCGGGTCGGGGCGGGGCTGCGCTGCGAGGAGCGCGACGCGCCGGCGCTGGCGGCCACCGTGCTCGCGGGGCGCCCCCGCGCCGCGCTGCGCGCCCTGCGCCCGGGCCGCGACCGCCGGCTGTCCGTGCTCTCGCCCCGCGACCCGGCGCCGGCGCTCACGCTCGGCCGGCGGCTGGGGGAGAAGGCGGGCCGCCGGGCGCGGCGCCTCGCGCGGCGCTAGCCCGCCCGGCCCCGCGCGCCGCCTCGGCCCCGCGCGCCTTGCCCTGCCACGCCTTGGCCTGCCACGGCTGGTAAGCGCCCGCCGGCTCGGTCGGCATGAAGGAGTGGCGCAGGAACACCGTCCGCACTCGTCGCTTCCGCACGGCGGCGAGCACGCGAAGCGTGTTGGGGAGCACCGCGTCGGCGCCCGCGACCTGGCGCAGGATGCCGACCTGCACGTCGTCGAGGAGGAGCGCGACCGTCGCCGGCCGCACGGCGTCGGCCGGCGACTCGGGGGCTCTCGAGGCCGTGGAAGCGGCCCAGGGGCGGGGACCCTGCCTTGCCCCGGCGCGGCAGCCGAGCACCAGCGACGACGTGCTCGCAGCACGCCGTAGCGGCGGCGGCGTTGTCGACTTACGCGCGCCCAGCAACGCCAAGTCGACAACCGGTGTGGCGCCACGCCCTCCGTCGCCTCAGAACAGCCCTGGATCCGGGCGCGGCCGCCGGTCCGCGGGCGAGGCCTGCTACGCCATGACTCGCGTGCGCTCGAGCCGGCGAGGAGCGAGCGGCGTCACTGCTGCGCCGTGTGACACGGCGTGGTGGCCGCAGCCGACGCTGATGGCCCGCTGGGCCTTCGCATCCGGTTCGTGCGGCGGAGGCCGCGGTACGCCGGCTCACGTCGAGCTACCCGGAGAAGGGCTCTCGACCTCGCGCGAGCGGCGGGTGGGGGCCCGCGCGGCGGCGGACGTAGTCGATCTGCTCGGACGAGCTCGGCGGGGCGCGGCGCTAGCCCCGGCCCGCCAGGCGCCCGACGAGCGGGAGCCGGCGCAGCTCGGGGAACGTGTCGCCGATCACGAGCTGCCCGCGGCTCAGCCACAGCACCGCGAGGCAGGCCGCGACGGTGAGCAGGATGCGCACGGCGAGGGGCGGGCCGGCGAGCGAGAGCGCCGCGTAGACCGCCGAGACGCCCAGGACCGCGGCGTGGACGCGCAGGTAGCGGCGGTCGATCGCGTGGACGGTCGTCTTGCGGGCGATCCCCGTCTGCCACGCGGCCGTGAGCACGAGCTGGGAGAGCGTGGCCGCCATCGCCGCGCCGACCGCGCCGAACGGCGGGATGAGGGCGATCGTCAGCGCGATCGCGAGCACGGCGATGCACAGGTTCGTGACGATCACGTAGCGCACGCGGCGGAAGACGACCAGCACGTCGTTGTTGGGGCCCGTGGCCGCGGTGAGGAAGCCCGACACCGCGAGGATGGCGAGCACGGGCGCCGCGTCCTCGTAGCGCTCGCCGAACAGCAGCACGGTGACGGGCCCGGCCAGCCCGGCGGCGGTCAGCACCAGCGGGTAGGCGAGCACCGTGGTCCACGCCGTGGTCTGCCAGTACAGGCTGCTCAGCGCGTCGTTCTCGCCGCGCTCGATCATCCGCGAGGCCATCGGCGTGAACAGGTAGCCGAACGAGATGCGCACGTAGATCATCACCATCGCCACGGGCAGCACGGCGCGGTACTCGGCGACGTCCGCCGAGGTGGCGAGCAGGCCGAGCAGGAGGCCGCCGGCGGCGGCCAGCAGGCCGGACTGCAGGTCGTTGGTCAGCAGCGGGAAGCTGAAGGTGAACACGCGCTTGACCGGCAGGATCAGCCGCCCCGGTCGCAGGTACTCCCAGATCGCGCGGTGCGTCAGCACCGGGATCAGCGCGGCGCCGAACACGACGAGGCCGAGCGCCCCGGTCACGAGGTAGCCCGCGGCGAGCAGCACCGCGCTGCCGCCGGTGAGCAGCAGCACGGCGACGACCGCCAGGCGCATCAGCGGCATCCAGACGTTGCGCCGCATGACGATCGTGCGCGGCAGCCCGAACACCGCGAAGGTGGCGTCCAGCAGGCTGCCGATGGCCTGCACGGGGGCGAGCACGATCAGGATCGAGAGCAGCAGCGGGGCCTCGGCCTCGGGCGGCAGGCCGCCCGCGATCTCGCCGCTGAAGGCGATCACGCCGAGCACGACCACGGTGCCGATCGACACCACGACGCCGAAGGCCAGCGCGAGCGTGCCCGCCGCGCGGGCGAGGTCGTCGCGCTCCTCGTAGAGCGGCAGCACCCGGGAGATGCCGCCCCGGAGGCCGAACGCGGTGACGACCTCGGCGAGCGTCAGGATCGACAGCGCGTAGGCGAAGGCGCCGTACTCGGTCTTCGACAGCGCGCGCACGATCAGGACCTGGGTGACCATGTTGAGGGTCGTCCCGAAGGCCTGGCCGGCCAGCAGGAGGCTCGAGCCGCGGACCTGGGTGCGGTTCGCGGTCGTCGCCGATCCGTCTGGCTTCCGTGCCATCGACCTGCTGCTCACCGGCGCAGCCTACTCCGCGCCCACCTCGCCCCGCGTGTCGGCGGCGGGAGCGCGGGACCGGTCACACTGGCTCCATGGGACTGCGCCTCCAGGAGGTCCGATCGCTCGCGGACGCGCGCCCCGCGTGGACGGCGCTCGCCGAGGCGGGCGGCAACCCGTTCGCGACCTGGGAGTGGGCGTCGGCGTGGTGGGACGCGTGGGGCGCAGGCCGCCGGCTTCTGCTCTACGTGGCGCGCCGCGACGACGGGGAGCCCGCCGCGATCCTCCCGCTCTACCTCTCCGCGGAGCGCCCCGTGCGCCTCGTGCGCTTCATCGGGCACGGCCCGGCCGACCAGCTCGGCCCGGTGTGCGCGCCGCGCGACCGCCGGGAGGTGGCGGCGGCGCTGCGCCGGCTGGCGCGCGAGCGGCTCGGGCTGCGGACGCTGCTGCTCGCCGAGCGCATGCCGGGGTCCGACGGCTGGGCCGGGCTGCTGCGCGCGCCGGTGCTGCGGCGGGAGCGCTCGCCGGTCCTCGAGATCGCCGGCCACGGCTGGGAGGCGTGGCTCGCCAACCGCAGCACGAACTTCCGCCAGCAGGTGCGCCGGCGCGAGCGCAAGCTCGTCCGCGAGCACGGCCTGCGCTTCGAGCTCGTGACCGATCCCGCGCGGCTGCACCCGGCGCTCGGCCGGCTGATCACGCTGCACGACGCGCGGTGGCAGGGCGCCTCGAACGCGTTCGACGCCCGGCGCGCCGGGTTCCACCACGCCTTCGCCGAGCTGGCGCTCGCCCGCGGCTGGCTGCGGCTGTGGCTCGCCCACCTCGACGACGAGCCGGTGGCGGCGTGGCTCGGCTTCCGCTTCGCCGGATCGGACTGGTACTACCAGGCGGGCCGCTCGCCGGCGTGGGAGGCCTCCGGGGTCGGCTCGGTCCTGCTGCTGCACACGATCCGCGACGCCTTCGAGGCGGGGATGCGCGAGTACCGCTTCGGGCTCGGCGACGAGCCCTACAAGGCCCGCCTGACGACCGCCGACCCCGGGCTCGAGACGGTCGCGGTGGGCAGCCGCCCGGTCGTGCTGTCGGCGGCGGCCGCCGCGCGGGCGGCGACCGAGCTGCCCAAGAACGTGCGCGGCCGGCTGCTGCGGCCGCTCGCGTCGTCCGACTGAGGTGGACTGTCCTTACTCGGCACTCCGCCGCGCCCTCGGGGCGGCGCGGCGGGGATAGGGTCCTGGACGTGGCCTCCGGGGCGCACACCTCCACGGATGGAGCCGGCGGCTCGGCGTACCCACGCGCGATCCTGCTCGACCCCAACGACAGCGGGCTCGTGCTCGCCCGCAGCCTCGCCGCCCGCGGGGTCCCGGTGACGCACCTCGCGATCCCGCGCTACGCCTGGGTGACGCGCAGCCCCGGCGCCGAGGCCCGGATGATGCCGCCGCCCGCCGACGAGGAGAGCTGGCTGGCGGCGCTGGAGGAGCTGGGGCAGCGCGGCCCGGGCGTGCTCGTGCCGCTCAGCGACCGTGCGGTCGAGCTCGTCACACGCCGGCGCGAGCGGATCCCGCCGGTGCTGCGGTCCTTCGAGGGGCCGGCCAACGCCCACCTCGAGCTGATGGACAAGTCGTCGCTGTACGCGCTCGCCCACAGCGTGGGGATCCGCGTGCCGTGGAACGAGCGCATCGCGACGATGGGCGAGCTCGAGGCGCTCGCCGGGCGCGTCGACTTCCCGTGCCTGCTCAAGCCGGTGCTCTCGCACGAGTTCCGGCGCCTGCTCGGCGACCGCCGGGTGATCGTGGCGGCCGACGCCGGCGCGCTGCGCGACGCGGCCCGCCCGGCGCTCGAGGCCGGCCTCGAGATGCTCGTGGCCGAGCACGTCCCGGGCCCCGAGACCGCGCTGCTCGGCGCGGTCACCGTGCGCGGCGCGGACGGCGCCGAGACGCTCGCCTACACGCGGCGCAAGCTGCGCCAGTACCCGCCGTACGGGGCGGGCTCCATCCTCGAGGCGGTGCCCGCCCCGGAGGTGCTGGCGATCGCCCGCCGCCTGCTCGACGCCGCCGGCTTCACCGGCGTCTCGAGCCTCGAGGCCAAGCGCCACGCCGGCACCGGCGAGCACGTGCTGATGGAGATCAACGTGCGCGTCCCGCAGAACATCGGGCTCGGCGTGGCGTGCGGGGTCGACGCGCCGTGGCGCATCTACGCGACGCTCGCCGGCGTGCCGCTCGCCGAGCAGGCCCCCCAGCGCAACGGCGCCAAGACGATCGTCGCGAGCCTCGAGGCCCGCGCCGTGCCGGCCTACGTCGCGCAGGGCGACCTGACGGTGCGCGGCGTGCTGCGCTCCTGGCGCGGCGTGCGCGACGTCAGCGGGCTGAGCGCGCGCGAGCCCGCGCCGCTGCTCGCCTTCGCCTCCGACCAGCTCGCCTCCGCGGTGCGTACGGGGCGCGACGGCCTGACCGCGCGCGCCTCCCGGCCGGGGCCCGCCGCCCAGGCGCGAGGCTAGGCCGGCGCCGGCGCCCGCCCGTCGCGCTCGGCCAGGCGGCGCCGGGCGGCGCCCGCGGCCCGCTTGAGCCGCGGGCGGACGTACTCGCGGTAGGCCCACTCGGACGTCCCCGCGCGCCCGCGGTACGCGCCGAGGAACACCCGCGGGCGCATGTCCGGCCGCCAGCGCAGCTTGTAGCCGTCGGCGCCGCCGAGGAACTCGTAGGCCCCGAGCCCCTCCTCGATGCTCGCGCGCAGCACCTCGGCCCGCAGCAGCCCGCCCGGGGAGAAGCGCGCGAAGCGCTCGTCGAAGCCGGTCTTGAGCAGGAAGCCGGTGCCGCCGAACGCGAGCCCGAAGTCGGCCGCGATCGGCTCGCCGTCGAGCTCGAGCAGGTGGAGGCGCAGCCAGCCGCGTGTGGCGGCCAGCGGCGCGAAGCCCCGGTAGAGCGCCTCGGTGGCCGGGTCGCTCAGCACCGCGGTCCGCCCGCGCCCCTTCCAGCCGCCCGCCTCGATGGCGAGCATGCGGTCGAGCGCGCGCTCGAGCTGGGGGCCGCCCGTGACCGTGCTGAAGCCGACCCGGCCCTCGCGCTCGAGCGCGCGGAGGCGCCGGCCGAGCTGCGAGCGATGGTTGCGGCTGACCGTGAGGCGCAGCGTGTCCCAGTCGCCGGGCAGCTCGAGGTGGGGGCACGGCGCGAGCTCGAGCTCGGTCAGCCGGTGGCCGGTCGCCGCCAGCTCCTCCCGCGCGATCGCGGTCTCCGGTGCGCCCGCGACGAGCCCGGGCATCCGCAGCCGGCCGGGCGCGAGGCGCGCGAGCTCGCGCCACAGGCGCCGCCGGGCCGCCTCGTCGACCGCCACCACGTCCCAGTCGCCGCTGTGGCGGTTGGCGGTCGCCTCGAGCGCCCCGTGGCGCAGCTGGCAGCAGCCGCCCGCGAGCAGGCGCCCGGCGGCGTCGCGCAGCACCGCGACCTGCAGGCGCCCGCGCCCGAAGGCGCTCCACCACGCCGTCAGCCAGGCGATCGTGAGGAACGGGCTGCCGGCGGCGCTCGCGAGCGCGTCCCATTCCCCGGCCACCGTCGCGAGGCTCCCGGCGGTGCCGAGGACCGCGAGCCTGGCGTCATGCGCCGGGGCGCCGGGCGGGGGGCTCATCCTCGTTGCACGCGCGCCCAGACCGCCTCGCGCCGGCCAGTGGCGTAGTCGCCAAGGCCGCGCAGCGAGGCCACGTTCATCCGGCAGAAGAAGTACGGCAGGTAGCTCCAGCGGCGCCGCCGGCCGCGGCGGGCGTCGTGCCAGCCGACCGCCGCGCCCGCGTAGAAGAGGAGCTGCGCGACCGTGGCGAGCCGGGCGGCGGTGCTGCTGCGCGCCAGCGGGGCGCTCCCCGCGGCGAGTCCCACGAGTGCTCCCGGCACGAGCGGTCGCAGCCCCTTGTGGGAGATCACCTGCCAGGCGAGCCGCGGGTTCGAGCGCAGCATCCCCGGCAGCAGCTCGGCGAGCGCCTGCCAGCGGCCGGTGACGAGCCGCGACCGGCGCGTCGCCTCGTCGCCGAGCGTCGCGGACGCGCGCTCGAGCGAGACGGCCTCCGGCGCGTAGACGACGCGCCAGCCCTCGCTCGCGGCGAGCATCGCCTGCACGAAGTCCTCGTTCATCGTGCCGATGCGCGGCGAGCGGTAGGCCTCGCGGCGGAAGGCGAGGATCTCGCCGGCCACGCCGGTCACCGACCCGATCGCGCTCTCCCACGCCTTCAGGCGGGACTCGTAGCGCCAGTAGAGCCCCTCGGCGCGGTCCAGCGGGCGCCCCTCGCCGTCGTCGATCGCCTTGCGACCGGTCACCACGCCGACCTCGGGGTCGGCGAACGGCGCCACGAGCTCGCGCAGCGCCTCGCGCGAGTAGCGGTTGTTGGCGTCCGAGAAGACGAGGATCTCGCCGCGGGCGGCGGCCGCGCCGCGGTTCATGGCGGCGAGCTTGCCGCGGCGCTCGGGGTCGTGGAGGACGCGGACGCCGGGGACCCGGCCCGCGCGCAGCGGCGTGTCGTCGGTGGAGCCGTCGGTGACCGCCAGGAGCTCGAGGCGCTCCGGCGGATAGTCGAGCGCCTGCGTCCCGCGCAGCTTGTCCTCGATGATCTCCGCCTCGTCGTAGGCGAGCACGATCATGCTCACGTCGGGGGCGGCGTCCGGGTCGGCGCGGACGGGCCGGGGGCGCGTCCGGGCGAGCAGCGCGACGATCGCCGGATACCCGGCGAACGCGTAGACCACCAGCGCCGCCGAGCCGGCGAACACCATCTGCGACCCGCGCCTCGTGCGGTGACCGGTGCGTCCGTGCCCGAGCATCGGCGCACACCCTTTCACACACGCGCGCGAGCGGCCGGACGGAATCCGGCCACGTTGGCGGAGGGCATCGGACATCCGTCCACGCCGCCCGCGACGGCCGCGCGGTGGGGCAGGATGGCGACCGGTGCGGCTAGGCGTCTACTCCGACCTCGTGTACCGCGCCGACGCGGACGGGCTGTCGAACAACCGCGCGTTCATCCGCTTCGTGACGAGCCTGCCGCCGCGCGTCGAGGAGGTCGTGCTGTTCGGGCGCCTGCACCCCGAGCCGGGCCGCAGCCCGTACGCGGTCCCCGCCGAGGGCGTCCGGCTCGTGCCGCTGCCCTACTACCCGCGCATCACCGCCGTCGGCGAGATGGTCCGCGCCGTGCGCCGCAGCGGCGCGGTGTTCCTCGCAGAGCTCGACCGCCTCGACGCGGTGTGGGTGTTCGGCCCGCACCCGATGGCGCTGCTGTTCGCCGGCATCGCGCGCGCGAGGGGTGCGCGGCTCGTCCTCGGCGTGCGCCAGGACTATCCGCGCTACATCGCCGGCCGTCTCCCGGGGCGCGGCTGGGCCTGGGCGGTCCCGGCCGCCCGCGCGCTCGACGCCGCGTTCCGGGGGCTCGCCCGCTCCGCGCCGACGGTCGCGCTCGGCGACGAGCTTGCCGCGCGCTACGCCGGCGGGCGGGCGCCGGTGCTCTCCACCGGGTTCTCGCTCGTGCGCGAGGCCGAGCTCGCCGACCCCGGGGAGGCCGCCGGGCGGCCGTGGGGCGACGAGCTGACGCTGCTGAGCGTCGGGCGCCTCGATCCCGAGAAGAACCCGCTGCTGCTGCTCGACGTGATCGAGGGCCTGCGGCGGCGCGACCCGCGCTGGCGGCTCGTGGCGGCCGGCGACGGCCCGCTGCGCGACGAGCTCGCCGCGCAGGTCGCCGCGCGCGGGCTCGCGGGAGCCGTCGAGCTGCCGGGCGAGGTCCCCAACGGCCCGGCGCTGTGGGACCTCTACCGTCGCAGCCACGCGTTCCTGCACGTCTCGTTCACCGAGGGGCTGCCCCAGGTCCTCTTCGAGGCGCAGGCCGCCGGCGTGCCGATCGTCGCCACCGCGGTCGGCGGGGTGCCGGCCGCGCTGGACGACGGGAGAACCGGGCTGCTGATCGGCCCCGGCGACGCGGGCGCGGCGATCGCGGCGGTCGAGCGCCTCGCGCACGACGCCGGCCTCCGCCGCCGGCTCGTGCTGGCGGCGCGGGCCGGCGCCGCGCAGGAGACGCTCGAGGCCCAGCGCGACCGCCTCGTGGACTTCTTCGAGGCCTCGCTAGGGCCCGAGCGCGCGCTGCGGGGGCGCGCCCAGGGCCCGGTCGGGGGCCGGGACGGCGGCCGCCCGGCGCGCGGCGGCGGCGAAGGAGCGGCGCGGGGCCATGGCGGCGGCGGCGCCGGCGAGCGCCAGCAGCAGCCAGAAGTAGCGCTCGAAGGCGAGCGTCAGGAATAGCCCCGCGCCCACGTAGGCGACGAGCGACAGCAACAGCGCGGTGGCGAGGTCGGCGGAGCGCGCGCGCCCGCCGTCACGGGCCCGCACGGTGCCCCGGAGCGTCGTCCACAGCACCCCGCAGAACGCGATCAGCCCCAGCAGGCCGAGCTCGGCGGCGATGCTCAGGAAGATGTCGTGCGCCTCGCGCTGGGCCTCCTCACCGCGCCGGCTCCCGCTCTCCGTGGTCTCGTGGACGCCCGTGCCGATCCGCTGCGCGTAGGTCTGGTAGACGACCGGGAACCCGCCGGGCCCCACGCCCAGCAGCGGGCGGTCCGAGAAGGCGAGCGCGGCGGCGAGCATCTCGGTCGTGCGGCCCTGGGCGGACTGGTCGGCGTCCGGGTCGGTGCCGGCCTCCGCGGTCGCCCCCTGGACCTGCGAGAGCGAGCCCACCCGGTTCGCGTAGGTCGGCACGAGCAGGACGACGATCACGAGCCCCGCGGCGACCGCCAGCACGTGCTTGAGGCGCACCATCCGCACGAGCACCATGACCACCAGCACGAACGCGAGCCCGACCGCCGCGCCGCGCGAGTACGTGAGCGCGATCGCCACGCAGCACAGCGCGGTCGAGCCCGCGGCGAGGGCGCGGGTCGCGAAGGTGCCGGCGCGCTGGCAGAGCACGTAGCCGATGGGCACGGCGGCCAGCAGGATCTGCGCGTAGTAGTTGGGGTCCCCGAGCGGCCCCGCCAGGCGCGGCGAGTCGGTCCGCCCCTGCAGGAAGGCGCTGTCGACCTGCGCGAAGCCCATGAAGGGCCGTAGCGGGGAGGAGACGAAGTGCTGGAAGGCCGAGATCAGCGCGAGCCACCCGGCGGCGAGCAGGATCACCCACAGGCAGCGCGCGAGCGTCTCCGGCGTGCGCACCGCGTTGTAGACGAGCAGGTAGAGCAGCGCACCCTCGGTGACGAAGCCGACGAGCTGGCGCGTGGCGATCCCCTGGTCGACGGCGAGCACCGTGGAGGCCGCCTGTACGGCCAGCAGCCCCAGGATCCAGCCGAAGGTGCTGTTGACCCGCAGGCGCTCCCCGCGCCGCAGGCCCGCGGCGATCGGCAGCATCAGCAGCAGCGGGGCGGCCGCGCCGACCATCTGCGGCGCGCCCTGCCAGGCGACCGCCACGCCGATCGCGTTCGTGTAGACGAGGAAGACGACCAGCAGCGTCGCGGCCTCCGGCCACGCCAGCGCCGCGACGCCGACCACCGCCAGAACGCCGAGTGCGAGCGCGGCCTCCGGCTTCGCCGCGCCGATCGCGCCGAGCATCGCGGCGGCGCCGAGCACGAGCACGACGAAGCCCGCGGTGGGCACGCGGCCCAATCGGAGCCCCGCCCGCCCGAGGTTTGAGGTGGTCATGCCCGCCATCGTCAGGTGATCCCGATCTCGAATGACAGCAGCTGCGCCCGCAGCACGGGGACCGACGTCCGCCGCCCGACGTTGATCCGCTTCAGCCGCAGCCAGCGGGCGTCGCGGACACGGTTGGTCCCCCGGACCGTCGTGAACGCCGCCTCGAACCCCTCGGCGGCCAGCATGCGCACCACCGCGTCGCTCGTCCGCCCGCCCGGGAAGGCGAGCACGCGCGGGGACGGCACGCCGGTCTCGCGCTGGAGGTCGGCCCGTGCGCCGACGATCTCGGCCCGCGCCTCGGCGAGCGGCACCTGGTCGAGGCACGGGTGGGTCCGCGTGTGCGGCGCGAGCGTCACGCCCTCGGCGGCCAGCGCGCGCAGGTCGTCCCAGCCGAGCACCGACTCGGCCGCCGCGGGCGGGGCGACGCCGCCCTCCATCGCCGCGAGCGCGGCGAGCGCCTGCCGGTGCGGCCGCCGGACCACCCAGGCGCGCAGCGCGCGCATCGTCTCGCGGCGCTCGGCGACGGTCGCCGTCGCCAGCGGGCCGAGCGGCGAGGGCAGCGTGCCCGCGTCCCCGGCGGCGACCACGACGCGGTGCAGGCGGTCCCACCAGAACGCGCGCTCGGGGCGGTCCGGGTACGCGGTGGGGACGAACAGCGTCGCGGGCAGGTCGTGGCGGCGCAGCGCGGGCCAGGCGTGCGCGGCGAAGTCCGCGTACGCGTCGTCGAAGGTGACGAGCACCGCGTGCCGGGGAGCGGGCCGGCGCCCGCGGCGGATCGCGAGCAGGTCGTCGAGCGACAGCACGTTGCGGGTGCGCGCCAGGTAGGCGACGTGGCGCTCGAACTCCGCCGGCGTCGTGCTGATCAGCGCCGGGTCGAGATCCGGGCGCCGCTCGGGGGTGTCGACCCGGTGGTAGGTGAGCACCGTCAGGCACTCGCCCCCGGCGTCGAGCCGCTCCAGCGCGTCCAGCGTGCGGGCGAACGGGCCGCTGTCGATCGCGGTCGAGGCCAGGCGCTGGGCGGTGGCCCGGGCGGCCATGGTCCTCAGGCGACGCCCGTCCGCCGCACCACCGTGCCCACCGTGCGCACCAGCAGCCACAGCTCGCGCCGCAGCGAGGGGCGCGCGAAGAACGCGATCTCGAGCCGGCAGCGGTCGACGAAGTCCATGGAGTCCCGCCCGTCGACCTGCCACGGGCCGCTGAGGCCCGGGCGGAAGTCGAGCCGGCCGGTCTGCCACAGCGTGTAGGTGTCGGCCGCGAAGCTCGTCGGCCGCGGCCCGACCAGCGTCATGTCGCCGCGCAGCACGTTGAAGAGCTGCGGCAGCTCGTCGAGGCTCGTCTTGCGCAGCACGCGCCCGAGCGGGGTCACGCGCGGGTCGTCGACGAGGCGGAAGTCGGGCCACGCGACGACGCTGCGCGCCCGCAGCTGCTCCTTGAGCGCGTCCGCGTCGCGCACCATCGTGCGGAACTTGAAGAGCTGGAAGCCGCGGCCTCCGAGCCCGCACCGGCGCTGGCGGAAGAGGATCGGAGCCTTGGCGTCGTCGAGGCGGATCAGCAGCGCGATCAGCCCCATCGCGGGCGCGAGCAGGAACAGCAGGAGGCCGGCCACCACGATGTCGATGGCCCGCTTGGTCGCGCGATATGCGGGGCCCCCGGGTTCCAGGATCATGCGGGGATCGCCGCCGGCTCCTCGTCCAGCTCCGCCTGCACCCACCGCAGCTGCGCCGCGAGCCCGTTGCGCAGCTCCCAGCTCGGCGTGAAGCCGAGGTCGCGCCGCGCGAGCGTGCCGTCGCTGCCGGTCCGCGCCGCGTCGCCGACCAGCGCGGGGCGCCGGTCGAGCGCGATCGGCCGCCCGAGCAGCTCGGAGATCAGCTCGAGCACCTCGCAGAGCTCGACGGGGCTCTCGGCGCCGAGGTTGTAGATCGCGCCGGAATGCCCGTGGCGCGCCGCCGCGATCGTGCCCTGGACGATGTCGCCCACGTAGGTGAAGTCGCGGACCTGGCGGCCGTCGCCGAGGATGAGCAGCGGCTCGCCTTCGAGGGCCGCGCGCAGGAAGCGGGAGAACGCCATGTCCGGGCGCTGCCGTGGCCCGTAGACCGTGAAGTAGCGCAGGCCTACCGTGCGCACGCCGAAGTCGCGGTGGTAGACGCCGGCGAGCTCCTCGGCCGCGAGCTTGGTCAGCCCGTACGGCGACACGGGGCGCCGCTCGGAGGTCTCGAGCGTGGGGTAGCGCGGGGTGGCGCCGTAGACCGACGACGAGGACGCGTAGACGAAGCGCGGCCCGTCCGGCCCGATCGACGCCTCCAGCAGCCGCTGGGTCGCGTGGACGTTGTGGCGCAGGTAGGTCCCGAACCCCTCGCCGAAGCTGAGCCGCACGCCCGGCTGGCCGGCGAGGTGGAAGACCACCTCGACCCCGTCGAGCAGCCCGGCGAGGTCGTCCTCGCTGAGGTCGAGCGGCGCGAACTCGAAGCTCGGCTCATCCCGTAGCGGCGCGAGGTTGCGCTCCTTGCTCTCGCGCGCGTAATAGTCCGTGAAGCAGTCGACGCCGACGACGTCGCAGCCCATCGCGACCAGGCGCTCGCTCAGGTGCGAGCCGATGAAGCCCGCGCAGCCGGTGACGAGCACCCGGCCCGTGCCGTTCCACTCACCCTGCCGCCTCCCGTTGAATGCGACATCCAGTTCGCCCCCCCGACCATCCATGAATTCCCTCACGATCGCTGTCAGATCTTGGCTTGCACGACCTCGGACTCCGTCTGATCCGGCCGTGACGATCCAGCGGCCGCCTCCCCGGCGGCTGCACCGTCCGTGCCGGCAAGTGCGGCGGCCAGCGCGCGCTCGCGCAGGACGGCGAGCGTGACGCCGTCGCGCGGGAAGCGGGCCCAGCCGAAGGACACCGAGTCGAGATCGCCGGCCTCGGCGATGCGCTCCTCGATGACCGCGGGCGCGAAGTCCACACCGTCGATCAGCGCGCACAGCTCGAACTCGCGCGCGCCCGTGGTGACCTCGACGCTGTCGGTCGCCCGCAACGACTCGAGCATCTGCTGCAGCGGCCGCTGGGCGACCTGCGGGCCGACCGCCATCAGCACCGTGGCCTCCTCCTCGCGGCGGCGGAGGCGCATCATGTGGCGCTGGAGCTCGTTGAGACCGGAGTCCGTGCGCAGCACGGTGCGGTGCGGCCAGCAGAGCGCGACGCCCGCGATCCCCCAGGGCACGAGCTCGATCCCGCCGAACGCCGCGGGCAGCAGCGGCGTGAGCAGGACCGGCCGGACCTCCGGCCACAGGACGCTCGTCGCGATGCCGGCGGCCGCCATGACCACCGCGGGGACGAGGGCAGCCTCCGATGCCCAGATCGCGGCCGTCGTGACCGCCATCCAGATCACCGGCGCCAGCCGGGTAGCTTTCCATGCCCGATCGTCGTCGATCGCGAGAGCCTTCATGCTCAGCGAGCCGCCTTCGTGCGTGCTGGTATCCGAACCGAGGCCCGTTCTCCGAGACGGACCGCGTCGGCGACAATATTCCACACTTGGCGGCGTGTAAACCCGTCCCTGCCATCGAGGCCTCGGCCATCCGTCGAGACCGCGCCGGAGGCCGCGGGGGAACCGGCGGGCGGGCCCCGGACGGGTGCTACACTGGCTCGTCGCCGTGGGTGGACGGCTGCCCCGGCACGCGCCGCTCAGGCGGGCCGAAGGATTCTTTCCATGGAGAGCCTCGAGAAATAGACAACCTCCTCGGGCCTATCCACGTGGAATCACCCGGGCCCGCAGGGCCCGTTTTTTTGCCCGAAGCCAGGTCGCCGCAGACACGAAAGACAGATTTCAGATGCCGCGCAAGTACACGCTCGAGAACACCCGAAACATCGGGATCATGGCCCACATCGATGCGGGCAAGACCACGACGACCGAGCGCATCCTCTATTACACGGGCCGCACCCACAAGATGGGCGAGGTCCACGAGGGCGCTGCCGCGATGGACTGGATGGCGCAGGAGCAGGAGCGCGGCATCACCATCACGTCGGCCGCGACCACCTGCGAGTGGGCGGGGCACCGCATCAACATCATCGACACGCCCGGCCACGTCGACTTCACCGTCGAGGTGGAGCGCTCCCTGCGCGTCCTCGACGGGGCGATCGCGCTCTTCGACTCGGTCGCCGGCGTCGAGCCGCAGTCAGAGACGGTGTGGCGCCAGGCCGACAAGTACCGGGTGCCGCGCATCGCCTACATCAACAAGATGGACCGCATCGGCGCCGACTTCGACCAGGGCGTGCAGACGATGATCGACCGCCTCGGCGCCCGGCCCGTGCCGGTCCAGCTGCCGATCGGCGCCGAGAGCGACTTCCAGGGGATCGTCGACCTCATCAACATGAAGGCGATCGTCTATCGCGACGAGCTGGGCAAGGACGTCGAGATCACCGAGATCCCGGCGGACATGGCCGACGCCGCCGCTTCCGCGCGCGAGCACCTGCTCGACGAGGTCTCCCACTACGACGACGGGCTCGTCGAGCTCATCCTCGAGGAGCAGGAGATCCCCAAGGAGCGGCTCGTGTCCGCGATCCGCAAGGCGACGCTCGACCTGCACCTCACGCCGGTCCTGTGCGGCTCCTCGTTCAAGAACAAGGGCGTGCAGCCGCTGCTCGACGCGGTCATCGACTTCCTGCCGAGCCCGCTCGACGTGCCGCCCGTGCAGGGGCTCGAGCCGGTCAAGGGCGACGAGGACCGCGAGGCCGTGCGCCACGCCGACGACTCGGAGCCGTTCGCGGCGCTCGCGTTCAAGATCATGGCCGACCCCTACGTCGGCAAGCTCACCTACTTCCGCGTGTACTCGGGCCGCCTCGAGGCCGGGTCGCGCGTGCTCAACGTGACCACCGGGCGCACCGAGCGCGTCGGGCGCATCCTGATGATGCACGCCAACGACCGCGAGGACGTCCAGGAGGTCTTCGCCGGCGACATCGCCGCGGCGGTGGGCATCAAGCAGGTCGTCACCGGCGACACGCTCGCGGCCCCCGACCGGCCGATCCGCCTGGAGACCATCACGTTCCCCGAGCCGGTCATCAAGGTCGCCGTCGAGCCGAAGACCAAGAGCGACCAGGAGAAGATGTCGGTCGCGCTCGGCCGCCTGGCCGAGGAGGACCCGACGTTCCAGGTCCGCACCAACGAGGAGACCGGCCAGACCGAGATCTCCGGCATGGGCGAGCTGCACCTCGAGGTGCTGGTCGACCGCATGCTGCGCGAGTTCAAGGTCGACGCCAACGTCGGCCGCCCGCAGGTCTCCTACCGCGAGACCGTGCGCGGCAGCGCCCAGAAGGTCGAGGGGCGCTTCGTCCGCCAGACCGGCGGCTCGGGCCAGTACGGCATCGTCTACATCGACATCGAGCCGGCGCCCGGCGAGGGCTTCGACTTCGTCAACGCGATCAAGGGCGGCGCCGTCCCGACCGAGTTCATCCCCGCGGTCGAGAAGGGCGTCGAGGAGGCGCTCGAGACCGGGGTCAAGGCGGGCTACCCGATGGTGGACGTCCGCGTCCGCCTGGTCGACGGCAAGTACCACGACACGGACTCATCGGAGATCGCCTTCAAGGTGGCCGGCTCGCTGGCCCTGCAGGAGGCGGCCAAGCGGGCCAAGCCGGTCCTGCTCGAGCCGCTGTTCGCGGTCGAGGTGACGACGCCCGAGGAGTTCATGGGCGACGTCATCGGCGACCTCAACCGCCGGCGCGGCCGCGTCGAGGGCATGCAGCCCCGGGGCAACGCCCAGGTCGTCAAGGCGCACGTGCCGCTGTCGGAGATGTTCGGCTACGCGACCGACGTGCGCTCGATGACCCAGGGCCGCGCGACGTACACGATGCAGTTCGATCGCTACGACGAGGTGCCGACGAACATCGCCGAGCGCGTCGTCGAGGCGCGCACCGGGGAGCCGGTGCCTGCGTGAACGCGATACGGTTCGGGGGTTCGCCCGACGGGCGGCCGCTTGAGCCTGTGCATTGAAACCAGACCTTTCTTAGAGAACCAGAGGAGCGAACACAGTGGCGAAGGCGAAGTTCGAGCGCGACAAGCCGCATGTCAACGTCGGCACCATCGGTCACATCGATCACGGCAAGACGACGCTGACCGCGGCGATCACGAAGGTGCTCTCGGAGACCTACGGCGGCCAGGCGCGCAGCTTCGAGGAGATCGACAACGCTCCGGAGGAGAAGGAGCGCGGGATCACCATCGCCACGTCGCACGTGGAGTACGAGACCGACAAGCGCCACTACGCGCACGTCGACTGTCCCGGCCACGCCGACTACGTGAAGAACATGATCACGGGCGCCGCGCAGATGGACGGCGCGATCCTCGTGGTCTCGGCCGCCGACGGGCCGATGCCCCAGACGCGCGAGCACATCCTGCTCGCCCGCCAGGTGGGCGTCCCCTACATCGTGGTGTTCCTCAACAAGGCCGACATGGTCGACGACGAGGAGCTCCTCGAGCTCGTCGAGGTCGAGGTGCGCGAGCTGCTCTCCGAGTACGAGTTCCCGGGCGACGACATCCCGTTCGTCATCGGATCGGCGCTCAAGGCGCTCGAGGGCGACGCGGAGCAGACCGCGAAGATCGTCGAGCTCGCCGAGCAGCTGGACTCCTACATCCCGGAGCCCGAGCGCGACCTCGACAAGCCGTTCCTGATGCCGGTCGAGGACGTCTTCTCGATCACGGGCCGTGGCACGGTCGCCACCGGCCGCATCGAGCAGGGCGTCGTCAACACCGGCGACACCGTGGAGATCGTGGGCATCAAGGACGCGACGTCCAACACGGTGGTCACCGGCGTCGAGATGTTCCGCAAGATCCTCGACCAGGGCATGGCGGGCGACAACGTCGGCTGCCTGCTGCGAGGCGTCAAGCGCGAGGACATCGAGCGGGGGCAGGTGCTCTGCAAGCCCGGCTCGATCACCCCGCACACCCAGTTCAAGGCCGAGGTGTACGTCCTCAAGAAGGAGGAGGGCGGCCGCCACACCCCGTTCTTCAACGGGTACCGGCCCCAGTTCTACTTCCGCACGACGGACGTGACCGGCGTCGCCAAGCTGCCCGAGGGCACGGAGATGGTGATGCCGGGAGACAACGTCCAGATGGAGATCGAGCTGATCCAGCCCATCGCCATGGATGCCGGCCTGCGCTTCGCCATCCGCGAGGGCGGCCGCACCGTCGGCTCGGGCGTGGTCACCGAGATCAACAAGTAGCACCGGCGGGCCGCCAGGCCCGCCGTTTTACGAAGTCGACCGATACGACCTTCTGGGGGCGAGCCTGGAGCCCAAGGCTCGCCCTCAGCGCGCGACCGGAGCCTGGACGGCACGCCGCCCGGGCCGTCCGACCACGACCATCCATAGCCAACCGCAAGCACCGGACAGACGAAGAGAAGATCTAGAGAAGTGGCAACCGCAGCCCAGAACAAGATCCGCATCCGCCTCAAGGCCTACGACTCGTCGGCCATAGAGACGGCTGCCAAGGAGATCGTGGACACCGCCACGCGAACCGGCGCGACCGTGTCCGGCCCGGTGCCCCTGCCCACGGAGAAGAACGTCTACTGCGTGATCCGCTCCCCCTTCAAGGACAAGGACTCGCGGGAGCACTTCGAGATCCGCACGCACAAGCGCCTGATCGACATCCACCAGCCCACGCCCAAGACGGTCGACTCGCTCCAGCGCCTCGACCACCTGCCCGCGGGCGTGGACATCGAGATCCGACTCGCCTTCGGCTGACCCATGACCGCGATCCTCGCCAAGAAGCTCGGTATGACCCAGCGGTTCCTCGAGGACGGCCGCGTCGAGCGCGTGACCGTGCTCGAGGCCGGGCCGTGCCCGGTGCTGGGCATCCGCACGCACGAGAACGACGGCTACGAGGCCGTCCAGCTCGGCTTCGGCGCGGTCCGCGAGAAGGCGCTGACCAGGGCCGAGCTCGGCCACCTCAAGAAGGCGGGCGCCCCGCCGCTGCGCCACGTCGTGGAGTTCCGCGACCACGCCGGCGAGCTGCAGATGGGCGACACCGTCACCGTCGACACCTTCGAGGTCGGCCAGACCGTCAAGATCTCGGGCGTCGCCAAGGGCAAGGGCTTCCAGGGCACGATCCGCCGCCACAACTTCGACGCCGGCCCCAAGTCGCACGGCTCGCACAACGTGCGCGCCCCGGGCTCGATCGGCGCCTCGGCGACGCCCTCGCGCGTGTTCAAGGGCATGCGCGGCCCCGGCCAGATGGGCGGCGGCCGCGTCACCCAGCTCGGCCTCACGGTCGTCGAGGTCATCCCCGACCAGAACCTGCTGCTGGTCCGCGGCTCGGTCCCGGGCCCCAAGGGCGGCACCGTGGAGGTGCGCACCCATGGCTGACGCCCCCGTGCTCGGCGCCTCCGAGACCGTCGCGCTCGACGACGACGTGTTCGGCGCCCCGTTCAACGGGCCGCTCGTGCACGAGGTCGTCGTCGCCGAGCTGGCCGCCCGCCGGCGCGGCACCCACTCCACGCGCACGCGCGGCAAGGTTCGCGGCGGCTCGGCCAAGCCCTGGCGCCAGAAGGGCACCGGCCGCGCCCGCGCCGGCTCCTCGCGCTCCCCGCTGTGGACCGGCGGCGGCGTCGTCTTCGGCCCGAGCCCCCGCCACTACACCGTCAAGGTCAACCGCAAGGCCCGCCGCGCCGCGCTGCGCAGCGCGCTGTCGATCCACGCCGAGCGCGGGTCGATCGCCGTGCTCGACGCCGGCGGCTTCGACGCGCCCTCGACGAAGCAGGCCGCGGGCCTGCTCGCCGACCGCCGCGGCGGCGCCGTGCTGCTCGTGCTCGGCGAGGACGAGACCGCGGCCGCCAAGTCCTTCCGCAACCTCGAGGCGGTCTCCGTGCTGCCGACGGACGCCGCCGGCGTGGCCGACATCGTCCGCGCCGGCACGCTCGTGGCCTCCCGCGCGGCCCTCGACGGGCTCACCCAGCGCGCGCGGGCGGGGCGGGCCGGTATCCGCGAGGAGGCCTCGTAATGGATCCGAGCCAGGTGATCATCCGGCCGGTCGTCTCCGAGAAGTCCTACGTGCTGGCGACCAACGACAAGTACACCTTCCGGGTGCACCCGGACGCCCACAAGACGCAGATCAAGCAGTCGATCGAGGAGCTCTTCGACGTCACGGTCGTCGAGGTCCGGACCGCGACCGTGCCGTCCAAGCCCAAGCGCCGCGGCTACACCTCCGGGCGCACGCGCGCGTGGAAGAAGGCGGTCGTGCAGATCCTCCCGGGCGAGACGATCCCCATCTTCCAGGGGCTGGAGGCTGATCTCTGATGCCGATCCGCAAGCCCAAGCCCACCTCGCCCGGCCGCCGCTTCGTGACCTACTCCGACTACGCGGAGGTCACGAAGACGACGCCGGAGAAGTCGCTGACCGAGGGCCTGAAGAAGAGCGGCGGGCGCAACGCCAACGGCCGCAAGACGTCGCGCCACCGCGGCGGCGGCGCCAAGCGCCAGTACCGCAGGATCGACTTCAAGCGGCGCAAGGACGGCGTGCCGGCCAAGGTGAACGCGATCGAGTACGACCCGAACCGCTCGGCGTACATCGCGCTGATCTCCTACCGCGACGGCGACTGGGCCTACATCCTCGCCCCGAACCGCCTGCGGGTCGGGATGACGGTGCAGTCCGGCCCCGGCTCGGACATCACGGTGGGCAACGCGCTGCCGCTGGCGAGCATGCCGGTCGGCACCATGGTCCACAACGTCGAGCTCCAGCCCGGCCGCGGCGGCCAGATGGCCCGCTCCGCCGGCGCCGGCGTGCAGCTGATGGCCAAGGAGGGCGACTACGCGACGCTGCGCCTGCCCTCGGGCGAGATGCGGATGGTCCGCGCCGAGTGCCGCGCGACCGTCGGGGTCATCGGCAACGCCGACCACCAGAACGTCACGATCGGCAAGGCCGGCCGCAAGCGCCACATGGGCGTGCGCCCGCAGACGCGCGGCACCGCCATGAACCCGGTCGACCACCCGCACGGCGGCGGCGAGGGGGCCAACCCGCTCGGCAACCACCCGCAGACCCCGTGGGGCGTGCCGACCATCGGGTACCGCACGCGCCGCAAGGGCAAGCAGTCCGATCGCTACATCGTCCGCGGCCGGCGCCGCGGCAAGAAGGGGAGCAGCAGCCGCTGATGAGCCGTTCGAGCAAGAAGGGCCCGTTCATCGAGGAGCGCCTCATCGCCCGCATCGAGGCGATGAACGCCTCGGGGTCCAAGCAGATGATCCGGACCTGGTCGCGCACCTCGACGATCTTCCCCGAGATGGTCGGCCACACCATCGCCGTGCACGACGGGCGCAAGCACGTGCCCGTGTTCGTCTCCGAGGCGATGGTCGGCCACAAGCTCGGCGAGTTCGCGCCCACGCGCACGTACCGCGGCCACGAGAAGTCGGGCAGGATGCGATGACCGACGATCCGCGCAAGGACGAGGAGCTCGAGGCGGCCGAGGAGGCCGCCGCCGAGGTCGAGTCCGACGAGGCCAAGGTCGAGGACGCCGAGACCCCCGAGGTGCCGGCCGCCGAGGGGGCGGGCGGGGCGGGCGGGACCCCATCCGCGCCCGACGACGACGTCGAGGCCGCCGAGGCCGAGGTCGAGTCCGACGAGGCCAAGGTCGAGGACGAGCCCGCCGCCGCCGAGGCGCCCGCGGAGAAGCCCAAGCGCTCCCGGCGCCGCAGGCAGCCGGCCGCCGAAGAGGCCGCGCCCGACGCCGATGACGAGGAGGCGCCCGCCGAGCAGGCCGCGCCCGCGCGCCGCCGCGACCGGCGCCGCGCCGCCGACCCGGGCGTCGTCGTCCGCGCGCAGGCGCGCTACGTGCGCACGTCGGCCCGCAAGGCCCGCCTGGTCTGCGACCACATCCGCGGCAAGGACGTCGAGGAGGCCCGCGCCATCCTCGCGTTCACCCCGCGCGGCGCCGCGAAGGCGTGGAGCAAGCTGCTGGACTCCGCCGTGGCCAACGCCGAGCACAACCACGAGCTGGTGGGCGAGGAGCTGCGGATCGCCGCCGTCTACGCTGATGAGGGGCCGACGCTGAAGCGCTTCCGTCCGCGCGCGATGGGGCGCGCGACGCGCATCCGCAAGCGGACCTCGCACCTCACGATCACGCTGACGCCGAAGGGATAGCCGAACGCTCATGGGTCAGAAAGTCCATCCCGAGTCCATGCGCGTGGGCTACATCCACGACTGGAAGTCCAACTGGTTCAACGAGAAGCACTTCTCGGACTTCCTGATCGAGGACGTCAACATCCGCGATCACATCACCGGCAAGCTCGCGCACGCCGGCCTGTCGGACATCACGATCCGCAAGGACGCGGCCGAGGTGGAGGTCAACATCCACACGGCCCGCCCGGGCATCGTGATCGGCAAGTCCGGCTCCGAGGTCGACGCGCTGCGGCGCGACCTGCACCGCCTCACCGGCAAGGCGATCAAGGTCAACATCCTCGAGATCAAGCGCCCCGAGCTCGACGCGAAGCTCGTCGCGCAGTCGATCGCCGAGCAGCTCCAGAACCGCGTCGCCTTCCGCCGCGCGATGAAGCGCGCGCTGACGAGCGCCATGCGCTCCGGCGCGAAGGGCTGCAAGATCCAGGTCGGCGGCCGCCTGGGCGGCGCCGAGATGGCCCGCACCGAGTCCTACTCCGACGGCCGCGTGCCGCTGCACACGCTGCGCGCGGACATCGACTACGGCTTCTACGAGGCCCGCACCACCTTCGGCCGCATCGGCGTGAAGTGCTGGATCAACAAGGGCGAGATCATGCCCGCCGGCTACGCCGGCCAGGACCTCACCTCGCTCGAGGAGCCCGCCGGCGGTCCCGGCGGCGGCGAGGACGATCGCCGGCGCGGCGGCCGTGACGGTCGCGGCGGCGGCCGCGGCGGCCGTGGCGGCCGCGGGGGAGCCGGCGGCGGCGGCGGTGCCGGCGGCGGCGGTGGTGGCCGCGGCGGTGGCGGTGGTGGCCGCGGCGGCGGCCGTGGCGGCGGCGGTGGCGGTGGTGGCCGCGGCGGCGGCCGCGGTGGCGGCGGGCGCCCCGACCTGAGCGGAGGGATCTCCCGCTGATGCTGTCCCCCAAGCGAGTCAAGTACCGCAAGGCCCATCGCGGGCGCCGGCGCGGCCTCTCGCGCGGCCAGCAGTCGGTCGAGTTCGGCGAGTACGGCCTGAAGGCGCTCGAGGCGGGCTGGCTGACCAACCGCCAGATCGAGGCCGCCCGAATCGCCATGACGCGCAAGATCAAGCGCGGCGGCAAGGTGTGGATCAACGTCTATCCCGACAAGTCCTTCACGAAGAAGCCCGCCGAGACCCGCATGGGCTCCGGCAAGGGCAACCCGGAGGGCTGGGTGGCGGTCGTCAAGCCCGGCCGCGTGATGTTCGAGCTGGCCGGCGTGCCCGAGCCGCTCGCCCGCGAGGCCATGCGGCTGGCGGGCCACAAGCTGCCCGTGAAGACCAAGTTCATCCTCCGCGACGACCTGGAGCACGCATGACGGCGGCGGAGCTGCGCGACCTGGACGATGCCGCGCTCCTGGAGCACGTCGCGACCGTGCGCCGCGACCTCTTCGGGCTGCGCATGCAGCACGCGACCGGCGAGCTGGACAACACGGCGTCCCTGCGCACCGTCAAGCGCGACCTCGCGCGCGCGCACACGGTCGTGCGCCAGCGCGGACTGGACCCGAACGCCCCACTGATCGAGACGACCCATGGCTGACGAGACCGAGACCCCCGAGACCAACGGCGCCGAGGCGCAGGCCGAGCAGCCTGCGGCCGCTCCGGCCGAGCCCGTCGTGCCGCAGACGCCCAAGGAGCGCCGCGCCGCGCGCCGCGCCGCCAAGCGGCCGGCCCCGCGCGGGCCGGTGAGCGCCGAGCAGCGCGACGCCGAGCGCCGCGCGCGCCGCGAGCAGACCGCCAAGCTGCGCCGCGCCTATCGCGCGCGCGTGAAGACCAAGGCCGCCGAGCGGCGCGCCGCCGCGCCGGCGCCCGAGCCCGCGCAGGCGCCCGAGCACGGCCCCGGGCGCCCCAAGGTGCGCCAGGGCGTGGTGGTCTCCGACAAGGCCGACAAGACGCTCGTGGTGCGCGTCGACGTGACGCGGCGCCATCGCCGCTACGGCAAGACCCTGCGCAGCTCGTCCACCCTGCACGTGCACGACGAGCGCAACGACGCCAACGAGGGCGACACGGTGCGCGTGGTCGAGTGCCGGCCGATGTCGCGCACCAAGCGCTGGCGGCTGGTCGACGTCCTGGAGCGGGCGAAGTGATCCAGAACGAGACGCGGCTGAAGGTCGCCGACAACACCGGCGCCCGGGAGATCCTCTGCATCCGCGTCCAGGGCGGCTCGCGCCGCCGCTACGCGGGCGTGGGCGACGTCATCACCGCGACCGTCAAGCAGGCCAACCCGCAGGGGTCGGTCCGCAAGGGCGAGGTCGTCAAGGCCGTCGTGGTGCGCACGAAGAAGGAGTTCGGGCGCGACGACGGCACCTACATCTCCTTCGACGAGAACGCCGCGGTGATCATCGACGCCCAGAACAACCCGCGCGGGACCCGCATCTTCGGCCCGGTGGCGCGCGAGCTGCGCGACGGCGGCTTCATGAAGATCGTCTCGCTGGCCCCGGAGGTGCTGTGATGAAGATCCGCACCGACGACGAGGTCGTCGTGATCTCGGGCAAGGACAAGGGGAAGACCGGCAAGGTCATCCGCACCGACCCCAAGCGCGACCGCGTGTACGTCGAGGGCCTGAACATCGTCAAGCGCCACCAGCGCCCGATGCCGGGCCGGCCCAACGCGCCCGTCGGCGTGATCGAGAAGGAGGGTCCGATCCACGTCTCCAACGTGGCGATCCTCGATCCCAAGGACCGCAAGCCCACCCGCGTGCGCGTCACGCGCACGGAGGGGCGGCGCATGCGCGTCACGACCCGCTCCGGCACGGAGCTCGACTGACCATGGCTCGCCTCAAGGACCGCTACCGCTCAGAGATCCGCCCCGCGCTGATCGAGCGCTTCGGCTACTCCTCGCCGATGCAGGCGCCGGAGATCCAGAAGATCACGCTCAACATGGGCGTCGGGGAGGCCAAGCAGGACTCCAAGATGCTCGAGGCCGCCGCCGAGCAGCTCGGCATCATCGCCGGCCAGAAGCCCAACGTGCGCCGGGCGCGCAAGTCGGTCGCCGCCTTCAAGCTGCGCGAGGGCATGCCGGTGGGGCTCTCGGTCACGCTGCGCCAGGAGCGCGCGTACGAGTTCCTGGACCGGCTGTGCGCGATCGCGATCCCGCGGATCCGCGACTTCCGCGGCCTCAACCCGCGCTCGTTCGACGGCCGCGGCAACTACTCCATGGGCATCCGCGAGCAGATCATCTTCCCCGAGATCGACTACGACAACATCGACCAGGTCCGCGGGCTCGACGTGACGATCACGACGAGCGCCGAGACGGACGCCGAGGCGTTCACCCTGCTCTCCGCGCTGGGCATGCCCTTCGCCCGCGAGGGGCGCCCGCAGGGGTACGAGACGCTCCAGGACGAGCCCGTCCCCGCCTAGAACCAGACAAGGACGAAAAGACACCGCTTCATGGCCAAGACATCACAGATCGTTCGCCAGCAGCGCGCGCCCAAGTACAAGACGCGCGCCATGACCCGCTGCCGCCGCTGCGGGCGGCCGCGGGCCGTGTACCGCAAGTTCGGCCTGTGCCGGATCTGCCTGCGAGAGATGGCGCACGAGGGCTTCATCCCCGGCATGACCAAGAGCAGCTGGTAACACCATGTCGATGACCGACCCCATCGCCGACTTCCTCACCCGGATCCGCAACGGGATCCTGGCCGCCCACGAGACGGTCGAGATCCCCGCGTCCGGGCTCAAGACGGAGATGGCCCGCATCCTCACCGAGCAGGGCTACCTCGAGAGCTACGAGGTCGTGCCCGGCCGGCCCGGGGCGGCGGGCGACCGCATCCTCGTCAAGATCAAGTACACGGACGAGCGCGTGTCGGTGATCTCCGGCCTCAAGCGGGTGTCCCGGCCCGGGCAGCGGACCTACGTCGACGCCAAGCACATCCCCAAGGTGCTCGGCGGCATGGGCACCGCGATCGTCTCCACCTCCCAGGGCGTGATGACCGGCCACCAGGCGCGCGGCGCCGGGGTGGGCGGCGAAGTCGTCGCCCAGGTCTGGTAGCCCCGACCCACCAACGACCCCCCTAGTCCTGTGTCCCGCATCGGCAAGAAGCCCATCCCCATCCCCACCGGCGTCAGCGTGACGATCGAGCCCGAGGTCGTGCGCGTGGCCGGGCCCCGCGGCGACCTCTCGGAGCGCAAGTCGCGCGAGATCGAGATCCGCCAGGAGGGCGAGGAGCTGCTCGTCTCCCGGCCGACCGACCGCTCCGAGCACCGTGCGCTGCACGGGCTGACGCGCTCGCTGGTCGCCAACATGGTCACCGGCGTGACGGCGGGGTTCTCCAAGTCGCTCGAGATCCAGGGCGTCGGCTACCGCGCGCAGCTCCGGGGCTCCGACCTCGAGCTGGCGCTCGGCTACTCGCATCCGGTCCAGATCAAGGCGCCGGTCGGCATCGAGTTCGAGGTGCCCCAGCCCACGCGCGTGATCGTCAAGGGCAACTCCAAGCAGCAGGTGGGCGAGATCGCGGCGATCATCCGCAAGCAGCGGCCGCCGGAGCCCTACAAGGGCAAGGGCATCCGCTACGAGGGCGAGTACGTCGCCCGGAAGGTCGGGAAGCGCGCATGAGCCTCGCCACCGCCCCCGCCCGCCGCCTCAAGCGCCGCCGCCGCGTGCGCGCGAAGGTCACGGGTACCGCCGAGCGCCCGCGGATCTCCGTGTTCCGCTCGAACCGCGGCGTGTTCGTCCAGCTGATCGACGACGTGGCGGGCCGCACGCTCACCGCGGTCAACTGGACCGAGCCCGAGCTGCGCTCGCTGCCGCGCATGGAGCAGGCCAAGCGGGCCGGCGAGCTGCTCGCCGAGCGCGCCGGCAAGGCCGGCGTGACGACCGCGGTCTTCGACCGCGGCGGCTACCGCTACCACGGCCGCGTGAAGGCCCTGGCCGAGGGCGCCCGCGAGGGCGGACTGCAGTTCTGACCCGCTACGCTCAAGGATCCCATGGCAGCCCCTGACCGTTCCGTATCCGTCTCCGGCCTGGACCTCCAGGAGCGCGTGGTCGAGATCAACCGCGTCGCCAAGGTGGTCAAGGGCGGCCGGCGCTTCTCGTTCACCGCGCTCGTGGTCGTCGGTGACGAGAACGGCATCGTGGGCTACGGCTACGGCAAGGCCAACGAGGTCCCGCTGGCGATCCAGAAGGGCGTCGAGCGGGCCAAGAAGAACCTCTTCCGGGTGCCGCGCCACGGTCAGACGATCACCCACCAGACGACCGGGATCTTCGGCTCCGGCCGCGTCTTCCTCAAGCCCGCCTCGCCCGGTACCGGCGTGATCGCCGGCGGCGGCGTGCGCGCGGTGCTCGAGCTGGCGGGGATCCACGACATCCTGTCGAAGTCGCTGGGGTCGCAGAACCCGATCAACCTCGTCAAGGCGACGATCGCCGGGCTGCAGGACCTGCGCCGGCCCGAGGAGATCGCGACGCTGCGCGGCCTCTCGGTCGACGGCGTGCTCGGCCTCGTGCCGCACGCCCAGCGCACCGGCGCCGTGGCGGCGCCGGCCAACGGCGGCTCGCCCTCCGAGGCGGAGCCCGTGACCGAGGCCGAGTCCGGCGGCGGCGAGGCGGAGGCCGCGCCGTCCACCGGCGGCGAGGCGGAGTCCGTGACCGAGGCCGAGCCCGGCGGCGGCGAGGCGGAGGCCGCGCCGTCCACCGGCGGCGAGGCGGAGTCCGTGACCGAGGCCGAGTCCACCGGCGGCGAGGCGGAGGCCGCGCCGTCCACCGGCAGCGAGGCCGAGGCCGCCCCGTCCGCCGATGAGACGACGCCCGCCGAGGAGACCCAGGCGTCATGAGCACGCTGGCGATCACCCAGGTCAGGTCGTCCAACGGCGCCAACGGCCGCCAGCGCGACACGCTGCGCTCGCTCGGCCTGCGCCGGATCGGCCACACCGTCGAGCGCCCCGACTCGCCGCAGCTGCGCGGGATGGTGCACGCGGTGCGCCACCTGGTCGACGTCGAGGACAAGGGCTGAGATGACGCCTCCCGCCAAGCAGCCCGCCGGCGAGCGCCCCGAGGAGCAGGCCGAGGAGACCATCGGCCTGCACAGCCTCCGGCCCGCCCCCGGCTCGCGGCGCGCCCGCAAGCGGGTCGGCCGCGGCCACGGCTCGGGCCACGGCAAGACCTCGGGCCGCGGCCACAAGGGCTACGGCTCGCGCGCCGGCGCCAAGGACCGCGCCCGCTTCGAGGGCGGCCAGAACCCGATCCACATGCGGATGCGCAAGCTGCGCGGTCCGAACAAGAAGATGTCGATGCCGTTCGAGATGTTCCGGACGCACACGCAGCCCGTGAACCTCTCCGACCTCGAGGCACGCTTCGAGGCCGGCGCGGCGGTCGACCTCGACGCGCTGCGTGGCGCGGGCCTCGCCACCCGCAAGGGCGTCCGTGTCAAGGTGCTCGGCGGCGGCGAGCTCAGCAAGGCGCTCACGGTGCACGCGCACGCGTTCTCCTCCTCCGCGCGCGAGCGCATCGAGGCCGCGGGCGGCACCTGCCGGGTCATCGACTCCTAGCCGGGTTCCTGCAGCATGCTGGCGACGATCCTCAACGCCTTCAAGGTCGCCGACATCCGCAAGAAGCTCGCCTTCACGGCGGGTCTGCTCGCGCTGTACCGCCTGGGCGCCTTCATCCCGGTCCCGGGCGTCGACACCGCCGCCGTGCGGGCGATCGAGGAGAACTACGCCGGCTCGAACATCCTCGGCTTCCTGAACCTGTTCACCGGCGGCGGGCTGTCGCGGATCGCGATCTTCGCGCTGGGCATCATGCCCTACATCACCGCGTCGATCATCCTGCAGCTGCTGACGGTGGTCTCGCCGTCGCTCGAGAAGCTGCAGAAGGAGGGCGAGGTCGGCCAGGCGCGGATCACGCAGTACACCCGCTACCTCACGGTCGGGCTGGCCGCCGCGCAGGCCGTCGGCTACGTCTTCCTCTTCCGCTCGCAGGGCAACGCCGCGGGCACCCCGGTGATCGCCAACTTCACGCCGGGCACGGTGGTCCTCATCATCGTCTGCCTGACCGCCGGCTGCGTGCTGCTGATGTGGATGGGCGAGCTGATCACGCAGCGCGGCATCGGCAACGGGATCTCGCTGATGATCTTCGCGTCGATCGTCTCCGGGCTGCCCAACGGCGTCCAGGCGTGGTGGACCAACCCGGACCAGGTCTTCAAGGTGATGATGCCGTTCATCGCCCTCGCGGTGGTCGCCGCGATCTGCTTCGTGCAGGAGGGCCAGCGCCGGATCCCGGTGCAGTACGCCAAGCGCGTGATCGGCCGCCGGATGAGCTCCGGCGGGCAGACCTACCTGCCGCTGCGGGTCAACATGGCGGGCGTCATCCCGGTCATCTTCGCGGCCTCGATCATGGCCTTCCCGCCCACGATCGGCCAGCTGCTGCCCGGCGCCCAGGGCCTCGCGAACTTCTTCAGCCCCAACGGCTGGGCCTACATCGTCGGCGAGACCGTCTTCATCATCCTCTTCACGTACTTCTACACGGCCGTCACGTTCAACCCGGTCGACCAGGCGGACAACCTCAAGAAGTACGGCGGGTTCATCCCGGGGGTGAGGCCAGGCCGCCCGACGGCGGAGTTCCTGGACCGCATCCTCGCGCGGCTGACGTTCCCCGGGGCGCTGTACCTCGCGGCCGTCGCGGCCCTGCCGACCATCCTCATCAACCAGACCTCGGCGAACTTCTACTTCGGGGGGACGTCGATCCTGATCGTGGTCGGCGTGGCCCTCGACACGATGAAACAGCTCGAGGCCCAGTTGATGATGCGCAACTACGAAGGCTTCTTGAAGTAGCCTAGGGCCCCCTTGAGCGAGCTCAACCTCATCCTCCTCGGACCCCCGGGAGCGGGCAAGGGCACCCAGGCCGCCCGTCTCCAGGAGGACTTCGACCTGCCCTACATCGGGACCGGCGACCTGCTGCGCGAGCACCGCGAGAACGAGACGGAGCTCGGCGCCAAGGCGGCCGAGTACATGGAGAGCGGCGCTCTCGTGCCCGACGACCTCGTGGTCGCGATGATCCTCGAGAAGATCGAGGAGGAGGGCGAGGACGGCTTCCTGCTCGACGGCTTCCCGCGGACGATCCCCCAGGCCGAGGCGCTCGACGAGGCGATCGAGAAGCGCGGCCGCCGGCTCACCGCCGCCCTGCTGGTCGACGCGCCCGACGACGTCGTGATCACGCGCCTGTCGGGCCGGCGCCAGTGCAAGAACGGCCACCTCTACCACGTCGAGTTCGACCCGCCCAAGCACGAGGACGTCTGCGACCAGGACGGCACCAAGCTCACGCGGCGCCCGGACGACGAGCCCGAGACGGTGAAGAAGCGGCTGGAGACCTACCACGCGCAGACCGAGCCGCTGATCGAGTACTACGACGACAAGGGGCTCCTGCGCCGCTTCGACGGCACCCGCTCGCAGACCGAGGTCCACGACCACGTCCGCGCGACGCTCGCCACGTTACGGCTGGAAGAGCGCTTGTGATCATCAAGAAGACTCCTGAAGAAATGGATCGCATGGCCGCCGCCGGGGCCATCCACGTCAAGACGATGGATCTCCTGGCCGCCAAGATCCGCCCGGGCGTGACCACCCGCGAGCTCGACGAGGCCGCCGAGCGGTTCATCCGCTCGCAGGGCGCGACGCCGGCCTTCAAGGGCTACCGCGGCTTCCCCGGCTCGATCTGCGCGTCGCCGAACCACATGGTCGTGCACGGGATCCCTGGGCGCTTCAAGCTCAAGCGCGGCGACATCCTGAGCATCGACATCGGGGTCGTCTACGACGGCTGGGTCGCCGACGGCGCCGTGACCTTCGGAGTCGGCGAGATCTCCCCGCTCGCCTCCAAGCTGCTCACGGTGACCGAGGGCGCGCTGTTCAAGGCCGTCGACGAGTGCTGGCCCGGACGGCGGATGGGGGACCTCTCCCACGCCGTGCAGAACCACGTGGAGTCGCAGGGCTTCTCGATCGTGCGCTCCCTGGTGGGCCACGGGATCGGGCGCAGCATGCACGAGGAGCCGCAGATCCCCAACTACGGGACGCCGGGCAAGGGCATCGTGTTCGAGGAGGGCATGGTGTTCGCGGTCGAGCCGATGGTCACCGCCGGCAAGCACATGGTGCGCATGGGCGACGACGGCTGGGCGATCTACTCCCAGGACGGCTCGCTCGCCGCCCACTTCGAGTTCACGATCGGGATCACCGCGGAGGGCCCCCGCATCCTCACGCCCTGGCACGAGGGCCGGGCGCGCGCCGCCGCCTGAGCCCGATCCGGGCCGGCCGGCGGATGGACCACTACGTCTTCGGCTACGGGTCGCTGGCCGGGCCGCGCGAGGACGCCTACGTCACCGAGCTGCGCGACGCCGTGCGGGTGTGGGGCGTGGCGATGGACAACCGGCGCGACCTGCCGGGCTACAAGTACTACGTGCTCGCCGGCACGGACGAGCGCCCCGACGTCTGCGTGACGTTTCTCGACCTCGCCGACCGGCCCGGCGGCACGGTGAACGGGGTGTGCCGCAAGGTTGGCGCCGAAACGCTCGCCGGCCTCGACCGGCGCGAGCGCAACTACGCGCGCGTCGATGTCAGCGAGCGGGTCGGCGTCGCGCATGGGCAGGTCTGGGCCTACGCCGGCCTCGCCGAGAGCCGGGAGCGGCTGCGCGCCGCGCGCGCCGCGGGCAGAGCGGTGATCGCGCGCGGCTACCACGACGCGGTGCTGCGCGGTTTCGAGGCGCTCGGCGGCGCCGAGCTCGACCGCTTCCGCGACTCGACCGAGGAGCCCGACGGGCTGCCCCTGCTGGCCCTCGAGCGGGTGGATCTTCCCTAGGCGGGGCGACGCGTCTCGGGGGCCCCGGGACCCCGCTCCGCGGGGCCGGACGCGGACGCGCGGCCCATCGGGCGGGACCGGCCCCTTTGCTATATTGCGCGGTCGCGCTCTGGGCCCGTAGGACTCCGGGCGCGGTACCCGCTTCCGCGGGATGGTAGCGGCGACCGCAACGGTCGCCAGAGCCAGCCCGCCTGGACTATCGCTGAAGGGATCATGAAGGTACGACCGTCGGTCAAGCCGATGTGCGAGAAGTGCAAGATCATCCGGCGCAACCGCCGGATTCTCGTGATCTGCCAGAACCCGCGTCACAAGCAGCGTCAGGGGTAGAACAGCTTTGGCACGAATCGCAGGCGTCAACATCCCGCTCAACAAGCGCGTCGAGATCGGTCTGACCTACATCTACGGGATCGGCCGCTCGAACTCCAACCAGCTCCTGGCCGAGCTGGGGATCAGCCCGGACACCTACGTCCGCGACCTCACCGAGGACGAGATCGCCCGCCTGCGGGACCAGATCGACCGTGAGTACATGGTCGAGGGCGATCTGCGGCGCGAGCGCTCCCAGGCCGTCAAGCGCCTGATGGAGATCGGCTGCTACCGCGGGATCCGCCACCGCCGCGGCCTGCCGGTCCGCGGCCAGAACACGAAGACCAACGCGCGCACGCGCAAGGGCCCCAAGCGCATGCAGGTCGCGGGCAAGAAGAAGGCGGCGAAGAAGTAGGTGCCTGCCCCGAAGCGCCCCGCGCGCGGCCGCCGCAAGGTCAAGAAGAACATCCCGATCGGCCAGGCGCACATCAAGACGTCGTTCAACAACACGATCGTCGCGCTGACCGACCGCGAGGGCAACGTCATCGCCTGGGAGTCCGCCGGCGGCGCCGGCTTCAAGGGCTCGCGCAAGTCGACCCCGTTCGCCGCGCAGGTCACGGCCGACGCGGCCGCCCGCAAGGGCATCGAGCAGGGCATGCAGAAGGTCGAGGTCTTCGTCAAGGGCCCGGGCTCGGGCCGGGAGACCGCGATCCGCTCGCTGCAGGCCGCCGGGCTCGAGGTCACGGGCGTCAAGGACGTCACCCCGCAGGCACACAACGGCTGCCGCCCCCGGAAGCGGCGGAGGGTCTGAACACCGCATGGCACGCGACACCTCTCCCCAGTGCAAGCAGTGCCGCCGTGAGGGCCAGAAGCTGTTCCTCAAGGGCGAGCGCTGCCTGACCGACAAGTGCGGCGTCGAGCGCCGCAGCTACCCGCCGGGCGATCACGGCCGTGGCCGCCAGAAGCAGTCCGAGTATCGGGTCCAGCTGCGCGAGAAGCAGAAGGCCCGCCGCTACTACGGCGTGCTCGAGAAGCAGTTCCGCGGCTACTACAACAAGGCCTCGCGGCAGCCGGGCATCACCGGCGAGAACCTGCTGCGGATCCTCGAGTGCCGCTTCGACAACGTCCTCGTACGCCTCGGCTTCGCCGCCTCGCGGCGCCAGGCCCGCCAGCTGATCCGCCACGGTCACTGGACGGTCAACGGGCGGCGCGTCGACATCCCGAGCTACCAGGTGCGCGACTCGGACATCATCGCGGTGAAGGCGTCCTCGGACGCCCAGCAGGTGATCCGCGACGCCACCGAGCTCGTCGCGCAGGTCCCCGCCTGGCTGCAGGCCGATCACGACGCGCTGACGGCGAAGGTGCTCCGCAAGCCCGAGCGCAAGGAGATCGCCGCGCCGGTGCAGGAGCAGCTCATCGTCGAGCTGTACTCGAAGTAACCCGACTTGATCCTCCGGTGCCCGCTTGAGTGGTGGGCGGGGACCGGGGCACCCAGCCGCCGCTCCCCGTTCTTGGCGGCTCCGCACCACCCCCCACGAAGACTAGGACCCTGATGCTCGACTTTCAGATCCCCCGAATCACCGCCGAGACGGTCGAGGACAACCGAGGCTCGTTCACCGTCGAGCCGCTCGATCGCGGCTTCGGCTACACGTTCGGCAACTCGCTGAGGCGGGTGCTCCTCGCCTCGCTGGCCGGCGCGGCGGTGACGTCCGTGCGCATCGAGGGGGTTGCCCACGAGTTCTCGACCATCAAGGGCGTCGCCGAGGACGTCACCGACATCGTGCTCAACCTCAAGGGCATCGTATGCCGGATGCACTCGGACGCCACGGAGGTCGAGGCGCCGCTCGTCGTCACCGGGCCGGGTGAGATCACCGCGCGGGACATCGACCTCCCCTCCGGCGTCGAGATCCTCAACCCGGACGCGCACATCGCGACGCTCGAGAAGAAGACCAAGCTCGAGCTCTACCTGACCATCGGCCGCGGGCGCGGCTACCGCCCGGCGGAGGAGAACAAGTCCCCCGACCAGCCGATCGGCGTCATCCCCATCGACTCGATCTTCTCGCCGGTGCGGCGCGTCGCCTACCAGGTGGAGCAGGCCCGCGTCGGCCAGCGCACCGACTTCGACAAGCTCACGCTCGACATCGAGACCGACGGCTCGATCGACCCGCAGGCCGCGCTGCGCGAGGCCGCGGAGATCCTGATCTCCTCGCTGTCGATCTTCACCGACGAGGACCGCATCGAGGAGCTGCGCGCGGGTCCCGGCGGCGTCGGCGCGCTCGACACCGGCAACGGCGCCGGCGCGGCGCTCACCGGCCCCGGCGGCCGTGGCGGCGGCGGGCCCATGGACGACATCCTCATCGAGGAGCTCGAGCTCGGCGTCCGTTCGTACAACTGCCTCAAGCGGGCGGGGATCCAGACGGTCGGCGACCTCATCTCGAAGTCCGAGGGCGAGCTCGCGGCGATCCCCAACTTCGGCAAGAAGTCGATCGACGAGGTGATCGAGACCCTGTCCCAGCGCGGCCTCACGCTGCGGACCGACTAGGATTCCCCGCTCGACGCCATGCGCCACCAGAAGTCCCGCCACAAGCTCTCCCGCACGTCCGCGCATCGCAAGGCGCTGCTGGCGAACCTGTGCATCGAGGTGATCGACCACGAGCGCATCCGGACCACCCAGGCCAAGGCCAAGGCGGTCAAGCCCGAGCTCGAGAAGCTGATCACGCTCGCCAAGCGGGGCGACCTGCACGCGCGGCGCCAGGCGATCTCGACCCTGCAGCACCCGCAGAAGGCCGTGATCTACAAGCTGTTCGACGAGATCGCGCCGCGCTACTCGGAGCGTCCCGGCGGCTACACGCGCATCCTCAAGCTGGGGCCGCGCGCGTCGGACTCCACCGAGATGGTCTACCTCGAGCTGGTCTGAGCGCGGAGCGGCGCGCGCCCGCCATGGGCGTGGCGAAGCTGACCCTCGAGTACGACGGCGGGCCGTTCGCCGGCTGGGCGGCCCAGCCCGGGCTGCGGACCGTGTCCGGCGAGCTGCAGCGGGCGCTCGAGACGGTGCTGCGCCGGCCGGTCGAGCTGACCGTGGCGGGCCGCACGGACCGCGGCGTGCACGCGCTCGGGCAGGTCGTGAGCTATCCGGGGGAGCCGCCGTCGCTGCGGTCGGTCAACGCGCTGCTCGGCGACGAGGTGGCGGTGATCGCGGCCGAGGAGGCGCCCGACGGCTTCTCGGCGCGCCACGACGCCGTCAGCCGCACCTACCTCTACCGGATCCACACGCGGTCACTGCCGTCGCCGTTCGAGCGGGGCCGCGCGCTGTGGTGGCCGCACCGGGTCGACGAGGCGGCGCTCGCGGCCTGCGCGGACGCCCTGGCGGGGACGCACGACTTCACGGCCTTCACGCCCACGGAGAGCTACCACCGGCGCTTCGAGCGCGACGTGCTCGCGGCCGGCTGGGAGCGCGCCGGCGACGTGCTCGAGTTCCGGATCGAGGCCGACACGTTCATGCGCCACATGAACCGCGTGCTGGTGGGGACGATGCTCGAGGTGGCGTCCGGCCGGCGGGCGGTCGAGGACTTCCGGCGCCTGCTGGACGGGCGCCCGCGCGCGGAGGCGGGCGAGACGGCGCCCGCGCACGGGCTCTACCTCGCGGCCGTCCGCTACGAGGACGCGCCGAGGCGGCGCAGCACCAGCGCCTCGCGGACGTCGAGGGCGCCGCGCACGAGCATGTAGCCGCCGATCACCAGGGCCAGGGCGGTCAGCCCGATCCCCGGCGGAGGCCACGACACGGCGACGACGCCGGCCACCACGTCGAGCAGGGCGACGGCGACGGTCAAGGGCCGCGCGGCGCGGCGCATCGAGGTCGTGAGCCCCAGCAGGCCGACCACGAGGAGGTAGACGCCGAACCCCAGCGCGACCCCGGTCTCGCCCTCGCCCGGTTGTGAGAGCACGACGAGCCCGGCGGCGAGCGCGCCGATGCCGAGCGCGATCTGCAGCGGGGCGTCGTCTGGGTGCTGCGCCCGGATCGCGAGCGCCCCCCAGATCCGCAGCACGCCGAGCAGCAGGAGGTAGGCGCCGGCCAGCGCGGCGACGAGCCCGAGCGTCCGGCCGGGGAACGCGAACAGCACCAGCCCGAGGACGATCCCGACCGCGCCGAGCGTCATCGGGATCCAGGCGACCGACGGAGTGAGGCGTGCGAGCCCGGCGCCGTAGAGGGGCTCCGTGGTCCCGGGGGCAGGGGCGACGGCGTCGTCCGCGGTGGCTCCGTGGTGCTCGCTCATGACGGTGATCCTGTCAGACCGGCCGGGTGTCGGTCTCCCACCGGATGGCGGGTACCAGGCCCGGGTCGCCCGGGAGCCCTGCTGCGGCGGGCTCCCGGGCGGGCCCCTATCCTCAAGCTCCTGATGGTGCGCGTTCTGCTGACCAACGACGACGGGATCGGGGCCTCCGGGCTGCAGGCGCTGCGCCGCGCGCTGCTCGACGTCTCGGACGTCGAGCTGGCGGTGATCGCGCCGGACTCCAACCGCTCGGCCACCGCGCGCTCGATCACCACGCGCCGGCCGCTGTCGGTGACCGAGCTGACCTTCGAGGACGGCACGCTCGGGTACGCCTGCGACGGCACGCCCGTCGACTGCGTCAAGTTCGCCACGCTGGGGCTGATCGAGGGCTTCGAGCCCGACGTCATCGTGTCGGGCATCAACCACGGCTCGAACCTCGGCGACGACATCACCTACTCCGGCACCGTCGCGGCGGCCCTCGAGGGCGTGGTGCTCGGGATGCCGGGGATCGCGGTCTCCCAGCAGTCGGCGGCGCGCGAGATGGACTTCCGCCTCGGCGAGGCCTTCGACTTCGAGGCGGCCGCGGCGTTCACCGCGCGGCTGGTCTCGGAGCTCGACGACGTGCCGCTGCCGTCGGGGACGCTGCTCAACATCAACGTCCCGGCGGGCGACCCCGACGGCGTCGAGGTGACCCGCCTCGGCAAGCGCATCTACCGCGACGAGCTGATGCTGCTCGAGGAGGACTCGGGCCGCCGCCGCTACCGGATCTACGGCGACCAGCCCAGCTACGAGCACGAGGCGGGCACCGACCTCGCGGCCGTGGCGGAGGGTCGCGTCGCGGTCACGCCGCTGCACTTCGACCTCACCGCCGAGCACGGTCTGGAGAACCTGCGCGCCTACGACCTCGCGCGGCTGCTGCTGCCGGCCGCTCAGGAGCTGGAATGAACGCACGTCTCGGCTCGACATCGACGGTGGCGCCGCCGCGCGCATGCGGAGCGGACGAGTGAGCGAGGCGGCGACCGCGGAGGCGCGCGCCGCCGAGCTGCGCCGCACCATCGAGTACCACAACCACCGCTACTACGCGCTCGACGATCCGGAGATCGGCGACGACGCCTACGACGCGCTGCTCGACGAGCTGCGGGCGCTCGAGGCCGAGCACCCCGAGCTGGTCACGCCCGAGTCGCCCACCCAGCGGGTCGGCACCGAGCCGGTCTCGCGCCTCGAGAAGGTCACGCACCTGCAGCCGATGCTCTCGCTCGCCAACGCCCGCTCGGAGGAGGAGCTGCGCGCGTGGGTGGACCGGATGCGCAACCACCTCGCCCGCGAGGGGATCGAGGACCCCCGGTTCGAGTTCGTGGCCGAGCCCAAGATCGACGGGCTGGCGATCTCGCTGATCTACCGCGACGGCGCGCTCGAGCGCGGGGCGACGCGCGGCAACGGCGAGGTCGGCGAGGACGTCACCCACAACCTGCGGACGATCCCGTCGATCCCGCTGCGGATCGAGGACGCCCCGCCGCTGATCGAGGTCCGCGGCGAGGTCTACATGTCCCTGCCCGACTTCGCGGCCCTCAACGAGCGCCGCGCCGAGCGGGGCCTGTCCACGTTCATGAACCCGCGCAACTCGGCGGCCGGGACGATCCGCCAGCTCGACCCGGCGCTCGCCGCCGACCGGCCGCTCTCGATGTGGTGCTACGGCGTCGGCGTCACCGAGGGCATCAGCTTCGCGGGCCACTGGGACGCGCTGACCTGGCTGCGCGAGCACGGCTTCCGCGTCAACGCCGACGTGCGCAAGCTCGAGGGCGAGGAGGACGTCGTCGCCCAGTGCCTCGCCTGGCAGGAGCGGCGCGGCTCGCTGGACTTCGAGATCGACGGCGTGGTGGTCAAGGTCGACGACGTCGAGCTGCAGCGGCGCCTCGGCGTGGTCGGGCGCGACCCGCGGTGGGCGATCGCGTGGAAGTTCCCGCCCACGACCGCGGTGACGACGCTGGAGGACGTCTCCTGGAACGTCGGCAAGTTCGGCGACCTGCACCCGTTCGCGGTGCTCACGCCGGTGCACGTCGGCGGCGTCACGGTCAAGCTCGCCACGCTGCACAACGAGGAGGACCTCGCCCGCAAGGACGTCCGCGTCGGCGACGAGGTGATCGTGCTGCGCGCCGGCGACGTGATCCCCCAGGTCGTCTCGCCCGCCCCGCACGCGGTCGAGCGCCAGGACCGCTCCGAGGTCCCCCGGCCGCCCGAGCGCTGCCCGTTCTGCGACACGCCCACCGTCAAGGGGGCGGGCGTCTTCACCCAGTGCCCGAACCGCGTGTGCCCGGAGCGCCAGTGGCAGCTGCTCAAGCACTTCGTCTCGCAGGGCGCGATGGACATCGACGGCCTGGGGGAGAAGCAGGTCGCCCAGCTCCAGCGCCAGGGGCTCGTCAAGACCGCCGGGGACTTCTACCGGCTCACCGCCGAGCAGCTCACCGAGCTCGAGGGCTACGGCAAGGTGTCGGCGGAGAAGACGCTCGCGGCGATCGACGGCTCGCGCTCCCGCCCCTTCGGCCGCGTGCTGTTCGCGATCGGCATCGAGGGCGTGGGAGGGGTCACCGGGCGCAACCTCGCGCAGCACTTCGGCTCGATCGACGCGCTGCTGGCGGCGGACGCCGAGCAGGTCGCGGCCACGTCCGGCATCGGCCCGATCGTCGCGGGGCTGATCGTCGAGCAGCTCGCCGACGAGCAGATGCGCGAGCTCATCTCGGACCTCCGCGGGCTCGGCCTGACCTTCGAGCAGGAGGGCGCGTCGCCCGGCGAGGGCAAGCTGCGCGACCGCACCTTCGTGCTCACCGGCACCCTGCCCGACCTCACCCGCGAGCAGGCCGCGGAGCGGATCGCCGCCGCCGGCGGCCGCGTCACCTCCTCGGTGTCGAAGAAGACGAGCTACCTGGTGGCCGGCGAGTCGCCGGGCTCGAAGCTCGAGAAGGCCGAGCGGCTGGGCGTCCCGGTGCTCGACGAGCCGGGGCTGCTGGAGCTGCTCGAGAACGGGCCGCCGCCCGAGCCGGAAGAGGAGGAGGAGGGGGCTAGGCGCCGGACGCGCGGCGGTGGAGGTGGTCGACGCCGGAGGTGGCGGGCGCGGTGGTCACCCGCGCCAGGATGGCGGACGCGCCCGCCCCGGCCCGGTCGGCAGGACCTCGCCGGCCGCCCGGCGATAGGCTGCCTGCCCATGGCCGACGAGTCGCTCTACGCCGTCGTCGAGATCCCCAAGGGGTCGTCGAACAAGTACGAGTGGGACGAGGAGCTGGGAGCCATCAAGCTCGACCGGCTGCTGTTCTCCTCGCTCGGGTACCCGACCGACTACGGGTTCTTCCAGGACACGCTCGCCGGCGACGGGGACCCGCTGGACGCGATGATCGCGGTGTCGGAGCCGACGTTCCCCGGGTGCCTGATCGAGGTCAAGCCGGTCGCGCTGTTCCGCATGCGCGACCAGAAGGCGCAGGACAACAAGATCCTCTGCGTGCCGCTGACCGATCCCAACTGGAGCCACATCGAGTCGCTCGACGACATCTCGATGACCCTGCGCGACGAGATCTCGCACTTCTTCTCGATCTACAAGACCCCCGAGTGGAAGGTCGTCAAGGTCGACGGCTGGTACCCGAAGGAGGACGCGCTGCGGTCGATCGAGCGCGCCCGCAAGCGCTGGCAGGAGGCGCAGGAGGGCGCGGAGGGATCGCCCGCCGCCGGGCGCCACAGCCACGGCGGCGGGTCGGACGACGACTGACCGGCTAGCCGGCCGCGGTCTCGCGGTGCGTGAGCGCGGCCTCGAGGCGCTCCTCGGCCTCGGTGCTCAGCGAGCTCTGCAGCACGTGGCCGCCGTACTTCTGGATCTCGGGGAGCACCTTGTCGGGGGTGCTGCGGCGGACGAGCACGATCAGCGCCGCGCCGCCCGGCTCGAGCTTCTGCCCCAGTTCCTTCATGAACTTGTCGTCGACGCCGACGTCGGTCAGCGCGCCGGCCGCGCCGCCCGCGGCGGCGCCGATCGCGGCGCCCAGCAGCGGTGCGAGGAAGATCAGGCCGATCAGGCCGCCCCACAGCGCGCCGCCCGCGGCGCCCGCGCCGGTCGGGCTGAAGGACTGGTGGAGCTTGATCTTCCCGTCCTCGTTCTTGGTGACGACGACCCCGTCCTCCAGCTCCACGACGTGCTCGGTCTGCAGACGGCGCAGGGTGTCGAGCACCTCGCGGGCGGTGGCTTCGGAGTCGTAGGCGACCGCGACGAGATCACTCATATGTGTCCTCCAGGACTTGGGGCGGAGATTGGGTCGGGGCAGCCTCTCAGGTTCCGCGGTGCCGGTCGAGGCGTCAGCGGTCGCGCGGCGCCGCGGCGCCCGCGACGGGCCCGTAGCGGGCGAGCGCGACGGTCATCCGGTCCTGCAGGCGGCGCGCCCCGGTCGCGCTCACGCGGTTCATGAGGAACGCGAAGGCGACGCGGCTGCCGCTCGTCGTCGTGCAGTAGCCGGCCAGCGCGGAGACGCCCGTGAGCGTGCCGGTCTTGCCGCGGCAGCGGCGCTGGGCCGGCGTGCCGCGCATGCGCCTGCGCAGCGTGCCGCTGACTCCGGCGACCGCCAGCGAGCGCTGGAAGGCCGGGAAGGTGTCCTCCTCGCCCATGCGCTGGAGCAGCCGCACCACCTGGCGTGGGCTGGTGTGGTTGGCGCGCGAGAGCCCCGAGCCGTCGACCACGGTCGGGGTGAGGCCGAGGCCGACCACCGAGGAGCGCACGACCTGGGCGCCGGCGCGCGTGCTGCCCGCGCCGCCGTAGCGCATGCCGAGCGCCTTGAGCAGCGTCTCGGCCAGGAAGTTGTCCGACGGCACGTTGGTCCGGCGCGCGAGCTCGGCCATCGACGGGGAGGGCTGCTCGGCGAGCGTGACGGCGGCCGGCGGGGTGGCGCCGGCGGCGGCGCCCGCCGCGACGTCGACCCCCGCGCGCTCGAGCGCGCGCCGGAAGGCCGCGGCGGCGAAGCGCGCGGGGCGGGCCTGGAAGCCCGGCCGCTTGCCGCTCTTGCGCCCGCGGTTGAAGGTCAGCGCGCCGAGCGGCCCGACGTAGCGCGAGGTCTCGAAGCCCGACGACGGCGGGCCGCGCAGGGTGTCGAACGCCGACTCGTCCCCGATCACGCGGCCCGTCACCGCCCGCAGCCCCGTCTGGCGGACGAGCGTGGCCGCCAGCGCGCCTGCCTGGTCCGGGCCGAAGGTCGGGTCGCCGCCGCCGCGGACGTAGAGGTCGCCGGCCAGGACGCCGCCCGGATCGACGGCGGCGGCGCCGAGCGCGGTGGTGGCGAGCCGGCCGTCCGGGCCGAAGCGCAGCAGCGCCGTCGACGTCGTGTAGAGCTTCTCCACCGAGGCGGGCGTCCGCTCGCCGTCGGGCCGGATCGCCGCCAGCTCGAGCCCGCTCTCGAGGTCGATCGCGTAGGCGCCCGAGGACGTCCCGGCCGAGCGCATCTCGCGCTCGAGCGCGGTCCGCGTGGCGTCCGGCCCGGCCGCTCGGGCGGCGGGGGCGGCGACCGCGGCGAGCGCGAGCAGCAGGGCGCAGAGGCGGGCGGCGGCGTGCATCGGGGCTCCGCAGGGTATGCAACCCACCCGTCGGACCGCAGTCGCGGTGCCTGCCAGATGAGCAACGTCGTCGAGCTCGACAGCACGGGGGGCGGGGGCAAGCGCGCCCGCGCCCAGAGGAGGAAGGCCGCGCCGGCGCGGCGCCGGCGGCGCGCGTCGAAGACCGCGCTCGTGCTGGGCGGCGGCGGGTTCACGGGCGGCGTCTACGAGATCGGGGCGCTGCGGGCGCTCGACCTGCTGACCACCAACCGGTCGGTCAACGAGTTCGACGTCTTCGTGGGTACGAGCGCCGGCTCGCTGATCGCCGCGCTGGCCGCCAACGGGGTCACCCCCGAGCAGATGATGCAGGTGGTCAACGACCAGCCGCCGGCGTCGCTGCGCCACGTGGACCTCGACCTGCTGCTGCGCCCGAACGTCCGCGAGTTCGTGGTCAAGGGCGTCAAGCTGCCGCTGCACGTGCTCGGGACGCTCGGCCGGCTGGGACGCAACCTCGGGAGCTTCTCGCTGGTCGACCTCGCCACCGCCGTCGCGGACGCGCTGCCCACCGGCCTCTACAGCGGCGCGGGGGTCGAAGAGCTCGTGCGCTCGGTCCTCGCCGATCCCGGCCGCACCGACGACTTCCGCCGGCTCGCCTGCGAGCTCTACCTCGCGGCCACCGACCTCGACACCTGCGAGCGGATCGTCCTCGGGGCCGACGGCTGGGACGACGTGCCGATCTCCGCCGCCGTGCGCGCCTCGTCGGCGCTGCCGATGGTCTACGAGCCGCACGTGGTCAAGGGCCGCGACCTCGTCGACGGCGGGATCGTCTCCACCACCAACCTCGACATCGCGGTCGAGGCGGGCGCGCGGCTGATCGTGGTCGTCAACCCGCTCGTGCCGTTCGTGAACGAGCGCTCGCCGGACGGCGGCGGCTCGCGCGCGCGCCGGGTGACCGGGATGGGCTTCCCGAAGATCGGCTACCAGGCGTTCAAGCTCGTGGCCTACCAGCGGCTGCACGAGATGGCGCGCCAGTGGCAGCAGGACTACCCGGGCGTCGACATCGTGCTGATCGAGCCGGAGCCCGACGACGAGCTGATGTTCCGCACGAGCGTCATGGACTACGCCGCGCGGACCGAGATCGCGCGGCACGGCTTCCGGTCGGTGACGCTCAAGCTCGCCGAGGACTACGACGAGCTGCGCGACGTCGCCCAGCGCCATGGCATCGAGATCTCCGCGACGCGCGTGCACCAGGCCCTGCGCCACCTCTCCGCCGAGAAGGAGAAGACGGCCGCGTGGCGGCGCATCCTCGAGCAGACGACGGGCGCGCTGCTGCGCCAGTCGGCCGGCGGTGCCGACTGAGCGAGCCCCGTCCCCGTCCACATCGGCGGGGAGGGAGCGACCCCAGGTTGTGATCAGCGCGCCGGGCGGCGGCGCGCCGCGTGCGGGCGTGTCAGGCGGTTGCGACCCGCTGCTGCGGAGCAGAGGCCGGACTCGCCTGCTCACTCAGGTTCGCGAGGAACAGGGTCTTGTCGATACGGCCCTGGAAGATCGGAACGCCCATCTCCATGCACTTCTCGATCACCTCACGTCGCTCCATGCCGGCTTCGCGGGCGAGCTCCGTGGGCGTCAGGTGGATGGCCATGCCTGCGTCGTGCCTCCTGTGGCGTTTGCAACGTCGACTGGAAGGTAGCGACCACTCCAGACGGCGGCAATGGTGAACGCGCAACGAGGGCTGAACCTTGGCCCCTCAGACGGGGTTCGGCAGGTCCACGAAGACGTGCTCGACGCCGAAGCGCGTCTCCAGCAGCTCCCCGAGCCGCCGCACGCCGAAGGTCTCGGTCGCGTAGTGGCCGGCCGCGACGAAGTGGATGCCGGCCTCCAAGGCGTCTGCCATCACGTGTTCGCGGGGCTCGCCGGTCAGGAACGCGTCGAGGCCGGAGGCGATCGCCTCGGGCAGGACGTCGGCGGCGGCGCCCGAGACGATGCCGATGCTCCGGACGCGCTCCGGCCCGCCGTCGAACACCAGCGGCTGACGACCCGTCAGCTTTCGGACGCGAGCGGTGAGCTCGGCGGCGTCGATGCCGTCCCCCGGGAAGGTGCCGGCGCGCCCGATCGCCCGCCCGCGGTAGTCGCCGAACGGCTCGTGCCCGGTGAGGCCGAGCCCCTCGGCGAGCAGCGCGTTGTTGCCGTGCTCGGCGTGGGCGTCGAGGGGGATGTGGTAGCCGGCGAGGCTCACGTCGTGCTTGAACAGCGGCCGCAGCCGCTCGGCCAGCGCGGGGCCGAGGCCGGTGGGCAGGAAGTCCCAGAAGAGGCCGTGGTGGACGAGCACGAGCTGCGCGTCGAGCTCGACCGCCCGGTCGACCAGCGCCCGCTGCGCGGTCACGCCGGTGACAACGCGCCGGACGTCCTCCGCGCCCGGCACCTGGAGCCCGTTCGGGCACCGATCCTCGTAGTTGGAGGGCTCGAGCAGCTCGTCGAGGAAGTCGATGAGAGCGGTCAGTGGGGCCATCGGGTACCCGCGCGCGCAGACGCGGCTAAGCTGCGTCGGCTCGCGCGGCGCAACAGTTTGTAGACGTTTGCGAAGCGCGCGCTACAACTTCTAACGCATCGTTCCTGGCGACTGCACGGAGGCCTGGCTGTGAGTGGCGGAGCTGCTCTCCAAATCGCGTCTGCTCCCGAGCGCGACGCACCGACGGACAACGACCTCGTCGCGGCGGTGCGACAGGGCCACGAGAACGCGTTCACCGAGCTGTACGCGCGCTACCAGCGTCGCGTGCACGCGTACGTGCTCGGCATGGTCAAGGACCACGGGCGTGCGGAGGACGTCACGCAGGAGGTGTTCATCTCGGCCTATCGCCGCATGCGCGAGACCGAGCGGCCGATCGCCTTCAAGCCATGGGTGTACGAGATCGCCCGCAACGCCTGCATCGACGCGTTCCGCCGCGGCAAGCGGGCCGAGGAGGTCTCCTTCGACGCCGATGAGGACCTGCGCGGCGTCGACCAGACCCGCCTGCACAGCGGGGCCCCGACCCCCGACGCCCAGATCGACGCCAAGCAGCGCCTCGACCACCTGTGCGGCGCCTTCGGCGGCCTGTCGGAGACGCACCACCGCATCCTCGTCATGCGCGAGCTCGAGGGGCTGTCCTACCGGGAGATCGGCGAGCGCCTCGACATGAGCCGCCCGGCGGTCGAGAGCACGCTTTTCCGCGCCCGCCGCCGCCTGACCGAGGAGTACGAGGAGCTCGCGTCCGGCGAGCGCTGCCTGCGGGTGCACGCGATCATCGCCGCGTCGGCCGAGGGGATGCTCGGCGCGCGCGACCAGCGCCGCCTCGCCCGGCACGTCGCCCACTGCCAGCCGTGCCGCCGGCACGCCGTGGCCTCCGGGCTCGACATCGCGGCCCTCACCCGCCGCACGCGCCGCGACGCGCTGGCCGAGAAGATCGCCGGCTTCCTGCCGTTCCCGCTGCCGGCCTTCCTGCGGCTGCGCAGCGGCGCCGAGTCCGCCGCCGCGGTGGCGGGCTCGAACGCCGAGCCGCTCGCCGGCTGGGGGAAGGTCGTGGCCGCGCTCGCGACGCTCGTGCTCGCCGGCGCCGGCGCCGGGGTCGGCACACAGGTCGCGCGCGACGACGACCGCGCATCCGAGACGCGCGACCCCGCGCGGGCGCAGGGCTCCGCCCCTGCCCCGGCCGGCGCGGCGACGCCGGGGATCCGCGAGCTCCGGCGCCCCGCCGGCGTCCAGCGCCGCGAGACGGGCGCGCCGGGGCGCGGCGAGCGCTCCCGGCGTGCGGAGCGCGGTGGCGGCGGCACCGGTGGCGGCGCCCCAGGCGCCGCTCGCGACGTCCCCGGCGGCGGAACCCCCGGCGGCGGGAGCGCTCCGGCGAGCGGTCAGTCGCCCGCGTCGCGCGGCGGTTCCGGCGGGGACGCGCCGGCGCCGCGGTCCGACACGCGCTCGAGCACACTGCCGGATCCGGGCGAGACCCTCCGGGACACCGGCTCAGGTGTGAACAACACGGTCAACGGCGTCGGCGACACCGTGAGTGGCGTCGGACAGGGCGTCGGCGACACCGTGAGCGGCGTGGGGCAGGGCGTCGGCGACACCGTCTCGGGTGTCGGCCAGGGCGTCGGGAACACCGTGAGCGGCGCGGGCCAGGGCGTCGGGGACACCGTCTCGGGCGTCGGCGAGACCGTCTCGGGCCTCGGCAGCCGGGTTCCGGGCCCCGTCGGCGACACCGTCCAGTCCGTCGGCCAGACCGTCCAGGGCGTCGGCTCGACCGCGAGCGGGGCGACCGGCCAGGTCGGCTCCACGGTCGGCGCGGCGGGGCAGGCGGTCGGCTCGATCACCCAGGGCGCCACCGGTGCCGTCGGCGGCGTGGTGTCGGGCCTCACCGGCGGCCGCGGCCGCTGAGCGACCGCCGGTGAACGGCTAGACTCCAGCCTCTCGGGGCGTAGCGCAGCCTGGTAGCGCGCACCGTTCGGGTCGGTGAGGTCCCCGGTTCAAATCCGGGCGCCCCGATAATCAGAAACGGCCCGGATTTGGCTCTGTAGAGCCATTCCGGGCCTGTTTTATGCCTGACGGCGGTGCGCCGGCCTCGTAGGGCGGGTGTCGGGCTCGTCGGGCACTGTGACGATCGTGCCGCAGAGCGCCGACGTCGCGGCGCTCGGCGTGGCCTGTGGTCCGTGTCGGACCGGTCAGTGATGCGGATGCACGATGAGCAGGTCGCAGTGCACCTTCTTGGCGACCTGCTGGCTCACGCTATGACGCAGCACCCGCCCGGCCAGTCCCGCCTCTCGCGTCCCGACAACCACGAGATCGGCCTTGCGCTGTTCGGCGAGGGACACGATCGCCGAGGCCGGATCGCCGGATATGGCGACGGGCTCAGCCTCGATGCCGCGCTCGGTGAAGAACGCCGTCGCGTCGGCGAGCTCTGCTTGGTGATCCGCGAGGGAGTCGCGTTGAATCTCCCGTTCGGATCCCGGCGCGGGGTGCAGCTCATACTGCTGGTCGGCTCGCGGCCCACTGTGCAGCAGCGCCGCGACGCTGGTCACGATCACCTTTGCGTCGAAGGCTTTGGCGACCTCGGCCCCGCGCTCGAGGGCGCGCTTCGCAGGCTCGGTTCCGTCATAGGCGACGATGATCTGCTGCATCAGTCTCCTCCTGCTCCAATGGTTGTGCGACCGACCCTAACCCACCCCGCGATCAGGCATGAGCACCCAGGAGCGTCGCGTGCTGAGCACCTGATATCGCCCCGATGATCGCGATCGACCGTCAGGCGGCCTCCGAGTAGGCGGCCCCGGGCTCGGTCGACGAGGCTTCGCGCTCGGCCGCCTCGGAGCGCAGCGCGACGAACGCGACGACGAACGCGACGGCGACCAGTGCGGCGCCGATGAGGTACGCCACATGGAAGCCGGCGTTGAGCGCGGCCGCCTGCGGCTCGCCCTGGGCCACGAGGCCCTCGGTGCGCTCGCTCGCGAACGTGGCGAGCAGCGCGAGCCCGATCGCGCCCCCGACCTGCACGGTGGTGTTGACGAGGCCGGAGGCGAGGCCGGCATCGCTCTCGGTCGCGCCCGACATCGCGAGCGTCATGAGCGAGGGAGCGGCGAGGCCGGCGCCCAGGCCGAGCAGCACGGTGACCGGGAGGATGTCGATCAGGAACCGGCCGTCGACCGGCGTCCGCGCGAAGAGGAGCAGGCCGGCGGCGATGCAGGCGAGGCTGGGCAGCAGCGTCGCGCGCGCCCCGAAGCGCATGATGAGCGGCGCCGAGAAGCGCAACGAGAGCGTCCCCATCACGACGGTGACCGGGAGGAACGCGAGGCCCACCTCGAGCGCGTCGTAGCCGAGGACGAGCTGCATGTAGAGCGCCCCCAGGAAGAACATCGCGAACATGCCGACGGCCCAGAGCGCCATCACGACGTTCGCCCCCGCGACGTTGCGCGAGCGGAAGAGCCGCAGCGGCATGAGCGGGTTGGCGATGCGCGCCTGGCGGGCGACGAAGCCGGCCAGCAGCCCGATCGACACGCCGCCTAGCCCGAGCGTCCGCGTGGCTCCCCACCCGTGCTCCTCGACGCCGAGGATCGCGTAGACGCCCAGCATCAGCCCGGCGGTGAGCAGCGCGGCGCCGGCGAGGTCGGCGCCCTTGCCGAGGCCGATCCCCGGCCGGTCCTCGACGAACCGGATCGCCAGCAGCGCGGTCGCGACGCCGACCGGCACGTTGACGAAGAAGATCCAGTGCCAGTTGATCGCCTGGGTCAGCGCGCCGCCGGCGAGCAGCCCGATCGACCCGCCGGCCGAGGCGACGAAGCCGTAGACGCCGATGGCCTCGGCCTGCTCCCGCGGCTCCGGGAACGTCGTGACGATGATGCCGAGGACGACCGCCGACGTGAGCGCGCCGCCGACGCCCTGCACGAAGCGCGCGGCGATCAGCATGGCGTCGCTCTGCGCCAGCGCGCACAGCAGCGACGCGGCCGTGAACAGGGCGACGCCGCACAGGAACACGCGCCGCTGGCCGATGAGGTCGCCGACGCGCCCGGCCAGGAGCAGCAGCCCGCCGAACGCGATCAGGTACGCGTTGACGACCCAGGCGAGGCCGCTCTGCGAGAAGCCGAGATCCTCCTGGATCGAGGGAAGCGCGACGTTCACAATCGTGACGTCGAGCACGATCATCAGCACGCCCGCGCAGAGCACGTACAGCGCGATCCAGCGGTCGCGATCGCTCGGAGTGGTGGTTTCGGGTCCCATGGTGTCCATCTCCCGGTTGTGGCTCTTATGGGGGGTCGGAGCCGATGGCCGCGTCTCGACATCTCGCCGCGCAACGGTTCTGCCGGTCACATGTCGAGACCGCGGTGGCGGCTCCGACTCATCGATGAGTCGCCGCCACCGGAAGGAGCGAAGGACATGAAGTACGTACTGCTCGTCTACCAGGCGCCCGGCGCGTTCGACGCGCTGCCCGAGGAGGAACGCAACGCGCTGAGGGCCGAGTTCGACGCGTTCAGCGAGGAGCTCACCGCGTCGGGCGAGCTCATCGGCGGCTCTGGGCTGGCCGACGCGCCGAGCGGGAGGACGGTGCGGGTCCGGAACGGCGTCCCGGTCACCACCGACGGACCGTTCGCCGAGGCCAAGGAGCAGCTGGCCGGCTACTACGTGGTCGACTGCGAGAGCATCGACCGGGCCGCCGAGATCGCCGCCAGGGATCCTGCGTCGCGCCTCTGGGCGATCGAGGTGCGGGCCGTCATGCACGAGGCCGGGCAGGAGATGTGACCACCGGGACCGGCGTCGAGGACCTGCTGCGCGGCCTCGCGCCGCAGGTGCTCGGCGTGCTCATCCGCCGCCACGGGCGATTCGACGCCTGCGAGGACGCCGTCCAGGAGGCCCTGCTGGCCGCCGCGGTCCAGTGGCGTGCCGAGGGCGTTCCCGAGAGCCCGCGCGGCTGGTTGATCACGGTCGCGTCCCGTCGCCTGGCGGATGCGGTGCGCAGCGACGCGGCCCGCCGGCGCCGCGAGGACGCGGCCGCGACGCTCGCGCCGGAGGACGCGGCCGCCGCGCCCGCGCCCGGCGACGAGTCGCCGGCGGAGGAGGACGACACGCTGACGCTCCTGCTGCTGTGCTGCCACCCGGCGCTGTCGCCGGCCTCGCAGCTCGCGCTCACGCTCCGCGCCGTCGGCGGGCTCACCACGGCCGAGATCGCGCACGCGTTCCTCGTGCCCGAGGCGACGATGGCGCAGCGCATCAGCCGCGCCAAGCAGCGGATCAAGGCCGCCGGCGCCCGGTTCGAGCTTCCCGCCGGCGCCGAGCGCACCGAGCGGCTGCGCGTGGTCCTGCACGTGCTGTATCTG
>CAVQBC010000002.1:0-28193 GCA_963710665.1 uncultured Solirubrobacteraceae bacterium
GGCCGGATATGCACAACTCGGTGGAAACCGGCCGATTTGCAGGCAGTTCCCGGAGCCGTGGTAGCTCCGTGGTAGCCGTTCGCCGACGTTCTCACGAGTCGGAGGCCTCCTTGGGCTGCAGCGAGACGACGGATCCCCGGTGCGTCGCGGCCGCCATCGCCGCCTTGATCCGCCTGCGCGCGAGGTCCTCGCTGGGGTGGCCGTAGAGGGCCATCACGAGCGCCCCGCCGTCGGTGTGCCCGAGCTGCTGGGCGACGTCCTGCGGCGACAGCTCGAGGTCGTTGAGCAGGTAGGACAGCGAGGAACTGGCGTAGCTCGTAGAGGTCCATGCTCGGGTTGCCGAACCGCGCCCGGATCGGGTTCCAGTAGTAGTGCTGGTTGCCCCCGTGCAGGCGGCTGCCGCGCTTGGTCCGCCAGAGCGGCGCCTCCGGGTCCAGCTGGACGGGGAGCGCCTGCAGCGCGTCGGCCGCCGGCCCGGCGAGCGTGACCACGCGCGGCTGCCAGTTCTTCGGCACGTCGAGGCCGATGCCCGGCACCCACTGTTGCTCGATGCTGACCTCGCCCTCGGCGATGCGCTCGATCCGCGAGAAGCTCGGCGACTGGAGGCCGACTGGAGTCGCCGAGGACAGCCAGCGACTGCAGTCCGAACTTCAACGAGCGGCCTGACCGGCCCGGAATAAAGCCCGGAATAAGCCCGGAATATCTAGATCGCAGCGGAGTCCCAGCCGGATAGCCGACAAGCGGTTGCACCGGGCGGCCGCACCGTACAGAGGGAGTCGAGATGTCCACGCGCAAGACCACCGCCGCACTGGCCCTGACCGCGGCCGTCGCCGTGACCGGGTTCGCCGGCCCGGCGGGCGCCCAGCAGGACCTGCGCAACGCCGACCAGCGGGCCCCCGCGCCCGCGGCGCCCGCGGAGCGGATCCACCAGGACTTCCGCAACCCCGACCAGCGCAGCGCGGTGCCGCGCGTGCTCCCGACCAGCGGGCAGGACCTGCGCAACGCCGACCGCCGCGCGCCGGCCGTGGTGGCGCCCTCGGAGTCCACCGGCGTCTCGCTGCCGGCGGAGACGATCGACGGCGCGCCGGTCATCCAGGTCCCGCAGCACGGGTTCGACTGGGGCGACGCGGGCATTGGCGCTGGGGGCGGTCTGGCGATCGTGGTTCTGGCCGGGACCCTGGCGGTGGGCCTCACACACCGCCGCCGTGGCGCGCGCGTCGCCGCGTGACGATCGGTTGACATAGCACGAGAGCACGAGAGCCGCTGGTTTCCCGGCGGCTCTCGTGCGGTGATGGGCTGCTCTACCGCGACTACAAGCAGAGCGAGATCAGCCGCCATCTCGACCTCGGCAAGCGCGAGATGGAGAAGACGATGCGCTCGATCCGCGAGAAGCTCGGCGAATGGAGGCCGACTGGAGTCGCCGAGCACGGCGAGCGACTGCAGTCGGAACTTCAACGAGCGGCCTGAAGGGCGAGCTGCCGGCCCGATGATGTGCGTCTACTGCGGTCGATCGACCTCGCCGAGGCTCGTCATCGCGACCGCTCCCACTCGGCGAGCGCCTCGAGCACGCCGGCCGCCGCGTACCCGTCCGGCATGAGCTCGAACACCACACGAGGTGGCTGCTCGCGGAAACGCTGCCGGGTGACCAGCCCGTCCGCCTCCATCGACGCGAGGCGGGTCTGCAGCTGCGCATTGCCGACCTGCGCGATCCCGTTCTGCAGGTCGACGAACCGCCTGGGCCCATCCAGCAGCGCGCGCGGATGATCAGCAGCGTCCACTTCTCGCCGAGCACGTTCAGCACGCGCGCCTCCGGCGACCGCGCGGGGTAGAGCCACCGCCGGCGGGCAGCTTGTCCTTGGTGAACTCGGAACGGTAGTCGTGGTCTTGCATCCGGCGGATGGCGTGGACGTAGTCGTCGACCTCGAAGACGACCTTCACCCCGCGCGACTGCAGTCCGCGGATCACCTTCAGCCAGCCAGCCCCACGGGGCTGCTGAAGCACCACGACCTTGTACTCGTCGAAGGCGGGCATGATCGTCTGCCGCTTGACCATCCCGGTCACGTACTTCACCTGCGGCGGGGTGCCGAGCATCCCGACCCAGTCGTGGCCGCCGAACGTCGCCGGCAGCGCGCAGCGGTACCAGCACACCGCGGAGTCGCCGATGCCGACGTGGAGGACTTCGCCCGGCTGCACGCTCACAGCAGCCCGGCCCGCTCGAAGACGTCGAGCCACGTCTCCATGAAGTTGCGCTTGTGGTAGACGGCCTCGCCGCGGTCGGTGCCGACCACCAGGGCCAGCGGCGTGCCGGGCGCCCGCTCGCGCTCCAGCGGCGATGGCTGCTTCGGCCGCGGCTCAAAGCGCACCTGCAGTCCGGGGTTACGCAGCTGCGCGAGCTCGATCAGCTCCGACGACAGCGGCCGGCGGCGGCGGCGGGCCATCTCGTCGAGGACCTCGCGGGTGGCTTCGGCGCCGAGGGCTTTCAGATCAGGGTCGGTATCCATCTGGCGAAGTTCGTCTCCCGGTACTTGCGCATGAACGTGAGGTAGGAGCGCTGCTGCCAGTCGGCGACCTTCGGTGACGGCCGCCCGCGGAACAGGCTCTCGTGGTGGAACGCCCGCACGGTCGGCTCGTAGACGCACGAGCGCCCGGACTCGAAGACCCGCAGGCAGAAGTCGACGTCCTCGAGGCCCATCTGGAAGCTCTCGTCGTAGAGCCCGACTTCCGTCAGAGCCTCGTGGCGGATGAGCTGCAGCGCCCCCGTCACCGGCGCCGTGACGGCGTACAGCGCCTCGGGTAGATCGGCGGGCGCGTAGCGGAAGCGGTGGTCAAAGACGCGGTGCAGCAGCGAGAAGAAGATGCCGCCGTGCTGGATGAGCCCGTTCGGGTACAGCAGCCGCGCGCCCACCACGCTCGCGGGCGCGTCGTCCTCGCCCACGCGGGCGCGCATCACGTCTAACCAACCGGAGTCGATGAACTCCACGTCGGCATTGACCAACACGGCGTCCTGACCGGCTTCCAGGGCTTGCCGCAGCCCGACGTTGACCGTCTTGGAGAACCCTCGTCGACCGGCTTGGCGATCAGCTCTCCCTGCAGTCGGGAGGTAGCCGCCGAGGCCTCCTCGACGAGCAGCAGCAGGCAGTCGTGGACGTCATGCTCGTCGAGATCGAGCTTGCGACTCAAGTCGCCCACATCGACCGGTCCACGAGCGACCTCCTCGACCTCTTGGCGGTCGAGCACGCTGCCCTCATCTCTCTGCGTGACGCCGACGCGGTCAGCCAGCTCGCCCGTCGCGTGCCACGAGCGGTGCAGCGGGTCCGCCCAATCCGCCAGGCACAGCAGGACGAGCTTCTTCGTCCCGCGCACCGGCTGACGCCACGCCCAGGACGTCGCCTCGACGCTCACGCCGCGCCTCCAGTCGGACCCTCAGGGAGCCCGAGCTCGTGGTAGCTCGCCGTGGTAGCTCGCAGCGCCTTCGCTGGTAGCTCTTTGGTAGCCGCCCGGGCCGGAAGGGACCTCAAACCCCTGCAAACAGCCCCCACCCGTTTCCACCGGCGCAGAGCGGCGTTTCCCGCTCTGCGCCGGTGGTTGTAACCGCTTTCCACACCGCCTGGGCAGATGGGCCGGGGAGGATTCGAACCTCCGTCTGACGGATTATGAGTCCGCGGCTCTGACCGCTGAGCTACCGGCCCGGGTATCTCGCGTCGCCGGAGGCTAGCCGCCACAAGTCGTCGACATGATTGTCGACAATGCTACGGTCCGCCCCTGCCCGGACCACGAGGGAGGGAGTGGAGATGGCCTGGCGCGACACGCCGCCGTTCCGAGCCGATCACGTCGGGAGCCTGCTGCGGCCGGCGCAGCTGCTGAAGGCCCGCGACGACCATGCCGCCGGCCGCATCGACGACGACGAGCTCAGGGCGGTCGAGGACGACGCCATCCGCGAGGTGGTGCGGATGCAGGAGGACGTGGGGCTGCAGTCGGCGACGGACGGCGAGTTCCGCCGCACGTCGTGGCACATGGACTTCATCTACCAGCTGGGCGGGATCAGACAGGTGGAGGGCGAGAGCCTGCACGTCCACTTCCGCGACGAGCAGGGCGAGTACGACTACGCGCCGCCCGCGATGAAGGTCGCCGAGCGGGTGACGCTGCCGAAGACGATCTTCGGCGACGCGTTCGAGTTCCTGCGCGACACGGTGCGCACGAACCGGCCGAAGCTCACGATCCCGTCGCCGAGCATGGTCCACTACCGGGGCGGCAACTCGTCGATCGACCACGACGTCTATCCCGAGCTCGACGACTTCTGGGCCGACCTGACGGGCGCGTATGCCGACGAGGTCCGCCGGCTCGGGGAGCTCGGGTGCACCTACCTGCAGCTCGACGACACGAGCCTCGCGTACGTCAACGACCCCGCCCAGCGCCAGCACATCATCGACATCGGGGGCGACCCCGAGCACCTGCACGAGCAGTACATCGGCAACATCAACCGCGCGCTGGCCGACCGCCCCGACGGCATGGCGGTCACCACGCACCTCTGCCGCGGCAACAACCAGTCGATGTGGGCGGCCGAGGGCGGCTACGACTTCGTCGCCGAGGCGCTGTTCAACGACCTCGAGGTCGACGGCTTCTTCCTCGAGTACGACGACGAGCGCTCGGGCACGTTCGAGCCGCTGCGCTTCGTCCCCAAGGGCAAGTACGTCGCGCTCGGGCTGGTGACGACCAAGCGCCCGGAGCTCGAGTCCAAGGACCTGCTCAAGCGGCGCATCGAGGAGGCCTCGCAGTACGTCGACGTCGACCAGCTGTGCCTCTCCACGCAGTGCGGCTTCTCCTCCACCGTCGAGGGCAACCGCCTGTCGCACGACGACCAGCGGGCGAAGCTGCGGCTGATCGTGGAGACCGCCCAGGAGGTCTGGGGTTGACGGCCGCATGGGCCTCGTGATCGCGGTGCTCGGGCTGGGCGAGGCGGGCGGCGCCCTGGCGGCCGACCTCGCCGCGGGCGGCGCCGACGTGCGCGGCTGGGACCCGCGGCCGGACCGCGGCGCCCGGGCGACCTCCGCGCCGGACGCCGTCCGGGGCAGCGACGTCGTGCTGAGCGTCAACGACGCGGGCGTCGCGGTGCAGGCCGCGCGCGAGGTGGCAGATGAGCTGCGGGAAGGGCAGGTCTACGCCGACCTCAACACCGGCGGCGCGCCGCTCAAGCGCGAGCTCGCCGGCGTGGTCGCTCCGACCGGCGCGCTGTTCGCCGACGTCGCCCTCATGGCGCCCGTCCCCGGCACCGGCGTCCGCACGCCGGCGCTGGCCTCCGGGCCGGGCGCAGAGGCGTTCGCGGCGCGCCTGGCGCCGCTCGGCATGCCCGTCGAGGTGATCGGCCCAGAGCCGGGCGCGGCGGCGACCCGCAAGCTGCTGCGCAGCGTGTTCATGAAGGGCCTGGCGGCGACCTGCCTCGAGAGCCTCGCCGCGGCGCGCGCGGCCGGCAGCGAGGACTGGATGCGCGAGGAGATCGCGTCGGTCCTCACGGGTGCCGACCGCGCGCTGCTCGAGCGCCTGGAGACCGGCAGCCGCCGCCACGCGGCGCGGCGGGTCGCGGAGATGGACGACGCCACCGCCCAGCTGGACGAGCTGGGCGTGCCCGCGCGGGTGTCGCGCGCCGCTCGCGCGTGGCTCGAGGAGCTCCGCGATGCCTGAGCACCCCGTCCCGAGCGAACGCGCCCGCGAGCTGGTCCGCGGCGCCTACGACCCGCACATCCACGTCGCGCCCGACGTGGTCGACCGGAGGGTCTCCGACGTCGCGTTGGCGCGGCGCTTCAAGGAGCTGGGGCTCGCCGGCTTCGGCCTCAAGTCGCACTACACCTCCACGGCGGAGCGCGCGCGGGCGGTCGCCGAGGCGGTTCCCGGCGTCCACGTCCTCGGTGCGCTCACGCTCAACGACGCCGTCGGGGGCCTCAACCCGGTGGCGGTCGAGATCGCCGCGCGCGAGGGGGCGCGGATCGTGTGGTTCCCGACCGTCAGCTCGGTCAACGAGCAGCACCACGTGCTGGCGGCGGACCCGGACGGCAAGGTGCCGGTGTGGGTGCGCTTCGAGCTCGACCTGCGCGCGGCCGGGGTCACGCCGCGGCCGGTGCCGGTCGTCGACGACGCGGGCGCGCTGCTCCCCGAGGCCCACGAGGTCCTCGCCGCGATCGCCCGCCACGACCTCGTGCTCGCCACCGGCCACCTCTCGCGTGACGAGATCTTCGTGCTCGTCGACGCCGCGGTCGCCGCCGGGGTGCGCCTCATCGTGGTCACCCACCCCGAGTTCCCGTCGCAGAACATCTCCGTCTCCGACCAGGTCGCGCTCGCGGACCGCGGCGCGCTGATGGAGCGCGCGTTCACCACCCCCCACACCGGCAAGGTCTCGTGGGAGCGGGTGCTGGAGGCCAGCCGCGCGGTCGGCCCCGAGCGCACCGTGTGGTGCACCGACCTCGGGCAGACGTTCAACCCGCCGGTGGAGGACGGGCTCGCGCTGATGGCCGACCGGTTCCTCGAGGCCGGGTTCACGGAGGCCGAGATCCGGACGATGGCGGTTGCCAACACCCGGCGGCTGGCGGGGGTCGACGCATGAGCCGCCGCGTACAGGTCATCGGGGCCCACTCCGCCGACTTCGTGTGGCGGGCGGGCGGCGCGGTGGCCAAGGCGGTGGAGGCCGGCGGCACGGCGGAGGTGATCGCGCTCTCCTACGGCGAGCGCGGCGAGTCCGGCGAGCTGTGGAAGGAGGAGGGCCAGACGCTCGACAACGTCAAGCGCATCCGCCGCGCCGAGGCGGAGACCGCGGCGACGGCGCTCGGCGCCTCGTTCCGCTCCCTCGACCTCGGCGACTACCCGCTGCAGATCGACGGCGACGCGCTGCTGGCCATCGCCGAGGCGATCCGCGCGTTCGCGCCCGCCGTCCTCATCACCCACACCGACACCGACCCGTTCAACCCGGACCATCCCGTCGCCTACGCGGCCGTCGACCGGGCGCGGGGCCTCGCAGCGGGCGCCGGTGTGAGCAGCGCGTTCGCCACCGTCGCCCCGCCGGCGCTGTTCCTGTTCGAGCCGCACCAGCCCGAGCTGTGCAACTTCACCCCGACGACGTTCGTCGACATCACCTCGGTGATCGAGCGCAAGCGCGAGGCGATGGCGGCGATGAAGGCGCAGCAGTACCTGCAGACCTACTACGCGCAGCGCGCCGAGCAGCGCGGCAACCACGCCCGGCGCGCCTCCGGCGACGCGAGCGTCCGCTACGCCGAGGCGTTCCAGCGCGTCATCCCCCAGGTGGTGGATCAGCTATGAGCCCCTATGACGAGCTGGCCCGGCTGGGCAGCGCGACGATCTACGAGGCCGGCGGGCGGCGCGGCTTCGTCGACGCCGACATGCACCGGATCGTGCCCGGCTCGAGCGCCGCCGGGCCCGCGCGCACGGTGCGCTGCGGCCAGGGCGACAACCTCATGGTCCACGCCGCCATGGCCGAGGTCCGCGCCGGCGACGTGCTGGTGCTCACGATGCCCGAGCCGGCGCCCTTCGCGCTGTTCGGCGACCTGCTCGCGACCCAGGCGAGCGAGCAGGGCGCCACGGCGGTGCTCGTGGACGCCTCCGTCCGCGACGTGGAGGACCTGGCGGAGCTGGGGCTGCCGGTGTGGGCGCGGTACATCCGCATCCAGGGGGCGACCAAGCAGGCGGTCGGGGAGATCGACGTGCCGGTGGTGGTCGGCGGCGCCACGATCCGGCCGGGCGACGCGGTCGTGCTCGACGGCGACGGCATCGCGGTGGTCCCCGCCGACGACGTGACCACGGTGCTCGACGCCGCCCACGAGCGCGAGGCGCGCGAGGCCGCCAAGCGCGAGCAGCTGCAGGCCGGCCGGCTCTCCTACGACCTCGACGGGCTGCGGGCGATCGTGGAAGGCGCATGAGCGACATCGCCCACCTCGGGCCCGCCGAGCTCCTCACCCCGAAGCCCGCGGAGAGCCTCGCGTTCTTCCACGACGTGCTGGGGATGGAGATCGAGCACGAGGAGCGCCGGTCCGTGTACCTGCGCGGGTGGGGCGACTACCAGCCGTACTCGCTCAAGCTCACCGAGGCGCCGGCGGCGGGCCTCGCCTCGCTGGGGCTCCGCGCGCGCGACGCCGAGGCGCTCGAGCGGCGCGTCGAGAAGATCGAGGCGACGGGGCTCGGCGAGGGCTGGACCGACGGCGACCGCGCCCGCGGGCGCTCCTACCGCTTCCGCGACCCCGACGGCCACGCGTTCGACCTCTACTACGAGAGCGAGCGCTACGCGCCGCCCCCCGAGCTGCGCCCGTCGCTGAAGAACCAGCCCCAGCGCTACGTCGGCCGCGGCGCCGCCGTCAAGCGGCTCGACCACGTCAACGTGCTGGCCGCCGACGTCCGCCCCAACCGCGTGTTCGTGAACGAGACGCTCGGCTACCGGCTCCACGAGCGGATCGAGCTCGACGACGGCACCGAGGCCGGCGCATGGCTGTCGGCGTCGATCGCCGCCCACGAGCTGATCTACACCAAGGACGCCTACGGCCTCACGGGCCGCCTGCACCACCTCGCGTTCTGGGTCGACACGCGCGAGGAGTGCCTGCGCGCCGCCGACCTGTTCCTCGACCACGGCATCGAGATCGAGGCGGCGCCGTCCAAGCACGCGATCGCGCAGGGGTTCTTCCTCTACGGGATCGAGCCGGGCGGGAACCGGATCGAGGTCACCACCGGCGGCTACTTCGTCTACGACCCCGACCAGCCGGCGGTCGTGTGGACCGAGGCCGAGCGCCGCAAGGGCCAGGCCTGGGGCGTCAAGACCGTCGAGAGCTTCCACACCTACGGGACGCCGCCCGCGTGACCGCCGAGGACGGATACGCGCGCCTGCGCGACGCGATCGTCACGGGCCGGCTGCAGCCGAACGAGCGGCTCGTCGAGGCGGACCTCAGCGAGGCCCTGGGCCTGGGGCGTACCGCGGTCCGCACGGCGCTCGTGCGGCTCGAGCACGAGCGCCTGGTCGAGCGCCGGCCGAACCGCGGCGCGAAGGTGCGCCTGGTCTCCGAGCAGGAGGCGATCGAGATCCTCGAGGCGCGCGCCGTGCTCGAGTCCCTGAGCGCGGCCAAGGCGGCCGAGCAGGCGGCCGCGGCGGACGTGCGCGGGCTGCGTGCGGTGCTCGAGGAGATGCGCGGGCTGCTCGACCGCGGCGACCCGCTCGGCGCGTCCGAGCAGAACGCCGTGTTCCACCGCAGGATCGTCGGCATCGCCCGCCACGAGACCTCGCGGAGGCTCATCGAGTCGCTGCACTCGCAGATGGTGCGCTTCCAGTACCGGACGATCCTCGTCCCGGGGCGGGCGGAGCGCTCGTTCGGCGAGCACACGGCGATCGCGGACGCGATCGACGCACACGACGCGGGCGCGGCGGAGCAGGCGATGCGCGGGCACCTGGGGCACGTGATCGAGGCGCTGCGGGCACGCACGTAGGAGGACGGTCCACGACGGGAGGAGCGGGAGACGATGCGGTCATGGCGGGAGATGGCGGCATGCGGGCTGGCGCTCGCCGCGCTCGGGTTCGCGGGGTGCGGCGGCGACGACGGCGGCGGCGGCGGCGGCGACGGGCCGCAGACGGTGGTCGTCGGCACGCTGCCCACGGCCAACGCGGCGCCGATGTACCTCGGGATGGAGAAGGGCTACTTCAAGCAGGAGGGCCTCGTCGTCAAGCCCCAGCTCGGGGAGGGCGGCGGCTCGCTCATCACGAGCCTGGTCTCCGACGACTCGCAGTTCGCCTTCGTGGGGGTGATCCCGGCGGTCACGGCGGTCAGCAAGGGGCTCCCGATCAAGGCCGTGGCCGCGAGCGACGACGCCGCCGCGACGCCCCGGAAGGACTGGCAGGTCGTGATGGTGGGCAAGGGCTCGGACATCCGCGACGTGAGCGATCTCGAGGGGAAGACGATCGCCGTCAACGCGCTGCGGGGGGTCGCCGAGGTGGTCATCAAGACGTCGCTGGAGAAGCAGGGCGTCGACCCGTCGTCGGTGAAGCTGCTGGAGGTGCCGTTCCCCGAGATGCCCGCCGCGCTGAAGGCGGGACGGGTCGACGCGATCCTCGCCTCCGAGCCGTTCCTGACCGGCGTGCTCGACGCGGGCGGCCGCCAGGTCGACGCGCCGTTCGTGGAGTCGCGGGCCGAGCTCCCGATCGGCGTCTACGTGGCGACCGAGAAGTACATCGGGGAGAACCGCGACGTCGTCGACCGGTTCAGCCGCGCGATGGACAAGTCGACCGACTACGCCGCCCAGAACCCGGACGAGGTGCGCCGGATCATCCCGACGTACACGAAGGTCCCGGAGGCGGTGGCGGCGCGCATGCGCCTGCCGGCGTTCGACTCGGAGCTCGACGAGGAGGGGATCGAGCTCAACGCCGAGCTGACCAAGCGGTGGCGGATCATCGAGGAGGTTCCGACGGTCGACGAGCTCGTGCAGAAGTGAGGGCGCTCGCCGGGTGAGCGCGGCGATTAGGCTCACCCGGACGTGACCGAGGAGATGACGTCCGTGCTCGCCGCCGGCGATCTGCGCGCGTGGCGCGACGCCGCGCCGGATCTCGGCCGCGGGTTCGACGCCGACGCCCGCGCCACGACGGGATTCCTGGCCCGCGGCGAGCGCCTGGTGGCGGCGCTCCCGGTACGCCCGCGGCGTGACGCGCGGGAGCAGGCGGCGGCCGAGGCGGTCCTCGCCGCGCTCCACGACGCCCGCGCGCGCTTCCTGCGGTTGCACGCCGAGCAGCTCTACGCGGTCCTCACCGACGACCTGCGCAGCGCCGTGCGGGTGGAGGAGCTGCTCGACCGGGCCGCCGAGGACTTCCCCGGCCTCGTCCCCACGCCCGGGGCGGTGGCCGCCGAGCGCGAGCACCTGCAGGGCGACAAGGACGGCGCCGAGATCGCGCAGGGCCAGTTGCTCGCCCACGTCCTCTCCTCCCCCCGCGCCGGCTCGCACCTCGTGTGGGCGATGCTCCGCCCGACCGGCGAGGCCCTCGAGCGCCTCGACGACTTCCGCTCCACCGGCGAGGCGGACCTCGGCCGGGTCCATGTGCGGCGCGAGGGCCGCGCGGGCGTGCTCGAGCTGCGCAACCCGCGCCACCTGAACGCCGAGGACGACTCGACGGTCGCGCCGACCGAGACCGCCGTGGACCTGATCCTGCTCGACCCGGAGATCGAGGTCGGGGTCATGCGCGGCGGCGTGGTCGACCACCCGCGGTACCCGGGCCGGCGCATCTTCGGGGCGGGCATCAACCTGACCCACCTCTACCGCGGCCGGATCGCCTTCCTGTTCTACATCGTGCGCGACCTCGGCTACGTCAACAAGATCTTCCGCGGGCTGAGCGCGCCCGAGCACCGGCCCGGCGAGCCCGAGGAGACGACCGAGAAGCTCTGGATCGCGGCCGCGGAGACGTACGCGATCGGGGGCGCCTGCCAGCTGCTGCACGTCATGGACCACGTGATCGCCGAGCGCGGCTGCCGGCTGTACCTGCCGGCGCGCAAGGAGGGCATCATCCCGGGCGTCTCGAACCTGCGGCTCCCGCGCTTCGTCGGCGACCGCATCGCCCGCCAGGCGATCTTCTCCGGGCGGGAGTTCGAGGCCGGCAGGCCGGACGCCGACCTGCTGTGCGACGAGGTCGTCGAGCCGGGCGAGGTCGACGCGGCGATCGAGCGCCGCGTCGAGGCGCTGACCAGCTCGGGCCTCGTCAACGCGGCCGCCAACCGCCGCGCGATGCGGGTCGGCCAGGAGCCGCTCGACGTGTTCCGCGCCTACATGGCGACCTACGCCGCCGAGCAGGCCGTCTGCCACTTCAGCCCGGCCCTCGTCCGCAACCTCGAGCAGCACTGGAACGCGCACACCCGGACGCTCTGAACGAGAGAGGACGCAGATGACGATCGCCGAGGGGATCGAGACCGCGCCGCGCGAGGAGCTCGAGGCGCTGCAGCTCGACCGCCTGCGGCGGACGGTCGCGCGGCTGCTGGACGGCCCGCCGGCGGCGGGCGCGCACCTGCGGGCGGCGGGCGTGGACGGGCCCGGGGACGTCGGATCGCTCGCCGACCTGCGCGCCCTGCCGTTCACCGAGAAGTCCGACCTGCGCGAGCACTACCCCTTCGGGCTGCTGGCCGTCCCGCGCGAGCGCCTCGTCCGCGTGCACGCCTCGAGCGGGACGGGCGGCAAGGCCACCATCGTCGGCTACACCGCGGCCGACCTCGAGGTGTGGACGACGGTGATGGCCCGCTCGCTCGTGATGGCGGGCGTGCGGGAGGGCATGGTCGTCCACAACGCCTACGGCTACGGCCTGTTCACCGGCGGGCTGGGCTTCCATCAGGGCGCCGAGCGGATCGGCGCGACGGTCGTGCCGGTGTCGGGCGGGCTGACCGAGCGCCAGGCGCGCCTGCTGCGCGACCTCGGCGGCCAGGTCCTGTGCTGCACGCCGTCCTACGCGCTGAACATCGCCCAGGCCCTGCGCGACGCCGGCATCGGCCTCGACGAGCTGGCGCTCGAGGTCGGGAGCTTCGGCGCCGAGCCGTGGACGGAGCCGATGCGCGAGCGGATCCAGCGCGAGCTCGGCCTCGTCGCGCTGAACATGTACGGGCTCTCGGAGATCGTCGGGCCGGGCGTGTCGGCGGAGTGCCGCGAGGGGCGCAGCGGCTCGCACGTGCACGAGGACCACTTCCTCGTCGAGACGGTCGATCCGGGCACCGGCAAGCCGGTCCCTCCGGGCGAGCACGGCGAGCTCGTGTTCACGACGCTCACCAAGGAGGCGCTGCCGCTGCTGCGCTACCGGACCGGCGACATCGCGGCACTCACGCTCGACCGCTGCGTCTGCGGGCGCACGCTCGCTCGCATGGGTCCGGTGATCGGGCGCCGCGACGACATGCTGATCATCCGCGGCGTCAACCTCTATCCGTCCGAGGTCGAGCTCGCGCTGCTCGGCGTCGAGGGCGTCGCGCCGCACTACCAGATCGTCGTCGAGCGCCCCGAGGTCATGGACGAGCTCACCGTTCGGTGCGAGCCGTCGAGCGCCGGCGCCGACCGCGCCGATCTGGCCGCGCGCGTGGGCCGGGCGCTGCACGCGGAGACCGGCATCGGCATGAACGTCGAGCTGCTGGAGCCGGGGCAGGTCCCGCGCAGCGAGGGCAAGGCGGTCCGGGTCCTCGACCGCCGCTGAGCCCAGCGCGGTGCCCGCTGCAACGGGGGCGGTGCCCCGGCCCTCGGCTTGCAGCGCCGGACCCCGCCGTGATAAGTGGGCGCCCTTCACATCCGAGACGGGAGGCGGAAGATGTTCGCGCGGGTCAGCAGATACAAGTCCGATGAGGACAGCGCGAAGCTCCTCGAGGGCTTCCAGGACACCGTGGGGCCGCTCCAGCTGGTGGACGGCTTCTCGCACGCCTACTTCATGGTCGATCGTGAGACCGGGAACGCGGTCTCCATGACGATCTGGGAGAGCGAGGGGGCGATGACAGCGAGCTCCGAGTCGGCGCAGGCGCGCCGGCAGCAGCGCACCGACGCCAGCGGGGCGTCCGTCGAGTCCGTCGACCACTACGAGATCGGCCTGATGGCCCTCGCGCCCGGCGTCCAGGCCGCCGGCCGCCGCGCCGAGCCGAAGGAGGAGCCCGGGGAGGAAGACGCCTAGGCACCCCTTGGCCGGCGGGGCGTCGGGCACAATGGGTGCAGTCGCGTGCCCGCCCTTCGCTCTCGCCCCGCCGCCACCGGCCAGGACGCTCCGCCGCCCGAGACCGGCCTGGCGCACGTCGCGACCGTCTCGTTCCTGGCCGGTCGCGCGGCGCCCTCGGGCGTCTACTGGATCTGCCTCGCGGGCGGCGTGGCGCTGGCGCGCGCCGCGGTGCTCGGCGGCGTACGGCGGGGGTTCGGCGCCGCCGCCGCGGCGATCCTGCAGACCGTCGCGCTGATGGGGCCGGCGCGGGTCAACGGCCCGCTGACCCAGGCGCTCACCGCCCCCGTCATCGGCGCGCTGCATGCTCGCGGCGCGCACCTCCCGGCCCAGCTCGCGGCCTGCTTCGCGATCCGCTTCGCCCACTACACGGTGCTCAACGCCGTGTTCGTGTTCATCGTCCTCGGCGGCCTCGACGCCTACGTGGGCAGCTACGAGGCGCTGACCGGCTGGACGGGCGTGCTGCCACAGGGGCAGACGGCCGCGGTGGTGCTCGGGCTCGCGAGCAGCGTCGTGGCGGCGATCTTCTACACGACGATCCAGGTGCTGGTGTACCTCCGGGCGCTGGGGGAATGGCCGGCGGACGCCCCGGTCCCGGGCCATGGCGCCGCCGCCGGGCCGAGCGACGCGGCCGGGCTCGGGACCGGCAGCGGGCGCTTCGACCCGCGCGCGATCGCGCTCGCCGCCGTCGTCGCCACCGCCCTGCTGCTCACCGGCACCTCGTGGCCGCTGCTGCTCGCCGTCTCGGCGTGGCTCGCGGTCGCGTGGGTCGCGGCGAGGGCGGGGCGCGAGGCGGTCCCGCTCGGCCTGGCGCTCGCCGCCATGCTCGCGATCAGCGCGTTCGCCGGCACGCTGCTGGCGGGGCTGGGCGCGGCCGAGGCCCTGCGCCGCGCGCTGCGCGCCGCGCTGCTCGTCGCGGTGGCCACGTGGCTGCGCGCGGCGGCGGGCTCCGACGGGCTGCGAACGGTGTTCCGCCGCGTGCTGTACCGGCTCGGGCGGCTGCCCTCCGCGCGCGAGGCCTCGCTCGTGCTCGACGGGCTCGACCCCGGCCCGCGCCTGCTCTCCGCCGGGCGCGCGCTCGTGGCGTCGCTGGCCGACGTGCCGCGGCGCCCGCTGCCGATCGCGGACGCGGTGATCGCGTGGGTGGCGGGCGAGGCGCGGGCGTTCCGCGCCGGCGGCGACGGGCGGACCGGCCCGCGCATCGCGATCCGCGCCCGGGACGCCGTCCTCGTGGCGCTCGCGCTGGCGCCGGCGCTCGTGTTCGTGGGGGCCTAGCGGGCCAGCCGCCGCGCCAGCGCGGCCGTCGGCGCGAACACGAGCGTGACCGCGTCCCCGGCGCGCCGCACCGCCACCGCGCCGCCGCGGAGGGCGAACGTGCCGCCCGGTCCCGGCCGGGCGCCCCACGCGGCCGGCCGGCGGCCGAGCGCGGCCGCGAACTCGCGCCCGTCCGCCGCGGTGTCCCAGCGCCAGCGCATGACGAGCGCGTCGGCGCGCGTGCACGGCGCCGGGCAGCCGCGGCCGCCGGAGCGCCACAGCTCGTAGCGGTCGCCGCCCCAGCCGGCCGCCGCGCGCTCGGCGCCGGCCCCGCCGCCGAGGAGCTGTCCGGTCGCCCATTCGCCCCAGGTGCCGGCCGCGGCGCGTCGCCAGCCCGGGCCGAGCACCGCGCCGGCGCGCAGCGCGACGCGGCGCGGCGGCTCGGCGCGCAGGTACTTCTCCGGGTGCAGCACCTGCTCGGTCGAGACCGGCGGGCGGAAGCGCTCGGCCGCGTCGACCACGGTCCAGCGCCCGCCGGCCGTCTCGTAGAGGCGCTCCACGAGCGCGCGCCCGCCGAGGTAGGGGAACACGAGCTGCGCCTGCGCGAACGGCGGCAGGGGCGTCGTGCTGCCCGCGCCGAGGGCGGAGGCGGCCAGCCCCCCGATCGCCTGCCCGGGGTCGAGGTGGCGGGCGGCGTACTCGAACATCACGGCGGTCGCCGTCCCCTCGACCAGCGCGAGGCGGGCCAGCGCGCGGTCGCCCGACGGGCCGGCGTCCTCGAGGCCGAGCCGGAACCGCTGGTCCTCCAGCGCGTGCGTGAGCTCGTGCGCGAGCGTGAGCTCGTCGAGCGCCGCGCTGCCGCCCGCGCCGCCCACCACGCGCAGGCGCCCGCTGCGGGGGTCGTAGTAGCCGGCGACCTGCTCGGAGAGCACCGCGCCGAGTACCGCCCGCAGGTCGTCGTCGGGCTCCAGCAGGCCGAGCAGCTTGAGCACCTCCTCGTCGGCACGGCGGCGCGCGGGCGGGTAGGTGCGGTCGAGGTCCGCGAGCCCCTCGCGGCGCGCCTGCGCGGCGGTGACCGTGACCGGCTCGGGCAGCCGCCGGAAGCGCAGGCCGCGCAGCGCCTCGACGCGCCGGGCGATCGTGGCGACGGGCGCGGCCGGCGGTTCGCGCACCGCCCGCTCTCCCCCGCCCCCGCCCCCGTCGCCTCCGCGGGCGACGAGCGCGGCGCCCAGCCCGAGCAGGAGGACGACGCAGACGACGACCGGCGTGCGGTTCGGCACCGCCGACAGGGTAGGCGGGGCGAGTGATTGGATACGCCGCCCGCCCCCGAGGAGAGGACCCCTTCCATGCCGGACCGCGCCGCGATCGTCACCGGAGCCTCGAGCGGCATCGGGCTCGCCATCGCCCGCGTGCTCGGCGAGGAGGGCTTCGCGCTGACCGTCGCCTCCCGGCGCCCGGAGAAGCTCTCCGCCGCCGCCGGGGACCTGCGCGCCGCGGGCTACGAGGTCGAGGAGGTGGCGGCGGACATGGCGGACGAGGACGCCGTCCGCGGCGTCGTCGCGCGCCACCACGAGCGCTTCGGCCGCCTCGACGCGCTCGTCAACAACGCGGGCGTCGGGATCGGCGCGCCGGTGGCCGAGACCACCACGAAGCGCCTGGACCTCCAGCTCGACATCAACCTCCGCGCGATGATCCTCTTCTACCGCGAGTGCGCCGATCTGCTGCGCGCCGCGGCGGCCGAGCGCGGCACGGCCCAGGTCATCAACATGGCCTCGGTGACCGGCAAGTCGGGCCAGCCGTGGCTGTCGGTCTACTCGGCCACCAAGGGCGGCGTCGTGGCCTTCACCGAGTCCATGAACCGCGAGCTCGGGGACGCGGGCGTGAAGTCCGTCGCGCTGTGCCCCGGCTACGTGGACACCGCCATGACGGACTTCATCAAGGAGCAGGTGAGCCCCGACGACATGATCAAGACGTCGGACATCGCGGAGGCCGTGCGCTTCGTGCTGCGCACCTCGCGCGCGTGCCTCGTCCCGGAGATCGTGTTCCACCGGCTCGCCAACGAGCTGTGAATGGGGTTGATTTCCCCGGTCCGGGCCGATGAAATGCACCGCCTTACTGCTCAGGGGCCCCTCTCCGCCACCGGGAGCGCACCTACCGGGGCCGTGGGCTGCGGTATCTCGTTACGCTTTTCCGGCGTGATGAAGGACCGAACGTGAATCCAGTGCCGACGTCATCCGCCTCGCAGGCCGACACGGTCGAGGAGCTCCGCGCCCGCCTGGAGCGGGTCGAGCGCGAGTCCGCGGCCCGCCAGCGGCAGCTCGAGCGCTACGCGGCCGACCTCCGCGAGGTCTTCAAGGCCGAGCGCGCCCACGCGCAGCGGCTGCGCAGCTCCTACCGCGCCACCGTGCGGGCGCTCGCCAACGCGGTCGAGGCCCGCGACGCCTATACCCACAAGCACGCCGAGCGGGTGGCCTCCTACGGCCTCGAGCTCGCGCGCGCGGTGGGCGTCGAGCTCGCGGCGGCGCCCGAGATCGAGTTCGGCTTCCTGCTGCACGACGTCGGCAAGGTCGCCGTCCCGGACGCGATCCTGTTCAAGACCGACCGGCTGACGAACGAGGAGTACGCGCTGATCACCCGCCATCCCGTGATCGGGTGGGAGATCCTGCGCCACGTCGACTTCCTCGGCGACGCCAAGCTCGTCGTCCGTCACCACCACGAGCGCTGGGACGGGCGCGGCTACCCCGACGGCCTCGCGGGCGAGGCCATCCCGCTCGCCGCGCGCGTGTTCGCGCTCGCCGACGCGCTCGACGCGATGACCACCGACCGCCCCTATCGCCCGGCCGTCGGGTGGGACGACGCGCGCACCGAGATCTGCGCCCAGGCCGGGGGCCAGTTCGACCCCGACGTGGTCGCCGCCTACGACGCGATCCCGGACGGAACCTTCGCCCGGCTGCGGGAGCGGCTGCGGTGAGCAAGACGATCCTGATCGTCGACGACGACCCCCTCATCCGCAAGCTGATCGCCACGACCCTGGAGGACATCTCCGGGTTCCGCCTCGAGGAGGCGGGCGACGGCGAGGAGGCGCTGACCAGCGCGACGTCGCTGCAGCCCGAGATCGTGTTCCTCGACTACGACATGCCGCGCCTCAACGGGATCGAGACCTGCCGCCGGCTGCGCTCCGACCCCGTGACCGCGGACGCGCACATCGTGATGCTCACCGCGATGTCGGGCGACGCGGCGGCCGAGAGCGCGCGCAACGCGGGCGCCGACCTCTACCTGACGAAGCCGTTCTCGCCGCTGCACCTCCTGCGGCTCGTCAATGAGATAGGCGAGGGTCGCCCCAGCCGCTGATAGCGTCGCCGCGCGATGAAGCTCGGCGTCCACATCGGCTACTGGGGCCTCGGCCTCACCCCGCGGGACCAGCTGGAGCTCGTGCAGGAGGCCGAGCGGCTCGGCTACGACTCGGCGTGGGCCGCCGAGGCCTACGGGTCCGACGCCGCCACGGTCCTCGGGTGGCTCGCGCAGGCCACGTCGCGCATCCGGTTGGGCTCGGCGATCTTCCAGATGCCCGGCCGGTCGGCCGCGATGACCGCTATGACGGCGGCGACGCTCGACCAGCTCTCCGGCGGGCGGATGATCCTCGGCATCGGCCCGAGCGGGCCGCAGGTCGCGGAGGGCTGGCACGGGCAGCGCTTCGGCCGCCAGCTGCAGCGCACGCGTGAGTACGTCGCGGTCGTGCGCATGGCGCTCGAGCGCCGGCGGGTCGAGTTCGCCGGCGAGACGCTCGAGCTGCCGCTGCCCGACGGCCCCGGCAAGGCGCTCAAGCTCACGATCGCGCCGGTACAGGAGCGCATCCCGGTGTTGCTGGCGGCGATCGGGCCCCGCAACACGGAGCTCGCGGCGGAGATCGCCGACGGATGGATCCCGATCTTCTTCAGCCCCGAGCACGTGGGCGAGTTCCGGCCGCTGCTCGAGACGGGCTTCGGGCGGGCGGGCGAGGGCAAGGGCCCCGGCGACTTCGAGATCGCGCCGATGGTCAACGTGATGGTCACCGACGACCTCGACGCCGCCCGCGACGCGATGCGGCCCGTGATCGCGCTGTACGCCGGCGGCATGGGCTCGCGCAAGCAGAACTTCTACAACGCGCTGATGCGCCGCTACGGCTACGAGGACGCCGCCCGCGAGGTGCAGGACCTCTACCTGGAGGGACGCCGCGAGGAGGCCGCCGCGGCGCTGCCCGCCGAGCTGATCGACCACGTGACGCTGTGCGGGCCGCCCGACGTCGTCCGCGAGCGCCTGCGGGTCTATCGGGAGGCCGGCGTCGGCACGCTGCTCGTCTCCCCCATGGCCACCACCGCCCCCGAGCGGCTCGAGCAGCTGCGCCTGGTGGCCGACCTGGCGGCCTGACCCGCGTGAGGGTCCTGCTCGGGGCGTTCGGCGACCCCGGCCACGCGTTCCCGATGCTGGCGCTCGGCGAGCGGCTCGCCGAGCGCGGCCACGACGTCTGCCTGCAGAGCTGGGAGCGCTGGCGGGAGCCCGCCGAGGCGGCCGGGATGACGTTCGCGGGGGCGCCCGAGTACCACGTCTTCCCCACGCCCGAGCGACCGCTCAAGCCCTACGCGGCGGCCGTGCGGGCGGCGCGCGAGACCGTCGGGCTGGTGCGCGACTTCGCCCCGGACGTGGCGGTCAACGACATCCTCACGCCCGCCCCCGCCCTCGCCGCCGAGCTCGAGGGGGTGCCGGTGGCGACGCTCGTCCCCCACGTCCACCCGCACTTCCCGCCCGGCTTTCCCACCTACTCCATCGGCGCGCGGCTCCCGCGGACCGCCGCCGGCCGCGCGCTGTGGCGGCAGGCCGACCGGCTCGTGCTGCGCGGCCTCGAGCTCGGCCGCGACGAGTACAACGACTGCCGCGCCCGCCTCGGCCTGCCGCCGCTGCCGTGGGTCCACCCCGCGCTCTCGCGCTCGCTCACGCTCGTGGCGACGCTGCCGCACCTCGAGTACCCGCGCCGCTGGCCGGGGTGGTTGCGGCTGACCGGCCCGCTGATGTGGGAGCCGCCGGGCGCCCACGTCGAGCCGCCGCCCGGCGACGGGCCGGTCGTGCTGGTCGCGCCCTCGACCTCGCAGGACCCCGGCCACGCGCTGCTGCGGGCCGCGCTGGCGGGCCTGGCGGACGCGCCGGTGCGGGTGATCGCGAGCTCGAACGGCGAGGTGAAGGGACTGCGGCTGACGGTCCCGTCCAACGCCGTGCTCGTCCCGTGGCTCTCCTACGCGCGCACCATGCCCGCCTGCGACGTCGTGGTGCTGCACGGCGGCCACGGGACGCTCGTGCGCGCGCTGGCCTCCGGCTGCGCGACGGTCGTCTGCCCGGCCGGCGGCGACATGGCCGAGAACGCCGCGCGCGTCGACTGGGCCTCGCTCGGCGTGCGCCTGCCCCGGCGCCTGCTGACGCCGGCGACGCTGCGCCTCGCGGTGCTGCGCGCGCTCGGGCGCCCGGCCCTGCGCGCCCGGGCGCGGGCGGCGGCGGCCTGGACCGCGGCGCACGACGGCCGCGACGCCGCGGTGGCCGAGCTCGAGGTGTGGGCGAAGTTCGGCCACGGCGCCGCCGGGCGCCGGTAGGGTCGCGCCGAGGAGGTTCGGTCCGGCCATCCCGAGGAGAGGACGATCCATGCCCAGCAACGGTCCCCGTGGTCTTGCCGTGTTCGCGGCGCCCGGCCGCTACGTGCAGGGCCGAGGTGCGCTGTCAACCCTGGCGTCGGAGCTCGAACGGCTCGGCGTGAGCGCGCCGCTCATCCTCGTCGACCCGGCGGTGCGCGAGATCGCGTCGCCGGCGATCGCGGCGGTGAGTGGGGCCAGCGTGCTGGAGTTCCGCGGCGAGTGCTCGCCCGGCGAGATCGAGCGGGTCGCAGCCGCGGCGTCGGAGAACCACGCCGACGCGATCGTCGGGATCGGCGGCGGGAAGACCATGGACACCGCCAAGGCCGTCGCGCATCCCGTCAAGCTGCCGCTCGTGATCGTGCCGACGATCGCCTCGACCGACGCGCCGACGAGCGCGCTGTCCGTCGTCTACGACGACGACGGCGCCTTCCTCGAGTACCGCTTCTGGAGCAGCAACCCGCACCTCGTGCTGCTCGACACCGAGGTGATCGCGGGCGCGCCGGTGCGCTTCCTCGTGGCGGGGATCGGCGACGGGCTGTCGACCTGGTTCGAGGCGGACGCCTCCTCGACGACGCGGGCGCCCGCGATGGCGGGCGGCGCGCCGCTCGGCGCGGCGCTGAACCTCGCGCGGCTCTGCTACGACACGCTGCTCGCGGACGGGGTCGCGGCGCGCCAGGCGGTCGAGCGCGGCGTCGTGACGCCCGCGCTCGAGCGGGTCGTCGAGGCCAACACGCTGCTGTCCGGGCTCGGCTTCGAGTCCGGCGGGCTCGCCGCCGCGCACTCGGTCCACAACGGGCTGACCGTGCTGCACGAGACGCACGACTTCTGGCACGGCGAGAAGGTCGCCTTCGGCGTGATCTCGATGCTCATGCTCGAGGGGCGGCCGACCGAGACCGTGGACGAGGTGGTCGACCTCTGCCTCGACGTCGGGCTGCCGGTGACGCTCGCCGACCTCGGCGTGGACGCCGAGCACGCGGACCTGCAGAAGGTGGCCGAGGCGGCCTGCGCCGAGGGCGAGACGATCCACAACCTGCCGTTCGGCGTCGATCCCTCGATGGTGGTCGACGCGATGCTCGCGGCCGACGCCTACGGCCAGGAGCGGCGCGCGCTGCGCGAGCGCACGCGGCCGCTGCCGGCGGTCGCGGCCTGAGCGGTATTGCCTGTCCCGGCCCGCTCCGGCGGGCCGGGGCGAATCAACCATCACTAGTGGGAGGCCCAGGCGTCCTCGGGGCGGGTGAGCTCGCGCACGTGCTCGGGCAGCCGGCCGGCCACGACGTCGGCGACCGTCGTGGCCTCGAGCACCTCGCGCACAGCGGCGCGCACGGCGATCCATACCTCGCGCAGCGCCTCGGCCGAGCCGGCGTAGTCGAGCGCCTGCGGCCGCTGCCCGCTGACGCTGCCGAGCGGCCCGTCGATGGCGCGGATGATGTCGGCCAGCGCGATCTCCTCCGCCGGGCGGGCGAGCCAGTAGCCGCCCTCCGCGCCGCGCCGGCTCGCGACCAGGCCGGCGTGCCGCAGCTCGGTGAGGATGTTCTCCAGGAAGCGCAGGGGGATCTTCTGGGCGGCGGCCACGCGCTCGCCCTTCTGCGGGGCGTCGGGCTCGGCGGAGGCGAGCTCGACCGCCGCCCGGATGGCGTAGTCGGTCTTGGCGGAGATGCGCACCGAGACGAGAGCCTATGCGGCGAGCTGGCGGAGCGGCTCCGCGCGCACGTGGACGATCTGGCCCACGGCGACCTCGAGCTCCTCGGCCTCGGCCCGGCTGAGCTGCGCGACGACCGGGGCGCCCTCGGCCGGCAGGAGCTCCACGCGCACCTCGAACCCCAGCCGCAGGACCCGGGTGATCTCCGCCTCGGTGCTCGCCTCGCCGGGATCGAGCAGCACCTGGACGTCGTGCGGGCGCACGAGCGTGTGGCCGAGCCGCGTCACCGGGCCGACGAACCCCATCACGAACTCGTTGGCCGGCCGGTCGTAGAGGTCGTCGGGCCGGCCGGCCTGCTCGATGCGGCCGTCGTTCATCACGACGATCTGCTCGGCGATCTCCATCGCCTCCTCCCGGTCGTGCGTCACGAACAGCGTCGTGACGCCGACCTCGTCGTGCAGCCGCCGCAGCCAGGCGCGCAGCTCGGCCCGCACGCGGGCGTCGAGGGCGCCGAAGGGCTCGTCGAGGAGGAGGACCCGCGGCCTGGTCGCGAGTGCGCGCGCGAGCGCCATCCGCTGGCGCTGGCCGCCGGAGAGCTGGGACGGGTAGCGCGCGCCCAGGGCGCCGAGGCCGACGAGCTCCAGCAGCTCGCGAACCCGGTCGCGCACCTCCGCCTTGGGCCGCCGGCGGACGGTGAGCCCGAAGGCGACGTTGTCGGCGACCGTCATGTGCTTGAACGCGGCGTAGTGCTGGAAGACGAAGCCGACGTCGCGCCGGCGGGGCGGGAGCGGCGTCGCGTCGCGACCGCCGATGTGCACGCTGCCGGCGTCGGGCTCCTCGAGCCCGGCGATCACGCGCAGCAGCGTGGACTTCCCGCTCCCGCTCGGGCCGAGCAGCGCGGTCAGCGAGCCCTCGGGGATCGCGACCGACGCGTCGTCGAGCGCGACGTGGGAGCCGAAGCGCTTGGTGATCCGGCGGGCCTCGATCATCGGGACTCCTCGGTCCGGCGTTGCAGCAGGGTCATGAGCACGAGCACGGCGACGGCGAGGAGCGCGAGCACCACCGCCGCCGCGTAGGCGCCCGTGAGGTCGAAGGACTGGAAGCGGTCCTCCACCAGGAGCGTCATCGTCTCGGTGCGCCCGGCGATCTTGCCCGACACGATCGAGACCGCCCCGAACTCGCCCAGCGCGCGGGCGGTGGAGAGGATGACGCCGTAGGCGAGGCCCCAGCGGATGGTGGGCAGGATGATCCGCCGCAGCACCTGCAGGCCGTTCGCGCCGAGCGTCCGCGCGGCCTCCTCCTGGTCGGTCCCCGCCTCGCGGAGGACGGGCACCACCTCGCGCACGACGAACGGGAGCGAGACGAAGATCGTCGCCAGCACCATCCCGGGCAGCGAGAAGATCACGCGGATCCCGGCCTCCGCCAGCGGGCCGCCGAGCCAGCCGTCCTGGCCCCAGACGAGGATCAGCGCGAGGCCGACGACCACCGGCGAGACCGCGAACGGCAGGTCGACCACGGCGTCGAGCGCGCGCTTGCCGCGGAACTCGCGGCGCGCGAGCAGCCAGGCGCACGCGACGCCGAACACCGCGTTGAGCGGCACGGCGATGAGGGTGATGACGACCGTGAGGAAGAACGCGTGCTGCGCGGGCGGCGTGGTCACGGCCGCCCACGCGGCGGCGATCCCGTGCTCGAACGCGCGGTAGAAGACCATCCCGACCGGGACCACGAGCAGCAGGGCGAGGTAGCCGAGCGCGACGGAGCGCAGCGCGATGCGGCTCATCGCTCCCCTCGCCGGGCGAGCAGCGAGATCCCGAGCAGCGCGACGAAGGACACCGCGAGCAGCAGCACCGACACCGCCGCGGCGCCGGCCGTGTTGCCGCTCTCGATCTGCCCGTAGACGAAGACCGACGCGACCTCGGTCTTGTAGGGCAGGTTGCCGCTGATCAGCACGATCGAGCCGAACTCCCCGATGGCGCGTCCGAAGGCCAGGCCGACGCCGGCGAGCAGCGCCGGCCGCAACGCGGGCAGGATGATGCGGCGGAAGACCGTCGCGGGGCCCGCGCCGAGCGACGCGGCCGCCTCCTCCGCCTCGCGGTCGAGGCCGAGCAGCACCGGCTGCACGGCCCGCACCACGAACGGCAGCGTGACGAACAGCAGCGCGAGCGCGACCGCGGCCTGGGTGTAGGCGATGTTGATCCCGGTCGGGCCCTTCGGTCCGTAGAGGGCGAGCAGGGTCAAGCCGGCGACGATGGTCGGCAGCGCGAACGGCAGGTCGATCAGGGCGTTGACGAACCGCTTGCCGGGGAAGTCGTCGCGCACGAGGACCCAGGCGATCAGCGTCCCCATCACGGCGTCGATCGCCGCCACGGCGATCGAGACCACGAGCGTGAGCTCCATCGCCGCCAGCGCCTGGGCGTTGGTGATGCTCGCCCAGAACGCGGCCAGGCCGCCTTCGAGCGACGTGACCACGACGGCCGCGAGCGGCAGCAGGACGATCAGCGTCAGCCAGGCGACGCTGGCCCCGCCGACCACGAGCGCGCCGGCGTCGCGGGGCGCCGCGTGGCGGCTCGCGCGGGGCGGCGCCCCCGCGGGCAGGACTGTCGCGTCACTTCGCAGTGGAGACCCCCAGGTCGCGCTCGATCGCCGCCACGGAGCCCTTCTGCGGGTCGAAGAACTCGTCGTTGACCTTGCTCCAGCCGCCGACCTTGCCGATCTCGAACAGCCCGGACGGGGTCGGGTACTTCGTCTTGTCGACGAGGTCCTCGCGCACCGACCGGTAGCCCTTCTCGCCGAAGATCCGCTGGGCCTCGGGCTCACGCAGCCACTTCACGAACGCCGTGGCCTTCTCGGGCGACTTCGAGGTCTCGACCGCCGCGACCGGGTTCTGGATGAGGATCGTCTCGTCCGGCACCACGTAGTCGAGGTCGACGCCCTTGGCCTGGGCGGTGATCGCCTCGTTCTCGTAGGAGAGGAGGACGTCGCCCTTGCCGCCGGCGAACGTCTGCAGCGACTCGCGCGCCGACTTGTCCTGCACCGCCGTGTTCTCGAGCAGGTCGCGCAGGTAGGCGAGCGCCTGCGCGGGCGAGCGGCCCTGCTCGATCTGCGCGCCGTAGGCCGCCATCAGATTCCACTTGGCGCCGCCCGACGTGAACGGGTTCGGCGTGAGCACCTCCACGCCGGGCTTGACGAGGTCCGCCCACGTGCGGATGTGCTTCGGGTTGCCCTTGCGGACCGCGAAGACGACGACCGAGTTGGTCACGAACCCGTCGAAGCGATCGGCGGACTGCCAGTCCTTGCGCACGATCCCCGGCTCGACGAGCTTCTCCACGTCGGGCGCGAGCGACAGCGCGAGCACGTCCGCCGGCAGTCCGGCCGCCACCGCCCGCGACTGGTCCCCGGAGGCGCCGTAGGACTGGTCGAAGCCGACGCCCTCGCCGGCGCCGGTCCGCTGGAAGGCCGGGATCAGCGCCTCGTAGGCCTCCTTCGGGGTCGAGTAGGCGACGAGCGAGAGGGTCGGGCCGCCCCCCTTCGAGGCCTGCCCTCCGGACTCGGCCGGGCCGCCGCAGCTCGCCAGCACGACGAGGACGGGCACGACGGCGAGCACGGCAGCGAGGCGTCTGGTCATGGCGGGCGTCTCCGGGTGGCGATCGGGCAGGGAGCAGCACGGCCGGCGGGTCCGAGACCCGCGACCGTGGGTAAACCCCATAGAGGCGATCGACAATGTACAGAATTGGCCCGACGCGTGTCCAGGGCGGGGTGTGGCGCGCCGCTTTCGCCGGCGCGCGCCCCCCTGGCCCGCCCTCAGCCGGGCTTCGGCGCGTACCGGTGGTGGAACATCAGCGCGTTCCCGTCCGGGTCCGAGAAGTGGGCCATGTGGCACACGCCGCTGTCCATCGTGTCGGCGTGGAAGGTCACGCCCTTCGCCTCGAGCTCGGAGCGCGCGGCCTCGACGTCTCCGACGTGGAGCGCGATCGGGTGCGTGTGGCGCTCGAACTCGATCCCGAACGCGTCGGACTGCATCACCGCGATGGTGAGCGTGCCGGTCTCGAACTCCCCCGCCGGCATGTTGCCCCAGCGCGCCGAGCACGGCAGGCCGAGCACGTCGCCGTAGAACTCGCTCGCCTTCTCATAGTCACGGGTCGGCACCGTGATGAAGTCGACGCCGGTGATGTTCATCGTGCCTCCAGGGTCTCGGCAAGACGGTCCAGTGCGCTCGAGAGGCCGCCCTCGGCGGCGCGGCGGATCTCCTCGGACGCGTACATCGACGCGCGCAGCTCGACCTCCGTGCGCCCGTCGCCCAGCTCGGTGAAGGTGACGACACTCACCGCGCCGTCGTGGCAATCATCCCGCGGGACCTCCGCGAACACCAGCCGCTCGGGCTCCACCACCTCGCGGAACACCGCGTCGGTCGGCATCTCCCGCCCGTCGGAGTCGTTGACCCCTGTCAGGCGGAACGCCCCGCCGGGCCACGGCTCGACGGTGATGGACGACAGCGGCGCCGTCCAGCCCCGCTTGCCCCACCAGCGCGTGAGCTGCTCGGGCTCGATGAACGCCCTCCACACGAGCTCGCGCGGCGCATCGAAGACGCGCCTGATCACGATCTCCCGCGCGGCGACGGCCTCGGTCATCGTCGGGCTCCTTTCTGGATCTCGTTCAGGTGCTCGTCCAGGCGGTCGAAGCTCTCGTCCCAGAACCGCCGGTACTCGGCCAGCCACGCGGCGGCCTCCTTCAGCGCCTCCCCCTGCAGCCGAGACGGCCGCAGCTGCCGGCTGCGCCCGCGCGCGATCAGTCCCGCCCGCTCGAGGACCTTCAGGTGCTTCGACACCCCCTGCAGCGTGATCGGGAACGGCTCCGCGAGCTCGTTCACCGTGGCCTCCCCCTCCGCGAGCCGGGCGAGGATCGCCCGCCGCGTGGGATCGGCGAGCGCCGAGAAGGTCGCGCTGAGCTGATCGACGGCCACGACGGCTGTTGCTCACCCGGTCGGTTGATGAACCATGCGGTTGAGCATGGCAGGCCGGATCGAGGCTGTCAACGAGCCACGCCGTCAACGCGCGCGGCGGCGGGGCGGTCAGGTCCGAAAAGTAGGACGACACGGCGAGGGTTCGGGCCGCGCGGCGGGATCCGGCCGGCGCGGGGCCGCCCAGATCGGTCCACGTCGTCCCGGGAACCTGCACGCACATCCTGGCCGGGACGGTCGAGTAAGGAACAGTGAAGCTCGGGGGGTGGGACTCGAACCCACAACGACTCGGTTAACAGCCGAGCATTCTGCCGATTGAATTACCCCCGACCGGTGTAGCAGGACCCCGGTTCCCGAAGCATCGGGGTGCGATCCTCACCCACTAGATCGGCCCCAAGTCGGCAATCTTGATCGCGGACGGAGGAATGGTAGCGAGACCTGCCTCGATTTCCGCATGACAATTGGCGCAGACGAGGATGCACTTGCGTGCCTCCGCCCGGGCTCGCCGCAACGAACGGGCGACGCCGTTGGTCGCCAGGCCGAATGACTTCAGCGGCGGCTCGACGTGATGGAACTGCAGCGCGCCGCGTACACCGGTCGTAGCCGCAGAGCCGGCAGCGGCCTCCGGCGTCCTCGACGAGCGCCTGCTTGACGGCGCGGCGCCGCGCCGCAACGCGCTCGGTCCGGCAGCGCTTGCACCGGTACCTCCCGGCGGTGCCGGTGAGCGCGAAGACGGTGAAGCCATGGCGCCTGCAGCGGCGGATGACGATCTTCGCGTCGTCGATGGCGCCGACGCGCTCCGCGCGCATCGTCCGCAGACCGAACTTCCTGAGCCAGTGCCGGACCGTCGCCGCCCCGAGCCCGAGCGCCTCTGCCATCTCCTGCTGGGTACAGCCCTGCTCGACGAGCTGCTCCAGCACCTCGCGCTCGATGCCGCCCCTCGCCGCGTGGCGCGCCGCGTGCGACGACGCCAGACCGTGCTTGTTGACCCAG
>CAVQBC010000003.1:0-1550799 GCA_963710665.1 uncultured Solirubrobacteraceae bacterium
CGAGGCCTGACCGGCACTCGACAGGCGCCGTCGCCCGCTCGGCCTTCTCACGGCGCTTCGCGATCGCCTGAGAGCGGAAGCCGATCGGGGCCGCCCGAGCTGCGGACTTACGGTGCATCGCATCTGGAGTTCACGAACGAATGGAGAGCCTGTGGTCAGTCGATTCTTCGCCCTTCTCGCGGTGACGCTGGGTGTGGTCGCGCTCAACGCCGTGGTTTCGGCCAGCTTCGGCAACTTCGCCCGCGTGGGCGCTGCGTACGCCCAGGCCGCGCCCGACCCCGATGCTGGTCTTGACGACACGGCAGTCGGAGGACTCGATGACACCGATCTCGGCACGCCGGTGGACGAGACCGATCAGGGCGCGCCGGTGGCGACGCCCCCGGCTGCGACGCCCCCGGCCGCGACGCCCCCCGCCGTGACGCCCCCCGCCGTGACGCCCCCGGCGGCTACGCCGCCGGCCGTCATGGCGCCGCCGGCCGTGATCCCCCAGACGGGCGCGGCCGCGCCGGCCCCGACGCGAACCGCGCCCCGCGCTCCGGCGGGATCAACGGCAAGGCGCAGCCGAACAAGAAGCACTCGAAGAAGCGCAAGAGTTCCTGCAAGCGCACGCGTCCGGGCAAGCGCAAGTCGTCGTGCAAGCACAAGCGCCCGAACAAGCACAAGCACGGCCACAAGAACGACCGGCGGCGCTAGCCGCGTCCTCAGAACGGCTTCGACGAAAGGAGACCTTGAACCATGGTCAGTCGTAGAACTCTGTTGCCGCTGGCGCTCGCCGGCTTCGCGGTGGCTCTCCCGGCGGGTGCGGCGCAGGCCGCGCCAGGCGGCCCGGTTGCGCATAGCGCGGGCGGCGACGCGCCTCCGCTGACGCCTGCGGTCGTGGCAGTGCCGCTGGCGCGGGCCGACAAGGCGATCGGCAACGCCGCGGACGCCATCGAAGCGGGCAACGGAGCCCAGGCGGTCGGTCCGCTCCGGGCGTCACGCCGGTACATGATTCGCGCATACCGGGGCGCGAAGCTTCTGATCGCGGCAACGCCGCCCGCCCCCGCTGAGGACGCGAGTGCGGCGAGCGTCACCCGGAGGTTCGTCCGGCGCGCGCATCGCGCCGTCCAGGCTTCGCATCGCGCGGCCGCCGCGCGGCGTGCCGGCCTGCCCCGGGCGCAGACCAGCCAGACCGCGCCGCCGGTGCTGGCCGACACCCCGACAGCCGTGTTCAGCGTGTTCCAGGGTCAGTACAACGCCGCGACCGCGGCCGTCGGGATGCTCCCTGACGTGCAGGGAGCGTTGCTGGCGCGCGTGCAGACCACGCTCAACACGGCGATCGTCCTGCGCAACCGGCTCGTCAAGATCGTCGCCGCGGCCTCCCCGCCCGCGCCCGCTGAGGACGCTCAGGCCGCACAGGACGACGTGACCACGTTCGACATCGTGATGCCCGGTGTGAGCATCCTGCTGGGCGACGAGATCCAGCAGATGCAGGCCGCGCAGCAGGACACGTCGATCCCGGCCGCGTCGAACGCGGTGCTGACCAACGCGCTCGCCGCGGACAACCAGATCATGACCCAGGTCAACACGCTGTGGCCGCCGGTCGCTGACGACTGAGCAAGCCCCTCTCGGAAACCGGAGCGGCCGGCGCCCTGCGCCGGCCGCTCTGCGTTTGGGCTGGATCGTCGAAGTCGACGAGAAACCGGCGCGTGTCTCGCGAGCCTGCGTCGGCATTGACCTCGAATGAGCGCGTCACCCGAAGCGGGGATGAGACGCGCCGCCCACGTCACGGCCGCGTCGGTCAGCGCTCCGCCGGGCATGGCGTGGATCCCCCGGCGCCACGCTCCGCACTGGCGCGGACGACTTCCACCCGGAGGAGCGCCCTGTCCGCGAGGTGGAGGTCGAGGGCTTCTTGGATGGATGAACACCCGGTCACCGTCGCCGAGTTCCGGCGCTTCGTGAAGGCCACGAGCTACGTGACGCTCGCCGAGCGGGATCCGGACCCGGCGTTCTGACTCCGACGCCGAATCGGCGCAGCTGGTTTGAGATCAAGGGCGGATCGCACCTGTGCGCGCCCAGCCAGTGCCTGCGCTACCGCCCCGCAGCGCGGCAGGGCCACGCCGTCGAGAGATCGACGAGCCACCTCGGCTTCCGCTGCGCCAGGCGCACCGTGTAGCTACCGGGTCCTCCCCTTCGTGGGTCCGCGCCGCGCGTGGGACGCCAGCCTGCGGGCGCCAAGAAGTCCGTGGCGTACTAGGCGACGATCGCGTGCGCCGTACTGGCCTGGTGGGCGTGCTCCTGCAGGTCCCGCTCGTCCGCCTCGGTGAGGTGCGGATTGATGTCGAAGACGACCTTCTTGATCGTGCCGGTGAACGCGAACGGGGACTTGTCCGCGTAGCTGCGATCGACCGGCAGCCGTTGTCGCGGCCGATGTCCATCCCGCGTAGCCGGTGAAGCGCGACGGCACGGTGTGCTCCATCCGGCCGCTCGCCGACCGGCTCGCCGTTGACCAGCAGCGTCACCTCGCCGCCGGTGGCGGGCTTCGGCGCGTCGGCGGCGAACACCAGCTCCACGTTCACCTCGCCCGGTGGGCAGCGGCTCCTCGGCCATCCTGCTTGAACTCCTGCATGCCCAGGAACGAGTAGGTGTGCTTGAGCTTGCCGTCCTGGACGAACAGCGAGAAGCCGCCGAGGTGGTCGGCCTCGGCGACGATCACGCCCTCGGCTCCGCCCTCCGGGATCACGAGGTCGGCGGTGATCGTGTAGGAGCGGTTGTAGATCCGCGGGATCATGCCCGGCGGAGACGTTCTGGACGTCGCCGTAGTAGGTGAACGTCGGTCTGCGTCGGGCGCGGCGGCAGCGATGCCGAAGAAGCCGAGCCAGCCCGCCGAGCAGCGGCAGCACCTGGTACTTCTCGGCCTCCTCCCAGAACAGCTCCTTGCAGCTCGCTCCACCTTGTCCGGGTGCTCGCGCCGCGAGGTCGTGGGCCTGCGCGAAGTCGTCGGGCAGGTAGTAGAGCTCCACCGGGTCCTTGTCGGGGTCCCAGACGCCCGGGCGCGAACTTCTTCATCGTCTCCGGGTCGAACTTCCACGGGATCCGCGGGAGCCGCTGCGCCAGCCACCAGCCGTCCTTGTACATCGCCGCGGTTGCCGAAGATCTCGAAGTACTGCTGCGTGTGGCGCTCGGCGCGCGTCGGCGTCGGCGAAGGAGTCGGCGAAGCTGAAGCCGTGCATCGGCTCCTGCTCGATCCCGTCGACCTGCGTCGGCTGCGGGATGCCGGCGGCCTCGAGGATCGTCGGGCCGACGTCGATCACGTGGGTGAACTGGCTGCGCAGGCCGCCGCGTGTCCTTGATCCGGCCCGGCCAGTGGACGACCATCGGGTCGCGCGTGCCGCCGAGGTGCGAGCGCGACCTGCTTGCCCCACTGGAACGGGCAGTTGCCGGCCCACGCCCAGGCCGCCGAGTAGTGCGGGGCCATCATCGGTCGCTGCCCCAGGCCTCGAGCCCGCCGTAGCTTGAGCACGAGCTCGAGCTGCTGCTCGGCGGTGAGCGGGATGCCGTTCAGCGAGGTGAGCTCGTTGAACGTGCCGGTGAGCGTGCCCTCCATGCTGGCGCCGTTGTCGCCCCAGATCCAGATCATCAGCGTGTTGTCGAGCTCGCCCATCTCCTCGATCGCGTCGAGCGACGCGGCCGACGTTCCAGTCGGCGTTCTCGGAGTAGCCGGCGTAGACCTCCATCTGGCGGGCGAGAGCCGCTTCTGGTCGTCGTCGAGCGAGTCCCAGGCGGGGAACGCGTCGGGCCGCGGCGTCAGCTCGGCGTCGGCCGGGATCGACGCCGAGCTGCTTCTGGCGCGCGAAGGTCTCCTCGCGGAGCTTGTCCCAGCCCTGGTCGAACTTGCCCTTGTACTTGTCGGCCCACTCCTTCGGGACGTGGTGCGGGGCGTGGCTGCAGCCGGTCGCGAAGTAGATGAACAACGGCTTGCTCGGGGTCCTGGGCGCGCATCGCCGTGCAGCCACTCGATCGTCTTGTCGGCCATGTCGTCGGGGAAGTAGTAGTCCTCGCCGTCCTTGCCTCGGGCACGCCGATCGATCGTCTGGTTCTCGGTGATCAGCGGGTCGAACTGGCCCGCCTCGCCGCCGAGGAAGCCCCAGAAGTAGTCGAACCCGAGCGCGTTCGGCCAGCGGTCGAACGGCCCGGCCGGGCCCTGCTGGTCGTCCGGCGTCAGGTGCCACTTGCCGAACGCGCGCGGTGCGTGTAGCCGTTCTCCTGCAGGACCCGCGGGAACGGCGCGCAGCTCCTCGGGACGATCGCCGTTGTAGCCGGGGAAGCGGCCCGCGAACTCGCCGACCAAGCCGAAGCCCGACGCGGTGGTGGTTGCGGCCGGTGAGCAGCGCGGCCCGCGTCGGCGAGCAGAGCGCCGTCACGTGGAAGCGGTTGTAGCGAAGCCCGCCCTCGCGCCATCCGCGTGTAGTTCGGCGTGTCGATCGGGCCGCCGAACGTGCTCGGGTTGCCGAAGCCGGCGTCGTCGATCAGGACGAGCAGGACGTTCGGCGCGCCCTCGGGCGGCCGGACGGCTGCGACGTGGTCCCAGTCCGGCTCCGAGCCGTCGAGGGTCCTGTTCACGACGCCGCTGAACGGCGGACGCCGGATCGGCAGCCTGGTGCGGTCGATGGATTGGTCGGTCACGCCGCTACCTCCGTTGCGTTGGGGGGCGCTGGAACGCTCGGAGCGGGCCCGGGTCTTCGCCGGGGTCCGCTCCGTGGTCACGTCACCAGCGGCGGCGGCCTACGCACCGCCGGCCTTTTCCGGCTTTGCGCTCAGCGCCGCCGCGCGACGCGTCGGGAGGTGCGCCGGGCGACTCTGCGAGATGCGAACATCTCCTGCTCCTCTCGTCGTGGTGGCGTGAGGCTAGGCCTTCTGCGGGCGCGACTCGAGGCGTGCAGCGCTGCGGCATGCTCGCTGGAGACCAGTCCGATCTCGACGAGGTCCAGCGGACTGATGAAGCCGTCGCTGATGCGGAATCCGCCTGCGCGAGCGATCGCGTCGCGAAGCGGCACCGCCCAGTGATGCTCGAGCAGGATCAGCGCCGCCGCGGAGTCGTTCGGGATGTCCTCGATCACATCCCAGGCCTCCTCGTCGGAGAACACGCTGACGCCGTCCGCCGCCGCCTCGGCGCCCGCTTCGGCGCCGGCGTACATGCCCTCCTCGCCCTCGATCCCGAGGCCGACCAGCGCCCCGACCACACTGCCGAGCTCGATCGCCTCGTCCTTGGAGAGGTTGCTGAGATGCACGACCTCGATCTCTCCGTCCGCGTCCTTGTGAACCGCGAGCGCGTCGATGACACGCACCGTGTCGCTCTCCTCAGGCGCTCCAGCTCGGCGATGATCTCGCCGTGGAACTCCGGGTGCTCGAAACCGAGCACGATCAGCTGTACCGGCCCGATGGGCATGGCACCGTCTCCTCGGTCGCCTGTGCACCGACCGTGACGTGTCGCGGCTGTCTTCGCATCGCCCGTATGGGATGAGACGTATCCGCTCAAGCCGGCGCACGGGAAACCGGGCGCGGTCGAGCATCGAGTTTCGCACCCCGCGCCGCTGACGGTAGGCTCGCCGTGGGAGTGATCCGCTCGATGCTCGGGCTGCCGTTCGATCTCTTCGAATCGACCCTGCGACCGCCTTGCGTCAGCGCGCGGGGCGTTCCGGATGGCACCCTCGGACGCGGCGCCTGACATACCACCGGGCGCGGCCGACGGTCCGCTCCTGCCGGGGGTCGATCGCCGGCTCGAAACGCCGCGTGCCGCCGGCGTCGCCGGACTCGCCTTCGCCGTGCTGTTCGTCGCCTCGGTCGTGCTGCTGCGCAGCCATCCTTCGGGCGGGAGCACTGCGGTGGAGATCCGGACTCTATCTGCGCAAGGAGGCCGGCAGCGTCGCGCTCGTCGGCGTCTACCTGGCGCCGTTCTCCGGAATCGCGTTTCTCTGGTTCATCGCGGCGGTCCGCAACCTGATCGGCGAGCGGGAGGACCGGTTCTTCGCGACGGTGTTCCTGGGCAGCGGCCTGCTCTTCGTGGCGATGTTGTTCGTCGCGGCCGGGGCGGGGGGCGCGCTGCTGGCCGCGGTCAAGGTCCAGGACGAGCCCGTTCCCAGCGCGGAGACCGTGGTGACCATCCGCGCGCTTGCGTTCGGGTTCCTCTTCGTCTATGCGATGCGGATGGCGGCGGTGTTCATGCTCGTCATGTCGACGATCGGGATGCGTCTCGGCGTGTTTCCGCGCTGGCTCGTCGCGGCCGGGTACGTCGCGGCGCTGGTCCTCATCCTCAACGTGTCCTACATCGAGTCGCTCGTCCTCGTCTTCCCCGCCTGGGTGGCAGCGGTCAGCGTCGTGATCCTCAAAGCGAGCGGGCGGCGGCCTTAGACCTCCATCCCGTTCCGCCGGCGGGCGGAGAGGGGGCGGGCCCAGGTTTCTCCATCGCGGCAGCGTCGTGTGGAAGGATCGGGCGGTCAGAGTTGTCGTCGCGCTGGTCGGCGCCACTGAGGGCGTCGGAAGGCCTTGGTGGACGAAGGCCGCGCCGGGGAGGAGCACGAGCTGGATGGAGCCCCGCTTGGGTTACGGCTCGGCGCTGCGAAAGGCTCGTTGATCTGTGGTCATGAGGCCTCTGGCCGGTTCGACCGCGCAGGCGGCCGTCGGCGATGTGATCGGGGTGGGGCCGCTCGTCCGCGCGCGTGTGTCGGCGACGACGGCGCACCTGCTGGTGGCGGGCGCGATCCTGCCGATGGTCGCTGTGACCGTCTGGCTGGCCCTGACGAGCGAGCATCTCGCGCGGCCGGTGGCCGCCGCGTCGTACTGGGCCTTCCTGACCGCGGCGTCGATGGGGATCGGCCTGTACTGGTGGATGCGGCGTCCCGCCAGCAGATTCGGGCCGCTGTTGATCGCGTTCGGGATCCTGGCCTGGGTCGTCTCCTGGCAGGCCGCGAACTCGCCGCTCGCCTTCGACATCGGCGTCCTGGCCGAGGCACCGGCGTTCCTGCTCACGTTCTACCTGTTTGGCGTTCCCGATGGGCCGGCTCGAGCCTCGCGCCGCGCGCTGGCTGATGGGTGCCCTGTGGCTCGTGGTCGTCGCGTTCTTCCTTCCGTGGGCGCTGTTCTCGCCGGTGATCGCCGGGGCCGGCCCGTTGACCCGATGCGCGCCCGCCTGGCCCGAGAACGTGCTCCAGGTCGCCTCGGCCCCCACCGTCGTGGAGGTTGCGGGCAAGGCGGAGACGTACGCGCTGCTGGCGATCACCGTCGCCGTGTTGGTGGTCTACCTGGCGCGCCTGCGGACGGCCTCGCGACCCGAGCGCCGGTCGCTCGCGGCGGTCGCCGTCACGTCGCTGCTGCTGCTGCCGGTGTACTTCGTCTACAACTTCGCCACCTGGATCCTCAAGCTCGAGCCGGCGACGCTCGACACGCTGGCGTGGGCCGTCGTGGTGACTCGCGCGCTGCTGCCGTTGGGATTCCTCCTCGCGCTGCTGCAGGCGGAGCGGTTCGCGGCCAGGGCCCTACGGACGCTGCTCGAGTTGCTCGCAGCGCGGCCCACCCCGGAGCGATGGCGCGACACGATCGCAAGCGTGCTGGACGACCGCTCTCTGCGGCTCGCCTACCACGATCCTGCCACGGGCCGCTTTCGTGAGCCCGACGGCGCCGAGCTGACGCCGCCGCCGGCGGCGGCCTCGCTGGCATGGGTGCCCGTCGACCGCGACGGCCGACCGGTGGCGGCGATGGTCCTCGACGAGACGCTCGCCGAGGATCCCGAACTGGTGCACGCCGCGGCATCGGCGACCCTGCTGGCGGTGGAGAACGGCCACCTCGAGGGCGAGCTGCTCGCCTCACGGGCCCGCATCGTGCAGGCCGGCGACGCCGAGCGGCGGCGCATCGAGCGCGACCTTCACGACAGCGCGCAGCAGCGGCTCGTGGCGCTGCGGATCCACCTCACGCTCACGGGCGAGCAGCTCGATCGATCCGAGGAGCGGGCGATGCTCGAGCGCCTCGGCGCCGAGGTCGACGACGCCATCGACGAGTTGCGCACCATCGCGCACGGCATCTATCCGCACCTCCTGTCCGGCGGGGTCGGCGCGGCGCTCGCGGAGGTCGCCCGCCGCTCGGCGATGACCGTCAGCGTCCAGGACGCAGGGATCGGCCGCCACCCCGAGGCGGTCGAGATGACGATCTACTTCTGCTGCCTCGAATGCCTCCAGAACGCGGCCAAGCACGCGGGCGCCGGAGCCGCCGTCACGATCCGGCTCAGCGAGGCGGACGGCCACGTCCGCTTCTGCGTCGACGACGACGGGGCGGGCTTCGATCCCGGCGCGGTCGAGCGCGGAGCCGGCCTGACCAACCTCGCGGAGCCGGGTGGCGGCCGTCGGAGGGACCCTCCGGATCGATGCCGTCCCCGGACGAGGCACCCGCATCACCGGCAACCTCCCCGCGTAGCGCACGCCTGGAGGCCGGACGTCGCCCACCGCGCGACCTGGCCGTTACACGGCGATCGTGAGCGGCTCGCGGCGTGCTCCCGCATGCGACGTTCCGCGCCCGCGAATCAAGGCGCGCAGATCCTGCTGGGACGCGCCGGCTTCGCACTGCAGCCGAGGTTGGTCGCCGGCGCACGCAGATGCTCCCAGTCGGCCTCCGCATCCACGCCGAACCCGTCGACGTCGACCAGGTCGCGCTCGACGCTGAGGAGTGCTGGATGACGGACTCGAGTCGCTCGCAGGCGAATCAGTACCGAAGCAGATCCTGCGGTCATACTCCGGCCCTGACGGCGACTCGCGCGGGGTCGGCGAACGAGAGGGAGGACGATGCCGCTCTATCTGACGAGGTTCAGCTATACGCCGGAGACCTGGGCCAAGCTGATCGGCAACCCCGAAGACCGCCGAACGGCCGCCCAGTCGTACATCGAGTCGGTCGGCGGGAAGCTCCACGGGTTCTGGTACGCCTTCGGCGCACACGACGGCTACACCCTGTGGGAGGCCCCCGACAACGTGTCCATGGCCGCGGTGGCGCTGGCGATCAGTGGGGGCGGTGCGCTCAGCTCGCACGAGACGACGGTCCTCCTGACCGTCGACGAAACGATTGACGCCCTGCGCAAGGCCGAGCAGGTCCGGTACCGGGCGCCCGGCACCTAGCCGGCGTACGCGGGCCCGCGCCTGCTACCAGCGCTCGCCCGAGGCGACACGGTCGCGCTCGGGGGGGCGGCCCCAGTGGGCGGGCTGGCCCGTGGCCTCGAGGACGGAGAGCCAGAGGTCGCCGTCGGGGTCGACGGTGCTGCGGCGGCTCGTGGCCACGGGGATCGGGATGTGCACGAAGCGGCCGTGCCAGCGCCCGACCATGACCTCCGTGCGCCCCGCCATGGCGGCGTGCACGGCCGCGTGGGCGAGGCGGACGCAGTAGACGCTGTCGTAGGGGTTGGCGGGAACGCTGCGGATCGCGTAGCTCGGGTCGAGGAGCTTGAGGTTGAGCTCCCGGCCGTGCAGGGCGAAGTCCGCGGTGATGCGCTGCTGGAGGAGGCGCTGGATGTCGTGCAGGCGGGCGTTGCCCGAGGCGTCCGCCGCGGCCGGCTCGCCGGCGAGGTGCTCCTGGCCCGCGCCCTCGGCCGCGATGATCACGGCGTAGCCGCGCTCCTGCACGGTGCGGCGGACGTGGGCGAGGAAGCCGTGCTCGCCGTCGAGCTCGAAGGGGACCTCAGGGATGAGCACGTAGTCCGCGTCGTTCTTGGCCAGCGCCGCGTAACAGGCGATGAAGCCGGAGTGGCGGCCCATGAGCTTCACGAGCCCGACCCCGCCGGGCGCCGAACGCGCCTCGATATGGGCGGCGCGGATCGACTCGGTCGCACGCGAGAAGGCGGTGCGGAAGCCGAAGCTGTGGTCGATGAAGGCGATGTCGTTGTCGATCGTCTTGGGCACGCCCACCACCGCGATCCGCAGGTCGCGCTCGGCGATCACGCCGGCGATCTTCTGCGCCCCGCGCAGGGAGCCGTCGCCCCCTATCACGAAGAGCATGTTGACCCCGAGCTGCTCGAGGCAGTCGACGATCTCCTCGGGGTCCTGCTGACCGCGCGAGCTGCCGAGGATGGTGCCGCCGTCCTCGTTGATGTCGCGCACGACCTCCGGCGAGAGGTCGAGCACCGGGTAGCCGTAGCGGGCGATGAAGCCCTGATAGCCGTTGCGGAATCCGATGATGCGGCGCACGCCGTAGTGGAGGGTCAGCTCCATCACGAGGCCGCGGATGACGTTGTTGAGCCCTGGGCACAGCCCGCCGCAGGTCACGATCCCGGCCCGGGTCTTGGATGGGTCGAAGAAGATCTTCTGACGCGGCCCTCCGGCCTCGAAGCCGGGGAGGTCCTCCACCGCGCCGCCGCGGGCGCTGATCATCGCCGCGGTGTCGTCGAGCAGCACCCGGTCGCTCTCCTCCATCGAGTTCAGTGACCTGCGCCGAGCGCGCAGCAGGTCGGCGAGCGGGGAGTCGCGGCGGCAGGGACCCAGGGTCTTGACCTTGAGGTCGTGACCGCCGAGCAGCGGGGGCCCAGTGCCAGCCTGTGTCATGTCGAGATGCAGTCTTCCAGACCTTCGGGGCGCTGGGCCAATAACCGGCCCCGACCTGAATCGATGCAGCGCCATCCGCACCCCTGAGCGCTGCGTCTGATGCCGCGTATGGCCATCAGGCAGCCGGGGCGCTTCCTCTCGTCCCCGGACTACGCGTTCTCGTGATTCGAGGACGGCTCGCCGCCGCCAGGATCGCGCTCAGTCAGTGGCCGGGGCTTTCATCAGGAGGAGCAATGAGCACATCGCGCACCATCACCCGCCCGAGCCTCGAAACGCTGAAGTCGATGATCGGCGGCGACGTCTTCGTCCCCGGCGACGACGGCTATGACGGCGCGCGGCGACCATGGGACCTCGCGGTGGACCAGCGTCCTGCCGCAGTCGTGCTTGCCGAGTCGGTCGTCGATGTGACCCGGGCGGTGCGGTTCGCCCGCTCGCAGGGGATGAGGATCGCGCCGCAGAGCACCGGCCACGGCTCCTTGCCGCTCGAGCTGCTCGAGGGCGCGATGCTGCTCAAGACCTCGCGGATGCGGCACGTGGAGATCCACCCCGCCACCAGCACCGCGCGCGCCGAAGCGGGCGCGCAGTGGGAGGACGTGACCGTGCCCGCGGGCGCGCACGGCCTGGCCGCGCTCGCCGGCACCTCGCCGAACGTGGGCGTGACGGGCTATACGCTCGGCGGCGGGATCGGGTGGCTGGCGCGATGCCACGGGCTGGCCAGATGAGCCTGCCCCGGCCTCTCCCCTGCTGGTACAGCCGGCGCGCGAGCGACGCCCTCATCGCCGCACGACAGTCCATGGCGTCGTGGGTCGAAGCCCTCGGGGACCCCGACGCGGCCGCTCTGCGCGATGAAGTCATCACGCTGTCCGAGCGCGTGAACGAGCTGGACAACGCCCTGCAGATCGAGTGCATCGCGCTCACGAGCCACCCGGACTTCAAGGCGATGCAGCGCGGCGAGATCCCGTGGCCCATGGAGCCGCTCGCGCGGCTCAGCCCGATCTGCACATGCGGCGACGCGTGCCCTGTCTGCTCCGGACGCTCCCCGGAATATGCGGATGAGGACGACGGCGACTGCGCGGGCCGCGTCGAGCACACGTGCGCCGAGCCGTGCCCCGCACACGGTTACGCGAGGCTCGAGACATGACGTCGCCCTCGAGCGCGTGAAGCACGGAAGCCCCGGCGGACCGGGGCTTCCGGCCGTCGGCGATGGCGCGTCACCGTCACCGTCGGCGGATAGCGGGTTGCCGCGTAGCCGCCGACCCGGCGGCGCCCGGTCGCTCCCGCCTGCACGCGAAAGCGGCACTCAGCGCGAGAGCCGGCCGGGCCGCTGCCTCGCATGGATACGACTAGTGAGCCTCGCGCTGAGCGCCTGGCTGCCGATCTGATCGGCGGCCTCGCCGACGTGCCGCGCTGCGGGCGAACCTGCGTGGCGGGGCGTTGTGCTCGACAGGCTCGCGCGCCGACTCAAGTGCGCTCGCTGTTCGACTGTCAGTGTTCTGCTCTGCCCGCACACCCTGAGTGATCTCAGGGTGCGGGCGGGTTCACCTGCTCTAGCTTCGGGAACACGTAGGTTGCTTGCAGCTGCCCGTTCGGCGGCGGCAGGATCGACGGCGGGGTGTTCCCGGGGGTCGGGTAGTAGATGCGGATCAGCGGCCGGATGTTCGTGGGCATGGGCTGCTTGATGTTCTGGTCCGGGTCATCGTTGTAGATGCTCTCGTAGTACGCCGCGGACGGCGTCGGGATCCAGTTGGTCGCGAGTGCGCCGGCGGGCAGCGTCGGCGCGATCCAGATCGTCACCGACCCGTCAGTGTTCCGCGCGAGCCTGCCTGACGTCAGCTGCTGTGAGCCGAGCTGTGAGACAGGCTGGATCGGGCCCCACTGCAGGTTGACGGTCCCGCCCGGGTCTTGCAGCTGGACGATGGAACCAGGCCCGCCGTACTGCCCCGGATCGTCTCCCTGAATCGGTACGTCGCCTGACGACACGTCCTGCCGCCACTGGGTCGACACTTGGAACGAGTACGTGCCGTCCGTGGTGTTCTTCGTCGCGTCCTTGACGAGGTAGTAGGGGGTGCCCGGCGTAAGGCCGTACTGCGCCGCGGTCGGGCCGAAGAGGACCGGTGTGCTCGCGAGCAGCGGGCCCCATGGGGTTGCCGGGAGCTGAACCGTGAGGGTGTCGGTCGACGGATCGACGGCGGTCACGTCGAGATTCGCGGCCGAGTAAGACGTGTTCAGCACGCTCGGCTGGGTGATGAACGGGGCGGCCGACTCCGTTATATCGGTCTGATAGACGTGGATCGACCAGAACCCGCGCGGATTGCCGTTGCTGTCGTTGACGGTCGGCGGCAGGCCGCCGACCGCCGGAAGATCCGCGATGTCGGTGCGCGGCGGCTTGAACGTCAGCCGGTAGGTGTTGTTACCGTTGAGCTGGGTGTCGGTCGTCCCGTCGAGATTGTTGACCTGGGCGTAGACGGCGTCTTGCGGCATGTTGGCCGAGCCGCCTTCGAGCACGATTATCCCCCGGTAGATGTACCCCTGGTGAGTGTTGGAATACGTCCCGACGTCGGCGTTGAGATAGCTCCAGTAGTTGGTCTTCTTCACCGCGCCCGCGGTGCTCAGTTTGTTGGTGAGCTCGTCATTCCCGGCTTGGAAGCCTGTCTCGAGCGCGACGCGTTGTCTCTTCCGGAAGCCGCTCGGGACGCTGAACCCATTCGCCGTGAGGCCGATCGGCTTGAAGCGCGCCAGCGTGCGCTTCTGTCCGAACGCCGGGTTGCGGAAGACCTTCCTTGCGCCGGCCTGCGGCACCACCCAGCTCGGAAGCGTCTTGAGCGGGATGCCGTTGAGCCCTGTCGTCGCTGTGGGGAGCGGGTTCAGCTTGAGCGACTGGCCCACCTGCTTGAAGAAGGGGACCGCGTTCGTGGGGGCGTTGTGCCACTTTTGTGCACGCGTTCGCTGCCGGGACGACGGCGAGTACTGGTTGGGCTTGAAGTATTTGGGCCGGTGTCGGCGCGCCTCGAACCTACGCAGCGTGCTAATGCCGAAACGCTCCACGACGTTCGCCTGGATCGACGCCGTCGAGGCAGGGTTGGAGGGCGGCACCAGCGAGTCGGCACGGATCCGGATCAGCATCCAGTTGAGGTTCGTGTCGGTAGACATGACCCGATACCTGAACCCGTGGATCCGCACGGTCCGCCGGTGCGCGTAACGCGACGTCGGGCCGGCGATGAGATACGTCTGCGGCTTCGACGACGGCGTCGTCCGGGTCCCGATGCTCCCGACGGAGTTGATGAAGGCATCGAGCAGGTTGACCACGTAGTAGTCGTTCTGCGACGGCGGGACCGTCAACACCAGCTCCTTGGTGTGTCCACGACCCTTCTTCCCGCTGAGATCCATCATCGAGTTCAGGTACAGCACCGAGGCGTCGCCGGCGTTCGTGGCGTTGTTGTTCCACGCCGCCGCCACCCCGCTGCCGCCGCCGAGCGTGTTGCGCTGCGCCGTCACGAGGTCGTTGTACTTCTCGAAGCGGTAGACGAACTCGGGCGCGAGACCCCAGATGTAGGCCTCCTTGGCCAGATTCTGGATCCGCTTGTCACTGGGGACACGGCCGCCGGCCATGGCCGGAGCGAGAAGCGCCGTCGAGATCAGGCAAACGACCGTCGCCGATGTGAGCGTCGTACCGACCCGACGCCGTGACAGCCAGACCTTCACGTAGCACTCTTTCTTGAGTTGATCCGTGGCGTTCGCTGCAGATGGACGCGCCGCGCAGCACGGCGATCCTCTTACAGAAGCGACGCGCAGATCAAGACCTCCGGTCCGAAGCCGCCGCGTGCACGTCTAGAGCTTCAGGGAGCGCCGCACCCTCGCGCTCTGCGGCCCCGACCGTAGCCCGACGCTACCCGCGCCCGCTAGCCCTTGACGATGATCCTGCGGGACGCGGCGGTCCGGTTGCCGGCGGCCATCCGTGGCCCGGACCGAGAGCACCACCTTGGCCTGTCGCCGCGTGATCGCCCCGCCCAACTTCGCCCGCGCTCGTCGTGAGAGCCTCACCTTGATCTTGGCCGTCGTGCCGCCAGGCCCGGTCGCCCTCGCGCGGCCAGGACGACTCGCTGCCTGCCGACCCAGAGCTTCCAAGCATCACGCCCGCGTGAAGGCGACCCGTGACCGCTCTCGGCCAGCGATACCAGCTGGAGGCGTAGCCGCCGAGCGCTGCAGCGCCTGCTCGACTTCTCCATCTCCGTTGATCATCGGACCCGGTCATCCGGCCAGCGGCGCTTCCGCCTTCACACGAAAGGAGCAGCGGCTCGCGACGTCTGCGCGACAGTCATTCTCCGAACGGGTAGAGATCCTCGTCAGGGTGAAGTAAGCGCTTTGCTCGCCCGTAGGGGTGAAGGAGGTGCCTTCAGAAGGACGGCGGTACTCGCGTAGGATCGAGCGAATGGTGCTCGAGGGTGCCCGGCTCCAAGCCCCTGCCGCGCCGCTGAATGATCTGCTGCGGATCGGCCTCGATGCCATCCCCGACGAAGTCGCGATCGTCTCGGCCAGCCGGGCGCTGCGCTGGCGCGAGCTCGACTGGGCGAGCGCCGCGCTGGCAGGTGGCTACCGAAGGCTCGGCCTTGAGCCGGGCGATCGCGTCGCGTCCCTGATGCCAAACCGGGTCGACCTCGTCGTCCACTACCTCGCGTGCTTCAGGGCGGGACTGATCGCGACACCGCTGAATTACCGCTATACGGCCCGCGAGATCGATCACGCGCTGGAGGTGAGCGGCGCCCGGGTTCTCCTCGCCCATGTCGAGCGGGCCGAGGACGTCGGCGCGAGCGAGCTTGCCGGCGCCTTGGAGCTTGGAGCGATCGCCTACCGCGACGCCGAACCGCTGGCGACCGGCAACGAGGCGCCGGCCGGGGTCGACGGTGGTTGGCGCCACGACTTCGCCGCGCTCCTCGGGTCCGAGCCCCTCGCAAGCACGGAGAAGCAGCCCGACCCCGAGGCGCCGGCCGTGATCTTCTTCACCTCGGGGAGCACCGGCCCCGCCAAAGGGGTCACCCATTCCCGCCAGACCCTGCGCTGGATGATCGCCGCCGCGGCCGCCGCGTTGGAGCTCGGTCCCTCTGACGTGCTTCTGCCCGGCTCCTCGATGTCCCACCTCGGCTCCTTTCTGTGGGCCCTGTCGACGCTTTCGGTCGGAGGCAAGGTCGTGGTCGCGCGCAGCACGGATGGCCACGAGTTGCTGCCGCTCTTGCGCGAGCAGCAGCCGACGATCCTCGCGATGATCCCGGCGGCGCTGTCGGCACTCGTCCACGACCACGATCTCCGGCCGGGAGACTTCTCCTCGCTGCGGTTGTGCCGGGCCGGCGCGGACAAGGTCTCGACCGAGCTGCTGACCGAGTTCGCCGCAACGGCGGGTTTCCCGATCGTCGAGGGATACGGGATGACCGAGGTCGGGCTGGCGACGCTGAATCCGCCCTCGGGGGAGATCAGGCAAGGCTCGGTCGGGAGGCCGATCCATGGCTTCGCTATCGCGCTGCGAGACGAGGAGGGCGCGCCGGTCGACGGGGGAGATGTGGGCAAGATCTGGATCCGCAGTCCCAGCCTCATGCTCGGCTACTGGGAGGCGGCCGGCGCGACGGAGGACGTCGTGATCGACGGCTGGCTCGACTCGGGCGACCTCGCCCGGGCAGATGAGGACGGTTACCTCTGGTTCTTCGGCCGCAAGAAGCAGGTGATCGTGCACGACGGCTCCAACATCAGCCCGTACGAGGTTGAAGGCGCACTCGTCGAGCACCCTGCGGTCTCGCTGGCCGGCGCCGTCGGCATCCACGACGAGGTCCACGGCGAAGACGTGCGCGCCTACGTGACGCTGCGTAATGGCGTCGAACCACCGTCGCGCGCCGACCTGATCGTCTTTTGCCGCGAGCGCATCGGCTACAAGGCGCCGGACGAGATCGTCCTCCTCGACACGATGCCGCTCAATCCGACCGGCAAGATCGATCGGGCCGGGCTCAAGCGGATGGCCGAGGACCACCTCCACCCGCACGGTCTGAGCTGATAGCGCGACCGCCCGTCCGGGCGAGGGAGGGCCGTCCCTCTTGTCGCCGTCCGTCCGCATGGGATTCGAGCTGGGCCGAGAGCGGGCCAAAGCCTCAGGCTCGCCCAAAGTTCGCTCTACCCGACGGGACGCGTGTCGCGTCGTGACTGAGGACGCGGGCTCTCTGGCCGACATGGGGGACTGAGCCTCGGGCAGAGCCTCACCGGCCTGATGGACAGCTCCAAACTGACGTCGACAGGAAGCTCGACCACGGACGATCCACGATGGCGCTCGGCGATCCGCAGATCGCCCCTTCGCTCGCGCGGCCACGGGATGCGGGCTGGTGAGACGGCAACGTGATCGGGCGACCGAGACGCAGGGCGTTGCGGACTACCCTGCGCCCGCTCGTGGCGCGTATGCTCGCGCAGTGACGAGACGCGGGGCGACGGCCGGGAGCCTGATCTTCGTCGTCGTGCAGCCCGGCCTGATGGGCGGCCTCGTCCCCTACTGGCTGACCGGCGGCTGGGAGAGCGCTGACTCCCCGCTCGTCCTGAAGCTCGTCGGCGCGGCGCTGCTCGCCGCCGGGCTCGGCTTCCTCGCCCACACGGTGATCCGCTTCGCGGTCGAGGGCCTCGGCACGCCGTCGCCGGTCGCGCCGACCGAGAAGCTCGTGGTCGGCGGCGTCTACCGCTACCTGCGCAACCCGATGTACGTCGCGGTTATCGCGGTCATCGTCGGCCAGGCGGCGATCCTCGGCCGCCCGGTGCTGCTCGTCTACGCCGCGATCTTCTGGCTCGTGGTGGCGAGCTTCGTGCGCTTCTACGAGGAGCCGACGCTGAGCCGGCGCTACGGCGAGCAGTACGCCGCCTACCGGCGCGCGGTCCGAGGCTGGTGGCCGCGGGTGACGCCCTGGGACGGCGACCACGGCAGCACCCGCACGGACGCGGCCTCGCCCTCCACCGCCAGCGCGGCCAAGTAGCCGCTCGGCAAGGGCACGTCGCGCAGCGTCCAGCCCGGCGCGTCGAGCAGTGCCGCGGGCCCGTCGACGGTACGGTGAACGAGTCCAGCGGCCGCCGGAGCCCGTCGCCGAGCGCCTCGATGAACGCCTCCTTGCGCGTCCAGACGGTGAAGAAGCCGCGCAGGTCGCGCACCGCGTCGCATTCGGCGGCAACCGCGGGATCGAACCCGACCTCGTCGGCCGGCGCGTCGCCGAGCTCAGGGAAGCCAAGGACGCGGCCGAGATCGAGCTCCGCGGCCTCACCCCCGCCGCGCTCGACTCCGGCCCCGACGAGGACCCCGCCGCGCTGCTCGCGCGCATCCCGAACCTCGCCCACGCCCTACGCCAGGCCCCGCCGGAGATCAAGCGCCAGGTGTTCGACGCCTTCGACCTGCAGGTCACCTACGACAAGCCCGCACGGCGCATCGAGATCAGCGCCACCATCACCGAGATCGCAGCGCTCCAGAACGCAGAAGACCTCCCGGAGGAGGTCTCGAGCGTCGCTCAAGGGACATAGCGGGGGCCCGATTCGTCCCTCGGAGCGACGCGCGGATCGTGCAGCGATACCGGTTGGTGGCGTAGCCGCGGAACGCTCAAGCGCTTGCTCGGCTGTCCGCTCGCGTTGATCATGGAACGACGCCCATCTCTCCCGCCTTCACGTGGCTGTCGCATAAGTCGGCAGCGGTGTGCAGAACTCCAACGTGATTCGCGGACTCGACGCGACGCCCACGGCGTTGCGCCGAGTCGAAACCAGCGCCGGCGGCGACGTCGCGACGCCGTTGGAGGATTAGACAACGACGGGCGGCGATCCCGGACTTACGCGAAGCCTCACGCGTAAGCAGGACCCACCATGACCCGCGCGGCTGCTGCCGCTGCGCGCTCAAGAGCGAGAGCGGAGCTCCCCTTCCGCCACAGACTGGCGAGCGGCACCGAGGTCCGCGCCCTTTCCGAACAATCGTCGCACCCGCGGCAACGCCGCGTCGAAACCAACCCCAGGCCGGCGTAGGATGTCGCGAATGGGATGGGGAAGAGCCGTCGTCGTGCAGGCCCTGCTCGTCGGCGCCCTCGTCGGCGGCTGGGGCGACGATGCAGCCGGCGCCAGCACGAAGACCGATGCCACCGCCACGTCGGCGCGGTCGAGTGCCCCGCTCCCGCCTCGACAACGGGCTCGGCTCAATGCGGCCGTCCACCGCGGGTTCCGCGAGGCCGCGGCGCCTGGCGTGATCGTGGGCGTGCAGACTCCCAAGGGCAAGTGGGTCAAGGCGATCGGCATCGCAAACGAGCGCTCGAACGCGCCGATGAGGGCGAGCATGCATCAGCGCATCGGCTCGGTGACCAAAACCTTCATGGGGGCGTTGCTGATGCAGCTCGCGGGCGAGCACAAGCTGTCGCTCGGCGACAAGGTCAGCCAGTACATCGAGGGAGTGCCAAACGGCGACACGATGACGCTCCGCCAGGTCGCCGACATGACGAGCGGAGTAGCCAGCTACACCGCGGATCCGGCCTTCATGGAAGCGCTCTTCTCAGACCCGGAGCGGCGGTGGCGCCCGCGAGAGCTGCTGGAGGTCGGTCTTCGCGCGTCGCCCGTGTTCAGCCCGGGAACCGCCTTCCAGTACTCCGACAGCAACTACGTGCTGCTCGGGTTGGTGATCCAGCGGGTGGAGGGCAGGCCGCTCCGCGCGGTGCTGCGCAAACGGATCATCGGCCCCCTGAGGCTGGCCCAGACGTCTTGGCCCGGCCGGTCCGCGGCACTGCCCAAGCCCCACGCTCGGGGCTACACGTTGCAGGGCCAGTCGTCAGACGAGCCGGCCGACGCGACCAAGTGGAATCCCTCGTACGCGTGGGCGGCCGGCGAGATGATCTCGAGTGTCCGTGACCTGCTTGTGTACGGACGAGCCACCGGGACGGGAAAGCGGCTGCTTCGGCCAGAGCAGCAGCGGGAGCGGCTGCATTCGTTCGACCCCAAAATCCCGCCGGAGAGCGCGACGCTCTCGTACGGCATCGGGCTCGTAAACGACAGCGGCTGGATCGGACACACGGGACAGGTGCCGGGCTACACCACAGCCGTCTATTACCACCCCGACATCGACACGACGGTCGTCGTGGAAGCGAACAGCGACATCGTCAGCGGCTCCTGCCCAGGCCAGCAAACCCTGATCGACGACCCCACCACCCGGCCGTGCGCCATCCCCGCCGATCGCATCATGGGGGCCGTCGCCGCCAGCCTTCGGCGCCCGTACCAGCTGCCCCCGGGCTGAGACGTCGCTCCGCCTCAGTGCTCGAACGTTCTTCAGAGACTGACCTGCGACTCCGAGCGAGCGCGCCGGGTTCGATCCACGCCGAGCTTCCGTCGCTCCCGCAATGGACGAAACCGAGAAGCGTCACGGATTGCCGGCGGCGGGGTCGCCACCGCCGCCGGGTATGGAGTGCGATAGCTATCGCACATATCCCCGCGCCGCGACCGCAATCGTGTAGCGCCGGCTCGAAGGCGGAAATCGGCGCGGGTGTCGGTTCGATGGCCCGCTTCGTTTCGTGGCGGTGACCGAGGCAGTGTCACGGAGATAACGCGGCTAGCAGCTTGACTTCCCATCGATTGCCGTTGGCGCGGAGCGCGCCGCACCGGAGGACGGCCTATCCCGGCGCAGGCGCGGCCGCCGCTGGCTGAGGTGCCAGCGGCGACGTCGCGTAGACCCGATCCAGCACGTTGAGCATGAGCTGATTGGCCGTCAGGACACCGGCTGGCGATATCGGCGAAAGGGTCAGGTTGGTCCACACCACGAGCGTCAGCTTGTTGGCGGGATCGTGGGCCGCCTCCGAGTTGTAGCCGACGGTCTCGCCCCCATGGAGGTAGAGGGCATTGCCTGCCCACGCGAATCGGTTGATGCCGTACCCATAGTCGAGGCTGGTCCCCGTCGGTTGCAGGCTGTCGCGCCAGATGCGCTGGTACTTGGCGTTGAGCACGCGGCCACCGACTAAAGCCCGGATCCAGGTGTCCAGATCGTCGGCGGTGGAGATGACGCCTCCGGCCGCGGTGGCGAACGAGTGGTTGACGCCGGTGTAGTCCTTGGGCTGGACCGTGCCGGCGTCGACCGCGGCTTGGAACTCCGGCGTATATGGCGGGTCCGTCGTCGGTGACGAGAACGTCCCGCCGAGGAGCGAAGTGCGACTCGACATACAAGCGAGATCCTGCCCCCTGGCTTGCGTCCGGCCCGTGCCAATCCGCGTCGATCGCAGTCCACGCTTCAGCGAAACCCTCAACCGTCTTCTCCGGGAAAAAGTCGGCCCGGGGTACGTAACGTCCGACAGCACGGGCGAGCGGTCGGAGCTCGACCACACCGGGACCCGCCAGAAGCGCGAGCAAGCGTTGGCCCGCGGCGTCGTCATGTCGCCGCGGAAGTCGGCCCGCGCGCCCCGAGGCGGAACCCGACCTCCAGCACGCCGTCGCCAGCGAGCCTGAGAGCAGCCGCGCAGCGTCCTCATGACCGGCTCTGCTCGGGTCGAGGGGGGCGCGCAGAACGCTCATATCGAACGTGGGCTGCTCCACCGCGAGGACGGTACCGAGCGCGGCTTCGCGGCTAGACGTTCGCGCGATGGAAGCCAACGAGCCGCGAGCTGAAGTCCGCACCTCACTGGTGCTTGCGCGATGGGCGGTGAGTGGACGGATGCGCTCGCATTCCATGGGTGAGGACAGCCTGGCTTGCCGGCTCGAACCCCAATTCGTACCCGCGACGATCAACGACACGTGGCTTTCCCTGCTCAGCGCCATATCCGCGCGGGTGTCCTGTCGGTGGCGGGATTCGAACCCGCGACCTCCGGGTCATGAGCTGGTTCGACCGCCGTGCATAGGGTCGATTCGGCTCGCTAGAGCCGAATGAGTTGCGACTGAGTTGCTCTCGGTTTCGCTCAGATCGGTACCCGAATTGGTACCCGGATCAGATGGCGTCGGCGACGCCGCCTTTCGGCCCGTGACGGGATTCCGACCCAGCTTCCGGGCAGCGTGAGGGAATCATCGTTGCGGTGCCGGGCTCGGCCGTGATGTCGATCGCGTCTCTGGAACTGAGGTCGATCAGCGTCGGCGGACGTGCCACCACGCGAAGATCAGCAGGGGCACGACGACGACGACGGTGATGATCACCGGCCACATGCGATGAACGCTACCGGCCGCCTCCGCCAGGCGCGAGCGGTGTCGCGGCCCACGTGCCGGCACGACGGGTCAAAGGCGAGCGCGCACGATTGCCGCGTCTGCTGAACTCGGTGACCATGATCCGATGGCGACATCGGACCCCCATGACGGTCCGCCTTCGGCGCAGTCAGCCGGAGCCGCGGAGAACGCCGAGCCGCCCGACGACGAGGCGCCGAAGAAGCACCGCAACCCGTGGATCTGGATCAGCGGCGCACTGGCGATCATCGCCGTCGGCCTGCTCGTCTGGGCGCTGAACACCAGGTCGGACCTCGACAGCACGCAACAGGACGTCAAGGACCTGGAGTCGCAGGTCGAGCAGGGCAAGCAGACCGGCAGCTCGTTCGCCGCGGCGGCCAAGGCCGCGTTCCAGAGCCTTACGGAGCAGCTCGGCGCGACCAGCGAGGACCTCGCCACCGCCGACCAGAACGTCAGTGATGCGCAGCAGACGGCCGACCAGGCCCAGAAGGACGCCGACACGGCCAAGCAGGCTGCAGACAACGCCAAGAATGCGACCGACAAGGCCGAAGCGGAGGCCGATCAGGCCAAGGCGGACGCGAAGGCGGCCGAGTCCAAGGCGACGATCGCGACGGATTGCGCCAAGGCATACGTGTCGGCGATCGGGAGCTTGTTCGAGGGTGACGACGTCCGCGCACAGGCGTCCCAGGCTCGCGAGCAGTTGAAGGGCATCACGAGCCAGTGCAAGGCGGCGCTCGGCGCGACATGACGAGGAACACCGTTGTCACGGAGCGGGCACGGGAAGCTCGCCCACGCCGGCCGTGGGCCGCCGCCGTTTCCACATGTGGTCGAGCCCGACGGCGAGCGCGGCGATGGCGACGATCGCGGCGATCGCGGCCGACGCGCTCGCGCCGAGGGAGATCAGGATGTACAGGCTGCCGGTCAGCCCGAGCGCGTGTACATCGCTCTCGGCAACCCGCGCGCGGGATCGGCGAGGTCCCCGGCCGAGAACGTGATCACGCTGAACCCCAGGAACGCGGAGAACGTCAACGCGACGCTCGCGACGATGTCGGAGAACGGCGGATAGCCGCTGAACGGGAGCAGCGACCACTCGACGCTGGTGAGCGTGGCGACGATGAACACCGCGAAGACGACCAACTCGGTCAGGACGATCGCCGTCTGCGCCCGGTCGACGATGCGCGAGCCGATGAGGTTGATGCCCAGCGTGCCGAGGACGACCCCGGTCGTGAAGACGTTGTCCCAGGCTGCGCCCGCGTCGTTGCCGATGAACAACGAGGTCGCATAGCTGCCGAACGACACCGCCACCATTGCCCCGACGATCACGATCGCCGATATGTACCCGAGCCACGACGCGATCCCGACGAGGCGGCCGTTGCCGAACCCGCGATGAGATACGCGATGAGGCCGCCAGACGACGGGTAGCGGACGCCGAGCTTGACCACCGTGTGGCCGATCAGCCCGGTCACGATCCCCGCCAGCGCGAACGACATCCACACGGCCGCGCCGGCGACGGTGCCCGCCTCCCCGAGCAGCGCGAAGATGCCCGCGCCGACCATCGGGCCGACGCCGAGGAAGATGGCGCCGCGAACCGTCATCGCGGGTGCCTTCGGCGTCTCGGCGACAGGCTCTGTCATCACGCAGCGTGCCCCGGCGCGACGGCGCGCCGAACGTCGAGCTCCTCCGGCGCCGCCTCGCGGCGGCGCCGGATCCACTTGCGGCCTTCGATGACGATCGGCAGGAGCAGCGCGAGCCCTACGCACGCAAACCACTGCCGGCCCGACATCGGCGCCGTGAGCAGGCCCTTCTGGAGCGCGGGGAGCTCGGCGGCGAGCACGAGCATGGCCATCGTTACGAGCGAGATGGCGAACGCCTTGAGGATCGGCGGCGTGACGCCGCTCGCGGGATCGCGTCGGTTCGTGAGCGCGTTGAAGGCCGTGCCGAACCCCATGACCGCGAACGTCATCGTCATCGAGACGCTGGCGGCGTCGGGCTTGGGGTCGTCAGGGCCGGCAAGGAGAGGGAACAGCGCCGCGACGAACAGCGTGAACGCGTACAGCAGCCATGAGGTGACCGCCGCGCGGTTCGTGATCGGCAGCTTCGGGTCCCGCGGCTTACGGCGCATGATGTCCGGGTCGCCGGGATCGACGGCGATGATCACCACGCCCACCGCGGTGGCGAAGAACAGCAGGTACAGCACCATCAGCGGCGTCAGCGCGACGCCGTCGTTGATGTCGAACGCCGACGCGGCGACGAAGAGCATGACCAGCGCAAGCAGCTGGGTCATCTGGAAGCGGACGTAGGCAACGACCTTGTCGTAGACCTTGCGGCCGAGCTCGACGGCGTGCACCAGCGTGCCGAAGTTGTCATCGGTGAGGATCATGCGGGCGGCCTGCTTGGTCACCTCGCTGCCGCTGCCCATCGCGACGCCGATGTCGGCCTGCTTGAGCGCGGCGGCGTCGTTCACCGCGTCCCCGGTGGCGGCAACGATCATCCCCTCCTGCTGCATCAACCGCGCCAGGCGGAGCTTGTCCTCAGGGGTGACCCGGCCGAAGACGTGCAGCTGGGGCAAGCGCCGCACAATCTCCTCGTCGGAGAGGTCCTTGAACTCGCCGCCGCTGATCGCGCCTGCGCCGAGCCCCAGGGACGCCCCGATGGCGCCCGCGGTGATGGCGTTGTCGCCGGTGATCATCCGTACGTCGATGCCGGCGCGGAGCGCCGTGGAGACAGCGTCCTTGGCCTCCGGGCGCAGCGGGTCGATCATCCCGACCATCCCCACGAACCCCAGGTCGTTCGTCATCGACATCGGGTCGGCGACCATCGCGTCGAGGTTCTCCTCGGCGATGACGCGCGCGGCGAACGCCAGCACCCGCAGCCCCTGCTCGCCGAGCTGGGCGTTCGCGGCGTCGATCTCCGACCGCGCATCTGCGATCGGCACCTGGGACCCGCTCAGTGGCCCGCCCGCCTGGGTGCAACGCGTGAGCACGACGTCCGGCCCGCCCTTGACGAGCTCGACGACGTGCTCCGCGCCGTCGAGCGTCGCGCGGTGGAAGGTGGCCATGAACTTGTAGTCCGAGTCGAACGGGACCTCGGCGAGGCGCGGGTAGGCGCGTCGCGTCTCCTCCGCGCTGACGCCCAGCTTGGCCGCGAGGACGACGAGTGCCGCCTCGGTCGGATCGCCGACAACGCTGCCGTCGTCGCTCACTGTGGCGTCGCTGTCGAGCACGAGCGCGAGCGCGAGCCGCGTGAAGTCCGGGACCGGCGCGCCGGCGACCGATTCGATGGCTCCGGTCTTCTCGTAGCCGTGACCGCCGACGCGGAACCACGTCCCGCCCGCGTAGAGGGTCGAGACCATCATCTCGTTCATCGTCAGCGTGCCGGTCTTGTCGGTGTTGATCGCGCTGGTCGACCCGAGCGTCTCGACGTCCGTGAGGTTCTTGACGACGGCGCGCGCGTCGGCGAGTTGCTTGGCGCCCAGCGCGAGTAGTCCCGAGACGAACGCCGGCATGCCGGTCGGGATCGCCGAGATCGCCATCGCGGTCCCGAGCAGCACCAGGTCGTCGAACGGCAGGCCGCGCAGGAGGCCGACGACGACGATGAACGCGACCGCTGTCCACGCGATGATCCCGAGCACCTTCGTCAGCGAGTCGAGCTCCTTCTGCAGCGGCGAGCGGACCCGCGTGACCGACGTCAGCATCGTCGCGATCTGGCCCATCTCCGTGCCCATGCCAGTGGCCGTGACGACCATCGTCGCGGTCCCTCGCGTGACCGACGTGTTCTGGAAGAGCATGTTCGACCGGTCGCCGAGCGCGACGTCGTCGCCCGCGAGGACGGCGGCGTCCTTCGCGACCGGGGCGCTCTCGCCGGTCAGGGCGGCCTCCTGCGCCTCCAGCGTGGCCGAGCGCAGGATGCGACCGTCCGCCGGCACGATGTCGCCCGCCTCCACCTGCAGCACGTCGCCCGGGACAATCGCGCTCGCGGGCACCGACACGACGTGCCCGTCACGCACCACGCGGCTCTGGGGGACCTGCATCTTGGAGAGCGCGTCGACGCTCGCGCGCGCCTTCAGCTCCTGGCGCGAGCCGAGCACGACGTTGAGGAGGATCAGCGCTGCGACGATGATCCCCGTCGGCACCTCGCCGATGGCGAAGCTCACCGCGGTGACGCCGACGAGCATGATGTTCATCGGATCGCGAAGCTGCCCGAGCGCCACCTGCCGCGCCGACGGCGGCTTCTCGCCCGAGATCTGGTTCGGGCCGTGCTGCGACAGCCGGCTCGCCGCCTCGGCCTCGCTGAGGCCGCGCTCCGCGTCGCTCCCGACCTTCGCGACGACCGCCGCCTGATCGAGCGCGAACCAGTGGTCCGCGCCGCCTGCGGGTTCGGCGCGCTCTTCGTCGACCTGCGTGCCGCCGGGAGGCGTTGCCATCAGCTCGCTCCTCGCAGCTCGGCCTCGTACGGGTCGGGCGCGGCGCCGTCGGGCGCCTCGGCCTCGAGGCGCTGCTTGATCTCGAGCAGCGCGTCCTCCTGCGCGCCGTCGATGACCGGGGAGCGCGGCTCGATCTCCATGAGGGTGCTGACGAGGACGGACGCCGCGGCGATCCTCGCGAACCACTTCCAGTCCGCCGGGATCACGTACCACGGCGCCCATTCGGTGCTCGGGTGAGACAAGACCTCGGAGTACGCCTTCTGGTACTCGTCCCAGAAGCCGCGCTCGGTCACGTCGGCGGGCGAGAACTGCCAGCGGTGGTCGGGGAGGTCGAGCCGCCGCAACAGCCGCCGCCGTTGCTCCTCGCGGGAGAGGTTGAGGAAGAGCTTCACGATCCGGAAGCCGTTGCCGGCGAGGTAGCGCTCCCACTCGTTGATCTCTGCGTATCGCTGCTTCCAGACGCCGCGCCGCTTCGCGACAGCCGGCTGGCGCGTTGGATTTCGGCGGTCACCGGCTGGCCCCGCCGCAGCAGGGCGTTTCCCCCGAGGGCGACTACGACCGCGCACATGGCTCAGCTCCCGAAGTGGACGATCGTGACGGCCTTGATCGTGGGCAGGCGGCACTCCGCATCGACGGAGGTGAAACGGCGGTTGGCTACGAACATGTCGTCTCTCTGATGTCGCTCGACCCCGCCACGGTGCCCACGAGTCTCGCACCTCGGCCGTCGCCGGTGCTGACCCGGCCACACGCCCGCAGGACGCGCACTGCGCGGGAGGAGGTGCAGGTGCGACACGAGCAACCGCTGGCTCGCCTGAAGCACGTCGAGAAATTGGTACCCGAGCCCAGTGCGACGGCCCCGGTTCGAAGTGACTCGGGCGCGGCGCCGCACCGGCCGCTTAACGCCAAAGCCCCGCGTGTACGGGGCTTTTGGTGCCGTCGGCGACGGCGCGTCACCGTCATCGTCGGCGGATAGCGGGGGCGGGATTCGAACCCGCGACCTTCGGGTTATGAGCCCGACGAGCTACCTGGCTGCTCCACCCCGCGACGTGGACCAACGAGGTTACCACGGATTCGGTGAGCGTCGGGCTCACGCGAGGCGCTTCTCGAGCTCGAGCGCGTTGGCCACCGCGAAGCCCTCCCAGTCGTTGTTGAAGTAGGCGAAGACGTCGGCGCGCTTGCGGAGCTCGGCGATCTCCGCGGCCCAGTCGTCGAGCTCGGACGGGCCGTAGTTGCCGCGGCGGCCGCGGGCGCCGTAGTGGAAGCGCAGGTAGGTCCAGTCGGTCGTGAGCTCGTGGGCCTGCCAGGGGCGCTCGGGGTGGTGCGCGATCACGAGCGCGGCGCCGTGCTCGCGCAGCAGGGCGTAGACGGCGTCGTCGAACCACGACCGGTGGCGGAACTCGAAGGCGTGGCGGCCGGGCGGGAGCTGGTCGAGCGCGCCGGCGAGGCGCTCGTCGTCGCGCTGCATCCGCTCGGGGAGCTGCCACAGGACCGGGCCGAGCTTTGGTGAGCCGGCGAGCGGGGCGATCGCGTCGTAGAAGCGCTTGATGCCGCTGCCGAGGTCGGTGAGCTGCTTCATGTGGGTGAGGTAGCGGCTCGCCTTGACGGCGAACACGAAGCCGTCCGGGGTGTCGCGCACCCAGCCCTCGACGGCCGTGGGGGAGGCGAGGCGGTAGAAGGTCGAGTTGACCTCGACGGTGTCGAAGCACTCGGCGTAGCGGGCGAGCCAGCGGCGCGGGGGCAGGCCCTCCGGGTACAGCCGCCCGCGCCAGTCGCGGTAGTTCCAGCCCGAGCAGCCGATGCGCACGGGCCGGGGCGTCACGGGTGCCGGGGGGCGGGCGTCATCGGTCGTGGGCAGCGTAGAGTCGCGCCCCGCCGTGCGCGTGGGCGTCGTGGACATCGGGACGAACTCGACGCGGCTGCTGATCGCGGACGCCGCGGACGGCGCGGTCTCCGAGATCGAGCGGCGCTCGACGGTCACCCGGCTCGGGGACGGCGTCGACGCCACCGGCGCGCTCGGCGAGCAACCGCGCGCCCGGGTACTCGCCACGCTCGAGGCCTACGTCGCGGCGATCGACGCGCACGGCTGCGAGGCCCGTCCGGCGGTCATGACCTCCGCGGTGCGCGACGCGGCCAACGGCGCCGAGTTCGCCGCGACGGTGCGGGATCGCTTCGGCCTCGACGCCCGCACCCTCTCCGGCGAGGAGGAGGCGCGGCTCACGTTCCTCGGCGCCACCGCCGCCCGCGACCCGGCGGACCCCACCGAGCTGCTCGTGGCCGACATCGGCGGCGGGTCGACGGAGCTCGTCGTGGGCTCGGGCGGCGGCGTCCGCTTCCACGTGTCCACCCAGGCCGGCGTCGTGCGCCACAGCGAGCGCCATCTCCACCGCGATCCGCCCACGGCCGGGGAGCGGCGCGCTCTGGCCGCGGACGTGCGCGCCGTCCTGCGCGAGGCCGTCCCCGACGACGTGCGCGCGCGCGTGGCGGCCGCCGTGGCCGTGGCCGGCACCGCCACGTCGTGCGCGGCGATCGACCTGGCGCTCGACCCCTACGACGCGCGCCGCGTCGAGGGCCACCCGCTCTCCCTCGCCGTGCTCGAGGCGATGCTGGAGCGGCTGGCGGGGATGACGCTCGCGCAGCGGCGCGAGGTGACGGGCCTCGACCCGGCCCGCGCGCCGGTCATCGTGGCCGGGGTGATCATCCTCGTCGAGGTGATGCGGGCGTTCGGGCTCGACCGCGTCGCGGCGAGCGAGCATGACATCCTGTGGGGCGTCGCCCTCGCGGCGGCGCGGCGGGCCGGATAGCACCCCTCGGTACAGCGGGTAGGCAACGCGATGCCGGGATACCCCCCATTTGGGGGGTAACTGGACGTTTGTTCGATTGCCTCGGGTGTCGCGCGCCAACGACAATCCCGAACGTCGGAGGGCGGTCGTGCCTCCCGCCGCCGTCCACCGGCATCATAGGTCCGGGCGATGCCGCACAATCGGCGCCTCCCGCCGTCTGGACCGTTCATACGGCCCCTTCAAGGCACGTACCCCTGCCCGTCCTGACGGGGCCACTTTGAACCCGCCCGCCCCGCCGCGGGCGGGTTCTCTTTAAGGCCCCGTTTCCCGGCGTGGGGAGCGCCCGTCAGGCGAGGCTCGACGTCCGCGGGTAGGCGATCGCCGGGTCGGTCAGGACGTTGACGAGCGCCGGCCGGCCCGCGCCGAACGCCCGCTCGAGCGCGGGGCGCAGCTCGGCCGGCTCGCGGACGAGCTCGCCGTGCCCGCCCAGCGCCTCGACGACCTGGTCGTAGCGCGTCTCCGGGCGCAGGTCGGCGGCGACCGAGTAGCCGTAGAGGCGTTCCATGGGGTGCTTCTCGAGCCCCCAGATGCCGTTGTTGCCCATCACGCCGACGACGTCGACGCCGTGGCGCGCGAGCGTGTCGAACTCGAGGCCGGAGAAGCCGAACGCCCCGTCGCCGAGCAGCAGCACGACCTGCCGGCCGGGACGGGCGAGCTTGGCCGCCAGCGCGTACCCCGGGCCCGAGCCGAGGCAGCCGAACGGGCCGGGGTCGAGCCAGCAGCCGGGCTCGTAGGACTCGACGACGCGGCCGGCGTAGGAGACGAAGTCGCCCCCGTCGCCGATCACGATCGCGTCGCGGTCGAGCACCTGGCCGAGCTCGTGGTAGAGCCGCATGGGATGCAGCGGCGCGCGCGGGTCGGCGCGCTCGGGCTCCTCCGCCGCCCGGCGCTCGGCCTCCACGCGGCCGATCTCCTCGCGCCAGGGCCGCGTGTCCGGCGGTGCCGGGCCGACCGCCGCCCGCAGGGCCCCGAGGCTCTCCGTCAGACCGCCGTAGAGCTCAACGGCCGGCTGTCGCGGGTGCTCGCGCTCGGGCTCGGCCACGTCGACGACGACGATCTCGGTCTCGGGGCCGAACGCGCGGCCGAAGCCGAGCCGGAAGTCCAGCGGCGCGCCGACGACGAGCGCGACGTCGGCGCCCTCCAGCGCCGTCCGCCGGGCGCGGGAGAACACCAGCTCGTGGTCGGCGGGCAAGGCTCCCGCGCGCGAGGCCGTTGAGGAAGACGGGGATCCCGAGCGCCTCGGCGAGGGCGCGCAGGGCGACCTCGCCGTGGCCCCAGTAGAGGTCGGTGCCGGCCATGACCACCGGGCGCACGGCCTCGCGCAGCAGCGCCGCCGCCCGCTCGACCGCGGCGCCGTCGGCGAGCTCCGCCCGCGGCGACGGGGGCGGCTCGGGCGCCGGCTCGGCGGCCTCGCCGAACACGTGGTCGAGCGGCAGGTCCACGAAGGCGGGGCCGGAGTGCGGGGCGAGCGCCGTGCGCCAGGCGGCGTCCACCAGCTCCGGGATCTCCGCCGTGGAGCCGGCCGTCGCCGCCAGCTTGACCAGCGGGCGCACGAACGGGACGTGGTCGATCTCCTGCAGCGACCCCTGCCCCCACCGCCACGCCGGCGCCCGCCCGCCGAGGACGACCATCGGCGAGTGGCTCTGCTGGGCGGCGCCGAGCGCGCTCATGCCGTTGGTGACGCCCGGCCCGGCCGTGAGCGCGCACACGCCCGGCGTGCGCGTGACCTTGGCCCACCCCTCGGCGGCGAACGCGGCGGAGGCCTCGTGCCGGGTGTCGACGATGTCGATGCCCTCCGCCCGGCACCCGTCGTAGACCGAGAACAGATGGCCGCCGGACAGCGTGAACAGCGTGCGCACCCCGTGCGCCTTCAGCCGGCGCGCGATCAGGCGGCCACCGTGCAGCGCGGTCCCTTCGGTCTCCGTGGCCATGGCGTCCAACCTACCCGCACGCGGTGACCCCCCGACCGGGGGGATCTCCTCCCGGCGCGCACGGGCGCCCGCCCCGCCGGGGTACGGTCAGCGGCATGGACTCACGACGCGACGTCCCGGGCGCCTTCACGCAGACCGCCGAGCTCGACCTCCTCCTCCACGAGGCCGGCGACGAGGCCGTACTGCCGGCGCCTTCTCCGGGCGCGGACGACGACGAGTCGACGCGCGAGCGCCTGGACGAGCTGATCCTCGCCGGGCTCGTCAGCCCGTAGCGCGACCGCGCCTAGCGCCCGAGCGCCCGCGCGGCCGGGACGCCCCGGGCGGCGGCCGCCGCCTCGCCGAGGCGCTCCTCGCCCCAGAACAGCCGGCCGCCCACGCGCAGGGCCGGGAGGTACGGCGCCCCCGCGGAGACCACGCGGCGCGCGGCGAGCTCCGCGTCGCCGTCTCGATGGGCGTCGCCGGCGGCGCGCAGGCACTCGTCCAGGCCGATGCTCGCCGCGGCGGCGGCCTCGGCGAGGATCTCGGGGTCGTCGAGGTCGAACCCGCCGCAGAAGGCGAGGCGCACGGCGGCCAGCACGAACGGCGCGGCACGGCCCTGCTCGGCGGCGTAGCCGGCGGCCCGCATCGCGGCGGGGACGGGAGCGGGGAACTGCTCGGGCCAGGAGAGCGGGAGGCGCAGCCGGGCGGCGCGGTCCTCGGCGTGGCGGCGCAACCGCTCGAGCTCGTCGCCGTCGGCCGGCGCGCTCCCCGCACCCAGAGCGGCGCCGCTCGCCGGCGTCCAGATCACCTGCCCGAAGCCGCGCTCGACCCGCTCGGCCGCCAGGTACGTCGACGGGCACGCCAGGTCGAAGAAGAACTCGGCGTCCCGCGGGCACGCCTGCCGGCGACGGGCGGCGCGGTGCTCTGCGAGGTTGATGACGTCTCCCATCGTGTCCTTTATCGGCCTGTTCGGGTGCGGACACGAGTCGCGTGGGACCCCTGCCTCCAGGCCCCAACGAGGAGGAGGCTGAAAACTGGCGAAAAGTGGCGCAACTGCTTCCAGTAAAGGTGCGCAAGGGGGTATGCTCCGCCCCGGCTCGCACCGTCCCCTCAGTCGAGGACTCCTCCTATTCCGCCTGCTCCTCCCCCCAAGCGCCATCCGTATGACCAGTGGGCGCCCGACGCTCGCGCGCTCGACCTGGTCGGCGACAAGTGGACCCTGCTGATCATCCGCGACCTCGCGGCCGGCCCGCGGCGGTTCGTCGAGCTGCAGCGGGTGCTGCCGGGCATCTCCACGGAGCAGTTGCGCTCGCGGCTGAACCGGATGGTCGCCGACGGGCTGCTGACGCGTCAGCGCTACCGCGAGGTGCCGCCGCGCGTCGACTACGAGCTCACCGAGCGCTCGCGCGACCTGATGCCGGTGCTCGGCGCGCTGGCCCGCTGGGGCTACGAGTGGACATGGGGCCCGCCGCGCGAGGGCGAAGAGGTCAACATCGGGGCGATCCTACGGCTCGCTCCCGGGCTGCTCACGCCGTCGGCGGCGCTCGAAGGCACCGTCGACTGCATCGTGCTCGCCAACGGCGAGCGTCCGGAGCGCTTCTACCGGCTGACGGCCGGCGGCGGGCGCGCGGGGATCACCGAGAGCGTCGCGGACGACGAGGCCGACGCCCGCGTCGCCGGCACGGTGGCCGGGTGGGTGCACGCGCTCGGTCCCGACTCCGACATGACGGAGCTCGACTTCAGCGGCGACCGCCAGCTCGCCGAGACGCTCCTCTCAGGCTTTGCCGGCAACGCCGGCCGCACGCGCACGGTCGCCGCGGCGTAGCGCGCCCGCCCTTACACCCCGAGCGCCCGGCGCAGGTCGGCCTCGGCCACGCCGTCTACGCGGACCACCTTGTCGCGCGCGCCCGCGCCCCGGAGCACGCGCACCGCCGACGGCGCGACACCCGCCGCGCGTGCCACGAGCTCGCACAGCGCGGCGTTCGCCTTGCCGTCGACCGGCGGCGCGGTGACGCGGATCACGACCGCGCCCGCCCGCTCGCCCACGACCTCGGTCCGCCGGGACCGCGGCTGCAGGCGGACGCGCAGATCGGCGGTAGGCACCCGATGCAGCGTACGGCTACCCCGATGGTCCGCGTACGCCCGGCGTGGGATACTGGGTTGCAACTTTCAACTCTCTCCCCCGCACCGATGCTCACATCTCCCCACGCCCAGCGCGAGCAGGCGCCGGCACCCCCCGCTCCCGACGGACGCCGCGTCGTCCTCCCGAGCGGGGACGCCGTGCTCGTGCGCCCCCTGACGCCCGCCGACCGCGCGACGTACACGGCGGCGGTCGACGGCCTCTCGGCGGAGACGCGGTACCTGCGCTTCGCCTCGCCCAAGCCCCGGCTCACCGACGCCGAGATCGACTTCCTCGTCGACGTCGACCACCACGACCACGAGGCGCTCGCCGCGCTCGACCCCGTGACCGGCGAGGGGCTGGCGGTGGTGCGCTTCGTCCGCCTCGCCGGCGATCCGGCGCGGGCCGACGTCGCCGTGACCGTCACGGACCGCTGGCAGGGCCGCGGCCTCGCCCGCGCGATGCTGCGCCTGCTCGCCGAGCGCGCCCACGAGGAGGGCGTGCGCGTGTTCACGGCGAGCACGCTGCGCGAGAACCGGCGCGCGCTGCGGCTGCTGCGGCGCTTCGGCTTCCAGCCGGTGGCCGCGGCGGGCGAGATGGTCGACCTCGAGATGGCGCTCGCCTGACGCGCGGGCCGTACGGACGGCCCGCCTCGGCGGGGCGCCTACCGATCGGGGTCGCGGCCGGCGGTCTCCCGCGCGTGCCGCCGGGCCTGCCGGGCCTGCTCGCGCAGCGCGCGAAGGCCGTCGCGGTCGTCGGCGTCGATCAGCGCGTGGTCTCCGGCGGACGAGCCGACCTCTGCACGCAGGCGCGCGAGATCGTCGTGGAGGGCGGTGTGCGCGACGGTGAGGTTGTCGATCGCCTCGACCAGCCTCATCAGGACCTCCGTCTGCCCGCGCTGGCCGTCGCTCAGGCGCTGCACGAGCTCGATCATGCTCCCGACGACCAGCTCGGCTCCGCCGCCGAGCGCGCCCGAGGGCTCCGGTCCCGCGCGCGGCTCGGGTACGCCGTTCTGGGGTGGCTCGCCGCTCATCTCGGTCAGGATCGCCGAATGGACAGAGGCCCGGTCTCCGAGCGGACCAGACGTCTGAAAGATACCCGGGGTGGGACTCGAACCCACACGCTCTTTCGAGCAGCGGTTTTTAAGACCGCTTGCCTCTACCGTTGGGCTACCCGGGCCTGCGCGCCATCGTAAGCCGCCCGGTCGGCGGGGTGTGGGCGGCCTGCACGTGGTCTGACATCCGGCCCACACGTGACGGCTACCCTGGGAACTCAGCAACTTCTCCGTCCCGCAGGGGTTCCACCCGGGCGGAACCGTTTCTCTGCTGTTCAGCTTGGAAGCTTCGACGCTCACTCACGCCGGCCCCGCCGGCCTCCACGGCCGGTCGCCTCTGCTGCGCCTGCAGTCCGACGAGCGCCTGGTCGCGCTCGTCCGCCGCGGCAACCACAACGCCTTCGAGGCGCTGGTCTCGCGCTACCAGTCGCGGCTGCTGGCCTTCTGCCGGCACATGCTGTCGTCCCGTGAGGACGCCGAGGACGTCCTGCAGGAGGTCTTCACGGCCGCCTTCAACGCGATCCTCGCCGACGAGCGCGACATCAACGTGCGCCCGTGGCTGTACCGGATCGCCCGCAACCGCTCGCTGAACCACCTGCGCCGCACGCAGGCGGTGGGCGTGGACTCGATGGACGTCCACCTCTCCGAGGGCGGGCAGACGACGGCGGAGAAGGTCCACAAGCGCGAGGAGTTCCGGCTGCTCATCGCCGACGTGCAGGACCTGCCGGAGACGCAGCGCACCGCGCTGCTGCTGCGCGAGATCGACGCGCTGTCCTACGAGCAGATCGCCGAGGCGATGGAGACCACGGTGCCCTCCGTGAAGTCGCTGCTCGTCCGCGCGCGGGTGTCGCTCGCCGAGGCGGCCGAGGCGCGGACGCTGTCCTGCGACGAGGTCCGCATCGAGCTCGGCGAGGTGGCGGAGGGGCTCGCGCGCACGAGCGCGCCCGTCCGGCGCCACCTGCGGTCCTGCGAGCGCTGCGCCACCTTCCGCAAGCAGCTGCGCCAGACCAACAAGGCGCTGGCGGCGGTCTTCCCGGTCGCGCCGCTGCTGCTGCTCAAGAAGACGCTGCTGGCCCACCTCGGCACGACCGCCGCGGCCAGCGGCGGGACGGCCGCCGCCGCCGGTGGCGGCGCCGCAGCCGGTGGCGCCGCCGCCGGCGCGGGCACCGGCGCGATGGTCCAGGCCGGCATGAGCGCGGTCGCCAGCAAGGCCGCCGCCGGCCTCGCGGCCGCCGCGATCGTCACGATGGGCGCCGCCGAGGTCAAGCACGTCGCGGTCGACAAGTCGCCGGCCAGGACCGAGATGGCGAGCGCGTCGACCGCCCCCGTCACGACCGCGGCGCCGGACCAGGCGCCCGTGGCGGTCGCCTCCGAGCCCCAGCCGGTGAGCCCCGCGGCCCCGCTCGCCAAGGACGCCGAGCAGGTGCAGAACGGCGACCGCGCCGGCGAGGACGACCGCGCTCTCAAGGGCGAGGAGCCCGGCAAGGACTCGGACGAGAAGGACGAGCAGGGCGTGCCGACGGCGACCACCACGCCCGGCATCACGGCCGAGGGCGAGACCACGCCCGGCAAGGAGCAGCACGACGGCGACGTCGTGACGCTGCCCACCGAGGACGCCGGCACGACCGTGCCCGGCGCCCCGGGGACCTCGCCGACCCCGGTGCCCTCCGCGAGCCCGGTGCCGCCGGCCGCGACCACGCCGGCCGCGACGAGCCCCGCGCCCGTCCCGGCGCAGCCGCCCGTCTCGCAGCCGGCGCCCCAGCAGCCCTCGCCCAGCCCGTCGCCGTCGCCGAGCCCCAGCCCCTCTCCGAGCCCCTCGCCGTCGCCCGGCCCGGGCGCGAGCGCGAGCCCGACCCCCAGCCCCATGCCGGCCGAGCCGGCCGGCACTCCCACCCCGGGCGCGACGCCCTAAGGCAGGGGCGCATCGCCGCCCGGGCGAGCGTCTAGGCTGCCCGCCCGATGATCGAGTTCGACGACTTCCTCAGGGTCGACATGCGCGTGGGCCGGGTCCTCGAGGTGGAGGAGTTCCCCGAGGCGCGCAAGCCGGCCTTCAAGCTCACGATCGACTTCGGCCCCGAGATCGGCGTCAAGCGCTCCTCGGCGCAGATCACGAACTACGAGCGGGGCGCGCTCGAGGGACGCCGCGTGGTCGGCGTGGTCAACTTCCCGCCGCGGCAGATCGGCCCGTTCCTGTCCGAGGTGCTGGTGCTGGGCGCGGCCGACGAGGAAGGGCAGGTCATCCTGCTGGCGCCCGACGAGGACGTGCCCCTGGGCTCGCGGGTCCACTGAGGCGTCAGGGACCCTCGGTGCCGAAGCGGAACGTCCGGTAGGGCCGCTTCGTCGCGCCGCGCGCGCCGGCGTCGCCGGCGGTGGCGGCCCCGGCGGCCGGGGTGACGACCATCTCCAGGCGCACGCCGCCCCGCGCGCCCGGCACCGGCTCGGGGAGCAGGACGGTCCGTCCGTAGAGACGGCGCTCACCTTCGCGCGCCCGCCAGACGAGCGAGTAGCCCGGCGTCTCGACCACGCGCGTCTTGCCCTCCTGCACGAGCTCGAGGTCGTCGTAGCGGCGGCGCAGCGCGGCGAGCTCGCGGTCGGCGAAGGCGGGGAGGTACCCGCCCGCGTCGCCGCGGTAGGCGGGCAGCCGGAGCGGCAGCACGGCGAAGGAGTCGAGGAACAGGCCGTCGTCGCGCCGGCGCTCGACGCGGACGTACTCGTCGCCCTGCGGGCGGACGGGCTTCATGTCCTCGGTGTAGGCGAAGTTGAAGGTGGGCGCGTCGCGATGGATGTACTCGGTGCCGCGGTTGGCCGGGCTGAACGCCCACAGGGCCGCGAGAGCGACGGCGGCGAGCGCCACGGCGGCGACCAACAGCCCGAGCCCCCACCGCGCCCGGCGGCCCGAGCGGCCGCGTACGAGATCCCCGAGCGTCGGGCGGTAGCGGTCGAGCACGAGCCCGGACGAGGCCCGCCCGCCCGCGGCCGGCCCGGACGAGGCCCGCCCGCCCGGGGCCGCCTTCTCGCCGGGCGTGCTCATGGGCCGGCCTCCGCGCCCGAGACGAGCGTCGCGCTCCCGGCGGCCCCAGCGTCGACCCGGTAGCGGCCCGGCCGCAGGCCCTCGAGGCGCAGCGTGCCGGTCTGCCCCGCGGCGACGCTCAGCTCGCCCGGGCCCTTGGCGCCCTCCACGGTCACCGTGACCGCCTGCGGCGTCCGGTTGCGCACGCGCAGCTCGAGGGCGAGGAATCCGGGGACCTTCACCGTCGAAGGCCGCACGCCGCTCGCGCGCACGGTGAGGTCGACGGGGACGCGGACCGCCTCCTCGTCCCCGGCGCCGCCCTCCTGCTCCTCCGGCCCCGGGGTCGCCCCGCCCTCCGGCGTGGCGGAGTCGGGAGGGGGCGACGGGGCGCTCGGCGCGGTGGCGGTGGGCGGGGTGGCCTGCGGGGTGCGGGTCGGGGTCGCCGCCGGCGACGGCGTGGACTGCGCCGTCTCCTCGTCGTCTCCGCCGCACCCCGCCGCGGCCAGGGCCGCCACCACGGCCCCGAGGACGAGCAGGCGGCGCATCAGGCGCCGATCGAGAACAGCGCCTCGAGATCGTGCTGTGAGAACACCTCGAAGGCGACCATCGTGTGCGTCCGGCGGATCCCGTCGAGCTGGGCGAGCCGGCCGGTGATGAGCTCGGCCAGCCGCTCGGGCTCGCGGACGCGCAGGATCGCCACGAAGTCCCACTCGCCGGTGACCGAGTAGGCCTCCGCGACGCCCTCGACGTCGGCGAGGAGGCCGCCCAGGTGCGGGATGGCGGCCCGCTCGGCCTCGATCAGGACGATCGCGTGGGTCACTTCACCGTGTGCGACTGGCCGGGATCGAGCACCACGACCTGCGAGAAGCCGGCGTTCTGCACGTCGGACTTGAACGCCTGGGCGTCGGTCTCGATCGGCGGGAACGTGTTGTAGTGCATCGGGATCACCTGGTCCGGGCGGATGAGCTCGACGGCCGTGACGGCGTCGAAGCGATCCATGGTGAAGTGCCCGCCGATCGGCACCAGCGCGAGGTCGATCCGGTCACCGCGGCGGCCGATCAGCTGCATGTCGGAGAACAGGCAGGTGTCGCCGAGGTGGTAGATCAGGTGGTCGCCGATGTGGATGAGCAGCCCGGCCGGCATGTGCGGCGTGCCGTTCGGGCTCACCGCGGTGTGCCAGGCGGGGACGAGCTTGACCCAGCCCCAGTCGAAGGCCACGGTGCCGCCGAAGTTCGGGTTGATGGTGTCGCAGCCCGCGTCGGCGAGCTCGGCGGCCAGCTCGACGATGGCGACCACCGTCGCGCCCGTGCGCGTGGCGATGTCCACCGTGTCCCCGAGGTGGTCGGCATGACCGTGGGTGAGCAGGATGACGTCGGGCGACATCTCGTCGGCCGTCGCGGCCGCGAGCGGGTTGCCCGTGAGGAACGGGTCGACGAGCACCGTCGTCCCGCCGGCCTTCAGCTCGAATGCGCTCTGCCCCAGGAACCGGACGTCCACTGCCATCAGTCGTCATCTCCTTCGCTGTTGGACTCGAGGAGCTGGTGGGCCAGCTCGTAGCCGACCGCCACGCCGATCAGCATGCTGACACGCGTCTCCTCCGCGACGAGCGTGCGCACCGCGGCGACGCGCTCGTCCGGGTCGGCGGCGCCGGCCGCCTTGAGCACCTCGGCGTGGTGGGCGGAGCCGAACCACTCGGCGGCCTCGAGCGCCTGGTTGAGGATGCGCTGGAGCGCGGGGGCGTTGGCCGCGACCACGCGCTGGGCGTCCTCGAGCCGATCCGGAGCCGAGAGGGCTTGCACGGCGGCCTCGATCTCGGCGTCTGAGTAGGCGCGGCGCTCGGACACGAACGGTGCATCATACGAGCGCCGCCGGGCGCCCCCAGGGGCGCTCAGCCCGGATCACCGATGTTCCGTGGATGCCTCGGCGTCGTGGGTCGAGCCAGGGTCGATCGGCCGCGCATCCATGTGGTGAACCACCTGGGTCGCGGCCGATCGGCACTGGCGAAGGGGGCGGGCGGGTCCCCGATCAAGGCGCCGCGGGTATCGGTGGATCCGGGCTCAGCGCTCTCGCAGGCGCGCGAGCACGAGCCCGAGCAGCAGGCCCATCACGCCGCCGCCGAGGCCGGCGAGCGCATGGGCCTCGGGCGAGACGACCGGCAGCAGCACGAGCACCACGGCGATCGCCAGCACGCCGAGCATGTCGGCGTCGTCCTCCTCGCCCCGCCGGCGGGCCAGCAGGTCGCGCACGACCCAGGCGCAGAGCATGCCGAGCGCGACGCCGTTGGCGCCCACGGCGAGCGCGTTGGGATCGACGGCGATCACCAGCGCCGAGCCCGCGGCCCCGCACAGCAGGAAGATCAGCAACGGCGCCCACCAGCCGTGGCGCCGCTCGAGCAGCCAGGCGAAGAGCGCCATCGCGCCGACCGCGACGACCTCGTAGCCCGTCTGCCCGTAGACGAACAGCGTCGTCAGCCCGCGCCAGTACTCGTCCCCGGCCGGGAGGGCGAGGTCGCTCAGCGGGTAGAAGCCCGCGCGGCCGCCGAGCGGCACCAGCACGGACGCCACCACCAGCACCCACGCCGCCCACGGGCGCGAGTCGGCGCGGATGCCCGGGATCTCGCCGGGCTTGAGGCGCCCGAGCATCGGCCGGGCGCGCTTCGGCTTGGGCGGCTTGGGGATCCCGCCCTTCTCGAGCTTCGGCGCGCGCTTGCGCAGCCGCGTCCCGCAGTACGGGCACTCGGTGATGTAGGGGGACACCTCCGAGCCGCAGCTCTTGCAGATGACGAAGAGATCCGGCCCGCTTGCCATGGACAGACGATTCTACGCGGCCCCGGCGGCTTGCCGGGAGGCTTCTTCAGCCCGAGCCGCCGTCGGGGCGCGTGGCCTCGACGATCTCGCGTACGACCTCGTTGAGGTCGCGGTTGGCCTCGAAGACGACCTCTTGCCGCGCCGCCCCGTTGCCGCGTTCGATGATGTCCTGCAGACCCTCGAATTCGGCGAGCGAACCGAGGTCGCGCGCGTGGTCCTCGAGCCGGTCGTAGAGCCGCCGCGCAAGCCCCTTGACGGGCACGCGGCGGCGGTCCGGAAGGTCCACGAGCTCGCCGGCGAGGCCGTGGCGGGCCGCGAGCCACTTGTTCTCGTCGAGCATCTCGGGCGAGTAGTGGCCGAGCCGCTTGCCCGCCTCGAAGTGCTCGGAGAGCTCCTTGACCATCGCCTGGATCAGCGCCGCGAGCGCCAGCGTGTGCTCGACGCGCGTCTGGGCGTCCATGGCGCGCACCTCGACGGTGCCGAAGTTCGGGTGCGGGCGGACGTCGTACCAGAGGTAGGTGTAGTCCTCGATCACGCCCGACTCGATCATGAAGTTGATGCGCTGCTCGTAGTCGGCCCAGTCCGCGTAGGCGGGCGGGATGCCGACGCGCGGGAAGGCGCGGAAGATCGGCATGCGGGTGGAGTCGAGGCCGGTGCGGTCACCGCGCCAGAACGGCGAGTTGGCCGACAGCGCGAGCAGGATCGGCACATGCACCCGCATCCCGTTGGCGACGTGGATGGCCTTCTCGGCGTCGTCGACGCCGACATGGACGTGCAGGCCGAAGATGATCTCCTGCCGGGCGACGAAGCGCAGCGCCGAGATCAGGTCGCGGTAGCGCGGGCGGGCGACGATCCGCTGGTCCTCCCAGCGCGCGAACGGGTGGGTGCCCGCCGAGCCGATCAGCAGGTCACGGCGCTCGGCGGCGTCGGAGACGTGGCGGCGCAGGTTGCGCAGCTGCTCGGCGGCCTCGGCCGTGTTGCGGCACGGCTCGGTGGAGATCTCGAGCACCGACTCCATCAGCTCGGGCTTGATCTCACCCGCCGGCGCCTCGTCGAGGAGCGCCTCGATCGCGTTCGCGAGCGCGAGGGTGTCGGCATCGATGATCATCAACTCCTCCTCGATGCCGATCGTGTAACTCGGACCCCTGAATCTGGGCTTCACTGGCCGGGAAGCCTAGCCTGGCTAGAGTTGCATTGGTTGGCTGGAGACTCGCTTGCAAATACGAGCCGAGAAGGGTGATGTCAAATGGGGCTGGGTTATGACGGGAAGCTCTACATCCTGGCGTTCGACCACCGGGGCTCGTTCCAGAAGAAGATGTTCGGCATCGAGGGCGATCCGACGCCCGCGGAGCACGAGCAGATCGAGGACGCGAAGAAGCTGATCTTCGAGGGCATGGAGATCGCGGTCGAGCGGGGCGTCGAGGCCTCCGCCACGGGCGTCCTGGTCGACGAGGAGTTCGGCTCCGACATCCCCAAGCTGGCGCGCGAGCACGGCCTCAAGCTGTCGATGCCGGTCGAGAAGAGCGGCCAGAACGAGTTCGACTTCCAGTACGGCGCGGACTTCGGCAAGCACATCGAGGCGTTCGGCGTCGATTTCGCCAAGGTCCTCGTCCGCTACAACCCCGAGGGCGACGCCGAGACGAACCAGCGCCAGCTCGGCCGGCTCAAGGAGCTCGCGGACTGGCTGCATGCGCACGACGGCAAGTTCCTCTTCGAGCTGCTCGTCCCGGCCGAGCCGCACCAGCTCGAGAGCGTGGGCGGCGACAGCGACCGCTACGACGCCGAGCTGCGCCCCGAGCTGATGCGCCGCGCGATCGAGGACGCCCAGAGCTTCGGGGTCGAGGTCGACGTGTGGAAGATCGAGGGCGTCGACGCCCCCGAGGACGCCGAGATGCTCGCGCGGCAGACCCGCTCCGGCTCCGGCCGCGAGGGCGTGACCTGCGTCCTGCTGGGCCGCGGCGCCTCCAACGAGAAGGTCGAGCAGTGGCTCCAGGCCGCGGCCCCGGTCGACGGCTTCATCGGCTTCGCGATCGGGCGCTCGATCTGGTGGGACGCGCTGAAGGGCTACCTCGACGGGAGCCTCGAGCGCCGCGCCGCCGCCGAGCAGATCGCCGACAACTACCTGCACTTCGTCCGGGTGTACGACGAGGCGGAGAGGAGCGCCCGCGTCTAGCCGCGCCGCCGGCCCGCTGCTGCTCGCGGCCGCCCTCGCCCTGGGCGGCTGCGACGCGGACTCCCTCTCGCGCGGCGCGGAGCGCCCGGAATCCGGCCCACCCGCCTCCCGCGACGAGGTCGTGCGGGTCGTCGACGGCGACACCCTCGTCCTGCGCGCCGCGGGCAAGACGCGCCTCATCGGGGTGGACACCCCGGAGGTCTACGGCGGGCTCGAGTGCTTCGGGCGCCGCGCGTCGGCGTTCGCGAAGCGCACGCTGCGCCCGCGGCTGCGGGTGACGGTCGAGCGCGACGTCGAGGAGCGCGACCGCTACGGGCGCGCGCTGCGCTACGTCCGCCTGCCCGACGGCCGGTCGTTCAACGAGCTGCTCGTGCAGCGCGGGTTCGCCGTGCCGCTGACGGTGCCGCCCAACGTGCGCCACGCCGCGACGTTCCGCCGGCTCGCGCGCCAGGCCCGCGAGCGCGAGGTCGGGCTGTGGTCGCCGCAGACCTGCGACGGCGACCCGGACCGCCCCGCGGGCTAGATGGTTGATTCCGCGGCCGCGCGGTCGACTGGTGGATGCCCCGTGGATGCAGGGCGCCGCCCGCACGAGGGGAACAGTGCTGGCGTGGCGCCACGCGGCGGCCCTCGGGCGGGTGGCGATCCTGGGGCCGCGGGGCGCCGCCAGGCGCCCGTGGGGTCGTGGAATCAACCATCTACGTCTTTGGCGCGGCCCCCGCGGCCGTGGGAACATCGCCTCGGGATGGGGGCCGAGGCCGCCACCGGGGATCTGCTGCGACGCGGGCGTGAAGCGCTCGCCGCCGCGGACTGGGACGTGGCGCGGGCCTGCTTCGAGGAGGCGCTGGCGGTCGAGGAGAGCGCCGAGGCGCTCGACGGCCTCTCCCAGGCCGCCCACTATCTCGGCGACTACGACCGGGCGATCGCGCTCGGCGAGCGGGCGTTCGCCGCCCATCGCGCCCGGGGCGCGGTGGGGGAGGCCGCGCGGGTGGCGCGGTGGCTTGCGTTCTTCTACTTCGCGGTCCACGCCAATCTCGCGGCCGCGAACGGCTGGATGGCGCGCGCCGAGAGCCTGCTCGAGGGCGCCGAGGAGAGCGTGGATCACGGCTGGCTCGCGCTCGACCGGGCGCCGTGGTCGAGCGACGCGACCGAGCGCTCCAAGCAGGCGATGGCGGCGCTCGCGATCGCCCGGCGGTTCGGGGACCGCGACCTCGAGTTCGGCGCCATCGCGCTGCTGGGAGAGACCCACGTCGCCGCCGGGCGGGTCGCCGAGGGGATGACGCTGCTCGACGAGGCGATGGCCGCCGCGTCGGGCGGCGAGGTGCGCGCCGTCTCCTCGATCGGCGAGATCTACTGCCGGATGCTGAGCGCCTGCGAGCACGCGCTCGACGTCCGGCGCGCCGAGGAGTGGCTCGCGGTCGCGGGGCGCTTCGTCGCGTGGCGCGACTTCGTCCCGCCCACCTGCCGCACGCACTACGGAGGGATCCTCGTCGCGATCGGGCGCTGGCCGGAGGCCGAGGCGGAGCTGCTCGGCGCGATCCGGGTGTTCGCGGGCGGCTTCCGCGCCGCCCGCCTCCTGCCGCTCGTCCGGCTGGCGGAGCTGCGCGTGCGCCAGGGCCGCTACGAGGAGGCCGAGCGCCTGCTCGAGGGCGTCGAGTGGCATCCCGCCGCCCGGCGGGCGCTGGCGGCGATCGCGCTGGCGCGCGGCGATCCCGCGCTGGCGTCCGAGCTCGCGGGCCTGTGCCTGGAGGGCGCGGACCCGGCGGACCCCGCCTGCGTCCCGGTGCTCGAGCTGCTGCTCGGCGCCCAGCTCGACCGTGGCGACCTCGGCGCCGCGGCTGCGACGCTGCACCGGCTCGCCGAGCTCGCCCGCAATCCCGCCTTCGGACGCGCGGCCGCCGCCGCGGAGCTCGCGGCGGGGCGGCTGCGGGCGGCCGAGGGCGACGCGCGCGCCGCGTCGCACCTGCGCGCCGCGCTGGAGGCGTTCTCCGCCCTCGGGCTGCCGCTCGAGGCCGCGCGCGCCCGGCTCGAGCTGGCCGCGGTGCTCGCCGCGAGCGCGCGCGAGGCGGCGATCGCCGAGGCCCGGCTCGCGCTGCGGGCGTTCGAGCGCCTCGGCGCGCTCCACGACGCCGACCGCGCGGCCGCGCTGCTGCGCGACCTCGGCGCCGCCGGACGCGTCCGGCCACGGCGCTCGGGGACGCTGACCGCGCGCGAGACGGAGGTCCTGGCCCTCCTCGCCGCGGGGTGCTCGAACGCCGAGATCGGCGCGCGCCTGTACATCAGCCCGCGCACGGCGGAGCACCACGTGGCGAGCATCCTGGCCAAGCTCGACGTCCGCAGCCGCGCCGAGGCGGCCGCCTACGCCGTGCGCGAGCGGCCCGCGGGACCCGTGTCCGAATAGGTGGTCCTACCGATGTGGGCGGCCCCCGCCGGCGGGATCCTCCGGTGGTCCACCCCACCGAGAGGAGCAGCAGCGATGAGTGGCGACCCCAACCACAAGGCGGCGGTCCGGGCGTTCTTCGGCGTCGCCGAGACCGGCGACTACGACGTGCTCGACACGATCCTCAGCCCGGACTACGTCCTCCACGATCCGGGACAGCCCGACGAGGTGCGCGGCGTCGAGGGCGCCAAGGCGATGATCTCGACCGTCCGCGCCGCCTGCAGCGACCTGCGGATGACGATTCAGCACCAGGTCGGCGAGGGCGATCTCGTCGCCTCGCACTACATCGCCCGCGGGACCCACGACGGCGAGTACCTCGGCATCCCGGCCACCGGGCGGCCGGTGACCGTCACCGGCCTCTGCATGACCCGCTTCCGCGACGGGCGGATCGTGGAGGAATGGGAGGTCTCCGACGCGCCCACCCTGCTCGAGCGGATGGGCGCGCTCCCCGAGCCCGCGCGCGATTGACCGCGTTATGTCCCCTGCCGCGCGCTAGTGGTCGTCCTCGCCGCGCGATTTCCGGGGGCGGCCACGGAGGCGGCGCGCGCAGGGCCCGGAAACGCTTCCGGCGTTATGGAGCGGTAGCCTCTACGCGCCCATGCGGATGCGTCAGAGCCTGGCCGACATCGAGGCGGCCTTCGTCGAGGAGCTCGAGGAGGACCGCGAGCGCGCGGAGCGCATGCAGCGCCGCGCGGTCAAGCGCACCCGCAAGCGGCGCGTGGAGCGCGAGCAGAAGCTCGGGTCGATGCGCTTCGGCCTGGTCCTCACGGTCATCATCGCGACCGCAGTGGTCGTGACGATCGCGATGTTCCAGGCGCTTTACATAGTCATGGGCTAATCGCCCAGAGGGCGATTAGCTTTGAAGTTTCGGCCGGCGGACGCTCTTGCCGGGCGCCGGCCTTGCTGGGTGGCCGAAACTTCTGCGCGTGCAGGGCTCGGAAGGGCGCGGCGCTCGGTGGCTCAGTGGCGCTGGGAGCTCAGGCGCTTGAGCGCGTCGTCGACCTCGGCTCGCGCCGACGCGCCGGCTGCCATGTTCTCCTGCTGGATCTCCAGGTAGACCTCTTTGCGGAACACCGGGATGTCCCGCGGCGCCTGGATGCCGATCCGGACCTTCTCGCCCATGATCGAGAGCACCGAGACCTCGATGTCGTCGCCGATCATGATCGATTGGTTGGATTTTCGAGTGAGTACCAGCATTGCGCCGTCTCCCTGCCGAGGTCGCGCGTCGGTCTGCAACCGTATCGCGCCGGTGCCTCTGCATCGAGTCTTGCGAGATTAGTGCCTATTCGTCGAAGTGGGAATGGGGCCTGCAGCCGACGGGCGCACCCTCTGCGCTAGGCTGCGCGCCTTCCATGAGTCGCCGGTCATTGCGTCCACAACTCAACCAGATCCGCTCGTGGGTGCGACAGGGTCGCACGGACGCGTGGATTGCACATCAACTCGAGGTCACCGTCCAGCAGATCCAGGCCTTCAAGCGCGAGAACGAGCTCGACGCCGACGGCAACGGCGGGGACACCTACGAGGAGGTCGACCTCCGCGCCGAGGACGACGCCGCCATCGCCGCCGAGCTCGAGGCCGACGAGGTCCGCCGCCGCGAGGAAGAGGCGCGCGAGGCCGAGGAGGCCGCGCGCAAGGCCGCCGAGGCGGAGGCCGAGGCCGCCGCGCGCGCCGAGGCGGGCGAGGGCGAAGAGGCGGACGGGGGCGACGAGGCGGACGAGGGCGAAGAGGACGAGGACGAGGACGCCCCGCGCCGTCGCCGCCGCCGCGGCGGACGCTCACGCCGTCGCGCGGGCGCCGCCAAGACGCTCGAGGGCACGTTCGACCACGGCGAGGAGGGCTACGGGCTGTGGCTCGACCCCGCCGTCCAGGACGACCCCGTCTACGCCGAGCACTGGGCCGGCCACCGGCCGATCGAGGTCACGATCGAGGAGGACCAGATCGTGATCCGCCGCTCGGACAACGGCGACGACGGCGACGAGGACTAGCCGGCGCTGCGCGCGCGCATGCGGTTGTTGCGCGCGTTGTGCTCGAGCTCGGCGAGGTCGAGCGCCTCGAGCAGCGGCGGCACGTACATGCCGAAGCGGCCGCGGTAGCCCTTCTTGAGGCCGTAGAAGCCGCCGACCGGGTTCGCGGGCGAGCGCGCCCACGCCTCGACCGTGCCCTCGGCCGCGGGCTTCTGCTCGTCCGCGCTCCCGAGTGGCATCCAGTCGCCGTGCTCGACGAGCATCGCGTGGAGGTCCTCGATGCAGCGCAGGTGGTAGCGCAGCGTCGTCTTGCCCACCACGCACACGAGCGCCGGCGGGTCGGCGGCCTCGTCGCGGTACATCTGGTACTCGGAGGTCCCGGGCGGCGTGCGCAGAACCCAGGGGTCCTCCTCCGCGCCGGAGCCGCTCACGGGCTCGGCCTCCAGACGCGCATGATGTCGCGCATCGAGATGATCCCCGCGACCTCGCCGCCGACCACGACGACGAGGTGGCGGAAGCCGCCGCTCGCCATCGCGTCGGCGGCCTCCTCGAGGCCCCACTCCGCGTCGGCGAAGGCGGCGCTCGCCGTGAGGTGGTCCTTGACCTGCTCGCGGTCGGGATCCTCGCCGGAGCCCAGCGAGCGGATGAGGTCGCGCTCGGTGATGATGCCCGGGCCGGGCTGCTCGGGATCGAGGATCACGGCCGCACCCACGTTGTGCTCCGACAGGAAGCGCGCCGCCTCCCGCAGGGTGCGGCCCGGCGTCATCGTGAGCACGTGCTCGGTCATCGCGTCTCGCACCTTCACGGCCGCTCCTCTCCCCCTTCGCGTTGATCTCGTCGCTCTGCGGCACCGCGACCATACGCAATCGCGGACCCTCGTTGCGACGCCGCCGTGCTCAGTCCCGGCGCCGCCCGCCCGCGAAGTCGGTCGCGCGGCGCAGGTAGCGCCGGAAGGCAGCGTCGCCGACGATCCGGACGTCCCACGCGTAGGGCTCCTCCGGGGCGGTCGCGATCGCGAGGTCGCCGACCCACGCGGTGCCCTCGTCGTAGAGCGCGGCGAGCTCCTCGCTCGTGAACGCGCCGCCGAGCCGGCGGCGCAGCTCGTCCTCGACCCGCCGGGCGACGCGCTCGAGCGTCGCGCGCTGCTCCGGCGGAGCCGCCTCGAGCCGGCGCAGGCCGGCGTCCCACTGGTCGAGAGCGAGATCGAACGGCACGCCTCGCAGGCTAGCGACGGCTACGGAGCGGGCTTCTCGCCGCGCAGGCCCTGGACCACGAACGCCTTCTCGCCCGCCTTCACCATCCCGAGCCGGCGCGCCTCGCGCTCGAGGGCGGACGCGCGCTTGAGCGTGTCCTGGCGCTCGCGCAGGTGCGCGTTCTCGGCGCGCAGGTCGGCGACCTGCGTGCGCTTCTCCTTGGCCTCGGCGTAGGCGGAGATCCACGAGCGCGCCGGGCCGATGTAGAGGTAGACGACCAGCGCGAAGACGAAGAGGAGCGCCCAGCGCGCGACCCGGTCCCAGCGGATCCGCGCGGGGGCCCTGCGGCTCTGGCGGACGGCGGCCATGCCTGGGGCTTCGGTTCGACGCGCGCCGCCCCCTTCCTCTGCAATCGATCGCCCAGGTCAGCCGCGGAACACGCTGCGCCCCGGGAACTCGGCGTCGCCGCCCAGCGTCTCCTCGATGCGCAGCAGCTGGTTGTACTTCGCCACGCGGTCCGAGCGCGACGGCGCCCCGGTCTTGATCTGGCCGCAACCGGTGGCGACCGCGAGGTCGGCGATCGTCGTGTCCTCGGTCTCGCCCGAGCGGTGCGACATCACGGCCGTGTAGCCGGCCCCGCGCGCCATGTCGATGGCCGCCAGGGTCTCGGTCAGCGTGCCGATCTGGTTGACCTTGATGAGGATGGAGTTCGCCACGCCGGTGTCGATCCCGCGCTTCAGGCGCTCGGTGTTGGTGACGAAGAGGTCGTCGCCGACGAGCTGGACGCGGTCCCCGAGGCGCTCGGTCAGCGCGCGCCAGCCGTCCCAGTCCTCCTCGTCCATGCCGTCCTCGATGGAGAGGATCGGATAGCGGCCCGCGAGGTCGGCCCAGTAGGCGGCGAGCTCGTCGGCCGACAGCGTGCGGCCCTCGTGCTCGAGCACGTAGCCGCCGTCGCGGTAGATCTCGCTGGTGGCCGGGTCGAGCGCGATCGCGACATCGCTGCCGGGCGTGTAGCCGGCCGCCTCGACGCCCTCGATCAGCGCCTGCAGCGCCGCCTCGTTCGACTCGAGGTTGGGCGCGAAGCCGCCCTCGTCGCCGACACCGGTCCCGAGCCCGCGCTTGCCGAGCGTCTTCTTGAGGTTGTGGAAGACCTCGGCGCCGACGCGCAGGGCCTCCGCGAAGGTGCTCGCGCCGACCGGGACGATCATGAACTCCTGGAAGTCGACCGAGTTCTCCGCGTGCGCTCCGCCGTTGAGCACGTTCATCATCGGCACCGGCAGCACGCGGGCGGCGTCGCCCCCGAGGTAGCGCCATAGCGGCTGGCGCTCCTCCGCGGCGGCCGCCTTGGCCGCGCCGAGCGAGACCCCGAGGATCGCGTTGGCGCCCAGGCGGCCCTTGTTGGGCGTGCCGTCGAGGTCGATCAGCGCGCGGTCGAGCCCGGCCTGGTCGAGCGCGTCGCGCCCGCGCACCGCGTCCGCGATCTCGCCGTTGACGTTGGCCACGGCGTGCGTGACGCCCTTGCCGAGCCAGGCATCGCCGCCGTCGCGCAGCTCGGTCGCCTCGAACTCGCCGGTCGACGCGCCCGAGGGGACGGCCGCGCGGCCGTTCGCCCCGGACCGCAGCTCGACCTCGACCTCGACGGTGGGGTTGCCGCGCGAGTCGAGGATCTGGCGGGCGTGGACGGTCTCGATCTGGCTCACGGTCGTCAGTCCTCCTCGGGCGCCGCGCTCCCGGGAGGGCGCCGCGGTCAGTCGGTGTCGGTGTCGGTTCCCGGCGACGCCTCGGCGAGGCGGACCCGAGCGTAGTAGCCCAGCTGCGCGTCGGGCGAGAGATCGTGCCAGTCGGCGCCGTCCCGTGCGGCGAGATCGGCGGCGCCCTCGACGCGGCCGCGGAAGCGCTCGGACGCGGCGCGCAGCGCCAGCTCCGGGTCGACCCGGAGCTTGCGCGCCACGTTGACGGCGGCGAACAGCACGTCGCCGACCTCGTGGAAGCGCTCCTCGCGCCCGTCGGCCGCCTCGAGCTCGTCGAGCTCGCCCCGGATGGCGTCGTAGGGCACCCGGTCGAAGTCGAAGCCGCTGGAGGCCGCCCGCCGCTGCACCTTGCGCGCGTGCAGCGGGCCCGGCAGGTTCTCCGGCACCTCGCCGAACAGGCCGCCCTCGCGGCCGGGCTCGGTGCGCTTGATCGCGTCCCAGTTGGCCAGGACCTGGCGCGAGCTGAGCTCCGTGTCGCCCTCGGCGGCCTCCTCGCCGAACACGTGCGGGTGACGACGGATCAGCTTCTCGCGCACGTGATCGGCCACCTCGGCCAGCGAGCCCGCGCCGCGCTCCTCGAGGAGCAGCGCGAGGAAGTGCACCTGGAAGAGCACGTCGCCCAGCTCGTCGAGGAGCTTTCCGTCGTCGCCGGCCTGCGCGGCGGCGGCGAGCTCGTAGGCCTCCTCGACCGTGTGCGGCACGATCGTGCGCTCGTCCTGCTCGCGGTCCCAGGGGCACTCGCGGCGCAGGCGGCGGGTGAGCGCGTCGAGGCGCGCCACCGCATCGGCGGCGGCCTCGGCGCTCATGAGACGGGCGCCCGCATCCGGGGGCCTAGGGCTGCTGCTGCTGCTGGGGCTGCTGGACGTCCGGCTGCGGCTGCTGGCCCTGGCCCTGGCCCTGCCCGGGCTGCTGGGGCACCTGCTGGCCGCCCGCGCCCGGCGTGGGCGTCGGGGTCTCCTTCGGGCCGTTCTTGCAGTCGGTCGTCTTGTAGTTGTCCTGGCACTCGGTCTTGTCGCGCCAGCGGCTGCGGAAGTCCTTGACGAACTTGTCGAGCGCCTTCTGCTGGCCCTGCGAGGACAGGAGCTGCTTGATGGTCGGGGTGGCCTCCTGCAGCGTCTGCTGGTCGGCCTTCTTGACGTTGTCGACCTCGAAGACGTAGTAGCCGAACTGGCTCTTCAGCGGGCCGGTGAGCTTGCCCTCCTTGGCGCCGAAGATCGCGGCGTCGAGGGACTTCTCCTGCGTGCCCTTGGCGACGCCCTCGAGCTTGCCGCCCTTGCTCTTCGAGCCCGCGTCGGAGGAGTACTTCTTGGCGACCTCCTCCCAGGAGTCGCCGGACTCGAGCGCCTTCTTGGCCTGCTCGGCCTTCGCCTTGTCCTTGTTGAGGACGATCCGCAGGTCGCGCGTCTCGGGCTGGGAGAACCGCTGGCGGTTCTTGTCGTAGTAGGCCTTGATCTGCTGATCGGTGACCCGGTCCTTGCCCTTGACGATCTTGTCGCGGATCTTGTTGGACAGCAGCTCGAGGCGGACGCGCTGGAGGATGTCCTCCTCGCTCTGACCGGAGTCCTTGAGGAACTTCTTGTAGTCCGCGTCCTTGGGGAACTGCTGCTTGCGCTGCTGGTCGAAGCTCTTCTTGACCTCGGCGTCGGAGAGCTTGATGTTCATCTCCTCGGCCTCACCCTCGATCCACTGGAACGAGACGAGCAGCTGCATCACCTGGTCACGCAGCGCGGTGTACTCCTGCTTGCACTGGTCCTTGAGCTGTGAGTCGGTGACCTTCGGCTGGCCCTTGGGCGGCTTGGCGGGCTGCAGCTTGCGCTTGGCCGCCACGCACTTGGGGTAGTCGGGCGGGTCGGGGACCGCGGCGCCCTGCTGGCCGCCGGACTTGGCCGCGACGTTCAGCCAGTGGTCGAAGGACGACTTCTCGATCGACTGCCCGTCGACCGTGGCCACGGCATTGCCGGGGACTCCACCACACCCGGCCACGATGCCTGCCGGCACAAAAAAGGCGCACAGCGCCAGTGACACTCGGATAGCTCTCTTCATCAGAACGGCCCAGGGTAGCGGCAGGGTTCTCAAGCTCGCCTAATTACACGGAGGGATGGGTAAGCGCGCGCACCGCGCGGGCTACGCGGCCTCCTCGCGGCTCTCGGAGACCTCCAGGAGGACGTCGGCCGCGTGGACGACCGCGGGGAACCGCTGCGCGGGATCGTCGGGGACGCGCATCGACAGCTGCGAGCGGCCCGACTCGTACAGCGCGCCGGGGATCGCCGCGCGCAGCTTCTTGGCCCGCACGCTGTCGAGGTCGATCGGGGTCACGGCGAGGCGGCCGTTGCGGAACGTCACCGCGCGCGCGCCCGCCTGGCCGAGCTTGATGCGCGCCTTCTGGAGCTCGATGAGGTTGTGCAGCGGCTCGGGCACGTCGCCGAAGCGGTCGGCGAGCTCGGCGCGCAGCTCCTCGAGCTCGCCGGTCTCGCGCGCGGCGGCGATGCGCCGGTGCACGTCGACCTTGGCCTGCTCGTAGGGGATGTAGTCGGCCGGCACGTAGGCGTCGACGTTGACGTCGAGGCGCACGGGCTCGGGCGGCTCCTCGCCGTCCTCGTCGGGATCGGCCGCCCGCACCGCCTCGTCGAGCATCTGCATGTAGAGCTCGAAGCCGAGCGCGGCGACGTGGCCGGACTGCTCGTCGCCGAGCAGGTTGCCGGCCCCGCGCAGCTCGAGGTCGCGCATGGCGATCTTGAAGCCGGCCCCGAGCTCGGTGTAGTCCGACAGCGCGGCGAGCCGGTCCGCGGCCTCCTGCGTGAGCGCCGCCGCGCTCGGATACAGCAGGTAGGCGAACGCGCGCTCGCGCGAGCGCCCGACCCGCCCGCGGATCTGGTAGAGCTGGCTGAGGCCGAACATGTCGGCCCGCTCCACGATCAGCGTGTTGGCCTGCGGGATGTCGATGCCCGACTCGATGATGCTGGTGGAGACGAGCACGTCGGCGTCGCCGCGCAGGAAGCTCAGCATCCGCTCCTCGAGGCGCTTCTCCTCCATCTGGCCGTGCGCGACCAGGAAGGTCAGCCCCGGGCACAGCGCGCGCAGGCGCTCGGCGACCTCGTCGATGTCCTCGACGCGGTTGTGCAGGTAGAAGGCCTGCCCCTCGCGCGCCTTCTCACGCTCGAGCGCCTGCTTGATGAGCTGCTCGTCGTACTCGCCCACATAGGTCTTGATCGGCCGGCGCCCCTCCGGCGGCGTCTCGATCACGGAGATGTCGCGGACGCCGCCGAGGCTCATCTGCAGCGTGCGGGGGATCGGGGTCGCGCTCATGGAGATCACGTCGACCTTGAGCTTGAGCTGGCGCAGCAGCTCCTTCTGCTTGACACCGAAGCGCTGCTCCTCGTCGACGATCAGCAGCCCGAGGTCCTTGGCGCGCACGTCGCGGGAGAGCAGGCGGTGGGTGCCGATGAGGATGTCGACCGCGCCCTCGCTGAAGCGCTTGACCGCCTCGCGCTGCTCGGCCGCCGGGCGGAAGCGGCTCACGTGCTCGATGTTGAACGGGTAGTCCCGCAGGCGCTCGACGAACGTCCCGTAATGCTGCTGGGCGAGGATCGTGGTCGGCACCAGCATCATCACCTGCTTGCCGGCGTCGGCCGCCTTGAACGCCGCGCGCAGCGCGACCTCGGTCTTGCCGTAGCCCACGTCGCCGCAGATCAGGCGGTCCATCGGCCGCGCCGACTCCATGTCCTCCTTGACCTGCTCGATCGCGTCGCGCTGGTCGGGCGTCTCGCGGTAGGGGAAGGCGGCCTCGAAGTCGCGCAGCCAGTCCGAGTCGTCCTCGTAGGCGAAGCCGCGCCGCCGCCGGCGCTCGGCGTAGAGGTTCAGCAGCTCGCCGGCCAGCTCCTGGGCGGCGCGGCGGGCGCGCGACTTGATGGTCTCCCAGCGGGTGCCGCCGAGCTTGGACAGCGGCGGGTGTTCGCCGCCGGCGCCGACGTAGCGCGAGATCTTCGCGAGCTGGTCGACCGGCAGGAACACCTTGTCGGTGCCCGCGTACTCGAGCTCGAGGTAGTCGCGCGTGACGCCCGCCACCGTCTTGGTGTCGAAGCCCGCGAAGCGCGCGAGGCCGTGGTCCTCGTGGACGACGATGTCGCCCGTGCGCAGGTCGGCGAACGACCGCAGCAGCCCGCGGCCGCGCCGGGTCGGCCGCTGCGGCGCCGAGCGCCGGCGGTGGATCAGCCGGTGCTCCGGGATCGCGGCGAGCTTGAGCTGCGGGGCGACGAAGCCGTCGCGCAGGCGCGCCTCGGCGAACACGAGGCCGCCGGAGCTGGTGTCCCACCCCGCGCGCAGCCGCTGCAGGTTGTAGGCGGCGCGCTCGCCTCCCCCGCGCTGGGGCCAGGTGACGAGCGTCGTGTAGTCCGAGCGCACGAGCTTCTCGAGCTCGGGCTCGGCCTCGCGCAGCGAGCGCGCCGCGAAGTCCGCCGCCTGGGCGCGCAGCTCGATCTCCTGCGAGCCCGAGATCGACGACAGCCGCACGCCCGCGCGCTCGGCGAGCGAGACGAGGATCGCCTCGGGCTTGACGTAGAGCTGGTGGGCGTCCTCGTCGTGGAAGGCGACGCACACGTCGGCCCAGTGGTCGCGCAGCGCGGGCTCGACGTCCTCGTCCGCGGCCACCAGCACCGCCGCCCGCTCGGGCACGAGGTCGAGCAGCTCGCGGAAGTCGCCGACGGGGAGCAGGTCGGCCACGTCGGGGCGCTCGTCGGGGTTCTCGAGCGCGGCGATCTCGGCCAGCTCGCGGTGCTCGGGGGCGAGCTCCGCCGCCGGCGAGATCTCCACCGCGTCCGCCTCGCCGAGCGAGCGCTGGCTGAACGTCGAGAACCACCGCAGCGACTCGATCTCGTCGTCGAAGAGGTCGACGCGCACCGCGCGGTCCTCGGTCGCGGGATAGACGTCGAGCAGGCCGCCGCGGACCGCGAACTGCCCGCGGTCCTCGACCTGGTCGACGCGCTCGTAGCCCGCCGCGACGAGGTCGGCCGCGCACTCGTCGAGGTCGAGCAGCTCGCCGACGCGCAGCGTGAAGCCGTGCGGGCGCAGGGCCGGGTCCGGCACCTTCTCGCTGAGCGCCACAGCCGACACCACGACCACCGGCCCCTCCGCGCCCTCCGGCTGGTCGAGCAGGGCGTCGAGCGCCGCGACGCGCAGACCGACGAGGTGCGGCGGCGGGGAGAGGTGCGACTCGTAGTTGACGCCGCGGCTGGGGTAGAAGCGCACGGGCCGCGGGCGCAGCCACGCGCGCAGGTCGGCGGCGAGGTCGCGCGCGCTGCGGTCGTCGCCCGCGACCACGATCGCGGGGCGGCGCGGGTCGCGGTCCGCCAGGGCGGCGATCACGAACGGGCGCAGCGAGAGCGACACGAACGCGCTGCCGCCCGCGTCGGCGAGACGCAGGGCGTCGGGGTCGTGCTCGAGGTGGGAGAGGAGGGGACGCAGCACTTCGGTGATCCGGGCACGCCGAACGACCGCGCAGGGGCGCGGCCGGGTGCCGCGACTGAGTCTAGAGCGCGTCCGCGCCGGGCCGGCGCGCGAGGATGTTCAGGCGCACGTAGCGCACCGTGGGCGTCTCGAGCGCGGCGAGCACCGCCTCCACGTAGGCGTCGCGCTGCCCGGCGGGGAGGCGCTCGAGATGGGAGCCGAGCATCACCGTCGCGAAGTACTCGCGCGGGTCCTCCGGCGAGACGTCGACCACGTGCCGCCACGTCCAGACGTCGGCGAACCCGAGGCGGCGCAGGCGCGCCGCGGTCTCGGCGGGCGACGCGAAGCGCCACGGCCCGGCCCAGCCCGCGAGGTGGGGGGCGAACGGCGGGCGCGCGGCGACGGCGCGGGCGGCGGCGGCCACCGCCGCGACGTTGCCCTCGCCGCCGCACTGGGCGACGAGCCGCCCGCCCGGGTCGCAGCGCCGCGAGGAGGCGGGCGAACAGCGCGTCGTGGTCGGCGATCCAGTGGAACGTCGCGGTCGAGAGGATCGCGTCGACGGGGCGCTCGAGCTCGAGCTCGGTGAGGTCTGAGACGAACGCCTCCACGCGGCTCCCCAGCCGCCGGCGGGCCTCGTCCACCATCGCGGGCGAGCCGTCGACGGCGACCACCTCTCCGGCGGGCAGGCGCTCGAGCAGGGCGGCGGTCACGCGCCCGGTGCCGCAGCCGGCGTCGAGCACGCGCTCGTCGCCGCGCAGCTCGAGGCGGTCGAGCACGTCGCGCCCCATCGCCTCGAGCGGCGCCGAGACCCGCTCGTAAGCGGTTGCGTTCCAGTCCCTGGGCGACATACGCTCGTACGCTATCGCGTACGGCGGTGGTGCGGTGGCGGCCGGGTACCGTGTGCGCGCAAACCGGACGGCGAGGCGCACTGGAGGCGGAGCGATGCGGGTGAGGACACTGGTGGCGGGCACGGTCGCGCTCGCGGCCGTGGGGGCGGTCCCGGCGAGTTCGCCGGCGCAGGTCCCCGAGAACCGGCTGCTGGCGTTCGACGACGGCCAGGTCGCGCGCGTGGGGTCGCTGCGCGCCGGGGGCGACCTGCGGCTGCGCAACGCCGTGCGCGCCTACGGGCGCCCGTCCGAGAAGCGCCCGCGGGGCGGCACCCAGTCGTGCACGCTGCGCTGGAAGCGCCCCGGCATCTCGGTGCTCGGGACGACCTTCGACAGCCCGCCGCGGCGCCGCTGCGACACGCGGCGGCTGCACATCCAGCGGATCGTCGTCAACGGCGCCGGCTGGACGACGGACGCCGGGCTCGCGGTCGGCGAGCCGCTGGCCCGCCTGCGCGAGCTCTACCCCGACGCCGAGCGTTCGGGCAAGCGCGGCTACGCGCTCGAGATCTTCGACTTCGGCTTCGGCACCGAGCCGACGCCGACGCTCGTCGCCACCGTCAGCCGCGACGTGGTGGTGCGCTTCGAGATCTGGGTCGGGGCGGCCGGGGACTAGCCGGCTAACCGCCGAGCACGACCCGTTCCGCCGCGTCGGCGGCGCGCTCCACCAGCTCTGAAACCTCCGCGGCCGGGCGGCGCCACTTGCCGAGGACGTGCGCCGAGACGATGTCGGGGTCGGAGCTGTCGGGGCGCCCGACCCCGATGCGCACGCGCTGGAAGTCCGCGCTGCCCAGCTCGCGCTTGAGCGACTTCAGCCCGTTGTGGCCGGCGAGCCCGCCGCCGAGCCGCACGCGGATGTCCCCGAACGGCAGGTCGATCTCGTCGTGCAGGACGAGGACGCGGTCGAGGTCAACGCGGAAGCTCCCCCGCGCGGGGCCGACCGAGCGCCCGGCCTCGTTCATGTAGGTCTGCGGCCGCAGGAGCGCGACGCGGGGGCCGCCGGGGCCGGTGCGGCCCTCGCTGAGCTCGCCGGCGAACTTCTTGCGCGGCCGCGGCAGGTCCCAGCGCTCGCTGAGGAGATCCGCGACCGCGAAGCCGACGTTGTGCGGCGTGCCCGCGTAGCGCGAGCCCGGGTTGCCGAGGCCGACGACGAGCCAGTCGACCGGCGTGGAGCCGAAGAGCTTCAGCTCTCGCCGGAGTCGTCAGCGTCGGGCTGGGACTCCTCGCCGGACTCGCCCTCGCCCTCGGCGCCCGCCTCGACCTCGATGATCTCGCCGTCCTCGCCGATGACGACGGTCTCGGTCTCGACCTCCTCCTCCACCGGCTCGAGGGTCGGCGGGGTGATGGTGGCGATGACCGTCTCCTCGGGGTCGTCGAGGAGCGTGACGCCCGCGGGCATCCTGACCGCCGAGAGCAGGACCGTGGCGTTCATGTCGAGGTCCGAGACGTCGTGCTGGACGACGTCGGGGATGTCGCCCGGCAGCGCCTCGATGTTGAGCTCGCGGGTCTCCTGGTTGAGGATCCCGCCCTCGACGACGCCGGGCGCCTCGTCGCCGCCGAGCAGCTCGAGCGCGACGGTGGAGTGGATGGTCTGGTCCATGCGCACGCGCAGGAGGTCGACGTGCAGCGTGTCGCCGCGGACCGGGTGGCGCTGGATGTCCTTGACGATCACCGGCGTGGCGGCGGCGCCGTCGATCGAGACCTCGATCACGGCGTGCGCATGCGCGAGCGTGTTGCGCAGGATCCGGGCGTCGACGGAGAAGGCCTGCGGCACGTCGCCGCCGCCGTAGACGATGCCGGGCACCTGGCCCTCGCGGCGCAGGCGGCGGGCGGCGGGCGAGCCGTCGGTGTCGCGCAGGCTGACGCTCAGGGAGGTCGTGTCATGGCCGGCCATGGGGCCGGGGATGGTAGCGAAAGGGCGTCTGCGGACCGGCCCCTGGGGGTAGTTCAACCGTGATGACGCCGGACGAGGAACTGATCCTCATCTTCGGTGCGCTGCACCTCGTGGCGCTCGCGTTGGGCGCTGTCCTCTTCGTGATGTTCCTGCGGGCCGAGGACAAGCCCGCCGGGCCGTCAGAGGACGACGAGCCCGGCGGCGGGGGCAACGACCGGGTGTCGGGCGGCCCGCCCGCGCACTCGCCGTCCGGCGGCCTGCCGCTGCCCACCGCCGAGCCGGCGCGCGTCCGCCTCCGCGGGCACGAGAAGCTGCGCGACGTGCGCCCGCGCCCCGTGCGCCGCCCGGCGCGCGAGCCGGCCCGCACCCCCGTACGCCTCTAGTCCCCCGGCCCCGGCGCGCTCGCGGCGCCGCGGAGCAGCTCCTTCCCGTAGCTCCCGTCGAGCGCCGACGCGATGCGCCGGTCGTGGTAGCGGCGGACCGCGGGCAGCAGCAGCTTCGCCCACACCGGCACGTCGCGGTGCTCGCGCAGCCGCCGGCGGGCGTCGGCGAACGTCGCCTCGAGCGTCTCGCGGCTCGGCGGGCGGCGGGCGATCGAGCTCGGGTGGATGCGGTAGCGGCGGTTCGGCGCGCGGTGCAGCTCGACGTCGCCGAGAAACGGCAGCAGCAGCGCGAGGTTGGCGTCCTCCCCGTAGCTGAGGTCGCTGTAGCCGCCGGCCCGGCGCACGGCGTCGGCCCGGAACACGGAGCCGCTCATCACGATCGACGGCTCCTTGAGCAGCCCCCGCAGCGCGAGCCTTCGGCGGTGGCGGCTCGCGGCGATGGCGCCGTCGGTCGGCCATGGGAACGCGCGCTCCTCCGCCCGAGGCGTCGTCCAGCGCGACGGGGCGCATCCCCACCGCGACCACCCCGGGGCGCGCCCGCAGCCGCTCGACCGCGAACGCGAAGTACCCCGGCGGGAAGCGGTCGTCGGCGTCGGCGAACGCCACGAAGGGCGTCGCCACGCGCCCGAGCCCGTGGTTGCGCGCGGCGCCGAGGCTCAGCCGGCGCGCCGTGCGCAGGACCTCCACGCCGTCGGGCAGGCCCGCCGGCGGGGTCGCCGAGGCGTTGTCGACGACGAGCACGCGCAGCGGGACCTCGTCGCGCTGCGCCCACACGGAGCCGACGCACTCGCCGAGCCAATGCAAGTAGTCGTCCCACACCGGGACGACGACGGTGAGGGCGGGGCCGCGCTCCTCCATGCCGTGCCGACGCTAGCCCGACGCCGCGCCCGCGGGCAAGGCGACCGGGCTAGCCGGGCGGGATGAACTGCCGCGTCTGCGAGTACCAGCGCTGGGTGTCCGCCCACGCGGGCTTGTGCGCCCAGGAGCCGTAGACGGTCAGGCCCTTCTGGTGGACGGGCGGCTGCGGCCGCGGGTTGCCGCCGTCCCACGCCGGCCGCACGCGGAACTCGTTGATCGCCCAGTACAGCGCGCCGCTCAGCCACGGCTTGGACGCGTACACGCCGAGGTGGTAGTTGACGAAGTCCTGCTGGAAGGCCCAGGTGCCCTTCTCCTCCAGCGGCCCCTCGCGGTTGGCCTCCGCGCCGAACTCCGAGACCATGATCGCCTTGTCCGGGTAGCACTGGCGGACGGAGTCGAGGTAGCCGGAGAGCCCGTTGCGGTCGAACAGCTGGCCGCTGGGGCCCGGGTACCAGCCGTAGTACTCGTTGACGCCGATGACGTCGAGCGGCGCGTAGGCCGGCTGGCAGCCCGCCGAGGCGTAGCCCGCCACCGCGATGCCGACGGGGCGCGTCGGGTCGAGCTGCTTGGCCAGGCGCGCGGCCGACTTGATGTAGTCGGCCTGCACGGGCCCCGGGTTGGGCGAGAGCTCGTTGGCGATCGACCACAGCAGCACCGACGGGTGGTTCTGGTTGGCCTCGATGTTCTTGCGCAGCTCCTTGGCCGCGAGCTGTCGCACGAGCCCCTTCGCCAGATACGGGGTCTTGATCGCGTAGACGGGGACCTCGGACCACAGCAGCATCCCCCGCCGGTCGGCCAGCTCCTGCAGGTAGGGGTGCGGCGGGTAGTGCGTGCGCATGATCGTGGCGCCGAGCTGCTTGGCCTCCCCCATCAGGCGGCGGCGGAACGGGTTGTCGACCGCGAACCCGAGCTCCTTGGAGTCCTCGTGGTAGCCGACCCCGCGGAGGTTGAGGAACTGCCCGTTGAGCATCAGGCGCCCGTCGACGACGCGGATCGAGCGGATGCCGGTCTCGAGCTTGTAGCTCCCCACGGTGCGCCCGCCGGCCGTGGCGGCGATCGAGACCGGGTAGAGGTTCGGGTCGGCGGGCGACCACAGCCGCGGCTTGCGCACCCGGACGCGCGCCGTGAAGGCGCTGACCCCGGAGGGCCCGACCTCGCGCGAGCCGAGCCGCAGCCGCCGGCCCCCGAAGCGCGCGGCGACGCGGATGCGCCGCGTCGAGCTCGTCACGTTGCGCAGGACGGCGCGCACCTCGACGACCGCGGAGGCGGACCCGCGCACCTGCGGCCGCACTCGCACCTGCTTGAAGTCGACGGTGTCGAGCTTGTCGAGGTAGACCTCGCGCAGGATGCCGCTGTAGTTCCACCAGCCGCCGGTCGGCACCCCGGTGGTGGAGAGCCCGGAGGGCGGGAAGTCGGTCGGCCGCCGGCGGGAGTCCACCCGGACCACGAGCCGGTTGACGCCGCGGCGCTTGAGCCCCGCGAGGCGCATCTCGAACGGGATGTAGGCGCCCTTGTTGGTCCCGATCGGCCGGCCGTTGAGCCACACGCGCGAGCGGTAGTTCACCGACCCGAACTGGACCGCCCACTGCAGCGCTCCGCGCGCGCTCGGCAGCTTGAAGTCCTTGCGGTACCAGCCGATCCCGCCGGCCATCGACGCGTTCGAGTCGTCGCCGGTGTTCCACGCGCTCGGCACCGAGGCCTTCGACCAGCCGCGCGTGGTGCGCTCGCGCATGAAGTGCTGCCGGAGGCCCTGGTCGGCGTTGTCGAGCCGGAACAGCCACTCGCCGCCGAGCAGGTAGCGCCCCGACGGCCCCTCGTGCGAGAGCGAGCCGAGCTTGGGGGTGTCCGCCGCCTGCGCGGAGGCCGGCGCGGCGGCCGCGACGACAGCGAGCAGGGCGAGCGTGACGAGGCGGCGGAGCCGGCGCATCGCGGCATCACAACACACTGCGCGGCGGCAAGTCGCGGTGCCGGCGCGGCCCATCAGCAGCTCGCCTCGGCCCCGATCGGATCCGTCAGCGCGAGCAGCTCGACGCCTCCGCCCGTGAGAGGGCCGTCGCGCCGGACGCGGACGCACTGCACCACCGGCAGCCGTCCCGGCGTCCGCCAGGCGACGCGCCCGGTCCCGACCTGCCGGGTCAGCGCCAGTCCGATCGACGGCCTGTAGTTGAGGATCTGCACCTCGCCGGGCCGCCGCAGCCGCGCGACGCGGGCGCGCGTGACCTGCACGCACACCGGCTGGCGCGCGCACGCGGGCAGGTCTCGGAGCACGCCGGCGGCGTCCCCGCGCGCCTGCGCCTGCAGGGCGTCGAGCACCTGCGCGCGCTCGGCGCCCGACGCGGACAGGCCGCGGGCGAGCATGAACGAGATGCCCAGGAACACGAAGGTGCCGAAGGCGAGGGCGACGATCCAGGTGGTGCGTCGGGACACGAGGCGGGCATTGTGCCCGCCTGCCGTCCACCTCGCGGCTAGCCGGCCTCGGTGAAGTCGTCGCCCGAGAGCTCGAGGAAGCGCTCGACCGAGGCCTCCTGGTGGCGCAGGCGCTCCCCCGCCTCGCGCGCGTGCGCGGCCGCGATCTCCAGGAAGTCCTCCACGCAGCGCTCCGGATCGTCCGGCAGCGGGTACACGCGCGCGACGTCCTGCTGCGCGCACGCGATCCCCATCGGCGGCCGGCCCTCGGCGAGCGGACGCGCACCGCACACGGCGGTCACCACCATGCCGCGTTCGGGCGCGCGCAGCACCGCCGGCAGCATCTGGTGGGCGGGCAGGCGGACCTCGAGGCCGATCCGGTGCTCCACCTCGACGCGGCAGCGCAGGAGGTCCTCGAGCGGCTCGCGCCAGATGTCGAGCACGGTGTCGGCGCCGACCAGCGCGTCGCGCAGCGCGCCGGCCTGCTCGGCGTAGAGGTGCTCGGCCTCCTCGCGGTCGCCGGCGTCGCCGAGGTCGAGGTCGCACGGCACCCGCAGCAGCTCGCCGGCGCCGACCGCCGACCCGGCGCCGCGCCCGCCGTGCGTGACGTAGGTCTGGATCGTGCCGAGGTCGCGACGCCCGTGGAAGACCACGGTCAGCGTCTCGCACAGCGGCAGGCCTCCCACCCGCAGCGCGACCGCGGCGGAGGCGTCGGCATCGATCAGGGCGCGCCGCAGCAGCTCGTCAGCGGGGTGGTCGTCCATATGCGCTCCCGGGGCAGGATGGACCTTGGCCGCATCAGTCTTTACCGACATCCGGTCAGAAGCAACCCCTGATCGGATAGACCGGCGGTCGACGGGGTAGGGTCCCGGCCGTGAAGCTCATCTACAAGCCGATCGGCATCGTGCTGGGCATCCTCGGCGGCATCGTCGGCCGCAAGCTCTTCGACTTCGTGTGGACCAAGATCGACGACGAGGATCCGCCCAAGCCCACCACCGAGATCGCGCCGTGGACCAAGGTCATCGCGGCCGCGGCGCTGCAGGGCGTCATCTTCCGCGTCACGCGCGTGGTCGTCGACCGCAACGGCGCGCAGGGCTGGGCGTACCTCACCGGCGTATGGCCCGGCGAGAAGCGCCCCGACCCCGACGACTAGACCGCGTCGCCGCCGGCGAACTCCACCAGCGCCGCGGCGAGCTCGTCCGGGGCGTCCTCGCCGATGTGGTGACCGCTGTCGATGCCCATGCCCCGCAGGTCGTCGGCCCAGCGGCGCCAGATCGCGAGCGGGTCCGCGTAGAGGTCCTCCAGGTCGTCAGCGCGTCGACCATGAGAGTCCTCACACAGCGCGTGCACCGTGAGGGGATCGTGGATCGCCCTCCGCCAGTCCTCGAAGGCCTCCTCGCCCATCTGATCCGGCGTGGTGGGCGGCTTCGACGAGCCGCCGTAGCCGCGAAGGTCCGGGCAGACCAACGTGAAGCGTGGGGCGAGCAGCGGCGCAACCCGATGCCATGTCACGTGCGTCCGGGGGTGGCCGTGGAGGAGCAGCAGCGGCGGCCCGTCGCCGCCGCGGCGGACACGCAGTCGCGCGTCGCCCACCTCGACGTGGTCGAGCCGGAAGCCGTCGAAGATCCCCGCCAACGGCGCGACCGTGCCCTCAGCCGCCGCCCCGCAGCACGAACCCGCGCTCGGCGAGGGTCGCCAGCGCGTCCTCGAAGCCCGCGAAGTCGCGCCTGGTGAGCAGGTCGATCGGGCGCCCGGCCGGACCCTCCCGGCGCACCCAGCGCCGCAGCACCGGCGCGCCCGCGCTCTCCTCCGCCTCGGCCAGGAGGTCGAGCAGGATCGGCAGCTCGAGCCGGTCGTCGAGGTCGCCGGACACCACCGCCACCGGGTCCGCGTCGAGCGTCGCCAGCAGCTCGTCCTCCGTGAGGCCGAGGAGGTCGCGCAGCCGGGCCGCGGGCGCCTCATCCATGCGGGTCGCCTCCATGGGCGTCGGGGCCGAGCGCGGGCACGCTGCCGTCTAGAAGAGCCGGCCGTCGTCCCGCCGCGACAACCGATGCCAACGCGTTCGCGAGCATCTCGTCAGTCAGACGCTACCCCAATGCACCCGTTCCACCTTCTGCTGCCCGCTTGAGGTTCTCCAGCCACGCACGCAGCGATCCGTCCAGCGCGGCTTGCAGCGGCTCCGGCTGGGCGGCGACCGGATCGCCCTCCCACGACTCCGCGGTTCGGACCAGTACTCCGCCGTCTCGTTCGTCGAGGGTCCAGACGTGAACGGCGACAATCCCCTGCGCGGGACCGCCCCACACGATCCGGCGCGGGGGTTCGATCTCCTCGACCGTCGAGGCTATGTCGAGCCCGGCCGTCTGCCAGCGAAACACCGAGCCGACGGCGAGCGGACCGTCGGCCTCGGCGCCGTCGACGTCGGGCTGCCACGAGGGCCACTCGGCTACATCGGTCTGGATGTCCCAGATGGTCTGGATCGGCGCCGAGATCAGGATCTCGTCCCGCGTGATGACAGGCGCGTCGGTGTTGATGTCCATCAGCTCATCCTTCCCTTTCGTGAGCCCCCGCGGCGCATCGCACGGCGGGTCGTCCACGCTCCCACTCGGGACTTCGGGCCGCAAGGCGGCTCTCGCTTCGGACAATCCCGACAGTCGCCGAGCGGCCGGCGGTATGGCGCCTCCCCCGCACGCGGCACGCGAAAGAGTCGCCCCGTGGCGGACGACGGGTCGACCGCCGGCGTGCATGATCGACGCCATGACCAAGCACCTGATTCGCGGGCTGCGCGCCGATCACGGTCAGGAGGACGGCGACCCCGACCGGGCCGCGCAAGTCATCCTCGACGAGCCGCCGCTACGGCTGCTGCTGGACAGCTCTGCCCTCGCGCGCGCGGCCGACATGATCGATCGCCAGTCCGCCGAGGACCGGAAGTGGGCCTTCCTCAGCGAGAGGACGGATTTCCAGGAGGTGGCCGCGTAATGACCCGAGTCACGCAGACCGTCGAAACCGTGACGATCGGCGGCGACCTTACCGTTGGGCGCATCGGTTACGGCGCGATGCAGTTGACCGGACCGAAGGTCTGGGGCGAATACCCCGACCATGACGAGGGCGTCGCGTTGCTGCGAGAGGTAGTCGCCGCGGGCGCGACCTTCATCGACACGGCCGACGCCTACGGCCCTCACTCCAACGAGGAGCTCATCCGCGAGGCCCTGCACCCGTATCCAGAACAGCTGGTCATCGCCACCAAGGGCGGGTTCGTCCGCAGCGGCCCCGAGTACACCGACCTGGGCGCCGTCGGGAACCCGCACTACCTCCGCCATGCGGCGTACATGAGCGCGCGCCGGCTCGGCCTGGACCACATCGACCTCTACTACCTGCACACGCCGACGATGACCGACGCTCCATTCGAGGAGATCGTCGGCACGCTCGCGGGGCTGCGCCAGGACGGCCTCATCCGCCACATCGGCCTCTCCAACGTCAGTGCCGAGCAACTCCGCGCCGCCCTGTCGATCACCGACATCGCCGCCGTCACCGTCCACTACAACGTCGCAGTCCGCCTCGGCGCCGCCGTGCGGCAGGTCACCCAGGACGCCGGCATCGTCTTCTCCCCCTACCACCCGGGCGCCGTCCCCCGAGGACACGAGGGCGAGCCGTTCCACGCTGCGATCGACCCGATCGCCGAGAAGTACGACGCCACTCCTCAACAGATCGCTCTCGCCTGGCAGCTGCACCGCACCGAGCAGGCGCTGCCCATCCCCGGCACCACCAGCACCCAGCACCTCAAGGAGAACCTCGCCGCCGCTCACATCTCACTGACGCCGGACGAGGTGGACGTCATCACTGTGCTTGCGCCCGAAGAAGACTGAGATCGATCGACGAGGACCGACAGCGATCCGACGATCGGAGAGCCTCACTTATCGGCGGCCACGTGCAAGCGCGTCGGGCTCGCAACCGTGGCACAAGGAGCGGCGCCGGCATGTGCGAAAGCGGACGCTGTGGGGGGAACGTGGGCGCGGCTGGTCAGAGCGCCCACGCTGTGCCCATACAAGGCGCGCGGGAGAGGAGGGACCTCCGCGGCGCTTCTCTCCCGGCGTCCCTCGCGTGCGATTCGCGCATCTCGACGGCGGTGCTGTCGGACCTACGGTTGCTGCGCGAGCTCCTCCTCAACGGCGTCGAGCCACTCGCGCTGGGCGTCGAGCGAGCGCCGGGCGTAGTCGTCGATGAGCCGCAGGTATCGCGTGCGGTGGGGGATCTCGAGGGCGCGGCGCTCCATCTCCTGCAGATCCTGGTAGGCGCGCTGGATGCCGGCACGCACTCCGGCGAGGCTGGCGACGATCGTGGCGTCGTCGGAGAAGTCGGCGGCCAGCAGCTTGACGACGGACTCGTTCTGCACGCGCGGCATGGCCGCCGGCTCGGCGAGCCAGGCGGTGAGCGCCTCACGGCCGGCGTCGGTGAGCTCGTAATGGGTGCGCGGTCGCGTGCGGCCGGGCTCGGTACGGGCCTGCAGGAGACCGAGGGTGGCGAGCCGCCTGGGCTCGGCGTAGTAGTGGCTCTCCGAGGTCGTCCAGAAGATCGCGCCCTCGCGCATCATCCTGACGATGTCGTGCGGCCCGGCGCCGTCGCGCCCGACGAGCGCAAGGATCACGTAGGAGAACGGCGTCAGTCTCCCGGCTCTTGACATAGCTCCATCCTGGAGGTTACGATAACTCCAAGATGGAGGTTATCAGCAAGAGGCTCCCCATGAACACCACCGCACCGTCCGGGCGGACGCAGCCGCTCTGGTTCATCGACCACCTCGTCCACATCCAGGTCGACGGGGACACCAGCGGCGGGGCGCTCGCGCTCCTCGACGAGCGCGGGCGGCGCGGCGACATGCCACCGCTGCACGTCCACCGTCGCGACGACGAGACCTTCTATGTGCTCGAGGGCGAGCTCACGCTGTTCGTCGCGGGCGAGCAGATCGTCCTCGGCCCCGGCCAGGCGGCGCTCGCCCCGCGCGACGTGCCGCACGCCTACCGTGTCGAGTCCGAGATGGCCCACTGGCTGGTGATCACCACGCCCGCCGGCTTCGACGCCTTCGTGCGCGAGGTCGCCGAGCCCGCCCCGGCCGACGAGCTACCGCCCGCCGGACGCCCGCTCGACCCCGCCGTCCTGCGTCACGCCGCCGCCAAGGCCGGCATCGAGATCCTCGGCCCTCCGGGCACCCTGCCGGCCTGATCGAAGAGGAGCCCGGCGGCACTGCTTCGTTCAAGCGACCCGGGAGGGCGAAGAGCGCCCAGCCTGTGTCGCTACAGCGGGCCGATCGGTGCACGATGGTCGGTGGGCGCCTCATAGGCGTCGCGCGCGGCCTGATCGGTGGGCCATCGCGGCGGGTCGGTGGGGACTCGCACGCCGCGATCGCGTCCGGCAAGAACGAGACGAACGCCGCCAAGTACCGTCGGCTCTCCCCGGTCTACGACTGGGCCGCTCGCAACCGTCTCTTCGAGCGCCCGCGCGCTCGAATGTTCGAGCTCGCCGCGATTCAGCCGGCCGATCGCGTCCTGGTCGTCGGCGTGGGGACCGGCCTGGATCTGTTGCACATGCCGGACGGGGCGGATGTGACCGGTATCGATCTGTCACCAGCGATGCTGGCGCGCGCCGAGGGGCGAGCACGGAACGGCACGCTGACGCTGCGCCAGATGAACGCCGAGCAGCTGGCGTTCGCGGCGGCCTCGTTCGACGTTGTGGTCAGGAGCTGCATCCTCACCGTGGTCGAGGACCCGCAGCAGACGCCTCGCCGAGGCCGCCCGCGTCCTGCGGCCAGGCGGCGCCCTCTGGATCATGAGCAAGTTCTGCGAGTCCACGCCGGGCCTCCTCCGTCGCGCGTTCAACTGGTTCACCACCTCCGTCGGAGGCGCCGGCCTCACCGTCTCGCTCATCGACGCGATCGGCTCCACGCCTTTGCGGGTCACCCTCCACGAGACCGCGGTCGCCGTTGACATCTTCCGCCTCGAGCACGCCTGATCGACGCCGACGCGCGGCACGACGTCGCGCAGCAGCAATCCGATGACGACGCACCAACCTGGTCGGGCGAGCCACGCCGCTGTCGCTATGGACGAGAGGCGGTGGCGACGGCCGCGCCACTACGAGCGCGACCCGAGCAGGGTGTGGATCGCATCGTCCGCGTCTTTGCGGGGCAGGCGGGCGACGACGTCTTGCGCGAGACGGCGCATCTCGGGCTCGGCATGTCGGGCGTGGGCGGCGAAGGCCAACTCTCCCATGGGCGATCGCATGACCCGCGCCCAGTAGCGAATGGCGATGGGAGTCAGCCAGCGGTTGTGCAGCACGGCGAGGTTGCGTGGGCGGCCCCGGACGCGACCGGCGTGCAAGGCTCGGAAGCCCTCGGTGATGGCGGCGCACGTGAGCTTGAGCGTTGCCCGGTCGTCGGCGAGCCGCCTCGGGTCGGTCCCACAGCGGTACAGCCCGGCAGATATCGCGGCGACGAACACTGCGTGATAAGCCAGCCAGCCATCCATATCGGAGACGCGCTGGACCGGCAGTCCGCGCGAGGTCAGGGTGTCTGCCACGGCGGCGAGACGCGGACTGTCGCTCGCTTCGATCGCCGTCGGCTGCTGCGCGATCGTGAAGTACGTCACGACGTCGTCGCGCATCGTCCCACCGACACCGGGGAAGCCGAGCGCGACTTGTCCGCCTGAAGCGCTGGGCAGGCCTGAGCGTCCCTCCGGGTTGTTGCCCATGAACAGCACGAGCGCATGGGACGTCACGCCGGCCAGCGCCGCGGCGGCGCCATGAAGGTGATCGCGCCGCAAGGTGACCAGTACGACGTCGACGTCCACCTCTGCTGCAGAGGTCACAAGTGCAGCCGGCGTCTGCGTCTCGATGCCGGAAGTGATGTCCCGGGCATGGAGACCGCGCACGGGGATCGCCGCCGTGCGTTCACCGTGCGCAAGGACCGAGATGCGGTGGTTTGCGGCGCCAAGGTGAGCGCCGTAGACGGTGCCGATGACCCCCGCACCAACCACCAGTATGTGCATCGCGTCCTACCTCCTTTCGGCCCAGGACGAGGCTGGCTCGGCCCCCGCAGCCCCGGGATGCCTGCTCGCCGGCGCTGACGCCGTGATGACCACCTCGGCGCTGCTGCGCCACGGTCCGGCCTACACGACCATTCTGCTCGACGACCTCGTGACCTGGATGGCGCGCACGGGGTTCGCCGGCGTGGACGAGCGGCGCGGGATGCTCGGCGTCCCGGCCGACGCCGACCAGGCGGCCTTCGAGCGCGCCGGCTACGTCACCGCGACGCGCGCCGCCAACGCGGGCGCGTACTCGCGGTAGCACGCGTCGGCAGCGCACCGAGTCTGGGTGTAGTCTGGACGTTCGCTTCGCCCTAAGAGCTCGGCGCGGCGGTTCTCCTCCGGCTCCAGATCCCGGTCGGCGTGAAGGTGATCGACGCACATCGTCGACGCCACGTCTACGTCTGGAGCTCCTCATGACCTCGAAGGTCTTCAAGTACGCCGGCATAGCGGCGGGCATCGTGCTGATCGCGATCGGCATCGGCTCGATCGTCACAGGAGTCGGCGGCCGCGGCACCGTGCACGACAACCTCGGGTTGGAGCAGATCACCGGCTCGCCCGACATGAATCCCAAGGCGATCGCCGCCGACGCGAAGGCCGCTGGTCTGAAGGGCGTCGCGCTTCCGACCTGCTCGGTCGCCAACCAGGCGATCGACACCGGCGGCCAAGCCAAGTGCTTTGCCAGCTACATCCGTATTCACGCGCTCGAGGCGACCGGTGGACGCACCTACTCGCAGATGGGTCAGTATCTGACCGCCGCCGGCAAGGAGACCAGCGACAAGGCCGCGGCCGCGACGGACCCCAAGACGGGGCAGCCCGTGCCGAACGCCGCTCGCAACATCTGGGTCACCGCGACCGCGCTGACCACCGCGCTGAACACCAGCTACTTCGCCGAGAGCGTCGCGCTCTTCGCGATCCTCATGGGCGTCGCCCTGCTCCTGACCGGGGTCGGCCTCGTCGTCCTCTCGGTGCGGTGGCTGCGTGAGCCGGGGACCGCTGTGCAGCCGACTCCGACGGTGGCACCGAAGCCCGTCGTCGCGTAGCCGGCGACCAGTGACGCGGTCCGCCCCGTCGGGCGGACCGCGGCCCCCATTTCACCCCGCCTTCACGCCCCCACGTCTCGGCTCGCAGACGCCCGCACACCGAACGAACCACCGCGAAAGCGAGCCGTACTCACTTCGAGGTCTCGGGCTACAGCTACGTCGAGACGGCGGCGCAACCTGAGCGTGACCGAGCGGAGGGTCGAGCGCCGGCTGCCGCGTGCCCGGGCCGCAGTGCGTTGTCCAGGCGACGAGGCCGCCGCCGACCCGTCATCGGTGGCGTGACTCCAAGCACACCGGCGTTCAGCGGGTTGCCGCGGAGCTCGTGTCGCGCGAGGTAGGGCTCAGTCCTGCCACAACCAGGTCGAGCAGCCGGCCGGCCCCGTCGGGCGCAGTCGCGACGGACAGGATCCCGGCGAGCATGGCGAGGATGTCGGCGGCGTCGACGTCGTCCCGCAGGTCACCCGCCTTGGCTCCGGCGTCCAGGAACGTCTTGAGGGTCGAGTTCAGGTGGGCGTGTGCGCCGTCGACGTCGAGGTCGCCGGCCGCGATCATGCTGCGCAGCGCGTCGATCATGCCGTGCTTGGTGGCGGCCCAGTCGGCGAACAGGCTCATCCACTGACGCAACGCGACGGCGGGCGGTTCGCGTTCCAGAAGCTCGCGCGCGCCTTCGGCCAGTCGCTCCATCTGGTCGCGGTAGACCGCTTCGACCAGGGCGTCGCGGGTCGGGAAATGGCGGTAGAGCGTGCCGATGCCGACGCCGGCATCTCGCGCGATCGACTCGAGCGTGACCCGTCCGTTGCTGGTCGCGAAGGCGCGCGCGGCCACGGCGAGCAGGGTCTCGCGGTTGCGCCGCGCCTCGGCGGTGCGAGCCCACGGACGGGACGAACTCTCGGCGGCCATCTCGTCGGCAACGCAGGACGGGCGAAAAGGACAGCGCCGGCTTCTGCCACGATCGTTGCGGGGCCGACGGATCGAGAACGGGTTCCCCGTCCTGCGCGGCCTGCCCGACCGCCTGACCGTCGCAGTCCAGGCCGACGCCGTCGACTCCGCCACGGTGTCAGGCGTTCTCGATAGTGGTCAGGAAGTCGTGGAACGCGTGATCGGTTCGTACGGCATCGCCGGTGGCGTCGAGGTCCATGAGCAGGCCGCGGATGACGGCGAGCACGACGGTGGCCAGCTCGGGCCGGCCGAGGCTCCGCATGCCCTGCTCGAGGGGCGCGAGCCAGTCGGTGGTCGCGGTCCGCCGGAAGCCTGGCCAGAGTGGTTCGCCGGCGGTGTCGTGTAGCCGGCCGAACATGCGCAGGTAGGGTCGACCGTGCGGTCCTGTCATCGCGGACCAGGCGTGGCTCAGGGTCGTCGGGTAGGGCTCCTCCGGGCGGACGCGCAGGAGGTCGGTGAACGTCTCGAGCTGGCGCTGTCGCGCCTGTCCGAGGATCTCGCGGAGCAGTCGGTCGCGGGTTTCGAAGTGGTAGATCAGCATCCGGCTCGAGGTTCCAGCGGCGGCCGCCAGTGGCCCGAGCCGGTCGGGAAGCCCGTGCTCGAGCGCGTAGTCGGTGCACGCGTCGAGGAGCCGCTGCTTGATCTGCGGCTGCGGGTGCCTTCCCACAGGTCCATGTTTTCACGTAACGATTGGTTCGTCTACTGTCGTTCGACAGGAGATCCGAACAGGACGCGGAGGTCGTGATGAGAGTCGTCTTCGTGCATGGGGCGTGCGTCAAGGACGGGTCGTGGTGGTGGCACCGGACCGCTGAGCTGCTCGCCGAGCGGGACGTCGCCAGCGAGGCGGCCGCCCTGCCGAGCTGCGGCGAGACGGGTGAGCCGACCAGTGCGCAAGGACCGGGGCTGAGCGAGGACGTCGCCGCGGTCCGGGGAGTGCTGACGGCGAGCGATGAACCGACGGTCGTGGTCGCCCACAGCTACGGCGGCATCGTCACCGCGGAAGCAGCGTCAGGTGTCGACGGCGTCCGCCATGTGCTGCTCGTGTCCAGCTACCTGCCCGAAGTCGGGCAGAGCCTCTCCTCGTTCGGCGGCGAGGAGCCCGCCCCGTTCATCGACATCGATCCTGAGGGCGGCACGTTCACCGTCCGCCCGGAGGCCTTGGCCGGAACGTTCTTGCAGGACTGCGGTCCGGAGATCCAGCGACGGGCCACAGACAAGACGGCCCGTCAGAGCCTGGCGGTCCTCGAGCAGCCGGTGCGGTCAGCCGTCTGGCGGCACGTGGCGTCGACGTACCTCGTCTGCGGCGAGGACCTGGGCACTCCCGCCGAACGGCAACGCGAGTTCGCTCGTCGGGCAGGCACCGTCGTGGAGCTCGACGCCGGTCACCACCCGTTCCTGTCCCAGCCGGCCGCCGTCCGCGACCTGGTGCTGAGTTTGTGAACATCATCTGCCAGCGCTTCCTGCACGCGTTCTGAGACAGCTTCTTAGGACGAATCGCGACAGTCGCCGGGCTCGGCTTGCGGCGGCATCGGGCGCCCCACCGTTGGGACGCCGTCTCGGGGTTCAGGGCCGTGGAGGGGCGTGCGGCTGCTTCGGGAGCAGCCGGTGACCGTCGACGACCGCGGTCGCGAGATCGACGAGCCGGCGATTGGCCATCCGCGACTGCTCGCGCAACATCGCAAACGCGCCCGCCCCGTCGATCTGGTGGCGCTCCATCAGGATCCCCTTCGCGCACTCGATCAGCGCACGACGACCAAACGCGCCCTCGAGGTCGTGATACTCGGCGAAACGTCGCAGGACGATGTCGATCGAGCTCTGCCAATCCTCGACATCCGCGTCGCTGATGTGGGCAAACACGCCGCGCTTGGACGCCTCCCTGATGAAGCCCGGATCGCGCGCATGCAAGAGCACGATGACCGGGCAGGCGGATTGGCGCACGATCGTGTCGATCATGTCCAACGCATGCTCGGAGCTCTCCCCCAGGCCAACCAACGCGACATCGGGACGCTCACGCGCCGTCACCGCCCCGACATCCCCCACCTCGATCTCGCGCGCAATCACCTCATGACCCAACCCGATCACCACCGGCGCCACCAACGCCAGACGATCCTTACGCTCATTGGCGATCAAAACCCGCAGATGCCCCAACTCACGGTCATTCATATGCCGCTCCAAGCCAGATCGAGTCTAGTCGCGGGGGTCCGGTGCGCGATGGGCGCTCGCTTCGCCTCAACCCATGGCGAGCGGTGTGGTTCCCCCGTCGACCGGCTCACCCGACGGCGTGGTCCAGCCCGGCGAGGGCTGGACCACGCTCGTCGTCGCCGCGCGACCGCAGCGGTCGAGCACGGCTACCTCTGGTACGAGTCCGCCGACTCGCACCTCAACCCGCGGTGACCGCGTCGGAGAAGAGCCGGTAGGACCCGACCAGCGTTCCCGGTCCGACCTCCGGCGGCTCGGCGTACCACCCCGGGAGGCGGTCGTAGAACTCCTGGGCCTCCGGCAGGCCGGGGAGCGGGTTCTCCACGCCATCCTCGACCTCCAGCAGGGCCAGGAACGTCACGCCATCCTCCAGCTTGAACGACGCGTAGCGGATTCCCTCGAGCCTTTCGCGCTCGATGGCCGCGAACATGCGCTTCACTGCCGCCACTGCGTCCGCGACGTGCTCTTCCTTCAGCTTGGCCCGCACCGTGAGTTGTGACCAACGCGCTAAAGCGGCCGTGCACTACGCGACGAGCTCGGGCTGCAGGCGTGGGCGTTCCCCGCCGGGCCGGGCGCGAGGTGGGGATAACCCGCCTGTCGCGACGGGCCGCCGGCGCCTAGCATCCCCCGCGATGACCCGTTTGTCGCACACGTGCTGGTGGTGGCCGCAATAGGCGGCCCCGTGCTCATGCACCGTGCGACGGGCCGCCCTCGGGCGGCCCGTTCTCGTCTTCGGCTGTGACGCGACCGCCTGGGGCGCCCGACCCGCCCCACACCCCAGGAGGTCCCAGATGTCCGCCACCCAGACCAGTTCCCACGCGGCGACCGCGGCGCGCGCCGCCGGCCGCCGCAGCGCCGAGCTCGAGATGGCGATCGCCCGCGACCCGTCGCGGTTCCGCGTACTGACGGGGGACCGCCCGACCGGCCCGCTGCACGTCGGCCACCTCTTCGGCACGCTCGAGAACCGGGTCCGCCTGCAGGACCTCGGCGTCGAGCTGTTCGTGCTCGTCGCCGACTACCAGGTGCTCACCGACCGCGCCGCCGCGCGCCACCTGCCCGAGGACGTCGAGGGCGTGGTCGCCGACTACCTCGCCGCGGGGATCGACCCCGCGCGGGCGACGATCTTCGCCCACACGCAGGTGGAGGCGCTCAACCAGCTGCTGCTGCCGTTCCTCAGCCTCGTCAGCGTCGCCGAGGTCGCGCGCAACCCGACCGTCAAGGCCGAGATCGCCGCGACGGCCGGCGCGGCGACGAGCGCGCTGATGTTCGCCTACCCCGTCCACCAGGCAGCCGACATCCTGTTCTGCCGCGCGAACCTCGTGCCGGTCGGCCGCGACCAGCTTCCGCACCTCGAGCTCACGCGGACGATCGCGCGGCGCTTCAACGAGCGCTACTGCCCCGAGGCGCCGTTCTTCCCCGAGCCCGATGCGCTGCTCAGCCGCGCGCCGCTCCTGCTCGGGCTCGACGGCCGCAAGATGGGCAAGAGCGCGGGCAACGCGATCGCGCTGCGCGCGAGCGCCGACGAGACCGCCCGTCTCGTCCGCCGCGCGCGCACGGACTCGGAGCGCCACATCGCCTACGACCCCGCGCGCCGGCCGGAGGTCTCGAGCCTCGTGCTGCTCGCGGCCCTCTGCCGCGGCGAAGCGCCCGAGGCGGTCGCGGCCGAGGTGGGCGCCGGCGGCGCGAGCGCGCTGAAGGCGCTCGTCACCGAGGCGGTCAACGAGCGCCTCGCGCCCGTCCGTGCCCGCCGCGCCGAGCTCGCCCGCGACCGCGGGCACCTGCGGGCGGTCCTGCGCGAGGGCAACGAGCGCGCCCGGGCGGTTGCGGCCGACACGCTCGCGACCGTGCGCCGGCTCATGCACACCGACTACTGATCGTCCGGCCGTCGCGCCGTGACCACCCGCACCGGCGGATACCTCCACAGCGCGGATCGCGAGGCGACACGCGGGTGGACGGTCCCGGTGCGCGTTTACGCCGGCACCCGTTGCCGCAGAACCTCCGCATGATGCCCGTCCACGCGCCGCAGACCGCGCTCGGCAGCGAGTGGCCCGCAAGCCGGTCGGGCGGGATCGGCGTCCCCCCGCTCGGGGGCGGCGGCGTGGACTGTAACCCCGGGAGGCGCTCGGCCGTCATGGAGCTGTCGTGAGCTCTTCGCAGCCGCCGACCGCGCCCGCGACGCCCGGCGCCGAGCCGTCGGACGGCGACCTGGTGCGCCTTGCCAGGGACGGGGACCTCGGCGCCTTCGAGCGGCTGGTCGAGCGCCATCGGCGCGTCGTGGTCCGGGTCGCGGACCGGATCGTCGGCGCGCGTGAGGCCGAGGACGTCAGCCAGGACGCCTTCCTGCGCGCCTTCCACCGCTTCGAGCAGTACCGCGGCGACGCGCCCTTCCGCTCGTGGTTGCTCCGGATCACCCACAACGCCGCGCTCGACCACCTGGCGCGCAAACGGCCCGAGCCCGTCGACCCCGACACGCTCGACGAGGCGCCGGCCCCGTCCGGCACGCGACTCCCGGCCGAGCAGCTCGAGGTCCGCGAGCGGATCGAGCGGATCGAGCTCAAGATCGCGACGCTGTCCCCCGCCCATCGCGTCGTGCTGGTGCTGCGGGACGTCGAGGGCCTCAGCTACGACGAGATCGCGGCGGTCACCGACTCGCCGCTGGGCAGCGTGAAGGGACGGCTGCACCGGGCGCGCCAGGAGCTCGCCGAGATCCTGCGCGCCAACACCTACGACTGGGAGCTCCCACGATGACCGATCCGCCGCCCGAGCCCGTCGAGCCGTCCCACCAGCGCGTGAGCGAGTTGGTGGCGCTGGTGGGCACCCGCGAGCCCGCCGTCAGCGACCGCTTCACCCCCGTGCTGGTCGGCCGCGCGCGCACCCAGCACGCGATCGCGCTCCCGCTCCGCGCCTTCGGCGTCTTCCTGACCGCACTTGCCGGCGCGGTGGCCGGAGCGCTGAGCTCGGGCGACCGGGGGCCGCGGGCATGACCGCGACGCTCCTCGACCAGGCCTCCGAGCAGCTCGGAACCGCTCTGCCCCGGCTTCTCGGCGCCCTGCTGCTGCTGATCCTGGGCCTGCTGGCGGCACGCGTGCTTGCCCGCCTGGCCCGCCGCGCCCTGACGCGGCTGGGGCTCGACCGCGTCGTGGAGCGCTGGGGACTGCCCGACACGCTGGAGCGCGCCGGCCTCGGCCGCTCGCTCTCGCGCCTGGTCGGCGTCGCGCTGCGTCTCGCCCTGAGCGTCGTGGTCGTCTTCGCGGCGCTCTCGCTGCTCGGACTCCAGTTCCTCAGCGCCTCGCTCAACGAGGGGATCCTCTTCATCCCGCGGCTGATCACCGCGCTTCTCCTCGTCCTGGTGGGGGTCGTGGTCGCCGCGCTGGTCCGCCAGTGGCTCGAGCGCGGGTCCGTGCAGATGAATCTGCCGATCGCCATCGGGCCGACCGCCCAGATCGTCCTCGTCGGCCTCTTCGGGCTCACGGCCGCCAACCAGGTCGGAATCTCGATCGTGCCGTTGCTGACCGTCGCCCTCATCGCCTTCTTGACCGTGGCCATCACGCTCGCGCTGGCCTTCGGCCTGGGCTCGCGCGAGGTCGCCCGCTCGCTCAGCGCCGCGCGCTACGCACGGGCCGACTTCGAGGTCGGCCAGACGGTCCGCGTCGCCGACGCGCGCGGCACGATCGTGCGGATCGACAGCGCCGCCACCACCCTGCAGGACGGCGAGGAGTTCATCCGCGTCCCCAACCACCTGCTCGTGGAGCACGTCGTGGTGCGCGAGGCGGGCGACGTGTAACCCCGCCGGCGGCCGCCCCGTCCAGAGAGGTGTGACCACAGCCACGCCCCACGCCCAGGACGCCCGACTGCACCGCCTCGCCGAGCCCGCGCGCTTCGCCGGAGCCCGCGCCGACCCCCGCGAGCGCGAACGCCTGATCGCGGCCCATCTGCCGCTCGCGCGCGCCATGGCGCAGCGCTACCTCGGCAGCGACGAGCCCTTCGAGGATCTGCTCCAGGTCGCCTGCGTCGGTCTGGTCGAGGCCGTCGACCGCTTCGACCCCGCGCACGGCTTCGCGTTCAGCAGCTTCGCGACGCCCACGATCCTCGGCGAGCTGCGCCGGCACTTCCGTGACCGGGCGTGGTCGGTCCGCCCGCCGCGGGGCCTGCAGGAGCTCAGCCTGCGTATCGACCGCACGACGGACCCCCTGACCGCGGAGCTCGGCCGTCCACCGAGCGTCGGCGATCTCGCCGACGCGCTGGAGGTCGGCGAGCACCACATCCTCGAGGCCCTCGCGGTCGCGAGCGCCTACCGGGCGGCTCCGCTGCCGGCGGACGATGACGACGACGAGAACGGGCGCGCGGACGTTCCGGCCGCTGTCGACGACGGATACGCCCGGGCCGAGCAGCGCGCGCTCCTCGCCCCATTGCTGCGGACCCTCACCGAGGCCGAGCGCCGGATCATCCACCTGCGCTTCCATGACGACCTGACCCAGACGGAGATCGCCGCGCGGGTGAGGGGGTCGCAGGTGCAGGTCTCGCGGGTGCTCCGCCGCGGCGTCGGGCGGCTGCAGGACGCCGCTGCCGACGCCGCGTGAGCGCCGGCAGCGCGCCGCACGGAGCGGTTCGTGCGCCTCCGGCGCCTAGAGGCCCGGGACGCCGCCACCCAGCTTGGACAGGGCGTCCTGGGGCTTGATGCCGAACTTCTCGAGCTTGCCGGAGTCGCGTTCGGGGTCGACCTGGTCGGGCAGCTCCTTGTCGGCCTGATCGACCTGGTCGCCCTTGCCCTGGTCACGGAGCATGTCGAGGATCTTGTTCTTGGGGATCTCCATGGTGCGTCCTTTCGGTGATGATGGGTAGCGGTGCTGGTGCGGCCGCTCAGCGGTCGCTGGGCTCGGTGCTGTCGCTGAACCTGCCCTCGCGCTGGTCGTCGGGCAGCGCCTCGTTGCCGTCGCTGAACTGGCCGACATGACCGTGGTCGGGCAGCGTCTCGACGCCGTCGCTGAAGTCGCCCACGCGGTTGTCGTCGGGACGCTGCTGCTGCCCCTCCTCGAAGCCGCCGTCTCCGGGCTGCTCGGGCGAGGCCGGACGTTCGTGTTCGTCGGTCATCATGTCTCCTTCGGGTAGGGGCCTAGACGGTCCGCGACCGCTTCTTGGCCTTCGGTCGTGACCGTTCCTCGAGCTGGAGCTCGCGCTCGGCCCCGGGGGTTCCGTCCTCGAGCTGGCGCGACCGCTCTCGTTCGGCGTTGAGCTCGACGCCCAGCAGGATCGCGACGTTGGTGATCCACAGCCAGACGAGGCAGACGATCACGCCGCCCAGCGCGCCCTAGAGCCCCCGCCCGCCGCGCCGGCGGGGGGTCGTCCCGCCGCTCGTGGGCGTGCTGGCCGCAGCCGGCGTCATGCGACTGCCGGCCCCGTGCGTCCCGTTGGCGTGCGCCGCGCGGTCGCTCGCTCCGGTCTGGGCGCGCCGGGATTCGCGCTCAACGCGCCGGCTCTCGCGCGGCGGGTCGGCCTGGTCGTCGTCGGCCGTGTTCTTGCCGCCGACCCGTGGCACCAGCGCGAGGATCAGCAGCACGGCGGCGGCGACGCCCCACACCAGCGCGGTCAGGCCGTTGGCGGCGAAGATCCCGAACACGTCGTCGCCGTCCACCAGCGCGATGACCGACGCCGCGCCGAGTGCGAGCCCGACGATCAGCGACAGGCTCTTGGCGCCCCAGTGCAGCGGCGCCCCGAACAGCAGGAGCGCACCGGCTCCGATGAACAACAGGCTGCTCCAGGCGTTGACCTCGAGCCCGAGCCAGGTCTTGCCGGTGACCGTCCCGTCGAGCGGGTCCGTGGCGAAGCTGTGGCCGCCGAAGATGAGCGCGGTGATGCCGTAGATGAGGGCCAGCAGCCCGATCAGCCCGACCGGCCCCTTGGCCAGCGAGACCCCCTTGCCGCGTCGTGAATCCGCCATGTCGCTGCCGTCCTTTCGTTGTCACCTGGAGTGGATCGCTGCCCGGGCCGGGACCACCCGGCCGGCGGCGGGTCTCGGCCCGGGCACGACGTCCGCCGGCCGTCGTTCCGTCGTCTACGCGCGGTACGCGCCAGTGTCCGGGGAGACCTCGCCGGGCGCGCCGTTGCGCTCGGTCTTGGCCCGCTCCTCGCGGGCCTTGGCCTTGCCCTGCTCGGCGCGCTCCTGGCCGCGCTCCTTGGCCAGGTACATGTCCTGCTTGACCTGCCCCTTCTGCTCCTGGCCCTTGTTGTAGGCGCCCGCGACCAGTTGGGCGGCGGTCTCGCGGCCACCGAGGCCGAACGCCAGCGCCATGCCCAGCGCGATCGATCCGATGAGGGCCGCGTACGTGATGGTCACGATCTGCGGCGCGATCCGGAGCTGGTTGAGGATCATGAACACCGCGATCCCCATGATCAGGACCGGCGCGACGGAGGCGATGATCTTGCCCGTCGGGGTGTCGCCCATCACCTTGGCCACCAGTCCGGCGACGGCACCGGCGACCGCGCCGGCGAGCACGAAGATCAGCACGGCGACGACGACGTTGGGGAGATAGCCGTAGATCGCGGCCACGAAGGTGGTCAGCGCGGGGATCTTCAGCGCCGAGACCGCCAGTGAGATCGCGCCGAGGAAGACGAACCAGAAGGCGATGGTGCCGATCAGCTTCGACGGGCTGGCCCCGGGGCTGAAGCGCTCGACGTATTGACCCGTCTGCCCGGAATGCAGCGCCCGGTCCAGGCCGACCTTCTCGAGCACCTTGGTCAGGACGCCCTTGACGACCCTGGCGACGACGTAGCCGATCACCAGGATGATCAGAAAGCCGAGCAGGTTGGGGAGGAACGCGAAGAACCCGTCGAAGGCCTGTTGCAGGCTGTCGCCGATCTTCAACGCGGCGGTGGTGGTGTGCATCGGAATGACTCCTTGATATGGGACGGATGGGGAACTGCGAGATGACCGGCCGTCCGGCCGGCCACCCCGCAGCGAGGACTAGCGGCCGGCGGAGCCGGTCTCGGTCTCGATCTGCTCCTTGCGGACCTCCTCGTCGACCTCGCGCTGCTCGGTGCTGACGTCCTTGTCCAGCCGCACCCGCTCCTTGGGCACCACCTGCTTGTCGATGACGACGTCCTCCTCGTGGAGCGTCACCTCGTGCTCCTCCTCGGTGAGGTCTCCGCCCGCGGCGGCGGCATCGCGGTTGGCGTCCGTGATCGGCTCGCGCTCGATGCGCACCTCCTCGCGTGTCACCGGCACCGTGGTGGTCACGTTCTCCGTGACGATGTGCTTGCGCAGCCGCGCCCGGCCGGACTCGCGCTGGGTCGTCCCGACCCGCAGCTCCTCCTCCGAGCGCGTCATCGCGTCGTCGGTCGTGGGCCCGCTGGTGTCGCGCCCGACCGCGCCCGCCTCGCCGTCGCGGTCTCGCCGGTCGACGCGCGGCGGCGCCCCGGCGCCGCCCTCGGGCAGTCCGCTGTCCGAGCGCGACTCGCCGTAGTCGAGCCCGTAGTGGGCGTAGAGCGCCTGCTCCTCGTCCTGGGAGAGCTCGCCCTCGCCCTCGATCCGCGGGGCGTCCTTGACCTGCGCCTTGCTGTAGGGCGCCGTGACCTGCTCGCCGTCGCTGCCGGCGTCTCGCAGCGGCATGAACGAGGACTTGCCGGCGAACATCCCGGTGTTGATCAGCGCCCACTCCGGCCGGTCGGTGTGGGTGTCGACGTAGATCTCCTCGATCTTGCCGAGCTTGTCGCCATCGGAGCCGACAGCCGTACGACCTCGCCACTCGAGCACTTCGGATGCGTCAGGCATGCTGTCGCTTCCTTCCTGTACGGCGCTTGCGCGCCAGTGGTCCGCACCCGTCGACCGGGTGCAGCAGAATCGCGACGCGGGTTGCGCCGCAAGGGGGATCGCCGCACGCGGCGTCGCGACGACGTCCGCGCTCCCGTCACGACGATCCGAGCCGCGCTCGGATCGTCGCCGCGACTCAACCGAATCGGGGTGGAGTCAACGCGGGCGTCGAGAATGAACTGGGGACATGACTTCCTTTCGCATCACGTGGACGACGAAACAGAAGTCAGGCGGCGCTGCCCGGACTCACTGAAAACGAGCCCCGGCGTCGGCGCGAATGCCCTCCGTGTGACCTGACCTTACCCACCCGACGTCCCGCCTATACAGCGCACGTGCAACATCGGAGAACGTGGCACGTAATGTGTCGGTTCGTCGGGACCCGGCGGTGGTCAGTCGGCGCGTTCCCGCCACTCGTCGCCGTTGACGAGGTCGGTGGGCGCGAGCACGAACACCTCGCAGATCATGTCGGGATCCTGCTGGTTGCCGCTCATGAACCCGACCACCGGCCGCCCGGTGGCCTCCTCGATGACGGACACGAAGCGTGGCCGCATGACCTCCTGGAACTCCATGCGTTGCTGGATGACCGCCGCGGGACGCCCGCCCTCGAGCAGGGTCTGTTCCACGCGCGTGAACCCTCCGCGCAGCAGGCAGACGACGAGGTCGTCGTGATAGTAGGTCTTGGCCTGGGTCGGCCCCACGCCGTAGTACTCCTTGAGCAGCGCGACCATCCCCTCCGAGATCGCGGTGCGGGCGGCGCCGCCGTGCTGCCGAGTCCGAGCTGCGTCGGTCATCTCCGTGCTCCCCTTCGCGGTACGAGATGGCTCGCGTCATGCTAGCCCGCGGTCGCTGCGGTACGGTCCTCGGATCGCCCGTCGGGTCCACTCTTCGCCTCGCGCGCGTGCCAACTTCCAGAAGAGCGAAGGAGGCCCCTGGTGGCCCCCACCCCCCCGCTGACCGGCGACGCGCTCCTCGAGGCCGTGACCGATTCCATGGTGGCGCTGCACGAGCGGTACTACCACCGGGCGCCCGTGACCGTGAAGACCCAGCTGATGGGCGACGAGCTGCTGGCCTGCGTGATGGGCGGTGTCTACACCGCCGTCGAGAAGACGATGATCGAGCTGCAGCGCCAGACGGTCGTCCAAGAGACGCGCAGCGCGTTCCAGACCGCCATGCAGGACACGTTCATCACCGAGGTCCAACGCCTCTCCGGCCGCCGTGTCACGACCTTCATCTCCAACTGCCACGTCGGCCCCGACCTCGAGGTCGAGCTGTTCGTGCTCGCGCCCGGACCGTAGGCGGCGATCCGCGGGCTAGAACAGCTGGTTCTCGCCGCCGAACACCTCGGCGACGGAGTCATCGGTGAAGATGCGCCGGATCGAGTCGGTCAGCAGCTCGGCGCAGGTGAGCACGCGGATGTTGTCCGGCGCGCCCCTGCGCAGCGGGATGGTGTCGGTGACCACGATCTCCTCGAACGGCGAGGCGGCGAGGTTGTCGAACGCGTTGCCGGAGAGCACGGGGTGCGTGGCGCAGGCGAACACGCGCCGGGCGCCCTCGTCCTTCACGGTCTCGCCCGCCGCGCGCAGGGTGCCCGCGGTGTCGATGATGTCGTCGACGATCACCGCGGTCTTGTCGCGGACGTCGCCGATCACGTAGGCGATCTCGGCGACCTGCTGGGCGGGGCGCTCCTTGTTGAGGATCGCCAGCTCGGCCCCGACCTTCTCGGCGAACTTCTTCGCGAGCTTCACGCGGCCGGCGTCGGGCGAGACGACCACGAGATCCTCGAGCCGCTGGTCGCGGAAGTACTGCGTGAGGATGAACATGGCCGTCATGTGGTCGACCGGCTTCTGGAAGAAGCCCTGCACCTGGCCGGCGTGCAGGTCCATGGTCAGCACGCGGTCGACCCCCGCGGCCTCGAGCATCCACGCCACCAGGCGAGCGGTGATCGGCTCGCGCGGAGCGGACTTCTTGTCCTGGCGCGAGTAGCCGTACCAGGGCGCGACCGCGATCACGCGATGGGCCGAGGCGCCGATCGCCGCCTCGATCATCACGAGGAGCTCCATCAGCGCGTCGTTGGCGGTGATCCCGGTCGCCGGGTTGCCGCAGGTCGGCTGGACGATGAACACATCGGCCCCGCGGATGGACTCCAGGTACCGGCAGTAGACCTCGCCGTTGGAGAACGTCTTGAGCTCCACGCCGCCGAGGTCGACCCCGAGGCGGTTGGCGATCTTGACCGCCAGGTCGGGGTTGGCCCGCCCCGCGAAGAGCATCAGACGCTTGTGGTAGCCGAGCTCGAGCGAGGTGGCGGGAGCGGACGAGGGTCCCAGCGCGCTCACGGGTCGCAGTGTACGCCGGGCCGCCGACGGCAGCGTGGCGGTCACGAGCGCTTGCGGTCGGCGTAGCCCTCGATGTTGCTCTGGCGCGCGCGGGCGATGCCGAGCGCCTTGGCGGGGACGTCGTCGGTGATCACGGACCCCGCGCCCGTAAAGGCGTCGTCGCCGACCGTAACGGGAGCCACCAACGTCGTGTCGACACTGGTATGAACCCGCGCGCCGATCGTCGTCCGGTGCTTGTTGACCCCGTCGTAGTTGGCGGTGATCGTGCTCGCGCCGAGATTGGTCTGCTCCCCCACCTCGGCGTCGCCGATGTAGGAGAGGTGCGGGACCTTCGAGCCCCGGCCGATGCTGGAGTTCTTGATCTCGACGAACGTGCCCGCCTTGGCGTCCTCCGCGAGGTCGGCGCCGGGGCGCAGGTACGCGAACGGGCCGACGGTCGCGCCCGCCGCGAGCCGCGCCCCCTGCACGTAGGAGTGCGGCATCGCGACGCGGTCGCCGACCTCGCTGTCGATCACGCTCGTCAGCGGGCCGATGACGCAGTCGCGGCCGATGTTCGTCTCGCCGCGCAGGAACGACGAGGGCTCGATCACCGTGTCGGGCCCGATCGTCACGCCGGCCTCGATCAGCGTGCTCGCGGGGTCGACGATCGTCACCCCGGCGCGCTGGTGGGCCTCGTGGATGCGCTGCTGGGCGAGCGCGCTCACGCGCGCGAGGTCCACGCGGTCGTTGACGCCGAGCGTGATGGACGGGTCGGTGACGAGGTGCGCCTGCACCGACAGGCCGTCCGCCCGCAGCAGCGGCAGGACGTCGGGCAGGTAGAGCTCGCCCTGGACGTTGTCCGGTCGCAGGCGGCCGAGGGCATCGAGCAGCGCGCCGCCGTCGAACGCGAAGACGCCGGTGTTGACCTCGCGGATGGCGAGCTCCTCGGGCGTGGCGTCCCCCGGCGTCTTGGTCTCGACGACGCGCTCGACGCTGCCGTCGGCGCCGCGGACGACGCGCCCGTAGCCGCTCGGGTCGTCGAGCTCCATGGTGGCCATCGTCGCCACCGCGGCCGACCCCTCGTGCGCGCGCGCGAGCGCGGCGATCGCCTCCGAGGTGATCAACGGCACGTCGCCGTTGATCACGATCACGGACGCGTCCGGGTCGATCTCGGGCGCGGCGGCGCGCACGGCGTCGCCGGTGCCGCGGGGCTCCTGCTGGATCGCGGTGGCGACCCCGTCGGGCAGCGCGCCGTTCAGCGCGCCGCGCGGGCCGTCGACGACGACCACGCGGCCGGCGCCGGCTCCCTGGGCCGCCACGATCGACCATCGGATCATCGGTCGTCCGCACAGCGGGTGCAGCACCTTCGGCGTGGTCGAGCGCATGCGGGTGCCCTCGCCGGCGGCGAGGATCACGACGGTGGGTGCGGGCATTCGCGCATCGTAGTATCGGCCTGCCGCGCGGCGCCCTGGGGGGTCGTCCAATCGGCAGGACTCTCGGTTTTGGTCCGAGCAATCCCGGTTCGAGTCCGGGCCCCCCAGTCGCCCGCCGCGGCCGGCTCGGGCGCGCCCGCCCGCGCCCGGCCCGCCACCCCGCCGATGGTCCTAGGACCTATGTCCGTTGAAGAGCGGACCGCCCGGCCCTCATCTTTGTCTGGCGCTCTCAGGCGCCCCTTCAGGCAGTCCCTCCGTACCACCCCAAACCAGTTCCTCCGTACCACCCCCAACCAGAGGAGGTCTCATGACCACTCGTCGTCGTCCTCGCGGGCCGTTCCGCCCGCTCGCTCCGGCCGCTCGCCGCGGTCGTGGCGGTCGCGGTGGCCGCACCCGCACCCGCACCCGCGGCCGCACGCGGACCCGTACCCGTACCCGCACGGGCCACTAGGCCGGTTGCACGACGGCGTGGATCGGCGGGGTCGATCGTGACGTCATTCGACGGCCCCGCCGGCAACGCCGGCAACGGTAGTCGGCCCCGCCGCCCCGAGGCCGACGCCCCGGGAGCGGAGCGCCGCCGGCGCCTCCGCCTGCCCGTTCCCAAGGTCCTCCGCGGCCTCCTGCGCGCCGGCGACGCCGGCGACGGGTCGGTCGCCCTCGCGCCCACCGTCGCCGCCCGCGAGGTGATCACGCGCTTCTGGCCGGACGCCCGCCCCTACCGGCGCTGGCTGATCCTCACGCTCGTCCTGGTCGCGCTCGTGCCGGTGATCGACGCGGCGACCATCTTCACCTACAAGCTCATCGTCGACGACGTGCTGGTGCCCCGGGATCTCGGGGCCCTCGTCTGGGTCGGCGGCCTGTTCGCCGGCCTGACGCTGCTCGGCACCGCCGTCGCCCTCGCCGACGAGTACCTGCTCGGCTGGACCGCCGGCCGCTTCGTGCTCGACCTTCGCACGCGGCTGTTCTCCCACCTGCAGCGCCTCTCGCTCGAGGTGCACGACCGCCGGCGCCTCGGCGACGTGATGTCGCGCCTGAGCGGCGACGTCGAGTCGATCGAGCGGCTGATGCTCTCCGGCGTCGCCGACCTCGTCTCCTACCTCCTGCGCATCGTGCTGTTCACGGGCGCGCTGTTCTTCATCGAGTGGCGCCTGGCGATCGCCGGCCTGCTGGTCGCGCCGCTGTTCTGGCTCGCCTCGCGCCACTACTCGCGCGAGATCAAGACCGCGTCCCGCGAGCGGCGCCGGCGCAGCGGCACGCTCAACGCCGTGGCCGAGGAGTCGCTGGCCAACGCCGCGCTCGTGCAGGCCTACCAGCGCGAGGACGCCGAGACCGAGCGCTACCGCCACGAGGGCCGCAAGGCGTTCGAGGCCGAGCTCTCGGTCACGCGCCTGCGCGAGGCCTTCTCCTCCCTGGTCGAGCTCGCCGAGATGATCGGCGCGCTGCTCGTCGTCGCGCTCGGGGCCGTGCTCCTCTCCCGCGCACAGCTGACGCTCGGCGAGATGGCCGCCTTCCTCGCCTACCTCACCCAGCTCTACAGCCCGGTCCGCCGCCTCAGCCGGCTCGTGAACTCGCTGCACAGCGCGTGGGCGGGCGCCGAGCGGATCATCGAGCTGCTCGACGAGCGCCCACAGGTCGTCGACCGCCCCGGCGCGCTGCCGCTCGGCCGGGCGCGCGGCGGGGTCGTCTTCGACGACGTCGCGTTCAGCTACCCGGGCGCGCCGCGCGAGACGCTGGGCGGCGTCTCCTTCGCGGTCGAGCCGGGCGCCACGCTGGCGGTCGTCGGCCCCAGCGGCGCCGGCAAGTCGACCATCGCCAAGCTGCTGCTGCGCTTCTACGACCCGACCTCGGGCGCCGTGCGGCTCGACGGCCACGACCTGCGCGACCTGCGCGTGGCCGACCTGCGGCGCAACGTCACGCTGCTGCTGCAGGAGACGCTGATGCTCCATGGCACCGTGCGCGACAACATCGCCTTCGGCCTCCCCCACGCGGACGACGCCGCCGTGCGCGCGGCCGCGGTCGCCGCCGACGCCGACGACTTCATCTCCGAGCTCCCGGACGGCTACGACACCGTGGTCGGCGAGCGCGGGCGGCGCCTGTCCGGCGGGCAGCGCCAGCGCCTGGCGATCGCCCGCGCGCTGCTGCGCGACACGCCGCTGCTCGTGCTCGACGAGCCCACCACCGGGCTGGACGCCGGCTCGCAGGCGCGGGTGATGGCGCCCCTCCAGCGCCTGATGCGCGATCGTGCCACGATCGTGATCTCGCACACGCTGGCCACCGCGCGCGCCGCCGACGAGGTGATCGTGCTCGAGGACGGGCGCATCGGCGAGCGCGGCACGCACGACGAGCTGCTCATGCTCGGCGGCGCCTACCGACGGCTGTGGGAGCAGCATGCCTCAGGCGAGCCCGCCGGCGCCGCCGCGGCCGCGTAGCCGGCGGCCGCTGCGGCCGGGCCGCGTGCTCGCGCCCGGGTACACCGTCGTCGAGCACCTCGCCCGCGGCGAGGCGCTCGACGTCTACGACGCGTGGGACGCCGAGCGCCACTGCCGCTGCGTGGTCAAGCTGCCGCGCCCCGACCGCGCCGAGGACCCCGGCACGTGCGCGTCGCTGCGCCGCGAGGGGCGGCTGCTGACGCGTCTCGCCCACCCGCACCTCGTGCGCGCCTACGCGCTGCTCCCCGGTCCTCCGCCCGCGCTCGTGCTCGAGACGCTGGGCGGCGAGACGCTCGCGCACCTGCTCGCGACGGGCGACCGCCGCCTGTCGGGGCCGCAGGTCGCGTTGCTCGGCGCCCAGCTCGCGTCCGCGCTGCGCTACCTGCACGCCCAGGATCACCTGCACCTCGACCTCAAGCCCTCCAACGTGATCGTCGAGCTCGGGCTCGCCCGGCTGCTCGACCTGAGCGTCGCCCGCCGCCCCGGGCGCGCGCCGCGCGGGATGGGCACACCGGACTACATGGCGCCCGAGCAGGCGCGGGGCGAGCTGCTCAGCGCGGCGACCGACGTGTGGGGCCTGGGGACCGTGCTCTTCGAGGCCGCCGCCGCGCGACCGGCGTTCGACGGGGGTGGGCGGGATCATGTCGACCTCGCCCAGCTCGCCGGCCGGGCGCCGCGGATCCGCACCGTGCGCCGCGTCCCCGCCCCGCTCGCGCGGGTGATCGACGGCGCCCTCGAGCCGCGGCCGCGGGACCGCCCGGGGCTCGACGACGTGCTCGCGGACCTCGAGTCGGTCTGAGACCGACCCCGCCCGCTCCCGGGCGGGCCCTTCTCAGGGCTCGCGGCTGATGATGTCGTTGCGCTGCGCCCACAGCGCGGCCTGCGTGCGGTCGGTGACCCCGAGCACGCTGAACACGCGCGTGAGATGCGCCTTGACGGTCTTCTCGGAGATCTCCAGCCGGCGGGCGATCAGCTTGTTCGGCAGCCCGTCGCCGACGAGGGCCAGGACGTCGAGCTCGCGCGCGGTGAGCTGCTCCTCGGCCGAGCGGCGCTTGTGGCGGTCGTCGAGCAGCGCCGAGGCGGCCAGCGGGGCCAGCGGCGAGTGCCCCTCGGCGGCGGAGCGGATGCCGCGCAGCAGCTCGCCGGGATCGGCGTCCTTGAGCAGGTAGCCGACCGCGCCGCCGTCGAGGGCGGCGAGGATCCGCTTGCGGTCGGCGAAGGAGGTCAGCACGACCACGCGCGCGTCGGGGTTCGCGGCGACGATCTTCTGCGTCGCCCCCACCCCGTCGAGCGACGGCATGACGAGGTCCATGAGCACGACGTCGGGCTTGGACTCCGCGGCGAGCGCGACGGCCTGCTCGCCGTCCTCCGCCACCCCGGCGATCTCCATGTCCTCGGTGGCGCGCAGCAGCTGCTCGAGCCCGGTCCGCACGACCGGGTGGTCCTCGGCGATCAGCACCCGGATCACGCCGGCACCTCCAGGCGCATCGTCGCGCCGGCGCCCGGCGAGCTGTGCAGCGACAGCGTGCCCCCCGCGTCCTCGGCGAGGTCGCGCAGCATGACGAGGCCGAGATGGCCGTCCTCGCGCTGCCCGACCTGCTCTGCGTCCACCTCGCCGGACTCCTCCGACCCGTCGCCCGCCACGAAACCGCGACCGTCGTCGCGCACCTCGAGCACCACCTTTCCGTTCTCTCTCGCCACCCGCACGTCGGCGCGGGTCGCCCGCGCATGCTTGCCCACGTTGCGCAGCGCCTCCTGCGCGGCCCGGAACACCACGACCTCGGTGTCCGGGTCGACCTCGATGTCCCCCGCCACGTCGAGCGTCGTCTCGACCCCCTGCTCGCGCAGCGCCGCCGCGAGGTCCTGCAGGGAGCCTTCGAGCCCGACCCGCTGCAGGTCCGGAGGGTAGATGTCGACCAGCGCCGAGCGCAGCCGGCGGATGCAGTTGCGCACCTGGCTCGCCGCATCGCGCAGGGCGCCGGCGGCCGTGGCGGGCTGGTCGCCCGCGGTGGCCGACAGCGAGTAGGAGACGCCGGCGAGGTCCTGTACGACCCCGTCGTGCAGCGAGCCCGCGATCCGGCGGCGCTCGGCGTCCGAGGCCGCCAGCGCCTTGCGCAGGAGCCGCTCGCGCTGGATCTGGCCCTCCCGCAGCCGCCGGGCCATCGACCACGCCAGCGGGATCTGCAGGATGCCGAGCAGCAGCACGCCGACGATCAGCGGCAGGGCGAACTGGCGGCTCAGGCGCGCGGCGCTGGCGTTGACCGCGGTCGTCGGGCGGTAGGTCTCGAACAGCACCGGCCCGCCGCTCGCCGGCTGGAGCGGCATGTAGACCTCGAGCAGGTCCCCGCTGCCGCGCTCGAAGCGGTTCTCCGGGCGGGTGAGGTCGCTCAGCTCGGCCTCGACGCCGCCGACGGCGAGGATGCCCACCTCGTCGGGATCGAGGCCGTAGCGCGCGCCGATCAGCCGCGGCTCGTCGGAGTAGATGATCCGCCCGGTGTGGTCCCAGATCTTCACGCGCACGACGCCGCCGGTCAGCACGTCGCGCCGCACCACGCGGTTGAGCTCGGCGAGCGCCTCGGGGTCGCCGCGGCGCACGGCCGGCGTGATCTCGCGCTCGACGATCCCGCGGCCGGCCAGCGTGGTGAGCCGCTTCGCGTCGCGCGTGGCCTCGGCGTCGCCCTCCTCCCGCAGCAGCAGGCTCCCGATGAGTGCCACCGCGGCCATGGCCACGAGGCCGCCGGCCGCGAACTGGGCGACCGCGCGGCGGACGGACACAGGGCGTCGCGGACCGCGACGATGTCGGGGGATCATGGGCAGCACTGAGACACGACCGGACGCGAAGACGTTACGACGCTGACCTACCCACTCGTCGCAGTCGGCTAGGCGGGGCGGGCCACGACCGCGGCCGACGCGCACGTCGCCAGCGCCAGCGGCAGGTCGTCCGGGGCGACCCCCGCGAGGTCGGGATGCGCGGTGTCGATCCCGATCGCGCCGGCGTCGGCGAGGCCGAGCGAGGCGAGCCCCGTCGCGCACAGCTCGCCCCACAGATCGCCGGCGCCGGCGAGCAGCGCGTGGCGGGTGCGGCGCTCGCGGCGCGCGCCGGTCTCCAGCTCGCGCACCTCCTCGAAGGGGTCGACGCGGACCTGGGAGTCGGTGCCGATCGCGATGCGCACGCCGGCGTCGCGGTGGCGCATGGCGGGGAACCAGCCGTCCCCGAGGCTGCCCTCGGTGGTGGGGCAGGTGACCACGATGCTGTCGGTCTCGGCGAGCCGCGCGATGTCGTCGCCGGTGACGTGGATGCCGTGCACCACGCTCGTGCGCGGACCGAGGAACCCGGTGCGGTGCAGCAGCTCGATCGGCGTGCAGCCGTGCTCGGCGTCGCACTCGGCGAGCTCGCGCGGCTGCTCGTGGGCGTGCACGTGGCGGACGAGGCCGTGCGCGCCGGCGTAGGCGGCGATCGCCTCGAGCCAGGCCGCGGGGACGGCGCGCACGCTGTGGGCGGCCACGCCGACCTCGACGCCCTCGCGGTCCGCCGCCCAGGCGCGCAGCGCGTCGACGCGCGCGAGGAAGGTCTCGGCGTCGGGGTCGCAGAAGCGGCGCTGGCCGGCGGCGGGCGGGAGGTCGCCGCCGTCCCAGCCCCCGCGGTGATAGGCGGCGGGCAGCAGCACGATGCGCAGGCCGGCCGCGCGCGCGGCCTCGGCGACGGCGTGGGCCATCGCGTTCGGCTCCTCATAGGGGGTGCCGTCGGGCCGGTGGTGGACGTAGTGGAACTCCCCCACCGCGCCGTAGCCCGCGGCGGCCATCTCCGCGTAGACCCGGCCCGCGACCTCGCGCATCGACGCCGGGTCGAGCCGGTCGGCGAGCGCGAACATCGTCGTGCGCCAGCTCCAGAAGTCGTCGGCCGCATGGGCCTCCGGCGCGGGGCGCTCGGCGGCCCCGCGCAGGTCGCGCTGGAACGCGTGCGAGTGCGCGTTGACCATCGCGGGGACGTCCACCACGGTCATCGGACAACGTCCCCCGGGAGTTCGGCGCAGCCGAGCTCCCCGCGACCGGCGAAGCCGGTCGCCCTCATGCCAGCGCCTCCAGCGCGCCGAGCACGGCCTGGGCCGCGACCGCGGCGTCCGCGAGGTCGACCTCCTCGTCGGGGGAGTGGCTGATCCCGGTCGGGTTGCGCACGAGCACCATCCCGGCCGGGCGCAGCGGCGCGAGGATGCCGGCGTCGTGGCCGGCGAAGCAGAGCAGCTCGTCGGCATGACCGAGCGCCGTGCCGAGCGCGGCGCGCACCCGGGGGTCGAACTCGACGGCCGGGCTGCGCGAGGCGACCGCGATGTCGAGCCGGACGCGCGCCGCGGCGGCGGACTCCGCGGCGCCGGAGGCGAGCGTGTCGCGCCAGCGGTCGAGCGCCTCGTCGGTCGGGCCGCGGGCGTCGAGCCACAGGCGCACCCGCGACGGGACCGTGCTGAACGCGTTGGGCTCGACCAGCAGCCGGGACGGGGTGACCACCAGGTCGGGGTCGGCGGCGGCGAGCTCGACCGCGCGGACGATCACCGCCGCGGCGGCGGCCAACGCATCGGAGCGCTCGTCCATGCGGGTGGTGCCGGCGTGGTCGGCGCGGCCGTGCAGCTCGAGCGCGAGCCGTGTGCGCGCCGCCAGCGAGCGCACGGCGCCGGCGGGGGCGCCGGCCGCGGCGAGGTCGCGCGACTGGTCGATGTGCAGCTCGACGAAGCCCGCGAGGCGCTCGAGCCAGGCCTGCGCGAGCGGGAGGGCGCCGGGATCCACCCCGGCCGCCGCGAGCGCGTCGGCCATCCGCACGCCGTCGTCGTCTGCGCGCTCGAGCACGTCGGCGACGTCGAGGCGCCCGGCCAGCGCGCGGCTGCCGAACGTCGGCGTGTTGTAGCGGGCGCCCTCCTCGTCGGCGAAGGACAGGACGGCGACGGGCCGGTCGCTGCGGGCCGCCACCTCGAAGCCGGCCGCCACGCCGAGCGCGCCGTCGAAGCGCCCGCCGGCGCGCACCGAGTCGGTGTGCGAGCCGACCGCCCACCACGGCGAGGGCGTGTTGGGGACCGCCCAGCGGTTGCCGGCCGGGTCGCGCTCGGCGCGCAGGCCGCACGACGCCGCCTGGGCCTCGAACCACTCGCCGGCGGCCTCGTCCTCGGCCGTCCACGGCAGCCGCGTGGTGCCGGACTCGCCGAGCCCGATCTTCTCGAGCCCCGCCAGGCGCGCGGCGAGGTCGGCGGCGGCGATCACGTCGCGCCCCCCACCCGCCACGCCTGGTCGGGACGCACCCACACGGGGCGCCCGGCCACGAACGCCGCGGCCACCGGGTTGTGCCCGAAGCGGTAGGCGACGGACTCGACGGGGCCGTCGAGCACGAGGAAGTCGGCCCGCTTGCCGGCCTCCAGCGAGCCGAGCTCGTCCGAGCGCCCGAGCGTCCACGCGGCGTTGAGGGTCGCGGCGAGCAGCGCCTCGCGGGCCGACAAGCCGTAGCGCCGGACGCCGAGCCCGATGATCACCGGCAGCGAGAACACCGGCGAGGTACCGGGGTTGGCGTCCGTGGCCAGCACGCAGATCGCGCCCGCGTCGGCGAGGTCGCGGCCCGGGGCGGTGTGCTCGCCGCCGAGGAACTCCGCGCCCGGCAGCAGCACCGCCGCGCACTCGGCCGCGGCGAGCGGCCCGACGTCGTCCGGAGGCAGGCAGGAGAGGTGGTCCACGGACCGCGCGGCGTGCTCGAGCGCGACCGGCACCGAGCGGTGGGTCGCGAACTGCTCGACGTGCGCGCGCAGGTCGAGGCCGGCGGCCGCCGCCCAGCGCCCCACGCGCGCGAGATGCTCGTTGTCGAACGCGACCGTCTCGACGAAGACGTCGAGCGCTCGTACGTGGGGCATGTCGGCAAGCGCCGGCAGCACCGCGGCCTCGACGGCGTCCAGCCACCCGTCGGCGTCGTAGCCCTCGGGCACGGCGTGCGCGAGCAGCGCGGTCGAGACGACGGTCTGGGGCACGTCGAGCCGTCCCGCGAGGCGCAGCGCCCGCAGCTCGGCCTCGACGCCCAGCCCGTAGCCGCTCTTGGTCTCGAACGTGGTGGTGCCGTGGGCCAGCATCTCGGCGGCGAGGCCGCGAGCCTGCGCGAGCACCTGCTCGTCGCGCGCGGCGGCGAAGGCGCGCGCGGAGGACGCGATCCCGCCCCCGCTCCGGGAGATCTCCTCGTAGGGGACGCCGGTGACCTTCTGCTCGTACTCCTCCGCGCGCCAGCCCGCGAACGGCAGGTGGGTGTGGCAGTCGACGAACCCCGGCACCACGGCGCAGCCGCTCGCGTCGACCTGCAGCGCGGCGCCGGCGTCGGCCTCGAAGCCCGCGATCCTCCCGTCCGCCACCGCCAGAGCGCCGCCCTCGAGCGAGAGCTCGCCCGCGCGGTCGTGGCGGAGGTAGGGCAGGCCGTCCAGCGGCGGGCGCAGGACCTGCGCGGCATCCTGGACGCTGACGGTGCGCTCGCTCATGCGGCCGGCTCGGGGTCGAGCATCGGCATCCGCACGCCGAGGCGCTCGGCGGCCTCGACGGCCTCGGGGTAGCCGGCGTCGGCGTGGCGAACGATCCCCATGCCGGGATCGGCGGTCAGCGTCCGGCGGATGCGCTCGCCCGCCTCCGGCGTGCCGTCCGCGACGCACACCTGCCCGGCGTGGATCGACTTGCCCATGCCGACGCCGCCGCCGTGGTGGATCGAGACCCAGCTCGCGCCGCAGGCGGTGTTGACGAGCGCGTTGAGCAGCGGCCAGTCGGCGACCGCGTCGGAGTCGTCGGCCATCGCCTCGGTCTCGCGCTCGGGCGACGCGACCGAGCCCGCGTCGAGGTGGTCGCGCCCGATCACGATCGGGGCCTTGAGCGTCCCGTCCGCGACCATCTCGTTGAAGCGCTCGCCGGCGCGGTGGCGCTCCCCGTAGCCGAGCCAGCAGATGCGCGCGGGGAGCCCCTGGAAGCGGACCTGCTCGCGGGCCAGGCGGATCCAGCGGGCGACGTGCTCCTGGTCGCCGAACAGCTCGAGGATCGCCTCGTCGGTGGCGTGGATGTCGGCGGGGTCGCCGCTGAGCGCGACCCAGCGGAAGGGGCCCTTGCCCTCGCAGAACAGCGGGCGGATGTAGGCGGGGACGAAGCCGGGGTAGGCGAACGCGTCGGCGTCGCCGTGCTCCGCCGCGAGGCCGCGCAGCGCGTTGCCGTAGTCGAAGGCCTCGGCCCCCGCCTGCTGCAGCGCGCGGATCGCCGCCACGTGCGCGAGCGCGCTCTCGCCGACGCGGCGCAGGTAGTCGTCGGGGTCGGTGCGGCGCAGGACGTCGGCCTGCTCGACCGTCAGCCCGGCGGGGACGTAGCCGTTGAGGGGATCGTGCGCGCTCGTCTGGTCGGTGACGACGTCGACCGGCGCACCGCGCCGCAGGAGCTCGGGCACGACCTCGGCGGCGTTGCCCAGCAGGCCGATGGAGAGCGGGCGGCCCGCGGCGCGGGCGTCCTCGAGGCGGGCGAGCGCGTCGTCGAGCGAGCCCGCGCGCTCGTCGAGGTAGCCGGTGGCGATCCGGCGCTCGATCCGCTGCAGGTCGACCTCGATGCACAGCGCGCACCCGCCGTTCATGGTCACCGCCAGCGGCTGGGCGCCGCCCATCCCGCCGAGCCCGGCCGTGACCACCAGGCGGCCGGCCAGCGAGCCGCCGAAGCGCTTGCGGGCGACCGCGGCGAACGTCTCGTAGGTCCCCTGCAGGATGCCCTGGGAGCCGATGTAGATCCACGACCCCGCGGTCATCTGCCCGTACATCATCAGCCCCGCGGCGTCGAGCCGGCGGAACTCCTCCCACGTCGCCCACTCGGGCACGAGGTTCGAGTTGGCGAGCAGGACCCGCGGCGCCATCGGATGGGTCTCGAACACCGCGACCGGCTTGCCGGACTGCACGAGCAGCGACTCGTCGTCGCCGAGCCGGGTGAGCTCACGCACGATCGTGCGGTAGCTCGCGTGGTCGCGCGCCGCCTTGCCGATCCCGCCGTAGACGATCAGCTCCTCGGGCTTCTCGGCCACGTCCGGGTGCAGGTTGTTCTCGAGCATCCGCAGCGCCGCCTCCTGCTGCCAGCCGCGGCAGCGCAACGTCATCCCGCCCTCCTGTTCGTCGTCGGGGTGGTCACGTCGGAGAAGTAGCCGCCCGCCTGCGCCTCGGCCTCGAAGGCGTCGAGGCGCGCCTGCGTGCGGGCCGGGGCGGCGTCGGCGAGCGCGTCGAGCAGCACCGCGGCGAGCGCCATCGGCGCCGCCTGGGAGTCGAACACGAGCTGCTGGGACACCGCGGCGGTCAGCGTGACGTCGCCGGGCGCGCGCGCCGGGGAGAGCCGGCTGTCGGTCACCAGCGCGACGGAGAGCCCGATGTCGCGCGCGTGCGCGAGCGCCTCCACCGTCTCGCGCGGGCACCGGGGCAGCGCGAAGGCGAGCACCCACGTCGCGCCGGCGTCCCGCGCCTGGCTGAGCGCCTCGGCGGCCGTCGAGCCGCCCTCGGTGATCGCCTGCACGCCGGGGTGCACCTTGGCCGCGAAGAACGCGAACGACGTGGCGGCCGCCCGCGCGGAGCGCAGCCCGAGCACGGGGAGCGGCACGGACTCCGCCAGGCGAGCGCCGAGCGCCTCGATCGCGGCGGCGTCCTCCACGGCCTCCTGCAGCGCCTCGAGGTTGCGGACCTCCGCGGCGATCGCCGCCTGGAAGCGGTTGGCGGGGCGCTCGGGCGGCTCGGCGGCCACCAGCCCGCGCAGGTGGCGCGCGAACTCCGGGTAGCCGCGGAAGCCGAGCGCCTGGGCGAAGCGGCTGACCGACGGCTGGCTGACACCGGTGCGCTCGGCGAGCCGGCTGCCGTCGAGGAAGACCACCTCCTGCGGATGCTCGAGCACGTATTGGCCGATGCGCCGCTGGGACGGCGTCAGCCGCCGGCGCTCGAGCAGGTCGGCGAGCGCGTCGCGCAGGCCGGGCGGCGGCGTCACCGGTAGTCCACCAGCGTGCCGACGTCCGCCTCCTGCGCGCGCTGGAGCAGCAGGTGGGCGACGGCGAGGTCGGTGGTGGCGAGGCCGCGGTGCCAGAAGAGGATGCGCTCGTCGTCGGACTCGCGGCCGGGGACGCGACCGGCGACCACGTCGCCGAGCTCGCCGTGCAGCGTCTCCGCGGTGAGGCGGCCGGTGTCGACGTGGCGGCGCAGCGCGCCGAACGGGCCGGCGTGCGCCTGGCCCCAGTCGTCGACCACCACCTTGTCCATGACGTCGAGCAGGTCGATGTCGACCGCGCTGACGGTGCCGTAGGGGACGACGAAGCAGCCGGGCCGCACCCAGGCGGTCTCGAGCAGCACCGTGGGCTCGGTCAGCCGGGTGGCCTCGACCATGATGTCGGCGCCCTCGAGGCACTCCCGCGCGGTCGCCACGGCGCGCACGGGCTTTGCCGAGCTCGGCCTCGAGCCGCTGCGCGAAGTCCTCGCGCGACTCCGGCCGGCGGCTGGTGACGCGGATCTCGTCGAAGTCGAAGAGGTCGTCGAGGAAGACGACGTTCCACCACGCCGTGCCGCGCGCCCCGACGTGGCCGAGGACCTTGCTGTCGCGCCGGGCGAGGTGGCGGGCGCCGAGCGCCGTGAGCGCGCCGGTGCGCGCCTCGGTGATCAGCGTGCCGTCGACGATCGCCAGCGGAACGCCGGTCTCGGGGTCGAACAACGTGATCAGCGCGAGCTCGCTCGGCAGGCCGCGGCGGTAGTTGTCGACGAAGTCGCCGACCACCTTCACGCCGCTCACCCGCTGGCGCTCGAGGTGGCCGCGCAGCACGTTGAAGTGGCCGCTGGAGCGCGGCGGGCGCAGGTGGACGCGCGGCTCGAGGACGACGTCGCCCTCGCCCTGGGCCGCCACGCAGTCCTCGACCGCCCCGAGGATGTCCGCGCGCGTGAGCCCGAGCGCGTCGACGTCGGCGCGGGCGAGGAAGCGGATGCGGAGCGGGTGGTCGGCGGCCATGGCGCGCCCAGCGTTGCATGAGTTCATGCAGGCTGTCAACGACTTGAATGAATGTTTACTCAGGCGGCAGCACGAGCTCGCCGCTGCGCAGCGCGCCGGCCAGCGCCGCCAGCTCGCCGGCCAGCGCCCGGTCCTCCTCCACGCGCGGGACCCGCTCGCGCACGGCGGCGAGCGCCGCCTCGAGCGGCTCGGTGCTGCGCAGCGGCCGGTGGAACTCGAGGCCCTGGCAGGCGCACACGAGCTCGGTGGCGACGACCTGCGCGGTGTACTCGACCACCTGGCGCGCCTTGAGCGCGGCGAGCGCCCCCATCGAGTTGAAGTCCTCCATCCCGGCGGAGGTGGGGATCGACCCGGCGCCCGCGGGATGGGCGAGCACCTGGCACTCGTTGACGAGCGCCGCCGCCGCGTACTGGGCGATCATCAGCCCGGTGGAGAGCCCGGGCCGCGGGGTCAGGAAGGCGGGCAGCCCGGCATAGCTCGGCGACAGCAGCGCGAACGTGCGCCGCTCGGAGAACGACGCGAGCTCGCACATCGCGAGCGCGAGGTGGTCGAGCGCCAGCGACAGCGGCTGCCCGTGGAAGTTGCCGCCGGACAGGATCTCGCCGCCGTCCTCGCCGACCACGAGCGGGTTGTCGGTCACCGCCTCGAGCTCGCGGGCGAGCACGTCGCCGGCGTAACCGAGCGCGTCGTCGACCGCACCGATGACCTGCGGCGCGCAGCGCAGGGTGTACGGGTCCTGCACCCGCCCGCAGTCGGCGTGGCTCGCGACCACCGGGCTGCCCGCCAGCAGCGCGCATAGGCGGGCCGCGACGCGCACCTGCCCGGGATGGGCGCGCAGCTCGTGCAGGCGGGGGTCGAACGGGACGGTCGAGCCCTTGAACGCCTCGAGCGACAGCGCGACGGCCACGATCGCGTCCTCGAGCAGGCGGGCGGCCTCGCGCTGCGCGAGCGTCCCCGCCGCCGCCATGAGGTGCGTCCCGTTGATCAGCGCGAGCCCCTCCTTGGCGGCGAGCTCGAGGGGGCGCAGGCCGGCGCGGCCCAGCGCCTCGCCGCCCGGCAGCGGACCCGAGCCGCCCACCGTGGCCTCCCCCTCGCCGATCAGCACGAGCGCGAGGTGGGCGAGCGGGGCGAGGTCGCCGCTCGAGCCGACCGAGCCGCGGCTCGGCACCACCGGCACGACGCCGCCGTCCAGCAGGCCGAGCAGGAGCTCGACGAGCTCGACGCGCACGCCCGAGTGCCCGCGCCGCAGCGAGGCGGCGAGCAGGAACGTCATCCCGCGCACGACGTCGTCCGGCAGCGGCGGCCCGGAGCCCACCGCGTGCGAGCGCAGCAGGTTGACCTGCAGGCGGGCGGCGTCGCCGGCGTCGATGCGCACCTCCGCAAGCCGGCCGAAGCCCGTCGTCACGCCATAGACCGTCCGCCCCTCCGCCAGCGCGGCCTCCACGACCGCGCGGCCGGCCCGGATGCGCGCCCGGTCCTCGTCGTCGAGGGGCGCCGCGGGCGCGCCGCGGGCGACGGACTCGAGCTCGGCCGGCGTGGGCACGGCTGCACGCTACCGCCCACGCGCCGTCCTGCCCTGCACCGGTGGTGCAAGGACAACCCAGGACGGCGCCTACTCCACCGTCACGCTCTTGGCGAGGTTGCGCGGCTGGTCGGCGTCGCGGTCGAGCGCGACCGCCGCGTGGTAGGCCAGCAGCTGGAGCGGGACCGTCAGCAGGACGGGCGCGAGCTCGGGCTCGCACGCCGGCACCGTGAGGACCTCGTCGAAGAGGCCCTCGCCCGCGGCGGCGGCGGCGTGGTGCGCGGCCTCGCCGCGCGGCTGGGTCACCGCGATCAGCGGGCCGCGGCGGGCGCGCACCTGCTGCACGGACGAGAGGTTCTTGTCGAGGAGCGGGTCGTCGGGGAGGACCGCCACGACGGGCAGGTCAGGCGAGACGAGCGCCAGCGGCCCGTGCTTGAGCTCGGAGGCCGGGTAGGCCTCGGCGTGCACGTAGCTGACCTCCTTGAGCTTCTGGGCGCCCTCGAGCGCGACCGGGTAGCCGCGGTGTCGCCCGATGAAGAACGCCGAGTCGTGCGCCGCGACGCGCTCGGCGACCGCCCGGATCGCGTCCTCGCCCTCGAGCACCGCCGCGACCTGCTCCGGCAGCGCGCGCAGGCCGGCGACGACGCGCGCCCCGTCGGCGGGGCCGAGGTCGCGCACGCGCGCCAGGTAGAGCGCGAGCAGGCCGAGGCTCGCGAGCATCGAGGTGAACACCTTCGTCGAGGCGACCGAGATCTCCGGCCCCGCGTGCAGGTAGACGCCCTCGCACTCGCGCGCGATCGTCGAGCCGACCACGTTGACCACGCCGAGCACGCGCCCGCCTCGCCGCTTGACCTCCTGCACGGCGACGAGGGTGTCGAGCGTCTCGCCGGACTGGCTGACCGCCACGTACAGCGCGTCGCGCTCGATCACCGGGTCGCGGTAGCGGAACTCGGAGGCGGGCTCGGCGTCGGCGGGGATGCGGGCCAGCGACTCGATCACCTGCGCGCCGGCGAGCGCCGCGTAGTACGCGGAGCCGCAGCCGAGCAGCTTCACGCGCCGGATGCCGAGCACGTCGCGGGCCGTGAGCTCGACGCCGCCCAGCACCGCGGTCGCGAAGCGGTCGTCGAGGCGCCCGCGCAGGGCGCGCCCGAGCGCCTCGGGCTGCTCGAGGATCTCCTTGCGCATGAAGTGCTCGTGGCCGTCCTTGTCGAACTGCTCGATCGACCACGTGATGTCGAACGGCCGCTTGCTCGTGGGGGTCGCGTCGAGCGCCAGGGTGCGGAAGCCGCCGGCCTCGACGACCGCCAGCTCGCCGTCGTCGAGGTGGGCGACCTGACGCGTGTGGCGCACGAGCGCCGCGACGTCGGAGGCCACCAGCATCTCCCGCTCGCCGACGCCGAGGATCACGGGCGACCCGTTGCGCGCCACGACGAGGCGGTCCGGCTGCTCGGCGTCGAGCACGGCCACGCCGTAGGTCCCCTCGACCCGCGCCAGCACGGCGCGCACGGCGTCCTCGAGGGCGGTCCCGGGACCCGCGGCGCGCGCGATCAGGTGCGCGAGGCACTCGGTGTCGGTCTCGCCGGCGAGCGCGACGCCGTCGGCCTCGAGCTCCGCGCGCAGCTCGGAGACGTTCTCGACGATCCCGTTGTGCACCACGGCGATGCGCCCCGACGCGTCCGTGTGGGGATGCGCGTTGGCGTCGGTCGGCTCGCCGTGGGTCGCCCAGCGCGTGTGGGCGATCCCGGCGCGGCCCGCCAGCCGGCGCGGGAGCGCGTCGTGCAGGCGCGCGAGCCGGCCCGCGCGCTTGACCACCCGCAGGCCGCCGCGCGGCGCGGCCACCGCGAGCCCCGCGGAGTCGTAGCCGCGGTACTCGACCCGCGCGAGGCCCTCCATCAGGATCGGGGCGCAGTCGCGGCGCCCGACGTAGCCGACGATGCCGCACATCTAGCCGTACACCATCCGCCGCAGCTGGCGCGCGCTCAGCTCCGGGACGCGGACGGGCCGCTCCCGCAGCTCCTCGCCGACCAGGGCGAAGATCGCGTCGTTGGTCAGCCCCTCGCCCTTGAGCTCGCGGTGGCGCCGCCGCACGTACGCCTCCGCGGTCTCACCGAAGTAGTCCACGACCTCGGCGACCACCCTGGCGACCTGCGCGGGAGCCAGCGGCGTGCTGCGGGCCAGGTGCTCGACCAGCTCGCGGTGGGAATCGTCGCCCGGGGCGTGCACCGCGCGCATGGTGCCGAACGACGCTGCGTCTGGCAAGGATCCTGCCCGTCTTCGGGCAGGATCTGCCGCTGCAGCGGGTTCTTACCGGCACCTCACCGTCCCAGGTCATGCTGTACGCCATGGCCAAGCTCAACCGCCGCCAGGCCCTCGCCGCCGCGGGCACGGCCGGCCTCGGCGGCCTGCTGGCGGCGTGCGGCGGGGACGGCGACGGGGCGCCGGCCGCGCGCACCGCCGAGCCCACGCGCAGCCCCTCCAACGCCGCGGCGGGACGCTTCGACGAGTCCGCCTCCTGCTCGCTCACGGCCGAGGAGACCGAGGGGCCGTACTACTTCGACGTCGACGCGATCCGCAGCGACATCCGCGAGGACCGCGAGGGCACGCCGCTGCGGCTCGCGCTCCGGGTCCGCGACGCCGGCTCCTGCGAGCCGCTCCGCAGCGCCGTCGTGGACATCTGGCACTGCGACGCGCGCGGCAGCTATTCGGGCTTCGAGGCGGCCACCCCGGGCGGCGGGCGCACCGACGAGGAGACCTACCTGCGCGGCGCCCAGGCGACCGACGCGGAGGGGATCGTCGAGTTCCACACGGTCTACCCGGGCTTCTATCCCGGCCGCACCGTGCACATCCACGCCAAGGTCCACCTCGACCGCCGGACCGTCCTCACCACCCAGCTCTACTTCGACGACGCCTTCACCGACAGGATCCACGCGCGCGAGCCGTACTCGCGCGCGGGCCGGCGCGACACGTCCAACGACACCGACGGGCTCTTCGACGAGTCCCTCCTGCTGACCCTCTCCGAGGAGGACGACGGGGTCCTGGGCCTCATGACGTTCGACGTCCGGCGGGCGTAGGCGCGAGTCGCAAGCACCTACCGGCGGTCCAATGTGGTCCGCGGGTGGACTTGCCACGCTCAGCCCGGACCCGGATATGAGGAGGCGCCACAGGATGATGCAGGCCGGTGACAAGGTCGTTCACCTGTCCGACCCGTTGCACTACGGCGTCGGGACCGTGCAGAGCCTCACCGTCACCGGGAAGCTGATGGTGAAGTGGAGCCGGCCGGGGTTCGGAATCGCCAGGCCCATCGCTCCGCACGAGGTCGAGCGCCACGACCGCTGGCCCGGCGGCACCGCGCTCGACACCGCGCTCGACAGGCTGCTCGCGGACGCAGCCTGAGCCTCGGCTCCCTCCGAGCCCTGCACCGCGGCGAGACCCACGACCCCGGGCCGCGGCGTCGGTGCCCTGACCCCCGAGCGCCCCGGCCCGGCGGGGCCGCCAACTCACCGGTATTGTGCGCGCCTGGATGCGCGCCCGCCTCGCTGCCGCCACGCTGCTGGTCCTCCCGTGCCTCGCAGCGCCGGCCGAGGCCGCCGAGCCGATCATGCCGCTCTCGCAGGTGCAGGCCGGCATGCGGTGCACGGGCGCATCGGTGATCCGCGGCACCGAGGTGCGGACCTTCAACGCCGAGGTGCTCGACGTGGTCGACGGCGACCCCGCCCAGATCGGGCCCCGGATCCTCGTCTCGGTGTCCGGCCCGGCGGTCGACGCCACCGGCGTGGGCCCCGGCTTCTCGGGCTCCCCCATCACCTGCCCCGACGCCGCCGGCGTCCCGCGCGTGGTCGGGGCGATCTCCGAGTCGATCGGCGAGTACGGCGGCAAGGTCGTGCTGGCGACGCCCATCGAGTCCATCCTCGGCACCCAGCCCGCGGCGCCGCCGCAGGCGAAGGCCGCCCGCTCCACGCTCCGGCGCGCGCGGCCGCTGTCCGCTCCGCTGACCGTGAGCGGCGTGCGCGGCCGCCTGGCGCGCGGGCTGGCCTCGGTCGGCCGCCGCATCGGCCGCCCGATCCTCGCCGTGCCCGCCGGCCCGCTCGGCAGCTACCCGCCCCAGGAGCTGCGGCCCGGGGCGGCGATGGCGGTCGGCTATTCGGCGGGAGACTTCAGCGTCGGGGCGATCGGGACCGTCGCCTACACCGACGGCGACGCGGTATGGGGCTTCGGCCATCCCAACGACGGGGTCGGCCGGCGCTCGCTGCTGCTCCAGGACGCCTACGTCTTCCGCGTGATCAACAACCCCAACGTGGTGGAGGAGATCGGCACCACGTACAAGCTGGCGGCGAGCGGGCACCCGCTGGGCACGCTGTCCGACGACACGCTCGCCTCCGTGGCGGGCCGCGTCGGGGGGCTGCCGCCCACCATCCCGATGGACATCCACGCGACCGACCTCGACACCGGCGCGCGCCGCGACTACCGCACCCAGATCGCCGACGAGACCGACCTCGACGACCCGATGGGCAGCACGGCGCTCAACTTCGTCGCGCCCGTGGCGGTCAGCCAGGCCGCCACCGCCGCGCTCGGGAGCACGCCCGCGCGCGCGACCGGGACCATGTGCGCCCGCCTGACGGTGCGCGAGCTGTCCGACCCGATACGGGTGTGCAACCGCTACGTCACCGGGTCGCTCGACGAGAGCGGCATCGGCAGCCTGCTCGCCGCCCGCGCGGGCCAGGACGTGCTCGACCTCGTCTCGCAGCTCGACACCTACAAGGCCGGCCGGGTCCACCCGACCGGGCTCTCGGTCACGCTCGACCTGCGCCGCGGCCAGCGCCAGGCGTTCCTGCGCGACGTCGACCTCCCCGCCCACGTGCGCCCCGGCCGCACGGTGCGGGCGAAGGTGCGGCTTCAGACCTTCCGCGGCCCGCGGATCACGCGCAGCTACCGCCTGCGGATCCCGCCGCTGCTGGGGCGCGGCAAGCGCAGCCTGAAGTTCGCCGGGGCCGACATCGACGGCGGCCAGGAGGACCTCCTGGGCGGCCTCGGTGATGTGCTGACCGTCGATCTCGAGGAGGAGACCCCCGGCGCCGGCTCGCTCGGCCCGCCCACCGTCGACGCGCTGGCCGAGCGTATGCGCGAGGTGCAGCGCTACGACGGCGTCACGATGACGGCGGGCGGCGAGGACACACAGGGCTTCCGCGACAAGGAGTGGCGGATCTCCGGCCGCGCGTCGGCGACCGTGCGGGTCACGCGCTAGCCGGCGCGCAGGACCTCCGCCGTGCGCGCGTCGGCGGGGAAGAACGACTCGATGACGAGCTCTGACACCGTGACGTCGACCGCGGTACCGAACGTCGCGACGCTTGAGAACAGGCTGAGCTCGCCGGCGTCGGTGCGCAGCCGCAGCGGCAGCACGATGTCCTGGGCCGGCGGCGGGACGTCGTGCGGCGGCGCCGGGTACGCCGCGACCTCGTCGAGCAGCGCGCGCAGCGCCTCGTCGCCGGTCACGGAGACCTGGCGGCCGAGGCGCTCGAGCAGGTGCGCGCGCACCTCGCCGAGGTTGACGATCCGCGGCGCGGCGCCCTCCGGGTGCAGGCTCAGCCGCATCACGTTGACGGGCGGCTCGAGCAGCCACGTCGCCACGCCGGTCATCAGCGCCGCCAGGCCGCGGTTGGACGCGACGACGTCCCAGCGGCGGTCGACCACGACCGCGGGGTACGGGTCGTGCCCGTCGAGCACGAGCTGGATCGCCTCGCGCACCGGCGCCATCTCCGGCGCGTCGAGCGGTCGCTCCGCGTAGGCGGGCGCGAACCCCGCCGCCAGCAGGAGCGCGTTGCGGTCGCGGAGCGGGACGTCGAGCTGCTCGGCGAGGTGCAGCACCATCTCGGCGCTGGGCCGCGAGCGGCCGGTCTCGACGAAGCTGAGGTGCCGCGCGGACACGCCCGCCTCGAGCGCGAGATCGAGCTGGCTGAGCCGGCGGCGTTGCCGCCAGTCCCGCAGCAGCGGGCCGATGCGCAGGTCGCCGGCGAGTCCCGTCACGGCGCCGACCCTAGCGGCGCCCGAGTCCGCCGCACACCTCCCTCGGAGGTAACGGCTCAGCCGCCGCCCTCGAAGCGGTAGACGACGCCGGGCGGCTCGAGCGCCGCCTCGTCGAGCCCGCGCAGCGTGGCGGACAGGACCTCGGCGAACGTCTCGGCGCTGGCCGCCATCAGCTCGAGCAGGCGCTCCACCGGGGTGGGCTCGGGCTGCACGCCGTTGGCGTAGTCCGTGGCGTAGCCGAGCAGCGCGTACGGGAGCTCGAGCTCGGCCGACAGCACGGTCTCCGGCCCCGCGGTCTGCGACACCGCCGTGACCCCGCACGCCGCCAGGCCGCGGATCTCGGCACGCGTGTTGAAGCGCGGACCGTCGACGTGGCCGTAGCAGCCGCCGTCGCGGACGCCCACGCCCGCCTCGGCGGCGCCCGCGAGCAGCGCCGCGCGCAGCGACTGCGAGAACGGCCCCTCGAAGATCCAGTGGCCGCGCCGCCGGTCGCCCGGCTCGGCGAAGAACGTGCACAGCTCGCCGTCCGGCAGCCGGTTGACGACGAAGTGCAGGTCGTCGAAGCAGACCAGCGAGCCGAGCGGCACGGATTGGTCCACCGCGCCGCACACCGTGGTGGCGATGATCCCCGCCACGCCGAGCTCGTGCAGTGCCGCGATGTTCGCGCGGTGGGTGACGTGGTTGGAGAGCCGCACGTGACCCTCCCCGTGACGCGACACGTGCAGCACGCCGGTGCCGCCGAACGTCCCCTCGGAGACGAGCGCGGGCCCCCACGCGGTGGCCACCGGCCGCGGCGGGGCGCCCTCGAAGCCCGGGAGCGCGTACGTCCCGGAGCCGGTGATGATCCCGACGGCCATCGCGCGCGGATGCTCGCACACGACCGATTCCCCCGTGGGGTTAGCCCCACTTGGCGGCCCCGGGGGGCTCCGCCTACTGTGCTCACAAGCGGATCGGGCGATCCGCTTTGCCTCCCCAGCCCTCACCCCAGGAGTCGCCTGTCGCCGTGCGCCGCCGCGACGTCGCGAACATCAACCCCGAGGAGCAGCCGGCGATGGTCGCCGCCTGACCGGAGGTTGCCCGAGCTCGAGCTGCGCCCCGTCGGAGCCGCCGACTTCCCGGCCTACCTCGCGACGCTCCGCGCCGCCTTCCACGGCAGCGTCATGGAGGACGAGGCGGAGCTCGAGCAGGCGGTGTTCGAGCCCGCCCGCAGCCTCGCGGTCTTCGACGGCGGCGCGATGGTGGCCACCGCCGGCGTCTACAGCCGTGAGCTGACGGTGCCGGGCGGGCCGGTCCCGGTCGCCGCCGTCACGTTCGTCGGGGTGCGGCCCACGCACCGGCGCCGCGGGCTGCTGAACCGGATGATGCGCCGCCAGCTGGCGGACGTGCACGCCGCGGGGCGCGAGGCGATCGCCGCGCTGTGGGCCTCGGAGGGGCGGATCTACGGGCGCTTCGGGTACGCGGTGGCGAGCCGCGCCGCCGAGCTGCGCGTCCACGCGGAGGGGGCGCGCCTGCGCACCGACCCCCCGCTTCCTCCCGCCACGGACCCGGGCGGCGACCGCGAGCCGCTTGCCGCCGTCTACGAGGCGGTGCGGCCGGAGCGCCCCGGGCTGCTCGACCGCACAGCGCCCTGGTGGGACCTGCGCCTTCACGACCCCGAGCGGAATCGGGCCCGCCCGCCCGGCGCCGGTCCGCTGACCGTCGCCGTCCAGCCGGACGAGGACGGCGCCCCGGCCGGGTACGCGCTCTATGCGGTCCGGACCGCGTGGCGGCAGGGACGGCCGGACGGCGAGGTCCTCGTCCGCGAGCTCGTCGCGCGCACGCCGGAGGCCCATGCGGCCCTGTGGCGCCATCTGCTCGGCCTCGACCTCACGTCCCGCATGACCTGGGAGCTGGCGCCGCCGGACGAGCCGCTCGGGCTGATGCTCGACGACTTCTCCGCCGTGCGGGCCGAGCTCGGGACCGGCCTGTGGGTCCGGCTGGTCGACGTCGGCCGCGCGCTGGCCGAGCGTGCCTACGCCGCGCCGGTCGACGTCGTGCTCGAGGTGCACGACGACGTGTGCCCCTGGAACGCCGGCCGCTGTCGTCTCGCGGCCGACGCCGGCGGCGCGGTGTGCGAGCCGACCACCGCCCCGGCCGACCTCGCGCTCGGGGTCGACGCGCTCGGCTCGGCGCACCTCGGGGGCATCACGCTGTCGGCGCTCGCCGCCGCCGGCCGCGTGGAGGAGCGGCGCCGGGGCGCGCTCGAGGCCGCCGGCCGCGCGTTCCGCGGCGACGCCGAGCCGTGGTGCCCGGAGATCTTTTAGAACCATCCGCGGCCGCGTGCGTATTCCCAGCCGGGTCGGGTCCCGTCGAACGAACGAAGGAGCACGACGTGACCAGGAAGCTGTTGGCCACCGTAGGAGCAGTGGCGGTAGTGGCGCTGGGGACCGGAGCGGTCGCCGGGGCGCATCAGGGCCATGCAACGGCGAGCCGGGGGCAGACGCTGCGCACCAGCGCCGACCCCGGCGGCAAGCTGCGCTTCATCCCGAACCGGCTCTCCGCCAAGCCAGGACGGGTGACGATCGTCATGACCAACCCCAAGAGCTCCGGCATGATGCACGGGATCGCGCTCGATGGGAAAGGCGTGGACAAGGACGGCAAGATCGTCCAGCCGGGCAAGACCTCGTCGCTGACGGCCAGCGTCAAGAAGGGCCGCTACGTCTTCTACTGCCCGGTGCCCGGCCACCGGCAGGCGGGCATGGTCGGGAAGCTCACGGTCAAGTGACGGACGCGGCGGTCCCGCCCGGCGGGGCGGGACCGCCCGCGACCTCCTAGCGGTCCTTCGACTCCCGGGGCACGCGACCGCCGCCCGCGCCGGCCTCGGTGGCGGGGCCGCGGGGCGCGGCGATGCCGAGCACGCGCATCGCCTTCAGCCCCAGCCCGAGCTTCTCGCGCCCGTCGGTCGAGGCGACGTCGAGGCCGGAGAGGTCGCGCACGCGCTCGAGCCGGTAGCGGATCGTGTGGCGGTGCGTGAACAGGCGCTGCGCGGTGCCCGCGACGTTGCCGTCGCAGTCCAGGAACGTGTCGAGGGTCTGCACCAGATCGGTCTCGTACTGCTCGTCGTAGGCCACGAGCGGCTCGACCGTCTCGGCGTAGAAGCGCTGCAGCTCGGCCGGGTCCTCGCTCATGGCGGGCAGCAGCAGGCGGTAGGCCCCGGTGTCCTCGAAGGCCAGCACCGCGCCGGAGTCGTCGGGACCGCCCTCCGCGACGTTGGCCGCGAGCAGCGCCTCGTTTCCGGCGCGGTAGAGGTCGACCGGATCGAGCGCGGGGCGCGAGTGCCCGACCGCGAACATGAAGCCGTGCATCGTCGCGTGCAGCTCGCGGGCGACGGCCTCCGCCACGCGGCGCACGACCGCCGCGCCGGCGGCGGGGGCGAGCACGACGACCTGGCCGGCGGTCTCGCTCGGGGTCTCCACGACGGCGGCCAGCGAGCCCGGTGCGCCGGCCCGCGCGGCGCGCTCGGCGGCGGCCAGCACGCGCGCGCGCCAGTCCTCCTCGGCGGCCGCATAACGGTGGGCGCGCACCACGACGATCGATCCGCCCTGCGCGAGCTCGATCCCCAGCTCGGCGCCGCGGGCGACGATGTCGCCGCGGTCGGTCACCTCGCGCCGCAGCACCGCCCGCAGGAAGGCGGTCTGCGCGGCCTCCGAGGCGCGCTCGGGCGCCCGCACGCGCTCGACCTCGGACGCGATCAGCGTGGTGACGAGCCGCAGCAGCGCCGGAGGGGGCTCGCCGGACCGCGCGCGGAGCCGCAGCCGGCCGACGACCGCGTCCCCCACCCGCAGGTCGAACGACACGACGCCCGCCGCCGCGGTCATCAGCGCGCGCTCGTCGGCGCTCGAGCGGGCGGCCACCGCGAGCACCGCGCTCGAGCGGTCGATCAGGACGAGGGAGGCGTCGAGCGCGGCGGCGGCGGCGCGCACCACCTCCGGCAGCCCGCGGCCGGACTCGACCGCGTCGGTGATCGCCTCGAGCGAGCCGAGGTCGACCGCGGCCTCGTCGAGCCGGCGCGCGGGCACGCTCACCGCGGGCTCACAGGCGGTCGAAGTACCACAGGAAGAGCGCCCCGATGCCCCCGCCGGCCGTGACGAACGCGGCGAGCACGTAGATCGACATGACGGTGGCCACGGCGCGCTCCCACAGCCGCGAGTACGAGCCCCAGGCGGGGACGAGCACGAGCATCACCCACGCCACGACCGTGATCAGGCCGGCGGTGCCGACGACGAGGTAGGTGATGTCCTGGTTGCTCATACGCGGGCCGGAACGGGATTGTCGCGCACGTAGGCGACGACGAGTGCGACGCAGCCCACGAGCGCGTAGACCGCGGTGCCCAGCGCGACTCCGCCGAGCACGTCGGTGAGGTAGTGCACCCGCAGCACCACCCGCGAGAGCGCCACCACCACCACGGCCACCAACGCGACGGTGACCGCAGCGAAGCGTAGCGCCAGCGGCGAGCCTGCCCGCACGAGCACGACCGCGCACGCGACCAGGCCGACCGCGTTGGCGGCGTGGGCCGAGGGATAGGCCAGGCCGATCGCGTCGACGTAGGCGCCGGCCGGCCGCGGACGGCCGTAGAGGTCCTTGGCGAGGTGGGCGAGCGCCCACGTCAGCGCCCACCCGACGGCCAGCGCGGCGGCGTCGACCGGCCGCCGGCGGACCAGCGCCCAGATCACCGTCGCCGCGATCAGGAGGAACGTCACCGGCGCGGAGCCCAGCGCGGTCACGACCTTCAGGACGTCGACGACGGCCGGGAAGTCGACGTGGGCGGCCACGGACGCGGCCCACTCGTCGATCCGCAGCTCGCCGGCATCGATCAGCGTGCCGAGGAAGAAGAACGTGAAGGCGCCGACGGCGAGCAGCGCGAGCAGGGTCGTGAGCTCGAGGCCCAGCGTGCCCGGCGTGACGCGGTGCCAGACGAAGCGCGCGGGGGCGGCCGAGTGCTCGGCCGCGGGGACGAGGACGCGGCGCCACGCCGGCCGCGCGATCTCCGCCAGCGGCTGCAGGGCAGGGCGCTGGAGCTGCGCGTCGACCCACGCCTGCGTGCGCTCGCGCGCCTCGTGGTCGCGCCGCAGCCGCCAGGCGAAGAGCCCCGCGACGACGACCACGACGACGGTGGCGAACGCGAACAGCCCGCGCCCGACGTAGGTCGTGAGCTTGTCGAGCGAGCGCCAGAAGAGGTAGCCGAGGGTGCTGAACAGCGCCGCCCACAGGCCGGCGCCGAGCACGTCGTAGGGCAGGAAGATGCGCAGCGGCATCCGCGAGCTGCCCGCGATGAACGGCGCCACGGCCCGCACCAGGCCGATGAAGCGCCCCACCAGGATCGTCACGCCGCCGCGGCGCTCGAAGAACCGCTCGACGTGCTCGAGGCGCTCCTCGGTGATCTTCACGCGCCGGCCGTGCTTCACGAGGAACCCGCGACCGAGGCGCCGGCCGAGGACGTAGGAGGTCAGGTCGCCGAGGCTCGCCGCCGCCCACACGATCGCGATCAGCACGAAGAGGTCGATCTCGCCCTGGCCCGCGACGACGCCGCCGACCAGCACCGCCGTCTCGCCGGGTGCGATCAGCCCGATGAAGGCACCGGTCTCGAGGTAGGCGAGGAGGCCGACGAAGACGTAGGTCCAGTGGCCGAGCATGCGCCCGACGTCCTCGATGACGGTCGTGAGGTGGGGGATCGGGATCACGCCGAACCCGACGAGCCCGACCACGACGGTCGCCACGGCTCCGGCGGCCAGCCACGCCTTCGAGAGGAACCGGCGGTACAGGACCAGCCCGGCCGCGATCGCGAGGGCGGACGCGATCCAGAGCGGCTTCATGTCCAGGCGCGGCCCGCGGCCTCCGCGGGGGCGGGGCGGCGCGGCTCGGCCGGCACCACCGCGCCGAGCTCCGGCCCGGCGGGCGCGACGGCCACCGCGCGCGGGTGCGTGGCGCGCAGTGCGGCGGCAGCGGCTTCGGCCCTGCGGGCGCCGCCGGGGCCGGCGAACACGCCGAACACCGTGGGACCGGAGCCCGAGACCATGGCGTGGTCGGCGCCGGCGGCGCGGGCGGCCTCGAGGGCGGCGGCGATCGCGGGGCAGAGGGCGCGGGCGGCGGGCTCGAGATCGTTGACGGCGAGCGCCAGGGGCAGCGCGGCCGCGGCCGCGGCGGCGCGGACCTCCGCGGCCAGGCCGTCGAGCTCGGCCGCGGGGCGCGGGGTCCCGAGCCGGTCGGCCTCGCGGTAGACGGCGGCGGTGGCGAGCCTCGCGTCAGACGGGAGGATGAGCAGGCCGCCGTGCTCGGGGTCCGGGAGCGGCTCGACGTGCTCGCCGGCGCCGGTCACGAGGGCCCGCCCGGGCGCGACCTGGGCGGCGACGTCGGCGCCGAGCGCGGGCGCGAGCGCGGCCATCAGGGGGTCGCCGGGACGGCCCGCGGCGTGGGCGGCGAGCCGCAGGGCAGCCGCGGCGTCGCCGGAGCCGCCGCCCATGCCGGCGGCGACCGGGACCCGCTTGGTGATCGTCAGCCGCTGCGGCGGCCCGTTCCAGCCGCTCGCGGCGCGGTAGGCGGCGAGCGCCCGGGCGGCCAGGTTCTCGCCGTCCACCCCCTCGCAGACGACCTCGTCTGCCGTGGCGCCCGGCGGCGCGGGCTCGAGGCGGAGCTCGTCGGCCAGCGTGACCGGCTGGACGAGCGAGACCAGCGGGTGCAGGCCGTCGGCGCGCGGGGTGCCGACGAGGAGGCAGAGGTTGACCTTGCCGGGGGCGAGGGTGCGCAGCGCGGTCACGGCTCCCCCACTTCGAGCCGCGTCGCGAGGTCCCGCCACTCCTCGGGCGCGAGCTGCTCCGCGCGCGCGTCCGCCGGGTGGCCCATCGCCTCGAGCGCGGCGCGGACCTCGTCGCGGCGGCCGGCCGGCGCGCCCGGGGCGAGGGCCAGCGAGCGCGCCAGCGCCTTGCGGCGGTGCGCGAACCCCTGCTGGACGAGGGCGCGCACGGCGGCCGGGGGCGCCGGCCCGCGGCGTGTGAGCCCGACGAGCACGGAGTCGACGTTCGGCACCGGGAGGAACACCGAGCGCGACACGGGTCGCAGGACCCGGACGTCGCAGGCGAGCTGGGCCAGCACCGAGGGCACGCCGTAAGCGGGCGAGCCGGGGTGCGCGGCGAACCGCTCGCCGACCTCGCGCTGGACCATCGCCACCCAGACGGTGACCTGCGGGAGCGTCTCGATCGTGCGCAGGACGACCGTCGCCGCGACGCCGTAGGGCAGGTTGGCGACGACCTTGGTCGGCGGCGGATCGAGCGCGGCGAGGTCGAGCTTGACGGCGTCGGCGAGGTGCAGGGTGGTATTGGGGTGCGGGCCGAGCGCGTCGCGCAGGGGCGCCTCGAGCGCGCGGTCGACCTCGACCACGTGCACGTGGCGCGTCCGGGCGGCGAGGTACTCGGAGAGCACGCCGAGGCCGCCGCCGACCTCGAGCACGACGTCCGAGGCGTCGAGTTCGGCCGCCCGGCCGATGACGCCGAGCAGGTTCGAGTCGATGAGGAAGTTCTGGCCGAGCTCGCGCTTGGGCCGGATGCCGAAGTCCCGCAGCCGCCGCAGGCTGGGCTGCCCGGGCTTCTCGAGCCGCTCGGTCACCACCCGAACAGCCGGGCCGCGTTGGCGTCCACCGCCGCCTCCAGCCGCTCGTACTCGATGCCCCGCCGCTCGGCCACGAAGCGCGCGGTGTGCACCACGTTCGCCGGCTGGTTGCGCTCCTTGCGCACGACCTGGGGCGTGAGGTAGGGCGCGTCCGTCTCCACCAGCAGGCGGTCGAGCGGGACGCGCTCGGCTGCCTCGGCGAGGTCGCCGGCCTTCGGGTAGGTGACGTTGCCGGCGAAGGAGATCCACCAGCCGCGCTCCAGGCACTCGTCGAGGCGCGCCGGCATCGAGAAGCAGTGCATGATCACCTCGAGCCCGTCGGCCTCCCGCGCGAGCGTGTCGACCGTGTCGTCCTCGGCGGCGCGGGTGTGGATGACGAGCGGCTTGCCGGTGTCGTGCGCGAGCGCGATCTGGGCCGCGAAGGCGCGCTCCTGGTCGGCGCGGGGCGCGGTATCGCGGTAGTAGTCGAGGCCGGTCTCGCCGATCGCCTTGCACTTCGGATGGGCGGCGAGCTCGCGCAGCTCGGCGGTGACGGCGTCGTCGTAGCCCTCCGCGACGTTGGGGTGCCGCCCGACGGCGGCGTAGACCTCCTCGTGGCGGTCGGCGGCGTCGAGCGCGGCGCGGCAGGACGCCGAGTCCATCCCGATCGTGAGGATCCGCCGCACCCCGGCGGCGCGCGCGGCCGCCACCAGCTCGTCCTCGGGGGCCGGCCCGCGGTCCAGGTGGGTGTGGGAGTCGATCACGGGTCCCCTACTGCGGCTTGGGGAACAGCGGCGGGACGCGCTGCACCTCGAAGCCGCCGGGCTCGGCGCCGAAGCGCGCGCCCGCGATCTCGAGTGCCGGCAGCCCGGTCTCCCGCGGCGTCGGGCCGCCGTCGTCCTCCAGCCGGCCCATCGCCGCCAGCAGCCGGCGGGCGGTCTGCGGGATGTAGGCCCACAGCAGCACGGTGACGACGCGCAGGCCCTCGGCCAGCGAGCGCAGCGTGACATCGAGCTCCTCGGCGCGGTCGGGCTCCTTGGCGAGCTGCCACGGGGCCCGCTCCTCGACGTAGCGGTTCAGCCGGCGCACGCGCTGCCAGATGCGCTCGAGCGCCTGGGTGATCTCCGCGCGGTCGAGCAGCTCGGACACCTCGTCGGCGAGGCCCTCGAAGTCGTCCGCGAGCGCGGGGTCGACGTCGACCTCGGGCACCACCCCGTCGCGGTAGCGCGCGATCATCGCCAGGGTCCGGCTCGCCAGGTTGCCGAACTCGTTGGCGAGCTCGGACTCGTAGCGGTCGCCGAAGGTGGCGGTCGAGACCGAGCCGTCCTGGCCGAAGGAGACCTCGCGGAAGCAGTAGTAGCGGAGGGCGTCGGTGCCGAAGGTGTCCATCACCGCGAACGGGTCGAGCACGTTGCCCAGCGACTTGGACATCTTGTGCTCCTCACCGGAGGCGTCCTTCATCAGCAGGTAGCCGTGGATGAAGAGGTGCCGCGGCAGCTCCAGTCCGGCCGCCAGCAGCAGCGCCGGCCAGATGACCGCGTGGAACTTGAGGATGTCCTTCGCCATCACGTGGTAGGTGGCCGGCCAGTACTCGGCCGTCTCGTCCTTGCCGTCGTGGGCGAAGCCCAGCGCCGTGACGTAGTTGAGCAGCGCGTCGAACCACACGTAGAAGACGTGCTCGGGGTCCCACGGGACCTCGACGCCCCAGCGGATCTTCGCCCGCGACAGCGAGACGTCGTTCAGCCCGCTCGTGATGAACGACCGCGCCTCGTTGAACCGCTGGCGCGGCATCACGAAGTCCGCCTGCTCCGCGTACAGGCGCTCGAGCGGCTCCTGGAACGACGACAGCCGGAAGAACCAGTTCTCCTCGCGCTCCTTGTCGAGCGGGATCTTGTGGATCGGGCACGTGTTGCCCGGCCCGAGCTCGTTCTCCGTCTTGAAGTCCGCGCACCGGGGGCAGTACCAGCCCTCGTAGATCCCCTTGTAGACGTGCCCGTTGTCGTGGACGCGCTGCATGATCTCCTGCACCCGCTTCTTGTGCCGCGGGTCGCTGGTGCGGATGAAGTAGTCGTTGGAGACGTCGATGCGCGGCATCAGGTCACGGAACCGCTGCGCGTTGCGGTCCGCGAGCTCCCGCGGTGACACGCCCTCCCGCTCCGCCGCCTGCGCGACCGGCTCGCCATGCTCGTCCGTCCCCGTGAGGAAGAACACGTCCTCGCCCCGCTGGCGCATATGCCGCGCGAGGATGTCCGCGCCGATCGTCGTGTACGCGTGCCCGAGATGGGGCGCCGCGTTGACGTAGTAGATCGGCGTCGTGATGTAGAAGGCCATCCGGCGCTCAAGGCTAGCTGCCACGCGGCCGGCGCCTCGTGCCGCGGGCAGGTCGCGGTAACCGGGCGTGAACTCGAACCCGCCCCGCTGCCGCTCCCGAAGCATCCTGCCCAGTGGTCGCCCTGCGACCCCTGCCCAGGACGGCTCGCGGCACGCGCGGCGCCTCCCCTCGCGCTCCGGCCGGTGAGCGGGCACCCTCTCACCCCCGCGTTACCGGGAGAGGGGGAGCCCGGTGTCGGGCGCCCGGTGAGCGGGTGACCCATGCCAGCCAGGTACATGGATCACCCGCCCGGACGCGTGGCGGCCCGCTCGGGGGTGGACGAGCGGGCCGCCAGGCGGGGGGAGGAGGGGCTTCGGGGGAGGAAGCGACATGAAGACTGCCGGACGCCCGGCGAGCGGTCATTCGGGTTGGCATGCGTCGGGTGGTGCGGGAAGCCGCACCCCCGCTCCCGCAAGTACCGGCTTCAGGGCGGCCGCGCCCGCCCGGTCGCCGCCGCCGCGGACCCGACCGCCCGGTCCGCCCGCGCCGACCGGCGCCGCCGCGCGCCGGCGCCGACCGCCCCGGCCAGCAGCAGCCCGAGCCCGAGCCACGCCGGCCAGGGGGCGACCGGCGCACCGCCGGGCGCGGCCGCGGACGGCCAGCCGGCGGCGACGGGGGGCGCGGCCGGCGATCGAGCGTGGTCGAGCGGGACGCCCGGCGCGAGAGCGGGTGCGGGCGTGGCGGGTGCGCGCGCCGTCGAGGGAGCTGGGCGCGCTTCGGGAGCCGGGCGCGGCTCCGGGACGAGCGCCGGCGGCGGGGCGGGGCCGAGGCGCGGCGGGCGGCCGGGCCGGGAGGGCCGGCCGGCGACCGGCGGCATCGGCGCCGTGGGGCCGAAGAAGCGCGCCGGGTCGACGTAGCCCCACCGCGAGGTCTCGCGGCGGACGCCGAGATGGAGGCCCGCGTGGGCGGGGTGCCCGGCGAGGCGGCCGAGGGAATCCCCGGCGGCGACGTGCGCTCCGGTCCGGACGGCGAGCCCGCGGAGCGGGAGGTGGCTGACGCGCCACGGCCCGCAGCGCACGCTGACCACGCCGCCCTGACGGGCGACCCGGCCCGCGAACGACACGCGACCCGCACACGCGGCGCGCACGAGGGCGCCCGGGCGCGCCGCGAAGTCCACCCCGCGGTGCCGGCCCGCGCGGAACGGCTCGCTGTCCCGGTACGTGAACGCGCGCGCGAGCGCGCCGTCCACCGGGCGCGCCCACGACGCCGCGCCGGCGCGCCCCGCGAGGAGCGCGAACAGGAGCGTCGCCGCGAAGGCGACCAGGGCGAGCGCGGGGAGGCGGGGCATGGGGCCACGCTAGGTGGGAGGGCGCGGCGGGGACCCGGCCGCGCGGGAGAAGTTGCGAAGACGGGCGCGATTCGTTGCGGACGGCTACCGCGTCGCCACGAACTGGTACCGGTTGAGGCTGAAGAAGTAGTCGTCCCCGAGGCCGGTGAGGTCGTCCGCCCAGGCCTTGGCCTCGGCCTCGGTGACCCCCGCGCGCCCCGCCGCGAAGCCCGCGACGATGTCGATCAGCCCCGTGCTGTAGGTGGGCGGCGCGTAGCCCAGGTTGAGGATCGGGGCGATGGTGCACTCGGACAGCTCGAAGCCCGCCGAGCGCAGGAGGCCCGGGAGGCGCCGCGGGAGGTACGGGTCGGCGAGATGCTCGTTCCAGGCCTGGAGCACTCGCCGCATCCGCCCGTCGTCGCTCGAGCGCCAGACGATCGAGTCCCAGTCCGTGTCGAGGACGAGGAGCCGCCCGCCCGGACGGAGCACCCGGCGGGCCTCGGCCAGCGCCGCGCCCACGTCATCGATGTATTCGAGGACCTGGGTCGACACCGCGGCGTCGTAGACGCCGGCCTCGAAGGGGAGCGAGAGCGCGTCGCCGACGCCCAGCCCGACCGGCGCGGCATCGCGCGAGGTCTCCCGCCGGCGGGCGACGGCGAGCATGCTCTCGCTGGGATCGACGCCGTCCACGCAGCCGCCGGACCCGACCTCCTCGGCCATCTCGGCCACCAGGAAGCCGGGCCCCGCGCCGATGTCCAACACCCGCTCGCCCGGCCGCAGGCCGAGCGCCGCGCGCGACACGCGCCGCTGGGCGACGACGTCGGGCGTCATGTAGACCTCCTCGACCCGTCGCGCCGTGTTCTCGTCGAACTGCAGCATGGTGCTCATACCTCCATGACGACCGTCCGCCCACCGTGCATTCCCTGAAAGACCGCCCCCACGCGGATGGACCTCAGCCCCCGTCCGCCGCCGCTGCCCGGTACAGCGCGTTCGCCGACCCGCCGGTCAGCTCCGCGACCACTCCCGCCGCGGCGCGCGGCTTCGCCCCCGCGTCCACCAGCCGCCGCACCGCGCTCACCGCGGCCGGGTCGACCTCCCCCGCCGGCCGCGGCGGGGCGCCGCCCACCACGAGCACGACCTCGCCCCGCAGGCCGCCGCCCGCGAAGCGCTCCGCGAGCTCGCCGGCGGTCCCGCGCACGACCTCCTCGTGCACCTTCGTGAGCTCCCGGCACAGCGCCACCGGCCGGGAGGGGTCGAGCGCCGCCAGCACGCCCAGCGACGACGCGACCCGCCGCGGAGACTCGAACGCCACGAGCGTCTCGGGCGCGCCGAAGACCTCCTCGAGCGCGCCCCGGCGCCGCGGGAGGAAGCCCGCGAAGCGCCACGAGTCGGCGGGCAGCGCGGAGGCGACCAGCGCCGCCAGCGCCGCGGACGGCCCCGGCAGCACCTCGACCTCGAGCCCCGCCGCCACGCACCCCTGGACCAGCACGAAGCCGGGGTCGGAGACGAGCGGCATGCCCGCGTCCGACACCAGCGCGACGACCGCGCCCGAGCGCATCCGCTCGACCAGCTCGGCCGCGCGCTCGCGCTCGTTGTGCTCGTGGTAGCTGACAAGCGTCCCCTGGACCCCGTAGCGCTCGAGGAGGACGCGCGTCCGCCGCGTGTCCTCGCAGGCGACGATGTCGGCGTCGCGCAGGGCGGAGAGCACCCGCAGCGTGACGTCCTCGAGGTTCCCGATCGGGGTCGGGCACACCACGAGCCGGCCCGTCACCGGACCACCAGCTCCTCGCGCGCGAGCACGGCGGCGCCGATCATGCCCGCCTCTCCTCCGAAGGCGGCGGCCTCGACGCGCACGACGTCGCGCCCCGGCTGCAGCGCGCGCCGCATCATCACCTCGCGCACCGGCGCGAGCAGCATCTCGCCCGCCGCGATCACGCCCCCGCCGATCGCCACCACCTCCGGGTTGAAGATGTTGACGATGTTGGAGACGCCGACGCCGAGGCGCTCGCCGACGACACGGATCGCGTCCTGGGCCACCGGGTCGCCCTCGTAGGCGAGCCGCGTGATGAGCGGACCGGTGAGCTCCTCGCCCGCCTCGAGCGCCCGCCCCAGCGGCGTGTCCGGCCGCCGCGCCACGCGCAGGGCGACCTCGCGCACCAGCGCGGTCCCGCTGGCGACCGACTCGAGGCAGCCCCAGTTGGGGCAGTTGCCCTGGCACGGCGGCCCGTCGATGTCGACCACCATGTGGCCGATCTCGGCCCCGCCGCCGATCCACCCGCGGTACAGCTCGCCGTCGAGCACCATCCCGCTGCCGATCCCGGTCCCGATCGTGAGCATCACGAGGTCGCGCGTGCCCCGGCCGACGCCGAAGCGCGCCTCGGCCAGCGCCGAGCAGTTCCCGTCGTTGTCGACCGACACCGGCAGGCCGAGCCGCTCGGACATCACCTCGGCGAAGGGCAGGTCGAAGAGCGGGAGGTTGACGGCCTGGACCGCCATGCCGGTGCGGCGGTCGAACGTGCACGGGATCCCGAACCCGACCGCGTCGACCCGGCCGCCCACCTGCTGGGACGCTTCTTGCACGGCCTGCACGCACATCGCGACGAGCTCGGCCTGGTCGATCCCGAACACCGGACGCCGCGCGCGATGGTGGACCGCGAGGTCCTCGTCGATCGCGCCCGCGAGAAGCTTCGTGCCGCCGAGATCGACACCGATCACGAATCTGGCGGACACGCTGTCACCATAGTGCGTCGCGAAATGGCCGACGAACGCTCGACCGACGACCCGCCCGACTACAAGGTCTACCGCTCGCGTCCGCGCCTGCTGAGCCGCCGCGACGACGGGGGTGTCGCCAAGCTCGACGGGCTCCGCGAGGGCGGCAACGGCGCGCCGCCCGGAGCGCCCACGCGCCGCAGGCTGCGGCCGGGGAAGATCCTCGGGTTCGTCGCGCTCGCGGCGGTGGCCTGGCTGCTCATCTCGCTGATCGTCTTCCTCGTGTCCGCCGGCGTGCAGAGCGGCAAGGTCGACGACAAGGCCAAGGACGCCCTCACGGACAGCGGCTTCACGCTCACCACCCCGAACACGATCCTCGTGCTCGGGTCCGACGCGCGCACCGAGGCCAACGCCGAGCCGGGCGCCTCGGTCGGCGGCCCGTCACGCGCGGACACGATCATGCTGCTGCGCATCGGGGGCGGGCGCAACGCCCAGCTCTCGATCCCGCGCGACACGGTCGTCGACATCCCCGGCCGCGGCCGCAACAAGATCAACGCCGCGTACGCGATGGGCGGCCCGGCGCTCGCGATCAAGACGGTCGAGTCCTACCTCGGCACGCCGGTCAACCACCTCGTCGAGGTCAACTTCGAGAACTTCCCCGAGCTGGTCGACGCCCTCGGCGGCGTGACCTACTCCGGCGGGTGCGTGGTCTCGCGCATCAACGGCGGGGCGAAGAACGGCGGCTACACGCTGCGCCTGCGCGCGGGCACGCACGAGATCGACGGCAAGCAGGCGCTCGCCCTCGCGCGCACCCGCAAGAACGAGTGCGCGCCCAACGAGAACGACCTCACCCGCGCGCGCCGCCAGCAGAAGATCCTGCGCGCGATCAAGTCCAAGGTGATCTCGGCCGAGACGTTCGTGCGGCTGCCGTGGGTCTCGTGGGCGGCGCCGCAGGCGGTGCGCTCGGACATGGCGGGCCCGGACCTGCTCGGCATCGTCGGCGCCACGCTGATGTCGGGCGACAGCACCACGCGCGTGCTCAAGCCGTCGGGGAGCGTCACGCTCCCCGACGGCGGAGCCGGCCTGACGGTCTCGGACGCCGAGAAGCAGGCCGAGGTCCAGCGCTTCCTGAAGGGCTAGACCGCCGCGTCCTTGGCCGCGACCGCCGGCTCGGGCTCGCGCTCGAGCCCGCGGCGGAACCGGCCGGTGGCGGGCTTGCGCCGCGGGATCTCCGTCCCGCGGACCGAGCAGCCGACCGTCTCGATCACGAAGCGCAGCGCCACGAGCCCGACCACGCAGGAGGCCATCATGTAGAAGGCGGGGACGAGGTTCGACCCCGTCTGCTGGATGAGCCACTCGTTGGCGGCGGGCGCCGTCCCGCCGAACAGCGAGGTCGAGACGTTGTAGGCGATCGCCATGCCGGCGTAGCGCACGTGCGCCGGGAACATGGCCGGGAACATCGCGGAGATCGTCGCGAGCTGCGGGACGTAGAGCAGCCCCAGGACCGCGAAGCCGATGACCGCGCCCGCGAGGCCCGTGCCCATGAGCAGGTACATCGGCGCGGCCAGCACGAGCAGGCCGGTCAGCGAGAACCACCACAGCGGCTTGCGGCCGACGCGGTCCGAGAGCGCCCCCGCGAACGGCAGGAACAGCATCATGGCGAGCATCCCCAGGAGGGGGACGACCAGGGCAGCGTCCGCGCTCAGGCCGATCTCGGTCTGCAGGTAGGTCGGCATGTAGCTCAGCAGCGTGTAGTTGACGACGTTGAGCGCGACCACGAGGCCGGCCAGGAGCAGCAGCGGCTTCCAGTACCGCACGAGCAGGTCGCGGAACTGCGTCTTGGTCTCCTCCTCCTTGTCCCCCCGCTGCTCGAGCTCTCGGAACACCGGGGTGTCCTCCATCCTCGAGCGCAGGTACATGCCGATGAGGCCGAGGGGAGCGGCGACCAGGAACGGCAGCCGCCAGCCCCAGGCCTCCATCTGGGCGTCGCTGAGCACCGCCGAGACGCTGAGCATCAGGAAGGCGCCGAGGGAGAACCCGGCGAGCGTGCCGAACTCGAGGAAGCTGCCGCAGAAGCCGCGCTTGCGGTCGGGCGCGTACTCGGCCATGAAGGTCGCGGCGCCGCCGTACTCGCCGCCGGTCGAGAAGCCCTGGATCATGCGCAGGGCGATCAGCAGGACGGGCGCCCAGAACCCGATCGAGTCATAGGACGGGATCAGGCCGACGCATAGCGTCGCGCCCGCCATCAGCAGGATCGTCATCGCGAGGACCGACTTGCGCCCCAGCCGGTCGCCCATGGGACCCCAGAAGAGGCCGCCGAGCGGGCGGATGAGGAACGAGATCGCGAAGGTCGCCAGCGCGAACAGCGTCGCCTCCTCGGTGCTGCCCGGGAACAGCGCGGCGGAGATGTACGTGACGCCGTAGGCGTAGATGCCGTAGTCGAACCACTCGGTGGCGTTCCCGATGGCCGAGGCGCCGATCGCCCGCCGGAGCACCCCGGGAGGCGCGTCCGCGGTCGCCGCGGTGTGGCCCGTCGCGCTGGAGCTCATGTGCCCCTCCCCTGGGTGGCTTTCCCGCCATTCGTGGCCCGCCGGCGGCAGCCGGCGAGCCACTACCTGGGTGGGTTCCCGGTGGAGCCCCCGACCGGCGTGGACAATGTGGCGGGAGATTCGGGCGCGAGATGCGCCAGGTCGGCCAGACCGGAAACTAGTCGAGTACCTGCGCCGCGACGCGGTCGCGGTGGAAGCGCGCGTCGCCGTAGGCGTGCGCGTTGGACTGGGCGCGCTTGAGGTAGAGGTGCAGCTCGTGCTCCCAGGTGAAGCCGATGCCGGCGAGGACCTGCAGCGCGCTCGAGGTCACGCGCACGCCGCAGTCCGACGCGTAGGCCTTCGCGGTCGGGACCGCGACGGACGCCGTCTCGGGCTCGTGGTCGCACGCCCACGCCGCCCACAGGACCGCCGCGCGGGCGCCGTCCACCTCGAGCAGCATCTGGGCGCAGCGGTGCGAGACCGCCTGGTAGCTGCCGACCGGGCGCCCGAACTGCCGGCGCTCCTTCGCATGGTCGACCGCCATCCGCAGGGCGCGGGCGGCCACGCCGACCGACTCGGCCGCGGTGGCGACCGTGATCGCCTGCCACGCGGGCTCGAAGGCGCCGGTGAGCTCCTCGGCCGCCGCGCCGTCGAAGCGCACCGTGGCCAGGCGCCGCGTGGGGTCGAGCGCCTCCGCGGGCTCGACCTTCACGCCCTCGGCGCCGCCGGCGACCACGAAGTGCCGCTCGCCCGCGGACACCACCAGCAGCTCGGCCGCCGCCGCGTCTCCGACCGCGAGCTTCGCGCCGGTCAGGCGCCCCTCGGCGTCCACCGCCGCCGGCTCGTCGACGTCGGCGTCGAACAGCGCGACGGTGCCCCTGCGGCCGTCCGCGAGGCGGTCGCCCTCGCCGGCGGCCGCGAGCAGCAGCGTCGCGGCCCAGGTGGACTGCAGCGGCACCGGCGCCAGCGCGGAGCCGAGCTCCTCCGCCAGCACGGCGAGCTCGACCGTGCCGAGCGCGCCTCCGCCGACCTCCGGCCAGCCGAGCTCGACCACCTCGGCCCACTGCGCGTCGGTGAACCCGCGCTCATCGGAGAACGCCAGCCGCCGCACCTCCTCCGGCGGGTAGCGGGCGGCGAGGAACTCGCGCGCGGTGCGGCGGATCGCCTCCTGGTCCTCGGTGAGCCCGAAGTTCATCCGCGCGGCAGGCCGAGGACGCGCTCGGCGACGATGTTCTTGAGGATCTCGGTCGTCCCGCCCTCGATCGAGTTGGCGCGCGAGCGCAGGTAGCGGTAGGTCCAGGTGGGGTCGACGAGCATCGCCCGCGGCCCGGCCAGCTCCATCGCCAGCTCTCCCAGCGACTGGTTGACCTCCGCCCACAGCCACTTGGCGAGCGAGCCCTCGGGGCCGGGCGAGCCGTCGCGCATGGTGGCCGTCAGCCCGCGGTAGGCGGTCAGGCGCAGCACCTGGGCCTCGACGTAGAGCTGGGCGAGCTTCTGGCGCATCACGGGCTCGCCCGCCGCGCCGGACGCCTTGGCCTCCTCGATCAGCTCGCCGAGCGCGATCTGGACGTCGACCTGGAGCGCGAACGCGAGGCCGGCGCGCTCGTGCATGAGCGTCGTGATGGCCACCGTCCAGCCCTCGTTCTCCCCGCCGATCAGGTTCGCGTGCGGGACGCGCGCGTCCTGGATGAAGAGCTCGTTGAACTCCGCCTCGCCGGTGATCTGCCGCAGCGGGCGCACCTCGACGCCGTCCTGCTCCATGTCCATGAGGAAGTAGGAGAGGCCGCGGTGGCGCGGGGCGTCGGCGTCCGTGCGGGCGAGCAGCATGCACCACTTGGACTCGTTGGCGTACGACGTCCAGACCTTCTGGCCGCTGACCACCCAGTCGTCGCCGTCGCGCACGGCGCGGGTCTTCAGGGAGGCGAGGTCCGAGCCCGAGTCGGGCTCCGAGAAGCCCTGGCACCAGATCTCCTCGGCGGAGAGGATCGGCGCCAGGTAGCGCTCCTTCTGGTCGTCGGTGCCGTGGGTGATCAGCGTCGGGCCGCCCATCGTGAGGCCGAGCGTGTTGGCCATCTGCGGCGCCCGGGCGCGCGCGACCTCCTCGTAGAAGATCGCCTGCTCGATCAGCGTCGCCCCCGCGCCGCCGTAGCGCTCGGGCCAGCTCAGCCCCGCCCATCCGCGCTCGTTGAGCGCGCGCTGCCAGGCGCGCCGGTGGGCGAACGAGGCGTCGTGCCCACGCGGCGAGGGACCGGGGTGGTGCTCGGCGATCCAGCCCCGCAGCTCGTCACGGAACTCCAGCTCGGCGGGCGACAGGGAGAGGTCCACGGCGAGGGAAGCTAGCGGGTCTCGGCGGCCGGGAACTCGCAGGTGGCGGGTGCCACCGAGGCCGGCGCGGCCTCGGCCGGGCCGCGCGAGGCCAGCGCCACGCCGGTGAGGATGAGCGCAAGGCCCGCGACCGCCGCGACGGTGATCGGCTCCCCCAGCAGCGCCGCCCCGTAGACGAGCGCGAAGCCGGGCGCGAGGTAGGAGACGAGCTGGGCGCGGCGCGCGCCGACCTCGCCTATCAGCACGTAGAGGATCACGAACGCGAGGGCGGTGCCGAGGACGCCGAGCGTGAGCACCGCGCCCACGGCGAGAAGGCCGGGGACGTCGCCGGGCGCGGTGGCGGCGGCGAGCGGCAGCGTCAGGAGCGTCGCGACGGTGATTGCGATGAACGAGGTGGCGATCGGCGGCAGGGCGTTGTAGCGCCGCTTGACCACGAAGCCCGAGAGCCCGTAGGACGCCGACGCGCCGAGGATGGCCAGCGCGCCGAGGAACTCGCCCACGCTGTGCACCGACTCCACCCCGACCACCAGCGCCACGCCGGCGAGGCCGGCGGCCATCCCGATCGCGGCCCGGCGGTCGACGCCCTCGCTGGGGTCGAGCAGCGGCGCGAGCCCCGCCACCCACAGCGACACGGGCGCGATCAGCACCGCGGTGAGCCCGGAGGGGACCGCCAGCTCGCCGAAGCTGATCAGCGAGAACGGCAGCGCGACGGCCAGCAGGCCGTGCAGCAGCGCCCACCGGGGGCGCGCGCGGACGTCGGCCAGCGCGGCGCGGGCCGTCTGGCCGCCGCCCGACAGGCGCATGACCGCGAACAGCACGATCGCGGCCAGCGCGCACCGCGCGCACACGATGACCCCCGGCCCGAGGTCCTCGAGCGCGACCTTGATGAGCAGGTAGGAGCCGCCCCAGATCGCGGCGAGCGCGGTGAGCAGGCCGGCCTGGCGGCCCGACACCTAGCTCGAGCTCGACGAGCCCGAGCCGCCCCCGGACGACGAGCCCGAGCCGCCGCCGGACGACGAGCCCGAGCCCCCCGGACGACCCTTCGCCCTTCGAGGCGGACGCCTTGTCGCCGGACTTCTTCTCGCCGCCCCCGCCGTCGGACGAGCCGCCGGACTCGGTCTTGTCCGCCTTGTCCTGCTCGCGCTTGCGCTTGGCGGTGCCGTAGTCGGTGTTGTAGAAGCCCTTCCCCTTGAAATGCACCGCCACGGGGTGGAAGACGCGCTGCACGGGGGCCTCGCAGGTCTCGCAGTGGGTCACCGGATCGTCCGTGATCCTCTGCATGACCTCGAAGAGATGGCCGTTCTCGCAGCGGTATTCGTAGATCGGCATCGCGGCGCAGGAGTATAGGTGCGCGCGCGGCCCTCTAACCTGCGAGCGGTGAGCGACGAGACCGTGACGATGGACAAGATCGTGGCGCTGTGCAAGCGGCGGGGCTTCGTGCTGCCCGCCTCCGAGATCTACGGCGGGATCGCCAATACGTATGACTACGGGCACTACGGCACGCTGATGAAGAACAACGTGGTCAACGCGTGGTGGCGCTCGATGGTCCAGCTGCGCGACGACGTGGTCGCGCTGGACTCCGCGATCATCCAGCATCCGCGCACCTGGGAGGCCTCCGGCCACCTGCAGGGGTTCACCGACCCGCTCGTGCAGTGCCTCGGCAAGTGCAAGCGGCGCTTCCGCGCCGACCACCTGCGCGAGGAGGCGATCGCCCGCGGAGAGGACCCCGACGCGCTCGTCTGCCCCGTCTGCGGCGGCGAGCTGAGCGAGCCGCGCGACTTCAACCTCATGTTCGAGACCGCGATCGGCCCGGTGCGCGACGAGGGCTCGACCGTCTACCTGCGCCCCGAGACCGCGCAGGGCATCTTCCTCAACTTCAAGAGCACGCTGCAGTTCGCGCGCAAGAAGCCGCCGTTCGGGATCGCCCAGGTCGGCAAGTCGTTCCGCAACGAGATCACCCCCGGCAACTTCGTCTTCCGGATGCTCGAGTTCTCCCAGATGGAGATGGAGTTCTTCGTCCCGCCCGGAGAGGCCGAGCGCTGGCACGAGTACTGGATGCGCGAGCGCATGGAGTGGTACACGCGCCTGGGGATCCGCGAGGACCACCTCCGCCTGCGCGCGCACGACGCCGACGAGCTCTCCCACTACTCGTCGGCCACCAGCGACGTCGAGTACCTCTACCCGATCGGCTGGCAGGAGCTCGAGGGGATCGCCAACCGCGGCGACTTCGACCTCAAGCAGCACGCCGAGTACTCGCGGGAGAAGCTCGAGTACTTCGACTCGGGGACCGGCGAGCGCTACGTCCCGCACGTGATCGAGCCCGCCGCCGGCGTCGACCGCTCGATGCTCGCCTTCCTGTCCGACGCCTACGACGAGGACCAGCAGGGCGGCGAGAAGCGCACGGTGCTCAAGCTGCATCCGGCGCTCGCGCCGGTGAAGGTCGCCGTGCTCCCGCTGGTGCGCAAGGACGGCCAGCCCGAGGTCGCCCGCGAGATCTACGAGACGCTGCGCGAGCGCATGTGGGCGGAGTACGACGAGGGCGGCTCGATCGGCAAGCGCTACCGCCGCCAGGACGAGATCGGCACGCCCTACGGGGTCACGGTCGATCACCAGACGCTCGAGGACCGCACCGTCACGCTGCGCGACCGCGACACGCTCGAGCAGGTGCGCGTGGCGATCGACGAGCTGCCCGCCGAGCTCGAGCGGCGCCTCGCGGCGCCGTGGCGCTCGCCGAAGCCGCAGCGGGCGGCCGCCGAGATCTAGAAGCCGACGAGCTCCCCGGCGGCGGTGATCGTGAAGCCGCCGGGCACGGCGCGGGCGCCGACGGAGGTCACGCGCACGCGCGGGTCGTCGAACAGCGTCATCGTGCCGAGGCGCGCCAGCGGGCCGTCGGCGGCGATCATCAGCCGCCCCTCGCGCGTGGCGAGGCGGGCGCGCAGGGCCGCACGGACGCCGAGCAGCGCGGCCCCGGCCTCGAGCACGAGCGTCCCGTCGGCGGTGGCGACCGGGCGCAGGCCGAACCCCGCGGGCATCGCCGCGATCAGGTCGGCCTCGGCGACCGTCGCCTCGGCGACGACCCCGCCGCCGTCCTTGGACAGCCGCAGGTCGCGCAGCGCGACCGGACCGACGCGCGCCAGCCGCGCGCGAACGTCGAGCCGCCGCACCCCGCGGGCGTCGGCGAGCGAGTCCGCCAGCCTGCCGCGGCCGGCGCCGAGCTCGTCGAGGTCGACCTCCACGATGTCGGCGCGGCCCCACAGCAGCTTCACGGCCGGGACCGCCGTCACCCGCACACGCTCGACCGCGTCGAGGCCGCCGAACCGCTCGGCCACGCGCGCCGCCGCGAGGCGGGGGAGCGTCAGCTCCGCGACGACGGCGGCGGCGACTGCGGCGGCCGGGACGGCGAGGAGCGCGAGGCGGCGGGGCACGCCCTCACGGTAGGGCGGGCGGGAACGGCAATCTACCGGCGCTTGACGGTGAGCTTCAGGCTCATGTCGTGCAGCGAGCAGTGCAGGAGGTAGCTGCCAGGCTTCTTGAGCTTGGGCGTCGACCACGTGCCCGAGGTCTTCAGCGGCGAGTGGAAGCGCTGCGGCCCGCGCTCGACGTTGACGTCGTGCAGCTCGAGCCCTCCCGACCACTTGAAGCGGACCTTCTCCCCGACGCGGGCGGTCACGCTCGACGGGTTGTAGAAGTCCGACCCGACCGTGACCGGCGTGTTCTGCTTGGACGCCGTGGCCGGGCGGTCCGCGGCGAGCGCCGGGACGGCACCGGCGACCAGCGCACCGACCGCGACCGTGGCGGCGACCCAACGGGTGACTCTCATCAGGGGAAGGCTCCTCCGTGGCGACATGAGCGGCGCGAGCCTACCCGCACCCCACCGGGGCTGCCAGGGGTGTTGCCCGTACGCGCGAGTGGGGTTCTCCGGCGGCTCGCAGGTGCGCCGAACCGCACCCACCGCGGTCGAGCCGCGCCGCCGCGTGCCACACTCGTCGCGTCCCGATGCGAGCCGTCGCGCTGCCGCCATTCCTCCTCGCCGCGCTCGCCCTGGTGGCCGTGCTCGTCCCGGCCTCCGGGGCGCAGACCGCGGCACCCGCGCGCGCGAGCGCCGAGGCGACCGTGCTCGACGGCTCGCTCGGCGCCGCCGGCCGCGTCGGCGCGGAGGGCGACGAGCAGCGCCGCGTGCCGGGGCTCGTGGTCTCCCGGCACGGCGCGGCGATCCAGGACGCCGAGGCCTCGGCGTCCGCCTCGCGCGCCGGCGGCGACGGCATCGCCGAGGCGGCCGCGGCCGCGCGCTCGGTGAGCCTCCTCGGCGGCCTGGTCACCGCCTACGGGGTGCGCCGCACCGCGACCGACACCGGCGACGGCGGGACCCGGCACGACGGGCGCGTCGCCGGGCTGCGCATCAACGGCCGGAGGATCGGGTCGGTGGACTGGGCCCAGACCTACGACCTCGGCGGGCGCGGCACGGTCACCGTCAACCGCGGCCGGGCCGCCCTGCGCGTCGAGCTCACCCAGGCCGTCGACGGCTTCCCCGCGGGCACGGAGATCGTCGTCGCCGCGGTGCGGGCCGGTGCCCGCGACGGCGCCGATCCGGCCGCCACCCCCACCCCGACGCCCACCGCCACGCCGGAGCCGGCCCCCGACCGCAGCCGCGACCGCGACGCCGCGCGCAGCGGGCGCGACCGGCCGCGGGCGCGGCGGAAGAAGGCGCCGGCGGTCACCCGCCGGCTGACCTCGCACCGCTACGCCTTCCCGGTCTACGGCGACGCCCAGGTCGCCGACGACTTCGGCGCCGCCCGCCAGATCGGCGCGCACCAGGGCAACGACGTCTTCGCCGCCTTCGGCGCCCCCGTGCTGGCGGTCGCCGACGGCGTGGTCGAGAAGGTCGGCACGCTGCCGATCAGCGGCAACCGCCTGTGGCTGCGCACCGACCAGGGAGACGAGTTCTTCTACGCGCACCTGTCGGCCTTCGCGCCCGACGCCGTCAACGGGCGACGGGTCGAGGCGGGCACCGTGCTCGGGTTCACCGGCAACACCGGCGACGCCGAGCCGACGCCACCGCACGTGCACTTCGAGATCCACCCCGACGGCGGCGACGCGATCGACCCCCACCGGATCCTGCTCGCGTGGCAGCAGCGCCGCGACGTCCCGCCGGGGGCGTGGCTGGCGCGGCACGGCGGCGACACCGCCGCGCGGCCCGGCGCCCTCGTCGAGGTCCGCGACTTCATCGCGGGGGACTGAGGGTGGCCGAGGACAGCGGCGACGGGCCGCACCTCGCCGAGCGGCTACGGCGCCGCCGCGAGGAGCACCGCCGCCGCAGCAAGCTCTACCGCGTCGCCTTCGCGGTGGCCGGCGTGGTCGTGACGCTCGTCGGGATCGGCATGCTCATCCTGCCCGGTCCCGCGCTGGTCGTGATCCCGATCGGGCTGGCGATGCTGGCGATGGAGTTCCGCTGGGCGGAGCGGGCGCTCGAGTACGCGCTGCGCAAGGCCGAAGAGGCCCAGCAGAAGGCCAAGCAGACCTCGAAGGGCGAGCGCATCGCGTTGAGCGTCGTGGCCGCGATCGCGGTGGCGGCGTTCGTGGTCGCCGCGGTGCTGTGGGACATCCCGCTGCTCCCCGTCGTGTGACCCGAGCACTCCGCGCCCGCCTGGGCCGACAACGACGAGGGGCGCCGCAGCGGGCGCCCCTCGTCACCTCCCCCGGGCCGCTCCCGCGACCGGTGCGTCTCAGGTGGTCGGCGACGTGGACTGCGCGCCGGCGTCCGGCGCCGGGGTCGTCACCGACGTGTACTCGAACTCCTCCTCGGCGCCGAACAGCGCGTCGAGCACCTTCTTGCGCAGGCCCTCGCTGAGCGCCACGGCCAGCCCGGCGCCGACGATGCCGACCACCAGCACCTTTCCGAACGGGAAGCCGCGCTTCTTCGGCTTGCTGCGCTTGGGCGCCTCGCGCAACGCGACGCCGACGTCGCGCAGGTTCTCAGCAGCCTCGCGAATGTCCTTCTGCAGCTTCTTGTCGTCGAAGATCTGCGTGCTCGTGGGCTTGCCGTTGCTCAGGCGCCCGGCGGCCGCGCGAGCGGACTCGTAGGCCTGCCAGAGGTTCGCGCGCAGCTCCTCGTCGTCGACGACGCGCTGCACGTATGGGTTGTTGCGCGCCGCGTAGGCCGCCGCTCCCGCCTGTGCGACTTTCTTCTTCGCTCCCATGTCACCCTCTCGTCGGTGTGCTTGCGGTCCTCCGGCGAGCATACCCGCGACGCCGCCTCCCCGAAGCGCGTCGGGGGGGCCGATCGTCCTGCAGGGCGGCCTCGAACACCTCGTCGACGTCGTCCACGAAGGTGAACTCGAGCCCCTTGCGGAGCGGCTCCGGGATGTCCTCGAGGTCGTCGCGGTTGCGCCCTGGGGCGATCATGCGCTTGACGCCGACGCGCTGCGCCGCGAGCGCCTTCTCCTTGAGCCCGCCGATGGGCAGCACCTGCCCGGTGAGCGTGATCTCGCCGGTCATCGCGACGTCGTCGCGCACCGGGCGGCCCGTGATCAGCGACACGAGCGCGGTGGCCATCGTGATGCCGGCGCTCGGCCCGTCCTTGGGAATCGCCCCCGCGGGGACGTGCAGGTGCACGTCGTGCGTGGCGAACCAGTCCGCGGGCAGGTCGGGGGCGATCGTGGCCGCGTGGCCGCGCACGTAGGACAGCGCCGCCTGCGCGGACTCGCGCATCACCTCGCCGAGCTGGCCGGTGATCGTGAGGCGGCGCTCGCCGGGCATCGCGGTCGCCTCGACGAACAGCACGTCGCCGCCGACGGGCGTCCACGCGAGGCCGGTCGCCACCCCGGGCTCCCCGGTGCGGCGGCGGACCTCGGACTGGAACCGCGGCCGCCCGAGCAGCTCCCGCGCGCGCGGGGCGGTGATCGAGACCTTGCGCGTGTGCTCGCCCTCGGCGACGCGCCGCGCCACCTTGCGCGCCGCCGAGCCGATCTCGCGCTCGAGGTTGCGCACGCCGGCCTCGCGCGTGTAGTCCTCGATGATGGTCCGCAGGCCGGCGTCGGTGAAGCCGATCTGCGAGGCACGCAGGCCGTTGCGCTCGATCTGGCGCGGGACCAGGTAGCGCTTGGCGATCTGGAGCTTCTCCTCCTCCGTGTAGCCCGCGAGCTGGATGACCTCCATGCGGTCGCGCAGCGCCCCGGGGATCGTGTCCAGCGTGTTGGCGGTCGTGATGAACATGACGTTCGAGAGGTCGAACGGCACGTCGAGGTAGTGATCCCGGAACGTCGCGTTCTGCTCGGGGTCGAGCACCTCGAGCATGGCGCTGGACGGGTCGCCGCGGAAGTCGGAGCCCATCTTGTCGATCTCGTCGATCATGAACAGCGGGTTGTTGGAGCCCGCGTCGCGCAGCGCGCGCACGATCGTCCCCGGCATCGCCCCGATGTAGGTGCGGCGGTGGCCGCGGATCTCGGCCTCGTCGCGGACCCCGCCGACGCTGATGCGCTCGAAGTTGCGCCCGAGCGCGTCGGCGATCGAGTGCCCGAGCGACGTCTTGCCGACGCCGGGCGGGCCCACGAAGAGCAGGATCGAGCCGCGGGCGTCGGGCTTGAGGCGGCGCACCGCCAGGAACTCGAGGATGCGGTCCTTGACGCGCTCGATGTCGTAGTGGTCGGCGTCGAGCACGTCGCGCGCGTGCGCGAGGTCGAGGTCGTCCTCGGTCTGCGTGTCCCACGGCAGCGAGGCGATCCACTCGAGGTAGTTGCGGATCACGCCGTGCTCGGCGGCCGCCTGCGGCAGGCGCTCGAGCCGCGAGAGCTCGCGGTCGGCCTGCTTGCGGACCTCCTCCGGGAGGGCGATCGCGTCGATCTGCTCGCGCAGCTCGTCGACCTCCGCCTCGGTCGGGTCGCGCTCGCCCAGCTCCTCCTGGATCGCCTTGAGCTGCTGGCGCAGCACGTACTCGCGCTGGCTGCGGTCCATCTCGGACTGGACCTGGGACTGGATGCGCGAGCCGATCGCCACCACCTCGAGCTCGCGCGCGAGGATCTCGGAGAGGCGGCGCAGCCGGCGGGGGACGTCGAGCTCCTCGAGCAGCTCCTGCTTCTCGGAGAGCTTGATGCGCAGCGAGCCGGCGATGAGGTGCGAGAGGGCGGACGGGTCGTCGACGTTGGCGACCGCCATCTGCAGCTCCTCGGGCAGGTACGGGACCTGCTCGATGATGTTCGAGAACGTCTGCTGGACGTTGCGCGTGAGGGCCGTGAGCTCGGGCCCCTCCTCCACCTCGTCGGCCGCCTCCTCCACGCGCGCCACGAGGTAGGGCTCGTCGTCGTCGGAGATGTCGGTCAGGCGCACGCGCTGGCCGCCCTGGACGAGGATGCGCAGCGTGCCGTCGGGGACCTTGAGCATCCGCGCGACGGTGCCGACGACCCCGACGCGGTAGAGCTCGTCGGGGCCGGGCGACTCCTGCTCGGGGTCGCGGCTGGCGACCATCACGATCATGCGATCGCCGGCCAGCACGTCGTTGATCAGGCGGATCGAGCGCTCCTGGCCGACGGCCAGCGGCGTGAGCGTGTCGGGGAACGTGACGGTCTCGCGCAGCGGCAGCACGCCGAGCTTCTCCGGAAGCGCGGGCGCGCCCATCGGGACCTCGCGCCCGCCCCCGTCGTGGGACGACTCGATCTCGATGCTCACGGCGGCTCGACTTCCCGCCGGGCCGGCTCGATGGGCACGCTGCGGGCGGTGGCCGACTCGAGCACGGGCAGCTCGACGATCAGCATGCCGTCCTCGTAGACGGCCTTGGCCGCGTCGGCGTCGACGTCGGCGCCGAGCGGCACCGAGCGCCGGAACGGACCGTGCTCGATCTCCAGCTGCTGGTAGACGCGCTCCTCGTCCTCGCCGGGCGTGCGCCGGCCGGCGAGGATGAGCTCGCGCCCCCGGATCTCGAGCTCGATCTCGGACGGCTCGATCCCCGCGAGGTCGGCGCGCACGACGGCCCGCGGCGGATCGCCCGTGTAGTAGACGTCGACGGCGGGCGAGAACCCGCCGCGCCGGCCGGGAGACATGCGGCGCTCGAACACGTCGCCGAACAGCTCGTCCATCTCCCGGCGCATGCGCTCGAAGTTGGCGAACAGATCGCGATCGGGCATGACCGCGAACGGTAGCGCTAATGGGATACCGGGCTTCGCCCTCCCGCCCCGAGCGTCGGCCTTCGCGAGTCCTGGAAACCGGCCTCGCTCGGGGCAGTCAGACGCGGCAGGACGAGCCGCGGGTCGACCGCCATGGGGCGTGCGGTCGGCTGCCCGAAGTAGAACCCCTGCCCGAGGTCGACGCCGAGATCGCGCATGACCTCGAACTCGCTGTCGCGCTCGATGCCCTCCGCCACCACCCGGCAGCCCTGCTCGTGGGCGCACTCGACGAGCGCGGCCACGAGGCGGCGGCGCCCGGTGGAGTGCTGGATCCCGGCGGTGAGGATGCGGTCGATCTTGGCGACGTCGGGGCGCAGCGTCTCGAGGCAGATCAGCGACTCGGCGCCGCCCGACAGGTCGTCGAGCGCGACGATCGCGCCGCGCTCGCGGTGGGCGGCGACGAGGTCGGCGAGCAGGTCCTGGTCGGGGCAGCGGTCGGGGCTGATGAGCTCGAGCCCGAGGCGTCCCGGCCCGACACCCATGCGCTCGGCGATCGGCCACGTCGTGCGCAGCGAGCCCTCGACGTCGATCACCACGCGCGGGTCGAGGTTGACGAAGAGGATCTCGCCGTCCGGCATGAGCGGGAGCCCGACCTCGAGCGCCGCCGCGCGGGCGCGGGCGTCGAAGGAGAAGAGGGCGTCGTGGGCCTCGGCGGCGGCGACGAGCTCGGCGCCGCGGACCTCGGTCGCGCCAAGGCGGCCGCGCATCAGCGCCTCGCGGCCGTACGCGCGCCCGTCGGTGAGCTCGACGATCGGCTGGAAGTGCGGCGTCATCAGGCCGTGGGAGAGGAACTCGGGGAACCAGTCCGTGCGCGTGCGCTCGAGCAGCGTGTCGGCGGGCAGCGGCAGGCCCTGGCGGTCGTCCAGCCGGACGGCGTAGAGGCTGGCGCGCTCGGACTTGGACAGCTCGCCCAGCAGGTCCTTGAGCCGGGCCTCCCAGCCGGGACCGCCGACCCGCACGCCCTCGCCGCCCGTGTCGGCGGACGCGACGGCGGGCGCCGTGGCGGCGACCGAGCGCTCGATCTTGGAGAGGACCGACGGGCGCGGCGACAGCAGCCGCACCCCGTCGGTGGTCTGGATTCCGTCGCGGGAGGTCATGGCCCAGGCCTGTCATCGGCGCGAACGCCCCCGGGCTCAAGTCCCGATCAGATCGAGTAGACGGCTCCCTCGCGAGCGACCTCGACCGCGCCGCCGAACGTGGCCTCCGCCTCGCGCCGCGCCCACTCCCCGTCCAGCTCGTCGGAGATGTGGGTGAGGACCAGCCGGCGGACGTTCGCGCGGCGGCCGTGCTCGCCCGCCTCCGCGGGGGTCATGTGGCCGCGCGGGCCCTCGGCCTCGGGCTCGGTCAGCGTGGCCTCGATCAGCAGCAGGTCGCCGCCGCTCGCGAATGCGATGAGGTCGTCGGTGGGCCGGTGGTCGGCGCCGAAGATCATCCGCTCGCCGCCGTTGGAGATCTCGATCGCGTTGGTCGCGGTGTAGTGCGGCACCGGCTGGAAGCGGATCTTCAGCGGCCCGATCCGGAGGACGTCGCTCGTCGCGTACTCGTGCAGGTCGAAGGCCTTCTCGATCAGCGCCTCGTCGCCCCACGCCCCGACCACGCGGCGGAACACCGCCCGCGCCCCGGTGGGCGCATGGAGGTCCGGCCGGCGCGGCGCGCCCTGCTGCTGGCGCGGCGCGTAGGTGAGCGCGTAGGAGTACGGGACGAGGTCGAGGAAGTGGTCGGCGTGCAGGTGGGAGATGAGCGCCGCGTCGACGTCGAGGTAGTCGGCGAAGCGGCGCAGCTTCCCGAACACGCCGTTGCCGCAGTCGATCAGCACGCGGACGCCGTCGTCCTCGACGAGGTAGCCGCTGCAGGCGCCGTCGGCGTCCTGCCAGGAGGGCGACTTGCCCAGGACGGTGATGCGCACGATGGTTGACTCTACCTCCGCGGACGCCCGCGCCGGGAGGCGGTTTCGCGCCGTGCGGTCAGGCGTGCAGCGCGGCCTGCTCCTCGGCGGTGGGGAAGGCCCACGCGGCCTGCTTGCGGCGCTCCTGGCGGAACACGAACCGCAGCTGGCCGGGCGGGCGCAGCCCGTCGGGATGGTCGGGCCGGAAGGTCGCGCACGGCTCGTCGAGGGACAGCGCACACAGGGTGTTGCGGCGGAAGAAGCAGTCCTCGCAGGTCACCTTGCGTGCCTTCGCGCTCTTCGTTGCCGTGCCCGACACCCCGCTCCTCTCTTTACGACTCCGTCACAGCCGCGAGGAGCAAAGCGCCCGCGCCGATCGCGCGCAAGCGCGGATCCCGCAAATCGCGCCCATTGGCTGCGATCCCGCAAAGAGGCGCCGTCCGGGCCCGTTTTCCCGTCCGAGCGGGAAGCCCATCCCGCTCTTTGGCGGGTTTCTAGGATCCGGCTCATGCAGACCCTCGTCACCGGCGTCACCGGGTTCGCCGGCGCCGCCCTCGCGCCGCGGCTGCGCCGCGACGGTCACGCGGTCCGCGGCCTGTCCCGCGAGCCCGGGCGCGTGCCGGCCGGACTGGTGGACGAGGTCGTGCGCGGCGACGCGGTCGGCGGCTCCGGGCTCGCGGAGGCGCTCGACGGGGTCGAGGTCGCCTACTACCTGATCCACTCGATGGAGGGCGCGGCCGACGGCGCGTTCGCGGATGACGAGCGGCGCGCGGCCGAGCGCTTCGCCGAGGCGGCGGTGGCGGCGGGCGCGCGGCGGATCGTCTACCTGGGCGGCCTGCTGCCGCGCGACGGCCGGCCCTCGCGCCACCTCGCCTCGCGCCTGGCCGTCGAGGAGGTGCTGCTGGACGCGGTGCCGGGGTCGATCGCGCTGCGGGCCTCGATCGTGATCGGCGCCCGCTCGCGCGCCTTCCGCTTCCTCGTGCGGCTGATCGAGCGGCTCCCGGTGCTGGCGCTGCCCGCGTGGCGCGACAAGCGCACGGCGCCGGTCGACGGGCGCGACGTGCTCGAGTTCCTGGCGCGCTCCGCGACCGCCCCGGCCTCGCTCGGCGGGTCGTGGGACATCGCCGGCCCGGACGTGCTGTCCTACGCGGACCTCATCGAGCGGATCGCCGACCGGATGCACGTCTCCCGGCGCAGCGTGTCGCTCGGGGTGAACCTCACGCCGCTGGCCTCGGTGGTGGCCGCGGCGGTCGCCGGCGAGGACGCCGGCCTGATCGGCCCCCTCATGGAGTCCCTTGAACATGACCTCCTCCCGCGTGACGACGCCGCCGCGGCCGCGTTCGGCGTGCGCCTGCACCGCCTCGACGCCGCGCTCGAGCGGGCCCTGCGGGAGTGGGAGCGCGACGAGGAGCTGGCCGCCCGGTGACGTTGGTGACCGCCTCGATCGACATCGACGCCCCGTCCGCAGCGGTCTGGGACGTGGTCATGGACCCCCACCGCTTCGCCGACTGGGTGACGATCCACCGGCGCATCAATCGCACGGACGACGGGGCGGTGCGGCCGGGCTACGAGGTCGAGCAGACGCTCGCGCTGCGCGGCGCGCCGTTCAAGGTGCACTGGACGCTGGCGGAGGCCGAGGCGCCCCGCCGCGCCACCTGGGACGGGCGCGGCCCGGGCGGCTCGCGCGCCCGCACGACCTACCGGCTGGCCGACCGCGACGGCGGCGGCACCCGCTTCGACTACACCAACGAGTTCCGTGCGCCCGGCGGCTTCGTCGGCGCCGCGGCGGGCCGCGCGCTGGTCGGCGGGATCTCCCAGCGCGAGGCGTCGCGCTCGCTGGAGCGGCTCAAGGCGCTCGTCGAGCGCGACGGCGGGCGCCGGGCGCGCTGACCGCCGTCATCGGTGACTGTTGAGTCGGGGCGAAGGCGCCACATTCCACTTCCATGCAACGAACATCTCGGACAAGCGCGCCATTCACTGTCATAGTGCGGACCAACGCCACCTTCGTGATCCGCCCGACGATGCAGTGAGAGGACTGACGTGACGGACTTCCTGGACGAGAAGCGCAAGGAGATCCAGAGCCGGCTCAAGGAGCTCAAGCCGCTCGTGGACGAGTACCGCCGCCTCGAGGCCGCCGAGCAGGCGCTGGCGGGCGTGGAGCAGACCCCCGTCCGCGCCACGCGCGGCCGCCGCGGCCGCGGCTCCGCCACCTCCAACGGCCGCCGCGGCCGCCCGCGCGGCACCGGCACCCGCGCCACCCAGGCGCTCGAGCTCGTCCGCGCGCGCCCCGGGATCACCATCCCCGAGCTGGCCGAGGCGATGGGCATCAAGCAGAACTACCTGTACCGCGTCATGCCGGGCCTCGCCGAGCAGGGCCTCGTGGTGAAGTCCGGGCGCGGCTGGCACACACGCGAACCGGAGCCGGCCGCCGAGGGCGCCGCGTCCTGACGAACCGCACGACGGCGGGAGTTCGCCCACGAGGGCCGGCACCCGGGCCGGCGTCCGGGGCGAACTCCCTAGGCCTCGTCAGGTGATCGCCCCCCGGCGATCAGGTGACGAGGCCCAGGTTCTGGACCGCGTCGCGCTCCTCGGCGAGCTCTGCCGTGGACGCGTCGATCCGCTCGCGTGAGAACGCGTCGATCTCGAGTCCCTGCACGACGGTCCAGCCGCCGTCCTTCGTCGTACACGGGAAGCTCGAGATGAGCCCCTCGGGCACGTCGTAGGAGCCGTCGGAGGGGACCGACATCGAGACCCAGTCGCCGTCGGGCGTCCCGTGCACCCAGTCGTGGACGTGGTCGACGGCGGCGTTGGCGGCCGACGCCGCGCTCGACGCCCCGCGCGCCTCGATGATCGCGGCGCCGCGCTTCTGGACGGTCGGGATGAAGTCCTGCTCGAGCCAGGTGCGGTCGCTCGCGACCTCGGACGCGTCCGTGCCGTTCACCTTCGCGTGGAAGATGTCGGGGTACTGCGTGGCGGAGTGGTTCCCCCAGATCGTCATGCGGGTGATGTCGCCGACGGCCGCGCCGGTCTTGCGGGCGAGCTGCGCGATCGCGCGGTTGTGGTCCAGGCGGGTCATCGCGGTGAAGCGCTCGCGCGGCACGTCGGGGGCGCTGCTCATCGCGATCAGCGCGTTGGTGTTGGCCGGGTTGCCGACCACCAGCACGCGCACGTCGTCGGCGGCGCCCGCGTTGATCGCCTCGCCCTGCGGCTTGAAGATGCCGCCGTTGGCCTCGAGCAGGTCGCCGCGCTCCATGCCCTTGCTGCGCGGGCGCGCGCCGATCAGCAGCGCGAAGCTCGTGCCGTCGAAGGCCGTGGCCGGGTCGTCGTGGATGTCGATGCCCGCCAGCAGCGGGAACGCGCAGTCGTCGAGCTCCATCGCGGTGCCCTCGGCGGCCTTGGCGGCCTGGGGGATCTCCAGCAGCCGGAGGTGCACCGGCCGGTCGGGGCCGAGCATCTGACCGGACGCGATCCGGAACAGGATCGCGTAGCCGATCGCGCCGGCGGCGCCGGTCACGGTGACGTTGGCGGGGGAGGCCGGGCTCATCGGTTCATCTCCTCGATCACGGCGTCGGCGAACTCCGAGGTGCCGACGGCCGTCGGGTCGTCGCGGGTGGGCTTCAGGTCGTAGGTCACGTTGTCGCCGGCCTTGATCACCGCCGCGATGGCGGCCTCGAGCCGGTCGGCGGCGTCGCGCTCGTCGAGGTGGCGCAGCATCAGCACGCCCGAGAGCATCAGCGCCGTCGGATTCACCTTGTTCTGCCCCTTGTACTTGGGGGCCGAACCGTGGGTGGCCTCGAACATCGCCGCCTCGGTGCCGATGTTGCCGCCGGGCGCGAGCCCGAGCCCGCCGATCAGGCCGGCGCCGAGGTCGGAGACGATGTCGCCGTAGAGGTTCGGGAGCACGATCACGTCGTACTCCTCCGGGCGCGACACGAGCTGGTTGCACAGGTTGTCGATGATGCGGTCCTCGAACTCGATGTCGGGGTGACGCTCGGCCACCGCGCGCGCGACCTCGAGGAACAGCCCGTCGGAGAACTTCATGATGTTCGCCTTGTGCGCGGCCGTCACCTTGTGGCGGCCGTTGGCCTTCGCGTAGTCGAAGGCGGCCTCGACGATGCGCTCGGAGCCGAACTCGGAGATCGGCTTGACCGAGATCCCGGCGTCCTCGCGCACCGGCGAGCCGAGCTCGTCGGCCAGGAACGCGCGCAGCTTCGCGTTCTCCGGGCTGCCGCGCTCGAACTCGATGCCCGCGTAGAGGTCCTCGGTGTTCTCGCGCACGACCACGATGTCGGTGTCGGGGAAGCGCGTGCGCACGCCCTCGTACGCCTTGCACGGGCGGATGCAGGCGTACAGGTCGAGCTCCTTGCGCAGCAGCACGTTCACCGACCGGAAGCCCGACCCCACCGGGGTGGTGGTCGGGCCCTTGATGCCGACCCCCGTGCGCTTGATCGAGTCGAGGGTGCGATCGGGGAACGGCGTGCCCTCCTCGCGGTAGACGTCCTCGCCCGCGGGATGCTCGTCCCAGGCGAGCTCCACGCCGGTGGCCTCGAGCACGCGGCGCGTCGCCTCGGCCAGTTCCGGCCCGGTGCCGTCCCCGGGAATGAAGGTCACTTCGTGAGCCATGGTGTCCTTTCGATCTCAGTCGAGCGGGGCGCGATGCTAGTGGTGCGCCGCCTCACCTGGGCTTGAGGTGGCTGTGCGACCATGGCGCGATGCTCGGCACGTCGTCGCTTCCGCTCGCCCGCTTGTTCGGGATCCGGATCGGGGTGAACGTGTCGTGGTTCCTCGTCCTGTTCCTGTTCATCTTCTGGATGCAGGACTCGTTCACCCAGGTGCTGGGCGACCAGACGACCGGCTACCTGGCGGCGGTCGGCGCGGCGCTGACGTTCTTCGGCTCGATCGTGCTGCACGAGCTCGGGCACGCGCTCGTCGCGCGCCGCGAGGGGATCGCGGTGAGCGGCATCGACCTCTTCTTCTTCGGCGGCGTGATGAAGATGAGCCGCGACACCGACTCGCCGGGCGCGGAGTTCCGCGTGGCCGTGGCGGGACCCCTCGTGACGCTCGCGATCGTGATCCTGGGCGCGCTCCTGGGGATCGCGATCAACGGGAGCGTCCAGGGCTTCCTCGACACGGCCGCGCTCGACGGGGCGGCCGGCGTCGCGAACCTCCTCGTGTCCTTCCTCGTGACCATGAACGTGATCCTGCTGGGCTTCAACCTGATCCCCGCCTTCCCGCTGGACGGCGGGCGGATCGCCCGCGCGGCGGCGTGGCGGATCACGGGCGACCGCACGAAGGCGACGCGCTTCTCGGCCCGCATCGGCCAGGGCTTCGCGGTGCTGCTGATCGGCTACGGGCTCTACCAGCTGCTGATCGGCGACGTCACGAGCGGGCTGTGGCTCGCGGTGCTCGGCTGGCTGCTGGGCGGCGCGGCGCGCTCCGCGGTGGTGCAGAGCGCGTTCACCGAGCGCATCGAGGGCATCACCGTGGCGGACATCATGGACGCGGAGCCCGTGACGATCCCGGCCGACATCGACGCGATGCGCGCCTTCGAGGACTACTTCCTGCGCTACTACGGCTGGGAGTGGTTCGCGGTGGTCGACGCCGACGGCCGGTACGTCGGGCTCGCCCACCGCGCCGCGATGGAGCACGCCGCCCACGAGGAGGGCGGCGCGATGGCGGTCCGCGACGTGGTGGCCCGCGGCGACCGCGAGGCCCAGGTCCGTGCCGACGCGCCGCTCGAGGCGCTGCTGTCCTCCGAGCCGCTGCGGCGGCTCGGCGCGCTGATGGCCGTCGACGCCGACGGCCGCCTGCGCGGCGTCGTGACGATGGAGCAGGTCTCGCGCGCGCTGCGGGCGCGCCTCGCCCCCTCATGAGCGACGATCCCGCCGCGCTGCGCGCGGCGATCCGCCGCGGCGAGTTCACCGGCCCGACGGCCGGGGTCGCGCGCGAGTACACCCAGGCGAACCTCGTCGCGCTCCCGGAGGCCGACGCGTTCGACTTCCTGCGCTTCTGCCTGCGCAACCCGAAGCCCTGCCCGGTGCTCGAGGTGACCGAGCCCGGCTCGCCGGAGCCGGCCGAGCACGCACCCGGCGCCGACCTGCGCACCGACGTCCCCCGCTACTGCGTGTGGCGCGACGGCGAGCTGACCGACCAGCCCACCGACGTCACCGAGCACTGGCGCGAGGACATGGTCGCGTTCCTGATCGGCTGCTCGTTCACCTTCGAGCGCGCGCTGCTCGCCGACGGGCTCCCGATCCGCCACATCGAGCAGGGCGTCAACGTGCCGATGTACCGGACGTCCTGGGCGTGCCGGTCGGCGGGGCGCTTCTCCGGGCCGCTCGTGGTCTCCATGCGCCCGATGCGCCCCGAGCAGGCGATCCGCGCCACGCAGGTGACGACGCGCTACGCGAGCGTGCACGGAGCGCCCGTCCACGTCGGCGACCCCGGCAACCTCGGCATCGCCGACCTCGCGCGGCCCGACTACGGCGACGCCGTGGAGGTCCGCGAGGACGAGGTGCCCGTGTTCTGGGCCTGCGGGGTCACCCCCCAGGCGGTCGCGGCCGCCAGCCGGCCCGAGCTGATGATCACCCATGCGCCGGGCCACATGTTCGTCACCGACACCGCCGAGGCGCGGCAGGCGACGCTCTAGATGGTTGATTCCGCGGCCGCGCGGTCGACTGGTGGATGCACCGTGGATGCCGGGCGCCGCCCGCACGAGGGGAACAGTGCTGGACGGTGGCGCCACGCCACGCGCGTACGACGATCGACGCTCGGGCGCGGGCGACCACGCGGAGCAGGGGGCCCCTCGGGTGGGTGGCGATCCGGCGCCGCGGGGCGCCGCCAGACGACCGTGGGGTCGTGGAATCAACCATCTATGTACGCGCGCGGCTCGGAGAGCTCGACGAGGTTGCCGTCGGGGTCGCGGACGTAGACCGAGCGCAGCGGCGCCTCGGCGCCCGTCTTGTCGACCGGGCCGACCTCGACCGCGATCCCGGCCTCCGCCAAGTCGCGCTCCACGTCGGAGAGCGGGCCTTCGACCAGCAGGCAGAAGTCCGCCGAGCCGGGCACCGGCGCCGCCGCGTGGGGGTCGAACTCCGCGCCCGCCGTGTGCAGGTTGATCTTCTGGCGGCCGAAGCGCAGCGCGAGCCGCCCCTCGCCGAACGTCTCGGCGCGCATCCCGAGCCGCTCGTAGAAGGCGACGGTCGCCTCGGGGTCGGCGACGGTCAGCACCAGGTGGTCGATCGCGGCGATGCGCACGGCGGCCTCAGGCCAGCGCCAGCGGGCGCACGGGCGAGCCCGTCCCGCCCCGCAGCTTGAGCGGCAGGCAGACGAACGCGAACTCGCGCACGCCGTCGCGCGCCAGCGCCTCCAGGTTCAGCGACTCGAGGATGTAGACGCCGGCGCGCACGATCAGCAGGGTATGGCCCGGCAGGCTCCCGAGCTCCGGGTCGTGCGCGCCCGGGACGTCCCAGGCGAGGTTGTCGGCCCCCACGGCCAGCGGCTCGCGCGCCGCCAGCCAGCGCGACGCGTCGGGAGCCATCCCGCCCGCCGCCTCGTAGGCCGCCCGGTCCTCCCACACCGCGCCGGACCCGAGGCGTACGAGCACCACGTCGCCGCGCCGCGGCTGCGTGCCGTCGGCGGCGGCCTCGAGCTCGGCGGCGCTGACCGCGTGGCCGTCGGGCAGGCGCGGCACGCCGAGCGCGCCCGCCACGTCGAGCAGCACCCCGCGCGCGATCATCGGCTGGATCGTCTCGGCCCCCAGCGCGGTGAAGCCCGCCGGCGTCTGCACGGAGGCGTCGACCGGGATCCCGCCGTGCAGCTCGAGGTCCTCGGCCTGGTGGCAGAGCGCGTCGAGGTGGGTGCCGGAGTGCTCGGCCATCACGAGCAGCGCCGACGCGCTCGTCCGCGACTCCCCCAGCCCCGCCTCGTGGCGGCGGAAGAGCGAGAGCACGAGCCCCGGCTCGTGCGCCTCGAAGGTGGGCGCGCCGGCGTAGCGCGGCTGCTCGAGGTCGTAGGCGCGGGCGCCGCGCAGCGCGTCCAGCAGCTCCATCAGTCGGTCGGGACGAGCTCCTTGCCGTGGGTCTCCGGCAGGAACGCCAGCGCCCCGATGGCGAGCAGGTAGCCGAAGACGCCGAAGGCGACCGCGCCGCCGAGCCCGATGGCCGCCGCGAGGAAGCCGATGATGCCCGGGAACAGCGCGCCGAAGCCGCGGCCGACGTTGTAACAGAACCCTCCGCCGGTGCCGCGGGCCCGCGTCGGGAACAGCTCCGACAGGTAGGAGCCGAAGCCCGAGAAGCAGCCGGAGGCGAAGAACCCGAGCGGGAAGCCGACCAGCAGCAGCGTCCCGTTGGAGCCGCTGGGGATGAGGAAGTACAGGACGAGCGACAGCCCGGCCAGCGACGCGAAGAGCGCGAACGTGCGCCGGCGCCCCAGGCGGTCGTGCACGTGGCCGGCCGTCACATAGCCGAGGAACGAGCCGACGATCACCACGAACAGGTAGCCGCTCGTCCCCACCACGGTGAGGTCGCGCTCCTCCTTGAGGTAGGTGGGGATCCAGGTGAACATCGCGTAGTAGCCGCCCTGGATGCCCGTCGCCAGGACCGAGGCCGCGAGCGTGACCCGGAGGAGGTCTCCTCGGAAGATCTGCTTGAGCGGGCTGTCGTCGGCGCCCGACTCGACGGCGTCGGCCTGGCCGCGCCGGCGGCGCTCCTTCGTGCGCTCGAAGACCTCGGGGTCCTCGACGTTGCGCCGGATGTAGAGGATGAGCAGCGCCGGCAGCGCGCCCAGGCACATCAGCACCCGCCAGGCGGACGATTCGGCGACGAGCTCGAAGACGATCAGGTACGCGACGACCGCGACCGCCCAGCCGATGGCCCACGAGCTCTGGATCACGCCGAGCGCCTTGCCGCGCGCCTCGGGTCGCACCATCTCGGCCACCAGCACGGCGCCGACGGCCCACTCGCCGCCGAAGCCGATGCCCTGGAAGATCCGGAAGACGAGCAGCATCTCGTAGCTCGTCGCGAGCCCGGACAGGAACGTGAACAGCGAGTAGATGGCGACCGTTGCCATGAGCGCCCGCGCGCGCCCGACGCGGTCGCACAGCACGCCCGCCAGCACCCCGCCGATCGCCGAGGCCGACAGCGTCACGGTCGACAGCGCCCCGGTGGCGCCGGTGCCGACGCCGAACGTCGCCCCGATCGCGCTCAGGCTCAGCGTGAGCACGATGAGGTCGAAGGCGTCCAGCGCGAAGCCGGCGAACGCCGCGCGGAAGCCCTTGCGGCCCCGCTCCCCGAGCGCCGCGTACCACGACTCCTGCGGCTCCGCGCGCGGGCGGACCGTCGTCCTGCCTGCGGCCGTGCTGCTCATGATCCCTCCCCTGCCGAGGTTCCCCTGGGGTGCGCCTTACCCACTCGTGGCAGCCCGCACGCGCTCGCCGGTCCACCGCGCGGGGCGGGACGGGAACCTGTCCTCGACCACTAGGATCCCTCGTCATGCCCGCACACGACGTCCTGATCATCGGCGCCGGGCTCGCCGGCCAGCGCGCCGCCCTCGCGGCGGCCGGCGCCGGGGCGACCGTGGCCATCATGAGCAAGGTGCACCCCGTGCGGTCGCACTCCAACGCGGCCGCGGGCGGGATCAACGCCGCGCTGAACCCGGACGACTCCTGGGAGTCCCACGCCTTCGACACGGTGAAGGGCTCGGACTACCTCGGTGACCAGGACGCGATCGAGATCATGTGCCGCGAGGCGCCGGGCGAGGTGCTGTGGCTGGAGCACCAGGGCGTGACGTTCCACCGCGCCTCCGACGGGCGGCTGGGGACGCGGGCGTTCGGTGGTGCGTCGGCCGCGCGGACCTACTACGTGGCCGACATCACCGGCCAGGCGCTCCTGCACGTGCTCTACGAGCAGCTGATGAAGAACCACGAGACCGTCGACCGCTACGAGGAGTGGTTCGTCACCGCGATCGTGCAGGACGACGAGGGCGAGTGCTGCGGAGCGATCGCCCGCAACATCCGCGACGGCTCGATGGAGCTGTTCGCCGCCAAGTCCGTGATCCTCGCCTCCGGCGGCGCGGGCCAGTGCTTCAAGCCGACCACCAACGCGCTGATCTGCACGGGCGACGGGATCGCGCAGGCCTACCGCGTCGGCGCCCCGCTGATGGACATGGAGATGATCCAGTACCACCCGACCACGCTGGCGGGCAACGGGATCCTCATCACCGAGGGCGCGCGCGGCGAGGGCGCCCATCTCTACAACGCGCAGGGCGACCGCTTCATGGAGCGCTACGCGCCGAACAAGCTCGAGCTCGCCTCGCGCGACGTCGTCTCGCGCTCCGAGCAGACCGAGATCAACGAGGGCCGCGGGTTCCCCGACGGCACCGTCGCGCTGGACATCACCAAGGTGCCGCGCAAGCGGACGCTCGAGGCGCTGCGCGAGATCGTGAACATCGGGCGCGACTTCGCGGGCGTCGACATCACCCGCGAGCCGATCCACATCAAGCCCGGCTGCCACTACATCATGGGCGGGGTCAAGACCGACGTGTGGGGCGCGACCACGATCCCCGGCCTCTACGCGGCGGGCGAGGTCGCCTGCGTGTCCGTCCACGGCGGCAACCGCCTGGGCGCCAACTCGCTGCTCGACACCCTGATCTTCGGCCGGCGGGCGGGCGAGCACGCCGCCGAGCGGGGGAGCGGGATGTCGATGCCCGCGCCGCGCGAGGCCCAGCTGGCCGACGAGCAGCGGATGATCGACGAGATCGTCGGCCGCGAGCCCGGCACCGGGCGGCGGATCTCGGAGATCAAGGACGAGCTCGGCGAGATGATGAACGAGAAGTGCGCGGTGTTCCGCGACCGCGAGGGCCTCACGCAGGCCCACGAGACGATCCGCCGCCTCAAGGAGGAGGCCTCGGTGGCGGCGATCGACGACCGCGGCACGGTCTTCAACCAGGACGTGCTGGGCGCGATCGAGCTCGGCTACATGCTCGACTGCGCCGAGTGCATCGTCGTGGCCGCGCTGGAGCGCAAGGAGTCGCGCGGGGCGCAGTTCCGCCTCGACTTCCCCCAGCGCAACGACGACGAGTGGCTCAAGCACATCGATCTGTCGATGGACGGCGGCGGCGGGCCGGTCGTCTCCTACTCGCCCGTGACCATCACCAAGTGGGCGCCGCAGGAGCGGACGTACTAGCCTCCGCCCCGCGATGGCCGAGTTCACCCTGAAGATCCGCCGCTACCAGCCGGAATCCGGCGAGTCGGCGTACTGGGAGGAGTTCAAGGTCGACCTGGACGGCAAGCGCTCCGTCCTGGACGGCATCCTGCAGGCGCGCGACCGCCAAGACGGCTCGATCGGCATCCGCTGCTCGTGCCGCGCCGCGATCTGCGGCTCCTGCGGCGTGCGCATCAACGGCAAGCCCGCGCTGGCATGCCACACCCACCTCGACGAGGCCGAGCGCGTCGCGCACGGCGTGGGCTGGAACGCGCCCGACGAGGGCCAGGAGCTTCCGGCGATCACGGTCGAGCCGATGGGCAACTTCCCCGTGCTCAAGGACCTCATCGTGGACATGGACGCCGTCCACTGGAAGAAGGTCCAGCGGGTCACCCCGTGGCTCCTGCCGGAGGGGCCGCCGCCCGAGCGCGAGTACATCGTCCCGCCCGAGTCGATGATCGACGTCACGCAGTCGATGGCCTGCATCCAGTGCGGCGCGTGCGTGTCGGACTGCCTCTCGATGGAGGTCGACCCGCTGTTCATCGGCCCGGCGGCGCTGGCCAAGGCCTACCGGTTCGTCGGCGACCCGCGCGACGGCCAGCACCGCGAGCGCCTCCAGGACCTCGCCGAGGACCCGCACGGGATCTACGACTGCACCCACTGCTTCAACTGCATCGAGGCGTGCCCCAAGGGCGTGGCGCCGATGAGCCAGATCATGCGCCTGCGCCGCGTCTCGAGCGCCGACTACGGCATCAAGGACCGCAACAACGGCTACCGCCACGAGCATGCCTTCGTCGAGAACATCCGGCGCAACGGCATCCTGCACGAGGCCGACCTGCTCCCCGACTCCTACGGCGGCAAGTTCCACCCGCGCGCGGTGCCCGAGCTGTTCAGCTCGCTCCCCATCGTCACCAAGGCGCTGCAGCGGCGCAAGATGACGCCCGGCAAGGCGCTGGGGCACCCGCACAAGGCGCCCAAGGAGGTCAAGCGGATCTTCGAGCAGGTCGAGGGCCGGGGCGAGCGCTACGAGCTCAACCTCTACGTCGTCGGCGTGGAGGAGGACGAGGAGGCCCTGGCCGACAACGAGGCGGCGCTGGCCTCCGCCGAGGGCCCGGACGCCGTGGGCGGCGAGGAGCACGCGGCCGCGGCCGGCTCGCATCTGCCCGAGGAGAGGAGCCCGAACGCGTGAAGGTCGCCTACTGGCCCGGCTGCGTGAGCCGGGGCTTCACCCCTGAGCTGCACGGATCGATGGCGAAGGTCGCCCCGCTGCTGGACATCGAGCTCGTCGAGCTCGACCGGGCGTGCTGCACGGGCGCGGGCGTGATCGCCGAGCACAACCAGGAGCTCGCCGACACGCTCAACGCGCGCACGTTCGCGCTCGCCCAGCAGGAGATCGGCCGCGGCGCGGACCTGATGATGAACATCTGCTCGACCTGCCAGGGCGCGCAGGCCGAGTGCCAGGAGCGCCTCGACGCGAGCGGCGAGTACCGCGACCACGTCAACGAGCTGCTCGAGCCCGAGGGCCTGCGCTACGAGAAGGGCATCTCCAACAAGCACTTCCTGTGGCTGATGGTCGAGGAGATCGGCCTCGAGACGATCGCGTCGAAGGTCCAGCGGCCGCTGACCGACCTGCGTGTCGGGCCGTTCTACGGCTGCTACATCGTGCGCCCCACCGACCGGCTCGGGATCGACCACGACCAGCCCCGCGACCGCTACCTGCAGCGGCTGATCGAGACGCTGGGCGGCACCGTGGTCGACTACGCCGGCGCCTACAAGTGCTGCGGCTTCCCGATCATCACGATGAACAAGGAGGCCTCGCTCAAGCAGGCGGGCCGCCACCTCGGGGACGCGATCGATGCCCAGGCAGACTGCCTGGTCACGCCGTGCCCGCTGTGCCACCTCAACCTCGACCTCCAGCAGCCGGTGGCCCAGAAGCTCGTGGGCCGGCCGCTGGGCATGCCGGTGCTGCACCTGCCCCAGCTCGTCGGGCTCGCCCTCGGGCTCGACCCCAATGAGCTCGGGATGGGCAAGCACATCGTGCGGCCGACCTCGGTCATCGACTGGACGACGTCGGTCGTGGCGGGCGTCGGCGCCACCGCCTGACCGCGGCGTGAAGCGGCCGCTCGACCGCCTCCCCGGCCGCAACGGCAGTTCGTCCCGCGTCCCGCCCGCGCGCTACGCGTGGCCGGCCGGGATCGCCGCCGCCGGCACCGCCTGGTACGCCGCCGACTCGCTGCGCCACCGGCGGGAGAGCGGCCGAGGCTACGACCTCCACGGCGAGGCCGACGCCCGCGGGCCGGGGTTCCTGCGCGCCACCGAGGCGCTCACCGGCGCCCCGATCTCCCACGGCAACACCGTCGAGCTGCTGATCAACGGCGACCGGATCTTCCCCCGCTTCCTCGAGGCGCTGCGCGGCGCCGAGCGCACGATCTGCCTGCTCACCTACGTCTACTGGCAGGGCGACATCGCCGTCGACGTCGCGCGGACGCTGTGCGAGCGGGCCCGCGCGGGGGTCGAGTGCAACGTCATCCTCGACGCCGTCGGGGCGATGAAGATGGACACCGGGCTCGTCGAGGAGATGCAGGAGGCGGGCGTGCGCGTCGTGCGCTTCCGTCCTCCGAAGCCCTACGCGGTGCGACGGCTCAACAACCGCACGCACCGCAAGATCTGCGTGGTCGACGGGCGCGTCGGGCTGACGGGGGGCGTCGGGATCGCCGAGGAGTGGACGGGCGACGCCGAGGACGCCGACCACTGGCGCGACACCCACGTGCGCGTCGAGGGCCCCGTCGTGCGGGGCCTCTTCGGCGCCTTCGCGGAGAACTGGCTCGAGGCGACCGGCGAGGTTCTGGTCGGCGACGCCTACCTGCCCGAGCTCGAGGAGCTGGACGGGGGCGGGCCGATGCAGGTCGTGCGCTCGAGCGCGGGCGTCGGGGACACGAACATGGAGGCGCTCTACTACCTCGCGATCGCGGCCGCCGAGCGCTCGCTGGACCTCACCGCCGCCTACTTCGCGCCCCGGCCGGCGTTCACCGAGGCGCTGGTGGCGGCGGCGCAGCGCGACGTGCGCGTGCGCGTGCTGGTGCCGGGCGAACGCACCGACAAGCCCGCGGTGCGGACCGCGGGGCGCGCGAGCTACGAGGAGCTGCTGGACGGCGGCGTCGAGGTGTACGAGTACGGGCCGACGATGCTGCACGCGAAGACGCTCGTGCTCGACGGCATCTGGTCGTCGGTCGGCTCGGTCAACTTCGACAACCGCTCGTTCCAGCAGAACGACGAGGCGACGCTGTGCGTGCAGTCGGAGGCCTTCGCGACGGAGCTCACGCGGCAGTTCGAGCGCGACCTCGCCCTCGCGGAGCGCATGCAGCCGGGGCGATGGCGCCGGCGAGGGCCGGCGCACCGGGGCGCCGAGGCGGCCCTCAGGCTCGCCCGCCGCGAGCTCTGAGCGGACACGAAAAAGAGGGCCCAGCTTGGGCCCTCTTTTGTCGTGGCGTACCCCATTCCGCCCTGCAAGTTCGTTGTTGCAGGGGACCGGATACCCAATGATGCGGGCGATTAACCGTTCCTCGGGAGAGTGTCAGCGATACGACGCCGCTGACCTGTTTTGGTCAGGCGGTGGCACCCGCGCGCGCGCCGATCAGCCCGCGCGCGTCGAGCACCTCGGCGAGCTGGACGGCGTTCGTCGCCGCGCCCTTGAGCAGGTTGTCCGAGACGACCCACAGGTTGAGCGCGCGCTCGTGCGAGGGGTCGCGCCGGATCCGCCCGACGAACACGTCGTCGTGCCCCGCGGCGGCGACCGCCGTCGGGTAGGCGTGCGTGGCCGGGTCGTCGACCACCGTGATCCCGGGGGCGGCGCGCAGCAGCTCGCGCGCGTCCTCGGGCGAGAGGGGCTCGCGGGTCTGCACGTTGACCGACTCGGAGTGCGAGGCGATCACCGGGACGCGCGCGCACGTCACCGAGATCCCGATCGCGTCGTCGCCGAGGATCTTGCGCGTCTCGAACATCATCTTGCGCTCCTCGTCGGTGTGGTCGTCGCCGTCCGGGAAGTTGCCGGCGCCGCCGAGGACGTTGAACGCGATCGGGTGCGGGTAGACGGCCGGCTCGCCGGGCGGCTCGCCCTCGAGGACGCGGCGCGTCTGCTCGGTCAGCTCGGCCACCGCCTTGACGCCGGTGCCCGACACCGACTGGTAGGTCGAGACGATCAGGCGCTCGATCCCCGCCGTCGCGTGGATCGGCTTCAGGGCCACCATCAGCTGCATCGTCGAGCAGTTCGGGTTGGCGATCAGCCCGCGGTGGCCGTCGAGCGCCTCCGGGTTCACCTCGGCCACCACCAGCGGGATCTCGGGGTCGCGCCGGAAGCGCGAGGAGTTGTCGACCACGACCGCGCCCGCGGACACGAAGCGCGGCGCCCACTCGCCCGAGGTGGTCGCCCCGGCCGAGAACAGCGCGAGGTCGAAGCCCTGGATGGTCTCCTCCGTGAGCGGCTGCACGGTCAGGCCGCCGTCGAGCACGCGGCCGGCGGAGCGCTCGGAGGCGAACGGGACGATCTCGGCGGCGGGGAACTTCCGCTCGCCCAGCTTGCGCAGCATCACGGTCCCGACCGCCCCCGTGGCGCCGACGACGGCGACGCGGTAGCGGCTCATGACTGCGCCCCCGCCTGGTCGGGCGTGCGCGCCCCGCCGATCGTCGCCGCGGCCTGGCCGAACGGGTGCTCGGCGCGGATCTCCTCCGCGCCGAGCTCGAAGGCGCCGTGCAGCGCCCGCACCGCCTGCGCGACCTCGTCGCCGCGCACGACGCAGGAGATCTTGATCGGGGAGGTGGAGATCATCTCGATGTTGATCCCCTCGCCGCCGAGCGTGGAGAACACCTTGGCCGCCACGCCGGGGTGCGACTTCATCCCCGCCCCGACCACGGAGACCTTGCCCATGTCGGGGTCCTCGGCGACGGAGCCGATGCCGACCTCGTCGACCACCGGCTGCAGCGTGGCGCGGGCGGTCGGCAGGTCGCTGCGCGGGACCGTGAAGGACATGTCCGCGGCGGCGCCCTCGGACACCGGCTCGTTCTGGATGATCATGTCGACGTTGACGTTGGCGTCGGCCAGCGCCGTGAAGATCCGGCCGGCGATGCCCGGACGGTCGGGCACTCCGAGCAACGTCACGCGCGCCTCCTCCGTGGAGTGCGTCACGGCGGTGATGAGCGGGCGTTCCATCGTCTCCTCTTCTCCGACCACGAAAGTCCCCGGCTCCTCGGTGAACGAGGAGCGGCAGTGGATGCGCACCCCATGGTTGCGCGCGTACTCGACCGAGCGCAGCTGCAGCACCTTGGCTCCGGAGGCGGCCATCTCGAGCATCTCCTCGAAGGAGACGACGGGCAGCTTGCGCGCGTCGGGGGCGATGCGCGGGTCCGCCGAGTACACCCCGGCCACGTCGGTGTAGATCTCGCACACCTCGGCGTCCATGGCGGCGGCGAGCGCCACCGCCGTCGTGTCCGACCCGCCGCGCCCGAGCGTCGTCACGTCGCGCGACGTCGACACGCCCTGGAACCCGGCGACCAGCACGATCTGACCGTCCGCGAGCGCGTCGCGGATCCGGTCGGCGCGCACGTCGAGGATGCGCGCCTTCGTGTGCGACGTGTCCGTGACGATGCCGGCCTGCGACCCGGTCAGCGAGATCGCCCGGTGCCCGAGGTCGTTGATCGCCATCGCGCACAGCGCGCACGAGATCCGCTCGCCGGTCGACAGCAGCATGTCCATCTCCCGCGGGTCCGGCCGCGGCGAGACCTCCTCGGCCATCGACACGAGCTCGTCGGTCGTCTTGCCGCGCGCGCTCAGCACCGCCAGCACCTGGTGGCCCTGCTCGCGCGCGCGCACGATCCGGGTCGCGGCGCGCTTGAGCCGCTCGGCGTCGGCGACGGACGTGCCGCCGAACTTCATGACCACCGTGCCGGGCATGGCGGACCAGTCTAGGGAGCGCGGTCCCGGGGACGGCTCCGGGGAGTGACCGGAGGTTCGAACCGCCTGGAGGGCGCGCCGGCCGACGAGACTGCACTTGAGCCCGTAGAGCGGGCCGTTCGACGGTCTCGTCGCCGCGGCTCCGCGTCAGAGGGCGCGGCGGCCGGCGAGGGCGCGACCGAGGGTGACCTCGTCGGCGTACTCGAGGTCGCCGCCGACCGGGAGGCCGGAGGCGAGGCGGGTGACGGCGACGTCTGGCGAGCGCTGCCGGATGCCGTCGGCGAGGTGGAGCGCGGTGGCCTCGCCGGTGGTGGTCGGATTGGTGGCGATGACGACCTCGCGGACCTCGCCGTCCTCCACGCGGTCGTAGAGCTGGGCGATCTTGAGGTCCTCGGGCTCGACGCCGTCGATCGGGGACAGGGCGCCGCCGAGGACGTGGTAGCGGCCGCGGTACTCGTGGGTGCGCTCGACGGGGATCACGTCGCCGGGCTCCTCGACGACGCAGATGAGGCCGGCGTCGCGGCGCTCGTCGAGGCAGATCGTGCAGCGCGGGCCCTCGGCGAGGTTGAAGCAGACCTCGCAGAGGGTGATCTTCTCCTTGACGTCGCGGATGGCCTCGGCGAGGGCGAAGGCGTCCTCGCGCGAGGCGCGCAGGAGGTGGAAGGCGAGGCGCTGGGCCGTGCGGTTGCCGATCCCGGGCAGCCGGCCGAGCTCGGTGACCAGGCGCTGGACGGGTGGGGCGAGCAGCGGGACCTACCTCTTGCGGCGGCGTGCGGCGCGATTGGGGGGCGCGCCGCCCGGGAGGCCGCCCGGCATCCCCCCGCCGCCGGGCGCGCCCCCCGCCGCCGCCCGCGCCGCCGAGGCCGAGCGCGTCGAGCGCGGCCATCGGGTCGAAGTCGCCGCCGCCGGCGCCGCCCATCGCGCTCTCCTGGAGCTGCTGGACCTGCCGGAGGACCTCGTTGACCGCGGCGGTGACCATGTCCTGGAGCATCTCGACGTCCTCGGGGTCGACCGCGTCGGGGTCGATCGTCAGCGTCTGGAGCTGGAAGTCGCCGGACATGACGACCTTGACCATGCCGCCGCCCACGGTCGCCTCGACGCGCTGCTCGGCGAGCTTGCTCTGCGCCTCCTGCTGGGCGGCCATCATCTCCTGGGCCTGCTTGAGCATCTGGTTGATGTTGGGCGGCTGGGGCATCAGGACTCCTGGGGCGGTTCGGGTGACTCGGCGTCGACCGGGAGCAGCTCGGCGTCGAACTCCTCCATGAAGCGCTGGATCAGCTCCTCCTCCGAGAGGCCGGGGGTCTCGGCGGCCGCGCCGAGGTCGGCGTCGGCGCGCAGCTCGTAGGCGAGGCGCAGCGAGCTGCCGGTGACCGAGCGGATCGTGCGGGCGATCAGCTCGCGGTTGGCCGGGTTCTCCGCCTTGCGCTTGGAGAACGCGGCCGACTCGCCCCAGGCCAGCGTGAGCTCGTCGCCGGCCAACGAGGCCGGGCGCGCCTTCTGGAGCAGCGCGGCCAGCAGCGACGACTCGCCCTGGATGCTCTCGAGCACCGCCGGCCACAGCTTGCCGAAGGCCTCGAGGTCGAGGTCGACGGTCGCCGAGAAGGCGGCCTCGGGCGCCGGCCCGTCGGGATCGACGACCGCGATCGCGCCGACGGCGGGCGTGGGGTCGGCGTCCGTCGCGAGGTCGGCGGCGACGGCGGCCGCGGCCTCGTCGGCGGCCTGCGTCGCGTGCTCGGGGCGGGCGGGCGAGGCTGGCGCGCCCGGCAGCGTGGTGGTGGCGACCACCGGGGGCTGGCCCTCGAGCTGGGCGGTGATGGTGACGGCGGTGCTGCCGGAGGAGCGCTCGGGGACGGGCTCCGCGGCGGCGGGCTGCGACGCGGCGGCGCGTGCGGCGGCGGCGACGTCGGGGACCCGGTCGTCGTCGCCGGCGGGCGCGGCGTCGGGGGCCGGGTCGCCGGCGGCACGCTCGGCCGCCGCGCGGCCCGCGGCGGTCGCGGCCTCGGACGGGGAGCGACCGGCGGGCTCGTCGCGACTGGCGGCCCGGCCCTCCAGGCGCTCGATGCGCGCGAGCAGCGCCTGCACGGAGGGCTCCAGCGTGGGGTCGGCCGCCTTGACGAGCGCGAGCTCGAGCTGCGTGCGGGCGTCGGCGCCGTCCTTCATCGCGCGCAGCCCGGCGGCGAGGAGGTCGAGCAGCCGGACGACGTCGCCCGGCGTGACCCGCTCCGCCTGCCCGGCCAGCCGCGCATCCTGCTCGGGCGAGACGCGCAGCTCGGCGGGCACCTCGGCGGTCCCGAGGGCCTGCAGCACCATCAGCCCGCGCAGGTGCGCCTCGAGGTCGCCGAAGAAGCGGCCGACGTCGCGGCCGGAGTCGGCGAGGCGGGCGGCGGCCAGCAGCGCCTCGCGCCCGTCGCCGGCGGCGACCGCGTCGACCGTGCCGAACAGCAGGTCGGCGTCGGCGGCGCCGAGCACGGCCAGCACGTCGTCGAGGGAGATCGTGGTGCCCGAGTAGGCGAGCAGCTGCTCGAGCGTCCCGAGCGCGTCGCGGAAGGAGCCGGTCGCGGCGCGGGCGATCAGCGCGCACGCCTCGTCGGAGATCTCGATCTGCTCGGCCTCGGCCACCCGCCGCAGGACGCCCGCGATCTGCGCCGCCGCGGGGCGCGCGAAGTCGAACCGGTGGCAGCGGTCGACGACGGTCGGCAGGACCTTGCCCGCCTCGGTCGTCGCCAGCACGAATATCGTGTGCGGCGGCGGCTCCTCGAGCGTCTTGAGGAACGCGTTCCACGCCGCCGTCGAGAGCATGTGCGCCTCGTCGAGGATGTAGACCTTGTGGCGGCCCGAGACCGGCGCGTAGGCGACCTTCTCGCGCAGGTCGCGGATGTCGTCGACGGAGTTGTTCGACGCGGCGTCCATCTCGATGACGTCCAGCGACGTCGCGCCGGCGATCGAGACGCAGGAGTCGCAGGTGCCGCACGGCTCGCTCGGCCCGCCCGGCCCCTGGCAGTTCAGCGCCGCGGCGAGGATCTTCGCCATCGAGGTCTTGCCGGTCCCCCGCGAGCCCACGAACAGGTAGGCGTGGTGGACCTTGCCCTGGTCGATGGCGTTGCGCAGCGTCCGCACCACGTGCTCCTGACCGACGACGTCGGCGAAGGTGCGCGGGCGGTGGCGTCGGTACAGCGAGGCGGAGGCCGGAGGCACGAGAGGCCAGTCTAGTGGGGGTTCCAGTCGCCCTCACGAGCCCACCTCCAGGAGTGCCGAGACCGGTGGATCTCGTGAGGGCAGTTACCGTCCGCGCCCGATGTCGCGCCTCCCCGCCCTCCTGCTGACCGCCCTCGGCGGGCTGGTGGCGTGGCTCATCACCGGCTTCGGGTTCGCCAACTACGACACGATGTACGCGCTCGTCTGGGGCCGCGACCTGGCGCGCGGGCAGCTGCCCGACTACTCGGTGCCGGTGGCCCCTACGCCGCATCCGCTGCAGGAGGTGGTGGGTGCCCTGCTCACCCCGCTGGGCGACGGCGCGGAGACCGCGATGGTGGTGCTGGCCTTCGTCGCGCTCGGCGCGCTGTTCGCGCTCACCTACCTGCTCGGGGCGCACTGGTTCGGGGCGGCCGCCGGCGCGCTCGCCGCCGCGATCATCATCACCCGCGAGCCGGTCCTGTCATTCGGGGTCCGCGCGTACGTCGATCTGCCCTACCTCGCCCTGGTGCTCGGCGCGCTGCTGGTCGAGGTCCGTCGCCCGCGGGCCGGGCTGCCGGTGCTGGGTCTGCTCGGGCTGGCCGGCCTGCTGCGCCCCGAGGCGTGGCTGTTCTCGTTCGCCTACGTCGGCTGGCTCGCCTGGAAGGGCGAGCGCGAGCCGCGCCGCCTCGCCGTGCTCACGGCGGCGGCGGCCGCGGCGCCGGTGTTGTGGGCGCTCTCGGACCTGATCGTCACCGGCGACCCGCTGCACTCGCTCACCGGCACGCGCGGGAACGCGGAGGTCCTGGAGCGGCGTACCGGCCTCGACGAGATCCCGCTCACGGCGCCGCGGCGGATCGGGGAGATCCTGCGCGAGCCAGTACTGCTCGGGGCGGCCGCCGGGGGCCTGCTCTCGCTCGCCTTCCTGCGCTCCCGCGCGGCGCTGCCGGCCGTGGCCGGCGTGGCGGCGATGCTCGCGTTCTGCGTGCTCGCGGTCGCGGGGCTGCCGATCCTCGGGCGCTACCTGCTGGGGCCCGCCACCCTGCTGGCGATCTTCGCCGGGGCCGGCGTGTTCGGCTGGACGCGGCTCGACCGCGGTCATCCGTGGCGGCGGCGCTGGCAGGTCATCGGCGCCGTCGTCGCGCTCGCGCTGGTGGCCTTCATCCCGGCGCAGGTGGACCGCCTGCGCACGCTGCACCGCACGATCGGCATCCAGCGCACGATCAAGGACGACCTGCGCGCGATCGCCGGCAACCCGGTGTTCGCGAGCGGCTGCCGGCCGGTCGGCGTCCCCAACCACCGGCCGGTGCCCGACCTCGCGCTGTGGCTGGACCGCGCGCCCGCCGACATCCTCTCCGCGCAGCTCGTGCGCCTCCGCGAGGGCCTCTACGTCTCGCCCGCGACCGCGAAGGTCGAGCGGGCGTTCACGCTCGACCGCAACGACCCGCGGCGGCTGACCGCCGCGGTGCCGCCCGGCTTCTCAGAGGTGGCGCGCAACCGCTCGTGGATCCTCTACGCGAGGTGCTCGCGCAGCTTGCGCAACGCGCGGTAGACGCGCCCCTCGACGGTGGTCAGCGGCTCCTTGAGCACGTCGGCGATCTCCGGCACGGTCAGCTCGGCGCCGAACCGCAACGAGATCACCTCGCGCTCCTCGGGCGTCAGCCGGGCGAGCGCGCGCTGCACGGAGTCGCGGTGCTCGACCCCGGCCATCCCCGGGTCGAGCAGGGCCTCGGGAGCCGCGCCGACGCGCTCCAGCGCGCGGCCCTCGGCGGCCGCGCGCCGCGCGTGGTCGCGCAGGAGGTTGAGCGCGATGGTGTAGATCCAGGTCTTGCCGGAGCCGCGCCGGCGGTCGAAGCGCCGGCGCGAGCGCAGCGCGCGCTCGAACGCATCGGCGAGCAGATCCTCGGCCAGGCCGCGATCGCCGGTGCGGTAGGCCAGGAACGAGAACAGACCCGGAGCCTCGGCGGCGTAGAGCTGCTCGAACTCGTCGTCGCGCATCTTTCGAAAGTCTCTGTCAGGAACCGGCGTCGTGCTTCGTAATAGGAGGTGATGACGAACCACGATGACCTCCACGCGGACGATCTGAATGGTGTGATCGACCAGCTCCGAGCCCATCGCCCCGAGGCGACGGCGCTCGAGCTCGATGGCATCAAGCGGCGCGTCCGCGGACGCGTGACGGCACGGCCGTCCGGGAGGCGAGCAAGGAGTGCAGACCTCATGAAGTCACGTCTGGCCATTCTGGCCACACTGGTGCTCGGCATGTTGCTGAGCACGACCGGCGCCGGACTGGCCATCTCCGGCATGTCGGGCAGCGGTGATGCGGGCGTCGCCCAGTACGGGCCCACCCCCACCCCGCCGGCGGCCCCCACGCCGCCCCCGGCGCCGCCGACGCAGCCGGCCCAGCCGGTGACCCCGGCGACGCCCGCGCCTGAGACCGGCGCCGTCCTCGGCGAGACCGAGGCGGCCCAGCCCGCTCCGGAGGAGAAGGCGGCCCCCAAGACCCAGGCCAAGCCGGCCAAGCCCGCCGCTGCGGCCCCCGCCGCGGCTCAGCCGACCCGTCAGGTCGAGGCCGGCGCCAACGAGCTGCCGTTCACCGGCTTCGCGGCCATCCCGATCCTGCTGGGCGGCATCGCCCTGCTCGCCACCGGCCTCGTGATGCGCCGGCGCAGCAGCGAAGACTCCTAGCCGGACACCCCGATTCACCCCGAGCGGCGGGCGCCTGCGCCCGCCGCTCGTTCGTTCCGGCGGCCCTTCGAAGAAAACGGACCGTGCACCCTCCGTCGAGGCTGGTCCCCGGGGGCTGCCGCCGTCCGCCTGCTCCGGCCGGGTGATCCCGCAGCGCATACAGGTGACCGCTTAAGGCTGCTTCCTTCCGGACCTGACCTGGTTCACGGGCCTGCATCGCGCGGGACCCGGCCATCGACGCCGCGGACGGCGCGCTGGCCCGAGGGCCGCACCCCTCGAGAGGGAATTCGGCCCCGCTAGAGCGGATTGCGGGTTCAGGGCACCGCTAATTCCCCGCCTAGCACGGTCCGCTGTCAAGGGTACTGGGGAAGTCGCCCTGGGGGCGACTTCCTTGGGAGTTTCGCCCTCGTCACGCGCGCCCGCGCCCACGCAGTCTGGAGGGCGAAACTCCCGGCCGTGCCGGGACGTTTCCGCAAGCCTTGCGCCCTGTCGTAGCGTTCCCTCGGGGATGGGCTCGATGAGACGTGTCGGGATGCTCGCGGTGACCGCATCGCTCGCGATCGCGCCCGCCGCCTACGGCCACGGCTCGGAGGGGCATGCCGGCGACGCCGTGCCCGTCGCGTCGTCCGCCGCCGAGCGCGCGTTGCGGGCGCAGGAGACCGCGGCGCTCGGGCCCGAGCACGCCGCCGAGCACGCCAGGCTGCGCGCCTACGAGCGCGACCCGCGCTGGCTGCGGGCGCTGCGCCGGGCGAGCGTGGCCGCGGCGCGCGAGCGGGTGCGGATGGCCCAGCGCGTCCCCCTCGACCGCAGCGGGCGGTGGCCGAAGAAGGGCCGCTTCGACCTGGTGGCGGGCGACGGCACGAAGGTGTTCGGCATCAACGCCGTGATGCTGCCGACCGGCAAGGTGCTCTGGTACTCCTACCCGAACCACCCGGACCGGCCGCCCGGGCCCCAGCACGTGGCGCACGCGCTGCTCTGGGACCCGGCGAAGGGGTCGGGTCCGGGGTCGTTCAAGCGCATCGACCCGCCCGTCAACCCGGCCACCGGGCAGCCGGCGAACATCTGGTGCGGCGGGAGCTCGTTCCTCGCCAACGGCGTCGTGCTCGCCGCGGGCGGCAACCTCCGCTACCCGGCCGAGACGCCGACCGGCAAGTTCTCCGGCCTCAACACCCTCTTCACCTTCGACCCGTTCACCGAGCGCTGGACGCGCCAGCCCGACATGAGCCACGGGCGCTGGTATCCGAGCCAGCTGCTGATGCCCGACGGCCGCACGCTGATCATGGGCGGGCTCGACGAGAACGGCGAGGGCGCCAAGAACGAGGATCTCGAGCTGTTCACGCCCGCGCGCGGGCGCACGGGGCGCGGCAGCCTCGGCCTGCTCGGCCCCGCCGGCGTCCTGGGCGACCCGGGGCAGCCCGAGATCGGCGACTACTACCCCCACCTCTTCTGGCTCCCGAGCGGGCGGGGCCTCGTGGCCGGCCCGTGGACGACCGACACGTGGTGGTTCCGCCCGGCCGGCAACCCGCCGCGGCTGCGCTGGGAGGACCTCGGGAGCTCCGCGCGCAGCCGGGTGTGGGGCACCGCGGTCCTCGTGCCCATGGGCCCGGACGGCTCACACCAGGTCGTGCAGTTCGGCGGCTCGGACAAGCCGGCGGCCGACGCGCTGGAACCGCCCGGGGACGCGCTGGCCACCAACAGCGTCGCGCTGTTCGACGAGCGCCGGCCCCGCGCAGGCTGGAGCGAGATCGAGACCGTCCGGGCAGGCGCCCTGAACCGGCCTCGCTCGCACGCCAACACCGTCCTGCTCCCCGACGGCTCGATGGTGACCATCGGAGGCGGCTGGGGCGACAAGAAGAACGGCGGCGAGAACGGCGCGCCGTCGCAGTGGGCGGCGGCCGACTTCCACCTCACCACCGAGCTGTGGGAGCCGAAGCGCAACACCTGGCGCCTCGGACCCCCGCAGCGGGAGTACCGCACCTACCACTCGACCGCCGTCCTGCTGCCCGACGGCCGCGTGGTATCGGCCGGCGACGATTACAACGGCCGCTTCAAGGGCGCCCAGGCAGCACGCAACTTCACCGAGGACAGCGCCGAGATCTACGAGCCGCCGTACCTCTTCGACGGCAACCGCAAGGCGCGCCGCCCCGTCCTCGCGAAGGCGCCGAAGCGCCTGTCCTACGACAAGCGCGCCCACCTGCGCGTCAAGCGCGCGAGGAAGAACCGCGCGGTGACGAAGGCGGTGCTGGTCGCGCCGTCGGCGACGACCCACGCCGTCGACATGAACCAGCGCTACGTCCCGCTGCGCATCACCGGCCGCGGCGCGCGCACGCTCGAGGTCCGGGCCCCGAAGAACGCCGACATCGCGCTCCCCGGCTACTACATGCTCTTCGCGCTCGACCGCGCGGGGACGCCGTCGGTCGCGAAGTGGGTGCGCCTCCTCCGCTGACTTTGGATGGTTGATTCCATCTACCGGATCGTGAGCGGGAGCGCCCGCGCCCGGCGCTGCCACGCGCGCGGGTTGTCGGTCGAGGTCAGCGCCTCGGCGGCGCGCCGGGTCATCTCGCCTTTCGGGTTGAGGGCGTACGCCCGCTTCGCCGCGGCGCGCGGGTCCTGGCCCACCGCCCCGCGCACGAGCGCGAGGCCGTAGGCCGCCTCCCAGCCGTCGGGGTCGCGCTGCTGGGCGCGCTCGAGGGCCTGCACCGCAAGCTGGTTCTGCCCCAGCCGCACGTCGCAGAAGCCGACGATCTCGAGCGGCTCGGGGCGCGAGCCGACCGCCGACAGCGACGCCAGCGAGGCGTCGATCGCGCCCGCGCAGTCCCCCGCGCGGAACTCGCGCACGGCCTCGTTGAGCTTCGCCTGCGAGCGCCACACCGACGCGGGCGTGACGGCCAGCACGAGGAGGCCGAGGGCGAGCACGAGCCGCGGCACGCGGCCGAGGTCGCGCAGCCGCGGGCGGTCCACGGGCGCCGCCAGCGCCATGCCGCCGAGCGCGAAGATCCAGAACGTCACCGCGGGCATCTCCCACGTCCAGTCGATGCCGGCGTGCAGCGCCCATGCCGCGCCCGCGGCGAACATGGCGGCGGGCGGGCCGCGGTCGGGCCCGCGCGCGCGGGCCACCGACCCGCCGAGGATGGTGAGGATCGTCCCCAGGAGCAGCAGCAGGCCGACGATCCCGAGCTCGGAGAGGACCTCGACGTAGAGCGAGTGCGCGTCGACCACGTCGAGGTCGAGCCGCCGGTCGCGCATCCACAGGGTCTGGTAGGTCCCCGCGCCGGTGCCGGCCAGCGGATGCGCCTCGAAGCCGTCCACCGCCACGCGCCAGTTGTCGATGCGCCCGCTGTTGCCGGCGTCCAGCAGCCGCGAGCGCAGCGGGATCTCCGCCGTCGAGGCGCCGGTCAGGAAGCGGTCGTACTGGCGCTGGACGTAGGCCGGGGCGTCGACCGCCAGCAGGAGCCCGATCACCACGACCGCGGTGGCCGCCCCCGCGGCCACGATGCGCCGGCGCTCCGGCGGCTTCCCGGCGCGCGCCTCGAGCCGGCGCGCCACGAGCGCATCGAGCCGGAAGCCCGCGATCCGCAGGGCGCCGGCGACGAGCATCGCCAGCGCGATCACGACCGCGACGCGGTGCAGCGAGGAGAGCACGTCCGGCGCCTGCGACGGCGCGGTCGCCAGCGCGTCGGTGCCGTAGGCGACGACGAGCACCACGAGGCAGGTCGGCACCGCCGCCGCCAGCGCGCCCGCCAGCGCCCGCGGGCGGCCGACCGCCAGGAGCAGCAGCACGCCGATGATGCCGCCGCCGATCCCGCCGCGGGAGAACGTCATGAACGCCGTCGCGGTCGTGACGGGCAGCGCGGCGGCCGCCAGGACGGCCACGTACCGCGGCTCGCGCTCCGACGCGGTGAGGTGGAGCATGAGGATCGTCGCGAGGCCGGCCACGCCGCCGAGGGCGTTCCAGTAGGTGAGCGGATAGGAGAGGCGGTCGGTCGCCACGCCGGGGTCGACCGTCCAGACGTCGGGCAGCGTGCGCACGATCACGCCCGCCGCGCAGATCACGAAGAAGCCCGCGGCCAGCCAGCGCAGCATCACCGCCAGGCGGTGCGGCGTGTACCCCAGCGAGCCGAACGCGATCAGGGCGAGCAGGTAGCAGAGCGCGCGGTCGTACTCGAGCAGCGCCCGGCCCGCCGCGTCCGACCATCCCGCCGACACGAGCGCCCAGCACGCGAAGGCCGCCATCGCCCCGCCGGCCGCCAGCAGCAGCGGCGACATCCCGGCCAGCGGGTGGCGCGCGGTGACGAGCCGCAGCGCGAGCGCGACGGCCAGCAAGACGGCGACGACCGCAGGTGCGCCCGGGAAGTAGCCGCCGCTGTTGAAGCCGAAGTAGACCGCGAGGGCGCCGGGAGCCACCAGCGGGGCGGCACGCAGCCACTCCTTGGTCCGGGGCATCGGCGCTTTATGGTTGCACCTCGTGCGACTGGAAGAGAAGGACATCGTGTGCGTCGGCTTCGCCGACTGGGACGCGGAGCTGTGGACCAACCAGCAGCACCTCATGTCGCGGCTCGCCGCGCGCAACCGCGTGCTGTTCGTGGAGTCGCTCGGGCTGCGCCGGCCGCAGCTGGCCGGGCGCGACCTGCGCCGGATCGCCCGCCGCCTGCGCCGCGCGCTGCGCGGCCCGCGCCCGGCGGACGGGCTGCACGTCCTCTCGCCGCTCGTCGTGCCCGCGCACGGGCGCCCCGGCCTGCGCGCGCTCAACGCGCGGCTGCTGCGGGCGCAGGTCCGCCGCGCCGTGCAGCGCCTCGGGCTGACCCGCCCCGTGCTGTGGAGCTACGTCCCCCAGGCCGAGGCGCTGCTCGACGTGCTCGACCCGAGCGCCGTCGTCTACCACTGCGTCGACGACATCGCGGCGCAGAAGGGCGTCGCGGGCGCCGCGTTCCGCGCCGCCGAGGCCCGCTTCGCCGCCCGCGCCGACCTCGTCCTCGCCTCCGCCCCCGCGCTCGCCGCCCGCATGCGCACGCTCTCGGACCGCGTGCTCGAGGCGCCCAACGTGGCCGACACCGCGCTGTTCGCCGAGGCGCTCGCGCCCGGCCCGGAGGACCCGGCGATCACCGCGCTGCCGCAGCCGCGGATCGTCTTCACCGGCGCCGTCGTCGGGACCAAGCTCGACCTCGACCTCCTCGCGGCGGTGGCGCGCCGCCGCCCCGACTGGGCGTTCGCGCTGGTCGGCCCGGTCGGCGCCGGCGACCCGGGCACGGACGTCTCGGCGCTGCACGGGCTGCCCAACGTCCACCTGCTCGGGCCGCGCCCCTACGCCGGGCTGCCCGCCGTCCTGCGGGCGGCCGACGCCGCGCTCATCCCCTACGCGGTCAACGACCTCACGCGCTCCGTGTTCCCGATGAAGGTCTACGAGTACCTGGCCGCGGGCCTGCCGGTGGTCGCCACGCCGCTGCCGGCGCTCGCGGGAGTGGACGCGATCACCACCGCCTCGGACGCCAACGCGATGGCGGGCGCGCTCGCGCGCGCCCTCGACGAGGACTCCCCGGCGCGCCGGCAGGCGCGCTCGGAGGCGGCGCGCGGCCACTCCTGGGACGCCCGGCTCGAGCAGATCTCCCGCGCCCTGGCCGCATGACGTCGCTGCTCGTCACGTCGTACACCCCGGCGCTCGGGACCGGGCGCGCCGCGCGCACGTACGGGATCGTGCGCGCGCTGGCGGCGCGCGGCCCGGTCGACGTGCTCTACGCCCGCTTCGGCCCGCCCGCCCCGGACGCCGCCTACACCGGCCTGGACGGCGTGCGGCTGCACGAGGTGGTCGCCTCGCGCGGCGCCCGGCGGGCGCTGACCGCGGCGCGGGCGGTGGCGGCCGGCGTCCCGCCGGCGCTGGCGCGCGGCGTGGTGCCGGAGCTGGGCGCCGCGGCGGCGGAGCTCGCGAGCGGGCGCGACCCGGTGGTGGCCGACGACCCGATGGCGGCCGTCGCGCTGTCGCGCCTCGCGCGGCGGCGCCCGGTCGTCTACAGCGCGCACAACCTCGAGTCGGCCTTCCGCTCGGGGCTGGGCCGCGACGCCTGGGGCCCGCGCCCGTACGTCGAGCGCTTCGAGCGCCGCCTGCTCGAGGGCGTCGCCGAGGCCTGGATGCCGAGCCGCGCGGACCTCGACGCCGCCGCGCGGCTCGCGCCGCGGGCGCGCCTGCGGCTGGTGCCCAACGTGGTCGACGTGGCGGCCGTGGACACCGTCCCCACCCGCCCGGCGGGCACGCCGCGGACGGCGCTGATGGTCGCCGACTACACCTACGCGCCCAACCGCGAGGGCTTCGGCTTCCTCGTCGCGGACGTGCTGCCGCGGGTGTGGGAGCGGGCGCCCGACCTGCGCGTGCGGATCGTCGGCCGCGGGCTCGAGCCGCCGGCCGGCCTCGACCCGCGCGTGAGCCCGGCGGGCTTCGTCGAGGACCTCGAGGCCGAGTACGCCGCGGCGGGCCTGGCGCTCGTGCCGCTGCTGACCGGTGGCGGGTCGCCGCTGAAGTTCGTCGAGGCGCTCGCCCACGGGCTGCCGGTCGTCGCCACGCCGCGCGCCGCCGCCGGCCTCGACGTCCGCGCCGGCGAGCACTACCTCGAGGGCGCCGGCGGCGCCGGCTTCGCCGACGCCGTGCTGGCCGCGCTCGACCCCGAGCGCGCCGCCGCCGTCGGCGCGGCAGGCCGCGCGCTCGCCGAGCGCGAGTACTCGATCGAGGCGCTGACGCGGAGGCTCGCGGCGTGAAGGAGGCCACGCGCCGCTCGGCGCGCCTGCTCTTCGCCGCCGAGCGCACCGCGGGCACGCTGCCCGACACCGCGCTCGAGGACGCGGCGGTCGTGCGCGCCGTGCGCTCGGACGGGACCCCGCCCGCGCCGGTGCGGATCGCGCAGCGGCTCGCGATGAAGCGCGGGCTGATCGGCTACGAGCGCACCTGCGCGGTGCCCTTCGACAACGCGCGCCGCGCCGCGCTCGGCGCCGCCGCCGCCGGCCCGCCGCGCTTCCTCGTGCGCGTCGACGAGTTCCCCCACTACCGCGCGCACGACGAGCCCGGGCGCTACGGCACCGAGGCCTTCGCCCCGTTCCACGAGATCCTCACGAGCGCGGGCGTGCCCTACCTCATGGCCGCGCTCCCGACGCTCGCGACGCTGCCGCTCGACCCGGCGGCCGAGGGCGGGCGCGCGCTCGACGCGGAGGAGATCGCCACGCTGCGCGCGCTGGGCGCCGACGGCGTCGCGCTCGCCCTGCACGGCTACGACCACCGCACGCGCGACGCCCACCCGCGGCGGCACTCCGAGCTCAGCGGCCTCGCCCCCCGGGTCCTGCAGGAGCGCCTCGACGCCGGCGAGGCCGTGATCGAGGGGATCGGCCTCCCGCGCCCGCGGATCTTCGTCGCGCCCTTCAACCGCTTCGACGCGGACCAGTACCCGCTGCTCGCCGAGCGCTACGACGTCGTGTGCGGCGGCCCCGAGACGGTGCTCAAGCTCGGCTTCCGCCGCACCCCGCTGTGGCTCGGCGACGCCGTCTACCTGCCCGCCTACGCGCCGCTCTACGGAGGCGCGGCGGAGGTGCTCCCGGCCGCCGAGGCGCTCATCGCCGCGCGGCGCGCGCTGTGGGTGCCGATCGTCCTGCACTGGGGCTGGGAGACCGACCGCGGGCTCGAGGACCTGCGGGCGCTCGCCGCGACGCTCGCCGGCCACGCGGCGAGCTGGGACGACTTCCTCGAGGCGGTCGAGGCGAGCCGGTGAAGATCGTCTCCGTCCTCACCTCGCCCGCCCAGGGCGGCGCGGAGTTCGCGGCCGTCGCGCTGCTCGACGCGCTCGCGGCGCGCGGACACGAGACCGTGCTGCTCTCCAACCAGGCGGGCATCGGGCGCGGGACGCGCGTGCAGGTGCGCCCCGTGGCGCTCGGGCCCAAGCTCTCGCGCCGCAGCTGGGCGCGGCTGGCGGCCGGCTCGCCGCTGCTCCTGGCCCGCCTGCGGCGCGCCCTCGAGCGCGAAGCGCCCTACGACGTGCTGCTCCTGCACTACAAGAAGGAGCAGCTGCTGGCGCTCGGGCTCCCGCGGCGGCTGCGGCCGCGGCTCGCGTGGGCCGAGTGGGGCCCGGTGCCGGTCCCGCTGCGCAGCGGGCCGCCCGCGCGGCTCTACCGGCAGGCGGGCGCGGGCGCCGACGTGGTGCTGGCGATCTCGCCCAACACGCGCGACTCGCTGCTCGAGGCGGGCCTCGACCCCGCGCGCGTCGCACGTCGTGCCCAACGTCGTGTCCGCGGAGGAGGTGCGCTTCCTGCCCGACGCCCGCGACCGCCTCCGCGCCGAGCTCGGCGTGCCGCGGGAGGGCTTCGTGGTCGGCTGCGTCTCGCGCTTCCACCCCGACAAGCCCAACGACGTGGCGATCGACGCCGTGCTGCGCCTCGCCGCCGACGGCGAAGGCCCGCCGGTCCACCTGGCGATGGCCGGCGACGGCGAGACGGAGGCCGCGCTGCGCGCGCGGGCCGCGCCGCTCGGCCCGGCCGCCCACTTCCTTCCCACGCCGGGCGACCGCGTCTCCGAGCTGCTCTCGGCGTGCGACGTCACGGTGTTCTGCCCGGCGCCCGCCGAGGGCGCAGCGCGCGCCGTGATCGTGGCCATGCTCTGCGAGCGCCCGGTGGTGGCGACGGGGCCGGAGGGGACCGGCGACCTGCTCGCCCCCGGCACCGGCGCGATCGCCTCGCCGGAGCACGACGCCGCCGCCACGGCGGCGCTGCTGCGCGGCTACCGCGACGACCCCGCCCGGCGGCTCGCCGAGGGCGAGGCCTCGCGCCGGCGGGCGGTGGAGCTGCACGACGTCGACGCGATCGGCGCGCTGGCCGAGCGGCTGCTCGCGGGGCGCTAGACCGCGGGCTCGGGCTCGGGCTCGGGCGCCGGCTCGCCGGGCGGCTCGGGCCGGCAGAGCGCCGCGAGCAGCCCCATCATCATCGCCAGCACGATCGTGAAGCGCTGGTCGACGCCGGTGAAGCTCGCGGTCGTCTCGACCGCGGCCAGGGCGATCAGCGAGCACAGCGACGCGAGCCCGAACGCCCGCAGCAGCGGCTCGCGGTCCTCCCTCCAGACCCGGTAGGCGAGCACGCCCGCGGCGGCCATGATCGAGAGGTAGGCGAGCAGCCCCAGCAGGCCGAGCTTCAGCCAGTACCACAGGACGACCGAGTGCACGTAGTTGCGGCCGTCCTCGTGCTCGACCGGCAGCGCCCGCGCCGCACTGCTCCACGGGACGGCGAGCCCGAGCCCCGTGACGGGGTGGGCGCGCAGCTCGGCGAGCACGTTGGCGCGCTCGTCGAAGCGGTAGCGGTCCTCGGCGTTGGCCTCGATCTTCGACGGCTTGAGCGACTCCACCCGTTGCGCGAGCGGGCCCTGGCTCTGGAAGCCGGTCGAGGAGAGCAGCCAGAGGGCGACGCCCACCAGCGCGGCGGTCGGCAGGAGCAACCGGCGCCCCAGCGGCGAGCTGCCGAGGACGACCACGAGCACCGCCCCCAGCACGATCCCGATCCAGAACGAGCGCCGGAACGACAGCGCCAGCGAGAGGAGCATGACCGGCGAGCCGAGCAGCACCCACAGCGGCAAGCGGGCACGCAGCAGCAGGGCCGCGAGCACGCCGAGCAGCAGGACCATCATGAGGAAGTTGGCGGCGGGCTCGTAGTAGGTGATGGTCGAGCCCTCCACCGTGGTGCCGCGGCCGGCCGCCACGCTGAGCAGGCCGATCACCGCCTTGGCGATCCCCAGCCCGGCGGCGACCCCGAGACACACGTACACCGACCGGCGCGTGTCGAACAGGTTGACCGCGACGACCGGGAGCAGCACGAGGTAGGGCAGCTGGCGCGCGGCGAAGAACAGGTCGGTCGCGCCCGCGCCGCCGAAGTACCCGGCGACCGCGCCGCCGGCGATCGCGAGCACGAGCAGCGCGAGCGGCAGCGCGAGCAGGGCCGGCAGGCGCACGGGCCGCCGCTCGCGCAGGAGCTGCAGGGCCGTGCCCGCGAGCACCAGGAGGAACAGCCCGTCGGTGACCGACAGCGGGCCGAGCAGGCCGGCGTAGAAGGTGCCGAACAGCGGGTCCTCGGCCTCGGCGAGCACGACCACGCCCACGAAGACCCCGAGCGCGGCCGCCGGGTGCTGCACGAGCGTAAGCGCGACGACGACCGCGAGCGGCAGGATGAACGCCACCGGCCCGACCACCAGCGACGCCAGCAGCGTGACCAGCACGAGCGCGCTGCCCGTGGCGAGGGCGAGCGAGCGGGGCTCGCGCGGCAGCGAGCGGAGCGCCGTCATGGCGGGCCCTGGGGAGCCATCGCGGACGAGTGTAGGTCGCGCCCGCCCCCGCGCCGCGCCGGCGCGCGCGGGCGGGGCCCGCTCAGCCGGCGAGCAGCGAGCGCACCGCCGCCGAGAACGCGCCCTTCTCGCCGAGGTCGGCCCGCAGCGCGCCGAAGTAGTGCTCGCGCTCGGACGTCGTGCCGGACGGCCGCTGGTCGTGGCCCTGGTAGAGCAGCACGGCCCGCAGGCGCGGCTGGGCCGCGCGCATGCCCGCGATCGCGCCGCGCAGCGCGCTGCCGGCCGCCGCGTAGCTCATGCACCGGTCCCAGCCGTAGTTGTCCGACAGGCAGCGCCCGTCGTCGGTCGCCAGGCCGTACTCGGTCACCCAGATCGGGATCGCCGGCGACGCGCCGGCCGCCCGGGTCTGCGCGGCGAGCCGCGCGAAGCGGGCCTCCCAGCGCGGCCCGTAGGGGTGCAGCGTCCACCCCGCGACGCGCTCGGCGAGGTCGGGGACGGCGGCGAACATGCCGTCCACCCAGTTCGCGCTGCCCGTGTCGCCGTCGTCGGCCTGGGCCAGCAGCCCGACGCGCGGGTTGGCGGCCTTGACCGCCTCGTGGGCGTCGCGGAAGCGGCGCGCGTACTCCCGCGCGCGGGCGCCGTAGGACGGCGCGTCCCAGTCGTCGCCGTACTGGTAGCCGTAGGACGTCTCGTTGCCGAACTCGATCTCGCGGACCGCCAGGCGCCCGTCGCCGCGACCGGCCCAGAAGTCGCCCCCGGGCCCGAACTCGCGCGCCCAGGCGGCGAGGTTGCGGGCCTCCGCGGCGGTCGGCATGGTGCCGTGGAAGCCGGCCAGCAGCAGCACGCGCGTGCCGTTGGCGGCGTGCGCGGCGACGGCGGCGCGCATCTGGGCGACCGGCGTGCGGATCCCGAACTCGACGCGCACGAGCCCGGCGCCGAGGCGGCCGGTCGCGCGCGCCTCGCCGACGGCGTCGGCGCCCGACACGAGGCCGACCTCGAACGCGCCCCGTTCACCCACCGGCCGCGGGCTGACCGGCGCCTCGCCCGGCGTCGCGTCGCTGCCGGCCGGCCGCCCCGCCGCGGGCGCGCGCTCGCCGGAGGGCGTGAGCGCCTTCGGACGGCCGCCGGCCGCCGGATAGGCGATGCGCACCTCGCGCGCCCACCGGCTGCCCCTCACGTTCGTGCGCAGGCCGTAGGTCATCGTCGCACCGGGGACCGCGGGCGGCGTCACCGAGGTGCCCGCGACGACACGGTAGGCCGCGCGCCGGCCCGGGCGCTTCGAGGCGAGCACGTACCGCCGCACGCGGCCGACGTGCGACCACGCGAGCCGGCCGCCCTTCGCGCGCAGCCGCGGCGCGGCGACCTCATGCGCCTGGCGCTCGGCGGCGCTCGAGGCCTTGGAGCGCGCGGCCGCGGGAGACGGGGCGGCCAAGGCGAGCGCCGCCACGGCGGCGAGGAGGGCCGCGAGGAGCGCGAGCGCGGCGGGCGGGACGGCTTTGCAGGACATGGGAGGCGTCTCCTTCGGGAGCTGGGCGGTCTCCGCGGAGACCCCTGGCTTTGCGACCCCGCCTCGCGGCGGGTGTGCCTTTCTCGGGAGGCGTCCGAGCCCGGCGCCTCACCATCCCCATCGGCGCGCGGCCGCGCGCCCGCGAGGGGCGGTGGACGCATGTGCGACGGGCGCGCGGCCCCTGGTGTCGCTTGCAGATGAGACAACCCGGGACCTCGCGATCTATGCCGCTAGCCTCGATTGCCGATGGAGTACGAGGTGCATCCGACCAAGGCGTCGGCGTGGCGCAAGGGCCGGTTCGTCGTACTACCTGATGCGGAGCGAGAGGACTGCACCGTCTGGGTCGGTGCCGAGGCCGACTCATCGCTATCGGTCAAATGGGAGGGACTGCTGGCGCGTCGGCTGGGTGCCGACCGCGCGCGCATCTGCGCGGTGCCGTTCTGGGTGTACGACCTCAATCTCGGCGACGAGGTCACGCTGATGGACTCCGCCGAGGGCGCGCCGGTGGTCACGGGCGTCGTCCTCGACGGCGGCAACTACACCTTCCGGGTGCGCTTCGAGCACGCAGCGGACGACGACGTCCGTTGGCGTGGGTTGATGGTCGAGCTGGAACGGTTCGACTGCTGGTTCGACGTCCGGAGTACCGGGTTCCTCGCGCTGTCGGCGCCGTCTGCTCACGCGCAGGCGGTGGCCGACCACCTGGATGACCGGGAGCGACGCGGAGACCTGCTCTTCGAGACCGGGCGTTCGGCCCCGCCGACCGGCCTCTAGCCGCGGCGCTCCACGGCGGGCGGCAGCGGGACCGACCCGGTGCCGTCGCCGGAGCCGGTGGACGCCCGGTAGGCGTCGTAGCCGTAGTCGGCCGCCTCGGCCTCGCCGGTCACGACGAGCCCGATGGGCTGCAGCAGGTGGCGCTCGAAGATGCCCCGCGCGCGGCGGGCCTGGTCGCGGGTCGTGACCCCGGTGCGGGCGACGATCAGCGCCGCGTCGATCGCCGACTGGTTGAGCAGCACCTGGCTGTCGGCCACCGGGATCAGCGGCGGGGCGTCGAGCACGAGCGTGATGCCCTCGCGGGCCAGCTCGCCGAGCAGGTCGTTGAGCGCGGCGGACTCGAGCAGCTCGGAGGGGTTGGGCGGCAGCGGCCCGGCCGGCAGGACGCTGAAGTTGGGCAGGTCCGCGAACGGCTCCTGCAGCAGCTCGGACACGGTCGCGTGTCCGACCAGCGCGGTGGTGACGCCGCGCTCGGCGTTGATCTCGAGGTGGCGCGAGAACGTCGGGCGCCGCAGGTCGAGCTCGACGAGCACGACCGGCCGGCCGGTGAGCGCCATCGCGTGCGCGAGGTCGACCGCCACCGTCGTCTTGCCCTCCCCCGGCACCGCGCTCGTGATCAGCACCGAGCGCAGGTCGCGCGTGACGCGCGCGAAGTCGAGGGCGTTGCGCAGGATCCGGAACGGCTCGAGGTCGTCGCGCCGGTCGCCGGCCGAGCGCGGCTTGAACACCCGCTCGGAGACCAGCGTGAGCGCGCGCAGGCCGTACTCGCGCTCGAAGTCCTCGACGCTCTTGATCCGCCGGTCGAAGGACTCGAGCAGGAAGGCGAGCGTGAGGCCGATCGCGAGCCCGATGACGATCGCGAGGATGACGACCTTCGCGAGGCCGGAGGACGCGGGCTCGCCGGGCCCCGCGGCGCGGCCGATGATGCGCGCGTCGCCGGTGGCCACCGCCCGCAGCGCTGCGAGCCGCTGCAGCGACTCCTGCAGGTCGCGCCGCTCGACCGCGTCGGCGGGCAGCCCCTCGAGCTGGCGCCGCAGGTCCGCCTCGGCGGCCTGGATGCTCTGGGTGTCGCTGCGCGCGCGGAACGCGATGTACTGGTCGGCGAACGCGTTGGCGATCTGCGACGAGCGCTCCGGGTCCGGGTCGGTCGCCGTGATCCGCAGGACGTTGGCGTTCTCCTCGGCCTCCACCTGCACCTGGGCGAGGAGGTCACCGGTCGACTCCCGCGTGCCCAGCTGCTCGCGGACGCGCTGGGCGACGGACTCCGAGCGCACGAGCAGCACCTGCGTGGCCGCCTCGCGCTCCGGGTCGCCCGTCCCGCGCTCGACCTGCAGCGCGGCGTCGGACAGCGTGGGGGCCCCGAACAGCACGCGCGACTGCCCCTCGTACTGCGGCGTCGCGAGGAAGTGCATCGCCAGCGCCACCGCGACGCTCGCCACGACCGCCCCCACGACCACGAGCCAGCGGCGGCGGATCACCGAGAAGGCGTGGACGAGGGTGTCGGTCTCCGGGCGGAAGGCCGGAGACCCGGCGGGCGTGCTCATGCTCGGGCTCTAGGTGCGGATCGGCGACCCTGCGGGCGTGCTCATGCGGGCAATCTAGCGACCGAAGTCTCGAGTATGACCTCGGTCAGCTCCGCACGGAAGCGCTCCGGGGCGAATCGGCGCGCGTTGGCGCGGATGGCCGACTCGTCCAGATCGAGCCCTTCGAGCTCGAGGATCGCGGCCGCGAGCGACGCGACGGTCTGCTCGGCGAAGAGCACCCCGGTCTCCCCGTCGACGACCGAGTCGCGCACGCCGCCGACCCCCCAGGCGACCACCGGCACGCCGGCGGCCTGGGCCTCGACGGGCACGATCCCGAAGTCCTCCTCGCCCGGGAACAGCAGCGCGCGGGCGCCCGCCAGCAGCTCGACGACCTCCTCGTCGGAGACGCGGCCGAGGAATTCCGCGCCCGGCCCGGCGGCGGCGCGGACGTCCTCCATCGCGCGGCCGTCGCCGACGACCTTGACCGGGCGGCCGAGCGCGGCGCACGCCGCCACCGCGAGGTCGGCGCGCTTGTAGGGCACGAGCCGCCCGAGCACGAGGTAGTAGTCCTGCGGCCGGCGCTCGCGGCCGAGGTGACGCTCCACGTCGACCGGCGGGTGCACGACGCGCGCCTCGCGCCGGTAGTACTTGGCGATCCGCGCCGCGACGTGGTTGGAGTTCGCGATGAAGACGTCCGGGCGCGCGGCGCCGGCGTAGTCCTGCCGGCGCAGGCGGCCGACCAGCATGCGGGCCGCCAGCGAGCCGGCCGGCCCGAGCTTCTCCTGGGCCAGGAAGCCCGGCTCCCAGGCGTGGCGCATGGGCGTGTGGCAGTAGCAGACGTGCAGCGTCCCGGGGCCCGTGATGACGTTCTTCGCGCACGAGTGGCTGGAGGACACCACGAGGTCGAGCCCGGTCAGGTCGAAGGACTCGAACGCCGCGTTCATCAACGGCAGCAGCTTCGGGTAGATCGTCGTCGCCTTCGGCACGCGGTCGAGAAAGGACGTGTGCACCCGGTTGTCCCGCAGCCGCTCGCCCCAGACCGCGGGGTCGTAGACGGAGGTGTAGACGTCGGCGCCGGGCAGCAGCCCGAGCACCTCGAGCGCGACCTTCTCGGACCCCCCGGGCGCCGTCAGCCACTCGTGGACGACGGCGGCTCGGGGGAATGCCTGTGCGAGCTCTCCCGGCTCAGGCGTCATGGCCCGTGCGGAGCACGGCCTCGACCGTGAGCAGGATGATCTTGAGGTCGAGCCAGAGCGACCAGTTCTCGATGTAGTGGTTGTCCCACTCGACGCGGTCCGACAGCGACGTCTGCCCGCGCAGGCCGTTGACCTGCGACCAGCCGGTGATGCCCGACTTGACGCGGTGGCGGTCGACGTAGCGGTCGAGGTCGTCCGAGAACAGCTCGACGAAGTCGGGGCGCTCCGGGCGCGGCCCGATCAGGCTCATCTCACCCTTGAGGACGTTGAAGAGCTGCGGCAGCTCGTCGAGGCCCGAGCGGCGCAGGAAGCGGCCCACGGGGGTGCGCCGGTCCGCGCCCTCGATGCCGCCCGGCGCGAGGCCGCGGCGCAGCTCGAACTCGCTCGGCTCCTCCGCGACGCGCATCGAACGGAATTTCAGCAGATCGAAGGTCAGGCCGTCGCGGCCCACGCGGCGCTGGCGGAAGAACACCGGGCCCGGCGACGTGAACTTCACGAGGCTCGCCAGGACGAGCATGATCGGGGCGACCGCGATCAGCCCGATCAGCGCGAGCGGGCGGTCGAGCGCGTACTTGACCCGGAACTGCCAGCCCTTCGGGTCCATCGAGCGCAGGCCGAGCAGCGGCAGGCCGCCGAGGCGCTCGAGCGCGACGCGGTCGGTGATCGACTCGAAGAAGCGCGGGACGAGCGAGACCTCGAGGCCGAGCTCCTCGCAGCGGCGCGCCAGCGGGAGCAGGCCGCGGTCGGGCGCGGAGCTGAACGCGAAGATGACGTGCTCGGCGCCGGTCTTGGCGGCGACCTGGGAGACCTCCTCCGGCGTGCCGAGCAGCGGGGCCTGGCGCAGCGGGACGTCCTCGGCGTCCGGCGGGTCGGCGTCGAGGTAGCCGATCGGCCGCAGCCCGTACTCGGGGTGCTCCTCGAGCCGGCGCTCGATCTCGGAGCCGACGTAGCCGGCGCCGATGATGAGCGTGGGCTTGCCCACCGCGCCGCGGGAGCGGGCGGTGCGCTGCGTGATCGCGAGCGCGGCGCGGGCGCCCCCGAGCAGCAGGAGCGTCAGCAGCCAGGCGCGCCCGAGCACCGGTGCGGTCGCAACCTCGCCGTGCACGAAGACCTCGTAGGCGAGGATGAGCATCGCCGCGCCCGACACGGCGCCCGCGACCGGCGCGAGGCCGTCGAGGATCACGGTCCGCACGCGGCGGCGGTACATGCCGCGCAGGTAGAGCATCGTCACCACGACGAGCGGGAACGCGAACGCCGAGGGACGGCTGAGCGCGATCGACTCGGCCTGGCCGCTGAGCAGCAGCGCCGCGACGACCGCGACGAGCGACGCCGTCAGGTCGGAGAGGAGCTGCAGCGACCGCCAGCCCGGGCCCTCCAGCAGGTACTGCTTGCGCGGCCGGGTGGTCTTGCGCGGCCGGACGAGCAGCCGCGAGCCCGCCGGGTGCACCTCGGCGTGAGAGGGGGCGACCAGCAGGACGCGGTCGCGCGGGGAGACGGGGAGGTTGGTCACGGCGCCGTGCGGTTCTCCGGGCCAGGCGGTTCGCCTCGCCTCGGTCGAAGAGCTCATCAGGCTCTCCCTTGATATCGGCCGCGTCGGCACCCGATTGAACCTGTCTGGGCCGCCGTGTGGCTTTCGGCCGGCCCGTCTGCTTGCCTGACCATCTGGATGCGTAGACGTCCGTGCGGACGCATCCCATTCCGACTGCTTTGACATTGCCTGTCTCCGTGGCGCATCCTGCGCCAGTTCGTCAGTCTGCCCCCTGCGGGCCGACTGCTGTACCGATAATGCTGTCCATCGGGATAGGAAAGCTCCGAGCCGTTCCCTTCCCTGGGGGAGCCTGTGGCGGGCTCCCGGCAGTTAGACTGGCACAACTTTTCGAGGGCGCGTAGCTCAGTGGGAGAGCGCTCGCTTCACACGCGAGAGGTCGCTGGTTCGAGCCCAGCCGCGCCCATGAGCCAAAAATCCCTGCTCATAGCAGGTTTTCCTACGCGCCGGGAGAGCGGCCGCGTGACAGAACGCCACAAAGCCGATCTCTCCAAAAGTGGACGAATCTTCTAGGCTTTTCTTGTTCGGAGACGGGCAACCGGTTCCGGTGCGGTGATCGGTCGAGCGGAGCACACGAACGGCGCGAGCCCCGCCTTCGACGGCATCTCGGAGGCCGAGTGGGACGCGCTCGCCGAGCGCAGCGGGAGCCTGTTCGCCACGCGCATGTGGCTCGAGACGTGGCAGCGGCACCACGGCGCGGGGCAGGAGACGCTGACGCTCGCGGCGCGGGCCGCGGACGGCCGCCTCACCGGCCTGCTGCCGCTGCGCCGGGCGCGCCGGCGCCCCGCGCTGCTGCTGCCGGTCGGCCCCTGGCCGCCGCCGGCCGGGCCCGTGCTCTGCGCCCCCGGCGACGTGGCCACCGCGGCGCGCGACCTCGGCCGGCAGCTCGCCGACCGCGGCGACTGGGACGTGCTGATGGCGATGGCGGTGCCCGTCGCCGCCGGCTGGCGCGACGTGATGCGCGCCGTGCCGCGCGGGCGCGAGCCCAGCCGGACGCTCGACTTCGAGGGCCAGGACTGGGACGGGCTCATGGCCGCCCGCAGCCGCAACTTCCGCGAGCAGATCCGGCGCCGCGAGAACAAGCTGCGGCGCCGCTACGAGCTGACCTATCGCCGCACCGAGGACCCCGAGCGCCTCGACGCCGACCTCGACGTGCTGTTCCGCCTGCACGACATGCGCTGGGGCGAGGGCTCGACGGGCCTGACCGCGGAGCGCCAGGCCTTCCATCGCGACCTCACGCGCCAGGCGCTGGCCGCCGGCCGGCTCGCGCTGTGGTTCCTCGAGCTCGACGGGCGCCCGGTCGCCGCCAGCCTCGACTTCCGCTTCGCGGGCCGCGAGATCGTCTACCAGTCCGGGCGCGATCCGGCCTTCGAGGACGACAACATCGGCCTCGCGCTCACCGTCCACACGATCCGCGAGGCCGCGGGCGACGGCCTCGCCGCCTACGACTTCCTGCGCGGCGACCAGGAGTACAAGCGCCGCCTCGCCAACCGCGACGACCCGGTCGAGAGCCTCGCGGTCTCGGGCGGGCTGGTCGGCGACCTGGCGCTCGGCGCCTTCGGCGTGGCCCGCCGTGCGCCGGCCGTCCTCGCCGGCCTGCGCGGCGCCGCCGGGCGCCTGCGCGGCTGAGCGCCGAGCCGCGCCCCGTGAGGCGCGCTCAGGCGGCGGCCAGCGACCGCTCGAGGAAGCGGTCCATGTGCGCGAGGTACGGCGCGTAGCGCAGCCCCTCGGCGCGCTCGCGCGCCTCGCCGACCCGGCGGGCGGTCGCGTCGGCGTCGCGCAGCGTGGCGGCCAGCGCCCGCGCGCAGTCGCCCGCGTCGGCGCGCTCGAACAGCAGGCCGTAGGCGCCGCCGTCGAGCATCTCGGGGATCCCGCCGACGCGCGCGGCGACCACCGGGACGCGCGCGAGCGCCGCCTCGACGCAGGTGGTGGGCGCCGGCTCCTCCCACACCGAGGGGACGAGCCAGACGTGGGCGCGCGCGACCTCCCCGGCGAGCGCGTCGCCGCCGAGGCGCCCGAGCCGCTCGACCCGGTCGGCCACCCCCAGCTCGCGCGCGAGCCGGTCGAGCGCCGCCGACTTGTCCGCCGGCCCGTCCCCCGCGACCGCCAGCCGCGCCGCGATGCCGTGGTCGCGCTCCAGCGCCGCCAGCGCGCGCACCGCGACCTCCGGCCCCTTCTGCTCCTCGATGCGCCCGGCGAACAGCACCCGCGGCTCGGGGTCGGGGCGCCGCTCGATGGCCGCGAAGCGGTCGGTGTCCGGCCGGGCGGGGAACAGCACCTCCTCGTGCGTGACCTGGATGGCGGGCGGGGCGGGCGAGTAGCGGCGCAGCGCGTCGCTCACCCACGAGACGGCGGCCGGCGCGACGCGGGCGGGGTCGAGGCGCAGGCCGGGGTGCGCGCGGTTGAGCAGCCGCGCTCCGCGCGCCCACACGCCGCGCAGCCCGCGCTCCCCGGGCGTCAGGTGGCGCATGAACTGGTCGCCGGTGTAGAGCCGCGAGAACCAGTGCTCGCATACGCGGTAGGCGATAGGGATCCCACCCACCCCACCCACCCCACCCCCCGCCCCGCCGGCGCCGTGGAGGACCTGCAGCGCCGCGTGCGGGATGTTGGAGCCGTTCCACACGAAGACGAGCTCGGGGCGGAACGCGGCGAGCGTCCGGCGGGTCGCGGCGGTCGCGACCACCGCGGCGCGCGGCGCCCGCAGGGCGCCCTCGCGGCGGTCCTCGAGCCACGGCAGCGTCCGCTCGACCTCGCCGCTTTCAGGCGGGGCGGGTGGGCCCTGAACGGAGGTGAGCACGTGCACCTCGTGCGTGCGCCGGAGGTGCTCGACGACGCCCGCGCACTCGACCTCGTACCCGCCCCGGACGGCGGGCGGGAAGAGGTTGCTGACGACCAGGATGCGCATGCTCAGCCCGCCTCCGGCGGCTCGCGCCGCGCGAGCGCCTTGAGCTCCGAGACGGTCAGGGCCCGCGTCGCGAACAGCGTCACGACGTAGGCCAGCAGACCGCCGGCGATCCAGACGGCGATCGGGAGGCCCGCCTCGCGCAGCAGCAGCGACACGAGGAAGAGGATCACCGCGGCGGCCACCAGCAGCGGCGCGCGGCGCAACGTCGGCCGGCGTCCCATCCGCTGCAGCACGGCGCGGACCGACAGCGCGGTCACGAGCAGCTCCGTGACGAGCGTCATCCACGCCGCCGCGACGAACCCGTAGCGGGGGACGAGCAGCAGGTTGCCGGCCACGTTGACCACCAGCGCGATCGCGGCGTAGATGACGAAGCGGCGCTGCAGCTCGTAGGCGATCACCAGGTAGCCGCTGAGGTAGCCGACCGAGATCAGCACGAACGCGGCCATGAGGATCGGGAAGGCGGGCGCGGCGGCGCGGAACTCCTCGCCGAACAGCAGCACGGCCAGCGGCTCGGCGCCCGCCAGCGTGATGGCCAGCGGCGGCAGCGCGGTGATCAGCAGGAAGTCGACCGCGCTCTGGATCACGCGGTCGACGCGCGCGGGATCCACGTCCCGTGCCGCGACCAGGATCGGGAACAGCGTCACGAGCACGGTGGCGGGGATGAACTGCACGCGCTCGAGCACCTTGTAGACGGCGCCGTAGAGGCCGGCGTCCCGCGCGCCGGCGAGCTCGTAGACGAGCACCTGGTCGATGTAGCCGTAGGCGAGGATCAGCAGGCCGCCGATGCCGACCGGCACGCCGCGGCGCAGCAGCGGGCCCCAGCGGCGGCGCGCGCCGCGCAGGCTGATCCCCGCCACGCGCACCGCGAGGCCGGCCTCCAGCAGGTTGGTGGCGATGCTGACGACCGCGAAGCCGATCGCGAGCGCCACCAGGCCGCCGCCGCCGAGCGCCACGAGCACGACGACGCCCGCCCACGCGACCCCGTTGAGCAGCTCGATCGCGACCACCACCCGGTTGCGGGCGCGCAGCTCGAACGCGACCGACACCGAGCTCAGCGCCGAGCCGATCACCACGATCGACGCGAACGCGGCGGCCGTGCGCATCGTGGCGTCGTGGGAGATGAGGAGCAGCACGCCGAGCGCGACGAGGCCCGCCGGGATCGAGAGCGTGAGCCGCAGCGTCTGCAGCGCGCCGAGCCACTCGCGCTCGTGGGCGGGGTCGGCGGCGGCGCGCTCGACCGCGACGCGCTCGAGCCCCATCGACCCGAAGTAGCCGGCGATCATGCCGACCGCGAACAGCGTCGACCACTGGCCGAAGCGCACGTCGCCGAGCGTGCGGATCAGCAGCAGCGTGACGAAGATCCCGAGCCCGAGGTTCGCGACGCGCAGGGCGAGCGCGGCCGCGATGTCGCGGGCGGCGCGTCCGCCCGAGCTCGCGCCGATCTCCGTGCTCGTGGCGTCGGTGGACACGCTCATCCGCGGCGCAGGACGCGCCGGAGCCGCTGCCGGGTCCCCGGGGGCAGCCGCTTCGCCTGCCGGACCAGCCACCGGCGCCCGGAGCGCGGGGCCGCCCACAGACGCGCCTGCACGTAGCGCCGCCCGCGCGGGAAGACGAGCGCCCACTGCAGCCCGGCGTCGCCGTCGGCGAGCCGGAGCTTCCACGGCGGCGCGCCCTCGCCCATGTCCACCCGCCGCACGCCGGTGGCGGCGGCGTGCTCGACCGAGGCGGCGATGATCCCCATGCTCGGCGAGTAGCGGGACCACGCCTCGTCGAAGCCCCCGCCCCAGCCGCCGGTCGTGTCGCCCGCCCGCAGGACCAGATGGGCGCCGACCACGCCCTCCTCGGCCTCGAGCACCCACAGCTGGTAGCGGTCGGCCGGGCCCAGCGCGGCGCCCGCTTCGAGCAGCATGCGCTCGACCGGGGGCGCGAGGCGCTCGGAGCCCTCGAAGCGCCCGCGGTACAGCCGCATGAGCTCGGGAACGACGCGCTCGTGCTCGTCGAGCGCCGCGAGCCGCAGGGTGGCGCCGGCCTGCTCGAGGCTCCGGCGGCTGCGCCGCAGCTGCGCGCGCGTCTTCGACCCGCGGCGCTCGAGCCAGCCGGCGTAGCCGCCCTCGGAGAGGTCGATGAACGGCGCGGGCATCGCGAAGCTCGGCGAGAGCTTCGCGCCCGTCCGCCCGGGCCAGCGCGTGGCCAGCAGCCCCGGCCACGGCCGGTCGCCCGGCAGCCCCTCGAGCGACAGGACCGCGAGGCGCTCCTCGCGCGCGGCCAGCGCGCCGGTGATCGCCTCGGCCACCTCGCCCTCGCGCCCCGCGACGGCCAGCGGCTCGAGCCCCGCGTTGAACCCCGCGCCCAGCATCCGCAGCACCGGCAGGCCCCTGTCGGAGATCACGTAGCAGGGCGCCAGGCCGACCAGATCGTCGCCGTCCTCGACCGCGACGACGCAGAGCTGCGAGCGCGGCGGCTCGACGTGGCGCCACCACGCGAGCATCCACGCGGGCGCGCAGTACGGGCGCCCGGCGGCCACCGCGAGCGCGTCCCAGCCGTCCGCGAGCGCCCGCGCCTGATCGGCATCAGTCACGATCCGGGCCCGCGGCACCGCGCCCACGCTATCGCACCCCGTCGCACCGCCCCGCAGGTCACGCGGCCGCCCGAGCCCCCATAATCGCGCCGGTGGCCGCCCCTCCTACGGACCCGTCCACCCCCGCAAGCGCCGGGAGCCTCATCGCCACGATCGTCACCGACGAGGCGGCGCTGTCCCCCCACGAGGCCGCCTGGGCGCGACTCGCGGCCGAGGCCGGCCGGCCGTACGGGCACCCCGGCTGGGCGCTCGCCTGGTGGCGGCACATGGCTCCGCCGGGCGCCCTGCTGCGCGTCGTGCTCGTCTTCGACGGCACCGCGCTCGTCGGCGTGGCGCCGTACTTCGCGTTCCGCGGGCGCGCCGGGCGCAGCGACTACCGGCTGCTGTGCTCCGGCACGGCGCACCGGATCGACCCGCTCGCGCCGCCGGGCATGGAGGCCGCGGTCGGCGCCGCGGTCGCGCGGGCGCTCGCCGGCGCGCGGCCCCGGCCGAGCCTCGTGAGCTTCGAGGCGCTCGACGCCGCGAGCCCGTGGCCGGACGCGATCGCCCGCGGCTGGCCGGGCCGCCTGCGGCCGGGGCGCTACCGCTCGACCGAGGCCCTCACGCCGATGCTCGACCTCGACGCCCCCGACTACGCCACCTGGCTGGCGTCGAAGAGCCAGAACTTCCGCCAGCAGATGAACCAGTCCCGGCGGCGGATCGAGAAGCTGGGCGCACGGCTGCGGCTGGTGTCCGACCCCACCGAGGCGCCGAAGGTCGCGCGCGCCTTCGCCGAGCTCCACGACGCCCGCTGGGGCGAGCGCGGCGGCCTGCTGGACCGCGAGCAGGTCGAGGCGATGCTCGCCGACGCCGCGGGCTCGCTGGCCGGCGACGGGACCCTGCGGCTGTGGTGCGTCGAGTACGAGGAGCGCTTCATCGCCGTCCAGGTGTTCGTCGCCGCGGGCGGCCGGCTCGCCTACTGGAACGGCGGCTGGGACGAGTCCCACTCCAACCTGCGCCCCGCCCTCGTCTCGATCCTCGCGGCCGTCGAGGACGCCTACGCGCGCGGCGAGCGCCAGATCGACTTCGGCGGCGGCGAGCACCCCTACAAGCTGCGCTTCACCGGCCCCGAGACCACCGCCTCGGTGACCTGGAGCGGCCTCTTCCCGGTCAACGCGCGCTACCCGGTCACCCGCGCCCAGATGGCGCCGGCGCAGCTCGAGTGGCGGGCGCGGGCAATCGTGCGCGCGATGCCGCCCGAGCGCCGCGAGCGCCTCAAGCGCTTGTTGCGAAGGTCGCCCGGCGAACGGTCCTAGGACCCGAACCCCAGCATCCACGCCGGAGGACCGCCGCAGCCGACTCGCCGCCGGCCGGATGCGGCCATGGACTTGGACGGTCGAGGCGCGGCGGGAGGTCGACTTGCGCCGGCGCGCACGCCTCGCGAGCAAGCGCCAACTCGCCTTCGAGTCGTGGGAGCATCCTGCCCTGTGGTCGCGGAGCGACCCCTACCCAGGACACTTCACCGCGACGCAACCGCGCCCACCCGAAGGCTTTCACGGGCGCTGTCCTGCCCTGTGCTCCCAGAGGCAGGCCGACCCAGGACAGCCGCTTCAGCAGCCCGCGGTCGGCGACCGAGAGGCGACAGCACGACGCCGGCGAGTCTCGACGGAGGCAATGGCGGTACGACGGTCACTAGGCTCCCCGGCATGGCCACCGCCCGCGACCGCCCGGCGCTCGCCTCCCGCCTGCGGGGCTTCGGCACGACGATCTTCGCCGAGATGTCGGCGCTGGCGGTCCGCACCGGCGCGGTCAACCTCGGGCAGGGCTTCCCCGACACGGACGGGCCCGCCGCGGTGATCGAGGCCGCGGTGGCGGCGATGCGCGACGGCCACAACCAGTACCCGCCCGGCGACGGCATCCCGGCGCTGCGCACCGCGGTCGCCGAGCACCAGCGGCGCTTCTACGGGCTCGAGGTGGACCCCGACGGCGAGGTGCTGGTCACCGTCGGCGCCACCGAGGGGATCGCGGCGGCGCTGCTCGGGTTGTGCGAGCCGGGCGACGAGGTCGTCTGCCTCGAGCCGTTCTACGACTCCTACGCGGCGTGCATCGCGATGGCGGGCGCCGCCCGGCGGGGCGTGACGCTGCGGCCGCCCGGCTGGGAGGTCGACCTCGACGCGATGGCCGCCGCGATCTCGCCGCGCACCCGCCTGGTCCTGCTCAACAGCCCGCACAACCCGACCGGGCGGGTCCTGTCCCGCGCGGAGCTCGAGGGGATCGCCGCGCTGTGCGTCGAGCACGACCTGCTGGCGGTCACCGACGAGGTCTACGAGCACCTCGTCTTCGACGGCGAGCACGTGCCGCTGGCCACCCTCCCCGGCATGGGCGAGCGGACGCTGACCGTGTCCTCCGCGGGCAAGACGTTCTCGCTGACCGGCTGGAAGATCGGCTGGGTCACGGGGCCCGCCGAGCTCGTGACCGCGGTGCGCACCGCCAAGCAGTTCCTCACCTACGCGGTCGGCACCCCGCTGCAGCACGCGGTGGCCGCCGCGCTCCCGCTGGAGGACGGCTTCTACGAGCGCGGCGCCGCCGATCTCGGCGCCAAGCGCGACCGCCTCTGCGCGGGCCTCGAGGCGGCGGGCTTCGAGGTCTACCGCCCGGCCGGCACCTACTTCGTCAACGCGGACATCCGCCCGCTGGGCGAGGAGGACGGCGTCGCGTTCTGCTGGGCGCTCCCGGAGCGCGCGGGCGTGGTCGCGGTGCCGACGTCGGTGTTCTTCGACGATCAGGCCGTCGGCCGTCCGCTCGTGCGCTTCGCCTTCTGCAAGCGCGACGAGGTCATCGACGAGGGCGTCGCCCGGCTGCGGACTCTCGCTCCCGCTCGCGGTCCTCGCTGAGCCCGACCTCCAGGAAGGCCAGGGCGACGGCGACCGTGAAGGCGACGCCGATCAGGCCCCAGCCGACGATCGCGACGGCGCCGTCCGCCAGCAGCGCGAGCAGGGCGCCGGCGACCAGCAGCGCCACCACCGGACCGGCGCGGACGACCCAGTAGCGCCGCTCGCGCCAGGGCTCGTCGGGCGGAGTGGGCGGACGCGCCATGCGCCCAGCGTACGCCCTCGGCTCAGCGCTCGGCGCCGGGGAACTCGGCCGGAGAGAGGCCGCCGTGGAACACGCCGTCGCCCGGCCGCGCGCCGTCGCGCGTCGGCGCCGGCGATCCCGGGCGGTCCGGCAGCGGCACGTCCGGCGTGCGCGCGAGGAAGAGCGCCATCAGCAGGAAGCGCGCGGCGAGCGGCAACGGCCGGCCGTCCGGCGGCGGCTCGCGGTTCTCCTCGAAGAGGTCGAGCAGCTCGAGCACCTCGCTGAACAGCCGCGCGTTGGGCATGTCGACGCCGACCGCGCAGGCCAGCCGCGCCAGGTCGAGCGTCTCGGCGTAGTCGGTGCGCCCGAACGCACGCCCGATCGTCGTGGTGAGGTGGGCGATCACGCGCTCCACCAGGGGGTCGAGCGCCCGGGCGGCGGCGGCGCCGGGGGGCGGGCCGGCGTGCCTCGGCGCCTCGCCGTCGAGCACGCGGGCGAGCTGGCGGCCCGCGACCTCCTGCACCTGCCCGGGGGTCAGCCCGGCCTGCAGCGCGCAGCGCAGCGCCATCACCGCCGACGGCAGCGGCTGGCCGTAGGGCGAGTCGCTCGCCCACACGACGTTGCCCGGCGGCGCGAGCGCGAACAGGGCGGTCAGGTCGGAGGGATGCCACCAGGACGTGTCGATGAGCACGTTGGGGTGCTCGGGCAGGGCGCGCCACAGCCACGCGATGTCCGAGATCGCGCAGTGGGCGAGGATCAGCGTGGCGTCGGTGAACTCGCCGCTCAGCTCCACCGTGTCGCGGCCCAGGGCGGGGATCCCGCGCCCGGCGTGGATGAGCACCGGCGCGTGGCGCTCGTGCGCGAGCGCCACGATGTCGCGGACGGTGGGCTCTGAGAGCGTGAAGCGCTCGGCGCGCGGGTGCAGCTTGATGCCCCGCGCCCCGGCGTCGAGGCAGCGCGCGGCCTCCGCGACGGGCTCGGCGCGCGGGTCGACGCGGCAGAAGGCCACCAGCCGGCCGTCCGAGTCCGCGGCGGCGGCCATCGCCGTGTCGTTGGCCTCCGGGTAGCCGTCCGGCTCGTGCATCGGGAACACGACGCCCCGGGCGTCGACCGGTGCGAGCCACGCCAGCAGCTCCTCGGGGGTCTGGCGGAACCCGTCGGGGTCGTTGGCCCCGATGTGCGTGTGGGCGTCGTAGAGGTCGAGGCCGCCCACGTCCGAGACGAGCCGGTCGTAGAAGGGGCGCAGGGCGGCGTCGACGTCGATCATGGACCGCGGAGGCTATAGGCCCTCCGCGCCCTGGCCGATACTGAGGGGCATGCCGCTGCGCCGCGAACGCGTCCGGGTCGAGACCGGCCGCCACGTCATCGAGGGGACCCTCCAGCTCCCGAGCGAGGGCTACCGCTCCCGGACCACCGACTTCCTCAGCGCCCACGAGTCGGAGTTCCTGGCGCTCGTGGATGCCGAGATCCGGTGGGTCGACGACTCCTGTGCCCCGGAGTCCCGGCCCTACGTCGCGGTCTCGGTCCGCCACGTGGTGCTCGTCACCGAGCTCGGCTCGCTCGAGACGGTGGAGGACCCGGGGGACCTGGACGGCCCCCCGGGTGCCTCGCGGTCGTCAGCCGGCTAGCGCTTGACGACGAACTTCACGTTGCGCACGGGCGAGTGGTTGCCCTTGCCGTCGGTGAGGACGGCGCGCAGCCGGTAGGTGCCGGGGCGCAGGGTGCGCTTGCCGATCTTGCCGGTGAACTTCAGCCTGCCGTTGCCCGCGGCCACCTTGTGGTTGAACCGGCCCATCGGGCTGTAGCGGACGCAGGACTTGCGCTTCTTGAGCTTCTTGGTCGACTTCAGGCAGTTCGCGCGCACGCGCTTGCCCTTGCCGGCCTTCTCGAACGAGAGTCGCAACGTCGCCGCGCGGTTCGCCTTCCAGGTGATCCGCGAGCCGCCACGGCGACCCTTGACGCCGAAGCGCGTCGGGCTCATGCGCACGTTCGTGAGCTTGAGCTTGCGGACCTTGGACTTGGCCTTGCCGGCCTGCTTCTTCACCGGCTGGCCGGCCTGCGGCGTGGTCCCGCGGCTGACCGGCTGCCCGCCGGCGGGGGCCGGGCGGGTGATCTCGGACGTCGGCGCGATCGACGTCCAGCCCGAGGTCACGCCGCCGTAGGCGGAGCCGATGCCCGCCACGCCGGTGACCGGCACCTGGACGGTGGAGGCCGTCCGGTTCTGGATGTGGATCTGGCCGTCGAGCAGGTACGCCGACACCTGGCCGGAGCCCCGGATCGACGCCCAGGCCTGGTGACGGGCGATCTCCTCGCCGATCTGCTTCTGCGTGAGCTGGACCAGAGGCGCGTTGAACGCCTGCTTGTAGCGGGCGATCACCCGGTCCATCACGGCGTAGAGGATGCGCCCCTGGGTGCCGGTCTCCTCCACCAGGTTGCTCTGATGCGCGTAGTGCGGCCGCGCATCGTTGAGCATCAGGTGGCTGTACATGATGTTGGCCTCGCTGCTGAGGTACTCCTCCCAGGTGGCCGGCGCCGTGCGGCAGGTGTTCGTGGCGCTCGCGACGCACACCCCGCCGAGCGAGGGCGGCAGGTAGATGTGGTTGTACTCGTCGAGCTGCTCCGCCTGCGTGGCGACGTTGTAGTACACGTTCGACGGGTAGCGCGGCACCGTCAGGGCCGGCCCGATCCCACGCTGCGCGCCGTTCTGCTCACGCGAGTTGTCCGACGCGATCCACTGGATACCCGTCGCCGTGAGCGCGGGCGCCAGGGCCGGGTTCTGCGGAATCGGGTTGGGGATCGTGGTCGAGCTGTTGCCGACCGCCGAGTGCTCGCCGGTGACGAGCTCGGTGGGGTCGATCGGGATGCCCTTCTGCTGGGCCCACGCGATGTTCTGCGAGATCTCGGACTCGATCGTCGCCTGCGATGCGGTGTTGAGGTTCGGGTGGGAGTAGGTGTGGTTGATCCACCGGAACGAGTTGCGCGCGTTGACGAACGCGGTCGTGAGCGGGTCGGCGAGGCCGGTCTCCTGCTCCGCCTCGACGCTCCCGAACCCGTTGTAGACCATGTCGAGCACGAGCCCGTTCTGTGTCTGCCAGTTCTGCGCGAACGTCACGTCCGCGGGGGTCATGCGGATCAGCGGCGGGCACTGCGGGAGGGTCGTGACCGTGGCGTCGCGCGTGCACTCGTACTCGTCGGCTCCGACCACCGTGGTGCCGGGCGCGCTCGGGTTGTCGACCTCGATGCCCGTCTTCTTCTCGGTCGTGCTCCAGCGGTCGTCGGGCAGGAAGATGTCGTCGACGTGCATCTCGAAGTAGTTGCGCTGGGTGCCGAGGAAGTAGCCGCGGGTCACCCAGGTCAGCATCCCGTGGCGCAGCAGCCAGGCATGGTTCTGGAACTGGTTCGAGTCGACGGTCATCACCATCTCTTCGCGACCGTCGGGCTTGTTGTAGATCCCGAGGTAGGCGGAGTTGTTGGGACCGGTGAGGAGCGTCTGGAACGTCGGATCTGGGAAGGCCGGCGTCGCCTGGGAGCCGAAGGCCTCCACCGAGGCCGCCCCGCCGGAGTCGTCGATCGTCACCGGGCCCTGCAGGTAGGGGAAGATCGTCCGGCCGGTGGCGGTAAGGGTGGCCGCCAAGCCGTCCTGGGCGCCCACGTTGGTGGCGAAGTTCAGGCCGTGGGCGGCGGTCGGCTGGGTGTTGTCGCTGATCCGGCGGATGCCGAACGTCGTCTCGAAGCGGTCGAGGGCCGCCCACTCGTCGGGGTTCAGGGCGGTGAGGAACTGCCCGTTGACGTCGTGGACGAGGTCGCCCGTCGCCAGGATCACCGCCTGGTACTTCGCCCAGCCGGCGCTGTAGTCGGCGAGCCGGGCGTCGGTGATGGTGCCGTCGGCGTTGTCGGCGATGATCGTGTCGTAGGGCACGCCCTCGCGCTCGAGCTGGGCCTTCCAGCCGCCGAACGTGGCCTCCTGGCCGGTCGCGCCGATCAGCAGGACCTTGAGGTCGATGCGCTGGCCGGGCTGCGGGGCGAGCGCGCCGAATGCGACCGGCGCCGCCAGCAGCGCGATCAGCGCTACAAGGAGCGCCAGGCGCGGTATCCGGAACCGCCTCACGAGCTCAGCTCCTGGGGGCCGCGCCGGTGGCGCGACCGATGTATTGCCTGTGAAGGCCGCTCGGTTTGAGCCATTGCTCTTCTCCGTCAGGTCGTGCGATTGGCGCCGCGGCGACACGCTTCTTCGGGCCGGCGCGCCCTAACGAGGGATCAACGGGGCGGGCTCTGGGCCCCTTCCATATCTCGGGCGATTAATGGACGACGGCCCCCGCAGGGGCCGTCGCCGGCGCGGCCCGGGGCCGCGCGGCAGGGCGCCGGGCCGGTCGTCGCGACCGGCCCGGCGCCCGCGTTCCAGGCGCTCTCGGGCGTCAGCGGCGCACGACCGTGAAGGTCAGCGTCCGCGGCGCGGAGCGGTTGCCCTTCGCGTCCGTGGCGCTCACGACCAGCCGGTAGCTGCCGGGCTGCAGGGTGCGGCGCCCGACCTTGCCGGCGAGCTTGAGCGTGCCGGTGCCCTTCTTGGCGGCGCGCTTGATCGTGCCCATGGAGACGTAGCGGGTGCAGGGCGAGCGCTTGCGCAGCCGCTTGGAGTCCGGCCGGCAGCGGATGCCGACCTTGCGGCCCTTGAGCACCCGCTCGACCCGCACGCTCAGGCTCGCCGCCCGGTCGAGGGTCCAACGGATCGTCGCGCTCTTGCGGACCGCGAACCGCTTGGGGCTGATCGCCAGCCCCGTGAGCCTCGGCGCGGTTGCGGCCTGGCCGCCCTGCGACCCGCCGCCCGTCTGCCCGCCGGAGCCACCCGACGTGGAGCCGGAGCCGCCCGAGCCGCCGCCGCCACCCGTCACCGGGGGCGGAGGCGTCACGGGATCGCCGACCGCCGCGGTCGGCAGCGAGTCCTCCTGGCCGACCGACGAGATCCAGTTGCCCGCGGACACGACGACCCGCAGGCGCTTGCCGCGATCGCTCTCGAGGACCTGGTAGCTCGTGCCGGTGGCGCCGGCGATGACCTCGCAGCTGGCGCCCGCCGCGTCGCAGCGCTGCCACTGGTAGGCGTGCGCGAGCGGCCCGGTGGCCGCCCACGTGCCGGGCGAGGCGGTCAGCGTGGTCCCCGGCACCGCGGCGCCGGAGATCGACGGGCGACCGGTCATGCCGGGATCGCTCGGCGAGACCACCAGCTCCGAGCCGGCGGAGACCGTCGTCCAGCCGGAGCGCTGGCCCCCGTACAGGTCGCCGACCGTCGTGCCGGTGAGCGGCACCTCGATCGTCGCGGTCGTGCTGACATGCACGCGGCCGTCCTGGATGTAGCCCGAGGCGCGGCCCGCGGCCACGTCGGCGAGCCACTTGGACTGCCGCTCGAGCTCATCGGCGATCTGCGTGTGGCTGAGCTGGCGGATCGGCGCGTCGTCTGCGAACAGAGCCGCGGTAGCGCGCCAGCAGCGCGTCGACCACCTGGTACATGACGCCGCCCTCGGGATCGGCCGTCTTGGCGATGTTGGCCTCGTGGAAGTAGTGCGGCCGCGGGTCGTTGCCCATCATGTGGCCGAACATGATCCGGACCTCGCTGTCCACGTACTCCTGCCACGTCGCCGCCGCGGTGCGGCACGTGTTGGTGGCGCTGTTGACGCATGCGCCGCCCAGCTCCGGCGGCAGGTAGATGTAGTTGTACTCGTCGAGCTGCTGGGTCCGGGTGCCGGTGTTGTAGTAGACGTTGCTGGGGTAGCGCGGGACCGCGCGCGCCTGGACCGGCTGGTTCGGGTCGACCGTGAACAGCCGGCCGGCCGTCGCCTGCGGGTAGTCCTTCGAGTTGTCGCTGGCGATCACGCGGATGCCCGCGTCGCTGAGCGCGCCCGCGAACGCCGGGTTCTCCCCGTAGGGGTCGAGCACCGCGGTGCTCGACGCCGGCGGCGCCCCCGCGCTCGTCGCGGCGCCCGTGTCGGTGAACGTCACGGTCGCCGCGCCCGCGTCGGTGAACGACGGGTTGGGCGGCGCGACCGAGCCGACCTTGACCCAGCCGTCGGCCGACCCGGCCGGCCTGCGGTAGACCTCGTAGCCGACGGCGTGGCAGATGCCCTCCCAGCTCATGTCGACCGAGCCGGCGGTCGCCGTGGTGACCTGCGCGACCGACGCGATCGTCTCGCCGTTGCTCGAGCGGGCGGTGATGCCGTAGTCGTAGGAGCCGGCCGGCAGCGTGCCGCCCGCGGCCGCCGTGGGCTCGTCGGCGAAGAACGGCGGGTCGATCGTCCCCGGGTTGCCGGGTCGGGTGTTGGCCAGGCCCGAATGCTCGCCCGTCACGAGCTCCGACGGGTCGATGGGCAGGCCGTGGGTCTGGGCGAACGCCTTGTTCTGGTTGATCTCGCTCGCGATGAAGCCGCGCGTCGAGCAGTCGAGGTTGGGGTGCGTGAACGTGTGGCTGATCCAGCGGAACTCGTTCGCGTTGGCCTTGAAGGCGTTGAGCACCTCGATCGGGTCGGTGTTGAGGCCGTTGTAGACGATGTCGAGCTTGAGGCCGTTGGCCCGCGACCACTGGACGGCCCGGTCGACGTCGGCGGCGTTCATGCGGATGACGTCCGCCTCGTCGAAGCTCGTCGACTTCGTCGCCGGGTCCCAGCCGTCGTCGCCGATGAACACGTCGTCGACCTGCATCTCGAAGTAGTTGCGCTGGTGGCCGAGGTAGACGCCGCGCGTGACCCAGCTGAGCATCCCGTGGCGCAGCAGGTGGTTGTGCGTCTGGAACTCGTTGCTCGCCAGCGTCATCACCATCTCCTCGCGCCCGTCCTCGGGGTGCGTGAAGACGCCGAGGAACGCGGCGTTGCCCGGCCCGGTGAGGAGCGTCTGGAAGTTCGCGGCGTTCAGCGGCTGGGCCAGATAGCCGAAGGACTCGTCGACGGCCGGGTCGACGTTGTCGATCGTCACGGGTCCCTTCAGGTACGGGAAGGCCAGCCGGCCGGTGTCGGTCAGGTTGGCGGTCACGCCGTCCTGGCTGCCGGAGCTCGTGGGCGCCCCGAGCCCGTGCGCGGCGTTCGGGAACGTGTTGTCGCTCAGCTGGCGGATCCCGAAGGTGGTCTGGAACTTCGTGAGCGCCGCGAGGTCGGCCGCCGGGAGCACGCCCGGATCGGCGATGTTGCCGGGGGCGACGACGACCGCCTGGTAGAAGGCGCGGTTGGCGGCGTAGTCGGCGAGCTTCGCGTCGGTGAGCACGCCCGCGGTGCCGACCACGAGCTTCTCGTAGGGGACGCCCTCCCGCTTGAGCGCGGCCTCCCACGTGGTCGCGGTGGTGTCGGTCGTGGCGCTGGTGAGCAGCAGGACCTTCATGTCGATCCGCTGACCGGGCTTGGGCGTCTCGGGCGTGGCGCCGAGCGCGACCGGCACGGCCAGGAGCGCGAGCGCGCTAGCCATCAGCGCGAGCCGCGGGAGCCGGAGCCGCCTCACGAGGGCCCCGGGCGATCATCGTGCGGGCGGGATCCCGGGGTGGCATCGCCGGGATCGGTCGCCGGTCGTGGGCGGAGCGCATCCGGCGCCCCGAGCCCTCGGTCCGTGTGAGGCATTGCTCGTCTCCATCCGTGGTGCGACGGCGCCACCCGGAATGCTCGGCCCGAGGCGCCCTGACAGCTGAGGAACCGCGCCGGCGCACGCGAGTTTCGATCACTCGACCGGATCCTGGACCAACGAGTAGGACCGCGGCCGGCTGGAATGCGCGAGACAATCTCATCAATAAAGGTTTGCTAACAGGGCGGCGGGGCATTGGGCGTGTTGTCGGTAAGCGCTCGTGCCTGGGTCGCCGGTGTCCGGCGGTGACCCGACAACGCGGGGCGGGCTCCGTCGCGCGCGCCAAGGCAGGGTCACCGGACCCGAGGTCACTCATGCTCGCTCATCGTGCTCGCAAGAGTCGTGCCCGCGCGCGTGCGCGGGGTCGCTTGTCCTTCTCCTTCGTCGCCGGCCTGCTGGTGGCGCTCGTCGCCCCCGCGGCGGCATCGGCGGCACAGACCGTCCAGGCCGAGGGCATGGACGTCTCCAAGCGCACGGGCAAGGTCGTCAAGGACAAGCAGGCGGCCGGCAAGCGGGCGCTCGTGCTGACCGGCAAGGGCCAGGCGCGCAAGACCCTCAGGCTCCGCAAGAAGGTGAGGCTCATCGTGGTCGCGCGCGGCCAGCGGTGCAAGGGGACCCCGCAGCTCGAGGTCGCCGTCGACGGCAGGCGGGCGCTCGCCCAGAAGGTCGCCGGGCGGCGCTGGACATCGCGCGCGGTGCCGCGCGCGCTCCCGGCCGGACGGCACAAGATCAGCCTGCGGATCGCGAACCCCAAGCGCGGACGCGGCTGCAAGCGCGCGGTGCGAGTCGATAGCCTCGCGCTCGTCCCGATCCGCGCCGCCGGCCAACCCGTGACCCCGCCCAACTCCCCGCAGACCCAGCAGGCGCCCGCCGGCATCTGGCGGCCCGCGCCCGGCACGACCTGGCAGTGGCAGCTGACGACCCCGGTCGACCAGTCGGTCGAGGCCCAGATGTACGACATCGACCTCTTCAACAACGACGCGAGCGTCGTGTCCGCGCTGCACGCCAAGGGGCGCAAGGTCGTCTGCTACTTCAGCGCCGGCTCCTACGAGCCCGGCCGGCCGGACTCCGGCGAGTTCCCGGCCGACGTCCTCGGCAGCGCGCTCGAGGGCTGGCCCGACGAGCGCTGGCTGGACGTCCGCCGCCTCGACGTGCTCGGGCCGATCATGGAGCGGCGCATGGACCTCTGCAAGGCGAAGGGCTTCGACGGCGTCGAGCCCGACAACGTCGACGGCTACTCGAACTCGTCGGGCTTCCCGCTGACGGCGGCCGATCAGCTCGCCTACAACCGCTTCCTGGCCGCCGCGGCGCACGCCAGGGGCCTCTCGATCGCGCTCAAGAACGACCTCGACCAGGTCGCGCAGCTCGAGCCTGACTTCGACTTCGCGATCAACGAGCAGTGCTTCGAGTACGGCGAGTGCGCCATGTTGCAGCCGTTCATCGCGGCCGGCAAGGCGGTCTTCAACGCCGAGTACACGATGGACACGAGCAGTTTCTGCGCACAGGCGAAGGCCCAGGGGATCAGCGCGATCCGCAAGAACCTGGACCTCGACGCCACGCGCCAGGCCTGCTAGGGGCCCAGAGGGGCGGCTGACGGCGCGCGCGGAGGGGGCCCGCCCGCCCCGCCGCGCGCCGCCGCCACGCGCGCGAAGCCGTCAGCCCGCGGCCACCGGCTGCGGCCGCGTGCCGCCCGCGACCTCCTCGAGGACCATGTCGCGGCCCTCGACCATCGCGGTCAGCTTCGCGTAGGCCATCGTGCGGCTGAAGTAGCCGAGGCCGCAGTCGGTCATGACGCACAGCCGCTCGGGCGGCATCACCTCGAGCCCGCGGCGGATGCGCTCGGCCACGACCTCCTTGGACTCCACCTGCGTGTCCTTGGAGTCGATCACGCCGATGCCGAGGACCTTGTCGGCCGGGAACTCCCGGAAGGCGCCGATCTCGGCGAAGTCGCGGTGCGTGAACTCCAGGTGGATGATGTCCGCCGCGGTCTGGTGGAACAGCGGCATCATGTCGACCGCCTTGTTCTCCCAGACGTCGGTCTGGCCGTCGACGCTGCCGTAGCAGATGTGCCAGAGCTTGGTCATGGTGACGCCCTCGAACATGCGGTTCTGGACGTCGATCTGCCACGTGTCCTGGGTGTAGGGCGGCAGCACGTCGATGAGCTGAACCGCCTCGCAGCCCATGTCCTGCAGGTAGAGCAGCTCCTTGTTGAGCGCCACGGCGATGTCGGTCGCGAGCGCCACCTGGTCGCCGCCGTAGTGCTCGTCGTGCACGATCACGCTCTGCTGGGCGGGGCCGAGCAGGCTGAACTTGAACGGCCGGTCGGTCGCCATCTGCAGCGCGTAGACGACGCCGTCGAAGATCGGCTTCACCCAATGGATCTGGCCGGTCACGCGCGGCTTGTAGAACGGCCGGTACTTGACGCCGTCGCCCGGAGGGCCGTGCATCTCGAAGCCGCCGAGGTTCTCGGGGATGTAGTGGAAGATCGGCTCGAGCTGGAAGCCCGGGGCCTCCCACTCGAAGTACTGGTGACCGTCGGTGAGGATGTCGAGCCCCGCCTTCTCCTGCTCGCGGGCGCACAGCTTCATCGCGTCCTCGTAGGTCACCCGCAGCTCGTGGCTGCGGTAGGTCGGCTCGTTGAGCGTCCCGAACACGCGGCCGCGCAGCCAGTGCGGCCTGGGCAGGGCGCCGACGGTCGACGTCGGCAGGAGTACTTCACGCCCGCGGATCTGCATGGGGTCTCCTCCTGTGGTTGGTCTCGACTACTCCCACCGGCCGACCGCCTCCACGATCCGCCGCGCCGACGGGTTGACCTCGTCCTCGAGCACGCCCGCGGCCGGCAACGGCACCGCGCCTCCGCACACCCGCGTCACCGGGGCGTCGAGGTCGTCGAACGCCTCGTCGGCCACGATCGCCGCGAGCGCGGCGCTCCAGCCGAGCTGGCCGGGCCCCTCCTCCGCGATCACCAGCCGGTTGGTCTTCGCGACGGACGCGAGCACGGCCGCGGCGTCGAGCGGCACCAGCGTGCGCAGGTCGAGGACCTCCGCCTCGACGCCGTCCGCGGCGAGCCTCTCCGCCGCCTCGAGGCAGGCGCCGACCGTGAAGGCCAGGCCGGCCAGCGTCACGTCGGCGCCCTCGCGCACGACCGCCGCCCGCCCCAGCGGCACCACGTGGTCGCCGTCCGGGACCTCGCCCACGGACGGGTACAGGCCCTTGTGCTCGAAGACGAGGACCGGGTCCTCGTCGCGGATCGCGGCCGCCAGCAGCCCCTTCATGTCGGCGGGCGTCGACGGGCACGCCACCTTCAGCCCGGGCACGCACATCGCCCAGCTCTCCGCCGACTGGCTGTGCTGGGCGCCGAACCCCAGCCCGCCGCCGCCGTTGGACCCGCGCACGACCAGCGGCAGCGTCACCTGGCCGCCGGTCATGTAGCGGGTCTTGGCGATCTCGTTGGCCACCAGGTCCCAGCAGGTGGCGTAGAAGTCCGAGAACATGATCTCGGCGACCGGGCGCATCCCGCCCATCGCGGCGCCCATCGCCCCGCCGACGATCGCCTGCTCGGAGATCGGGGTGTCCCACACCCGCTCGCGGCCGAAGCGGTCCACGAGGCCCGGCGTGGTCTTGAACACCCCGCCGGGGCCGACGTCCTCGCCCAGCAGCACGACGCGCTCGTCGCGCTCCATCTCCTGCACGAGCGCGGACCGCACCGCGTCGCGGAAGGTCAGCTCCGCCATCGGCTCGTCCCGTCGGCCCACACGTCGGTCCACGCGGTCGCGGGCTCCGGCGGCGGTGCCGCGCGCGCCCGCTCGGCGACCGCGGCGACGAGCGCGGCCACGTCCGCCTCGACGGCGTCGAGCTCGCCGCCCTCCACCCCGCGCCCCTCGAGCACGCGGCGGTAGCGGCCGATCGGCTCGCCCGCGACGCCGCGCTCGACCTCCTCGGCCGGCCGGTAGGCGGCCGGGTCGGCGAGCGAGTGGCCGCGCAGCCGGTAGGTCACCGCCTCGACGATCGCCGGGCCGCCGCCCTCACGGGCCCGCGACGCCCGCTCGGCCACCGTGTCGCGCACCGCCTCGACGTCGTTGCCGTCGATGACGATCGGCTCGAGCCCGTAGGCGGGCGCCCGGTCGGCGGCGGGGTGCTCGACCGGCGTCACGGCGCCGATCGCCGTGTACTCCATGTAGAGGTTGTTCTCGCACACGAAGAGGACCGGGAGCCGCCATACGGCGGCGAGGTTCACCGCCTCGTGGAAGGCGCCGATGTTCGTCGCGCCGTCGCCGAAGAAGCACACGGTGACCGCGCCGTCGCCGCGCAGCCGCTGCGCCCAGCCGAGCCCGCAGGCGATCGGCAGGTGCGCACCGACGATCGCGTAGGAGCCGAAGTAGCCGTGCTCGACGCTCGTGATGTGCATCGAGCCGCCCTTGCCGCCGCAGATGCCGCCCTCGCGGCCGAGCAGCTCGCGCATCACCGCCTCCGGGTCGGCCCCGCGCGCGAGCGCGTGCGCGTGTCCGCGATAGGTCCCGATCGAGGCGTCCCCCGCGCGCAGCGCGGCGGCCGCGCCGACGGCGATCGCCTCGTGGCCCTCCGAGAGGTGCCCGGGGCCGTGCACCTCCCCCTCCCTCCAGAGCTCGCGCGTCGCCTCGGCCATGCGGCGCGCCAGCAGCATGCGGCGATAGAGCTCGGGCGCCGGCGGGCCGACCGGTGCCGACACGCCGCCCGCCGCGCCGGCCCGCGGCGAGCGCTCCAGCGCGTGCTCGGAGCTCACAGGTCCACGAGCTCCCTCCGTCCGGCGCGCAGGCGCGAGAGCTGGATGAAGTGCTCGGGGTTGAGGAAGAGCTCGTTCATCTCGCCGAGCTCGTCGACGGTCAGGCCGTCCGGCCGCCGCAGCAGGTGGTCGAGGTACTGGAAGGCGTCCTTGGCACCGTAGCCGACGTGGTGGAACCCGAGGACACGGCGGGTCGCGCCGTCGATGACGCACTTCTGCAGCCCCGAGAGCTCCGGCTTCGCGAACGCGTAGAGCATCGTCCCCTCCGCGCACGGCAGCGGGATGTCGCCCTCCAGCCCACGCGGCGGCATCCGGATCACCGCGATGTCGTCGTAGCGCTCGCGCGCCTCCTCCTCGCTGAGCCCGACCCACGTGACCTCGTAGGTCGAGTGCAGGAAGTCTGGGTACTGCGAGAAGTCGAACGTGTGGTCCTCGCCCATGATGTTGCGGGCGGCGGTCATGCCGCACTTGCGCGCCTTGAACATCTCCATGGGCGCGCCGATCACGTCGCCGGCCGCGTACACGCCCTCGACGCTCGTGCGCATGCGGTCGTCCACGAGGATCTCGCCGTCGGGGCCGGTCGCGAGCCCCAGCGCGCGCGCCGCCTCCGCGCTGTTGGGCAGCTCGCCGGTGCAGTTGAGGACCATGTCGCACGCGACGGTCTCGAGGGTGCCGTCGGCGTGGTGGACGGTGACGCCCTCGACCCGGCCGGCGCCGTGGATCTCCGTCACGCTCGCGCCCTCGAGCAGCGTCATGCCGCGGGCCTGCATGCCGTCGACGACGTAGCGGCGGATGTCCTCGTCGACGTGGTGCAGGCTGCGCGTGCGCATCACCGGCGAGCGCGACACGATCGTCGTCTCGCACCCCGTCGCCTGGAAGAACGAGCCGTACTCGACCGCGGTCTTGCCGCCGCCGATCGCCACGCAGCGCGTGGGCTCGTAGTCGAGGTCCTCGACGAGCGTCGCCCAGTCGTGCACGCCGCGCAGGCCCGCGCCGGGGATCAGGAGCGGCCTCTGGAAGGCGCCGAGGGCGACCACGAGGTTGCGCGCCTCGAAGGTCCGGCCGGCGGCCTCGACCGTGTTCGCGTCGACGATGTCGGCCTCGGCGTTGAGCACGAACTCGACGTCGAGCTGCACCTGGGTCTGCCAGTTCATGAACGCGTGCGCCGAGGCGCGGCCGGCGCGGAACAGCCCGACCAGCTCGAGGATGCTCGCCCGCGACTCGTCGAAGGGCCCGAAGAACAGCTCGTCCGAGAACCAGCGCGCGCGGTCGAGCTCCGCGGCGGCCTCCGAGAACAGGTGGTGCGGCACGCACGCCTGGTGCGGGCAGCTGCCGCCGAGGAACGGCCAGCGGTCGATGATCAGGGCCCGCCCGCCCATCGCGCGCAGGTACGAGCCGCCGAAGCGGCCCGCCGCACCGCCGCCGACGAAGATGGCGTCGTAGATGCCACCGCCGTCGTCCTTGAGGTTGAGGATGGGCGTGCTGTCGGGCCGGTCGATCGCCGCCTGGATGGCGGACCGCCAGCCGACCACGTCGAGTTCCGGCATCGGTGCTCCCTCGGTGGCTCGGTCTGGCGTGAGGCTATGCGCGCGCCGGTGGCGCGTTCGTCATCCCCAGCGGACAACCTTCGTGCGTCCGCTTGTCCGTGAGCGAGCACCGCGGTGCGGTTAGAGTCGTCCGCGTGGAGACGAGCGCGTCCGTCGAGGCCGGGCGTCTCGGCGCGTTCGACAAGGTCGCCGCCGACATCCTCAGCTCGCTCGAGCTCGACGTGACGCTGCTGTCGGTGCTCAACGCGGTCGTCGCCACGACCCGGGCCGACATCGCCGGCATCCTGCTCGCCGACGAGTCCGGCGAGGTCCTGCGCATGCAGGCCTGCACCGGGCACCGGACCGTGGCCACCGCGCGGCTCGAGGTGCACCGCGGCCAGGGCGTCGCCGGCAAGGTCTTCGACGAGGGCCGCCCGGTGCGCGTCGACGACTACCAGGCGGACCCGTCGATCTCGCGCGACTTCATCGACATCGCCCAGGCCGACGGCACGCGCGCGGCGGTCGGCGCGCCGATGGCGGTGCGGGGGCGCACGGTCGGAGTCGTGATGAGCTGGCGGCGCCGCCCCGGGGTCTTCACCGGGGCCGACCTGCAGTCGCTGACGACGCTCGCCAACCTCGCGGCGATCGCGGTCGAGAACGCCCGCCTCTACGAGGCGCAGCGCCAGAACGTCGAGGGCCTCCAGCAGGCCAACGAGCGGCTCGCGGCGCAGAACGAGGTGCTGCGCCGCGCCACCGAGGTCCACGACGAGCTGATGCGCCTCGTGCTCGAGGACGCCGCCCTGGCCGACCTCGTCAAGGGCGTCGCCCGCCTGCTCGACGCCGACGTCGCGATGCTCGACCCGGGCGGCCGCGTGATGGCGGCCAGCGGCGCGGCGGGGCAGGCGCTGCAGCCGCGCATCGCCGGGCGCCTCGGGGCGGGCGAGGAGGCGGCGGCCCAGGGACAGCTGCTCGTGCGCGACGTCGTCGCCGGCGGCGAGAGGCTCGGCCATCTCGGCGTGGCCCTCCGCCACCCGCCCGCCGCGCTCGACGCCGTCCTCGTCGAGCAGGCGGCGATCATGTGCGCGCTCGAGCTGACCCGGGAGCGCGCGGTGCTCGAGGCCCGCACGCGCGTCCGCGGCGACTTCCTGTGGGACCTGCTCGACGGCAAGATCGCCGACGCGGCCGAGGCGCTCCTGTGGGCGCGGGCGCTCCACGTCGAGCTCCCCGAGCGCGTCCGCGTCGCGGTGATCCGCGCGCGGATGGTGCGCAACGGCGCCACGCCGGCGGGTCCGGTGCCCCAGCTCGACCTGCGCGAGTCGCTCGCGCAGCTCGCCGAGCGCGCCGTGGCGGGGAAGGCCCTCGCGGCGGCGCGCGGCTCGCTGATCTCGCTGCTGCTGCCCTCCGCCGACGACCCCGGCGCGGCGCGGGCCGGCGTCGAGGCGGTCGTCGACCGGCTCGCCGAGCGCTTCGCGGGCGTGGAGATCGCCGCCGGGGTGAGCGCGCCCGCGACCGTGCCCGCCGGCCTGCCGGAGGCCCACGCCCAGGCCCGGATCGCGCTCAACGCGGCGCCCGTGGACGCGGGGTCCTGCCACGTCGCGGTGCTGGACGAGCTCGGCGTGATGCGCTTCCTGCTCGCCCCCGGCGACCGCGGCGACCTGCAGTCCTTCGCGCGGCGGGTGCTGGGCCCGGTGCTCGACCACGACCGCGACCGCCCGAGCGAGCTGGCGCGCACGGTCGAGGCGTACCTGGCCAACGACTGCAACCTCCAGCGCACCGCCGCCGGGATGTTCGTGCACCCCAAGACCGTCCGCTACCGCCTCGACAAGGTGCAGGAGATGGTCGGGCTGGACTTCGCCCGCCAGCGCGACCGCTTCGAGGCGCAGCTCGCGATCAACATCGTGCGCACGCTCGAGCTGCAGGAGGCCGGCGCGCCGTGACGCCCGCCGTCGCGTTGGTGACCGGGGCGGGGTCCGGCATCGGCCGCGCGAGCGCCGAGCGCCTGGCGGCCGGGGGCGCGCGCGTCGCGGCGGTGGACCTCGACGTCCGGCTCATGGACGGCCTCGACGCGCTCCCGCTGGCGGCCGACGTCTCCGACGAGGCCGCCGTCGCGGCCGCCGTCGCGCGCGCGGGCGACGAGCTGGGGCCGCTCGACGCCGTGGTCAACGTCGCGGGCATCACCGGCTCGCACGCGGCGGCCGAGTGCCACGTGACGCCGGGCGACGAGTGGCGCCGCGTGATCGAGGTCAACCTCACCGGCCCGTTCCTCGTCTGCCACGCCGCGCTCCCCGGGATGCTCGAGCGCGGCCGCGGCACGATCGTCAACGTCGCCTCGGTGGCGGGGCTCGTCGCCTTCCCCGGGCGCTGCGCGTACTCGGCGTCGAAGGGCGGCGTGGTGCAGCTCACGCGGTCGCTGGCCGCCGACTACGCCGCGCGCGGCATCCGCGCGAACGCGATCTGCCCGGGGATGGTCGACACCCCGATGACGCGCTGGCGGCTGGAGGACCCCGAGCTGCGCGGCGCGGTGCTCGAGCGCATCCCCGCGGGGCGGGTCGCGACCACCGAGGAGGTGGCCGAGGCGGTGGCGCTGCTGTCCGGCGACGCGATGCCCTACATGAACGGCGCGATGCTGGTCCTCGACGGCGGATGGACCGCGGTGTGATCCGCCCCAACTGGATCTGCCGCCCCTACCGCGGCGTGAGCGTGCAGCGCCTCGGGGTCCCGCTCACCGAGGCGGCGGTGCGCGAGCACCTCCTCGGCCGCCGCGTCTACCGCCGCACCGAGGTGCTGATCGCGGAGGGCGACGAGGGCCACGCGGTCGTCACCGTCGAGAAGGCCGAGGGCGGCGACGGGCTGTTCCGCCCGGTCACCGCCGTCCGCTGGGTCTCGGGCCCCGGGGAGACGGCGTTCGTGCGCGATCCGGAGGTCGACACCGGCAACGCCACGCACATGGCGCGGGCGGCGGCCGCCGCCGGTGCCGGCGCGCGCGTGTACGTGGTCGAGGGTCGCAACCAGCACGTCAACCTGATCGTCGAGCCCGCGCCCGTGCGCATCCGCGTCGTCGAGGTCGTGCCCCCGTACCCGCCGAAGCTGCTCGACATGGCCCAGCGGGTGCTCGACTACGACGAGGACCTCGACCCCGTCGAGCTCGAGCTCGTGCCGATCGACCTCAACGCGCTCGCCGCCGGGACCGACGCGCGCCACTGGCTCCTGCCGTGCCGCTGCGCGGGGCTCGAGCTCGCCTCGCCGGTCGACTTCCTCGACTCCGGGCCGCCGCGGGCCGCGCCGTGGACCCTGCTCGGCTGCGAGCGCTCGCGCCAGATCCACGCCGAGCTCTACGGCTCCGAGCCGGCGGCGCGGGTGGAGATGTGCCCGCGCGTCCGCGCCGGCGAGCCGGCCGCGCCGACCCTGCTCAAGTGCTGCCTGCGCGAGCGCGGCGTCGAGTCCGACGGCGAGGCGGTGGTGGTGCCGTGGGGCGCGACGCTCGAGGAGGTCCGCGAGGCGCTGCACCGGCTCGTCCCGGCGTGGGAGCCGGTGGCGGCATGACCGGCGCGCACATCATCGACTCGGTCGTCTACGAGCACCTGTGGAGCACCCCCGCCGCCCGCGAGCGCTTCGGCGAGCGCGGGCGGCTGCAGGCGTGGCTCGAGATCATCGCGGCGCTCGCCGCCGTGCAGGCCGAGGTCGGCCTCGTGCCGGCCGCGGCCGCCGAGGAGATCGCGGCGACGGCGCGGGTGGACAGCTTCGACCTCTCGGAGATCGCGGCCGGCACGCGCGAGACCGGGCACTCGACGCTCGGCCTCATCGACGCGTGGCGGCGGCGCCTGTCGCCGGACGCGCGCGAGTGGGTCTACTGGGGCGCCACGGTCCAGGACGTCACCGACACCTGGTCGGGGATCGTCATGCGCGACGTCCTCGACGACGCCGACCGCGACCTCGAGGCGCTCGAGCGGGCGCTGGTGACGCTCGCGGCCGTGCACCGGGACACCGTGATGCTGGGCCGCACGCACGGCCAGCCCGGCCTGCCGATCACGTTCGGGTTCAAGGCGGCCGTGTGGGCGGCGGAGATGCGGCGCCATCGCGAGCGCGTGGCCCAGGCCCGGCCCCGCGTGGCGGTCGGGCAGCTCGCGGGCGCGGTCGGCACGTGCTCGTTCTGGGGCGAGTCCGGGCTCGAGCTGCAGGCGCGGCTGTGCGCCCGGCTCGGGCTGGCGGCCCCCGAGGTCACCTGGCTCACCGCGCGCGACCGCATCGCGGAGTTCGTCGCGCTGCTGGCGCTCGTCACCGGCACGGTGGCCAAGATCGGGCACGAGGTCTACGAGCTGCAGCGGCCGGAGATCGGGGAGCTCGCCGAGTCGACGCGCCCGGGCCTCGTGGGCTCGATCACGATGCCCCACAAGCGCAACCCCGAGCTCTCCGAGCACCTCGGCACGCTGTGGCGGGTCGTGCGCGGGGCGGCCGGGCTCGCGCTCGAGGGCGTCGGCCACGAGCACGAGCGCGACGGCACGGCGTGGAAGACCGAGTTCGCCTTCCTGCCCGAGGCGTGCGTGGTCGCCGCCGCCGCGCTGCAGCTCGGCTGCGAGCTCGTCGACGGGCTCGAGGTCGACCGCCGGCGGATGTGGGCGAACGTCGAGGCGCAGGGCGGCTACACGCAGTCCGAGCCGGTCATGCGGGCGCTCTCGGACCGGCTCGGCAAGCACCGCGCGCACGCGCTCGTCTACGCGGCGTCGATCCGCGGCCTCGCCGAGGGCCTGTCGCTCGGCGAGGCGCTCGCCGCCGATCCCGACGTCGCGCTCGTGCTGACGGAGGCCGACCTCGACCGGCTGCTCGACCCGGTCGCGGCGGCGCGGCCCGCGATCGCGCTCGTCGACCGGGTCGTGGCGGCGGCGGGCGAGCCGGTCGGCGCCTGAGGACAACGGATGGCGGGAGCTTTGTCCCCCGGAACCCAACACCGCCCGGAGGGGCGGAACTAGCGTCAGGCCATGGGGCGGCTCGACGGAAAGGTGGCGCTGATCACCGGCGCCGGCTCCGGGATCGGCGCCGCCACCGCGCGGCTGTTCGCGGCCGAGGGCGCCCGCGTCGGCATCGCCGACGTGCGCGCGGACGCGGCCGAGGCGGTGGCGGGCGAGATCGCGGACGCCGGCGGCGAGGCGATCGCGCTGGTCGGCGACGTCGGCTCCGACGACGGCGCCCGCGGGCTCGTCGAGGGCGTCACCGGCGCCTGGGGGCGGCTGGACGCGCTCTACAACAACGCGGGCGTCGACGGCACCGGCGACATCCTCGACGCCGCGCCCGAGGACTGGGACCGCTGCTTCACCGTCAACGTGAAGGGGACGTGGCTGTGCTCCCGCCACGCCGCGCCCGCGATCGAGCGCTCCGGCGGCGGGGCGATCATCAACCAGGGCTCGGTGGCCGCGCTCGTGGGGATCCGGCGCTTCGCGCCCTACTGCGCCGCCAAGGGCGCGGTCGTGTCGCTCACGCGCTCCATGGCGCTCGACCTCGCGCCGAGGCGCATCCGCGTGAACTGCATCTGCCCGGGCACCGTGCTCACCCCGCTGATGGAGAACATGATCCGCGAGCGCGGCGGCGGGGACCTCGACCGCGGCCTCGCGATGACGATCGAGAAGTACCCCCTCGGGCGGCTGGGCGACACCGGGGACGTCGCCCGCGTGGCCCTGTTCCTGGCCGGCGACGACGCGGCCTTCGTCACCGGCTCGATCTACACCGTCGACGGCGGGATGACCGCGCAATGAAGCCGCGGATGCGCGACGACAAGCGCTGCACGCTCGCCGAGGCGGCCGCGCTGGTGGCCGACGGCGACACGGTCGCGCTCGGCGGCGCGCTCTCGCACCGGCTGCCGATGGCGCTCGTGCGCGAGCTCGTCCGGCTCGGACGGCGCGACCTGCGGCTGGTCGGCTCGGCGCACGGGATCGACGTCGACCTGCTGGTCGGCGCCGGCGTCGCGGGCACGGTGGAGGAGAGCTACGTCGGCTACGAGCAGGACCTGGGGCTGGCGCCGGCCTACCGCCGCGCCGCCGAGGCGGGGACGGTCGCGATCCGCGAGACCTGCTGCTACACGCTGCTGCAGCAGCTCCGCGCCGCCGAGTACGGGCTCCCGTTCATGCCGGTGCGCGGGGTCGCGGGGACCGGGATCCGCGACCTGCACCCCGAGTACGCCGAGATCGAATGCCCGTTCACCGGGCAGCGGCTCGTCGCGGTGCCGCCGCTCGCCCCGGACGTCGCGCTGATCCACGCGCTCAGCGCCGACCGCCACGGCAACGTCCACCTCCGCCGCCCGCTGGTGCTCGACGAGCGCTTCGCCCATGCGGCCAAGCGGGTCGTGGTCACGGTCGAGACGCTGGCCGACACCGCGGCCGTGGAGGGCGCGGGCATCGTGCTGCCCTACTTCCTCGTCGACGCGGTCGTCGAGGCGCCGTTCGGCGCCCACCCCACGTCCTGCTACCCGCACTACGCCTACGACCGCGCGCACCTGAGGGGGTGGGTCGAGGCGGCCCGCGACGAGGACGGCGTCGCCGCCTACCTCGCCGAGTTCGTCACGGCGGGCGGCGAGGCGGCGTACCTCGACGCGGTCGGCCGGGGGCGGCTCGGCGCGCTGCGCGAGTGGGGCGCCTCCACCGACCGCTGGGCGGAGCTCGCGACGGCATGAGCGACGGCGAGTTCACGATCGACGAATGGGTGTGCGTCGCGCTTGCGCGCACGATCCGCGACGGCGAGATCGTCTTCCACGGCTTCGGCAGTCCCTGCGCGCAGGTGGCGATGTACGTCGCCAAGCGCACCCACGCGCCGCACATGGTGCTGGTGGAGGGCTCGACCTACGCGCTCGACCCCGACCCCGCGTTCATCCCGCCGACCTCCAACGACTGGTCGCTGCTGCGCGGCGCGGCGCACGTGCTGCGCTTCGAGGAGCTGTTCGATCTCGGCGCGCGCGGCGAGCTGGACCGCATGTTCCTCTCCGGCGGGCAGATCGACCGCTACGGCAACACCAACGTGACCGCCGTGGGCGGGCTGCCGCGCCCCAAGGTCAAGCTCGGCGGGGGCGGCGGCGGCTGCAACCTGTCGGCGACGGTGGGCGAGCTGACGCTCTGGACCACGCGCCACCGCTCCGGCCGCGCCCTCGTGGAGGCGTGCGACTTCATCACCGACCTGGGCCACCGCACGCCGCAGGGCACGCGCGCCGAGCTGGGGCTGCCCGGCGGCGGGCCGGCGGTCCTCGTCACCGAGCTCGGCGTGCTCGACTTCCCCGACGGGCGGGCACGCCTGCGCGAGGTGTTCCCCGACGTCGCGCCCGAGGAGGCGCTGGCCGCGACCGGCTTCGAGCTCGAGGTCGCGGGCGACCTGCGGACCGTCCCGCCGCCGCGCTCCGACGAGCTCGCAGTCGTGCGCTCGGTCGACCGGCTCGGCGTCCGCCGCAGCGAGTTCGGCACGCGCGAGCTGGAGCGGCGCTTCCGCTGGTCGGCCGACCGGATGGCCTGCGCCGCGTGCACATGAGCGCGCGCCGCCTCGCCGTGGTCGGCGGCGTCGCCGCGGGGATGAGCGCGGCGGCCCGCGCCAAGCGGCGCGACCCGGCGCTCGACGTCGTCGTCTTCGAGCGCAGCGGCTACTGCTCCTACACCGCCTGCGGGCTGCCCTACCACATCGCCGGCGTCATCCCCGACCACCGCGCGCTCGTCATGCGCACCCCGGAGGAGTTCGCGCGCGAGGGCGTGACGGTCAACGTGCGCCACGAGGTCACCGGGATCGACCTCGACGCCCGCACGCTGCGGGTCCGCGACCTCGAGCGCGGGCGCGAGCGCACGGAGCCGTGGGACGCGCTCGTGCTGGCCGCCGGCGCCCGCCCGGCCGGGGCGGGCCTTCCCGGGGCCGCGACGCCCGGGACCTTCATGCTGCGCACGATCGAGGACGCCCAGGCCATCCGGGCGTGGATCGACGAGCACGACGCCCGCTCCGCGGCCGTGGTCGGCGGCGGCTACATCGGCCTCGAGGTGGCCGAGGCGTTCCTCGCGCGCGGGCTCGCGACCACCGTGATCGAGCGCGAGGACCGCCTGCTGACGCTCGTCGACGCCGACGTCGCCGAGGCGATCGCCGCCGAGCTGCGCGAGCGCGGGGCCGACGTCCGCTGCGGGGCCGCCGTGGAGGCGATCGAGGGCGGCGACCGGGTGCGGCGCGTGGTCGCCGGCGGCCGCGCCGTCGACGCGGACGTGGTGGTCATCGGCATCGGCGTGGGGCCCGACACGGAGCTCGCGGCCGCCGCGGGCCTTGCGCTCGGACCGCACGGCGGCGTGGTCGTCGACGCCGGCATGCGCACCGGCACCGACGGCGTGTGGGCCGCGGGGGACTGCTGCCAGACCCGCCACCTGCTCCACGACGGCCCGGCGTACGTGCCGCTCGGCACCACCGCGAACAAGCAGGGCCGGGTCGCGGGCACGACGCTGACCGGCGGCGACGCGGCCTTCGGCGGCGTCTTGGGCACCGCGGTCGTGAAGGTGTGCGAGCTGCAGGTCGGGCGCACCGGGCTCGGTGAGGAGGAGGCGACGTCCGCCGGCTTCGACGCCGTGACCGCCTCGATCACGCACATCTCGCGCGCCCGCTACTACCCGGGCCACGAGCCGCTGCAGGTCAAGCTCGTGGCCGAGCGCGGCTCCGGCCGGCTGCTGGGCGGGCAGCTCGTGGGCCGCGAGGGCGTCGCCAAGCGCGTCGACGTCGTCGCGGCGGCGCTGCACGCCGGCGCCACCGCGGATGAGCTCGCCGGCTACGACCTGACCTACGCGCCGCCGTTCGCCCCGGTGTGGGACCCGCTCCTGCTCGCCGCCCGCGCGGCCGCGGAGGCGGCGGCGTGAGCGGCGGGCTGCAGCAGATCTTCGACCCGCGGCGCGTCGCGGTGGTGGGCGCCTCCGACCAGCCCGGCAAGCTCGGCACGACCCTCATGCGCAACCTCGACGGCTTCGCGGGCGAGGTCGTCCCGATCAGCACCGGGCGCGAGGAGGTGGCCGGCCGGCGCGCCTACCGCAGCGTGCGCGACGTGCCGGGCGCGGTCGACCTCGTCGTGGCGGCCGTACCGGCGGCGGCGGTCCCGGGCGTGGTCGAGGACGCGGCCGGCGCGGGCGCCGGCGCCGTCGTCGTGCTCTCCGGCGGGTTCGCCGAGGTCGGCGCGGAGGGCGCCGCGCTGCAGGAGCGCGTCGTCGCGGCCGCGCGGGCGGGCGGCGTGCGCATCGTCGGGCCGAACTGCCTCGGGGTGCAGAACTGCGCCACCGGGCTGAACGCGACGATGGGCTCGGGCACGCCCGCCGAGGGCGGCGCGATCTCGCTCGCCACGCAGTCCGGCGCCTACGGCATGGCCGTGTACATGCTCGGGCTCGAGGAGGGCATGAACTTCGCGAAGGTCTACGCCGCCGGCAACAAGGCCGACCTGAGCGACGCCGAGGTGCTGGAGCATCTCGGCGCCGACCCCGACACCGGGGTCGTGTGCTTCTTCATGGAGTCGATCGCGGGCGCGCGCGACTTCCTCGCCGCCGCGCGGGCGATCACCCCGTCCAAGCCGGTGCTGGTCGCCAAGACGGGGCGCACGGCGGCCGGGGCGCGCGCCGCGCTCTCCCACACGGCCGCGCTGGCCGGCGACGCGGCGCTGTGGGGCCCGGCGCTCGAGCAGGCGGGCGTCGTGGTGGTCGCCAGCGGGCTCGAGCTGATCGACGCCGCGCGCGCGCTCGACTGGCAGCCGGTCCCCCGCGGCCCGCGCGTCGGGATCGTCACCAACTCGGGCGGCACCGGGGTCGAGCTCACCGACATGCTCTCCGAGCAGGGCCTCGACGTCCCCGAGCTCTCCGCGCCGCTGCAGGCGGAGCTCGCCGCGGAGCTGCCGCCGTTCGGCAGCCCCCGCAACCCCGTCGACGTCACGACCGCGTGGGCCCGGTTCGCCGAGCTCTATCCGCTCGCCATCGACCGCATGGCCCGCTCCGGCGAGGTCGACGCGGTCGTGGCCGTGCTGCTCTACCGCGCGGCCATGGACGCCGACGTCGTCGCGGCGGTGCGCGACGCGGTGCTCGGGCTGCGCGACGACGGCGTCGGCGTGCCGGTGTACGTGTGCTGGGTCGCGCCGGCCGAGGCGCGCCCGCGCAAGGCGTCGCTGCACGCGGCGCGCATCCCGTGCTTCGAGTGGCCGCAGCGCACCGCGCGTGCGGCGGGGCTCGCGGCGCGCTACGGGCGCCTGCGCCGCCGCGCCCGCGAGGCCGCCCCGCCGCCGGCCCCCGCGGCGCGCGTGCCGGAGATCGCTCCCGGGCCGCTGGGGCCCGAGGCCGCGGCGCGGCTCGCCCGCGGCTTCGGCATCGACGTCCCCGAGCAGGCGGTGTGCGCGGACCCGGACACGGCCGCCGCGGCGGCGGAACGGATCGGCTTCCCGGTCGCCGCCAAGCTCGCCGGCGGGCGCCATCTCCACAAGTCCGACGCCGGGGGCGTGCGCCTCGACCTGCGCGACGCCGCCGCCGTGCGGGCGGCCTCGGCGGCGCTGCTGGCGCTCGACCCGGACGCGCAGGTGCTCGTCCAGCCCATGCTCGCCGGGACCGAGGTGGTGGTCGGCGGGCTGCGCGACCCCGAGCTCGGCGCGGTCGTGATGGTCGGCCTCGGCGGCGTCCTCGTCGAGGTGCTGGCCGACGTCGCGTTCCGCGTCGCGCCCGTGACCGAGGCGGAGGCGCGGGAGGCGATCGAGTCGCTGCGCGGCCTTCCCCTGCTGACCGGCGCGCGCGGCCGGGCGCCCGCCGACCTCGGCGCGCTCGCCGCCACGGTCGCCGCCGCCTCGCGGATGCTCGCGGCCGTGCCCGCGATCGCCGAGCTCGACCTCAACCCGGTGCTGGCCGGGCCCGGGCGCGCGGCGGCGATCGACGTGCGCGTCGTCGGCGCCGCTGCTCCCCCGCGGCCAACCGCCGCGACCGCAACGCTCGCCGGGGGATAGTGATCCCGCGCCAGGCCGGACGTAGCGTCACCTCCTGACCACCGCTTCCGCCCGCGAGGAGGGCATCGCACGATGCGCGTCGGCACCCAGGACATCCTGCTCCCGACCACCATGGTCGGCAATTACCCCAACCCGCGCTGGTACGACGGCCACGCCTTCGCCCAGTTCCCGAAGGGGGAGTTCGTCTACGACTCGATCTCCCGGGAGGCCTACGAGGACGCCGTCGCGGCCATCGTCCGCGACCAGGAGGCCGCCGGGATCGACATCATCTCCGACGGCAAGGTCTACGGCGGCGACAGCCCGTACGGGCAGATCCTCTACCACTACTACGAGCGGATGGCCGGCTACCGGATGTCCGGCCCGCCGATCGGCCTGCCGATCTACTCGACGCTGTTCGCGCCCACGGTGGACGGCGAGGTCCGCCGCCTGCACCCGTTCCACCTCGCGACGCTGCGCGCCGTGCGCAAGGCCACGAGCAAGCCGGTCAAGGTCTCCTACAACGGCATCCAGGTCCTGACCCTGGCGTCCAACGACACGCACTACCACTCGAACCGCGACCTGTCGCGGGCGATCGCGAAGGCCTTCCACGAGGACTTCCTCGAGCTCGCCGCGGAGGGCGTCGACATCATCCAGCTCGACGAGTTCGTGTGGCCCTACGGCATGTCCGACTGGGAGGTCGAGGCGTTCAACCTCGCGGTCGACGGCGTGCCCGGCGTGCAGTTCTGGGTCCACACCTGCTGGGGCAACTACTCCGGCACCCCGGGCTACTTCCCCGACGAGGGCGAGAAGGAGTTCGGCGCCTTCGTGCTCGACAAGCGCGCCCCCGACGCCGCGGCGCCCGAGCGGGCGGCGGCGATCTTCCCGCAGGCGCGCGACGCGCACATGCACGCGCTCAACTACGAGGTCGGGCGTCTCGGCACCGGCGATCTCCAGGTGCTGGTCGACAACCACTGGGACCGCGACTTCGTGGCGGGCGTGGTGGACGTCAAGTCCACGATCACCGAGACCGCCGACGAGGTCGCGGACCGCATCCGCCGCTGCCTCGAGGTGGTCCCGGCCGAGCGGCTCGGGCTGTCGACCGACTGCGGCCTGATCAACCTCCCGCGGATGATCGCGGCGAACAAGCTGCGCGCGCTCGCCGACGGCGCGGCCATCGTGCGCGAGGAGGTCCGCCAGGGGGCGCCCCAGAAGGCCGCGCTGGTGTAGACGGCGATGTCGGCCCGCACGAGGGCCGGGACGGCGGTCCCGGCGGCGCCGGACGCGCTCGAGGTCCGCAGCCCCTTCGACGACGCGGTCGTCGGAGAGGCCGCGGTCCCCTCGGACGCCGGCGTCGAGGCGGCGCTCGCGGCCGCCGCGGCGGCGGCGCCGCTGCTCGCGGCCATGCCGGCCTGGGAGCGCTCGGACCGCCTGTACGCGGCCTCCGCGCGGATCGGCGAGCGCAACGAGGAGCTCGCCCGCACGATCTCGCTCGAGGCGGCCAAGCCGATCCGGGAGGCACGCGCGGAGGCCAACCGCGCGATGTACGTCTTCCGCTGGGCCGCCGAGCAGGCCAAGCGGATGGAGGGACGGTGGATCCCGTTCGACACCGAGCCGGGGATCGGGCAGCGCGCCGGCCTGCAGCGGCGCTTCCCGATCGGGCCGGTGCTCGCGATCTCGCCGTTCAACTTCCCGCTGAACCTGGTCGCGCACAAGGTCGCGCCGGCGCTGGCCGCCGGCAACCCCGTGCTGGTCAAGCCGGCGAGCCGGACGCCGCTCTCGGCGCTCGCGCTCGCCGCCCTGCTCGCCGAGGACGACTGGCCGGAGGGCGCGCTCGCGGTGCTGCCGGTGTCGGGCGAGCGCGCGGCGCGCATCGCCGCCGACGAGCGCGTGCGCGGCATCACGTTCACGGGCTCCGACGCCGTCGGCTGGGATCTCAAGGCGGCCAACCCGCGCAAGAAGGTGACGCTCGAGCTGGGCGGCAACGCCGCGGTCCTGATCGAGCCCGACGCCGACGTGGAGCTGGCCGCCGAGCGCCTGGCATTCGGCGCGTACGCGTTCGCCGGCCAGGTCTGCATCTCCACCCAGCGCATCCTCGTCTCAGAGCCGGTGGCCGGCGAGTTCCTGTCCGCCTTCCTCCCGCGGGTCGGGCGGCTGCGGCCCGGGGACCCGCTCGAGGAGCGCACCGACCTGCCGCCGATGATCTCCCGCGGCGAGGCGGCGCGCGTGGCCGAGTGGGTGGCGGAGGCGCGCGCCGGCGGCGCCGAGGTCCTCGCCGGCGGTGACCGCGAGGGCGCCTTCCACGCCGCGACGGTGCTCGAGGACGTGCCCCACGACGCGCGCTGCTGGCGGGAGGAGGTGTTCGGCCCGGTGGCGCTCGTCGAGCGCTACGCGAGCCTGGAGGCCGGGATCCGGCTCGCCAACGCGACGCGCTTCGGGCTCCAGGCGGCGATCTTCACGCGCGATCTCGAGGCCGCGATGCGCGCGTTCGCGGGGGTGGACGCCGGCGCCGTGATCGTCAACGAGGCCCCGTTCTACCGCGCGGTCCAGCAGCCCTACGGGGGCGTGCGCGACTCGGGCTTCGGGCGCGAGGGCGTCAGCTCGGCGATGGAGGAGATGACCGAGCCGCGGCTGCTCGTGCTCCCCACCCCCGCCGCCTGACGGGCGCGTCAGCGCGCGGCGGCGAGCGTCTGGTCGAGGCCCTGCTTGAGCGGGGTCCGCGCGCGCCAGCCGAGCACGGTCCCCGCCGCCCCGGCGTCGAGGCAGGATCGCCGCACCTCGCCGGCGCGCTCGGGCTCGAAGCGCGGCTCGAGCCCCAGCGCCTCGGCGAGCTGGAGCACGGTGGTCTCCTCGCCGGTCCCGACGTTGCAGTAGCCGTGGGCGTCGCTGTCGCCGGCCGCCATGAACGCGTCCACGACGTCGCCGACGTAGACGAAGTCGCGCGTCTGCAGGCCGTCGCCGAACACGGTGGCGGGCCGCCCGTCGACCGTGGCGCCGCAGTAGATCGCGATCACGCCGGCCTCGCCCTTGGGGTCCTGGCGCGGCCCGTAGACGTTGGCGAGCCGGGCGCTGAAGGTCGAGAGGCCGTGCAGGCGGCGGTAGAGGTCGACGTAGCCCTCGGCCGACCACTTGGAGGCCGCGTAGGGCGAGAGGGGCCGCGGGGTCGCGTCCTCCGCCGTGGGGATCTCGTCCGCCTCGCCGTAGATCGCGCCGCCGGTGGAGGCGAGCACGAAGCGCCGCACGCCGGCCAGCCGCGCGGCCTCGAGCATGATCGCGGTGCCGACGACGTTGATGGTCGCGTCGAAGGCCGGGTCCTCGACCGCCCGGCGCACGTCGATCTGCGCCGCGAGGTGGAAGACGACCTCCGGCCGGGCGCCGGCGAACGTCGCGGCGACCGTCTTCGGGTCGGCCACGCTGCCCTCGAAGAGCGTCGCGCCGCCGGCCAGCGCGCCGTCGAGGTTGACCCGCCGCCCCGTCGAGAGGTCGTCGAGGATGCTCACCTCGTCCCCCCGCGCGAGTAGGCCGTCCACGAGGTTCGAGCCGATGAAGCCGGCGCCGCCGGTCACGAGGGCACGCACGCGGCGGCATGGTAGCGACCGGGCGGGCGGGTCCGATTCGCGACGGGTGGAGCGAGCGCACATTTCTCGAACTTCGGCGCCGTGAGTTCGACGGCACTCCTTCCGTTGTTAGGTCGAGCGCGGCCCTACGCGACCGGATTCCCACGGACAAGGATGGCCTGTGAACCAGCCCCAACAGCGCGCGAACGGTGACACTCGAATGAGCGACAGCGATACGAACAAGCCCGAAGCCGAGACGACCGATGCTCCGCGACTCGCGGACGCGGCGTCCGATCGAGAAGACGGGAAGGCGGCCCGGACCCGGCGCCGCCGCTTCCGCCGCGCTGCCCCGACCTCGGTCGAGGGTCTCGGCGCGGCCGAGACGCTGGCCTCGCTGCGAGCCGAGCTGGTGCTGCTGCGGGAGGAGAACGCGAGCCTGAAGGCCGCCCAGCACCAGGTCCCGGACCTCGGGAGGGTGCTCAAGCGCGCCCGCAGCGTCCCGGGCGAGCACCGCGACCGCGACGACGTCGCCGACGAGGCCACCCAGCTGCTGGTCGAGGGCCTCGTCCTGCGCGAGTCCCTCCTGGAGGTCTGCCAGGAGATCGAGCGCTCGATGATCGCGGTCGAGGCGAAGCTCAACGCCCTCACCCCGACGCCGGACGCGAGCGGGCGCCTGGCGGTCGGCGCGACCAACGGCGACCACGGCCGGCATGCGAACGGGTCGATGAACGGCAACGGCGCCGGCCACGAGCCGAGTCACCCCGACATCCGGCTGGCCCCGAGGCCGATCGACCCGGACGAGACGGACGGACATGGCCCTGGCCTCAGTTGAGCGCCCAGCCGGTCGCACCGCCGCGGCGCACCCGCGCCGCACCGCCGCGGTACGCCCTGCGCGCCCGCGGATCCTGCTGACGACGGAGGGGACCTACCCCTACGCGATGGGCGGGGTCAGCTCCTGGTGCGACCTGCTGGTCCAGAACCTCACGGACTTCGACTGGCAGATCCTGCCGATCATCGCCCCGCACGGCCGGCCGCCGACGTACGAGCTGCCGCCGCACGCGCGCCAGGTCGGGCGCATCGAGCTGTGGTCGGAGGCCCTGCCCGAGGGGGGCTGGCCGCGCCCCGCCGAGCGCAAGGCCGGCACCGAGATCCCCGGCGTCCTCGTGCGCAACCTGATCGGCTGGCACGGCGACAACGAGTCCGTGCTCAACGCCCTGATCTGGTGCCGCCGGTTCCCGGTGGGCGTGCGCCGCATATTCCGCTCGCGGCGCGGCTGGGCCTCGTTCCTCGACGGGCTGCAGGCGGTCCTCGCCGAGCGCGTCGCCGAGGCGGGCTCGCCCCCCGAGGTCGACCTCGTCGAGGCCGCGACGCTCTACCAGACGCTCTACTGGGTCGCCCGCACCGCGGCGGCGCCGACGCCGCCCACCGACGTCCTCCACGTGACGGCCGCCGGCTGGGCGATCATCCCCGCGCTCGTCCACAAGGCCCTGCACGGGACGCCGATCGTGCTCACCGAGCACGGCGTCTACGTGCGCGAGGCCTACCTGGCCGCCGCCCGCAGCGGGGCCTCCCCCGGGAGCCGCTTCTTCGCCACCCGCCTGGCGCGCGGCCTGGCGCGCTCGGCCTACTCGTACGCCGACGTCGTGTCCCCCGTGACCGACGCCAACGCGTACTGGGAGGAGGGGCTCGGGATCGACCCGGACAAGATCCACGTGCTCTACAACGGCCTCAGCCAGCCGCCGACCCCGTCACCGCCCCCCGGCACCCTGACCGTCGTCTCGGTCGGCCGGATCGACCCGCTCAAGGACGTGCACACGATGCTGCGAGTCGCGGAGGAGACCCTGCGCTACGTGCCCAACGCGCAGTTCCTGCACTACGGGCCCGTGACCGACGGCGAGGAGGCCTACGGGAGCTCCTGCCTGACGCTGCACGAGCAGCTCGGGCTCGGCGACCGCTTCCGCTTCATGGGCCGCACCAGCGACCCCAACGGCGTGGTGCGCGACGCCGACGTCGTGCTCATGACGAGCATCTCCGAGGGCCTGCCGATGTCGATCCTCGAGGCGATGGGCCAGGGCCGCCCGGTGGTCTCCACCGGCGTCGGCGGCGTGCCCGACGTCGTCAAGGGCTGCGGCGTGGTGACGCGCCCCGGCGACGCCCACGGGCTCGCGATGGCGGTCACGACGCTGCTGCGCAACCCCGCCCTCGGGTGGAAGCTCGGCCAGCGCGGCCACGGCCGCCTCGGCCGCATCTTCAACGAGTCGGCGTGCGTCGAGGGCTACCGGGAGCTGCTGTTCAGCGCGGCAACGGTCGCGGTCGAGACCGCGGCGATGCCGGCGAGGATGGCGGCATGACCCCGCACAAGCTCAGCCCGGTGCACGCGCGCCGGGTCATCGAGGCGCGGCTGGGCCGCGAGCCCCAGGACATGCTCGAGGCGGCGGTCGCGCTCGAGGCGTGGGCGGGCATGCGCGCGCTCGACGCGCTCGGCACCGGCCGCGACCTCATGCGGGCGTCGCGCCGCGAGAGGCAGCCCAGCATCGGCAAGCTCCCGCTGCCCGACGCCCAGGAGGGGCTGGCGGTCGAGGCCGCCGCGTTCGTGGTGGTCGTCATCTCGATCGCGTGCTGGGCCGCGCCGCTGGCGACGACGCTCGGCGCCGGCGTGGTCGAGCACGGCCTGATCCTGGCGCTCCCGCTCACGCTGGCGCTGCAGTGGTGGCTGCGCAGCCGCTACCTCGGCCGCCCGAAGGGGCTCGCGCAGCTCGGGCGCCGGCCGTGGATGCTGCTGCTCGGCACCATCGCGCTGGTCGCCATCCCCTCGGCGCTGATGGGCCTGAGCGGCACCGTCGCCGGCCTGCTGACGGTCACCTGGACCGGCGGCACGATCCTCATCCGCCGGCGCTGGTCGCTCGCCTATGCGGGTGCGGTCGTGCTCGCCACGACCGCCATGCTCGCCGGGCTGTCGGCGCTCGCCGTGCTCGCCGCCATCGCGGTGGCGACGGCGCTGGCCGTCGCGGTCGCCGTGCGCTCGAGCGTCACGCTGGCGGGGCACCCGCCCGGACGGATGGGCCGGGCGGTCACCGCGGGCATCATCGGCGCCGGGATGGGCGTGGTGCTGGTCGCGGACCGCAGCGTCGACTGGAGCGTCGGCGCGGTGCCGGCGATCGCCCTGATCCCCTCCACCGTGGCGAGCTTCTGGGGCGGCTACCACCTGTGGCAGTTCCAGTACGTGATCCCGAAGGCACTCTCGGGCGTCGCGATCTTCAACGCGAACCACCGCGGCCTCGGCTGGCCGCCGCTGCGGATCCTGCTCGGCGCGGTCGGCCGCCTCGTGCTGCTGACGGCCCTCCTGTCGGCCGTCCTGCTGCTCGGCGCCTCGGCGCTCGGCATGGCGACGAGCGGCGTCAGCGTGCTCGTCGGCTTCGGCCTGGTGGCGCTCGCCACGCTGCTCGTGAGCCTGCTCGAGTCGGTCGGGCGGGCCTCGTGGGCGCTGCTCTCGGTCCTCTGCGCCATCGCCGGGGAGGCGTACGTGAGGATGTCGGACATCGACCCCTTCCCCGGAGTCGGTCTCATCGTCGGGGCCTCGCTGGCCGTCCTCGTGGCGCTGCCGGCGGCGATCGGGATGATGAGCCGGCCCGCGAGGACACTCGCGACCGCCCTCTGGATCTCGTGACCCCGAGCCCCGTCCACGGTCCGCCCACCCGTGGACAGCGATGGCTGATGGTCTCCTCGGCGGCGGTGGCCGTGATCCTCGTGATCACGGTCGTCGCCGCGCTGGCGGCGGACCCGCCCGCGCCGTGCCGGAGCACGCTGATCCCGGCCTACGTGCCGGCCGGCGGGCTCGCGCGGCTGGCGAACGACGCGGAGCCCGGGCGCTCGGTGATCCTGAACCCGGCGAGCGGTCCGGGCGCCGCCGAGCAGGCCGACTACCGCCAGGCCACGGCGGCGGCGCAGAAGGCGGGGACCAAGGTCCTCGGCTACGTGCCGACCGGCTACGGCGCGCGCGATCCCGCGACCGTGCGCGCGGACGTCGAGCGCTACCGGACGTGGTACGGCGTCGACGGGATCTTCCTCGACGAGACCGCCCACGACGAGGCGCACCTGGCCTACTACCAGGCGCTCACCCGCGACATGCGGGCCGCGGGGATCAAGACGATCGCGATCAACCCGGGCGTCGTCCCGACGCCGGGCTACTTCGGCCTCGCGGACGTCGTCGTCACCTACGAGGGCCCGTACGCCGGCTACGCCGCGGCGCAGCGGGCGACGCCGGCGTGGGTGCGCGACCAGCCGCGCGAGCGCATCGCGCACCTGGTCTACGGCGCCACGGGGAAGCAGGCGGAGGCGGTCGTCAAGGCCGACGCCTACGCGGGCCACGTGTACGTGACCGACGGCGTCCTGCCGCACCCGTGGGGCTCGCTGCCGCCGTACCTGCAGGACGAGGAGCGGTCACTCGCCACCTGCGGCGAGTGACCGGCTCCCCGGAGACCTGCGGCTACTTGAGGGCGTCGCGGCCCGCGGTCACCCACGCCTTCGTGAACTCGCGCGTGAACTTCGCCTGGGCGTCGACGATGTTCGAGACCCACTCGATGTCGCTCTGCTTGGCGAACTGCTCCTGGTAGTCGGCGATCGACTGCAGGGCCTTCTCGTAGGCGTCGAGGTACGCGCTGCCGGCCTGCTTGCCGCCGGCGAGAATGCGCTCGTTGAGGTCGCGGATACGCTCGAGCGTCGCGTCGACGCTCTCGCCGGGCTGCTGCTTGGGCTGCGGCATGGGGCCTCCACTGGAAGTCGTTTCGAGACGGTCTGCTAGCAGGTTAGCGTGCAACGGGCTAATTGCAAGCGGGCGGGGCGGTCAGGCCGTCCCGGCCTCCGCCTCCCCGGCGAGCTCGGCGACGGCGCCGCGCGGCACCACGACCACCGGGACCGGCGAATGGCGCACGATCTTGGAGGCGCGCGAGCCCACGAACACGCGTGCGAGCGGTCCGATCGCGCTCGACCCGACGACGAGCACGTCGCCCGGCGCCCACTCGACGTCCTCGAGCGCCTCGTCCCAGTTCCGGCCGTGCCCGATGACCGCCTCGATCTCTCCAGGCGCGGCCGGCAGGCTGCGCGCGTGCTCGATGGCGCCGCGCGCGGCCGCCTCGATCTCCGCGGCCCATTCCCGCAGCACGGACTGCTCCCCCGACGTCCCCACCCCGCTCGTGTACGGCGGGTGCGAGCGCACGGCGAACGACACGATGCGCAGCGAGGCGCCCATGCGCGCGGCCACGCCCGCCGCCCCCACGACCAGGTCCTCCGCGTGGTGCGACCCGCCGTAGGCGGCGGTCACCCGCGCGATGCGGCAGTCGGGCGGGCAGCGGAACCCGCGCGTCGCGACCGCGACCGGGACGTGCGCGCTGTGCAGCAGCCGGTCGGTGGTGCTGCCCAGCGCCACGTGGCCGTGGTGGCCGGCGGTGGACGAGCCCGCCACGATGAGGTCGGCCCCGTGCTCGTCGGCCACCTCCAGGATGCCGGCCGGCGCGGAGCGCGCGTGGTGGATGATGAACTGCGCCTCGACTCCGCCGGGCAGGCGCTCGCGCGCGTGGTCGAGCGCCTCGTGGGCCGTCTGCGCGAGGTAGGCCTGGTACTCGGCGTCCACGCGCGCGACGCCGGGCGGCCACGGCTCCGGGACGACCGCGCACACCACGAGGTCCTCGCCCGCCGAGCGCCCCAGCATGGCGGCCAGGTGCAGCGCCCCCGTCCCGCGCCCGTCGGGGGCGAAGCCGACGGCGATGGTCATGGCGTCATCTCCCTCCCCTCCTCGGCGCGCCGCAGCGCGGAGTGGCGGATCCCGTAGGAGAAGTACCAGACCAGCGCCACCGCGGCCCAGCCGAGGAAGACGTAGATCGTCACCGCGCGCAGGTCCTGGATGATCCAGATGCACCCGGCGACCGAGAGCACCGGCGTCACCGGATAGCCCGGGACCTTGAAGCCCCGCGGCAGGTCGGGCTGGGTCCGCCGCAGGACGATCACCCCGATCGAGACCACGAGGAACGCCACCAGCGTGCCGATGCTCGTCATCTCGGCCAGGAAGTCGATCGGCAGCACGCCCGCCAGGAGGCTGATCACCACCGCGCAGATGATCGTGGCCGGCACCGGGGTCAGCGTGCGCGGGTTCACCTTGTGAAACAGCGGCGGCACCATCCCGTCGCGGCCCATGGCGAACAGGATGCGGGTCTGCCCGTAGATGACCACCAGCGTGACGCTGAAGATGGAGATCACCGCGCCGGCCGCGAGGACCGTGGCCGGCCACGACGCGCCGGTCACGTCCTCGAGGATCGCCGCCAGCCCGGCCTCCTGCCCCTCGAAGTCCGCCATGGGCTGAGCCGCGACGGCGACGATCGCCACGAGGATGTAGATGCTCGTGACGATGAGCAGCGCGAAGATGATCGCGAGCGGCATGGTCCGCCGCGGGTTCTTCACCTCCTCCCCGGCGGTCGACACCGCGTCGAGGCCGATGTAGGAGAAGAAGATGATGCCCGCCGCGGAGGTGATCCCGCTGAAGCCGAACGGGGCGAAGTCCGACAGGTTGTCGGACTCCCAGCCCTGCAGGCCGACGGCGATGAACAGCACGAGGACGCCGAGCTTGATCAGCACCATCACCGTGTTCACCCGCGCGGACTCGCTCGCCCCGCGGATCAGCAGCAGCGCGCACAGCACGATCAGGATCACCGCGGGGATGTTGAGCACGCCACCCTGCTCGGGCGCCATCGAGACCGAGTCCGGGATCGTGAAGCCGAAGAGGTTGTCGAGCAGCTCGTTGAGGTACTGCGACCAGCCGACCGCGACGGCCGCCGCGGAGACGCCGTACTCGAGCAGGAGGCACGCGGCGACGATCATCGCGATGCCCTCGCCCAGGGTGGCGTAGGCGTAGGAGTAGGAGGAGCCGGACACCGGCACCGCGCTGGCCAGCTCGGCGTAGCAGATGGCGGTCAGGCCGGCGACGACGCCGGCCACCACGAACGACCACACGACGGCCGGGCCGGCGATCGGGACCGCCTCGGTGAGCACGATGAAGATGCCGGTGCCGACCGTCGCGCCGACGCCGAACAGGGTGAGCTGGAAGAGCCCGATCGAGCGCGCGAGCTCGCCCGTGTCGGTGTCGGTCCCGGTCTCGGCCGTCATCTCGGCGGCCGGCTTGCGCCGCAGCACGTTCTCTCGTAGCGAGGCCATCGCTCCTCCTGTCAGGGGACCCCGGCGGTCATTCGACGTCACGGGCGAGGAGGTCCGCCCACGTCTCCCGGCGCACCACCAGCCGGGCGACGCCCGCGTCGGCGAACACGACGGGGATGCGGCGGTGCCCGTTGTAGTTGTTGGCCATCGTGAAGCAGTAGGCGCCGGTCGCCGGCACCGCGAGCAGATCGCCCACGCGCGGCGCGTCGAGGCGCACGCCGTCGACGAGGACGTCGCCGCTCTCGCAGTGGCGGCCGACCACCGTGACGGTCTCGCCGTCCTCGGCGGACGGCCGGTCGACGATCCCGGCCTCGAAGCGCTGGTCGAACAGCGCCACCTCGAGGTTGTCGCCCATGCCGCCGTCGACCGCGACGAACGTGACCGCGCCGCGCTTGACGGTGACGACGCGGTACAGCGTCGCGGCGGCGGAGGCGACCATGCTGCGGCCCGGCTCGATGATCACCTCCGCCTCGGGCGGCAGGTGCTCGCCCGCGGCGGCGATCAGCGCGTCGAGGTAGTCGCCGACCGCGGGCGGGTGGTCGTCATACGTGTAACGGGCGCCGAGGCCGCCGCCGAGGTCGTAGACCTCGAACTCGCCCAGGGCCGCCACCGGCGCGACCGACGCCGCGAACGGCTCGACGTCGAGGATCTGCGAGCCGACGTGGACGTGCACGCCGCGCATGCGCAGCCGCGGGCTCGCCTCGATGCGCCGGATCAGCTCGGCCGCGGCGGCCGGCGCCAGCCCGAACTTCGAGCCCTCGTGGCCGGTGAGCACGTGCGCGTGCGTGTCGGCGGTGACCCCCGGGATCACGCGCACGAGCACGTCCTGCGCGCGGCCCGCGGGGACCGTCGCCTCGAGCCGGTCGACGTCGTCCGCGTTGTCGACGGCGACCAGGCCCAGCCCGTGCTCGCACGCCATCGCGATCTCCTCGTCGCTCTTGGCGTTGCCGTGCAGGACCACGAGCGCGGGGTCGACGCCCGCCTTGAGCGCGGTCACGATCTCGCCGCCGCCGGCGACGTCGAGGCCGAGTCCCTCCTCCACCATCACGCGCTGCACCGCGGTGCACGGGAACGCCTTGGAGGCGAAGACGACGCGCGAGCGAGGCCGGCGGGCGGCGAGCCCGTCGGCGTACTCCCGCGCGCGGGCGCGCAGCGCGCCCTCGTCGACGACGAGCACCGGCGTCCCGAACTCGGCCGCCAGCGCGTCCGCGCGGCACCCTCCCAGGACCAGCATGCCGTCAGCGTCGCGGGTGCTGCCGGGCGGGCACAGCGACAGCAGGTCGTCCACGCCCGAACGCTAACCGTTGAGCAATCGACGGCGTGGACCACCGCCCGAAGGCGCGCGCGCCGGTTCGGCGAACCGCAGGTTGCTTCGCGGCGCGCGATGCCTGAGCATCGGGGTCGCACGTCCCGCCACAAGGAGGAGCACATCGATGGCCGAGCCCGCCGTCCACGGTGAGCCGGGCCCGCATGACGGCACCGCGCGCGCCCGCCCGGCCGGGACGCCGCACCCGCTCGACCCGCTGTCGGCCGGCGAGGTCCGCGCCGCGGCCGCGATCCTGCGCCGCGAGCGGGGCGTGGACGAGCGCTGGCGCTTCGCCTCGATCGAGCTGCGGGAGCCCTCCAAGGAGACGGTCCGCGCGTTCACCCCGGGCGACCCGATCGCCCGCGAGGCGGAGGTGATCTGCTGGAACCGCGAGGACGCGCAGGCCTACAAGGCGCGCGTGGCGCTCGGGTCCGGGAGCGTCGTGCACTGGGAGCACCGCCCCGGCGAGCAACCGAACATGACCGCGGACGAGTTCGGAGAGTGCGACGTCGCGATGCGCCGCCACCCGCGTGTGATCGAGGCGCTCGCGGCGCGCGGGATCACCGACATGGACTCGGTGCTCATCGACACGTGGGCCTACGGCGCCCACCTGCTGCCCGAGCCCTACGACGACCGCCGGCTCGGCTGGGCCGACGTCTGGTACCGCGCGCAGCCGGGCGGGAGCCCCTACGCGCACCCGGTCACCGGGCTGCACCTGATCGTCGACCTCAACCGCATGGAGCTGCTCGAGGTGGAGGACACCCACCGCGTCGACGAGCCTCGGACGATGGGCGAGTACCTCCCGCGCCTCGTGCCCGGGCTGCGGCAGCGCGACGACCTGCGCCCGCTCGAGATCACCCAGCCCGAGGGCACCTCGTTCACGCTCGAGGGCAACCTGCTGCGGTGGCAGAAGTGGTCGCTGCGCGTCGGCTTCAACCACCGCGAGGGGATGGTCCTGCACACGCTCGCCTACGAGGACGACGGGCGCGTGCGCCCGGTCGCGCACCGGCTGTCGTTCGCCGAGATGGTCGTCCCCTACCGCGATCCGACGCCCGACCACTACCGCCGCACCGCGTTCGACATCGGCGAGTGGGGGCTCGGGTTCATGACCACCTCGCTCGAGCTCGGGTGCGACTGCCTCGGCGAGATCGCCTACCTCGACGCGGTGCTGCACGACACGCGCGGCGAGCCGTACACGATCCCCAACGCGATCTGCATCCACGAGGAGGACGACGCGGTCCTGTGGAAGCACGTGGACGCCGAGACCGGCGCGGAGGTCCGGCGCCGGCGCCGCCTCGTCGTCTCCTTCCACGTGACCGTGGCCAACTACGAGTACCTCGTCTACTGGCGCCTCTATCAGGACGGCAACATCGAGTGCGAGGTGCGCGCCACCGGGATCATGGTCACGACCCACTTCGATCCCGGCCGCAAGCCGCCCTACGGCACGCTCGTCGACGAGCGGACCTACGCCCCGTTCCACCAGCACTTCCTCGTCGCCCGGCTCGACCTCGACGTCGACGGGGAGGTCAACACGGTCCACGCCACCCAGTCCGAGGCGCTCCCGGTGGGCCCGGACAACCCGCACGGCCTCGCGCTCGTGGAGCGGAGCACCGCCCTGCGCACCGAGGAGGACGGCAAGCAGGACTACGACTGGCACACCCAGCGCGCCTGGAAGGTCGTCAACCCCGCCGTGCGCAACGGGCTCGGCACCCCCGTCGCCTACAAGCTCGTGCCGGGCGGCAGCTTCCCGCCGATGTTCGACCCGGACTCCCCGGTGCTGCGCCGCGCCCAGGTCATCGGCCACACGCTGTGGGTCACGCCCTTCGACGCCGACGAGCGCTGGCCGTGCGGCGAGTTCGTCGTCCAGAGCCGCACCCACCTCGGGCTGCCGGAGTGGACCGCGCAGAACCGCTCGATCGAGGACACCGACGTCGTCCTCTGGTACGTCTTCGGCATCCACCACATCACCCGCCCCGAGGAGTGGCCGGTGATGGCGGTGGACACCGTCTCCTTCTGGTTGAAGCCCGCGGGCTTCTTCGACCGGAACCCGGCACTCGACGTGCCGCCCACCCCGCATCATTGCCATCCACAGGAGGACCGATGAGCTCCGGCACCAGCAGCATCACCAACTTCATCCACGGCGAGAGCGTGGCCGCCGCGGACGGGCGCACCAGCGAGCTGATCGACCCGAGTACCGGCGAGGCGTACGCGACGGCGCCGGTCTCGACCGACGTCGACGTCGACGCCGCCTTCCAGGACTCGGCCCGCGCCTTCGAGACCTGGGGCCAGACCACGCCCAGCGAGCGCCAGCGCGCGCTGCTGCAGATCGCCGACGCGATCGAGGCGCGCGCCGACGAGCTGGTCGAGATCGAGAGCCGCAACACCGGCAAGCCGAAGGAGCTGACCGCCGAGGAGGAGGTGCCTCCGATGTGCGATCAGATCCGCTTCTTCGCGGGCGCCGCGCGCGTGCTCGAGGGCCGCTCGGCCGGCGAGTACATGGAGGGGCACACGTCGTTCGTCCGCCGCGAGCCGGTCGGGGTGTGCGGCGCCGTCACGCCCTGGAACTACCCGGCGATGATGGCCGTGTGGAAGTGGGCGCCCGCCCTCGCGGCGGGCAACACGATGGTGCTCAAGCCCTCCGACACCACCCCGGCGAGCACGGTGTGGATGGCCGAGGTCATGGCCGAGTTCCTGCCGCCCGGGGTGTTCAACGTCGTCGTCGGCGACCGCGACACCGGCGCGGCGCTCGTACGCCACCCGATCCCGCGCATGGTGTCGATCACCGGCAGCGTCGGCGCGGGCATGGCCGTCGCGCGCACGGCGGCCGACGACGTCAAGCGCGTGCACCTCGAGCTGGGCGGGAAGGCGCCGGTGATCATCTTCGACGACGCCGACCTCGAGCTGGCCGCCGAGAACATCGCGATCGCCGGCTACTTCAACGCCGGCCAGGACTGCACCGCCGCCACGCGCGTGCTCGCCGCGCCGCGCGTCCACGACGACTTCGTGGCCGCGCTGTCCGAGCAGGCGAAGAACACGAGGACCGGCCCCCCGGAGGACGGCGACGTCCTCTTCGGCCCGCTCAACAACGCCAACCAGCTCGCGCACGTGAGCGGCCTCGTCGAGCGCGCGCCGGACCACGCGACGGTCGTGACCGGCGGCCACCGGCAGGGCGACCGCGGGTTCTTCTTCGAGCCGACGGTCATCGACGGCCTGCGCCAGGACGACGAGATGAGCCAGAACGAGATCTTCGGGCCGGTCATCTCGGTGCAGACCTTCAGCGACGAGGACGAGGCGGTCAGGTGGGCCAACGGCGTGCCCTACGGGCTGGCCTCGAGCGTCTGGACGCAGGACCACGGCCGGGCCATGCGCGTGTCCAGGCGGCTCGACTTCGGCTGCGTGTGGATCAACTGCCACATCCCGCTCGTGGCCGAGATGCCGCACGGCGGCTTCAAGCGCTCCGGGTACGGGAAGGACCTGTCCCTCTACGGCCTCGAGGACTACACCCGCGTCAAGCACGTCATGAGCTACATCGAGCGCCGCGACGGGTAGTGGGGCCCTCCGCCGAGCCCGAGGAACCACTGAGGTGACCGACACGGGCGGCCGGGACGACGACGCACCTGAGCGGCAGGACCTGCCCGACTGGGTGAAGTCGCTCGGCCTGCCCGCGGAGGCCGCCGAGGCGATCGACCGCTACTGGAAGCCGGTCTGGGAGGCGCTCGGCGGCGACCTCAAGCTGCTGCCCGCGCACGAGCGGCGGGAGCCGGCGTTCCCGCCGCCCGAGGGCGCCGAGCAGATCGCCTTCGAGGCGGTCGAGGAGCTCGTCCCCGGCGAGAAGTGGCGGGCGCGCTTCGAGGCGATGTGGCCGGCCTACCGCGCCTGGTACCTGCAGGAGGGCGATGCCGCGCGCCCGGACTACCCCACCTGCCGGCGCGAGCTCGAGCGCCACATGCCCGAGCTCATGCCCACCTACGAGCGGCTCCTCGAGCTCGCGGGCGGCGGCGACGTCGCCGCCCGGATGCTCTCGCTCTGGCGCCCTCCGGGGTTCATCGTCGGCTGCTCGCAGGCCGCCTGGACGCGCGACGTCCCGATGCTCGTGCGCAACTACGACTACCCGGCCTCACGCCTCGAGGGCATCGTCTACCTGACCGCCTGGACCGGCCGGCGGGTGCTCGGCATGAGCGACTGCCTGTGGGGCCTCCTCGACGGGGTCAACGACGCGGGGCTCGCGGTCTCGCTGACGTTCGGCGGGCGCCGCGACGTCGGCGAGGGCTTCGCGATCCCGCTCGTGGTGCGCTACCTGCTCGAGACCTGCGACACCGTCGCGGCCGCGCGCGAGGCGCTCGCGCACATCCCGGTGCATGCGCCCCAGAACCTCACGCTGCTCGACCGCTCGGGCGCGCACGTGACCGCCTACGTCGGCCCGGGGCGACCGGTCGAGCTCCACGACGTCCCGGCCACCACCAACCACCAGGGCCGCGTGGAGTGGCCGGAGTACGCGCGGGCGATCCGGACCGTCGAGCGCGAGGAGTGCCTGCTCACGCTGCTCGACGACGACGCGTTGAGCCGCGAGCGGTTCGTCGGCGCGTTCCTCGAGCCGCCGCTGCACAACACGAACTACGCGCGCGGGTTCGGGACCATCTACACCGCCGCGTACTACCCCGCCGACGGCCGCGCCGAGTACCGCTGGCCCGGCTTCACGTGGGAGCAGGCCCTCGACCGCTTCGAGGAGTCCGAGCACGTCGAGACGTTCGCGGAGGAGACGCGCGCGGCCTGACCTACGCCGTCGTCCCGCAGGCGAGCGGCTTCCGGTAGATGACGAAATCGCACGGGGTCGCCAGCAGCGGCGACAGGCCGGCCTGCACCTCGGCCACGCTGGTCGTGCGCATCACCCGGTAGCCGATGCGGCGATACCAGCCGTCGAGGAACTCCTTGCCCGGGTGCCGGAACGTCCGGGGCACGAGCAGCTCGAGCTGCATCGCCGGCAGCCCGCGGTCGCTGCAGTGGCGCTCCGCGAAGGCGACGAGCTGCCGGCCGACCCCGATGCCGCGGTACCGGTGGTCGGCGGCCAGCATCCCGAATTCACCCGTGACGTCCGAGGAGAGTCGTCGCGGTGCGCGCCGACTGCGCGCCGGCGGGGCGCCGCGTGACCGTCGCCGAGCTCGCCGGCCACCGATCGTCGGGATGCGCCACGGCTCGGCCATCACACCGACTCGAGCGCCGCTTCGCCGAGACCGGCCGCCCGCTGCGCCTCGCCCTGGAGAGCGGCGATCCCTTCCTGCTGCGCACGCTCGCCGCGAGGGGCTTTGCCACCGCGATCCTTCCCGCTCCTCAGCCGGCTGGACGGAACCGCGCTCGAGATCCGCGGCCTGGATCCCGCCCTTCGCCTGCCGCTCGCGCTCGTCTCGCGCCGCGAGCGCGACCTCTCGCCGGCGGCGCGCGCCTTCATCGAGCTCGTCCGCCGCGAGACGACGTCTACGCGGTCTTGAACGCCAGCACGCCGGCGTGCGGCGGCGGCTCCTCCTTCGGCACCGGCTCGCCGGCGAACTCGCCGTGGATCCCGCGGATCCACTGGTGCGCGCGCTCGGTCAGCCGGTTGTCGTCGGTCTGCATCCGCGAGCGCGCCACGATCACGCCCAGGTCGGCGCCGGGATAGCGGTAGTCGCCCGGCCCCAGCACGCGCAGGAAGAAGGCCTCGGTCTCGTCCTGCAGGCTGTGCCAGTCGTTGCCCCAGCGGGCGAAGGAGATCGCGCCCGCGTCGTCGATCCGCCACACGCCGGTCCGCGGCGCCGCGGTGAGCCGCTCGACGTCGTCGCCGGTGTCCTTGAGCACGAGCTGGCTCCAGACGTCGACGCTCGAGGCCTGCGCCCAGCGCCGGTTGATGTCGTCGACGTCGATCTCGTAGTCGACGCCCATGAACTCGAGCAGGTGGAAGAGGAACAGCGGCATGTCCGCGTAGGCGCCGGCGGTGACGTTGGTCATCGAGGTCACGCCGCTGATCCGCGGGTTGAGCTCGCCCAGGTAGAGCTCGCCGCTGTCGGTGTCGACCAGGTAGTCGACCTCGAGGAACCCGCGGTAGCCCTCGGCCGCCAGCCGGTCGCCGAGCTTCTGGGTGAGCATGCGCGCGCGCTCCATGTGCTCGGGCGACAGCGCCTCGGGGAAGATGTCGTTGCCGCACCAGCCGCCCTTGTGCGGCGTCAGCTCGGGGTAGCCGGTGAGGTCGTTCATGAGCGGCCCCACGACGGTGCCGTGGCGCGTGAGCGCCGCCTCCACCGCGGCCGCGCGGACGTTCAGCCGCTTCATGACCTTGAGCTGCTGATCGGTCATCTCCTTCGCGTAGCGGTCCCAGTCGCGCTCGCCGCGGATGAAGAACGTGGTCTTGCCCGAGTCGCCGTAGGGCGTCTGCACCACGAGGTCGTCGCCCAGGCCCGCCGACCCGGCCAGGGCCCCGAGCTCGTCGTAGGTCTTCGCCCGCCCGAGCGTGTTGGGCGCGCTCGGGACGCCCGCCTCGTTGCCGAGCTCGGTGGTGACGATCTTCGAGTCGAGCCGATGGCGCAGCTCGGCCGACGGGTGGGCGACCTCGAGCCCGGCCGCGGCCGCCTCCTCCTCGGTGCGGTCGTCGAACATCACGAACACGGCCTTGCCGCCCGGGCCGCCCGCCGCGATGCGGTCGAGGACCTCCTTGTGGCCGAGCAGGTAGTTGCAGATGTCCTCCATCGAGTCGAACTCGCGGTACGGCCGGTCCTTGGGGACGAAGACCCGCGGGTGGTTGCCCTCGAACGAGTCGAAGTAGTTGACGTAGAAGAAGCTGCTCAGCCAGCGGTCGACGCCGAGCAGGTTGAACGCCGTCGGCGAGACGAAGTAGACCGGCGTCCGGTTGGTCCGGAAGAACGAGCGGATCTCGGGGATCCCGCTCAGCCTTGCCGTCGTCTCGGCCATGTCGTCTCCTCCTTCGCGGGATTCTCTACGGGCGCTCTGCTCCGCGCCGGCGCATCGCCAGGCCGGTCAGCGTCTCGCGCACCACGCGCTCGGCGACGAGCGCCGACGCGTCGGCGGTGCCGACCCCCGTCGGGATCACCTCGACGACGTCGGCGCCGGCGAGCTCGAGCTCGGCCGCCACGGTTCGCACCCCGAGCAGCAGCTCGACCGCCGTCATCCCGCCGGGCTCGGGCGTCCCGGTGCCGGGGATGAACGCGGGGTCGAGCACGTCGACGTCGACGGTCAGGTACACCGGGCCGGCGCCGACCGCCGCGACCGCCCGCCGGACCACCTCGCGGATCCCGAGGTCGCGGACGTCGTGCATGAACAGGCTGGTGATCCCGTGCTCGGCCTGCCAGGCGAACTCCGCCTCCCCCGGCCAGTAGCCGCGCAGCCCGATCTGCGCGTAGCGGCGGCCGTCCAGGTGGCCCGCGTCGATCAGGCGGCGGATGAACGTCCCGTGGGAGACCTCGACGCCGAACACCTCGGCGCCGGTGTCCGTGTGGGTGTCGAAGTGCACCATGCCGAGGGGACCGTGCTTCACCGCGCACGCGCGCACGGAGGGCTCGGTGATCGAGTGGTCGCCGCCGAGTACGAACGGCAGCGCGCCCGCGGCGAGGACCTGGCCGACGGTGGCCTCGATCGCGGCGTGGGAGCGCAGCGCGTCGGCCGGGATCACGGGCGCGTCCCCGAAGTCGAGCACGCGCAGCTCCTCGAAGGCGTCGATCTTGACCTCGAGGTGCGGGCCCGGCGGGCAGCTCGCCGAGCGGATCGCCCGCGGCGCGAGCCGCGCGCCCGGGCGGTCGGAGACGAGGTCGTCCATGGGCGCCCCGACGATCGCGACGTCGCAGCCCGCGAGCTCCGCCGGGTCCTGGGTGTACGGCACGCCGGAGAAGGTCAGCAGGCCGGCGTAGTCGGGCTTCTCCCCGTACTGCGCCCAGCGCTCGAGCGGGTCGATCATGGCGATCCCCGCAGGACGTTGATGGTCTGGAACGTCGGGTCGCTCGCCCCGTGCAGCCGCGCGCCGCTGTCCGCCAGCTCACGCAGGTAGGTGACGGTCTCGGCGGAGATGCGCTCGCCGGGCAGCAGCGCCGGGACGCCCGGCGGGTAGCTTGCGATCGACTCGCACGAGATCCGGCCGACGGCGTCGTCGACTCCGACCAGCTCGGCGGCGCCCAGGAACGCCTCGCGGGGCGGCAGCGCGACCTCGTTTTGCAGCGAGGTGACCGGGGGGATGATCGGCGCGGTGGCGCCCGGCTCGGCGAGGCGCTTGACGGTCTCCTCGACGTCGCCGGCCAGGCGCCGCAGCGCCGCGACGGACTCCCCGAGGCCGACGATGAAGACGATCGTCGCCTGCATCGGCAGCTCGACGTGGACGTCGTATGAGCGCCGCAGCGCGTCGGCGATCTCGTAGCCGGTGCGCCCGGTGCCGCGCACGTCGAGCACGATCCGCAGCGGGTCGTAGCCGGCCACGCCCATCTGGCCGACGAGCGACGCGTCGACGAGCTGGATGCCGGGGATCGTCTCGAGCTTCGCGCGCGCGACCTCGATCGCCTCGAGCGTCTCGAAGAGCAGCTGCTCGCCGTGCAGCGCGAGCTGGCGGCGGGCGCTGTCGAGCGAGGCGATCAGCAGCGATGAGGGGCTCGTGGAGCGCAGGAGCCGCAGCGCCCGCGCGATCGCGCCGGGGTCGACGAGCGCGCCGTGGGCGACGTGCAGCATCGCGCTCTGCGTCAGCGAGCCGGCGATCTTGTGCGTGCTCGTCAGCATCGTGTCCGCGCCCTGCGAGAGGGCGGTCGGCGGCAGCGCCTCGTTGAAGCCGAAGTGCGGGCCCCACGACTGGTCGACGATGAGCGGCACGCCCGCGGCGTGCGCGACCTCCGCGAGGCCGGCGATGTCGGCGGCCATCCCGAAGTAGGTCGGCGACACGATGAACGCCGCCCTGGCGTCCGGCGCGTCGCGCAGCGCCGCCTCGAGCGCCTCCGGCGTCACGCAGTGGGTGATGCCCCGCTCGGCGTCGTACTCGGGCGCCACGAAGCTCGGCAGCCCGCCGCTCAGCACCAGACCGTCGACGACCGACGCGTGGGAGTTGCGCTGCGCGACGATGCGCGTGCCGAGCGGCGCGAGCGCCAGGCACAGCGTGTGGTTGCCCTGGGTCGCGCCGTTGGTGAGGAACCACGAGCGTGCCGCGCCGAACGCCTCCGCGGCCAGCCGCTCGGCGCGCTCGTACGGCGTCGGCGACGGTCCGAGGTCGATGCCGTGGATGTCCTGCGGGACGTCGGCCGCGAGCGCGTCGAGCCCGATCGCCTTGCGCAGCCCGGGGTCGGCGCCGGGTCCGCCCTTGTGGCCCGGCACGTGGTAGCGCGCCGTGCCGCGGAACGCGTACGCGACGACGGCGTCGAGGTACGGCGCGGTCGGCTGCTCGCTGGCCTCCTCCTCGCTGCGCGGGTCCGGACCCATCGAGACCGCGATCCTACGTCCCGGCCGAGCGGCCGGGCAAACCTGTGCGGACCGCGCGGCCGCTAGCGTTGTGGCGATGGACGCCGAGATCCTCGCGGCGGTCGCCCGCGAGGAGACCGCGATGGCCGAGCTGCTGACCGAGCTCGTCGAGGCCCCCACCCTGCTCGGCGACGAGGCGTCCGGCCAGGCCGTCATGCGCCGCGCGTTCGCAGACCTCGGGCTGGCGCCCTTCGACGTCCCGGTGGATGCCGCCGCGCTCGCCGGCCACCCCGGCGCCGCGCCGTTCGGCTGGGACGTCGACGGCAAGGCCAACGTCCTCGCCACGTGGGAGCCGGCGGCGCCCGCCGACGGGCGGTCGCTGGTCCTCAACGGCCACATCGACGTGGTGAGCCCCGAGCCGTCCTCGCTGTGGAGCGGCCCGCCGTTCGCCGCCCGGCGCGAGGGCGACTGGGTCTACGGCCGCGGCGCCGGCGACATGAAGGCCGGGCTCGTGGCGATGGTCGGCGCCGTGCGCGCCCTGCGCGGCCTGGGGCTCACGCCGCGCGCGCCAGTCCAGCTGCAGTCCGTCGTCGAGGAGGAGTGCACCGGCCACGGCGCGCTCGCGTGCGTGCTCGCCGGCCACACGGCGGACGCCGCGATCCTCACCGAGCCCACGCGCGGGGCGGTGTGGACCGCGCAGGTGGGCGTGCTGTGGTTCCAGGTCCACGTGCTCGGCGCGCCGGCCCACGCGGGCGAGGCGACCAGCGGCGCCAACGCGATCGAGGCCTCCGCCGCGGTCATCGGGGCGCTCCGGGGCCTCGAGACCGAGCTCAACGCGGTGCGCCCGCCGCTCTACGCCGCGCATCCGCACCCGATCCACTTCAACGTGGGGATGATCGACGGGGGCGACTGGCCCTCGACGGTCGCCGGCGAGTGCCGCAGCCACTGCCGGCTCGCGCTCTATCCGGGCGAGCGGGTGGCCGGCCTCAAGGAGCGCGTCGAGGCGACGGTGGCCGGCGCCGTGGCGCAGCGGCCCGAGCTCGCGGCCTTCGACGTGGAGGTCGTCTACGAGGGCTTCCAGTGCGAGGGCTACGAGCTGGCCCACGACGCGCCGCTGGTCACGAGCCTGGCCGACACCTGCGAGCGCGCCGTCGGGCACCGGCCGCCGCTGCTCGCCTCGACGGCCACCACGGACGCGCGCGCCTTCCAGCTCTACGGCGACACGCCGGCGGTGTGCTTCGGCCCGTACGCGGAGCACGCGCACGGCGTCGACGAGCGCGTCCACCTGCCCTCCGTGACCGAGACCGCGCAGGTGATCGCGCTCTTCATCCGGGACTGGTGCGGCCTGGCGGGCTGATGCCCGACGCGCCCCCGCTGCGGCTGCCGGACCCGTGCCTCGTCGTGCTCGTGGGGGCGACGAGCGCCGGGAAGTCGCACTGGGCGCACACGTGGTTCGACGCCGACCGGATCGTGTCGTCGGACCGCCTGCGGGCGGTGGTCGGCACCGGCGAGCGCGACCAGCGGGCAAGTCGCGACGCGTTCGAGGTGCTCGACCTGATCGTCGCCAAGCGCCTGGCGCGGCGGCTCACCACCGTGATCGACACGACCGGCCTCGAGGCCAAGCGGCGCGCGGCGTGGCTGGAGGTCGCCGCGCGCCACGGCGTGGCCGCCTACGCGGTCCTGTTCGACACCCCCGCGGCCGAGGTCCGCCGGCGCAACCGCGCCCTCGGGAACCCCGTCCCCGGCAAGGTCGTCACCGCGCAGCTGCGGGAGGCCGAGGAGGTCGCCGAGCGCCTCGGCTCCGAGGGGTTCGCCGGCGTCCACCGCGCCGGTCCGGTCGCGCTCGTGCCGCCCGCGTTCCTGACCGCGCCGGCGGCCGCGGTCCGCCAGGAGGAGGATCCGATGACGCTCGACTTCGGCCTGCAGATCCCGCGCTTCGAGTTCCCGGGGCACCCCGCGACGACCGCGGAGAGCCTGGCGGCCTTCGCCCGCGCCGCCGAGGAGGCGGGGTTCACGAGCCTGTGGGTGATGGACCACTTCCTGCAGATCCCGCAGGTCGGGCGCGAGTGGGAGGACATGCTCGAGAGCCACACGACGCTCGCCTACCTCGCCGGCGTGACCTCGCGCATCCGGCTGGGGACGCTCGTCACCGGCATCACGTACCGCAACCTCGCCCACCTCGCGAAGATCGTCGCCACGCTCGACGTGCTCTCCGGCGGCCGCGCGATGTGCGGCCTGGGCGCCGCGTGGTTCGAGCGCGAGCACCGGCTCTACGGCTGGGAGTTCCCGCCGCTCGCCCGGCGCTTCGAGCGGCTCGAGGACGCACTCGAGCTGCTGCCGCTCATGTGGGGCCCGGGGTCGCCGCGCTTCGAGGGGCGCACGGTCACCGTCGAGGAGGCGATCTGCTACCCGCGGCCGCTGCAGGAGCGCATCCCGATCCTGGTCGGCGGCTCGGGCGAGCGCCGGACGCTGCGGCTCGTCGCGCGCCACGCCGACGCCTGCAACCTGTTCGGCGACCCCGCCACCGTCCGCCGCAAGGTCGCGGTCCTGCACGAGCACTGCGCCGCCGAGGGCCGCGACCCCGCCGCCGTGCGGATCACCCACCTCGCGGCCGCCCGCGTCGTCGGGTCCGAGGCGGACCGCCGGGGTCCGGTGGACGCCACCGTCACCGAGCACGTCGGGCGCTATCGCGAGCTCGCCGAGGCGGGCGTGCAGACGGCGATCGTCGGCCTCGCGGACACGGAGAGCCCGGAGACGGTCAGTCGCTTCGCGGACGTGATCGGCGCGTTCGCGCCGCGCTGAGGCCCGCGGGGCGCGGCTCTACACTCGGTCTCGCATGCAGGAGCTTCCCGTCCCGGGGCACTTCGACGCGAGCCGAGCCGGCGAGGTGTGGAAGGTGCCCTACGAGGACCGGGCGCGCGAGGCGCCGGCGTGGGCGGAGCGCCACGGCGTTCGCGCCGCCGCCGAGGACCGCTTCCGGCTGGGCCTGCTGGTGGTCGACGTGCAGAACACGTTCTGCGTCCCCGGCTTCGAGCTCTTCGTCGCGGGGCGCTCGGGGACGGGCGCCGTCGACGACAGCCGCCGCCTCTGCGAGTTCGTCTACCGCAACCTCGGCTCGATCACGCAGATCCTGCCGAGCCTCGACACCCATCACGCGATGCAGGTGTTCCACGGGATCTGGCTCGTCGACGAGCACGGCGAGCACCCGCCGCCGTACTCGCTGATCTCGGCCGACGACGTCGAGCGCGGCCGCTGGCGGGTGAACGAGGCGGTCGCCGAGGCCCTCGGGATCGACCCCGGCTACGCGGCGCGCCACCTCGCCCACTACACGCGGCAGCTCGCCGCGGGCGGGAAGTACGACCTGACGGTGTGGCCCTACCACGCGATGCTCGGCGGCATCGGCCACGCGCTCGTCTCCGCCGTCGAGGAGGCGGTGTTCTTCCACGGCATCGCGCGCAGCAGCGCGCCCGACTTCCAGGTCAAGGGCTCCAAGCCGCTCACCGAGCACTACTCGATGATCGGCCCGGAGGTCACCGAGGGGCCGGACGGCGACCCGATCGGCACCCGCAACTCCGCGCTCATGGACACGCTGCTCGGCTTCGACGTCGTCGTCGTGGCGGGGCAGGCCAAGAGCCACTGCCTGGCCTGGACCATCGACGACCTGCTGGCCGACGACGACGTGCGCGAGCGGCGCCTCGCCGAGCGGACGTACCTCCTCGAGGACTGCACCTCGCCGGTGGTCGTGCCCGGGGTCGACTACACCGACGATGCGGACGCGGCGTTCGAGCGCTTCTCGGCGGCGGGCATGCACGTCGTCCGCTCGACCGACCCGATCGACACCTGGCCGGACCTGGCCGAGCACCGGGACGCCGCCCACGACACCGTGCCGCCGCGCGAGCGCTGAGCGCCGTTCCGGTCCACCGCCGCTCGACCCCGGCCGGGGCTCATGGGCGGCTGCGCTGGTTCGCGCGGATCCCCTGCGCCGCCAGCCGCGCGGTCTCCTCGACGCGCCGGGCCCGCGTCTCCGGGCGCCGCGCGGTGACGATCCACTCGAGGATCGCCCGCCGGGCCGAGCGGGGGAACGCGTCCCATTCGCGGCGCGCCGCCGCGTCGCGGTCGAGCGCGGCGGTGAGCTCGTCGGGCTCGATGAGGTCCTCGACGGCGTCGAGCGCGGACCACGAGCCGTCCGCCTTGGCGCGCTCCACCGCCGCGAGCCCGGCGGCCTCCACCAGCCCGCCCGCCTGCAGGCGCTCGACGCGCTGCTTGTTCGCGCGCGACCAGGCGCTCCCGGCCCGGCGCGGCGTGAGGAGCAGCTGCGAGCGCCGGTCGTCGAGCGGCCGCGCCTGCCCGTCGATCCAGCCGAAGCAGAGCGCCTCCTCGACGGCCTCCGCGTAGGGCAGGTGGGGCCCGTCGCTCGCCTTCTTCCACCGCACGAGCCACGCGCCCGGCAGCGTCGCGTGGTGCTCGGCCAGCCACGCCCGCCACTGCGATCGCGACTCCGCGAGGACCTGCAGGTAGTCCGCCATGCCGGGTCAGGTACCCGGCGGCGATGCGTCCGGTGTGGATGGCGGCGGCAGCTCCGGCGCCGCCGGCGGCGACGCGACGGCGCGCGGCGGCGGGCGCCGCGGGTCGTGCCCCACGGCCAGCCCCGCGAGTGCCCGGACGCTGTCCCACAGCCCCGCCGGCTGCATCGCGGACGGCGACGCGCCCGGGTGCTTGCACGAGATGCGCACGCGCAGGACCGCGGGATGGATGCGGAAGCGCAGGGGCGGCTCGAGCCGCATGGCCTCGCCGTCGACGCCGGCGGGCACGGGACCCTCGCTGCCGACCTCGAAGGACGTCGCGGTCCACTCGCGCCACGGGCGCTGCGGATCGCTCCCGTCCTCCCCCTTGCCGCGCGGGGCGCCGAACACCGTGACGCCCAGCAGGCCGTCGTCGATGCTCGGCCGCGTCCCGGACCCCACCGCGTGGCCGAGCCGGTAGCGGTTGTTCGACACGAGGATCGCGGCGCCGTAGCTGTGCTCGTGACCGCCCGGCCCGGCCCACGTCAGGTCGAGCCCTTCGCTGTCGGGCCCGAGCACGTCGGGGACCATGTCGAGCAGCGTGCGCAGCTTGGACTCGCGGTAGCCCGGCTTCTGCACCGCCTCCGCGTAGAGCCCGAGCGACACGTTGTTGACGAAGATCCGCCCGTTGACGTCGGCGAGGTCGACCACGTGCTCGCCGCCGTCGACGAACGCGTCCAGCGCGCCGACCACGTCGTCGCGGTCGACCCCGAGGTCGAGCGCGAAGTGGTTGCGGGTCCCCGCCGGGATGCAGGCGTAGGCGAGGCCGTGCTCCGCGGCGATCGCCGCGACGACCGCCTGCGAGCCGTCGCCGCCCGCCATCGCGAGCCCGTCGGCGCCGCGCGCCACCGCGTCGCGCACCAGCGTCTCGAGGTCGGCGCCCGGAGTGAGCTCGACCGGCTCGATGCCGCGCGACCGCGCCTGGCCCGCCACGTCGAAGCGCTCCGCCTTCCCGCCCCCGGACTTCGGGTTGTAGAACAGCACCGGCCGCTGCGGGGCCGGGCGGGAGGGGAGGTCGACGTGCATCTTGAACGCCGTCCGCCCCGCGCCGAGCGCCAGCCACAGCGCGCCGACCACGATCGCCACCGCCACCGGGTCCTCGCCGACGATCAGCAGCACGGCGATCACGGCGAGCACCACGGCGGCGCCGAGGCCGAGCGCGCGGGCCGCGCCGCGGCGAACGAGCCCGTACCAGCCCGCCACGAGCGCGACCGCGACGCACACGAGCACGAACAACCCCCGCGGGAACTGCTGCACGGCGGTCAGGACCGCCACCAGGATCGAGACCGCGGCCAGCAGCAGGGCGCCCAGGGCCGCGAGCCGCTTGCCGATCACGAACCTCGGTCCCCCGGGTCGGCCAGCCACTGCTTCGCCCCGGCCAGGTCGTGGACCGGGAACGCCCGGGCCTTGCCCGGCATGAGGAACGAGAGCGCGCGGACGGCGGGCTTCACCCACGACTCGTCCGAGACGACCGCGACCCGCTCGAACGAGCCCGCGTGCCGGGCCCGGAACCCGGTGTCGGCCTTTACGGCGTCGGAGTCGACGTCCCGCGCCTCCGGCCCCAGCAGGTAGAGCAGCCGCAGCTTGGCGCCGGTCGCGATCTCACGCCGCAGCACCGGCTCGACGGCCTGCTCCCAGTCGTCGTCCTCGACCTCGCCGACCGCCTCGAACCCGATCGTCCCGGCCGGCATGTCCTCGATCCGACGCAGCATCCTGCACCTCCGTTTCGTGTCGTGTGCCGAACCTATGGCGAGCGGCGGAGCGCCTGCAACCGTGCGCACCCGCAGGTGCGGACGGTGGGTGGCACCACGCCAGGTGAAATTCCGTGTCGATCCTGCCCCGGCTCGTTCGACGCCCTGGGTAGAGGACACTCCAACCCGAGGAGCACCGACATGCGCGTGATGGTCCTGATCAAGGCCAACGACAAGAGCGAGGCCGGTGAGATGCCGAGCCAGCAGGCGCTCACCGACATGATGAACTTCAACGAGGACCTCGTGAAGGCGGGCGTGATGCTCGCGGGCGACGGCCTGACGCCGAGCTCGCAGGGCGCCCGCATCGCGTTCAAGGGCAGCGACCGCAAGGTCATCGACGGCCCCTTCCCCGAGACCAAGGAGCTGCTCGCCGGCTACTGGGTGTGGCAGGTGAAGTCGCTCGAGGAGGCCGTCGAGTGGGTCAAGCGCGTCCCGAACACCGACGGCGAGGACGGCACCGTCGAGATCCGCCCGGTGTTCGAGGCCGACGACTTCGGCGACCTGATGACCCCCGAGCTGCGCGAGCAGGAGCAGCGCCTGCGGGCGCAGACCGAGGCGGGCGGCTGAGCCGCGCGGTGCGGGCGACCGGCGTCAACCGCACGATCGACGCCGTCTGGCGGATCGAGTCCGCGCGGCTGATCGCCGGCCTCGCCCGCATGGTGCGCGACGTCGGCCTCGCCGAGGACCTCGCGCAGGAGGCGCTCGTCGCCGCCCTGGAGCAGTGGCCCGAGTCGGGCGTCCCGGACAACCCGGGCGCCTGGCTCATGGCCACCGCCAAGCACCGCGCCGTCGACCGCCTGCGCCGGGCCGACGTGCACGAGCGCAAGACCCGCGAGCTCGAGCGCGAGGCCGAGCGGCGCGGCGAGGCCGAGGCGCCCGACCTCGCGGCCGAGGTCGACGACCCGTTCGACGACGACCTCCTGCGCCTCGTGTTCACCACCTGCCACCCGGTGCTGTCCACCGACGCGCGGGTCGCGCTCACGCTGCGCCTGCTCGGCGGCCTCACCACGAGGGAGATCGCCCGCGCCTACCTCGTCTCCGAGGCGACCGTGTCGCAGCGCATCGTGCGCGCCAAGCGCACGCTCTCGGCGGCGCGCGTGCCGTTCGAGACGCCCGGCCAGAACGAGCTCGCCGGCCGCCTCGCGTCCGTGCTCGAGGTGATCTACCTGATCTTCAACGAGGGCTACGCGGCGACCGCCGGCGACGACTGGATCCGGCCGGAGCTGGTCGAGGAGGCGCTGCGGCTCGGCCGCATCCTCGCCGAGCTGCTCCCCGCCGAGCCGGAGGTCCACGGACTCGTGGCGATGATGGAGCTGCACGCCTCGCGCCTGCGCGCCCGCATCGGCCCGTCCGGCGAGGTCGTCCTGCTGGCCGACCAGGAGCGCTCGCGCTGGGACTGGATGCTCGTCGGCCGCGGGCTCGCGGCGCTCGAGCGCGCCGAGCGGGCGCCGGGTGCGCTCGGCCCCTACGCGCTGCAGGCGGCGATCTCCGCCTGCCACGCGCACGCCCGCGTCGCCGCCGACACCGACTGGGAGCGCATCGTCGCGCTCTACGACGCGCTCGCCCAGCTCATGCCCTCGCCCGTCGTCGAGCTCAACCGCGCCGTCGCGGTCGGGATGGCGTTCGGCCCCGAGGCGGCGCTCGAGCTGGTCGACGAGCTCGCCGGCGACCCCGCCCTCGCGGGCTACCACCTGCTGCCGACCGTGCGCGGCGACCTGCTCGCGCGTCTCGGCCGCCGCGCGGAGGCGGGCGCGGAGTTCGAGCGCGCCGCCTCCCTCACCGAGAACACGCGCGAGCGCGCGGTGCTCCTCGACCGCATGGCCGCCTGCGCGTCCCGCAACGGCGTCCGCTGAGCCCGGATCCACCGATGTTCCGTGGATGCCTCGATCGGGCCCACCCGCCCCCGAGCCAGGGTCGATCGGCCGCGCATCCATGTGGTGAACCACCTGGGTCGCGGCCGATCGGCACTGGCGAAGGGCAACGGTGGCGAGGCGCCGCGGGTATCGGTGGATCCGGGCTGAGCGGGCGTTGCGCGCGTGCGCGCGAAGACCGAGACTGTGCGGGGTGCGCGCCGCCGTCCTGCACGAGCATGGAGCCACGCCGGAGCTCGGCGAGTTCGACGACCCCGGCGAGACCTCCGGCGCCGCGGTGGTCGACGTCGCCGCCGCCGCGCTGCATCACTTCGACCTCCACAAGGCGTCGGGCACCTACTACACCGGCCCGCCGCCGCTGCCGTCCGTGGTCGGCAGCGACGGCGTGGGCCGCCTCGCGGACGGCCGGCGCGTCTACTTCGACCGCACCGTCGCGCCCTACGGCGCGATGGCGGAGCGCACGCTCGTCCCCGACGACGCGATGCTCGACGTCGCCGAGGGCGTCGACGACGCCGTCGCGGCGGCGCTCGGCAACACGGGCCTCGCGGGCTGGCTCGCGGTCGCGTGGCGCTCCGGGCTCGAGCCCGGCGAGACCGTCCTCGTACTCGGCGCCACGGGCGCGGTCGGGAGCATCGCGGTGCAGGCCGCGAAGCTGCTCGGCGCCGGGCGCGTCGTCGCCGCGGACCGCGGTGGCGACCGCCTGGGAGGCCTGCTGCGCCGCGGAGCGGACGCGGTGGTGGCGGTCGACGAACCGGGCGACCTGGCCGCCGCCATCCGCGAGGCGGCCGGCGGCGAGGTCGACGTCACGATCGACATGCTGTGGGGCGCGCCCGCGCTGGCCGCCATGCAGAACGCCGCCCGCCGCGCCCGCCACGTCGCGGTGGGCAGCGTGGCCGGCGCGGAGCTGAGCCTGCCGGCTGCGCTCCTGCGCTCCGCCTCCCTCGACATCCGGGGCTTCTCGGTCGCCCACCCCCCGCTCGACGTCAAGCGGGAGGCCTACCCGCTCCTCACCGAGCTCGCCGCGCGCGGCGACCTCGTCGTCGACGTCGACCGCCTTCCCCTCGACGACGTCGCGTCGGCGTGGGAGCGTCAGCGCCGGGCCGCCGGCGGCCCGAAGATGGTCCTTGTCCCCTGATCAGGAGCCCCAGTGCCCATGAGCACCGATGCCCCCACCATCGAGCCCGGCCGTCCGATCGTCCTGCGCGGCGGGACCGTGCTGACGATGAACGACGCCCACGAGATCCTCCACGACGCGGACGTCCTCGTGGTCGGCGAGCGCCTCGAGGCGGTCGGGCCCGGGCTGGAGGTGCCGGAGGGGACCTACGAGATCGACGCTACCGGCGGCATCGTCATGCCCGGCATGATCGACACGCACCGGCACATGTGGCAGACCGCGCTGCGCGGCTACGGCGCGGACTGGACGCTGACCCAGTACTTCGTCTGGTTCTACCTCGAGTGGGGCAAGATCTTCCGCCCGCAGGACGTCTACGCCGGGAACCTGCTGTCGGCGATCGAGTCGCTCGACGCGGGCGTGACCACGACCGTCGACTGGTCCCACGGCCTGCAGACGATCGACCACGCGGACGCCGCGGTCGACGCGCTCGAGGCGGTGCCGGGCCGCTTCGTGCTCGGCTACGGGAACCTCCAGCAGGGGCCGTGGGAGTGGTCGGCCTCCGCGGACTTCAAGAGCTTCGTCCGCCGGCGGCTCGAGGGCGGCGGCGACATGCTCGGCTTCCAGATGGCCTTCGACGTCACCGGCGATCCCGCGTTCCCGGAGAAGGCGGCCTTCGAGGTCGCGCGCGAGCTCGGCGCGCCCGTGACCACGCACGCCGGCGTGTGGGGGGCGACCAACGACGACGGCATCCGCCTCATGCACGAGCACGGCTTCATGACGCCGGACAACATCTACGTCCACGCCGCGACGCTCGAGGAGGACTCCTACCACCGCATCGCCGCGACAGGCGGCTCCGTGTCGGTGTCGACCGAGAGCGAGCAGAGCGCCGGCCAGGGCTATCCCCCGACCTGGCGGCTGCGCAAGCACGACATCCCGGTGTCGCTGTCGATGGACACGAGCGTGTGGTGGAGCGGCGACCTGTTCTCCGCGATGCGCGGCACGCTCGGGGCCGACCGCTCGCGCGAGCACCTCGAGGCCCACGCACAGCACGAGACCGTCACCCACCACTACCTGCGCGCCGAGCACGTGGTCGACTGGGCGACGCGCGGCGGCAGCAGGGCGCTGCGCCTCGACTCGGTCGTCGGCAGCCTCGAGCCGGGCAAGAAGGCCGACGTCGTGCTGCTCAAGAACGACGACTCCCCGGTCATGTTCCCCGTGCTGCACCCCTACGGGCACGTCGCCTTCCAGGCCCAGCGGGCCGACGTCCACACCGTCGTGGTCAACGGGCGCGTGGTCAAGCACGCCGGCCGGCTCGTCGGCATCGACCTCCGCGCCGCGCGGCGGGCGATCGAGCAGACGGTGGAGTTCGCGATGCGCGAGATGGGCGACGAGGCGTGGACCGCCGGCATGCACCCCGACGTGCCGGAGACCAAGGTGCTCGACAACCCGTATACCTACACGGAATGGGACGCAGGCTCGGCGCAGTGGAAGCGCTGAGCGCGGAGTGGAGGAGGAACCCGTGAGCACGACGACAAAGACGACGACCCAGGGCGGGCGGGAGCGGATCTCGCAGGTCGCGGCCGACGTCCTCGCGGCCATCCACGAGGTGCTCGAGCGCCACCACGTCACGGAGGAGGAGTGGCACGCCGCCCTGCGCTTCCTGACCGACGTCGGCCGCCACGACGAGTTCATCCTGCTCTCCGACGTGACGCGCACCTCCGTGCTCGTCGACCACATGACGCACTCGGCGGACGAGACCGCGACGGCGAGCGACGTCGAGGGCCCGCTCTACCGCGACGAGCCGCCGTGGCGGGAGGCCCCGGTGCGGATCTACGAGGACTACGAGGGCATGGGCGGCGCCGAGGTGCTCTTCGTCCGCGGCCGCGTGACCTCGACCGACGGCTCCCCGCTCGCCGGCGCCGTCATCGACGTCTGGCAGACCGGCCCGGACGGCGGCTACGACATCTGGGACGAGCGCCAGCCGGACTTCAACTTCCGCGGGCGCTTCCGCGTGCCCGAGTCCGGCTCCTACGAGTTCCAGACGATGCTCCCGAAGCCCTACACGGTGCCCACCGAAGGGCCGGTCGGCCGCTACCTCGAGGCGGTCGGCCAGCATCCGTGGCGCCCGGCGCACATCCACTTCAAGGTGACCGCCGACGGCCACAAGCCGCTCGTCACGCAGGTCTTCTTCCCGGACGACCCGTACCTGGACAACGACACCATCGGCGCGGTCAAGGAGGCGCTCGTGCGGCCGCTCGAGCGCCACGACGACGAGGCGGAGCTCGCCGCGCGCGGGCTCGCCGCCCCCTTCGTCACCTGCGACTTCGACATCTGCCTGCGCCGGGGCTGAGCCCGGGACCGATCAGTTTCGGGCCCGCCGCCGGTCATTGGACGCAAAGACCGGCAGGAGGTGCCGCATGCTGCTCGAGAACAAGATCGCGGTGATCTACGGCGGAGGCGGCGGGGTCGGGAGCGCGGTCGCGCGCGCCTTCGCCCGCGAGGGCGCGAGCGTGTACCTCGCAGGGCGCACGCAGGCCACGCTCGACGCGGTCGCCGCGGAGATCCGGGCCGCCGGCGGGACCGCCGAGACCGCGGTGGTGGACGCCCTCGACGAGGCAGCGGTCGACCGCCACGCCGACGCCGTCGCCGCCGAGGCGGGCGGGATCGACATCTCGTTCAACCTCATCGCCCACCCCTACACCCACGGAACGCCGCTCGCCGAGATGTCCGTCGAGGACTTCATGGCGCCGGTGGACACCGCCGCGCGGACGACCTTCATCACCGCCCGGGCGGCCGCGCGCCACATGATCCCCCGCCGCTCGGGCGTGATCCTCGCCTTCGGCGGCCCCGGCGACCGCAGCGGCCCGCTGCGCGACTACTTCCTGGGCGGCACGCAGGTCGCCTTCGACGCGATCGAGACCATGCGCCGCCAGCTCGCCGTCGAGCTCGGCCCCCACGGGATCCGCGTGGTCACGCTCGCCTCCGGCGGGATCCCGGAGACGATGCCCGACTTCGACGGCCGGCAGGAGGTGGTCGACATGATCGAGGCCCAGACGCTGCTCGGCCGCGCCGCAACGCTCGAGGACGTCGGCAACGCGGCCGTCTTCGCCGCCTCGGACTGGGCGCGCAGCGTGACCGCGGCGATCGTCAACGTGAGCTGCGGGGCGCTGATCGACTAGCGCGCGCTCAGTAGCCGAAGCCGGTCTTCACGCGCCGGCGGTCGAGCTCGTGCAGCCCGCCCTTCTTCTCGAGGGTCTCGCACGCCTCGGCGATGTCGGCCGCGAGCGTCGTGGCCAGCGAGTGGCCGAGCGTCTGCTTGACGAGCGCGCGCATGATCGTGACGTCCTGCGCGTTCGGCGGCAGCGTGTAGGCGGGCAGCATCCAGCCGCGCTCGGCGGCGAGCTGGGAGGCGATGTCGAACTCGTCGTAGGGCTGCTCCTCGGCGAGCTTGAAGGCGACCAGCGGCAGCTGCTCGGCGCGCTCCTGCCCCGACGAGCACGAACTTGCCCGTCGCCACGATCTCGCTCGGCCAGCGCGCGGGCGTTGGCCCGCATCGTCTCCATGATGTAGCGGTAGCCCTCGTGGCCGTAGCGCACGAAGTTGTAGTACTGGGCGAGCACCATCGCGACGCCCGTCGAGAAGTTCAGCGTGAACGTCGCGTCGCGCTTGCCGAGGTAGTTCTCGTAGAAGACGAGGTCCTCGGGCAGGTCGCTGCTCTCGCGGAACACGAGCCAGCCGAGGCCGGGGTAGACGAGCCCGTACTTGTGGCCCGAGACGTTGATCGAGCGGACCCGCTCCAGGCGGAAGTCCCACGGCGAGTCGGGGTAGAGGAACGGCCACACGAAGCCGCCGCTGGCGCCGTCGATGTGCAGCGGCACGTCGAGGCCCTTGTCGTCGTGGAGGCGGACGAGCAGGTCGTTGATGCCGACGATGTCGTCGGCGTGGCCGGTGAACGTCGTCCCGAGCACGGCCGCGACGCCGATCGTGTTCTCGTCGACGTGCGGCTCGACGTCCTCGGGGCCGATCGTGAGCTTGTCGTCCTGCAGCGGGATGATCCGCGGCTCGACGTCGAAGTAGCGGCAGAACTTCTCCCAGACCACGTGCACGTCGCCGCCGAAGACGAGGTTCGGCCGGTCGGTCGACAGCCCCGCCGCCTCGCGCCGCTCGCGCCACTTCCACTTCAGCGACAGCGCGCCGAGCATGATCGCCTCCGAGGACCCCTGGGTGCGCGTGCCGGTCGTCGGCCCCGGGGCGTGGAAGAGGTCGGCCAGCATGCGGATGCACCGCTGCTCGATCAGCGCGGTCTGCGGGTACTCGGCATGGTCGATGTAGTTGCGGTGCAGGTTGTCGGCGATGATCCGCTGCGCCTCGGGCTCCATCCACGTCGTCACGAACGTGGCCAGGTTGCGCAGCGGGATGCCGTCGAGCACCAGCTCCTCGCCGACCAGCCGCATGGCGTCGGCGGCCGGCATCCCCTCCGCGGGCAGCCGGTCGTCCGGCGCGTCGCTGAGCAGGAAGGCGTTCCCGTACCGGGCGCCGTCTTGGCTGGTCACGGTCATGTCGAGCTCTCCTCGGTCGGCGGGGGGCTGCCGGGCGCATCAGACCGCTGCGGGCGCCGCGCCGCATCATCCGGAGCGGATGAACCGGGGTCTTCCGGGCGCGCCGCCTCGGGGATCAGCAGGATCGCGCCCGCCAGGAAGCACAAGCGCGCCCGCGGCGGTCCCCGCGTTGGCGATCGCGGCGCTGACGGGCTCCGCGGTGGAGGGCTCGATCAGCGACGTGACGGCGGAGACGCCGAACGCGACGGACCCCGCAAGGTTCAGCGCGACGATCCGCCAGGACAGCGAGCGGGCGCGCAGGCAGACCCAGCGGTGGCACACCTCGGCGTAGGCGAGCTCGCTGGCGAGCAGGAAGCAGATCGAGCCGAAGGCGTTCGGCGCCCACACGCGCCGGTTGGTCTGGTGGACGTCGAAGCCGCGCCGCATCGCCTCGAAGGTGCTGATGTTGAAGAGCACGGTGCCGGCGAGCTGGATCGCGGACGCCAGCCAGTCGATGCGCCGCGGCTCCCACGATGCGGGCCGCCACCGCCTGGGCCTGCTGCATCGGCCCGTGCTCGACGTTGACCGCCTCGCTGTACTGGAGGTAGGCCGCCGCGGTGAAGAACACCGAGCCGACGAAGTACGTGATCCCGATGGCGGGCCGCGACGCCGACAACCACTGGGACGCGATCGCCGCGACCGCGAAGCACGTCGAGCCCACCGCGAAGAGCGCGCCTATCCACCATGCCAGGCGGTCCGGGCGCCACCAGACGCCGGTGCGCCCGCCCGTATCGGCCTTGCGGTGCCGGCGGGACCGACGCTGCACGAGCGTCCCGTCCGGGGCCCGCAGGACCTCCTTCGTGACGAACGGCCCGGGGCCGTCCACCGACACCCGCTCCCACCCCTCCGGAAGCGCGGCGCCGCCGCGGGCCTCGGCCGCCGTCGTCATGTGGATTTCCCCCGCAAACGCTGGCAGAATACGGCAGCATCCCCGCCGTGGGGATGCGGTTGCAGCAACGATCGAGAGGAGCTCATATGAGCAGCTCAGCCGCTTCCCCGGACTTCGGCCCCGGAGTCGGGGTGCCGCAGGCCGAGGCCGCGGCGCACGAGGTCAGCCGCTTCTGGTGGGTCTGGCTCGTCGTCGGCGTGGCGTGGATCGTCGCGGCGCTCGTGGTGCTGCAGTTCGACCAGGCGTCGGTGACCACGATCGGGATCATCATCGGCCTGATGTTCGTCTTCGCGGGCGCCCAGCAGCTGACGCTCGCGACCGTCGCGGACTCGTGGCGCTGGCTGTGGGCGTTGTTCGGCGTGCTGTTCGTGATCGCCGGCGTCATCTGCTTCATCAATCCCGAGGCCACCTTCGCCGGCCTGGCCGACATCCTCGGGTTCCTGTTCCTGTGCGTCGGGATCTGGTGGACGATCCAGGCGTTCGTCGAGAAGGACGTCAACCCGTTGTGGTGGCTCGGACTCACTGCGGGCGTCCTGATGGTGATCCTGGCGTTCTGGACCAGCGGCCAGTTCTTCATCGAGAAGGCGTACACGCTGCTCGTCTTCGCGGGCATCTGGGCGCTGATGCAGGGCGTCACCGACATCGTCCGCGCGTTCGCGATCCGGGGGCTGCGCGACCGGATCTGACCATGCCCCACGCCCACGCGCTCGTCGACGAGGTCGCCAACGAGCTCGACACCTGGCCCGGCGTCCACATCGGCCGCCGGGCCGACGGCGCCGCGATCGTCCGCTACGAGTCGCTCGAGCTCGGGGTCCTGTACCGCGACCGCGGGGTCGCCGAGCTGTCGTTCTGGTACCCGGAGCACGACGCGCTGGTGGAGCACGGCGACGCCGAGCCCGCGGACCCCGCACCGGAGTCCGAGCGGGTCACCCATCGCATCGAAGGTCCGTCGGACGTGACCGCGGTGCTCGCGCTCTTCGATCGCCGCTACCGCGACCTCCGCGGCGAGGACGAGCCGTACGCGTCGGAGGACCCGGCCTGAGGAGCGGACTCACTCGACCTGCAGCCCCTCGATCCCAGGCATGGGGTCGGGGAGCTGCGGGTCGATCCGCTCGAGGGCGTCGAGCAGCAGCTCGCGCCGTCGCCAGGCTCTTGACCCAGTTGCGGTCGGCGGGGACGACGTGCCACGGCGCCCACTCGGTCGAGGTCGCGGTCAGCACGCGCTCGTAGGCGGCGATGAAGTCGTCGAAGCGCTTGCGCGTCTCGAGGTCGCCCGGGTCGAACTTCCACCGCTTCTCCGGGTTGTCGATGCGCTCCTGGAGGCGCGTGCGCTGCTCCTCCTTGGAGACGTTGAGGAACACCTTGACGATCGACGTGCCCTCGTCGGTGAGCATCCGCTCCCACTCGCGGATGTGGCCCGGCCGGCGGTCCGTCACCTCCTCCGGCGCGAGGTCGAGCACGCGCACCGTGACGGCGTCCTCGTAGTGCGAGCGATTGAAGATCCCGATGTCGCCGCGCGCGGGGACGTTGGCGTGCACGCGCCAGAGGTAGTCGTGCGCGAGCTCGGTGACCGTCGGGGCCTTGAACGACGTGACCCGGCAGCCCTGCGGGTTGAGCCCGCTGAACACGGACTTGATGACGCCGTCCTTGCCGGACGCGTCGAGCCCCTGGAGGACCACCAGGACGCTGTGCTCGGCCTCGGCGTACAGCCGCCGCTGGAGCATCGCGAGGCGCTCGCCCACCTCCCGCAGCCGCTCCTTCCCCGCCTGCTTCGAACCGAGCCCGAGCGTGTCGCGCGCGTCGCGGCTCGCGATTCCCGGCTCGGTCCCCGGCTCCACCCGCAGCTGTTCGATCATGGGGCGATGCTAGGTCGTCACACCCCGCCGCACACCGGGCATAGACTCGCCGGGTGGCGGAGCTGCTCCTCGGGACCCTCGCCGATCCGCCCGGCGGCCCGGCCGTCGTCCAGTCCGAGGACCTGACCACGCACGGCGTGATCGTCGGCATGACGGGCTCCGGCAAGACGGGGCTCGGGATCGTGCTGCTGGAGGAGGCGCTCCTCGCGGGCGTGCCGGCGCTCATCCTCGACCCGAAGGGCGACATGGGCAACCTGCTGCTCGCCTTCCCCGACCTCGCGCCGTCCGACTTCCGCCCGTGGATCAGCGAGGACGACGCGCGCGCCGCGGGGATCTCGCCCGACGAGCTCGCCGCGAAGACCGCGGCGGACTGGAGGGCGGGACTGGCCGCGCAGGGCATCGGGCCGGAGCGCGTCCGCGCGCTGCGCGACGCCGCCGAGGTCGACGATCTACACGCCCGGCTCGGACGCCGGCGTGCCGCTGAACGTCGATCGGCTCGCTGCAGGCGCCGCCGCTCTCCTGGGAGACCGAGGCGGAGGCGCTGCGCGACGAGATCGAGGGCGCCGTGACGAGCCTGCTCGGGCTGGTCGGCATCGCAGGCCGACCCGCTCGCGAGCCGGGAGTTCGTGCTGCTCTCGAACCTGATCGAGCACGCCTGGCGGGCCGGGCGCGACCTCGACCTCGCGACGCTGATCGGCGAGGTCCAGGCCCCGCCGGTGCGCAAGCTGGGCGTGTTCGACGTCGACACGTTCTTCCCGCCGAAGGAGCGCACGGCGCTCGCGCTGCGGCTGAACGGGCTCGTCGCCTCGCCCGCGTTCGCGGCCTGGGGCGCAGGGCGTGCCGCTCGACATCGGCGCGCTGCTGCGCACGCCCGACGGGCGCGCCGCGCGCGGCGATCGTCTACCTCGCGCACCTCTCCGAGGAGGAGCGGCAGTTCGTCGTCACGCTCGTGCTCGTCCAAGCTCGTCACCTGGATGCGCGGCCAGCCCGGCACGCCGGACCTGCGCGCGCTCGTCTACATGGACGAGGTGTTCGGCTTCGTCCCGCCGACGGCGACGCCGCCCGCCAAGAAGCCGATCCTCACGATCCTCAAGCAGGCGCGCGCGTTCGGCGTCGGGATGGTGCTCGCGACGCAGAACCCGGTCGACCTCGACTACAAGGCGATGGCGAACGCCGGCACGTGGCTCGTCGGCCGCCTGCAGACCGAGCAACGACAAGGCCCGCGTGCTCGACGGGCTGAAGTCGGCCGCGGGCGGCACCGACCTCGCCGCGCTCGACGCGGCCATCGGCGGCCTCGCGCAAGCGCCGGTTCATGCTCGTGAGGCGCGAAGTCGAGCGCGCCGGTGCGTGTTCGCGACCCGCTGGGCGATGTCGTACCTGCGCGGCCCGCTGACGCGCGACCAGGTCGCGCGGCTGATGCGCGACGCGCGCCGCGCCGGCACGCGCCCGCGCGCCGCCGCGCCGGTCTCCGCGCCGCGCGGTCGACGGCACGCCGGTGGCGCCGCCGGTCGCGGCCGGCGTCCCGGTCGCCTACCTCGACGCCGGCCGCGCCGTGGGCGGCGCGCGTGGTCGGCGGTCGCCTCCGCGGGCGCGCCTGCGCGCGTACCTCGCCGCCCGCGTCAGCATCGCGCTTCGACGACGCGAAGGCCGGCGGTCGACGAGCGCCAGGAGTTCGAGGCCCTCTACGGACCGCTCGACGAGCGGGCTCGACCTCGAGCGCGAGACGGTGGTCGACTTCGACGACCGCGACTTCGGCGCGGCGGCCCCGCACCGCCGGCGCGCTACGTGCTGCCCGGCCGCGCCCGTCGGCGAGGCGGCGTTCTTCCGCGACGCCGAGCGCGCCATCACGCGCCGGCTGGTCGCCCGCGCAGGCGCTGACCCTGCAGCGCAACGCGAAGCTCAAGCTCACGTCGCGCCCCGGCGAGACGCCCGAGGCGTTCGCCGCCGCTGCGACGAGGCGGCGCAGGCGGCCGCCGACGCCGAGGCGGCGAAGATCCGCGACCGGCTCGAGGCCAGGCGCGACCGGCTGGAGGCGGCGCTGGCGCAGGCGCAGCGCCGCGTGCGAGGAGCTCTCGCTGGACGAGCGCACGCGCCAGGCGAACGAGCTGGCTGGCGGGCGCCGGCGCGATCCTCGGCGCGCTGCTCGGCGGGCGCCGCCGCACGCGGTCGATCGCCGGCGCGCTCGGCGGGCGCCGGCCTCCCGGCGCGGCGCGTCCACGCGCGCGGCCGAGCGGCGCCGGACCGCCGAGGCCAAGGTGGCGCAGGTGCACGGCGACCTGCTGGAGGTCGAGCAGGAGATCCTCGACGAGGTGCGGGAGATCGACGCCCGCTGGCGCGAGGCGGCCGCCGCGACCGACACCGTCGCGATCCGCCCGGAGTCGGCCGACGTGGGCGTGCAGCGGCTGACGCTCGTGTGGGTGCCGCAGCCATGAGGTTCCGCGACCGCGCGAGGCTCGACCCGTCGCAGATCGACGACCGGCGCGGTCGCGGGCGCATCCCGGGCGCCGGACGCGTGCCGGGGGCGACCGCTTCGGCGCCACCGGGGGCCCGTTCTCGCAGGCCTACGTCCTCGCGCACGAGTACGGCCATCACGTGCAGAACCTCACCGGTGTCCTGGGGCGCGGCTCGAGCCAGGCGGGCCCGCAGGGGCGCTCGGTGCGCACGGAGCTGCAGGCCGACTGCTTCGCCGGCCTGTGGGCGCACGACGCCGTGGCCACGGGGTACCTCGAGCAGCTCACCGAGCAGGACATCGCCGACGGGCTCGACGCCGCCGCCGCGGTCGGCGACGACCGCATCCAGGAGCGCCTCCAGGGCCGCGTGACCCCGGAGACCTGGACGCACGGCTCATCGGCCCAGCGCCGGCGGTGGTTCACGACCGGCTACCGGACCGGGCGCATCGGCGCCTGCGACACCTTCCGCGGGGAGATCTGACGGAGGGGCGCCGCGGCGCCCCTCCGCGGTGCGCGCGTCTACCGGACCCGGTAGCCGAGCGTCGTGTTCCAGTGCAGGACCTCGTCGGACTTCGGCAGCGGCGCGTCGGCGCTCGAGATCTTCTTGCCGTGCGGCGCGTCCGGCGGGCAGATCGCGATGTAGCGGGCGTAGCCGCCGAGGCCGCCCCGGAACTTCGGGTAGCCGATGTCGACCAGGCAGCCGGTGGCGGGCACGAGGTCGAGGTTGGCGACGCCCTCCGCCTGGGTGAAGCCGTGGTGCATCAGCCAGTCCTCACCCTCGAGCGTCGGCGTCGTGTCGGTGTCGAGCGGCTCGTGGCCGTGGAAGAGGATCTTGCGCTGGAGCTGCAGGAACTTGATCGCGTCGAGCGAGACGCCGGGGAAGTTCGGGTCGGCGGCCAGCTCCTTCGCCTTCACGGGGTTGTCGGTCCACTTCTTCGACCAGTCCGAGCGCACCATCACCACGGAGCCCTGGGGGATGCGGCCGTGCGAGCGCTCGAACCTGCGGATGTCGGACACCTGGAGCGCGTACTTCGGGTCCTTCTTGACCTGCGAGACGATCGAGATCACCACCAGCTTGCGCACGGCGTAGGTCGGCGGCAGCTCGTCGATGGCCGGGTACTCGGGCGCCCAGTGCGCGGGCGGGTCGAGCTGGGTGCCGAACTGGTCGGTCGCGAGCGCGTAGGCCGTCGCCTCGAACCCGTTCTCCGCGTAGGTGTAGGGGACGCCCGTCGCCGGGTCGACCGCCGGCTTGAACGTCGCGGGCCCGAATCCCTTCCACACCGGCATGTTCGGCGTGATCGAGTGGGTCAGGTCGACGTAGCGCGACTTGCTCAGCGTCTGGTCGTACGCCTGCCACAAGGCGCTCTCCCCGCCCGCTGCCGCGGTGCCGGGCACGACGAGCGCGACCGCCAGCGCGGCCAGCGCGGCTGTCCTGATCCTGCGCATGAACTACCTCCTGCTCCTGGGTGGTCTGGCGACGGCGCCGGTCCCCCCGCCGTCGTGTCAGTGCGCGAGTCTCGCCGACGTACCATCACGGCGTCTACTGCGGAGGTTGGAATGGCAGCGATCGCAACGATGGAGGAGTGGACGGCGCTCGCGTCCTCGGTCGACGTGCCCCGGCGGGCGCTCGTCGACGGGGAGCACGCCGACGCGCTGAGCGGCGAGACGTTCGAGTGCCGGAGCCCGGTCGACGGGCGGCTGCTGGCGGACGTCGCGGCATGCGGCGCGGTCGACGTCGACCGAGCGGTCGCGGGCGCGCGGGCGCGTGTTCGAGTCGGGCCGGTGGGCCACCGCCGCCCCGCGGGAGCGCAAGCGGGTCCTGCTCCGGCTCGCCGAGCTGATCCGCGAGCACGCGGACGAGCTCGCGCTGCTCGAGACGCTCGACATGGGCAAGCCGATCAGCGAGTCCCGGGGCACCGACGTGCGGCTCGCCGCGGAGTGCTTCCAGTACTACGCCGAGGCGGTGGACAAGGTCTACGACGAGATCGCGCCGACCGCCCGCGACGCGGTCGCGTTGATCTACCGCGAGCCGCTCGGGGTCGTGGGCGCGGTCGTGCCGTGGAACTTCCCGCTGCTGATGGCGGCGTGGAAGCTCGCCCCCGCGCTCGCGGTGGGCAACAGCGTCGTGCTCAAGCCGGCGGAGCAGTCCCCGCTGACCGCGCTGCGCCTCGGCGCGCTGGCGCTCGAGGCCGGCCTCCCCGCGAGCGTGCTGCAGGTCGTGCCGGGCGACGGCCCGGGCGCGGGCGCGCCGCTCGGGCTCCACCCCGACGTCGACATGATCGCGTTCACCGGGTCGACCGAGGTCGGCAAGGCCTTCCTCCGCTACGCGGGCGACTCGAACATGAAGCGCGTCTCGCTGGAGTGCGGCGGCAAGAGCCCGCACGTCATCCTGCCCGACTGCCACGATCTGCAGGCGGCGGCGTCAGGCCGCGGCGTGGGGCGTGTTCTACAACCAGGGCGAGGTCTGCAACGCCGGGTCCCGGGTCGTCGTCCACGAGCGGATCAAGGACGAGTTCGTCGACCTCATGCTCGCCGCGACGCGGGACATCGCGCCGGGCGACCCCCTCGACCCGCGGACGACGCTCGGCGCGATGGTCGACGAGATCCAGACCGAGCGCGTCCTCGGCTACATCGCGGCCGGCCGCGAGGAAGGCGCCGACCTCGTGCTCGGCGGCCGGCGGGTCCGCACCGACAGCGGCGGCTTCTACATCGAGCCGACCGTGTTCGACCGCGTGCGCAACGACATGACGATCGCGCGCGAGGAGATCTTCGGGCCCGTGCTGGCAACGATCGAGGTCGGCTCCGAGGGCGAGGCGATCTCCGTCGCCAACGACACGATGTACGGGCTCGCCGCCGCGGTGTGGACGGACAGCGTCGACGCCGCCCACCGGGTGTCGCGGGCGATCCGCGCCGGCGTCGTGTGGGTCAACACGTTCGACTCGAGCGACATCACGAGCCCGTTCGGCGGCTTCAAGCAGTCCGGGTTCGGCCGCGACAAGTCCATCCACGCGCTCGAGAAGTACGCCGACCTCAAGACCGTCTGGATCGGGCTGCGCGAGTAGGCGTCACGCGGTCAGCGGGATCAACGCGGCGACCAGCGTCCCGCCGCCGGCCGGGCTCTCGACCCGGAGCCGCCCGTCGAGGACCGCCAGCCGGTCGACGAGCCCGAGCAGACCGGGACCGCCGGCGCGGGCGCCGCCCACCCCGTCGTCGCGCACCTGCACCGCGAGGCCGCCGTCCTCGAGGCGCGCCGTGACGGCGGCGCGCCGGGCGCCGGCGTGCTTGGCGATGTTGGTCAGCGCCTCGGCGACGACGAAGTAGGCGGTCGCCTCGGCGTCCGGCCCGAGCCGGCCGACGTCCACGTCGATCTCGACGGGGACGGGCATCCGCGCGGCCAGCGCCTCGACGCCCGCGCGCAGCCCGCCGTGGGTCAGCACCGCCGGCATGATCCCGTGCGAGAGCTCGCGGAGCTCGGCCACCGCCCGCTCGCAGTGCTCGAGGGCCTCGTCCAGCAGGGACGGAGCCGTCGCGGGGTCCTTGCGGAGCGCGTCACGCGTGAGCTTCATCGTGATCACGGTGTGGACCAGGCGCTGCTGTGCGCCGTCGTGGAGGTCCCGCACGACGCGCCGGCGCTCCTCGTCGGCCGCCGCCGCGATGCGCGCCCGCGAGGCGGCGAGATCCGACCGCGCCTGGATGTTCGAGATCGCCGTGGCGATCAGCCCCGTGAACTGGGCGACGCGGGACTCGGTGTCGCTGGGCAGCGACTCGGGCCGGATCAGCGCGGCGACCATGACCCCCCACAGGCTCCCGTCGACCGCGATCGGGCACCCGACCGCCGAGCTGATGCCTCGCGCGCGCATATGCGTGGCGAGCGCGCCGGTCGCCGTCGCGTACTCCTCGATCCGGGCGGGCCGGCCCGTGCGGTGGACCTCGGTGGTCACGTTCTCACCGCCGAGGGGCAGCCGCGTCCCGACCGCGAGGCTGTCGCCCACCCCGCCCCAGCTGGCGACGACGGTCGTGGTCCCGTCGTCCTCGTAGCGGAGCATCGCGGTGCTCTCGACGGGCAACAGCCGGCCCACCTCCTCGGCGACCGCGGCGAAGACCTCGGCCGGCTGGCGCTCGCGCGCGACCAGCGTCGCGACGCGCCGCAGCGCCGCCTGCTCGTCGGCGAGCCGCTCCACCTCGGCCCGCGTCTGCGCATTGATGATCGCGGTCGCCACGAGCTCGGTGAAGCGCGCGATGCGCGCCTCCGTGTCGCGCGGGAGCGGCCCGGTGGTGGAGTGGACGGCGAGGTTGCCCCACACGCGGGCCTCGACGACGATCGGGCTCCCGACCGAGGAGCTCAGCCGCATCCGCGTCCGGACATAGTCGCCGATCGCCCCGGGCACGTCGCGCCAGTCGTCGATGCGCACCGGCCGCCCCGTCTTGAGGATCCGCGGCGCGAGGCTCTCGCCGGTGAGCGGGAACTGCCGCCCGACCTCGGTCTCGGCGTCGACGCCCTCGGCCGTCCAGCTGCCGACCGCGGACAGCATGCCGCCTGGCTCGTAGCGGATGGTGGCGGCCGCATCGGCGCCGAGCAGCCGCCCGACCTCCGCGGAGACGGCGGCGAACAGCTCCTCGGCGGGCACGCCCTGCGCGACGAGCGTCGCGACCCGCCGCAGCCCCGCCTGCTCGTCGGCGAGCCGCGCGAGCTCCTCCTGTCTCGCGGTGGTCGAGAACGTCGCCGCGACCAGCTCGGTGAACTCGACGAGCCGGTCCTCGATGTCGTCGGGCAGCGGCGCGCCGTCGGTCGAGTCGGTCGACATCGCCCCCCAGAGCGCACCGTCGACGAAGATCGGCGCGCCGGCGCACGCGCGGATCCCCGTCTCGCGGGCGGCATCCGCGATCGTGCCGGGGATCGGCCGGAAGTCGTCGATCGTCGCGGGCCGGCCGGTCTCCAGGATGCGCGCGCAGATCGTCGGTCCGTCGAGCGGCCAGCGGCTGCCGACCTCGAACGGGTGCGGCCGATCGCTCCAGGCGCCGACCACGCTCGCCGTCCCGTCGGTCTCGTAGCGCCACACGGCCACGAGCGGGAGGCCGATCACGAGCCCGACCTCCTTGGCGATGGCGGCGAACACGTCCGCGGACGTCGCCCCGCCGGCGACCAGCATGGCGACGCGGCGCAGCGCGGCCTGCTGGGCCGCGAGGATCTCCTCGTGCTCGCGCAGCAACTCGTCGGCGCGCATCTGGTCCTCGACGTCGTTGAAGACCACCACCGCGCCGCGGCCCCCCTCCTTCATCTCGATCGGGACCGAGACGTAGGAGACGGGGAACAGGGATCCGTCGCGGCGGACGAACCAGTCCAGCTCGCTGGCGACCTTCTCGCCGTGGGTGAGCGGCCGCAGCATCGGACACTGATCGGCGGGGAACGGCGTCCCGTCGGGGCGCCGGTAGTGGATCGTCTCGTGGCTGTTGCGCCCCCACAGCTCGTCGGCGCGCTCGTAGCCGAGCACGGCGATGGCGGCCGGGTTGGCGAACCGGATCAGCCCCTCGCCGTCGACGACCCAGATCGGCTGATCGGTCGTCTCGAGCACGGCGGCGAGGAACTCCTCGGCTCCGACCTGCAGACCGGCAAGATCGATGAGGGAATCGGGCATCCGAGCGTGCTCGCGCGAGTCTACGCCGCCGCGATCAGCCCGGGGCGTCGACGAGCGGCACCGTGTCGAGCGTGTAGTGGCGCTCGCGCGGCGGGGTGTAGCGGGCGATGTTCTCGAGCGTCCAGGTCGCGCTCCGGACGACCAGCTCGGTGGGCGGGTCGGCGGGCCGGTCCTCCCCCACGAACCCGGCGAGTGCCTTGATCAGCGCCCAGCCGGTGGCGACGCTGTCGGGGTCGACGGTCCCCGTGAGCCGATGCTCCCTGATCGCCGCGATCGCGGCGGCGTCGCCGTTCTGCCCGAACACGATCACACCGTCGCCGCCGGAGCCGTCGTAGACCTTCCGCCCGCCGGCGGTGAGCGCGGCGGACGCGCCGAGCGCGGAGGCGTCGTTGTACGCCCAGATCGCGCCGGCGTCCGGATGCTTGGTCAGCAGGTCGGCGACGAGCGGCTCGGCGCCGGCGGCCGTGTCCCTCGTGTTGTGCGCCTCGCCGACGATCTCGAGGCCGTCCGCCTGCGCGTGCTCGGCGAAGCACCGCTCGTAGGCCTGGATCGACGGGACGGGCGGGCCGCCGACCGCCAGCACCTTGGCGCCGGGCTTCTCGTCGGCGATGTAGTCGGCGAGCTCGGCGATCGGCGAGCCCTCGCCGCAGCGGTTGAGCTGCCACCACACGGTCGCGTCGATGCCCGCGCCCTCGGAGTTCACGCCGACGACCGGGATGCCGGCCGCCTGGGCCTGGCCGTACGCGCCGGCGGCGGCGCCGGGGTCGAGCGTCCAGCTGGCGATCCCGTCCTCACCCTGGCTGACCATCGTCGCGATGTCGGCGACCTGCTTGTCCGGCGAGAGGTTCGCGTCGATCGAGGCCGCCTCCCAGCCGAGCTCCCGGGCGCCGCGCTCGAACCCGAAGACGATGTCCTGCTGGCCCGGCTGCGCGCCGACCGGGTTCGAGTAGGCGACCTTCGTCGCCTCGCCACCCGGCCCGCCGCCGTCGCCGCCGCCGCACGCGGCGACCGCCAACACGGCCGTCAGCGCTGCAGCCGCCGCGGACACCCTCACCATCTCGCGCCTATTGTGATGGTCGCGTGGCATCGCGGAGAACGCCGAGACCGACCGCCGCGATCAGCGTCACGCCGCTGACGGTGCCCTGCCAGAACGACGACACGTCCGCGAGCGTGAGCCCGTTCTGGACCACGCCCAGGAAGAGCACCCCGATCACCGTGCCGAGCACGCCGCCCTCGCCCCCGGTGTAGGCCGTGCCGCCGATGAGCACCGCGGCGATCACCGTGAGCAGCAGCGCCGGGTCGGCCTGCGCGGAGGCCCCCGCGAGGCGGCCGACCTGCACGATCGAGGCGAGCGCGGCCATCAGCCCCGCGACGGCGTAGGTGACGAGCACGACGCGCCCGACGTCGATGCCGTTGAGGCGCGCCGCCTCGCGGTTCGAGCCGACCGCGAACAGCGCCCGTCCGAAGCCGGTGTAGCGCAGCACGGCGCCGGCGGCGAGCAGCAGGACGAGGTCGAAGAGCAGCAGGATCGGGAACGGCCCGACCTCGTCGTTGGCGAAGTCGCCGAGGACCGGGTAGCCGGGCTTGCCGAACAGGCTGATCGACTGACCGCCGTTCACCACCAGCGCGAAGCTCTGGTAGATCGAGAGCGTCCCGAGCGTGGCGACCAGGAACGAGATCCGCAGCCGCGTGATCATGATCCCGTTGAGGAGGCCGAGCAGGACGCCGAAGAGCACCGTCGCCGCCAGCACCGCGACGAGGGGCCAGCCGGCGTCCAGCGTGAGCCCGAGGATCATCCCGGCCGCGGTCGCCGCCGACGCGGCCGACAGGTCGATGCCCGCGGAGATGATCACGAACGTCGCGCCGATCGCCAGCACGAGCGCCACGCTGTTCGACTTGACGATGTTCATGAGGTTGTCCCAGGTCAGGAACACCTCCTCCGTGAGCGTCAGATAGGCGCACACGACCACCAGCGCGAGGAGGACGCCGGCGTGGCGCCCGAGCCACAGCCGCCCGACCGCGCCGCTCACGGCGCGGCCCCCTCCCGGGGCACGCCGGAGACCGCCACGTGCGCGACCTCCGCCTCCGTCGTCCCCGCTGCGGCGAACTCGCCCCGCACCTCGCCGCGGTAGAGGACGAGGATGCGGTCGGCGATCCCGAGCAGCTCTCCGAGCTCCGACGAGATCACCACGATCGCGGCACCCTCCTCCGCGCGCTCCTGCAGGAGCCGGTAGATCTCGCTCCGGGCGCCGACGTCGATTCCGCGCGTCGGCTCGGCGAGCACGAGCACGTCGAGGCCGCGGGCGAGCATGCGCCCGAGCACGACCTTCTGCTGGTTGCCACCCGAGAGCGCCGTGATGCGCGTCTCCGGCGAGGCGGTCACGACGCCGTAGCGCTCGATCGCCGCGCGCACGCGCCGGCGCTCCGCGCGCGTGTCGAGCACGCCCGCGCGCGTCAGCCGGCGCAGCCACGCGACCGAGAAGTTCTCCGCCACGCTGCGCGTCGGCAGCAGCGCGGCCCGCTGGCGATCGTCGGGCACGAGCCCGACCCCGGTCGCGAGCGCCGCGCGCGGGTGCGAGAGATCGGCGGGCCGTCCGCCGACGCGGACCCCGCCCCGGTTCGGGATGGCCCCCGCCAGCGCGAGCCCGAGCTCCGCCTTGCCCGAGCCGACGAGCCCGGCGACGCCGACGATCTCGCCGCGGCGGGCGCGCAGCGTCGTCGGCTTCAGCCGGCCGTCGGACGAGCGCAGCCCGTCGACCTCGAGCACCGTCTCGCCCGGCTCGATCGCCCGCTTGCGGTAGTAGTCGCCCAGCTCGCGCCCGACCATCAGGCGCACCAGCTCCCCCTGCGGCGTGGCCGGCAGCGGCACCTCGGCGACGCGGCGCCCGTCGCGCAGCACGGTCGCGGTGCTCGCGGCGCGGTAGAGCTCGGGCAGGCGGTGCGAGATCAGCAGCACCGCGGCGCCGCCCGACCGCAGGCGCTCGACGGTCTCGAGCAGCCGCCGCGACGCCGCCTCCGAGAGCGAGCTGGTGGCCTCGTCGAGGATCAGCAGCCGCGCCGGCGAGGAGACGGCGCGCGCGATCTCGACCTGCCGCTGGAGCTCGGCGCTCAGCCCGCCGACGGCGCGCCGCTCGTCGACGGGGACGCCGAGGCGGTCGAGGACCGCGCGCGCCTCGGCACGCACGCGCGGCCAGTGGACGCGCCCCAGCCGCCCGCGCGGCAGGCGGCCCATGAGGATGTTCTCCGCGACGCTGAGGGTCGGGGCGAGCGTGCGCTCCTGGCCGATCGTGACGATGCCGAGCGCGAGCGCCTCCTTCGGCGAGGCGATGGCGCCCGGGACGCCGTCGACCTCGACGCGACCGGCGTCCGGGGCGAGCGCGCCGGAGGCGATGCGCGCCAGCGTCGACTTCCCCGAGCCGTTCTCGCCGGTGAGCGCGTGCACGACCCCGGCGTGCAGCGCGAGGTCGACGCGATCGAGCGCGAGCCCGCCGGGGAAGCGCTTGGTGATCCCGGCCAGGCGCAGCAGCGGCGGCGAGCCGGGCGCGCCGGTCACCGGAGCGCCACGCCCTCGAGCCCGCGCGCGAACGCCGCGCCGCGCTCACCGCTGTGGACCGCGAAGGCGCCGTAGGCGTCGACGTCGAGCGTGAAGCCGCGCGGCACCACGATCGTCGTGCTCGACAGCTCGACGATCGCCGGGCCGTCGAGCGTCGCCGAGACCGACAGCCGCTGGCCGTCCCACACCGGGGTCGGGACGAGCGCGCGCTCGTCCGCGTCCCACACGGGCCGCTCGCCGCGCCGCGCATCGACCTCGGGCTCGTCGGGGCCACTCCGCAGCGCCGGCTTCTCGGTGCGGCCGATCGCGCTGAGCCGCAGCGCGAGCACCTCCACGGGCGCACCGGGCGACGCGTGCCCGAAGAGGCGGTCGTGCTCGGCGTGGAAGGCGGCCGCGGCGGCGTCGGGGTCGAGCGGCAGCTCCACGTCGACCGTCAGCTCGTGCCACTGGCCGACGTAGCGCACATCGAGCGCGGGCCGCAGCTCGACGGCCCCGGCGCCCACGCCCTCGCGCGCGAGCGTGTCGCGCCCCGCGCGGGTCATCTCGTCGAACAGCGCGCGCAGCCGCCCGGGGTCGGCGTCGGCCAGCGGCGTCTTGTAGGCGCGCACATGGTCGTGCTTGAAGTCGGACATCAGCATCCCGGCGGCGCAGAAGATCGACGACTCCCGCGGGACGAGGAGCGCGCTGACGTCGAGCTCGCGTGCGATCGCGGCCGCGTGGAGCGGGCCCGCGCCGCCGGCGACCACCAGCGGGAAGTCGCGCGGGTCGAGGCCGCGGCGCACGCTCACGTCCCGCACGCCGGTCGCCATCGTCACGTTGACGAGGTCGTAGACGCCCGCCGCGGTCTCCTCGACGCCGAGCCCCAGCTCGCGGGCGAGCGGCTCGAGCGCGCGCACGGCCGCCGCGCGATCGAGCCGCATGCCGCCGTGCGGGACCGACGCCTCGCCGAGATGGCCGAGGACCAGATCGGCGTCGGTGACGGTCGGCTCCGTGCCGCCGCGGCCGTAGCAGGCCGGGCCGGGCCGGGCGCCGGCGCTGCGCGGCCCGACGTGCAGCAGGCCGCCCTCGTCGAGCCACGCGATCGAGCCGCCGCCCGCGCCGATCGTGTGGATGTCGATCATCGGCAGCGCGAGCCGCCAGCGGTCGACCACGCCGTCGAGCATCAGCAGCGGCTCGCGCGCCGCGCACCAGCGCCGCGTCGAAGCTCGTGCCGCCCATGTCCATCGTGATGCAGTCCTCGAGGCCGTGCGGCGCGAGCTGCCACAGCCCCGCGGTGGGTCCGGCGGCGGGGCCCGAGAGCAGCGACAGCGCGGCGCGCGGGGAGATCTCGGCCGGCGTGGCGACGCCGCCGTTGGACTGCATCATCAGCAGCGTGCCCGCGAACGCGAGCTCGGAGAGGCGGCGCGTGAGGGCGTCCAGATAGCGCGCGATGATCGGCCCGACGTAGGCGTTGAGCACCGTCGTCGACGTGCGGTCGTAGTAGCGGACCTGCGGCAGCAGATCGCTCGACGCCGTGACGTAGGCGCCGGGCATCAGCTCGGCGACGAGGTCACGGGCGCGCCGCTCGTGAGCGGGCTCGGTGGGCGAGTGCATGAACGAGATCGCGACCGCCTCCACGCCCTCGGCGGCGAACGTCTCCACCGCGGAGCGCACGTCGGCCGGCGCGAGCGGGGCGAGCTCGTCGCCCTTGTAGTCGATCCGCCCGCCGACGGGCAGCCGCAGGTAGCGCGGGACGAGCGGCCGGGGCGGCGCGAGGCGGTTGTCGTAGGGCTCCTCGCGCGTGCCGTCGCGCAGCGCGAGCGTGTCGCGGAAGCCCTCGGTCGCGAGCAGGCCGGTGCGCGCGCCCTCGCGGGTCAGCACGGCGTTCGTCGTGACCGTCGTGCCGTGCACGATGAGCTCGAGGGCGGCGGCGAACCCCTCGAGCGTCAGGTCGAGCTGCGCGGCGAGATCGGCGAGCCCGGTCACGACGCCGCGCGCGGGATCGTCGGGGGTGCTGCTCGTCTTGTGCACGAGGCGGGCGCCCTCGCCCACGAGCAGGAAGTCGGTGAACGTCCCGCCGACGTCGATGCCGATCCGGTAGCTCACGCCCCGCCCCGCGACCGCAGCCGGGCGGTCGCGCGCACGTCGACCGAGCGCCCGTCGGGGGCGAGCGCGACGCCGTAGTCCCGCTCCGCCGCCTCGCGCGAGAGCAGGCCGTCGCGCACCTCGGCGAGCACGAGCTCCGGGTCGCGGCGGCGCGCGTCGCCGTACCCGCCGCCGCCGCCGTTCACCGACTCGCACACGGTGCCGGGCGGGATGTGCTCGATGATCTCCTTGGAGCCCCAGTCGCGCGTGCTGCCGTCCGGGAAGCGCAGGCGCAGCTCGTTGAGCCCGCCCGGCCCGCCGCCGAACGCGCCCTCCGGCGGGTCGGCGCCCTCGGCCGCGACGTCGTCGCCGATCGTGGTGCCCGCCTCGCCCTCGCCGTAGAAGGTCCAGCTCGAGCGCGTCCCGTAGCCGCCGCGCCACTCGCCGTGCCCGGCCGAGTCGGGCAGGTACTCGCAGTAGTGCATGAGGTGCGGCGTGGAGAGCTCGAACATCTCCATGTCCGGCGAGCGCATGCTGCCCGGCGTGCCCGTGAAGCCGAGCGCGTCGTAGCCGTCGGCGCCGCGCATCGCGCCGGGGCCGCCGCGCTGGAAGATCGTCAGCGACACCGAGGGCTGCCCCGTGCGCGGGTCGGTCGCGCTCAGCGCGGTGCACAGGAGCTGGTTCCAGCCGGCGGTGACGCGATCGGGCAGCACGTCGGCGAGCGCGCGCATGATCGCCTCGAGGACCTCGTCGCACATCTGGTTGCCGAAGATCGTCGAGGCCGGGAAGTGCGGGTCGATCAGCGAGCCCTTGCGGAAGACCGTGTGCACCGGCGCGAACAGGCCGTGGTTGGCGGGGATCGTCAGCCCGCCCGCGGCGAGCAGCATCAGGAAGGCGATGCGGATCGCGCCCAGCGCCGACGCGGCCGGCATGTTCGTGAAGCCGGGCGCCTGGTCGTCGGTCTCGGAGAAGTCGAACGTGATCTCCGAGCCCCCGATCGTGACGGCGACCGCGATGCGATAGCGACGGGTCGGGTCGATGCCGTCGGAGACCATCCAGCTCTCGCCGCGGTAGGTGCCGTCGGGCCAGCGCGCCAGCTCGGCGCGAACCTGGCGCTCGGAGGCGTCGATGACGTAGTCCATGTGCGCGCCGAAGCGCTCGACGCCGTAGCGCTCGAGCACGTCGTGCAGGCGGCGCTTGCCGATCGTGCAGGCGCCGATCATCGCCTTGATGTCCTCCGCGACGATCTCGAGCCGGATGTTCGCCCGTACGAGGTCCCACACGTCGCGGCGCAGCTCGCCCCGGTCCTGGATCTTCAGCGGCGGGATCCGGAACGCCTCCTGCCAGACCTCCCGCGCGCGCGGGTCGTAGCCCCCGGCGGTCATCCCGCCGATGTCGGCGACGTGGCCCTTGCTCGCGCTCCACGCGACGAGCTCGCCCTCGAAGAAGATCGGGAGGAAGACCCCGACGTCGGCGTTCTGGTTGCCGCCGCTGAAGACGTCGTTGTGGAGGATGACGTCGCCGTCGTGCACGTCGTCGCCGAAGTACTCGATGATCCGCTGCAGCGGCGGCTGGGCGCCGTTGGCGATGATCGACGCGTACTCGGTCTGGCCGAGCGTGCGGCCGCTGCGGTCGAAGATGACCGTCACCAGATCGCCGATCTCGTTGAAGATCGGCGAGCGCGACGAGCGCATCAGCACGGCCGCCATCTCGCGGGAGATCGCCTGCACGCGGCGCTGCAGGACGGAGGCGAGGATGGGGTCCGCGCTCGGCATGGTGGGCCAATCCTCCCTGAGTCTTGCGACTCGGTGGCCGCCCGGTGTATCGGTGGCTTGACGCGCCGGCCCAAGCCGCCCGAGGGGCGGCTCGGGCGTGCGCTCAGCGGTGCTCGGGATTCGGGTAGTCGAAGCGGCAGCCCGCGTCCCACTCCGAGCGCTGGTTGCCGTGCGCCGGGACGCCGCCGCGGTCCTTGAGCATCCGCGCCACGTGCAGCAGGTTCCAGGTCATGAACGTCGTGTTGCGGTTCGTGAAGTCGTTGTCCGGGCCGCCGGAGCCGTCGTCGAGGTAGCTGGGGCCCGGCCCGGCCTCGCCGATCCAGCCCGCGTCGGCCTGCGGGGGGATCGTGTAGCCGAGGTGCTGCAGCGAGTACAGGACGTTCATCGCGCAGTGCTTGATGCCGTCCTCGTTGCCGGTGACGAGGCAGCCGCCGACGCGGCCGTAGTAGGCGTACTGGCCGTCGGGGTTGAGCAGGTGGCTGTTGCCGTACAGCCGCTCGATCACCCGGGTGCAGACCGAGGACTTCTCGCCCAGCCAGATCGGCGTGAGGATCACGAGGATGTCCGCGGCGATCACGCGCTCGAACAGTCCCGGCCAGTCGTCACGCGCCCAGCCGTGCTCGGTCATGTCGGGTTGCACTCCGGTGGCGATCTCGTGGTCGATCGCGCGGAACCGATCGACCGTGACGCCGCTGCGCTCCATGATCGCGATCGAGCGGTCCGCCAGGCCCTGGGTGTGGGACGGCGCCGGCGACCGCTTGAGCGTGCAGTTGACGTACATCGCGCGCAGGTCGGAGAAGTCCCAGCGCGAGGTCGCGCAGAGCTCCTCCTGCTTGGGGGTGAGGGTGGACATGCGGCGTTGGTCTCGCGAGGGCGCGAGGTGTTACCGGCCCGTGCCGCGCAGGTCGCGGAAGGCCCGCAGCAGCGCCTCGCGCGTCTCGGCGTCGGGCGGCGGCTCCGGGGTCGCGTGGAGCGAGCCGACCAGCCGGCGCATGTCCTCGAGGTAGCCGGAGCAGCCGTCGCACTCGGTGAGGTGCGCCTCCAGCCGGACGCGCTCCTCGTCGGGCAGCGTGCCCTCGAGGTAGTCGGTCACGAGCTCGACGAACTCGCGGCAGACGAGCGGATCGTGCTTGTGCCGGCGCCGCCACCAGCGCATCACCGGTTCACCTCCATGAGCGGCACGAGCGCCTCGCGGACCCGGGCCCGGGCCCGGTGGAGCAGCACGCGCTGGTTGCCGTCGGCGATCTCGAGCAGGCCGCAGACCTCCGCCGCGGACAGCCCGGCAAGGTCGCGAAGCGTGATCACCGCCCGCTGGTCGCCGGTGAGCGCGTCGACGGCCCGCAGCAGGTGCTCGCGCAGCTCGGCGCTGAGCAGGCCGGTCTCGGGGTCGCCGTCGAGCCGCGGCGGCGCGCTCGTCCAGCGTCCGTCGGCGGCGAACGCGGACGGCTCGACGGCGGGGCGGTCGTCCTCCTCGAGTGACGAGAACGGCAGGCTCCGGGCGTCGCGGACCGCGCGCGTGCGGGCCCGGTTGACGAGGATGCTGAAGATCCACGTCCGCAGGGATGACCGCCCCTCGAAGCTTTCGAGTCCCCGGACCACGCCCAGCCAGGTCTCCTGGACCACGTCGTCGGCCGCGGCGTCGGTGCGCACATAGGTGCGGGCGACGCGGCGCAGGGCGCCGTCATGGCGGGTCACGAGCGCCTCGAAGGCGGGCTCGTCACCGGCCCGCAGACGCGCGAGGAGGTCCCGGTCGTCATCCACCGCATGCTGACGCTACCGCCCGGGCGGCGCGCGGACGACCCCGCGTCGCGCGCCGCCCGGCGCGGTCACGCGGCGGCCCTGGGCCGGATGTTGTGGTTGACGCGGAAGAGGTTGCCGGGGTCGTAGGTCGCCTTGACCCTCGCCAGCCGGTCGAGGTTGCGTCCGAACGCGGTGTCGACGCCGGCGTCGTAGCCCTCGCCGGCGAGGCCGGTGAAGTTGAGGTACACGCCCCCGTTCCCGTACTCCGCGACGTCCTCCCAGGCCGAGCGCACCCACGTGATCGTGTCGGCGTCGTCCGCCGGGTCGGTCCACATGCCGTCGATCGACACCATGTAGGGCGCCGACCGCTGCGCGAACGCCGTCGCCTCGGGATCTACCGCGGCGATCGCGCCGCCCATGTGGAACACGTTGACGAGCGTGAGCGGATGCGGCCGGCTCAGCGCGCGGCCGGCGATCACGTCGATCGCCGCGTCCGGCAGGTCGTCGAGGTACTGGGACTTCCAGTAGGCGCGCAGCGTGTTGCGCGGGAACAGCGGGTCGAAGCCGGACTGCACCTGCGTGAACGGCGTCGGCCCGGACATGTCGAACAGCGGCGTCCCGAGCCGCCGCAGCGGCGCCATGACCTCCAGGCCCTTCTCCGGGTCGCCGGCGTACACGCCACCGACGATGGCCACCGGCCGGTCGTGGACCGCCTCGGGCATCTCCGGGCTCGCCGGGAAGGTGAGCGTCACGACCACCGACGTGACCTCGTCGGGCGCCCCGTCGACGTACGCGCGCCACCCGCGGAGGATGTCGGCGATCTCCTCGACCGGGTAGAACGTCGCCGCGAAGCCGACCGTCGGGCCGAGCGGCTGCAGCGCGAACGTGAACGACGTGACGACGCCGAAGTTGCCGCCGCCGCCCCGCAGCGCCCAGAACAGGTCGGGGTGGGACTCGGCCGACGCGGTGCGGACGCGGCCGTCGGCGCAGACGACCTGCGCCTCGACGAGCGCGTCGACCGACAGGCCGTGCTTGCGCCGCACCCACCCGTAGCCGCCGCCGAGCGTCAGGCCGGCGACGCCCGTGTCCGAGACGACGCCGCCCGGGGCGACGAGCCCGAACGCCTGCGTCTCGCGGTCGACGTCGGCCCACAACGCGCCGCCCTGCACCACGGCGAGCCGCCGCTCCGGATCCACCTGCACCCCGCGCATCTGGGACAGGTCCAGCAGCACGCCGCCGTCGATCGCCGACAGCCCGGCGATCGAGTGCCCGCCCCCGCGCACCGCGAGCTCGAGCCCGTGCTCGCGCGCGTGGTTGACACCCGCGATCACGTCCGCCGTCCCGGCGCACCGCATCGTGATCGCCGGGTTGCCGGGATGCATGGCGTTGAACACCTCGCGGGCGGGGCCCGAGGCCGCCGTCGCGCGAGCACCATCGAGCGTCGCGATGCCGCTCATCACGTCTCCTCTCTTCGTGAGGCCGGTCGATGGCACGGCCCGGGCCCGGGTGGAGTGCCGTTGTGCGGCGGTGGGAGTCCCGGCACGCGGCGGGGCGTTACAACGGCGCGCGGGATCGCGCGGCGCGTACCGCCCGGCCGCGTCAGCGCCTGCGCACGGGGACGCCGATGCGCGGCAGCAGCGCCGGGCGGGCGCGCCAGGCGCTGCGCAGCCGCTGAGCGGCGCTCGGAGGCCCCTCGGCGCGGTGCGGATCGAGGTCCGCACCGCAGAGCGCGCAACCGGCGGCGAAGGCGGTGACGCGCTCACCGCAGCGTGGGCAGATGTGGGGTTGGCTCATGGTCGTGTCCGTTCGGGCGGATGGATGGCGTACGTGAGGGTGCCTCGCCACGATGAGGCTGGGATGAGGGACGGATAAGCGAAGCCTGAGAGAGCCGCGGGTCGTCACGCCGCGCCGCGGACCGTCCGCCAGCTCTCCCACGTGATGCGGAGGATCAGCCCGGAGATGAGCAGCCCGATGATCGGATCGACGATCGGCGCGCCGAGGGCGACGCAGAGCGCGCTCAGCACGACGCCGGCGGAGACGACGGCATCGGAGCGGGCGTGGTGGCCGTCCGCGACGAGCGCGGGGCTGTCCAGGCGCCGGCCGCCGCGGAGACGGACCCGCGCGGCGACGGCGTTGCCGGCGACACCGACCGCCCCCGCGAGCGCGAGGGCGACCAGGTGGTCGGGCGCGAGCGGGTCGATGATGCGCTCGATCGCGAAGACCCCCGCGGTCACCGCGCTGGCGAGGATGGCGAGCACGACGGCGTAGCCCGCGCCCCGCTCGACCCGTGCGGAGCGCAGGAGGAACGCCGCGCCGAGCGGGAGCGCGGTCAGCGCGTCGCCGAGGTTGTGGATGAGGTCGGCGAGCAGGGCGACGCTGCCGGTGGCGACGTAGATGGCGGCCTGGACGGCCGCGGTCGCGCCGAGCACGGCGAGCGACGCGAGCACCACACGCAGGCCGGCCCGCGACCGCGTGATCGAGGGGTCGACCACCCCGTGGCCATGGCCGTGCCCGTGCCCGTGCGCGTGAGGACGGTGCGCCGCGGTGTGGTGCGGCACCGCTAGGCCTCGGCGAGCTGCCCGCTGCGCGACGTGCGTGCCAGGCCGGCGCGCACGTGCTCGACGTGCGAGATCGCCTGCTCGAGCAGCTCGCCCACGTGGTCGTCGTAGAGGTCGTAGACCACGCGCCGCCCCTCGCGGCGCCCGGTCACGAGCCCGAGATGGCGGAGCAGCCGGAGCTGGTGGGAGACCGCGGAGGGGTCCATCCGGACCGCCTCGGCGAGCTCGCCGACCGAGCACGGCCCGCTGTGCAGGCGGCCGAGGATGCGCACACGGCTGGGGGCGGCGAGCGCCTGCATCGTGTCGGCGACGACGGCGGCGAAGTCCGGGTCGAGCCGGGCCGCGTCGTGCTGGACGTCTCCGTGCGCCATGCGGACGCCAGCATAGCTGAACAGATCTTCAGATATGCGGGAGACCAAATCACTAACGTATGCGTTGATAACACGCGTGAGCGTGAGTATGATTCATCGAATGGCCGACACGGCAGCGACGGCGAATCTCCTTGCCGACCCGACTCGCGTGCGAATCCTCGACGCGTTGATCGCCGGCCCCATGCGCACGGCGGACCTGTCCGCTGCAACGGGCATGACGCCGGCGGCCTTGAGCCGGCACCTGAACCTGCTGCGCAAGGCCGAGGTCGTCGCGCGAAAGGACGTCGCCGAAGATGGTCGCGGCCGCGCGTACGAGCTACGGCCGGCCGCGCTGGACGCACTCGCCGGCTGGCTGCGCTCAACCACCTGGGCCGCCGAGCTCGCCGCGGCCTCCACCCAGCCACGGACGCGCGAGCTGCTTGCTCGCATGGGCGGCTTCCTCGACGCGTTCGCCGCCTCCGACGCGGGCTTCTTCGAGCGGCACCTCCGCTCGGACGCCGTCCTGATCTTTCCCGGGATGTCGGAGCCGGTCGACAAGCAGGGCTGTCTCGACTCGGTGGCCTCCCACCCGCCATACCGACGTCACGAGATCCTGAGCGAGCCGGTGGTGCGGCTCATCGGCGCGGCGACGACCGTCATCACCATCACCGCCGAGGTGGCGACGGCGGCCGACGAAGACGCCCGCCTCACCTTCATCACCGCGGTGATCGAGGAGGCCGATCCCTGGCAACTCGTGCACCTGCAGTGGACCCCGGCAGACCCGGCGCAACGACAGAGGAGACTCGATGACTGAGCAACGCCACGTCCCATCCCCGAGGCGGGTGGTCGCCTACGCCAACGGCGAGGACCTCGTCGCGTCGCGAGCCTTCTACACCGACGTACTCGGCTTCGAGGTGGCGATGGAAGACCCGGTTCTCGGTCTCACCTCCCCGGCCAACCGCAGCGCCCAGGTCCTCGTCCCGCCGACCGGATTCGACGACCCTCGACCCCGGTTCGGGATCGACCTCGGCGACCCCCGGGCGGTCGACGCGGCGCACACCGCCGCGGTGCAGCGCGGGCTGCGCGTCGTCTACGCGCTCAGGGACGAGCCCTGGGGCGTCCGGCGCTTCTTCGTCGAGGACCCCAGCGGCACGATCATCAACGTGCTCGCCCACACCACGGCATGACATCGAGCATCCGCGGCTCCTGACCGGCATTCCGGTCATGGTGGTCTGGCAAGAGGCCGCGCCGATCTAGGCGAAGGTGAGGCCGAACCGCTCGCACAGCACCGGGATCGACGCGACGTCGTGCTCGAGCCCGTAGCGGGCGGCGAGGCCCGTCAGCCACTCGGGATCCGGCCGCCCGGAGGCGCCGGCGTCGATGAGCTCCTCGAAGTAGCGCTCGAAGCCGCCGGGGGAGATGATCTCGAGGATCCGGCAGGGCTCGTCGCCCGCGTTCCAGAACGTGTGCCACTGGTTGCGCGGCTTGTGCACGAGGTCGCCCGCCTCGGCGTAGACGACGTCGTCGCCGAGCAGCGCGCCCATCCGGCCCTCGAGCACGTAGGAGTACTCGTCCTCGCGGCTGTGGCGGTGCAGCGGCGCGGCGAGGTGCCGCGGCGGCATCGGGTGCTCGACGAGGGAGAACCCGCCGGCGGCGGTCTCCTCCGTGCCGATCATGAAGCGGACGCCGATCGAGCCGAGGCTGCCGGCCTTGCCGTCGCGGGGGCCGACGATCTTCGGGGCGGGGTGGGTGGACATGCGGGCGAGCCTTTCGATGAACGAGGTGTTTATCGATCTCCGGGAGACGGTAACATCGCTGAACGCCGTGTCAACCCAAAAGCGCCGATACGAGCTCAAGGCCCGCGCCGAGGCCCAACAGGAGACCCGCGCCCGGATCGCCGGCGCGGCGGCCGCCCTGCACGAGGAGGTGGGCGTCGCGAGGACCACGGTCGCGGACATCGCGCGCCGCGCGGGGGTGCAGCGGCTCACCGTCTACAACCACTTCCCGGACCTGGACGCGCTGCTCCCGGCGTGCAGCGCCCACTGGCTGGCCGAGCACCCGCGGCCCGACCTCGAGCCCGCGTTCGCGCTCGACGACCCCGCGGAGCGCCTGCGCGCGGTACTCACCGCGCTCTACGCTGGTACCGCGAGAACGCGCCGATGCAGCGGCGGTTGCTCGGCGAGCGGGCGACGGTCCCGGCGCTCGACGCGTGGCTGGCGCGGTCGGCGGACCCGGCGCTCGCCGAGCTGGCCGCGCGCCTCTCCGCGGGCGTCGATCACCCGGACGCGCACGCGCTCGTCGCCCTCGCGCTCGACTTCTGGACGTGGCAGCGCCTCGACCGCGAAGGGCTCGATGACGCCGCGGCCGCCGGGATGATGGCCGGCGTCGTCCGCGGCGGGGGGCAAACCGCGCTCGATCACCGGCGGTAACGAACGGGCCGGTCGCGCGACTCATCGCCATGACCGAGCACAAGAAGACCATGCGCGACGACCGCGTGTTCCGCGAGACCCGATGGCTGGGTGCGGCGATCGTGCCGTTCCTCGTCGTCGCGTTCGCGCTGTTGTACTTCTTCCCGGACGACACGCGTCACTGGTTCGCGTGGGACGTCCAGCCGACGATCACGCCGCTGATCATGGGCGCGGGCTACATCGCGGGGGCGTACTTCTTCGTACGCGTCGCACGTGAGACGCGCTGGCATCGGATCCAGGTCGGGTTCCTGCCGGTGACGGCGTTCACGCTGTTCATGGCGATCGCGACGTTCAACCACGTCGATCGCTTCGAGCCGGCGCACGTCGCGTTCTGGATCTGGGTCGGGCTGTATGTGGTCACGCCGGTCCTCGTCCCGCTGACCTGGTGGCGCAATCGCGCGACGGACCCGCGGACCCCCGAGCCGGACGAGCCGCCGCTGCCCGGCTTCGTGCGCCCGCTGCTGCTCACGGTGGGCGGCGTGCAGTCGGCGGTCGCGCTCGTCCTGCTGCTGTCGCCGTCGACGATGATCGAGCACTGGCCGTGGCACCTGACGCCGCTGACCGCGCAGACCCTCGGCGGCTGGTTCGCGCTGCCGGGCGTGACGGCGTTGGCGATGGGCCTCGACGGGCGCTGGACGGCGATCCGCATCACGCTCGAGAGCCAGCTGCTCGGGCTCGCGCTGATCCTGCTGGGAACGATCCGCGCGTGGGACGACGTCGATGCGTCGAACGCGATCGCCGCCGTCTTCGCAGCCGGCATCGCCGCCCTCTTTCTCTCGCTGCTCGCGCTCGAGTGGCACATGCTCGGCCGTATGCGCATGGCGCCGACCTGGCTCCACAGAGCAACGGAGAGGGAGGGATTCGAACCCTCGGACGAGGTCAACCCCCGTCACACGATTTCCAGTCGTGCCCGTTCAGCCGCTCCGGCACCTCTCCAGGCGGCTGACAGGGTACCGCCGCTCAGAGTTGCCAGGCCCCGCCGCGCAGGACCGGCACGTGCTCGCCGTCGCGCGTGACGCCGCTGACCGCGACGTCGTCCGAGCCGATCATGAAGTCGATATGGATCTGGCTGTCGTTGACGCGGCCGCGGTCCTCGTCGCGGTCGATCACGAACGGGAAGCCCGCGCCGAGAGCGATGTGGCTGGCGGCGTTCTCGTCGAGCAGCGTGTCGTAGAAGATCGTGTCCAGGGCGCCGATGCGGCCCTCGCGGTCGACGAGCGCGACCTCGCCGAGGCGGGCGGCGCCGGGGTCGCGCTCGATGATCGTGCGCATCGTGCCGGCGGCGGTGTCGGCGTCGATCTCCACGACGCGGCCGCCCTCGAAGCGCACGCGCATGCCGTCGACGACGGTGCCGTCGACCAGCACGAGCGGCTTGGTCGTGCTCACGACGCCGTCGGCGCGGCGGGGGTCGGGCGTCGTGAAGACCTCCTCGGTGGGGAGGTTCGGCATGTGCTGGAGGCCGTCGATGGTCTCGAAGCGCGCCGCGTGCCAGGTCGAGCCGCCGAGCAGGCCGATCGTGAGGTCGGTGCCGGGCCCCTCGTAGTGCAGGGCGTCGAAGCGGCGCTCGGTGAGGCGCGCGGCGGCGTCGCTCAGCGTCTGCGCGCGGACGCGCCAGACCGCGACCGGGTCCTCCTCGTCGAGCCGGCACACGTGCACCAGCTGGTCCTCCAGGCGGGCGAGCGCCTCGGCGGGCTCGAGCTCGCCGAACACCAGGCCGCCCCAGGCGGTGGTCGCGCAGGGCACGATCGTCCAGTTGGTCGTGCGCGCGTTGACGACCTCGCCCGCCTCCTTGATGGAGGGCAGGCGGTCGCGTCCCGCGCGGACCGGGTCGAGATCGGAGAGCAGGCCCGGCGCGACCGGGCCCGAGAGCCCGACCCGCGCGCAGCGCTGGTCGCCGAGCTCGAGCATGCGCTGCCCGTACCAGGAGGGCACGAAGTCGAGCGTCTCCGGGCGCGCGTGCTCGATCCGGGCGCGCTTGACCCACGGGTCGAACCACTGCACGTCGACGAAGCGGGCGCCGTGCCGATAGGCGCTGGCCGCGATCGCGCGGACCATGTACTCCTTACCGGGCTCGCAGGTGATCGAGACGATCTGGTCGGGCTGCACGTTGGCACCGAAGCCGACCGCGAGATCGGCGAACCGGGCGAGGGTCGCTTCGTCCATGTCGCCCGAGGCTAGCGACTGGATGCCGCTCCACCGGCCGACGGTCAGCTTCCCGGCGCGGCGCGAGCCGCCGCCACCGCGGCGGCGGGCGTGTCGCGCCAGGGGTCCCCGTGGCCGAACCCGGTGACCGCGGCCTCGACCGTCTCGAGGCGGGCGAGCGAGCCGTAGGCCTGCGCGCTGGAGATGTTCAGCGCCCGCGGCATGAGGCGCGGCCCGCCCGCGCCGGTGAGCGGGTCGCGGGAGCACATCGCGTCGCCGACCAGCAGCGCGCCGGCGCCGGCGAAGTGCAGCGCGCAGTGGCCGTGCGCGTGGCCCGGCGTCTCGATGGCCCGCGGCCGTCCCGGCAGGTCGAGCTCGGCGCCGTCCGCGTAGGTGGTCACATCCGAGATCTTCTGCGGCAGGCCGTTGCGGGCGAAGTGCGCGAGCAGCTCCCACGTGGCGCGGTGGCGCAGGTAGGGCAGCAGGCTCGACTCGGTCTTCTTGCGCCCGGCGGTGCGGGCCTGCTCGGCGGCGGCGGCGTGCACGTACACCGGCGCGCCGGTCTGCGCGCGCACCGCCTCGGCGAAGCCCGTGTGGTCGCCGTCGGCGTGGGTGAGCACGATCGCGGCGACGTCGGCGATGCTGCGCCCGGCGACGCGCAGCGCCTCGTCGAGCTGCGGCCGGTAGCGCGGCAGGCCGGCGTCGACCACGGTCACGGCGCCGTCGTCGACGACGAGATACCAGTTGACGAGCGGCGTGCCGCACCGCCACACGCCGTCGGCGATCTGCACGAGGGGCATGCGCCCTCTCTATCAGACCGCGGCCGGCAGCTCCCGTTCGTCGATCGCGATGCGCAAGGTCACGAACGTTGACCGGCACCGTCGGGCAAACTGACCGCGAGCCCGGAGTCCGCTACCAATCGGGCATGCCCGTACCGCTCTCCGGCCGCAGCGACGCCGACATCGTGGCCGCGCTGCGGGCGGGCGACGAGCGGACGTTCGCCGCGCTCGTCGACGGCTACAGCCCGACGCTGATCCGCGTGGCGATGGCCTACGTCCCGAGCCGCGCGGTGGCCGAGGAGGTCGTCCAGGAGACCTGGCTCGCGGTGATGCGCGGGCTCGACGGCTTCGAAGGGCGCTCGTCGCTGAAGACCTGGGTGATCCGCATCCTCACCAACCTCGCGCTGCGGGGCGGGGCGCGCGAGGGGCGCAGCGTGCCGTTCTCCTCGCTGGAGGCCGAAGGGCCGTCGGTCGAGGCGGACCGCTTCCTGCCCGCCGGCCACGACCGCTGGCCCGGGCACTGGGTCCTGGCCCCGGCGGCGTGGCCGACGCCCGACGAGGGCCTGCTCGCGGGCGAGACGCGCGCCGTGATCGTGGAGGCCATCGACGCGCTCCCCGCCGCGCAGCGGATCGTGATCACGCTGCGCGACATCGGCGGCTGGCCGTCCGAGGACGTCTCCGATGCGCTCGGCATCTCCGCGGGCAACCAGCGCGTCCTGCTGCACCGGGCGCGGACCAAGGTGCGCGCGGCGATCGAGCGCTACCACGGCGCCGTCCAGGACCTGCGCCCGCTGATGGACCGTGTAACGCCCGAGCCGCCCGGAGGCACTGCACGGAAGAGCCGATGAGCGCGCCCAGCGACACCCGCGAGACCGCCTGCCGGGACATCGCCGAGCACGCGACCGGCTACCTCGACGGTGCGCTGCCGCCCTCGGAGAACCGGCGCTTCCGGATCCACCTGTCGCGGTGCCCGTTCTGCACCGCCTACGTCGAGCAGATGCGCACGGTGTCGAGCGCGCTGGGCGGGCTCTCCGGCGAGCCGCTCGCCCCCGCGCGGCGCGCCGAGCTGGTCGCGGCCTTCCGCGGCCTCGGGCTGTAACGCCCGCGGCGCCCGCCGCAACTGCACGGCAAGCCCCGATTCGAAGGACGCCCGCCATGTCAGACGATCGCCAGCACATCGAGCCCTCCGCCCCGCGCCGCGCGGGTCGCCGCGAGTGGATCGGGCTCGCCGTCATCGCGCTCCCCGGCCTCCTGTACGCCATGGACCTCACGGTCCTCTTCCTCGCGGTTCCTGCATTGACGCGCGAGCTCGACCCGTCGAGCTCGCAACTGCTGTGGATCACCGACATCTACGGCTTCCTCATCGCCGGGCTGCTGGTGACCATGGGCACGCTCGGCGACCGCATCGGCCGCCGGCGCCTGCTCATGTGGGGCGCGGCGGCGTTCGGCGCCGCGTCCGTCATCGCCGCGTTCTCGACCAGCGCGGAGATGCTGATCGCCGCCCGCGCCGCGCTCGGCATCGCCGGCGCGACGCTCGCGCCCTCGACGCTGTCGCTGATCTCGAACATGTTCGCCGACCCCCGGCAGCGCACGTTCGCCATCGGCGTGTGGGCGACGAGCTACTCGGTCGGCGCGGCCATCGGCCCGCTCGTCGGCGGCCTGCTGCTCGAGCACTTCTGGTGGGGCTCCGTCTTCCTGCTGGCGGTGCCGGTGATGGTGCTGCTGCTGGCGGTCGGCCCGCGGCTGCTGCCCGAGTTCCGCGACCCGTCCCCCGGCCGCTTCGACCTGCCGAGCGCCGGGCTGTCGCTCGTCGCCGTGCTCACCACGGTCTACGGCATCAAGCACCTCGCGACGCACGGCCCCGGGACGACCGCCGTGGTCGCGATCGCCGCCGGTCTCGCGGTCGGCGCGGTGTTCATCCGGCGCCAGCGCACGATCGCCGACCCGCTGATCGACCTCGGGCTGTTCCGCGCCCCGGCCTTCAGCACCGCGCTGGCCGCCAACACGCTCGGGATCTTCATCGCGGGCGGGGTGTTCCTCTTCATCGCCCAGTACCTGCAGCTCGTACTCGGCATGGGGCCGCTCGAGGCCGGCCTGTGGACGCTGCCCTCGGCGGGCGCGTTCATCGTGGGCTCGATGCTCGCGCCGGTCGCCGTGCGGTTCCTCGGCCCGTCGCAGGTGGTCGCGGGCGGGCTCGCGCTGGCGGCCGCCGGCCTGGCGGTGCTCACGCAGGTCGGCGCCGGCTCGGGGCTCGCCGTGCTCGTGATCGGCTCGGTGGTCATCGACCTCGGGCTGGCGCTCGCGGTCACGCTCGGCACCGACCTGATCGTCGGCGCCGCGCCGCCCGAGCGGGCGGGGTCCGCCTCGGCGATCTCCGAGACCGGCGCGGAGCTCGGCGGCGCGCTGGGCGTCGCCGTGCTCGGCAGCATCGGCACCGCGATCTACCGCGGCGGGGTCGCCGACGCGGTCCCGGGCGACGTCCCCGCGGCGGCGGCCGAGGCCGCGCGCGACACGCTCGGCGGCGCCGTCGGAGCGGCGGACCAGCTCCCGGCGGGCGTGCTGCAGGCCGCCGGCGAGGCGTTCACCCACGGCTTCCAGGTCTCCGCCGGGCTCACGGCGGGGCTGGCGCTCGCGGTCGCCGCCGCGACCGCGGTGATCATGCGCCGCCGCGGCGGGCGGGGCGCCGAGCCGGTCCTCGCCCCGGGCGTGGCGCCGGCGGAGTGCTGAGCGCCCGATGAGTTTCGGCGCGCGCCCGGGTCAAAGGGGACATGAGCGCGCTACAGCACGCCAGTATCGCCACGCGCCTCCCGGCCCAGGACCTGGACCGGGCGCGGCGCTTCTACGCCGAGAAGCTCGGGCTCGAGCCCGCCGAGGAGCGCCCCGGCGGGCTCCTGTACCGCTGCCGGAGCGGCGAGTTCGCCCTCTTCGCGTCCGCGGGCGAGCCGTCCGGCGCCCACACCCAGATGGGGTGGGAGGTCGACGACATCGAAGCCGCGGTGCGCGAGCTCCGGTCGCGGGGGCTCGAGTTCGAGCACGTCGAGATGGAGGGGTTGCCGGTCGTCGACGGGATCCTCGAGGTGGAGGGCAACTACCCGAGCAAGGGCGGCCGCGGGGAGCGCGCCGTCTGGTTCCGCGACAGCGAGGGCAACCTCCTCGGCATGGGCCAGCGGATCGTCTGAGCCGCCGCCATGCCGCCGCCCGCCGGCCACCGGGTCGTCCACCTCGAGCTCCACACCGACAACCTGCCGCGCGCCTGCGCCTTCTACACGCGGCTGTTCGGCTGGAGCGCCGAGATGATCCACGCCGGCACCGGCTCCTATCTCTCGCTCGGCTGGGGCGCGGGCCTCGGGGGCGGCGTCGTCGAGCGCGAGACCGAGCACCCGCTGTGGCTCCCCTACGTGCAGGTGGGCGACGTCGACGAGGCCTCCGAGCGCGCGCAGGAGCTCGGCGCTGCGGTCCGGCTCGAGCCCCGCGACGGGCCGGCGGGCCGGCGCAGCGTCCTCAGCGTGCCCGCCGGCGGCGAGATCGCGCTCTGGCAGTCCAAGCGCTGATGGCCGATTCCACGACCCCCACGATCGCCTCGGAGGCGCCTCGTGGACCGGCCGGGCGCCGCGGACTGAACCCGCGAAACGCACCCGGGCGTGTGCTCGGGCACCATGCCGGGATGCATCTGACCGAACGCTTCAGCTGGTATGACCGGGAGGTGGCATGGGCGCGGCTCGGCTCCGGTCCCCCCGTGGTCTTCTGCCACGGCACGCCGTTCTCCTCGCTCGTGTGGGCGCCGTTCGCCCGGGCGCTCCAGGACTCCTACACCGTCTACCTGTGGGACATGCCGGGCTACGGCCAGTCGTCGATGACCGACGGGCACGAGGTGGACCTCGGCGTCCAGGGCGAGCTGTTCCGAGATCTCCTGCGCCACTGGGAGCTCGACCGGCCGGACGTGGTCGCCCACGACATCGGCGGGGCGGTGTCGCTGCGCACGGCCATACTGCACGAGATCCCCTACCGTTCACTGATGCTCGTCGACGTCGTCGCGATGCCGCCCACCGGCTCGCCGTTCTTCAAGTTCGTCCAGAGGCACCACGGCGTGATGACGCAGATCCCCGACCACATCCACGCCGCGATCGTGCGCGCCTACGTCCAGACCGCCAGCGCGCGCGGCCTGCGCGACGAGGACCTCGACGCGCTGGTGGCGCCCTGGACGACGGCCGAGGGAAAGGGGGCCTTCTACCGCCAGATCAAGGAGACCGACGAGATCTTCCTCGAGAAGATCTCGGCGCAACTGCGCGCGCTGGACTGCCCCGTGCGCATCCTGTGGGGCACCGAGGACGCGTGGATCCCGGTCGAGGTCGCCAACCGCCTCGGCGGCCTCATCCCGGGCGCGACCGTGCGGCGCATCGAGGGCGCCGGCCACCTCGTCCAGCTCGACGCGCCGGTCGAGGTCGCGAGCGAGGTCCGCGCGTGGGTGACCCGATGAGTTCCGCCGGTGACCGCCTGCAGGCGGTCCGCGACTGCTACCGCGCCTACGAGACCGGCGAGCGACGGCTCGTCGAGCAGCACCTGGCCGAGGACTTCACGTTCTCGGCCCCGCCCGACGTCGGCATCGACCGCGCGACGTACTTCGAGCGCTGCTGGCCGGCCGCCGGGACCACCGAGGCGTTCGACTTCAGGAGGCTCGTCGAGGCCGGCGACGAGGTGTTCGTGACCTACGAGGCCACGCGGACCGACGGCCGGCGCTTCCGCAACACCGAGATCTTCGGGTTCGACGGCGCCAAGGTCAGGAGCGTGGAGGTCTACTTCGGCTGGGACCTGCCGTCGCGGTGAGGTCGGCGGCGAAGCCGACGATGCGCGCCGCGGACGTGCGATCCGGGTCGAGGTCCGGGTTGTAGATCACGATGCTGCAGCCGAAGCATCGCGGCGACGCGAGCGCGCGGCGAGCGATCGTGAGGAGCTCGTCCCAGCCGAGTCCGCCCGGCTGCGGGTAGTCGACCGCCGGGAGCTCGGCGGTCCGCAGCACGTCGAGGTCCAGGTGCAGCCAGAACGCCGGGGCGGCGCCGGCGAGCGCGTCGATCGCGGCGCCGGCCGCCGCCGCCGCGCCGCGCGCCCGGACCGCCTCGTCGTCCAGCCGCAGCGCGGCCGTCCCTTCGAGCGACGCCAGGCCCGCCTCCTCGATCTCGGCGCGGTCGCGCGGGCCGAGCAGCGCGAGCGCCTCGGGGGAGAGCAGCGGCGCGAGCGCGTCGAGCGGCGCGGGCAGGTCGTCGAGCCCGCCGAGCGCGATCGCGACCTCGGAGTCCGAGGCCTCGCCCGTCGGCGACAGCCGCGGCGGCCACGCGTCCTCGTGCCCGTCGACGAGCAGGAGGCCGGCGGCCCCGAAGCGGTCGCGCCCCGCCGCGAGCGCCCCGAGCAGGACCGGGCAGTCGCCGCCGGCGAGGAGGGGCCGCCGGCCGCGGCCGAGGCTGCCCGCGACGGCCTCGCGCGTCGTCGCCACGAGGTGCCCGAGCGCCGCTTCGTTGAGCAGTCCGGAGTCCCCGCGCGCCCCGCCGGCGGAGAGCAGGTCGAGGTCGCCGGCGTCGCGCGCCGCGACGCGCTCCGCGAGCCCGGCCTCCCGCAGCACCCGGATGGCGCCGGCGATCCCGCCGGGCCGCGCCATCGAGGTGTACGGCACGCCGATCAGCTCGAACGCCACTAGCGCCTGGCGTCGAGCTCGGCGTAGCGCGACGCGAACGCCTCCGCCGCCTCGTCCGGCGACCACGCGACGAGCTCGATGTCGAGCGGCTCGACGCCGTCGAGCTCCGGCCAGTGCCACCGCTCGGCGCTGAACGCCCGCCGCTCGGTGGCCAGCAGCGCGCGGTCGGCGTCCTTGATCCCCGGGACGTCGGGCTTGATCGCGAACCGCTCGTTGATCGTCTCCTCGAGGCGGTCCTCGGCCGCCTTGAACGCGGCGCCCAGCGCGCTGCGGTGCTTGATCGGGTGGGGCATGTCGCCCAGGTACGCCTCGGTGGCGTCGTGCATGAGCGCGGCGAAGACCTCCTCGACGTCGCCGCCGCGCTCCTCGACCAGCCGCGAGACGATCACGCTGTGCTGCGCCACGGAGTAGAAGACGCGGCTGTGGCCGCCGAACCGGCACTGGTTGGCGAGCGCCCGGGCGATGTCCTCCACGACCAGCTGCTCCGGATCGGGATCGAACGGGTTCACCCACCGGCCCGAGACCGTCTGGAGATACGGCCCCGGAGCGGGCGGCGCGTGATCGGGCCCGGCCATGCGGGCGATGATAGGGACGCCCTCAGCCGCCCTTGGCGTAGGTGCTCGCGCCGTACCAGTCGATGACCACGGCCGGCTCGTCCCCGACGACCCAGCCGTCGTGGCCGCTCGGCAGCGAGGTGACGTCACCGGGCCCGGCGACCATCTCGGTGCCGTCGTCCATGCGGAGCGCGAGCTGGCCGCTCACGTGGTACTGGAAGTGCGGCACCTGGCAGCTGTGGGTCTTGGCGATCGGCATGACGTCGTTCGACCAGCGCCAGCCGGGTTGGAAGATGTACCGGCCGACCTCGCCGCCGCCGATCTTGACGATCTCGGCCCGGCCGTTCGGGAACTCGCGCACCTCGTCGGGCCGCTCGAAGCCCTTGTGCTCGGTCTCCTGCCGTGTGTGGATGTCCGTCATGGGACGCTCCCTCCTGCCGTCGTCGGTTGGTTGAGGACCGGCCGCGATCGTCCCGGGCGACCGTCCCGCGTCCGTCAGGACCTCCGTCAATCCAGCGTCAAAAGGGAGGCCGGCGAGGACGCGCGCGGTTAGGCTGGCCCACCGTGATCGTTCGGCTGCTCGGGCCGCTGGAGATCGAGCTCGAAGGCGAGCGCGTCGATCTGCCGTCCGGCAGGCCACGGAGCCTCTTCGGCTGGCTGGCCGTCCACCCGGGCCTGCATGCCCGGCGCGAGCTGGCGGGCCGCTTCTGGCCCGACGTGCTCGACGCGAGCTCGCGGGCCAGCCTTCGCAGCGCGCTGTGGGCCTTGCGCTCCGCGCTCGGACCCGCCGCCGGCCACCTGCGGACGACGCGGGAGCAGGTCGGCCTCGACGAGGAGGTCAGGACCGACCTCCGCGAGTTCCGGCGGCTGGTGGCGGCCGGCGATGCCGCCGGCGCGGTCGACCTCTGCCGCGGGCCGGTTGCTCGGCGACCTCGACGACGACTGGGTGCTCGAGGCGCGCGAGGAGCACGAGCGCGAGCTCGCCGCCGTGCTCGCCGGACTCGCGCGCGAGGCCGAGGCCGAAGGCCGCTGGGCCGAGGCGGTCGACTGGACCCGCCGGAGGCTCGCGCTCGATCCGCTCTCGGAGGAGGTCGCGCGGGACCTCATGCGGATGCTCGCGGCGGCCGGCGACCGGGCCGGGGCCCTGGCCGTCTACAACAGGCTCCGCGACCGCTTCCTCTCGGAGCTCGGGATCAGCCCCTCGCAGCAGACGAGGACGCTGGCGCGCGCGCTCGGCCGGAGCGAGGCCGGCGCCGCGGAGCCGGCCGGGGCGGGGGAGGCGGGGGCGCCGTGGCTCGCCGACGCGCTGCCGTTCACCGGCCGGATCGACGAGTTCGAGTCGCTCGTCGAGGCGTGGCGCGTGGCGAGGCAGGGCCGTGGCGGCGTCGTCGCCGTCAGGGGCGAGGCCGGCATCGGGAAGACGCGGATCGCGGCGAAGCTGATCGAGACCGCGAGGGCGGACGGCGCGGCGGCAGCGGTGTGCGCCGGCCTCGACCTCGGAGGAGGCGCCCCCTTCGGCCTCTGGGCCGAGCTGCTCCGGGATCTCGTCCAGGCGTGCGGCGCCCCACCGGAGGATCTGCCCTGGGTCGCCGATCTCGCGCGGCTGTCCCCGGAGCTCGAGGGCGCCCTCCTGCCGGCGCCGCCGCTCGCCCGGTCGCCGTCACCGCAGCTCGAGCGGGTGCGGCTGTTCGAGGCGATGGTCGGCATGCTCGAGTGGGCCGCCCGCATCCGGCCGCTCGTGCTCCTGTTCGAGGACGTCCATGCCGCCGACGTCGCCAGCCTCGAGCTGCTCGGCTATGCCGCACGGCGGCTCCCGCGCCTGCCGGTCCTCGTCGTGCTGACGCGGCGGGACCTCCCTCGCAGTCCCGAGGTGGATGCCGTGCTTCAGCGCCTGCCGGCACGCGGCACGACGCCCCTGGAGATCGAGCTCGGCCCGCTGGCGCCGGACGACATGGGTCGCCTCGTGCGCGCGGCCGAGAACCTCGACGCCCGGCAGGTCGGCCGCGTGGTGGAGATGGCCGACGGCAATCCGCTGCTGGCGGTCGAGACCGCGCGCGCGATCGCCGCCGGACGCGCGCAGCCGGCGGAGAACCTCCGCGCGACCGTGCGCGCGGGGGTGACGCGCCTGGACAGCGAGGCGCGGCTGCTGGCCGAGCTGGTGTCGGTGGCGATGCGCGAGCTGGACCGGGCCGAGGTCGAGCTCCTCCCGGTCGAGGACCCCGCGGGCTCCGCCACCGCGGCGATCGAGGTGGGGCTGCTGGTCTCCCGCGCCGGACGTCTGGGGTTCCGGCACGCGCTCCTGCGCGAGGCGGTCTACGCCGAGCTCCCGGAGCCGCGCCGTGCGCAGCTGCACGAGCGCTTCGCGGCGGTGCTCGTCGCCGGGGGATCGCCCCGGCGGGCGGCCGAGGCGGCTCGCCACCTGCTGCTCGCCGGCCGCGACGAGGCCGCCGTCGAGCACCTCGAGCGCGCCGCCCAGGATGCCCGCTCGGTGGCAGCGTACGCCGAGGCGGCCGGGTTCCTGGAGGAGGCCGCGCGCATCGCGCCCGACCGCGCGCCGTTGCTCGAGGAGCTCGCGGAGGTGGAGGCCTGGCGCGGTCGCCGGGAGGCTGCGCTGGACGCATTCGCGCGCGTGGAGGAAGCGCTGGGCGCCGCCGACGCCGCCACGCAGGCGCTGGCCTGGATCAGGCGGGGCCGGTGGCTTCGCGGAGCGCTCTGCTACCCGGGCGAGTCGCGACTCGCCTACCTGCGCAGCCTCGAGCTGCTCGACGTCGCCGCCCGCGCCGAGCCGGCGGCTCGCACCGAGGCGCTCGCCGGGCTCGCGTGGGCCGAGGCCGCGGCCGGCGACCTCGAGCGCGCGCAGGCGCTGCTCGACGATCTCGACCGTCTGGACGGCGCGGGCCCGATGGCCGACCTCGACCGCGAGGTCGCCCGCGGGCATCTGCTGATCCGCGCGGGGCGGTTCGCCGAGAGCTATCTCCCGTTCTCGCTGGCGGCGACCCTGGCCGGCGAGAACGGCCGCCCGGACATGACCTACACGTGCTTGATCAACGCCTCCAGCGCCGCCGCCTGCACCGGGGACTTCGAGCGCTCGCTCGCCTTCGCGGACCGCTGCCGGGCGATGATGCGCGAGGCGGGTCTCGCCCTGCTCGAGGCCAACGCGCTGGCGGCTCGCTCGCATGTCCTGGCGCGGCTCGGCCGGCTCGAGGAGGCCGCCGCGAGCGCGGCCGCCGAGGCCGAGCTCGGCGACCGGCTCGACGACGCGAGGCTCGCGGCGATGGCCGCGCACGACCGCGGGATGGTCTGTCACGCGGCCGGGGATCACGCGGCGGCCGCACGGTTCCTGGCGGAGGCGCTGGAGTCCGACCCGCCCGTGAGCCGGGCGCTCGCGCGCCTCACCCGAGCCGAGTCGCTGGTGGCCCTGGGCCGCCTCGAGGAGGCGGAGGGCGAGTTGCGCGCGACGGCGCTCGAGCCGCTGGGCGCCGGGGACTTCCCGGACACGCTCGTCGCGCGGCTGGCCCGCGTCCAGGGTCTGATCGCCTCGGCACGCGGCGACCCGGCGCTCGCCTCACGGCGCCTGCAGGAGGCGGCGCGAACATGGCGCCGGCGCGCCGGCGTGGACCGTCCCGGCGACAGCTACATGGCGGTGCTCGCCGATTTCGGCCGCCCGCCGGTGCTCGGGCTGGTCGAGCCGCGGCGCGAGCTGGAGCGGGTCGAGCGCGAGCTCGCGGCGCTCGGCGACACGGTCCCCGTCACCTAGGAGGAGGGTCTCGATGCTCGAGTTCGACGACGGCGCGCGCAGCGAGGCGCCCCCGGAGGAGGTCTGGAAGATCCTCTACGACCCGGTGCGGTTCACCGAGTGGTGGGAGGGCTTCGAGACGACCTCCGTCGGCGACGGCGAGTTCACCCTCCAGCAGGTCGGCGTGCCCGAGCTGCAGCTCCTCAACCGGCTCGACGTGCGAGAGGACGAGCAGGCGGTCGTGATCTCGTGCCTGCTCCACGACCTGGTCTTCAGCTGGCGGCTCGAGCCGCTCGACCAGGGGCGGGCGACGCGGATCTCGGTCCACGTCGAGATCCCCGACGAGAAGGTGGAGCGCCTCGGGCGTCGCCAGCGGGAGGTGATCCGCGCCTCGGTGCAGAACCTCGCCCAGCTCGCCGCCGAGCGGGAGCCGTCGTAGCCGACCGGGCTCTGACGGGAGACCGATCCAAGGCGGAGGGGGAGGGATTCGAACCCTCGATGGACCTAACCGGCCCATAACGGTTTTCGAGACCGCCGCATTCAACCGCTCTGCCACCCCTCCGGATGACGCTCCGAGGGTAGCGAGCGGGCGGCGTCAGCGGCGGGCGGCGAAGAACGCGACAAGTGGCGCCGCACACTCCTCGGCGAGCAGCCCGCCCTCCACCTCCGGCCGGTGGTTGAGGCGCGGCTCGGCGAGCACGTCGAGCACGCTGCCGGCTGCCCCGGCCTTCGGGTCGGCGGTGCCGTAGACGACGCGCGGGATGCGGCCGAGCACGATCGCGCCCGCGCACATCGTGCACGGCTCGAGCGTCACGTAGAGCGTCGTGTCGAGCAGCCGCCAGGTGCCCAGGCGCCGCGCCGCCTCGCGGAGCGCGAGCATCTCGGCGTGGGCGCTCGGGTCCTGGCGCAGCTCGCGCTCGTTGTGGCCGGCGCCGACCACCTCGCCGTGCCGGACGATCACGGCCCCGACCGGGACGTCGTCGTGCTCGAGCGCACGCTCGGCCTCGCGCAGCGCCAGCCGCATGAAGTGTTCGTCTTTTCCGATCAACTGATCGAAGTTCCGCATTCGGGGGTTGAGGCGTAACTTCCTTCGGCCGACTATGTTGATGCAGGAGGGCGTGGCAGGGCGCCCCCGGCGCCCCCTTCCTCCATCCATGCGAAGGCTCTCCTTCATCGCTGCCTGCCTGGCCCTGCCGGCTCTCGCCGTCGCCGCGCCCGCGAGCGCGCATGCCGCCACCGCGGCCAGGGCGGGGGTCGACTACGTGCCGGGCGAGGTCGTCGTGCGCTACGAACCCGGCGCCGACCGTGCCGCGCGCGCCGCCGCCCAGCGGGCCGGCGGGGCGTGGCGCCCGCGCGTCTTCGCGCCACGCTCGCGCGTGCTCAAGGTCCGCGACGGCGCGAGCGTCGAGGCAACCGCCCGTGCGCTCCGCCGCCGCCCGGGCGTGGCCAGCGCGACGCCCAACTGGATCGCGCGCACGAGCTTCGTCCCCAACGACCCGGGGTTCGACGCCGTGCCCGGCGGCTGGCAGAACACGCAGTGGAACTTCGGCCCCACCGTGGGCGTCAACGCCCCGGCCGCGTGGGACAACCTGATCGCGGCCGGGCGCCCCGGCGGCCGCGGCTCGGTGATCGCGGTGCTCGACACCGGGGTCGCGTACACGAACCGCGACCGCTTCCGCCGCTCGCCGGACTTCTCCCCCGTGCGCTTCCTGCACGGCTACGACTTCGTCGACCGCGACCGCTACCCCAACGACCAGAACGGCCACGGCACCCACGTGGCGGGGACGATCGGCGAGACCGTGAACAACGGCGCCGGCGTCACCGGCCTCGCCTACGGGGCGCGGATCATCCCGGTGCGCGTGCTCGACCGCCTCGGGGAGGGCGACAGCTCGGCGATCTCGGCCGGCATCCGCTACGCCGCGCGCCGCGGCGCGGACGTCGTCAACCTGTCCTTCGAGTTCGGCACGGCGGTGACCCGGAACGACATCCCGGACATCCTCGAGGCGCTGCGCTACGCGCGCCGCAAGGGGACGCTGGTGGTCGGCGCCTCTGGCAACGCGGCGGCGACCGCGGTCGCCTACCCCGCCCGCGCGGGCGAGGTGCTGTCCGTCGGCGCCACCACCGAGCACCTCTGCCAGGCCGACTACTCGAACGCCGGGCCCGGGCTCGACGTCTCCGCGCCCGGCGGCGGCGAGGACGCCACCGTCCCCGGCGAGGCCAACTGCCGCCCCGACCTCCCGCCCGGCCGCGACATCTACCAGATGACCTTCAAGGGCTCGGTGCGCAGCTTCGGCCTGCCGGGCGGCTACATGGGGACGTCCATGGCCGCGCCGCACGTGACGGCCGTGGCCGCGCTCGTGGTCGCCTCGGGCGTGCTCGGCCGGAACCCGACGCCGCGCGACATCGAGGCCCGGCTCAAGGCCACCGCGCGCGACCTCGGCCCAACCGGGCCGGACGCGCGCTACGGGGCCGGGCTGGTGGACGCGGGAGCGGCCACCGCGCCGCCCGCGGGCTGAGCCGCGCCGGGGGGCGACCGGCGCGTCACGCCCGGTCAGGCGGTCCGGATGATCAGGACCGAGCAGGGCGCGTGGTGGGAGACCTTGTTCGGCACCGAGCCGAGCAGGAAGCGCTCGGCGCCGGTGCGGCCCCGGTGGCCGACCACGATGAGGCCCGCGCCGCGCTCCTCGGCGACGTCGAGGATCGCGCCGGCGGGATCGCCCTCGCGCGCGAAGACCGCCGCCGTGACGCCCGCCGCCTCGGCCCGGGCCGCCGCCTCGCGCAGCGTCGCGTCGACCTCCTCGCGCAGGTTGACCGCCCACCGGCGGTCGCCCGGCGTCTCCGGCGGCGCCTCGCGCAGCCGGCGCACGGCGCTCGGCTCGTAGGCGGAGACGACGTCGAGGCGGGCACCCAATCGTGCCGCGAGGTCGATCGCGGCGGCGACCGCCGCGCCGGCCGTCTCGGACCCGTCGGTCCCCACCACGATCGTTGTGAACATCCACCGCTCCAGGGGGTCGCTTCGGCCCGGCGCGGCGCGATCATAGCCCCGGGCCGGGCGCCCGAAACGACGCAACGGCGCCGATCGAGCCCCCGCCGGCGCGCCGCGCGTCTACCGTAGAGGGCCGATGATCGACCTGCACGCGCACATCCTGCCCGGCATCGACGACGGCCCGCGCAACCTCGACGGGTCCGTCGCACTCGCCCGCGCCGCGGTGGCGGAGGGCACGCGCGTGCTGGCGGCCACCTCCCACATCGACCACTCCTTCGGCCTGACGCCCGCCGACCTCGCCCCGGGGCTCGAGGCCGTGCGCGGCCGCCTGGCCGAGGAGGGGATCCCGCTCGAGGTGGTGGCCGGCGGTGAGATCTCGATCGCCCGGCTGCCCGAGCTGCACGACGAGGACCTGATGGCGCTGCGCCTCGGCGGCGGGCCGACGCTGCTGGTCGAAGCGCCCCTGATGCCCTTCGCCGGCGACCTCGAGGGGCTCGTGTTCGCCCTCCAGGTGCGCCGCCACCGCGTGCTGCTCGCCCACCCGGAGCGCTCCCCGCTCTTCCTGCGCCGGCCCGAGCGGCTCGCCACCCTCGTCAACCAGGGCGTGCTCGTGCAGATCACCGCGGGCTCGCTGCTCGGCGACTTCGGCGAGCCCGTCCGGCGCTTCACGATCCGCCTGCTCGCGGACGGGCTCGCCCACGTGATCGCGTCCGACGCGCACGACGACGTCCGCCGCCCGCCCGGCGTGCGCGACGCGTTCGCGATCGCCGAGTCCGACCTCCCCGGCGCCGCCCTGCTCGAGTCGTGGATGGCGGAGGAGGTCCCCGCGGCGGTGCTCGAGGGCGGCCCGGTGCCAGAGCGCCCGGAGCTCCCGCCCGCGCCCAGCCGGCGGCTGCGCCGGCTGATCAGGCGAGCTTGAGGATCGCGATGACCATGCCGGCGAGCACGAACAGCACGATCAGGGCCTGCACCCACAACCAGAAGGGCGACACGCCGCCAGCGTAGAAAACCGGCGGCTGCCGCGCGGTCAGCCGGCCGCCTCGGCGCGCTCGCGCGCGGTGACGGTGGTCAGCGGGAGCCCGAGCCCGCCGACCTTGCTCGGCAGGTCCAGGTGGAGCCACCGCGAGACCCGCTTGGGCAGCGTCGAGAGGATGATCTCGTCGAAGCCGCGGACGTTGACCGCGTCATGGATCGCGGCCAGCGGCTCGGGGTCGCCGATGATCCCCTCCACGTGACCGCCGGCGGCCTCCTCGAGCAGCGGCAGCGCGAGCTCGAGCACCGCCTCGGCCTCCGAGGCGCCCTGGTCCTCGGGGTCCACGAGGCGATGCAGCCCGTGGGCGGAGTTGGGGACGAGCAGCGTGAACGTGCACGGCCCCCGCTCGGCGCGCTCCCGCACCGCCTGCAGCAGCGCGGGCGTGGCCGCGGTCCGGTTGGCGACCACGAGCACGCGGGTCGCGGCGGAGGAGGACTCCATGAAGCGGAACTCCTTTCGGGACGGCGCTCTCGCGGCGAAGTGTCTCACGCACCGGACCACCAGTGGCCGGGTGTTCGAGTTTGCGTCTCGCCGGGGACGGGCTACGGTTGGGCTTCCATGGACGGCCGCCAGCGACGCTTCCTGACCTGGATGACCGGGCTCGCGGTGCTCTGCGCCGCGGCCCAGCTCGTCACGGGCGTGGCCGAGCTGGCCCTGTACCTCACGCCGTTCTTCCTCATCGTCACGCTGCTGGCGTGCGGGCGCTATATCGCCGAGGAGCGCATCGTGCGCCGCTGGGCGACCGCCGCCCCGCCGCCCGCCCGGCGCGTCCGGCAGCGCCCGCGCCCGCCGCGGGCGGTCCTCGTGGCCTCGCTCGCGCTCGGCGCGCCGCGCCTGCGCCGCGGGCCGCCCGCGGGCGCCCTGCTCGCCGCCTGAGGACGAGGACACCCGCCGCGCGGCCCCGTGCCGCGCGCCCGAGATTCTCGTCGCCGGCGCGCGTATCCCCTCGCCCCGCCCGCTCCGACGATGAACAAGGAACCCGATGAATCGCAGATCCGGCGGCGCCGCCCTGGCGGCCTGCCTCGCAGCCTGCGCGCTGGCCGCGTCCGCCACGCCCGCCGCCGCGCACAACGGCAACCCGAACATGCTGTCCCAGGTCCGCTCGGTCACGCCGACCACCCAGGGCGTGAAGGTCACCGTGCTCAACCGCGACGACCGCCTGCTGCTGCAGAACACCTCCGGCAAGGACGTCGTGGTGCAGGGCTACAGCAAGGAGCCCTACGTGCGGATCGACGGCGACGGGACGGTGCGGGTGAACACCAACTCCGAGGCCTACTACCTCAACCAGGACCGTGAGGGCAAGGTCCAGGTGCCGGCCGGGATCGACTCGAAGACTCCGCCGCGCTGGAAGGAGGTCTCGAAGACCGGGCGCTACGAGTGGCACGACCACCGCATGCACTGGATGGGCACGGGGCGCCCGCCCCAGGTCAAGGACGAGTCCGAGCGCACCAAGATCTTCGACTACGAGATCCCGGTCGCCATCGGCGGCTCGACGGGCGCCATCGCCGGCACGCTGCTGTGGACGCCCCCGCCCGGCGGCGGCCTGCCCCTCGGCGCCATCTTCGCCTTCGCGGCGCTCGTGATCGCGCTGTGCGTCGTCGTCATCATCGTCCGGCGCCGGCGTGCGGACGCCGCCGCCGACGACCAGCCCGAGTCCACGCGGCCGGCGGCCGAGGCCTGGTAGCCCGATGCGCCCGCGCCGCCTCCTCGCCGCTCTCCTGACCGCGCTCGTGGTCGCCGTCGCGCTGCCCGCGGCCGCGTCCGCGCACGCCACGCTGGAGGCGAGCACGCCGGAGCGCGGCGCGGTGCTGGAGCGGCCGCCGGCCACCGTCAGGCTGCGCTTCGACGAGCCGGTCGAGATCGCCTTCGGCGCGATCAAGGTCTTCGACGCCAAGGGCGGCCGGGTCGACGCGGGCGCCACCTACCACCCCTCGAGCAGCGGCAAGGAGGTGGCGGTGCACCTCAAGCGCGGCCTGCAGGGTGGCGGCTACACCGCGACCTACCGCGTGATCTCCGCCGACGCGCACCCGGTGTCCGGCGGCTTCGTGTTCACCGTGGGCTCGGGCGCGGCGCCGGCCGAGACCGTCGACCAGCTGCTGCAGGGGTCGGACGCCGGGCCCGCGACGGGCGTCGCGTTCGGCGCCGCGCGCGCCGTGCAGTACGCCGCCATCGCGCTCGGCCTCGGCGCGTTCGTCTTCCTCGTGCTCGTGTGGCTTCCCGGGCTGCGGGAGGTCGCGGGCGGCGGGTCCGAGTGGCGCGAGGCCTCCGCCGCGTTCGCGCGCCGGCTGCGCCTCCTGCTGATCGTCGCCGCCGTGGCGGGCATGGCGAGCGCCGTCGCCGCGATCGTCCTCCAGGGCGCGACGGCCGGCGGCACGTCGGTGTGGGCGGCGCTCGACGGCACGGTGCTCGGCGACGTGCTGAGCACGCGCTTCGGGGTCGTGTGGGGCGTCGGCGTCCTCGCCTGGGCGTCCGTGCTGGCCGGCGCCACGCTCGCGCGCGGGGCGGTCCCGGCGCTGCGGCCCGCCTCGGTCGGCGCCACCGGGCTCGCGCTGCCCACCGCCACCGGCGCCGGGACCGTGGTCGTGCTGGCCGTGCCGCTGGTCGCGCTCGCCTTCCTCCCTGCGCTCGGCGGGCACGCGAGCGTGCAGTCGCCGCGCTGGCTGCTGCTGCCGATGAACGTCGTGCACGTGATGTGCATGGCGGCGTGGCTCGGCGGCGTCACGGTGCTCGTGTTCGCCCTGCGGCGCGCGACCACCGGCCTCGAGGCCGGCGACCGCACGCGCCTGCTGGCCGCGACCGTCGCGCGCTTCTCGACGATGGCGGGAATCGCCGTCGCGCTGCTGCTGCTGTCGGGCGTCGTGCAGTCGGTCGTCTACGTGCGCACGCCCGCGCATCTCCTCGACACGGCCTTCGGCCGCGCGGTGCTGATCAAGTTCGTGCTGTTCTGCGGGCTGGTCGCGCTCGGCTACGTCAACCGCCGTCGGCTGCTCCCGCGCCTGCGCCGCGCGGCCGCCGACGGCGGCGGCCCCGGGACAGCCGGCGTGCTGCTGCGCCGGGTCCTGCGCGCGGAGGTCGTCCTCGGCGTCGTCGTGCTCGCCGTCACGGGCGCGCTGGCCGGCTACGCGCCCTCCACCGCCGTCTCCGCGGGGCCGTACTCGACCAGCGCGAAGCTCGGCCCGGCGCGCCTGGAGGCGACCGTCGCCCCCGCCCGCCCGGGGCGCAACGAGGTCCACCTCTACCTCTTCGATCGCGCGAGCGGCCGCCAGTACGACGCCACCAAGGAGCTCACCGTCGACGCGGCGCTGCCCTCCAAGGGCATCGCGCCGATCGCGCTCGACGCCCGCCGTGCGGGCCCCGGCCACTACGTGGTCACCAACGCGAGCCTGGGCGTCACGGGCAAGTGGGCGATGCGGGTCACCGCCCGCGTCTCCGATTTCGACGAGTACGTCGCGACCCTGAAGGTGCCGGTCCGGTGACGCAGGCGGCCGCACGAGCGCAGCGCCGCGCCCTGGCGGCCCTGGCCGTCCTGTGCGTCGTCGCCCAGGCCGTCACCGGCCTCGGCGAGCTCGCGCTGACGATGACGCCGCTGCTCATCGTCTTCGCGCTGCTGCTCAGCGGCCGCTACCCCGGCGAGCTGCGCATCGTGCGCCACTGGCGCTCCGCCGCGCCGCCTCCCCCACGCCGGGCGCGGCCGCGGTGGGCGCCGGCGCCGTCGCGCCCCGCGATCTCGATCTTCCACCGCTCCCCGCTCCGGCACCGTGGGCCGCCGGCGTGGGCGCTGCCCGCGGCCTGACCGCGGCGCAGACCCCACGTCCCCTTTCACCCGGCCCGCGACCGCGGGCCAGACCCCCACCGGAGCAACGAGACCATGAACCGCAAGACCATCCTGGCCGTCACGGCGGCCGCCGCCCTGGCCCTCCCGGCCACCGCGTCCGCGCACGTCACCATGCAGCCGTCGGAGGCGCCCGCGGGCGGCTTCACGGTCGTCAACGTCCGTGTCCCCAACGAGCGCGACGACGCCGGCACGAGCAAGGTCACGGTGCAGCTGCCCGACGGCTTCGCCAGCGCCTCCTACGAGAAGGTGCCGGGCTGGACCGTGAAGGTCACGCTCGGCAAGGCGCCCAAGCCGATCGACATGGAGGGCGAGAAGGTCACCGAGCAGGTCGACCAGGTGACGTTCACGAGCACGGGCAAGAGCAACGACATCGCCCCCGGCCAGTTCCAGGACTTCCCGCTGTCGGTGAAGATGCCGGACGGCAAGCCCGGGTCGACGCTGACGTTCAAGGCGCTGCAGACCTACCGCGGCGGTGAGGTCGTGCGCTGGATCGGCGCGCCGGACGCCGACGAGCCCGCCCCGCATGTGACGCTGACCGCCGCCGAGGAGGACCATCACGCCGCGGCCAAGGGCGGCGACGAGCAGACCGCCGCGCCGGCGGCCGCCACGACGAGCGCCTCCTCGGGCGGCGACGACGGCGGCTCGGACACCCTCGCGATCGTCGCGATCGTGGTCGGCGGCCTCGGCCTCGCGGCCGGCGTCGGCGGCCTCGCCGCCGCCCGCCGTGCGCGGAGCGGCCACCCCACGGCCGCCTAGACGACCGCCTGGCGATCAAGCGGCCGGCGGCGCGGGCACCTCCCGCGTCGCCGGCCGCCCGCCGGAGTCACGCGCTCAGGGAACCGGCGGGTGATACGGCGACGTGGTGGTGCCGCTCCGCCACGTCGACCCGTCCCAGACGGAGGACGTCGCGACCGTGCGGTAGTACGCCCGGCCGCACGGCGACGTGTCGTTGGGCGTCGAGACCATCGCTTCCCAGTTCCACGCGGGGTTCGTCACCGCGCGGCCCGTCTGGCACGTCAGCCAGGACGATCCGTTCCAGTACTGCAGGTCGGCCTGCACGGCGACATGCCCGGGCTCGAAGACGTCGATCGTGTCGCAGCCGGAGCCCACGCGCCGCGCATTGGTCCAGGCGGCCGGTGTCATCCCCCCGGTCGTGTGGTTGGCGGTGAGATCGGCCTTCCCGATCACGCACAGGCCGGCGTCGCTGTAGACGACCTTGCTCCCGGACGACACGGTATGTGCCGATGCCGGCTGGGCGATGAGCGCCGCGAACAGAAGCGCCGCCAGTCCGGCGAGTCCGGCCCGTGGAAGTCGAGACCCCATCTGGTCCTCCCCGTTTCGGTGAAAGATCCGGCGTATGCCGTCTTCGTCGTCGCGCGCGCCGACCGAGCGTGGCACCGGGACCCACAGGGCGCCAGCAACCCTAGGGGTGGTGCCGACCACACCCCCGCGCCGGCACGACGAGCGACGCCTGCATACTGGCCGCCATGACGGTGGCCTCGGGCGCGCCCGACGTGGCGGTGATCGGCGGCGGGATCGTCGGCTGCTCGCTGGCCGCGTTCCTCGCCGAGGCGGGCGCCCGCGTCCGCGTGCTCGAGCGCGACACCGTCGCCGCGGCCGCCTCCGGGCGCAACTCGGGCGCGATCCAGCACCCGATGGAGGCGGCGCTCGCCGGCCTCCACGAGGCGACGCTCGCCCTCTACGCCGGGCTCGATCACGGGTTCGCGCTGCCGGCCGAGCCGGCCGGCGTGCTCCTCGTGGCCGACGACGCCGCGCGCGTCGAAGCCGTGCGCGAGGACCTGGCCCGCCGCTTCGCCGAGCTGACGCCCGAGCGCCTGGAGGGCGCGGCGCTACAGGCGGCCGAGCCCGCCCTGGCCGGGGATCTCGCGGCCTGCCGGCTGCGGACGGGCTATCCGGTGCCGCCCGCCGCGGCCACGCGGGCGTTCGCTGCGCGGGCCCGGGCGGCGGGCGCGGCGATCGAGGAGGGCCGCGCGGCGGCGCCGTGGATGCGCGACGGCGTGGCGGCGGGGGTCGTGGCGGGCGGCGAGCGGATCGCGGCGGGCGCCGTCGTGGTGGCCGCCGGGCCGTGGACGCCGGAGGCGATCGATCCGAGCGGGAGCTGGCGGCCGATCGCCCCGGTGTGGGGCGTCACGGTCGCGCTGCGCCTGCCGGCGGCGCCCCACGCCGTGGTCGAGGAGGCGGGTGTCGAGGACCTCGTGGCGAGCGGCGGGCCGCCGGCCGTGTTCAGCCTCGTGACAGCCGGCGGCGTCTCGACCCTCGGCTCGACGTTCCTCGCGGAGGCGCCCGACCCGGCGGCGCTGGCGCCCCTCCTGCACGAGCACGGCACGCGCTTCGTCCCCGCGCTGCGCTCCGCCGCGCTGGGTGCGCCGCGGGCATGCGCGCGCCCGGTCTCGCGCGACGGGCTGCCGCTGCTCGGGCCGGTCCCGGGCCGGGAGCGGCTGTTCGTCGCCGCCGGGCACGGCCCGTGGGGGATCTCGGCCGGGCCGGGGTCCGCCCGGCTCGTGGCCGACGCGGTGCTGGGGGCGCCGGCGGCGATCCCGCCGGAGCTCGCGGCCGGGCGGTTCGGCGCGCCGGGCCTAGGTCGTGCTCGGGCGCCGACGTCCCGCCGGTGGCCGACGTGCCGGTGGACTCGCTGGACTCGGTGGTCTCCGTGTCCTGATCGCGGGCCTTGAGCGCCACGACGCGGCGGTCCTCGCCGGTGCCGTAGATGTGCAGCTCGACGCCGTTGCGCTTGACGAGGCGGAACGCCTCGCCGTCGCGCGCGTTGCCCGAGGTGTTGAGGAAGAGGTGGTCCCGGGGCCCGCTGAGGATGTCCGCGTAGCCGCGCCCTTCGACCGCCTTGCTGCGCTCGCCCTTCGGGGGCTCGGTGGCGGCGACGGCCTCCGACCGCTGACGGGCCCCGGCGGCGGCCGTGCGCAGCGCGGTCTGGAAGACGCCGCCGGTGTCGGTCGCGGCACGGGCGAGCGTGCGCGTCGTGGGCGCGGGGGAGACGGCAGCGAGCAGCTGGGCCGAGGAGGTCGGATCGACAGGCATCGGTCACCACCTGCATCGGCCGCCACCGCGCCAACTTGAGTCCTCCCAAAACAGTTCCCCGGGGCCGGGATCCCGGGTTAGGATCGCCGAACCCCATGCGCTGGCTCGTCGACGCCTTCAACGTGGTCGGCGCGCGACCAGACGGCTGGTGGCGCGACCGTCCCGCCGCCGTGCGGCGGCTGCTGGACCGCCTCGAGGCCTACGCCGACCGGACCGGCGAGGACGTCCGCGTCGTGCTCGACTCCGGGCCGCCCGACCTCGCGGGCCGGCGCGGCGGCGTCGAGGTCGTGATCGCCCCCACTCGCGGGCGCGACGCCGCCGACGAGGAGATCGCCCGCCTCGCCGCGGCCGACACCCACCCGTCGACGCTCACGGTGGTGACCTCCGACTCGGCGCTCGCCTCGCGGGTCCGCGCCACCGGCACCCGCGTGGAGGGCGCCGGGAGCTTCCAGCGCCGCCTCGACGACGACATTGCATCGCCCCCGGGGCGGGGGTAGGGTCGCGCAAACCTGCCACGCCTCGGGACCCGCGGCTCCGGCCCGGGCCGGCCAAAGGAGGCCGAGATGCCCAGCCGGTCGCGCGTCTGTGGCGCGCTTCTTGCCGTGCTCGCGGCGACGCTGCTCGCGGCGCCGCCCGCCCACTCCGCCCCGGTGCTGACCCCATGCACGGGCAGCGCGAAGCTCCCGGGCGCCCGCTGCGGGACGGTTCAGGTGCCGCTGGATCGCGGCAACCCCGGCCTCGGGACGACCGACGTCGCCTTCGTGCTCATCTCGCGACGGGATCCCGCGACGCCGTCCGAGGGGACCGTGCTCTTCAACCCGGGAGGGCCGGGCCAAGCCCCGAGCGCGGAGGCCGCCGGCCTCGCCGAGAAGTTCGCGCCGCTGCTCGAGAGCCGCGACCTGCTGCTCGTCGATCCGCGCGGCACCGGCCGCTCGGGGGCGCTCGCCTGCACCGGCCTGCGGCCCGAGGTCGCCTTCGCTCCCCGCGCCGACTTCCTCGAGGCCATCGGCGCGTGCGGACGGCGGCTGGGCTCCCGCGTCGGCCTATATGGCAGCGCGGCCGTCGCCGACGACTTCGATGCGGTCCGAGCCGCGCTGGGACTCGACCGCCTCGACCTCTGGGGCGAGTCCTATGGCACCTTCCTGATGGCGGTCTACGCCGCTCGCCACCCCCAGCACGTCCGCTCGATCGTGCTCAGCGGCGCCTATCCGCTGGCCTTCGACCCGTGGGGCCTCGACCGCCTCGGCGCCGCCCGCCGGGCCATCCGCCTGGTATGCGCCCGCGCGCCCGGGTGTAGCGGCGCCGCGGTGCTGCGCGACATCGGCCGGCTGGCCACGCGGCTGCGCCGGGACCCGATCACCTTCAGGGCGCGGGCCGGCGACCGGCGCTTCCGCACCCGCATCGACGAGGGCGTCCTGGCGTCACTGGTCTACACCGGCGCGGACGCGGACGCAATCTACGGGCGCATCCCCGCCGCCGTCCGCAGCGCGCTCGCCGGGGACACGGCCGTCCTGCGGCGGATGGTGGAGACGAGCGTGCTCACGCTGGCGAGCGTGGTGACCAACCCGGCCGCAGCGGAGTTCTTCAGCCCGACGCAGAGCTTCGCGAGCCAGTGCCACGACTACCCGCGGGTGTTCTCGCTCGGCGATCCGCCGGCCGCCCGCCGGGCCGCGTACCTCAAGGCGCGCCGGGCGCTCGACCCGCGCGCGTTCGCGCCCTTCTCGCCGGCCGGCTGGACGGCCGCGGGGTTCGAGGCGGTGGACTCGTGCATCGCCTGGCCGGACGACCCGACAGCGGCTCCGCCGGTCGCGCCCGGCACGCCCATGCCCGACGCCCCCGTGCTGGTGCTCTCCGGCGACCTCGACGCCAACACGCCGAGCCTCGCCGGCCGGCAGACCGCGGCGCAGTTCCCGCGCTCGAACTGGGTCGAGATCCCCAACGCGAGCCACACGCCCAACGCCACCAGCCCCTGCGCGATTGCGCTCGCCATGCGCTTCGTGGCGACGCTGGCGGTCAATCCGCGCGCCTGTGACGGCACCGGCACGCCCTCGCCGATCGCCGCCCGCGCTCCCGTCCGCGCCGCCGGCCTCCCGCTCGTGCGCGGGAACGCGACGCGCGCCGAGCGCCGCGCGGTGGCCCTCGTCGTCGCCACGGTCGCCGACCTCGACGAGCAGGGCGCAAAGCTCGAGGCGCTGGGCAGCGCACGCGGGCTGCGCGGCGGCCTCTACATCGCAGCTCGCGGGGGTCGCGTTCGCCTCCAGGACGCGAGCGTCGTGCGCGACGCCTCCCTGTCCGGGCTGCTCACCCCCGGCCTGCGGCGGACTACCGGCACCGTGCGCCTGCGGGGCGCCGGCGTTCTTGCCGGCCGGCTGCGCGTCCGCCTGACGGCGGCCGGCCGCGGGCGCGCGACCGGCGTCCTCGGCGGCCGGCCTGTCCGTACTCGCCTTCGCGCTCCCGGACTGAGCGCGCCCGTCCGCCTCTCCTCCGGGCAGTCTTGTGGCATGGACCTGGGACTGAAGGGAACCGCGGCGCTCGTCACAGGCGCCTCCGGCGGCATCGGCTCGGCGGTCGCCCGCCAGCTCGCCGCCGAGGGCGCGCGCGTGGCCGTGCACTACCACCGCAACCGCGAGGCGGCGGAGGCGCTGGCGGAGGAGATCGGCGGCGTGGCGCTCGCCGCCGACCTGCGCGACGAGGCGCAGGCGGACGCGCTCGTGCCCGCCGCCACCGCCGCTCTCGGGCGCCTCGACGCCTGCGTGGCGAACGCCGGCGTGTGGCCCTCCGAGGACGTGCCGGTCGCGCACCTCCCGCTCGAGCGCTGGCGCGCGACGCTCGACGCCAACCTCACCGCCACGTTCCTCACCGCCCGCGCCTACCTGCGCCACGTCGAGGCGGTGGGCGAGGGGTCGCTGGTGCTGATCGCGTCCACCGCCGGCCTCTTCGGGGAGGCGGGGCACGCCGACTACGCCGCGGCCAAGGCGGCGATCGCCCACGGCTTCGCGCTCTCGCTCAAGAACGAGGTCGTCCGCACGGCCCCGGGCGCGCGCGTCAACGTCGTGGCGCCCGGCTGGACGGTGTCGCCGATGACCACGCGCGACCTCACCGAGGAGGCGATCGCGACCGCGACGGCCACGATGGCGCTGCGCAAGGTGGCGGTCCCGGAGGACATCGCGCGCGCCGTGACGTGGCTGTGCTCGCCCGCCGCCGCCGGCCACGTCAGTGGGCAGGTGGTGACGGTCGCGGGCGGGATGGAGGGGCGCCTGCTCCACCCGCCGGGCTAGGGGCGAAGGCGGAACGGCCCCTTGCGCCGCCGCTTGGGACGGATCCGGCGGGCGAGGGCGGCGCGCCGCGAGGTGGGCGCGCGCCGGGCCCGGTAGGCGAGGCCGCCGCCGATCCCGACGGCCGCCAGCCCGGCCGCGATCAGCCCCGGCCGCGCGCGCAGCCGCTTGAACTCCTGCTCGACCTGCGGCCACACCCGCTCGGAGATCAGCTCCCCGGCGGCCTCGGGGGTGGACACGAGCTCGTCGGGCTGGATCGGCGGGGCAAAGGACACCTGGACGCGCACCGGCCGCGGGAACGGGCCGATGAACAGCCGCTCGGTGCCGGTGATGGCGCTCGGCACGAGCGGCGCGCGGGCCTCGATGGCGAGCCGCCCGGCCCCGCGTCGCGGCGACCCGAGCGTCGCCGGGTCGCGGACCCGCGTGCCCTCCGGGAACAGCGACAGCAGGCCGCCCTGGCGCAGGATCGTGCGCGCGGTCTCGAGCGCCTCGGGGTCGGCCGTCCCGCGCTGCACCGGGAAGGCGCCGAGCCCCACCAGCAGTCGCCCGAACGGCCCCTCGAACAGCTCCGACTTGCCCATGAAGCGCAGGTGGCGCCGCGTGGCCGGCGCGAGGAAGAACGAGTCGTAGAGGCTCTTGTGGTTGGGGGCGATGATCGCCGCCCCCTCGGCCGGGACGTGCTCGGCGCCGGTGATGCGCAGGCGGAAGAACACCCGCATGAACGGCACGAGCACGAGGCGTGCGAGCGCGTACAGCGGGCGCGACACGCCCCGCTCGCGCGCGACGCGGTGGGCCTCGTCGATCCTCACGCGCGGGCAGGGTAGCCGCGCCCGCGGCGGCGCCCGGGGCAGACGCGGCACGCGCCGGGGGGCGGGCCGCCCGGCGGCGGCGCCGACCGCTAGCGTTCCCCGCCATGGCGATCAAGCTCCACCGCTGCACGACGATGTGGCTGAAGATCGAGCCGCACCCGTGCTGGCGGGTGCAGCACGCGCTCGACGACGCGGGCATCCCCTACGAGATCGTGCCGGGGCCGGTCCGCCGCGGCCGGCGGGACGCGCTCGAGCGCCTGAGCCGCCAGCGCAAGTACCCCGTGATCGAGTTCGAGGACGGCACGATCTACCGCGAGGAGTCCAAGGCGATGGCGGCCACGATCCGCGGCGGCCGGTTGCCGGCGCACGACGCGTCATGACCTACGTCCCGGCCGAGGACCGCTACGACGGCAGGATGCCCTACCGCCGCTGCGGCCGCAGCGGCATCAAGCTGCCCGCGATCTCGCTCGGGCTGTGGAACAACTTCGGCGCCGACCGGCCGCTCGAGACCTCGCGCGCGATCATCCGGCGCGCGTTCGACCGCGGGATCACGCACTTCGACCTCGCCAACAACTACGGCCCGCCCTACGGGTCCGCGGAGCGCACGTTCGGGCTGATCATGCGCGACGACCTGCGCCCCTACCGCGACGAGCTGATCATCTCCAGCAAGGCCGGCTACGACATGTGGCCCGGGCCCTACGGGGACTGGGGCTCGCGCAAGTACCTGCTGGCGAGCCTCGATCAGAGCCTCGGGCGCATGGGCCTCGACTACGTCGACATCTTCTACTCCCACCGCGTCGACCCCGAGACGCCGCTCGAGGAGACGATGGGCGCGCTCGACTCCGCGGTGCGCCAGGGCAAGGCGCTGTACGCCGGGATCTCGTCGTACTCCGCCGAGCGCACGCTCGAGGCGGCGGCGATCATGCGGGGGCTCGGCACGCCGCTGCTCATCCACCAGCCGTCGTACTCGCTGCTCAACCGCTGGATCGAGGTCGACCTGCTCGACGTCATCGACCGCGAGGGCATCGGCTGCATCGCGTTCTCGCCGCTCGGCCAGGGGATGCTCACCGACCGCTACCTGGACGGCATCCCCGACGACTCGCGAGCCGCGCAGAACGCGTCGCTCAAGAAGGAGTTCCTCTCCCAGGACAACCTCGACCGCGTCCGCGCGCTCAACGAGATCGCGTCCCGGCGCGGCCAGACCCTCGCCCAGATGGCGGTCGCGTGGACGCTGCGCGACCCGCGCGTGACGTCCGCGCTCATCGGCGCCTCGAGCGTCGAGCAGCTCGACGACACGCTCGGGGCGCTGCGGCGACTCGACTTCTCACGCGAGGAGACCGAGGAGATCGACCGCCACGCGGTCGATTCGGGCATCAACCTCTGGGCGGCGTCGAGCGACGCGTGAGCGCCACGGACCGTAAGCGACGGGCGCTCGACCGCGTCCGCGCCGTCGCGGTGGTCGACGCGCTGCTGCTCGTCCCGCTGGTGTGGGCGGCGCTCACCCACCGCGAGGGGGTCGTCGACGTCCTCGGCCCCATCCACGGCTTCGGCTTCCTGCTGCTGATGTTCCTGACCGTGCAGGGCGCGGGCGCGGGCCGCTGGGGCTGGTGGTTCCCCGTCGTCACGCTCGTCACGGCCGGCCCGCCCGGCTCGCTGCTTGGCGAGATGCGGATCCGCCGGCGGATGCGCGAGAGCGGCGCGCCCGCCTGACCCGCCGCGCTAGACGGCCTGGCTCGCGAGCGGTGCCCCGCCCGCGAGCCCGGACCCGCCCAGCAGCTCCTCGGTGGGACGCTCGCCGGCGGGCTCCGGCGCGGCGGCCACCCGGTCGGACGCGCGCACGAGGTCGGCGGCGATGGAGCGGACCTGGCCGAGGATCTCGGTCAGCGCGAGGTCGGGCTCGCGCTCGAAGAGCTCGGTCGCCCGGTTCGCGGCGCCGACCGCGAGGGCCCGCACCTCGTCCCCGCGCTCGGGCTCCTCGTGCTGGGCCGCGAGCGCCCAGATCGCCTGCGAGAGCTCCTCGATCGCCTCCGGGAGCCCGTCGGGCGCCGGCAGGCGGCTGCGCGTGTAGCGCAACGCGTTGCGCGCCAGCACGCGGGTGTTGCGCACGGCGAAGTCGATCTGCGGCTCGGTGCGCGCGTGACGCCCGATCACCGTGCGGGCGCGCGCCCGCGGCGGCGAGAAGCGCGTCACCTCGCGCGCGGTGATGAGCTCCTCGTGCAGCAGGGCGAGCGGCCCGTCGATGTCGCGCGCGGCGGCGAGGGCGTGCTCGGCGCGCTCCGGGTCGCCCGCGGAGAGCGCCTCGGCGACCTGCTCGAGCGTCCAGCCGAGCCGGCCGAACACCGCCTGTGCCGCGCGCGAGGCCAGCACGCCGGGGTCCGGCGGGAAGAACAGCGTCCCCACCGTGAGCGCGACGGCGCCGCCGATCAGCGCCTCGAGGATGCGGTCGGGCGAGAAGCCGCTCGTGCCCGGGTCGATCGAGGCGAGCAGCAGCGCGGAGATCGCCGCCTCGCTGATCAGCAGCTCGCCGCTGCCGAGCAGCAGCGCGGCGCCCATGGCCAGCATGATCATGAGGCCGATCTGCAGCGGCCCCGTGCCGATGAAGCTGACGATGAGGTCGCCCACCGCAAGGCCGACGACGACGCCGGCGATCAGCTCGGCGGCCTGCCGCCGGCGCCGGCCGTAGCTCGCGCTGAGCGAGATCACCGTGGCGATCGAGGCGAACGCGGGGCTGTCGGTGGGGAGCAGCCAGGACGCGAGGTACCAGGCCGCGACGGCGGCGAACGCGGTCTGCAGGATCAGGAGCGCGCGCGGGCGCAGCCGGCGGCCGAACGAGCGGGGGACCGAGCGGGCGCGGATGGGCAGGAAGCGCATGGTGCTTGCAGATTAGCTGCGTCCAGCTAGCACTAGAAGGGGTCGCGCGCCGCGTGTGCGGGGTCGCACAGTCCGGGTACGAGGCCCCAGACCATGGAGGACCTCGTGGAACGGCTGGCCCGCGGCAACGTGACGGAGGTCAAGGTCATGCTCGCGTCGATCGCGCTGGCGCTCGCGGTCTACCAGCTGGTGCTGATCGCGGTCTGCTACGGCAAGCTGCGCCCGCCGTTCCTCGCCTCGCGCCCCGCGGGCCTCGCGCACCGTACGTCCGGCGACGCGATCGCGGTGATCATGGTCGTCGTGGCGGTCATGTGCCTCTCGTACTTCGGCTTCGAGGACGACGCGACGGTGCACGTGGTGGCCGCCACGGCCCTGCTCGTGGTGCTCGCCGTCAAGGTCGCCGTGCTGCGCGTCTTCCACGGCGCGAGCCGGCTCCTCCCGCTGCTCGGGAGCTCGGTCTTCGTGCTGCTCGCGATCACCTGGGTGACCTCGGCCGGCATGTACTTCGCCGACAACTGATGAGCGACCGGCCCTCCCACGCCCGCCAGATGGTCGGCTCGCTGCTCGTCGCGGTCGCGATCGTGGTCGTGACCATCGTCGTCGTCACGGCCAAGTTCGGCCCGACCAGCGCCGCCGAGCGCGAGGCGGCGGAGGAGCGCCAAGAGGAGCGCCTCAAGCTCCAGGAGGACATCGAGAAGGAGCGCCAGGACCGCCTGGAGGAGGAGCGTCGGGGCCGGGACTAGAAGTCAGCCCACCCGCTCCGCGAGCGGGAACGTCACTCCCGTCAGGCGCTCGGAGAGCTCCCACAGGCGCCGCGCCGTCTCGGGGTCCGAGGCCCGTGCGCTGCGCCCCACGAGCGCCGGGTGCCCGCGCTGCTCGGCGATGCCGTCCGGCCCCACGTACGCCGCCCCGGGGAGGTCCTGCGTGGCGGCGAACAGCGTCGGCAGCGCGCCCATCTCCTCGCTCTGGGCGAACGTGCGGTTGACCAGCGCCATCAGCGCGTTCTGCAGCGGGTTCTCCGTCCGGCTCTGGAGGTTCGTGGCCGACCAGCCGGGATGCGCGGCGAGCGCGCGCACCGGCGAGCCGGCCTCGGTGAGGCGGCGCTGGAGCTCGAGCGTGAACAGCAGGTTCGCGAGCTTCGACTGCCCGTAGGCCGGCCAGCGCTGGTACTCCCCGTGCTCCCAGTTGAGGTCGTCGAGGCGGATGTCCCCAGGCGGTGCCCGGTCGAGGAGACCGTCACGACGCGGTCGGTGATCCGCGGCAGCAGCAGGTTGGTCAGCGCGAAGTGACCGAGGTGGTTGGTGCCGATCTGCATCTCGAACCCGTCGCGGGTCCGCGCCTGCGGCACCGCCATCACGCCCGCGTTGTTGACGAGGACGTCGAGGTCGCGGTCCCACGCCTCCGCGAAGGCGCGCACCGAGGCGAGGTCGGCGAGGTCGAGCTCGCGCACCTCGCGGCTGCCCGGGATGGTTTCGGCGGCCTGCTCGCCGCGCACGCGGTCGCGGACCGCGAGGACGACGTGCGCCCCGGCGCCCGCCAGCCCGCGCGCGGCGGTGAGGCCGATGCCGCTGTTGGCCCCGGTGACGACGATGGTCCGGCCGCTGAGGTCCGGGAGGTCGGTTGCGTCCCATTTGTGCGTGCTCATAGTGATCGAATGTAGTCGCTGCCAACAATGCTGTCAACGACAACTTTCTGTATGTTCGCGGCATGACCGGGGCCGCGCGCCGCTACCACCACGGGGACCTGCGCCGCGCGCTGCTCGAGCGCGCCGAGGCCGCGCTCGGCGACCGCGGGGCGGGCGGGCTGTCGCTGCGCGAGCTCGCCCGCGAGATCGGCGTCAGCCACGCGGCGCCGCGCCGGCACTTCTCCGGCAAGCAGGCCCTCCTCGACGCGCTCGCCGAGCAGGGCTTCGCGCGCCTCGAGCGCGAGCTGACCGACGCGATCGACGCCGCGGGCGCCGGCTTTGACGCCCGCCTCACCGCCGTCGCGCGGACCTACGTGCGCTTCGCGACCGTCCATACGGCGCTGCTCGAGCTGATGTTCGCCGCCAAGTACCGCGAGGACGCGGAGCGCCTGCGCGCGGCCGCCGACCGCGCCTTCGCGGCCCCCCGGGCCGTGATCGCCGGCGGCCAGGCCGCCGGCGAGGTCATCCCGGGCGACCCGGACGAGATCGCGATCGCCGCGTGGGCGACGATCCAGGGCCTGGCGACGCTTGCGATCGGCGGCATGCTCAGCGGCGCCTCGCTCGACGGCGCCGTGTCCGCGGCGGTCGAGCGGCTCGTGCTCGGCCTGCGCCCCCGGTGAGCGCCCGCGCCGCGTAGGCTCCCCCGCCATGGCCGCGACGGGGTGGGTATGGCACGAGCGCTACGCCTGGCACGACGCGCGCGGGATGATGGACACGGCGCCGCCCGAGGCGCTCTACGAGCCGTACCCGAGCCTCGAGAGCCCGACCAGCAAGCGGAGGCTGCGCAACCTCGTCGACGCGAGCGGGCTGCTCGCGGAGCTCACCAGCCTCGAGCCCCGCGCGGCCGGCGACGACGTGCTCTCCCGCGTCCACGACGTGGACTACCTGGCGCGCGTGCGCGCCGAGAGCGCGGACCGCGGCGGGGACGCGGGAAGCTCGACGCCGTTCGGCCGCGGCACCTACGAGATCGCCGCGCTGGCCGTCGGCGGCTGCCTCGCGGCGGTCGACGCGGTGCTCGACGGCACGGTGCGCAATGCCTACGCCCTCGTGCGCCCGCCGGGGCACCACGCCGGGCCGGCCGGCGGCTGCGGGTACTGCGTGTTCTCCAACGCGGCGCTCGCCGCGCTGCACCTGCAGCGGGAGCGCGGGCTCGAGCGGGTCGCGATCCTCGACTGGGACGTCCACCACGGCAACGGCACGCAGGCCGCGTTCGCCGCCGACCCGGGCGTGCTCGCGATCTCGATCCACCAGGAGGACCTGTTCCCGCCCGGCTCGGGCCGCGTCGAGGAGGCCGGCGAGGGCGACGGGCGCGGCGCGACGATCAACATCCCGCTGCCCGCGGGCTCCGGGCGGGCGGCCTACCTCGCCGCGCTCGACCGCGTGGTCCTCCCGGCGCTCGAGCGCTTCGCGCCCGACTTCGTGCTGGTGGCATGCGGGCTCGACGCCGGCATGAACGAGCCGCTCGGGCGCATGAACCTCACCAGCGAGTGCTTCGCGCTGATGACCGAGCGGGTGATGGCGGCGGCGGACGCGCTGTGCGACGGGCGGCTCGTGCTCTGCCACGAGGGCGGCTACTCGCCGGTCTACGTCCCCTACTGCGGCCTCGCGATCGTCGAGCGGCTCGCGGGGATCCGCACCGCCGTGGTCGACCCCTGGCTCACCGACGAGCGGGCCGTGCGCGAGCTGCCGCTGCGCGCGCACGAGGCCGCCGCGATCGACGCCGCCGCGCGGCTGCACGCGCCATGAGCGACGCGATCGGGACGCGGGTGGAGGCGCTCGACACCCCGGCGGTGGTCGTCGACCTCGACGTCTTCGACGCCAACGTCGCCCGCATGACCGAGCGGCTCGGCGGCCGCGTCGCCCTGCGCCCGCACCTCAAGACCGCCAAGGCGCCGGACGTCGCCCGGCGCCTGCTCGACGCGGGCGCCGTCGGCGTGTGCGTCGCCAAGCTCGGCGAGGCCGAGGTGATGCTGGGGGCGGGCGTCGGCGACGTGCTGATCACCACCGAGCTCGTGGGGCCCGCGAAGGTCGCGCGGCTCGCCCGGCTGGTGCGCGCGCACCCCGGCGCGCGGATCGCGATCGTGGTCGACGACGCGGAGGCCGCCCGCGCCGTCGACACCGCGCTCGCCGCGGCGGACGCCGGGCCGGTCGACACGCTCCTCGACGTCAACGTCGGCCAGGACCGCACCGGGGTGGCCCCCGACGGCGCCGTCGCGCTCGCCGAGCGGCTGCGGCCGCTCGGGCGGCTGCGTCTGATGGGCGTCCACGGCTACGAGGGCCACCTGCAGCACGAGCGCGAGCCGGCCGAGCGCCGGCGCCGGTGCGAGGCGTCGATGCGGGCGCTCGACGGCGCCGTGCGGGCGCTGCGGGAAGGCGGGCACGCGATCGAGGTGGTCACCACCGGCGGGACCGGGACCGCCGACGTGTGCGCGGAGCAGGACGTGGTCACCGAGGTCCAGCCGGGCTCGTTCGTGTTCATGGACGCCGACTACCTCGACACCGGCGGAGTCGGCTACGAGTCGTCGCTGACCGTGCTGAGCACCGTGATCAGCCGCCCGGCGCCCGGGCTCGCGACCGTCGACGCCGGGCTGAAGTCGCTCTCCGACGACTCCGGCCCCGCCCGCCCGCTGCGCCCGCCGGGCTGGTCCTACCACCACGCGGGCGACGAGCACGGCGTGCTCTCGCCGGACGGCGGGGCCGCGGCCGCGGAGCTGCGGATCGGCGACACCGTCGCGCTGCTGCCCTCGCACATCGACACCACCGTCAACCTCCACGACGCGATGCACGCCCACCGGCGCGGCGTCGTCGAGGAGGTGTGGCCGATCAGCGCCCGCGGGCGGGTGCGCTAGCCCCGCGCTAGCCGCGCTCGATCCGGCGCAGCCACTCGTGCTGCGTCTCGCCCGGCGGCAGGGCGACGCGGATCACCGTCCGCCAGTCGCGGCGCACGACGCGCATCCGCGCCGCCTCGACCCAGCCCGCCTTCTCGATCGCGACGCGGGACGGGCGGTTCTCGGAGGAGATCTTGGTGATCATCCAGCGCTCCCCGTCGGCCGCCAGCCTGTCGGCGACGAGCGCCCACGTCGCGGGCGCGATCCCGCGGCCGCGCGCGGCGGGCGCGGCGATCGAGTCCTCGAGGCCCATGACGCCGTCCGGCAGCTCCAGGCGCGCCAGGCCGCCGACCGGGATGTTGCCGCGCAGGGTCCAGCACGTGAACAGGAGCTGGTCGCCGTCGAGGACGAGCCACGGCGTGCTGCCCTCCTCGACGCGGAGCCGGACGAGGTTCTCGTTCATGGACGAGACCTCGAAGTGGGACTCCATCTGCATCAGGATCGGCACGTCGGCCACGCCGCCGGAGCGGAACACGAGGCCCTCCTCGAGGGGCCGGCGCGGGCGGTCCTCGCGCGACAGGTCGAGGACGTACCACACGAACTCGTTCTCCTCGCGGCGCCGCGGCTTCGCGCGGCCGATGACGCGCTTGGCGGTGCCGCCGACGCCGTGGCGGCGCACGATCCGCTGGGCATGGTCCTTGAGCTCCGAGGCGCGACCCACGAGCGGCAACATACCCCGCGGTAGGTATCGGGCTCACTCGAAGATTCGTCCGGAGGAGCGATCCCCACCACTCCGCTAACCTCGCCGCCGCCGTGCGCTCCGCGATCTCCGCATGCCTGATCGTGCGCAACGAGGAGCACCAGCTCGCGGACGCGCTCGCCTCCCTCGCCTTCTGCGACGAGCTCGTGGTCGTCGACTCCGGCTCGACGGACCGCACCGTCGAGGTCGCCCGCGCCGGCGGCGCCACGGTGATCGAGCACGCCTGGCGGGGCTTCGGCGCCCAGCGCAACGTGGCGATCGACCATGCACGCGGTGAATGGATCCTCGAGGTCGACGCCGACGAGCGCATCACCCCCGAGCTGGCGCGCTCGATCCGCGGCTTCGTCGACGACGGCGCCGCGGCCGCCTACGACATCGCCGTGCTGCCGATGCACGAGGTCTTCCTCGGCCGCGCGCTGCGCCCGGCGATCAAGTACCCGCGGTACCGCTCGCGGCTGTTCCGGCGCGGCGCCTACCGCCACGACGAGGAGCGGCGCGTACACGAGGGCATCTGGGTCTCGGGGCCGGCGCGCGCGCTGCGCGGGGACATGGTGCACCTGCTGGCGAGCGGGTGGCGCGAGGCGCTGGCCGACGCGTGGCGCTACTCGCGGCTGCAGGCCGAGCAGACCGGTCCCCTCCCCTCCGCGGCCGCCTACGCCCGCGCGATCGTCGCGCGGCCGCTGGCCAAGCTCGGCTACCGGCTCGTCGTCGACGGCGGCTGGCGCGACGGCTGGCAGGGCGCGGCGAAGATCGCCCTGGACTGCGCGTCCGACGCCGCGGTGTGGACGCTGCACGCGACCGGGCGGGCGCGGCCGGCCGCCGGCGCGGCACCCGCGACGCGCCACTTCGGCCACCAGGAGGCGCCGACCGGGCCTGTGCGGCTGGTCGCCGTGGCGCGCGGGCGCGAGACGGCGCGCGCGGTCGAGTGGCTGCGGGCGGCGCGCGCCGCCGGCGCGGACTGCGGGCTGATCGCCGACGTCCCGCCCGCGCCCGCCGACGCCGCCTGGCTCGACCCGCTCACCACCCGCCCGATCCGGCCGCTCTCGCTGCTGCGCGCGCTCGACATGGAGGCCCAGCGCCGCCCGCCGGACGCGCTCGTCGTCGGGCGCTCCGTGCCCCGGCCGATCGCCGTGCGGCTCCCGTCCCAGCTGCGCGGCCGCGTGGCGCCGGCGTCGCTGGACGAGGACCCCGCGGCCGCGGTGGCGAGGATCGAGGCGGCGACGCGCAACGGGGGCGCCGCGTGAGCGGCCTGCTGATCGTCAACGCCGACGACTGGGGCGCTGACGCCGCCGGCACGGAGCGGATCGAGCGCGCGTTCGCGGCGGGCGCCATCACGTCGACGACCGCGATGGTCCACATGGCCCACTCGGCCGCCGCGGCCGGCCTCGCCGCCGAGCGCGGGCGGCCGACCGGGCTGCACCTCAACCTCACCGAGCCCTTCGACGGCCCCGGCGTGCGGCCCGCCGTGCGCGAGCGCCAGCGCCGCGCCTGCGCGCACCTCGCCCCGCTGCCCCGCCGCCGCTGGATCCCGGCCGCCGGGCCACGGATGCACCGGCTGCTCGCCGACGCGCTCGCCGACCAGCTCGAGGCCTACCGCGAGCTCTACCGCGGGGAGCCGACCCACCTCGACTCCCACCACCACGCGCACACGTGCCTCGACGTGCTCGGCGTGCTGCCCGCCGGGATGCGCGTGCGCCAGACCCGCTCGGGCCCGCCCGGGCGGCCCGCGCACGCGCTCTCGCGCGCGAAGCACGCGCTGATGGCGCGGCGCTTCGTCACGACCGCGCGCTTCTGGGCGCTCGACGACGTCGCGACCGACGCGGCGCTCGAGGCGTGCGTGCGGACCGCGGCCGCGCGCCCGGTCGAGGTGATGGTCCATCCGAGCTTCCCCGGCGAGCTCGAGCGGCTGGCCGAGGAGCGCTGGACCGCGACGATCGCGCGCGCCCCGCTCGGCGACTACGGCGCGCTGGACGGCCGATGAGGTTCGCCGGCGAGGATCGCGACGGCGTCGCGCGCGGTGAGATCACCGTCGCGTTCCGGCGCTGGCGCACGCCGCGCGCCCGTGCCGGCGTGGTGCACCGGACGAACGCCGGGCGCCTGCACGTCGACGAGGTGACGGTGATCGCCGAGGGGGACATCGACGAGGCCGACGCCCGCCGCGCCGGCCGGCCCTCCGCGGAGGCCGCGCGCGCCGGCCTACGGGGCGACCCGGCGCTCCCGCTCTACCGCATCGCCTTCCACCTCATGACCGACGACGACCCGCGCGCGGCGCTCGCCGCCGACGACGACCTCGGACCGGCGGCGCGCGAGGAGATCCGCCTGCGGCTCGCGCGGCTCGACCGCGCGGCCCGGGACGGACCGTGGACGGCGGCGACGCTGCGCGCGATCGCCGAGCGGCCGGCCACCCGCGCCGCGGACCTCGCCGCGTCCCTCGGGCGGGAGACGCTGCCGTTCAAGCGCGACGTGCGCAAGCTCAAGGAGCTCGGGCTGACCCACAGCCTCGAGCGCGGCTACGAGCTGTCGCCGCGCGGGCGGGCGTTCCTCGCCGGCGAGCCGCGCTGATCGCTCATCCCGCGACCCGCTCGGCCGCCGCCAGCCCGGCCGGCGGCGGGTACTTCTGGCCGATCCCGCAGTCGAACACCACGACCTCCTCGCCGCCGTCGAGGTCGCCGCGCTCGCGCAGCGCCCGCACCGCGGCCAGCGCCGCGCCGCTCTCGGGCGCGACGTAGCTGCCCAGCAGCCGCGCGGCGAGCAGCTGCGCCTCGGTGAGCGCCTCCTCGCTCACCGCGACCGCGGCGCCGCCGGACGCCCGCACCGCCTCGAGGACCAGCCGGTCGCCCACCGCGGACGGCACGCGCAGGCCGCCCGCGCGCGTCGCCGCGCCCTCCCACGGCTCCACCTCGGACGCCCCGCGCTCGAACGCCCGCACGATCGGCGCGCAGCCCTCCGCCTGCACGGCGACCATCCGCGGCCGCGCGGAGCCGATTAACCCGAGCGCCTCGAGCTCGGCGAACGCCTTCCACATCCCGACCATGCCGGTGCCGCCGCCGGTGGGGTAGACGATCACGTCGGGCAGTCGCCAGCCCAGGTCCTCGGCGAGCTCGAGGCCCATCGTCTTCTTGCCCTCCACCCGGTAGGGCTCGCGCATCGTCGAGAGGTCGAACGCGCCCTCCTCGGCGGCGATCCGCCGGGCCACGGCGCCGCACGCGTCGATCAGCCCGTCGAGGAGCAGGACGCGCGCGCCGGCGGCGAGCGCCTCGTCGCGGTTCACGGCCGGCACGTCGGACGGCATGACCACCGTCACGGGCACGCCGCCGGCGGCGCCGTAGGCGGCCAGGGCGCCGCCGGCGTTGCCCGCCGAGGGCGCCACCAGCGAGGGCGCCCCGAGCTCGATCGCCCGGCTCACGGCGACCGCCATCCCGCGCGCCTTGAACGAGCCGGTCGGGTTGAGCCCCTCCGCCTTGACCGCCAGCCGCGGCGCGCCAAGGGCGGCGCCGAGCCGGGACGCCGGCAGCAGCGGCGTCGAGCCCTCGCCGAGATGCAGGCGGCAGGGCCGGATCGGCCACGGGGAGCAGCTCCGCCCAGCGCCACGGCCCGCCGGCGCGGCGCTGCGCCAGCGCGGCGCGGGTCAGCGTCCGCCCGGCGAGCTCGAGGTCGTAGCACGCGAGCAGCGGGCGGCCGTCGGCGGGGTCGAGCCCGGCGAGACGGTCGGCGGGGTGGCGCCGGCCGGAGAGCGAGCCCTCGAGACGGGTGGGCGCGGACCGACCTGGCACGCCCAAGCCATGGGCGGGCGGGTAGCCGGTACCGTTCCCGTTGGACCATACGAGCGGGGCGCGGTACCGTGGCCCGAAGTCAGGGGACACGGATGGAGCGGGGGTTTCATGATGGGCAAGTCGTCCAGCAGGACGCGGTTCGCGGCCGCGGTCGTCGTCGTGGCCGCGGTCGTCGGGGCGCCGGGCGCGGCGCAGGCGCAGGGCGGCGGAGCCCGCTGCACACCGGGCGCCGCGGGAGTCGGCGACGGGTACTACCCGGGCTACGGAAACGGCGGCTACGACGTCCGCGAGTACGACCTCGACGTGGCCTACGACCCGGCGACCGACCGCCTCGACGGCAAGGCGACCGTCAGCGCCAAGGCGACCCAGAGCCTCTGCAGCCTCCACCTCGACCTGGTCGGGCTCGAGGTGCAGAGCATCGAGGTCGACGGCCGGCCCGCGACCTTCACCCGCGACGGCCAGGAGCTCGTGGTGACCCCGCGCAAGCCGCTGAACAAGGGGCGGCGCTTCGAGGTCGTCGCCCGCTACGGCGGCGTCCCCTCCGAGTTCGTGCTGCCGGGGACCGACATCCGCACCGGCTTCATGGCCACCCCGGACGGCGTGACCGTGGCCGGGCAGCCCGAGGTCGCGGCATCGTGGTTCCCGGTCAACGACCACCCGCTCGACAAGGCCGCCTACGACTTCGAGGTCACGGTGCCCGACGGCTACGAGGTCGTCGCCAACGGCTTCCTGCGAGGCACGCGCCGCGACGGCGGCGCGACCACCTGGCGGTGGGTCGCGCGCGAGCCGATGGCGTCCTACCTGGCCACCATCGACATCGGCCAGTGGGACGTGAGCACCGGGCGCACCGCGCGCGGGCTTCCGGTCTACGACGCGGTCGACTCGGCGATCACCGGCGACCTGCGCGCGGCGATCGACTCCTCGCTGGCGCGCCAGAGCGAGGTCCTCGACCTGCTGACCGCCTCCTTCGGGCGCTACCCGTTCAGCACCGTCGGCGCGATCGTCGACAACCAGGACGACCTCTTCTTCGCGCTCGAGACCCAGACGCGGCCGGTGTACTCGAAGCTCTTCTGGCTGGACAACCAGGGCAACGTGAGAAACGGCGACCCGGTCATCGTCCACGAGCTCGCGCACCAGTGGTTCGGCGACGACGTCGCGCTCGCCCGCTGGCAGGACATCTGGCTCAACGAGGGCTTCGCCACCTACGCCGAGTGGCTGTGGGAGGACCACGAAGGCCGCGCCACGCCGCAGGAGACGTTCCAGGCCAGCTACGACGAGCTCCCCGCCGACGATCCGTTCTGGTCCGTGGTGATCGGGGACCCCGGCGTCGACCTCCTGTTCGACAACGCCGTCTACACTCGCGGCGCGATGACATTGCAGGCCCTGCGCAACGAGGTCGGTGACGACACGTTCTGGGCGATCGTCCGCGGCTGGGCCGCCTCGAAGAGCGGCGGCAACGGGACGACCGAGCAGTTCATCGCGCTCGCCGAGCGCATCGCCGGGCGGCAGCTCGACCAGGTCTTCGACACCTGGCTGTTCACCGCCGGCAAGCCCGCTCCCTCGGCGGTGTCGGGCTCGGGCGGGGCGGCAGCGCCTCTGACCCAGCCGACCCGCGAGAGGGCGTCGGCCTGGCTCGACGGGCTCCGGACGAGGCTGGCGCACGGGCGGTACTGAGCCGCGGGCGCTCCGACTCCACCGAGCGCCCGTCCCGGTCCGCCCACGAGCGCGGATGCGCTCCCTGACGAGCTGGCGCCGCGGCGGCTGCTGCGGCGCCTCCTCGAGGTGGTGGCGCTGCTGGCCGTGCTCGTCCTCGTCGCGCTGCTCGCCCCCGGGCTCGGCGAGGTCCGCCACCACCTCGGGGAGGCGGACCCCGCGTGGCTGGCGCTCGGGCTGGCGTTCGAGGTGCTGTCCTGCACGTCCTACGTGCTCATGTTCCGGCCGATCTTCTGCCGGGCGATGTCCTGGCGGACGAGCTGGGAGATCTCGTGGGCGGAGCTCGGGGTCGGCTCGATCGTGCCCGCCAGCGGCGCGGGCGGGCTCGCGCTCGGGGCCTGGATCCTGCACCGCGGCGGGATGTCCACCGAGAAGATCGCGCGCCGCTCGGTCGCCTTCTTCCTGATCAAGAGCTCGGTGAACTTCATCGCGGTCGCGGTGCTCGGCACGCTGATGGCCGTCGGCCTCGTAGGCCCGCACCGCTCGCTGCTGCTGACCGCCCTGCCCGCGGCGCTGTCGGTCACGCTGATCGGGGCCGTGGTGCTCGTGCCCCGGCTCGGGCCCGGCCGCGACCCGCTCCCGGCGCCTCGAAATGGCGGCGCGCGCTGACCGCCGCGCGGCGGGCGATCATCGGCGGCGTCGCCGAGGCGGTGGCGCTCCTGCGCACGCGCGACCCGCTGATCCTCGTCGGCGCCATCGGCTACTGGGCGTGGGACAACGCCGTGCTGTGGGCGACCTTCCACGCGGTCGGCGCGGACGTGCCGGTCTCGATCGTGATGATGGGCTACCTCATCGGGCAGCTCGGCGGCCTGCTCCCGCTCCCGGGCGGGGTGGGCGGCATCGACGGCGGGCTGATCGGCACGCTCATCGTCTACGGCGCCCCGGTCGCCGCCACGACGGCGGCCGTGCTCGCCTACCGGCTCATCCTCTTCTGGCTGCCGCTGATCGGCGGGGCGGTCGCCTTCGTGCTCCTGCGCCGCGCGCTGGACCAGTCAGAGCGACAGGACCTCTGCGAGCCGCGCACCGCGGCCTGACCCGCCGCGACGCGCACCGCGCGCGGCGGGAGGGCGGCCGCCAGGGGCCGCCCTCCCGGGTGCGCGAGGGGCTTTCTTACGCCTTGGGCTGGATGTTCTGGTTGACCCGGAAGAGGTTGTCCGGGTCGTAGGCGGCCTTGATGCGGGCGAGGCGGTCGTAGTTGCCGCGGTAGCTCGCGCGGACCCGCTCCTGGCCCTCGTCCATCATCATGTTCACGTACGCGCCGCCGGCCGAGTACGGGTGCAGGGCGTCGAAGTAGTCGACGGTCCAGCGGCGGATCTCGTCGGCCCTGGCCGGGTCGGGGTCGACGCCCGCGTAGACCGTGCCCCACTGCGCGTCGCGGTAGCTCCAGGCCGTGTCCGCCGACGCGACGTCGTGCGCGGCGCCGTCGATCGGGTAGAGGTGCATGAGCGACTGCGCCGTCGGGACGGTGTCGCCGAACGCCTTGTGGATCTCGAGCGCCTCGTCGGGGATCTCCTTGACGAAGTCCGCGCGCCAGTACCACTGGTGGCCGGCCGGGAAGAGCCCGTCGAAGGCGCCCTGCAGGTCCGCGTGCGGCATCGCGTGCGGGCCGTGCATGAGCGGCTCGCGGCAGGGCGTCGAGCAGCGGGGCCATCGCGGCGGCCGCGTCCTCCTCGGAGCCGAGGTAGCACCAGACGACGCCGCAGACCTTGCGCAGGTGGAGCTCCTCGGGGAACGGCGGCCCGGGCGGCACCATGCTGACGTTGAAGAAGCCGGTGAGCTCGCGCGGGGCGGCCGGCAGGAACTCGCGGTAGGCCGCGAGGACCTCGGGGGTGTCGCTCACGGGCCAGAACGTCGGGCCGCCGATGACCGTGCCGACGTCGTGCAGGCGGAACGTGAACGCCGTGACGACGCCGAAGTTGCCGCCGCCGCCGCGGATGGCCCAGAACAGGTCGGGGTGCTCGGTCGCGCTCGCGCGCACCTGCTCGCCGCTCGCGAGCACCATCTCCGCCTCGAGGAGGTTGTCGATGGTGAGCCCGTACATGCGGGTCAGGTGGCCGAGGCCGCCGCCGAGCGTGAGGCCGCCGACCCCGGTGCTGGAGACGATCCCGCTCGGCGTGGCGAGGCCGTGCTCACCGGTGGCGCGGTCGACCTCGCCCCAGGTGGCGCCGCCGCCCACGCGGACCGTGCGGTTGCCGGGATCGACCTGGATGTCCTTCATCTCCGACAGGTCGATCACGACGCCGTCGTCGACCGTCCCGAGCCCGGCGCCGTTGTGGCCGGCGCCGCGGATCGCCAGCGGCAGGTCGTAGTCGCGGGCGAACGCGACGACCTTGGCGACGTCGGCGGGATCGGCGGAGCGCGCGATCAGCGCCGGGCGCCGGTCGATCATCGCGTTGTAGACCTTGCGCGCCTCGTCGTAGTCCCCGTCGCCGGGGGCGATCAGCCGCCCCCGGTGTCCCGAGAGCTCGCGCCGCGCGGCCTGCGCGGCTGTGCTGACGGTGGTCATCTGGAAATCCTCCTGGATCGTCCGGCATCGGAGGACGACCCTACGGAGCGCCCACGCGCCTGTCATGACGCGGACTGACCCAATTCGGCGCTCTCGCCCGGCGCGGATGGAATGATCAGATCTGACCATCGTCTGGATGTGAGCAGCGCCATGCACGACCTCCCCGGCTCGCTTCGCCTCACATCGGCGTTCCCGTTCGTCGGGCGCGCAGCCGAGCTGGACGCGCTGCGCGCGCTCCTGCCGCTGGCGCGGGACGACGGCCGGCGCGTCGCGCTGGTCGGCGGCGAAGCCGGCTCGGGCAAGAGCCGGCTCGTGCGCGAGTTCGCCGCCGAGGCGGCAGAGGAGGGCGCGCTCGTCGCCTACGGCGCGTGCGACGCGGAGGTGCGCCGCCCGTACGGGCCGTTCGTCGACGCGCTCGACCAGCTCGCGCGCGTCACCGAGCCCGCCGAGCTGCGCGCCGCCCTCGGCTCCGCCGGCGGCGAGCTCACACGGCTGCTCCCCGACCTGCCCGCCCGCGTGGGGGACCTCCCGCCGCCGGTCAAGGCCGACCCGGACACCGAGCGCCACCGCCTGCACACCGCCGTGACCGACCTGCTCGCGGGGATCGGGCGGCGGCGGCCGGTGCTGCTCGTGCTCGAGGACGGCCACTGGGCCGACGCCGCGACGCTCCTGCTGCTGCGCCACATCGCGCGCTCCGGCGGGCACGCGCGCGTGCTGCTGCTCGCCACCTTCCGCGACACCGAGGCCGACGTGCCGGAGACGCTGTCGGCCACCCTGGCCGACCTGCGCCGCTCCGACGACGTCGTCCGGCTGCGGCTCGGGGGCCTCTCCGGCGACGAGGTCTCGGAGCTCGTCCGGCGCGCCGCGGGCGGCGATGTCGGCGCGGGGCTGCCGGAGGTCGCACAGGCGTTCCGCGACCTCACCGACGGCAACGCCTTCCTGGTGTGCGAGCTCTGGCGCGCGCTCGTGGAGACGAGCGTGGTGGAGGTGACCGACGGCGCGATCCGCCTCACCCGCCCGCTCGGCGACCTCGGCACCCCGGAGAGCGTGCGCGAGGTCGTCAGCCAGCGGGTGGCGCGCCTCGAGCCGGGCACGACCGACCTGCTCGAGCTCGCGGCCACCGCCGGCACGGCCTTCGAGCTCGACGTCCTGCGCCGCGCCGCCGGCCTCGCGGAGCCCGCGCTGCTCGCGGCGCTCGACGAGGCGGTCCGCAGCGGCATGATCGAGGAGGTCCCCTCCCGCCGGCTGGCGTACCGCTTCACGCACGAGCTGGTACGCCGCGCGCTCTACGACCGGCTCAGCGGGCTGCGCCGCGCGGAGCTCCACCTCCGCGTCGGCGAGGCCCTCGAGAGCGCCGGCGAACCGGAGCGGGTGCTCGCCGACCTCGCGCACCACTTCGCGGCGGCCTCCCCGTTCGGCGGCGATCACCGCGGCGTGGACTACAACGTCCGCGCCGCCCGCGCGGCGATGGCCGCGCTCGCCTACGACGAGGCCGCGGCGCGGCTCGGCACCGCGCTCGAGCTGCGGATCGACAACCCCGCCGAGCGCGCCGGCGCCTACCTCGACCTCGGCACCGCGTGCCACCGCGCCGGCCGTGCCCTCGACGCGCTGGAGGCCTTCACGGCGGCGGCGGACATCGCCCGCGAGCTGGGCGACGCCGAGCTGCTGGGCCGCGCGGCGATCGGCTACGAGGACGCCAGCTGGCGCCCCGGGATCACCGACGAGTCGGTGCAGCAGCTGCTGGAGGAGGCGGTCGCCGTCCTCGGCGACGAGAGCTCCGCGCTGCGGGTGCGCCTGCTCGGCGGCCTGGCCCGCGCACTCGACTTCCAGGGTGAGCACGAGCGCGGGGCGATCGTCCGCTCGAACGCGGTCGCCATGGCCCGGCGAGCTCGACGACCGCGGCGGCCTCGCGGTCGTGCTGGCGCGCGCGTACTGGTCACGGGGGACGACCCCGCTCGGGGAGATCCTCGACATGCTCACCGAGGCCCGGGACCTCGGCGAGGAGCTCGGCGACACCGAGATCCGCGCCGAGGCGATGGCGTGGCGCGCGTCCGCGCTCGTCGCGCTCTGCGATCTCGACGCCGCCCGCCGCGAGATCGCCGCCCTGCGCGCGATCTCGGTGCAGACGGCGCAGCCGTTCATGATCCACGTGGCCGACCACTACGGGGCCGCGATCGCGCTGTGCGACGGGCGCCTCGCCGACGCCGAGACCCTCGCCGAGCGCTCGCACGAGGCGAGCCGGCTGCTCACGGGGCGCGACCCGTCCGGCGTCTACGGGATCCAGATGTTCGGGATCCGCCGCGAGCAGGGCCGCCTCGGCGAGCTCGCGCCCGTGGTCCGGCTGCTGGCGGCCGGCGACGGGCCCGGCGGTCCGTGGCGGCCGGGCCTCGCCTCGCTGCTCGTCGAGCTCGGCATGGAGCGCGAGGCGCGCCGCGAGCTGACGCGGGTCGCCGCCGAGGGCCTCGATCCGTTCCGCGTCTCCCTGTGGGTCGGCTCGCTGTGCTTCCTCGCCGACGCCGCGGCGGCGCTCGGCGACGAGGCGATCGCGACCCTCGTCTATCCGGAGCTCGACGCCCCACGCCGGGACCAACGTGATGATCGGGCACCTCGTCGCGTGCTACGGCTCCGCCGACCGCCACCTGGGCATGCTCGCCGCCACCCTCGGCGAATGGGAGCGTGCCGAGACGCACTTCGCGCGCGCCATGGAGCTCAACCGGCGGATGGGCGCGCGAACGTGGATCGCCCACACCGCCTACGAGTACGGGCGGCTCCTGCTCGACCGCGGACCGGGCCGGCGCCCCGAGGCCCAGGCGCTGCTGACCGAGGCGGCCGCGCTCGCGGAGGAGGTCGGGATGCCGGCGCTGCTCGCCCGCATCCGCGCGCGCACGCCGGGCGCCGCGCGGCCGGCCGTGCGCGACGGCCTGTCGTCGCGCGAGGTCCAGATCCTCGGGCTCGTCGCGCGGGGCCTGAGCAACCGCGAGATCGGCCGGACGCTGTTCATCAGCGAGCACACCGCCGCCAACCACATGCGCAGCATCCTGCGCAAGACCGGGTGCGCGAACCGCACCGAGGCCGCCTCCTACGCCCACCGGCACGGGCTCGTCGAGGCCTAGCTCCAGAACGGGAGTACGATCGCCCCATGCCCGTGTTCGTGATCGAGCGCGAGTTCGCCGAAGAGCTCGAGCTCTCAAGCCAGGATGTCCGCCTCATCGACGAGATCAACGTCGACGAGGGCGTGCGCTGGATCTTCTCGTTCCTCAGCGCCGACCGGCGGCGAACGTACTGCCTCTACGAGGCGCCGTCCCCCGAGGCCATCCGGGCCGCCGCCCAGCGGTCGGACATCCCGGTGGACGCGATCGTCGAGGTCGGGCCGGCCTCGCTCGACCTCTCGGACCGCCTCCGCGACTGGGCGGCGTCCCAGCCCGCGCCGAAGCCCTAGTCGCCCCTCGCGCGCAGGGCGCCGGAGCCTGGGGCGCCGCGCCGCTTCGCGCTCGGGTTGCATGCGGCGCGCCGCTGGTGAGATATTCGCCGCGTGGATCGTCGCCGCAAGCGGAGGTTGCGGCTGATCGTCGCCCTCACCGCCGCGATCGCCCTGGCCGCCACGCTCGTCTATACGAGCTTCGCCGGGTCGAGCGAGACGACGACGCCCGGCGCCCTGCTGGCCGCCGCCGACGCCGGCCGCAGCTACGAGCTGACGGGGCGCGTCGCGCCCGGCTACCGGCGCGAGGGCGGCACGCTGCACTTCCGGGTCCGCGACCGCACCAGCGGCGGGGCGTCGGTGCCGGTGACCTACACCGGCACGGTCCCCGACCCGTTCCGGACCGGGCGCGAGGTCATCGTCACGGTGCGCAAGGAGGGTGCGGGCTTCGTCGGCGAGAAGGACTCGCTGATCACGAAGTGCCCGTCGAAGTTCGCGGCCGAGAAGAGCTGAGCCGGACGTGCTGGTCGCCGCCCGGGTGCTCCTGGTCGTGGCGCTGGCGATCGCGGTCTACGGCATCCTCGCCTCGCTCTACGGCGCGCTCGCCCGGCGCGGGTCGCCGGCGCGGCGCCGCGGGAGCGGCGGGTGGATCGACTCCGGCCGGCGCTCGGTCTACGCGCTGGCGGGCACGGTCGCGGTGTGCTTCGCGATCCTCGAGGCCGCCTTCCTGCGCTCGGACTTCTCCTTCGAGGTGGTCGCCTCGCACTCGTCGACCACGACACCCACCTTCTACCGCGCCACGGCGCCGTGGTCCTCGCAGGAGGGATCGCTGCTGCTGTGGGTGCTGCTGCTGAGCTCGTGGTCGAGCCTGATCGTGTTCTTCACGCGCCGGCGCGCGCGGGAGATCGTCCCCTACGCGACCGCCACGCTGCTCGGCTTCGCGGCGTTCTTCCTCGCGCTGCTGGTGTTCCTCGAGACGCCGTTCGGCCGCCTGAGCCCGGTGCCGATCGAGGGCGCCGGCCTGAACCCGGTGCTGCGCCACCCGGCGATGATGATCCACCCGCCGATGCTCTACTCGGGGTACACGCTGTTCACCGTGCCCTTCGCGTTCGCGGTGGGCGCGCTCGTGACGCGGCGCCTCGGGGGCGACTGGCTGCGGACGATCCGGCCGTTCGCGCTCGCCGCCTGGCTGTGCCTCGCGATCGGGATCATCCTCGGCGCGCGCTGGTCCTACACCGAGCTCGGCTGGGGCGGCTACTGGGCCTGGGACGGGGTCGAGAACGCCGCGCTGATGCCGTGGCTGGTCGGCACCGCGTTCCTGCACTCGATGATGGTCCAGGAGCGGCGCGGGATGCTGAAGGTCTGGAACGTCTCGCTCGTGCTGGCCGCGGGCATCCTGGCCGTGCTCGGGACCTTCCTCGTGCGCTCGGGGGTCCTGCAGTCGATCCACGCCTTCGGCGCCTCGACGCTGGGCATCCCGTTCCTCGTGCTGATCTCGCTGATGCTCGCGGGGTCGATCTTCCTCGTGGTGTCGCGCTCGGCCGAGCTGCGCTCCGAGCACCGCCTCGACTCGCTGCTCTCGCGCGAGGTGGTGTTCCTGCTCAACAACCTCGTGCTGGTGGCGCTGTGCTTCGTGATCTTCTGGGGGACGTTCTTCCCGCTGATCTCCGAGGCGCTGACGGGGCGCTCGGCATCGGTCGGGCCGCCGTGGTTCGGCCGCTTCGTCGTCCCGCTCGCGCTCGTGCTCGTGCTGCTGTCGGGCCTCGGGCCGGTGATGGCGTGGCGGCGCACCACCGCGGCGAACCTGCGGCGCGTCCTCGCCGTGCCGTGCGCCGTGACCGCGGGGCTCCTCGTCGTGCTGCTGGTGGCCGGCGTCCCGCGCCGGCCGGCCGCGCTGCTCATGCTGTGCTTCGCCGCCTTCGTGATCGCCGTCGTGGCCCAGGAGCTCACGCGCGGCGTGCGCGCGCGGCAGGCGATGTCGCGCGAGTCTGCCCCCGCCGCGCTGGTCTCGCTCGTGCGCCGCAACCGCCGCCGCTGGGGCGGCTACACGGTGCACGTCGGGATCGCCGTGCTGTTCGTCGGCATCGCCGCCTCGACGGCGTTCCGCGACACCACGGACGTGCGGCTCGTCCCGGGCGACACCGCGCGCGTGGGCGGCTACGACATCGAGTACGTCCGCCCCACCGGGCGGCTGGACGTCGCGCCCAACGGCGAGCTCGAGAAGATCGACCTGGGCGCCGAGCTGCGCGTGAGCCGCGGCGACGACGCGCCCGCGATCGTGCGCACCGAGCGCAGCTACTTCCCCTCCAACAACGCCGAGCTCGGCGCGCTCTCGCGGTACTTCGAGGGCGAGGCGACGAGCGAGGTCGGGCTGCGCTCCGGGCTGCGGCGCGACTTCTGGGCGGTGGTCTCGCCCGACCTCGCGACGCTCGAGGGCATCGTCCGGCGCGGCGACGCGGTGTTCAAGCGCGCCAACTCTCTTCCGGCGGCCGATCGCGCCGCGGCGCTCGGCGAGGCGCTGCAACGACTCGTCGCGGTGTACCGCACGGAGGGCCGGCCCGCGACCTTCCGCGTGCTCGTCTCCCCGCTCGTGACCTGGATCTGGCTGGGTTCGCTGATCGTCTTCGCCGGCGGGCTCCTCGCCCTGTGGCCCGCGCCGGCGCGCGTCCGCTCCCGTGTCAGGGCGGGCTACGCCGCCCGTGCGGCGCGGGCCCTGGGCCGCGCTTGACCGTTTGAATTCCGTGAATGGGCCGGTTAGAGGTTGACCGGGCCTCACGATCATGGTTGGGTCTCCCTGCAGGAGAGGCGCTCTGGCACACCGATGGCACGTTCCCGCTTCCGGCATCCGTGCAGTGCCCATCGCTTCGGCTTCGCAGCCGTAGCCGTCCTCGCGGCGCTGCTGCTCGCGCCGGGCGCCGCGTCCGGCGCGAAGTTCTCCACCGCGACGAACTCCAGCCCGATCGTGCTCTCGCGCGACGGCAAGCTCCTGTGGGTCGTCAACCCGGGTGGCGACAACGTCACGGTGATCAACACGGGGAACAGCAAGGTCATCGCGCGGATCAAGGTCGGCGACGAGCCCGAGGGCGTCGCCGTCGACCCGAACAACAACTACGCGTACGTCGCCAACGCCGCCGACGGCACCGGTCACGGTGATCCGGATCAGCAACGACAACCCGAATCGCTTCAAGGCGGCCGTCGCGAAGAACATCGGCAACAACGGCAAGTTCGTCACGGGCGCCGAGCCGTGGAACATCGTCGTCCTCCACGGACGGCCGACGCATCTACGTCGCGAACTCGGGCCAGGACACGATCACGGTCATCGACGCGACGCGGAAGAGCAAGCGCGGCAAGCCGACCAGCCCCAAGGTGATCGGCTACGTGGAGCTGCGCGGCAGCAAGTGCAGCCCGAACGACGACTTCCACTTCCAGCCGCGCGGCCTGGCGGTGAGCAGCAACAGCAAGCGGCTGTTCGTCACGAGCTTCTTCTCCTTCCAGCGCAAGGGCGTCCAGCAGGTCAACGACCAGGGCCGCGAGGGCGTCGTGTGCCGCCTGAACGTCAGCAGCTCCTCGTCGAAGATCAGCTCCTACAAGCCGGCCCAGCGCATCACGATCGCCTCGCAGGACACCGGCTTCCTGGTCGACAAGGCGCCGCCGCCGCCGCCCGCCGGTCCCGGCGGTGCCGGCGACGGCGTGGCCGACCCGACCGCCGCGTGGCCGAACCAGCTGCAGAGCATCGTGATCCGCGGCAACCAGGCGTACCTGCCGAACATCGCCGCCTCGCCCGAGGGCCCGCTGCGCTTCAACGTCTCGACGCAGGCGTTCGTCAACGTGCTCGACAACGTCAACGGCGGCACGCGCGACGGCAGCCAGGGGCGGTTCCTGAACCTCCACCTCGGCGCCCGCACGCCGGAGGCCGGCAAGAAGAAGCTGTTCTTCGCGAACGTGTGGGCGATCGGCTTCACGAAGAAGAGCGGCAGCGGCGCCGCGTACGTCGTCTCGGCGGGCTCCGACCTGCTCGTGAAGGTCAACGTGGCGGGCAACGGCGCGCTCAGCTTCACCGGCGGCCCCGCGACGACTCGCTACATCGACCTCAACGACCCCGCCAACCCCGCGACGGCCGGTGACAACGCCGGCAAGAACCCGCAGGGGATCGTGGTGAACAAGCAGGGGACCAAGGCGTGGGTCAACAACTTCGTCTCGCGCAACGTCTCGGTCGTCGACCTCAACACCGACCAGGTGGTGCGGACCATCCGCATCGCCAACCTCCCGCAGCCGGGCTCGCAGGAGGAGACGGTCGCCGTCGGCGCGGAGATGTTCTTCGGCTCGCGCGGCAACTTCAGCGGCCCGCGGTGGCGCGACCAGCGAGCGGCTCTCGAGCGAGGGCTGGCAGTCATGCGCGAGCTGCCACTTCAAGGGCCTGACCGACAGCGTCGTGTGGTCGTTCGGCACCGGTCCGCGCAAGTCGCTGCCGCTGAACGCGAGCTTCAACCCGCGCAACCGCGACCAGCAGAAGATCCTCAACTACTCGGCGGTCAACGACGAGGTCGAGGACTTCGACCTCAACACCCGCAACGTCTCCGGGCCCGGGCGCGCTCGCGGCGCCGCTGACGTGCGCCAACCCGCTGGCCAACCGGGCCGCCACGAGCGACGTTCGACCCCAACCACGGCCTGATCATCGCCGACAACGGCAACGTCGGCGTGGCGCCCTGCACGATCAACGCCCTCCCCGCCCTGGCGAACGCGAACCGCCAGCAGGTGACGGTCACGCTGCCCGGCAGCAACACCGCCGTCCCGGCCTCGACCGCGCTGCGCGAGTGGGTCCGCTTCGCGGTCCGCACCCCGGACGCCCCGCTCACGAACAAGGGGCTGAAGGGGACGCGGCTCGATCCGAATGACGTGAAGGATGGCGAGCGGCTGTTCGAGCAGCAGGGCTGCAACGGCTGCCACGGGACCAACCTCTTCAGCCAGTCCATCAAGGACTACACCTCGCCGCCTACCGCCGACCTGCTCACCAACGAGCGCATCGCCCCGTTCACGGAGAACCCGGTGGGCGCCCCGTTCGTGTTCAAGTTCCTGCGCAACATCAACTCGTTCAACCTGGGCGTGCCGAACGGCGGCAACCCGATCGGCGACAACATCGGCGGCGCGGAGAAGACCACGCAGGGCTTCGCGGCCGGCGTCGCGCAGCCCGCCTTCGACGCGCTCGGCAAGGACTACAACGCGCGACGGTAAGGGCGCCGGCTTCACGATCCCGTCGCTGCTCGGCATCGACGCCTCGCCGCCCTTCTACCACAACGGTGCCTGCGAGACGCTGGCCTGCGTGCTGACCAACGTCAACCACCGCACCGGACTCGGAGCGCAGCCGGACCGCCTGCAGAACGCGCGCGACCGCAACAAGGTCGTCCAGTTCCTGCGCTCGATCGACTGACGCGCCGGCCCGACCGCTGAGCCGCCGCCCGAGCGGGTACGCGTGGGGCCATGACCACCGTGCCCGCCGGCGACCTCGAGCGCTGGGGCCGCGCTCTGCTCGAGGCCGGCGGCCTAGAGCCCGCCGCCGCGGGCACGGTCGCCGAGACGCTCGTCGACGCCAGCCTGCGCGGGGTGGACTCCCACGGGGTCGCGCGCATCCCGGTCTACGTCGAGCGGCTGCGGGCCGCGGCCCTCAACCGCCGGCCGCGCCCGTCGGTGCTGCGCCGTGACGGCGGCGTGGCGCTCGTCGACGGCGACCAGGGCCCAGGACAGGTCGCCGGGGTGTTCGCGACCGACCTCTCGGTGGAGCTCGCCCGCGAGCACGGCGTCGGCGTCGTGAGCGTGCGCCGCAGCGCCCACTACGGCGCCGCCGCCTACTACTCGCGGCGGGCGGCCGCCGCGGGGCTCGTCGCCGTGTCGCTGACCAACAGCGAGCCGCTGGTGGTCCCGTACGGCGGCACCGCGCGGGCGCTCGGCACCAACCCGATCTCGCTCGCCGCGCCCACCACCACCGGCATCTTCGACCTCGACATGGCGACGAGCCAGGTCGCCATCAACCGCATCCTCAACGCGCGCGACGAGGGGCGGGCGATCCCCGAGGGCTGGGGCGTCGACACGCGCGGGCAGACCACGACGGATCCCGGCGAGGTGTACGCAGGCGTCCCGCTCGGCGGCTACAAGGGCTACGTGCTCGCGGTCATGGTCGAGGTGCTGTGCGGCGTCCTCGCCGGCGCCGGGATCACGCACGGCATCGGCGACCTCTACGGCGGCGGCACCGAGCCGCAGGACGTCGGCCACTTCCACCTCGCGATCGACCCCGAGCGCACCGTCGGCCGCGACCGCTTCGCCGCGATGCTCGACGGCCTGCTCGCGGAGCTCGCGGCGGCCCCCGTGGCGCCCGGCCACGACGAGGTGCTGCGCCCCGGCGATCCCGAGCAGCGCACCCGCGCGGTGCGCGAGCGCGACGGCGTGCCGCTCGCGCCCGGCCTGGCGGCGAGCCTGCGGGCGCTCAGCGACGAGCTCGGCGTCGCCGTCCCCTGACGAGCGCGAGGACCGCGGCGCCCAGCACCGCGATCCTCGTCGAACGTCCTGTGCGCCCCTGCATGCCGGCGGGGCCGAGCATCCCAGACGCTCGGCCCCGGGGGCGCCGGTTGCGGTGTAGCGGGCTACGAGCCCTCGGCGTACGCCGGGCGCGGGGCGCGCCGGCGCTCGGCGACCTCCTGGGCCGCCTCGGCCTCGGGCCGCAGGATCGCGATCGCGACGCCGATGCCGGCCACGACGAGCCCCGCCCCCACCAGGAACGCGAGGTGGAAGCCGCCGGTCAGCGCCGACGGAGCGCTCTCGCCCGCGGCCAGCAGGTCGCCGGTGCGGGTGGTCGCGAGCGTCGCCAGCACGGCGAGGCCGAGCGCGCCGCCGACCTGCGCGGTCGTGTTCACGAGGCCGGACGCGAGCCCGGCGTCGGCCGGCGTCGCGCCGGACATCGCCAGCATCATCAGCGACGGGAACGTGAGGCCCGCGCCGATGCCGACGAGGATCACGGCCGGCAGCACGTCGACCACGTAGGCGCCGTCGACCGGCACGCGGGCGAACAGCACGAGCCCCGCGAGGATCAGCACGAGCGCCGGGACGAGCGTGGCGCGGGCGCCGTAGCGGGCGTTCAGCCGCGCCGAGACGCCGGCCGAGAAGATGCCCATCACGATCGTGGCCGGGAGGAACGCGAGGCCGATCTCGAGCGGGTCGAAGCCGAGCACCCGCTCCAGGTACAGCGTGCCCATGAAGAACATGCCGAACATGCCGGCCACCACGACGACCTGGACGAGGTTCGCGCCCGACACGTTGCGCGAGCGGAACACGCGCAGCGGCATCAGCGGGTTGGCGGCGCGCGCCTGGCGGGCGACGAAGCCGGCCAGCAGCACGATCGCGGCGGCGCCGAGGCCGAGCGTGTGCGCCGAGCCCCAGCCGTACTCGCTCGCCTTGACGATCGTGTAGACGCCGAGCATCAGCGAGCCGGTGACGAGCACCGCGCCGAGGACGTCGGCGCCGTTGCCGATGCCGATCCCCTCGTCGCGGTCGATCAGGCGCGCGGCGGCCACGGCGGTGACGATCGCGATCGGGAGGTTGATGAAGAAGATCCAGTGCCAGGTGATGGCCTCGGTCAGGACGCCGCCCGCGAGCAGTCCGATGGAGCCGCCGGCGGAGGCGACGAACCCGTAGATCCCGATCGCCTTGGCCTGCTCCCGCGGCTCGGGGAACATCGTCACGATCATGCCGAGGATGACGGCGGAGGTCATCGCGCCGCCGACGCCCTGGACGAAGCGCGCGCCGATCAGCACGGCCTGGCTCTGGGCCAGACCGCAGGCCAGCGAGGCGACGGTGAACGCGGCGAGCCCGATCAGGAAGACGCGCCGGCGGCCGAAGAGATCACCGAGACGACCGGCCAGCAGCAGCAGGCCGCCGAAGCTGATGAGGTAGGCGTTCACGACCCAGGCCAGGTCGGACTGGGAGAACCCCAGGTCGCTCTGGATGGAGGGCAGCGCCACGTTGACCACGGTGACGTCGAGGACGATCATCAGCATCCCGACGCAGAGGACGATCAGTGCCGGCCATCGCCGGCTGTCCGGTGCCGTCTCGGTGTGTCCAGTCTGCTCGCGCATCGTCGCTCCTCGGGTCGGGTGATTCGGAGTGATGCCTTTGAGACCGCGCCCGGCGCCGGAACTCATCGGTCGCGGCTGAGGTGGCCTCCGAGCGGCTCGCCTGGGCGGTGGACGTACTCGCGGTGCGGCCGGGCGACCGGCTGCTCGAGGTGGGCTGCGGACACGGCGTGGCCGTCACGCTCGTGTGCGAGCGCCTGGGCGCGGGACACATCACCGCGATCGACCGCTCGGCGACCATGATCGCGGCGGCCGAGAAGCGCAACCGGGCGCACGTCGAGGCCGGGCGGGCCGCGTTCGTCACCGGGCCCTTCGAGACCGCGGCGCTCGGCGACGCGCGCTTCGACAAGATCTTCGCGGTCCACGTCGCGGCGTTCTGGCGGGAGCCCGCCGAGACCCTCGGCCGCGCCCGCGCGCTGCTGGCCCCGGGCGGGGCGCTGTACCTCTTCAACCAGACCCCCGGCTGGTCCGGCGAGGACGCGGACGAGTTCTCCCGCCGGCTGGCCGGCGTGCTGGGCGCGCACGGCTTCCCGGCCGTCGAGACGGTGCGCGCCGACCTGCGGCCGGCGCCGGTCGCCGGCGTGATCGCCCGAAGCGGCTAGGTGAGCCGGTCGGCCCGCTCCAGGTCCCACGCGTGCCCGCGCTCGCGGGCGCCCTGGACGCCGCCGTCCACCAGCTCCAGAGCGCCGGGTACCGGCGCCCCGGCGCGGTGCCCGCGGACGGCCCGGTGCTGGTCGTCGGCGGCGGCAACACGGGCTTCCATCCACTGATGGACAAGACCCGCGACTCGCGGCTCGGCCGGCGGATGCGCGGGCGCGAGACGCTCGTGGGCTCGAGCCCGCGCGCGGCGCGCCGGCGGGGGATCGCGCTCCACGGCCGCGCGGTTGCCGCGGAAGGGCGCCACCGTCCGCTTCGCCGGCGGGACCGCGGTCGAGCCGCGCACCGTCGTGTGGGCCACGGGGTTCGGCACCGACCACGCCGCCCGGTCCGCCTCATCGTGGCGCGCCGAGCTCGCCTGACTGGCGGCGACCATGCCGAGTGAGGGATGATGAGCACATGGGCTTCGATCAATACCACGAGCCGGCCCACGAGCTGCCGGACGCCACCCGGACCTTCGCACGCCTGTGCGCATCGCTGACCGAGGAAGCCGAGGCGATCGGCTGGTACGAGCAGCGCCTGGCGGTCGAGCCCGACCGCCAAGCCCGCGCGATCATGCGTGACGCCCAGGGCGAGGAGTTCAAGCACTTCGCCATGGACCTCGAGTTCCTGCTGCGCCGCTCCCCGCTGTGGCGCGAGATCGCCCAGGGGATCCTCTTCCAGGAGGGCGACATCGTCGAACATGGCGAGGAGGCCGAGGAGGAGGCCGTCGAGGGCGCCGCCGAGCGCGGCGAGCCGCTGCCCGGCAGCACCTCGCTCGGCATCGGCAGCCTGCGGGGAGCCCGGTCATGAGCCATCTCCTCCGCGAGCTCGCGCCCATCACCGGGACCGGCTGGAGCGTCATCGACGACGAGGCGCGCGACCGCCTGAAGCCCGCGCTCGCCGCGCGCCGGCTGATCGACTTCGGCGGACCGCACGGGTGGGAGTACTCCGCCACCAACCTCGGGCGCACGCGCGAGATCGCCGGCGCCCCCGGCGACGGGGTCGAGGCCCTGCAGCGCCGCGTCCTCGCGGTCGTCGAGATGCGCGCGCCGTTCTCGCTCTCCCGCGACGAGCTGCTCAACGCCGACCGCGGCGCCGAGGACGTCGACCTGGCCCCGCTCGACGCGGCCGCGATGCGGATCGCGACGGCCGAGAACCGCGCCGTCTTCCACGGCTGGGAGGCCGCGGGCATCACCGGGATCGCGGACGCCTCGCCCCACGAGGCCGTCGCCCTCGGCGAGGACTGCGAGCGCTGGCCGCGCTGCGCGGCCCGGGCGGTCGAGACGCTCCTGCACGCGGGCGTCGACGGCCCGTACGGCCTCGCGCTCGGCCGCGAGGCCTACACGCGCGTCCTCGAGACCACCGAGCACGGCGGCTACCCGCTGCTCGACCACCTGCGCCGGATCGTCGATGGACCCCTCGTGTGGGCGCCCGGCGTCCAGGGCGCGGTGGTCGTGAGCCAGCGCGGCGGCGACTACCTCTTCGAGGCCGGCGAGGACCTCGCGATCGGCTACGACCGGCACGACGGCGACGCGATCGAGCTCTACCTCCTGGAGAGCTTCACGTTCCGCGTCGCCACGCCGGAGGCGGCGGTGGCGCTCCCGGCGTGACGTCGATGGCCCGTCAGCGGTCGGGGTACGGGTCCTGGACCGAGTCGCCGCCGGTCACGGTGTCGTACGCGCCGTTCCCGCACGACGGGCACGGCGGAAGGTTGCGGGTCGACTGGACCTGCAGCTCGTAACCGCAGTTGGTGCAGCGGTAGGTCCCGGCGCTCACATCGCTGCCGGCGGGAACGGGATCGGCCATCGGTTCGTCGCTCCTTGGGGTTGCGGCGTGCTGTGCCTTCGGCGCTACCCGGCGCGCCCGGTCCCCATGACACGTCAGCGCTGCAACAGCTCGGCGAGCTTGGCCTTCAGCGACTGGCGCGCGATGGCGCGCCGCGCGGGGTCGCCCGGGAGGGCGCGGGCGAGCGCCTTGGCCTGGTCGGCGCTGATGTGCGGCGGCAGCGGCGGGACCTCGGGGTCGGTCACCGCCTCGAGCAGCACCGGACGGTCGGCCGCGAGCGCCTCCTCCCACGCGGGGGCGACGTCCTCCGGGCGCTCGACGCGGATGCCGTGCAGCCCGAGCTGCCGCGCGTAGGCGGCGTAGTCGAACGGCGGCAGCACCTGCGAGGCCTCGAGCTTGGGATCGCCGGCCAGCGCACGCTGCTCCCACGTGACCTGGTTGAGGTCGCCGTTGTTGAGCACGCAGACGACGAGCTGCGGGTTCGACCAGCGCCGCCACCAGCGCGCCACGTCGATCAGGGCGTTGTTGCCGAGCATCTGCATCGCGCCGTCGCCGGTCGCGGCGATCGCCGGGCGGTCCGGGTGGGCGAACTTCGCGGCGAGGGCGTAGGGCACCGCCGGGCACATCGTCGCCAGGCCCCCGGAGAGCGCCGCGTCCATGCCGCGCCGGACGCGCAGGTGCCGCGCCCACCAGTTCGTCGCGGACCCGGAGTCGGCGGTGAGCATGCAGCGGTCGGGCAGCCGCGGGCTCAGCTCGGCGAACACGAGCTGCGGGTTGATCGGGTCGGCCTCCACCCGGGCCTGCGCGTCCAGCACCTCCCACCAGCGGCGCACCCCCTCCTCGACGGACGCGCGCCAGCCGCGGTCCTCCTTGCGCTCGAGCAGCGGCAGCAGCGCGCGGAGCGTGTGGCGCGCGTCGCCGACGAGGTTGATCTCGGTCGGGTAGCGCAGCCCGATCAGCCGCGCGTCGATGTCGATCTGCACCCCGCGGGCCGTGCCCGGCTCGGGCAGCCACTCCGAGTAGGGGAAGCTCGAGCCGACGATGAGCAGGGTGTCGCAGCCCTCCATCAGCTCGTACGACGGGCGCGTGCCGAGCAGGCCGATCGAGCCCGTCACGTACGGCAGGTCGTCGGGGAGCACGGCCCGCCCGTTCAGCGCCTTGGCCACGCCCGCGCCGAGCAGCTCCGCCACCTCCTCGACCTCGGCCGCGGCGTCGCGCGCGCCCTGGCCGATGAGCATCGCCACGCGCTCGCCGGCGTTCAGCACGGCCGCCGCCCGCCGCAGGTCCTCCCCCGCGGGCACGATCTCTGCCGCGCTCGCCGGCGCGGGCGAGGACTGGACGGCGCCGTGCGCGCGCGGCGGCGCCACGTAGTCCTCCTCCTGGAGGTCGTTGGGGACGATCACGCAGGCGGGGGAGCGCGTCGCCTTGGCGGTCCGCAGCGCGCGGTCGATCAGGTGCGGGATCTGCTCCGCGGTCGACGCCATCTGCACGTACTCGTGCGCGACGTCCTTGAACAGCGAGACGAGGTCGACCTCCTGCTGGTACTCCCCGCCGAGCGACATCCGCGCCTGCTGGCCCACGATCGCGACCACCGGCGTGTGGTCGAGCTTGGCGTCGTAGAGCCCGTTGAGCAGGTGGATCGCGCCGGGGCCGGAGGTCGCCATGCAGACCCCGACCTCCCCCGTGAACTTCGCGTGCGCCGTCGCGGCGAACGCGGCGAGCTCCTCGTGGCGCAGCTGGACGAACTCGATCTCGTCGCCGAGGTCGTGAAAGGCGCCGAGGATGCCGTTGATCCCGTCGCCCGGATAGCCGTAGATTCGCTTGACACCCCACCCGGCGAGGCGCTCGAGCATGAAGTGACCGACTGTCGAAGCCATGCCGTGGCCCTACCCGCTTGACAGCTTCGTCACTGTCCAGCTGGACGAGACCGAAACGAGGATCCGCTCATGGCCACATGCACACATCTCGATCAGATCGCGGTCGCCAAGCCCGAGCAGACGGCCGGCTGCGAGGAATGCCTCGCGATGGGCAGCTCGTGGGTCCACCTCCGCGTGTGCCGCATCTGCGGCCGCGTCGGCTGCTGCGACTCCTCGCCGAATCGCCACGCCTCCCGGCACGCGCGCGAGAGCGAGCACCCGATCATCTCGTCCATGGAGCCGGGCGAGGACTGGTCCTACTGCTTCGTGGACGACGTCGCGTTCGTGATCCGGTGACCGAGCCGCTCGGGCTCGGCGTCGAGGAGCCGCCCGACCGCCACGGCGCGTTCCCGCGGCTGGACGACGAGCAGCGGGCGCGGTTCCGCGAGGTGGGCGCGGTCCGTGCCGTCACGCCGGGAGAGGTCCTGTTCCGGGCCGGAGACCCCGGCTACGACTTCTTCGTGGTCGAGTCGGGGGCGGTCACGATCGTCCAGGGCCTCGGGCGCGAGGACCACGTCGTGGCGGTGCACGGGACGCACCGGTTCATCGGCGAGCTGAACCTGCTTACCGGCTCGCCGCCCTACCTGAGCGCGGTCGTGCGCGACGCCGGCGAGGTCATCCAGGTCTCCGTCCCGGCCCTGCGGGCGATCGTCACCGACGACGAGGACCTGAGCAACCTGATCCTGCGGGCCTTCCTGGCGCGGCGCTCGATCCTGATCGACCTCGGCGCGGGCGTGCAGGTGGTCGGCTCGCGGTTCTCCCGCGACAGCCAGCGCCTGCGCGAGTTCCTCGCCCGCAACCGCATGCCCTACCGGTGGATGGACCTCGAGGACGACGAGGAGGCCGACACCCTGCTGCGCGCGCTCGGCGTCGAGCCGGCCGAGACCCCGGTCGTGATCGGCGGCCGCGGCGTCATGCGCAACCCGTCCAATGGCGAGCTGGCGGCGCTCCTCGGCCTCGGCGCGCGCGGCGCGCCGCCCGCGATGTGCGACGTGGTGATCGTCGGCGGCGGTCCCGCCGGCCTCGCCGCGGCGGTCTACGGCGCCTCGGAGGGCCTCGACACGCAGGCGATCGACGCGGTCGCGTTCGGCGGGCAGGCCTCCACGTCCTCGCGGATCGAGAACTACCTCGGCTTCCCCACCGGGATCTCGGGCAGCGAGCTCGCCGAGCGCGCCGCGCTGCAGGCGCGGCGGTTCGGCGCCCGCCTGGTGGTGCCGGGCGAGGCGGTCGAGCTGGCGTCCGAGGACGGTCACCACGCCATCCGGCTCGCCGGCGGCGAGGTCGTCAACGGGCGCACGGTGATCGTCGCCACGGGCGCCCAGTACCGCAAGCTCGACGTTCCCGAGTTCGAGCGCTACGAGGGCGTCGGCATCTACTACGCCGCCACCCAGGCCGAGGCGCAGCTGTGCGCCGGCGACCCGGTGGTGATCGTCGGCGGCGGGAACTCGGCCGGCCAGGCGGCGATGTTCCTCTCCCAGCACTCCGCCGGCTGCCGCCTGATGATCCGCGGCGACGACCTCGGCAAGTCGATGTCGCGCTACCTCGTCGACGAGATCGGGCGACGCGAGCAGGTCGAGCTCATGACGTGCTGCGAGGTCGCCGAGCTCAAGGGCGAGGCGGCGCTCGAGGCGCTCGTCATACGTGACACGGAGACCGGCCGCCGCACGGAGATCGAGGCGAAGGCGTTGTTCGTGTTCATCGGCGCGACGCCGCACACCGACTGGCTGACCGCGCACGTGGCGATGGACGAGCACTGCTTCCTGCTCACCGGCCGCGACGTCGCAGACGAGGACCTCGACGCCGACGGCGCCGAGCGCCCGTACTTCCTCGAGACCAGCCGCCCGGGCATCTTCGCCGTCGGGGACGTCCGCTCCGGCTCGATCAAGCGCGTCGCCTCGGCGGTCGGGGAGGGCTCGATGGCGGTGCGGCTCGTGCACCAGCGGCTCGCGGCGGGCTAGCCCCAGGGCAGACCGTCCCAGCTCGCGGGCGGGCCGGGTTGCCACTTCGGGTACGGCGCGTAGGCCTCCGCCGCCGATGTCGTGTCGGCCTCCACCCCCGCGCCGTGGCGCAGCGCGACCTCCGAGCGCGGATAGAGGATGCGCCGCTCCCGGCGCGCGCCGATCATGAAGATCACGCACGGGCCGTCCCCCGCGCCGACGAAGATGTGGTCGGTCTCGGGCGGGCAGTGGACGAAGTCCCACGCCTTCAGCGGCCGCTCCTCGCCCTCGATCAGCAGCAGGCACTCGCCGGCCAGCACGAGGAAGTCCTCCTGGTTGGCCTCGCGGTGGTACATCCCGTTCGCCTGTCCGGGCTGGAGCACGTGGAGGGTGAAGCCCATGTGGGGGAACGTCACGTCGGGCCCCTCGAACACGCAGGCCGCTCCGAGTGCCTCGTTCGTCAGCCACGGCGCCTCCGGGATGCCGACGACGTACCACCCGTCGGTCACGGGCGTCAGGCCCGCGTCCAGCTGTTCGAGGCGCGCCTGCTCGACCATCTCCGTCCTCCCGGGGTGGGGTGCACCGACCGCCGGGCTTCTAGCGGCCGCGGCTGCGCGGCGCAACCGCCGCGGCCCCGAGCGGCCATTCCAGGAGGCAGAGACGGACCTTGTCGTCGGAGGTGATGGCCATGCCGGCCACACGCGCACCAGCCGGGCCCACCGAGCGGGAGGAGCTCCGCGGAGAGCGCCTGCTCCTGCTGTTCCCGACCGGAACCTTCATCGTCACCGCGCTGATCATCCTCACGGCCGACGTCGGCCACCTGTGGGTGCTCGCGCCGGTGATGGCCCTCGACCTCGCCACGGCGGCGGCGATCCTGCGCGTGGTCGCGCGGTTGACCGCCGACGACGGCGACCCGCCCGAGGACTGATCACGCCCAGAACGCGGTCACGGCGCCCCGGCAAGAAATCTCCAAATCCCGATCAGGTTTGCGAGAGTCTTGCCGACACGACCGTTCCCGGGGGTGGAGAGATGGCGCTCGCCGCAATGCAGAAGGGCAACCTCGACGCCGTTGCCGAAGACGTGCACGGCCGGATCGCCAAGCAGTCCGTCGAGCTCGACGGCGTGACGGTCACGCGCGTCACCTTCGGCGTCGGCGCTCGCTGGTCGGACGACCTCAAGGCGTACGCGGGCACGGACAGCTGCGAGCTGCCGCACGTGGCCGTCGTGCAGTCCGGCCGGCTGCACGTGCGCATGGACGACGGCAGCGAGGACGAGTTCGGCCCGCGCGACGTCATGCTGCTCCCGCCCGGCCACGACGCCTGGAGCGTGGGCGACGAGCCGTGCGTGTTCGTCGAGTTCTCGCGCGGCAACGACTACTACGAGGAGCTCGCCCCGTCGGCCGTGTGATACACGGCCGACGCATGCAGATCGATCTCACCGGAAGGACCGCGTTCGTCAGCGGGTCGACGCAGGGCATCGGGCGGGTGATCGCGGCGCGCCTCGCCGAGGCGGGCGCTGCGACGACGATCAACGGGCGCGGCGAGGATCGCGTCCGCGGGGTCGTCGACGAGCTCCGCGCCGCCCGGCCGGACGCGCGGATCGACGGCGTCGCCGCCGACGTCTCCACCGCCGCGGGGGCCGAGGCGGTGTCGGCCGCGCTCCCCCACGTCGACATCCTCGTCAACAACCTCGGCATCTTCGAGCCGGAGCCCGTCCTCGAGATCGACGACGACACGTGGCGACGCTACTGGGAGGTCAACGTGCTCTCCGGCGTCCGTCTCGCGCGCCGGTATCTGCCCGGCATGCGCGAGCGCGGGTGGGGCCGGGTGATGTTCATGGCGAGCGACTCCGCGGTCGTCATCCCCGAGGAGATGGTCCACTACGGCGCGACCAAGACCGCGCTGCTGGGCGTGTCCCGCGGCTACGCGAAGGCGATGGCCGGCACGGGCGTCACCGTCAACGCCGTCATCGCCGGCCCCACCCACACCGAGGGCGTCGAGGCGTTCGCCCGGAGCCTCGTCGGCGACGACCTCCCGTGGGACGAGGCCCAGGTCGAGTTCATGCGCCGCCACCGCCCGCAGTCGCTCCTCCAGCGGCTGATCGAGCCCGAGGAGATCGCCAACATGGTCGCCTATCTCGCCTCCGAGCACGCGTCCGCGACGACCGGCGGCGCGCTGCGCGTCGACGGCGGATACGTGGACAACATCGTGCCCTGAGCCGAAGCTCAGCCCGGATCGCCGCGCGCCGCCACGGGCTGACTGCCGCCGCGCGCAGTGCGCCCGGCCCATCGCCGCCGCGCGGCAGGTCAGCGCCGCCCGAACGCGTGCGCGTAGGTGCCCGCGTCCGCGCGCGTCTTCGCCGGGGCGCCGACGGCGATGGCGAGGCCGGCCTCCCGGTAGGTGCGCCGCAGGATGTTCTGGCGATGGCCGGGCGAGTTCATCCACGACTGCACGATCGCGGCCGGGGTGGAGAACGCCCCGGCCCCCCAGGCGAGGTTCTCGCCGACCTGCCAGCGGTCGGCGCCGCTCATGTACCCGGTGCTCTTGATCCTGGCCGTCGAGCCCGTGCCGCCCTGGGAGACGTGGCCGAAGTACTTCCGCTGCACCATGTCGTTCGCGTGCTTCCGCGCGGCGTCGTAGAGCTGGGCGTTGTGCTTGAGCGCGCGGGTCCCGCGGCGGCGGCGGATCTTGTTGATGATGCAGACCGTGGACGCCTCCGCGCGGGAGCGGTTCTCGGTGGTGACCGTCAGCGTGTCGTCGGCGCAGCGGGGCAGCGGCGGGGCCCCGGCCGCGGACGTGCTCTCGGGTGTGATCGGCACCTCGCCCGCGAGGATCTCCTCCTCCTGGTCGGGAGCGGCGAACGTCGCGTCGCCGAGACTTCCCTCCGCGTCCCCACCGGCGGGCGCCGGGGACGGCGCGGTCGTGGCCTGCCCGCCGCCGGTCTCGTCCCCGTCCGAGCCGCTGGCGCAGCCCGCGGCGAGTATCAGGAGCAGGATCAGGATGGGCCAGCGACGGGTCGCTCGCATATCCGGGCGACCCTAATCGGTCTCACCCGGTGGAGGTGAGAGAATTGGTCAAATCAGGACCGCCGCTCGATCTGCGGCCCGAGGCGGGTGACCTCGGGCCACGGCTGCAGCGCCCAGTCGGGGGGATCGACGCCGTCGCGCTCGGCCGCGCTGCGGGCGAAGTAGCGCTCGAAGCCGGCGGGCGTGCAGACGAGCAGCGCTCTCGCGGGGGCGTCGCTGTGGTTGGCGTAGGTGTGGGCGACGTTGCGCGGCGCGAAGGCGAGCTCGCCCGCCGTGCGGGTGAACACCTCATTGCCGAGCTGGAAGGTCAGCTCGCCCTCGAGGACGTAGAACGCCTCGTCGAAGTCGTGGCGGTGCAGCGGCGGGCCGGCGAAGCCCGCGTCCGACGAGAGCTCGATCATCGAGACCACGCCGGCGGTCTCCTCGCTGCGCAACAGGACGGTGGGCATCAGGTGGCTCCTTTCCAGGATCGGTCAGCCGCGGGCCTGCGCGACGGGCCGCGGCGCGGTTGTACCGGGTGTCGCCTCGGCCGGGCGCTCGCCGCCGCCCGGGCCCTGCAGGGGTACCTCGCGCAGCAGCAGGACGAGCAGCAGCGCGACGGCCGCGATCGGCGCGGCGACGATGAACACGGTCTGCACCCCGTCGATGACGTCGGCGCGGGCCGCGGCGCCGAGGTGGCCGACGCCCTCGCCGGCGAGATCGCTGCCACCGGCGCGGGCGGCGAAGATGGCGCCGAGCACGGCCGCGCCGACGGCCCCACCCAGGCCGCGGAAGAAGCTCGTCGTGGCCATGGCGACGCCGAGCTGCCGGCGCTCGGTGCCGTTCTGCACGGCGACGATCAGCACCTGGCCGACCATCCCGAAGCCCAGCCCGAAGAGGCCGAGGCCGATGCCGATGGTGACCCGCGAGGGATCGCGGGCGACGACGGCGAGCAGGGCGAGCGCGACGGTCATGAGCGCGAGGCCGGCGACCGGGTAGCGCTTGTAGCGCCCGGTGCGCGCGATCGCCCGGCCGGCGAGGTTGGTCGACAGCGTGATGCCGAGCATCGCCGGGACCAGCAGCAGCCCGGCCTCCGTCGGCGTGGCGCCGGTGGTCGTCTGCAGGAACAGCGGCACGAAGACGTTGATGGCGAACAGCGCCGCCGTCGCGAGGAACAGCGCCGCGCTGGCGACGGCCACCGTGCGCGTGCGCAGCAGCGCCAGCGGGACGATCGGATCGGCGGCGCGACGCTCGCGCGCCGCGAGCGCGCCGCCGAGCCCCACCGCGGCGCCCAGGAGGCCGAGGATGGCCGGCGAGCCCCACGCGTAGCGCGAGCCGCCCCAGATGCACGCGAGCATGAACGCGCTGGTCGCCGCGGCCAGCAGGCCGGCGCCGAGGGCGTCGAGCGGGCGGGCGGGACGCTCGGTGGGCGGCGCGGGGAAGCGCAGGTGCAGCCCCGCCAGCGCGGCGAGCCCGAGCGGCAGGTTGACGTAGAAGACCCAGCGCCAGCCGGCGTGCTCGACCAGGACGCCGCCGATCAGCGGCCCGGCGATGGTGGCGACCGCGAACGTCGTGGCGATGTAGCCCTGGTAGCGGGCGCGCTCGCGCGGCGAGACGAGGTCGCCGACGGCGGCCATCGCGAGCGTCATCAGCCCGCCGGCGGCGACGCCCTGGACGACCCGTGACACGACGAGCATCGTGATGTCCTGCGCGACGCCGCACAGCGCCGAGGCGCCGAGGAACAGCGCGAGCGAGAGCTCGAGCAGGCGCTTGCGGCCGTGGCGGTCGCCGAGCTTGCCCCACAACGGCGTGCTGGCCGCGGCGGCGACCACGTAGGCGGTGACCACCCACGAGACGTCGGTGAGGCTGCCGAGAGCGGAGGCGATCGTCGGCAGCGCGGTGGCCAGGATCGTCTGGTCGAGGACCGCGGGCAGCATCGCCAGCACGATCGCGGCGAACGAGACGGCGACCACATCACGGGGAGCGGTGGCGTCGGGGGTCGAGTGGCTCATGGCGTCTCCCATCGGTGGATCACGATGGCGAAGACTGTAGCGACACAAAGATTTGGGCGCAACTATTTTTTATGCTGCTACATTTGTCGTCGTGTCCACGCCCGAGGCAGCGGCTCCGCGGCTCGGCCTGCGCGAGCGCAAGAAGCAGCAGACCCGCGAGCTGATCGCCGAGACCGCGCGCCGGCTGTTCACCGAGCGCGGCTTCGAGCGTGTGACGGTTGCCGAGATCGCGCGCGCCGCCGAGGTGTCCGAGCAGACCGTCTTCAACTACTTCCCGACCAAGGAGGAGCTCGTCTTCTGGCGGCTCGGGACGTTCGAGGAAGAGCTGCTGCGGACGGTCCGCGAGCGCGCGGGCGGTGAGCCGGCCCTGGCGGCGTTCAGCCGCTTCCTGCTCGCCCAGCGCGGGCTGCTCGGCCAGGTCGACCCCGAGGCGCAGGAGCGCCTCGCGGGCGTCGCGCGCATGATCAGCGAGAGCCCGGCGCTGGTGGCCCGCGAGCAGCAGATCTTCGCCCGCTACACCGACTCGCTGGCGGACCTGCTCGCCGCCGAGCAGCACGCGGACCCCGGCGACCTCCGGCCCCGGATCGCCGCCCACGCGATGATGGGCGTCCACCAGGCGCTCGTCGCCTACACGCGCAAGCGGGTCCTCGAGGGCGCGCGCTCCCCGGAGCTGGCCGGCGACGTCCGCCACGAGGCCGAGCGGGCGCTCGCGATGCTCGAGCACGGCCTCGGGGACTACGCGACTACTCGCGCGCGGGCGTGAGGTACGCGTGGCCGAGGAAGTCGAGGACCGTCTCGGCGAACAGCTCGGGCGCCCGGTGCAGGCAGCCGTGACGCTGCCCCGCGAGCAACGCCAGGCGCGCGTCGGGGAGGCCGGCCGCCACCGCTTCCGCGTCGGCCCGGACCGAGGGCGGGCTGTCGCCGCCGGCCAGCACGAGCGTCGGCGCGGTCATGCCGGCGTAGCGCTCGGGCGCGAACCGGTACGCGTTCTCGACCTCGAGCTCGCGGTCGAGCACCGCCAGACCCGCCACCGACGCCGACCACGTCGCGGCGCGGTGGTCCCGGGCCAGCTGGGCCGGTCCGTGGTGCTCGACCTCGGCCAGGACGAGGTCGAGCGCGGCCTCCGGCCGTCCGTCGCGCAGCAGCGCCTCGGCGCGCCCGGCCAGGCCGTCGGGGCTGATCGTCCGCCCGTCGCGCGGCACGCCCTCGTAGAGCACCAGCCTCCGGATCTCGGCGCCCGCACGCGCCGCCTCGAGCGCGCACAGGGCGCCGAACGAATGCCCGATCAGGTCGACCGGTCCCGGCACCGCGGCCACCACGGCGGCCACGTCCTCGCACTCGCAGCCCGGCGCGTACACCGGCGCGTCGTCACTGTCGCCGTGACCGCGCCGGTCGAGCGCGTACACGGTCACCCACCGCTCGAGCAACGGGCGCACGGCGCCGAACGCGTGGCGCCGGTCCGACAGCGCCCCGTGCACGAGCACCACCGACGGCCCTGAGCCGCCCGCCTCGTAGGCGATCGCGGTCCCGTCGGAGGAGGTGGCGCGCACCTACGGGAACCGCCTACATGGCCGTCCGGAGCGGGGGGTCGGCGTCGTCGTAGATGCGCGCCGCGGCGAGCTTGCCGCTCTGACCGCGGACGTAGACGGCGACTCCCGCCTCCGGCGGCAGCTCCGTCTTCCCCCAGCGCACGACGTTGTACTCCAGCGCGCACGTGCGCTTGTCGTCGATGACCGCGCAGTGCTCCAGCGGGATGCCGCCGTCGTTGGAGAACAGGTGCTCGTAGAAGGCGCGCAGGCCCTCGGGTCCGCGGTGGACGTACCGGCCTCCGGCGGGCTCGCGGGCGTAGCCGTCCGGTTCGAACGTCGCCAGGACCGCATCGACGTCGCCGGCCGCGAGCGCGCGCTGGTACTCGGCCACGACGTCCGATTCGCGCAGCTCCGGGTCGGGTTGCAGCAGCGGGGGACGAACCGCGTGGCGGCCGGTCAGCGCCCAGCTGCTGAAGTAGACCCGCAACTCCGCGAGCCGTCGCTCCGACGGGTGGTCCGCGACGATCGCGACCGGGAGAGCGACTCGTCCGGTCTCAACGTCGAGGTGGAGCACCACCTCCTCGAAGCCACACCCCTCGAGGACGGTGCGCCCGACCTCCTCGACGGTGGCGTTGCGCCGGACGAGCATCGCGTTCATCTCGGCGACGTGCGCCTCGAACGCGCGCCTGCCCTTGATGCGTCCGCGAACCGGGTGGTAGAGCTCCGGCTCGCCGGCGAAGGATTCGACCAGTGCATCGATCTCCCCGGCCATCAACCCGTCGAAGTAGGGCACGTCGACGATCCTGTCCCGCCGCCGCTTCTCCAGCCATTCCTCCAGCACCGGCGCGGAGAACAGCTCGGGGACCCACGGCATGCGGCAAGCCTCCCACACCCCACCACCGCCACGTGAGACCGCGCCCGCCGGCCTCGAGCCGCCCCGCGCTGATCTGCTGCTCACAGCCCCGCGGCGAAGTCACGCTCGATCTCGAGCGATCGCGGGGCGATAATCCCCGGTCGGTGGGTTTCGTGTCCGACGCCGAACGGGGCCGCGAGCTCTGCGCGAGGCGGGCCTGGGCGGCCGCCTACCACCTGCGGCTGCCCGGATGCGCCCGCGGTTCCGGTCGTGTCCGTACTCATTGGACCCTCCTGGTCCGCGTACGTCTGAACGGCGCGCGCGACGCGATCCAGGCGCGCGCCAGGAGCAGCCCGGCGCTGATCCCGCCCGTCAACGGCAGCAGGGCCTCCTCGACCGGCACGCCTCCGATATGCGCGAAGATCACGTGGAACCCCCTTCGGCCGCCAGCGCGCGGGCGATCTGGTCGAGGTGCTCCGGGGACTGCTCGGCGTCGTATGCGTCGTGCCACTTCCACCACACGTACGGCGCGGTCTGCGGGTAGCCCTCGGGTGAGTCCTCCCACTCCTCCTGGCGCCCGAGCGCCGTGATGTCGAGGTAGCTCCAGGTGTTGACCATCACCTCGTCACCGCGGCCGTTGACGAAGTAGGTGCGGAAGATCCGGTCGCCGTCGCGGATGAAGGCGGTGGTGCCGTGCCACTCGTCGACGCCGAAGTCGGCGTCGAAGTCGTCGGTGATCGTGTACCACGGGATGTGCTCCCAGCCCATCCGGCCCTTCAGGTCCTGGATCTCCGCCTGCGGAGCGCGGGAGGCGTACACGAGCGTGGTGTCGCGGGCGTTCAGGTGCGCCAGATGCGGGACATGGTCCGCCATGAGCGAGCAGCCGACGCAGCCATGCTCCGGCCAGCCGGCCACGCCCGGCTCGTAGAAGGCGCGGTACAGGAGCAACTGACGGCGGCCGTCGAACAGGTCGAGCAGGCTCGCGGGGCCGTTCGGGCCCTCGAAGCGATAGTCCTTCTCGATCGCCTGCCACGGCATCCGCCGGCGCTCGGCGGCGAGGGCGTCACGGGCGCGGGTCAGCTCCTTCTCCTTGACGAGCAGTTGGAGGCGCGCGGCCTCCCACTCCTGCGGTGAGACGATCGGGGGTGTGTTCATCGCGAGTGCTCCTTCGTTGGATCCTGGGGAGTTCGGGTCTGCTCGTCGAGACACCAGGGCGGCCGAGAACGGAACGGTGCTGTCATTGAGGGCGTGAGCGACGACGCGCTCAGCCGTGCCCGCGCGGGCGACGAGAACGCCTTCAGGAGCCTGGTCGATCCGTACCGGCGGGAGCTCCAGCTGCACTGCTACCGGATCCTCGGATCCCTCCACGACGCCGAGGACCAGGTCCAGGAGACGCTGCTCGCGGCCTGGCGAGGGTTGGACGGCTACGAGGGACGTGCGTCGTTGCGCGCCTGGCTGTACCGGATCGCGACCAACCGCTGCCTGAACGCGCTGCGCGACCGCTCCCGCCGCGCGCCGACGGTCTCTTCGATGGTCGAGCCGCCCGAGCCCACGCGGCGAAGCGAGCCGGTCTTGCTCGAGCCGTACCCCGACGCGCTGCTCGAAGGGATCGCGGACCCCGCCCCCGGGCCGGACGCGCGCTACGAGATGCGCGAGGCGGTCGGCGTCGCGTTCATGGCCGCGCTGCAGCTCCTGCCGCCGCGCCAGCGGGCCACGCTCGTGCTGCGCGACGTGCTCGGCTACCGCACCGCCGAGGTGGCCGAGATGCTCGACAGCAGCGAAGCCTCCGTCAAAGGGGCGCTCCAGCGAGCGCGCACGACCCTCGACGAGCGGCTGCCCCCGGGCGGCCGCGAGCGCGCGCCCCGGCCGCGCTCTGCCCGCGAGCTCGAGCTCGTCACCCACTTCGCCACCGCGGTCGAGCGCGGCGACACCGACGGCGTCGTCTCGCTGCTCACCGATGACGCCTGGCTCACGATGCCGCCAGAGCCCTACGAGTACCAGGGTCCGCAGGCCATCGCGACGTTCCTGCACGACCGCGCAGCCCGTCGCGGCGCACCCCTCCGGCTCGTGCCCACCCGCGCCAACGGGCAGCCCGCGTTCGGCTGCTACGTCCCCGACGCACAGGCGCCGATCGCACGTGCCTACGGGGTGATGGTGCTCACCCTCACCGACGACCGCGTCTCGGCGATCACGTGGTTCGGCGAGCGCGGCCTCGTGGCCGGCTTCGGGCTGCCACCGACGATTCCGGCGGAGTAGTCGCCGCGCACTCCGACTACGGGCCTGACACCCCGTCCAGAGCGGCCAGGTCCTCGCCGTCGAGCGCGATGCGGGCGGCGGCCATGTTCTGCTCCAGGTGAGCCAGTGAGGAGGTGCCCGGGATCAGCAGGATGTGCCGATCCTTGTGCAGCAGCCACGCCAGGGCGATCTGGGCGGGCGTCGCGGCGTGCTTCGCGGCGATGGAGGAGATCGTCGGGTCCTCGGCAAGCGGCCTTGGCCCGCCTGTGAAGGCCGACCCGATCGGGAAGAAGGGGACGTAGGCGATGTCGCGATCGGCGCAGAAGCGCAAGACGTCCTCGTCGTCTCGCAGTTGGACGTTGTAGGCGTTCTGGACCTCGCCGAGGTCGACCATCTCGAGGGCGGCCGCGACCTCATCGACGGTTGCGTTGCTGAGCCCGATCGAGTCGATCTTGCCCTCGTCCTGGAGAGTCTTGAGCGCACCGAGCTGCTCGGCCAGCGGGATTTCCCCGCGCGCGATAGGCGCCATCAGGCGCAGGTTGACGAGTGCGAGCGCGTCGACCTGGAGCGTCTGCAGGTTGGCCTCGACGCCGGCCCGCAGCTCGTCGGGGTGCGTCGCCGGGAGGACCGCACCCCGGGCGTCGCGACGGGCGCCGACCTTCGACACGATCCGCAGGCCGGCCGGGTACGGGTGCAGCGCGTCTCGGATGAGCTCGTTGACGACGTCGGGTCCGTAGTACTGCGCTGTGTCGATGTGATCGACGCCGAGCTCGACGGCACGGCGGAGCACCGCTCGTGCCCCAGCGGGGTCGGCCGGCGGTCCGAAGACGCGGGGGCCGGCCAGCTGCATCGCGCCGAACCCCGTCCGGTTGACGGTGTGGGGCCCGAGGCGAGCGGTCTGTGGGTTGGTCGGCGAGCCGCTCACGAGCCCTTCATGCCGGCAACGGCTCGGTTGGGGATGAGGCGCCTCAGGCAACCCCGGCCGCCTCGAGAGCGCGGGTTTCGGTCCAACGGACGTAAAGCCGGCGCTCGGCGAAACGCCACGCGCCCTCCCCCTTGACGAAGGTGTCCTGATAGCGAAGCGCGGCGATCATCAGCTTGCGCTCGCCGTCGTCCGAGTAGAGGTGGTGGGCCAGGCAGTAGGTCTGCCCCGTCGCACGATCGCCGTCGAGCGCCACGGTGCTCTGGCCGTTGAAGTGCATCGTGACCTCGTACGAGTTCAGATTGTCGAACACGAGCGTCAGCGACTCCCGGCCACGCAGATCGTCCGTCGCGCCGGAGCCCTCCCCGGCCATGTAGACGACGAAGTGGGTGTCCTCGGTGAAGAGCGCCTTCTGACCCTCGGCGTCGCGAGTATCGGCGCAGAAGGCGTAGGCGTCGACGAGCTCGCGGATCGCGAGGCGGTCCGCGGCCTCGTCAGCGGAGATCGAGGTGTGGTCCGACATCGCTCGTCCTAGGTCGCCTGCGGAAGCTGGATCAGGTTCACGCCGGCGAGCGGACCGCCGAGCTGCTGCATCGCGCCGCCTGTGGCCAGGCCGCCGAGGTCGATGGCGACAAAGCCCGCGTCCTCGAACAGCGCGGTCACCTCCGACTTGGCGTCGGCGTCGTCGCCCGACAGGAAGATCACGCGCCGGCCCCCGCCCTCGTGCGGGTCCGAGCCGAGCACCGCGGCGCCGATGGTGTTCGCGGCCTTCACGACGCGCGCGCCCGGGACGAGATCGGCGAGAACCTGGCTCGATGTCCACCCGTTGAGGTCGCTGGGGTCGAAGTCGTTCGTCGCGTCGATGACGATCCGGCCGTCCCAACCGAGCCCTTCGACGGCCGCTCCGACGCGCGGCCACGGCACGGCGATGACGACGATGTCCGCCGCGGCCGCCTCGTCGACCGTGCCGGCCGATGCTCCCTCACCGAGCGCCGCGACCGACGACGCCAACGATTCCGGGCCGCGGCTATTGGCCATCACGATCCGGCGGCCGGCGCGCAGCGCGGTCCGCGCCATCGCCTGGCCGAGCCGGCCGGCGCCGATGATTCCCACATCCATAGGTTTCCTCCTCGAACTCCGACGCGAACAGTTATGAGGACAGCGTGAGTTCTGCCTCTCGCTATGCGGTGACGCGTTCTGCGCCGGCGAGATGTGCCGACAGGAGCTGTCCGGCTCTGTCCAGTGCCGCGGCCGCTTCGTCAAGGATCGGGTAATAGGCCTGGAAGACGTGGGGCACTCGAGGGGTGACCTCGAGCGTGACCTCGACGTCGGCGGTGGCGGCTTGTCGCGCGAGGCGGAGGGCGTCGTCGAGGAGAACCTCGTGAGTTCCGGCCTGGATGATCAGGGGCGGCAGGCCGGACAGGTCGGCGAAGATGGGGCTGATGAGGTCAAGCGCGGCGTCTTGTCCCGACGTGTAGTCGGTGACGCGGGCTTGGAGGGCTTCCGGGCTGAGCAGCGGGTCGACCTCGCGCCTGGTTTGCATGGTCGTCCCGGCCAGGGTGAGATCGGCATACGGTGACATGACGAGCGCCGCGGCCGGCAGGGGCAGCCCGTGATCGCGGGCGTTGACCATGGTGGCGATGGCGAGGCCGCCGCCGGCGGACTCTCCCGCGAAGGCGATGTCCGACGGGGCGATGCCGTTGTGCAGGAGGGCTTCATAGGCCGCAAGAGCGTCGTCAACCGCTGCCGGATACGGGTGCTCGGGGGCGAGCCGGTAGTCGACGGAGATGACTTTGGCGTGCGTCCGCCGGCCGACCTGCGAGGCCAGGTCGGCGGAGAGGACGGCGTCCCCCATCACGTACACGCCGCCGTGGAAGTAGAGAACAACGTGGCGAGGTTCGATGCCATCGACGGTGATCTCGGCGGTTGGGACGCCGCCCAGTGCGGCTGCGGTCACGGTCACGTCGGCCGGCAGCGGCTGCGCCGAGATCAACTCCCGGAGCAGTCGCCGTTGCTCGTTGACATCGCTGCCGGCGGGGAAGGCCGACTGTCGCAGGATTGCGTCGAGGGTCTCTCGCTGCTCGGCGCTCACGAGGATCTCCCTTCGGTCTGGGTTGGGTTGGCGACCGGGTCGCGTACGGCGCCGCTCGACATCACGGATGCACCTGCGAGCCGTAGCCGAGGTCGAGGCGGATCGACTCCATGACCCAGAACGTGGTGCTCGCGGTGAACACGTCGGCTGCCGCGAGGACGCCGGTGTACTTCTCGATGACCGGCGCCGCGGCCGCGGCCGTCGTTGCGTCGAGAAGGCCCCTGATCGCGGCCCAGACGTTCTCGCCGTACTTCTGGAAGTACGGCGTGGGGTCGACCGTGTCGATCGCCGTCCTCACGCTGGCGGCGATGTCCGCCATGTACTGCTGGTGCAGGGCGACGTCGTCGCGGGTGCCGAGCCTGCCGAGGTGGCCGCCGATGAAGTGCTTCCACGGGTAGGCGAGCGCGGCGGCCGGCGCCTCGATGTAGCCGGGGATGTCCTCCGTGAGGTTGCTGAGGTAGACCGGTGCCCAGCCCGGGTTGACGATGTCCACGAGCATCAGCGTGTCGTGGTCGGGCAGGTGGATGTAGATGTTGTCGGGCGAGTGATTGGAGCCGTGCCAGGCCAGCTCGATGCGTTCGCCGCCGATCTCCAGGGTGCGGCGGTCCTGGAAGGTCTCGTCGGGCGCGGGCCGGGCCGGGTCGTCGTCGCGCAGCAGGAGCTTGCGCGTCTCCTCGTGCCCGATCCGGGCGACGTCGCCGTCGAACAGCGAGGACGCGCCGGCGTGGTCGGCGTGGTGGTGCGAGTAGATGAGGTGCGTCACCTTGTTGCTGACGCCGTTGGCGCCGGCGATCTCATCCACGGCGCGCCGGAGGTTGTGACCGATGGTGGGCGGCGCGTCGAGCAGGACGACGCCGTCCGAGGTCGTCAGGAACGCCGACTGGTAGGTGCCGTCGGTGACCCAGTAGAGGTTCCGCTCGACGCGGCCGACGTAGTAGCCCTGCTCGTTGAGGGCGGGCCCCAACGCCGACTGCGGGACCGGCGCGTAGTCCGGGAGGGCCTCGGCGCTGCCCGGGCGCGTGTTCGCAAACGCCTCGGTGGTCGTGTCGGCTGTGCTCATGGTCATGCGGCCTCCACTTTGCGGTAGCTCCCGTGGCGGAACTCCTCGACGAGCCCCGGACGGGACGGACGCCAACCGAGCTCGGCTCGCGCCTTGGCCGCATCGGCGCCCTGGTCGAGCAGGAGGACTTCGGCGAAGTAGTCGCCGAGGCGTGCCCGGGCCTCATCGTCGGACCCGGGGACCGCCCCGGGAGCGCCGGCCGCTACCGCCGCCGCCTCCGTGAGCTCGGCAACGGTCGGGTTCTCTCCATCACCGACGACGTAGTAGCCGCGAGCCGAATCGTCGTCCAGCGCGCGCCGGAAGAAGTCCGCCAGGTCCGCGACATGGACCGTCGACCAGCGCTGCCGTCCGGTGCCGAGCATGATCAGGTCGCCCGCGTCGTCTCGGGGTGAACCGAGGAGGAGTCCGGGAACCCCTCCCCCGCCGTCGCCGTACGCGACGCTGGACACGATGACGACGCCGCGCATGTCGCTCGCGTCGAGCACGCGGCGTTCGATCGGCTCCCTCCAGGACACCATCGCGGGCGGATCGAACGGGGACTCCTCGGTGATGGCGGGGTTGGCCCCGTAGACCCACGCACCACTGATGTGGAGGTAGGGCTTGCCGGTGCCGGCGAAGGCCTCGATCACCGCGTCGACCATCGCGGCGTCCAGGTCGGCGCTGGTGGCGTCCCCCGGACTGGCCGTGTGGATGGCGGCGTCCGCGCTGCGCAGCCGGCCGACGACCGTCGCCCGATCGTAGAGGTCGACCACGGCCGGCGAGGCGCCGCGGGCGGCGACGACCTGCGCTTGGTCCTCGTTGCGGACGAGCGCGGTCACGTCGTGGTCGTGTTCGCGCAATTCGGTGAGTACGTGCGACCCGATGAACCCGGTCGCGCCGGTGAGTGCGACGTGCATGGGCGCGATCGTCGCGCTCCCGCCACGCGATCGAATCCCGGAATTCCTTAGTCCGCGACCCGAGTGTCGTCCTCAGTCATGCTCTCTCCAGGCGAGATGAGCGCAGCATCGTCACCAGTTCGGGCGCCGGGAGAGCATCTGCTCGGGCGGCGCCGCGAGCGCGAGGTGCTCGACCGGCTCCTCGAGGCCGCACGCGGCGGGCACGGCGGCGTCCTCGTGGTGCACGGAGAGCCGGGCGTCGGCAAGACGGCACTGCTGGAGGACGCGGTCGAGGCGGGGCGGGAGTTCCAGGTCGTCCGAACGCTCGGGGTCGAGCAGGAGATGGAGCTCCCGTACGCGGCCCTTCACCAGCTGTGCTCGCCACGCCTGGAGCTCTTGGAACGCCTCCCCGCTCCCCAGCGCGAAGCGCTTGCCGTCGCGCTCGGCCTCAGTGCAGGGCCGGCGCCGAGCCCGTTCCTGGTGGGGCTGGCGGCCCTCGGCCTGCTGTCCGAGGCGGCCGAGGAGCAGCCGCTGCTCTGCGTGGTCGATGATGCGCAGTGGCTCGACCGTGCGTCGGCGCGCGCGCTCGCGTTTGTGGCTCGCCGCCTGTTGGCGGAGAAGGTCGCGCTCGTGTTCGCGGCGCGCGAGCTGCCCGACGCGCTCGCCGGGTTCCCGGAGCTTCACGTCGGGCCTCTGGGGCATCGCGACGCGCGAGCACTGTTGGAATCCGTCTTGCCGGCTCGGCTCGATGAGCGCGTCCTGGAGCGGATCGTCGTCGAGACGCGCGGGAATCCGCTCGGTCTGCTGGAGCTGCCGCGCGAGCTGACGCCGGCGCAGCTCGCGGGTGGGTTCGGCTTGCCCGCGGCGTTGCCCCTGTCCGCCAGTCTCGAGGAGAGCTTCGCGCGGCGCCTCGCGCGGCTCCCACGCGACGCGCGGCGATTGTTGCTCGTGGCCGCCGCCGACCCGGTCGGCGATCTGGCGCTCCTGTGGCGGGCGGCCGCAGCGCCTCGGAATCCCCGAGTCAGCGGCACACACGGTCGAATCGGACGGCTTGCTGTCCCTCGGCGCCGGCGTGGTCTTCCGTCATCCGCTGGTTCGCTCAGCGGTGTACCGCGTAGCCGCGGCCGATGAGCGCAGCGAGGTCCACCGCGCGCTCGCGGAAGCGACCGATCCGGATACCGACCCGGATCGCCGCGCCTGGCACAGGGCGCAGGCGACGGCCATGCCCGACGAAGACGTCGCCGCGGAGCTCGAGCGTTCCGCAGCCCGAGCGCAGGCGCGCGGGGGCTTCGCCGCCGCGGCGGCCTTCCTCGAGCGCTCTTCCGTGTTGACGCTCGATCCCGCGCGTCGCGCCGGGCGCGCCCTTGCCGCGGCCCAGGCGACGCAGCAGGCGGGTGCACTCGATGACGGGCTCACGCTCGCTGCGAGCGCCGAGGCCGGCCCGCTGGATGAATTCCAGCGAGCTCAGGTCGAAGTGCTCCGGGCTCGAATCTCCTTCGCCGCCGATCGCGGAAGCGAGGCGCCGTCCCTGTTGCTCACGGCGGCGAAGCGACTCGAGTCGCTGGATGTGCGGCTGTCACGGGAGACCTACCTCGACGCGCTGTCCGCCGCGCTGTTCGCCGGCCGCCTGGGAGGCGAGGCCGATGCTCGACGGGTGGCCGCCGCGGCACGTGCGGCGCCACCACCGGAGCCTCCCGCGCGAGCGGCGGATCTTCTTCTCGACGGGTTGGCGCTGCTGATCACCGAAGGGCACGCGGCCGGAACGCCGGTCCTGCGCAAGGCGTTGCGCGCCTTCCATAGCGACGAGATCGGAACCGAGGAGGGCCTGCGGTGGTTGTGGCTGGCCGGCCGGGCGGCGGGATTCATCTGGGACTACGAAGGCTGGGACTCGCTGACGTTGCGGCAGATCCGAGCGGCCCGTGCCGCCGGCGCGCTGGCGCACCTGCCGCTCGCGTTCAGCACTCGCGTGGGGGTCCAGCTCTTCGCGGGAGAGACGCGCGCGGCCGCGTCGCTGGTCGAGCAGGCGGACGCACTCGCCGAGGCGACCGACGGTCGGATGGTCCCGGCGTACGGGGCCCTCGCGCTCGCCGCTTTTCGCGGCCGCGTAGATGAGGTGCAGCGGTTGGCCCGAACCAGCACGCCGGACTTCATCGCCCGTGGCGAGGGGATGGGCCTCACGGTGTCGCAGTGGGTGACCGCCGTGCTCTACAACGGCCTGGCTCGATACGACGACGCGTTCGCCTCAGCCGCGGAGGCGACGGTGGATCCACACGAGCCCTGGTTCTCGACCTTTGCGACGGTCGAGCTGATCGAAGCCGCCAGTCGCAGCGGTCGAAGTGAGCGGGCCGCCGAAGCCCTCGCGGTGTTGAGCGAGTCCACGCGCGCCGGCGGCACTCCGTGGGCACTGGGCGTCGAAGCGCGCTCCCGTGCGCTCCTGAATCGAGGGGAAGCGGCCGAGACGCTCTACCGCGAGGCGATCGACCGTCTGCAGCCGACGCGGCTTCGTCTGGATCTCGCGCGCGCGCATCTGCTCTACGGCGAGTGGCTGCGACGGGAGCGCCGCCGCCTCGACGCACGTGACCAGCTGCGCGTCGCTCACGACCTCTTCTCCGACTTCGGCATGGAGGCGTTCGCCGAGCGCGCGCGGGTCGAGCTGCAGGCGACAGGCGAGCGCGCCCGCAGACGGACCGCCAACACGATCGACCAGCTCACCGCGCAGGAGTTGCAGACCTCGCGCCTTGCGGCGCAGGGAAACACCAATCGTGAGATCGCCGCTCAGCTCTTCATCAGCCCGAGCACGGTCGAGTACCACCTGCGCAAGGCGTTCCGCAAGCTCGACGTCAAGTCGCGCACACAGCTTGCGCGCCGTCTGCCGTAGCAGGAGACGCGAGAAGGGAATGAGCTTGCTCGCCGCTCGCTCCCAGTCCTCCCGCGTAGGCCTGTCCGGCCCCGAGCTTGCCGAATCGGCTCCTTGACGGGTGCGTCGCTGCTGCTTTCAGGCAACGCAGCAGTCGTCGACAGGACAGCGATACTGTGACGCCGCTGGCCGTCGAATCGATCGGCTGTGGCGGAAGATCGCAAGCGAAGGGACATCATGGGCAAGACGATCATGGGCGCGGTGGTCTCCCTGGACGGGTTCATGGCCGACGACAACGACGGCGTCGGCCCGATGTTCGACTGGTTGGGCAACGGCGACGTCACCTGGAGCTTCCCGGGCAGCCGCGACGAGGTCCGCAGCACCCAGGCCTCGGCCGACTTCATGCTGAGCCAGTACCGCGACATGGCGGTGGTGGTCATCGGACGGCGGGTGTTCGACCTGACCAACGGCTGGAACGGCGTGCCGGCCGCCGGCGAGCACGTCTTCGTCGTCACCCATCAGCCGCCGGCGGACTGGGAGCACGCCGGCACCGCGCCGTTCACGTTCGTCGACGGCGTCGAGAAGGCGATTACCGCCGCCAAGGAATTCGCGGGCGACCGCGACGTCGACGTGGCCGCCGGTCAGATCGGCGGCCAGGCGCTCAAGCTCGGCCTGATCGACCGGGTCGTCGTCAACCAGGTCCCGGTCGTCTTCGGCTCCGGCCGCCCGTTCTTTGCCACCGGCGACCTGGCCGAGCCGCTGCAGCTGGAGAACCCGACCACGATCGTGCGCGGCGACCGGGTCACCCACCTGGTCTACGACGTCAGCCGCTGAGGCCCGCGGGCCTCAGCGTTCCGGCTCGCCGGCCCGACGGTTTACGTGGCTCGCCAGACCGGCCGGCGGGCGCCTTCGTGGCGGTAGACGTGTCCCGAGATCTCGCTCATATCGGGACATGGTCGGGACACGGTGGAAGTCTGACCCCCACCCCGAGAACGAGGAAACCCCGCCGCAGCGGGGCTTCTGTAGCGCGCCCGAAAGGACAGCATTGGCTCTAGACCGCCGCGTGCGCCGGCTCGTGACTCATTCCGTGACTCACGGGCAGCGCGACCACAGTCGAAACCGCCCCGAGCCCACCCGCCTGCCGGGGTTCGTGTGACACGGCGCTGCCTCCGCTGCCGGCGACTGCTCGACGCCGGGAGCTACTGCCCGAGCTGCAAGCCGCGGCCACCGGACCCGGGCGGGTGCGGGGGCGTCGCAACCACGCTCGGCGGGCGCAGCTCACGGCCGCACAGCGCGGCCGGTGCGCCCGGTGCGGCACGGTCGCGCCGCTGGAGCTGCACCACCGCGACCACAACCCGGCGAACGACCGGCCGAGCAACTGGACGATGCTGTGTCGCCGCTGCCACCGGCTCGCCGTCAGGTCGGGCCGGCGCAATCCGCCGCCGCCGCGCCCGGAGTGGCCGGCGCTAGTCGCCGGCCAAGGTGGCGTCGCGCTCTATCTCGGCCATGTCGGCCTTGAGCTGCTTCTGCTCGAGCTTCTCGGCCCGCTTCATCGCCTGCTCGACCTTGGCGCCCATGTCCGACACGGCGACGACGACGAGGCCGGCCTGCCCGGCGTCCAGGTGCTCGCCGAGCTCCTTGAGGTCGTGGCGGCTCATCCCTGCGGCCGCGTGGTGGGAAAGCGAGCCGAGAATCGCGCCGCCGGCGGTGGTGCCGACCAGCAGCCCGGCGCCGACCGCCGCGAACGGGAACAGGGCGACGACCAGGCCGGTGGCCAGCCCGATCCCGGCGCCGAGCACGCCCCGCGTCGCCGTCTCGTGCTTCTCGACGATCTTCGCCTTGCCGTCCTCGCGCCGCTCGACGACGGCGGCGTCGTAGGCGCCGATATGTCCCAACTCCGTGTGGACGTCCTTCACGTCCTGATAGTCGGCCTCCGCGTCGGCGACGTTGTCGTACACCCCGACGTAGGCGATGAGCGTGTCGATTGCCACGGGTGCTCCTTCCTCTGGGTGCCGCCGATCGTATCCGGGCGAGCGAGGCTCGACCGTTGCGCCCACGCAACTATTGCTTTGGCAACGTTCTTGCGCGGCGCCGCAACGGCAGCGTAGGCGAGCGAGCAGACAGCCCCTGGGTTCCCCGTATTCCCGAGCAGCTGGCTGGCCGTGCGGCTGTCCCGGACGTGAGTCCTGCTTAGCTCCAAGCCGAACCCCCCCGCTACGCTCGGTCAATGGGTACGCAGGACGAAGACTCGCTCCGAGAGGCGGGAAAGCTGCCCAAGGGCCGACTCGCCCGGACGGCGCGTGTCGGCGGGCTCGTGACGGGGCAGGGCCTGCGCTGGGCCGGGATGCGAACCGCCAACCGGGTCCGGACGCCTGAGCGCGCGGCGGCGGCCCAGAAAGAGCGCACGGCGGCGCTGGTCCAGCAGCTCGTCGATCAGCTCGGGCAGATGCGTGGCGCGGCGATGAAGGTCGGTCAGATGATCTCGATGGTCGAGTTCGACGGCCTTCCCGAGGACGAGCGCGACGAGCTGCAACTGAGGCTCGCGGCGCTCCGCGACGATGTCCCGCCCGTCCGGTTCGCGGAGCTCGAGAAGCTGATGCACAAGGAGTTCGGCGGTCCGCTCGAGCGCGTGTTCCGCGACTTCGACGAGCGTGCGTTCGCAGCGGCCTCGATCGGTCAGGTCCATCGCGCCACGACGATCGACGGCGAGGACGTGGCCGTGAAGATCCAGTACCCCGGGGTGGCGGAGGCGGTCGACACGGATCTGCGCAACGCGATGGTGCTGCTGCCTCTCGTGAAGCGGCTCGCCCCGGGCCTGGACGCGAAGGCGCTCGCCGCGGAGATGCGCGAGCGGATCGGCGAGGAGCTCGACTACGAGCTCGAGGCCCAAAACCAGCGCCGCATCGGGCGGCTGCTGCGAGGACATCCGTTCGTCCGTGTGCCGCGAATCGACACGAGCCTGTCGACCCGGCGCGTGCTCGTGTCCGAATACGTCGAGGGGGAGCGCTTCGAGGCGGTCCGCCGAGCCAATGAGGTGCAGCGCAACCGCTACGGCGAGATCGTTTTTCGGCTCTACTTTGGGTTGCTCTATCGCGACCGCATCGCGCTCGGGGACCCTCACCCCGGTAACTACCTGCTGTGTCCCGACGGTCGGGTGTGCTTCCTCGACTTCGGCCTGCTACGCGGCGTCGACGCCGCGCGCGTGGCCGCCGAGCGGGCGATCGCTCTCGCCGTCCGGGACACGGACGCGGAGGCCCTCAAAGCGGCGCTGCGCACGGGCGGCTATCTGCCGGCGAGCCGCGCAGATGCCGTGGACGCCGATTTCGCGCTGAACCTGATGCGAATGGCGATCAAGTGGTACGCGGTCCCCGGAGAGCGCCGCTTCTCGCCCATCGACCGCCGCGACCGCGATCGTGAACGCCCGGACCCGGAGGAGCGGGCCGCGATGAGGATGCAGGTGAACCAATTCACACTGCCGCCCGAGGCGATCCTGATCCGGCGGATGCACGGCATCGTCGCTGTGGTCCTCGGGCAGCTGCGCGCTGGCGCAGACTGGGGCGCGATCGCCGCGGAGTACCTGCACGGCGAGGCGCCCGCGACGCCGCTGGGGCAGGCCGAAGCCGAGTTCCTCGCCCGACGCGGTCGGACGGCAGGCGCCGCCATCGGGGCCGCCGACTAGGCATCGCGCGGGCTCCTGGATTCATCTCGACAGAAGCATCCCGGCCGCGGCCGCGGCAGCCTCGCTTCGCGCGGAAGGGAGGACCGAGCGGCGCCTGCCTTCTGTGTGCGAGCGGGAGCCGGCGTGGTCGGTGATCTGACCGCCGCACCGGAGCGTACGCGACGCGGTCACGCGGACTTTCGCTCCGCCCGGCGATACGGAACTCCCCGAATCCGTGACGGCCGCCGATGTAGCGCGTATGACGTGTCGTCATGACGCCACATCGCAACCGCTCAAGAAACGAAGTGGGCGTCCGCGAGTTGCACGACCGCCTCAGCCGCTACGTCCAGCACGTCCAGGGCGGTGCGGAGGTCGTCGTGACGATGCGTGGCCGACGCGTCGCGCGACTCGTCCCGGTGGCTGAGCTTGACCCACTGGCAGACCTGCGCGCCCGCGGCCTGGTTCGCGAGCCGATCGCGCCCCGTCACCCGCGCGCTGAACGCGCGCGGTTGAAAGCCGCCAAGCCCGTGTCCGACCTCGTCGCAGACCAACGGCGCTGAAGGTCTACTTCGACACGTCGGCGCTGATCAAGCTGATCTTCGACGAACCTGGCTCCGAGCTCGCCGTGGAGCACGCCGACGACCTCGGCGCCGGCGGCGAGCGCGGCGTCGGCGACGACACCCATGAGGCCGACCCGCCCGCCCCCGAAGACGAGCCCGATGCCTTGCTCGCCGAGCAGCGTGCCGAGTTCAAAGGCGCGGCCGACGTATTCGGGATTGCCTCCAGGGCTTGACCCGGCGAACACGCACAGACGTGAGATGTCTGGCACCACGCGGTCCTAGGCTTGGGCGAAGCGTGCGGCCGATTCCGCGACAGCCGTGAGGTTGCCTTCTTGCCAGAAGACGTGCTGGACGATCCGCTGGATGCGCCAGCCCTCCCCAGTACGGAGCATGTGATTGTCGTAGGAGCCGCGGGCGAGGTAGAAATCGCCGTTGGGCGAGCCCTCCAAGTAGTGCTGGGCGTACATGTAGGACGTGCAGATCGCGCGATCGGGGTCCTGCTCGTCGAAGGCGACGAGGTGGTTGGGACTGATGTGCTGGGTGGCGGTAAAGCCGCTGAGGTGCACACGGATGTTCTCGACGAACGCGTCGCGCTCCCACTCCTTGGCCGGACTGCCAAGCCCGGAGTAGTCGGTGTCGACCGGGTCGGTGAAGCAGTCAGCGAACAGCGCCCAGTCCCGTCGGTCGACGGCTAGGCCGTACTTGACGACGACCTCGCTGATCGCCATTCGGTCCTCCAGCCGCCGCAGTCGGGTCCCTAGGTCGTGGCTCATCGGGTCTCCCTCGTCGGGATATCTGTACCGAGCGGTAGCGTATCAACTTCGCTACCGTTAGGTACAGAATGGTGTCGCAGACCAAGACCGCAGGTCGACCGCGAGAGTTCGACCCGGACCAAGCACTCGAGGCGGCGATCGAGGTGTTCTGGCGTCGCGGCTTCGAAGGCACCTCGCTGAGCGACTTGACGACCGCGATGAAGCTCAGTCGACCGAGCGTCTACGCCGCGTTCGGCAACAAGGAGGCTCTCTTCCGCAAGGCGCTTGCGCGCTATGCCGAGACGCGCACCGCGGCGATGGACGCAGCGCTTCGGGCTCCACTCGTGAAGGACGCCGTACAGCGCTTCCTGCGCGAGTTCGTCGCGTCGGCCACCGATCCGGCCACGCCACCCGGATGCCTGACGGTCCAGGGCGGCGTCACCCCGGACGCATCGGGCCCGGCGATCCACGCCGCGCTGGCCAAGGTACGCCACGACGGTCACGCAGCCCTAACGTCGCGGCTACAGCAGGCCATCGACGAGCAGGACCTGCCCGCCGACTCCGATCCCGCCGACCTCGCCCTCTACGTCACCACCCTCACCCAGGGCATCGCGGTCCAGGCCGCCAGCGGCGCCACGCGGCCCCAGCTGGACCGCGTCATCGACCGCGCTCTGGCCGCCTGGCCGCGCTGACTGGCAGGCCACGCCATGAACGCGCGGGCGTCACCGCGAGCAACGGCGTTGCCGCGGGCATGGCAGCGGTTCTACACGGTTAGGACGATCTTGCCGCGGGTGTGCCCGGACTCGCTGAGCTCGTGTGCTCGCTGGACCTCCGTGAGCGGGAGCAATTCGCTGATCTCCACCCGGACCTCGCCACTGGCCACCAGCTCGGCGATCCGAGCCAGCTGCTCCGCGTTCGGGATCATCACGAGCAGCTCCGCGCGCGCGCCACGTGCACGCGCCATCTCTTCGGGTGGCGCGTTAGCGATGGTGACGAGGATGCCCCCGTCGCGCAGGGTCGGCACCAGCGCCTGTGTCGTGTCCCCGCCGACCGTGTCGAACGCCACGTCGACGGCGCTCACGGCTTCGCCGACGTCCTCCTCCGTGTAGTCGACGTATTCGTCGGCGCCAAGACCAAGGACAAAGTCGCGATTGCGGGAGGACCCGGTGCCGATCACCCGCGCGCCCGCGTGCTTCGCGAACTGCACACCAAGGTGCCCGACGCCGCCGGCGGCACCGGCGATCAGACCGGTCTGTCCGCGTTGGAGCGCGCCGCGGTCGAACAGCGCCTGCCACGCGGTCATGCCGGCCACCGGCAGCGCGGCGGCCTGCTCGTGGCTGAGACCGGGCGGCTTCCTCGCGATCGTGCTCGCGGAGGCGATCGCGAACTCCGCGTATCCCCCACCCGCGACATATCCGAACACGTCGTCGCCCTCGGCGAAGCCGTCGGCACGCGAGAGCTCGACCGTGCCCGAGACGTCTCTGCCGAGCACCGCCGGCAGCCGCGTCTCAGACAACCCGCGCCGAGCCTTCCAGTCCGCCGGGTTGACGGACGCCGCGTGCACCCTGATCAACACCTGGCCGTCGCCGGGCTCAGGCCGGTCTGCCTCCTCGTAGTGCAGAACCTCCGGGGTGCCGGTATCGCGGATCAACACGGCTTGCATAGCGACTCCTTCCAAGAGCGCGGTCGTGCAACCTCGGGTGACGGTCAGATCGCGGCCGAGAGTGCGAACCGCCGCTCGACACTGGTCGCGATGGAACGCACCGAACGATTTCAACCGTTCGCGGGAGTATTGAGCTTGACGGGGCAGCCCGCGCTCTCGATCCCGGCGGGTTCGCGAGCGACGGGCTGCTGCTGAGCACGTAGCTGGTCAGCCGCCCCGGTGCGGAGGACACTCTGTACCCACTGGCGGGCCAAGTCGTGGCCGCGCGGCCGTGCGCCGAGCCCCGCCGAAGCTGCCCTGAGCGATCGGCCTCAAACGATGCCGGCTCGGGCCGTGCTCACGAGCCCTCCGCGTCGACCTTCTTTCCGGCGGCGGAGAGGACGTGCCACTGGGCGCCGAAGGCCTTGAGGCCCTCGCCGTTTGTCTGCCGGGCACGGGTGTCGCCCTGAAAGCGGTAGAGCGGCCACCCGTTGTAGGTGACCTGCGTGACGCCGTTACCCCGCTTGATGGTGCCGAGCTTCGACGCCGACACGCCGGGGGCAGCCTTGGGCTTGCCGGTCGTCGTGAGCGGCGGCCACGCGGCGGCGCATTGCCCGAAGCACGTGCTCTTCTTGGACCCTCGCTTGTCCTTTTCGAACATGTAGAGGGAGCGGCCGTGCGCGTCGGCGAGCACCTTGCCGAGCTTGGTCTGCTGAAGCTCGACCTTCGCGGCGGAAGCCGCGGCGGTTGTAGCCGTCGACCCGGCTGCCGAGCTGCTGCCGCCGGACACGGCAACCGCCACGGCGACGCCCGGTATTGCGAGTGCGGCGAGATATCGCCTCATTGGATGCTCCTGTGGTCGGGAAGTCGAGATCGTTGCCGCCCGCGATCCGTTTGTCGTCAGGCTCGGGGCGGCTCTTGCGCACAGGCCGCAGGGCGTATGGAGGGCGCGGGCGTGTACCGCGCCGGTCGCAGGCGAAAGAGGCAACCCGCGGCCGACGACAAACCCACCGCCGCGGGTGACGATTCCACGCTCCGCCGTAAGCGGCTCCCCGACCCGCAAGGACTTCCGATGAAGCGGTCTCTCGCCGTCTGGCCAATCTCGGCCGTCGCTGTGGCCATCGCCACCGTAGCCGTCGCGGTCGCCGTCGTCGGCGGCTTCGCAGCGTCGCCGTCGGCGGGCGACCGGATCGCCGGTCGGGCAGCCGCCGCCGGAGTGGGCCGCCAACGGGCGCATGGCCGGCGCACAACCACGACCTGTCGAACACGCGAGCCACGAGCGCAGTCGCCGATCAACTCGCAGACGGTGTCGCAGCTGAAGGTGAAGTGGCGCTTCCCGTTCAAGGGCGCGAGCGCCTTCGGCATCTTCGCGTCGACGCCGATCGTCATCAACGGGACGGTCTATCTCCAGGACCTGAACTCGAACGTCTACGCGCTCGACCGCGACGACGGGCGCGCGTCAAGTGGAAGCACACGTTCAACAGGCCGAGCGTCGGGCCGAACGGCGTCGCCTTCGGCAACGGCCGCCTCTACGGCGCGACCGAGACGAACGCGTTCGCGCTCGATCCGCAAGACGGGCAAGCTGATCTGGAGCCGCAAGCTGATCCGCAACAGGCACGAGGGCATCGACATGACGCCCCAGCTCTACGACGGCACGGTCCTGATCAGCACCGATCCCGGGCAACATCAACGTCCTTCTACAAGGGCAACGGCGACGGCATCGTCTGGGCGCTCGACGCCGCCACCGGGCAGCCGAAGTGGAGGTTCAACACCGTCTCCGACGGCGCCAAGCTGTGGGGCAACCCGAAGATCAACAGCGGCGGCGGCCTCTGGTACCCGCCCGCGGTCGACAGCCAGGGCCGCGTCTTCATCTCCGTCGCCAATCCGGCGCCGCTGTACGGCACCAGGAAGTTCCCGAACGGATCGAGCCGCCCGGCCCCAACCTCTACACCGAACTCGCTCGTCGCCCTCGACGGCCAGACCGGCAAGCGGCTGTGGTTCCGGCAGGCGATCCCGCACGACCTGCGCGACTACGACCTGCATGATCCCCGCGATCCTGACCACCGCTCCCGATCGGCGGCGTCGACGACCGAGGTCGTGCTGGTCGCCGGCAAGATGGGCAAGGTCTTCGCCTACCGCGCCGACGACGGAGCGCCGCTCTGGACGCGCTCCGTCGGCAAGCACCAGAACGACACCGGCCCGCTGCCGCGCAAGCGCGATCACGATCTTCCCCGGCGACTACGGCGGAGTCGAGACGCCGATGGCGCTCGCCGAGAACCGCCTCTTCGTGCCCTGGATCGACTTCCCGGTGCGCGCGAGCGCGACCGGCATCTCGGGCTCGCTGACTCGAGCAGACTTCAAGCAAGGGCCGCGGCGGCTTCACCGCCGTCGACGCCGCCACCGGCGAGGTGCTCTGGCAGAAAAGCTGCCGGCGATGAACTTCGGTGCGGCCACGGTCGCGAACGACGTCGTCTTCACGAGCACCTACGCCGGCAAGGTCTACGCCTTCGACACCCAGACCGGCAAGACGCTCTGGACGACGCAAGGCGCCCGCCGGGCATCAACTCGTTCCCCGCCATCGACGGCGACACGCTGCTCGTCGGCGCCGGCACGCCGGGGCTCGTCAAGAAGCCGCACTTCGAGCTCGTCGCCTACTCGCTCGTCGCCTCACGCCCGCCTCGCCAAGCCGCAGGCGCGCGCAGCGGCCGCACGACCGATCAGGTCAGCGGCAAGGAGTTCAGCTTCAAGCTGGCGGCGAAGTCGGTCAGGAAGCCGGGGACGGTCACGTTCAACTTCAGAAACGCCGGCACCGTGCTGCACGACTTCAGGATCAACGGCAAGCAGACGCGGCTCATCCAGCCCGGCCAAGTCGGCGCGGCTCGCCGTCACGGTTCAAGAAGACGGGCCGCTACACCTACCTCTGCACCGTCCCCGGCCACGCCGCCGCAGGCATGAAGGGCGTCTTCACAGTTCGCTGACAGCACGCGGCCGCCGCCGCGACGATCACGCGACGTCGCCCTCAGCGCCGAGCGCGTCAACGGCGACAGGTCGCAGCCCAACTGGGCCTAACTCAGCCAGGCACGGCGAGACAACTCGCCTCCGAAGCGGCCTGGCGTTCGTTCACACTCGGCCACACGGACGCCCGCGCGCTCCGAGCGCGACGTGCTGCGTCGCCACCACGCTCGCCTCGGACGACGCGCACGAGCGTCGGAGGTCCGTGCCCAGACGCCCGCTACCGCCCGGGCGAAGCGGTCGTCTCAAAGCCCTTCCACCGGGATGCGCGAGCCTCGTCCGCAGCGGGCGCCCCGGACGGGGACTCAGTCGGCCTCCGAGCGACTCTCTCCGCGCCTCCCGCGGGAGTAGTCGCCCCACTCGGCTGCCGCGCCGGCCTGACGCCGAAGGATCGCCGACCGGCCGACGACAGACGGCGCCGCGCGGAGGACCCTGGATGTACCAACGAACGGGACTTAGAGGAGCGCGAACGACGCCGAGTCAACGCATCATCTCCACCGCCGAGGCGCACGTCGCCGGCATGCGGGCCGAACGGCATGGCGGTACCACCGGCGGGGCTCTGGAGGTGGATCTGCGGACGCCGACCGAGATGGGCGGACAGGGCGGAGGCACCAAGCCCGAGGAGCTCTTCGCGGTCGGCTACGACGCCTGTTTCGAGTCCGCCCTGGGCGCCGCGGGCCGGCGCCAGCGGGAGGAGGTGGGCGACCTCGTAATCGACTCGAAGGTGATGCTGCTGCCCGCCGCGGGCCGGCGGTGGGAGCTCGCCGCCGAGCTCGCGATCACGCTGCCCGCGGTCAAGGACCCGGCCGTGGCCGAGGCGCTCGTGAGCGAGGCACACCGGACCTGCCCGTTCTCGAACGCGACCCGCGGCAACATCGGTGTGGCGCTGACCGTCAACGGGCGCGGCGTCGAGACGAGCTCGGAGGCGGTGGCGACATGAGGGCCCTGGCCGCCGCGGCCCTGGTGCCGCTCTCCGCCCTGGCGATCGCTGCCTGCGGCGGCGGCGATGGCACTGCCACCGCACCGGTGCCGCACCGCCAGACCGCGAGGAACCAGGTACGGAAGTCCGCATCGCGTGCGCTCAGGGCGCCTGCGAGTGCGATCAGGTCTCGGTCATCGGGGTGTTGGCCGGCTTCCATCCGTAGGACGGCGACGCAGTCGCGCGCGGCCCGGCGCCAATCTGCGTACAGGGACCGAAAGGCGTCGTCGAGGAACATGAGCCGGGGGAAATTGCGCTCGGCAGGGGGGCAGCGCGCCGAAGTCCGTGAGGAGGGCGGCCGCGCCGCGGTTCCAGGCCAGCACGTCCATGCGCCGGTACACGACCATCGCGGGGATGTCGTGCATGTCTTCGAGTAGTTGCCGCAGCTGCGGGGTGACCTCCGGCTTCGCGGGCGCCCGGGTGCGGGTGGCGGGCGCCACTTCGGCGAGCGTGGCGAGGTAGGCGCGCTCGTCGGGGGTGAGTTGCAGCGCATCTGCGAGCGCATCGAGCACGGGACGCGAGACTCGACGGGTGCGGCCTTGCTCCAGCCGGACGATGTAGTCGACGCTCACGTTGGCGAGGTACGAGACCTCCTCGCGGCACAGCCCCGGCACGCGCCGTGGCCGGCCGTCGTCCGGTAGACCTACCCGGCTCCGGTCAAGGGCGGCGCGGCGGGCGCGCAGGAAGTCACCTAGGTCCTTATCGCCGGAGGGGGCACCACCGTCTCCCATGATTCAAGTATCCGCCTGCCTGGTACTGGCCTGCATATCACCATCGACCAGCTGCTCTAGATCGTGGTCGCGGCAGAAACCTGGGACAGCGCCCTCAACTCCGCCGCGCCCGCAATCGGCCAGCTCATCGCCAACGACACCGGTTAGATGTGCCTGGACTGGCTCTACAAGAACGGCCTGAAGAAAATCAGCCCGGCCGATGAACCTCACTGACCACGCCGGAGTCCGGCTCACGCACGGCAAGCCCAAGGTCAACGGCGTGGAGATCCACTACGCGATCGGCGGCGCCGGCGAACCGGTGTTCTTGCTGCACGGCGTGCCGAAGACCATGTCGTACTGGCGCCATGTCGTGCCGCTGCTGACGCCGCACTACACCGTCATCGCGGTCGACAACCGAGGCTGCCGGCGGCTCCCAGCGCCCGCTGACCGGCTACGACACCACCACGATGGCTGGTGACGTCGCCGAACTGGCCACCCACCTGGGCTTCGACCAGTTCCGCGTCGCCGGCGAGGACTGGGGCGCGGCCATCGCCTACGCCGTCGCCGCCTTCCACCGGCCCCGGGTGCAGCAACTGGTGTTCCAGGAAACGCTCCTACCAGGATTGCCAGTCGGTGAACACGACCCCTCGCTCCCCGCCGACGACATCCGCACCGGCTGGCACTTCATCTTCTTCAGCCTGCCGAACCTGCCCGAGCTGCTGCTGGCCGGGCGGGAACGGCCGTTCTGGACGTGGTACGCCAGACGCCAGATGTGGGACCCCAGCGCGCTGGCCGAGGAGGACATCGACGAAATAGTGCACTCGGCCGAGCAGCCGGGCGGCAACAGGGCCATCCTGGAGATGTACCGCGCCCGCCAGACCGACGCCGAGCAGAACCGCCCGCATTACGCCGACCCGATCAGCTGCCCGGTCCTGGCCGTCGGCGCGCAGGCCTATCTCGGGGACGAAGTATCCAAACAGCTCGCGCAAGTCGCCCGCGACGTCCGCGGCGCCGTCATCCCCGCGTCCGGTCACAACATCGCGCTGGAGAACCCGGCCGCCCTGGCCCAGGCCTACCTCGACTTCTTCGCAGGCGGCTAACCGTAGTAGTCCTCCAGTCTCCGCCTGCGGCCGGAGAGCGCTGGGGACAGGGCGAAGGAGCGCCCGGCGCGCTCTCGCGACGGGCTACCCGCAGAAGCGAGCAGGCGCATCCGGACCCGCTTTCACTCGGCGACGAGTAGCTCGCTACGGATCATCGCACTCGACGAACCGCTCGCCCGCCAAGCCGGCGATCTCGCCGGCCAGTACGCCCTGCGCGGCTACGACGCCGTCCACCTCGCATGCGCGCTGCACTTCGAAGGCAACGACGTCCTGCCGGCAACGTGGGACAAGGCCCTCAACTCCGCCGCGCGCGCGACCGGCCGGCTCATCGCGAACGACAACGGCTGAACCCGTCATTCAGCACGACCGATCGCCCACGGCCGGCGAGCCATCGCAGACGTCGCCAAGAAGTCGCCAGAAAATCAAACCGGCGACGCGCGGGCGCCGAACACCGCTTGAAACAGCGGCCCGTGCGGATTGACCTTCGTTCGTCCAGATCGAAGGTCAAACCAGGCGAAAACCCAGCACCCACGCGGGTTTCCGAGCGCGCCCGACAGGATTCGAACCTGTGACCTTCGGTTCCGTAGACCGACGCTCTATCCAGCTGAGCTACGGGCGCAGCGATTGGGACGGCAAGTCTAGCCGCGGCGGGTGGGTGCCCGCGACGCGGCGTGCCCTCGGGGCCGCCGTCCAGCGGAGAGGGCGGGATTCGAACCCGCGATGGAGCTTTCCGCCCCATACTCGCTTAGCAGGCGAGTGCCTTCAGCCACTCGGCCACCTCTCCGGGTTCCCGGGTGCACGTACGCCCGGGCCGCAAGGCGCAGTGTAAAGGCTCGCGGCGCGAGGCCGATGACGGGGGTGTGAGCGTCCCCTCGCGCCCGTCGCCCGCTGCCGTCGCCGCGCTGCACGCGGTCGCCCGGCTGCTGACCCCGGGCGCCGGTCCGGCGACCGCCTCCGACCTGCGCGAGGCGCTGGTGCGCGAGGCCAAGGCGCTCGTGGAGATGCCCTCCGCGGTGCTGGTCCGGCTCGACGACGCCGGCGGTGAGGTGGAGGTCGTCGCGGGCGACGCGCCCGGCGACGCCCGCCACCACGCGCTCGACGACCTCCCCGCGGTCGCGGAGCTCGCGGCCACACGCGGCGCGGCGCTGGTGGTCGATGGCGCGCGGGCGCGCGAGCTCGCCCCGCTGCTCGACGGTCCCGAGGCTCCCCGCACGGCGCTCCTGGTCACCCTGCGCGCGCAGGACGAGGCCGGCCACGCGCTCGTGCTCGCCGATCCCGCGCCGCGTGCCGTCGCCCCCGAAGAAGTCGAGCTCGCCGGAGCCTTCGCCGCCGCGGCCGCCGCCTCCCTCGCCCAGCTGCGCGCCACCGAGCAGCACGCCGCGCGGACCGCGCGCCAGGAGGCCCTCACGCGTGCGGCCAAGACGCTCAACGAGTCGCTCGACCTCTCGACGCTGCTCGCGCGCATCTGCCAGGAGGCGATCACGGTGGTGGCCGCCGACATGGCGGTCGTCTACCGCGGCACCGAGGCCGAGGGCCTGCGCGCGGTGGCGACCGTGAACTGCCCGCCGGAGGCCGAGGGCTACGTGATGGCGCCCGGCGCCGGGCTCGCCGGCCGCGTCCTCCAGAGCGGGCGATCGATGTTCACCAACGACTACGCCCGCGTCGCGGCCCTCGACGGCCCGTTCGCCCGCGTCCGGGCCTGCCTCGCCGCGCCGTTCGACGCCGGCGACGAGCTCCGCGGCGTCCTGGCCGTCGCCTGGACCCACCCGGCCGGGATCGGCGAGGAGGAGCTGCGGGCGCTCGAGACCTTCGCCGAGCTGGCGGCCGCCGCCTGTCGCAACGCGAGCGCCCACGCCGGCCTGGCGATCGCCGCCCGCACCGACGGGCTCACGTCCTGCCTCAACCACGCCGCGCTGCACGAGGGCCTGGCCCGCGAGATCGAGCGCGCCGAGCGCGGCGCCTGCGGCCCGCTCTCGCTCGTCCTCCTCGACCTCGACGACTTCAAGCAGGTCAACGAGTGCGGCGGGCACCTCGCCGGCGACGAGGTGCTCCGGCGCGTCGGCTCCGCGCTGCGCGGCGGGCTGCGTCCGTACGACCTCGCGGCGCGCTACGGCGGCGACGAGTTCGCGCTCGTGGTCCCCGAGGCCGACGAGGAGCAGGCGATCGAGATCGCCGAGCGCGTGATCGCGCGCATCAGCGCCGCGGCCGCCGAGTTCGGCGACGGCAAGGCGACCGGCGCGACGGCGGGCGTGGCCGAGTGGACCCCCGGCGTCTCGCCCTCCCAGCTCATCGCCCGCGCCGACCAGGCGCTGCTGGGCGGCAAGCGGGCCGGGCTGCGCGGCGTGCCACACGCCTTCTCGGCCGTGCCGGAGGAGGAGCACCGGCGGCGGCGCTTCGCCCGTCCGGGCGAGCGCGGGCTGCCCGCCGCGCCGCCGATGCCGCCCGTCCCCGCGCCCACCTGGCCGGCCCGCCCCGATCGCCTCGACGAGCGCCTGCGCCGCCGCACCCGCCAGCTCGTGCTCGCCAACGCGCTCGGCGCGCGGCTCGCGGCGATGACCGACGTGCAGGCGATCATGGAGGCCGCCGTCGACGAGCTCCACCGCGCCTTCGGGTTCTTCTGCTGCGCGATCGTGCGCATCCGCGAGGACGACCACGTCGAGTCGGCCGCCGGCCGCGGCGCCGCCTTCGTCCGGCTCGGCGATCAGCGCTGGAGCCAGCCGCGCGAGGCGGGGCTGATCGGTCGCTGCCTGCGCACCCACCGCGGCGTGCTGTCCAACGACGTCCACGCCGAGCCCGACTACCGCCCGACGGGCGAGACCCAGGCCGTGCGCTCGGAGCTCGTCGTGCCGCTGTGGGTGGGCGACGCGCTGTGGGGTGTGATCAACCTCGAGGAGACCAGGCCGAACGCGTTCGACGACGACGACCTGCGGCTGGTGGAGACGCTCGCCGACCAGGTGGGCTCCGCCCTGCGCTCCGCGTTCCTCTACGAGCAGCTCGAGCGCGCCTACCTGGGCACCGCCGAGGCCCTCGCCGCCGCGCTCGAGGCCAAGGACTCCTACACCGCCCACCACGCCCGCTCGATCGTCGAGCATGCCGAGGCGGTCGGGACCCGGCTCGGCCTCGGCGCCGCCGAGCTGCGCGACCTGCGCTTCGGCGCCGTCTTCCACGACATCGGCAAGATCGCCGTCCCCGAGGCGATCCTCGACAAGCGCGGCCCGCTCACCCCCGCCGAGCGCGCCGAGATGGAGCGCCACACGATCGTCGGCGAGCAGATCCTCGCCCCGGTCGACTTCCTCGCCGGGGCGCGCAAGCTCGTCCGCCACGAGCACGAGCGCTGGGACGGCGCCGGCTACCCCGACGGCCTCGCCGGCGAGGCGATCCCGATCGGCGCCCGCATCATCCTCGCCTGCGACGCCTACCACGCGATGACCTCGGACCGCCCCTACCGCCGGGCGATGTCCGCGGACGCCGCGCGCGAGGAGCTGCGCCGCCACGCCGGCACGCAGTTCGACCCCGCGGTGGTCGACGCGCTGCTCGCCGTGCTCGGCGCTCCGCCGCGGCCCTAGGCTGCGATCCTGCAGCCACGGAGGGGTGGCAGAGCGGTCGATTGCGGCGGTCTTGAAAACCGTTGGGCCGGGTCCACCGGTCCCGAGGGTTCGAATCCCTCCCCCTCCGCTCCGCCGGCGGCCGGTCGAGCGCCGCGCCAGATCTGGGGCGGTCCTCCGCTCGAGAACGAGCGGTTTGAAGGTGCCTGCCCGACCCGGATACGGTCGCAGCACCACGATCGAGGAGGGCACCATGCCGAAGGCGAACACCCCGGAAGACGCGGGGCGGTTGGTCGGTGAAGCGATGACCTCCGCAGACGTGGAGGCCGCGCTCTCCCTCTACGAGCCCGACGCCACCTTCGCGCTGCCGACGATCTTTGGTGAGAGGTCGGTGACAGGCCTTGACGCGCTTCGTGAGGCATTCGGCGGATTGCTGGCCCTCAGCCCGGAGCTCACGATCACCGCTGAGAAGACACTCCTCTCTGGCGATACGGCGTTGGTCATCGGTCATTGGACGCTGAAGGGGCGCGACCCGGACGGGAACGAGATAGATACCGCGGGCAGGTTTGCGGACGTGGTCCGCCGCCAGGCGGACGACGGCTGGCTGCTCGTGATCGACAATCCCAACGGCACCGGCTGACCGCCTGATCGCAGACCGGGAAGGTCGGCACTCCCTCCCCGCCGCTCCAAGCACCGATGACTTTTTCCACGCGCGCCGGTCCAATGCCCCACCGACCACCGCGAAAGGACCCGCATGACCGTGGCCACGACCCAGACCCTGGAAGCGCCGGGCGCCGTCCTGAGCTATGACGTCCGGCCGGCCGAGGCCGAGACGACCGCGCCGGTGCTGATGCTGATCGGATCCCCGATGGGCGCCGACGCGTTCGTCACGCTCGCCGGGCACTTCCCCGACCGGACGGTGGTGACCTACGACCCGCGCGGCGCCGGCCGCAGCAAGCGGACCGACGGCGCCGATCGGACCACGCCCGAGGAGCACGCCGACGACCTGCACCGGCTGATCTCCGAGCTCGGATCAGGACCGGTGGACCTGTTCGCCACCAGCGGCGGGGCGGTCAACGCGCTCGCGCTGGTGGCCCGGCATCCGGAGGACGTCCGCACGCTGGTCGCGCACGAGCCCCCGGTGCCGCAGGTGCTCCCGGACCGCGAGCAGGCGCTGGCCGCCACCCGGGACATCCACGACACCTATCGGCGGGACGGGCTCGGCCCCGCCATGGCGAAGTTCATCGTGCTGGCCGGCCTGAAGGGCCCGGTCCCGGCCGACTTCGCCGACACGACCCCCAACCCCGCCGAGTTCGGGCTGCCGACCGAGGACGACGGCAGCCGCGACGATCCGCTCGTCGGCCAGAACATGATCAGCGGCACGCACTACGACCCCGACTTCGACGCGCTGGGCGCGGCGCCGACGCGCATCGTCGTCGCGGCCGGAGCCGAGAGCGAGGGCGAGCTGGCGCATCGGTCCGCGATCGCCGTGGCGGAGCGACTGGGGACGAGCGCCGTGATCTTCCCCAGCCACCACGTCGGGTTCCTCGGCGGCGAGTACGGCATGCAGGGCGACCCGGACGCGTTCGCCGCCGCCCTGCGCGAGGTGCTCACCGAGAAGGGCTGACGCTCGTCCACCGGCGCGCGCAGCCGAGCAGCGCGGCCGCGACGGCGCCGAGCACCGCCGCGGCCGCGAGGCAGGCCGGCGCGTCCCCGCCGCCGGCGAGCGCGAAGACCACGGTGAGGACGACGAGCAGGGCCGCGAGCGCGACGGCGGGGACGGCGAGCAGCGCGACCGGCTCGCGGAGCAGGGCGCCGCGGCCGCGTCCCCGTCCCGCCGTGACGCCGAGCCGTCGCGAGAATCTCCGGAGGACCGCGACGCGCTCGCGGCCCCGCCCGGTCGTGAACGCCTGGTCGTCGGCCACGAGGAGGAAGCGGGCGACGGCGTCGCGCAGGTCGTCCTCGGGCTCGACGCGCTGCTCGGCGATGACGCGCGCCTCGAGCGTGCCCTCGGGCGCATCCAGGATCCGGCGGAGGTGCACGAGGCGGACGACGCTCCGCTCGTTCTGGGACGCGGCGACGACCACCACCGCGCCGTGCCCGCCCGGCAGGCCCGACTCGAGCGCGGCCGCCGCGTCGCAGGCAGCGTCGTCGACGCGGCGCATGAGCGGCCGGCGCCGCCACGCGTGCGGCAGCTCGAGGATCTGCGGGCGGAACACCTTCCACGCGACCCACCCGGCGAGCGCGAGGAACAGGGCGCGCATCGCGAGCTCGGTCCCGAGGTCCGCGGACGGGTCCGAGGCGACGAAGTACAAGAGGAAGGCGATGGCGGCGAGCCCGGGGGCGGTGACCCACAGGGGCCGCGGCCTGCGACGCCTGCGCTCGGTGCTCCCCGGCAGCGGCGGCGGTGCGCCGTCGACCCGGCGGAAGTCGTCGACGATCAGCGGCGCGAGCAGCTCGGCGCTCCAGCGGCGCGGCTTGGCCAGGCAGAGGCGGCGCGCCAGCTCGGTCTCGCCCTCGTCGGTCGTGCCGTCGGGCTGCCACTCCGGGCCCACCCGCATCCCGGACGCGGTGGCGCGCTCGGCGCCGCCGCTCGCCCCGCCGCCGACGATCCGGCCCGCGCCCGCCGCGGGCAGTGCGCCCGACATCGCGGCCACGGCGTCGCCCTCGACGTCCCGCGCATCGGTCCGCAGGCGGGTGGCGAGCATCGCCACCTCGGACAGCGCGGCGACCGCGTCCTCGGCGCGCAGGGGCTCGTCGCGCGGCACCCGCCGCTCGGCCACCACGCGCGACTCGAGCAGGTCGGCGTCGTGCGGATGCCCCCGCAGCCACAGCAGCAGGACGCGCAGGACGCCCGGCCCGTCGAGGACCGCGACGGTGAGGCGGCCGTTGGGATCGAGCAGCGGGGCGACCGGCTCGAGCGCGACCCGGCGCCGCGCCAGACAGCGCTCGCGCTCGCGCCCTGCCGCGCCCAGCGCGAGGCGGAGCAGCGCGTGCGCGCAGAGCAGGACGAACAGCACGAGCACGATGCCGCCCGGCACGCCCACGGCGCTGTCGGGCTCGCCGAGGCTCGCGATCCCGGCCACGCCCATCGCCAGGAGAAACCCCATCGCGGCGACGGCCGCCACGACGACGAGGCGCAGCAGGACGCCGCCGCCGGTGGAGAGCGCCCCGGCGGGAGCGGTCCGGACGCCGAGCTGCCACAGCTCGCGGTCCTCCAGGCCGCACCGGCCCTCCAGCGCGCTCCTGCGGACCAGGACCGGCTCCGCGGCCTCGATGCGCGCGGCGAGCTCGGCCGCCCCGGGATCCTCGACCGTGCTCGGCTCCCAGTCCTCCCCGACCAGCTGCGGTTCCTCGAGCGCCTCCGCCACGCCGCGCAGTGTGGCGGACCCGCCGCTGCGAAGCGGCCGGTTCCCGTGTCCGGCGCGCAGGCGCAGCCCGACGGGTAAGGTCGCGGTGAGGTCAGATGGGTCGCCGGAGAGAGAACGACTCGCCGGACTCTCGCGACGAAATGATGAGCGAGCTCGGTCAGGCGTACGCCGCGGCGCTGCTCTCCGGCGACGAGATCGCGGCCGAGGCCGCGATCCGTGACGCCATGGACGCGAGCCTCACCACCGCCGAGATCGACGACGAGATCATCGCCCCGGCGCTGTGGCTCGTCGGCGAGCTGTGGGAGCGTGGGGAGATCACGGTGGCCGACGAGCACCTCGCGACGGAGATCTCGATGCGGGTGGTGACCCTCCAGCGCGAGGCGCAGCGCGTCGTGCTCTCCCGGGGCGACCACGGGGTGATCCTGGCCGCGCCCGCCGGTGAGCTGCACGTCGTCGCGCTGCGGATGATCGCGAACCTCCTGCGGGATGCGGGCTACGACGTCCTGATGCTCGGAGCCGACGTCCCCGCCGACGCGCTCGCCACCTCGGCGCGACGCCACGAGGCGGACGTGATCTGCATGAGCGCGACGATGCAGGGCGGCGACGACCAGGTCACGATCACGATGAACGCGGTGCAGCGGGCGTGGCCGCGGGCGGGCTTCGTGATCGGCGGCGGCGCGGTGGCCTCGCGGGTGCGCTCGCGGCCCGGGGTCGATGTGTGCGGGCGCGTCTCCGAGGTGGTCGAGGCGGTCGACGCGATGGTCCAGCGCGCGGACCAGAACTAGCCGTGAGCTTCGCGCCGCCCGCGGTGCTCGAGGCGGCGTGGCCGGCGTTCCTGGAGGGCGCCGGAGTCGACGCGGGCGACGCTAGGCCGCCGGGGTCAGGACGTCGGTCGCGCGGTGGTCGGCGGAGACGCCGTCGACGATCACGGCCCAGCCCCGGGCGTTGCGAGTGCGGAGCGGGAGGATCTCCTGGTAGGCCTCGGACTCGTACCAGCCCGTGGCGCTCGCGCGGTCGGGGAACTCGATCACGATGACGTTGCCGGCGAACTCCCCATCCCGGACGTCGGGCCGGTCCCCGTGCACCACGAATTGCCCGCCGAAGGGCGCGAGCGTCGCGTCGATGCGCTCGAGGTAGCGGACGATGTCCGGTCCCATGTCGACGGAGGTGAGATGAGCGATGGCGTAGGCGGTCATGGCTCGCCACGGTACGGGGCGACCCGCCGCCGCGCGATTACCTCCGAGGTAGCGTCATCCGCCTGGACTCCACCTTCACCCCGTCGCACCGCGGCGGCTCCGGGCCGCCGCTCGTCTGCCTGCACGGCTTCCTGGACACCTGGCGGATCTGGGACCTGGTCCGCCCCGCGCTGGAGCGCCGCCACGACGTCCTCGCGGTCACGCTGCCCGGGCACGCCGGCGGGCCGCCGATCGAGGGCGAGATCAGCGATCGCGTCATGGCCGACGCGGTCGAGCGCGCGATGGACGAGGCGGGCTTCGAGATCGCGCACCTCGCCGGCAACTCGCTGGGCGGCTACGTCGCGCTGCAACTCGCCGTCCGCGGGCGCGCCCGGACGGTCACGGCGCTCGCACCCGCCGGCGGCTGGGCGGAGGGCGACGAGTCCTACCGCGAGGTCCTCGACTTCCAGGCGTCGCTGGTCGAGCAGGCGCGGACCGCCGCGCCGCACGCCGACGCGATCCTCGCCACGCCGGAGGGCCGGCGCCGGGCGACGCAGTACCTGACGACCAGCTACGAGCACATCCCGGCCGAGCTGCTCGCCCACCAGCTCCGCGGCATCGCGGGCTGCGACGCCGCGCCCCGGCTGATCGACTCCGCGCGGCGCATCGGCTGGCCGCTCGACGCCGAGCGCGTCAGCTGCCCGGTGCGGATGGTGTGGGGCACCGAGGACCGCCTGCTGCCGTGGCCGTCGGCCGCCGCGCGCTACCGCACCGACTGGCTGCCCCACGCCGACTGGGTGGAGCTCGAGGGCGTCGGCCACTGCCCGCAGCTCGACGTCCCGCTCGAGACCGCCCAGCTGATCCTCGGCTTCACCGGCGCCTGACTCACACCGCGAGGTCGACGCCGGTGCCGAGCGGCAGCCACCGGATGCACGACCGGACGTCCTCGGGAGCGGCGGCGAGCTCGCGCTCGATCGCGTCCCGCCCCTCCCGGAAGTGCTTCCAGCCCTCGTAGTGCACGGGGATCGCGACCCGGGGGCGCATCAGCTCGCACAACTCGACCGCGTCGCGAGCGGTCATCGTGTAGCGCAGCGGACCGGTCACCGGGAAGCGCACGCCCCCGAGGTGCAGCAGCGCGGTGCCGACGCGCACGCGCTCGGCGACCTCGCGCACGCCGTCGTAGAGGACGGTGTCGCCCGAGATCCACAGCGCGCCGTGTTCCTGGCCGTGCCAGCGCAGGGCGAACCCGATCACGTCGCCGACGATCGGGTGGCTCAACGGCGGCCCGTGACGGCACGGCGTGGCGATGACGTCGATCCCGTCGAGCGACGTCGAGTGCCAGGGCGCGAGCCCCCGCGCCCGGCCGCCGAGCCGCCGGGCGCCCGACTCGGTGGTCACGACGACGCCCGCGTCCCACAGCAGCGCCCGCCCGGCGTCGTCGAGGTTGTCGTCGTGGTGGTCGTGCGTGAGCAGGACCGCGTCGATCGCCCCGAGGTCGCCGGGGGCGATCGCCGGCCCGGCGAGCTTGCGCGACGAGGTCCCCCAGCCGAAGACGTACCTCCGGCCGGGCGCGTCGAACGTCGGATCGGTCAGCAGCCGCCGGCCGTCGACCTCGATCAGGACCGTCGGCCCGCCGATGTGAGTCAGGCGGACGTCCGTCACGCGCGCGAGGACTGCGCGGCGTGGCTCACCGCCCACTGGAGCGCGTAGTCGGCGACGTCCTCCCACCCCGTGTAGGCGGGCAGGAGGTGCGGCCCCTCGAACTCCTTGACCTCGGTGATCGTGTCGGACTTGTAGTGCTTGGCGTTGGACTGCTGGATCTTCGGCGGCATCAGGTGGTCGTGGCTGCCGGAGATGAACAGCAGCGGCGCGCGGTCGTCGTTCTTGTAGTCCACCCAGGTGTCGTCCTTGCCGGGGTGGATGTTCGCCAGCGCGCTGCCCCAGAAGATCGAGCCCGACGCGGGGATGTGGTAGCGCTCGTACAGCCGCCGGGACTCCTCCTCGCTGAACCCGTTGGTGAACGCGTACTGCCACTGCTCGTAGGTCAGGCCGACGGCGCGGTGGCGGTTGGCGGGGTTCTTCAGGACCGGGAAGGACGCCTTGATCTGCGACAGCGGCACGACCGGGACGCCCTCGGTGGGCGCCGAGTTCATCGCGACGCCCGCGGCGCCGTACCCGTGGTCGAGCAGGATCTGCGTGAACGCGCCGCCGGCCGAGTGGCCCATGAGGATCGGGGGCGAGTCGAGCTCGCCGACCACGTTCTCCAGGTGCTCGACGATCTGCGGCACGGTCACGGCCTCGATCGGCGACGGGTCCGCGTTGAGGGCCTCGACCTCCACCTCGAACCCGGGGTACGCCGGGGCGAGGACGCGGTGGCCGGCCTGCTGGTAGCGCTCGATCCAGTGCTCCCAGCTGCGCGGGGTCACCCAGAAGCCGTGGATCAGGACGATCGTCTGCGGCGCGGTCGCCTCGGCGGTCATGCGTGGTGTCCTCCGTGGATGTCGGACCTCGAGGACGCCTCCCGGGCGGCTACGCTACCCCAGCGTGGGTTCGGAAAGCAAACCGTCCGCCCGGGTCTGTTCGATCACCGACGCGCTGTCCATCGTCGGTGACCGGTACGCGCTGCTCGTCGTGCGCGAGATCCGCTACGGGCGCACGCGCTTCAACGACATCGCCGCCGGCACCGGCGCGCCGCGCGACGTCCTCACCGCGCGGCTGCGCAAGCTCGAAGCGGCCGGCATCCTCGAGCGCCGCCGCTACTCCGAGCACCCGCCGCGGTACGAGTACCTGCTGACCGACGCGGGCCACGAGCTCCATGCGATCCTGCTCGCGCTCAAGGAGTGGGGCGACCGTCATTGCAATCCCGGTGCCGAGCCGGTCGTCTTCCGGCACACCTGCGGGGCCGCCTTCCACGCGCTGACCGTGTGCGAGGCGTGCCGGGAGCCGATCGCCGGCGGCGACCTGACCGTCGCGGGCGGCACGCACCCGGTCGAGGCGACGCTCTAGGCCGCGACCCTATGCAACTCGGCGAGGTCTCCCGGGAACCCTGCCCCGCGGGCGGCCGGGGGGGCCGAGCCGAGCGGCGCGGCCGAGCGGCGCGGCCGGGCGTCAGGGCGCCCCGTGCATGGCGAGCGAGCGGTTCGCGTAGCGCTCGTCGCCGGTCACATCGCGCCCGAGCCACTCCGGCGCGCGGAACGCCGCCGCCGCGTCGGCCGACGGGAACTCGATCTCGGCGGTCATCAGCCCGGCGAGCGCGTCCTCGTAGTCGTCGACCTCGGCGGTCAGGCCGCCGTCGAGCGGGACGAGGTAGCGGGTCTTGGCGACGCGGCGCCCCTCGGTCAGCGGCCACAGCGCCTCGAAGCGCCGCCCGTCGATCTCCATCTCCTCCTCGACCCGCACGAGCCCGGGGCCCGACTTGACCGTGAGCGTCGCCTGATCGTCGCGCCGCCGCGCGCGCACCTCGACGCCGTCGTCGTGGACGGCGAGGTAGCCCTGCTCGATCCGCTGCGAGGGGTGGTCGTCGAGGCCGGCGGGACGCGCCGCGACGAGGAACTTGCGCTCGACCTCGACGCCGGCGGGCATCGCCTCGTCAGACCCCGACGGTGGCCGGCGGCGGCTCCGAGATCGCGAGGCGGAGGTAGCGGCGCATCCGCCGGCGGAACGCCTTGGGCGGCTCGGCGTACACGCGCCGGCCGAGCGCGAGGATCTCGGCCAGCAGCTCCTCGCGCCGGTGGGCGATCAGCTCGAGCAGCTCGCCGACGTCGGCCGCGACGTCGCGCGTGACCTCTTCGTCGGCGAGCACCGCCTCGAGCACGGCCAGGTCGTGGTCGTCGCCGAGCAGTCGCGACAGCGCCTTCGACTCGCGGGCGTTCGCCTTCATCATCCCCGGCCACGCGTCGCCGAGCAGGCGCTCCTGGTACCAGAGGTCCTTCACGCGCTTGCGGAGCTCATGGAGGTTGGTGGTCGTCGGACGCCGTTCGGCCCGCTCGAACGCGTCGCGCCCGCGGGCGTAGCTGCGCTCCAGCCCGCGCACGAGCGTATCGGCCGAGCTGCGCTCGAGGGGCCACTCGTCGACCCGGGCGGCCAGCGTGCCCAGCTCGGCGGCCTGGCGGACGACGTCGTCCTCGGCGCCCTCCCGCACCGCGGCGGCGCGCTCGGCCAGCCGCTCGCGCACCGCGTCGAAGAGCGCCGCGGGCGCCTGGCCGGCGAAGCGCTCGGCGAGCGCGTCGACGGTCTCCACCATCACGTCGGCGTCGCGCGCGCCTGAGAGCGCGCGGCCGCGGTCGCGCAGCAGCCGGTTCTCGGTCCGGTACTCGCCCCCGCGCATCGCGGGGCGGGCGAGGCGGAGCGCCGACCGCGTCTTCTTCAGCCGCTTGCGCGCGTCGTGCACCGCCTCCACGGGATCGTCGGCATGGCCGTCGCCCAGGCCGCGGGACGCGGCCTCGAGCTCGTCGCGCGCGACCGTGCGCAGCGCGTCTCCCACCTCGTCGTTCAGGCTCAAGCGATAGGTCATGCCCGTGGCCTGCCCGCCATCCGCGGGGGAGCAAACCGGACCGATCTCACTCGTCGCGCGGCGTCTCGCGCCGCGCGTCCAGCCGCGTCCGCAGCGGCCCGCTGACGTCGCGCTGCTCGCGCACCAGCCGGTCCACGAAGGCGAGGATCACGCCGATCCCGACGAGGACGTAGCCGATCGTGAACAGCTTCGAGAGCGCGGTCGTCGGCGCCAGGTCGCCGAGCCCGACGGTCGTGAGCACGAGCGTCGAGAAGTAGAGGGCGTCGATCACGCTCCAGTCCTCCTGGACGGCGTAGAAGACCGTCCCGACCACCAGCAGCAGGAAGGCCGCGAACGCCAGCGCGCGGAACTCCGGGTCGTGGCGGACGCCCTGGATGACGCTGCGCACCAGGCGCGTCCACACGAGGAGCGGGTTGAGCATGCCCCTCGGGGTTCGCCGCCCCACTGGCGCCCCCTGCCGGGGGCTTGCCGAGCGGCAGCGCGCCTGCCAAGCTCGCAAGCGATGCCTGCCGAGCCCGTGCGCGTCTTCCACTGCGACGACTCGCGCGCGTTCACCGAGCTGGTGCGCTTCTGGCTCGCGGACCACCCGGACCTCGCGTACGTCGGCGCGGCACACGACGCCGCGGCGGCCGTCGCCGGCGCCGCCGAGCACCTCCCGGACGTGGTGGTGCTGGACACGATGGGCGCGCCCGACGACGCGTCGCTGCTCGAGTCCCTGCGCGAGGCCGCGCCCGCCGCGCGCGTGATCGTCTACTCGGGGTTCTCGCGCGCGACGCTCGCGCCCACCTTCGCCGGCCGCGCCGACGCGATCCTCACCAAGGCGGACGACGAGCGCGAGCTGGTGTCCGCCATCCGGGCGGTCACCTCCCGCTGAGTCAGGCGGCGTCGAGCCAGCGGCGGGGCGGTCGCCGGGAACGGCACGACCTCCGCCTCGGTCTCGACGCGGTCGGGCCACGCGATCACCGCGAGCCCGCAGCCGCACTCGCACGACAGCGACTCGAGCTCGGGCAGGGCGCGCCCCTCGGCGAGTGCTCCCGCAGCGCACGCGGGGTTGGAGCAGTAGAGCCTGGCGGCGAGCATCGCGGCCATGGTCGCGGCCGCGACGGACGGAATCAGTCGGCCGCGGGCGGCTCGGACTCCGGCAGCCCGGGGAGCGGCGCGTCCTCCTCGTCGAGGTCGGACGGCGGACCGAGCGGCTGGTCGTCGATCTCCGGCTCGCCCTCCCCGGGGGCCGGCGGGTCCTCCGGGACGTCGGGATCGTCGGGCGTGATGGGGGTCTCACCCATAGGTGTAACCCCCGAGATCGGCGAAGCCGATCTCGTAAGGGCCGGCGAAGCCGGGCCCGCTCATGCGGGCGCGCCCACCCGCAACTCGGACGGCGCGCCCCACGCGTGCAGCACCTCGGGGATGGCCACCGAGCCGTCGTCTCGCGCGCCGTTCTCGAGCAGCGCGATCAGCGTGCGCCCGACCGCCACCGCCGTGCCGTTGAGCGTGTGCGCCACGCGGGGCCCGCCCCCGCCCTCGGGGCGGTAGCGGATGTCGAGCCGCCGCGCCTGGAAGTCCGTCGTGTTCGACGTCGAGGTCAGCTCGCGGTAGCGGCCCTGCCCGGGCAGCCACGCCTCGCAGTCGTACTTCTTGGCCGCCGAGGAGCCGAGGTCGTCGACCGCGATGTTGACCACCCGGTAGGGGATCTCGAGCGCCTGCAGGATCTCCTCCTCGATGCCGAGCAGCCGTTCGTGCTCGTCGCGCGAGGCCTCGGGCTCGACGAAGCAATACATCTCGACCTTGTCGAACTGGTGCACGCGGAAGATCCCGCGCGTGTCGCGGCCCGCAGCGCCGGCTTCGCGCCGGAAGCACGACGAGAAGCCCGCGTAGCGCAGCGGCAGGCGGCCGGCCTCGATGATCTCGCCGGCGTGCAGCGAGGCCAGCGGCACCTCGCTCGTCCCGGCCAGGTACAGCGGGTCGTCGCGCAGGCGGTAGATCTGCTGCTCGGTGTCCGGGAGGAAGCCGGTGCCGTAGAGGGCCTCCTCGCGCACGAGCACCGGCGGGATGACGGGCTCGAAGCCGTGGCCGCGCAGCACCTCCATCGCCCAGCGCACGAGCGCGAACTCGAGCAGCACGAGGTCGCCCTTGAGGTAGGCGAAGCGCGAGCCGGCCACGCGGGCGCCCGCCTCCATGTCGATCAGGTCGCCCGCCAGCTCGAGGTGGTCGGGGCCGGTCCGCCCCGCCTCGCCGACCTCTCGGATGGTCGTGTCGGAGTCCGTGGCGGTGGGATCGGGCGGGTTGGGCAACATGGCCAGCGCGGCCTCGAGCTCGGCCTCCACGCCGCTCAGCTCCTCGCCGAGCGTCTTGACCCGGCGCGCGACGTCCTGCATCTCGGCGATCTCCGCCGACGCGTCGCCGCCCGCCTGCTTGGCGCGGCCGATCGCCTGCGAGGCCTCGTTCTGGCGGGCGCGCAGCGACTCGACCTCCGGCAGCAGCTCGCGACGGCGCGCGTCGAGCGCGAGCGCCGCGTCGAGGCGCTCGGCGGAGCCGTCGCGACGGCGCGCCAGCGCCGCCCGGACCGGCGCGGGGTCGCGGCGGATCGCCTTGAGGTCGAGCATCCTGGGCGCAGGCTAGCTCACCGGCGCCGGAGCGCGCGGCCGATGCGGCGGGCCGCTACTGACCGGGGGACGGCGGGGTGTCCGCTTCCTTGCCCGAGTACTTCTCGAGGAAGCGCGCGACCGCGTCGGCCTCCTTGCCGACCACGATGTTCTGCGGCATCGGGCCCGAGGAGAAGCCGCCGTTGCGGATCGCGTAGAGGATCTGGTCGTAGCGCTCCTTGCGCTGGTTGAAGTTGGGGCCGTCCTTGAGCTCGCGGTCGTTCGGGTCGACGGCCGAGCCGTCGGTGCCGGCCGCCGCGAGCGTGTGGCAGCCGCCGCAGCGCTGGGCGAAGATCTCCGCGCCCTCCTTGACCTGGGCGGACTCGTTCTCGGGCACCGAGATGCCCTGCGAGCCGCACGCGACGAGCCCCGCCGCGGCAGCGGCGACCGCGGGGCCGAGCATGAGTCGACGGCGCAGGGGGCCCATGAGCGGCGCACAGCATACGGGACAATCCCGCGGCTCATGCCCTCCCCGCGCGCCTCCGCCACCGCCGTGATCGCCGCCGCCGCGCTCGCCTCCGCCGGCGCGGCGACCGGCTGCGGCGGTGCCGAGGTCCGCCCCGAGCGGGCGCGCGATCGCGCGCTCACCATCGCCATGCACGACTACTACTTCCGGCCCCAGGCCGCCCGCGCCGAGCCTGGCAAGCTGCGGGTGACGCTCGTGAACGACGCCCGCATCCCGCACAACTTCCGCCTGCAGCACAACGGGCGCCTCTACGCCGAGGTCACGGCCCTCAAGCCGGGCGAGCAGGAGACGCACACCTACGAGCTGCCGCGCGGGAGCTACAAGATGTTCTGCTCGATCGCCAACCACGAGGAGCTCGGCATGTACGGCAGGCTCACCGTGGGCGCGCCGTGATGCACGAGGTCCGGCCCGATCACTTCCGCGCCGTCATGGGGCGCTTTCCGACCGGCGTCACGGTCGTGACGGCGCGCGGCCCGGACGGCCCGGTGGGGATGACCGCGAACGCGGTGTGCTCGCTGTCGCTGGACCCGCTGCTCGTGCTCGTGTGCTTCGACAACGAGGCGCGCACGCTGCCGATCGTCCGCCACGTGGGGCGCTTCGGCCTCAACGTGCTGGCCGCCGGCCAGGAGGACCTCGCGCGCCTGTTCGCCTCCAAGACGCCGGAGAACGCGAAGTTCGAGGGCGTGCCCCACACGCTGCACGAGGGCATCCCGGTGCTCGACGGCGCGGTCGCGTGGGTTGGCTGCGAGCTGCGCGAGCTGCTGCCCGGCGGGGACCACACGATCGGCATCGGCGCGGTCACGGCGGCGGAGACCGGCGGCAGCGCGCCGCCGCTGCTGTGGTACCGCGGCGGCTACGGCGCGCTGACGCCGGACCGCGACGGCGACAACGCCGCCCGATGAATGCCCTCCACGCCGTCCTGGGCGGGGCGATGATCGTCTCCAACCTCGCGGCCGGGCTGTGGGGCGCGTGGTGCTGGTGGCGCGTGCGGCCGAGCCGCGCGTTCTGGCCGATGCTGCGGACCGCCCAGGCCCTGATGTTCCTGACGTCGCTCCAGGGCGCCGTCCTCGCGCTGATGGGCGAGGACCTGCCGCCGCTGCACCTCGTCTACGGGCTCACGCCGCTCGGCGTGAGCTTCATCGCCGAGCAGCTGCGCGTGGCCTCCGCGCAGACCGTGCTCGACCAGCGCGGGCTCGAGTCCAGCGCGGCGGTCGGCCACCTCCCCCGGTCCGAGCAGCGCGAGCTGGTGCTCGACATCGTGCGTCGCGAGATCGGGGTGATGGCGGCCTCGGCGCTCGTGGTCACCGTGCTCGGGCTGCGCGCCGCCGAGCTCATCTGAGCCGATACCGTCCGCCCCATGGCACGGCGCGCCCGGGTCTCCCTCGCCGTCGCCGGCGGGGTCGCCATCGCCGGCCTCGCGGGCATCGGCCTGTGGTGGCGGCGCCATGGGGAGGACCACCCCTACGGACCACGGTGGATCTCCGACAACGTCCCGCGGCCGGGCATCAGCCGCGGGCGGCTCGTCGGGCTGCTCGCGCTGCAGCCGGAGGAGACGGTGCTCGAGGTGGGCCCCGGGTACGGCTACTACTCGGTCACGGTCGCGCGGATGCTGCAGCCCTCGGGGACGCTCGAGCTGCTCGACGTCCGCCGCACCCTGCTCGACCAGAGCGTCGCGCGGGCGGCCGGCCAGGGCCTGACCAACGTCTCGGCGACGCTCGGCGACGGCCGGCGGCTCCCCTACCCCGACGAGCACTTCGACGCGGCGTTCCTCGTCGCGACGCTCGGCGAGATCGGCGACGACGGCAAGGCGATCGCAGAGCTCGCGCGCGTCCTGCGCCCGGGCGGCCGCCTGGTCGTGGGCGAGACCGTCTTCGACCCGCACCGCGTCCGCCCGTGGCGCCTCTCCGAGCTCGCGCTCGACGCCGGCCTGCGCCCGGGGCCGACCGTCGGGCGCAAGAGCTACGTCGCGCGCTACGAGAAGCCGCGCTGACGCGGGCGTCCCGGCGCCACGTTCCGATCGCCACTAAGTAACACTCCCGCACAAGCGGAGGGCCCGCGGTGATATAACGCCGACACGTGATCCGCAGCTATCTGCCCGCGATCGTCTTCGTCCTCATCGGCGGCGGCCTCGGCCTGACGTTCGCGTTCCTGAACTCCGTCCTCGGGCCGAAGCACCACCGCCGTCCGGCCACCGACGACCCGTACGAGTGCGGGCTGCCCTCGGAGGTCAAGAAGAACTTCCGCTTCGGGATCAGCTTCTACCTGATCGCGATGCTGTTCATCCTCTTCGACATCGAGGTGATCTTCCTCTATCCGGTGGCGATCCAGCTCGACGCGTTCGGCACGTTCGCGCTGGTCGAGACGGTCGTGTTCATCACGCTGCTGCTGGTCGCGTTCATCTACGTCTGGCGAAGGGGAGCCCTCGAATGGAGGTGACGCGAAAGCAGCTCCCGAGCGGCGCCGACGGCGAGTTCCGGGCGCGCCAGCTGCGCGCCCGCGACATGCTCCGGGGCGCCCTCGACGGCCCCGACCTCGACGCCTACGTCGAGGAGCGGGTCATGACCACGACCCTCGAGAAGGCCGCCAACTGGGCTCGCGGCAACGCCTTCATGCCGGCCACCTTCGGCCTGGCGTGCTGCGCGATCGAGATGATGGCCACCGTCGCCTCGCGGGTGGACATCGCGCGCTTCGGCTTCGAGGCCTTTCGCGCGTCGCCCCGCCAGGCGGACCTGTTGATCATCTCCGGCCGGATCTCGATCAAGATGGCGCCCGTCGTCCGGCGCATCTACGACCAGATGCTCGAGCCGAAGTGGGCGATCTCGATGGGCGCCTGCTCCTCCTCGATGGGCGTGTTCAACAACTACGCGATCGTCCCCGCCGACAAGTTCATGCCGGTCGACCTGCACGTCCCCGGATGCCCGCCCCGGCCCGAGGCGCTCGCGCACGGGATCATCCAGCTCCGCGCCAAGGTCCTCTCGCACCCGGAGCAGGGGTGGCGGACCCGCTACGGCGGCCGCGGCACCGAGGAGATCGTCGAGTCCGCGGTGGCCGGCGACGCGGCGGCGCAGCACACGATCGGGGTGACCGGCGGCGGGAAGGGCACCAGTGCCTGACGCGACCGGCCTCGAGCTGATCGCGCAGGAGCTGCGGGAGGCCGACGAGGGGGCGGAGATCTCGACGAGCTTCTTCCGCGACCAGGCCGCGCTGCTGGTCGCGCCCCGCGCCGTGCCCGCCACGCTGGAGCGGCTTCGCGCGCGCGGGTACCGGTTCCTCGCCTCCGTCCACGGCCTCGACTACTTCCCGGAGGAGCCGCGGCTGGGCGTGCACTACGAGCTGCTCGACATGAGCGCGGTCGACCGCATCTCCGTGCGCACGCGCGTGACGATCGCCGAGCCGACGGTGCCGAGCGTCACGCCCGAGTGGCCCACCGCCGATCACCAGGAGCGCGAGATCTACGACATGTTCGGCGTGATCTTCGAGGGGCACCCGGACCTGCGGCGCATCCTCATGCCCGAGGACTACGAGGGCCACCCCCAGCGGCGCGACTTCCCGGTCGGCGGCGAGCCCGTCCTGTTCACCCACAACGAGCCCACCACACCGGGCTGGTGGGAGTAGCCGTGAGCGACCTGACGCCCACCACCGACACCCCGCACATCCCCTACCGGGAGATGGAGGACTCGCACGAGCTCTCCACCATCGAGCACGAGCACGACGAGCTGCTGACGCTCAACATGGGCCCGCACCATCCCGCCACGCACGGGGTGCTGCGACTGCTGACGACGCTCGAGGGCGAGGTCGTGCGGGACATCAAGCCGATCGTCGGCTACGTCCACACCGGAATCGAGAAGACCGCCGAGGACAAGGCCTACTGGAAGGTCATCCCGGTCGTCGAGCGGATGGACTACCTGTCCTACTACTTCAACGCGATGGCGTTCTGCGGCGCGGTGGAGACGCTGCTCGACCTCGAGGTCCCGCCGCGCGGCCAGTACCTGCGCGTCATCCACCTCGAGCTCAACCGCATCGCCTCGCACCTGATCTGGCTCGCCACCGGCGGGCTCGACCTCGGCGCGATGTCGGTGTTCTGGTACGGCTGGCGCGACCGCGACCTGATCCTCGACCTCTTCGAGATGTCCTCCGGCCAGCGCATGCACACGCGCTACATCCAGGTCGGCGGCGTCTTCGAGGACATCCCGCCCGGCTTCGAGGCCAAGTGCCGCGAGTTCACCAGGGGCTTCCCGGCCCGGATGGACCAGTACGAGCAGCTCATCGACCAGAACGAGATCGTGCTCCAGCGGCTGCGCGGCGTCGCGACGGTCGACGAGCAGACGCTGCTCGACTTCGGCGTCACCGGCCCCCTCCTGCGCGCCACCGGCAACCCGTGGGACCTGCGCAAGGCCGCGCCGTACTCGAGCTACGACCACTTCGACTTCAAGATCCCGGTCGGCACGGTGGGCGACAACTACGACCGCTACCGCGTCCGCATGGCCGAGATGCGCGAGTCGGTGAAGATCATCGACCAGGCGCTCGACGGGCTGCCCGAGGGGCCGTACATGACCCCGAACCGCAAGTACGCGCTGCCGCCCCGGCACGAGCTGGCGACCTCGATGGAGGCGCTGATCCACCACTTCAAGCTCGTCACCGAGGGCTTCCGCGTGCCGCCGGGCGAGGTGTACTACCCGATCGAGTCCCCGCGCGGCGAGCTCGCCTGCTTCGTGCGCGCCGACGGCTCCTCCAAGCCCGCGCGGGTGCACATGCGCGACCCCTCGTTCGTGAACCTGCAGGCGTTCAAGCCGATGGTGCAGGGCGCCTACGTCGCCGACCTCATCGCCGCGCTCGCGATGCTCGACCCGATCCTCGGGGGCATCGACCGCTGATGGCCATCGACCCGAGTCGCGTCAAGCGCTACGCGCACGGCTCGCGCGTCCCCGGCTGGGACGAGGCGGCCGACCTCACCAAGGACCCGGCGGTCGTCCCGGACCCGGCGACGACGCCGGTCCCCGCCGAGGTGCGCGCCGCGATCGAGGCCCACATGGCGAAGTACCCCGACATCCGCTCGGCCGCCATCCCGGCGCTGCAGGTGGTCCAGGACCGCTACGGCTGGTGCTCGCCGAGCGCGATCGAGCAGGCGGCGTGCGTGATGCGCCTGACGCCGGCCTACCTCACGGCCGTCGCCACGTTCTACGACATGTTCGAGACCGTGCCGCGCGGGGAGCACACCGTCTACGTGTGCACCAACATCTCGTGCTCGCTGCTCGGCGCCGACCGGATCTACGACGAGATGCTCAGCGCGGCCGGCGACGACCCGCGGTTCAACGTGCGCGCCTTCGAGTGCCTCGGGGCGTGCGACATCGCGCCGATGGCGTCGGTGAACGGGGAGTACGTCGGGCCGCTCGAGACCGCGGACTGCCGCACGATCGTCGACGACTGCCTGGCCGGCAAGCCGGTGCTCGAGTCAAAGCAGCTGCGGTACCGCAAGGCGGCGGGAACGGACGGAGGCCCATGAAGCTGCTGTACGAGAACATCGACGAGCCCGGGCTCAACACGCGCGAGGTCTACGAGCGCCGCGGCGGCTACCGGATGCTGCGCAAGGCGCTCGACATGACGCCGGAGGAGATCACCGCCCAGCTGCTGGCCTCCAACGTGCGCGGGCGCGGCGGCGCGGGCTTCCAGATGGGCAAGAAGGCCTCCTTCATGCCCAAGGGCACGATGGACAAGTACCTCGTCTGCAACGCCGACGAGTCGGAGCCGGGGACGTTCAAGGACCGCGAGCTGATGTCCAAGAACCCCCATATGCTCATCGAGGGCATGATCATCGCCGCCTTCGCGGTGGGGGCCAACAAGAGCTTCATCTTCATCCGCGGCGAGTACCAGCACCCGGCCGACATCCTCGACGCGGCGGTGGCCGAGGCGCGCGCCGCCGGCTACCTCGGCGAGCGCATCCTGGGCTCCGAGCACACGCTCGACCTCGTCGTGCACCGCGGCGCGGGGGCCTACATCTGCGGCGAGGAGACCGCGCTGCTCGACTCGCTGGAGGGCAAGCGCGGCAACCCGCGGCTCAAGCCGCCGTTCCCCGCCAACCAGGGCCTCTACCAGGGGCCGACGCTCATCAACAACGTCGAGACGCTGATGAACGTCCCGATCGTCATCAGCATGGGCGGCGAGGAGTACGCGCGGATCGGCACCGCGACCTCGACCGGCACGAAGGTCGTGTCGATCTCGGGCTGCGTCCAGCGCCCCGGCAACTACGAGGTGGTGCTCGGCACGTCCTCGCGCGAGCTCATCTTCGGCCTGGCGGGCGGGCCCCCCGAGGGGCGGTCGGTGAAGGCGTGGTTCCCCGGCGGCTCGAGCGCCCCGGTGCTGCCCGGCAGCGACGAGTACCTCGACCTCCCGTACGAGTTCGACGCGATGGCCAAGGCCGGCTCGATGCTCGGCTCCGGCGCGATCATCGTGATCGACGACTCGATCCCGATCGTCGACGTGGCGATGAAGACGGCGAAGTTCTACCGCCACGAGTCGTGCGGCAAGTGCACGCCGTGCCGCGAGGGGACCAACTGGACGGTCAAGATGCTCGAGCGCATCGACTCCGGCGAGGCCACCCCGATGGACCTCGACATCATGCAGTCGGTGTGCGACCAGATCATCGGCAACTGCCTGTGCGTGCTGGGCGACGCGATGGCGATGCCGATCGGCTCGATGATCAAGCACTTCCGCGAGGAGTTCGAGGCGCACATCGAGCTCGCCCGCGAGCGCGCGGGCCTCGGCGCCGCCATCCCGCAGGTCAACCGCGGCCGCCAGGCCGGACAGGGCCCGATGCTCGCGCCCGCGGACACCGATCCCACGCCCGCGGTGGCCTAGATGGTTGGTTCCATCTGATGCCACGTCCCGAGCCCCACTGGGTGACCTTCTCGATCGACGGTCGCGAGGTCAGAGCCCCGGAGAACTCGATGCTGGTCGACGCCGCCAAGTACGGCGACGTCGAGATCCCCGTGTTCTGCTACGAGCCCAAGCTCGGGCAGCCGGTCGGCGCCTGCCGCATGTGCCTGGTGGAGATCGAGGGCATCCCGAAGCTGCAGACCGGGTGCTCGACCCCGATCAAGGACGGCATGGTCGTCCACACCCAGACCGAGCGCGTGCACAAGGCGCAGAACGCGGTGGTCGAGTTCCTGCTCATCAACCACCCCCTGGACTGCCCGGTGTGCGACAAGGGCGGCGAGTGCCCGCTGCAGGACATCACCTACGGCTGGGGCGCCGGCACCTCGCGCTTCATCGAGCCCAAGCGCCACTTCCGCAAGCCGCTCGAGCTCTCGCCGCTGATCGCGATCGACCGCGAGCGCTGCATCCTCTGCTACCGCTGCGTGCGCTTCTCGCAGGAGATCTCCGAGGACTACCAGCTGATCCTGCTCGAGCGCGGCGCGCACTCCTTCGTCGGCACGTTCGACGGCCATCCCTACGTGGCGCCGTTCAGCGGCAACATCGTCGAGCTGTGCCCGGTGGGCGCCCTGACCTCGAGCGCCTACCGCTTCCGCGCGCGCCCGTGGGACATCGAGGGCTCCGGCACGGTGTGCGCGATGTGCCCGGGGCAGTGCAACGTCGAGCTGACGGTGCGCGACGACCGCGTCATGCGCGTGCTCGCGCGCGACCACGAGGGCGTCAACGACGGCTGGCTGTGCGACAAGGGCCGCTTCGGCTACCAGTACACGCACTCCGACGAGCGCATCGTGCAGCCGCTGATGCGCGAGGGCACCGAGCTCATGCCCGCCTCGTGGGACAAGGCGCTCCACGCGGCGGCGAACGCGCTCGCGAAGGCGGGTCCGCGCGCGGCGGCGCTGGCGAGCGGGGAGACGACCAACGAGGAGGCCTTCCTGCTCTCGCGGCTGATGCGCGAGCGGCTCGGCTCCTCCCACCTCAGCTCCGCGCCGTCGGGCAGCGACGCGCTGCCGCTCGACGTGCGCCGCGCGCTCAGCGACCCCGCCCTGCAGGCCGAGGTGGCCGACCTCGAGTTCGCCCACGCCGTCCTGCTGATCGACTGCGACCCGATCGACGACGTGGCGATCTTCGACCTGCGCCTGCGCAAGGGCATCCGCCGGCGTGGGGTGAAGCTCGCGGTGGCGGGCGCCCGGCCGACCGCGCTCGACCCCAGCGCGCGCATGCTGCTGCGCTACGCGCCCGGCACCGGCGGCGCGCTGCTGGCCGCGCTCGACGCCGCCTTCTCCGACGACGCCGGGCTCCTCGGCGGGGCAGCCACCGCGGCCGGCTCGAACGCGCAGAGCGCGCGCGACCTGGCCGAGTTCCTCAGCGGCGTCGGCGAGGACGTGGTGATCCTCTACGGCGAGCGGCTGCTGAGCGGGCCGCGCGGCGCGGGCGCCGCGCGCGCGCTGCTCAACGTCGCGACGCGCCTTGGCCTCCACGACCGCCACGGCGCCGGGCTGCTCGAGGTGCCGAGCTCGGCCAACGGGCGCGGCCTGCGCGAGGCCGGGTTCGCCCCTGGCCACGGCGCCGGGTACGCGACGCTCGCGGCCGCCGGCCGCGACGCGGACGGCATCGCCGAGGGCCTCGCCGAGGGCGAGCTCACCACGCTCTACCTGCTGCACTCCGACCCGCTGCGCTTCGCCCCGGACCGCGCGAAGTGGGAGGCGGCGCTGGGCGCGGCGCAGACCGTGATCGCCCACGAGTCGGTGCTGACCGAGACCGTGCGCGAGCACGCCGACATCGTGTTCCCGGCCGAGGCCTATCCCGAGAAGGAGGGCACGCTGGTGCAGCCCGACGGGCGCGTCCAGCGGCTGCGCCCGGCGATCGGGCGCCCGCACCCCGCCGGGATGCCCGGCAGCGGGGTGCGCGCCGGCTGGCAGGTGGTGGCCGAGGTGGCGCGCCGTGCGGGCCTCGAGACCGGCGTGCACACCGGGCCGATGGCCTCCGACCAGCTGTTCGCCGCCGTGCCGTTCTACGCCGGGCTCACGCTCGACGAGATCGGCGGGCGCGGCGTGCGCTGGCCCGAGACCCCGGCGGCCGCGAGCTTCGCGCCGCCGCGCTGGGAGCTCGCCGAGCTGGAGATCCCGCCGGCCGCGGCGAGCCCGAACGGCGCCCTGCGCCTCGGCACCTTCCGGCCGCTGTGGGCGGCCAAGGAGGTCGACCTCTCGCCGGTGCTGCACTTCGCGCGCGCCCAGCAGGTCGTGGAGCTCGCCCCGCCCGACGCCGAGCGGCTCGGCATCGCGGAGGGTGACCGCGTGGAGGTGCGCTCGGGCGCGGGGACCGTGACCGCCGCCGCCAGGCTGCGCGCCTCGCTGCCGCACGGCACGGTGTTCGTGGCCGCCGGCACGCTCGAGCAGCCCGCCAACGTCCTCGCCGGGCCGCTGGCGGAGGTCCGGCGCGTCGGGCCCCCGGAGCCGCCCGAGCCCTCCGCGGTGCCCGCCATGGTCACGCCCGCGGGTGAGGGCATGGCGGAGATGCCGGCATCGGCGCCCCAGCCGGACCCGGGCGTCCGCCCGCCGTCGCAGTCCTCGGACGGGTCGGCGCCATGATCGTCTTCGCCGAGATCGGCTACTACGAGCCCTGGTGGATCCAGATCCTCAAGGCGCTCGTGATCTTCGCCGTCGTCTTCAACATGGTGCCGCTCGCGCTGCTCGCCGACCGCAAGGTGCTGGGGCGCTTCCAGCACCGCTACGGGCCCAACCGCGTCGGCCCGTTCGGCGCGCTGCAGGCAGTCGCCGACATCGGCAAGCTCGTCTTCAAGGAGCAGTTCCGCCCCCGCACCTCGGTCGGCTGGCTGTTCGCGATCGCGCCCGCGATCTCGATGCTCACCGCGACGGCGACGATCGCGATCATCCCGTTCTCGGACACCGTCGACATCTTCGGCACCCAGGTCGGGCTCTACGGGATCGACCCCGACATCGGGATCCTGTACGCGTTCGCGTTCGGCGGGATCGCGTTCTACGGCCTGATGCTCGGGGGCTGGGCCTCGGGCTCGAAGTTCTCGTTCATGGGCGCGATGCGCTCCGCCGCGCAGCTCATCTCCTACGAGGTCGCCCAGGGCCTGTCGCTCGTCGGCGTGATCATGATGACCGGCTCGCTGTCGCTGGTGGACATCGTCCAGGCGCAGTCGGGCCCCGGCAACCTGTGGTTCTTCATCCCGCAGTTCGTCGGCTTCATCGTGTTCCTCGTGGCGGGCTTCGCGGAGACCAACCGCGCGCCGTTCGACCTGCCCGAGGCCGACGCCGAGCTGGTCGGCGGCTACAACACCGAGTACGGCGGCGGGCGCTTCGCCGCCTTCTTCGCCGCGGAGTACCTGAACATCGTCGTCGTCTCCGGGCTGATGGTGACGCTCTTCCTCGGCGGCTGGAACATCCCGTTCGTGGACCCGCCCACGTGGGTGGACCCGATCGTCGTGATCGTGAAGATGTGCGCCTTCATCTTCCTCTTCATCTGGGTGCGCGCGACGCTGCCGCGGCTGCGCTACGACCAGCTGATGTCGCTGGGCTGGAAGGTCTTCCTGCCGCTCGCGACCCTCAACGCCCTCGTGACCGCGATCCTGGTGGTGGTGACCTGATGTCCTGGAGTCCCGGCGACGATGTGATCGCCGTCCAACGCGCCCCGGCCCCCGGGGCGGCGGCGAGTACCTACCGCGCCTTCGGCGCGACGCTGAAGGGCCTGCGGATGACGTTCTCCCGCCTCGTCGAGGGCCCGAAGACGATCCAGTACCCGGAGGAGAAGACGCCGGTCTACCCGCGCTTCCGCGGGCGCCACAAGCTCCACCGCTTCGAGGACACGGGGCTCGAGAAGTGCGTCGGCTGCTCGCTGTGCGCGGCCGCGTGCCCGGCGGACTGCATCCGCGTGGTGGCCGCCGAGAACACGCCCGAGGTCCGGATCAGCGCGGGCGAGCGCTACGCCGCCGTGTACGAGATCAACCTCTCGCGCTGCATCTTCTGCGGCTACTGCGAGGTCGCGTGCCCGTTCGACGCGATCACGATGGGCCACGACTACGAGATGTCGGACTTCAACCGCTCGGACCTCATCTTCACCAAGGAGATGCTGCTGGCCGAGCCGCTCGAGCGCGCGCCGCTGCGCACCGCCGGCGAGTAGGGCGGGCGGGGCGAGGCCCGCGGCCGCGCGCGGCGCGTGTCGACTTCCGCGCGCTCAGCGAGCCCAACTCGACACGCGGCCCGAGGGCCGGCGTCACAGCAGCAGGTGCGAGTCGCCGAACTCGTGCCACAGGTAGCCCGCGGCGAGCGCCTCGGCGTAGGAGCGCTCGACGAGGCCGGGTCCGGCCAGCGCCTCGAGCATCAGCAGGTGCGAGGCGTCCGGGTCGTGCCAGCCGGTGACCAGCCCGTCGACGACGCGCGGCGGGCGCTCGGGCGTGACCACGTGGCGGGTCCATCCCTCGGCGGCGCGGCCGCCGGAGGTCTCGAGCGCGCGCACGACCGTCGTGCCGACCGCGATCACGCGGCGCGCCTCGCGCACCCGGGCGGCGGTGGCGGCGGGGACGCGGTAGCGCTCGGGGTACGGCAGCTCCCCGCGCTCCAGCGACGAGACCCCGGTGTGCAGGACGATCGAGGCGACGCGCACGCCGCGCGCCTCGAGGCCGGCGAGCACGCGCGGCGTGAAGGGCCGCGCGGCGCTCGGCATCTCGGCGCTCCCCGGCTCGGCCGCGAACACCGTCTGGTAGTCGGCGAGCGGCCATTCGCGCCGCGTGTGGCCGTAGCGGATCGGGTGGCCGTGGGCGGCGAGGTAGGCGAGCAGCGGGCCGGGCAGCGTCAGCTCCGCGACCCACAGACGGGTGCCGAGGTAGGGCGCGACCAGCTCCGCGCGGCCGCCGCCGGGGAGCGCGAGGCGCTCGCCGGCGCGCCCGTCGGAGAGGCGGCGGCCGCCGCGGCGCAGCTCGACGACCCAGTGGTCCGGCGTCCCCATCGGCACCGGCGTCGAGAGATGGAGGTCGAGCGGGCTCCCGTCGGCGCGCTGCGCCTTCAGCGCGGCGGGCAGCGTGGCGGAGCGGTTGACGACCAGGAGGTCGCCGGGGTCGAGGAGGGACGGCAGGTCGCGGAAGGTCGCGTGGGCGAGCGACCCGTCGGCGCGGCGCGCCACCAGCAGGCGGACCTCGTCGCGCGCGAGCCCGCGCGCCTCGGGCGGCTCGGCCGCCTCGAGCCGCGCGGGCAACGTGAAGGCGGGCGCCGGCGTCACGCCGCGGTGCCCGCCAGCTCGCGCGCGGCGTAGCGGCCGCTGGGCAGCTCGCCCTCGGCGAGCGCCATCAGCCCGGGGACGCTCGCCTCGGGCGGCGGCCGGTCCGAGACGTCCTCGCCGGGGAACGCCGCCTGCTGCATGCGCGTGTTCATGTCGCCGGGATCGACCGCGTAGACCCGCAGGCCCGGGCGCTCGGCGGCGAGGATCGCGGTCAGCTGCTCGAGCGCCGCCTTGGCCGAGCCGTAGCCGCCCCACCCCGCGTAGGGCTCGACGGCGGCGTCGGAGGTCACGTTGACGATCCGCGCGCCGTCGCCCAGCGCGGGCAGCGCGAGCTGGATCAGCGCCAGCGGCGCGAGCACGTTGACGCGGTAGACGCGCTCGAGGACGTCGAGCGGGTAGTCGGCGAGCTCGGGCTGCGGGCTCGGGCCCAGCTCGCTCGCGTTGTTGACGAGCAGGTCGAGGTCCGCTCCCGCGGCGGCGACGAGCGCGCGGCGGTGCTCGGGGTCGGCGACGTCGCCGGCGAGCGCGACCACCTCGGTGCGGGTCGCCAGCTCCGCGCGAGCGGCCTCGAGCGGGCCGGGGTCGCGGGCGTCGATGACGAGCCGCCGGCCGCGCGCGGCGAGCTCCCGGGCGAGCGCCAGGCCGAGGCCGCGCGAGGCGCCGGTGATCAGGGCGGTGGACATGGCCGTGACGCTACGACGACCGCGCCCCCATCACCATCGGGAAATGGTCCTAGGTCCTCCGGACCATCACTCCGGCTCGGCGAGCCCGTGGCGGACCGCGAACAGCGCCGCCTGCGTGCGCGCGGTGACCCCGAGCTTGCCGAGGATGTGGCTCACGTGGGTCTTGACCGTCTTCTCCGAGACGCCGAGCTCGCGGGCGATGACCTTGTTGGAGCGGCCGCGGGCGATCAGGCGCAGGACCTCGCGCTCGCGGGCGGTGAGGACCTCGCCGGGGGCGCGGCCGGTCGCGGCGCCGTCGGCCGCGAGCTCCTCCAGCAGGCGCGAGGCGACCGCCGGGTGCACCACCGACTGCCCGGCGTGCACGACGCGGATCGCGCGCACGAGCTCGCCGGGCTCGACGTCCTTGAGCAGGTAGCCGGCGGCGCCCGCGCGTACGGCGGGGAACACCCGCTCGTCGTCGCCGAAGCTCGTCAGCGCGATCGCGCGCGCCCCCGGCACGCGCTCGCGCAACGCGCGGATCGCCGCGATCCCGTCCATGCCCGGCATGACGAGGTCCATCAGCACGACGTCGGGCGCCTCGCGCTCCGCGACCTCCACCGCCTCGCCGCCGTCGGCCGCCTCGCCGACCACCTCGAGGTCCTCCTGGAGGTCGAGGAAGGTGCGCAGGCCCTGGCGCACCACCGCGTGGTCGTCGGCGATGAGGACGCGGATGGCGGTCATCCGCCGACCTCGAGGCGCACCGTGGTACCCGCGCCGGGCTCGGACTCGATCGTCAGCACGCCGCCGACCGCGCGGGCTCGCTCCTCCATCGAGGTCAAGCCGAGGCGCCGCCCGCGCAGCTCGGGGTTGGCGGCCTCGAACCCGATGCCGTCGTCGGCCACCGCGAGGTCCACGCGGCCGTTGTCGGCCTCCAGGCGCACCTCGACGCGCTCCGCGTGCGAGTGGCGCACCGCGTTCTGCAGTGCCTCCTGGGCGATGCGGAACACCTCGCCCTCCGCCTCCGGGTCGAGCCGCGGCGCGCCTGCCACGCGCAGGCCGACGTCGACGCCGAACACCCGCCGCAGCACCGCGACGTGCTTGCGCAGCGCGGTCGCGAGGCCCTCGATGGCGAGCGAGGGCGGGCGCAGCTCGTCGATCAGCGCGCGCAGCTCCTCCTGGGCCTCGCGCGCCAGGCCGCCGAGGCGGGTGAGCTGCTCGCGCGCGGCATCGGGGTCGCGGTCGAGCAGCGTCGCGGCCGACTCGGCGGTCAGCACGACCCCGAACAGCTTCTGGCTGACCGCGTCGTGCAGCTCGCGCGCGAGGCGGTTTCGCTCCTCGACGATGCTCAGCTCCCGGCTGCGCTCGTGCAGGCGCGCGTTCTCGATGGCGATCGCCGCATGGGCGGCGAGCATCTCGATCACGCGCTCGTCGTCGTCGCCGAACGCGTCGGCGCCCTCCTTGTCGGTGAGGTAGAGCGCGCCGATCACCTCGCCGCGCGCGACGATCGGGACGCCGAGGAACGAGCGCATCTGCGGATGGGCGTCCGGCCACCAGCCGCGGAAGCGCGGGTCGCCGCGGATGTCGCCGGTCCGGTGCGGCCGGTCGGCCTCGAGCATCGCCCCCAACAGCCCGTGCGTGCGCGGGAGCGGTCCCATCGCCGCGATCAGCTCGTCGCTCATCCCGCTGGTGATGAAGCGCGCGAACGCGCCCGTGCCGTCGGGGACGCCGAGCGCGGCGTAGCGCGCCCCCGCCAGCCCTCGGGCGGCGTCCACGAGGCGCTGCAGCACGGGCTCGACCTCGCGCTCGGAGGCGACGGCGAGGACGACGTCGCTCAGCGTCCGGAAGGCGGGGCCCTCGGGTGCGGCGTCCATGCCGCCCACCTTACGCCGCGGCGCGGGAGGCGCCCTGACGCGGCCGCGGTGTCACCTGCGCGAGGTCGAACCCCGCCGGCAGCTCGAGGTCGTGCGCGGCGAGCAGGTCGCGGTCGGCGAGCAGCTCGCGGCACAGCCCGTCGGCGTGGATCCGCCCGGCGTCCAGGATCACCGCGCGCTCGCACAGCTCGGCGGCGAGCGGCAGGTCGTGCGTGGCGAGCAGCATCGTGCCCTCGATCCCCGCCAGGACCTCGAGCAGCTCGCGCCGCCCGCGCGGGTCGAGGCTCGCGGAGGGCTCGTCGAGGACGAGCAGCCAGGGGCGCATGGCGAGCACGGTGGCGATCGCGACGCGCCGGCGCTCGCCCATCGAGAGCAGGTGCGGGGAGCGGTCGTGGGCGCCGTCCATGCGGACCGCGGCGAGCGCGTCGCGCACCCGCGCGGCCACCTCGTCGCGCGTGAGGCCGAGGTTCAGCGGCCCGAACGCGACGTCCTCTCCCACGGTGGGCATGAAGAGCTGGTCGTCGGGGTCCTGGAAGACGAGCCCGACCCGCGCACGCAGCTCGGGCAGCGTCGCGCGCTCCACCTTGAGGCCCGCGACCTCGAGCTCGCCCGTCCCGGTGAGCAGGCCGTTGAGGTGGAGCATCAGCGTGGTCTTGCCGGCGCCGTTGGGGCCCAGCAGCGCGACGCGCTCGCCGTGGGTCACGTGGAGGTCGACGCCGCGGAGCGCCGGGCGGCCGTCGGGGTAGCGGAAGCTGACGTCGCGCAGATGCAGCGCGCAGCTCACGGGCCGGCTCCCGCCAGGAGGCGCACCGGCACGAGGGCGAGCAGCACGAGCGCCACGAAGGCCACGTCGGCGCGGCCGAGCGCGAGCGGCGCGGCGCGCGGCATGTGCCCGTCGTAGCCGCGGGCGAGCATCGCGAGGTGCACCCGCTCCCCGCGGCCGTAGGAGCGCAGGAACAGCGTGCCGGCCACCCGGCCGAGCGCCCCCGCGTGCACGGCGTTGCGCGGGCGGTAGGCGCGCGCGGCGAGGGCGGCGCGGGTCCGCTCCGCCTCGCCGAGGATCACGAACAGGTAGCGATACATCATCCCGGCGATGAGGACGAGCACACGCGGCATCCGCAGCGCCTCGAGCCCGCCGAGCAGGGCGGGGAACGCCGTGACGGCGCCGAGGAGCACGGCCGCGGTGACGCCGATGAGCGCCTTGGCGGCGACCGTGGCGGCGACCTCGAGGCCGGCGTCGTGGACGTCGAGCGGGCCCAGCGCATGGGCGGCGCCGCCGGTGCGGACCAGCGGGACGCACACCGCGACGAGGAGCACCGGCGCGAGCACCAGGCGGCCCCGGTGCCATACGACCGCCGCCGGCACGCGGGCGGTCGCCGCCACGGCGGCGAGCACCGCCGCGCACGCGGCGAAGACCGGCCAGTACTGGAGCGGCGTGCTGACGGCGACCACCGTCACGGCCAGCAGCCCGACGACCTTCGCGCGCGGGTCGAGCCGGTGCACGCGGCTGGCCGGGTTCCCGGCGACGCCCGTGAGGTCGGGCGCGCTCACCGCGCGGCGGCCGGCCCTTCCCGGCGACGCAGCAGCGCGGCCATCCCGAAGCCGAGCGCGAACACCACCAGCGTCCCCGCGAACCCGGCGACACCGGTCGCCACCCGCGCGTCGTGGATCCCGGGGAAGGCGTAGCCCGGGACGGGCGCGTCCTCCTGGACGGCGTGCAGCTCGCCGCGGTCGACGAACGCCTTGTCGTGCGCCACGCGCTCGAGCCCGTCGGGCGAGGACGACGCGAACGGCGAGACCGCGGTCGCGAGCCCGACGGCGACCGCCAGCGCCAGGACCGTGAAGACCTTGACCGAGGTGCTCACGACAGCGCCTCCCCCGCCGCCGGCGCGGAGACCGGCTCATCCTCGAGGTGCTCCGCCGCGGCCACGAGGTCCGGGCGCACCGCCAGGACCGCGGCGACCGCCGCGACGGTGATCGCCGCCTCGCCGATCCCGATGAACACGTGGACGCCGAGCATCGCCGGCAGCACCGTCGCCAGCGGCACGGTCCCCGAGATCGCGAGCAGGACCGACGCGACCGCCGCGCCGGCCACCACCGCGAGCCATGCCGTCACCCCGCACAGCCCGAGGAACGGCGTGCGGCGCGGCGGCAGCACCGCTCGCCCGGCGCGCAGCATCAGCCCCGAGCCGAGCGCGCCGACCACGCCCATGCAGACGATGTTGGCCCCGAGCGCCGTCACGCCCCCGTCGGCGAACATGAACGCCTGCACGACGAGCACCACCGCGATCACGAGGCAGGCGAGCCACGGCCCGAGCAGGATCGTCGCCAGCGCCGCCCCGAGGAAGTGCCCGCTGGTGCCGCCCGCCACCGGGAAGTTGAGCATCTGCGCGGCGAACACGAACGCGGCGGTCACGCCCAGCAGGGGGACCTGACGCTCGTCGAGCGTCCGGTTGGCGCGATGCAGCCCGTAGCCGACCGCGGCGACCGCGACGACGCCCGTGGCCGCCGCGACGTCGGCGGACAGGAACCCGTCAGGGATGTGCATGCGGCTCCCGCTCGCCGTCGTCGGGCACCGCCCGCGGCCCGGACCCCGGCCGCGCGCACGCGGCGCACAGCCCGCCGATCGGGAAGTGCGTGAAGCGCGCCTCGTGGCCGAAGCGGTCGCGGATCAGCGCGCGCACGTCGTCCAGCGCCTCGGGCTCCACCGCCCGCAGCGCGCCGCACGCGTCGCACAGCAGGTGCTCGCGCACGCCCGCGCTCGCGGTGACGTAGCGGCCCGGCGCGTGGCCGACGTGGACGTGGCGCACCAGCCCGATCGCCTCGAGCGCCTCGAGGTTGCGGTACACCGACCCGGGGTCAGACGCCGGGAGCCGCCCGTCCAGCCCGCCCGCGATGTCCTCGACGGTCACCGGCTCGCCGGCCAGGTACAGCGCCTCCAGCACGAGCCGCCGCGCCGCCGAGGCCCGCATCCCGTGCGACCGCAGGGTCGCCAGCGCCGCTTCGAGGTCCGGCGCGTCCGCAATCGGGTCGGCGCTGTAGGTCCGGCTCACAGGACTCCTCCGTCTCCCGTGGTCCCGCAGTTGAGAATCGTCTCACTTGCGAGTGGCGAGGGCAAGCGTGCGGGCGCGCCCGCGGCGCCGGGCCTAGCGCGCCGCGGCCGTCCCCGCGCTCTCGAGATCCACGACCGTGTGCGTGACGGGGATGTCGAGGTCCTCGCGCAGCCGCTCGACGATGCCGGTCTCGAGCCAGTTGGAGCGGCCGGGCGGCAGGGTCGAGATGATCACCTCGTCGGCGCCCGCCAGGCGCAGCTCGTCCTCGATGGCCCCGAGCGCGATGTTCGGGTCGCCGACCTTGCCGGTGACCGCGAGGCCCTCGGCGCGCGCCCAGGCGAGCGTGTCGTCGAGCCGCTCGCGCGCGTCGCGCAGCTCGGCATCCACATCCGAGGCCACGTAGTGGATGCGTGAGACGAGGATCGGCACGACGACGTGCACCTCCGCGCCGCCCTTCGCGCGGCGGGCGAGGTCGGCGCGCAGCGCTTCGCTGGGCAGCGTGCGGTTGGCCACGACGAGGACGCACCGCCGCCCCGGCGCGGCGTTGCGCCGTCCCGCGGCCGCGGCCTCGCGCAGCGGCCGGCGACGGTCGGGGTCGGTCGTCGCGAACTCCCAGAACAGGACGCCCACGACCGCGCCCACGAACAGCGCGATGCCGACCAGGGGCGTGACCAGCACCCCGAGCGACAGCGACGCGCCCAGCACCACCGCGATGCCGACCGCGATGTGAAAGGCGTCGGTCTCGGAGCGAACGGGATTGCGCACGCGACCCCCAGACGGGTCGACCTGAATGTTGATCCGGGCCTGGCGCCGCGTCAACCCCGGTCGCCGCTGTCCGCGCTCCACCTCGCCGCGCCCCTGCCGCTGTGCGAGATCCACATGCGGCAGATGGGCGGGGCGGTTGCCCGCTTCGCGGCGTCCAGCGCGTCGACCGGGCGCGCGCACGTCGACTTCCTCGGCGACCTGGACGCGGCGCGGACGTCCTACGGCGAGACGGCGTACGCTCGCCTCGTGGCGCTGACGGACGAGTGGGACCCGGCCAACGTGCTCCGCCTCAACCAGACCATCGAGCCCTCGGCCGGGTGACGGCGGCGGTCGAGCTGCTCCCGGCGGCCGCCGCGGGCGACGAGGATCGCGTGGCGGAGGTCGTCCGCGTGATCAACGCGGCCTACGCCGTCGGCGAGGCCGGCCTGTGGGTCGACGGCACGGTCCGGACCACGCCGGAGGCGGTCGCCGAGGCGATCCGCGGCGGCGGGATGCTCGTCGCCTCCCTCGACGGCGAGGCCGTGGGCTGCGCGTGCGTGAAGCGGCTCGACCCGACCACCGCCGACCTCGGGTTCGTGTCCGTCGTGCCGGAGCGGTGGGGCAGCGGCGTGGGCCGCGAGCTCTTCCGCTCAGCCGAGGACCTGATGCGCGCACGCGGCTTCACGACCGCGCAGCTCGAGCTGCTCGTCCCCCGCGAGTGGGTCCATCCGGAGAAGGACCGCCTGCGCGCGTGGTACGAACGGCTCGGCTACACGATCGTGCGCTCGGCGCCGTTCGAGGAGATCGGCGTGCACGCCGTCACGGACCTCGCGACGCCGTGCATGTTCCTGGTCTTCACCAAGCCGCTCGCGCGACCCTAGATGGTCGATTCCGCGGCCGCGCGGTCGACTGGTGGATGCCCCGTGGATGCCGGGCGCCGCACGCACGAGGGGAACAGTGCTGGCTGCCACGGGCCCCTCGGGTGGGTGGCGATCCGGCGCCGCGGGGCGCCGCCAGGCGACCGTGGGGTCGTGGAATCGGCCATCTAGGCCGCCGGGACGCCGTCGGCCGCGGTGCGCAGCGCCGCGATGTCGAGCTTGCGCATCTGGAGCATCGCCTGCATCGCGCGCTGCGCGCGGGCCGGGTCCTCGTCGGCGAAGAGCTCCTCCATCCCCTCCGGGACGACCTGCCAGGAGAGGCCGTAGCGGTCCTTGACCCAGCCGCACGGCCCCTCCTCGCCGCCGTCGGTGAGGCGCTCCCAGTAGTAGTCGACCTCGGCCTGGTCGTTGCAGGTGATCTCGAGCGAGACCGCCTCGTCGAACTTGAACTCCGGGCCGCCGTTGATGCCGACGAAGCGCTGTCCGTCCAGCTCGAACGTCACCGTCATCACCATGCCGGCCGGTCGCGGCGCGCCCTCCGTGTAATGGGTGACGCCCACGACGCGCGAGTTCTTGAAGACCGAGACGTAGAAGTCCGCGGCCTCCTCGGCCTCGGTGTCGAACCACAGGTTCGGGGTGATTCGCTGAGACATGGCGCGGGGTCCTCCTCGTGCGGAAACAGGGCTACCCGTTCAGACCGGCTCCGGGCCGGAAACTCATCGCCCGTCCGCGGCCAGCCACTCCTCGAACGTCGGGCCGGCGAGGGTGGCGTCCGGCCCGGGCAGGGCCCCGCCGGCCTCGTAGAGCGCGCTGTCGGGGCCAGGGGCGTCGACACCCTCGACGCGCGCCGGCCCGCCGCGCCGGGCCGCGACCAGCGCCGCCGCCTCCACGAGGCTCTCCTCGCGCGGGCCGGCGATCTCCAGGATGCGGCCGTTGGAGGCCCCGGGGTCGGTGGCCAGCCGGGCGAGCTCCTCCCCGACGATCTGGGCCGCGACCAGCTGCGTGCGCATCTTCCACACGTAGGCCACGTCGCCCTGACGCCCCCAGTCCATGAGCACCTCGACGAACTCGTGGAACTGCGCGGCGCGCAGCACGCGCACCGGGATCGGCCCCGCCTGGTGCGCCCGCTCCTGGCCGAGCTTGGCCGCGTTGTAGCCGCCCTCGAAGCGGTCGATCCCGATGATCGACACGAGGACGATCCGCTGCACGCCGGCGCGCGCGCCGGCCTCCTGGAGGTTGCGGGCCGAGGCGGTGAAGAACGCGTTCGCCGACTCGTAGTCGGGCGACGGCCCGGTCGCGGCGTCGACTATGCACTCCACGCCGGCCAGCGCCTCAGCCAGGCCCTCCCCCGTGACCACGTCCACGCCGAGGGACCGCGACATGGGGACGACGTCATGGCCCTCGGCCTCCAGCGCGGCGACGATGTGGCGACCCACCCGCCCGGTGGCTCCCGTGACGGCGATCTTCTTGCGTGCGGGCATGATTACGCTCCTTGGTGGTGCCGGTGCTCGTCACAACGGCTCGGGTTCGTCGGTCAACTCCCTGGACCCCGCACGACGAAGGGATGTGACCAAGGTGGACGAGCACGATTGGCTGGCGGAGCGCTTCGAGGAGCAGCGGACCCATCTGCGGGCGGTCGCCTACCGGATGCTGGGCTCGCCGAGCGAGGCGGACGACGCCGTCCAGGAGGCCTGGCTGCGGCTCAGCCGAGCGGATTCGAGCGACGTGGAGAACCTGCGCGCGTGGCTGACGACGGTCGTCTCCCGCGTGTGCCTGAACATGCTGCGCTCGCGGCGGACTCGCCGCGAGGAGCCGCTCGACTTCCACGTCCCCGACCCCATCGTGTCCCGCGCGGACGGGGCGGACCCCGAGCACGAGGCGATGCTGGCCGACTCGGTCGGGCTCGCGCTGCTCGTGGTGCTCGAGCAGCTGACGCCCGCCGAGCGGCTGGCATTCGTGCTGCACGACATGTTCGCCGTGCCCTTCGACGACATCGCCTCGATCGTGGGGCGCTCCCCGACCGCGGCGCGGCAGCTCGCCAGCCGCGCGCGCCGCCGTGTGCAGGGGGCGGGCGGGGTCCGGAGTCCCGACGCCGACCTCGCCCGCCAGCGAGAGGTCGTCGACGCCTTCTTCGCCGCGTCCCGCGCCGGGGACTTCGACGCGCTCCTCGCCGTCCTCGACCCCGATGTCGTGACGCGCTCCGACGCGGGCCCAGGGCGGCCGGGCTCCGCGGTGGTCCGCGGCGCGCGGGCCGTGGCCGAGCGCGCGATGAGCTACGCGCGACTCTCCCCGTGGGTGCGCCCGGCGCTCGTCAACGGCGCCGCGGGCGCCGTCGTCGCGCCCCAGGGACAGCCGTTCGCGGTCATGGGGTTCACCATCGCCGACGGGCGGATCGTCGAGATCGACGCGCTCACCGACCCCGAGCGCCTGCGCCGGCTCGACCTCACGATCCTCGACGACTGAGGGGCTGCGGTAGGGTCGGGGGCCATGGCGGACGACGACGGACTCGACCAGCTGTCCTCGCACGAGCTCCACGACCTCGCGGTGCACCGCGCGAAGCGGCATCTCGACGCGCGCTTCTTCTACGACCTCATGAAGACGCTCCCGGTGGCCGAGGCGGGCGCCGGGGACATGGAGGGCTCGGAGAACGACATCATGCGGCTGAGCGCCCACGTCGACGACGTCACGGACGCCGGCAAGGGCGAGGTGGCCGAGCTGATGCGGCCCTTCTACCTCGACTACCTCCGCAAGCACAACGTCAAGGCGGAGGCCTCCTGACCCGCGCGCCGCGCGGCTGATCAGCGCGGCGCCCGGCGGCCCGCGAGGATCGCCTCCAGCGGCCGCGTGTTGACGACGCGGTCGGGCGTCGCCCAGCCGCGGCGCGCGGTCGCGACCGAGAGCTCCATGTTCCCGAGCCCGAGGATCGAGTGGGCGTCGGTCGAGCAGACGATGTCCAGGCCGGCGCGCAACGCCTCGCGGACGTGCGTCCCGCTGAGGTCGAGGCGAGGGGCCAGGCCGTTGACCTCGACCGCGACGCCCTCCTCGAGCGCGACCGCGAACGCGCGCTCGAGGTCGAGCGCGTTCTCCGGCCGCCGGCCGATCATGCGGCCGGTCGGGTGGCTGAGGCAGCGCACGTACGGGTTGCGCAGCGCCTCCACGACGCGGCTGGTCATCTCCTGCCGCGGCATCCGCTGCCCGCTGTGCACGCTCGCCTGCACCCAGTCGAGCTCGGCGAGGACGTCGTCGGGGAGGTCGAGCCGCCCGTCGGCGAGGATGTCGCACTCGATCCCGCGCAGGACGCGGAACGGCGCCAGCACGTCGTTGGCCGCCGCGATCTCCTCCGCCTGCCGGCGCACGTCGTCGGCCGTCAGGCCGCGCACCGCCCCCACGGCGGGGGTGTGGTCGCAGATCGCGAGGTACGCGTAGCCGCGCTCGATCGCCGCGCGGCCCATCTCCTCGACGCTCGCGCGCCCGTCGGACCACGTCGTGTGGCAGTGGAGGTCGCCCCGGATGTCGCCCACCTCGACCAGCGGCGGCGGCTCGTCGCGGAACGGCTCCTCGCGCAGCTCCGGCGGGCACCAGGGGACGCCGAGCGCACGGTAGACGGCGTCCTCGTCGGGCGCGTCCGGGAGCGGCTCGAGCGCGGCGACGTAGGCGGGGGCGCCGGTCGCGCGCACCAGCGCGGTCCCGAACCGCTCCGGCTCGGCGGCGACGAGCTCGATCGGGATGCCCTCGATGGTCACGCCCAGCGCCCGCCGCCCGTCCCGCTCCGCGATCGCGACGATCTGCGGCAGCGCGGCGAAGCGCTCCAGGACGGCGGCCCCGTCCGCCCCCGCGCAGACCACCGCGAGCGATTCGCACGCGTCGCGCCACCGCCGCACGTCGCCGGCCGGCTCGCCACCCAGCGCGTCCGCCACGGTGCCGACGAGCTCGCGCGCGCGGTCGATGGTGAGGACGGCCCGCGGTCGCGCGGCCGGGTCGCGGGTGAGCGCCTCGAGGATCTGCACCTCGGTCTTGGGCCCGATGCCCGGCACCGTCCGCAGCCGGCCGGCCGCCGCGGCTACCCGCAGCTCGTCGACGGTGCTGACGCCGAGCGCCTGCGCCAGCTCGATCGAGCGGCGCGCGCCCAGACCGAGGTAGCGGCCGAGGCCGACGAGCTCGGGCGCGAGCGTGCGCTCGAGCTCCGCCAGCTCGGCGATGTCGCCGGTCTCGACGAGCTCGCGCAGCCGGGCCTCGATCCCCCGGCCGATGCCGCGCAGCTGCCGCGCGCGCCCGGCGCTCACGAGCGGCGCGACGGGAACCGCCGCCGCGCGGACGGTCTCCGCCGCGCGCCGGTACGCCCGCGACGAGTACGGGTTCGCCTCCGAGAGCTCGAGCAGTGACGCGTAGGCGTCCAGGCGGTCGGCGATCTGGGCGTTCTCCACGGTCCCAGTGTGGCCGCAATCGCGCCGGGGCGGGCACCAGCGTCCCCGGATCTCGCCCGCGCTAGCCGCCGTCGCGCGCCGCGGCGATCGCCGCCTGCCCGTAGGCGATCCCGCCGTCGTTGGGCGGCAGGCGCTCGGGGACGAGCACGCGCAGCCCGGCGCCGGCGAGCGCCGCGGCGGTCGCCTCGAGCAGCCGGCGGTTCTGGAACACGCCGCCGGAGAGCACGACCGTGCCGAGCCCGTGGCGGCCGGCGAGGCGCGCGCACGCCCCCGCCGTGGCGCACGCGAGGCCGTTGTGGAAGCGCGCCGCGACGGTCGCGACCGGGACGCCGGCGGCGGCGTCGGCGGCCGCGGCGAGCACCGCCGGCCGCGCGTCGAGCACGAGCGGGTCGCCGTCCGCGGGGATCGCGTAGGCGCCGCGCTCGGCCGGGTCGCACGCCGCCTCGAGCTCGATGGCCGCCTGCCCCTCGTAGGTCACCTCCGCGCGCAGCCCGCACAGCGCCGCGACGGCGTCGAACAGCCGCCCGGCGCTCGTCGTCACCGGCGCGGCGAGGCCCGACCCCGCGAGCCGCGCGATCGCGGCCCAGCGCTCCTCGTCCACGCGGCCGGCGAGCGCGGGCGGGATCGCGGGCGTCTCGCCGCCCGCGGCGAGCAGCCACGCGCACGCCATCCGCCACGGCTCGCGCGCCGCCCGGTCGCCGCCCGGCAGGCGGACGGGCGTCAGGTGGCCCGCGCGCGCGTACCCGTCGAGGCCGCCGACCAGCAGCTCGCCGCCCCACACGGTCCCGTCCGGCCCGAGCCCCGTGCCGTCGAAGATCGCGCCGACCGCCGGGCCGCGCTCGCCGTGCTCGGCGAGGCAGGCGGCGAGGTGCGCGTGATGGTGCTGGACGCCCACGAGCTCGACGCCGTCGCGCTCGAGCGCGTAGCGCGTCGACGCGTAGTCGGGATGCAGGTCGTGCGCGACGACGGCCGGGGCGACCGCGAACAGGCGCTCGAAGTGCTCCACGCCCTCGGCGAAGGAGCGGCGCGTCTCATAGGTCTCGAGGTCGCCGATGTGGTGCGACACCCACGCCCGCGCGCCCTTGGCCACGCAGAACGCCGCCTTGAGCTCCGCGCCGCAGGCCAGCAGCGGCCGCGCGGCGGGCACCGGCAGCGGCAGGCTCGCCGGCACGTACCCGCGCGAGCGGCGCAGCAGCAGCGGCCGCGCCCGGGGCACCGCGACCACGCGCGCGACCGAGTCGTCGGTGCGCATGTGGATCGGCCGGTCGTGCAGCAGGAAGCGGTCGGCGATCCCCCGCAGGCGGTCGAGCGCGTCCTCGTCGCGGTAGGCGATCGGCTCGTCGGAGACGTTCCCGCTCGTGAGCACCAGGGGCTCGCCGGCGTCGGCGCACAGCAGGTGGTGCAGCGGCGCGTACGGGAGCATCACACCGAGCTCGGGCGTGCGCGGCGCCACCGCCGCGGCCACGCGGGCGCCCGGCCGCCGCGGCGCCAGCACGATCGGCCGCTCGCGGGCGGTCAGCAGCGCCTCCGCCGCGTCGTCCAGCGCGACGAGCGCGCGGGCCGCGGCGACGTCGGCCGCCATCAGCGCGAACGGCCGGTCCTCGCGCCGCTTGCGCGCCCGCAGGGCCGCCACCGCGCGCTCGTCGCCGGCGCGGCACGCGAGGTGGAAGCCGCCGATCCCCTTGACGGCCACGATCGCGCCGCCCGCGAGCGCCGCGGCGGCGGCGGCGACCGCGTCGCGCGCCCCGGCCGCCTCGGGCGCCGGGCCGCCCCCCGCGTCGACGAGCCACGCGCGCGGGCCGCAGTCCGGGCACGCGTTGGGCTGGGCGTGGAAGCGGCGGTCGGCCGGGTCCTCGTACTCCGCGAGGCAGCGGGGGCACATCGCGAAGGCGGCCATCGTCGTGCGCGGCCGGTCGTAGGGGACGTCGCGCACGATCGTGAACCGCGGCCCGCAGTTCGTGCAGTTGATGAACGGGTAGCGGAAGCGGCGGTCGGCGGGGTCGGCGAGCTCGCGCAGGCAGTCCGCGCACGTCGCGGAGTCCGGGGTCACGAGCGCGCTCGGCTCGGCCCCCGCCGCGCTCGCCACGATCGCGAAGCTGTCCCCCGCGCCCGTCGGCGCGACGTCCCGCGCGATCACCCGCTCGACCACGGCCAGCGGCGGGGCGCGCTCGGCCAGCGCCGCGAGGAAGCGCTCCACGGCCGCCGCGTCGCCCTCCGCCTGCCCGAGCACGCCGCGCTCGTCGTTGCCCACCCAGCCCGTCAGGCCGAGCTCCCGCGCCAGCCGGTAGACGAAGGGCCGGAAGCCCACGCCCTGCACGGTGCCCTCCACCCGCACGTCGACCCGCCGGCGCCCGGCGACGGGATGCGGCAGGGTCCCGGGCACGGCTATTCCCGCGGCTCGGGGCGCTCCACGAGCTCGCGCAGCACGTGGTACGCGCTCGCCTGCGCCTCCTGGATGCGGGGGATGTGCTCCGAGCGCGTGACGATCACGTGGTCGGCGAGCTCCTCCGCCGCCACGCGGCCGCCGTCGTAGCCGACGAGCGCGATCGTGCGCACCCCCCGCCGGCGGGCCTCGCGCAGCGCCTCGAGCACGCTCGGCGAGTTGCCGCTCGTCGACAGCGCCACCAGCACGTCGCCGGCGCGGCCGTAGGCGATGACCTGCCGGGCGAAGATCGCGTCGGTGCCGATGTCGTTGGCGATCGCGGTCAGGATCGCCGGGTCCTCGGTGAGGTCCAGCGCCCGCCGCGGCGGACCGCCGCCCCACGGCGCGCGCAGGTCGGCCACGAGGTCCATCGCGTCGGTCGCCGAGCCGCCGTTGCCGAGGGCCAGCAGCTGGCCGCCGCCGTCGAGCGCGGCGCGCAGCTCGCGGGCGGCGGCGAGCAGCACCTCGCCGCCCTCGCCGAGGGTCTGCGCCCGCAGCGCGGCGACCTCCTCGGCCTTCATCAGCACCGAGCGCCGGACGTCGGCGACGATCGCCTCGAGGTCGTGCTCCTGCTCCCCGAGGAACGGATAGAGGAAGCTCGACGCGCCGGTGTCGTGCACCGGGCGGGCATGGCGGCCCTCGAGCAGGCCGCGGTGGTCGAAGAACACGTGCACGAGCTCCCACAGCACGTGGTAGAGCGTCTCGACGAGCTCCTGGGCGACGAAGGGGTCCGCCGTCGGCGGCTCGAACTCCCACTCCGCCCCGCTCCCCTTCGCGAAGGCGACGGTCAGGCAGCCGCGCTCGCGCGCGACGGCGAGCGCGCCTGCCACCCCCTCGCCGAAGCCGAGCGCGATGTCCTCGGGCTCGCACACCACGCGGGCCTGCGCCTCGGGGTCGCCGCCCTCGCCGGCCAGGCCGAGCGCCGGCAGCGCGCGCTTGCCCACGATGACGGGGTGGACGAACTCGACCGCCACGTGGCGCGCGTCGGAGCGCGCGACGGGCGTGGCGGCCACGGCGACCAGCCGGCCGTCGCGCGCGAAGCGCTCGGCCATCCGGTGGCACAGGCGGGCGATGCGCTCGGCCTCCAGCGAGAAGAAGCGCTCGTTGGCCTCGGTGCGCTCGCGGATCTGGTCCGCGACCGCCGGCACGGAGCCCGCCGCGCCTCTCACGCGGCGGCCCCCACCCGCCCGGCGACGTCGACCAGCCACTGCCGGAACGCGTCGACGCCCTCGCCGGTGCGCGCGCTGGTGAGCATCCGCTGCACGCCCGGGTGCACCGCGTCGAGGTTTGCGAGGAAGCGGTCGAGGTCGTAGTCGAGGTGCTCGAGCAGGTCGATCTTGTTGACCAGCACGAGCTCGCAGGCGCGGAACATCAGCGGGTACTTCAGCGGCTTGTCCTCGCCCTCGGTGACCGAGCAGACCATGATCCGCGCGTCCTCGCCGACGCGGAACTCGGCCGGGCAGACGAGGTTGCCGACGTTCTCGATCACGAGCAGGTCGATGTCCGCCAGCGGCAGCGCGTCGATCGCCGAGCGCACCATGTTCGCGTCGAGATGGCACTCGCCGCCGAACCCGTTGGCGGTATTGAGCTGCGTGACCGGGACGTGCAGCAGCGACAGCCGGTCGGCGTCGAAGCTGCCCTGCACGTCGCCCTCGAGCACACCCGCGCGCACGCCCGCGTCGCCGAGGCCGTCGAGCGCGCGCTCGAGCAGCCGGGTCTTGCCCGCGCCGGGCGCGCTCATGAGGTTGACCACGGTCACCCCGGCGCGGTCGAAGTCGGCGCGGTTGGCGCGCGCGATCGTGTTGTTGGCGTCGAGGACGTCCTCGACGACCCGCACCTTCGTCCGATGCATGCGCGACCCCCTACATCGCCCTGATCTTCATGTAGCGCTGGAGCTCCGGCGCGGAGCTCTTCGCCACGGCGGCGATCAGCGCCAGAAGGGCCGCGACCAGCAGCAGCGGCTTCATGTCTCGTCCTCTCGTCGGGGGTTGTCCGTCAGATCCTCCAGCAGCGACTCCACGATCGCCACCGCCTGGTCGAGCGCGGCGATCACGGGCGCGCTGAGCTCCATCACGATCTCCTCCTCGTCGCCGGTCATGCGGACCGCCGGCTCACAGCCCACGACCAGCACGCGCCCCGGCACGCGGCCGAGCGTCTGCGCGAGCGCGAGCACCCGCACGGGGTCCATCCCGTGCGTGTCGACCGCGCGCACGCCCGGGTCGGGCTCGGCCTCGATCACGTAGAGCGTGCCCGGCGGCTTCCCGCGCGGCACGGCGTCGACGATCACGACCGCGTCGTAGTCCTCCTGCAGCTCGTAGGCGAGGTCCATGCCGCGGATGCCGAAGTCGGCCACCTCGACCCCGGCCGGCTGCGGCCGGTCCGCCAGCCGCCGCACGACCTCGACCCCGAAGCCGTCGTCGGCGAGGAACACGTTGCCGACGCCCGCCACGAGGACGCGCGGCCCGGTCGCCGCCGGCGGCGCGTCGCCGAGCGGCTCGACCTCGTCGCAGCCGAAGAAGAAGCGGTGCCCCGGCTGGCGCATCGAGCCGAGGTCGCGGCCGGGGTCGTCCTCGAGCACGACCGCGAGGTGCACCGCGCCGCCGATCTCCTGCTCGAGCGACTCGACGATGCCGACCTGCCCGTCGAGCGCGAGGTCGAAGACGTCGCCGCGCGAGCGGGGCTTGAGCCGCACGCGGCTGCCGCGCCCGACCTCGACGCCGTCCACCGTCACGGTGCGCGGCGCGCGGCCCCCGAGCGCGTCCCAGCCGGGCGACTTCATCGCCGCCGGTCCAGGGCGACGTCGCGGAACGTGCCGTGCAGGCGCATGAGCTCCTCCGGGGTCAGGCCCTCGGTGCGCTCGAGGATCTCGCGCGTGCGCGGATCGGTGGCGCGCATCTCGGCCTTCTCGGCGTCGGTGAGCCCGAGGATCGACAGCGTGAGCAGCTGGTCGATCTCCCCGCCGTCGAACAGGTCGCCGGGGCTCTCGGGCGCGATCCGCGGGTGGTCGGGAAGGATGATCGGCGAGGCCAGCAGCGTGTCGCGCGCCGGCGGATCGCCGACCAGGACCGGCCACACGCCCTGGTTCTCGCACGTCTCGGCGGCCGCCCGCAGCGCGTCGGGCGGATCGGTGAGCGACACGAACGCGCCGTCCCGCACCCGCAGCACGGCGTGCGTCGAGCACAGCGTCCGCCGCAGCGCGAGCTCGCGCGGGCCGCCCGGCCACGGCGTCGTGTTCGCGACCCGCAGCGACACGCGGTGCAGTCCCGGCGCGAGCTCCTCGGCGGCCAGCTCCAGCACGCCCTCGAGCTCCTCCCAGCTGCGCGTGACCGGCCCGTCGGCCGCGCGGCCGGCGGGCACGTCGATCGCGACGCTCCGCCCCGCGGCCAGCTCGCCGAGCGCCGTCGCCTCGACCTCGATCTCGCGCTCGGTCGCCTCCTCCCAGCTCAGCACGAGCTCGCCGTCGACGACGCGCTCGTCCACCGGCTCGCCCGCCTCGTCGTGGACCTGGCGCCACACGACGTGCAGGAAGCGCACGGCGACCGCCACGCGCGCGCCGGCGTCGCCCTCGACGAGGCACTGCGAGCGCATCTCCCACGGGTCGTCGCCACCGCGCGGCTCGCTGTGCGCGCGCGGGTAGACGCCGCCGAACGTCCAGCGCTGCCGGTTCTTGAGCGACGAGCGCGTGTACGGCCACAGCACGTAGCCCTCGTAGAGCACCGCGTCGGCGATCCTGCGCACGGGGTCCACGGCTAGATGGTTGGTTGCGCGGCCGCGCGGTCGACTGGTGGATGCCCCGTGGATGCCGGGCGCCGCCCGCACGAGGGGAACAGTGCTGGCTGCCACGGGCCCCTCGGGCGGGTGGCGAACCGGCGCCGCGGGGCGCCGCCAGGCGACCGTGGGGTCGTGGAATCAACATCTAGGCTCCCCGGCACGGTCGAGCAGCGAGCGCACGGTCTCCTCCCAGCTCAGCAGCGTGTGCCGGGCCTTGTAGGCGGCGAGGCGGTCGAAGGCCTCGCGCTCGAGCCGCAGCCAGGCGGCGCCGGGGAAGTGCTGGTCCATCGCCGCGCGCCAGACCGCCACCGGCAGCCGGTAGGCCGCCTCGCTCTCCCACGAGATCCGGGTCACCTGCAGGCGCCCGTCATCGATGTGGAACACGGTGCCGCTGAACAGCAGCTCGAGCGGGACCTCGCCGTCGCGCAGGCCGGCGAGGTACTTCGCCGCGGTCACCTCGAAGTCGTAGGTGCACGGCATGTCGAGGTGGGCGACGGTCGCGCCGTCGAACGGCGGCACGACCAGCGAGAGGTTGGCCCACAGGAAGCTGCGCAGCGTCTCGCCCCAGCGCGCGGGCTCGCCGAAGAGCTCGGCGAGGCGCTCCTGCTCGGCCGCGTCGTAGCCGCGCTGGGTGGCCGCGATGCGCACCTGGGTCTCGAGCTGGATCGACCGGATCGCCGCGCCGCCCGCGTCGATCCGCAGCGCGAAGCGGACCGTGGGGACCGCGGCCGGGCGCAGCGCCTCGGCGCCCTGCACCTCGAAGCGCAGGGCCGGCACCGCGCCGACCGCGCCGGTCGGTCCGCCGAGCTCCACCACTAGTGGTCGTCCTCGTAGATACGGCCCGACTCTCGTGGTCGAGGATCGAGCCTGGGGCCGCCCACGACACGAGGGATACAGACGTATCTCGACTGTCGTGGGTGGCTCCAGGCGAAGGTCATCGGCCGCGAGAGGCGTGGCGTATTTCCGGGGGCGGCCACTAGGCGGGCGAGAGGTTCGGCATCCGGCTGTCGATGGGCTGCTCGAACCCGGGGTTGATGCCGGTCGAGCGCTCGGCCTGCGAGCGTCCGTCGGGCAGGTGTCCGGCCATGCTCTCGTACGCGCCGAGAGCGTTGCCCTGCGGGATCCCGTCGACGTGCGACGGCGCGTCCTGTGCGACGTCGGGCTTGCCGGTCTTCAGCATGCTGCCTCCTTGGAACGCAGGTCGTCGAAGAAGCGGTCGATGTCCTCCCACACCTCGCTGCCGCCGCTGAGCCCCCGCCAGCGGGTGCGGATGACGCCGACCAGCTCGTAGCAGTCGTTGACCGGGACGAGCCAGTGCTCGCGCATGCCCCGCGCCCGGCTGACCAGCAGCGCCTCCACGTCGGTCTCGAGCTCGCCCAGCACGGGGTTGTCGGCCTCGATCTGCGCCCAGGCGTCGAGCTCGAGCTGCGACTCCGTGGCGCCCATCGGGCTCGGGTACAGCGCGACCACCCGCCCCGCCGCCGTGCTGTGGAAGAAGAACGCCATGTCGACCGGGATCCGCAGCGCGGTCCAGCTCGCGTCGTCGAGCGCGAAGTCCTCCAGCGCGCGCCGGCGCTCGGGGACGAGCCGGAGGTTCCCGCCGCCCGCGCCGCCGCGGTCGAAGAGGATCTTGCACGCCCGGCACACGCACAGCAGGCGGCGCGCGGAGATGTCCACGAGGTGCCGGTGGTCGGGATCGAGCGGCGCCGCGCAGAGGTCGCAGGCCTCCTCGGACGCCGTGCCCGGATTCCCGGCCGCGGTCGGCACGGCGGTCGTCGTCGGCGTCGCCGTGCGGCCCTGCGCGAGGCGCGCGAGCCGGGAGGCCACCGTCAGCCCGCCCCGGCCCGGACGGCCACCCGCACGAGTCCGGCGTCGTCGGTGAGCAGCGGGACGGGCTCGAGGTGCAGGTCCGGCGCGTCGAGGCAGCGGCCCGCGCGGCGCGCGTCGTAGTGGTGCGCGCACGCCGGGCACACGAGCTCGGCCCCCTCGAGCGGCGCGGCCTCGAGCGAGGCGCCGCACGACGGGCAGTCCGGCCGGTAGGCGTAGGCGGTCCCGTCGAGGCGCAGGAACAGGATCGCCTCGCCGCCGACCTGCTTGAGCAGCGTGCCGCCGCCGGCGAGCTGGGGCAGCGCGCCCGCGGTCGTCCACGTCGTGTCCGGCGGACCTCCGTTCATCACCGGCGCGAGCTCGATCCGTAGCAGGCCCCCATCCGCCGGCGGCGCCGGCTCGCTGACCCCGTCGGCCTCGACGGCGTCGACGTCGGGGGCGGCGCGCAGCACCGCGTCCTCGATCGCCGACTTGAGCGTCATCGCCGACGCGGGGCACCCCTCGCAGCTCCCCTGCATCCGCAGCCGCACGACGCCGTCGCGGACCTCGACCAGCTCGACGTCGCCGCCGTGGGAGTCGAGGTACGGACGGACCCCGTCGAGCGCCTCGCGCACGCGGTCCTCCACCGCCACCGGGTGCAGGCCGTGCACGAGCATGAGGTGGGACACCAGCTCGTCGCCGGCGAGCACCGTCGCCTGCAGCGGACCGACCTGATCGGCGATCCGCGCCAGGCCCTCCCCGTAGAGGTCGAGAAGGGCCTGGATGGCCGTCAGCGCCGTCTCGCGGGCGACCGGGTCGGGCAGGGACTCGACCTGCTCGAGGAGCCCCTCGACCCGTCCGACCAGCTCGGCGGCTTCGCGCCCGTCCATCGTGTCCGGCCTATCCGCCGTGGGCGGCCCCGAACATCGGCGAGTGCACCTGCTTCACCGTCCGGCCGTTCCCCGTGTACATGTGGACCCCGCACGGCAGGCACGGGTCGAAGCTGCGCACCGCGCGCATGATGTCGATCCCGCGGAACTCGTCGGGGCCGTTCTCCTCGAAGATCGGCGTCCCCATGACGGCGTCCTCGTAGGGGCCCGGCGTCCCGAAGGAGTCCGTCGGGCTCCCGTTCCACGGCGTCGGCGGGTACGGGTGGTAGTTGGCGATCTTGCCGTCGCGGATGACCAGGTGGTGCGAGAGCACGCCGCGCACCGCCTCGTGGAACCCGCAGCCGATCGACTCCTCGGGGACCCGGAAGTCCTCGAAGACCTTCGTGCGCCCGGCGCGGACCTCGGTCAGCGCCTTGTCCACGAAGTGCAGCGCCATCGCCGCGGCGTAGCCGATGAAGTACGCCCGCGCGCGGTCGCGCTCGATCGCGTTGGACCACTGCGGGATCTTCCACTCGAGGTCGGCCTGCGGCGTGTTGGGCGTCGCCGGCAGCGTGATCTTCACGCTCGAGCCCGTGGCCTTGACGTAGGGCGTGTCGACGAGGTTGGCGAGCGCCGTCGTCCACAGGCGCGCGAGCGCGCCGCCGCCGGTGTCGAGCGCGAGGTGGTCCCCGGTGCGCTTGTCGAACCAGCGCGGGCTCATCACCCACGAGTAGTTGCCGCCGTCGAGGTCGCGCTTCTGCGGCTTGGGGATCGTCGTCTGGTTCCAGGGGTGGCGCTGGTCGAGCGGGTTGCCCAGCGGGTCCTGGCGGACGAACGTCTCCTCGTTGGCCCAGTCCTCGTAGTAGGAGCTGCCGAGGAGGATGCGCAGGTTGACGTTGATGTCCACGAGGCTCGTCGTGACGAGCTCGCCGTCGACGACGACGCCGGGCGTCACGTACATCGCCCGGCCCCACTTCTCCATCGTGCGGTAGTCGTAGTCGCAGACGTCCGGATCCTGGAAGGAGCCCCAGCACCCGAGCAGGATCCGCCGGCGCCCGACCTCCTCGTAGCCCGGCTGGGCCTCGTAGAAGAAGTCGAAGACGTCGTCGTTCGTCGCGATCTGCTTCTTGACGAAGTCCAGGCAGCGCAGCAGGCGCGTCAGGTAGTCGGTGAACAGCGTCGGCGTCGCCACCGTCCCGACGCCGCCCGGATAGATGGTGGAGGGGTGCACGTGGCGGCCCTCCATGAGGCAGATCATCTCGCGGGTGATCCGGCTCATGACGAGCGCCTCGCGGTAGATCTCGCCGACGAACGGGTTGAACGCCCGCATGATGTCGGCGATCGTGCGGTAGCCGTGCACGGCGGCGTTCGGCGCCTCGGCGCTCTCGGCCTTCTGCAGGAGGCTCGGGTTGGTCTCCTTGACCATCTGCTCGCAGAAGTCCACGAACACCAGGTTGTCCTGGAAGATCGTGTGGTCGAAGATGTACTCGGCGGCCTCGCCGAGGTTCACGATCCACTCGCCCAGCGGCGGCGGCTTGACCCCGTAGGCCATGTTCTGCGCGTACGTCGAGCAGACCGCGTGGTTGTCACCGCAGATGCCGCAGATGCGGCTCGTGATGAAGTGGGCGTCCCGCGGGTCCTTGCCCTTCATGAACACGCTGTAGCCCCTGAACAGCGAGGAGGTGCTCTTGCAGGTCGCGACCTCCTTGTTGCCGAAGTCGATCTTGGTGTAGATGCCGAGGTTGCCGACGATCCGGGTGATCGGATCCCACGACATCTCGACCAGGTTGCCCGCCTCCGGCTCGATGCGCTCGCGAATGGCCATCAGCTTTCCCTCTCCTCTCGCGCGCTCAGTTCGGCCAGCGCGGCTGGTAGCCGGTGGTCAGCTCGCCGCGGTTATGGCGCCACTTGGGCTCCTTGTTCACGGTCTGGTTGGTGATGCTGCGCAGCTTGCGGATCACCGGGCCGTAGGCACCCGAGAGCGCCGATGACACCCCGCCGCCGGGCGGCGCGTCCATGAACGGCATGAACTTGTCGGGGAAGCCGGGCATCGTGCAGCCGATGCAGATGCCGCCCACGTTGGGGCATCCGCCGAGGCCGTCCATCCACCCGCGCTTGGGGACGTTGCAGTTGACGACCGGCCCCCAGCAGCCGACCTTCACGAGGCACTTCGGCGAGTTGTAGTCCTTGGCGAAGTCGCCCTGCTCGTAGTAGCCGGCGCGATCGCAGCCCTCGTGCACCGTCTTGCCGAACAGCCACTGCGGGCGCAGCGCCTGGTCGAGCGGGATCATCGGCGCCAGGCCGGCGGCCTGGTAGAGCAGCCAGGTGAGCGTCTCCATGAAGTTGTCGGGCTGGACCGGGCAGCCGGGGACGTTGACGATCGGCAGGCCGCCCGCGGAGCGGAAGTCCCAGCCGAGGTAGTCGGCGAGCCCCATGGCGCCGGTCGGGTTGCCGGCCATCGCGTGGATGCCGCCGTAGGTGGCGCACGTGCCGATCGCGACGACGCCCCACGCCCCGGGCGCGAGCCGGTCGATCCACTCGTTGACCGTGATCGGCTCGCCCGTGGCCGGGTCGTTGCCCATCGAGGTCCAGTAGCCCTCGCCGTTGATGTTCTCGTTGGGGATCGAGCCCTCGACCACGAACACGTAGGGCGCGCCGAGCTTGCCCTCGGCGGCGTCGTGGAAGGGCTTCATGAACTCCATGCCGCCGAGCGTCGGCGAGAGCACCTTGTTGTGCAGATGCACCTTGGGCAGGCCGGGGATGGCGCCGAGCAGCACGTCCTCGATGGCGGGCAGCGATGCAGCGGTGATCGAGACCGAGTCCCCGTCGCAGCTCAACCCCTCCGACGTCCACAGGATGTGCACCTCGTCGACGCCGCTGGGGGCCTGTGCTTCTGCACTCATGTCACCCTCCGCTCCTCGTCACCTCGCGCTCCAGTTCGAGCGAGTCCACCACCAGCTCCTCGCCCCTCACGATCTCCAGGTCCAAGCCGCCGCACGCCGGGCACGCCAGCGGGAAGCCGTCCGGCTCGCTCCGGACCCCGCAGCCCCGGCACACCCCGGCCACCGGGATGTCCTCGAGGACCAGCGCCGCCCCCTCCGCCGCTGTGCCCTGGGTGCACAGCTCGAAGGCGAACTCGAGCGCCGCCGGCACCACCTGGCGCAGGCGCCCGACCTGCACGTGCACCTCCGTGACGCGCCCGTCGCCCGCGTGCCGCGTCGCGATGGCGACGATGGACTCCGCGATCGCGAGCTCGTGCACCGTGGCCCTCAGCAGATCCTCGGAAGAGGATCGCCGACCAGCATGTCGACCACGCGGCGGCCGCCGAAGGCGGTCTCCAGCAGGACCATGCCGCCCGGCTCGGTGCGGACCTCGCCGATCTCGGCCGCCTGCTCGCACCCCGGGGCCGAGCGCAGCGCCGCCAGCGCGCCCTCCGCCGCCTCCGGCGCCACGAAGGCGACCAGCTTGCCCTCGTTGGCCATGTGCATCGGGTCGATCCCGAGGATCTCGGCGGCGCCCGCCACGGCGGGCTGCACCGGCACGTCGGCCTCGCGCACGAGCATCGCCACCTGCGACGCGCGGGCGAGCTCGTTGAGCACCGAGGCCACGCCGCCGCGGGTGGCGTCGCGCACGCAGCGCAGCGCGCCGCCGGCCTGCTCGAGCAGCGCGTCGACCGCCGGCCACAGCGAGCGCGTGTCGGACTCGACCGGCGCGGTGAGCTCGAACTCGTCGCGCGCGAGCATGATCGCCGTCCCGTGCTCGCCGATGCTGCCCGAGACGAGGATGCGGTCGCCCGGCCGCAGCGCGTCGGGGGCGAGAGTCGCCCGCGGGTCGATGTGCCCGAGCCCGGTCGTGCAGATGTACATCCCGTCCGCGTGGCCGCGCTCGACGACCTTGGTGTCGCCGGCGACGACCGCGACGCCGGCGGCGCCGGCCGCGGCGGCGATCGCCTCGACCTCGGCGCGCAGCACCCCGGCCTCGAGGCCCTCCTCGAGCACGAGCGAGAGCGTCAACGCCGCCGGGCGGGCGCCCGCGACCGCGAGGTCGTTGACGGTGCCGTTGACCGCCAGCTCGCCGATCGAGCCGCCCGGGAAGCGCAGCGGCTTGACCACGAAGCTGTCGGTGGTCAGCGCGAGCCGCGTGCCGTCGATGACGACCGTGCCGGCGTCGGCCATCGCCGCGAGCGCCTCGTTGTCGAGCGCGGGCACGAGCAGGCCCTCGATCAACCCCTGGGTCGCCTTGCCCCCGGCGCCGTGGGCCATCGTGATCCGCTCGTCGCGGAACTTCGCGCGCTTGGCGCGCTGGGTCTCGATGATCCCGAGGATCTTCTGCTCACGCTCGGAGACCGTCACACCACTTCCCGCTCCCGCGCGAACCGCCCGTAGTTGTAGTAGGCGGCGCAGGCGCCCTCGGAGGAGACCATGCAGGTGCCGATCGGGCGCTCGGGCGTGCAGGCGCTGCCGAACACGCGGCACTCCCACGGCTTGATGACGCCCTTGAGCACCTCGCCGCACTGGCACGCCTTCGGGTCCGCGACGCGGACGCCCGGCACCGCGTAGCGCAGCTCGGCGTCGAAGTCCGCGTAGGCGGCCGACAGCTTCAGGCCGCTCTGGGAGATGAAGCCCATGCCGCGCCATTCGAAGTGCGGGCGCAGCTCGAACACCTCGGCCATCACCTCGAGCGCGCGCAGGTTGCCCTCGTAGGGGACGACGCGCTTGTACTGGTTCTCCACCTCGCAGCGGCCCTCCGCGAGCTGGCGCAGCAGCATGTGCACCGACTGCAGGACGTCGAGCGGCTCGAACCCCGAGACCACGATCGGCTTGCCGTACTCGGCGGGGATGAACTCGAACGGCCGCGCGCCGACCACGGTCGAGACGTGGCCGGGGCCGATGAAGCCGTCGAGGCGCAGGTCCGGGGAGTCGAGCAGCGCGCGCAGCGGCGGGACGATCGTCACGTGGCTGCACATGCAGAAGAAGTTGCGCACGCCCTCGGCGCGGGCGCGCTTCAGGGTGAGCGCCGTCGACGGCGCCGTCGTCTCGAACCCGATCGCGTAGAAGACGACGTCGCGGTCCGGGTGCTGCTTGGCCAGGCGCAGCGCGTCGAGCGGCGAGTAGACCATGCGCACGTCGGCGCCGGCGGCCTTGGCGTCGAGCAGCGTGCTCTCGGAGCCGGGGACGCGCAGCATGTCGCCGAAGCAGGTGAAGAGCACGTTCGGCTGATGCGCGAGCGCGATCCCGTCGTCGACGCGGCCCATCGGGATCACGCACACCGGGCACCCGGGCCCGTGGACGAGCTCGACGTTGCCCGGCAGCAGGTCGTCGATCCCGTACTTGTAGATCGAGTGGGTGTGCCCGCCGCACACCTCCATGAGCTTGTAGTGGCGGCCCGGCTCGACCTCGTCCAGGATCTCGCCCGCGAGGGCGCGCCCCAGTCCCGCGTCGCGGAACTCGTCGACGTACTTCACGTGACCTCCCGCTCCAGGGCCTGGATCGCGGTCCCGGCGTGGACGAGCAGCACGTCGCCGTCCGCCACCGGCTCGACCAGCGCCGTCTCCACCGTGTGGCGCGCCCCCGTGGGGTCCTCGCAGAGCGCGAGGCCGCGCGCCTCGTCGTTCCGGCGCACGACCATCTCCACCGCCTCGTCGCTACAGGTGATGCATCCGCTGTCCGGGTCGCACCTGTACGCGCTCTCGGCGGCGGCGTCCACGGTCAGATCACCTCGCCCTCACTCGATCACGCTCGCCTTCAGCTCCTCGAGCTCCTGCTCGTACTCCGCGCCCATCTCCTCGAGCAGGCGGCGGGTGGCCTGCGCCTCGTCCTCGTCGATCCGCGACATCGCGAAGCCGACGTGGATCAGGACCCAGTCGCCGGGGGCGACGGGCGTGGCCTCGGAGTCGAGCAGGCCGACGTTGATCGTCCGCTGCACGCCGGCCACGTCGACGCGGGCGAGACGGTTGGTCTCGTCGACCACCTCAAGGATCTGGCCGGGGATGGCCAGACACATCCTTCCTCGCGCCCCTCTCCCGGATCGAAAGCAGCGATTGAGACTGAGTAGTATCAGCCGTCGGCGGCAGGGTGCAAGCGCTTCTGCGCGGAACGGCACTTCGCGCGGAGGCCCGTGCGCCAGAATGCTGACGATCGCAAGCGGGCGCGGGCCGACGGCCCGCGCGAGGGCACCCGGGAGGCAGTCCGCCAACCCCGACCCCTAGGATTCCCCCGCGCAATGGCTGAGGTCATCTTCTTCATCGCCGCCATCGGCGCGATCGCCGGAGCCGTGGGGACGGTCAGTCTGCGCAACCCCTTCTTCTCCGTGCTCGCGCTGGTCGTCCACCTGCTCAGCCTGGCTGCGCTGTTCCTGCTGCTGCGCGCGCAGTTCGTCGCGGCCGCCCAGGTGATCGTCTACGCGGGCGCGGTGATGGTCCTCTACGTGTTCGTCGTCGCCTACGTCGGCAGCGACGAGCCGCTCGGCGGCCTCGGCGGTCCCGGCCTGCGCCCGGTCTCGATGCTGTTCGCCGGCGCGCTGTTCGTGGAGCTGAGCATCGCCGTGCTCGGCTCCGGGCTCTCGGGCCTCGGCACCGAGGGCGGCGGCTTCTTCGCGACGTTCGGCTCGCCCGCCCAGATCGGCGAGCTGTTCCTCACGAAGTTCCTGCTGGCGTTCGAGATCGCCTCGTTGCTGCTGCTCGTGGCCGCCGTCGGCGCCGTCATCCTCGCCCGCCGGCGCAGCGGGCTGGACGAGCCGCACGAGGTCTCGGTCGGGCAGCTGCTGCGGCCGTCCGATCCCGAGCGCACCGGGTCGGGCACGGACACGCCCGCCCCGCTGGACTCCATGGCCGAGGTCGGCGGGCCGCCGGACCGATGAGCATCAGCTGGTACCTGATCGTCTCGGCGCTCGTGTTCGCGATCGGCGCCGGCGGGGTCCTCATCCGCCGCAACCCGCTCGTGATCCTGCTCTGCCTGGAGCTGATGCTCAACGCCGCCAACCTCGCGCTCGTCGCCTTCGCGCGCATGCACGGCAACCAGGAGGGCCAGATCTTCGCCCTGATCGTGATGGTCGTCGCGGCCTGTGAGGTCGCGGTCGGCCTCGGCCTGATCGTGGCGCTCTACCGGCGGCGCCTGCCGATCGACGTCGACCAGCTCAGGGAACTGCAGGGCTGATGGGCATCGAGACCCTCGGCTGGCTCGTGCTGGCCTGCCCGCTGGCGGGCCTGCTCGTGATCTCGCTCACCTGGCGGCTGCTGCCGTGGCGGGCCCACGGCTGGATCGGCACGCTCGCCATCGCGCTCTCGTTCGCGGCCTCGGTCGGCACCCTGATCGCGCTGCAGGACCGCGCCGCGGAGGAGCGCCACGTCGTCGCCGTCGCGTGGAACTACGCCGTCAGCGTCGGGGTGGACGCGCAGCTGTCGATCCTCATCGACCCGCTGTCCGTCTACATGATCTGCATCGTCTCGGGCGTCTCGATGCTCATCCACCTCTACTCGGTGGGCTACATGCGCTCGGACCGCGGCTACGCGCGCTTCTTCGCGTACCTGAACTTCTTCGTGTTCTCGATGCTGCTGCTGGTCCTGGCGGGGAACTTCCTCGTGCTGATCATCGGCTGGGCGTTCGTCGGCGCGGCCTCCTACCTGCTGATCTCCTACTGGTACCGGCGCACGACCGCGACGCAGGCCGGGATCAAGGCGTTCGTGATCAACGTGGTCGGCGACGTCGGCCTCGTCCTCGGGACGTTCTTCATCTTCGACGGCACCCGCACGCTCGACTTCCTGCAGTCCTTCGAGCGCGTCGGCGAGGCGTTCGGCACCAACGACGGAAACCTCGTCGCGGGCTGCCTGCTGCTGCTGGTGGGCGCCTTCGCGAAGTCGGCCCAGGTGCCGCTGCACACCTGGCTCCCGGACGCCATGGAGGGCCCGACCCCGGTCTCGGCGCTGATCCACGCCGCCACCATGGTCACCGCGGGCGTCTACCTGATCGCGCGCATGTTCCCGCTGTTCGAGCAGGCCCCGATCGCCGCCGACGTCGGGGCGATCATCGGCTGCCTCACGCTGCTGATCGCGGCCACGATCGCGCTGGTGGTGACCGACCTCAAACGGGTCATCGCGTACTCGACCATGTCCCAGATCGGCTACATGGTCATGGCGGTCTCCTCGGCCGCCTACTCGGCGGGCATGTTCCACCTGCTCACGCACGCCTTCTTCAAGGCGCTGCTGTTCATGGCGGCCGGCTCGATCATCGCGGCGATGGCGAACGTCCAGGACCTCGACCGCATGTCGGGCTTCCGGCGGGCGATGCCGTTCACGTTCTTCGCGTTCATGGTGGGCGGCCTCGCGCTGGCGGGCGTGCCGCCGTTCTCGGGCTTCTTCTCCAAGGACGAGATCCTCGCCTTCGTCGCCGCGCGCGGCGGCTGGCACGTGGCGCTGGCGATCGCCGGCTACGTCGGCGCGCTGCTGACCGCGATCTACACGTTCCGGATGATCTTCCGCGCGTTCTTCGGCGAGCCGTGCCCGGAGGCGAAGGAGCTCGAGCACGGCCACCTCCACCACGCCGAGCAGCCGGCCAACCCGGCGACCGGCGAGATCGAGGACACCGACGTCGGCTTCCCGGGGCCCGACCACCAGATCGCCGAGTGGGAGGGCACCATGAAGGGGGCCATGGGCGTGCTGGCGGTGGGCGCCGCCGGGCTGGGCGTGCTGCAGATCCCCGGCGTGACCGACGTCGTCCACCACTTCCTCGAGCCGACCTTCGAGGACTCGCGCTACTACAACACGCTCGAGCCCTCCGGCACCCTGACCGCCATCGGCCTGGTCACCGGCACCGTCCTCGCGCTCCTGGGCATCTTCGTCGCCTACCGCCTGTGGGTCATGAGCCCGGCGATCCCCGGGCGCCTGCGCGAGCGCTTCGCGTCGCTGCACGACTTCCTCGCCCACAAGTGGTACTTCGACGAGCTGATCGACATGCTCGTGGTCCGCCCGATGGCCTGGGTCGGGCGCTTCGCGCGCAACACGTTCGAGCGCGTGGTGGTCAACGGCCTGTTCGTCGGCGGCTCGAGCGGCGCGGTCAAGGCGGGGTCGTCCGCCGTGCGCGCCATCCAGTCGGGCTACCTGCGCTTCTACGCGGCGCTGCTGCTGCTCGGGCTGTGCGCCCTCGCCCTCTACTTCCTGGTGTCCTCGTGAGAGACCAGCTCGCGATCCACCTCTCGATCGTCCTCTTCTGGCCGCTGGTGCTGGCCGTGCTCGGCGCCGCCGCGCCGCGCCGGCTCGCGCCGTGGGTGGCGCTGCTGGGCGCGCTCGTGCCGCTCGGCTACGCGATCGTGCTGCTGTTCGACTTCGACACCGGCCGCCCGGGCCTGCAGTACGTCACCGACGCGGACTGGATCCCGGCGCTGGGCATCCACTACAAGCTCGGCCTCGACGGGCTGAACCTGTGGCTGGTCGCGCTGACCGCGCTGCTGTTCGCCGCGATCGCGCTGTGGATCGTGTTCCGCCCCTACGAGCGCGGGAAGCTCTTCGCGTTCCACCTCGGGCTGGCCGAGACCGGGGTGCTCGGCGCCTTCATGGCCCAGGACCTCGCGCTGTTCGTCCTCTTCTTCGACCTCATGCTCGTGCCGTTCGCGTTCCTCGTGCTCGGCTGGGGCGGGCCCGAGCGCGTCGCGGCGACGCTCAAGTTCATCATCTACACGCTCGTCGGCTCGCTGCTGATGCTGGCGGGCGCGGTCGCCACCGCGGTGCTGACCGCGAGCGCGACGGGGAACGACATCACGTTCGTGATCTCCGACCTGGCGCGCGCGCCGCTGGGCGAGTCGACGCAGAAGTGGATCTTCGTCGCCTTCGCGCTGGCGTTCCTGATCAAGATGCCGGCCTTCCCGGTGCACGGCTGGATGCCGGACGCCTACCGGCAGATGCCGCTTCCCGTGCTCGCGGTGTTCTCGGCGGTGCTCTCGAAGGTCGCGGCCTACGGCTTCCTGCGGGTCGCGCTGCCGGTGTTCCCCGAGGCCGCCGCGGACTTCCAGCTGCTGATCCTGCTGATCGCGCTCGGCTCGATCCTCTACGGGTCGGTGCAGGCCTTCACCCAGACCGACGCGCGGCTGATCCTCGGCTACTCGTCGGTGGCCCAGCTGGGCTTCATCACGCTGGGCATCTTCGCCCTGCGGCCCGAGGGCTCCCAGGGATCGCTGCTGCAGATGGTCCAGCACGGCCTCGTGGTCGCGCCGCTGTTCCTCATCATCGTGCTGCTCGCCGAGCGGACGGGCGGCTCGGAGGACCTGCGCGACATGGGCGGGATCGCGTTCCGGGCGCCGGTCCTCGCCGCGCTGTTCCTGATCACCACGCTGGCCACGCTCGCGATGCCCGGGTCGGCGAACTTCGTCGGGGAGTTCTTCATCCTGCTCGGGACGTTCCGGAGCGACATCGTCATCGCCGTGCTGGCGTTCGCCGGGGTGGCGATGGCGTCGGTGTACATGTTGCGGTTCTTCATCCGGGCGATGCACAACCGGCGCGGGCCGGCGGTGGAGTCGTATGAGCTGTCGCTGCGCGACGGGCTCGTGATCGCGCCGCTGGTGGCGGTCGTCGTGGCCTTCGGCGTCTACCCGCAGGCGGCGCTCGACGCGAGCGAGCCGAGCGCCGTGGCCGCCGTGCGGGTCGCCCAGCAGCAGGCCGGGGAGACCGGAACGCCCACCGCCGCCGCGGCGCGGGAGGAGGAGGGCCCGTGAGCCTGCTCCTCGCCCAGGCCAAGGCGCCGGAGCTCGACTGGGCGGCGCTGTCGCCGCTCGTCGCGCTGACCGCCGGGCTCTGCCTCGTGCTGCTGATCGGGCTGATGCGCTCGCCGGTCGTGCGCACCCAGCTCGTGCCGGCGCTGACGCTCGTGACGCTCGGCGTCACGGCGGGGCTCGGGGTGTGGCAGTGGGGCGAGAACGCGATCGTGATCGAGCGCACGCTGGCGCTCGACGACCTGACGCTCGCGCTGATGATGATCTTCTGCGCGGCCGCCGCGGCCGCGGTCCTGCTGTCGTGGCGCGGCCTCGCGCCGGCGTCCGCGGGGCACGGCGAGTTCTACTGCCTGCTGCTCGCCTCCGTGCTCGGGATGGTGGTGCTCAGCGGCGCGCTGAACCTCGTGGTCCTGTTCATCGGCTTCGAGCTGCTGTCGATCCCGCTCTACGTGCTGTGCGCGACCGAGATGCGCCGCGAGACGTCGCTCGAGTCCGGCCTGAAGTACCTCATCATCGGCTCGGTGGGGTCCGCGACGCTGGTCTACGGCCTCGCCTTCGTCTACGGCGCGACGGGGACGACCGGGTTCGAGGACATCGCCGTCGCGGTGCGCGAGCAGGCGCTGGCCGGCGACGTGCTGTTCCTCACCGGCGTCGCGCTGACGGTCGCGGGGCTCGCGTTCAAGGCCTCGGTCGCGCCGTTCCACCAGTGGACGCCCGACGTCTACGAGGGGGCGCCGACCCCGATCACCGCGTTCATGGCGGTCGCGACGAAGGCCGCGGCGTTCGGCGTGCTCATCCGGCTCTTCGATCTCGCGCTGATCGGCGCGGCGGATACGTGGGGCCCGGCGTTCGCGGCGCTCGCGGTGGTGACCATCGTGGTCGGCAACGTCGGCGCGATCGGCCAGTCGTCCCTCAAGCGCCTGCTGGCGTACTCGTCGGTCGCCCAGGCGGGCTACATGCTGGCCGGCCTCGTGGTCAGCACGCGCCTCGGCGTGCAGGCGATCGTGTTCTACCTCGCCGCCTACCTGCTCATGAACCTGGCCGCCTTCGCGGTGATCGTCGAGCGTGAGCGCGAGCTCGGCCGCGGCGACGACATCTCGACGCTCAACGGCCTGGGGACGGAGCGCCCGTGGCTCGCGTGGCCGATGACCATCGCGATGCTCGCGCTGGCCGGCTTCCCGGCCACCGTGGGCTTCTTCGGCAAGCTCTACCTGATCCAGGCGGCGGTGGCCAACGACTACGCCTGGCTCGGCGTGGTGATCGTGCTCGGCTCGGCGATCTCGCTCGCGTACTACCTCCGGGTCATCGCGGCCGTGTGGTCGCGGGCGCCCGAGGAGCGCGCGCTCGTACCCGGCGGGCGCCCGGCGATGGCGGGCGGCTCGCAGGAGGCCGATGCCGAGGAGGAGTCGGCGGCGTCGCGCGGCGCCGCGCTCGCCCAGCCCGAGGTCGTCGCGGTCGCCGTCGTGGCGGCGCTCGCGACGCTGTTCTTCGGGATCTATCCGGAGCCGCTCTTCGACGTCGCGACCGCGGCGGGCGAGGCGCTCCGGCACCTGCTCTGAGCCGGCCCCGCCGGCCCCGCCCCACCCGCGTCCGCCGCGCGAGCTGACCCGGTCGCCGGCGGGGGGCGAGTTCCACCCGGCCCCGCCTATGACGGGCGGTGCCACCCCGCCGCCCCATCGCAGGCCAGGCCTCCGCCGAGTACGTGGCGCTGCTCGCGCTGCTCGTCGCCGTGCTCGCGGGGGCCGGCCTGCTGGTGGCGCCTCCCGCGCTCGGCGCCAAGGTGTCGCGGGCGCTGCGGACGGCGATCTGCATCGTCGGCGGTGACGTCTGCCGCTCCGCCGACGCCCGCGCCGCAGGCCTCGCGCCGTGTCCCGTGCGGGAGGACACGCGGGGGACCGGCGGCGGTCTGTCTGTCGCGTTCGTGGAGCTGGGCGGTGGAGACGAGCTGACGCTCACCCGCCGCTCGGACGGCTCGGTGGTCGTGACGAGCGGCCAGCACGAGCGCGGCGGCGTCGGCCTCGGGCTCGGGACCGACCTCAGCCCGCTCGGGGTGCACCTCGTCGCCGACGCCTCGATGGCCGTGCGCTTCGCCGACGGGCAGAGCTGGGAGCTCGCAGACGAGGCGGCGGCGGCGCGGTTCGTGCGCGCCGTCCGGGCGGGAGGGCCGCTGCCCGCGCCGACGTGGACGTACCGTGAGGCGGGCGAGAGCGCCGAGCTGGAGGTCGGGGCGGGCGGCGCAGGCGGTGCCGCGCTCGTGACGGTCGGACGCCGCACCGGCCGCGGGCAGACCACCCGGTACGTCGCGGGCCGCGCCGAGGGCGCGCGTGCTCGACGCGCTCGACGTGGACGGCCTGCCCGGCGGGCAGCGGAGCGTGGTGCTCGAGCACACCACCGACGGCGCCGGGCCGCGGGAGCTGGTGTTCCGCGTCGCCCGTGCCGGCGCGAGCGGCCGGGCGGAGGAGGTGACCGGCCGCCTGGACCTGCGCGACCCGGCGAATCGCGCCGTCGCCGAGCGGCTGCTGCGCCCCCGCCTCCCCACCGGCCCGGCGCTGCTGGCCGACCTCCGCGCCGTCGCGCGCCGGGTGCGCGAGGCGGGCACGATCGAGTGGGCGGCCTACGACGTGCAGGAGGACGACGGCGGGTTCGAGCTCTCGGCGAAGCTCGGCCTCGAGCTCGGGCTGCGCGTCGAGCGGGTCCGGCGCACACGCCGTCTCACCGACGCGAGCGTCTGGAGCGCGGCGGACGGGGACCGGCGCCGCGTCGACTGCACGGGGGGTCTCGGCTGAGTAACCGGTCACCCCTCTCCGGGTACTTCGTGACGTATGACACGATCCGTCGCACAACAAGGAGGAGCGATGGACTGGATCAAGCGACTCGAGCCCGTATGGCTCGCTCTCGTGATGATCGGCGCCCTGAACTGGGGCGTCGTCGGACTCTTCGACACGAACGTGCTCGAAGAGATCTTCGGCACCGGAACGCTGGTCGACATCGTCTACGTGATCGTGGGCGTCGCCGGCCTCTGCATGCTCCCCCGGCTGCTCGAGGACCTGCATCTCGGCTCGCGCCGCGTGCGCCCCACCGGGGCGTAGCGGAGCCGGCCTGACACGCCGCCGGGCCGGGGGTGCACACCCGGCCCGCGACGGGCGGTCGCGTTGGGCGCCGCGGTCGCGGCGGGAGGCGGGGCGGCTTCATATGCTCGCGGGCGTCGCGACGGTGCTCGTGATCAGCGTCGCCAGGAGCGCCCGGGACCGCCGGAGGCGCCGCTAGGCTGGCCCGGGCAGCCGTGGAGTATCCGAGCGACAACCTGACCCCCGAGGAGCGCGAGCGGCTCGCGCCCCATGTGACGACCCTCGACGGTCCGGTGTTCGCGCTCGTCAACCTGCCCGAGACGGTGAAGGGCGCGCTGTTCGCCCGCTACTCCCGCTACCCGGGGACGCTGCGGCGGCTGTTCCTCGAGGAGTTCGCCGACTCGCTGCCGCCCGGCGCGGCGTGGGACCAGGCCGAGGGGCAGCGCGCCGCCGACCTCTACGAGCGGATCTTCCTCGGCTACGGGGACGACTCGGTCGCCCAGCTCGGCGGCGCCCACGTGGCCTGCGAGTGGGTGTCGAACATCCTCACCAAGCTGCTCCAGCGCCCGCGGCTGGCCGCCTACCTCGAGCAGTCGACGCGCTACATCGCCTACGACGCGCCGATGCCCGGCGGCGGCTACCGCTACTACCGCGACGCGGAGCTCGGCCCCGAGTACGAGGCGGCGATGGACGCGCTGTTCGCGACGTACGCCGAGGCGCTGCCGGTCGTGCGCGGCTGGGTCGAGGAGACCTTCCCGCGTCACGAGGGCGAGTCGCCGAGGGCGCGCGAGCGGGCGATCGCGGCGAAGGCGCTCGACCTCCTGCGCGGCCTGCTGCCCGCCGCGTCGCTCTCCCACATGGGCATCTACGCCTCGGGCCAGGCCTACGAGCAGCTCATCCTGCACCTGATCGGCCACCCGCTGCCCGAGGCGCGCCGCTACGGCGAGCTGATCCTCGAGGCGATCAAGGCCGTGATGCCGAGCTTCGTCATGCGCGTGGAGCGGCCGGAGCGCGGCGGCGCGTGGGTCGCGCACCTCGAGCAGCGGCGCGCCGCCGCCGAGCGCTGGACCGCGCGGCTCGGGCTCGACCGCTCCGAGGGCGAGGACGACGGCCCGTCGGTGCGCCTGCTCGGCGTCGACGGCGACGAGGACGGCCTGCTCGCCGCCCTGCTGTTCGAGTCCGCCGGCGTGAGCGAGCAGGCGACGCGCCGGGCGGTCTCGGAGCTGTCGGCGGTCGAGCGCGCGGCCCTGCTGGGCGACCTCGTCGGCGAGCGCACCAACCGCCGGCACCGCCCGGGCCGCGGGTTCGAGGCGCTGCGCTACCGCTTCGAGATCGTGTCCGACTACGGCGCCTTCCGCGACCTGCAGCGCCACCGGATGCTGACCGTGCAGTGGCAGGCGCTCACCCCGGACCTCGGGGCCGGGATCCCCGACGAGGTCGCCGCCGCGGGCGCCGGCGACGCGTACGCGCGCGCCCTCGAGCGCTCCCGCGCAGAGTACGAGCGCCTCGTCGGCGCGGGGCTCGCCACCGCCGCGCCGTACGCGCTGTGCCTCGGGTACCGCATCCGCTACGTGCTCGACCTCAACGCCCGCGAGGCCATGCACCTCATCGAGCTGCGCTCCGGGCGCGAGGGTCATCCGAGCTACCGCGCCGTCGCGCACGAGCTGCACCGCCAGATCGCGACGATCCACCCCGCCGTGGCCGCCGCCATGACGCACGTGGACACGAGCACCGAGCCGCGCCTCGAGCGGATCCTCTCCGAGATGCGCCAGCAGGCGAAGGCCGCGGCGGCGACCGGCGGCTGAGCGCCGTCAGGTCCGCGGCGGACAGGCGCAGCGTCTTCGTCCCCTGACGAGCGCCCTCACCGCACCCACGGCGGCAGCGCGAGGAAGGCTCGCACCCTCCCCGTGAAGCCGAGCCCCGCCGCGAGCTCTCGCCGCAGCGCCCGCCGCTGCGCCGCCGTCGGCAGCGGCGCGGCCACCGCATAGCGCCCCGCACGCAGCGCGCGCAGGTACGCGGCGGCCTCCGGCGAGCCGCCGAGGCGCTGCTCGAGCTGGCGGAGGGTGGTCCCCGGCGGGGCCGGGCGCCCCGAGCGCCGCAGGGCGGCCTCGAGCTCGGCGATCGCGCGGTCGAGCGGGCTGCCCTGCCGGCCGCGCCGGCCCGGACGACGGCGGCGCCACACCCGCCATGCCACCGCCGCGAGCGCGCACGCGGCGAGCGCGCCGGCCGCGAACGCCCACCACGGCGTGCCGCCTCCGCCTCCCGCGGCGGCGTCGTCGGCCGGCGCGTCGCGCAGGAGGTCGAGGCGCAGGTCGCGGGACTGTCCGCCGCCCTGGTCCCCGCCGCTCCCCCCGCCGCCGCCCGCGGCGTCGTCGCCGGACCGCGGCGCGGACTGCGAGGCGGTGGGCTCGTCGAGGGCGGCGATCTGCGAGCGCGCCGGGGTCGACGAGGGCGTCGGGTCGAACGTCACCCAGCCGAACGGGTCGAACCACGCCTCGACCCAGGAGTGCGCGTCGGTGTCGCGCACGATCCAGGCGTCCTTGCGCTTGGAGAAGCCGCCGGGGCTGAAGCCGGTGGCGACGCGCGCCGGCACGCCGCCCATGCGCAGCAGCAGTGCCATGGCACCCGAGAAGTGCTGGCAGTAGCCCTCCTTGGTGTCGAACAGGAAGGCGTCGAGCGGAGCCCGGCCGGGAGCGATCGGCGGCGGCGCCTCGGAGTAGCTGAAGCCGGACTGCAGGTAGCGGTTCACGGACTGGACGTAGTCGTAGGGGGAGGAGGCCTCGCTGCGCAGGCGCTGCGCCAGCGCCCACATGCGCGCATACGCGGAGTGGCGCAGGGCGGCCGCGCCGCTGCCCTCCCGGTCGAGGGTCGGATAGCGCGCGGTCGGGCCGCCCGGATCGTCGAAGGCGTTGAAGACGACCTGCGCCCCGCCCGACCGGCGTGCCGCCCGGCGCCCGCGGGATGGCGGGGTAGCGGTCCTCGGAGAGTGCGACCTCGAGCACCAGGTCGTCCGCCTGCCGGCCGCCCTCGCCCGCCTCCGCGTCCTCCAGCTGGGTCGCGGAGGGCCGCGGCGCGTGCACGAGGAGCGTGTAGGAGTCGCCGCGGCGCAGGTCGGACTCGAGCACGAAGCGTCCCGGCGTGCCGAGGCCGCGGATCGGGCGCGTCGAGCGGTCCACGGACAGGATCGTCCCGGCGGCGGGGATCGCGCCCGTGCGCAGGCGCCGGACGGAGACCGTGATGCTCTCGGTCCACGACGGGCGGTTCGCGAAGTCGCCGGGGACGTCCTCCTGCTCCGGGAGCCCGAGCGCCGGGTAGCCGTCGCCCTCGCGCCAGCCGTCGCCGTCGAAGTGGTCGAGGTTGGCGACCTTCCAGTACAGCGGCTCCTCGGAGGAGACCCGCAGCACCTCGCTGCCGTTGCGCGGCCACGTGATCGGGCCGTAGGCGCCATGGTCGAAGTCGAAGCGGATCGGGTCCTGCGGCCCGAGGCTCTCGGCGAACGCGCGGTAGTCGAACCACGCGTCGCCGCGGTCGGCGACCCCCGCCAGCGGCAGCGCGCCCGCCAGGGCGATCCCCGCCAGCGCGGCCACCCCCAGCCCCGGCCGCAGCGGCAGCCGCTCGAGCCACAGGAAGGCGAACGTCAGGGCGGCGAGCGCCAGGCCGAGCAGCAGCGGCCGCGTACCGCCGATCGAGACCACCGGCGTCGCCACGAGCACCAGCAGGACGGCGAGCGCGAGGAACGGGAAGCCGCGCCCGCGCTCGCGCGGGCAGAACGCCAGCAGCGCGGCCAGCACGCACAGGAGGGATCCGCCGAGGCGGACGACGAGCACCGGCCACGGGTCGGCGCCGGCGTAAGGGAGCCGCACGCCGCTGAGCGCCTCGACGCCGCCCGCCAGCCCCTCGCCGAGCGCCGGCCAGTGCCGCGGCCGGAAGAAGTCGAGCGGGATGCCGGACGCCACCAGCGCGGCAGCCACCCCCGCCACGGCGACGCCCGCCACGGCGAGGCTCCGCCGCCGCGGCGTCACCCGCTCGCACGCGACGATCGCGAGCCCCGTCAGGGTCGCGATGGCGACCCACAGCAGCGCCTGGCCGGCGGCCGGCGCCTCGATCAGCCGCCGCCACTCCAGCGCGCCGAGCAGCGCGAGCGCCGCGAACCCGGCGAGACGGGCGGCGGGCGGCGGCAGCAGCGGCCGGGCCGGCCGGTGGTCGTCCGACTGGCTCACGACGGCGGCGCCCACGGACCTGATGATCGCAGTCGCCCGCCGGCTCAGTGCCCCTGCGGCGGCGGCACGTCGAGCGCCGGGCTGCGGTCGAAGAACCCGACCGGCCGCAGCTTGAAGCCGAGCGTCGCGACCGGCATGACCGGCCAGTCCTCGAGCCGCGGGACGTGGTGCTCGCCGAGCGTGTACCAGAGCACGACGTCGGTCCCCTCGAGCCCGCGGTCGGCCGCGGTCCAGCGCGGCAGGCCGTCGCCGCCGGGGTGCTGGTTCGGATACTCGCCGGCCGGGAAGCGCTCGTCGCGGCGGTACGGCGTCACCCACAGGTGGTGGTCGAGGAAGCGCGCGCGCCGGCGCACCGCGGAGTCGGGGTGCTGCATCGGCGCGACGTTCTCGCCGGGCACGAGCTCGTAGGCGACCGGCGAGCCGGCGCGGTTGCGCCGCGCCGGGTTCTCCACGCGCCACCGGCGCGCGCGCAGCGGATCGCAGCTGCGCCGCGCCTCGGACTCCCGCCGCAGCACGGTCCGCCGCACCCCGAACGCGGTCCGGTCGGGATCCTCGACCCCGGCGGGCTGGGGATCGGCCTCCACCTCGCACACCGTGTTCGCCTCCCCGTCGACGTCGAGGTCGAGCCGGAAGGCGAAGAAGTGCTGATGGTTGGACGCCGCCACCCCGGGCGCGACGAGCGTCGCGAAGCGCTGCTCGGCGCCCTCGGGCACGCCGGCCGTGTGCATGATCCCCGTGAGCTTGAGCTCGGCCGCGATCGTGCCGTCCTGGTGGAAGGACCAGAACAGCCCGTACTCGTAGTTGCCGACGGTGGCGATGGCGGAGACCACGAGGCGGCGCGCGCGGACCTGATCGGCTCGCCCCGAGCGCGCGTCGACGTGCTTCCACAGCAGGCCGACGTCCTCCTCGTGGACGCAGATCGCGTTGCGGAGCGGGAGCGCCTCCCCGCGCTCGGTGTTCGTCACGCCGTCGAGGTAGCGGACCTCGCCGAGGCAGTCGCACCCGAGCTCGAGCGTGTCGAGCAGCGGCCCGAGCCCGTACTCGCCGACGTCGAAGGCGTTCTTGAAGTGCACGGTCGGGTTCGGGTCGCCGTAGGGCACGACGAGCTCGGCCAGCGAGGCCCGGTGCAGGACCGGCCGGACCTCCCCGTCCTGCTCCCAGCCGACCTCGTGCAGCACGAGCCCCTCGCGGGCCGTGAAGCCGATCCGCATCCGCCAGTGCGACCAGCGCACGAGCCGGCCCTCGATGGTGAACGTCGGTCCCTCCGGCTGGACGATGTCGAGCGGCCGCTGCTCGCGGTAGGGCCGCCCGCCGCCGTCGCGGTAGTCGCCGGGCTCGGACGGGACCGGCAGCGCGCCGTGGTCGTCGACGCGGACGACGCGCATGGCGGCGAGGTCGACGACCACCACGAGGTTGCCGATCGGCCGCGCGTAGCCGTTGTCCCCGTCGAGGTCCGACCGCAGCCACGACAGCCCGCGCGCCGCGCGCACGCCCGGGTCCTCGGCGGTCCCCACCGTCCAGGCGTCGATCATCACGAGCTCGACGTCGTCGATCCCGCGCGCGGCGAGCGCGGCCCGGTAGGCGCGGTCCGCCTTGGCCACCCGCTCGGCCTCGTCGTACTCGGCGGGCGTGATCGCCGGCTGCACGCCGGGCACCTCGCGCAGCTCGACGACCCGGGCAGCGGGCACGTCGACGACCGCCTCGAGCGTCGCGCCGGCGACCGGGTCGAACACGACGAGGAACGCCTCGCGCGGCGGGGGCGCGCCGCCGCCCTCGCGCCACGCCCGCAGCGCCGCCTTGTCCGGCTCGTGGAGGTCGACGAACACGAAGCGGTCGCGCCGCCCGGCGTCGCCGCGCGCGCGGCGCACGGCCGCCGCCGCGCGTTCGATCTCGGCGCCGCCGAGGGGATCGAGCGGGTGCGCCACCGGCTATCGCCGCGGGTGGACGAGGATGCCCTGCTCGTCCACCGCTCGCGCTCGCGCTCGAGGTCGAGGCTGCGGCACCGCAGCCAGTACAGGATCGCCGCCATCGAGCGCTGCTCGATCCCGAGCGGTGGCGCCGCGGCCTGCCGCGGCTCGGTGTCCGGCAGGGTCGTCCCCCTCACGCTCCCTCTCCCCCTGGAGGCCGATGCCGCCGGCGCGCTCGGGCGGACGCCACCCCGGGTCCCGCCGAAGCTCGAGCCCGGCGCCGCTCGAGCTGCCTCGGCGCGCGAGATCACGGCCGTCATCAGCTCGACCGGGCTGAGCTCCCGCACGCGGAACCTCGCGATCGCGTCGGTCGCCGCCAAGTACGGCAGCTCGGTCATCCCGCCTCCCCGCGCCACGGCCCGCGGATCATAGTGACGGGGCCGGCCTGTGGCCGGTGGGAGCCGACGTCGACGCGCTCGACGCAACCGCGCGCGCGCCATCCGCGAGGGCCGCGTCTCGCCCGTCGACGCGGTCGAGCGCGCGCTCGACGCGATCGCGGCGTACGACGCCGAGCTGAACGCGTTCACGGTCACGTTCGCCGGCGAGGCGCGGCGCACGGCCCGGGAGGCGGAGCGGCGCCGCGGCGAGCCGCACCGCGCCCCGCTGCTGGGCGTGCCGGTGACGGTGAAGGACCACATCTGGATGCGCGACGCGCCGGCCACCAACGGCTCGCTCGCGCTGCCCGACTTCCGCCCGAGCGAGGACAGCGTGGTCGTCGCGCGCCTTCGCGACGCCGGCGCGATCATCGTCGACAAGACCAACAACCCGGAGCTCCTCTCCCGCAGCTCCACCGACAACGCGCTCTCCGGGCCCACGCGCAACCCGTGGGACCCGAGCCGCACGCCCGGCGCGCTGCGCGCGGGCGCCGCCTGGGAGCGCCTGCGGCCGTGGGCCGGCCGCGGGCCGCCGCTCAGCCCGCCTTGGCCTCCTCCATCTCGCGCTGGCGCAGCTCGATCCGGCGGATCTTCCCGGTGAGGGTCTTGGGCAGGTCGTCGGCGAACTCGATCCGGCGCGGGTAGGCGTACGCGGACAGCCGGGCGCGCACGAACTGCTGGATCTCGGCGGCGAGGTCGTCCGACGGGCTGTGCCCCTCGGAGAGCACGATGAACGCCTTGACCACGTTGCCGCGCCGCTCGTCCGGGGAGGCGACGGCCGCGGCCTCGCGCACCGCCGGGTGCTCGAGGCACGCCGACTCGACCTCGAAGGGCCCGATCCGGTAGCCGGCGGCGATGATCACGTCGTCGGCGCGGCCCTCGTACCAGACGTAGCCGTCCTCGTCGAGCCGGGCGGCGTCCTTGGTGTGGAACCACTCGCCGCCGAAGGTCTCGGCCGAGGCCTCGTCGTTCTCCCAGTAGCCGAGGGGGTAGTGCGGGTTCGAGCGCGCGCGCAGGCAGATCTCGCCGCGCTCGCCCTGCGGGACCGGGCGCTCGTCCTCGTCGAGGATCTGCACGTCCCAGCCGGGCATCGGCTTGCCCATCGAGCCCTCGCGGACCTCCATGAACGGGTAGTTGGCAGCCAGCGGATAGGACTCCGTGAGGCCGTAGTAGTCGAGCACCGTCAGGCCGTACTGCTCGCGGAACCACCGGATCGCCTCCGGGTTCAGCGGCTCGCCGGCCGAGCAGACGATGCGGAACTTCTGCGGGTAGCGGGTGCCGGCGTCCTCGATGCTCATCATCGAGCGCATCGCGGTCGGCGTCGTGAAGACGTTGGTCGCGTTGTGGCGGGAGAGCACGTCGAGCTGCTTGTGCGGCTCGAAGCCGCCCTCGCGCTGGTAGACGAGCTGGACGGCGCCGAGGCGCCACGGGCCCAGCAGCGGCGCGATGCCGGCCGCCCACGCCCACTCCCCCATGCCGTGGAAGAGCTCGCCGTCGCGCACGTCGTGGCAGTAGACGAACTCCTCGTGGGCGAGGATGTAGCGGTGGGCGTGCAGGATGCCCTTGGCGAGCCCGGTGGTGCCGGAGGAGTAGTAGAGCTGGGCGGGGTCGTCGGCGCCGGTGTCCTCGCGCTCGAAGTCCGTCGCGCCGCTCGCGAGCAGGTCGTCGTCGAGCACCAGCACGTGGTCGACCAGGGACGCGTCGATGCGGCCGCGGTTGGCGTCGTTGGTGACGAGCACGCGGGGCCGGGAGTCCGTGACGCGGTGGCGGATCCCGTCGTCGCCGTAGAGGACGGACATCGAGAGCAGGATCGCCCCGCACTTCCACGTGCCGAAGAAGGCGGCGGCGGTCTCGGGCGTGGGAGGCAGGAGCATCGCCACGCGGTCGCCGCGCTGCACGCCGTGGGCGCGCAGGACGTTGGCGAAGCGGTTGGACTGGTCCTGCAACTCGCCCCAGTGGACCTCGCGCACCGTGCCGCGGAAGTCCTCGTGGATCATCGCCAACTTGTCGCGCGCGTGCTTGTCGCACACGTCGTACGCGATGTTGTAGCGGTCGGGGACGTCCCAGCTGTGGGTGGCGCAGGCCTCCTCGTAGGACCCCGGCTTCGACGCCATGGATGTCTCCTCTCCTCATCCCGGGGACGCGCCGGCCGCGCCGGCGCGCCCACTGGGATGCGAGGCTACATGTCCTGGCCGCCGTTGACGGCCCAGACCTGCCCGGTGATGTAGGAGGAGGCGTCGGCGCACAGGAAGTGCACGACGCGGGCGATCTCCTCCGGCTGGCCGAGCCGGCCGAGCGGGACCTGGGCGCGGATCTTGTCCAGCACCTTCTCGGGCACGCCTTCGAGCATGTCGGTCTCGATGAAGCCGGGAGCCACCGTGTTGACCGTGATGTTCAGGCCGTCGGGCGTGAGCATCTCGCGCTTCTTGAGCTCCTGGGCGGCCTCGCGCGCCAGTGTCATGGTGAGCCCGAACAGGCCGGACTTCGACGCCGCGTAGTTCGCCTGGCCGATGTTGCCGGTCTGCCCGATGATCGAGGAGATGTTCACGATCCGGCCGGTGCCGCGCTCGAGCATGTGCTCGAGGGCCGCCTTGGCGATGTAGAACGCGCCGGACAGGTTGACGGCCAGGACCTTCTCCCAGTCCTCGTCGGTCATCTTCAGCACGGTCTTGTCGCTGGTGATGCCGGCGTTGTTGACCAGGATGTCGATCCGCCCGTGGGTGTCGATGACCTCCTGCACGGTCCGGCGGCAGTCGTCGGCGGAGCCGATGTTGCCCTGGTGGATCGAGCCGGCCGTCCCGACGCCCTTGAGCTCCTCGAGGAAGCTCTCGGCCTTCTCGCGGTCGGAGCCGTAACCCGCGGCGACGGCGGCGCCCTGTGATGCCAGGCTGCGCGAGATGGCGGCGCCGATCCCGCGGGTCCCGCCGGTCACGAACGCGACCCGGCCGACCAGCTTGTCGCCCTTCCTCCCGGTCTCTTCCTCGACGGCGGGCGTCTTGGAGGTGGTGGTCATGCCTTCCTCTCCCTCGTTGCGATCTCAGGCGCTCGAGCGTTCCTCGAGCCAGTCCACGATCTCCGGCCAGATCTCCTGGCGCGCCTTCGAACCGGCCATCAGGCCGATGTGGCCGCCAGGGCGGTCGATGTGCGTGACGTCGGCGCTCGACGCGAGGTCCAGCACCGGCGTCGTGCCCTGCGACGGAGCGATGTGGTCGGCCCCGGCCGTGACGACCAGCAGGTTGTGGTCGATGCGGCGGAGGTCGACCCGGCGACCGCGCAGCCGCAGCTTGCCGCTCACGAGCCGGTTCTCCTTGTACATCCAGGTGATCCATTCCCGGTAGGCCCGCGACGGGAACGGGGGGTTGTCGGCCACCCACTTGGCCATCGCCTGGTAGGGCTCGCGCTTGGCGGTCCCGGCGCGGACCTGGTCCCACAGGCGGCGATAGGTCGTCCAGTAGTTGGTGACCGGCTTCATCAGCTTGTTGACGATGTCCACGCCGGCGCCGGGGATGGAGGGCATCGTGTCGGCCACCCGGTCGACGTCGAAGCTCTCGCGGCCCACCCACTTCGCGTACAGGGAGCCGGTGGTGTCGATCGGGGTGGTGAGCAGGACGAGGTTGCGCACCGGACCCTCGGGCTCGAGCGCGGCGTGCATCGCGGCCAGCGTGCCGCCGATGCACCAGCCGACCAGGCTGACCTCCTCCTGGCCGGCGGCGCGCAGCGTCTCGCGGATCCCCCACGGGAGCTCGTCGCAGACGTAGCTGTCGAGGCCCATGTCGAAGTCCTCGTCGCCCGGCACGCCCCAGTCGAGCAGGAAGACGTCGAAGCCCTCCTCGAGCAGGTGCTCGACGAACGAGTTGCCCGGCCGCAGGTCGAAGATGTGCGGCCGGTTGATCAGCGCGAAGACCAGCAGCACGGGCACCGCGTAGCGGCGGTTGCTCGAGCGGTAGCGGTACAGCGAGGCCTTCCGATGCGTCCAGACGACGTCCCGCGGCGAGGACGCGATGTGCGCGTCGGGAGTGGTGAGGATGATGTTCGTGAACTCGATCGCCGCCGCCGGCAGGCGGGTGAGATCGCGAACGGGGTTCATTGCTCGGTCTTCGACCGGCTGCCGCCTCCGCGGCTCGTCGAGGCCCCCGCCCCGCCGCCGCCGCCGTTGCGCCCGGCGGTCTCGCGCGCCTCGCGCAGCTCCTCCTGCAGGCGCTCGATCTCCTGGAGGACCATCTCCAGCTTGTCCTCCGTGCGGGCGAGCTGGCGGTGCAGGGAGAGCACGTCGCGGCGGCCGGCCACCCGCAGGTTGCCCACCACGAGGTCGGCGACGTCGCCGCCGATCTTCATCACCGCGACGACGTTGCCCGCGACCTTCGCGAGCAGCTCGCCGAACGAGTCCTGGTTGACGAGGTCCTCCATCGCCTTGGCGGTCTGCGCCTCGGCGTCCTCGTAGAGCTTCTGCGCCTGCTCGGCGGGTGTTGGTGTGGGGTTGTCCTCGGCCATGTCTGTCGCGGCAGGGTATTCCCAGAGGGCCACTATCCTCAACCTGCGATGCCGTCAAATCCGCCGGCCGCCACGCTCGGCGAGATCATTCGACGCCAGCGCGAGCTCAATCGCCTCTCGATGCGTCAGTTCGCCGAGATGGCGGGGATCTCCAATCCCTACCTCTCGCAGATCGAGCGCGGGCTGCGCGAGCCGTCCGAGAAGGTCGTCGACGCGATCGCGAAGTCGCTGCAGATGACCGCCGACACGCTCTACGAGCAGGCCGGCATCGTCGCGGCGGAGGAGCCCGAGGACGCGGGCGTGCGCGCCGCGATCGAGGCCGACGAGCAGCTCACGGGCCGCCAGCGGCGAGCCCTGCTCGAGATCTACGACGCCTTCCTCGCCGTCAACGGCGCGCCCCGGCACCGGCGGCGGCGCACCGTCGCGCCGGACGTCGTCGAGCTCGTCGACGACGACGACGACGCCGACGCCGCCGTCGACGCGGGCTAGGGCGCCGGGATGGCCGGCCGCGCCCTGACGGTCTGGCGGCGGGCACGCCGCTCGGCGATCGGGCGGTCGGCACCGGCGCGCGAGCGCTCGTAGACGGCGGAGAGGATCGGCGGCCAGTGCTCCCGCAGCGCCTCGCCGCCCATGAACAGACCGAGATGGCCGCCGGACGTCGTGCGCGTCGTGACGTTGTCGGCCGGCGTGGACGCGAAGTCGCCGAGCGCGAAGACCTGCGCCGGCGGCGTGATGTGGTCCTTCTCGCCGGCCAGCAGGTACAGCGGGCACTTGATGCGGCGCAGGTCGACGACCTCGCCGCCGATCTCGAGCTCGCCCCGCACGAGCTCGTTGTTGGTGAACAGGTGCTCGACGATCCACAGGTAGAAGGCGCCCGCGATGTCCTGCGTGTGCTTGAACCAGGTCTCGAACGCGCGGTGGCGCTCCATGTGGCCGTCGTCGTGCAGGCGCGACAGCAGCTGCGCGTGCTTGGCGACCTCGTTCTCGGGCTTGATGAGGATGAAGCCGTTGAGCATGTGCTCGCCGCGCAGGACGCCGCCGCCGCGCTCGACGACCCAGCGGTAGAAGGCGAGGTCGCGCTTGCCGCCCGCGAGCGTCTCCACCCAGTCGTAGATGACCGCGTCGCCGGCGTGGAAGTCGATGGGCGCGCCCGCGATCGTCAGCGTGTGGACGTCCTCGGGATGCAGCGCCGCGTAGATCGTCGCCAGCCAGCCGCCCTGGCAGTCGCCGACCAGGTTCACCGGGCCGCCGATGTGCTCGATGCTGCGGCGGATGAACGCCAGGTAGTCGTCGACCGTGGTGCCCGCCGTCTCCGGCGTCGCGCCGATCCAGTCGAGCGAGAAGGCCCGCTTGAGCCCGGCCGCTCGGATGACCTTCATCTGGCTCTGGCTCGGCGAGAAGTCCACGATGCAGGAGTCGTGACCGGCCTGCGGGGGCAGGACGAGTGTCGGGACCACCTTCGAGCGCGTGCCCGCCGAGAAGTCGCGCAGCCGCGCGAACTGGCACTCGAGGACGACCTCGTGCTCGCTATGCCATTCGGGCTGCTCGCGGCGGGTGGCCGCGCTCCAGTAGCGCGCAGCGTCGGTCGCCACGCCCCACGGCGTCGCGCCCCGCCCTACGGCGCCGGCCCAGTAGTCGGACCACCCTCCGAGGCCGGCCCGCCACATCTCGTTGCTCGACTCGGCCAGCCGCTCGAACAGCCGAGGGCTGTACGTGGCAGGGTTCACGACGGGGGGACACAGCACCTGCGGGACACCTCCTTTCCCGCTGACCTTCAGCGGGTGGGAACCCGGCCCAATTACCCGATTCGACACATTGTTAGTAACGGGCCGACGGGCCGGAATCTTCCCGCACACGTGACGATTCAAACGAGCCAACTTTCCGGAACCAGGAGAAGGAGCCCGCAATATGAGCGATTTGAGCGGACGCGCGGTCATCGTGACCGGCGCAGCGAGCGGGATCGGCCGCGCGATCACCGAGCGCCTCGTGAATGACGGCGCGGACGTGCTGGCGGTCGATCTCGCCCCCGACCAGGACGGGCCCGGCGATGCGCACGCCGCGGATCTGACGACCCGCGAGGGCAACCGGGGGGCGGTGGAGGCGGCGCTCGAGCGCTACGGCCGCCTGGACGCGATCGTCCCCAACGCCGGCTTCCAGCACGTCTCGCCGGTGCCCGACTTCCCGGAGGACCGCTGGGACGGCCTGATCTCCCTGCTGCTGACGAGCCCCTTCCTGCTGGCCAAGTACGGCTGGGAGGCGCTGAAGGAGAGCGGCGACGGGCGCTTCGTGGTCATCGCCTCGGCCCACGCGCTGGCGGCGTCGCCGTTCAAGGCCGGCTACGTGGCGGCCAAGCACGGGGCGCTCGGCCTCGTGCGCACGCTGGCGCTGGAGGGCGCCGACTCCGGCATCCTGGCCACGGCCGTCTGCCCGGCGTTCGTGCGCACGCCGCTGGTGGAGAAGCAGATCGCCGGCCAGGCGGAGGCCCACGGGCTGCCCGAGGACCGGGTGCTGACCGAGGTGATCCTGCAGCCCCACGCGGTCAAGCGGCTGATCGAGCCGGAGGAGGTCGCCGGCGTGGTGAGCTTCCTGCTCGGCCCGGAGGGTCGCGCGTTCAGCGGCTCGCCGGTGACGATGGACCTGGGCTGGACGGCCCGCTGAGGAACTCGAGGGCGTCCACGTCGGCCCGTGGCTCGTCCGTGAAGTAGAGGTGTCCGGCGCCCGGCCACAGCGACAGCCGGGCGCCGGGGATGGCGCCGGCGAGCCGCTCGCCGTTGGCCGCCGGGATCATGCGGTCCTCCTCGCCGTGCACCACCAGCGTGGGCACGCGGATGTCGCCGAGGCGGCCGTCGACGTCGTGGGAGAGCGCGGCGGCGAGCTGGGCCCGATAGGGCTCCGGCTCGAAGGGGTAGCGCAGGCGCTGGACGATGTCCTCGCCGATGCGCTCCGCGTGGTGCTCGCGCGTCGCCGCGCCGTAGTTGTAGGGGACCGAGGCCCACACGGCCTCCTCCGGCGGCATCGACGCGCGGCGCTCGAAGAACGCGAGCGTGCCCGGCGCGGGCGCCACGTGGCCGGGGCCGCCGGCGGTGGTCGCGCCGAGCACGAGCGAGCGGACCCGCCCGGGGTGGCGCAGCGCCACCTCCTGGGCGATCATCCCGCCCAGCGAGATGCCGTAGACGTGCGCGCTCTCCTCGCCGGCCGCGTCGAGCACGGCGACGGCGTCGTCGGCGAGCTGCGCCGTCGAGTAAGGGCCCTCCGGGCGGCCGCTGCGCCCCATCCCCCGGTTGTCGAAGGCGATGACGCGCAGCCGCTCGGCCAGGACGGGCACGGTCCGCCACCAGCCGGTGGCGGTCATGCCCAGCCCCATGACGAGAAGCACGGGCGCTCCCGCGCCCGTGCTCTCGTAGTACAGCTCTGTGTCGCCGCTCCGGGCGACCATGCCCTGGGGAGGGTTACTTCTTGAGCAGGTCGCGCGCGGTCGAGGTGTAGAGGCGCGTGACCTCGCGCGTGAAGTTGGCCTGCGCGCGGGCGGCGTCGGCGACCCAGTCGACCTTGGTCGAGTCAGCGACCTTGTCCTGGTAGTCGGCGACGGTCGTCCACGTGGTCTCGTAGGCCTCGATGGCGCCGAGACCGGCCTTGCGACCGAAGTCGACGACCTGCTCGTTGATCTCGGTGATCCGCTCGGCGGCCTGCTCAGGGCTGGGAGTACGGGTCTGGGTAGCCATGTGAATCTCCTTTGCTGTCTCTCTCTGTTCTTCAGTACTGCTAGCAGAGTAGCAAGGGATCAGCTAATTGCAAGCACCAATTCGCGAGCGCCCCGAAATGACGTGCCCTGCACGGCCGGGAGTTCGCCCCCAGCGCACGCGGGAGGCGCCGCGGCGCGGCGGGGCGAACTCCCAAGGCCAGGAGGAGGAGTCCGCCCGTCCACGCGCGCAGATGCCGGTACCGCTGACGCGGGCTACTCCTGCTGGCCCATCTTGCCCTCGAGCTCCTTCACGACGTCGGGGTCGCGCAGCGTGCTGACGTCGCCGAGCTCCTTGCCCTCCGCGATGTCGCGCAGGAGCCGGCGCATGATCTTGCCCGAGCGGGTCTTGGGCAGGTCGTCGGCCCAGATGACGCGCTTGGGCCGGGCGAGCTTGCCGATGCGCTTGGCCACGTGCTCGCGGATGTCCTTGATGAGGTCGTCGGAGCCCTCGAGGTCGCCCTCCAGGGTCACGAAGGCGGTGACGGACTGGCCGCTGTCCTCGTCGTCCTGGCCGATCACCGCGGCCTCGGCCACGTGCTCGTAGGAGACGATCGCCGACTCGATCTCGGCGGTGGACATGCGGTGGCCGGAGACGTTGATCACGTCGTCGACGCGGCCGATGATCCAGATGTAGCCGTCATCGTCCCGGCGCGCGGCGTCGCCGACGAAGTAGACGTCGGGGCCGAACTTCGACCAGTAGGTCTCCTTGAAGCGCTCGTCGTCGCCGAAGAGCGTGCGCAGCATCGACGGCCACGGCTTGCGCAGGATCAGGAACCCCTGCTCGGTGCCGGCGTCGTTGCCGTCGTCGTCGACGATGTCCGCGACGACGCCCGGCAGCGGCTTGCCCGCCGACCCCGGCTTGGCGCCCTGCAGGGCCGGCAGCGTGGTGATCATGATCGCGCCGGTCTCGGTCTGCCACCAGGTGTCGACGATCGGGCAGCGCTCGCCGCCGATGATCTTGTGGTACCAGAGCCACGCCTTCGGGTTGATCGGCTCGCCGACCGTGCCGAGCAGGCGCAGCGACGAGAGGTCATGGCGCTCGGGGTACTCCACGCCCCACTTGATGCAGGCGCGGATCGCCGTCGGCGCGGTGTAGAAGATCGTCACGCCGTAGTGCTCGATGATCTCCCACCAGGCGTCCTTGTCCGGATAGTCGGGCGCGCCCTCGAACATCACCGAGGTGCAGCCGTTGGCGAGCGGCCCGTAGACGATGTAGGAGTGCCCGGTGATCCAGCCGACGTCGGCCGAGCACCAGAAGACGTCGCTGTCCGGCTTGAGGTCGAAGACGTTGCGGTGCGTCCACGCGACCTGGGTCAGGTAGCCGCCGGTCGTGTGGAGGATGCCCTTGGGCTTCGCCGTCGAGCCCGACGAGTAGAGGATGAACAGCGGGTCCTCGGCGTCCATCGGCTCGGGCGCGCACTCGTCGTCCGCCGCGTCGAGGATCTCGTGGTACCAGTGGTCGCGGCCCTCGGTCATCGGCGTGTCCGCGTCGCCGTGCTTGACCACGACGATCGACTCGATCGACTTCACGTCGCCGATCACCTCGTCGACCGCGGACTTCACCGGGGCGGTCTTGCCCTTGCGGCGCGCGCCGTCGACGGTGATGAGCGCCTTGGCCTCGGAGACGTCCATGCGCTCCTTGACCGACTCCGGCGAGAAGCCGCCGAAGACCAGGTTGTGCGGCGCGCCGATGCGCGCGCAGGCGAGCATCGCGACCGCGACCTCGGGGATCATCGGCAGGAAGATCCCGACGACGTCGCCCTTCTCGATGCCGAGGTCCTTCAGCGCGTTGGCGAGGCGCTGGACGTCGCGGTGGAGGTCCGCGTAGGTGATCGGGCGGTCCTCACCCTCCTCGCCGCGCCAGTGGAAGGCCACCCGGTCGCCGTTGCCGGCCTCGACGTGGCGGTCGACGCAGTTGTAGGACACGTTGAGCTTGCCGCCGACGAACCACTTGAAGAACGGCGGATTGGACTCGTCGAGGACCTGGTCCCACTTCTGGTCCCAGTGCAGGGCCTCGGCCTGCTCGGCCCAGAAGCCCTCGGGGTCCTTCTCGGCGGCGTCGTAGAGCGACGCGTCGGTGATCTGCGCCTGCTCGCGGAAGGCCTCCGGCGGATCGAACTGCTCGACCTCGAGCAACGATTCGAGCGCCTGTTCCAGCGTCTGTCCTTCAGTGGCCATACCTGCTCCTCTCCTTGGTCATCTCCTCTCCGGTGCTAATCGCCTGAGCCGCCGGATGAGAAACACGTCCGCCGTGAGGCCTACCACGCCAGGGCATTTCCTACCAGTCTTCGACACGCGCGAGCCGCGGGGCGGCGGCCACCGCCCCGCGGGCTCGCGTCGGTCCCCCCGCGAGGCGCTACGCCTGCTCGGCGCCCAGCCCGGTCTCCGACCGGACATAGAGCTCGTGGAACGTGTGCTCGGTGCCGTGCTCCTTGCTGAGCACCGTGCCCAGCCAGCAGCCGATGAACCCGAGCGGGATCGAGACGATGCCGGGGTTGGCCAGCGTCCAGCCGATCGGCGAGCCCGTCTCGGAGTCGGCCCCCGGCCACACCTTCGGGCTGACGATCACCAGGCCGATCGCGCTGATCACCCCGCACAGCACGCCGGTCACCGCGCCGACGGTGTTGAACCGGCGCCACGTGAGCGCCAGCAGCAGCGCCGGGAAGTTCGCGCTGGCCGCGACCGCGAAGGCGAGGCCGACCATGAACGAGACGTTCAGGCCGGAGCCGCCGATCACCGCCACGGCGATCGCGATCAGGCCGATGCCGAAGGCGGCGATCCGGGCGACGACCACCTCTTCGCGGTCGGATTCCTTGCCCTTGCGCACGATGCTCGACCAGATGTCGTGGGCCACCGCGCCGGAGGCCGACAGCACCAGGCCGGCGACGACCGCGAGGATCGTCGCGAACGCCACGCCGGCGATCACCGCGAGGAACAGGTCACCCCCGAAGGTGCCCTCGCCGCCGCCGAGGTACGTGGCGAGGTTCGGCGCGGCGAGGTTGCCGCCGGTGCCGGCCGCCTCGACGCCCTTCTCACCCAGGAACGCGCGCGCACCGAAGCCGATGAACGTGGTCAGCAGGTAGAAGAAGCCGATCAGGAACATCGCCCACACCACCGAGCTGCGCGCCGCCTTGGCGTTCGGCACGGTGAAGAAGCGCATGAGGATGTGCGGCAGGCCCGCGGTCCCGAGCACGAGCGCCAGGCCGAGCGAGACGGTGTCGATCGGCTCGGGCAGGAACGTCCCCGGCCCGAGCGAGAACGTCGACTCGGGGCCCTTGTTCTCGTTCGCGCGGTTGAACAGCTCGATCGGGTTGAAGCCGACCTTGCCGAGCACGAACACCGACATCACGAGGATGCCGGCCATCAGCAGCACGGCCTTGACGATCTGCACCCAGGTCGTGGCCACCATGCCGCCGAAGATGACGTAGCAGAGCATGAAGATGCCGGTCAGGATCACGGCGGGCGTGAAGTCGATGCCCACCAGCGCCTGGATCAGCACGCCCGCGCCGACCATCTGGGCGATCAGGTAGAAGGCCACGACGGCGAGCGTCCCGAGGGCCGCCGCGACGCGCGCCGGCCGCTCGCGGAGCCGGAAGGACAGCACGTCGGCGATCGTGTACTTGCCGGAGTTCCGCATGCGCTCCGCCAGCAGGAACATCACGGTGAGGAACGCGACGAGGAACCCGATGGAGTACAGGAACCCGTCGAAGCCGTAGACGTAGATCAGGCCGGCGATGCCGAGGAACGACGCGGCCGACAGGTAGTCGCCCGAGATCGCCAGGCCGTTCTGCGCGCCCGTGATCTGGCGCCCCGCGGCGTAGAAGCCGACGGCGCTCGAGGCCCGCTTGGAGGCCCAGTAGGTGATGCCGAGCGTGATGCTGAGAACGATCGTGAAGATCACGATCGCCTCGACGTTGACGGCGGCGAAGACGGTCATCGGTCCGCTCCGCTCGTCCCGGCCGCGGGGGTCTCTTCGCGCGCGGTGCCGCGCTGGGCCATGTCGATCACGCGCTGGCGCAGCGGGTCGTACTCCGAGTTGGAGAAGCGCAGGTACATGATCCCGAGCACCAGCACCATCACGAACTGCGAGAGGGCCAGGACGTAGCCCACGGTCAGCCCTTCATAGACCGACGAGGCCATGAAGCTCTTGGCGTAGCCGGCCAGCAGGATGAAGGCCATGTAGTAGCTGAGGAAGAAGATCGTCGCCGGCAGGACGAACCGCTTCTTCTTGCGGATGAGCTCCTGGAACTCGGGCGTGTGCTCGAGCGCCTCCCAGTCGTACTGCGGAACCTCCGAGCTGCCGGCGTCGGCCGGCTCGCCCGGCCTGGGCGCAGTGGGTGTTGCCATGCCCTGCTCCTCCCGTGAAAGACGTGGTGGATCGGGGGATATCCGGCGTACGGTCGAATTAGTGATGATTCGCGCAAAGGGTCGAGCGGGTCGGTGAACGGTCGCTGGAGCGCGATGGGCGGCGACCGGTGGGCGATGGCGCCCGCTAGCGTTCGCGCGGTCAGGAGGGAGGCTCGAAGATGGACGTCGCGCTGGGGGTGCTGCTGGGGATGGTCCTCGCAGCCTCGCTGGCCGCCGGCTGGCGGCTGGTGGCCAGGCCGCGGAGGGTCCTCGATCCCGAGGGCTCGTCGATGCAGGGGGCCGTGCACGCCGCGACGTCGCTGCTGCCCCACCTGCGGCGCGGCCTGAGCGCCGAGACCGCGCGGCCCGCCGCCGGCCACCTGCGCATGCTCACCGGCGCCCCGGCGGTGGCGGTCGCCGACCGCGAGCGCCTGCTGGCCTTCGCCGGCGCCGGCGCCGACCACCACCACGCCGGCGACGTGCTCGGCGAGCTCGTCGAGGAGGGACACGAGTCGCGCGTGCACGTCGAGCCGCGACTGCACTGCCCGGCCCCCGGATGCCCGCTGCGCTCGGCCATCGTCGCGCCGCTGGTCGTCCAGGAGCACCGCGTCGGCACGCTCGTCGCGTTCTACGACCGGCCCGGCCGCCTGCGGCTCGAGGAGTCGCGCGTGGTCGGCGAGGCCGCGGCGCTCGTCTCGGCGATGGTCGAGCTCTCCGAGGTCGAGGCGCAGGGCGAGCGGCTCGCCCGCGCGGAGCTGCGCGCGCTGCGGGCCCAGATCTCGCCCCACTTCATCTACAACGCGCTCGCGGCGGTCGCGTCGTTCATCCACTCGCGGCCGGAGGAGGCCCGCGAGCTGCTGATCGAGTTCTCGGACTTCATCCGCTACGCGTTCTCCCGCCAGCGGCCGCACGTGACGCTGGCCGACGAGCTGCGCTACGTGGAGAAGTACCTGCGGCTCGAGCAGGCGCGCTTCGGCGAGCGGCTGCGCGTGCGCGTGCAGGTCGACCCCGAGGTGCTGCAGACGGTCGTGCCGGTGCTCTCCCTGCAGCCGCTGGTCGAGAACGCCGTGCGCCACGGGGTCGAGGCGCGCCCGGGCGGCGGGCGGGTCGAGATCGAGGGGCGCGACCTCGGCGGCGACGTCGAGCTGCGCGTGACCGACGACGGCGACGGGATCGATCCCGAGGCCGCGAAGGCGGCGCTCGACGGGCGCGGCTCGGGCATCGGCCTCGGCAACGTGCACGGGCGGCTGCAGTCGACCTTCGGCCCCGCGTACGGCCTTGAGGTGGAGCAGACGGGCGGAGCGGGCACCACCGTCGTCATGACGCTGCCGAAGTTCCGTGCGGGGGTGCGTGCCGGATGACCGGCGAGGGCCTCGCGCTGCTCGCCGTCGACGACGAGCGCCCCGCGCTCGAGGACCTCGTGCGGATGCTCGAGGCCTCGTCCGCCGTCGGGCGGGTCGAGTCGGCGGATTCGGCGGCCTCCGCGCTGGTCCGGCTCGGCGAGGGCTCGCGCTTCGACGCGCTGTTCCTCGACGTCCGCATGCCCGGGCTCGACGGCCTCGAGCTCGCGCGCATCCTGCGCCGGTTCGAGCAGCCGCCGGCGGTGGTCTTCGTGACGGCCTTCGACGACCACGCGGTGGACGCCTTCGAGCTGGCGGTGCTCGACTACCTCGTCAAGCCGGTCTCGCGGCAGCGCCTCGACGAGGCGCTGGACCGCGTCGGGCGCGCGGTCGGTGGAGGCGACGCGCCTGTCGAGGCCGACGCGCTGGACGACGACGTGCTGCCGGTCGACGCGCCGCGGGGCGGCGGCACGCGGCTGCTCCCCCGCTCCTCGATCGTCTTCCTGCAGGCCCACGGCGACTACGTGCGCGTGTCGGCCGACGGCGGCCGCTACCTGCTGCGCGCCCGCCTCTCGGACCTCGACGAACGCTGGTCGCGCCACGGCTTCCTGCGCGTCCACCGCGGCTTCCTCGTCAACCTGCGGCGCGCCGTGGAGGTGCGCCCGCGACTCAACGGCACCGCGGTGCTCGTGATGTCCGACGGCTCCGAGGTGCCGATCGCGCGCCGGCAGGTCGGCGAGCTGCGGCGGCGACTGTCCGTATGACACCTCCGACCGGCTCGACACGGGCGCCGATCGGGGCGTACGCACGCGGAGCTGGGGTATGAGCGCGCCCCGCACGCCGCGCGACGAGATGGCCGAGGCCACCGCCCACGGCGGGCTCTACCTGCGGCGGCTCGTGCGCTCCCAGCTCGCGCTCAGCCTCCTGGCGCTCGTCACCTTCGGCGGCATCGTCGGGTCGCTGCCGCTCGCGCTGTACCTGCTCCCCGGCCTCGCGCGCATCGAGCTGCTCGGGCTGCCGCTCCCGCTGCTGCTCATCGTCGTGCCCCTGTTCCCGTTCTTCCTCGCCCTCGGCGTGCTCTACGCCCGCCGCGCGGAGGCGCTCGAGCAGGCCTTCCGGGAGCTGGTCGAGCCGCCGGAGTGATCGCCCTCGGCGCCATCCTGGCCGTGACCGCCGCGACGGTCGGTCTCGGGCTCTACGGCGTCCGGCTCGCGCGCACCACCTCGGACCTCTTCGTCGCCTCCCGCGCGGTGACGCCCTGGTGGAACGCGGCCGCGATCTCCGGCGAGTACCTCTCCGCGGCGTCGTTCCTGGGGATCGCGGGACTGCAGATGAAGCTCGGCTCCGGCGCGCTGTGGCTGCCGGTCGGCTTCACGGCCGGCTACCTCGCGCTGCTGCTGTTCGTGGCCGCGCCGCTGCGGCGCTTCGGGGCCTACACGATCTCCGACTTCGCCGAGGCGCGGCTGCGCAGCCCGCGGCTGCGCGTGCTGGCCGCCCTCATCGTGCTGCTGATCGGCGGCTTCTACCTCGTCCCGCAGCTCAAGGGGGCCGGGCTCACGCTCGGCGAGACGATCGGCGCGCCCTACTGGGTCGGGGTCGCGGCGGTGGGCGCGGTGGTGGCGGGCTCGGTCGCCTCCGGCGGCATGCGCGGGATCACCTACGTGCAGGCCTTCCAGTACTGGCTGAAGACGTTCGCGATCGCGCTGCCGGCGTGCCTGCTGCTGATGCACCTCGGCGGACTGCCCGAGCGGGCCGCGCTGTTCGGCCACGAATACCCCAGCGCGCCCGAGGGCGGTCTGGTGGTGGAGCTCTCCGAGCCCCAGCCGGTGACGTTCCCGGAGGCCACGCCGTACGTCGCGGGCGGCGAGCCGGCGCAGGCGGCGGAGGGCGAGCGGGTGACGCTGCCCGCCGGCGAGGTTCGCCTGCCCGCGGGCGCGGCGGTGCCGGTGGCCGAGGGCATCGAGCCGCTGCGCGGCGAGCAGTGGGAGCGGCCGGTGTCCGGCGCGCGCGACACCTCGCCGGTGTTCGTCTACTCGCTGCTCATCGCCACCTTCCTCGGGACGATGGGCCTGCCGCACATCCTCGTCCGCTTCTACACCAACCCCGACGGGCCGGCCGCGCGGCGCACGACGGTGCGCGTGCTCGGCCTGCTCGCGCTCTTCTACCTGTTCCCGGCCGTCTACGGGCTGCTCGGGCGCGCGCTCGTCCCCGAGCTCTACCTCACCGGCGACACGGACTCGGTCGTGCTGCGGCTCCCGGAGGCGGCGTGGCCGGGCCTGCCCGGCGAGATCCTCGGCGCGCTGGTGGCGGCCGGGGCGTTCGCGGCGTTCATGTCGACCGCCTCGGGGCTGCTCGTGTCGGTGGCGGGCACGCTGTCCTATGACCTCTGGCGCCGCGGCGCGGGCGACGCCGGCACCCGCCAGGGCCGCTTCCGGGTCGCCGCCATCGCCGGCATGCTGGGGCCGATGGGGCTCGCGCTGGTCGCCCGCGGGCTCGACATCTCGGTGCTGGTGGGGTGGGCGTTCGCGCTCGCCGCGAGCACGTTCTGCCCGCTGCTGCTGCTCGGCATCTGGTGGGACGGCCTGACCGCACGCGGCGCCGCGGCCGGGCTGCTGACCGGCGCGACGGTGGCCTCGGGGGCGATCTTCGCCGGGCTGCTCGTCGGGGAGGCGCACCCGACGGTCGAGGCACTGCTCACCCAGCCGGCGGTGTTGTCGGTGCCGCTCGCGTTCGCCACGATGGTCCTCGTGTCGTTGACCGATCACCGCGGGCGCCGCGCCCCCGACGCGGAGTTGCTGGCCCTCCACGTGCCCGAGGGCCTCGGGCTCGGCCTCGACGAGGAGGACGCGGTTCCCGCGGGGACGTCGCCGGGCCGCCGTTGATGCTCGGCATCGCGCTCGCGCTCGCGGCCTCCGCCGCCTGGGGGAGCGCGGACTTCCTCGGCGGCCACAGCGCCCGCGGACTGAGCCCGCTGCGGGTGGCGGTGTGGAGCAAGGTCGCGGGCGGCACGGCGATCGGGATCCTCTGCCTGGCGGCCGGCACGCTGCCCGCCGCCGAGCAGGTGCCGTGGTCGGCGGCGGCGGGGTTGGTCGGGGCGGGAGCGCTCGTCTCGCTCTACGCGTCGCTGGCGATGGGCCCGATGTCGCTCGTGGCGCCCATCACCGCGTGCGGCGCGGTGGTTCCCGTGGCCGTGGCGCTGGTGCTCGGCGAGCTGCCGGGGCCGGTCACGAGCGCCGGGCTCGTGTGCGCGTTCGCGGGGGCGCTGGTGGTCTCGCGCGAAGAGGAGGAGGCGCACGTCGCGCTGCGGCGCGACACGCTGGTGATGGCGCTGACCGCGGCGCTGCTGATCGGCGCGGCGCTCACGTTCCTGCAGCAGGCGGCGCGCTACGTCCCGGACCACCCGGGATCGGCGCTCGGCATCGGGGTCCTGCAGACCGCGACGACGGTCGTGGTGCTCGGCGTGCTCGCGGCCGCGCGCCGGGCGGGCGGCCCGCCGCCGGGGCGGCTGGGGCTCGCGGTCGCGACGCTCGGGGTGCTCGATGTCGGCGCCAACGTCCTCTTCGCGACCGCCTCGGCGAGGGAGAACCCCGCCGCGGTGGCGGTGCTCGGCTCGCTCTACCCCGTGATGACGGTGATGCTGGCCCGCACGCTGCTGGGCGAGCGGCTCAGCCGCTCGCAGACCGCCGGGGTGGCCGGGACGATGGTGGGGGTGGCGTTGATCGCGCTGGGGCAGTGAGCGCGATCAGCTGCGGCGCTTGCGCTTGCGCTTCTTGGACGACGGGTGGGCCGTCCCGCCCTCTCCGCCGCCGACGCCGACGGTCTCCTCCTCGGCGGGAGCCGCCTCCTCGGGCGGCGGGTCGCCCCGGCGCCCCTGCTGGCGCTCCTCCATCGCGCGCCGGCGCTCGGCGCGGACCTCGGACGAGCTCGGCCACGCGTGCGCCTGGCCGGTCTCCCACGCGCGCGGGACGCCGGTCGGGAGCCGGCCGAGCAGCAGCAGCGAGAACGCGAACAGCCAGAAGCACTGCACGATCGGCAGCGGCGACCCGAGCGGGATCACCACGAGGACGCCGACGATGATCCCGAGGATCCCCATGAAGCGGGTGAGCAGGCCCGCGCGCATGGCGTTCAGCGCAACCAGCACGAAGGCCAGGCCGAGGAACAGCGAGCCGAACAGCCCGATCAGGCCGGCGGCGGTGCCGAGCCCGCTCGAGAAGACGTCCTGGGCGGCGTCGACGGTGTGCGGGCCGTCGAGGAAGTCGCGGACGCCGAGGGACGTCGCGATCGGGCGCATGAGCGTCGCGAGCGCGCTCAGCGCGCCGCCGGCGAGCGGCAGGTAGAGCGCCCACTTCGGCAGCTCCGCGCGGCGGGCCCGCGTCGCGAGCGCGAGGAAGTAGAGCGCGAGCCCCATGCCCGCGAGCCCGAGCGCGGTCGCCAGCGAGGTCGCGAACAGGCCGGCGATCCGATCGTCGTAGTACTCGAAGAGCGGCGTGCGGAGGCTGGGCGTCGAGCCGACGGGCCCGGGCTGGGTCACGCGGCCGAGCGCGTCCAGGTACTCCGCGCGCGGGACGTCGCGGAACAGCGCGCCGACGCCGATCCCGCCCGTGAGCGTCAGCACGCCCGCCAGCGCGGCGGCGATCGCGGCGCGGGGACGCTGCCGCGCCTCCCAGGCGAGCTGCTCTTCGGTCTCGGTCGCCACGAGCCGCCAATCCTAGAGGCTTGCAGGGCGGGGATCCGGCCGCCTCGCGCGTGGATACACTCGCGGCCGTGCTGATCCGCGAAGTCATGACCGCGTCGGTCGTCACCGCGCCCCCGACCCGCACCGTCCGGCAGATCGCCGAGCTCATGCGGGAGCGCAACGTGGGCTCCGTCGTGCTCGTGGACGGCGAGCGCCCGGTCGGGTTCGTGACCGACCGCGATCTCTCCCTCTCGGTGATCGCCGACGGCCGCGACTACGGCGACCACGCCAACGACCACGCGTCCTCGCCGGTGATCACGGCGCGCCCGGACACCGACCTCGAGGAGGCGGCCGAGATGATGGTCCGCCACGCCGTGCGCCGCCTCGTGGTGGTCGACGGCGAGCGCCTGATCGGGATCATCACGCTCGACGACATCGCCTCGCGGACGGGCGACGCGGAGCTCGCCCAGCAGCTCTCCACCCGCGTGACGCGCGCGGTGGTGCCGGACTTCTTCTTCCACGAGCGCGGCGAGCACTGAGCGGGGCGGCCGCGGGCCGCGCCGAGCGGCGGTCGCGGGCCCGGCGGTTACCCGCACCATCGCGTGCGGGCCTGCCCCAAGGAACGGCCGGGACAGAGGCGAAAGGCTACGGCCATGGCCGCCGTCGCCACCGCCCCCGCCGAGATGCCCGCCGGCATGCAGGACGGCCCGTCCGCCGGCGCCCTCTCACTCCGGCGGTTGCTGGTGCCGCTCGCCGTCAGCGCGCTGCTGCTCGGATCGCTCGTGCTGCTGGCGCCCGCGGTCGCCGACCTGCCTGACCTGTGGGAGCGCATCAGCGACGGCGACCCGCGCTGGCTCGCCGCCGCGCTCGGACTGGAGGCGCTCTCCTTCCTCGGCCACATCGTGCTCTTCCGCGCCGTCAGCGTCGACGCCGGCTCACGCATCGGCATGCGCGCGAGCACGCAGATCACGCTCGCCGGGCACGCGGCGACGCGGCTGCTGGCCACCGCCGGCGCGGGCGGCGTCGCGCTGACCGCGTGGGCGATGCGCCGCGCGGGCATGTCGCGCGCCGACGTGGCGGCGCGCATGGTCACCTTCCTCGTGCTCCTCTACGGCGTGTACATGGGCGCCCTGGTGGTCGGCGGGCTCGGGCTGGCCACCGGGGCGCTGCCCGGCGGCGGGCCGCTGGCCGTCACGCTCGTGCCCGCGATCTTCGGCGCCGCCCTGATCGGGGCGGTGCTGTACGCGCAGCGGCTCAGCGCCGGCGCCGCCCGCGCCGTCGGCGACCCGGCGCGGCCGCGCCCGCGCGCTGCTCGTGCCCGTCGGCGCCGGCGTCCGCGACGCCCGCGCGCTGATCCGCCGCGGCAACCCCGGCCTGCTCGGCGCGATCATGTGGTGGGGCTTCGACATCGCCGTCCTGTGGGCGTGCTTCGAGGCCTTCGGCGACGCGCCGCCCGCGGCCGTGCTCGTCGTCGCCTTCTTCGTCGGCACGCTGGCCAACACGCTGCCGCTGCCGGGCGGCATCGGCGGCGTCGAGGGCGGCATGGTCGGCGCGCTGGTCGCCTTCGGGACCGACCCCGGCCTCGCCCTGCTGGCCGTCCTCGGCTACCGCGTGTTCGCCTTCTGGCTGCCGATCGCCCCGGGCGTCCTCGCCTATCTGGACCTGCGCCGCATCGTCGCCCGCTGGGAGGCCGAGGACGCCGGTACGGCCGTCGCGGCGGCCCCGCCGCGGCGACGGATCGCCCCGCGCGAGGTCGACGACGAGCTGTGCGCGGCGTGCGCGGGCGCGTAGGCCCCGCGGCCAGCTAGGATGGCTCGCATGGAAGGGTTTGGCAGCTTCTTCAACGATCCGGACTTCCAGAAACGGCTGCAGGAGATGGCCGAGCAGATGCAGTCGTCCCAGTCGCTCGCCTGGGCCGACAACGCGATCAAGCTCGCCGTCGACATGACGGTCGCCGCGATCAACCGGGTCAACGTGCAGGGCACCACCGACGAGCAGGCGCAGCAGATCCGCGCCGTGATGGCCACCGTGTTCCCCGAGGCGGTGGCGCTCGTGCGTGAGGCCCGGCAGGGCCTCAGCTAGCTCGCGACCGGCGTCCGCTCGTCCCCCGTGCGCGAGGCGCGCCCCTCGGCGATCACGTCCTTGAACGAGCGGAAGCCGAACAGCAGGACGATGATCGCGAAGGCGGCCGCGAACGTGCTGGCCGCGATCGCGATCTGCTGGCCGACCGAGTAGGCGGCCACCGTCGCGCCGGTCGCGGTCCCGGCGAACACCTTCACGAGCAGCGCCTGCTGCACGCCCGCGCCGCCGGGGGTGAACGGCACGAGCGCGGCGATCGCGTTGACGCCGAGCACGAGCAGGACGTTGCGCACCGAGCCGCCCACTCCGAAGGCCTCGAGCAGGAACCAGAAGGCGGTGAAGCGGAAGCACCACCCCGCCAGCTGGACGAGCCACACCTCGCGGACGTAGCGCCGGCGGTCGCGCAGGATCGCGACGCCCTGGCGCACCCGGGCCCAGAACGCGCGCACGCGCGCCGACAGCAGGGCGAAGCCGACCAGCACCGCGATCGCCAGCGCGGTGATCAAGAACAGCGTGAACTGCGGGTGCGAGGCGAAGAACGCGAGGTCGAAGGCGGGCAGGTCCGAGAAGTCCGGCGGCTTCGGGAACGCGCCCTGGCTGAACGCGAAGGCGAGCACGGGGATCGCGATCGAGAGGTCGAAGATCAGCTCGACGAAGAAGCTCGAGGCGACCGCGGGATAGCTCGAGTGCGGGACGGACGTCTTGGTGAGGAACAGCCGGATCACGTCGCCGCCGCGCGCCGGCACGACCGCGTTGAACCCGTACGCCGCGAGGTACGCGCCCCAGATGCGGCGGAACTGGATGCGCTCGTCCGGATAGGCCGCGCGGAGGATGTGAAACGACGCGCGCGCCCGGAACGAGAGGTAGACGAAGAAGGCCGCGAGCGCGAGCAGCAGCGCGGGCCAGCGCACGGCGGCGAGGTTCGCGACGAAGTCGCCGACGGCGTCGAAGAACGAGGTGAACGACGAGCCGAGGTCGGCGAGGGGGAGCGCGGGTGCGGCCACGGAGTGAGGGTAGGTGACCCGCCGCTGGCATAGTCCCCGCGATGAGGCTCGGCGTGCGTGCCGCGCTCGTGGACGGGCGCCTGCTGCCCGGCGACGTGGCGGTGTCCGGCGGCGTCGTCACCGGGGTCGGGCTGGGCGGCGGCGAGGGCCGGGACATCGCGGCGCCGGGGTTCGTCGACCTCCACGTCAACGGGTTCGCGGGGGTGGACCTGATGACCGCGGACGCGGACGGATGGGCGCGCGCCGGCGAGGCGCTGCTGGCGGGCGGGACGACCGCGTTCCAGCCGACGTTCATCACCGCCCCCGAGGCGGCGATCCGCGACGCGCTGCGCGCCATGCCGGCGTCCGGCGCCGGGCCGCGGATCCTCGGTGCCCACCTCGAGGGCCCGTTCCTGTCCCCCGAGCGGCTCGGGGTCCATCCCGCGGGGGAGCGCCGCGACCCCGACCCGGCGCTGCTCGGGCGGCTGCTCGACGCCGGGCGGGTGAGCCAGGTCACGCTCGCGCCCGAGCTCGGCGGCGCCCTCGAGCTGGTCGACGCGCTCGTGGCGCGGGGGATCACGGTCTCGGCCGGGCACTCCGCCGCGACCGCCGAGGACGCCCACCGCGCCTTCGGCCGCGGGGTGCGCACGGTCACCCACCTGCACAACGCGATGGCGCCGGGCACGCCGCGCGAGCCCGGCCTCGCGACGGCCGCGCTGGCGCGCCCCGACGTCGTCGTGCAGGTCATCGTCGACGGCCACCACCTCGCCGCCGACACCGTGCGGGTCGCCTGGCGGGCGGCGGCGGGGCGCTTCGCGCTGGTCACCGACGCGGTGCCCGCGGGCGGCGCGGGCGACGGAGAGCACCGGTTCGCCGGCCGGATGGTGTACGCGCGCTGCGGCGAGATCCGCGACGCCGAGGGGCGCCTCGCCGGCAGCGCTCTGACGATGATCCAGGCGGTCCGCAACCTGCACGGCCTGGGCGTCCCGCTCGAGGACGCGCTCGGCGCCGCGGCGGCCGTACCGGCGGGCGTCGCCGGGCGGACCGAGCTCGGGAAGCTCGCGGTCGGCGGGCCGGCCGACGTCGTCGTGCTCGACGATCGCCTCGACGTGCGGCGCGTGCTGGTCGGCGGCGAGGCGCGCTGAGGGGCGTGACGTACAGTGGGCCGATGCGCCCCGACGAGCTCCTCACGCTTCCCGACGACCTGCCCGTGCCCGAGGACGACGGCGCCGCCGGCCACCTCGCGGGCATGGCGCTCCCGCCCGTCGCGCTCCCCGGCACCGACGGCGCGGAGGTCCGGCTCGACACGCTGCCCGGCCGCACCGTCGTCTTCGCCTACCCGCGCACGGGCCGGCCGGGCGAGGAGATCCCGGGCGGCACGGAGGAGTGGAACGCGATCCCCGGCGCCCGCGGGTGCTCGCTGGAGGCGCGCGCGTTCGCGGTGAGCCACGAGCGACTGCGCGCGCTCGGTCCCGCGGTGTACGGCCTGAGCACGCAGGACACGGCCTACCAGCGCGAGCTCGTCGAGCGGCTCGAGCTCCCGTTCACGGTCCTCAGCGACGAGCGGCTCGAGCTCACGCGGGCCTTGCGGCTGCCGACCTTCGAGGTCGAGGGCATGACGCTGCTCAAGCGGCTGACCATGGTGATCGCCGGCGGGCGGGTCGAGCACGTCTTCTATCCCGTGTTCCCGCCCGACAGCGCAGCGGACGAGGTCGTCGCCTGGCTCGAGCGCTAACCGTCGCGCCGCAGCGCGCTGCGCAGGACGACGCGGGTCTCGGTCTCGGCGACCCCGCCGTCGCGCTTGAAGTGGCGCAGGATGCGGTCGAGCTCGGCGGTGTCGCGGCACGCGACGCGGACCTGGTAGTCGAAGCGGCCGGTGAGGTGCTCGGCGTCGGCGACCGCCTCCAGGCGCGCGATCGCCGCCTCGAAGCGCTCGTACTCCTGCGCGGCGGCCAGGCGGACGTCGATCAGCGCCACGAGCCGCCGCCCGTCCGCGCCGGGGCTCACGGTGGCGGTGAAGCCGGTGACGACCCCGCTGCGCACGAGCCGCCGCACGCGCTCCGCGGCCGCGTTGGCGCTCAGGCCGACCGCCGCGCCCAGCTCGCGGTAGGAGGCGCGGCCGTTGCGCACGAGCCGGCTGAGGATCTCGCGGTCGAGGTCGTCCATCGCCGCGATTGTCGCAGCCGATGGCCGCTCAGACTTGCCGAGCGCCCGCCGGTGGCGCTAGATCCGGCGCATGACGGACGTCCTGCCCGGCCTCGGCGCCGGGATCCTCGCCGGGCTGGGCGTGGCGATGCCGCTGGGCGCCATGGGCGTCCTCGTCGTGGAGATCGGCCGGCGGGCGGGCTTCCGCGAGGGGGCGGCGGCGGGATTGGGCGTGGCCGGCGCCGACGGGCTCTACGCGACGGCCGCGGTGCTCGGCGGCGCGGCGGCGGCGAGCCTGCTCGCGCCGGTCGAGGAAGAGGTGCGCCTCCTCAGCGCCGCGGTGCTGGTGGCCGTGGCGGCGTGGCTGCTGTGGTCGCTCCGGCGCCCGGTGGCGGACGGGCCTCCGCAGCCACGGGCGCTCCACCACACCTCGCTGCGCTTCCTCGCGCTGACCGTCGTCAACCCGCCGACCGCGGCGTACTTCGCCGCGCTGGTGGTCGGGCTGCCCGCGGTCGCGGCCGCCGCGGCGCCCGGCAGGGCCGCGTTCGTGATCGGGGCGTTCGCCGCGTCGCTGGGGTGGCAGACGGGGCTCGCGGGGGTCGGGGCGGTGCTGCACCGCCGGCTCCCGGAGCGCGCCCGGGTGTGGACCGGCGTGGCGGGGGCGCTGCTCGTGCTGGCCTTCGCGGCGCGGACGGCGCTGGCGGGCTAGATGCGTGACGGCGTGACCGTGCGGACCGAGCGCCCGGCGGACCTCGCCGCGATCCGCGCCGTCAACGAGGCCGCGTTTCCGACCGGCGCCGAGGCCGGCCTCGTCGACGCCCTGCGAGACGCCGGCGCCTTCGCCGAGGGAGGCTCGCTCGTGGCCGAGCGCGGCGACGAGGTCGTGGGCCACCTGCTGCTCAGCGTCGCCCGGCTCGACACCGGGCCGTCCGTGCTCGCGCTCGCGCCGATGGCCGTGCTGCCCGCCCATCAGCGGAGCGGCGTCGGCAGCGCCCTCGTCCGCGAGGGGCTCGCCCGCGCGGCACGCACCGGGCATCCGCTCGTGGTCGTGGCCGGCCACCCGGAGTACTACCCGCGGTTCGGCTTCCGGCCTGCGCGTGAGCAGGGCATCGAGCCGCCCTTCGACGTGCCCGACGAGGCCTGGATGATCGCGCCCCTGCCGCGCTACGACCCGGCCGTGCGCGGGACGGTGGTCTACCCGCCGGCGTTCGGCGAGGTCGCCTGAGCCAGCGGCGCGCTACGCCGCCGCCACCTCGCGCAGGGCCTTGAGCACGACGTCGTCGTGGGTCTTCGGCGAGGCCTTCGGGATCACGTGGACCACCGTGCCGTCGCCGTCGATGATGAACGTCGCGCGCAGGTTGCCCCAGTACGTCCTGCCGTAGTTCGACTTCTCCGCCCACACGCCGTAGGCCTCGGCCACCGCGTGGTCGGCGTCGGCGACCAGCGTGAAGTTCAGCGACTGCTTGTCGTGGAAGCGCTTGACGGCGGCCACGGAGTCGGGCGAGACGCCGATCACGGTGGCCCCCGCGGCGTCGTAGTCGCCGGCGTGGTCGCGGATGCCGCACGCCTGCGTGGTGCAGCCCGGCGTGTCGGCCTTGGGGTAGAAGTACAGGACGACGGTGCGCCCGGCGAGGTCGGACAGCGTGACGTCGTTGCCGTCCTGGTCGGGCAGGGTGAAGTCCGGGGCCTTGGTGCCTGGCTCGATCATCGGTCTCCTTCGGGTCACTTCAGCAGGCGCGAGAGCCGGCGGTCCTTGAGGATGCGGCCCTCCGTCTGGCAGTACGGGCAGTAGGTCATGACGTAGTCCTCGTAGAACACCGCCTCGAGGACGGTCTCGCAGCGCGGGCAGGGCTCGCCCTGGTGCGCGTGGACCTGCGTCGGCTTGGGGAACTTCTCGGGCAGCGGGAGCTCCACGCGCTCCTCGTAGACGTCGAGCACCCGCTGCAGCTCGGAGGCGATCGCGCCGCGGAGCGTCGCCGCCTCGGCTTCGGAGAGGTCGTCGCCGCGCTTGAACGGCGAGAGCTTGGCAGCGTGGAGGATCTCGTCGACCCAGGTGCGGCCGATGCCGGCGATCACCTGCTGGTCGCGCAGCAGCGAGTGCAGCGGCCGGGGTGAGGAGAGCAGCTCGCGCAGCGCGTCGGGCGGGTCCGGCCAGGCCTCGGGGCCGAGGGTCGTGAGCGACGGCTCGGCGTCGAGCGCCTCGGGTGTGAGCAGCTTGACCCAGGCGGCCTGGCGGGTGCCGAACTCGCGCAGGCGCAGCTCGCGGTCGGGCTGCTCGGGGGTCGGGAAGCGCAGCAGCACGCGGGCGGTGCGGTCGCGCATCGAGGCGTGCTTGTCGGCGAGCTGGAAGCGGCCCGCGCTCATGAGGTGGGTCAGGAGCGTGAGCGGGCCCTGCGCCGGGGCCTTGACGTCGAGCAGCAGGAGCTTGCCGCGCCGGCGGACCGCCTCGAGCTCGGCGCCGGCGAGCGCGTCGAGCGGCGGGTCGAAGGTCTTCAGCGCGTTGATGCCCGGCGCGCGCGCGGAATCGATCGTGGTCCCCGCCAGCGCCGAATCCAGGCGGCGGGCGGTGATCTCCATCTCGGGCAGCTCGGGCACCCTCAGACAGTAGCTGGCGGCGGGGGCGGCGGGACCCCCTGCAGGCCCGCGGTGAGCTAGCGTCGCGGACGTGGACCCCTGGGTGCAGCAGCGCGCGGCGGAGATCGCGGCCCGCGCCGAGCGCGAGCTCGAGGCGCTGGTGGCGGTCTCCTCGCCGTCGGGCGACGTGCACGGCGCCGAGGAATGCGCCTCGGTGTGCGCCGCGCTGCTTCCGGGCGCGGCCGAGATCGAGCGCGTGCCGTGCTCCTCCCCAGGCCACGCGCCGGACCTCGTGGCGACGCTCCGGGGCGCCGGCTCACGCCGGATCCTGCTGCTCGGCCACCTCGACACGGTCGTCGCGCACGACCACCACAAGGCGCTGGCCCGCGACGGCGACCGGCTGGTCGGCTCGGGCGCCGTCGACATGAAGGGCGGCGTCGTGCTCGCCCTCGGGGCCCTGCGCGCGCTCGCCGAGCGCCCGGACGCCTACGCCGAGGTCGTGCTGCTGCTCGTCTGCGACGAGGAGTGGCGCAAGGCGCCGTTCGTGCACGTCGAGCGCTTCGCCGGCTGGGACGCCTGCCTGTGCTTCGAGGCCGGGGAGACGACGGCCGACGGGACCGAGGCGGTGGTGGTGCGGCGCAAGGCGGCCGGGACGATCCGCGTGGTCGCCAAGGGCCGCGCCTCGCACTCGGGGTCCGCGCCGGACCGCGGGCGCAACGCGCTGCTCGCGCTGGCGGCCGCCGCCCAGGCCGTGGCCGCCGCCCACGACCCCCACGGGCCCCACCGGCTGACCGCGGTCCCGACCGTGCTGCACAGCGGCGACGCCTTCAACGTCGTGCCGGGCCGCGGCGAGCTCTTCTGCGACCTGCGCGCCGACGTCGACTCGGCGATCCTCGACGCGCAGTCGGCGATCCCCACCGAGGTCAACGGCGTGACCCTCGAGCCCGAGCTCGTCCGCCTGTGGCCCGGGATGGACTCGAGCGCGGTGGTCGAGCCGCTGCTCGCCGGCGCGGGCGCCGCGCTCGGGCAGCCGGTGGCCGGGATCGCCCGCGGCGGCGCCAGCGATGCCAGCCACCTCGCCGCGGCGATCCCCCTCTCCGTCGACGGCCTCGGCCCGCGCGGCGGCCGCGCGCACAACCCGGGCGAGTACGTCCTCACGGCCACCCTGCACGACCGCGCGCAGGTCGCGCTCGCGGTGATCGACGCGGCGCTGCGATGAGCCGGGCCGCCACAGGCCGGGAGTTCGGCCGCCCCACCAGGCGCTCGAGCCCGGCGCACGGGACGCGCGGGCGAACTCCCAAGGAAACGAGCCGCTAGGCGAGTTTCCGGAGCTTGAGCCGGGCCGCCACAGGCCGGGAGTTCGGCCGCCCCACCAGGCGCTCGAGCCCGGCGCACGGGACGCGCGGGCGAACTCCCAAGGAAACGAGCCGCTAGGCGAGTTTCCGGAGCTTGAGCCGGGCCGCCACAGGCCGGGAGTTCGGCCGCCCCACCAGGCGCTCGAGCCCGGCGCACGGGACGCGCGGGCGAACTCCCAAGGAAACGAGCCGCTAGGCGAGTTTCCGGAGCTCTTTCGGCCGCAGCAGCGCGAGCAGCTCCCCGCCGCCCCGCTCGACGCCCACCGCCGCCAGGCCGCCCTTCTTCATCTGGATGCGGGCGCCCGTGAGGTCTCCGACGACCTGGGAGAAGTCGGGCTCGTGGCCGACGAGCAGCACGTGGGCGTCGGCGTCGTGGCCCATGAGCAGCTCGAGCGCGTCCTCGCGCTCGAGGCCGCCGGAGAGCGACTCGACCTCCTCGGGCTCGATCCCGAGCGGCTCGCACGCGAGGCGCGCGGTGTCGCGGGCCCGCACCTTCGGGCTCGTGTAGCACGCGTCGAAGCGCACGTCGAGGCGCGCCAGCGCGGCGCCGGCGTCCCGGGACTGGCGCTCGCCCTTGGACGTCAGCTCGCGCTCGGGGTCGGGCTTCGTCCCGTGGGGCACGGCGTCGCCATGCCGCAGGAACCACAGTTGCGGGGCCACGGGGGCGAGCGTACCGCCGCCGCGAGTTGTGAACGGCGCTCAGCCTCCAGGCTCAGTAGGCGCGGATCGGCGGCCCGGTGAAGCGCGTCCCCTCGGGGGAGGTCCAGGACACGCGGTAGCGCTGGCCGTCGACGTGCTTGGTGCGCGCGCCGAACACGCCGGTGCTGTTGGTCTGCACCGTCGCGAGCTCGCGCCACTTGCCGCTCTTGCGCTTGGCCTCGAGCAGGACGGAGGTCGCCCCGGCGGCCGGGCGCACGCGGCCCCACAGCACGTCGGAGCTGCCGTAGTCGTCCGCGGTGAGCGGCAGCCGGAACGCCAGGTAGGCGGGCTTCGCGGTGCCGTCGGCGAGGCGCAGGCCGCTCTCGAAGCCGCCGTAGTCGTTGCCCTTCGAGCGCCGCGGCGAGTCGTCGACCATCAGGTACTGCGAGAACAGCTTCACGCGCGGGTTGAGGTAGGCGATGTGCTCGGCGATCGCGTAGTACTCCGCCTGCTTGGCGAGCGGGACGCCGCTGATCTTGTCGGGGTAGCTCTGGGTCCCGAACTCGGTGAGGTAGACGCCGAGCCCGCGGTCGACGGCGCCGGCCTTGCCCGCCTTGTCGAGCGCCTTGATCAGACGGGAGAGCACGCCGATCGTGACGTCGTCGGGGTTCGAGGGCCGGAACCGCGGACCCTGGGAGGTCGTGTAGGCGTGGTGCGCGTAGCCGTCGGCGTCGAGCTTGCCGCAGCCCTTGCGCTTGCTGTACGAGCGGCTCAGGCACAGCGTCCCGCGCAGGAACGCGAGCGGGGCGACGATGCGCTCGTTGCCGCGCGGCGAGGTCTCGCCGAGGAGCACCGTGTCCTGCGCGTTCGAGGGGTCGGTGCGGATGCCCTTCACCGCCGCCCGGTAGAGCCTGCGGTAGAGGCCCGGGGAGTACGGCGCGCCGCCGCGGAACTGGGGCATGAGGAACTGCGGCTGGTTGGGCTCGTTCCACACCGACCAGGTGTCGACCTGGGCACCGAAGCGGCGGCCGGCGGCGGTCGCGAAGCGCTGGAACTCCCGCGGGTCCGGGCGGTTGATCCCGGCCTTGTCCTTCGTCGCGGTCGCCCACCGCGGGGCCGGCCCGGTGAGCGTGAACTGCACGCGGATGCCGCGCGCCGACGCGGCGGCGAGCAGGCGGTCGTACGCTCCCCAGCCGGCGCCGTAGGCGGCGGGGTCGGACGTGTCGATGCCGCTCGGCTTGCTGCGGCTGTTGGGGCTCGGCGCCACCGTCTTCCACGACAGCAGCTGGCGGACGCGGGTCACCCCGAAGCCCTTGATCTGGTCGAGCGTCGCGTCGCGCGCGCCGTCGTCGATCAGCTCGCGGGGCGCCTCGAAGGTCATCGCCTGGTTCGCCGCGGCGGAGGCCACCCCCGGCGCGAGGGCGAGCCACGCGACGAGCGCGAGCAGGGCGAGGAGCAGGGATCGGCGCACGGAGTCGAGCCTTTCGGGGGATGCGTGGCGGCGGTCGGGACGGGCCGGCGGCGCGAGGAGGTACGTCTACGAGAACCCGGCCGGGGGGCCGGGGTTGCGCAGTCAGGCCGGCGACGGACCTCGGGCGGGCGGGATCCCCTCCCTGGCGGGAAAAAGACTGAGCCCGTGGGAGCGGGCGGGCGCCACGCGCGTTCGTCCGGCATCGTGCTCCGCCCGTCCCTCGACCTCAGCGTCACCCGCCATCGCGCGCCGGCCCTCGCGGCCGGCGGTTCGTGGCTCGCGAGTGGCGGGTGGGCCGCAACGGACGACGGGCCCATTCATCCGTCCGGCGATGGCCGCACGGCGAGCGCCCGCTCCGGGGCGCCGCCGGCCGCGGCTCCCGTCCCGGAGTCGCCGGCCGCGCCACGTACGCGTGGGGGTGGCGGCGGACTCCGGTATCGCCGGACGACGGGCCCGTCCGTCCTGGGCGAGGGGAGGGTGGCGCATGGGCGCTCCGGCCGCGAAGGGCGATGTGGCTCGCCCGCTCGCGGTGGGCAGACGCGCTGGTGCGAGCGCGCTGCCGTTCACCGGGCAGCATCGCCGAGGTGCTCGGTCTCGGCCCGCTGCCGGTGGTGACGGGCGCCTTCCTGGGGTGCCGCGCATGCGGCACCCGATCAGGGTCCTCCCGCCCGGCGACCGTCCTGACGGCGCCGGGCGGGTCCGGGCCTCACGCCCGCGGGCCGCGGCCGTAGATCAGCTTCACCGCGCGCCCGAGCAGCCGGGTCATGCGCGCGGAGTAGGGGTACATGAACGGCTCGCGGCGCAGCCCGAAGCGCGTGACCAGCAGCGACTGGCGCCGGCAGTACTTGCGGATGCCCTCGGCGCCGTGGCGGACGCCGATCCCCGAGCTCTTCCAGCCGCCCATCGGCAGCGAGAGCGCGAAGTAGTTGACCGCCGCGTCGTTGACGCACACGACGCCGCTCTCGATCCGCCGGGCGAGGCGCTCGCCGCGCGCCGTGTCACGCGTCCACACCGACGCGGCCAGCCCGTAGGCGGAGTCGTTGGCGAGCCGGACGGCCTCCTCGGCGTCGGCCACCTTCATGATCGGCAGCGTCGGCCCGAACGTCTCCTCGGTCATCGCCGCCATCCCGTGGTCGACGTCGACCAGCACCGTCGGCTCGTAGAAGCGGCCCGGCCCGGCGCGCTCGCGGCCGCCGGACAGCACGCGGGCGCCGGCGGCGCGCGCGCCCTCGACGTGGCGGGCGACGACGTCGAGCTGCGGCGGGTGGGTCACCGCGCCGACCTCCACGCTGCCCGGCCCGGCCGGCGCGCCCTGGCGCAGCGCGCGCACCTTGCCGGTCACGCGCGCGACGAAGTCGTCGTAGACCGGCGCCTCGACGTACACGCGCTCGACCGAGATGCACGTCTGGCCGCCGTTCTGCATCCCGTAGTAGACGGCGGCGTTGGCGGCGCGCTCGACGTCGGCGTCGGCGAGCACCACCATCGGGTCCTTGCCGCCCAGCTCCAGCGAGACCGGGGTGAGCGTGCGGGCCGCGCGCTCGGCGACCTTGCGGCCGGTCTCCGTCGAGCCGGTGAACATGACCATGTCGACCGCGTCGACGACCGCCGCGCCGGTCTCCGCCGCGCCGGTGGCGACCTGCAGGACGTCGGCCGGCAGCCCGCACTCCCGTAGGCCCTCGGCCATCAGCAGCGAGCTGAGCGGGGTGACCTCGGACGGCTTGAGCACGACGGCGTTCCCGGCCGCGAGCGCCGGGATGCAGTCGCCCATCGCGGTGTTGAGCGGGTAGTTCCAGGGGGCGATCACACCGACGACGCCGAGCGGGCGGTAGCGCACGCTCAGGCGCCGCCCGAGCACCGCCGGGCTGGTCGAGCGGATGCGCTCGTCGGCCAGGTAGCGCGGGGCCTGACGCGCCCAGAACCCGAACGCGGACGCGACGTAGGTGATCTCCGCGGTCTGGGCGTCCTCGTAGGTCTTGCCGGTCTCCGAGACGATCGTCTCGACGACGCGCTCGGCGTTGTCGAGCAGCCACCGCCGGGCACGGCGCAGCACGCGGCCGCGGCCGTCGAAGCCGAGCGCCTCCCACGCCGGCTGCGCGGCGCGGGCGCGGGCCACCATCGCGGCGACCTCCTCGGGGGCCGCGGACGGGACCGTCGCGATGACCGCGCCGGTGGCCGGGTTCTCGACCCCGATGCCCGCGGCGGCCGGCGCAACCGGCCGGGCGGTCATGTCGCGAAGGCGACCTTCTCGATCGTCGCCGGCTCGCGGGGCTTGTCGCGCGCGTCCGTCGGGATGCCCTCGAGGGCGTCGACGACCTCCATGCCGGACTTCACCTCGCCGAACACCGTGTGCTTGCCGTCGAGCCAGGGGCACGCGTCCCGGGTGACGATGAAGAACTGCGAGCCGTTCGTGTTCGGGCCGGCGTTGGCCATCGCCAGCGCGCCGCGCACGATCTTGTGGTCGTTGATCTCGTCCTCGAACGTGTAGCCCGGGCCGCCGGTGCCGGTGCCCTGCGGGCAGCCGCCCTGGATCATGAAGTCGGTGATCACGCGATGGAATCCGAGCCCGTCGTAGAAGCCGTCGTCGGCGAGCTTGCGGAAGTTGCCGACCGTCACGGGGGCGTCGTCTTCGAACATCTCGAAGACGATGTCGCCCTTGTTGGTGGTCATCGTCATCTCGGACATGGATCTCCCTCCAGCCGGGTTTAGATGGTTGATGTCGCGGCCGCGCGATCGACTGGTGGATGCCCCGTGGATGCCGGGCGCCGCCCGCACGAGGGGAACAGTGCCGGCTGCCACGGGCCCCTCGGGCGGGTGGCGATCCGGCGCCGCGGGGCGCCGCCAGGCGATCGTGGGGTCGGGGCATCAATCATCTAGTTGCGAGCGGCCTCGAGCCGCAGCGTGTGGCCGCGCACCGACGTGCCGTCGACCGCGTCCGCGACCCGCTCGGCCTCGCCCGCCGGGACCTCGAGCAGCGCGAAGCGCTCGAGCATCCGGACGTTGCGGATCGCCTCGCCGTCGAGACCGGCTTCGACGGCCACCACGTGGATGAGGTCGGCCGCGGCCAGCCCCGCGGCGCGGCCGCCGCTGGCGATCAGCTTCGTGTAGCCGCCGTTCGCGGTCCCCACCACGTCGTGCGGCTTGCGGTGGCGGCGGCGCGAGGACTCGCGCAGGCGGGCCGGGGCCACCTTGGCGCCCTCCGCCCACGGCGCGATGTGCGTGTTGGCGTGCTTCTCGATCGCCTGCAGCTCGCGCGCCTGGCGCGGCTCGATGAACGTGATCGCCCGCCCCGAGGCCCCGACGCGGCCGGTACGCCCGATGCGGTGCACGTAGACGTCGGGCGAGGTCGGGATGTCGAAGTTGATGATGTGCGTGACCGTGCGGATGTCGAGCCCGCGGGCGGCGACGTCGGTGGCCACGAGGATCGGCAGGCGACCCGACTTGAAGCTGAGCATCACGCCGTCACGCTGGCCCTGGGTCATGTCCCCGTGCAGCGCCTTGACGTTCATCCCGCGGTCGCGCAGCGTGCGGTAGAGCTGCTCGCAGCGGATCTTCGTGCGCGTGAAGACGATCGCCTGGTCGGGCCGCTCGGCCTCGAGCACGCGCACCAGCGCGTCGTTCTTCTGCGCCGGCTTGGTCTCGAGGTAGAACTGCTCGACGGTGTCGATGGTCAGCGTCGCCGCCTTGACCTTGACGACCACCGGGTCGTAGAGGTGGCGGTCGGCGAGGCCGCGGATCTCCGGGGGCATCGTCGCGCTGAACAGCGCGGTCTGGCGCCCGCCGGGGGTCAGCGAGAGGATGCGCTCGACGTCCTCGAGGAAGCCGAGGTCGAGCATCTCGTCGGCCTCGTCGAGCACGAGGTAGCGGCAGTCGTGGAGCATCAGCGAGCGGCGCGAGATCAGGTCGAGCACGCGGCCGACGGTCCCGACGACGATCTGCCCGCCCTGCTTGAGCTGCGCCTGCTGGGTGCGGATCGGCGCGCCGCCGAACACCGCGACGACGTCGACCCCCTTGCGCTGGGCGTACGCGCGCAGCGCCTGCGTGACCTGGATGCACAGCTCGCGCGTCGGGGTCAGGACGAGCGCCTGGACCTCCTGCTCGTCGGGGTCCGTGAACTCGATCATCGGCAGCCCGAACGCGGCCGTCTTGCCTGTGCCGGTCTGGGCCTGGCCGATCACGTCGCGACCCTGGAGCAGCTCAGGGATGGCCTGCTCCTGGATCGGGCTGGGCGACTCGTAGCCGACGTCGCGCAGCGCCTCGAGAATCGACTCGGACAGCCCGAGCTCGGCGAAGGTCGTCATGCGGCCAATGAGCTTAGAACGCGGGCGAAAACGCGTTCAGCGGCCCGGGTCGAGCACCAGCTTGCCGGTGGTGCGCCGCGCCTGCAGGTCGGAGTGGGCGCGGCGGGCCTCCGAGAGCCCGTACTCCTCCCCCCGCACGACCCGCAGCTCGTCGTGGGCGGCGCGCGCGAAGAGCTCCTTCAGCGGCCCGCGGATCATCTCGGGGTTGCGCAGGCAGTGCACGAGCCAGAACCCCACGACCGCCTGGCTGCGCCGCATCAGGGCGCGGGTGGACACCTGGTTGCGCTCGCGGGAGGCGTTGCCGTAGGTGACGAGCCGCCCGAACGGCGCGAGCGCCTTCAGCGACTCGTCGAACACCCGGCCGCCCACCATCTCCAGCACGACGTCGACCTTCTCGCCCTGGTTGGCCTCGACCAGCGCGCCGGCGAGGTCCTCGGCGCCGACGTCGACCGCCGCGTCGGCGCCCAGCTTGAGCGCCAGCTCGCGCTTGTCCTCGCTCGAGGCGGTGGCGATCACCCGGCCGGCGCCGAGCGGGCGCGCGAGCTGCACCGCGAGCGACCCGACACCGCCGGCCGCGGCGTGGACGACGACGGCGTCGCCCTCGCGCAGGACCGCGGAGGTCTTGTAGAGGTGCCAGGCGGTCAGGCCCTGCAGCAGGAGCGCGACCGCCGCTGCGTCCTCGACCCCGTCGGGGACGGGGAAGGTCGTGGCGGCCGGGGCCGCCACGTACTCGGCGTAGCCGCCCGTCCCGACGAGCGCGATCACCCGACGGCCGGCCTCGAAGCCGCCGCTGTCGCGCTCCACCACGCCCGCCACCTCGGCGCCGGGGATCAGCGGCAGCTCGTACGACTCGAGGTAGGAGTTCTCGCGGGCGTGGGTGTCGGCGAAGTTGACCCCGGCGCGCGTGACGCGGATGAGCACCTGGTCTGAGCCGGGATCGGGCACGGGAGCGTCCTCGACGAGCTCGAGGACCTCCGGCCCGCCCCATTCGCTGATCCGGATCGCGCGCATCCCGGGCGGGCACCCTACTACCCTGCTGGCCGCTCGAAGTTGTCTCCAACCCGAAAGGACCCATGTCCCTCACCGTCGTCGGCTCGATCGCCTTCGATGCCGTCGAGACCCCGGCCGGCAAGCGTGACCGGCTGCTCGGCGGCGCGGCCGTCCACTTCGCGCTCGCCTCCTCGTTCCTCGCCGAGACGCGGGTCGTCGGCCCCGTCGGCGACGACTTCGGGGACGCCGAGTACGAGGTGCTGCGCTCGCGCGGGGTGGTGACCGACGACATCGAGCACGTCCCGGGCGGCAAGACGTTCTTCTGGTCGGGCCGCTACCAGCGCGACGTGAACATCCGCGACACGCTGCAGACCGACCTCAACGTCTTCGAGCACTTCGAGCCCAAGCTGTCGGAGGCCTCCCGCGCCGCCGAGACGCTGTTCCTGGCCAACATCCAGCCCGACCTGCAGCGCGCGGTGCGCGAGCAGTGCGACCAGGCCCGCTTCAGCGCGCTCGACTCGATGAACCTGTGGATCGACATCGCGCACGACTCGCTCGTGCGCACGATCCGCCTGGTCGACTGCGTGGTCCTCAACGACGCCGAGCTCAAGGAGCTCACCGACGAGCCCAACCTCGTCCGCGCCGCGCGCGAGGTGCTCGAGCTGGGGCCGCGCATCGTGGTCGCCAAGCAGGGCGAGTACGGCGCCGCGATGTTCACCCGCGAGGGCTTCTTCGGGCTGCCCGCCTACCCGGTGGAGGACGTCGTCGACCCGACCGGGGCCGGAGACTCCTTCGCCGGCGGCTTCATGGGCTTCATCGCCGCCCACGCCGACGAGGAGCTCTCCGGCGAGTTGCTGCGCCGCGCCATGGCCTACGGCACGGCGCTCGCGTCCTTCAACGTCGAGGCGTTCGGCACGGAGCGGATGCAGACCCTGACCGCGGCCGAGGTCACCGACCGCGTGGCCGAGCTGCAGCGCATCACGCGCTTCGAGGACGTCCCGATCGCGCTACGGGCCTAGATGGTTGGTTCCGCGGCCGCGCGGCCGGCCGGTGGATGCCCCGTGGATGCCGGGCGCCGCACGCACGAGGGGCACAGTGGCCGTGGCCACGGGCCCCTCGGGCGGGTGGCGATCCGGCGCCGCGGGGCGCCGCCGGACGACCGTGGGGTCGTGGAATCAGCCATCTAACCCTTCAGGAAGCCGGTCGCGCCGACCGCCTTCAGCACGGCCTTCTCCGACTTCGGGAGGTCGAAGGCCTCGGGGGCCGGGAGCCCCTCGTCGGTGCCACCGCCGCCGTTGATGAAGCGGATCCAGGCCGCGTGGCGCGCCTCCACCGAGTGGATCGAGAGCGCGGCCTTGACGACCGCCCGCTGGGAGACGTTCGGGCCCTGGCCGGCATAGGCGGCGACGCCGGTGTCCTCGAGCACCTGCGCGGTGGCCTTGAACTTGGCCTGGTTCGTGACCGTGTCCTTGAAGTCGAAGCCCGGCTTCTTGACCGCGGCGCGGCCCAGGACGGACTTCAGCGTGTCCACGTGCTGGGCCTCGTGGGAGCCGGTGACACGGGCGAACCGGAGCACGACCGGGTCGGTGAGGGCGCCCGAGGCGACCGCCAGCGCGTAGAACTCCGCCTCGAGGTACTCGAGCGTGAGCGCGTAGTTGAGGATGCGGACGTCGTTGCGCTTGGACTTCTTCTGGGTGCTGATCGCCGCCTCGGCGGGTGACGCGAGCCCCTGGAAGAGGACGCCGCCGGCCACGAAGCCGGCACCGGCCAGGCCGCTGCGCTTGAGGAAGTCGGCGCGGGTGGCGCCGGCGGCGTCCGCGGTCTCACGGATGGCGCCGTCGGAGTCGAGGGCGTCGAGGGTGATGATGTTGGACATGGTGGGGCCTGCGCGGGACCCCCGCGCACCGGATCAACAATCCAGATCCTGGCGCGTCAGCATTCGGGCTTGCGTGCGCGCGGATCGGGGGTAGAGTCCGCCACGTGGGCTGGGCGATGCTCTACCTCTTCGTGGGGCTGAAGATCCCGATCCTGTTGGCGGGCTGGATCGTGTGGTGGGCCGTCAAGCAGGCACCCGACCCCGCCGAGGACGCGGGCGACGACCGGCGCCCGTGGCGCCGTCCCCATCCGCCGCCGAAGCTGCCGCGTGCGCCCCGCCGCGGGCCGCACGGTGGGCATGCCCCGTCACCGCCGTCGCGCGTGCGCCACGTGACCGCCCGCGGCCGCGAGCTGGCGGCCGCCCACGCTAGGCGCTGACGTCGCGCCGGCGCATCACGAGCGTGCCGGCCACGACGAAGATCGCCGCGTAGGCGAGCAGCAGGAACCCGCCCGCGACCTGGCCGAGCACGGCGTCCGAGCCCTGGACGAAGCCCGTCGCGCTGAGGGCGTTGCCGGCGCCGTTGAGCCCGTACTTCTGGACGGCGTCGGAGATGCCGGGGATGACCGCGATCAGGGGCTCGACGATGAACACCCACCCGAGCGCCCCGACCACGGCGCCCACCTGGTTGCGCACGAGCGCGCCCAGGCCGACGCCGAGCGCGGCGTAGAGCGCGGCCGCGAGCGTCCCGCCGACGACGATCTTCGTCACGTCGGAGCCGGAGACCCCGAGGTCGATCCCGCGCACCGACAGCAGGATCGAGACGATCGCCGCGCACATCGCGTAGGCGGCGAGGCCGAGCAGCAGGCCGGTGAGCACGTGCGCGACCAGCTTCGCGCCGATCAGCCGCTCCCGGCTGGGCACCGCGAGCAGGCTGGGGGTGATGGTGCCGTGGCGGAACTCGGTGCTGACGGCGAGGATGCCCAGCACGAGCGCGAACGTCTGGGCGAGCGAGGCGATCGGCAGGAGGTCGGCGCCCGGGCGGTCGCCCGGCCCGAACGTCCCCGCGGCCGCCGCCCCCACCGCGATCACCCCCACGAGGGCGAGCGCGCCGGCCACCACGCCGTAGAACGTGCGCGTGGTCCGCAGCTTGAACAGCTCGCTGCCGACGAGCCGCGTCACGACGGGCCTCCCCCCTCGCTGCCGGTCAGCTCGAAGAACACCTGCTCGAGCGACTGCCCGGCGGCGGCGAGCTCCGAGATCACGATGCCGTGGGCGGCGACGACGCGACCGACCTGCTCGCCGGTGCGATCGCTCACGAGCAGCGCGCCGTCCTCGGCGAGCACCGAGGCGCCGTCGGACCGGAGCAGCTCGGCGAGCCGCCCGACGTCGGGGCCCGCCACGCGCACGCCGCCGCTGCGCTGAGCCATCAGCTCCTTGAGGGTCGACTGCAGGATCGAGCGCCCGTGGTGGATGACGATCACGTCGTCGGCGGTCTGCGCCACCTCCGCCAGCACGTGGCTCGAGACCAGCACGGCGCGGCCCTCGGCGGCCAGCGAGCGCAGGAAGTCGCGCAGCCAGCGGATCCCCTGGGGGTCGAGGCCGTTGGCGGGCTCGTCGAGCACGAGCACGCGCGGGTCGCCGAGCAGCGCGGCCGCCAGGCCGAGCCGCTGGCGCATCCCCAGCGAGTAGCCGCCCGCCCGGCGGTTCGCGGCGTCGCTGAGCGCGACGAGCTCGAGCAGCTCGTCGACCCGGGCGGGGGCGACGCCCGACGCCCTGGCGAGCGCGCGCAGGTGGTTGCGCCCGCTGCGCCCGGGATGGAGCATGCCGCCGTCCAGCACGGCCCCGACGGTCGCGGTGGGGTCCTCGAGCGCCCCGTACAGGCGCCCCTCGATGGTCGCGCGCCCCGCGGTCGGGTTGATCAGGCCGAGCAGCGCCCGCAGCGTGGTGGTCTTGCCGGCGCCGTTGGGGCCGAGGAAGCCGACGATGCGGCCGGCCTGCACGGAGAACGAGAGGTCGTCGACGGCGAGCGTCGAGCCGAAGCGCTTCGTCAGGTTCTCGACGTCGACGGCGTTGGCCACGTCACTCCCCGGCCGGCCGGGACGCGGGCGCGCCGTAGCGCGACTCGGTCGCGTCGACCTGCCCGTGGTAGTGGCTGCCCAGGTCGGGATGGCCGTAGGGCCGCTCGGCCGGGCGGTCGAGCGTCATGAACGACAGCTGGGCGATCGGCTTGCGCGGCCACAGCACGATCGGGATCCGCGTGAGGTTCGTGATCTCGAGCGTGAGCGTCCCCTCGAAGCCCGGGTCGACGAAGCCCGCGGTGGCGTGGACGATCAGGCCCAGGCGGCCGAGGCTCGACTTGCCCTCGATCCGCGCCACGACGTCGTCGGGCAGCCGCACCCACTCGAGCGTGCGCCCGAGCACGAACTCGCCCGGGTGGATCACGAACGGCTCGTCCTCGCGGATCTCGATCAGCTCCGTCAGCCGGGCCGGCGGGTCCTCGAGGTCGATCGCCGCCGCGCGGTGGTTGTGGAACACGCGGAAGGACGCGCCGAGGCGCAGGTCGACCGACGCGGGCTGCACGAGGGAGGGGTCCCACGGCTCGATCGCGATCCGGCCCTCGTCGACCAGGCGGCGGATCGTGCCGTCCGAGAGCACGGAGGTGGGCTGCGACACGCGCCGTAGTGTGCCAGCCGGGCCGTCTCCGGCGCCCCGGTGCGCTAGGCTCGCGCGCCGATGCACTCCCTGCTCGTGTTCGCCTCCACCGCCGAGGGCGAGGAGCCGTCGAAGACGCTGTTCTACGTGATGGGCGGTGGGCTCGCGGTCTGGGCCGTCCTCGTCTCGTCGGTCGGCATCGCGCGGCACGCCACCTTCCCGCCCGGCCGCGGCCTGGCGACGCTCGTGCTGCTGATCAGCTTCGTGCTCGTGGCGGGCACGATGGCCAGCGCCGTCATCACCGGCTGACGGTCATCGCACGCCGGGCGGACGGCCCGGAGGGCTGCCTCCGCATAATGGGGGGTAACCACCAATCGATCTTTCAGCGCATCCGCGCACGCGACCCCCTTAGGAGAACGATGGGCACCGAGGAGCAGAGCAGCAACGGCGGCGGCGTCGCGACCGCGACGGACAGCCTCACGATCACCGACAACCGCACCGGCCGCACCTATGAGGTCCCGATCGAGGACGGGACGATCCGCGGCATCGCGCTGCGCGACATCAAGGTGCACGACGACGACTTCGGCCTCATGTCGTACGACCCGGCGTACATGAACACGGCGTCGTGTCGCTCGGCGATCACCTACATCGACGGCGACAAGGGGATCCTCGAGTACCGCGGCTACCCGATCGAGCAGCTCGCGGAGCAGTCGACCTACCTCGAGGTCGCCTACCTGCTGATCCACGGCGAGCTGCCGACCGTGCGCCAGCTCGAGGAGTGGACGCACGAGATCACGATCCACACGTTCGTGCACGAGAACGTGAAGAGCTTCATGCAGGGCTTCCGCTACGACGCCCACCCGATGGGGATGCTGCTCGCCTCGGTCGGCGCCCTGTCGACCTTCTATCCGGACGCCAACCGGATCAAGGACCAGGAGATCCGCTACATGCAGGTCATCCGGCTGATCGCGAAGATGCCCACGCTGGCCGCCTTCGCCTTCCGCCACAACATGGGCCAGCCCTACGTGTATCCGGACAACGACCTCCGGTACCCGGGCAACTTCCTCTCGATGCTCTACCGGATGACGGAGCTCAAGTACCAGCCCGACCCGCGGCTGGAGCGAGCGCTCGACATCCTCTTCATCCTCCACGCCGATCATGAGCAGAACTGCTCGACCTCGTCCGTACGCTCGGTCGGCTCCTCCGAGGTCGATCCCTACACCGCGGTGGCGGCCGGCATCGGCGCGCTCTACGGCCCGCTCCACGGCGGCGCCAACGAGGCGGTCCTGCGGATGCTGCGCCGGGTCGGCTCCAAGGACAACATCGGCGACTTCATCGCGGGCGTCAAGCAGGGCGACGAGCGGCTGATGGGCTTCGGCCACCGCGTGTACAAGAACTACGACCCGCGCGCCAAGATCATCAAGCAGGCGGCGGAGGAGGTCTTCGAGGTCACGGGGACGAACCCGCTGCTCGACATCGCGCTCGAGCTCGAGCGGATCGCCCTGGAGGACGAGTACTTCGTCGACCGCAAGCTCTATCCCAACGTCGACTTCTACTCCGGCCTCATCTACGAGGCGCTGGGGATGCCCGTCGACATGTTCCCGGTGCTGTTCGCGATCCCGCGCACGAGCGGCTGGATCGCCCAGTGGCTCGAGATGATCGACGACCCGGAGCAGCGGATCGCCCGGCCGCGGCAGATCTACACGGGTGAGCGCGGGAGGGAGTACCGGCCGATCGGCGATCGGTAGTCCCGGCCTGGACGAGCCGCGCCGCCGGGTTGGCGCGGCCAGCCGGGGCGGCTAGGCTGGCACTCGGAGCGGGAGGCGCTCCGAGTCCTATGCCCCAGCCCCGCAGCACTCTGCCGCGGCCGGTCGCCGCGCTGCTAGCGCCGGAGAGCCGGCGCGTCCTCGACGCGCTCGGCCTCGCGGTCTGCCTGGCGGACGCGCGCCGTCCGGATCGCCCGCTCGTCTACGCGAACGGCGCGTTCGAGCGGCTCACCGGCTACGCCCCCGACGAGGTGCGCGGGCAGGACTGCACGCTGCTGCAGGGACCGTCCACCGACGCGGACGCCGCGGAGGAGGTCCGCGCGGCGATGGTCGCCCGCGAGGACTGCCGGGTCACGCTGCTGAGCTACCCCAAGCGCGGCACGCCGTTCTGGGCCGAGCTGACGCTCGCGCCGGTCGCCGATCGCGACGGCGAGCCGGCCTATCTCGCGCTCACGCTCGTCGACGTGAGCGCTCGCGTGCGCGCGCGCGATGAGAAGGCGGCGGCCGAGGACCGCGCCCAGAGCCACATGAGCCAGCGCCGGCGCGCCGAGGAGGAGGTGCGGCGGCTGAACCGCCACGACGGCCTCACCGGCCTGCCGAACCGCACCCAGCTCGAGGCGCGGCTGAAGGGCGCCGTGACGCGCGCCCGCCGGCGCGACCAGGCCGTGGCGCTGCTCTCCATCGACCTCGACAACTTCAAGCTCGTCAACGACTCGCTGGGCCACGCGGCCGGCGACCGCCTGCTGCGCCGGGTCGCCGCGCGCCTGCGCGGGGTCGAGGGCGCGGACGGGCTGCTCGCGCGCTACGGCGGCGACGAGTTCCTCGTGCTCCTCGGCGACCTCAGCCCCGAGCCCCAGCGCCGCGCCCGCGCGGCCGCCGAGGACGTCGCGGGACGGCTCGCCAAGCCCTTCTCGGTGGCGGGCGCCGAGTTCCACGTGGAGGCCAGCGTGGGGATCTCGCTGTTCCCCGACGACGCCGACGGCGCGGGCGCGCTGCTGCGCCACGCCCACGCCGCGATGCACCAGAGCAAGAGCCGCGGGCGCGCGGCGTCGACCGTCTACCACCGCCTCGGCCACGACGATCCGCTCGAGCGCCTGTCGCTGTCCGCGCGCCTGCGGCGGGCGATCGCCCAGGACGAGCTCGAGCTGCACTACCAGCCGATCGTGTGGGTGGCGACCGAGCGGATCCACTCGATCGAGGCGCTGCTGCGCTGGAACGACCCGGACCGCGGGCTCGTCCTGCCCGACCAGTTCATCACCGACGCCGAGGAGATGAGCCTGCTCGAGCCGATCGGCGACTGGGTGATCGACGCCATCGGCCGCCAGATGCGCAAATGGCGCAACGCCGGGCTCGACCCGCGCGTCGGCTTCAACGTCTCGCCGCGCCAGCTGCACCGGCCGGACTTCGTCGACGAGCTGCGCACCCGGCTGCAGGCCAACGACCTGCCGGCGGAGACGCTGACCATGGAGCTCACCGAGTCCGCCACCCTGCGGGAGTCCGACCGGATCGGCCCGCTGCTGCGCGAGCTCAGCGGGCTCGGCCTCGAGCTCGCCATCGACGACTTCGGGGCGGGGTGGTCGTCGCTGTCGCGCCTGCGCCACATGCCCGTCCACATGCTCAAGATCGACCGCTCGTTCCTGCGCGAGATCCCGGACAATCCGGAGGCGGGCGCGATCGTGCGCGCCGTGATCGCGCTCGGCGACGCGCTGGGCATGATCACGGTCGCCGAGGGGGTCGAGACCGCGGTCCAGCGCTCGTTCCTGTCGGCGCTCGAGTGCCCGCTCGCCCAGGGGCTGCACTTCGGCGGCGCGATGCCGGCGGCCGACATCACCGAGCGCCTGCGCTCCGACGCCCAGCCCTGAGCGGCCGATGGCCTACCGGGTGGTCGTCCGCACCCAGGGCAAGGTCGAGCGCCTGGAGGCCGCCGGCCTCGACGAGGCGCTCGCGCTGCTCGAGCGCCGCGCCCGCGCCTTCGAGGACGAGCCGCGGACGCCCGAGGTCGACCTCCGCTACCGGCGCTTCGCGCCGTGGCAGCAGGTCGCCGCGCGCCTGGAGGTCACCGGGCCGGGGCGCTGGCGCCCGGCCGTGCGGGCCGGCGTCGACGTCCGGGGCGACGGCTCGAGCGAGGCGTGGACGGGGCGCCTGCGGCGGGCGCTGATCCACCAGCGCGAGGGCGAGACGCCCTACGACGCGCTGCGGCGGCGGGTGGGCGGGAAGTGACCGCGCCGTCGACGGCGCGGAGGGTCACGAGGCGGGCATCGACGATGGCGAACATGCCCGCCAGGATGGGCTCGCGGCATCATTCGTTCAAATACTGATTGCTGCCGCTGGATAAGATGCGTCAATGCAGCTCGACCCGCGTCGCGTGCTGACGTTCCGCGAGGTCGCGCACCAGGGCTCGTTCTCGCTCGCCGCGGAGGCGCTGGCCCTCTCCCAGCCGGCGGTCTCCCAGCAGGTGTCGAGCCTCGAGCGGGGCCTGGGTGCGCGCCTCCTGCACCGCGGCCGCGGCGCGGGCGGGCTCGCGCTCACCGACGCCGGGCGCACGCTGCTCGCGCACGCCGACGCGCTCGCCGAGCGCCTGGCGCTGGCGGAGACCCAGCTCGGCGAGCAGCTCGCGGCCGAGGGCCGGCGGGTGCGGCTCGGGGCGTTCCCGAGCGCGCTCGCGACGCTGGTCCCCGCCGCGCTCGCGCGCGTGCTCGCGGATGACCCGGCGGTGGAGGCCGAGGTCGTCGAGGGCCCGGCGGAGGTCGTCACGGCGGGGGTGCGCGACGGCGGCCTGCACCTCGGCGTCTGCTGGGAGGACCCCCGGGATCCGGCCGGCACGGACGGCCTCGAGCGGCGCGAGCTGATGCGCGAGCCGATGTACGCCGCGGTGGCGTCCGGGCACCCGCTGGCGGATCGCGACGCGATCCGGCTCTCCGAGCTGCGCGACGAGCGCTGGATCGCGGGCCTGCGCGACGGGCTGATCCGGCGCGCGTGCGTGGCGGAGGGCTTCGAGCCGCGGCTGGCGTTCCAGACCGCGGACCCGCTCGCCACGCGGGCGCTCGTCGCCGCCGGGCTGGGCGTCACGCTCATGCCCGCGCTGTCCGTGCGCGAGGAGACCCCGGGGATCCGCGCGCTGCCAATCGGGCCCCCCCGCCCGGCGCCGCGGCGCACGGTGTTCGCGGTCGCGCCGGCGGCCGGGCGGCGGCCCGCCGTGGTGGCGCGCACGCTCGACGCGCTGGCCGCGGTCGCTCAGAGCGCGAGCGTCGGCCCGTAGCGGCGCAGCCAGGCCGCGTGCGTGCGCCAGTCCGGCACGCGCGACTCGAGCAGCGCCCAGAAGCGCGGCGAGTGGTCCATGACCTCGAGGTGGGCCACCTCGTGCTCGACGACGTAGTCGACCACCTCGGCGGGCGCCAGCAGCAGCCGCCAGTTGAACGACATATGGCCCTTGGCCGAGCACGACGCCCAGCGGGTGCGCTGGCCGCGGATGGTCAGCCCGCCGTAGGCGGTGCCGGCGCGGGCGACCGCCGCGTCCAGCCGCCGGGTGAGCTCGTCGCGCGCGGACCGGCGGTACCAGCGCTCGAGCGCGGGCCCGGCGTCCCGCGCCGGGACGAGCAGCTCGTCCCCGCGGCGGTGCACGCGGGTGCGGCCGGCCTGCGGCACGAGGCGCAGCGACTCGCCGAGCCACGGGACGGTCCCCGGCTCCCGCGCCACCTCGGCGCGGGCGCGCGCGAGCGTCCGCCGGCGGCGCTCGATCCAGCCGCGCAGCTCCTCCACCGCCTCGGCGGCGGCGCGCTCCGGCGCGCGCCCGGGCAGCGTCACCACGACGGCGCCCGTGGGCTCCACGCTGACCCGCACGCGACGGGCACGCCGCGAGCGGCGGACGGAATAGTCGATCGGTTCGGCGCGGAGGTCGGGCACGGGCGGTCAGGCTACGAGATGGATCGGCGATGGCATGATGGCCCCGCGATGGCGCGGCACTTCAAGGTGCGGCTCCCGCCCGGCGTCCGGGAGCCCTACACGGTCTACGTCAACGGCGTGCGCCAGCACGAGGGCACCGACTACGAGGTCAGCGGCTCCACCCTGCTGTTCGACCGCGAGCTGGCCAAGGAGGGGCGGCTCGGCTTCTGGCGCTGGTTCCTCGGCGCCTGGGGGATCGGGACCTACCGCAAGAACGACCAGGTCGACATCGCCTGGGAGGCCGGCGGCCAGCCGCGCGTCGCGCATGCGCTGGACATCGAGCCGCCGTCTGAGAACTGAGGCCCGGATCCACCGATGATCCGTGGATGCCTCGGCGCCGTGGGGCGAGCCAGGGTCGATCGGCCGCGCATCCATGTGGTGACCCACCTGGTTCGCGGCCGATCGGCGCTGGCGAAGGGCCACGGTGGCGAGGCGCCGCGGGTATCGGTGGATCCGGCCTAGACCGGCACGGCGTCCCGCCACGGCGCCAGGCAGCGCAGGGCGCTGAGGATCGCGCGCGTGGAGGGCGACTTGTTGAGCGTGTAGAAGTGGATGCCGGGCGCGCCGTTGGCGAGCAGGTCGGCGCACTGCAGCGTGGCGTAGGCGACGCCGAACTCCGTGACGGCGTCGGGATCCTCGGCGCGGGCCTCGAGCTCGCGCATCAGCCGCCCGGGGATCGACGCGCCGCACATGCTCGTGAAGCGCGTGATCTGCGCGACGTTCGTGATCGGCATGATGCCCGGGATGATCGGGACGTCGATGCCGATCTCGCGGGCGCGAGCCACGAAGTCGTAGTAGAGGTGGTTGTCGAAGAACAGCTGGGTGATGAGGAAGCGCGCCCCCGCATCGACCTTCGCCTTCGTGTAGCGCAGGTCGGACTCCCCGCTCGCGGCGTGGAGGTGGACCTCGGGGAAGCAGGCCGCCCCGATGCAGAAGCCGTAGTTCTCGCGGATCAGCTCGATCAGCTCGCGCGAGTACTGCAGGCCGCCGTCGGTCTGCACCCACTCGTCCTGGCCGTGCGGCGGGTCGCCGCGCAGCGCGAGCACGTTCTCCACCCCGGAGTCGCGCATGAGGTCGAGCGTGGCGCGCAGCTCCTCGACCGTCGCGCCGACGGTCGTGAAGTGGGCCATCGCCTCGAGGCCGTGGTCGTGCTTGATGCGCGACACGATCTCCAGCGTCTTGAGCTTCTGCTCGGTGCTGCCGCCCGCCCCGTAGGTGACCGAGACGAAGGTGGGGTCCATGCGCGAGAGCTCGCCCAGCGCGTTGGCCAGGTTGCGCTCGCCGTCCTCGGTCTTGGGCGGGAAGAACTCGAACGAGAACGTCGGCTGGGACACGGCGGCGAGCCGCTCGTCGATGCGCATGGGCGCAGAGTCTACGATCCGGCCCCGACCCAGCGCTCGGGCTCGCCCTCCAGCCGGCGGGCCTCGCCGCGGACCTCGAGGTGGCGCAGCCAGCACAGCGTCTTGGTCATCAGCCACGTCGCGTACTCGTCGGAGAAGAGCTCGCCGTAGATCCGCGGCGCGAGCTCGTAGGCGGTCAGCGGACCGGCCCGCAGCGCGGTCCGCACGGCGCTCAGGCGCTGCCTGACGAGCGCGCGGTTGGCCTCCACGTGGCCGCGGACGTCGGTGAACGGCCGCCCGTGGCCGCTCAGCGCCAGGCGGGCGTCGAGGCGGTCGACCTTGTCGAGCGAGCTCAGGAACTCCCCGACCGGGTCCTCCGAGTAGCCGTAGTCGAAGTACAGCGAGACCCGGCCGAGCAGGTGGTCCCCCGAGATCAGCAGCCGGCGCCCGGGGAGGTGCAGGCACACGTGCGAGGGCGCGTGGCCGGGCGTCTCGATGACGTCGAAGCCGCCGAGGTCGGTCTGGATCGTGACACCGGGGAGCAGGTCGCGGTCGACCACGATCGGCCCGGAGACGCCGACGCCCCGCTCGCGGCGCTGCTGCGCCCAGGCGAGCAGCGGGCGCTCGGGCACCCCGCTCTGGCGGCCGATCTCGACCAGCCGCGCGAGCGCCTCCTCGGGGTTCGCGGCCGCTGCCGTGAGGTGCGCGTGGTTGGGGTGCATCCACACCTCGCAGCCGGCGCGCTCGCGGATCAGCGGCGCCTGGCCGACGTGGTCGGGATGCGCGTGCGTCACGACCACGAGGCGCACGTCCTCGATCCGCAGCCCGACCTGGCTCATCGCCAGCTCGAGGTGCTCGACGGCGCCGGGCTCGTGCATCCCGGTGTCCACCAGCACCACGCCGTCGCCCGCCTTCAGCGCCCACGCATTGCAGTGCGGGACGCCGGGGAACGGCAGCGGGAGGCGCAGCCGCCACGCGCCCGGGAGGACGCGCTCGCCACGGCCCAGCTCGCGCTTGCGCGACGGCCTCGTCACAGGGCCAGACGATAGTCTCGGCGGCCATGCCGGACCGCGTCTCGCCGCCCGCCACGAGCGCCGGAGCCCGCTGACCGTGGGCCGGCGCAGCCGCCGGCGCGCGGCCGAGGAGCTCACGGCGCCCGAGGCCACCTACCGGGACGCCGAGGGCGGCGCCCTCGTGCTGCGCGGCGCCATGACCCCCGCCACGCGGGTCGAGTACGCCAAGGCGATGGCGGGCTCGCCGCTGTCGCGCGAGGACGCCTGGCAGCGCGGCGTGGAGTTCCTCTTCGAGCGCCTCGCCGTGCGCTGGGAGATCTCCGGGGCCGAGCCGCTCGTCAAGCAGAAGGAGCTGCTCGCGCGCTACCGCTTCGCGAGCGCGGCGGAGCGCGTCTGGATCCGCGACGTGCTGCGCGAGCACCTGGCCGAGCACTTCCCGGACCTGCAGGCTCCGTGAGGGCGACCGGCGCCGGGCCCGACCCCGCCGCCTTCGCGGCGCTGCTGTGCGGGTACTGCCTCGACGCGCAGCCCGGCCGGCAGGTGGTCGTGCGCGCCGCCACCCCGGCCGCCCCGCTCCTGCTCGCCGTCCAGCGCGAGCTGCTCGAGCGCGAGGCGTGGCCGCTGCTGCGGGTCGAGCTCCCCGAGCAGGCCGAGACGTTCTGGGCGGGCGCCCGCGACGCGCACCTCGACGGCTTCCCGCCCGCCGAGCTCGCCGAGGCGGAGGGCACCGACGCCTCGCTGGCCATCCAGGCGCCGGCCAACACGCGGGCGCTCGCGGGCGTCGACCCCGCCCGGCTCGCCCGCGCGGCCCGGGCGCGGCGCCCGGTGCGCACCGCCGCCCTGCGCCGGCGCTGGTGCGGCACGCTCTGGCCCACGCCGGCGGGCGCGCAGCAGGCCGGCATGGGGACCGCCGAGTTCGCCGCCTTCGTGCGCGGCGCGACGTTCCTCGACCGCGACGACCCCGCGGCGGCGTGGAGAGAGCTCGCCGCCTTCCAGTCACGGCTGATCGAGCGGCTCGCTCCCGCGCGCGAGGTGCACATCGAGGCGGACGGGACCGACCTGCGCCTCGAGGTCGCCGGGCGCACCTGGATCAACTCCGACGGCAAGCGCAACATGCCGAGCGGCGAGGTCTTCACCGGGCCGGTCGAGACCTCCGCCGAGGGCCGCGCCCGCTTCACGCTGCCCTCGAGCCCGAGCGGCGTGGCGGTCGAGGGGATCGAGCTCGAGCTCCGCGAGGGCCGCGTGGTGGAGGCCCGCGCGCGCCAGGGCGAGGACTACCTGCGGGCGACGCTCGCCACCGACGAGGGCGCGAGCCGGCTCGGCGAGCTCGGCATCGGCACGAACTTCGGCATCGACCGGCCGGTCGGGGCGATCCTCTTCGACGAGAAGATCGGCGGCACCGTCCACCTCGCGGTCGGCTCCTCGTATCCCGAGACGGGCGGCACCAACACGTCGGCCGTCCACTGGGACATGATCATCGACCTGCGCCGCGGGGGCCGCCTGAGCGCCGACGGCGACCCCGTGATGGTCGACGGGCGCTTCGTCACGACCCCGTAGCGCGGCCGGACCCGCCGTCCAGTTCAATTACCTCATGCGCCGGACCAAGATCGTCGCCACGATCGGCCCCGCCTCGCGTGACCCGGAGGTCCTCGTGCGGATGGTCGATGCCGGAATGGACGTCGCCCGCCTGAATTTCTCCCACGGCACCGCCGAGGAGCACGCCGAGAGCGTGATGCGGGTCCGCGAGGCCGCGGGCCGGGCCGGCCGCCAGGTAGCCATCCTCCAGGACCTGCCCGGACCGAAGCTGCGGATCGGCAAGCTGCGCGAGGACCTGGCGGAGCTCGGCACGGGCGAGCGCCTGACGTTCGTGTGCGGCAACGGCGCCGGCCTGGAGCTCGGCGACGCCCGCCGCATGACGATCGCGTGGGAGGGCCTCGCCGAGGCCGTCGGGCCGGGCGAGGTCATGTACCTCGCCGACGGCGCGGTGCGCCTGCGCGTCGAGGCCGCGCGCGCCGCCGAGTGCGAGATCGACTGCGTGGTCGAGGTCGGCGGCGCGGTCGCCTCGCGCCAGGGCCTCAACATCCCCGGCGAGGCGGCCTCCCTGCCCTCGGTGCCCGAGGAGGACCTCGGCCACCTGCGCACCGGCGAGCGGATCGGGGTCGACCTCGTGGCGCTGTCCTTCGTGCGCCGGGCCGACGACGTCCACTTCGTCCGCAAGCACACGCGGCTGCCGCTGATCGCCAAGATGGAGAAGCCGCAGGCCGTCGAGCGCGCCGAGGAGATCGTGCGCGCGGCCGACTGCGTGATGGTGGCCCGCGGGGACCTCGGGATCGAGCTGCGCATCGAGGAGGTCCCGATCGTCCAGAAGCAGATCATCGCGCTGGCGGGCGCCCTGGCGCGGCCCTCGATCACCGCCACGCAGATGCTCGACTCGATGGTGGTGTCCTCCCGGCCGACGCGCGCGGAGGTCACCGACGTCGCCAACGCGATCCTCGACGGCACCGACGCCGTGATGCTCTCGCAGGAGAGCGCGGTCGGCCAGCACCCGATCGGCGCGGTGGCGATGATGGCCGCGATCGCCGAGCGCACGGAGAGCACGGCGCCGTACCGCGAGTGGAACGAGCGGCGGGTGCGGCGCGACCGCCGCGACCCGGCCTACACCGTCGCCTACACGGCCTGCCGCGCCGCCTACGAGCTCGGGCTCGCCGCGCTCGTCTGCCCCACCCTGTCGGGCCGCTCCGCGCGCCTGATCTCCGCCCACCGCCCGACCGTGCCGATCTACGCGCTGTCGCCGGGCAAGGAGACCGTGCGCCGGTGCGGGCTGATGTGGGGCGTGCAGGCGGCCTCGCTGCCGCGCTACGAGGTGACCGAGGAGCTGATCCACGCCTCGGCGGCGCGGGTGCGCGAGCTGGGCTGGGTCAAGGCGGGCGACCGCGTGGGGATCACCGCCGGCCTCCCGTCCGGCAGGCCTGGGACGACGTCGCTCGTGCAGATTCAGGAAGTCTGAGGGGAATCGCCCCTGGGGGCGATTTCCTTGGGAGTTCGGCCCCGCTCAGTCGACGAGATCCGGGCCTGGTTGGGCCGAACTCCCGGTGGTCCCGGGCTCGGACGCTCGCTCGGCGCGGATGTCGCGCCGCAGCAGGACGAGGCCGACGAGCGCCATCACCACGAGGACGATCACCGCGGCGACGGTCTGCCACGAGCCGAAGTTGCCGAACGAGCCGCCCAGCGCCACGTAGGCGAACGCCCGCGGCGCGGCGCCGAGCGCGGTCGCGGCCGCGAAGGCGGGGAGCGCGATCGGGGTCAGCCCGGCGACGTAGTTGATCGTGTGGTACGGCAGGCCGGGCGCGAGGCGCGCGTAGAGCACGGAGTAGAAGCCGCGGCGGCCGACCCGGTCGCGCAGCGACAGCACGCGCGGGCCGGCGAGCTCCTCGACCGCGTCGTAGCCCGCGTGGCGGGCGATCGTGAACGCGCACACCGCCCCGAGCGTGGCCGCGCAGAGCGAGATCGGGAAGCCGGCGAGGGTGCCGAACAGCAGCCCGGCCGCCCCCGCGAGCAGCGGGCCGGGGAACAGCGCGCAGGTGAGCGCCGCCGACAGCAGGATGAACACGAGCGGCGCGACGGACCCGAAGCCGTCGACCCAGTCGCGCACCCGGTCCGCCGACAGCGAGCCGCTGGACGCCACGACGACGAGGGCCGCGACCACCGAGCCGGCGAGCAGCCCGAGGCGCAGCCACGCCCCGCGGCGCGGCGGCGGGCGCTCAGGGTCGTGCGCCGTCGTAGAAGGCGGCCTCTTCACGCCCGAGCTCCGTGACCGGGGCCTCGCCGTACATCCACTCGCGCGCGATGCGGTGGAAGTTCGCCCGTACCCGCAGCTGCGAGAGGACGGCGAGGGTGAGCATCTCCACGCGCCGCCCGAACAGGTGGTCGGCGGGCAGCGTCTCGTGGCGCAGCTGCCCGAAGTGCGGCGAGCGGGGATCCGACATGTCGATCATGACCTGGGTCGCGATCTCCGGCGAGAGCTCGATGTCCTCGTCGAGCAGGTACCACCAGGTGGCGTCGCGGAACTGGGCGAGCAGCTTGTCCGGGCGGAAGCGCTCGGGGTGGCGGAGGAAGCCCGTCTCGCTCCAGATCTGGTGCAGCCGCTCGCCGTCGCCCTCCGCGCCGGCCCGCTGGCATTCGAGCTCGAGCTCGATCAGCTCCTTGGGCATGACCTTGAACAGGCCGAAGTCGAGGAACGCGACGCGGCCGTCGCCCATCAGGAGGAAGTTGCCGGGGTGCGGGTCGCCGGAGAACTGGTGGTGGCGGTACATGCAGCCGAAGAAGAAGCGGAAGATCACCTCGCCCACGCGGTCGCGCACGTCCTGGCCCATCTCCTTGACCGCCTCGAAGCGCGCGCCCTCGATGTACTCCGAGACGAGGACCCGCTCGCGCGAGAGCTCGGTGACCACCCCCGGCACCACGATGAACGGGTGGTCGCGGAAGATGCGGGCGAGCGACCGCTGGTTCTGGGCCTCGAGCTCGTAGTCGAGCTCGTCGCCGATGCGCTCGCGGACCTCCTCGGCCGTGGCCTTGACGTCGAGCCCCGGCGCGACGCGCTTCATGAGCCGCAGGATCATCCCCAGGTTCTGCATGTCGGCGCGAACGGCCTGGGCGACCCCCGGGTACTGGACCTTGACCGCCACCTCGCCGCCGTCGTGCAGCGTGGCCCGGTAGACCTGGCCGATCGAGGCGGCGGCGATCGGGTCCTCGTCGAACTCGGCGAACGCCTCGCCGAGCGGCGCCTCGATCTCGGACTCGATCACCTTGCGCATGTCGTTGAAGCGCACCTTGGGGGCCGCGTCGCGCAGCTCGCCGAGCTTGCGCTGGAACTCCTCGCGGTGCTCCTCGGGCACGAGGCCGACGTCGAGGAACGAGAGCACCTGCCCCAGCTTCATCGCCGCGCCCTTCATGGTCCCCAGCGCGGCGACGATCTGCTCCGCCGCCTCCATCTGGCGCCGCTCGAGCGCCACCTGGCTGTCGCGGTCCGAGCGCCCGAGGTTGGCGGTGTGGGTCCCGAGCTGCTTGGCGGCCTGCCCGGCGGCGAGCCCGGTCACGCGCGCCGTCCGGGACAGGCGGGACTTGGGAATCCGGTCCTTGGGCATCCCGGAGCAACGGTACCGGCGCGCCGGGGGCCCCGGCGGTGACCGGCGCCTACGGGGTCGGCACCGGGCTCGGCGCCGGCGTCGCGCCCTCCGGGGGCGCCGCGCCGGGGGCGGGCGCCACGCTCGGGGTGGGCGTGACCGACGGCGTCGGCGTCGGGGTGGCCTCGTCCTGCGGGGTCTTCTCCGGCGTCGCGCTCGGCGTCGGGGTCTTCTCGTCGGCGGGGGTCTTCTCCTCCTTGGGCTCGTCCTTGCGCTCGGAGTCCCTCGAGGAGCTGCTGCGCGTGAACGTCGTGCCGTTGGAGCCGCCGCCGAGCGACTTGCCGAACACCGTGAGCTCGGTGAGCGTGATGGTGGCGACCGCGATCACCGCCGCGGCCAGGCCGGTGACGAGCCCGAGCTTGATGGCGCGGTTGCGCCGGCTGGTGTTCGCCGCCTGCACCCGCTCCTGGGCGCGCCGGCCGGTGGCGGCCGCCGGACGGACGGGGGGCTCCCGCCGCGCCGGCGGGACGTCCCGCGGGGACGGGTCCCTGGGCCGCCCGGCCGGGGACGGGTCCCTGGGCCGCCCGCGGGCGCCGGAGAGCTCGTCCCAGCCCTCGGGATGGATCGGGTCGAAGTCCTCCGTCGGCTCGCGGCGGGCGCGGGCGGTGCGCGGCGGCTCCGGGTCGTCGAGCGTGCTCCGGCGCGCGGCGGGAGCCGGGGCCACGGCGCTGATCTTGCGCCCGACCTGGCCCACGGTGGCGGCGGGCCGCGCCAGCAGCTCGCGGGCGATCGCGACGATCACCGGCGTCATCGCGGTGGCGATCAGCGTGCCGTTGCGCCAGAACTGCGAGACGATCAGCGCCGCCGCCATGGACGACAGCGCGGCGATGATCAGGTCCTTCAGCGCGAGGCCGGTCGTGGCCTCCTTCTCCTCTTTCTCGATGTGCCGGGGGGTCCTCGTGCTCATGGGGGCTCCCACGCTAGCGACTGGGCTCCGCGCTACCCGCCGCGCTCGACCTGCGAGCCGGGGACGATGTCGTCACTGCCGTCGGGCCAGCGCACCCACGCCTTGTAGCCGCCATCGTAGTCGTCCCCGAGCAGGACGAGCGTCGCCGAGCGGCCCATGGCCGTGCACGGCTCGCCGCCCTCCTCGTCCACGCCGCGCCAGATCCGCACGAAGGAATTGGACTCGAGCTCGTCGCCGACCGTGGTCGGGTCGGTGTGTCCCGGGCGGATCGTGGTCTCGGGCGGCAGGGCCAGCAGCACGTCGAGGATCGAGTGCTTGAGATCCTCGTAGCCCGTGCTGCCCGGCGCGCGCACGCCGCCGACCGAGTTCTTGAACAGCGTGTCGCCCGTGAACACCTCGCGGTCGTCGACGACCAGCGAGAGCATGCCCGCGGTGTGGCCCGGCGTATGCAGCGCCCGCACCTTCAGCCCGCCGATGTCGAGCTCGTCGCCGGGGTTCAGATCACCCGTGGCGCCGGGGACCTCGTCGCGCTCCGCCGGGTGGATCAGGACCTGCGCGTCCGGCCAGCGCCGCTTGGCGGCGTCGAGCTCCGCGACGTGGTCGTGATGGTGGTGCGTGAGGAGGACGTGCGTGACCTCCAGCCCCTGCTCGTCGGCCTTCTCCAGCAGCGGCTCGAGAGGCCCGCCGGCGTCCACGAGAAAGGCGTCGCCGCCCGGTTCGGCCGCCACGAGATAGGTGTTGGACAGCCACTGGGGAGACATCGAGCGCTCGATGATCATGGGCGTCCACGCTAGCGGGTAGCCTCCGGCCCGCGCGCTCTCCCGACCACCCCAGGTGACCGCATGGAACTGATCCACACCTGCTACCGCATCGGCGACATCGACCGCTCGGTCGCCTTCTACGAGGCGCTCGGGTTCGAGGAGCGTCGCCGCATGCCGATCCGCGACGAGGCGATCAACGTCTTCATGGGCCTGCCCGGCGACGGCGACCGCCTCGAGCTGACCTACAACCACGGCGTCGACAGCTACGAGCTCGGTACCGGCTACAACCACATCGCGCTGACCGTCGACGATCTCGACCGGACGCTGTCCGGCCTGTCCGGCCAGGGGATCGAGCCCGAGAAGCCGCCGTACCGCGTGCGCGAGGGCGGCTCCCGGATCTGCTTCGTGCGCGATCCGGACGGCTACCGGGTCGAGCTGATCGAGCGCTCCTAGGCGCGGGGCGCCGCGTCCGTGGCACCGTCGGACGAGGCGCCCGAGCGGCTCGCGGTCATCGACCTCGGGTCGAACTCGTTCCGGCTCGTCGTGTTCTCGTGGGTGCCGGGCGGCTGGTGGAAGCGCACGGACGAGATCTTCGAGGCGGTGCGCATCGGCGAGGGGCTCGAGACGACCGGGATCCTCCAGCCCGAGCCGATGGAGCGCGCGCTCGAGACGATCGAGCTCTACGCGCACTTCTGCCGCGCGACGGGGATCGACCACGTCCGGCCGGTCGCCACCTCGGCGATCCGCGACGCCGCCAACCAGGGCGAGTTCCTGCAGCGCGCGCACGAGCGCTCGGGCCTCGAGGTCGAGGTGCTCCCGCGCGACGAGGAGGCCCGCTACGGCTACCTCGCGGCCGTGAACTCGACGACGCTCGCCGACGGCGTGGCGCTCGACCTCGGCGGCGGGTCCATGCAGCTCACGCGGGTCGCGGGCCGGCTCGCGGTCGACATGCAGTCGTGGCCGATGGGCGCGGTGCGCATGACCGAGCGCTTCCTGCCCGACGGGCCGGCCAAGCCCAAGCGCCTCAAGACGCTGCGCGCGTACGTGCGCGACGAGCTCGCGAGCGTCCCCTGGCTCGAGGGGGCGGGGAGCAGCGGCGGGCGGATCGCCGGGATCGGCGGCACGGTGCGCAACCTCGCGGCGGCGGCGCAGCTCGCGGCCGATCTCCCGTCCTACGGCGTGCAGGGCTTCCGGCTGGAGCGCGAGGCGCTCGGCGAGCTGGTGGAGCGCCTGGCCGCCGTGCCTCCGGATGAGCGGGGGCGCATCCCCGGCATCAAGCCCGAGCGCGGCGACCTCATCCTGGCCGGCGCGGTGGTCATCCAGGCGGTGATGGAGGCCGGCGGGTTCGACGAGCTGGAGGCCTCCGAGGCCGGCCTGCGCGAGGGCGTCTTCTACTCGACGCTGCTCGCCGGCGCCGACCCGCCGCTGTTCGAGGACGTCCGCCACGCCGCGGTGCTCAACCTGGCCGGCCAGTACCACGCCGACTGGGCCCACACCGCGCACGTCGCGTGGCTGACGCTCGACATCTGGGACGCGCTCGGCCGCGCCGGCGCCCACGCCGCCGACCCCGCCGAGCGCGAGCTCCTGTGGGCCGCGGCGATGGTGCACGACATCGGGATGACGATCGACTACGACGACCACCACAAGCACTCGCGCTACCTGGTGCTCAACGCGAGCCTCCCGGGGTTCTCAACGCGCGAGGCCGCGCTGATCGGCCAGATCGTGCGCTACCACCGCAAGGGCAACCCGGGGCTGGGCGAGTTCGCGCGGCTGGCGCGCCCCGGCGACGAGGCGCTGCTGGTGCGCTGCGCGGCGGTGCTGCGGGTGGCCGAGCAGCTCGAGCGCTCGCGCGACCAGACCGTGCGCGGGGTCGACGTCGCGGTCAACGGCGACGTCCTGCTGCGACTGCACAGCGGCGAGGACACGAGCGTCGCGCGCTGGGCCGCCCAGCGCCAGGCCGAGGTGTTCCGGCGGGCGTTCGGGCGCGAGCTCGTCGTCAGCGACTGAAACCTGCCCGCCCACCCGCTGCCAGACTGGGAGCCGATGGCGCCCGTCCCCCTCTACGCCGACGCCTTCCCCGAGCGCCCGGCGCTGGAGGAGGCGCTCTCGCACGCGCTGCTCGACCGCGCGGGCCTGGGCGCGCTGCCCGAGGCGATGCGGCTCGCGGTCCCGGGCTCGCTGGTCTCCTTCGGGCGCCTCGACGCGCTCGCGCCGGGCTTCCCCGCCGCGGTCGCGGCGGCGCGCGAGCACGGCTACGCCGCCGTGCACCGCCTGGTCGGCGGGCGCGCGGCCGTCTTCAACGGCACCACGGTCCTGTTCGCCCACGTCGCCGCCGATCCGGAGCCGGCACGGGGGACCCACGACCGCTTCCGCGCGATGTCGGGCCTCGTGGCCGACGCGCTGCGCGCGCTCGGCGTGGCGGACCCGCGGGTCGGCGAGGTCCCCGGCGAGTACTGCCCCGGCGCCTTCAGCGTCAACGCGGGCGGACGGCTGAAGCTGGCGGGGATCGCCCAGCGGGTCACCCAGCGCGCCTCGTGCACCCAGGGCGTGCTGGTCGTGACGGGCGCCGCCGAGGTGCGCGCCGTGCTCGAGCCGGTGTACGCCGAGCTCGGGATCGACTGGGACCCCGACACCACGGGCGCGGTCGAGGACGTCGCGCCGGGCGTCACCGCCGCCGGCGCGGTGGAGGCGCTGCGGGAGGCGTTCGCGACCCGCCACGAGCTGGTGCCGGCGGAGCTCGACGAGGCCACGCGACAGCGCGCTCACGCGCTGGCGCCCGCGCACGACGCGGAGACGCCCGTCGCGCGGGACCCTGGCGCGGAGAAGGTCCTGGGGGCCTAGCCCCTACTCGGACCGGGTCGTGACCAGCTCGCGGTCCGCCGCGACGGCCTCGACGGTCTCGACCTCTTCCTCCTCGGTCTTGCCGCCGCCGTCGGGCTCGGCGTCGCAGGTCACGCGCATCATGCCGGTCGCCACGGTCTCGTCGCCGACGACTGTGAGGCCGCAGATGACGTCGCCGGCGTCCCAGCCGACCCGCTCGATGTCGAACCAGGCCATGTGGACCTCGGTCCCCTTCCCGCCCCAGGGGCAGGTCTTGTCGTGGACCTCCTTCGCCTTGCACACGGCCTGCATGTTCTTCGCGGAGGCGTCGGTCGACATCGCCCGCGATTGTGGCACGCCGGCTCCGGACCGCGCGGATCGGCCCCCGAGGGGGCGGGTACGCTCAGGACGATGTCCTTCTCGCCCGGCATCCTCGCCCGCGGCCCCTGGCCGGCCGACGCCGTGGGCGTCCGGTGGCGCGAGGACCCCTACGAGCCCGGGCCGGACCGCAACGCCGCCGCCGACCGGGCGATCGCCGCGCTGGAGGACCGCGGCTCGCCGGCCCACGACGGGCTCGCGGCCCGCCTGGCGGACTACTCGGAGGCCGACGGGCGGCTCGAGCTCGAGCTGCAGCCCATGCGCTGGTCGCTGCGCCTCCTGCGCGACGACGCGTCGGCCTCGTTGTCGGTGCTGTGCGTCGCGCGCGACGCGGACGGACGCTGGCTCGCCGGCCGCCGGGCGAGCTGGGTCGCCACGTGGGCCAACCGGTGGGCGCTGGGCGCGGGGGGCGCGGTCGAGGTCGGCGAGAGCCCGGTGACGGCGCTGGAGCGCGAGCTCGAGGAGGAGTGGGCGGTCCGCCCCGCCACCCTCGCCGTCGAGGCGCTCGTGTCGCTGCCCAACCGCCTGGTGATGCTGATCGGCCAGGCCTGGCTCCCGGAGGGCGCCGACGTCCACCGCGACGCCGAGCACGACGCCCACGCGTGGTGGCCGCGCGAGGTCGACGCCTGGCCCGAGGAGGCGGACCCGGCCCTGCGCGAGATGGCGCAGCTGGTCGAGGGCGCCGCGGGGCCGCTCGCGCGATGAGGCGGCTGGTGGGTGGGCGGGCGGGCACCCTAATCACCTTCCGGCGGCTGAAGATCCTCTCCTTCTGCCACTCGGCGATCTACCTCGGGCTGCTGGTGCTGTGGCTCGGCCACGGGCCCGAGGACGTCAAGACGGTGTTCGGCTGGGCGCACGGGATCGGCTGGATCGTGATGTCGCTGCTGTGCATCCTCGCCGTGCGCCTGCGCGTGATCCCGCTCCCGCTGGCGGTCCTGGTCGCCGTGGTGGGCGGCATCGGACCGTTCGCGGGGACCGCCGGATTCGTGTTCGAGGAGCGTCGCATGCACCCAGCGGAAGCGCCCGCCGAACGCGGTATGGTCTAGATCCTTCTATGGCGGTCAATACGACGGTCCAGGTCGTCATGCCGGCGATGGGCGACTCGGTGAGCGAGGGCACCATCCTGGAGTGGCACAAGAAGGAGGGCGATCCCGTCTCCGAGGACGAGACGCTCGTCGAGGTCTCAACCGACAAGGTCGACGCCGAGGTCCCCTCTCCCGCCGCCGGTACCGTCGCGAAGGTCCACGCCGCCGAGGGCGAGACCGTCGCGGTCGGGGCCCCGCTGGCCGAGATCGCCCCCAACGGCGGCGCGCCGGCCGCCGTGGGGAACGGCGGGCCGACCGCGTCGCCGGCGGAGGCCGCGCCCGCCGAGCCCGCGCCCGCCGCGGAGCCCGAAGCCGCGCCCGCGCCCGCCGCCTCCGGCGCGCAGCTCGACATCACGATGCCCCAGATGGGCGAGTCGGTCTCCGAGGGCGTCATCCTCGAGTGGGCCAAGCAGCCCGGCGACGAGGTCCAGGCCGACGAGACGATCGTCGAGATCTCCACCGACAAGGTCGACGCCGAGGTCCCGGCCCCCGCGTCGGGCGTCATGGGCGAGATCCTCGCCGAGGCCGGCCAGACCGTGACGGTCGGCGAGGTCATCGCGCGGATGAGCGCCGGCGACGGCGCACCGGCCGCCACGGGCGGGGCGGGAGCGGGTGCCGCGGTCGAGGCGCCCGCCCGCCCCGAGGGCGCCGCGCCGAGCGCCCAGCCGGCGACGGACGAGGACGCCAAGGCGTCGCCCGTGGCCCGCCGCGTCGCCGCCGCGCACGGGATCGACCTCTCCTCGATCCAGGGCACCGGCCCCGCGGGCCGCATCTCGAAGGCCGACGTGCTGGCGGCCGCCGGCAACGGCGCCACCGCCACGGCTCCGGCCGCCGCACCCGCCCCGGCCGCCGCGCCCACCGCCGCCGAAACCACCCTCCTCAAGGGCGCGCCCGCGATGCTCGCCCGCTACATGGACGAGTCGCGGTCGATCCCCACCGCGACCTCGTTCCGCACGATCACGGTCACGACGCTGGACGCCCGCCGCAGGGCGCTCAAGGAGGCCGGCCACCGCGTCTCCTTCACCCACCTGATCGCCTACGCGGTCGCGCGCGCGGCCACGGGCGAGATGCCGGTCATGGCCCGGCACTTCGCGGAGATCGAGGGCCGGCCGCACGTGATCGACGACGGCGCGGTCAACCTCGGCGTCGCGGTCGACGTCGAGCGCAAGGACGGCGGGCGCACGCTGATGGTGCCGGTCATCCGCGACGCCGGGCGGCTCCCGTTCCCGGCCTTCCTCGAGGCGTTCGGCGACCTGATCGCCCGGGCGCGCGAGGGCCGGCTGACCGCCGACGACCTCCAGGGCGCCAACCTCTCGCTCACCAACCCCGGCGGCATCGGCACGGTCGCCTCGGTGCCGCGGCTCATGCCGGGCCAGGGCACGATCATCGCCACCGGCGCGATCGGCTACCCGCCGGGGCTCGAGGCGGCCGGCGCCCGGCTCGGCGCCGAGAAGGTCATGACGATGACCTCCACCTACGACCACCGCGTCATCCAGGGCGCCGAGTCCGGCCGCTTCCTGCAGGTGGTCGAGGCGCTCCTCGACGGCGAGCACGAGTTCTACGAGCGCGTCTTCGCCGATCTCGGCCTCGCGGCCCCCGCGGCCGTGCCGCCCGCCGGCCCGGCGGCCGAGGTCGCCGCGCCGGCCCCGCCCCAGCCGGCCGAGGCGCCCGCCGCCGCGCCGCCGGACGAGGAGATCCTGCAGGCCGTCCAGGCCGCCACGTCGCTCGTCAAGGCCCACCGCACCCACGGCCACCTCGCCGCCCGCCTGGATCCGCTGGGCTCCGAGCCCGAGGGCGACCCGGCGCTCGACCCCGAGCCGCTCGGCCTCACCCCCGAGGTCATGGCGAGGATCCCGGCGAAGATCCTGCGCATCTACGTCCCCGGCGCCACGCTCGCCGAGGCGCTGCCGAACCTGCGCGAGACCTACTGCGGCACGATCGCCTACGAGATCGAGCACATCGCCTCGCACCGCCAGCGCATGTGGCTGCGCGAGAAGATCGAGTCGGGGGCGTTCCGCACGCCGCTCTCCGACGACGAGGCCAAGGCGCTGCTGCGCCGCCTGACCCAGGTCGACTCGCTCGAGCGCTTCATGCATCGCGCCTACCTCGGCCAGAAGCAGTTCTCGATCGAGGGCCTCGACATGACCGTGCCGATGCTCGACGAGATGATCCAGCTCTCGGCGGCCGACGGCGCCCGCGAGGTGGTCCTCGGCATGGCCCACCGCGGCCGGCTGAACGTGCTCGCGCACAACCTCGGGCGCGCCTACGAGACGATCTTCCGCGAGTTCGAGGGCGCCTCCTCGATCGAGGCCGTGACCACCATCCCGCAGGGCGGCACCGGCGACGTCAAGTACCACCACGGCGCCCAGGGCTCCTACCAGGTCGCCGACGGCGAGTCGGTGATCGTCCGGCTCGAGTCCAACCCGAGCCACCTCGAGTACGTCTCGCCGGTCGTCACGGGCGCCACCCGGGCGGTGCAGACCTCGCGCCAGGGCCCGCACGCCCACCTCGACAACACGGCGGCGATCGCGATCGTGCTGCACGGCGACGCCGCCTTCCCGGCCCAGGGCGTGGTCCCCGAGACGCTGAACCTGCAGGCGCTCGACGGCTACACCGTCGGCGGCACGCTGCACATCATCCAGAACAACCAGGTCGGCTTCACCACCGACCCGGACGACGCCCGCTCGACCCGGTGGGCCTCCGACCTCGCGAAGGGCTTCGACGTCCCGATCATCCACGTCAACGCCGACGACGTGGCCGCGTGCGTGTCCGCCGTGCGCCTCGCCTACGCGTTCCGCCAGGAGTTCGGCCACGACGTCCTCATCGACCTCATCGGCTACCGGCGCTTCGGCCACAACGAGGCGGACGAGCCCGCCTACACGCAGCCCGAGATGGCGGCCAAGATCAAGGAGAAGCAGCCGTCGCGCGAGATCTTCGCCGCCCAGCTCGTCGAGCGCGGCGTGATCACCCAGGAAGAGTCCGACGCGATGGCCAAGGAGATCTGGGACGAGCTCTCCAACCGCCACAAGGCGCTCAAGGAGGAGCTCACCGCCACGCAGGCCGAGCAGCCGACCGGCGGCTACGAGCTCGACCGCTCGCCCTCGCCGGAGGTCAAGACCGCCGTCTCGGCCGAGCGACTGAAGGGCCTCAACGAGGACCTGCTCCGCGTCCCCGACGGCTTCACCGTGCATCCCAAGCTGATGAAGCAGCTCGAGCGCCGGCGCGAGACCGTCGGCCCCGACGGCGGCATCGACTGGTCGCAGGCCGAGGCGCTCGCCTTCGCCTCGCTGCTCAGCGAGGGGACGCCGATCCGCCTCACCGGCCAGGACTCCGAGCGCGGCACGTTCTCCCAGCGCCATCTGGTGCTGCACGACTCGAAGACCGGCCAGCGGATCTGCCCCGTGCAGACGCTCCCGGGCGCGCTCGCGCCGATGGAGCTGCACAACTCGCCGCTGTCGGAGGTCGCCTGCCTCGGCTTCGAGTACGGCTACTCCATGGAGGCGCCGGAGACGCTCGTGCTGTGGGAGGCCCAGTTCGGCGACTTCGTGAACTCCGCGCAGGTGATCGTCGACCAGTTCATCGTCTCCGCGCTGGCCAAGTGGGGCCAGACGAGCCGCCTGACCCTGCTGCTGCCCCACGGCTACGAGGGCTCCGGCCCCGAGCACTCGAGCGGCCGGCTCGAGCGCTTCCTGATGCTGGCCGCCGAGGGCAACATCCGCGTCGCCAACCTGACCACGCCCGCGCAGTACTTCCACCTGCTGCGCCGGCAGGCGCGCGTGGCCAAGCAGCGCCCGCTGGTGATCCTCACCCCGAAGTCGCTGCTGCGCCTGCCGCAGGCCACCTCGCGCCTCGAGCACCTGTCGGAGTCGCGCTTCTACCCCGTGCTCTCCGAGCCGCGCGTCGACGAGGAGAAGGTCGAGCGCCTGGTGCTGTGCACCGGCAAGATCTTCTACGACCTCAAGGGGCACGCGACCCGCGAGGGCAACGAGCGCGTGGCGATCTCGCGCGTCGAGCTGCTCTACCCCTTCCCGCAGCAGCAGATCATGGACGACGTCGCGCGCTACCCGAACCTGCGCGAGGTCGCGTGGGTGCAGGAGGAGCCGCGCAACATGGGCGCCCGCGCGCACATGTCGCCGCGGCTGCTGCACATCCTCCCCAACGCGCTCGAGTTCGGCTACATCGGCCGGCCCGAGCGCGCCTCGCCCGGCGAGGGCTATCCGGCCGCCCACACGATCGAGCAGAACCGGATCATCCGGACCGCGCTGGACCTCTCGATCCCGGTGTCGGTCAACCCGAAGAAGCTGCCCGGCGAGCGCTGAGGTCGGTGGAGGGCGAGGCCGGCTCCGGCCCGGGCGACCGGGAACCCGACGCCGCGCCGGCCCTGCGCGCCTCGGACGCCGAGCGCGAGCGCGCCGTGGCGCGGCTGCGCGTCGCGGGCGGCGAGGGGCGCCTGACGCTCGACGAGCTGGCCCAGCGCGTCGAGGCCGCCTACGGGGCGCGCACCGATGCGCAGCTCGCGGAGCTCGTCGCCGACCTGCCCGCCGCCCCGGAGGCCGCGGCCCCGCCGGCCGACGAGCCGCGGCACGAGTGGCTGGTCTCGATCATCGGCGGCGCCGACCGCCGCGGGCGCTGGCGGGTCGCGCCGCGCATCACCTCGGTGGAGCTCGTCGGGGGCGCCGACCTCGACTTCACCGAGGGCGCGATCCTCGAGAGCCCCGACGTCGAGATCACCGCCTGGACGCTGATCGGCGGGCCCGACATCCGCGTGCCCGACGGCGTCGAGGTCGAGCTCAGCGGCTTCGCCCTCATCGGCGGACACGACGTCAAGCGCGACGCCGGCCCGACCCATCCGGGCGCGCCGAGGATCCGGGTCCGCGCCTACACGTTGATCGGCGGCGCCGACATCAAGGGTCCGCGCAAGCCGCGCCGCCGGCGGCGGCCGCCGGAGCCGGACCCGCCCGCGCCACCCGGGTCCTAGCCCGCCGCCGGAAGTTGCGGTAGCCGCCCGGCGCGGGTCGGCCTCCTGACGCCGCGTCTGCAAACCGGCGTGCATGCGTGGACGAGCGGCGCCTCAGGCCGCAACCTCGTGGCCCGGGGCGTGTCGCAACGAGCAGCCACTTTGCGCGTCGCGGCCCCACCGCGCCCGCAGACCACTCATCCAAGGGAGGCTGTCTCGTGAAGGGACGGAGAATCGGTCGCTACGTCGTCGCGACGTCGGTAGTCCTCGTGCTCGGCGTGCCTGCCGCAGCCATCGGCTTCGGCGAGGGCCGGCCGATCGACGGCGGGGATCGCAACCCGAGCAGGAGCTCGTACACGCAGGAGACGGAGATCATCTCCCGCAACAACACCTACAGCACGCGCCAGTCCAACGTTCGCGACGGTGATGGCGGCGGCGCGATCTACGGCTGCCGCTCCGCGGCCGGCAAGGAGCCGTGCCTGCGCGGCAACAACCTCAACGGGGGTCGCGCCTTCGAGTTCAACACCTCCGGCAACGAGGGCGGCTTCATCGAGGTCGCCAACGCCAGCGGCGCGCCGTTCCAGACCAACGGCACGGGCCTCGTGACGAACCTCAACGCCGGCAAGGTCGGCGGCAAGTCCGCCGCGGACCTGTCGAACGCGTCGACGCTCGGCGGCAAGCAGCCTTCCGACTACGCGGCGGCCGCCAACCTCCTGTTCGCGATCGTCAATGCGGCCGGCACGGCGTCGGGCAACGGCGTGACCGCCGGCGCAGCGGCCGGCGCCAACTACACGCTCACGTTCAACCGCGACGTGAGCAACTGCTCGGTCACGGCCAACGACGGCGGCACCGGCGCTCCGGTCGGCGTCAGCACCGGCTCCGGCGGCACCGCGAACCAGGTCACGATCACCGGCGCGAACGCCTCGTTCCACGCCCAGGTCATGTGCGCCTAGCGACCAAGTCGCCCCCAGAGGCCCGACGGATCGGGCTCTGACCGAAGCCCGCGGCAGGGATGCCGCGGGCTTCAGTGCGTTCAGGGCCGGCGGGAATACCGCCGACGCGCCGGGCGTCAGCACAGGTCCGGGGGCCAACGCGCAACCAGCTCGGACGTGAACGTCGCGGCGGAGGTCGCGCTGAACGTCCAGGGTGATCTGCGCGTAGGACCCAGTCGCCCCCAGCTTTCCCGACGGATCGGGCTCTGACCGAAGCCCGCGGCAGGGATGCCGCGGGCTTCGGTGCGTTCGGGGCATACTCGCCCGTATGGAGCCCGGCCACGGCGACCGCGCCGCGCGCGTGCTGGCCCGGGTGCGGGCGACGCCGCCGGGCTTCGTGCGCACCTACGGCGACCTCTCCCCCGGCTCGCCGCGCTTCGCGGGCGCGGTGCTGGCGTCGTGCGAGGACCCGGACGTGCCGTGGCACCGGGTCGTCCGCGCGGACGGCTCGCTGGCCAAGGGCGCCCGCCAGCGCGCGCTGCTCGACGCCGAGGGCGTCCCGTTCCGCGGCGAGCGCGTGGACATGCGCGCAGCCCGGCTGCCGGACTGAGCGGGGGGCGGGCCGGGCGGGCGGGGCCGGGTTCCATGCGACGATGCAGCCCATGTGGCTGCAGCGCCAGCTCGTCCTCGACCCCCAGCCGCGGGGCTTCCACCTCGTCACGCGCGAGGTCGTCGCTGGCCTGCCGGAGCTCGGAGACCTGCGGGTCGGCCTCGCCCACCTGTTCCTCCAGCACACGTCCGCGTCGCTGACCCTCAACGAGAACGCCTCGCCGGACGTCCGGCGCGACTTCCGCGCCTACTTCGACGAGGCGGTGCCCGAGGACACGCCGTACTGGACGCACCGGCTCGAAGGCCCCGACGACATGCCGGCGCACATCAAGGGCTCGCTGCTCGGGTTCTCGCTCACGCTGCCGGTGAGCGACGGGCGGCTCGCGCTCGGGACCTGGCAGGGCATCTACCTGTGCGAGCACCGCGACGACGGCGGCGCCCGGCGGCTGCTCGCCACCCTGTGGGGCGAGGCGGGCGGCTAGGCCGCGAACAGCGTCAGCGCCGGCGCACGCTCCCCGCGCAGCTCGGCGAGGTCCACCTCGACCCAGGCGAGACCGCGGGCCTGGGCGAGCACCCGCGCCTGCGGCTTGACGACCTGGGCGGCGAGGACCCCGCGGCACCCGGCCATCGCGGGGTCGAGCCGGATGCGCTCCAGGTAGCGCGAGAGCTGCTCCACGGCGTCGATCGTGCCGATGCGCTTGATCTCCACCGCCACCCAGCCGTCGCCGTCGTCGCGGCACATGAGATCGACGGGCCCGATGTCGGTGGGCCACTCGCGGCGGACGAGCCGGAAGCCCTCGCCGCAGCGCTCGGGCACCCCGGCGAGCAGCGCCTGCAGCTCGGCCTCGACGCCGTCCTTCTCGAGCTGGGCGGCGTCGGCGTCCATCTCGTGCGTGACGTCGGAGAGCACCTCGGCGAGCCGGATCTCCACGCGGTCCTCGCCCTTGAGGCGGCGCACGACCATCCCCTCGCCGTCCTCCTCCACCACGGTCGGCGGCGTCATCCAGTTCAGCGGCTTGACGCTGGGGCCGCCCGCGTCCGCCCACACCATGAAGGTGCCGTCGGCCTTGAGCATGAGCAGCCGCAGGCCGAGCGGCAGGCGCGTCGTGAGGCGCCCCGTGTAGGCGACCTCACAGCGGGCGACGATCAGGCGCATGGCGGCACCCTAGGGGGTCCGCCGGACGGGGGTGCGCCTGTGGGTTGTGCCGGGCCGGAAACTGCGTAAAGGTCCGCGGGGTGACGGACGGCGGCGAGCGCGCGGGCACCGGAGGGGCGGCGACGGCGCGGCCGCGGCCGCTCGGCACGCGGCGCGAGGCCTTCGAGCTGCCGGATGACGTCGCCTACTTCAATACCGCCAACCTCGCCCCGCAGCTCCGCGCCGTCCGCGAGGCGGGGGAACGTGCGCTCGACCGGCGCGCCGCGCCGTGGGAGATCGAGAGCGACGACTGGTTCACCGAGGTCGAGGTCCTCCGCGACCTCGCGGCGCAGGTCATGGGCGCCGATGCTGACGGCGTCGCGCTCGTCCCCGCCTCGAGCTACGGGATCGCGGTGGCGGCGCGGAACCTCCCGGTCGAGGCCGGGCGGCGGATCCTCGTGCTGGCCGGTGAGTACCCCTCGGGGATCTACACCTGGCGGGCGGTGTGCCGCCGGACCGGCGCCGAGATCCTGACCGTCTCCCGAGAGCCTGGACAGGCGTGGGCCGATGCGGTGCGCGCGCAGATCGATGACCGGGTCGCGATCGTGAGCGTGCCGAACGTCCACTGGACCGACGGCTCGTGGGTGGACCTGGACGCCGTCGCCGACGCGGCGCGCCGCGTCGGGGCGGCGCTCGTGATCGACGCGAGCCAGTCGCTCGGGGCCGTGCCGATGGACGTGGCGCGGCTGCGTCCCGACTTCCTCGTCTCGGGCGGCTACAAGTGGCTGCTCGGCCCGTTCAGCGTGGGCTACCTCTACGTCGCCGAGCGGCACCGGGACGGCGTGCCGCTCGAGGAGAACTGGATCGTGCGCGCCGGCTCCGAGGACTTCGCGCGGCTCCTCGACTACCGGGACGAGTACCAGCCTGGGGCGCGGCGCTTCGACGTCGGGCAGCGCACGAACTTCACGCTGACGCCGATGGCGATCGCGGCGCTGACGCAGGTTCTCGAGTGGGGCGTGCCGCGCATCGCGGCGAGCCTCGAGCTCGTCACCGAGCGCCTGGCCGCCGAGGCCGGCGCCCTCGGGCTCACGCCGCTGCCCGCCGCCCTCCGCGGTCCGCACGTGCTCGGCATCAGCCTGCCGGAGCCCGCGCTCGCCGCCGTGGGCGGCGTGCTGGCCGGCGCCCGCTGCTACGCCGGGGTCCGTGGCTCGTCCCTCCGGCTCGCCCCGCACCTCTTCACGACCGGCCGGGACATCGAGCGCCTGTTCGGCGCGCTCGCCCGCGTGCCCGGGGTCGCCTGACGGGCGGGCGGCCGGGCCGGTCTCCGGGCGCGCACCGGGGTGGCGCGCGCCCGCGGAGCCGGGCCGGTCAGTTGGTCTGCTGGACCGGGTTGAGGTCGTGCTCGGTGGCAAGGGCGTGGGCATCGAGGTAGGCCTGGTCGGCGCGGGCCTCGAGGAGCCGGGCGACCGCGTCGTCGATGGCGTTGACCGCGAGCTGCAGGCTCCTCAGCTCGCGGAGCTCGTGGTGGTGGATGCGGGCCCGGGCGAGGGCCCGCCGAGCGTTGTCGGCGTAGTCGGGATGGGTGGGGATCGTGTGGCGCATGTGGTGGGTCGGGTCCTTCTTAGTGGTGCGCCGGCGCTGGCGCAGGGGACGGGAGCGCCCTGAGGGCGTTGTTGCTCGGGTCGGTGTTCTCGTTGAGCGTGGCGAGGGCGTTGGCGGTGCGCCGGCCCACGGTGGTCGAGGTGTCGAGGTCGATGTCGCACACGACGAGCGTGGCGCGGGCCTCTTCGACGCGGGCGATCATCTGCGCGAGCTCCTCCACGGACGGCCCGATGTGCGCCAACCGGGCGATCACCAGGCACGTGGCCTGGCCGCTGGCGAGGCGGTGGAGGGCGTGCTGGAGGCCCGGGCGGGCGTCCAGGACGCCGGGGCCGGGCGGGTCATGGGCGATCTGGGCGAGGCGCCAGCCGCGCTCCTGGCAGGCCGCCTCGATGGCGCCGGCCTGCGGCGACGGCGTGGGTCCGTTGGCGGGCCCGGAGAGGTAGCCGATGGCGACCGGGGCGCTCTCTTCGTCCGTCGGCGTCGTGGCGGGCTGCTGGCGGGCGGCGCCGAGCTCGTCGATCTGCTCGGCCGGAGCCCAGAAGGGCTCGGGCTTGGCGGGGTCGTGGATGAGGTACTGCGAGTCGGCGACCCACCCGGCGGGGCGGGGCTCGTCGGGGACGGAGACGGCCTTCACGACGCCGCGGAAGGTGCCGACGGCGGGGTCGGGGCTGGTGCCGTGGACCCACAGCTCGTACACCGGCGCGGTGTCCGGGCCGTGCCGCTCGCGGCGGCGGAGCCGGATGGTGGCGATCAGCGCCAGGAGCGCGAGCGCGGCGGCGGCGATCAGCCCCCACAGCCACCACGACAGGCTCGCGAACCCGGCGGTGCCGGCCGCGGTCCGCGTGGTCTCCGCGGCGAGATCGGGCGCGTCGGCCGCGCGCCGCGGCGCCGCCTGGGCGGCCGCGTCGGGACCGGCCTCCACCCGTCGTGCCGCGCCTTGCCGTTCGGCGCCGCGTTGCCTCGGCCTGCGCCGCGCGGATGTGGCGCAGCGTGCCGACGGTCACGACCCCGGTGAGGGGCAGCTGGTGCTTGTGCTGGAACCAGGCGACCGCGGCCTGGGTCCGCTTGCCGAAGACGCCGTTGACCGGCCCGGGGCGATAGCCCAGCGACCGCAGCCGGCGCTGGAGCTCCTTCACGCGCCGGGAGCCGTCACGCCCGGAGCGGCCGTCGCCACGCCGCACCGATCCGGCGGACCAGCCGGCCGGCACGCGGTCGCTCTTGGCGAGGGTCGCGGTCTCGACGGTGTTGCGGACGGCGCGGCTGTGCCAGCCGGCCGAGGCGATCAGCGCTCGACCCTGCAGCTCGGGCCGCTCAGCGGCGCCCGCGGCGCCCGCGGTGACGAGCCAGAAGACGAGTCCGAGTCCGAGGCCCGCCAGGCCGGCCAGGACGATCCGGATGGTGAGCGAGACGCCGTGCGCCGGAGGCGCCAATGGGTTGCGTTGCATCGTGTCATCTCCACTGAAAGGTGTTGAACGGTTGCGGTCCGGACCGGTGTCGGTCCGGGCCTCCCCCGCCTGCGCTCAGGGCGTCAGGGCAGGGGCCTGCCGGGAAAGCTCCGTGCGGGAGCTAGCCAGGCCGTTCAAGCAGAGAGACGAAGGCCACCGGCCGCCAACGGGCCGGGGCGTTGGCCACGCGCCCGAACCGCACGAGCGAGAGGCCCATGAAGAGCACCAGGATCGCCGCGACGGCGACCGGCGGCGGGACCGGCGCGAACGCCGACGCCCCGACCGAGGAGATGCCCGAGGGAGAGTGCGGGATGTCGACCGGCGCGACGGGCGCCTCGGGCGCCCGCACCGACCGCGACGCGGCGTCCACACCGGCCGCCACCTGGCCGGCCGCCTGGGCGGTCGCGACGGCGACCACGGAGACGCCGGACACCACGACGCCGGCCGCGGCGGCGATCGCCGGGCCGGTCGCGGACAGCATCGGCAGCGCCGACAGCGGCCCCGCCGACCCGTCCACCAGCGTCAGCGCCAGCATGCCCAGCAGGCCGCCGCGACCGATCATCGGACCGGCCATGAGGGACATGAGGCCCGCGTCGTCGAGCACCTTCGCGGGCCGCCCCGCGTCCTTCGACGGGGCCGGAGCGGCCGGCGTCTCGGTGGCCGGAGCGACGGTCGGGAGGACCGGCGCGACGGGGGCGAACGGGGTGAAGAGGGGAGTCGTGACGGGCGCCAGGACGACCGGCGTCACGGGCCCCGTCGCGGGCGTATCGAGCGGCTGACGCGGGCGCACGGGCGTCGCCGGATCGGGCGCCGGCGTCACCGGCGCCGCGTCCACCGGCGGTGGGACGACGGCCGGATCGGCGGGCGGCGGGACCACCGCCGGGTCCGCCGGAAGGGGCACCGCGACCACCGGATCGACCGGCGCGGCGGGCGTCACGAGATGGGGCAGGACGTCCACCGGCACCATCGGATCGGCCGGGATCACCGGGACGTGACCGCGGTCCACCGGCACGATCGAATCGATCACCGGCACGACGATCGGACCCACCGGGACGTCGACGTCGATGGGCCCCGACGACGGCGGCACGGCCGGCGTCGTCAGCGGGCCCGGCACGTGCCCACCGTCCACCGGCGACCCGGGATCCACGACGGGACCCGGCGACGGCGAGGTGAGCAGCCCCGGCTCATGGGTGGAGTCCGGAGGCGTCGGCCCGGGCGACTCGGAGGCGGGGGAACCCGACCCGTCGTCGGCCGGCCCGGAGGGTGACGGCGACTGCGAAGAAGGCGACTCGGAAGCGGAGGCGGGCGGGTCACCGTTGTCGCCGGCGGGACCCGACGGCGACGCGGAAGCGGGCGACTCGGACGCGGGAGCCCCCGTGGCGGGGGACTCGGACGCGGGCGTCTCCGTGGCGGGAGACGGGGAAGCGGGCGACTCTGATGCGGGGGCCCCGGGCTCGTCGATGGCGGGGGCGGGCGACTCGGCGGCGGGCGACTCGGACGGCGTCTCGGATGCCGGCGGGGCCTGCTCATCGGTGGCAGCGGCCGGCGTATCGGCGGGCGGTGCGGCGGTCTCCGAGGCGGGCGCCTGCTCGTCGGTGGCGGGGGCCTGCATCTCGGTGGGCGGCGCCGCGACCGCCCCGTCATCTGCTCTCGCGACCCCTCCGAACGCCCAGGCCGTCAGCAGCAGCACCAACGCACAGGCCAGCATGAATCGCCGCCTCAGGGCGATCCCGGAACCAGCCAGGTCCTGCGTCCGTGCCACTACAAGCGACTCCATGGGCCGAGGGCCCTGCTTACGGGAACACGAGCCAAACTCAACTTCGAACTGTACGACCCTCAGTGTCGCCTACCGAGCCCTCGACACGAAAGTCTGGCGGGCACACCCCGCCACGTCGCAAAGCAAACCACATTTCTCAAAACCCCGTCAACCATTCGATCGGACAGGTCCGGAAGCCGACACCCTCATGCTCGGGGTCGAGCGTGGCCCGCGGGCGGCGGGCTCACCGGTCAGCCGGCCTGATCGATGAGGGCCTGAGCGCGCCGGTCGAGCTCCCGCGGGAGGTCGGCGCGCCGCCGCTCACCACTCGAGATCGCCTGCAGCGCTGCGGTTCCTCGCATCGGGGTGTGAGCCCTCAAGCGGCCTGCGGCTGGGCGAGCGCGCGTGGCGCGGACGCGAGCACCTGCTCGCGGAGGTCGCGCACCTCCGGGTCGTCCCGGAGCGCGAGCGACCGTTCGCAGGCCTCGAGGCACTCGCTGGTGCGGTCGGTGCGCGCGAGCGCGTGCGCATAGCGCGACCAGGCGCCCGGCGAGGACGGGGCGAGCGCCGTGGCCTGCTCGCACGCCGAGACCTCGGCGCCGACGTCCCCGAGGAGGTTGGCGACGAGCGCCAGGTCGAGCAGCCCCTGCTCGCTCGGGTGCGTGGCGCGTGCCCGCTCGAGTGCATCGAGTGCGCCGATGCGGTCGAAGGTGCGCAGGCGCAGGCGGCCGAGCCGCTCCCAGGCGCCGGCGTCCTCGGGCGCGCGCTCGGTCTCGCGCTCGGCGGCCTCGACCGCCAGCGAGAGCGACCCCATGTCCTCGTAGATGCGCGCGGCGTACCGGTGCGGGGCCGGGCGGGACCCCTCCGCGCGCGCCCAGTCGCGGACCGCGCGGCCGGCGGCGGCCAGGTCCCCCGACTGCCAGAAGGCGAGCGTGAGCAGCCGCAGCACCGCGGTGTTGCGCGGGTCGGCGTCGCGCGCGTAGATCAGCCGGCGGGCGGCGAGCGCGAAGTCGCCCTCGGCCAGCGCGTGCTTGGCCGCGGTCATGAAGCGCTCGACGCGGTCGGCACCCGGGTCCGGCTTGGAGAAGTCCACGAACTGCAGCGAGCCCGCGGGCACCGTGCGCACGCCGACCTGGAAGTTGACGCGCGCCCACTGCTGGACGTCGTCGCCGTCGCCGGTGAAGTAGATCCCGTTGACGGTGCCGACGCCCCACTCGGGATAGGACAGGCAGCGCGCATAGCGGTGGACGACCGAGTGGTCGGGCACCCGCGACGCGAACGGGTCGTGGCGGGCACGGTCCTCGTCGGCGGCCCGGCGGCGCTCCTCCTCGGCGTAGGCGCGGGCGCCCTCCTCGGCGCGCCGCTTGCGCGCGGCCGCGGCGCTGACCTTGACCGCGTTGCGGCTGACCTTGCCGCCGCGCGAGTCCTCGGCGAGCCGCTCGAGCTGGTCGGCGGCCTCGTTGACGGCCTTCAGGTGACGCTCGTGCTCGAGCTGCTTGCCGGGCGGCGCGATGTCGGGGTGCCACCGCTTGGCGAGCTTGCGCCGCGCCAGCTGGATCTCGCGCTTGCCGAACGGCGGCTCGAGCTCCAGGAGGAGCACCGCCTGCTCGATGTCGAGGATCTGGGGCACGAAGGGTTACGGTAGCGAGCCATGGCCAATGTTTACGAGCCCGCTTTCGACGCCGATCGGGACGACCCGCCGTTCCGCTGGCGACGCGCGCTGCTCGGCCGCCAGGCGGGGGCGGAGGCGCTCGGCGCCTCGCTCTTCGAGCTTCCTTCCGGCGCCGCCACGTTTCCCCTGCACGCCCACCACGCCAACGAGGAGCTCATCGTCGTGGTCGCCGGGCGCCCGACGCTCGCGACCGGCGATCAGGAGCGCGAGCTCGACCCCGGCGAGGTCGTCGCGTGCCCGCGCGGGCTCCGCGGCGCCCATCGCCTCGACAACCGGACGGACGAGCCGGTCCGGGTGCTGATCGTGAGCACGATGCTCGCGCCGGAGATCAACGAGTTCCCCGAGACCGGGCGGGTGTGGATCCGCGACTACCCCCCTGGCTCCGAGGCGCCCCCGGGCGCGCTGGACCGCTTCCTGCAGCCCGAGGAGGGGTGACCGTGGCCGCCGGCTCCGAGCCCTGGCAGGCCTGGATGCGCCGCCTCCAGGGGATCGCCGACACCGGGCTCGCCTACGCCCGCGACCAGTACGACGTCGAGCGCTACCTCGCCGTCCGCGCGGTCGCCGCGGAGCTCGGCGCCCATGTCGGCGGCGGGGACGCCCACCAGCTCGCGGCGCGCCTCGCCGCCGACGGCAAGGGACACCCGACGCCCAAGGTCGACGTGCGCGCGGCCGCATTCCGAGACGGACGCGTTCTGCTCGTCCTCGAGCGCTCGGACGGCGGCTGGACACTCCCCGGCGGGTGGGCGGACATCGGCGAGCCGCCCGCCGCCGCCGCGCTGCGCGAGCTCCGCGAGGAGTCCGGCTGGGACGCCCGCGCCGCCAAGCTGTTCGCCGTCCACGACCGCGACCGCCACAACTTTCCCCCGCATCCGCAGCACATCTACAAGCTGTTCTTCCTCTGCGAGCTGACGGCCGACGCGCCGACTGGACGCCCCGACAACGAGGTGGACGACGTCCAGTTCTTCGCGCGCGACGCGCTCCCCGAGCAGCTCTCGACCGGTCGGACGACCCAGTCGCAGCTCGAGGCCGCGTTCGCGCACCACGACGACCCGTCGCTGCCGACCGAGTTCGACTAGTCGATCAGGCGGACCGTCATCCGCCAGATCGCGAGGCGCCAGGTCAGGAGGCCGAACCCGATCAGCACGGCGAGGTGGACGAGGTCGGCCGCGCCCTCCCAGCCGAAGACGGCGTCGCGCACGAGCTCGACGCAGTGGTACAGCGGGTTCAGCTGCGCCAGGGTGCGGGCCCACCCCGGCAGCTGGTCGATCGGGAAGAACGTGCCGGCGACGAGGAACAGCGGCGTCAGCACGGCGCTGATCACGTAGTTGAAGTTCTCGATCGACTTCATCGCCGCCGCGATCGTCGTGCCGAAGCCCGCCCAGCCGAAGCCGGCGATGAAGCCGATCAGCGGGACGGTCAGCATGCCCCAGCTCGGGTCGAGCCCGAACACCATCGCCACGAGCATCGGCGTGCAGCCGAACGTGCCGGCCCGGATCGCGATCCACAGCATCTCGGCCGTGACGAGCTCCTCGGTGTCCACCGGCGCGGCGAGGATCGCGTCGTAGGTGCGTTGGAACTCGGCCTTGACGTAGGTCGAGAACATCGCCGGGAAGGCCGAGGAGAACAGCACCGCGGTCGCGACCGTGCCGGTGCCGACGAACTCCACGTAGGGGTAGCCGCCGACCGTCGCGACCAGGGACCCGAACCCGAACCCGAACGCGAGCAGGTAGATCGTCGGCTCGACGGTCGAGGAGAACGCCGACGAGCGCCAGTAGGAGGAGAAGTTGATGATCTCGCGCACGAGCACGCCGGCCAGCGCCGGGCGCTCGAGCCGGCCGAGGCGGCGGCGGGGGCGCGCGTCGGGCGTCATGGGGGCCACGGTCCGCGTCATCCGCCGGCTCCGCATGCGCGCGGCAGCGCCACCCACAGGGTCGACCCGATCGGGCACGTCATGCGATGTCCTCACCGGTCAGCAGCACGAACACGTCCTCGAGGTTCGCCGGCCGGCGCTCGCCCGCGGGGGCCGCGCCGTTGGCCGAGTCCAGGCGCAGGACCGCGATCGAGGTGCCGGTGCGGCGGGTGCTCAGGCCGGCCGCGCGCGCGGCCGCCTCGACCTCGGCGAGCTTGGGCGGCGCGCCGTAGACCTCGACCGCCTCGGTCCCCGCGTGCTCGGCGATGAGGTCGGCGGGCGGGCCGGTGGCGACCGCGCGGCCGTGCGACATGATCGTCACGCTGTCGCACAGGCGCTCGGCCTCCTCGATGTAGTGCGTCGACATAAGAATCGAGACGCCCTCGGACCGCAATCCGTCGATCAGCGCCCACAGCTCCTGGCGGACCTGCGGGTCCAGGCCGACGGTCGGCTCGTCGAGCAGCATCATCCGCGGCCGGTGCACCAGCGCCCGGGCGATCAGCAGCCGCCGGCGCATGCCACCGGAGAGCTTGTCGACCTTGGTGGCGCGGCGGTCGACGAGCTTGGCGATCTCGAGCGCCCGCTCCACGGCCTCGCGCCGCTCGCCGCGCCCCAGGCGGTAGAGGTGGGTGAAGACGACGAGGTTCTGCTCCACGGTCAGCGTCGTGTCGAGGTTGTCGAGCTGGGGCACGACGCCGCACTCCGCGCGCGCCTGCTTGGAGGCCTCGGGGAGGCGGTGGCCGAGGACCTCGAGCTCGCCCTCGTCCGCGATCGCCTGCGCGGTGAGCATCTTCATCGTCGTCGACTTGCCCGCCCCGTTGGGGCCGAGCAGGCCGACGCACGAGCCCTCGGGGAGCTCGAGGTCGAGGCCGGCGACCGCGGTGATCGGGCCGTAGCGCTTGACGACGCCGCGGAGGCGGATGGCCAGGGGCTTGGACACGACCCACCAGCATGACGGACGCGGGGCGGCGCGAGGAGGGGGACTACCCGCACCATATTGCGGAACGGGTTCGAACCGGAACTCGCTCAGGCCCGGGCGGACCGGCGGGCGAGCAGCCGCAGGCTCGTGAGGACCACGAGCGCCGCCGTGGCGATCCCGAACGGGAACGGCGCGAAGAAGCTCGCCGCCCCGAGGATGCCGCCGGGGACCGCGATCGCCACCAGCCGGCCGTCGAGGGGGGCCTCGTCCCGCGCCGCCGCGTACCCGACGAGGCCGCCGGCCGCCGCGGCGGCCAGGACGAGCGCGAGGAACGGGACGACCGGGAGGCCGAGTCCCCAGTCGAAGGCGGCGCGGGCGAGCCAGCCGCCCGCGAACGCCCCCGCGCCGATGAACCCGAGCAGGCGCGGGCCCGTCATGACGACCGCACCTCGCTCGTGACGATCCGCCAGGCGCCGATCAGCACCGGCAGCAGCATCCAGACCGCCAGCGTGGTGCCCGCGCGGGCCCAGTCGCCGGCGCTCATCAGCTCCTCGCCCATGAGGTCCAGCGTGCGCGAGGAGTCGAGCCACCCCGCCGCGTCGCGCAGGAAGGAGAGCGAGCCGGCCGCCGACCACGCGATCGGCAGCACGAAGTAGAGGACGATGGCCGGGGCCGTGTTCAGCAGCACCGCGCCGAAGCCGATGCCGGTGATCATCGCCGTCACGACGTAGACGACCTCCTGGCCGGCGAGGCCGGCCGGCAGCGACCACGTGCCCTCGAGGCCCGGGGCCGCGACCGCGGTCCCCGCCGCGGCGATCGCCGCGCTGACCGCGAAGGCGCCGAGGGCCAGCACCGTGCCCGCCCCGAGCTTGGCCAGCAGCACGCGCGAGCGCTCCGGGACGAGCGTGAACGTGATCAGCGCCGTGCGCTGGGTCCACTCCGAGGCGACGAGCAGGATGCCGACGACCGGCAGGAGGATCGCCGAGGGCTGGAGCGCCGCCCAGAACATGGTGCGGAAGACGTGGTCCTCCGCGTTGCCCGCGAGGACGACGAACAGGACCACGAGCACGGTCAGCGCGACCACGGCGAGCTGGAGCCAGAGCCCGGCCCGCGTGTCGACCATCTTGCGCAGCTCCACGCCGATCAGGCGGGCGAGGCTGGGGCGCTCGGCGGGGCGCGCGGGCGCGGGGAGGGACAGCGTGGTGGCGGTCATCGGGCGACTCCCATCAGGTCGGCGGCCTCCGGGGCGTCGGGGGCGCCGGAGGTGAGGTCGAGGAACAGGCGCTCGAGCCCGGCGCTCTCGGTCGGCCCGAGCCGGGTGAGCACGACGCCGGCCTCGAGCGCGGCCCGGCCCACCTCCTCGGGCTCGGCATCGACCAGGAAGCCGCCGTCGGCGGCGGGCTGGGCGGCGAGGTCCGCGGCCGCCAGCGCGGCGCCGAGCGCGGCCTCGTCGGCGGCGCGGACGAGCGTCCCGGCACCGGCGAGCAGCTCGGCGCGCGTGCCCTCGGCGACGATGCGCCCGCGGCCGATGATCACGAGCCGGTCGGCGATCGCCTCCACCTCGGAGAGCAGATGCGAGGAGAGCAGCACGGTGCCGCCGCGGTCGGCGAAGTCCCGCAGCAGGCCGCGCATCCAGCGCATGCCCTCGGGGTCGAGCCCGTTGGCGGGCTCGTCGAGGATCAGGACCTCGGGATCGCCGAGCAGCGCGTGCGCGAGCCCGAGGCGCTGGCGCATGCCGAGCGAGTACTGGCGCACGCGGCGGCGGGCGTCGGCCCGGTCGAGGCCGACGAACTCGAGCAGTGCGTCGACGCGCTCCTCGCCGGCGCCGAGGATCAGCCCGGAGGTGATGAGGGCCTCGCGGCCGGTGCGGCCGCCGTGCTGGGCGGAGGCGTCGAGCAGCGTGCCGACGCGCCGGCCGGGGTTCTCGAGCGCGCGGTAGGGGGCCGCCGAGGACGGTCGCCTCGCCCGCATCGGGCTCCGAGAGGCCGACCAGCATGCGCATGGTGGTGGTCTTGCCGGCGCCGTTGGGTCCGAGGAACCCGGTGACGGTGCCCGGCTCGCTGCGGAAGCTCACGCGGTCGACGACGACGCGGCCCCCGAAGCGCTTGGTGAGGTCGGTGGCTTCGATCATGGGCGAGAGGATGGGCGCGGCGGGCGGGCGCGACATCGGCCGCCGGTCGACGCCGGGGGTCGCCTGCGGTCGATGTCCGCATCGACTTCGGTAGGGGGTCGCGGCACCCCGCGCGGCCTACGCTTGCGGGCGGTGACGATGGCGACCTCGGCCCACCAGGAGACGGGCGTGACGCGGTGGCAGCGGACCCTGCTGCCGGGCGACCTGGTCGAGGGACGCCCCGCCCCGCGCTCCCCGCGCGACTGGGCGGTCGACGCGCTCCTGGCGATCGCCGCCGCCGGGATCGGCCTGATCGCGCTGTCGGAGACCGAGTCGCAGCACTCCGAGCCCGGACTGGCGCTCGACCTCGTGCTCGGCGTGGCCGCGTGGCTGGCCCTGTGGGCGCGGCGCTCGCGACCGACCGCGGTCGCGGTCGGCACGCTGCTCGCGTCGATCGTCTCCGCGACCGCTGCCGGGCCCGCGCTGCTGGCGGCCTTCAGCGCGGCCGCCCGCGCGCCGCGCCGCGGCGTGGTGGCGACCGCCGCCGTGGCCGTGGTGGCCGCCGCCGTCTTCCCGCTGATCTACCCGACCGCGGCCGGCTACGGCACCGACCTCGTGCTGGGCGAGTCGCTCACCGCGGTCGCCATCGGCTGGGGGCTGTTCGTGCGCGCGCGCCGGCAGCTCGTGTACTCGCTCCGGGAGCGGGCCGAGCGGCTGGAGACCGAGCAGCGGCTCAAGCTCGCCCAGGCCCGCGAGGCCGAGCGCCGGCGGATCGCCGGCGAGATGCACGACGTGCTCGCCCACCGGGTGTCGCTGCTGAGCGTCCACGCCGGGGCGCTCGAGTTCCGCCCGGACGCGCCGCCGGAGGAGATCGCCGAGGCCGCGGGCGTCATCCGCGCCAGCGCCCACAGCGTCCTGCAGGAGCTCCGCGAGGTGATCGGCGTGCTGCGCGAGGGTGGGACGGAGGACGACCTCGCCCCGCCCCAGCCGACGCTCGCCGACGTCCCCGCGCTGGTGGCGGAGGCGCGGGCGGCGGGCGCGCACGCCGGCTACGAGCTCGACCTGCCCGGCGACGCCGAGCCGCCGCCGGTGCTCGGCCGCACCGCCTACCGCGTCGTGCAGGAGGGGCTCACCAACGCGCGCAAGCACGCGCCCGCGGCGGCGGTCGAGGTCGCCGTGGCCGGGCGGCCCGGCAACGCGCTGACGGTCTCGGTGGTCAGCCGCCGCGCCGTCGGGGGCGCCGAGGCGCGCGTGCCCGGGTGGGGCACCGGCCTCGTCGGGCTGCGCGAGCGGGTGACGCTGGCGGGCGGCGAGCTCGAGCACGGGCCGGACGCGAGCGGGGACTTCGTGCTGAAGGCGACGCTGCCATGGTGAACGGGCCCGCCCGCCCGATCCGCGTCCTGCTGGTCGACGACGACGCACTCGTGCGCTCCGGGCTGCGCCTGATGCTCAGCGGCGCCCCGGCGATCGAGGTCGTGGGCGAGGCCGAGGACGGGCGCGAGGTGCTCGGGGCCGTCGACGCGCACCGCCCCGACGTCGTGCTGATGGACATCCGCATGCCCGAGCTCGACGGCGTGGCCGCGACTCGCCTGCTGCGTACGCAGCCATCCCCGCCCGCCGTGCTCGTCCTGACCACCTTCGACGCGGACGAGCTGGTGCTCCGCGCCCTGCGGGCCGGCGCCGCGGGCTTCCTGCTCAAGGACACGCCACCGGGCGAGATCGTCAAGGCGATCGAGCTCGTCGACGCCGGCGACTCGATGCTCTCGCCGGCGGTCGCCCGCCGCCTGATCGCGCTGGTGGCCGGCGACGGCGCCGCCGCGGAGCGTGGCGAGCGCGCCCGGGAGCGCCTCGGGCGGCTCAGCGCCCGCGAGCGCGAGGTCGCCCTCGCCGTGGGTCAGGGCCGCGCGAACGCCGAGATCGCGGCCGACCTCCACATGAGCGTGGCGACCGTCAAGGCGCACGTGTCGCGCCTGCTGGTCAAGCTCGAGGCCGAGAACCGCGTGCAGATCGCGCTGCTGGTGCAGGACGCGACCGGCTAAGCGGCGGCGGTGAGCGGTGTCGCGCCCGCGCCCGCGCGCGCACACGCGCGCACGAGCGCGGCGAACAGGGCGAGGTGGGCCGGGCGGTCGGCGAGCGTCTCGGCGTGCCACTGCACGCCGAGCAGGAACGGGTGCTCGGGCGCCTCGATCGCCTCGATCGTCCCGTCGTCGGCGCGGGCGGCGATCCGCAGCCCGCTTCCGAGGACGTCGACCGCCTGATGGTGGAAGGAGTTGACCTCGAGCCGCGTGCAGCCGACGATCCGGCCCACGCGCGAGTGCAGGGCGATCCCGATCGCGTGCGTGGTGACGGTCGCGAGCTCGATCTGGCGGTGGTGCTCGACGTGCTGGTGCAGCGTGCCGCCGCGGGCCACGTTGAGGGTCTGGGCGCCGCGGCAGACGCCGAGCAGCGGCGTCCCGCGCAGGTCGGCCTCGCGCGCCAGCGCCAGCTCGAAGGCGTCGAGTGCCGGCTCGGTCGGGCCGAGCTCGTGGTGGCGGCGCTCGCCGTAGGCGGCCGGGTCGAGGTCGGGGCCGCCGGAGAGGCATACGCCGTCGATCCGGCCGAGCAGCTGCGGGACGGCCTCCACCGCGACCGGGGGCAGCACCACCGGCAGGCCCCCGGCGCGCTCGATCGCGCGCAGGTAGGTCAACCCGAGGGCCATCTCCGGGTGCGGCGGCTCGCCGTGGCGGCGCAGGGTGGCGAGCTCGCCGCGCCGCATCTCCGAGGTGGTCACGCCGATCAGGGGCCGCATATGGTCAGTTAACGGCCGGCGCAGCCCATCCCGTTTGTCCGTGTGGCCAAGACCCGCGCCGCGCGCTTCGCCCGCGTGTCGAGGCCCCTTCTATCCTCGGGCGGCGATGTCCAGCCAATACATCTTCACGATGTACAAGCTCACGCGGGTCCACCCGCCGGACAAGGAGGTGCTCAAGGACATCTCCCTGAGCTTCTTCCCCGGCGCCAAGATCGGCGTGCTCGGCCTCAACGGCGCGGGCAAGTCCTCCCTGCTGCGGATCATGGCCGGGCAGGACACCGAGTACCGCGGCGAGGCGCGGCTCGCGCCCGGCGCGACGGTGGGCCTGCTCGAGCAGGAGCCCGCGCTCGACGAGACCAAGGACGTGCGCGGCAACGTCGAGGAGGGCGTGGCCGAGCTGCGCGGGCTGCTGGACCGCTTCAACGAGCTGGCCGCCAACTACTCCGACGAGACCGCCGACGAGTTCGCGCGCCTGCAGGAGCAGATCGACGCGGCCGACGCGTGGAACCTCGACACGATGCTCGACACGGCGATGGACGCGCTGCGCCTGCCGCCCTCCGACGCCGACGTCACGAAGCTCTCGGGCGGCGAGCGCCGCCGCGTGGCGCTGTGCCGGCTGCTGCTCTCCCAGCCCGACCTGCTGCTGCTCGACGAGCCCACCAACCACCTGGACGCCGAGTCGGTGGCGTGGCTGGAGCGCCACCTCGAGGACTACCAGGGCACCGTCGTGGCCGTGACCCACGACCGCTACTTCCTCGACAACGTCGCCGGCTGGATCCTCGAGCTCGACCGCGGCCGGGGCATCCCCTTCCAGGGCAACTACTCGAGCTGGCTCGAGCAGAAGCAGGCCCGCCTGGCGCAGGAGGAGAAGCGCGAGAGCGCCCGCCAGCGCACGATCGCCCAGGAGCTCGAGTGGGTCCGCCAGAACCCGAAGGGCCGTCGCAAGAAGGCCAAGGCGCGCCTGAACAACTACGAGGCGCTGCTGGCCGAGGAGCGCAACGTCAAGCTCGACCAGGTGCAGATCCACATCCCGCCGGGCCCGCGGCTCGGCGACGTGGTGATCGAGACCGCCGGCCTGCGCAAGGGCTTCGGCGACCGCCTGCTGATCGAGGACCTCTCGCTCTCGCTGCCGCCGGCCGGGATCGTCGGCGTGATCGGCGCCAACGGCGCCGGCAAGACGACGCTGTTCCGCATGATCGTCGGCCAGGAGGAGCCCGACGCGGGCGACCTGCGCGTCGGCGAGACCGTGGAGCTCGCCTACGTCGACCAGTCGCGCGACGCCCTGGACCAGGGGAAGACCGTCTGGGAGGAGATCTCCGAGGGCTACGAGCACATCAAGGTCGGCGACCGCGAGGTCAACTCCCGCCAGTACGTGGCCAACTTCAACTTCAAGGGCTCCGACCAGCAGAAGAAGGTCGCGAAGCTCTCGGGCGGGGAGCGCAACCGCCTGCACATGGCCAAGCTGCTGCGCTCCGGCGGCAACGTGCTGCTGCTCGACGAGCCCACCAACGACCTCGACGTCGACACCCTGCGCGCGCTCGAGGAGGCGCTGCTGAGCTTCCCCGGCTGCGCGGTGATCATCTCCCACGACCGCTGGTTCCTCGACCGCGTGTGCACGCACGTGCTCGCCTTCGAGGGCGACTCGCAGGTCGTGTGGTTCGAGGGGAACTTCGAGGCCTACGAGGAGCACCGCCGCGAGCGCCTCGGCGACGAGGCCGACCGCCCGCACCGCATCTCCTACAAGAAGCTGGTGCGCAGCTAGCAGCGCCGGCCGGGGGCGGCGCCCGCCCCCATGCGGTACCTTCGCCGACCCATGCCGGCGGTCGTGCTCTCACTGCTCCTCGGCGTCGTGCTGCTCGGATCGGCCGCCGCGAAGCTCGCCGGCGGCGCCGGGGCGCAGGCCGCGCTCGCGACCTACGGGATCCGGGGCGAGGGCGCCGCGCGCGCCGCGTGGGCGGCGCTGATCGCGGTCGAGGCGGTGCTGGCCGTGGGGGTCGGCGCCGGGAGCGACGCCGCCGCGTACGCGGCCGCCGCCCTGCTGGCCGCCTTCACCGCGGCCCAGGCGGTCGCGCTGGTCTCCGGGCGGGCCGGCGCGCCGTGCGCATGCCTGGGCGCACGCGGACGGGTCGGCCGGGCCTCGCTGGCGCGCTCCGCCCTGCTGGCGTGCGCGTTCGCGATCCTGCCGCTGCTGCCGCGCAGCGAGCCGGGCACCGAGGCGTGGCTGGCGATCGGGCTGGCGGCCGCGCTCGCGGGGCTCGTCGCGCTCGGCGTCGTCGTGCTGGCGCTCGCGCGCGAGGTCGGGATGCTGCGGATGGCGGTCGCGCCCGAGGGCGCGCTGGAGATCCCCCACGAGGGGCCGGAGGTCGGCGGGCGCAGCGCGCTCGCCGAGCGCTTCGAGCCGCCGGTCGCGCCCGGGCGCATCGGGCTCGCCGTGTTCAGCTCCGAGGGCTGCGGGCTGTGCCGGTCGCTCGCGCCCGCGGTCGCCGCCTTCGGCCGCAGCCCCCACGTGGACCTGCGGACGTTCGACGAGGTACTCGACGCCGGCGCGTGGTCGGCCGCCGACGTACCCGGCAGCCCGTTCGCGGTCGCGCTGGATCCCGACGGGACCGTGCTGGCCAAGGGGACGTTCAACACCGCGGCGCAGCTCGAGACCGTGCTGGCCGCCGCGGAGCGCCGCCGGAGCGGCCTGCGTGTCTGAGCCGCTCAGCGACCGCGTCGCGGCCGGCAGCTCGCGCCGCGGGTTCCTCGCGCGCGTGGGCGCCGCGCTGCTCACGGTGGCCGGCGGGCGCACGGTCGGGGCGATGGTGGCGCCCGGCGAGGCCGAGGCGTTCCACTTCTGCGGGCACATCTACACGACGGACTCCTGCCCGCACCCCACCGGCCTGCCGCGCATCGACAGCCGCGGAAAGCCGCTGCGCGCGCGCGACGGGCGCCGCGTCGACGACCTCGGCCGCCTCGTCGACCGCGAGGGCCGCCCCGAGGACGAGGACGGCCGGCAGCTGACCGACGCCGAGGGCAACCCGCTCCCGCCCACCACCCGCACGGCCGTCTGCCGCGCCACCGGCGAGCGCTACGGCATCGAGGTCCAGACCGACGGCGCCTGGTACCGCTGCTGCGGCGGCCACGTGCGCAAGCTCGTCGACTGCTGCACGACCCACAAGAAGCGGATCAACGGCGACCGCGCGCTGCGCGGCTACTGCTACGGGCACCGCCGCGTGTTCTGCGTCATGTACTACGACACCAAGGTCCGATGCTGAGCGGCGCGGGCTGGGCACTCGTGGCGGCGGCGCTGGCCGCCGGCGTCACCGGGGCGTGGTCGCCCTGCGGGTTCTCGATGGTCGAGACGCTCGCTCCGCACGGCTACGCCCGGCGGCTGCGCACCACGCTGGTCGCCTGCGCGACGTTCACGGCGGGTGCGCTCGCCGGGGGCGTGATCACGTTCGGCGGCCTGGCGCTGCTCGGACAGGCGCTCGGGGCGGGCGGCCCGGCCGCGGCGAGCGCCGCCGCGGCGGTCGCGCTGGCCGCCGCGGTGGGCGAGGCGCGCGGGGCGCGCATCGTGCCGCAGATCCGCCGCCAGGTCCCGGAGTCCTGGCGGCGCGTGCTGCCGGTGCCGCTGGCGGCCGGCCTCTACGGCGTGCTGCTCGGCCTCGGCTTCACCACCTTCATCCTCTCGTTCGCGGTGTGGGCGCTGGCCGCGGTGAGCGTGGCGCTCGGGGAGCCCGTCCTCGGCGCCGCGATCGGCCTCGCGTTCGGGGTGGGCCGCGCCCTGCCGGTGATCGCGCTCGCGCCGGCCGCCGGCACCGAGCGCGGCGCGGCGGCCGCCGCCGCCATGGCCGAGCGCCCGGCGATCCTCCGCGGGCTGCGGGTCGCCGACGCCGCCGCGCTGCTCGGCTGCGCGCTCGTGCTCGCGGCGTCGCCCGCCTCGGCCGCGGACATCGTGGTCCGCGGCGCCACCGACCCGAGCGCCGACGGCGACTCGCTGGCGTGGCAGCAGCCGCGCGGCGCCGGGCTGCTCGTGCGCCCCGGGGCGACCGCGCCGGCGGGCCTGCCGGGCTCCCACCCCGCCGTCGGCGGCGGGCACGTGGCGTGGATCGAGCCGGGGCGGATCGTCGTCGCCGACGCCGCCACGCTCGCCCCGGTCGCGGCGGTCCCGGCGGCCGGCGCCGATGCCGTGGCCGTCACCGTCACCCGGGTGGCGTGGCGCGCCGGGGGCAGCCTGCACACGAGCCCGCTCGCCGATCCGGCGGCGGTGGCGAGCGTCGCGCCGCGGCGGGGCGAGCGCCTCGGCCGGCCGGCGCTGGTGGGCGACCGGCTGCTGTTCGACGTCGGCGGGCGCCGCATCGAGCAGGTCGACCTCGCCACCGGGACGCGCGGCGTGCTCCGCGACGATCGCCGCGGCGTCCAGCTCACGAACCCCTCCGCGACGGGCGGCGCGCTGCTCTACGTGCGCGAGACCTCCCGGCGCCAGCAGCTGCGGCTCGGGGCGCTCGACCAGCCCGGCACCGACCGGACGATCTACGCCACCGTGCCGACCGGGCGCTTCGACCGGGGCTACGAGCCGGGGCACCGCAACCGCCGGCACCGGAAGATCAAGCTGCCGCGCCAGCCCCGGCCGGGCGTCCACATCACGCTGTGGAGCACCGCGCTCGCGCCCGGCGCGGCCTTCGTGACGCGGCTGCGCCAGCGCGCCGGGCGCCGGCCGGACGCGCTCATCCTGCGCGTCGCGCGCTGACGCCCGCGTTCACCGGGGGCGCTCCCGGGTATGGACACGCCGTCAGTCCGAGCGAGGGGAGTGCCCGCATGCGTCGTCGTGTCGTCCGAAGCCTGTGCGCGCTGGTGGCGCTGAGCATGCTGCTCGCCGCCCCGGTGGCGGTCGCGCAGCCCAAGCCCGCCGAGCCGCCGAAGGCCGCGACCGCCATCGGGACCGGCGGCGCCGCCGCCACCGTGGACGCCACCGCCACCCGCGCGGCCACCGCGGCGCTGCGGCGCGGCGCCAACGCGGTCGACGCGGCGATCGTGGCCGCGGCCGTGCTCGGCGTGACCGAGCCGTACTCGTGCGGCATCGGAGGCGGCGGGTTCATGACGCTCTATCGCGCCGCCACCGGCCGGGTGACGACGATCGACAGCCGCGAGACCGCGCCCGCGGCGTTCCGCCCGACCAGCCTCCTCGATCCCACGACCGGCGAGCCGCTCGACTTCGACGAGACCGTCACCTCGGGCCTGGGCGTCGGCGTGCCGGGGACGGTGCGCGGCTGGGAGGAGGCGCTGCGGCGCTACGGCACGTGGCCGCTGCGCCGGGCGCTGCGCCCGGCGATCGGCGTCGCCCGCGACGGCTTCCCGGTCGACGAGACCTTCCACGCGCAGACCGAGGACAACGCCGAGCGCTTCGCGAACTTCGGCTCCACGCGCGCGCTGTATCTCACGAAGGGCGGGAAGGCGCGCCCCGTGGGCTCCGTCCAGCGCAACCGCGACCTCGCCGCCACCTACCGGCGGCTCGCCGCCGGTGGCGCGAAGGCGTTCTACGAGGGCCGGATGGCGCGCGACGTGGTCGCCACCGCGCGCCGGCCGCCGGTGCGCCGCGGCGCCTCCGCCACGATCCGCCCCGGCGTGATGGCCACGGGCGACCTGTCCGACTACCAGGCGCGCGTGCGCCGTCCGGCCGGGGTCGGCTACCGCGGGCTCGACGTCTACGGCATGGCGCCGCCCTCGAGCGGCGGCTCGACCGTCGGCGAGACGCTCAACATCCTCGAGGGATACGCGGACCTCGGCTCGGTCCCGCGCGAGCGGGCCCTGCACCGCTACCTCGCGGCGAGCGCCATGGCCTACGCCGACCGCGGCGCCTACCTCGGCGACCCCGAGTTCTTCGACGTGCCGCTCAAGGGGCTGCTGTCCGACGGCTTCGCGGCCGAGCGGAGAGCGCTGATCGGCGAGCAGGCGCCCAGCCTGCCGCAGCCGCCCGGCGACCCGTTCGCCGAGAACGGCGACCCGAGCCCGTCGAACAATGCGCCGCCGGCGAGCGTGACGAGCGCCCGCAGCGGGTCGACCACCCACCTCACCATCTCCGACCGCGAGGGCAACGTCGTCTCCTACACGTTCACGATCGAGCAGACCGGCGGCTCGGGCATGGTCGTGCCCGGGCGCGGGTTCCTGCTCAACAACGAGCTGACGGACTTCGAGTTCGAGCCCGGCAAGCCGAACTCGCCCGAGCCGGGCAAGCGGCCGCGCAGCTCGATCGCGCCGACCATCGTGCTCGAGCGCGGCCGGCCGGTGCTCGCGCTCGGCTCGCCCGGCGGGGCCACGATCGTCACGACCGTGCTGCAGGTCCTGCTCGAGCGGCTCGACCTGGGCCGGTCGCTGCCCGAGGCGATCGCCGCTCCGCGCGTGAGCAACCGCAACGGCGCCACGACCGAGGCCGAGCCCGCCTTCCTGCGCACGCCGGAGGCGGCGGCGCTCACGGGGCGGGGCTGGAAGCTCGGCGAGCCCGCGGCGGGGCCGGAGATCGGCGCCGTGACGGCGATCGAGTTCCTCCGCCGCGGTCGCACGAGGGCGGCCGCCGAGCCGGAGCGCCGCGGCGGCGGCGCGGCGGCGGTGGTGCGGGTGGGCGGGCCTGACTAGATGGTCAGGCGCCGACGCGCGCGGCCATGTCCTCGAGCACCGGGCCGAGCGCGTGGGCGTCGTCCACCACGGCGTCGGCGTCGGCCAGCGCCTCCACCCCGTAGGGGCCGGTCCCGACCGCCACCACCGGCAGCAGGTCGGCGCGCGCGCACGCGATGTCGCGCGGGGTGTCGCCGATCACCACCGTGCGCTCGCGCGGCCAGTCGCCCGCGCGGGCGCGCGCGATGGGGGGCAGCGCCGCGCGCGAGTCGTCGTCGGAGCCGAACGCCCCCTGCCCGGGGGCGAACCAGTGCCCCAGGCCGGCGCGGGCGAGCTTGAGCCGCGCGACCGGCTCGAAGTTGCCGGTCACCAGCGAGAAGCGGAACTCGTCGGGCCGGGCCGCCAGGTCGGAGAGCAGCTCGGGGATGCCCGGAGCGACGGTCGCGGAGAGGTCGGCCGGGCACAGCTCCGCGTAAGCGGCCTCGGTCGCCACCTGGACGTCGGCCGCCCGTGCCGCGATCTCTTCGGCGGGGACGCCGGCGGCCTGCAGGAGGTCGCGGGCGATGGCGCCGTCGGTCTGCCCGGCGACCTGCCCCAGCCGGTGGTCGAGCGCGTCGAGGCCGTGGACCCGCGCCGCCGCCTGGCGCAGCGCGGTCGCGTGCTCACCCGAGGCGCGCTGCAGCAGCGTCCCGTCGATGTCCCACAGCAGCAGCAGGGGCCGGGACGCGCTCACCTAGCGCCGGAAGTCGACGTCGGCGGTGAGCCGCTGGGCGAAGGCGGCGATCAGCCGGGCACTGTTCTCGACGTCGTCGAGCTGCACCATCTCCACCGGCGAGTGCATGTAGCGCAGCGGGATCGAGACCACCGCGGTGGGCACGCCGCCGCGGGACACGTGCACGGCGTCCGCGTCGGTGCCGGTGTAGCGCGCGGAGGCCGACACCGTGAAGGGGATCTCCTCCGCCTCGCCGGCCTCGTGCAGCAGCTCGAACACGCGCGGGTCGAGCGTCGAGCCGCGCGTGAGCACCGGGCCCGAGCCGAACGGGTGCTTGCCGAGCTCCTTCTCGTCGATGCCGGGGGCGTCGGTGGCGAAGGTGACGTCGACGACCACGGCGACGTCGGGCTCGAGCGAGAAGGCGGTCGTGCGGGCGCCGCCGAACGTGATCTCCTCCTGGGCGACCGCCACCGCGCACACCTCGCCGGCCGCGCCGCCCGCCTCGGCCACCAGCCGCCCGGTCTCGTAGGCGACGTAGCACCCGAGCCGGTTGTCGAGCGAGCGCGAGACCATCCGCCCGTTGGGCACCTCCTCGGGGTCGCCGGCGATCACCCCGACGTCGCCGATGCGGACGCGCTCACGGGCGTCGTCGCCGTTGGCGGCCCCGATGTCGATGTGCAGCTCGCGCAGCTCCGGGACCTTCTTGCGCTCCTCGTCCTTGAGCAGATGGATCGGCTTCTTGCCGACCACGCCGAGCACGGCGCCGTCGCGGGTCGCGATCTCCACGCGCTGGCCGACCAGGATCATCGGATCCCAGCCGCCGACGCCGGTGAACCACAGGTACCCGTCGTCGTCGATGTGGTGGACGATCATGCCGATCTCGTCGATGTGGCCGATGACCGCCAGCCGCGGTCCGTCGCCGGGCGGCCGGGGCGGCACGCGGGCGACCGTCGAGCCGACGACGTCGTGGACGACCTCGGCGGCGTAGGCGCTCGCCGCGTCGCGGAAGACGGCCGCGGGGGCCTGTTCGTAGCCGGAGGGGCCGGGCGCGGTGACCAGCCTGCGGAGGACTTCGGGAATCGGCATCGGGGCGGCAGGTTACCGGCCGACCGTCCCCCGGCATGCCAGGAGGGCGGCGCAATGCGCCGCCCTCCCGGCGGAGGGCGGGATGGGGTTCCCACCCACCCCGCCCTCCTCAGTGTCCGTGGCTCCGTCCGCTACAGCGTCACGCCGCGACGCGCGCGTGGCGACGGCGCTGGGTGAAGAGCAGCGCCACCGCTGCGGCCAGCATCACGACGGCCAGGCCGCCGGCCGCGCCGATGCCCGCGTCGCCCCAGTCGAACCCGCGCTGCGGGATCTGGATGACCGGCGCGCCGTCGATCGTCTCCGCCGGCAGCGAGACGCCGGTGGACTCCGAGGGCGCCATCACGGCGGGCGCGCGGCGGTCGGCGTTGCGGAAGTCCTGCCCCTGGGTCGGGAGCACGTGCGACAGCGACGCGCGCTGGTCGGCGTTACGGAGGTCCTGGTGGATCCGGTCCGTGGGCGCCGCGGGCGCGGGGGCCTGCTGGTCGGCGTTGCGCAGATCCTGCTGGGCGCCCGCCGTGCCGGCGAACCCGGTCAGGGTGACGGCCGCGGTGACGACCAGTGCGGCGGTGCCTCGCTTGAAGTTGAACATCCCGACTCCCTCTCTCCGTTCGCGGCCGCCCGGTGCGACCGCTTCACGACGAGGAGCCTGCGCCCCGGCGGTAGACGAACGGGGTGACGCGCGGTTAACGCCGGTAAAGGCCGCGCGTCGCGGCATACTCGGACCGCGATGCCGGAGCCCATGCGGATCACACCGCGGGAGACGCTCGAGGTCCTCGAGGCCACCGCCGACCTGCTCGTGCTCGAGGCGCGCTACGCGCCGCGGGGGGAGCGACCTCCCGCGCACCTGCATCCCGCCCAGGACGAGCGCTTCGAGATCCTCGAGGGCATCCTGCGCGTCAGGATCGGCGGGGAGGAGCGCGACGTCCGCGCCGGAGAGACCCTGAGCGTCCCGCGCGGGACGGCGCACTGCATGTGGAACCCGCGCGACGAGCCGGTCCGCGCGCGCTGGGAGACCCGGCCCGCCGGCCGGACCGAGCAGTGGTTCCGCGCGCTCGCCGCGCTCCAGCGGACCCGGTACGTCGACGCCTCGGGGCGACCCAGGCCGCTCCCGTTCGCGGCCCTCGCGCACGAGTTCCGCGACACCTTCGAGCTCGCCGCCGGCCCCCGGCCGGTGGCCCGGGCGGCCGTCGCCGTGCTCGCGCTCGCGGCCCGGCTGCTCCGCCAGGCGCCGGCCTCTACTTCCGCGCCAGCAGCTCGGGTGCGGGGTTGATCGCGGTCTCGAAGCGTAGGCGGCCGCCGCGGATGCGGTAGATCGCGATCGTGTTCAGCGTCGTGTCCCCGTGGCGGTCGATCGCGAAGTCGCCGACCAGGCCGCCCTTCACGCGCGCGTGCATCACCTGCTCGGCGACGGCGGCGCGCCGCCCGCCGGAGGCCGCGATCGCATCGAGCAGGATCCGCGTCCCCTGGGCATCGTGGACGGAGAAGCAGCACGGACGCTGGCCGAAGCGCCGCTCGAACTCCGCCGCGAACCGCCGGCCCGCCGGCGGCAGGCTGCGGTTCGGCAGCACGGCGATGCTCGAGCGGAAGCCCTCGGCGCGCGCGCCCGCCGCCTCGACGATCGGCGCGGACTGGTTGAACCCGTCGCCGGACAGGAGGTGGACATCGGGGTCCAGCACGGCGGTGAGGTCCTCCAGCAGCTTGCCGCCGTTGCTGTCGAGGTAGCCGGCGATGAAGACGGCGCGGGCGCCGGAGGCGCGGATGCGCCGAGCCAGCGGTCGGTAGCCGACGGCCTTCGGGTCCCACGACTGGCCGCCCGCGACCTCGATCCCGAGGCGCCGCGCGGTGCCGATGAACCCCGCCGCCAGCCCTCGCCCGTAGGCGCCGCCGTCCTGGATCACGAACACGGGCTCGGCGCGCAGGTCCCGTACCAGGAGCGCGTTGGCCGCGCTCTGGGCATCGTCCGCGGGCGCGAGGCGCGCGTACCCGAGGCGGCCCGTGGGCGCGTAGCGCTGCGGCTCGCCGGGCTCGGTCCCCGGCCCGGCGCGCGTCAGGCCGAGATAGGTGTTGCCGCCGCTGATGGTCGCCAGCGGGCCGCCCGGCGCGGCGTTCAGCGTCTTCAACATGTACGAGGCGCAGTCGGAGCTCAGCGGGCCGATCACGCCGAGGACGCTCGGATCGTCGGCGAAGGCGCGCGCGTTGCTCCGGCACTTGGCCGGGCTGGTCGAGCTCGTGTCCGCGTCGCTCTCCTCGCAGGCCTGCATCCCGACCGTGTACTCGCCGGCCCGCCAGCCGCGCTTCCCCAGCGTCAGCTTCACGGCCTGCGCGGTCTGGACGCCGTGGCCGCGGAAGACGCCCTGGAAGTGGCTCGAGACCACGATCAGGAAGCGCGGCTTGCCGGGGCCGCCGTAGACGATCGGGGAGCAGGTCGAGGACGCCACCGCCCGCGCCGGCGGCCCGTCGGCCGGTGCGTGGTCGTCGCCGCCGCAGCCGACGGCGAGCGCGAGCGCCGAGAGCGAGCACAGCGCGAGTCGTCGCATCAGCCGGCACCTCCCGGGAGTTGCTGGTCCAGGGCCGTCGTGGTCACCCAGACGCGCGACGGCGTCACCGCCACCTTGCGCAGCGACTCGCCCACCCACACCGAGCGGGCCTCGCGCGCGCCGGCTTCGAGCCGCGACAGCGTGCCGTCGTCGTTGGCGACCCACGCGGTGGTGCCCGCGGCGGCGATCTCGTTCGGCACCCGGTCGACGCCGACCGGGATCGTGGCCACGATCCCCGTCGTGCGGGGATCGACGCGGGTGACCGTCGCCGTGTTCGTGCTGAGGATCCACACCGCGTCGGGCGTGACAGCGAGCCCGACGGGGAACGGCGCGTCCTGGCCGCCGCGGGCGACGATCGGCAGCCGGTCGGTCACCGCGCCGGTCGCGGGGTCGAAGCGCAGGAGGCTCGGGACCTTCGTGCTGACGGCCCACACGGCGCCCGCGCCCACCGCCACGTCGCGCAGCGGGCGGCCGGCCTCGATCGCCTCCGCCCGGCCGGACGCGGGATCGACGCGCGCGAGCCGCGAGGTGCCGTCGACCACCCACACCGCGCCGCCGCCGACCGCTACCGCCGCGCTCCCGGCGCCCGCGGTCCGCGCGTCGCGGAAGCGGATGCGCGCCGTGACCTGCTCGTAGCCCGGCTCCACCCGGGCCAGCATCCCGCGGCGCCCGTCGGCGACCCACACGGCGCCCGCGCCGGCCGCCACGGCCGACGGCGTCCCCCGCAGCGGGACCGTCCGCGCGATCGAGCGCGTGCGGGTGTCGATCGCGGTCAGCGCGGCGGAGTTGACGGTGACGACCCACACGGTGTCGCCCGCGGCCGAGAGGTCGGCAGGACGGCCCGGGAGCGGCAGCGCCAGCCGGGGAGCGCCGGTGGCCGGGTCGACGGCGGCGATCGAGTTGGCGGCGAGGTCGAGCGCGGGGCGAGCCGCGGGCGCCTCGCCGCCGCGCTCCGCGAGCGCCGCGAGCGCGGCGGCCGCGAGCAGGACGGCGCCCGCGGCGGCGATCATCCACGCGGGCGAGAGGCGCCGGCGCCGGCGGGGCGCGGGCTCGTCGAGGGCGGGGGCGGCGAGCGGCGCCCCGTCCGGCGGCGCCCCGTCCAGCGGCGGCGTGTCGCGCCGCGGCGCGGCGGCCACCTCCGGCGCCGCCAGATCCGGGCTCTGGGCGAGGATCCCCGCCTCGAGCGCGCGCAGCTCCGGACCCGGCTCGAGCCCCAGCTCGGACACGAGCAGCGAGCGCCCGTCGCGGTAGGCCTGGAGCGCCTCCGCCTGCCGGCCGCAGCGGTACAGCCCGAGCATCAGCTGCCCGCGGAGGCGCTCGCGCAGCGGGTGGGCGGCGACCAGGCCCTCGAGCTCGCCCACCACCTCGGCGTGGCGGCCGAGCGCGAGGTCCGCCTCGATCCGCGCCTCCAGCGCCACGAGCCGCAGCTCCTCGAGCCGCGCGATCTCCGGCTGGGCGAACGGCTCGTAGGCGAAGTCGGCGAGCGGCGGGCCGCGCCACACCCCCATCGCCTGCGCGAGCTTGATGGACGCCCGCGCCGGGTCGCCGCCGGCGAGCGCACGCCGGCCGTCGGCCAGCAGCGCCTCGAAGCGCAGCGTGTCGAGGTCCCGGGGTCCCACCCGCGCCACGTAGCCGTTGCCCCGCGTGAGCAGGACGTCGCCGCCGTTGCGCGTGCCGGCCGCGGGCCCGAGCTCCTTGCGCAGCTGCGACACGTACACGTGCACGCTCTTGGCCGCCGTGGCCGGCGGGCGCTCGCCCCACAGCTCGTCGATCAGCCGCTCGGCGGAGACGACCTGGTTCGGATGGATCAGGAGAACTGCGAGTAGGGAGCGGCGCTTGCCGCCCCCCACGGCAACCGACCGTCCGGCGTCGGCCACCTCCAGTGGCCCGAGCAGGCGGAACTCCATGCAGGGTCGCTCCTCGGAGCGACCCTACAGCGGGACGGGACGCGGTGAAAGGCGCCCCGTCCAGGCACGAACCTCAGTCGGTCGCGAGCAACTGGCGCAGCACGAACGGCAGGATCCCGCCGTGCTTGAAGTACTCGACCTCCTTCGGGGTGTCGATCCGCACGCGCGCCGTGAACTCCTTCTCGCCGGCCGTGACCGTGACCTCCTTGGCGTCGCCGCCCTCCAGGCCGGAGATCGAGATCACCTCCTCGCCGGTGAGCCCGAGCGACTCCACCGACTCGCCCTCGGGGAACTGCAGCGGCAGCACGCCCATCCCCACGAGGTTGGAGCGGTGGATGCGCTCGAAGGACTGCGCGATCACCGCGCGGACCCCGAGCAGCTTCGTGCCCTTCGCCGCCCAGTCGCGCGACGAGCCCGACCCGTACTCGCGGCCGGCGAGCACCACCAGCGGCGTGCCCTGCTCGGCGTAGGTCATGGCCGCGTCGTAGATCGGCGCCTGCTCCCCATCGGGCAGCACGCGCGTGAACCCGCCCTCCGGCAGCGCGTCGGAGCCACCGAGCAGGTTGTGCAGGCGGATGTTCGCGAACGTGCCGCGCATCATCACCTCGTGGTTGCCGCGGCGCGATCCGTAGGAGTTGAAGTCGCGCTGCTCGACCCCGTGCTCGATCAGGTAGCGCCCGGCCGGCGAGTCCTTCTTGATCGCGCCCGCCGGGGAGATGTGGTCGGTGGTCACCGAGTCGCCGAGGACCGCCAGCACGCGCGCGTCCTCGATCTCCTCCACCGGCGCGGGCTCCGCCGGCAGGTCCTCGAAGAACGGCGGCCGCCGGACGTAGGTGGAGTCGTCGGCCCAGGCGAAGCGGTCGCCGGTCGGCACCTCCAGCGAGTTCCAGCGCTCGTCGCCGTCATAGACCTCGGCATAGGACTTGCGGAACATGTCCGACTGCACGGCCTCCTCGATCGTCTCGGCGATCTCGTGCTCGCTCGGCCAGATGTCCTTGAGGAAGACGTCCTCGCCGTGCTCGTCCCTGCCCAGCGGCTCGTCGAAGAGGTCGACGTCCATCGTCCCCGCCAGCGCGTAGGCGACGCAGAGGGGCGGCGACGCCAGGTAGTTCATCTTCACGTCGGGGTTGATGCGCCCCTCGAAGTTGCGGTTGCCCGACAGCACGGAGACGACCGCGAGGTCCTCCGCGCCGACGACATCCGAGATCTCCTGCGGCAGCGGCCCCGAGTTGCCGATGCACGTCGTGCAGCCGTAGCCGACGAGGTTGAAGCCCAGCGCGTCGAGATACTCGTCGAGCCCCGCGCGCTTCAGGTACTCGGTCACCACCTTGGAGCCCGGCGCGAGCGACGTCTTCACCCACGGCTTCGAGCGCAGCCCGCGCTGCACCGCGTTGCGGGCCAGGATGCCCGCGCCGAGCATGACCGACGGGTTGGAGGTGTTGGTGCACGACGTGATCGCGGCGATCACGACGTGGCCGTGGTCGAGCTCGGTCTCCGTGCCGTCGGCGAGCGTGACCGGCGTGGCGAACTGCGTCCGCTCGGCCACCTGGGCGCCGCCGGTGCCCGCCCCGGTCCCGAGCGGCTCGGCGTGACGGTCGCGCGCGCCGTCGCCGTTGGCGGGCTCGGTGGACGACGGCGGGTCCGAGGCCGGGAAGGAGTCGGCGCTGCCGGTGTCCTCGTCGACGGGGCCGAAGTGCGGGTCCTCGACGGCCTCGGGCAGGTAGTCCTCGAGCGCGACGCGGAACGACGCCTTGGCCTCGGTCAGCGAGACCCGGTCCTGCGGGCGCTTGGGCCCGGCCAGCGACGGCACGACCTGGGAGAGGTCGAGCTCCAGCGTGTCGGAGTACGTCGGCTCCTCGCTGTGCTCGTCGTGCCAGAGGCCCTGGTCGCGCGCGTAGGCCTCGATCAGCTCGATGCGCTCGGGCGGGCGGCCGGAGAACTCGAGGTAGCGCAGCGTCTCGGCGTCGATCGGGAAGATCGCGCACGTCGAGCCGAACTCCGGCGACATGTTGCCGATCGTCGCGCGGTCGGCGATCGGCAGCGCCGAGACGCCCGCGCCGAAGAACTCGACGAACATCCCCACCACGCCGCGCTCGCGCAGCATCTGGGTGACCGTGAGCACGAGGTCGGTCGCGGTGGCGCCCTCGGGCAGCTCGCCGTGCAGGCGGAAGCCGAGCACCTGCGGGATCAGCATCGACATCGGCTGGCCGAGCATCGCGGCCTCGGCCTCGATGCCGCCGACGCCCCAGCCGAGGACGCCGAGCCCGTTGACCATCGTCGTGTGCGAGTCCGTGCCGACGAGCGTGTCGGGGTAGGCCTGGAGCGGACCCTCGTGCGCGGTCTCGTCGCTCGTGAACACCACGCGCGCGAGGTACTCGAGGTTGACCTGGTGGACGATGCCGGTGTCGGGCGGCACGACCTTGAAGCCCTCGAAGGCGCCCTGGCCCCAGCGCAGGAACGCGTAGCGCTCCTGGTTGCGCTCGAACTCCTTCTCGGCGTTGCGGACGAACGCGTCGCGCGTGCCGAACACGTCGACCTGCACCGAGTGGTCGATGACGAGCTCGGCGGGCACCAGCGGGTTGATCTTCGACGGCTCGCCGCCCATGTCGGCCATCGCGTCGCGCATGGCGGCGAGGTCCACCACCGCCGGGACGCCGGTGAAGTCCTGCATCAGCACGCGCGCGGGCGTGAAGGCCATCTCCTGGGAGGGCTCGGCGTTCGCGTCCCACGAGGCGAGCGCCTCGATGTCCTCGCGGCGCACGCCGACGCCGTCCTCGTTGCGCAACAGGTTCTCCAGCAGGACCTTCAGCGAGTACGGCAGCCGCGCCACGTCGTGGGATCGCTGCAGCGCGTCCAGGCGGTAGATCTCATAGGTCCGCCCGCCGACCTCGAGGTCGGCCCTGGCGTCGAAGGAGTTGTCGGACATTGGGGTCAGCGCTCCGGTTTCAGCCTGATCAGAAGTCCCTGCAAGTGTCGCAGGGGACCTACCCGCGGCCGGAGGAGCCGACGCCGGGGAGCTCGAACTCCCAGAAGTCCTGGCCGAGCACGTGCACTGCGACGTTGTAGACGGGGACGGACCCCACCGCGCCGCGGAACGAGCCGACGTGCGCGTGGCCGTGCAGCACGACGTCCGGCGCGTGCTCGGCGATCGGCACGGCGAGCCGGTCGGTGCCCAGCAGCGGCCACAGCTCCCGGCGCTCGCCCTCGAGCGTGTCCTCGACCGGCGCGTAGTGCAGCAGCGCGATCCGGATCGCGCAGCCGGCGATCGCCCGCAGGCCGGCGTCCAGCGCCGCCACCTCCTCGCCCGCCTCCGCGTAGACCCGCCGCAGGAGCGGCTCGCCGAGGTCGGCCATGTGGGCGCGCCCGAAGCCGCCCACGAACCCCTTGACGCCGGCCACGCCGACCGAGCGCCCGCCGACGTCGAGCACGCGGTGCTCGCGGTCGATGACGTCCACGCCGCCGCCGCGCAGCACCGCGACGAGCTCGTCGCGGCGATCGGCGTGCCAGTCGTGGTTGCCGAGGACGGCGAGCACGGGGATCCCGATCCCCCGGCAGGCGTCGGCGACGACCTCGCCCTCGCGCGGGTCGCCCCGCCGCGTGAGGTCGCCCGCCAGCAGGAGGAGGTCGGCGCGGGCGGCGGCGCCGGCGAACGCCGCGGCCACGCGCCCGCGGTCGGCGTCGCGGCCGTAATGCTGGTCGGCCGCCGCCGCGACGCGCAGCGGAGCGCCGGTTCCTCCGGAGCTCATGCGCGCGCGTGTACCCCGGGAGGACCTCGCTCATGGCAGGGGCGGGCGCGCCGGGTAGGGCGGGAAGCGGCGACGGTTTGCCCGCCGAGCGCTTAGGCTATGCCGGTGGCCATGGCCACTGAACTCGTCACTCGCACGCGCCTGCGTCGGCTGGCAGAGGTTCGCCCCCCGCGGGGCCGCGTGCTGTCGGTCTTCGTCAACCTCGATCCCACGGAGCTCCCGACGCCGCCCGCCCGCGCGACGGCGATCAGCTCGATCCTGACCGAGGCGGCCCACCGGGTCGAGAAGGTGGAGGCGCCCCACGCCGAGCGCGAGGAGCTCAAGCACGACCTGCACCAGGTGGAGGAGGTCCTGCGCGACGGCAGCCTCGCGTCCGACGGGACCCACGGCGTCGCGCTCTACGTGTGCCGGGCCGCCGACCTGCTGGAGCTCATCCGGCTGCCGCACCCGGTGCGCTCCCAGGTGGTCGTCGACCGCGCGCCGTTCGTCGAGCCGCTCGTGCGCGAGGCCGACGAGGAGCTCTGGAGCGTCCTGCTCGCCAACCGCCGGGTGGCTCGGATCTTCGCCGGCGTGCCGGAGCGGCTGGAGGAGACCGACCGCATCGTGGACAACGTCCGCCAGCAGCACGACCAGGGCGGATGGTCGCAGGCGAACTACCAGCGCAGCGTCGAGAAGGACAAGGACGACCACGTCATCCACACCGTCGAGGTGCTCTTCGAGGCCCACAAGGCGCACCCGATCGATCGCCTGCTGCTGGGCTCGCCGCCTGAGCTCCTCTCCACCTACGAGCACCGGCTGCACCCGTACCTGCGCGAGCGCCTCGTCGGCCGGCTGCACCTCGACGTCGAGCAGGCGAACCTCGAGGAGGTCCGCCGCCAGACCGTCGAGGCGGCGACCGAGTGGACGCGGCGGTGCGAGCGCGAGGAGCTCGACCGGCTGGCGGAGGGCGTCGGGCGGGGCGAGCGCGGCGCGGCCGGCCTGGCCGCCGTGCTGGACGCGCTGAACACCGCGCGCGTGGAGCTGCTGCTCGTGCAGCCCGGCCTGCGCGAGCCCGGCTTCCGCGATCCCGAGCCCGACCTGCTGTTCGCCACCGAGGCCGCCGCGCCCGACGCGCGCGCGCTCGAGCCGGTCGAGGACGTCGTCGAGGCGGCACTGGCCAAGGCGATCGAGCAGGCGGCCGGCGTGCGCGTCGTGCGCCACCACGACGACCTCGGCCCGCTTGGCGGCATCGGGGCCGTTCTGCGATTCTGAGCCGATGCGCACGCCCGGGGAGCGGCTGGCCGCGATCCTGCGGGGCCAGGTCGCCGACGAGCGGGTGCTCGCGGCGGTGAGCGAGGTCCCGCGCGACCGCTTCGTGCCCGAGGAGCTGCGCGCCGAGGCGTGGGAGAACATCCCGCTGCCGATCGGCGCCGGGCAGACGATCTCCCAGCCGCTCGTGGTGGCGCGCATGTGCGCGCTGCTCGAGCTGCGCGGCGACGAGCGCGTGCTCGACGTGGGGACCGGCTCCGGCTACCACGCGGCCCTGCTCGCGCGCCTGTCGTCGTGGGTGTGGAGCATCGAGCTCCACGCCGAGCTGTCCCGCCAGGCGGCCGCCAACCTCGCGGCGGCGGGGATCGAGAACGTGACGCTCCTGGTCGGCGACGGCTGCCGCGGGCTGCCCGAGGAGGCGCCGTTCGACGCCATCAACGTCGCCGCCGCGGCCGCGACGGGCGTGCCGGCCGCGCTGGAGGAGCAGCTCGCCCCCGGCGGGCGGCTCGTCGCTCCGGTGGAGGACGACGAGCAGCGCCTCGTCGTCGAGCGGCGCATCGGGGACGTCATCGAGCGCCGGACGCTCGAGCGCGTGCGCTTCGTCCCGCTCGTCCGGGGCCGGTAGCGCTCAGCGCACGAGCGAGAGGCGATCGCTGGGTCGCAGCCCCCGGCCCTCCTTCGCGCACGGGCGCCCGTCGACCATCACGACGTCGGCGGTGAAGTCGTTCGAGCCGCGGATCAGCGAGGAGCCGACGCCGTAGGCGTCGACGGGCACGCCCGCCTCCTCGAAGGCCTGGATGCGAGCGGCGTTGAAGCCGCCCGAGACGACGATCTTCACGTAGTCGTAGCCGTCCTCGTCGAGCGCGTTGCGCGTGAGCTCGACGAGCTCCGCGGTGACGCCGGTGTCCGCGTCATCGCCGTGCAGCCGCTGCAGCGCCTTGTCGGCGATGCGGTCCGAGGTGTCCAGCCGGACGCCCCACAGGCGCGTCCCGAGCGCCTCGGCGACCGCCAGCGCCGTGTTCACGGAGTCGTTCTCGAAGTCCACCAGGACGGTCACGTTCATGTGCCCGGCGAAGCGGTCCGCGAACGCGCGCGCCGCCGCCACGGTGTCCCCGCCGTAGGCGGCGATCAGGCCGTGCGGCACCGTCCCGACGCCGCGGCCGCCCCACCAGGAGGCCTGCGCGTCGGTCGAGACGCCGATCGCGCCCGAGACGTGCGCGGCCCAGCCGTCGCCCGTCTGCACCAGCCAGTGGTCGTGGCGGGCGGGGAAGTACAGGATCGGCTTGCCCGCGGCGGCGTCCACCACCTCGTGCACGTTGCGCATGATCAGCGTGCGGCGGGCCAGGCAGCCGAGATAGACGGTCTCCAGGTGGGCGAACAGCGAGTAGTCGCCCTCGATCGTCAACACCGTCTCCCACGGGGCGATCGGGTCGCCCTCGTGCAGCGCGCGGATCTCGAGCTGGTCCCACCCGGGCATCCAGCTGCCGTCGGGGTTGCGCCGGCCCGAGCACAGCCGCAGCACCGCGATCGCCTCGTCGATCCCGCCGAGGACAGAGGTATCGCGCTGGAAGACCTGCATGAGCACGCGCGGATGCCGGTCCTCGGCCTCGAGCAGCTCCTTGGTGAAGGTGAAGTAGGCGTCCGAGTAGTAGCCCTCGCGGATGCGCTCGACCGGGAGCCGGAAGATCGCGGGGTCGACCCGCGGGCGTTCGCGCTCGGACACGCTCATTCCCGCGGCAGTAAAGCACCGGTGAACGCCCCGTGATCACGGCCGTCCCGCCTGCGTCCGTGGCATCCTGACGCCATGACCGCCGCCACCGCACGGGCGCTGCGCTGGGAGGGCGGCGGCTGGGCGCCGGCGCGCGACGCCCCCGGCGCGCCGGCGGTGGCCGACTCCTGGCTGGTCGACGACGGGCGCGTGCGCGGGCTCGACCGCCACTGGGCGCGCTTCGAGGGCAGCGTGCACGCGGTCGGCGGGCCCGACCCGGCGGGGTTCCGCGAGGCGGTCGCCGCCGAGCTCCCGCGCGACGGCCGCTGGTTCCCGCGCGTGGAGCTGCGGCTCGACGCCGGCCCGGAGCTGCGGCTGCTGGTGCGGCCCGCCCCGCCGCCGTCCGACACCGTGCGGGCATGGATCGCCGACCGCCCCGACCCCCGCCTCGAGCCGAAGCGCAAGGGGCCCGACCTCGACCGCCTCGGCGCGCTGCGCGCCGAGGCGCCGGACCACGGCGCCGACGAGGCGATGCTCTCCGACAGCCACGGGCGCCTGTTGGAGGGCGCCTATTCGAGCCTGCTGTGGTGGGAGGAGGACGCGCTGTGCGTCGTCGACGACGAGGCGGCGATCCTGCCCGGCGTGACCCGCGCCCTGCTGATCGACCTCGCGGAGTCCGACGGCGTCGAGGTGCGCCGTTCCCGCCCCGCCCCGGAGGCGCTGTCCGGGCGCGAGGCGTGGCTGACGAGCGCGCTGCACGGCATCCGCGCGGTCACCGCCTGGCGGCCGCACGGGCCCTCGTGCGGCGACCCGGTGCGGGCCGCCGGATGGCAGGAGCGCCTGCGGGCACTGGGGCAGCCGCTCGGCGAGTAAGCCCGGTTCCACCGATGTTCCGTGGATGCCTCGACGCCGTGGCCCCTCGGCCAGGGTGGCGAGGCGCCGCGGGTATCGGGTGGATCCGGGATAAGTCAGGATGGGGCCATGCGCAAGCTCCTCCTGCTCCCGGTCACCGTCCCGCTCGCCGCCGTGCGCGGGGCGCTGGACGCCGCCGCCCGCACCGTCGCCGACGCGCTCTCCCCCATGGGCCCGACCCGCCGGAGGGCGGGGCGCCAGAGCATCCGGCCCTCCGTGGGACGGCTACGACGACCAGTCCGCGCGCGACATCGTCGCGCGGCTGGCCGGGGCCGACGACGCCACCCGCTCTGCCGTCGGCCGCTACGAGGCCGCGCACCAGAACCGCACGACGGTCCTGCGCGCCGCCCGCGTCACTCCGACGGCATGATCACCCAGAGCGCCAGGTAGATCAGGATCTGCGGCCCCGGCAGCAGGCACGACGCCACGAACAGGATCCGGACGAGGGTCGGCGAGGCGCCGAAGCGGCGGGCGAGGCCGGCGCACACGCCGGCGATGATCCGGCGGCGCGGGCGGACGAGCTCGGTGGAGCGGGCCATGGGCCCAGTATGCCCGTCAGGAGATCGTGCCGTTGGACGCGAGGATCAGCACGACCGTGCCGAGGACGACGCGGTAGACGACGAAGACCATCGTCGAGTGCGTCGTCAGGTAGCGCAGCAGGAACGCGATCGAGGCGTAGCCGACGACGAACGCCAGCAGCGTGGCCACCGCCGTCGCCCCCGCCCCGGCGCTCCCGCCGCCGCCGATGTCCTTGAGCTCGAAGAGGCCGCTGAGCACCACGGCGGGGACCGAGAGCAGGAACGAGTAGCGCGCCGCCGCGGTGCGGTCGAAGCCGAGGAAGAGCCCGGCCGTGATCGTCGACCCGGAGCGCGAGACGCCCGGGATGAGCGCCAGCGCCTGGGCGCAGCCGATCACGAGGCCGTCGCGCGTCGACAGCGAGTCGAGCCCCCGCGAGCGCGACGAGACCTTCTCCGCCAGCGCCAGCGCCAGGCCGAGCACGATCAGCGTCGTACCGATCAGGTTCAGGTTGCGCGCGCCGGTCTCGATCTGGTCCCGGAACACGTAGCCGCAGATCCCGATCGGGATCGTCCCCACGAGGATCAGCGCCCCCATGCGGAACTCCAGCGTGCGGCGGGCCGCCGGGTGGCGCAGCCCGGCCAGGAACCCCTTCGCGATCCCCCACAGGTCGTGGCGGAAGTACAACAGGACGGCCGCCATCGTCCCGAGCTGCGTGACCGCGGTGAAGGCCGCGCCCGGATCCGGCCAGCCGAAGAAGGCGGGGACGATCCGCAGGTGGCCGGTGCTGGAGATCGGCAGGAACTCGGTGAGCCCCTGCACGATGCCGAGCACGATGGCTTCGAGTGCTGACACGGCAGACGGAGGCGGGGAGGAACGACGACGGCCCGCCGCGGCGGGCCGGAAGGGGCGGTGAAGCCTAGCGGGGAGGGGCCGAGACGAGCAGGTTCCGGCCCGCCCCCAGCCCGGCCAGGAGCTGTGGCAGCTGCAGCGCGACCAGCAGCGTCAGCGACAGCGTCCACGACCCCGTGTGGTCGCGCAGGGCGCCCAATACGAGGGGCCCGGACGCGGCGAGCAGGTACCCCGCGCCCTGCGCGAGGGCCGACAGCCGCGCGGTCTCGGCGGTCGACCCGCTGCGCAGCGCGACGAGCGTGAGCGCGAGCGGGAAGGTCGTGCCCTGGCCGATCCCGATCAGCGCCGCCCACACCCACGGCGCGGCGCTCGGCGCCACGAGCAGCCCCGTCAGCCCGGCCGCGCCGATCACGGTGAACAAGGCGACGGCGAGCCGCTGATCGCGGGCGCGCGCCGCGAAGCCCGGGATGACGAGGCCGAGGGGCGTGCCCGCGAGCGTGGCCACGGCCAGCAGGGCTCCCGCCGTCTGGGGGCTGAAGCCCTCGTCGCGGAAGATCGACGGCAGCCACGACAGCACGACGTAGAAGCCGAGCGACTGCAGGCCCGAGAACAGCGTCACCTGCCACGCGAGGCGGCTGCGCAGCAGCGCGCGGATGGCGCCGGCGGTCACCGCCGGCGCGGCGTCGCCCGGCCCGAGGCGGAGGCGGAGCTGGGGCAGCCACGCGACGATGGCGACCAGCGCCGGGATGCACCACAGGCCCAGCGCGATGCGCCAGCTGTCGCCGAAGGCCTCGAACAGCGGGAAGGTGATGCCGGCCGCGATCGTCGCCCCCACGCCCAGCGCGGTCGTGTACATCCCGGTCAGAAAGCCGACGCGCGCCGGGAACTCGCGCTTGACCAGCGCCGGCAGCAGCACGTTCGAGACCGCGATCGCGCCCCCGGCGAGCACCGTGCCCGCGAACAGCGCCGGCGGGCCGCCGCTCACGCGCACCAGCAGCCCGGCGCCGAGCACCACCAGCATCGCCGCGACGGTGCGCTCGAGGCCGATCCGGCGCGCCAGGGGCGGCGCGAGCGGCGCGAGGGCGCCGAAGCAGACCACCGGCAGCGTCACGAGCGCCGAGACGGCCGTGCCGGAGAGCCCGAGGCCGTCGCGGACCTCGCCCAGGACGGGGCCCACGCTCGCGATGGCGGGACGCAGGTTGAACGCCACGAGCACGATCCCGGTCCCGAGCACCAGCGCGGCGGCGCGGCCGTTGAGACGTGGCGGGCGGGCGCGGGCAGGGGAGTCGGTGGCCATGGCGAGCGGGGTTCGGCATCGACGGCCAAGGAGCCGCGCGGGGGTCTCGAGCCCCTGGGCGCGCCGACCCGGTGGACGCCCCGGGCAACACTAGTGGTCGTCCTCGTAAATACGGCCCGACTCTCGTGGTCGAGGATCGAGCCTGGGGCCGCCCACGACACGAGGGATACAGACGTATCTCGACTGTCGTGGGCGGCTCCAGGCGAAGGTCATCGGCCGCGAGAGGCGTGGCGTATTCACGGGGGCGGCCACTGGCGACGGCCGGTCCGGCCCCGCGAGGGTGCCTCAACCGTGCGCCAGCAGCAGCGTCTTGCCCACCGTGTCGCGCGCCTCGATCGCGGCGTGCGCGTCGGCCGCGCGCGCGAGCGGGAAGGTCTGGCCGATCACCGGGCGCAGGCGTCCCGCCACCGCCTCGGCGAGCGCGGAGCGCGTCAGCGCCTGCATGTCCTCGGGCGTCGGCGGCGCGCCGCGCACCACCGTCACGCCCCGCTCGGCGGCCAGCTCGTCCGGGATCACGGTGAACGAGCCGCTCGCCAGGCCGAACGGGCAGAACCGCCCGCCGGGGCCGACGAGGTCGAACGCCGCGCGCCCGATCTCCCCGCCGACGCCGTCGAAGACCACGTCGACGTCGCCGACCTCGTCGCGGACGTGCTCCACCCACCCCGGCTCGCCGTAGTCGACGGCGACCTCGGCCCCGAGCTCGGCGGCCAGCCGGAGCTTGCGCCGCCCGCGGGCGACCGCCGCGACCCGGGCCCCGGCGTTGCGGGCCAGCTGCACGAGCAGCGACCCGACGCCGCCCGCGGCCGCCTCGACCAGCACGGTCTCGCCCGGGCGCACCTCCGCGCCCCGGACCAGCGACGTCGCGGTACGGCCGTCCGCCAGCAGCGCCACCGCGTCGCGCAGCGCGAGCCCGTCGGGCACGGGGATCAGCCCGGCGGCGGGGACCGCGACGCGCTCCGCATAGCCGCCCGACCCGCCCGTGGTGGAGATCACGCGCGCGCCGGACAGCGCGGGATCGACGCCCTCGCCGACCGCCGCGACCGTCCCGCCCACCCCGTTGCCGAGCACGGCCGGCAGCTCGGGCGCCATCGCCGGATGGGGCGGGCGGCCGGCGCGCACCTGCGTCTCCACGAAGGTGACGCTCGCGATCTCGACGTCGATCAGCGCCTGGCCCGAGCCGGCGACGGGGTCCGGCACCTCGCCCGCCACGAGGACCTCCGGCGGCCCGAACTCGTTGAGGAGCACCGCGCGCATCGTTGCGGCCCAAGTACCCGCCCCGGCGGGCCACTCCGCGCCAGGCGGTCACAATCCCTACCCTCCCTGCCCCCCGAGGGGGGACGTGAGCGGAGCAGATGAACGTCGTCGTCGACAACAGCGCGGGCGGGGACCCGCAGCTGGCCGAGGAGGTGGCCCGGGGGCTGCGCGACCGCGGGCTCGACGTCGAGGTGCGCAAGCCGGACCGGGCGAAGATGTTCGACACCTCGGTGAACCTCGTCGCGACGGGGATCGCCATCCGGGTCGCCGTCCGCCCCGACCGGGCGCAGCTCGACTCCATCGGGCAGGTCGTGCGCGCCGCCCTCCAGCACCGGCCGAGCGTGCGGCGGCGGAGCCGCAGCGTGCCGGTGCACCTCGGAGAGACGGCGCGCGTCGTCGAGTGGATCGACCTCTACGACTGAGCCGCGCGCTCCCGGCTCGGGCGGATGTTCGCGTTGTGCCGGAAGAGGTTCGACGGGTCGTAGCGGTCCTTGAGGACCTCGAGGCGCGTCAGGCGCCGGCCGTAGGCGGCCTCGACGCCGGCGGCGCCCTCGTCGGAGATGAAGTTCGCGTAGACGCCGCTGCTGTGCGGCTGCAGCGCCTCCCACCCGTCGCGCACCCACTGCTTGTGGCGCTCGCCCTCGGGGTCCGACGGGGGCCACGCCGCGATCAGGCTCACGTCGAACCCGACCTCGCGCTCGCCGACCGCGGTGGCGTCCGGGTCGACCCGGCTGACCGCGCCGCCCATGGCCCAGCCGTTGATCTGGCAGAACGGTGACGTCATCGCGTCCATGCGCTCCATGAGGACGCCGAGGACCTCCTCGGACATGCGCGGGAAGCGGTGCGACTTCCAGTAGTAGTGGCGCCCGTGCGGCGCGCCGCCGTCGAGCATCGACTGCAGGACGACGTACGGGGTCGGGCCCACGACGTCCGCCAGCGGCGTGCCGATGCGGCGCAGCGGCTCGATCGCCTGCCGGCCCTCGTCGAAGTCGCCGGTCCACGCGACCACGAGCGAGACGACCGGCGTACCGAACCGCTCGGGCGGCAGGAAGGGCAACGGGGGCGCGTTCATCATCGCGAGCGTGATCCCGAGGTCGTCGGGGGCGTCGGCGTTCGCCTGGTCGAGGTACTCGAGCAGCGCCGGCGCGTCGGCCAGCGGCCAGAACATCGGCCCGCCGAGCACCATCGGCCCCACCGGGTGCAGCTCGTATTCGATGGCGGTCGCGATCCCGAAGTTGCCGCCGCCCCCGCGCAGCCCCCAGAAGAGCTCCGGCTCGGTCCTCGCGTCCACGTGCAGGAGCTCGGCGTCGGCGGTCACGACGTCGAACGAGCGCACGTTGTCGACGGTCAGCCCGTGCTTGCGCATGAGGTGCCCGAGCCCGCCGCCGAGCGTCAGGCCGCCGATGCCGGTGTGGCTGATCACGCCGCCCGTGGTGGCGAGGCCGAACGCCTGCGTCGCGGCGTCGAGCTCGCGCCACAGGACGCCGCCCGCCGCCCGGGCGGTCCGCGCCCGCGGGTCGACCCGGATCGCCTTCATCAGCGAGAGGTCGATCATCAGCGCGCCGTCCTGCACCGCGTGTCCGGCGACCGCGTGCCCGCCGCCGCGCACCGTGACGAGCAGGTCCCGTGCGCGGGCGAAGCGCACGGCCTCGACGACGTCGTCGGCGCCCGCGCAGCGCGCGATGAGCGCCGGGTGGCGGTCGATCGCACCGTTCCAGATCCGCCGGGCCTCGTCGTAGCCCTCCTCGCCGGGCCGCAGCAGCGCCCCGCGGAAGCGGCCGCGCAGGTCGTCCACCGCCAGCTCGATCGTCGCGTCCGAGATCAGGGTCATCGGGAGCCTCCTCCCTCGGTCGTCGCGCCTGCCAGGGCGCCGTTCAGGAACTCGTCGAGCCGGGTCGGCGTTGCCGACTCGGCGGTGCGCCGGACGTCGTCGAACGGCCGGCCCTCGTTGAGGCCGAGCTGCAGGTCGACCACCTGCGACGCCGCCTCGTCGGACATCCCGGCGGCGACCAAGGCGGCCTTCATGTCATCCGGCGGGAACTCGACGTAGGGCAGCTCGGGCATCCCGAGCCGCGCGCCGAGGGCGGTGGTCGCCTCGCGCATGCTGACGTCCTCGGGGCCGAGCAGCAGCTTGGCGGTGTGGCCGGTGAAGTCCCGTCGCGCGAGCCGCTCGGCGGCCTCGCGCGCGACGTCCGCGGTCGCGATCATCGGGATCCGCCGGTCGCCCTCGATGGCGCTCCCGTTGATGTGCTGCGCCTGGATCAGCGGGATGCTCATCAGCAGGTAGTCCATGTAGGACGCGGGCCGCAGCACGAGGATGTCGACGTCCGCGAGCGCGGACAGCCGCCGCTCGTACTCGCGCAGGCCGGCCGGCGGGCCCGTCATGTCCTCCCGGTCCGCGCCCGCCGCGCTCAGCGCGACGACGTGCCGGGTCGGCCGCTCCGCGAGCGCCGCGGCGATCGCCTCGCTCATGGCGGAGCGCGTGGCCACGAAGCGCGGGTCCGCGAGGTCGTCGGGGAGCAGGACGAAGGCGGCGTCCGCGCCCGCGAACAGCTCGCGCAGCGTGTCGACCTCGCGCGCGTCGCCCTTGACGACGTGCGCGCCGCGCTCCTCGAGCGACCGCAGGCTCCGGCCGTGCTCGAGGGCCCGGATCTCCTCCCCGCGGGCCAGCAGCAGGTCGGCGACCTTGCTCCCCACGTTCCCCGCCGCGCCCATCAGCGCGATCATCTTCGGCCTCCTTCATCGGTCTCTCCCGGTCGGTGCTCAGCCAGCATCGCCGGAGGCCGTTCCGCGAGCGTTCCGCGGAGCGTTCCGCCGGCGGCGGAGGCGCGCCTCGGCCTCGCGCTCGGCCTCCACCTCCGCGGCGGGGGCGCCGAGCGCGGCGAGGAACTCCGCGCGGAAGCGGTGCGTCTCGGATTCCCACAGGCGCCCGCCGGCGCCCCGGTCGAGCGGGAGCTCGGAGGCCTCGAGGCCGGCGCGGGCGTCACCGGCGACCGCGCAGGCCTCGAGCAGCACGCGCACCAGGGCGGCCTGCAGGCCGGGGGCGAAGTCGGTCGTCCGGGACTCCGCGAAGGCGCCGCGGATACGCGCGATCCCGGCCTCCGCGTCACCGTCGAGCACGTCGACGTAGCCCGCGAACCCGATCGTGGTCACCGCGGCGGCCTTCATCTCCTGCTCCTCGGACCGCAGGGCCGCGGTGTACCGGCGGACGCCCTCCTCGTCCCCGGCGTCCAGCGCCAGCAGGACCGCGAACACGAGCGCGGTGGCCGTGGTCGGCTGGTGGTCGACCTCGCCGGCGAGGGCGAGCGCGGCGTCGCGGGCGCGGATCGCCCCGGCCGGGTCGCCGAGCAGGTGGAGGGTGTTGCCGAGGCGACTGAGGCAGATGACCTTCGGGTCGAGGCCGTAGCGGACGAGGTGGGTGCCCCGCTCCTCGGGGCGGTAGCGGGCGATGGCGGTCTCGAAGTGCTGCCGTGCGGCCTCGAGCTGCGCCTGCCAGAAGGCCGACACCCCGAGGACGTAGTGGCTCTCGACGAGTTGCACGTCGTCGGACTCGCGCTCGCCGCGGGCGCGGAGCTGCTCGCCGGCCAGCCCCGCGTCCTCGAAGCGGCCGAGGGACAGGCTCGTGATGGCCCGCGCGCGCAGCAGCGGCGGCGCCGGCTCGGCGCCCAGCGCGGCGGCGAGCGCCTGCGCCCGGTCCTCGACCGCGATCAGCCGGGGCGACACGGCGCCCTCGACGGCCGTCAGTGCGGGCAGCAGCGCGAGCAGCACCTCGAGCTCGCGCCGGTCGCGCTCGGGCGACGCGGGGAGCGTGCGGACGAGGTCGACGCCGCGGTCGAGGAGGCGGATCGACTCGACGTTGGCGTACATCGCCTGCGCGGCGGTGGCCGCCGTGACGTACCAGGGCACCGCCTCGCGCGCCGCCCCGGCGCGGTCGTAGTGGGAGGCGAGGCGCGCCGCGACCGCCGCGGGGTCGCCGGTGTGCAGCCGCTCCAGCGCCGTCGCCACGCGGAGGTGAAGACGGCGGCGGCGCGCGGGGCTGAGCGCGGCCGACGCCACCTCGCGGATCTTGCCGTGGCTGAAGTCGTAGGACTCCACGCCCCGGTCGCGGATGATCCGCCGACGCCACAGCTCGTCGAGGCCGCGCACGAGCGCGTCCTCGTCCGCCTCGCCCGCCGCCGCGAGCAGGTCGGAGGTGAACTCGCGCCCGATCGTCGCCGCGACGCCGACCAGGTCGCGGGCCGGCTCGGAGAGCTGCGCCAGCCTCGCCTCGATCACGGCCTGCACGCGCGGCGTGATCCACTCCGCCCCGCCGCGCTCGCCCGTCCAGCCCGCGCGCAGCGCCTCGAGCACGAACAGCGGGTTGCCCTCGCTCTCGCCGAACAGGCGATCGGACTCCGCCGCGCCGAGACCGCGCCCGCCGGCGCCCTGCGCGAGCGCCGCGGTCTCCGCCCGGGAGAGCCGGGGCAGGTCGACCTCGGTGAGCCGCTCGCGGGCCTTCAGGCCGGTGAGGAGGTCGCTCAGGAGGTCCGGGTCGTCCGCCTCCTCCCGGCGCGCCGTGGCGGCGACCAGCAGCGGCGCGTCCGGCGCCGCCCGCAGCAGGTAGTGGAGGAACTGCAGGGTCTCGCGGTCGGCCCAGTGCACGTCGTCGGCGACGAGCAGGAGCGGCACGCCGGGGGCGAGGATCGCGCGCGCGAGCGCGTCGAACAGCCGCCGCCGTTGCTCGGCCGGCGCCTCCGGTCGCGCGGGGCCGGGCGCCTGCGGGAGCTCGGGCAGCAGCCGCGCGAGCTCGGCCCGGCGGCCGGCGTCGAGCCGCTCGCGCGCGCCCGCCAAAGGCTCGGCGCGCAGCCACGCCACCACGGGCCCGTAGGCCAGCTCGCCCTCGGCCGGGTACGAGCGCGCCTCCGCGGTGGCGGCGCCGCGGCGCGCGCAGGCGGCCCGCAGCTCCTCGACCAGCCGCGTCTTGCCGATCCCCGGCTCGCCGGTGACGAGCAGGAGCTGCGCCCGCCCGCGCTCCGACGCCCGCCACACCTCCGCCAGCCGCGCCCGCTCGGCTTCGCGCCCGACGATCCGGCGGCTCCCGGGCTCGCCCGGCGCCGCGGCGTCCTCGCCGGCGGGCAGCAGCGTCTCGTAGAGCTCCCGGGTGGGGGCGGAGGGCTCGATCCCCAGCTCGCGCTCGAGCGTCGCCGCGCACGCGTGGTAGACGCGCAGGGCCCGGGCGGGATCCCCGCCGGCGGCGTGCAGGCGCATCAGCAGCCGGCAGGTCTCCTCGCGGAGCGGGTCCTCGCGGAGCAGCCGCTCGGCGTAGCGGACCGCCTCGGCGTGCTCCTCCCGGGCGGCCAGCCGCTCGAGCGCGTCCAGGAAGAGGTCGCGGAGCCGGTCGCGCTCCTCCAGCAGCCAGTCGTCATAGCCGCCGCGCAGCAGGTCGCCGCCGTAGAGGTCGACGGCCTCCCGCAGCGCACCGCGTGCGATCGCGTCCTCGAAGTCCGCGACGTCGAGCCGGCACGGCGCCGCCGGCCGCCACTGCAGCGTGCGCGCCGTCACGTCGAGGAACCGGTCGGCCTCCGGCAGCGCCCTCCGCAGGTTGTGCAGCACCTTGCGAAGGTTCGTCCGCGCCTGCCCCTCGGTGGAGTCGGGCCACAGCAGGAACGCGAGGTGCTGGCGCGACTGCGGCGCGTCGCGGTGCAGGAGCAGGTACGCGAGCAGCGACTCCGCCCGCGCCGACTCGAGCGGCGGCAGCGCGGCGTCCCCGAGGCGGAGGTCCAGCTCGCCCAGCAGTCGGATGGTCAGGAGCGCGGACTCCGCGCCCCCGGCCTCCGGGCGCGCGCGTACCGCTCCGGAATTCGCCCGCCCGGTCTCCATGTCGGTCTGCGTGCAGTCTCCGGCGGCGCGGCGGGCGGTGTCAACCGCCTTCACATACCCCCATGGGGTATGGTACGGTGCTCTCCGGTACCCCTGACCCGTATCGGATGACCACGCCATGCCACAGGACCGCCTGAGCACCCCGGCCAAGCTCGCCGCCTTCGCGGCCCTGCTCGTCGTGCTGTTCGGTGCAGCCGCGCTCGCCGGAGCCGCGATCGGCCCGGAGACCGAGGATGGGCGCGCGACCGCCGGGCACGAGGAGAAGCCCGGCGCGCACGGCGGCGGCCACGAGCCGTCCGCTGCCGCCGATCCGGTCCGCGGACTCGCGGTCGCCGAGGGCGGTCTGCGCCTCGTCGTCGAGGATCCGCAGCTGCGCCGCGGCCGCACCGAGCGGCTCGCCTTCCGGATCGTCGACGATCACGGGGATACGGTGCACGACTTCGATGTCGAGCACACCAAGCGCATGCACCTGATCGTCGCCCGCCGCGACCTGACCGGCTTCCAGCACCTGCACCCCGAGCAGGCGGGCGACGGCACCTGGACCACGCGGGTGCGCCTCGGCGACGCCGGCTCCTACCGGCTGTTCGCCGACTTCTCGTACCGGGGCACGGCCCGCACGCTCGCCACCGACCTGCGCGTGGACGGAGCCGCCGCGCTGAGGCCGCTCGCCGCCCCGCGGCCGACCGCGGTCAGCGACGGCGGGTACGACGTGCGGCTCGACGCCGGCGCCGTCCGCCCCGGCAAGGAGGCGAACCTGCGCTTCACGGTCACGAAGGACGGCGCGCCCGTTGACACCGAGCCCTACCTCGGCGCCGGCGGGCACCTGGTCGCGCTGCGCGACGGCGACCTCGCCTTCCTGCACGTCCACCCCACCGAGGCGGGGCACGGCGACGCGATCGGGTTCGCGGCCACCTTTCCGACCGAGGGCCGCTACCGGCTGTTCCTCCAGTTCCAGACTCCGGACCCACCCGCCCGCGTCCAGACGGTCGCGTTCACCCAGGTGGTCCGATAGCCCATGGCGACCACGGACTCCCAGCACGTCGACCTGCCGATCACCGGCATGACATGCGCGTCGTGCGCGAACCGGATCGAGCGCAGGCTCAACAAGCTCGACGGCGTCAGCGCCACCGTCAACTACGCGACCGAGAAGGCTGCGGTGGACTACGACGCCGCCGCGGTGGAGCCCGAGCAGCTCGTCGCGGCCGTCGAGGCGGCCGGCTACCAGGCGCTCCTGCCGTCCGCCGAGCCCGCCGGCCCGGACGCTGAGGAGTCCGACGAGACCGCGCCGCTGCGGCAGCGCCTGGTGATCTCGCTGGCGCTGATGCTGCCCGTGCTGGCGATGGCGACGATCCCGCCGCTGCAGTTCGAGTCCTGGCAGTGGCTGTCGCTGACGCTGGCCGCGCCGGTCGTGGTCTGGGGCGCCTGGCCGTTCCACCGCGCCGCGTGGGCGAACCTCAGGCACGGCACCGCGACGATGGACACGCTGATCTCGGTCGGCGTGCTCGCCGCGTTCGGGTGGTCGCTGTACGCGCTCTTCATCGGCGACGCCGGCATGCCCGGCATGACGATGCCGTTCGACGTGATCCCGGAGCGCGGCGCGGGCTCGGATGAGATCTACCTCGAGGTCGCGACCGCGGTGACGGTCTTCATCCTCGCCGGCCGCTACTTCGAGGCGCGGGCCAAGCGGCGCGCCGGCGCCGCGCTGACCGCGCTGCTGGAGCTCGGCGCCAAGGACGCCGCCGTCCTCGACGCCGATGGCACCGAGCGGCGCGTCCCGGTGGAGCAGCTCGCCGTGGGCGACCGCTTCGTCGTCCGCCCCGGCGAGAAGGTCGCGACCGACGGCGTCGTCGAGGAGGGCACCAGCGCGGTCGACCAGTCGCTGCTGACCGGCGAGTCCGTCCCCGTCGAGAAGCACCCCGGCGACGACGTCGCCGGTGCCTCCGTGAACGCGGGCGGCCGCCTGATCGTGCGCGCCACGAAGGTCGGTGCCGACACCGCGCTCGCCCAGATCGCCCGCCTCGTCACCGAGGCCCAGTCCGGCAAGGCGCCCGTCCAGCGCCTCGCCGACCGCGTCTCCGGCGTCTTCGTCCCGGTCGTCATCGGCATCGCGGTGGCGACGCTCGGCTTCTGGATCGGCGCCGGCGAGTCGGTCGAGTTCGCCTTCACGGCCGCCGTCGCCGTGCTGATCATCGCCTGCCCCTGCGCGCTCGGCCTCGCCACGCCCACCGCCCTGCTGGTCGGCACGGGCCGGGGAGCGCAGCTCGGCGTGCTCATCAATGGGCCGGAGGTGCTCGAGTCCACGCGGACCGTCGACACGATCGTGCTCGACAAGACGGGCACGGTCACCACCGGCACGATGGCGCTCGTCGACGTCGCGCTCGCCGACGGCGCCGGCCGCGGCGAGGTGCTGCGCCTCGCGGGCGCCCTGGAGGCGGCGTCCGAGCACCCGATCGCCCGGGCCGTCGCCGAGGCCGCGCGCGAGGAGGTCGGCCCGCTGCCGGGCGCCGAGGACTTCCGCAACCGCGAGGGCCTCGGCGTCGAGGGCGTCGTCGAGGGCCACGCCGTGGTCGTCGGGCGCCCGGCGCTGCTGGCCGACTGGGCGACCCATCTTCCCCCGGAGCTCGACGCCGCCCGCACGGCCGCCGAGCAGCTCGGCCGCACCGCGATCGCGGTCGGCTGGGACGGCCAGGCGCGCGCCGTGCTGGCCGTCGCCGACACCGTCAAGCCGACGTCCGCCGAGGCCGTCCGGCTGCTCGAGGGCCTCGGCCTGCGCCCGGTCCTGCTGACCGGCGACAACGAGGCCACCGCCCGCGCGGTCGCCGCCGAGGTCGGCATCGACGAGGTGATCGCCGAGGTCCTCCCTGCCGACAAGGCCGAGGTCATCGCCCGCCTGCAGGCCGACGGCCGCGTGGTCGCGATGGTCGGCGACGGCGTCAACGACGCGCCCGCCCTCGCCCGCGCCGACCTCGGGCTGGCGATCGGCACCGGCACCGACGTCGCGATCGAGGCCTCCGACCTCACGCTCGTCAGCGGCGACCTCCGCGCCGCCGCCGACGCGATCCGCCTCTCACGCGCGACCCTGCGCACGATCAAGCAGAACCTCGCCTGGGCCTTCGGCTACAACGTCGCCGCCGTGCCACTCGCCGCGGCCGGCCTCCTGAACCCCGTGATCGCCGGCCTCGCGATGGCGTTCTCGAGCGTCTCGGTCGTCGCCAACGCGCTCCGCCTGCGGCGCTTCCGCTCGGCGCACGGCTCGTAGTCACGAGGCGAGGGCGTCTCAGAGGATCGCGACGGGGTTCAGCGGCGATCCCGTCCCGCCGGGGATCCGCAGCGGCGCGGCGACGAACAGGAACTCCCATCTGCGCTCGCGCTCGCACGCGGCGGCGAGCTCCTCGAGCTGGAGGTAGTCGAGCAGGTGGACGCCCATCGCGTTGAGCGCCAGGACGTGGATCGGGAAGGCGACCCCGTCCGTCGTGCTCGGCGCCGTGTCGCTGTTGCCGTCCGATCCGAGCACGGCGATCCGCCGCTCGGCGAAGAAGGGCGCGGTGGTGGGGTGCAGGCCCGCCTTCAGGGCCGCCGTATCCCATTCCTCATGCTCGGCCACGCGGCGCTGGTGGCCGGTGCGGATCAACAGGACGTCGCCCGCGGCGACGCGCACGCCCTGCTCGCGCTCCGCGGACTCGAGGTCGTCCCGGTAGATGTGCTCGCCGGGCTCGATCCAGGGGAGCCCGCGCAGCCGGGGCACGTCGAGCAGCACCCCGCGGCCCACGAGACCGTCCCCGGCGACGTCGATCGTCGCCGCCGTCGCGCCGTCCTCCGTCACGCTGGTGGCCGGCAGCCCGTTGTAGAGGGCGCCGTGGAAGGCGACGTGGCACAGCGCGTCGATGTGACTGTGCCCGTCGTTGTGGTAGTCCGCGCCGACGTAGTCCTTGGCGAAGCGCAGCGATCCCGATCCGATGTCGGTGTCGGTGAGCTGCGTCATGCGGTGCACGGCCGGGGACGGGTTCTCGATGCTCTTGCGCGTGTTGAGGGGCAGGCCCAGACCGACCGGCCGGCCGTTGCGCGCGAGTCCGCATGCGGCCACGACCCGACCGGCGGTGAGCTCACTGAGCGCCCCGCGCTGGTCCTGCTCGCCCCACCTCCCCCAGGCGCAGACGGCCTCGAAGAGCGCATCGAACTCCGACCCGGTCATATGAGCGTCGCGACGGTCGTCCACTCGCCACGGCATCGTCGCCTACGCCTGCCGAAGCCCGCATCACCCGGTTGAGATGACGCCCGGAGCCGCGGAAACCGGCTGCCCTATGCCGCGCTGACAGCGGCGGCCGGCTCGGGCAAGGGGAAGAGGCGAACGAAGCGTTCCACCGCCGCCGCGTCGCCCTGGATCGTGAGGTCCCCCGACGCGTTGCGCATCGGCGAGTGCGCGGCCCGCCCAGAGCACGGCGGCGAGCGTGTCGGGGTCGGTGTCGATCGTCGCGTCGGCGTGATCGGCGCCCCCGCGGGCGACCTCGATCTCCTCGTCTGCGACGTCGATCCGGAAGCGATCCTCGCCGAGGCGCAGTTCGTAGACGGCGCGGAGTCCGTGCGCGGCGCCCGGGTCGAACCGCGAGCGGAGCGCCAGGATCGTCGAATCCGCCCCGACCGGACCACCGGTCAGCCCGGCCGGCGAGCGGGCGGCCCAGTGCCCGAGTGAGATGACGATCTCCTCGAGCTCGCGGCCCCAGTCCGTCAGCTCGTAGACGCGCGCGCCCGCGGGCGGCGGGAGCTTGCGCCGCCGGACGACCCCGGCACGCTCGAGCTCGCGCAGGCGCTCGGAGAGCACGTTGGGGCTGGCGTTGGGAAGGCCCCTGCGCAGGTCCGTGTAGCGCTTCGGCCCGAGCAGCAGCTCGCGGACCACGAGCAGTGCCCAGCGCTCTCCGACCAGGTCGAGCGCGACCGCGATCGCGCAGCCGTCGCCGTATGTGCGCATCGTCGCCATGCGGAAGAAAGCATAGCGTCGAGTCCTGCTCATATTCTTACTTGTAGTTTTCTAGGACTATTTGCTACTGTTGATGATGTACTTGGTCCTGGTGATGAGGCTCCGCCGATGAAGAGCCTCGACGATCCGATAGGAGCAGCGATGCCCGCACGAACGCCGATCAACCCCGTGTCCTGGTCCAGCAAGCTGGGCTTCGACCAAGCTCAGCTCATCGAGGGGCACCGGCGGCAGCTCGTCTGCAGCGGACAAGACGCGGTGGACGCCGACGGCAGCCCCCAGCATCCGAACGACATGGCCGCGCAACTCGGGCTGGCCGTCGACAACCTGGAGGCCGTCCTGGCCGGGGCCGACATGACCCTCGCCGACATCGTGCGGCTCAACGTGTACACCACCGACGTCGACGAGCTGCTCAAGCACTGGGCGAGCCTCACGGGCCGCTTCGGGAACGCCGATGGCGGCTTTGCGACCAGCGTGCTCGGCGTCACGCAGCTGGCCGCGCCAGGGCTCCTCGTCCTGCTGGAGGCCACCGCGGTGGACTGACGCGGCCACGCGTTTCCGTGGAGAACGACAAAACCCCGCGGGAGCGGGGCCTGGATCCTTCTACGGGAGCGACGGGACTCGAACCCGCGACCTCCGGCGTGACAGGCCGGCGCTCTAACCGACTGAGCTACGCCCCCTTTGGCGGAGCGCGGCATGTGGCGGACCACCGCGCGCGCCACAGTATGACAAGCCCGGGACGGCGTCGAAGGACCCTGCCTCCCGGACCGAGTTCCGAAATGCGCGGCAGGCGCAGCTCGCGTCTGCCACACGGGCTTTCGGGGGCGTCAACCGATCAGCCGGAAGGCAGGGCCAGGCGGGATTGTCGCAGGCGGCGCGGGCCTGGTGCGGTTCGAATGCCAACCGGTCGGCGGGGGTAGCACCCTCCCATGTACATCGGCATCGGCACGCTTCTCATCATCATCATCCTGCTGATCATCCTGCTCTAGCGGGCAGGCGGATCGCAACGACCCGGCGCCGGTGCGGATATCCGCACCGGCGGACGCCGGGCCCCTCGACTGGCGTGTCGCGTCCCCGTTGGGACCCTGAGCGGAGCTTTATTCACCGCCGTTCAGGAGACCCACTCAGTGCCGTCATCGAACCTCGCCGCCCGCGCCGGACGCTGGAGCGCGCAGTCGGCGGAGGCGCCGAGCCCGGAGCCGGCTCCGAGCAACGCCTAGCGCAGCAGGGCGCGGGAGCGCACGAGCTCCCGCGCCCGCTCCACGTCCGGGCCCGCCGAGCGGTCGGCCTCGAACGGCGGGACGACGGCCGCGACCGCCTCGATCGCCGCCTCGAGCAGCGGCGGCAGGGACGCTCCCCGCAGAAACCGCGCCTGCCGCAGCGCCACCAGCTCGTAGGCCAGCGCCAGCTCGAGCGCGTCCATCACGCGCTCGAGCTTGGCCGACGCCAGGAACGTGAAGGCCTGCACGTCCTCCTGGCCGGTGGAGGTGTCGGTCACGTGCACCGTGGCCGGGGCGGCGAGCAGCCGCGACTCGGCGACCAGCCCGACGACGGCCTTGTGCAGCGTCACGAGGCCCGACTGGCGCCCGGGGTCGGCGGCGAGCTGCTCGGGCAGCCGGGAGAAGCGGGCGTCGAGGAGCCGGTGCAGGCGCTTCTCGAGCAGGTTGGTCACCCCGGTGAGCGCGACCGCCAGCGCGTCGAGCCGCTGCGTCAGCGCCTCGGCGAGGAAGCCGCCGGTCGGATACAGGCCCTCGGGCTCGCCGTCGTCCGCCGGCAGGAAGACGGGGCCGTCGGTCACGGCGCGCAGCTCGCGCGCGAGCTGCGCGCGCACGCTCTCGAGCGCGTCGTGCGCGGCGCCGTGGACCTGCGGCGCGACGCGGAAGGAGACCGGCGCCTGCAGCGCGTCGTCGAACCCCTCGCCGCCGAGCAGCCGCATCAGCACCGCATGGGTGCGCTGCTGTCCCGGGTCGTCGCGCAGGCGCCCCACGCGCGCGGAGTACGGGCGCGCCGAGGCTCCCACGAGCGCGGCCGCGAGCGCCACGGCGAGATCGGCGTGGTCGAGCAGCGCGCCCGCGCGCCGCTCCGCCATGACCCCCAGCGCGGGCGCGAACGGCGCGCCCGCCACCAGCGCGAGTCCCTCCTTGACCCCCGGCTCGTACGGCGCGACGCCGCGGCGCGCCAGCGCGGAGGCCGCGTCCCCCTCCGCCACCGCGCCCTCGCCGACGAACGTCTGGAACAGGTGCGCGAGCGGGATCGTCTCGCCCGCCACCCCGACCGGCCCGTCCGGCACGACCGGCGCCCAGCCGTCGTTGAGCCGGCCGGCGATGAAGCGGCACAGCTCCGCGCTCACCCCGAGCCGGCCGCTGAGGAAGCCCGCGAGCCGCAGAAGCATCACGCCCCGCACGACCTCCTCCGGCAGCGGCGGCCCGACGCCCGAGGCCCGCCCCATCAGGATCGAGCGCTCCTCGCGCTCCCCCCGGCCGACCGCGCGCGTGGTCAGGTAGCCGAGGCCGGTGGTGACCCCGTAGGCCGACCCGCCTCGCTCGAGGAACGCGAGCAGCGCGCGGCGGCGCTCGTCCACGAACGCGAGCGCCGCGTCGCCGATCTCGACCCGCTCGCCGTCGAAGACCACGCGCGCGTAGAGGTCGCGGTCGAGCTGGTCGTGGCGCTCGAGGAGGACGGCCATGGGCGCGCAGTCTGATGGCATCGACCGCCGCGCGGCCACGCCCCCTCGACGGGCGGGCGGGATCGATTCCACATAGCATCCGGCCATGGCTCGCATCGGTGTACTCACGGGCGGCGGGGACTGCCCAGGCCTCAATGCCGTCATCCGCGCGATCGTTCGCAAGGGGACCCGGGACGGCGGGCACGAATTCATCGGCTTCCGCTACGGCTGGGCCGGCGTGCTGCGCAACGAGGCGGTGCCCCTCACCCACGAGTCGACGCGCGGCATCCTGCACCGCGGCGGGACGATCCTCGGCAGCTCGCGCACGAACCCCTACAAGGAGGAGGGCGGGCTCGAGAGCGTGAAGCAGACGCTCGCCGACCGCGGGCTCGACGGGCTGATCCCGATCGGCGGCGAGGACACGCTGGGCGTCGCCAAGCGGCTCTTCGACGACGGCATCAACGTGGTCGGCGTCCCCAAGACGATCGACAACGACCTCAACGGCACCGACTTCACGTTCGGCTTCCAGACCGCGGTGCAGATCGCCACCGACGCCGTCGACCGGCTGCACACCACCGCGGAGTCGCACAACCGCGTGATGGTGGTCGAGGTCATGGGCCGCCACGCGGGCTGGATCGCCGTGCACTCCGGGATCGCCGGCGGCGCCGACGTGATCCTCGTGCCGGAGCGCCCGTTCGACGTCGACGAGGTCTGCGAGCACCTGCGCCGCCGGCACGCCGCGGGCCGGACGTTCTCGGTCGTGGTGGTGGCCGAGGGCGCCACGCCCCGCGACGGCGCCGTCGTCTCCGAGCACGAGGGCACCGACGCGTTCGGTCACGTCCGCCTCGGGGGCATCGCGGTGCAGCTCGAGAAGGAGATCGAGGCGCGCACCGGCTACGAGTCGCGCATGACGATCCTCGGCCACGTCCAGCGCGGCGGGACCCCGCTGGCCTACGACCGCGTCCTCGGCACCCGCTTCGGCGTCGCCGCGGTGGTGGCGGTCACCGAAGGGGACTTCGGGAAGATGGTCGCCCTGCGGGGGCCCAACATCGTGCGCGTGCCGCTCGAGGAGGCGCTGCGCGAGCCCAAGCTGCTCGACACGGAGCTGTGGGAGACGGCCGAGGTGTTCTTCGGCTGACGGGCATCGCCGAGCCCACCCGCCGCCTCGACCCCGGGGCGCGCACGCTGTGGCGGCTGGAGGCGGCGCTCGGCGCCGTCCCCGCGATCGTGGCCGGCGTGGTCCTGGCGATCGCGCTGGACGAGGAGCTGCCCTCGCCGCTGCCGACGCTGCTGTGGGTGGTGCCGGTCCTCGCCGCGCTCGCGTCGGTGCTGATCGTGCCCGAGGTGCGCTGGCGGCGCTTCCGCTACGAGGTCCGCGACGAGGAGATCGACCTCTTGCGCGGCGTGGTGACGATCACCCGCACGCTCGTGCCGATGCAGCGCGTGCAGCACGTCGACATCCAGCGCGGGGCGCTCGAGCGGCTGCTCGGCTTCTCGTCGGTGATCTTCCACACGGCCGCCGGCGGCACCCGCATCCCCGCGCTGCGCCCCGCCGAGGCCGCAGCCGTGCGCGACCGCATCGCGACGCTGACCCGGACGCCGGATGAGCTCTGAGCGGGCCGTGCTGCGGCGGCGCCTGCACCCGGCGGGCATCGCCGTGATGGCCGTCGACTCGCTGCGCCAGGCCGCGCTTCCGCTCCTGCTGGCGTTCGGCGCCACGCTGTTCGGCGGCGACTCCGACGCGATGGGCCTGGCGCGCATCGTCGGGTTCACGCTGATCGCCACGGCGGCCGCCGTGCTGCTCGGCTACGTCCGCTGGCGCTCGACCACCTACGCGGTGACGGACGACGCGATCGAGTACCGGACCGGCGTGGTGTCGGTGCGCGAGGCGTCGGTGCCGCTGGGCCGCGTGCAGTCGCTCGACAGCGTCCAGGGCATCCTGCAGCGGGTGTTCGGTGTGGTGGCCGTGCAGGTGCAGGCGGCCGGCGGCGGGAAGAAGGCCGAGATCGTGCTGAGCGCGGTGTCGCCCGCCGATCTCGCGCAGCTGCGCGCCGCGGTCGCCGGCGCCCACCCGGAGGCGGTGGCGGCCTCCGCGCCGGAGCGGCGGGGGACGTACGCGCGCGTGAGCCCCCGGCGGCTCGCGGCGGCCGCCGCGACGCAGGGCCAGGTCGCCATCGTGCTGCCGATCCTGGCCGGCGCCGTGCAGCTGCTGCGCGACGTCTTCTCGGACTCCGCGCTCGAGCAGCGCGCCATCGGGCTCGTCCCCGACAGCGTCGGCGAGGCGCTGCTGGCGCTCGCGCTGCTGGGCGTGGCCGGGTGGGCGGTGTCGGCGCTCGGCACGGTCATCGCCTTCGCGGGCTTCACGCTCGAGCGCGACGGCGGGCGGCTGCGCATCGCCCGCGGCCTGCTCCAGCGGCGCGAGGCGATCGTCCCCGTGCGCCGCGTGCAGGCGGTGCGGGTGGTGGAGGGGCTGCTGCGCGAGCCGTTCGGGCTGGCCTCGCTCCGGGTGGAGGTCGCGGGCTATGCGGCCGACGCCTCCTCGGCCCAGACGCTGTTCCCGCTGGTGCGCCGGACGGAGGTCGAGCCCCTGCTGCGCCGCATGCTGCCCGAGCTCGCGGTGCCGCTCGAGCCGCTCGCCCCACCGCCGCGGCGCGCGCTGCGGCGCTTCCTCGTCGAGCCGCTCGCGCTCGCCGTCGTGCCCGCCGCGGCCGCGTGGATCGCGATCGCCGCCGCGCGGCCGTGGGCGCTCGCGCTGCTCGTGCCGGCCGCGTGGTGGGGCGTCGCGCGCTACCGGGCGACGGGCTGGCGCGTGGACGCCGCGCATCTGGCGCTGCGCTCGCGCCGTCTCGCCCGCACCACGGTGCTCGCGCCGGTGCGCCGGATCCAGCAGCACGACCTCGAGCAGACGCTGTGGCAGCGGCGCGGACGGCTCGCCAGCCTCGAGGTCGCGCTCGGCGCGGGCACCCGCGCGCGCGTGGACCACCTGGAGCTCGAGGTGGCCGGCCGCGTGTTCGACGATCTGCGCCCGGGTAACCTGGGCGCGTGTTCCGCCAGGGCCCCATCCCCGCCGTCGTCCACGGACTGATCGAGTACGCGGCGGGCATCCTGCTCGTCGCCGCGCCGTTCCTGTTCTCGTTCGACGAGGGGTCGGCCACGGCCGCCGCGATCGTCGCCGGCGTCGTGGTGCTGATCCTCACCGCCTCGACGGCGATACCCACCGGGCTGATCAAGTCGGTCCCGGTCCAGGCGCACGTGATGCTCGACTTCCTGATCGCGATCGTGCTGATCGCCGCGCCGTTCATCTTCGGGTTCGACAACGACGGCACGGCGACCGCGTTCTTCATCATCGTCGGCGTCGCCTACCTGCTGCTCACGATCGCGACGCGGTTCGTCAAGGACGAGCGGCAGCCGCGTCGCAAGGGCCGGCGCGGCGCGAAGCAGGCGCCGCCCGAGGCGCACTAGCGGAGCGGGTCCTCGGGGTCGCGCTCCTGCACGCCGTGGGGCGTGCCGTAGTCGGCCAGGCGGTCGAGGAACGGCGCCGCGTCGAAGGCCTCCGGGCCGAGCACGCCCGCGCCGCTCCAGGTGCCCTCGGCCAGCAGCTCGAGCGCGATCACCGGGTTGACCGCCGTCTGCCACACGACCGCCTGGCAGCCGTCCTCGCGCATCGTCCGCTCGTTGTCGGCCACGTGGTACAGGTAGGTCGCGCGCGGGCGCCCGTCCCGGCCGGTCCCGGTCACGAGCGTGCCCGCGCACGTGCGCCCGCTCATGAGGTCGCCGATCTGCGCGGGGTCGGGCAGGGCGGCGGCGACGACGTCGCGTGGGGCCACGCGGAAGCCGTCGACCGCGAGTGGCTCCGTCGAGTCCAGCCCGAGCTTGCGCAGCGTCCGCAGCACCTCGATGAACTCGCTGCCGAGGCCGTACTTGAACGTCACCCGCCGGCACGGGACCCAGCGCGGGACGAGCACCACCTCCTCGTGCTCGACGTTGACGCACTCGACCGGGCCGATCCCGTCGGGGAACGTGAACACCTCGGGCTCGGAGAACGGCGGCGTCGTGTAGTGGCCGCGCCCGGCCTCCCAGACGAGCGGCGGGTTCAGGCACTCCTCGATCGTCGTCCAGATCGAGAACGTCGGCGCGAAGTCGTAGCCGCGCACCACGAGGTCGGCGCCGTCGCGTACCGCGACCTCGTCGACCTCGGAGAACAGGTGGTCGGCGGCGTAGCGGGCGAACACGTCCGACAGACCGGGCTCGACCCCGATGCCGAGCAGCGCGAGCGCGCCCGCCTCGCGCCACTCGGCGTCGCGCGCGAACTGCTCGTCGCCGAGCTTCACCCCCGGCAGCTCGTGCGGGCGCTCGGGATGCGGGCTCGACAGCGTCATCGCCATGTCCAGGTAGGTGCAGCCCGCCGCCCGCGCCGCCGCGAAGATCGGCGGGTTCAGGCGCGGGTCGCAGGCGTTGAGGATCGCGTCGGCGCGCTCGGCGCGGGCGAGCTCGACAACCGCCGCCTCGTCGCTCGCGTCCAGTGCGACGGCCCCGTAGCGCGGATCCGGATGGCGGGCGACCGCCGCTCGGGCACGGTCGCCGTCGATGTCGGCGAGCACCAGGCGATCGAAGAAGTCGCGGCGGCGCGCGATGGCGGCGACAGCGGCGCCGACCCCGCCGGCGCCCAGGACGAGGATGCGCATCGCGCGGGAACCTAGCGGTGAGGCGCCGGACAGCGCGTCCACGCTACATTGGGGCGCAGCACGCGGCTGCGCCTAGGGTTCCGCCCCCACCCGCGCCGAGGGCAGATCACAACGAGGGACCGGGGGGTCCGCGACCGAGCGGCGCCAGGTCCGTCCCGCGGGACGGTCCACTGACCTGAAGGGATAAAAGCCCCGAGGGCTCTGCACCCCTGCCCGCCTGCGCGCGGGCGTGACGGAAGGAGCCCCGCCTTGAGCACGATCGCCCTGGTCCTCGTCCTGAGCGCCGCGGTCGCCCATGCCGGGTGGAACCTGCTCGCCAAGACCGCGACCGGCGGCGCGGTGTTCGTGTGGCTCGTGGCCGCCACGAGCGCGGTCCTGCTGACCCCGGTCGCCGCGGTGGCGCTCGCGCAGGGCGCCGGCGCGGATCTCGGCCTCGAGGGCGTGGCGTTCATGGCCGGCAGCGGCGCGCTGCACGCCGGCTACTTCGTGCTGCTCCAGCGCGGCTACCGCGTCGGCGACCTCTCGCTCGTCTACCCCCTGGCGCGGGGGATCGGGCCGCTGCTCGCGACCCTCGCCGCCATCGTGCTGCTGGAGGAGCGCCCGAGCGGGCTCGCGCTGGCCGGCGGGGCGGCGATCGTGGTCGCGGTGCTCTCGCTGGCGGGCGGCCCGCGGCGGCTGCGCGCGAGCGGACCGGAGGCCGCCGAGGCGGTCGGCTACGCGCTGGCCACGGGCGTGTTCATCGCCGGCTACACCCTGTGGGACAAGCACGCGGTCGGACCCCTCGGCCTCTCGCCGATCCTCTACTTCTGGGGCACCGTGGTCGCCAACGCCGCCCTGCTGACCCCGGTGATCGTGCACCGGTCCGGCGAGCTGCGCGAGACCTGGCGCGCGAACCGCCGCGCGGCGCTCGGCGTCGGGATCCTCAGCCCGCTCGCCTACGTGCTCGTGCTCTACGCGCTCGCCACCGCTCCCGTCAGCTACGTCGCCCCGGCGCGCGAGGTCAGCATCCTCATCGGCGCGGCGCTCGGGACCCAGCTGCTCGCGGAGGGCGACGTGGGCCGCCGCCTGGCGTGCGCGAGCGCGATCGTCCTGGGGATCGCGGCGCTGGCGATCGGGTGACGCAGGTCGTGCCTCATCCTCCGTCCATGACCGATCGCATCCGCGGATGCTTCCTCGGCGGCGCCGTCGGCGACGCGCTCGGCGCTCCCGTCGAGTTCGAGCGGATCGACGGCATCCGCAGCCGGTTCGGCCCGGCCGGGATCGCCGAGCTCGCCGAGGCGGGCGAGCGCGCCGGCGCGATCACCGACGACACCCAGATGACGCTCTTCACGGCCGAGGGGCTGATCCGGGCGCGGGTCCGCGCGGTCGCCACCGGATCCGGCGACGTGGCGGCGGTGGCCATCTCCGGCACGGTCGGGCGCGCGCTGGCGAGCCGGCTCCTCGACCTCGGGTGGCTCCGCCACGGGGACCGCAGCCGCGCGCTGCACGTCACCGGCGACGGCCGGCGAGGGATCGCCGCCGAGCTCGGCGTCGCGCTCTAGGACATGTGGATCTCGACGTCGTCGGCGACGTTGCCGAGGATCGTGTAGTCGCTGCGGGCCGTCTGCAGCAGCGAGCCGGGCACGAACTCGCTCACCGGGCCGTGGGCGACGAGGCGGGCGATGAAGCGCTGCCAGGAGACCCCGCCGCCGAGGTCGCCGTCGAGCCAGAAGCTGCGGTGCCGCGCGCCGAGGATCTCGCGCGGCCCGATCGTCGCCGCCCGCGGCGGCACCCACGACCAGTCGCCGCCGAACGAGTGCAGCGCGTTCTGCATCACGGTCATCGGGTGCAGCTCGACGAGCCGCGCGCCGGCCTGCCGGTAGGCGTCGAGGTCGCCGTCGAACTCGGCGCCGAGCTGCGGCTCCCAGAACGCGATGTGCCCGCTCCAGCCGATGCCGCCGTAGCAGACGTCGGCGCCGCCGAGGTCCTCCAGCCGCGCGCTGTAGTCGCCGATCGTGTCTCCGGTGGGGAAGTGGATCTGGGACTCGGGCGGCCGCAGCTCCGGGTCGACGAGCGCGAAGAAGCGCTCCCACATCGCCCGCTGGAAGGAGCCCGGCCACGACGGCGGCGCGGTCACGCCGTGCTCGTCGGCGTACTCGTCCATGTTGAACGTGTGCACGTGGGCCAGCGAGAGGCGCTCGTCGTTGATCAGCCCGGCGGCGATCTCGTACTGGGGCATCGGGCCGACCGGCAGGATCGCGACGAATCGGCGGCCCTCGTCGCGCGCCGCGCGGATGCGCCCCACGAGGTCCTCGGCGAAGCGACGGTAGAACTCGCCCGCGTCGTCGACCACCGCGATCCGGAAGTCGGGGTTGGCGTGCTCGGTCAGCCGCGCCCGGGGGATCGCCCGCGCGCGCTCGCATGCCGCGCGGTCGCGGAACGCGATGAACGGTGAGAGGCCGGTCTCGAACGCCTGGGTCTGGTCCATGGGTCCTCGCCTCCGATCAGGACGCCGCGTCGGCGGCGAGCGGGAACAGGGATGCGTCGGCGACGTCGGCGGCCAGCCGGACGGCCCCGAGGGCGACGGACTCGTCGCCCAGCCGCGAGAGCTCGATCCGCGGCGGCACCGGCACGAGCGCGCGCACCCCCGCCTCGAGCGGCTCGAGCAGGGCGGAGCCCGCGTTGGCGACCCCGCCGCCGACGATCACGAGCTCGGGGTTCAGCGCGGTGACGAAGCCCGCCACGCCGCGCGCGAGGCGGCGCGTGAGCTCGGTCACCACCTCCTGCGCGGCGGCGTCGCCCCGCGCCGCGGCGGCGAACACCGTCTGCGCCGTCACGGCGGCCGGGTCGCCGCCGGCCAGCTCGCGCAGCAGCGCGCCGGCGCGCGGCCGGGCCGCCGCGCGCGCGCCCAGCCGGGCGTAGGCGCGCGCCCCGGCCGCCCACTCGAACGGCCCCGCCCCGTGCTCGGGCGCGCCGTCCCCGTCGCCCGCGAGATAGCCGATCTCCCCCGCGGCCCCGGTGGCGCCGCGGTAGAGCTCGCCGTTGACGAGCACCGCTCCGCCGATGCCGACGCCCACCTGGACGTAGACCGCGTCGCGCACGTCCTGCGCCGCGCCGCGCCACGTCTCGGCCAGCAGCGAGACGTGCGTCTCGTTGTCGACCACGACGGGGCAGCCGAACGTCCGCTGCAGCCGCGGGCCGAGCGCCAGTCCCTCCCAGCCCGCGAGCTGCGGCGCGAGCGTGATGCGCCCGCTCGCGGGGTCGACCACCCCCGGCGTGCCGACCCCCACCGCGCGGAGCCCGTCGGCGCCGAGGCCGGCCGCCCGCAGCGCGGCCCGCGCCGTGGCGCGCACCTCCCGCAGCAGCGGGTCCTGGCCGGCACGGGCCTGCCCGGACACCGCGCGGCGCTCGCGGGCGAGGATCCGCCCCGAGAGGTCGGCGACGAGCGCCAGCGCCTTGTCGGCGCCGATGTCGACCCCCACCACGTGCCCGAGGTCCGCGCGGAAGCGCAGCAGCCGCCCGCGCGGGCCCGGACGGCGTGGGCGAAGGCCGTCGGCGGGCGCGGCCTCCTCGACGTAGGTGGCGTCGAGGAGCCGCTCCACGACCTCGTTGACGGTCGGCTTCGACAGGCCCGTCTCGCGCGCGAGCTGGGCGCGCGAGATCGGGCCGCGCTCCCGGATCACCTCGAGCACGTGCGCGGAGTTCATCCGCCGCAGCAGGCTCGGCGAGTCCGCGGGGGCGGTGGGCCGGGGGCGCACCGCGGTCAGCGGTCCTTCGGGCAGTACTGCTCGTAGGCGCCGACGCAGACCTCGTCCCAGCTGACGAAGTCGTCCGCGATCACGGTGTCGGCGATGTTGTCCTTGCGGATGGTCTGGGGCTTGAGCAGGATCGTCGGCACCTGCTTCTTCCCGTTGTCGACCTTCTGCTCGACGCCGGTCGGCTCCTCCCCCCGCGCGACCTGCACCGCGAGGTTCGCGGCCTTCGTCGCCTGGTCCTTGATCGAGAAGTAGACCGTGAAGCTCTGCTCGCCGGCCAGGATGTGCTGGAGCGCCTGGGAGGTGGCGTCGAGCCCGCTCGTCGGCAGCATGTCGAGCTTGCGCGCCTTCAGCGCCGAGATCGTCGAGTTGGCGATCGTGTCGTTGGCCGCCACGACGGCGTCGATGTCGTTGCGCTGCGCCTGCAGCATCTGCTCGAAGATCGTCAGCGCCTTCTGGCCGTCCCACTGCGGCACCGCCTGCTGGGCGGCCTTGTCGTACTCGCCGCTCTCGAACTTCGGCTTGAGCACCTCGCCGTAGCCCTTCTTGAGGTCCGTGGCGAAGCTGTCGGTAGGCGCACCGTCGAGGATCGCGACTTGCGGCGTCCCCGAGCCGCCCTTGCCGCCGAGGTCCTCGATGATCCCCTTGCCCTGGAGCCGGCCCGCCTCGGTGGCGTCGCCGCTGACGTAGTAGTCGGCGTCGCCGTCGGTGGTCAGCCGGTCGTAGTCGATCATCGTCACGCCCTGCGACTTCGCGCTGTCGATGATCGCCGCGCCGCTGCCCGGATCGAGGTTGACGAGCAGGATGACCTTCGCCCCCTCGGTCACCGCCTGCTCGGCCTGGCTCTTCTGCGTGTTGGGGTCGCCCTCGGCGTTCGAGATGACGTAGTCGTCGCTGCTCAGGCCGGCCTTCTCGAAGGCCTCCTTGAAGAACCGGCGGTCGGCCTTCTCCCAGCGGTCCGACGACTTCGAGTCGGGCAGCAGCACCGCGATCTTGCCCTTCAGCTCGCCGGCGGCGGCCTGCTCGTCCCCGCCGCCACCGCCGTCGTCGTCGCCCCCGCACGCGCCCACGCCGAGCGCGAGCACCGCGGCCACGGCGAGCGCCGGCCAGGTCCTGGTTCGCATCGTCAACCCCTCCTCAGGAATCGATAGGCAGCCTTCCTAACAGATGCTGCGTCGCGTTGGCAAGCGACGACGGCGCTGGTGAGGGTGGGATCCCCTAGACTCCGCGCCGATGCTCACCGTCCTCGCCCTGAGCATGGCCTGGAAGTGGACCCTGTCGCTGATCGCCATCTTCGGCATCGGGTTCCCCGCGCTCGTCACCGGCCTGATCGTGTTCGCGGTCAGCCAGTCGGCGGCCGAGCGCCGCGCCAACCGGCAGCGCTGGCACTTCCGCCGCCGCTAGCCTCTGCGCGCCCGGTGCTCGGAGCCGGGAACCGCACAGGAGTATCGTCCCTGCATGTTCGACGGCGGCGTGATCGGGGCTCTCGTGGTCGTCGAGGGCCTCGGCCTCCGCAAGGCGGTGTGGGGCACCCCGCCCAAGCGCCAGGTCGGGATCGGCGCGGTGCTGGTGGTCGGCCTGCTGATCCAGATCGGCTTCCACACGGCCGCGACGGCCGCGCCCTCGATGCCGAGCGTGATCGCGCTCGTGCTCGCCGGATGGGTCTCGTTCATCCTCTGGTCGGTCTGGCTCAGCCGCGCGCCTGCGCCGCGGCGGGGCGACGGACGCGACGACGACGGCCGAGGCTCCGACGACGACGGGGGCGGCGGCGGAGGCCCCGACGGCCCGCTCCCGGGCGACGGCGGCGGCGACGGGATCGACTGGGAGGAGTTCGAGCGCCAGTTCTGGCCGTACGTGGAGCGCTCGCACGGCGGCAAGGAGCCTGTCGCCCCGGGCTGACGCGGCTGCCCTACCCTCTGGGCATGTGCCGCAACATTCGCCCGCTCCACAACTTCGAGCCGCCCGCCTCTGAGACCGAGGCGCGCGACGCCGCCCTCCAGTTCGTCCGCAAGGTCAGCGGATTCACCAAGCCCTCCCAGGCCAACGCCGAGGCCTTCGAGCGCGCCGTCGACGACATCACCGCGATCACGACGCGCCTGCTCGACGAGCTCGTGACCTCGGCGCCGCCCAAGGACCGCGAGGCGGAGGCCGCCAAGGCCCGGGCCCGCAGCGCCAAGCGGTACGCGGCCGCGTAGGCGCGCCACTCACCGCCCGGCGCGTCGCGTACCCTCGCGCCGGTGTCCCGGGGTCCCTCGCTCCCGCGCGGCGTCCGGCTGGCGTCGGCCGGGCGCCCGCCGTCGCCGCTCGGCCGCCTGCTGTGGCGCGTGGCGCTCGCGATCGCGCTGATCGCCTTCGTCGCGATCGGGACCTACCTCACGCGCGACGGCTATCGCGACGCCGCCGGCGACGGCGTCTCGCTGCTGGACTCCTTCTACTACGCGACCGTCAGCGTCACGACGACGGGATACGGGGACGTCGTGCCGCTGTCCGACGGCGCGCGGCTGTTCACCACGCTCGTCGTCACCCCGGTGCGGATACTGTTCCTCATCCTCGTCGTGGGGACGACGGTGGAGCTGTTGACCTCCCAGACCCTCACGGCGCTGCGGATCGAGCGATGGAGGCGGCGGTTGCGCGACCACGTCATCGTGTGCGGGTACGGGACCAAGGGCCGCGCGGCGGCCACCGCGATGGTCGGCGGGCGCAAGGTGCCGAAGGAGCGGGTGGTGATCGTGGAGCGCTCGCCCGTGGCCGCGCAGGAGGCGGCGCGGGACGGCTACAACACGGTCACCGGCGACGCCTCCCGCTCGGTCGCGCTCGAGGAGGCGAACGTGGCGAGCGCCCGCACGGTGATCATCTGCACCGCCGACGACGAGTCGGCCGCGCTCATCACCCTCACCGTCCGCGCGCTCAACCGCGACGCCGTGATCGTGGCCCCCGCGCGCGAGGAGGAGAACGCCGACCTGCTGCGCCAGGCGGGCGCCTCGTCGGTGGTGCTGACGGCCGGCGCCGCGGGGCGCCTGCTCGGCCTGTCGTCCCACCACCCGTATGCGATCACCGTGCTCGAGGACCTGATGACCCTCGGCCATGGGCTCGACCTGGTCGAGCGCGAGCCCGAGCCGGACGAGATCGGCCCCTCCGGCCGGCCCCGCGGGGACGCGCCCATCGTCGCCGTCCACCGCGACGGCCGGCTGCTGCGCTTCGACGATCCCGCCGCGCGCGAGCTGCGCGCCGGTGACCGCCTGGTCTGCCTGGCGTCCGTGAAGGCCTGATCCGCTGTTCCCCGGCGTCGCGCCGGAGTACCATCAGATCAGGAAAGCCGGGCAATGACCGCCCTGATACTCGCGCTGATGGTGACCGGCGCCGCTCTACTCGTAGCGGAGGCGCACACGACGGCCTATGGCGCGCTCGGGGTGACCGGCGTCCTCGCGCTGGTCGCGGGCGGCGTGCTCGCGGTGGACGCCGCCGGCGGGAGCATCCTGATGGCGCTCGCCCTGGCCCTCCCGGTCGCGGTCGGGCTGGTCGCGCTGATCGCGATCGCCGGGCGCAAGACGCTCGAGGTCGGGCGCCGCCGGCCCCGCGGCGGGGCCGACGGGCTGATCGGCCAGGTCGGCATCGTGCGCCGGGCGCTGACCCCGGTCGGGGCCGTGCACGTCGGCGGCGAGCTGTGGCGGGCGCAGGAGTCCTGGGACGACGGCGAGCCCGCGCCGCGCGAGGACGAGCACGTGGTCGTAGAACGGGTGCACGGGCTGACGCTGCTGGTCCGGCGCGCCGAGGAATGGGAGGTGCTGCCATGAGTGCCGTGACCGTCGCCGTGATCCTCGTCCTCTCGTTCTTGGCGGTCGCGGTGACGCTGGCCGCCGCCTCGATCCGCGTCCTGCGCGAGTACGAGCGGGCCGTGGTCTTCCGCCTGGGCCGGCTGCTCGGCGAGAAGGGGCCCGGCCTGGTGCTGCTGATCCCCGCCATCGACCGCATGGTGCGCGTCGACCTGCGCACGGTGACGCTCGACATCCCGCCGCAGAACCTGATCACGCGCGACAACGTCCCCGCCAAGGTCAACGCGGTGTGCTACTTCCGCGTGATCGACGCCGCGCGCGCGGTGGTCGACGTCGAGCGCTACCTCGTGGCGACCTCGCAGATCGCGCAGACGACCCTGCGCTCCGTGCTCGGCAAGGCCGACCTCGACATGCTGCTCGGCGAGCGCGAGCAGCTCAACGAGGCACTGCAGCACATCATCGACCAGCACACCGACCCGTGGGGCATCAAGGTCACGACGGTCGAGATCAAGGACGTCGAGATCCCCACCGCGATGCAGCGCGCGATGGCGCTGGGCGCCGAGGCCGAGCGCGAGCGCCGCGCCAAGATCATCCACGCCGAGGGCGAGTTCCAGGCCTCCCAGCGCCTGCGCCACGCCGCCGACGTGCTCTCCGGCAACCCGGCCTCGCTGCAGCTGCGCTACCTGCAGACGCTGACCGAGATCGGCTCCACGCAGAACTCGACGGTCGTCTTCCCGCTGCCGCTCGACGTGGTCAAGCCGTTCCTCGAGGCCGCCTCGGCGATGAAGCTGCCGGCGGAGGCGAGCGCCAACGGGGAGCCGGCGCTGCCGCCGGAGGAGGCGAAGCCCGCGCTCGGGGACGGTCCGCCGCGCCCGGTGCGCACGCGCCGCGCCGGCCGCTCGCGACCGCCACGCCCGAGGAGTAGGCGACCGTCAGGCCGGGCGCCGCGGGTCGACGGCGTCCGCCCGGCGCCCGAGCACCCGTGCGACCACGGGCTCGACCGCGAGGTCGATCGCGGTGGCGACGAGCCGGACGAGGATGAACAGGCTGGGCGAGAACACGATCAGCAGCACGGTGCCGGTCGAGCCGACGACGGGCGCGAGGGCGCCCACCAGCGCGATCACGCAGGCGATGGTGAGGAAGAACATGCGCCCCGCATCGGCACCCGGCCGCCGGCGGTTGAGGTCAGCGTCAGAACGTGGTCAGCGAGGCGACGTCCGGCGGCCGCGCAGGAGCCGTTCGAAGCCCGCCTCGCGGTCTCCGACGATCGTGAGGAACTCCTGCAGCCCCGTGAGGGCGAGCAGCCGTGCGGGCTGGCTGTCCGGGGGCGCGACGACCACGAATCGGCCGCGATGGATCGCGGTCTCCTGCGCCGCCCCGATGATCGTCCGCAGTCCCGAGGAGTCGCAGAAGCCGACCGCCCCGAGGTCGAGCAGCACCCGCCCGGCCCGCGCGCCGGCCAGCCGCGCGCACAGCGCGGGCGCCGTCTCCAGGTCGAGCTCGCCCTCCGGCGCGACGACGACGACGTCGCTGGAAGCCACGGAGCGGGTGGCGGGGATCTCGGCGGTGTCCGGGGGCGGTTGCAACGGTGAGGGCATCTCGCGCGGTGGCGTAGTCCGGGACTACCTGGCGAGCGGCGCCGCCAAACCGCCCAGCGCTCAGGCCCGCCCGACGGCCGACGCGCGCCGGCCGGCGTCGGCCAGGAACACGATCAGCACGGCGATCGCGGTCACCACCGCCGCCACCACCCACGCGGTGGCGTATGAGGAGTGGTCGAGGATCACGCCGAAGGTCAGCGGCGCGAGCGCCGCGCCCCAGTAGATGCCGGCCTGGGCGACGCCGGTGGCGGCCGCCGGGGCCTGCGGGTTGAAGCGGACCACCGCGAGGTGGAACAGGCTCGCCCAGCCCCACCCGCCGGCGCAGGCGAGGCACGTGCCCACCACGAGCGGGGCGGGCGAGCCGAGCGCGAGCGCGCACAGCCCGCCGCAGCCGATCGCCATCATCGCGCCGATCGGGCGCAGGGTCGCGAGCCCGGTGCGGTCGGCCATCTCGCCGACGGCCAGGCGTGACAGCAGGGCGAGGACGCTCCCGCCCGCGAGCAGGATCCCGGCCGTGCCGGTCGCCATCCCCGCGTCGTGGATCGCGGTCGGCACGAGGAACGACCCCATCGAGTGCGGGGCGAAGCTCGCGAGGCCGGCGGCGAGCGAGAGCTGGGCGACCCAGCGCGCGCCGGTGCGCCGGGCGCCGCGCGCCTCGTCGGGCGCCGCCGCCGGTCCGGGCCCCGTCGCCGGGTCGCGGCGCCACAGCAGCGCCAGCGCCACCACGGCGACCGCGGCGCCGAACACGAACACCCAGCGCCACCCGGCGGTGAGCGCGATCGCCGGCAGGCTCGCGCCGCTGATCAGCAGCGCGCCGGGGATCGAGGCCTGCTTGATCCCGAACGCCAGCCCGTGGCGGGCCGGGCTGATCCGCTGGGCCATGTACATGTTCACCGCCGGCGAGGAGAACCCCTGGACCAGCCCGCCCGCCACGAGCAGCGCCACGAGCGGCGGGAACGAGTGCGGGACGATCGCCATCGCCAGCAGCACCACACCCGCGCCGAGCGCCGCGATGCGCATCGCCCGCGTCGCCCCGATGCGCTCCGTGATCCGCCCGCACGGCGGGCAGGCGAGTGCGGAGGCGGCGAAGAAGCCGGCCATCCCGATGCCGATGGAGGGGATGCTGAAGTGCAGCTCCGGGCGCATCGCCACCGCCACCGCGCCGAACAGGAAGCCGGGCAGCGCGCCCGCGATGCTCACCGCGAGCGCGACGATCAGCGGCCGCGTCAGCGTGGGCGTCATGGCAGCGCGGGCTCCGGCTCGCGGGGCGGGGCGGCCTCGCCGACCAGCGCCTCGCCGGCGACCGCGGCGGCGCGCCGCACGGCGGCGGCGATCTCCTCGAGCCGCGCCGGTTCGATCGTCGTGCCGGGGACCGAGACCGTGATGGCGGCGCGACCGCCGTCGATCGCCGCCGCCACCGCGCACAGCCCGGCCTCGCTCTCGCCGAGGTTCGTGGCATAGCCGCGCGCCCGCACGCCCGCGAGCTCCTCCTCGAGCGCGGCCACCGAGGAGAGCGAGCGCTCGGTCATCCGCCGCGGGCGGCGGCCGCCGAGGCGCGCGCGCACCTCGGCGGGCTCGAGCGCGGCGAGCATCGCCTTGCCCGCCGCCGTGCAGGTGGCCGGCATCACGGCGCCGATCCGCGAGCTGACGCGGATCGTGGCCGTCGACTCGACGGAGTCGGCGAACAGGCAGTCGCCGCCGTCGAGCACCGCGAGGTGGACGGTCTCGCGCAGCTCGCGCGAGAGCGCCTCGAGCACGGGGCGCGCCGCGACCCGCACGTCGAGGCGCTCCACCACGGACAGCCCGATCTCGAGCAGCGCCCGGCCGGGCAGGTAGGCCCGGGAGTCCGGGTCCTGGCGCACGAACCCGTGGTGGCGCAGCATCCCCAGCAGGCGGTGCGCGGTCGAGCGCGCCACGCCGAGCTCCGCCGCGGCCTCGGAGACGGTGATCGCGCTGCGCGTCCGCAGCATCGCGAGCAGCCGCAGCGCGTTGTCGACCGACCCGATCGGGTACGGCGGCGGCGCGGCGGGGTCCGCGTCAGCCGGCACGGCCCGCCGTCTCCTCGAACGCCCACGTGTCCCCGGTCCAGCCGTCGAGGTCGTACTCGGACAGGCAGCGCTCGACCTCCTCGCCGAACGCGCCCATCAGGCCCTCCGAGCCGGCGAAGCGGAGGGCGTCGAGGCGCACCTGCTCGTGGTTGCCGCCGTAGTTGCGCTCGTAGAACTCGTGCCGCGAGCCGAACTCGCTTCCGACCGCGTCCCACAGCAGCTTGAAGACCTTGACGCGGTCCTCCGCCGAGCCGGTCGAGCCGCGGTAGAAGCGGTCGATCACCGGGCGCAGCTCGTCGCTCTGCAGATCCTTGTAGCTCGACGGGACGACGAGCGGGCTGCCGCCCAGCGCCTGCGCGCAGACCTCGCGCACGCGCGGCCACGCGAAGGTGCCGAACAGGCGGACGAGCACCGCGTTCTCGAGCTTGGGGATCGCGGTGCCGCCGGGGCCTTCGGTCGGGTCCGTCGCCAGCGCCGTGGTGATCGCCCAGAACAGGCTGCGCCAGGCCACCAGCTCGCCGAGCTGCGCCTGCACGCCGCGAAAGGAGTCGGTGCCGTTGGCCTGCAGCGCGCGGCCGATCAGCCCGCACATGAAGTCGAGCTTGACCGCGAGGCGCGTGCCCGACTGCAGCGTGTAGCGGGGCATGAATCCCGAGGCCGCGTAGAACCCCGTCGCCTTCTCGACGTCGCGGTAGACGAGCACGTTCTCCCACGGGATGAACGCCCGGTCGAAGATCAGCACCGCGTCGTTCTCGTCGAAGCGCGAGGACAGCGGGTTGTCGAACGGCGACTTCGCCGCCTCCTCGTAGGAGTTGCGGCAGATCAGGCGCTGGCCCGGGGTGTCCATCGGCGCGATGAACACGAGCGCGTAGTCCTCGGCCTTCCCCGGCTCGAGCTGCACGGCGCTGTTCTGCGCGACGAACGTCGCGTGGGTGAGCGCCGAGCCGGTGGCGAGCATCTTCGCCCCGTCGACCACGATCCCGTCGTCGCGCTCCTCCACCACGTGGACGTAGACGTCCTCCACCTCGTGCACGGCGCGGTTGCGGTCGATCGGCGGGTTGATCAGCACGTGGTTGAGGAACTGCGCCTCGCGCGCGTAGCGCTCGTACCAGCGGCGGGCGTTGTCCTCGAAGGGCGCGTAGAACTCGGGCGAGGCGCCGAGCGTCGCCATGAACGACGCCTTGTAGTCCGGCGTGCGCCCCATGAACCCGTAGGAGAGGCGCGACCAGGCGGCGATCGCCTCGCGCGCCGCCAGCAGCTCCTCCGAGCTGTAGCTCGGCATGAAGAACCGGTGCGTGTCGATCCCGTGGCGGTCGGTGGCGACCAGCGTCTCGCGCTGCTCGGGATCGTGCAGCGCGTCGTAGAGCCGGGCGATGGAGCGCGCCGAGTTGCGGAACGCCGTGTGCTCGGTCACGTCGGCGACCCGCTCGCCGTCGATGAACACGGCGCGGCCGTCGCGCAGGCCCTCGAGGTACTCGTCGCCGGTCAGCAGTGCCGTCATGGTGCTGTTCCTCCCTGCAGAATTCAAACGCACGGTGTTCTGCGTCAGCATCCTAGCCCGCTACCGTGTGCGATGTGGCGACCCCCTCCCCGGACCTGACCGAGAGCTGCGAGCCGCTCCACTTCCGCGAGGTGATCGGCCGCTTCGCGAGCGGCGTCACGGTGCTCACCGCGCGCGACGGCGAAGCCGACCACGGCATGACCGCGAGCGCGATCTGCTCGCTGTCGCTCGAGCCGCCGATGCTTCTCGCGTGCGTCAACCGCGCGGTGTCCACGCGGGAGGCGATCAGCCGCGGCGGGGTGTTCGCGGTCAACGTGCTGCACGAGGGCCAGGGGGACCTGGCGCGGCACTTCGCGGCCCCGCGCGCGGACAAGTTCGCCGGCCTCGACGTGCACCGCGGCGCGCTCGGCTCGCCGCTGCTGCCGGACGCGCTCGCGTGGATCGAGTGCCGCGTGACGCAGGACATCGAGGGGGGCACGCACAGCGTCTTCCTCGCCGAGGTCGTGCAGGCGGAGGGCCGGGAGGGCCGGCCGCTGGCCTACTTCCGCGGGGGCTTCGGGCGCCTGGAGCCGCCGGCCACGCCGGCCGACGCGTTCGAGCTCTACGCGGGCTGGACCTGATCCGGGCCGGCCGGTCGGGGTGCTCGTCGGCGAGCAAGCGGTCGAGGCTTGCCCTTGACGATGCCGCTGAGGTAGTTCTGGTCGAGGTACAGCAGCAGCGGCTCGCGCGGCGGCACGCGCACATCGTCCACGACAGAGCCCCGATGCCCATCACGCCCGCGAACGACGCCCGCCTCGCCGAGCTGGTGGGGGCCCTGTCGGTCGCCGCCGACCTCGGGATGGGCCAGCCGCTCGAGCAGGGCCTGCGCATCTGCCTGCTCGCGCTCGAGCTCGGCCGGCGGCTGGGGTGCGACGCCGCCGCGCGATCGGACATCTACTACGTGGCGCTGCTGCAGCACCTCGGCTGCACCGCCAACGCGCCCGAGATGGCGCAGTGGACCGGCGGCGACGAGATCGCGTTCCGCAGCCGCGCGGTCGTGCTGACGCACGCCTCGGCGGCGGAGTCGGTCGCCGCGCTGCTGCGGCTCACGGGGGCGGATCGCCCGCCGGCCGTGCGCGCCCGCCTGCGGGTGGCCGCGCTCGTCGAGGGCAACGCGCGCGTCGAGCGGTTGGTGGCACTGCAGTGCGAGGCGGCGGAGGGGCTCGCCGCGCGAGTTGGGATGAGCGGCGGCGTGCGCGCGGGCCTCGCCCACGTCTACGAGCAGTGGGACGGCTCGGGCGCGCCCGACGGGGTCGAGGGACCGGAGGTGGCGCCGGCCCAGCGGGTGGTGACCGTCGCGCACGACGCGGTCGCCTCCGCCCGGCTGCGCGGCGTCCGGGCGGCGCTCGAGGTCGTCGCCCGGCGGCGGGGCGTCGCGTACGACCCGGAGGTGTGCGACGCGCTGCTGTCGGACTCCGGGCTGCTGCTGCGCGAGCCCGGCGAGGGCGACGCGTGGGAGCGGCTGCTCGACGCCGAGCCCGCGCCGGTGCGCACCGTCGGCGAGGCCGGCCTCGACGGCGTCGCGCGGGCGTTCGCCGACTTCACCGACCTCAAGGTGCCGCTGCTGATGGGCCACTCGCGCGGGGTGGCTTCGCTGGCGGAGGCCGCGGCGCGCGGCCTCGGCCTGGACGCCGGCGAGGTGGCCGGCGTGCGCCGCGCGGCGCTGCTGCACGACCTCGGGCGCCTCGGCGTCGCCAACGGCATCTGGGAGAAGCCGGGGGCTCTCGACACCGCCGAGCGCGAGCGCGTGCGGCTGCACCCCTATTACACGGAGCGCATCCTGGCGCGCGCGTCCGCCTTCGCCGGGGCGGCGACGTGCGCGGCGTCCCATCACGAGCGGCTCGACGGGTCGGGCTACCACCGCGGGGTCGGCGCCACCGCGCTCCCGCTCGCGGCACGCGTGCTGCAGGCGGCCGACGCCTACGACGCCATGACCCACGCGCGGCCGCAGCGCCGGCTCGCTCGGCCCCGATCGCGCCCGCGCCGAGCTGCGCGCCGGCATCGAGAACGGCCGCCTCGACCAGCGCGCCGTCAACGCGGTGCTGGAGGCCGCGGGCGCGCGGCCGGTGCGGGTCGCCGAGGCATGGCCGGCCGGGCTCTCGGACCGCGAGGTCGACGTCCTGCGACTGCTGGCGCGCGGGAGGACCAACCGCCAGATCGCCACCGAGCTCGTGATCGCCCCGAAGACCGTCGGGCGTCACGTGGAGAACCTCTACGCCAAGACGGGGCTCTCCACGCGCGCCGGCGCGGCGCTGTTCTGCGTCGAGCACGACCTCCTGGACTGACCCCGTCGATCACACCGGCGCCGGCACCGGCTCGACCGTCCAGTCGGGATGGCCGGGCATCGGGGGCGTCTCGGTCCCGTACACCCATCGCCCGAGGAAGGCGGTCAGGTCCTCGCCGGAGACCTCGGAGGCCAGCGCGATGAAGTCGTCGGTCGAGGCCGACTCCCCCTCGTAGCGGCTCACCCAGGCGCGCTCGATGGCGTCGAACGCGTCGTCGCCGACCTTCTGGCGCAGCGCGTAGAGCACCAGCGCGCCGCCGAAGTAGACGTTGGGGCTGAAGAACGTCTCGAGCTCGGCGCTGGCCTGCCGCGCGACCGGGCCGAACTCCGCGCGCCACTGGTCGCCGAGCGCGTAGACGCGGCGCATCAGCTCCTCGACGGTCGCGTAGCCGCCCGTGTCCTCGGCGAGCTGGCCCTTCTCCTCGGCGTAGAAGACCTCGTACCAGGTGGCGTGGCCCTCGTTGAGCCACAGGTCGCTCCACTCCCAGGGCGACACCGAGTCGCCGAACCACTGGTGCGCGAGCTCGTGGACCATGGTCGGCTCCCACACGCCCTGCGGCTCCTCGAACCACGCGGTGTCGTAGAACGACAGCGTCTGTGTCTCGAGCGCGAAGCCGACCGGGGCGTCGACGACCAGGCTGCCGTAGAGGTCGAACGGGTAGCGGCCGACGCGGTCCTGCAGCCACGCCATGTGGCCGGCCGCGAGCGCGAGGTCCGGGAGCAGCTCGACGGACAGCCGCCGCGGCGTGACGTCGCGCAGCGGCACGCCGTCGGCCTCGCCGCGCCGGGTGACCTCGAAGTCGCCGACCGCGAGCTGGGTGAGCTCGGTGGCCATCGGCTGGCGCTGGCGGTAGCGCCACACGGTCCGCCCGTCACGGGTGCTGGTGCCCGCGAGCACGCCGTTGGCGACCGCGGTCGTCCCCTCCGGCACGTCGATGGCGAAGCTGAAGCTCGCCTTGTCACGCGGATGGTCGTTGGACGGGAAGACGCGGTGCGCGTAGGCCGGCTGCAGCGCGGTGGCCGATCCGTCGGGGGAGACGAAGAACGCGGTCGTGGTGTCGTCGTCGGGGTCGACCACGGTCGGCGTCGCGGTGAAATGGCTGACCTCGACCACGAAGCGCCTGCCGTCGCGCAGCGTGCGGGCGGGCGTGATGACCAGGTCCTCGTCCTGTTGGCTGAACGTCGCGGGGCGGCCGTCGACCTCGACGGCGCCGACCGCGTCACCGGCCCAGTCGAGGTTGAAGCTCGACAGGCTCTGCGTCGCGCGCGCCGTGATCGTCACGGTCCCGTCGATCGACTGCGCCGGATCGCTCGTCGCGTAGCGCAACGCGAGGTGGTAGTGGCGGACGTCGTAGCCGCCGTTGCCCAGCGTGGGGAACAGGCGGTCGCCGAGTCCGGCGGAGCCGGGCGTGCCCGGCACGCTCCCCGCCGCGGTCGCCGCGGCGGGGACGACGAGTACGACGGTCAGCACGAGGGTCGACACACCCCGCCTGAGCCATGGCAGGCGTCCCATGCGACCGACACTCCCACTGCCGCTCGGGCGCGGTCAACCTTGCGAGTGCGCCGGGAGTCGCTCGATCTCGTAGTGCAGGGTGAGGAAGCGGCGGCCGGCCAGCGCGAAGCTGTGCTCGGTCTTGAGCTCGCCGTCCTCGACGAAGACGTGGATCTGCTCCTGGAAGGCGAGCAGCTTGAGCACGGTCAGGGCATCGCGGTCGCTGTCGACGGAGCTGAGGTAGTGGCCAGGGAACGGCAGGCGGGTGCGCGAGGTCAGCAGCAGCTCGTCCTCCCCGGCGTTGCGCGGCAGGAGCGTCGCGGTGAAGTTCGCGCCGGGGATCGGGAAGCCGACGCTCACGTAGCCGCGGTCGTCGTGCCGGAAGCTCGTGTAGATGCCGACGTAGATCGGCTTGCCAGAGTCGGCGTAGGTCCGGATCCAGCCGCGGATGTCGATCTCCTCGTCGTCGTCGAGGTCGATCGTGTCGATCGTGCTGACCATCCCGCGCTGGGCCTCCTCGATGTTCGACGGGATCGCGGCCTGGCCGAGCGGCTCGGCGACCGACCGCTTGAACAGCTCGTACGCGGGCTTCATCCACGTCCGCCACTCGGGGACGATCGAGAGCTTGAAGCGGCTCGTGTGCTCGTAGAACTCGCGGATCAGCGGGTGGACCCTGGTCGCGTCGAAGTCGGGGCCGTCGAGGTTGTCGAGCGAGGCGAGGATCCCGACGTCGGGCGGGTTGCGGCGGAACGTGCCGCCCCGGATCTTGGCCAGCTGCTCGACGTAGTCGGCGCCGACGTACCGCGAGCGCGCCTCGAAGGGCACGACGTAGCGCAGCTCCGACGCCGGCACCTCCTCGGCCATGACGCGGACCAGCGGCCGCCGGCGATACGCAACGGCCGCGACCACGCGGTAGACGACCGTGACCGCGGCCGCCACCAGCGCCGGCTCGGGCGTGGCGTCGAGCGCCACCAGCAGCGCGCCGGTCGCGGCGCCGACCAGGATCCCGACGGCGACCTTGAGGGGGCGCAGCCCGAGCAGCCCGAGGAGGGTGCCGCTGACGATCGCGACGGGAAGCGGCGCGTCGACGATCAGACCCAGCAGCCAGCCGAACAGCGCCATCAGCAGGGCGCTCGAGAGGATGCGGTACCAGAGCGGCTTGATCGCGGCGGCGCCCCGCCGGAGGCTGGTGAGCGCCTCCGCGGGCGCGTACAGCAGCGCGCCGATCACGGCGCCGAGCGCGGCGCCCACGCCGTCGATCGCGGCCCCGAGGACCGCGCCGGACGCGGCGCCGAGCGCCGCGCCCCACACCAGCGAGTCGAGGAGCCGGCCCGAGCGGCTGCGCCTGCGTCGATCCGGACCGGCCATGGCCCGGGAGTATCGCCGCCGGCCCTGGTCGCGCACCGGAGGTCCTGGCGCGCCGGGATCCTGCGGGGACCATTAGCCTCGCGCAGTGGACCGGCTCGGCGGCGATCCGGCGGCCAGGCGGATCGGCCTGGCGGCGCTCGTGTTCTCGGCGCTCTACTTCCTCTCGGACGTCGTCGAGGCGATCCAGGGCGGCTTCTCCGACGGCCAGCTCTGGCTCACGCTGGTCGCCGAGGCGGCGATCCCCGTCTTCGTCATCGGCCTGTACCTCGTGCAGCGGCCCGCGATCGGCCGGCTGGGCCTGGTGAGCGCGGCCGCCTACGCGTACGCGTACGTGTTCTTCACCGGCACCGTCGTCTACGCGCTGGTCGAGGGGACGGCCGACTACGACGCGCTCGAGCGACGACCTCGGCGCCGCGATGACGATCCACGGCGCGATCATGCTGCTCGCCGGCCTCGGCTTCGGCTACGCGGTGATCCGGGCGAGGGTCCTGCCGGCCTGGACCGGCGCCGCGCTGATGGTCGGCGTCGTCCTCGTGGTGCTGACGCAGGGCACGGCCGAGGGCGTGCAGCTGATCGCCGCGGGGATCCGCGACCTCGGCTTCGCCGGCATGGGCGCCGCCCTGCTGCGCGCTCCCGCGGTCCGGACCGCGTAGCGCGCCGCTCAAGAACCGCGCGCTCCTGCCGATCACGGTGGAGACACAGTCCTCCTTGCGTCTCCCCCCAGCGATGACCCCGCGCGACGAGAGGCCGGACCCGATGCCCGCCAGGCAGTCGCTCGTCATCGCCGCCGCGCTCTTCCGCTTCGAGCGCGGGCTCTATCTCTCGCCCGCGCAGGAGATCATCGTCGCCTACCACCCCGATGGAACCGCCGGCGGCTGCCCGTCCGCTCCCCGGCCTCGATCGGAGTAGTTCCGCCGGAAGTGGCGCGCGCTCCCCATCCCGGCGGGCAGACTTCGCGCTCCCCACGCTGTCAGGACAGCGGAGGTCACCATCATCCCATCGAGAGGAGGCCTCGATGAGCGTCACCACCCAGCGCAGGCCGGCGACCGGCGATATCACGTTCCACCCCGTGCTCGATCTGCCCGGGGCGCCGGGCCGACGGGCCGACGGCTCTACAAGGACGACGACGGAAACCTGGTCGGCGAGCTGGTCGACGAGATCACGGGAGCGACGTACCGGTCATGCGCCTACCGGCACAACGCCGATGACTGGACGATCCTGCTGTACGCGGGAGCCGGCTGGGATGAGCTCGTGGACCGAGCCGAGCAGGTCGCCCACCGGGACGCCAAGGACGTCCTCCGCGGCATGGTGAGGAGGCGGCGGTGAGGCTGAGCACTCCCGATCCGACCGAGGTGGCGAACCAGGCGACCGCCTACGTCAAGACGAACCCCGTATGGGTCAGCCAGGCCGAGTCGTATCTCCAGCTGTTCGAGGACGACCCGACGTTCCTCCGCGACCTGTGGGCGCAATTCGGCAACGACCGCGGCGAGATGGAGTCGGCGGCGGTCGGGGAGCGGGTCCGCTGGAGCCGCGAGGAGCGGGCGGCCATGAAGCGGCGCTACAGGCACCTCCCACACGCGCATCAGTACTTCCGCGGGATCATCGCGACGGCGCTCGCGCTCGACGACCGGCGCGTCAGGTAGAGCAACACGAACTCTTGCCCAGCAAGAATTTTTGTGTTGCTAAAGTCCTCCGCGTGTGTGATCGACGTGAGACGCCATGAGTGACCTCGCCGCCGCCGCGCGGGGCCTCCTGCGGCGCAAGGCGCCGGCCGATCCCGGCGCCGGCTCCGGCGTGCTCGTGGGCGTCGCCTTCATCGGCGGGCTCGCGGGCGCGATGGCGCGGTCGGCGTACCCGTATCCGCGTCCCGGGTCCAGCGGCGCGGACATCCGGCGTTACTTCTCCCAGCCCTCGGGCGCGCCGCGGATCAGCGTCGCGGGCCAGCTCATCTCGGCGGCGGCGCTCGCGCGGTTCACCGTCTCGGTCGCGCGGCTCGCCGGCCGGGCGGGTCCGGGGGCGCGCGCGCTGCAGGCGGTCGCCGTGGCCGGCGGGGGCGTCGCCACCGCCGGGCTCGCCGGCTCCGCGCTCACCGCGGCCGCCCTGACGACCGACGCGAGCGAGGACCCCGAGCGCGCCGTCGCCCTCGCCCGGCGGGCGTTCCTGGCCGGCGGCCCGATCCACGGCGTGGGCTTCGGGCTGCTGATGGTCGCGCTCGGGCTCGCGGGCCTGCGGACCGGCGAGCTCCCGCGGCCCGTCGCGATCACCGCGCTGGCGTCGGTGCCCCCGAACCTGCTCGGGCCGCTCTACCTGGTCGCCGAGCCGGCCGGGTGGCTCATCCCGCTCGGGCGCTTCCCGGGGCTGATCGTCACCGGCATCGCGGGCGCTCGCCTCAGCCAGCCCCACTGACGCGCCGGCGCGGGGACGGGCTGCCCTTGCCGGCGAACGCAAGGGCGCCGTTAGGAAGCCGACACGCCGAGCGCCGGCTACGTCGCGCGGATGGTCGACGCTCGAGCTGATCGATGCCCATCGCACGCGCGCTCGCGCGGGACCGGTTGGGCGGCGATCAGCAGGTCGGCGCCGGCGCCGCAGCCGAGGTCGAGCACGACGGAGCCCGACCCTCCCGAGGAGCCAGGGGTCCGCCACGCCGGCGAAGCTCTCGACCGTCGCGTCGGGCACGCGCGAGCTCGGGCTCCGGATAACCGAGCTCCTGCGCCCACGAGCGCCCCGTCGGGAAGATGAACTCCCGATCCGCGGCGGCGACGCCAGCGTAGGTCTTCTGGATCTCCTCGCGCAGGAGGCTGACGCCGACGGGACTCTCGATCTGGCTCATGCGGCCCGCTCCTCGATCTCAGCCAGCCGCCACTCTGGCCAGCCGGCGTCCAGGCGGCGCGCGCGGCGGCCGGCGGACAGCAGCGTCCGGACGGCCTCGTGCGCGTAGGCGCAGAAGGGGCCGCGGCAGTAGGCGACGACCTCGCGGTCCTCCGGCAGCTCGGCCAGCCGCTCGTGCAGCTCCGCGATCGGGATGGAGCGCGCCCCGTCGATGTGGCCCGCCTCGAACTCCTCGGTGGGCCGGACGTCCACGACCACCACGTCGCCCCGGTGCAGACGCTCGATCAGCTCGGCGCGGCCGATCGTCTCGACCTCCGCGCCGAGGTAGTCGCGCGCCGCGCGCTCGACCTCGGCCAGCCGTGCCACCGATGCGCCCCGCAGCGCCAGCCAGACGCCGAGGGCCTCTTCGCCCGCCAGCGCATAGCGGACGCTGGTGCCCTCCCTGGTCCGGCTGACCATTCCCGCGGCGTGCAGCGCCTGCAGGTGCTGGGAGGTGTTGGCCTTCGTCTGGTCCGTCGCGCGGGCGAGCTGGTCGACGGTCCGAGGGGCCTGCGCGAGCAGATCGAGGATCTCCAGCCGCCGCGGGCTCGCGAACGCCTTGCCCATCACCGCGATCGCCTCGAAAAGCGCGTCCTTCCCCGCGCGTTCACTCATATTGACCATTCAATAGATCTCTTGATAACTTGTCAAACCCATGTACTTCCGCCAGCTGCTCAACGAGGACACCGCGTGCGCCTCCTACCTGCTCGGCTGCAAGACGACCGGCGAGCTCGCCGTCGTCGACCCCCACGTCGACCTGGTGGACGAGTACATCGCGCTCGCCGCGGCCCAGGGCGCGCGGATCGCCGCCGTCCTCGACACTCACGTCCAGGCCGACCACGTCTCCGGGTTGCCGGAGCTCGTCGCGCGCACCGGCGCGACCGGCTACCTGCCCGAGGGCGCCGGCGCCGAGTTCGCGCACCATCCGTTGGCCGACGAGGCGGTCGTGCCGCTCGGCAACACGGCGCTGCGGGCGGTCGCGACCCCCGGGCACTCGCCGGCGCATCACGCGTATCTCGTGACCGACCGCCGGCGGGCCGACGAGCCCTGGCTCGTGCTCACGGGCGACGCGCTCCTCATCGGGGACGCCGGCCGGCCGGACCTCCACGCCCACGGCGCGCAGTCGACCGAGGACATGGCGCGGGCGCTGTATCGGTCACTGCACGAGCGCCTGCTCGCGCTGCCGGACCACCTCGTGCTGTACCCCGCGCACTTCTCCGGCTCGGTGTGCGGCCGCGGGCTGTCGGCCAACCCGATCTCGAGCATCGGCTTCGAGCGCCGCCACAACCCGGCGCTGCGCATCGACTCCGAGGATGCCTTCGTCGCGGCGCTCACCACCGACATCCCGCCGGCTCCTGAACGGCACGCCGCCATCATCGCCGCCAACCGCACGGGACACCCGCTCGCCGAAGTCGCGTGACGCCCGCGCCGGTCCGGCTGGGGCTGCGCGAGAACGCCTCACAGTTCTCGCTCCTGGTCGCGGTCAACGTCTTCGTCGGCGCGATGGTCGGGCTCGAGCGGTCGACGCTGCCGCTGGTCGGCCAGGAGGACTTCGGGCTCGCCTCCAGCGCCGCGGTGCTGTCGTTCATCGTGGCGTTCGGGCTCGTGAAGGCCTGCACCAACCTGGCGGCGGGATCGCTCGCGCAGCGCATCGGGCGGCGGCGCCTGCTGATCGCCGGCTGGGCGGCGGCGCTCCCGGTCCCGCTCCTGATCGCGGCGGCCCCCAGCTGGGCGTGGGTCGTCGCCGCCAACGCGCTGCTCGGGATCAACCAGGGCCTGGCGTGGTCCATGACGGTCGTGATGAAGATCGACCTCGTCGGCCCGCGCCGGCGCGGCTTCGCGCTGGGCCTCAACGAGGCGGCCGGCTACGGGGGCGTCGCGCTCGCCGCGGGGCTCAGCGGTTGGCTCGCAGCCGAGTTCGCCGCCCGCGACGTCCTAGTGGTGCTGGGCGCCGCGGTCGCGGCGATCGGCTTCGTGACGTCGCTGGTCTTCGTACGCGACACGGCCGGCCACGTCGCCCTCGAGCAGGCGCGCGCGGTCGCCGGCGCCGGCAAGTCCCCGCCTCCCTTTCGCACGGCCTTCGCCCGCGCCACGTACCGCGAGCCGGTGCTGCGGTCGTGCTCCCAGGCCGGCCTGGTCAACAACCTGAACGACGGGCTCGCCTGGGGGCTCGTGCCGCTCTTCCTCGCCGCCCACGGCGCGGGCGTCGCCGCCACCGGGCTCGTCGCGGCCGTCTATCCGGGCGTCTGGAGCGTGGCGCAGATCGCCACCGGCTACTGGTCGGACTCGATCGGTCGCAAGCCGCTGATCGTGGCCGGCATGCTCGTCCAGGCCGCCGCCCTCGGCGTCCTCGCTCTTAGCAGCGGCGCGGTCGCGGTCGCGGTCGGCGCCTCCGCGCTGCTCGGGCTCGGGACCGCGCTCGTCTACCCGACCCTGATCGCCGCCATGTCGGACGCGGTCTCGCCGGTCGCACGCGCGCCGGTGGTGGGCGTCTACCGCTTCTGGCGCGACATGGGCTACGCGCTGGGCGCGCTGATCGCCGGCACCGTCGCCGACGCGCTCGGCGCCGGCGGCGCCATCACCGTCGTCGCGGGGCTCACCGCGGCATCCGGGCTGTGGGTGCTGTTCGACATGCCGCGCGAGCGGGTGGCGCTCGCCGAGTAGCCGGGGCGGGTATTCGGTCGCCATGGAGCTCGAGACCTGGAGTGCCGAGCCGGGGGACCGGATCCCGAACCATCCGCGCTTCCCGGTGCTGCTCTACCACGGAGTCGACGCAGCGCTCGACGGGACCGACCCGGTGCGACGGCTGTTCGCCGACCACGGATGGGGCGGCTCGTGGGTGGACGGCGTCTTCGACTTCCACCACTTCCACTCGACCTCGCACGAGGTGCTCGCCGTGGTGAGCGGACGGGCGACGCTCGAGCTCGGCGGGCCGCAGGGCCGGTCCTTCGACGTCTCCGCGGGCGACGTGCTGGTGCTGCCCGCGGGCACCGGGCACCGGCGCGCTTCGGCGGACGCCGGCTTCACGGTCGTCGGCGCCTATCCCGCGGGACAGGAGGACTACGACCTGCTGCGCGGCGAGACCCCCGAGGAGGTCGAGGCCGCCCGGGAGCGCATCGCGCGGCTCCCCGCGCCGCCCGAGGACCCGGTGGGCGGCGACGGCGTCGCCGGCTGGCGCTGACCGCGGTCAGCGGAGGAGGTCGACGTGCACCGCGTCGCCCGCGAGCGGGTTCAGACCCGCCTGGACCAGGTCGGCGCGGGAGACCACCTCCTGGATCGGCCGCCCGCCGACCGTCACGTCCGCGGAGTCGCCCTGCTCGTGGATCGAGCTCCCGGGCCGGGCGACCGGGAAGGGGTTCGACGCGCGCTGGTCCCACAGCCGCTGCTGCTCCGCGTGCGTGCGCAGCCCGCTCGTGATCGTCCAGGTCTCGCCACGGGCCGCGGCCAGACGCTCGAGGCGCCCGAGCAGCTCCGGGTTGGCGTCGAGATCGCCCTTGAGATGCGGATAGGTCCCGGCCGGCGCCGGGCGCGAGCCGCCGTCGACGGCCTGCGCGAGCGTCGCCGCGAACGTCGGGCCGGCGGCCGCGGGTTGCGACGTCGCGGCCGGCGCGGCGGCCACCGGCGCCGCCGGCGGCGGCGCGAGCATCGCCTGCAGCATCTGCACGCGCACGATCGACGTCTCGAGGCTCATGTCGGATGAATCGGCAGGTCGCACGCCTGCCCTGAGTGCGTCGGCGGCTCCCCGGCTGACGGCCGCCGGGCGCGCCGCGAAGACGCGCCCGAGACGGAGTCAGGCCGCGCTCAGTACCACTTGCCCTTGGCGAAGCCGCCGAAGGCGACCAGTCCGATGAGCGCCACGATGAGCCCGATCCAGAAGCTCCACACGATCATCAGCACGATCCCGACGATCACGAGGATGCCTCCGACGCTGATCCCGCCGATGCTGCCGCCTGCGCCACGTTGTGAGGCCACCGGATCCCTCCTTCAAATGTTCAGGGCCGGATACTCGAATCGTCGCACAGTGCGAGTCGCTGCCTGACAGCGGCACGTGGAGCCGTGAAACGCATCGGGAAGTGATTCACGCCTCGCCGGGCGTTAGGTTGGGGCATGGCCGCGGGTCGCGCGCAGCAAGAGGGGCGGGTAGTTGAACGCGTGTCCCCGATCCGTCGCTTGCGGTGGGGGCAGGCGAACGTGGTCGTCGACTTCGGCGGCGCCACCCTCGACGTGACAGCGGCCGGCGAGGCAGCAGTCAAGCTCGCGGAAGCGACTGGAAAGGCCTGGGAGGAGTACCGCGAGGGGGCTCTCAGGAAGACCGCAGAAGAGCCGCCCGACGATGGCGTGCGTCGCATGTTGGAGGTCACGACGCCGACCTCGACGGTGCTCGGCGGGGAAGACGAGGGCCACATGGTCACGACGGGCATCCGGCTCGGCGTCAACGTGCGCCCGGCGCGTCCCGACGAGATTGAGCCGAGATAGCTCGGGCGCGGAGTGAGTCACTCGGAGCGACGGGCGAACAGTCCGCTCGTGGCCGCCGCTTTCACGGATGCAGGAGCGGCACGGTCTCCGATCGCGCGCGCCGGGCGCCTGCTCCTCGTTCCGGGCGATAGCGGGCGCTGCGCCGGCCGACGCCCTTGCTTCGCGCCGGAACCAGAGGCAGCATGTCGCGGGTGAACCGAGCCGACCGCGTGACGCGGCGATGAGTTCGGCGCGGCGTGCCGGTCATAACGTATCGGGCGTCGCCAGGCGCCACCGAGATCCACCACTGGCGCCTGGTTGACGTGGCGGACGGCCAAAGGAGGTCAACAATGCCCGAGCACACGACCGGAACGCGCGAGGAATGGCAGGCGGCTCGCGATCAACTCGCGAAGCTCGAGTCCGAGCACGCCGAGCTCGGCCAGAAGGTGACCGAGCAGCGACGGCAGCTTCCCTGGGTCCCGGTGGAGACGGAGTACGAGTTCGAAACCGAGGACGGGAAGAAGACGCTTGCGGAGCTCTTCGACGGGCGCTCGCAGCTCCTCGCCTACAACATCATGTTCGGGCCCGATTACGAGATCGGCGCTTGCCCCGGGTGCTCGAACTTGGGGGATGAGCTCGACGCCACGCGCGTGCATCTGAGTCACCGCGACGTGACCCTGATCTGCTTCTCGCGCGCCCCGATCGATCGGCTCATCGCCTACAAGCAGCGAATGGGTTGGCAGTTTCCCTACGTCTCGACCAATGGGACGGACTTCCCGTTCGACTTCGGGCTAGCCCTGACGCCCGAGCAGGCGCAGCAGATCCCCGACGTCAACGAGATACTCGACAACCCGCCGGAGTGGCTACAGGACTGGGGGCGGCAGGTCGGAGCCAAGCTCGAGGACGGCCTGCGCGAGAACCCGAGCTTCATCGCCTTCGCGCGCGAGAACGGGACCGTCTACCACACCTACACGGTGGCGGCGCCGGATCCGTTCGTCGCCCCATACCACTCCTTCCTGCTCAAGCGGACACCGAAGCCCCAGACGGACGAGTTCCGCGCCTGGCGCAAGGACGAATATCCGGACTGAACGCGGTACACGCCTTGGCTTGCAGTCTTTCGCCGTCGCGCTCGCGCCTAAGTCCGACGGCCCGGCTGGTGAGTGCCGCGACGGCGAAGTTTCAACCTCGGCGGTTGGACCGGCGGGGCCAAACGGGGCCGCGCGTTGCGGCGGCTCGGCCCCGGTGTGACTCGACCGTGGAACGCGTGCTGCCCCCGAGCGGCTCGCAACTGAGCCGCATGCGTTTCGACGCCCCTGCCGGGCCGAGCGGGCCGCATTAGACTCGGCGAGGAGCAATGAGCGCGCGCCGCGTCAGCGGAGTCGATCCCGACCCTCACGCCGTCGGTAAGCGCCTCGCCGCAGGCCGTCTCGGGCGTCATGAGGGGGCGGTCGTCTACGTCTGCGCGCTCGTGCTCGTCGCACTCGCGTACTACCTCGCCGGCCGCATCGGCCTCCAGCTCGCGTATCTCGACGGCGCTGTGGCCGCCTTGTGGCCGCCCGCCGGCCTGGGACTCGCGGTTCTGTTCCTGTTCGGTATCCGCCTGTGGCCCGGGATCGTGATCGGCGACCTCTTGCTCGGCGACTTCTCCTCGCCCTTGGGGACCGTTCTCGCGCAGACGGTCGGGAACACGGTTGCGCTCGTGCTGGCCGCGGTGCTCCTGCGCCGCCTCACTGGAGGACGCGGCTCGCTGGAGCGTGTTGCGGACGTGCTGGCGCTCGTCGGCTGTGCCCTGGTCGCGGCGCTGGTCAGTGCCGCATTCGGACCGCTCTCGCTGCGTCTCGGCGATGTGATCCCTCCCGACGAGGTCGGGCGGGTCTTCCGGACCTGGACGCTCGGTGACGCCTCCGGCGTGCTCGTGGTGGCGCCGGTGATCCTGACGTGGGCGAGCATCCGGCTCCGTGGTTTCGGGCGGCGCGAGGTCATGGAGGGCGCGGTCGTGCTCGTCCTCCTGGTTGTGCTGGCCACGTTGCCGCCTCAGCGCGACGTCCCCTACATCGTGTTCCCGGTCCTGCTGTGGGCGGCGGTCCGCTTCGGGCCGCGCGGAGCCGCCACGGCGATCCTCGTGGTGTGCTCGATCACGGTTTGGAGCACGGCGCAGCACGAGGGCCCGTTCGTGCGCGACTCGATCACGGACAGCCTGCTCGCGACGCAGCTGTTCATCGCTGTCTCGGCGCTCACCTCGCTCGTCCTCGCCGCGGTGACTGCCGAGCGAACGCGCGCGGCGGCGGCGCTGACGGCGAGCGAAGGATCCCAGCGCGCGCTCGCGGACGAGCACGCCGCGCTGCGCAGGGTCGCCACGCTCGTCGCCAGCGCGGCGCCGCCGAGCCGTGTGTTCGAGCAGGTGACCAAGGAGGTCGCGCTGCTGCTCGGCGTGTCGGGAGCGAGCATCGTCCGCTACGAGAGCCCCGGTACGGCGATGGTCGTTGGCGGCTGGAGCGACGACGGCAGCTTGCGACTTCCCGTCTCGAGCACGATCGATCTGGACGGCGACACCGTCGTTGCGAAGGTGCTTCGCACCGGTAGTCCGCAGCGTGCGGTGTACGAGGACGCGGGTGGCACGCTTGCCGCGAAGCTGCAGAGCGCCGGCTACCGCGCCGCGGTGGCAGCCCCGGTCAGCGTCGGTGGGCGGCTCTGGGGCGCAGTCGCCGCCGGGACGCGGTCAGCCGACCCGCTCCCGGACGGCGATGAGCAGCGCCTGTGCGACTTTGCCGAGCTGGTCGCGCAGGCGCTGGCGAACGCCGACGCCCACGAGCAACTGGCCGCGTCACGCGCGCGCATCGTCGAGGCGGGCGACGCCGAGCGCCGGCGGCTCGAGCGCAACCTGCACGATGGCGCACAGCAGCGGCTCGTGTCGGTCGCGGTCGACCTGCGGGTCGTCGGCGCGATCCTCGAGAAGGACCCGCCGGCCGCCCGCGAGCACCTGTCCGCCGCCCAGGACCAGCTCGCCCAGGGGCTCGACGACCTTCGCGAGCTGGCCCGTGGCATCCACCCGGCGGTCCTCACCGACCGCGGTCTCGGGCCGGCGCTCGAGGCACTGGCAATGCGCGCGCCTGTGCCGGTCGAGATCATGGAACTGCCGGACGAGCGGCTTGCGGGACCGGTCGAGGCGGCCGCGTACTACGTGGTCGCCGAGGCGATCACGAACGTGGCCAAGTACGCGCACGCCTCGCACGCGAGCGTCAGCGTCCGCCGTTCGAACGGGCGCGCCAGCGTCACCGTCGTCGACGACGGCGTCGGTGGCGCGGACCCTGCTCTCGGCACGGGCCTACGCGGACTGGCGGACCGCGTCGCGGCGCTCGACGGACACCTCGACGTCGAAAGCCCGCCGGCCCGCGGTACCCGCATCAGCGCCGAGATCCCGTGCTCCTGACTCAGCGGCGCGGTCGCCGGCGGTTCGACATCACCCCCACACCGCCCGCTGCGCCATCCGAAACACGCGCCTTCGCCGTGGGCCGCGCGAAGCGAAGCGACTCCGGAGCATGCGCTGTCCCGAGCCTGCTCGAAAGGGCCATTTGAACCTGTCTCCCCGGCTTGGCGAGAGCGCCGTGGCCACGGATCGGCGCGAGGGGTACGCCGGTTTGAACGGGCGCCCTTCATCGGGAAAGAATTGTCCCTCCCCGACCGGAGGTGGCCAAGTGTTCGTCGACCCGTCGCAGCTGCGCCGCGCTCAAGACGACGAGGTCCGCGCCCGCGTGCTCGCGCCGCCGGGCGTCCGCTGGACGGTCGACGAGGACGTGACGGACGGGGTGACGTTCGAGGTCCGCTCCACGATCGACCTGGCCGCCGCCGGCGCGCTGCATCCGCGGATGCTGCGGACGCCGCGCCACGACGATCAGCGCCTGCTCGAGCGCCATGCCCGCGTGTGGGCGGCGGGCTCGTACCGGCGCACCGACGACGATGCGGGCACCGTGCGCGGCCTCGAGCACCCGAACCTCGGCGCGGTCTACATCGACGTGCGCGACGGGACCTTCCTGCACTTCGGGCCCGAGCAGCTCGTCACGCCCGCGCACCCCGGCGCGCTGCGCGACGCGAAGGTGGCCTGGGAGCTGTCGCGGGCGCCCGGGACGACCGTGCTCCGCGTCGGACGGCCCGCTCGCGCTGGAGCTCGAGCTCCGCCACGGCGGTGGCGCCGCGCAGGCCGGAGCCGTGCGCGCGATGCTCGACGTGTGCCTACCCGGCCTGGAGGGGCTCACGAAGATCGGGCTGCCGTTCGGCGAGCTCGCGAGCTCGGGGTTGCCCGAGAGCGTCGAGCTCTGGAGTCTCGACGTTCGAGGCGGCCGCGCCGCCGGTCTCGCGCGGCATCAGTTCGCGCACGTGCGAGCCGGATCCGTGGACCCGGCCGTCTTCGCGATCCCGCCCGGCGTGCGCGACCTGCGTGGGGGCCGCGCCGATGTCCCGCGGCCCGTCGCGACCACCCCCAGCCGCGACCGGCGGGCTCGGCGAGGGGCGGCGCGTGCGGCACCCGCGATCGGGCGGTTCGAGCCGCCCCAGACGGTCGCGCGCCAGCCGCCGCTGCCGTCGTGTCACCCGTCCACGCTGCACGTCAGCGCGGCGACCGAGGTGCGCCAGGCGCTGCTCGACGCGATCCGCCACGTCGCGAACATCGCGGGCGGCCGCCTCGGCACGTTCTCGGGCGGCCGCGTCACCCCCGGCGACCCGGAGGACACCGACGTCTCGGTGACCGTCGACTGGCTCGATCGCCTCGAGCAGTTCTCCGCGGCCACGGAGCCCGGAGGCGACGCGGTCTTCTGCCTCCTGCGCGACCCGCCGCCCGACGACGACGCGCTCGCGGGCGGCTCCGGCGTGCTCGACCGCATCGCCGCGTCCCTCGCCGCTGCACTGCTGTCCGCCGAGGAGCCGCTGCCGCTCGGCGGTGACGATCCCGTCATCCTGCCCCAGGAGGTCGAGGACGCGATCGCCACGGTTGCGGCGGACCCGTCCGTCGCCGCCGAGTCGCGCTTCGCGGCCCTCGGCCCCGTGGCGCAGGCGGCGGTGCGCGAGGAGGTGCTTCGGCAGCGCCTCGCTACGGTCGAGCTGCGCTTCGACGGGAACTTCGGCGAGCACGTCTGGCCGGCGGCGTCCTTCGACCTCGTGCACGTGGGGCTGCAGCTGGAGCAGCTCACCGTCGCCTTCGAGCGCGACGCCCTCGTGCTCGACGAGCTCCGGATCGCCCTCGACGACGACGGCCGGCCGCGGATCGCCTTCGCGGTCTCGATCCAGAGCTTCGACGCCACGATCCGGATGGATCGCCGGCCCGGGCTGTGGTTCTGGATCACCGCGGCCGGCGCGCTCGTCGCCGCGGGGATCGGCGCGGCCGCGGTGGGGACGCTCCTCGCGACCCTCATGGGGCTCGGGCCGCTCGGTCTGCTCGTCCTGCTCGGGATCCTCTCGGCCGAGTCCCTCGCGTCGCTCGCCAGCGTCTTCGGCGGCGCGCTGCTGCTCGCCGCGGTCACCTACCTCGTGTGGGACGCGAGCGACCTGCGCGTGCGGATGGCGGACGCGACGGTCCGCTCGAGCCTGTCGCCCGGCCCGGCGAGCGATCCCGACGAGGTCGTCCTTGACCCCGGGCCGCTCACGATCGACGGCGACCTCACCGTGTCCGTCACCTCCGAGATCCCCAGCGGGATCCACCAGCTCTTCGACTGGATCGCCGGGGAGGCGATGGCCACCTTCGACGCGCAGGTCCGCGACGTGCTCGAGGACGTCGTCGCCGACGGGCTCGGGCGCGCGATCCGCCGGCTGCCCCACCTCCGCCTCCCGCAGCCCGCGCGCATCGCCGTCCCCGTTCCGGTGGTCGCACTGGGCGGCGAGCTGCTCGTCGATCGCACCCTGCCGGAGCACATGCTGCTCGGCTTCGAGACGAACGGGGTGGAGAAGCTCGTGCTCGCCACCGCCGCGCACACGACCACGGAGTGGCCGTTCGCCGCCCTGCGCCCCCACGCAACGCAGGTCGAGCTCGACGGCCGCGAGCCGCTGGCCGCGCGCATGGGCGAGCGTCAGGGCGTCGGAGGCTCGGTGCTCGGCTACGCGCTGTCGCAGAACCTCCTGGACGTCGTGGCGTTCGCGCGCTGGCTGACCGGCCGCCTCGCCGTCGACTACGACGAGGCGAGGACGGCTGTCGCGTTCGCTCAGCTCGCGGCCGCCTGTCCCGAGTGCGCCGCCGACGTGACGGAGTCGCGCACGGCACACGTCTGGGCCGCCGCGGCGCCGGAGGTGCTCGTGACACCGCGCGGGTTCGACGAGGACCCGCGCCACCCCTATCTCCTCGCGCGGCTGCCGGACGTGCGAGTGTGCCTCGCCGGCGTGGCGGGCAAGCGCTCGTCGCTGGAGCTGCAGTTCGCCGTCACGGCGGTCGCCCACGTCGTCTTCGGCGCGGCGAATGCCACGGCGGGCGGACGGACGCTCTTCACCGTGGCCGGCGACTTCCTTGACGTGCGCTTCGACGACCGCCCGGACGCCTGGAGCCTTTCGCCGGTCGAGACCCAGGGCGTCGTCGTCGCCGGGCCGGGCTTCGCCACCGTCACCGAGTTCGACGCCGAGGGTCGCATCGCGTTCCTGCGCGGCGTCCAGCCGCTGCTCGAGTCCGCCGCCGCACGCCTGCTCGGGCGGCACGCCATGGACGAGCGGATGCTCGACGACAACGTGCTCGGCCGCCAGCACTACGACGGGATGTTCACGGTCGACGTCGCGCCGCGCGGGACAAGCCTCGACGTGACCTTCGCCTTTGCAGGCGGGATCGTCACCGTGCTGCCCGCGCGCGACGCGGATGGCGCCGCCATGGATGCAGACTTCGACCTGCGGGACGGAACCTGCGCCGACGGGGCCGCGCTTCGCGCCATCGTGGGGGTGTTCGGGTCGTGACTCCGGCGCGGTCGCGAGCGCGACGACTGGGGCATGAGCTCGCGCCGAGCAGGCGAGCGAGTGGGCGGTCCCGGGCTCGAACCGGGGACCTCCTGCTTGTAAGGCAGGCGCTCTGACCATCTGAGCTAACCGCCCCTGGCCGTGTCGATGCTAGAGCGTCGCGGGAAGGCGGCCGTAGAGTGGGGCGATGGCGCGGACGGGGCGGCGACCGGGCGACTCGGGGACGCGGGAGGCGATCCTCGCGGCGGCGCGGGCGTCGTTCGCGCAGCGGGGGTACGACGCGACGAGCATCCGGGCGGTCGCGGCCGCGGCGGGGGTGGATCCCGCGCTGGTGCACCACTACCACGGGGGCAAGGCGGAGCTGTTCGCCGCCGCGATGCGGCTGCCGGTCAACCCCGCGGAGCTGATCGCTGCGCTGCTCGACGAGGGCGTGGACGGCTTCGGGCCGCGGCTGATCGGGCGGGTGCTCGAGATCTGGGACGCGGGCGGCGACGACAGCCCGCTGCTCGGGCTGCTGCGGTCGGCGGCGACCAACGAGGCCGCGGCGGCGATGCTGCGGGAGTTCCTGGCGGGCGAGGTGATCGGCAAGGCGCTCGCCCGGATCGACAGCGACCGCCGCGAGCTGCGCGCGAGCCTGGCGGCGTCGCAGGTCATGGGGCTGCTGATGGCGCGCTACGTGGTGCGGATCGAGCCGCTCGCGAGCGCGGATCGCGAGACGCTCGCGCCGCTCGTCGGCGAGACCCTGCAGCGCTACTTCGCGGGCGAGCTGCCGGCGTAATCGACCCCTCCCACGGTTGCGCTCCGCCGGGCCCGCCGCTACATTTCAACGCACGATGAGTTCCTTGCCCGCCGCGAGCGAGACCACCACGGCGACGGCAGCGACCGCGATCGCCGTGGACGGGCTGCGCGTGCGCCGCGGCGGGCGCGTCGTGCTCGACGGCGTCTCGACGACCCTGCCGGCCGGCACCGTGGCCGGGTTGCTCGGCCCGAGCGGCTGCGGCAAGAGCACGCTGCTGCGCTCGATCATGGGCGTGCAGCGCATCGAGGCGGGCGACGTGCGCGTGCTCGGCGCGCCCGCGGGCTCGAAGGACCTCCGCTCGCGCGTGGCCTACATGACCCAGGCGCCGTCCGTGTACGCCGACCTCACCGTGGCGGAGAACCTCGCGTACTTCGCGCGCGTGCTCGGCGCGCCGGACGCCGACGTCGCGCGCGTGACCGAGGCGGTCGGGCTCGCCGGCATGACCGGCCGGCTCGTCGGCGGCCTCTCCGGCGGGGAGCGCGCCCGCGCCTCGCTGGCGACCGCGCTGCTCGGCCGGCCAGAGGTCCTCGTGCTCGACGAGCCGACCGTCGGCCTCGACCCCGTCCTGCGCCGCGACCTGTGGGCGCTCTTCCACCGCCTCGCCGCCGGCGGGGTCACGCTGCTGGTCTCCAGCCACGTGATGGACGAGGCGGCCCGCTGCACCCGCCTGCTGCTGATGCGCGACGGGCGCCTGCTGGCCGACACCACCCCGGACGGCCTGCTGCGCGACACCGGCGCGCCGGACGTCGAGGCGGCATTCCTCGCGCTCGTGGAGCAGACCCCGTGAGCCCGCGCATCACCGCGGCCACCGCCGCCCGGGTGCTCGCCCAGCTGCACCACGACCGCCGCACGGTCGCGCTGCTGCTGCTCGTCCCCGCGCTGCTCATCGCGCTGCTGTCGTGGGTGCTCGCCGGCGACGAGCAGGCCTTCGACCGCGTGGCCGCGCCGATGCTGGGACTGTTCCCCTTCATCACGATGTTCCTCGTCACCTCGATCGCGATGCTGCGCGAGCGCACCGGCGGCACCCTCGAGCGGCTGATGACGATGCCGCTCGCCAAGCTCGACCTGCTCACCGGCTACGGCGTCGCGTTCGCGTCCGTCGCGGTCGTGCAGGCGGGGATCACCGCCGCCGTCGCGTTCGGCGCGCTCGGCCTCGAGGCGGCCGGCTCCACGTGGCTGATCGTGGCGCTGGCGGTCGGCAACGCGGTGCTCGGCATGGCGCTCGGGCTCTTTCTCAGCGCGTTCGCGTCGAGCGAGTTCCAGGCCGTGCAGTTCATGCCCGCCTTCGTGCTCCCCCAGCTCCTGCTCTGCGGGCTGTTCGTACCGCGCGACCAGATGTCGGCGGCGCTCGAGGCGATCTCCCAGGCGCTCCCCCTCACCTACGCCTTCGACGCGCTGCAGCAGGTGGCGAGCGACGGGGCCGGGGCGGGCGACATCCTGCTCGACATCGCGGTGATCGCGGGCGGAACGCTGCTGGCGCTCGCGCTCGGCGCCGCCACGCTGCGCCGCCGAACCGCCTGATCACGGACGAGCCGCGCGGTCTGCAACCCTTTCCGCGTGAGCGTCACCGCGCCTGAGCGTCCCGCCCCCGCATCGGCGCCGGCGCGGGTGGTGGTCGGGACGGCAATCGAGCGCGAGCTCCCCGACACCTCCCGCGCCCACGAGTTCGGCGGCTGCCCCATGGTGCAGAGCTTCCGCGTCACGCTGCAGGACGGCGTCGCGGGGCGCTGCTGGCTGCCGACCGCGGAGGCGATGGAGGTCCGCGCGTTCGGCCGCCAATGGGTCGCCGCCGCCCTCAGCGCGCGCGCCGCGGCCGTCGGCGAGGCTCGCCTGCGCGGCGAGCTCACGGCCCCCGGCGGGCTGCGTCTCACCGCGGCGCCGTGAACCTCGCCGTCGCCGTCCGCGCCGCCCTCGTGCAGGGCCTCTCGGTCGCGCTCGTCGCGGTCGTGCTGGGAACCTCGCTGCCGGACTCCTTCTTCGCCTCCTGGGGCGCGATCGCCGGGCCGTCGGTGTGGGCCGCGTGCGCGCTGCTGACGGCGACCGTCCTGCGGCTGCCGCGGCTGCGCGTCCTCGCCGGGGCGGTGCTCGCCGGCCTCGCGAGCCTGGTCCTCATGCCGCTCGCCGGCCACTGGGCGCCCGCGCCGCTCGCGCTCGTCCTCATGGCGGCCTGGTGCGGCCGCCTCGCCGCCCGTCGCCGCGGGCCCGCGCCCGCTCCCTGAAACCGGGACGCCGGAGGTGGGGGCGTCTGGCAGGATCCGCGGCCCATGGTGGACGAACCCGAGCAGGCGGGCCCCGACCGGATGCGGGTCGCCGCGGCCCAGATCGAGAACGTGGTCGGCGACCTCGACGGCAACGCCCGCCGGATCCTCGACGCGATGCGCTGGGCCGAGCAGCAGGAGGCCGACGTCATCGTCTTCCCCGAGCTGGCGCTCACCGGCTACCCGCTGGCCGACCTGGTGCTGCGCGAGGAGTTCGGCGAGAAGGCCCAGGCCACGCTCGAGCGGCTGGCCCGGAACTCGGGCTCGACCGCGGCGATCGTGGGGACGATCGGAGCGGTCCCGCCGCGCCGGTCGTGGGACACGCGCGAGCGCATGATGGCGATCAGCGCCGCGCTGCTGTGCGACGGCCAGATGCGCGGGATCTACCACAAGGTGCTGCTGCCCAACTACGAGGCCTTCGAGGAGGCGCGCAACTTCGCGCCCGGCGACGACCCCGGCCGGCTGTGGCGCATCGGGCCGGTGGTCGCGGGCGTCGCGATCTGCGAGGACCTGTGGTCCGGTGACGGCCCGCCGGAGGCGCAGGCGGCCGCGGGGGCGCGGATCCTGCTCGTCCCGAACGCGTCGCCGTTCCACCAGGAGAAGCCGGCGGGCCGGCTCGCGCTCGCCTCCGAGGTCGCGCGGCGCAACGGCGTGTCCGTGGTCTACGTCAACTCGGTCGGCGGCCAGGACGACCTCGTCTTCGACGGCGGCTCGCTCGCGGTGGGCCCCGACGGCGAGCTGCTCTACCGCGCCCGCCAGTTCGAGCCCGAGCGCTTCGTGCTCGACGTCCCGCTCGGCGCCGCGCGCCCGCTGACGACTCCGGCGCGGACGGTCCACGCGCGCGCGCCGCGGGTGCGGCCGCCGCTGCCGCCGCCCGCCTCGCCCCCGCAGGAGAGCGGCGAGGAGCAGGTGTGGAAGGCGGTCGTGCTCGCCACGCGCGACTTCGTCCGCCGCAACGGGGCGGCGACCGTCGTGCTCGGCCTCTCCGGCGGGATCGACGCCGCGGTGACCGCCGCCATCGCCGCCGAGGCGCTCGGGCCCGAGAACGTGCTCGCGGTCGCGATGCCCTCCCCCCGCTCCCCCGCCGGGGAGCTCGAGGACGCGCGCGCGCTCGCGAGCGCGCTGGACATCGAGCTGCAGGTCGTCGAGATCGGCACGGTCACCGACGCGGTGGCGCGCGTCGCCTCGCCGGCCCTCGAGGGCCACGACAGGGACATCGCGGACGCGCTCGACACCCGCGCGCGCGCCGCCGTGCTGTGGACGATCTACGACCAGCTCGGCCACCTTCCGCTCGCGACCGGCAACAAGAGCGAGCTGTCGATCGGCTCCGCGGCGCTCTACGGCGACATGGCCGGCGCGTTCGCCCCGCTCAAGGACTGCTCGAAGTCGCTGCTCTACCGCCTCGCCGACCTGCGCAACCGGCGCGGGCGCGTCATCCCGCAGCGCGTCATCGAGCGCACGCCGACGATCAAGCTCGACGAGTCCACCTCGCTGCCCTCCTACGGCGTCCTCGACCCGATCGTCGAGCGCTACCTGGAGCGCGGCTACGCGGTCGAGGACCTCGTGGAGGCGGGCTTCGACCCGGCGACGGTGCGCGGCGTGCTGCAGCTCGTCGACAACGCCGAGCTCAAGCGCCGCCAGGCGCCGCCCGGCCCGAAGATCTCCTCGCGCGCGTTCGGCCAGGACCTGCGCATGCCGATCACCAACGCGTGGCGCCCGTTCCGCGCCGACGAGGCGGAGCTCATCCCGCCCGGCACGCAGACCGACGCGTGGCCGCCGGCCCAGCACGCCGGCGTCGGCGAGGGCTGACGCTCAGCGGTCCGGGTACAGCCTGGCGTACGCCTCGCGGACCGCGTCGAGCTGGCGCGCGGCCTGCGCCACCGCCCACCGCCGCGTCTGGCGGTCGACCGCCATCACCGTCCAGCCCGCGCCGTCCTCGCCGCTGAGGTGGACGAGGAGCACGTCGCGGTTGTGCTCGACGCGCAGGCGGTGCCGCGGGTTGTCCTCCTCGTGAAGCGTCCGCGGCCGCTCCTCGCCGGGGTCGGCGACGAACGAGGTCCAGCCGCTGTGGCGGGCCCGGGGCATCGCCGCCGATTGTCGCGTAGGGTGACCGGCGGGGAGGATGTCCGAGATCACCCGCACGCTCGCCGCGCACGCCACCGGGCTGCGCTACGAGGACCTGCCGGCCGAGGTCGCCGACTACGCCGCGCAGCTCGTCCTCGACCTGGTCGGGATCGGCCTGCGGGCGTCCGTCGACGCCGAGTCGACGCCCTCGATCCGCGACGCCGTGCTCGCCATCGCGGGCGACGGCGAGGCGTCGGCGTTCGGGGAGGAGCGCACGCTCGCGCCGGCGCACGCGGCGCTGCTCAACGGCGCGCTCGCGCACAGCCTCGACTTCGACGACACCCACCGCGACGGCTCCGTGCACCCGGGGGCCGCGGTGATCCCGGTCGTGCTCGCGCTGGCCGAGCAGCACGGGATCGGCGGACGCCGCGCGATCGCCGCGCTCGCCGCCGGCTACGACGTGACCTGCCGGCTCTCGATGGCGGTCGATCCGCGCTCGCACTACGCGCGGGGCTTCCACCCCACCGCGACGCTCGGCGTCTTCGGCGCCACCGCCGCGGGGGCCAACCTGCTCGGCCTCTCCGCCGCCGAGCTCGAGAACGCGTTCGGCGTCAACGGCAGCCAGGCCGCCGGGAGCATGCAGTACCTCGAGAACGGCAGCTGGAACAAGCGCGTGCACCCCGGGTTCGCCGCCCACGACGCGATCCTCGCGCTCGAGCTCGCCCGCCACGGGTTCCACGGCTCCAGCGAGCCGATCGAGGGGCGGCGCGGCGTGCTGCGCGGCTACTCCGACGCCGCGCGGCCGGAGGTCGCGGTCGCCGGCCTGGGCGAGCGCTGGGAGATACTGCACACGGCGATCAAGCCGTACCCGGCGTGCCGGTACGCGCACGCGCCGCTGGACATCCTCGTCGACCTCGTGGCCGAGCACGACCTGCGCCCCGGCGAGGTCGAGTCCGTGACGGTCGGCGTGTGCGACGCCGGCCTCGACCTGATCGGCACGCCGCTCGAGCGCAAGCACGAGGTCGCGAGCATCGTCGACGGCCAGTTCTCGATGCCGTTCCTCGCCGCGGTGGCGCTGATGCGGGGGCGGATGACCTGGAGCGACTACGACCTCGTCGGCGATGCCGGCGCCGCCGCGCTCGCGCGCCGGGTGACCGTGGTGGCCGACGAGGAGGCCAACGCCCTGTTCCCCGAGCGCTGGCTCGGGGCGGTCGAGGTCGTCACGTCGCGCGGGACGTTCGCCGACCGCCGGTGGGTGACCCGCGGCGAGCGCGAGCGGCCGCTCGGCTGGGAGGGCGTCGAGGCGAAGTTCGACGACCTCGCCGCCGCGACCCACGCCGCCCCGGAGCGGCGCGCGCTCGCCGCCACCGTGCGCGACCTCGCCGGCCTCGGCGACCTGCGCGAGCTCGGCCGGCAGCTCCGCGCCGCGCCGGTCCGGGCCTAACGGAAGCTAGCCGAACGCGCCGCGACGGCGCAGCTCGGCGACGCGCTCCGGCGCATAGCCGCACACCTCGCGCAGCACCGCGTCGGTGTGCTCGCCGCGCTGCGGCGCGCGCTCGAGCGGCGCGGTCTCCCGGTCGGCCGCGACCCGCAGCGGGGACGCGACCTGGCGTACGGTCCCGAAGCGCGGATGGCCGATCTCCACGACGTCGCCGCGCGCCTGCGCCTGGGGGTCGGCGAGCGCCTGGGCCACATCGTGCACCGGTCCGCACGGGACGCCCGCGTCGCCGAGCGCGTCGATCCACTCCTCGGTGGGGCGCTCGGCGAACGCGCCCTCGAGGATCGGCAGCAGCTCGTCGCGGTGGCGGTCGCGGTCGGCGAAGCCCGCGAAGCGCGGGTCGGCGGCGAGGTCCTCGCGGCCCAGCACGCGGCACAGCCGTTCCCAGAACTTCTGCTTGGCGCAGGCGACCGTCATCCACCCGTCGGCGGTCGCGAAGGCCTGGAAGGGGACGATCGACGGGTGCGCCGAGTGCGGCATGCGGCGCGGCTGCCAGCCCTCGGTCGCCGCCCACGTGCCGACGTAGCAGAGCTGGTGCAGGGCGGTCTCGAACAGCGAGACGTCGCAGTCGCAGCCGACCCCCTCGCGGCGCGCGCGCCACACGCCGGCCAGCAGCGCGAGCACCGCCGCGTACCCGCCGGAGAGGTCGACGAGCGAGAGGCCGCTCTTCGCCGGCGGACCGTCGGGCTCGCCGGTCAGGCTCATCCAGCCGGCGGCGGCCTGGATCACGTAGTCGTAGCCGCCCTCGGCGGCGCGCGGGCCGGTCGTCCCGAAGCCCGACAGCGAGCAGCACACGATGCGCGGGTTGACCTCGCGCAGGTGCTCATAGGTGATCCGCAGGCTCGCCGGGCCGTCGCCGCGCAGGTTCGAGTAGACGGCGTCCGCACCGCTGACGAGGTCCTCGAAGACCTCGCGGCCCTCCGCGCCGCGGAGGTCGAGCGAGACGCTCTTCTTGTTGCGGTTGAACGTCTCGAAGAACAGCGAGTCCTCGCCCTCCTGGAAGGGCGGGACGTAGCGGCCGACGTCCCCGTCGGAGCCGGGGTCCTCGATCTTGATGACCTCGGCGCCGAGGTCGGCGAGCTGCAGCGTGCCCCACGGCCCGGCGCCGAACTGCTCGATCGCGAGGACGCGCAGGTCGGCGAGCGGGAGGCTCATCGCGGCGCCGTCGGTTCGGGCCCGCACCGCCGGGAGCACCTCCCCGGCCAGCAGCCGCAGGGAGCGCAGCGCCTCGCGCTGGGGCATGCCCGGCCAGTGCACGCGGCAGAGCACCTCGTCCACGCCGAGGCGCTCGACGTGCTCGGCGAGCAGCGCGGCGCACGTCTCGGGCGAGCCGACCACGAAGCGCCCGCCGGCCGTCAGCTCCTCCCACGCGCGGCGCAGGGTGTCGCCCTCGGGCAGCACCTCGCTCTGGCCCCACTCGACGTAGGCCTCGTACTTGGCCTCGAGGTGGGGGCGCGCGGTGGCGAGCGCCTCCTCGTCGGTCGGCGCGACGCACACCTCCTTGATGATCGGCAGGCCCGCGACGGGCGGCCGGCCCGCGCCGGCGCGCTCCTCGTGGAAGAGCGCGACCTGGCGCTCGAGCTCGTCGAGGCGGGTGTGGGGGTTGACGAGCCAGGCGTCGCCGAGCCGGGCGGCGCGGCGGACGGCGGCGTCGCCGTTGGCGGCGATCCACAGCGGCGGCGGCACGGCCGGCCGCAGCGCCAGCTGCGCGCCCTCGAGCCGGTAGCCCGGCCCCTCGGCGGTGACCTCCTCACCGGCCAGCAGGCGGCGCAGGACGTCGAGCTTGGCCTCGAACAGGCGCCCGCGGCCGCGCCCCACGCCGAAGGCGGCGTTCTCGACGGCGCGGTAGCCGACCCCGACGCCGGCCACGACACGCCCGCCGGTGATCGCGTCGAGCGTCGCGAGGTTCTCCGCCGCCTCGAGCGGGTTGAGCAGCGTCAGCAGGATGATCCCGGGGCCGAGGCGCATCTCGCCGGCCTCGGCCGCGAGCCGCCCCAGCAGCGGGATGGACTGCAGCATCTGGTAGGGCTGGGAGAGGAAGTGCTGGCCGACCAGCAGCGTGCGGAAGCCCAGCTCGGAGGCGAGCGCGACCTGCTCCACGTGCTCGCCGACCGCCGCAGCGGCGCTCGCGCCAGGCGGGTGCTGGGCCCCGATGAACAGCCCGAGCGCGACGTCCTCCGCCATGGGCCGCAGTTGTAGCACGCCGATCCGGATGTCCGACATCGGCCCTTCAGACCCGCCTCGCGGGGCCGCGGAGCCACCGGCGGGCTCTGGTTCAATGGGGGCGATGCGGTGTCGGACTCACGGCCGGGCGGGCGGCCGGGCAGCGGCGCGCCCGTGACCGGCGGCACGCTCGCCACCGGGACGCCGCCCGCGGCCGGCCGCACGCCGAGCCCCCGTCGGGCGCTCACGGCCGCGCTGGTCGCGCAGGTCGCCGTGTCGGTGAGCGAGCAGGGCCTGCCGGTCCTGACCGGCTTCATCAAGCGCGACCTCGCGCTCTCGGCGGCGGTCGCCGGGGTGCTGGTGGGCGCCGTGCCGGCGGGCAAGGCGATCGGCTCCTACGCCGCCGGCGCCGCCGTCGACCGGGTCGGCGAGCGGCGCGTGCTGGCGCTCGGCGCGATGCTCTTCGGCGTCCTCGTGCTCGTCGCCACCGCGGCGCCGTTCGCGGCGCTGCTGGCCCTGCTCGTGATCGGGGGGCTGTTCGCCGCGACCGCCACGCCGGCCGGCGGCAAGCTCGTGCTGCTGTCGTTCCCGGTGACGCGGCGCGGCGTCGCGATGGGCGTCCGGCAGACCGGGATCCCGCTCGGCGGCCTCGCCGCGGCGCTGCTGCTGCCGTGGCTGGCCGGTGCGTGGGGCTGGCGGACCGGCCTCGTGGCCGCCGGGGTGGTGACGATCGCGGGCGGCGCCGCGGCCCTCGCGATGGCCGGCATGGAGCCGCGCGCGCGCCGGCGCGGGCGCGGCGAGCCGCGGCGCCCGCGCGAGCGCGGACGATTCTCGCGCGACCGCGACATGCGGCTGCTGACGCTGTGGGGCTGCATGATGGTCGGCGGCCAGTACGTGCTGATCGCCTTCCTGCCGCTGCACGTCCACGAGGGCGGCGGGATCTCGCTCGCGGCCGCCGCGCTGTGGCTCGTCTCGATCGCGCAGATCGGCGGCGTGCTCGGGCGGATCGGCTGGGGCGCGGTGAGCGACCGGCTGCTCGGCGGGCGCCGGCGGCCGCTGCTGGCGGTGATCAGCGCGATCGGCGCCGCCGGCTTCCTCGCGCTCGCTTTGCTGCCCGCGGACGCGTCCGTGGCCGTCTTCGCGGTCGCGGGGCTCCTCGGCGGGATCTCGGTGATCGGCTGGCAGGGGATGTTCATCACGAGCCTCGCCGAGATGGCGGGGCCGATGCGGGCAGGCGCCGCCACGGGCTTCGCGCTCACGTTCGTGTCGGTCGGCATCGCGGCGGCGCCGCCGCTGTTCGGGCTCATCGCCGACCTGGCCGGGAGCTATGAGGCGATGTGGCTCGCGCTCGCGATCGTGGTCACCCTGTCGCTGGTGCCGGCCCTGCTCGTCCGCGAGCCCTCCGAGATCCCGGCCCCCGCCTGACGAATGGACGCCATGGCCATCGACCTCGGGCAGGCGCGCTCGCTGCTCTTCGCGCCCGGGAGCGACCCGCACAAGCTCGAGCGGGCGCTCGCCGCCGGCGCCGACGCGGTCATCGCCGACCTCGAGGACGCCGTCGCCCCCGACCGCAAGGCCGCGGCGCGGGAGGCGGTCGCGGCGGCGCTCGGCGGGTCGCCGGGCGCGCCCCTCCGCCTCGTGCGCGTCAACGCCGCCGGGACGGGCCTGCTCGACGACGACCTCGCGGCGCTCGCCGGCGTGCCCCTCGACGGACTCGTGCTGCCGAAGGCCACGCCCGAGGCGCTCGACGCCCTCGGCGCCGGCGGCCTGCCCGTGGTCGCGCTCGTCGAGACCGCGGAGGGCCTGCAGCGGTCGGCCGAGACGGCCGCGCACCCGCGCGTCGCGGCGCTCATGCTCGGCGCGGTGGACCTCGCGGTCGAGCTGCGGATCGAGCCGCGCCCGGACGGCCTCGAGCTGCTGTTCGCGCGCTCCAAGCTCGTCCTCGACTCGGCCGCCGCGGGCCTCCGCGGACCGATCGACGTCGTCTACCTCGACGTCCGCGACACCGCGGGGCTCGAGGCCGAGGCCCGCCTCGCGCGCTCGCTCGGCTTCCGCGGCAAGCCCTGCATCCACCCCGCCCAGGTCGAGCCCGTCAACCGCGCGTTCACCCCCTCGCCCGACGAGGTCGCGCACGCGCGAGAGGTCGTCGACGCGTACGCCGCGGCGGTCGCCGACGGCCGCGGCGCCGTCACCGTGCGCGGGCGGATGGTCGACGTCCCCGTCGTCCTGCGCGCCCGCGAGGTCCTGTCCGCCGCCGGCGAGCCCGCCGGCCCGAGCCAGCCGTAGCCACCCCCAGACGAGGAGCACCGCCCATGGGAGTCGACACCCCGCCCGCGCCCAAGATCTGGCGCGGGCGCTTCTTCGAGGACATGGACGTCGGCGACGTCTACCGCAGCCGCCTCGGCCGCACGATCACCGAGACCGACAACGTGTGGTTCACGCTGCTGACCTGCAACACCAACCAGATGCACTTCAACGACCACTACGCGGCCGGCACGCGCTTCGAGAAGGCCCTCGTGAACTCGTGCTTCACGTTGGCGCTGGTGGCCGGGCTGACGGTGCCGGACACGAGCGAGAACGGGACCGCCAACCTCGGCTGGACCGACATCGTGCTGCCCAACCCGGTGTTCGTCGGCGACACGCTGTGGGCGGAGAGCGAGATCACCGAGACGCGCGAGTCGCGCACCCGCCCCACCGTGGGGATCGTCTCCATGCGCTGCCGCGGCATCAACCAGCGGCGCGAGGTGGTGATCGAGTTCCGCCGCACGTTCATGGTCTACCGGCGCGACGCGCCCGAGGTCGCGAGCGCGTTCCCCGGGACCGACGCCGAGTGGACGGTGTGAGTGAACCGTTCCCCATCCAGCCGGTCCGCAAGGCCTACGAGCAGGTCTACGACCAGCTGCGGGAGCTCATCGTCAGCGGGCAGATCCCGCGCGGCGCGCGGCTGCCCAACGAAGCGGCGCTCGCGCGCGAGTTCGCGGTCAGCCGCGGAACCGTGCGCGAGGCGCTGCGCGCGCTGGCCGCGCGCAACCTGATCCGCACCGCCAAGGGCGCGGGCGGCGGGAGCTTCGTGACGCTGCCGACCGTCGACCACGTGTCGGAGTTCCTGCACGCGAACATCAGCCTGCTCACCGAGGCCGAGGACGTCACGCTCGAGGACTTCCTCGAGGCGCGCGAGCTGATCGAGCCGTTCGCCGCCCGCCAGGCCGCCGCGCGGCGGACCGAGGAGGACCTGCGCCGCCTGCGCGCCACGATCCCCGGCGAACCGGAGCGCCTCGCCGTCGGAGAGCAGTTCGCCTACAACAAGGACTTCCACACGGCGGTGCTCGAGGCAGCGGGCAACACGCTGCTGCGCATCGCGGCCCAGCCGCTGTTCCTGGTGCTGCAGACCCGCCTCACGCGCCGCGGCGTCGACGACGCCTTCTCCCGGCGCGTCCACGGCGACCACGACGCGATCCTCGCCGCCATCGAGGCCGGCGACGCCGACGCCGCCGCGGAGGAGATGCGCGCGCACATGGCCTACCTGCGCGAGGTCTACGTCCCGATGTGGCGGGGCGCGACCGCCGGTCAGTAGGACCGCGGCAGCCCCAGCACCTGCTGCGCGAGGTAGGCCAGCACCATGTTGGTCGAGACCGGCGCCACCTGGTAGAGCCGCGTCTCGCGGAACTTGCGCTCGACGTCGAACTCGCGCGCGAAGCCCGCGCCGCCGTGCGTGTCCAGGCACGCGTTCGCGGCCTCCCACGACGCGTCGGCCGCGAGCAGCTTGGCCATGTTGGACTCCGCGCCGCACTTCTCGCCGGCGTCGTAGAGCTCGGAGGCCCGGCGGCGCATGAGGTCCGCCGCCTCGATGCGCGCGTGCGCCCACGCGAGCGGGAACGCGACCCCCTGGTTCTGGCCGATCGGGCGCGAGAACACGACCCGCTCGCGCGCGTGCCGCGTGGCGCGGTCGACGAACCAGCGGCCGTCGCCGACGCACTCCGCGGCGATCAGGATCCGCTCGGCGTTCATGCCGTCGAGGATGTAGCGGAACCCCATCCCCTCGTCGCCGATCCGGTTCTCGGCCGGGACCTCCAGCTCGTCGAAGAACACCTCGGTGGTGGAGTGGTTGAGCATCGTCTCGATGGGGACGATCCGCAGCCGCTCCTCGGGCACGTCGCGCATGTCGACGAGGAAGGTCGAGAGCCCCCACCAGTGCCCGTGCTCCTCGTCGGGCTCCGAGGTGCGGGCCAGCAGCAGCATCAGGTCGGAGTGCGCCGCGCGCGAGGTCCAGATCTTCTGGCCGGAGACGACGTAGCGGTCGCCGTCGCGCGTCGCCCGCGTGCGGATGCGCGTGGTCTCGAGCCCGGCGTCGGGCTCGGTGACGCCGAACGCCTGCAACCGCAGCTCGCCGGACGCGATGGCCGGCAGCCAGTGGCGCTTCTGCTCCTCGCTGCCGTGGCGAAGCAGCGTGCCCATCACGTACATCTGCGCGTGGCAGGCGCCGCCGTTGGCGCCCGAGCGATTGATCTCCTCGAGCACGATCGACGCCTCGGCGAGGCCGAGGCCGGCGCCGCCGTACTCGGCCGGGATCAGCGCAGCGAGCCAGCCCGCCTGGGTCAGCGCCTCGACGAACTCCTGCGGGTAGGCGTCCTGCGCGTCGACCTCGCGCCAGTAGGCGTCCGGGTAGCGCTCGCACAGCTCCCGCACCCCCGAGCGCAGCTCCTCCTCGGTGACCTGCTCCTCCGTCGCCATCCTGCGGCCCCAGGCTAGCTGGCGGGACGCCGCAACAGCTGGGCGACGTTCGGCTGCCGGAAGCGCACGCCGTCGCCGGCGGGCTCGGCCGCGGCCGCGAAGCGCGCCCGCAGGTCCGCCTCGTGCTCGGCGAACGCCTCCGCGCGACGGGCGTCGGAGAGCACGACGGCGTCGCGGAATCCCTCGAAGCCCGTCAGGCGGACATCGGTGTCGAAGCGCAGCTCGCGCTCGAGCTCGAGGCCGGCGCCCTCGGCCCGCGCGATCGCCGCCTGGGCCAGCGCCCGCACGCGCGTCTCGTCGTCGATGCGGCGGACCAGCTCGAAGTAGGCACCCTCCGCGAGCGGCTCCTGGACGTACACGGCGCCGCCGGGTCGCACCACGCGGCGTGCCTCCGCCAGCGCGCGATCGAGCCCGGGCACGTGGTGCAGGCTGTTGTGGAAGACGACGAGGTCGGCGGAGGCGTCCGGCAGCGGGAGCGCCTCGGCGCGGCCCTCGAGATATCGCTCGCCCGCGCCCGCCTGTGCGCGGGCGCGCTCGAGCGCCACGGTCGAGACGTCGACGCCGACCACCCTGGCACCGAGCCCGGCGAGCCGGCGCGCGAGGCCACCGGCGCCGCAGCCGACGTCGACCACGTCGAGGCCGGCGGGCGGCGCGAGCTCTTCCAGGATCTCGGGGGCGGCGCGGACGGTGGTCACGGCGGGCTGGCATTATGCGCGCCCATGGACCTCGGATTGCGGGACCGGGTCGCGCTCGTCACGGGAGGCTCGCGGGGGATCGGCGCCGGGGCGGCCGCCGCGCTCGCCGCCGAGGGCGCCCGCGTCGCGGTCGCCGCGCGGACGCCGGAGTCGGTCGAGGAGACGGCGGCCCGGCTGCCAGGGGCGCGTGGCTACGTCTTCGACTCCGCCGACCTCGACGCCGTCGGCCCGCTGCTCGACGCCGTGGAGGCCGACCTCGGGCCCGTCGACGTCTACGTCGCCAACACGGGCGGGCCGCCCGCCGGCGAGGACCCGCTCGGCTTCACGCGCGAGCAGTGGGAGGCGGCCCACCGCGCGCTCGTCCTCTCGCCCATGACGGTTCTCGAGCGCGTGCTGCCGGGGATGCGCGAGCGCGGGTTCGGCCGCGTGGTGGGGATCTCCTCGAGCGCGGTGCGCGAGCCGATCCCGAACCTGCAGCTCTCCAACGCCCACCGTCCCGGGCTGATCGCCGCCTTCAAGGTGCTGGCGCGCCAGGTCGCCGGCGACGGCGTGACCCTCAACACGATCCTCCCTGGGCGCATCGCCACCGAGCGGGCGCTGTCGGTCGCGGGCGACGCGTCGGCGGCGATCCCCGCCGGGCGCATGGGCACGGCCGAGGAGGTCGGCGCGGCCGTCGCCTTCCTCGCCTCCGCGCAGGCGGGCTACATCACCGGCACCACGCTGCTCGTCGACGGCGGGCTGACGGTCTCCACCTAGGGGGGATTGCTCCACCGCTCGGGAGGGCAACCCGGGCGGAGGGGGAAAGCTGGCCCGGGGACAATCGAGGAGGGGGTTCCATGCCATGACGCAGTTCGCTGCCAGTGTGCTGCAGCTGCAGCCGAACGCCGCTGACTACGGCATCCTCATCATCTACTTCCTGGTGGTGCTGGGGATCGGGTTCGCGGCCCGGCGGTCGATCTCCGGCAGCCTCGACTTCTTCCTCTCCGGCCGCAGCCTGCCGGCGTGGGTCACGGGGCTCGCGTTCATCTCCGCCAACCTCGGCGCCCTCGAGCTGCTCGGCATGGCCGCCAACGGCGCCCAGTACGGGCTGCCGACGTTGCACTACTACTGGATCGGGGCGATCCCGGCGATGGTCTTCCTGGGCATCGTGATGATGCCCTTCTACTACGGCGCCAAGGTCCGCAGCGTCCCCGAGTACCTGCGGCTGCGCTTCAACAAGCCCACCCACCTCTTCAACGCGTGCTCGTTCGCCGTCGCGACCGTGCTGATCGCGGGCGTGAACCTGTTCGCGCTCGCGCTCGTGATGCAGGCGATCCTCGGCTGGACGATCGCGGTCTCGATCGTCGTCGCGGCCTTCATCGTGCTCGCCTACACGTTCCTCGGCGGGCTGACGGCCGCCGTCTACAACGAGGTCCTGCAGTTCTTCGTGATCGTCGCCGCGCTCGTGCCGCTGACGGTGGTGGCGCTCGTCAAGGTCGGCGGCTGGAACGAGCTGAAGGTCAAGGTCACGGAGTCCGACCTCGGCTCGCAGGCGCTCAACGCCTGGCAGGGCACCGCGGTCGGCGACGCCACCGGCGCGTTCGGCAACTGGATCGCGATCGTCTTCGGCCTCGGCTTCGTGCTCTCGTTCGGCTACTGGACGACGAACTTCGCCGAGGTCCAGCGCGCGCTGTCGGCCCGCGACATGAACTCCGCGCGGCTGACGCCGATCATCGGCGCCTACCCGAAGCTGCTGATCCCGTTCGTGATCATCGTCCCGGGGCTGATCGGCTCGCAGATCGTCACCGGGCTCGGCGGCGAGGGCGACCTCCAGTACAACAACACGATCCCGTGGCTGATGCAGGAGCTGCTGCCCAACGGCGTCCTCGGGATCGCGATGACCGGGCTGCTCGCCGCGTTCATGGCGGGCATGGCCGCGAACGTCAGCGCGTTCAACACGGTCGTCACCTACGACATCTGGGAGCCCTACATACGTCCGGGCCGGCCCGACGGCTACTACCTGCGCACCGGCCGGATCGTGACGGCGATCGGCGTGCTGATCGCGATCGGCACGGCGTTCATCGCCTCGGGCTACCAGAACATCATGGACTACATCCAGCTGCTGTTCTCGTTCTTCAACGCCCCGCTGTTCGCGACGTTCATCATCGCGCTGTTCTGGAAGCGCGCCACGCCGTGGGCGGGCCTCGCCGGCCTCGTGGCCGGCACGCTCGGCGCCGCCGTCGCGCACTACGGCAACGACTGGGGCGTGTTCGACCTCGGCACGCCGCAGGCCGCGGCGTTCTGGGGCGCGAGCGTCGCCTTCATCGCGGACGCCGTCGTGACCGTGCTCGTCTCCCTCGTCACGCAGCCGAAGACCGACGAGCAGCTCAAGGGCCTGACGTGGGCGCTGACCCCCAAGCGGGTGCGCAACCCCAAGCGGGAGGCGTCCCAGGGCGGCTGGTATCGCTCGCCGATCTTCCTCGGCGGCGGCGTCCTCACGCTGACCGTGCTCTTCAACTTCGTCTTCGGCTAGGAGGGCGACGACATGGCCACCAAGGAACCGCCCCCCGCGACCACCGAGGACGAGAGCGCGTTCGTCCACGACGACATGATCGCGAGCGCCGAGGCGGCGACTCGCGGCAGCACCAACCTCTTCGACCTGCGGACGGTGATCGGCGCCCTGTTCACGCTCTACGGCGTGCTGCTCGTGATCCTCGGGATCTTCGACTCGCAGGCCGAGATCGACAAGGCCGCCGGCGTGCGCATCAACCTGTGGACCGGCCTCGGGATGCTCGTGATCGGCGTGAGCTTCCTGCTGTGGGTGTGGCTGCGGCCGCTGCACCACGAGGAGATCGCCGAGGCCGTGGAGGCGCACGAGAAGGACGAGGAGCCGGCGACCTAGCCGTCAGCCCGGCCGGGCGGCAGCCCACGCCGTCCACAGCGCCGCGTAGCGCCCGCCGGCGCCCACGAGCTCGTCGTGGGCGCCGGCCTCCACGACGCGGCCGGCGTCGAGCACGACGATGCGGTCGGCGGCCGCGGCCTGCGTGAGGCGGTGGCCGCCGTCGCCGACCGGGGTGTCGAGCCCGTCGGGGAGCGCGCGCGCCCAGCCGAGCGCGCCGACGCGGCCGGCGTCGGCGCCCCCGCGCGGGTCGAGGATCCGCCGCGCGACGGCGAGCCGCAGGTCGTGCGCCGCGTACTCGGCCGCCGCCTCGCCGCGCCGCGCGCCGAGGCGGTAGGCGTTCGAGAGGACCGCGAACAGGACGGCGAGCAGCACGATCCAGCGCAGCAGCGCCCCGGCGTCGCCGGTGGCCACCGCGGCATCGATGACGGCGCCCGCCGCGACCGGTACCAGCGCCTCCGCGGCCTGGCGGGTCACGAGCAGCAGCGTGGCCTGCGCCACCAGCCGGCGCTGCCCGCCGATCGCCTGCCGCAGGACCCCTGTCGCGGGCATCCGGACATCCTGGATAAGGGTGCCCTAACACGACCTCCGGGCGTTGACGCCGCCGCCGCGGGCCGACTACGGTCGGCCGCGATGAGCGTGATCACGTCCCTGCCCTCGGACCTCTGGGACAACCTCGTCGATCACGGCCGGCAGTACCTCTTCCTGGTCCTCGTCGGCTTCCTCGCGTCGTTCGGCTTCATCCGCCTCTCCACCCGGCTGATGCGCAGCCCGCGCGTGCCGTGGTGGCCGGGCAGCGTGGTGAGCGAGGGCGGCGTCCACGTGCACCACCTCGTCTTCGGGATCGTGACGATGATGGCCGCGGGCGTCGTCAGCTTCACGCTGGAGGAGACCGGCGTCTGGTACGAGCTGTGCGCGGTGGCCTTCGGGATCGGCATCGGGCTGACGATCGACGAGTTCGCGCTGTGGATCTATCTCGACGACGTCTACTGGTCGAAGGAGGGCCGCAGCTCGGTCGACGCCACGCTCCTCGCCGCCGCGCTGATGGGGCTGGTGCTGCTCGGCTCGGCCCCGTTCGACATCAGCACGGACACCTGGCCCGTGCTCATCGCCACGGTGCTGGCGACCGCGTTCCAGCTCACCATGGTCGCGATCTGCTTCCTCAAGCAGCGCGTGTTCCACGGCGTCGTCGGGCTGCTGATCCCGATCGTCGCGTTCTACGCCGCCTGCCGGCTGGGCAAGCCCGGCTCGGCGTGGGCGCGCCGCCGCTACGGGACCCGCCGGCCGGACAAGCAGGCGCGGGCGGAGCATCGCTTCCGGCCGGACCGGCGCTCCGAGCGGCTCAAGGAGCGCCTCCGCGACGCCGTCGGCGGCACGACGACGGAGGAGTACCAGGCGCGCCTCAGCCGCCGGGCGGCGGCGCCGAAGGACCCGGGCGCGTAGCCCGGCGGCCGGGAGTGCCGCCGGCAGGGCTCGAACCTGCGCGCTTCCGGTTAAAAGCCGGCTGCTCTACCAACTGAGCTACGGCGGCGTGGCGTCCGGCGACTGTACCCCGACGGCTCGCCGAGCAGTGGGCCGATGCGCGAGGCACGGCGGCGCGCGGGCGCCGCACGCGGAGATACCCCCAGTCGGATTCGAACCGACGTCCTCCGCCTTGAAAGGGCGGCGTCCTGGGCCTCTAGACCATGGGGGCGGGGTGGTCAGACAGTCTAGGGTCGGGGTGGGCCCGGCTCGCCCGGCACGCGGTGCGCCAACGCTCGTCGACGCGTGCGGAGTGGGGTGGATTCCGCCCCCGCAACAGGTCTAAGCTCAACCCGTGGCGACAGACATCCGGGCGAGTCCCGAACCATCCAGGCGCCGCCGGCGCTCGCCCGAGGTGGCCGAGGGGGAGATCATCGCCGCGGCCGAGGGGTTGTTGCGCGAGCGGCCGTTCCGCGAGCTGACGGTCGACGAGGTCATGCGCCGCACCGGGCTGTCGCGGCCGTCCTTCTACGTCTACTTCCGCGACCGCCACCAGCTCGTGCTGCGCGTGGTCGAGCTGATCGGCGCCGAGCTGTTCACGATGTCCGAGCGCTGGCTGCAGGGCGAGGGCAACGGCCCGACCCTCACCCGCGAGGCCACCGAAGGCATCGTCGGCGTGTTCGCCGAGCACGGGCCGGTGCTGCGCGCGCTCGCCGACGCGGCGACCGACGACCCCGACGTCGAGGACGCCTACGGCCACCTCGTCCAGGGCTTCATCGACGTCACGGCCCGCCACATCGAGTCGGAGATCGCCGCGGACCGGATCCTCGCGCTCGACCCGCACGAGACCGCCAAGGCGCTCATCCTCATGAACGAGCGCTACCTCAACTTGTCGCTCGCGCGCGAGCCCAAGACGCCCCGGGAGACGGTCGTCGAGACGCTCTCGACGATCTGGACGCGCACCCTGTACGGCCGTACCTGAGCCGCCGGTCGGTCCGGCCGAGGCGAGCTAGTGGTCGTCCTCGATACGGCCCGACTCTCGGGCCGATGATCAGTTTTTCGGGGGCGGCCACTAGTGGCGGAAGTGCCGGCGGTGCGTGAACACCATCGAGATCCCCGCCTCGTCCGCGACCTCGACGACCTCGTGGTCGCGTCGTGAGCCGCCGGGCTGGATGATCGAGGTCACGCCCGCGCCGACCGCCGTCAGCGGGCCGTCGGGGAAGGGGAAGAAGGCGTCGGAGGCAAGCGCGGAGCCCTGGAGGTCGGCGCCGACCGCGTGAGCCTTCTCGATCGCGATGCGGACCGAGTCCACGCGGCTCATCTGGCCGGCGCCGATGCCCACCGAGGCGAGGTCGCGGGCCACCACGATCGCGTTGGAGCGCACGTGCTTGGCGACCTTCCAGGCGAACAGCATCTCGCCCCACTCGCGCTCGGAGGGCTTGCGCTCGGTCACGACCTCCATCTCGGTCCGGTCCTCGAGGTCGAGGTCGCGGTCCTGGACGAGCAGGCCGCCCATCACGCGCTTGACGTCGCGCTCCCCGACGTTGGCCCGGCGGCGCTCGTTGTCCTCGAGCACCCGCATGTCGGGCTTGGCGGCGAAGATCTCGAGCGCCTCCTCGGTGAAGCGGGGGGCGAAGATGATCTCGGCGAACTGCTCGGCGAGCCGTTCGGCGTAGGGGCCGTCCACTGTGCGGTTGACGCACACGACGCCGCCGAAGGCCGACTGCGGGTCGCACGCGAAGGCGCGCTCGTAGGCGTCGGTGGCGCTGCGCCCGACCGCGCACCCGCACGGGTTGTTGTGCTTGATGATCGCGCAGGCCGGCACCTCGAACTCGTCGGTGAGCAGGCGGCCGGCGTTGAGGTCGAGCACGTTGTTGAACGACAGCTCCTTGCCCTGGAGCTGGCGGACCATCGAGAGCACGTGCATGCGCGCGCCGACCTGCGTGTAGTAGGCGGCGCGCTGGTGGGGGTTCTCGCCGTAGGGGAGGTCGACGACCTTCTCGTAGGCCGACATCAGCAGCCCGGGGAAGTCGTCCTGCTTCTCGACGAACCAGCGGGCGATGGAGTTGTCGTAGCGCGCGGTGGCGGAGAACGCCTCGGCCGCGAGGTTCTCGCGGGTGCCGAGCGACAGCCGCCCCCCGGTGTCGTTGAGCTCCTGGAGCACCGCGTCGTAGCTCTCGGGGCTCGTGACCACCGCCGAGAACCCGTAGTTCTTGGCCGCCGCGCGGATCATGGTCGGCCCGCCGACGTCGATGTGCTCGAGCACCTCGTGCTCGGTCGCCCCGCGGCGCGCCGCGGTGCGCTCGAACGGGTAGAGGTTCACGCACACGAGGTCGATGAACTCGACGGCGTGCTCCTCGGCGGCCTGCATGTGCAGCGGGTCGTCGCGCAGCGCCAGCAGGCCGGCGTGCAGCTTGGGGTGCAGCGTCTTGACCCGGCCGCCCATGATCTCCGGGAAGCCGGTGAAGTCCTCGATGGAGCGCACCTGGAGCCCGGCGCCGGACAGCTCCCGCGCCGTCCCGCCGGTGGAGACCAGCTCGATCCCGAGCTCCGACAGGCCCCGCGCGAACTCGACGATCCCGGTCTTGTCCGAGACCGACAGCAGCGCGCGCTGGATGCGTACCTCACCCGGCTGGGTCACGAGCCGGGACGATAGTCAGCCGGCCACCTGCACGCGCCGCGGGTCGGCGGGGTCGATGCGCACCCCGCCCCGGCCGAAGCGCCGCACCGCCTCGCACAGCAGCTCGTGCTCGATCGGGCGCAGCGCCTCGCGCACCTCCGCCGCGTCCGCGCCCGGCCGCAGCTCGAGCGCCCGCTGGAAGATGATCGGCCCGCTGTCGACGCCCTCGTCGACGAAGTGCACGGTCACCCCCGTCACCTTCACGCCGTAGGCCAGCGCCTGCTCGATCGCCCGCACCCCGGGGAAGGCCGGCAGCAGCGCCGGGTGGACGTTGATGACCCGCTGCGGGAAGCGGGCGAGGAAGGCCGGCGTGAGCAGCCGCATGTAGCCCGCGAGCACCAGGAGGTCCACGCCCCGCTCCTCGAGCCACGCGCCCATCGCCTCGTCGCGGGCGGCGCGATCGTCGAAGGACTCCACCGGGAAGGCGCGCACCGGGACGCCCGCGCGCTCGGCCCGCGCGAGCGCCTCGGCACCCGGGACGTCGGACCCCACCGCCACCACCTCGACGCCTTCGCGCCCGTGGACGCGGTCGAGGATCGCCTGCAGGTTCGTGCCCGCGCCCGAGGCGAGGACGCCGACTCTCACGCCACCTGCAGCTTCGGGAACCGCCCGCCCGTCGAGCGCAGCGTCCCCGCGTCGAGCAGGGCGTCGACCCGTTCGAGCACGGCCGCCGCGCCGAGGTGGGCGTAGGCGCCGTAGTGCGGCAGCCCGTCGTAGGAGTACTTGCGCACCACCTGCGAGCGGCCGCCGCGGAGGATCTCCACCGCGCGGGTGCGACCGACCTCGGGCTGGGCGGAGGCGACGACGTCGAGCACCGCCTCGTCGAGCGCCCCGGCCTCGCCCGCGGCCACCGGCCGGTGGGCGAGCTGCGCCGGGCGGCGCCCCGGCGCGGAGCGGGTGGGCGCCTGGGGCGGCGCGGGGGCGATCTGCGGGTCGCACACGTCGCAGCAGGGGCCCGCGGGCGCGGGCGCGGCGGTGTCCCCGAAGTGGCGGAGGATCCCCTCGCGGCGGCAGTCCGACCCCTCGACCCACGCCCACACGGCCCGGTACTGGCGCCAGCGCGCCCGCGTGCCCTCCTGGGCCGAGGTCCGGCACGCGGCGAGCGCGGCGCGGTCCCACGCTCCGGTCACCCGGCCCAGCGCGCGGTCGGGCGGCGAGGGCGCGGGACGGATCACCCCCGCGCGGGCGAGGTGGCCGAGGATCGCGCGCACCTGCTCCTCGTCGCAGCCGCCCGCGGCGCGGAGCTCGTCGACGCCGACCTCGTAGCGGTCGTCGGCGGCACGGCGGAGCAGCCGCTGCGCGACACGCGCCAGCGCGTCGTCGGCCACCGTCGCGCGCTCGATGAAGAACACGTGCAGGCCCTTGTCCTTGGAGGAGGCGAACAGCAGGCAGCGGGCGGGCGCGCCGTCGCGCCCGGCGCGCCCCGCCTCCTGGTAATAGGCCTCGAGCGAGCCGGGCACGCTCTCGTGGCAGACCGTCCGCACGTCGGCCTTGTCGACGCCCATCCCGAAGGCGTTGGTGGCCACCACGACGGGCACCTCGCCGGACATGAAGCGGCGCTGCGCCTCGGCCCGCGCGTCGCGCGGCAGGCCGGCGTGGTAGCTGGTGGCGGGCACGCCGAGCTCGCGACCGAGGCGCTCGGCGAGGCGGTCGCACTCCGCGCGGGTGCCCGCGTAGACGATCGCCGGCAGCGCGTCCGGCGCGCCGAGCGCCGACGCGATCCCGCGATGGACCGCCTCCTTCGTCGGGCAGCGGACGACCGCGAACGAGAGGTTCGGCCGATCGAACCCGGTGGCCACCCGGACGGGATCGCGCAGCCCGAGGCGGGCCACGATGTCCGAGGCGACCTGCGGCGTGGCGGTGGCCGTGGAGGCCAGGATGGCGTCCGCGCCGAGCCAGCGCGCCGCGTCGGCGAGGCGGAAGTAGTCGGGCCGGAAGTCGTGCCCCCATTGCGAGACGCAGTGGGCCTCGTCGACCACGAAGCGCCCGATGCGCGCGCGACGGATCCGCTCCAGGAACCCGGGCGACGAGAAGCGCTCCGGCGCGACGTAGAGCAGCCGCACCTGGCCGGCCACCGCGCGCTCCACCGCCGAGCGGTTGGTCGCGGCGTCCTGCTGCGCGTTGACCAGCGCCACGCTCTGCGGCGCCAGGCGGTGCAGCGCCTCCACCTGGTCGGCCATGAGCGAGACGAGCGGGCTGACCACGAGCGTCAGGTCCGTCCGCATGAGCGCCGGCAGCTGGTAGGTCAGCGACTTGCCCGACCCCGTGGGCATCACCACCAGCACGTCGCGCCCGGCGAGCGTGGCCTCGACCGCCTCGCGCTGCCCCGGCCGGAACCCCTCGAACCCGAAGACCTCGCGCAGCGCGCCCTCGGGCTCCGCCGACCGCGCGACCGGCTCAGGCGGAGGCGGTGCCAGCCCCGGGAGGGCGGGCGCGTCGGGGTCGGCGAGGGGCGGGGGCATGGCGGACGCCGACCATAGCGGCGGGTCCGGCGCATCCGGGCGGGTGGGGCGGATTCCGGGGAGAGTTGTCACACCGCGGGCCGCGGCGGGCCACCCGCCCCGCGCCGCCGCGGCGGCCACCCGCCGGGTGAGCGCGGAGGGGCCGGCGAGCCGGGGCTACGCCCGCACCAGCGGCAGCGCGTGCTCGAACGCGTCCTTGCCGTTGGCCTCGGCCGTCCCGGCCAGCGGGTACTCGCCGGAGAAGCACGCGTCGCAGTGGCTGTCGCGGTCGCCGCCGATCGCCTCGTAGACGCCGCCGAGCGACAGGTAGGCCAGCGAGTCGGCGCCGAGCTCGGCCGCGACCTCGGCCTCCGTGCGACCGTGGGCGATCATCTCCTCGCGGGTCGACATGTCGATGCCGTAGTGGCACGGATGGCGGATCGGCGGCGCGGTGATCCGCATGTGGACCTCCGAGGCCCCCGCGTCACGCAGCATCTGCACGATCTGCCGCGTCGTGTTGCCGCGCACGATCGAGTCGTCGACCACCACGAGGCGCTTGCCCGCCACGATCTCGGGCAGCGGGTTGAACTTCATCCGCAGGCCGTGGCGGCGCAGCTCCTGGCCGGGCTGGATGAACGTGCGCTGCACGTAGCGGTTCTTGATCAGGCCGTCGTCCTGGGGGAGCCCGCTGCCCCGGGCGAAGCCGCGCGCGGCGGGGTTGCCGGAGTCGGGCACGGGGATCACGAGGTCGGCCTCGACGGGCGCCTCCTCGGCGAGGAGCTCGCCCATGCGCCCGCGGGCCACCTGGAGCACCTGGCCGCCCAGGCGGGAGTCGGGCCGCGCGAAGTAGATGTGCTCGAAGACGCACAGCGCGGAGCGCTCGCTGTGGACGGCCTGGCGCGTCTGCAGGCCGCGCTCGCCGATCGAGACGACCTCGCCGGGCTGGATGTCGCGCAGGAAGCGCGCGCCGATGATGTCGAACGCGCAGGTCTCCGAGGCGACGCAGTAGCGGTCCCCCAGCATGCCGAGCGACAGCGGCCGCAGCCCGGCCGGGTCGCGGAACGCGACCACGCGGTCCTTGGTCATCACGACCGTCGAGTAGGCGCCCTCCAGCCGCCCCATCACGTCGGCGACGGCGTCCTCGATCGTCTCCGCGGGATGGGTCGACAGCAGCGCCGCGATGATCTCGGAGTCCGACGTCGAGCGGAAGCTGACGCCCGCCTCCCCCAGCTCCGCGTGCAGCGCGACCGCGTTGATGAGGTTGCCGTTGTGACCGAGCGCCACCTCGCGCCGGTCGGCGCGCCAGACCGGCTGGGAGTTCTCCCACGAGTTCGCGCCGGTGGTGGAGTAGCGGACGTGGCCGAGCGCCATCTCGCCCTGCAGCGCGCGCAGCTTCTGCTCGTCGAAGACCTGGTTGACGAGCCCCTGGTCGCGCATCGCCATGATGTGGCCGTTCTGGGCGGCGGCGATGCCGGCCGACTCCTGGCCCCGGTGCTGGAGCGCGTACAGCGCGAAGTAGGCGAGGCGGGCGACGTCGTGGCCGGGCGCGTAGAGCCCGAAGACGCCGCACTCGTCGCGCGGACCGTCGCGGAGGTCGAGGCTTTGGCTGGGAGAGGAGGTCACGAGGCCGGTGGAAGGCACTCTGCGGGTGGCTCCGGACGCGACGGAGCCTAGCAGCGGGGTCGGCGCCCACCGCCGCCCGCACCAGCGCGAAACGCGGACCGCGCGGGGTCGGCGGATCTAAGATCGCCAGACCGCCCACCCAGGAGGACGACGCCCATGGCAGTCAGCGACACCGTGCAGATCGACCGACGGCGGATCGCGGAGCTCACCGCTCGCGAGGAGCAGCGCCTCAACGAGCGCACGCCGGGCTCCGGCGCGATGTTCCGCCGCGCACACGCCGTGCTCAGCGGCGGCGTCGCGTCGTCCTACCAGCTGCGCGAGCCGTGGCCGATCTACCTCTCGCACGGCGAGGGTCCCCGCGTGTGGGACGTCGACGGCAACGAGATGCTCGACTTCCACAACGGCTTCGGCTCGATGGTGCAGGGCCACGCCCACCCGGCGATCGGCCGCGCCGTCACCGAGCGCTACGCCCGCGGCACGCACTTCGCGGCCCCCACGGAGGACGGCGTCGCCGTCGCCGAGGAGCTCGCCCGCCGCTTCCGCCTCCCGCGCTGGCGCTACACCAACTCGGGGTCGGAGTCGACGATGGACGCGATCCGCATTGCGCGCGCGTACACGGGCCGTGACACCGTGATGAAGATCTTCGGCTCCTACCACGGCCACCACGACACGGTGATGGTCTCCATCGGGGTCGAGTACGACAAGATCGGCGACCGCGACAACCTCGCCTCCCTCCCCTACGGCGCGGGGATCCCGCAGGCCGTGGTCGACATGACCATCCCCGTGCCGTTCAACGACGCCGCCGCGATGGAGCGCCGCATCGAGCGCCTCGACGCCGAGGGCCGCAAGCCCTCCTGCGTGATCATGGAGGCGGCGATGATGAACCTCGGGGTCGTGCTCCCCGAGCCCGGCTACCTCGAGGCCGTGCGCGAGGTCACCCGCCGGCACGGCGTCGTGCTGATCTTCGACGAGGTCAAGACCGGCCTGTGCATCGCCGCGGGCGGGGCGACGGAGCGCTTCGGCGTGGTGGCGGACATGGTCACGCTCGCGAAGTCGCTCGGCGGCGGGCTGCCGACCGGCGCGATCGGCGGCAGCGAGGAGGTCATGTCGGTCGTCGAGGACGGCAGCGTCTTCCAGGTCGGCACCTACAACGGCAATCCGCTCGGCATGGCGGCGGCGCGCGCGAGCCTCGAGCAGGTGCTCACCCCCGAGGCCTACGCCCACCTCGACCGTCTCAACGAGCGGCTGCTCGCCGGCTGCGAGCGGGTCATCGCCGAGCACCGCCTGCCGGGGTACGCGGTCGGGGCCGGCTCGAAGGGCTGCGTGACGTTCTCGCCCACGAAGATCGTCGACTACGAGACCTTCAAGGCCAACCAGGACGCCGAGCTGGCCGACCTCGCGTGGCTCTACAACATGAACCGCGGCGTGTTCATGACACCGGGGCGCGAGGAGGAATGGACGCTGTCGGTCACGCACTCCGACGCCGACGTCGATCACTACGTCGCGGTCTTCCGGGAGATGGCGGCCGACCTCGTCGCCTGAGCCTGGATCCACCGATGTTCCGTGGATGCCTCGGCGCCGTGGGGCGAGCCAGGGTCGATCGGCCGCGCATCCATGTGGTGAACCACCTGGGTCGCGGCCGATCGGCACTGGCGAAGGGCCACGGCGGCGAGGCGCCGCGGGTATCGGTGGATCCGGGCTGAGCTCCGCGGCTCGCCCCGCCGGTCGCGGGGCGAGCCGCAGCAGGACTACTTCGGCGCGACCGCCTTCGAGCTCGCGAGCGCCTGCCCGGAGGCGTCGAGCGCCCGCACGGCATAGAGCTTCGCGCCGGCCGGGATCTGGATCGCGGTCTCGAAGCCCGCCTTCGACGCGCCGCCGACCGGCACCATGGCGTCCGCCGAGGAGCCCGCCAGCACCTCCCAGCGCGCGACCTCGGTGGCGCCGTTCCAGCTCGCGTAGACGGTGTCGTTCGGCGCCCCGCGCGCGGCCGCCACCGCCGGCGCCGTCCGCGGCCGCCCGCTCCACGGGAAGCGGTACGCGCGGTAGTTGTCGGCGCCCTTGGCGATCTCGCCCTCGAACACGACCTGCCCGTCGGCGCCGAACTCGGTGAAGAAGCGCTGCGAGCCCCAGCCGACGAACACGGACCCGTTGGGCAGGTCCTGGGCGCTGCCCTGGCTCGCCGAGAGGAGGCTGCCCGGGTGCGCGAGCGCCCGTACGAGCGTCGCCTTGCGCGCCTGGTCGTCCAGCCGCAGGCGGATCGCCCGCGAGCGCTTGCGCACCGGCGGGGCGGCGCCGTTGTCGTAGATGGTCAGCGTCCCGTCGGCCTGCCGGCGCGCGTCGTGCTGCCACTTGAAGCGCGTCCCGGGCCCCATGTCGAAGTCGCTGCGCTTCCCGCCGAGCCGCCACAGGATCGCGCCCGTGGCACGGCTGAGCTTGTACACGCCCGAGGTGTTGCGGGCGGAGATGAGCACGTTGCCGTCCCGGTCGAGATCGACCGAGTTGACGTGGAAGTAGTCGTAGGGCTCCTTCGCGCTCTCGCGCCGCGGCGGCGGCGGGATCTCGGACTCGCCCAGGCGGACCTGGCCGATGCTGTGCCACTCGAAGAGCACGAGCCCGGTCTTGATGTCGATCTCCTGGACGATGTTGTCGACCACGAGCCCCTTGCGCGAGCGGCCGATCGAGCGCAGGTTGCGGCGCATCGGCTGGTAGATGAGCACGAGCGCGGTGCCCTGCGGGGTGATCACGAACTCGTGCAGGTCGATGGCCCAGTCGTTGCCGGCGCGTACGCGCGCGATCTGCTTGTAGTTCGCGTCCATCACGATGCCGTCCCCGGCGCCGTTGCCGAACCCCACGAGGCCCTGCCACCACGTGAGCACCGGCCGGCCGTCGTACTGCTGGACGCGGAAGTCGGTCGCGCGCCGGCCTTCGCCCGCCGGCTTGAACCACACCACCTCGCCCTGGTTGTCGACGATCAGCGGGCCGTCCTGGCCAGGGTCGCCCTTGGGCGCGATGAAGACGTCGCCCGCCCCGGCGGACGCCTGGTGGGTGGTGACGTCGACCGACTGCGGGTGGAGGTCGGGGCGCGAGCGGAAGCTGTCCGCGCCGCCCGTGCCGGCGGGGATCTCGGGCTCCTTGCCGATCGGCTTCGCGCGGTTGACCTCGACGCCGACGCTGAAGCTGTAGTCGCCGTCGCGGGCGTGGCGGATGCGCAGCCCCGTGCGCACGCGCACCGTCTCGCCGCCGCGGAACGGCCGGGACGGCACGAAGCTCGCGCCCAGTCCGTCCGAGTGCGGCCGCAGCCGGCCGGCGTGCTTCCCGGTGCGCGAGCCGACCACGAGGACCCGGCCGAGCTGGTCGGGCGGCGCGCCGCGGAGGCTGATCTCGGCCCGCGAGCCGGCCGTCACCGTGCCGGGGGTGGGGAACGCGCTGACGGGGCCCGTCGCGAGGGCCGCGTGGGCGGGGGCGGCCTCCACCGCCAGGCCGGCGACGAGCAGCGAGGCCGCCACGAGCACGCACGCGCGCACCCTCCCCCTCCGCATGGTCATGGTCGATCCCCTCCGGGTCGGTTGGATGGCGACAGCCGCGGAGGTATTCGCGAAGCTCCCCTCACCTCCTGGCGCCGGGGACGATAACCCGCGCCGGAGACGGTGACTTCGCACAGCCGGGACCCCGGCTCAGCGGCGGCTCAGCACGCGTGCGCCGTCGGCGGGCGCGACGGCGAGCGCTCCGTCGGGTGCGCGCGCGCCGGGGCCGAGCAGGCCGAGCACCGCGCCGCCGAAGCCGCCACCGACCATGCGGGCGCCCGTCGCGCCCGCGGCCTTGAGCGCCTCCACCGCGCGCTCCACCGCGGGGACCGACGCGTCGTAGTCGTCGCGCAGGCTGGCGTGGGAGGCGTCCAGGAGCGCGCCCGCCGTCCCGAGGTCGCCGGCCTCGAGCGCGGCGACCATCTCCTTGACGCGGGCGTTCTCGGTCAGCACGTGGCGGGCCCGGCGCCGCAGCGGCTCGGGCAGCGCGTCCGCGGCGGCGGGATCGGCCTCGCTCAGCGTCTCGACGCCCAGCCGCGCGCACGCCGCCTCGCACTCCGCGCGGCGCTCGTTGTAGCCCGACCCCGCGTGCGTGTGCGCGGCGCCCGAGTCGAGCACGACGAGCCGCCGGTCCGCGAGCTCGAGCGGCACCGGCTCGACGGCGAGCGTGCGGAAGTCGATCCGCAGCGCCCGCCCGGGCTCGCCGCACAGCGCGGCGAGCTGGTCGAGCAGGCCGGTCTGCGCGCCCACCCAGTCGTTCTCCACGCGCGAGCACAGCCGGGCGAGCTCGTGGCGGTCGCCGGGCCCGGGCTCGGCCTCCCCCGCCAGCCCCAGCAGCGCGAGGCAGAGCCCCGCCGCCAGCGCCGCCGAGGACGACAGCCCGGCGCCGTGGGGGAGGTCGCTCTCCACGACGACCTGCGCGGGACGCAGGTCCGCGCCCGCGGCGGCCAGCTCGGCGACCGTCCCGCGCGCGAACGCCCGCCAGCCCTCGTGGTCCCCCGGACGGCCGGGGTCCGCCAGCGCGAACGTGTCCTCCTCGCCGAGGTCGCGCGCCTGCACCGTGATCTCGCCGCCGGGTGCGGCGGCGGCGGTGACCGTCACGCCGCGCTCGATCGCGAACGGGAGCGCGAGGCCGCCGTTGTAGTCGGTGTGCTCCCCGATCAGGTTGACGCGTCCGGGGCCGTGCGCGACGACGAGCGAGGGCGGCACGGGCCGACATGGTCGTCCGCGCGCAGGTCGCGCGCAACCGCGTGACTCGGATGCGCGTCAGGCGTAGGCTCGACTCGTGGCCGCGCCGACGGCGACCGCACCGCCACCGCACCCCCGGGCCAACCCCCTCCTCGGCTCTGCGCTCGACCTGCGCCGGAGCCAGATCCGCACCTATGAACGGGTGATGCGCGAGGTCGGGGACGTCGTGCGCCTGACGGCCGGGCCGCCCGGCATGCGGATCGACCTCTACTGCGTGTTCCACCCGGACGGGGTCCAGCGGGTGCTGGCGGGCTCGCGCGAGGGGTACACGAAGGGCAACCGCTTCTACTCGGAGATCGCCCGCACGCTGGGCTGGGGGCTGCTGACGAGCGAGGGTGAACGCTGGCAACGCCAGCGGCGGCTCATCCAGCCGCTGTTCACCCGCCGCCAGATCGCGAGCTACGCGGGGCTCATGGCCGAGGAGGCGGCCGCCGTCGCGGATCGCTGGGCAGCGGCCGCGGCCGCCGACGGCGGCACGGTCGACGCCAACGCCGAGATGATCCACCTCACGCTGCGGGTCGTCGGGCGCTCGATCTTCGGCGACGAGGTGGACGAGGCCGGTGACGTGCTCGACTCCGTCTTCGCCCAGCTCAACCGGCACACGTTCAAGCGCGCGATCTCGCCGCTCGCCCCGCCGCCGTCGTGGCCCACCCCGGCCAACCGGCGGGCGGCGCGCGCGAAGCACGAGCTCTACCGCGTGGTCGACGGGCTGATCGAGCGCCGGCGCGCGGCGGGCCCCGGCGGCGACGACCTCGTCTCGCGGCTGCTCGACGCCCGCGACGCCGAGACCGGCGCGGCGATGGACCTCCAGCAGGTCCGCGACGAGGCGCTGATCTTCCTGCTCGCCGGGCACGAGACGACGTCGACGGCGCTGACCTTCGCGCTGCACCTCCTCGGCCGCCACCCGGAGGAGCAGGAACGGGTGCACGCCGAGATCGACGCGGCCCTCGACGGCGGGCCGCCGGGCGCGGAGGAGGCGGCGGCGCTCGAGCGCGCCACGATGGTGCTCAAGGAGGCCATGCGCCTCTACCCGCCCGCCTACGCCACCGGCCGTCTGCTGGTGGGCAACGACGAGGTCGGCGGCTACGCGCTGCCCGCGGGCGCCAACGTCGTCGTGTGCCAGTACGCCACGCACCGGCACCCGCGGTTCTGGGAGCGCCCGGAGGCCTTCGACCCCGACCGCTTCACGCCCGAGCGCGAGCAGGCCCGCCACCCCTACGCCTACTTCCCGTTCGGGCGCGGCCCGCGGGCCTGCATCGGCTCCCACTTCGCCATGCTGGAGGCGGTGATCGCCCTGGCCGTCCTCCTCAAGCGCTTCCGGGTGAGCAGCGGGCTCGCGGACGTGCCGCTCGACACCCAGGGCATCACCCTTCGCCCGCAGGGCGCGGTCCCCGTCCACCTGACCGCCCGCTGACCACCACGACGTAGTGAGGAGGTCGCCCGTGAGCGCGACGCAGCTCCAGAAGGCCACGCGCTTCCGCGCGCTGCACGAGGGCCCGCTGTTCATCATCCCGAACCCCTGGGATCTGGGCTCCGCCCGGGTCATGGAGGCGCTGGGCTTCGAGGCGCTCGCCACCACGAGCTCCGGGTTCGCCTTCACGCTCGGGCGCCTCGACGGCGCCGCCACGCTCGACGAGGTGATCGAGCACACCCGGGCGCTCGCCGCCGCCACCGACCTGCCCGTGTCGGTCGACCTCGAGAACGGGCACGGGACCGACCCCGAGGCCGCGGCGCGGGCGATCGAGCGCGCGGGCGAGGCGGGCGCGGCCGGCGGCTCGATCGAGGACTACGACCCGGGCGGCCGCCTCTACGAGTTCGGCGAGGCGGTCGAGCGGGTCACCGCCGCGTGCGAGGCGGCCGCGGGCCTCGACGTCCCGTTCACGCTCACCGCGCGCGCCGAGAACCACATCCGCGGCAACCCCGACCTCGACGACACGATCGCCCGCCTGCAGGCGTTCGAGCAGGCGGGGGCCGACGTCCTCTACGCGCCGGGACTCGCGAGCGCCGACGAGATCCGCGCCGTGTGCGAGGCCACCTCGAAGCCCGTCAACGTGCTGGCGCGGCCGCACCTGTCGCGCGACGAGATCGCCGAGGCGGGCGCCACGCGCATCAGCGTGGGCGGCGCGCTGACCTGGGTGGCGATCGCCGCGATGGCCTCCACCGCGCAGGCGATGCGCGACGACGGCGACTTCTCCGCGCTCGCCGCGAAGGTGCCGCTGGCGGACTGGCTCGGCTGAGCGGGGCGCGCCGGGGCGCGTCAGCCGAGGAGGTCGGCGAGCCCGCCGGCGTGCGCCTCGGCCAGCGCGGCGAGCGGCACCTCGAGCTCGCCGGCGATCACGAGCGCCTCGCCGCCCACCTCGCCGAGGACCCGGGCCGCCGCGCCGAACGCGCGCAGGGCGCTCGGCGGTCCGGAGACCACGAAGGCGCCCGGGCCCTCGCCGAACAGCGCCTCGGCGCCGAGCCCGTCCAGGTCGACCGACGCGCCGATCCCGCCGGCCAGGCAGCACTCCGCCAGGGCGACCGCGAGGCCGCCCTCGGCCACGTCGTGGGCGGAGCGCAGCGCGCCCGAGCGGACGGCCTGGCGCACGGCGGCATGGACCGCGCGCAGCTCGCCGAGGTCGGCCGCCGGCAGCTCGCCCTCCGGCGGCTCGCCGCGCAGCTTGGCCAGCTCGGACCCGGTCCGGGACGGCGCCCAGGAGCCCGCGGAGATCAGCGCGACCGCGTCGCCCGGCTCGTCGAACCCCAGGCGGCCGGCCCGGCGCGCGTCGGGCAGCTCGCCGACCATGCCGACCACCGGCGTGGGGAAGATCGGCCCGCCGCCGCCCTCGTTGTACAGCGACACGTTGCCGCCCACGACCGGCACCCCGAGCGCGCGGCACGCGTCGCCCAGGCCCGCGACCGCGCGCGTGAGCTGCCATGCGATGTGCGGCTTCTCGGGGTTGCCGAAGTTCAGGCAGTTGGTCATCCCGAGCGGCTCGGCGCCCACGCAGGCGAGGTTGGCCGCGCACTCGAGCACGGCCTCGACCGCGCCGCGGTAGGGATCGCAGGCCACCCGGCGCCCGTTGCCGTCGATCGAGGTCGCGATCGCGGGCCGGGGCGCGTCGTCCCCGTCGGCCTCGGGATCGAGCAGGAGCACGGCGGCGTCGGCCTGTCCGGGACGGCGCACGGTGCGCGAGCCCACCAGGCAGTCGTACTGCTCGAACGCCCACCGGCGCGAGGCGAGGTTGGCGCTGCGCAGCAGCGCGAGCAGCGTCGCGCCCGCGTCGGCCTCGTCGGCCAGCGACCGCGGCGGCGCCGGGTACAGCGGGGTCGCCGGCGGCAGCGGCGAGAGCTCGTAGACCGGGCACTCGTCGACCAGCGCTGGGACCGGCATATCGCCCACCGCGGTCTCGCCGTCGAACACCCGCAGCCGCCGCGAGTCGGTGACCTCGCCGACCGCCGTCGCGTTGACCTCCCAGCGCGCACACAGCGCCAGCACCTCGTCGAGGCGCTCCGGCTCGACGACGCACAGCATGCGCTCCTGGGACTCCGAGATCATGATCTCGAACGGCTCCATGTCCGCCTCGCGCAGCGGCACGCGGCGGACGTCGATGTCGATCCCCACCTCGCCCTTGGCGGCCATCTCCGCCGACGAGGAGGTGAGGCCCGCGGCGCCGAGGTCCTGCAGGGCGACGAGCAGCCCGCGGTCGAGCAGCTCGAGCGAGCACTCGAGCAGCCGCTTCTCCTCGAAGGGGTCGCCGATCTGCACGCTCGGGCGCTTGGCCGCGTCGCCCTCGCCGAGCTCGGCGGAGGCGAGCACGCTGGCGCCGCCGATGCCGTCGCGCCCCGTGCGGGCACCGAACAGCACGACCACGTTGCCGACGCCGGCGGCCGCCGAGCGGATCAGCCGGTCGGTCTCGATGAGCCCGAGGCACATCGCGTTGACGAGGCAGTTCTGCTCGTAGCTCGACTCGAAGTACAGCTCGCCGCCGACCGTCGCCACGCCGATGGAGTTGCCGTAGTGCCCGATGCCCGCCACCGCGCGGTCGAGCAGGTAGCGCGAGCGGGCCGAGCGCGCCGGCTCGCCGAAGCGCAGGGAGTCGAGGATCGCGATCGGCCGCGCGCCGACCGCGAAGACGTCGCGCAGGATGCCGCCGACGCCGGTGGCCGCGCCCTGGAACGGCTCCACCGCGCTCGGGTGGTTGTGGGACTCGACCTTGAACGCGCATGCCAGGCCGTCGCCGACGGCGACCGCGCCCGCGTTCTCCCCCGGGCCGAGCACGAGCCTGCCGCCCTCGGAGGGCAGCGTCTTGAGCAGCGGCCTGGAGTGCTTGTAGCCGCAGTGCTCGGACCACATGAGGCTGAACACCGCCAGCTCGACCTCGTTGGGCTCGCGCCCGAGCTTCTCGATGATCAGGTCGAGCTCGAAGTCGGTGAGGCCGAGCTCGCGGTGGCGCCCGGATGCGGTGCCCTGGGTCACGCCGCGGCCGACTCCAGCAGGCGCAGGCCGTCGGCCGAGCCGGTCAGGGCGTCGACGGCGTGCTCGGGGTGGGGCATCAGGCCGAGCACGTTGCCGGCCGCGTTGGTGACGCCCGCGATGTCGCGCGCGGAGCCGTTGAAGTTGTGCCCGGGCGCGTAGCGCAGCGCGACCTGGCCGCCCGCCTCGAGCTCGTCGAGCACCGGGTCCGGCGCCCAGTAGCGGCCGCTCGTGTGCTTGGCGGGGATCGAGAGCCGCTCGCCGGCGGTGGTCGCGCGCGTCCACGGCGTCGTGTCGTTGGCGACCGCAACCTCGACCTGGCGGCAGACGAAGCGCAGGCTCACGTTGGGCAGCAGCGCGCCCGGCAGCAGGCCCGCCTCGCACAGCACCTGGAAGCCGTTGCAGATCCCGAGCACCAGCCCGCCGCTGCGGGCGAAGCGCTCCACCTCGGTCATCACCGGCGAGAACCGCGCGATCGCGCCGACCCGCAGGTAGTCGCCGTAGGAGAAGCCGCCGGGGACGATCACGGCGTCGACCCCCTGCAGGTCGTGGTCCGCGTGCCACAGCAGCACCGCGTCCCCCACCCGGCGGGCGGCGTGCAGCGCGTCGACGTCGTCGCAGGAGCCGGGGAAGCGGACGACGCCGAGCTTCACGACGACGGTTCGAGGTCGATCTCGTAGTCCTCGATCAGCGGGTTGGCGAGGAGCTGCTCGCACATCTCCGCCAGCCGGTCGGGCTCCTCGACGTCGAGCTCGATCAGCCGGCCGACGTGCACGTCCGCGACCCCGCCGAACCCCAGCGCCGGGAGCGCGCGCTCGACCGCCTGGCCCTGCGGGTCGAGGATCCCGGCCTTGGGCCGGATGAGGACGCGCGCCTTCACGAAGCGGTGCGCTCCACCCACGCCGAGAACGGCTCGCCCGCCAGCAGCTCGTACGCGCGCACGTAGCGCTCGCGCGTCTGGGCGACCACGTCGTCGGGGATCGCCGGCGCGGGCGGCGACTTGTCCCACCCGGTGCCCGCGGCCCAGTCGCGCACATACTGCTTGTCGAACGAGGGCTGGGAGCGGCCGGGCTCGTACTGGTCGGCCGGCCAGAAGCGCGAGGAGTCGGGCGTGCAGACCTCGTCGCCGAGCGTCAGCCGGCCGTCCGCGTCCATCCCGAACTCGAACTTCGTGTCGGCGAGGATCACCCCGCGGGCGCGCGCGTGCTCGGCGACCGCGCCGTAGACGGCCAGCGAGACGTCGCGCAGGCGCTCGGCCAGCTCGCGCGAGCCGACCAGCTCCGCCGTCTGCTCGAGGTCGATCGGCTCGTCGTGGCCCTCCTCGGCCTTCGTGGAGGGCGTGAAGATCGGCTCGGGGAGCCGCTCGGACTCCTGCAGGCCGTCCGGCAATGGGATGCCGGACACGCGGCCGTCGCGCTTGTACTCGCTCCAGCCGCCGCCGGCCAGGTAGCCGCGCACGACGCACTCCACGGGCAGCATGTCCAGCCGCCGCACCCGCAGGCCGCGGCCGCGCGCCTCGTCGGGCACGCCGTCGGTGGCCGACACGAAGTGGTTGCCGACGATGTCGCCCGTCAGGCCGAACCAGAGCACGGACAGGCCGGCGAGGACCCGTCCCTTGTCGGGGATCGGCGTCGGGTGGATGACGTCGTAGGTGGAGATCCGGTCGGACGCGACCATCAGCAGGTCGTCGCCGAGGTCGTAGAGCTCGCGGACCTTGCCCTTGGCGAGCAGCGGGAGATCGAGGGTGGCGGTCACCCGCCTGAGGCTACCAACGGCCCCGGTCGCCGCAGCGGCCCGCGGCGAGGCGCCTCAGAGGTCGTACGGGAAGTCCGTGAGCACCTCGCAGCCGTCCTCGGTGACGAGCACGAGGTCCTCGAGCCGGCAGCCGCCGAACCCGCGCCGGTAGCAGCCCGGCTCGACCGTGATCACGTCGCCGGCGCGCAGCACGTCCGGCGTGCGGCCGAGGTTCGGCCGCTCGTGCACCTCGAGCCCCACGCCGTGCCCGAGACCGTGGAAGTAGCCGTCCTGCAACAGCTCGCCGGGTGCCTTGGAGAGCTGGGTCGGCTGCCCCGCCGCGTGGAACGGCTCGCATGACCGGGCGAACAGGTCCGGGCAGTCGGCGCCGGCGCGGACGTGCGGGTAGACGGCGTCGAGCGACTCGCGGACCAGCCGCCAGTAGTCCGCGAGCTCGCCGGGCGGCTCGCCCCCGCCGGCCACGAACGTGCGCGTCATGTCCGCCCAGCAGCGCGACCCGGGGTCGCGCGGCCAGATGTCGATGACCACCGGCTCGCCCGCCGCCGGCTCGCCGTGGCCGGTCTCGTGGCCGACGGCGGACTGGCCGCCGTGGGAGACGATGACGTCGTCGGGCAGCTCGGCGCCGAGCTCCTCGCACGTGGACTGCATGGCCGCGCGCACGTCCTCGCAGGTCAGGCCGGGGCGCAGCTCGCGGATGAGCCCGGCGGCCACTCCCATCGCCGCGTCGGCGGCGCGCTGGGCGCGGCGGATGCCGGCGAGCTGCGCGTCGGTCTTGGCCCGGCGGCGGTCGGCGAAGCGCTCGCCGTCGACGACCAGCTCGACGCCGCCGCCGCGCAGGTGGTCGGCCACCGCGAGCGGGAAGCCGGGCGGCACCGCGGCCCGCGCGATGCCGAGCTTGCGGCACGCGCGCAGCGTCATCTCCACGTCGAACTCCAGCCGCGAGACGCCCCCCGAGAGCAGCTCGTCGGCGCCGAGCTCCGCGAAGACGTCGAGCACCTCGATGCCAAGCGGGCTGACCTTGTCGGCGTCGAGCACGCTCACCGTCGCCACCCGCCGCCCGTCGAGCTCGGCGTACAGGAACGGGTCGATGATCCCGGCGGGGATCGAGTGGAAGAGGTCGGGCAGCCCGTCCGGCGCGCCGTGGATGAGGAGCGGGTGGTCAGTCATCGATCGCCTCCAGCCGCTGCAGGATGGTCGGGACGTGGCGGACGTAGTGCCCGTAGTCGAAGATCGCGTCGAGGTCGAGCGAGACGCCCGGCTCGCGCTCGAGCAGCGTCCGCAGCGGCGTCTGGGTGTCCCACGCCTCCTGGGCCAGCCGCTGCACGATCCGGTAGGCGTCGTCGCGCCCCATGCCGCCCTCGACGAGCGCGAGCAGCACGCGCTGGGAGAACAGCGCGCCGCACGTGACCTCGAGGTTGGCCCGCATGCGGTCGGCGTGCACGGTCATGCCGTCGACGACGCGCAGCGCCAGGTGCTGCATGTAGTCGAGCAGGATGGTCGCGTCGGGCAGGATCACGCGCTCGGCCCCGGAGTGCGAGATGTCGCGCTCGTGCCACAGGGCGACGTCCTCGACGGCCGCCTGCGCGTACCCGCGCAGGACGCGCGCGAGGCCGGAGATGCGCTCCGTGACGATCGGGTTGCGCTTGTGCGGCATCGCGCTCGAGCCCTTCTGGCCCGCGCGGAAGGGCTCCTCCACCTCGCGGACCTCGGTGCGCTGGAGATGGCGGATCTCGGTGGCGAAGCGCTCGAGCCCGGCGCCGGCCAGCGCGATCGCCTGGAGCAGCTCCGCGTGCCGGTCGCGCGGCACGACCTGGGTCGACACGGGCTCGGCGCGCAGCCCCAGCCCCGCCAGCACGCGCGCCTCGTAGTCCGGCCCGAGCGCGGCGTAGGTCCCGACGGCGCCCGAGATCGCGCCGGTCGCCGCCTGGTCGAACGCGCGCGCGAGGCGCTCGGCGTTGCGGTGCGCCTCGAAGGCATGGCTCGCGAGCTTGAGGCCGAACGAGGTCGGCTCGGCATGGACCCCGTGCGTGCGCCCGACGCACAGCGTGCCGGCGTGCTCGCGCGCGCGGCGCGCCAGCGCCGCCACCAGCGCGTGCGCGCCGGCCAGGATCGGCTCCCCGGCCCGGCGCAGCTGCAGCGCCAGCGCGGTGTCGAGCACGTCGGAGGACGTCAGGCCGAAGTGGATCCAGCGCCCGGCGGGCCCCGCCGACGCCGACAGCACGTCGACGAACGCCGCCACGTCGTGGTCGGTGACGCGCTCGCGCTCCTTGACCGCCTCGACCGTGAAGGTCGCGGCGCGGATGGCGTCGAGGTCGGCCCCGGTGGGGCCGTCGAGCGCCTCGGCGGCGGCGACCTCGACGTCGCGCCAGGCGCTCATGCGCGCCTCGTCGGTCCAGACGGCGCCGAGCTCGGGGCGGGTGTAGCGGGCGATCATCGGCCCGGGATCCTAGGCGGGCACGCCGCTCAGCCCGGCGTGAGCGCCGGTCCGACGGCGACGTCGTGCGGCCACGGCGCCGCGCCGGCGGCGTCCGGGAGCGACCACGCGCGCCCGAGGCCCTCGAGCAGCGCATCCGGTGGCGGGCCGCCCAGCACGAGCGCGAACAGGCCGCGGCGCCCCTCCAGCGCCGTCGCCGGGGCCGTGAAGCCCTCGCGCGCCAGCAGGGCCGCCTCGACCGCGTCCGCGGCCGCCTTGGCACCGGCCAGGGCGCGGCAGCGCTCCTCTGGGACGTCGCGGAACCCCGCGCACTGCGTCGCGGCGATCCCGATCGCGCGCGCGACCTCGCCGGGCGATCCGCCGAGCGCGCGCGAGACGCCCGCCGCGGCGCCGGCCAGCGCCGCGCCGCCCTCCGGCAGCCACACGTCCGCGACCGGCGCGAGCGCGGCCTCGAGCCGCCGCGCGACCTCCTCGCCGACCGCGATCCCGTCGCCGGCCGCCTCTGGGCCCCCTATTGCGAGCACCGCGCTCGCGACGACGGCGGTGGGGCCGTCGACGCCTTCGAGGATGGCCGCCAGCGCGCCGAGCGAGGCGGTGCGCGACGGCGTCTGCTCCCCGCCCGCCGCGTCGCGCGCCGCGAGGACCTCCGGGCGCCCGGCGCGGTCGCGAGCGGCGGTGACCGCCGACCACGCCCCGGCGAGCGCCGCCTCGCGGACATCCGCCGGCACCGTGGCGCGGGACGCGAAGGTCGCCAGCGCCCACGTCGCGCCCTCGCCCGGCGCCGCGTCCGAGGGCGGCGGCTCGGCGGGCCGGCGGGCCATCGAGGCCGCCGGGGCGACCGCCTCGAGCAACCCCGCGACCGACGGCCGCGTGTCGAGCTCCCCGACCATGCGCGCGAGCGCGGGGCCCGCGTCGTCGCCGGGCATCCCGGCCAGCAGCGGCTCGGCCTTGGCGAGCAGGTCGTCCCACCCCAGCGGCCGCGCGAGGCTGCCGCGCGCATGCTCGACCGCCTCGTGCAGGAGGCGCCCGTCGGCGTGGCGCACGGTCAGCTCGGCGGCGTCACGCGGGCAGTCGTCGTCGGGGACGAGCCGCAGGCGGCCGCGCAGCTCCACCAGATCGGCCGCGCGCACGCGCTCGTCGGCGTACTGGGCGAGGCCGACCGTGCCGTCGAGCAGCGCGGCCGCCACGCCGTGGATGGTGCTGAACCTGGCCTCCAGGCCGTCGCGCGGCTGGGGGTTGCCGGTGAGCTCGACCACGAGCGGGTGGCAGCGGAGCTCGGCCTCGGCGATCTCGCCGCCGCGGACGGCGGCGGCGAGCCGCTCCCCCGCCTCGATGCCGGGGTGCGACACGATCCCGCACGGATACGGCTTGAAGGTGTTCTCGAGCAGCCGCCAGCGGTCGGGCTCGCCGAGCAGCTCGGCGTCGGCGAAATCGCCCGACAGCGCGGCGACGAACGCGCCGCCTCCGAGCACGCGCTCGGGGCCGGGCACACCCGCCGCCGCGAGCCGCGCGGCGCGCAGCCCGTTCGCCGCGGCCTTGCCCGCGTGCATGGCCTTGGTCATCGTCCCGAAGCCCTCGCGCATGCCGAGCGGCTGGTGCAGCGCGTGGCCGAGCATGGCGGGCCAGCGGTCGGCGGGCAGGCCGAGGAGGATCGCCGCGGTCGCCGCGGCGCCCGTCGGCCCGCACGTCCCGGTGATGTGCCAGCCGCGGTCGTAGTGCCACGGCGTGATCGCCAGGCCGAGGCGCAGCTGCGCCTCGCAGCCGACCGCGAACGCGCGCAGCGCGAGCTCTCCGCCCGGCTCGCGCCCGCCGAGGCCGACGAGGACGCCCAGGGCCGCCGCCCCGGGGTGGATCACCGTGGCCAGGTGCGTGTCGTCGAAGTCGTCGACGTGGGCGGCGAAGCCGGTGGCCAGCGCGGCGTGATGCGCGTCCAGCCGCCCCGTGCGCCCCGGCGGCGCGGCGACCGGCGACCCGCCGTAGCGCGCGCCGACGGCGGCGATCGCGTCGACGCCGGGGTGCCGGCTGCCCCCGACCGCGGTGACCAGGACGTTGAACAGGGAGAGCCGCGCGTGCTCGGCGACCTCGGGCGGGAGCGGCCGGGAGGCCAGCGCGGCGAGGTGGTCGCCGAACGCGGTCACGGCGTCGTGGGTGCCGATCGTCATGGGACAGCCCTACCCTGGCGACGGCGCCGGCGACTCGCTCAGGCGTCGAGGATGCGCGCCGCGAGCACCGCCGCGTTGCGCGCGTTGTCCACGCCCACGCAGGCCACCGGCACCCCGGGCGGCATCTGCGCGATCGACAGCAGCGCGTCGAGCCCGCCGGCCACCGACTTCGACGACGTGAGGGGCACGCCGATCACCGGCAGCTCGGTGTGCGCGGCGACGACGCCGGGCAGGGCGGCCGACAGCCCGGCGCCGGCGATGATCACCCGGAGGCCGCGCATGCGCGCGTTCTTCGCGTAGTCGGCCACGGTGTCGGGCTCGCGGTGCGCGGACATGACGCGGACCTCGTGGAGGATGTCGCGCTTCTCGAGCTCCTTGGCGGCGGCCTCCATGGCCGGGAGGTCGCTCTTGGAGCCCATGAGGATGCCGACGCGGGGGGCGCCGACGTCCATCTCGTCGAACTCGGCCTCCACCTGCTCGTCGACCGTGGGCTCGGGCGCCGTCTGGCGCCGCTCGCTCATCGGGCGAGCTCCTGCGCCGCGCGCAGCGCGATGTCGCGCCGCAGCTGCATGCCGTCGAAGGCGATCACGTCGGCGGCAGCATACGCGGCGGCCCGGGCCGAACCGATGTCGGCGCCCATCGCGGTCACGCCCAGCACCCGCCCCCCGGCCGTCACGACGTTCCCGTCGGACGTCGCGGTGCCGGCGTGATCGACCGCCGCATCGGCCGGGACGCGGTCGAGCCCGCGGATGACGTCGCCGGTCGAGGCGCTCGCCGGATAGCCGCCCGAGGCGAGCACGACGCACACGGCCGGCCGCGGGTCCCACTCGAGCTCGACGCCGGCCAGGCCGCCGGGCTCGACCGCGCCCAGCAGCGCCGCCAGCAGGTCGCTGCGCAGGCGCGGGAGCACGGCCTGCGTCTCGGGGTCGCCGAAGCGCACGTTGAACTCGAGCACGCGCGGCCCGGCGCCGGTCAGCATCAGCCCCGCGTAGAGCACGCCGTGGAACGGCGTGCCCCGGCGCGCGAGCTCGTCGACCACCGGCTGATGGACGTCGGCGCGGATGCGCTCGACGAGCGCGGGCCCGACCTCCGGCACCGGCGAGAAGGCGCCCATGCCGCCGGTGTTGGGGCCGGAGTCCCCGTCGCCGATGCGCTTGAAGTCGCGCGCCGGTGCGAGCGGCAGCGCGCGCTCCCCGTCGCAGAGGGCCAGCAGCGAGAGCTCGTCGCCGTCCAGGAACTCCTCCACCACGACGGGCTGGTCGCCGAAGCGCCGCTCCACGAGCATCGCCTGCAGCGCGGCGCGCGCCTCGTCCTCGTCGCCCGCGATCACGACGCCCTTGCCGGCCGCCAGCCCGTCGGCCTTGAGCACCGTGGGGTAGCCCTCGACCGCGGCCATGCCGTCCTCGACGGTCTCCACCACGCGGTGGCGCGCGGTCGGGACGCCGGCGGCCGCCATCACCTCCTTCGCGAACGCCTTCGAGCCCTCGAGCCGGGCCGCGGCGCCGCTCGGCCCGAAGCAGCGCACGCCCGCCTCGCCCAGCGCGTCGGCGACGCCCGCGACGAGCGGCGCCTCGGGGCCGACCACCACGAGGTCCACGCCGGCCGCGGCGGCCGCCCGCGCGAGCCCCGCCGGGTCGCCTGGGTCGGCGCCGGCGAGCACGACGGTGTCGGCCCGGATGCCCGCGTTGCCCGGGGCGCACAGCAGCTCGGGCGCCTGCGGCGAACGGGCGAGCGCGCGTACCAGCGCGTGCTCGCGCCCACCGGAGCCGACGACGAGGACCTTCATCGGGCTCAGAGCGACGCGATGAAGTCGTCCACCGGGATCGCCGTCAGGGTCTCGTAGTGGGCGGTGCCCCGGGAGCCGAGCTCGAGCGACACCCGGGCCATCGTCTGCTCGTCGGGCGCCTCGACGATGCTGATGAAGTCGAAGTGGCCGAGCGTCGCCCACTGGGCCCGGACGGTCGCGCCGAGCTGCTCGACCTCGCGGTTCACCTCCCGGATGCGGGAGGGGTTGTTCTTGACGGTCTGGACGCCTTCGGGGGTCAGTGTCGAGAGCATGATGAACGTGGGCACGGCCAGCCTCCTCCACTCGGGTCGGGCAACCGGCGGTTCTACCTGATCGATCGCCCAGCGTGCGGCGCGATGGTTGCGGGCATCATGCCTGCCGTGAACGCCGTCCCCCCGCTGCTCGCCACGCTCGCCGCCCTCGCGGCGCCGGCGGCCGCCTCGGCGGCGGCGCTCGACCCGCTCGAGCCCTGCTACGTCGCGGCGGCCCGCGACCGGACCGAGGCGGTGCACTTCGGGGGCAGCGGCTTCACGCCCGACGGGCGCCTGGACATCGCCGTCGACGGCGTGGTCGTCAGCGCCGACGTGCCGGTCATGCTCGACGGCACCTTTCCGCCGGGCGACGTCCCCGCGCCGTTCGTCTCCGAGGGCCAGCGGCCCTTCACCGTGACGGCGACCGAGCAGCGCACCGGGATCACGGCCTCCGCCGTCTCGCGTGTGACGGCGCTCGACCTCGAGCTGCGTCCGGCGCGCGCGCGGCCCTCGAGCCGGGTGGTGTTCCACGGCCACGGGTTCACCGACCCGGGGCCGGTGTTCGCGCACTACCTCTACCGGGGCAAGGTGCGCAAGACCGTGCGCCTCGCCCGGCCGCGCGGCCACTGCGGCCACTTCCGCGTGCGCCGCGTCCAGCTCCCCATACGCCGCCCGCGGGTCGGGACGTGGACGCTGCAGGCGGACCAGCACCGCCGCTACCGCTGGCCCCCGGCGTCCTCCGCCTACCGGCTCCAGATCATCGTGCGGCGGACGGCGGGCCGCGGGACCGCCGTCGCCCCGCGCGCGGCGCGCCGGCCGGCGTTCCCGGCGCAGGCCCTCGGGACCGGCTCGCCTCCGGACGCCTCCAGGTAACTTCCAGTCGTCAACCGATCGGGAGGTACCACGCCGAAATGCGACACGGAACGTTCGCACCCCTGGCCGGCGCCATGGCCGTCGCCGCGCTCGCGCTGCCCGCCGCGGCCCCCGCCGCGACGATCAACCCGGACCGGCCGTGCGCGCGCTACGTCCCCACGCTCGGGCAGCCGACGTGGCAGGCCATCGGGACGGGCTTCACGCCGAGCCAGGTCGTCACCGTCAGGGCCGACGACCAGCTGGTCGGCTCGGCGGCGGCCGACGCCACCGGCGCCCTGGCCCTGCCGGCGCTCGCCCCCAGCCTCAAGTCCGCGAACACCAACGAGCAGACCTTCACGCTCAACGCGAGCGACGCGGCCGGCCTCGCCGCCACGCCGTCGCAGCTGCGGGTCGTGCGCCTCACCGTCGACCTGCCGGACCAGGCGCGACCGCGCAGCCGCGTGCTCTACCGCGCCTACGGCTTCGCGGCGGGCACGGGGGTCTACCTGCACGTCCGCCGCGGCGGCCAGACGCGCGGGCGCTTCAGCCTCGGCAAGGCCAAGGGCGACTGCGGCAAGACCAGCAAGCGCATGCGCTACATGCCGCTGAGCCGCTACCGCACGGGCACCTACGAGTACTGGTTCTCGCAGAGCCGCCGGTACTCGACGCAGACGCGCATCTACGGCGTGAAGATCACGATCTTCCGCCGCATCCGCTCCTCCTCGGCCTCCGCGGCGACGGCGGCGAGCACGCTGGGCGCCCGCGTCACGCCGATCTCGAAGTGAGGCGGCGCCGGCGGGCGCGGAGCTCCCGCGCCCGCCGGCAGGCCGTCAGGCGGTGACCGGCTCGGCCTCGGCCTCGGGCCGGCGCACGGACTTCCTGAAGGCGAGGTCGCCCTCGTGGACGTCGACCGTGACGCGGTCGCCGTCGCCGTACTCGCCCTCGAGGATCCCCAGCGCGAGCGGGTCGATCAGGTGGCGCTGGATGACCCGGCGCAGCGGCCGCGCCCCGTAGGTCGGGTCGTAGCCGAGGTCCCCGAGCAGCGTCCGCGCGGCGTCGGAGAGCTCGACCTCGATGCCGCGCTCGGCCACCCGGCCGATCAGCCGCGCGACCTGCAGGTCGACGATCTCGGCGAGCTGGTCCCGGCTCAGCGCCTCGAACTCGACGATGTCGTCGAGCCGGTTGATGAACTCCGGCTTGAAGCTCATCTCGACGCCCGCGCGCCCACCCGGGATGTTGGAGGTCATGACCAGCACCGCGTTCTTGAAGTCCACCGTGCGGCCGCGGCCGTCGGTGAGGCGGCCGTCGTCCATCACCTGCAGCAGCACGTTGAAGACGTCCGCGTGGGCCTTCTCGATCTCGTCGAGCAGGATCACCGAGTACGGGCGGCGGCGGACGGCCTCGGTGAGCTGGCCGCCCTCCTCGTAGCCGACGTAGCCGGGCGGCGCGCCGACCAGGCGCGCGACCGAGTGCTTCTCCATGTACTCGGACATGTCGATGCGGACCATCGCGTCCTGGGAGTCGAACATGAACTCCGCGAGGGCGCGGGCCAGCTCGGTCTTGCCGACGCCGGTCGGGCCGAGGAACAGGAACGTGCCGATGGGGCGGTCGGGGTCGCTGAGGCCCGCGCGGGAGCGCCGCAGGGCGTTGGAGACCGCCTGCACGGCGGTCTCCTGGCCGACGACGCGGCGGTGCAGGCGCTCCTCCATGTGCACGAGCTTGGCGATCTCGGTCTCCAGCAGCCGCGAGACGGGGATGCCCGTCCACTTGCCGACGACCTCGGCGACGTCGTCGGCGTCGACGTGGTCGCGCAGGTAGACCGGCGGCTCCACCTCGTCGCCGCCGCGCTCGTCGGCCTCGGCCAGCGTGCGCTCGAGCTCGGGGATCTCGCCGTGGCGCAGCTCGGCCGCGCGCTGGTAGTCGAGCTCGCGCTCGGCGCGCTCGAGCTCGTGGCGGGCCTGGTCGAGGCGCTCGGTGAGCTTGCCGACGCCCTCGGCCTGCTCCTTCTCGCGCTCCCACTGGGCGCGCATGCCGGCGGCCTGCTCGCGCAGCTCGGCGAGCTCGCGCTCGATCTCCTCCTTGCGCGCGCTCGCGGAGGCGTCGCTGGAGACGGCCACGAGCTCGATCTCGAGCTGCTGGATGCGCCGCTCGACCTCGTCGATCTCGGTCGGCACCGAGGAGAGCTCGATGGCGATCCGCGACGCCGCCTCGTCGACCAGGTCGATGGCCTTGTCGGGCAGGAAGCGGTCGGAGATGTAGCGCTGCGAGAGCGTCGCGGCGGCGATCAGCGCGGCGTCGGAGATCCGCACGCCGTGATGGGCCTCGTAGCGCTCCTTGAGCCCGCGGAGGATCGCGATGGTGTCCTCGACGCTCGGCTCGCCGACGAAGATCGGCTGGAAGCGGCGCTCGAGCGCGGGGTCCTTCTCGACGTGCTTCTTGTACTCGTCGAGCGTCGTGGCGCCCACCGCCCGCAGCTCGCCGCGGGCCAGCATCGGCTTGAGCAGGTTGGCGGCGTCGACGGCGCCCTCGGCCGCGCCGGCGCCGACGATCGTGTGCAGCTCGTCCATGAAGAGGATGACCTGGCCGCGCGCCTCGGCGATCTCCTTGAGGACCGCCTTGAGGCGCTCCTCGAACTCGCCGCGGTACTTCGAGCCGGCGATCAGGGCGCCGATGTCGAGCGCCACCACGCGCCGGTCGCGCAGCGACTCCGGGATGTCGCCGGAGACGATCCGCTGGGCGAGGCCCTCGGCGATGGCGGTCTTGCCGACGCCGGGCTCGCCGATCAGCACCGGGTTGTTCTTGGTGCGGCGGGAGAGGACCTGGATGACGCGGCGGATCTCGTCGTCGCGCCCGATCACCGGGTCGAGCCCGCCCTCCTCGGCCGCGCGGGTGAGGTCGCGCCCGAACTTCTCGAGCGCCTGGTACTTGTCCTCGGGGCTCTGGTCGGTCACGCGGTGCGGGCCGCGGACATCCGCCAGCGCCTTGAGCACCGCGTCCTTCGCGGCGCCGTTGCGCCGCAGCGCCTCGCCGGCCTTCGAGCCGTGGCCGGCCAGCGAGAGCAGGAGGTGCTCGGTGGAGATGTACTCGTCGCCGAGCTCGGAGGCCTCGTGCTCGGCGCCGCGCAGGACCTGCAGCAGCTCGCGCGCGGTCGCGGGCTCGTCCGCCTCACCGGTGATCGTCGGCAGGGCGTCGAGCGCGGCGTTGACGTCCGCGCGGATCGCGTCGGGACGCGCGCCGAGCTTGCGCAGCACGGGCAGCACGACGCCGTCGGCCTGCTCGAGCAAAGACGCGAGGAGGTGCTCCGGCGTGGTCTCGGTGTTGCGGCGGCGCGCAGCGAGCGACGTCGACGCCGCGAGCGCCTCCTGTGACTTGATCGTGAAGCGGTCTGCTTGCATGGGCGGGGTTCTCCGAAGGCGAAATCTTAGTCCAGTCGACTGAGATTCTAGAGCACTCGCGCGCGGGCGCGAAGGGAGTTTCGCGGTAGCGTCCGTTCGTGGCAGAGCCGCTGGACTTCCTCGCCGCCGTCGACGCGCCCGCCCGTGCCGCGCTGGAGGCGGCCGCGACGCGGCGCGGCTACCCCCGGGACACCGTGCTCTTCCACGGCGGCGACGACGGCGGCACGATGATCGTGCTCGTCTCCGGCCAGGTGAAGATCACCGTCCCGACCCGCCGCGGGCGCGACACGATCCTCGGCTTCAGCGGGCCCGGCGAGCTCCTCGGAGAGATCTCGGCGGTCGACGGCGGGCCGCGCTCGGCCACCGCGACGGCGATCGAGCCCGTCGAGGCGCTCGGCATCCCGCGCTCGGCGTTCGCCGGCATCCTCGCCCGCGAGCCCTCGATGTCGCGGGCGTTGCTGAGCGTCCTCGCGGCGCGGCTGCGGGAGGCCGACCGCCAGCGCGCGGAGTACGCCGGCTACGACGTGCTGGGCCGGGTCGCACGGCGTCTCGTCGAGCTCGCCGAGCGCTTCGGGAGGCCCGGGCCGGAGGGCCTCGAGATCACGCTCGCCATCTCCCAGCAGGAGCTCGCCGGATGGACCGGCGCCTCGCGAGAGGCGACCAGCAAGGCGCTGACCACGCTGCGCTCCCTGGGGTGGGTGGAGACCCGCCGGCGGCGCCTCGTCGTCCGCGACCTCGAGGCGCTGCGCAGCCACGCCGCCTGAGCCCCGCCGTCTGTGGCGGATTGCACGTTCGCGGCGTGGCGAAGGGCGTCGAAGCACAGGCTGCGCGGCCGTAGCGTGCACCCACGTCGTCTCCACCGCCCGCCCCGGACCGGACGCGGGCCGCCGGCCTCGAGGAGGTCATCCGATGATCCGTTCCACCGCGCGGCGCGCAGTCATCGCCGTGCTCACCGCCACGTGCCTGACCATGGCCGCCGCCGTGCCGGCGAGCGCCATGCTCGCGGTGGACGACGGGCCGGTCACGCCGGCCGAGCCCGCGCCGCCCACGGCGACGCGGTTCCAGACTCCCGACGTGACGGAGATCGTGCGCGGCACCGCCCGGCCGCAGCCGCCCGTCGCCGTCGGCGACCCGACCGCGACGCCGCGGCCCATGACGACGCCCGCCGGCGTCGACGTGCTGCCGCCGGCGATGAGCGGCGGGTTCGCGCTGATCGTCCTGGCGATGTACGCCGGGTTTCGGCTCCGTACGGGTCCGGGAAGGGCTCTGGTACGGGGTTGAGCGACCCGGTCCTCGCGACGTCGCCGCCCACCTGGGGGCCTGCGGCGTCCACCGGGACGTGACCGGGCCGTCGTCCCTGGATGGGGTTCCCCCCATCCCGGGGCGGCGGTCCACCCCTTCTCAGGCCTCCGGCCGGCGGCGGTGCTCCACCGGGATGAGCGCGGTGCCGGCGGGCGCCTCGTAGCGCACGATCTCGGCCTTGACCTGGCGCTTGAGCGCCTCGAGCGCGGCGATCTCCTCCTGCAGGCGGCCGGCGCGGCGCTCGAGCGCGGCGACCTTGTCGCGCATGCGCTCGAGCTGGTCCTCGAGCTCGAAGACGCGCTCGACGCCGGCGAGGTTCATCCCCAGCTCGGTGGTCATCTCCTGGATGCGGCGCAGGCGCTCGACGTCCTGCTGGGAGTACAGGCGCGTGCCCTTGGGGGAGCGCTTGGGCTCGATCAGCCCGCGCGACTCGTACATGCGCAGCGTCTGCGGGTGCATCTCGGCCAGCTCGGCGGCGACCGAGATCATGAACACGCCCCGGCCGGTCTCCACGCGGGCGCTGACCTTCGTGGTGCGGCGGGTGGCCATCACGACCCCGCCCCGGTCTTCGCCGCGCGGAGCATCCCCTCGCGCGGGTTGCCGTTCATCACCTTGGACAGCGCCTCGACCGCGTCCCGCTGCTCGGCGGTGAGGTCCGCCGGGACATCGATCACGAAGCGGTAGCGGATGTCGCCGCGCTCGGAGCCGCTCTTGCCGAGCATCGGCGGGCCCTCGCCGCGCAGCCGCTGCAGCGTCCCGTGCTTCGTGCCCGGCGCCACGCGCAGCGTCTTGGTCCCGTTCAGCGTCGGGACCTCGACGTCGGCGCCGCGCAGCGCCTCGGCGATCGTGATCGGCACGTCGACCTCGAAGTGGTCGCCCTTGCGGCGGAACACGGAGGACTCGCCGACGTGCGTGACCACGTAGAGATCGCCGGATGGGCCGCCGCGCAGCCCCGCCTCGCCCTTGCCGGCCAGGCGGATCTTCGAGCCCTCCTTGACCCCGGGCGGGATGTTCACGCGGTACTTCTTGAGCTCGCGCAGGCGCCCCTCGCCGCCGCAGGTGGGGCACGGATCCTCGATCACGGTGCCCGAGCCGCCGCAGCGCGAGCACGGGCGGGTGATCGAGAACAGCCCCTGGCCCTGGGACTCCACGCCGCGACCCTGGCACACGGGGCAGACGATCGGCGAGGTCCCGGGGCGCGCGCCGGTGCCGCGGCACGTCGTGCACGCGATGTGCGTCGCGACCGTGACCGGCACCTGGGCGCCCTCGACGGCCTGCTCGAAGGACAGCGAGACCGTGGTCTCGAGATCGCGCCCGCGCTCGGCCTCCGGCCGGGTGCGGGTCCGTGTCCCCCCGCCGGAGCTGAAGATGCCCGAGAGGATGTCCGAGAAGGAGCCGAAGTCCGCGGCATTGCCGCCCGCGCCGCCGGCCCCACCGGTCCCGCCGCCGAACGGCGTGCCCGTGAACATCCCGCCGCGGTCGTAGCGCTTGCGCTTCTCGGGATCGGAGAGGACGTCGTGGGCCTCGGAGATCTCCTTGAAGCGCGCCTCGGCGCCCGGCTCCTTGTTGGTGTCCGGGTGGTACTGGCGCGCGAGCTTGCGGTAGGCCTTCTTGATCTCTTCGGGGGTCGCCTTGCGGTCGACGCCGAGCGCGTTGTAGTAGTCGGGGTTGCGCGCCATCGTCTCGTCTCCTATGCGGCGACCACCACGCGGGCGGGTCGCAGCACCATGCCGTTGAGCCGGTAGCCCTGCTGGTAGACCTCGACGACGGTCCCCGACTCGGCGCTCTCGACCGGCTGCTGGGCCATGGCCTCCTGCTCGACGGGGTCGAACGGCTCGCCCTCGGGCGAGAACGCCTCGACACCCACGCGGGCGAGCGCGTTGGACAGCTCCTCCTGCACGAGCCGGATGCCCTTCAGCAGCTCGCTGGGCTCCTGGCCGGCGTCGCCCTCCTCGGCGTGGCGCAGGGCCAGGTCGAGGTGGTCGAGCGACGGCAGCAGCTCCTTGACGACCTTGCCGATGCCGCGATCGGCGGCCAGCGCGGTCTCGCGCGCCGCGCGCCTGCGGTAGTTCTCGAAGTCGGCCTTGGTGCGCTGCGCGAGCGCGAGGTACTCGGCCGCGCGCGCCTCGGCGGCGGACACTGGATCGTCCGCGCCGCCGGCCGGCGCCGCCTCGGCCTCACGCAGGGCTCCGGCCGGCGGCGCCTCCGCGTCGGAGAACGAGGTCTCGCCGACGCCGGGCGCGTCGGGGTCCGGCGGCGCGGCCGCCGTGAACTCCTCGGGCGTGAACGGCTCCTCGCCGACGGCGGCCCGGGGGGCCGCCGCCGAACGGGGCTTGGTCGTGGTGTCCTTGGACGGCCGCGTCATCAGCGCTGCTCGTCGACGACCTCGGCGTCGACGACCTCCTCCTCGGCGTCGCCGGAGCCGGAGCCGGAGCCGGTCGCCTCGCCGTCGGCGCCCGCGCCGTTGCCGGCCGCCTGCTGCTGCTCGGCCTGGGCGCGCTCGTACATCGCCTCGGAGACCTTGTGGAAGGCCGCCTGCAGACGCTCGGTCTTGGCCTTGATCTCGGCCGCGTCCTCGGAGGTCAGCGACTCGCGCAGGTCCTTGGTCGCGGCCTCGATCTCCTCCTTGGAGGCGGAGTCGATCTGCTCGCCCAGGTCCTTGACCTGCTTCTCGGCGCGGTAGACCTCGTTCTCGCCGACGTTGCGGGCCTCCGCCAGCTCGCGCAGCCGCTTGTCCTCCTCGGCGTGCGACTCGGCGTCGGACACCATCCGCTTGATCTCGTCGTCGGAGAGGCCGGAGCCGGCCCTGATCTCGATCTTCTGCTCCTTGCCGGTGCCGAGGTCCTTGGCCGACACGTTGAGGATGCCGTTGGCGTCGATGTCGAAGGCGACCTCGATCTGCGGGATGCCGCGCGGCGCGGGCGGGATGCCCGTGAGCTGGAACTTGCCCAGCGACTTGTTGTAGGTCGCCATCTCGCGCTCGCCCTGCAGCACGTGGATCTCCACGCTCGGCTGGTTGTCCTCGGCGGTCGAGAACACCTCGCCCTTGCGCGTCGGGATCGTCGTGTTGCGCTCGATGAGCTTGGTCATCACGCCGCCCTTGGTCTCGATCCCGAGGGTGAGCGGGGTGACGTCGAGCAGCAGGACGTCCTTGACGTCGCCCGCCAGCACGCCGGCCTGGATGGCGGCGCCGACCGCGACGACCTCATCCGGGTTGACGCCGCGGTGCGGCTCCTTGCCGGTGAGCTCCTTGACCTTCTCCTGCACGGCGGGCATGCGGGTCATGCCGCCGACCAGCACGACGTGGTCGATCGCCTTGACGCCCTTGTCCTTGGCGTCGTCGAGGGTCTGGCGCACCGGGCCCACCACGCGCTCGATCAGCGGGGCGGCCAGCTCGTTGAGCTTGGCGCGCGTGAGGCGCAGGTCGAGGTGCTTCGGGCCGGACGAGTCAGCGGTGATGAACGGCAGGTTGATCTGCGTCTCCTGCGCGCTCGAGAGCTCGATCTTGGCCTTCTCGGCCGCCTCGTAGAGGCGCTGCAGGGCCATCTTGTCCTGCGTGAGGTCGATGCCCTGGTCGCGCTTGAACTCGGCCGTGAGCCAGTCGACGATCGCCTTGTCGAAGTTGTCGCCGCCGAGGTGGTTGTCACCCGCGGTGGACTTGACCTCGAACACGCCGTCGCCGATCTCGAGGACCGACACGTCGAACGTGCCGCCGCCGAGGTCGAAGACGAGGATCGTCTGGTCGGACTCCTTGTCGAGCCCGTAGGCCAGCGAGGCCGCGGTCGGCTCGTTGATGATGCGCTTGACCTCGAGGCCCGCGACCCGCCCGGCGTCCTTGGTCGCCTGGCGCTGGTCGTCGTTGAAGTAGGCCGGGACGGTGATGACCGCCGAGTCGACCGACTCGCCGAGATAGGCCTCGGCGTCGGCCTTGAGCTTCTGCAGGATCATCGCGGAGATCTCCGGCGGCGAGTGCTGCTTGCCGCCTGCCTCGACGCGCGCGTCGCCACCAGGGCCGGCGACGACCGTGTAGGGCACGATGGCCTCCTCCTCGTGCACCTCGGCCTCCTTGCGGCCCATGAAGCGCTTGATGGAGAACACCGTGTTGGTCGGGTTGGTCACCGCCTGGCGCTTCGCGACGGTGCCGACGAGGCGCTCGCCGGACTGCGTGAAGGCGACGACGGACGGCGTCGTGCGGCCACCCTCGCTGTTCTCGATGACCGTGGGCTCACCGCCCTCGAGCACCGCCATGCAGCTGTTGGTGGTCCCGAGGTCGATGCCGATCGTCTTGGCCATGTGTACGTTCTCCTTACTGGAAAGATCTCAGTCGCGTTGGCGCAGATCTTAGCGGGTCGCGCGTGCGTACGGACACATTCGTCGCAGCGCGCACGCGCCGCAGTCCGGTCGTTGCGCGTGACAGGTGCGGCGGCCGTGCCGGAGCAGGTTGATGTGCAGCTCGAGCTCCTGGTGGCCCTCGTCCTCCTCGTCGCCGCGCGTGATCGCCGCGACCATGGCGAGCATGTCGTCGTGGAGCTCTTCGAACGGCGCTCCCGGGCGGAACAGGCCGAGCCGCGTGCCGACGCGCGAGACGTGGGTGTCGACGGGCACGTCGGGCTTGCCGTAGGCGAACAGCAGCACGCACGCGGCGGTCTTGCGCCCGACGCCGGGCAGCGCGGTGAGGAACGCGCGGCCTTCCTCCACCGGCAGGTCCGCCAGCGCGTCGAGCGTGATCGGGTCAGGCAGCGCGCGCAGGATCTCCTGGATGCGCACGGACTTCTGGCGGTGCAGCCCGCCGGGCTGGATCGCCTCCTCGACCTCCTCGAGCGGCGCGTCGCGGACGGCCTCCCAGGACGGGAAGCGGTCGCGCAGGCGCAGGAACGCCACGTCGCGGTTGCGGTCGTTGGTCGACTGCGAGAGGACGGTGAGGATCAGCTCCTCGACGCCCTGGTGGTGGGGCGGCGCGACGGGGCGGCCGTAGAGCTCGCGCAGGCGGTCGCGGATCGCCCGCACGCGCCGCGCCGGCGGCCGCTTCCAGCGCGACCGCGGGACCGTCGGCTGGCGGCGCGCGGCGGACGGCATGGCGCGGGAGGATACGAGCCCTCCGAACGCGGGCGGGTGGGCCGTTACCGTCTCGGGCCGTGGCGGGGATCGAGCTGCACGAGGCGGAGATCGACGGCGTTCCGGTCGTCTGGCGCAGCGCGCCGCGGGACGGCACGCCGGTGCTGTGGCTCCACGGCGTGCCCAACAGCTCGGAGATGTGGACCCCGTTCCTCGAGCGCGCCGGCGGGATCGCCGTCGACCTGCCCGGCTTCGGGCGCAGCGGCAAGTCCGGCGCGCTGGACTACTCGATCGCCGGCTACGCGACCTTCATCGAGCGCTTCCTCGACCACCTGGACATCGACCTTGTGTCGCTCGCGATGCACGACTGGGGCGGCGTCGGGCTCGCCTTCGCCCAGCGGCGGCCGGAGCGGGTGGAGCGCCTCGCGGCGATCGCGGTCGTGCCGTTCCTCCCCGGCTTCCGCTGGCACCGGGTCGCGCGCCTGTGGCGCACGCCTGTGGTCGGCGAGCTGACGATGGGCTTCACGTCGCTGCGCACGCTGCGCCTGGCGACGCGCGACGCCAACGCGCGGCCGCTCCCGGAGAGCTTCCACGAGGAGGTCATGCGCCACTTCGACCACGGCACCCAGCGGGCGATCCTGCGGCTCTATCGCTCGGCTTCACCCGCCGCGCTGGCCGCCGCCGGAGCGGACCTCGGCACAATTGGCGCGCCCGCGCTCGTGGTCTTGGGCGACCGTGATCCGTACCTGCCGGTGGCCTCCCTCGCCGACGACCTGGCGGCCGCTCTGGGCCGTGACACCGAAGTCCTCCACTTTCCTGAAGCGGGCCACTGGCCCTGGCTCGACGACCCGGCCGCAATCTCGGGCGTGACGGATTTCCTTGACGGGTATCGGAATCTGGCTTCCGCAACTCGTGGGGCTGTGTAGGGTTCGCGCTTCCTAGCGACGGATCGCGCATCGCTTTCGCGAGGGAATGCCGGCGGCGCCACAGCCAGGTCGCGCGTCGCCGAAACACGCGAAGAACTCGTCCCCGAGCCCCGGAGACCGCCGTCCATGACGCGACTGCTCGTCGTGGGCGTCTCGCTGGCCTTGCTGGCCTGCGTGTTCGCCCCTGCGCCAGAACCCGCCAGTGCCGATGGACCCTCGCACGATTCGACCGAGCGAAGAGTCATCGGCCTGCTCAACCATGTCCGGGCGCAGCAGGGGCTCGGGCGCCTGTACGCCAGCCGTCCGCTGGCGCGCGCCGCCGACCGCCACACCAAGGACATGATCCGGCGCAACTTCTTCGACCACACGTCGAGCGACGGGACGTCCTTCGGCAACCGGCTCAACCGCTACACGGCCGCCGCCCAGGTGGGCGAGAACATCGGCTACCTCCAGGGGAGCGCGAACGCCGCGCCGCGGATCGTGAGCATGTGGATGCACTCCGCCGGGCACCGGGCGATGATCCTCGCGGGCTCGTTCCGGAAGGTCGGCGTCGGCGGGCGGAAGGGCCGGCTCGGGCGCGACCGGGTCGCGGTCTTCACGGCCGACTTCGCCTCCCGCTGACACGCCGCCGGCGGTCCCGGTAGCACTCCGCGGGGTGGGGCGGGCCGGATTCCCGTGCGGGCGACCATCTAGAGTCCCCCTCAGCGCATGACCTCCCCCCCGAGAGAGCGGTCCCGGCCGCCGCGCGGGCGTGCGACCAGCGCCCGCGAGTACCAGGACCTGGTCCGCAACCGGCTGATCGAGTCGCGCCTGACGCCGAACGCGATCTCCCTGACCGGCTTCCTGCTGTGCGTGGTGGCCGCCGCGCTGATCTGGGACGAGCGCTTCGTGCTCGGTGGAATCGCCTTCATCGTCGGCTCGGTGTGCGACACGCTCGACGGGCGCTACTCGCGCATGTCGGGCAAGGGGAGCCCCTTCGGCGCGTTCCTCGACTCGACCCTCGACCGCATCGAGGAGGCGATCGTGCTGGTCGCGGTCGGCGCCTACTTCGCCCGCAACGGCGACGAGCTGGCGACCGCCGGCGTCGTGCTCGCCCTCGGGGCCTCGCTGATGGTGTCCTACACGCGCGCCCGGGCCGAGGCGCTCGGGGTGGAGTGCAAGGTCGGGATCGCCGACCGGGCCACGCGCGTGGTGATCCTGTCCGTCGGCCTGGTGCTGGCGAAGGGGGCCGGCATCCTCGGCGTCGACCTGCTCGAGCCCGCCATCTACGTGCTCGCGGGGCTGTCGGTGGTGACCGTCGCGCAACGCATCTGGCACGTGCGCAAGGAGCTCACGAAGCCCGCCGAGGCGAGTACCGGCACCGTGTAACGCCCGCATCCGCGCGGGTTCTCTGCACCTGAAGGACGACTACTCCGAGAACGAAAGAGGTACGGCACCGTGAGCAAGAACGGCAGCACGGGGGAGGGACAGTCCGGCAACGGACGGGCTCGCTACCAGGAGGACAAGGTCCGCGTCGCGATCATCGGCGTGGGCAACTGCGCGTCGTCCTTCGTCCAGGGGGTGCAGTACTACCGCGACGCCGACCCCACCAAGCAGGTGCCGGGCCTCATGCACGTCGACCTCGGCGGCTACCACATCTCGGACATCGAGTTCTCGGCGGCCTTCGACATCGATGCCGACAAGGTCGGCAAGGACCTCTCGCAGGCGATCTGGTCCGGGCAGAACAACACCATCCGCTTCGTGCGCGAGGACGTGCCGGATCTCGGCGTGCCCGTGCTGCGCGGGATGACCCACGACGGTCTCGGCAAGTACCTCAAGGAGAAGATCACCAAGGCCGAGGGCTCGACGGTCGACATCGCCCAGGTGCTCGAGGACACGCAGACCGACGTCGTCGTCTCCTACCTCCCCGTCGGCTCCGAGCAGGCCACGAAGTGGTACGTCGAGCAGATCCTCGAGGCCGGCTGCGGGTTCGTGAACTGCATCCCGGTGTTCATCGCGCGCGAGGACTACTGGAACAACCGCTTCAAGAAGGCCGGGCTGCCGATCGTCGGCGACGACATCAAGTCGCAGGTCGGCGCCACCATCGTCCACCGCCAGCTCGCGCGCCTGTTCGGCGACCGCGGTGTGCGGATCGCCCGCACGTCGCAGCTCAACGTGGGCGGGAACATGGACTTCTACAACATGCTCGAGCGCGAGCGGCTCGAGTCCAAGAAGATCTCCAAGACCAACGCGGTGACGTCGATCATGGGCTACGACCTGCCCGCCGACGACGTCTACATCGGCCCGTCGGACTACGTGCCGTGGCTGCAGGACCGCAAGTGGGCGCACATCCGCGTCGAGGGCCAGGCGTTCGGGGACGTGCCGCTGAACGTCGAGCTCAAGCTCGAGGTGTGGGACTCGCCGAACTCGGCGGGCATCGTGATCGACGCGGTGCGCTGCGTGAAGCTCGCGATGAACCACGGCCTCGGCGGCCAGATCGACGGCCCGAGCTCCTACCTCATGAAGTCGCCGCACGACCAGCGGCCCGACAGCGAGGCCCGCGAGGCGACGGAGGCGTTCATCGCCCAGTACCGCCGCGGCGCGAAGGCGAAGGACACCTCCAAGGCCGCGCCGCGCGCCGCGTCGAAGACGTAGCCGCCGGATCGGGCACCCATCCACCCCACTATGCTCCGCGCCGGTGCCCGAGCGCTACGCGATCGCCCAGGTCGCCCCCCACCCCTGGGAGGACGAGCACGAGATCAACGCCTTCGTCGCGGCACTCGCGGCGGAGCTGGCGGGACGCGGGCACCGCATGCTCGTGCTCGCCCCCTCGCGCTCGCCCGAGCTGGTGCGCGAGTCGCGGCGGCGCATCCGCGCCGCCGCCGAGTCGCCTGACGCGCTGTTCGACAGCGACTCCGGCGTGTCGGTGCTCGGCGTCGGCGAGCTGCTGCCGCTCGCGCCCAACCGGCGCGGCGTGGCGCCGTCGCCGCCGCTGGCGATCGCGGCCACGATCGAGGAGGTCCTGCACAACGCCGCCCTCGACTTCGTGCACGTCCACGAGCCGTTCGCGCCGAGCGCCGGCTCGGTCGCGCTGCGCCACTCGCGGGCGCTGAACGTCGGGACCTTCCACGCGCCGGCCGAGCGCGCGCTCTCGACCCAGGTGGCGCGCCGCTTCGTCGAGCTGTTCTTCGGCCGGCTCGACGCCCGCACCGCCTCCTTCGCCGCCACGCGCGACCTCGTCGCGCACCACTTCCCGGCGCACTACCAGGTGCTGCGCCCCGGCATCACCGTGCTGGACCGCCCGCCGCGGCCGCCCGGGGCGCCCGTGCGGCTGGCCTTCTGCGACTCCGAGGAGCGCAGCGCGCTGCGGCTGTTCCTGCGCGCCCTGCGCCGGCTGCCGGCCGACGCGGAGTGGGAGGCCACCATCTTCGCCCCCACCGGCGCGGCGCCCACGCTGCGCAGCCGCCTCGGCCGGCGCGTGCAGGTCGTCTCCGCCGACGACTCGACGGAGGAGGCGGTGCTCGCGGAGGCCGACGTGCTCGTCGCCGCCTCGCTCGGGCAGGCGCCCGCCCCGGGGCTGCTGCTCCGCGCGCTCGGCGCCGGCGTGGTGCCGGTCGCCTCGCGCGTCGCCTCCTACATCGAGGTGCTCGGCGACGGCGACGTCGGCCTGCAGTTCGAGCCCGGCGACGACGTCACGCTCGCGAGCCAGCTCGAGCGGCTGATCTCGGACGGCGACCGGCTGGAGCAGCTGCGGGCGGGCGTGATGACGATGCGCACGGAGCTGTCGTGGTCGCGCGCCGCCGACGGCTTCGAGACGCTGTTCGAGGAGCTCGCCGCGCGCCGCCATCCCTCGGGCGGGCAGCCCGCGATCCGCGCGCGGCTCACCGGGCGGCCGCTCATCGACGTCGACCTGCACATGCACACCGACCACTCGCACGACTGCGCGACGCCGGTCGAGGCGCTGCTGGCCACCGCCCGCGCCCAGGGCCTCGGGGCGATCGCCGTCACCGACCACAACGAGATCTCCGGCGCGCTCGACGCCCGCGCCAAGGCGGAGCGCTTCGGGGTCAAGGTGATCGTCGGCGAGGAGATCAAGACGGCCGGCCAGGGCGAGGTCATCGGCCTGTTCCTCTCCGAGCTGATCCCGCGCGGGATGACGCTGGCCGAGACGATCGCCGAGATCCGCCGCCAGGGCGGCCTCGTCTACGTGCCGCACCCGTTCGACCGGCTGCACTCCGTACCCGACTACGAGCACCTGCTGGCCGTGGTCGACGACATCGACGCGATCGAGGTCTTCAACCCCCGGATCGCGATCCCGGCGTTCAACGAGGAGGCGGTGCGCTTCGCCGCCAAGTACCGGATCGTGGGCGGCGCCGGCTCGGACTCGCACGTCGCCCAGGGGCTGGGCTCGGTGCGCATCCGCATGCGCGACTTCGACGGTCCCGACGAGTTCCTCGAGTCGCTGCGCGACGCCGACATCACCGGCAAGCCGTCGTCGCTGTACTACGCGCAGGTGCAGGCGCTGAAGTTCCTGCAGACCCGCGTCACGCCCCCCGGCGCCCGCCGGGCGGCGCGCGACCGGGCCCTCCGGAGGGCAAGCTCGGGCACGACGCGCAAGCGATGATGCAGGGGCCCGGAGAAAAAGGGAATCCCGCCGACGAGGCAAAACCGCTTGGCGGGATGCCGACCACCGACGACGAGATCCGCGAGAAGTACCTGGAGCGCGCGATCCGGGAGCTCAACCAGTTCACCCGCGACCTGCAGGGCTGTCCGCACTGCCCTCGCGGCAACCTCATGCCGGTGCTCGGCTCCGGGCATCCGCAGGCCGACGTGCTGCTGCTCAAGTACGCGCCGATGCCCTCCGAGATCGAGGAGGGCGTGGCGTTCTACGGCCGCGCGGGGACGGCGCTGATGAAGTCGCTCAAGCGCCTGGACATCGACCCGCTGGCCGTCTACGGGACGCTGTGCGTGAAGTGCCCGGTGGCGGACACGGCGCTCGCCGCGCCGGAGTGCATCGCGCGCCTCGTCGAGGAGATCGCGATCGTCCAGCCGAAGATCGTGGTGGTCATGGGCTCGGACGCGCTCGGCGTCCTCAACGAGCTGGCACTCCCGCTCGCGCGCGAGGTCCGCGACGTCCCCGGCGAGGTCCAGCCGCTGACGCCATCGATCGACGCGCTGGTGGTCCCGAACATCGATCTCGCGCTCGACGAGGAGGCGCCCAAGCGGGCGTTCTGGACGGCGTTCCGGACGCTCGGCGAGTGGTACGCGGACTTCCCGCCGTACTGAGAAGCCGCTGCTACCCCGGGTCGGTCGCGTCGTCGTCCTCGACGGACGCGACCTCGGCCATGTGGATCGTGCACAGGGCCGGCCCGCCGGTCTCGAGCACCTGCTGGAGCTCTGCCGGCGTGAGCTTGGCGCCGCACTCCTCGCAGCGCTCGCCGACCGATTCGAGCGTGTGTTCCTCGAGGTCCATGGGCGGCGAGGTTACACCTCGAGGATCACCTTGCCGAGCTTGCTGCCGGCCTGGAAGCGCTCGTAGGCGTCGGCGGCCTTGTCGAGCGGGAAGGTCGCGGTCACGGGCACGCTGAGGTCGCCGGAGGCGAAGCCCGGCAGCACCTCCTTCTCGACCAGGCGCGCGGCGTTGGCCTTCTCCTCGAGCGAGCGGGCGCGCAGGGTGGAGCCCATGAGGCGGGCGCGCTTGCCCATCAGCGAGCGCAGGTCGATCTCGGTGCGGGCGCCCCCGCCGACGCCGATGATCGCGATGCGGCCGCACTCCGCGAGCGCCTTGAGGTTCTCGGCCAGGTTGGGCGCGCCGACCAGCTCGAGGATGACGTCGAACGGGCCCGCGCCGGCGAAGTCCTCGGGCGGGATGGCGTTGACGCCCAGCGCGCCGATCTGCTCGCGGGCCTCCTCGCGGCGGACGGTCGCGGTGACGCGCGCGCCGGTCATCACGCCGAGCTGCACCGCGGCCATGCCGACCCCGCCGGCCGCGCCGTGGACCAGCAGGCGCTCGCCCGCGGTCAGCCCCGCCTGGGTGAACAGCGCGTCGTGCGCGGTGGTGAACGCCTCGGGGACGCCGCCCGCGGCGACCCAGTCGAGCTCGTCGGGCACCGGCATCGCGGCCCGCTCGTGGACCACGGCGAGCTCGGCCTGGCCGCCGCCGGCCACCACGGCCATGACGCGGTCGCCGGGCTCGAAGCGCTCGACGTCGCGCCCGACGGCGACCACCTCGCCCGCCAGCTCGAGACCCGGGATGTCCTGCGGCGCCCCGGGCGGCGCCGGGTAGCGGCCGCGGACCTGCAGCATGTCGGCGCCGTTGAGGCCCGCAGCCTTCACTCGGACGAGCAGCTCGCCCGCCTCGGGCTCGGGGTCGGGGTGCTCCTCGACGTGGATCGCTTCATCGCGGATGGTGGCGGCTCGCATGGGCGGCGATTCTAGGCGCGCCCGGGACTAACCGGCCGGGCGGTGACGCCGTCCCGTCGCTCCGCTATACAGGGCTATGCACATTCCCCTGCATCTGCCGCCTTTGTATCTCGAGGGCCGGATCGGCCTCGAGGCGGCCAGGCTGCGCCGCTCGGCGATCTGGATCGAGGCGCGGCGGCTCGACGGAGGCGGTCGTCCGGTGTTGCTCGTGCCGGGCTTCCTCGCGGGGGACGCGGCGCTGCAGACCATGACCCGCTGGCTGACCACCGCGGGCTACCGGCCCGAGCGGGCCGGCATGCGGTCGAACGTCGCGTGCTCGGAGGAGGCCTGCCAACGGCTGTCGGCCCGCCTCGAGACGCTCGCGGACCGCGCCGGCGAGCCGGTGACGCTCATCGGCCACAGCCGCGGCGGCATGCTCGCCCGCGTGCTGGCGGTGCGCCACCCCGACCTGGTGGCGGGCATCGTGACGCTCGGCTCCCCCGTGCGCTCCCAGCTCGCCGTGCATCCCGTCGTGCTGGCCCAGGTCGGGCTCGTGGCCGCGCTGGGGAGCTCGCGCGTGCCGGGTCTGTTCTCGTGGACCTGCCTGCGCGGCACGTGCTGCGCCGCGTTCCGCGAGGACCTCGCCGGGCCGTTCCCGGAGGAGGTGGGCTACGTCGCCCTCTACTCGCGCTCGGACGGCGTCGTCGACTGGCGCGCGTGCCTCGACCCGGCCGCCGGACGCTGCGCCGAGGTCGAGTCCTCGCACTGCGGCATGGCGATGAGCGCCGCCGCCTACGCGGAGATCGCCGGCGCGCTGGCGGGCTTCGGCGGGGCCTCGGAGGTCGGCGCCGTCTCCCACTGATACGGGAGGAACTTGCCGTCGAGCGTGATGCGCACGCGCGGGCCGGCGTCCGACTCGGTCCGCTCCAGGTCCACGTTGAACGTGATCGCGCTCATGATCCCGTCGCCGAAGTCCTCGTGGATGAGCGCCTTGAGCGCGGGGCCGTAGACCTGCAGGACCTCGTAGAGGCGGTAGACGGTCGGGTCGGCCGGCGGCAGCGTCTCGTAGTGGCCGCGGGTCGGGATCTCCTCGAGGATCGCCGTGGCCTCGGCGGGGAGCTCGAGCAGCTCGGTGACGCGCGCGGCCAGCTCCGCCGGGATCGGGTGCTGGCCATGAAGGGCGGCCGTCAGCCAGACGCGGTCGACGTCCAGCCGCTCGGCGATCTCGGTGAACGTGAGCTTCTGGCGGCGCTTGGCGGAGAGGATCAGCGTGGTGACGTCGGCGCGGTCCATGGTCAGCCTCCTTGGTCGGCCTCGAGGTTACGGCGCAGGTTCTCGTGGTAGCCGGCGAACTGGCGGTCGAACATGCGGCGTGCGACCGGGCCGAGGAAGCGGATCAGCCCGCGCAGCTCGCCCTCGGCGACGAAGTGCACCCGCGTGCCGTCGCCATCGGGCGTGAACGTCCACGTGCCGTCGACCGGCTGCGGGCCCTTGACGATGTGGGTGTGCACGCGCCGGGGCCGGTCGAACTCGGTGAACTCGACGATCTGCTCGAAGGCGGGGGCGCCCGGCGGCTTCGTCCTCTCGCGGATGCGGGTGCCGAGCGCCGGCGGGCCGGGCGTGAGCTGCTCGACCGACACCTTGCTCGTCTGCCACTCGGCGAGGTTCCCGGCGTCGGTGAGGTAGTCGAACACCGCCTCGGGCGGGCGGGCGACGGTGAAGGCCTGCTCGATGCGCATCTACTCGCGCTCGAGCAGCGCCACGCACTCGATGTGCGGCGTCTGCGGGAAGAGGTCGACGGGGCGCACGCTGCGCAGGCGCCAGCCGGCCTCGACGAGCTGCGCGGCGTTGGGCGCGAGCGTGGTCGGGTTGCAGGAGACATAGACGATGCGCTCAGGACCCGCCTCGATCACGCGGCGGACCACCTTGGCCGACAGCCCCGCGCGCGGCGGGTCGATGACGCAGACGTCCGGGCGGCCCTCCTGCTCGACCAGGTCGCGCATCGCCAGGCGGATGTCGCCGGCGTAGAAGCTCGCGTTCGTGATCTCGTTGAGGCGCGCGTTCTCGATCGCGTCGGCCACCGCCTCCTCGACGATCTCCACGCCCGCGACCTCGCGCGCGCGGGCGGCGAGCGACAGCCCGATCGTGCCGATCCCGCAGTAGAGGTCGAAGACGCGCTCGTGCCCGCGCAGGCCCGCGCGCTCGGCCGCGACGCCGTAGAGCACCTCGGCCATCTCGGTGTTGGTCTGGAAGAACGCCTCGGGCGAGATCAGGAAGTTGAGGTCGCCGAGGCGCTCGTGCATCTGCGGCGCGCCGGACAGCAGCACGGTCTCGCCGCCGCGGGTGCTCTCGCCGAGCCCGGCGGTGCGGGTCCAGAACAGGCCCTCGCAGTCGACCGCGTCGGCCAGCTCGCCCGCGGGGATCTCGCCCGGGGACGTGACGAGACGGACCTGGATCTGCCCCGTCCGGCGGCCCTCGCGGACGACGAGATTGCGCAGCAGCCCGCGCTGCTCGCGCCGGTCCCAGGCGGACAGGCCGCGCTCGCGGCACCACGCCAGCACCTGCTCGCGCACGGCGTTGCCGCGCTCGGAGGCGAGCTTGCAGTCCTCGAGCGCCAAGATGCGGTCGAAGCGCCCGGGAGCATGGAAGCCGCACACGAGCTCGCCGTCATCGCCGGTGCCGAACGAGTACTCGAGCTTGTTGCGGTAGCGCCAGGTCTCGGCGGCGCCGACGATCGGCTCGAGATCGAAGCCCTCGAGGCGGCCGATGCGCTCGAGCGCGTCGCCGACCTGCTCGTGCTTGACCTCGAGCTGGCGCTCGTAGGGCAGGACCTGCCAGGGCGCGCCGGGGTGGTCGGCGACCGGCTCGATCCGCTCCGGCGAGGGCTCGAGGACCTCGACAGCCCGCGCCTCGGCGTAGGCGCGCTTGGACTTCGTGACCTGCGCGCGCACGCGGTCGCCGGGGATGGCGCCGGCGACGAACACGACGTAGCCGTCGAGGCGCGCGACGCCGTTGCCGCCATGGGCGAGGCTCTCGACGTCGAGGTCGATCTCGGCGCCGCGGGCGGGGCGTGCGGAGGAGGGCGTCTGGGGCGTGGACATCGGGCGACCCAGGATGACAGGGGGCGGGTGCGCTAATCGATGCGGTGGTCGATCGCCGCGAGCACCGTCTTGCGGTTCGCGTTGCGGCGCTCGTAGTCGCGCACACGGCGCAGCTCGGCGGGCGTGAGGTCGCCGAGGCGGGCGGTGATCTGCGCGGCCGTGAGGTCGTCGTAGCCCGTGATCGGGAAGCTCGGCCCGAGGCCGGCGGCGGCCCGGGCGCGGTCGACCTCGCGGCGCATCAGGTCGGTGGAGGGGTCGACCACGTAACGCTCGAGGTCGCCGAGCAGCTCCTCGGTCTGGCGGCGGCCGATCGTGACAAGGGCGCTCACGAGCTCGGTGGCGTCCTTGCGCGTCATGCGGCCACGCTCGACCGCGTCGTCGACCGCCGCCTGCACGCGCTCGCGCGTCAGGACCATCAGCTCAAGCGAGTTGAGCAGCGGGGAGATCAGGTCGCGCAGCGGCTCGAGCTCGTCGCGGTCGTGCTCGCGCGCCGCGTCGTCCCCGCCCGGGTGCTTCTCCTCCTCCATCCCCGCTCGCGCCTACCCGGCTCCGTCCGGCGCCGAAACGAGCAGCTCGAGCAGCGCCTTCGAGGCGTGCCGGCGGTTCTCGGCCTGGTCCCAGATGCGCTGGCGCTCGCCGTAGAGCACGGACGAGGTGATCTCCTCGCCGGGGTGGGCCGGGAGGCAGTGCAGCGCGAAGGCGTCGGGGGCGGCGGCGTCGAGCAGGTCGTCATCGATGCGGAAGGGCGCGAGCGCGGCGCGGCGGGCGCCGGCGGTCACCTCGTCGTCGCTCATCGACACCCACACGTCGGTGTAGACGGCGTCCGCGCCGGCGGCGGCGGCGCGCGGGTCGGCGCTCAGCTCCGCGCCGAGCCCGTTCTCGAGCTGATGGCCGTCGGGCGACGCGACCGCGACCTCGACGCCGGCGCGGGCGCCGAGGATCGCCAGCGAGCGCGCGACGTTGTTGCCGTCGCCGACGTACGCGATCCGCCGGCCGTCGAGCGTCCCGACCGCCTCGCGCAGCGTCATCAGGTCCGCGAGCGCCTGGCACGGGTGGTGGCGCGGCGAGAGCATGTTGATGACCGGCACCGTCGCGTGCTCGGCGAGCTCGGCCAGCGTGTCCTCGCTGCCGGTGCGCAGCCCGATCGCGGCGACATGGCGGGACAGCACGAGCGCGGTGTCGCGCGCGGACTCCCCGCGCGAGAGCTGCATCTCCGCCGGCCGGAGCACCATCGGGTGCCCGCCGAGCTCGACGATCCCGACCTCGAACGACGTGCGCGTGCGGGTGGAGGGCTTCTCGAACAGCAGCGCCACCGTGCGGCCTTCCAGCGCGCGCGAGGCGGCGGGCGCGGCCTTGAGCGCGAGAGCCCGGTCGAGCAGCTGCGTCAGCTCCGTGGCCGAGAGCTCCTCGCCGGTGAGGAGGTGGCGGGGCAAGGACGGCAGCTTAATCCACCGCCGCCGGCACCACCCGTCCCGCCCGGGCCGGGTCTCTAGGGTGTCCGCGATGCGGGTCCTCACCTGGAACCTCTTCCACGGGCGGTCCAAGCCGCCGGCCGGCCGGCCGCTGCTGCGCGAGTTCGCGACCGCGCTGGCCGGCTGGACGTGGGACGTCGCGCTGCTGCAGGAGATGCCGCCGTGGTGGCTGGGTCCGCTCAGCGAGGCGGCGGGCGCCGACGGGCGGGGCGTCTACACGTCGCGCAACACGCTGCTGCCGGCGCGGCGGGCGCTCGCCATGTGGATCCCCGACGTCGTGAAGTCCGAGGGCGGCGGCGCCAACGCGATCCTCGTCCGGGGACGGGTGAGGGCGCACCGCTGGGTGGAGCTCACGCGGGAGCCGGAGCGGCGGGTCGCGCACGGCGTGGCGCTCGAGGACGGGCGCTGGGTCGCCAACCTGCACGCGTCGCTGCGGCCGCCCGAGCGGGTGCGCGCCGACGCCGCCGCGACGCTCGCGAACGCACGCGCCTGGGCCGCCGGGGCGCACCTCGTGGTGGGCGGCGACTTCAACTGGCGCCGGCCCGAGTTGCCGGGGCTGCAGCGCGTCGCGTCGCACTGGGTCGACCACATCTTCGCGCCGGACGGGGCGCACGACGCGGACGTCCTCGACGCCGGGCCGCTGTCGGACCACCGCCCGGTCGCCGTGACGGTCGAGTGAGACAATCCGCCGGGATGCGCCGCTGCCTCGTGATGCTGCTCGCGGTCGCCGCGCTCGCGGGCTGCGGCGGCGACGACGAGGGCAATTCGGGCGCGGAGCCGGCGTCCGGCGGGGGCGCGGTCGTGATCCACATGAAGAACTTCCAGTTCGTCCCCAAGGACGCCGCCGCGAGCGTCGGCCAGACCGTGCGCTGGGTCAACGACGACAGCTCAGACCACAACGCCGTCGCGCAGTCCGGCGCGGACTTCCGCTCCGAGCTCTTCGGCTCGGGCGAGAGCTACGAGACCAAGCTCGACAAGGCCGGCACCGTCAAGTACGAGTGCACGATCCACCCGGGCATGGTCGGCACCATCAAGGTCTCCGGCTGAGCGCGGCCAGCACCGTCGCGGGCCGGTGGTCGAGGTCGCCGCCCGTGAACCGGAGGATCTCGTAGCCGGCGGCGCGGAGGGCACGGTCCCGCGACTCGTCGTCGCGGCGGGTCCTCGGCCGGGTGTGGCCGTCACCGTCGATCTCGACGACCAGCCGCCGCGCCGGCCACTGGAAGTCGACCTCGATGCGCCGCCCGCCCGCTCGGATCGGCACGTTGGCGAGCGGCTCGGGGATCCCGGCCGACGCGACCAGGGCGAGGAAGCGGTCCTCGAGCGCGCTGCGGGTGCCGGCGCTGCCCGTTTCGTGGGCGGCGAGCGCGTCTTGCAGTACGCCGAGGTTGCGGCGCCCCGCGGCTCTGGTCATCGCCGCGCGGGTGGCGGCCGCGTCGAACCGCCGCGCGGAACGCCGCCTCGTGGAGGACGTTGGCGAGTTGGCGGGCGTCGAGGACGTCGGTGAGGTCGACCAGCGTGCGAGGGACGGTCGTGACCGGGATGCCGTCGTGGGTGGTGATGTCGCGGGGGTCGAGGTGGCGGCACGTCTGGGATCCGGATCCCGGCGCGGCGCCGGCGCCCCCGCGGAGCGACGACGTCGACTCGCGTCGTGACGCCTGCGCCAGACGCGCCAGAGGACTTGGCGGCGCTCAGGTGACTCAGCGCCGCGCCCTCGCCGCATGCCAGCACGGCCGCCAGCCAGCGCCCCTCCTGTGAGAGCCGGCGGTGGCCCACGGCGTACACCCCGCGGTAAAGGGGGTGGAGCCGCCCGGCCGTCACGCGTTTCGAAACGGCGGTACGCGTGAGTCCAAGGTCAGCGAGTTGGGACGCGGCCACGACTCCGTGCTGGCGGGCTGCCAGCGCTCCGAGGGGTGCGTCACGTTTGTTGCCTCCTGGTGAACGTTCGTGACCACCCGGTCAACGGTGCCGGGTCGGCACCCCCGGAACAGCATGGGTTTGTGTCTTTACCTCGTCAGCGTGGTCTCGAGATTCAGGAGGCGCTGGGCGTTGCCGGCGTAGATCTGGTCTCGGGTCTCGTCGGGCAGGTTCAGGGACTCGAGGTCGCTGATCGTGGTGCGGATGTAGCCGGGCCCTCGCTCGGGGCCGAAGAAGGCGAGCGCGGTGGCGATCGCGTTGGGCGCGCCGAACAGGGCCGTGTCCGCGTAGAACATCTTGAAGTAGTCCAGGGGGCGGCGCTTGAGGTCGTTCGCGACGTCGTCGTGCTCGTCGGCGGGCGTGCGGGCGCCGAGCTGGTCCCAGCCGCCGGCGATCCGGCCCTCGAGGTGCGGCACGGTGCCGCCGCCGTGGTGGGTGAGGATCCGCAGGCCGGGATGGCGGTCGAACAGCCCCGAGAAGGCGATGCGGGCCATGAACAGCGAGGTCTCGTGCGGCCAGCCGAGCGCCGACCAGATCTCGTAGGGCCGTCAGCGCAGCCCGAAGCCGCGCAGCATGAACAGCGCGCGCTCGCCCGCCGTGCCCGATCGGGGCAGTACGCCGAGCTGGCGGCCCGCGTCGTAGGCGTCGAAGAACGCCCGCACGCGCAGGAGGCGCTCGTCCTCGAGCTGGGCGTAGAAGACGCCGTGGACGACGATGAAGCGGTTGGTGGCCGCGAGGTTGCCGAGCGGCGCCCGGTGGGTCGCGAGCAGCTTGGCGGGCGCGGCCGCGTGGACGCCGTTCGTGAGCCGGTCGCCGGTCGGCTGCACGCGCGCGTCCGGGAACGCTCGCCACAGCTGCCGCACGTGCCCCAGGAGCGCCGCGACGCCCTCGAGCGGCTCGGGTGTCAGCGGGTCCTCGTAGTGGAAGCCCTCCGCGCACAACGGAGCGAAGGCTCCCTCGTCGCGCCCCGACCAGGCCCGCTCCCAGGCGTCGAAGAGGGCGTCGAGGTCGGCGCTGGTCAGAACTCGGCCCGTCCCTCCTCGGGCGTCGAGGCGTCGGCGTACAGGCGGCGCGGGATCCGTCCGGCCCGGTGGGCGAGCCGTCCGGCCTCGACGCCGAGCGCGACCGCGCGGGCCATCGTGGAGGGGTCCTCGGCGCGGGAGATCGCCGACGCGCACAGGACGGCGTCGCAGCCGAGCTCCATCGCGAGCGCGGCGTCGGAGGCGGTGCCGACGCCCGCGTCGAGGATCACCGGCACGCCGGCGCGCTCCCGGATGAGCCGCAGGTTGTACGGGTTGAGCAGGCCCTGACCGGAGCCGATCGGGGACCCGGCGGGCATGACGGCGGCGCAGCCGACGTCCTCGAGCCGGCGCGCGAGGATCGGGTCGTCGTTCGTGTAGGGCAGCACCACGAAGCCCTCGTCGACCAGCTCCTCGGCGGCGTCGAGCAACGCGGGCGCGTCGGGGAGCAAGGTGCGGTCGTCGCCGATCACCTCGAGCTTGACCCAGTCGGTCTCGAACGCCTCGCGGGCGAGCTTGGCGGTCATCACCGCGTCGCGGGCCGTGAAGCAGCCGGCCGTGTTGGGGAGCAGCCGCACGCCGGCCTCGTCGAGGACCTGCACGATGGAGCCGCGGGCCGAGGTCTCGATGCGGCGCAGCGCGACGGTCACGAGCTCGGTCCCGCTGGCCTCGATGGCGGCCGCCATCGCCTCGAGCGAGCGGAACCCGCCCGTGCCCAGCAGCAGCCGCGAGGTCATCTGGTGGCCGGCGATGACCAGCGGGTCGGGGGACGTGGCGCGATCGTGGATCGTGGCCATGCTCGGCATCAGCCTCCCTGGATGGCGCGCAGGATCTCGATCGCGCGCGCCTTCGTGCAGCTCGGTCTCGTCCCACGACGCGCGTGGGACGACCTCCGCGTCGACGGCCACCGCCACGCCCCGGCCCTCGCCGGGGAGATCGAGGCCGTCGAGCACCGTCCGGACCGTGGCGCCGGCCGCCAGGTCCGCCTCGTCGCCGTTGACGGTCACCTTCACGCCGGCGCCGGGTGGGACGTGGACGGGACGAAGCGCTCGGGCGCGTAGGGCGCGGCCCACTCGGGCAACGGCTCGCCGGCCAGGCCGGCCGCGACGAGATCCGCCGTCACCGCGGCGAGCAGGATCCCGTTACGCCAGTGCCCGGTGGCCCAGTGCAGGCCCTCGAGGGCGCCCGGGCCGATGCTCGGCAGGTTGTCGGGCGAGCCCGGGCGCAGGCCGACGCCGACCTCCTCGAGCTCGAGCTCGAGGATCCCCGGCAGGACCTCCCAGATGTCGCGCAGCAGCTCGAACACGCCGCCGGCGGTCGGGGCGGTGTCCCAGCCGCGCTCCTCCATCGTCGCGCCGAGCACGTAGCGCCCGTCGTCGCGCGGGACGAGGTAGGCGGTGCGGGTGCGGATCACGCGGGTCGCGAGCCCGGGGCCGGCCGGGTCGCGCAGGCGCAGGATCTGGCCCTTGACGGGGCGCACCGGCACCCGTGCCGCGTCGGGGAGGCCCTCGATGCGCGCGCACCACGCGCCGGCCGCCATCAGCACGTGCTCGGCCTCGATCCGCTCGCCGTCGGCCAGCTCGACGCCGGTCACGCGCTCGCCCTCGGTGAGGACGCGGGCGGCGGGCGCGTGCGGGCGGACCTCGCCGCCGCCGCGCTCCACCGCCTCGGCCAGCGCGGCCACGAGCCGGCGGGGGTCGACCGAGTGGTCGTCGGGGATGTCGAGCGCGAGGCGCACGGTCGGCGCGAGCGCGGACTCGGCGCGGCGGGCCTGCGAGGGACGGAGGCGCTCGACGTGCAGGCCGAGGCTCGTGCGCAGCGCGAGCAGGCGGTCGAGCTCGGCGGCCTCGTCGCTGTCGCGCGCCACGACGAGCGTGCCCGAGCGGCGCAGCCCCGTGTCGCGCCCCGAGGCTTCGGCGACCTCGGCGCAGAACGCCTCGTAGCGCTCGGCGCTGCGCAGCCCGAGCTCCAGCAGCGCCTGCTCGCCGAAGTCCGACTCGGCGACGGGCGCGAGCATGCCGGCCGCGGCGCGCCACGCGCCCGGCTCGCCGGCGTCGAGGACGGTCACGTGCAGCCCCCGCTGGGCGGCTCGCCACGCGGCGGACAGCCCGATCGCACCGCCGCCGATGACGGCGACGTCGGTCCGAGACGAATTGCGAGGCACTGCGGACATCCCTCCCTACGCCGGCACTACCCGGATCAGGTTCGACGGTCGGCGGCCGGTGCCGCCCTCTCAGCCCGGAGGGCTCCCGTTGCTGGGAATTGTAGCCACGGTGCCGTGCCAGACTGGAGCCCATGACGCCCCGCGAGCGCCTCGCCGACGTCCGCCTGTACCTGGTCTGCGACACGGAGCCGGGCGGCCGCGCGCTCGAGCCGTTCCTGCGCGCCTGCCTGCGCGGCGGCGTGGACATGATCCAGCTCCGCGACAAGGACGCCTCGGACCCGGAGGTGCTCGCCGCGGCCGGCACCTTCCGCACGCTGGCCGACGAGTTCGGCGCGCTGTTCATCCTCAACGACCGGCCCGACCTGGTCGACGCCGCGAGCGCGGACGGGGTGCACCTCGGCCAGGACGACGAGGCGCCCGCCGAGGCCCGCGGCGTGATCGGGCCGGACCTGATCATCGGGCGCTCCTCGCACGCCCCGGAGCAGGCCGACGCGGCCGACGCCGACCCGGAGGTCGACTACCTCGCGGTCGGGCCGGTGCACGCCACCCCCACCAAGCCGGGGCGGCCGGCGGCGGGTCCCGACTACGTCGCCTACGCGGCTGCGCACGTGCGCAAGCCGTGGTTCGCGATCGGCGGGCTCGATGCCGCCACGCTGCCGCCGGTGGTCGCGCTCGGCGCCCGGCGGATCGTCGTGGTGCGGGCGCTCACCGGCGCCGAGGAGCCCGAGGCGGCGGCCCGGGCGCTGCGCCAGCAGCTCGAGGTGCCGGTTGGCTCCGGCGGGACGTAAGCGGCGCCGCCCCCGCGAGCGCCCCGCCGGGTACGCCCGCGCCGAGGCCCGCAACGCCGAGATCCGCACCCGGCTGCGCCCGCTCGAGCCCGGCGAGCGCCCGCTCGCGCTCCGGCTCGCCGCCGGGCTGGCGGCGCTCGTCGCGGTCGCCAACCTCGTGCTGCTCGCGTCGGGATGGGAGCTCGACGGCCGCCGCCCGGGCACGGCGGGCGCACTGGTGTTCTTCGCGCTGATGGCGGCCGCCGCCGTCGGCCTGTGGCAGCGCAGCTACTGGGCGGTGCTGGCGTTCGAGGCGCTGCTCGGCCTGACGATGATCTGGGCCGCGCTGTCGCTGCTCGTGGCCTCGAACGCCGCGGCGGTGCTGCTGTGCACGGCGATCATCGTCGTGTGCGCACCGCTGTTCTGGAAGCTGATCCGGATCATGGCGAGATTGCAGGGCCGGCCCGCCCCGCCCACCGGCTGACCGGCCGAACAGACGGTCGGCTAGTGTGCGCCGCCCATGCCCGAACGCTCATACGACTGCATCGTGATCGGCTCCGGGCCGGGCGGCTACGTCGCCGCGATCCGCGCCGCCCAGTTGGGGATGAAGACCGCCGTGGTGGAGAAGGACCGCGTCGGCGGGCGCTGCCTCAACTACGCCTGCATCCCGGCCAAGGCGGTCCTGCGGGTCGCCGACGTCCTTTCCGAGATCGACGACGCCGACGACTTCGGCATCTCGGTCTCCGGCCGCACGGTCGACTTCGGGAAGGTGTCGGAGCGGCGGGGCAAGGTCGTCAAGACGCTCACCGGCGGCGTCGCCGGCCTGCTCAAGAAGAACGAGATCGACGTCATCGAGGGGCACGGCGCGGTCACGGACGACGGCAACGTGAAGGTCGGCGGCAACTTCGACGGCAGCGAGATCGAGGCCAAGCGGTGCGTGATCCTCGCGACCGGCTCGGTGCCCAAGCCGATCCCGGGCACGCAGTTCGGCGGGCGCATCATCGGGACCGAGGAGGCGTGGGCGTTCGACGAGCTGCCCAAGACGCTCGCGGTCGTGGGCGCCGGCGCGTCGGGGGCCGAGATCGCCTCGGCCTACGGGCGCCTCGGCGTGGACGTCCTGCTCCTCGAGGCGCTCGACCGCGTGCTGCCCACCGAGGACGCCGACATCTCGAAGGTCGCCGGGCGCCAGCTGGGCAAGCAGAACATCGCGATCCACACCGGGACCCTGGTGGAGAACGTCGAGGCCGGCGACGACGGGGTGAAGTTCACGTTCGGCGACCAGTCCGCCGAGGTCGAGTACCTCTGCATCGCGGCCGGCCGGGGGCCCGACGTCGAGGGCCTGGGCCTCGACGAGGCGGGCATCAAGCTCGACGACGACGGCCTCATCGCGGTCGACGGCCACCTGCGCACCTCGGCCGACAACGTGTTCGCGATCGGCGACCTCGTCCACGGCCCGGCGCTGGCGCACAAGGCCTCCGACGAGGGCATCATCGCGGTGGAGACGGTCGCCGGGCTCGACCCCGAGCCGCTCGAGTACGTCGACATCCCGCGCGCCACGTTCTGCACCCCCAACGTCGCGTCCTTCGGCCTCACCGAGGAGCAGGCGCGCGAGCAGGGCTACGACGTCACGGTCGGCCGGCTCAACTACGGCGCGGTCGGCGCGGGCACCGTCTACGGCGACCGCAGCGGCGTGATCAAGGTGATCGGCGAGAAGCGCTACGGCGAGCTCATCGGCGGCCACATCTGCGGCGCCAAGGCCACCGAGCTGATCCAGGAGCTCGTCAACGTGCGCGCGCTCGAGGGCGGCTACCACGAGGTCGCCCACATCGTCCACGGCCACCCCACGCTCTCCGAGGGCGTCATGGAGGCCGCGCGGGCCGCCGACGGCTGGCTGATCCACGGGTAGCGCGTGTAACGTGGCCGACCGGCGGAGCGGTCTCCGCACTCCTGGAGCGAAGCCGGGAGGCCGGGAGCGAAGCGGTCACCGGCGGAGCGGTCTCCGCATTCCTGGAGCGGAGCCGGGAGGCCGGGAGCGAAGCGGTCACCATATGGGCGTGCAGCCTGTCTTCTACTACGACTTCGCCTCCCCCGACGCCTACCTGGCCGCGGAGCGGGTCGTCCACGTGCTCGGCGAGGTGCCCGAGTGGCAGCCGGTCCGGGTGGACGGGCTCGCGGCGGGGGGCGTCGGCGGCTTCCGCTGCGCCGAGGAGGAGACGATCTACCGCGAGGACGTCGAGGCGCGCGCGGCGGCGTACGCGCTGCAGGCGCTGCGCTGGCCCGATCCCTTCCCGTTCGACAGCCTCGCGGCGCTGCTCGCCGCCACGTACGCGAAGCAGATCGGACGGGTGGTGGCGTTCTCGCTCGCGGCGTTCCGCCAGGCCTACGCGGGCGCGCGCGACCTCGGCGAGCGCGACAGCGTGCTGCTCGCCGGCGCGGCGTGCGAGCTGCATCCGGCGGCGCTGATCAAGGGCATCGAGCTCGGCGCGACGGCGGAGCGGCTGGAGGCCGCCACGGCGGACGCGGCCGCGGCGGGGGTGCTCGACGTGCCGGCGGTCCGGGTCGAGGGCCGCGTCTTCCACGGGGACCGTGAGCTGGGCGCCGCCGCCGCGGCGCTCGCATGAAGGCCAACCGGGCCTACGAGCTGCTGGTGACCCGCGAGGGGCACGGGCCGGCGCTGCTCGCCGATCCCGACCGCGTCGACCGGGTCGAGGTCGTCGAGATCGCGACGGGGGAGGTCGAGCTGTTCTGGGACACGATGCCCTCGCAGACCGGCCGCCTGGCGCGGGCCCTGCGCACCGACCTCGCCCAGCTCAGCGCCGAGGAGTTCATGGCGCGCTGGCGGCGCTACGACGCGCGATGAACCGCGCGGCGCTGCTCGCGGTCCGGGTCGGCCTGCCGGCGGCGATGGTGCTGGTGGGGATCGGGCTGATCGTGTTCGGGGGCGACATCGAGGACGGCGCCGGGGTGTTCCTGATCGGCGCCGCGGTGCTGGTCGCGCTGCTCAACGCGTTCATGCAGCTCGGCAACCGCAGCGCCGCCGACCGCGACCGCGAGGAGGCGGCGCGCCGGTACTTCGAGCGCCACGGTCACTGGCCCGACGAGCGGCGCCGCTAGCCCGGGGCCTGCGGGGCCGACGCGCTAACGTGCCGCAGACCATGGCCGACGTCACAGAGACGCGCACCGACGCCCCACGCGAGCTTCCGGACCCGGACGCGGCGCGGGAGTGGCTGCGGGCGATGATGCTCATCCGCCACTTCGAGGAGCGCGCGGGCGAGATGTACGCCAAGGCCAAGGTCGGCGGCTTCCTGCACCTGGCGATCGGCGAGGAGGCGACGATCGTCGGCGCCGTGCGGGCGATGCGCGACGACGACTACCTGATCTCGACCTACCGCTCGCACGGGCACGCGCTCGCGCGCGGCACCGATCCCGACCGCGTGATGGCGGAGCTGTTCGGGCGCGAGGACGGCGTGTCGCACGGCCGCGGCGGCTCGATGCACATGTTCGACCTCGAGCGGCGCTTCATGGGCGGCTACGGGATCGTCGGCGGCAACCTGCCGCTCGCCGCCGGCATGGGGCTCGCCTCCGACTACCTCGGCCGCGACGAGGTCACGGTGTGCGTCTTCGGCGACGGCGCCGCCAACCAGGGCACGTTCGGCGAGACGCTCAACCTCGCCGCGCTGTGGCGGCTGCCGGTGGTCTTCATGGTCACCAACAACCAGTTCGGCATGGGCACGGCGCTCGAGCGCCACACCGCCCAGACCGACCTGCACCGGCGCGGCGACGGCTTCGGCGTGCCGGGCATGCGCTGCGACGGGATGGACGTCGTCGACACCTACCACGTGCTGGCCGACGCGATCCGCCAGGCCCGCGAGGACCGCCAACCGGTGCTGGTCGAGGCGCTCACCTACCGCTTCCGCGGCCACTCGATGGCCGACCCCGAGGAGTACCGCACCAAGGAGCAGGTCGAGGAGTGGCGCAAGCGGGACCCGATCAACGTGTTCGGCGCGCGCCTGGTCGAGGAGGGCGTGCTCGAGGAGGGCGACCCCGAGCGCTACGACTCCGAGACCGTCGAGCGCGTCGACGCCGCCGTCGCCTTCGCCGACCGCTCGGGGTTCCCCAAGCCCGAGTCGCTGTACGACCACGTCTACGTCCTCGGCGACCAGGTCAAGGGCTGGTACGCGCTCGACGAGCGCTCGGCGGGCGCGCACCGCGGCGAGCACGAGCGCGAGCTGGCCGCCAAGGAGCTCGGCCCCACCGAGGCCTACGACCAGGCGGTCGAGGTCGCGACGCGCGAGGACCTGGGGGCCGACAAGGCCGCCGACGAGGCGCAGGCGGAGGACGAGCAGGCGGAGTCGGCGGAGGAGCGGGAGGACGAGTAGCGCCATGGGTGTGATGCGCTACCGCGAGGCGCTCAACCAGGCGCTGCGCGAGGAGATGCAGCGCGACGAGACCGTGTTCCTCATGGGCGAGGACATCGGGGTCTTCAACGGCGCGTTCAAGGTCACCGCCGGGCTGCTCGACGAGTTCGGGGAGAAGCGCGTGCGCGACACGCCGATCTCCGAGAACACGATCGTGGGGATGGGCGTCGGCTCCGCCATGACGGGCCTGCGCCCGGTGGTCGAGCTGATGACCATCAACTTCTCGCTGCTGGCCATGGACCAGATCGTCAACCACATGGCGACGATCCACTACATGTTCGGCGGGCAGGTGAGGGTGCCGATGGTGGTCCGCATGCCGCAGGGCGCCGGCCACCAGCTCGGGCCGACCCACTCCCACTGCTTCGAGGCGCTGTTCCTGCACGTGCCGGGCATGCTGCTCGCCGCGCCCTCCACCGCCGCCGACGCCAAGGGGCTGCTCAAGTCGGCGATCCGGGACGACAACCCGGTCGTGTTCATCGAGCACGAGTACCTGTACGGGCAGCGCGGCGACGTGCCCGACGACGACGACTACACCGTCGACTTCGGCCAGGCGGCGATCCGCCGCGAGGGCGAGGACGTCACGATCGTGGGGATCTCGCGCATGGCGGTGACCGCCCAGAATGCGGCGAACATCCTCGCCGACGAGCATGAGATCGAGGCCGAGGTGATCGACCCGCGCACGCTGCGCCCGCTCGACCTCGACACGATCCTCGCGTCGGTGCGCAAGACGAACCGGTGCGTGATCGTCGAGGAGGGCTGGCCGCACGGCGGCGTCGGCGCGAACCTCGCCGCGCTGATCCAGGAGCAGGCCTTCGACCACCTCGACGCGCCCGTGGGCCGGGTGACCGGAGCCGACCTGCCGATGCCCTACTCCAAGCCGCTCGAGCAGATCGCCTACCCGCACGAGCCGCAGGTGGTGGAGTCCGTGATCGCCACCTTCCGCGACATCTAGGCGCAACCTCCTCGCAGCTGCGAGGCGCTCGCAAAAAGCGCCTGCTTGCAGGGAAAATTAGATCCGCTGGGCGCCTTGGGACGAATGCATCCGCGACCCCTACCCAAGGAGCGCAGATGCGCAGAACCTCCGTCCTGGGCGCGGCCTCGGTGGCCGTGCTCACCGCCGGGGCCCTGGCGGCGACGGGCGCCTTCAGCTCGAGTCACCGCGAGGCGCCCGGGATCCTCAAGGACCCCACGGCGGACAACACCGACGTCTACGCCTTCACTGCTCCGGACGCTCCGGACAAGCTGACGGTCGTGGCGAACTGGATCCCGCTCGAGGAGCCGGCGGGCGGGCCGTACTTCGGCAAGCTCGATCCGAACGCCCGCTACTACGTGAAGATCGACAACACCGGCGACGGCGTCGAGGACGTGGCCTACCGGTGGCAGTTCAAGCAGCGGTTCCGCAACCCGGACTCGTTCCTGTACGCGGCGCCGACGGTCGACTCGGTCGACGACCCGGACATCAACTTCGTCCAGTCGTACGACCTCTACAAGGAGACCTATTCCGGCAAGCGGCTGACGAGCTCGAAGAAGATCGCCTCCGACCTGCCGGTCGCGCCCGACAACGTCGGGCCCAAGACCATCCCGAACTACGACCGCGGTGGCCGCCGGCGCCGTGCGGCAGCTGAGGGGCGGCGGCAAGACGTTCGTCGGTCCCGTCGACGATCCGTTCTACGTCGACCTGGGCACGATCTTCGACGGCATCAACATCGACAAGCCCGGCCGGCCGAACATCGGGCTCGGCAACCAGGGCGGCGGCAAGGACGACGTCGCGGGCTACAACACGCACGGCTTCGTCCTGCAGGTGCCCGAGGCCGAGGTCACCCGTGACGGCAAGTCCGTCTCGGGCGCGAAGGCCTCGAACGCCGCCGTCGGCGTGTGGGCCACGACCGAGCGCAAGGCCGTCTCGGTGCTGGCGAATCAGTCCGCCAAGCCCAAGCAGGGCGGCAGCGGCTCCAAGCACGGCTGGGTCCAGGTCAGCCGCCTGGGCAACCCCCTCATCAACGAGGTGGTCATCCCGATCGGCAAGAAGGACCTCTTCAACCGCACCTCGCCCGCGGACGACGCCAAGAACTTCGGCAGGTTCGCGACCAATCCCGAGGTGGCGCGCCTCCTCAACGCCCTGTTCAAGCTCGGCGTCAAGGAGACCGACCGCACGGACATCGTCCAGGCGCTGCTGACCGGCGTCCCCGGCCTCACGCAGATCGGTGACAAGCCGGCCGCCGCGGACACGCTGAAGGTCAACCTCGGCGTCTCGCCGACCGCCAACCCGAACCGCTTCGGCGTCCTCGCGGGCGACCTCGGCGGCTTCCCGAACGGCCGGCGCCTCACCGACGACGTGGTCGACATCGAGCTGCGCGTCATCGCCGGCGCGCTCCTGCCCGCCGATAAGGGCGGCAAGCAGATCCCGCTCGGCGACGGCGTCGACCAGAACGACAAGCCGTTCCGCTCGGCGTTCCCGTACGTGGCATCGCCCACCGACGGGCTCACCGGCCTCAACAAGCGGACCGAGCCCCAGCACGCTCCGGTCCCGCAGCCTCCGCGCTGATCCCACCGCTCCCGGCACGGCCGCCCGCCACGGATCGGCGGGCGGCGCGCCGGGTGGGCCCCGACCCCCCCTTTTCAATGAGCACACTCTTCCCGCTTGACCCGCCGCCCGGCCGCGCCACCCGCCCCGCCCGCCGCGCGGCTGCTCGTGACCACGGTCGCCGCCTTCGCGCTCGCGCTCGGCGTCCTCTCCCTGCTCGACCGCACCCCGGCCGGACCGCCCCGCGCCGCCGGCGCCCACCGTCGGCGCCTCGCGCGGCGGGACCGACACCGGCGCCGAGGTGCGCCGCCTCCAGGCCGCCGTGCGGATGGCGCCCGAGGCCGCCGGGCCGCGGGCCCAGCTGGCCGCCGCCTACCTGCAGCGGGCGCGCGAGACCGGCGATCCCTCCTTCTACGTCCGCGCCGAGGGCCTCGTGCGCTCGGCGCTGGCGCGCGACCCCGGCAACGCGGAGGCGACCGTGCAGGCCGGCACGCTCGCGCTGGCGCGCCATGACTTCAGCAGCGCGCTCGTGCTCGCCCAGCGGGCGCAGCGCCAGTCGGGCGGCGCGGGCGCCGTCGCTCCCTACCCGGTGCTCGTCGACGCGCTCGTCGAGCTCGGCCGCTACGACGAGGCCGAGCGCGCGCTGCAGGCGATGGTCGACCTCAAGCCGAACCTCGCCGCCTACGCCCGCGTGTCCTACCTGCGCGAGCTGCACGGCGACCTCGACGGCGCCGCCGCCGCGATGCGCGACGCGATCGCGGCCGGCGGGCCGGTGCCCGAGCACGTCGCCTCGCTGCAGACTCTCCTGGCCGGCCTCGAGCTGGCGCGTGGCCGGCCCGGGGCGGCCCGGCGCGCGACCGATGCCGCGCTGGCCGCCCTCCCCGGGTACGTCCCGGCGCTCGCCGAGGACGCCCGCCTGCGCGCGAGCCGCGGCGACCTCGGGGGTGCCGTCGCGGCGTGGCGGCGGGTCGTCGCGCGGCGGCCGCTGCCCGAGTACGTCACCGCCCTCGGCGAGGCCGAGCTGGCCGCGGGCCGCCGCGCGCAGGCCCGCCGCGACCTGGCGCTGGTCGGAGTCCAGCGGCGGCTGCCGGCCGCCGGCGGCGTCAACACCGACGTCGAGCGGGCGGCGTTCGAGGCCGACCACGGCGATCCCCGCCGCGGCGTCGCGCTCGGGCGGCGCGGCTGGGCGGCGGCGCCCAGCGTGCGCTCCGCGGATGCGCTCGGCTGGGCGCTCACCCGGTCGGGCCGCCCGCGCGAGGGCCTGGCATGGGCCCGTCGCGCCCTGCGGCTCGGTTCCCTCGATCCGCTCCTGCGCTTCCACGCGGGCATGACCGCGCGCGCCGCCGGCCGCCCGCGCGAGGCGCGCGCGCACCTGCGCACGGCGCTCGCACACGGGCTGCGGGCGACGCCGTGGCAGGCGCGTCAGGCGCGGGAGGCGCTCCGATGAGGCGGCTCGTCGTCGCCGCCGCGGTGGCGGTGGGGCTCCTCGCCCTGCCGGCCGCCGCGTCCGCGCACCCGCTCGGCAACTTCTCGTTCAACCACCTCACGCGCGTCGCGATCTCGAGCGACCGGGTGGACGTGCGCTATGTGCTCGACCAGGCGGAGATCCCGACGTTCCAGGAGCGCGGAGTCCCGCTCGCCGAGGTGCTGCGTCGCAAGCGCGCGGAGGTGGACCGGCGGCTGGTGGTGCGCGTCGACGGCCGTCGCGCGGCGCTCGAGACGGTGCGACCGCCGCGCCTGACCCGCCCGCGGGGACAGGGCGGGCTGGCCACGACCCGGCTCGAGCTCGACCTGCGCGCCTCCGCCCGCGGCGCCCGCCGCGTGACGGTCGAGGACGGGACCTTCCCGGACCGGGTCGGCTGGCGCGCGGTGGTGGCCGCTCCCGGACGGGGGACGAGCGTGCGCTCGACCGCGCCCGCCGGCGATCCCACCGGCGGCCTTCGCCGCTACCCGCGCGACCTGCTCGCGAGCCCCGCCGACCGCCGCACGGCGACGCTCGCCGTCGCGCCCGGAGCGGGCACCCTCCGGGCGCCCGACGGCGAGCGGTCCTACGGCGCGGGCCGGCAGGCCGAGACCGGCTTCACCGGCCTGCTCGAGGACGCCGCCTCCGGGGAAGGCGTCCTCGTCCTCCTCCTGCTCGCCGCGTTCGGGTGGGGCGCGGTGCACGCGCTCTCGCCCGGGCACGGCAAGGCGATGGTCGCCGCCTACCTCGTCGGCACCCGCGGGACCGCGCGCCACGCGCTCGGGCTGGGCCTCGTGGTCACCGCCACCCACACCGCCGGGGTGTTCGCGCTCGGGTTCGTCGCGCTCGCGCTCTCGAGCGTGATCCTGCCCGAGCAGCTCTTCCCGTGGCTCAACCTCGCCTCTGGGCTGCTCGTGGTCGCCGTCGGCGCCGGCGTGTTGCGCGGGCGGCTGCGCGCGAGGCACGGGCATGAGCACGGGCACCACCATCATCACCACCACGAGCACGAGCACGTGTCCCGGCGCGGCCTCCTCGCCATGGGCGCGTCCGCCGGCCTGATCCCCTGCCCGTCCGCGCTCGTGGTCCTCCTCGGCGCCGTCGCGCAGCAGGAGATCGGCCTCGGGATGCTGCTGATCGTGGCGTTCAGCGCCGGCCTGGCGGCGACGCTGACGGCGATCGGGCTCGCGGTGGTGTACGCGGGCCGCGCGCTCGAGCGGGTGCCGCGGGCCGGGCGCGTGGCGGCGGTCCTGCCGACGATCTCGGCTCTCGTGATCGTCGGCGTGGGCTGCGTGCTGACCGCGCAGGCGGTCCCGCAGATCGCATGAGTGATCCGATCCGGCGGCGCCTGCGCAAGAGACCATCGTTCGGCCGAGCGGGAGCGGCTCGCCCACAACAGAGAGGTTGGTCGTGACCGTCTCCCACCCACGCTCCGCGCCCGGCGCGGTGAGCGTCACTGCGGCGTTGACGAAGCTGCGCTCGCGCGGCCTGCGGGTCTCCTCCGCGCGCCGGCTCGTGCTCGAGGCGCTGTACCAGGCCGACGGCCCGGTGAGCGCCGAGGTCATCGCCGGCGGCCTCGGCGGGCGCCTGCCCGCCTCGGACCTCGCGTCCGTGTACCGCAACCTCGACACGCTCGAGGACGCCGGGCTGGTCCACCACGTCCACCTCGGCCACGGGCCCGGCCGGTACGCGCCCGCGGCCGGCGCGCACGCGGGCTACGCCGCGTGCGAGGACTGCGGGCGCCACGTGGTGCTCGATCCCGGGGCGCTGGCGATCGTCGGCGAGGCCGTGCGGGAGGCGTGCGGCTTCGCGGCGGGCTTCACCCACTTCCCGATCATCGGCCGCTGCGCCGACTGCGAGGTGACCGGACATGCACATTCCTGACGGCTTCCTCGCCCCCGAGGTCGCGGCCGGCACCGCCGTGGTCGCCGCGGGCGCCGTGGGCTACGGCCTGCGGCGGGCCTCGCGCACGCTCGACGACCGCACCGTGCCGCTGCTCGGCGTCACCGGCGCGTTCGTGTTCGCCGCCCAGATGCTCAACTTCCCGGTCGCCGGCGGTACGAGCGGCCACTTCCTCGGCGCGGCGCTGGCGGCGGTCCTGCTCGGGCCGTGGCTCGCGTGCCTCGTGCTGGCTGTCGTGCTCGGGATGCAGGCGCTGGTGTTCGCCGACGGCGGGATCAGCGCGCTCGGGGCGAACATCTTCAACATGGGCGTCGTCGGCGTGCTGGGCGCCGGGCTGATCGTCGCCGCCGCCCGCGCGCTGCTGCCGCGCAGCCGGACCGCGTTCCTCGGCGCCGCCGCGGTCGCCGCGTGGGCCGCCGTGATGGCGGGCGCCGCGGCGTGCGCGGCCGAGCTCGCGCTCTCGGGCACGATCCCGCTGAACACCGTGGTCCCGGCGATGCTGTCCGTGCACGCCGTGATCGGCGTCGGCGAGGCCGTGATCACGGTCGCCGCGCTGAGCGCGATCCTCGCCAGCCGTCCGGATCTCGTCGCCGGCCGGGCGCCGGTTCTCGCGACCGCCGAAGGGGTGTGAGCCATGACGATCCGGCTGTTCACGATCCTGGCGGTGGCGGTCGCCATCGGCCTCGCCACGGGGCTGTCGCCGTACGCCTCGGCGTCCCCGGATGGGCTCGAGAAGGTCGCCGAGCGCCAGGGCTTCCTCGAGCAGGGACGCCTGCACGCGGTGCAGGAGAAGTCGCCCATCCCCGGCTACGCGTTCCCCGGCATCGGCGACGCGCGGCTCGCCACGGGGCTCGCGGGGTTCGCCGGGACGCTCGGCGTGTTCGCCGTCGGATTCGGCCTCGCGGCCGCGGTGCGCCGGCACCCGCGCCGCGCGGCGACCTGAGGGCGGCGCCGTGGCACGCGTCCATGCGCTGGAGGCGACCGGGACGGCGGGCGACCCCGCCGGCCCGGTGCACCGCCTCGATCCCCGCGCGAAGGTGTGCGGTCTGCTCGCGGTCACGCTCGTCGCGGTGTCGGCGCCGCTGTCGGCCTGGCCGGTGCTCGCGGGCTGCGCCGCGACGCTCGCGGTCGTCGCGGTCGTCGCACGCGTGCCGGCCGCCACGGTGGCGCGGCGGGCGAGCGTGGTGCTGCCGCTCGTGCTGCTCGCGGCAGTGTCGGTGCCGTTCGTCCGTCACGGCGGCGAGACGTGGGCGGTCGGCCCGCTGGAGGTCTCCGAGGCCGGGCTCGCCCTGTTCGGCGCGGCGGCGTGCAAGGCGGTGATCGGGACGGTGAGCGCCGTGCTGCTCGGCGCCACCACCGGCTTCCCGGCCACGCTGCGCGCGCTGCGGGCCCTGCGCGTGCCCGGCCTGCTGGTGCTCATCGCCGGCTTCACCTACCGGTACGCGTTCGTGATCGCCGCCGAGGTGCGCCGCATGCGGACCTCGCTGTCGGCGCGCGGCTACCGGCCGCGCACCGCGCTGCAGGCGGCGTCGCTCGGCCGCGTGGCGACCGCGCTGTTCCTGCGCGCGCACGCGCGTGGCGAGCGCGTCTACGTCGCGATGCTCGCGCGCGGCTGGCGCGGCGCGATGCCCGCCCGGGCGCCGCTCGCCTTCGGCCGCGCCGACGCGCTGTTCCTGGGGCTCGTCGCCGGCGTGCCCCTCGTCCTGCGGATCGGGGAGGTGGCGGCATGACCTGCACGGTGCGCGCCCGCGGGCTGCGCTTCGGCTACCCCGGCGGCCCGCCGGTGCTCGACGGGCTCGACCTCGAGGTCGCCCACGGGGAGCGCGTCGCCGTGCTGGGGCCCAACGGCGCCGGCAAGACGACGCTCATGCTCCATCTCAACGGGCTGCTGCGCGGGTCCGGGGAGCTCGAGGTCGCCGGCCTGCCCGTCGAGCCCCGCACGCTGCCGGCGCTGCGGGCGCGGGTCGGGCTCGTCTTCCAGGATCCCGACGACCAGCTGTTCATGCCGACCGTCGAGGAGGACGTCGCGTTCGGGCCGCTGAACGCGGGACTCGACCACGCGGAGGTGGACGCGCGCGTGCGCTGGGCGCTCGCCACCGTGCGGATGGGCGCGGCCGCGGAGCGCGCGCCGCACCAGCTCTCGATGGGCGAGCGCCGGCGGGTGGCGGTGGCGACGGTCCTCGCCACGCGACCCGAGCTGCTGGTGCTCGACGAGCCCTCCGCGAACCTCGACCCGCGTGCCCGCCGCGAGCTGCTCGAGGTGCTCGCCGGGCTCGACGGCACGCTCCTCGTCGTCACCCACGACCTGCCGTTCGCCGCGCAGCTGTGCGAGCGCTCGGTCGTGCTCGCGGGCGGGCGCATCGCCGCCGACGGGGCGACCGCCGAGCTGCTCGCCGACCCCGGCCTGCTGGCGCGTCACGACCTCGAGCTGCCCGCCGGGTTCGACCCGGCGCGCGTGGAGCAGATGGCGGCCTGAGTCCGCAAGCGTCACGGAACAGGCGCGGACCGTGAAAGAGTGCTCAAGCATCTGCGAGCAGGTGCCGATGTTGCACCGGTCGCGCCCCGGACGTGCCACCCTCGTCCCTCGATGCCGAACCGCCACCAGCCCGCCGTGCTCGCCGGCCGCGCCGACCGCCTCTTCGCGCTGTCGCCGGACCTGCTCGGCGCCGCCACTCCCGAGGGCCGGCTGGTGTCGGTCAACCCCGCGTGGGAGGCGCTGCTCGGCTGGACCGAGGAGGAGCTGCTCAGCACCCCCTACCTCGACCTCGTCCACCCCGACGACCGTGACGAGGCCGCGGCGTTCGCGGAACGCCTCGCCCAGGGGACGGCCGGCGCGCACGCGGAGATCGAGCTGCGGGTGCGCACGCGCGCGGAGGACCACCGCCGCATCCTGTTCAGCGCCGTCGCCGCGCCCGATGAACCGGCCGTGTACCTGTCGGGCAAGGACGTCACCGAGCGCCACGCGGTCGAGGCGGCGCTGCGCGCGTCCGACCAGCGCTACGAGGCGGTCACCCAGGCGACCAGCGACGCGATCGTGTCCGCCGACGCCGACGGGCGCATCATCTTCTGGAACGCGGCCGCCGAGGGCACGTTCGGCTGGCGCGAGGAGGAGGTGCTCGGCAGCGACCTGACGGTGCTCATGCCCGAGCGCCACCGCGCGGCCCACCGAGCGGGCATGGCGCGGTTCCTCGCCACCGGCGAGTCGCGGGTCATCGGGACGACCCTCGCGATCGAGGGGCTCCGGCGCGACGGCAGCGAGTTCCCCATCGAGCTGTCGATCGGCACGTGGGAGCAGGGCGGGCGCCCGTACTTCACCGCGATGGTGCGCGACGTCTCGGACCGCGTGGACGCGCGCAACGCGCTGCGCCAGGCGGAGAAGCGCTTCGCGGCGGCGTTCGAGAGCGCCGCCGTGGGGCTCGCGCTCGTGGCGCCCGACGGGGAGATGTTGCGCACCAACCGCGCGCTCGCCGAGCTGACGGGGTGGTCGCACCCGGACCTGCTCGAGTCCGACCTCGCGTCGCTCACCCACCCCGAGGACCGGGGCGCCGACGCCGCGGCGATGGCCGCCATGCTCGCCGGGCAGACCCGCCGGCTGGCCACCGAGCGGCGCTTCGTGCGCCGCGACGGCACGGTCATCCACGTCCGCATCAACCTGTCGCTGATCCGCGACGTCGACGACACCCCGCTGCACTTCGTCGCGCAGATCGAGGACGTCACCGAGCGCCGGCGCATGGTGGAGGCGCTGACGCTCTCGCAGGCCCGCTACAAGGGGCTCGTCGGCAACCTGCCGGACTCGATCATCACGCTCTACGACCACGACCTGCGGATGCTGATCGTCGAGGGCGGCCACCTCGCGCGCCTCGGCATCCAGGCCGGCGACCTCGAGGGCAGGCTGCTCAGCGAGTACCTCCCGCCGGAGACGTTCGCCGAGGTGGCGCCGCACTACCGGGCCGCGCTGGCCGGCGAGCGCCGCGACTTCGACACGCGCACCCCCGACGGCTCGGTCCTCTACTGGGCCCAGACGGTGCCGCTCCGCGACGATGCCGGGGCGGTCATCGGCGGCATGGCGGTCGCGCGCGACGTCACCGCGCAGCGCGCCGCCGAGTGCGCGCTGGCGGAGCGCAACCGCGACCTCGAGCGCTCCAACGCCGAGCTCGAGCAGTTCGCCTACGTCGCCTCGCACGACCTCTCCGAGCCGCTGCGCATGGTCTCGAGCTACCTGCAGCTGCTGCGCCGCCGCTACCACGGCGCGCTCGACGAGGACGCCGACGCATTCATCGACTTCGCGGTCGACGGCGCCGCCCGGATGCAGTCGCTGATCGAGGACCTGCTCGCGTATTCGCGCGCCGGCCGCAGCGAGCGCCCGCCCGAGCCGGTCGACACCGAGCGGCTCGTGACCGGGGTGGTCGACCTGCTGCACGTCGGCGAGGCGGTGGACCTCGGGCCGCTGCCGCCGGTGCAGGGCGACGCCTACGCGCTCGGGCAGCTCTTCCAGAACCTGATCGGCAACGCGATCAAGTTCGTGCCCGAGGACCGCGAGCCGCACGTGGAGGTCACCGCCGAGCCCGAGCCGGAGGCGCCGGCGTGGCGCTTCACGATCGCCGACAACGGCATCGGCATCGACCCCCGCCACGCCGAGCGCATCTTCCGCATGTTCCAGCGCCTGCACGGCCGCGACGAGTTCCCCGGGACCGGCATCGGCCTGGCGATCGCCAAGAAGGTCGTCGAGCGCCACGGCGGGGAGATCTGGACCGAGCCCCGCGACGACGGCGGCACGCGCTTCTGCTTCACGCTCCCGGAGGCCCACGCGACGCCATGACCCGGACGGCGCGCGTGCTCCTGGTGGAGGACAACCCGGGCGACGTCGTCCTGACGCGCGAGGCGCTGCGCACCGCGGAGATCGACTGCGAGCTCACCGCGGTCGGCGACGGCGAGGCGGCGATCGCCTTCCTGCGGCGCGAGGGCTCCTACGACGGCGCCGCCCGCCCCGACCTCGTGCTCTCCGACCTCAACCTCCCCAAGCGCGACGGTCGCGAGGTGCTCGAGGAGATCCGGCGGGACCCCGACCTGCGCGCGATCCCGGTGGTGATGCTGACCACGTCCTCGTCCGCGGTGGACGTCGCGTCGTGCTACGCCCGGGGCGCGAACTCCTACGTCGTCAAGCCCCGCGACCTCGACGGCTTCACCGACGTGATCCACGCGATCAACCGCTTCTGGCTGGGGGTGGCGCGCCTGCCCGACGGTATACGCTGAGTCGCATGCCCGACGTCGCGATGCCCCGCCTGTCCGACTCGATGGAGGAGGGCACGATCCTCAAGTGGCTGAAGTCCGACGGGGACGAGGTGCAGCGGGGCGACGAGCTGGTCGAGATCGAGACCGACAAGGCCAACATGACCTACGAGGCCGACCAGGCCGGCGTGCTCTCGATCGTGGCCAAGGAGGGGGACACGCTGCCGGTCGGCGAGACGATCGCGCGGATCGGCGAGGCTGCCGAGGATTCCCCGTCGGGCGGCGGCGAGGCGGAGGAGCCCGGCGAGGCGGAACAGCCCGCCGGTGAGGAGGAGGGCGGCGGCGAGGAGGAGCAGGCGCAGGCCGCGGAGCCCGCGCAGGAGACCGCCACCGAGGAGGCGGAGGAGCCCGAGGAGGCCGCGACCGCCAACGGCAAGCCCGCGGAGCGCCCCGAGCCGGCGCCCGCGCCGTCCGGCGAGTCCCGCGAGGGCAACGGCGACGGCCGCGTGAAGGCCTCGCCGGTGGCCCGCCGTATGGCCCGCGAGCTCGGGCTCGAGCTCGCCGCGCTGGAGGGCACCGGCCCCGGCGGGCGGATCGTCAAGGCCGACGTGGAGGCCGCCGCGAGCGGCGACGGGCAGGCCGCCGAGGCGGACGTGGAGGCGCCCGCGGAGGCCGAGGCCGCGCCGGCCGATGCCGCGCCCGCGGAGGAGGCCCCCGCGGAGGAGGCCCCCGCGCCGGCCGCGGAGAAGGCCGAGGTGCCGCCGCCGGTCGTCGCGGACGAGGGGCAGACCGGCCGCGGCGAGGTCACCCACGAGGACCTCTCCCGCCTGCAGCAGACCGTCGCGCGCCGCATGGCCGAGTCCAAGGCCACCGCCCCGGAGTTCGTCCTCAACGCCGAGGCCGACATGGAGGAGGCGGTCGAGCTGCGCAAGCAGCTCAAGGCCGCGGCCGGCGATGCCCCCGCGCCCTCCTACAACGACTTCGTGGTCAAGGCCGCCGCGCTCGCGCTGCTCGAGTTCCCGCGCGCGAACGGCGCCTACCGCGACGGGAAGTTCGAGCTGTACTCGCGCGTCAACGTCGGCGTCGCGGTGGCCGGCCAGGACGCGCTCATCGTCCCCACGATCTTCGACGCCGACCGCAAGTCGCTCGGTCAGATCGCGCGCGAGAGCCGCGCGGTCGCCGAGCGCGCGCGGGCCGGGGCGATCACACCGCCCGAGCTGTCGGCGGGGACGTTCTCGGTCTCGAACCTCGGGATGTTCGGGATCAAGAGCTTCACCGCGGTCATCAACCCGCCGCAGGCCGCGATCCTCGCGGTCGGCTCGCTCGACCAGGTCCCGGTCGTGCGTGACGGCGAGGTCGTGGTCCGCCACGTCATGGCGCTCACGCTGACCTGCGACCACCGCATCCTCTACGGCGCCGACGCCGCCCAGTTCCTCAGCCGCATCCGCGAGCGGCTCGAGAACCCGCTGAGCCTCGCGCTCTAGCTGCCGCTCAGGAACCTCCCAGGCGCCCCGCAGGCGACTGCCAGCGTCCGCGCCGATGCTCGGGCGAACCACGAGCAAGGGAGCGAGCATGCGCGACGATCATCGACTCAGCCGCCGCCAGGCCCTGGGCGTCCTCGGGAGTCTCGGGACGGGCGCCGCGCTGGGCGTCACCCGCCTCGGCGGTGCCGCGGGAACGGCGGAGGCGGCCGCCGTCTGCGTCCTCAGCCCGGAGGTCACCGAGGGCCCGTACTGGATCGACAACCGCCTGACCCGGCGCGACATCACCGAGCACCGGCCGGGCCTGCCGCTCGAGCTGGTCCTCACCGTCCAGGACGCACGCACCTGCGAGCCGATCGAGGGCGCCGACGTCGAGATCTGGCACTGCGACGCCGCCGGCGTCTACTCCGGCTTCGAGAGCGCCTCGCAGGGCGGCGGCGGCGCGCCCGGCGCCCAGCCGTCGCCGACCGACGCGGAGCGCTACCTGCGCGGGCACCAGCGCGCCGGAGCCGAGGGCCGCGTCCGCTTTCACACGATCTACCCGGGCTGGTACAGCGGGCGTACGCCGCACATCCACCTGAAGGTCCACGCCGGCGGCGACGTCGTGCACACCGGGCAGCTGTTCTTCCCCGAGTCCGTGACCGCCGCCGTCTACCGGCGGGCGCCGTATCGCTCGCACGGCCGGCCCGACACGAGCCACGCCGCCGACCGGATCTACGCGCAGGCGGGCCGGTCGCGGGCGACGCTGCGGATCGCGCGGCGACGCCACGGACGCAAGGGCTACCGCGGGACGATCGCTCTCGGGGTGGCGACCTAGCCGAACCCGCCGTGGCGCCGGTAGGCGTCGTTCGGCATGCGGTCGGGATCGAGCGTGACGCCGGCGGGGCGCTGCCCGGTGCGCACGAACAGGCACAGCGAGCGGGTGGGCTCGGGCCCGGGGACGCAGCCGCGGTAGAGGTCCTCCTCGATCCGCATGAGGTCGGTGCCGCCGAGCGCCTCCTCGTACTCGCGCGCCGAGGCGCTCACGTAGGCGTGGACCGCGGCGAAGGCGGCCGCGCGGTCCGCCTGCTCGCCCGCGACCGCGGGCCGATGGAGCAGGCCTGCGGCCAGCAGCGACGCGCACACGGCCCACAGGAGCACCGTGCCCGCGTAGTCGTCGGCGATCGCCTTCGGGAGGTCGGGGCGCCACCGGCGCAGGAGCCGCCGGCCGACGAGCGGCCCGACGACCGCGATGCAGAACAGGTTCGCGAACCCGGCCAGCAGCGCGCCGGGTACGAAGCCGCCCGGCCCGGACCCGTAGAACGGCAGCTCGGAGAGCAGCACGCCGTCGACGAAGGTGAGCGCGAAGAACGTCGGCCACAGCCACGCGCCGCGCATCCGCCAGCGCAGGCGGGTCCACCACAGGCGCTCGACCTGCCCGCTGCCGGCCATGTCCGCCAGCGTAGTCCACTACGCTTGCGCCCGACAGCGCTCAGACGGGGCCGGCGGCCGACCTCTGACGGAAGCTGTCCCATAGCGTCAGCGTCTTGCCCGCGGAGACCCCGGGGCGGACGAAGTGAGGCGAGCCGCCGGCGATCCCGGGGGTGCGCGACACGAAAGGTTGGATGCGCCACATGGCGACCGAAGCTGCTCACCAGGCGGGTGACGTCCCCGAGGACGTCACGGAGCACCTGACCCTCGAGGACCGGGTCGGGCTCCTGCGGGCGATGCTCTTCATGCGGGGCATCGAGGAGCGGGCCATGACCCTGTACCGCCAGGGCAAGGTCCCCGGCTCGTTCTACGACGGCTACGGCCAGGAGGCCGTCTCGGCCGGCGCGGCATGGGCGATGAGCGCGCGCGACCGCCTCTGCGTCCTGCACCGCGACCTCGCCGCGCACGTGATCCGGGGCGTCACGCCGGCGCGGATCTTCGCCCAGTACATGGGGCGCGAAGGCGGAATCACCGGCGGCCGCGACGGCAACGTGCACTTCGGCGACCGGACGCTCGGCTGCGTCGGGATGGTCTCGATGCTGCCCGACATGATGCTCGTGGCCACGGGCCTCGGGATGGCCTTCAAGCTGCGCGGCGAGCAGCGCGTGGCGCTGACGTGGTTCGGCGACGGCTCGACCTCGCGCGGGGACTTCCACGAGGCGATGAACTGGGCGGGCGTGCAGCGCCTTCCCGTGATCTTCGTGCTGGAGAACAACCAGTACGCGTACTCGACGCCGCTCGACCAGCAGTTCGCGGTGGACCCCGTCCATCGCGCGGAGGCCTACGGCTTCCCGGGCGTGTCGGTCGACGGCAACGACTGCGAGGCGATGTTCGAGGCCACGCGGCGGGCGCGCGAGCGCGCGCTGGCGGGCGATGGTCCGACGCTCATCGAGGCGGTCACGATGCGCATGCACGGGCACGCCGCGCACGACGACATGAAGTACGTCCCCACCGAGCAGGTCGAGGAGTGGCGCCGCAAGGACCCGATCGACCGCCAGGTGCGGCGCCTGGAGGCGCTCGGCGCCGACGTCGGCCGGGTGCGCGAGGAGGTCGCGACCGCGATCGAGGCGGGCGTCGAGGAGGCGCTGGCGATGCCGATGCCCGACGGCGCGACGGCGACGGACCGCGTCTTCGCCGACGAGCCCGCGCTCCTCGAGGACGGGCTGGCGCCATGGAGCGGCTTCCGCGACGGCGGCGGCCCGGGCCCGGCGCGCCCGGCGCGCCCGGCCGGAGCGGCCTGACAATGCCGGCGATGACCTACCTGCAGGCCATCTCCGACGCGATGCGCGTGGAGATGCGGGCCGACGAGCGCGTCTTCGTCATGGGCGAGGACATCGGGGTCTTCGGCGGGGCCTTCAAGGTCACCGACGGGTTCTTCGAGGAGTTCGGGGCGAAGCGCGTGATGGACACGCCGCTGGCCGAGTCGGCGATCATCGGGACCGCGGTCGGCGCGGCCGTGGAGGGCATGCGGCCGATCGCCGAGATGCAGTTCTCGGACTTCATCTCCTGCGGCTTCGACCAGCTCGTCAACGTCGCGGGCAAGATGTACTACCGCCAGGGGCTGTCGGTGAACCTCACCGTGCGCCTGCCCAGCGGCGGCGGGTTCTCCGGCGGGCCGTTCCACTCCCAGAACCCCGAGGCGTGGTTCATGCACGCGCCGGGGCTGAAGGTCGTCGCGCCGTCGACCGCGCCCGACGCCAAGGGCCTGCTGATCGCGGCGGTGCACGACCCCAACCCCGTGCTGTTCATGGAGCACAAGCACCTGTACCGCCGCGTCAAGGGCGAGGTGCCCGAGGGCCGCTACGAGACCCCGTTCACCGCGCGCGTCGCGCGCGAGGGCACCGACCTCGTGGTGATCGCCTACGGCGCGATGGTCCACACCGCGCTCGAGGCCACCGAGGACCTCGACGGCGCCTCGGTCGAGGTGCTCGACCTGCGCTCGCTGGTGCCGCTCGACGAGGAGGCGATCCTCGCGTCGGTGCGCAAGTGCTCGAAGGTCGTGATCGTCGACGAGGCGAACCTCACCTGCGCCGCCGGCGCCCAGGTCGCGGCGCTGATCGCCGAGCGGGGCTGGGAGGACCTCGACGGCCCGGTCGTGCGCGTCGCGACGCCGGACGTGCCGGTCCCGTTCTCCCCCACGCTCGAGCAGGCGGTCCTGCCGCAGGTCGACGACGTCAAGGAGGCGTGCCGTGAGCTCCTCGCCTACTGAGGGCGCCACCCTGGTCGACGTCACGATGCCCCAGATGGGCGTCTCGGTCGCCGAGGGCACGGTCATCGAGTGGCGTAAGCAGGTCGGCGACTGGGTGCAGCGCGACGAGATCATCTGCGCGATCTCCACGGACAAGATCGACACCGACGTCGAGTCCCCCGCCACCGGGCGCGTCGGCGAGATCGTGGTCCAGGTGGGCGAGACGGTCGACGTCGGCACGGTGCTCGCGCGGATCGCCACCGACGCGCGTCCGGGCGAGGCGCACCGCTCGGAGAACTCCCATCAGGGCAACGCGTCGGCCGGGGCGGGCGCGGCGGCCACCGGGACCGGCGAGGCCACGGCCGCGCTCGAGGCGCCGGGCGCCGCGGGGGAGCTCCAGGGGGACACCACCGAGGCCGTCAACGAGGGCAGCGCCCAGGCCGCCGCCGGCCGCCGCGGCGCCGGCGGCGCCCGGCGCTACTCGCCGGTCGTGCGGCGGATCGCCGCCGAGCACGGGATCGACCTCGAGCGCGTGCAGGGCACCGGCCGCGGCGGGCGGGTGCGCAAGCAGGACGTGTTGGCCGTCCTCGGCGCCGCCGCCACTCCGGAGGCGGCGCCCGAGCCGCCGATGCACATCGAGAGCCCGTACCGGCCCGATGCCCCGGTCCCGCCGCGCCCGCGCGCGCCGCGGTTCGGGGCGCCGCCGGAGCCGGAGCCGGCGCCCGCGCCGGCGGCGCCGCCGCCCTCCGTCGCGGCCGCCGATGCCGGGGCCGTGCACAGCGCGCCGCTGTCGCGGATACGCGAGTCGATCGGGCGCCACATGCTGCAGTCGCTGCAGACGGCGGCGACCTGCACGACGGTGATCGAGGCCGACATGAGCCGCGTGGCCGCGGCCCGCACGCGCTCGGGGCTGACGTGGCTGCCCTACATGGCGCGCGCGACGGTCGAGACGCTGCGGGAGATGCCGGCGCTCAACGCGACGCTCGAGGACACCACGCTCACGCGCTACGACGCGGTCCATCTCGGCATCGCGGTCTCGCTCGGCGAGGAGGGCCTGATCGTGCCGGTGATCCGCGACGCCCAGAACCTCAGCGTCGAGGGCCTGGCCGAGGAGATCCGGGGGATGGCGCGGCGGGCGCGGGCCGGCGAGCTCACCGCCGACCAGGTGCGCGGCGGGACGTTCACGATCACCAACCCCGGTGGCTACGGCTCGATCATCGCCACTCCGGTCATCAACCAGCCGCAGGTGGCGATCCTCGACACCGAGGCCGTCGTCAAGCGCCCCGTGGTGGTGACCGACGAGCTCGGCAACGACTCGATCGCGATCCGCCACATGACCTACCTGTGCATGTCGTGGGACCACCGCGCGCTGGACGGCGCGCTCGCCGCGCAGTTCCTCGCCGCGCTGCGAGACCGCCTCGAGCGCTGGCCGCTCGACTGAGCGGCCGATTCGCGGGCGGGCCCGGCCATCCTTGGGTCAGGGGATGACCGGGCCCGCGCCACGCACGGCAGGCCGGCCTGGTCGAGGAGGAGGGAAGGACGCAGGCAGGACGGTCCGGGGCAGCCGAGCCGTCGAAGCCCGCCGTCCTTCACGACGGTAGCGGCGGCCGGCGTGCGCCGGGACGGGAGTTCACATCCCGGTCACCGGGCGCCTGGTGGGGCCGGCGGGACGGGCGGGGGCCGTATCCTTGGCGGCGTGACCGACGAGCTGTGGGTCTGCCACCTCGGCCAGGTCGAGTACCGGGCGGGGGTCGAGCTCCAGGAGGAGCTCCGCGCGCGGGTGCAGGCGGGCGAGCAGCCGGAGACGCTGCTGCTCCTCGAGCACCCGCCGGTCTACACGCTCGGTCGCCGCTCGGACGCCGGCGACCTCCCGCTCGGCGAGGAGTGGGCCCGCGAGCGCGGCATCGACGTCGTGCGCACCGACCGCGGCGGCAAGCTCACCTACCACGGCCCCGGCCAGCTCGTGGGCTACCCGATCATGCGCGTCGGCGACGTCCTCGAGTACCTGCGCACGATCGAGTCCGCGATCGTCGCGGCGCTCGCTGGCGAGGGCCTCGCCGCCGGCCCCCGCGAGGGCGCGCGCCTGCGCGACCGCCTGACCGGCGTCTGGGTCGAGGACCGCAAGATCGCCTCGATCGGCGTGCACCTCTCCCGCGGCGTGAGCACCCACGGCTTCGCGGTCAACGTCGACAACGACCTGGCCCCGTTCGAGTGGGTCGTGCCGTGCGGCCTGAGCGGCGTGCGGATGACCTCGGTGGCCGCCGAGACCGGCCGCACCGACTGCCTCGGCCCCTTCCGCACGCGGGTCGCGCAGCACTTCTGCGAGGCGTTCGGCCGCCCGGCGCGCGAGGTCGCCCCGGACCGCCTCGGCGCGGCCGCGCCGCTCGCAGCCTGAGCCGCCGGGGGGCGGATCGCTTCGTCCGCCCGCCTACGACTCACGATGGACGCGCACATCGTTGCCTGGATCGCGGGGGCGCCGGCGGCGATCGCAACCGCCTCCGTGGCGACGCGGGCCCAGCTGCTTCCCGACGTGATCGACATCTCCTCCATTCCCACCGGCTCAGGCGTGCTGAGCCTGGCGCTCGTGTCCTACGGCGCGCTCCGCCGCTTCGACCCCGACCGCATGGCCCGCCTGTCCCTGTTGGGCACGCTCTTGGGCGGGCTTATCACCTCCGCCGTGCTGCTGATCGCCCTTATCGCGGGTGTAATCTCGTAGCGATGCTGCGCGCATTCATGCCCTACATCGTCCTCGCCTTCCTGATCGAGGCGGCGGGGTTCGCCGCGTACGCGCTCGGCAAACCGGCGTGGGTGTTCTACGCGTCGATGCTCGTGGCCGCGCTGGCGCTGCTGCCGGGTGTCGAGCGCTGGGAGCGCCGGGACCGCGGTCCACGTTCCTCGTAGGCGGAGCAACGACAGTTCCGTCGTAGGCTGGCGGCTGGCGGCCCACGACGAGGAGGCCAGATGGAGTTCGGGCTGATGATGTTCCCCAGCGACGAGGCGGTGGACCCGGTGACGCTCGGGCGAGCCGCCGAGGACGCCGGGTTCGAGTCGCTGTTCTTCCCCGAGCACACGCACATCCCGGCGAGCCGGGAGTCGGCGTGGCCCGGCGGGGACGAGCTGCCGCGCGAGTACAGCCACCTCTACGACCCGTTCGTGGCGCTGTCGGCGGTCGCCGCGCGGACGGAGCGGCTGCGGATCGGGACCGGGATCTGCCTGGTGGTCGAGCGCGACCCGATCACGCTGGCCAAGGAGGTCGCGAGCCTCGACCGGCTGTCGGGCGGGCGGTTCGAGCTCGGGATCGGCGCTGGCTGGAACCGCGAGGAGATGCGCCACCACGGGACCGACCCGCGCGTGCGCATGGCGGTGATGCGCGAGCGCGTGCTGGCGATGCGCGAGATCTGGACGCGGGACGAGCCCGAGTTCCACGGCGAGCACGTCGACTTCGACCCGTTGTGGTCGTGGCCCAAGCCGGTCCAGCAACCGCACCCGCCGGTGCTCGTGGGCGGAGACGGCCCGACCGTGTTCGACCGGGTGCTCGAGTACGGGGACGCGTGGTTCCCCAACACGCGCGACATCGAGGGCCTGCCGCGCCGCATCGCGGAGCTGCGCCGGCGCGGCGCGGAGTCCGGGCGCGAGCGGATCCCGGTGACCTACTTCGGCGCCCGCCCGGACGACGGCGTCGTCGACGCGCTGCGGCGCGCCGGCGTGGACCGGACGCTGCTGCGCCTGGCGCCCGAGCCCGCGGAGCGGGCGCTGCCGAACGTCGAGCGCCTCGGCGAGCTCGCGCAACGGCACCGCTGACATGACGACCGCCGACTGGCGCCGCGCCCGCGCCGCCGCGGCGCGCGTCGGGCACCTGGCCACGGTGACGCCGGAGGGGCGCCCGCACGTCGTCGCGTGCACCTTCGCGCTCGAGGGCGACCGGGTGTGGACGGCGGTCGACGCCAAGCCGAAGGCGACCCGGCGCCTCCAGCGGCTGGCCAACCTGCGCGCGCACCCGCGGGCGAGCCTGCTCGTCGACCACTACGAGGAGGACTGGACGCGGCTGTGGTGGATCCGCATGGACGGCCCGGCGCGCATCCACGAGGACGGCCCCGAGCGGGAGCGGGGGATCGCCGCGCTGGTGGTCAAGTACGAGCAGTACGCCGCCACGCCGCCGCCCGGACCCGTGATCGCGCTCGACGTGGAGCGCTGGACGGGCTGGACGGGCGGGGTGGGTGGGGACGGTGTCACGGTACCCTCCGAGGCGTGAGCACCCCCGCCGAGCGCATCCACGTCACCCGCTCGCGGGCCAACCCCGGCGGGATGGACGTCCGCAAGGTCCTCGGCACGAAGACCGAGCCCTACCGCGGCCGCAAGCCGCCGTGGTTCAAGGTGCCCCCGCCCGGCGGTCCGCGCTACCGCGAGCTGACCGACATGATCAGCCGCGAGGAGCTGCACACGGTCTGCCAGGAGGCGGCGTGCCCGAACGTCGGCGAGTGCTGGGAGCGCGGCACGGCCACGTTCATGATCCTCGGCGACACCTGCACGCGCCGCTGCGGGTTCTGCAACGTCAAGACCGGCAAGCCGACCTGGAACGACCCGCTCGAGCCGCTGCGGGTCGCGCGCAGCGTCGCGCGCATGGGGCTGCGCCACGCGGTCATCACCAGCGTCGACCGCGACGACCTGCCCGACTACGGCGCCTCCGCCTTCGTCGGCGTGATCCGCTCGATCCGCGGGCAGGCGCCGGAGTGCCGTGTCGAGGTCCTCACGCCCGACTTCCGCGGCGAGGAGATGCCGCTCGCCAAGGTCATCGCCGAGCGTCCCGACGTGTTCAACCACAACGTCGAGGTCGCCCCGCGGCTGTACCCGGTCGCGCGCCGGGGCTCGCGCTGGGAGCGCTCGCTGCGCGTCCTGCGCAACGCCAAGGAGATGGGCGGCGACGAGGTCGTGACGAAGTCCGGCCTCATGGTCGGCCTCGGTGAGACCCACGAGGAGATGGTCGAGGCGTTCGGCATGCTGCGCGAGCACCACGTGCAGGTGCTGACCGTCGGCCAGTACCTGCGCCCCACCGAGCGCCACCTGCCGGTCGTGCGCTACTGGCACCCCGACGAGTTCGCGGCGCTCGAGCGCGCCGCCTACGACCTGGGGTTCGAGCACATCGCCGCCGGGCCGCTCGTGCGCTCGAGCTACCACGCGGACGAGCACGTGCCACAGCCGCAGCCGGGCGCGGGCCCGCTGGCGGCGACCACTAGGTGGTTGATTCCGCGGCCCTGCGGTCGACTGGTGGATGCCCCGTGGATGCCGGGCGCCGCACGCACGAGGGGCACAGTGGCCGTGGCCACGGGCCCCTCGGGCGGGGGGCGATCCGGCGCCGCGGGGCGCCGCCAGGCGATCGTAGGGTCGTGGAATCAACCACCTAGCCCGCGGGCTCAACTTTCGCCGCCTCCCGCCGATCCCAGGGAGGTGCGCGGCCAGGCGCGCACCACGCCGGCGCCCCGCCGGTCGCCGAGCCGGCCGGCGACCGGCGGGAGAAACCCCCTCCCGCACGAAGCGCCGCGACGACGCGGGTTCGCGCCCGAGCGCGGCCGCCCGGGCCGCTACCGTTCCGGCTCGGCTTGTTTCCTCTCAGGGACAATGTGCCGACGCAGCGGACGCCGGTCCTCACGGTCACGCTGGTCGTCGTCAACGTCCTCGCCTACTTCTTCTGGCAGCACGGTGGGCTGACGCTCGGCGAGCCGACCTCGCCGCAGTTCCTGAACAACCTCGTCGACTGGGCGGCGATCCCGTACGAGATCACGCACCCCGACGTGCATTGCGACCTCGCCAACGGCGGCGCCGTGGAGTGCTTCCGGGGGCCAGGAGCCGACCAGCCGCCCACGTGGATCACGCCCTTCACGGCGATGTTCATGCACGGCGGACTGCTGCACCTCGGCGGCAACATGCTGTTCCTGTGGATCTTCGGGAACAACATCGAGGACTGCCTCGGCCCCATTCGGTTTATCGTGTTCTACCTTCTGGGGGGTCTGGCGGCGATGGCGTTGCAGGTCGCGATCGCGCCGGACGCTGCAGTGCCGACGATCGGGGCCTCGGGAGCGATCGCCGGCGTGCTGGGGGGTTATCTCGTGCTCTTCCCACGAGCTCGGGTGCTGACGCTGATCTTCATCGTGTTCTTCTTCACGTTCATCGAGCTGCCGGCGATGCTGCTGCTCGGGTTCTGGTTCCTGACCCAGCTGATCTTCGGGTACCTCGACGTCGCCAGCCCCACGGGCGGCGCCAGCGGCGTGGCCTACTTCGCCCACGTCGGCGGCTTCGTGTTCGGGATCGTCGCGATCCGGCTGTTCGCGCCGCGGCGCAAGCGTGAGGCCAAGCTCGCGGCGGGCTGGCGGGCGCCCCCCACCGGGCGGAGCGTCCGCTGATGCCCTACACGCTCTTCCAGGGCGGCCGGAAGCGGCAGAGCGGCTGGCTGCGCGCGGTCCTCGCCTGCGTGACCGTCGCCGTCTGCGCCGCGGGCGGGCTGCTGCTCTTCCTCGGCGAGACCCGCTGGTCGGGCCGGCCCGACCGCGGCGGGACGCGCACCGGGGAGGCGACCCCGACCGTGCCGCGCCAGCTCCGGCCGGCGCCCGCCCCGCTGGCCGGCGGCGGGACGGCGCTCTCCCCGCTCGCGGTGCGCCTCGACGACCCGCAGGATCGCGTACACCTGCGCTTCAAGCGCCAGCCCCGCTCGGGGCTGCTGTTCGACCTCGACACCGGGCGCGTCCTGTGGCGGCGCGACCCCACGCGCGTGCTGCCGATCGCGTCGCTGACCAAGATGATGACCGCGCTCGTCGTCGCCGACCGGGTCCCGCGCGGCGCCAAGGTGAAGATCACCAAGGAGGCGCTGCACTCCAAGGGCTCGGCCGTCGGGGTGCTGCCTCGCAACAAGTGGATCGGCGTCAACACGATGCTCCACGGGCTGCTGCTGCCCTCGGGCAACGACGCCGCGATCGCGCTCGCCCAGCGGGCGGCGGGCACCGTGCCGAAGTTCGTCAGGCTCATGAACCGCAAGGCCCGGTCGCTCGGCCTCACGTGCACGCGCTTCTCGTCGCCCCACGGCTACAAGAACCGCGGCAACCACTCCTGCGCGGCCGACCTCGCGGCGATCGGGCGGGCGGTCCTGCGCAGCCCGCGCCTGGCACGGATCGTCAAGCGGCGACAGGCGGTGCTGCCGTTCCCGATCAAGGGCCGCAAGATCTTCCTCTACAACAACAACCCGCTGCTGCGCACCGGCTATCCCGGGACCACGGGCGTGAAGACCGGCTTCACGGACGCGGCGGGCCTCTGCCTGGTGGCGAGCGCCCGCCGCGGGCGCGTGCGCCTCGGGGTCGTGCTGCTGCACTCGGTCAACCCCGGGGACCAGGCGCGGAAGCTGCTCGACCGCGGGTTCGCGTTCGCCAGACGCTCGGCGGGCTGACGGGTCCGTCCATCTCGGCGCGGCGTCCGTATCCGTACCGAATGCGCCGACCGGACCCTGCCACGCCGCCGGCCCCGGACGACCCCTCGGGACCCGCCCGCAAGGCCGATCACGTCCGCATCGCGGCCGGGGCCGGCGTCGAGCACGCGCGGGGTCCCGGCCTCGAGCGCGTGCGCCTGCGCCACCGCGCGCTGCCCGAGCGGGCGCTCGCCGACGTGGGGCTGCGGACGCGGCTGCTGGGCGCCGCCCTGGAGGCCCCGCTCGTCGTCTCGGCGATGACCGGCGGGACCGAGGAGGGCGGCGAGATCAACCGCCGGCTGGCGCGCGCGGCCGCCGAGCACGGGATCGCCCTCGTGCTCGGCTCGGGGCGCCGGCTGCTCGACGACCCCGCCACGCTGGGCACCTACCGCCCCGAGGGCGGCCTCCGGCCGCCGCTGCTGCTGGCCAACCTCGGCGCCGCGCAGCTGCGGGGGCCGCAGGGGCCCGAGCGCGCCGCCCGGCTCGTCGGCCTGCTGGAGGCCGACGGCCTCTCGATCCACCTCAACCCGATCCAGGAGGCCGTGCAGCCCGAGGGCGAGTCCGACTTCACCGGCGTGCTGGCGGGGATCGCCGCCGCCGTCGAGCGCCTGGCGCCGCTGCCGGTGCTGGTCAAGGAGGTCGGGTTCGGGCTCGACGGCGAGGACGTGCGCCTGCTGGCCGGGGCCGGCGTGGCGGCGGTCGACGTCGCGGGCGCCGGCGGCACCAACTGGGCGCTGATCGAGGGCCGCCGCGAGCCGGCCGCCGGCGCGGTGGCCGCCGCCTTCGCCGACTGGGGGCACCCGACCGCCGACGCGCTCGCGGCCGCCCGGTCGGCGGCGCCTGGCCTCCCCGTGGTGGCCTCCGGCGGCCTGCGTGACGGCGTCGACGTCGCGAAGTGCCTCGCGCTGGGCGCGAGCGCCGCGGGCCTTGCCCGGCCCCTGCTGCTGGCCGCCCGCGACGACCGCGCCGGCGAAGCCGTCGCCACCGTGATCGACCAGCTGCGGATCGCCACCTGGGCGGCGGGAGCGCCGTCGGCGGACGCGCTCGGGGAGGCGCACCTGGCATGAGGGTCGCGGTCGTCGGGGCCGGGCTCGGCGGGCTCGCGGCCGCCCTGCGCCTGCAGGGCGCCGGGTACGAGGTCGTGGTCGCAGAGCAGCGCCCGCGGCCCGGCGGGCGGGCCTACCGCCTGACCGACGGCGGCTTCACCTGGGACATGGGGCCGTCGCTGATCACGATGCCGTGGGTCCTCGAGGAGACCTTCGCCGCGGGCGGCCTCGACCTCCACCACGAAGTCGCGCTGCGCCGGCTGGACCCGCTGTATCGCATCCGCTGGGACCCGGCGCTCCGCGGGGCGGGCGGGACGGATGAGGATCCCCATCTCGACTTCACCGGCGACCGTGAGCGGCTGCGGGCGGAGGTCGCGCGCTTCTCCGCCCGCGACGCGGCCCGCCTCGACGGCTTCCTCGACGCGCTGCGACCCATCTACGAGGAGGCGATCCTCGGCGCGGGCCGCCGCCCCTTCCTCACCCCCGGCAGCTTCGCCGCGCTCGTCCCGCGCATGACCCGGCTCGGGGCCGTGCTGCCGCTGCATCGCTTCGTCGCCCGCCACTTCTCCCACCCGCGCGTGCGCGAGGCGTTCTCCTTCCACTCGCTGTTCATCGGCGGCGACCCGTTCCGCGTGCCCGCGATCTACGCCGCGCTCGTCTACCTCCAGGTGCTCGACGGCGGCTGGTACGCCGACGGCGGCCTCGGCTCGGTGGTCGACGCGATGGCCCGGCCGCTCGACGTCCGCTGCGGCGACGGCGTCGAGCGCATCGAGCACCGCGGCGGGCGCGTGACCGGCGTGCGCCTGCGCTCCGGCGAGCGGATCGGCGCCGACGTCGTCGTCTCCAACGCCGACGTGCTGCGCACGCACGAGCTCCTGGGCCGCGGGGCGCCCCTGCGGCGGCCGCGGGAGACGATGTCGTGCTTCCTGCTCTACCTCGGCACGGACCGGACCTTCCCGCGGCTCGGCCACCACACGCTGCTCGTCGGCCGCGACTACCGCGAGTTCATCCGCGGCGTGACGCGGGGCACGGCGCTGCCCGCCACGTTCTCCACCTACGTGCACGCGCCCGCGCGCACGGAGCCCGCGATGGCGGCCGGCGGCGGCGACTCGCTGTGCGTCCTGCTGCCCGTCCCCAACCTGCGCGCGGACATCGACTGGGCGCGCGAGGGCGACGGCCTGCGCGACGCACTCGTCGCCGACCTCGAGGCGACCTTCGGGCTGCGGGGCCTCGGCGCCGCGGTACGCGTCGAGCACCGCATGACCCCCGTGGACTTCGCGCGCGAGCTCGGCGCCGCCTTCGGCAACGCGTTCGCGACCGAGCCGACGCTGCACCAGTCGGCGTACTTCCGCACGCACAACCGCGACCGCCGGGTCGAGGGCCTCTACCACGTCGGCGGCGGCACGCACCCGGGCGCGGGGATCCCCGGCGTGCTGCTCGGCGCCGAGGTGACGGCCGGCCTCGTCGCCGCGGCGCACCCGGCGCAGCGGCGCAGCCGGGCGGGAGCGGCGCGATGAGCCGGATCGCGACCCCCCTGCTGCTCGAGGCACGGTCCACGACGCGCCGGGCGGCGCGCACGTTCGCGCTCGCCTGCCGGCTGCTCCCGCGCTCGGTGCGCGACGACGTCTACCTGCTCTACCTCGTGTTCCGCACGCTCGACGACCTCGTCGACGAGCAGCGGCCCGAGGCGGCGGAGCACGTGGCGGCGGTGGAGGCGTTCTGCGACGGCCGCCCCCACCCCGCGACGCGCGAGACCGAGATCCTCGGCGCGCTGTGCGGGCGCCACGACGTCCCGCTCGACGCCCTGCGCGAGTTCTGCGCCGGGATGCGCCAGGACCTCGCCGCCGCCGAGCTGCGCACGGAGGCCGACCTCGACCGCTACTGCTACCGCGTCGCCGGGACGGTCGGGATCGTGATGGCGGCGATCCTCGGCACGCGCGACCGCGCCGCCGCCGAGCCGGCCGCCGCCGCGCTCGGGATGGCGATGCAGCGCACGAACATCCTGCGCGACATCGACGAGGACCTCGCCCGCGGCCGCGTCTACCTCGCCACCGAGACGGTCGCCCGCCACGGCGGGTCGCTCGCCCCCGGGCGGCGCGAGGCGCTCCTGCGCGACCAGATCGCGCGCGCCGACGCGCTCTACGAGCGCGGCGCGGAAGGGATCCCGCAGCTCCTCCACGGCGGCCGGGCGGTGTCGGTGGCAGCGGCCATGTACCGCGAGATCCTGCGCCAGATCGAGCGCGAGGGCTACGGCGCCGAGGCCGGGCGGGCGATGGTGCGCGGCCGGCGCAAGCTGGCCATCGCGGCCCGGCGCGGGGTCCTGGCGCGCTAGGGCGAGCCCGTCCGCTCGGCCGGGGCCTCGTCGAGCAGCCGCAGCTCCTCGACGCTCGCGCCGCTGGCCTTGGCGACCTCGAAGCGCAGCCCCTCGACGGTGACGACCTCGCCCGGCTCGGGCGGGCGGCCGAGCTGCTCGAGGATGACGCCGCCGATGGTGGCCTCGTGGGCGTCGTGGAGCTGGAACCCGAGCCGCTCGGCGACCATCCGGATCGGCGCCCAGCCGGCGATCAGCAGCGTGCCGTCCTCGTGGCGGGTGATCGGCTCGACGGCCTCGGCGTCGAACTCGTCCTCGATCTCGCCCACGATCTCCTCGAGGATGTCCTCGAGCGTGATGAGCCCGACGACCGTGCCGTGCTCGTCGACCACGAGCGCCAGGTGCTCGCGCTTGCGCCGCAGCTTCTCGAGCAGCTCGTCGATGAGCATCGACTCGGGGATGCGCTCGAGCGGCCGCGCCAGCTCGCGCAGGTCCGTGACGCCCTTGCGCTGGGCGATGAGCAGGTCCTTGGCGTTCAGGAGGCCGACCGACGCGTCGAGGCCGCCCTCGGGCTCGCACAGCGGCAGGCGGGTGTGGCCGGTGGAGACGATGCGGTCGATCACCTCGTCCAGCGTGTCCTCCGTCGCGACGTACCGGACGCGGTGGCGGGGGACCATCACCTCGCGGGCGCGCCGGTCGCCGAACGTGAGCACGTTCTCGGTGAAGTCGCGCTCCTCCTCCTCGATCTGCCCGCCGGCGTGGCTCTCGCGCACGATCTGGCGCAGCTCCTCCTCGCTGTAGGGGTCGTGCCCGGCCTCGCGCGCCGGCGGGATGCCGAACGGCTTGAGCACGAGGTTGCCCATCCCGTTGAAGAGGTCCACCAGCGGCTTCGTCGCGAAGTAGAAGACGCGCGCGATCGGCGCCACGGCGAGCGCCGTGACGGTCGTGCGGGCGATCGCGAGGCTCTTGGGCGCGAGCTCGCCGAACACGACGTGCAGCAGCGTGATGATCAGGAAGGCGAACGCGCCCGCGAGTGGAATGCTGGCGATGTGGGTCTCCTCGCCCAGCAGGGGCTCGAGCAGGCTGTGGAACGCCCGCTCGCCCGCGACGCCGAGCCCCAGGCTCGAGATCGTGATGCCGAGCTGGCACGCCGCCAGGTAGGCGTCGATATGGTCGATCGCGTGCCGGACCGACTTCGCGCCCGGCCGGCGGTCGCGCTCCCACTGGGCGACCTGGCTCGGCCGAACTCGCGCCAGCGAGAACTCGGTGGCGACGAAAAGCCCGTTGAGCGCGACGAGCGCCAGGGCGATGAGGAGATCCAGGCCGGTCAAGGTTCGGTCCGCTCAGGGTAGAGGGAGGCCGTGATCCCTTCCGCCGACGCCCACCCCCTGCCGCCGGAGGTCTACCGCCGCCGGCGGGTCGCCGCGCTCGCGGTGCTCACGCTCGCGGTGGCCCTGATCGCCGGCGTCGTGTCGGCGTTCACGGGCGGGGGCGAGGACGCGGCAGACCCGGCCGCGAGCGGGTCCGAGGCGGGCGCGGCCCAGGCTCCGCCCGAGCTGCCGCGCGGCGGGCGCAGCATCCTCCCCGAGCACCGCGTCGTCGCCTTCTACGGAGCGCCGCAGAGCCCGGACCTCGGCGCGCTGGGCATCGGCACTCCCGACGCGGCTTCCCGGCGGCTGCGGCGCCAGGCGGCGGCCTACAAGCAGCAGGGGCGCCCGGTGCTGCCCGCGCTCGAGCTGATCGCGGTCGTCGCCCAGGCGGACGGCGGGCCGGACGGCCGCTACCGGATGCGCCAGACCGACGCGGTGATCCGCCGCTACCTCGCCGCGGCGCGGCGGGCCAAGGCGATCCTGCTGCTCGACATCCAGCCCGGCCGCTCGGACTTCTTCACCGAGGCGACGTACCTCCAGAAGTGGCTCGAGCAGCCCGACGTCGGCCTCGCGCTGGACCCGGAGTGGCGCATGAAGCAAGGGCAGATCCCGGGCCAGGTGATCGGCGGCGTGAGCGCGCGCGAGGTCAACGCGACCTCCGCCTGGCTGTCGCAGATCGTCAGCCGCAAGGGGCTGCCCGAGAAGCTGTTCGTCGTGCACCAGTTCACCGAGGACATGGTCGACGACCGCCGGCTCAAGCGGCGCCGGGGGCTCGACATGGTGCTCAACGCGGACGGCTTCGGCGGCGCCGCGGAGAAGATCGCCAAGTACCGCGCGTTCACCCAGGCGGCGCCGTCGTTCCACAAGGGCTTCAAGCTCTTCTACGAGGAGGACACCGACCTGATGAGCCCGCGCGAGGTGCTGCGGCTCGGGCCGCCGCCGGATCTCGTGGTGTACGAGTGAGACGATGAGGCCCTCCCGTCCCCTCTTGTCCGCCCTCGCGGTTGCGCAGGTCGCCTACGCGCGGCTCCCCGCCCGGCACGTCGTGAACGCGACGCGCGGGATCGTCGGGCTGATGCTCGCGACCTCCGCCGCCGAGGCGGTGGAGGCCCGCGGCGTGCGGCGGGGCGCCGGCGCGATCGCGGTAGCCGGCGGGCTCGGCTTCGCCGCCGAGGTGGTGGGCGTGGCGACCGGGCGGCCGTTCGGGCACTACCGCTACTCGGACAAGCTCGGGCCGCGGGTCGGCGGCGTCCCGCTGCTGGCCGCGGCGGCGTGGGCGATGATGAGCCGCCCGGCGTGGGTGGTGGCGGGGCGGCTCGCGCGCCGCCGCGCCCTGCGGGTGCCGCTCGCCGCCGCCGCGCTGACCGCCTGGGACGTCTTCCTCGACCCGCGGATGGCCCGCGACGGCTTCTGGACCTGGCCGGACGGCGGCCGCTACGAGGGCATCCCGGCGTCGAACTTCGCCGGCTGGCTGGCGACCGGGCTCGTCGTGTTCGCGGCGGTGGCGGCGCTCGACGGTGACGACGACGGCGGCGAGGACGGCGACGGGGCGCTCGCGCTGTACGCGTGGACGTGGCTGGGCGAGAGCTTCGCCAACGCCGTGCTGTGGCGGCGGCGGGTCGTGGCCGCGGCGGGCGGCGCCGCGATGGGCGCCTTCGCCGCCCCCGCGCTGTGGGCGCGGGCGCGCCGCGCGTGAGGGTCGCGATCGCCGGCGCCGGGGTCGGGGCGCTCGCCGCCGCGATCCGGCTCGCCCATGCCGGGCACCGGGTGACCGTCTACGAGCAGGCGGACGCGCCCGGCGGCAAGTGCGGGCGCGTGCGGGCGGACGGCTTCACGTGGGACTCCGGGCCGTCGCTGCTGACGATGCCGTGGGTGTTCGAGGCGCTGTTCGCCGACACCGGCGCGCCGCTTCGCTCGGAGCTCGAGCTTCTGCGGGTGGAGCCGGTGACCCGCTACGCGTTCGCCGACGGCACCGAGGTCGAGCTCTCGGCGGACCTGCCGCGAGCGATGTCGGCGCTCGAGGCGTGGTCGCCGGGCGCGGGGGCGGACTGGACGCGCTTCCTGGGCGTGTGCGCGGGGATGTGGCGCGCGTCGGTGCCCGTGCTCGAGGGCCCGCCGCCGTGGCCGCCGCGACGGGATCCCACCGGGCGGCGACCGGATATCCGCGATCTCCTGCGGGTGAAGCCGTGGTGGACGCTGCGGGCCCTCGCGCGCGCGACCGTCCGCGACCCCCGGCTGCGGCTCGTGATCGAGCGCTTCGCGACCTACGCGGGGGCCGACCCGCGCCGGGCCCCGGCGGTGCTCGCGGTGGCGGGATACGTCGAGCACGCGTTCGGCGCGTGGCACCCGCGCGGCGGCATGTACGAGCTGGTCGATGCGATGGCGCGCCGGCTGGAGGCGGTCGGAGGCGAGCTGCGGCTGCGGACGCCGGTGCGGCGGATCGAGGTCCGCGGCGGGCGCGCCGCCGGGGTGGTCACCGACGCGGGCTTCGAGGCGGCGGACGCGGTGGTGGCGGGGGGCGACGAGCTCGACGTGCGCCGGCGGCTGCTGGGGCGCGGCCGGCGGCGCGGCGGCGAGCGGCCGCGCTCGCTCTCGGGGCTCGCGCTGATGCTGGGGCTGCGCGGGCGCACGCCCGGCCTCGCGCACCACGCGATCCGCTTCCCCGCCGACTACGACGCCGAGTTCGACGACGTCTTCGCGCATCGCCGCCCGCCGCGCGATCCGACGGTCTACGTGAGCGCGCCGTGCGCCACCGACCCGGCCGAGGCGCCCGACGGGTGCGAGAGCTGGTTCGTGCTCGTCAACGCGCCGGCGGTCGGCGACGGCGCCGACTGGGACGCCGCCGAGGCCGCGCTGCTCGACCGTCTCGGCGTGCGCGACCGCCTCGTCGCCCGCGCCCGCCGGACCCCGGGGGACCTCGAGCGCGAGACCGGCGCGGTGGGCGGCGCGATCTACGGCGCCGCGCCGCACGGCCGGCTCGGGACGCTGGCCCGGCCGGGGAACACCGTCCGCGGCGTGCGCGGACTGTGGCTGGTGGGCGGCACGACGCACCCCGGCGGCGGGCTCCCGCTGGTGGCGCTGGGGGGCGCGACGGTCGCGAGGGCTATCGGGAGGGTGTAACGCCGGACCCTTCGTGAGACCTCGGCGGACCCTCGGGCACGCACGACGAGGTCTGTCTCGCCACCGAGGGCGAGGCCGCGGAGCTGCTCGACCGCCTGCGGGCGGGCGACGAGGTCGTGCAGGAGACGTGGCTGGGCGTCCTCGAGGGGCTCGACCGCTTCGAAGGGCCGCGCGCGCTTCGCCACCTGGATGTTCCGCATCCTCGTCAACCTCGCGACGGCCGAGACGCTCTCGCTCGTCAAGGAGGCGATCGACACGCTGCCGCCGATGCAGCGGCTGGTATCTGCATGCGCGACCTCGACGGCTGGGACGGCCCCGAGGTGTGCAACGCTCTCGGCGTCAGCGAGACCAACCAACGCGTCCTGCTGCACCGCGCCCGCTCGCGGGGCGCGCTCGAGGCCTACTTCGCCGAATGACCGAACCCGAGATGCCCTGCCAGGAGCTCGTGGAGCTCGTCACCGCCTACTTCGAGGACGCGCTCGAGGAGCGCGACCGGCGGCGCTTCGACGCGCACCTGGCCGAGTGCGATCCCTGTCAGGTCTACCTCGAGCAGATGGGCGAGACGATCGGCCTCGTGGGCCGCCTGGACGCGGACGCGCTGTCCGACGACGCGCGCACCGCGCTGCTCGGCGCGTTCCGCGACTGGCGCCCGGGCGCGTAACACTGCGGCGGCGCCGCGGACTGAACACGGTCCCCCCTCCTCCGAAAGGAGCCCGCCGTGTCCGTTGTCTGCCGGTCCTACGCCACCGAGGACGAGGCCCGTAGCGCCGTCGACCGCCTGCTGGACGCCGGGGTGCCCGGCGAGGGCGTGCGCGTGCTGCGCGGCTCGCCCGCGCGCGACGTGCGCACCGAGGAGGTCGGCGAGTTCGCCGGCTCGATCGCGCCTGACGCCCCTATCGGCGACTTCGCCGGCGCACCGCACGAGCGGCGCACCGTGGCCGGGAGCTTCGCCGCCCCGGGCGACGGCGGCCGCAAGGGCAGCTTCGCCGACGCCGACCGCGAGACCGTGACGACCTATCCCGCCGGCGTGCAGCACATGCACGTCGAGGGGCACCGTCACGTCCGCCGGCTGCTGATGGAGGCCGGCCTCGACGCGGCGGCCGCCGAGCGCGACATCGCCGCGCTGCACGAGGGCCGCGTCCTCGTCCTGGCCGACCTCGAGCCCGCGCAGGCCGAGGCGCTGCTCGCGTAGACGCCCCGGCGCGCGCCCGCCGTAGCTCACTGCCGCGGCGGGCGCGGGCGTGGTCGATCTGCCACGCGCCGTGATCAGCCCGATGTGGCTGAACGCCTTGGGGAAGTTCCCGAGCTGCTCGCCGGCGGCGACGGTGAAGCGCGCGCGCATCGTCGCGTCCTCCACCGTCACGGGCACGCCCGCGCGCACCGCGCCGGCTCGCGGCTGACGTGCGCGGCTGAGCTGCAGTCGGGAGACCATCCCGTAGTCGGCGATCGGGACGGAGGCGGCGGCCGGGCGGGCGGGCCTCGGCGGCGAGGAAGGTCGCGGAAGTGATGGGCACCAGTGGCGTGGGAGGGTGCGCCGTTCCAGACCGCGTAACGGATCGCGGGGCCACTCGCACTCATTCGCCATCCGATCGAGGATGAGACATGCGAGGCCTGAAGGACGGGCTGCCGCCGGTGACCAGCAGGTGCTGGCGTCGCCTACGGGCTGCTGGCCGACGACTGAGCCGCGCGGATCGTCACCGCGAAGGTCGCGGCGTAGGGCGCCGCGGGCGTCGCGGTGGCGAAGCCGCCCGCGATCAGCGCGTTGGCGGGCGCGGTCATCGGCTCGAAGCAGATGAAGGCGCGGCCGGGAGGGGCGAACACCTGCGCGACCGGGTAGCCCGCCTCGTAGGCGACCTCGATCCGCCGCCCGCCGCCCTCGACCGCGAAGACGGGCGGCTCCGCCAGCCGGTCGAAGCCGTCGTCGTAGCTCCGGTCGCCGAGCGGGCCCTCGTAGGGCTCCACGCGTTCGTGCACGCCGGTCGGGATCGCGCGCGCGTCGAGCGCGATCCGGCGGCGCACCGGCAGCCGGATGCGCCAGCGCTCGCGCGCATCGCCGGTCAGCGCGAAATAGGGATGGAAGCCGAAGGACACCGGCACCGGCCCGTCGGTGGGCACGACGGTCATGCGCACCCGCAGCGTCGCGTCGCGCACCTCGGCGTCCATCCGCATCAGGTGGGGGAACGGGAACGCCGCGTGGGCGGGGCTGCCGCGGCCGGCGTCGAGCTCGGCGGTGAGGCGGGCGGAGTCCGCCGCGGTGGCCGAGACGACCCGCCAGCGCCCGGGAAGCACCCCGTGGATGGGCAGTTCATGCTCGTCCTCGGGAAGCGACGCCTCGAGCGGCCGGAGGTCGACGGTGCGCTCGAGTGCCCGGTACGACCACGCGCCGAGCCGGTTGGCCCACGGGTGCAGCAGCGGGATGCCCATCGTCTTCCCCGCGGCGGCGTAGGCCTTCAGGCCGCGGTTCTGGGCGAGCAGCTCCTCGCCGTCGTGGACGAGCGAGCAGCAGATCATGCCGGCCCCGGGCACGAAGGTCGCGCTCAGCGCCGCGGCCGGGACGCTGAGCGTCACCGTCTCGAAGCCGTCCCGCTCGCCGTGCAGGACCTGCGGATCCGGTGACGCGCCGAGGAGGCTCATGCCGACGCCGGGACGGGCGACGCGAGCTCCAGGAGTCCGAACAGGAGGCTCTCGGAGAACGTCGGGAACGGCTGGATGGTGTCGCGCAGGACGTCCAGCGGGACGCGGGCGCGGATCGCGAGCGTCGCCTGCCCGAGCCACTCTCCCGCCTCCGGCCCGATCGCGTAGGCGCCGGTCAGGCGCTCGCCGTCGGAGACCAGCGTGAGGAAGCCCGGCCGCTCGTCGTAGGAGCGCATGTAGGTCGAGGTGCGCGCCACCCCGGCCAGGGGGACCGTCGCCTGCAGCGGCCCCTCGGCCTCGCCGACGGACGCGACCTGGGGATCGGTGAACACGACCCGCGGGACGGCGTCGTAGCGCGCCTCGGTGGGGCGGCCGAGGATGTTGTGGGCGACCACGCGCGCCTGGTACTTGGCGACGTAGGTCAGCGGCCAGAGGCCGGTGACGTCCCCGAGCGCCCACACCCCCTCGCCCGCCGCCATCCGGGCGTCGACCGGGACGCCGGCCGGGCCCGCCTCGATGCCGACGCGCTCGAGGCCGAGGCCGGACACGCGCGGCCGGCGCCCGGTGGCCACGAGCAGCCGGTCGCCGCGCAGCTCGTCCTCCCCGTCCAGCACGAGCACGAAGTCGCCGTGCTCGCGGCGCGCCTCGGTGACCTTGCGCCCGAGGTGGAGCGCGATGCCGTCGGCCGCCAGCGCCTCGGCGAGCGCCTCGCCCACCGCGCGCGGCTCCCGCGGGAGCAGGTGCTCGGCGCCCTCGCAGAGTGCGACCTGGACGTCCATGCGGGCGAAGGCCTGCGCCAGCTCGACCCCCACCGGCCCGCCGCCGAGCACCAGCAGGCGCGGCGGCAGCTCGCGCACGCCCGTGGCCTCGCGGTTGGTCCACACGCCGTCGAGCTCGCGCAGTCCCGGGATCGGCGGGATGACGGGGTCCGAGCCCGTGGCGAGCACGATGTGCGCCGCGGTGTAGCGGTCGTCGCCCACGCGCACCACGCCCGGGCCGTCGATGGCGCCGGCGCCGCGGATGAGCTCGATCCCCTTGGTCTCGAGCCAGGCGACCTGGCCGGAGTCGTCGTAGCCGGAGACCATGAAGTCCCGCCAGGCGAGCGCCGCCGACGGGTCGAGCCGTCCGGTCGCGGCCTCGCGGGCGCCGGGCGCGTCGAGCGCGGCGGCCAGCGCCTCGCCCGGCCGCAGCAGCGTCTTGGAGGGGATGCACGCCCAGTAGGAGCACTCACCTGCCACCAGCTCGCGCTCGGCGATGGCGACGCGCAGTCCTCCGTCGGCGAGCGCCCCGGCGCAGTGCTCGCCGCCGGGGCCGGCGCCGATCACGATCACGTCATAGTCCGTCGTCGTCGTCATGGGCCTCAGTCGCGCTCGGGTGCCGTTCGTTACCACGAGGCTCCCACGCCGGGATGGGGTCGTGCGAACGATTTGCAGGCTCGGACCATGGCGGCGAACGGCGCGCGCGAACCCACGCCACTCGGCGCGGTACCACGAAGCTGCAAATCTGTCGCGCGACACGGTGAAGACCCCACGTGCGGGTGATCTACCGCAAGCTCGGCGCCACCCAGCGCGCCGAGGCGGTGCACGTCGCGCGCGAGCGCTAACTGATCTGAGAGCCTCACGCCTGGATCGCGCTGAGCAGCGCGACGCCCGCCACGACGGTTGCGACGCCGGCGACCTGCACGCGGGCCAGCCGCTCGCCGAACAGGGCGTACGCCGCGACGGCCGCCAGCCCGCCGAACTGGGAGGCGAGCACGGCGCTCACCGCGATCCCGTGGCGGGAGCCGAGACCGAACGCGAAGAAGCCCGCCACCTCGCAGAAGCCCGAGAGCAGCGCGAGCGGGACCGCCGCCCGCGGGATCCGCAACCGGCCCCGCACCGCGAGCGGCAGCGTGATGAGCCCGACCCCCAGCAGCCGGGTCGGCAGCGCCGCCACACGACCGGAAGCGTCGCGCTCACCCGCGCGGTGGCGTACAGGCCCACCCCGAACGCCACCGCGGCGCCGACCGCCAGCGCCGGCGCGGAGCGCGACGGCGCCGCGGTCCGGGTCGGGCGACCCGGCCGCCAGCATCACGCCGACCGCGATGATCACGAGCACGGCGGCGGCCGAGGCCGCGAGGCGCTCCCCGGCCGCGACCGAGATCACCGCCGTGATCGCGCCCTCCGTGGAGAGAATCGGCGCCACGATGCCGACCTTGCCGAGCGTCAGCGCCCGGTAGGCCAGGAAAGCCCGAGCAGGTTGCCCGACCCCGCGAGCGCGAGCCAGCGCACCGCGCCGGCGTCGAGGTCGTCGGGCACCTCGCGGACGGCGACGAGCGGAGCCACGAGCAGCAGGCCGACGGCATCACCCACGCCAGGAGCGGGCCGGCCCCGATCATGCGGGCGGCGCGGGCGTTGCACAGCGTGGCGGTCGCGAACGCGAGCGCGGCGGCGAGACCGCCGAGGACGGCGAGCATGGCCCAGGCTATCCCGCCCGCCCAGGGTCACCGGGGTGAAATCGCGACGGGTGACGTCACGCTCACCACCAGGGCCGCGGCGGCCGCCCGCGGGCTCGGTCAGCGACTACGAAGCGGCCGTGAGCCGCGCCGCGGCCCGCTCGACCGAGTCCGAGCGAAGTGCGGTCGCCGGCTTCCTCGCAGAGGTGACCGCGGCGGCCGAGGAGCACACCGAGCGCATCCGCGCCACGCCCCGGCGGCGGCGCGGCTGACCCGCTCCGCGTCAGGCGCGCGCGGCCGTGGGCGCGATCTCGGACAGCAGCGCGGCGCCGATCGCCCCGCCGAGGTCGCCGAGCGCGGCCAGGTGGATGGCCGGTGGGCGGTCGTCGGCGAACAGGTGCGGGTGCATCGCGTCGGCGATGCGGTCCACGTAGGGCTGGCCCAGGCGCAGGCCGAGGCCGCCGCCGACGATCACCGCCTCCACGTCGAGCACGTTCACGCACGAGGCCACCCCGGCGCCGAGCGCCTCGACGGCCCGGTCGATCAGCCGCACGGCGAGGTGGTCGTTGTGGCGCAGCGCCCGGGCCCACACGCCGCTGGTCAGCCGGGTGCGGCCGCGGTCCTCCATGATCTTGAACAGCTGGGTCTTGGCCCCTGCCTCGAGCTCCTTGTGCGCACGGGCCTCCATCGCGGCGCGGCCCGCGTAGGCCTCCATGCACCCGCGCCGCCCGCAGGGGCACCTCGCCCCGTCGATCTTGACCACGACGTGGCCGATCTCGCCCGCCGCGCCGCGACCGCTCCACGGCTTGCCGTCGAGGACGACGCCGCCGCCGACCCCGGTGCCCCAGAACACGCCGAGGATCGACTGGTACGGCCGGCCGGCGCCGTGGTGGAACTCGGCGGCCGTCGCGACGTCGACGTCGTTGCCGATCACCACCGGTGCGCCCAGCGCGCCCTCGAGCGCGGGCCCGAGGGCGAAGGTGCCCTCCCACTTGGGGAGGTTGCGCGCGCTCGTCACGGTGCCCGCGCGCTGGTCGATCGCACCGGGCGAGCCCACGCCGATCCCGGCCAGCGCGCCGGTCTCGACCTCCGCGCTCTCCGCAGCCTCGCGCAGGGCAGCGGCCATGGCGTCCGCGACGTCGGATGGGCCGCCCTTGGTCGGGGTCGGGTGGCGCGCCTGGCCGAGCACCTTGTACTCGTCGTCGACCACCGCCGTCTGGATCTTGGTTCCGCCGAGATCGATGCCGCCACGTGCCGTCATGGGGCGCAGCGTAGTCGCTCAGACCCCGCCAAGGGATCGCGTCCGTCCCACGTCCCGCGCGCGCCGAAGGGGCGGAAGCGCGCGAAGAGCTCCTCCGCGTACCAGCGCTCCGCCCGCGTGCGCCGCACGACCTCGGCGTGCTCGGGGCGGCGGTAGGCGAACTCCCGCACCGCGTCCTCCGAGCGCCAGAGCGAGAACGTCGCCTGGCGGGCGATCGGCCACTCGCCGATCCCCACCGAGGCCAGCAGGCCCGGCCGGCCGACGAGGTCGCCGGCGACCGGCAGGATCGACCGGTAGAAGGCGACCAGGCGCCGCGGGCGGATGCTCGCGCGGGTCAGGATCGCGACCGGCCCGTCGCCGGCGGCGCCGGCCGCACCCGCCAGCGGATCGGCCCCGCCCCACGCGCCACGGGAGCGCAGCGGCGCCAGCCGCACGCTGTAGGTCTCGGCGGCCAGCGAGGCCCAGCGCGCCGCCACCTCGGAGCGGTCGAGGAACGCGTCGAGCGCGGCCTCGTCGTCCCACACCGCGAACATCGCCCAGCGGCGCAGGTCGGCCCCGAGCGTCATCGCCTGGCCTCGCCCCGTGCCGAGGAGCCGCCAGAACCGCAGGCCGGGCGTGCGACGCAGCAGCGGGCGGTCGAGCCCCATCCGCGAGAATCCCTCCGGCGCGGTCTCGCGCGGGTAGCGGGTCAGGTGAAAGGAGGCGACCAGCACGTCTGGACTACGTTTCGCCCCGCGACGCGGCGCACGGTGGTACTCGCGTCAATGATCGCCGGATCCACAGCCGGGTGGTCCTATCAGCCCCTTGATTGGGTTCTGGTGCGATCGCCGCTCCTGCCGGTCGAGCGCTACCTGGAGCTCCAGGGCGGGGGCCGGCCAGGGCACGAGTCCGAGCTCCCGCGGGCGGTGCGCGATCCGATGGTACGGCGGGCGATCATCGTCGCCTCCGAGTCGCTCTTCGGGCAGCTGGGTCGTCCGCCGTCCCGTCCGCCCGCCCTGCGCCGCCGGCGGCTGGCCGTGCTCCGGTACCTCATCCGCATGTCCACGCGCCCGACGCCCTATGGCTTGAACGCGGGCGTATCGCTCGCGAGATGGGGCGACGGCACCGACCTCGCGCTCAGCTCCGAGGAGGTGGTGCGGGCCCGCCTCGACATGGGCCTCCTCGCCGCGCTGATCGGCGACCTCGAGGGCCGTCGGGAGGTGGTGCGCGAGCTCCGGCTCGAGACCCACCCGACGGTCAGCGTCCGCGCCGGCAGGGCCGTGCTGCCGGAGCGGCTCGGCGGCGGCGACCCCTTCGAGGTCTCCGTGCGCGCGACCCGTCCCGTGCTCCGCGCGCTCGAGCGCTGCCGTGAGGCTCCGACTCCGTTTCCCGAGCTCGCGGGCGCTCTTGCAGCGGACTTCCCGGATGCCGGACCGCGGATCGAGGAGCTCATCCACGCCCTCTTGCGGGAAGGCCTGCTCGTGAGCGACCTTCGGCCCCCTCTGACCCGCGGCGATCCGGCGCGCCACCTCCTGGCGAGGCTGGACCGGCTCGCCGCCGCCCGTGCCGAGCGGAACCGGCTGGCCGCGGCGATCGCGGCGTGCGAACGCTGGGAGCTCCTGGATGCCACGGCCGGGGCGCGGCGGTTTCCAGTCCTCCTGGACACGGCGCGCGCGGTGACGACGGCGCCTGTCGAGGAGCCGCCGGTGCGGGTGGACATGATGCGGCCGCTCGCCGGCGAGCGGATCGCCCGCGCCGTGGGCGCAGAGGCGGCACGAGCGGCAGAGCTGCTGCTCCGCCTCTCACCGGCGCCCTCGGGCTCGGCCGCCCTCAACTCCTACCGCGACCGCTTCGTCGAGCGCTATCCCCCGCCTACCGAGGTGCCGCTCCCGGAGCTCCTCCGGCCCGATGTCGGGCTCGGCCCGGTGGACCTGCGCGCGGACGTCGCGCGGGAGCGTCCGGCCGACGAGGCGGCGCGGCGTCGCAACCGCCGGCTCCTCGAGATCGCGACCTCGGCGCTGCACGCCGGCGAGCTCTCGGTCGAGCTCGACCCCGACGCGATCGCGGACCTCGACTCCGCGCCCTCCTCGCAAGCGCTGCCGTCCACGGTCGACGTCGCGGTCTTCGTGGCCGCCGCCTCGCGCGAGGCACTCGACGCGGGCCGGTTCCGCGTGGTGGTGTCGCCGATGGTCGGCTCCCCCGCGGCCGGGAGGATCCTCGGTCGGTTCGCCTATCTCTTCGGCGAGCGGGGCGAGCGCGCGATGACCGAGGCGGTGCGGCGGCATGAGGCGGGCGAGCTCGATTCGGTCTGCGCGGAGCTCGTCTACAGCCCCGAGCGATCCTCGCTGGGCAACGTGACGATCCGCCCGGCCACGCGGAGCCACGAGATCGTGGTGGGCGTCTCGCCCGGCGTGCAGCGAGCGCGGGTGATCCCGGTCGGCGAGCTCGTCGTCGGCGTGCATGACGACGCCTTCTATCTGCGCTGGCCGGCGGGCGGCACGTACGTGGAGGTCTGCGAGGGCCACATGCTGAACCCGACCACGGCGCCTGCGGTGTGCGCGTTCCTCGCCCAGATGCGTCACGCCGGCCGGCCCTTGATGACGCCCTTCCAGTGGGGTCTCGCGCGGGAGCTGCCGAGGCTGCCCCGGGTCGAGGCCGGCCGCATCGTGCTGAGCCCCGCGACGTGGCGGCCGCCGTTCGGCACCGGCGCGCTCGAACCGCATTCCCCCGACGGCTTCGCCTCCGCCCTCGGCGTCGTGGCGCGCTCGCTGGCGGCTGCCCCGCAGGGTGTACGCGGCGCAGGGAGACAACCGGCTGCTGCTCGATCTCGACGATCCCCAGCAGGTCGAGCTCCTCAGGAGCCTGGTGCGCTCCCCGGACGACGGCACCGAGGTCGTCCTCCACGAGGCGCTGCCAGGCGTCGACGACGCGTGGCTGCCGGGAGGCGGAGGAAGCTTCCTGGTCGAGCTGGCCGTTCCGCTCGCGCGCCACGCGGCGTCCCGCGCCGGCTCGCCGTCCGATGACCGTCGCCCGCCCGCCCGGTCGGTGGTGCCGCCGCGAAAGGTTCGCGTGCGGCCGCCCGGGAGCGAATGGCTGTACGCGAAGGTCTATGCGGCCGGCACGAGCGGCGATCAGCTCGTCGCCGGCCCTCTGGGCGAGCTCGTCCGGGAGGCACTCCTCTCGGGGCTCGCCGACGACTGGTTCTTCGTCCGCTACCGGGATGAGCGGTCACACCTGCGGGTGCGCTTCCGCGGCGAGCCGCGCAGGCTCACCGGTGAGCTCGCGCCGCGCCTGTACGCGTGGGCGTCGGACCTGATGGACCGGGGCGCGTGTCAGGCGCTCACGCTCGACACCTACGAGCGTGAGCTCGAGCGATACGGCGGCGAACCGGGGATGAACGTGGCCGAGGCCGTCTTCGGCATCGACAGCGGCATGGTGGTGGAGATCATCCGGCTCGACCTGGCGCGGACGATCCCCGTCCCGCGGGAGCAGCTCTGCGCGCTCACGCTCGACTGCCTGCTCGAGGGGCTCGGCCTCGACGCCGAGGCCAGGCTCCGCTGGTGCGCGGCCCGCGTGCAGTCTCGACACGATGTCGGAGTCGAGTGGCGCGAGCACAAGGACGAGCTGCGGTCGCTGCTCGGGTCCCGGGGCGCCGGACACGAGCCACTCGCGCCGCTGCTCGAGAGCTTCGTCCGCGAGCTGCGCCCGCACGGGGAACGCCTCGCCGCGCTCAGGGCCGAAGGCGCGATCGCGTGGCCGACTGCCGGCGACGTGATGGCAAGCTTCGCCCACATGCACTGCAACCGGCTCCTCGGGCTCGACCGCGACGCCGAGCATCGCGCTCTCGGCCTGCTCCTCCGCGCGCGCGAGAGCCTCGCTCGCGCGCCGGTCGGATGAGCTGGCGGCCGGTGCTGAGCGGCGCCGAGGCGGAACGCGCGCGGGCCGTGGCGCTCGACGTCGCCTCGAGGCTCGCGGCTCGGGAGCCCGTCGCGGAGGCGCGCTCGCAGCCGGGTCTCGGCTCGACGAGCTCGAGCATCGCGATGGTCTGCGCGCAGTTCGATCGGGTGCTTCCCGATGTCGGCTGGGATCGCGCGGGCCACATGCACCTCAGCGCCGCGGCGCAGGCGTCCGAGCGCGACGGAGCGCCTCTCGGCCTCTTCGACGGAGTCGCGGGCCTCGGCTACGCCGCGCAGCGGCTCGCCGCCGGGCGCACGCGCTACGGCGGCCTGCTGACGTCGATCGACGGAGCGATCGCGAGCGGTGTCACCGCAAGCCGCGCCAGGCTCGCCCGGGCGAGCGGGCTGCCGGTGCGCGCGTGGGACCTGATCTCGGGAATCACCGGAATCGGCGTGTACCTGCTCGCCCGGCGGGAGGAGCCGGCTCCGCGCGCCGCGCTCGAGGACGCCCTCGGCGCGCTCGTCGACCTCATGGGCGAGACCGACGGCGCGCCACGCTGGGCCACTCCGCCCGAGCATCTCCACGAGGACATGCGCGAGCACACGCCCGAGGGCAACCTGAACTGCGGGGTCGCGCATGGGGCCCCCGGGTCGCTGGCGCTCATGTCGCTGGCGCTGGCGGCGGGCGTGGAGGTGCGCGGACAGGTGGACGCGACGCGACGGATGGCCGACTGGCTGGTGGCCCAGTGCCGGTTCGGCCGGTTCGGTCCCGAGTGGCCCGCCGTGATTCCTCTCGCCGGGACCCACGGCGCGAGCCGGGAGCCGCCCGCCCGTCCGGGGTGGTGCTACGGGAACGGCGGAGCGGCCCGCGCCCTCTGGCTGGCCGGGGCGGCGCTGGACGAGCCGGAGTACGCGCGACTCGCCGAGCGGGCGGTGCGAGCAGCGCTGGAACGCCAGCGGACGGCACGGCCGCTCGAGGCCCCCACCTTGTGCCACGGCACCGCAGGGCTGGCACAGGTGACGCTGCGCATGGCCGCGGACAGCCGCGCCGAGGATCTGTCGCGGGAGGCCCGGACGTTGTGTCTCGAGCTGGTCGAGCGGTTCGATCCGGACGCTCCGCTCGGCTATCGCGGCGAGGCGGAGCTGCGGGAGCGCCGCGGGGCGGACGTCGACGCCACGCTGCTGGACGGTGCGGCCGGACCCGGGCTCGTGCTACTCGCTGCAGCCACCGGCACCGACCCCGGGTGGGACGGCGCCCTGCTGCTCTCCTGAGCGCTCAGAGGCCGGCGACTAGCCGAAGCACCCGCACGTGACCCCGGTGGGGCACTGCTCGCAGGAGCACGTCACGGTGCCCTCGGGGCCTGGCTTCGGGCCCCGTTCGTCCGATACATGGCGAGCCACCGCCTCGAGCCTGACGTCGAGATCGAACTCCGCCTCATCCCATGACGTCTCGGTCACGGCAGGAACCATGTGGTCCTCCTTTCCCCCCCGGTTCGGCCGGGGATGGCCGCTGCCGCTCACACTAACCCGCGGCCGTAGCGGCCTGCAACACGAGCGTCCGGCCAGAGCGCCGAATCCGGCGCTGCGCCCGTACCGTGGTCCAGATGGACTACGTCCTCGCGGCCATCGTCGGCTATCTGCTCGGCTCGGTGCCGGTCGCCCTGCTGGTCGCGCGCGCCCACGGCGTGGATCTGCGGACGACCGGCGACGGCAACCCGGGCGCCTGGAACGCGCTCGAGCAGCTCGGTGCGCGGCGGGCGTGGCCCGCGTTCGCGGGCGACGGCGCCAAGGCGTTCCTCGCCGCGCTGGCGGGGTTCGCGCTCGGCGACTGGTGGACGGGCTGGGTCGCGGTGGCGGCGGCGATGATCGGACATGCGCTCCCGCTGTTCGCCTCCTTCCGCGGGGGGAAGTCCGTGATGTGCTTCGTCGGTGGCGCGTTCGCGCTCTCGCCCCTCGCGGCGCTGTGCGCGCTGGGCCTCGCGGTGGTGGTGTCGCTCGCGAGCGCGTTCAAGTACGGCGCGCGGGCCGGCGTGTTCGGCTTCCCGGTGGCGCAGCTCGCGTTCGACCCGGTCCAGCGCGTGTGGGCCACCGGCGTGCTCATGGGCATCATCGGCGTGCTGTTCGGCCTCGACGCGCTCAAGCGCCGTAGGTCCGCCCACGCCACTCCCGCGCCGGGCGCAACGCCGAGACCGTGAGCCGGACGGCGGTGGCGGGATCCGCCAGCGGCGAGAGCCAGAACGGCGCCCCGCGGCGCGTGTAGCTGCGCGCCAGGGCGCCGAGCAGCGCCGCGCGCACCGCCAGGAGGGCGAGGTCGAGCCGCGCCGGGCGCCCCGCCGCCGCGCGCAGGACGGGGAGCGCCAGCACGAGCCAGACCACCGCGAGGTCGGCCGCCTGCCACGCCGCGGAGGTCACGTCGGCGTAGGCGAGGGAGCGGCCCCACTCGCGCCACGTCTCGGCGGCCGAGTCGTGCATCTTGACCTCGAGCAGGTCGGCGCCGTCGAGGAACGCGACGCGCCAGCCCGCCGCCGCGAGCGCCCGCGCCTGCGCCGCGTCGTCGGTCATGTGCCCGGCCGCCGGGCGGTAGCCGCCGAAGGCGAGCAGCCGCTCGCGGAGGACCGCCGTGCACTGGCCGTTGGCGATCACGCGCTCCGGGCGGGGCGCCGGCGCATCGGCGTCCGCCGGCCCGAAGCGGTAGACGAGCGACGCGAGCATCGAGGGATGCAGCAGGCGCTCCCCCGGCGTGTCGCACACGAAGCGCGCGCCGGCGGTGACGAAGTCGGCGTCCCGCAGCGCCCCGTCCAGCGCCCCCACGAGGCCCGGCCGCGGGCGCGTGTCGGCGTCGAGCGAGACCACCACCTCGCCGCGCGCCGCCTCGAGGCCCTGCTGCAGGGCCCACGGCTTGCCGACCCAGCCCTCCGGCGGCTCGCGGCCCGCGACCACGCGCGCCCCGAGCGCGGCGGCGACCCCGGCGGTCCCGTCCGTCGAGCAGTCGTCGACCACGACGACCTCGGCGTGCTCGCCGCGCAGGCCCTCCAGGCACGGCCCGATGCGCGCCGCCTCGTCGCGCGCCGGGATCACCACCGTGACGCTGCGGCGCGGCGCGGCCGGGGCCAGCGGCGGGCGCCGCCGGCGGCCGCGCGCCAGCCGCGCCAGCGCGACCCCGGCCGCCACGGCCTGGGCGAGGGTCAGGGCGCGCCCGATCACACGCGCACGAACCCGCTGCGGCTCACCAGGCGCAGGAGCAGCGACCGCGGTGCCAGCCGCCCGCCCAGCGCGGCCGCCTTGGCGGGCACGCCCGGGATCACCATGCGCCGACCTTCGACCATCCCGTCGACGGCCTGGCGCGCCACGTCCTCCACCGCCACGAACACCTGCTCGGGCGCCCGCATGTCGGCGCCCTCGCTGCCCGCGATGGAGCCGAACTCCGTGTGCACCGGCCCGGGCGCCAGGCAGGTGACCGAGACGCCGCTCGGGGACACCTCGGCGTGCACCGCCTCCGAGAGCGTGATCACGAACGCCTTCGTCGCCGAGTAGGTGGCCATCCCGGGGAGCGGCTGGAAGCCCGCCAGCGAGGCGACGTTGAGCACCGCGCCGACGCCCTGGGAGACCATCCGCGGCAGGAACGCGCCGGTGAGGTGGTGCAGTGCCTCGACGTTGATGCGCACGAGCTCGGCCTCGGACTCGAGCGCGAGCGTGTGGAACGGCCCGGCCGAGCCGCGCCCCGCGTTGTTGCAGACGCCGACGACCTCGCGCTCGCCGGCCCGCAGGCGGTCGACGAGCGCCTCACGGGCGCCGGCGTCGGCGAGGTCGCACGGCTCGACCGCGGCGGGCACGCCGTGCTCGCGCTCGAGGCGCGCCGCGAGCTCCGCGCAGCGGTCCGCGCGCCGCGCCGTCAGGGTGACGCCGTACCCGCGCGCGGCGAGCTCGCGGGCCAGCTCCGCGCCGATGCCCGACGAGGCGCCGGTGACGAGGACGGTGGATCCGCGCGAGGGAGGTGGGAGCGCCATGCGCAACCCTTACCAGGGATGGACCTCTGGACGCACGACCGCTGGCGCTTCCCGGTACCCGACCGCCATCGCTTCCCGATGGACAAGTACGGGCTGCTGCGCGCCCGTGTGATCGCCGACGGCATCGCGCGGCCGGAGGAGCTCCACGAGGCCGACCCGGTCGGCTGGGAGCAGATCGAGGCGGTGCACGACGGCGGGCTGGTCCGGCGGATCCGCCACGGGGAGCTGAGCCGCCGCGAGCTGCAGGGCCTCGGCCTGCCGTGGTCGCCGGCCCTGGTCGAGCGCGCCCGCCGCTCGCTCGGCGGCACGCTCGCCGCCGCCCGCCACGCGCTCGCGCACGGCCTCGGCATGAACCTCGGCGGCGGCACCCACCACGCCGGATACGCGTTCGCGCGCGGCTACTGCCTGTTCAACGACGTCGGGATCGCGCTCGCGGTCCTGCGCGCCGAGCACGGCCCGCTGCCCACGCTGGTGGTCGACTGCGACGTCCACCAGGGCGACGGTACCGCCGACCTGTTCGCGTCCGACCCGCGGACGTTCACGCTCTCGCTGCACGGCGCGCGCAACTACCCGTTCACGCGCGTCCCCTCCGACCTCGACGTCGACCTCGCCAGCGGCACCGGCGACGACGGCTACCTGCAGGCGGTCGAGGAGGCCCTGGACGTGGCGCTGCCGCGCTCGGCCCCGGAGCTCGTCTTCTACCTGGCGGGGGCCGATCCGTGGGAGGGCGACCGCATCGGCCGCCTGGCGCTCACCAAGGCGGGGCTGCGCGCCCGCGACGAGCTGGTCCTCGACCGCCTGACCGCGGCCGGCACGCGCGTCTGCGTCGTCCTCGCGGGCGGCTACGCCGAGGACGTGCGCGACACCGTGGACATCAACGCCGCCACGGCGGCCGCCGTGGCGCGGCGGCTGGCGCCGAGCCCCTCCTAGCGCAGCGGCCGCCCGCCGGTGTCGGCGACGGGCTCGCATTCCTCGCCGGCCCGGTCGCCGGTGACCTGGATCACGACGGCGGCGACGATCACCGCCCCGCCGATCAGCGTCGCGCCGGTCGGGGCCTCGCCGATCGCGATCCACACCCACAGCGGGCCGAGGACGACCTCGAGCAGGCTGATCAGCGCAACCTGGGCGGCAGGGATCAGCCGCGCGCCGAGGGTCAGGAAGGCGAGCCCCACCCCGATCTGGCCCGCGCCGAGCAGCACGAGCGTGACGAGGTCGTCGCCGCCGACCGTGCCGAGGTCCGCGAAGGGCAGGAAGGCCGCCAGCAGCAACAGCTGCGCGACGAACGTCGCCGGGGCCATCGACACGTCCCGGCGGTAGCGGGAGATCACGATCCCCACGGCGAAGCCGAGCGATGCCAGGAGCGCCATCGCGTCACCCAGCAGGTCCCCGCCGCCGGGCGCGCCGATCATGAGCACGACGCCGGCGAGCGCCACCGCCAGGGCCACGGCGGTCCTGGGCGTGAGCGGCTCGCCGAGCAGGAAGCGGGCCAGCAACGCCGCGAGGACCGGCGCGATCGCGAGGATGAAGAGGACGTTCGCGACCGACGTGTGGTTCAGCGCGACGATGAACGCCCCGGAGGCGACCGCCAGCGCCACCGCGAAGCCGAGGCCGGCGATCCCCGTCACCCGGAACGCCCGCGCCACCCCGCCGCGCTCGACCACGACGACGAACCCCAGCAGCGCGAGCGCCGCGAAGATCGCGCGGCCCGCGACCTGCGTCGCGGTGTCGACGGCGAGATCGCGCTGCAGGACGCCGGCCGTGGACCACGCCACCGCCGCGAGCGCGATGTAGACCTGGCCGCGCCGGGCGGACGCGGCGAGGACCGCTCCGGTCGCCGCCATGTCCGACAGTGAAACACGTCCCGCCTGCCACGCCGCGAAGGGGCGCGGCAGGCGTGGCGCCTGGACGGGGGGCGCCGGTGGCCCGTCGCCGTTGAACCCCTGGGCGCCGCCGCACGTACAGCCCGCAGGCCAGATCACGACGACGTACACCCGGCAGGCGCCGCGCGTGGTCGCCCAGTGGCGGCGCCCGCGCCCGCGGGGCCGGCGCGACTCCGGGCGCCGGCCCCGCATTCTCCCCGGGGCAGGCCCGGGCGGACGTACCCTTCTAGTGGCAGGTTCCACCTCGGGGGCGTGGTGACAAAGGGAACACGCGGCCTTTGCACGGCCGAGATGGGGGTTCGATTCCCCCCGCCTCCACTGGACCAACTGCAGCACCAGTCGTGTCAAGTGGCTGCAAGGACCCGTTTGGCGGGACTTCCGGCGCCAGTCTGCTCTCACGGCCATCTGCCGCTTCGGTGTGCCGCCGATGGGTGGTTCACGCGCGATCGTGGGGGCTGCGGCGGCTCATCAAGTACGCCTGATCCTCGATCGCGGCGGACGATTGCTCATGCGCGAGTTCGTGTTGCCCACCGGAAGCAGGGTCGTCACCGTCGGAGCGGTGAAGCACCGTCGGCTCCTCACGTGGACCGTCGCCTGGGTCGTGGCCGCGGTCGTGCTCGACGGGTGCGGCGGCGCCGAGGGCGGTCGCAGCGGCTCCCGCGCGGGGCCGACGATCGTCGTCGAGCACGGCGCGTTACCGACGCGAGCGGCTGGGACGCCGTGGTCGGTCGCTTGCGCCGCCGCGGATACGACGTCCTGGCTCCCGCCAATCCGCTGCGGGGCGTGGCCGCGGACGCGGCGGACCTCAGGAGCGTGCTGAAGACGATCGAGGGGCCGATCGTGCTCGTCGGCCACTCGTACGGCGGTGCGGTGATCACCAACGCCGCGGCGGGTGTGCCCAGGGTCAAGGCGCTGGTGTACATCGCCGCGGTCGCCCCGGAGGAGGGCGAGAGCCAGATGGACATCTTCGCCCGGTTCCCGGGCTCGCTGCTCGGGCCGTCGACGATCGTCGAGCGCAGGTTTCCGGGCGGCGTCGACCAGTACGTCAGGGTCGAGTCGTATCGCGACGTGTTCTCCGCCGACCTGCCGGCCGGGGAGGTGGCGACGGCGGCGGCGACGCAGCGGCCGCTGGCGAAGGTCGCGGGGTCGGCGAAGTCCGGACCGCCGGCGTGGCGGACGATCCCGACGTGGTTCATGGTCGCCACCGAGGATCATGCGATCCCGCCGGCGGCGGAGCGCTTCATGGCCAAGCGTGCTGGCCGCGCACACACGGTCGAGGTGAAGTCGTCGCACACCGTGATGCTGTCCCACCCCAGGGCCGTGGCCAAGCTCATCCTCGGCGCGGCGCGGCACGCGGGCGGTTGACCCCGCACGTCACCGTCCGCGATCGCGTGCGCGGCGAGGCCGGCGCGCGCTCGGCAGCAGCCGGGTGAGGGGTCCGGCGCTCGGCAGTGGCGAAACTGTTCCACTACGCCCCCCGGCCGATGATGACGCCGACGCGGAGCAGACGTCCCCCGCGCGGCTCTTCGAGACCCTCGAGGAGGGGCTCGACGGCTGATCCGGGTATCCGGACGACATGGCTGACGCCACCGACCTCGACCAGTCGCCGCGCCCCTCGAACCGCGCACGCGGCGCCCGTGGCGCCGAGATCTCCGACTACGACGTCGTCAACCACTTCTTCGACGCCGCCGCCGACCGCATCGGGCTCCCGGACGACGTCCGGGCCGTGGTGCGCTCCTCCTACCGCGAGGTCCGGGTGCAGGTCCCGATCCGCCGCGCGGACGGGCGGATGCACGTCTACTCCGGCTATCGCGTCCAGCACAACGGCGCCCGCGGCCCGTACAAGGGCGGCGTCCGCTACCACCCGGACGTCGACCTCGACGAGGTGCGCGCGCTCGCGTCGCTGATGACCTGGAAGACCGCGATCGTCGGCATCCCGTTCGGTGGCGCCAAGGGCGGCGTGAACGTGCCCGCCGAGGACCTCACGGCCGATGAGCTGCAGGCCGTCACCCGCTCGTTCATGGACAAGATCGAGAAGGTCCTCGGGCCCACGCGCGACATCCCGGCACCCGACGTCAACACCAACGCGCAGGTGATGGCCTGGATGATGGACGAGTACGGCAAGCTCCACGGCCATACCCCGGCGATCGTGACCGGCAAGCCGCTCGAGCTCGAGGGCTCCTACGGGCGCGAGGCGGCCACCGGGCGCGGCCTCGTCTACCTGTTCCGCGAGGCGGCCCCGGCGCTCGGGCTGACCCCCGGCGACACGCGCGTCATCATCCAGGGCTACGGCAACGTCGGCTCGTGGGCCGCGCGGATCCTCGTTCAGCTCGGCTGCCGGATCATCGGCGTGTGCGACGCCCACGGCGCGATCCACTCCGAGGCCGGGATCGACCCGCACGCCCTGCAGGACTTCGTGCGCGACGGCGGCCGGCTGCCCGACTTCGAGGGGGTCGACGTCATCACCCCCGACGAGCTGCTCGGCCTCGAGTGCGAGCTGCTGATCCCCGCCGCGCTCGGCGGCATGATCCACGAGGGCAACGCGGACCGGATCCGGGCGCGGATGATCATCGAAGGGGCGAACGCGCCGACCACCCCGGCGGCCGACGAGATCCTGAGCGAGAACGGGGTGTTCGTCATCCCCGACGTGATGGCCAACGCCGGGGGCGTCGTCGTCTCCTACTTCGAGTGGGTGCAGAACCTCCAGCACTTCCGCTGGGACGAGCGCGAGGTCAACGACAAGCTCGGCACGATCATGCGCCGGGCCTATCGCGAGGTCGTCTCCAGGCAGCGCGACGAGGAGACCTCGCTGCGCACCGCCGCCTTCGAGCTCGGCATCGAGCGGGTCGTGCAGGCCGCGCGGATCCGCGGCTACATCGGTTAGGGGCCGCTCAGCCGTCCAGGTGGACGGTGCCCTCGATGACCGTCACGGCGTCGCCGCCGACGCGGACGCGGTCGCCCTCGATCGCGGCCCGCAGGCGGCTCGGGCGCCCCATCTCGACGCCCTGGATGACCTCGAGCCGCGCCGTGCCGGCCCGCTCGGCGACGTGCGCCATCAGCGGCCCGACCGCGGAGCCGGTGGCGGGGTCCTCCCCCATCTCGGCCGTCGCCATGAACGAGCGCGCGCGGGCGGTGCCGCCCCGGACGTCGACGGCGGAGACGTAGACCACCACCGCCCCGTGCGCGGCGATGAGCGGGCCGAGAAGCTCGTAGTCGGGCCGCGCGGCCGGCAGCCGGCCCTCGTCGCGGAGCTGGACGAGCACCTGGGGCACGCCGGTCGAGACGACCTGCGGGGGGAGGTCGGGGTCGGCGTCTGCGGCCTCGAGGCCGACGAGCGGCAGCACCTCGCCGGGGTCGAGCTCGGGACCGAACACCGGGGGCTCCTGCAGCATCGAGGTGGCCGCGACGTCGCCGCGCAGCTCGACGTCCACGGGCTGCAGGCCCGCGCGGGTCTCCTGGACGTAGGTCGCGCGCTCCTCGCCGCGGGCGCGGGCGACGGCCGCCGCGGCGCCGAGTGACGGATGCCCGGCGAACGGCAGCTCCTCGGCCATCGTCCAGATCCGGTTGCGGTAGGTCGCGGGCTCCCGCGTCGGCGACTGCAGGAACGAGGTCTCCGACAGCCGTGTCTCACGCGCGAAGCGGTGCATGAGCGCGTCCGGGACGTCGTCGGCGTCGTGGACCACGGCGAGCTGGTTGCCCTGCAGCCGCTCGGCCGTGAAGACGTCCAGCAGCGTGAAGGGATGGCCCGCCACGCGAGAGGCGGCCGCCCCGGCTACTTGTCCCAGTCGAAGCCGCGCGGCGGCTTCTGCTCGAACCAGAGCCGGTCGTGCTCCGGCGTCTCCTGGAGGAAGTCCGGCGTCTCCTCGAGGACGTCCTCGCCCTCGGGCTCCTCGTCGGGGAGGACGTGCTCGAGCTCCTCCTCCCGCGGCGCGTGGCCCTCGGCCTCGTCGAGCTCGGCGGCGCTGAACTCGGCGGTGGGCTGGCCGTGGTGGAGCGCGTCGTCGAGCGGCACCTCGTCGGGCTCGTCGAGCCACGGCTCGTCGGCCGGGTCGGGCTCCGCGGCGCGCGGCGGCGGGGGGGGCGGAGGGGGCTCGGCCACGGGGGGCTCAGGCGCGTCCCACGGCTCGACGGCCAGGTGGTCGAAGGGCTCGGCGGGCTCGAGCTCGAGCTCCTCGTCGGCCGGCTCAGCCGGTCCGGCGTCGAGCTCAGGCGCGTCCTCGGCCTCGGACGGGGCGCCGGCCACGGCCCCGTCGTCCTCGTCGTCCTCGCCGGCGAACCTTCCCCGGCGAGGCTCGCCGAGCGCCTCGGTCTCCTCGCGCTCGACCTCCGTCGGGTCGGCGCCGCGGCGTCGCTTGAGCTCCAGGTGCTCGCGGATGGCGTCGTCGAGCAGTCCCATCTGACCCCCTACAGGCTACTCGGCCTTGACCGTTCGGTTCTTCCCCGACCGCTTCGCACGGTACAGAGCGGCGTCGGCGGCGGCGACAAGCGAGTCCTTGTCGGTTCCCGGCATGACCCCGAGCGCGGCCGCGCCCAGCGAGGCCGTCACCTTGAGCGTCCCGCCTCCGTCGAGGATCGGCAGCTCGAGCGCCTCGATCCGCCGGCGGACCCGCTCGGCGAACTGGTACGCGCCCTCGAGGTCGGTGTGGGGGAGCGCCACCGCCATCTCCTCGCCACCGTATCGCGCCGGCTCGTCGATCTCACGCGAGGACTCGCGCAATACCCGGGCGACCTCCCGCAGCACGAGGTCGCCCTGCATGTGGCCGTACGTGTCGTTGACGCGCTTGAAGTTGTCCAGATCCAGCATGATCAGGCCCATGTCGGAGCCGAATCGCCGGGTGCGCTCGACCTCCGTGGTGATGACCTCCTGGAAGCGCCGGTGGTTGAAGAGCCCGGTCAGCTCGTCGGTCACCGCCTGTCGCTGCATGGCTTCGTGCAGGCCGACGTTCTCGATCGAGATCCCGGCCTGGCTCGCGAGGTAGTGGCACAGCTCGCGGTCGGCGTCGGTGAACGGCCGTGCCGCCCGCGCGACGCTGATGATCCCCAGCACGCGGTCGGCGCCGTCGCTCGTGTGCAGGGGGAGCGCCAGGGCGGTCGCGCCGCCGACCTGGATCTCGGCGCCCTCGCCGGCGTCGAGCACCGCCGTCTCCGCGGCGTGGATCGCCTGGCGGTAGTGGCCGATGTCGCCCGCCGTCGCGACCTCCTCGAGCTGCTCGCCCGGCCGCGCCCGCACGCGCGCGCGACCACAGTCCGCCCCGACGCCGTCGACCGCGGTCTGGACGACGATCCCCAGCATGTCGTCGCGGTCCAGGCCCTTGGCGAAGGACTCCCCCACGCGGCGGATGGCGCCCTGCAGGCGCCCGCGCTCGCGCTGGAGCTCGTCCAGCCGGGCCTCGAGCTGGCGGGCCATCGAGTTGAACTCCTTGCCGAGGGCGGCGAACTCGTCGTTGCCCTCGGCGGGCACCTGGACCGAGAAGTCCCCGGCGCCGAGGCGCTGGGCCGCGACCAGCAGGCGCTGGATCTCCGACTGCAGCGACCGCGACACGGTGAGCGCGAAGGCGAAGGCGAGCACGAGGAAGCCCAGCAGCGCGCCGGCCACGATCAGCGAGGAGTCCGACAGCGCGGTCGCCGCCGCGGTCTCGCGGGCGAGGAGGTGGATCTCCATCCGCCCGCCGCCGAACGCGGGCGCCGGGAAGCCGCCGAGGCGGTAGCGGCGGCCGTCGATCTCCGCCGTGCCGCGCAGCGGGATCCGGACCGTCGCCCCGACGCCGCCCATCGTCGACGCGATCGTCTCGCCGTTCTGGGTGAGGATGACCTGCAGGCGGGTGAAGCGCCGGAGCTGCCGCGCGTAGGTGTCCGCGGTCATCATCGAGACGACCAGCCGGCCGACCTGGCGCTCCTGGTCGTCGATCAGCGTGCTGACCGCGGGCGCCACGGCGTGTTCGGCGCCCACCGCGATCGGCTCCATGCCGTTGAGCTCGAGCCGGCTCGCCCGCACGCCCGTGGTCCGCGCGAGCGCCCGCAGCCGGTCCGCGACGCGCGCGCGGTCCCCCGCCCGGATCGCGGCCGAGAGCTCGGCGTCCGCGCCCATCTCCTCGGCCGCCGCCTGCCCCTCGCGCTGCTGCTCCTGGAAGTAGCCGGACGCCGCCCGCTCCGACTGCGCCAGCCGCGCGTCGGTCTTCCCGGTCTCCGACGTCGACACGAGCAGGAAGAGCACGACGGCCACGACGACCATCGGAATGATCACGATCCCGACGAAGAACAGCGTCAGCCGACTCCTGAAGCTGCGAAACGGCTGCAGACGGGTGCGAAGGGTGCTCATCAGCGGGGTTGCGGGCTCGGAGGGTAGCCATGCCGCCGGATCCGGCGACGGCCGTCCGTCCCGCGGGACGGGCGGGCACGGCTACAATCGGCACCCGAGCCGCCGGCCGTGAGCCCTGGCCGTCGGCACCCCGGGGCTATAGCTCAGTTGGGAGAGCGCCTGGATCGCACCCAGGAGGTCGGGGGTTCGAGTCCCCCTAGCTCCATCCGGAGAATCTCTGAAATGGCGCAGGTCGTGGCGCTTCGCGGGCCGTTGTCAGAGCCGACCGCCGCTTGATCGTTGGCCCGGCTGCCGATCTACGCGCGTCGCACTCGAGTTCCCGAGTGGCCCGGTTCCCGCGGCGGGCGCTCGATTCTCGCCCGAGGAACGGCCTCAGTCCGACCGCAACACAGCACCTGTCCGGCGCCGGCCTGAGCCGGCACCGGACAATGCATTGCGGTTCGGCCTTATGCCGTCGCGCCGGCCTTGGTGCCGGGGAGGTTGGCCTTCAGCTCCTCGACCTTGGCGTGTGCGTCTGCCTTGGTCTGCTCGACGCGGGCCTTGTGCAGTTCCTCGCGGGCCTCGCGCTTGGCCTTCCTCTGCGCCTCTTGCGCCGCTGCGATCTCGTCCTCGACATCGACGACCGGCCGGCGCATGACCTCGCCATCCAGCCGCGCCATCGCGGTGTCGATCACTTCGGGGCTCTGCTCGGTGACCTGCGCCAAGAGCGCCATCCGCGTCGGCTGGACCTGCTTCGAGATCTCGCCGAGGACCGACTCGCTCGTCTCGACCTCATCGATGTCGAAGAGCGATCCGACGAGCGCTCCGTACGTGCCGCCAAGCAGCATGCCGAGCGGGCCGCCGATGATCCCGACGAGCAGGCCGATCACGCCGCCGCTCGCGGTGCCGACGTAGGGGTCGTCACCGACCTCGCTCTTGACGTCGACGCGACCGTCGGGGTCGCGCGTGACGACGGCAGCGCCGGCGATCCTGATCTGGCCCTGCGAATCGAGCTGCTTCAGGTCGGTGAGCGCCTGGTAGGCGTTCTGGTCCTTCTCCGGGTCGTCGCCGAAGGTGACCACCAGGACGTTGTCCGGTGAGAAGTAGTCGGGGCTCATGGGTCCTTCCTTCCGTTGAGTGGTTTTGGAACGCCACAAGGCTCCCGACGATGAATGTGAGCGGTCATCACAAACTTTGTGTGATTGAGGCGGTTGGCCGCCGCGGCGAGTTGTGGGAGAGTCCCCCTCGAGATTGGCTCGGACTCACCAGCAGCCTCGATCCTCAGCCGATCGGTTCGTTTCGCGACCCGCTCTCGTCGAGCGGCTATCAGCGGCCGCTCCAGGTACCGTTACGCTCGTCTGTGCACCGGCGGGAAGCGGCAAGACCGTTCTCCTGCACTCATGGGCCGCGGACACGGACGCGGCCGTCGCCTGGGTCACGGTCGAGCGCGGCGAGCGTGACGCCCAGCGCTTCTGGCTGCACCTGATTGACGCACTCGCTGATGCGGCCGGCGACGAGGTCATCGAGCGGGTTAGCCCGGCGCCGCGCTTCGTAGGTGCGGCGGTGGTCGAGCGACTCCTGGACCAGCTCGAGCGGCTCGAGGGGCCGCTCGCGCTGGTGATCGACGACCTGCACGAGCTCGACTCCCACGACGCGCTCTCGTGGCTGGAGATGCTGCTCACGCGGCTGCCGGTACGGCTGCGGGTCGTGGTCGCGACACGCGAGGAGCCGACGCTCGGCCTGCACCGCCTGAGACTCTCCGGCGAGCTGGCCGAACTGCGCGGGCCGGACCTGTGCTTCACGCTCGACGAAACGCGCGCCGTGCTCCGTGCCAGCGGGATCACTCTGTCGGAGACCGGTCTGGCCTCGCTACACGAACGCACCGAGGGATGGCCGGCCGGTTTGCGCCTGGCGGCGATCTCGCTGACCACGCACCCGGACCCGGAACGCTTCGTGTGCGAGTTCTCCGGCAGCGAGCGAACGGTGGCGGGCTACCTCCTCGCCGAGGTGCTGGAGCGCCGGCCGCCGGAGGTGCGTGACCTGCTCTTGCGCACGTCGATTCTCGAGCGCGTCAGCGGCCCGCTGGCCGATGTGCTCACCGGCGGCACGGGGGCCGAGGCCATCCTCCAGCGGCTCGAGGACCAGAACGCCTTCGTCACCGCACTCGACGCCGCCCGTAGCTGGTTCCGCTACCACCACCTGTTCGGCGATCTCCTACGCCTGGAATTGCGGCGCGTGGCGCCGGCGACCATGCCGTCGCTGCACCGCGCCGCGGCCGCCTGGCACGAACAGGAGGGCGACGTCCTCGAAGCCGTCCGCCACTATCAAGCAGCCGGGGACTGGGCACCGGCTGGGCGCCTGCTCGCGGACAACTACCTCACGCTCACGATGGCCGGCCGCGGCGAGACGCTCCACGCGCTGCTTGGGGTGTTCCCGGCCGATGCCCACCTGGGCGACGGAAATCTCGCGGCTGCGCTTGCGATCGACAACATTCTCCACGGCTTGCTCGACGAGGCCGCCGCCCAATTGCGCGTCGCTCGGCGACTCGCGACGGCAGCTCCGGCGGACAGACGGCACGTCTTCGACGTGTACCTGGCCGTCATCGAGGTCGAGCTCGCCCGCCGGCGCAACGATCTGCCCAAGGCTCAGGAGGCCACCCGCGGACTGGAGGTAGCGCTCGGCGCTGTGGCAGAGGCAAACGAGCTTCCCGTGCGACCCGATTACTGGGCACTCACGCTCATGAACCTGGGCATCGCGGAGCTGTGGGCCGGCCGTCCGGACGACGCACGGCAGCACCTCGAGGACGCCCTCGGGCGCACGCGCCGGATCTCACGGCCGTTCATCGAGGTCGGCTGCCTCGCGCACCTCGCAATCGCGGCGCCGCTCACCGGGCAGCCGCTCCCACTCGCGCTCGAACTGAGCGAGCGGGCACTCGAGATTGCCGAGGAGCATGGCTGGACCAGCCAGTCCATGACGACCGGCGCCTTCGCGATGGCCGGCATGGCGCTCGTGCGGATGGGGCGCTTCGCCGAAGCTGAGCGCCATCTCGCTCGCGCGGAGGAGTCGCTACGCGAGGCAGCCGACCCGGGGACCGAGGTCGTGTTCCAGCATGCTCGCGGCATGCTGCGCTTCGGCGAGGGCCGCTTCGACGAAGCGCTGGCGGACTTCGCGCGCGCACAGGGCCTCGAACGGCTGCTCGCCAGCGAGCATCTGTTCACGGTCGATGTGCGCGGCCGGGCTCTCCAGGTACGGGTGCGGATGGGCGACTGGGAGTCCGCGCAACTCGCGCTCGCTGGTTTGAGCCCGGAACAGGGCGCCCGCGCCGGGATGCGCATCGCGCTCGCGGCCCTGGAGCTCGAACACGACGACCCGGAACAGGCGGTCGAGGCGCTGGCGCCGGTGATCGAACGGATCCGCGCCGGCGCTTTACGAGCGCTGGGCGCGCGTCGAGGCACTGCTGCTCGACGCCACGGCCCGCGATCGCCTCGGCGACCGGCGCGCGGCGGAGGAGTCGCTCGAGGCAGCTCTCGAGCTCGCCGAGCCCGAAGGCCTGATCCTGCCCTTCATGCTGTGGCCGACCCGCGAGCTGCTCGCGCGCCACCCGAAACACCGGACCGCCCACGCCACGCTGATCGCGACGATTCTCGACACGCTGGCCGGGCGCGCCGCTCCTCCGCGCGGACCGGCGGCGCCGTTGCGCGATGAGTTGAGCGACGCGGAGCTGCGCGTCGTCAGGTACCTGCCCAGCAACCTCACCGCGTCGAAAATCGCGTCCGAACTGGTCGTTTCCACCAACACCGTGCGCACGCACATGCGCCACATCTACGCGAAGCTCGACGCGCACTCGCGCAGCGAGGCCGTCGCTCGCGCGCGCGAGCTCGGGCTAGTCGCACCCGGATCGGTGCGCGGCTGAAGGCGTCGACCACGTCAGCTCCAGCCCGAGCTCGACCTGATCGCCTTTCGACGTCAGCTCGCGCTCCAACCGCAGCTCCTTTGCCACCTGAACCCTGCCCCGGCGGCCAGCGGCGCCCAGCTCGAGCGGCCCGCCCGCCGCGAGCGCGTAGGCGATGTCGATCAGACGCTCAGCGGCCTGTTGGCGTGACAGCCGTTCCTCTTCCTTGTGCTTGAAATCGCTCATGTGCCCTCCGCGAGCTTGCGACCGGAAAGCCGGGGCGGCGGCTGACACGCTGCCGTGCGCCCCGGCTCCGATCATCTCGTCCCCTATAGCTCCTCGCGCAGGGCGCGAATCTCGAATGCGCGCACGATGCTCGTGATGCCCTGCATCAGCGCCCAGATCCCGGCGAAGCACAGGAGCACGTACGCCTTGTGCGTGAAGAACTGGCCCGACGTCCAGAAGGCAAGCGCCGTCATCAGGATTCCGGAGATGAGCCCCACCCACCAGAGCGGGTTGATCGCACGCTCGAGGAACGCGCGAACCATCCACCACAGGCCGACGATCAGGAAAAGAAAGCCGAGCATGTCGGCCAGGCCGGCGAAGGTGTCCGCGGGGTTGGCGAAGCAGACGATCGCGGAAACGAGAAAAGCGCCGCCGAAGAGCGCCCAGGCCCAGCGCATCGGCACGTCCAGCCTCGCCAGCGCGATGTTCTCGATGCCGACGCCGAGGAACATGAGCCCGACGACGATGCCGACCGTGGTCACTGACGCGTCGTCGAACTGGAGGATGACCAGCGCGACGGCAACCCATGCGATCCCCGCTACGAGCAGGACCCACCAGTAGCCGGTGAGCTTGCGCGCAGCGTCGCGCAAGGATCGAATCCCGGGCACTTCAAGCTGCGGTGTAGCGGCGTGTTCGCTCATGACGACCTCCAAGATGTGGTTGATGTCGCGAGCGATGCTCGACGCCAGACGTGTGAGCTGTCGTCATGCTTTTTGTGTGATCGGCAGGCGCTCGCGCGGCGAGCGCTGCGCCATTGGCCTCACGGTCCCGAACGTCCTCCGCGCTTCGGCGGCGAGATCTCCGTTGCGGTCGGTATGAAGAGCAGATGACCGCCACCGCCCTCCTCGGGGACGAGCGGCACGGTCGCCCGAGGTCTCGATACCGATCCGGACGATTTTGTCGCCGGCGCTGTCGCCATCGCTTGAGCGCCGTCGGCGGGCTGATCGACGAACCGCGCCTCCGGGATTGGCTCGGGGGCCTGCTGTAACGGGGGAGGCGGGAGCGCTATCTGCAGGTCACGGATCAGATCGTCAACACGACCTCGCGGTACATTCTCGGCAACCTGGCCATCTCCGTGATCTGCGGCACCATCTACGGCGTCACGGCGGTGATCCTCGGGCTTCCGTATCCGCGCGCCGTCGCGGTGATTGCGCATCCTCGACCTCATCCCAAACATCGGCGCCACGATCGCCGGCATGATCATCGGGATCGTCTGAGTGTCCGTCAGCCTTGAAGCCTCGATCGCCTTCGGGATCGCGATCCTGGTCTACCAGCAGGTCAGAACTTCATCCTGCAGCCAACGCTCGTCGGAAAGGCGGCCGGAGAGTCACCGTCTTCACCGTGCTCGCCGGCGTCCTGGAGTTCGGGACGCTCTTCGGGTTGATCGGGGCGATCATCGGCGTCCCGATCGCGGCCGGCTCCCCGATTGTCGCGGAGGAGATCACCACCGGCAGAAGAGCTCGCATCGCCGCGGCGGACGCCGCGGAGCAGCAACTCGGCTCCGCTCAGTGGCGTCTTGGCTGCCCCTCGTCGCCGATGAGAGAGGGACGCCCCGTGTGCCTCGTAGGCATGGCCGGAGTCGGGGGACCGCCAACCCCATCGCGCTGAGGAAGCGAGACCGCAGGAACCCTCGCCCCGCGAGATCGGGGGAAAGTCCGTCTCGTTGACCCGATCCAGCCGACGCCTGGTCCGGCACGTCGGGCAGTTCGACCCACTGCTTGTCACGCCGGCCGTGCATCTTTATCGGCCGCCGGTATGCTTTGCACCCCGACCGACAGACGTAGCCGTCCAGAACGCCCTTCCCGCCACATACGGGACCGGCCGGACGGGGTCCGTCAGCGTCGAGCGCTCCCCTCCTCGGGGTGCGCTTTCTCGTGCTATCTTGGCCCGTCGCGCCGTATGCCTCGGCACGATCCGCGCACCTCGCCCGCTCCACCCCGACGTCCCCGAGGAGTCGCCCGTCTTGGCTTCTGTTGATGCTCCCCGCACGCGCCGCAACTTCGCGCGCCTCGATAGGTCGATCGAAGTTCCCAACCTGATCGACATCCAGAAGAAGTCCTTCGACTGGTTGGTCGGCCCTGAAGGGGGTGGGCTGCGGGAGACGATCCATGACATCTCGCCGATCGAGGATTACACCGGGAATCTGGCGGTGCAGTTTGGGGATTTTCATTTTGATGATCCGGTGGCGTCGTTGAATGAGTGCCGGGAGAAGGATTTGACGTATGCGCGGCCGTTGACGGTGACGGTGGGGTTCGTGAATCGGGAGACGGGTGAGATCCGTGAGCAGTCGGTGTTCATGGGCGATTTTCCGTGGATGACCGAGCGCGGGACGTTCATCATCAACGGCACCGAGCGGGTGGTGGTCACGCAGCTGGTGCGGTCTCCGGGCGCGTATCTGATGGAGCCCAAGGATCCGGAGAAGCAGCTGTTCGTGGCGAATTTGATGCCGGCTCGGGGCTCGTGGCTTGAGCTTGAGATCGACAAGAAGGGGCGGGTGTACGTCCGCATCGACCGCAAGCGCAAGCTGCCGGTCACGGTGTTGTTGCGGGCGATGGGGATGGACGAGGACGAGATCCTGCGTCGCTTCGACAATTCGTTGTACGTGCGCAACACGATCGAGGCGGATACCGAGCAGACGCGTTCGGAGGAGGGCGCGCTGATCGAGCTGTTCAAGAAGCAGCGTCCCGGCGAGCCGCCGAGCGTCGACAACGCCCGCTCGCTGCTGCGCCAGCTGTTCTTTGACCCCAAGCGCTATGACCTGACGCGGGTGGGGCGTTACAAGCTCAACAAGCGCCTGGGGCTCGACATCGACCTCGAGACGCGGGTGCTGACCGAGGACGACATCGTCACGCTGGTGGAGAAGCTCGTCGAGCTCCCGCGCGTGCTCGGCATCTCCGAGGAGCCCGACGAGGAGCTCAAGGACTACGCCGCCGAGGCGCTGTCGCGTCCGCGCGAGCCTGTCGCCGACCACCTCGACGAGTACGAGCATTTCGGTAACCGTCGGCTGCGGACGGTGGGGGAGCTGATCCAGGAGGCGTTCCGGATCGGTCTGTACCGGATGGAGCGCGTGGTGCGCGAGCGGCTGACGACCGAGGATGCGGACACGATCACGCCGCAGACGATCATCAACATCCGCCCGGTGGTGGCGGCGCTGAAGGAGTTCTTCGGCTCCTCGCAGCTGTCGCAGTTCATGGACCAGACCAACTCGCTGTCCGGCCTGACCCACCGGCGCCGTCTGAACTCCCTCGGCGCGGGCGGCCTCACGCGCGAGCGTGCGCCGATCGAGGTGCGCGACGTGCACCCGACCCATTACGGCCGGATGTGCCCGATCGAGACCCCCGAGGGCCCGAACATCGGCCTCATCGGCTCGCTCTCGAGCCACGCCGAGGTCTCCGAGTACGGCTTCGTGACCACGCCCTACCGCGTGGTCAGCGACGGCACGCTCACCGATGAGATCGTCCGCCTGGACGCCACCGAGGAGCAGGAGCGCCTGGTCGCGCAGGCCAACGTGCCCGTCGACGAGAGTGGCAAGCTCCTGGGCGACAGCATCCTCTGCCGCACGCAGGCCGGCCAGTACGTCTACGTGGAGCCCGGCGAGGTCGATCTGATGGACGTTTCGCCGGAGCAGATCTGGTCGGTTGCGACGGCGATGATCCCGTTTCTCGAGCACGACGATGCCAACCGTGCGCTGATGGGCTCGAACATGCAGCGCCAGGCGGTGCCGTTGCTGAAGACCGACGCCCCGCTGATCGGGACGGGCATGGAGCGCCGCGCGGCGATCGACACGGGCGACGTGCTGATCGCGCGCAACGCGGGCGTCGTGGACTTCGTGGACGCCACCCGGATCGTCATCAACACCTCCGACGGCGGGCGCGACGAGTACGACCTGCAGAAGTTCATGCGCTCCAACCAGGGGACGCTGATCCACCAGAAGCCGTTCATCAAGGTCGGGCAGGAGGTCGTCGAGGGCCAGCTGCTCGCCGATGGCTCGAGCTCGGATATGGGCGAGATGGCGCTGGGCAAGAACCTGATGGTCGCGTTCATGTCGTGGGAGGGTTACAACTTCGAGGACGCGATCATCCTGTCCGAGCGGCTGGTCAAGGATGACGAGCTGACGTCGATCCATATCGAGGAGTACGAGGTCGACGCGCGCACGACGAAGCTGGGTGATGAGGAGATCACGCGTGACATTCCGAATCGTTCGGAGGAGTCGCTGCGCAATCTCGACGATCGCGGGATCGTGCGGATCGGCGCCGAGGTGCAGTCGGGCGATCTGCTGGTGGGCAAGGTCACGCCGAAGGGCGAGACCGAGCTCACAGCGGAGGAGAAGCTGATCCGTGCGATCTTCAAGGAGAAGGCGCGCGAGGTTCGCGATACGTCGCTGAAGGTCCCGCACGGTGAGGGCGGTGTCGTCATCGACGTCAAGACGTTCAGCCGTGGCGCGGGCGATGATCTCTCGCCGGGGGTCAACGATCTGGTGCGGGTGTTCGTGGCCAAGAAGCGCAAGATCGCCGAGGGCGACAAGCTCGCGGGGCGTCACGGCAACAAGGGCGTGATCTCCAAGATCGTGCCGGAGTCCGACATGCCGTTCCTCGAGGACGGCTCGCCGGTCGACGTGATCCTCAACCCGCTGGGTGTGCCGAGCCGCATGAACATCGGCCAGATCCTCGAGACCCACCTCGGGTGGGCCGCCGCCAACGGCTGGTACGACGACGGCACGGAGAGGGTCGACCACGACAACGGCCGCGTCTACGTCGCCACCCCGGTGTTCGACGGCGCGAAGGTCGAGGACGTCGACCACGCCCTCGTGCAATGGCAGACGGAGCACAAGGGCGCGATCCGGATGGACATCGACGAGAAGCGCCGGCCGGGTGAGAAGGCCTCCGGCAAGTTCACCCTCTTCAACGGCCGCACCGGCGAGCCGTTCGAGCAGCAGGTCACCGTCGGCTACATGTACATCCTCAAGCTGCTGCACCTGGTCGACGACAAGATCCATGCGCGCTCGACGGGCCCGTATTCGCTGGTCACCCAGCAGCCGTTGGGCGGCAAGGCGCAGTTCGGCGGTCAGCGCTTCGGTGAGATGGAGGTGTGGGCGCTCGAGGCCTACGGCGCCGCCTACACGCTGCAGGAGATGCTCACCATCAAGTCCGATGACACCGTCGGGCGCGTGAAGGCCTACGAGGCGATCGTCAAGGGCGAGAACATCGCCGAGCCGTCGATCCCCGAGTCCTTCAAGGTCCTGCTGAAGGAGATGCAGTCGCTGGCGCTCGACGTCAACGTCGTCTCCGAGGAGGGCACGCGCGCCGAGATGGGCGACGAGGACGACGACCTCCTGCGCGCCGCCGAGGAGCTCGGCATCGACCTCTCCGGCGTCCGCGCCGGCGACGGTAGCGGCGGCGAAGAGGCCGCCGACGAGGCCGAGGAGCAGGAGATCGCCGAGGGCGACGCCGGCATGACGGCGGGCGCCGAGACCACCGACGACACAGACACGGAAGAGGACGCGCCGATCGGCGACATCCTGGGCGCCGACCAGGATTGAGACAGCAACAGGCTGCATCGCACCCAGGAGGTCGCCGGTTCGAGCCCGGCTAGCGGACCGACTCGGTCCCCTCGTCCCAGCGCCACGCCGCCTCGGGCCCGGACAGGTGGACGCCGCCGATCCAGCGGTCGATGCCGTTGAGCGCGACGTGGTCGGCCTCGCCGGCGAGCGCCGCGCGACCTGACGGGGTGAGCTCGAGCGGAGTGTCGAAGGCGACGCGGCCCGCGGGCGCGGGCGCCAGCAGAGGCGTGCCCGCGCGGGCGAGCCGCTCCATGATCGCGAAGGCCCAGCTGTCGCCGAGGTAGGGGCGCGCCTCGCGCTCGCCGAGGCGGAGGAAGATCGCGCCGGCGGTCGCGTGGCCCTCGGCGGCCGCGGCGAGGATGCGCCGCTCGGTCAGCGCCAGGCCGTCGCGCGTCGAGGGGTACTCGCGGCCGAGCCGGTCGAACGCGTCGGCGAGGAAGCGCAGCTCGGGCGAGTGGGCGCGGGCGATCTGGCCGATGCCCGACGGGTCCGGTGCGCGGAACGCCGCCCACGCGTCGGTGGCGAGGTGCAGCGCGGCCGGGCTGAGCTCCAGGCCGGCGCCGGCGGGCAGCGGCAACAGCTGCTCGGGCTCGAGCTGGCCAAGGCCGCCGAAGTGCGCGATCCCCGGGTACTCGCCGATGCAGATGAGGCCGATGCGTCGCGGGTCGACGCCCAGCGCCGCGAGCCGGGCCAGGATCTGGATGATCTGCAGCTGGTCGTAGAGGTCGGCCTCGAACCACAGCACGAAGCGGCCGTCGCGGTTGTCGGCGAGTTCCCGATCGCGCTCCTCGAACAGCCGCAGGGCGAGCGCGTGGTCGATGTCGTGGTCGGCGAGGAAGGCGGCGCGGACGCGGCGCAGCTCGCCCTCGGGCACGGCGGGGACCGGACCCTCGTGCAGCATGTCCCGCCACGGGAGGATGCGCTCCGCGAGCCCCGTGCGAGCCAGGATGTCGACCGTCGAGTCGCCGTTCGTGACGTGCAGCGTCCGGCTGGGGTCGCCGAGCAGCTGCGCCGCCGCCGCGTACGACTCGCCGGTCTTGGCCGCGCGCGCATGCACTCGGGCGAGCGTACGCTCCGCCGGTGACCGACGTCACCGGGCTCACGGCGCAGGCGCTGCTCGGCGTCTACCGCGACCGCACACTGTCCCCGGTGGAGGTGGTCGACGCGCTGGCGGCTCGCATCGCCGAGCTCGACCCTCAGCTGGGCGCCTTCAGGGCGCTGTGCCTCGAGCGCGCCCGGGAGGAGGCCCGGCGCGCGGAGCTCGAGTGGGCGCGGGGCGAGCCAGGCGGCCCGCTGTGCGGCGTCCCGCTGGCGGTCAAGGACATCTTCGACAGCGCCGGTGTGGAGACCGCGTGCGGGGCGGCGGTGCTGTGCGGCCGCGTGCCGGAGGCCGACGCCGAGGCGGTGCGGCGCGCGCGCGAGGCCGGCGCCGTCGTGCTCGGCAAGACGACGACCCACCCGTTCGCGTGGGGCCTGACGATGGACGGCCTGACCGCCAACCCGTACGACCGCGCGCGCACGCCAGGCGGGTCGAGCGGCGGGTCGGCGGTCGCGCTGGCGGCCGGCATGGCCCCGCTCGCGCTCGGCAGCGACACCGGCGGCTCGATCCGGCTGCCGGCTGCCTACTGCGGCGTGGTCGGCGTCAAGCCGACCTTCGGGCGCGTCCCGCTCGCCGGGACCTGGCCGCTGTGCGCGACGCTCGACCACGCCGGCCCGATGGCCCGCACCGCCGCCGACTGCGAGCTGCTGCTGGCCGCGATCTGCGACTGGACACCGCAGGACGCCGTCCTCGACGGCCTCGTCGTCGGCGTCCCGGCGGACTTCGGCGTGCCCCTCGCCCCCGAGGTCGACGCGGCCGTGCGCGCGACGGCCGCGGACCTCGAGGCCGCAGGCGCGCGGATCGATGCCATCCCCACGCCGGACTGGGCACGCTTCGCCGACGCCTTCGGGACGATCTTCCTGGCCGAGGCACATGCGACGCACGTGCGCTCCGGCCTCTGGCCCGCGCGGCGCGCGCGAGTACCCGCCGAGCGTCGCCTGCTCGGGTCGAGATCGCCGCGCGGGTCACGCTGCCGGAGTACCTCGCGGCGGCGGCCGAGCGAGAGGCGCTCCGCGTCGAGATGGACGCCCTGTTCGAGCGCGCCGACCTCCTGCTCACGCCCGTGTCCGCCGCGCCGGCGCCGCGCATCGCCGACGAGCATTTCGAGCACGCGGGGCGCGAGGTCGCGCTGCGCGACGTGGTCGTCCCGCTCGTCTGCCCGCAGGACCTGCTCGGCCTGCCGGCCTGCGCCGTGCCCGGCGGCACCGACCGCCACGGCGTCCCCGTCGGCGTGCAGCTGACCGGACCGCGCGGGTCCGAGGCGCGGGTGCTCGCCGCGGCCCGCGCCGCGCCACCTCACGACGGCGGGCATCATGGATTCCGGTGTTGATCCCCGCGGCCACGGGTCGGCGATGAGCTCGATCGTGCTCGTGCACGCGTTCGGTTCCAGCAGCCGTGCCTGGGAACCGCAGGTGCGGGGCTTGAGCGATCGTCATCGGGTGCTGGCAGTCGACCTGCCCGGCCACGGCGGCCACGCGGGGCCGTTCACGCTGGGTCGGGCGGTGGAGTGCTTGCGATCCACGATCGACGAGGCCGGCGGGACGGCGCACGTGGTCGGGATCTCCGGTGGGGCCGTCGTAGCGCTGCTCACCTGTCTCGAGCACCCGGCGCGGGTGAGCGGTCTCGTGCTGTCCGGCGGGCTCGCTCGCACGCCGCGATGGTTCGCGGTGCAGCGGGCAGTGGCCCGTCTCACGCCCGAGCCGGTGCTCGTCCGCCTGCTCCGGGGGACGTACTCGGGCGGGAGGCCCGAGCACGTGCAGACCGCCGAAGAGGACTTCCGCCGTTGCGGCAAGCGCACCTACCTGGCGGGGCTCCGGGCGCTGGCCGAGCTGGATCTGCGCCCGCGGCTGAGCCGGGTGGCGGTGCCGGCGCTCGTGCTCTGCGGGGCGCACGACCGCCCGAACATCCCCCTGTCCAAGGAGCTCGCGGACGGGATCCGCACCGCGGAACTGCGGATCGTGCCGGACGCCACCCACCTCTGGAACCTCCAACAGCCGGACGACTTCAACCAGACCGTGGCAGCGTTCGTCGACCGGACGGCGGCGTTGGCAGCCGGGGGGTCAGACGAGCAGCGCACATGAGACCGCTGTCAGGGTCAGCGTCGCCGCCACGGTGATCGCGATGAGCCGCCGAGTGGCCGTCGCCGAACCGCCGGTCCGGCGGTGGTGGTGGAGCGCGCCGGCGGTGACGAACAGGCCGAGCGCCATGAACCAGGGCTCGTAGAAGAGCAGGTCCCAAGCGATCGCGTGACCCACGTCGAGCGTCTTCCAGCCCCGGAACCCGAGGTCGATCACGCCGAGCAGGTGGAGCGGCTTGGTCACGTACGCGGTCAGCGCGTGCGCCATCGCGAACGCCGCCCCCGCCAGAGCCGGCACGATGACCACCCAGCGGGGCAGCCGCAGGCCCCATGGCCGGACGAACGCCAGCGCACCGATGCCGACGAGGACAAGGAAGGCGCCCGCCTGCAGGCTTGCCTGCTGGAAGCCCGATGGGTCCACGAACGTCCCGCTCAGGCCGATCGTCCCGCCCAGGCCCTGATAGCCGCGGACGCCGACGGCGTAGGAGATCGCCAAGGCGCTGGCCGCGTAGGCGGTCCACCCGGGCGGCGGCTTGCGGAGAAACCGCGCCGGTGCGGGCGACGAGGCGCCCGTGCCACCGGCGTGGCGCGCGGCGCGCCCGAACAGCAGCCCGCCCGCGAGGAAGAACGCGTCGAGGCCGACGGTGGACCAGATCGTGTATGCGGACGGGTCGGCGGCGCCGAGGACCTCCGCGTCGCCGAGACCGGTCAGGCCGGTCTCGGCAAGCCCGCTGAAGCGGAGCGCGTCGTCGGCGAGCCCCGCGACGCCGCGCGCACTGAGCACCGCGGCTCCGGCCCACAGCAGGCCGGCCAGCAGCCGGCGCGGCCCCAGGTCGCGGATCACGGCGAGCGGGACCGCGAGGCCGGCGGCGAACATCGCGGCCACGGCGACCGTGAACAGCGGCCCGGCGTCCGGGAATCCCGATTCCTGGTCGCCGAAGCCGAAGTCGCCGCCGAGCCCCCAGTAGCCGTGCCAGGCGATGAAGAGGGCGGTCCAGGCGAAGGCGTGTCGTGCGCGCGTCGTGATCATGCGGCCGATGGTGGTGCGGGGGGAGGGCCTTCACATCCGACCCCGGTAGCGAGCCGCGTACGACCTGAGGCGGATCAGCGACCGGCGCGCACGAGCCCGGTCTCGTACGCGAGTACCGCAAGCTGCACACGGTCGCGCTGCTCGAGCTTCGCCAGCAGCCGCCCGACGTGGGTCTTGACCGTCGCCTCGGCCATGAAGAGGTCGCCGCCGATCTCGGCGTTCGAGCGCCCGCGGGCGATCTCCACCAGCACCTCGCGCTCCCGCGGGGTCAGCTCCGCCAGCCGCGGATCCTCCCCCGCTGCGGCCGGCAGCGCACCGGCGAGGTGATCGAGCAGGCGGCGCGTCGCGCTGGGCGCGACCACGGCGTCGCCGCCGATCACGGCTCGCACCGCGCCGAGCAGCTCCTCGGGACGCGCGTCCTTGAGGAGGAACCCGCTCGCGCCGGCACGGATCGCCGCGAACACGTACTCGTCGAGGTCGAAGGTCGTGAGCACGATGACCTTGGGCGGGTCGGCGGGGGATCGGGAGAGCAGCCGCTCGGTTGCCTGGACGCCGTCGACGCCAGGCATGCGTACGTCCATCAGCACGACATCGGCGCGCGTTACGGCCAGCGCCTCGAGCGCCGTGCGCCCGTCGTCGGCCTCCCCCACGACCTCCATGTCGGGCTGGGCCTCGATCAGCATCCGAAAGCCGGCGCGCACGAGCGCCTGGTCGTCGACCAGGAAGACGCGGGCGCTCACGCCGCCGCCTCCACGCGCGCGGCCGGGATCACCGCACTCACCTGGAAGCCGCCGCTTCCGCGCGGCCCGGCGTCCAGCGTGCCGTGCTGGAGCTCGACGCGCTCGCGCATGCCGGCCAGGCCCTGGCCGCGGCCGTCGCCGGGCGCGTGCGAGCCGAGCCCGTCGTCGCGCACGACGAGCTCCACGGCGTCCTCGCCGTAGCGCAGCACGACCTCGACCCGCGTCACGTCGCCGGCGTGCTTGAGCACGTTGGTCAGCGCCTCCTGCACCACGCGGTAGAGCGTGACGTCGACCGTGCGCTCCAGCGGCCGCTCCTCGCCCTGTACCGACAGCGCAGCGGGCAGCCCCGCGCGCACGACCTGGGCGAGGAGCGCGCCCAGCTCGGCGGCTCCCGGCTGCGGCGCCATGTCCGGGGCCCGCTCGTCGCCGCGGAGCACGCCGAGCAGTCGGCGCATCTGCGCGAGCGCGTCGCGACCGGTGTCGCCGATCGTGCGCAGCGCAGCGACAGCCGCCCCTGGCCGCTGCTCGGCGCCCGCGGCGGCACCGTCGGCCTGCACGACGATGACCGACAACGAGTGCGCGATGACGTCGTGCAGCTCGCGGGCGATGCGCGCGCGCTCGATCGCGGCGCCGACCGCGGCTTGCTGGTCGCGTTCGATCGCGAGCAGCCGGTTGCGCTCCTCGAGCGCGGCGAGCTGGTCGTGGCGGGAGCGTCGCCATGCTCCCAGCGACGCCGCGAGCAGCGAGGAGGCGACCGTGGAGAACGCCACGTCGAGCGTCGAGGCCTGGCCGGCCTGATCGTGCCAGCGCACCGCCGCCAGCAGCGCGCCCGCGACCGTGCAGGCGGTCGCGGCCGCGCCGACGACCGTGCCCGGTCCGTACGCCACGACGGTGTAGAGGGCGATCAACGCCACGACGTCGCCGGCGACGATGTGGTCGAGCAGCACGAGCTGCGTGAGGCAGATGACGCCGACGGCCGCGAAGACGGCGACCGGCGCGAGGCGCCGGAACGGCACGCAGGCGATCAGCGCGGCCGAGAACGCGAGGTCGGCCGCCGCGCCCGTGTCCGCGGAGAGATCGGCCGGGAGCGCAAACGCCAGCAGCAGCGCGACGGCGAGCGCGACATCGCCGGGGAATGGGTGCTCGTCGTACCAGCGCGCGAACCGGGTGAGCACCTCCCCGAGGGTAGTCCGCCCGGTCTGACGGACGTGACGGCCTGTTCGGTGGGGCGGTGCGGAAGCGGGCCCGCTACGCCGCCGCCCGGCGCTCGATGAGCCCGGCGGCGCCCAGCCGGCGGGCGCACATGCGGGCGCTGCGCTCGCGGGTCTCCTGCGGGACCGCGTCGCCCCAGGCCGCGGCGGCGTTCTCGGCGCGCCCCAGCAGGTCGGTGAGGAGCTCCTGGGAGGGCTGGGACTCCTTCAGGCACCGCAGGCCGAAGCCGATGTGCCAGCGCTCGTCGAGCTCGACGCGCTGGACCCCCTCGCGCACGCCGGGCAGGACGCCGTCGGCGAGGTCGTCGAGCACCGCGCGCTGACCGGCGGCGAAGACGACCCCCTCGAGGATCATGTGGTAGAGGATCAGGCCCTCGCTCAGGCCGATGCGGCCGTCGTGGAGCTCGGCGGACATCGCGGGCAGCCGCTCCTCGAAGAGCTCGAGCACGGCGGGCGCGACGTTGTCGCGCGCGGAGGCCTGCCGGTCCTCCGGGGTGTCCCCGGGAAGGCCGAGCACCTCGGCGGCGATGCGGTCGAAGATCCGCGAGTGGCGCACCTCGTCGCGGCGCTGGAGGGAGAAGCACCAGGCCACCAGGGTCTCGTCGGAAGCCATCGAGGTCTTCTGGGCCGCGGCGCCGAACGGCGTGAGGTGCTCCGCGACCGCGTCCTCGGCGACGCGGAAGCCGCACAGGAGCGCGGTCAGCCGCTGCCGGCGCTCCTCCGGCAGCTCCGGCCACGCGCGGGCGTCCGCGCCGAGGTCGATCGCCGTCGGGTCCCACTGCAGGCGGCCCGCGTTCCGCGCGAAGAAGTTGGGCCAGAAGCTCCGTTCCGAGGCCTCCGCCTCGCCGCGCTGCCGTGCGAGGCGGTCAGCCATGGCCGGAAGGTACCAACCCCCCGAGGGGGCCAAACCACGTGTTGGGTGTCGAATTCGCGGCACCCCGTTTGTCTTATCGGCGACCATCCCCCACGAAGGAGGACGCCATGAAGTACATGCTGCTGATCCACCAGGGCTCCGCTCCCACCCCGCGCGACGCCGACGCCTGGGCCAGTCTCTCCGAGGACGAGCAGAACGCCGTCTATCGCGACTACGGGGCGATCAACGAGACCGCCGGCGTCAGCCCGGGCCTGCAGCTCGACGCGCCCGAGACGGCGACGACCGTGCGCGTGGAGAACGGCGCCACGCTCACCACCGACGGCCCGTTCGTCGAGCTCAAGGAGGCCCTCGCCGGCTATCTCGTCTTCGAGGCCGACGACCTCGACGCCGCGATCGAGCTCGCCGCGCGCATCCCGGCCGCCCGCCTGGGCGGCGCCATCGAGGTCCGCCCCGTCGTGGAGTGGTAGCGAGCCTCGACCAGGCCTTCCGCGAGCAGTGGGGTCGCGTCCTCGCTGCCCTGATCGGCTTCCTCGGCGACTTCGACCTCGCCGAGGAGGCCGCGCAGGAGGCGTTCGCGATCGCGGCGGAGCGCTGGCCGCGCGACGGCGTGCCCGACAACCCGGGCGCCTGGCTGCTCACGACGGCGCGCAACCGGGCCATCAACCGCGTCCGCCGCGAGCGCACGCTGGCCGAGAAGACCCGCCGGCTGAAGGTGCCGGAGGCCGCGGAGGACACGATGGACGAGACGACCTTTCCCGACGAGCGCCTCGAGCTCGTCTTCACCTGCTGCCATCCGGCGCTGTCCACCGAGGCGCAGGTCGCCCTCACCCTGCGGACGCTCGGCGGCCTGACGACCACCGAGATCGCGCGCGCGTTCCTCGTCGGAGAGGCGACCATGTACCAGCGGCTGGTACGGGCGAAGCGCAAGATCAAGGCCGCCGGGATCCCGTTCCGGGTGCCGCCCGACCACCTGCTGCCCGAGCGCCTCGCCGCCGTGCTGGCGGTCGTCTACCTGATCTTCAACGAGGGGTACTCAGCGCCGCCCACCCGCGGCGAGCTGGTGAGCGAGGCGCTCCGGCTCGGCCGGGCGCTCGCCGAGCTGATGCCCGACGAGCCGGAGGTGCACGGGCTGCGCGCGCTGATGCTGCTGCTCGACGCCCGGCGCGAGGCGCGCTTCCGGGACGGCGAGCTGGTGCTCCTCGCCGACCAGGACCCCGCGCTGCTCGACACCGGGCGGATCGCCGAGGGGCGGGCGGCCCTCGACCGCGCGCTCGCCCTCCACGGCCGCGGCCCCTACGTCGTGCAGGCCGCGATCGCGTCGTTGCACGCCGACGAGCCGCGCGACTGGCCGGAGATCGCCGCCCTCTACGGCGAGCTCGCACGGCTCACCGGCTCGCCGGTGGTCGAGCTGAGCCGCGCCGTCGCGATCGCGGAGGCGCAGGGCCCCGAGGCGGGGCTCGACCTCGTCGACCGCCTCGCGCTCGAGGACTACCACTACCTGCACTCGGCCCGGGGCGAGCTCCTGCGCCGCCTCGGTCGCACCGCGGAGGCCCGCGACGCCTACGCCCGCGCGCTCCAGCTCGTCCACGACGACGCGGAGCGCCGGGTGCTCGAGCGGCGGGTGGCGGAGCTCGGCGCGGCGCCCGGCGTCACCCCTGCAGCGCCGCGAAGTTCCGGGCGATGACCTCGAGCGTCCGGCGGTACTCCTCCGCCGGGCTGAACTCGACGACCTCGGTGCCGGCCGTGACCTCCGGGACGTGGCCGGGCGGGCCGTAGTACGCGTCGCCCGCCTCGTAGGTCTCCTGGTGGTCGGCGTACTTGAACGTCAGCCGGCCCTTGAGCACGTAGCCCCAGTGCGGGCTCTGGCAGCGATCGTCGGGAAGGCCCTTGAACATCGGCGCCCCGTCGGCGTCCTCGCGGAACGTCGTGAACTCGACCGTGTAGCCGGCGAGCTGCTCCGAGCGACTCTCGAGCACGCCCATGTCCTCGACATGCGAAGCGGTCTCCCGGGATGTCTTCGGCATCTGGATCTCCTCCTCTGGACGACGTATCTAGACACCGTGTCTGGCGGGACCGTACCACGCCATCAGACACTGTGTCTAGACTCTGCGTCCATGCCGGCCACACGTGCGTACCGGGCGCGCAGCCGTCCGCCCCGGGCCCAGGGGACGCGCGAGCGGATCCTCGCCGCGGTGCGCGACCTGCTCGCCGAGGGCGGCTTCCACGAGTCGACCGTCGAGCAGGTCGCCGAGCGCGCGGGGGTCTCGCGCGCGACGCTCTACCAGCACTTCCGCTCCCGCGTCGAGCTCGTCGACGCGGTCTGCGACACGTTCGCCGTCAACCCGGCGCTCGTCGAGCTGCGCCAGACGGTCGAGCTGCCCGACCCGGCCGCCGCGCTGGCAGAGACCCTGGTCGAGGCCGTCCGCTTCTGGGCCTCGGAGGACGCGGTCCTCGCCGAGCTCTACGGCGTGGTCGCGATCGACCCGGCCGCTCGCGACCTCGTCGCGCGCCAGCGCGCCGACCGCCGCGGCGAGATGCAGCGCCTGGCCGGCAACCTGCGCGCCGCCGGCGCGCTGCGCGCCGGGATGAGCGAGCAGCGGGCGCTCGGCCTGCTCATGGTGCTCACGAGCTACGAGACGTTCCGCGAGCTGCGCCTGGACGGCCGCGACGAGGACGCGATCGTCGCGGAGCTGCAGGACACCGCCGCCGCGCTGCTCCTCGCCTAGCGGAGCAGCGCCTCGATCTCCTCGGCCGCCCGTCCGGTGCCGTCCTCGCCGCCGATGCGCTGCCCCAGCGCGGCCGCGCGTGTGTGGATGCCGGGGTCCTCGACCGCGGTGCGAATCGCCGCCGCGAGCCGTCCTGCGGTGAGCCTCCCCACCGGCAGCGGCGCCGGCCCGGCGCCCGAGCGGCGGACCGCCGCGCCCCAGAAGTGCTGGTCGCCCTGGAACGGGCACACGACGGTCGGCCGCCCGGCGAGGAGGCCGGCGGCGGTCGTCCCCGCGCCGCCGTGATGGACGACCGCGGCGACCCGGGGAAAGAGCCATCGATGGGGCGCCCGCTCGACGACGAGCGTGTCGCGGCCGCCCACGTCCGCCATGCCACCCCAGCCGGTCGCGACCACAGCGCGGACACCTGCCTCGCGCACCGCGCCGGCCACCTGCGCGCCGAGGCGTGCCGGGTCGGTGCCGACGGCGCTGCCGAAGCCGATGTAGACGGGGGGCAAGGCGGACGCGACGAAGTCCTCGAGGTCACCGCCGGGCGGGTCGGGGGCCGCGCCGTCGTCGCGGACCCAGTAGCCCGTCGCGACGGCGTCGGACGGCCAGTCGCGCGGCGTCGGCACCAGACTCGGGCTGTAGCAGTACAACGTGCGGGCGGGCGCGGGCGAGCGGCCGCCCGGCGCCAGCCCGAGCTGATCGCGGCGCCAGCGGCGGATCACCCCCGTGTACGGGCCCGACAGCAGCCCCACCAGGCGGTAGCTGGCGCGGTTGAGCCGGCCGCCGAGGTCGACGCGGACCACGGCCGGCAGCGGGAACTCGCGCGTCGGGGTCAGCATCGGCACGGTCAGGGCCTGCACGTGCGGGATCCCGAGCCGCTCCGCAAGGTGCGCGGCGGCGAGCGACTTCTGGTGGGCCACGATCACGTCCGGGCGGACGTCCCTGGCGACCGTCCAGGCATCCTCGAGCATGCCCCGGATCAGCGGAAACGCCTCGCGGCGCAGCGATGGTCGCTTGCGCCCGGGAGTCGGCAACAGCGACCGGAAGTCGGCCCGGATCGGGGCGAACGCCACTCCCCCGCCCGGCGCGAGGCGCTCGAAGCCGGCGTCCGCGGCCAGCACCACGCCGTGACCCCGGGTGACGAGCCGGGCGGCGAGCGCCGCGAACGGCTCGACGTCCCCGGTGCTCCCTGCCGTCAGCACCACGATCTCGGCCACGTTCCGCGATCCTAACCCGAGCGTGTAGTTGGAAGTTCCAATCTTGTGATACGGTTGCGCGACTAATGAGCCGGCGCGACGGATACCAGCCGGGCGTTCCCTGTTGGGTCGACGTCCTGGGGCCCGATCCCCGGCAGCTCACCGGCTTCTACCGGGCGCTCTTCGGATGGGAGTTCGCCGGTCCGGGCGAGATGCCCGGCGACGGCGAGTACTTCGTGGCGCAGCTGCGCGGGCGGGACGTCGCCGGCGTCGGGTCGCTGCCGCCCGCCGCCGAGGCGCCGGCGTTCCACACCTACATCGAGGTGGAGAGCGCCGACCGCGCCGCCGCGGACGTCGTCGAGGCCGGCGGGACCGTGCTCGCGGAGCCGGTCGATGCGCCGCCCGCGGGCCGGCTCGCCGTGGTCGCCGACCCGGAGGGCGCGGCCTTCTGCGTGTGGGAGCCGCGGGCGCGGCGGGGCGCGCAGCTCGTCAACGAGCCGGGTGCGTGGAGCATGAGCGCGCTCAACGCGCGCGACCGCGAGGGCGCCGCGGCCTTCTACGGCGCCGCCTTCGGCTGGCAGCTCGAAACCTTCCGGATGGGCGACATGGAGATGGGGCTGTTCCGCCTCCCCGGCTACGTCGGCGGCGAGCCCTCGCAGCCCGTCCCGCGCGACGTCGTGGCCGTGGTGATGCCCCTCTCCGAGGCGCCGCGCGCCCACTGGAGCGTGGACTTCTGGGTCGACGACGTCGACCGGGCGACCGCCACCGCGACCGAGCTCGGCGGCGGCGTGCTGGCGGGGCCCTACGACGCGCCGCCGTTCCGGCAGGCCGTCGTGGCCGACCCCAACGGCGTGGCGTTCAGCGTCTCAGAGCTCGACCTCCCCGGCTAGCCGTTCAGGCGCCGGAGTCCCGCCGCAGCGCCCGGCGCGCCTGATCGCGCGACACCTGGCCGGCGGCGGTCGCGATTACCGGCCCCCCGGTTCCGGGAATGCTCGAACAGACCTGTACACTCTGTCTAGCTTTTCCTGAACACGGATGGCCCCATGCATGACATCGCCACAGATCTCCGCGACCCGCACACCTTCGAGCGCGCATACAAGGAGCACCGCGCGCGGGCGTTCGCGGCGGCCGTGGGCGTCCTGCGCGACCCGGCCGCGGCCGAGGACGTCGTCCAGGACGTCTTCGCCCACCTGTGGCGGCGGCCGCGCGCGTTCGACTCCAAGCGCGGCGTACTGCGCTCCTACATCACGATGATGGCCCGCAGCCGCGCGGTCGACCGCTGGCGCACCCAGAACGCGCGCGAGGCCGCGGTCGAGCGCCTGGCGACGACCGCGGGCGAGCCCCGCCACGAGCAGAGCGCCGACGAGCGGGCGATCGAGCGCGAGAGCACCGCCCACGTCGTGTCGATCCTCCACCGGCTGCCGCCCCCGCAGCGCGAGGCGGTCCTGCTCGCCTACGGCAAGGAGCTGACCGCGCGCGAGATCGCGGACGTCATCGGCGTCCCCCTCGGCACCGCCAAGAGCCGCGTCCGCCTCGGGCTCGAGAAGATGCGCGAGACGGCCGGAGACGCCGGATGACACCCGCGGGCGACGGCCTGCCCATGCGGGAGGTCGTCGAGCGCACCGGGGTCGGCGAGGCCACGTTGCGCGCGTGGGAGACGCGCTACGGCTTCCCGGCGCCACGGCGGCTGCCGAGCGGGCACCGCCGCTACCGGGAGAGCGACGTCGAGGTGCTGCTCCAGGCACTGCGGCTGCGCGCCGCGGGCCTCCCGGTCAAGACCGCGATCGAGCGTGCCCGCGAGGGCGCCGCGCCCTCGCGATCGGTGTTCGGCACGCTGCGCCGCCGGCGCCCCGACCTGCAGGTGAACCTCCTGCGCAAGCGCAGCCTGATCGCCATCAGCCACGCGATCGAGGACGAGGGCGCCTGCGGCGCCGCCGACCTCCTGCTGTTCGGCGCCTTCCAGCGCGAGCGCCACTACCGCGAGACGCTGGGGCGCTGGCGGGAGCTCGGCCGCGTCGCCGAGACCGCGCTCGTGTTCGCCGACTTCGCCGTGGCGCGACGGCCGGCGGGGCAGCCGATCGAGGTCCCGATCAGCGACCGCGACCCGCTCGCCCGCGAGTGGCTGATCGCCTGCGACAGCAGCGACCGGGCGGCCTGCCTCGTCGGCTGGGAGCCGCCCGGCCAGGCGGACGCGCCCGACGCCCAGCGGCGCTTCGAGACGATCTGGACCGCCGACCGCGCGACCGTGCGCTGCGCGGCGCTGGTGTGCTGCGAGCTCGCCGCGCGCGACGCGCCAGGAGTCGTCGCGCGGATCGCCGAGCGCCTGGCGGAGCCGGTCCCCGCCGGATCGGAGGAGCTGCGCCGCGCGGAGTCGCTGACGAGCCGGATGATCGCCTACCTCGCGGCGGCCTGAGCGGCGCCGAGGCGCGCGGCGACGGCGTGGCGCCGGTGGTCGAAGATCCGCTCGACGTCGCGCCGGACGAACACCGCGTGGGCGATCCGCCCGAGCGGCCCGAGCGGCAGCGCGTAGCGGACGCGGTCGCCGATCACGACGGCCCCGGCGCCCTCGGGCTCGAACGTGTGGGTGTGCTCCCACAGCGCGTACGGGCCGTGCAGCTGGACGTCGACGAAGCGCCGCGGCGGATCCCACACCTCGATCCGCGTGCGCCAGCGGACCGGCACCCCGTGGAGCCGCAGCCGGTAGTCGATCACCGTGCCGGGGCGCATCTCGATCGTCCCCGGGGTGGTGACCCTGAACGCGAGCCACGGCGGCGTGATCGCCTCGAGGTTGCGCGCGTCGGCGTAGAACGCGAACGCGCGCTCGGCCGGCAGCTCGAGCCGCTGCCGGCGCTCGAGCACGTGCACCCCTCGCGCCGTCAAGACGCGGCGGCGGGCTCCGCGTCGCGCTCGCGCAGCGCGCGGCGCACCGCCTCGGCGAACGGCAGCGGGTCGACGTCGAACAGCGCCGCGCCCGAGGGGTCGGAGACGACCGTCTCTGTCGAGAGCCCCTCCACCAGGGGGCGGGCCACGTCCGTGTCGACCGGCGTCACGAGACCGATCCACAGCGAGGAGAGCGCCGGCGAGAGCAGCGGCACGGGCAGCATCGGGGGCTCGCGGCGGCCGAGCTCGCGCGCGACGACCCCGAGCATGTCGCCGTAGGTGAGGACGTCCGGGCCCCCGATCTGGACCTCGCGGCCCGCGCTGCCCGTGGTGTGGGGCGCCGCGCGCAGGTAGGCGAGCACGTCGTCGATCCCGATCGGCTGCGTGCGGGTGCGCAGCCACGCGGGGGCGATCATCACCGGCAGCCGGTCGACGAGGTGGTAGAGCGTGCGGAACGAATCGCTGCCCGCGCCGACCACCATGCCGGCCCGGAAGTAGGTCAGCGGCGGGCCCTCGGCGGCGAGGGTCCGGGCCGTCTCGTGGCGCGAGCGCAGGTGCTTGGACGTGGGCTCGCCGAGGCCGCCCAGGTAGACGACCTGCCCGATCCCCTCGCGCGCGGCCATCCGCGCGAAGTTCCGCGCCGCCGCGCGGTCGCTCTCGCTGAAGTCGCCCTCGCCACCCATCGAGTGGATCAGGTAGTAGGCGACGTCGGCGCCCTCGCCCGCGCCGCGCAGGCTGCGCTCGTCGAGCGCGTCGCCCTCGTGCAGGTCGTGGCCGCGCCGCTCGAGCGACGCCGCGCGGGAGCGGTCGCGGACCAGGCAGCGGACCTCGGCGCCGTCGGCGGCCAGCGCGTCCGCGAGCCGCCCGCCGACGAATCCCGTGGCTCCGGTGACGAGTGCCTTCATCGTGGGGACTACGGCGCTCGTCCCCGCGCGGTCCAATCGGGCGTCCAATCAATGCATCGCGTCGAGGTCGTACTCGAGCTCCTGGACGATGCGCCAGAGGTTGCCCGACGGGTCGCGGAACGTCGCGTCGATCCCGTAGAAGCGCTCGACGGGCTGCTGCGCGAGCTCGAGCCCGCGCGCCTCGAGCTCCCGGCACGTCGCGCGGCAGTCCTGCGTGCGGAAGATCCCGCCGCCCATGGCGCCCTTGGCGACGAGCCCGAGCACCTGCTCGGCGGCCTCCGGGTCGACGGCCGGCGGACCGGGGCGGCTCAGGATCAGCCGGAAGTCGGGCTGGCCGGGCGGCCCGACGGTGAGCCAGCGATAGCCCCCGAGCTCCTCGAGCGTCGCGTCCTCGCGCACCTCGAAGCCGAGCTTCTCGGTGTAGAACGCCTTCGCCTCGTCCTGGTCGGCGACCCACACGCCGACGTGCGACATCGCGTCGATCATCGTCCTCACCTCTCTTGGTCGGAGAGACCGACGCTAGTGCGCCACCCGAGCCCTGTCTTCTTCAAACGCGCCCACCCCCGGCCGGCGGGCCCACGCCATCACCGTGCACAGCGGGATCCGGTCCACGTCGGACGGCCCGGCGTGCTCGCGGCGGTAGGCGGTCGGGGCGACGCCGACGCGGCGGCGGAACGTGCTGGTGAACGAGCCGACGCTGGTGAAGCCGACGGCCAGGCAGACCTCCCCGACCTGGAGGTCGGTGGTGCGCAGCAGGTGGCGCGCGCGCTCGAGCCGGCGGGTGAGGAGGTACTGGTGCGGCGTCTCGCCGAACGTGCGGCGGAAGCTGCGGCTGAAGTGGCGCGGCGACACATGCGCGGCGCGGGCCAGCGCGTCGAGATCGAGCGGCTCGGCGTAGGCGCTGTCGACGAGGTCGCGGGCGCGCAGCAGATGACGGGCGAGCGGCGCGGGGGTCACGCCCCGCATGATGCGATACGCACGCACGACTGGACCCACCCCGAACGGAGATGCCGATGGAACACGGAGAGGTCGCTCGCTGGCTGGAGGGCTACATCGCGGCGTGGAAGAGCTACGACCGCGAGCAGATCCTTGCGCTGTTCTCTGACGCGGTGCACTACCGCTATTACCCCTACGACGAGCCGATCGTCGGCGGCGAGGCGGTCGCCGACGCGTGGCTCGCCGACCGCGACGAGCCCGGCAGCTACGACGCCGTCTACGAGCCGTTCGCCGTCGACGGCGCCTCCGCGGTCGCCACCGGGACGAGCACCTACACCGGCCCCGACGGCTCGGTCCGCGCCGTCTATGACAACTGCTTCGTGATGCGCTTCGACCCGGACGGCCGCTGCGCCGACTTCATCGAGTGGTTCGTCGAGCGCCCGGCGGCCGCCGGATAGCATCGGCCGGTGCGCAGCCACCACCGCTTCTTCTCCGACGACGAGCAGGAGTTCCTGACGGCGATCGCGATCGGGGCGGCCGCGTACCGGTGCGCCGAGGCGGGCGAGGTGCTCGCCACCGTCGCGGCGATCAGGGACGGCGACCGGGACTCCTGGTTCGACGCCTGGCATGGGCTCGGGGACCGCTTGCGCGGCGTCGCCGAAGCGACGAGCGGGCCGAGCGCGCGCGACACCTGGCTCCGCGCCGCGCAGGCGTACGGCACCGCCGCCTTCGCCGCGCTGGGGACGAAGGACCCCGACCGCTGGCAGCCGACGTGGCGCGCCGGCCGCGACGCCTGGGCAGCGGCCGCGGGCCTGCTCGGCGGCGAGGTCGTGGCGATCCCCTACGAGGACACCACGATGCCCGGCTGGCTGTTCACGCCGGAGGAAGCGGGCCCATATCCCCTCGCGGTGATCAACAACGGCAGCGACGGCTCCAACGTCGACGCCTGGGTGCAGGGCGCCGGCGCCGGGCTCGAGCGCGGCTACGCGGCGCTGATCTTCGACGGGCCCGGCCAGAACGCGATGCTGCACGAGCAGGAGATCGGCTTCCGCCAAGACTGGGAGGCGGTGATCACCCCGGTCGTCGACTGGGCGCTCGGCCGGCCCGAGATCGACGGCGACCGCATCGCCCTGCTCGGCGTCTCCCAGGCGGGCTACTGGGTCCCGCGCGCGGCCGCCTTCGAGCACCGGCTCGCGGCCGCCGTCGCCGATCCGGGCGTCGTCGACGTGAGCGTCTCGTGGTCCGGGCACCTTCCCGGCTTAATGCGCAAGCAACTCGAGACCGGCGACCGCGAGGGCTTCGACAAGTCGCTCAAGGTCGGCATGCGCCTCTCGAAGCAGGCCCGCTTCCAGCTCGCGTTCCGCTCGCTCCCCTACGAGATCGACGACCCCTATGACGTGTTCCGCGCGACGCTCTCCTATCGGCTCGACGACGAGACGATCGGGCGGATCCGCTGCCCCACGCTCGTCACCGACCCCGAGGGCGAGCAGTTCTGGCCGGGTCAGTCGCAGCAGCTCTACGACAAGCTGCAGTGCCCGAAGGAGCTGATGCGCTTCACGGCCGAGGAGGGCGCGGACCTGCACTGCGAGCCGCGCGCGCCCACGGTGCGCAACCAGCGCGTGTTCGACTGGCTCGACCGCACGCTGGGGGCGCGGGGCGGCTAGCGCCGCAGGCGGATCGAGGCGCCCTTGCGGCTCGAGTTGCCGGCCGCGTCGACCGCGACGGCGACGAGGCGCAGGCGGGTCGGCCGCTTGGCGGCGAGCATCCCGCGCAGCGCGCGCACGCGCTTGCGCCCCAGCCGCCAGCGGATCGTCACCGGCGCGCTCGCGGCGAGGCGGCGGCCGGCAGCCGGCAGCGTCCGCGTCCGCGCGCCGCGGCGGGCGACGCGGGCACGGACCCGCACCCGGCACGGCTCGTCGCAGCGCAGCCGGGCGTACAGGCGCCGGCGACCGCGCAGCGGCCGCTGGGTGCGCGCGTTGAGGAAGGTGATCCGCGGGCCGGTGGTGTCAGGGCGCCCGCCGGCCGCGGCGGTGCCGCTCGCCGGGCTCGGGCAGGACGTCGGCGCCGCGCCCGCGAGGCGGTAGATCGGCCCCGTGAGCGAGAGCGCGTATACCCGCCCGCACGAGTCCTCCCCGAAGGAGGCGAGCTGGGCGACGCTCGCGGCCTCAGCGCGGTCGCCCGTGGCGTCGGGAGCCGCGAGGGCGACCGAGCGCAGCGCGGGCACGCAGTAGTCGCTGTAGACGTAGCGGCCGGCGAGCTCGGGGATCCCGGGGTCGCGGACGACGTAGCCGCCGGTGATGGCGCAGTAGCCGGCGGTGTGCGGCTGCTGCAGGACGGGCGGCGCCTGGGCCACCGTGGCGCACGCCGGGTTGAAGACCTCGCGCCCCTCGAAGCAGCTCCAGCCGTAGTTCGCGCCCCGGCCGCCCCCGGCGGCCAGCGGCGCGAAGTCGATCTCCTCCCACGTGCTCTCGCCGACGTCGGCGACGATCAGGTCGCCGGTCGCGCGATCGAACGAGAAGCGCCAGGGATTGCGGAACCCGTAGGCCCAGATCTCCGGCGCGGCGCCGGGCGTGCCCGCGAACGGGTTGCCGGGCGGGACGGCATAGGCCGCGCCGCCCGCCGGCCGCGGGTCGATGCGCAGGATCTTGCCGAGCAGGACGCCGAGGTTCTGCCCGTTCGCCATCGGGTCGGAGGAGCCGCCGCCGTCGCCGGTGGAGACGTACAGGTAGCCGTCCGGGCCGAACGCGAGCTGGCCGCCGTTGTGGTTGGCCTGGGCCGAGTGCTCGATCACGAGGACAACGCGCCGGCTGGCCGGATCGGCGCTCTCGGCCGACGCCCGGTGGTACTCGGCGACGGTCAGGTCGCCGCCGGGATCCGTGTGGAAGACGTAGAAGCGCCCCGAGGTCGCGTAGTCCGGCGCGAAGGCCATCGACAGCAGGCCGCGCTCCCCGCCGCCGGAGACCTGCGGCGTGATGTCGAGGAAGATCCCGGGCGCGCCGAGGCGGCGGATCGTCCCCGCGCGCTCGACGACGTAGAGCCGGTTGGGGTCGGCGGGCTCGGAGGTCAGGAAGATCGGCGCGGCGGCGGAGCCGAGCGGCTCGAGCGTGAACGCCCTCGCGGCGGCCGGCGTGGACAGGGCGACGATGAGGGTGAGCATCGCGGTCGCCGGTATCCACCGCATCGGCCAACCCTATGCGGGGGCGAGGGGCGAGTCCAGCTCGGCTCAGCGCGGCGAGGCGGCGGCGCCCGCGAGCGCGCTCAGCACGGCATCGGTGACCTCGCCGGTGGTCGCCGAGCCGCCCAGGTCGGGCGTGCGCACGCCGCTCGACGCGAGCACGTGCGTGATCGCGTCGAGGATCTCGGCGCCCGCCTCCGGGTGGCCGAGGTGGTCGAGCATCATCGCCCCCGACCAGATCGCGCCGAGCGGGTTGGCCACGCCCTGCCCGGCGATGTCCGGCGCCGAGCCGTGCACCGGCTCGAACATCGAGGGGAACTCGCCCTCCGGGTTGAGGTTGGCCGCCGGGGCGATGCCGATCGAGCCCGCCACCGCGGCCGCGAGGTCGGAGAGGATGTCGCCGAGGAGGTTCGACGCCACGATCACGTCGAAGCGGGCTGGGTCGAGCACGAGCTTGGCGCACAGCGCGTCGATGTGCTCCTGGTCCCACGTCACGCCGGGGTGCCCGGCGGCGCGCTCGCGCACGATCTCGTCCCAGAACGGCATCGTGTGGACGATCCCGTTGGACTTGGTCGCCGAGGTCACGTGGCCGCGGCGGCCCGCGGCGTGCTCGAACGCGTAGTCGACGATGCGGCTCACGCCCGCGCGGGTGAACACCGCCTCCTGGATGGCCGCCTCCTCAGGGAAGCCGCGGCTCACGCGGCCGCCGACCTCGCTGTACTCGCCCTCGACGTTCTCGCGCACGACGACGAGGTCGACCTCGCCCGCCCGCGCGCCGCGCAGCGGGCTCTCGACGCCCTCGAAGACGCGGATGGGGCGGAGGTTCACGTACTGGCGGAAGCTGCGGCGGATGGGGATCAGCAGCCCCCACAGCGAGACGTGGTCGGCGACGCCGGGATAGCCGACCGCGCCGAGGAGGATCGCGTCGACGCCGCGCAGCTGGTCGAGGCCGTCGGCGGGCATCATCGCGCCCTCGCGCGCGAAGCGCTCGCACGACCAGTCGAACTCCTCGTAGGTCAGCTCGACGCCGTGGCGCGACCCGGCCGCGTCGAGCACGGCCCGCGCGGCGGGAAGGACCTCGTGCCCGATCCCGTCGCCGGGGATCGACGCGATGCGATACGTCGCCATGGACCTCCTCCTAGCCCGAACGGAGGAGATCCAATCGGACAGCTGCGGCTACGGCTGCGGCGAGGGCGGCGGGAACCCGCCGGGCGTCTCGGGGGCGATCCCGCCGGAGGCGGCCGGCGCGGTCACGCCCTCGCGGCGCTCCTTGAGCTCGAAGTACAGGACCGAGGCGGCGAGCGCGACCAGCGGCGCGGTGATCACGCTGCCGATGTAGCCGAAGACCACCTGGCCGGCGTCGCCGAACAGGGCGCCGAGCACCGTGAGCACGATCCCGATGCAGATGTAGATCACGAAGAACAGGACGATCACGCCGAACACCTGCCAGCCGTCGCCCTTCACGAGCCGGCGGCTGCGGCCGAAGGCGGCGAACACCCCCGGGCGCTCGAGCACGACGACCGGCGCGATCACGGCCCAGATCGTCACGAGGTAGAGGCCCGGGATGATGAGCAGGACGAAGCCGATGCTGATCGCGATGCCCGCCAGGATCGAGACCGCGATCAGGGGGAGGATCACGGGGGCCACCGAGCGCAGCATCGTGCCGACCGTCTGGTCGAGGCGGCCGTCGCGGACGTCCGAGACGAGCTCGACGACCATGCCCGTGTACATCGTGCTCAGCACGAGCGTCACGATGCCCGCGAGGACCGCGACGAGGGGCCGGTCGATCGCCAGCAGGCGGACCAGGGCGTCGATCAGGAACACCAGCGCGGCGACGGAGAGCAGCAGCCCCGCGTGCCGGGTGTAGATCCTGAACACCTTCGAGACCACGTCGCCGACATCGACGTTGGTCGAGACATAGGCCTGCTGCGAACCTTCGGGATAGGGCGTGTGCACGACACAACCCTAAACAGATCCCGGTGCATTAAGCGAGGGTTCCTGGACGGATCGGCAACGCTGCAAGCGGACTGTCGCGGCGCTGACCGATCGAGCATCATCCCCTGCGCGCGTCCCCCGACAAGGAGCCCGCCCGTGGAGTGGCATGACAACCCGTTCAACCGCTTCCTCATGCACCCCCGCGACTACGCGTTCGCGGACCCCGCCATGTCGGCGTCCATGGGCCTCGAGAAGCACGAGCACGGCATGCTGCTGTGCGTCGACGAGACCGGCGCCCGCTGGACGCTGATCGGGGACGCCGAGTACCTGCGCACGCTGATCGTCGCGCCGCACACCGTGCGCACCGACCTCGCCATCCCGCCGGACAAGTTCTCGGTCAGGCGGGCGGGCTGGCCGGACGACTGGCAGCCACCGGCCTGACGTCCTCGCGCGCGACCTCGAGCACGTAGGAGCCGTCCGAGCGCACGTGCACGTAGTCGCCGGGCGAGAGCAGCAGCGTGGTCGCCGGCGCCCGGATCACCGCCGGCCCCTCGATCTCCGCGCCCGGCGAGAGCTGCTCGGCCAGGTGGATGTCGGTGAGGATCCAGCCGCCGAAGTCGAGGAAGTGCAGGAGCCGCTGCTCGGCGGGCTCCACACGCGCCCGCGGCCCGGTCGGGGCGAGCATCGGCCCCGCCTCCGGCGGCCGCGCCACCCGTCCCCGGGCGACGAGCCGCCAGTGCAGGAAGTCCACCGGCAGGTCGGCCCGCTGATAGCCGAACAGCGCCTCGTGGCGCTCGTGGAAGGCGCCGGCGGCGCGGGCGAGATCGATCGCCCGCAGCGACGGCGCGTCGCTGAGCGGCACCGTCAGCTCGTAGATCTGACCGCGGTAGCGGGCGTCCACCGAGCGCTCGACGACGACCTCGGCGTCGTCGAAGCCCTCGGCGTGCAACCGCCGGCGCCCGTCGTGCTCCATCTCGGAGAACAGCTGCTCGAGGCGCCCGAGGTCCGCGTCGTGCGCCGACATCCGCATCAGCCGGGCGTAGTCGTGTCGGACGTCCGTGACCGTCATGCCGAGCGCGCAGAACACCGCGGCCTGCGCGGGAACGATCACCTGCCGGACGCCGAGCTCGCGCGCCAGGCGCGACGCGTGCAGGCCGCCCGCGCCGCCGCCCGCCACCAGCACGAAGCGCCGCGGGTCCAGCCCGCGGCGCACCGACACCGCCTGGATCGCGCGCACGAGGCGGGCGTCGACCACGCGCTTGACGCCGGCCGCGGCGTAGACGAGGTCGAGCCCCAGCGGCCGCGCCACGTCGTGCTCGATCGCCTCGTGCGCGAGATCCTCGCGCAGCGGGATGCGCCCGCCGAGGAACGCCGACGGGTCGAGGTAGCCGAGCGCGACGTAGGCGTCGGTGAGCGTCGCGCGCGTCCCGCCCTGGCCGTAGCAGGCCGGGCCGGGCCGGGCGCCCGCGCTGTGCGGGCCGACCTGGATCGCGCCGCCCGCGTCGACGCTCGCGATCGAGCCTCCGCCCGCCCCGATGGAGTGCACCGCCACGCCCGTGACCCCGATCGGCTGGCCCTCGATCTCCATCGTGCGCGACAGCGCCGGCGCGCGGTCGGTGATCAGCGAGACGTCGAAGCTCGTGCCGCCCAGGTCCATCGTGATGAGATCGGGCGTCGCCGCGACGTGGAGGCCGGCCGCGGCGGCCGCGGCCGGGCCCGACGCGAGCGAGTACACCGGCCGCGCGAGGATCTCCCCGACCGACGCGCAGCCGCCGTTCGTCTGCATGATGAGCGGTGAGCGGCGCAGGCCCGATGCGCGCATCCGGCCCTCGAAGCGCCGCAGGTAGCGGCTGATCTCGGGGAGGATGTAGGCGGAGAGCACCGTGGCCGACGTCCGCTCCCACTCGCGGATCTCCGGCAGGACCTCGGTGGCCTCGATCACGGGGACGTCCCCGAGCTCCTCGCGCAGCAGCTCGGCGACCCTGCGCTCGTGGACGCGGTTGACCGGCGCCCACAGCAGGGCGACCGCGACCGCCTCGACGCGCGCGTCGCGCAGCTGCGCGGCGGCGCGCCGCACCGAGTCCTCGTCGAGCGGCTCCACGATCTCGCCCTGGGGGCCGATCCGCTCGCGAACGCCGATCCGCAGCCAGCGGTCGACGAGCGGCGGCGGGTGGCGCAGCTGGATGTTGAAGCGATCCGGCTTGAAGCCGTTGCGGAAGTAGACGACGTCCCGGAAGCCCTCGGTGCAGACGAGCCCCACGCGCGGCCCCACGCGCTGGATGACGGTGTTCATCGCCGTCGTCGTGCCGTGCACGAGCAGCGTCGTGTCGCCGAGGAAGTCCTCGACGCTCGCCCCGAGCTGGGCGGCGATCGCCTCGAGCCCGACCTGCACGGCGGCCATCGAGTCCTCCGGCGTGGACTCCTCCTTCCAGCTGAGGACCACCCGGTCGCCGTCCATCACCACGAAGTCGGTGAAGGTTCCGCCGACGTCCATCCCGACGCGGTAGGTCACGCGGCCCCTCGCCCAGATGGTTGATTTCGCGGCCGCGCGGTCGACTGGTGGATGCTCCGTGGATGCCGGGCGCCGCCGTACGAGGGGCACAGTGGTGACGTCGGCGCCCCGCTACGCGAGGAACGACAGTCGACACCCGCGCGCGGGCCAGCGCGGATCCGGCGCCGCGGGGCGCCGCCAGGCGATCGTGGGGTCGTGGAATCACCCATCTACGCCGAGTTGAGCAGATACACGTCGCCCTCGCGCATCTGCTCACGGCGCCACGTCGCCGCCCCGGGCGACGTCGGGAGCAGCGGAGGGCGGGACCATTGGCGGCGCTCTTGGCGCAGCGACTCCGTCGCCGCGAGGTCGACGGCCGGATCGGCCGCCTCGCCGAGCACGACGCCGAACACCTCCCGTGCGGTCTCCCGGCCGATCAGCCCGTCGCGCACGTCGCGCCGGACCGCGTCGACCTCGCGCCACAGCGGGTCGCCGTACCCGCCGCCGCCGGTGGAGACCCCCACCCACATACCGCCCTTCGGCGTCTCGAGCCGCGCGCACGCCGAGCCGAACGTCCGCGGTCCTCCATCGGGGCCCTGCACCCACTGACCGCCGCCGATCCCGGGGGTCCCGCCGAGGACCCCGTGCGGCGGGTTGTCGTAGCCGTCGCCGAACGTGATGCTGGTCATGTCGCCGTAGAGCGGGCGCACCACCGTCCGCGTCCCCGGCCCCCCGCACCAGCGCCCGAAGCCCATCGACTCGGGCTCGATCTCCATCGCGTCGAGCCGGAACGGATAGAGCAGCTCGATCAGCTCGACGGACATCGTCTTGATCCCGCCGAGCATGCACAGCGAGCCGATCAGCGGCCAGCCGTCGGTGCCGAACGCCCCGCCCGACCCGCCGCCGTCGTTGAAGAACATGTACGACCAGGGCTCGTCCTCGCGCTCGTCGATCCCCGAGAGCGTCGGGCAGTTGCCCATGCGCGGGCCGCCGCCGGCGACGCGGTCGGGCACGGCCTGCGCGAGCGCCTTCATCACCGCGTCGTGCATCGCGCCGGACGGCGCGACGACCGAGCTCGACGTCGCCGCCGGGTGCTCGGCGAGGCAGATCGTGCCCGGGCGGGCGATCACCGAGATGCGGTCGATCGAGCCCTGGTTGTGGGGCATCTCGGGGCTCGCCACGCACATGAGCGGCACTCCGCTGGCCGCGGTGGCGGTCGCGTAGGACCCGTTGATGCCGCCCTGCGCCTGCGGCCCGGACTCGCTCCAGTCGACCGTGACCCGGTCGCCGGAGACCTCCACCCGGCAGTGCACGCGGGTGTTGAGGCGGCCCGCGCCGTCGGCGTCGACCCAGCTCTCGCCGGTGTACTCCCCGTCGGGGATCGCCTCGATCTCCTCGGCCATCCGCCGGTCCGCGTAGTCGATCAGCGCGTCGACGTAGCGCAGCAGCTCGTCGGTGCCGTACTCCAGGCACATGTGCCGCAGTTGGTCGGAGCCCTTGCGCACCGCGCCCATCTGCGCCAGCAGGTCGCCGTAGAGCGTCTCGCGGTAACGGACGTTCGACAGGTAGAGCCCGATCACGTCCTCCCGCCGCCGCCCGCCCTCGACGAGCTTGATGGGCGGCAGCGTGATGCCCTCCTGGTAGACGTTGCGCGCCGTGCCGAGCACGCTCGACGGCGCGGTGGCGCCGGTGTCCTGCTGGTGGCCGCGGGCGACCGCCCAGAACACGTGCCGCTCCTCGAAGAACACCGGCACGGCGATCACGAGGTCGCCGATGTGCGTGTTGCCGCGGTAGGGATCGTTGCAGGCGAAGACGTCGCCCTCGGCGATGTCGCCCGCGAAGTCGGCGGCGATCTCGCGCAGCACGAGGTGCATCGACGTCGTGTGGATCGGGATGGCGTCGAACATGCAGATCTGCCGCGGCACGGCGTCGTAGATCGCGCACGAGAAGTCGCGGCAGAGGCCGAGCACCGAGCTCCACGCCGAGCGTTCGACGGCCAGCGACATCTGCTCCGAGATCGCGTAGAACCGGTTCAGCAGAACGCTGAGCGTGATGGGGTCGAGCCCCGCGCCCGCCACAGCTCGCTGACGCCAGCCGGCAGGCTCACTCATCGGCGGGACTATACTTCGGTCGATGGGGAGCAGTCCCGGCCATCTTGAGCTGCTCGAACCCGCTGACAGGCGTGAGGTCGTGTCGGGCCGTGCGCTGCTGGAGATGGCCAAGGACGTGGTCTACGCGCCGATCGTCGGCGAGAGCCTCGTCGACCTCACGGCGAAGCGGCTGATCACGATCATCGCCCTCGGCCTCGTCGAGGTCGGTGAGCATCTTCCCAGCGAGAACGACCTCGCCGAGCGCCTCGGCGTATCGGGCGCGACGCTGCGCGAGGCGCTCGCCTCGCTGCGCGGCGCCGGGCTGCTCGCCACCCGCCGCGGCCGCGGCGGCGGCACCGTCGTCGTCCGCGACGTCATCCCGCCGGCGCCCGAGGAGGCCCGCCGCCGGCTGGCGGCCCGCTCCTTCGACGAGCTGCGCGACCTCGGCGACTACCGCGGCGCGATCGCGCGCCGCGCGGCCGAGCTCGCGGCCGATCGCGCGACGCCGTCGGAGATCGAGCTGCTGCACGCGCTCGTGGGCGGGATGGCCGACAGCGACTCGCTGGCCACCTACCGCCGCCTCGACGCGCAGCTGCACATCGGGATCGCCGGCGCGGCCCGCTCGTCCTGGCTGACGGCCGGCGAGACGACCGTGCAGTCCGAGCTCAGCGAGTTCCTCAGCCTCGTGACCTCCCCGGACGCCCGCCTGCGCCTCGCCAACGACCAGCACCGGCAGATCCTCGAGGCGATCCGCGAGCGCGACCGCCGCGCCGCCGGCGAGGCCGCCGAGGTGCACGGGCAGAGCATGATGACCATGCTCATCGAGATCCGCTCGGAGCTCGCGCACGCCGAGGCCGAGCGCACGGCCGAGCACTTCGCCGGCCTGCGGCCCTTCGGGTCCGAGCTCGGCGCGCTGCCGCTCGAGCTCTCGTTCGACCCGCTCGGGCCGCGCCGCGCGCGGGGCGAGGACCTGCCGGCTCCCGAGCGGGCACCCCGCCGGCGCTGAGCGCAGGGCGGCGCGGCGGGCCTGACCGGGTGCCTCAGCGCGCCGGCCGGGCACGGGCGCTCGCGGTCGTGCGGTCGACGGTCACGGCGATGTAGAGGTCGGCGAGCGTGGCGAGCCGCTGCAGCGAGCGCCCCACGATCGACTCGATGCGGCCGAGGCGATAGCGGACCGAGTTGACGTGCAGGTGCAGCGCGGAGGCGGTGGCGCGGACGTCGAGGTCGGCATCGAGGTAGGCGACGAGCGTCTCGTAGAGGCGCGGGTCGGCCTTGATCTCCGCCAGCAGCCCCTCCACCTTGGGCTCGAGGCGCTCGGCCGCGAGGCCGATCGTCCAGCGCGCGAGGTCGCAGTCCTCGAAGCGCACGACCGCCGCCCCGCGGCCCGCGTCGACCTGCTGGACGGCGAGCTCGGCGTCGAGCAGCGAGGCCTGCGCCTCGTGCAGCGCGTCGTGGCTGCGACCGATCCCGGCCACGAGGTCGATGCCCTCGCGCTCGAGCGCCCGGACCCACGCCTCGACCTCGCCGGCCTCGCCCTGGATCAGCGCGATCAGGCGCTCGGGCTGCTCGTCGAGGAGGTAGGGCGTGTGGCCGGAGGCGAGCTGGCGCCGCAGCCGCTCCGCCGGCGAGGGCGCGGCAGGAGCCCCGGCCCAGCGGGCCGGGGCGCGCAGCGTGGCGACCACGACGCGGCACGGCTCCGCGTAGGTGATCCCGAAGCGCTCCGCGCGCCGCGCGATCTCCTGCAGCTGCCGCGGGTCGCGCTCCTCGAGGGCGTTGCCCAGCAGCCCGGACCGCAGCGCCTGCTCGTCGTCGTCGGCGACCGTCCGCGCGAGCGTGACGAGCTCGAGCAGCCGCTCCACGACCCGGAGCAGCGCGAGCTCGCCCGCCCCGTCGCGCCGCCGGGTGACGGCGACAAGCCAGTAGCGCACGCGCCCGCCGATGACCACCGGCTTCGAAGTGATGTGGCCCGCGCCCACGTCGAACTGCTGCTGCTCGGGCTCACGGCGCGCGATCTCGTCCCAGATCTCCTCGGAGCGCACCATGCCGGTCGCGGTGACCACGTGGCCGCCGTCGTTGAAGAGCAGCGCCTCGCCGGCGAGCAGCCACGCGAGGCGGCGGACCAGGGCGTCGACCGGCCGCGCGTCGCTGAGCGCTTCCATCAGGTAGTCCTGGGCGCTCACGGAGCGCTGCAGGTCCTCGAGCGCGAATTGCGCGCGGGCGGCCTCCACCAGGCCGGCCAGCTCCGCCTGCGACATCGGTGACGGGGCCACGAACAGCGGGAACCCGAGGCGCAGGGCCTCCTCGAGCGGCGGCCTCGGCACGCGCTCGTCGGCGCTGCCGACCGCGAGCCCGAGCGCGCTCGCACCGCGCCGGTGCAGCTCCGTGACGAGCTCGCGCTGGCTCGCGGCGTCCATCTCGGCCAGCACGCCGCCCGCGAGCGCGAGCGTCCCCTCGCCGATCGCGTCGAGCTCGGCGCCGGGTGAGGTGTCGAGCAGCGCCGCGCCGGTCACCGAGCGCTCGTGGCTCTCGGGCCCGCCCGCCACCAGCTTGAGCTCGAGCCCGTCGTGGGAGAGCAGGCGGCCCAGGGTCAGCGCGGGGCCGACGGGCGGCGGCGCGATCGCCTCCGGCGCTGCGGTGCCGGCAGCCGGCTCTTCCCGCGCGGCGCGTGCGCTGGCGTGCATCAGTTCTCGACCCATCTCCTCGGAGCACGCCCACGATGACCTCTGCACCACCGGACGTGCCGATCGCCACGATACCGCGTCAGCGGCCTAACACCGAATCTTCTGTTTTCACAGCTTTGATCCAGTAGGGGACCCTGCTGGAACGGCGCTGGACCGCCCTGTGGCGCGGGTTGCGTGGGCGACGGGCGCGATGGGGGCTTTGTGCGGTCGGACAAGCGGCCTGCCGAGGTTTCGTGCGCCCCACAGTTGCCGGATGGGCCACCTCGGGAGAAACGTATGACCACGGGTCTGCACCGGGGCCGCTCCAGGCGCCGGTCGCGGGCCACGGGTCCGCCCACGAGGTGAGGAGGAGAGCCACCATGGTCGTTGCCCCCACTGCCGGGATCGAGACGGTCGTCGCGCCACGGCGCGCCGTGCGGTCGTGATCCCGTGCTCTCGCCCCAGGATCCCCGGCGCGGACGTGCCACCCCGCCTCGCGGGTCGTGCACAACGTGGTCGACGGCTATGTCGTCCATAGAAGACAGCACGCTCCTCCTTCCGCGGCACCGCGCATCCACCGAGCAGAAGTGCGTGGGCCGCGCCCAATGCACAAGTCTAGTGCTCTTGACGCCAGCGTCGAGTGTGCCGTGCATGTTGCGAGTTCGCCCCGCCGCGCGGGGCTGGTCTGCGCCCCTTCGTCGCCGAGGTCCCTCATGAGGCTGTCCTCCATTCCCGACGCCATCACCGACCTCGCCGGCGGCAAGTTCGTGCTCCTCGTCGACGACGCGAACCGCGAGAACGAGGGCGACCTCTGCGTCGCCGCCGAGCTCGTCACGCCCGAGCACATCACCTTCATGGCGCGCAAGGCCAGCGGGCTCATCTGCACCGCGATGTCCGGCGAGCGGCTGGACCAGCTCGGGATCGAGCCCGCCGTCGCGCGCAACACGAGCACGCACACGACCGCCTTCACCGTCTCGGTCGAGGCCAAGCACCTGACGACGACCGGCATCTCGGCCCACGACCGCGCCGCCACCGTGCGCCACCTGGTCGACCCGGACGCCGAGCCGAGCGACTTCGCACGCCCGGGCCACACGTTCCCGCTGCGCGCCGCCGAGGGCGGCGTGCTGGAGCGCGACGGTCACACCGAAGGCTCCGTCGACCTCGCGCGGATGGCCGGCCTGCAGCCGGCGGCCGTGATCTGCGAGGTCATGAACGACGACGGCACGATGGCGCGGGGGCCCGACCTCGAGCGCTTCGCCGCCGAGCACGGCCTGCACGTGATCAGCATCAAGGACCTCGCGGCACACCGCCGGCTGACCGAGCGGCTCGTCCGCAAGCGCGCCCACTGCATGCTGCCCGTCAAGGGCATCGACTGGAAGACCCACGTCTACGAGGACCTGGTCACCGGCGACGCGCACCTCGCGCTCGTGCACGGCAAGATCGGCGCGGGCGAGCCCGTGCTCGTGCGCGCGCACTCGTGCTGCGTGACCGGCGACGTCTTCGGGAGCGCCCGCTGCGACTGCGGCGAGCAGCTCGACGAGGCGCTCGAGCTGATCATCGCCGAGGGCAGCGGCATCGTCCTGTACTTCGGGACGCACGAGGGCCGCGGGATCGGGCTCATCAACAAGCTGCGCGCCTACAGCCTGCAGGAGCAGGGACTGGACACGGTCGAGGCCAACCGGGCGCTGCACCAGCCCTTCGACAGCCGCGACTACAGCGCCGGCGCAACGATGCTGCACGACCTCGGCGTCCGCGACGTCCGCCTGCTCACCAACAACCCCGCCAAGGTCCGCGGGCTCGAGTGCCACGGCATCCGCATCGTCGAGCGCGTGCCGCTGGCGCTCGAGGCCAACCCGCACAACCTGCACTACCTCGAGCGCAAGCGCGAGCGGATGGGCCACCTGCTGTGAGCAGAGGACCGGAGAGGAATCCAGAGATGACGAGCGCGGTGAAAAGCCCGGCGGCGCCCGACAAGCACGAGCTCCGTCACATCATGGGCCACTACGCGACCGGGGCGTCGATCGTCACGGCGATGTGGGAAGGCGAGCCGCACGGGCTGGCGGTGAACTCGCTCACGTCGGTCTCGCTCGACCCGCCGCTGATCCTGTTCTGCCCGGGCAAGCGGTCCGAGACGTGGCCGGCGATCCGCGACGCCGGGCGCTTCGTCGTGAACATCCTGGCCGACGGCCAGGACCACATCTGCCGCACGTTCTCCCGCAAGGGCATCGACCGCTTCGCCGAGATCGGCTGGCGGGAGACGCCGAGCGGCGCGCCGGTCCTGCACGACGTCCTGGCCTACCTGGAGTGCGAGATCGAGCAGATCCACGACGGGGGCGACCACTACGTCACCCTCGGGCGGGTCGTCGACCTCGGCGTCCTGGACGGCACCCCGCCGCTCGTGTTCTACCGGGGCGCGTTCCATCGTCTCAGCGGCCAGGAGGTCGAGAGCGGCACGCGGGGGAACGCGCCATGACCCGTTCGGCGACCGCGCCGGCCGAGGAGCCGGTGGCCCGCCGGGGCGCCGCGCGCGTCATCGCGATCGACGGCTCCCCCCAGGGTCACGGCCGCACCGAGGCCGTGCTGCGCGAGGTGCTCCGCGGCGCGGCGGCCGCGGGCGCCACGTCGGACGTCCTGACGCTGTCCGACGTCACCGTCGAGGACGCCGTCGACGCCCTCGAGGACGCCGAGGCGGTGGTGCTCGGCAGCCCGGTCTATCGCGCCTCGTTCGCCTACCCGCTCAAGGACCTGCTCGACCAGCTCCCGCGCGGCATGTGGGGCGAGACGCGCGCGCCGCTGCAGGGCAAGGGCGTCGTGATCGTCGCGACGGGCGCGAGCCTGCACCACTTCCTGGCGCTCGACGACCTGCGCAACGTCCTCGCCAGCTTCTTCGCCGCCCACGTCGTCCCTCCCGGGCTCTACGTCCCGCGGGGCGGCATGCCGGACGGCAACGGACTCGACCCCGACCTCGCCACCCAGGCCGAGCGCCAGGGACAGGCGCTGGTGGAGCTCGCGCTCGCGCTGCGGGCGTGCCCCACGCTACGCGGCCTCGTGGCCCAGGCGTGACGCGAGGCCGTGAATCCACCGCAAGACCACGACGAGCCGGCAGAGGGGGTGACACACAGTGGCTGACACCGCGAACGACGACGCCGTCGTCACCGGACCGAAGATCAAGGCGGTCCGCAAGGAGACCCGCGCGGGGACCCTCGATTGCCGTAAGGCTCTCGAGGCGACCGCGGGCAACGTCGCAGGAGGCGATCGAGTACCTGCGCGAGCGCAAGATCGGAACCCCGAAGAAGGTCTGGACCTGATCGGTCCCGACCGCGATCGAAGCAACCGAAAGGGAAGGAGCGGCTGCATGCCGACATATCCACCTCTGCCCAAGAGCGAGCTGCCCAAGGCCGAGTGGTTCGAGAGGTCAGCTGATCAGATCGAGTTCTCCTACTGGGTCCCGAACATCTCGGGCGGCCTGGTCATCACCACCCTCCCGATGGACACCGAGTGGGACCACGAGGCCAACGTCAAGTACGCGCGGGACGCCGAGAACAACGGCTTCAGCACCGCGCTGGCCCAGACCCGCTGGTTCGCGAGCTACGGCGCCGACCACCAGCACGAGGCGTTCGTGATCGCCTCGCACATCCTCTCGAACACCGAGAAGATCAACATCATCACCGCCTGTCACCCGGGCCTCTGGCACCCGGGCGTGGTGTCGAAGATCCAGGCCACGCTCGACGTGATCTCGAGCGGCCGGACCTGCATCAACATCGTCAGCGGCTGGTTCAAGGGCGAGTTCACCGGATACGGCGAGCCCTGGCTCGAGCACGCTGAGCGCTACCGGCGCTCCGAGGAGTTCATCCGGATCATGAAGGGCATGTGGAACGAGGAGGAGTACACGTTCTACGGCGACTTCTACACGATCGACGGCGCGCCGATGCTGCCCAAGCCGGTCCACCAGGTGCCGGTCTTCCAGGGCGGCAACTCGAAGGACGCGCGCAGGATGGCGGGCCGCGTCTCCGACGTGCTGTTCATGAACGGGAACACCAACGAGGGGTTCACGAACATCATCACGGACGCCCGGACCGAGGCCCAGAACGTCGGCCGCGACCCGAGCGAGCTGCGCTTCGGCGCGAACGGCTTCGCGATCGTGCGTGACACCGAGCAGGAAGCCGTCGAGACCCTCCGCGAGATCATCGTCAACGCGGACGTCGAGGCGGTCAAGGGCTTCGGCGAGGCCGTCAAGCAGGCCGGCCGCTCGTCCTCCGAGAAGGAGGGCATGTGGGCCAACTCCGGCTTCGAGGACCTCGTCCAGTACAACGACGGCTTCAAGACCGGGCTCATCGGCACGCCCGACCAGGTCGCCGACCGCATCATGGAGCTCAAGGCGCTCGGCGTGAACGTGATCCTGTGCGGCTTCCTGCACTACAACTGGGAGCTCGCGAACTTCGGCAAGCAGGTGATCCCGCTCGTGCGTGAGCGCGAGGAGGCGGCGCGCGTCGGCCGCAAGACCGTCGCCGTCAGCAACGCCTAGACGGGCCGGACCCCACCGCGAGTCGCGGCCGGGCGCGGGTTCCGCGCCCGGCCTCCGGCTCCGGCGGCATCTGTCACCGAACCGAGAAACGGAGGTTCGCCATGGAGCTTCTCGGCCTGTCCGGAAGCCCCCTCACGCGATCGAAGACCCTGATCGCGGTCGAGCTGGCGGTAGCTCACGCGAAGTTGACGTGGCCGCAGATCTCGGCCGAGGTCATCCACATCCGCGATCACGACGTCGAGTTCTGCGACGGCCGGGATCCGTCCGAGTATGAGGGCGACACGCGGATGATCATCGACAAGGTCGTCGCGGCGGATGCGCTCATCGTCGGGACGCCGATGTACCGCGCCTCGTACAGCGGGGTGCTGAAGAACATCTTCGACGTGATCCCCAACGACGCGCTCTACGGCAAGCCGATCGGCCTGATCGCGACCGGCGGCAGCGACCATCACTACCTGGCGATCGAGCACGAGCTCAAGCCGCTCATCGGGTTCTTCGCGGGTCACCCGATCCCTGGCGGCGTCTACGCCCACAACGAGCACTACGCCAACGGGGAACTGGTCGACGAGGGGGTCGCGGATCGCCTCCGGCAGCTCGCCGAGGCGGTCGTCCGCTTCGCCGAGGACGTCCCCCGCACGCTCGTCGGCGCGGCGCCGCCGAGCATCACCAGGCAGTCACTGGCACAGAGTTGAACCGAGGAGGAGAGTGAACGTGACGATCAAGAACTTGAGCGAGGTCATCAACGGGGAGCGGTACCGCACCGCGGTGTCATACCTCCTCGCCGACGACGGCGAGGAGACCTACCTGTTCCGCGCGCTGAACTCGAACTACTTCGTCCAGCATCAGGGCGAGGAGGACAGCATGGAGGTCCTCTCCGCGGAGAAGGCCGAGGAGCTCTTCGTCCAGCTCCCGAACAAGCACCAGAGCCTCGTCGCCGCGTTCCCCCGCGAGCACGGCGGCGTCGGGATGGACACCACGAGCGCCTACGACGACGAGGACGAGAAGGAGCGCCTCGCCGAGGACTACAAGGTGGACACCAGGAAGGCGTACCAGGGCTGGAGCCCCGCGGGCTCCTGACCGCACGCGGGCCGGGCCGGCGGGGCGCGCGGTGGCGCCCCGCCCGGCCGGGCTCGCCCTACGCGAGCCGGATCTCCTCGGCGCCTCGCAGGCGGAGCCAGTCGAGCGCCGTCCCGCTCGCCTCCCGCAGGCGCAGCCGCTCCACCAGCGGCGCGTAGCGCCCACCGGCGAGCCCGTCCGCGAGGAGCGCCGCGCCCTGGGCCGCCGTCTTCGAGCGCCCGCCGAGCCCGGTCGCGGCGCGCACCGGCGCGACGCCCGCCAGGCGCTCGCCGAGGCCGTCGAGCACGCCCGGCGCGCCCGCGAGGCGCCCGCCGACCACGATCTCGCGCGGCGCCGGGACCGACGCGGTGAGCGCGAGCGCCGCCTTGGTGGCGCCCTCCTCGAGCGCCAGCCAGCCCTCCCGGTGACGCGGGTCGCGCCGCAGCTCCGCGAGCGCCTCGCGCGCCGAGAGGTCGAGCTCCCCGCGCGGGTCGAGCGCCCCGCCGCTGAACACGGTCCGCTTGGACAGCGCCGGAGCCAGCAGCGAGGCCACCTCGGCGTCGAGCGCCCCGCAGGCGCGCGCGCCGATCGGGCCGCCGGACCCGCCCGCCCCGTCGACGATCTGCCCGCCTTCGACCGCCAGCGCCGCGCTGAACGCGCCGCCGAGCTCGAGCGCGATCAGGGAGGTCTCCTGGTAGGGCAGATCGAGGCGGCGCGCCTGGTCGGCGATCGCCACCGCCGCGCCCGCCACCTTGTCCGCCGTGCCGAGGTCGACGCGGTTCCACTTGCGGTACGCCGGGACCGTGGGCAGGTGGATCGCGCCCGGGGCGAAGACGAGCGGCAGCCCGCTCGCGAGCAGCGAGCGGATCAGCGAGCGCATCCCGCCGATCCCCGCGCCGGCGGTCGGCTCGCCGGCCCGCAGCAGGATCATGAGCGAGATGTCGCGCTCGGTGACGCGCTCGCCGGGCACGAGCGGGAGGCCGTAGCCCGCCGGCCCGAGCACGAGGTCGAACGGCCCGTGGCCGGCGAGCGCGGCGGCCGGCAGTCCCGGGTCCGCGTCGACCTCGGCCGACCGGAACGCGCGCTCGAGGACGACCTCGCCGTCGTCGAGCGCGCACAGGTCGAAGGAGACCGTCCCGGGATCGATGCCGGCGACGCGCGGCCCCACGTGGCGGTCAGGCGAGCTCTTTGGCCACCGCGTAGACGCCGTCGACGTCCATGACCACGTCGTTTGACTCGAACAGCCGCTGCACGCACGTGCGGTGCGTCTTCATCTTCGTGCCGCCGATCGCCAGCGCCCCGAGGATGAGCTTGCCGTGGCGCTCCTCGAAGTCGTCCATCGCCTCGGTGCCTCCGAGGCCGAGCGGCTCGGTGGCGTTGCAGTCGGCCAGCAGCTCGATGGACGGGTTGGAGCTCCAGGACTCCTCGGAGAGCACCTCGACGCCGGCCGGCCCCGAGGCGATAACGATGTGCGCGCCCTCGAGCGCCGCCTCCATGTCCTTGCGGTCCTCCGGCTCCTGCGTCGTCAGGCCGCGCTCCTGGGCGACCTTGAGGCCGCGCGGGCGGCGATAGGAGTCGGTGCCGAGCACGTCGGCGGGGATCGTGACCGCGAGCACCTCGCAGCCCTCCTGCTCGAGCAGCAGCCCGGAGCGCACGCCGACCGGGCCCACGCCGACGATGACCGCGCGCTTGCCGTCGAGGTCGATCCGCTTCGCGATGCGGGCGACCATGGCCGCCGCCGTCGTGTTGCAGCCGTTGGAGTCGAGCATCACCGACACCTTGAAGGGGCCGAAGAACGACTTCTGGACCTGGCCGAGCACCTCCTCGCCCGTCGGCACGTTCGAGCCGCCCACCCACACGGCCGTGTTGTGGAGGTCGTCGGGGCCGCGGGTGAAGATCGCGCCGCCGACGAGCCCGCGCACGTCCTCCGGCGCGACCTCGCCGTGGCGCAGCAGGACGTCGACGCCCGCGTCGGTGGCGGCGATCGAGTCGAACGGGCTCGGCTGCGGATCGGTGTCGAGCTGGATCAGGACCTTCTTCACGCTTGCTCCTTCGGCGGTGGCTTGGATTCACGACGCGCGGTGAGCTTCACACGCTCACGGCGCGGCTCGGCGAACGTGAGGTAGCCCCAGTCGAGCGGGGACTCCTGGCGGTAGTTCTTCCCCAATCCGCGCGCGATGGCGGCCTTCATCAGCTCCTTGCCGAGGTAGAACGCGTGCGTGGCCTCGTCCACGCCCAGCTCGTCGAACATCTGGTTGATGTCCGTGCCCTTGACGAAGCGGTCGGCGTTGAACGCGTAGATCCAGTCGGCGTCGGCGAAGATGCGGATGTTGGGGTCGGTGACGTTCTCGTGCAGCTCGCGCAGCTCGGCCTCGGTGTAGGGGCTGAACTCCTCGTCCTTGATGGTCAGCAGCGCGCCGTTGACGTGCTTGGGCGGCGTCCCCTGTTCCTGCGCGTAGTACATGAGCTTGGCGGCGAGCACCGCCTCCTGCACCGCGCCGCGGGCCCAGTCGATGACCTCCGTCGTGAGCACGTTGCGGATCCCGAGCTCCTGGCAGAAGCCGATCAGGACCGCGGTCACCCCGGTGGTGTCCGCCTCGGTGAGCTCGGTGAGGTTGCCGATCCCCATGAACATCTCGACGTCCGGGTGCCGGCGGCGGACCTCGATGTAGCGCCCGAGGCTGTGGGCGAAGCCCGACACGATCGGCTCGATGATCGGGTCCACCATGAAGGGCTTGCCCAGCCGCTGCAGGACCTCGATCGTCTCGTCGAGGCTGTCGAGGTCGTCGGGCTCGTCGGGGATCAGGACCGGGGTGGCCCGCAGCTCCTCGGCGAGGTGGCGGTTGGAGCTGTTGAGGCTGAGGACGTAGTCGACGCCCGCCTCGTCGGCCATCCGGATCTCGTCGGGGTCGAGCGTGTCGATGCTCAGCGAGAACCCGCGGGAGCGCAGCTCGGCGATGACCTCGGGTCCTTCCTCGAGCCACTTGCGGTCGAGCGAGAGCCCGAGGTCGACGACGTCGGCGCCCTTCTCGCGGTAGGCGGTCGCCGCGTCGAGGATCTGCTCTCGGCCGAGGCGCGGGACGTTGTTGATCTCGGCGAACACGCGGACGTCGCGCGGGCCGTAGCTCGCCTCCACCTCGGCCTGGCCGAAGTGGCGCGGGATCTGCTTGAGGTCCGCCGGGCCCTTCACCGCGGGGATCCCGAAGCGCTCGGAGATCACCTCCGGGTCGCCCTCGCACAGGCCCGGGATCATGATGCTCGTCACGGCGTCTCCGACCTCGAGGCGGCGGGCGATCCACTCGGGCGTCATCAGCGCGGCCACCGTGATCTTCATGACCGCGACCTCGTAGTCGAACGGCAGGCCGGCGCGCTCGAGCGTCCGCTCGAGCGCCGGCGCGGCGAGCTTGCCGGTCACGAACAGGATCCGGTCGCTCACCGGCCCGCCCGCATGGCCGGCGCCGCCCAGGGTCGCCCGAGCCCGCCTACTTCGAGCCCTTGCTGAAGACGAACTTGTTCGGCGTGCCCTCCATCGCGCTGCCGGGCTCCGGCCGCCACAGCACGGTGTCCTCGATCTTGCGGGCGAGCGCGAAGTCGCGATTGGTGATCCCGCCGGCCGAGTGCGTGGCGAGCTTCACCCACAGCTTGCCCCAGGTCACCGCGAGGTCCGCGTGGTGGTAGGCCGCCTCGCACAGGTAGCCCACCGTGTTGACGGCCATCAGCGTGGAGGGCCAGCCGTCGGTGTTGTACTTGCGCCGCAGCCAGTCGCCCTCGTGGTACCAGCCGTCGAGGCCCTCCTCGGCGATCTTGGCCTGGATCTCCTCGTCGCTGAGAGGGCGGAGCTCCTCGGTCTGTTGGGTCATCTCGCAGTCTCCTTCCGCGTCACATCACGACGCCGCCGTTGACGTTGATCGCCTGGCCGGTCAGGAACGAGGCGTCCGGCGAGGCGAGGTAGACGGCCGCCGCGGCGACGTCCGCGGGCCGCCCCCACCGCTTGAGCGGCGTGGACTCGGCCACCCCGCGGTAGAAGTCGCGGTCGACCTCCTCGCCGAAGGCGGTCTCGATCCAGCCCGGCGCGAGCACGTTGACCCTGATCTCCGGCGCGACGCCGCGCGCCAGGCTCTTGCTGTAGGCCAGCACCGCGCCCTTCACCGCGCTGTGCAGCTCCTCGGTGCCGCCGGCCATGCCGCTGGTCACGTGGTCCCAGCTCATGTTCAGGATCGTCCCACCTCGCGGCTGGGCACGCATCACGGCCACCACCTCACGGCAGCAGGACATCGTCCCCTTGAGGTCGACGGCGAAGATGAGGTCGAGCTTGCGCTCCCAATCCCACTTCGCGTTCTCGCCGGTGACGATGTCGGCGCCCGCGTTGTTGACCCAGACGTCGATCCCGCCGAGCCGCTCGGCCGCCTCGGCCACGAGGCGGCCGGCCGTGCCGGGGACGCAGAGGTCGGCCTGTGCGACGTGGGCCTCGCCACCGCGCGCCCGGATGCCCTCGGCCACGGCCCGGGCCGCCGCCTCGGACGCGCAATAGGTCAGCACGACCCGCGCGCCCTCGGCGGCGAACGCCTCGGCTATGGCCTGCCCGATGCCGCTGCTCGCCCCCGTGACGACGGCGCGCAGGGCCGAGAGCCTCTGCGTCAGGCCTCGACTCCTCCGGCGAACGGGTGCCGCGCCGCCTCGGAACTGCCGAGCACGTCGTCGACGCTGGGCTGGTTGCCCAGCGCGCGGGCGATCGACTCCTTGGTGGCGGCGTAGTTGTAGTCGAAGATCTTCTTGTCGTCGGCCGCCTCCCAGTGGATGAAGACGCCGACGAGGAGGGCCAGGTCCTCGACCTGGTTCTGCGGGATGACACCCTCGCGGACCGAGTCCACCACGGCGCGCGCCACGGCGGCCTGGGCGGGTCCGAACATCTGCCCGACCTGCTTCTCGCCCTTGAGCGTGACCTTGTTGGAGATCACGGTGTCCGGCTTGCACGGAAGGTTGGGGGCGACCACCGCGAGGAGGTTCGTGTGCCCCTCCTTCTGATTGACGAGCGCGTTCGCGAACGCCGCGCCCACCGGCCCGTTCTTCGACCCGATCAGCAGATCGATGTGCGCAACCTCCGCGCCATCGCCAACGAGCGACTCTCCTACCTGCAGCGAGCCCGCCATACACCCATCCTCTCTATGGTTTCCGGCCGGAATGACCCGTACGTGCTGCGAAAGCGGCCGGGACCATAGCTCTCGCGTCGAAATGAGGTCAAGCGACCCCAGGGTGTTGCAGTCGGACCGTGCCTGAGCGGGGCGGGGTGGGGGGCCCATCCGGCCCGCCCCGCCCGCCCCGCCCTGCCGACGTCGCGGCGGCCGCGCAGCTCGCGTGCGTGCTGGAGGTCAGCGCCGAGAAGCCCGGCAACATCACGCCGAGCCACGACTTCGGAGACACGACCTACGAGGACATGGTGCGAAGCGCGATCGCGCTGGGGCCCGAGGTGGGGCGGGCCGGCGAGCGGGGCGTGGGCGCGACCGTGCTCGCGATGGTCCGCGCGTCGCGCGCCGCGAGCCGGGCGAACACCAACCTCGGGATCGCGCTGCTGCTGGCGCCGCTCGCGCGCGCGGCGCTGTCTGGAGCCGAGGGGGAGGGGTTGCGATCCCGTCTGGCGGCCGTGCTGGCCGGGCTCGACCTCGAGGACGCCCGCGCGGCGTACGAGGCGATCCGGCTGGCGGACGCCGGCGGGCTCGGCGAGCGCCCCGAGCAGGACGTCCGCGACGAGCCCACGGTCGGGCTCCGCGAGGCGATGGCGGACGCGGCGCCGCGCGACGGCGTCGCCGGCGAATACGCGAGCGACTTCGCGGTCACGTTCGAGACCGGCGTCCCCGCGCTGGCGCGCGCGCTCGAGGACGGCCTCGGCCCGCGCGACGCGGTCGTCGAGCTCTTCCTCGTGCTGCTCGGCGCCTACCCGGACACGCTGATCGCGCGCAAGGAGGGCGAGCGCCAGGCGGCGGAGGTCTCCGCCCGCGCCGCGCGGGTGCTGGCCGCGGGCGGGCCGCGCAGCGAGGCGGGGCGCCGCGGGCTCGCCGAGCTCGCCGGGGCGCTGCGCGACCCGCGGAACCGGCTCAACCCGGGCACGACCGCGGATCTCGTCGCCGCGACGCTCTTCGTCGCGCTGCTCGAAGGTAGGCTGTGAGCGCCTGAGCCCGCCCGCCGTGCCCGTCCCACCTCCCGAGCCGATCCTGGTGGCCGCCGTCAGCGCCCGCATGCTGGCGGAGCTGGCGACCGCCGCAGGGCACCGCGTGGTGGCCGTCGACCGCTTCGGCGACCTCGACCTGCGCCGGACCTGCCCCACGGTGGTGGCGGCCGAGGGGGGCCTCGCGGCCCTGGTCGACGCCGCCCGCGGCCTCGACGCGCCCAGCGTCGTCTACGGCGCCGGGTTCGAGAACCACCCGCCGCTGGTCGGCCGGCTGGCCGAGGGCCGCGTGCTGCTCGGCAACCCTCCCGAGACGCTGGCGCGGGTCCGCGACCCCGCCGCGCTCGGCACGGCCCTGCGGGGCGCCGGCCACCCCTTCCCGCGCACCTACCCCGCCGCCGAGGCCGCGGAGCGCGCCGAGCGCTCGCGCGGCTGGCTGCGCAAGCCCCTGCGGGGCGGGGCGGGGCGCGGCGTGCGCGAGTGGCGCGGCGGGCGGCTCGGCGGGGACGTCGTCGTGCAGGAGCGCGTCGGAGGCCTCGCGTGCTCGGCGGCCGCGGTCGGCGACGGGCGCGGCGCGGCCCTGCTCGGCGTCAGCGAGCAGCTCGTCGGCGTACGCGCGTTCGGCGCCCGCGGCTACCGGTGGTGCGGCAACGTCGTGCCGCCGCGACTGGACGCGGGCGAGCGCGCCGCGCTGGGGGCGCAGGCCCGCGACGTCTGCGCCTGCCTGGCGGAGGCGTTCGGCCTGCGCGGGCTGTTCGGCGTGGACCTCGTGTGGGACGGCGCGCGCGCGTGGACGGTCGAGGTCAACCCGCGGCCGTGCGGCTCGCTCGAGGCGATCGAGGCGGCGCACGGCATGAGCGTCTTCGCCGCCCACCTCGACGGCTGCGCCGGCCGGCTGCCGGATGGGATCCCCACCCACCCCGCCGCGCGCGCGGCGGGCAAGGCGATCCTCTACGCCACGCACGACGTCGTGACCGGCGACACCCGCGCGTGGCCGCGCGCGGTGCGCGACGTCCCGCACCCGGGCGAGCGGATCGCGCGGACGCAGCCCGTCTGCACGCTCACCGCGGTCGCGCCGACGCCCGGGGACGCGGTCGCGCGGCTCGAGGAGGACGCGGCGCGGATGCGCGCGGAGCTCCGCCGCCCGGAGGTGCCCGCCCATGCCTGAGCCGGCCACCTGCAACGGCTGCGGTCTCGGCTGCGACGACATCGAGGCGACGGTGTCCGGCGGGACCATCGAGTCCCTGGCGTGCACGTGCCCGCTCGGCGACGCGTGGTTCGCGGAGCGTACGGGCGACCTGCCCCCGCTCGCGCGGGTCGACGGCCGCGAGACCGGCCTCGAGGAGGCGCTGGACGCCGCCGCGGCGCTGCTCGGCTCCGCCCGCCTGCCGCTCGTGCACGGGCTCGGCCAGGCGACGATCGAGGCCCAGCGCGAGGCGGTGGCGATCGCGGAGGCGATCGGCGGCGTCCTCGATCCCGCCGGCCCGGTGCTCGACGGCGCGGGCGGCCGCGCGATCCAGGAGGTCGGCGTGAGCACCGCCTCGCTCGGCGAGGTGCGCGACCGGTCGCGGCTCGTCGTGGTGTGGCGCGAGGACCCGGTGACCACCCAGCCGCGCCTGCTCGAGCGCCTGCGCCTCGACCGGGCGAGCCGCGGGGACGACCGCACACTGGTGGTCGTCGACGCCGAGCGGACCGCCACCGCCGAGGAGGCCGACACCTTCGTCGAGCTGCCGCCAGAGCTCGACTTCGAGGCGCTGTGGGTCCTGCGCGCGCTGGTGACCGGCGCCCCGCTGGGGCACGCCGGCGCCGTGCCGGTGCCCGCCCTCGAGCGGCTCGCGGGCGCGCTGCGCGAGTGCGTGCACGGCACGCTCATGCACGGCGGCGGGCTCTCCGCCGGCCCCGGCGGGCACATGCGCGCGCTCGCGCTCCTGCTGCTCGTCCGCGATCTCAGCCACGAGGCGCACGTCGTCGCCGTGCCGCTGCGCCGGGAGGGCAACGCGCTCGGCGCCGAGGACGTCCTCGCGTGGCAGACCGGCTACCCGTCCGCGGTCAGCTTCGCGCGCGGGTACCCGCGCTCGAGCCCGGGCGAGTTCAGCGCGGCGGGCCTGCTCGAGCGCCGCGAGGCCGATGCGGCGCTGATCGTCGCCTGGGACCCGCTCGGCAGCCTCCTGCCGGCGCCGGCCGCCGAGGGGCTGCGCGCGATCCCGACCGTCGTGGTCGACCCGCGCGCCACCGCGACCGCCGCGGCGGCGCGCGTGGCGATCGCGCCCGCCGTGGGCGGCATCCACCACCCCGGCACGGCCCACCGCATGGACGGCGTGCCGCTGCCGCTGCGCGCGGTGCTGGAGTCGGCGCGTCCCGCCGACCACGAGGTGCTGGCCGGCCTCGCGGCCCGGCTGGCGCCCGAGCCGGCGGAGGCGACGGCCTGATGCTGCGGATCGCCGGCGGCCGCGTCTACGACCCCGCCAACGGCGTCGCGGGCGAGGTCCGCGACGTCTGCGTGCAGGACGGCAAGATCGTCGACGACGTCCCGTCGCACGCGCGGCGCATCGACGCGAGCGGGAAGATCGTGATGCCTGGCGGCGTCGACATCCACGCCCACATCGCGGGCCCGAAGGTCAACCACGCGCGCAAGATGGCGCCGGAGGAGCACCGCGAGGACCCGCTCGAGCGCACCGCGCTGACCCGCGCCGGCACCGGCGGCACGGTGCCGTCGACGTTCACCACCGGCTACCGCTACGCGCTGCTCGGCTACACGACCGTGGTCGACGCCGCGACGCCGCCGCTGTCGGCCCGCCACACACTGTCCGAGCTGCGCGACACGCCGGTGATCGACGCCGCGTTCCTGATCCTGCTGGGCAACAACCTCCCGCTGTTCGAGCTCATCCGCACCGATCCCGGGCGCGTGCGCGACGCGGTCGCGTGGTGGCTCGGGGCGACGGGCGGCTACGGGGTCAAGCTCGTCAACCCGGGCGGCGTCGAGCTGTTCAAGCGCAACAACGGGAACGTGACCTCGCTCGACGACGACGTCTCCGGCGTCACGCCGCGGCAGGTCATCGAGACGCTCGCCGGGGCCGTGGACGACCTCGGGCTCCCCCACCCCGTGCACGTCCATTGCAACAACCTCGGCGTGCCGGGCAACTGGAGGACCACCACCGACACGCTGCAGTCGCTCGCCGGCCACCGGGCGCATCTCGCCCATCTGCAGTTCCACTCCTACGGCGGCCGGCCGGGCGGCCGGATGCGCTCACGCGCCCCCGACCTCGTCGAGCACCTCAACAGCCATCCGGAGCACAGCGTGGACGTCGGCCAGGTGATGTTCGGCCCCGCCACGACGATGACCGCCGACGCGCCCGCGTCCGCGGCGCTCAAGGAGATCACGAAGGGCAAGTGGCTCAACGCGGATCTCGAGGCCGAGACGGGCTGCGGCATCGTCCCGTTCACCTACCGCGAGAAGAACTACGTCCACGCGCTGCAATGGGGCATCGGCCTGGAGCTGTTCCTGCTCAGCCGCGACCCGTGGCGCACCGTGCTGTCGACCGACCACCCCAACGGCGGCTCCTTCCTCAGCTACCCGCGGCTGATCCGCCTGCTGATGGACCGCGACTTCCGCAACGAGCAGATCAAGCAGGTCAACCAGAAGGCGATGAAGGCCACGGTGCTGATGGACGACCTCGACCGCGAGTACACGCTCGAGGAGATCGCGATCATCACCCGCGCGGCGCCGGCGCGCCTGCTGGGCTTGAAGGACAAGGGCCACCTCGGGCCGGGTGCCGACGCCGACGTGACGATCTACGACGAGCACGAGGACGCCGAGGCGATGTTCGCCACCCCGCGCCACGTCCTCAAGGGCGGGCGCCAGGTCGTCGAGGACCACGAGCTGCGCGCGGTCGGGACGGGCGACCTGCTGCGCGTGGACGCCGCGTTCGATCGCGAGATCGAGGCGACGCTCGCGCCGCTGATGGAGGAGCGCTACAGCGTGCGCTTCCGGAGCTACCCGGTGCGCGAGCCGTGGCTGCTCGAGCCCGCGCGCCGGATCGCGGCGGGAGGCGGCCGGTGAAGCTGCACGGCGCCGAGGTCGACGACACCTTCGCCGAGGCCTTCTCCATGGTCGGCTCGCGGGTGATCATCACCGCCGCGAGCCCCGGCTGGGCGATGGAGTCCGCGCGGACGATGACGGGCTTCGCCACGTCGGTGATCGGCTGCAAATGCGAGGCGGGGATCGAGCGCGAGCTCGACCCGTCGGAGACGCCGGACGGGCGCCACGGGGTCAGCGTGCTGTTGTTCGCCTTCGACCTCGAGGGGCTCGGCAAGCGCCTGGTGGAGCGCGTCGGCCAGTGCGTGCTGACCTGCCCCACGACCGCCTGCTTCAACGGCCTCGAGTCCGAGGAGACCGTCGACGTCGGCGGGCAGCTGCGCTTCTTCGGCGACGGCTACCAGGCCAGCAAGCTGCTCGACGGCGTGCGCTACTGGCGCGTGCCCGTGATGGAGGGCGAGTTCCTGGTGCAGGAGCGCTTCGGCACCGGCGAGGCGGTCGCCGGCGGCAACATCATCATGCTGGCGCCCGACGAGGTCACGGTCCTGCGGTCGGCGGAGGCGGCCGTCGCGGCGATGCGGGCCGTCGAGGGCATGATCATGCCGTTCCCCGGCGGCATCGCGCGCAGCGGCAGCAAGCCCGGCTCGCGCTACGCGGCGCTGATGGCCTCCACGAACGACGGCATGTGCCCGACCCTGCGAGCGCAGGTGGACAAGACCCATGTCCCGGAGGGCGTGGGCAGCGTGATGGAGATCGTCATCGACGGCCTCGGCGAGGGGCCCGTGCGCCGTGCGATGCTCGTCGGGCTCAAGGCAGCGGCGCGCGCCGGCGCGACCCACATCACCGCCGGCAACTACGGCGGCGAGCTCGGCCAGTACCACATCGGGCTGCACGAGCTGCTGACGCAGGACGCGGAGACGCGCGCGTGACGCTGACGCTCACGCTGCGCGAGGCGCCGTCCGTCCCGCTCGAGGCCGAGGAGCTGCGCCCCGAACGGCTGCTCGGCCGGCCGGCGGCGGAGATCGAGCGCCTGGCGGTCTGGCACGGCAACGCCGAGATGCAGGTCGGCGACTTCTTCACGGTCGCCGGGAGCGGCGGCGACGAGGTGCGCGTCGAGGGCGACCTGCGGCGCGTGAAGTACGTCGGCTCCGGCATGAGCGGCGGCCGCCTGACGGTCGCGGGCGACGTGGGGATGCACGCCGGCGCGGGCATGACCGGCGGCGAGCTCGTGATCGAGGGGGACGCCGGGGACTGGGCCGGCGCCGCGATGCGCGGCGGGCGGCTCGTCGTGCGCGGCTCCGCCGGGCGCCAGCTCGGCGGCGCCATGCCGGGCGAGCGCGCCGGTACGCGCGGCGGGGAGATCGTCGTGCACGGCGACGCCGGCGCGGAGGCGGGCGCGGGGCTCCGGCGCGGCCTGATCGCGGTCGCCGGCCGCCTCGGCGAGGCCGCCGGGCTGCGCATGCTCGCCGGCACCATCGTGGCGCTCGGCGAGGTCGGCCCGCGCGCCGGCGCGAGCATGCGGCGGGGCTCGATCGTGGCGATGACGCGCCCGGCCCTGCTGCCGACCTTCGCCTATGCCTGCACCTACCGGCCGCCGTTCCTGGCGCTCTACCTGCGCCGCCTGCGGACGCTCGGCCTCCCGGTGTCCGACCGCCAGCTCGAGGCCCGCTACGCGCGCTGGAGCGGGGACGGGCTGGAGCTGCGAAGAGGCGAGATCCTGATCCTGGAGGACGCTGCATGACGTTGTCTCTGAACAAGCGCGCCGTCGAGCTCGCCGACCGCCTGGCGGCCGACGCCGACGCCGCCGGGGTCGCGGTGACGACGCTGTCCAACGGGACGCGCGTGATCGACTGCGGCAGCCAGGCGCCGGGAGGCCTGACGGCGGGCAAGGCGATGGCCGAGATCTGCATGGGCGGCCTCGGCACGGTGGAGTTCACGCCGCTCACGCTCTCCGGGCGCTGGCTGCCCGGTCTCACGGTCACCACCGACCGCCCCGCGCTCGCGTGCCTCGCCGCGCAGTACGCGGGCTGGAAGATCGACCTCGACGGCTACTTCGCGATGGCGAGCGGACCCGGCCGCGCGCTGATCCGCGCCGAGGACCTCTACGACGACCTCGACGTCGACGAGAAGGCCGACGTCGCGGCGCTGGTGCTCGAGACGCGCGACCCGCCGACGGTGGAGGTCGCCGAGCACGTGGCGAGCCGGGCCGGCGTCGCGCCCGGGGCGCTGACGCTGCTGATCGCGCCGACCGCGAGCGTCGCCGGCAGCACGCAGGTCGCCGCGCGGGTCGTCGAGACCGCGCTGCACAAGCTCCACGAGCTCGAGTTCGACGTCCGGCGGGTGCGCAGCGCGTTCGGCAGCGCGCCGCTGCCGCCGGTCGCCCGCGACGACGGCGCCGGGATCGGCCGCACCAACGACGCGGTCCTCTACGGCGGCCAGGTGGCGCTCACGGTCGACGCGGAGGACGAGGAGCTCGAGGGGCTGGCCGAGCGCGTGCCGGCGTCGGCCTCCGACGCCTACGGCAAGCCGTTCGGCGAGATCCTCGAAGAGGCGGAGTGGGACTTCTACAAGATCGACCCGATGCTGTTCAGCCCCGCCCTGATCATGCTCACGAGCACGGACAGCGGGCGCACCTTCTCCGCCGGCGACGTCGACCTCGGGATCCTCGAGCGCTCCTTCTGGAGCTAGCGCTGCGCGTCGCCGTCCTCGGGTCCACGGGGGGCTGGCACGCCGATCGCCTCGAGCGCGCGCTGCGCGCGGCGGGCCACGCGTGCGCGTTCGCCCCGGTGACCAGGCTGACGAGCGCCGTCGAGGACGGCGGCGCGACCGTGCGAAGCCGCGACGTCGAGCTCAGCGCGTGTGACGCGGTGATCGTCCGCGGGATCCCGCGGGGCTCGCTGGAGCACGTCGTGTTCCGCCTCGACGCGCTGCACGTGCTGGCGGCCGCGGGCGTGCGGGTGGTCAACGGCCCCGGCGCGATCGAGCGCACGGTGGACAAGTTCCTCGCCTCGGTCCTGCTCGCCCGGGCCGGCCTGCCGACGCCGCGGACGATCGCGTGCGAGCGGCGGGAGGACGCCGTCGCGGCCTTCGAGGCGCTGGGCTCCGACGTGATCGTCAAGCCGCTGTTCGGCTCGATGGGGCTCGGGATGGCCCGCGTCGAGCACCCCGACGTCGCCCACCGCGTGTTCGGCGCGCTCGAGATCGAGCGCGCGGCCTACTACCTGCAGGAGGCGCTGCCGCACGAGGGGCGCGACCTGCGGGCGTTCGTGGTCGGGGACCGCGTGATCGCCGCCATGGAGCGGATCGGCGACGACTGGCGCGCCAACGTCGCCCGCGGGGCCGAGGCGCGCGCGGCGCGCCTGGAGGCCGGGCAGGAGGAGCTCTGCCTGCGGGCGGCCGCCGCGGTGGGCGCCGATTACGCCGGGGTCGACCTGCTGCCGGTCGCCGACGGGCGCGAGTACGTGATCGAGGTCAACGGCATCCCGGGGTGGCACGGGCTCGAGGCGGCCACGGGCGTGGACGTCGCCGCGGCGCTCGTCGAGCGGGTCGAGGCGCTCGTGGGCTAGAGCGCGTCGAGCTCCTCGCGGCCGATCGCCCCGGTGTGCAGCGCGGTGGCGACGAGGACGCCAGCCGCACCCGCGTCGCGCAGGGCCCGCAGGTCGGCCGCGTCGCGCACGCCGCCGCCGGCCAGCAGCGCGAGCTCGCCGAAGCGCTCGCGCAGGCGGGCGATCAGGTCGAGGTCCGGTCCCTCGCCGGAGCCGACCCGCGCCAGGTCGAGCACGATCACCTCGCGCGCGCCCGCGGCGGCCAGCAGGGCGAGCGCCTCGGGCGGGTCGAGCGCGGCCAGCCCGGGGTCGGGCGAGAGCACGCGGCCGGCGCGCAGGTCGAGGCTGAGCACGGGCGGGCTCGGAGGAAGCGCCGCGCACAGGCGCTCGTAGACCGCGGCGCCGGCGAGCGTCTCGGTGCCGACGACGACGCGCTCGACCCCGAGCCCGAGCAGCCGGCGGGCCTCGCCGGGCCGGCTCGTCCCCGCGTCGAGCAGCACGCGCCCCTCGCGGGCCAGCGCGGCGACGGCGTCGTGGTGGCCGTCCCGGCCGGCGATCGCGTCGAGGTCGGCGACGTAGAGCTCGTCGAGCCCGAGCCGGGCGCGGAACGCGCGCGCGACGCCCAGCGGGTCGGCCCCGGCGGCGATGCGGCTGTCCTGGAGCGCGCGGTAGCGTTCCCGCTCCCCGCGGACGGCGTGGACCACCCGGCCGCCCGCGAGATCCATGACTGCGATCACGCGCACGCGGCGAATCCTGGCAGCGGGGCGGCCGGCATGACCGGGGTGCTCGGCCTCGACGTCGGCGGCGCCAACACCAAGGCGGCGTGGGCTGGCGCGGGGCCGCTGCGGACGGTCTCGCGGCCGTTCGAGGTCTGGCGCGATCGCGAGGCGCTCGCCGGGGTGCTGCGCGAGGTCGCGGCGGCGGTCGGCGACGGCGCGCCCGCGGCCGTCGGGCTGACGATGACCGCGGAGCTCTCCGACGCCTTCGCGACCAAGCGCGAGGGCGTGGGCTTCGTGCTCGGCGCGGCCGAGGCCGCCTTCGGGGACGCGCCGCTGCTGGCGCTCACCACGGCGGGCGAGTTGGTCTCCCCGACGGCGGCGCGGGAGCGCCCGCTCGAGCTCGCCGCCGCGAACTGGGTGGCGAGTGCGCTCGCCGTCGCGCGCGCCTACGACGACGCGCTGATGATCGACGTCGGGAGCACCACCGCCGACGTCATCCCGATCGCCGCGGGGCGCGTGGCGGCGCGCGGGCGGACCGACCTCGACCGGCTCCTGGCCGGCGAGCTGGTCTATACCGGCGCGCTGCGCACGAACGCCGCGGCGATCGCGCCCGCGGTCCCCGTCCGCGGGGGATCGTGCCCGGTCGCGGCCGAGCTGTTCGCGATCGCCGCCGACGTGCACCTCGTGCTCGGCCACCTCGCGCCGGACGCCTACACGTGCCCCACGCCGGACGGCCGCGCCGCAACCGCGGAGCGCTCGCGCGAGCGCCTCGCCCGGCTCGTGTGCGCGGACCTCGAGCAGCTGGCGCCCGGCGAGGTCGACGCGATCGCGGCGTTCCTGCACGACGCGCAGGTGCGGCGGATCGAGGCCGCCGTCCGCGCGGTCGCGGCCCGCTTCCCGGGCGGGCGCGCCGGCGTCGTACTGCTCGGCGAGGGGGCGTTCCTCGGCCGCGCGGCGATCGACCGGCTGGGCCTCGAGGAGGTCGAGCCGCCTGCCGAGCTGGGCGCCGGCGGCGGTCCGGCGGCCGCGCTCGCCCGGCTGGTGGCCGACCGCCTCGCTACGGCGTGCTGAGCGTCGTCAAGGTCGGCGGCGGGATCGGGCGAGTGGGTGGCGACGACGCGCTGCGAGCGCTGTGCCGCGCGCTCGGGGAGGCCGCGCGGACCGAGGCGCTGCTCGTCGTGCCGGGCGGCGGGGCCTTCGCCGACGTCGTGCGCGACCACGACCGGCGGTTCACGCTCGGCGACGCGACCGCGCACCGCCTGTCGATCCTCGCCATGGACCAGTTCGGCGGCGTGCTCGCGGCGCTGATCCCCGGCGCGGAGGCGACCACGCGGCTCGAGGACGCTCGCCGCGGGCGCCCGGCCGTCCTGCTCCCGGCGGAGCTCCTGCTGCGCGAGGATCCGCTGCCGGCGAGCTGGGAGGTCACGTCGGACTCGATCGCGGCGTGGGTCGCGGGTGCCGCGGGCGCCGGCCGCGTCGTCCTGGTCAAGGCCGTCGACGGGCTGCACGCCGAGTGGCCTCCCGACGGGCCGCCGCTGACGCGGCTCGGCGTGGACGAGCTCGCCGCGCTGCGCGCCGCCGGACAGGCGGCGGGGGTCGACGCCCACTTCCCGGCCGCGCTGCGGGCGTCGGGGGTCGACGCGTGGGTGGTCGACGGGCGCGAACCGGACCGGGTGCTCGCGCTGCTGCGGGAGGGGCGGGCGACGGGGACGCTGATCGAACGCGCTTGAGCGCGCCGGCTCAGACGAGGCAGGCGCCGCGCAGGCGCTGCACGCGCCCGGCGTCCACGGTGCCGTCGCGCTCGCCCGCCCGGCAGGCCGCCGAGCGCACCCCGGCGATGTCGGCACCGCTCGCCGCCAGCTCCGGGAGGTCCTCGAGGCGCAGGCTGCCCGCCAGCGCGATCTCGAGCCCCGCGTCGTGTGCCTCGCCGACGAGGTCCGCGAGCGCGCCGGGCGCGAGCCACGCGGCCAGGCCGCGACCGTCCTTGACGGCGGTGTCGAGCAGGCACACCCCGGCGCCGGACGCCGCCGCCGCGCGGACCAGCAGCCCGGGCGGGAGCGGCCCGCTCGGCACGCGCTCGGCATCCGCGTACGTGCCGGCGACGAGGGTCGCCTCGTCCCCGACCGCGTCGCGCACCGCGCGCAGCAGCGCGACCGCGGCGTCGAGCCCGGAGGAGGCCCACAGCCCCACCTTCACGTACGCGGCGCCGGCGCGGGCGGCGCCGAGCGCGGCGAGCGCCGCGGTGCCCGGGAGGTCCGGGAGGTCCCCGATCGCCGCGCTGACCGGGAGCTCCGCCGGGACCGCGGCGCGGACCGCGGCGATCGTCGCCGGCGCGGGCGCGCCGAGCGCTCCCTCGGCCGGGTTCTTGACGTCGACGATGTCGGCGCCGCCCTCGACGGCGGCGCGCGCCTCGCCGGCGTCGGCGACGCTCACGAGGAGTCGCATCCCCGCGCCTCCTCCACCCGCGCGCCGGCGTTCTCGAAGCGCACCACCTCGAGGCGGGTGCCGGCGTCGAGCTGCGGGGCCATGCGGGCGGCGAGCGCGCGCGCGTCCGCCTCGCTGCCGACGACGCCGTAGACGGCCGGACCCCAGGAGGTCTGCCCGGCGCCGGCCGCCCCGTGCTCGAGCAGCGCCGCCACGAGCGGCGCGGCGAGCGGGTGGAAGACGCCGCCCTGGACCTCGGCGAACGACTCGCCCACCAGCCGCTGGATGCGGGTCAGCGCCGCCCCGAACTCCTCGACGTCGTCCTCGATCAGCCCCGGCAGGATCGAGGTCAGCGTCAGCTGGGAGATCAGCGCGGCGCGCTCGCGCGCGGGCACCAGGTGGCGGAACGCCTCCTCCTCGGCGGCGCCCGAGAGGCCGGGCTCCGTGCCGGGGACGATCAGCACGCAGCGCCACGCCTCGGGGACGGGATGGCGCGCCAGCAGCGGCGCGGGCGGGGCCGCGTGCTCGCGCAGGCCGCCCTCGACCACGAGCCCCCCGAGCGCGAACGTCCACAGCCCGACGGCGGACCGGGCGCCGCGCCCCGCCGCGCGGGCGAGCTCGCCGGGACCGTGCGCCCGGCCGTGCATCGCCGTGAGCGCGCGTGCCACCGCGAGCGCGAGCTTCGTGCCGGAGCCCAGGCCGACGTGCCCGGGGATCGCCTCGAGCACCCGCAGGTGCGCGCCGCCCGGCAGTCCCAGCGCGTCCACGCAGCGGCGCGCGAACTCGAGCGCGCGATCCGCGCTCGGCCCGTCGGCGGTGAGCTCCGCCGCCGGCGTGGCCTCGAGCACGACCGCGGGGCGGTCGACCGCCACGCCGAGCCCGCCGAACCGGCGGGCGCCGCCGCTCGCGACGTCGAGCATCCCGAGGTGCAGGCGCGCGGGCGCCTCGATGCGGACGCCGGCGGTTCGCTCGCCCGCCGGCGGCTCGCGCGTTCCGGCGGGGCGCGTCACGGCGCCCCCACCGCGGCCGCGACGCGCCCGCGAACAAAGGCCATCGCCTCGCGCTCGCGCGGCCCGGCGGTCTTGTCGACCACGACCTGCAGGCGCCCGAGCTCCGCGCGGATCTCGTCGTGGGGCAGCAGGCGGGTGCGGGAGGCGAGAATCGACGCCTCGAGGACCGCGAGGGCGGCCCGGCTGAGCCCCAGGAACTCGCGCCCGGTGCCGCGACCGACGACGCGGGTCTCGATCCGCGCGCGCCGCCCGCTGTCGTCGATCGACACGACCTCCACCTCGCGCCACGAGCAGGCGTCCGCGATCACGGCGCCGTCGATCGCGGCAGCCGCGCGCGTCTCGGGATGGGGATCGGCGAGCGCCGCCTGCACGAACAACAGGATGTCGTCGGTGAGGTTGACGACGGCCGCGCCGCCCTCGCGGAGGTTGCGCAGCGTGCGCGTCCCGCGGTAGGGCTTGATCGCGATCCGCTCCTCGCCCCACTCCACTCCCATCGCGCCGCAGTTGACGCTGCGGTCGGGATTGAGCGTCGTCACCACGGTCTCGAGGATCGGTGATGCGAGCTGGTCATCGGGGCGGGGGCTCACCTCCCTCAAGGGGACGAGAGTCTAGTCCCGCGCGCCCCCGGGCCCGGTGCCCGGGGGCCCGCCCCGATCTAGGCGGGGTCGACCGTCGCCGTGACCCGGTGGACGGCGTTGCAGGCGTAGCCGCCGAGGTTCCAGTCGGCCTCGGCGTCGAGCGGCTGGCAGTTGCCGTCGGCGTCGGTGGCCCGCACGCACAGCTCGTACTCGCCGGGCTTGGCGTCCCAGGGCGCCGTCCAGCCCACCCAGGCGTAGCGGTCGGGCTGGGGGCCGAGCTCGGCGTCGGCCCAGGTCTCGCCGCCGTCGGTGCTGACCTCGACGCGGGCGATCGGCGCGAAGCCCGACCACGCGCGGCCCTCCAGGGTGGTGGGGCCCGGCGGCACGGAGCGGTGGCGCGTCATGAAGTCCGGGACGCCCGGCGGGATCATCAGGGAGCGCGGGCGCATGCGGTTGAGCGCCTCGCCGGGCTCGTCGGCCTCCTGGCGCAGGCGGTAGGCGTAGGACTGCTGGTAGCCGTCGTACGGCGTGTCGATCGCCTCGATGGAGGCCAGCCACTTCACGCTCGTCATGCCGTACCAGCCCGGCACGAGCAGCCGCAGCGGGAAGCCGTGCTGCGGTGGCAGCGGGCCGCCGTTGACGGCGTAGGCGAGCATGACCTCCTCGCGGAACGCCTCGTCGAGCGTGAGGCTTCGCTCGTACAGCTGCTTGACATTGTTCTCGACACCCTTGTCGAGTCCGGTAAACAGAACCTCGACAACCTCGTCACGCAGACCGGCCTCCTCGAGCAGCGAGGAGAGGCGCACGCCGGTCCACTCGGCGTTGCCCACCGCCTCGACGCCCCAGGGCTGGCTGATCGCCCGCGGCGACATGTTCATCCGGCCGTTGCCGGCGCACTCCATCGTGACCGCGCGCGTGACCGAGGGCCGGCTGCGCAGGTCGTCCATCGTCAGGCGCAGCGGGCGCTCGACGAGCCCGCCGATCTCGAGCGCCCAGGTGGACATGTCGACCTGCGGGACGTCGTAGTGGGTGAGGAGGTAGTGGAGCCCCACGGGCGTCACGGAGTACCGCAGGGCCTCCAGCAGGAACCCGTGGTTCCGGGTGGCGAGCCCGAGCTCCTCGGGGGTCAGTGGCGGTGTGGTGGCCGAGCCGGGCTCGGCGGTGTCGAGCGACGACAACCCGTTCCTCCGTTCGTGCGTAGGGCGACCCGCACGGTACCACGAGACCCCCAGGACGTCCATTGACTTGTCCAGGGGTGTCGCCTAAACTGCGCACCGTCCTGGAGGGGGATGAGGTCCTACCGCGCGAGCCTGCTCGTCCGGGGGGTGGATCCGGCTTCTCCGTTGCCGGCCGACCGCAAGGGTCGCGACACGAGGTTGAGGTGATCCCATGGGATATGCCGTCCTGCTGATGATCGGTGGCACGCTCTTCGTGAATGGTCTGTCCGTACTCGGGGTGGCCGACGGCAAGGGAGTCGCCGTCTACAACATCTTCACCGGCATCCTCGCGACGGTCACGCCGTTCTACCTCCTCACGCAGGTCAAGGGCGCTGATGCGACGGCGTTCGACACGGTCCTGGCCGTCGCCCCGATGTGGCTGTTCGCGCTGACCTTCCTGTGGGTCGGCATCAACGCGCTGACCGGGCACAACCCGACCGGCGTGGGCTGGTACTGCCTGTGGGTGGCGTTCCTGGCGGTCGGGTTCTCGCTCGTGAACTTCATCCGCTTCGACGCCGTGCCCGAGGGCATCATCTGGCTGAACTGGGCCTTCCTGTGGGGTCTCTTCTGGGCGCTGCTGGCGCTCGGCCAGACCCGGCTCGCCACGTTCACCGGTTGGGTGGCGGTGATCCAGTCGGTGTGGACGGTGACGCTGCAGGCCTTCCTCGCGATGGTCGGCGGCTGGGCGGACGTGCCCGACTGGGTCTTCGTCGCCCTGACGGCGGTCACGGTCGCGCTCGCGCTCGTCCTGGCGGCGCGCTCGCGCCCCGAGGAGGCCGTCGTGGACAACCGGCGGCTGGCCGACTCGCACGTCTCCGTCGCCGCTCCCTGAACCGGCGGCCGATGGGAACCGCGCATCTTTCCGATGACCCGGAGGTCGCTTACAGTGTCCATCCAGTGGACGAGCTCTTGACCGCGTTGGCTCGGAACCTCAGGCGTTATCGCACGCTGAGGGGTCTGTCGTCGTCGGAGGTGGCGCAGCGCTCGCAGATCGCGCGCGCCACCCTGTCGGCGCTCGAGGCGGGGCGCGGCAACCCTACGCTCGACACCCTCTCGGCGATCGCCGGCGTCCTCGGCGTCGGCGTTCCCGAGCTCGTGGCGCCGGGCGCGAGCTCGACGATGGCGATCATCCGCGCCGGCGAGGAGGAGCGCGAAGAGGAGCGCTTCAGCTTCCGTCTGCTGCGGCGCTTCCGCGCCGGGCCGTGCGTGATCGACCTCTACGACCTCCGGGCCAAGGAGGGGGAGTCGCGGATGTCGCACGCCCACGGCGACAGCGTGCTCGCCCATGTCGTGGTCCACACGGGCAGCCTGAACGTCCGTGTGGACCCGGACGGCACCCAGGGCGGCGAGGCGAGCCTCGGTACCGGCGACTACCTCGCGTTCACCGCCGACGCGCCCCATGAGTTCACGGCCGTGGGCGGCGAGGTCCGGGGCACGCTGCTCATCCACTACCCGTCGGACCGGGAGCAGGCGCCCGTGCCGGCCGAGACGGCCCTGCTCCCCGCGCGGGCCCTCGAGTAGCGGGCGAGGGCATGCCATGGCCGGCGACTGGGCCGCCGTCGACGTCGGCAGGGACCCCGCGGCATGGGCGCGGCTGCTGCGACGCGCGTACGTGCGCGCGGCCGACGGCGCCCGCCCTTCGACGATCGTCCGTCCGCTGGTCGCCGACTCGTGGGCGCGGTGCGCCCGCGCCGGACTCGAGATCGACGGCGTCGCGCCGCGCTTCGACGACGGCGAGCAGGCCGATCGCGCGCTCAAGGCGCACCCGCTGCAGGCGTACCTGACGCTGCTCTCCGAGATGCTGGTCGGGGTGGCGCGCTACGCCCACCAGATCGCCCTCGTCGCGGACGCCGAGGGCCTCGTCCTGTGGGCCGACGGGCACGAGCCGACGCTCGCGCTCGCCGAGCGCATCAACCTCGCCCCCGGCGCCAGCTGGCACGAGGCCGACGCGGGCACCAACGCGATCGGGACCGCGCTCGCGCTCGACCGCGCCGTCCAGATCTTCTCCGCCGAGCACTACCGCGAGCGCCTGCACGGCTGGTCGTCGGCGGCTGCCCCCGTGCGCGACCCCGACACCGGCGAGCGGGTCGGCGCGGTCGCGCTCGCGGGCCCCTACCGCGCCGCCCACCCGCACGGCTTCTCGCTGGTCGCGGCGACCGCGAGCGTGATCGAGGACCGGATGGAGCTCGCCGCCATCCGCCGGCGCGAGGCGCTGACCGGCGAGTTCCTGCGGCGGGTGCTGCCGCGGAGCCGCGGTCGCAGCGCGCTCGTGGACCGCGACGGGCGCGTGCTGGCAGCCTCGCCAGGGGCGTGGCTCGGGTCGCGCGTCAGGATCGGCAGCGGCGGGGTCCCGCTCCCGCCGCCCCACGCCCCGGTGCACGTCGAGCCGCTCAACGGGGGCGAGGGCTTCCTCCTCTCCGACGTCGCCGACGCGCCGGGGCCGCCGGTGCTGCGGCTCAGCGCGCTCGGCGCGGACCGCGCGACCGCGTGGGTCGACGGGCGCCGCCTGCGCCTCTCGCTGCGCCACAGCGAGCTGCTGGTCGCGCTCGCCCTGCACCCCGACGGGCTCGACGAGGATGCGCTGGCGCGCGCGGTCTACGGGCACCCGGTCAAGGCCGTCACCGTGCGCGCCGAGATCTCGCGCCTGCGCAAGGTGCTCGGCCCGGCGCTGCGCACGCGCCCGTACCGGCTGGTGGCCGACGTCCGCGCCGACTTCCTCTGGCAGTCGCACCCGGACCTCCGCCGCGGGGCGCTCCTGCCCGCCTCGCACGCGCCCGCGGTCGTCGCCGCCCGCTGCCGGCTCGCCGAGCCGCCGGCGATGGCGAGCTGAACGCGGGGAATGCAATCGGCTTGCAACGACGGGGCCGGGTTGCCTGGTCCCCGCCCGCAAGCCCAGAATCGAGTCGAGTCCGCGCACGTCCCTCCTCCCTGCGGACTGCCGCGCCCCTCGCCGGGGCGCGATCGGGACGCTCCCGCCGGCGCCCTCTCCTCGCCGGCGGGAGAGTCCCGTCCTCCGGCGCGGCTCGGCCGGGCTCAGCCGAGCGGCGACGTGTAGCAGACGGCCGTGCCCTCGAGGGCGACCGTGCCGTCCTGCCGGGTGACGGTGGTGCTGATGCGCGTGATCGGCTTGTCCTCGCGCGCCTCGATCACCTCGACGATCCCGGTGATCTCCTCGCCGGGGCGGACCGGGGCGCGGAACTGCCAGTTGGCCTCGAGGAAGACGGAGCCGGGTCCCGGGAGGTCCTCCGCGACGACCGCGTTGAGGATCCCGGTGGTGATCCCGCCCTGCACGATGATCTCGCCGAAGCGCGAGCCCCGTGCCGCGTCCTCGTCGTAGTGGAGCGGGTTGCGATCGCCCGTCATCTCGGTGAAGAGCTCGATGTCGCGCGCGGTCACCATCCGGGTGCGGCTCGCGCGCTGTCCGGGCTCCGGGCGCCCGTTCGGCCAGGCAGACATGAGTGAGGCGGCATCCTATGCGAACTGGATGAGCGCGACCCCGGCGAGCAGCAGCGCGACGCCGGTCGTTCGCAGGAGCGTCAGCGGGCGCCGCGGAAGGCGCAGCAGGCCGTAGCGGTCCACCGCCAGCGACACGAGCTGCTGCCCGGCGACGGTGAGGCCGATCGTGGCGGCCGCGCCGATCTCCCCGATCAACAGCGGCACCACGGTCACGTAGGTGGCGCCGACCAACCCGCCGAGCCAGCCCCACCACGGCATCGCCCGCGCGTGGAGCCCCGGGCGGGGCGGCGGCGGGCGCCGCTGCCACACGGCGAGCACGGCGATCATCGTCGCGGTGGCGACGAGGAAGGAGAAGGCGCCCGCGGTGACGGGGGCGTCGAGGTCGGCGCGCAGCTGGGCGTTGATCGGCCCCTGGATCGCGAGCGCCACGCCGGCCGCGACCGCGAAGGCCTGCAATGCCCGGCGGTGCGCGACCGGCCGGTCGGTGCGGCTCGCCCGCACGATCGCCGCGGCGCCGCCGAGGACGGCCACGCCGCCGAGCACGTGCGCGGGCGGGAAGCCCTCCCGCGCGACGCCGAGCAGGCCGAGCCCGTCGACGGCGAGGGACGCGAGCATCTGGCCGGTGATGAACAGGCCGACGGCGCCGAGCGCCCCGAGGCGCGGGAACAGCAGGATCCCGGCCGTGATGTAGATCGCGGACCCCAGCCCGCCGACGAGATGCCACGGCGCCGCGGCGGGCACCGCGCCGAGCGCCCCCAGCGTCCCCACGGCGGCGGCGAGAGCGATCAGCGCAGCGGTGCCGATCGCGAGCTGGGCGGTGGAGGCGCGGACCGGGGAGCCGAGGGCGGTCGAGAGCTGGAGGTTCGCGGCGGCCTGGACGGCCAGCAGCCCGCCGATCGACAGCGCGAGGGGAGCGAGGAGAGCGTTCACGGATGTAATTGGACGGTGCGTCCGGTTGTGGGTGGGCGCGCAGCGTAGCACCGAAGCGGACGGTCCGTCAACTTCGCTAGGGTGGGCGTGGTGGAGCTCCCGACCGCCGGTCATCCCGAGGCGCCGCGAGAGCGCTCGGACGCCGCCCGCAACCGCGCCCGCGTGCTCGCCGCCGCCGCCCGGCTCCTCTCCGCGGACCCGCATGGCACGACGATGGAGGACATCGCGCGGGCGGCCGGCGTGGGCAAGGGCACGCTCTACCGGCGCTACCCGGACAAGGCCGCGATCGCCGCGGCGCTGCTCGGCGAGCACGAGCGCGAGCTCCAGGACCGCGTGCTCCGGGGACCGCCGCCGCTCGGCCCTGGAGCGCAGCCGCACGAGCGCCTGATCGCGTTCTACGCGGCGATGGTCGAGTTCCTCGAGCGCCACGGCCACCTCTCGCGCGCGATCGAGACGGACGCCGAGCGCCTGGAGACCGGCGCCCACGCCGCCTGGCGGCTGCATGTCACGACGCTCGTGGAGGCCGCCGGCGTACCCGTGGAGCCCGCGGTGCTGGCCGAGCAGCTGCTCGCGCCCCTCTCCCCCGAGCTCTACGACCGCGAGCGCCGCGTCCGGGGGCGGACGCCGGCGGAGATCGTCGAGGCGCTGGCGCTGCTCGCGGGGGTCCTGCGACCGGCGGCCCGCTGACGACGGCCGCTTGCGCCCGTCGCCCCGCGTCGGCGACCATGGCGGGCATGCGGAACCGGACGCGCCCGTGACCGAGCGGCGCCGCAGCCCGCGGGTCGAGATGGCGGTGACGTGCACGCTGCGCCGTCGCAGCGGCTCGGCGATCAGCGCGCGGACGCTCGACGTCGGCCCCGGCGGCATGAGGATCGCGGCGACACGGCCGCTGTCGACCGACGAGGTGCTCGAGTTCGACCTGCCGCTGCGCGACGAGGTCCGCGTCGACGGCCGCGCGCGGGTGCTGCGCGAGCAGGGCTACCGCGTCTACGCGCTGCGCTTCGAGGGGCTGCGCGACCCCGCCCGCGAGCGCCTCGGCGATCTCGTCACCGCCGGCTGAGCGGCGCGCGTCATGCGCGTGGGCGCAGGTCGAGCTCGGCCTTGAGCGCCTCGAGCCACTGGCCCGGGCGGCCGAGCCCGGTGATCTTGCCGAGCTCCTCCACCATCCGCTCCGAGCGCCAGTTGACCGACAGCAGGTCGAGCGAGGTGGAGAGGACCATCGCGTGGTGGGCGAGGATCCGGTCGAGGAGGTCGACGCGGCGGGCGAGGTCCGGCCCGCGGGCGGCGGGCAGCTCGCGGCGCAAGGCCTCGAAGCGGCTGATCACGGGGCCGCCGCGCTCCGCCAGGTCGGCCAGCGGCCGCTGGTCGCGGATCTCGGCCAGCATCAGCTCGGTCGAGTCCTGCAGGACGATCGCCTCGTCGACGACGATCGCGAAGCGCTCCCAGGCGGCGTCGGGCGCGGATCCGGTCATGCCGGCGGCTCGCTGAACGGGAGCACGTCCTGCGCGCACGCGGTGCCGGGGGCGGGCGTCGCGCCGTCGAGGAGGTAGCGCGCCACGACCTGGTCGGCGCACGTCGAGCGCAGCAGCGAGGTGTGCCCCCAGCCGTCGACGGTCAGCAGGGCGGACCGGGGCAGGAGGTCCGCGAGGGTCACGGCGCCCTCGTAGCGCGTGGCGGGGTCGAAGCGGTTGCCGACCACGAGCACCGGATGGGCGGTGGCGCGGTCGAACGGCCCCAGGTAGCGGTCCTGGTCGGTCCAGGGCCAGTCGGCGCAGAGGGAGGACGCCCACGTCCAGGCGCGCCCGAAGAGGGTGTGCCGGTCGGCGGCGGCGCCGGCCCACGACCACGCCGCGTAGTCGCCGGGGTTGACGGAGTCCGAGCACGCCACGGAGGGGAAGCCCTCGAGCTCGTTGCGATAGTCGTCGGGCGCGCCGGGGGCGAGGTAGGGCGGCCGGCGGTCCGGCGCGGCGAAGCGGGCGCTCACGCGGACCGGCGCCGCGGTCTGCCGCTCCACGTCGGCGAGCCCGTCGGCCAGCAGGGTCCACACCTCCGGGTCGTACAGCGCGCCGAGGGTGAGCCCGATGAGGTCGGCGTAGCCGATCGTGTCCGTGGTCCCGTCGGGCAGGACCACCTCGGCGGGGTCGTCGCGCAGGCGGTCGGCGAGGGCGGCGAAGCGCTCGGCGGCGCGGTTCGCGAACGCGCAGCGCGGGCCGGCCTCGTCGCACAGCCGGAAGAACTCCTCGAGCGTCGCCTGGGCGCCCTGGTCGCTGCGCAGGCGGGTCGAGAACGGCAGGAAGCGGCCCTCGCGGCCCTCACCGGTCGACCAGGCGACGGGGTCGAGCACGGCGTCGACCACCACCGCGCCGACCTTGCCCGGGTACAGCGCCGCGTACGTGGCGCCGAGGTAGGAGCCGTAGGAGTAGCCGGCGTAGTGGAGCGCGTCGTCACCGGCGCGGCGGCGCAGGACGTCGAGGTCGCGGGCCACGTTGGCGGTCGACATGTGCTCGACGATCGGGCCGGCGCGCCGCTCGCAGGCGCCGATGACGTAGTGGTCGGCCGCGATGCGGCGCTGCTCCTGCTCGCGGGTGAGCGGGAACGCGAACGGGAGGAAGTACGGCTCCCACTGCTCGGGGGTGTCGAAGCAGCGCACCTGGTTGCTGCGCGCGATCCCGCGCGGGTCGAAGCCGACGAGGTCGTAGCGGGCGCGGACCTCGGGCGTGAAGAGGATCGGCCCGAGGCCCTGCACGAAGTCCACGCCGGAGCCGCCCGGTCCGCCCGGGTTGAGGAACAGCGACCCGATGCGCTGCTGCGGGTCCGTGGCCGGGAGCCGGGAGAGGGCGACCGCGATGGTCGGCCCGCGGGGGCGGTCGTAGTCGAGCGGGACGTCGACGGTGGCGCACTCGAACCCCGCGCCGCACGGGCTCCAGCCGATCGGCGGCGCGCCCGTGGCCGCGACGGCCGCCGGCGGGACGAGCCAGGGCTCCGGCGATCAACAGCACCGCGGCGAGGAGCCGCGGCAGGGTCCGCGAACCGTGGTACGCCATGGGCCCTCCTCGAGGTGGGCGCGCCGGATGGGGGAAGGCCTGGCGATTGCCGCAGGTCGCCGGGCCGGTGTCAAGCGACCCAGGCAAGATGCGTCCGTGTCGCCACAGAGTCGCCGCCATCTCGACTGGGAGGGGTGCTTCAACGTCCGTGATCTCGGCGGCCTGAGGGCGGATGAGGGCCGGGAGACGCGGTGGCGGGCGCTGGCACGCGGCCCGCACGGCCGTCGAGCGGCCGTGACCGCGTCGGGTCGGGCGCGCGGCGGCGCCGCGCCTCGGACGCTGCCCGGGCTCCCGGAGCTCGGGGAGCGTCGCGCGGACCCGGCGCCCACAGCGCGCCGGATGCCGCCGCGGTGCAGGCCGTCGAGCGGCGTCAGGCGCGCGAGCTGCGCGGCGGTGGGCTGACGAAGGGAGACGTGGCGGCGCTGCGCGCGCGTATGCTCGGTCCGGGCATCCGAGGAGGTCGGTGATGGTGGTCGAGCCGGTGTCGTTCGAGGGCTTCGGAGCCGGTGCGGTGGCGTGGTTCGAGGGCCTCGAGCGCGACAACTCGAAGCGCTACTTCGACGCGACGCGGGCGACGTTCGAGGACGAGGTGCGCGAGCCGCTCGAGCTCCTGCTCGCCGAGCTCGGCCCCGAGTTCCACGGCGAGGTGCACATGTTCCGCCAGAACCGCGACGTGCGCTTCTCGCCGGACAAGTCGCCGTACAAGACGGCCACGTACGGGGTGCTGCGCCCCCCGCCGGGATCGGCGGTCGCGTTGTATGCGCAGATCTCGTCGCGGGGGCTCTACGCCGGGTCGGGCTACTGGCGGATGGCCAACGACCAGCTCGAGAAGTACCGGGAGGCGGTGCTCGACGACGGCAAGGGCGAGGCGCTGCGGGGCCTCCTGGCGGGCGTCGTGCGCTCGGGGCTCGACCTGACGGAGCCCTCGTTGAAGACCGCGCCGCGGGGGATGCCGCGCGACCATCCGCGGGTCGAGCTCCTCCGGTACAAGGACCTCGTCGCGGGCCGGCGCCTCCACCCCGGGCCGGCGCTCGCGACACGCGAGGCGCTCGACTTCGTCGCGGGGACGTGGCGGGCGGTGGGTCCGCTCAACGCGTGGCTCGACGCGCACGTGGGGCGCAGCGAGCTCCCGCGCGAGGTGCGTGGAGGCGGGCAGCGGCGCTGACCCGCGGGCGCGCGGGCGGGCGCGGATCCGTCCTGCGACGATGCGAACATCTGTTCGTGTCGAGCCAGGCCACCATCCTCCACGCGGACCTCGACTCGTTCTTCGCCTCCGTCGAGCAGCGCGACGATCCGCGCCTGCGGTCGCGGCCGGTGATCGTCGGCTCGGGCGTCGTGCTCGCCGCGAGCTACGAGGCCAAGGCGTTCGGGGTGCACTCCGCGATGAGCGGGTCGGTCGCCCGCCGGCTGTGCCCGCACGCGGTGGTCGTCCAGCCGCGGATGTCGGCCTACTCCGAGGCGAGCAAGGCGGTGTTCGAGCTGTTCGACCAGACGACGCCGCTGGTCGAGGGCCTGTCGATCGACGAGGCGTTCCTCGACGTCCGCGGCCTCCGGCGGATCGCGGGCGCGGCGCCGGAGATCGCCGTGCGGCTCCGCCGCCAGGTTCTGGAGCAGGTCGGCCTGCCGATCACGGTCGGGGTGGCGCGGACCAAGTTCCTCGCGAAGGTGGCGAGCGCGGTCGCCAAGCCCGACGGGCTGCTCGTCGTCCCGCCCGGCGGCGAGATCGCGTTCCTGCACCCGTTGCCGATCGAGCGCCTGTGGGGCGTCGGCCCCGTCACCTCCGCCAAGCTGCGCGACCGCGGGATCACCACCGTCGGCGAGGTCGCCCGGCTGCCCGAGCCCGCGCTCGTCGCCATGCTCGGCCGCGCGTCCGGGCGGCACATCCACGCCCTCGCCCACAACCGCGACCCCCGGCAGGGTGCGGATCGGCGTCCGCCGCCGCTCGATGGGCACCCAGCACGCGATCGGCCGGCGGCCACGCTCCCCCGCGGCCATCGACGCCATCCTCGTCGCGCTGGTCGACCGCCTTGCCCGCCGGCTGCGCGCCGCCCACCGCGTGTGCCGCACGGTCGTGCTCCGGATGCGCTTCGGCGACTTCTCGCGGGCGACCCGGTCCCACACGCTCACCGAGGCCACCGCCCGTACCCAGACCATCCTCGCCACCGGCCGCGAGCTGCTCGCCACCGCGATGCCGATGATCCAGCGCGAGGGCCTGACCCTCCTCGGGATCACCCTCAGCAACCTCATCGACGACAGCGCGATCCAGCTCGCGCTCCCCTTCGACCGCCGGCCGATCTCGGCCCTCGACTCCGCGCTCGACGACGTCCGCGACCGCTTCGGCTCGGACGCGATCACCCGCGCCGTGCTCATCGATCGCGAGCGACACGTGGAGATGCCCCTGCTCCCGGACTGAGACGACATCCGGCCTACGACCGGCCACCCGCCCGCTCGCCACGGCCCAGCCCCCGTCCGCCAGCCCGGCCACCCCACCCCGCGCGGACCCCGGCAACCCACTCGCCGAGTCGCCGATCTACCTTGCGCGTCGTGCGCCGGCGCCTCGTCATCACCGTCATCGCCGTCGGGGCGGCCAGCGGTTGCGCCGGCGCCGGGTGCGGCGACAACGCGGCCGAGCGACGGCCGATCCGCGAGGCGTCCGTCGCGCTTGTGCCGGTGCCGCGGGCGGTGGCCGCGCGCTGTGCCGCGCTCGCGGCGCAGCGGGACGTCCGCGTGCTCTGCCCGACGCGGCTGCCGCGGGCGCGGTGGTCCGTGCGGTACCGGTCGCTCGCGCGCGGACCGACGGCGTACCTGACCGACCTCGAGGCCGCCGCCCGCGGTGGGGGCGCGGCGTTCCATGTCCTCGCGGGCGGGCGGCGCGGGCGCTTCTCGCTCGACAGCTCGGGCGGCCGGTGGCCCGTCGACGCGCCGGCCGCGTCGCGGACGTGCTGCGCGCGGCCCGGCGACCTCGGCCTCATCGGGGCCGAGGAGGGCGAGCGGGCCGGGACCTTCGCGCCGGTCCGGCTCCGGCTGCGGCGCCGCGCGGCGGTCGCACGGCATCCGGCGCTGCTGCTGACCGTCGCCGGCTTCCCGGCGGGAGGCATCCACGGCGGGCACGTCGCGGTGGTGTGGAACCAGGGAAGCGACGGCTACGTGCTCTCGATGCACTTCGGCGAGCACGCCGGGCTCAGCGGACGCGCGCAGGAGTCGGCGGTGCTCGAAGCGGCCACGTCGATGAGCGCCGCGCGCGCGGGCGCGTGATCGCCGGATGCTGTTCGACCCCCGCGCGCACGAGCCCCTGGTGGATGCGGAGTGGAGACCGGCCGAGGTCGAGGCGGAGATCCGGGCGATCGCACGCGAAGCCGAGGACGCGATGCACGACGGGACCTGGTGGCCGGTCCATCCGCTCGACGCCGACGCCGAGACGCCCGCCGTCATCCACGGCGTCTACTTCGGGGCGGCCGGCGTGGTGTGGGCGCTGCACCGCCTCGCGCAGGCCGGGCTGCACGAGCCGCGACGCGACCACGCGCAGCTTGCCCGCGACGTGCTGGACAGCTACCTGCGGCGGCCGGAGTTCGGTGGTCCGGTGCCGAGTCTGTGGATGGGCGAAGGCGGGATCGCACTGGTCGCCTGGCTCCTGGCGCCGGCACGCGAACTCGCGGAGCGCCTCGCCGAGCTGGTCGTCGCCGACCCGGAAGACGACACCCTCGAGCTGATGTGGGGAAGCCCAGGGCTGCTGCTCATCGCGGACGCGATGCTCGAGCGCACCGGCGAGGAGCGCTGGGCGTCTGCCTGGCGCGCGATCGCCGACTCCCTGCTGCGCCGGCGGGGCGCGCGCGTCCCGGGCCTCTGGACCCAGCGGCTGTACGGCTCGGTCACCGAGATCCTCGGCCCCGCGCACGGGCTCGCCGGGATCGTCACGGCGCTCGCGCGGCGGCCGGAGCTGCTCCCTCCCGGCCCGGGGCTCGCCGCCGGCGCCACCGCGGCGTTGTCGGCCACCGCGATCCGCGACGGCGAGCACGCGAACTGGGCGCCCGCCTATGGCCGCCCGCTCGCCGACCCCGGCGGCGCCATCCGCACCCAGTGGTGCCACGGCGCGCCCGGCATCGTCGCCTCGGTCGCCGGCCTTCCGCAGGATGATGAGCTCGACTCGCTGCTCCTCGCGGGCGGCGAGCTCACCTGGGTCGCGGGGCCGCTGCGCAAGGGCGCGAACCTCTGCCACGGGACGGCCGGCAACGGACTCGCGCTCCTCAAGCTCTTCACCCGCACCGGGGATGAGGTCTGGCTCGAGCGCGCGAGGCGGTTCGCGATGCACGCCGTGTGCCAGGTCGCGGCGGCGCGGCGCGACTACGGACGCGGGCGCCACTCCCTCTGGACCGGGGACGTCGGCACCGCGATCTACCTCCACAACTGCCTCCGCGCCACCTCGGACGTCCCGGGGATCGACGTGTGGTGATGCGAACGTATGTTCGTGTATGGTTCCCGATGTGGAGCCCGCCGCCTACTTCCTCGCCTTCTCGCCGGACGCCGCGCCGATCGTCCCGCGGCTGCGAGAGGAGCTCGAGCGGCAGGGCGCCCCGCCGATCCACATCCAGCGCTACGACGACGTGCTCGCCTTCCGCTGCCAGACCGGCAGCTTCATGCTCCGCAGCCGTGTGGCCGACGCGCTGATGAGCGTCTGCGGGCACGACCAGTGGACGCGCCTGTTCTGGCCGCTGGAGTGACCGGGGCCACCCGGACCGCCCGCCGCGCAATCAGTGCATAGGATGCGCGGGCGTGCCCGTGGTGTCCAAGCACATGTCGCGCGACCTGCTGTTCGTCGAGCCGGACCTCGCGCTCGTCGACGCCGCGCAGCGCATGCACCAGCGCGGCGTCGGCGCGGTGATGGTCAAGGAGGGCGACCGGCTCGCCGGGATCCTCACCGAGCGCGACCTGCTGCGGGCCGTCGCGGACCGCTTCCCGGCCGACGCGCGCGTGGCGGACTGGATGACCGCCAGCCCCGACACGATCGAGCCCGACGACACGACCGCGCACGCCGCGGTGCTGATGATCCACGGCGGCTTCCGCCACCTCCCGGTCGTCAGCGGCACCGACGTGGTCGGCATCCTGTCGATCCGCGACCTGATGCGGGTCGTGCTCGACGACGCGACGCCGCGCGGCGTGTAGCGCGCCTACTCCCCCACTAGCCGGCTCCGCTCCGAGTCGGTGAGCGGACGCGAGCGGCGCTCGTCCCCGTCCCAGGCCACCAGCACCGCGCGGGCCTCGGCGGCGACCGTGCCGTCCGGCAGCAGGAGGCGGTTGTCGAGCTCGATCCTCGAGCGGCCGAGGCCGGCGACGCGGCACTCGCCGATCAGGTAGCGGTCGGCGATCCGGACCTCGTGGCGGTAGTCGAGCTCGATGCGGGCGAGCACGTAGCCGGTGAACGGGAGCTCTGGGAGCACGTGGGCGAAGAACGCCGCGCGGACGTCCTCGAGGATCTCGTGGTAGACGGCCTGGTTGACGTGCCCGAGCGCGTCGACGTCGCGCTGGCGCAGGCCCAGCTCGATCCGCACCGGCTCCCGTCCGTCTGTCGCCACGCGGCGCTCAGTCCTCGAGGCGGAAGCCGATCTTGACGGTGACCTGGTAGTGGGCGACCCGGCCGTCGTCGCCGATGTGCCCGCGCATGTCGAGCACCTCGAACCACTCGAGCTGGCGGAGCGTCTCGGCGGCCTTGGCCACCGCGCGGTCGATCGCCTCGGTGACGCCCTCGGTGGACGAGCCGGTGATCTCGACGGACTTGTAGACGTGATCGGTCATCCCGGCAGTATCGGGGAGCGTCGCGAACGACGTCAGGCGGGGGCGAGCCGGCCGGCGAGGTCGACGAGGTCCTCGGCGCGGATGTCGGTCGCGCCCGCGCGCGGCGGCGGCGACGCGCGCCCGGCGCCGTGCTCGAGCGGGCGGTGGACGTAGGCGGTGCCGAGCCCGCACTCCCGGGCGGCGCGGAGGTCGCCGGGGTGCGCGGCGACCATCGTGACATCGGGAGGCGTGAGCCCGAGCAGCGCGACCGCGCGCAGGTAGGTGGCGGGATCCGGCTTGTAGCGGCCCGCGAGCTCGGCCGAGAGGATCGTGTCGAACTCGAGCCCGTTGTGGCGCGCGAGGTCGATCAGCAGCGCGACGTGCCCGTTGGAGAGCGTCGCCAGGATGTGGTTGCGGCGCAGCAGCGCGAGGCCGGCCCGCGCGTCCGGCCACGCCCGCAGCCGGTGCCACGCACCGACGAGCCGCTCGCGGTCGGCCGCGTCGAACGCGCCGACCCCGTGCTCGGCGAGCGTCTCGTCCAGGGTGTCGCGATGCAGCTCGTCGAGGTCGGCCCACGGCCGGCGCCCGTCGTTGACGCGGTCGAGGATCGGCTGGTAGCGGCGGCGCCATCCGTCGGCGATCTCCTCCCAGTCGGCCGTCACCTGCCGGGCGGTGCCCATGGCGCGCAGCTCGTCGACGATCGCCCCGCGCCAGTCGACGACGGTCCCGAAGACGTCGAACAAGAGCGCCCGCGGCGCGCCGGTGTCCCCCCTCGCAGAGGCCTCCACCCGGCGAAAACCTAGCGACAGTCCGCGTGCGGCGCGGTGCGGCCCGCTCGCGCGTCGCGACGCGGTGACGGTGCGGCGCGAACGGAACACTCGCCCACGATTCCGTTCGCGCGAACGCGTCGCGCGAATGTACACTCGCGCCGACATACAGCGACGGCGTCGAGGAAAGCCGGTGAGAGTCCGGCGGGGGCGCGCCACTGTGATCGGGCATCGACCCGGGACCCAGGACACTCGTGCCGTCGACTCATCCCGCTGACGGGGGCGCGTATTCCCTCATGGAGGTCCGAGATGTCCGAAGTCGTCGCAGGCCGCACCGCTCGACCCGAGGTGATCCACCCGCCGGCGATCTCGGGGAGCGAGCTGTGGCCGTGGGCGTTGCTCGCGGCGGCGCTGCTGCTGCTCCTGTACTTCGTGGGATTCGACGAGGGCGCGGCCTCGCTCGTCCCGGGGAGCACGCTGCACGAGTGGGTGCACGACGGACGGCACCTGCTCGGCTTCCCCTGCCACTAGGGAGCGGCCCACATGCTCCGGACCCTGCTGATCTGCGGGCTGGTCGCGGGCGTGCTCGCCGGCCTCGTGGCCACCGGCTTCGGCACGCTCGCGGGTGAGCCCGCGGTCGACCAGGCGATCGCCTACGAGGAGGCCAACGCCCCGCCCGCCGCACCCGGCGAGGAGGAGGCCGCGCCGGTCTCCCGCACGACGCAGAAGGGCGTCGGGCTGCTGACGGCGTCGCTCGTCTACGGGCTCTCCTTCGGCGGCCTCTTCGCGCTCGTGTTCGCCTACGTCTACGGCCGCGTCGCCAACGCCAGCCCGGCCAGGACGGCGCTGTGGCTGGCGGCGGCCGGCTTCGTCGTCGTCTACCTCGTGCCGTTCGTCAAGTACCCGCCGAACCCGCCGGCGGTCGGCGATCCGGACACCATCAACGAGCGCACCGCGCTCTACATCACGATGGTGTTGATCTCGATCTTCGCCGCGGTCGCGGCGGTGCGGCTGCGGCGGGCGCTGATCGACCGCTACGAGCCGGGCGTCGCGACCTTCCTCGCCGGTCTCGGCTACCTGGCGATCGTGGTGGTGGCGGGCCTCGCGCTGCCCGGGATCCACGAGATCCCCGACACGTTCCCCGCGACGACGCTGTGGCGCTTCCGCGAGGCGTCGGTCGGCATGCAGGCCGTGATGTGGACCGTGATCGGGCTGGTGTTCTCCGTCACCGCGCAGCGCGCGATGACCGGCAGGCCGGTGTGGGCGCTGAGCTCAGGTCGCCGGGAGGCCACGGCGGCGACGGGGGACTGAGCGCGGCCACCACCCGCCTGGAGCTCGTCCGCCACGCGGCCACGGCGGCCACCCGCCGGGCCGCGTTCCCGCTCGACGAACCGCTCGGAGCCGGCGCGCTGGAGCAGGCGCGCCGGCTCGCCGGCCGCGTCGGGCGCTTCGACGCGGCGTGGTGCGGGCCCGCCGGCCGCGCTCGCCAGACCGCTGAGGCGCTCGGCGCGACCCCCGCCGTCGCGCCCGAGCTCGACGAGTGCGACTTCGGGACCTGGCGGGGCCGCACGCTCGCCGAGCTGCACGACGAGGACCCGGGCGCCGTCGGCCGCTGGATGCAGGACCCCGCCGCGGCGCCCCACGGCGGCGAGTCGCTGCTCGACCTCGTGGCGCGGGTCGGCGGCTGGCTCGACGCCCACGCCGGCGAGGGGCGGCGGCTCCTCGCGGTGACGCACGCCGGGCCGGTGCGCGCCGCGCTCGTGTACGTCCTGCGCGCGCCGCCCGACGCCTTCTGGCGGCTCGACGTCGCCCCGCTCTCGCGCACCGTCCTGCACGCCCACGACGGGCGCTGGACCGTGCGGGCGGTCAACCTCCCGCCGGAGGACTAGGGGAGGCCGCGGCGGGCTGGGTGGGCGGGCTTCCTATCTTGGCGTGGAACGTGTTCAGGTAGCGGTCGAGCTCGAAGGCGTCGAGGAAGCCGGTCGCGGCCTCGCGGCCGTTCGAGACCAGCAGCCGCCGCTTGGCCTCCGTGAGCCCGAAGTCGGTCGTCCCCACCTCGTCGGCGTCGACCGCGATCGTGCGCACGCGCGTCGACTGGGACACGAAGCGCTCGTCCCACGCCTCCTGGGCGGTGTGGAAGATCTGGAACGCGTACCGCACGGGCCACGGCGCGAGGCCGGCGAGCGCCTTCAGGCGGCCGCCGAAGCCGCGGCCGCCGACCAGGTTGAGGCCGAACGTGGGCCGCGCGGGCGGCCGCCCCACGGTCGCCGGGTCGACGTCGAAGAGCCACACCGGGAAGTTCGAGAGCGTCCCGCCGTCGATGATCAGCGCGCGCTCGCCGCGCGCGTCCTCGAGCACCACCGGCTCGAAGAAGTACGGGATCGACATGCTCATGCGCGCCGCGCGGGAGATCGGGAACTCGTCGGGGTCGATGAAGCCCGCGCGCCCCGGGACCCGGTAGCGGCCGAGGTCGTCCGGGAGCACCAGCAGGTCGCGGTTGGTGACGTCGACCGCGATCAGCTTGAGGCGCCAGTCGCGCGTCCGGCCGCCCTCCGGCTTCTTCGTCACCTGCCCGAAGGTCGCGCCGCCCAGCACGCCGTCGAACCACTCCTCGAACGCGTCGCCGCGTGCGAACCCGCGCCGCACGACGAGGCTCACGGCGCCGCCGACGGAGCCCCACGGCGGATCCTGGAAGCGCCGGAAGTCCGTGTGCTCGAGCAGCGCCGCCATCTCCGCCGCCGTGTGACCGAGCGCGAGGTAGCAGGCGATGATGGCGCCCGCGCTCGCCCCCGCGACGTTCACCCAGCGGGTCACCGGCTTCGTCGGATGCTCGGCCATCCCCGACAGCGCGCCCGTCAGCGCGATCCCCTTCACGCCACCGCCGCGGAAGACGCCGTCGGCCTCCTCGATCCACTCCATCCGGCGACCCTCCCCGCCCCGCCGCCGGGAGTCAAGACGGCCCGGGGAGGGAACCTCCTCTGGCATGACCACGCCAGTAGCAGTTCTCGATGACTACCAGGGCGTCGCGGAGGCGCTCGGGCCGTGGGACGAGCTCGGCGACGCCGTGAGCGTCACCGCCTTCCGCGACCACGTGGACGACGACGACGAGCTCGTGACGCTTCTCGGCGCCTTCGAGGTCGTCGTCGCCATGCGCGAGCGCACCCCGTTCCCCGCCCACCGCCTCGAGCGCCTGCCGAACCTGCGCCTGCTCGTGACGACCGGCATGGCCAACGCCTCCATCGACGTCGCGGCGGCGCGGCGCCAGGGCATCGTGGTGGCCGGCACCGGCGGGCTGTCGGCACCCACCGCCGAGCTGACCTGGGGGCTGATCCTCGCCGTCACCCGCCACGTGTGCGCCGAGGACCGCCGGGTCCGGGCGGGCGGCTGGCAGCGCACCATCGGCCCCGAGCTCAGCGGGCGCACGCTGGGGGTGCTCGGCCTGGGGCGCCTGGGCCGCCGGGTCGCCGCCGTCGCGCAGGCGTTCGAGATGGACGTCATCGCCTGGAGCCAGAACCTCCGGTCCGAGGACGCGGCCGAGCTGGGCGTCGAGGCGGTCTCCAAGGAGGACCTCTTCCGCCGCGCCGACGTGCTGACCATCCACACCCGTCTCAGCGACCGCACCCGCGGGCTCGTCACCGCCGCGGAGCTGGCCCTGATGAAGCCGACCGCCTACCTGGTCAACACCTCGCGCGGGCCGATCGTGGACGAGGCCGCGCTGCTCGCGGCGCTGAACGACGGCACGATCGCCGGCGCGGCGCTCGACGTCTACGACATCGAGCCCCTGCCCGCGGGCCATCCGCTGCGCTCGGCGCCCAACACCGTGCTCACCCCGCACCTCGGCTACGTCTCCGAGGGCAGCTACGAGGTCTACTTCCGCGAGGCGGTCGAGGACATCGCCGCGTTCCTGGACGGCGAGCCGGTGCGGGTGCTGGACGCATGACCAGGTGAGACGCGCGGCAAGGGCGCCTACCCTGGCTTGGTAAGAAAACCGCTTTTCTGATCCCAGGAGTCCCGATGAAGTCCATCTCCGGCGGCCTTGCCGCCCTTTTCGTGCTCGCAGTCGTGGCGCTCGCGGGGGCCGTGACGGCCGTGGCGCCCGAGTCCGCGTCGGCGGCCACCCGCCAGTACGAGGGCACGATCGTGTCCGTCAACAAGGACAACCGCACGTTCCGCCTGCGCGACAGCGAGCGCGGCACGGTGCGCATCAAGGTCACCCGCAACACGCGCTTCGAGCGTCTCAACGGCTTCTCGTCGCTGCGGGCCGGCATGACCCGGATCGAGGCCGTCGTGCGGCGCTCGAACGACCAGTGGGTCGCCTCCGAGGTCGAGCGCTCCGGCGGCGGCGGCCAGCACGGCGGCGACGACGACCGCGGCGGAGACGACAACGGCGGCCGGGGCCGCGGCAGCGACGACTGACCCCTCGCGGTGACCGGCCGGCCGCCGCCCTCCCGGAGAGCGGCGGCCGATCGGCCCGCCCCTCCCGACGCCCCGCGGCGCCGGCTGTGCTTGGCTAGGACGGGTGCGCACGCTCCCCTCCGCACCGCCGCCGCGCAAGGCGGGACGGTTCCGTCCACGCCGCGCGCGGCTGCTCGTCCTGGCCGGCGTCGTGATCGCGGCGATCGTGGTCGGCGTCCTCGTCGGCCGTGACGACCGCCTGCCGGCGGGCGTGCCGGTCGTCCCGACGCCCCCTGGCAAGACCGGCGAGGCGCAGGTCAAGCCGGTGCCCGACCCCTTCGCCTGGACCCCCGGGCGCAGCAAGGAGCTGGCGCGCCGCGCCGCGGCCGGGACCGCGCACCCGCTGTACACGCAGTCCCCCGGCGGGGCGGTGGCGACCGCGGAGCGCGTCGGGCGCTATCGCCACCAGGTCGAGCGCGCGGCCCGCCGCGCGCGGGTCGACCCGGCGACGCTCGAGGCGCTCGTGTTCCTCGAGAGCGCGGGGCGAGAGGACGCCGTGGCCGGGCAGGGCACCGAGGGCGCCGTCGGGCTCACGCAGATCCTCGCCGAGACCGGCCAGAACCTGCTCGGAATGCGCATCGACGTCGAGGCCAGCCGCCGGGCGAGCCGGCGGATCGACCGCGCGCTGCGGCGCGGCCGCCTCGACCGCGTGGAGCGCCTGCGGGCGCAGCGCCGCGCCGTCGACGAGCGCTTCGACCCCGCGAAGGCGCTCGACGCCACCGCCCGCTACCTGGCGATGGCGCGGCGGCGCTTCGGCCGGGAGGACCTCGCCTTCGTCTCCTACCACATGGGCATGGGCAACCTCGAGACCGTGCTGCGCGCCTACAGCGGCCGGCGGAGCGGCCCGATCCGCGACGTGGTGTCCGACGAGGGGCTGTCGTACGCGAAGGTCTACTTCGACTCGACGCCGCGGCGCCATGCCGCCGCGCAGCGGCGCCTCGCGAGCTTCGGCGACGACTCCTCGAACTACCTGTGGAAGCTGGGCGCCGCGCGCCGGATCATGCGGCTGGCGCGCAACGACCCGGCCGAGCTGCAGCGCCTCGCCGACCTGCAGACCGCGAAGAACTCCGCGGAGGAGGTCCTGCACCCCGGGAACGAGACCGCGCGCTTCGCCGAGCCGAAGGCGCTGCGCGAGGCGTGGGACGACGACGACATCACCGCCGTGCCCGACCGGCCGCGGATCACCGGGCTCGCGCGGGACCCGAGCATGGGCGAGCTCGCGGAGCGGCTCGACCAGCCGCGTGGGCTCTACCGCGGCCTGCACCCGTCCGCCCTCGCCGCCGCGCTCTACATCGGCGCGCAGGTGCGCGCGTTCAGCGAGGCCTCACCGCTGATCGTGACCTCGACGGTGCGCGACGAGCGCTACCAGCGCCTGCTCGCGGGCCGCAACCGGGAGGCCACCCGCAACTACTCGCTGCACACGACCGGCTGGGCCTTCGACGTCGCGCGCACCTACCGCTCGCGCCGCCAGGCCCTCGCCTTCCAGTTCGTGCTCGACCGCCTCCAGGTGCTCGACGTGATCGCCTGGGTGCGCGAGCCGGGCGCCATCCACGTGACGGCGTCGCGCGACTCCGAGGCGCTGCTGCCGCTGCTCGAGCGGATCCGCTAGACGGTCAGGCCGCGCGCTCCTCGCCGGGCTCGGGGGCGGCGGTCTCGCGCACGACCGGCTCCGCGGCGGGCGCGCTGCCCGCCGCGCGCGCCTCGTAGGCCGCGCGCGCGGCGCGGTCGGCCCGCACCAGCAGCTGGTCGTTGCCGATCAGGCGCGCGACCACGTCGCGCAGGCGGCGCGGCAGCAGCCCGGCGAGCGCGAGCGACGGCCCGATCGTGCGCGGGACGTAGACGTCCAGGCGAGGGAAGCGCAGCGCGTCGACGATCGCCGCGGCGACCTCCTCCGGCGTCGAGATCCGGAAGCCGCGCGCGCTCTTGACGCCGGCCGCGAGCTCGGTCGACACGAGCGCGGGCATCACCACGGTGAGCTCGACGCCGGTGCCGCGCAGCTCGCCGTGGGCGGCCTCGGAGAGCCCGACCACCCCGTGCTTGCACGCGCTGTAGGTCGCGAGGTGGGGATAGCCCACGCGGCCGGCGACCGAGGCGATGTTGACGATGTGGCCGGTGCCGCGCGGACGCATCCGGCGGATCGCCTCCTTGGTGCCGTGGATGACCGCGTGGAGGTTGACCTCGAGTTGGCGGATCGCCATCGCGTCCGCCTCCTCCGCGAGCCCGCCGACCGGCATGATCCCCGCGTTGTTGACGAGCACGTCGATCGGCCCGAGGCGCTGCTCGACCTCGTCGAGGAACGCGGTGAACCCGGCGCTGTCGGTCACGTCGAGGGAAAGCGCGAGCGTGCCGCCGCCGAGCTCGTCGGCGGTGCGCTGCGCGACGGGCGCGTCAAGGTCGCCGATGGCCACGCGGGCGCCCCCGGTGACGAGGGCCTGCGCGAGCGCGCGGCCGATCCCACGGCCGCCGCCGGTGATCACGACGATCTTCCCGGCCAGCCGGCGCGGTTCCTTGGCCATCCTCGGCCTCCTCCTCCTCCGGTTCACGACGTGCATGGCCCCACGGTAGCCAGCGACGCGGCAGCGGCAACGGCCGGCGGGGCTACCTGACCTTGCTGAAGCGGGTCACCGCGGCCATCAGCTCGTCGAGCTTGGCGTCGGCCTCGGCGGGGTCGTCGCCGGACACGGCGTCCGCGACGCAGTGGCGCACGTGGCCGTCGAGCACGCGGACCGCGACCTGCTCGAGCGCGGTCTGCACGGCGGAGATCTGGGTCAGGATGTCCACGCAGTAGGCGTCGTCGGCGACCATGCGCTGCAGGCCGCGGACCTGGCCCTCGATGCGGCGCAGGCGATTGTCGATGGCACGGGCGTCGGTCTGCATGAGGCCCATGATACCCCTATGGGGTACGTGCGCCCGCCCATACCCCGCTACCCTCTGCCGTCGCCATGGCCAGTCGCCAGCAGGAGAAGGAACGTCGCCGTCAGGAGCGCGTCGAGCGCGAGCGCAAGGAGCAGGCCTCGGCGCTGCGCAAGCGCCGGCTGCAGCTCGTCTCCGCGGTGGTCGCCGGCATCGCCGTGGTGGCCGCCATCGGCGTGTTCGCCTTCGGCGGGGGCGGCGACAGCGGCGGCGACGACGCGCCATCGCAGGCGTCGAGCACGTCGGACGTCAAGCTCCCGGAGCAGCAGACCTCCGACATGGCCGGCGCCGCCAAGGCCGCAGGCTGCAAGCTGACCAACCCGGCCTACGAGGGCAACACGCACTCCACCAAGGAGTTCTCGGCCTCGGACTACAAGACGAACCCGCCGACCTCCGGCGCGCACAACCCGGAGTGGTACGAGGACGGCGTCTACGAGCCGGGCACGACCCCCGAGCTGGGCAAGCTCGTGCACCCGCTCGAGCACGGCCGCATCGACGTCCAGTACAAGAAGGGCACGCCCGAGAAGACCGTCAAGCAGCTCGAGGCGCTGCTCGCCGAGCAGAGCGACGGCTACCACATGCTCCTGTTCGAGAACACGACGAACATGGACGCGGCGGTCGCCGCGACCGCGTGGACGCACTCGCTCACCTGCGGCGAGATGAACGACAAGGTCTTCGACGCGATCCGGACCTTCCGCGCGCGCTACATCGACAAGGGCCCGGAGAAGGTCCCCTAGGTCGTTTCTAGGTCGGGCCGGCGGGCGGCTCGCGCCAGCCGCCGGTCTCGCCGCGATAGAGCCCGCGCCCGCCGAGCACCATGCGCCCGGTGAGGGCGAGGATGCGCAGGTCGAGGCGCAGCGAGGCGTGCTCGACGTACCACAGGTCGAGCTCGATGCGCTCGTGCCAGGGCAGCGACGCGCGGCCGTTCACCTGCGCCCAGCCGGTGATGCCCGGCCGCACGTCGAGGCGGCGGCGCTGGCGCTCCGTGTAGCGGTCGACCTGCACCTGCACGGTCGGCCGCGGGCCGACGAGCGACATCTCCCCGCGCAGCACGTTGACGAGGTTCGGCAGCTCGTCGAACGAGAGCCGCCGCAGGAAGGCGCCGACGCGGGTGATGCGCTCGTCGCCCTCGTCGACGGCGAGGCCCGGGCCGAGCGACTCGGCGCCCGAGACCATCGTGCGCAGCTTGTAGACCTCGAACGCGTGCCCGTCGAGCCCGACGCGCCGCTGGCGGTAGACCGGGTGCCCGGGGGACTCGGCGCGGATCGCCGCGGCCGCGACGGCCAGCACCGGCGCGCTGACGGCGAGCGCCGCGCCGGCCACCGCCACGTCGAGCGCGCGCTTGCGGCGCGAGCCGCAGTAGCTCACCGGGTCCCCTCCGGCGCCTCCCACCCGGGCGGCGTCCCGTGGCGGAGGTGGTCGAAGAGGCCGGCGGCCAGCGAGGCGGTGGTGAGCACGTAGTAGCGGGCGAGCAGCAGGGGCCGGGCGTGGACGCGGCCGCCGGCGGCCGCCGCGGCGAGCACGGCCACCTGTGCCGCCACCGCCGCGCGGTAGACGCGGCCGCGCCGCACCAGCCCGAGGCTCGACGCCAGCACGACGAGGTGCAGCAGCGGAGCGCCGTAGCGCAACACGCGGTGCGAGAGGATCATCAGCGCGTAGGCCGGCGGGTAGCCGCGGGGGTCGAGCATGCCGCCCGCGAGGACGATCGGCCATGCGTGGCTCATCATCCGCCGCTTGCGGCGCCACTCGCCCTCGATGGTGGGCACCATCTTCTCGGTCGCGCGCGCCTCGGGCGCGTACACCGCGCGCCACCCGCGCTTGACCATGTTGAACGGGAACGAGAGGTCGTGGCCCATGACGGCGTCGACCTCGATGTACGCCTCGGGGCGCACCGCATAGATGGCGCCGTTGCCGGCGGTGACGGAGTGCAGCGCGGACTCGCTCTCGCGCAGCCACATCTCGTAGCGCCAGTACAGGCCCTCCTGGTTCGTGCCGGCCTCGTTGACGAAGCGCACCTGGCCGCACGCGTAGCCGACCCCGGGGTCGGCGAACGCCGCGGCCAGGGCCGCGAGCGCGGCCGGCTCCCAGCGCGCGTTGGCGTCCGAGAACGCGAGCAGGTCCCCGCTCGCCGCGCGCACCGCGGCGTCCTGCGTGCGCACCTTGCCGCTGCGCGGCAGCTCGAGCACGACGTCGGCGCCGGCGGCGCGGGCGCGGGCGGCCGTCGCGTCGGCCCCCGGCTCGGCGCCGCCGTCGACCGCGACCACGACCTCCAGGCGCTCGCGTGGCCAGTCGAGCGCGAGCGCGTTGCGCACCTTCGCCTCGATCACCGCCTCCTCGCGGTAGGCGGCGACGATCAGCGAGACGCGCGGGCGCTCCGGCGCCGGCGGGGGTGCCGGCGGCGGCTCGAGCCCGCGCCGCAGGGCGGCGAGGGCGAGGCCGTAGCCCGCCTGGGCCCACGCCAGCAGGCCGGTCGCGATCCAGAACAGCGCGCGCACGGCGTGGCATGCTGGCACGGCATGACGCGGATCGTCCTGCCCAGGCTGACCGACGGCGTCGTGACCCTCCGGCCGTGGCGGACGGCCGACGCGGACGCGCTCGTCATCGCCTGCCAGGACCCGGAGGTCCCGCGCTGGACGGCGGTCCCGTCGCCCTACCGGCGTCCCGACGCGCTGCGGTTCCTCGCCGTCGCGCTCGCGGAGGCCGAGCGCGGCTCGATGGCCGCGCTCGCCGCCGTCGACGGGGGCGGGCGGCTGCTCGGCAGCTTCAGCGTCATGGAGATCGATCGCGAGCGCGCGACCGGCGAGGTCGGCTACTGGCTCGCGCGCGGGGCCCGGGGCCGCGGCATCGCGACGCGCGCGCTCGGGCTGCTGTGCGCGTGGGCGCGACGCGAGCTCGGCCTCGCCACCCTCGAGCTGCTCGCGCACCGCGACAACCAGCCGTCGATCCGCGTCGCGAGGCGGGCCGGGTTCACGCCCACCGGCGAGCTGCGCTCGATCGCGAAGGACGTCCCGAGCGGCCGCGCCTACCGCGTGTTCGCGTCGCGCACCCCGAGCGCCGCGTAGAGCGCGAGCGTCCGGCGCGCGATCGCGTCCCAGCCGTGCGGGCCGCCGGGCGCCCCCAGCGCGCGCGCCGCGGCGCCGAGCTCCGCGAGCCGGGCGGGGTCGGCGAGCAGCCGCCCGAGCGCAGCGCCGAGCGCGTCGGGGTCGCCGGGCTCGACGAGCTCCGCCGCCCCCTCGGCCGCCACCTCCGGGAAGCCCCCCACCGCGGTGAGCAGCAGCGGCGACCCGAACGCGAGCGCCGTGAAGAGGACCCCGGACTGGTCGATCTGGCGGTACGGGAGCACGACCAGCGAGGCGGCGCGGAACACCGCCGCGAGGTCGGGGCCGTCGACGAAGCGGGGGACCCAGCGGACACCGGCGGGCGCGCTCGCGCGCAGGTCCGCGATGTCCATGCGCGGCATCCCCACGAGCCACAGCTCCGCGCCCTCCGGACGCTCGGCGGCGCGCCACGCCTCGAGCAGCACGTCGATGCCCTTGTAGGGGCGCATCAGGCCGAAGCAGAGGACGACCGGGCCGCGCGGGGCGGGCAGCTCCGGCGGGAGCGGCGCGCCGTCGGGCTGCGCCGCCAGATGGTGGAACGCGCCGTGGGGGATCACGTGCACCAGGCCCGGGTCGAGCCCGAGCTCGCCGCGCAGCCGCTCCGCGCCGTGCTCGGAGTGCACGACCACCGCGTCCATCCGCTCGTACAGCCGGCGCTGGCCGGCGAGCTGGCCGGGGCGCGGCTCGCGCGGCAGCACGTCGTGGGCGGTGAGGAGCCGCGGGCGGCGGCGCGGGAGCAGCCTCGCGTCGAGCTGCTGGACGGCCAGCCACTGGAAGTGCACGACGTCGGCCCCGCGCGCCCGGCGCGCGTAGCGGACCATGTCGGGCACGTGCTGGGCGAGCCGCGCGGCGCGGCGGACGCGCGATCCTGGCGGGTGGGTGGGCCCGATATTCCAGCGGTAAAAGGCCTCCACGCGGCGGTAGCCGGCGTGCTGCGGCTCCTCGGCGCCGTAGCCGAAGTGGCTCGTGACCAGCTCGACGTCGGCCCCGGCGGCCGCCAGCGCGCTGCACAGGGCATGGTCGTAGGGCGGCGTGTAGGCCGGGGGATCGACGATGTGGACGCGCACGAGGGTCCGTCAGTATGGGCGCTCCGTGGGCGTCGAGCTCTCCTTCTGCATCGTCAACACCGAGCAGCGCGAGCTGCTCCTGCGCTGCCTGGACGCGGTGGCGGCCGAGCGCGCGGCGCTGCCGTTCGAGACCGAGGTGCTCGTGCTCGACAACGCGTCCACCGATGGCTCGGCCGCGGCGGCGGTCGCCCATCCCACGACCACCGATCTGGTGGCGCTGGAGGAACGGCGCGGCAAGGCCGAGAACGACTCCGCGCTGCTGCAGCGGGCCCGCGGGCGCTACGCGCTGCTGCTCAACGAGGACTCGGAGCTGCTGGGAGGCGCCACCGCGGCGCTGCACGCCGCGCTCGAGGCCGACCCGCGGGCGGGCGCGGCGGGCGCCGCGCTGCTGCGTCCCGACGGCGCGCCGCAGCCCTCCGCGTGGCGCTTCCCGACTCCGGGCAGCGCGCTGCTGGGAGCGCTGTTCCTGCACCGGCGGCTCGTCGTGCAGAGCCGCGGCGCGGCCGTGCGGGAGGTCGACTGGGCGCAGTCGGCCGCGCTGCTCGTCCGCCGCGACGCGGCGGCCCGCGTCGGCTGGCTGGACCCGGGGTTCTTCGTCTACTCCGACGAGGTCGACTTCTGCAAGCGGCTGCGCGACGCCGGCTGGCGCACGCTGTACGTCCCGGCCGCGCGCGCCTACCACCACGAGCAGCTCTCCACCGGGTCCGTGCCGGCGCGGCGCATCGTCGAGCTCTCGCGCAACCGCGACCGCTACATGCGCAAGCATCACCCGCCCGGCGCCGCCCGCGCCGTGCGCTGGCTCACCGCGTGGTCCTACGCGGTCCGCGCGGCCGCCGCGCTCGCGCTGCCGGGCCACGACCCGCGCCGCTACGCCGCGCACGTCGGCGCCACGCTGCGTCCCGGCCGCGGCGAGGGCCTGCGCGAGGCCGCAGCCGACTTCAACCGCCGCCGCGCGGGGTCCTAGCCGGCTCGCTCCGCGCGACGCCCCAGGCGCGCGCGGGCCCGCCCGGAGAGCTCGCGGGCGGCGGCCAGCTCCCCCGGTCGGAAGAAGCCGGTCGCCCACAGCACGGGCGGGATCGCGGCGAGCGCCGCCGCGCGGGCCAGGAAGCCCGCCACGCCGGCGGTGGGCAGCAGCAGCTCGCCCGCCACGGCGATCCCGCCCGCCACGCCGACCACGAGCACCAGGCGCGCCCACTCGAACGGCACCGGGAACAGCCCGCGGATGAGCGCGTACATCACCGCGAGCATGACGACGTACGCGCCGACCAGCGCGAGCCCGGCGCCCACGATCCCCAGCGGGCCGACGAGCAGCGCCAGCAGCGCGACGTTGGCCGCCAGCCCGCACAGCGCGGCGGGGAAGTTGCGCACGGTCACGCGCGCGCGGCCGGCCATCGCGACGAGCACGAGGAACAGGCCGTAGAGCGCCCAGCCCAGCGCGACCCACGGAAGCGCCTCGTGCGCCGCGAAGAACTCGGGCGCGGCGAACACGCGCACCACCCAGCGGCCGAGCAGCGCCAGCCCCGCGACCACGAGGCCGGTGAACAGCACGTAGTAGGTCGTGATGCGCGCGTACACGCGGCGCGCCTCGGCGTCGTCGGCGATCGAGTAGGCGAGCGGAGGCCACGCGTACTGGAACGCGCGCACGGTGAACACCACGACGGCGGCGAGCTTCACCGACAGCGAGTAGAGGCCGGCCGCCCCCTCGCTGTCGAAGCGGTAGAGCCACAGGCGGTCGACGAAGAACAGCGCGAACACCGAGACCTCGGCCGGGACGGTGGGCAGCCCGAAGCGCAGCATCGGCCGCAGCTGGCCCGGGTCGAGCGCCGCCGGGGAGAGCCCGAGGTCGTCGCGCAGCGCGACCCACAACCCGACCAGCACGACCGCCGACGCGGCGTAGTTGCCGAGCAGCAGGCCCACGGCGCCGTCGTCGCGCACGACGACGAGCCACACCGTCAGGGCGACGGTCAGCGCCACGTTGGCGAGCGAGGCGACGACGAACGCCCGCGCCCGCTCGTGCACCCGCAGCAGCGCGTAGGCCAGCTCGAGGTTGGTGAACGCCCACAGGCCGAGCGCGGCGACCCGTAGCTCGGCCGGGCGGTCGGCGCCGAGCAGCAGCCGCGACAGCGGCTCGGCCGCCAGCGCGACGGCGATCGCGCACACCGTCGTGACGACCGCGAGCAGGCCGGTCGCCGCGCGCGCCAGGCGGCGCCGGCGCTCCGGGTCCTCGTCGAGGAAGTGGAAGCGCACGTACGCCTCGCCGATCCCGAGCCGCACGACGATCGAGAACAGGATCACGGTCGTGAGGATCAGCTCCGCCGTGCCGTAGTCGGCGCGCGTGAGGTGCCGGGTGTAGACCGGCAGCAGCCCGAGCGCGATCAGCTTGGACACCACGTCGGCGAGCTGGTAGGCGGCGCCCGTGGTGAGCAGCCGGCGGAGGTAGCCGGTCATCGCTCACAGGACGGTAGCGACGCCGCGGACGGCGACCCGGCATCCTTCACGGCCCCCGTGACCCGGATCTCGCCCGACGACGTCCACGCCGCCGCCCGCCGTCTCGCGGGCGTCGCGCACCGCACGCCGGTGCTGCGCTCACGCACGCTCGACGAGCGCGTCGGCGCGACCGTGCTGCTCAAGGCGGAGGGCTACCAGCGCACCGGCTCGTTCAAGTTCCGCGGGGCGTTCAACCGCATCTCGGCGATCCCGCAGGCCGACACGGCGCGTGGCGTGGTCGCGTGGTCCTCGGGCAACCACGCCCAGGCGGTGGCGCTGGCCGCCGCGCTGCGCGGCGCGCCCGCGACGATCGTGATGCCCGAGGACGCCCCGGCGTCGAAGGTGGCCGCGACGCAGGGCTACGGGGCCGAGATCGTGCGCTACGACCGCTACCACGAGGACCGCGAGGAGGTCGGGCGCAAGCTGGTCGCCGAGCAGGGGCTGACCGACGTGCCGCCCTACGACCACCCGCTGATCATGGCCGGGCAGGGGACGGCCGCGCTCGAGCTCGTGCAGGAGGCCGGCCGGCTCGACGTGCTGCTCGTGTGCGTCGGGGGCGGCGGGCTGATCGCCGGCTGCGCCACCGCGGTCAAGGGCCTGCACCCCGACACCCGCGTGATCGGCGTCGAGCCCGCCGCCGGCGACGACGTCAAGCGCTCGCTCGAGGCCGGCGAGCGCGTGCGCATCCCGGTCCCGCGCACGATCGCCGACGGCCAGCAGGTCGACGTCCCCGGCGCCCTCACGTTCCCCGTCATCCGGGACCTCGTCGACGAGATCCGCCTCGCCACCGACTCCCAGATCGTCGACGCGATGCGCTTCCTGTTCGAGCGCATGAAGGTCGTGGCCGAGCCGAGCGGCGCGTGCGCGCTGGCCGCCCTGCTCGCCGACCCGGAGCCGTTCGGCGGCCTGCGGGTGGGCGTGACGCTCTCGGGCGCCAACGTCGGCGTCGACCGCTTCGTCGAGCTGCTCGGCCCTGACCCGCCCTAACCCTTGCGCGCGCGCCAGATCTCCTCGACCGGCCAGCGGCGCGCCCACTCCGGCGTCGCCCACTCGTAGCGGGTCGGCTCCGCGCCCTCCGGCGCGTAGAGCTCGTGCAGCGCCTCGACCGCGAAGCCGTGGCGGCCGAGCGTGGCGATCCAGTCGCCGTGCGCGAGGTGGAACTCGATGCCGTCCTCGTCCGCGTACGTGACCTCGCGCAGCCCGCGCTGGTCGCGGACGAGCCGGTCGTCCGCGGCGCCGGTGTCCGGCGCGCACAGGGCGCCCAGCAGCGAGTTGGTGAGGAAGACCAGCCGGCCGCCGGGGCGCAGCAGCCGCGCCGCCTCGGCGACCCAGGCGTCCGGGTCGCACCACAGCGACGCGCCGTACTCGGACACCGCGAGATCGAAGCTCGCGTCTCCGAGCGGCACGTCCTCGGCGCCGGCATGGATCAGCGGGAACTCGAGGCCGTGCTGCGCCTGCATCTCGCGCGCGGTGGCGAGCTGGTTCTCGGAGACGTCCACGCCGACCGGCCGCGCCCCGGCCCGCGCCAGCCACGCCGACACGTACGCGGTCCCGCAGCCCAGCTCGATCACGTCCAGGCCCTCGACCGGCGGCAGGGCGCCCACCTCGGCGTCCGGGACGTGCCAGATCCCCCACGAGACCTCGTCCGCGGCCCAGTTGCGCCGGGCCGCGTCGACGTAGCTCGCCGCCTCCACGTTCCACGCCGCGCGGTTGACGACGGCGTAGTCGCGCAGGTCCATGGGCGCGGAGCCTACGGGCGCGCCTGCATCCAGTCGACCAGCTCGGGCACGACGGCCGGGTCGATCGTGTGGGGTACGTCGCTCTCGCGGTAGAGGACGTCGGCGCCGGCGGCCTCGGCGCGGTCGCGCGCCGCGCGGCCGAACTCGACGCCGATGATCGGGTCCTGGCGGCCGTGGGCGATGGCGACCGGGAGGCCGGCGAGGATCGCATCGTCGACCTCGTAGTCCGGCACGGTGGGGATGAAGCCGCTGAGGGCGAGGATGCCCGCGGGGCGGGGCGGCGGCGGCGAGCCGTCCGCGTGCATGGCGCCGAGGGCCCAGGACATCACGGCCCCCTGCGAGAAGCCGCCGAGGACCGTGCGCTCGCGCGGGACGCCGGTGTCGGCGGCGAGCCCGTCGAGCCAGGCGCCGAGACGGCCGTGGGAGTCCGCGAACGTCGGCGGGTCCGGGTAGCCGACGCGCGGCACGACGTACCAGTGGAAGCCGCCGGGCGGCAGCCGGTGCGGGCCGCGGGGCGCGGCGGCGACGAGCCGCCGGTCGGGATCGAGGATGTCGAACAGCGGAGCGAGGTCCTGCTCGCTGGTGCCGCGTCCGTGCAGCAGCACGAGTGCGCCCGCCGGCTCGCCGCGGGCCGGCCGCAGCGCGTGCGGCAGCGTGTCCAGGCCGGTCATCGCCCGCGAACGCTAGCGTCATCGCGCGTGACCGCGCCGCCCCCCGCCCACGACCCGGCCGCGCGCCGGCTGCTGGTCCTGCTGCTCCCCCGGCCGCTCGAGTCCTTCATCCTCCGCGACCAGGCCGAGGACCTGCTGCAGGCGCCGGGCGTCGTCGCGGTCGATCCCCCGCGGCTGTCCTATGGCGCGCTCGGCACGGCTCCCCGAGGCGATCGCCGACGGCCTCGCGGCCGCGCAGGGCCGCCGGCTGCGCCTGCCCGGCACGCCCGCCGCCGTCGCGATCTTCCACCCGCTGCAGTACCCGCTGGCCCGCGCGGTGCTCGCCCAGCACCCGGACGCCGAGCTCTGGTACGGCCGCTGGGACCGCTACGAGGAGGCCTACGACGCGTCGGAGCGGATGCGCGAGCGGCTGCTCACGCTGCACGCGCTCGCCCGCGAGCGCGCCGATCTCGTCTTCGTGGCCTCCGAGGCGCTCGCCGACCTCGAGCGGGCGGAGGGCGGCGAGGCCACGCTGGTGCCGCTCGCCGCCGACCGCTTCCCCGCGCCCGACCCGGGCGCCGCGGTCGTGGCCGTCTCGCTGGGGCACCTCGGCCACCGGACCGACTGGCGCCTCCTGCGCCAGGTGGCCGAGGCGATGCCCGAGCTCGTGCTCCTGCTCGTCGGCGAGTGGCACGACGACGAGTCGGGCGGCGACGCCGACTACCGCGCGTGCCGCGCGGCGCCCAACCTCGTCTGGCTCGGGCGCCGCTCGGACGAGGAGGCGGCGCGGCTGATCCAGTGCGCCGACGTCGGCATCGTCCCCTTCGAGCACTCGCCGTTCAACGACACCGCCCTCCCCTACCGGATCCTCAAGTACGCGCGGCTCGGCCGTCGCACGGTGACGCCCGACCTGGCCGGCGTGCGCACGTGGGAGCGGGCGGTGCTGGTCGCGCCGGACGCGGCGGCGTTCGTCGCCGCGCTGCGCTCGCAGGCCGGGACGCGGACGAGCCCCGACGAGGACCTGCGCGCATGGGCGCTGGCCCAGACCGCCCGGCAGCAGAACCTCCCGCTGTGGGAGCGCCTGGAGGCGCTCGGCGTCGAGTCCGGCCGGCTCGGCAGCGAGCGGCGCCTGGGGTGACTGCTCAGCCGCAGGCCACGTAGGCCGCGAACCACTCGTTGCGGTAGACCGGCCGGAAGCCGGGATCGGGCACGTTGGTGGTGGGCGAGGCGCCGTCGGCGAACCCGTAGCGGCGCAGGCCCTTGGGGGTGAGCGGGAAGACCGCGACGCCCGTCGCGCGGCGGCGCGCCGAGCGGGCGCTCACCGCCGTGCGCCCCGCGTCGAGGTGCCAGCGCGAGTCGGGCACCAGGCGGTAGTTCGGGAACGTCAGCGGGCCGCAGCGCATCCCGGCCCGCACCGGCGGGGCGTCGAGGGTCGCCACCAGGCCGGCGTGGCTGTCGCGGATGAACGCCAGCTCGGCGGTGATGGCCCTCAGCGACGGCGCCGCCAGCGCGAGGACCGCTGCACCGAGCACGGCCGCGGCCGCCGACGCCCGTGCCCAGCGCCGCCGCGCGACGGCGCCGTGCGGGAGCGTCGTGAAGCCGGCGAGCGCGTAGCCGGCGAGCACGCACAGCGCGACCGCGGGGACCGTGAGGTAGCGGGGCAGGATCGACAGGCCGAGGATCCCGGTGCCGACGTAGGTCGCCACGCCCGCGCCGAACAGCGCGAACGGGACCCGCATCGCCGCCCAGCCGAGTCGGCGCACGCCCAACCAGGCCCCGATGACGGCGAGCACCGCGACCGGCGGGCGGACCGTCGCGCCGATGAACGACACGAACGCCCCGGGCACCGCGGCGAGGCCCTGCTCGCGCCCGAGGTCGTCGGCGAGCTCGGAGGTGGCGTGCAGCGACCACAGCGGGTCCCCGGTCGCGGCGAGATCGACAAGGCACCACAGCAGCGGCGGGACGATCACTGTCGCGGTGAGGCCCGCGATCGCGGCCGGGCGGGGCCGTCGCGCCGGCAGCGGCGAGAGCGCCCACAGCCAGTACAGCCCGGCGAGCACCCACGCCTCGGGCCGCAGCAGGCCCGCGAGCGCGAGCAGCGTCGCGGGCGCGGCGTAGCTCCCGCCCTTGCGCTCGCGCTCGACCTCGAGCGCGCCCGCCCACACCACGAGCGCGAGGAAGGGCGCGTCGACGTAGGCGCGCATCGCGTAGAGCAGGAACGACGCGGACGCCGCCACGAACGCGGCGCCCAGCAGTCCCGGCCAACGGCCGAACACCGCCGCTCCGAGCCGGTAGGCGCCGAACACCAGCGCGGCGTGGGCGAGCAGGCAGACGAGCACGAGCGCGCGGTCCCCGCCCTCCCCCAGCAGCGACAGCAGCGCGCCGAGCGCGAGGTAGAGCGGGTGCTCGGTGGGCGCGGCGTAGGCCTGCAGGCTCGGCGTCGTCCCCGCCAGCAGCTCGCGGCCCCACACCAGGTGGTAGTACGAGTCGTAGTTGGGGACCGTGCGGGTGATCGCCCAGCCGCCGACCGCCAGGACGACGAGGACGGCGGCTCCGGCGCGCTCGAGCGGCGCCGGGAACCGGCTCGGAGACGCCGGCTCGGCACCGGCTCGGGACGCCGCCGGCCCGCCGGCCGGCCGCCCGGCCACCGCGCTCACTTCGCGGGCGCCGCGGGAACCGGTCCGCCCGCCGGCCGGCCGGCGACCACCGCGCGCCCGTCGCTCCCGGCCGCGCCGGCCTCACGCCCGCCCGGCGCCGCGGACGCCGCCCCGCGCGCGAGCGCCACGCCCACACCGAGCAGCGTCCACGTGATCGGGTCCTCGAGGAACGCCGCGTACAGCCAGGTGTGGACCACGAGCGCCACGAAGCAGGCCGCGATCACCGCCCGCGGCCACCACGACCGCGCTCCCGACAACAGGCGCGCGAGCGCGGCGGCGAGCAGGGCGAGGTAGACCGCGAGCCCGACGATCCCCTGCTCGGCGAACACTGTGATGGGGATCGTGTGCGACGCCGACACCGCCTGCGCGCTCGAGGCCCGCTCCTGCCGGCGGTAGGCGTGGCTGAAGGCGCCCGACCCCCAGCCGAGCAACGGCCGCTCGCGCGCGAGCGTGACCCCGCCCGCCATCAGGTCGTAGCGCCCCGACGTCGCCTGGTCCAGCGAGTCGGTGGAGGTGAAGTCGATCCGCAGCGCCCCGGAGAACGCGACGACCACGACGACCGCCGCCGCCGCGAGCACCGCGACCGCCGCGACCGTCCAGCGCATCCGGAACCGCAGCGCGGCCAGCACCGCAAGGCCCGCCAGCAGGGCGGCGAAGCTCGACTGCGAGAGCGTCAGCAGCAGCCCGCCCCACAGGATCACGAGCGCCACCACCGCCGCCACCACCACGCGCGTCCGCGACACCCACAGCAGCACTCCCGCCAGCCCGAGCATCACGAGCGCGAGGAAGCGCCCGTAGATGTTGGGATCGAAGAACAGCGAGTTGACCCGGAAGTACTCCTCGAACTGGTTCGAGGAGATCACCTTCGGGTTGAGCAGCAGCTCGCGCATCTGGTACTCGACGAAGCCGATCCCGGCGAACACGAGCGCGAGCCCGACGGTCACGCCGAAGCAGACCTTGAGCAGCCGCGGGCTCCACTCCAGCTCGCGCAGCAGCGCGAACAGCAGCGCGAAGGGCACGTAGAAGAACACGACCTGCTCGAGCGCCTTCGCGGTGTCGGGCGAGTAGGCGGACTGCACCGCGTAGAGCGCCACGAAGCCCAGCAGCAGCCACTCCAGCCGCCCGTTCTGCCGCGGCGGGTCGTAGTCCTCGACGTCGCGCAGGCGCGGCACGAGCCACGCCAGCGCCCCCGCGCCGATCACCACGTAGAGCGGCACGAGGAGGTTCGCGGTCGACCCGCCGGACTCGATCGGCACCCGGAACGGCAGCGCGGCGACCGCCGCGACCGCGAGCACCCCGGGGCGGCGCGCCATCAGCACGGCGAGGCCGGCGATCACGGCCAGCGCGACAGCGGTGCCCGCCAGCGCCAGCAGCGGGCGATCGCGGATCCCGGCGACCTGCGGCGAGCTCCAGATCTCCGCGATCAGCAGCACCGGGGTGAGCACGAGCGCGGCGAGCATCGCCGCCGCCCGCGGTCGCGCCCGCGGCGCCAGGATGGCCGCGGCCGCGAGCGCGGCGAGCACGATCATGCCGGCCACGCGCAGCACGTCGGGGATCCCCTCGTCGCTCATCGGACGGGCAGCCGCTGCTTCGGCGTCACGCCGCGCAGCACGTCGACGATGTTGCGGGTGAGCTGGTCGACCTCGCGGTCGGTGCGCAGCCGCTCCGACCAGCCGGGGAGCCCGACCCGGATCACGACGCCCTTGCCGAGCCGCGTGGCGGTCAGCGCGGGCAGCGGCTCGGGTGGGTGGGCCTCCTCATCAGCCGGGTCCGCCTCGGGGTCGGCCAGCTCCGGCGCGAGCGCCGTGACCACCTTCGCGCGGCCCCCGAGCGGGCGCGGCTCGGACGGCTCGTAGGAGGAGAAGCCCTCGAGCGTGCCGTCGAAGCCGGTGTACAGGCCGAGCTTCTCGTCGTCGGCCGTCGGCACGAGCGGCCGCCCCGCGGGCTCGCGCTGGATGCGGCCGAGGCGCGTGCCGAACGGGTCGAGGTCGGTGGGCTGCGTGGGAGCGACCAGGCGGCTGGCGGTGACGTCGACCCCGCGGCGCAGCGTGTCGGTGCCGAAGGAGGCCACGTGACCGCCGTCCTGGACGTAGCGGCGCAGGCGGCGAGCCACGTCGCGCGGGACCCAGCGCATCGAGCCGGGCAGCAGCACGCCCTTGCGGTCGCCGGCGCGCGGCGACCGCGAGCCCACCAGCGCGAGGTCGGTCGTGACGTCGTAGCGGATGCGCGCGCGGTCGAGGTAGACCAGCAGCGGGGCCACCTCGTCCGCGAAGCCGGCGGGCAGCCGGTCCGCCCCACCCGCGAGCAGCCGCGCGGGTGCGTAGCGCACGGGCCCGCCGTTGGAGAGCGTGTTCGGGACGCCGTTGCCGTCGTCGTCGACGGGGTCGAGCCCGAGCCAGGAGATCACCGGCAGCACCACCTGGACGTCGGCACGCTCGGATGACTGCACCGCGAAGGGCACCTGCGTGGCATAGCGCCCCGAGCGGACCTGGAGCAAGTAGACGCCCGAGACGCCGCTCGGCGCCTTCACCGACAGCGGCTTGCCGGGCTGGCCGCGGCCGCGCGCCCGCACGCGCCCGCCGCCCAGGCGGCGCACGCGCCAGCTGAAGTCCCGGCGCCGCGAGTCGACGAAGAAGCGCACGCGCTGGCCCGCCCGCACCGGCTCGGTGGGCAGGCTGCCGGCGATCGTCCGCACGGTGATGCCCGGCCTGCCCGGGACGGCGTCCGGCGACGGCGGCAGCTCCGCGGGCGCCGTGCCGATGTTGCCCGCCCGGTCCTCGACCGCCGGCACGACGATGTAGGTCCCCGGCGGCGCCGGGGCGCCGCCCACCTTGCCGTCCCAGACCGCCTTGCGCTTGCCCGCGGCCAGGCTGAAGCGGGCGACCTCGCGCGCCGGCTCGACGTCGGTGCGCAGGACCCGGACGCCCGTGGCCTTGCGCGGGCTCACGCCGCGGAGGTAGACGGTGAAGGCGCCGGGCTCCGGGCCCCCGATCGGCGGCTTGATCGCGGCCACGCGCGGCGTGGGTGCGGTCGTGTCGAGGTTCATCGGCGACGGCACGTTCGCGACGCGGCCCTGGCGGCGCAGCGCGACCCGCAGGCGGTAGAGGCCGTCCGGCGCCCGCGCCCCGCTGTCCGTCCGCCCGTCCCAGGTCAGCCGGATCGGCGTGAACGCGCGCGCCGGCTGCCCGTCGGCGAGGCGGCGGACCTCATCGCCGTCGGCGTTGACGACGCTCACCGTCACGTCGTCGGCCTCCTTGAGACGCAGCGAGATCGTCTGGGCGTCGCGGCGGCCGTCCCCGTTGGGCGAGAAGTACTTCGTGAGCTTTCGGACCTCGACGACCGACGGCGTGCTCTTGAGACGCTGGGCGACGAAGAAGGCCGAGAACGTCGCGCCCACGAGCAGCACGAACACGACGCGGGCGATCAGGGTCAAGGTGGCTTCTTAGGTGATCACGAAGGCCGAGCTAGGGGGCCTGGTCCGAGCCGGTGACGACCACGACGTCGGCCCCCTCGCCGACCTGCTGGGTCTGCGAGTCCATGGCCTGTACGTCGGAGATCTTCAAGATCCTTCCTACGTCGCGCCCCTCGGTGCGTGCGCCGTTGCCGTAATAGATCACCGAGGCCGAGCGGTTCTGGTCGGTGAAGTTGCCGGTCGTGCCGCGCTTGTAGCCCGCGCGGGCCACCTTGTCGGCGGTGGTCCCGGCGAGGCCGGAGGACAACGTCCCGTTCAGGACGGCGACGGTCGTGCCCGGGCGATCGGGTCGGGCGGGGGCGGTACGGTCGTCGCCGGAGCCCGAGGCGCCGCCCTCGGCGGTGTCGGCGGGCGCGGGCGTGGTCTCCGCCGCCTGGTTCGGCGCGGGCGCCTCGTCGGAGCCGCCGAAGATCCGCGTGCCGGCGAACACCAGGGCTGCGGCGACGAGGACCGCGATCCCGGCGAGTGCGACCGCGCGCGGGCCGGGGGAGCGGCCTTCGCCGGCCGCGCCGCTCCCGCCGGGGCGGCGGCCGCCCGGTCCGGCGGGCTCGCGCGCCGTGAAGGTCTGCGAGGGGACGGAGGCCGCCAGCGGCGCCGGGCGCGGGCGGGGGGTCTGCGCGGGCGTCGCGCGCGGGACGGAGCTCGCGGGCGGTATCTCTCCGGGGCGCACCGGGGAGGACGACGTGCCGTTCGACCCTGACGCGACCGGGGCGGCGGGCTCGGCGGCCTCCTCCTCGTCGTCGCCGGCCTCGTCGCTCGTCCTCGTCCTCGTCGGCGTCCTCGTCCTCGTCGGCGTCCTCGTCGGCGTCGGCCTCGGCCTCGGCGTCCGGCGCGTCCTCGTCGGACTCGTCCGGGGCGTCCTCGATCGCCGTGGCCGCGTCCTCGTCGGAGTCGTCGTCGGACGACGCGCTGGCGCCGTCCGGGCCGCCGCCCGCCGGGCCGGTGCCGTCCGCCTCGACCGGGCCCTGGACGACGTCGTGCTCCTGCGTGGCCTGCGGGTCCTCGGCCTGCGTGGGCGAGGCCGCCGCCGCGGCGGCGCCGGCCGCGGTGGCGGCGCCCACCCCGACGGGGACGGGCGCCTGGGCCCGCGCGGCGACCGCGGGCTGCTCGGTCTGCACGCGCCGCGCGGCCTCGGCCTGGGCGACCACGCGCTCCTCGGCCTCGCGGGCGCGCTCGGGCGCGCGGCCGGCCCATTCGCGCAGGCGCTTCAGTTCGCGTGCCTGCGCGAAGTAGAGGATGGTGAGCACGGCCAGGCCGAAGAACGCCACGACGCCAACGTAGGCGCCGTACTTCTCCACCCGGTCCGTCAGCGAGAACGCGAGGAGCAGGACCATGCGGCGAAGGCCAGGAGTCTAGGCGGTCTCCCGGTCGTTGGACCCTGCGACGGGCGGGGCGGCACCCACCGGCGGGTGGGCGCCGTTGCCGTTCTCGTCCGTCGCGACGGGCTCCTCGACCGGCTCGAGGGTGGGCGCGCGCAGCGTCGCGAGCTGGGCCACGGTGGCCGCGAGACCGGTCGCGTCGCCCTCCAGCGCGAGCAGCCCGACGCGATCGAGCGTCTCCTCGAGCCACACCGGATCGGCCGGGGGCCGCTCGGCCCACATGATCTTCTGCGCCGGCGTCGGCCGCGACTGCTCGTAGGGGTTGAACAGGTCCTCGTGGAGCTTCTCGCCGGTCCGGCGGCCGACGATCTCGACCGCGATGTCCCGCCCGGGCCGCAGGCCGGAGAGCCGGATCATGTCGCGCGCCAGGTCCATGATCGAGACGGCCTCGCCCATCTCGAGCACGAAGACCTCGCCGCCGCGCGTCAGCGAGCCCGCGCGGATGACGAGCTGCACGGCCTCGGGGATCGTCATGAAGTAGCGCGTCATCGCCGGGTCGGTGACGGTGACCGGGCCGCCCGCCGCGATCTGGCGGCGGAAGATCGGGACCACCGAGCCGGAGGAGCCGAGCACGTTCCCGAAGCGGACCGAGCAGAAGCGCGAGTCGGGGTGGCGCGCGCCGGCCGCCTCCACCGCCCACTCCGCAAGCGCCTTGGAGGCGCCCATCACGGTGGCGGGGGCGACCGCCTTGTCGGTCGAGACGAGCACGAAGGCGAGGACGCCCGCGTCGCCGGCCACGCGCGTCATCACCCGGGTGGCGATCGCGTTGTTGCGCACCGCCTCGACGGGGTTGGTCTCCATCAGCCCGACGTGCTTGTAGGCGGCGGCGTGGAAGACGATCGCCGGGCGGTGCTCGGCGAACACCTCCCGCATGCGCTCCTCCTCCTTGCAGTCGGCGAGCACCGAGACCGTGTTGAGCGCGTGGCGGTCCTCGACCAGCTCGCGCTCGATCTCGAACAGGTTGTCCTCCGCGTGGTCGAGCAGGACCAGGCGCGCCGGCGCCACGCGGGCGATCTGGCGGCACAGCTCGGCGCCGATCGACCCGCCCGCGCCCGTGACGAGCACGACGCGGTCCGTGAGGTACTGGCCGACGCGCTCGACCTCCATGCGCACGGGCTCGCGCCCCAGGATGTCCTCGACGCGCACCTCGCGCAGCTGGCGGGTGAGCGTGCCGCCCGCCTGCAGCAGCTCGAACACGGTCGGCATCGTGCGCACGGGCACGCCGCGGTCGCGGCAGGCGCTCACGACCCGCGCGCGCATCGTGCCCGGCGCCGACGGGACGGCGATCAGCACCTCGTCGGGCTCGACGTCGTCGAGCACCTGGCCGAGGTCCTCGGTCGTGCCGAGCACCTCGACCCCGCGGTCGACGCGCGCGCCCTGCTTGCGCGGGTCGTCGTCGACGAAGCCCACCGGGCGGTAGCCGAGATCGGGGTTGCGCAGGATCTCGCGCAGCAGCAGGCGGCCGCCGTCGCCGGCGCCCACGATGAGGACCGAGCGGGCGTCGCGCCGGGCGCGGTAGCCGCCCAGGGGACGCTCGTAGAACCAGTGCACCGCGAAGCGCGTCCCGACCATGAACAGCAGCGTGAGCAGCCCGTAGAGGACGAGGACGCCGGTCGGCACCGACACCGACACGAAGCGGCCGTTGGCGAACAGCAGCTTCGGCTGCACGACCGCGACGTAGGCGACGAGCGCGAGCGTGGACGTCAGCACCGCCTGGGCGATGCGCGCGTACTCGCGCTGCGACGAGTAGCGCATCCAGTGGCGGTAGAGCCCCCAGGCGGCGAACACCGCCAGGCTCCCGATGACCACGAACCCGATCGTCCGCCCGAACAGGTCCATGTAGAGCGGGGGGATGCCGCCGTCGAAACGCAGGCGGTAGGCAAGGTAATAGGCCAGCGCGACCAGCCCGGCGTCCAGCGCTACCTGCGGAAGAGAGTGACGATGGACGGGAAAGGCCGCGGACCCGATCCGGCGGCGCATCCGCGGAAGTGTATTCGGCGACCGGGCGGGTGACTTCTCCGCGGGCGTCACGACAGCGCAGAGAGCAGGAGATCGGTGAGCACGGCGGGGTCGCGGCGCACGCGCTCCGCGTCGCCGGAGGTTGGGCGCTTGCGCAGGACGACGTCCTCCGCGCTGGTGAGCCGCCGCAGGCGACCCTCGGCGAGGAGCCGCTCGTCGACCGCGCCGAGGCGCGCCTCGAGCGCCGTCCAGACCGGCGTGCCGAGCGCCACGGCCTCGCGGTTCATGGTGCCGCCGGCGGAGATCACGAGGTCGGCGAGCGCGACGAGCGACTGCGCGTCGATCGTCCGCTCGGGGACCGTGAAGCCGCCCGCGCGCGCCAGCTCGGCGCGCTGCTCCGGCGTCCGCGGGAGCACCACCGCCTGCTCGCCGCGCAGCCGCTCGAGCACGGCGGCGAACAGCGGGTTCTCGAAGCGGTGGTAGAGCGAGACGGCGGGCGGCGTGCGCACGACCGCGATCGGTCTCGCCGGGTCGAGGCCGAGCTCTCCGAGCACCGCCGGGTCGGGCTCGAAGTCCGCGAGGTAGTACTCCTCCTTGAGCCCCGGGTAGCGCCGCAGCTTGGCCGGCGTGGCGCCGTAGGGGGCGAGGCGCTCGGGCGGGATCGCGTCCGGGACCACCACCGCCCGCGCGAGCCGGCAGTTGACGGTGTGCTGCACGCGCGCCCACTCGTAGTCGAAGGTCGTCGCGGACGGGATCCCGAGCAGCCGGGCGGCGACCGTGACGTCGTTGGAGCCGTGCCCGAGCGCGAGGTCGAAGCGCCGCCCGCGCGCCCACCGCACGAGGGCCAGCGAGCGCGACGCGAGGCCGAGCCCCTTGGCGGCCAGGCGCCCGCCCCGGTGCCGGCCGATCGCCGTGTGGGGGATCGCGAAGCGCTCGAGCAGCCCGAGCGTCTGCGCGAAGTCGCGCGCGGTGACCGCGACCTGCGCCCCGCGCGCCTCGAGCGCCCGGATCACCGGGCGCATCACGAGGACGTGGGGCGAGTTGGTCAGGTCAATCCAGACCCGCATCGCGCACGGCAGCCACGACCTCGGTCGCCTGGGCGGGCGAGAGCACCGGGCTCATGGGGATCGCCAGGTGCGTGCGGGCGGCCAGCTCCGTACCGGGCAGGTCGCCGTTCGCGCTCGCGTACTCGCGCATCGCGGGCTGGCGGTGGGCCGGCACCCGGTAGTAGGCCTTCTGCCCGATCCCGCGCTCCTTGAGCGCCGCGGCGAGCGCGTCGGCCTGCTCGTGGCGGATCACGTAGAGGTGCCAGGCGGGCCGGGCGGCCTCGGTCGGCACGGGCAGCGCGGCGTGGTCGCCGAGGCCGGCCTCCGCGTACGCGCGCGCGCCCGCGCGACGGCCGTCGGACCACGCGTCGAGGTGCGGCAGCTGCACGCGCAGGATCGCGGCCTGCAGCTCGTCGAGGCGCGAGTTGTTGCCGACGAGCTCGAACGTCGACTTGTCGCGCGAGCCGTGGAAGCGCAGCATCCGCACCGTCTCGGCGACGTCGTCGTCGTCGGTGGTGACCGCGCCGCCGTCGCCGAACGCCCCGAGGTTCTTGGAGGGGAAGAACGAGAACGTGGCCACGGTGCCGAGCGTGCCGGGGCGCCGCGCCCCGACCAGCGAGCCGGCGGCCTGGGCGGCGTCCTCGAGGACGGGGACGCCGAGCGCCTCGATCTCCTCGACCGGCGCCACGTTGCCGAACAGGTGCACGACGACGACCGCCTTCGTGCGCGGCGTCATCGCCGCCTTCACGCTCTCGGCGGTGACGCAGAAGGTCTCGGGGTCGATGTCGCAGAACACCGGCCGCGCGCCGGTGGGCGGGATCGCCTCGGCGGAGGCGTAGAACGTGAACGACGGCACGACGACCTCGTCGCCCGGCCCGACGCCGAGCGCGCGCAGCGCGAGCGTCAGCGCGTCGGTCCCGTTGGCGACGCCGATCGCGTGGCGCGCCCCGAGGTAGCCGGCGAACTCGCGCTCGAAGGCCTCGACCTCCGGGCCGAGGATGAACGTGCCGCGATCGATGACCGAGGCGATGCAGGCGTCGAGCTCCTCGCGCAGGGGCGCGAGGGGGGTCTTGGTGTCGAAGAGCGGAACGGGCACGGCGGTCCACGGTACAAGGCGCACTCGCCCAGCGGCTCGTGCGAAGCCTCTGGCCGAGTCCGCCCGGCACGGCCAGGAGTTCCGGCTCCGCGAAGCGCGCCGGAACTCCCAGCGACCCGAGCCGCCAGGCGAGGGTCGCCGCTACCCTCGGATGCGCGTGCTCGCTCACCTTCGCGTCCCTGACCGACCCCATCGTCCAGTTCGCCGTCGACGTGATCGACGCGCTCGGCCTCCCCGGCATCTTCGTGCTGATGGTGGCCGAGAGCGCGTGCATCCCGATCCCGTCCGAGACGACGTTCCTGTTCGCGGGCTTCAACGTCTCCGAGGGCGCGTACTCGATGTTCGCCGTCGTGTCGGTGGGCGTGTTCGCCAACCTCGTCGGCTCGTGGATCGCCTACGCGATCGGCTACTACGGGCGCATCGACGTGCTCGAGAAGCACGGCAGCAAGCTGCACATCAAGCCGTCGCACCTGAAGTGGGCGGACGACTGGTTCGAGCGCTACGGCGCGGCCACCGTGTTCTTCTCGCGCATGCTGCCGATCATCCGCACGTTCATCTCGCTCCCGGCGGGCGTCGCGCGGATGCCGTTCTGGAAGTTCACGGTGCTGACCACGCTCGGCTGCATCCCGTGGATCTTCATGCTCACGTTCATCGGCATGCAGGTGGGCGAGCGCTGGGAGGCGTGGAAGGACAGCCTGCACTACGTCGACTACGCGGTCGCCGCGGGCATCGTGATCGGCGCCGTCTACCTGTACGTGCGCTACCGGCGTGGGCGGCGGGATGCGGCGCGCCGGCGTGCCGAGGCCCCGGCTGACGCCTGACCTCGCCGAGACGGTCGCGCTCGGCCTGCTGCACGGGCCCGCGGAGCTGCTGCCGATCTCGTCCTCCGGCCACGTCGCCGCGCTGCCGTGGCTGCTCGGTGCCCGCCACGCGCGCCTCGGCGGCGCGGAGCGCAAGGAGGTCGAGGTCGCCCTGCACGCGGGGACGGGACTGGCGCTCGCGGCCGGACTCGGGCCGCGCGGCCTGCCCGCGCCCGCCCGGCGCCCCGCCTTCCTGGCCCTCGCGACCGCCCCCGCGGCGCTCGCCGGGCTCGTGCTCGAACGCCCGATCGAGGAGCGCCTGGGCACGCCGGGGGCGCTGGCGGCCGGGCTGCTCGCCGGCTCGGCGGCGCTCGTCGCCGCCGACCGGGCCGCCCGGGATCGCGACGCCGACGACGCCCGCGCCGCGGACGCGCTCGCGCTCGGGCTGGCCCAGGCGTGCGCGCTCGTCCCCGGCGTCTCGCGCAGCGCGGCCACGCTCGCCGCCGCCCGCGCCCGCGGGTTCGGGCGGCCGGGAGCGGCGCGGCTCTCGCGCGCGGTGGGGCTGCCGGTGCTCGCCGGGGCGGCCGTCCTCAAGGGCGTGCGGCTCGCGCGCCGTGCCCCGCCCCCGGACACCCGGCGCGCGCTGGCGGCCGGCGCCGCCGCGGCGTTCGCCTCGACGCTCGCCGCCCTGCCGCTCGCGCGCTCGCTCGAGCGCGACCGGGCGCTGTGGCCGTGGGCCGCCTACCGCGCGGGACTGGCGGCGCTGCTGCTCGCCGCCCGGGCGCGCCGCGGTCAGAGCGCGGTGTAGTGGTGCTCGAGCGCGCCGCGCGCCCGCGTGACCTTCACGAGCCGGATGAGGTCCAGCTCGTCGAGGCGGCGGACGTGGTAGGCCACGTTGCCGAGCGGGACGCCCAGCTCGGTCGCCAGCATGCGCGGGCTCGCCACCCGTCCCTGCAGGGACTTGTACAGCCGGGCTCGCAACGGGTGCGACATGGCCGTGGCCAGCCGCTCGTCAGGTGTGTCGTTTCGTGGTCGCAGGCGTTCGTGCCCTCGGAAAGCGGCCGGCGCTCCGTGCCGACCTGGGAAGAGGACTTTAGCGGTGGACCGGAAGGTGGACCACTGGACGATGGTCCAGACGCCGGAGCGATGGCGTGGACTGCGCCGCCGCCGCCCGCCTCGCCGCCGCGCGCCGGGGCCTGCGCGACAATCCCCGAGCGATGAGCGACGCCTACGCGGCAGCCGGCGTGGACACGGGCGCCTCCGACCGGGCGGTCGGCGCGCTCGTGGACGTCCTGCGGACGATCGACACCGGGCGGGCGTCGCGCTCCGTCCTCCCCTCCGGCCACTACGCCGCGGTGCTCGAGGTCGCGCCCAACCTCGGGATCGCGGTCGGCACCGACGGCGTGGGCTCCAAGCTGATCGTCGCCGAGGAGACCGGCCGCTACGACACGGTCGGCATCGACTGCATCGCGATGAACGTCAACGACGTGCTGTGCGTCGGCGCCGAGCCGATCGCCGTGCTCGACTATCTCGCGGTCGAGCGGGCGGATCCGGCCGTGATGCGCGAGCTCGGCACCGGGCTCAAGGCGGGCGCCGAGGCCGCGGGCGTCGAGATCCCCGGCGGCGAGGTCGCCGTCCTGCCGGAGCTGATCCGCGGGCATCCATCGCCGCACGGCTTCGACCTCACCGCCGCCTGCTTCGGGACCGTCGCGCTGGACCGGCTCGTGACCGGCGCGCGCGCCGAGCCCGGCGACGTGCTCGTCGGCCTCCCCTCGAGCGGGCTGCACTCCAACGGGTTCACGCTCGCGCGCCGGGCGCTGCTCTCGGACGGCGGGCTGGGGCTCGACGAGCGCCCCGGCGAGCTGGGCGGCGCCTCGGTGGCCGATGTCCTGCTCGAGCCGACGGTGATCTACGTGCGCGCCGTGCTCGAGCTGCTGCGCTCGGGTGCCGCCGACGTGCGCGGCCTCGCGCACATCACCGGCGGCGGGCTGCTGAACCTGCTGCGCCTGCACGCGGCGATCGGCTTCGAGCTCGACGCGCCGCTGCCCGTCCCGCCCGTCTTCGACCTCGTGCGCGAGCTCGGCGGCGTGGCGGAGACCGAGATGTGGGAGGTCTTCAACATGGGCTGCGGCATGGTGGTCGTCGTCCCCGAGGGCGACGCGGACGCCGCCGTCGCGGCGCTCGGCCGCCACCATCCCGGCACGGCGCGCATCGGCCGCGTGACGGGCGAAGCGGATCGCCTCGCCCTCCCGGGGCTCGGCCTGGCCGGGGGCCCGGCCGGGCTCGAGCGCGCCGGCGGCTAGGCCGCGGCGCGGATCAGCTCGGCCCGGGGCCGGCGGGCGGCGTCGGCGGCGAGCACCGCGTCGCGCAGGACGACGAACTCCTGCGTGGCCAGGTCGACCAGGTCGGCCGTGGCGGGCGTGGCGGCGGTCGCGCCGGCCGGGGCGCGGCGGCCCATGACGCCGATGAGCACGAGCGCGATGGCGCACAGCGTGGCGGCGGTCAGGTTCGAGGCGGTGAGCAGCGGAGCGCCGAAGACCAGCCCGTTGAGGTACGCCATCGAGAGCTGCGCGCCCATGCACATGAGCCAGCCGATCGCGCTCTGGCCGGCGGCGGACCGCGCCCGGGCCATGCGGAAGATCTGGGGGACGATGCCACCGAGGCCGAGCAGCATGGCCACGGTGGAGATGAGGGTGATGTACGTCATGGAGTGCCTTGGGACGGATACTGATTGGACGGTCTCCCTCTCCATCGGCGACCGTCCAACGCGCTTGAGTGTGCGCTCGGTCACTCAGGCGACACGCCGCGGCGCCTGCCGGGCGCGCCCGCCGTGACCCGCCCCATTCGTGCCCGACCTCCGCGCCACCGCCGTGCTCACGGGGTTCAACGAGGCATCGTCGAACCCGGTCGTCCGCCCCGGGTCGAGCGGCTCGCGAGATCGCCATCCCCGCGAGGGTCAGCCGTCGGAGCGGGCCTCGTCCTTGTCGCCCGCCTGAGCGTCGGGCTCGTCATCGTCCTTAGCGTCGGGCTCGTCGTCGGGCTCGTCGTCGTCGTCAGCGTCGGGCTCGTCGTCGTCCTCAGCGTCGGGCGTCAGCGTCGGGCTCCTCGTCGTCGCGTCCTCGGCGTCGGGCTCGTCGCGCTTCTCGTCGCCGGCGTCAGCGTCGGGCTCGTCACCGGCGTCAGCCTCGGGCTCGTCGTCGTCCTCATCGCCGGCGTCAGCCTCGGGCTCCTCGTCGTCCTCGTCGCTCGGCCTCAGCGTCGGGCTCGTCGTCGTCCTCGTCACCCGCCTCAGCCTCGGGCTCCTCGTCGTCCTCGTCACCCGCCTGCGTCTCGGGCTCCTCGTCCTCGTCCTCAGCCTCCGCCTCGGGCTCGTCGGGCTCCTCGGCCTCCGCGGACGCGGGCTCGCCGGTTGCGCCCGGCACGCTGGGATCGCGCTGCTTGCGCTCCCACTCGTCGCGCGTCTCGGAGATCTGGTCCTCGAGCTTCTCGGCGCGGTGCTCCATGTCCGCGAGCTCGCGCTCGAGCTCGTCGGCCCTCTCCTCGTGCTCGCTCATGCTCGCGGTGCTACCCACGGCCGAACGGCGCCACTCGGAGGGGGTGGTGAGCGTTTGTCGCCTATAGGTGAACGTTCGTCGCACACCCCCCGGCCGAGGGGCGGGGGCCTACAGGCGGACGGCGTCGATGAAGGCGCGGAGGGTGTCGACCTGGGCCCGCCCGAAGCACGGGAGCGCGGCCAGCGCGCCGTCCTGCCGGCGGTCGCTGAGGACGGCGACGGCGTCGGCCGCCAGCGCGGCCTCGGTCTCGGCGCCGCCCGGCACGGGCAGCAGCATCATGTCGGGGGCGTCGTCGCCGAGGTCTGCGGCGGCGAGGGCCGCCTCGGCGGACGTCGCCGCCTCCTCGGGGTCAGCGCCGGGCGCATACAGCAACAGCGTCAGCGGGTCCTCGTCGCCGAACTCGCCCGCGTAGGCGGACGAGGAGGCCGGGCGTGGCGGCGACCTCGTCGGCGAAGGCGATCACGGACAGATCGCGCTGTGCGACGTCGAGCCCGGCGACGGTGGCCAGCGCCGCGGAGGGACCCTCGGGCAATGGGCCGGGGCAGAGCGCGGCCGAGAGCTCGCGCTCGAGCAGGGCGAAGGTGTCGAGGACGCCCGGCGCGAGCTCGAGCCCGGCGGCGTCCAGCGAGCGGCGCACGAGCTCGTCGAGGGAGAGGTCCCGCAGCGGCGCGGGGAGCTCGATCCGGTGGCGCAGGAAGAAGTGGTGCAGCATCCGCCAGACGACGAAGTCGACGGGGACGGGCGACGTCAGGCGCCACTCGCCGTCGATGACCTCGCGCGTCCCGCCGGCCGGGTCGACGACGACGTTCCACCAGGTGACGTCGAACGCCTCGCCGGCGACCGCCGGCAGCGGGCCGTCGTCCGCCCCGGCGCCGTAGCGCTCGAGCAGCCAGTCGCGGTGCTCGCGCACCTGCGCGGCGAACGGTCCAGCGAGCTCGCCGCCCGCGAGGGAGCCGAGCACGCCGAGCAGCTGGAGCTCCCCGTGGCGGAACGGCTCGGGCGCCGGCTCGTGCACGACGCCGAAGGCGGCCACCGCGGCGCGCTCGGCGACCGCGGCCGCGTCGCCGAAGGGCGCGGGCTCGTGCTCCACCGCCTCGCCGCGCAGCGTCGCGCGCTTGCGCAGGCCGATCCGGCGGTCGAGCGAGTAGTGGCGCGCCGCCCACCCGAGGTCGAGGCCGAGGTGCGCCTCGCTCGCGTCCCGCGAGGCGGGGAAGGCGACCACCAGGAAGGAGTTCGCGAGGTCGGTGAGCAGGCCGGCCTCGGCCACCTCCCGGACGGCGAGGCTCTCGTTGTAGAGCAGCGGGCCGCGCTCGGCGCCGCGGTCGGGCGCCGGACCGGCGAGCCAGTTGTGGATGCGGTGCTCGTCCGCGCAGGCCGCGGGGTTGACGATCGTGCGCGCCAGCTTGTAGTCCGGGAACGGCAGCAGGAACTCGGCGGCGGCGAAGCCGGCCTCCGCCAGCAGCGCCCGCAGCTCGCGCGCCGAGAAGGTCACCGGCGTGTCGGCGTGCTGGTAGCCCTGGACGCCCTCGAAGAGGCGGCCGGAGTGGTCCTCGCGCGCGCCGTTGAGGTACTTGAGGCCGAGGCGGTTCTCGATCGCGAGCACGAGCGCGCCGGAGTCCGTGAGCGCGTCACGCGCGGTCGCGAGGTTGGCGACCGCCGCCGCGCGGGGGTCGCGGTGCTCGGGGTGGTACAGGTGGCCGTACTCGAGGACGCCGACGAGAGTGACGAGGTCGAACGCGGCCCGCTCGTCGAGCTCGGAGTAGTTGGCGCTGTAGACGCGCACCGACTCGAGGTCGGCGCAGCGCTCGCGGATCACGTGCGCGCGGCTCGCGCTCCCCTCCACCGCGTGGACCTCGGCGAAGTGCTCGCCGAGCCAGCGGGTCACCGCGCCGCAGCCGGCGCCGAGCTCGAGCACGCGGCCCTCGCCGGCCCGCGCGAAGCCCAGGCAGTCGAGGATCGTCGCCCGGTACGGGGTCAGGTGGTAGGACGTCGGCCAGTCGGTCATCAGCGTGCGCAGCTCGTCCGAGCCGGTGCCGCGGTCGGCGATCGCCGGCAGGCCCTCGAGCAGCGCGCGCTCGGCGCCGTCCAGGTAGCCGGCCGGCGTGGCGGCGCCCGGCGGCAGCAACACGCCGGTGGTGGAGTCGGGGACGAAGTCCGCGAGCGAGAGGCGTGCGCCGGTGACCGGGACGCTCATGCCGCGGCCCGGGCGCCGGCCACCCCGGCCAGCACGTCCGCCCACTGGCGGGACATCACCTGGATGGAGCGGCGGCTGCACACGTGGGCGCGGGCGGCCTCGCCGACGCGGGCGCGGAGCGCCTCGTCGTCGACCAGCGCCGTCAGGTGGGCGCGCATCTCGTCCGGCGTGGCGGCGTGGAAGCCGGTCACGCCGTGCTCGATCTCGGGGTAGACGCCGGGGTCGGCGACGAGCGGGATGCCGAGGGCGCTCGCCTCGAGCCAGCGCAGGTCGCTCTTGCCGCGGAAGAGGTTGTTCTGGGCCGACGGCGCGAGCGCGACGTCGAACATCGTCATCGCGGCCGGGTAGGTCTCGAGCTGGGTGAACGGCACGCTCAGGCAGCGCTCGGCGCCGAACTCCTCGGCGAAGTCGCCGGCGAAGTTCTGGCCGATCGTCACGAAGCGCGTCTCGGGCCGGGCGGCCATCACGTCGCGCACTCCCGCGAGCCACGGCTGCATCGCCGCGACGTGCCCGGTCCCGCCCGCCCAGCCGATCACGACGCCGTCGCGCGCGGGGCGCTCGAGGTCGTAGCGGCGCAGGTCGAGCCCGTTGCGGCACACGAACGTGCGCGGGTTGAAGCGGCCGTAGCGGCGCGCCAGGTAGTCGGTCGAGCAGATGACGCCGTCGGCCATGCGCATGCTCGCCTCGGCGTGGCGCAGCATCTCCTTGCCGAAGTGCGCGCGGGCCTCGTGCGTGGCCATCTTGCGCACCGCGTGGATGTAGTCGTCGATCTCGAACAGCACGGCGATGCCGGCGGCCTGCAGGCGGCGGATGAGCCGGTGCCACGCGGGCGAGGCCGGCTGCTGGAGCACGACGACCTCGTAGTCGAAGAGGTGCTCGAGGGCGAACGGCCGCTCGGTCATCGCGGTCACGATCTCGGTCTCCGGCGGGTCGTGGCGAAGCCCCACCCACTCCATGCCGAGCGCCATCGCGGGCAGCGCGCAGCGGTACCAGCAGATGCTGGTCACGCCGCGGCCGACGAAGATCGTGCGGGGCAGGCCGTCGCTCATTCAGAGGACCTCCGGGACGAAGAGGCTGAAGTCGGAGCCGCGGTGCTTGTCGCGGAAGCGCGTCGCGATGTCCTGCAGCTCGATGAGCTCGTCGCGCTCGTACTCGCGCGGCTCGCGCACCCGGCGCCCGACCGCGGTCGGCTCGTAGACGCACTCGAGGCCGGCGCCGAACACGCGCAGGCAGTAGTCGAGGACCGCGTAGTCGTCGTCCAGCGACTCGTCGAGGAGGCCGACGTGCTGGGCGGCCTCGTGGCGGATCAGCGCCATCGCGCCGGACACCGGGCACAGGCACGGCAGCAGCGCGGCCGGCAGCTCGGAGGGGCCGAAGCGGTAGCGATGGAACCACTCGCGGCGGAAGGCGGAGAAGTACATGCCCGCGTGCGCGAGGAGCCCGCTGGGCAGGAGGATGCGCCCGCCGGCGACCGCGGCGGGGCGGTCCTCGGTGTCCGTGCGGCCGAGCAGCAGCTCGAGCCAGCCGGGCTGGGGCTCGACGTCGGCGGCGAGCAGGACGGCGTCGCGGCCGGCGGCCAGCGCGCGCGAGAGGCCCTCGTTGGCGGCGGCGGCGAGGCCGCCGGGCTCGCGGCGGCGGAGCAGCTCGAAGCCGAGCTCGCTCGCCGCGGCGGCGAGATGACCGGCCAGCTCGGCGGGGCCGTTGTCGTCGACGACGAGGACGTCGGCGTCCTCGATCGTGGACCAGGTGGCGACAAGGCAGCGCAGCAGACCGTCGAGCTCCTCGGCGCCGCGCAGGCGCACGGGAATGACGATCATGGGAGGGACGGAGGTCTCCACGAACCCTTCTTCGGCAGCCGGCGCGCCGGACTTGAGCGCGTCCTTCTAGCGCCCGCGCACGATGCTGTCGCCCACCTCGTGGAGGCCGAACGGCAGGGGGTCGCCCGCGCGCCAGGTGCCCTCGAACTGCGAGCGCTGCCCGGCGTCGCGCGTCCGCGCGAGCACGCGGCGGCCGAGCTCCAGCTGACCCGGCTCCCACGCCCGCAGCGCGGCCGTCACGTCACCGCCCGCCGCGCGGACGGCGCGCCCGGGGAGCTCCGGTACAGCTGAGCCGCCCGCTCCTCCGATGGCCTAACGTGTGCGGACGATGAGCTCCCCGCCGACACCACCGGTCCGCGAGCGGGAGCTGCTCGACGCGGCGCGCGGGGGCGACGAGCGCGCCTACGGCCGCCTCGTCGAGATGCACCGCGGCGAGCTGCACGCCCACTGCTACCGGATGCTCGGCTCGGTGCACGACGCCGAGGACGCCCTGCAGGAGGCGCTGCTGCGTGCCTGGCGCGGGCTGGGCAGGTTCGAGGGCCGCAGCTCGACCCGCTCGTGGCTGTACAAGATCGCCACCAACACCTGCCTCGACACGATCTCCCGGCGGCCGAAGCGCGTGCTGCCGATCGACTACGGCCCGGCCACCGACCCCCACACCGGGCCCGGCGAGCCGCTGGTCGAGTCGGTGTGGGTCGAGCCCTACCCCGACGAGACGCTCGGGCCTCGAGGACGGCTACGCCTCGCCCGAGGCGCGCTACGAGCAGCGCGAGAGCATCGAGCTGGCGTTCATCGCCGCGCTGCAGCACCTGCCGCCGAAGCAGCGCGCGGTGCTGATCCTGCGCGAGGTGCTCGGCTACTCCGCGCGCGAGGTGTCGGAGTCGCTCGAGACGTCGGTGCCGTCCGTCAACAGCGCGCTGCAGCGCGCCCGGGCGGCCGTCGACGAGCGGCTGCCCGAGCGCAGCCAGCAGGAGACCCTGCGGTCGCTCGGCGACGACGGCATCCGCAAGCTCGTCGACGAGTACGTCGACGCGTGGGAGCGCGCGGACGTCGACGCGGTCGTCGCGATGCTGACGGAGGACGCGTCGTTCGCGATGCCCCCGCTGGCGAGCTGGTACGGCCCGCGCGACGCGATCGCCGAGTTCCTGGTCGGGTGGCCGCTGTCGGGCGCCTGGCACTGGAAGGCGCTCCCCGTGCGCGCCAACGGCCAGCCCGCGCTCGGCTTCTACAGCTGGGACGACGCGGCGGGCCGCTACCTCCCGTTCGCGCTCAACGTGCTCGCCTTCGAGGGCGACCGCGTGCGCGAGGTCAACGCGTTCGTCGTCCGCACGACGGACGTGCCCGACCCGCGCGCGTTCCATCGCTGGGTCGAGCAGCCCGCGGACGCGCCGCGGCTCATCGCGGTGTTCGAGCGCTTCGGGCTGCCCGACTCGCTCGAGGCCTAATCGTCGCGCTCGTCCTCGGAGCGGGCCCGCTCGGCGAGCTTGTCGCGCAGATAGGCGGCGCGCTCCGCGCGGCGCTCCTCGGTCCGCGCCTCCTCCTCCTCGGGCGCCTGCTCGGCGGCCTCGGCCGCCAGCTCCGCGCGCCGGCGCTCCTGCTCCTGCAGCTCGCGCGTCTTGTCGTCGGGAGCCACGTCGCGAAGGGTAGTCTGCGCGCATGGCGATCGCCCCCGGTAGGCACGTGCTCGGCCCCGACAACGCCTCGCTCGGCATCAAGACCTACCGCGAGGGGGTGGCCGCGAAGGCGGGCCACGACCTGATCATCGAGGTCGCGGCCTGGGAGGCGACGGTCGACGTCGGCGGCGAAGCCGCGGACGCGACGGTCGAGCTGACCGCCGACCCGCGCTCGCTGCAGATCCGCCAGGGCCTGCGCGGCGTCAAGCCGCTCACCGACGGCGACCGCGAGAGCATCCGCAAGACGATCGACGACAAGATCCTCGGCGGGCAGCCGATTTCCTTCCGCTCACGCTCCGTGCGGGACGCCGGCGGCCGGCTCGCGGTCGAGGGCGACCTCACGATGGCGGGCACCACGCGCCCGGTGACCGCCGAGGTCGACGTGGCCGACGACGGTCACGTCACCGGCACGATCCCGGTCGCCCAGACCGGTTGGGGCATCAAGCCCTACCGCGGGTTCATGGGCGCGCTGAAGGTGCGCGACGAGGTCGAGGTCGTGATCGACGCGCGCCTGCCGGCGGCCTGATCAGCCGAGGCGCACGTAGCCGATCGCGCCGCCGCCGTCGGCCCCGTAGGTCCGCTGCGCGACCTGATCGGACGAGTTGCCCTCGACGGTGTGGATCGTGCCGTCGGAGTCGACGGACTCCACGATCCCGATGTGCTCGTCCCAGACGATGAGGTCGCCGGGCTGCGGCTTGACGCCGTCGCCGGCGGGGATCGCCTTCCCGGCCTTCTGCGCCCACGCGTAGACGTCGTCGACCCGGCCGAAGCCCTGGCCGTTGTCGCCGATCGGGACGCCGGCCTCGCGGGCGGCCCACGAGACGAAGTACGCGCACCACGGGCCGACGCCCGAGCCCGCCGTCGCCTTGCGGAACTGGGCGATGCGGGGGGAGTCGTTGGAGCCGGGCGGCTGCTCGCGGACTCCGACCTCCTGCTTGGCCAGGTTGAGGATGGCCTGGCCGGCGTTGGTGCCGCCGCCCGCGGGGGCGACGCCCGCGCCGGCCGCGGTGGCGGTCGCGCCGGTCGCGGACTGGAGCTGGCCCGCGAAGGAGGCCGAGTTGGCCGCCGGCGTCGCCGTGGCGGCGGGCGGCGCGGGCGCGAAGAGCGAGTTGAGCTCGGCGATGCGAGCGTGGACGGCAGCGATGCTCACGACCCGGTGATCGGCAGGTCGCCGCGGTCCTTAACGCAAACGGGCGGCTGCATGCGCAGCCGCCCGTCGCGATCCGTCCCTCGGTGGGGTTATGTGTTGCGCCGGGCCGGCGGGCGGTCAAGCCGCCCGCCGCCGTGACGCTGTTGTGGTAGGCCGCTTAGCGCAGGAGCGAAAGGACGCTCTGCGGGGCCTGGTTGGCCTGCGCGAGCATGCTCGTGCCGGCCTGCTGCAGGATCTGGAGCTTCGTGAAGTTGACCATCTCAGCGGCCATGTCCACGTCGCGGATCCGGCTCTCCGACGCCACCAGGTTCTCCTGGTAGGTCGCGAGGTTGTTGAGGCGGTGCTCGAGGCGGTTCTGGACCGCGCCGAGCTGCGAGCGGGAGGTCGACACGTTCTTGATGGCGGTGTCGATGGTGGCCAGGCCACCGCTCGCGGTGATGTCGATGGTGCCGACGTCGGTCGAGAGGGTCACGGCCGTGGTCGAGATCTTCTCGCCCTCGGCGCCGACCACGAAGTCGAACGTGGAGCCGGTCAGGAGGGCCGAGCCGTTGAACTTCGTCTCGGTGCCAATCGCGGTGATCTCGTTCGTGAGGGCGGTCGCCTCGTTGCTGATGGCCGTCTTGTCGTCGGTGGACAGCGTGCCGTTGTCGTACTGGACCTTGAGCTCACGCAGGCGGTTCAGCATCGAGTGGACCTCGGACAGCGAACCCTCCGCCGTCTGGACCAGGGAGACGCCGTCCTGCGCGTTGCGCTGCGACTGGGCCAGACCGGAGATCTGCGCGCGCATCTTCTCAGAGATGGCGAGCCCGGCGGCGTCGTCGGCAGCCTTGTTGATGCGGTAGCCCGAAGACAGCTTCTCCATCGCCTTGGCGGCCTTGGAGGCGGTCCCGGTCAGCTGACGATGCGCGTTGAACGCCTCGACATTGTTCTGGATACGAAGGCCCATGATCAACTCTCCTTGTTGATGTTGGTTTTCGGGGCCGAGGCGACTCCATGTCGCCCCTTGTAGTTGGAGTGATCGGCGGGTCCGGAACGGACTTGAGGAAGTTTTTTCGGCGGTGCTCCTCGCCGCCGCGCCGAGGGAGTCGAGGACTGGCGATCCGGTTCCGAAGAGGCCGGCCGGCGCCTCTTCGGGGCGCGCGTCAGGAGCTGCTCAGCCGCGGACGTCGAGGCGGCCGTCGCCGCCGGAGGGCGGCGGGGAGCCATCCGTGGAGCGGCGCTCGCGCTCCTTGCGGCGGCGCTCGCGCTCCTTGCGCTGCGCCTCGCGCTCGGCGGGGTCGAGCAGGAGCGGCGGGTCGATCTCGCCGATGCGCGTGGCGGCGCCCAGTGGGCGGCGGGTCACGGGCCGGATGGGCTCCAATGGGATCCCCTCCCGCCGGCGCTAGCGGCGCGAGGCGGCGATGGCCGCGGCGCGGCGCTCCTCGGCCTCGCGGCGGCGCTCCTCGAGGCGGGCCTCGTGCGCCTGGCGGGCCTGCTCGAGCTCGGCGAGCACGACGGAGCGCCAGACGGCCAGCGCGCACATCCAGCCGGCGAGGAAGCCGACCACGCCGGCGATCAGCCCGCGCGCGAGCGCGGCGAAGTCGGGGACGCCGGCCTGCATGGAGAGGAGCAGGACGAGGGCGAAGGCGCCGAGGCCGGCCCAGCCGCGGGCGCGGCGGATGCCGGCGGTGGCACGAGGATGGTCGGCGAGGCGCACGGGCTCGACCGGCCGGGCGGCCGGCTGGATCATCGTCGGCGGGTCGGCCGCGGGGAGGACGGTGGTGGGGGCGTCGCTCATTTGCGGCCCCGCGCGATCCGCATGGCGGCGCGCTCACGCCCGGTGACGAAGCGGATGAGGCGGCGCTCGTCGTCGTCCTCGACGTGCTCGATGCACACGCCCTTGAGGTCGGCGGCGGCCTCGCGGACGACGCGGCCGACGACGGGGATCGCCGGGGCGTCGGGGTCGGGCAGGATCTCGATCGCGAGCACCGACCCGAGGGCGAGCCCGACCGGGTCGCGCAGCAGCAGCCCGCCGCCGCTCAGGTTGACCGTGGTGGTCTCGAAGGCCTTGCCGTTCGGCTCGGTGATGAGGACCTTGATCGGCACGACGGCCTCGACGCGCACCCAGTCGCGGCGCTGGATGACGTCCTCCTGGCCGGTGCGCCGGACGTGGAGGACCTCGGGGTGGCCGGCGTCGGGATCGACCAGGCCGTGCATCTGCCGCACCCCGCGGGCCGTGGTCAGCTCGACCATGGCGGGCTGGTCGCGGTAGCGCGACATCGGGCGGTCGGGGCGGACGGCGAGGGCCAGCGTCATCGTCCGGGCGTCGTCGGCCTCGACCGTCGCGGGCAGCGCGTCGAGGTCGGGCAGCCAGATGACGACGTGCTGGGTGCGGGCGAGCATCACGGCAGGAGGGTCTCCGCGAGCCCGGCGGCCTCGGCCGGCTGGACGCCCTCGCGCGTGGAGACGTAGGAGACGGGGAGTCCGCGCGAGAGGGCCAGCTCGACGGCCGCGCCCGGGCGCTCGGTCTCGTCGGCGTGGGTGAGGGTCAGGTGGGTCGGGCGGGCCGGCGCGAGCTTGTCGGCCAGCTCGGCGCCCGCGGCGCCGCTGAGCGTGGCGGGGACCGCGAGGTGGACCTCGGTGGCGCCCAGCGTGCGCAGCTCGGCCGCCAGCGCGGCGGCCTCGGCGGGACGGACGGAGGGGGCGTCGACGAGCGTCAGGTCGGGCTGCCAGGCGGCGAGCTGATCGCACACCGAGACGGCGTCCGGCGTGGCGATCACGGTGACGCCGAGCGGCTCGAGCGCCGCGGTGAGCGTGCGGCCCTCGTCGCCGGCGCGCAGGGCGATGACGGCGACCGTGGCGCCCGCGCGGGCGTAGGCGGTCGCGAGGTGCACGCACGCGGTCGACTTGCCCGAGCCGCCGGCGCCCACGAAGGCGAGCGTGCGAGGCCCGCCGCCGATCGGGGGCGCGGCCGGGAAGCGGCGGGCGAGGGCGGCGCGGACGAGCGAGCCGAGATCGCCGGGCGCGGCGAACGGAAGCCCGTGGACGACCGCCTCGCCGACGACGGCGGCGGCCAGCTCGCCCGAGAGGCCGGAGGTACGCAGGCGCTCCTCGAGCGTCGCGGCGCCCTCGGGAAGGGCGACGCGGATCGGCTCGGGGGCCGGAGCGGGCGCGGCGACCGGCGCGGCAGCGGGGACCGGGACCGGGGCGGCAGGCGGAGTGGGCGCGGCCGGCGCGGGAGCCGGAGCCGCGACAGGAGCCGGAGCGGCGGGCGGAGCGACCGGGGGCGCCGGAGCGGCCACCGGCTCGGAGACGGGCGGCGCCACCCGCGGCTGCGGGCCGTACAGCCCGGCGTTCATCGGGGCGAAGTCGGGCTCGGGCTCGAACGAGGCCTGCGCGGCGGGCACTGCGGTCCCGGTCGCGTCGGCCCCGGCGGCCGCGGCGACCAGCACGTCGCCCGCGCGGTCGGCCACCGTCCGCTCCGCGCGCGCGAGCGCGTCGGCGAACGGCGCGGCCTGATCGATCAGCGCGCGCACGGCGGGGGACGCCATGCCCTCGGCGGTGGCGCGGTCGCTGCGCGCCTCGACCAGCTGCTCGCCCGGAAGCGGCGGGCGGGCCTCCACCTCGACGAAGCGGCGCTGGAAGAAGCCGCCGACGCCCCCGGCCAGGCCCTCGCGACGACGGACCACGATGGCCTCGGCGCCGAGCTCCTCACGGATCTTGGGCAGCACCTCCTCGAGGGTGCGCCCGCGGTAGGTCTTCAGGTTGTCCTGCTGCATCTCCGTCTCCATGTCCCCTCCATCGGCATCAGACGGCCACAGCCTGAGCCCCACCGATCACGCCGGTGGTCTCCACGCGGACACCCGGCAGGATCTCGTTGTAGGAGCACACCGCGAGCTGCGGGAGCGACTGCTCGACGAGCCGCCGCAGGTGGCGCCGGACGCGGGCGGAGCACAGCAGCACCGGCCGCCCGCCGAGGGCGAGCGCGGCCTCCACCTGCTCCGAGCAGGCGTTGACCAGCGCGGTCGCGCGCATCGGCTCCATGGCGAGGAACTCGCCGTCGGCGGTCTGCACGAGCGCCTCGGCCACCTCCTGCTCGAGCGCCGGATCCAAGGCGATCGCGCGCAGCGATCCCTCGGCGTCGAGGTAGGGGGCCACGATCGTGCGCCCGAGGGCCTGGCGGGCGTACTCGGCGAGCATCGCCGGGTCGCGGGTGAGCCGGGCCTTGTCGCCGATCGCCTCGACGATGGCGCCGAGGTCGCGGATGGAGACGCCCTCGCGCAGCAGCGCCTGCAGCACCCGCTGGATCTCGCCGAGCGAGAGCACGTCGGGGACGACCTCGTCGACCACCGCGGCGTTGACCTCCTTGAGCTGGTCGAGCAGCTCGCGGGTCTCCTGGCGGGTGAGCAGCTCGGAGGCGTGCGCGCGGATCGTCTCGGTGAGGTGCGTGACCATCACGGACTCGGCGTCGACCACGGTCCAGCCCAGCGCCTCGGCCTCGGCGCGGGAGCTGTCGGCGATCCACACGGCGGGCAGGCCGAACGCCGGCTCGGTGGTCGGGACGCCGTTGAGCTGGCCGATCGCGTCGCCCGGGTCCATCGCGAGCTGGTGGCCGGCGAGGACGCCGCCGCGGGCGACCTCGGTGCCGCGCACGCGCATCACGTACTCGTGCGAGTCCAGGCCGACGTCATCGCGGATGCGCACGGGCGGGATCACCATGCCGAGCTCGGAGGCGATCTGGCGCCGGATCGTCTTCACCCGCGCGAGCAGCGTGCCGCCGGCGGCGCCGTCGCCGACCAGCGGGACGAGCCCGAAGCCGATGGCCAGCTCGAGCGGGTCGAGCGCCAGGGCGTCGAGCGCCGCGTCGCGGGGCGCGGGCAGCTCGCCCGCCGGCACGGCCGCGGCTGCCTGGGAGGCCTCGGCCTCGCGCTCGGCGCGCGTCGGGCGGCCCTTGAGCGAGTGGCCGACGAGGAAGAAGAGCCCGCCGATGACCAGGAACGGCACCTTGGGGAGGCCCGGCACGAGCGCGAAGGCGCAGATGACCGCGCCGGCCACCATCGGCGCCTTGCGCTGCTCGAGGATCTGCCCGGCGATGTCCGAGCCGAGGTCGCCGGTGGAGGCGGAGCGGGTGACGATGATGCCGGTGGCGACCGAGATGAGCAGCGCGGGGATCTGCGCGCACAGGCCGTCGCCGACGGTCAGCAGCGAGAAGTGCGACGCCGCCTCGGAGAACGGCATGCCCTGCTGCATGACGCCGACCACGATGCCGCCGACGAGGTTGATCAGCACGATCAGGATGCCCGCCATCGCGTCGCCCTTGACGAACTTCGAGGCGCCGTCCATCGCGCCGTAGAAGTCCGCCTCGCGGGAGATCTCCGAGCGGCGCCTGCGCGCCTCCTCGTCGGTGATCTGCCCGGTGTTGAGGTCGGCGTCGATCGCCATCTGCTTGCCGGGCATGGCGTCGAGCGTGAAGCGCGCGCCCACCTCGGCGACGCGGCCGGCGCCGTTGGTGATCACCACGAACTGGATGACGATGAGGATCAGGAAGATCACCAGGCCGACGACCACGTTGCCGCCCACGACGAAGTTGCCGAACGCCGTGACCACGTGGCCGGCGTCGCCCTCGAGCAGGATCAGGCGCGTCACCGAGACGTTGATCGCCAGGCGGAAGAGCGTGGTCAGCAGCAGCAGCGACGGGAACGCCGAGAACTCCAGCGCCCGCGGCACGTACATCGTGGCGACGACGATGGCCAGCGCCGCCGAGATGTTCAGGGTGATCGCGAGGTCGAGCAGGAACGGCGGCAGCGGGATGATCATCATCGCCACCACCAGCACGACGGCGCCGGCGGCGATCAGGTCCGAGTAGCGCCCGGCCCGCTTGAGGAATCCGGACATCAGGCGATGCTCCTTCCGGCGACGCGGTAGACGTAGGCGAGCAGCCCTGCGACGGCCGCGAAGAGCTCCTCGGGGATCATGCGGCCGACCTCCACGGTGGCGTGCAGTGAACGGGCGAGCGGGGGATCGGGCACGATCGCGACGCCGTGCTCGGCGGCGATCGCCCGGATCTTGAAGGCGACGTGGTCCTTGCCCTTGGCCACGACCACCGGGGCGGGCTGCTGTGGGTCGTAGCGCAGCGCGACCGAGTAGTGGGTCGGGTTGGTGACGACGACGTCGGCGGTCGGGACGGCGTCCATCATGCGGGCCTGCGACAGCGACATCGCGCGGCGGCGCATCTGGCCGCGGACCTCGGACGGCAGCTGCGTCTGCTTGTGCTCGTCCTTGACCTCCTGCAGGTCCATCCGCAGCTGCTTGTCGTGGCGCCAGCGCTGGTAGGCGAAGTCGGCGGCCGCGATCACGAGGTAGGCGGCGGCGGCGCGCTGGGCGATGCCGAGCACGGTGTGGGCGAGCATCGGCACGAGCGCGGCCGGCGGCATGCCGACCAGCGCGGCGAGCTCGGAGAGCTTGGGGAACACCGCCAGGGCGGCGATCCCGCCGACGGCGGCGACCTTCGTGATCGACTTGCCGGTCTCGAAGATCGCGTGCGGACCGAACAGCTGCTTGGCGCCGGTGAGCGGGTTGAGCTTCTTGAAGTCGGGCTTCACCGCGCCCGGCGCGGGCTTGAACCCGACCTGGGCGACGCTCGCCACGAGGCCGGCCAGCGCGCACACGACGGCAACCGGGGCGACCGCCATGGCGGTGACCTCGCCCGCGGTCATCAGCAGCTCGCCGACGCCCTCGCGACTCACCACGTCCGGCGAGGTCGTCAGCACCAGCAGCTCCCGCGTGGCGTTGGCGATGCGCTCCCACATCTTGGGCCCGAACGCCGACAGCGCGAGCAGCGCGGACATCAGCACGACGGCGCCGTTGACGTCGGCCGAGCGGGCGACCTGCCCCTTCTTGCGCGCCTCCTCGCGGCGCTTGGGGGTTGCCTTCTCGGTGCGGTTCTCGGCCACGTCAGGCCACCTTCAGGGACTGCAGGGCGGTGCCCACCGAGCGCTGGAGCTCGTCGCCGACCCAGCCGGCGACGAACGGCAGCGTGGCGCCGATCAGGATCAGGCCGACGGTCACCTTGGCGGGGAAGCCGACCGCGAAGACGTTGAGCTGCGGGACGACGCGGGAGACCACGCCGAAGGCGGCGTCGGTGATGACCAGCGCCAGCAGCACCGGCGCGCACACCTCGACCGCGGCGGAGAAGACGCCCGCGAACCCCTTCACCGCGCCCTCGACCAGGGAGCCGAGGGCCGGCGCGTCGAGGAGCGGGACGATCTCGTACGTGCGCGCGAGGCCGCGGATGACCCACTCGTCGCCGCCGATGGCGATGAACACCGCCACGCCCACCAGCCCGTAGAGCTGGCTGAGGACCGAGGACTGGTTGCCGGTGACGGGGTCGACCAGCGCGCCGTAGGAGAAGCCGATGAGCGTGTCGAGCAGCGCGCCCGCGGTCGTCAGCGCGGCGTGCATGACGGCCAGCGCGTAGGCGAAGGCGAGACCGACCAGCATCTCCTTGATCAGCAGCGCGGCGAGCTCGAAGACGTCGCGCACGACGGCCGGCCCGCCGCCCTCGGCGACGGCCACCGGGGAGAGCCCGACCGCGAGGCCGACGGCGACGACGGCGCGCGCCCGGGCCGGCACGAGCGAGGACGAGAACAGCGGCGCGATGACGAACAGCGGCGCGAGCCGCGCGAGCACCAGGAAGAACGCGAGCACCTGCTGCTCGCCGAACTGCGCGACGATCTTCGCCGGGTCGATCATCCGCCCACCATCGAGGGGATGCCGGCCCACAGCTCGTGGGTCCACGTGAGCAGCTGGTTGAGCATCCACGGCCCGGCCACCACCAGCACCACGCCGAGGCCGATGACCTTGGGGATGAAGGCGAGCGTCTGCTCCTGGATCTGGGTGACGGCCTGGAAGATCGAGATCGCGAGGCCGACCAGCAGGCCGACGAGCATCAGCGGCAGCCCGACCTTCAGCGCCACCTGCATCGCCTGCAGGACGAGGTTGATGACGACGTCCTGGGTCATGTGTGGAAGCTCTGCACGAGCGACTGCGTGACGAGGTTCCAGCCGTCGACCAGGACGAAGAGGAGGATCTTGAACGGCAGGGAGATGAAGACCGGCGGCAGCATCACCATGCCCATGCTCATCAGGGTCGAGGCGATGACGATGTCGATGATCAGGAACGGCAGGAAGATCAAGAAGCCGATCTGGAAGGCCGTCTTGAGCTCCGAGATCGCGAAGGCCGGGATCAGCACGTAGGTCGGGACGTCGGCGCGCGTCTTGGGCTTGTCGAGCTTGGCGAGCCGGCTGAACAGCGCGAGGTCCTTGGTGCGCGTCTGGTCGAACATGAACTCGCGCATCGGCACCTCGGCGCGCTTGAGGGCGACCTCCTGGCTGATGCGGTCCGCGCGCAGCGGATCGATCGAGTCCTTCTTGATCTCGTTGAAGGTCGGCGCCATCACGAAGATCGTCAGGAACAGCGCGATGCCGACCAGCACCTGGTTCGGCGGCGCGGTCGGGGTGCCGAGGCCCGAGCGGATGAAGCCGAGGACGATGAGGATGCGGGTGAAGCCGGTGAGGGTGAAGAGCGCGGCGGGGATCAGCGTGACGCCGCCGATCAGCAGCAGCAGCTGGACGGCGTTGGCCCCGTCCGTCTTCACTTGATCACCGTGCGGCGCCGCAGCTCGTTCATCGCGCGGCCGACGGCGGCGCGCGGCGTGGCGGGGCGCTGCGCGAACACGTCGGCGGGGCCCGAGGGATCCGGCGCGACCGTGATGGTCTCCTCCCACACCCCGAGCGCGCGGGCCTCCTCCTCGGTGTAGGTGCGGATCGGCGTCACGCCGCCCTCCCCGACGCCGACCAGCACGACCTCGCCGCCGGCGCGGATCAGGTGCAGCGCGCGGTTGGGGCCGAGCGGCAGCGTCGCGAGGGAGCGCAGGCCGTCACCGGCGGAGCGCTCCTCGCGCGAGGACTTGACCTGCTTGAGGATCCAGTAGAGCCCGTAGATGACGCCGATCACGACCGCGAGGCCGACGATCGTGCGCACGAGCCCGCCACTGCCCGGCCCGGCGGCGACCTCGGCGGTCTTCTCGGGCGTGCCCAGGTTCAGCGGCGTCTTCTCGCCGTCGGCGGCGAGCGCGGCCGCGGGGGCCACGAGGAAGGCGGTGCACAGCACCGCAAGGGAACGAGGGATCGAGGCGAGGATCATCACCGAGGGCGACTCTGGATCGGAGTCCCTCCCTACATCGGCGCCTGCGTCCAGGGCTTGAGGACCAGGTGTCGATCGACTTCAGACCGGGCGGCCGATGCGCCCCCGGGGCGCTCCTGGTGGACTCGCCGGCGTGATCTCGCGACGCGCCGCCGCACGCCGCCGCCGGGTGCGGACCTACCCCCGCCGCTCGCCCGTCGGCTCCGCGCCGCGGCGCTCGTCCGCGGGGCGGGCGGGGCCGGTACCCGGCTCCTTGCCCTCCTCGCGCTCGTTCCCGCGCGGCGGGGCCTGAGCGTCCGCGAGCGCCGCGGGCGCGCCCCGCGCCTCGAAGCGCAGCTCGTTCACCACCGCTCCGCCCAGCAGGATGATCGCGAGCGCGTAGAACCACAGCAGCGCGATCAGCACGAACAGCACCGAGGTCCCGAGCCGCGCGATCGTGGAGACGTTCGAGAGGTACAGCGGGAAGCCGTAGTCCACGATCACCATCGCGAGCGTGGCCCCGAGCGCCCCGGGCCACACGCAGGCGAACGGGATCGAGCCCTTCGGCACGGTCTCGTAGATCACGCACAGCAGGCCGAAGAGCGTGATCACGCCGCCCAGCAGCGTCATCCAGTAGACGAGCCCGGACACGTCGGAGAGGCCGAACGGCAGGTCGCGCGTGCCCGAGGCCACGAGCGACTGCACGGCCGGCACGAGCACGGTGGCGGCCATGAACAGCAGCACGAAGACGAGCATCGCGAACCCGAAGAGCTTCTGGCGCACCCACGAGCGGCACGGCAGGTGGTAGATGCGGCAGAACGCGGTGTCGAGCGCGCCCCAGAACGACGCCCCGACCCACACGCTCGCGGCCAGGGCGACGATCCCGACCGTCGTCGAGGAGCCCTGCACGCGGCGCAGCGCCTCGTTGAGCGTGTCCTGGGTCGCGCTCGGGAAGAGCTGCTCGAGGTCGGCGAGCACCGACGCCGAGAAGTCCGGTGAGCTCAGCACCCGGCCGGCGACGAACAGCGCGATCAGCGCCAGCGGGAAGACCGACAGCACCATGTTGTAGGCGACCATCGCCGCCATGCCCGTGAGGTTGTCCTCATAGGCCTTGCGCCAGAAGCGCACCACGGCTTGGCCGGCCACCCTCATGTGCAGACCGTATGCCCCGCGGAGGCGTCCCCGCACCACGTGGGCGCACCCGGGTGGTGCGGGGACCTGGTTGTCAGAACGCGAACAGTCTTGGGCGGGAGGTGCCCGGTTCCGCGGCTCGCCGGCGTTGTGCGCCTCCACAGAGGGGCCGGCGCATCCACCCGAGCCGAGGCCGGCCCGACCAAAGGAGCCCTCCAGCCCATGCACGTCCAGGTCAGTCCCCACCACTCCGGTGCGGTCGTCACGATCGACCGCGACCAGCGCGACGCGCTGTGGTACGCCCTGCGGCTCGAGCTCAGCGCGCTCACGGACGTGCCGCTCGTCCTCGGCGTCGTCGAAGCCTCGGTCCCGGCGGACGCCCAGCGCCGCCGGGAGGTCATCGCGTGGCTGCTCGACGATCTCGGCTGGCGGCGCGACGACGCGCGCGAGCGGTTCACGATCACGCTCCCGCGGCAGGAGCTCGCGGCGTGGCTGCGCCGGCAGCGCGAGAGCGCCGCCGACCTGGTGGCCGAGGCGCGCGAGGGCCTGCTCCACCCCGAGGACTACCGCCTCTCGCCGCTCGAGAGCCTGGAGCAGGCGCGGCAGGGCCTGCAGGACGAGATCGACCACGAGCTCGGGCTCATGCGCGCGTGCGACGCGCTGCTCTACGCGGCCTCCTGAGCGCTCGCGACTGGCGCCGGGTCGCCGCAGGGCGTAGCGTCCTCCCGTCACCACAGGAGGAGACGTGAACGCCAACCTGGCCGGAAACCTCACCGAGACGGCCGCGCGCAACGGCGCGGCGCTCGCCATCAAGCTCGACGACGTCGAGATCAACTACGCCCTGCTGGCCGAGGGCACGGCGCGCGTCGCGGGGATGCTGCAGGCACGGGGCGTGCGGCCCGGCGACCGGGTGGCGGTCATGCTGCCCAACGTCCCGCACTTCCCGCTCGCGTATTACGGCGCGCTGCGGGCGGGGGCGATCGTGGTGCCGATGAACGTGCTGCTCAAGGGCCGCGAGGTGGCCTACTACCTGGGCAACTCGGGCGCCAAGGTGCTGTTCGCCTGGCACGGCTTCGGCGAGGCGGCGCACGCGGGCGCGCAGGAGGCCGGCACCGAGGTGATCGACGTCGTCCCCGGCGACTTCGAGCAGCAGCTGATGGCCACCGAGGGCCGCCACGAGATGGCGGAGAAGGCAGGCGACGACGTCGCCGTGCTCCTCTACACCTCGGGCACCACCGGGCGATCGAAGGGCGCGGCACTCACCCACGAGAACCTGCGGCGCAACGTCGAGGTCGGCGCCAACATCTTCGACATGGGCCCCGGTGCGATCACGCTCGGCGCCCTGCCGCTGTTCCACTCCTTCGGCCAGACGTGCTCGCTGAACGCCACCATCGCGGCGGGCGGCTGCCTGACGATGATCCCGCGCTTCGAGCCGGGCAAGGCCCTGGAGATCATGCAGCGCGACGGCGTCACCATCTTCCAGGGCGTCCCGACGATGTACTCCGCGATCCTCCACCACCCCGGCCGCGAGGCCTACGACACGTCGACGCTGAAGGTGTGCGTGTCGGGTGGGGCGGCGCTGCCCGGCGAGGTGATGCGCGCGTTCGAGGAGGCCTTCGGCTGCCCGATCCTCGAGGGCTACGGGCTCAGCGAGACCTCGCCGGTGGCGTCCTTCAACCCCCCGGACCGCGAGCGCAAGGTGGGCTCCATCGGCATTCCGATCGAGGGCGTGGAGATGAAGGCGGTCGACGACGACGACAACGAGGTCCCGGCCGGCGAGGTCGGCGAGATCGTGATCCGCGGGCACAACGTGATGAAGGGCTACTGGGAGATGCCCGACGCCACCGCGGAGGCGATGCGCGGCGGCTGGTTCCACAGCGGCGACATGGCGCGGGTGGACGAGGACGGCTACTTCTTCATCGTCGACCGCAAGAAGGACCTCATCATCCGCGGCGGCTTCAACGTCTACCCGCGCGAGGTCGAGGAGGTCCTCTACGAGCACCCCGCGGTGCGCGAGGCGGCGGTGGTCGGGTTCCCGGACGACTCGCTGGGCGAGGAGATCGGCGCCGCCGTGGCCCTCAAGGAGGGCGCGGAGGCGGACGCCGGCGTGCTCAAGGCCTACGTCAAGGAGCAGCTCGCCGCCTACAAGTACCCGCGGCGGATCTGGTTCGTCGACGAGCTGCCCAAGGGCCCGACGGGCAAGATCCTCAAGCGCGAGATCCGGGTGCCGGACGAGGTGGCCGCCGAGGTCGAGGCGGCTGAGCCCGCCTAGCCGACCGGCATCGCGTCGCCGAGGACCTCGGCGACGGCGGGCGAGGGCTGCGCGTCCTCCGGCGCGGCCGCGGGCGCAGCGGCCTCGGCCGCGCCGCCCGCGCCGACCACCTCGGTGATCCGCAGGCCGAACTCCTCGTCGATCACCACGACCTCGCCGCGCGCGATCGGCCGGCCGTTGACCAGCAGGTCGACGGGCTCGCCGGCCAGGCGGTCGAGCGTGACGATCGAGCCGGGGCCGAGCGCGAGGGCGGCGCCCACGGTCATGTGCGTGCGGCCGATCTCGACGGCGAGCTCGACCGGCACGTCGTGCAGGCGCTCGAGCGCGGCCGGGGTGCCCGGCCGGGCGCCCTCGCCGGGGACGGCGGTGGTGGTCTCGAAGGGGACGTAGTCGACGGGCTCGGTCATCGGGAGTCTTTCTCGGCTACTGCACGGTGACGTCGGTGAAGAGCACCTCGTCAGCGTGGACATCGGTCGACTTGTGGATCTTCTTGAGGATCGACTTCTTGAGCTTGTCGCGACCGGCCCGGCGGATGAGGTCGGCGTCCTTGGCGTCGGTGAGCTCGTCGGTGACGATGTCGCGCACGACGGCCTCCTGGCCCATGTCGCCGAAGCCCTCGGGCGGCTTGGGCGCGGCGCCGTGGCCGCCGCCGGCCGGGACCGTGGACGTGTCGTGCGGGTCGAGCAGGAGCGCGACCGTCAGCTTCGCGAAGCGGCCGTCGGCGAGGTTGACGAGGAACTCCTTGCCGAGCACGTAGACCGTGCCCTCGACGTGGGGCTTGGCCTCCACCTCGGGCTTGGAGAGGACGAACTTGTAGACGCCGCCCAGGGCTATCAACAGGACGGGGACGAGGATCAACAGCTTCTTCTTCATGGTTGGCTCCCGGAGTGCTGGCGGGTGAGGATCACTTCGACCCGGCGGTTGCGCGCCCGTCCGTCGGGCGTCGCGTTGCTCGAGACGGGGTGCTGCTGCGCGTAACCCGCCAGCGAGAGGCGGTTCATGAGCACCCCGCTCCCGACGAACGCGCGCACCACGCTGGCCGCGCGGGCGCCCGAGAGCTCCCAGTTGGTGGGGTACTGCCCGCCGCGCTGCACGGGCTGAGAGTCGGTGTAGCCCTCGACCACGACCGGGTGCTCGTGCTCGCCGGCGAGCACGTTGCCGAGGCTGTCGAGGACGTGGTGGGACCGCGCCTTGAGCTCGGCCCGGCCCGAGTCGAAGAAGACCTGGTCGGTGAGCAGCCGTACGACGAGGCCGCGGCGGCGGATCTCGGTCTGCACGCGGCCCTTGAGCCCCTCGCGCTCGACGATCGCGTCGATGCGGCGCTTGAGCTTCTCGAAGTCCTCCTGCTCCTTGGCGGCCTGCTCGGCCTGGGCCGGGGCGCTCGCGCTGCTCGAGGACTGCTGGGCGGCGGCCTGCTCGAGCGGCATCATCGCGGGCATCGGCGGCTCGGGCGCGGGCTTCTCGGTCGCGTCCGATGAGCCGCTGTCCATGGTCGCGGGACCGCCGGGGAGCACCTTGCCGGAGAACGCCTCCTGCAGGGACTTCGACAGCACCTCGAGCTTGGTGGTGTTCACCGAGGAGATCGCGTACAGGACCATGAACAGCGCGAGCAGCAGCGTGATCATGTCCGCGTACGTGAGGAGCCAGCGCTCCTCGTTCTCGTGCTCTCCTTCGTCGTGGTGCGCCCGGCGGCGCCCGCGGTGGGAGGCCATGGCTAGGCGGCCGCCCTGGCCGGCGCGCCGGCCCCCTCGTCGGCGGCGTCCTCGGCGGGACGCTCGCTCGGCGGGACGTAGGTGATGAGCTTCTCGCTCACCATGCGCGGGTTGTCGCCCGCCTGGATCGCGAGGATGCCCTCGAGCGTCATGGAGCGGAAGTGCAGCTCCTCGGCCGACAGCTGCTTGAGGCGGTTGGCGACCGGGAGGAAGACGACGTTGGCGGACGCGACCCCGAGCAGCGTGGCGATGAAGGCCGCCGAGATCGACGGGCCGAGCGTCTCCGGCTGGTCGAGGTTCTGCAGCACGTGCACGAGCCCGAAGACCGTGCCGATGATGCCCATGGTCGGGGCGAAGCCGCCGGCCTTCTCGAAGGGCTGGGCGCCCTGCTGGTGGCGCTTGCGCAGCGCGTCGTTCTCGGCGTCGAGCACCTCGGCGACGAGCTCGGGGTCCGTGCCGTCGACGACGAGCTGCAGGCCCTTCTTGGTGAAGGGGTCCTCCACCGTGGAGAGCTGCTCGTCGAGGGCCAGGAGGCCGTCGCGGCGCGCCTTCTCGGCGTAGCCGACGAGCTCGGTGACCCGGCCGTTGAGGTCCGGCGGGTCGGACAGGAAGGCCTTCTTGTAGAGGGCCGGGATCGCCTTGATGTTGGCGAAGCTCGTGCCGGCCATCGTGGCGCCGAAGGTGCCGCCGAGCACGATGAGCATCGCCGGCATGTTCAGCAGGGCCATGACGGGCGAGCCCTCCATGGTGGCCCCGACGGCGATGCCGAGGCAGGCGATGGCGATGCCGATGGCGGAGGAGGCCTTCATCGGGTCTCACCCTCCTTCGGGCCCGGGGCGGGCGCGAGGGAGCCCCCGCCGCGCACCACCGTGAGGGTCGCCGTGCTGCGCCGCGTGGAGACGGGCAGCGCCGCGGAGAGGATCGAGGAGCGCCACTCGCGCACCGCGTCGACGACGACCTCGGGGGACTCGGCGACGAGCACCTTGATCCCGGTCGTGAGCGTCACCACGGTGTCGGGGTGCGCCTCGATCGTCAGGATCAGGTCGGGGTTCAGATGGAAGGGCTCGTCGTCCATGTGGCCGAGCCGGTGCAGTCGGATCATGGGCGTCTCAGATCGCGAGGGAACACGGTCAATCTCGTATTCGGCCACTGGACGAAGAACTTGCGCGATCTCGCAACCGAACGACGGACGCCCGCGCTAAGGCGGGCGTCCGGGCTGCGACGGGGGTGTCCGGAGGGACTAGCGCTTCAGGTTCGTGAGCTCCTGGAGCATCTCGTCGGAGGTGGAGATGACGCGCGAGTTGGCCTGGAAGCCGCGCTGCGCGGTGATCATCTGCGTGAAGGCGCCGGCGAGGTCGACGTTCGACATCTCGACCACGCCCGACTTGGTCAGGCCGAGGCCGTCGGCGCCGGCGACGCCGGACTGCGGGGCGCCGGCGTTCGGCGAGCCGATCCAGCGGTTGCCGGCGTTGCGCTCCAGGCCGGACGGGTTGGCGAACTTGGTCAGCTGCAGGAAGCCGGCCGTGACGCGGTTGCCGCTGTCGGCGTCGATGTAGCTGATCGAGCCGTCCTGGGCCACCGCCAGGTTGGTCGCGGTCGCCGGGATGGTGATCGCCGAGGTCGTCGTGGTCGGGGTCGCCGGCGGGCCCTGGTTGGCGGTGTAGCCGCGGACGTAGTAGCCGTCCTGCGTCACGAGCTGGCCGTCGCGGTTGCGCGTGAAGTTGCCCGCGCGCGTGTACTCCTGCAGCCCGCTGCCGTCGGCGTTCGGGGTCAGGGTGAAGAACCCGTCGCCCTGGATGCCGATGTCGAGCACCTCGCCGGTCGACTGGAACGAGCCGGAGCCCATCATGTTGTCGATCGAGCCCAGCTGCACGCCGAGGCCGATCTGGGCCGGGTTGGAGCCGCCCTGGATGCCGTTCGGAGCGCTGCCACCACGCTGCATCTGCGTCATGGTGTCCTTGAACGTCGTGCGGGCGCTCTTGTAGCCGATGGTGTTGACGTTGGCGATGTCGTTCGCCGTCACGTCGAGCATCATCTGGTGGTTCTTGAGGCCGCTGATCGCGGCGTACATGCCTCGCATCATCGGGGCATCACTTCCTTCCTGGGGTTGTGCCTGACCGCGGTCAGGCGACCTCGGTGATCGAACTCGGGTCGACGCCGTCGACGCCGTCGACCCGCAGGGCGGGCTGCCCGTCCTGCGTGGAGACGCGCTCGACGACCCCGGTGCGGGTCTCGCCCGCGGTGTCGGTGTAGGTGACCCGGCGGCCGATGAGGCCGACCGCCTGGTCGAGGGCCGCGCCGCTCGCGAGCTTCGCGTTGGACGCGGCGAGGTTGGAGACCTGCTCGAGCGTCGAGAAGGACGCCATCTGACCCATGAAGTCCTGGTCGGTCATCGGGTTCATGGGGTCCTGGTGCTGGAGCTGGGTCACGAACAGCTTGAGGAAGTCGTCCTTGTCCAGCGTCGCCTGCTTGGCCGCCGTGGCGGTGGTCGCGGGCGTCGTGCCGGGGGAGGTGACGGAGTTGACGGCCATACACGTCCTGGGTCAGGCGAGGACGTCCACGAGCACGCCGTCCGGCAGCTCGATCACGCCCTCGCGGATGGGCTCGAGGGAAAGGTCTTCGGGCTCTGCGCCGTCGGTGGCGGCACGGCGGCCCGGGTGGGACCCGAAGGGCCCCTCGCCGTCCGGCCCGTCGCCGTTGCCGGCGGCGGCCTCGCGGCGCTCCTCGCCGGAGGTCGAGACCTCGAGCGAGAGCAGCGTCACGTTCTGGGCCTCCAGCGAGCGCTTGAGCTCGCCGGCCGCCTGCTGGAGCAGCCTCGCGGCCTCCGGCGAGTCGGCGACCACCTGGGCGGTGATCCCCGCCGCGGAGCGGGCGATGTGGATCTCGATGCCGCCGAGCTCGACCGGCCTGAGCGCCAGGCGGGCATGGGTGATGCCGCGGGCCTCGGCGATGCGGACGAGCGCCTCGACGGTCCCGGGGGCGCGGTGGAGCGGCACGGGACGGTCGGCGGAGGTGAGGGGGGTGAAGGTGGCGGTGGGCGCGGGGGCGGTGGTGACCGCGGGCGCGGTGGCGGCGGCCTCGGGGCGGGGGGCGGTGGGTTGTGTGGCCGGGACCTGGGTGGCGGCGGCGGGCTCGCCGGGGGCGGACGGGGCCTGGGTGGCGGCCCACGTGGGGACGGCGCCGGTGCGGGCCGCGCCCGTGCCGAGCGGGCCGCCTCCGCCCGGTGCGGTTCCGTTCGCGCCGGCGCCCGTCGGGCCGGTGCCCGCCGTCCCGGTCGTGTTCGCGTCCGCGCCGGGGGCGCCACTTCCGCCCGCGCCGGTCGAGTTCGCGCTCCCGCCCGCGGCGCCATTGCCTGCCGAGCCGTTCGTGCCGGCGCCCGCCGAGCCACTTCCGCCCGTGCCGGTCGAGTTCGCGCCGGTGCCGGCCGCGCCATTGCCCGCCGAGCCGTTCGTGCCGGCGCCCGCCGAGCCAGATCCGGCGGCGCCGGTCGAGCTCGCGCCCGCGCCGGCCCAGCCGCTTCCGGTCGTGCCGGTGCGCGGCGCGCCCGTGTCCGCCTCGCCCGCGGCGGCGGCGGCGGTGCCCGGCGCGGCCGTGCCCGCGGCTCCGGCGCCAGGAACCCCCGCACCGATGGGCGGCGTAACGGACGAGGCGCCCGGCATGGGCGGCATGGGCGGGATTCCGGCCGCGACAGCACCGGTGGCGGCCGAGCCGGCTCCGGCGGTCGGCAGCGTGGCGCCCGCGGTGAGCGGGGAGGCCTGTGGTCCCGTGCCCGGGCCGGCGGGCTGCGCCTCGGCCCGGGGAGCGCCTCCGTCCGGTGCGCCGTCGATGCCGGGGTTGAGCGCCCCGGGAACGGGGGCGTCCGGCTGCTGCGGCGTCGCGGGCTGCGCGCGGCCGGAGCCCTCGCCGGCGGGCGGGCGCGGCTGACGCGCCGGGGCGGCGGGCGTGCCGTGCGCGGCCAGCGCCTCGGCGAAGGCGTCGGTGCCGGCGGCGGCGCGGCTCGGAGCCGGGCCGCGATGGGACACGGCGGGGAGGGCGGGGCTGGTGCGGTCGAGGCTCATGCGCGGTACTGGGCGGCGTAGGCCTGGACCTTCCGCACGTAGTTCTGGGTCTCGGCGTAGGGCGGGACGCCGCCGAAGCGCTGGACGGCGCCCGGTCCGGCGTTGTAGGCGGCGAGCGCGCGGGCGACGTCGCCGTCGAAGGCCTTGAGCTGCTGGCTCAGGTACTTCGCTCCGCCGTCGAGCGCCTGCTTGGGGTCGGTCGCGTCGGACACGCCGAGGCCGGCCGCGGTGCCGGGCATCAGCTGGGTCAGCCCGCTCGCGCCGGCGGGCGACTTGGCGGTCGGGTTGAAGTTGGACTCCTGGCGGACCAGGCCCGCCAGCAGGGCGGGATCGACGCCGTACTTGGCGGCGGCGGCGGAGATCTCGGCGGCGTACGGCGTGCCGGCCTTCAGGCCCGCGCCCGTGGACGCCGTCGGGGCCGCGCCGGCCGCGGCGGTGGACGCGCTACCGGCGGCGGCAGGTGCGCCGACGGCCGCGGGCGCGCCCGCGCCGGTGGTGCCGGTCGCGCTCGCGAGCTGGGCGGCGAACTGCCCGCGCGCCACGGTCGGCATCGGGCCGACGGCCAGGCGCTCGATCTCCTGGATGCGGGCGACGACGGCGGCGACGCTCACGCGACCGCGCTCCGGCGACGGTGGACTCCGAGGGCGACCTCGTCGAGGTCGATCTGGGCGCGGCGGGCCCACTCGCGCTCGTGGTCGGCGCGGCGGCGGGCCTTCAGCTTCTCGATGACCTGGCGCTCGCGGGCGGCGTGGGTCAGGGCCTCGCGGCGGACGGTGACCTCGGCGTCGCGGCGGTCGAGGTCGAGCGCGGCCTCGCGGCGGTGGCGCTCGGAGCGCTCGATCCAGGCCTGGGCGGCGAGGAGGTCGGCGCCGCTGGCGCCGCCGGCCCGCGTGGCGGTGCCGAGGCCGGCCTGGCGCGCGTCGGACGCGACCTCGGTCGCCTCGCGCAGCAGCGCCTCGCCGCGCAGGCGATGGGTCAGCTCCCGGGCGAGTTCCTCGCGGGCAGCATCCTCCGCCCGCTCTCGCAAGGAGCGGACGCGTTCCAGTCGGAACGTGAAGGACGGAGTCTCCACGACCCGTTCATCGCCATCTCGCAGGGGATCTTTAGCGGTTCAGCGAGGCGCCGTCCTGCATGGCTCCGGCAGGAGGACGTCCAGTCAGGACGGCATCGCGATGCGGGGTCGGGCGGTGCGGGTCAGGCGGCGGCCGCGAGCCAGTCGAGCACGGCGCGGCGCGCGAACCGCCAGTGGTCGCCCAGCCGCCGGCCCGGCAGGTCGCCGGCCTCGGCCAGCGCGAGGACGTCGGCGACGCCGACCTGCAGCAGGTCGGCGACCTGCTCGGCGGTGAGGACCTCGGGCGGCTCGGCCGGCCGGAACTCGTGGCGGCCGATCGCGAGCTGGTCTCCGCCGGTCTCGATCACCACGCGCCGCGGGTCGCGGTCCGCCGCCGCGTCGCGCAGCACGTCCGGCAGGCCGCGCGCCACCAGCCGCGTGACGAGCTCGCGCTTGGGGAGCTGCAGCTCGAACGCGGCGCGATCGAGCTGCTCGGCCTCGGCGGCGGGCAACCGGACGTAGAGGGGCTTCGGTGCATCAGTCATGCGTATGACGATAGCACGAGCGATATCACGATATCGCGCAGGTGTGGCGGCCGGCGCGCGACCCCCGCGGCGTGGGGTCAGGGGCCGGCGGGCGCCTACGCCGACAGGTTCAGCGGCGGGATCGCCGAATGCAGCGGGACGCCCGAACCGGAGCCACCGGTCGGCGCGGCGGGCACGGCGGCCTGGAGCTCGGGCACGGCGGCCTGCGGCGGCGGCGCGTCGTGGCCCACCAGGGCGGCGAGGCCGGAGTCGGCCTCCTCGGCGCTCGAGGGCTCGTCGACCGACTGGCGGAGGAAGCCCTCGATCGCCGGCCGCGCCGCGATGGCGGCGTCGGTCAGCGGATCCGAGCCCGGCTGGTAGGCCCCGATCGAGATCAGGTCCTCCTTCTCGCGGTACGTCGCCATCAGGCGGCGCACGTCGCTGCCGGCCGCGCGCACGCCGGGCTGGACGATCTCGCCGACGAGGCGCGACACGCTGGCGAGCACGTCGATGGCCGGGTAGTGGCCCGCGTGGGCGAGGTGGCGCGAGAGCACGACGTGGCCGTCGAGGATCGAGCGCACGGCGTCGGCGATCGGCTCGTTCATGTCGTCGCCGTCGACGAGCACCGTGTAGAGGCCGGTGATCGAGCCCGACGGCGCGGTGCCCGACCGCTCGAGCAGCTTCGGCAGCAGGGCGAACACGCTCGGCGTGTAGCCACGGGTGGCGGGCGGCTCGCCGATCGCGAGGCCGACCTCGCGCTGCGCCATCGCGAAGCGGGTGACGGAGTCCATCATCAGCATCACGTCGCGGCCCTCGTCGCGGAAGTGCTCGGCGATCGTCGTCGCGGTGAAGGCGGCCTTGAGGCGCACCAGCGCGGGCTGGTCGGAGGTCGCGACGATGACGACGGAGCGGGCGAGCCCCTCCGGGCCGAGGTCGCGCTCGATGAACTCGCGCACCTCTCGGCCTCGCTCGCCGACGAGGCAGATGACGTTGATCTCGGCGGACGTCGAGCGCGCGATCATCCCCAGCAGCGAGGACTTGCCGACGCCGGAGCCGGCGAAGATGCCGAGGCGCTGGCCGCGCCCGCAGGGCACGAGCGAGTCGAGGGCGCGAACGCCGAGCGTCACGCGCTCGTCGATGCGGGGACGCTCGAGCGGGTCGGGCGGCGCGCCGTTGACGTCGCGCGAGCGGACCCGGCCGGACTCCGCCACGGGTCCGAGGCCGTCGATCGGGCGGCCGAGGCCGTCGATGGCCCGGCCGAGGAGGGCGTCGGAGACCCCGACGCGCAGCGGGCGCCCCGTGGCGCTCACGGTCGCGCCCGGGCCGATGCCGGCCGCGTCGCCCAGCGCCATCAGCAGCGTGCGCCCCGCGCGGAAGCCGACGACCTCGGCGGGCACGGGCGCGCGGCCCCGCCCCGTGTCGATCGTGCACACCTCGCCGACCTCGGCCTCGAGGCCGGTGGCCTCCACGATCAGCCCGATCAGGTCGCGAACGCGGCCATGGCGGCGCTGCAGGTCGGCGTCGCGCAGCGCGTCGGCCGCGCGGTCGATCGCCGTCCCGACCATCATGCGGCGCCCAGCGCCGCCTCGACCACCTCGCGCGCACGCGCGAGCTTGGTCTCGAGGCGGGCGTCGATATCGCCCTCCGGCGTGCGCACCACGGCGCCGCCGCGGCCGACGCGGCGCTCGGCCTGCACGTCGCAGTGCTCGATGCCGCCGAGGGACGCCCGGATCTCGCCGATCGACTCGGCGACGAGCTCGAGGTCGTCAGGATGCACCAGCACGGTGACCCGCTCGCGCTCGACCAGCGAGCGCAGCGCCCCGCGGACGGTCTCGAGCACGCGCGCCGGCTCGACCGCCACCGCACCGCCCACGACCTTCTCGGCGATGTACAGCGCGAGGTCGACGGCCTGCGCCTCGAGGCGCTCGGTGTTCGCGGCGGCGTTCTGCCGCGAGCCGGCGAGCGCCTCCTCCAGGGCGGCGGCGGCGGGCCCCAGCGCGGCGAGCGCCTCGGCCCGGCCGGCGGCGAGCCCGTCGGCGTAGCCCTCCTCGCGCGCGGCGGCGCGGGCCGCCTCGGCCTCGGCCTCGGCGTGCGCGGCGGCCTCGAGCACGGAGTGGGCGGACGGCGCCGACGGCGCGGACGGGCGGGCGAACGAGGACGCCGGCGCGGGCGCGAGCTCGGCGAAGGAGAACTCGGCGGCCATCAGACGAGCTGGTCCTCGCCGCTCGAGCCGCGCGAGATGACGAGCGCGCCGCTGTCCTCGAGGGTGCGCACGACGCCGACGATGCGGCCCTGCGCCTCCTCGACGAGCCGGCGCCGCTGCGGCGGCTGGAAGGAGATCTCCTCACGCAGCAGCTCGGCGCCGCGCTCGGACATGTTGCCGAAGATCTTCTCGCGGACCTCGTCCTCGACCCCGCGCAGCGCGATCGCGAGGTCCTTCTGGTCGACCTCCTTGAGCACCGTCTGGATCGAGCGGTCGTCGAGCTTGGCGATGTCCTCGAAGGTGAAGAGCAGCAGGCGGACCTCCTCGGCGAGCTCGGCGTTGACCTTGGCGAGCTGGTCGAGCACGTTGCGCTCGGTCGGGCGGTCGGCCTGGTTGAGGATGTCGGCGAGCGACTGCACGCCGCCGGCGGCCGCGTAGTCCTGCGCGATGACGGTGGAGAGCTTGGAGCGCACCACCGCCTCGACCTCGGCGACGATCTCCGGCCGCGTCTCGTGCATGGTGGCGACGCGGCGGGCGACCTCGGCCTGCTGGTCGGCGTCGAGGAGGCTCAGCACCTCGGCGGCAAGGGTGGTGTGCAGGTTGGCGACGACGAGGGCGACGGTCTGCGGCGACTCGTTGCGCAGGAAGACGTGGATCTGCTCCGGCGGGGTGCGGCGCAGGAACTCGAACGGACGGCGCTCGATGGTGGCGGCCAGGCGGCCGATGATCTCCGCCGCGCGCTCCGCGCCGATCGAGCGCTCGAGCACGCCGCGGGCGTAGTCGACGCCGCCCTCGGCGACGTAGCGCTCGGCGATCACGGTCGCGACCGCCTCGGAGATCACCTCGCGGCAGGTCTCGTTCGGCACCTTGCGGGACTTGGCGATCTCGAGCGAGAGCTGCTCGATCTCGGTCTCGCCGAGGTGCTTGAAGAGCTCGCTCGCGCGCTCCTCGCCGACCGCGACGACCAGCGTCGCGGCCTTCTGGAGCCCGGTCAGCTTCGACGCGCCCGGCTTCGGCGCGGTGGCCAGCTCGGTGCCCATCAGTCCTCGCTCATCCACTGCCGGACCTGGGCCGCGACGCGCTCCGGCTCACGGTCCATCAGCTGGTCGAGCTTGTTGAGGTCGGTGTCCGGGGTCCGGGGGGGCAGCATGTCGAGGCCGGGGTCGGCCGGCATGCGGTTGCCGGACTCGAGGGCCGCCAGCGAGACGGGCTCCTCGATCTGGGTCAGCCAGGCCGGCTCGGCCAGCGTCTCGCTCTCGCGCTTGCGCAGGTGGCGGATCATGAAGAAGAGGAAGAGCAGGGTCGCGAGGCCGATGCCGGCCCACTTCAGCGGCCCGAGCAGCGCCATCGGCACCGGGCCGGCCTTCGGCTCGACGGGCTTGGCGAAGGCGAGCTGCGCGGCCTGGAAGGCGTCGCCGCGCTGGGTGTCGACGCCCGCCGCGGCCTGCACCGTCTTCTGCAGCTGGGCGAAGGTGGCGGCGGGGACCGTCTTGTCGACCATCAGCGCGAGGTTCAGCTTCTCGACCGTGCCGGGGGCGACCTCGGTCTTCGAGACGGTCTTGTCGACGCCGAGGTCGGTCGTGCGCGACTCGCGCTGGTAGTTCGAGTTGCCGCCGCCGGCGCCGCCCTGGGCGTAGTTCGGGATGTTGGCGCCGGTGCCGGCCGCACCGGCCGCGCCGCCGCCGCCGCCGCCGCGGAGGCGCTCGTTCTCCTCCGTCTCCTTCAGGGGCGTGCCGCGCTTGGCGTACTCGAGCTTGTTGAGCGTGGTCTTGTCGACGTTGAGGTCGGCGTTGACCTGCACCTGCGCCTTGCCGGGGCCGAGCGTGCGGGCGAGCATCGCGTTGAGGTTCGCCTCGAGGCCGCGCTCGTAGGAGGCCTCGGCGGCCTGCTTGGTCGCGCCCGCGGTCCCGCCGGTGCCGCCGTCGCCCTGCGGCCACAGGAGCTGGCCGGAGCTGTCGGTGATCGTCACCTTGTCGGACTTCAGGCCCTTGACCGAGGAGGACACGAGCTGGGCGATGCCGCGCACCGCGCCGGGCTCGAGCATGTCGCCGGAGCCGTCGAGCATGACGGCCGCGGAGGCCGGGGTCGCGGAGTCGGCGAACAGGTCGTCCTCGGGCATCACGAGCTGGACCTGGGCGCCGTTGACGCCCTGCACGTTCGAGAGGGTGCGGGTGATCTCACCCTCCAGCGCGCGCTGGTAGGTGACCTTGTTCTGGAAGTCGGAGGCGCCGAGCTTCTGCTCGTCGAAGAGCTCGAAGCCCTTGCCGCCGGCCGTCCCGCCGAGGCCCTGCTCGGCGAGCGCGACGCGCGCCTGCGCGGTCTGGGAGGCGTCGACGGCGAGCGCGGTGCCGTTGGAGCGCAGCTGGTAGGGGATGCCCCGCTCGTCGAGGGCGGCGGTGATCTTGCCGGTCTCCGCCGGGTCGACGCCGGTCATCACCGTCGAGTAGGACGGCGCGGTCGCCAGCTTGAGCATGAAGAACGTGATCGCGATGATCGCGACGGCGGCCACGGCCATGACGGCCTTCGTGCGGGCCGGCATGGCTGCGAGGTTCGAGACGAAGGAGGGCATCGGTCAGCTCACACCTGCGTGTGGAAGATGGTCTGGGTGGCCTCGACGGCCTTGTCACGGATCTGCGAGGCGAGCTGCATGGAGAGCTGCGCGCGCTCGACCGCCATCACGACCTGCGTCGGGTCCGACGCCTGCCCGGTGGCGAGCGCCTGGGACGCCTTCGAGGCCTCCTCCTGGGAGGTGCTCAGCGACTGGATGGACTTGCCGAGCATGTCGCCGAAGGCGCCGGAGCTCGCCTTCGGCGGGCTGGGACGGCGCGACCGGAGCGATCTGCCACTCCGGGCCGCCGACGGCAAAGCTGGGATCGATCGGCATCAGCGGAGGATGTCGAGGGTCTTGGTGAACATCTGCTTGCTCGCCTGCATGGCGGTCACGTTGGCCTCGTAGGCGCGGGAGGCGCTGATCAGGTCGACCATCTCGGTGACGGTGTCGACGTTGGGCATGGTCACGTAGCCCTCGCCGTCGGCATCGGGGTGGCCGGGGTCGTAGACCCGCTTGCCCTCCGAGGCGTCCTCGGCGATGCCGGCGACCTCGACCCCGCCGCCGCCCGAACCCGGCCCACCCGCCCCGCCCATGGCGGTGCGCAGCTGCGCGCCGAAGCCGTTCGTGCCGTCCGCCTGCTGGGCGAGCACGACCTCCTTGCGGCGGTAGGGACCGCCGGCCGCGGTGCGGGTGGTCTGCGCGTTGGCGAGGTTCTCCGCGGTGACGTCCATGCGCATCCGCTCGGCCGTGAGGCCGCTGGCGGAGACGTTGAGCGCGTCGAAGAGACCCATCAGCGCTTGCCGATCGCGATCTCGATGATGTTCAGGCGGGCGCGGGCGACCTGCACGGTGGCCTGGTGCTCGAGCGCGTTCTCGGCGAGCTTGGCCGACTCGGAGTCGACGTCCACGGAGGAGCCGTCGGCGCGCGTCTGCGCGGTCCCATCGGGCTGGGCGGCGAAGCTCACGCTCTCGAGCCGGCCCTCCCCGCCCCCCATCGCGGCGGCGAGCGCCCCGTGGAAGTCGACGTCGACGCGCTGGTACCCGGGCGTCTCGGCGTTGGCGAGGTTGGAGGCGAGCGCCGTGTTGCGGGCGGTGGTCCCCTCGATGGCGCGCTCGAGCGCGATCTGCGTTGTGTCGATCAGCACGGGACGGATCTCCTTGGCAAAGGCGGTGTCCGTCCGTGGACTACACGGCCCCCCTCCGTGGGGACGTTCCGTTCATCGGCGTCCCGTGCGGGACCTTTAGCCCTCTGTCAGGGCGTGACCTTCGAATCGGCGGCGAGCTCGCGCCACCACGCGGCCCAGCGCCGGTGCACCGCCTCGAAGCCGGCGTCGCCGAGCCCGTAGGTCGTGACCGTGACGGCGACCTCGCCGCGCTCGCCGGAGTGCAGCGGCGTCCGCGAGCGCACGCTGACGAGCGCCTCGTCGCGGCCGCCGTCCAGCGCGACCGAGCGCTGGAAGCGCCCCTCGTCCCACGGCTCGCCGGTGACCTCGCCGTCGAGCGCCGCCAGCACCGCGGCGGGGTCCGCGGAGCCGGTGAGGTAGACGGTCCGCCGCTCCTCCCCCGGATGGCGCTCGAGCGCGTGGCGCAGCTGCGCGAAGAAGACCCGCCAGCCCTGCTCGTGGTCGTCGTAGAGGTCCTCCCAGCCGGCGTCCGTGAGCGAGCCCGGGCGGATGACGCGCACGATCGTCCGCGGGCCGTCGGCCTCGAGCTCGATCGTCTGGCCCTCGACGCCGTCGTCGAGCTCGATCCGCTCCGGCGCCCGGGGCGTCGCGTGGGTGACGAAGATGAACTCGATCTCGCCGTCGAGGCCGCCCTCGTCGTCGTAGTCCCACCCGAACCAGCGCCTGATCTCCCGCGGCTCGGTGAGCGCGCGCCAGACGACGTCGCGCGGCGCCTCGACCACGACCTCGACGCGGAACGGCCTCTGCTCGGTCATGTCTCCTCCAGGGTCCTCGGTGCGGGATGGCCGCCGGCCAGCACGCGGTAGCGCCGGCCGCCCTCGGTGTCGAACTCGGCCGCCAGCTCCGCGACGCGGCCGGCGAGCGCGTCGGCGAAGCGCTCGATGTCCTCCGGGCGCCCGAACGCCACGTCGGCCTCGATCGCGAACGTCACGAGCCGCCGGCCCTGCGCCTCCGCGCGCTCACGCATCCCGGCGACGCTCGACACGGTGCGGGCCGCCTGCGCCAGCAGCGCGTCGGCGGCGAAGCGGTCCTGCGTACGCGCGACGGTGTCGAGGTCGCCGACCGCGTCGGGGTCGACCACCACGGCCCGCGCGGTCGCGCGCACGATGCGCTCGGTGCAGCCCCGCCGGCGCCGCTCCTCGACGAGCTCCACCAGCCCGCCGCGCTCCAGCGCGCGCACGTGGTAGTTGACGCGCTGCCGGCTCTCCCCGAGCCGCGCCGCCAGGATCACCGCCGAGGCCGGCTCGCGCAGCTCCTCGAGCACCCGGCGGCGGAGGGGCGAGAGCGAGCCGGGGACGACGCCGACGGCAACGGGCACGCCCGGCATCGTGTCAATGGGAAAACCAGCTTGTCAAATCGCGTGTCGACTTGCGCGCGCCAGGCGGGCATAAGTCGACAGCGCGCGCGTGGGCGCGGGCGGGCGTCAGGCCGTGCCGCGCAGGCGCGCCGGCGCCGCCGCGCCCGCACCGTACCCGCGCACCGCGCTGCGGCCGCGGTCGATGCGGCCGAGCTCGCGCACGGTGTCCGCGCGCGCGGCGACCAGGAGCGCGACGATGTCCTGCTGCAGGGCCTCCAGGCGCCGCAGGGCCGGCAGCGCCGCGGCGGGCGGTGCGGCCGGCAGCGCCGCGCTGTGCTGCGCGCGGTCGGCGCCGAGGGCGACCACGCCCTCCCAGTCGCCGGCCTGCGCGCACGCGTGCTCGCGCTCCGCGAGCGCGACCAGCTCCTCCCAGGGGGTCGCCGTCACCGCTCGCCGGCGATCTGGGCGAAGGACTCGCGCAGCTCGCCGAGCTGCTCGGCGACCCACTCGACGATCTCGGGGTCGCGGGAGATGCGGGCCTCGCCGAGGCGGCGCTTGCAGAAGAGGTAGATGCCCTGGAGGTGGCCGGCGATCTGGCCGGCGTCGAGGTTCAGCGTGCCGAGCAGCTCGTCGATGATCGCCTCGGCGCGGCGCAGGCGGGCGTCGGCCTGCAGGTGGGCCTCCTCACGCATCGCGGCCGCCGCCTGGACGAGGAAGCGGTTGGCGCCGTCGAAGAGCATGACCACCAGGACGCCCGGAGGCGCGGTGAGGATGCTCTGCTGCTTGTAGGCGGCCGTCGAGGCCGTGGCATAGGACATTGACGGTCAGTCTCCCGAGGGTGAGTCGTACGAACGGACGGCGGATCGTCCCTGTGATCGGCCCGCGTCGCCGCGGGTTGAGACCGAAAGGCGCGTTAAGAGCTCAGCGACGCGATCTGGCCGGAGAGCCACGCCTGCTGGGACTGGGCGTTCTGCAGCGCGGTCTCCATGGCCGCGAACTGCGCCCGCAGGCGGGTCTCCTTGTCGTCCAGCCGGCGCGTGGTCGAGTCGACCTGCGCGGTGAGCGCGCGCAGCTCGCGGCTCGTCGAGTCCACGCGACCGGGGATGAGCCCGGTCGTGGACCCCGTGCCGGAGCCGACCTGCTGCTTGACGATGCCGGTGATGCCGGTGGCGAACGAGTCCAGGACGCCGCGCAGGGCGTTCGGGTCGGCCAGGGCCGCGGTCAGCTTGGTGTCGTCGAGCGTCAGCTTCCCGAGCTTCGCGTCGGCCGAGGACGCCCCGCCGGTCGGGGCGCCGGTGCTGATCCCGAGGTCCATCACCGACCCGGTCACGCTCTGGCGCAGGCGGGAGAGCATCCCGAGCAGCCCGACGTCGCCGAACAGCTGGCCCTTCTTGGCGTCGGTCGTCGTGGTCGCGCCGGCCACCGGGCGCTCGTCGGTGAACCCGCGCACGCTGGTGATGACGTCGTTGTAGGCGGTGACGAAGGCCTTGATCTTGCCCTTGACCGCCTCCTGGTCGGCGCCGGGCGCCCCGACGGTCACGCCGGCCGGGCTCGCGGTGACGCCCTTGAGCGTCAGCGTCAGGCCGGGGATCGCGTCCGTCACGGTGTTCTTCTCGTACTCGACGGCGGGCCCGTCGTCGATCGCCACGAGCGCGTTGAGGTCGGTGACGCGCGCCTTCGCCGCGTCCTCCGTGAAGCCCGCGGCGGAGACGTTGAAGACGCTGCCCTGGCCCGTCGTGCGGGCGGAGAGGACGAGCTGCTGGCCGGCCACCGGGTCGTTGACCACCGCCGCGTAGACCGGGGAGCCCTGCGTGGTGTTGAACGTGTCGGCGACCTGCTGGATGGTCGCCCCCGCCGGGATCTGGAAGTCCTTGCCGGCGATCGTGACGGTCTGCGCGCTGCCCTGCGGGGCGTAGCCGAACGTCCGCCGGGCGGCGCTCGCCATGCGCTGGACGTCGACGGAGTAGCCGCCCGGCCCGGTCCCGCTCGTGCGTGTGACGCCGAGCTTCGCGTCGGAGGACTCGACCGCCTGGGTGTCGGCCCACAACGACGCCGTCTGCAGGTCGGCCGCCGCGTTCTTGAGCGCGGTGAGCTTGCTGGTGACCGTGCCGAGGTTGTCGCTGCGCGCCTGGACCGAGGTCTTGCGCAGCTCCAGGCGGCTGATCGCCTGGCGGTCGATCGCCATCAGCTGGTCGACGATCCCGCTGGTGTCGACCCCCGAGGCGAGGCCGGAGAGCGCGAGGCCGGCCATGGGCTACAGCTCGGCGCCCGACATGATCTCGAGCGCGGTCGACGGCGGGATGGTGCGAAGGACGTTCCCCTCGAGGTCGCGCACCTGGATGATCACTCGCTTCGTCTCCTTGTCGAGCTCGAAGTGCAGCTCGCGGCCGGCGGCGGCGAGCTCGGCGGCGCGGGCGGCGGCCGCGTCGACCGCGGCGAGCGCCTCCGGCGGCGGCGCGGCGCTTCCCAGCTCGACCCTGTCGGTGCGCGCCGCGGCGGGGCGGCCGGCAGGTGCCGGACCGCCGGAGCGGAGACCCTGGGACAGGGTGGTGACGGTGAGCTGTCCGATGTCGATGCGCATGGGTCCCCGTGTAGTCGACCGACGCGCCCGCCACTTGAGCGGCGTGCGCGAGCGGGCGGGGGTCCTTCTAGCCGACGGCCGAGAAGAGGAGCGCGTCGTCCGCCAGCTGCGCCTTCAGCGTGCGCTTGAGCTGCGAGTGGATCTGGCACACGCGGCTCTCCGAGACGCCGAGGATCTCGCCGATCTCGCGCAGCGTGAGGTTCTTGACGTAGAGCAGGACGGCGACCTCGCGCTCGCGCTGGGGCAGCCCGTCGAACGCGCGGCGGAACTTCTCCTTGGCGGCCTGGGACTCGGCGGACTGCTCGGGGTCGAGGCGGGCGTCGCTGGCGGCGATCGTGTCCATGCGCTCGACGGTCGTCTCGTCGTCGGAGACCACGAGCGAGTTCAGCGAGGTGACGTCGGAGACCGAGATGTCGTCCTCGCGGCGGCGCAGCTCCTCCACCGAGACGCCGAGCGCCCCGGCCAGCTCGTCGCGGGAGGGACGACGGCCGTGCAGGGTGCTGAACTGGTCGCGGGCGCGGGCGATGTCGCGCTCCCAGCGGCGCAGCGAGCGCGGCGCCCAGTCCTGGCGGCGGAGCTCGTCGAGCACGGCGCCGTGGATGCGGGTCCAGGCGAACTGCTCGAGCGTCGCGCCCTTGGACGGGTCGTAGCGGTCGATCGAGGCGATCAGCGCCTCGAGGCCGCAGGAGATGAAGTCCTCCACCTCGCAGCGCGCCGGCAGCTCACGCACCTTCTTGAAGACGATGTACTTCACCAGCGGCGCGTAGGTCATCACGAGGCGGTTGCGGACCTGCACGTCACCGGTGCGCTTGTACTCGGTCCAGAGGGCAAGGGCGTCCTCGGAGGAGACGCGGCGGCGCGTGGTGGAAGTGGTCTTCATCGAGGAGGCTCCAGGTGCGAGAGACGGGAAGGCTGGACGCAGCACGTATCGGCCAACGCCTCGCGGCCCTACATCACCCCTTTGGGGTAATCGCCTCCTTTTTCGAGTGCATAGGCCCAGGCGAGCACCTCGGCGACCGCCTTCCACAGCTCCTCGGGCACCTCGGCGCCGAGCGCGAGCGACGCCAGGGCGTCCGCCAGCGCCGGGTCCTGGTGCACCGGGACGCCCGCCTCGCGCGCACGGGCGAGGATCGTGTCGGCCACCGCGCCGCGGCCCGAGGCGACGACCTGCGGGGCGCCCTCGCCGGTGTAGCGCAGCGCCGCGGCGCGCTCGTCGCGGCGCTCAGGCATACAGGTCGAGCGGGTCGCGGCGCGGGTGCACATGGACGGCGGCCGGACGGCCGGTGCTCGCCTCGAGCGTCTCGCGCAGCCGCCCGGCCGCGGCCTCGGCGCGCTCGTAGGGATCGCCGGCGGCCGCCGTCACGGTCGCGCCGACCCCGTCGGGCCCGACCTCGACCCGCAGGTCCAGCCGTCCCACGCGCGCGCCCGTGAAGGTCAGCGACACGCCCGCGCGCTCGTCGCCCTCCGCGCGGCGCTCCTGCCGCGGCGGCTCCTCCACGGCCACCCGCGGCGGCGGCGGGGCCATGGGCGAGGCCGGCGCGGCGACCGGCGACTCCATCCGCATCACGACCCGCTCCTCGGTCACCTCGGTGACGTGCAGGCGCAGCGTCTCCCCCGCCTCCACGGCCTCGGGGAGCTTCGCCGTCAGCGGCACGCCGGCGAGGACCAGCACGCCGTGCTCCCCCTGCCCGCGGGCCGCCACGCGCGCCACCACCGACAGCCCGGGCCGCAGCACGAGCTCCGGCAGCCGCGTGCGCAGGAGCAGCGCGTCGAGCGCGATCGGGTCGACCATCGCGGCAAGGATGACGATTGCCGCGCTGCCGCGCGCGCGGGTTCGCCCGGCGAGCCGCCAGGCGAGGCGGCGCGAACCCGACAGCACGTCGGCCAATGGGCCGGGCACAACGCGACGAGCCCTAAAGCACGTGGCCGACGTGCCGATCAGACGGGCCAATGGATCGTGGTCTCTACCTCGCCGCCTCGGGCATGCTCGCCGAGCAGGTCCGCCAGGACCAGATCGCCAACGACCTGGCGAACGCGTCGACGCCCGGCTACAAGGCCGACCGTACGGCGCAGAGCGCGTTCGGGGAGCTGATGCTCTCCAACCGCGTGACCGGCCAGCAGGTCGGCTCGCAGAGCACCGCCGTGCAGGTCGACGAGATCGAGACCGACTTCTCCCCGCAGCCGGCCCGCGAGACGGGCGAGCCGCTGGACTTCGCGATCGTCGGCGAGGGCTTCTTCGCCGTGCAGACCGACGGCGGCACGCGCTACACGCGCAACGGCCAGTTCACGGCCAACGCCGAGGGGCTGCTCGTGACCGCGCAGGGTGACCCGGTGCTGGGCCCCGGCGGTCAGACGATCCGCGTCGGCGCAGGCGGCCAGGTGGACCCGCGCCGCCTCGGCGTCGTCACGCTGAACAACCCGCGCAAGGACGGCGACTCGCTGGTGGCGGGTACGCCCGGCGGCGGGACCCGCGGCCAGGTGCGCGCGGGAGCACTCGAGACCTCGGGCGCGGACGCTGCCCGATCGATGGTCGACATGATCGCGTCGCTGCGCGCCTTCGAGGCGGGCCAGCGCGTGATCCAGACCATCGACGAGAGCCTCGGCAAGGCTGCCAACACCGTCGGCACGCTCAACGGCTGACGACGCGGTACCCGAGCGCGCAATTCGCGCTCAAGTTTCTTGCAGACAACGCCGACGATCGGAACGCATGCTCGAAGGACTCAACTCCGCCGCGGCCGGTATGGCCGCCCAGCAGCAGCGGCTGGACGCGACGGCCAACGACTTGGCCAACGCGAACACCAACGGCTACAAGCGCATGCGCGTCGGCTTCCGCGACCTCGTCTACACGCAGGCCGGCCGTCCCGCCGCCGACGGCGTGCGCATCGGCGCGGGCTCCGCGGCGATCGACGCCGGCCGGGGCTTCTCCCAGGGCACGGCGCGCGAGACGGGCGAGCCGCTCGACGTCGCCATCCAGGGTGACGGCTTCCTGCGCGTCCGGACGCCCGACGGCGGCGTCGGCCTCACGCGCGACGGCGCGCTGCAGGTGGACGGCAACCGCCGCGTGACCACGGCTTCCGGCGCGCTGCTCCAGCCGCCGCTGACGATCCCCGAGAGCGTCTCGCTCGACGACGTCAAGATCGACGCCGACGGCACCGTCCGGGCCGGCGAGCAGCGGCTCGGCCGCATCGAGGTCGTCAACGTGCGCGCGCCGCAGGGCCTGCAGTCGATCGGCGACAACCTCTTCGCCCCCACCGCCACCTCCGGCCAGCCGACCGGCGCGCCCGCCGCCACGAAGCTGGTCCAGGGCTCGCTCGAGGGCTCCAACGTGAACGTCTCCGACGCGATGGTCGGGATGATCGAGGCGCAGCGCTCGTTCGAGCTCGCGTCGCGCGCGATCAAGACCGCCGACCAGATGATGGAGATCGCCAACGGGGTCAAGCGATGAGCGACCCGCTCTCCGCCCTGCCGTCCGTCGCCGAGACCGCGCTGCCCGCGTCGGTCCGCGCCGGCACGGCCGAGGACCGCAAGGCCTACAAGGCCGCGCTCGGCTTCGAGCGCCTGCTCCTCGACCAGGTCGCCCAGACGATGACCAAGGGCAGCGCGCTGGAGAGCTCGCCGTACGCCGGCGCCGTCCACGACGCCTTCACCGGCGCCCTGGCCGACGGCGGCGGGATCGGCCTCGCCGCCCAGCTGTACGCGTCGATGCGCCCGCAGCAGACCAATCCCAAGACCACTGAGGACGCGGCATGAACCCGATGTTCGAGGCCGAGCTGCTCGCGCACCTCGACGTCCAGCTCGCGTCCGCGCGCCGCCTGCTCGAGCTCGTGCTCGCCCAGGGCCGTGCGATTCGCGCCCGCGACGTCGAGGGCGTGCTGGCCCGCCTGGCCGACGTGCAGACCGAGATGGGCCGCCGCGCCCAGCTCGAGCAGGACCGCACCGCGCTGCTGCGCTCGGCCGGCGCGGCGCTGGGCGCCGTCCCCGGCGAGGTCACGCTCGAGCAGCTGTGCCTGCTGATCACCCCCGGGGCCGCCCAGGCGGCGCGCGAGCGGTCCGCCGAGCTGCGCGGCATGCTCGCCGAGATCGCGCGGGAGCACGGGATCAACCGCGCGCTCATGCGCCAGGAGCTCGCCTTCCTCTCCCACCTGACCCGCCTGGTGGGCCAGGAGCCCGAGGGCGGCTACCGCACGAGCGGCGACGGGCGCGTGCAGACGGGCGCCAACGCCCGGCCCCCCGCCTCCGGCGCCACGCCGCCACTGTACTCGGCCCTCGACCTGCAGGCGTAACGCGATGTCGGCTGCGATCTCCTCCTTCTACGGCCTGCAGACCTCGCTGAAGGGCCTGCTCGCCCAGCAGCGCGCCCTGGACACCACCGCGCACAACATCGCGAACGCCTCGACCGCCGGCTACTCGCGCCAGGAGGCCGTGCTCGCCGCCTCCGAGGCGCTGCAGATCTCGGCCGGGGCCGTGCAGCAGGGCGCGGGCGCCCACCTCGGCTCCGGCGTCGACGTCCAGGCCTACCGCCGGATCCGCGACACCTTCCTCGACGTCCAGTACCGCGGCCAGGCCACCAAGCTCGGCGAGTGGGCCGCGCGCTCGCAGGGCCTCGACCGCGCGGAGCTCGCGCTCGCCGAGCCAGGCGAGAACGGCATCAACACCCAGCTCGCGGAGTTCTGGAGCGCGTGGTCGAACCTCGCCAAGGCGCCGAACGACCCGGCCGCCCAGCAGGCGCTGCTCGAGCAGGGCGCGACGCTCGCGTCCGCGTTCAACACGGTCGCCGATCAGATGGACACCGTCGCCGCGCAGGCGCGCGCCGAGTACGACGACCTCGTGCGCCCGGCCGGCCCCGGCGACCCGGGCGGCGAGATCACCCGCATCGCCACGGAGATCGCCGAGCTCAACGACACCATCAAGCGCTTCGTCACCGCCGGCGACACCCCGAACGACCTGCTCGACCGCCGCGACCTGCTGGTCGACCAGCTCGCCTCGCTCGGCCAGGTGTCGGTCACCCAGCTGCCCACCGGCTCGCTGCAGATCGCCTTCGGCGGCAACACGACGACCCCGCTGGTCGACGACACCAGCGTCAACTGGTCGACCGCCCCCACGCCCGGGTCCTGGTCGCCCGGCGGCCGCCTCGGCGGCCTGCAGGACATGTTCATGCCGGGCAAGGTGCTCGACTCGCTGCGCAGCGACCTCGACGCGGTGGCCGGCGCGCTCGCCGGTGCGGTCAACGGCGTGCTCACCGCCGCCGGCAGCCCGCCGTTCTTCTCCGGCACGACCGCCTCCACCCTGTCCGTGGACCCGGCCGCGCGCGCCAACCCCGAGCGGCTCGCGTCGCCGCCCGGCTCGGCGGCCTCCGATGACACGCTGGCGCGCCAGATCGCCGCCATGCGCGACGGCGCGGCCGACAAGGCCTACCGCGCCTTCGTGGCCCGCACCGGCTCGGAGGTCCGCGAGGCGACCCGCCAGGAGGCCAACGCGGGGGCGCTGACCGACGCGGTCGAAAGCCGCCGCCAGAGCGTCTCGGGCGTGTCGCTGGACGAGGAGATGACCAACCTCGTGCGCTTCCAGCGCGCGTACCAGGCCTCCTCGCGCGCGATGAACACGATCGACGAGATGCTCGACGTGCTGATCAACCGGACCGGAGCGCGTCGGACTATGACGAGCACGCGCGTCACCACCGGCATGGTCCAGCGCAACATCCTGGCCGACCTCAACGCGGTCAACGGGCGCCTGACCCGGGCGCAGACGCAGGCCGCCTCGGGCAAGCAGATCACGCGGCCCTCCGACGACCCGTTCAACACCTCGCGCGCGCTGGCGCTGCGCCAGGACCTCGAGGGCACGCGCCAGTACATGCGCAACGTCGACGACGCCGACAGCTGGCTGAAGGCCACCGACACGGCGCTCACGCAGATCACCGACTCGGTCCAGCTCGCCCGCGACCTCGTCCTCCAGGGCGCGAGCGACTCCTCCGACCCCGCCGCCCGCGAGGCGATCGCGCTGCAGGTCGAGCAGCTGATCAAGAGCGTCAAGGAGAGCGCCAACGCGAACTACCGCGGCAGCTACCTCTTCAGCGGCGCCAAGTCCGACACGGCCCCCTTCGACGTCGACGGCGCCGACGCCTACCTGGGCGACGGCGGCACGATCGCCCGCCAGATCGGCCCCGGCACGTCGATCGAGGTCAACGTCCGCGCCGACGACGCGCTCGGCGGCCCGGCCGGCGTGCTGAGCACGCTGCGCGGCATCGTCACGCACCTGCGCGCCGGCGACGGCACGGCGCTGCGCACCGGCGACCTGGACGCGCTCGACGCCGGGATCGACAAGCTGCTCGGCATCCAGGCCGCGGGCGGCGCGCGCGCGAACCGCCTCGAGGCCGCGACCGGCCGCCTGGCCGAGCTCGAGGAGTCGACGATCTCGCAGCTCTCCACGACCGAAGACGCCGACATCGCCAAGACGCTCATCGAGCTCAACTCGCAGTCCGCCGCCTACCAGGCGGCCCTCCGCGCCGGAGCGAGCCTGCTGCAGGTCTCGCTCATGGACTTCCTCCGCTGATCCGATCCGATCCGACCCTCAAGGAGCCATCCGTCCCCATGTCCACCCTGACCGTCGAGAGCACGCGCTTCGGCACGCTGGAGCTCGCCCCCGAGACCGTCATCGAGTTCCCGGCCGGCCTGATCGGCCTGGGCGGCGCCCGCTTCGCGCTGGTGACCACCGAGCCCGACAGCGCGTTCGCGTGGCTGCACTCGGTCGACGACCCGTCCCTGGCGCTCCCGGTGACGAACCCGTGGCTGTTCTTCTCCGACTACGAGGTCAACCTCTCCAAGGGCGAGACCTCCCGGATCGGCGCCCCGGAGGGCGTGGACCCGGACGTGTGGGTCATCGTCCGCGCCGCCGAGCGCCCCGAGGACTTCAGGGTCAACCTCCGCGCGCCGATCATTGTCTACAACGGCCAGGGCCACCAGGTGATCAACGAGGCGCCGGACGCTCCCGTCCGCGCCCGGCTGTTCCCCCAGCTGGTCACGCAGGCCGCCTGACACTCACACCGCATTCCAAGGAGGAAGCGAACCATGCTCATCATCACCCGACGGGCCGGCGAGAAGATCATGCTCGGCGACGACATCGTGGTCGAGGTGATGGAGATCGTGGGCAGCACCGTCCGCGTCGGCATCCAGGCCCCGCGCGCGGTGCCCGTCTACCGCGAGGAGCTGTGGGACCTCATCCGGGCCGAGAACGAGGCGGCTGCCTCGGCGGCGCCCGACGAGGTCCCCGACCCCTTCGCCCGCGTCACCACCGTCTAGATCCGCCGGCGCCGCCGCGGCGCCGGCGAATCGTCGCTGAACCTGCACCCGCCCGGGTACGAGCCCGCCCGGGCGTGTACGGTCCCGGGTCGAAGCCGACCCAGCCGCAAGGAGCGACGACATGGCCACACTCCCCTTCCGCCGGCAGAGCAAGCTGGCCAAGGCCACCAAGGCCGCTCGCAACCTGGCGATCGCGGACGCCGCCTGGGCCCTCGCGCGGGACCGGATCGCGGCCAACCTGCCCGGCGTCGAGCCCCGGCGCAAGGGCCCGGGCGCCAAGACGCTGCTGCTCGGCGCCGCCGGCGTCGCGATTGGCGCGGTCGCGCTGCTCAAGCGCGACAAGGTCGCCGGGCTGCTGCCCTCCAAGACGGGCGACGAGGACGCGCCGGCCGGCGACCCCGCACCAGCCGGGCCGTCCAACTACGACGCCCCGGGACCGCCGGCCAACACCGCCACGCCGGTGCCGGCGCCCGAGCCCGCGACGCGCGGGCCGCTCGGCACGGTCGACGAGCAGGCGGAGGCCGACGCGGCCGCGGCCGAGGCGGCCGCCATCGGGGGCACGCCCACCGAGTACGCGGGGAGCGAGCCGGGCGTGCCGGCGACCGAGGCGGAGCGCCCGCTGGCCGAAGGGGGCGAGGGCGAGAGCGAGGGCCTCGAGCAGGCCGAGAGCGACCTGGCGGACCGCGCCCTGCAGCGCGACGCGGGCGGCGACCCGGCGCGCGAGCGCCTCGACGAGGTGATCGAGCAGGCGAGCGACCCCTCCTCGGGCGAGACGCCGGAGGCGCTGCGCCCGGCCACCGATCCGCGGCCGGACGACGCGCGTTAGAACCCGCCTACGACGCGCGATTGCGCCCGGAAGCAACGCGCGATACGACCCGGCTGCAACCCCTTCACCCCCTCTCCCGAACCTGTAGTCTCGCCGCCGTCAAGCGGGTCGGCCGGGGATAGTCAGAGTCGCCTTGCGAGACGATGCAACGCTGGGCGACGGGGGAAGGAGCCAGGGATCAGCTCGATATTCATCTTCATCTCCGGCGCGACCCTGCTGGTCTACAGCGCCGAGAGGCTGATCGGCTACCTCGTCGGCGCGTCGCGCCATCTCAAGATCTCGGTCTTCCTGCTCGCGATCATCTTCACGGGCATCGAGTTCGACGACATCGTCCTCGGGGTCGCGCTGAGCCTCGAAGGCCTCGAGGGGGTCGCGCTCGGCCTCGTGCTGGGGACGGCGGTCTCGTTCAGCGGGATCGTGCTCGCGCTCGGCGGGATCCTCGCGCCGACGCGCGTGGACATCCCCACCGACTACATCATCATCTTCGCCGCGGCGCCGCTGATCATGGTCGCGTTCGCGCTGACCAGTTCGGTCACCGCCGCCGGCGCCGTCGTGCTGCTCGTGCTCTTCGCGGCGTGGGTCGCCTACGTCGCGGTCCGCGAGTCCAAGAGGGAGACGCCGATCTTCCGGGACCTCGAGGTGCTCGAGGAGCTGACGGAGCCGGACGCCGGCGCCGAGGCGGCGGGCGGCGGGACCGCCACCCTCATCAGGCAGGACGAGTTGGTGGCGACGGCCGTCGGCAGCGAGCCGGAGGGCGAGGACAGAGAGGAGGCCGTCGCCTCGATGACGCCGTTCCACGAGACGCGCACGCTCCCCGGCTGGGCGAATCTGGGGCTGGCGGTCGTCGCGCTCGCCGGCATCGTCATCGGCGCCGCCACCATGAGCACGGGGACCGAGGAGATCCTCCAGCGCTACGGCATCCAGGGCACGGTCTTCGGGGCGACGTTCGTCACGGCCGTCCTGGCCCTCGAGGACCTCTTCCTGACCGTGCAGCCCATCCGCAAGGGCGTCCCGGAGATCGGCATCGGCAACGTGATCGGGAGCCTGATCTTCACGGTCACCGGGAAGCTCGGCATCATCGTCCTGGCCGGCGGCTCGATCGTGGTCGGCTCGAGCGTGCTCAAGTGGCACCTGCCCGCGCTGCTCGTCATCACCGGCGTCGCCGCGTACTTCCTGCACACGGGGCAGCTCAAACGCTGGCACGGGTTCGCCCTGCTCGGCCTGTACATCGCCTACTGGGTCATCAGCTTCGCGGTCTACGGCGGCGCTCCGGTCGAGGCCGACTGACCCGCCTGCAACCCCCTGAACCTTGACGCCGAGGTCGCCGGCCGCCGTAGACTCCCTGCACAAATGAGCCAGGCCGGCAGGCGTCATCGCGACAGCGACACGGACTACCGAGCGGTGGCCGCGGTACAGGAGCGCGCGGAGCGGTACCGGATGCTGACCGCGGCACGCGAACGCTTCCTTGCCGGGGACGATCGGGTCCGGGGAGTCCGGCCCGAGGTGGCCACCTCCTGGTACCGCTGTCGCGAGCAGTACCACGTCGACCCGGGGCTGGACCGGGCCCCGCCCGCGTCCGCCCCCGACGAGTCGACCGCCGAGCACACGCTCGAGCACGAGATCGTGTTCGCGCACCTGGCCGCCGCCGCGACCTCGATCGCGACCGAGGCCGACAGCGTCGGGGGCGTCGTCTCCGTCACCGACGGCGCCGGCCGGATCCTGATCGTCCAGGGCGACAAGGACACGCTGCGGCGCGCGCGGGACAGCAACATGGCGCCGTGGTCGTGCTGGTCGGAGTGGGCGACCGGGACGAACGGGATGGGCACCGCGCTCGAGGCCCCCGGACCGGTGCTGATCAGCGGGCCCGAGCACTGGTGCGCGGGCTTCGAGGCGTGGACGTGTGCCGGCGTGGCCGTTCGCGACCCGGTCACCGACGATCCCGTCGCGGTTCTCGACGTCTCGACCTGGCGCCACACCCTTCCTCCGCAGGCCGCCGGGTGGCTCTCCAAGGCGGTGAGCGGGTCGCGCGCGATCCTGCACGAGCGCGCCCGCGACAGCGGCGCCGAACTGGCCGCCGCGTTCGCCAAGGAGGGCGCCCGCTCCGGACAGGCGCTCGCCGCGGTTGACGCGAGCGGCAAGGTCGTGATCGCCGACGAGGACGCAAGCCTCCTCCTCGGCGTCCCCGCGCGCGTGCCGGCACTCGACCCCGCGGTGCGCTGGCGTCCTGCTCTCGACCTCCGGCGGCTGGCCCGTCACGCCACCACGCAGGCCCGTCTCGACGATGGTTGGGTCGGTTCGACGCAGATCGCCACCGGCCTCACCACCGCCACCCGCCGGCTCACCCTTCGCCCCGTGTTCCTCGCCCACGAGCCCATCGGGGCGCTGGCGGTCTTCGGCTCGGAGGACGGCGACCCGGCGGAGGACGAGGGGCCCGAGCACGCCATGAGCCCGCCGGCGCGCATCGTGGGCGTCAGCGGCGAGCGGATGGTCCTGCTGCACCTCCCCGAGGTGCGCTTCGCCGAGGCCGACGGCAACGGTGTCTGGCTCGTCACGGACGACGGCCGCCTGCAGGGCGCGGTGCGCGGCATCGACAAGCTCGAGGAGGAGCTCGCGGGCAGCGATTTCCTCCGCGTCCACCGGCGCTTTCTCGTCAACCTGAGTTGCGTCAGGGAGGTCGACCGCGGGGAGCGGGGCGAGCTGGTGCTGATCATGGACGGTCCGGCACGCGAGTCCGTGCCGGTGTCTCGCCGCAACGTGCCCGCCGTGCGGCGCGCCCTCGGCATCTGACCGGGCCGCCTGCGAGCCGCAGCGCCCGCCCGGCAGCGGTGGCGCGCCTCCGACCGGAGCCCCTCCAGACAGCAGCCGGGCCACGTGCGCGGCGCGCACGTGGCCCGGCTCACACCGCTTGTCAGCGGGTCGCTACCCGAGCGTCACTGCGGCAGCTTGAACGCGAACAACGCGCTGCCGTGGGCCGACCCGAGCATCTTGGGCAGGAACCCCTCGGCCCAGCCGCCCCATCCGCTCGGCGCGACGACGTACTGCTCGCCGTCGACGCTGTAGGTCGACGGGCTGCTGTGGTGGCCGCTTCCGCACTGGAACCCCCACAGATGCTCACCGCTCTCGGCGTCGAGCGCGTTGAACTCGCCCGTCGGCTCGCCGGCGAACACGAGGCCACCGGCCGTCGCCAGAACCGACGCGCACATCGGGAGCTCCCGGCGCCAGCGCCAGCGCTCCTCGCCGGTGCGCGGGTCGAAGGCGCTGATCGAGCCCGCGATGTCGTCGGCGTCCACCGCGACGCCCGCGCCCCAGTACGGGATGCCCTCCTTGAACTCCCGGCGCCGCCGCGTGGCCGTCGCACCGCCGTCCTGCACCGGGCAGTAGAGGAGCTCGGTCTGCGGGCTGTAGGCCGCGTGCGTCCACTCCTTGGCACCGGCCGGGCCCGGCCAGAAGTGGACCGGATCGCCCTCCTTGTCGGGGTAGACCTTGGGCGTCACGTTGCCCTTCTCGTCGACCTCGCCCCAGTCGATGCGGTCCACGAACGGCGCCACCCGGACCGGCTCCATGTTCGTGCGGTCCAGGATGTAGAGGAACCCGTTCTTGTCGAAGTGGGCCGCCAGCTTCTGCCCGTCGAGGTCGAACAGGATGTGCTCCATCGTGGAGTCGTAGTCCCACAGGTCGTGCGGGGTGTACTGGAAGTGCGACTTGATCGCGCCGGTGTCGGCGTCGACCGCGACACCGGAGTCGGTGAAGAGGTTGTCGCCCGGGCGGACGTCGCCGTCGAAGTCCGGACACGGGTTGCCGGTCCCGTAGTACAGGAGGTTCAGGTCCGGATCGTACGTGGGCGTGACCCAGCAGTTCGCGCCACCGCGAGCCCAGGTCTCGCCGTCGTCGGGCCACGTCTCGGAGCCGGGCTCGCCGGGCTTGGGGACCATGTACGTCCGCCAGACGCGCTCGCCCGTCTCGAGCTTGAACGCATCGGTGTGACCCCGCGAGCCGAACTCGCCGCCGGAGCTCCCGACGATCACCATGTCCTTGACGACGAGGGGAGCGACCGTGGCGCTCTCGCCGGCCCGCACGTCCCCGTAGGTCTGGTCCCAGACCTTCTTGCCGCTCTCCGCGTCAAGCGCGATCACGTGGGCGTTCAGGGTGGTCATGAAGACCAGGCCCTGGGCGACGGCGACACCGCGGTTGACGTTGCCGCAGCACAGCGAGACGTCGAACGGGGACGCATGCTTGTAGCGCCACAACTCGTTCCCGTTGCGAGCGTCGAGAGCCCAGAGCTGGCCGTCCCAGGCGGAGACGAACATGACGCCGTCGACGATGATCGGGGAGGCCTCCCACGCGTACGTCGACGCGCCCGAGTGCAGGCCCATCGAACCGGCCTGGAACACCCAGGCGGGGGTGAGCTTGCCGACGTTCTCCTTGGTGATCTGGTCCAGCAGGCTGTAGCGCTGCCCGTCGTAGCCGCCGTAGTAGGTCAGCCAGTTGTGCGGCTCCGCCTCACGCCCTTTGAGGAGGCGATCGTAATTGAGGTTCTTGGCCACCGGCGGCGCCTTGCCGGCCGCGGTGCTCAGCGTCGCGTAGGAGATGGCGCTTCCAGCGTCTACGTACTCAGTTGCCATCGAGAAGTGCTCCTTTCGTGAGTCTTGGCGGTCGGCTCAGGGACGCGGCTGGGGCGGGCGGTCGAGGCGAGCCTCGGGCGGCACGTCCCCGCCCACGACGATCGCCCCCGTCAAGCCCCGGCCCTCGTCGTTGCCGGTCGTGGAGCTGTACCAGTAGTAACCCGGTCCGTCGAGCTCGAGCCTGGCCTTGCCCTTCGAGTGGTTCACCAGCCAGATGAACTGGGTGTCGCCATTGCTCGGCATGACCGCGCAGTGGGTGTTCTTGTCGTCGTTGATGAGCTCGAGCTCGAGGATGCCCCCGTGGGGCAGCACGAGAATCCCCGGCTCATAGACGAGCTCGTCCTCCGGGATCCGGATGGTGGCGCGCATCATGCCGTCGGACCCTTCCTCAGCCTGCCCGACGGACGCTCTGCTCCCCAGGACCCGGCCTATCGTGGTCCCGTTCTGCTGGTCCAGGTCGGATACGTCGACAGTGCCGCTCACGGAGCCTCTCCTCGCGTCGTTTGCGCAACACGGGCTCAGCAGGGAGTCACCGCTCCCCCTCGACCCGAGCCGCGATCGTATTCCTGTGCGGGTACTGACGCGACCAATCCACTCGCAGACGCCGTTCGCTCGATGAGCGCCACCGTTCGTACGCGATGAGGCGCCGCTGACGACCATGGTCCAAACCGACTGACCGTGCGCGATGGCATCGAGCGGGCGCTGCCAGGCGGCCGCGCGCGCCAGATCGCCTGCGCCGGGCGACGCGAGCCTTCTCTCTCGGGCGGTCTGGGAGGGCGTGCCCGCCGCGGTGGTGGTGGCGGCCGTCTACGCGGCCGGCCGGTGGCTACAACTCCTCTGGTACCGCATCGGCCAGCTCTGGGGGCGCATCGGTGAGCTTGGCGGCGCGCAGCCGGTGGGCGACCTTCTTCGCGCTCTGCTCCCGCGTGGCGCGGGGCACGGCGTCGCCCCAGACCTCGGCAGCCTCCTCGGCGCGCACGAGGAGGTCGTCGAGGAGATCGGCGGACGGCTGGGTCTCGATCAGGCAGCGCAGGCCGAATCCGACGTGCCAGCGCTCGTCGCGCTCGACGCGCTCGATCCCCTGGCGCACCCCTGGCATCACGCCGTCGTCCAGGTCATCGAGCAGCGCGTGCTGTCCGGCGTCGAAGACGACCCCCTCCAGCAACATGTGGTAGAGGCTGACGCCCTCGTCGAGCCCGCTGCGGCCCGCGGCGAGATCGGCGGCCATCGCCGGGAGCCGCTCCTCGAACAGCTCGAGGATCGCGGCGGGGGCGTGGTCGCGGGCCGCGGCGCGCCGCTCGTCCGGGGCGTCTCCGGGCAGCCCGAGCACCTCCTTCGCGACGCGGTCGAAGAGGCGCGCGTGGCGCTGCTCGTCGCGGCGCTGGAGGAAGAAGACCCAGGCCATGAGGCTCTCGTGGGAGGTCAACGTCGCCTCCCTGGCCACGTCGGCATACGGCGTGAGGTGCTCGGCGACGGCGTCCTCGGCCACGCAGAAGCCGGCGAGAAGCGTCGTCAGGCGGCCGCGGCGCTCATCCGGGAGCTCCGGCCACGCGCTGACATCGGTCGCGAGGTCGATGGCATCGGGATTCCACTGCAGGCGCGCGACGAGCCTGGAGAAGAAGTTCGGCCAGGACGACCGCCTCGGGAGGACGAAGTGCCCGCCCAGCGTGTAGTCCCAGAGCTGCTTCTCGGCCATTTCGCCAAAGTACCAACTGCGTTCGGGCGATCCGCGCCAGGCCAGAGGTTGCAACACGGCAAAGGCCTGAGCTCGGGCGCGTCGCTGCGCGACCCCCCGTGGAGCGCCGCGTCGGCCCGCCTCTCGCGCGCGCGTGGTGGGGAGCACCGCTGCCGGTCCCGAGCTGCCGCACGGGTCGCCAGTCGATACGGCGATCTGTATGGTGTGCGCCGCGAGCGGTCCGCTGCCGCGGTCGCCCGCAGGGCAAGTCACGTGTACCCGAGAGGAGAGGGCCGCCTTATGACGTGGACCAAGCCGGAGTTCGAGGTCGTCGACCTCTGCCTCGAGGTCACCTCGTACGTGTACCGGCGCTAGGGAGCTGACCGCAGAGGGAGCCTCGCGCGCGACTCAGTACGCGCCGGCGAGGCTCCACAGCTCCCCGCCGAGCACCCGCCGCGGCTGCACCCGCCACTCGAGGGCGAGCCGCCACAGCTCGGCGCCCGCACGCGGCCCCTGCAGGTCACAGGCGGCCGCCACCTCCGGGGTCGCGATCCGCCCGAAGCGGCGCAGCGCCTCCTCCACCACCGGTGAGCCGTCGCCGGCCGCGGTCGCGCCCGCGGCGGCAGCGGCAGCGCGCCACGCCTCGTACGGCGCGTAGCCGTAGACGCCGTGCACCTCGTCCGCGGACCCGCGGAACTCGACCGACGGGGTCCGCACACGGCCGGTGCCGGGCTCGTGGTGCTCGGCGGCGACGCCTCGCGCGCGCTCGAGGTCGGCACCGAAGCGCTCGACGATCGCGTTGGAGCCGAAGTCGATGCGCAGGCGGTCGAGGTCCAGGCCGCCGGTCTCGCGCGCGGCGTCCAGCAGCGCGGGCCCGGTGTCCATCCGGCGGCCCTCCAGCAGGATCGCCTCGCGCAGCCGTCGAAGGTACGGCCCGGGATCGCCCTGCTCGGCGACCGCCGCGACCGCCAGGCCGGCGGGGTGCGTCGAGGTCGGGGGGTCGCGTAGGAACACGCGCGGATCGACCGGCATCGCGCTCGCGTCGGCCGCGTCCAGGGAGGCCAGCGCCAGCGCGCCGGGGTCCGTGATCTCCCGCGCGAGTCCGGCTATCACGAAGGTGACCGCCACCTCGGCGCCGAACTCGACGTGCAGACGACGGAGGTGCGGCTCGGCCGCCCATGACCACGGGCAGTACGGATCAGTGAAATAGGTGCAGGCGACCCGCCCCACATCGGCCACAATAGGACGCTGACCGCATGAGCACGCTCGTCGGCATCCAGCTCAACGGCCGGTACCGGCTCGACGCCCAGATAGGCGCCGGCGGGATGTCGACCGTCTACAGGGCGTTCGACAGCGTCCTCGAGCGGCGCGTGGCGATCAAGCTCATGCACCGCGAGATCGCCTCGGACTCCGACCAGCTCGAGCGCTTCCGCCGCGAGGCGCGCTCGGTGGCCCAGCTCTCGCACCCCCACATCGTGGGCGTGATCGACGCCGGCGAGGAGGACGGGCGCCCGTTCATCGTCTTCGAGTACGTCGAGGGCGAGACGCTCAAGGACCGCATCCGGCGTCTCGGCAAGCTGCCGATCGGCGAGGCGGTCGCCTACGCGATCGAGATCGCGCGAGCACTCGGCTTCGCGCACGCGCGCCACATCGTCCACCGCGACGTCAAGCCGCAGAACGTCCTCATCGACGAGGAGGGATCGGCCAAGGTCACCGACTTCGGCATCGCCCGCTCGCTCGACGAGGCGGGGCTGACCGCCGACGGCCGCGTGCTCGGCACGACCGACTACGTATCGCCCGAGCAGGCGCTCGGCCACGAGGTCAACGGGCAGTCGGACATCTACTCGCTCGGCGTCGTCCTGTTCGAGATGCTCACCGGCGACGTCCCCTTCCACGGCGAGAACCAGGTCTCCGTGGCGATGAAGCACGTCCGCGAGGACCTCCCGGACGTCCAGATGCTGCGGCCGGAGGTCTCGGCCGGCGTCGGCTCGATCGTGGACCGGATGACCGACCGGGACCTCGCGCACCGATACCCCGACTGCGCGACGCTCGTCGCCGACCTCGAGGAGGCCCTGGCGATCGAGGCCGCGCGGGCCGGGCACTCCACCGGCGAGGCCACCGCGGTCCTGCGCACGCTGCCCGACCACGCCCGCCGCCGCCTGCCGTTCCGGATGCGCCGCTCGATCCCGATCCTCGGCGTGATCCTGGTGATCGGCGCGATCGCGGCCGGCGCGGGGTTCCTGCTCAAGGAGGGCGTCGACCGCACGCAGCGCGGCACCGGCACGGGCCACGTCAAGCCCGAGCCGGGGACGCGCGTGGTCTCGCTCAAGCGCACCTCCGCCGATGACTACGACCCGCTGGGCGGCGACGGCGAGCACCCCGAGCAGGCGACGCTCGCGGTCGACAAGGATCCCGGCACGGCGTGGTCCACCGAGCGCTACTCCGACCAGGCGCTGACCAAGGACGGCGTCGGGATCTACGTGGACGCGGCGCCCGGCGCCGTCGTGCCGTCGCTCGAGATCGACAGCCGCTCGACGGGCTGGCGGGCCACCATCTACGCCGCCCGCGAGGGGCCGCCCGAGTCGCTGCCCGACCCTGGCTGGCGCCGCGTGGGCGGCGGCCTCGTGCGCCGCGAGGACCAGCGCTTCCGCCTCTCCACGCGCGGCGAGCGCTATCGCTACTTCCTCGTGTGGATCACCGAGCTGCCGCCGAACGCCGACCGCGTCGAGATCTCCGAGGTCGCGCTCTTCCAGCGCAAGCCGGCCTGAGGGCGGGCGTCAGAACGCGTGCCCGCCGCGCTCCGCGCGCCAGCGCTCGAGCGCGTAGTCGACCAGGCGGTCGCACAGCTGCGGGAACGGCACGCCGCTGGCCTCCCACAACTTCGGGAACGCGCTCGTCTCGGTGAAGCCGGGGAGCGTGTTGAGCTCGTTGACGAGGACCCGGTCGCCCTCCACGAAGAAGTCGACGCGCGCGAGGCCGGCGCAGCCCACGCGCACGAACGTCTCGCGCGCGAGGCCCCGCAGCTCCTCGGTCACCCCGTCCGGCAGCCGCGCGGGCACCACGAGCTCCATCCCGCCCGGCTTGTACTTGGCGTCGTAGTCGTACCAGTCGGAGCCGAGCAGCACGATCTCCCCGGGCACCGAGACCTCGGGCGCGCCGAGCCCCATCACGGAGCACTCGACCTCCATCCCGGGCGAGAACGCCTCCACGATGACGAGCCCGTCGTGGCCGAACGCGGTCTCGAGCCCCGCGTCGAGCTCCTCCGCCTCGGTCACCTTGACGATGCCGACCGAGGAGCCGAGCCGGGCGGGCTTGACGAACACCGGGAGCCCGAGCGCCGCCAGCTCCCTGCGCACCGCGGCGGGCTCGGTCTGCCAGCGGGCCTGCCGCACCGCGGCGTAGCCGACCTGCGGCACGCCGGCCGCGGCCAGGACCTCCTTGAAGACGATCTTGTCCATGCACAGCGCCGACGCCAGCACGCCCGCGCCGACGTAGGGCACGTCGAGCAGCTCGAGCAGGCCCTGCACGGTCCCGTCCTCGCCGAACGGGCCGTGGAGCACCGGGAAGGCGACGTCGGCGCCGAGCAGGCCGCCGCCGGGCTCGAGCTGCAGCGGCAGGCCACCGTTCGTCCACGCGCCCGAGCGCTCGATCTTCAGCCACTCGACGTCGTGGCCGGCCCCACGCAGGCCGTCGGCCACCGCGGACGCCGAGCGCAGCGACACCTCGTGTTCGGACGACCGGCCTCCGGCCAGCACCGCGACCCTCATGCCGGCGAACCCTATGAGGTTGCCCGGCGGCCGTGCCGCCCCGGAGGGCTACGGCGTCGGCGTGGGCGACGGCGAGGGACTGGGCGTCGGCGTCGGCTCGAGCCGGCCCACGGTGATCGTCACCTGGCTGTCGGGGCTGCGCTTCGCCCCGCCCCCGGGGCTCTGCGAGATGACCTTCTCGTTCTGCGACGTGTCGGTGACCGTCTGGCGCTGGATGTTGACGTTGAGGCCGGCCTGCTCGATCTGGTCCCGCGCCCGGTTCACGGACTCGCCCGTGACGTCGGGCACCGTCACCTTCGCGGGCTCCTTCGCCACCGTGAGCGTGATCGTGGTGCCCTTCGGCGCCTGCGTCTCGGCGGCCGGGCTCTGCGAGAGCACCGTGCCCGGGTCCTCGCTGTCGGTCTCCTGCTCGGACACGGCGGACCGCAGGCCCGCCGCTTCGAGCTGGGCCACCGCCTCGTCCTGGCCGAGGCCCTGGACGTCGGGCACGGTGACCTCCTCGGGCCCCGAGGAGATCGTGAGCAGCACGGTGCGGCCCTTCGTGAGCTGGGAGCGCTCGGGCGGCGAGGAGGAGACCACGCGGCCCTCGGGGACGTCGTTGGAGCTCCGCTCCCGCGTGTCGACCTTGAACCCGGCCCGCTCGAGCCGCCTCGTCGCCGATTCCTCGGTGAGGCCGTTGACCTCGGGGATCGTCGCCTCGCCCGGTCCGCTCGAGACCACGAGGCGGACGGTCGAGCCCTCGTCGGCCTCGTCGCCGGGCCCGGGTCGCTGCTGGGCCACACGGTCGCGGGGCACGTCGTCGTTGCGGACCGTCTCGATGCTGGCCTCGAAGCCGGCGTTCTCGATGCGGGTGACCGCGACGCTCGCCTGGTTGCCCACGACGTTCGGGACGGTGGCCTGGTCGGGGCGCGTGAGGAAGTAGGCGCCGAGGGCGATCGCGGCGGCCACGAGCGCCACGAGGACGCCGATCACGAGCATGCGGCGGTTGCGGCGATCCTCCTCGGCGAGCTCCTCGGCGGCGACCTCGCGGTCCACCGCCGCGTAGCCGCGCGGCTGCGACGGGCTCGGGTCCAGGTGCGGCGGCAGCGAGCCCTCGCGCGCGGCCTGCAGGGCGGCGATGAACTCGTCGGCGTCCGCGTAGCGGTAAGCGGGATCCTTCTCGAGCGCGCGCATGACCGTCGCCTCGAGGGCGGGGGAGACGCGCGGGTTGAGCTCGCCCGGCGGCACCGGGGCCTCGGCCACCTGCTTGAGCGCGATCGCCACCGCCGATTCGCCGTCGAACGGGACGTGGCCGGTGAGCATCTCGTAGAGCACGATCCCGGTCGAGTAGAGGTCCGACCGCGCGGTCACCGGGTGGCCCTGGGCCTGCTCGGGCGAGAGGTACTGGGCGGTCCCCATGATCGAGCCGGTCTCGGTCATGTCCGACGCGCCGGCGCGGGCGATGCCGAAGTCGGTGACCTTCGCGCGCCCCTCCTCGTCGACCAGCACGTTCTGGGGCTTGATGTCGCGGTGCACGATCCCGCGCTTGTGCGCGTAGCGCTCCGCGCGCAGGACCTGGATCGTCAGGTCGATCGCGTGATCGGGGTCGAGCGGCCCGTCGGCGCGCACGATCTGCTTGATGGAGCGGCCGTCGACGAACTCCATCGCGATGTAGTAGGTCTCGTCCCACTCGCCGCGGTCGTAGACCTGCACGACGTTCGGGTGCTGCAGGCCGGCCGCCGAGGACGCCTCGCGGCGGAAGCGCTCGACGAACTCGTCGTCCTCGGCGAAGCGCCGGTAGAGCAGCTTGAGCGCCACCTTGCGGCCGAGCTGGAGGTCCTCGGCGCAGTACACGTCGGCCATGCCGCCGGAACCGACGCGCGCGAGGATCCGGTAGCGCTCGTCGACGACGGTGTCTTTGGTGATCGGTGGCACGCTATTCCCCGAGCGCCTCGAGGATCTGCTTGGCGATCGGCGCGGCGACGGTCCCACCCTGGCCGCCCTGCACGCGCTCGACGACGACGGCGACGGCGTGGCGGCCGCTGAAGCCGATGAACCAAGGATCGTTGATCCCGCGCTGGATGTCGATCTCCGCCGTGCCGGTCTTGCCGGCGACCTCGACGCCCTCGAGGGCGGCCGCCGTGCCCGTGCCCTCGCGCACCACGTTCTTCATCATGATCGTCAGCTCGCGCGCCGTCTTGGCCGACACGACGCGGTCGGCGCGCTCCGGGCCGATCTCGTCGACCGTGCGGCCCTCGCGGTCGACGATCCGCTCGCCCATGTGGGGCTTCATGCGCACGCCGCCGTTGGCGATCGTCTGCGCCACCGAGGCCATCTGCAGCGGGGTGACGAGCAGCGTCGACTGCCCGATCGCCAGCCGGCCGACGTCGACCGACGACGAGGTCGGGCGCACCAGCCGCCCGCGGCGGTAGGCGCCGCTCGCGTCGACCTGATCGGGCGGATAGTCGATCTCGGGCTTCGAGTAGAAGCCGAAGCCCTCCATGTACCGCGTCATGGTCCTCGGTCCGAGGTCGACCCCGACCTGGGCCCACACCGTGTTGACCGACTTGGTCAGCGCCGTGGTGAGGTCGATGCTGCCGAAGCTCTCGTTGTCGAAGTTGTTCAGCTCGACGCCCGAGATCGTCTTGGGGCTGTCGCCGTTGACCACGGAGCCCGGCGTGTAGCGCCCGGCGTCGAGCGCCGCCGCCGCGGTGACGACCTTGAAGGTCGAGCCGGGCGGATAGCCGATCTGGGTGGCGCGGTTGAACAGCGGCGAGTTGGCGTTGTCGCTGTTGAGGCGGCGCAGGCGGCCGGCCTCGTCGAGCCGGTTCGGGTCGAAGGACGGGTTGGAGGCCATCACCGAGACCGCGCCGGTCTTGATGTCGAGCGCCACCGCCGCCCCCTTGCGCCCGGCGAGGCCCTGGTAGGCGACCTCCTGGGCCTTCGGGTTCAGCGAGGTCCGCAGGTCATCGCCCTCGCGGTCGGAGCCGAGAACCGAGTCCAGCGCGGAGACGAGCTCGGTGGAGCGGCCGGTGAGCGCGTCGTTGTAGTAGCGCTCGAGCCCCGCGCGCCCGAGGCTCGTGTACGAGTAGCCGACCGCGTGCGCGAACAGCCGGCCGGTGGGATACGTGCGCGTGAAGGTCTTGCCCTGCGCCGGGAGGCTGCGTGCGAGCGCGGCGCCGTCGCCGGCGCGGATCAGGCCGCGCTTGATCATCGCCTCCTGGAGCAGCTCGCGGCGGTTGTTGGGGTTGTCGCGCAGCGCGCTGGCCTCGAACACCGACCACCGCGACGTGAACGCCACCAGCAGCGCGAAGAGCACGATCACGAGCCCGAACAGGCGGACGACCGGGGCGTTCACGACCGCGTCCCTCCCGGCGCGGTCGCCGGGCGGCGCGCGCGGTCGGAGACGAGCAGCAGCAGCGCCAGCAGCACGAAGTTGGCGAGGATCGACGAGCCGCCGTAGGAGACGAAGGGCAGCGTCACGCCGGTCAGCGGGATCACGCGGGTGACGCCGCCGACGATCACGAACACCTGCAGCGCGAACACGGCGGCGAGCCCGGCCGCCAGCAGCTTGGAGAAGGAGTCGCGCGCGAGCGCGGCCACCTTGAAGCCGCGCTCGGCGAACAGCAGGTAGACGAGGATCAGCCCACAGGCCCCGACCAGGCCGAGCTCGTTGACGATGACGGCGTAGATGAGGTCGGTCTGCGGGGCGGGGACGATCGCGTTGCCGTTCGGCAGGTAGAGCAGCGACTGCCCGAAGCCCGTGCCGAACAGGCCCCCGTCGGCCTGGGCGAAGAGCGACTGCGCGATCTGGTACCCCTCGTGGTCGATCCGCGCGGGGTTGAACGGGTCGAGCCAGACGTCGATGCGGTCCTGGACGTGGCTCACGGTCGAGCTGACGAACCACGCGCCGGCCGCGAACATCGCCGTCCCCACCACCACGAACGACAGCCGGTTGGTCGCCACGTAGAGCAGCGCGAGGAAGGCGCCGAAGTACATCAGCGACGAGCCGAGGTCGCGGATGAACACGAGCATGAACATCGCCGCGCCCCACACGACGAGCACCGGCCCGAAGTGCTTGAGCGGCGGGATCGTCACGCCCAGCAGCCGGCGCGAGCCCTGGACCATCACCTGCCGCGTGTCGCGCAGGTAGGCCGCGAGGAAGACGATGATCGCGATCTTGGCGAACTCGGCGGGCTGGAAGGAGATCGGGCCGATCCCGACCCCCAGGTAGGCGCCGTTGACCTGCTGGCCGATGCCCGGCACGCGCGGGAGCAGGAGCAGGACGAGGCCCGCCGCGGCGATCGTGTAGCGGTAGTTCTCGAGCACGCGGAAGTCGCGGCGCAGCAGGATGATCGTGCCGGCGAAGAGCGCCAGCCCGACCACGAACCACTGCGCCTGGTCGCGCGCCAGGTCCTCGTCGATCCGGTAGATCATCACCAGCCCGAAGCACGCCAGCACGGCCACGAGCGGGAACAGGTAGGGGTCCGCGTAGGGCAGCGTGAAGCGGATCACGAAGTGCGTGGCCAGGCACAGCGCGAGGAAGATCCCGCCGTAGGTCAGCGAGACGTCCGAGAGGACCTCGGAGCGCTGGACGAAGATCGCCGCGAAGCCGGCCGTCAGGAGGAGCGAGGCCGGGACGAGGGCGAGCAGCTCGCGGTTGCGGGCCGTCACTGCTCGAGCTGCCCGCGTTCGAGCTGGATGACGAGGCTCTCGGCGTCGTCCTTGGAGCGCAGCTTGTGGTCGGTGAAGACCGTCCGGCGGCTCTGCGGCACGGCGTCGAGGGTCACGCCCGAGCCGGCATAGCGCTCATAGAGCCGGATGCCGGCCGGCAGCTCGTAGGGAAGCCCGCGGTAGATCGTGACCGCGCCGCCCGCCGAGGCGTCGGCGCCGACGAAGTACACGGCCCGCGTGGCCATCCAGCCGGCGACCAGCAGGATGAGCGCGAAGACGAGGACGAGGACACCGCCCGCGCCGACGCGCAGGCGGCGACGGCGACGGCGCTTGCGGTCCGGGCCGCGGTCCTCCCGGCGCGGCGCCTCGTCCGGGGCGGGCTGCTCCACGGACGGCTCGGAGGGCGGCTGCGGGGGGATCAGCGCCACCGTCGTGACCGGGTCGCCGCCGCGCTCGGAGACCGCGCGCGCCACGTCCTCGCTGCGCAGGGCGCGCTCGCCGACCTCGGTCGGCGCGTCGGCGCCGGGCGCGGTCTCGGCCGCGAAGGGCGCGAACTCCGCCGTCTCGTGCTGCTGGGTCACCGCGCCGCCGGTCGTCCCCGCGCCCGCCACGGCCGGGTCGACGGCCTCGAGGCGGAACAGCACCACGGTGATGTTGTCCCGCCCGCCCGCCGCGTTGGCCGCCGCGATCAGCTCGCGGCCCGTGGCCTCCAGCGAGCTCGCCTCCGTCAGCAGCGGCAGCAGCTCCTTCTCCGGCACCATCGAGGTCAGGCCGTCCGAGCACAGCAGGAACACGTCGTCGGCCCGCGCCGGGAAGCGGTCGACGTCCACCTGCACGTGCGGCTCCGGCCCGAGCGCGCGCGTGATCACCGAGCGCTGCGGGTGGTGCTCGATCTGCTCCTCGGTGATCTTGCCCTGGCGGAACAGCTCGTCGACCAGCGAGTGGTCGCGGGTGAGGCGCACCAGCTCCCCGTCGCGCAGCAGGTAGGCGCGCGAGTCGCCGACGTGCGCCACCACGACCTCGTCCTCGGCCACGTAGGCGGCGGTGACCGTGGTCCCCATCCCGGCGCGCTGCTCCTCCGCCCGCGACCGCTCGTGGATCGCCTGGTTGGCGCTCTCGATGACGCGCACGAGGCCCTCGGTGGCGGCGCCGTCCGGCAGCCCGCCGCGGAACGAGCGCACCGCCATCTCCGACGCGACCTCGCCGGCCTGGGCGCCGCCCATGCCGTCGGCGACCACGAACAGGGGCGCTCGCACGAAGAAGTTGTCTTCGTTTCCCTGTCGCTGCCGGCCGACGTCGGTGGCATACCACTGCTCTGCGATGCGCAACATGGATCAGACGGGCTGGTCGCTCGGACACCGAGGGGCGGGTCCGGGAGACGACGTTACTAGCGCTTCACCTACCGCTCGAAGGTGAACTCGGAGTCGCCGATGCGGATGCGGTCCCCGACGTGGAGGGGCTGTGGGCCGCGCAGCGGCTCGCCGTTGAGATACGTGCCGTTGGTCGACCCCAGGTCCTCCAGGACGATGACCCCTCCCTGCGGTACGAGTCGCGCGTGCGAGGCGGATGCGAACGAGTCCTCCAGGCGGATGTCCGCCTGCTCGCCCCGTCCGAGCAGCGCGCCCTCCGAGAGATCATAGGCGGAGCCCCCGCGCAGGCCCGCGCCGGACCGCACCCGCAGCTTCGGCGGATCCGGGTAGTGGTCGTATCCCGAGGCGACGTGGAGCCCGGTCGCGTCCTCGTAGTCGGGGACGGCCGGCGCGGCCGACGGGCCCGTGCCGGCCGAGCGGCGCAGGTCCTTCAGCGCCGACCGGGCCATCCACAGCAGGAACAGGTAGAGGATGGCCAGGAAGCCGAACTTGAGCGCGACGGCGACGGGGTCGAGGGCCATCGCCTACTCCAGCTCGAAGACGATCCGGCACGTGCCGAGCTCGATCTCGTCGCCGGGCTTGAGCGACTGCGCGCCCTCGATCTGGCGCCCGTTGACCTTCACGCCGTTGGTCGAGCCGAGGTCGCGCACGATCCACGAGGCGCCGGACGGCCGCACCTCGGCGTGGCGGCGCGAGACGTTGGCGTCCTCGAGGACCACGTCGGAGTCGCGCGACCGGCCGAGCACGGCGCCGTTGGAGCCGATGATCTCCGTGCGCCCCTCGACGAGCAGCCGCGCCGTGCGGCGGCGGGGATCGGGCTCGCGCAGCTGCTCGGACAGGCGCTCGGACGCCGTGTAGACCATCGTGTGGCCCTCGTCGCCCTGGCTCGGATGCTCGCGCTCGGGGTCCTCGCCGGGACGGACCATGCGCGCCTGGATCCCGAACTCGCCCAGCCGCAGGCGCTCGTCCGTCCGGAACTCGACCACGGGCTGGGTCAGCAGCGCGATCCGCTCGCGGCGGGCGTGCTCGAGCAGGTAGCCGGACAGCTCCTCGCGCAGCTCGCCCTCGTAGCCCTCGAACTGCTCGCGGTCCGCGCGCGACAGCCACACCGCGTACTCGTTGGGCGCGTAGACGCGCGACAGCGACTGGACGCGGTGCTCGTCCATCTCCTTGGCCAGCTTGCGAGCGATCTCGACCGGCCGCACCTCCGACTTGAAGGCGCGCGAGAACGTGCCCTCGACGAGGCCGGCGAGCTTGGACTCGAGGTTGCGCAGCACGGACACCGCCGCAGGCCTACCCCGCGTCGGACCGGGACGAGCCTCCGGTTTGCATGGGAAGAGTATGGCTGCTCCACCTTCGGCCGAGCGCGACGGCGCCCACTCCGGCCACGATCGCCGACAGGACGAGGCTGGTCGGGGACGGGACGGAGCCGATCGCCTCGCCGAGCGTGACGGTCGCCGCGGCGAGCCCGGCGGCCCACGCCGTGGCGGCCACGACGTCGGCCGAGAGCGAGCGCCCGCGCACGATCCACGGCAGGACGAGCGCGGCGACCGCCCACACGGGCGCGAGCAGGAGCGCGCCCGAGGCGAACGCCCCCGCGACGACCTCCGACGCCGAAAGGCTCACCGCCCCGTCGAACGCCGCGCGCGACGGCGTCCCGTCGGCGGGGCCGAACAGCAGCACGCGCTCGAGGAAGGGCTCGGTGAACACGAGCCACCACACGCCGAGCGCGCCGAGCGCGGCCCGGGTCCACGCCCGTGGCGCCTTTCCCGCCAGCGCCGGGTAGACGCCGGCAAGGCCGGCGAGGCCGAGGACGGGCGCGCCCGCCGGCAGCGACCACGACTCGCCGTCGTTGCGCAGCAGCAGCGGCGCGGGAGCAGCGAGCACGAGGAGGACGAACGCCGCGCCCGGCCGCGGCGTCGGGCCGAAGCCCACGAGCGCGATCGTGGCGGCGGCGGCGATGAGCCACCCCGCTCGCGGGAGCACCGCGACCAGCACGGCGGCGACCACGGCGGCGAGGCCCGCGGACACGGGCGGGTCGGGCACGAGGCCGGCGAGGGCGGCGCCCACCAGTCCGGCGGCCGCCGCGGGCGCCACGAGCCGCCCGAGCGCGGGCGGCAGCGCGGGGATGCGCCGCTCCAGCGGGTGCGGAGCGATCGCCCCGCCCTCGTCGGAGACCTCCGGCAGCGCCTCGGCCAGCGCGTCGAAGAGGTCGTCGATGGTGCCGCGCTCGTCCGGGATCGGGGCGCACGGCCTGGTCGATCGCCTGGCAGAGCTCCTCGGGCAGGTCCTTGCGGCGCTTGTGCAGCGGGGGCAGCACCGTGCCCACCCGCCGGGCGGTGGCGGCGGGCGATCCGGCGTTGACGGGGTTCACGCCGGCGAGCGCCTCGTAGACGACGAGCCCGAGCGAGTAGAGGTCGACGCGCTCGTCGATGCGCTGCCCGGCCGCCTGCTCGGGGGCCATGTAGGCGAGCGTGCCGACCACGTCGCCGGTGTGCGTCAGCGGCTCGTCCCCGGCCAGGTGCGCGACGCCGAAGTCCGTGAGCTTGGCGGGCGCGCGCCGCGCCAGCCAGTCGGCGCTGTGCACCGTCGGCACGAGCACGTTCTGCGGCTTGACGTCGCGATGGATGACGCCGCGCTCGTGGGCGTGGCCGAGCGCGTCGGCGAGCGCGAGGCCGGCGCGCAGGACGTCGCGGTCGGACAGCTCGCCGGCCTTCTCGAGGTCCGCCAGCGTGCGCCCCTCGACCAGCTCCGAGACGAGGTAGCGGCGGCCCTCGTCCTCGCCGGCGTCGTAGAGGGCGACGATCGCGGGGTGGTCGAGCCGGGCGACGGCGCGCGCCTCGCGCTGGGCGCGCTCCGGCGCGGGCCCGTCGGCGGGGATCACCTTCACCGCGACGGGGCGGCGCAGCCGCTCGTCGTGCGCGGCGTACACGGTGCCGAACCCGCCCGATCCCAGGCGGGCACCGAGGCGGTAGCGGCCCAGCGCGGTGGTGGTGGCGGGCGCGGTCGCCTCGGCGGCCGCCTCGGGCGGGACGGGGACGGGGACCGGCGGCGGGCGGAGGGCGTCGCGCTCCTCGGTGGCGGCCATCGGTCCGTAGTTCCACGCGCGCGCGGACACCCCTCCCTGGCGCGCCCGCGTCATGCCTCTCGGCCGGCCGCGCGACGCGAGCCGCCCGAACCCCCGGCGCCGCTACCGAACCCGCCGCACCGCGATCCCGCCGGACCGCCGGTCATACTGCGTCAACTCGATCCACCCCGGGAAGCGAGCGCTTTGTCCTTCTTCGACGAGGATGACGACGAGCCACGCAGGACTCCGCGCGGACGGCGCCGCGCGTCCTCGGGAACCGTCGTCGCCGACCAGCAGACCGTCATCATCCGCCGCGCCGTCGCGATCGGCGGCGCGATCCTCGTGCTCATCCTGCTCGTGGTCGCGATCAACGGCTGCCTGGACTCGCGCAAGGAGAACGCGCTGAAGGACTACAACCGCGAGGTCTCCTCGATCATCCGCGAGTCCGACCGCCAGATCGGCGCGGAGTTCTTCAACCTCCTGCGCCAGCGGGGGAGCGAGTCGCCCCAGGACCTCCAGACGGCGATCTCGGGGTACCGCGCACAGGCCGAGACCCAGCTCCGCCAGGCCGAGGACCTCGACGTCCCGGACGACATGGAGGCCGCACAGCGCTCCTTCCTCATCACGCTGCAGTTCCGGCGCGACGGCCTCGGCTACATCGCCGAGCGGATCCGCACCGCCCTCGGGGACGACGCCGAGGCGGCGGACGCCGCGATCCGGCAGATCGCCGGCCAGATGCAGGCCTTCCTCGCCTCCGACGTCGTCTACAACGGCCGCACCGTCCCGCTCATCAAGGGCGCGCTCGACGACAACGAGGTCGGCGGCCAGCAGATCGCCCGCTCGAAGTTCCTGCCGGGCATCGAGTGGCTCGAGCCCCAGTTCGTCGGCGACGCGCTCGGCCAGCAGGTCTCCGGCGGCAACGGGAACCGCCCCCGCGAGCCCGCCCCGGGCCTGCACGGCACCTCGCTCGAGTCGACCTCCGTCGGCGAGACCCGCCTGCAACCGAGCCCGACCCCGAACCGCATCCCGGCCGCGGACGACATCGCCTTCCTCGTGAACTTCACGAACGGCGGTGAGCACGACGAGTTCGACGTGAAGGTCACCGTCACCGTGGAGCCCGAGTCGGGCAAGCCGATCCGCAAGTCCCGCACGGTCGACACGGTCAAGCAGGGCGCCACCGCCGAGGTGGAGATCCCGCTCGGGCAGCGTCCGCCGCAGGGCGCGGCGACGGTCACCACGCGCGTCGACCCGGTGCCGGGCGAGGAGAAGACGGACAACAACGAGGCCGAGTACGACGTCGGCTTCGTGGCGCCGTAGGGCGGGCCGGCGGCGCCTCTCCGGCGCTCCCGCGCCCGCTCCGCGCCTCGTATCCTCTCGGGCCGTGAACGACCTGACCGACCCCGTCGGCATCGTCGCGCTGGCGGCCGGGGCCGTCGCGCTGATCGCCCTCCTGATGACGATGATCCTCGCCGTTCGCCTGCGGCGGGTCCGGGCGGCGCAGCGCGTGGTGCTCGGCGACGGCGACGGGCAGGACCTCGCCGTCCACGCCGCCGAGCTGCAGGCCGCCTTCGAGGAGCTGCACGCCCGCGTCGAGGAGGTCGCCGGCCGGATGGAGTCGCGCATGGAGGCCGCCGAGCAGCGCCTCGACGGCGCGATCGCCTACCGGGCGCTCGTGCGCTACGACGCCTACGGCGAGCTCTCGGGCCACCAGTCCACGTCGCTCGCGCTCCTCGACGCCGCCCACAACGGCGTCGTCCTCTCCTGCATCCTGCACCGCGACACCGCGCGGCTGTACGTGAAGAAGGTGCTCGGCGGGTCCGGCGAGCACGAGCTCTCCCCCGAGGAGAACGAGGCGATCCGGCTCGCGCTCCAGGGCGAGCTGCGCTCGGTCATCCTCGACCCCGACTGATGCGCGTCGGCTACCTCGGTCCCGAGGGGACCTTCTCCCAGGAGGCGCTGATGACCGCCCCGGACGCGGACGGCTGGGAGCCGGTCGCGCTGCCGACCAACCACGACACGGTCATCGCCGTCCACGACGGGACCGTCGACCGCGCGCTCGTCCCGATCGAGAACTCGCTCGAGGGCGCCGTCAACCCGACGCTCGACGCGCTCGCCTTCGAGACCGACGACGTGGTGATCGTCGGCGAGCTGATCCACCCCATCCGCCATTGCCTCGTCGCGGCGCGGCCCCTCGAGCTCGACGCGATCCGCACCGTCGTCTCCCACCCCCAGGCGACCGCGCAGTGCGCGCGCTTCATCCGCACGCGCCTCGGCGAGGTCGCGGTGGTGCCGGCCGCCTCGACGGCGGAGGCGGTGCGCCTGGTCGCCGAGGGCAGCGCCCCGGGCGACGGCCCGTGGGTGGCGCTCGGCAACCGGCTCGCCGCGGACCTCTACGGCTGCGAGATCCTGCTCGCGGGCGTGGAGGACATGGCCGGCAACGAGACCCGCTTCGTGTGGATCGCGCCCGCGGGCACCGGCGCCGGCGAGCACGGTCCCTGGAAGACCTCGCTCGTGTTCTGGGGCATGGGCTCCGAGGCGCCCGGCTGGCTCGTGCGCTGCCTGTCCGAGTTCGCCTTCCGCGGCGTGAACCTCACCCGCATCGAGTCCCGCCCGCGCAAGGAGGGCCTCGGCCGCTACATGTTCTTCCTCGATCTCGAGGGCCGCGAGACCGACACGGCCGTGGCCGGCGCCATCGTGGGGCTCCGCGGGCAGGCCGAGGCCGTGCGCGTGCTGGGGTCCTACCCCGCTGCGCCGTAGCGCGCCTCGGGCGCGACCGCGCCGACTGATCGGCGCACGGCGACGGCTCCGTCTGCCCGCCCGGCGTGAACCCGTCTCCGCGCCCGGGCGCGTCCCCGATCCCGGGCCGGCGGGCGGCCCGCGGATGCCGCCGAGGGCGCGCTGCTGCGCGGATTGCGACGCCTCCCGGTCGGGCCTGGCGCTCGGCTACACTGCCGCCAGCGATGGAAAGCGCCGTACCACCAGGCCCATTGCGGTCCGTGTCGCCAAGCGACCAGCGGCACGGACCTCACGCGACCGACGGCTCCGGCCGGTGGTCCGGTGGTCGCGTCCTCGTGCTCAACGCGACGTTCGAGCCGATCAACGTCTGCACGGTCCGCCGCGCGACGGTGCTGCTCCTCAAGGAGAAGGCGGAGATCCTCGAGATCGGCGCCAGCGATCTCCATTGGGCCACCGGATCCCTGCCGCGGCCGGTGGTCATCCGGCTCGTGACCTACGTGCGCATCCCGCGCGACAGCCACAAGCGCAAGATCACCCGCCGCGCGGTCTTCGCGCGCGACGGCTGGACCTGCCAGTACTGCGGCGCCCGCACGAGCCTCACCGTTGACCACGTGATCCCCCGCTCCAAGGGCGGCCTCTCGAGCTGGGACAACATCGTGGCCTCCTGCGCGCCGTGCAACCGCCGCAAGGGCGACCGGCTCCCCCACCAGGTCAACATGCACCCGCGCGTCAAGCCGCGGATGCCCAGCCCGCACATCTTCATCCAGCTCGCCTCGCCGACGATCCCGGCGACCTGGAAGCAGTACCTCGCCGAGGCCGCGTAGCCGCGCCGGAGCCCGCTGCGCGCCTCGGCCCGCCTGGTCGGTCGCGCGCCGGCCCGCTCAGCCCGCCCCCTTCCGGCCCACCGGCCCGGACGCGACGCCCTTAACGACCGGAGGCCACCTCGACTGGGTGGCCTCCGGGTGGAGCACTGCTGGACTTTCAGCCGTCGCCAGATGACTGAAGCGGCCGGGGGGACGAAGTCCGGCACCGACAACGGCGGTCTCTCGGTGTGGATTCCGCTGACGCGGGTCCAGCACCGGCTGGATCAGCGGCCGGAGACCTCCAGGGTCCCGCAAGAACTGTCACTCAACTTCGGACCACCTCCTTTCCCTGGTTAGCAGGCAGGGTAGCGGGTCGCGCGGATGGCCGCGATGCACCCGCGCGCCACCTCGTTGCCGCCTGCTCAGGAGGGGTCTTCGTCGTCGTCGCCGGCGTCGTCCGCGACGTCGTCGTCGAGCGTGTCGTCCGCGATCTCGTCGTCGACGTCGTCGTCGACCTCGATCGCCAGCACGCCGTCGCCGGAGGCGACGGGGAGCGCCTCGTCACCGCCGTCGGCGGTCAGGTTCGCCGGGCCCGACGTGGCGTCCACCGACGGAGCGGCGGCCGCGGCCTCCGGCTCGACGACCAGCGCGACGGCCGAGACCACGTCGTCATCGCGGAGGTTCATCAGGCGAACGCCCTGCGCCGCGCGGCCGTAGCGGTTGATCCCCCGCACCGAGATCCGCTGCACCATCCCGTCGCGCGAGATGAAGACGAGCTCCTGGTGCTCGCGCACGACCAGGGCGCCGGCCAGCGCGCCCTTGACCTCGGTCTGCTGGATGGTCTTCACGCCCTTGGCGCCGCGGCTGGTGAGGCGGTACTCGTCGATCGAGGTCCGCTTGCCGAAGCCGTTCTCGGTGACGACGAGCAGGTCCTGCCCCGGGCGCGCGACGTCCATCCCGATCACCCAGTTGTCGGCGCCGGAGACGTCCATGCCGCGGACGCCGCTCGTGTCGCGGCCCATCGACCGGGCGTCCTCCTCCGAGAAGCGCACGGTCAGGCCGGCGCGCGAGGTCATCAGGATCTCGTCTCCGGGGTCGACCCGCCGCACGCCGACCAGCTCGTCGTCATCGCGGATCTTGATGGCGATGATCCCGTCGGCCTTGATCGGCGTGTTGTAGGCCCCGAACTCCGTCTTCTTGACGACGCCGTCGCGGGTCGCGAACACGAGGTAGCGGGCCTCCGCGTAATCGCGCGTGGCGAGCACCGACTGCACGCGCTCGCCCTCGCGGAGCGGCAGCACGTTGCCGAGGTAGCGCCCCTTGGACTGGCGCGAGGCCTCGGGCAGGTCGTAGACCTTCGAGCGGTAGACCTTCCCGCGGTTGGTGAAGAACAGGAGGTAGTCGTGCGTCGAGCACACGAAGAGGTGCTCGATGTAGTCGTCCTCCTTGATGTCCATCCCGGTGATCCCGACCCCACCGCGGCGCTGCTGGCGGTAGGTCGCCAGCGGCAGGGACTTGATGTAGCCCGACTTGGTGATCGTGATCACCATCTGCTGGTCGGCGATCAGGTCCTCGATGTCGAGGTCGTCCTCGGAGGGCTCGATCTTCGTGCGCCGGTCGTCGCGGTAGCGGTCCGCGATCTCCTGGAGCTCCTCCTTGATGAGGGAGAGCACCTTGTCCTCGTCGCCGAGCAGCTCGCGCAGCTCGCGGATGCGCTCGACCTTGTCCGCGTGCTCGTTGCGGATGGTGTCGCTCTCGAGTGCGGTCAGCTGCTGGAGGCGCAGCTCGAGGATCGCCTGCGCCTGGACGTGCGTGAGCCCGAAGCGCTCGATCAGCCCCTCGCGGGCCTCGTCGCGGTCGTGCGCGCCACGGATCAGCTCGATCACCGCGTCGAGGTGGTCGAGTGCGACGAGCAGGCCCTCCAGCACGTGCACCCGGCGCTCGAGGGTGCGCAGCTCGTGCTTGGACCGCCGGACGATGACCTCGCGCTGGTGCTGGACGTAGTTGTGGATCACCGACCGCAGCGGCAGCGTCCGCGGGACGTTGTCCACCAGCGCGACCATGTTCACGCCGAACGTGGTCTGCAGCGCGGTGTGCTTGTAGAGCTTGTTGAGGACGACCTTCGGGATCGCGTCGCGCTTGAGCTCGATCACGATCCGCATGCCCTTGCGGTCGGACTCGTCGCGGAGGTCGGAGACCTCGGTGATCTTCTTCTCGTGGACGAGCTCCGCGATCTTGCGGATGACGCCGCTCTCGCCGCCCTTCTTGACCATGTAGGGCAGCTCGGTGACGATGATCGCCTCCTTGCCGTGCGACAGCGGCTCGGCGTGCGCCCGGGCCCGCACGCGGATGCGCCCGCGGCCCGTCTCGTAGGCCTCCCGGATGCCGCCGAGGCCCAGGATCACGCCGCCGGTGGGGAAATCCGGCCCGCGGACGTGCTTCATGAGGCCCGCCGTGTCGATCTCGGGGTCGTCGATGTAGGCGATCGTCGCCGCGATGACCTCCGAGAGGTTGTGCGGCGGGATGTTGGTCGCCATGCCGACCGCGATGCCCGACGAGCCGTTGACCAGCAGGTTGGGGAACCGGGCCGGCAGGACCAGCGGCTCGTTCTCGTTGCCGTCGTAGTTGGGCTGGAAGTCGACCGTGTCGGCGTCGAGGTCGCGCAGCATCTCGCGCGCGATCGGCGACAGGCGCGCCTCCGTGTACCGCATGGCCGCGGCCGGATCGTCGTCGACCGACCCGAAGTTCCCCTGCCCGTCCACCAGCGGCTCGCGCATGGAGAAGTCCTGCGCCATCCGCACGAGCGTGTCGTAGATCGCCGAGTCGCCGTGCGGGTGGTACTTGCCCATGACCTCGCCGACGATCCGGGCGCTCTTGGCGTACGGCCGGTTCGGCTGCAGGCCGTTCTCGTTCATCGCGAACAGCACGCGGCGGTGGACCGGCTTGAGGCCGTCGCGGACGTCCGGCAGCGCGCGCCCGACGATGACCGACATGGCGTAGTCGAGATACGACGAGCGCATCTCCTCCTCGAGCCCGCGGGGCTCGATGTTGCCGCCAGAGATCACGTCAGAAGTCGCCATGTGGGCTCAGCTCGCGGGTCGGGGGTCGGCCGGGGGGGTCACACGTCGAGGTTCGCGACGCGCGCGTTGTCCTCGATGAACTCGCGTCGCGGCTCGACCTTGTCGCCCATCAACATCGTGAACAGCCGGTCGGCGGCGGCCGCGTCGTCCATCGTCACCTGGGCCAGCGTGCGGGACTCGGGATCCATCGTGGTCTCGCGCAGCTGGTCGGCGTTCATCTCGCCGAGGCCCTTGAAGCGCTGCAGCTGGGATCCCTTCGCCGCCACCCGGAGCACGGACCGGCGCAACTCCTCGAACGAGAGCGCCTCCTCGGACTCCGAGCCGAGCTGCACCGTGAACGGCGGCGTGCCGGCCATCTTGACCAGCTCCCCGTGCACGCGCGCGAGCTGACGGTATTCGTTGGCCTCGAACAGGGAGCGGCGCAGGCGGTACGTGCGCGCGAGGTTGGTCTTGCGCTCCGTGGCCTTGATACGCACCAGGCCGTCCTCGGTCGACACGAGCTCGGTCGTGAACGGCTCGCCCTCAGGCGTCTCGAGGCGGGTGAGCTCCTCGAGCTCCTCCACCGAGGTCACCTGCTGGTCGAGGATCTGCGACTCCTCGAGGAACGTGACGTTGTCGTGCCCGTGCTCGGCGCGCAGCGCGCTGGCCCAGCCCTCGTACTGCTTGAGCAGTCGCGTGTAGCGCTGCCAGCGGTTCTCCGTGAGCTTGAAGCCCTGCCCCTCGGCGTCGGTGACCTCGAACTTCTCGAGCTTGTCGCCGAGCAGGATCTCCTCGAGCTCGGCCTCCTTCTCGATGTAGCGCTCCTGCTGGCCGCGCTTGAGCTTGTACAGCGGCGGCTTGGCGATGTAGATGTAGCCGGCCTCGATCAGCTCCTGCATCTCGCGGAACAGCAGCGTCAGGATCAGCGTGCGGATGTGCGCGCCGTCGACGTCGGCGTCCGTCATCAGGACGATCTTGTGGTAGCGGGCGCGCTCGATGTCGAACTCGTCGCGCACGCCCGTGCCGAGCGCCGTGATGAGCGCCTGGATCTCCTGGTTCTGCAGGACCTTGTCGATCCGGGCCTTCTCGACGTTGAGGATCTTGCCGCGGAGCGGCAGGACGGCCTGCGTGGAGCGGTCGCGCCCCTGCTTGGCCGAGCCGCCGGCGGAGTCGCCCTCGACGATGAACAGCTCGGCCAGCGACGGGTCGCGCACCGAGCAGTCGGCGAGCTTGCCGGGCAGCGCGGTGTTCTCGAGCGCCGACTTGCGCCGCGTCAGGTCGCGCGCCTTGCGGGCGGCCGCGCGCGCCTGGGCCGCCGACACCGACTTGCGGATGATCTGCCGCGCCTCGGCCGGGTTCTCCTCCAGGAACTCCGCCAGCCGCCGGTTGACCACGGACTCGACGAAGCCCTGCATGCCCGGGTTGCCGAGCTTGGTCTTGGTCTGGCCCTCGAACTGCGGGTCGCTCAGCTTCGCGGAGATGATCGCCGTGAGGCCCTCCCGCACGTCCTCGCCGGTGAGGTTCTCGTCGCGCTCCTTGAGCTCGCCCGTCTCACGCGCGTAGCGGTTGAGGGTGCGCGTCAGCGCCGAGCGGAAGCCCGACAGGTGCGAGCCGCCCTCGTGCGTGTTGATGTTGTTCGCGAAGGAGAAGATCGACTCCTGGTAGGAGGAGTTCCACTGCATCGCCACCTCGAGCGCGCCCTCGTCGCTCTCCTCCTCGAAGAAGACGATCTTCGACCCGATCGCGTCCTTGTTCTCGTTGAGGTAGGCGACGAAGTCGCGGATGCCGCCCTCGTACTGGAACTCCGACCGGCGCTGGCCCTCGCCGCGCAGATCGGCGATCGTGATCTTGAGGCCGCGCGTCAGATAGGCGGTCTCCCGCAGGCGCTGCTCGAGCGTGCTGAACTCGAGGTCCAGCGACTCGAAGATCTCGGCGTCGGGGAGGAACGTGATGATGGTGCCGGTCTCGGTGGTGGTCTCGCCCTGCTCGATCGTTCCGATGGGCTTGCCGCGCTCGTAGTCCTGCCGCCAGACGTACCCGTCGCGACGGATCTCGACGTGCAGGCGCTCGGACAGCGCGTTGACCACCGAGACGCCGACGCCGTGCAGGCCGCCGGAGACCTTGTAGCCGCCGCCGTCGCCGAACTTCCCGCCCGCGTGCAGGACGGTGAGGACGACCTCGACCGCCGGCCGCCCCTCCTTCTCCATCACGTCGACCGGGATGCCGCGCCCGTCGTCCGTCACCGTGACGGAGTTGTCCGGGTGGATCGTGACGTCGACCGTGTCGCAGTGGCCGGCGAGGGCCTCGTCGACCGAGTTGTCGACGACCTCGTAGACGAGGTGGTGGAGGCCGCGCACGCCGGTCGAGCCGATGTACATCCCAGGACGCTTGCGTACGGCCTCGAGACCCTCGAGGACCGTGATGTCCTGGGCGTCGTAGCCCGTTCGCTGCTGGCTGTTCCTACCGCTGTCGTCCGTCAAGTCGCCTCCGTCCACACAAGGGACGCCCCGGCGGCTGATCGGTGCGTGATCGCGGCCGGGGCGTGCCGTCAACGGGTCATAAGTCTAGCACGGCGGGGTCCCGGATCCGCTGCCTCGAGTGCATCGAAAGTGCTGCAAAACGTAGAAAAAGACCCCTCGCCGAGGGCGTCGCCGAGGAGGTCTGCGCGGCCCTCACGCGCGGGCTCGGAGCACCATCCGCGGCATGGGCCCTAGCCGGCACGGATCTGGACGCGAAGCCGACGCACGACCGGACCGTCCAGCGCGGTGTTCAGGCGCGCCAGGACGCGCTCCGACATCAGGTCGAGCTCCTGGGCCCAGACCGCGGAGTCGCAGGCCACCGTCACCACCCCCTCGCGCTCGGCGACCGGCCTGCTGGCCGCCGCGAACGCCTCGCCGGCAGCGTCCACCCACGCACGCTGCACCTGGGCGAGAAGGGTCGCGGGCGCCAGTCTCGCGGTGACAGCGTCCAACGCCAGCGAGACGGGGCGGGGGGCTCGGCGCCTCATCCCGCCATCCTGTGCTCGTCACCGGCGCTCTGGAGCACCGCGCCCTCGGCAACCGCCAGGCGCGTCACGTCGGGGGCGTCGGACCCCGGCACGTGTGCCAGGTCGGTGGTCGTGATCACGCTCTGACCGTCTCCCCCCAGCACGGTCATCAGCCGCTCGCGGCGGCTGCCGTCCAGTTCGCTCATGACGTCGTCGAGCAGCAGCAGGGGCGCAGCGGTGTGGTCCTCCGCCAGCACCTGCCGCTCGGCCAGCAGCAGGGCGAGCAGCCCGAGCCGCTGCTGACCCCGTGACCCGTACGCCCGCAGGTCGCGGCCGGCGCGGCGGAAGGCGAGGTCATCGCGATGCGGGCCGTGGCCGGTGAAGCCGCGCTCGACGTCGCCGTCCACGCGCTCGGCCAACTCGGCCGCCAGTGCTTCGGCGGTCTCGGCGCGCGATCGGGGCCGGTACGCGAGGTCCGGCTCGTCCTCGAGCCCGAGACCCGCCGCGAGCTCGGCGAAGGCCGGCCGCAGGCGCTCGACCAGCTCGCCCCGGTCCCGCATCAGCTCGACGCCGTGCCGGGCGAGCTCGGCGTCCCACGCCGGCAGCGATCCGCGGCCCGCCCGCCCGGCACGAATGGCGGCGAGGAGCGCGTTGCGCTGAGCGAGCGCGGAAGCGTAGGCGCGGCGCGTCCCCACGCGCGCCGGCCACAGCGCAGCGAGCACCTGGTCGATGTGCCCGCGCCGCAGCGCCGGCGCACCGAGCACGAGCTCGAGGCGATCCGGGAGGAACACCGAGACGAGCGGCCGCGCGCCGGTGTCCGTGAGTCGCTCCACGGGCGCGCCGTCGACGCGCAGGTGCTTCGCCTCGCCGGGCTGGAAGCCGACCGTCACCTCGTGCGCGCCGCGGTCGTCCTCCGCCTCGAGCTCGAGGCGCATCACCTCTGCCCCGAACCGCACGGCCTCGCGGTCGTTGGCGGTCCGGCACGAGCGGCCCGTGCACGCGAAGTAGAGCGCCTCGAGGAGGTTGGTCTTGCCGGCGCCGTTGCGCCCCGAGACGACCGTGACCCCGGCGCCGAACGCGACGTCCGCCGACTCGTAGGAGCGGAAGTTGCGCACGCGCAGGCGCGTGACCCTCATGGCCGTACCCGCGGGCAGGTCGCGGACACCGGGCCCGGAGCGCCCCCGGCCGACGACGTGCGCCTCCGGCCCCCGGCCGGCACGCCGCCTACCGGCGCCCGCCGCCGCGGGCGCGCCCCGGCCCGCCTGCCCTAGACATTGAGCCGGATCGGCATCAGCAGGTACACGAAGCCGCTGCCGTCCGCGGCCTGGATGAGCCCCGGCCGCAGCGGCGAGATCAGCTTCAAGAGCACGTCGCCCGACTCGACCGACTCGAGCCCGTCGCGCAGGAACTCCGGGTTGAACCCGATCTCGAGCGCCTCGCCCTGGAACGGCACGGGCAGCGACTCGCTCGCCTCGCCGACGTCGGGCGTGCGCGCCGAGACCGTGAGCTCCCCCTCGGAGAACGCGAGCCGCAGCGGCGCGTTCTTCTGCGCCAGCAGCGAGATGCGGCGCACCACCTCGCTGATCTCCGACCCCGCGAGCTGGAGCTCGTGCTCGTAGGCGTCCGGCAGCAGCTGGCGGTAGTTGGGGAACTGCCCGTCGATCAGGCGCGAGGACAGGACGACGCCATCGACCTCGAAGACCACCTGGTTCGTGCGGACCGAGACCGTCAGCTGCTCGCTGTCGCCGTGCTGGGCGATGCGGCTGAGCTCCTGGAGCGCGCGGGCGGGCACGTTGGCCTCGAAGCTCCCGTCGAGCGCCTCGTCGAGCTTCGTCTCCTTCACCGACAGCCGGTAGGAGTCGGTCGCCACCATGCGGAGCTCGTCGCCGGCGGCCGACACGAGGATGCCGGTGAGGACGGGCCGCGTCTCGTCCCTCGATGCAGACCGGGCGACCTTGAGGACGGTCTCGACGAACGCCTCGCCCGGGACGCTCACGCGTCCCTCGGCCTCCGGCTCCGGGAACGGCGGGAAGTCCTCGAGGCGCAGCGTCCTTATGTGAAACGTCGCGGAGCCGGCGACGATCTCCACGTCCTGCTCGGACGAGCGCAGCTCGAGCGACACCGAGTCCCCCGGCAGCGCCCGCACGACGTCCACGAGCAGGCGCGCCGGCAGCACCACGCCGCCTTCGCGGACCACCTCGCCCTCGAGCGGGACCCGCAGCCCGATCTCCATGTCGGTCGCGCGCAGCTCGATCCCGCCCTCGTGCGCCGCGATCTGTACCCCGGAGAGCGCCTGGACCGCGCTCCGCGTGGAGGCCGCCCGGGTCACGGTCTGGAGCTGCGCGAAAAGCGCGTCGCGTCGCGTCGAGAGCTTCATCTGGCCGTCAATCCGTTCCGCCGAAGTCGAGTATTGATCTGGATCACCGTCATCAGGGGTGTGCAAGCTGTGCACAAGGCTCCAAATGGCCGCTGAGACCGGGTGAATCAGCCCACACGGGCCCTGTGTGCGAACCCCGCAGTCTGTCAGGAGCGACGGTCGTCACCGCTCGCCCTTGAGTTCCGCCGTCAGGCGGCGCACGGCGTCGAAGGCATCGGGGTCGGCGGCGATGCGCTCCGCGGTGCGCCGGTAGGCGTGCAGCACGGTGGTGTGGTTGCGCCCGCCGAACGCCCGCCCGATCGCGGGGAGGGTCGCGTCGGTGAGCTCGCGCGCGAGGTACATCGCCACCTGGCGCGGCCACGCGACCGGCGCCGCGCGGTTGGTTGAGAGCAGGTCGTCGATGGAGACGCCGAACGCCTCGCAGGTCCGCTCCTGGATCTCTCGCACCGATCGGGTCCGCGGCCGGAGGTCGGGGTAGAGCCCGTCGAGCACCTCGTAGGCGAGCTCGGCGGTGACCGCCTGGGACGTCAGGGAGCCGAACGCGACGACCCGGATGAGCGCGCCCTCGAGCGCGCGGATGTTCGTGTCGACGCGCCGGGCGATGAGATCCAGCGCGGCAGTGTCGACGTTCGCGAGGCCGTCCTGCTGGACGCGCTTGCGCAGGATGGTCAGGCGCGTGTCGTAGTCGGGAGGATGGACGTCGGTGACGAGGCCTGCCTCGAAGCGCTCGCGCAGGCGCTCCTCCAGGAGGCCCATGTCGCGCGGGAGCCGGTCGGAGGTGAGGACGAGCTGCGCGCCGGCGCTGTGGAGCGCGTTGAACGTGTGGAAGAACTCCTGCTCGGTGCGGGCCTTGCTCTGCAGGAACTGGACGTCGTCGACGAGCAGCACGTCGGCGTCCCGATACGCCGCCTTGAAGGCGTCCATGTCGTGGCCGTGGAGCGCGCCGAGGAAGTGGTTGGTGAAGTCCTCGACGGTCGTGTAACGGACCGTGGTGCCGTCGCCGTACGTCTGGACGTAGTCCGCGATCGAGTGGAGCAGGTGGGTCTTGCCGAGACCGGGCGGCCCGCAGATGAACAGCGGGTTGTAGGCCAGCCCGGGCATCTCGGCGACCGCGAGCGCCGCGGCATGCGCGAGGCGGTTCGAGTCGCCGATGACGAACTGGTCGAACGTGAAGCGGGGGTTGACCACCGCCGTGCGGGTGCGTGGCGCTGCGGCGGCGGCAGCCGCGGGCTCCGCCGACGGGGTCGTGGTGGGGTCCGGTGCCGTGAGGCCTTCGGGGTCGCTGCGCGAGATGAGCCGGACGGCCGCTCCGCGACCGAGCTGGCTCGTCGCGCACGCGTTCAGGAGCCGGCCGAAGCGTCGCTCGACGCGGACGCGGATGTCATCGGGCGCGGTGAGGACGAGCGTCGAGCCGTCCCGGCAGCGCACGTCGAGCGGGGCCAGCCAGAGCTGCCACACGGGCTCGGGCACGGCGGTTCGGAGGGCGGCACGGACAAGCCGCCATGCGTGAGCGAGGTCGTCGTCGGACACGAGCGCGCAAGGGCTCCACCTCCTCGGAGAGGCGGAGTTGGAGCGAGGATGCAGGCGCCGCGGCGGGGCCGGGGGGCGGCGAATATACCAACGGCTCGGAGACCCCGAGGGAGCCCTCGGAGGGGTCGTCGGAGGGACCGCGCAAATCGCGCGGAAAAGGTTCGCGGAGCATTGAAGGGAGTGGTGTGCACACGTGTCGACGGGGTGTGGACAAGGGTGTGCGAGCGACCGTGGAGCGCGGTCCGGCCGGGTCGCCCGTGTATCCTGTCCGCCCGGCTCGCGTTCGCCTTCCCGCGAGCCGCTCCTGTCTGATGAAGCGGACCTACCAGCCCAAGAAGCGCAAGCGCGCTCGGACGCACGGCTTCCGTGCACGCATGAGCACGCGTGCGGGCAGGGTCGTGCTCAAGCGCCGTCGCGACAAGGGCCGCAAGCGGCTCACGGTCTAGTGCCGACGGCCACCGGTCGGGACGGTTTCCGGCGGTCGCGGGCGGCGGCCCGGGAAGTCGGTCCATCCTCGCGGTGGCGCGGATGCCCTGTGACGTGGCGAAGCGGCCGGTTCCGGTGATGGCCGGGCGCGCCGACGCCGGGCGAGGTCCGCGCCGCCGCCGGCTGTCGCGCAGTGCCGAGTTCGAGCGGGTCTACCGCCAGGGCCGCTCGAAGGCGAACCGCTTCCTGGTGCTCTACGCGTTCCCGCGCGAGGCGCCCGAGTCCGGGGACGCCGACGACGGTCCCCGCCTCGGGCTGTCCGTGTCGCGGAAGGTGGGCGGGGCCGTCGAGCGCAACCGGATCAAGCGGGTCCTGCGGGAGATCTTCTGGGCGGAGGCCGAACGGCTCCCCGGTGACGCGGACTACGTCGTGGTCGCGCGACCGGACGTGCGGGAGCTCGACGAGCGGGACGGCCACGCCGGGGTGCAACGCGCACTGACCGAGCTCGTCGAGAGCTTCGGCGCGACGCCGTCGGGGCAGGAGGAGGCGACGTGAGCATCGCCGCGCGCATCGTCCTCGCGCCGGTCCGCGTCTACCAGCGCTTCATCTCGCCGGCGCTGCCGCGCCGGTGCAAGTACCACCCGACGTGCTCCGACTACGCCGTACAGGCGATCAAGGGGTACGGCATACTGCGCGGCTCGATCCTCGCGGCGTGGCGGCTCCTGCGCTGCAACCCGTGGAGCCACGGGGGCTACGACCCCGTGTCGGCCCAGACCCTGTTCCGGCGACCGGGCGGGGCACACCGCGTCCCTGCGTCAGACTCCTAGCACCGTGCGACACGTCTTCGGCAACGTCCTCCAGCCGCTGATCGACTTCTTCGAGGCGATCCTCCAGTTCTTCCACGACTCCGTGGGTCTCGGCTGGGGGATGTCGATCGTCGCGCTGACGGTCCTCGTGCGCGCTTGCCTGCTTCCGCTGACGATGAAGCAGTTCAAGTCGATGCAGAACCTCGCCCGGCATCAGCCGGAGCTGAAGAAGCTGCAGGAGAAGTACAAGAACGACAAGGAGCGCCTCAACCAGGAGATGATGAAGTTCTACCGGGAGAACAAGGTGAATCCGTTCGCCTCGTGTCTCCCGCTCCTGGCCCAGCTGCCGGTCTTCCTGTCGCTCTTCTACATGCTGCAGGCCGACCTGCGGCGGGACATCTGCCCGGACGTCAACCCGCCGAGCGTGGCGAACCCGCAGCCCTGCGGCCCTGGCGGCGAGGCGCAGTTCCTCTTCATCCCGGACCTGACGAACCGGGCCACGGGATGGGTGCTGATCGTCCTGGTCGCGCTCTACATCGGCTCCCAGCTGCTGTCGACGCTGCTCATGTCGACCACGACGGACCGGACGCAGCGCTTGATCATGATCGGGCTGCCGTTCTTCTTCGTCCTGTTCGTGTGGCAGTTCCCGGCCGGACTGCTCGTGTACTGGATCACCACGAACCTGTGGACGATCGTCCAGCAGGCCATCGTCCGGAAGCGGCTCGGACCGCTGCGGCCGGCGACGGCGGACGGCGCGGACGGCGGCTTGGGAGCGCTGACGGCCATGTTCGGCGGCGGCGGCGGTGGTGGTGGTGGTGGCGCCGGGAAGAGCGACCAGAAACCCGCCGCGGAGAAGAAATCCGGAGATCGCGAGCTGGTCGGCGCGGGCTCCGGAGGTCAGAAGCGCCGCACGACGGGGCCGCCACCGGCGCCGCCCCGCAAGAAGAAGAAACGGTCGGGTCGGCGACGATGACGGACGATCACGATCTACGGGATCTCGAACCCGCCGAGCGAGTGGAGCGACTGCTCGAGGCCGTGAGCGACGCGCTCGGGCTCGGCGCGAGCGTCGAGGTCGAGCAGGACAGCGAGGCGATCCGGGCCACATTGCACGGAGACGACCTCGGACTCTTCATCGGCCGCCATGGCACCACGATCGACGCGGTGCAGCACCTGGCGTACAAGCTCGTGGCGGTTGACAAGCACCCGGCCCCGCGCGTGGTCGTCGACGCCGCCGGCTATCGCGCCCGGCGCGAGCAGGCGCTGCATCGGCAGGCCGACCAGGCCGCGGAGAACGTGCTCCGCGGCGGACGCCCGGTGGCGCTCGACGCGATGAGCGCGACCGAGCGGAAGGTGGTCCACGAGTACCTGAAGGAGCGCTCCGGGGTGGAGACGTACTCCGAGGGCACCGAGCCGGACCGCCATCTCGTCGTGGCGCCGCTCGTGAGCGAGTAGCAGCGGCTTCCTCGCGCGCGTCGCGCGCGTGCGTGGAGGGGCGGCCCAACGGCAGCCGTTTCACGTGAAACACGAGGAGGCCGCCGAGCGCAACCGCTCCACCACGACGGCGCGCGAAGGTACTCAGCGCCGCCGGGCAGGTCGCGGCATTGACCGGACACCGTGACAGCGAGGCTCGCGCCCCGCCCCGTCCCGCCGCGACCACCCAACCAGCAGCTTCGGGACAGCGGTGGCAGCGGCTGGGCGGAATGCAAGCGAAGGGCCGGAATCCAGACGCTTCAGGTCGTCCGGCTGGGCGCGTGCGCGGCTTCCGGTCAGGAATGGGCACTCCTCACCCGCCCATGCCCGACGTGGTCACGATGCGCACGGACGGTTCGAGCGGTCCCAGCCCGCCCGCCCGCACAGATGACCCCGCTCCCGCGTTTCACGTGAAACACGGGATCGCCAACCGAGAGTCGCGCCCGTGGCCGAGGCGGACTCGGCGAGCGCCGGCCGCGACCGACGGGGGTTAGTCGTGATGCGCGTGTCGGCTGCTTGAGAGTCCTGCGCGGGTTGGCGGGTCGACGCGGCACCCAGAGGGTGCAGCGTGATCCTCGGCGATCGCTCCGGGGCGCCTGGTCTGCCGGCAAGGCTGCACACGCGCGCGCGGACGGGATCGTGTGCGTTAGCCGACCCCCGCGGAGCAAGCCCCCTGCGGTGGGCGCGGCGCAGAGGCGGGGTGTTTCACGTGAAACATGCCGGCTGTGCTGCGGCCTGGCGCCCCGGCTGGCGGCCGCTACGTGGCTGCCACGGAGGGCAGGTACGCGGGCTCGACCGCATTGCCGTACCCGGCGAGGCGCGGGTGGCGGCCGGCGCGGGTGGCGGCCCGCGCGCGGCGGAACCCGGTGCGCCGGCGTCTGGGTGTGCGCCCGCCACCGAGAGCGCTGGGCGGCCCTGGTCCACATGCGTGGACATGATGTACGGCGATGACCGCCCGCGCCGTTGCGGCCCGCATCGACGAGCTCGTCGCCGAGTACGCCCTCGACGACGCCGCACGCCGCGGGCTCGAGCAGCTTCTCGCAGCGCTCGGGCGACCCGAGGCACCGACGTCCGTGCGCGATCCGGGCCGGGGCGTCGACGTGCACCTTGCCGACTCGCTCGCGGGGTTGCGGCTCCCGGAGATTCGCGACGCTGCTCGGATCGCCGACCTCGGGACGGGCGCCGGGCTGCCCGGGTTGCCGCTGGCGCTCGCGCTGCCGGCTGCGCGGCTGGCGCTGCTCGAGAGCGCCGGGCGAAAGTGTCGCTTCGTCGCTTCCACGGCGTCGGAGCTCGGGCTCTCCAACGTCGAGGTGATCCACGCACGGGCCGAGGAGTGGCGCGACGGACACGGGGCGAACGAGGTGGTCTGCGCGAGGGCGCTGGCGCCGCTCCCGGTGCTGTGCGAGTACGCCGCTCCCCTGCTCGCGGATGGCGGTGCGCTGGTCGCGTGGAAGGGCCTCGTCGGCGATGAGGAGGCCGCGGACGGGCTCGCGGCCGCGTCGCGACTGGGACTCGAGGCGGACCGGGTCGAGACCGTGCCGCCCTTTCCGGGCGCTGAGCGGCGGACGCTGCACGTCTATCGGAAGATCGCGCCCACGCCGCCGGATTTCCCTCGCCGTCCGGGAATCGCAACAAAACGCCCGCTGTCCGCAAGGACTTGACCTCTGCCGGGCCCGTCCAGGCCGCGCTCCGCCGCCGACATCGCTAGCGTCGAGCGCGGTCATGGGCACCGTGTATGCCATCGCGAACCAGAAGGGCGGCGTCGGGAAGACGACGACCGCCGTGAACGTGGCCGCCTGCATTGCCGAGGCGGGATACAGAACGCTGCTGGTCGACGTCGACCCGCAGGGCAACGCCACGGTCGGCCTCGGGGTCTCGCGCGACGGCGGCCCCGGGCTCTACGACGTGCTGTGCGAGGAGGTGGCGGCGATCGACGCCGTGCGGCCGACGGGGGTCGACCACCTGGCGATCCTGAGCTCGACGCCAGACCTTGCGGGCGCGACCATGGAGCTCCCGCGCATGGAGGGGTCGGAGGGCCGGCTGCGCGAGGTGCTCGAGCCGTTGCGCGAGCGGTACGCCTTCGTGCTGCTGGACTGCCCGCCGTCGCTCGGCCCGCTGACGATCAACGCGCTGGTGGCGGCCGACCGGGTGATCGTGCCGGTGCAGACGGAGTACTTCGCGTTGGAGGGCCTGGCGGGCCTGCTCGACACGCTGTCGCTCATCCAGCGCGAGCTCAACCCGCGGCTGACCGTCGCCGGGATGCTGCTGACGATGCACGACAACCGGACCAAGCTCGGGCAGGACGTCGAGCGGGAGGTCCGTGAGCACTTCCCCTCGCTGGTGTTCAACACCGTCATCCCGCGCAACGTCCGGCTCGGCGAGGCCCCGAGCTACGGGCAGCCGGTGATCCACTACGACCCCCACTGCGCGGGCGCGGGGGCCTACTTCGAGCTGGCCAAGGAGGTGGCGGCGCGTGGCTGATCGCAGCCGGGGCATGGGCCGAGGGCTCTCCGCGATCCTCTCGTCGACCGCGGCGGAGGGCGCCGAGCATCACGATCCGGAGCTGCGGGACGTTCCCGTCGACCTGATCGTCCCGAACCCCCAGCAGCCGCGGCGCCGCTTCGACGAGCAGGCGCTCGTGGGGCTCGCGGACTCACTGCGTGAGCGCGGCGTGCTCCAACCCGTCCTGGTCCGTCCGGTGCCGGGCGGGACGTATGAGCTCATCGCCGGCGAACGCCGGTGGCGTGCGGCCCAGATCGCCGGCTTCGCCACCGTCCCCGCGGTCGTGCGCCCGGACGACGACGCGGCGTCCCTCGAGCTCGCCCTGGTGGAGAACATGGCCCGCGAGGACCTCAACCCGATCGAGGAGGCGCGAGCCTGCTCGGTCCTGGTGGAGGAGCTCGGCTTGACCCGTGACGAGGTCGGCCGGCGCGTCGGCCGCTCGCGCGTGGCCGTCTCGAACCTGCTGCGCCTGCTCGATCTCCCGGACGAGGCGCTCGACCTGCTGGTCACCGGCGTCCTGTCCGAGGGCCATGGGCGGGCGCTCCTCCTCGCGCCGGACCACGACGAGCGCCGGCGCCTTGCCCGCGCCGCGGCGACCGAGGGGTGGACCGTCCGCGAGACGGAGTCACGCGCCCGCGCACGCGCGGAAGGGGCTTCGGGCGGCCGCGCTCGCAAGCGCAGATCCGCCAAGCCGGCCTTGCACCCGGATCAGGAGGCGGCTGCCGCGCGGGTGGGCGAGACGCTCGGCCGGGCGCTGGGCGCGGAGGTCGAGGTGACCGCTCGCGGGGAGAGTTGCCGGGTCGCGCTCGCGTTCGACTCGTTCGATGCCGCACTGGCAGCGGCCGAGCGACTCGGCGCAGCGCTCGATCCCGCCGGCGAGACGCTCGAGCCGGCTTGACCGCAGCGGCAGCGGCCGCAAAGCGACTGAACGGCGCGCCGGTGGAGCGGTGGCTCGCCCGGCGGATAAGGCGGGCGAGCACCGACGGGCGCGGACCGGCGGGCGGACGGCCGCCCCGTCGCGTCAACCGGCCCCCACCCGGGCCGGATGGCGACGTACCGGCCGGTGGCCCGTCCTTCAGCGGACCGCCTCGCCCGCCGGACCACGCGGCCCGTCGGAAGGTGGCACGCGGACCGTTGACGGTGGCGTTTGCCGAGGCGGCGGCGCGCGCCGGGAGCGGTGCGAACAGCGCTCCCGCGCTCGGCTATCATCGGCGCCTCCGGGCGATTAGCTCAGTCGGTTAGAGCGCTTCTCTGATAAGGAAGAGGTCCCAGGTTCGAGTCCTGGATCGCCCACTGGCGTTGGCGTTCAGAATCTGACACCACTCGTCAGGGCGCCAGCGCAAGCAGCGCGGCAACACGGTCCGTTTCCTCGCCGCGCGCAACTCTGCCGGCCGCGAGCAGCGCGGCAAGGGCGGCGCACCACAGCCGGAGGCGATCGCTGCCGCATCCGATCGCACCGGCGAGCTCCATGCGTCGCGCTTCCCAGGCGCCGGGGTCGTCCTCGCCCCAGAAGACCCAGTCCACGGCGTCGAACGCGGGGTCGCCGAGGCACGGGCGCGGATCGATCGCGACGAGGCCGCGAGCAGACCCTCCGTCGAGCACGTTGCCCGCATGCAGGTCGCCGTGCAGCAGCACCGCCGCACCGCCGCCGGTCGCGAGTTCGCGGGCGACCTCGCGACCGCGCTCGAGCCGTTCGCTCGGCACCGCGCGGCTCACCGCGGGATCGGGCCGGTAGCGCTCGATCCAGTGATCGAAGATGAACTCGACCCTGGCCGACAGCGCCGGGAACTCTCGCGGGTACGCGGGCGGAGGGACGTGCAGGGCGCGGAGGAGGCCGGCCACGTCGCCGATCGCGACCGGCGCGGCTCGCTCGGACAACGGCCGCTCGTCCGGGAGCGCCTCGAGCAGGAGCGCGCCGACGGTGCCGTCGGCCTCCCACAGGGCGGGGACCCTTCCGGATGACCGCCAGGCGCGCAGCGCCTGCGCCTCGGCCCGGCTGAGAGACGGATCCGGGCAGAGCTTCAGCACCGCACGGGCTCCGTCGCCGCGCCGCCGGCACCGGATCACGACCGACGTGTTCCCGCGCCCGACCGGCTCGCCGACCACCAGGTCCCACCGCGCGGCGAGCAGCTCGACCTCCTCGGACAGCCGCGCCCACCACGCCGCGACCTCTTCCCCGAAGCGGGCAACGAGCCGCACGCGCGTCGCCTCCAGGACGGGTGAGCAGATATCCACGACACCACGATGTCACGGGGCCCGGGCAGCGGCGCGGCCCGGAGGTCGCGCCACCGGGGGGTGAGAGGTACGGCGAACCCCACCTCCAGGTATCGGGCTGGCCGGGCGCAAGGACACCGGCTGGCCCGCTGGGACAAACCGCCCAGGCGCGGGACTCTTCTGCAACACCGCGAAGACCTGGATCGCAGCCTGAGGAGCAACGATGACCGAGACGACCGACACGCTGAGGGAGATGGACCACCGTCACAGCGACGGCATCGACGTGCGGCTGCTCTGGGACTCCGCCGACGGCCGGGTGATCGTCGCGGTCTCGGACGCCAAGACCGGCGAGGCCATGGAGCTGGTGGTCCCGAGCCACGAGAACGCGCTCGACGTCTTCCATCATCCGTTCGCGTACGCAGCGCACCACGGGGTCGAGCCCCGCCCGGTCGTGACCGCCTAGCGGCCGACGCGACCCGCGGCCCTAGTCCTCGGCCTCCACCGCCTGGCGCTCCCACCGCGCCACGTCGGGACCGCCGAGCCGGTCGAGCCACCGCTCGAGCGGGAAGATCGCGATCCACATCAGCATCGAGACGCCCGGCTGCACGAGCGCCACCGGGATCGAGACGAGGAAGACCAACGCGGGGCGAGGTTCGTCCGCATGAAGTGGCGGTAGACCTCGTCGGGCATCGGTCTCGTCAGCGCGCCGATCCCGCGGGCGTGGCGGAACATCACCGCTTCGGTCACGCCGGCGATGGCCAGGACGACCGCGTAGAGGGCGACCGCGACCAGGTCGCCGTCGTATCGGCCGAGAAGCGCGGTCGGGAACGGCATGAAGGCGATCAGGCCGAGATAGGCGAGATTGATGCGCATGAGCCGGTCGTCCATGTGCGTGAGCAGCCGGAAGAGGCCGTGGTGCCCGAGCCACAGGAAGCCGATGACGGCGAAGCTCAGCCCGAACGAGAAGATGTCGCCGGCGTTGTCGGCGAGCGCCCGGCCGAGGTCCTGCTTGGCGACCTCGGGCACGGCGATCCCCGCGACGAGCAGCGTCATCGCGATGCCGAAGATGCCGTCGCTGAAGCCGACGATGCGGCCGAACTCCACCTCGCCGCGGCGGTAATGGGCGCCCACCGCGCCGCTCGGCGTCGCTCATCGTGGGTCGCCCGGCGCTCGGATCAGCGGACTCTGGCCCGCGCCCTGCGGACGGGGTGCGGCATGCGGCCCGCCCGCCGCGGCGGCGCCGTGGCGCGTCCCCGGTTTTCGGCGCATCCCGCGCGCCCGCCGGGTCCTCGGAGCGGGTGCGGAAGGTCGGCGATGCCTGCCTATACTTGGCCGTCCGCCCGCAAGTTCAAAGGGAGCGCTCTTGCAGGAGATGGTCATCTACGGCGTGAGCTTCGACATGGTCGGTAAGCAGCCGATCGTGCTGCTCAAGGCCGTCGACACGAACAAGTTCCTGCCGATCTGGATCGGCCACCCCGAGGCCGCCGCCATCCTGATGAAGCTGCAGGGCGCCTCCACGCCGCGGCCGATGACCCACGACCTGCTCTTCGACATGCTCGGTGAGCTCGAGGTGGCGTGCACGCGCGTCTCGGTCACCGAGCTGCGGGAGAACACGTTCTACGCGTCGATCACGCTCTCGGTCAACGGCCGCGAGGTGGAGATCGACTCGCGCCCATCGGACGCACTCGCGCTCGCCGTCCGGTCCGGCGCGCCGATCTTCGCGGCCGAGGACGTCATCGCCGAATCGGCGATCGAGTTCGAGCACGAGGTCGAGGACACCGAAGAGGTCGTGGACAAGTTCAAGGAGTTCCTCGACCAGGTGTCGCCCGAGGACTTCCGCGGCGACAGCTGACCGGCTGACCCGGCCGCTCAGACGGCCGTCCGCCGCTCCACAGCCAGCTCGAGCACCCGGGCGACGAGCGCGTCGAAGCCGATGCCCGCCGCCTCGGCGGCCTGCGGCAGCAGGGACGTCTCGGTGAGCCCCGGGATCGCGTTGGCCTCGAGCACGTAGAGCGCGTCGGTGCGCTCCTCGAGCATCAGGTCCACCCGGGAGAAGCTGCGGCAGCCGAGGATGCGGTGGACCGACAGCGCGAGCTCCTGCGATCGCTCGCCGAGCCCGCCGGGCAGGTCCGCCGGGCACACGAAGCTGGTACGCCCGATCTCATACCGCGCCTCGAAGTCGTAGAAGTCCTCGTCGCGCGGGATCGCCTCGACGACCGGCAGCGCCTCGGGGCCGGCCAGGCCGTCCAGCACCGAGACCGCGAGCTCGCGGCCCGCGACATGGCGCTCGAGCATGACCTTCGTGTCATACGAGAACGCGGAGACGAGGGCGGCGGGCACGTCCTCGGCCGTGCGCGCGAACTGCACGCCGAGCGCCGAGCCCTGCCCCGCCGGCTTGACGACGATCGGGAAGCGCAGGCGGGCCTCGATGGCCGGCAGGGCCCGCGCCGCCCCCAGCTCCTCGAAGGCGGTCTGGTTGAACGCGTAGAAGTCGGGCGTGGGGATGCCCGCGTCGCGCATCGCGTGCTTGGCCAGGACCTTGTCCATGCAGCGGATGCAGGCTCCCGGGCGCGACCCGGTGTACGGCACGCCGACGAGCTCGAGCAGCTCCTGGACCGTGCCGTCCTCGCCGTCGCGCCCGTGCAGCGCCACGAAGGCGACGTCCGGCCGCGTGTCCTCGAGGCGATCGACCAGGTCCGGTCCGACGTCGATCGAGACGACGTCGTGGCCGAGGCGCTCGAGCGCGTCCTCGACGCGGGCGCCCGACCGCAGGGAGACCTGGCGCTCGAGGGACCGGCCGCCCTTCAGGACCGCGACCCGGGTCACCGCTCGCCGGTCCGGCGCAGGCGCAGGGGGAGGATCTCGGCCCCGGACGCGTCGTCGCCGGGGGAGGCGGCGCGCGGCGGGCGCGCCGATGCCGGCCGCGGCTCGGGCGTCGCCGCCCCGGTCAGCGTGGAGTACAGGCCCAGCTGCTCGCTGACGACCTTGCCGATGCGCCGGACGCCCTCGCGGATGTCGTCGTCGCCGACGCCGGAGAAGTTCAGCCGCATCGAGGCGCCGCCGCGGCCGTCGAGGTAGGCCGCGCGGCCGGGGACGAAGGCGACGTGCTCGCGCAGCGCCCGGGCCAGCAGGTCCGTCGTGTCGATGTACTCCGGCAGCGTGGCCCAGATGAACAGCCCGCCTTCGGGATGGGTCCAGGTGGCCTCGCGCGGGAAGTGCTCGGCCAGCGCGTCGAGCATCGTGTCGCGCCGGCGGCGGTAGAGGTCGGTCAGCGTGCGCAGGTACGCCTTCCAGTCCATCTCGCCGAAGTAGCGGCACACGAAGAGCTGGCTGAGCGGCGCCGAGCAGAGGTCGGCGCCCTGCTTGCCGACGTTGAGCTTCTCGAGCACCGGGCGGGGCGCGGCCGTCCACCCGAGCCGCAGCCCCGGCGAGAGGATCTTCGAGAACGTGCCGAGGTAGATCACGTACTCGCCGCCGTCGAGCGCGTACAGCGTCGGCAGCGGGTCGCCCTCGTAGCGCAGCAGGCCGTAGGGGTTGTCCTCCAGCACGAGCAGCTCCCGCTCGCGGGCGATCCGCACCAGCCGGCGCCGCCGCTCGAGCGACAGCGTCACGCCGGCCGGGTTCGAGAACGAGGGAACCGTGTAGATGAACTTCGGCCTGCGGCCCTCGGTCGCGAGGCGGTCGAGCGTCTGCTCCAGCAGGTCGACGCGGACCCCGGCGTCGTCCATCTCGATCTGCACCACGTCGGCCTGGTAGGCGACGAAGGACGGGAGGGCGCCGGGATAGGTCGGCGCCTCGGCGACCACGACGTCGCCGGGATCGAGGAGCGTGCGGCAGACGAGGTCGATCACCTGCTGGCCGCCGGTGGTCACGAGGATGTCGTCGGGCTCCGCGCGCATCCCCTCCGCGGCCATCACCTCGACGATGCAGTCCTTGAGCTCGTCGAGCCCCTCGGTCGGCCCGTACTGGAGCGCGCGGGCGGAGGACTCGGCGCCGACATGCGACATCAGCGAGGAGAACGACTCGGCCGGAAACGTGCTCGTGTCGGGCAGGCCGCCGGCGAGCGAGATGATGTCGGACTGCTGCGTGACCGCCATGAGGTCGCGCATGACCGACGACTTCAGGCCGTGCGTGCGCGTCGCGAACAGCCCGGCGTAGCGCTCGAGGTCGCGGGTCGTGGAGCGGGCGGGCCCGGCGTGCCGCAGGTCGTCGTCGCCGTGCTCGCCCCGTGGCGGCTCGTCTATCGTCATGGCTCCTCGGGCCGTCCGGGCGGGACGGCCCGTCCGACGGCACGCTAACGCACGGCCCCGACCTCAGCCCTCACCACATGGACTTCCTGTTCGACCTCCTGCAGGGTGCCGGCATCGCCGCGGCGATCGGCATCCGCCCGTTCCTCCCCGTCCTGCTCGTCGGCGCGCTGGCCGCCGGAGACCTCGGGATCGACTTCGAGGGCACCGACTTCGCGTTCCTCGAGAGCTGGCCGTTCCTGATCGCGATCGTCGCCCTGGTCGCGGTCGTCGACCTCGTGGCGACGACGCCGCGGGTACTCGGTCTTCGACGCCGGCGCGGCGATGTACGCGCTGCTCGCGCTGTCCGTCGCACTGGGTGCGCTCACGGCGGCTGGATCCCTCGCCGACCGCGGCTACGAGATCTGGCCCGGGGTGATCGTGGGCGCGGCGTGCGCCGTCCTCGGCTTCGTCACGGCGCGGGCCTTCCTCCTGCGGGTCCGCCGGCGGCTGGACGACCAGGCCGCGGGCACGCTCACGCTCTACGCCGACGGGGCCGGCCTGCTGGCGGCCGGGCTCTCCGTGCTCTTCCCGCCGCTCGCCCTCGTCGTGCTCGCCGTGCTGGGCTGGCTGCTGGTCGGCGGCCGGCGCCGCGAGGGCGAGAAGTACGCCGGCCTGCGCATCCTCCGGTGAGCGCCCGCCGATGACCGCCGCCGGGGCGCGGCCTCGCAAGCTCGTCCTCGCGGTCATCGACGCCATGAAGCCCGCAATGCTCGAGCGGGCGGTCCTCGGTGGCCGCGCGCCCGCGCTGAAGCTGCTGATGGAGCGCGGGCACCACGTCGACGACTGCGTCGCCGCCTTCCCGTCCGTGACGCCGGTGTGCGCGGCGAGCATCGCCACGGGCGCCGGGCCCGACCGCCACCTGATCCCGTCGATGAACTGGTGGCACAAGGGCGAGCAGCGTTATGTGGAGTACGGGACGAGCTTCCGCGCGTCGCAGACGTTCGGCTTCAAGCGCTCGCTCACCGACACGATCTACAACATGAACCTCGAGCACCTCTCCGCCGACTGCGAGACGGTGTTCGAGGCGCTCGACGACGCGGACGTACGCACCGCCGGCACCACCTACCTCATGTACCGCGGCCGTCACCGGCACGAGGTGGCGGGCGAGACCGCCCTCACGCGGCTGGCCTCGACGGTGTTCCGCCACGCGGTCTACGGCCCGCGCGAGTTCTTCTATGCAGACCTGTTCGCCTCGCGCCGGACCGGCTGCCGCTCGCAGATGGGCCTGCCCGGGGTGCGCGACCAGCACGCCGGCTGCGTCGGCACCTACCTGATCGAGCACGACCTGTTCGACTTCCTGCTGTTCTCGCTGCCCGACAACGACACCGTCTCCCACGAGAAGGGGCCGTTCGCCCAGGTCGGCTCGCTGGCCGCGGCCGACCGCCAGATCGAGCGGCTCATGCACGCCGCCGGCGGCCCCGACGAGTTCCTCGCCGAGCACGCCGTGGTCGTCTGCTCGGACCACTCGCAGTCGCAGGTGGAGGAGGGCATCGATCTCTTCCGGGCCTTCGACGGCTTCGACGTGATGCCGGCCGCCGGCCCCGGCGCGTCGGAGTCGCAGGCGCGGGAGGTGGCGCTGTGCCCGGCCTCGCGCTCGGCGCAGGTCTACGTCCTCGACCCCGACCGCAGGCGGGAGCTCAAGACGCGGGTGGAGCGCACGGCGCTCGCCCTCGACGGCGTCGACCTCACGATGACGATGACCGACCACCCCGACGGCGAAGCCGCCATCCGCGGCGAGCGCGGGGGCACCGTCAAGGAGCTGCGCTTCGCTCCGCGCGGGGATCTCCGGGACCGCCGCGGCGAGCGCTGGAGCGTGGAGGGAGACCTCGACCTCATCGGCCTCGAGATCGCCGGCGGCGTGCTCGACTGCCCGGACTATCCGGACCCGCTCGGCCGCGTGTGGTCGGCGCTGCGCTGCGCGACCTCCGGCGACGTCCTGCTCTCCGCGGCGCCCGGCTACGAGTTCGTCGACTGGGGCGGGGCGAGCCACATCGGCGGCGGCTCGCACGGCTCGCTGCACGCCAACGACTCGCTCGGCGCCCTGCTGTGGTGCGGGACCGGTCCCGAGCGCCCGGACGTCCTCGACCAGTGGACGCTGCGCGACATCGTGCCGATGGTCCTGCGGCACTTCGGCGTCGAGCCGCGCGGATAGCTCAGCCCGCGGGCCGCAGCAGCTGCTCGATCGCGTCCGCGCGGCCGGGCTGGGAGGTGCGGATCACCACCGCGTTCAGCCACGGGTCCTCCTCGGACGCGTCGTAGCGCAGCGGCATGTGGGTGCGCATGACCGCGATCGACTGCTCGCGCCGGACCCCGATCACCCCGCCGCGGGCGCCGGTCATCCCGACGTCGGTGATGTAGGCGGTGCCCTTGGGCAGCACGCGGGCGTCGGCGGTCGGGACGTGGGTATGCGTGCCGACCACGGCGGTCACGCGCCCGTCGAGGTACCACCCGAGCGCGACCTTCTCGCTCGTCGCCTCGGCGTGCATGTCGACCAGGACGTGGTCGGCGCCCTGGACCTCGCGCAGCGCGTCCTCCACCGTCACGAACGCGGGCGAGCCCGCCTGCATGTAGAGGTTCCCGGACAGGTTGACCACGCCGAGCGAGGCCCCGTCGCGCTCGACCACGCACGTCCCGTGGCCCGGCTGCGTGCGCAGGAAGTTCGCCGGGCGCACGATCGCCGCCCGCTCGTCGAGGTAGGGCCAGACCTCGCGGTGGCGGTAGGTGTGGTTGCCGAGCGTGATCACGTCGACGCCCGCGCCGAACATCTCGTCGGCGTGCTTGGGCGTGATGCCGATCCCGCCGGCCGCGTTCTCCCCGTTGACGACGACGAAGTCGAGGCCGAACTCGTCGCGCAGCCCGGGAAGCAGCCCTCGCAGGGTCTGCCGCCCGGCCTTCGCGACGATGTCGCCGACGAAGAGGATCGTGGTCACCGGAGAGACGGTAGTGAGCCGCAGGCATACTTGCCGCATGGGCGCCGAGGAGCATCCGGAACCGCAACGGGCGACGGCCCCCGCGCCGGGAGCGCGGCCCGTGGCCGTGCCGCCGGTGGTCGTCCCGCGCTGGGTGCAGCTGGTCATCCTGCCGCTGACGCTGCTCGCCGGCTGGGCGGTCCTGAACGCCGCCGGGCCGATTGTGCTGATCTTCACGATCGCCGCGCTCGTCGCGCTGCTGCTCAACCCGATCGTCACCCTGCTGCGCCGCACGCATCTCCCGCGCGGGCTCGCGGTGCTCGTGACCTACCTCGGGCTGGCGCTGGTGCTCACGGGCGTCGGGATGCTGCTCTCCAACCCGCTCGCGAACCAGGTCTCGGCCTTCCAGGACAGCGTCCCGAACCTCGTGAGCGACGCGAACCGCTCGCTCGACGACCTCCAGGGCTGGCTCGACCGCAACGGCGTCGACCTGCAGGTCAAGGAGCCCGGCCGGTCGGCGCTGGAGAGCCTCGGGACGCGCGTCGCCCAGGGCTCCGGCGAGCTCGTCAACCTCACCCGCGACGCGCTGCTGCGCCTCGTCGAGGCGTCGATCGCGGTGATCCTCGTCGTCGTCCTCTCCGTCTACATGCTGCTCTACGGGGAGCGGATCGGGGAGATCGTCCGCGGGATCGTGCCGCGGGGCGACGGCACGCCGGCCGACGACTACCCGGCCCGCGTGCAGAGCGCCGTGTTCGGCTACGTGCGCGGGCAGATCCTCTTCTCGCTGATCATGGGCTCGAGCGCCGGCGTGCTGCTGTGGGTGCTCGGGTCGCTGGGGATCTTCCCCGAGGGCAAGACCTACGCGCTGTTCTTCGGCGCCTTCTACGGGTTCGCCGAGCTGATCCCCTACGTCGGTCCGGCGATCGGCGCCGCGCCGCCGGTGCTGATCGCGCTGTTCGGCGACTCGCCGCTCGACGCCGTGTGGCTGGTCGTCGCCTTCACCGCGCTGCAGCAGCTCGAGGGCCATGTCGTCGCGCCGCAGGTGTTCTCCCAGGCCCTGCGCATCAACCCGCTGCTGGTGATCTTCGCGCTGCTGCTCGGCGGCCAGGTCTACGGGATCATCGGCGCGTTCATCGCGCTGCCGATCGCGGCCATCCTGCGCGAGACCATCGTCTACCTGCGACGGCACCTGGTGCTCGAGCCGTGGGGGACGCCGAGCGCGCAGGAGCTCGGCAAGGGCCCGCCCGGCTCCTCCGCGGACCCCGGCGACGAGCCGCCGCCGGACCGGCGCTGCCCGGAGTGCGGCACGCCCCGGACCCCAGGCGCGGCGTACTGCTCCGCGTGCGGCACGGAGCTCGGCGCCGCCGACGATGCCGCCGCCGCGGCCTCCGCCGGCCCCGCCTGAGCGATGGCCGCCACCGGCACCGCCGCCCCGGCGCTCGAGGCCGAGGCCGTCACCAAGACCTACGGCGACCGCCGGGCCCTGCAGGACGTGAGCTTCTCCGCCGTGGCCGGGGAGCTGGTCGCCGTCACCGGTCCCAACGGCGCGGGCAAGACCACGCTGCTGCAGATCCTCGCGGGCGTGCTCGCGCCGACCGGCGGACGGGTGTCGCGCGCGCCGCGCGACATCGGCTGGGTGCCGCAGGAGCCCGCCGTCTACCGCAAGCTCTCGGTCGCCGAGAACCTGCGCCTCTTCGCCCGCCTCGAGCGGGTCGGCGACGTCGACGCAACGGTCCGCCGGATGCTCGAGGAGACGGGACTCGCGGATCGCGCGGGCGAGGAGGTCGGCCGCCTCTCCGGCGGCAACCGCCAGCGGCTGAACATCGCGCTCGGCCTGCTCGCCGCGCCGCCGGTCCTGCTGCTCGACGAGCCGTCCTCGTCGCTCGACCCGCGCCAGCGCGAGCGGCTGTGGGCGTACGTCGGCGGCCTCGCGGCCGGCGGGACGGCCGTCGTCTTCTCGACCCACGACGTCGCGGAGGCCGAGCGCTACGCGCGCCGGCTGCTGGTCCTGGCCGACGGCGAGCTGCTGTTCACCGGCACGCCCGCCGAGCTCGAGCGGGCCGTGCGCGCCGACCCCCACGGCGCCGGGCCGGACGACTTCGAGGCGGCCTTCGTCCGCTTCCTGCACGAGCGGGGGCACTGACGCCGGCGTGCGCTGGCTGCTGCTCAAGGATCTGCAGATCCTCCGCCGTTCGCCGCTGCTTGTCGGCCTGCTCGTCGTGTATCCGATCGTGATCGCGGTGCTGATCGGCCTGGCGCTGTCGGCCGGCCCCGACAAGCCGAAGGTCGCCTTCGCGAACCTCGTCCCGCGCGGCGAGTCGGAGATCACGATCGGCGGGGAACGGCTGGACGCCGCGAGCTACGCCGGCCGGCTGTTCGAGTCGGTCGACCCGATCCGGGTCGACAGCCGCGCCGAGGCGGTCGCCAAGGTCCGCTCGGGCGAGGCGCTCGCGGCGCTGATCGTGCCCGAGGATGCCACCCAGCGGTTGCAGGGGACGCTCAACCTGTCGGGCGGGCCGCCCCCGACGCTCGAGGTGATCTACAGCGCCCGGGATCCCGTCAAGCGCCGCTTCGTGCAGGCGGCCATCGAGTCGCGGCTGGCCGCCGCCAACCAGGCCCTTTCGGAGCGGCTGACGCGCATCGCGGCCCGCTACATCTCGATCATCGCGCGCGGCGGCGAGCTCTCGCTGCTCGGGCAGAAGGTCGACGTGCTCGGGCTGCAGCGCTCGGCGGACGTCCTCGGGGCGGTGATCGACGGGCTCCCGGCCGACTCGCCGCAGCGCACGGCGCTCGAGCAGGTCCGCCGCTTCGCCCAGCTCGCCGGCGACAACCTCGACGTCTCGCGACCGATCCTCGGGTCCATCGGGCGCCCGGTGGCGGTGTCCGAGACCGTTCTGGAGGGGCGCCGCGCGCCGCTCGACTCCTTCGCGGCGGCGGTCGCGGTGACCGTCTCGCTGATGTTCGTCACGCTCCTGCTCGCGGCGGGCATGCTCGCCCTCGAGCGCGAGGAGAACGCGTTCGGGCGCCTCGTCCGCGGGCTGGTGTCCCGCGCCGCGCTGCTGGCCGAGAAGATCGGCCTGGCGGCCCTGTGCTCGTTCGCGGTCACGGTGGTGATGCTCGCCGGCCTCGCGGCGTTCCTGCGGCTCGACTTCAGCCGCGCGCCGCTGTGGCTCGCCGCCCTCGCCGCCGGGGCGCTCGCGTTCGCCGCGATGGGGGTGGCGATCGGCGGCCTCGCGCGCGAGGTGCGCGCGGCGTCGCTGCTGGCCTTCCTGCTCGCGCTGCCGGTCGCGTTCCTCGCGCTCGTGCCCGCCGGCTCCGTGGCCGATCCGCTCTACGACGTCATCGAGGTCGTGTCCGGCGCGTTCCCGTTCAAACCGGCGCTGCGCGCGCTCGACGCCGCCATCAACGGCGGCTCCCTGGCCGCCCCGCTGGCGCACCTCGCGGCGCTCACGGCCGCGTTCGCGCTGCTCGCGCGCATCGCGCTGCGCCGCTTCGCCTGAGCCAGGCTGAGTTACCCTGGCCACATGGCCTTCCCCGCCACCCGCCTGCGCCGGCTCCGCCGCACCGGCCTGCTGCGCGGCCTCGTCCGCGAGACCGAGCTGAGCGTCTCGCACCTCGTCTCGCCGATGTTCGTCGTGGCGGGGAGCAACCGGCGCACCCCGATCCCGACGATGCCGGGCGTCGACCACCTGTCGATCGGCCACGCGGTCGAGGAGGCCGGTCGCGTCGTCGATCTGGGGATCCCGGCGGTGCTGCTGTTCGGCCTCCCGGCCTCCAAGGACGAGCAGGGCTCGGGCGCCTGGGACGACGAGGGCGTCATCCAGCTCGCGACGCGGGCGATCAAGGCCGCGTACCCCGACCTGCTGGTGATCACCGACCTGTGCCTGTGCGAGTACACGAGCCACGGCCACTGCGGGGTCCTGCGCGGCACCGGCGGCGACGTCGAGGTCGACAACGACGCGACGCTCGAGCTCCTCGCCCGCACCGCGGTCTCGCAGGCCGCCGCGGGTGCTGACGCGGTGGCGCCGAGCGACATGATGGACGGCCGGGTCGGCGCGCTCCGCCAGGCGCTGGACGAGCACGACCTCGCCGGCACGCCGATCGTCGCCTACTCGGCCAAGTTCGCCTCCGCCTTCTACGGGCCGTTCCGCGAGGCGGCCGACTCGGCGCCGCAGTCGGGCGACCGCCGCGGCTACCAGATGGATCCGGCCAACGCACAGGAGGCCGTACGCGAGGCGCGGCTCGACGCCGCCGAGGGCGCCGACATCGTCATGGTCAAGCCCGCGCTGCCCTACCTCGACGTGATCCGGCGGGTCAAGGACGAGCTCGAGATGCCGGTGGCGGCCTACAACGTCAGCGGCGAGTACGCGATGATCAAGGCCGCGGCGGCGGCGGGCCTGCTCGACGAGCGCGCCGCCGTGCTCGAGGCGCTGACCGCGATCCGCCGCGCGGGCGCCGACATCGTCATCACCTACCACGCGAAGGACGTCGCCACATGGCTGAACTAGCGCGCCCGAAGGTGCGCGCCCGCAAGGACGGCGCGGCCGTGCCCCTCGACGAGACCGACAAGCGGCTGCTCAACCTCCTGCAGGGGCACTTCCCGCTGGAGCGCCGGCCGTTCGCGCGGGTCGCCGAGGCGGCGGAGATGCGCGAGGACGAGGTGCTGGCGCGCACCGACCGCCTGCTCACGCACCGGATCATCCGCGAGCTGACCCCGATCTTCGACACGCGGGCGCTCGGCTACCAGTCGATGCTGGTGGCCGCCAAGGTCGACGCGGCGAACCCGCACCGCGCCGCGCAGGTCATCAACACCCATCCCGGGGTGACGCACAACTACCTGCGCAACCACGACTTCAACCTGTGGTTCACGATCGCCGTCGAGCCGGACTCGAAGCTCGGCCTCGATCGCACGCTCGACGTGCTGGCCGAGCGCACCGGCGCGGAGTCGATCCGCCAGCTGCCGACCCTGCAACTGTTCAAGATCCGCATGGACCTCGAGATGGAGCAGGGCACCGACACGCTGGCGCGCGCCGGCGAGGCGGTCGAGCCGATGGAGCTCGAGCCGATCGCGCTCACGGAGACCGACGTCGAAGTCATCCGGGCCACCCAGGGGCGCATGCCGGTCGTGCCGGAGCCCTACGCGCCGGCCGCCGAGCGCCTGGGCATCACCCAGGACGAGGTGCTGGAGCGGCTCGAGTCCCTGCGCGAGCGCGGCGGCCTGCGGCGCGTGGCCGCGATCCTCTTCCACCGCCGGGCCGGATTCTCGGCCAACGGCATGGGCGTGTGGAACGTACCCGCCGACGCGGTGCTCGCCACCGGCCGGCGCATGGCCGCCTACCGCGGCATCAGCCACTGCTACCAGCGGCCGACCTACCCGGACTGGCCGTACTCGGTCTTCACGATGGCCCACGGGCGCTCCAAGGAGGAGTGCGACGCGATCCTCGACTCGATCGCGACGGAGACCGGGATCGAGGACCGCGCGACGCTCTACAGCTCGACCGAGTTCAAGAAGGTCCGGATGCTCTACTTCACCGACGACTTCAAGCGCTGGGAAGCCGAGCACGGCGCATGAGCAGCCGCACGTCCGCGCGGCCCAGCTCGCTCTCCGATGCCCGCTCCGCCGAGCTCTACCGGCGGGCGCTGCACGTGATGCCGGGCGGCGTCAACTCGCCGGTGCGGGCGATGCGCTCGATCGGGCGCGACCCGGTCTTCGTGGCGCGCGGCCGCGGCGCCGAGATCATCGACGCGGACGGCAACACCTACGTCGACTACGTCTGCTCGTGGGGCCCGCTCATCCACGGGCACGCCCATCCGGACGTCGTCGGCGCGGTGATCGCCGCCGCCGCCAACGGCACCTCGTTCGGCGCGGCGACCGCCGGCGAGGTCGAGCTGGCCGAGCTCGTGATCGGGCGCATGCCCGGCGTCGAGATGCTGCGCATGACCTCCTCGGGCACCGAGGCCACCATGAGCGCCGTCCGCCTCGCGCGCGCCGCCACCGGCCGCGAGCGGGTGCTGAAGTTCGCGGGCGCCTACCACGGCCACGTCGACGGCCTGCTCGCCGATGCCGGCTCGGGGCTCGCCACGCAGGGCCTCCCCGCGTCCCCCGGCGTCCCGTCCTCGGCCGCCGCCCAGACGGTCGTCGTGCCGTTCAACGACGTCGAGGCGGTGCGCGCGGCGTGCGCCGAGCACGAGTTCGCGGCGATCCTCGTCGAGCCCTACGCGGCCAACATGGGGCTCGTGCCGCCGCGATGCGGCTTCCTCGAGGCGCTCCGGGAGCAGGCCGACGCCAACGGCGCGCTGCTCGTGTTCGACGAGGTCATCACCGGCTTCCGGGTCGCCCGCGGTGGCGCCCAGGAGCTGATGGGCGTCACGCCGGACCTGACCGTCATGGGCAAGGTGCTCGGCGGCGGCCTGCCCGCCGCGGCGTTCGGGGGCCCCGCCGAGCTCATGCGCCGCGTGGCGCCCGCGGGCGACGTCTACCAGGCCGGCACCCTGAGCGGCAACCCGCTGGCGGTGGCCGCCGGCCGCGCGACGCTCGAGCTCCTCGATGACCAGGCCTACGTCCGCCTCGCCGAGACGACCGCCGCGCTGGCCGACGGCCTGCGCGAGGCGGCCGGCGACCGGCCGGTGCAGGTGGTCGACGCCCCCGGCCTGCTGACCGTCTTCTTCACCGCCGAGCCGGTCACCGACTACGCGGGCGCCGCGGCGTGCGACCTCGACGCGCACGCCGCCTGGTGCCGCGCCCTGCTGGCCCGCGGCGTCTACCCTCCGCCTTCGCAGTTCGAGGCCTGGTTCCCCTCGCTGGCCCACACGCCGGAGCACGTGACCCGCACCTTGGAGGCCGCCGCGGCGGCCTTCCGCGAGGTCGGCTGAGTGAACAGCCCCGCCCGCCCCGCCGGCCACGACGTCCTCGCGCGGCTCGCCGCGGAGGTGCGCGCGGACGGGGGGCTGCTCGCCGACACGGTGGTCGAGCCGGACGGCGACGCGCCGCACGGGGCCACGGTCGCGACCGGTCCGCGCGCCGACGAGCGCGGCGAGGACTACGCGCTGCTGGTCGAGGCGATCTACGAGGGCTACCTCCAGCACTACGGCACCGGGCGCGTGCTGCAGCCCGACGAGCCCGATCTCGCCCTGCTGGCGGGCGACCGCCTGTACGCGCTCGGGCTCGCGCGGCTCGCCGAGCTGGGCGACCTCGAGGCGGTCGCCGAGCTCGCCGACGTGATCTCGCTTGCCGCCCAGGCGCACGCGGAGCACAGCCCCGAACGCGCGGCAGCGGCATGGGTCGCCGGCGTCGCGGCCGTCGGCCACGGCGGATCCCCCGAGCACGCGGCCGCAAAGGCGTTGGCGCGCGACGGCGGCTCCGGCGCGACTGGCGCGCTCGACTCGGCCGCGCGCCGGGCTCGCTGAGTCCGCGACGGTCGAGCTCGGCCGGACGATATTGTTCGGCGCCCGTGGCCGAGCGTCCCCGACAGCCCAAGTCGAAGTACACCGCGGACCGCGACATCGCCGGCGCCTTCGAGGGCGAGACCGTCACCCGGCGGCGCTTCATGACGCTGACCACGCACGGCGCCGGGGCGGTGGCCGTCGCCGCGTTCGCGCTGCCCGCGCTCGGCTTCGCCGCCGGCTCGGCGATCTTCGAGCGTCCCCCGGCGGGCTGGGAGCAGATCGGGCCCACGGACGACTTCCCGAACGACAGCTACGTGCCGCGCGTGGTCACCGAGGTGACGGGCGTCGGGGAGGTCGGCAAGACCACCGTGTACGTCCGCGCCCGCAACGCCGAGATCGACGGGCCGCCCGACCCGGAGATCGACACCAGCTTCGTGGCGATCTCCACGCGCTGCATGCACCTCGGCTGCCCGGTCCGCTACGTCGATGCCGCCAAGCGCTTCATCTGCCCCTGCCACGGCGGGGTCTACGACTTCCGTGGCGCGGTCGCCGGCGGCCCGCCGGTGCGCCCGCTCGACCGCTTCTACACCCGCGTCCGCGGCGGCCAGGTGGAGATCGGGCCGCGCTACTCGGTGAACTCCACGTTCGATCGCTTTCCGAATTACCGCGATCCCGGCCAGCCGCTCGACGGGATCGGGCCGTATCTGTATCCCGGTCGCCTCTCGACTCCGAGGCTCAACTCGCCATGAAGCTCCCCGCACTCCCGCTGCCGTCCGCGCTCAAGCCCCCTCCGCAGCGTCCCGGCGAGCGCGAGAAGACCGGCCCCGCCCATGAGGTCAAGGACGCCGGCATCGCCGCGGTCGACTGGGTCGACGAGCGCACGTCGCTGTCGGGCGGCCTGCGCTGGGCGATGTTCCGCAAGGTGCCCAAGGGCACGAACTGGTTCTACACGCTCGGGTCGGCCACGTTGTTCGCCTTCCTCTCGCAGGCGGTCACCGGCGTGTTCCTGGCGATGTACTACGACCCGTCGGCCACGCGCGCCTACGAGTCCGCCCGCCACATCACCAACGACGTCTTCCTCGGCGAGTTCGTGCGCGGCATGCACAAGTGGGGCTCGACGGTGATGGTGATCCTGATCTTCCTGCACATGGCCCGCGTGTTCTTCTTCGGCGCCTACAAGTACCCGCGGGAGCTCAACTGGGTGATCGGGGTCGCGCTGCTGATCCTCACGATGGCGATGGGGTTCACCGGCTACCTGTTGCCGTTCGACCAGCGCTCCTACTGGGCCACGATCGTGGGCGTCAACATCAACGGCACCGGCCCGCTGGTCGGCCCATACCTGTCGGACTTCCTGCGCGGCGGCGCGGAGTTCGGCGCCACGACGCTCTCGCGCTTCTACGCGATCCACATGCTGCTGATCCCCGGGCTGATCGCGGCCCTGATCGGCGCGCACCTCTACCTGGTGGCCAAGCTCGGCACGACCGCGCCGCCGTGGCTGAAGTCCGAGCAGACCGAAGAGCTGCACACGGAGCGGGTGTGAGCGGCTCGTGAACCAGGCCGAGAAGGAGCTCTACCTCCGCGAGTACTCGATCATGAAGTCGCAGGGGAAGCCGTTCTTCCCCTACGCGGTGGCGAAGGACAGCCTGATGGCGGTCGTCGTGATGATCGCCATCATCACGATGTCGATCATCTTCGGCGCCGAGCTCGGGCCGAAGGCCGATCCGACCACCACGACCTACGTGCCGCGGCCGGAGTGGTACTTCTTCTTCCTCTTCGAGGTGCTGCGGGTCATCAAGCCGCCGTACTTCACGCCGCTGGCGACGATCGGCGTGCCGACCGTCTGCATGATCCTGCTGTTCCTGCTGCCGTTCTACGACCGCAACCCGGAGCGCCGCCCCGAGCGCCGGCCGATCGCGACCGTGGCGGGGATCCTCACCATCGTCGCGATGGCCTACCTCACCTTCCTCGGCGCGAACGCCGGGTCGCCGAACTCGGTTGACATCAAGGTCCAGCCGCAGTTCGAGAAGGGCAAGCTGGTGGTCGCCCAGTCCGGGTGCCTCGCGTGCCACAAGATCGGTGAGAACGGCAACGACGGTCCCGGCCCCAACCTGACCGAGATCGGGGCCACGACCAACAAGCAGGCGATCCTCCGGACGCTCGAGAACCCGACGGCGCCGATGCCGTCGTTCGCCGGTCTTCCGGAGGAGAAGAAGACCGCCCTCGTCGACTTCCTCGCCTCTCTCAAGGGCTCCGAGTAGCCTGCCGCGCGTGCGCTCCGCGCCGGCGAGGTCCGGAACCCTCGAAGAGGGGCAGGTGCGGGCGATGTTCGACCGCATCGCCGGCTTCTACGACGTCATGAACTCCGTCATGACGGCGGGCCTGCACCATCGCTGGCGCGAGCGGGCGGCGGACCTGGCCGCGCTCGGTCCCGGGGACCGCGCGCTCGACGTCGCCACCGGCACCGGCGACCTCGCGCTCGCGCTCGCGCGCCGCGTGGCCCCGGGCGGCGAGGTGGTCGGCTCGGACTTCTCCGAGGGGATGCTCGACCGCGCCCGCGCGAAGGCCGAGCCCGCGGCGGCGAGCGTCCGCTGGGAGTGGGGCGACGCGCTCGCGCTCGAGCACCCCGACGGGAGCTTCGACGCGGCCACCGTCGGCTTCGGGGCGCGGAACTTCGCCGACCTCGACCGCGGGCTCGCCGAGATGGCCCGGGTGGTGCGGCCCGGTGGGCGTGTCGTGGTGCTCGAGATCACGACCCCGGCCAAGCCGCCGCTGTCGACGTTCTTCTCCGTCTGGTTCGACCGCGTGGTGCCGCTCGTGGGGCGGCTCGCCGCCGACCCCGAGGCCTACACGTACCTGCCGCAGTCGGTGAAGCGCTTCCCGTCGCCGCCCGACCTGGCCGCCGCCATGACCCGAGCCGGCCTGCGCGACGTCCGCTGGATCCTCACCGCGGGCGGCATCATCGCCCTGCACCACGGGACGCGGGCCGGCTGATGGCGAGCGCGGAGGCCGTGGCGGCCGTGATCGAGGCCGGGGGCGCGCACGTGCCGGGGCTGATGGGCCGGCTCGAGGAGCGCCTCGCGGAGCTCGCCAACTCGCACGGGGAGGTGCTCGCCGAGCACGCGGGCGCCACGATCGCCGCCGGCGGCAAGCGGCTGCGACCGCTGCTCGTCTTCGTCGCCGCCGGCGCGGACGCGCCCGACCACGAGGGCGTGCTGCGCTCGGCGGTGGCCGTCGAGCTGATCCACTCCGCCACGCTCGTGCACGACGACGTGCTCGACGCGGCGGCGCTGCGCCGCGGCCGCCCGACCGTGGTCGCCACCGCGGGGCGGGAGATCGCCACGGCGACCGGGGACCTGCTGTTCTCCCGCGCCTTCGCCGAGCTGACGCGCAACCGCCGGCCGGAGGAGCTGCGGGTGCTCTCCGATGCGTCCTCGGCGCTGGCGCACGGCGAGCTGCTCCAGCGCGAGGACGCGTGGGACCTCGGCGTCTCGCGCGAGCGCTACCTGCGGCGCTGCGACCTCAAGACCGCGCGGCTGTTCCAGGCGGCGTGCGATCTGGGCGCGATCGAGGGCCGCGGCCCGGTCGAGCTGCTGGGCCGCTTCGGCCGGCGGATCGGGCTCGCGTTCCAGATCCTCGACGACGTGCTCGACGTGTCCGGCCCGGCCGAGCGCACCGGCAAGCACCGCGGCGCCGACCTGCTCGACGGCACGGTCACGCTCCCGCTCATCCTCGCCGGTGAACGCGACCCGGCGCTGCGGGCGCTCGACCTGCGGGCGGTGCGCACCCCGGGGGAGGCCGGGGAGGTGTGCGAGGCGATCGCCGCCACCGGCGCGCTGGAGACCGCGCGGGCGCAGGCGCTCGCGATGGTCGGCGAGGCGAAGGAGGATCTCCCCTCCCTGCCCGCCTCCCAGCACGCGGCGCTCGAGCTGGTGGCCGACGGGGTCGTCGACCGCTACAGCTGAGCGCCTAGAAGTCCTCGGGGAGGATCGCGTCGGACTCGAGCGCCTTGACGAAGCGCTCGATCCCGTCCTCCATGTTCGCCTGGACCAGGCGCTTGAGGTCACGGGAGAGGTGCTCGGTACCGCGGTCGAGCTCCTCGTCGAACCGGTCGACGGTCGCCTGGTCCCAGACGCCGATGTCGTACCAGTCGCAGTTCGGGCAGTAGAGCTCGACCTCCCAGTGGGTCGGGCCGGCCTCCTCCCACTCGACGGGGTAGACCATGCCCGAGTCGCACTCGGGGCAGATGTGCAGGTCGCGGTCGGTGCTGGGGGTCTTCGCGGCGGCGTGCTCGGCGTCGCGGTTGTCGAAGTAGACGACCTCGATCGCGCGGCCGGAGGGGAGCACGAGGCGGCGGACGTAGTGGGTGTTGTCGGGCTGGCTCATGGTTTCGTACGGGGGGACGTTCCGTTCATCGGTCGCCCGCGCGCAGACTTGACCCCGACATGACTGGACCATCCGCCAGTGATCCGGCGAGTCGCTACATTGCGTAGGACCCTCCGATCGTGAGCACCGCATGATCAATGGCATCGGACCACTCGAGCTGGGCATCGTCCTGGTCATCGTCCTGCTGATCTTCGGGCCGAAGCGCCTCCCGGGCCTCGGCCGGCAGCTGGGCTCCGGCATGCGCGAGTTCAAGGACTCGATCTCCGGCAAGTCGAAGGACGAGGACGACCGCGACGACGACGCGGCCGCGGACACGCCCGACAGCCGGGAGAGCGCGAACGCCGCCCTCGGCCGCCCCGACTCCGGCGGTGAGACCCGCACGGAGACGGTGGACGGCGAGGTCGTCCGCGACCGCCGCTAGCCCGGCCGCCGCGCCGCCCCCGCGATGGCCACGAAGCTCAAGCCCGTCGCGCACGAGGATCGCCTGAGCCTCGTCGAGCACCTCGACGAGCTGCGCACGCGGCTCATCATCTGCATCGTCGCGTTCGGGGTCTGCTTCGGCGTCGCGCTCTGGCAGAACGACATCCTGCTCGACATCATCAACCGGCCGCTCGAGAACAGCGCGTTCCAGGGCGGCACCGGCAAGGGCAGCGCGGATCCCTTCGAGCAGACCGCCTTCCTCCAGCAGCAGCAGCGCAAGCTCTACCTCCAGCTCGAGCTCCTCGGCCGCCAGCTGCAGCGCAACGAGGGCGACCCGCGCACCCGCGCGGAGCTCGAGCGCTTCACGCGCCAGGCGCGCGCGACCGCCAACGCCGTACCGCCGCCGTCCGCGAGGAAGCCGGTGACGTTGGGCGTCGGCGAGCCGTTCACCGCCACCGTTCGCGTCGCGGCCTACGCGGCGCTGCTGCTCTCACTGCCGGTGTTGCTCTTCCAGGCCTACGCGTTCGTCTTACCGGCGTTCTCGTCGCGAGAACGCCAGGTCGCGCTGCCGCTCATGCTGCTCGTGCCGGTCCTGTTCATCAGCGGCGTCGTGTTCGCGTACTACGCGGTGCTGCCGAACGCGATCGACTTCCTGCAGAACTTCAACGACGACAACTACGACATCCTCCTGCAGGCGCGGGACTACTACCGCTTCTCGATCCTGCTGCTGCTGGTGATGGGCGTGTGCTTCCAGGTCCCCATCGGCCTCATCGCGGTCACGCGCGTGGGGATCGTCAGCACGTCCCAGCTGCGCAAGAACCGCCGCTACGCGATCCTCGTGATCGCGATCGCGGCGATGCTCCTCCCGGGCCAGGATCCGGTGACGATGCTCTCGATCATGATCCCGCTGATCGTGCTCTACGAGGGCTCTATCCTGTTGTGCGCCCTGCTGGACAAGCGCGAGAAACGCGCGCTCGCCCGTGAGCAGGACGCCGAGCCGGCCGAGGACGACGAGGAGTCGTCCGACCAGCTCGTCCGTGTTTCCGACGACGACTGAACCCCGATGCTCTTCGACCTGAGAGGCGCTGGACGCCAGCGGACCGTCAAGGCGGTCTACATCACGCTCGCCTTCCTGATGGGCGGCGGCCTCGTGCTGTTCGGCATCGGCGGCGACGTCTCCGGCGGCCTCGTCGACGCCATCACCGAGCGCAACAGCGGCGGCGACACCGGCACCAAGCGCTTCGAGGAGCGCGAGCAGCGCCTCGTCGTCAAGGTCCGCGCGAACCCGAATGACGCCGCCTCCTACGCCGAGCTCGCCCGCGTCCGCACCCAGCTCGCGAGCACGGGCGACAACTACGACCCCCAGAAGAACACCTACACCGAGGCCGGCCGCGCCGAGCTGCAGAACGCCGCCGCCGCATGGGAGAAGTACCTCGCGCTGAACCCCAAACAGCCCGACGACCGCGTCGCGAGCCTCATGGTGCAGACCTACGGCACCCTCGGCCAGCCGGCGAACGCCGCGACCGCCCAGGAGGTCATCACCGAGGCCCGGCCCTCGGCGGCCACCTTCTCCCAGCTCGCCGTGTTCGCCTACGCCGCCAAGCAGACCCGCAAGGGCGACCTCGCCCGCGCCGAGGCGCTGCAGCTGACCCCGAAGGACGAGCGCGCGGCGCTCAAGGGCCAGCTCGACCAGGCCAAGGCCCAGGCGGCGGGCGGGCAACAGGGTGGCGGCCAGTCGGAGCAACCCTCCGGCGGCTGACCCCGGCCCGCGGCGACACCCCCACGCGGCGCCGGTGGCTAGCATGGGTGGCCGCCACGCCCCTGTAGCTCAACTGGCAGAGCAGCGGACTCTTAATCCGAAGGTTCCAGGTTCGATTCCTGGCGGGGGCACTGCAGGCAGTCGCGCCGGCGGCCGGAGTCAGGTTGCGATGACGATCTTGCCTCGCACCTGTCCGCCGACCAGGTCGCGGATCGCGTCAGGGACCTGATCCAGCGCGACGACCCGGTCGATGGCGGGCGTGACCGAGCCGGCCTCGATCAGTGCTCGGAGCGCGTCGAGGTCTGCGCTGTTCGGTCTTGGCGATGAACGTCCCGAGGCGCTGGCGGACGAAGGGCGACACCGCCATGGTGCCGAGCTGGCGGTGGATGCCTCCCGTCCAGCGGCCGCCGCCTTCGCCGCCGACGATGACCAGCGTGCCGTCGCGGGTGAGCACGCGGCGGAGTTGCGACAGCGGCCGGTTGCCCCCGACGTCGAGGACGACGTCGTAGCGCCGGCCTCCGTCGGCGATGTCGGCGTGCGTGTAGTCGATCACGTGATCGGCGCCGAGCGAGCGCACGAGGTCCAGCTTCGTGGTGCTGGACACGCCGGTGACGTTCGCTCCGAGTGCCTTGGCGATCTGGACGGCGAAGGTCCCGACGCCTCCCGATGCGCCGATGACCAGCACGTACTGGCCGGCGTGGACGCGCCCACGGTCGCGCAGCGCCTGCAGAGCGGTGACGGCGGAGACGGGAACGGCGGCGGCCTGCTCGAAGCTCAGGTTCGCCGGCATCCGCGCCAGCTTGTCCGGTTCCGTCGAGGCGTACTCGGCGAACGAAGCAGCGCACGTACCGAACACCGCCTCGCCGGGTTCCAGTCCCGTCACGTTCGCACCGACCGCCTCGACGACCCCGGCCAGCTCCGAACCCAGTCCGGCGACCTTGGGTCTGCGCAGCCCGTAGCCGGCGGCGCGGAGCAGGTACGGCAGCCCAGCCATGATGTGCCATGCGCCCCGGTCGAGGCCGGCCGCACGGACCCGCACGAGTACCTCTTCATCACCGACCCGGGGCAGCTCCACGTCCCTGAGATGCAGGACGTCAGCCGAGCCGTAACGATCGCGCACGATCGCCCTCATCGTTCGCCCCGGCGATCCTGCGAGCGTCGCTCCGGGATCGGCACTCGCGAGAGGCCCGGTCGCGTGGTTCAAGGGTTCGGCTCCAAGGCTCGCGTGTCGTGGTGCGTGCCTCTGCGGTCCGCGGCGGACGACGGGATCGCCTGCGCGCGGTACCAGCGCACGGTGTGGTCGACCGCGTCGGCGAGCGGAGTCGCGCGAAGGCCGAGCTCGGTCTCGGCGCGAGAGGAGTCGACGATGAACGGTTCGTCGAACTCGTAGGACATCTCGTTGATCTCCCGGACCGTGCGATTGACGAGTCCCAGTGCGCGCATCTGCCATGCGGGCGTGACCTTCAGCCGCGGGCGGGTGCCGGCGGCTTGATAGACGAGCGCGACGACCTCGCGGGTGGTGCGGGTCTCGGGGCTCGGCAGGTGCCAGACGCGTCCGAGCGCGTCGTCGCTCTCGCCGAGGCGGACGAGGTTCTCGCCGATGTCGGGGATGAACGTGTAGGTGTGGGGCATGTCGGGGTCGCCCAGCACCGACGCGGCCTTGCCGGCGAGCGCGGCCGGGACGACCCGGTCGCCGATCAGCGACTGCTTGCCGGCGCGCGGCCCGAAGAAGTCCGAGGCTCGACCGACGGTGACCTGGACCTGCCCGGCGTCGTAGGCGGCCATGAGGTCGCGGGCCATCGCGGCGCGGACGCGGCCCTTGCGGGTCTGGGCGTCGTAGGCGCGGTCCTCGGTGAACGGCCGTCCGTCGGGGCGCCCGTACATGTAGACGTTGTCCATCGCGACAAGCCGTGCGCCGGCGGCCTGGGCGGCGCCGATCGCGGCCGACTGCAGGCCGGGGAACTCGTCGGCCCAGCGGTGATAGGGCGGGTTGAGCGCCTGGTAGACGACCCGGGCGCCGCGCACCGCCGAGGCCGCGAAGACGGGATCGGAGACGTCCCCCGTCACGGACTGCGCGCCCGCCACCGCTTCGCGCAGCCCCGTGCGGTTGACGACGCGCACCGACTCGCCGCGCCGGGCCACAGCCTCGACGATGGCCATCCCGACGGCACCGGCGCCGAGCACCACATGCTCGACGGCGTCCATCACACCGCCTTCGGGTGAGCGGGGGTGAAACGCGCGAGCAGCAGGCCGCTGAGCAGCATGAACAGCACCGCGCCGGCGGCGCCGAACACGGTGAACTGGTTGTCGACGTCGACGCCGATACCGGTGGATGCACACCACCCGAGCGCGAAGAGCACCGGCATCGCGAGCCCCCACGGCAGCGCGAGCCCGTGGCGTCCCTCCCGAGCAAGGACGAGCCCCTGGGCGGCGCCGAGCGCCGCGCCGGTGACCAGGCCCATGATGGCCAAAGAGCCGAGGTCGGTGTCGTAGCCGACCAGAGCGGCGCCGGCCGCCAGCCCGACGGCGTAGCCGACGGCGCTGGCGCCGATCCAGGCTGCTGGGCGCCCGAGCGCGCCGTCGGCGGCCCACCACTGGACAGCGCCGAGCCCGGCTCCGGTGAGCGCGCCGCCGACCAGCGCGGCGTCGACGGCGTCGACGCGTCCGCCGAGCTTCCAGCCGACGTACCCGGCGATCGGGAACGCCAGGGCCACCGCCACCCATCGCCATCCGGGGAAGAGCCGGCGCTCGCGACTGCCCGGAGCGGTGTCGGGTTTCACTGGGGCGGCGCGGTGCGGGCCGGGAGCTGTCTGACGGTGCGGGGGGGCGTCACGTGTGGCGCCGGTCATGAGGAGCCCAGGGCCGGCGTCGGGGTGATGATCTCGGGCGCGGTCGTGTCGGCGACCGGTTCCTGGCCGCCCATGTCGAGCCGGAAGGGCGGGTACTCGTCGGTCATCAGCGCGACGTAGGCGCCGACGCGGTACACCCAGCGGTTCATGCCCATGACGAAGTCGAAGATCGCTTGCGGGTAGCGGCTGGTGAACAGCAGGACGATGCCGGCGATGCACACGAGCAGGCCGATCAGGCCGGCGCCGTAAGTCCACGCCGCCCAGCCATCGCTCGCGGCGTTCACGCCGGCCCACGCGCCGCCGGCGAAGACGGCCACGACGAGGTAGTGCGGCAACGCGAGCAGCCACCACTTGACCAGCACCAGCCCGCGCGAGAGCGACTGCGGGTACTCGACGTCGAGGCGCGCCGGGTAGTCGGGGACGTCGGCGAGCGTGAACGGCGGGTAGCGGTCGGTGCCCAGCGCGCTGTAGGAGTAGAACCCCACGCGCCAGCTCCAGCGCAGCACGCCGACGTTGAAGTCGAAGATCGCGCGCGGGTAACGGCCGGTGAACAGGATCGCGAAGAGGGCCACGAGCCACAGCACGCTGAACGCGATCCACAGGAACACGAGCACGATCACGTGCGGGATCACGAGGAGCCACTTGACCAGCCACAGCCAGCGGCTGAGCCGGGGGTCGAGCCCTCCCTCGAGCCGGAGCGGGTACGGCGACGGAGCCGTGGTCATGTCAGCATTCCTTCCGCGAGGCGCCTGCACCGCCGGGATGACCAGCGGCGTCGGGCGTCCTCCATGTTGAGGGCGAAGGTCATCGCCGCGCCCAGGGGATACAGCCGACCGAGCTCGAGGCGGCCATGCGGGCCGCAAGGTTGTTGCTTCGAGGACGAAGACGACATGCCCGGCTCCTGACGGTTGCGGTCCGGCGCGGACCGCTGCGGATCACACCGTGCGCCGGCCGGGTGTTGGAGCCGGAAGCCACGTCGCTCGCCGAAGGTTGGGGCGAAGCGACCAATCGATCCTACACCCGCGCCGAGGAGCGGGAGCGAACGTGGCGGAATTCCTGCTCGCGACTAGACTCGGCCTGGCTTGGAGCGGCACATGAATGACCGCGAGACCGGACATCTTCGGGTCCTGATCGCCAACGAACGCAAGGATCGTCTGGCCCTCGTCGCGCCGATCGTGATCGGCCTGGGACACGAGGTGATCGCGCGCGAGATCGAGGTCGGGGATGTCGGGGCGGTGACGGCGCGTGAGCGTCCCGATGTCGCGTTGGTCGGCCTGGGGGAGAGCTCCGAGCATGCGTTGGAGATGATCGACACGATCGTGCGCCAATCCGCCTGCCCGGTCATCGTGCTCTTGCATGCGCGCGATCCGGGCTTCATCAGGGAGGCGTCCAAGCGCGGCGTCTTTGCCCACATCAGCGACGCCGATGTCGAGGACTGGCAGAGCTCGATCGACATCGTCCTGCGACGCTTCGCCGAGTATCACGACCTCGAGGGCGCGTTTGGTCGCCGCGCGCTCATCGAATGCGCCAAGGGGATCCTGATGGAACGCCACCAGGTCGACGGGGCGGGCGCGTTTGCGATGTTGCGCGAGCAGTCGCGGATGGCCAATCGCCGGCTCGTCGATCTCGCGACCGCGGTCGTCGACGGTCACCGGCTGCTCCCGAAGCAGCCGCACGCTCCTCCAGGACCCTGAGCCTCTCTACGCTGCTCCTATCGTGCTACGATATCGGAGCACGATAGATCCATCGGGAAAGGACGCAGCGATGGCCATGCTCTGTGAGAGCTACCCCACTCCGGCCGCCGCGCGGAACGGCGTCGACGCCCTGCGAGCCGCGGGCGTCCCCGGCCGGGACATCCGGTTGCTGATCGGGTGCCCGCTCCACGACGTGCGCAGGGAACCGGTCGGCATGTTCGCCGGCACGGTCGGCCCGGATGCCCCCGTCGGGACGTTCGGCAACCTCCCCCGCCTGCGCGGCGGGGGCCGCGGGACGTTCGCCGGCGATTCCGCCCGGCAGCGCCGGGGATCCTTCGGCGATGCCGACCGCGTCGTGATCGCCGGCTACGACGGCGGTGCGGAACACCTCAGCGTCAGCGGTGATCGCGGCCTCCGGCGGCTCGTTGCGCAGGCGGCGCTCGCCGACCGCCTGCTCGACGAGCTCCACCACGGGCATGCGGTCGTGCTCGCGGAGGTCGCCGAGATCGCGCCGCGCGACGCGCAGGCACGGCTCGAGGACGTCGCCGACGCGGCCTGACCATGGCCGCCCCGCGGTGCAGGCGGCCGGGCTCGAGCAGGCAGGAGAAGTCGCGGGTCGCTTGTCCATCGGTGGACGCGGTGTGATGATCCGAGACCGGTTCAACCGGAGGAGGCTCGTCCATGGGTCAGTCGGTCGGCACGTCAATCGATCAGGTTCTGCACGACGCGGTCGAGTCAGGGGCGGTGCCGAACGTGGCGGCGATCGCCGCGGACCGGGACGGGGTGATCTACGAGGGGGCGGCCGGTCCCCGGGTCGCCGGCGAGGCGGGCTCCGACCCGGTGAGCGTCGACACGCACTTCCGGGTCATGTCGATGACGAAGATGGTCGCGACGGCGGCGGCGCTGCAGCTGGTGGAGCAGGGCAAGCTGGACCTCGACGCGCCGATCGCGCGCTACCGCCCGGAGTTCGCCGAGCTGCAGGTCCTCGAGGGCTTCGACGGCGACACCCCGCGGCTGCGCCCGCCGGCGAGCGAGGCCACCGTCAGGCAGCTCATCACGCACACGGCCGGGCTGAGCTACTGGTTCTGGAACCCGGACATCGTCAAGTACGAGGCGGCGACCGGCACGCCGAACGTCCTGTCGGGCCTCAACGCCTGCTTCACCGCCCCGCTCGTCGCCGACCCGGGCACGACGTACGAGTACGGGATCAACACCGACTGGCTCGGCAAGGTCGTCGAGGCCGCCGGCGGCAAGACACTCGACGTCGCGATCGCCGAAGGCATCACCGGCCCGCTCGGGATGAGCCAGACCGCGTTCCTCATGTCCCCCGAGCAGCGGGCCAACTCGGTGCCGGTCCACCTCAGGCAGGACGACGGCTCGTGGGCGCCGAGCGACATCGAGCTCAGCCTGGACCCGGAGTACTTCACCGGCGGCCACGGCCTGCACTCGACGCCGCGCGACTATCTGAGGTTCCAGCGCGCGCTGCTCCGCGGCGGGGAGCTCGACGGCGTGCGGATCCTCGAGGAGTCCACCGTCGCCGACGCCTTCACCAACCAGATCGGCGACCTCGACTTCCCGGAGTACATCGGCACCGGCGATCCGGCCACCACGCACGAGCTCGCGCTCGGCCCGGGCTACAAGTGGGGCTGGGGCCTGCTGCTCAACACCCAGGACGTGCCCGGACACCGCCGGGCGGGGAGCGGCGCGTGGGCCGGCCTGCTCAACACGCACTTCTGGATCGACCCCGCCGCCGGGATCGCCGGCGCGATCTACACCCAGTTCCTGCCCTTCGTCACCCCCGAGGCGCTGCAGATGTACCAGGACTTCGAGGGCGCGCTGTACGCGTCGCGCGGGGCCGCCGTGTCCTAGCCGGAGGCGGAGGCGGCCGCCTGGCCGACGATCACGACGTTCCCGTCCGGGTCGAGCACCTGCGCGATCCGCTCGCCCCACGGCTGGTCAGCGGGCTCCGCGAGGATCTGCACGCCCGCGGTGCGCAGCCGCGCGACGGCGGCGTCGCAGTCGTCGGCGTACACCCACAGGCTGAACCGCTCGCTCGCGGGGGCGGTCGCCGCCGGGTCGCGGCCGATGCCCAGATGCGACTCGCCCAGTTCGAGGGCGACGTAGCCCGGCTCCCCGTCCGGACCGGGAAACTCGTACGTGACCGTCGCCCCGAGCTGGTCGCGGTAGAACCCGAGCATCGCGCGCAGGTTCCTCGTGGTGAGGATGGGGAAGATCGAGGAGAACATGTCGGCCGGATGGTACGTCCCGCCGGCCGCGGGGCCGGTCAGCCCCGCCGCGCCACGTACGCGTAGTAGTTGCACGCGGCGAAGAACGTCCCGTCCTCCGCGGAGCGGCGCTGGTCGGCGAGCCACGCGTCGACCTGCTCGGGCTCCAGGAGCCCGGTCGAGGCCGCGAGCGGGCCGTAGGTCTCGGCGATGCCGAGCATGAAGCGGCCCGAGCCGGCCTCGGCGTAGACGTGGGCCTGGGTGGTCTCGAGGCGCAACCCCACCCGCGGCAGCAACCGCGGAAGGTCACGCATGACCCGCGGAGCGCTCATGATCGTGGACTGCAGCGCCTCCTCCATCCGTGCCCCGAGCGCCTGGTCGGAGCTGCTGAAGGTCAACGACGCGTAGTCGCCGTCGAAGACGGCCACCGATCCGCCGGGGCGGACCACGCGCGCCGCCTCGCCGAGCACGGCGAGCGGGTCGCGGACGTGGCTCACCAGGGTGTGGGCGACGACCGCGTCGAAGCTCGCGGTGGGGAAGCCGAGGTCGTGAGCGTCGCCGGTGAGGAACTCGACGCGCTCGGCGACGCCCTCCTCGCGGGCGAGCCGGCCGGCGACCGCGATGAACTCGGGGCTGAGGTCGACGCCGGTCACCGTGCCCGCGAAAGCGTCGCGCGCCGCGAGCGCCCGCGCCACGACGCCGGTGCCACAGCCGACCTCCAGGACCGCCGCGGCAGGCGGCAGGTCCATGGCCGCCAGATACGCCTCGCGATAGGCCACGAACGTGGGGTCCGTGCCGCGGAACTCCAGGCGCTCCGCGAACCGCTCGAGTGTCGCGCTGTCCTGCTCGTTGATGAACTGCATCGCGTCGCGCGCGTGGGACGACGTCGCCATGGTCCCTCCTCTCGTCCGCAAGGACGGACGTCAGGAGTCGGGAGTCGATTCCGGGCGCCCGCTCCGCTCCACCCATGCCGCCCGCCACGCCGGCGGCTCGAACGGGTCCGCGAAGTAGTGCGTCTCGCGTGCGACGAGGCCGTCGCGGAACTCCATGATGCTCACCACATGGATCGGGTTGCCGTCGTAGGCGATGACGTACTCGCTGATCCACAGGTCGCCGCTGCCGCCGATGCGGCGGACCGTGAACTCGAGGCGATCCGCCGGGTAGGCGGTCCGCAACGCCTGCAGGTTGGCGCGGCCGAGGACGCGCTCGCCCGACTGCGGCCATTCGACCACCACGTCGTCGTGGTAGATCGCGTAGGCCTCTTCCAGGTGGCGGTTCGTGGCGGTCCGCCAGTGGCGCTCGATCTTGGCACGGGTCGTCTCGTCGCTCATGTCGCGCTGCGGCCGCCGCCGAGCCGGCGCTTGACGATGAGGACCGCCGCCAGCGCGATGCCCGCGAGGAGCGGCGCGAAGGCAAGCCAGGCGGTGCCCGAGCCGCCGCCCGACGCGACCTGCTCGCCGCTCGTGGCGCGGGTCGGCACGCGGACGGTCTGACCCCCCGCCTCGGCGAGCCGCGTCACCGACAGCAGCGCGGCGCGCGCGAGCGCCTCGCCCCCGCCGCCCTCGGGCGGCCGCACCGACTGCAGCGCGCGCGCCTGCGCCGCGGTCGCGCCGCTGGCGGCGATGCCGCCGTGCATCACGGTGAGGACGATCTTGTCGCTACCGTCGTCGAGGTTGCGGGTGAGGTAGGCGTTGTAGGGGCCGGGCCTGCCGAGGTACTCGCTTCTCGAGCCCAGGTCGGAGGCGCCCGAGATCAGCGCCAGCTTCATCGGCACGCCCTGGTCGCGGAGCTGGCGCACGACGGAGTCGAGCTGCGCCTGCTGGTCGCTCGGGACGGGCGGGTCGTAGGGGTAGTAGACGTCGCGCAGGAGGAGGACGTCGCTCGCCGGGTCGGTCTCCGCGACCTGGGCCGGCGCGGCCGCGACCCCGGATGGCCAGGGACAGCGCCAGCGCGGCGCACACGAGCCGGGCGACCCGGCGCGCGGCGTGCCGGACCGGTGCCACCCCGGCGCCGGCCGACCAGGGCCCTGGCGGTCCGACCCGGTCTGCCTCTCTCATCGCGAGCGACCCTACTCCGCGCCCCGCGGCGCGTAAACCGGCCGGCCGGAGAGGTCGCCGGCGTCAGTCGTCGGCCGGCTTGTCCCACGCCGCGGCGAGCGCCGTGACGCGGGCGGAGGCCTCGGCCGGGTCGGCTCCGGCGCCGACCGCGAGGCCCACGAGGTAGGACGTCAGCGGCGCGGCGGGGCGCGCCACGCCGTGCGCGACGTCGCGCGTGACGTCGAGCAGGATGCGGGTCCCGTCGCGGTCCAGCGGGTCGACCTCGAGCTCACGGGCGACCGCCGCGAGCCACCGGTCCATGGTGCTTCCGTCCTCGGCCATGGGTGGGGACTCTAGGGAATCGCAGCCGCGACCCGCGCTCAGCCCGGCAGCGGCGGAGCGCTCCAGGCCAGCAGCCGCTCGACGCCCCGCTCGGTGACGCGCGCCGGCGTCAGGTGCACGACGGCATCGCGCACGACGGCGGCGGGCCCGGCCGCCTGCGCGATCCGCCCGAGGGCCCGGGAGCGGCGGGCGACGGACTGTGCGCGCGGGCGGCGGGCCGCGTCGTAGGCGGCGAGCGCCGCCGGCACCGTCCGCCCGCGCGCCAGCGCGGCGCCGAGCTCGACGGCGTCCTCGAGCGCCTGGCAGCCGCCCTGGCCGAGGTCCGGGGTCATCGCGTGCGCGGCATCGCCGACGAGCGCCCAGCGGCCGGCCGCGAACCGCGGCAGCGCGGGGAGGTAGGCGATCGGGTGGCGCAGCACCGCCTCCGGGGGCGTCGCGGCGAGCAGCCGCTCCACGGGCTCGTGCCACCCCGCGAAGCCCGCGGCGAGGTCGCCCGGCGCCACCTCGGGACCGGTTGCCGCGAACCAGTAGACGTGGCCGTCGCCGAGCGGGACGACGCCGAAGCGCCGTCCGCGGCCCCATGTCTCGGCGGTCTGGCTTCGCGCCACCCACGGCGCGTCGACCACCGCGCGCCACGCGACCGGGCCGGCCTCCCGCGGGCCGGGCGCGCCCGGCAGCACGCTCGACCGCACCCCGCTGCGCAGGCCGTCGGCGCCGACCAGCAGCGCGGCGCGCCGCTCGCCGTCGCTCGTCGTCACGGTCACGCCGTCCCCGTCCGCGGCGACCCCGAGCACGCGCACGCCGGTGCGCACCCGGTCCGGGGCGAGGCGGTCGCGCAGGATCGCGTGGAGGTCCGCGCGGTGGAGGGCCACGGCGGGCGCGCCCTGACGGCGCTCGAGCGCGTCCACGCTCGTCCGCGTGAGCCAGCGCCCGTCGGGACGGCGGAGCCCGCCGACGCCCTGCGCGGTGCCGCGCGCCCGGACCGCCGCTCCGGCGCCGAGCGCGTCGAGGGCGCGGATGGCGTTCGGCCACAACGTGAGCGCCGCGCCGATCTCCCCGAGCTCCTCCGCCTGCTCGAGCACCTCCACCGTCCAGCCCGCCCGCTCGAGCGCGACCGCGGCGGCGAGGCCGCCGATCCCGGCCCCGGCGACGACGGCGTGGGAGGGGGGGGGCGGGTGGGAATCGTCGTCACGCCAGCGCGTGCTCGGCCAGCGGCTTGCCGAGCATCGCCTCGACCTCCGGATACACGGACGGGTCGCGCACGCCCGCGCCGAGCGGGATGAGCGCCTTGTCCACGTGCAGGACCGCGACCTCGTCGCCGTCCCGGATGTCGGCGATCGAGACCGGGCGGCCGGTCACGGTCGACAGCGTGGCGAGCACGTCGGGGAAGGTCGCCAGGCGCTCGCCGTCCGCGTCCGCCGTCAGGTACTCGTTGACGAGGCCCAGCTCGACCTCGCCGACCGACAGGCCGCCGATGTCGAACGCGCCGTCGTAGCGCAGCGCCTTGTCGCGCACCGGTCCGCGGGCGATCACTCGGCCTCCGAGCGTCTCGGTGATCGCGGCGATCACGGCCTCGCCGCCCGCGGGCTCGGCGGCGAGCATCGCCTCGCCGAGCGCCAGCGCGAAGGTGATCGCCCCGACCGCGGCGTGCTCGCGCAGGTAGGCGGCGGGCAGCGGGTTGCGCGCGGCGGCGATGAACCCGCCCGACTCGTCGGCGGCGCGGCGCAGGACATTGGCCGTGCTCGCCACCGTGCCCCGGGCCACGACCTCGAGGTAGCGCCCCTCGGCCCGGTTGCCCCCTGCGGCGGCCTGCACGGTGCGGTGCTCCGGCCGCCCGGCGAGCCCCATCGAGCCCATCTTGCCGGTGGGGTGCGCCCGGCCGTCGCCCGCCGCGTCGACCACCAGCGTCCCGAGCACAGCCGACTGGACCCAGCCGTTGCAGGTCGTGCTCGACCCGTTCTGGGCGGTGATGGTGGCGATCACGGGCGCGTCGAGGGACTCGCGCAGCAGCGTCAGCGCGCGCACGTAGTCCTCGGGGCGCATCTCCCAGCCCACGGCGGCGGGCGCGCCGATGGCGGTGACGGTCGCGACCAGCGCGTCGCCGTCGAGCTCGTCGAGGTCCACCAGGCGCGGCGTGCCGTAGCCGACGGCGGTGCGTCCCACGAGGTAGCCGTGGTCGACCCATCCGCCCCCGCCTGCCGCGAGCACCGAGCCTCCCGCGACCGCGGCCTCCACGTCCTGTGGCCCGAGCTCTCTCATCGCCTGCCTCCCTCCGGGTCCATCCCCAGCCCGGCCGCGGCGGCGCACGCGCGGGCCTCCTCGTAGCCGGCGTCCGCATGGCGCAGCACGCCGAGCGCCGTGTCCGCGCCGAGCGCCGCGGACAGGCGCGCGTCGGCCGTCGCGCTGCCGTCCGCCACCACGGTCACGCCTGCGCTCACCGACCAGCCCGCGTAGCCGCCGCCGCCGGCGTGCACGGCGACCAGGTCCGCCCCGGCCGACGCGAGCAGCAGCGCGTCGAGCAGCGGCCAGTCGGCGACGCCGTCCGATCCGTCCCGCATGCCCTCGGTGATGATGTGGGGGTGGGTCATGGCGCCCGGGTCCATGTGGTCGCGGGTGAAGGCCACCGGCCCGCGGAGGCGCCCGTCGCGGACCGCCGCGTTGGCGGCGAGCGCGAAGCGCGCCCGCTCGCCGTGCCCGAGCCAGCACGTGCGCGCCGGCAGCCCCTGGAGCGTGACATGGCGGCGGGCCAGCGCGAGCCACTCGGTGACGCGCGGGACGTCGGCGAAGGTGGCCTCGCACAACGCGTCCAGCGCGTCGCGATCCTCGACCGCGCCCGAGGCGCACACCCAGCGGAACGGCCCGATCCCGCGCGAGAACAGCGGGCGCAGGTAGCGCGAGGTGAAGACGTCGAGGTCGAGCGCCTCGGGGCAGTCCGCGTCGGCCGCCTGCGGGCGCAGGTTGTTGCCGTAGTCGAAGGCGACCGTGCCGCGGGCGCGCAACGCCAGCAGCGCCCGCGCGTGGCGGGCGATCGCGGGGCGGGCGAGCGCCTCGAGCCGTTCGGGGTCCTCGCGGCGCAGCGCCGCGGCCTCGGCTGCGGTCACGCCGGCGGGGACGTAGCCGTGACGCAGGTCGTGCGCCGCGGTGAGGTCGGTCGCCACGTCCGGCGGTCGCCCGCCGGCGAACGCCTCGAGCAGGTCGACGGCGTTCGCCTCCACGCCGATCGACAGCGGGCGTCCCTCGGCCCGAGCGGTCTCCGCCCACGCGAGCGCCTCGCCGAGGTCCGCCGTCGCGCGGTCGACGACGCCGCGCTCCGCTCGGTCGCGCAGCTTGGCGCCGTCGACCTCCGCGACCAGCGCGACGCCCCCGAGCATCGCGGCGACCGCGGCGGGCTGCGCCGAGCCCATGCCGCCGAGGCCGGCGGTCGCGACCAGGCGCCCGCGCAGCGAGCCGCCGAAGTGCTCGCGTGCGACCGCCGCGTAGGTCTCGTACGTCCCCTGCAGGACGCCCTGGGCGCCGATGTACTGCCAGGCGCCGGCCGTCAGGCCGCCCCAGGTGATCAGCCCCTTCGCCTCGAGCGCGTAGAAGCGCTCCGGCGTGGCCCAGCGGCCGACGAGGTTGCCGTTGGCGAGCACGACCGCCGGCGCGAGCGGGCTCGTGGCGAACACGCCGACCGGCTTGCCCGACTGCACCGCGAGCGTCTCGCCGTCGCGCAGGCGGCGCAGCGCGGCGGCGATCGCGTCGTAGCTGGCGCGGTCACGCGCCGCGCGGGCGTGGGCCGCGTAGACGACGAGCTCCTCGGGCCGCTCGGCGATCTCGACCACGTTCTCGAGCAGCCGCAGCAGCGTCTCCTGGCGCCAGCCGCGGCAGCGCAGCTCGCTTCCCCGGGCGGCGCGGACGAGCGTCTCAGGCACCGACCGGCTCCGCGACGGCGGGGCGCGCCGGCGTGACGAGGCCGCCGCGGCCGGGCTGCGAGACCACGGCGCCGCCGGCGAAGACCTCCTCGCCGCGGGCGAGCACCTGCCGCACCCGCCCGCGCAGCGCGCGCCCGGCGTAGGGGCTCCAGCCGGCGGGCGTGACGAGCGCGGCCGGGTCGACCACCCACGCCTCGGCGGGGTCGAGGATCACGAGGTCGGCGTCGGCGCCGGGGAGCAGGCTGCCCTTGCGCGGCCACAGCCCGAGCCGCCGGGCGGGCGCCTCGCTCAGCAGGCGGTGCAGGAGCGCCGGCGGAAGCCCGCGCGCCGTGAGCGCATCGTGCAGGAGGGGCAGGATCAGCTCGAGGCCGGGCGCGCCGGAGGCGAGGTCGAAGATGTCCACGCCGCGCTTGCGCTCCGCCGGCCAGCCGACGTGGTCGGAGCTCACGAGGTCGATCTCGCCGGCCGCGAGGCGGCGCCACAGCGCCTCGACCTCCGCGGCCGGGCGCAGCGGCGGGTTGATCTTGGCCTCGCCGCCCCGCCGGGCGAGCTCGCGCTCGTCGAGCAGCAGGTAGTGCGGGCAGGTCTCGGCGGTCACGTCGACGCCCTCGGCGCGGGCCCGGCGGGCGAGCTCCACGCCGCGGTCGACGGTGACGTGACAGAGGTGCAGCCGGACGCCGGCGGCGCGGGCGAGCTCGAGGCAGCGCGCGATCGCCTCGGTCTCCGCGACGGCGGGGCGCGACTCCGCGTGCGCCGGGCCGTCGCGGCGGCCGGCCGCGCGCAGCGCCGCGATCCGCGCCCGGACGATCTCGTCGTTCTCGCTGTGGACGGCGGCGACGGAGCCGGCGGCCGCGATGCGCTCGAACGCGGCGAGCAGCCGGTCGTCGGGGATGCGCGGGAAGCGGACCGGGTGGGTGCCGAACGTCGAGAGCTTGAAGCCGGCGACCCCGATGTCCACCAGCTCGTCGACCGCGTCGAGCGGCCCCCGCGGCGCCACCGTCCCCCACAGCGCGACGTCGACATGCGACTCGCGCGCGACGACCTCCGCCTTGGCGGCGAAGGCGCCGGCGTCGGCGACGAGGGCGTGCGCGTCGTAGGGCATGTCGACGATCGTGGTCACCCCGCCCGCCGCCGCGGCGCGCGTGCAGCGCTCGACGCCCTCCTCGACCGCGCTGCCGGTGTGCACGTGGGCGTCGACCGCGCCCGGCAGCACGAGCGCGTCCCCGGCGTCGATCTCCCGTTCGGCGGGAAAGGGTGCCGACCGCTCGCCGACCGCGGCGACCCGGCCGCCGGCCACGGCCACCGCCCCGGGCGCCGGCGCCGCGCCCGGCAGCGCCACGAGCCCGCGGACGACGAGGTCGTAGCGAGGTCCAGTCAGAGCGCTCTCCTCATTGAGTGAGAATGGAAGTGCTGGTATACCATCGACTGTCCTGACTGTCGAACCCCAAGACGCAGGCCGTGCGATGACCGTCGAGTCCGAGACCGCGAATCCCACCGCCGATCCGCATGGTGAGAATGAGCCGATTGTTCTCACCGGCGAGGACCTGACCGTCGACCGCGTCGTGCAGGTCGCCCGCGCCGGGGCGAAGGTCACCGTGGGCGCCGACGCGCTGAACCGCGTCCGCGAAGCCCGCCGGGTGGTCGAGCAGGTGCTCGCGCAGGGCGCGCCCGTGTACGGCGTCAACACCGGGCTCGGCTCGTTGTCGCGCCACCGGATCGCGCCCGAGGACCTCGAGCAGTTCTCGTTCGCCACCGTGGCCGACCAGACGGCGACCTACGGGCGGCCGCTGCGCACCGACGTGGTGCGGGCGATGATGCTCGCGCGCGCCAACGGGATGGCGAAGGCGGGCGTCGGCGTCCGCCGCGAGCTGCTGCTCCAGCTCGTCGAGCTGCTCGACCGCGGCGTCCACCCGGTCGTCCGCGACGTCGGCTCCGTCGGACAGGCCGACCTCTCCGAGATGTCCGACATCGGCAAGGTCCTGATCGGCCGCGGCCGCGCGGAGGTCGGCGGCCAGATCCTGCCCGGCGCCGAGGCGCTGGCACGCGCCGGCATGACCCCGCTGACGCTCGCGCCCAAGGAGGCGCTGGCGCTGATCAGCTCGAACGGCGTGACCGTCGGTCACGGCTCGCTCGTGCTGGCCGACGCGGCCGACCTCGTCGACGGGTTCCAGATCGCCGGCGCGCTCTCGCTGGAGGGCTACGCGGGCAACCTCTCCCCGATCCACCCCGTCTCCACGCGGCTGCGCCCGCACCTCGGCCAGATCGCGGCCGCCCGCCGCCTGCGCGAGCTGCTGGAGGGCAGCCGGCTGTGGCGGCCGGGCGCGGCGCGCCACCTGCAGGACCCGCTCTCCTTCCGCTGCATCCCGCAGGCCCACGGCGCCCTCTACGACGTCATGAGCTACGCCCGCGGAACGATGGAGATCGAGCTCAACTCGGCGGGCGACAACCCGATGGTCGCGACCGAGGACGAGACGATCGTCTCGGTCGGCAACTTCGACGTCGTCTCGCTCGCGATGGCGTTCGACCTCCTGCGCCTCGGCCTCGCCCAGGTCGCGAGCGTCGCCAACGAGCGCGTGCAGAAGCTGCTGTGGCGGGAGTTCAGCGGCCTGCCCACCGGCCTGGCCGACCACGACGGGGCGACCGGCGGGCTGCGCCCCCTCGGTCGCTGGATGGCGGCGCGCGCGGCCGAGGCCCGCTTCCTCGCCAACCCCGCCTCGCTCGACTACCGCGGGCAGCTCGCGGAGGGGATCGAGGACCACGCGAGCATGGCGCCGCTGTCGGTGCGGAAGACCTCGGAGCTCGTGTCCGTCTGCCACCGCATGGTCGCCCTGGAGCTGATCGTCGCGGCGCAGGCGGTCGACCTGGGCGAGCGCGCGCCGCTCGGGCGCGGCACCCGCCATGCCTATGACACCGTGCGCGAGTGCGTGCCGCGCCTGGTCGACGAGACCGAGTGGGCGGCCGACATCGACCGCCTGGTGGACCTCGTCGCCGAAGGCGAGCTCACCGACCGCGTGGCGACGGACGCCGGCGAGCGCGAGCCGCTCTCCGAGTACGACGCGCCCGGCCTCGCCACCGGCGCGCGCGCTCCGGACCCGACGAGCCGGCGCGGCGCATGACCGGCCGCGTCGCCACCGACTCCGCCGGGACGCAGGTGCTCGAGCGCCTCGCGGCGGTGCTGACCGCGCTCGCCGAGGCGCCGGGTCCGCTCACGGCGGCCGAGCTCGCCGAACGCGTCGAGCTGCCCGTGAGCACCACCTACCGGCTCGCCCAGGGGCTCGAGCGTCACGGCCTGCTGATGCGCGAGGGTCGCGGCGAGATGTCGATCGGGCTGCGGGTGCTCGAGCTCGCCCGCCTCGTCGAGGACCGGCTCGACGCGACGCTGGTCGAGCCCGCGCGCGTCGTGATGCGCCGGCTCGCCGACGCCCACGGCGAGACCGCGATCCTCACCGCGCTGTCTGGCACCAACGCGATCGGGGTCGCGTCGGTCGAGAGCCGCAACGCGATCCGGCTGTCCTACTCGCGCTGGCGCAGCTCTCCGCTCCACGTCGGCGCCTCGGGGAAGGTGCTGCTCGCGTTCGCCGACGACCGTGTACGCGAGCGGGTGCTCGCCGGCCTCGGTCCCGTGGACGACCCGGAGGCCCTCGAACGCGAGCTCGCCGCCGTGCGCGAGGCGGGCCACGTCGTCACGCACGGCGAGCTGGACGAGGGCATGACCGGCGTGGCCGCGCCGGTGCTCGACGAGCGCGGGCGGCTCGTCGCCGGCCTCACGCTGGCGGGGCCGAGCTCGCGGGTGGATTGCGAGACGGACGCGGTCGTCGCCGCGGTGGTGGAGGCGGCCCGCGAGATCTCCGCGCTGATCGGACCCGTATGAGGGCGACGGTCCGTCTCGACGGCCGCGGCCTCGAGCCCTCGTCGGTCGCCGCGGTGGCGCGCGGGCGGGTCCCGGTCACGATCACGCCCGCCGGGCGGGAGCGCAACGCCGCCGCCCGCGCCGCCGTGGACGCGCACCTGGCGGCGGGCGCGCCGCTGTACGGCGCCACGACGGGCGTCGGGCCGTTCGTGCGTCGCGCGGTGGCGGGCGCGGACCACCAGCTCCGGCTGCTGCGCAGCCACGCGAGCGGCGGCGGCGCCGCGCTCGCGCCCGAGCTCGTACGTGCCGCGATGGTCGTGCGCGCGAACCAGCTCGCCGCCGGCGGGGCCGGCGTCGACGACGAGCTGCTCGACGCGCTGCTGGCCGCGCTGAACGCGGGGGTGACGCCGGTCGCGCACGAGCTCGGCTCGCTCGGCACCGGCGACATCACCGTGCTGGCGGAGATCGCGGTCGCCCTGCTGGGGGAGGGCGAGGCGACCTACCGCGGACGCCGGCTGCCGGCCGCCGCGGCGCTGTCCGCCGCCGGGCTCGCGCCCCCGGCTCTCGGTGCGCGTGACGGCATCGCGTTCATGAGCAGCAACGCGGCCACCGTGGGGCACGCGGCGTTGGCCGCGGTCGATGCGCGGCGCGCGCTCGACGGCGCGCTGAGCGTCGCGGTGCTGTCGTTCGCGGCGGTCGACGCGGACCGCGACGTGCTCGATGCGCGGGTGCACGAGGCGCGCGCCCTTCCCGGCCAGGTGTCGGTGGCGGCGCGCGTGCGCGAAGCGCTGGGCGCCCGCCCGGCGCCGCGCCCGTACGAGCGTGCCGGCCGCGCGGTGCACGACCCGTTCGCCTTCCGGGTGCAGCCGCAGGTGGACGGCGCCGCCCAGGACGCGCTCGAGGCGCTCGAGCGGGTGCTGGCGGTCGAGCTCAACGCGGCGCCCGAGAACGCGCTTGCGGTGCCCGGCGACGATGTCGCACTGTCGAGCGGCAACTTCCATGTCGCGGGGCTCGCGCTCGCGCTCGACGGCCTGCGCGCGGCGCTGGCGCAGTCGGCGTCGCTGGTGGCCGCGCGGTGCAGCGCGCTGCTCGACGCCGCCGTCACCGGCCTGGCGCCCGCGCTGGCCGAGCGTGCGACCGACTCGGGGGCGATGATCCTCGAGTACCCGGCGCACGCCGCGGCCGCCGACGTCCGCTGGCTGGCCGCGCCGGTGACCGCCCAGACCGCGGTGGTCGGGGCGGGCCTCGAGGCGCACGCCTCGTTCGCGGCGCACGCCGCGCGACGCACGCAGGAGGCGGTCGGCCGCCACCTCGACGCGGTCGCGGTCGAGCTCGTGCTGGCGACCCGCGCGCTGCGGCTGCGCGGCCGCCCGCCGGCCGCCGAGGTCGCCGCGGCGACCTTCGCGGTGGCCTGCGAGCAACTGCCGGCGAGGATGGCCGACCGGCCGCTGTCCGCCGACGTCGCCGCGGCGCGGGCGCTGCTGGCCGCCGCCGGTCTGCCGGCGGCGGGCCGTCAGGCCGCCGCGCCCACCAGGGTGCGCGCGTCGACCTCGCTGCGCAGCGCGTAGAGCAACTCGCCCAGGCGGGCGGCGAGCTCGGGGTCGAGGGGGCCGTCCCGGTCGAGGACCAGGTGGGCCTGGCCCACGGGCAGCTCGCGGTCGACCACCCGCGCGCCCGCGGCGGCCAGGACCTTGCGGACCTCCGCCTGCGCCCAGACCGCGCCGAACATCCCGGTGCTCGCACCGATCACCGCGGCCGGCTTGTTGCGCAGGACGCACTGCTGGAACGGCCGCGACGCCCAGTCGAGCGCGTTCTTGAGCTGGCCCGGGATCGAGTGGTTGTACTCCGGCGTGGCGATCAGGAGCGCGTCGGCGCCGGCGATCGCGTCCCGCAGCGCCTCAGCGCCCTCGGGGGCGATGTCGCCGTCGTCGTCGGCGGTCGTAGGGCGGGACGGCCTTCAGGCCGTCCCAGATCTCGAGCTCCACGTCGGGCGGCACCACCTCGGCTGCCGCCCGCAGGAGGTGGGTGTTGTGGGAGTCGCGGCGCAGGCTCCCGGAGATGGCGAGCACGCGCACGGGCTAGTCCTCCTGCCGGCCGAGCTCGAGGTCGACGATCAGCTTGACGTCGTTGGCGAGCGCGACGCCGCCGCTCGGCAGCGGCGCGTTCCAGTTGAGGCCGAAGGCGGTGCGGTCGATCAGGGTCTCGAGCTGGATGCCCGCGACGAGATTGCCCGCCAGGCCCTCGTGGGCCGGCGTGATGGTCCCGCGTGCCTCGACCTGACGGGTCTGGCCCTTGATGGTCAGCTCGCCGTCGACGATCAGGCTGCCGTCGTCGGCCGGGCGGAAGGCGGTCGAGGTGAAGCGGATCTCCGGCGTGCGCTCGACGTCGAAGAAGTCCGGGCTCTGGAGGTGCCCGGCGAGGTTGTCGTCGCGGACGTCGATGCTGGCGGCGCGGACGATGCCGGTGAGCTGCGGCTCGCCGTCGCCGACGACCGTGAGCGTCCCGTCGTAGTCGGAGAAGGACCCGCGGAACGTCGCGACGCCCGAGTGCTTGACGGCGAAGCCGACGGTCGAGTGCACCTTGTCGGCCCGCCAGGTGCCGGCGGGGATCTGCTGGCTGAGAACGGTCATCTGGCTGGTTCCCCCGTGGAGGTTGTCGTGGCTGTCCGGACCTCGGTCCGGTTGACTACCGGAAGTATAGGAGGACCACGGTCCGGTTGTCAATTTCGCATGTCATACTTGCCGCATGACGCTCGCCGGCTTCGAACACGACGCTCCGTCCGAGGCCCCGCCGGCCGCGGACGAGCTCGCGGAGGAGCCGTCGTGTGACAGCGCGCTGCTCCCGCTCGCGCTCCCGGTGGTGCAGCCGCTCGGCGAGCTGCCCGTGGTGGGGGAGCGCCCGCGCATGCGCGCCGATGCGGTCCGCAACCGGCGCAAGGTGCTCGACGCGGCGCGGCGGCTGTTCGAGCGCCACGGGGTGGCCAACGTCTCCATGGACGCGGTCGCCCAGGAGGCGGGCGTCGGCAAGGGGACGCTCTTCCGCCGCTTCGGCGACCGGGCGAGCCTCGCGTTCTCGGTGCTCGAGGAGAGCGAGCGCGAGTTCCAGGAGGGGCTGATCCGCGGCCCCGCGCCGCTCGGCCCCGGCGCCGCGCCGGTGGACCGGTTGGTGGCCTTCGGCGCCGCGTATGTCGCGCGCCTCGAGGCCGATGCCGACCTCCTCCTCGCCGCGGAGACCTCGCGCGAGCCGGGTGCGCGCTTCCGCAGCGGCCCGTACGGCCTCTATCGCACGCACGTCGACCTTCTGGTGCGCGAGGCGGCCCCCGACCTCGACGCGGGCTACGTGGTCGACGCGCTGCTGGCCGCGCTCGGCACCGAGCTCTACCTGCACCTGCGCTACGACCGCATGATGCCCCCCGACCGCATCGCGGACGGCTTCGGCGAGCTCGTCCGCCGGCTCCTGACCCGCTAGTCTCGCGGGCCCCATGCAGCTCGCCAGCCTCGACGGCGTCATCGGCCCGGCCGAGGAGACGCGCATCCCGATCACGGACGAGGGCCTCCTGCGCGGCGACGGCGCGTTCGAGGTCATCCGGCTCTACGGCGGGCGTCCCTTCGCACTCGACGATCACCTGGCGCGCCTGCGCCGCAGCTGCGAGGGCCTGCGCCTCGACGCCGACCACGGCGCCCTGGGCGGCGAGATCGACGCGCTGCTCGCGGAGGCCGGCCCGGCCGACGCGCTGCTGCGCCTGGTGGTCACGCGGGGCGGCCGCAGGATCGCCACCGTCGAGCCGCTGCCCGAGCGTCAGGCGGTCGCGCGCGTCGCGACCGTGCCGTACGCGACCACCCGGGTGCTCGACGGGCTCAAGACGCTCTCCTACGCCGCGAACATGCTGGCGGGCCGGCTCGCCCGCGAGCGCGGGTACGACGAGGCGCTGTTCGTCACGCCGCACGGGCGGGTCCTCGAGGGGCCGACCTGGACCTTCTTCTGGGTGCGCGACGGCGCGCTCCTGACGCCGCCGCTCGAGGACCGCATCCTCGCCTCCATCACCCGCGCTCGCCTGCTCGAGGAGTGCGACACCGCCGAGGTGCCGTGCACGCTCGACGACCTGCGGGCCGCGGACGAGGCGTTCATCGCCTCGACGGTGCGCGAGGTCATGCCGATCGCGGTCGTCGACGACATCGAGCTCCCGGCCGCGCCCGGGCCGGTCACGGAGGCCGCGCGTGAGGCGCTCGCGCGCCGCATCCGGCGCGAGCTCGAGGCGCAGGCGGGCGACCGGATCGCCGGCCCGGCGCGCGCCTAGACGCTGTCCCGGGCCCGGCCTCGCGCATGCGCGTCCTGACCGTGATCGGCAACCGGCCGCAGTTCGTCAAGGCGGCCGCGGTCTCCACCCGGCTGCGCGAGGTCGCCGACGAGGTGATGGTCCACACCGGCCAGCACTACGACGACGAGCTGTCGAAGGTGTTCTTCGACGAGCTCGGTCTGCCGCGTCCGGAGCACCGGCTCGACGCGGGCGGCGGCTCGAACACGTCGCAGACCGCCCGCATGCTCGAGGGCCTCGCCCCGCTGGTGGCCGAGGCGGCGCCCGATCACGTGCTCGTCTACGGCGACACGAACTCCACGCTCGCGGGGGCGCTGGTGGGCGCCCAGGCGCGGCGTGCCGGTCGCGCACGTCGAGGCCGGCATGCGCTCGTTCGACCGCTCGATGCCCGAGGAGCTCAACCGCGTGCTCTCAGACCACGCGGCGGACCTGCTGCTGTGCTCCTCCGAGCGCGCGGCGGAGAACCTGCGAGCCGAGCGGGTGGGCGGCGAGATCGCGGTCGTCGGCGACGTGATGGTCGACGTGGCGCAGCTGCTGGCTCCGCGGGCGCGGGAGCGGACGTCGGCGCTCGACCTCGCCGGCGTGCGCCCGGGGGAGTTCCTGCTCGTGACCACGCACCGCGCGGGCACGGTCGACGACCCCGCCCGCCTGATCCGGCTCGTCGACCTGCTGCTGGCCCTGCCCGCGGCGGTCGTGCTGCCGCTGCACCCGCGGACGCGGGCGCGCCTCGTCGCGGCGGGCCAGCTCGTGCGGCTCGAGGCCGCGCCGCACCTGCACCTCCTTCCGCCGCTCGGCTACCTCGACTTCACGGCGCTGCTCGTCCACGCCCGCGCCGTGCTCACCGATTCGGGCGGCGTCCAGAAGGAGGCCTACCTCGCCGGCGTCCCGTGCGTGACGCTGCGCGATCGCACCGAGTGGACGGAGACGGTGGACGCGGGCTGGAACGTGGTCGTCGACCTCGACGCCCGCGCCGCGCTCGCGGCGCTCGACCGCGCGCCGCCGTCAACGCGCCCGGCGCTCTACGGCGACGGCCGCGCCGGCGAGCGGGTGGTCGCCGCCCTGCGCGACTCGCCTAGGATGGCCGCGTGATCGGCGGTGGGGTGCGACATGCGGCTGTCTGACCGGGCGCCGGGGCTCGTCCTCGGCGACGGCGTCCGCCTGCCCGACGACGTGCGGATCGGCGCCCACGTCGTGATCCACGACGGCACCGTGATCGGCGAGGGCTGCGAGATCCAGGACCACGCCGTGCTCGGCAAGCCGCCGAAGCTCGCGCGGCACTCGTCGGCGGCCGGCACGGCCACCGCGCCGCTCGTGCTCGGCGCCGGCGTCGTGATCTGCTGCGGGGCGATCGTGTTCGCCGCCGCCGAGGTCGGCGAGGGCGCGATCCTCGGCGACCAGTCCTACGTCCGCGAGCGCGCCCGGGTGGGCGAGCGGACGGTCGTCGGGCGCGGCAGCGCGGTCGACAACGACGTCGTCATCGGCGCGCGCGTGCGCGTGCAGACCGACGTCTACCTGACCGCCTTCTCGGTGGTCGACGACGACGCGTTCGTCGGCCCCGGGGTGACGACCACCAACGACGACACGATGTCGCGCCACGACAAGAGCTACGCGCTGCGCGGCGCGCTCCTGCGCCGCGCCTGCCGGGTCGGCGGCGGGGCCACGATCTGCCCGGGGATCGAGGTCGGCGAGGAGGCCTTCGTGGCCGCGGGCGCCGTGGTCACCGCCGACGTGCCCCCGCGCGCCGTGGTCATGGGCGTGCCCGCCCGCGCCGTCCGCGAGGTCGGCGACGCGGACCTCCTCGAGCACTGGCGCTGAGCCCGGACACCGACCCCGCCCCGCCGCGCGCCGGGAACGCTACGGTTCGCCCGGATGAGCGAACGCCCCGACGACCGCAGCCGTCTCACGCCGGGCGACCCGCTCGGCGACGACGAGCCCGATCGGTCGGCGCCGCCGCCGGCGCCCGCTGAGCCGCCGCCGCCCGCGCTGGAACCGCCCACCGCCCGGCACCCGGGTCCCGCCGTGCCCGGCTACGGTCCCGACTCGCCCGTACCGCCCGGCGCGGGCGGGCCGGCGCGGACGACCGCCGGGCGCCCGCCCGCGCAGACCGGGCAGTACGTGCTCTCGGGCTGGTGGCGGCGCGTCGGGGCGGCGGTCATCGACGGGCTCATCATCACGGTCGGCGCCGTCGCCATCACGGCCGTGTTCGCCGCGGTGTTCTCGGTCGGCTTCCTCGCCGACGACACCGTGGGCATCGTCTCCGTGATCGTCGGGCTGATACTCGCGGTGGTCGCCTTCTCGATCATGGCGCTGCTCTACGCGCCGCTGCTGATGTCGCGCACGAACGGGCGCACGCTCGGCCGCATGGCCACCGGCATCCGCGTGATCCGCGCCAACGGCCACCCGATGACCTTCGGCTTCGCGATGCTGCGCGAGGTCGCGGTCAAGGCGCTGCTGTTCGGCGTCGTGAGCTCGCTGACGTTCGGCCTCGCGAGCCTGCTCGACGTCCTGTGGCCGCTGTGGGACGAGGAGAACCGCGCGCTCCACGACCTCCTCGTGGACACCCGCGTGATCATCGACTGAGCGGCACGGCCGCGCCCGCGCGCCGCAGCGCCCAAGAGGGTCAGACGATCGCGGCGCGCTGGGCGCAGGCGGTGCGCTTGCCCGCCTCCGTCCAGATGACCTGGTCGCGCCCCGGCCCGACGCCGATGAGCGTGACCGGCACCCCGATGAAGTCGGCGATGTAGGCGAGGTAGTCGCGCGCGGCGGCGGGGAGGTCGGCCTCGTCGCGGCAGTCGCCGAGGTCCTCGTCCCAGCCGGGGAGCTCCTCGTACTCGCCGACCGCCTGGTGCATCACGGTCTGGTGGTAGGGATAGTGGTCGAAGGTCGCCTCCTCGGCGCCGCGGTAGCGGGTGCAGACCCGCAGCGCGCCGAGACCGGTCAGCACGTCGAGCTTCGTGATCGCCAGCGAGGTGAACGAGTTGATGCGCGCGGCGTAGCGCAGGGCGACGAGGTCGATCCAGCCGACGCGGCGGGCGCGCCCGGTGGTCGTCCCGTACTCGCCGCCGGCCTCGCGCAGCGCGACGCCGAGATCGTCGTCGAGCTCGGTCGGGAACGGCCCCGACCCGACCCGGGTCGCGTAGGCCTTGGTCACGCCCCAGATCTCGTCGATGTCCTTCGGCCCGACGCCGGTACCGGTGCACGCGCTCGCGGCCACCGGGTTCGACGAGGTCACGAACGGATAGGTGCCGTGGTCGATGTCGAGCAGCGTGCCCTGCGCGCCCTCGAAGATCACATGGCCGTCGGCGTCGAGCACGTCCCAGGTCAGCCGGGCGGTGTCGGCGATGTGCTGCTCGATGCGGTGGCCGTAGGTGAGGTAGGCCTCGGTCATCGACTGCAGGTCGAGCTCGGGCGCCTTGGCGAAGGGCCGCAGCGAGAGGCGCTTGGGCTCCATGGCGGCCGCGATCTTCTTCTTGAGGATCTTCTCGTCGAGCAGGTCCTGGACCCGGATGCCCAGGCGCGCCGCCTTGTCCGCATAGCACGGGCCGATCCCGCGGCGGGTCGTGCCGATCTGCCGGCGCCCGAGCTTGACCTCGCCCGCGTGGTCGAGCAGCAGGTGGTAGGGCATGATCATGTGCGCGTTCGCGCTGATCCGCAGGCCGGAGAGGTCGATCCCCTTCGCGCGCAGGCCCTCGAGCTCGGTGGTGAGCACCTGCGGGTCGATCACGACCCCGTTGCCGATCGCGCACAGCTTGCCCGGGTAGAGGATCCCGGACGGGATCAGGTGGAACTTCCACGCGACGCCGTCGCGCACGATCGTGTGCCCGGCGTTGTTGCCGCCCTGGAAGCGGATGACGAGATCCGCGTTCTCCGCGAGGAGATCGGTGATCTTGCCCTTGCCCTCGTCGCCCCACTGGGCGCCTACGATCACGATGCCGGCCATTTGCGGCCCTCAGTCTACGCGGCGGAGCTCCGACGCCCGGATCCAGGGCGTCCCGTAGACGGGCGGCTCGCCGGGATCGGCCGGCAGTCCCGGCTCCGGCGGCGACGGGGCCGGCTCGGGGACGTCGGGATAGTCGAAGCTCGCGTCCATCCGGCGGTCCTCGCCATGCATCGGCAACGGCTCGCCGCACATCTCGTACAGGCGCGACACGGTGCGCTCGCCGATCTGCGCCCGCAGCGCCTCGTCGCTGTCGCGGGTGACGAGGTTGGTCGTGAGCAGCATCGCCCGGCTGTCCTCGTAGCGCGTGTTGACGATCGTGTAGAGCTGCTCGAGCACCCACGGCGAGGTCTGCTCGGCGCCGACGTCGTCGATGTGCAGCAGCTCGACCGAGCACAGCCGGTCGATCAGCTCGTTGAGCGACCACGTCGCGTCGTCGTCGTAGGTCTCGCGCAGCAGCGCGAGCAGCCGGGGCAGCGAGTAGATGGCGACGGTGTGCCCCGCCTCCATCGCCGCCTTGGAGATCAGCATCGCGAGCGTGGTCTTGCCGGTGCCGACGTCGCCCGAGAACCACATGCCCTGCCCCTCGGCGAGGCGGTCGTCGATCTCGCCGACGTAGTCGCGGACCGCCCTGACGACGACCGGGTTGCGGCGGGCGAGGTCGGGCAGCGGCTCGCGGTCGAAGGAGACCTCGCGGAAGCGCTTCGGGATGCGGCCGGCCACCGCGGCCGCCTTGCGCCGAGCGATCCGGGCCGGCCGGCAGCTGCAGTCGAACGCGCGCCGCAGCTGGAGGTCGTAGAGGAAGCCCGAGCCGTCGCAGCGCGCGTGCGGGCAGGCCATCAGTACCGGTCCTCGGACACGTAGGACATGAAGCGCGGGTAGTCCTTCTGGAAGGTCAGCTCGACGGTCCCGAGACCGCCGTTGCGGTGCTTGGCGATGAGCAGGTCCGCGATGCCCTCGCGCTCGGACTCCTCGTCGTAGTACTCGTCGCGGTAGATGAACATCACGAGGTCGGCGTCCTGCTCGATCGCGCCCGACTCGCGCAGGTCGGACAGCACGGGGCGCTTGTCGGTGCGCTGCTCCACGCCGCGGTTGAGCTGCGAGAGCGCGATCACCGGGACGTCGAGCTCGCGGGCGAGCGTCTTGAGCCCGCGTGAGATCTGCCCGATCTGCTCGACGCGGTTCTCGACGCCGCCCTGCGCGCGCATGAGCTGCAGGTAGTCGATGAGGATGAGCGCGAGCCCGTCCGCGCTCTGCTGGGCCAGGCGGCGCGCCTTGGCGCGGACGTCCAGCACCGACAGGTCGGATGAGTCGTCGATGAAGAGCTGCGAGTGCGCGAGCCGGTCGGAGGCCTCGAGGATCTTCGGCCAGCGCGACTGCTGGACGTTGCCCTTGCGCAGGTCGTCGCCCCGCACCGAGGCCTGCGACGCGATGAAGCGCTGGGCGAGCTCCGACTCCGACATCTCGAGCGAGAACAGCGCGACCGCCTTGTTGCCCGCGAGCGCCGCGTGCTCGGCGAAGTTCGCCATCAGGGCCGACTTCCCCATCGACGGGCGGGCCGCGAGGATGATCAGGTTGCCGGCCTGGAAGCCGCCCGTGATCGTGTCGAGGGCCTCGAACCCCGAGGCCGTCCCGGTGATCGCCTTCCCCTCGCGCGAGAGGTGCTCGAGCTTGTCGAGCTCGGACGACAGCAGGTCGCCGATGTTCACGAAGTCCTTGCGCCGGTCCTCGTGCGCGACCTCGAGGATCGTGCGCTCGGCCAGGTCCACGAGCTCGCGCGGCGGGGCGTCGTGGGAGTGCACCCGCGCCTGGATGTCGTAGGACGCGTGCAGGAGGCGCCGCAGCATCGCGTTCTCGCGCACGATCCGCGCGTAGCGCCGGACGTTGCCGACCGCCGGCACCGACGCCGCCAGCAGGTCCACGGCACCGCGCCCGCCGACGCGCTCGAGCTGCCCGTTCTGCTTGAGGTGCTCGCCGAGCGTCAGCGCGTCCACCGGCTCGCCCTTCGCGTGCAGGTCGAGCATCGCCTGGAAGATCAGCGCGTGCGCCTCGCGGTAGAAGTCCGCCGCCTGGAGGTTCTCGTCGATGATCAGCGCCGGCAGCGCCGTGTCGGAGAGCAGCACCGCGCCGAGCACCGACTGCTCGGCCTCGAGGTTCTGCGGCGGGGCGACCGGCCCGTCGGGGCCGTGGCTCGAGTTGCCGTTGCGCTGTTCGGGGATCGCCATCGGGCGACCGAGTCTAGGTCGGCGTCCGGCGCCCGCCGGGCGCTCCCCCGCGTACTGCGAGGGAATGTTGCAGAGCGCCGCAGAGTCGGCGCAAAGTGGTGGGGCGGGGTGTCCGCGGGGACGCACGAGCCGTCCGCGCACCGGCGGGCGAGCCCGTTCGGGCCGCGGTCAGGCGGGACGCGTGCCGGGCTCGCGCGCTAGCTCTGCTCGACGACCATCGTCTTGACGGTCGCGATGACGCCGTCGGCGACCTCGACGTCGACCATGTGGGTGCCGACGGTGCGGATCGGATCGTCGAGGTGGACCTTGCGGCGGTCGAGCTTGAGCCCGCGGGCGTCGCGGATCGCGTCCACGATGTCCTGCGTGGTGACCGAGCCGAACAGGCGGCCGTCGTCGCCGGCCTGGTGGGCGATGGTGAGCACGGTCTTGTTGAGCAGGCCGGCGCTCTCCTGCGCGCGCTCGGTGGCCTGGGTGAGGGCGCGCTCGGCGGCCGCCGCGCGCTGCCGGGCCGCCTCGATCGAGGCCTTGGTCGCGGGCTCGGCGAGCTTGCGCGGGATCAGGTAGTTGCGCAGGTAGCCCTTCGAGACGTCGACGACCGTGCCGCGGTCGCCGAGCTGCTCGACGTCCTTGAGGAGGATGGCCTGGGGCATGGCCGAGCTAGCGGTCGCGGTCGCGATCGCGGTCCCGGTCGCGGCCACGGTCGTCGCGGGAGTCGCGGGACTCGGCCACGTAGGGCAGGAGCGCGAGCTCGCGCGCCCGCTTCACCGCCGTGGCGATCTGGTTCTGGTGCCGCCGGCAGGCGCCCGTGATGCGGCGCGAGCGGATCTTGCCGCGGTCCGAGATGAACTTGCGAAGCGTCCCGACGTCCTTGTAGTCGACGAAGGGGACCTTGTCCCGGCAGTACTGGCAGGACTTCCGCCGCCCCGACCCGGGCCCTCCCTTTCGATCACGCCGGCGCGTCGGCCGGCTGCGCTGCTTTGCCACGTGAAGACCTCTCTAGCTGCGTCCAAGAACGGCGCGCCGGAGGCGCGCGGCGTCACATTGTGGCAGGTGTCCCACGCCCCCGTCCGGCGCGCCACGGCGGGGATCGGCGCTCAGGCGACGCAGCGGCTCGGCCGGCGCCGCCCCCGGTGCAGGAGAGGGGGCGGCGCCCGCGCCGATCGTCCCTGGCGGACGCTCTAGAAGGGGATGTCGTCGTCGGCGGGCGGACGGTTGCCGCCGCCGTTGCCCGTGGTGGCGCCCGCGGGCTGGAAGTCGCGGTCGTCGACCGGGACGTCGGAGCGGGGCGTGAAGCCCTCGCCGCCGCCCGAGCCCTCGTCCCGCCCGCCGAGGAACTGGACCGAGTCGGCGATGATCTCGACCGCCTGGCGCTTGCCGGAGCCGTCCTGGGCCTCCCACTCACGCCACTCCAGGCGACCGTCGAGCGCGACGGGGCGCCCCTTGGAGAGGAAGCGCGCGCAGTTCTCGCCCTGGGCGCCCCAGACGGTCACGTCGAAGTAGTTGGGCTTGTCGACCCAGTCGCCGGTGGCGTTGTCCTTGCGGCGGGTGTTGCAGGCCAGGCGAAGCGAGCAGACCGACATCCCGCTGGGCAGGGACCGCAGCTCGGGGTCGCGGGTGAGGTTGCCCGTGAGGACGACCCGGTTGATGTTGGTGGCTGCCACGAATGGCTCCTTTCCACAAGTGCAAATCTCGTGAACGAAGGTTCTTGAGGCCGAGTCTAGATCGGGGGTCGGCCGTCACTTTGGTGGAGTCGCAGATTGCGACGGTTTGTTGACAGAGTCGTCGCAGGCGGTGCCGGTGTTTGCGCGGAAGCGCACAGCGGCGCGGCGGCCCGGAGACGCGCGGTCGCGGCGCCCGAACCGGAGGCGCGGGACAGACCCGTACGGCCGGGAGACGATCGGTTGACGGGTCGGCCGCGGGCGGCCGGGCGCCGGCTACTCCTCGGCGACGGGAGCCGCGGCGGCGACCGACGCGCTGAGGTCCGGCGGCGAGGGCGTGCCCGGCCGGAGCTTGATGATCCGGAAGCGGATCACGCCGTCGGTGATCTTGAGCGTGTGCTCCAGCCGCTCGAGGAGCTCGGGCTCGGCGCGGAACTGAAGCAGGCGGTAGTCGGCGTCGGCGCGCTTGCGCACCTCGAAGGCCGTCGCCCGGACACCCCAGTCGTGGCGGCCGACGAGCTCGCCGCCGCCCTCGATGGCCTGCTCGACGTTGTCGACGATCTCCGAGCGGCGCTCGTCGTCGACCTGCGTGTCCAGCAGGAGGACCAGGTCGTAGATGGGTTCCTCGGTCGCCATGGCGGCGGCGCATGCTAGCAGCGAGGGGCGAATCGGCCCGCCGGCGCGCCTACCCGAGAAGTGGGCGGCGATCTCCTGCACCGCGTGCGCTGGGCCAACGTCGCGCGGGCCGTGGCCGTCGCGGCGGTCGTCGCGCTGATCGTGCTCTGGCCGCGGCTCTCGGGCTCGGCCCCGCGGCTGCCGGCGGGCGAGCCCGGGCCGGCCGTTCCCACCCGCGATCCCCAGCCGCGGGCGGCACGCCCCGGCTCCCAGCCCCGGGAGGTGTCGCGCCCGAGGGAGCCGCAGCCGGCTCGCGAGCGTCCACAGAGGCAGCGGGAGACACGCGAGGTCCGGCGGCATGGGGCGCGGGGCGAGCGGGAGTCCGCCCGGCGCAGAGGGAAGCCGCGCCGCCGGGCGCAGCGTGCGCCGGTCGTGGCGGCGCCGCGGCCGCCCCGTCCCTTGCCGTACCGGCCCCGCGCTCGGACGCCGCCGGCGGGGAAGCGGCCGCCGACGGAGACGCCGCAGCCCGTCGGCGAGCCGCCGCCGCGGGCACCCACGCCGGCCCCGACGCCCGAGCCGGACCCGGCGGGCGCGGAGTTCTCCTTCGAGCGCGGCTGAGCGGGAGGTCTCGGACCCGCGAGGGCGGGCGGTCCCTAGACCGCCTCCGCCGCCCCGCCCCGCGCCTTGCGCCGGATGTCCTCCACCTGCTCGTCGATCCAGTCCCCCGGATCGCGCGAGGTGACGATCTCCTTCAGCTGCGCGGCCCGGCGCGCCCGCTCGTCCCGGGACATCGTCAGCGCCGCGTAGATCGAGTCGGCGAGCTCCTGCACGTCGAACGGGTTCACCGAGAGCGCGCACGCCCCGAGCTCCTCGTGGGCGCCCGTGTTCTCGCTGAGGATGGAGACGCCGTCGCGCTCGTTGACGAGCGGCCCCTCCTTGGCCACCAGGTTCATCCCGTCGAACATGGCGTTGACCATCATCACGTCGTAGTGCTTGTAGCTCGCGACCGCCTCGTCGAGGTCGTCGCGGAGCTTGAGGCTGATGGGCATCCAGTCGGGTGTCCCGTGGCGGTGGTTGACGACCGCGACGAGCGCCTCGATGCGCTCCAGGTACTCCGCGTACTCGGGCACGTCGGTCCGCGAGGGCATGAGCTGGGCGGTGAACGTGATCCGCTCGTGGAACTCGGGGTGCTGCTCGAGGAAGATGTCGAAGCCGGTGAACCCGCGCAGGACGTTCTTCGAGAGGTCGGCGCGGTCGACGCGCAGGATCGAGAACTCGCGGCGGCGCTCGAGCAGGCGGTCCTCGAACTCGCGCACGCGGTCGCGGCCGGCGACGGCCTGGGTCGCGCGCCAGTCGATCGGGAGGGGATAGGCCCGGACCCACACGTCGCGGCCCTCGAAGTGGACGACGCCGCGCTCGAGGTCGACGTCGAGGTCCATCAGGTCGCGGCAGCACTGCAGGAAGTTGCGCCGGTAGGAGCGGGTGTGGAAGCCGACGATGTCGTTGGCGAGCAGTCCGCGGTAGATCGCCTCGCGGATGCCGGCCGGCAGGACCCGCCAGGCGTCCGGCTGGGTCCACGGGATGTGCACGAAGTGGTGCAGGAAGACGTCCGGGCGTTCGTCGCGGACCATGGCCGGCAGCGTGTAGAGCTGGTAGTCGTGGACCATCACGACCGGCTCCTCGCGCCCTTCGATCTCCTCGAGCACGGCCCGGGCGAGGTCCTGGTTGACGACGTTGTAGCCGAGCTCGAAGGCGTCGACCTCGTGCTGGCGGATGTCGGGCGCGTTGCTCTGGTCCCACAGGTAGTGCTGGATGAACCAGAGCATCGGGTTGGCGAAGATGTTGTAGAAGCGGTCGTAGGCCTCGGCGTCGGAGGCGACGAAGCGCACCCGGAAGTTGCCGTTCTCGGTCTCGACCTCGAACGGCCGGCCGCCGTGCTCCTCGGCGATGTCGACGTCGGCGTCGGTCATCGCGGAGGCGATCCAGACCGCGTCGCGGTGGGAGGCGAGGCCGGTGAGAGCGGTGACGAGGCCGCCGGAGCCGCGCTTCACCGACCCGTCGTCCTGGTAGGTCACCGGCCCCCGGTTGGAGACGAGCACGAGCGTGTCGTCGTCCACGGTCACAGTCAACCGACCTCGGTGAAGATGCGCAGGTAGTCCCGCAGGTACCGCGGCATCAGGAAGTTCGTGCGGACGTGCTCCTTGCCGCGGCGGCCGAGCGCCTTGCCGAGCGCCGGGTCGTTGACGATGTCCAGGGCGCGCGCCGCGCAGCCCTCGACCGAGTCCACGAGGTAGCCGGACACGCCGTTCTCGACCTGCAGGGGGATCCCCCCGACGTCACCGCCGATGAAGGCCTTGCCCTTCCACAGCGCCTCGCTGACCGTGAGCCCGAAGCCCTCGCGCGTGGACTTCTGGATCACGACGTCGGCGAGCGACTGGAAGGCGTTGACCTCGATCGCGCCGACGTTGTTGAAGTTGTTGAGGATGTGGATGTCGGGATCGCCCTCGGCGTGAGCGATGGTGGAGTTGTAGAAGTCCCAGCCCTCGGGGTCGTCGCTGGCCATCGAGCCGACCAGGGCGAGCTGGACCTCGGGGCGCTCCTCCTTGACGATCCGGTAGGCGTCGATCACGCCGAGCGGGTCCTTCCACGGGTCGAAGCGCGAGACCTGGCAGATCATCGGGCGGTTGACGTCGATTCCGAACTGCCGGCAGACGAACGTCGCGTCCTCGATCGAGAGCGCCATGTTCTTCGGCGCCAGCGGGTCGATCGCGGGCGGCACGATGTTCACGCCGCCGTTCATGCCGGCGGGCACGTAGTCGGCGACGTGGAACAGGGACGCCTGGTAGTGCTCGAGGCGCGGCCGAAGGCGGGCCATCGTGGACGGGTTGGGCGTCGAGACGTCGATGTGGCAGCGCCAGATCCAGCGGTCCGACTTGCCCGGCTCGAGCCCGGCGATCGCGGCCGGCTGCGGGTCGTGCACGATGCAGTAGTCCCAGCCGCGCGAGAGCTCGCGTGCGTTCATCTCGTTGTACTGCTCCCACACCGCCCACTGCTCCTCGGTGAGGTCCTGCGGGTTGCCCTGCAGCGCGTTGTGCATGACCTTCGTGGCGTTGAAGAACTCCTCGCGCCCGTAGATCACCTGCCACTCGACGTCGAGCCCGACGTCGCGCATCAGCGGGATGAGCGTGTAGAGGATCTCCGAGACGCCGCCGCCGAACGCGGTGGCGGACAGCTGGACGACCCGCTTGCCCTTGAGCGGTTCAGCGAGCTCGCGGATCTCGTCGATCAGTGGCCGGCCGACGATGTGGGTGTAGTCGGCCAGGCTCTTGTGGGCCAGCACGACGGGCTGCAGCACGTGAGGCGATCGCTCCTAGTCGGGCAGTGCGGACGCGGATGCGGGCGGCCGGAGGTTAGCCAACTCCCCTGCCCTGGCCAGACCACGCTCCACTTCTTCGAGCAGCTTGGCGTGGAGGGCGGCGGTACCGGCGGCGAGCACGGACATCTGGTGCTCGCGGCCCGAGCCGAGCAGCAGGCGGTCGTCCAGGGACCTCCCGGCGGCGTCGGTCACGATGCCGCCGCCCTCGTCGACGCACAGCACCGCGGCGGCCAGATCGTAGGGCGAGTTGTTGAGGACCGCGCCCCCGCCGAGGCGCTCGAACGCGGCGCGCGCGCCCGGGACCTCCTCGACCAGGCGCGGGCTGGGCTCGATGTAGGCGTCGAGCTGGCCGGTGACCACCCGCGTGATGTCGTAGCTCGCCGAGCCGAGGTCGAACACGCCGCCGCCGACCGAGGAGGCGTCGATGAGGTCGCCGAGCACCTCGACCAGCAGGCGCGCGGGGCGGCCGCGGAAGCCGTAGGCCCAGAACATCCGGGACGGGTCGTCGGCGGTGGAGGGCGCCAGCGGGACCGAGGCCTCGCAGCCGCGCCCGCGCTCGGCCACGAACCACTCGCCGGACTTGATCTCGACGACCGCGGCGGCGCTGACGTCGCCCATGGTCGGCGCGCCGTCGCGCACCGGCGCGACCGCGACCGACGTGCAGGCCGCCTCGAAGCCCGCCAGCGCGGGGCGCGTGCCGTCGATCGGGTCGACGACCAGCACGTGCTCGGGCGACGCGCCGCCGGCCGGCGTGACGAGCCCCCGGTCCTCGGAGTAGAAGGCGACCTCGGGCGCGTGGCTCGCGACCCACTCGGCGAGGAAGGCCTCGGCCTCGGCGTCGATGCCGAACGTCACGTCGCCGCCCGCGCCCGCGCGCGCGTGGGCGCGGCCGCCGTGCGCGCCGAGTCGAGGCGCGACGAGCTCGCGCAGCGCGCTCGCCAGGTCGAGGACGAGCCGTCTCACCCGCCGGACGACTGCGCGAGGGGCCGCTGCCCGAGCTTGACCCGGAGGTCGCGCGACTTGCCGTCGTGCCAGACCTTCAGCGTCACCACGTCTCCGGGCTTGTAGTGCTCGACCGCCGTCGAGAGGTCGTTGGAGTCCTCCACGGGGACGTCGCCGAGCTTGGTCACGACGTCGCCGCCGTCGCGGTAGGCGCGCGCCTGGAAGCGCGCCGCGCCGTCGCCGCCCTCCAGGCCGGCGCGGGCGGCCGGGCCGCCGGGCGTGATCTCCTGGACCCAGGCGCCCTTCTGCACCGGCAGGTCGAAGCGCTCGACGAGCTGCGGGTAGAGCGGGACCGAGGACACGCCGAGGTAGGCGTAGGCGACCTTGCCGGTCTCGCGCAGCTGGCCGAGCGAGCGCTTGACGAGGTCCACCGGCACCGCGAACCCGACCCCCTCGCCGCCGCCGCTGTTGGTCTTGATCTGCTGGTTGATGCCGATGACGCGGCCGTCCTCGTCGACCAGCGGGCCGCCCGAGTTGCCGGGGTTGATGGCGGCGTCGGTCTGGATGGCGCCGGAGATCTGGAAGTCGGTGAGCGACTCGATCGAGCGGTCGATGGCCGACACGACGCCGACCGAGAGCGACTGGCGCTCGCCGAACGGGGAGCCGATCGCCGCCACCGCGGTACCGACCTGCACCTTCGCGCTCGAGCCGAGCGGGAGCGGCCGCAGCCGCAGCCCCTCGGGGTCGACCCGGAGCAGCGCCACGTCGGCGTTCGGGTCCTCGCCGAGGATCTTCGCGCGCACCTGGTTGCCGTCGGCGAACTCGACGTAGACCTCGCGGGCGCGCTTGAGCTTGGCGCCCTGGCCCTGGGACACGACGTGGGCGTTCGTGGCGATCTCGCCCTTGCCGTCGAGCACGAAGCCCGAGCCGACGCCGCTGCCGCCGCCCTCGCCGCCGCCGAGGACCGAGTCGAGGTCGCCCTCGCCGAAGAGCGAGATGACCGTGACGACGCCGGGTGCCTCCTCCTTGTAGATCTCGCGGGCGTTCAGCCCGTCGCTCTTGCCGAGGCCCTCGACCACCTCCACGCGCGTGGTCGTGGTGTTCGTCGGCTTCTTGGCGCTGTCGGAGTCGTCGTCACCGGCGAGGCTGCAGCCCGCGACGAGGCCCGCGCAGACGAGCGCCGCGGCCAGCAGCAGGACGAGCACGCGCCGCTTCATCCAGCAAGCTCCGCATGCGCCCGGCAGGACCACCCACCGTGTCGACCCGGTCGTCTGCTCATCCAGGAAGGTCCAGGGTGAAGGTGGTGCGCCCCGGGGTCGAGCGGACCCGCAGCTCGCCGCGCATCGTGCCGGCCAGCTCGCGCGCGATGGCCAGGCCGAGGCCGGCGCCCTGGGCGTCGTCGTCGGAGGAGAAGAAGGGCTCGAAGATGTGCGGCATGTTGTGGCGCTTGATCCCGGGACCGCCGTCGGAGACCTCCAGGCGAACGTGCCCGTCGTATCGCGCGGCCGAAACCACGATCGGCGTTCCCGCAGGCGTGTGGACCAGCGCGTTGTCAAGCAGGATACGAACCACTTGCGCCACGCGCTCGGGGTCGCAATCCGCCTCGACGGGGTCGGTCACCTTCATCTCGACCCTCGAGCCGTGCTGGGTGAGCGCGGGCGTGAACTCCCTGGTGACGTCGCGCGTGAGGCGCCCGACGTCGGTGGGCTCCGGCCGCAGCTCGAGCGCCCCGGCCTCGAGTCGCGAGAGGTCGAGCAGCTCGGTGGTCAGCTTGCGCATCCGCTCGACCTGGCTCTGCAGGTGGGCGAGGAACTCGCGCCGCGTCGCCTCGTCGAGGTCCTCGTCGGCGAGCAGCTCGAGGAACCCGCCGAGGGAGAAGATCGGCGTGCGCAGCTCGTGCGACGCGGAGGCGATGAACTGCTTGCGCGCGCGGTCGAGGCGCGCGAGCTGGTTCTGCATGTCGTTGAAGGCCGCGGCGAGCTGCCCGAGCTCGTCGTCGGAGTCGGCGCGGATCGGGTTCGAGAAGTCGCCGTCGGCGACCTTGCGCGCGGCCTGCTCGAGCCGGGCGATCCGCGCGGAGAGCGCGCGCGCCACCAGGTAGCCGGCGACCAGCGCGATCAGCAGCGCCACGGCCCCCGACGCGAGGATCTGGCGGCGGATCAGGCTGACGTTGGCCTGGACGTCGGAGAGGGCGTCGGCGTAGACGATCACGCCGCGCGCCCCGTCGGGACCGAACAGCGGGCGCGCGGCGAGCGCCTGGCTGCCGAGCCGGGTGTCGGCCGTCGCCGTGGCGGTCTGCCGCGTCCGCAGCGCCCGCTCGGCCACGGCGCGCACGTCCTCGAAGTCGAGTCCGCCGTCGGGTGTGGAGTCCACGTGGACGAAGACCTGCGACTGCGTCCCCCCGACGACGCCGAGCACGATCACCTCCGCGCTCGCGCGCGCGGCCGCGAGTCGCGTGCGGCCCTCGACGACCTCCTTGGGCAGGTCGGTGCCGAGCACCTGCTCGATCGGTCCGCTGAAGCGCCGGGAGTCGTCGACCAGCTCGGAGATCTTCTGGTCGGAGAGGCGGCCCTGCAGCTGGGGCGCGACGGAGAAGTAGACGATCCCGATGGCGCTGAGGACGATCAGGCCGAAGATCACCGCGAGGCGGTTGCGCAGGGAGCGCAGGGGGCGGGGCATGGCTAGCCGCCGTCGTCGCGGAAGCGGTAGCCGACACCGCGCACGGTGAAGATGTACTCGGGCTCCTTGGCGTCCGCCTCGATCTTCTCGCGCAGGTGCCGGATGTGGACGTCGATGGTCCGCGGATCGCGGTAGGCGGAGTCCCCCCAGACGCGCGCGAGCAGCATGTCGCGCGTGTAGACGCGGCCGGGGCTGGCCGCCATCGCGCTGAGGATCTCGAACTCGACGTAGGTGGTCTGGATCGGCGCGCCGCGCAGGGTGACGCTGCGCTTGGCGGGATCGATGCGCAGGTCGCGCGCCTCGATCGGCCGCTCGTCCTCCGTCTCGGCGCCCGCCATGCCGGCGCGGCGCAGGGCCGCCTTGACCCGGGAGCGGAACTCGCGCAGCGAGAACGGCTTGGTGATGTAGTCGTCGGCGCCGAGCTCGAGCCCGAGGACCTTGTCGATCTCCTCGGACTTGGCGGTGAGCATGATGATCGGGACCGAGGAGCGCGCGCGCAGGCGCCGGCAGACCTCGAGCCCGTCCATCCGCGGCAGCATCACGTCGAGCACGACGAGGTCGAACGCCTGCTCGTCGAAGCGCGCCAGCGCCTCGCGGCCGTCGGAGGCCTGCACGACCTCGTAGCCGTCGCGTTGCAGCGGGAACGAGAGCAGCGTCTGGATCGGCTGTTCGTCATCGACCAGCAGGATGCGCGCGGCGCGGTCGGCCATTCGGGATAAGCGTAAACACCGACGTTGCGCGGACAGGCGGGTTGCAGGACGCCGTTCCGCTGCCGATTCCCGCGGGCGCGCGAGTACTCTCGGACCGTGCTCGATATGCGGGTCTACCGCGCGGCGTTCCTGCCGGCGCTCGTCGCGCTGTTCGTCGTCGCCTTCGCGCTCGAGAACCGGCCCGCGCCGGCGACCTCGCGGCTCGCCGCCCAGGCCTTCGACGACTCCCGCGCGTTCGGGCCCGGGCGGGCGCCGGTGCGCGACTCGCTGCGCGAGCTCGGCAACGCGTTCCCCTCCCGTCGCCCCGGCTCCGACGGGGACCTCGGGGTGGCGGGCCGGGTCGAGACGGCGCTGCGCACGAACGGCTTCCGCGTCTCGCGCTCCGACGCGGACGGCCGGACGGTCGACGGCCGCCGCGACCTGACCACCGTGGTCGGCGTCCGCCCGGGCCTGTCGGCGCGGCGCATCGTCGTGCTCGCGCACCGCGACTCGGTGCGCACCCAGGGACTGGCCGACCTCTCGGGCACGGCGGCGCTGATCGAGCTCGCGCGCATCTTCCGCTCCCGCAGCGACAGCCCGGTCCGCCCGGGCGAGTCCAGCCGTCTCGTCGGGCGCGATCTCGCCAAGACGCTCGTGCTCGTCTCGACCTCCGGCGGCAGCGGGGGCGCGGCCGGCGCGCGTGCCTGGGCGCGCGAGGCCGGCGGCATCGACGCCGTGCTCGTGCTCGGCGACCTGGCCGGCGAGCGCGTGCGCAAGCCATGGGTCGTCCCGTGGTCCAACAGCGACTCCGCCCCGCCGATCGGGCTGCGGCGGACCGTCGAGGCCGCCGTGCGCCAGGAGGTCGGCTCCCAGCCCGGCGGCGCCCGCGCGCCCGCGCAGTGGATCCGCCGCGCGGCCCCCGCGACCGTCTCCGAGCAGGGCGAGGTCCTGCGCTCAGGGCTCCCGGCCGTCGAGCTCTCGGTCTCCGGCGAGCGCGGCCCCGACCCCGACGGCCGCATCCTCCAGGACCGCCTGGGCGAGTTCGGGCGCGCGGCGCTGCGCACGGTGACGGCCGTCGACGAGGTCGGCGAGCGCGAGGGGGTGGCGCAGCGGGCCGGCTCGCGCCCGGCGTTCGCGGGCGAGACGGCGGGCATCGTCACCATGCGCAAGGTCCTGCCGGACTGGGCCGTGCGGCTGCTGATCGGGACGCTGCTGCTGCCCGCGCTGCTCGCCGCGCTGGACGGCTTCTTCCGCGCGCGCCGCCGGCGGCTCGCGGTCGGGCGCTGGCTGCAGTGGATCGCGGCCGGCGCGGTCGCGCCCGTGGTGGCGTGGCTGTGGACGCAGGCGCTCGTGGCGGTCGGCGCCTTCTCCCCGCCGCCCGCTCCCGTGATGCCGGACGCGACGCCGTTCGCGATCGGCGGCGCGCTGGCGATGCTCTCGACCGCGCTGGTGGGAGCGTTCGTCTGGTTCGGCGGGCGGCCCGGCCTGCTGCGGATCATCGGCCGGCGCGGGAACGCGGCCGCGGGTGGCGCGGCGGCGGCGCTCGGCGTCGTGGTGTGCGGCATCGCCGCCGTCGTGTGGGTGGCGAACCCCTTCGCCGCCGCGCTGCTGCTCCCGGCCGCCCACCTGTGGCTGTTCGCCGCGTCGCCGGGGTCGCGCCTGCGCGGCCGGCTCGGCGTGGTGGCGCTCGTGGCGGGGCTGGCGCTTCCCGCTCTCGCGCTGCTCTACTACGCGCTCGCCCTCGGGCTCGGGCCGCTCGAGCTGGTGTGGTGGCTGTTCGAGCTGGTGGCCGGCGGCCACGTCTCGCCGGCCACCATCGTGGCGTGGTCGCTGCTCGGCTCGTGCGTCGGCGCGTTCGTGGTCGTGCTGCGCACCCGCGAGCGGCTGGCCGCCAACATCGAGACCGGCGAGCCGATCGTGACGCGCGGCCCGGTCAGCTATGCGGGCCCCGGCTCGCTCGGCGGCACCGAGTCCGCGCTCAAGCGCTGACTACGCTGAACCCATGCGCCGCCACCTGCGCACGCTCTCGACGCTGCTGATCGTGGTCGGCGTGCTCCTTCTCGCCGAGGGCGCGGTGACCGTGCTCTGGCAGGAGCCCGTGTCCGGGATCTACTCGCGGATCGAGCAGGGCCGGCTCGACAGCCGCCTCGCCACGATCGAGGGCGAGACCTACACGACCGTCGAGCGCAAGGCGATCACGCGCCTGCCGACGCCCCAGCGGAAGCTGAGCTTCGCGGCGCGGGCGCTCGACCGGCGCGCCGACGACGGCGATCCGCTCGGGCGCGTGACCATCCCGCGCATCGGGCTCAAGACGGTGTTCGTGGCGGGGACCGACGGCGGCGACCTGCGCAAGGGCCCCGGCCACTATCCGAGCACGCCGCTGCCCGGGGTCCGCGGCACGGTGGCGATCGCCGGTCATCGCACGACCTACGGCGCGCCGTTCCGCAAGCTCGACAAGCTGCGCGACGGCGACGCGATCCATCTGCGCATGCCCTACGGGAACTTCACCTACAAGGTCGAGCGCACGCGGATCGTGCCGCCGACCGCGACGTGGGTGACCCAGCGCACGAGCTACGACCGGCTCGTGCTCTCCGCCTGCCATCCGCTGTACTCGGCCGCGAAGCGCATCGTGGTCTTCGCGCGGCTCGTCAGCGACGAGCCTCGCGGCGCCACCGCCTAGATCGCTGATTCAGCGGTTGGGGTGCGCACCCCATCCACCGTCGGCGCCCCGGCGCCGATGCCTCTGTCACGAGATGCTCACAGCGGCCCCCACACCCACACAGGCCCCGCGTGCGGCGCGCTTCCCGCGCCCCGCGCGCCCGGGCGGCAGGTTGCCCATGGCGGACACGAGGACGGCGCAGGTCCCCGGCGAGGCGCACGACCGCGCCGAGCGATCCGGCTATCACGTGGACGCGACGGCGGTCGCGGCCGCGATCGTCGACCGGCTCGCCGCCGGCGGGGCGCTGCCCGCGCTGTTCGGCGCCGAGCCGCGCGAGGAGCGGGCCCGATGAGCGGCGCGGCGTTCTGCCCGCGGCTCAGCCGTGCTCGTAGCCACGCCAGGTCGCGGCGGCGCGCGGCGCGTTGCGCCAGAGGAGATCGGCCGGCCCTGCGACCACCTCGCCGATCCAGGCGAGGCCCGCGGCGCCCGCCGCGCGCTCGGTGGCCGCCCGCGCGCTAGGGGGCGCGCAGACGAGGAGCTCGTAGTCCTCGCCGCCGGTCGCGGCGAGCTCGGCCGCCTCGAGGCCGAGCTCGCGCGCCACGGCCTCGACGCCGGGAGCGACCGGGAGCGCGGCCGCGTCCAGCGCCAGTCGCACGCCGGAGGCCTCGGCCATGCGCAGGGCGTCCGAGGCGAGCCCGTCGGAGAGGTCCATCATCGCGCTCACGCCCGCGGCGGCGAGCGCGCGTCCCTCGGCCAGCCGGGGGACGGGCCGGAGATAGCGGCCGCGCAGCTCGGGTCCGGCGACTGCGCGGCCGTCCAGCCCCGCGAGGCCGGCGGCCGCGGCGCCGAGCGTGCCGGTGACGCCCACGAGGTCGCCCGGGCGCGCGCCGTCGCGGCCCACCAGCGCGTCCGCCTCGGGCGCCCATCCGATCACGGTCACCGCGATCGTCAGGACCGGCCCCCTCGCCAGGTCGCCGCCGGCGATCGTCGTGCCGGTGGCGGCGGCGAGCGCCTCGGCGGCCTCGTGCAGCGCCAGCACGTCGGCGTCGGCGATCCCTCCGGGCAGGACCACCGAGAGGTACGCCTCGCCCGGCGCGGCGCCCATCGCGGCGAGGTCGGAGAGCGCCCCAGCCAGCGCGCGGTGGCCGGCATCGGCGGGGGTCGCGCCGCCGTCGAGGCGGAAGTGGGTGCCGTCGACCATCACGTCGACGGACACGGCGGCGTAGGCGTCCGCGCGGATCACCGCGGCGTCGTCGCCCAGCCAGCGCACCACGCGCGAGTCCGGGCGGCGGCGCAGCGTGGCGCGGATCGCCTCGATCAGGTCGAGCTCACCCACGCGGCCCCGGATGCCGGGACGCCGCCGCTACCGATGCCGGTAGACGATCCGCGCGCGGTTGAGGTCGTACGGCGAGACCTCCACGCGCACCCGGTCCCCCGGCAGGATCCGGATGCGGAAGCGGCGCATCTTCCCGGCGACGTGGCCGAGCACCTCGTGGCCGTTGTCGAGCTGCACCCGGAACATCGCGTTCGGGAGCGCCTCGACGACCTCGCCTTCGAATTCGACCTTTTCCTCTTTGGCCAAGTCAGATGACCTGCACGTTCGTGGCCTGGGGTCCCTTGGGGGAGTCACCCAGCTCGTACGACACCCTTGCGCCTTCTGCCAGGGTGCGGAACCCATCGCCGGCGATGCCCGAGAAGTGGACGAACGCGTCCTTCCCCCCGTCGTCCGGGGTGATGAATCCGAAGCCCTTCTCGTCGCTGAACCACTTGACGACACCGGTTGCCATACAACACTCCTCACTGAGTCTTCGATGCGCGAGGGGTGCTGCTGGGCACTGCCTTCCCGCATGCTTCTCGCCGCCCACCGGGCGGCCCTGACGGCGGGGTTATAGCAGCCGCACCCCGTCGCGGACAGGCCCGCGGCCGGCGTCAGCCTCAGGGCGAGTCGTAGGAGCCGGGGTCGAACTCGGTACCGCCGTTGGCGCCCGCACCTGCGCCGCCGCCATCGCCGCCGCCGCGGTCGCCAGCCGCCGCCGCCACCACCGCCGCCGCCACCGCCGCCGTTTCCACCGCCGCCGCCGCGGTTGCCGCCACCACCGCCGTCGCGGCGGCCGCCGCCCGCGTTGCCGTCGCCGCCCTGGTCGCCGTCGCCGCTCGGCGCCTGCGGCTGGGCGGGCGCGGGCGCCGGGGCGGTCCCGGTGCCGGGGACGAGCGATCCGCTGTTGCCGTTGCCGTTGGGCCCGCCCGACCCGCTGCCGCCGTCGAACGGCTTCGCCGCGAACGCCTGCCTGGGCGCCTTGAAGTCACCGCAGAACCCGCCCTTGGCCGCCGACATGTACTCGCCCCAGATCTCGGCCGGGAAGGTGCCGCCGTCGACCGGGCCGCCGTGGTACTCGGTGTTCATGTAGGCCTGCTGCTTGGGGTAGCCGACCCACACGGCCGTCGCGAGCCGCGGGGTGAAGCCGACGAACCACGCGTCGGTGTTGTTGTCGGTCGTGCCCGTCTTGCCGGCCGCGGGGCAGTTCAGCTTGGCGTTCGTCCCGGTGCCGCTCTGGATGTTCTGCTCGAGGATGTCGGTCGCCTTGGCGGTCGCCCCGTCCGAGAAGGCGCGCTTGCGCTTGACGCGGAAGCGCTGGGGCATCGACTTGCCCTTGTCCACCCGGCCGCCCGGGAACGCGATCTTGCGGATCGCGGTCGGCCGGTTGCGCATGCCGCCGGAGGCGATCGTCGCGTAGGCGTTGGCCATCTCGAGCGGCGAGACGCCGTCGCCGAGGCCGCCGAGCGTCTCGGCCGGCAGGCCCTGCAGCTTCGAGCGGATGCCGAGGTCGTGCGCCGCCTGGGCGACCTTGTCGGGCCCGAGGTCGAGCGCCAGCTGGATGTACACCGAGTTGTCCGACTTCAGCGTGGCCCGGCGAAGGCTGAGGTCGCCGGCGCCCCGGCCGCCGTAGGTCTTGACGTTGATCGGGCCCCACGGCGTGTTCGAGATCACCGTGGGCGATCGCGACACGTAGTGCGTGCGGTCGGGATCGACGCCCTCGCGCAACGCGGCCATCAGCGCCATCACCTTGAACGTCGAGCCCGGCTGGCGGTGGCCCTGCGCGGCCAGGTTGTACTTCGACTGGCCGTAGTCGGCCGAGGAGGCCATCGCCTTGATGTAGCCGTTTCTGGGATCGATCGTGACGATCGCGGACGAGGGCCCGGCCCCCGCGAGCTTGTTGCTGATGGCGGTGCGCGCCTCCTGCTGCTTCTTGAGGTCGATCGTCGTGTAGACGCGCATGCCGCCGTTGCGCACCGTCTGGGCGCCGTACTCCTTGAGCAGCTCGTCCTTGACGTAGTCGACGAAGTAGCTCTCGCGGCGCTTGGAGAAGTAGGTCGAGGTCTCGACGCCGAGGCTGCGGCGCATGGTGCGCTCCGCGGTGCGGCGCGAGATCATCCCCAGCTGGGCCATCTTGCGCAGGACCTCGTTGCGGCGGGTCTTGGCGGCGCCGCGCGAGCGGATCGGCGAGTAGTCGGTCGGGGCCTGGGGGAGCCCGGCCAGCAGCGCGGACTCGCGCAGCGTGAGCTTCTCGACCGGCTTGGAGAAGAACATGCGCGCCGCCGCCTTGACGCCGATCGCGGTCTGGCCGCCGAGCGTGCCGTAGGGCACCGTGTTCAGGTAGGTGCTGAGGATCCAGCGCTTGGAGTGCTCGTTCTCGAGCTCCTCGGCGAGCTTGGCCTCGCGGATCTTGCGCTGGTACCCCGCCAGGCCGGCGCGCGTCTTGTCCTCGGTGTAGAGGTTGCGGACGACCTGCATGCTGATGGTCGAGCCGCCCTGCACGGTCCGCTGGGAGGCGAAGTTCTTGACCGCGGCGCGCACGACGCCCTCGTAGTCGACGCCCTTGTGGCGGTAGAAGCGCTCGTCCTCGATGGCGACCGTCGCGTTGCGCATCGTCTCCGGGATGCGCTCGTAGCGCGCCGGCTGGCGCAGCTCGTCGCCGGAGATGAAGCCGAGGCGCTGGTCGTCGGCGGAGTAGACGACCGTGCTCGAGCCCGGGTCGCGCGGCTTGAGCGCGGAGATCGGGGGCGCCGAGGAGGCCACCGAGACGACCCAGCCGACCAGGGCGAGGCCGCCGAGCGCGCCGACGATCACCACCACGAGGACGGTGAGCATGGCCTTGTTGCGAGGGCGCCCTCGGCCGCGGCGGGTGCGCCTGATCCGTTGCGTCCGGCTCATCGGCAAGCGCCGCGCGCGGTGGTGCTGCGCGCGAGCGATCGATTGTAGACGCGGGAGGGGTTCGCCCTCGGGGGCCGGAACCCTTGCGTCAGCCGGGCAGAAGGCCCTCCGCGCGCAGCCGGCGCAGGCACTGCGTCCGCAGCGCCGCCTCGCGCGCGGGGCGCTGCGGCGGGCGACACGACTCTCCGCTGACCTCGATCCGCACCCCCCACGGCACCGCCTCGGCGATCGCCACGTGGCAGCCGGTCTCGTCCTCCAGGGCGCTGACCGCGCGGTCCGCGTCGGCCTCGGGCGGCACCCACACGGTGATGTCGAGGCCCACGGAGTCCGAGATCAGCGTCTCGTTGACCAGCACGCCGGCGGCGAGCCGCTCGTTGGGGATGAGCACGCGCTGCTCGGACGGCGTGCGCAGCAGCGTGTAGTTGAGGCGCACGTCCTCGACGACGCCGTAGCTGCCCTCGAAGGTCACCCAGTCCCCGACCCGCAGCGGCTGCGTGATCGCGAGCATGATCCCCGCGACCAGGTTGGCGAGCGTCTGGCGGGCCGCGAAGCCGATGACGGCGGCGGCGATGGCGCTCGAGGCGAGGATGCTCCCGGCGACGCGCCCGAGCCCGGTGAACTGGGAGAGCGCGACGGCGAGGCCGATCAACAGGACGACCGCCACCAGGAGCCGGCGGACGAAGCGCAGGCGCGTGTCGGTCTCGGCCGTCAGCTGCCCGCGCGCGACGACCTCGGCGAGCCGGCGGCTGCGGCGCCCGAACGCCCGGTCGATGATCGCGGCGACGACCACGGCGACCGCGATCGCGCTCGCGGCGCCGACCCACTGGGCGGTGCTCGCGGCGACCGGGATGGCAAGATGACCCGCCGCCATGGCCGGGGACAGTACCCACGCACCGGGCGGCACCGCCGCCGCGCCACGGGCCGTCCTGCTCGACGCCCTCGGCACCCTCGTGCGGCTCGAGCCGCCCGCCCCGCGCCTGCGCCGCGCGCTGCGCGAGCGGCTCGGGCTCGAGGTCGGCGAGGCGACCTGCAAGCGCGCCGTCGCCGCCGAGATCGCGTACTACCGCGCGCACCTCGACCGCGGGCGCGACGCCGCGTCGCTCGCCGCCCTGCGGCGGGACGCCGCCGCGGTCATGGGCGCGCAGCTGCCGGACGCCGCGCGCGACGCCGGGCTCGACGCGCTCACCGACGTGCTGCTGGCCGCGCTCGAGTTCACGCCGTACCCGGACGTGGTCCCCGCGCTGCGGGCGTTGCGCTCGGGCGGCGCGCGCCTGGTCGTCGTCTCCAACTGGGACGTGTCGCTGCACGAGGTGCTCGCCCGCACCGGGCTCGCGGGGCTCGTCGACGGCGCGGTCGCCTCCGCCGAGCTCGGCGTCGCCAAGCCCGACCCGGCGATCTTCGCCCGTGCCCTCGAGCTCGCGGGCGGGGCCGAGCCGGCGGCGAGCCTGCACGTGGGCGACTCGCCGGAGGCCGACGTGGCAGGTGCGCTCGCGGCGGGGATCACCCCGATCCTCATCGCTCGCGACGGGCCGCCTCCGCCCGCGCTGCCCGCCGGCGTGCGGGTGATCACGTCCCTCGCCTCCGTCGTCTGAGCACCGGCACCCCCTAACCTTCCAGGCAGCCGTGTCGAGCGTCCCGCCTTCGCCCTACGAGCACCCCGGGTCGCCGCCGGCGCGCCCGGAGCTCCCCGAGGGTGTGCACCGGGACCCGCTGCCCGAGCCCGAGCCGACGAAGGACGCGCTGCCCGACTGGCCCGTGTGGGCGCCGTTCGCGGGCATGCTCGTGACGGTGATCATCGCGCTCGTGGGGATCACGCTGATCGCCGGCATCGTGTCGGCGGGCGGGCTCGACGTCGACCCCGACGCCCAGCCGCCCGGGGTGACGATCGCGGGCACGCTGATCCAGGACCTCGGGCTGATCGTCTCCGCGCTGCTGCTCGCGCACCTCACGGGCGGGCGCCCGACCGCGCGCCAGTTCGGCCTGCGCGTCCCGCGCCTGTGGCCCGCGATCGGCTGGCTGCTGCTCGCCTGGGGCGTGTTCCTGCTCTTCTCGGCGATCTGGGCCGCGGCGTTGAACATCACCGAGAGCGACGACCTGCCCCAGGAGCTCGGCGCCGACGAGTCGAGCACGGCGCTCGCCGCCGTCGCGGTGCTCGTGTGCTTCGTCGCGCCCATCACCGAGGAGTTCTTCTTCCGCGGCTTCTGCTTCACGGCGCTGCGCCGCGCGTGGGGCGTCATTCCCGCCGCGCTCGCCACCGGCGTGATCTTCGGCGCCATCCACGCCGGCGGCACGCAGGTGGAGTTCCTGGGGCCGCTCGCGTGCTTCGGATTGATGCTCTGCCTTCTGTACTACTGGACGGAGTCGCTGATTCCGTGCATGATCCTGCATGCCTTGAACAACTCCCTGGCACTTGGCGTCTCCCAGGACTGGACGTGGCAGATCCCGGTCCTGATGCTCGCGGCCGTCGTGGCCGTGCTCGCCGTGATGCTGCCGGTGGCGAGGTCGCCGCGGTTGAACGCGGCCGCTGCATGACGCGCGCCCGCGCGCGAACTGCGCGCGTGTGCGTGCCCGGGCTGGCGGCGGTCGCCCTCGGCCTTCCGGCGGGCGCCGACGCCCAGACCCCGACGCCGGCGCCGGCCCCAGCCCCCGTGCCGCCCGCCACGGCGACGCTCAAGGTCCGCGCCGAGCGCCTGCTCGCTCCCGGGCTCGCGGCCCGCGGGAGCCACTGGCGCGTGCGCGGCACGCTCACCCCGTTCGTGGCCGGCCAGACCGTCACGGTCAGCGTGTTCGTCGGTCACCGCAGGCTCAAGTCGCAGACCGAGGTCGTCAAGCCCACGGCCGGCGGGCGCGGGACGTTCATGACGCCCGTCAAGGTCGACCGCCCCGGCCGCGTGCGGGTGCGGGTGGTCCACGCGGCGACGCCGCAGCTCGCGGCCACACGCGCGCGCGTGACACGGGTCCGCGTCGTCCGGGCCAGCGCGGGCCCCGGCAGCGGCGGCCCGGTCGTGCGCGCGCTGCAGCGGCGGCTCGCGGGCCTGCGCTACGCGGTCTCCGCCACCGGCGCCTACGACGCCCGGACCGCGCGCGGGGTGATGGCGTTCCGCAAGGTCACCGGGATGAGCCGCACCCAGACGGCCTCGGAGGACGTGTTCAGGCGGCTGCTGAACGGCGGCGGCCGCTTCCGGGTGCGCTACCCGAAGGCCGGCCGCCACGTCGAGGCCGACCTCTCGCGCCAGGTGCTCGCACTGATCGACGGCAAGCGCGTCGTGCGGATCTACCCGACCTCCTCGGGGGCCCCGGCCACGCCGACGGTGCTCGGCAGCTTCCGCGTCTACAGCAAGACCCCGGGCACGAACTCGCTCGGGATGGTCGACTCGAACTACTTCATCGGCGGCTACGCGATCCACGGCTACCCGTCGGTGCCGCCGTTCCCGGCCAGCCACGGCTGCCTGCGGGTGCCGATCCCGGACGCGGCGGCGATCGACGCCTGGCTGCGCCACGGCGACGGCGTGATCGTCTACCGGTAGATCTAGCATCGCGGCCATGACCGCGCGCGAGACGCTCATCGCCGAGCTGCGCCGCCACGCGCTGGTGATCGGCGAGGTCACCCTCACCTCGGGGGCGACCGCCCGGTACTACGTCGACGCCAAGCGCGCGATCCTGCGCCCCGCGGGCTTCCTCGCGCTCGCCGACCTGGTGGCCGGCCACGTCCGCCGCCGGGAAGCGACCGCGGTCGGCGGCCTGACCATGGGCGCCGACGCGCCGGCCTGCGCCGCGCTCGCGGGCGGCGCGGACGTCAAGGCGTTCTTCGTCCGCAAGGAGACCAAGGCGCATGGGCTGCAGCGCAAGGTCGAGGGCCCGCCGCTCGAGCCCGGCGAGCGCTGCCTGATCGTCGAGGACGTGGTGACCACCGGCGGCTCGACCGTGCAGGCGATCGAGGCCGTGCGCGCCGAAGGCCTGCGGGTGGTGGGCGTGGTGGCGGTCCTGGACCGTCTCGCCGGCGGTGCGGACGCCATCGAGGCGGCCGCCGCCGGGGCGCCCTACGAGCCGCTGACCACGATCGACGACGTCTACCCGGACCGCCCGGAATGAGCGTCCGGCCCGCCGCGGCCGAGGACTACCCTCAGGGCTGCGAAGCCCTCGTAGCTCAGTGGATAGAGCGCCGGTCTCCTAAACCGGGTGCGCAGGTTCGACTCCTGCCGGGGGCATTTCGTCGCTCGCGCCGACAGGAACCGCCAGGCCGGAACGGAGACGACGTGACGTTGAGGCCGAGGTTCGGCAAACGGGCAAACCCGCGCTCCGGCGAGGTCGCCCGCGACTCCTAGCGTCTCGGCCGCTGCCGAGATAGGGTGCGCGCCTTCCGAGCAAAGGCGCCATGGAACCCTGGCTTGCGGCGTTGATCATCCTGGGCGCCGCCGCGCTGAGCGCGGCCGGCATGCTCATCGTCCGCCGGCGCGCGCCGGCGGGAACATTCTTCAACGATCCGATCCCGGCGGGTGCCGTGTACACGGTGGCCGGCACCGCCTACATGGTGATCGTCGCATTCGTCTTCTTCATCGCATTCGAGAGCTACGGCGGCGCCAAGGCCGACGCTGAAGAGGAGGCGACGGCCACGCTCGCAATGTTCCACGCCGTCGGGCCCTTCGGCCCGACCGCCCGCGCGGAGCTGGAGGGCCAGATGATCTGCTACGCACGAGAGGTCATCTCGGACGGGTGGCCCGCAATGCGGGAAGGCGGGGGCAGCTCGGTAGTCGACGCGAGAGTCTCGGCCATGGAGCAGGCCGCCGAACAGATCCCGGTCAACGACGCCAAGCAAGCCGCCGCCTTCGAGCACTGGTTCACCTTGAACGAGGAGCGGCGACAGGGACGGCAGGGCCGGATCGGCGAAGCAGAAGGGTTGGTGCCCCCCGTCGTCTGGTTGATCCTGATCATCGGCGCGGTGGTGGTGATCGCCTCGGTCGCCAGTTTCGCGGATCGCAACGAGTCAGCGGCTACGCAGGCGGCGATGGCCGGCGCGGTTGCGATCATCGTCGTCTCGGGGCTGGTCCTGGTGCGGTTTCTCGACAAGCCGTACGAGGACAACAGCGGCAGCATCAAACCGACGGCGATGGAGAGGACGCTGGCGCAGATGGATAGGGAGCATCGGGAGCGCGGTCAAGCGGTCATCCGGTGCGCCGACCTGGCCAGATGAGGGCGAAGCCCGCGAGCAGGAGGTTCATCGAATGCTGCCGATGCCGCCTTTCGACGTGCCCGCTGACCTTCTCCGGTGTCTGGGTGACGCTCGAGACCCCGGCCGAGCCCGAGTACCGGGGGCCATGGGTCTGATGTGGGCCGAGTACGGGGGTAGGACCCCCCTCGGGCCCGCTCGCGGACAAGGCCAAGCACGCCGGGAGAAGCAGTCCGCCCCGCTCCGGGGCCGGATCGGGCCCCTCCCGGGCTACGATCGGCCCGTGCCCCGCCCGCACGTGGCGAAGGTCCGCACCCCGACGCGGCGCTCGCCCGCGAGCGCATCCGGGCCGCGTTCAAGGCGGTTCCGGCCGTCACCGCGCTCCCTGTGAGTCACGAAAATGAGTCACGACCGCGCGCAAGCGGCGGTCTAGGGCCAAACCTCTCCTACCGGGGGCACTCGTGCCGGCCGGCGGTGCCCTCGCCCGCCGGTCTTTCGATGTGCCACGATCTCGTCAGTGACCAGCACTCCCGCCGCCGCGCAGCACCTTCGCGACCTCGCGCGGCTGCGCCGCGTCCGGGACCGGATCGACCGGGAGTACGCGCAGCCGCTGGACGTCGAGGCGCTCGCCCGCGACGCGCACATGTCGGCCGGGCACTTCAGCCGCGAGTTCCGGCTCGCGTACGGCGAGTCGCCGTACGCCTACCTGATGACGCGGCGCATCGAGCGCGCGATGGCGTTGCTGCGCCGGGGCGAGCTCAGCGTCACCGAGGTCTGCTTCGAGGTCGGCTGCTCGTCGCTGGGTACCTTCAGCAGCCGCTTCACCGAGCTGGTGGGCGTGCCGCCCAGCGTCTACCGGCGCCAGGCGGCGCGCGCGACGGCGGGCATGCCGGCGTGCGTGGCCAAGCAGGTGACCAGACCGATCAGGAATCGAGAAGCGCCGGCCCTGAGCCGCGCCTAGCCTGCCCGCCATGGACATCACCATTCACGCGAGCTTCCTCCCGCACGACGACCCGGACGCATCCCTGGCGTTCTATCGCGACCTCCTCGGCTTCGAGGTCCGCGGCGACGTCGGAAACGGCAAGATGCGCTGGATCACGGTCGGCCCCGCCGACCAGCCCGGGACGTCCATCGTCCTGGACCCGCCGTCCGCCAACCCCGGCCTCACCGACGACGAGCGCCGCACCATCGCCGAGATGATGGCCAAGGGCACCTACGCCATGCTCCTCATGGCCACCAAGGACCTGGACGGCACCTTCGAGCGGCTGCAGGCCGGCGACGCCGAGGTCGTCCAGGAGCCGACCGAGCAGCCGTACGGGGTTCGCGACTGCGCCGTCCGCGATCCCGCCGGCAACCTGATCCGCATCCAGGAGCTGCGCTGAGCCGCCCGGCCATCGCAGGCATGACCCGCCCCGGTAACGGCGGCCCCGCGCAACCGACGGAGACACGATGAGCATTGCCACGAGCACGGACGCGCAGTCGCCTGTGCTGCACGTCGCCGACAGCCACGATCTGATCCGCGTGCACGGCGCGCGCGAGAACAACCTCAAGGACGTCAGCATCGAGATCCCGAAGCGCCGGCTGACGGTGTTCACCGGCGTCTCCGGCTCGGGCAAGAGCTCGCTGGTGTTCGGCACGATCGCCGCGGAGTCGCAGCGGCTGATCAACGAGACCTACAGCGCCTTCGTGCAGGGCTTCATGCCGACGCAGGCGCGGCCCGAGGTCGACGTGCTCGACGGGCTGACGACGGCGATCATCGTCGACCAGGAGCGGATGGGCGCCGACCCCCGCTCCACGGTCGGCACCGCGACCGACGCCAACGCGATGCTGCGCATCCTCTTCAGCCGGCTCGGGCAGCCGCACATCGGCTCGCCCAGCGCGTTCGCCTTCAACGTCGCCTCGGTCCGGGCGAGCGGTGGGATCACCATCGAACGCGGCAACAAGACCAAGACCGAGAAGGCGACCTACACCCGCACCGGCGGCATGTGCCCGCGCTGCGAGGGCCGGGGCTCGGTCACCGACTTCGACCTGTCCGCGCTGTACGAAGACGGCAAGTCGCTCAACGAGGGCGCGCTCACCATTCCCGGCTACAGCATGGAGGGCTGGTACGGACGCATCTTCCGCGGCTGCGGCTACTTCGACCCGGACAAGCCGATCAAGAAGTTCACCAAGAGGGAGCTTCACGACCTCCTCTACAAGGAGCCGACCAAGATCAAGGTCGACGGGATCAACCTGACCTACGCGGGTCTGATCCCGACGATCCAGAAGTCGTTCCTGTCCAAGGACGTCGACGCGCTGCAGCCGCACATCCGCGCGTTCGTGGAGCGGGCCGTCGTCTTCACCGTCTGCCCCGAGTGCGACGGCACCCGGCTCAGCGAGGGCGCTCGCTCGTCGAAGATCGAGGGGATCAGCATCGCGGACGCGTGCGCGATGCAGATCAACGACCTGGCCGAATGGGTCCGCGGCCTCGACGAGCCGTCGGTCGCGCCGCTGCTCGCCGCGCTGCGGCACACCCTCGACTCGTTTGTCGAGATCGGGCTGGGCTACCTCTCGCTCGAGCGGCCGTCGGGCACGCTGTCGGGCGGCGAGGCACAGCGCACCAAGATGATCCGCCACCTCGGCTCCTCGCTCACCGACGTCACCTACGTCTTCGACGAGCCGACCATCGGGCTCCACCCCCACGACGTCCAGCGGATGAACGACCTGCTGCTGCAGCTGCGCGACAAGGGCAACACGGTGCTCGTCGTGGAGCACGAGCCGGACACCATCGCGATCGCCGACCACGTCGTCGACCTCGGCCCCGGCGCCGGTACGGCCGGCGGCACCGTCTGCTTCGAGGGCACCGTCGAGGGGCTGCGGGGCTCCGGCACCACCACCGGCCGCCATCTCGACGACCGGGCCGCCCTCAAGGAGGCGGTGCGGACGCCGACCGGCTCGTTGGAGATCAGGGACGCCACCACCCACAACCTGCAGGACGTCGACGTCGACATCCCCCTCGGGGTGCTCGTCGTCATCACCGGCGTCGCCGGCTCCGGCAAGAGCTCGCTCGTGGACGGCTCGATGCCCGTCGACGCCGGCGTGGTGTCGATCGACCAGGGCGCGATCCGCGGCTCGCGACGGAGCAACCCGGCGACGTACACCGGGCTGCTCGACCCGATCCGCAAGGCGTTCGCGAAGGTCAACGGCGTGAAGCCGGCGCTGTTCAGCGCCAACTCCGAGGGCGCCTGCCCCAACTGCAACGGCGCCGGTGTCGTCTACACCGACCTGGGGATGATGGCCGGCGTCGCCGCCACGTGCGAGGAGTGCGAGGGGAAGCGGTTCCAGGCATCGGTGCTCGAATACCACTTCGGCGGCCGCGACATCAGCGAGGTGCTCGCGATGTCGGTGACCGAGGCCGGGGAGTTCTTCGGGGACGGCGACACGCGCACGCCGGCCGCGCACAAGATCCTCGAACGGCTCGCCGACGTCGGACTCGGCTACCTCAGCCTCGGCCAGCCGCTCACCACGCTGTCCGGCGGCGAGCGGCAGCGGCTCAAGCTGGCCACCCGCCTGGCGGAGAAGGGCGGCGTCTATGTCCTCGACGAGCCGACCACCGGCCTGCACCTCGCCGACGTCGAGCAGCTGCTCGGCCTGCTCGACCGGCTCGTCGACTCGGGCAAGTCGGTCATCGTCATCGAGCACCATCAGGCGGTCATGGTGCACGCCGACTGGATCATCGACCTCGGGCCCGGCGCGGGGCACGACGGCGGCCGGATCGTCTTCGAGGGCACGCCCGCCGACCTCGTCGCCGGGCGGGCGGGAATCCCATCCCTCACCGGCGAGCACCTCGCGGCCTACGTCGGCACCTGACCGAGGAGCCTCTCGCCTGGAGCCGCGGAGGAGATGGCCTTGGGCTGACCCCGACCGACTAGGCTGACGCGACCCGGTGTCGGGGCGCGACGGGTCGGCGCTCCTTCCCGGATCGCCCTCCCATGCGCACCGACATCCCGACCACGCCCGCGGCGGACGGCCCGCAGCCCGCCGAGGCGGCGCCCCGCCCGCCGCAGGCGGAGCTGCGACGTGACATCCGCGCGCTCGGGAACCTGCTCGGCGGCACGCTCGTCCGCCAGGAGGGCCCGGAGGTGCTCGAGCTCTCCGAGAAGGTCCGCACGCTGATCCGCACCGACCGCGATGCGGCCGCGGCCTTCCTGGCCGAGCTCGACACCGTCGGCGCGACGCGCCTCGTGCGCGCCTTCACCACCTACTTCTACCTCGCCAACGTGGCCGAGCAGGTCCACCGCGGCCGCGAGCTGGCGGCCATCCGCCGCCGCCACGGCACGTGGCTCCAGCAGGCCGCCGACCGGATCGCGGACGCCGGCCACGAGCCGGAGGAGCTCGCCGCCGACCTCCGGCACCTCCGCCTGCGGCCGGTGTTCACCGCCCACCCCACGGAGGCCGCGCGGCGGACGGTGCTGGCGAAGATCCGGCGCATCGGCAGCCTCATCGACGAGTGGGACCGGGTCCTCGACGGCGACGGCACGCCGATCGACCCCGCGGCCGACCGCCGCATCCGGCGACGCCTGGAGGAGCTCGTCGACCTGCTGTGGCAGACGGACGAGCTGCGCGTCGCGCGCCCCGACGTGGTCGACGAGGCCCGCAACGCCGTCTACTACTTCGACGCGCTGCACCACGACGCGGTCCCGTACGCGCTCGAGGCGCTCACCGAGGAGATGGGCCGCCTGGGCGTCGAGCTGCCGGTGGACGCCCGGCCGCTGACCTTCGGCACCTGGATCGGCGGCGACCGGGACGGCAATCCCAACGTCGCGCCCGAGACCACGCTCGAGGTCCTGGCCCTCCAGCACGACCACGCGATCCGCGACGTGCTCGACCTCGTCGACGAGCTCCGCGAGGAGCTCTCGACGTCGGTGCGGATCGCCGGCGCCACCGCCGAGCTCGAGGCGTCGCTGGCCCGCGACATCGAGGTCCTCGACGAGCTCGACCCGCGCTACCGGCGGCTCAACATCGAGGAGCCCTACCGCCTCAAGCTCACCTGCATCCGCCACAAGCTCGTGCGCACCCGCCGCCGCCTCGCCGAGCGCCGGCCCCACGAGCCCGACCGCGACTACCTCGGCTCCGACCAGCTGCTCGCCGACCTCACGGTGGTCCGCGACTCGCTGCTCGCCCACCGTGGCGAGCACATCGCCCGCGGCCGGCTCGAGCGCGCGATCCGCACGATCGCGGCCTTCGGCCTGCACCTGGCGACCATGGACGTGCGCGAGCACGCGGACGCGCACCACCACGTGCTCGCCCAGCTCTTCGACCGGCTCGAGGAGCACCCCCGCCCGTATCACGAGCTCTCGCGCGACGAGCGCCGTGAGCTGCTCTCCGCCGAGCTGCGCTCGCGCCGTCCGCTCGCGGGCAACCCGCCCCCGCTGGACGAGCAGGGGCGCCGGACGCACCGCACGTTCGTCGCAATCCGCACCGCGCTGGACCGCTACGGCCCGCCGGCGATCGAGTCCTACATCGTCTCGATGTGCCGCGGCGCCGACGACGTGTTCGCGGCCGTGCTGCTCGGGCGCCAGGCCGGGCTCGTCGACCTCCACTCGGGCGTCGCGCGCATCGGGTTCGTCCCGTTGCTCGAGACGATCGAGCAGCTCCGCGAGGCGGACACGGTCCTGACCGAGCTGCTGTCAGACCCCTCCTACCGGGAGCTCGTGCGCCTGCGCGGCGACGTGCAGGAGGTCATGCTCGGCTACTCGGACTCCAACAAGGCGGCCGGCGTCACCACCAGCCAGTGGGAGATCCACCGCAGCCAGCGCGCGCTGCGCGACGTCGCGCGCCACTTCGGCGTCCGGCTCCGCCTCTTCCACGGGCGCGGCGGCACGATCGGGCGCGGCGGCGGCCCGACCCACGACGCGATCCTGGCCCAGCCCTGGGGGACGCTCGACGGCGAGATCAAGCTGACCGAGCAGGGCGAGGTGATCTCCGACAAGTACCTCGTGCCGAGCCTCGCGCGCGAGAACCTCGAGCTCACCCTCGCGGCGGTCGTCGAGCAGAGCATCCTGCACAAGCGGCCGCGCTCCACGGACGCCGACGTCATGCGCTGGTCGGACGCGATGCAGCTCATCTCCGACGCCGCGTTCACGCGCTACCGCGAGCTCGTGGACGACCCCGAGCTGTCGGACTACTACTTCGCCTCCACGCCGGTGGAGCTGCTGAGCGAGCTGCACTTCGGCTCGCGGCCGTCACGGCGCCCGGACTCCGCGGCCGGGGTCGAGGGCCTGCGCGCGATCCCGTGGGTGTTCGGCTGGACCCAGTCGCGGCAGATCGTCCCCGGGTGGTACGGGCTCGGCACCGGCCTGGCCGCCGCCCGCGAGGCCGGGCTCGCCGAGCTGCTGCGCGAGATGCACGCCGAGTGGCACTTCTTCGACAACTTCCTCTCCAACGTGGCGATGACGCTGTTCAAGACCGACCTCGACCTGGCCGGCCACTACGTGGCGAGCCTCGTACCCGAGCGGCTGCGCCGCTTCCACGCGATGCTTCGCGGCGAGTTCGAGCTCACGGTCGCCGAGGTCGTGCGGATCACGGGCGAGGAGGAGCTGCTCGCCTCGAACCCCGTCCTGCAGCGCACGCTGCGGGTCCGCGACGACTACCTCGCCCCGCTGCACTACCTCCAGGTCGCGCTCACCGCGCGGCTGCGCGCCGACCGCGACGACGGCCGCGAGCCGGACCCGGCGGTCGCCCGCGCGCTGCTGCTCACGGTGAACGGCATCGCCGCCGGCATGCGCAACACCGGCTGACGCTCACGCCTCCCGGCGCTCTCTCACACCACCTCCGCGGCGGACGCATCGACTTGGTGCAATGCGCCTATTCCATCGAGATAATGCATCTGGTATTGTGGATCCCAGGAGAGAGGGACGAGGGAGATGACTCTGGCTTCGACGTCCAGCGGGGACGAACTGATCCGGGAGCAGCTCAACGGCTCGCTCGTGCTGCCTGCACTGCGAGTGGACGTGAGCGTCGCGCAGCGGGCCTACGAGGCGATCCGCGGCGCGATCCTGGGGATGGACGTGTACCGCTCGGACGCGGACCTGCGTCTCGACGAGAAGCAGCTCGCGGCCTCACTCGGCGTGAGCCGGACTCCCGTGCGCCAGGCGCTCGCGCGCCTCGAGCACGAGGGCCTGGTGCGGATCCTGCCGCGCCGCGGCGTGGAGATCGTCCGCAAGAGCAAGGCGGAGATCATCGAGATGATCACGGTCTGGGCGGCGTTGGAGAGCATGGCCGCCCGGCTGACGTGCGAGCGCGGCACCGACGAGGAGATCGGCAGCTTGCGGACGTTGTTTTCGAAGTTCCAGGAGGACGGCGAGCTGCGGCTGCACCTCAACGAGTACACCGTCGCCAACCTCCGCTTCCATCAGCGCATCATCGAGCTGGGGCACTCCCCGCTCATCGAGAGCATGGCCAACGGCCTGCTCGTGCACGTCCGGGCGATCCGGGGTCACACGATCGGCGACCAGAACCGCGTCGAGCGCTCTATCGTCGACCACATGCACATCATCGAGGCGCTCGAGTCCCGTGACGCGGAGCTCGCCGAGCGCCTGGTGCGCGACCATGCCTTGAACCTGGCCGACCACGTGGAACGCACGGTCGACCACCTGCAGTGAGCACCCGAGCCCTTCCAGAGGGACCCGAGAGCGAATGACTGCCCGGACAGCGGGAAGACCTCCCGTTGGACCCGGGTCGCGACCAAAGGAGAGACGACGTGGCCACAACCGCGGTACAAGCAGAGACGATTCCCGCCGAGACTACCGAGACGATCTCGGGTGGTCATCTCGTGGCCAAGGCCCTGAAGGCGGAGGGGATCGACACGATCTACACCCTCTGCGGCGGCCACATCATCGACATCTACGACGGCTGCATCGACGAGGGCATCAAGGTCATCGACGTCCGTCATGAGCAGGTCGCCGCGCACGCCGCCGACGGCTACGCCCGTGTCACCGGCCGCCCCGGCTGCGCCGTCGTCACCGCCGGCCCCGGCACGACCGACGCGATCACCGGCGTCGCCAACGCGTTCCGCGCGGAGAGCCCGATGCTGCTCATCGGCGGGCAGGGCGCGCTCAACCAGCACCGCATGGGCTCACTCCAGGACCTGCCGCACGTCGACATCATGCAGCCGATCACGAAGTTCGCCTCGAGCGTCGTGACCACCGAGCGCGTGGCCGACATGTGCTCGATGGCCTTCCGCGAGGCGCTGTCCGGTGCTCCCGGCCCGTCGTTCCTCGAGATCGGCCGCGACATCCTCGACGCGCACGTGCCGCTGGAGAAGGCGATCATCCCCGCCGCCGGCCACTACCGCGCGTCGACCAAGAGCATCGGCGACCCCAACGACGTCGACCGTCTCGCCGAGATCCTGCTCAAGGCCGAGCGTCCCTGCGTGCTGCTGGGCAGCCAGGTGTGGACCTCGCGCGCCTCCGAGGCTGCGGCCGAGTTCGCCCGCGAGATGAACATCCCGGCGTTCATGAACGGCTCCGCTCGCGGCACGCTGCCCCCGGGCAACCCGCACCACTTCCACCTCACGCGCCGCTACGCGTTCAACAACGCCGACGTGATCCTGATCGTCGGCACGCCGTTCGACTTCCGCATGGGCTACGGCAAGCGGCTCAGCCAGGAGGCGACCGTCGTCCAGATCGACATGGACTACAGGACGGTCGGCAAGAACCGCGACGTCGACCTCGGCCTCGTCGGCGACCCCGGCGCGATCCTGTCCGAGGTCGTCAAGGCGGCGAAGGGCTCGAGCACGAAGAGCAAGAACCGCGAGCCCTGGCTCGAGGCGCTGCGCACCGAGGAGAAGCGCCTCAAGGACGAGCGCCTGCCGCGCCTCATGCGCGAGGACGCCCCGGTGCACCCGCTGCGCCTCGCCCACGAGATCAACGAGTTCCTGACCGACAACACGATCTACATCGGCGACGGCGGCGACGTCGTGACGTTCTCCGGCGGCGTCGTGCAGCCGCGGGGGCCGGGCCTGTGGATGGACCCGGGCCCGCTGGGCACCCTCGGCGTCGGCGTCCCGTTCGCGATGGCCGCCAAGAGCGCGCGTCCGGACCGCGAGGTCGTCTGCCTCTTCGGCGACGGCGCGTTCAGCCTCACCGGCTGGGACTTCGAGACGATGGTCCGCTTCAACCTGCCGTTCATCGGGGTCGTCGGCAACAACTCCTACATGAACCAGATCCGCTACGGCCAGATCCAGAAGTACGGCGAGGCGAAGGGCGACGTCGGCAACAAGCTCGGCGACGTCAAGTACGACGAGTTCGCCAAGATGCTCGGCGGGTACGGCGAGGAGGTCCGCGAGCCGAGCCAGCTGCGGCCCGCCCTCGAGCGCGCCCGCGAGTCCGGCAAGCCGTCCCTCATCAACGTCTGGATCGACCCCGACGCGTTCGCGCCGGGGACCATGAACCAGACCATGTACAAGTAAGACGGCGGAGGACTCGAACCCATGAACAAGGCTCTCGAAGGCGTGCGCGTGGTCGACATGACGCACGTCCAGGCCGGCCCGGTGTGTACGCAGCTGCTGGCCTACATGGGCGCCGATGTCATCAAGATCGAGCAGCCTGGGCGCGGGGATGTCACCCGCACCCAGCTGCGCGATCTGCCCGACGTCGACAGCCTGTACTTCACGATGCTCAACGGCAACAAGCGCAGCCTGACGCTGAACATGAAGTCCGACGAGGGGAAGAAGATCTTCACCGAGCTCGTCCGCCGTTCGGACATCCTCGTGGAGAACTTCGGCCCCGGCGTGATGGACCGCCTCGGCTTCACCTGGGAGCGCCTGCACGAGCTCAACCCGCGCCTGATCTTCGCGTCGCTCAAGGGCTTCGGCCCCGGCGCGCTGCAGAACGCCAAGGCCTACGAGAACATCGCCCAGGCCACCGGCGGCGCCATGAGCACGACCGGCTTCGAGGACGGCCCTCCGGTCGCCACGGGCGCCCAGATCGGCGACTCGGGCAACGCCGTGCACCTGTTCGGCGCGATCTGCGCCGCGCTCTACCAGCGCACCAACACGGGGCGCGGCCAGCGCGTGCAGATCTCGATGCGCGGGGGGATCCTCAACCTCTGCCGCGTCAAGCTGCGCGACCAGCAGCGACTCGAGCACGGACCGCTCAAGGAGTACCCGAACAAGGAGTTCGGGGACTTCGTGCCCCGCGCGGGCAATGCGTCCGGCGGCGGCCAGCCCGGTTGGGCGGTGCGCTGCAAGCCCAGCACCACCCACGGCTCGAACGCGTGGCTCTACGTGGTCATTCAGCCGCAGGTGTGGGCGGCGCTCACCGAGAAGATCGGCCGGCCCGAGCTCGCCGAGGACCCGGACTACGCGACGCCCGAGGCGCGTCTGTCGCGCCTGGACGAGGTGTTCGGCCTGGTCGAGGAGTGGACGCAGACCAAGACCAAGTGGGAGGCGTTCTCGGAGCTCAACGCCATCAACGTGCCCTGCGGGCCGGTGCTGAGCACCAAGGACCTCATCGAGGACGAGGGCCTGCGCACCGAGGGGCTGCTCGTCGACGTCGACCACCCCAACAGGGGGCGGTACACGACGGTGGCCTGCCCGTTCACGCTGTCCGACTCGCCGGTCGAGGTGAAGCGCTCGCCGCTGCTCGGTGAGCACAACTCGGAGATCCTCACCGAGCTTCTCGACTACCCCGAGGAAGAGCTCGAGCGGCTCACCGAGGCCGGCGCGGTCTAGGGCCGCCGCTCCATCCCGATCCGAACGCACGACCCGAACTCAGACGAGGGAGATTGATGCAATCGACGACGACGGAGGCCATTCGCGACCAGGAGACGGTTCGAGACGTCCTCGAGGGCGCGCGCTCGGAGGGACGGGATTTCCTCAGCGCGCCCGAGGCCAAGAAGGTCTGTGATGCCTACGGCATCGCGGTCCCGCAGGAGGGCCTCGCCACCTCGAGCGACGAAGCGGTCTCGCTCGCCGAGGAGATCGGCTACCCGGTCGTCCTGAAGATCGTCTCGCCGGACATCCTCCACAAGACGGAGGCCGGCGGGGTGCTCGTCGGGCTGTCCACCGCCGACGAGGTGGGCGAGGGCTACGACACGATCGTCGCCAACGCCAAGCGCTACGACTCGGACGCGAGCATCACCGGCGTGCAGGTCCAGCAGATGCTGGGCTCCGGCGAGGAGGTGCTCATCGGCGCCGTCACGGATCCGACGTTCGGCCCCGTGATGACCTTCGGCCTCGGCGGCGTGCTCGTCGAGATCCTGCGCGACGTCACGTTCCGCCTCGCTCCGACCTCGCCCGAGGACGCGCGCGACATGATCGACGGCATCCAGGCCGCCGAGGTGTTGCGCGGCGTGCGCGGCCGCCCGGGCGTCGATCGCGAGGCCCTGGCCGCCATGATCGAGCGCGTCTCGACGCTGGTCGCCGACTTCCCGGAGATCTCCGAGGTCGACCTCAACCCGGTGCTCGCCACCCCCGAGGGCGCGACCGCCGTGGACGCCCGCTTCGTGCTCTCGTTCGAGGAGAAGACCGACCAGCCGGCGAAGTACACCGACGAGGAGATCCTCGCCACGATGACGAAGCTGATGCGCCCGCGGGGAATCGCGGTCATCGGCGCGTCCGACTCGGCGGGCAAGATCGGCAACTCCGTGATGCGCAACCTGGTCGACGGCGGCTACGAGGGCGGGATCTACCCGATCAACCCGAAGGCGGAGACGATCCTCGGCAAGAAGGCCTACGCCGACGTCTCCGAGCTGCCCGACGGCGAGGTGGACGTGGCCGTCTTCGCCATCCCGGCGAAGTTCGTGCCCGACACGCTCGCCAAGGTGGGCGACAAGGGCATCGGCGCTGCGGTCCTGATCCCCTCCGGCTTCTCGGAGACCGGTGACGTCGAGCTGCAGCAGCAGCTGGTGGACGCCGGCCGCGAGCACGGCGTGCGCTTCGTGGGGCCCAACATCTACGGCGTCTACTACACGCCGGGCAAGATGAGCGCGGCCTTCACGACCCCGTACGATGTGCAGGGTCCGGTCGCGCTGGCCTCTCAGAGCGGCGGCATCGGGATGGGGATCCTCGGCTTCAGCCGGTCGACCAAGCTCGGCGTCTCGGCGATCGTCGGCCTCGGCAACAAGGCCGACATCGACGAGGACGACCTGTTGACGTTCTTCGAGCACGACGACGCCACCCAGTGCGTCGCGCTGCACATGGAGGATCTCAAGGACGGCCGCGCGTTCGTGGAGGTCGCCAAGCGGGTCTCCCAGAAGAAGCCGATCGTCGTCCTCAAGGCGGGCGCGACGGCGGCCGGGTCGAAGGCCGCGGCGTCCCACACGGCGGCGCTGGCCGGCGACGACAAGGTCTACGACGACATCCTCCGCCAGGCGGGCGTCGTCCGGGCGCGCGGGCTCTCGGAGATGCTCCAGTTCGCCCGCTGCCTGCCGATCCTGCCGACGCCGAAGGGCGAGAACGTCGTGATCATCACCGGCGCGGGCGGCTCGGGCGTGCTGCTGTCGGACGCGTGCTCGAACAACGGGCTCGAGCTGATGGAGATGCCCGACGACCTCAACGACGCGTTCATGAAGTTCATCCCCCCGTTCGGGGCCGCCGGCAACCCGGTGGACATCACCGGCGGGGAGCCGCCGGAGACGTACCGCAGTACGATCGCGCTGGGGCTGGAGGAGGAGCGCGTCCACTCACTGGTGCTGGGCTACTGGCACACGATCGTGACGCCGCCCATGGTGTTCGCCAAGGTGACGGCGGAGGTCGTGCAGGAGTACCGCGACAAGGGCATCCACAAGCCGGTCGTAGCGTCGCTCGCGGGCGACGTCGAGGTCGAGGAGGCCTCGCAGTACCTGTTCGACCACGGGATCCCCGCGTACCCCTACACGACCGAGACCCCCGTGGAGGTCCTGGGGGCGAAGTACCGCTGGGCTCGGATGGCCGGCCTCCTGTGATCGGGACGCCGACGACGGAGCAGAGGCACTGAAAGGAAGACGCAGGACGGCTGTACAGGCGTGAGGCGAGAGTGGGACCCGCCCGTCAGTGAACGGGCGGGAATCCCATCCCGCGACGTCGAAGGGTGTTCGAGGGAGCAAGAGGAGGAACGTATGGGGATCGCAGACGAGTCTGCGCCAAAGGCCGCCGGGCCAGGCACGGCGGTCGAGGACGAACGGGTCTGGGTGGCGGGCAAGCTCCCGCCGATGAAGATCCGCAAGCTGCCGGAGGCGCCCCAGGCGGCGCACATCATCGGGCCGGCCATGATCCTGGTCGCGCTCGGCGTCGGCTTCGGCGAGACCTACCTGTGGCCGCGCCTGGTCATCGTGTTCGGCCCGGACATCCGCTGGCTGTTCACGGTCGGCGTGCTCGTCCAGACCGTCGTCATGCTCGAGATGGCGCGTTACGCGATGGCGACCGGAGAATCGATCTTCTTCGGCGCCGCCCGCATTGCCAGACCACTGATGTGGTTCTTCTTCGCGGTGGCGATCCTGGTCTACATCTGGCCGGGGCACATCTCCGGCGGCGCCGAGGCGCTCGAGGAGATCACCGGCATCCCGTGGCAGCTGTCCGCGACGCTGGGCCTGCTGGTCATCGGCGTGATGTTCACCGTCGTGACGTTCATCTACAACCTGATCGAGGGGCTGCTGGCGTTCCTCGTGGGCGTGCTCGTGATCGGCTCGGCCATCGTCGGCGCGGTGGTCGGCAGCCTGGCCGACCTCGGCGACACGCTTCTCGGCACGGTCGCGTTCACGTCGGGCATCCCGTCCGAGGCGCTCACGGCGGCCTTCTTCCCGATCGTCGTCGGCGCGCTCGCCTTCGCGGGCCCGTCCGGCATGCAGCAGATGTGGTACACGCTGTGGCTCCGGGACAAGGGCGCCGGCATGGGCGTGCACATCCCGAAGGTCCGCGGCCTGCTGCACGCGGACGAGGAGGAGACCATCCCGGACGCCGGGGCGATGTTCGACACCGACGACCCGGAGGAGATGCGCAAGTGGAAGAACTGGCGCAAGTGGGTCGCCTACGACGCCATCCTCCTGTTCTTCGGCATCACGATGCTGGTCACGATCATCTTCACGGTCATGGCCATGAACGCCGCGGAGCTCAACCCCGATGCCCGCGCGGCGCTGCTCGAGGGTGACCGGGACGCGGCGCTGCCGGCCATGGCCAGCGCGTTCGCGGAGGCCGCGAGCTACTTCGACACGCTGTTCTTCGTCTTCATCGCGATCGTCGGCTGGAAGGCCAGCGTCGGCCTGTTCGACGCCTTCGCTCGCGGGCAGTCCGACATGACGTACTACTTCATGCCGGGCGCGAAGAAGCTGAAGATGGCGCAGCTCTACAGCCTGTACCTCTGGGGCGTGATCATCTTCGGGATCATCATCCTGAACTTCGGTCCCGCCGACGGCCCGGCGCAGATCCTCGACATCCTCGCGTTCCTGTCGTGCTTCGTGATGGGCGCGTACTGCCTCACGCTGGCCGTGGTCAACAACAAGAACCTGCCGAAGAAGATCCGGCCCAATGCGTTCATCACGCTGGTGCTGGTGCTGGGCGGGATCGGCTACCTGTTCGCGATCATGTACAGCGTCATCCGCTTCGGCGTCTCGGACATCGGCTGATGCCGGTCCCCCGAGCCACCGAGGAGTCGTCCGCGCCTGCCATGCTGCAGGCGCGGATGACCACGCCCTGGGGCACCATCGGGCGAAGGCAGATGGCCGAGCTCGCGATGCCGGGCATCGCGATCGGCATTCTCGGCGGCCTGATCGCCGGCGGCCTCGCGGCCGCCGGCGGGCTGGCCCTCGACGTCGCGCTCGTCGCGTGCCTCGCGCTCGCGATCCCGCTTGCGCTGGCGGGCGCGGGCTACGAGCTGCTGCTCGCCCGGGGGCGGCTCCCCTTGAGCGCGCTCACGCCCGTGGCGCTGTACTTCGCCGTCGCGTTCCCGGTCGTGCGGATCATGCACGCGGCGATCACCGACTTCTACGCCGGTGAGCCCGTCGAGGTCCCGCACGGCTGGCTGGACTTCATCGTGTACCAGGTGCTGCTGAGCGTGGGCTTCGCGATCGGCTACTGGTGGCTGCACGAGAACTTCGCGCCGCGCTGGTGGTATGCGCTGCGTGATCGCAATCCCGTCGCCAACCACTTCATCCGCGTCAAGCTCGCTCACGCCGACGCTGCAGAGCAGCGCCAGCAGGAGCGCGAGGAGAAGGTGCAGCAGCGCAGGGAACAGCGCAAGCGGTCGCGTTGAGGCCGCGGGCAGGACGTCGCCCCACGCCGTGCCTCACGGCGGCGCTCCGGAGTCGGTCGCTCGGCGTTGCCGGGGCCGAGGCCACTCCGGAGGCCGCCGCGCAGGACTCGTCACCACGACGGAGCCTTTGAGCTCCCGGAAACCCGGAGTTGATCATGGACCTACTCGAATACCAGGGAAAGCAGCTGTTCGCCCGGCACGGCGTCCCGGTGCCCACCGGACGCCCCGCGACGACGGTCGACGAGGCCGTCGCCGCCGCCGACTCGGTCGGCTACCCCTGCGTCGTCAAGGCGCAGGTGCAGATCGGCGGACGCGGCAAGCTCGGCGGCATCAAGGTCGCCAAGAGCCGTGACGAGGCGCGCCAGCACGCGTCGGCGATCCTCGGCATGGACATCCGCGGCCTGATCGTCCACGAGGTGTGGATCGAGAGCGCGTCGGAGATCGCCGCCGAGTACTACGCGTCGATCGTGTTCGACCGCAGCGCGCGGGCGCCGCTCGTGATGCTGTCGACGAAGGGCGGCATGGACATCGAGCAGGTGGCGGAGGAGGATCCGGACGCGATCGCCTCGCTGCACGTCGACCCCCTGCTGGGCTTCCAGGACTTCCATGCGCGCCGCCTCGCGTACGACGCGGGCATCGACGCCGACCTCGTACGCCCGATGACGGCGATGCTGACGAAGCTCTACAACGCGTTCTCGGCCGAGGACGCGATGCTGATCGAGGTCAACCCGCTGATCGTGACGCCGGAGCGCGAGCTCCGGGCGCTCGACGCCAAGGTCACGCTCGACGGCAATGCGATGTTCCGCCATCCCGAGAACGCGACGCTGCGCAACCCGTCGGCAGAGGACCCCCAGGAGCAGATGGCGCGCGAGCGGAACCTGACCTACGTCAAGCTCGACGGCGACATCGGCATCCTCGGCAACGGCGCCGGGCTGGTGATGTCGACGCTCGACGTCGTGGCGCAGGCCGGCGGCGCGCCCGCCAACTTCCTCGACGCGGGCGGCGGCTCGAAGGCCGACGCGATCGTGGCGGCGGTGGAGGTGATCCTCTCCGACGCCAAGGTCAAGGCCGTGCTGTTCAACATCTTCGGCGGGATCACCCGCTGCGACGAGGTCGCCAAGGGCCTGATCGAGGCCTTCGGGCAGGTGCAGCCGGAGGTGCCGTTCGTCGTGCGCCTCGACGGCACCAACGACGAGGAGGGGCGCCGGCTGCTGGCCGAGGCCGGGCTGCCGGGCCTCGAGGTGGAGTCGACGATGCTCGGCGCCGCCAAGCGCGTCGTCGAGCTGGCGGCCGCCACGCCGAGCCTGGAGGAGGCGCGATGAGCATCCTGATCGATCGCGAGACGCGTCTGTGCGTCTCGGGCATCACCGGCCGCGAGGGTACGTTCCACGCGATGAACAACAAGAACTACGGGACCCAGGTGGTCTCCGGCGTGACGCCCGGCAAGGGCGGCCAGGACGTCGAGGGCGTCCCGGTGTTCAACACGTTCCACGAGGCCGTGGAGGAGACCGGCGCGAACACCGCGATGGTGTTCGTCCCGCCGCGCTTCGCCGCCGATTCGATCCTCGAGGCCGCGGACGCCGGCATCGGCCTGGTCGTGGCCATCACCGAGGGCATCCCCGCGCATGACGAGCTGCGGGTGGCGACGCATCTCGCGCGCTCGGGCACGCGGCTCGTGGGTCCGAACTGCCCCGGCGTCCTCTCGCCTGGCAAGGCCAACGTCGGCATCATCCCCGCCGCCTTCTTCAGCGAGGGCAACGTCGGGGTCGTGTCGCGCTCGGGCACGCTGACCTACCAGATCGGCAACGAGCTGGCCCAGCGCGGCTTCGGCAACTCGACGATCGTGGGCATCGGCGGCGACCCGGTGCCCGGCTCGAACTTCGTCGACATCATCGCCGAGTTCGAGGCCGACGACGAGACGGAGCTGATCGTGATGTCCGGCGAGATCGGCGGCAGCGCCGAGGAGGAGGCCGCGGCCTACATCGCCGACAACGTCTCCAAGCCGGTGGTGGCCTATATCGCCGGCTTCACCGCGCCTCCCGGCAAGACGATGGGCCACGCCGGCGCGATCGTCTCGGGCACGGCCGGCACGGCGCACGCCAAGGCCGAGGCGCTCGAGGCCGCCGGAGTGCGCGTCGGGCGCACGCCGACCGAGGTGTCCGAGATCGCGGTCGAGACCCTCGGCGGCCGATGACCTCCAGCGGGTCAGCCGCGCCCGCCGGGTCGCAGAGCACGTCCTCGCCCGGCGGGCCCCCTCCGCACAAGAAGGGCCTGCTCGGCCGGGTGATCACGCGGGACAACTGGCCCTACGCCCTCGTCCCGATGATCCCGATCGCGGTCGTGCTCGAGCTCGTGCACGCCTCCGCGTCGATCATCTTCGCCACCTCCGCGCTCGGGGTGATCCCCACCGCGGCGCTGATGGGCCGGGCCACCGAGGAGCTCGCCGAGCGTGCCGGCCCCGGGATCGGCGGCCTGCTCAACGTGACCTTCGGCAACTTCCCCGAGCTGCTGATCGCGTTCTTCGCGCTGCTGGCGGGGCTGCAGGAGGTCGTCAAGGCGTCGATCATCGGCTCGATCCTCGGCAACATCCTGCTCGTCATGGGCGCGGCGATGTTCGTGGGCGGCCTCGGGCGCGACCGCCAGACGTTCAACCACCGCGCGGCCTCCACGCAGGCGACGATGCTGATCCTGGCGGCGACCGCGATGGCCATGCCGGCGGTCTACCAGCTCGTCTCGGGCGGCGGGCTGCCCCCGCTCGGGGTCGAGGACGTGCAGTTCTCGGACTCTGTCGAGCAGCTGTCGCTGGCCGTGGCGATCGTGCTGCTGCTCAGCTACGCGGGCGGGCTGTGGTTCTCGCTGAAGACCCACCGCGACCTGTTCAACCCGGCGGAGGAGAGCGGCGAGGGCGAGGACGAGGAGGGCGAGGAGCCGTGGACCGTGCGGCGCTCGGTCACCCTGCTGGCGGTCGCCGGCCTCGCCGTAGGCCTGATGTCGGAGATCCTCGTCGGCTCGATCTCCGAGACCGCCGAGCACGTCGGCATCAGCGAGTTCTTCATCGGCGTGATCATCGTCGCGGTGGTCGGCAACGCCGCCGAGCACTGGGTGGCCGTCTACGTCGCGGCGAAGAACAAGATGGACCTCGCGGTGAACATCGCGATCGGCTCGAGCGCACAGGTGGCGCTGTTCGTCGCGCCGGTGCTCGTGCTGCTCTCGTTCCTGTTCGGCCCCGGGCCGCTGTCGCTCGTGTTCAACGGCTTCGAGCTCGCGGGGGTGTTCCTCGCCGTGACCATCGCGACCCACATCGCGCGCGACGGCGAGTCGACGTGGTTCGAGGGCGTGCAGCTGCTCGCGGTCTACGCGGTGCTCGGGCTCACGTTCTACTTCGCCTGAAGACGTCCCTGCACGCCCCGCTCGTCGCCCGCGCGGGACGGCGAGCGGGGTAGGCTGCCCGGCCGTGCGCTTCTGCGTCAACGTCTCGATCCTGTTCACCGAGGCGCCGCTGCTCGAGCGCTTCCGCCTCGCGCGGGAGGCCGGCTTCCGCGCGGTGGAGCTGTGGTGGCCGCGGGGCGAGGATCCGGCCGCGGTGGCGGCGGCGGTCGCCGACGCGGGCGTCGAGGTCGTGCTGCTGAACTTCGACGCGGGGGACATGGCCGCGGGCGACCGCGGGCTGGTCTCCGACCCCGCCCGGCGGGACGCGTTCCGGGCCAACGTGCCGGTCGCCCTCGGGCTGGCCTCCGAGATGGGCTGCCGGATGCTCAACGCGCTGGCCGGTCACGCGCTCGACGGGATGGAGCGCGAGGCCCAGCTCGAGCTCGCCCGCGACAACGTCCGCTTCGCCGCCGATGCGGCGGCCGAGCAGGGCGCGGACGTGCTCATCGAGGCGATCAACACCTATGAGAACGGGCCCTACCTGCTGCCGACCACCAGGCAGGCGTCGGCGTTCGTGCGCTCGGTGGGGCGCGAGAACGTCCGCCTGCAGTACGACGCGTACCACATGCAGCGCATGGAGGGCGACCTCACCGCCACCATCGAGCGCCACCTGGGGGAGATCGCGCACGTCCAGGTCGCCGACAGCCCCGGGCGCGGCCGGCCGGGCACCGGCGAGATCAACTACGACTACGTCTTCCGCCGCCTCGAGGAGCTGGGGTACCGCGGCCGCGTCGGCCTCGAGTACCAGGCGCCCGGCGGTGAGACCGAGGCGAGCCTCGCGTGGCTGCCGCGCGAGGCCCGCGGCCACTGACGGACCCGGGAGGAGCACGGCATGCCCGACACGATCGGATTCATCGGCCTGGGCGTCATGGGCGCCCCGATGGCCCGCAACCTCCTGGCGGCGGGCCAGGAGCTCGTCGTGCACAGCCGCAGCCCCGGGCCGGTGGAGGAGCTCGTGGCGGCCGGGGCGGAGCGGGCGTCGAGTCCGCGCGAGGTGGGCGAGCGCGCGGGCGTCGTGATCCTGATGCTGCCCGACTCGCCCGCGGTCGAGGCCGTCGCGCTCGGCGAGGACGGGGTGCTGGCGGGCGCCTCCGAGGGCGACCTGCTGATCGACATGAGCACGATCCACCCGACGGTGGCGGTCGAGGTCGCGCAGGTCGGGCGCGGAGCGCGGCGTCGGCGTGCTGGACGCGCCGGTGAGCGGCGGCGACGTCGGCGCCCGCGAGGGCACGCTGTCGATCATGGTCGGTGGCGAGGAGGCCGGCGTGCGGCGCGCGCAGCCCCTCTTCGACGTGCTCGGCGGGACGGTCGTCCACGTCGGCGGTCACGGCGCCGGCCAGGTGGTCAAGGCGTGCAACCAGGTCGTGGTGGCGGTGAGCATCGCGGCGGTCAGCGAGGCGCTGGTGCTCGGCTCCAAGGCGGGCGTGGACCCGGGGCGCATCCTCGACGTGCTGGGCGGCGGGCTCGCGGCCAACAAGGTCATGGAGGTCCGCCGGCGCAACTTCCTCGAGCACGACTTCACGCCGGGCTTCCGGATCGACCTGCACCACAAGGACCTCAACATCGCGCTCGAGTCCGGCGACGCCTACGGCGTGCCGCTGCCGGTCACCGGCATGGTGCAGCAGGGGATGCGTGCGCTCCGCGCCCGCGGGCACGGCGGCGACGACCACTCCGGCCTGCTGCAGCTCGTCGAGGAGCTGGCGGCCCACCGGATCGGTGAGCCGGGCGGGCGGGCCGGATAGCTAGCCTTCCAGGAGGCCCATCGAGCCCGCCAGGAGCTCGGTCGTGGCGGCGACGGCGCGCAGGGAGGGCGCCTCGATGCCGGTCACGTCCGCGAGCTCCACGACCGCGCCGATGATCGCCGCGAGCTCGAGCGGCTTGCCCGCCTCGAGGTCCTGCAGCGTGGAGGTCTTGTGCTCGCCGACCCGCTCGGCGCCGGCCAGCCGGCGCTCGATCGAGATCTGCGGCGAGGCGCCGACCGCGCGGGCGACGTCGAGCGTCTCGGCCATCATCCGCGCGACGAGCTGCCGCGTCGGCTCGTAGCGGCAGATGCCGGCCATGGTCGTCCGCGTCAGCGCGCTGATCGGGTTGAACGCGGCGTTGCCCATCAGCTTGACCCAGATCTCGTCGCGGAGGTCCTCCTCGATGGGACACTTGAGCCCGCCCGCGATCATCGCGTCGCTGAACTCCTTGCAGCGGTCCGAGAGCGTGCGGTTCGGCTCGCCGATCGCGAAGCGCGTGCCCTCGTAGTGGCGCACGACGCCGGGCTTCTCGAGCTCGGTGGAGGCGTACACGACGCAGCCGATCGCGCGCTCGGGCGGCATCACCTTGGTGACCGCGCCGTCGGGGTCCACCGCCTCGATCCGGCGGTCCGCGTACGGGCCGTCGATCCCGTGGAAGTACCACCAGGGGATCCCGTTCTGGGCGGCGATCACCGCGGTGTGATCGTCGAGCAGCGGCTCGAGCAGCGCGCCGGAGTTGCCGTAGCTGTTCGCCTTCAGCCCGAGGAAGACGAAGTCGACCGGCCCGATCTCGCTCGGATCGTCGGTGGCGGGCGGATGCGCGCTGAAGTCGCCCTTGGGCGAATGGACGACTACGCCGCCGCTTCGCAGGGCATCGAGTTGCACGTTGCGCGCGATGAGGTGCACGTCGACACCCGCGCGCGCCAATGCCGCGCCGACGTAGGCGCCAATGGCGCCGGCACCCAGGACAGCGACCCTCATTTCGCCATCATGTCAGGAATCAGGGATCTGGGATACTCAGACGAACGACAGGACTTGCCGGACCGGTCGTCGCACCCCGCCTCTCGCGCAACGGATCGCCGCGCGCCGCGACCGGTCCTCCGGTTCCCGTTTGGGAACCGCAGCGCGGGCATCCTATCCTGTGCTCGCGCAACGGCGCCGTGTGAAACGTTGCGTGATGAGGGGCGCAAGTTCTTCGATTCCAAAAGGGCCCGTGGGACAGACGTCGTTGCCCGCAGCGCATTCGCGGGCATCAAGCCGAGGGGGAGAGCGTGAAGATGATCAGCGGACCAGCCAGCCGGCCATGAACGCGGCCGCGTCATGACCACCGGCGCCGGAGCCAGCGACCTCCTCCACGCCGAGGACGCACCCGTCGACGAGGTCCTCGCCGCCGGCGAGGAGCAGATCGTCGCCCGCTCGCCGCTCCAGCTCTTCTGGCGCCGCCTGCGCCGCGACAAGGTCTCGATCGCGGCGCTCATCTTCATCGGGCTGCTCGTGTTCGTGGCGGTCTTCGCCGGCCCGATCACCCGCCTCGTGGGGGTCCCGGCGCCCAACGTGCAGTCCACGGCGGCGCTCGACGAGTTCGGCCTGCCGCTGGGGCCGAGCAGCGAGCATCCGTTCGGCGTCGACCAGATCGGCCGCGACGTCTTCGCCCGCACGATCTACGGGGCTCGGGTGTCGCTGACGGTCGCGATCATCGGCACCGGGCTCTCGGTGATCATCGGCGTGACGATGGGGATGATCTCCGGCTTCTACCGGGGCTGGGTCGACACCGCCATCGCCCGCACCATCGACGTGCTGCTGGCCTTCCCGGTCCTGCTGCTCGGCGTCGGCCTGGCCACGGCCTGCTCGGACAAGAACGGCTGCCTCGAGGGCCTCAAGCCGGGCGAGGGCGGGCTGCTGCAGCCCGGCCTCTCGATCGTGATCTTCATCATCGTGCTGTCGAACTGGCCCTACGTCGCGCGCATCATGCGCGGACAGGTGCTGTCGCTGCGCGAGAAGGAGTTCGTGGAGGCGTCGAAGTCGCTCGGCGCCACCAACCGGCGCATCATCTTCCGCGACATCCTCCCGAACCTCGTGGCGCCGATCATCGTCTACGCGACGCTGTTCATCCCCGCCAACATCCTGCTCGAGGCCGCGCTGTCCTTCCTCGGCGTCGGCGTCCAGCCGCCGAAGTCGTCGTGGGGGCAGATGCTCGCGGACTCGGCGCAGATCTTCGACACGGCGTGGTGGTACTTCCTGTTCCCGGGCCTCGCCCTCCTGCTCACCGTGCTCGCCTTCAACCTGCTCGGCGACGGGATGCAGGACGCCCTGAACCCGAAGGGCTCGAGGTCCCGGTGACCCCGGCGCCCTGAGCCGGCCGAACCCGCAGAGCCATGGCCATCTACATCGTCAGACGCCTTCTCTGGGTCGTCCTCCTGCTGTTCGTGATCACGCTGGTCACGTTCGTGATCTTCAACGTGCTGCCGGCCGGCGACCCCGCCGCCCTGCGCGCCGGGCGCCAGCCCTCCGCGGAGCTGATCGCGGCGATCCGCCAGCAGCTCGGCCTCGACGACTCCTACCCGGTGCAGTTCATCCGCTACATCGGGGACATCCTGCCGTTCGTCGGCGGCGACGGGGTCAACTTCGGCTTCAGCTACCAGAACAACGCCGAGGTGCTGCCGCAGATCCTCGACCGCCTCCCGGCCACGATCTTCCTCACGCTCGGCGCGGTGGTCCTGTGGCTGGCCGTGGCCATCCCGATCGGGATGATCTCCGCCGTGCGCTCCGGCTCGCTGCTCGACCGCGTGACCATGGGCGTGGCGCTGATCGCGATCTCCGCCCCGGTCTACTTCCTCGGGCTGATCGCGCTCTACCTGTTCGCCGACGACATCGGCCGGTTCCCGATCTTCCCGGGCAACTCCGCCTACCAGGAGGCCGACGACATCTTCGGCAAGGCGGGCGCCCTGCTCATGCCGTGGGCCGTGCTGGCGGCCGCCTTCGCCGCGATCTACGCCCGCTTCCTGCGCGGGAACCTGATCGAGACCATGCAGGAGGACTACATCCGCACCGCCCGCGCCAAGGGGCTCTCCGAGCGCCGCGTGATCTTCAAGCACGCGATGCGGTCGGCGATCACGCCGATCGTCACGCTGCTCGGCCTCGACGTGGGCATCCTGCTCGGCGGCGCGATCCTCACCGAGACCGTGTTCAACATCCAGGGGATCGGCCGCTTCGCCTACGAGGGGATCATCCGGCAGGACCTGCCCGTGGTGCAGGGAACCGTGCTGTTCGGCGCGTTCTTCATCGCGATCATGAGCCTGATCGTGGACATCGCCTACGCGTTCATCGACCCGAGGGTGCGCTACTGATGGCCGAGCCCGGCGTCCATGCCCCGCTGCTGGAGGTCTCCGACCTCGTCGTGCACTTCGAGACCGAGGACGGCCTCGTCAAGGCCGTCGACGGGATCTCCTACACGCTGGACCGCGGCCAGACGCTCGGCATCGTCGGGGAGTCCGGCTCGGGCAAGTCGGTCTCCTCGCTCACGGTGATGGGGCTGACCCGCGCCCGCAACGCGCGCATCTCCGGCACCGTCCGGTTCAACGGCCAGGACCTGCTCGGCGCCTCCGACGAGCAGCTGCGCGCGATCCGCGGCGACGACATCGCGATGATCTTCCAGGACCCGCTGTCCTCGCTGCACCCCTTCTACAAGGTGGGGGCGCAGATCGTGGAGGCGATCCGGGCGCACCGCGACGTCTCCAAGGCGCAGGCGTGGGACCGCGCGGTCGAGATGCTCGGGCTGGTCGGCATCCCGGAGCCACGGCGCCGCGCGGAGGCCTACCCGCACGAGTTCTCGGGCGGCATGCGCCAGCGGGCGATGATCGCCATGGCGCTGGCCAACGATCCCAAGCTGCTGATCGCCGACGAGCCCACCACGGCGCTCGACGTCACGGTGCAGGCGCAGATCCTGGAGCTGATCGAGCGCCTGCAGGGCGAGTTCGACACCGCGGTGGTCGTGATCACCCACGACCTCGGGGTGGTGGCCGAGATGGCCGACGAGATCGCGGTGATGTACGCCGGCCGGGTGGTGGAGCACGCGCCGGCCGACACGATCTTCCACGCGCCCGAGCACCCGTACACGTGGGGCCTGCTGAGCTCGATCCCGCGGCTCGACACGCCGCGCGGCAGCCCGCTGATCCCGATCTCCGGGCGGCCGCCGTCGCTGATCACGCTGCCCGGCGGGTGCTCGTTCCACCCGCGCTGCCCCTACGTGCGCGAGGCGCACCGGCGCATCGACCCGCTGCTCGAGCCGGTGGACGGCCATCCCGAGCACCGCGTCGCGTGCCTGCTCGACAGCAGCGTGCGCCGGCGGCTGTGGAGCGAGCTGCAGGCCGGGAAGGCGCCCGAGCAGGCGAGGGAAGAGGTCGTGGTCGAGGGAGGTGCGTCGTGAGCGGCGACACCGTCGCGAGCACCGCGCCCAGCCAGGGCGCGGCGCGGGCCGGCGAGCCGCTGGTCGAGGTCCGCGACCTCGTCAAGCACTTCCCGCTCACGCGCGGGATCGTCTTCCGCCGCCGCATCGGCGAGGTGCGCGCCGTCGACGGCGTGTCCTTCGACGTGCTCCGCGGCGAGACGCTCGGCATCGTGGGCGAGAGCGGGTGCGGCAAGTCGACGACGGCCCGCCTGCTGCTGCGGCTGATGGACCCGACGGGCGGCTCGGTGAAGTTCGAGGGCACCGAGATCGCCCACATCAAGGGCGCCGAGCTCAAGGCGATGCGCCGCGAGATGCAGATGATCTTCCAGGATCCCTACTCGTCGCTGAACCCGCGCAAGACGGTCGGGACCATCATCGGCGAGCCGTTCGCGATCCACGGCATCAAGACCGGCGAGGGCGAGCGCAAGCGCGAGGTGCGGGACCTGATGGACCTCGTGGGGCTCAACCCCGAGCACTACAACCGCTACCCGCACGAGTTCTCGGGCGGCCAGCGGCAGCGCATCGGCGTCGCCCGCGCGCTGGCGCTGCGGCCGAAGCTGATCGTGGCCGACGAGCCCGTCTCCGCGCTCGACGTCTCGATCCAGGCGCAGATCCTCAACCTGCTCGGAGAGCTGCAGCGCGAGCTCGGCCTGACGGTCGTCTTCATCGCCCACGACCTCTCGGTCGTGCGCCACATGTGCGACCGCATCGCGGTGATGTACCTCGGCAAGATCGTCGAGCTCGCGTCGGGCGAGCAGCTCTACGCGCACCCGCGCATGCCCTACACGGGCGCGCTGATGTCCGCCGTGCCGGTCGCCGACCCGCGCCTCGCGGCGGCCAAGCAGCGCCAGGTCCTCGGGGGCGACGTGCCCTCGCCGACCAACCCGCCCGCGGCCTGCCGGTTCCACACCCGCTGCTGGAAGGCGCAGGAGGCCTGCCGCGTGGACGAGCCCGCGCTCGAGACGAAGGAGGGCGGCAACCTCGCCGCCTGCCACTTCCCGCTCACCGACGCGGAGGTGGCCGAGCGGGTGCCGACGGCGCGCCGGTGAGCCGGTGAGCCCCGAGCGAGCTGCCACGCGCCGCTCTGCGCGTGCGGAGCGCCCTCGAGACGCTCGGGCTGGAGAGCGACATCCGCGTGCTGCCCGACTCGACGCGCACGGCGCCGGAGGCGGCCGCGGCGGTCGGGTGCGAGCTCGGCGCGATCGTGAAGTCGCTCATCTTCCGCGGGGCCGGCAGCGGCGACCCGGTGCTCGTGCTCGTCTCCGGAGACAACCGTGCCGACGAGACGCGGGTCGCCGAGGAGCTGGGCGAGGACATCGAGCGCGCGGACGCCGACTTCGTGCGCGCCCACACGGGCTACGCGATCGGCGGCGTCCCGCCCGTCGGCCATCCGGCGCCGCTTGCCACGCTGGTCGACGAGGACCTCCTGCGCTTCGACGTGGTGTGGGCGGCGGCGGGGACGCCGCGTGCGGTCTTCCCGGTCGGCCCGCGGGCGCTGGCGACGGCGGCCCGCGGCCGCCTCGTCGCCCTCGCGGCGGCCTAGGGGCGCCCGGAGCGGGATTCGGTTGTGGTGGCGTTCAGCTCGGCGCGCGCCGAGCACTCGGCGCCGTGGTCCCGGTCGGTTCTCACCTCCCTGCGCCCGTTCACCGTCGTGACGATGCGGACCGAGCAGCGCGCCACGCCGTCGCGGACGGTGGTGCGGGACTCCGCGCGCGTGCTCGTCGTCGTGCGCGCGCCGCTGCTCGTGCTCGCGCCGCTGCTCCGCTGGGTCTGGGTGGCGCCGGCCGTCACGTAGTCGACCGTCAGCCCGATGGACAGCGCCGCCACCGCGCCGAGCGCGGCGGCGGCCGTTCGCCGGTTCATCACGTCGTTCTCCTTCCGGCAGAAGGCCGCCCACCGGCCCCGGGTACGGGCCGGCGGGCGGGCCTTCCTCGTCTCACCGTTGGTTGGTCTCTTCTCGTCCGTCCTCTAGATCCGCACCCCCCAGGCCACGCGGGACCAGTTGCGGGAGCTGCGGTACCGGCGGCTCGAGCCGCGACGGCTCCGGCGGGCGGAGCCGCTGCGCCGGCGCGCGTTGCTGCGCAGGCCGGTCGCCGACCGGGTCCGGTCGGCGGCGCCCTGGGCGGCGCTGCCGCCCGACGTCACCACCGGGGTGGCGGCGCTCGCCTGCAGCGCGGGGGCGGTGGCGCCGGCGCTCTGCGTGGTGCCGTTGCCGTTCCCGCCGCCCTGCACCTGGTTCAGGAACGCGTTCCAGGCGGCCAGCGCGTTCTGATCCTGCAGGAGGCCCTGCAGGGTCGCGTTGCCGTTGGACACGTTCTGCGTGGTCGTGGCCGAGTTGCTCTGCGAGTTCGAGATCTCGCAGTTGAACACGAACACGCACACCGGGATGAACACGTTGGCCTGCAGCGTGGTCGCCGAGGCGCTCGCGTCCTGCTCGGTGTTGTTCCGGTTGCCGCCGGTCTGCGACTGGTCGACGTCGCCTCCACGGCCGGCGCCGCCGTCCTGGTCCTGCCCGGCGAACTGGCCGGTCAGGTTCCCGTTGGACACGTTCTGCGTGGTCGTGGCTGAGTTGCTCTGCGAGTTCGAGATCTCGCAGTTGAACACGAACACGCACACCGGGATGAACACGTTGGCCTGCAGCGTGGTCGCCGAGGCGCTCGCGTCCTGCTCGGTGCGGTTGTCGTTGTCGGCGTCCTGGGCCTGATCGACCTCGCCGCCGCGGGAGGCGCCGCCGTCCTGCTCCTGGCCGGCGCCCTGCAGCGTCGCGTTGCCGTTCGAGACGTCCTGCTCGACCTCGGCCCGATTCTCCTGGTCGGAGTCGGCGTCGCACTCGCGGGCGAACACGCACACCGGCGTAGACACGTTCGCCTGGCCGATGTCGGCGTCGGCGTCGGCGTCCTGGTCGGTGCGGTTGTCGTTGTCGGCGTCTTGATCCTGGTCGACCTCGCCGCCGCGGTCGGCGTCGGCGTCCTGGTCCTGGTCGTTGTTCTGGATCGTGCCGTTCTCGTTTTCGACGTCCTGCTCGACCTCGGCGCGGTTGTCCTGGTCGCCGTCGTCACCGTCGTTGGCCTGCTCGATGTCGGCGTCGGCGTCGGCGTCCTGGTCGGTGCGGTTGTCGTTGTCGGCGTCCTGGTCCTGGTCGACGTCGCCACCGCGGGACGCCTCGGCGTCCTGGTCCTGATCGGCGTCCTGATCGGTCTCGTTGGAGTTCGAGACGTTCTGGCGGACGGTGGCGGTGCCGGCCTGGTCACCGTCGTCGCCGTCGTTGGCCTGCTCGGCGTCGGCGTCGGCGCCCGCCGTCTGCGTGGTGGTGTTGGTGTTGCCGGCGGTCTGCGTCTGCTCGACGTCACCACCGCGGGACGCCTCGGCGTCCTGCTCCTGCGCGACCGTCTGCTCCGTCTCGTTGATATTCGAGACGGTCTGGTTCACCGTGGCGCCATTGGTGCCGTCGCCGTCGCCGCCGGCGTTGGCCTGGGCCACGTCCGACGTCGCCGACGCGCTCTGCGTCGTGCTGTTGGTGTTGTTCGCCGTCTGGGTCTGCTGGATGTCGCTCGCGGCGGCAGGTCCGGCGCCCAGCGCGAGGGTGGCGAGCAGCGTCGCCCCCACGGCGAGGGTTCGGGATCTCATGGTTGGCTGTCTCCGTTGTGGAAGGGACGGGTCTGCGCGGCCGGAGGGCCGGCACGCAGGGGTCTGTCACTCCGGCGGAGGTCAGCCGGGTTGGGCGATCACCGGCTGGAAGCCCGGGAGCCGATGTGCGTCGCGCAGGCCGACGCGACGTGTGCGGGACCGGGGCGGGACCAGGCTGAGCGAAGCAAGGAGGATGGCGAGCTGGATCAGCGGCGCCACGGCGCTGCCGCCGCCGGTGGTGCCGGTGCCGCCGGCCGCGAACGGTCCCGTCTCGTCGCTGATCGGCATCAGCTGCGGGACCTCGGGGCGCGGGGACCGCGCGGTCTCGGCCGCCTGGGCGCCGGGCGTGGTGGCGCGCCGGCTCGCGATCGACACCAGCGAGGGCAGGCGGAGCCGCCCCGTGGGCAGGGCGAACGCGGGGAGCACCGGGCCGGCCGCGAGCGCGGCCGGCAGCCCGGCGGCGGCGGGTGCGGCCGGCTCGCGGCCGGGCGACGCGACCGGGACGAGGGCCGGGGCCGTGACCCAGTCGTCGTCGCCGGCGGTCGCGAGATCCGGCGTGCCCGCCGCAAGCGGATCCAGCGGCTCCGGCGCGGGGCGGGCGTCCGGCACCGGCGCTCCCTGCGCCGGCATGGGATGCTCCGAGGCCGCCGAGGAGGGCGTGGAGGCGGCGGCCGCGGAGGACTCGACGTGCTGCCGGGTCGCCGGCGCGGGTGCGCGGGCGTGGTCGTCGTGGTTCGGTCGTCGGCGTGCTCGCGCCGGGTTGCGCGGGCGTCGTCTGGGGGATGGGCGTCGTCGGTGCGGGCTCGGCCGGGCGGTCGGCCGGGGCGGGGTCGGTCCCGCCGGTCGTCGGTGCGGGGTCGGCCGGAGTCGGCTCGGCCGGGGCGGGGTCGGTCCCGCCGGTCGTCGGTGCGGGGTCGGTCCCGCCGGTCGCGGCTGCTCCGGGGCGTCGGCGGCGGGCTGCGTACAGGCGCGCGCCGGGGCGTCAGCGGCCCCGGTCTCGCCGGCGGCGAGCGCGACCTGCCGGCGTCAGGAGAAGCGCAGCGACCGCGCTGATGGCGGCTGCCCTTCCGCGCCATCGGAGGTGGTGATCACACCTCCGCGAGCCCAACACGTGCCGTACCTCCCCAGGTTCGGTGCCGCGTCGTCGTGTGTGTGCAGCGTCTTGCGTGTCGGTGAGACAGAGGGCATCCATTGCACCGGCGTCTGGTGCTGTCAAGGACGAGGTTCGGACGATCACCAGTGAGGATGGGCGTCAATACTCTATTTTTCGGAGTCGGTCGAATCTCGCTGCAACTCCACTGCTTTAACGGCTTCCATCATTCAAGTGCCGAACGATGCAAGCCGACCGACTGCACGGCTTGCCAACCGATGTAACCGTCCGTACCGTTGCGCCGGTCCAGAGGGGTGAGAGACACCGTGAGGAGCCACCCGACACCCATGCCGGAACCCGGCCGCACCGCGGCCGTCGCGCCCGCTGCCCCGCTTGCCTGGGGCGCCGGTCGCTGCGACGGGCCACGGGTCGCCGAGGAGTCCGGCGCGGCCGCCGAAGGCCGGGCGTCACATCGACGACGGGCTCCTCGCCGCCGCATCGGTCCGGGTCGGCAGCCGGTCGCCCGGGCCGTGTCCGCTACTTGGCCGTATCTCGAGCGGGCGCCTCCGCACCGCCGCATGCGAGCAGTCCACGGCTGACGCCGGCGTCATGAGAGGCGCCGTGCCGCAAGCCGCAGGCCGGCGCCGAGAGAGCTCGGGCCGGAGGCGTTGAGCGCCGGCAGCGGGGTCCGCGACTCCCCCAGCTGCGCGCCCCTCCGGGCCGACGCGATCCGGCCGCCGGGTCGGCGGCGCGACGGCCGGCTCCACCGGCCGCCGGCGTGGGGCGACGCGGATGCGAACCCGTCACGGTGGCCCTGCCGGGAGCGCGGGCGCCCGAAGGCGGGTCGCATCCGCCCCCGAACCAATCCTCCAGCTCCTGGCGCCGGAGGCGGGTTCCTTTACGCGTCGGGCACCGGCTCGGACGGTGCCCGACGCCCGGCCCGGTATCCGCTCGCCAGGGTCAGGCCGGTCGGTCGGACTCGGCCGCCCGCTCGGCCAGCCGCCCGAGCCGCTCGTCCCAGTCGGCGCCGACCGACGCCATCCAGGCCATCGCCTCCCCCAGGGGCTCGGGGGTGAGGCGGTAGCGGGTCTCGCGCCCGGCGCGCCGGGGCTCCACCAGCCCGGCGCGCTCGAGCGCCGCGAGATGCTTGGCCACCGCCTGACGCGAGATCGGCAGCGCGCCCGCCAGGCGCGAGGCCGTCAGCGCCGGCTCGGCGGCCAGCGAGCGCACGACCATCCGCCGCGTGGGATCGGCCAGCGCGGCGAACACCGCGCCGACGTGGCCGGATTCGGCCGCGGGCGGGAACCCGTTCTCGCTCAGGCCGGGCACAGGGCGCTCGCCCGCGCCAGCGCGTCCAGGCGCGGGCCCCAGGCGAAGGCGGCCGCCGCCACGCGCCGCTCGGTGACCACGACGCGCGTGCCGCCGACGGCGTCCTCGAGCCGCCACTCGACCCGCGAGGCGTCCTGCGCGCCGTCGCGCCACCGGAAGCGCAGCCACTCGCCGGGCTCGACGTCCTCGACCACGCCGTCGCGCTCCTCGTCGCGCTCACGCCAGCGGGCACGGACCGGACCGCCCGGCTCGGGGTCGAGCTCGACCTCGTCCGCGAGCCACTCCGACAGCTCGGCCTCGTCGGTGAGCAGCTCCCACGCCCGCTCGCGGGGGACGGGAAGGACGATCTCGCGGCGGACGGCGGGCACGGCGGGCTCCTCTCGAAGTGCAACCGGGAAGTTGCGGGTACGGTAGCATGGCTCCAAAAGCGCAACCCAACGGTTGCGGATCGAACAGGAGGAACCCGCCATGCCCCTGGTCCCGGTCGTCGTCCAGCAGGACGCGCGCGGCGAGCGCTCGTTCGACATCTACTCGCGCCTGCTCCGCGAGCGCGTCGTGTTCCTCGGCGGAGCGATCGACGAGGAGATCGCCAACCTCGTCGTCGCGCAGCTGCTCCACCTCGAGGCGGAGGACCCCGACAAGGACATCCAGCTCTACGTCAACTCGCCCGGGGGCCACGTCTACGCCGGGCTGGCCATCTACGACACGATCCGGTTCATCAAGCCCGACGTGGCGACCACCTGCTGCGGGATCGCGATGTCGATGGGCTCGCTGATCCTCGCCGGCGGGGCGGAGGGCAAGCGGGCCGCGCTGCCCAACAGCCGCATCCTCATCCACCAGCCCTCGGGCGGCTTCCAGGGCCAGGAGACCGACATCCAGATCCACGCCAAGGAGGCGCTCGAGCTGCGCCGCCGGGTCGAGGAGATCTACGCGCTGCACACCGGCCGCACGCGCGAGCAGATCTCCGACGACCTCGAGCGCGACCGCTTCTTCACGCCCGACGAGGCGCGCGACTACGGGCTGGTCGACCGCGTCTGCGCGTCGCGCAACGGCCGCCTCGACGGCAACGGCGGTCAGTCCTCGTCGTCGCCGTCGTCCTCGTAGAGCGACTCGCCGGCCAGCTCCTCGCCGCGCAGGTTCCAGAGCCGGATGTCGAGGTAGTCCGAGCGGTAGGCGTCCGGGGCCAGCAGCGTGAAGCGATCGTCGACCAGCGCGCACTGGTCGACGGTCAGGCCGGCGAGCTCCGCCGTGGCGATGAAGCCGCCGCGCACGATCGGCACGCCCCACACGAGCGTCATCGCGGCGACCCGGCCCTGCTCGCCGCGCCAGCCGCCGACGACCTCCTCGCAGAGGTCCATCTTCCACTCCGGGTGGCGGTCGGCGGTCTCGTCGGTGAAGTCCGCCCACGCCTGCAGGTCCGAGGGCTCGCGCTCGTCACCCGTGCCGTCGGGGTCGCCGGGAGCGTAGGAGACGTAGCCGAACAGGTCGAAGCCGTTGCTGGTCCGGCGTCGTCGCCGGCACGTAGGTGCGCCCCGACCACGTGCGGTCGGGGAACCACACCATGTCGCCGGCGTCGCCGAGCTCCTCGCCCTCGTCGTCGATGCGCAGGCAGGCGGCGAGGAACTCGGCCCGCAGCGTGTCCGCCCACTCGCTCGACGGCAGGGGCGACTGCGGGGGCTCGGCGGCGAAGCGGCAGACGAGACGATCCTCCGGGGGCATAGGGCGCAGCAGCCTACGGAACTTCCACGAGCAGCGTCACGGGGCCGTCGTTGACGAGCTCGACCGCCATGTGGGCGCCGAACACGCCCCGGCGCGCACCGAGGCGCTCGCACACGCGCTCGTACAGCGGCTCGGCGTGCTCCGGCGGCGCCGCCGCGACGTAGGACGGCCGGTTGCCGCGGCGGGCGTCCCCGTAGAGCGTGAACTGCGAGATGCACAGGACCTCCCGGCCGTCGCCGAGCGGCTCGTTCATGCGGCCCTCGGCGTCCGGGAAGATGCGCAGCGCGCGGACCTTGTCGGCGATCCGGTCGGCCTCCGCGGGGCCGTCCTCGTGCGTGATCCCGAGCAGCACGAGCAGCCCGGGGCCGATCTCGCCGACCACCTCCTCCTCGACGGTGACGGCGGCGCGCTGCACGCGCTGGACCAGGGCCCGCACCGGGCGCAGCCTAGCCCGGGGCGCCGTTGTAGGGTCCGCCGCGCGATGTTCATGGCCAACGACCGCGCCTATCGGGAGCCGGAGCGTCCGGTGCTCGCGATCTGCGCCGACGGGTGGGACCCCGACTACGTCGACGACGCGCTCGGGCGCGGCCTCATGCCGCGGCTTGCCGAGGCCCTCGACGCCGGCGGGACCTACGCTCTCGCCCGCGCGCAGGTGCCGACGTTCACCAACCCCAACAACGTCGCGATCGTCACCGGGGTGAGCGCGGCACGCAACGGCGTGGCCGGCAACCACTACCGCGACGGCGACGGCGGCGAGGTCCAGGTCACCGATCCGCGCTTCCTGCGGGCCGAGACGATCCACGCCGCCGCACAGGCCGCGGGGGTCCCGGCGCTGTGCGTCACCGCGAAGGACAAGCTGCGGCGCCTGCTCGCCACCGGCGGCGTCCCGAGCTTCAGCGCCGAGCGCGCGCACGAGCAGGCGCTGCCGGACGGCCGCGCCGTGACCGACGTGGTCGGCGCCCCCAACCCCGGCATCTACGACTGGGAGCTCTCGCCCTACACCGTCGACATGGCGCTCGCGCTGGCGCGGGAGCTGGGATCGCGGCTCGTGTACGCATCGCTGACGGACTTCGTCCAGCACAAGGCCCCGCCCGGGGAGGAGCTCAGCGACCGCTTCTACCGGGCGATGGACGAGCGCATCGGCGCCGCCCTGGACGCCGGCTACGTCGTCGGGCTGGTCGCCGACCACGGCATGCGCGCGAAGACGCTGCCCGACGGCCGGCCGAACGTGCGCTATCTCGACGACGCGCTGCGCGCCGCCGGCATCGCGTCGTCGCAGACGATCCTGCCGATCACCGATCCGTATGTCGTGCACCACGCGGCGCTGGGCTCTTTCGCGTGGGTGCACGTCGACGACCCGGCCGAACGCGACGCGGCGCGCTCGGCGCTGGCCGGGCTGCACGGGGTCGAGGGCGTGCTCGACCGCGACGCGGCGGCGCGGACCTTCGAGCTGCCCGAGGACCGCATCGGTGACCTCGTCCTGCTCGCCGACGGCGAGACGGTGCTCGGCAAGTCGGCGTCGGAGCACGACCTCTCCGCGGTGGGGTCCACGCTGCGCTCGCACGGCGGGCTGCACGAGCGCACCGTGCCGCTGATCGTCTGCTCGCCGCTCGGCGACGGCGCCCTGCCGGGGGACCTCGGCAACCGCGACCTGCACGACCTCCTGCTCAACCGCGCGGCGGCGCGGTAGCGCGGGCTACGGCGCGGAGTTGGTCTCGACCGCCGCCGGCTCGGCGGGGGTCTCGACGTCGGTGTCGGCGGGGGGCTCGGTGGCCGGAGCGGTCTCGACGGTCACCTCGACGGCGACCACCACCCCGGGGGCCGAGGGCTCGCCGGACGGCTCCTCGTCCTCGGGGAGCGGGACGGTCACGGCGCCGGTGGGGGGCTCGGGCGTGGACGCGGGCGTGAGCGGCAGGCGGACCTCGACCGGCTCGCCCTCGGTGGCCGCGGGCGTGGCGGTCTCGCCCTCGGCGGGCGCCGGCTCGGTCGCCGTCTCGCCCTCGTCGCCGGGCGTGGTCTCGCCGGACGGGTCGGTCGCGGCCGGCTTCTCCTCGTCGTCCTCGCACTCGCCGGGCCCGCGCTCGTCGGCGACCGGGAGCGCGATCGGCGCCCACACGTCGACGGCGTTGCTGCGGCCGCCGGCGTCGCCCGCGTCGACCGCGCTGGGCGAGCCGTCGGTGGGCGAGGGGGCGAAGTGGAGGCGGACGCGCAGGTCTCCCGCAGCCGCGGCGTCGGCGGAGTCGACGACGTCGACCCGGGCGCGCAGCGCCATCGGCACGGAGGGAGCTCCGGTGCTCTGGGCGACGTCGGACTTCTCGGCCCTGGCGGTCAGGGTCTCGAACTCGCGCGGGCTGAGCTTGAGGCGGAGATCCATCGTCGAGGCGGCGGCGGTCGTGGCCGCGGCGGTCGCGGCGGCGGCCGTGGCGCTCGCCGCGGTGGTGGCCGCCGCGGCGGCGTCGGTGACGGCCATCCGGACGCGCAGCACGCTGCCGGGCTGGAGGCTGCCGGACTCGTCGCCGTTCTCGACCGAGACGCTCGCGACGCTCAGCAGCGATCGCCTGGAGGTGCCGGTCTCACCGGCGGAGCTGCGCGAGGCGTCCTCGTCGACGCTGTCGGCGCCGGGGGCGGTGGCGACGACCGTGGCGGTGGAGTCGCTGCTCTCGTCGGGCGTGGTGGTCGACGGCGACTGCGGAATGCTGGTGCCGGGCGGCGACTTGCGGCTGCGGGCGTTGACCCGGATCGCGCCGCGGCGCCCCTGGCGGCGGGCGCTGCGGCGGCGCTCGCCCCGGTCGGCGCGCGGGGTCGCGGCGTCGTCGCGGTCACCGGCGCCCTCGCGGGACGGCCGCGTGCGGATCTTCACTTCGCGCGCGGGGCGCCGCTCGATGTCGACGCGGCGCTCGACGTCGGCGAGGCGCACGTTGCCGTGCCGGTCGCCGAGGGCGCCGTCGAGCGGCCCGGCCACGCCCAGCAGGGAGGCGCCGAGCTGGCCGAGGCACAGGACGGCGGCCACCAGGGACATGCCGGCGGCGATGCTCGTAAGCGCGGAGGGACGGAACCTCACGGGGTCTTCATCGGCACCCCCGCGACGAACTTGAATCCTTTTTTCAGCTCATTCGTCGCGGAGCTCTGCGGCCACCTGCTCGGGCGCGACGATGTCGAGGTGCAGCCCGGTGCCGAGCTCGAGCCCGGCGAGGTGGGTGAGCCGCGGCACGATGTCGATCCGCCAGCAGAAGTGGTCGGCGCCGCGGGGCGCCGTGCGCACCCACAGGTTCAGCGGGGGCGAGGCGCCGAGGCGGCGCTGCAGGCGCCCGAGCGCGTCGTGCAGGAGGCCCGCGGCGAGCGGCCCGTCGTCCTCGAAGCGCGCCCGCGTCCGCCGCGGAGCGATCATGAGCTGGAAGGGCAGCCGTGACGCGTACGGTGCCATCAGCACCGCCTCGTCGTCGATCGCGACGATGCGCTCGCGCATCTGCACCTCCTGCTGGACGAGGTCGCCGAGCAGGTTGCCGCCCATCGTGCGGGTGGCGTAGGCGGTGAAGCGCTCCCGCTCGCGCGCGACGGCGGCGGGGACGAAGTCCAGCGCGTAGAGCTGCGCGTGGGTGTGCGGCAGCGATGCGCCGCCCTCCCGGCGCTCGTTGACCAGTACGTGCACGCACGCCGCGTCCTCGTGCGCGCGTATGCGCGTCCGCCAGCCCTCCATCGCGTGGGCGAGCTCGGCGGGATCGAGGTCGACGAGCGCGGTCACCGGGCGCGGGCTGTTGATGATCACCTCGTGCGCCTGCCGCGCCCCCTGCGCGGTGAACAGGTCGGGGTCGTGCGACGGCGGGGGGTCCTCGGAGTCGGGCGTCAGCGCCGGGTAGAGGTTGGGGACGACGCGCAGCGTCCAGCCGGGGCCGTTCGGCGCGCCGCCGTTGGGACGGACCGCGTAGACCTCGGGCGGCGTCTGGTCCTCGTGGCCTTCGAGGAACGGGTCCTTGCCGGGATCGAGCGGCGGCGCCGGCTCGACGCGCAGCCCGCCGCCGGGCCGCGTCGCGCGATCGGCCGCGATGATCGACCGCAGGCCGGTGAGGGGGTCGATCCGCAGCTCAGGCATCGGCGAGCCACTTCTCCATGCCGAGGTGCTCGATGCCCTCCTCGTCGAACGGGTCCCCGTAGGACGCGTAGCCCGCGTCGAGGTAGAGCCGGAGCGCGGAGGTCTGCGCGTGCATGCCGATCCGGCCCGCGCCGGCGGCGCGCGCCTCGCGCTCGGCCGCGGCGAGGAGGGCGGCCGCGATCCCGCGCCGGCGGGCGTCGCCGCGGACGCACAGACGGCCGAAGCGCGCGGTGCCGCCGGGGCGCCCGTCGAGCAGGAGGCGGCACGTCCCGACGACCTCGCCACCCTCGCCGACGGCGACGAGCTGGATCGCCTCGTCGTCGCGGCCGTCGCGATCCGCCGCGGGGGCCACGCCCTGCTCGCCGGCGAACACCGCCTCGCGCAGGGCGAGCGCGGCCTCGAGCTCGGCGCGGTCGCGCACGCGGCGGACCTCGATGACGGGCGGGGCCGCCGTCATCCGAGGTGGCGCTGGATGTCGGCGGCGAGGTCGGCCTCGGAGCGGTAGCCGCCCTGGTGGATCGAGGCGGTCTTGCCCTTCGCGTCGATGAACACCGTCACCGGGTAGTTCGCCGGTGCGTCGATCGACCGCGAGATGCGCTCCTTGGGGTCCACGTAGGAGGGGTACGGCAGCGGATACTCGCGCAGGAACTCCGCCGCGTCGCCGTGGTTGTCGGAGGCGTTGACGCCGAGGAAGGCGATCTCCTTGCCGCGCTTGACGGCCTCGCGCTGGAAGAACGGGAACTCGAAGCGGCACGGACCGCACCACGACGCCCACTTGTTGATGACGACCGGCCGGCCGCGCAGCGCGTCGAGGCGGCGGTCGAACGCGGCGCGGCCGCCGCCGAGCAGCTCGGAGGACTGGTCGTGCAGCGAGGCGAGCGGCGGGGGCGCGCTCTCGAGCTGCGCGCGGGCGCGGTCGAGGTCGAAGCGGTTGGGGGCGGGCTGACCGGTGTCGCCGCTCGCGCCGCCGTTGCCGCCGCTGGACGCCTGCACGAGGCCGACGACCACCACGGCGGTCAGCGCCAATACCGCGATGAGAGCTGCGAGACGCCGCACGACGCTCCAGAGGTTGGCAGATGACCCGTCCTGTTCGCCCGGTCTGCTTAATGGGGGTCGGCTCGCGGGAGGGCGAACACCAGAGACGCGCGTTTCGCAGGCAGTCTCTGAATCCAGCCGGCGAGTCCGCGGTGGCCGCAGCGCAGCAGCTCGCGGCTTCCTTACGTCTCGATTGAGAGCCTTCTTGGCTGAACCCATGACAGTGGCCGACCAGGCCGCTTCCCTGCCAACGTCTGAGGACCTGGAGCGCGCAGCGGCGTTCGCGCGCGAGCCGTTCCTGTCCGAAGGCGAGACGGCGGAAGTGGATCTCGCCCCCGGCACGGCCGGGCGGCGCGCCCTCGACGCCGCGCTCGCCGAGCTCGACGCCGGGCGCACATACCCGTCGGTGGAGTGGCGCCGGCGCTGGGCGCTGCTGCTCGGGCTGGACCGCCTGCTCAGCCAGGCGGAGCCGGCGCTCGCCGACGGCACGGTGCTCTCCGCGCACCAGGTCGACGCGCTGTCCGGCACCCTGACCGCGCTGCTCGCCGAGGCGCAGCGCAACGGCGACGCCGCGGTCGCCGAGGAGCAGGACGTCGAGCTGGTGTCCGCCGCCATCCCCGGCGAGGAGGAGCTCCCCGAGGGCCTCGAGGACGACGAGCCCGACGAGGACCCGCTCGACTGGACCGACGACGGGGAGCCGGACGAGGAGGAGGAGCCGCCCGAGGAGGACCCGAACGCCGCCAAGCGGTTCTGGTTCGAGCACGCGACGGGCGCCGGCAAGACGGTCGCCGCGCTGGGCTTCATCGAGGCGTCGCGCACCGGCGGGGTGCTGATCCTCACCCACCGCCGCAACCTCGTCGACCAGTTCCTCGGCGAGCTGCGCGACCGGGGCTACCGCGACCGCATCTCCGGGCCGCTGCTGGGCGACCAGGACGCCGCCAACGGCCCGGTGACGGTGGAGACCTACCAGTGGTTCGTGCGCAACGCCGGGAAGATCTCCGACGCCTACACGATCGTCATCTGCGACGAGGCGCACACCGCGCTCGGCGAGAAGACGTCGGCGGCGATCCGCACGTGGACCGGCCCGATCTTCATCGGCATGACCGCCACGGGCGCGCTGATCGCCAGGCACGTCACCGATCTCTTCCCGACGCAGACCTCCCGCTTCGACCTCGCGCAGGCCGCGCGCAGGGGCGTCATCGCGCCGCTGCGCTGCGTGCGCATCCCGCCCGGCCCGGGGGTCCGGACGATCGCCAAGGTCCCGCTGCGCCGCGGCGAGGTCGACACCGAGTTCGACCAGGAGATGTTGGCCGAGCTGCTGGACCAGCTGCCGTTCAACCTGGCGGTCGCCGATCTCTACAAGACGCGCTTCAACGGCGTCCCGGGCGTCGTGTACGCGGCCGGCGTGCGCCACGCCTACAACGTCGCCGAGGCCTTCCGCGACCTCGGCCTGAAGGCGCGCGCGGTGTCGGGCGAGACGCCCAAGCGCGAGCTGGCGAACATCCTCGCCCAGTACGAGCACGGCGACATCGACGTGCTGGTCAACGCCCAGCTGCTGGCCGAGGGCTGGAACTCGCCGCGCGCGACGGTCTGCATGCACCTCGCGCCGACCGCCTCCAAGCGCATCTACCAGCAGCGCGTCGGCCGCGTCACCCGCCGCCAGCCGGGCAAGGAGGCGGGCATCGTCGTCGACTTCGTCCACCCGGCCACCAAGCACGACGACCCGGTCGTCACGCTGCACTCGCTGCTCGACCGCGACGTCTACCGGGGCGGCGCGATCGTCGTCGGCCCGGTCCGCCGCGGCCGCGGCCGGCGCCTGCGCGTCGAGCGCCGCGTCGTGCCGGTCACCGCCGACGAGAACCGGCGCATCGAGGTCTTCGAGCGCGAGCTGTGGCGGATCGCGGTCGAGCACCTCGACTACGGCGAGCAGGTGCAGTGGGCGGCGCTCGCCGGCGCGCGCGTGGCGCCCAACGGCTGGCGGCGGGCCCGCGCGATGCTGCACTTCGACCAGGGCGGCGAGCTCAAGCGGACGTTCCTGATCACCGCCGTGCAGCGCAACAAGAACCCGCAGCTGCGGCTGCGCGCCCTACAGGAGATCGCCGCCTCCCGGGACGCCGAGGCCTTCGACCTCGCCATCGAGATGGTCGGCGGCTGGCCGCGCGACGAGAAGCGCGAGGGCGTCAAGGTGGTGCTGCAGGCGCTCGCCGAGAAGAAGATCGGCCGCCGCGACCAGGCCAACAACTGGATCTGGGCCTGCGCCGAGATGACGCGCGAGGTCCACGAGGAGTACGCCGTCCAGCGCTGGCCGGAGACCAAGCGGCTGCTCGGCCTGCTCGTCAACTCGAGCGGCGGCGCCCACGCCCGCAACGCGCGCCGGCTCGTGCATGCGGCGCGCCAGCAGGACCGGCGCCTGTCCGCCGCGCTGCTGGCGGCGGCGATCCCGCACACGGCCGAGGCCGGCGAGATCGTCAACGGCGCCCGGACCCGTATGTCGCGCAAGCCCGCCGCGCTGGCCCGCGAGCTGCTCCGGAACTTCCCGAAGGGCAAGAGCGGCCGGCGCGGCTCGCGGCGGCGCAAGAAGAAGTCCGGCGCCGCCCAGGAGAGCCAGGTCCCCGTGACCGTGGCGGCGGCGACGGAGGACGACGGCACGGACCTGACCGTGGAGGACGCGGTCGACACGGTCGAGGCGGGCGACGCGGCCGGGACGGCCGAGCCGGAGGCGGACGAGCAGCCCAAGCCCAAGCCGAGGCGGAGCCGCCGCCGCGCGGCGAAGACGGTGGACGCCGACCCGGGCGACGCCCCCGGCGAGGCGGCGGCCGAGGCGGGCGAAGGCGACGCGCCCGAGCCCGACGGCGCCGCCGAAGCCGAAGCGGACCCGCCGCCGCACCGCGAAGCCGGCCGCGGCGGAAGCGGACACGGCGGAAGCCGAGGAGCCGCCGAAGCCGAAGCGGACCCGCCGCACCACGAAGCCGGCCGAGGCCGAGGCGGACACGGCGGAAGCCGAGGAGCCGCCGAAGCCGAAGCGGACCCGCCGCACGACGAAGCCGGCCGCGGCGGAAGCGGACACGGCGGAAGCCGAGGAGCCGCCGAAGCCCAAGCGAACCCGCCGCCGCACCACGAAGGCGGCCGAGGCGAAGAGCGGCGAGGGCTCGGACGAGACGCCCGCCAAGCCCACGCGCGCGCGGGCGCGCAAGCCGGCCAAGACCGCCGCCGAGGACCCCGGCAGCGACGACACCGCACCCGCGCCCGAGGCCGTCACGCGCGAGGCGAAGCGCACCCGCCGGACGCGGACGACGAAGAAATCGGTGGACGACGGCGAGGCCGTGCCGAACGGGTCCAGCCCGCTCGAGGAGGCCAGCGAGCGCGTCCGCGCCGCCGTCCTCAAGCTTCCCGCGAACGACGAAGCGGCCTAGTCAGCCGCCCGGCGGACGCCGCGACGCGGCGGGCGGGAGCCAGCCCTTGGACTCCGCCACCCGGATGGCCTCCGCGCGGCTGGAGGCGTCGAGCTTGTGCATGATCGCCGAGAGGTGGTTGCGCGTCGTCCCCGGCGAGAGGTGCAGGGCGGCGGCGAGCTCGGCGACCGTCCCGTGACGGCGGGCGGCGTCGAGCACCTCGTGCTCGCGGGCGGTCAGGGGGCTCGCGCCCTCGCTCAGGGCGGCGGCCGCGAGGGCGGGGTCGACGATGCGCTCGCCCGCCACGGCGCGGCGGATCGCGGACGCGAGCTGGTCGGCCGGGGCGTCCTTGAGCAGGAAGCCGGCGGCGCCGCCCTCCATCGCGCGGCGCAGGTAGCCGGGGCGCCCGAACGTGGTGAGGATCAGGACCTTGCAGGCGGGCTGCTCGGCGGCCAGCACGGCCGCGGCGTCGAGCCCGCTGCCGCCGGGCATCTCGATGTCGAGCAGCGCGACGTCGGGGCTCGTGGCGCGGGCGGCCGGCGGCACCTCGTCGCCGCGCGCGACCTGCGAGACCACCTCGATGTCGGGCTCGAGCTCGAGCAGGCTCGCCAGTGCGCCGCGCACCATCGCCTGGTCCTCGGCGAGCAGGACGCGGATCACGGCTCGAGCCAGTGCGAGGCGACCGCGCGGCGGTCCGCCTCGTCCTCCGGCTCGGCCGGGGCCTCCTCGCCGGCCTCCGCGGGCGCCCGCGGGACCGCCACGCGGAGGCGGAACCCGCCGCCCGGAGCAGGCCCGGCCTCGACGTCGCCGCCGAGCGCGTGCGCCCGCTCGCGCAGGCCGGCCAGCCCGTGGCCGCCGCCGGGCGCCGGCTCGCCGCCGGCCCCACCGCCGTCGTCGCCGACCTCCGCGACGGTCTCGCCCAGCCCGGCGGTCACGCGGATCCGCACCCGTTTCGCGCCGCTGTGGCGCAGGGCGTTGGTCGTGCCCTCGCGCACGGTCCAGGCCATCACCGCGTCGGTCTCGGGAGCAAGGCGCACGCCGGGCTCCTGGATCTCGGTCTCGATGCCCGCCGCCTCGAGCGCGGTCCGCGCCCCGACGAGCTCTGCCGCGAGCGCCGGCTGCCGGTAGCCGCTGACCGCCTCGCGGACCTGCACGAGACCCTCTCGGGCGACCGCCTCGAGCTCGGCGACGTGGCGTCGCGCCTCCTCCGGGCGGTCGGGCAGCAGGCGCGTGGCGAGCTCGGCCTTGATCGCGATCACCGACAGGCCGTGGCCGAGGAGGTCGTGCAGGTCGCGCGCGAACCGCAGGCGCTCGTCGGCGACCGCCAGCTCGGCGAGCTCGGCCCGCGCCTCGCGCAGCGCGCGGTTCGTGCGGGCCATCTCGCCGATGTTCAACATCAGGAAGCCCACGCCGAGGCACGACGTGCCGAACGAGATGGCCGCCGCCGGGTCGCCGTCCACCGAGGTCGCCGCGACGGCCAGGAACACGATCACCGCCAGGTAGCGGACGCCGAGGCGCCATGGCAGCCGCGCGGTGACCGGCGCCAGGAACACGAACATCAGGCCCCAGCTCGGCCGGTCGGCCAGCGTGAGCACGGTGGCGATGACGACGTTGACGCCCGCGGTCGCGAGCACCGCCCGCGGCGGGAGGGCGTCGAGCGGCTCCCGCCACATCCGGAACCCGACCGCCAGGAACAGCGCGACCGCCGCGACGACGGCGACCACCCGCGCCGTCGACGGATCCGACGACAGCAGATCGGCGAGCGGGAGGAGGAGGAACAGGTACCAGCCGAAGACCAGCGCGGGCCGCCTGACCCAGCTCGGGCGGTTGTCCCTCGGCTCGGGGCAGGCGGCGCCGGTCATGTCAGGCCCGGGAGGTCAGGGAGCGCACGAACTTCATCATGAGCCACGAGCCGACCAGGATCCAAGCGGCGAGCGTGAGGAGGTCGGCGCCGACGAAGCCCGGCGCCGCGGTGTGCGGGTCGAAGGCGGTCTGCATGCCGTCGGCCAGCGGGCGCAGCGGCAGCGCCTTGCCGATGTCCACGAGCCAGCTCGGCGCCCCGTCCATGGGGAAGAACACGCTCGACACGAACGCCACCGGGAACACCACCGCGCCGAGGATCGGCCCGCCCGACTCGGCCGGGATGACGCGCGAGGCGCCGATGCCGAGCAGCGTGAAGCAGGTGACGCCCAGCAGCAGAGTGACGGCGAGGCCGGGCAGCGTGGCGGCGCGGACGGGCACGCCGTAGGCGAACCAGCCGAGCGCGAGGACGGTCGCGGCCATCGCGCCCGCCACCACGAGGGAGGCGCCGATGCGCCCGACCACGAAGACCCACCACGGCAGCGGCGTCCCCTGCACGCGCTTGAGCAGCCCCGTGCTGCGCGCGAACGACAGGCTGACCGCCAGGCTCATGAAGCACGAGGTCAGCACGCCGTAGGCGAGGATCCCCGGCACGTAGAAGGTCAGGAACGGGAGGCCGTCGCGGATCGTCTGACCCTGGTTCAGGGTCCCGAACATCACGAGCAGCATCACCGGGAAGATGAACGAGAAGATCGTGGCCCGGCGGTTGCGCCACAGCGCGCGCAGCTCGTAGCGGACCTGCCAGGCGGCGAGCGACACGTCGCGGCGCCGCGGGGTCCTCAGGGCGGGAAGGGCGGCAGCGGTCATCGGGCGGCCTCCGTCAGCGTGAGATAGACGTCCTCGAGGGTGGGCTGGGCGACCGAGAAGCCGCCGAGCGCGATCCCGCGCTCGAGCGCCCAGCCCGTGATGTCGTGGGCGACCGCGACGCCGTCGGTCGTCGTGACGAGCACGCCGTCCCGGCCGACGCTGACCTTCGCGGCGCCCAGCTCGGGCAGCTCGCCGGCCGGCACGCCCTCCGGGAGGGTGAAGCGGATCTCGGCCGGCGCCGCGTCGCGGCCGCCGAGCTCGCCCGGCGGCCCGGCGGCGACGATCTCGCCGCCCACCATCACCGCGACGCGGTCCGCCAGCGTCTGCGCCTCGTCCATGAAGTGCGTCGTCAGCACGACGGTCTTGCCGAGGTCGCACAGCGAGCGGATCGCCGCCCACGCCTGGCGGCGGGCGTGGGGGTCGAAGCCGGTGGTCGGCTCGTCGAGGAACAGCAGGTCGGGGTCGCCCACGAGCGCGAGCGCGAGGTCGAAGCGGCGCCGCTGCCCGCCCGACAGCGCGGGGACGAGGTCGTCGCGGCGCGCGTCGAGCTCCACGAGCTCCATCACCTCGTCGATCCGCCGTGGCCGCGGATACCAGCGGGCGTACATCTCGAGCATCTCGCCGACGGTGAGGTTCTGCTGCAGGCCCGAGTCCTGCAGCACGATCCCCGTGCGCTCGCGCATCGCGCGCTCGCCGTCGGCGGGGTCGTGGCCGAGCACCGAGACCTCGCCGGCGTCGCGCAGCCGGTAGCCCTCGAGGATCTCGACCGTGGTGGTCTTGCCGGCGCCGTTGGGGCCGAGGAGGCAGAACACCTCGCCGGGGGCGACGTCGAAGCCGACGCCGCGCACCGCCTCGACGCCGTCGTAGGTCTTGCGCAGGTCGCGCACTCGGATTCCGTTCATGCCCGTCACGCTAGGAGCGCCCCGGGATCCCCACCAGTGGCGCGCCTCCTGACTTCGGCGTGACATCCGTCATGGGTCGAGCAGGTGCACCTCGCCCGCTGCGAGCACGGTCTCGCCCCCGTCGTCGAGGCGGACCCGCAGCCCGCCGTCCTCCGCGATCCCGGCGGCGGTCCCGGCGCCGCCGGCCCACGCCACCCGGCGCCCGGCGAGCGCGTCGCGTCCCCGCAGCGCGGCGAGCGTGGCGGCGGCCGGCTCGCCGAGGCGCACCTCGAGCGCGGCGAGCAGCCGCGCCAGCACGGCCTCGAGCGCGTCCGCCGGAAGGCCGAGCGAGCGCGCCCCGGCGGGGAGCGCAGCCTCGTCGACCGCGACGTTGACGCCGATCCCGACCACCGCCCACCCCTCCTGCGGGCGGCCCTCGGCGAGCACCCCCGCGACCTTGCCGCCCTCCACCAGGACGTCGTTGGGCCACTTGACCCGCGCCTCCGGGCCGGCCACGTCGGCGACCGCCAGCCCCGTCCGGAGCGGCAGCAGCGCGTCGTGGCCGCGCAGCACGAGCGAGAGGGACAGCGACCCCGGCGGCGAGGACCACGCGCGTCCCTGGCGGCCGCGGCCGGCGGTCTGCCGCCCGGCGGTGACGACCGTGCCGTGCGGGGCGCCGGCGAGCGCGAGCGCACGGGCGCGCTCGTTGGTCGACCCGGTCTCGCGCAGGTGCAGCCGCGGGCGCCCGAGGCCCGCGGGCGCGTGCGTCATCCGCGGGGCGGGCGGGCCGCATCTCTCACGAGTGCGGCCAGCAGGCCGTCGGGCGTGTGCGGGTCGGCCTCGAGGTCCGGCTCGGCGCCGGCCTCGCGCAGCGCCGCGCTGGTGGCCGGGCCGATCGAGGCCAGCCGCGGCCCCCGCAGCGCCTCCCGGCCGGCCGCCTCGGCGAAGAAGCGCACGGTGGAGGCGGAGGTGAACGTGACGTAGTCCGCGGCGGCGGCCGCGGCGCGGGTCGCCTCGTCGAGCGGCTCGGCGACCGTCTCGTAGAGCAGCGCGAGGTCGACGTCGGCGCCGCGCTCGCGCAGCGCGTCGGGCAGCACGTCGCGGCCCTCGCGCCCGCGGACGATCAGCGCGCGTCGCACCTCGACGCCGGCCAGCGCCTCGACCAGGCCCTCGGCGACGGAGCGCTCGGGCACCACGTCGGCGCGGATCCCGTGCTCGGCGAGCGCCCGGGCGGTGCCGGGCCCGATCGCGGCGACCGTGCGGCCCGCCAGCGCGCGGGCGTCGCGGCCGGCGGCGTCCAGGCGGGCGAACAGCTCGTGCGCGCCGACCGGGCTCGTCACGCACACGAGGTCGTAGGCACCGAGGTCCGCGGTCGCATCGGCGCCGTCGAGCGAGCGCGTGCGGATCGCCGGCGCCTCGACCACCGCCGCGCCGAGGTCGCGCAGCCGCGTGGCGAGTGCGCTCGCCTGAGCGCGGGCGCGGGTGACCGCGACGGTGCGGCCGTACAGCGGCCGCGCCTCGAGCCAGGCGAGCCGCTCGCGCAGGGCGGCGACCTCGCCCACCAGCGTCACGGCCGGCGCGCGGATGGCCGCCTCCGCCGCGCGCTCCGCGATGTCGCCGAGCGTGGCCAGCACGGTGCGCTGACCGGGCAGCGTGCCGCGCTCGATGACCGCCGCCGGCTCGGCCGCCGGGCGGCCCCCGGCCACCAGGCGCTCCGCGATCCGCGGCAGCGCGCGCACGCCCATGTAGAAGACGAGCGTGCCGGGGAAGCGGGCGAGCGCCGGCCAGTCGAGCGCCGACTCGGGCTTGGCCGGGTCCTCGTGTCCGGTGACGAACGCGACGCCGCTGGCCAGGTCGCGGTGCGTGACGGGGATCCCGGCGTAGGCGGGCGCGGCCACGCCGGCGGTGATCCCGGGGACGACCTCGCAGGCGATGCCGGCCCCGCGCAGCACGAGCGCCTCCTCGCCGCCGCGGCCGAACACGAACGGGTCGCCACCCTTGAGGCGCACGACGCGCCGGCCCGCGCGGCCGTGCTCGACGAGCAGCCGGTCGATCTCGTCCTGGGGCATGGAGGGGCCGCCGCCCTCCTTGCCCACGTAGACGAGCTCGGCGTCGTCGCGCGCGCCGTCGAGGGCCTCGGGCGGGACCAGGCGGTCGTAGAGGATCACGTCGGCCGCGGCGATCAGGTCGCGCGCGCGGACGGTCAGCAGCCCGGGGTCGCCCGGCCCCGCGCCGACGAGGTGGACGATCCCGCTCACGTCATGGCCTCCGCCTCCGCGCGGGCGAGCAGGTCGGCCGCGCCCGCGGCGAGCAGCCGCGCGGCGAGCGCCTCCCCGGTCGCGGCGGGATCGCCGTCCGCGTCCTCCAGCTCGTCGAGCACCCACGCGCTGCCGTCCGGCAGGCCCGCGAAGCCGCGCACGCCGCCGCCGGCGGCGTGGATGCCGACCGGGGTGTGGCAGCTCGCGTCCAGCGCGACGACCGCGGCGCGCTCGGCCTGAAGGGCCGCCCACGCGGCAGGGTCGACGAGCGTCGCGGCGGCCGCGTGCGCGCGCGGGTCCTCGGCGCGGCCCTGGACCGCCAGCGTCCCCTGGCCGGGGGCGGGGACGAACACGTGGCCGTCGAGCGCCGCGGCGGGCACCTCGCCGCCGTCGGGCAGGCGGACCGCCGCGCCGCCGTCCGCCAGCAGCTCGAGCCGCGCGAGGCCGGCGCGCGCGAGCACGAGCGCGTCGACCTCGCCGGCCGCGAGCTTGCGCAGGCGCGTGTCGACGTTGCCGCGCAGCTCGACCACGTCGAGGTCGGCGCGGACCGCGAGGAGCTGGGCGCGGCGGCGCAGCGCGCTCGTGCCCACGCGGGCGCCCTCCGCGAGCCCGTCGAGCCCGCCGGGGCTCCCGACCAGCACGTCGGCGGCGTCGGCGCGCGGCGGGGCGGCGAGCAGCGCCGTGCCGGGGGCGAGCTCGCCGGGCACGTCCTTGGCGGAGTGCACCGCGAGGTCGATCTCGCCGGCCAGCAGCGCCTGCTCGAGCGCGCCGGTCCAGCGCGACTTGTCGCCCGCGGCGCGGTTGCGGTCGCCCGCGGTCGTCACGGTCACGATCTCCGCGGGCCCGCCCAGGCGCTCCGCCACCGAGTGGGCCTGCGCGAGAGCCAGCGCGCTGCCGCGGGTCCCGATCCGCACTAGATGACCGATCTCGCGACCCCGCGATCGCCTGGCGGCGCCCCGCGGCGCAGGATCGCCACCCGCACGAGGGGCCCGTGGCAGCCAGCACTGTTCCCCTCGTGCGGGCGGCGCCCTGCATCCACGGGGCATCCACCAGTCGACCGCGCGGCCGCGAGATCAGCCATCTACGGCCGGCGCGCGGCGCGCAGGGTGTGCACCTCGGCCGCCGGGTGCTCCTGGGTGGCGGGCGTCCCCGGGTGCTCCTCGAGGCCGAAGAGCTCGCGCAGCACCTGCAGCGTCCCGTGCCGGCGCTCGGGGTCGACCTGCTTGACGCGCACGGTCGGCTCGTGCAGCAGGCGGTTGGCCACCGCGCGCGCGACCGCCTCGATGCGCTCGCGGTCGCGCTCGGACAGGCTCTCCCAGCGGCCCGCGTTCTCGCCGAGGACCTGTTCGACGATCGCGGTGCCGTGCTCGCGCAGGGCGGCGACGGTCGGCAGCACCTCGAGCGTGCCGAGCCAGCCGGCGAAGGTCTGGATCTCCTCCTCGACGATGCCCTCGGCCTTGCGCGCCTCGACGCGGCGCCCGAGCCGGTTGCGGGCGACCTGCGCCTGGAGGCCGTCGATGTCGACGAGCGTCACGCCGTCCAGGCGGTCGGCGTGCGGCTCGATGTCGCGCGGCACCGCGAGGTCGATGAGCAGCAGCGGCCGCCCGCCGCGCGTCTCCATGACCAGGGCGAGCTCCTCCTCGCCGAGGATCGTGTGCGGCGAGCCGGTGGAGGCGATGACGATGTCCGCCCGCTCGAGCTCGGCGGGCAGCGCGTCGAAGGCGACGGTGTCGCCGCCGAAGCGGCGCGCGAGCGCGATCGCCCGGTGCCGGCGGCGGTTGGCGACGAACAGCGTGCTCACGCCCTGCTGGTGAAGCGCCTGCGCGGTCAGCTCCGCCGTCTCGCCCGCGCCGATGATCAGCACGCGGCGGCTGGTGAGGTCGCCGAGCGCGCTGCGGGCGAGGTCGACCGCCACCGAGGCGACGCTCGCGCCGCCCTCGGCGAGCGCGGTCTCGGTCCGCACGCGCTTGCCGGTGGCGAGCGCGGCGCGGAACAGCTTGTTGGTCATCGGGCCGGTGGTGCGCGCCGCCAGCGCCGCCTCGTAGGCGCGCTTGACCTGGCCCTGCACCTCGGCCTCGCCGACGATCATCGAGTCCAGGCCGCCCGCCACCCGGTAGAGATGGCGCGCCGCGTCGCAGTTGCGCAGCGAGTAGATCGCGTCGACGAGCTCGGTGGGCCGGATGCCGGCGCGGCGGGCGAGCATCCCGAGCACCGCGGACTCCGCCTCCACCGGGTCGGTGACGACGAGGTAGAGCTCGGTGCGGTTGCAGGTCGAGAGCACGACCGCCTCGGCGATCGCGGGGTCCTCGAGCAGCCCGGTCAGGAACGGCTCGTGGGCGGCCTCGGTCAGCGCGATCCGCTCGCGCAGGGGCAGCTCGGCGGTCTTGTGCGAGGCGCCGACGGCGAGCAGCTCGTTCATCCCGGGGCCTCCTTCGCGGCGGTGGGCCGGAAGGACGCCCCGGTGCCGTCGCCGGCGGCGCCGGGCTCCTCGGCGCCATGCTCGCGGCGGTCGAGCTGCTCGTGCAGCTCGCCGAGCTCGCGCTCGATGCGCGCGAGCTTCGAGGCCATGATCGACACGTAGACGAGCACGAGCGCGAGGAACACCAGGAAGGCGCCCGCGACGTAGGGGCCTGCGTCGTCGAGCGGGAGGGCGGGCATCAGAGGTGCTGCGGGGCCGCGCTGCGCGCCGGCGCCGCGAAGGTCTCGTCGCCCGCGAGCCGGCGCTTGAGCCGGCGCAGCTGGATGGAGGCGTGCTTGGCGGCGAGCTCGTACTTGAACAGCGTGATGTACAGGAGGGCGATCGCGCCCAGCGAGAGCAGGAAGGTCAGCCGCATCGCGCCCGGCATCGAGCCGCCGCTGGCGTCGAGCACGCGCGGGTGGGTGAACGCCGCCTGGGCGAAGCGCACCGACAGGAAGCACAGCGGGACGAACGCCCCGCCGAGGATCGCGAAGACGGCCGCGTAGCGGGCCTGGCGCTCGGGGTCCTCGATCGAGAACCGCAGCGGCCAGTAGCAGGCGTAGAGCAGGAAGACGACGAGGAAGGCCACGAGCGTGGGCTCGTCCCACACCCACCAGTGGCCCCACGAGGCCTTGGCCCAGATCGCGCCGGTGAGCAGCGCGCCGACCCCGAAGATGATCGAGATGTGGATCGCCACGTACGAGCGCAGGTCGTAGCTGCGATCGCCGCTGCGCAGGAACTGCACGCCGTAGAGGCCGCCGGCCACGAAGCCGGCCAGCGCGACGAGCGCCAGCGGCACGTGCAGGTAGAAGATCTTCTGCACGAAGCCCTGGTCGGCGTCGTTGGGCGCGTAGAAGAAGACGAGCGCGAAGGCGCTCGTGACCAGGGCAGCGGCGGCGATGGAGAGTGAGGTGAGCCCTCGGCCGAACAACGCGCTAGTCCTCCAGGAGGAAGTCGAACACCGCGAGAGCGATCAGCGCGAAGACCATATCGTAGAGCCCGAGGCTCGCCAGCCAGCGTCCCGACAGGGCCTCGGCGCCGCCCTCGAGCAGCAGCGGCGCGGTCGCCTGCGCGGCGCCGATCACGATCGGGAGCATCAGCGGCAGCGTGATGATGGGCACGATCAGGTCGGGCGCGCCGGTGCGGATCCCGAGCGCGCCGACGAGGGTCCCGACGACCGCGATCCCGAGGTCGGCGAGCGCGAGCACGACGAGCAGCTCGGGCATCGCCTGCCACGGCGAGGGGCCGAGCAGCAGCACCGCGTAAGCGGGGATCGCGACGAGCTCGACGGCGACCAGGAAGCACAGCAGCACCACCGCCTTCGCGACGAACAGGGTGGTGCGGTCCACCGGCGCGAGCAGGAAGCCGTCGAAGCCGCCCTCGTCGCGCTCGGCGACGAACAGCCGGTTCATCGCGAGGACCGAGGCGAAGAGCAGCGTCACCCACAGCACGCCGCTGGCCAGGTCGCCCTCCAGCGCCTCGCGGTCGAGCCCGAAGTGGAACAGCACGAAGGTCGAGACCGAGAACAGCAGCATCGCGGGGACCGCCTCGCCCGAGCGCAGCTCGAGCCGCAGGTCCTTGCGGATCAGGGCGGCCACGACGGCGGAGCTGCGCGGCGGGTGGGGCGGCGCGTGCGCGCTCATGTGTAGAGCCGCCGGAGGTCGGCCGTGGTGACCTCGCCCGCGCCGGCCAGCAGCGCGGGACGCCCGGCGCGCAGGCCGAGCACGAGGTCGGCGCCGCCGAGCCCCTGCTCGAGGTCGTGGGAGATCAGCACGCGCGCGCGTGCGCTCGCGCGCCCGATCAGCTCCTCGACGGCGTCCGCCGCGCCGGGGTCGAGGTTGGCGAGCGGCTCGTCGAGGAGCAGCAGCTCCGGCTCGTGCAGCACCGAGCGGCAGATCGCCACCCGCTGGGCCATGCCGCGCGAGAGCGTGCGCACCGGGTCGTCGGCGCGCCGCCCGAGGCCGACCCGCTCGAGCAGCGTGTCCACCCGCCCGTTCGGCGCGCCGTGCAGCGCCGCGTGGAAGCGCAGGTTCTCGCGCGCCGTGAGGTCGCGGTAGAGCAGCGGCTCGTGGGCGAGCAGGCCGACGCGCCCCCGCACCGCCCAGCCCTCGCCCGGCAGCGTGCAGCCGAGCACGCGGACGACCCCCGCGTGCGGGCGCAGGAGCGTCGCGAGCACCCGCAGCAGCGTGGTCTTGCCGGCGCCGTTGGGGCCGAACACCGCGAGCGTGCGTTGCCGCGGCAGGCGGAGCGTCACGTCGGCGAGCGCGATCCGCTCGCCGTACGCCCGGCCCAGGCCGTCGAGCGCGACCGCCGGCTCCTGCTCCGCGCGGTCGGCTCCGGCCTCAGTGGCGCTCGGGGTGGTGGGCGCCATGGCCCGTGGAGTCGCCGCGGAGCGTCTGCACCACGTGGCCGAGCGTCGGCGCGAGGACTCCGAAGAGCTGGCGGACCGCCCGCGGCGAGCCCGGGAAGTTGACGATCAGCGTGTGCCCCGCGATACCGGACACGCCGCGGGTGAGGATCCCCATCGGGGTGTGGCGCGCGCCCTCGGCCCGCATGGCCTCGGCGAAGCCCGGCGCGTCGCGCTCGATGACCGCGCGCGTGGCCTCCGGCGTGACGTCGTCGGGCGTCAGGCCGGTCCCGCCGGTCGTGAACACGAGGTCGCAGCCCTCGTCGACGTAGTGGCGCAGGCGGTCCTCGATCAGCGCGAAGTCGTCGGGGATGACCTCCATCGCGACGACCTCGCAGCCCGCCCCCTCGGCGAGCCCCGCGAGCTCTGGGCCGGAGGCGTCGTCGGCCTCACGGCGGGAGACCGAGGTCGAGATGGTCAACACGACGGTGCGGATGGGGGGCAGCATAGGGAGGAGTCGTCCAGGGGGCGACTCCCGGCGCCCGGTGGCGAGCTCCCCCGCCGGTAGCATCGGCGCGGGATGGCGCATTCGGCTCCGGACTGGCGGGCGCTGCAGGGCGCGATCGAGGGAGAGGTCGTCCAGCCGGGCTCTCCGGACTACGAGTCGGCGCGCAAGCCGCCGCTCGCGCGCTTCCGCGACGCGCGGCCGGCCGCGGTGGTGCGCTGCCGGACGCCCGAGGACGTCGCCGAGACGCTCGCGGTCGCCCGCGCGCACGGGCTGCCGATCGCGCCGCGCAGCGGCGGGCACTGCTTCGCCGGGCGCTCGTCGACCGACGGGATCGTCGTCGACGTGGCGCCGATGAACACGGTCGCGGTCGCCGACGGACTGGTGACGGTCGGCGCGGGCAGCCGGCTCGGCGACCTCTACGACGCGCTCGAGGCGGACGGCCTGACGATCCCCGCCGGGTGCGGGCCCGAGGTCGGGATCGCCGGGCTCACGCTCGGCGGCGGGCTCGGGATCCTCGGCCGGCGCGACGGGCTGACCTCCGACAGCCTGGTCGCGGCCGGCGTCGTGCTGGCCGACGGCCGCACGGTCGACTGCGACGAGCACCACGACCACGACCTGTTCTGGGGCCTGCGCGGCGCGGGCGGAGGCCAGTTCGGCGTGGCGACCTCGCTGACCTTCCGCACGCTGCCGGCACCCGCCGCCACGCGCTTTCACCTCGTGTGGCCGGTCGCCGACGCCGAGGCCGTGATCCGCGCGTGGCAGGGCTGGGCACCGGACGCGCCGGCGGAGCTCGCCGCGAGCCTCCTCGTCAAGGCGCCCGGCGACCCGGCGCGCCCGCCCGCGGTCAACGTCTTCGGCGCGATGCTGGCCGGTGACTCCGACACCGCGGAGCGCCTCTCCGAGCTCGTCGACCGGGCGCGCGCGGACCCGGAGTCGGCGGAGCGCGCGCACGCCTCCTACCGCGAGACGAAGCGCGCCCTCTCCGAGATCGAGCTGGCCGGGGCCGGCGCCGGCGAGGACGGCGTCGCGTTCTGCCGCTCGGAGTACTTCGCGCGCCCGCTGGCGCCGGAGGCCATCGCGGCGCTCGTGCGCCACCTGGAGCGCGAGCGGGTGCCGGGTGAGGCCCGGGAGCTCGACTTCTCGCCGTGGGGCGGCGCCTACAACCGCGTGCCCGAGCACGCCACCGCGTTCGCCCACCGCGAGCATCGCTTCCTGCTCAAGCACGCCGCCGAGGTCGACGCGGACGCCCCGCCCGCCGCCCGGGACGCCGCGCGGACCTGGCCGGCGCGGTCATGGTCGCTCGTGCACCCATGGGGGTCGGGGCGCGCGTACCCGAACTTCCCCGACCCCGACCTCGACGCGTGGCCGCGCGCGTACCACGGCGCGAACCTCGAGCGCCTGGTGCGCGTCAAGGCCGCCTACGACCCCGGCGAGGTCTTCCGCTTCCCGCAGTCGATCCCGCCGGCCTGACCCGGTCGGGAACGGCGGGCGGCTCTCAGGCCGGCGCCGGCGCGTAGGTGCGCTGCGCGGCGGCGATCAGCTCGCGCACCGCCTGCTCGTCGCCCTCGCGCAGCAGCGCGACGGGGTCGGGCTCGCCGTTGACGATGCCCTCGAAGAACGCCTTGCGGTCCTGGTAGGTCGGCAGCGTGGCCTTCGCCCACCCGCGCGCCTCGTTGAGCAGCACGGCGAGCCGCGCGTAGGGCTCGCCGTACTCCGCCGCGATCTGGCCCTTCATCCGCTTGGCCAGCGCCGGCGAGGCGCCGGCCGTCGAGATGGCGATCGCCAGCGGGCCGGTGCGCACGATGGCGGGCAGGATGAAGTTGCACAGCGGCGGCACGTCGACGACGTTGACGAGCATCGCGCGGCGCTCGGCATCGGCGAAGACGCTGATGTTGACGTCGGTGTCGTTCGTGGCGGCGATCACCATGAACGTGCCCTCGAGGTCCTCGGGCCGGTACTCGCGGCGCAGCCACGCGATCGAGCCGTCGGCCGCCAGCGCCTCGAGCTCGGGCCCCGCGTCGGGGGCGATCAGCACGACCTGCGCGTCGCAGGCGAGCAGGCCCTCGACCTTCTCGAGCCCGACGTCGCCGCCGCCCACCACCACGCAGCGGCGGTCGGTCAGCTTGAGGCACGCGACGTAGAACGGCGTGTCGAGCATGCCCTCCACGCAGGTCTGGTCGCAGAGCCCCTTGCGGAACTGGCAGACGCACTCCTTGCCGGCGTAGGCCTGAGCTGGCATGTCCGCTACACCGTACAAGGGAGCGAATGGCACCGGCCGGCTACTTCGACGACGACTCTCTCCTGCGACATGTCGTGGGCGATCGCATGACAGGCCTCTCGGGCCCGCGCGCGCTGCTCGTCATGGCGGCCCATCCGGTCGCCTTCGCGGGCTTCTTCGCACACACCGGCGCGCTCGCCGATCCCTACGCGCGGCTGCGGCGCACGGCGCGGGTCATGGACGCCGTCGCGTTCGGGACGCGCGCGCAGGCCGACGAGGCGACGAAGCGCGTGCGCGCCATCCACCGCCGCGTGCGGGGCGAGCTGCAGGCCGACGCGGGGCGCTTCCCGGCCGGCACGCCCTACCGCGCCGACGACCCCGAGCTGCTGCTGTGGATCCTCGCCGCCCTCGCGGAGTCGGCGCTGCTCGTCTACCGCAAGTACGTCCGCTCGCTGTCGCGCGACGAGGAGGACGCGCTGTGGCGCGACTACCGCCTGGTGGGGCGCAAGTTCGGCCTGCGCGCGCGCGAGATGCCGCGGGACATCGAGGCGTTCGAGGCCTACATGGCCGGCATGTACGCCTCGGGCGACCTGTACGTGACCGACGAGGCGCGCGCGCTCGCGGTGGAGATCGTCCTGCGCCCGCCCGTCCCGCCGCACCTGCGCCCGCTGCGCGAGCTCGTCAACCAGACCACCGTCGGCCTGCTCCCGCCGGAGCTGCGGCGCGCCTACGGCTTCGGCTGGGACCCGCTGCGGGCGGTGGCGCTGCACGGCGGCGCGGAGTACCTCAAGCGGGTCGTCGTCCCGCTGCTGCCGGCGCGGATGCGCAGGCTGCCGGTCGCCCGCGCCGCGTAGGCCCGCCCGCCCCGGTTCGGTTCCCCGCACCGCCGGGGTGGCCCTGTCCGTACCCCGGCTGGCGGGATTTCCCGGGTGTGGACGGGGCCCTGCGGGCCTACCGTCGGTACGTGTTCGTCGCCGTCTCGACCCCCCGGTTGACACCCTCCCGGAAGGCGGTCGCGCAGGTCGGCGTCGTCATCGGCGCGTACCTCCTGTACAGCGCCGCGCGCTGGGTCACGGTGGGCGACCTCGGGACGGCGCGGGCGCACGCCGAGTGGATCCTCGGCCTCGAGCAGAGCGCCGGCGTGGCGGTCGAGAAGTCCGTCCAGGTGGCGCTCGAGGGCACCTGGGTCCTGTGGCTGCTCAACCACTTCTACCTCGCCGCCCAGCTGATCGTCGTCCCGGGCGCGCTGGTGTTCCTCTACCGGCGCTCCCGCCCGCTCTACGAGCGGCTGCGCAACACGATCCTCGCCACGTGGCTGATCTCCGTGCCCGTCTACGCCGCGTTCCCCGTGGCGCCGCCGCGGCTCGCCGACGTCGGGCTGATGGACACGATCACGCACCAGACCGGCTTCGCGATGGACTCGAAGCTCACGACGAGCTTCTACAACGAGCTCGCCGCCGTCCCGAGCCTGCACGTCGGGTTCGCCGTGGCGGTCGGCTTCGCGGTCGCCGCGGCGGTCCGCAACCCGCTCGTCAAGGTCCTCGCGCTGCTGTGGGGCCCGACCATCGCGCTCGCGGTGGTCGCCACCGGCAACCACTTCGTGTTCGACATCGCCGCCGGGCTGCTCGCGAGCGCGCTGGGCTACGGCGCCGGCAGGCTCGTGGCGCGGGCCGGCGTGCCGCCGGCGAGCCCGCCGCTGCGCCCCTGCTTCGCCGACAGCTGAACGGCGCGCAGGATCTCCCCGGGGCGGGCGGTCCGCAGGCAGATCGGGACGGCGAGGGCGAGGCCGACCAGCGTCAGCAGCGTGCTCGTGCCCACGAAGAACGCGGCGAGCTGCGCGGCCGGCACGGTGGTCCCGGTGACGGGTCCGAAGCCCGCCGCGAGCACCGCGACCCCCGCGCCCACGGACGCGGGCCCGAACGGCAGCAGGCGGCCGCCGGTCTGGGCGAAGACGACGAGGAGGACCGCCGCGGGCACGGCCGGAAGCCCGAACGCCGCGAGGAAGCACGCGAGGGCGCCCAGCCGGCACGCCCGGCTCGCGACCTGCCACGGCACCACGCCGCGCGCGTAGGCGCCCGGGCATCGCAGCGCGGCGCACCCGCGCCCGGCGCTCCGCGCGACCCGGCGCAGGCCCGGGGAGAGCGCGGCGGCGAGGCCGGCGGCGGCCACGACCAGCCCCGCGATCACGAGCGTCGTGCCCGACGGCGCCGCGAGCTCCGGGCCCACGCCGAGCGCGAGCGCGACGGCGACCAGCGCGGCGCCCACCGCAAGCTCGCCCGCGCCCTCGGCCGCGAGCGTCCCGGCCAGCAGCGGGTAGCCCGTCCCGGGCAGGCGGCGCCCGAGCAGCAGGACGCGCACGGCGTCCCCGGCGCGCGCGGCGAGGCCGCCCGCCGCGGCGCCCGCCACCCAGGCGGCCATCGTGTCGCGGCGCTGCAACCGCGGGTCGTCGCCGACGGCGGCGCGGATCACGGCGTACCAGCCGCCGCCGCGCATGACCTGGTTGGTCACGTGCAGCAGCACGCCGCAGAGCAGCCACCCGGGCGCAACGCCGGCGAGGGCGCCGGCCACCGCTTCCCCCATCGGGCGAATCTACCGCCGCGGGCGCCGCCGTGCCGAGCGGCGAGCGGCTACTCCGGGCGCGAGCGGTCGCGCCGGATCCGCGCGAGCCGCTCGCGCAGCTCCGCCTCGGCGTCGTCCGGGGCGTAGAAGCGCAGGTCCTCGCGCCCCTCGGGGAGATGCTCCTGGTCGTTGACGTGCCCGGGGTGGCGGTGCGGGCTGTCGTAGTCCAGCCCGCGCCCCAGCTTGCGCGCGGCGGGGTAGGCCGAGGAGCGCAGCGGGGCGGGCGGCGGCGCGGTCCCGTGCTCCTGGACGTGCCCGCGCGCCGCGAAGAGGGCGCGCTTGGCCGCGTCGGACTTGGGGGCGAGCGAGAGGTAGATGGCCGCCTGGGCGAGCGCGTACTGCGCCTCGGGCATGCCGACGTGCTCGACGGCGTGCGCGGCGGCCACGGCCACCCCGAGCGCCTGGGGATCCGCGTTGCCGACGTCCTCGGAGGCGAGGATCACCATCCGCCGCGCGATGAAGCGCGGGTCCTCGCCGCCCTCGAGCATCGCGGCGAGGTAGTAGAGCGAGCCGTCGGGATCCGAGCCGCGCGTCGCCTTGATCCAGGCCGAGATCGAGTCGTAGTGCTGGTCGCCGCCCTTGTCGTAGAGCACGGCCTTGCGCTGCATCGCGTCCTCGGCGTCGGCCAGCGACACCTCGCCCTCGGAGGTCTCGCACGGCGAGCTCGAGCGCGTTGAGCGCCGTGCGGGCGTCGCCGCCGGAGCGGGCGGCGAGGAACTCGATCACCTCGTCGCCGACGGTGGCCGGCCCGCACTCGCCCTGCGCGAGCGCGCGCCGCAGCAGCACCTCGACGTGCTCGGCCGTCAGCGCCTGCAGCTCGTAGACCTGGGTGCGGGAGAGCAGCGCGGAGTTGACCTCGAAGTAGGGGTTCTCGGTGGTGGCGCCCACCAGCGTCACGAGGCCCTCCTCGACCGCGGGCAGCAGCGCGTCCTGCTGGGCCTTGTTGAAGCGGTGGATCTCGTCGAGGAAGAAGATCGTGCCCCGCCCCGCGGAGCGGCGCTCGCGGGCGCGCTGGAGCACCTCGCGCACCTCGGCGCGGCCCACCTGGACCGCCGAGAGCTCCTCGAAGGCGGCGTCGGCGTGCTCGGCGACGAGCCGCGCGAGCGTGGTCTTGCCGGTGCCGGGCGGGCCATAGAGCACCATCGAGTGCGGGTGGCCGGACTCGACCGCGCTGCGCAGCGCGGAGCCGGGGCCGAGCAGGTGCTCCTGGCCCACGAAGGCGTCGAGCGTCCGCGGGCGCATGCGCGCGGCGAGCGGGCCGCCGGCCTCCGCGGCCGCCCGCGCCTGCTCCGCGGACGTGTCCGCCGTGTCACCGGCGTCGAAGAGACGCTCCATGGGCCAAGTATGGTGGCCCGCCGGGATGGCGGACGTTCCCCGGGCTCCGGTCCCCCTCTCCGCCGTGGTGCGCGAGTGGGGGCGCATCGGCGTGATCGGCTTCGGCGGTCCGCCGGCCCACGTCGCGCTGCTGCGCGAGCTCGTGGTCGAGCGCCGCGGCTGGATGAGCGCTCGGGAGTTCGAGGACGCCAACGCCGCCTGCGGCCTCCTGCCCGGGCCGGCCTCGACGCAGCTGGCGATCTACTGCGCGCACCGGGCCGGCGGGGTGGCGGGGGCGCTCGCCGGCGGGGCGGCGTTCATCCTGCCCGGCCTCGTCGCGATCATCGCGATCGCCGCGGTGGCGCTCGCCGAGGGCCCGCCGCTGTGGATCCGCGCCATCGGCGCCGGAGCCGGCGCGGCCGTCGTCGCCGTCGTGCTGGACGCGGCGATCGCGCTGGGCCGCTCGAGCCTCGGCGGCCTGCACGGCGCCCGGCTCGCGCGCGCGTCCCTCTATCTGGCCGCGGGGGCAGCCGCGACCGCCGTGGCGGGCGCGGGCGTGGTGCTCGTGCTGCTCGCGTGCGGGCTGGTCGAGCTGGGGTGGCGGCGCGGGCGCGGCGCGCGCGCCGCGGTACACGCCTGGCCGGTCCTCGCCGCGGCCGCGGCCGCCGGCACCGCCGTTCTGCCCGAGCTCGCATGGACGGCGCTGAAGGTCGGCGCGCTGTCCTACGGCGGCGGCTACGTGATCATCCCGCTGATGGAGGCCGACGCGGTGGACGCGCACGGCTGGATGACCCCGTCCGAGTTCGTCGACGCCGTCGCCTTCGGGCAGCTCACCCCGGGCCCGGTGGTGCACACCGTCGCGGTCGTCGGGTACGCGGCCGCCGGCCTCGGCGGGGCGCTGCTGGCGGCCGCGGTCGCGTTCGCGCCGTCGTTCGTCATGGTCCTGGTGGCCGGGCCGCGCTTCGCGCAGCTGCGCGGGAGCGCCGCCGCGCGCGCGTTCCTGGACGGCGCCGGGCCGGCCGCCGTGGGTGCCATCGCCGGCGCCGTGGTGCCGCTCGCGACCGCGCTGGAGGAGCGGTGGCAGCTCGCGGTGCTCGCGGGCGCCGGCCTCCTGCTGCTGCTCGGCCGGGCGGCGCTGTGGGCGCTCGCCGGAGGCGCGCTCGCGGGCCTCGCCGCGGCCGCCGCGGGGCTCACCGTCCCCGGCTGAGGGCGCCCGGACACCCTGACGTTACGGTCAGGTATCGATACGCACCCGGGAGTACGATGGCTGCACCGTGAGCCGTCCCCATGGCCACTCCGTGGATGACTACCTCGAGGTCATCTACTTCCTCGTGTCGCCGATCGGGGAGTACCGCCCAGCCGAGGGCCCGGCCGCCATCGCCGCGCGCGTCGCGGACATGCTCGGGGTCTCGCGCGCGGCCGTGGGGGAGATGCTCAAGCGCCTGACCACCGACGGCCTGCTCGAGCGCGGGCCCACCCGCGAGCTCAAGCTGACCCCCGCCGGGGTGGAGCGCGCGGAGCACGTCGTCCGCCGCCACCGCATCATCGAGCGCTTCCTCACCGACTTCCTCGGCTACGACGCCGCGGAGGCCCACGAGCACGCCGACACGCTCGGCGACCGCTTCAACGACGACATGGTCGAGCGCATCCACGCGCGGCTCGGCTACCCGGCGCGCTGCCCGCACGGCTGGCCCGTGGTGCCGGAGGACGAGCGCGCCGAGAACGCCGAGCTGATCACGCTCGCCGAGCTCGCCGCCGGCGACGGTTGCGAGATCGTCCGGCTCGCCGAGCACGACGGCGCCCTCCTGCACTGGTTCTACGACGCCGGGTTCACGCCGGGGGCGAAGATCACGGTGCGCGACGTCCAGCCGGCGGCGGGCCACCTGAAGGTGTTCAAGCGCCTCGACGAGGTGTCCGGCGAGCAGATCATCGCCGAGAAGGCGGCCCGCAGCCTGTACGTGCGGCGGGACGTCGCGAGCGCCTGAGCGCTCGCGACGGCGGCGGCACAGGGGGCCGGGTCTCTACGATGCGCCGATGACCGACGCCCTGCAGCAGGAGACCGCGGAGGTCCTGGGGTGGCTGGTCCGCTTCGACACCGTCAACCCGCCCGGGGCCGAGCGCGAAGCGCAGGAGTGGCTGCGCTCCTACCTCGAGGAGGCGGGCTTCGAGGTCGAGCTCGCCGGGGCGGAGGACGAGCGCCCCAACCTCGTCGCGCGGCTGCGCGGGGAGGCTCCCGACGGTCCCGTCCTCGGCTACCTCAGCCACATCGACACCGTGCTCGCCAGCCCCGAGGACTGGACGCACGACCCGTGGTCGGGCGAGGTGCACGACGGCTTCCTGTGGGGTCGCGGCGCGATCGACATGAAGTCCCAGACCGCGGCGGAGGCGGTGGCCGGCGCGCACCTCGCGCGCAGCGGCTGGCGCCCGGCGCGCGGCGAGCTGCGGATCATCAGCGTCGTCGACGAGGAGGCGGGCGGCGGCGTCGGCGCGCAGTGGCTGACCGCGGAGCGCCCGGACCTGGCCCGCTGCGACTGGCTCGTCAACGAGGGCAGCGGCGCGGCGATGCCGTTCGGCGACCGGCGCCTGTACGGCGTGTGCTGCGCCGAGAAGGGCACGTTCCGCTTCGCGGTGCGCACGACCGGCACGGCCGGGCACGCCGCGGTGCCGGCGCTCGGCGACAACGCGCTGCTCAAGCTCGCGCCGGTGCTCGAGCGGCTGGCGACCGCCCGCCCGGCCTACGACCTCACCGACGGGCCGCGCGCGCTGCTCGCGGCGCTGGACATGGACCCCGACGACGCCGCGGGCGCCGTCGCGAGGCTGCGGGAGGTCGAGCCGCGCCTCGCCGCGCTGGTGGAGCCGACGCTCGGGATCACGATGGCCCCCACGCGCATCGCCGCCTCGGAGAAGATCAACGTCATCCCCGCCCGCGCCGAGCTCAAGGTCGACTGCCGGGTCCCGCCGGGCATGGCGGGGGACGCCGCGATGCGGCGCATCCGCGAGGTCATCGGCGACGACGGCTTCGAGCTGGCCTTCACCGAGGAGGTGGTGGGGAACGCCTCGCCGATCTCCTCGCCGCTCATGGACGCCATCGCGGCGTGGGTCGCCGACCGCGACCCCGGCGGCGAGGTCGTCCCCGTGGTGCTGCCGGCCTTCAGCGACTCGCGCACGTTCCGCGCCGCGTTCCCCGACTGCGTGGCGTACGGCTTCTTCCCCCAGCGCCACCAGTCGTGGTACGAGACGTGGCCGATGATGCACGCGGCCGACGAGCGCATCGACGTCCGCGACCTCGGCTTCGCCGCCGACTTCTTCGCCGACCTGCCCAGGAGGCTGCTGTCATGAGCGTCGCCGAGCCCGGCAAGCTCCGCCTCGGCGGCATGGCGCTGCGCAACGGGCTGCTGGTCCACGGCCCGACGCACTGGGCGGCCGCCGTGCGCACGCGCGCGGGTGACGTCCAGGTCGCCTCCGGCCGCAAGCCGCGCCTGCGTGCTGCCGATCCGGTCCCGGGCCTGCGCGGGGTGGTCCGCCTGGCGGAGGCGATGGTCGTGATCCCGCTCGTCAAGGCCGCCCTGCCCGAGGCGCGGCTGCCGTTCCAGGACCCGGCGGTGATCGGCGTGGCCGCCGGCGCCTCGGTGGCCGGGACCGCGCTGCGCCGCCGCGCGCCCGGGCTGGCCGGGGAGGCGGTCGCGGGCGTGATGTCGCTCGTCCCCGCGGTGTTCGCGCTGCGCGGCGGCGAGCTCGCCCAGTACCACGGCGTCGAGCACAAGGCGATCGCCGCCTACGAGTCGGATGCCGGGGACGCCCGCGACGCCGGCAAGGAGCACGACCGCTGCGGCTCGCATCTCGTCGCGCCGATGCTCGCCTCCAACGTGGCCGGCACGCTGCTGCTGCGCCGCGCGGTGGAGACTCCGGGACCGCTCGCGACGAGCGCCGTCGCGCTCGCCTCCACCGCGATGGCGGTCGAGGTCTTCGCGTGGTGCGAGCGCAACGCGGGGACGCCGCTCGCCCGCGCGCTGCGCCGCCCGGGCTTCGAGATCCAGCGCCTCGTCGGCACCCGCGAGCCCGACGAGCGCCAGCTCGAGGTGGGCCGCGCCGCGCTCGCGGAGATCCTGCGCGTGGAGGGCGCCGCGTCCGGACTCTGACCGGTCCGGACTCGTACTCGGGTCCAGACCCGGTTGTCCCGGTGACCGGCGCGCTCTATACAGACGCGACCATGACGGCGATCGCACAGAGCTGGTACGAGTGGGACTCGATCTCCGTCTGGCTGCAGACGTGGGCGCCGATCATCTTCATGGCGCTCATCGTCGTCTTCATCTGGAAGACGCTGCGGCTGATGCCGCGGACCAAGCCGCAGCAGATCAAGCCCGAGTCCAACGCGTCGGTCGGCTGGGAGCAGGTCGCGGGCGCCGACGAGGCCAAGGCCGAGCTGCGCGAGGTCGTCGACTTCCTGCGCGACCCCGAGCGCTTCCACCGGCTCGGCGCCACCGTCCCCAAGGGGATCCTGCTGCACGGCCCGCCGGGCACCGGCAAGACGCTGCTGGCCAAGGCGGTCGCGCACGAGTCGGGCGCGCAGTTCTTCTCGCAGTCGGCGGCGGCGTTCGTCGAGATGTTCGCCGGCCTCGGCGCGGCCCGCATCCGGCGGCTGTTCGCGATCGCTCGCAAGCACCGCCCGGCGATCATCTTCATCGACGAGATCGACGCCGTCGGCGGCGAGCGCGGCTCGGACAACAACAGCGAGCGCGAGCAGACGCTCAACCAGCTGCTGGTGGAGATGGACGGCTTCAACACGGGCGGCGACCTCGTGGTGATCGCGGCCTCCAACCTGCTCGAGAAGCTCGACCCGGCGCTGCTGCGCCCGGGGCGCTTCGACCGCCAGGTCTTCGTCTCGCCGCCCGACGTGGCCGGCCGCCAGGACGTCCTGCGCGTCCACACGCGCTCGAAGCCCCTGGCCGAGGACATCGACCTCGAGATCCTGGCGCGTCAGACCTCCGGCCTGACCGGCGCCGACCTCGCCAACATCTGCAACGAGGCCGCGATCTTCGCCGCCCGCCGAGGCGGCTCGGCGATCGGCCAGGCCGACTTCGACGGCGCCCTCGAGCGCGTGGTGGCCGGCATGCAGTCCCGCCGCGCCCTCAACGAGCGCGAGCGGCGCAAGGTCGCCTTCCACGAGGCCGGCCACGCCCTGTGCGCGGAGCTGCTGCCGGGCGTCGACCGCGTGCACAAGATCTCGATCGTCCCGCGCGGGCGCGCGCTGGGCTACACGCTCAACCTGCCCGACGAGGACCGCTATCTGAAGACGCGCGAGGAGCTGATCGACTTCATGACCATGCTGCTCGGCGGGCGCGTCGCCGAGGAGGAGGTCTTCGGCGAGGTCACGACCGGCGCGTCCGACGACCTCGCCCGCGTCGCCGACATCTCGCGCTCGATGGTCCACGAGTACGCGATGGGCACGACGATCACGTCCCGCAAGGTCTCGGCCGAGGGCGGCTCGGTGTCCGACCGCACGCGCCGGATGCGCGACGACGAGCAGCAGCACCTCGCCGACGAGGCGATGCGCGGCGCCCGGCAGGTCATCACCGCCCACCGCGACAAGCTCGACCAGCTCGCGCACGCGCTGCTGCGCGACGAGGTGCTCGAGCGTGGCGAGATCGATCGCATCATGGCCGGCGTCGAGCGCCTGTACCGCGCGCCCCACCAGGGGCTGCGGGTCGTTGCGGCGTCGGCGCCGCCGCCCCCGCGCGACCCGCGCGGGGAGACCTGACCGACGCCGAGCGGCGTCGGCGCCGCCGCCCCCGCGCGACCCGCGCGGGGAGACCTGACCGACGCCGAGCGACCTCGGCGCCGCCGCCCGAGCCGCAGTCCGGCAGCTGACCCCGGCGCCCCGGCTGGACGAACGGCCGGGTCAAGCCGCCCCGGCGCCTGCCGACCTCCCGGTTGTGCACATCAGGACAACCTCTGCCCCGGCCGCCCGCCGCGCCGTGGACCGGCACGCCGCCGAGCTCACCCGCCTGCTCGAGCCCGGCGCCATCCGCGCCGTCTACCAGCCCATCGTCCGCCTCGACGACTGGGTGCCGGTCGGTTACGAGGGCCTGGCGCGGTTCCCGTCGCCGCCGGGCCTGATCGCGCTGCCGCCGGACGTGACGCTCGCCGCCGCGCAGCCGGCCGGCCTGCGCCACGACCTGGAGGTCGCCTGCTGGGCGGCCATCGCCCAGGCCGGGCCGCCGCCCGAGGGCCGGCTGCTGTTCGTCAACGTCGATCCCGACGCGCTCGGCCACCCGGGGCTGTGGGCGCTCGCCGACCGCCTCCCGTCCCGGCTCGTGATCGAGCTCACCGAGCAGGACGCGGTGCGCGACTGCGGCGTCCTGCGGGAGCGTCTCGCGCCCTGGCTGGCCCGCGGGGCGATGGTCGCCGTCGACGACGCCGGCGCCGGCTTCACCTCGCTCGAGTACGTCGCCGAGCTGCGCCCCGACTTCCTCAAGCTCTCGCGCACGCTCGTGATGGGCGTCGACCGGGACCTCGCCCGACGGTCGGTGCTGCGCGCCACCGTCGCCTTCGCCCGCGAGGTCGGCGCGCGCGTGGTGGCGGAGGGGGTCGAGTTCGAGGAGGAGCTCGCCGTCCTGCGCGCCGCCGAGATCGACTACGGCCAGGGCTGGCTGTTCGGCCGCCCCTCGGCCGTCTGGCCCGACGTCCTCGCGCCGCCGGGCGCGCCGGCCCCGCCGCCGCTGGTGGCGCCGGCCGAGAGCCGCCGCGGGCGCCTGCAGCGCGAGCTCGCCCGCGTCCCGGACGCCAAGGGCGCCTGTCAGGCGGTCGTCGACCACCTCTCCCGCACCGGGGTCATCCCGAGCGCCTACCTCGAGCAGGGTGGCCGCCTGCGCTGCCAGGCCGTCAGCGGCGCGTGGCAGGTCTGCGACGGCCTGCCGCTCGACGCCGGCACGATCGGCGAGGCCTTCCGCACGGGCACGACCGTGCTCGTCGCGGACGTCGCCCGCGCCGCGGGGCGCGTGCCCTCGGTCGCGTCGGTGTCGGCCGTGGCGTGCGCCCCGGTGCGCGTCGGCGGCCGCGTCGCCGGCGTGCTGTGCGCCGAGTCGCCCACCGCGCTCGGCCGTGCCGCGACGAGCGAGCTCGAGCGGTGCGCCGCGCTGCTCGGCGAGCGCCTCGGCGGGGACCTCGCCGGGGGCGAGCTCCCCGGCGCCGACGCGGGCTCGCCGGCCCAGCGCTTCGCCCGCATCGCGCTGCGGCTCGCCGCGCTGGAGGAGCCCGCCGCGATCGTGGCCGAGGCCCTCGCGGCCGCCCGCGAGCTGTCGGGCTTCGAGTCCGGGCTGCTCGCGCTGCACGACGCCGGCGGCTACGAGCGCCACGCCGCGGGGCCGTTCGGGGTGCTGCTCAACGGCCTCGCCATCGACGAGCTCGACCGCATGGGCGCCTGGGTGGCGCCCGGCAGCTCGTGCCACACGATGGGCGACCGCTCGGGCCGGGGCCTCCCCGGGCACGAGCCGCTGCGCCGCGCGGGCGCCGCCGCGCTCGTCGTGCTCCCGCTGACCGCCGGCGGCGAGCGGCTCGGGCTGCTCGTGCTCGCCGACCGCGAGGCGCGCGCGCTGCCGACCGAGGAGGTCGAGGTGCTCGAGCTGCTGGCCACGCTGACGGCGACCGGCCTGCGCATGGCGGCCGCGGTGGTCGAGCTGCGCGAGCGCGCCGCCTGCGACCCGCTGACCGGCCTCGGCCACCACGGCACGTTCAACGCCGAGCTGCCCGCGCTGCGCGAGCGCGCGCGGGCGCAGGGGGCGCTGGCGCTCCTGGTCGCCGACGTCGACGGGTTCAAGGCGGTCAACGACAGTCGCGGCCACGCGGCCGGCGACGCGCTGTTGCGCTGCGTCGCCGAGCTGCTCCGCGAGCAGGCCGTGGCCACCGCGCCCACCGCGCGCGCGTTCCGCCTCGGCGGCGACGAGTTCGCGCTCGCCTACCCGGCGGCGGGGCCCGAGGAGGCGCGCGCGGTCGGCGACGCGCTCCAGGCCCGGGTGCGCGCCCGCCTGGGCGCGACGCTGTCGATCGGGATCGCGGTGGCCGAGCCCGGCGAAGGCGACTCGCAGCTCGCCGCCCGCGCCGACGCGGCGCTCTACGCCGTCAAGCGCGCCGGGCGCGACGGCGTCGTGCTGGCGTCCTAGCGTCGTCGTCCGGCCCGATCAGCGCGTACGCCTCGGGCTCGACGGTGATCCGCTCCATCCCGCCGTCGCGCACCTCGCCGTCGACGTTGAACTCGGTTCCCGGCGGGAGCCCGACCTCGACGACGCGCCCGCGGTCGTGGACGATGCCATGCTGCTGGGCGATCGCGTGCGTGCGCAGGCCCCAGGCTCGCCGCACCAGCCCGTGGCGCGAGCCGGCGGGTATCACGACGACGTCGAGCCGGCCGTCGCTGGTGTCGCCGCCGACGCTCGAGCCGCCTCCGAAGGCCCCCGTCACCGCGACGACCGCCTGCCAGGCGTCCCCGGCGAACACCCGGCGGCCGTCGGCGTGGACGCTCGCCTTCAGGGCGCCGGCCGTCACGCCGGCCCGCAGCGCGCCCACCGCGTAGGCCAGCGGACCGAGCTTCGGCTTGAGCGGCTGCGCCCGCCGCGCGGCCACCGACGCGAGGCCGGCGCTCGCGACGTTGACGAACGGCCGCCCGTCGGCGAGGCGGCCGAGCTCGAGGCGCGTGGTGTCGGTGCCCGTGGCCGCGAGGCGGGCGGCCTCGAGCGGGTCGCGTGGCAGCCCGTTGGCCCGCGCGAAGTCGTTGGCGGTGCCGGTCGGGATGACCCCGAGCGGGACGTCGAGGCGCCCGGCGAGCTCCGCGACGCCGCCGATCGTGCCGTCGCCCCCCGCCACCACCAGCCGCTCCGGCCCCGCCGCGGCCGCCTTCTCGCGCTCCTCGTCCTCGCAGCCGAAGACCTCGACCTGGTTGCGACCCCCGGCCTCGAGCTCGCGCACGAACGGCTCGGGATCGAGCCCACCGCCCGACGCGCGGTTGGCGATGAGCACCACTCGCATGCGCCCCCAGGCTAGATGGTCGATTCCACGGCCCCCCGGCATTTCGACCATCTAGACTCCGGCCGCGTGTTCGGACGCATCGACCACATCGGCGTGGCCGTCGCCGACCTCGAGGCGGCGCTCGAGCTCCACGGCCGCGTCTACGGCCTCGATCTCGTGCACCGCGAGACGGTCGCCGCGCAGGGCGTCGAGGCGGCGCTGCTCGACGTGGGCGAAAGCCACGTGGAGCTGCTCGCCCCGCTCGGCGAGGACACCCCGGTGGGGCGCTTCCTGGCCGCCCGCGGCCCGGGCCTGCATCACGTCGCCTACGGCGTCGCGGACATCGAGGCCGAGCTGGACCGCCTGCGGGCGGCCGGCATGCGGCTGATCGACGAGGCGCCGCGCCCCGGCATCCGCGGGTCGCGCGTCGCGTTCCTGCACCCCGCCGGCGCCGGCGGCGTGCTCACCGAGCTCGTCGAGCCCGGCCCGGCCGTCGCCCGGCCGCTGACGAGCGCCACCAGGGGAGGGCATGCATGACCGAGGCCAAGGTCCGTCGCGCCGCTGTCGGCTTCACGGGCACCCAGGTGCTGGGCCTGCGCCTCACCGACGAGCAGCTCTCCGAGCTGCGCGCCGCCCTCCAGGGCGGGGGGCAGCGCTGGCACGAGGTCGAGGCAGTGGACGGCGCCGTGCTCCTCGACCTCGAGCAGGTCGTCTACCTGCGCGTCGAGTCCGACGAGCACCGCGTCGGGTTCTGACCGCCGGCGCCCGGCACCCCCTGCGGGTCGCGGTCAAGCGCCTCGACCTGGCGATCTACCGCCGTGCGCGCCGGTTCGCCCACACCCGGGAGACCGTTCAGCTCGTGCGCGCCTACTCGCGGCTGGGTGAGCACGCGGTCGGCTGGATCGCGCTCGGCGTGCTCGGCGCGACCTTCGACCCGCACCGCCGTGGCCGTTGGGTGCGCGCGACGGCCGCGGTCGGCATCGCCTATCTGATCTCGACCTCGATCAAGGTCGCCATCGGTCGCCGGCGCCCGATGGTGGAGGATCTCCCGCACCTGATGGCCACGCCCACGGGGCTCTCGTTCCCGTCGTCGCACTCCACGTCGTCGTTCGCCGCCGCGCGCGCGTTCGGCCCGCTGCTGCCGTCCGGCCCGCTGTACGGCGCCGCGCTGGCGATGGCGCTCTCGCGGCTCTATCTCGGCGTGCACTACCCATCCGACATCGCGGCCGGGGCGGCGCTCGGCGCCGCCCTGGGGAGCGCGGTGCGGCGATGAAGGTCGGGATCGTGGGGATGCCCAACGCGGGCAAGTCGTCGCTGTTCAACGCGCTCAGCCGCGCGGGCGCGGAGGCCGCGAACTACCCCTTCACGACGATCGAGCCGAACGTCGCGGTGGTGCCGGTCGCCGACGAGCGGCTCGTCGGGGTGGCGGGGACGGTCGGGTCCTCGAGCGTCGTCCCCGACACGATCGAGTTCCACGACATCGCCGGCCTGGTGGCGGGCGCCCACCGCGGCGAGGGCCTCGGGAACCGCTTCCTCGCCAACATCCGCGAGACCGACGCGCTGGCGCACGTGGTGCGCTGCCACACGGACGACGGCGTGGTGCACCCGGAGGGCCGGGTGGACCCGGCCGCCGACATCGAGACGATCGAGACCGAGCTCGTCTACGCCGACCTCGAGCAGGCCGAGCGGCGCCACGAGCGCGTCGTGCGCCAGGCCCGTAGCGGCGAGAAGGCCGCGGTGGCGGAGGAGGCGTGGCTGCGCGAAGTCGTCGAGGCGCTGCAGGCGGGGCGCCCGGCGCGCACCGTCCCGGTCCCGGCCGACGCGCCCGAGGCCATGCGCAACCTCTCGCCGCTGACGGGCAAGCCGGTGCTGTTCGTCGCCAACGTGGACGAGGATCCGTCCCCACCCACCCACTCCGACACGGTCCCGGCGGTGGTGGCCGAGCACGCCGCGGCGCAGGGTGCCGCCGCCGTGGCGGTCTCCGCGCGCCTCGAGGCCGAGCTGTCCGAGCTCGACCCCGAGGACGCCGATGCCATGCGCGCCGACCTCGGGATCGGCGAGTCCGGCCTGCAGCGGGTGGTGGACGGCGCCTTCGGGCTGCTGCAGCTCATCGCGTTCTTCACCGCCGGGGAGGACAAGCCCGCCCAGTCCTGGCACCTGCGGCGCGGCCTGACCGCCTGGCACGCCGCCGGCGAGATCCACTCCGACATCCAGCGCGGCTTCGTCCGTGCCGAGGTGATCGGCTGGGCCGACCTCGTCGAGGCCGGCGGCTATGCGGGCGCCCGCGACCGCGGCATCCTGCGCCTCGAGGGCCGCGACTACGTGATGGCCGACGGCGACGTGATCACCGTCAAGTTCACGCCCTGACGGAAGGAGTCGCGCATGAAGTACATGCTGCTGATCTACGACAACCCGGACACGCGGGAGAAGATGTTCTCCGGGGACGCCGGCGAGCAGCTGCTGGCCGATGTGGACGCCGTGATCGCCGAGCTGACCGCGTCGGGGGAGCTGCTCGGCAGCGAGGCGCTCGCCGATCCCAGCAACACCCGCACCGTGAAGGTCGCAGACGGCGTGCCGGTGGTCACCGACGGCCCGTTCATCGAGTCCAAGGAGCACATGGGCGGCTACCTGCTGGTCGAGTGCGACAGCCTCGAGCGGGCGACCGAGATCGCGGCGCGCTGGCCGAGCGCGCCCTTCGCGCCGCTCGAGGTCCGGCCGGTCATGGACGCCGGGGGCGAGGACATGTGAGCGACGCGCGCGCCGCCGAGGACCTGCTGCGCGGCCTGGCCCCGCAGGTCGTCGGCGCGCTCGTGCGCCGCTACGGCCACCTGGACTCGAGCGAGGAGGCCGTCCAGGAGGCGCTCGCCGCGGCCGTGACGCAGTGGCCCCGCGACGGGCTCCCCGAGGATCCCCGCGCGTGGCTGATCACCGTCGCCTCGCGCCGGCTGACCGACCAGCTGCGCAGCGACGAGGCGCGCCGACGGCGGGAGGAGGCCGACGCCGTGCGCCGTCCCGCGGACGAGCACGTGGCGCCCGCCGCCGGCGACGAGCCGCCCGCGGAGGACGACACCCTGCAGGTGCTGCTGCTCTGCTGCCATCCCGCGCTGTCGCCGCCGTCGCAGGTCGCGCTCACGCTCCGGGCGGTGGGCGGGCTGACGACCGCCGAGATCGCCGCCGCCTACCTCGTGCCCGAGGCGACGCTGGCCCAGCGGATCTCGCGGGCCAAGCAGCGGATCGACGCCGCCGGCCGCTCCTTCGGTCCCCCGCCGGCGCCGGAGCGCGGCGAGCGCCTGCGCTCCGCCCTGCACGTCCTGTACCTGATCTTCAACGAGGGCTACACCGCCTCCTCGGGCCCCAACCTGCAGCGCCGCGAGCTGACCGCCGAGGCGATGCGCCTCACGCGCGAGGTCCACCGGCTCCTGCCCGAGGACGGCGAGGTCGCCGGGCTGCTGGCGCTCATGCTGCTCACCGACGCTCGGCGCGCCGCCCGCACGGCGCGCGACGGCTCGATCGTCCCGCTCGCGGACCAGGACCGCTCCCTGTGGGACGCCGCCGCGATCGCGGAGGGGACGGCCCTCGTCACGCGCGCGCTGCGCCACGCGGCGATCGGCCCGTACCAGCTGCAGGCGGCGATCGCGGCCGTGCACGCGGAGGCGCCGCGGGCCGACGCGACCGACTGGCCGCAGATCCTCGCGCTCTACGGCCTGCTCGAGCGCGTCGCGCCGGGGCCGATGGTGTCGCTGAACCGCACGGTCGCCTACGCGATGGTGCACGGGCCCGAGGCCGGCCTCGCCCGCCTCGCGCAGCTCTCCGACGACGAGCGGCTGGCCCGCCACCACCGCTTCGCCGCGGTGCGGGCGCACCTGCTCGAGCGGGCCGGCGACCACGACGCGGCGCGGGCGGCCTACGAGCTCGCCGCCCGGCGCGCGACGAGCTTCCCCGAGCGCCGCTATCTCGAGGGGCGGGCGGCGCAGCTCGACCCACGTAGCGCCGGCTGAGCCGGTCGCGACGAGGCGCGCCGGTGCGCCACGACATGTGCGAGTTGTTGCAATCGCACTGTGCGGTCATGACTCAGGCTGGCGCGCTCCCACTTGCCGACACTACCCGTGGGTGGGTCCAGGAAGGACCGCCCGGATCGCTCTCCACGCCTGGGGTGGTGGTGGGGACGCGATCGAGGTCCACATTCACGGAGGAAGCACCATGCCACGCAAGGCCCGCAGGCGACGGATTCGCACGGGAGTCGGCGTCCTGTCAGCAGCAGTGCTGTTCGGAGGCGCCGGCGTCGCGGAGGCCGAGGCCGCGACGCTCATCAAGTCCGACCTGGACTTCGTCCTGGAGCAGATCAAGATCTCGGAGAACCACGCGGCGGGCGGTCAGCTGTCCGGCACGGGGGCGAACCAGATCTCCAACCCGCTGTTCCCGTACGGGCTGCGGACGGTCGACGGCGAGATGAACAACCTGCTGCCGGGCCAGAAGGAGTTCGGCGCGGCGGACAACGTGTTCAACCGCCTCGTGCCGCCGCTCTTCCGGCCGGCGGAGAAGCTCACGTTCGACCCGGACGGCCCGGGCCCGGCGCAGGTCGGCGACGACACGTCCTACACGGCGAAGAAGGGCATCGTCGAGGACTCGCAGCCGCGCACCGTCTCCAACCTGATCGTCGACCAGACGGAGAACAACCCGGCCGCGGTCAAGGCCGCCGAGCAGAACGAGGGCTCGACGCGGATCGACCACGACGACCGCCCGGAGACCCCGAACGAGATCTTCCTGCCCAACCGGGCCACGGACGAGGGTCTTTCGGCGCCGTACAACTCGTGGTTCACGCTGTTCGGCCAGTTCTTCGACCACGGCCTCGACCTGGTCACCAAGGGCAACAGCGGCACGGTCTTCGTCCCGCTGAAGCCGGATGACCCGCTGATCGCGGGCGCGGACGGCATCGAGGGCAACGCGGACGACCCGGCGACCAAGCCGCCGGTCGACCAGCGCTTCATGGTCCTCACCCGGGCGAGCAACCTCCCCGGCCCGGACGGCGTCGTGGGTGACAACCCCGCCACGCCGGGCGTCGACGAGAGCGCCGACGACATCCGGGAGCACACGAACACGACGACGTCGTTCGTCGACCAGAACCAGACCTACACCTCGCACCCCTCGCACCAGGTGTTCCTGCGGGAGTACGAGCTCAACGCCGCCGGCGACCCCGTCTCGACCGGCAAGATGGTCGACCTCCATCCCACGGAGGGCGGCATCGCGAACTGGGCCCAGGTGAAGCAGCAGGCGCACGACATGCTCGGCATCGAGCTCCGCGACGAGGACGTCCTCAACGTGCCGCTGCTGGCCACCGACCAGTACGGCCGCTTCCTGCCCGGGCCCGAACGGGTTCCCGCAGATGGTCCGCAACGGCGGCGACGGCGAGGAGCTCGTCGAGGGCGATCCCACCGCGAACGACGGCAAGGGCATCTCCACGGTGAACGCCGTCCGCACCAATCACTCGTTCCTGGACGACATCGCGCACCACGCGGTCCCGTTCGGCGACCACGACAACAACCCGGCCACGGCGCGCCGGGCGCTGATCCCCGACTCGGGGGCGGCCGACGAGGAGTCGGCCACCAAGGACGACAACAACCCCGCGACCTACGACAACGAGCTGCTCGACGCCCACTTCATCACCGGTGACGGGCGCGGCAACGAGAACATCGGCCTCACGGCCGTCCACCACGTGTTCCACTCCGAGCACAACCACCTCGTGGACCACGTCAAGGACGTCGTGCTCAAGAGCGCGGACGGCGGCAACGTCTCGTTCCTCAACGAGTGGCTGAAGACCCCGGTGACGGAGGTCCCGGCCGACCGCTCGACGCTCGTGTGGAACGGCGAGCGGCTCTTCCAGGCCGCCCGCTTCGCGACCGAGATGCAGTACCAGCACCTCGTGTTCGAGGAGTTCGCGCGCAAGGTCCAGCCGCAGGTGAACCTGTTCGCCGGCTATGAGACCGAGGTCGACCCGTCGATCGTCGCCGAGTTCGCCCACACGGTCTACCGCTTCGGGCACTCGATGCTGACCGACACGGTCGCGCGCAAGAACGCGAACAACCAGCCCAACGACATCAAGCTCCTGCAGGCGTTCCTCAACCCGCTCGCGTTCGCCGACGGCGGCGCCGCGGGCCGGCTGACGCCCTCGCAGGCGACCGGCGCCATCGCACGCGGCATGACGCAGCAGCGCGGCAACGAGATCGACGAGTTCGTGACGGAGGCGCTGCGCAGCAACCTGCTCGGCCTCCCGCTCGACCTCGCCACGATCAACATGACCCGCGCCCGCGAGACCGGCGTCCCGTCGCTGAACGCGGCGCGCCGGAAGTTCCACAAGACCACGAGCCACTCGGCGCTCGCGCCGTACGAGAGCTGGGCGGACTTCCGCCATGGCCTCAGGCACCCGGAGTCGCTGGTGAACTTCGTCGCGGCCTACGGCACGCACGACACGATCAAGGACGCCACGACGCTGAAGGCCAAGCGCGAGGCGGCGACGCTGCTCGTGCTCGGCGGGGAGGGCGCGCCGGAGGACCGGCTCGACTTCCTCAACAGCGTGGGCGACACGTGGGGCAACGGGCCGGACGGCGTGACCAAGACCGGCCTCGACGACGTCGACTTCTGGATCGGCGGCCTCGCCGAGAGGCAGATGCCGTTCGGCGGCCTGCTGGGCTCCACCTTCAACTTCGTCTTCGAGACGCAGATGGAGAAGCTCCAGGACGGCGACCGCTTCTACTACCTGGGCCGCACCGCCGGCCTGAACTTCCTCACCCAGCTCGAGGAGAGCTCCTTCTCCGAGCTGGTGATGCGCAACACCGACACCAAGCACCTGCCCTTCGACATCTTCTCCTCGCCGGACCTCACGTTCGAGCTCGGCAAGGTGGGGACCACCGGGCGCTATCCAGGACGACCCGGACACCGAGTGGAACGAGTCGGAGCTGCTCGAGCGGATGCCCAACGGCACCGTCCGCTTCAGCGGCGGCGAGCACATCGTCATGGGCGGCACCGAGGACGCCGACAAGATGCGGGCCGACGACGGTGACGACACCGTCTGGGGCGACGGCGGCAAGCGACCGGATCGAGGGCGGCGCCGGCAACGACGCGCTCAACGGCGGTGACGACGACGACATCATCACCGACCTCTTCGGCGACGACAACATCAAGGGCGGCGACGGCGACGACGCCATCAACGCCGGCAGCGGCATCGACCTGATCCTGTCGGGCTTCGGCGACGACTTCGTGCAGGCCGGGGCGGACCCGAAGGAGACCTTCTCCGGCGGCGGCGACGACGTCGTCGACGCGGGCGACTCCTCGGACACCGTCTTCGGCAACGAGGGCGACGACTGGATCGAGGGCGGCGCCCAGGCCGACCTGCTCCAGGGCGGCAACGGCGACCCGTTCCAGGAGGACCGGATCACCGGCGACGACGTCATCATCGGCGAGGGCGGCAACGACGACTACGACTCCGAGGGCGGCGACGACATCATGGTCACCGGCCCCGGGATCGAGCGCAACGAGGGCATGCTCGGCTTCGACTGGGTCACCCACAAGGGCGACCCGCAGCCGTCGAAGGCCGACATGAACTTCACCGGCCTGCAGCCCCCGGACGAGGACAACGTCCGCGACCGCTTCGACATGGTCGAGGGCCTGTCGGGGTGGAAGTTCGACGACACCCTCCGCGGCGACGCGGTGGACCCCGCCGACCAGGTGGGCAACGAGCTGGCGAACGCCGACCAGATCAACAAGATCGCCGGTCTGCAGGACGTGCTCGGCGCCGGCGTGACCGAGTTCACCGGCGGCAACATCATCCTCGGCGGCGAGGGCGAGCGACCTCATCGAGGGCCGGGGCGGCAACGACATCATCGACGGCGACCGCTGGCTCGACGTCGAGCTCGAGGCGCCGGACCCCGACAACCCCGGTACGACGAAGCGGGTCAACGACTCCTCGGCGCTCCAGGCCGACGTGTTCGCCGGCCGGATCGACCCGGGCGAGATCAAGATCGTCCGCGAGATCAAGCGGGCGGCGACTCCCGGTCCGGGCGACCCGCCGCAGGTGGACACCGCCGAGTTCTCGGACGTCCGCGCCAACTACGAGGTCACCATCAACCCGAACGACCCGACGCTGGTGACCGTGGTGCACACGGGCGGCACGCAGGTCGACGGCACCGACACGCTGCGCAACGTCGAGCGCCTGCGGTTCTCCGACCAGACGGTGGAGATCGCGGACGTCCCGGGCAACACGCCGCCGGCGGGCACCGTGGGCCTCAACGACGGCACGCCGGCCGAGGACCAGCGGCTGACGGCGATCGAGAGCATCGTCGACGCCGACGGCATCAACCGGGACACGCTCGTGATCAACTGGCAGGCCGAGACCCGCGCCGGCGAGTGGACCACGATCGGCTCGGGCGAGGCGTTCACGCCCGGCGACGAGGAGGTCGGGCAGCGCCTGCGCGTCGTGGTCGAGTTCCGCGACCACGTCGGCGTGCAGGAGAGCGTCGCCTCGGCGCCCACCGCGGCGGTGGCGAACGTCAACGACGCGCCGACCGGGGCGCCGCGCCTCGACGACGACAACCCCCAGGAGGGGCGGGCCGTGTCCGCCGCCACCGGGTCCATCGCGGACCGCGACGGGCTCGCCGGAGTCACCTTCGGCTTCCAGTGGCAGCAGGGCGACGGGACGACCTGGACGAACATCGCCGGGGCGACGGGCAGGAACTTCGCGCCCAACGCGAACCAGGTCGGGCAGCGCATCCGGGTGGTCGTGTCCTACACGGACAACAACGGCACGCTCGAGCGGGTGCCCGTCCGCGGCCACCGCGGTGGTCACGGCGCCGCCCGCGCCGATCGCCTCCAGGGGCGCCGAGCAGGCGCCGCCCTCGGGCGGCTCCGACGGCGCGGCCGGGGAGGAGCTCGCGCTCACGGGAACGAGCGTCCCGCGGACGCTGAGCGTGCGCACGCTGCTCAGCCGCGGCGTCACGGTGCGGTTCACCGCGCCGGCCCGCACGAAGGTGGTGCGGATGCAGCTCGTCCGCAACGGCTCCAAGAAGCCGGTGGTGAAGGTGTTCGTCAAGGCCAAGGCCGGCAAGACGAAGCTGCACCTCCGCCAGAAGCCGCTCATCCGCGCCCTGCGCAAGGGCGGGAAGTTCCGGCTCCACCTGACCCCGGGCGTGAGCCGCAAGGACCTCGGCGCCACGACGGTCAAGCGCATCACCATCCGGCGCTAGCCGGAGCCACGGGTTCAGGACGCTGCCGGCCCGCCCTCGGCGGGCCGGCAGTCGTTTCCGGTAGACATTCCTGCATGGCGGACGACAAGCTCGAGCGCTATCGCTCCAAGCGCGACTTCGACCGCACCAGCGAGCCCTCGGGGCGCGGGGGCCGCAAGGGGCGCGGGAAGGAGCCGCGCTTCGTCATCCAGAAGCACGCCGCGAGCTCGCTGCACTACGACCTGCGCCTGGAGGCCGGCGACGTGCTGAAGTCCTGGGCCGTGCCCAAGGGCCCGTCGACCGACCCGCGCGAGAAGCGCCTGGCCGTGGAGGTCGAGGACCACCCGCTCGACTACGCCGACTTCGAGGGCGCGATCGGGGAGGGCTACGGCGAGGGGCAGGTCATCGTCTGGGACCGCGGCACCTACCGCAACCTGACCGAGCGCGACGGCGACGCGGTGGACGTCGAGCGGGCGATCGCCGACGGGCACCTCTCGTTCTGGCTCGAGGGCGAGAAGCTGCGCGGCGGGTACACGCTCCAGCGGACTCGCGGCGGGGCCAAGCCGCAGTGGCTGCTGATCAAGCGCCGCGACGAGGGCGCCGACGCCCGGCGCAACCCGGTCTCGAGCGAGCCGGCCTCGGTCCTCAGCGGCCGCACCGTGGAGGACATCGCGAGCGAGGAGCAGTGAGCGAGGATCCCTTCGCCCGGCTCACGGAGGCGGAGCGCGGCAAGCTGCGCCCGGCGCCGCGGCCCGACAAGGTGACGCCGATGAAGGCGGTGCTCACCGACGAGCGCTTCTCGGACCCGGAGTGGATCTACGAGCGCAAGCTGGACGGCATCCGCTGCGTGGCGATCAAGGCCGACAAGCGCGTGCGGCTGCTGTCGCGCAACGACCTCAGCCTCAACGGCCGCTTCCCGGAGATCGTCGACGCGCTCGAGCGCGACGAGGCGACGGACTTCGTGGTCGACGGCGAGGTCGTCGCGTTCGCGGGCAGCCAGACGAGCTTCGGCCGCCTCACCCAGCGCGGAGAGCGTCACGTGGCGGTCTTCTACTACGTCTTCGACCTGCCCTACCTCGCCGGGCACGACACGACCGCGCTCCCGCTGCGGGCGCGCAAGGCGCTGCTGCGCCGCGCGCTGCACTTCCACGGTCCGGTGCGGCTGACCCCGCACCGCAACCGCGACGGCGAGGCGCTCTACCGCGAGGCGTGCCGGAAGGGGTGGGAGGGCGTGATCGCCAAGCGCGCCGACGCTCCGTACACGCGCGGGCGCTCCCACGACTGGCTGAAGTTCAAGTGCTCGGCCGAGCAGGAGCTCGTGATCGGCGGGTTCACCGCGCCGCGCGGCTCGCGCACCGACCTCGGCGCGCTGCTCGTCGGCCACTTCGACGACGGCCGCCTGCGCTACGCGGGCAAGGTCGGCACCGGCTTCTCGCACGCCACCCTGCGCGACCTCGCCGGCCGGCTCGGCCCGCTGCGCCGCGAGGACTCCCCGTTCGCCGACGAGATCCGCGAGCGGTCCATCACGTGGGTGGAGCCGGAGCTCGTGGCCCAGGTCGGGTTCTCGGAGTGGACGCGCGACGGGCGCCTGCGCCACCCGCGCTTCCTGGGGCTGCGCGACGACAAGGACGCGCGCGAGGTCGTCCGCGAGAGGCCATGACGGACTCCGTCAAGGCGGGCCGCCGCGAGGTCGAGATCAGCCACGCCGATCGCGTGATGTTCTCGGACGCGGGCCTGACCAAGCTCGACCTCGCCCGCCACTACGCCGACGTGGCCGGCGTGATGGTCCCCCACGTGCGCGAGCACCCGCTCGCGCTGCACAGCTACCCGCAGGGCGCCGGCGGTCCCGGCTACTTCGTCAAGGACCGGCCGAAGCACTTCCCGGACTGGGTCCCCACGGTCGCGGTGCCCAAGCGCGAGGGCGGCACGATCCACCAGGTGATGGCCAACGACGCGGCCACGCTCGTCTACCTCGCGGGCCAGAACGTGATCACCCCGCACCTGCTGCTCGCCCGCGCCGACCAGCTCGAGCGCCCGGACCGCCTCGTGTTCGACCTCGACCCCTCGACCGAGCGCTTCGACGAGGTGCGCGCGACGGCGCGGCTGCTCGGCGACCTCCTGGAGGACATCGGCCTGGCGCCGTTCGCGATGACCACCGGGTCGCGGGGGCTGCACGTCGTGACGCCGCTGCGCCGCACCGCCGACTTCGACGAGGTGCGCGCCTTCACCCGCGAGGTCGCCGAGGCGCTGGTCGCCGAGGACCCCGACCGCCTCACGATCGAGCAGCGCCGCAACCGCCGCGGCGAGCGGATCTTCGTCGACATCGGGCGCAACGCCTACGGCCAGCACGCCGTCGCGCCCTACGCGGTGCGCCCGCGCCCCAACGCTCCGGTCGCCACGCCGCTGCGCTGGGAGGAGCTCGACGACGAGGACCTCGACCCGCAGGGCTGGACGATCCAGACGATCGGCGCGCGCCTCGCCGACGGCGGCGACCCGTGGGCGGGGATGGGGCGCCACGCCCGCGCGCTCGGGCCGGCGCAGAAGGCGCTCGCGCGCCGCGCCTCCTAGGCCATCACGCGCGCGAGCGCGGCGAAGTCCGCCACCTCGAGATCGGGGAGGTAGGGCTTCTCGCCGAACGGCCGCCCGCGGCGGTTGACGAACGCGGTCCGCATCCCGAACGCCTTCGCCCCCACGCAGTCGAACTCGTGGTTGGCGACGAAGAGGACGTCGTCCGGTGCGCGTCCGATGAGGTCGCACGCCTTCCGGTAGGTGGCGACGTGCGGCTTGAAGCTGCTCGCCTCGGCGACCGAGATCGCGTGGTCGAACGGGAAGCCGACGTGCTCGACGCCCCGCGCGAGCATGTCGCGGTCGCCGTTGGAGAGGACCACGAGCGCATAGCGCTCGTGCAGATCGGTGAGCGCGCGGATGACGTCGGGGAAGGGGTCCAGCCGCTCGATCGCGGCGACGAGGTCCTCGACCTCGGCCCGCGTGGCCGTCACGCCCGCCCGCTCCAGCGTGTGCGCCACCGCGCGGTGGCCGATCTCGCGGTAGGGCGTGTGCTCGCGGTGCAGCAGCGCGTCGATCATCGAGTTCTCGAAGTGCGTGCGCCGCCACCACGTGACCACGCGGTCCGGGCGCCCCTCGTAGCCCTTCGCCTCGAGGAACGGCGTGATGGCTTCCACCAGGCCGCCCTGCATGTCGACGACCGTGCCGTAGAAGTCGAACATCAGGGTGCTGACGGGCGGCGGTCCGCTCATGGAGCCGGGGAGGCTAGGGGAGGCCGCGGCGGAGGAGCGCCTAGGATCGCGCGCCATGGACGGAGACGGCCTGCCCCTGCGCGACCTGCGGGTCGTGAGCCTCGAGCACGCGGTCGCGGCGCCGCTGTGCACCCGCCACCTCGCCGATCTCGGCGCCGACGTGGTCAAGGTCGAGCACCCCGGCGGCGGGGACCTCGCGCGCGGCTACGACTCGGTGGTCGCCGGGCAGTCGGCGTACTTCGTGTGGGCCAACCGCGGCAAGCGCAGCGTCGCGCTCGACCTCAAGCGCGCGGACGACCTCGCCACGCTCGGCGCGCTGCTCGACCGCGCGGACGTGTTCGTCCACAACCTCGGCCCCGGTGCGGTGGAGCGGCTCGGCCTCGGCCGCGAGGCGGTCGCCGCGGGCCGGCCGCGGCTGATCGACTGCGCGATCTCGGGCTACGGCGCCGACGGGCCCTACCGCGACCGCAAGGCGTTCGACCTCCTGGTGCAGGGCGAGGCCGGGCTGATGTCGGTCACCGGCACCGCGGAGGAGCCCTGCAAGGTGGGCATCTCGGTCGCCGACATGTGCGCGGGGATGTACGCGCTGTCCTCGATCCTCGCGGCGCTGCGCGAGCGCGACCGCACCGGCGACGGGACGTTCATCGACGTCTCGCTCCTCAACTGCCTCGCCGAGTGGATGATGGCCCCGGCCTACCACGAGCTCTACGGCGACGGCCCGCCGGCTCGCACCGGCGCGCGGCACAACATGATGGTCCCGTACGGCATCTACGCGGTGGGGGACGGCCGGCAGGTCAACCTCGCGGTGCAGTCCGAGGGCCAGTGGCGGCGGCTGTGCGCGGACGTGCTCCGCCGCCCGGAGCTCACGGACGACCCGCGGTACGCGACCAACGAGGCGCGCGTGCGCCACCGCGACACGCTCGAGGCGCTGCTGGAGGCCGAGCTGTCGCGGCTCGGTCCCGAGGAGTCCGAGCGGCGGCTGCGCGAGGCGGACATCCCGGTGGGCGCGGTCAACGACCTCGCGGGGCTGCTCGACCACCCGCAGCTGCGCGAGCGCTGGTTCGAGGCGGGCTCGCCGGGCGGCCCGGTCCGTGCGCTGCGGCCCCCGTTCCGGCTCGACGGGGTCACCCCGCGGCCCGGCGCGGTGCCCGCCCTGGGCGAGCACACCGACGAGGTCCGCGCCGAGCTTCGCGGCTAGAGCCCCTCGAGCCGGTCGGCCAGCCGGTTCATCCCCAGCTCGCGCGCGGCGGGCGCGCCGGTGGCGGGGTCGGTGGTCCGGTCGGCGGGGCGGTCGACCGGGATCGTGCGCAGCGTGGCGATGTCGAGGAACATGCGCAGCTCGTCGGCCTGCTCGATCAGCGCCCGCCGCACCGAGGGCTTCTCGCGGATCGCGCCGAGGATCACGTGCTCGAGGTCGCCCTTGCGCTGCAGCAGGTCGGCCGCGGTCTTGGCGCCGATGCCCTTGGCGCCCGGGAGCCCGTCGGACGGGTCGCCGCGCAGCGCGATGAAGTCCGGCACCTGCTCGGGCGCCACGCCGTAGAACTCCTTGACCTCCTCCGGGCCCATGTCGTCCGGGCCCTCCTGGCGCGCGCGCTGGAGCAGCACGCGGGTGTGCCCGGTCGCGCACTGCAGCAGGTCGCGGTCGCCGGTGAGGATCAGCGTCTCGCCGCCCGCCGCCTCCTCGGCGAGGGCCAGCGAGTGCAGCAGGTCGTCGGCCTCCAGCGCGTCGTGGACGACGACGTGCCACCCGAGCGCCTCGTAGAAGGCGGGCGCGCGCTCCCACTGCGCCCGCAGCGGGTCGGGCATCGGCGGGCGGTCGGCGTGGTAGCCGGGGAACGCGTCGACCCGGTAGGCGGCGTCCTCCTGGCCGAAGCACATCGCGACGGCGCGCGGCTTGTAGCGCTCGACGCACCACAGGACCTGGTTGACCGAGCCGAGCAGCGCGTTGACGGGCGTGCCGTCGGCGTCGGTGATGGAGTCCGGGAGGGCGAAGAAGGCCCGGTAGAGCAGGTGCGGCGCGTCGGTGACGAGGAGGGGGGCAGCCATGGACGCGCAGGATAAGGTGCCTCGCCATGCGCACGATCACCGGACTCGAGGAGCTCAAACGGGCCGAGGGCGAGACGCTCGGCACATCCGACTGGCACCGCGTCACCCAGGACGCGGTCAACGCGTTCGCCGACGTCACCGGCGACCACCAGTGGATCCACACCGATCCCACCCGCGCGGCCGAGACGCCCTTCGGCGGCACGATCGCCCACGGCTACTACACGCTGTCGCTCGCGCCGCGGCTCTCGGAGGAGATCCTGAGCCTCCAGGGCTTCGCGTTCGGCGTCAACTACGGCCTCAACAAGGTCCGGTTCCCCACCCCCATGCCGGTCGGCGAGCGGGTGCGCATGACCGCCAAGCTCGCCGGGCTGGAGGAGATCCCGGGCGGCGCGCAGATCATGCTGGAGCTCACCTTCGAGCGCGAGGGCGGGGACAAGCCGGTCTGCGTGGCCGAGTCGCTGGCCCGCGTCTACGCGGGCGAGCCGTCCTAGCCGGCCGCCTCGGCGATCAGGCGCGGGGAGACCTCCCAGAGCCGGTCGGCGTTGTCGGGTCGAGCGCGTAGAGCTCCGCGAGCACCGCCGTATCAGGCCACGACGTAGGCTCCCTGGACGATCTCCCATCGTGATCAGAGTGCCGAGTCGGGCATGACGGTTGGCGGGTTCACCTCGCGCCGTATGGCGACGGGTCTGATCATCGGTGCGGCGGCGATCGCGGTGGTGACCGCTCTCATCGCCGGCCTGAAGCAGTTCGTCGATCCGCTCGGCCTCACCGCCTTGTACCTCTTCGCGATTCTCCCGGTCGCGATCGGCTGGGGCTTCTGGGTTGCCGGGATCGTCGTCGTCGCGTCATTTCTGACGTTCGCGTTCTTCTTCGTCCCTCCGCTGCACAGCGTCCGGATCGCCGACTCGGAGACCGCGGCGGCCCTGGTGATCTCGCTCGTGGCGGCGTACGTCGTCAGTGAGCTCGCGCGACGGGCACACGCACGCGCCGGCGAGGCGCGGATGCGCGCCCAGGACGCTGAAAGGGCCCAGCAGGAGCTCCGCCGGCTCGCGGACGAGCAAGCGGCGCTGCGGCGCGTCGCGACGCTGGTGGCTCAGGCGGTTCCGACCGCCGAGGTCTTCGAGGCCGTCACGCGGGAGGTCGGCCTGCGATGCGACGCCGACCTTGCGCGGATGGAGCGCTTCGAGCCGGATCGCACGGTGACGGCGGTCGCCGCCTGGAGCCGGAGCGGCGACGGCGAGTTGGCGATCGGTCGGCGCTTTGCGCTGGAGGGCGCCAGCATCGCCGGTCAGGTACTCGAGGCCGGCCGGCCGGCGCGCGTGGACACGTTCGAAGGCGCGACAGGACCGATCGCGAGCGAGGCCCGAGCGCTGGGCATCCGCTCGTCAGTCGGGTGTCCGATCACCGTCGGCGGGCGGACGTGGGGCGTGATCGCCGCGTCCAAGAAGGGCGAGGCCTCGTTCCCGCCGAGCATCGAGTCGGGGATCGCGGACTTCACCGAGCTTGTCGCGGCGGCGGTCTCGAATGCCGAGAGCCAGGCTGAGCTGAGGGCATCGCGTGCGAGGGTCGTCGCCACCGCCGATGAGACGCGGCGCCAGATCGAGCGCAACCTCCACGACGGAGCTCAGCAGCGCCTGGTCTCGCTCGCGCTGCAGCTGCGGGCGGCGCAGGCGGCGGCACCGCCGGAGCTCGGCGAGTTCGACGCGGAGCTCGACCGCGTCGCCGCCGGGCTCGCCGACCTCGTCGAGGACCTCCGCGAGTTCGCTCGTGGAATCCACCCGGCGATCCTGGCCCAGGGCGGCCTCGGCCCGGCGTTGCGCGCGCTGGCCCGCCACTCCCCGGTGCCCGCGCAGGTCGACGTGCGCACGGAGGGCCGGCTACCGGAACCGCTCGAGGTGGGCGCGTACTACGTGGTCTCGGAGGCGCTCACGAATGCCGCCAAGCACGCCATCGCGTCTGCCATCACCGTCGAGGTCAGGTCCGTCGACGGTGCGTTGCTCGTGTCGGTGCGCGACGACGGGGTCGGCGGCGCGGAGGTCGGTCACGGCTCGGGCCTCGTCGGCCTCAGGGATCGCGTCGAGGCGCTCGGTGGCCGCATCTCGGTCGAGAGCCCGCCAGGCGCGGGCACGTCGGTGCGAGCGGAGCTGCCCCTTGCCGACGCCGGCCTCTGGTCTCCGTGAAGTGGAGGCATTCCGAGGATCCCTCCGCTCTGGTCCGATGGCGACGCGAAGGACCGATGGCGCATCCGAGCAGGCGCGCAAGACCCTCGGGCTGCTGATGGACGGGCGGCGCCACGGCGCGGCCGCGGAGGCGGGCTGACGTGCGCACCGTGCGGTCGGGCCTGCAGTTCGGCGAGTCCCCGCGCTGGCACGAGGGGCGCCTGTGGGTCTCCGACTGGGGCGCCCAGGAGATCATCGCCATCGATCCCGAGGGCGGTGAGGAGATCGTCGCGCACGACCGGGAGGCGCCGGTCTGCATCGACTGGCTCCCCGACGGGCGCATGTTGCTGGTCGCGGGGCGCGACGGCCTGCTGCTGCGCCGGGAGCCGGACGGCGCGCTCGTGACCCATTGCGACCTGACGCGGCTCGCCGCCCCGCCGTGGAACGACATCGTCGTGGACGGCCGCGGCAACGCCTACGTCGGGAACACCGGCTTCGACTTCCCGGGCGGCGACTACGCCCCGGGGATCCTCGCGCTGGTCACGCCCGACGGGTCCGCGCGCCAGGTGGCGGACGGCGTCGCGTTCCCCAACGGCGTCGCGGTGACGCCCGACGGGAAGACGCTGATCCTCGCCGAGTCCTACGGCAACCGGCTGACCGCCTACGACATCGCCGGCGACGGCAGCCTCTCGCCGGGCCGGGTGTGGGCGGACGCCGGCGACGGCGTGCCCGACGGGATCTGCGTCGACGCCGAGGGCGCCGTCTGGTACGGCGACGTCCCCAACCGGTGCTGCGTGCGCGTTCGCGAGGGCGGCGAGGTGCTCCAGCGGATCGATCTCGACCGCGGGTGCTTCGCCTGCATGCTCGGGGGCGCGGACGGGCGGACGCTGTTCATGGTCGTCGCGCAGTGGGAGGACGCGGCGACCGGCACGGCGGAGGGGTCGGGCCAGGTGCTCGCCACCGATGCGCCCGCCCCTCGGGCGGGCCGGCCCTAGGCTCGGGCCCTAGGCGTTGCGCTTCTTGCTCTCCGCGCGCTCGAGCCGATCGGCGGCCCGACGCTGGGCGGCGTACTCGTCGTTCTCCTTCTGACGCCGCTCCCGGCCCACCCTGCGGGCCTCGTCGTTGCGAGCGGCGATCGCTTCCTTGTGCGCCTTCCACGCGGCCTCGCCGCGGAGGGGTTCCTCGGCCGCCGGCTGCCGCTTGCTCGAGTCCTTCATAAGGCCACCTCGCCCGCCCCCTGGATTGGCCGTCTCGCCACGCAGAGATGCAGGGGGCGTGAGCATCTGGCGGTGCGCGCTGCTACGACCAGACTACTCCCTGGCGGTCGGGGTGCCCGGCCCGCTCTGGTCGGCCGCCGCTGCCTGCTTGCGCGCGTCCTTCTTCGCCTGCTTGCGCAGCCGGCGCTCGCGGAGCGTGTTCTCGCGCGCCAGCTTCGCCATCGTCGTCCGCTTCTTGGAGCTCGATGCCATACGTGTCCGTCCGTTCTCGTGGGTCCGGGCGCGTCGGCGACGCGCCCGGACTCGATGGATGAAGCGGGGACCCGGTGGCGATCGAGCCAGTCGGGCCCGCTGCGTTCAGCGGCGGGCTACAGGGTCTGGACGTTCGCCGCGTTCGGTCCCTTGGGGCCGGTCTCGGCGTCGTAGCTGACCTTCGCGCCCTCGGTCAGCGACTTGAAGCCGCTGCCGGCGATGCTGCTGTGGTGCACGAACAGGTCCTTGCCCTGGTCGTCGGGCGTGATGAACCCGAAGCCCTTCTCGTCACTGAACCACTTCACGGTTCCGGTTGCCATCTGGTCCTCCCGAGGAGGTCGTGTGCGGGCGCTGGCGGGAGGTGCTGAAGGCAACAACTACAAACGCTGGCACTGGTTCGCCGGGCGGTTGCCCGGCACGAAGAAACACACTCTAGCGGTCCGCCGCCCGCCGGAGGCGCCCGGACAGGGTCAGGAGGTGCTCCTGGAGCTCGGGCGGGCCGTGGACGTCGAAGTCGACGCGGAACATGGCGATGCGCAGAGCGAGCCAGTCGAGGTCGTCGTCGCCCGTGCGGTACTCGCAGGTGGCCTCGTCGATCGGCTCGATCGTCCCCCAGTAGGTGGGGACGTACCGGCGGACCGCCTCCGCGGGCGCGTGCAGGGTCACGCGCGCCTCGTAGCGGCTCGGCGCGGAGGTGAGCCGTCGCTCGACGAAGGCGGCGGGGTTCTCGGCCGGCAGGTCGCGCGGTGGGAAGCGCGTGCCGGTCGAGTCCGGGCCGGTGAGGCGGTCGACGCGGAAGGTGCGCCAGTCGCGGCGGGCCGTGTCCCAGGCCACGAGGTACCAGCGGCGCCCGAGGTTGACCAGCGAGTGCGGCTCGACCTCGCGCCGGCCGGCGGCGCCGTCGCGGCCGCGGTAGGCGAAGCGGAGCCGCTCGTGGTCCCGGCAGGCGGCGGCGATGACGGTCAGGTGCTGCGGGTCGACGGTCGGCCCGCCGGCGGCGAGGGTCGTGGTCGCGGCCTGCAGCGCGCTCACGCGGCGGCGCAGGTGCGCGGGCAGCACCTGCTCCAGCTTCACCAGCGCGCGCACCGAGGCCTCCTCGATGCCCGTCACCGAGGCGCGGGCGGCGGTGCCCAGCCCGACGGCGATGGCGATCGCCTCGTCGTCGTCGAGCAGCAGCGGCGGCATCGCGGTGCCGGCGCGCAGCCGGTAGCCGCCCGCGGGTCCGGGGAGCGACTCCACCGGGTAGCCGAGGCCGCGCAGGCGCTCGACGTCGCGCCGGATCGTCCGGGGCGACACCTCGAGCCGCTCCGCGAGCTCGCTCCCGGGCCAGTCGCGCCGGGTCTGCAGCAGCGAGAGCAGCGTCAGCAGGCGGCTGCTCGAGGTCACGCTCATGACGACGCCCATTCTCCTCGGAATCGAGGACAGATCTTGACCTCGATTGCCCGTATGGTGGGCGCGTCCTCGAATGCAGGCGGCGAAAGGAGCAAAGGTGATCGAGCGCAGCGAGTATCCGCCCGGCGTCCCGTGCTGGGTCGACACCGGGCAGCCCGACCCCGAGGCCGCGGCGCGCTTCTACGGCGGCGTGTTCGGCTGGGAGCTCGAGGACCAGATGCCGCCCGACTCGGACGCCCGCTACTACATGGCCCGGCTGCGGGGGCGCGACGTCGCGGCGGTCGGGTCGCAGTTCCCCGAGGGCACTCCGGTCGTCTGGAGCACCTACGTCTGCGTCGAGAACGCCGACGAGACCGCCGCGAAGGCCCAGGAGGCCGGCGGGCAGGTGCTCTCCGAGCCCTTCGACGTCTTCGACGCCGGGCGGATGGGCGTGCTCGCCGACACCGAGGGCGCCGCGATCAGCATCTGGCAGCCCGGCCGGACGATCGGCGCCCAGCTCGTCAACGAGCCCGGCACGTGGAACTTCAGCGAGATGAACAGCCGCGACCCGGAGCGCGCGAAGGCCTTCTACGGCACGGTGTTCGGGTGGGAGGCCGACGAGATCGGCATGGGCGACATCATGATGTTCCGCCGCCCCGGCTACGGGGACTTCCTCGAGTCGATCGACCCCGGCACGCGCGAGCGGATGTCGGGGGTCGGCGCGCCCCCCGGCTTCGAGGACGCGGTCGCCTGGCTCGCGCCGATGCACAGCCCGCAGTTCTCCGACGACACGCCGCCCCACTGGAGCATCACGTTCGCGGTCGACGACGCCGACGCCGCCGCGGCCAAGGCCTCCGAGCTCGGCGGCACGGTCCTGATGCCCCCCACGGACCTGCCCTGGGTCCGGCAGACGATCCTGCGCGACCCGCAGGGCGCCGTGTTCACCGCGAGCAAGTTCGTGCCGCCCGAGACCGGCTAGCGCCGGTCCCCGATCGCCGCGAGCACGTCGTCGAGCGCGGCCAGGCTGTGGCCGCTCACCAGCGCGTCGACGTGCGGGAGCGCCGCGGCCATCCCGCCCGCCAGCGGCTCGAAGGCGGGCGCGGCGGCGCGCGGGTTCACCCACACGATCCGGTGGGCGAGGCGGGCGAGGCGCTCCATCTCCCGGGCCAGCGGGGCGGGGTCGGCGCGCTCCCAGCCGTCGGAGAGGATCACCACCACCGCGCCGCGCGCCAGGCCGCGCCGCCCGTAGCCGTCGTTGAAGCGGGCGAGCGCGGCCCCGATGCGCGTGCCGCCCGACCAGTCGGGAGCGGCGGTGGCGGCGCGCGCGAGCGCCGCGTCCGGGCTGTGGCCGCGCAGCGCCCGGGTGAGGCGGGTCAGCCGCGTGGCGAACACGAAGGCCTCGGCCGAGCCGGCGCGGACGGCGGCCTGGAGGAGCTGCAGGTAGGCGCGGGCGTAGGGCGCCATCGAGCCCGAGACATCGCAGATCAGCACGAGCCTCCGGGGACGGGGCTGCCGCCGCCGGCGGGCCTGGCGGGCGGGGTCGCCGCCCGTGTGCAGGCTGCGGCGCAGCGTCGCCCGCAGGTCGAGCCGCTCGCCGCGGCGCCCGCTGCGCTCGCGCCGCGAGCGGCGGGTCGGCGTCGCCACCACCAGTGCGTCGACGAGGTGGCGGATGGCGGCGAGCTCCTCCGGCGCGAGGTCGGCGAAGCTCGTGTGCGCGAGGCGCTCCTCCTGGCTGGCGGCGGCGAGCACGGCCTCGCGACCCTCGCCGTCACGGCCGCCGCGCGCCGCGGCGGCGGGCCCGGCGAAGAGCCCGGGCTCGCCGCCCTGCGCCCGGGTCTCCCGTCCCGCCCCGGGCGCGGCGGGGCGCGCGGCCGGCTCGGCGGGCGGCAGCGCGGGCGCGGCCGGGTCGCCGCGCAGCGCCGCGGGGTCGCTCCCGCCGCCGAACACCGCGGCGAACACGCGGTCGAGGATCTCGGCCTCGCCGCGCGAGGCCACCAGCGTGGCGTGGGCGATCCAGTACAGCCGCTCGCGCGTGGCCGGCCCGTCCAGGTGCAGCGCGTGCGCGAAGCGCGCCGAGCGGTCGGGCGTGACCGGCACGCCGGCGCGGTGGAGCGCCCGGCCGAAGGCGACCGCGAACGCCGGCAGGTCGACGGTCAGGCGGGCCGGGTCCCCACCAGCCACTCGAGCCCCCGCTCGCGCACCAGCTCCTCGTCCTCGCGGTACTTGAGCACCGAGCCGAGCGTGCGGTCCGCGGCGGGGGCGTCCAGCCGCCCGACGCCGAGCAGCTCGAGCGCCGCCACCCAGTCGATCGCCTCGGCGATCCCCGGAGGCTTCTGCAGGTCGCCGGAGCGCAGCCGCTGCAGCGCGGCGGCGACGTCGACCGCGAGCGTCTGGGCGCCGCCCGGCACGCGCCGGCGCACGATCTCCACCTCGCGCTCGGGCGCGGGGTAGTCGATCCAGTGGTAGAGGCAGCGGCGCTTCAGCGCGTCGTGGAGGTCGCGGGTGCGGTTCGACGTGAGCACCACGGCCGGCGGCACCTGCGCGCGGATCGTGCCGAGCTCCGGCACGGTCACCGCCGCCTCCGCCAGCAGCTCGAAGAGGAACGCCTCGAAGTCGTCGTCGGCGCGGTCGAGCTCGTCGACGAGCAGCACCGCGGGGCGCGGGCCCGGGTGCTCGATGGCCTGCAGCAGCGGGCGCCGGATCAGGTACTCGGCGCCGAACAGCTCGTCCTCGCCGAGCTCCGCGCCGCTCGCCTCGGCGAGCCGGATGCGCAGCAGCTGGCGGGGATAGTTCCACTCGTAGAGCGCCTCGGCGGCGTCGAGGCCCTCGTAGCACTGCAGGCGGATCAGCGGCGTGTCGAGGACCGCCGCGAGGGCCTTGGCCGCCTCGGTCTTGCCGACGCCCGCCTCGCCCTCGAGCAGCAGCGGCTGCGGCAGCCGCAGCGCGAGGAACATCGCGGTCGCCAGGCCCTCGCCGGCGAGGTAGCCGGTCGCGTCGAGCCGGGCGGTCAGGGTCTCGACGTCGGGCACGAGCGCCTGCACGGCCGGGCCCGCGCCGGCGCGGGCCGGCCCCGGGCCCGTCATGCGGCGCCCGCCAGCAATGCCTCGTAGTCCTCCCACGTGTCGACGTCGAGCGGCACCGGTCCGGGCACCGTGACCTCCGCGACGGCGCCGGCGCGCCGCTCGAGCAGCTTCCACACGGCCTTGTCGCCGTGCAGGTCCGCGAGGTCGCCGAACGCCGCGCGCGAGAACGCGAACGGGTGCCCGCGGCCGTCGTCGTAGCGGCAGACCGCGAGCGCGGCGTCGCCGCGGCCGGCGAGCAGCGCCCGGACCGCCGCGGCGCTCACGCCCGGCTGGTCGCCGAGCAGCAGCACGAGGACGTCGCAGCGCCGGTCGAGGGCGGGCAGCGCCGCGGCGATCGAGGACGAGCAGCCCGCGCCGTACGCGTCGTTGACGACGACCTCGGCGCCGCCCAGGTCCACCTGCGCGCGGACGTCGGCGGCGCTGCCGCCCAGCGCCACCACGAGCTGGTCGAAGCCGCACGCCCGCGCCGTGCCGAGCGTGTGGCCGAGCAGCGTGCCGCCGGCGTAGGGCAGCAGCTGCTTGGGCCGCCCCAGCCGGCGCGAGCCGCCCGCCGCGAGGACGAGCCCGGCGACGAACGGCTCAGCGGGGCGCGGCATGGTGGGCCGTGGGGTCGGCCGCGAACGCCCGCCGGCAGCCCTCCCCGCAGAAGTACACCCGCCGCCCCTCGTGATCGACGTGGAGCGTGGACGGGCCGGCGGGGACGGTCATGCCGCACACAGGGTCCACCGCCTCCGCGGGGAGTCGCCCCAGGGGGCGACGGTTCGCGACGGGCCCGTGGCAGGGCGCGCCTGTGGGCGGGCGAGCTCCCGGTCCGCCGAGCGCGTCTCCGCGGGTGCGGGCGCCGCCAACCGCTCGGCCGCGTGGCGCGTGGCCACGATCTCCGCCACCACGGACACCGCCACCTCGTGCGGGCCGCGGGCCCCGAGGTCGAGCCCCGCGGGCGTGTGCAGGCGCGCCAGCGCGTCCGCCTCCACGCCCCCGTCGCGCAGCGCGGCCACCGTCGCCGCGCCGCGCCGGCGGCTCGCCACGAGCGCCACGTACGGCACGCCCGCCTCGAGCGCCGCGCGCAACGGCGCCTCCTCGTCGCCCCCGTGGGCGGCGACCACGACCGCGGCGGCGTCCGGCACCGCCCCGATCGTGCCGGCGACCTCCCAGCGCAGCCAGCCCAGCAGCTCGCGCAGGGCGCCCGCGATCGGCCCCGCGCCGATCACGACCCCCAGCGGGGCGGGCAGGCGCGGCTCGAGGAAGATCTCGAGCGCGCCGCCGCTCAGGCACGGGTTGCGGACCGTGACGGCCCCCTCGACGGCGGGCGCGTCGTCGTCGCCCGGCGTGATCCGCAGCAGCACGGGCTCGCCGGTCTCGAGCGCCCGCGCCGCGTGCAGGCGCACAGAGGCCTCCGCGCATTCGCCGCCGACGAAGCCCTCGATGGCCCCGTCCGCGAGCACGAGCGCGCTGTCGCCGGGGGCCACCGAGGTCGGCCGGGAGGCGCGCACGACCGTGGCCGCCACGTACGGCGACCGCTCGGCGGCGAGCGCCTCGGCGCGCCTCGCGAGCTCCGTGGTCATCATGCCGGCGGCTCCGCGCGGCCCTGCATCGCCGCCCACACGCGCGCGGGGGACGCGGGCATGTCGACGTGGCGCACCCCGAGCGGGGAGAGCGCGTCGACGACCGCGTTGATCACGCACGGCGGAGAGCCCACCGTCGCGGACTCGCCCACGCCCTTGGCGCCGATCGGGTGGTGCGGCGACGGCGTCACGGTCTCGCCGAGCTCCCAGTCCGGCACCTCGAGCGACGACGGCAGCAGGTAGTCCATGAACGAGCCGCTCAGGCAGTTGCCGTCCTCGTCGAAGGCGATCTGCTGCATGAGCGCCATCCCCACGCCGTCGGTGAGGCCGCCGTGGATCTGGCCCTCGACGATCATCGGGTTGATGCGGGGGCCGCAGTCGTCGACCGCGATGAACCGCCGCACCTTCACCTGACCGGTGCCGGGGTCGACGTCCACCACGCACACGTAGCCGCCGAACGGGAACGTGAGGTTGGGCGGGTTGTAGACGGCCTCGGCGTCGAGCGAGCCCTCCATCCCGTCGGGCAGGTCGAAGGCCCCGTGGGCGCCGAGCGCGACCTCCTGGATCGTCTTGCCCTGCTCCGGGTCGCCGCGGACGAAGAAGCGGCCCTTCTCCCACTCGAGGTCCTCGGGCGCCGCCTCGAGCATCGTCGCCGCGATCAGCTTCGCCTTGTCGCGGATCTTGCGCGCCGCCACCGCGGCGGCCGCGCCCGACACCGGCGTCGAGCGGCTCCCGTAGGTGCCGAGGCCGAACGGCGTCTGGTCGGTGTCGCCGTGGACGACGTCGATGTCGTCGACCGGGATGCCGAGCTCCTCGGCCACGATCTGCGCGAACGTCGTCTCGTGGCCCTGGCCCTGGGTCTGCACGCTGATGCGCAGCACGGCCTTGCCGGTCGGATGGATGCGCAGCTCCGCGCCGTCGTTCATCCCCAGGCCGGCGATGTCCATGTGCTTGCGCGGCCCGGCGCCGACCGCCTCGGTGAAGAACGCCACGCCGATCCCCATCAGCTCCCCGCGCTCGCGCCTTTCGGCCTGCTCGCGGCGCAGCTCCTCGTAGCCCGCGATGTCGAGCGCCTTGCGCATCGTGGTCTCGTAGTCGCCGGAGTCGTACACCCAGCCGGTCTTGGCCTCGTACGGGAACTGCTCGGGCTTGATGAAGTTCTGCAGCCGCAGCTCCGCCGGGTCCTTGCCGAGCTCGGCCGCCAGCACGTCGACCATGCGCTCGACGAGGTAGACGGCCTCGGTGATCCGGAACGAGCACGCGTAGGCGACCCCGCCCGGGGCCTTGTTCGTGTAGACGCCGGTGACCGAGCAGTGCGCGGCCTCGAGGTCGTAGGAGCCGGTGAACACGGAGAAGAAGCCGGCCGGGAACTTGGTCGGCTGGGCGGTGGCGTTGAACGCGCCGTGATCGGCGATCACCTGCGTGCGCACGCCGAGGATCCTGCCGTCGCGCGTCGCGGCGATCTCGCCGTGCATGAGGTAGTCGCGGGCGAACCCCGTGCTCATGAGGTTCTCCGAGCGGTCCTCCACCCACTTGACCGGCTTGCCGGTCACGATCGAGCCGACCACCGAGCAGACGTAGCCGGGGTAGATCGGGACCTTGTTGCCGAAGCCGCCGCCGATATCCGGCGCGATCACGCGGATCTTGTGCTCCGGCAGCCCGGCCACGATCGCGTACAGCGTGCGGTGGGCGTGCGGCGCCTGCGACGTGGTCCACAGCGTGAGCTTGCCGCTGACCGCGTCGTAGTCGGCCACCGAGCCGCACGTCTCCATCGGGGCGGGGTGCGAGCGGGGATAGACCATGTCCTGCGACACCACGACGTCGGCGTTGGCGAACACCGCGTCGGCCTCGGCGCGGTCGCCCGCCTCCCAGTCGAAGATGTGGTTGTCGGCCCGGCCCTCCACGTCGTCGCGGATCACCGGGGCGTCGGCGTCGAGCGCGCGGCGCGCGTCGACCACCGGGTCGAGCGGCTCGTACTCGACGTCGATGAGCTCGAGCGCGTCGCGGGCGGCGTAGCGGTCGTCGGCCACCACGAAGGCGACCTCCTGGCCCTGGAAGCGCACCTTGTCGGTGGCCAGCACGGCCTGCACGTCCCCCGACAGCGTCGGCATCCAGGCGAGCTTCAGTCCCTCGAGGTCCTTGCCGGTGATCACCGCGCGCACCTTCGGGTGCTGCTGGGCGGCGGTGACGTCGATCGACGTGATGCGCGCGTGCGCGAGCGGGCTGCGCAGCACCGCGCCGTGCAGCATCCCGGGGAGGCTCACGTCGTCGACGTAGGTGCCCTTCCCGCGGACGAAGCGCGGGTCCTCCTTGCGCCGGTGCCGGCCGTAGCCGACCGGCTGGTTCTCCACCGTGGCCATGAGCTCAGCTCCCTGTGTCGCCGGCCGGCTCGAGCGGGTGGCCCGCGGCCCAGCGGATCGCCTTGACGATGTTCTGGTAGCCCGTGCAGCGGCAGATCTGGCCCGAGATGGCCTCACGGATCTCCGCATCGCTGGGGTTCGGATTGGTGTCGAGCAGCGCGCGGGCGGTCATCATCATGCCCGGCGTGCAGAACCCGCACTGGAGCCCGTGCTCCTCGATGAAGCCCTGCTGGACGGGGTCGAGCGTGCCGTCGCGCTCGAGGCTCTCGACGGTGCGGACGGCGTGTCCACCGGCCATCGCCGCGAGCACCGTGCACGACTTCACCGGCTCGTCGTCCATCAGGACGACGCAGGTGCCGCAGTTGGACGTGTCGCAGCCCCAATGGGTCCCGGTGAGGCCGAGCTCGTCGCGCAGGAAGTGGACGAGCAGCAGGCGCGGCTCGATCTCGCGCGTGACCTCGTCCCCGTTGACGGTCAGGGTGACCTGCACGCCTCCTCCTATCCGCGCAGTGCGCGCTCGACGGCGCGACGCAGCGCTCGCTGGGTGAGCTCGGACGCCAGGTGGCGCTTGTAGTCCTCCGGGCCCCGCTGGTCCGAGGCCGGGCTCGAGTCCTCGGCCGCGATCCGGCCGGCCTCCGCGAAGGCCTCCTCCGACGGCGGCTTGCCGCGCAGCGCGGCCTCCGCGCGCGTGGCGTGCGTCGCGTCGCTGCCGAGCCCGGCCAGGCCGAGGCCCGCGTCGGCGATGGTGTTGCCGTCGAGCCAGACGGCCGCGCCCGCCGCGGCCACCGGCCAGTCGCCGGCGCGCCGCTTGACCTTCTCGTACGCGCTGCCGTGCCCGTCACGGAGCGCGAAGCGCACCTCGACGAGCATCTCGTCGGCGCCGACCGCGGTCTCGTAGGCGCCCTGGTGGAACTCGTCCATGTCGACGACCCGCTCGCCGCCGGGGCTGCGGATCACCGCGCGCGCGCCGAGCGCGGAGCACACCGCGGAGAGGTCCTCGGAGGGATCGGCCTGGCACAGCGCGCCGCCGATCGTGCCGCGGTTGCGCACGACCGGGTCGGCGATCAGCTGCTCGGCCTCGCGGATCATCGGCAGCCGCTCGGCGAGCAGCTCCGAGTCGAGCAGGTCGCGGTGGCGGGTGAGGGCGCCGATGCGCACCTCGCCGCCGGACGGCTCGATGTACGCGAGCTCGTCCAGGTCGTTGATGTCGATCAGGTACTCCGGCGCCGCGATCCGGAGCTTCATCATCGGCAGCAGGCTGTGCCCGCCCGCGACGATGCGCGCCTCCGGTCCGAGGCGCCCGAGCAGCTCGAGCGCGTGGTCGACGCTGGTCGCGCGCTCGTACTCGAATGGTGCTGGGACCTGCACCTGTGCTCCTCTCTAAAAGCGGCGCCACCGGCGCCGCGCGTCCGAGCGTCCCACGGTATTCTGGGGCGGTCAAGGCCGTCTTAGGTGAAGGCTTAAGACGGTGGATGCCCGGTGACGCTCCCGCAGCTCCGCTCCTTTGCCACGGTCGCCCGCCTGGGCTCGGTGAAGGCGGCCGCCCGGACTCTGGGGGTCTCCGAGCCGGCCGTGTCGGAGGCCGTCGCCTCCCTGCGCCGGGAGCTCGGCGACGAGCTCTACGTGCGCCGCGGCGGCGGGATCGCGCTCACGCCGGGCGGGACGCGGCTGGCCGCCGCCGCGGCGGAGATCCTCGGACTCGCCGACGACGCCCGCCGCGCCGTGCGCGAGGCGCGGGGGGAGAGCGCGCTGCTGCGGGTCGCCGCGACCAGCGAGGTGCACGAGCACGTCGCCCCGGCGCTGCTCGACGCGTTCACGCGCCGCTCACCGCACACTGAGGTGGCGGTGCAGATGGAGCCGGGCGAGGTCTTCGCCCGCCTGCTCACCGATCGGCTGGCCGACGTCACGCTCGGCCCGCGCCCGCCCGGCGACGCGGCCGGCCTCGAGTCGGTGCCGTTCCTGCGCTACCGGCTCGTGGTCGTGGCGGCGCCCGGGCACCCGCTGGCGGGGCGCCGCGCGATCCCGGCGGAGGCGCTCGGCCGCGAGCACTGGCTGGTCGGGCCCTCGGGCGCGACGCCCGGCACGCCCGCCGGCGACCTGCTCGCCCGCCGGCGCCTGGGCGGCGTCGAGGTGCGCGCCTTCCCGAGCCACGCCGCCGCGGCGGCCGCCGCCGCGGCGGGCCGCGGCGTGCTCCCGGCGATCGCCCATACGGTGCTCGACGAGCTGCGCCGGCGGGCGCTCGTCACGCTCGACGTGGAGGGGACGCCGGTCGACGGCCTGCTCTACGCGACGCTGCTCGCGCCCGCCCGCCGCCCGCCGGCGGCGTGGGCGTTCCGGCGCTTCGTCGCGACGCCGGAGGCGACGCAGGCGATGCTGGCGCGGCCGGGCGGCGTGCCGGCGGCGCGCTTCCGCCCGCCGGTGTACGTGACCCTCTGGTCGGGTTAGCTAACCGATGCGCACGCGCGGCCCGGCGTCGCCACCGAAGACGACCCGGTAGTCCGCGCGGCGGTCGACCGCGAACCGGTAGCGCCCGCCGCCGGCCACCTTCGTGCGGGCGACGTCGACCCAGCGGCCGCGCTCGGCCCGCTGGACGAGCAACGGGGCGCCCCGCGTGGCGGGCCGGACCCGGCCCGCGATCGCGCCCACCGGCCGGCGCGCGCCGGCCGCCCTGGCGGTCGGCGTCGCGGGCGGCGGGTCGGAGTCGCGCGAGCTGATCGACGTGAAGAACGCCCACGTGTCGTAGAGACCGAAGCGCGCGCGCAGCGTGGCGCCGTCGACGCGAGTACGGCCGCGGGTGCCGACGATCTCCGCGCTGACGATCCGCGGCGAGACGCCGCGGTCGAGGACGTCGATGCCGCGGAAGCCGCCCTTGACGAGGCCGCCGAGCTTGCCCCGCGCGCTCGACAGGCTCATGCGGATCGGCCCCCAGCGGTGTCGCGGCGAGGACTCGTAGGGGTCATCGACCGACTGCAGCCACGGCACCGGCTCGCGCCCGAGCGAGGTGTTCTCGACGTTCTCGGTCCGCCCGCCGGAGGTGGAGAAGAAGTACGTCGTCACCGGGTTGCCCTGGTAGGTGACGACCTCGCCCGCCGTCTGGCGCACCGCCTCGGTCGTGGACGGCTGCTCGACCCCGACGCCGCCGTAGACCTGCGACCGGGTGTCCGGATACTGGTCGAAGCCCGCGCCGGCCTTGGAGGTCGTGATCGCGTAGCTGCGTGCGGCCACGGCCTGGGCCTTGAGCGCCTCGAGCGGCCACGACGCGGGCGACTCGGCGGGGACGACGCCCTGCAGGTAGTCGTCCAGCCCCACCGCGTTGATCGCGGTGACGCCGCCCAGCGCGTCGGCGCGGAACTCGACCGAGCCGCGGTACGCGCCGTCGCTGCGCCCGTTGCCGGCCGGGCCGCGGAGCGTGATCGGCGTGGCGCCGGAGACCACCAGCGGGGAGCTGAACGCGCCGAGGCGCCGCCCCTTGGGCGAGACGAGCCACACGCTCGAGTCGCTGCGGCGGCGCACCGAGTACGTGCTGCCGGGCGACAGGTTGCGGGTGCCGGCGCGCGTCGCGCCGGTGAAGGACGAGCGGGTGCGCGTCGCCTGCATGAGCACGCGCACGACGCGCCCCGAGCCGATCGAGGAGACGCCGGTCCCCGTGTAGTAGTGCCCGAGGATCGAGCGGTAGTCCGAGCCGCGCTCGGCGAAGCCCTTGGCGCCGTACTGGCTCATGCCGACGCCGTGTCCCCAGCCCGCGCCGCGGATCGTCAGGCGCGAGGATGCGGCCGACGCGGCCGCCGCCGGCAGCAGGCAGGCCAGCACGGCGAGCACGAGCAGGAGCAGGCGAGAACGGGGACGGGCCATCGCGAGCGGGGCGGTCACGTTAGCCGGACACGCCGGTCGGGGCAGAAGTTTCGGAATCGACATGAAGGTGCGTGGACGGTGAACGGGCCCGGCTTCGCCGGGCCTTGCAAGATCGGCTTCGCCGATCTCGGAAAGGTGACCTATGGGTGAGGAGCGCAAGGCATCGGATCTGTTCGTGGAGTGCCTCGAGGCGGAGGGCGTCAAGTACGTATTCGGCATCCCGGGTGAGGAGACGCTGGACCTCAACGAATCGCTCGAACGCTCGTCGGTCGACTTCATTCCAGTTCGACACGAACAGGGCGGGGCCTACATGGCCGACATGTACGGCCGGCTGACGCAGCGCGCCGGGGTCTGCCTGGGGACGCTCGGCCCGGGCGCCACGAACCTCGTCACCGCCATCGCGGACGCGTTCCTCGACCGCTCGCCGGTCGTCGCGCTGACCGGCCAGGCGGACCTCGAGCGCATGCACAAGGAGTCCCACCAGCACATCGACGTGGTCTCGATGCTCAAGCCGGTGACCAAGTGGAACGCGCGGCTCTCGAACCCGCGGATCATCCCCGAGGTCGTGCGCAAGGCGTTCAAGGTCGCCGAGGGGCAGAAGCCGGGCCCCGCGCACATCGAGCTGCCGGAGGACGTGATGATCGCGCCGGTCGCCGCCGACCCGCTGCCGGCCAACGAGGGACCGCGGCCGGAGCCGTCGGCCAAGGAGCTCTTCCGCGCGGCCGAGGTCATCCGCGGCGCGATCAACCCGATCGTGCTGGCCGGCAACGGGGTCGCGCGCGCCGGCGCCGCGCCCGCGCTGCGCGACTTCGCCCGGGCCACCGGCATCGGCGTCGCCGAGACCTTCATGGGCAAGGGCGCGCTGGACTACCAGGACCCACACGCGCTCGGCACCGTCGGGCTGCAGTCGCGCGACTACTCGCTGGCGGGCTTCGAGGACGCCGACGTGGTCATCACGGTCGGCTACGACCTCGTCGAGCACGCGCCCGTGCACTGGAACCCGGGCGGCGACAAGAGGATCGTGTGCATCGATACCACCCCATCGGAGGTCGACGCGCACTTCCTCACCGAGGTCGACCTGATCGGCGACATCTACCACAGCCTGTCCCGCCTGGCCGAGGAGCTGCGGGACCTGCGCCACACGGTCGAGCACTCGCGGCTCGACGACATCGTGCTCGGCCGCTTCGAGGCCGCGCGGGAGGACGACGCGTTCCCCGTCCAGCCGCCGCGCGCGTTGTGGGAGATCCGCCGCGCGCTCGGGCCCTGCGACATCCTCGTGTCCGACGTCGGGCTGCACAAGCTGTGGATCGCGCGCATGTTCCCCGCGCACGAGCCCAACACGGTCCTGATCGCCAACGGGCTCGCGGGGATGGGCTTCGCGCTGCCCTCGGCGATCGCCGCCAAGCTCGTGCACCCGGACCGCCGGGTCGTGACGGTCAGCGGTGACGGCGGCTTCCTGATGAACTGCCAGGAGCTCGAGACGGCCGTGCGCCTGCGCACGCCCGTCGTCAACGTGATCTGGGAGAACGCAAGCTTCGGCTCGATCGTGTGGAAGCAGGACAAGCGCTTCGGCCGCCACTTCGGCACCGACTTCACGAACCCCGACTTCGTCAAGCTGGCCGACGCGTTCGGGATGCCGGCGTGGCGCTGCGAGTCGGTCGAGGACTTCCCCCGGCACCTGGCGCACGCGCTCACGCTGGAGCTTCCGTCCCTGATCGTGCTCCCGATCGACTACTCGATCGACGTATCCATCTCGGAAGAACTCGGAACGGAGACTGTGGTCGCATGAGCATCACCATCGAACAGGAGAAGACCGTCGTCGACGGCGTTCCCACGCAGCTGTTCATCGGCGGGGAGTGGCGCGACGGCACGGGCGGCCGGACCCTCGACGTCGAGGACCCCTCGACCGGCGAGGCGATCGCCGCGGTCGCCGACGCCACCCCCGAGGACGCCGTCGCGGCGCTCGACGCCGCCTGCGCCGTCCAGGACGAGTGGGCGGCGCACCCGCCGCGCGAGCGCGGCGAGATCCTCCGGCGCGCGTTCGAGGCGATCGTCGCGCGCACCGACGAGCTGGCGCTCGTGATGACCCTCGAGATGGGCAAGCCGCTCGCGGAGTCCAAGGCGGAGGTCGCCTACGCGGCGGAGTTCCTCCGCTGGTTCTCCGAGGAGGCCGTGCGCATCGAGGGCCGCTTCGCGACCGCGCCCAACGGGCAGGGCCGCCTGCTCACCATGCGCCAGCCGGTGGGGCCGTGCTACGCGATCACGCCGTGGAACTTCCCGATGGCGATGGGGACGCGCAAGATCGGCCCCGCGGTCGCCGCGGGCTGCACGATGGTGATCAAGCCGGCGCAGCAGACGCCGCTGTCGATGTACGCGCTGGCCGAGATCCTGCAGGAGGCCGGGCTCCCGCCGGGCGTCCTCAACGTCGTCACCTCGAGCTCCTCGAGCGACGTCTCGAAGCCGATCCTCTCCGACCCGCGGCTGCGCAAGCTCACGTTCACCGGCTCCACCGAGGTCGGCCGCAAGCTCGTCGAGCAGTCGGCGCCCGGGCTCCTGCGCACCTCGATGGAGCTGGGCGGCAACGCGCCGTTCATCGTGTTCGGAGACGCCGACGTCGACGCCGCGGTCGAGGGCGCGGTGATCGCGAAGATGCGCAACATCGGCGAGGCGTGCACCGCGGCCAACCGCTTCCACGTCGCCGGACGCGTGCGCGACGAGTTCACCGAGAAGCTGGCCGCCCGCCTGGCCGACATGCCGGTCGGGCGCGGCGTCGACGAGGGCGTGAAGGTCGGCCCGCTGATCGACGGGACCCAGCGCGGGAAGGTCGCAGAGCTCGTCGCCGACGCGCTCGGCAAGGGCGCCGAGGCGGTGGTCGGCGGCCGCGAGCGCGACGGCGCCGGCTACTTCTACGAGCCCACCGTGCTCGGCAACGTCGGCAGCTCGGCGCGCCTGCTCAAGGAGGAGATCTTCGGGCCGGTGGCGCCGGTCGTCGGCTTCGACGACGAGGAGGCCGCGATCGCCGCCGCCAACGACACGGAGTACGGCCTCGTCGCCTACGTCTACACGTCGGATCTCAAGCGCGCGTTCCGCGTGTGCGAGCGGCTGCAGACCGGGATGATCGGCCTCAACCAGGGCATCGTCTCCAACGCGGCGGCGCCCTTCGGCGGCGTCAAGGCGTCGGGCTTCGGGCGCGAGGGCGGCCCCGAGGGGATCGAGGAGTACCTCGAGATCAAGTACGTGGCGATGGCGATGTAGGCGTGCCCGCCGCGCCGTCCCCGCTCGCGCGCGTCGAGGCCTGGTACCGGGAGGCCGTCGCCGCCGGCCTCCCCGAGCCCGACGCGATGGCCCTCGCCACCGCCGACGCGGCCGGCCGGCCGTCGGTCCGCTTCGTGCTGCTCAAGGGCGTCGACGGGCGCGGCGTGCGCTTCTTCAGCAACTACGAGAGCCGCAAGGCCCGCGACCTCGCCGAGAACGCCCGCGCGGCGGCCGCGCTCTACTGGAACCCGCTCGGCCGCCAGATCCGCCTCGAGGGGACCGTGGAGCGGCTCGGCGAGGAGGAGTCCGACGCCTACTGGGCCTCGCGCGGACGCGGCAGCCGGATCGGCGCGTGGGCGTCGCGGCAGTCGGCGGAGCTCGCCGGCCGCGAGGAGCTCGACGCGCGCGTCGAGGAGGTGGTGGCGCGCTTCGAGGGCACCGACATCCCGCGGCCCGCCCACTGGGGCGGCTACCTGCTGCGCCCCGACGTCGTCGAGTTCTGGGCCGGCCGGCCCGACCGCCTGCACGACCGCGAGGAGTGGCGGCTGGCCGACGGCGCCTGGAGCGCCCGCCGGCTGTCGCCGTAGGGCAGGATCTCAGTCATGACCGGATGGCCGCCGCTCCCCTACGAGGCCTGGGAGCCCACGAAGCAGACGCTCCACCGCTACGCGCAGATCGTCGGCAAGCTGCGCATGTCGCTCGTGCCGTTCCGCAACCACTGGTGGCACGTGACGCTGTACGTGTCGGCGCGCGGGGTGACGACCGGCCCGATGCCCTACGGCGACCTCACGGCCGAGGTCGAGCTCGACCTCGTCGACCACCGCCTCGCGGTTCGCACGAGCGAGGGCCGGGCCGCGAGCTTCCCGCTCCGCGACCGCCTGCCGTGCGCGCGCTTCTACCGCGACCTCTTCGACGCGCTCGAGAGCGTCGGCATCCGGGCGGCGATCAACGCCCGCCCGTACGACCTCGGCGACAGCCCCGCCTTCGCCGACGACACCGAGCACGACAGCTACGACGCCGACGCGGTCGGGCGCTGGTGGCGGATCCTGCAGCTCACCGAGCACGCGCTGGGGCGCTTCGGCTCCTCCTTCAACGGCAAGGCGAGCCCGGTGCAGCTGTTCTGGCACGGCTTCGACCTCGCCCACGCCCGCTACTCGGGCCGCCCCGCGCCGCCGCGGCCCGGGGTCGACCCCGTGACCGCCGAGGCCTACTCGCACGAGGTCATCGCGTTCGGCTGGTGGCCCGGCGACGACCGCACGACGCCCTTCCCCGCGTACTACTCCTACACGGTCCCGGAGCCGGAGGGGCTGCGCGAGCGACCGCTCTCGCCGGCGGGGGCGGAGTGGCACGCGGCCGGCGCCGGGTCGCTCGCGATCCTGCCCTACGACACGGTGGCGGCGGCCGGCAACCCGGCGAGCGAGCTGCTCGAGTTCTTCGAGAGCGCCTACCGGGCGGGTGCGGAGGCGGCGGGCTGGGACACCGCGGCGCTCGAGCACGCGGCCCGCTGAGGGGCTGGGTGCTCAGCCGCTGGGCTGCGCGCGCCGGCGACCGGCGATGCCGAGCAGCGCGGCGAGGATGCAGCCGGCGCCCGCGAGCTGCAGGACGGAGGGCTCCTCGCTGAGGAGGATCACGCCGAGCACGACGGAGCCGACCGGCTGGATGCACAGCAGCACCGAGGTCAGCGCGGCCGGCAGCCGCGGCAGCGAGCTCGCGATCAGCAGCCAGCCGAGCACCTGCGACGTCAGCGCGAGCGTCGCGAGCCACGCGTGCTCGGGCCAGGTGGGGACGAGCTCCGCCTCCCCGAGCGCGAGCCCGGCGACGAGGCTGGCGACGGCGGCGACGACGGTCGCCTCGAACAGCGGGCCTGCCGGGCGGCGCAGGTCCGAGGAGCCCTGGCGCAGGACGAGGATGTAGCCGGCGTAGGAGACGCCCGTGAGGACCCCGAACAGCACGCCGCGCGCCGGGTCCGAGCCGTAGGCGCCCTGCTCGAGCGAGCCGGAGATCAGCACCACGCCGATCATCACCACCGGCAGCGCGGCGAGGATCATCCGCCCCGGGGCCTCGCGCAGGACCGCCCAGGCGACGAACGGGATGATCACGACCTGCAGGTTCCCGAGCACGGTCGCGAGCCCGGCGCCGACGTTGTCGATCGCGTGGTGCCAGCAGATCAGGTCGATCGCGAAGAAGACGCCGGCGACCAGCGTGAGGCGCATGTCGTGCGCGGTGCGGGGGCCGAAGCGCCGCCGCTCCCACGCGGCCAGCAGGCCGAGGACCGGCACCGCGTACGCGCAGCGGAAGATCGCCGCCGTCGAGGGCGGGACGTCGGCGAGGCGGACGAGGATCGCCGAGAACGCGATCGTCACCGCGCCCGCCGTGGCGGCCAGCGCGGGCCGGCCGCCGATGAGGTCCGCGAGCCCTCCCGCCGGCGCCGCGCGCGCCCGGGACGTCGCGGCGCGCGCGCTCACGGGTGGGCGCGGCGCAGGGCCGGCGGGGCAGGGAGCACGACGAGGGAGGGAGCAGGCACGGGGACCCGATCACGGTAGTAGGGCTTTACCGGGACGCGCTCGCCGGAGTACGGTCGGCCTCAGGCCACAACCGAGGAGGGCGTCATGTCCCAGGCGGACATCAAGACGATGCGGGACGCCTACGACGCGTTCAACCGGGGCGACATCCCGGCCGTCACGGAGGCCATGACTCCGGACATCGAGTGGAACGAGCCCGGCGGGGGCCTGAAGCGGCTGACCGGCGCCGCGCGCACGTCGAGCCTGCCGTTCGGCCCGCTGGACGGGCCGAACGTCGGGTTCGTCAGCGGGGCTCGGCCTTCGAGCCGGCCGCGATCCGCCGCAGGTCGAGCGCCTCGTCGAGCGTCGGCTCGTCGATCCCGTGCTCGCGCGCGACCTCGCGCAGGGTGCGGCCGGTGGCCGACGCCTCCTTGACGATCTCCGCCGCCCGGTCGTAGCCGATGTACGGGTTCAGCGCCGTCGCCACCGCGAGCGTCCCCTCCGCCGAGCGCGAGCAGCCCTCGAGGTTGGGCTCGATGCCGTCGATGCACTTCTCCGCGAACAGCGCGCTCGCCGTGGAGAGGAGGTGGATCGACTGCAGCAGGTTGCGCGCGATCAGCGGGATGCGCACGTTGAGCTCGAACTGGCCCTGCATGCCGCCGACCGTGATCGCGGTGTCGTTGCCGATCACCTGCGCGCCGACCTGGAGCACGACCTCGGGGAGCACCGGGTTGACCTTGCCGGGCATGATCGAGGAGCCCTTCTGCAGCTCCGGCAGCAGGAGCTCCGAGAGGCCCGCGCGCGGACCCGAGCCCATCAGCGCGATGTCGTTGGCGATCTTGCTCAGCGAGACGGCGACGACCTTCAGCGCGCCGGAGAGCTCGACGAGCGCGTCGCGGTTGCCCTGGGCCTCGAAGGCGTCCTCGGGCTCGCGGATCGCGAGGCCCGTGTCGGAGGTCAGCTTCTCGCGCACGTGCCCGGCGAACTCGGCGTGCGTGTTGAGGCCGGTGCCGGTGGCGGTCCCGCCGAGCGGGATCTGGGCGACCTGCGGCAGCGCGTTGCGGACACGGCGGGCGCCGAGGCGGACCTGCGCGGCGTAGCCGCTGAACTCCTGCCCGAGCGTGACCGGCACCGCGTCCATCAGGTGCGTGCGGCCGGACTTCACGATGTCGGCGAACTCCTCGGCCTTCGCGGCCAGCGACGACTCGAGGCGCTCGAGCGCCGGCAGCAGGCGGTTGGTGCACTCGTCGAGTGCCGCGAGGTGCACCGCGCTCGGGAACACGTCGTTCGACGACTGCCCCATGTTCACGTGGTCGTTGGGGTGCGCCTCGTCGCCGGCGAGCGTCGCGATGACCTCGTTCGCGTTCATGTTCGTCGAGGTCCCGGAGCCCGTCTGGAAGACGTCGATCGGGAACTGGTCGTCGTGGCGGCCGGCCGCGATCTCGTCGCCCGCGGCGGCGATGCGCGCGGCGACGTCGGCGTCGAGCAGGCCGAGGTCCGCGTTGACGCGGGCGGCAGCGCCCTTGATCCGCCCGAGCCAGCGCACGACCGACGTCGGCACCCGCTCGCCCGACACGGGGAAGTTCGCGACCGCCTTGCGGGTCTCGCCTCCCCACAGCTCCTGCGCGGTGTCCTGCACGCTCATGGGACTCTCCCGATCTCGCTCCGGAATCTCGGCCCTGAACGCTACGCGACTCGGGTCGCCGAGCCCGGCGCGGGCTCCGGGTGCGACCTTGCGCGGGTCAAGCTCCTCGCCGCAGCACGAGCACACGAGCCGCGGGTCGGCGTCCGAGCCGCACGTGTGGCGCAGCACGAGGGGCGGACGGTCGTCCTCGGCGAGGTGCTCGTCGCCCCAGTTGATGATCGCGATCACCGCCGGATACAGGTCGCGCCCCATCGGGGTCAGCCGGTACTCGAAGCGCTCGGGCTCCTCCTGGTAGCGGCTGCGCTCGAGCACGCCCGCCGCCGTGAGGCTCTGGAGCCGGGCCGAGAGGATGTTGCGGGCGATCCCGAGGTTGCGCTGGAACTCGGAGAACCTCCGCACGCCCCAGAACGCCTCGTGCAGGATCAGGATCGTCCACCGCTCGCCGAGGATCTCCATCGCGCGCTGAGCCGAGCGATGGGCCGGCCGGTCGACGGTGTCCATGCGGACAAGCTAGCGCGAGCGTGCCTGCAGCGACGTCACCGGGAGGCGACGACCTGACCGTAGGCGAGGTCCGGGTAGGCGGCCACGGTGGCGACGCGGCGCAGGCAATCGGCGGGCGGGACGCGCAGCAGCACCTGGCGCGAGCGGCCCGCCGGCAGCGGCCCGACCTCGACGAGCTGCGCCCACGCCGGCCGCCGGCGGGAGCGCAGCGCGAGGACCGCCACGTCCGCCGCCAGCCGGGTGCGGTCGCTCGTGACCGTGGCCTCGACGAGGCAGCGGCGGCGGTCGAGGGTGACGCCGGTGAGGCGCACCGGCGGCTCCGCGACGCCGGCGCGGAACGCGCGGGCGAGCGGCCTGGTGCGGAACCGGCGGACCGGGCCGTCGAGGGGGTCCAGGTCCTCGAGCACGTCGACGGCGACGGCGGCGTCGCCCGGAGCGATCACCGGGCGGCTCTCGAACCCGAGCCGGTCCTCGAGCCGTCCCGCGCGCCGCCCGCCGGGCCCGCGCAGCGTGCCCGCGGTGAACACGCCGATGGCGGCCTTGGTGGGATGGTCGTTGCGCACGACGGCCAGGTAGGCGCTCGACCCGTCGTCGAGGTCGAGCACGTACTCGGCGGTGATGCGCAACGCGTGCACCTCGGCGGGGATCGGAGCGGGGTCGCCGCGCCACCACTCCGCCACCGACGGCCAGACGTGGACGGCGCCGGCGACGAGCGCGAGCAGGCCGAGCACGGTCGCGGCGAGGCGCGCCGCGGCGCCGGCCGCCTCCCGGCGGCGCCGAAGCCGCTCGGCCGGGCCCAGCAGCTCGCTGACCGCCCGCGCATCCAGGCCGAGGCCGTGCGCCGTGCAGTGGGCGAGCAGCGCGTCCGGCCCGCCGGCCAGCACCTCCGCGCCATAGGCCTCCGCGAGGCGCCGCACGCGCCGCTCCCGCTTCGCCCCGGCGTCCGGGGGGATGACGAGCGTGTGCGGGTGGCCGTGCGCCGCCCGGAAGCCGACGCCGTGGAGCTCGACCGCGCCCCAGACGGCGACGATCCCGCCGACGGAGCCGCGCGCGCCGTCGAGGACCGTCTCGGCGCTGTCCGCGGTCGGATGCCAGCCGTAGATCCCGCAGGAGCAGTCGCCGCCGGGAGCCGCATGGTCCGCGTGCGTGCACGTGGCGGTCAACCCCTCCGCCGGCCACTCGGTGGCCGCGAACGGTCCCGCGAGCCGGTCGCCGCCGGCGGTCTGGTGCACGTGCCACTCCCGCAGCCCGTACAGCGGGCCCGCGACCAGCGGCGCGTCCGCGGCGGCCCCGGTCACGGGGCGACGGGCTCGGGCTGGTCCTCGCGCTCGGGGGTCCGGGTGGGCTCGGGCTCGACGGGGACGGGCTCGTGCTCGGGCTCGGTCTTGGGGGCGGGCTGCTCGAGCGGCTGGACGACGATGCGCCGCGATGGGCCGGGAAAGGTCATGACCCGCGAGTCGTGCGCGGGCGGCGCGACCTGACGCGCGCGCTCAGACGCAGAACGCCGCGATCTCGCGGCTGAGCCCGACCGGGTCGTCGTAGGCCATCAGGAAGCCCGTCCCCGGCAGCACGCGCAGCTGCGCGCGGGGGAGGAGGTCGAGGGCCTCCTCCGCGATCTCGAGCGGGTGGAGGCGGTCCTCGTCGGCCCAGAGGAGCAGGACGGGGACGTCGATCAGCCTGTAGGCGTCGAGGAGGTCGGGGTAGCCCTCGGACGGCCAGCGGCGCGCCGCCCGGGCCCAGGAGCGGGCGCGGTTGGCGTTGCCGCCGAGGTCGGCGAAGGCGTGGCGGACGAGGTCGCGCGCGGCGGGGTTGCCGCGGGCGCTGAGGCGCTCGCCGGCGGCGGGGTTGAAGGCGAGCCGGGCGGCGTGGGAGAGCGCGCGGTCGAGGCCGGGGACGGCGGCGGCGCGGATGACCGTCTTGACCGAGCGCTGGAGGCCCTGGTGGGAGGGGCGGCGGTGCATCGGGTTGGGCGTGAGCACGATGCGGCCGGGGTGCAGCTGGCGGGTGACGACCGCGCGCAGCAGCAGCAGCGCCCCGGCCTCGTGGCCGCCGACCAGCGGCCGCGGCCCGCAGACCTCGCGGCAGAAGCCGGCCATGACCTCGGCGAGCCAGTCCGGCGAGTAGGAGTGGCGGGGGCGGTCCTCGGAGTCGCCGTGGAGCGGGAGGTCGGGGAGCACGAGGCGGAAGCGGTCGGAGAGCTCGTCCACCAGCGGCTCCCACTCGCGGTGCGAGAGCAGCGCGGAGTGCAGCAGCGCGAGCGGCGGGCCGGTGCCGGCCTCGCGGTAGGCGACGCGAGCACCGTCGGGGTGGTGGTAGAGACGGAGCTTCACGCCGGGGCCATCATGACGCCGGGGCGCGCGGGCCGTAATCGCGCGGCCGGCCCCGGACGCCCGCCGGTCCTACAGTCCGCCGGGTCGTGGTGCGCCGCTCCCCCTACGACCGCGAGATCCTCCGCCTGGCGGTGCCGGCGCTCGGCGCGCTGGCCGCCGAGCCGCTGTACGTCCTCGTCGACACCGCGATCGTCGGCCACCTCGGCACCACGCAGCTGGCGGCGCTGGCGATCGCCGCGACGGTCATGACCACCGCGTTCACGGTGTTCAACTTCCTCACCTACGGGACGACCGCGCGGGTGGCGCGCCTGCACGGCGCCGGGCAGGAGCACGAGGCGGCGCTGCTCGGCTCGCAGGCGATGTGGCTCGCGCTCGCGGTCGGGGCGCTGCTGCTCGCGCTGATCGCCGGGCTCGCCGTCCCCACGGTGACGCTGATGGGCGGCGAGGGTCAGGTGGCCGACGGGGCGGTGGTCTACCTGCGCATCGCCGCGCTCGGGGCGCCGTTCTTCATGCTCTCGACGGCCGGCCAGGGCTACCTGCGCGGGATGGGGGACCTCAAGACCCCGCTCGTGATCCTGGTGGTCGCGCACGCGGTCAACGTGGTGCTCGAGCTCCTGTTCGTCTACGGGTTCGGATGGGGGCTCGCGGGGTCGGCGTGGGGGACCGTGATCGCGCAGGCGGGCATGGGCGCCGCCTTCGTCCGCGTGCAGCTCAAGGCCGGCTGGCAGCGGCCGTCGGCGGAGCGGATCCGCTCGCTGCTGCACATCGGCACCCACATCGCGGTGCGCACGAGCGCGCTGCTGGCGTCCTTCCTCGTCGCGTCGGCGGTGCTCGCGCGCGTGGGCCCGGCGTCGCTCGCGGCGCACCAGATCGCCTTCCAGCTGTTCGTCTTCATCGCGCTGGTGCTCGACGCGATCGCGATCGCCGCGCAGGTGATGGTGGGGCGGATGCTCGGCGCCGGCGACGCGGCCGGGGCGCGCGAGGCGGCGCGGCGGATGATCGGGTGGTCGGTGGTGGCGGGGACGATGTTCGGTCTCGTGCTGCTCGCGTTCGCGGACCTCATCCCGCGCGCCTTCACCTCCGACGCCGCCGTGCTCGAGCGCGCGAGCGAGATCTGGCCGCTGTTCGTGCTGATGATGCCCGCCAACGGCGCGGTGTTCGCGCTCGACGGGATCCTCATCGGCGCCGGCGACACCCGCTTCCTGATGTGGGGAATGCTCGCCGCCGCCGCCGTCTACGTGCCGGTCGCGCTGCTCGCGCTGGCCGAGGGCTGGGGGATCGTCGGCGTCTGGTGCGGCCTCGTCGGCCTCATCCTCGTCCGCTTGCTGACCTGCGGGGCGCGCTTCGCCGGCGGGCGCTGGGCGCTCGTGGGCGCCCCCGCGTAATCTGGGCCGCCCGTGACCCGCCGCGCCGCCGCCGCCCTGCTCACCGTCCTTGTCCTGGCCGCGGCGGGGCCCGTCCCGGCGGCGCTCGCGCAGCAGGACCCGTTCGGCGACCTGCCGCAGGGCCAGCAGGCGACGCCCACCCCGGCCCCGGTGCAGACCGATGCGACGGACGGCGAGGACGTCGGGCGCACGACGCTCTACGCGATCATGGGCGGGCTGATCCTGGTGCTCCTCGGCGTCGGCCTGTGGATCGCGCGCGACGCCCGCCGCCGCGTCCCCGAGCGCCACGCGCCCCGGACCGGCCAGCTGCGCGAGGAGGGACCGCACCGGCACGCCCGCCAGGCGAAGGCGAAGTCCCGCTCGAAGGCCCGCCAGGCGCGCGCCGCTCGCAAGCGCAATCGGTAGATGGTTGATACCGCGACCCCACGGGCGCCTGGCGGCGCCCCGCGGCGCCGGTTCGCCACCCGCCCGAGGGGCCCGTGGCAGCCAGCACTGTTCCCCTCGTGCGGGCGGCGCCCGGCATCCACGGGGCATCCACCAGTCGGCCGCGCGGCCGCGGCATCAACCATCTAGACGGGCCGCAACACCAGCCCGCGCACCGCGAACACCGCCTCGTCGCGCGCGAAGCGGGCGATCGGGCGCTGCACGCCCTCGAAGGCGCCCTCGCCGCGGTACTCGGCGTAGCGGACCACCTCCCCGCTGCGCACGAAGATGAGGATGTCGCCCATCTCGATCGGCACGTCGCCGCGCCACTCGAAGCCGAGCGCGCGCGTGATCTGCTCCGGCTTCGTGCCGCGCTGGACGAGCAGCATCTCGTCCCACGCGAAGGGCGCGAGGCGGCGCAGGTCGATGCGGTCCTCGCCGCGCTGCTCGGCGAGCGCCACGGCCTTGGTGATGTCCTCGGAGAGGATGGCGTCGATCGCGAGCTTGTCGTCGGAGCGCGCGAGGTACGAGACGCCCCCGAGGACGAGGATGCAGGTCACCAGGAGGGCGCCGACGGCGATGAGCGCCTTGGCCATCTGCCATCCAGGGTACGCGGGGATGACGGCCGGGAGAACGGCCCGCCCGCCCTAGAATCACGCTCCGTGCCGCCGCACCGCCCGCTTCCCAAGGATCCCGATCTCCCCCGCCTCGAGGAGCAGGTCCTCGCGCGCTGGCGCGAGCGCGACGTCTTCCGCGAGTCGCTGCGCCGGCGCGAGGGCGGCGAGCGCTGGGTGTTCTACGAGGGCCCGCCGACCGCCAACGGGCGCCCCGGCTCCCACCACGTGCTCGCGCGCGTGTTCAAGGACGTCTTCCCGCGCTACCAGACGATGCGCGGGCGCTACGTCGAGCGCAAGGGCGGCTGGGACTGCCACGGCCTGCCGGTCGAGATCGCGGTCGAGCAGAAGCTCGGCTTCAGCTCCAAGGACGACATCGAGCGCTACGGCATCGCGGAGTTCAACGCCCAGTGCCGCGAGTCGGTGTTCGAGTTCCTCGAGGACTGGAACGCGCTCACCGAGCGCATCGCCTTCTGGGTCGATCTCGAGAACCCCTACCGCACGCTCGACCCGCCCTTCATGGAGTCGGTGTGGTGGGCGCTGCGCACGATGTGGGAGCGCGACCTGCTCTTCGAGGGCCACAAGGTCGTGCCGTACTGCGCGCGCTGCGGCACCGCGCTGTCCTCGCACGAGGTCGCCCAGGGCTACGAGGACGTCGAGGACCCGTCGGTCTACCTCACCTTCCCGGTGACCGAGCCGGCCGGCGCGCTGCGCGCCGGCGACAAGGTGCTGGCGTGGACGACGACGCCGTGGACGCTGCTCTCGAACGCCGCGCTCGCCGTCGACCCGGACCTGACCTACGTGCGCACGACCGACGGCTACGTGCTGGCCGAGGCGCGCGTCGAGGCGGTGCTCGGGGAGGGCGCCGAGATCGCCGACCGCTTCCGCGGCAGCGAGCTCGTCGGCGCGCGCTACGAGCCGCCGTTCGGCTTCCTGCCCACCGAGCTCTACGGCCCCAAGGGCCACAGCATCCTGCCCGCCGACTTCGTCTCGGCCGAGGACGGCACCGGCGTCGTGCACACGTCGATCTCCTTCGGCGAGGACGACTTCCGCCTCGGCCAGGAGCAGGGCATCCCGGTCAACAACCCGGTCCGCCTCGACGGGACCTTCGACGAGCGCATGGGCCCGTTCGCGGGGCAGTGGGTCAAGGACGCCGACCCCGGCATCGTCGCCGACCTCGAGGCCCGCGGCCGCGTGCTGCGCGCCGAGACGCTGACGCACGCCTACCCGCACTGCTGGCGCTGCGGCACCCCGCTGCTCTACTACGCCAAGCCCTCGTGGTACATCCGCACGAGCGCCCTGCGCGACCGGCTGCTGGCGGCCAACGAGACCGTCGACTGGTACCCGCCGCACATCAAGCACGGGCGCTTCGGCAAGTGGCTCGAGAACAACGTCGACTGGGCGATCTCGCGCGAGCGCTACTGGGGGACGCCACTGCCGGTGTGGCGGTGCGCCAACGGCCACCTCGAGGTGATGGGCTCCTTCGCCGACGTGGAGGCGCGCAGCGGCCGGGCGCTGCCCGATCCCCACCGGCCCTACGTCGACGAGCACGCGTGGGCGTGCGAGCAGTGCGGCGAGGAGATGCGCCGGGTCCCCGAGGTCATCGACGTGTGGTTCGACTCCGGCTCCATGCCCTTCGCGCAGCGCCACGCGCCGTTCGAGAACCAGGACCTGTTCGAGGCGACGTTCCCCGCCAACTACATCTGCGAGGCGATCGACCAGACCCGCGGCTGGTTCTACTCGCTGATCGCGATCTCGACGCTGCTGTTCGACCGCGCCCCGTACGAGACGGTGCTCTGCCTCGGGCACATCGCCGATCCCGAGGGCAAGAAGATGTCGAAGTCCCTCGGCAACATCGTCGACCCGTGGGAGGTCATCGCCCGCCACGGCGCGGACGCCTTCCGCTGGTACTACCTCACCTCCAAGCAGCCGTGGGACGGCTACCTGTTCTCGACCGAGACCGTCGGCGAGTCGGTCCGCCAGTTCCTGCTGCAGCTGTGGAGCACCTACCGCTTCTACGTGCTGTACGCGAACGCGGGGGACGTCGCGCCGCAGCCGGTCCCCGCGGAGCCGTCGTCGGAGCTCGACCGCTGGGTGCTCTCGCGCCTGAGCTCGACCATCGCGGTCGTCACCGAGCGCCTCGACGACTACGACGCCACCCGCGCCGGACAGGCGATCGCGGCGTTCGTCGACGAGCTCTCGAACTGGTACGTGCGCCGCTCGCGCCGGCGCTTCTGGGACGCGGACCCGGAGGCCTTCGCGGTCCTGCGCCACGCGCTCGTCGAGGTCTCGAAGCTGCTCGCGCCGTTCGTGCCGTTCCTGGCCGACGAGATCTACGACAACCTCGACGGCGGCGAGACCAGCGTGCACCTGACCGACTTCCCGGTGCCCGGCGCGCGCGACGAGGTGCTCGAGGCCGACATGGACACCGTGCGCCAGACCGTCGGGCTCGGGCTGTCCGCCCGCGCGCAGTCGCGCATGAAGGTGCGCCAGCCGCTGCGCGAGGCCGCCGTGGTGGCGAGCGGGCGCGAGCGCGCCGCGATCGAGCGCCTGGAGGCGATCGTGCGCGACGAGCTCAACGTCAAGGGCGTCCGCTACGTGGCCGAGGCCGACGAGCTCGGCTCCTACGAGGTCAAGCCCAACTACCGCGCGCTCGGCCCGCGCTTCGGCCGGCTCATGCCGCAGGCGGCGGCCGCCGTGGCCGCGCTCGAGCCGGGCCACGTCGCGACCGCGCTGCGCGAGGACGGCCGCGTGTGGATAAGCGTCGACGGCCACGACCACGAGCTCGGCGGCGACGACCTCCAGCTCGTGCTCAAGCCGCTCGAGGGCTACCAGCTCGAGCGCGAGGGCTCGCACGCCGTCGCCCTCGACCTCGAGCTCGACGAGGACCTGATCCGCGAGGGCCTCGCGCGCGAGATCGTGCACGCGGTGCAGAACGCGCGCAGGGCGGCGGAGCTCGAGGTCGAGGACCGGATCGCGCTGACCCTCGGCGGCGACGACGAGCTGCTGGCGGCGGCGCGCGCTCACGAGGCCTACGTCGCCGGCGAGACGCTCGCGCTGGACGTCATCTACGACGGCGAGACCGCGGGCGGCGCCCTCCCGGTCACGGTCGACGGGCGCCCGCTGACGATCGCCGTGCGGCGCGCGGAGGGCGGCCGGTGATCCTGCTCCCGCCGCTCGTCGAGCAGAACGACACCCCCGCGATCCGGCTCGGGGACCGCACGCTCACCTACGCCGAGCTGCGCGGCGCCGCGGCCGTCGTCGCGCGCGGACTGCAGGGCGCCGAGCGCGCCGCGGTGTGGGCGGAGTCGAGCCTCGAGACCTGCGTCGCGGTGATCGGCGCGCTCGCCGCCGGCGTGCCGCTCGTCCCCGTCAATCCCAAGCTGGGCGTCGCCGAGCTGCGCCACGTGCTCTCCGACAGCCGCCCCGACGTGCTGTTCGGCGCTCCGGAAGGCGCGCTGCCCGAGCTCGACGCGCCGCCGCGGCTGCGGACGGTCGACATCGACGAGCGCGACGGCCGGCTGCCCGAGGGCGGGCTCGACGCCGAGGACCCGGCGCTCATCATCTACACCTCGGGGACGACCGGCCCGCCCAAGGGCGCCGTGATCCCGCGGCGGGCCGTCGCGAGCAACCTCGACGTGCTGGCCGACGCATGGGAATGGACCGGCGAGGACCGCCTGACCCACGGCCTTCCGCTCTTCCACGTCCACGGCCTCGTGCTCGGGGTCCTCGGCCCGCTGCGCCTCGGCGGGACGCTGCACCACCTCGGGCGCTTCGACCCCGGCGCGGTCGCCGCGGCGCTCGAGGGCGGCGCCACGATGGTCTTCGGCGTCCCCACCATGTACCACCGGCTGGCGGACGCCGCCGAGCAGGATCCCGCGATCGCCGCGGCGCTCGGTCGCGCGCGGCTGCTCGTGTCCGGCTCGGCCCCGCTGCCGGCGCCCGAGCACACGCGCATCGAGCGGCTCACGGGCCAGCGGATCGTCGAGCGCTACGGGATGACCGAGACGCTGATGAACACGGCGGTGCGGGCGGACGGCGAGCGGCTCCCCGGCTATGTCGGCGGGGCGCTGCCGGGCGTCGAGCTGCGCCTGCTGGCCGACGACGGCTCGGACATCGACGCCGCCGACGACGAGACCATCGGCGAGCTCGCGGTGCGCGGCCCGAACCTGTTCACCGGCTACCTCGACCGCCCGGACGCGACCGCCGAGGCGGTCCGCGACGGGTGGTTCCACACCGGCGACCTCGCGACCCGCACGGAGACCGGCTACTGGCGGATCGTCGGCCGCCGCTCGACCGACCTGATCAAGCCCGGCGGCTACAAGGTCGGCGCCGGCGAGGTGGAGGTCGCGCTGCTCGAGCACCCCGGGGTCGCCGAGGTCGCCGTCACCGGCGCCCCCGACCCGGATCTCGGCGAGCGCATCGTGGCGTGGATCGTCCCCGACGGCGCGGCGTCGCGGCCGTCCGAGCAGGAGCTGATCGACCACGTGGCGTCACAGCTCGCGCCGTACAAGCGCCCGCGCGAGGTGCGCTTCCTCGACGCCCTGCCCCGCAACGCGATGGGCAAGGTCATGAAGAAGGAGCTCGAGCCCTAGAAACGCTTCGGCCCGCGCCGTGGGGGCGCGGGCCGGGGGAGGGGAGGCTAGGCGAGCGCGGGCTCGAGCTCGGCCTCGAGGCGCTTCTTGGGCATCGCGCCGATGATCTTCTTGGCGACCTGCCCGTTGCGGAAGAGGATCATCGTCGGGATCGAGAGGACCTCGAACGTCGCGGCCGTCTGCTGGTTGTCGTCCACGTTGAGCTTGACGACGCGCAGGTCCTCCCGCTCGCCGTTGATCTCCTCGAGCACGGGCGCGACGACGCGGCACGGCCCGCACCACGGCGCCCAGAAGTCGACGAGCACGGCGGTCTCGGACTCGATGACCTCCGCCTGGAAGTTGGTATCGGTGACGTCGATGATCGGGCCGGCCATGGTGGTGATGATCTCCTTCCGGGGGAACTCGCTTCAAAAAGTATAGCCAGGGGGTTCGGCCGACCTCACCGGTCGCCGGAGCGGGTACGTAGGCTTGTGAGCAGTCATGGCGGAGTACACCAATGCCCAGATCGCCGCGGCGTTCGACGAGCTCGCCGACCTCTATGAGCTCGACGGCGCGATCCAGTACCGCGTGATCGCCTACCGCACCGCGGCCAAGGCGGTCCGCGACGCGTCGGTGTCGGTGATGGGCCTCGCGCGCGAGGGCAGGGTCACGACGATCCCGGGCATCGGCAGGACGCTCGAGGAGAAGCTGACCGCGCTGGACGAGACCGGCGACATCCCGGCCGCGCAGAAGCTGCGGGCGAAGTTCCCCGCCGGGCTGATCTCCGTCATGCACCTGCCGGGCTTCGGCCCCAAGCGCGCGCGCCGGCTCTACGACGAGCTGGGCGTCGACTCGCTCGACGCGCTGCGCGTCGCCGCCGAGCAGGGCCGGATCCGCGACCTGCGCGGCTTCGGTGCCAAGGTCGAGGAGAACCTCGTCAAGGTGCTGGCCGACGGGGCGGACGGGACGCCCGCGCCGCGCATCCTCCTCTCCCGCGCGCTGCCCGTGGCCGAGCAGATCGTCGGTGCGCTGCGCGCCCACCCGGCCGCCGATCGCGTGGAGGTCGCCGGGTCGCTGCGGCGGATGACCGACGGGGTCAAGGACGTCGACGTCATCGCCACCGCGTCGGATCCCGCGGCGCTCGTCGCCACGCTCGGCGAGCTGCCGATCGTGGAGTCCGTGGAGGCCTCCGGCGGGGTCGGGGCGCGGGTGCTCACCCACTCCGGCGTGAAGGTGGACCTCAAGGTCGTCGAGCCCGACCAGTTCGGCAACGTCCTGCAGCACTTCACGGGCGCCAAGGCGCACAACGTGGCGCTGCGGGAGTCGGCGGTGCGCCGGGGCCTCCACGTCTCCGAGTACGGCATCCTCGACGACGCCACCGGCGAGACGACGCGTTGCCCGACCGAGGAGGAGGTCTACGCGCGCCTCGGCCTCGAGTGGATCCCGCCCGAGCTGCGCGAGGGACGCGGCGAGCTCGAGGCCGCCGCGCCCGGCGGCGGCGGACTGCCGCGGCTCGTGACGATCGAGGACCTCCGCGGCGACCTGCACTCCCACACCACGCTGTCCGACGGCAGGCAGAGCGCCGAGGAGATGGCGCTGGCCGCCCGCGACCGCGGCTATGAGTACCTCGCGCTCACCGACCACTCCGCGACCCACGGCTTCGGCCAGGCCGTCTCGCCCGAGGCGCTCGCCGAGCAGATCGAGGCGGTGCGCGCGCTCGACGACCGCATCGAGGGCATCGAGATCCTGATCGGCACCGAGACCAACATCCTCCCGGACGGCACCGTGGACTACGACGAGGAGCTCCTCGCGCAGCTCGACTGGGTCGTCGCCTCGGTGCACACCTCCTTCCAGATGCCCGAGCGCGAGATGACCGACCGCATGATCGCCGCCATGGAGCACCCGTTCATCGACGTCATCGGCCACCCCACCGGGCGCAAGATCGAGCTGCGGCCCCCCTACGAGGTCGACGTGGAGCGGCTGATCGAGGCGGCGGTCCGCACCCACACGATGCTCGAGATCAACGCCGCTCCGGACCGGCGCGACCTCAACGACGTGCACGCCCGCGCGGCCGCGCAGGCGGGCGTTCCGATCGTGATCGACTCCGACGCGCACTCGGCGCGCAACCTCGAGCTGATGCGCTACGGGATCGCCACCGCGCGCCGCGCCTGGCTCGAGCCGCACCACGTCGCCAACACCCGCAGCTGGGCGGAGCTCCAGCCGCTGCGCAAGCGCAACCGCCAGGGGAACGGCTCCGGATGAGGGCCCCGGCTTCGCCGGCCCTGGCGAGATCGCCGATCTCGGGAAGGCTGACCTATGGGTGACCCCGGGCTCGAGCCGATCCGGCGCAGCCCGCTCTACGAGGAGGTCGCCGCGCGGCTGCGCTCGTTCATCGACGTCCAGGGGGTCAAGCCCGGCGACCGGCTGCTGTCCGAGCGCGAGCTGGCGCAGCGTCTTGGGGTCAGCCGCACGTCGGTGCGCCAGGCGCTGACGGCGCTGCGCGTCGGCGGCCTGGTCGACATCCGCCACGGCGACGGCGTGTACCTGCTGCGCTCGCCGGCGGACGTCGGGCCGTCGCTCGTGCACGCGCTGCCCGAGCTGCCCGCGACGATGGAGGTCCGCGAGGCGCTCGAGACCCAGACCGCCCGCCTCGCCGCGCGCCGCCGCAGCGGGGCCGACGTCAAGGAGCTGCGCGCCGCGCGCGCGGCGATGGCCACCGCGATCGAGCAGGGCCAGGACGCCGCCGCCGCCGACCGCCGCTTCCACGCCGCGGTCGCCCGCGCTTCGCGCAACGACCTCCTCGCCGGGCTGCTCGGCCAGCTCACCGAGAAGATCGACCAGACCCGCCGCGCCTCGCTCGCGCGCCCGGGACGGCCGGCGCTCTCGCTGATGGACCACGACGCGATCGCCAGGGCGATCGAGCGCCACGACGAGGACGCCGCCGTGCGCGCCATGCGCGCCCACCTCGCGGCGGTCGCCGAGGTCGGTCTCCCCGGGCCCGACGCGGCTCGCTGAATCAGCCCAGCAGCCGCGGCAGCAGCCGCTCGGCCACGAGGTGGTCGACCGTCTCGGGCCGCCACGGGGCCAGCGCGGCCGCGGCCCGCTCGGCGTACCCCTGCGCGGGGTCGTCGAGCGCGGCGCGCACGGCGTGGGCGAGGTCCGCGCTCACGAGGCGCGGGTCGAGCGCCCGGGCGAGCGGCAGTGCGGCGTACGGGCCGGGCCCGGGCGTCGTGACCAGGGCGCAGCCGTCGGCCAGCGCCTCGAGCTGGGCGATCCCGTAGTCCTCGCGGCGCGGCGCGCACACGAACGCGCGGGCGCGGCGCAGCAGCGCGCGGTACTCGGCGCGCGGCAGCATCCCGCTGAAGCGGACCCCGGCCTCGTCGCGGCCGGCGAGCCCGGCGACCACGAGCGTCTCGTCCTCCCGCCGCGCGACCCGCCACGCCGCCAGCACGTGGCCGAGGCCCTTCTTCTCCGGGTTGGCGCCATAGGCGATCGCGGCGATGTCGCGGTCGGGAGCCGGCGGCCCGGAGGGCGCGACGGGGACCGGCACGACCACGGCGTCGGCGTGCGGGAGCGGCGCCTCGGCCAGGCCGCCGTCGCTCCACGGCACGAGCAGCGGCGCGGCCGCGAGGCGCCGGCGCTCCACCGGCCGCTGCCAGATCCCGTGCCGGCCCGGCCGGTTGCCGGCCGCCGGGGCGTCGAAGCGGATCGCGCCCGCGGCAGGGGCGAGCAGGGCGGCGGTGGTCGAGGAGTAGAGGATCGCCCGCGGGGCGTGGGCGGCGATCGCCTCCGCCGCCGCGCGGCGGGCGCTGAGCGCCCACGCGAGCTCGATGAGCGCGAGCGTCCGCCACTCGCGCACCGGCTTCGCGCGCGCCTCGGCGACGGTGGCGCCGGCCCGCCGCAGGGCGCCCGCCAGCTCCGCGTCGGCCTCGCGCAGCCCCGCGGTGCCGCCGAGCGAGACGAGCAGGACGTCGGCGCGTGCCATGGGCCTCAGGGGTGGCCGTCGAGCTGCAGGAAGTCCCCGCCGAAGCCGGGGGTGCGCACAAGTCGCATCGGCTTCAGCGGCGACGCGCGGTCGACGTAGAACCGCACCGCGTCGCGCTCCTCGATGGCGGCCACGGCGTCGTGCTGCCGGCGCCAGGCGAGCGCCCAGATGATCCCGAAGCCGGTGCCCACCGCCGCCACCTGGGGCTCGAAGAACGCGAGCGCCGCCGCGCCGACCGTGAGGATCAGCAGCGGCCACAGGCGGTTGAGCAGCGTGACGCCGGGCTGCAGCTCGGGCAGCGAGCTCTGCATGCGCGCGGCGGCCAGCAGCTTCGCGATCGGCGGCGTGGTCTCGGCCCGGCGTCCCATCGCGACGCCGATCCCCGTCGCGACCACCCACCAGGCCAGGGCCACGTAGATGACGAGCGGCTCGAGCTCGCGCGAGACCCCGATCACCGTCACGACCGCGAGCAGCGTGGCCGATCCGGCGCTCAGCATCACCGTCGCGCGGAGGAAGTCGATGAAGCGCACCGCGGCCGGCCGCGCGCCGCTCAGTGGATGAGCGCCCGGAGGAGGTCGCGGACGCCGTTCGTGCCGTCGACCATGTGGTCCGCCGCGTCGCGCAGTGCCGAGGGACCCTCGTCGGAGAGCACCCCGACCCGGATCGCGGTCTGCAGCCGCTCCATCTCGACCAGCTGCGTGAGGCCGCGGAAGGCGTCGAGGTCGGTGATGTCGTCCCCGACGTAGACGGCCGCGTTGAGCTCCATGTCCCGCAGCATGGCGACGATGCCGGCGCCCTTGTCGATCCGCACCGGCGGGCGGATCTCGAGCACCTTGCGGCCCCAGTGGGTCGTGAACCCGGCCTGCTCGGCGGCGTCGGCGACGTCCTCGATCGCGGACTGGGCGCCGTCCTCGTCGGGCACCCCGCGCCAGTGCAGGGCGGCGATCGCCTCCTTGTCCTCCAGCCGGACGCGCAGGCGGCGGAGGTGCTCGGTGAAGTGGTCGCGGCTGAACGCCTGCACGCGGCGCGACCAGGCCTGCAGCTCGCGGTCGAGCTCGGGGGCCGTCGACCCGGGCCGCAGGACCTCGGAGCCGTGCGACCCCAGGTAGGCGATGGAGCCCAGGGAGACGATGCGGCGGGCGTCCGAGGCGCGGCGGCCGGAGACGCAGGCCACGACCCGGTAGAGCTTGGCGACCTCGATCAGCGGCCGGCGCGTCGTCTCGGGCATGTGCGCGTCGTCGGCATGCTGGACGATCGGGGCGAGGACCCCGTCCACGTCGAGCAGGACCGCGGCGTTGGCGGGATCCTCCTTGAGCGGCCGGAGGAGCTCTTCGAGCGAGGCGGCGATCGGCGGCACACTCCTAGTATGCCCCGCGGTCAGGGTGCCGGGCTCCCGGTTCGGCTGCGGGGACCACCGTCGCGCAGCAGGTCGCGGATCTCGGTGAGCAGCTGGATGTCGGCCGTGGGCGCCTCCGGCTCGGCGCGCTCCTCGGCCCGCGAGAGCAGCGCGTTGACCGGCTTGACCACCAGGAAGAACACGACGGCGGCGATCACGAGGAACGAGAACAGGGCGTTGAGGAACGCGCCGTAGCGGAACTCGGACCCGTTGATCTCGAAGGTCAGCGCCGAGAAGTCCGGCTGGCCGCCGACCGCGGCGATCAGCGGGGTGATGAGGTTGGCCACGAGCGAGGTCACCAGCGCGGTGAAGGCCGTGCCGATCACGACCGCGACGGCCAGATCGACCAGGCTGCCACGCAGGATGAACTCGCGGAACTCCTTGACCATCTCACGCCTCCCCAGGTGATGTCGTCGCGCCGCAGCGCCGGCTCCGGCGGCGACCACTATGCTCGCGCATCGTGGGGCTGGAACCGCTGAACTGCTTCGTCGAGATCCCCAAGGGATCGCGCAACAAGTACGAGTGGGACCCCGAGCTGAAGGCGATCAAGCTCGACCGGTTCCTGTTCTCCTCGGTCGTCTATCCGACCGACTACGGGTTCATCCCGCAGACGCTCGCCGGCGACGGCGATCCGCTCGACGCGCTGGTCTGCGTCTCCGAGCCGACGTTCCCGGGCTGCTTCATCCCCGTCCACGCGGTCGCGGTCTTCCGCATGCACGACGAGGAGGGCCAGGACGACAAGATCGTGTGCGTGCCGCACGACGATCCGCACTGGAACGAGATGAACTCGCTGGACGACCTCCCGGCCCAGATCAAGACCGAGATCGAGCACTTCTTCTCGATCTACAAGCAGCCCGAGGGCAAGGCGGTCGAGATCGGCGGCTGGTACGACCGCGACGTCGCCGTCGAGATCCTCGAGGACTGCCACCAGCGCTGGAGCGACTCCGGCGAGTCCGGCGACCAGCCCCTGGCGCGCGCGGAGACGCCTCCGCACGACGACTGACTAGGCGGCCTCGACCCGGCGGTAGGCTGCGAACCCGCGCGCCTCGTAGTTGGCCAGGGCGTGCGGGCCGTCGAGCGTGCAGGTGTGCAGCCAGACGCGCCGGGTGCCGCCGGCGTGCATCGCCCACGCCCGCCGCGTCGCCTCGGTGAGAAGCCAGCCGCCGAGCCCGTGGCCGTGGAGGTCGCTCTGCAGGCCGAACATCGCGATCTGGACCTCGTCGCCGGGCTCGGCTCGCAGCTCGGCGTAGCCGGCGGCGGGCTGCTCGGCCGTGACCGCGAGCAGCGTCTCGACGCCCTCGGCGTAGGCCGCCCAGCGCTCCTCGGTCCAGCCGAGGCGGTCGACCCAGGCCCAGTCGGCGCCGATCGTCTCGTAGCAGTGGCGGTTGACGGCCGGGTCGCGCACGGTCCGCAGCTCGGCCGCGATGCGCGGCGGCCCCGCCGGCCGCAGCGCCGCCGGGCCGCGCATCTCGAGGTAGGTGATCACGACCGGCACGGGCCCACAGCATGACGGCCGCGGCACCGCGTCACGATCGTCACGAGCGCGCTAGGTTCCGGCGCCATGCGACGCCTGCCTGTGGTTCTCACCTTCATGCTGCTGCTGCTCGCCGGCAGCGCCTCGGCGGCGGAGCGGCCGCCGAAGGCCACCGATCCGCCCGCGGGGGCGGCGATCTCCGACTCGCTGGAGTACATCGGCAAGCTGTCCGGCTCGGACAGCGTCACCGAGGGCAAGTTCGACCGCCTGCGCGGCCACGACGTGCTCGTGCTCAACGGCGCGTGGGGCCTTCGCACCTTCGACGTGTCGGACCCGGCCAAGCCGGAGCTGCTCGACAGCTTCCTGCCCGCCGATCTCGCCGAGAACGGCTTCTGGCAGGGCGAGGATCTCGACATCGACCGCAAGCGCAAGCTCGCGTTCCTGTCGCTCGACCCGCGCCACGACGACAAGGACCCGATCGCGACCGGCTGCCCGCCCGACGGGAGCACGCGCCTGCCGCAGTGCCGCAGCGGGATCTACGTCATCTCCTTCGCGGACCCGGCCAACCTCCGCCAGGTCGGCGGCTTCACCGAGGTGCCGGCCGGCCACACCACGAGCTGCATCGACGACTGCCGGTGGCTGTGGACCGGCGGCCCCGCGCGGCGCAGCGACCTCGCCTACCTGGGTCCGTTCACGGAGGGCGGCCGGGGCGACGGGCGTCCGGTGTGGGTCACCGACATGCGCGACCCGGCCGCGCCCGAGGTCCAGGGCCGGCCGATCGACCTCTACCGCAACGACGGCGCGACCGACTACAGCCACGACGTCCAGGTGGACGACGACGGGATCGCCTGGGCGAGCGGCCGCGGCGGGGTCCGCGGCTACGCGACGAGCGGCATGCACCGCGACCCGGCCTCCAACACGGTCCGGCGGGCGCGGCCGTGGGATCCGATCCTCGTGGCCGGGGGCGGCTTCGCCGGCGGCCCCGCGGGCGTGGGGACGCCGACGAGCATGTTCATGCACAACTCCATGCGACCGCTCGACGGCAAGGTCCGCGCGGAGGGGGTCGCCGACGGCAACGTCCTCGTCGCCACCGAGGAGGAGTTCAACGACGACTGCGCGAGCGACGGCCGCCTCGTGTTCGCCGACATCACGGACTCCCTGGGCGGCGAGCCCGCGCTGAACTCCACCCCGGAGCAGCCCTACCGGATGAAGCCGCTCGCGTCCTGGCATCCGGCGATCAACACGCCCGAGACGACCGCGCCGAACACCGACTGCTCGGCGCACTACTTCGACATCGACGGCGGGGTGCTGGCGCAGGGGTGGTACAGCCAGGGCGTCCGCGTGCTGGACATCGCGAACGCGCGCGCGCCGCGGCAGATCGGCTACTTCCGCGTGCAGTCCGACGGCGCGGCCGACAACCCGAGCTCGCTCGTCTGGGACACGCAGTTCCACCGCGGGCTGCTGTGGGTGTTCGACATGGACCGCGGCGTCGAGGTGCTGCGGCTCGCGCCGCCGAAGGCCGGCGCGTCCCGGCTGCCGGCGGTGATCGCGCCGGACCTCCAGGCGGACCGCTACGCCGCCCAGCCGGTCGGGTCGCGGACGACGTCGGGCCTGGTGTGCCCGCTGTTCCGCGACTCGGCGGCGGCGCGCGCCGCGTCGTGAGATAGCGGCCGGGAGGGGGCGGGCGGTGCGCGTCCGCCCCCCCTCGGCGAAGATGCGGCCATGCCGGACGCCGCGTGGAAGGCTCAGCTGGAGGCGCTCGGGGCGTTCATCCGCGCGCAGCGCCTGGCGTCCGAGCTGTCGCTGCGCGACCTCGCGGAGCGCACGGGCATCTCGAACGCCTACCTCAGCCAGCTCGAGCGCGGTCGCCACGAGCCGTCGCTCTCGGTGCTCAAGGCGATCTCCGGCGCGCTCGCTGTGCCGCTCGAGTCGCTGCTCGCGCGGGCCGGGGTGCTCGACGGTGAGCGACCCGTGGTCCGCGGCACCGAGGAGGCGATCCTCACCGACCCGGAGCTCTCCGAGCCACAGCGCGTCGCGCTGCTGAGCGTGTACCGCAGCTTCGTACCGCCGCAGCGGCGCCGCTGAGCGTCGTGAATCACGCGATGGTTTCGCGTCGTGGATGACAAAGCGGCGCGTTGACGCTGCGGTGTGATCAGTATAGTACGCACCATGAACCTCATCGACTGGCGTGAGCTCTACGCCTCGAACCGGGCCGCCATCGACGCCGCCGGCGGAAACGCCGGCGGGTCCCTGCCGACGGGCCTGACCCTCCCCGACCTGCCCGTGGCGCCCATCCGGCGCGGAACGGCGCCGCTCCCGGCGCTCCCCTCCGGCGGGCTCGTCCACGTTCCGGGCCTTCCGGGCACGATCTCCAGCCCCGTGCCCGCGGAGGCGCCCGGCTGGGAGCGCCTCGAGTACCGCGAGGGCGAGCGCGCCCGGCCGTTCCACCTCTACACGCCACCGGACCTCGCGACCGACACCCCGGCGCCCGTGCTCGTGCTGCTCCACGGCTGCACCCAGAGCCCGACGGGCTTCGCGACCGCCACGGCGATGCACCGGATGGCCGATCGCCATGGCTTCCTCCTCCTCTGCCCCGAGCAGACGCGGGGGGACAACCAGCAGGCGTGCTGGAACTGGTTCCTGCCCGCCCATCAGGCGCGCGGCGCCGGCGAGCCGGCGTTCATCGCCGGCGCGGTGCGGCAGGTCATGGACGGGCCCGCGGTCGTCGACCCGGGGCGGGTCTACGTGGCGGGCCTGTCGGCCGGCGGCGCGATGGCGACCGTGATGGCGGCGGCCTACCCCGACCTCTTCGCCGCCGCGGCGGTGCACTCCGGCCTGGCCTACCGCTCGGCCACGAACGTCGGCGCCGCGTTCCAGGCGATGACCCGCGGCGCCCCCGACCCGGACGCGCTGGGGCGGGCCGCGCTCGGCGCCATGGGGGAGTTCGCCCGCGCGGTGCCCACCATCGTCGTCCACGGCCGGGACGACGGCACGGTCCTCCCGGTCAACGGGGAGCAGGTCGTGCGGCAGTGGATGGCGACGAACCGGCTCGCGGCGCCGGCGTTCCATGCCGTCTTCGAGCACCCGACCGACACCCGGGAGGAGGGGGCCGCGGGCGGGCACGCGTCGATCCGGCGCCGCTGGCACGACGACGACGGGCGGCTGGTGCAGGAGTACGTCGAGGTCGCGGGCCTCGGCCACGCCTGGTCGGGCGGCGGCGGCGCCGCCTTCATGGACCCGCGCGGGCCGAGCGCGAGCGAGGCGATCGTGGCGTTCTTCGCGGAGACGGCCGGCTACTCGCGCCCGGCGACCCTGGAGACGTAGGCCGCGACCCGGCGGGCCTGCGCGCCCTCGAGCAGCCGGGGCTGCATGACGCCGTCGAGCGAGCCGGTGCGGATCATCCGGCGCACCTTCGCTGCCGACGGGCGCGCGGCGTCGAGGTCGGGGCCGAACAGGCCCTTGGCCTTCGCCGCGCGCAGCGTGTGGCACGACCCGCAGGAGTGCGCGAAGAGCGCCTCCGCGCTGCCGCCCTTCGCGGACTCGGCGGGCGCGGGCTGGGGCTCGTCGGGGGCCGGCGTCCACTCCGGCACGGCGCGCGAGCGCTGCTCCTGCGGCGGGTCGTCCGACGAGTCCGGGCGCCCGAGCGCGAAGGTGACCGCGAACGCGCCGACGACCACGACGACGAGCACGAGCGGGAAGGCGAGGGACCTCAGGCGCATGATCCCTCGTTGTATCGGCAGCGGCCGGGAGCGGCTGCAGGGCCGCCGCCGGTCGCCGGTCAGTCCTCCTCGGCGAAGGCCTGGCGCTCCTTGCGCCAGGCGGCGAGCTTCGGCAGATGCGGGACGACGAGCGCCGCGATCGCGATCACCAGCAGCACGACGGTCAGCGGCCGGCCGACGAACACGCCGAAGTCGTCGCCCGAGCCGACGAGCGCGCGGCGGGCCTGGGTCTCCATCAGCGGGCCGAGGATCACGCCCAGGATCACCGGCGCGATGGGGAAGTCGTAGCGGCGCATGAAGAAGCCCATGACGCCGATCGCGAACATCACGAGCACCTCGATCGTGCTGCCCGAGAGCGAGTACACGCCGAGCGTGGCGAACACGAGGATGCCCGCGTAGAGCAGCGGACGCGGCACCTCGAGCACCTTCACCCACACGCGGATCAGCGGCAGGTTGAGCGCCAGCAGCATGATGTTGCCGATGTACAGCGAGGCGATCAGCGTCCACACGAGGTCGCTGTTCTCGGTGAACAGCTCCGGCCCGGGCTGCAGGTTGAAGATCTGGAAGGCGGCGAGCATGATCGCCGCGGTCGCCGAGGTCGGGATCCCGAGCGTGAGCAGCGGGACCAGCGTGCCGGAGAACGACGCGTTGTTGGCGGCCTCGGGCCCGGCGACGCCCTCGATCGCGCCCTCGCCGAACTGCTCCTTGTGGCGGCTGAGCTTGCGCTCGGCGGCGTAGGAGAGGAACGTCGGCACCTCGGCGCCGCCGGCGGGCAGCGCGCCGAACGGGAAGCCGATGCCGGCGCCGCGCAGCCACGGCCGCCACGAGCGCTGCACGTCCTCGCGGGTCATCCAGCGCCCGCTCCCCTCGAGCTCGTCCTCCGGCTGCACGAGCTCCTCGTCGCCGTCGCGGGAGCGCAGCCGCGACGCCATGTGGAGGGCCTCGCCGACCGCGAAGAGCCCCACCGCGACGATCACGATGTCGATCCCGTTGCCGAGCTGGTCGATGCCGAAGGTCAGCCGCGACTGGCCGGTCAGCTGGTCGATCCCCACGAAGCCGATCAGCAGGCCGATGGTCAGCGAGATGAAGCCGCGGATCAGCGAGCGCGACGTGAGCGCCGTCACCGACGCGAACGCCAGCAGGGTGAGCGCGAAGTAGTCCTCGGCGCGGAACTGCACGGCGAGGTCGGCGACCGGCTCGGCGAGCAGCGTCAGCGCCAGGATCCCGATCGTGCCGGCCACGAAGGAGCCGATCGCGGCGGTCGCCAGGGCGGCGCGGGCGCGGCCCCGCCGGGCCATCTGGAAGCCCTCGATCGCGGTCGCGACCGACGACGACTCGCCCGGCGTGTTGAGCAGGATCGAGGTCGTGGAGCCGCCGTACATCCCGCCTGCGTAGATGCCGGCGAAGAGGATGAAGGCGCCCGTCGGGTCGTCGAAGTTGAACGTGATCGGCAGCAGCAGCGCGATGGTCAGCGCCGGCCCGATCCCGGGCAGCACGCCGACGAGCGTCCCGAGCGTGACGCCGACCGCCGCCAGCAGGAGGTTCTGGGCGCTCAGGACGTTGCCGAAGCCGTCGAGCAGGTTGGCGGCGAGCACGAGCACCGCGGCGCTCACACCCCCCACGGCCCGGCCGGCAGCTGCACGTTGAGCCAGCGCGAGAACGCGTAGCCGGCCACCACGCCGAGCAGGACGCCGATCACGGCGTCGCGCGCGGGCTTCTCGGAGCCGAGCAGCCATGCGGTCAGCCAGAAGAAGATCGTCGTGGCGAGCGCATAGCCGAGCGCGGTCAGCAGCAGCGCGTAGCCCACCAGCAGCGCCAGCAGCGCGGCCGGGGTCGGCCAGTGCGTGCCCTCCATCTCGCGCATCGCATGGCGTGCGAGCTCGACGTCGGGCCGCACCACGGTGCGCACCAGGAAGGCCAGCGACAGCACGATCAGCGCGATCGACGCGACCAGCGGCGCGAAGCGCGGGCCGCTGACCTTGCCGGTGCCGGAGACGTCGAGCGCGGCGAGCAGGGTCAGGACGCCGAGAGCGAGCAGCACGAGCCCGACGATCCGCGGGCCGGTCCAGGACAGCGGCTCGCGGCGGTCCTCGGCGGTATCGGCGGGCGCGTCGCGCGTCGTGCCGGTCACTGGCCCAGCCCGAGGTCCGCGACGACCTGCTGCACGCGCTTCTGCTCGCTCGCCACGAAGCGGTCGAGCTCCGCCCCGGTCTTGACGAAGGGCGTCCAGTCGTAGCGCTTGACGTTCTCGGCCCACGCCGGCGTGCGCATGACGCGCGCGACCCAGGCGGCGATCTTCTCGCGCTCGGCGTCGGAGATCCCCGGCGGCGCGGTGATCGCGCGCCAGTTCGTGATCTCGAGGTCGATGCCCTCGTCCTTGATGGTGCGCGGCTTGGAGCCGTCGATCTCGACGTCGACCGGAGAGGAGACCGCGAGCAGGCGCATCTTGCCGCCCTCGACCTGGTCGACGACCTCCGAGAGCCCGGTCGCCCCCGCGTCGACCGACCCCGACAGGATCGCCGCGTTGGCCTCGCCGCCGCCGGAGTGCGCGACGTACTTCGTCTTGGCCGGGTCGGCGCCGAGCACGCGCGCGAGCTCCCCCACCAGGAGCTGGTCGGTGCTCCCCGCCGAGCCGCCGGCCCAGCGGACGGAGCCGGGGTCGCGCCCGAAGTCGGCCGTGAGGTCCTTCAGCGTGCGGTACTTCGACTTCGCCGGCACGACGATCGCCTCCGTCTCGGTGATCATCGTGGCGATCGGCGTCGTGCGGTTCAGCGCGACGTCGGAGCGGTTGGTCTCGATCGCGCCGAGCATCACGAGCCCGGTCATCATCAGCTGGTAGGGGTCGCCCGAGCTCTTGGAGACGAGCTCGGAGAGCCCGAGCGTCCCGCCCGCGCCCTCGACGTTGAACACCTCGATGCCGTCGTCGAGCTCCGAGTCGCGCGAGGCGGCCTGGAACGCGCGGGCGGTGGTGTCCCAGCCGCCGCCGGGCGCGGCCGGCGCCATGATCGAGACCTGCCGGTTGGGGAACGGCTCCGACGCGCTGTCGCCGCCGGAGGCGCCGCCGGGCACGGCGATCGCCACGACCGCGGCCACCGCCAGCAACCCGCCGATGACGGCGCGTGAGCCCAGCGCCATGCCCGTACCCCCCTTCCGTCGTCCTCGCGGTTCCCCCGGACGCATGGGTACCCCGAGGCGCGGCGTGATATCACCACCGCGTGGACGGGCGGGCCTGGGACGTCATCGTGGCGGGAGCCGGCAACGCGGGGCTGTCGGCCGCGCACGCGGCGCGCGAGCGCGGCTGCGGCGTGCTCGTGCTCGAGAAGGCCGACCCCGAGTGGTCGGGCGGCAACTCGGCCTTCACGGCCGGCGCCATCCGCCTCGCGCACGGCGGCCTCGACGACCTGCGCGACGTCGTCGAGGGCGTCGACGACGCCCTGGCCGCCGCCACCGACCTGCCGCCCTACACCGCGGAGGACTTCCTCGGCGACCTGCGCCGGGTGACGCTCGGCCGCGGGGACCCCGAGATGGCGCGGATCCTCGTGGAGGACTCCGGCGCGGCGGTCCGCTGGCTGCGCGATCGCGGCCTGCGCTTCCGGCTCATGTACGAGCGCCAGACGTTCGTCGTCGAGGGGCGCCACCGCTTCTGGGGCGGCCTTGCGCTCGGGACCGTCGACGGCGGCGAGGGCCTGATGGCCCAGCACCGGGCCGCGGCGGAGCGCACGGGGATCGTGCTGCGCCACCGCGCCGCCGTGGAGGACCTCGTGCGCGACGAGACGGGCGCGATCGGCGGGGTGGTGGTCCGCTCCGACGACGGCGCGGTGCAGACGCTCAGCGCGGGCGCCGTCGTGCTCGCCGCGGGCGGCTTCGAGGCGGATCCCCGCCGTCGCGCCGCCTACCTCGGCCCCAACTGGGACGTGGCCAAGGTGCGCGGCACGCCGCACAACACCGGCGAGGTCCTCCACGCGGCGCTGGACCACGGCGCGCAGGCCTACGGGCACTGGAGCGGCTGCCACGCGATCCAGTGGGACGCGGGCGCGCCGCCCACCGGCGACCGCGCGCTCACCAACCGCTACTCCCGCCAGTCCTATCCCAACGGCATCGTGGTCAACCGGCACGGCGAGCGCTTCCTCGACGAGGGCGCCGACTTCCGCAACTACACCTACGCGCGCTTCGGCGCCGAGGTGCTGCGCCAGCCCGAGGGGATCGCCGCCCAGATCTTCGACGCCCGCACCGCGACGATGCTGCGCGCGATCGACTACGAGGCCCCCGGCGCGACCCGCGTCGACGCCGGCACCATCGCCGGCCTGGCCGAGGGTCTCGGCATCGACCCCGAGCGCCTCGAGCGCACCGTCCGCGACTACAACGCCGCGATCCGCCCGGGGCCGTTCGATCCGTCGGTCAAGGACGGCAAGGGCACCGAGGGCCTCTCGCCGCCGAAGTCCAACTGGGCGCTGCCGATCGAGACGCCGCCGTTCGTCGCCTTCCCGGTGACGTGCGGGATCACCTTCACGTTCGGCGGCGTCCGCGTGGACGCCGCCGCCCGCGTGCTCGACCGCGCCGGGCGCCCGCTGCCGGGCCTGTGCGCCGCGGGCGAGCTCGTCGGCGGCCTGTTCTTCCACAACTACCCCGGCGGCAGCGGCCTCACGGCCGGGGCGGTGTTCGGGCGCCGGGCGGGCTACGCCGCGGCGGAGCGCGCGCTCGCGCGGCGGGCGTCGGCCCGCGCCTGACCTGGCGGGCGACGCCGATCGTCGCTGACCGCGGCGGCGCGCCGTCCGCGCTAGCGGCGGCGCGTCCAGTGCAGGTCGGTGCGAAGGGTCTGCACGGCGGCCGGCGGCGCCAGCTCCGCCACCCGCCTCAGGATCTCCCGCCGCTCGCCGTCCGGGAGCACGGCGACGTAGCTGAAGGACGCGACGAGGTCGACGAGGCCGTCGGCGTCCAATCGGTGCGCGTGCTCGAACTCCGCCGAGGCGAGCGGCCCGAAGCCGCCGTCGTCCGCGAACGCCTCGCGCCAGGCGCCGGACTCGTACCGCCGCCGGTCCGGCACGGCCGTGCGGCGCAGGCCGGCGAGCAGCGCGACGAGCTCGTCCGGGTTGGGCGGGTCGGCCCGGACGGACACGTTCCACAGCAGCGCGAGCCCGCCGCCCGGGCGGACGACGCGGGCGATCTCCGCGAGCGCGGCGCGCGCGTCGAACCAGTGGAACGCCTCCGCCACGACGACGGCGTCGAGCGAGCCGTCGGCCGGCGGCAGCCGCTCGGCCGTCCCGTCGTGGACCTCGACGCCGGGCAGTTCGCGCGCGAGCACGCGGCGCATGGGCTCCGACGGCTCGACCGCCACGAGCGCGCCCACCCGCGGCGCCAGCAGCGCGGCGAGGCGCCCCGTCCCGGCGCCCAGGTCGAGCACTCGCGACCCGCGGTCGAGCCCGAGCTCGGATACGAGGCGCTCGACGGCAGCCGGCGCGTACGAGGGCCGCGCGCGCTCGTAGGCCTCGGCGGCCTCGAAGCCGCGCGCGGCGAGCGGGTCGACCGGCTCGGCGCGGGTTCGCTCCATCCCCTGGCATGATGCCGCCGATGCCCGCCCTCGACGTTCGCCGCGCCAGGGCGCAGACGCCGGGCTGCGACAACGTCGTCCACTTCAACAACGCCGGCGCGGCGCTGATGCCGGAGCCCGTGCTCGCCGCCGTCCTCGGGCACCTCGAGCGCGAGGCCGCGATCGGCGGCTACGAGGCCGCGGAGGAGGCGGAGGAGCGCCTGTCGGCCGTCTACGACGAGCTCGCCGCGCTGGTGGGGGCCCACCGCGAGGAGATCGCGGTGGTGGAGAACGCCACGCGCGGGTGGGACATGGCCTTCTACGGGTTCTCGTTCGGCCCGGGCGACCGCATCCTCACCGCGCGGGCCGAGTACGCCTCCAACTACGTCGCCTTCCTGCAGGTCGCGCGGCGCACGGGCGCCGAGATCGAGGTGATCGGCGACGACGAGCACGGCCGCCTCGACGTGCGCGAGCTGCGCGAGCGCATGGACGAGCGGGTCAAGCTCATCGCGATCACCCACGTGCCGACGAACGGGGGGCTGATCAACCCGGCGGCCGAGATCGGCGCCGTGGCCCGCGAGGCCGGCGTGCCCTACCTGCTCGACGCGTGCCAGTCCGTCGGGCAGCTGCCGGTCGACGTGGAGGCGATCGGCTGCGACGTGCTGTCGGCCACCGGGCGCAAGTTCCTGCGCGGCCCGCGGGGGACGGGCTTCCTCTACGTCCGGCGCGAGCTGCTCGAGCGGCTCGAGCCCCCGTTCGTCGACCTGCGCTCCGCGCCGTGGGTGGCGCGCGACCGCTACGAGCTGCGCGCCGACGCCGGGCGCTTCGAGAACTGGGAGAGCTACGTCGCCGGCAAGCTCGGCCTCGGCGCGGCGGCCGCCTACGCCCGCGAGTGGGGCCTCGAGGCGATCCGCGACCGCGTCGAGTCGCTCGCCGAGGACCTGCGCTCGCGCCTGGCCTCGATCACGGGGCTCGACGTCCACGACCGCGGCCTCGAGCGCTGCGGGATCGTGTCGTTCACGGTCGCGGGCATGTCCTGCGACGAGATCAAGACGGCGCTCGGCGCGGGCGCGATCAACGTCTCGGTGTCGCCGCGCGTCCAGACGCGGATCGACATGGAGGACCGCGCGCTGTCCGAGGTCGTGCGCGCCTCCGTCCACTACTACAACACCGAGGACGAGGTCTCGCGCGTGGCCGGGGCGGTCAGCCGCCTGGCCGCCGCCGCGCGCGGCGCGCGCTGAGCCCGGTGGAACCGGGCTGACGACTACGGCAGGCCGTGCTCGAGCGCGCCCTTGACGGACGCGTCGAGCGCGTTGAGGCGGTACAGCGCGAGCGCCTCCGGCGAGCCGAAGCGCCGGCCCGGGGCCGCGTCGGCGCCGTGGTGGGTCAGCACGCAGTGCGCCAGCGCCAGCCGCCGCGCCTCGCCCATGCCGCCCGACCGCTCGTCGAGGATGCGCTGGCCGAGCACGACGTGGCCGAGGAGCCGCCCCTCCTCGGTGAGCCCGATCTCCGCGCCGTAGCTGAACTCGCGCGTCTTGCCGAGGTCGTGGACGATCGCGGCGCACAGCAGGAGGTCGGAGTTCAGGCGCGGGTGGAGCTGGCACGCCTCGAGGGCGAGCGTCGCGACCGCCACGGTGTGCTCGAGCAGCCCGCCGAGGTAGGCGTGGTGCCCCGCGCGGGTGCACGGGGCGCGACGCCAGGCGGCCCGCAGCTCGCCGTCCGAGAGCAGCGCGTCGAGCAGCGCGCGGTACTCCGGGTCGTGGACCTCGCGGGCCAGGTGCTCGAGGAAGCCGTCGAGCTCGTCGAGGTCGCGGTAGGCGACCGGCAGGAACCGGCCCGGATCGGCGGCCGGCGCGCGCTCGATGGCGCGCACGTCGACCTGCAGCTCGTCGCGGAAGCGCTCGACCCGGCCCTGCACCCGCACGAGGTCCCCGCGGTCGAAGCGCCCCGCGAGGACGTCGGCGTCGCGGAACGCGCGGGCGGCCAGCGCGCCGCCGCGGTCGCGCAGCTCGAGCGCCAGGTAGGGCGCGCCGGAGCGCGCCAGCAGGCGGTCCTTGCGGGTGCAGGCGTAGACGCCGTCGACGTCGTCGCCGGCGCGCAGCGTGGCGATGCTCGGGGGCTCCCCGGCGAGCGCGGGCATGCGCCCTCATGATGGCGGGCCGGGCGGCGCGACACCGGCGAGCGTGTACCGTGAGGGCACATGCAGCCACTGCGTTGGGAACGTCGTCCCGACGGTCTGCGCGCGCCGGCGCTCGTGTGTGCCTTCAAGGGGTGGAACGACGCCGGCGAGTCCGCGACCTCCGCGTTGAGCTTCCTCGGCGCCCACCTCGAGGCGGAGCGTTTCGCGACCGTCGACCCGGAGGAGTTCGTCGACTTCCAGAACACGCGCCCGTCGGTCCAGCTCACCGAGGGCCTGAGCCGCGAGATCGCCTGGCCGGAGTTCGAGCTCTACGAGGCGCGCGTGCCGCGCGCCCCCCGCGACCTCATCCTGCTCTCGGGTCCCGAGCCGGCCTACCGATGGCGCACCTTCTGCCGCACGGTGATCGAGCTCGCGGAGGCGCTCGGCGTCCAGCTCGTGGTGCCGCTCGGCGCGCTGCTGGCCGACGTGCCGCACTCGCGCCCCGTGGCGATCACCGGCATCGCCTCCGACGAGGCGCTCGAGGAGCGCGTCGGCCTCTCGCGGCCGACCTACGAGGGCCCGACCGGGATCGTCGGCGTCCTGCACGCGCTGTGCAGCGACGCGGGGCTCCCGACCGCGTCGCTGTGGGCCGCGGTGCCCCACTACGTCGCGGTGGTGCCGAACCCCAAGGGCGCGCTCGCGATCCTGCGCAAGCTCGAGAGCCTCGTGGGCGTCACCGTCGACGCCTCCGAGCTCGAGACCGCCTCCGTCGAGTACGACCGCCAGGTGACGCGCGCGGTCGAGCTCGACCCCGACGTGCAGGCGTTCGTCGAGCGCCTCGAGAAGGCGGCCGACGAGGAGGAGGGGCCGCCCGACCCCGACCAGCTCCCCTCCGGCGACGTGATCGCGCGCGAGTTCCAGCGCTTCCTGCGCCAGCGCGGCCCCGAGGGCTGAGCTCTACTTCTCCGCCGCCGGGCAGGCGATGCGGTAGTCGCACGCCGAGCACGCGGCGTAGGACGGCGTGGGCTCGAAGCCCTGGCCGAGGATCCCCTCGGCCACGTCGAAGACCGTGTCGGTGATCCAGCCGCGGTCCTCGTCGCTGCGCTCGACCGGCACCTTGGCGTCGTCGAGCACGTAGTAGTAGGCCTGCTGGGCGGCCTCGAGCTGCCACGACTCGCGCGCGCCGACCGCGTAGAGCGAGAGCTGCACGTCCTCCTTGAGCTGCGCCGGGGTCTTGGGGCGCCCGGTCTTGTAGTCGATGAGCTCGAAGCCGCCGTCGGGCAGCCGGTCGACGCGGTCCACGCGGCCGCGGAGCAGGTGCGGGCCGAGGCGGAACTGGAACGAGCGCTCGAACCACACCGGCTCCGAGTCCTCGTCCTGGGAGCGCTCGTGGTAGCGCAGCAGCGCCTGCGTGGCCTTGGCGCGCAGCTGGCGCTCCTCCTCGGAGTCGCCGAAGCCGCCGCGCCGCCAGCCCGCCTCGAGCAGCCCCAGCAGCTCGGGCAGCGAGCGCGTCTCGGCGCCCGCGTGGAAGCGCTCCAGCACCTGGTGGACGAGGATCCCGAAGCGCTGGTTGAGCGTCGGCTCCGACGGGATCCGGAACACGCGCGCGAACTTGTACTTCAGCGGGCACGTCCGGTAGGTCTCGATGTCGGAGGCCGACAGGACGAGCCCGTCGCCGCGCCGCGGCAGGAACGGCTCGAGCGAGGGCTCGGTGCGCGCCGCGACCGCCCGCGCGCGCAGCTTCTCGTCGCGCTCGGTGTCGAGCAGGTACTCGTCGAGCGCCGAGGTCTCGAGGATCTCGCGCTGCTCGGCGGTGGCCGCCTGCAGCAGGCGGGCGTTGACCTCCGGCAGCGCGTCGGCCACCGACTGGGCGGGCGACGAGCCGCCCGTGCGCTCGAGCAGCGCGGAGAGCTTGATCAGCTCGAGGTAGCGCACGACCGCGTGGGAGACGTCGAGGTCCGTGTCGAAGCGCAGCTCGCCGAGGCGCGAGCCGACCTGCGCCACCGTGGTCAGCAGCTCGTCGCGCAGCAGGCGGAACGTCGACTGCAGCGACTCCGCCGGCCCGAAGAGCTCCTCCGCGCGGTCGACCCACTCGCCCCCGACGGCGGCGCGCGCCTCCTCGAGGAACGGGGACGGCTGCTGGTCGGCGCCCTTGTCGGTGCGCGCCGGGTAGGCGAGCACCAGCCGCTGCCGGGCGCGCGTCATCGCGACGTGCAGCAGCCGCCGCTGGGCGGCCACGTGCCCCGCCTTGGAGTCGGGCGGCACCGGTTCCTTGATGAGCGCCGACGGGATCGGCTCGAGCGTCCGCCGGCGCGGGCCGGGCATGCGCGCGCCCATCAGCCCGAGCACGTAGACGTGCTCGAACTCGCGGCCCTTGGCGGCGTCCATGGCCATCACCTGCACGCCCTGCGGGCGCTCCCCCGGCGTGGCCTCCTCCTCGCGCAGCCCGGCCTCGGCGACCGCGGCGATGGAGCGCGCGAACTCGCGCGCGGTGGCCTGGGGCGAGCGCCGCACGTAGGCCGCGGCCAGCTCGCCGAACTTGGCGAGGTTGACGAGCCGCTCGGCGACCTCGGTGGTGGCGGCGAACAGCAGCTGGCGGCGGAGCCCGAGGCGCTCGACGAGCCGGTGCACGTACAGGTCGGGCCGGCTCGAGTCGAGCGTCAGCGCCGCCTCGCGCTGGAGCCCCAGGAAGGTCACGACGCGCTCGCGCGCCTCGGGCGGGATCTGCGGGGACTCGAGCGCCGCGCCCAGCGCGGCCACCATGTCGAGCTTGCGGCGGCGGGCGATCTGCGTGCAGCGCGCGATGTCGATCGCGCGCAGCTCGACCGGCGGGCGAGCGAGGGCGCGGACCACCGCGCCCGCGTCGGCGGGATCGACCAGCAGCCGCAGCCACGCGAGCAGGTCGCGCACCTCGGCCCGCTGGAAGAAGGCCGCCGCCCCCGCGAGGCGGTAGGGCACCGCCCGCTCCTCGAGCGCCACCGCGACCGCCTGGCCCTCGTGGCGGACCGAGCGCACCAGCACGCAGACGTCCTCCGGCGCCACCTCCTCGCGGGCGAGGAGCCGCTCGACGTCGGCCGCCACGGCCTGCGCCTGCGCCCGGTCGGTGGCGCAGCGCCAGAACCCGACCTCGCCGGCGCCGGCGTCCGGCACCGCCCGCAGCGGCGTCCGGAGGCGGTCCGGGATCGGCGCCGTGACCGCCGCGGCGGCCGCCAGCACGCGCTCGGCGCAGCGGTGGCCCTCCTCGAGGCGCACGACGGCGGCGCCGGGCCAGTCGGCGCGGAAGTCGGCCACGTTCTTGGTCGCGGCGCCGCGGAACCGGAAGATCGACTGGTCGTCGTCCGCCGCCACCGTGACGTTGCCGTGCCCGGCGACGAGCCGGCGCAGCAGCAGGGCCTGGGCGTGGTTGACGTCCTGCAGCTCGTCGACCAGCACGTGGCGGTGGCGCGCCTCGAGCCTCGCGGCCACGTGCGGCCGTGTGCACAGGAGGCGGTAGGCCTCGAGCGTGAGGTCGCCGAAGTCGAGCGTCCCGGCCTCGGCGAGCATCCGGTCGTGGGCGGCGTAGAGCGCGGCGAACTCGCGCTCGCGCCCCGCGCGGGCGCGCTCGGCGTCGGAGGTCTCGGGCAGCTCCGCCGCCCACGCGGCGTAGTCGCCGGCGGAGATCAGCTGGTCCTTGAGGCGGTCGATGCGCTTGACGACGTCGCCGAGCAGCGCGCTCGGGTTGCCGCGCAGGTCGTGGAGGGCGAGCGGCAGCTCGTCGATGCGCTCGAGCAGCATCGCCAGGCGGTCCGCCTGGGCGACGGGCGCCGCGAACGGGTCGATGCCGGCCTCCAGCGCCTCGTCGTGCAGGAGCCGGGCGCAGAAGTCCGTCAGGGTCGTGACGGCCAGCTCCTCGTAGGGCGCGGGCACGCGGTCCTCCAGCCGCGCCCGCAGCTCGCCGGCCGCCGCCGCCGAGAACGTCAGCAGCAGGATCTCGTCGGGGGGGCAGCCCTGCTCCGCGAGCCACGCGAAGCGCTCGACCAGCACGCGCGTCTTGCCGGTGCCGGCGCCGCCGAGGATCAGCAGCGCGCCGCCGGGATGGCGCACGGCCTCGAGCTGGGCCGGGGAGAGGGGCGCCGCGGACACCTTCGTAGGATACGGCCGCGATGCCCGACGACCCCGGCGTGGCCGGCACTCTCGCCATGGACTGGCTGGCCGCCTCGCGCCGGGCCGCCGGCGGCCTGCGGCGGATGCTGGCGGCGCGCCCCACGACCGCCGAGCGTGTGCTGGAGACGGGCACGCGCGGCGAGGGCGGCGACCTGACGCTCGAGATCGACGCCGCGGCCGAGGAGCTGGTGTTCGCCGAGCTCGACCGCCTGCACGGCGAGGGCGCCCGCTTCGGCGCGATCTCCGAGGAGCGCGGCGAGGTCGACTACGGCTACGACGACGACCACCCGGTGCTCGTCGTCATCGACCCGATCGACGGCTCGCTGAACGCCAAGCGGCGCCTGCCCCACCACTCGCTGTCGATCGCGGTGGCGGCGGGCACGACGATGGCCGACGTCGTGTTCGGCTACGTCCACGACTTCGGGCCCGAGGAGGAGTGGGTCGCCCGCCGCGGGGAGGGCGCGTGGCTCAACGGCGCCCCGCTCGCGCTCGAGTCCGGCGAGCGCCGCTGGCGCGACGGCAAGCTCGAGCTGGTCGGCGTCGAGTCGGCCGACCCCCGCTGGATCCGCGACGCGGCCGACATGCTGGCCGACACCGCCCACCGCCTGCGGGCGATCGGCTCGATCGCGTGCTCGCTGTGCCAGGTCGCCGGCGCCCGCTTCGACGGCGCGGTGACGCTGCGCAACTCGCGCGCCGTCGACGTCGCCGCCGCGCAGCTGATCGTGCGCGAGGCGGGCGGCGCGGTGGCCTTCACGGCCTACGAGCACCCGCTCGGCGCGCCGCTCGACGTGGAGCCGCGCTCGCCGGTCGTCGCCGCCCGGACGGAGCGCGCGCTGCGCCAGCTCGCGACCGTCCCGCTCGGCCCGCGACGCCCGCCTGCCACCATGGAGTCGTGATCGACTGGAGAGTCGCCGCCCAGGTCGCCGACATGGTGGCCGGAGTGCAGCCCGCCCCCGACGGGGCGGCGTTCACCGCGGTCACGGCTCCGGCGGCACAGAGCGAGCGGCTCGTCAGCGCGTACACGGGGCTCACCGTTCCCGGGCCGCTGCCCGGCGCCGAGCCGATCGGGCGGCGCGGATGGATCGACGCGAACCTCAGGTCACTGGGCACCGTCCTCGACCCCGTCGCCGACAAGCTGGGCGACGGGCTCGGCGTGCTGCGCGGCCCGGTCACCGCCGCCGCCGGGCTGGTCATGGCGGTCGAGGTGGGCGTGATCTCGGGCCTGCTGGCCCAGCGCGTCCTCGGCCAGTACGAGTTCCCCGTGCTCGACCCGCACGCGCCCGCCCGCCTGCTGTTCGTCTCGCCCAACCTGGCCCGCGCCGGCGAGGCGCTGGAGGCCACCCCGGAGGACCTCCTGAACTGGGTCGCGCTGCACGAGACGACCCACGCGATGCAGTTCGGTGGCGTCCCGTGGCTGCGGGGGCACCTCGCGGAGATGGTCCAGGAGCTGCTCGGCGCCGTCACGCTCGATCCCTCCCGGCTGAAGCTCCCCCAGGGCGGCGACCTGCGGTCGATGGTGGACCGCGTGCGCCAGGACGGCGTGGCGGCCCTCGTGGTCGGTCCCGAGCGCAAGGAGACGCTCGACCGCCTGCAGGCCTTCATGGCCGTGCTGGAGGGCTACGCCGAGCACGTGATGGACGCCGCGGGAGCCGAGCTCATCGCCGAGCTCCCGCGCCTGCGCGAGGCGCTCGCCCGGCGCCGCCGGGATCGCACCGGGCTCATGCGCGTGCTCGAGAAGATGCTCGGCTTCGACCTCAAGCTGCGCCAGTACGAGCAGGGCAAGACGTTCTGCGACGCGGTCGTCGCGGCCGGCGGGATCGGGGCGCTCAATCGCGTCTGGGAGGCGCCGGCCGCGATGCCGCGACTGGACGAGATCGAGAAGCCCGAGCGCTGGATGGCCCGCTTCGGCGGCGCGCCGCAGCTCACCGCCTGATCGGGCGGTTGTCGCCGCCCGGTCCGCGGGTACGGTCGGCCGCACACTGCAAGCGCGAGGGAGCGGCATGCCGAAGGCATCGAAGGACACGGCGACGGACACGGTGCGCGTAGAGGGCTACGAGGGCGCGATGGAGCGCCTCGAGGGCGGCTACACCGTCGCGTTCGAGACCTACACGCAGGACGCCGACCTCGCGCCGTTCTTCGCCGGCCTGCCGGACGACCGTTGTCAGAGCCCGCATTGGGGATACGTCGTGAAGGGCAAGGTGACCTTCACGTACGGCGATGGCGAGGAGACGTTCGAGGAAGGGGACGCCTACTACGTGCCCCCTGGCCACACCCCGCGGCTCTACGCGGGCACCCAGATCGTGGAGTTCAGCCCGACCGCGGAGCTGCAGCAGACGATCGACGCGGTGACGCGGAACATGCAGGCCGCCGCGGACTGAGCGCGGGGCCGTACACACGTTCGGCGGCGCTCGGCTCGACGCACCGGATTGAGGGAAGTGTGGGCCACGTCACAAAGTCCGCCGCCGAAACAGGCGTTAGAATGCCGCCAAGCGGAGACTTTGTAACACGAGAAGGCGCACCGGTCGCAAACAGGTGTTCGCTGGCGGGATGACCGCCAGTTAGGACTAAGGTTGTTACCCTGCGCCGCTCGAGAGGGTTGATCCCGACCATGGCCGACACGACTTCCGACAACCGCACCCCGAACGCCGGCGACGCGCCGCCGAAGCGTGCCGCGTCCGGCGGCGCCTCCCGCGCCGCGCCGGGCGGGACCGCCGGGCGCACCGCGTCGGGCGGCACGGCCCGCAAGCGCTCCACCTCGGCGCGGACCCCCGCCGCCAAGGCCGCGAGCAAGACGACGGCCGCGCGCGGCGCGCGCACCGCCGCCGGGCGCCGGACCCGCGAGGCCGCGCAGGCGCAGTCCCGCGCCGCGAAGGCCACCGCGGACCAGGGCCGGATCACCGCCGAGCGCGTGACGCTGACCACGCTGGGCGCCGCGCTCGAGGCGCGCGACCGCGTCGTCGGGTTCGTCAACGACTGGGTGAGCACCTTCGGCACCCCGTTCACCGGCGGCGACGGAGCGTCTGAGCAGCTGCGGGCGTTCGAGCGCCGCGGGACCACCGAGCGCAGCCGGCTGGAGCGCGAGGCCAAGCGCGCGCGCACGCGGTTCGAGCGCGAGCTGCGCAGCCGGCGCCGCGACGCCGAGCGGGCCGTGACGCGTGCGAAGGAGCAAGTCGCTAACCTTACGTAAGCAACAGCTTCCCCCGGCCCGCCACGAGAGGGGCGGTGCCGGAAGATCTGCCGGCCTCATACCCCGCCGGTAGACCCTGTCGGCCTCATACCTCGCCGACAGGTGTGCAGCACCCTCTCCTCCCTCAACCGTCAGGTCACCTTCGGGTGGCCTGTCGGTCTTTAAGGGGCCGGTCTCGTGCGCCCGCGCGGGGCCGGGCCGCCGGCGGGACAACGGTAAGGAAAAGTGCGCTTGCAGCCAGAAGCGCGCTCGGAAGAGACCCCATGCGGGTATTTCGGCGGTGCGATGCACACGATGCCCCGCCCCCATCACGGCCGCCTCGATATCGGCCAACCGCGCCTTCGTCACCTGCGCGACCCCGACCGCGACCGGGCGCTCTGCGGCGCCCGGATCGACCGCCACTGCGCCCCGCCGCCCGAGGCAGACCAGTGCGTCGTCTGCGTCGACCTGGCCAGGCTCGGCCGGTTCGCCGCCCGCTGAGGCCGCCGGCCGGGGCCTGCGACAATGGGGCGCATGCCCACGAGAGAACAGATCCTCGAGGCGCTGAAGGTCGTCATCGATCCCGAGCTGCGGCGCTCCATCGTCGAGCTCGAGATGGTGCGGTCCATCGACATCAAGGACGGCGGGATCGTCGACGTGACCGTTTCGCTGACGACCCCCGGCTGCCCGATCAAGAACCATTTCCAGACCGCTGTCGCGGAGGCGGTCTCCGGCGTCGGCGGCGTGAGCCGCGTCAACGTCGGCTTCGACGTCCTCACCGACCAGGAGAAGGGCGTCCTGCAGCAGAAGCTCGGACGCAACGGGCTCCCCGAGGGGGCGCTCGCGCAGGTGTCGAACATCATCTGCGTCGGCTCCGGCAAGGGCGGCGTCGGCAAGTCGTCGCTGACCGTCAACCTCGCCGCCGCGCTGCGCGCCGACGGCAAGTCGGTCGGCGTCCTCGACGCGGACGTGTGGGGCTACTCGATCCCCCGCATGCTCGGCCTCGGGGCCGAGCGCCCGCGCGTGTCCGCCGACCGCAAGATCCTCCCGCTGGACGCCCATGGCCTGAAGGTCATGTCGATCGGCTTCTTCATCAAGGAGGACGAGGCGGTCGTCTGGCGCGGCCCGATGCTGCACAAGGCGCTGCAGCAGTTCCTCGAGGACGTCGAGTGGGGCGCTCTCGACTACCTGCTCATCGACCTGCCGCCCGGCACCGGCGACGTCTCGATGACGCTCGCCCAGCTGCTGCCGCAGGCGAAGTTCCTCATCGTCACGACCCCGCAGCCCGCGGCCCAGAAGGTCGCGCGCCGCTCGGCGGAGATGGCCGACAAGGTCAAGCTCGAGATCGCGGGCGTGATCGAGAACATGTCCGGCTTCACCACGCCCGCCGGGGAGCGCTTCGCGATCTTCGGCGAGGGCGGCGGCCAGGCGCTCGCCGACGAGCTCGACGTGCCGCTGATCGGCCAGGTGCCGCTCACCATGGGCCTGCGCGAGCAGTCCGACATCGGCACCCCGCTCGTGCTCGCCGACCCCGACGATCCCGCCGGCCAGGCGCTGCGCCAGGCCGCGCGCGGCGTCATCGCGCTGTCGCCGATCGAGCTGCCCGTCATGCAGGCGCCGGCGCCCGCCGCCGCGCCCGAGCCGGCGGGCATGTCGCTGCCGATGGCCTAGGGAAGGCCGGGGGAGTCACGCCGGGCGCTACGAGCGCCCGGCGTAGTACTCCACGTTCTTCTGCGCGTAGTTGGCCCACTCCTCGGGGAGCTGGTCCTCCGCGAAGCACGCGTCCACGGGGCAGGCCTCGACGCAGGCGTCGCAGTCGATGCACTCATCGGGGTCGATGAAGAGCATCTCGACGTTCTCGTAGTCGGGCTCGTCCGGGGTCGGGTGGATGCAGTCCACGGGGCAGACCTCGACGCACGAGTTGTCCTTGGTCCCGATGCAGGGCTCGGCGATCACGTAGGCCATACGGTGGATCCTCGCTTCGGTGTAAGTCAGGGAGCGAGCCAGCCATTCTAGGCTCCGGGCGACGCGGGCCGCGCTCCGGGTGAGGGGGCCGATCCTAGGACTCCGCGGCGGCGGCCGGGGAGGGGTGCCGGGCGGCCCACGGCCGGGCCGCCTCGAGCTGCGCCGCGACCTGCAGCAGCGTGTCCTCGCCGAGCGGCTTGGCGGCGAGGTGGACGCCGATCGGCAGCCCGTCGTCGCCGAACCCGGCCGGGATCGAGATCGCCGGCTGGCCCGTGATGTTGAACAGCGGCGCGTAGGGGACGAAGCGCGCGGCGCGCAGGAAGTCCGCGGACGGGTCGGCGCCCGCCCCGTGGAGCTCGCCGATCGCCAGGGGGCGCTGGGCCAGGGAGGGCGTGAGCAGCAGGTCGTACTCGGCGAAGAAGGCGATGACCCCGCGCGCGAGGGCCTGCAGCTGCGCGAGCGCGGCCAGGTAGGCGACGGAGGACGTTCGCTGCGCGCCCTCGGCGATCTCCCGCGACAGCGGCTCGATCTCGTCGTCCTCCGGCGGCCGGCCGGCCAGCAGCTCCCCGTAGGTGACCTGCAGGCTCACGGCGGCGCCGAACACGGTGCGGAAGAGCTCGAGCGCGCCGCCGTCGGGCATCGCGGGCGCCGTCTCCTCGACCTCGTGCCCGAGCGAGGCGAGCAGCTCGCCGGTCGCCTGCAGGCCGCGCAGCGACTCCGCGTCGGGCTCGACGCCCAGCGCGTTGGAGGTCGTCAGCGCGACCCGGAGGCGGCCGGGGTCGCGCCGCACGGCGGTCGCGTACGGCTCGGCCGGCCGCGGCGCCCACGTCGCGTCGCCGACCTCGTAGCCGGCCAGCACGTCGAGCATCTGCGCGGTCTCGGCCACCGTGCGGGTGAGGACGCCCTCGCTGGAGAGGAAGGAGTCGCCGAGGTCCGGCCCGCGGGAGACCCGCCCGCGGCTCGGCTTGAGCCCCACCAGACCGCAGCACGCGGCGGGGATGCGGATCGACCCGCCGCCGTCGTTGCCGTGCGCGACGGGGACGAGCCCGGCGGCCACCGCGACCGCCGAGCCGCCCGACGAGCCGCCGGGCGTGCGGCTCGTGTCCCACGGGTTGCGCGTCGCGCCCGAGTGGCGCGGCTCGGTGGTGGGGAGGATCCCGAACTCCGGCAGGTTCGTCGTGCCCACGATCACGAAGCCGGCGTCGCGCAGGCGGTGGACCAGGTAGGCGCTGTGGCCGGCGCGGTGCCCGGCCAGGAAGCGCGAGCCGAAGTTCATGCACATCCCCTGCACCGGCACGTTGGCCTTGACCGCGATCGGCACGCCGGCGAAGGCCCGGCCGTCGCGCGGCCGGACGTTCTCGGCCTCGGACAGCGCGCGCTCGGCGTCGACCTCGACGAACGCGTTGAGCAGCGGGTCGAGGGACTCGATGCGCTCGAGGGAGGCCGCGACGAGCTCCGAGGCGGAGACCTCGCCGTCCCGCACCAGCGTGGCGAGCTCGGCCGCGGGCCTGTAGGTGAGCTGATCCATTGGGGGAGCCTTCAGGGGTTCGCCGATCCCCGGGCGCGCAGCCTAGATGACCGGGCCGCGATCGTGGCGGGAGACTGCGGCGCCGCGGCGCTTGCCCACCCCCGTATCTTTTGCGCACGCCGCGCGCCTCCAGGAGCCGGCGGCGTCGGGTCGAGCGAAGCGAAGGGATGCCGATGGCCGAGGTCCAGTCGGGTCTGGAGGGTGTGGTCGCGTTCGCGACGGAGATCGCGGAGCCGGACCGGGAGGGCGGAGCGCTCCGCTACCGCGGGGTGGACATCGAGGAGCTCGTCGGCCGCGTGCCGTTCGAGCAGGTGTGGGGCCTGCTGGTCGACGGCCGCCTGGAGCCCGGGCTGCCACCCGCGGACCCGTACCCGCTCACCGTTCGCTCGGGGGACCCCCGCGTGGACATGCAGGCCGCGCTGGCCCTGCTCGGCCCCGAGTGGGGCTTCGAGCCGCTGATCGACATCTCCGACGAGGTCGCCCGCGACCAGCTCGCGCGCGCCTCGGTGATGGCGTTGTCGCTCATCGCTCATGCGGCGCGGGGGACCGGCCGCCCGCCGGTACCGCAGCGGGAGATCGACCAGGCGACGTCGATCCCCGGGCGCTTCCTGATGCGCTGGCGCGGCGAGGCGGACCCCACCCACGTCAAGGCCCTCGACGCCTACTGGATCGCGGCCGCCGAGCACGGCATGAACGCCTCGACGTTCACCGCGCGGGTCGTGGCGTCCACGGGAGCCGACGTCGCGGCCGCGCTGAGCGCCGCCGTCGGCGCCCTGTCGGGCCCGCTGCACGGCGGCGCGCCGTCGCGGGTGCTGCGGATGCTCGACGAGGTCGAGGCCGGCGCCGACGCCCGCGGCTGGGTGCGCGCCGCGCTGGACCGCGGCGAGCGCCTGATGGGCTTCGGGCACCGCGTCTACCGCGCCGAGGACCCGCGGGCGCGCGTCCTGCGGCGTACCGCGCGCGAGGTCGGATCGCCGCGCCTGGCAGCCGCCGAGGCGCTCGAGGCGGCCGCGCTCACCGAGCTGGCCGAGCGTCATCCCGAGCGCGTGCTGGCCACCAACGTCGAGTTCTGGTCGGCGGTGGTGCTCGACCACGCCGGGGTGAGCGCGGACCTGTTCACGCCGATGTTCGCGTGCGCGCGGACCGCCGGCTGGTCGGCGCACATCCTCGAGCAGAAGCGCGAGGGGCGGCTGATCCGGCCGACGGCGCGGTACGTCGGCCTCGCGGCGCGCAGCCTGGACGCCGTGCCGGCCTGAGCGCCGCGAAGCGGACCCGGGCCCGCTTCGCTTACGAGGACCTCACCCCCATCGCACCAGGTTCCCGCCCGTCAGTCGAATGCGACCTACGGGAGGATCGCGATGACCACTTCCACCACGTCCCTGCAGAGCCTCGGCCTGCTCGCCATCCGCGTCGCGCTCGGCGTCGTCTTCCTGGCCCACGGGGCCGACAAGCTCGGCGACCTGAGCGGCACCGAGGAGATGTTCGGCGGCATCGGCATCCCTGCTCCAGAGCTGATGGCGCCGCTCGTCGCCTTCACGGAGGTGATCGGCGGGCTGCTGCTGATCGTCGGCCTGCTGACGCCGCTGGCCGGCACGGCCCTCGCCGTCGACATGCTCGTGGCCTTCCTGGTGGTGCACGCCGGCAAGGGCTTCTTCGTCGCCGACGGCGGCTATGAGCTCGTGATGCTGCTCGGCTTCACGTCGATCGGCGTCGCCGCGACGGGCGCCGGCCGCCTGAGCCTCGACGGCGCGCTCAAGCTTCCCGAGCGCGTCACGGGCGGCGGGCGGACCACCGCCTCGCCGACGGCCTGACGAGGCGGCCCGCGTTCCGCCAGGGGACCCCGGAACGACCGAGGGCCCGGCTCGCGCCGGGCCCTCGTCGTGTCTGGCAGGGCTGAAGGCCCCTTACATCATCCCGCTCATGTCGGGCATGCCGCCGCCCCCGCCGCCGCCGCCGTCCTTCTCGGGCACCTCGGCCACGATGGCCTCGGTGGTGAGGATGTTCTTGGCGATCGACGCGGCGTTCTGCAGCGCCGAGCGGGTCACCATGGCGGGGTCGATGACGCCCGCGGCGACGAGGTCGACGATCTCGCCCGTCGCGGCGTTGAGGCCGTGGCCCTTCTTCGCCTTGCGGACGTCGTTGACCACGACGGAGCCCTCGTAGCCGGCGTTCTCCGCGATCTGGCGGAGCGGCTCCTCGAGCGCGCGCAGCACGATCCGCGCGCCGGTCTTCTCGTCCTCGATCGACAGCTGGTCGAGGTCGATGGCCGCGGTGGCCTCGAGCAGCGCGACGCCGCCGCCCGGCACGATGCCCTCCTCGAGGGCGGCGCGGGTGGCCTGCAGCGCGTCCTCGACGCGGTGCTTCTTCTCCTTCATCTCGGTCTCGGTGGCCGCGCCGACCTTCACGACGGCGACACCGCCCGAGAGCTTCGCGAGGCGCTCCTGGAGCTTCTCGCGGTCGAAGTCGGAGTCGGTGTTCTCGATCTCCGCCTTGATCTGGTTGATGCGGCCCTTGATGCCGTCGCCTTCGCCGGCGCCGTCGACGATGGTGGTGGTGTCCTTCGTCACCACGACGCGCCGGGCGCGGCCGAGCTGCGAGACCTGGGTGTTCTCGAGCTTGAGGCCCATCTCCTCGGTGATGACCTCGCCGCCGGTGAGGATCGCGATGTCCTCCAGCATGCGCTTGCGGCGGTCGCCGAAGCCCGGGGCCTTCACGGAGACGCCGGTGAAGGTGCCGCGCAGCTTGTTGACGACGAGCGTCGCGAGGGCCTCGCCCTCGACGTCCTCGGCGATGATCAGCAGCGGGCGGCCGGACTGGATGACCTGCTCGAGCACCGGCAGCAGATCGCGGACGGAGCCGATCTTCTGGTTGGCGATGAGGATGTAGGGATCCTCGAGCACCGCCTCCATGCGCTCCTGGTCGGTGACCATGTAGGGCGAGATGTAGCCCTTGTCGAACTGCATGCCCTCGGTGAACTCGAGGTCCATGCCGAACGTCTGGCCCTCCTCGACGTTGACCACGCCGTCCTTGCCGACCTTGTCGATCGCGTCGGCGATCACGTCGCCGATGTCGTCGTCGCCGGCGGAGATGGTCGCCACGCGGGCGATCTGGTCCTTGCCGGCGATCTCCTTGGACTGCTTGCCGATGTGCTCGACGACCTGATCGACGGCGCGCTCGATGCCGCGCTTGAGCGAGAGCGGGTTGGCGCCGGCCGCGACGTTCTTGAGGCCCTGGCGGACGATCGCCTGGGCCAGCACCGTCGCGGTGGTGGTGCCGTCGCCGGCGACGTCGTTGGTCGCCGTGGCTACCTCGCGCACCAGCTGGGCGCCCTGGTTCTGGAAGACGTCCTCGACCTCGATCTCACGAGCGATGGTCACGCCGTCGTTCGTGATGGTCGGGGCGCCGAACTTCTTGTCGAGGACCACGTAGCGGCCGCGGGGGCCGAGCGTGACCTTGACGGCGTTGGCGACCGCATCGACGCCCTGCTCGAGCGCCTTGCGCGCGTCGACGTCGTACTTCAGTTCCTTATGAGCCATGTGTCTCTCTCGGATCGCTTAGTTCTGGACCTTGGCCAGCACGTCGGTCTCGCGCAGGACCAGCAGGTCCTCGCCGTCGACCGTGATCTCCGTGCCGCCGTACTTCGAGTACAGGACCTCGTCGCCCTCGGAGACGTCGACCGGCTGGCGCTGGCCGTTGTCGTCGAGCTTGCCATCGCCCACGGCGAGGACCTTGCCCTTCTGGGGCTTCTCCTTCGCGGTGTCGGGGAGGACGATGCCGGAGGCCGTCGTCGCCTCCTCCTCGACCGCCTTGACGATCAGCCGATCGCCCAGGGGCTTGAGCTTCATTGAGTGACCTCCACTCAGATCGAGTCGGACTGAGGACGTTGGCACTCCAAGGGGGAGAGTGCCAACCGGAGGCCATTCTATGACGGAGCAGGGTGATGTCAAGGCACGATTGGCACTCTGGTAACGAGAGTGCCAATGCGCGCGCGGTGGCCGCGAACGGGTAGAGCACGCGCATGGACACGCGCCGGATCCTGCTGGGCGACTGGCACCCGCTGCTGCGGGACGGCATCGACGTCCTGCGGCTCGCCCTCGTGGTGGGCGCCGTCGTCGCCGGGATCGCCGGCGACGCCCACGCGCTGGCCTACCTGACGGTCGCGTCGGCGATCGCGCTCGCAGTGCGCCCGCTCGACCTCCCCCGCCCCTACGACCTCAGCCTCGTGCTCGCGTGCTGCCTGCAGGGGTTCGGCGAGGCGTTCGGGCTCTACGACCGCTTCGCCTGGTTCGACTCGGTCGTGCACTTCACGATCCCGATGCTCGGCGCGCCCGTGATCTACATCGCGCTCGCGCGCGCGGACGTGGTCCCCGACCCGCGCGACGACACCGAGCGCCGCCACCACGTGGGGATCTTCGTCATCACGTTCGCGCTCGGCGCGGCGATCGGGGCGGTCTGGGAGCTGTGCGAGTGGGCGTCCGACCATCGGCTCGGCTCGCGGCTGCAGCTCTCCAACGACGACACGGTCGGCGACCTGCTCGCCGACACGCTCGGCGCGGCGACCGGGGCGGCGCTGCTCGTGGTGTGGGCCGTGCGCGGGTGGGGCTCCGTGCGCCGGATCCCGGGAGAGAACCGCTACGAGGCGACGGAGGCGCCCGGAAGCGTCAGTTCTGCGCCCCGCCGACGCCGCGCAGGCGGTCCTGGAAGTCGGGCGGGTTCTCGACGATCTGGCTGAAGCGCACGACGGTCACCGTGTCCTCGACCGAGACCTCGCGGCCGTAGATCTGCTCGATGAAGTGGATGAGCTCCTCGGTGCGGCGGAACTCGGGGTTGTCGTGCTCGATGTCGCGCGGGGAGAGGTCCTTGACCCGCTTGACCTCCACGTTGTCGATCACCGCGTGGAAGAGCTTCTCCCGCGGCGAGTACTGGTAGCCGACGGTGACCAGCACCACCTGGTTCTTGCGGTACTTGTGACGCTTGTCGCCGAGCCGGATCGTCGCGGTCTTGCGGCCGCGCTTCATCTGGTCGGCGAACACCGTGGAGTAGAAGTTCAGGACCTGCACAGCGCGGCACCCTAGCGGGTAGGGCGCAACCTTGACAGGGCGCGCTCGATCATCTCACGCTCGCCCCGATAACTGAGGACTTGCAGGGCCTCCTCGATCGGCAGCCAGCGCGCCTCGTCGACCTCGTGGTCGTGGTCGGCGGTGTCTCCGCCGACGTAGTCGCAGAGGAAGAAGTGCACGGTCTTGAAGACGCGCTTGCCGCCGCGCCGGTACCAGTACTTCACCTCGCCGAGCGGCTCGCGCACCTCGACGATGACCCCGGTCTCCTCGCGCACCTCGCGGACCGCGGCCTCCGCCCCGCTCTCGCCGTCGTTCGCCCCGCCCTTGGGCAGCCCGATCACCCGCTTGCCGGTCGGCCGGATCACGACGACCTCGGGATCGGGGGCGGCGCGGACGGCGACGCCCCCGTAGGAGACCTCGAGCTCGACCGCCGGCGGCTCCTCAGTAGACATACCCGTCCAGCGCGTCCGGCCGGTGGACCGTCAGCCGCCCGCGGCCCTGGGAGATCACGCCGGCGCGCTCGAGCGTGGCGAGGAAGCGGCTGGCCGACTCGCGCGAGGAGCCGGCGAGCTGGGCGAGCTCGGCCTGGGTGAGCGTGATCGTCACGTCCTCGTCGGCGGAGCCCTCGGCCCGCGCCTGCTCGACGAGCTGGGCGAGCACACCCGCCACGCGGCTCTGCACGGTCTGGAAGGACTGGCGGGCGAGCCGCTCGTTGGCGGCCCGCAGCCGCCGGCCGAGCGCGATCACGAGCTTGACCGCGATGTCGGGGTGCAGCCGCAGGAGCCGCCGCATGTCGCGCCCGGGGATCGCGATCGTGTCCAGCGCGTCGGTCGCCTGCACGGTGGCCGAGCGGCGCTCGTCGTCGAACATCGCGAGCTCGCCGAAGATGTCGCCGGGCCCGAACGTCGCCAGCGTGAGGACGCGGCCGTCGCGGTGGCCGCGCGTGGCGCGCGCGTGCCCGTTGCGCACGACGTAGCAGGTGTCCGAGTCGTCGCCCTCGCGGAAGACGACCTCGTGGGGCTCGAAGCTCCGCGGCACCGCCACCTCCGCCACGTGCAGGAGATCCTCCGGGCTCAGCTCCTCGAAGACGGGGATCCGGCCGAGGAGGGCGGCGATGCTCTCGGTGCCCGCGGCCATCTCCGGGGCAGAGATACCACAGGGGACAGTCGGCCGGGTCCTACTGGACCGGAAACTCCACGGGATCCGACGGGGCAAGTCGGTTGGCGATCTGCTGGAAGATCACCTGGCTGATGTTCTGGCCCGTCCGGTTGCCGCCGATGCCGATCGTCGACACGACCGCGATCGTGAGCCGCTTGGACGGCAGGTAGGCCTGGACGCCGCCGTAGTCGTTGATGTATGGGTTCTGGATCCGCCAGTTGCCTATGACGACGAGCCCCGAGGCGTAGTAGAAGGGCTCCTTCGGCTGGCCCGGCGTCGGGAACGGCGCGACGAGCTGGCGGCGCGAGCTCCCGGAGAGCAGCCGGCCGCCGAGGATCGGCTCGGCCGAGGTGGCGACGTCCCTGATGTTGCCGTACATGATCAGCCCGCGGCCGATGCTCCACGACGGGCTCCAGCCGGTCGTGTCCTCATAGATGCCGCGGTCCCACCCGAAGGCGTGCAGGACCGGTGGCGGCATCTCCGCGGTCTGGGAGCTGGCCGTGTGGCGGAGCTTCAGCGGGCGCAGGATGCGCCGGCGGAGGAACGTCGCGACCGGCTGCTGGTGACCTTGGCCAGGATCTGCCCGAGGATGATGAAGTTCGTGTGGGCGTAGTGGAAGCACTGGCCCGGCGCGCAGATGAGCGGCTGGGCGAAGGCGAAGCGGAGCAGCTCCTGCTGGTTGAACTGCCGGAACGGGTTGGACAGCAGGACCTCCACGAAGGTCGGGTTCTCCTGGATGAAGTCGGGATAGCCCGAGGTCGCGTGGGCGAGCATCTTCAGCGTCACCTTGTCCGCGTTCGGATACCGCGGATACCACTTCGACACGGTGTCGTTCAGGCTCAGCTTCCCCTGGTCGCGCAACTGCAGCATCACGGTCGTCATGTAGGGGATGGCGATCGAGCCGATCCGCCAGCTCATGTTCGTCGTCGCCGGCACGTCGGTCATCGTGTTGCCGAGCGCGGCGGTGACGACCGGCCGGCGCCCGCGCTGGACGCGCACGATCGCCGCCATCATGTGGTTCTCGCGCATCACCTGCCGCGTGATCCGGATGACCTCCTTGGCCTCGCGGCTGCGCCGCTGGGCGGCCGCGGGCTGTGCCAGCGCGGTCGCGAGGAGGATCGCCAGCGTGGCGCCGGCAGCGATTCGGGTTCCTGTGCTTCGCATGTGCCAATCCAACCCGCTCGGCACAATCGGATGCAATGGCCGAATCGGCTAGATCGCGTCGAGCGCGCGGTCCCGGCGGCGGCGTACGCCGTGGCGCGTCGCGACCCACGCGCCGCCGCCGAGGAGCCCGAGCGGCAGCGCGACTGCCAGGGTGACGAGCGCGACGCCGGCCGCGACCTCGAGGACGCGCACGGCGTCGCCGAGCGCGTCGGCCGGGGTCCAGCGGCCGCCGTCGCCGGGCGCCGCCGCGCTGCGGTCGGCCACCAGGGAGACGGTCACGGTCGCGAAGCGGGCGCGGTTGTCGGCGCGCGCGACGTCACGCCCGGCGACCGCCACCCGGCGCGACGCGCGCCGCAGCTGCGCGCGCAGCCGGGCGGCCTCCTGGTCGGTCTCCGCCCGCGCGAGCCGGCGCCGCACGCTCGCACGCTCGGCGCGCGCGTCGGCGAGGCGATCGCGCGCGGACACCGACAGGCGGGTGATGTCGAGCGTGCGCTGGGAGCGCTCGCGCACGTGGGCGAGGCGGGAGAGGTCGGCGAGCGCCGCCTGCAGCCCCGCGGCCGGGATCCGCAGCGTGAACTCGCCGCCGCTCGCACTCCGGCGGCCGGAGGTCACCGAGGACGACTGCACGAAGCCGCCGGCCGCGTCCGTCACGCGGACGACGCCGTCGGCGACGTCCTCGAGCTCGTCCGGCCGGGCCGCGAGCGTGAGCGCGGCCGAGTGCTCGACGCGCCGCCGCCCGACGCTGTCGGAGCGCGGGCTGCCGCCGGGGGGCGCCGGCGGACTGGCGACTGCCCCGGGCCGGGGCTCGGACTCGCGATCGAGCGCGGCACCGGACGCGCCGCCGCCGCCGCTCGCCTGCCGGTCGGCGTCGCTTCCCAGGCGCGGCACGGCCACCAGCCCGGCGACCAGGAGGAGGCACGCCGCCGCGGCGAGCGCCGGGCCCATGACGTGCAGGCCCGGCGCGCGCCGGCGGCGGGGGCGCGGGAAGCCGTCGGCCGCGCGGGCGTCGAGGGCGGCGGCGAACGCCGGCGGGGGCAGCGGCCGCTCGTCGCGCACCAGCACGGCGAGCTCGCCGAGCTCGGTGAGGTCCGGGGGCACCGGGCGCCCGGCCAGCGCGGCGTCGAGCGCCTCGAGCGTGCGCTCGCCCGAGTCGTGTTCAGGCATCGTCGTCGACCGCCTCTCGCAGCTTCTCCATGGCGCGGTGCAGCCGCGTCCCGGCGTTCGAGACGCTGCACCCGAGCACGCCCGCCAGCTCGGCGTTGTCGAGGCCGGCGTGGAACTTCAGGGCGATCAGCTCGCGGTCGCGCGCCTCGAGTCGGGCCAGGGCCGCGCGGACCGCGGCGCGGCGGAGCGCGTCGGCGGCCTCGTCCTCGGGCGTCGGCGCGTCGCCGTCGCCGGGGTCCGCGGCGAGCGTCGCGGTGCGCCGCCGCCGGCGCAGCTCGTCCAGCGCGGCGTTGCGCGCGATCCCGAACAGCCACGCACGGGCGCTCCCGCGCGCGGGCCGGTAGCTGCGCCGCTTGCGATACGCGCGCTCGAAGGCCTGCGCGGTGACGTCCTCGGCGGCCGTACGATCGCCGACGAGCGTCGCGACGTAGGCGTAGACGTCGTCCCGCGAGGCGCGGTAGAGCGCGTCGAAGTCGAGCACGGCACGCGAGCTTGACGGCGTCCGCGGCGCGATCACGATGCTCGTCACACCCCTACTACGACGTGCGCGCCCGTCCATCACAGCGAATCGTTGACGCGGCGGCTGCGTTAGTGGGGTGGCCGATGCGCTCCCGCATCCTCCCCCTCGCGGTGCTGGTCCTGGCCGTCGCCCCCGTGGTCTCGGCGGCGCGTCCCGCCACGGCCCGCGCCGGGATCGCGCGGGCGTGGGCGACGGTCAACGTCTGCGACACCGACGAGCGCCCCGACACGATCGGCATCCGCGGCTGGATGCCGGGCCTGCGGCGCAAGGCCACCATGCTCATGCGCTTCCGCGTCCAGTACCGCGACCGCATGGGCCGCTGGCGCACGATGCGCGGCGCCCGCGCCGACTCCGGCTGGGTGCGGCTGGGCAGCAAGGCCGGCGGCGAGATGGACGCGGGCTGGAGCTTCCGCATCGAGCCCCCGAGCCGCGGCGCCGCCTTCGAGCTGCGGGGGAAGGTGATCTTCTGGTGGCGCCGCGGAGGTGAGACGCTCCGCCGGCGGCGGGCGATGACCGAGGCCGGCCACGCGGGGACCCAGGGGTCGGACCCACCCGGGTACAGCGCGGCCACGTGCGTCGTGCGCTGACGCCTCGGATGATGGGGCGCATCGCCGCCCCCCGCTCCTGGAGTGCGGAGACCGCTGGATGATGGGGCGCATCGCCGCCCCCCGCTCCTGGAGTGCGGAGACCGCTGGATGGCGGCGATGCAGTTACGCGAAGAGTCTCGGGTCGTTCGTGATCACGCCGGTGACGCCGAGGCCGGCGAGCCGGCGGATGAGGGCGGCGTCGTCCACGGTCCACACGTAGAGCTCGCCGCCGGCGTCGCGGACGGTGCTGACGAGCGACGGCGTGATGAGGCGCCAGTGGGCCATCACCGCGTCGCAGCGACCCTCGCCGAGGTGGCGGGCGGCGGTGGCCGGGAGCCGGCGGCGCACCCAGGCCGCGGCGCCGTAGACGGGGATCGCCCACACGATCGACTTCGTGTAGTCGCGTCGCACCCGCGGCACCGACCAGCCGAGCCGCAGCGCGGGCTCGAGCGCCCGGACGGCGACGAGGCTGCGCATGTACATCGAGGACACGAGCGTGCGCCCGACGAGGTCGCGCTCCTGCAGCGCGCGCACGACGCGCGCCTCGTAGCCGGGCAGCTTGAGGTCGACGTCGAGGTCGACGCCGGCGAACGCCGGCGAGGCGAGGTGGTCGAGGCCCTCCTCGAGCGTCGGCGCGGCGCTGAGGTCGTGCTCGTAGTCGTGCGCCAGCAGCAGGCGCGTGGTGTCGAGCGCGCGCTGGTCCTCGGGCAGCACGTCGAACTCGATCATGTCGACGTCGGCGGCCAGGGCGGCGTCGAAGGACGCGCGGGTGTTGCCGGGCGCGAGGTGGTCGGCGCCCTTGTGGCCGACCCGTCGCAGGCGCGTCGCGGTCAGGTCTGACACCGCGGGCACCAGAACGTCGGCCGGTTGTCCTCCCACTGCCCGCGCACCTCGATGCGCGAGGCGTCCCGGCAGCGCGGGCAGGCGACGCCCGCGCGGCCGTAGATGCGCCGGTGGCGGGTCTGGTTGCCGTCGCGCGCGGACTCCTGCATGCGCGGCCGGCACGCGTCGACGATCGCGAGCGCGTCGGCGTCGGAGACCGCGCCGGTCGCCCGCCACGGGTCGATGCCCGCCTCGAAGCAGCCCTCGACCTTCCACAGGTTGCCGATGCCGGCCACCGTGCGCTGGTCGAGCAGCGCGTCGCCGATCGGCCGCGTGGGGTCGTCGGCGCGCAGGCGGCGCAGGAAGCGCTCGCGGTCGAACTCGGGGGCGAGGATGTCGGGCCCGAGGGCGGCGATGCGCTGATCGAAGCGGACGCGCCCGTCGGTCATCAGCTCGAGCACGGGGCCGCCGAGCTGGAGCACCTCGTGCTCGCCGCGACGCAGCACGAGCCAGGTGCGCGGCGAGGGGCGGGCACGCCCGCTGTCACGCCGGCGGATCCGCCACGAGCCGGTCATGCGCAGGTGCGAGTGGATCGTCAGCCCGCCGTCGAAGCGCAGGAAGAGGTGCTTGCCGTGGACGTCGACCGCCGTGATCTCCCGGCCGCCGAGGCGCTCGGGCCAGCGATCGCGCCCGAAGCGGGGATGCGGGGTCTCGAGCGCGTCGGGGACGTGCCCGGCGAGCACCGGCCGCATGCGGTTCGCGACGTAGTGGATGGTGTCGCCCTCGGGCATGCGTCAAGGGTATTCGCGGCGCGCCCCCGCGTCGCCGGTCTGCGGACCAGTTTCCGGACCGGTTGCCGCGCTCATAGGTCAACCTCCGCGAGATCGGCGAAGCCGATCTCGACAGCGACGGCGAAGCCGTCGCCGCTCACGCCGTCAGCGTCAGCCGGCGCGGCCCGGCGCGGAAGCCGAGGTCGATCAGGCGGTCCTCCCAGGCGGAGCCCACCACCGCCTCGCCGTCGACCCGCTCGAGCGCGAGCCGGCGGATACGGCCGCGGCGGACCGCGTCGGCGAGCGCCTCCATGGAGGGCTCGATGCGCGGATCGTCGTCGGGGACGAGGACCTGCAGCCCCTTGCCGCCGCGCTCCACGTAGAGGACGGGCTCCGCGCCCGTCAGCACGACGTAGGCGCCCGCCACGCGCGAGGGCCGCCGGGCGCCCTCGCGCTGCGGCCACTTCAGGGCCGCGCCGTACGGCTGCGCGGGGTCGGTGGCGGCGAGGACGGTCGGCGGCGCGGCGTCGTCGTCGCGCTGGGCGCGCAGGCGCTCCACGGCGCCGGGCAGCGCGAACTGGGCGCCGCCGAGGCCTTCGATGAAGTAGCCGCGGCGGGCGACGCCGACGGTCTCGAGCGCGGCGAGCTGGTCGTACAGCGACGAGAAGCCGCCCGGGATGCCCTCGGCCAGCACCTGCTCGCGGGTGACGATCCCGTAGCGCTCGAGCAGCAGCTCCGCCTGCGCGCGGCGGCGGGCGACGGGGTCGCCGTCGCCGGACGCGAACAGGCGGTCGGTCAGCGACCAGCGGCCCTGGACCTGCGCCTGGGCGCCCGTGCGGCGGGAGCTGAAGCGCCGCCGGCCGGCGCGCTCGGCGCGGGCGCGCTGCGACCACGGCGTGGCGGCCGCGAGCTTGGGGGAGCGCAGCGGCGCGAACGCGTCGTTGGTCGCCTCGCCCGCCCACACGAGGTCCCACAGCGCCTCCTGCAGCTCCTCGGTGGTGAGCCCCTCGACGTCGACGAGCAGGTCGGTGAAGAAGCACGCCCCGCCGCGCAGGCGCTCACGGATCGCCTCGTGCGCAGGCTCGGCGGGCGCCGCGGAGGCACCCGGCGGCGGGCCGAGCACCGGGGCGTCCTCGCGGAAGTACAGCGCCACGCGACCGGTGCTGCGGCCGAGCGCGCCGGCGCCGACCCACACGACCTCGCCCGAGGCGCACAGCTGGTCGAGCCACGACGGCGACCAGGCGCCGACGCGGCGCGGCAGCACGTCGCGCTCCCACACCTCGGCGGGCAGGGCGAGGCCCTGCAGGGGGATCAGCACCTCGCGCAGGCGGTCGGGCCCGGCGCCGCCGGGCGGGTGGCGGTCGACGCCCTGCCAGCTCGGCATGAAGCGCGCCAGCGCCCGCTGGTCGGCGGGCTCGATCTCCTTGCGCAGCGCGGCGAGCGAGGCGCGGCGCAGGCGGCGCAGGACCTCGGGATCGCACCACTCGCGCTCGGTGCCGCCGGGCCGCAGCTCCCCGCGCACCAGCTCGCCCGCCTCCTCGAGGCCCTCGAGCACCGGCTCGAGCGCGATCCCGTAGCGCTCCCGCAGCGCGCGCGACTCGAACGGGCCATGGACGCGGGCGTACCGGCGCACGAGCCGCTCGAGCGCGTCGGGCACGTCGGTGAGGAAGGCGTCGGGCAGGCCGGAGGGCGGCACGGCGCCGAGCGCGTCGCGGAACAGGCCGGCGTCCTCGGCGGCCACCCAGCGGCGCTCGCCGCCCACGCGCAGGACGACCGCGCGGCGCTCCCCGGCGAGCTGCTCGAGCCAGCCCGCCGCGTCGCCGCCGGGCGCGACCCGCGCGGCCGCCTCCTCGCCGGTGAGGTCGCCGAGGCGCCGCAGGACGTCGTGCAGGGCGTCGGCGGTCTCCGCCCGCGTGCGCTCGGAGAGGCGCTGCAGGTCGGCCTCCACCTGCTCGAGCGCGCCGGGGTCGATCAGCTCGCGCAGCTCCTCCTGGCCGAGCAGCTCGCGCAGCAGCTCACGGTCGAGCGCCAGCGCGGCGGCGCGGCGCTCGGCGTTGGGCGTGTCGCCCTCGTACATGTAGGTGGCGACGTAGTCGAACAGCAGCGACGAGGCAAACGGCGAGGCGGTCGGCGTCTCGACCTCGACGAGCGAGAGCTCCCGCGAGTGCAGCCGCCGCAGCAGGTCGGTGAGCGCGGGGACGTCGAAGACGTCGCGCAGGCACTCGCGGTAGGTCTCGAGCACGATCGGGAACTGCGCGTAGCGCCGCGCGACCTCGAGGAGCGTCTGCGACTTCAGGCGCTGCTGCCACAGCGGCGTGCGCCGGCCGGGATAGGCGCGGGGGATCAGCAGCGCGCGGCCGGCGTTCTCGCGGAAGCGGGCGCCGAACAGCGCCGAGCCCCCGAGCTCGCCGACCACCCGGTCCTCGAGCTCGTCGGGGTCGATGAGCACGAGGTCGGCGCCCGGCGGCTCGTCGGCGTCGGGGAGGTGGACGATGATCCCGTCGTCGGACCAGATCGCGTCGGCCTCGAGGCCGTGCTCATCGCGGATCTTCGCCGACAGCGCGAGGCCCCAGGCCGCGTGGACGCGGCCGCCGAAGGGCGACAGCACGCACAGGCGCCAGTCGCCGATCTCGTCGCGGAAGCGCTCGACGACCACCGTGCGGTCGCTCGGCACGACGCGCGTGGCGTCCTGCTGCTCGCGCAGGTAGTCGACGAGGTTGCGGGCGGCGCGCTCGTCGAGGTCGTACTCGCGCTCGAGCGTCTCCGGGTCCTGCTCGACCGCCCAGCGCGCGAACTCGCCGATGGCGGCGCCGAGCTCGGGCGGGCGGCCGATCCCCTCGCCCTTCCAGAACGGGACCGCGCCGGGCACGCCGGGCGCGGGGGAGACGACCACGCGGTCGCGCGTGATGTCCTCGATCCGCCAGCTCGTCGCACCGAGCAGGAAGACCTGGCCGGGCCGCGCCTCGTAGACCATCTCCTCGTCGAGCTCGCCGACGCGCCGGCCGTCCGGCAGGTTGACCGAGAACAGGCCGCGGTCGGGGATGGTGCCCGCGTTGGTGACCGCGAGCGCGCGGGCGCCGCGGCGGGCGCGCAGGCTGCCGGCGACCCGGTCCCACACGATGCGGGGCCGCAGCTCGCCGAACTCCTCCGAGGGATAGCGGCCGTCGAGCATGTCGAGGACGTTCTCGAGCTGGGCGCGCGAGAGGTCCGCGTAGGAGTGGGTGCGGCCGAGCAGGGCGTGGAGGGCGTCGACCGACAGGCCGTCGTCCCCGGCCGCGGCGGCCATCGCGACGATCTGCTGGGCGAGTACGTCGAGCGGGTTGCGGGGCACGACCGTCGTCTCGATCAGGCCCTCGCGCATGCGCCGGGCGACGACCGCGCACTCGAGCAGGTCGGCGCGGAACTTGGGGAAGATGCGGCCCTTGGAGACCTCGCCGACGTTGTGGCCGGCGCGGCCGATGCGCTGCAGCCCGGCGGTGACCGACTTCGGCGACTCGACCTGGAGCACGAGGTCGATCGCGCCCATGTCGATCCCGAGCTCGAGGCTCGAGGTCGCCACGAGGCAGGGCAGCTCGCCCGCCTTGAGCTGGTCCTCGACGAGCAGGCGCTCCTCGCGGGCCAGCGAGCCATGGTGGGCGCGGGCCAGCTCGCGGTACGGGCGCCCGGCCTCCTCGTCCTCGCGCGCGGCCAGCTCGTTGAGCCGCAGCGCGAGGCGCTCGGCCCCGCGCCGGTTGTTGACGAACACGAGCGTCGAGCGGTGCTCGCGGACCAGCTTGAGCAGCTCGGGGTAGATCGCCGGCCAGATCGACTTGCGCGTCGCCTCCTGGCCGCTGAAGGGATCGAGCTCGCCGTCGCGGGGCTCGTCGGGCTCGACCATCGACTCGACCGGCACGTGGATCTTGAGGTCGAGCGGCTTGCGCACGCCGGTGTCGACGATCGTGCACCTGCGGTGCGGCCCGACCATGAACCGCCCGACCTCCTCGAGCGGGTTCTGGGTGGCGCTCAGGCCGATCCGCTGGACGTCGCGGCCGGCCTGCTCGGCGAGCCGCTCGAGCGTGACCGCCAGGTGGGCGCCGCGCTTGGTCTGGGCGACGGCGTGGATCTCGTCGACGATCACCCACTCGGTCTCGGAGAAGATCTCGCGCGCCTGGCTCGTGAGCATCAGGTAGAGCGACTCCGGCGTGGTGATGAGCACGTCGGGCGGGTGGCGCAGCATGTCGCGGCGGTCGCGCTGGGGCGTGTCGCCGGTGCGGATCGCGACCTTCACGTCGCCCGGCCCGGCGATGCCCCGCAGCGGCGCGCGCAGGTTCTTCTCGACGTCGTAGGAGAGCGCCTTCAGCGGCGAGACGTAGACGAGCCGCGTACGGTCGGCGCTCGGCTCGGCGACGAGGCGGTCGAGCGCCCACAGGAAGGCGGCGAGCGTCTTGCCCGATCCCGTCGGCGCCGAGATCAGCGTGTGGTCGCCGGTCGAGATCGCCGGCCAGGCCTGCGCCTGGGCGGGGGTGGGCGCCGCGAACGCCCTCGCGAACCAGTCACTGACCTGAGGTGTGAAGGCGGAGAGCGCCACCAATCCAGGGTACCCGTGCCGCCCTGGTGTTCACGGGGGTTAACCGGCCGCCGCCGCGGCGTGCTCAGACCGCGATCCGGCGGTCCGCGGCGTCGATGGCGAGGTCGTTGATGCTCGCGTAGCGGCGGCGCATGAGCCCCGTGTCGTCGAACTCCCACATCTCGTTGCCGTAGCTGCGCCACCACTGGCCGTCGCCGTCGCGGCTCTCGTACTCGAAGCGCACGGCGATGCGGTTGCCCGCGAAGGTCCACAGCTCCTTGCGCAGGCGATAGTCGAGCTCGCGCGCCCACTTGCGCTCGAGGAAGTCCACGATCGCGGCGCGACCGCTGAAGAACTCGTGGCGGTTGCGCCACTCGGAGTCCTCGGTGTAGGCGAGGGCGACTCGCTCGGGGTCGCGGGTGTTCCACGCGTCCTGCGCGGCCTTGACCTTCGCGCGGGCGGTCTCCTCGGTGAACGGCGGGCGGATGTCGGTCGGTGCGGGCACGGCGTCCTCCTGGCGCGGGGTCAGCCGGCGGGCGCGCCGGCGGGGTGCAACGTATTACGGCAGGCGACGGCGATGATCGCCCCGATCCCCGCGGCGGCCGTCGCGACCAGGAACGCGGGCCGCCAGCCGGATGCCTCCACGATCCCGCCCGCCATCGCCGAGCCGATCGCGATGCCGCCGACGAACGCCGTCACCGGCCAGGTGTAGGCCTCGGTCCGCGCCCCCGGCGGCGCGACCCAGCCGATCAGCTCGTTGCGGGTCGCGAGCAGCGGGGCGATGAACATGCCCGCGGGGATCACCAGCACGGCCATCACGGCAGGCGACGGCGCGGCCGCCATCGGCAGCAGGCTGAGCGGGAGCAGGCCGGCCACCGCGAGGTGCACGCGGCCGAGCGGCGGCCGGTGCGAGAGCGCGCCGTAGACGAGCCCGCCCACCGCGCTGCCCGCGGACCACACGGCGAGCAGGAGGCCCGCCAGCTCGGCGGCGCCGCTCGCGTGGCTGAAGGCCGGCAGCGCGACCTCGCAGATCCCGATGCCGATCCCGGCCGGCAGCGACGTGAGCACGAGGCTGCGGACGCCGGGCGAGCGCAGCGCCCCGAGGACGCCGGCGCGGCTCGCCTCCCGGTCCGGCTGGATGGCGCGCGACGGCGGCAGCGCGGTGAACGCGAGCGTGCCCGCGATCACGCTCGCCGCCGAGATGATCAGCGCGGTGGCGGGGGAGGCCAGCGCCGCGATCGCGGCCGTGAGCAGCGGGCCGAGGACGAAGATGACCTCGATCGACACCGAGTCCAGCGCGTACGCGGCCTGGAGGAGCTGCGGCCGGTCGCGCAGCAGGTCGGGCCACATGGAGCGCAGGACCGCGGACGTCGGCGGCATCGCGAACCCCGCGGCGAACCCGCAGGCGACCAGCACGGCGACCGGCGCGCCGAGCTCGCCGGAGACGACCAGCGCGCCCAGGGCGCTCGCGTGGATGACGGCGAGCGGCACGAGCACGCGCCGCTGGCCGAAGCGGTCGACGAAGCGCCCCTGCACCGGCGCGCCGATGCCGCTGCCCGCGGCCAGCGCCCCCGCCACGCCGCCCGCGATCGCGAACGACCCGGTGCTGGCGCGCAGGTAGAGCACGATCGCCAGGGCGTTGATCCCGATCGGGAAGCGCGCCGCGAGCGTCGCCGCCACGAGCGCCGCCACGTACGGCACGCGCAGGACCTCGCCGTAGCGGCGCATCAGGCGGCGCCCCGGACCGGCGCCCCTGCGGCCAACTCCCGCGCGCGGGTGAACACCGCGTCCAGCATCGCGGGCGTGAGCTTGCCGGTGAACGTGTTCTGTTGGCTCGGGTGGTAGGTCCCGAGGAGCGCGAGCCGCGCGCCCGCGGCCTCGGCGCCGTGGCCGAAGCGGGGGCGCGGGCGCGGCGCCGGGTCGCCGAGCGCCGCGCGCAGGCGCAGCCCGGCGTCCCAGGCGAAGGCGCCGAGGCAGACGATCACGCGGAGCGCGCCGAGCTCACGCGCCTCGGCCTCGAGCCAGGGCGCGCAGGTGTCGCGCTCCTCGGGGGTCGGGCGGTTGGCGGGCGGCGCGCAGCGGACGGCGGCCGCGATGAAGCAGTCGGCGAGGCGCAGGCCGTCGTCGATCGAGACCGCGGCCGGGCGGTTGGCGAAGCCGGTGCGGTGCAGGGAGGCGAACAGGAAGTCGCCGGATCGGTCGCCGGTGAATACCCGGCCGGTGCGGTTGGCGCCGTGGGCGGCGGGCGCCAACCCGAGGAGGAGCACGCGCGCGTCCGGGTCGCCGAACCCCGGGACCGGGCGGCCCCAGTAGTCCCAGTCGCGGAACGCCGCGCGCTTCTCGCGCGCGACCTGCTCGCGCCACTCCACGAGGCGCGGGCACCGGCGGCAGCGCACCATCTCGTCCTCGAGCCGTGCGAGCTCCGGCGGGAACGCCGCCGCGGCGTCCGCGGCCGGGAGCCGGGGCACGGACGCTCGCTCCTGCATGGCCCGTCGATGGTAGTCGTCGCCGCGCCCGCAGCCATTACCCTCTCAGGGCCGATGCGCCGACTCACGCTCCTCCTCGCGCTCCTCGCCGCCCTCGCCCTCGCCGGCTGCGGGCAGGCCTCGTCCGAGTCCTCCGCCGACAAGTTCAAGGGCGATCAGAAGGCCGTCGCCGAGGTCGTCGAGAACCTCCAGGACGCCGGCGAGCGCAAGGACGCCGAGCGCATCTGCAACGACATCCTCGCCCCCTCGCTGGTCGCGCAGGTCAAGGCCGCGGGGTCCGACTGCGCGGCGCAGATGAAGGCCTCGCTCGACGACGCCGACGAGTACGAGCTCCAGGTCCAGAGCGTCACCGTGAAGGGCAACCGCGCCGAGGCCGAGGTCAAGGGCAAGGGGAGCGAGACCGCGACGATGGCGCTCGTCAAGGAGCGCGGCGGCTGGCGGATCGCCGACCTGGGCGCCCCGGCCTAGCCGAACGCGTCGGTCCCCGGGACGACGGTGGCGCGCATGTTGCGCTCCATCATCTTCAGCGCCGCGTCCCCCAGCTCGGGGTCGAGCGGCACGACCGCGTCGCGCGCGACCCGCACCTCGAACCCGCGCACGTAGGCGTCGAGCGCGGAGTAGAGGATGCACTGCTCCGCGACCTGCGCGGCCAGCACCTCGCCGTCCTCGTGGTCGTACGGGTTGAGCATGTCGATCACGATCGTGGCGACGTTGGACACGGCCCAGACCTTCCCGGCCGGGGCCGATCGACACCGGAGCGCGATTCCGGGTAGGAGTGTCGCCCGAGCATGGACTTCCACAACATCTACGAGCAGGGCTTCGCCCGCGTGGCGGCCTGCACGGAGCGCCTCGCGATCGCCGACCCGGCGGCGAACGCCGAGGCCGTGCTGCGCCAGGCGCGCGCCTGCCACCAGGAGGGCGTCGCGGTCGCCGTCTTCCCGGAGCTGTGCCTGACGGGCTACTCGATCGAGGACCTGCTGCTGCAGGACGCGGTGCTCGACGGCGTCGAGGAGGCGCTGCGGACGATCGTGGCGGCGTCGGCGGACCTCATCCCCGTGCTCGTGGTCGGCGCGCCGCTGCGCACCCGCGGCCGGGTGTTCAACTGCGCCGTGATCGTCCACCGCGGCCGCATCCTCGGCGTCGTCCCGAAGTCCTACCCGCCGTACTACCGCGAGTTCTACGAGCGCCGCCAGATCGCCCCCGGCGACGACGTCCGCGGGGAGATCACCGTGGACGGCGCCACGGTGCCGTTCGGCCCGGACCTGCTGTTCGAGGCCGAGGACGTCCCGGGCCTCGTCGTCCACGCCGAGGTGTGCGAGGACGTGTGGGTCCCCGTCCCGCCGAGCTCGGAGGCGGCGCTCGCCGGCGCGACCGTGCTGCTGAACCTCTCGGGCAGCCCGATCACCGTCGGGCGCGCCGAGGACCGCAAGCTCGCGTGCCGCGCGCAGTCGGCGCGTTGCCTCGCCGCCTACGTGTACGCGGCGGCCGGCGAGGGCGAGTCGACCACGGACCTCTCCTGGGACGGGCAGACGGTCGTCTACGAGAACGGCGTCCTGCTCGACGAGACCGAGCGCTTCCCGATCGGCGACAACCGCTCGGTGGCGGACGTCGACCTCGACCTGCTGCGCCAGGAGCGCATGCGGATGGGGACCTTCGACGACAACCGCCGCACCCACGCCGCCCGCACCGGCGCGTTCCGGCGGATCGGCTTCGCGCTCGGCCCGCCCGCCGGCGACCTCGGCCTGCGGCGCGCGCTGGAGCGCTTCCCGTTCGTCCCCGCCGACCCGGACCGCCTCGAGCAGGACTGCTACGAGGCCTACACCATCCAGGTCGCGGGGCTGGTGCAGCGGCTGTCGGCGATCGGCGACCCGAAGGTCGTCATCGGCGTCTCCGGCGGCCTCGACTCCACCCACGCGCTGATCGTCGCGGCCAGGGCGATGGACCTCGCCGGGCGCCCGCGCAGCGACATCCTCGCCTTCACCCTGCCGGGCTTCGCCACCAGCAGCGGGACGAAGGGCAACGCCCACCGGCTCATGGCGTCGCTCGGGGTCACCGCGGAGGAGCTCGACATCACGCCGACCGCCGAGCTGATGCTGCGCGAGATCGGCCACCCCTACGCGCGCGGCGAGCCGGTCTACGACGTGACGTTCGAGAACGTCCAGGCCGGCCTGCGGACCGACTACCTGTTCCGGATCGCCAACCAGCGCGGCGGGATCGTCCTCGGGACGGGCGACCTGTCCGAGCTCGCCCTGGGCTGGGCGACCTACGGCGTCGGCGACCAGATGAGCCACTACAACGTCAACGCCGGCGTGCCGAAGACGCTCGTCCAGCACCTCATCCGCTGGGTCGTCTCGAGCGGCCAGTTCGAGGATCCGGTCGGCGAGACGCTGACGGCGATCCTCGACACGGAGATCAGCCCGGAGCTCGTGCCCGGCGAGGAGCTGCAGTCGACGGAGTCCCAGATCGGCCCCTACGCGCTGCACGACTTCACGCTCTTCTACGTGCTGCGCCACGGGTTCCGGCCTTCGAAGATCGGCTTCCTCGCGTGGCACGCGTGGCGCGACGCGGCGGAGGGGACGTGGCCGCCGAACTTCCCCGAGGCCAAGCGCGCCGCCTACGACGAGGCGGAGATCCGTCACTGGCTCGAGTTCTTCTGCCAGCGGTACTTCGCCTTCGCGCAGTTCAAGCGCTCCGCGCTGCCGAACGGGCCGAAGGTCTCCCACGGCGGCTCGCTCTCGCCGCGCGGCGACTGGCGCGCCCCGTCCGACGGGACGGCCGAGGCCTGGCTGCGCGACCTGGCCCGCTGGACGCCCTGAACCGGTCGTCAGCCGGCCGATCGCCCTCTGGGCGATTCAGCCCAGCCGGCGCGGGAGTTTCGCCCGCGGACGTTCGCGCCCGAGAAGCGCTCGCGGGGGCGAAACTCCCATCGTCAGCCGGCCGATCGCCCTCTGGGCGATTCAGCCCAGCCGGCGCGGGAGTTTCGCCCGCGGACGTTCGCGCCCGGAAGCGCTCGCGGGGCGAAACTCCCAACGTCAGCCGGCCGATCGCCCTCTGGGCGATTCAGCCCAGCTGACGCCCGTACTGGCGCTCGTAATACGCGCGGTAGTCCCCCGAGCGGATGGGCTCCCACCACCAGGCGTTGTCGCGATACCACCCGACGGTTCGCTCGAGGCCCTCGGCGAAGCGCACCTGCGGCTCCCAGCCGAGGCCGCGGACGCGGTCGGAGCTCAGCGAGTAGCGCCGGTCGTGCCCGGGCCGGTCGGTGACGTACTCGATCAGCGAGTCGTCGCCGCCGGTGAGGGCGATGATCCGCTCGACGACCTCGAGGTTCGGGCACTCGTCCGGGCCGCCGACGTTGTACACCTCCCCGGGCTCGCCGTGCTCGAGCGCGGCGCCGATGCCGCGCGCGAAGTCCTCGACGTAGATCCAGTTGCGCACCTGCATCCCGTCGCCGTACACCGGGAGGCGGTCGCCGTGGAGGGCGTTGAGCACCATCAAGGGAATCAGCTTCTCGGGGTACTGGAAGGGCCCGTAGTTGTTGGACCCGCGGCAGATCACGGTCTCGAGCCCGTAGGTGTGCCGGTAGGAGGCGACGAGCAGGTCCGCCCCGGCCTTGGTGGCCGAGTACGGCGAGGAGGGCGCGAGCGGCGACGCCTCGGTGAACGAGCCCGCCTCGATCGAGCCGTAGACCTCGTCGGTCGAGACCTGGACGTAGCGGAGCCCGCGGGCCCGGGCGACCTCGAGGAGGACGTAGGTGCCGAGCCCGTGGGTGGTCACGAACGCGTCGGGCTCGGCGATCGAGCGGTCGACGTGGGTCTCGGCGGCGAAGTTCACGATCGCGTCGCAGCCCTCGGCCGCCGCCTCGACGGCCTCGCGGTCCTCGACGCCCGCGTGCACGAACGCGAAGCCGTCGTGCCCGCGCAGGTCGTCGAGGTTCTCCAGCCGGCCCGCGTAGGTGAGCTTGTCGAGCACCGTGACCGTGTCGCCGTACTCGGCGAGGCGCTGGCGCGTGAAGTTCGAGCCGATGAAGCCCGCGCCGCCGCAGACGAGCAGCCTCATCGCGCGCCGGCCTCCGCGCCGACCGCGGCGAGGTAGGCGGCAAGGCCGTCCTCCCACGGCGGCAGGCGCGGGACGTCGTCGCGCAGCGACCGCAGCGCCGAGAAGGCGGGCCGGGGGGCGGGACGGCCCAGCGCCTCCGTCGTGCCCGGGCGCACGCGGCACTCGACGCCGGCCTGGGCGAACGTCGCGACGGCGAGGTCGCGCCACGAGCAGCAGCCCCCGCCGGCGACGTGCATCACGCCGGTCAGCTTGCCCTCGGCGACCTCGACGAGCGCCGGCCCGAGATGGCCGGTGTACGTGGGGCAGCCGACCTGGTCGTCGACGACCGTGACCTCGTCGCGCTCGGCGCCCAGGCGCAGCATGGTCGCCACGAAGTTGCGCCCGTGGATCCCGAACAGCCACGAGGAGCGCACGATCGCGTGCCACTCCGGCGCCGCGGTCGCGACGGCGATCTCGCCCGCCAGCTTCGAGCGCCCGTAGGCGCCGAGCGGGGCCGTGGGCGCGACCTCCGGATACGGGTCGGCGGCGCTGCCGGGGAACACGTAGTCCGATGAGACGTGCACGACCAGCGCCCCGATGGACGCCGCCGCGGCGGCGACGTTGCCCGCGCCCTCCCCGTTGACGACGGTGGCCCGGTCCTCCTCGGCCTCGGCGCCGTCCACGTCGGTCCAGGCCGCGCAGTTGATGACGGCATGGGGTCGCGCCTCGCGGCAGGCGGCGGACACCGCGGCGGCGTCGGTGATGTCGAGGGCGCTGCGGGACAGCGCGACGACGTCGTGCCCGGCCCGCTCGGCGGCGGCGGTCACGTCGTGCCCCAGCATGCCCCGCGCGCCGGTGACCAACAGGCGCATGGAGCGCCTAGGAATATCGCATCGACTCCTGGACGCGCAGCGCCAGGGCCAGCTCGAAGCGCGCGTCGGCGTCGTCGAGGCGGTCTCCGAACAGCTCGCGGAGCTGGCGCAGGCGGTAGCGGACGGTCTGCGGGTGGACGTCCAGCTCGGCGGCCACCGCGCGCACCTGGCCCGGGCGGTCCAGCCATGCGCGCAGCGTCTCGCCGAGGCGCTCGCGCGTCGAGTGGGGGAGGTCCGCGAGCGGCGCGAGGCGGGTCGTGGCGAGGTCGCCGGCGAGCCGCGGGTCGGCGGCGAGCACGAGCGCGGCGAGGTGGTCGTCGGCGTCGACGAGCCCGCCGTCCACGCCCGGCAGGCGGCGGGCCGCCGCCAGGCGGAAGGCCGCCGCGGCGCGCCGCACGCTCAGCGCGGCGTCCGTCCACGGCACCGCCGGCCCGAGCGCCGCCGTTCCCTCGGCGGTCGCCGCCTCGAGCTGGCGCCGCCGGCCCGGCGCCTCGGGGTCGGGGACCATGACGACGGCGTAGCCGCCGGCGCCCGCCCCCACCGCGCCGCCGGCGAGCCGTCGCGCGAGCCGCGAGGCGGTGGCGTCGACGATCTCCTCGCCGGGCGCGGGGGCGCCGGTGGGCGTGCCGTCGGCGCCGGCGACGGACGTGACCGGCTCGGCCGGGCGATCGAGCGGCCCCACGCCGTCCGGGGATGCGTCCGCACGCGGGCGGGTGGGACCCATCCCGTCGGTCTCCTCCGGCCGCGCCGGCTCCGCCATCCCGGCCACGATCGCGGCCACCTGCGGTGGAAGCGGCCAGCCGGCGGCCGCGGCGGCCGTGCGCACGGCCTCCTGGGGGGCGGGCGGGTCCTGGGCGAGCAGGCGCACGAGGCGCCGCCGCCGCCGCTCGCTCTCGCCCGCGGCGGCGGACTGGGCCTCGGCATAGCCCTCCGCCGACTCGGCCGACAGCTCGTCGATGTACTCGAAGATCGCCTCGCCGAGGTCGTAGATGACCTCCGGCGGGAGGCCGCCGCCGCGCCCGGCCTCCACGAAGCGCCGCCACGCCAGGCGGGCTCCGACGCGGTAGGCGGCCAGCAGCGCGTCGAGGCTGCGGCCCGCGTGGAACTCGCCGCGGCCGAGGTTGACGTAGGTGTCGGCCGCGCTGCCGAGATCCGCCGACGGGTCCACGATCAGGTCGACGAAGCGGTTGAAGGCGACCTCGACCCCGTAGCGGACGAACTGGCCGAACTCGCCCTCCATGGCGCGGGCGTAGTCGGGCACCTCGGCGGCGATGGCCGCGATCGTCTCGTCGGCCAGGCGCGGCAGCACCGGGCGCAGGACCTCCGCCGTCTCGGGCGGCAGCGCCTCGAATGGCCGCGTCGTCTCCATTGTCACGAGGCTACAACTCGCGGGTATCGGTCGCCACGAGTCGGGTCCTGGCGCAAGCGTGCACAAACACGCACATCCGTGCTACAACGTGCACGATGATGCTGACCGCGGAGCGCCGCCGCGAGATCCTCGACCGCCTCGGGCGCGACGGCAAGGTGGTCGCCGCCGAGCTCGTCGAGGTGCTCGGCGTCTCGGAGGACACGGTCCGCCGCGACCTGCGCGAGCTCGCCGGGCAGGGCCTGCTGCAGCGGGTCCACGGGGGTGCACTCCCGCCCACCCCCACGCCGCCCGGCTTCGCCGAGCGCCGGGAGATCGACCCCTCCGGCAAGGCGGCGATCGGCGCCGCGGCGGTGCCGCTGGTCCGCCCCGGCGACGTCGTGCTGGTCGGGGGAGGGACGACCACGCTCGAGTTCGCGCGCCGCCTCCCCGACGATCTGCGCGCCACCGTGATCACCACCGGCCCCGACATCGCCGTCGCGCTCGCCGACCACCCGGGCCTCGAGGTCGTCGCGGTCGGTGGGCGGATCCATCCCGAGTCGCGCACCGTGGTCGGGGCCGACACCGTCGCGACCGTGCAGGAGATCCGCGCCGACCTGTGCGTGCTCGGTGTCTGCAGCCTGCACGCGGAGGCCGGGCTCACCCTGCTCCACCGGGACGAGGCGCTCGTCGAGCGGGCCATGATCGCGGGCAGCCGGCGCGTCGCGACGCTCACCGGGGCGGAGAAGCTCGGCTCGGCGGGCCCGTTCTACGTCGCGCCCGTCGAGGCCATCACGACCCTCGTGACGGACCGGACCGCGCCGGCGGCCGAGCTCGAGGCGCTGGCGGCGCGCGGCCTCGAGGTGCTGCGGGCATGAGCCCCGACGCCCCCGCCCGCGCGGCGCGCCGCGCCGTCACGGTCATCTTCCTGCTCAACGGGCTGCTGTTCGGCGCGTGGGCCACGCGCATCCCCGCCGTCAAGGACGGCCTCGATCTCTCGGAGGGCCGGCTCGGGGTGGCGCTCGCCCTGATCGCGGTCGGCGCGCTGTCCGCCATGCCGGTCTCGGGCTGGATGAGCGCCCGCCACGGCAGCCGCTGGACGACGCGGCTGACCGCGGTCGCCTTCTGCCTGGCGACACCGCTGCCCGCCTTCGCGCCCACCTACCCGACGCTGCTCCTCGCCTGCTTCCTCCTCGGTGCCTCGGGCGGTGCGCTGGACGTCGCCATGAACGCCCACGGGGTCGCGGTCGAGCAGCGCCATCCGGCGCCGATCCTCTCCTCCTTCCACGCCGCGTTCAGCGCGGGCGGGCTGATCGGCGCGGCGAGCGGCTCGCTGGCCGCCGGGCTCGGGATCGACGCCCGCGTCCACCTCGCGACGATGGCCGTGCTCGGCCTCGCCGCCGTGCCGGCCGCGGGCCGAGCGCTGCTGCCCGGCGACGTCGACCACGCCGAGGACGACGCGCCGCTGCTCGTCCGCCCGCCGCGCCGGCTGTGGGCGCTCGGTCTGATCGGCCTGTGCGGGCTGCTCGCCGAGGGCGCGTCGGGCGACTGGAGCGCGGTCTACGTGCGCGACTCCCTGGGGGCCGGCGCGGGCGTGGCGGGCCTCGCCTTCGCGGCCTTCTCGCTGACCATGACCGCGGGGCGCCTGGTGGGCGACCGGCTGACCACCGCGTGGGGCGCGGATCGGCTCGTGCGCCGCGGCGGGATGCTCGGCGCGGCGGGCCTGGGCGCCGCGCTGCTGATCGGCGAGCCGTGGGCGGCGATCACCGGCTTCGCCTGCCTCGGGGCGGGGCTGTCGGCCGTCGTGCCGACGATCTTCCGCGCCGCCGGCAACACGCCGGGCATCGCCCCCGGGGTCGCGCTCGCCGCGGTCTCCACGGCCGGCTACACCGGCTTCCTCGCCGGCCCGCCGTGCATCGGCTTCCTCGCGCAGGCGACGTCCCTCCCCGTCGCGCTCGCGCTGCTGGTCGTGCTCGGGCTGGTCATCGCGAGCCTCGCGCCCAAGGTGTCGGCCCCGGTGCGCGAGCCGGTCTCGGCCTAGAGGATCCCGATCTCCGAGTTGTCGCCGACCATGAAGCGGTAGGCGCGCGGCTGACGGTCGTCGCGCGAGATCGCCACGTTCTTGCCGAGCAGCGAGGACTCCATCCGCCCCGCGAGCCCGCGCACGGAGGAGTCCTCGAGCAGGATCGAGTGCTCGACCTCGGCGTTCTCGATCACGCAGCGCGCGCCGATCGCGGTGTAGGGACCGACGTAGGCGTCGCGCAGGACCGCGCCGGCGCCGACGATCGCGGGCCCGCGCACGGTGCAGCGCTCGAGCCGGGCGCCCTGCTCGACCACCACCCGCCCCTCCACCGAGGCGTCCTCCAGCTCGCCGTCGATCCGGCGCTCGAGCGTGTCGAGGATCAGCCGGTTGGCCTCGAGCATGTCGTCCAGGCGCCCGGTGTCCTTCCACCAGCCGCGCACGACGTGCGGCTCCACGCGCCGGCCGTCGTCGACGAGCCGCTGGATGGCGTCGGTGATCTCGAGCTCCCCGCGGCCGGACGGGGTGATCGCGCGCGCCGCCGCGTGGATGCGCGGCGTGAACATGTACACGCCCACCAGGGCGAGGTCCGTGGTGGGCTCGCGCGGCTTCTCGACCAGGCGCACGACCGCGCCGTCGCCGTCGAGCTCGGCCACGCCGTAGTGCTCGGGGTCCGGCACCGGCGTGAGCAGGATGAGCGCCTCGGGCTCGCCGCTCCGAAAGCCGCTCACGAGGTCGGCGATGCCACCCTGGAGCAGGTTGTCGCCGAGGTACATGACGAACGACGCGCTGCCGAGGAACGACTCGGCGGTCAGCACGGCGTGGGCGAGCCCGAGCGGCGCGTCCTGGACGATGTAGGTGATCCGCACGCCGAAGCGGGCGCCGTCTCCGACCGCCTCGCGGATCTCGTCGCCGGTCTCGGGCGCGATGATGATCCCCACCTCGCGGATCCCGGCCGCCGCCATCGCCTCGATGCCGTAGAACAGCACGGGCTTGTTGGCCACCGGCACGAGCTGCTTGGCCGAGGTGTGGGTGATCGGGCGCAGCCGCGTGCCCTTGCCACCGGAGAGGATGAGGCCCTTGAGGTCCTCCACGGCGCCGGAGCCTAGATGATTGGTTCCACGGCCCCACGATCGCCTGGCGGCGCCCCGCGGCGCCGGATCGCCACCCGCCCGAGGGGCCCCTGCTCCGCATGGTTGCCCGCGCTCGAACGTGGCGTTCGTTCCTGGCGTCACTGGGCGCCACCGTCCGCCACTGTGCCCCTCGTGCGTGCGGCGCCCGGCATCCACGGGGCATCCACCAGTCGATTCGCGCGGCCGCGGAACCAACCATCTAGCCGTCGGGCCGCGGACGGCGCTCCAGCGCGCCCCGCCCGACGTGGGCCTCGACGGCCGCGTCGCCGGCCGCCAGCGTGAGCACGTCGTCGCGGTGCACCGGCAGCTCGGCGGCGCGCAGCAGCGGCGTGTGCCCGGCGGACAGGGCCGGCAGCGGCGGCGGGCGCCGCCGCGGGTCGCCGTCGCGCACCAGCTCCGCCTCGGACGCGCCGGCGCGCAGCCACGCCAGCCGGCTGTCGAGCGCGCTCAGCGACGCGAGCGCGACGTCGAGGCGCTCGCCGGGCGGGAGCGCCGCGAGGCAGGCGGCCGCGAGCACGGTCGGCGCGCGCCAGGCCTGGGCGCGGCACGCGGCCGCCGCCTCGCTCGATCCCGGCCCGGCGATCGCGCCGAGCAGCACGCCGTTGCGGAACGGCTGCAGGAACGCCTCCCCGCGCTCGCCCTCGACGAGCTGCCAGTCGGCGATCGGCGAGGCGCTGTCGCCGCCCCCGCGCCACTTCACGAGCGTCACCGCCGTGCCGGCGCCGTCGGACGAGTCGAGCGCGAACTCGTCGACCAGCCGCCGCGCGCCCGGGAGCCCGAGGCCGAGCGAGCCGCCCGTGGAGTGGCCCTCGCGCAGCGCCCGCCGGGGGTCCGGGATCCCCGGGCCCGTGTCGCGCACCACCACCATCACCCCCGGGCGCCCCTGACGCTCGACCGCCTCGAGCACCGCCTCGCCGCCGCCGGCGTACTTGAGCGCGTTGGTGGCCGCCTCGGAGACCGCCGTGGCGAGCTGCCGCGCCTCGACGCTTGCGAGGCCGCGCCGCTCGCCCAGGCGCGCGGACTGGCGCACCGCCTCGGCGACGTCGGACTCCGAGGCGATGCGCACGCGCGCGGCGTGCGGCTCGCTCATCCCCCGGCCGTCGCCCGCAACCGCACGGCGACCACCAGGGCGTCGTCCGTGCCGCGGGAGTACTCCGCGAGCAGGCGGTCGGCCAGCGCCTGGACGCTCCGCTCCGCCGGGCCGCCCGCGAGGTCGTCGAGGAAGGCGGACTTCACGCCGTCGGTGGCGAACACGATCAGGTCGCCGGGCGCCAGCCGGCTCGACGACAGGCGGACCCGTGGGAGCGAGTAGCCCAGCACGCCGCTGTGGATGAAGGCGCTCTCCGCGCGGCCCGGTGGGTGGGCGGGGTCGGGCACCGCCCGCAGCAGCCGGCCCTCGACGTTGCCCACCCCCGTCCAGCTCAGGCGGGCCGCGCCGGGCTCGAGCTCGAGCCGGGCCAGCGTCATGACCGCGCCCCGGGTGCGCCGCAGCGCGTCGTGGCAGCGCCGGACGAGCGTGTCCGGCGCCTCCGCGCGGTGCTCGCGCAGCACGACCGCCGCCGCGTCGGCCGCGTCGGCCGCCTCCGCGCCGTGGCCCAGTCCGTCGATCACCGCGACCAGCGCGCCGCCCTCGAACGCCTCGAGCACCGCGAGGTCGCCGGAGCGGTACTCGCCCTTCAGCGGGGCGGCCGCCACGCCGCGCTCGAGCGCGGCCGGCCAGTGATCCGACCGGCCCTCGCCGGTCAGCGGCTCCATTTCACGAGTGTGACGGTGGTCCCGGCGTCCGGCGCGGTGCGGATGGCGAACTCGTCGACCAGCCGGCGGGCGCCGGGGAGCCCGAGCCCCAGGCCGTTGCCCGTCGTGTAGCCGTCCTGCAGCGCGAGCTCGAGGTCGATGATCCCGGGCCCGTCGTCGTGGGCGACGACCTCGATGCCGTCCCGGCCCGCGCGGTGCACGACCCGCAGGACGATCTCGCCCCGTTCCGCGTAGGCCGTGATGTTCCGCGCCACCTCCGAGATCGCCGTGGCCAGCAGCGTCAGGTCCGTCGAGCCGAAGCCGAGCTCCTCGCCCAGGGCGCGCGCCTGCTGGCGCGCGCTGACGACGTCCCGGTCTTCCTCTATCGGAACCCGCACCGCCTCATCGGCCACGGTCAATCGGACTCCCCGATCGTGGCCTGGAGCAGCGCCAGGCCCTCCTCGAGGTCGAGCGCCGTGTGGACGTCCTCGAAGTTCATGCCGAGCTGCACCATCGCGAACGCCACCTCGGGCGAGATGCCGACGATGACGGTCTCGGCGCCGCGCAGGCGCGTCATGTGGGCGATCCCGCGCAGCGAGCGGGAGACGAACGAGTCCATCACGTCGAGCGCGGTGACGTCGACGACGATCCCGCGCGAGCGGAAGCGGCCGACCTGCGCCATGACGTCGTCCTGCAGGCGCAGGACGTCGGTGTCCGTGAGCGCCGACTGGATCGAGGCGATCAGGAAGGGCCCCTGCTTGAGGATCGGGACCGCCATCGCGGGCTAGCGCGGCTCCGCGGTGGGCGTCGGCTCGCCGTTGCGCAGCACCTCGTAGCCGAGCAGGCGCTCCGCCTCCTCGATCCCGCCCTGCAGGTCGCCGACCGCGTTGACCTTGGAGAGGTCGACGCCGATGGTCACGAGCGTCTGGGCGATCTCCGACGAGAGGCCGGTGATGATCACGCTCGCGCCCATCAGGCGGGAGGCCTCGACGGTCTGCACGAGGTGGTTGGCGACGGTCGAGTCGATCGTCGGCACGCCGGTGATGTCGATGACGACGACCTTCGCGCGGTTCGTGCGGATGCCGCGCAGGAGCTGCTCGGTGAGCTGACGGGCGCGCTGGGAGTCGAGGACGCCGATGATCGGCAGGATGAGCAGCCGCTCGCGGACCTGCAGCACCGGCGTCGAGAGCTCGCGGATCGCCTCCTGCTGCTGGCGGATGACGCGCTCGCGCTCCTGCACGAAGTTGACGCCCACCGTGTTGGCGATGCGGTTGGCCGCCGGCTCGTAGGCGTCGAGCACCTCGTTGAGGAGGTCGAAGTCCGCCTGGTACTTCTGGAACAGCGAGCGCGCGAGCACGTCGCGCAGCAGCAGCACGATGCCGAGGACCTCGTCGGTCTCCACCCCGCGCGGGATGATGCGCTCCGACAGGTTGCGGGCGTAGTCCTGCAGCGCCTCGACGCTGCCCGTCTCCAGCACCTCGACGTAGTTGTCGTAGACCGACGTCGCCTCGGAGAAGATCTCCTCCGGGGTCAGCGCGGTCAGCAGCTGCGCGTTCGTGATGCGGACCGCCCACTCCTCGCGCAGCGGCGTGCGGTTCTCACGCAGGTGCGAGACGAGCTGGCGGAGCAGTGCGGCGCTGGTTCCGTCGTCCTCTGCCATCCCACTCCTCTCTGACTTCATCCGAGCGCCGGACGGGTTGTCAAGCGCGAGGCGGACAGGATCCTATGCGGGTCACCGCGTGGGACCGAGCACGAGAATGGCGATGTCGTCGCGGGGGCGGTTCTCCGCGGCGGTGAGCACGGCCTGCTCGACGCGCTCGGCGACGGCGTCCGGCGGCAGGCCGCCGCAGGTCGAGAGCAGGCCCGCCAGGTCGGCGTGGCCGAAGACCTCGCGGCGCGACCGGCGGACCTCGGTCACGCCGTCGGTGTAGAGGACCAGCGCGTCGCCCTCGCCCAGCTCGACGGTGACCTCGTTGAGCTCCGGCTCGGTGTCGAGGTCGGCGCCGAGCAGCGTGCCGAGCTCGCCGACCGGCTCGACCGTGCCGTCCTGCCGGACGACCAGCGGGAGCGGATGTCCGCCGCACGCGAGCGTCATGCGCACGCCGCGCGGCACGACCTCGAGGTGGGCGTAGGCGACGGTGCAGAAGCGGCCGTCCCCGCGCTGGTCGCGCAGCGCCCGGTGCAGGAGCGAGAGCACCCGGCTGGGACGGTGCTCGAACGCGGCGGCCGCGCGCAGCGTATGGCGGGCGAGCGCGGTCACCGAGGCGGCCTCCGGGCCCTTGCCGCAGACGTCGCCGATCACGGCCGCCCAGTCGTCGCGGGCGGGGAAGATGTCGTAGAAGTCGCCGCCGACCTCGATCCCCTCGCCGGCGGGGCAGAAGCGCACCGCGGCCGAGAGCCCGTGGACGGTGGGGAGCGTGCCCGGAAGGAGGCTGCGCTGCAGGGTCGTGGCGATGCGGCGCTCGCGGCTGTAGAGCTCGGCGTTGACGACCGCGACGGACGCGAGCTGCCCGAGCTGCGCGAGGATCGCCTCCTCGCGGGCGCTGAACGTGTGGCCGGGCTTGCCGACGACGCGCAGCTCGCCGAGCTCGCGGTCGCGGTCGCGCAGCGCCACCGCGATCGCGCCGTCCGGCGCACGCCCGCCGTCGAGACTCGCGCCCTCGGGCGGCGAGGCGGCGACCAGGGCGCGCGTGGGGAGCTGGCCCTCCGAGGCGGTGGTCATCGCCGACTGCACGTCGAGCACGCTGCGCGCGGTGTCGACCGTCTGCTGGAGGACCTCCTCGACGGTCAGCGACGCGCTGATCCGCAGCGAGGCCTCCGTCAGGGCCCGTAGCTGCATGGCGTGCTCGTGCTCGAGCCGCGCCACCTCCTGGACCTCGTGGTAGCCGCGGGCGGCGAACTCGAAGGTCGACACGCTCTCCCGGAACAGCGCGGCGGCCGCCTGGATGACCTCCGCGCGGCGCTCGGGCGTGTCGGCGTTCCGGAGCGCCTCGCCGACGGCGAGGTGATGCGCCTCGGCCAGGTCCAGCACGCTCAGCTGGGCGGCGACCGCCTCGCGGCCGAGGGCGTAGGCCTCCCCCAGCGCCTCCTCGCCGCGGCCCGCCAGAAAAGCGGAAAACGTGGCCGCATACCGCGATCCGAGGTCGAGATCGCGATGGGCGGCGACAGACCCGTTGTCACCGGTCATCGTGCGGAGCTTACGTCGTCACGGCGAGCACTGGACAAAAAGGACCTATGTTCCGGATGTGACTCCGACTGGACGTGGCGCGTTCGACTCCGTACATTCGCGCATCGACATGACTTGGGCCCCCACCGCTCAACCGCCGGAAGACCCGGCCATCGCCACCCCGCCCGCACCTGCGAAGCCTGCCGTGATGCAGGCCCGCATCGAGTGGGCGGGTCCCCTGCGGGCCAGCCAGGACCGTGCCGCCCGCAGGCGCGAGTCGCTGCGAGAGCAGCAAGCGATCCAGCTGTGGCTCCGCCACCTTGCCACTCGTAGGGCGGCAGAACGCTGACAGCTCGCTCGCGGTCACCCGGGCGCTCGGGCCCGGGTGCCGCGCCGCATCCGTAGGCGCTCACGGGCGCCCATCGACGGCATCGGTCAGCCCAGCTTCCGGTGGTCCCACGTGACGCGGCCGACCTCGGTGAACTGCAGGGCGACCCGCTTGGGCGCCTGTGCGCGCATCGCCTCCGCGTGCGCCGGAGTCACGCCGCCCTCCGCGTACCGGGCGGCGAGCTCGGCGCCGTAGGCCTCCACCGTCGCGAGGTCGCGGTGCACGACCGCCTCGCAGCGCAGCAGCACGCCGCGCAGCTCGTCGTAGGCGGTACCGGCCTCCACCTGCAGCGAGCAGCGCGGGTCGCGCTCGAGGTTGCGGACCTTCTGCGACTTGCCGTACGTCCACGACCACAGCTCGCCGGCGCGGACCACGTACCACAGCGGCATCAGATGGGGCCAGCCGTCGCGGCCCAGCGTGGCGCAGATGACCGTGCGCTCCTCGGAGAGGAACGCCGCCGCCTCCGCATCCGTCATGTGGACGGCGGCGCGGCCGGTCACGACGCCGGCGCGGCGGGCGCGAGCAGGCGCTCGACCTCGCTCAGTACCGCCTCGCGCACGTCGGCCGGCGCCAGCACCGCGGCGTCGCCGGCCTCGCGCAGAACCTCCTTGACGAGGTAGTCGACGCCCTTGAAGGCCCACTCGACGATCACGGCGCCGTCGTCGAGCTCGGCCAGGACCGTGCGCTCCTCGCGCGCCCAGCGCGCCTGCTCGGGTGAGATCCACACGTGCGCGATGCGCGACCCGCCGACCTCGCCAGTGCGCGGCCAGCCCTCGACGTCGGCCACCGGATCGAGGTCGGGCCGCGGCTCGTAGCCCGCCTCGAGCACGCGCGCGCTCTTGATCCGGTCGAGCCGGAAGTGGCGCATGTCCTCCTTCGAGGGGTCGTAGGTCGCCACGTACCAGCCCTCGCGCCCGTTGATCACGCCGTAGGGCTCGACCGTGCGCTCGGTGAAGCGGTCCTCGTTCGCGGCGTAGTACTCGAGCTCGAGGAGGCGGCGTCCCGCGATCGCTTCGGCCACGACGCGCGCGATGCCGGAGTCGTCGCCCGCCGCCGACGTGATGTGGAGCCCCTCCTGCACGGGGTCTTCGCCGAGCGCGGCGACGATCTTCTCGCGCGCGGAGGCGAGCGAGCCGGCGGGGAGGTGGTCGCCGAGCAGGTCGATGGCGGCCACGAGCGCCTTGGCCTCGATCGGCAGCAGGCGGGCGGGGCGGTCGAAGGTGTCGGAGTAGGGCTCGGGGTCGACCTCGATCTCGCCGCCGGGGAGCACCTCGGCGTAGAGCACGTAGGCGCCGCCGCCGAAGTTGACGACGTTGAGCACGCTCACGTCCTCGCGCAGCTCGTGCTCGGTCATCTGCAGCTGCTCGCAGACGGCGGCGACCGGCAGGCGCTTGCCGGCGCGCCCGGCCTCGATGAGCACGGAGGCGAGCGTGACGAGGCGCGCGAAGCGCTCCGGGCGGATGCCGGCCTCCGCGCCGCGGGATGGGATCCCGCCCGCCCCACCCGCCCTCGGCTCCTCCTCGTCGGGGGCGTCCGGGACGAGCCGGGGCGCGCCGGGCGGCACCGCCGCGAACGGCTCGCCGCGGTGCAGCTCGCAGATGCGGTCGAGGCGGTCGTGCGCCTCGGCGGCGAGGTCGGGCGGGCCGATGACGCGCGCCTGCTCGCCGTAGCCGAGCGCCCACGCGATGACGAGGCGCGCGATGGCGTAGGAGGTGCGGAAGACCCGCCCCGTGTCCTCGGCGTCGCCCATCTCGCCGTAGGGGCCGAAGTTGCGCTCGACGTGCCAGGCGATGCGGTCGGACACCCACACCTCGGCGATGCCCACCGGGTCGCCGAGCTGCCACGGCACGCGGTTGGAGTACTCGCGCGGGTCGAAGGTCGCGGGGCGCTGGAAGTCGTGCTCGGCCTTGGTCGCGTAGGCGACCTTGCCGCGCACGCGCGAGAGGCGGAAGACGCGGATCGCCTCGCGCTCGTGGGCCCAGCCGACGAGATAGAACTGGCCGCCCTGGAACAGCAGCTGGTAGGGGTCGACCTTGCGCATCGCGGTCTCGCCCCGCTGCATCGTGTAGTACTCGAACTCGATCCGCTTGCGCCGGTGGATCGCGGTGTCGATCTTCGCCAGGCGCGCCGAGAGCTCGGTCCCGCCCGCGGACGCCGTGATGCCCAGCCCGATCGAGCGCTGGGCGGGCGAGTCGAGCGGGCTCGGCCGGCCCCAGGTGATCTGCTGCAGCGCGAGGCGCAGCGGCTCGGCGTAGGCGAACTCGCCGTCGAGGAGGCTCAGCGCGGTCTGCAGGGAGGCCAGCTCGCCGTCGGTGAAGTTGATCGCCGGCAGGTGGAAGGCCTCGGGCGCGAGCGAGTAGTTCTCCTGCTCGGAGAAGCCGTCGGCGGGCTTGTCCACGCGCAGGTGGATGCCGAGCGCGTCGAGCTCGGCGCGATCGGCGTAGAAGCGGCGCGCGAAAGCGTCCTCCGTCATGTCGGAGTAGCCCTCGACGTCGCGCCGGATCTCGGTCGCCGTAACGGGGCGCCGCTCGGCCATCAGGTACGCGATCAGCGAGAGCTGGCGGATCAGCTTCTCGGTGTCCTTCGCCACGGCGCGGACACCTTAGAGGGCTTGACCGCAACCGCGCCCTGCCTAGGCTGTCGGCTGGCAGACTTTCCCGCTCCCTGCGGCTACAGATTCACACTCAGCTGCCGATACGTAAGCGGTCGTGCCGTTGCGCCTCGTCCTCATCGAAGACCACCAGGCCCTCCGCGAGGGGCTCGAGCTTCTGCTCGCCCACCACGGGTGCGACGTCGTCGGCACCGCCGGCACCGAGGCCGAGGGCCAGGCGCTGATCGAGCGCGAGGAGCCCGACGTGGCGCTGGTGGACATCACGCTCGGCGACGGCTCGGGCATCGCGTTGACGCGGCGCCTGGTCGATCGCGACCCCGAGCGGCGGATCATGCTCTACACGGGCTCGAGCGAGATCGAGACGCTGGTCGACGGCCTCGACTCCGGCGCCTGCGGCTACGCGCTCAAGGACGGCACGCCGGGCGAGCTCGTGGAGGCGCTGTCGCAGGTCGCCGACGGCGGGACCTACGTGGATCCCCGCCTGCGCCCCGCGCTGCTCTCCCGCCAGGCCACCCAGCGGCAACCGTCGCTCTCAAAGCGCGAACGCGAGATCATGGACCTCCTGGCGCAGGGGATGACCGGCGAGGACGTCGCCGCGCACCTCGTGCTCTCCAGCGAGACCGTGAAGACCCACATCCGCAACGCGATGTCCAAGCTCGAGGCCAACACCCGCGTGCACGCGATCGCGATCGCGCTGCGGGAGGGCTACATCTCGCCGCCAAGGGACAGCGAACCGGTATGAGCGTCGCGACGGGGTCGACACGACCGGTGAAGCCGCACGACGCATGCGGAGCAGGGGTATGAGCGAGCCCGTCCGCAACGAGCATCCGGTGCTCGACGACCGGCTGCGCCACGACATGCGCACGCCCCTCGCGGTGATCATGGGCTTCGGCGAGCTGCTCGCCGCCGAGCGTCCGCTCGAGGACGCCGTCCGCTGCGACTACGCCCGGCGCGTGGTCGAGGCGGGCGAGGAGCTGCGGCGCCTGATCGACACGTAATCCGGCGCGCAGGCGCGGGATCGGTCGCCTGGCCCGACTAGGCTGCCCTGTCCATGGGATCGCTCCCCGGTCGCCGTCACGGATGAACGACGAGAAGCCTCCTCGCGTCGGGCTCGGTGTGATCAAGCGCGCGGCGATCGCCGCCGTGCTGATCGTCCTGTCCACGGCCGGTGCGGTCTCGGCGACCGTGATCCTCGACATCAAGCAGATCCAGCAGGAGTTCACGGGCGGCGGGCGCCAGCTCGTCGACATCCCCGAGGTGACCAAGGTCGACCCCGGGCGGGCGCGCACGATCATGCTCCTCGGCTCGGACAAGCGCTTCCGCGACGCCAAGGACGAGCGGCCGCACTCGGACACGATCATCCTGCTGCGCGTCGACCCGAAGAAGGACTTCATCTCGGTCATGTCCATCCCGCGCGACCTGCGGACGACGATCCCCGGCGTCGGCATCGACAAGATCAACGCCGCCTTCGAGCGCGGCGGCCCGCGGATGACGGTGCGGACGGTCAAGCAGCTGCTGTCGCTGCCGGGCGACCCGTTCCACGTCAACAACGTCGTGGTGCTCGACTTCGGGGGCTTCCAGCGCGCCGTCAACTACATCGGGGGCGTCTACGTCGACGTCGACCGCCGCTACTTCAACGACCGCACCGGGCCGGGCGGGTTCGCGTCGATCGACCTCCAACCGGGCTACCAGCGGCTGCCGGGGTCGGACTCGCTGGACTACGTCCGCTACCGCCACACCGACGACGACTTCGTCCGCGCCGCGCGCCAGCAGGGGTTCCTGCGCGCGCTGAAGAACACGCCGCGGGTCCGCGACCTGCTCGACTTCAACCGCCGCCACGAGCTGGCGAAGATCTTCCGGCGCTACATCGAGGTCGACCGCTCGCTGCGCTCGACCAAGCAGATCTTCTCGCTGCTCAAGCTGGCGATCGCGGGCGTGCTGGACATCCAGGAGGTCCGTCAGGTGAAGTTCCGGGCCGGCGAGGCCGTCGAGCAGTCCGGCTTCGACGGCGAGCAGCAGATCAGCTACGTCACGGCGACGCCGGACCAGATCGCCTCGACGGTCAAGGAGTTCATGCGCGGCGGGGAGCGGAAGCGCTCGTCGTCCTCGTCCTCCTCGCGGTCCTCGTCGCGGAAGTCCTCGCGCAAGCGCCGCAAGCGCAAGCGGACGTTCAAGGTCTCGCAGGTCCGCGGGCTCCAGAACGGCCGCGCGGCGGGGGAGGAGCAGGCGCGCGCGGCGCGCCGCCGGGCGAGGTTCCCCGTCTACTTCCCGACGCAGATCCTCGCCGGGTCGGGCTACGCGAGCACGGTGCCGATGCGCGTCTACGGCCTGCGCGACGAGAGCGGGAAGATCCACCGCGCGTACCGCCTCGTGCTCAGCACCGGCCGGGGCGTGCCGCAGTACTACGGTGTGCAGGGGACGACGTGGAAGGATCCCCCGATCCTCAAGGGCGCCGACCAGACGCGCACGATCGGCGGGCGCAGGCTGCGCATCTACGAGGACGGCAACAAGATACGGATGGTGGCCTGGCGCACGTCCAAGGCCGTCTATTGGATCTCCAACTCGCTCGACGAGGAGCTGACCCGCGACCAGATGCTGGGCGTCGCCGCCTCGCTCAAGCGACTCGGACAGAAGTAGGGAGGCAGCAGGTATGAGCCAGGAGTTCGACGCGCACGAGGCGACCGGCCTGCACGGCATCGTGGTCCCGGTCCTGACCCCGCTCGACGACCGCCTCGGGGTCGACGCCAGCTCGCTGCGCCGGCTGATCGACCACCTGCTCGATGCAGGCGTGCACGGGATCTGGTCGATGGGCACGACTGGCGAGTTCGCGATGCTGCCCGCCGCCGAGCGCGCCCGCGCGATCGCGACCACCGTCGAGCACGTGGACGGCCGCGTGCCGGTGGTGGCCAACGTCGCCGCCGCCTCGACGCCGCTCGCTCTCGCGCACGCGCGAGACGCGGTCCAGGCGGGCGCGCGCGTGCTGACCGCGACGGCGCCCTACTACTACCCGCACAGCGGCGACGAGATCGCCGCGCACTTCCGGGCGCTCAAGGACGCCCATCCGGACCTGCCGCTGCTCGTCTACGACATCCCGAGCACGGTGAAGGTGGGCGTGCCGCTGGACGTCACCCTGTCGCTCGCCGCCGACGGCGTCGTGGCGGGGATCAAGGACAGCCGCAACGACTTCGAGTGGTTCCGTGCGCTGGTCGAGGCGGTCCGGGCGGCGGGCCTGGACGCGTCCTTCGCGGCCTTCATCGGCTCGCGCAACCTGATCGACGCGGGCATCGCGATCGGCGCCCGCGGCGCGGTGCCGGCCAACGCGAACGTCGCGGCGCGCGAGTGCGTGGCGGTCTACGAGGCCGTCGTGCGCGGGGACTGGGCCGCCGCCCGCGCCGCCCAGGCGGGCGCGACGGCCTACCTGAAGACCTCCAGGGTCGCGCGCGGCGGGTCGGGCAACGCGGCGACGATCTCGAGCATGAAGGAGATCCTGCGCCTGCGCGGGGTCATCGAGTCGGCGACGGTGGTCCCGCCGCTGCGGCCGCTCGCCGAGGACGAGCGGACCGCGCTGGCCGAGGCGCTCGCGGCGCTCGACCGCGAGGCCCAGGCGCTCGGCGTGTAGCTACCCCTCGCGCCAGCCCGCCTCGAAGCCGCCGGGGATGAACACGTTGAACGCGGTGGCGGGCTCGCCGCCGTGGTTTGCGAAGTCGTGCGTGACGCCCGCCGGGACGCGCACGAAGGTGCCGCGCGGCGCCTCGACGTGCTCGGAGCCCACCAGGAAGGTCATCGTGCCCTCGGTGACGAGGAACAGCTCCTCGTTGGCGTCGTGGTGGTGCGGCCCAGGGCCGTCGCACCCGGGCTGCACGGTCCACTCGGAGACGCAGTAGCGGTCGCCGGTCTCGGGCCCGTCGGCCTTGAAGACGCCGCGCATGGCGCCGAGGTCGTAGGCGCGCCCGGCGCCGGGGGCGAGGACGATCGGCTGGTCGGTCATGCCGCCGGTTCTACCGGCCGGCCGGGCGCGCGTCTTGGACGAAGCGGATCGTCAGACCGGCGAGTGCTCGAGCGGGCGCTCGTCGCGGGCCGGCGTGACGTCGCCGGTGATCAGCCGCGCCCCGCGGCCGCGCGTGGCGAAGCTGACGAGCCAGCGGATCAGCACCAGCAGCCGGTTCTCGAACCCGATCAGGTAGTAGAGATGGAGCGCCAGCCAGAACACCCACGCGGGGAAGCCGCTGAGGTGGATGCCGTGGAGGTCGGCGACCGCGCGAGCCCGGCCGATGGTCGCCACGTTGCCCTTGTCGACGTAGCGGAAGGGCGCCGGGTCGCGGCCGCGCAGTCGCTCACGGATGGCCTTGGCGGCGTAGCGGCCCTCCTGCATGGCGGCGGGCGCCAGCCCGGGGACGGGCGCGGGAGGTCGCACCATGTCGCCGATCGCGAACACCTCGGGGTGGCCGGCGACGGTCAGCTCGGGCCCGACCGGGAGGCGGCCCGCCCGGTCGAGCTCGGTGCCGGAGGCCTCGCCGAGCATCCGCGCGAGCGGCGAGGCCGTCACGCCGGCGGCCCAGATGGCCGTGCGCGCCGGGACCACCAGCGGCTCGCCGCCGGGCATGGTCATGGTCACGGACTCGTCGTCGAGGCCGACGACCAGGTGCCCGGTGAGCGTGGTGACGCCGAGCTCGGCGAGCGAGCGCTCCGCCTTGGCCGAGAGCGAGGGCGGGAAGGTGGTGAGCAGGCGGTCCGAGGCCTCGGCGAGCAGGATGCGCGCCTCGCGCGGGTCGATCTCGCGGAAGTCGCGCTTGAGCGTGTCGCCTGCGATCTCGCCGATCTGCCCCGCCATCTCGACGCCGGTGGGCCCGCCGCCGACGACCACGAACGTGAGCCAGGCGCGGCGGAGCGCCTCGTCGGTCTCGAGCTCGGCGGCCTCGAAGGCGCCGAGGATGCGCCGGCGCACGGTCAGCAGGCTCTCCATCGACTTGAGCTCGGGCGCGAGGCCCGCCCACTCCTCGTGGCCGAAGTAGGAGTACTGCGAGCCGCCCGCCACGACGAGCGAGTCGTAGGTCTCCGTGCGCGGCTCGGCGGCGTGCTCGTGCGGGGCGATCGTGACCCGGCGCGCGTCGAGGTCGAAGCCGGTGACCTCGCCGAGCAGCACCCGGACGTTGGGCCGCCGCTTGAAGATCGCGCGGAGGGGATAGGCGATCTCGCCCGGTGAGAGGCCGCCCGTGGCGACCTGGTAGGCAAGGGGCTGGAAGAGGTGGAAGTTGCGCCGGTCGACGAGCGTGATCTCGACGTCCTCCCGGCTGAGCTTCATCGCGGCCTGCAGGCCGCCGAACCCGCCGCCGACGACGAGGACCCGATGCCGGCTCTCGTGTCCTTGCTTGCTCATGCAACGACCGTACGCCCCGGCGCCGGCGCGCGCCAGGGGGCAAACCCCCCCGCGGCCTTCGGGTCCGTCGCCGGGCGGGCGCCCCTACGCCGCTTCGCGCCCGGCGAACCAGGCGCCGCCGCCGAGCGCGCGGTCGAACGGCGACCAGCGGGTGCCGTCCGGCAGGGACTTCTCGAGGCGGTCGAAGGAGCCGAGCCGCCCGCCGAGGTTGTCGATCATGTGCACGAGCGTGGCCTCGCGCGTGCACGGCACGACCGGCGAGCCGTGCTCGAGCGCGCCGTGGTGGCTGAGGATGATGTGCAGCACGGCGGCCGCGAGCTCCTCGGGGAAGCCGGGCAGGTCCTCGATCAGCCGGCGCACGCGGTAGTAGCCGAGGGGGATCTCGCCCTGGAGCTTGCCGGCGTCGGTCATGTCGATGGCGAGCGGGTCGGAGGTGTAGGCGTCGAGCTTGCCGATGTCGTGCAGCAGGGCGCCGGTCACCGCCACCTCGCGGTCGATCCCCGGGAACGTGGCGGAGATGGCCGACACGGCCTGGGCGACGGTGAGGGAGTGCTCGAGCAGCCCGTGGCGGTAGGCCTGGTGGTAGCGCTTGGCGGCCGGCGCGTCGCGGTACTGCCGCCACGTCGCCGACTCGGGGCCGAACACCTCGCCGAGCAAGGCCGCCAGGTGCGGGTTGCGGATGGTCGCCACGAGCTCGCGCAGGGCGTACTCCATGGTGTCGGGGTCCTGCGGCGAGGCCTCGGCGAGCTCGTCGCCGTCGTACTCACCGGGCTGGGCGACGTCGAGCGCGCGCACGAGCACCTCGGGCCCGTAGCGGGGGTGCACGGTGTAGCGGCCGGCCACCCGCACGGGCGTGCCCGGGTCGCACTGGGCGGCGAGCTCCGCGATGCCGTCCCACAGCACGGCGGGCACCGAGCCGCTCCGGTCGCCCAGGACGAGCCGCACGTAGTCGCTGCCGTCGCGCCGGGCGCGCATGTGGCGCTCGCGGACCAGCAGGACCTGGTCGAGCTCCTGACCGTCCTCGAGGTGGCGCACCGGCATGGCGGGAACGCTAGAGCGGGGCGCGGACGGTTTAGGCTGCTTGACGACTTCCATGTCGGGGAAGTCGCACGTACTCGACCATGACTGACAGACAACGCACCGCATTGATCACCGGCGGGTCCGGCGGGCTCGGCACCGCCGTGGTCGGCACGTTCCTCGACCGCGGCTGGCGGGTCGTGGTCCCGTGGATCCTGCAGCGCGAGCTCGAGCGGCTCGGGGAGCGCGAAGGCATGGAGCTCGTGCAGGCCGACCTCGTGGAGCCCGACGACGTCGCCCGCGCCGCGCGCGCCGCGATCGCCGAGAGCGACGCGCCCCTCCGCGCGGTCGTCAACCTCGTGGGCGGCTACGCCGGCGGCCAGCCGGTGGCCGAGACGCCGCTCTCGGACTTCGAGGCGCAGTTCGAGGTCAACGTGCGCCCGACCTACCTCGTCGTGCACGAGATGCTGCCCCACCTCGTGTCCTCGGGCGGCGGCACGGTCGTGTGCATGTCCTCGCGCCCGGCGGTCCAGCCGTTCGCCGGCGCGGCGGGCTACTGCGCGTCCAAGGCCGCCGTGCTCGCCTTCGCGAAGGTCGTCGCAGCCGAGCACGCGGACGACGGCATCCGCTGCAACGCGGTGCTGCCCTCGCAGATCGACACCCCGGCCAACCGCGAGGCGATGCCCGAGTCCGCGCACGCCAAGCTGGTCCCGCCGGAGCAGATCGCCCGGGTCATCCACTTCCTCAGCACGGAGGAGTCCGAGCCCGTCAACGGCGCCGCGATCCCCGTGTACGGCAAGGGCTGAGGCGCCGCCCGGGGGGCGCTACCTCCCCCCGTAGAACGCGATCGCCCGATCGGCCAGCGCGCGCGTCTCGCGCTCGTTGCCGACCGCGTTGAGGAGGATCGCGAAGCCCGGGACGAGGCGCCCGCCCAGCCGCCGGACCGCGCGGCGCCCCACGAAGCGCGCCAGGCGCTTGGCCAGCGCCTCCTCGCGCCGCGCACGGTTGCCGACGTAGGCCACCGCCATGCTCGTGCCGATCCCGTCGAGCGCGCGGCGCGCGTCCTCGGGCGTCTCGTAGAGGTCGCGCAGCACGAGCAGCTCGGCCGGGCGCATCGGGTCGTGGGGGTCGTAGCCGTAGGCGGCGGCGATGAAGAACACGAGCCGCGCCTGGATCCACGACGCGATCACGAGGTCCGGGACGGCCGTGATGAACCCGCCGATGCCGGTCGCGGCGCCGCCCATGCGAGCGAGGCTCGCGTGCTTGCGCTTGGCCATGAGGGCCAGCTCGCGGTCGGTCACGGCCAGGCGCGCCCGCGTCGCGCCCACCCAGGCGGCCGCGTCGGGCGCCATCCGCTCCGCGGCGGCGAGGGCCACGTGCTCGGGCGCTCGCAGCGGATCCTCGCGCAGGCGGTGGAGGAGGCCGCGCGGGAGCGTGCGCGCGTCGTTGTCGTCCCGGGAGGGCGGCATCACGCCCGGTCAGGCTAGCCCGGGACCAGGCTGAGGGGAGGCCCGCCCACCCGGAGGACCGCCCACGGTTCCGTATCGTTGGTCCCATGGCCAAGTGGTGGACCCTCGTCGCCGTCTGCGTCGCGACCTTCATGCTCCTGCTCGACATCACGATCGTGAACGTCGCGCTCCCAGACATCGAGCGCTCACTCGACGCGAGCTTCAGCGACCTGCAGTGGGTGATCGACGCCTACGCGCTGGCGCTCGCCGCGCTGCTGCTCACCGGCGGCTCGCTCGCCGACCTGTTCGGCCGCCGGCTGATCTTCGTCATCGGCCTCGCGGTGTTCACCGGCGCCTCGCTCCTGTGCGGGCTCGCCGGGTCGCCGATGGCCCTGACGCTGGCGCGGGCGCTGCAGGGGATCGGCGGCGCGTTCATGTTCGCCACCTCGCTGGCGCTGCTGGCCTCCGGCTACCAGGGCCGCGACCGCGGCACGGCGTTCGGCGTGTGGGGCGCGGTCACCGGCGCGTCGGTCGCCGTCGGCCCGCTGGTGGGCGGCGTGCTCACCGACGGCATCGGCTGGGAGGCGATCTTCTTCGTCAACGTCCCGATCGGGATCGCCGCGATCGCGCTCACGCTGCAGCGCGTGCACGAGTCGCGCGACCCCCGCAGCGGCCACCTCGACTGGCCCGGGTTCTTCACCTTCTCGACCGGTCTCTTCCTGCTGGTCTTTGCGCTCATCCGCGGCAATCCCGAGGGCTGGGACAGCCCGCTGATCCTCGCGATGCTGATCGGCTCGGCGGTGCTGCTGGTCGCCTTCGTGCTCGTCGAGCGCTCGCGGGAGCGCCCGATGCTCGACATCTCGCTGTTCCGCAAGCCCGCCTTCGACGGCGCGTCCATCGCCGCCTTCGTGCTGTCGGCGTCGATGTTCTCGATGTTCCTGTACCTGACCCTGTACCTGCAGAACATCCTCGGCTACACGCCCCTCGAGACCGGGCTGCGCTTCCTGCCCACCACGGTGGTCTCGTTCCTGCTCGCACCGGTCTCCGGGAAGCTCGCCGAGCGCTACGGGGCGCGCTGGTTCATGGGCGCCGGGCTGGCGGCGGTCGGCCTCGGGCTCCTGCTCATGACCGGGGTCGACCCGGGCGACGACTGGACCGCGCTGCTGGCGGGCTTCCTCGTGGCGGGCGGCGGCATCGGCCTCGTGAACCCGGCGCTCGCCACGACCGCCATCGGCGTCGTCGAGCCGCGGCGGGCGGGCATGGCCTCGGGCATCAACTCGACGTTCCGCCAGATCGGGATCGCGACCGGGATCGCGGGCTGGGGGGCGATCTTCCAGCACATCGTGGCCGACGAGTTCCTCCGGCGCGCGACGGCCGAGGGGGTGCGGCTCACCCCGCCGCCGGGCGGCGGCAGCGTCGCCGACGCCGTGTCGTTCGGCGTGTTCGCGCGCTCGGGCAACGGCACGCTGGCCCGGCTCGGGGAGGTCGCCTACGTGACCGGCCTCGACCGGATCCTCGTCCTGGCCGCCATCCTCGCCTTCGTCGGCGCGGCGCTCTGCCTGGTGCTGGTCCGCCAGCGCGACTTCGTCGCCCACGGGGCGCCCGCGGGCGCCGAGCCGGCCGCCGCGTAGGCGCGCCGCAGCCCCGGTTGCAGGGCGTCCGGGCGCGAACGGTTACATTTCCGCGGATGCGACGGGCCCTTGCGTGCTTTACGACTGCTTCCGCGATCGCGGTGTGCGGGTTCGCCGCACAGGCGCAGTCCCAGTCCCCCACTCCGACGCCGAGCCCCGCGCCGGCCGAGAAGCTGATCCGCCCCGGCGTCACCGCCGCGGGCCTGAACGTCGGCGGGCTCACGCGCGCGCAGGCGGCCGAGCGCCTGCGGGAGACCTTCGGCGAGCGGATGACCAAGAACGTCGGCGTCAAGGTCGGCGACAAGGCCTTCAGCCTGCGGATGAAGACCCTGAAGCTGCGCTTCGACGCCGAGAAGACCGCGCGGCGCGCCATGATCGCCGGGCTCGGCGCCGCGCCCGCGCCGGACGGGACCTACCCGGTCGACGTCCCGCTGTGGGTCAGCTACAGCCGCAAGGCGGTGCAGGCGTTCGCGACACGCGTCGACCGCCGGGTGTCGCGGCGCGCCCGCAACGCGACGCTGAGGATGACGATCCGCCGGATGGTCCGGCGGCACTCGAAGACCGGCCTGTCCATCAACGGCCGCGAGCTGCGCATCGCGATCCAGCAGATCGTCCTCAGCCCGTCCGCCAAGCGGCTGCTCCGGCTCAAGCGCGAGGCGGTCAAGCCCGCGGTCACCGCCGACGAGCTGACCGGCCGCTACCCGACCGTCCTCACGATCGACCGCAACACCTTCAAGCTGCGGCTGTTCAAGCGCCTCAAGCTCGTCAAGACCTACTCGATCGCGGTCGGCATGGCCGGAGTCGACACGCCCGCCGGGCGCTACAAGATCCAGAACAAGGCCGTCAACCCAGCGTGGCACGTCCCCAACTCCGACTGGGCCGGCGGGCTCCAGGGCCAGGTGATCCCGGGCGGGGCGCCCAACAACCCGCTCAAGGCGCGCTGGCTGGGGATCTACAACGGCGTCGGGATCCACGGCACGGCGGAGAGCTGGTCGATCGGCACGCGGGCGTCGCACGGCTGCATCCGCATGCACGTCGCCGACGTGGTCGCGCTCTATCCGCGCGTGCCGGTCGGGACGCCGGTGCTCATCCGCTGAGCACGACGCGCCCGTCGGCGTCCACGCCGCCGGCGTCGCCCGTGGCGAACCAGCCGTCGCGGAAGGCCGCGGCGGTCGCCTCGGGGTCGGCGAGGTAGCCGTCGGCCAGCAGGGGCGAGCGGATCCACAGCTCGCCCGCGCGCTCCTGCACCTCGACGCCGGCCAGCGGCTCGCCGTCGATCGCGATCGGGCCCGTCTCGGTCGTGGCGTAGACATCGCGGACCACGTCGAGCCCGAGGACGTCGTCGGCCGCGTCGCGCGCCGCCTCGGTGAGCGGCGCGTCGCCGCTGAGCACGACGTCCAGGGCCGTGGTGTCGACGCTCTCCTTGACGGCGTCGGGCAGCGCGCCCAGCGCCTCGAGGTCCGCCGGCGTCAGGTACGCGGAGTCGATCTCGCGCTCCTCGAGGCTGCGCAGCACGTCCTCCGGCGCGGCGTCCGCCGCCACGTGGACGCGGCCGCCGAGCGCGAGCGCCAGCTGTGCCCAGAACAGCGGCCCGGCGCGCTCCGGTGGCGCGGCGAGCAGATGGGCGTGGCCGGGGCCGAGCCCGACGCGCTCGATCGCGTCGGCGAGCGTGCGAGTGGCCGCGGCGGCGCGCTCGGGGCCGAGCCGGCGGACCACCGCGCGCGGCGTGCCGGTCCGCCCGCCGGTGAAGGAGACCGCGGCGGGCGGGGGCGCGCCGCCGGTGAAGCGCGGCGGGGCGTCGGCGGCGGCGGCGAGCGCGCCCGGGGAGACCGGCTCCGTCGCGCCGGTGACCGAGATGTCGGCCGTGCCCAGCGGCAGGACCGAGCTCGCCCCCAGCTTGGCGAGCGCGAGCAGGACGGCGAACAACTCGACGCCGGGCTCGGGCAGCACCGCCACGCGGCCGCCCGCCTCGACCCCGTACGCGTCGTGGAGCGTCGCGGCATAGGCGTCGGCGAGCGCGTTGAGCTCGCGCCAGGTCAGCGTGCGCCCACGCTCGTCGCTCAGGCAGAGGGTGTCGGGTGTCTCCGCCGCGCGGAGCTCGGGGGACCCGGGGGCGGCCGCCATGCCCCGACCCTAGCGAGCGCGGACCCGGACCTCCGGGCGCCCTCTTGACAGATAGGTGAGTGCTCACTATCTTCGGCTCCGGAAGTAAGCGATCACTCACAAAGGAGCCCACGGATGCCGGGTTCACGCAGTGCTTGGACTCTCGCGATCGTGTCGATCGCGCTCTTCATGGTCACGCTCGACAACCTCGTCGTCACGACGGCGCTGCCGAGCATCCGGGCGGACCTCGGGGCCTCCATCGAGGCGCTCGAGTGGACCGTCAACGGCTACACGCTGGCGTTCGCGGTGCTCCTGCTGACCGGCGCCGCGATGGGCGACCGCTTCGGGCGACGGCGAATGTTCCTCATCGGCCTCGGCGTGTTCACGGCGGCCTCGGCGGCTGCTGCGCTCGCGCCGGACACGGGATCGCTGATCGCGGCACGGGCCGTGCAGGGCGCCGGCGCGGCGATCATCGCCCCGCTCAGCCTCACGTTGCTCAGCGAGGCGTTCCCGGGCGAGCGGCGCGGCATGGCGCTGGGCGTCTGGTCGGGCGTGAGCGGCCTCGGCGTCGCGCTCGGCCCGCTGGTCGGCGGCGCGGTGATCGAGGGGCTGTCCTGGCAGTGGATCTTCTGGCTGAACGTCCCGATCGGGATCGCCCTGCTGCCGCTCGCCGCGCGCGGGCTGCAGGAGAGCTTCGGCCCGGCCCGCCGGCTCGACCTCCCCGGGCTCGCGCTCGGCTCGGCCGGCCTGCTCGGCGTCGTCTACGGGATCGTGCGCGGCAACGCGGCGGGCTGGGGCAGCACCGAGATCGTCGCCACGCTGATCGCGGGCGTCGCCCTGCTGGCCGCCTTCGTGGCCTGGGAGCGCCGCGCGGCCGAGCCGCTGCTGCCGCTGCGGTTCTTCCGCAGCCGCGGCTTCGCCGCGACCAACGGCGTCTCGCTGACGATGTTCTTCGGCATCTTCGGCGCGATCTTCCTGCTCGCGCAGTTCTTCCAGACGGTGCAGGGCTACTCGCCGCTCGAGGCCGGGCTGCGGACGCTGCCGTGGACCGGGATGCCGATGATCGTCGCCCCGATCGCGGGCATGCTCTCCGACCGGATCGGCTCGCGCCCGCTGATGGCGGCCGGGCTGGCGCTGCAGGCCGTCGCCATCGTGTGGCTGGCCCAGGTCACGTCGCCGACGGTCCCCTACGCGGAGCTGGTCCCCGCGTTCGTGATGGGCGGCACCGGCATGGCGCTCGTCTTCGCCCCCGCCGCCAACGCGGTGCTGTCCGCCGTGCGGCCGGCCGAGGCCGGGCAGGCGTCCGGCGCCAACAACGCGATCCGGGAGCTCGGCGGCGTCCTCGGCGTGGCGGTGCTCGCGTCGGTGTTCTCCGGCGCCGGGGACTTCACGTCGCCCCAGGCGTTCGTCGACGGGCTGATCCCCGCGCTGTGGGTCGGGGCCGCCGTGCTGGCCGTCGGAGCGCTGATCGCCCTGCTCGTCCCCGGCCGCCGGCGCCCCGCGGTGTCGGAGGCCGTCGCCGAGCCGGCCGCGGCCTGACCCGGCCGACCGCGTCGTGAGCCGGCCCCGCCGCGCGGGGCCGGCTCGCGGCACGTCAGCGTCGGAACGTCCTACCGATGGCGCGCGCCGTCCCGGGTAGGGTCGGCGGAGTGTCCGCCGTGTCGCCGCTGCCCGAGGGCCTGCGCCCGCCCACCCGGGCCGACGCGGCGGAGGTCCTCGAGGTGGTCCACGCCCGCGACGTCGAGGACCTCGGGCGGCCCGACTTCACCCTCGACGACGTGCGGCTGGACTGGGCGGGCGTCGATCTCGAGCGCGACGCGTGGGTGATCCCGGCCGCCGGGGGCCGCCTCGCCGCCTACGCGATCCTGCTCGCCCACGGCGACGCCGTCGTGATGGTGCACCCCGGCGCCTGCGGGCGCGGGCTGGGGACGCGCCTGCGCGGGCTGGCCGAGACCCGCGCCCGCGAGCGCGGCATGCCGCTCGTGCGCCAGCTGATCCCCACCGGCAACGAGCCCGCGCGGGCGCTGCTGCTCGAGGCCGGCTACTGGCCCGCCCAGCGCTTCTTCCGGCTGCGGATCGACCTCGCGGCGGCGCCGCCCGCGCCGGCCGGCGCCCCGATCCGCCGCTTCGAGCCCGCCCGCGACGAGGTCAAGGTCCACCGGCTCGAGCAGGCGGCGCTCTCCGAGGTCGAGGGCTTCATCCCGCAGACGCTCGAGCAGTGGCAGGCGAGCGGGATGCGCAAGCCCGGCTGGGATCCGGCGCTGTGGCTCGTGCTGGAGGACGACGAGGGCCTCGCGGGCCTCGTGCTGGGGGAGCGCTGGGAGGACGACGCGGGCTACATCGGCGCCCTGGCGGTGGCGCCGCGGGCGCGCGGCCGCGGTCACGGGCGCACGCTGCTGCTCGCGGCCTTCGCGGCCTTCTCCGCGGCGGGCCTGCGGACCGCCGAGCTGTCGGTGCACGGCGCCAACGCGGCCGCGGCGCGGCTGTACGAGTCGGTGGGGATGACGCCGGTGTGGAAGGCCGAGCGCTGGGAGAAGGTCCTTGACGACGGCTGAGACGGATGTCGCGCGGCTCGCCGAGCGGGCGCGCGCCGAGGGCCGGCTCGGGCTCGACACCGAGTTCATGCCCGAGGGCCGCTACCACCCGCTGCTGTGCCTCGTGCAGGTCGTGGTGGGCGACGAGATCGCGGTGCTCGACCCCCTCGAGGGCTTCGACCCGGCGCCGCTGGCCGCCGCCCTCGCCGACCCGGCGGTGGAGATCGTCCTCCACGCCGGGCGCCAGGACGTGGCGATCCTGCGCCGCGAATGGCAGACCGACGTCACGTCGGTGTTCGACACCCAGGTCGCCGCCGGCTTCGCGGGCTTCTCGGCGCAGGCCGGGTACACCGGCCTGCTCAACGACGTGCTGCACATCCGCCTGGCCAAGACCGCGAGCTTCACGCGCTGGGACGCCCGGCCGCTCACCGCCGAGCAGCTCTCCTACGCGCGCGAGGACGTCGAGCACCTGCTGCCGCTGGCCGACGACATCGGCGCCCGCCTCGAGGAGCGCGGCCGGCTGGGGTGGGCGCGCGAGGAGTGCCGGGCGATCGCCGCCGCCTCCGACGAGCGCGACCCCGACGAGGTGTGGCGGCGGCTGCCGCGGATCGGCGGCCTCGATCCGCGCGAGCGGGCGCTGGCCCGTGCCCTGGCGGGGTGGCGGGAGCGCGTCGCCCGGCGCGAGGACCGGCCGGTCGGCGCCGTGCTCCGTGATCCCACGGTCGTCGAGCTGGCCAAGCGGCGTCCGCGCAACCGGCGCGAGCTGGCGGCGATCCGCGGGATCAACCCGGACGTCGTGCGCCGGCGGTCGGCGGCCATCCTCGAGGTCCTCGAGAAGGCGCGCGCGGACCCGCCCATCCAGCTCGAGGACTCCGACCGCATCTCCGCGGAGGCGATCGACGGGCCGGCGATCGCGCTCGCCGAGGCGCTGGTCCGGGCGCGGGCGCAGGAGGCGGGCCTCGCCTACGAGCTGATCGCCGCCCGCGCGGACCTCGCGCCGGTGGTCGTGGCGGCGCGCCGGGGGCTACCGGAGCCCGAGGTCCGCACGCTGCAGGGCTGGCGGCGCGAGCTCGTGGGCGACGAGCTGCTCGAGCTCCTGCGCGGCGGGCGGGTGCTCGGCATCGGCTCCGACGGCCGCGTGCGGATCAGCTAGCCGACCACGGGCCGACGCCCGCGAGCACCATCTCGAGCAGCCGCGCCGACATGTCCTCGAGGCCGCCGGTGTCGCCGCCGTTGATGATCAGGCGGTAGACGACGGGGCCGGCGAGCGCGTCGACGAGCAGCTCGAGGTCGGCGTTGTCGCGGACCTCGCCGCGGTCGCGGGCCCGCTCGAGCACGGTGCGCAGCGCCCGGCGGCGGGGCTCGACGAGGTTCGCGTAGAAGATCGCGTGCAGCTCGGGCTCGTCGACCGACTCGGACATGAGCCGCGGCATCACCGAGGCGGCCCCCGTCTCGGCGGCGATCGCGAGGTTGCCGGCCGCGAGCTCGGCGAAGTCCTTGCGCAGCGAGCCGGTGTCGGGGGCCGTGAGGTCCGCGTGCAGGTGCGCCACCGCGGCCTTGACGAGCTCCTCCTTGGACCCCCAGCGCCGGTAGATCGTCGCCTTGCCGACGCCGGCGCGCTCGCGCACGCGCTCGACGGTCAGGGCGCGGTAGCCGTCCTCGACGAGCAGCTCGAGCGTCGCCTGCACGATCGCGCGCTCGGCCTTGGCCGAGCGCGGGCGCCCCCGGCGCGCCGCGGGAGCGCCCTGGGTGCTCATGCCACGACCGCCTCGGGCGCGGCCGCCGGCGCGGGGGCCGGCTCGGTGTCCGCCTCGCGGGCCGGCAGCGCCACCAGCGCGATCAGCGCCCCGGCCAGCGCGATCCCCGCCGCCACCAGCACGGCGGTGTGCATCCCGCCGACGAACGCGCTCTGCGCCGTCTCGGTGAGGCGGGCGCCGGCCTGCCCGCCGATCCGCCCGCCCACCACGAGGGCGCCGGCGAGCGAGTCACGGGCCGCGTCGGCGGCGGCGCCGGGGAGGGCGTGCGTGACGGACTCCATGGCGCCACGGTAATGGCTCGACAGGAGCGACCCCAGCACAGCGACGCCGAGCGCGCCCCCGGTGGTGCGCGTGGCGTCGTTGACGGCGGAGCCGACGCTCGCCTTGGCGACCGGGAGCGCGCCCATGATCGAGTCGGTGGCGGGCGCCATCGCGAGGCCGAGGCCCATGCCGAACACCGACAGCGACGCCGCCACGATGCCGTAGGAGGAGCCGACCTCGGCGAACGAGAGGATCGAGAGCCCGCCCGCCACCAGCACGAGGCCGCCGGCCACCACGAGCTTCGTGCCGATCCGCTGGGCCAGCCGCGCCGACAGCGGCCCGCCGATGATCAGCCCGGCGGCGACCGGCATCACCCGCACCCCCGCCTCGAGCGCGCTGAAGCCCAGCACCAGCTGCAGGTACTGCGTCAGGAAGAAGATCGTCCCGAACATCGCGAAGAACATCAGCGAGATCGCGATGCTCGCCGCCGAGAAGCGGCGGTTGCGGAACAGGCGGACGTCGAGCATCGGTGCGGGCGCCCGCAGCTCCCACACCGCGAACAGGCCGAGGGCCACCGCCGCGAGCCCGAAGGCGCCGAGGATCGCCGGGTCGGTCCAGCCGGTGGACGGCGCCTCGATGATCGCCCACACGAGCGCGGTGAGGCCGGTGATGGAGAGGGCGAAGCCGAGCAGGTCGAGCCTGCCGGCGCCGGGGTCCCGGGACTCGCGGACGAGCCAGCGGCCGGCGATCAGCGTGGCGACCACGAAGGGGAGGTTGACCACGAACACCGCGTGCCACGACGCGTGCTCGAGCAGCCAGCCGCCCGACAGCGGGCCGATCACGATGCCCAGCCCCGCCACCGCGGCCCAGATGCCGATCGCCCGCGCGCGCTCGCCGGCCGGGAACGTGGCGGTGAGGATCGACAGGGTGGACGGCATGATGAAGGCGCCGCCGACGCCCATCAGCGCGCGGGCCGCGATCAGCGACTCCGCGGACCCGGCCATCGCCGACCAGGCCGAGCCGGCGCCGAAGATCAGCAGGCCGATGTTCAGCGCGCGCTTGCGCCCGAAGCGGTCGCCGAGCGCGCCGGCGGTGAGCAGCAGCCCGGCGAACACGAGCATGTAGGCGTCGACGATCCACTGCAGCTGGGACGCGGAGGCCCCGAGATCGCGCTCGAGCGTGGGCAGGGCGACGTTGAGGATCGTGTTGTCGATCCCGATCACGAGCAGGGACAGGCACAGGACCCCGAGCGTCCACCACCGGCGGGGATCGGGCTCTGTGGCGGTGGGCGGCGCGATGGTGGCGGGCATGGGCGGTCTCCGATTTTTGAAACGAGACAGATCCGTTTCAGATCAATGGCGGCAAGGTAGCCGATCGACATGTGAAACGCAAGTGTCTCGTTTCAGCGGGACGCGAGCCGGGTGGGTCGGGCTCTACGCTGGCGCGATGCCACCGCTCCGTCGCGTGTGCGTCTTCACCGGCTCGAGACTCGGCGCCGACCCGGCGTACGCGGCGGCGGCCGAGGAGCTGGCCCGTGCGGCCGGGGCCGCGGGGCTCGGCCTCGTCTACGGCGGCGCGTCGGTCGGGCTGATGGGCGTGCTGGCCGACGCGGCGCTGGACGCCGGCCTCGAGGTCACCGGCGTGATCCCCCAGGCCCTCGTCGACCGGGAGATCGCGCATCCCCGGCTGCGCGACCTGCGCGTCGTGGGCTCGATGCACGAGCGCAAGGCCCTGATGGCCGAGCTTTCGGACGCGTTCGTCGCCCTTCCCGGCGGTGCGGGGACGCTCGAGGAGCTCTTCGAGGTCTACACCTGGTCGCAGCTCGGCCTCCACGCGAAGCCCTGCGCGCTGCTCAACGTCCGCGGGTACTACGACGGCCTCGCGGGCTTCCTCGATCACGCGGTGAGCGAGGGCTTCCTGCGGCCCGAGCACCGCGAGACGCTGCTGGTAGGCGAGGAGCCGGCGGCGCTGCTGGCCGCGCTGGCGGCATGGGAGCCGTCTGGGGTCGTGAAATGGACGGCCCGATGACCGCCACCGAGCTCCTGTCGGCCTATCGCAGCGGCGAGCGCTCGCCCGTGGAGGCCACCGAGGCCTGCCTGGCGGCGATCCGCGACCACGACGGCGAGCTCGCCGCCTTCTGCCTCACCGACCCCGACGCGGCGCTGGCTTCCGCCGGCGAGAGCGAGGCCCGCTGGCGGCGCGGCGCGCCGGCGGGGCTGCTGGACGGCGTCCCCGTGGCCGTCAAGGACGTCTTCCTGACCGCGGGATGGCCGACGCGGCGCGGCTTCCCGGCGGTGGCGGAGGGCGCGAGCTGGGACGTCGACGCGCCGGCGGTCGCGGCGCTGCGGCGCCACGGCGCGGTGCTGGTGGGCAAGACCACCACGCCGCAGCTGGGGTGGAAGGGCGTCACCGACGGCCCGCACGTGCCGGTCACCCGCAACCCGTGGGACCCGGCGCGCACGGCCGGCGGCTCGAGCGGCGGGAGCGCCGCCGCGGTCGCGAAGGGCATGGCGCCGCTGGCGCTCGGCACCGACGGGGGCGGCTCGATCCGCATCCCCGGCGCGTTCTGCGGGATCACGGGGATCAAGCCGACCTTCGCCCGCGTCCCGCACTGGCCCCCGAGCCCCTTCGGCCTGCTCGCGCACGCCGGGCCGATGGCGCGCACGGTGGCTGACGCGGCGCTGCTGCTCGACGTCCTGGCGGAGCCCGACGCGCGCGAGTGGGCCGCCCTGCCGCCACCCCCCGGGCGCTACTCCGACGCGCTCGAGGGCGGGATCGAGGGCCTGCGGATCGCCTTCAGCCCGGATCTGGGCTACGTCGACGTGGACCCGGAGGTCGCGGCGGCCGTCGAGACGGCGGCGCGGGCGCTCGAGTCGCTCGGCGCGGTCGTCGAGCGCGAGGACCCCGGCTTCGAGGACCCCAGGGCGACCTTCGACGTCCTCTGGTCCGCCGGCGCGGCGGCCGCGGTCGCCCGCCTGCCTCCCGGTCAGCGTGCGGTGCTGGACGCGGGCCTGGCGGTCCGCGCCGAGCTCGGCGGGCGGTTCACGGCGGGCGTGTGGCTCGAGGCCGACGGGCGCCGGGCCGCGCTCGGCTCCCACATGGGCGCCTTCCACGAGCGCTGGGACCTTCTCGTGACCCCGACCCTGCCGATCGTGGCCTTCGAGGCCGGGCGCGAGGCGCCCGCCGGCAGCGAGGACCCCCACTGGCCGGGATGGACGCCGTTCACCTACCCGTTCAACCTCACGCAGCAGCCGGCGGCGACGGTGCCGTGCGGCCGCACCGCCGCCGGGCTGCCGGTCGGGCTGCAGATCGTCGGCCCGCGGCACGCGGAGGCGACGGTGCTGCGGGCCGCGCGCGCCTACGAGGCGGCGCACCCCTGGGCCGGCGCTGCCGCCTGAGCGGCTCGCGCGCCTACGCGGCGGGCACGATCGGCTGGAGGCTCTGGTTGCCGCTGAACACGTTGCGGGGGTCCCAGGTCGCCTTCACGTGGGCGAGGCGCTCCTCGCTCGGCCCGAACGCCGCGCTCAGGCGCTCGCGGCCCTCGTCGCCGATGAAGTTGAGGTACGCGCCGCCCGTCGCGTAGGGCTTCAGGTCGCGCCGGAACGCACGGCCCCACGCCATGTTGCGCTCGTCGTCGGCCGGGTCCTCCCAGAGGACGAGCGGGTGCACGATGAACCCGGCGTCGCGGTCCGCGAGCGGCGACGTCTCGTCCGTCACCCGCGCGACCTCGCCGCCCCACGGGACGATGAACAGCTGCGTGGGGCCCGCGGGCTGCTCCTCGCAGCGCTTCGCGATGGCGTCGATCGCGGCGGGCGAGAGGTCGGCGAGGTGCTCGGCCGTCCAGTAGTTGCGGTAGCCGGGCGGGTCGTCGATCGAGCAGTTGAAGTCGGCGTAGGGCATCGGCTCGAAGAAGTCCGCCACCGGGGGCCCGAACTCCCGCAGCTCGCGCAGGGCGGCGCGCCCCTCCTCCACCGGCCCCGCGTACAGCCCGGCGACCAGGACCGCGGGCTGGTTGCGCAGCTCCTCGGGGATGTCGGGCTCGTCCGGGGCGGTGATGTAGGCGAAGGCGAGTCCGAGCTCCTCGGGGCCGTGGCGCATCAGGTCGCGGAACAGCTGGAGCACCTCCCGCCCGCGATCGGCGTGGTACAGCGCCAGGCCGGCCATGAGCTCCGAGCCCACCGGGTGCATGCGGAACTCGAGCGCGGTCACCACGCCGAAGTTGGCGCCACCGCCCCGCAGGGCCCAGAACAGGTCCGGATGCTGGTCGGCGGAGGCCCTGACGAGCTCGCCGTCGGCGGTCACGAGCTCGACCGCGAGCAGGTTGTCGCAGGCCAGGCCGTGCTTGCGCTCGAGCCAGCCGGAGCCGCCGCCTAGCGTGAGGCCGGTGACCCCGGTCGTGGAGACGCGGCCGCCCGTCGTGGCGAGCCCGTAGGGCTGCGCGGCGCGGTCGAACTGCGCCCACGTGGCGCCGCCGCCCACTCGCGCCGTCCGGCGCTCCGGGTCGATCGCGATCTCGTTCATCGGGCGGGCGTCGATCACGAGCCCGCCCTCCGCCAGCGACATGCCGGTCACCGAGTGCCCGCCGCCGCGCACGGCGACCTCGAGCCCCTCGTCGCGGGCGTAGCGCAGCGCCGCGGCGACGTCGTCGGGCGCGGCGCAGTGGGCGACCAGCCGCGGCCGCTTGCGGACCATGGCGTTGAAGAGCGTGCAGGCGTCCTCATAGGCCGGATCGCCGGGCTCCGAGAGCCCGCCGCGCAGGCGGAAGCGCAGCTCGTCGGTGGGGGACTGCTCGATGCGGGTCATCGGGGGTCGTCTGGCCTCCGGTCGGGGACAACGGCGACGCTACGGGAGGGCGGGCGGCCCGTCTTCGCCGGTCCCGGCCATCTCGCGCGGGTGGCCGGAATCGGCCACGTCGGGCTCAGAGCAGGCCGGCACGGGTCGCGTAGGCGACGGCGGCGGCGCGGGACGGGAGCCGCAGCTTGGCGCGGACGTTGGCGACGTGACGGTGCACGGTGTGGGGGCTGAGCACGAGGCGGTCGGCGATCTCGGCGTCGCTGAGGCCCTGCGCGACGAGACGCAGGACGTCGAGCTCGCGGGCGGTGAGATCGCCCAGCGCACCGGCTCTCGTCGCGCCCTGGAGCGGCGCCTCGGCGCGCTCCACGTCGCGGGCGGCGCCGAGTGCCTCGAACGTGTCGCGGGCGGCACGGGCCTCGGCGCCCGCGGCCTGGGATCGTCCGAGGGCGGCCAGGGCGCCGGCGAGGGCGAGGCGGGCGCGGGCGCCGTCGTAGGGGGCGCCGCTCTCGCTGAAGCGGTCGAGCGCGTCCTCGCAGGCGCGGCGGGCGGTGTCGTGGTCGCCCCGGGCGGCGGCGAGCTCGGCCGTCGCCAGGCAGACGCGGCCGCGGACGTAGGCGGTCCCCAGCCGCGTCCCGGCGTCCTCGAGCTGCCGCAGGGCGGTCGTGGCGGCCTCGAGCTCGTCGAGCGCGGCCCGGGCGCGGACCAGCAGGGCGAAGGCGGGCACGCGGGACAGGACGTTGTCGTCGGCGAGGCCGCGCACGACGCGCTCGGCGGCGTCGGCCGCGGACGCCGGATCCCCGGCATCGAGGGCCATCTCGCCGAGGCCGAGCACGGCGAGCGGATGGGTCCCGGCGCGCTCGAACAGGGCGCGGGCCTCGTCGTCGCGGCCCTGGCGCATGCGCAGCTCCCCGAGCCGGACGAAGCCGCCGCCGGCCATCCCGGGGCGCGAGACCTCGAGGTCGCCGACCGCGGCGGTCAGCTCGGCCTCGGCGGCGACCCAGTCGCCGCCGGTGGCCAGCACGCGCCCGTAGGCGCTGCGGCAGACGCCGAGCAGCTGGCGCGCGCCCCAGCGCTCGGCGAACGCCCGCGTGACCTGGCACCACTGGGCGGCGCGGGGGAAGTCCCCGACGCCCTCGCAGGCCGAGATCAGGTAGCAGAGGGCCCAGCCCTGCGAGATCGGCAGCTGGAGCTCCTCGCTCGCCGCGATCGCCGACGCCTCGTCGAGGCGGCGCATCCCTTCGTCGACGTTGCCGCGGACGACCGCGGCGATCCCCTCCAGCGCGAGCCCCACCGCCTCGAGGTCGGCGACCCCGAACTGGCGGCCGAGCGCCGCGGCGCGGCCGGCCAGGCGGGCCGCGGTGTCGGCGTCGCCGCGGGTGCTGAGGGCGAACGAGCCCTCGTGCAGGCACAGCCAGCCGTAGTCCGCGTCCTCGGGGAGCCCGTCGAGCAGGCGGCGCGCCCGCTCGAGCCAGCCTGCGGCGACCGCGTCCTCGCCGCGGAACTCGTAGAAGTCGGCCGCCAGCCATGCCGCGACGCGGGCCGCCGCGCCCGGCTCGCCGTCGGCGCGGAACGCGCGGTAGGCGCGCTCGCGCGCCTCGAGCGTGAGCGGCCCGTCCGCGAGCCACCAGGCGGCCCAGCCGAGTCCCTCCCACGCCTCGGCGGAGTGGCCGTCGCGCTCCAGCGCCCGCTGGAACGCGGCGCGCGCGTCGGCCCACGCGCCCGCGGCGAGCGCGTCGCGGCCCGCCGCGATCGGGTCCTCGAGCGGCTGTGGGGAGGTGGTCACCGCCCCTCCTCAGCTGCAGCCGAAGGGCGGCGAGATCCGTGGCACCGGCCGACCCTAACCCGGGGTGGCGCCGCCGGGCAAACCCGGGCGGAGCCCGGGGTGCGCGAGGTGCCGTGGCGCACCGCCGCTCGTGCCGAGCGGCCGTGGCGCCCGGGTCGGCGGGTACTTACGCTGACCTCCGCCCAGCCGAGGGTTTCGGGTTGCCTCATCGTCGGGCATCCTCGTCCTGCGCGTCTGTGCTCGGAACTCGACGCGTGGACGCACTCGCAATCGGCATGAAGCCTCGTCCTCCGGGCCAGCGGCCCCAGGAGGTTGGTTCGTGGCAAGCACCTGGAGTCGACCGGACGGCGTGACCGCCTCCCGGCGTCTTCGCGTCGCGGTACTGCTCACCGCCTTGGCGGTGATGATCGGCTGGGCCGTGAGCCCGGCCGCATTCGCCGCCGACCTCGGAGGCACGGCCGCCTCGGCGGTCCAGGGCGCGGCGGACGCGGCGGGTTCGGCCACGGGCCGCTCCGAGCCGGCTGACGGCGCGTCCCAGAACCAGGCTCCCGCCGCCGATTCGGCCCGCGACACGGCGTCCGAGGCGCCCGCCGCGAAGGAGCCGGCGCAGAACCAGGCGCCGGCCGCGAGTCGCAGCAGGCGTCCGAGTCGCAGCAGGCGTCCGACAAGCCGTCCACTTCGTCCGATCCGGTCCGGCAGGTCACGGACAGCGCGACGAAGGCCGCCGACGCGCCCGCCCCGGTCGAGAAGGCGACCGAGACGGTGCGCGAGGCCGCGAAGCCGGCCACCGAGAGCGCGGCGCCGGCGACCGAGACCGTCCGCGAGGCCGCGAAGCCCGCCACCGACGCGCGTGGCGCCCGCGACCGAGACCGTCCGCGAGGCCGCGAAGCCCGCCACCGACGCCGTGGCGCCCGCGACCGAGACCGTCCGCGAGGCCGCCACCGACGCCGTCGCGCCCGCGACCGAGACCGTCCGCGAGGCCGCGAAGCCCGCCACCGACGCCGTGGCGCCCGCGACCGAGACCGTCCGCGAGGCCGCGAAGCCCGCCACCGACGCCGTGGCGCCCGCGACCGAGACCGTCCGCGAGGCCGCGAAGCCCGCCACCGACGCCGTGGCGCCCGCGACCGAGACCGTCCGCGAGGCCGCGAAGCCCGCCACCGACGCCGTGGCGCCCGCGACCGAGGCGGCCAAGCCTGTGACCGATGCGGCGGCGCCGGCGACTGAGACTGTGCGTGAGGCCGCGAAGCCCGTCACGGAGAGCGTGACGCCTGCGGCCGAGCCGGTCCGCGACACGATCGCCCCGGTCACGGACGCGGTCACGCCCGCCGTCGAGCCGGTGCGCGACACGATCGCCCCGGTCACGGACGCGGTCACGCCCGCCGTCGAGCCGGTCCGCGACACGATCGCCCCGGTCACCGACGCCGTCACGCCCGCCGTCGAGCCGGTGCGCGATGCCGTCACGCCGATCACCGACGCGGTCACTCCAGTGGCGGACTCGGTGGTGCAGCCGGTCACTGATGCGGTTGCCCCGGTGGTCGACACCGTCGCGCAGCCGGTCACGGATGCGCTCACTCCCGTGGTCGACACCGTGACCCCGGTCGTGGACTCGGTGGTCCAGCCGGTCAGCGACGTGGTCGCTCCGGTCGTCGACACCGTGACCCCGGTCGTGGACTCGGTGGTCCAGCCGGTCAGCGACGTGGTCGCTCCGGTCGTCGACACCGTGACCCCGGTCGTGGACTCGGTGGTCCAGCCGGTCGCCGACGTGGTCGCTCCGGTGGTCGACACGGTCGACCCCGGTCGTGGACTCGGTGGTCCAGCCGGTCGCCGACGTGGTCGCTCCGGTGGTCGACACGGTCACCCCGGTCGTGGACTCGGTGGTCCAGCCGGTCGCCGACGTGGTCGCTCCGGTGGTCGACACGGTGACCCCGGTCGTGGACTCGGTGGTCCAGCCGGTCGCCGACGTGGTCGCTCCGGTGGTCGACACCGTGACCCCCGCCGTCGAGACCGCGGTGGACGCGGTCCAGCCCGTGGTGGACACGGTCCAGCCGGTCGTGGACGCGGTGACGCCGGTCGTGACTCCGGTTCTGGACGTCGTGCAGCCGGTGGTGGATGCGGTCGTGCCGGTCGTGCCGGTCGTGACCCCGGTCGTGGACGCGGTGACGCCGGTCGTGACTCCGGTTCTGGACGTCGTGCAGCCGGTGGTGGACGCGGTCGTGCCGGTCGTGACCCCGGTCGTCGACGCGGTGACGCCGGTCGTGACCCCGGTGCTCGACGTCGTGCAGCCGGTCGTGGATGCGGTCGACGCCGGTCGTGACGCCGGTGGCGGATGCGGTGACGCCGGTCGTGACGCCGGTGGCGGATGCGGTGGAGCCCGTGATCTCGCCGGTGGTGGACGCCGTTGCGCCGATCCTGTCGCCGGCGGTTGATGTGGTGACGCCGGTGGGCGACACCGTCCAGCCGGCTGCCGATGTGGTCTCTCCCGTCGTGGCGCCGGTGGTCGACCGGGTCGCGCCGGCCGTGGCGCCGGTCGCGGACGCGGTGCGGCCGGTCTTCGGGGCACTCGCTCCCGCGACCGGTCCGGCGGCCGATGTGATTCGGCCCGTGGCCGTTTCGATTATCGACTCGGGCGCGCCGGCGGGTCGGGGCGCGGCGCCCGGCAGGACGGCGCCCGTCGCCGCTCCGGACTTCTCCGGCCTCACCGCCTTCGGCCCGGCCCAGATCCTCGATCTGACGACCCGCCCGGCGCAGGCCCCCGTCTCCGTGCCCGACCGCTCGAAGACGCTCGAGGCCCCCGCGGGCCTGGCGGGCGCGGGCTCCGGGTCCGGGGCGGCCGCCTCGGCGCCCGTACCCCCGCCGGGTGCGGTGACTGCAGTGCTCGTGCTCCTCTTGTGCCTGTCGACGGCTGTGTTCGGCAGGCTCGTGCTGGCCTCGGCCCGATGGCGGCCGGTGGCCTTCGTCTCTCTGCTCGAACGACCCGGCTAGCCCCCGCGTGGCGGGTGGCTTGCAAGGTGCTGCGCGCTGTGCGCGCGGCACACGGTTCCGTTTGAGACAAGGAGACAACAGATGCGAAGCGATGGCTTTGCGCCAGTGGCGCAGAGCGTGCGGCCCGGGGTGCTCCTCGGACTGCTGGTGGCGGGGGTGATGGCCCTGTGGCCCTCCGTGTCGCCTGCCGTGGCTGCTGAGCAGCCGCGGATCGGCGACAGCCCCCTGTCATCGGCGGCCGGGTGGCACGGCCGCGCGATCGAGAAGGTCCACCGGCACCCGAAGAGCGCCCTGGCCTCGGATGCCGGGCCGCTGAATGGATGGTCCGCCGGCCCGGTGCGGTTGGGCGCCGGCCTGGAGAGCGCGCGCGGCTCACAGCGGGTCCGCGAGCTCCAGCGGCGCCTGAGGCGGATCGGCTACGCGCCCGGCCCGGCCGACGGACGGTTCGGCCCGCGGACGCAGGCGGCGCTCGGCTGGTTCCAGCTCAAGCACGGGCTGGCGGTCACGGGCGTCGCGACGGCCGCGACGGTGCGGCACGTCCGCGAACGCGGCCGCCAGGGGGCGACCCCGCGAGAGGCATCCCCGGAGACCCGCCGGACCGACGCGGGCCGATCACGGGAGCGAACCTCGCAGACGCGGGCCGCGGCAGCCGCGCCAGGCGGCGACGACGACGGTGGCAGCACTGCGGGCTGGCTGATACCGGCGGCGCTGATCGCCGCCGTGATCGCTCTCGCCGCGCTGGGATTCGCGCTCTGGCGCGCGCTCAGGCGCCGCCGAAGTGAGGACTCGACGGTCTACGAGCTGTGGGTCGAGGGTCACAGCCAGGACCCGGCGATCGGCGGCTTCAGGGGCGTCGTGAAGGCCGTGTCCGTGCCCGACGACCCGCGACCGCGCGGCTGGACCGAGGAGACCCAGTATCTGGTCGACGATCCGACCAGGTCGGGGCCCTTCTGGGTGCCGGCGGCGGCGGTCGACCAGCTCGGCGCCGCGCGCCAGGAGCCCGCACCGGCCACGAACGGCCGCACGCGGGCGATCGGCTACGTGAACACGCCGCCCGACCAGGGCGACGTGTCGCCCGCGGACGTCTCCGCGGCGACCGCCTCGATCGACGCCACCTGCCACGAGCACGGCTGGGAGCTGATCCAGATCGTGCGCGACAGCGCCGTCACCCAGGGCCGCCGGAAGCGGCGACCCGGGATGAGCTTCGCGCTCGAGCGCATCGCCTCCGGTGAGGCGTCATGCCTGATCGTCGGGCGGCTCGGCCACCTGGCGCGCTCGGTCTCGGAGCTGAGCGACCTCCTCGACTGGTTCAGCGAGCACGAAGCGACGCTCGTCGTCTGCGACATCGAGCTCGACACCTCGACGGGCACCGGCCGGCGCACGGCCCAGACGCTCGCCGCGGTGAGCGCGTGGGAGCGGCAACGGAAGGATCACGCGCGTGAGCCCCACCACACCTAAGAAACCCAGATTCCAGGACACCGAGCCCACATGAGCCATCCGTTCGACATGCTCGACCTCGACGACCTCCGCCAGGTCGGGGCGCACGCTCGCATGCGCCACCACGAGCGCCGTGAGCTGGAGGCCCTCCAGCTGGCCGTCCAGGCCGACCACGACCCCGTCGCCCGCCTGTTCGAGGCGCGCGCCGACCAGGCGTACCTCGATGCCCACGCGATCGCCGCGGAGCACGACATCACCCCCACCACGGACCACCACTGAGGCCCCCGCCACCCGGACCGTTCCGCAGCCACCCACTTCGCCGCCGCGCAGCGCGCGCTCCGCGCGTCGATGCAGCGCGGGAACTCGCGGGCGCGCCGCCCCCCGGCGGCGCGCCCGCGCCGGCACGCTCGTCGTCCCCGCGGGCCCTCAGCCGCGGGACCGTGACGAGCGCCGCGAGGAAGTAGACGCCCGCGGCGGCCCCCGCGTTCCACCCCGGCGCGCCAACTAACGTACGGCCCGTGGACGAGGCTGGGGGTCGCCGCCGGCTCTCCTACGCGTGGGGGCTGATGTTCTCGCTCGGGATCACCGAGCTGATCTCGTGGGGCGTGCTCGTCTACGCCTTCTCGGTCTTCCTCGTCCCGATGCGCGGCGAGCTGGGCTGGACCGACGCGCAGCTGAGCGGCGCCTACGCGCTCGGGGTGGTGGTCTCGGGTCTCGCGGCGATCCCGGTCGGACGCTGGCTCGACCGCCACGGCCCGCGCGCGCTGATGACCGCCGGGAGCGCGCTGACGATCCTGGTGCTGATCGGCTGGTCCCGCGTGGACTCCCCCGTCGCCTTCTACGGGCTGTTCGCCCTCGCCGGCCTCGCGATGGCCGCGACGCTCTACGAGCCCGCGTTCGCCACCGCGGCCGACTGGTTCTCCTCGCGCCGGCGGGCGAAGGCGGTGCTGGTCCTGACCATCTTCGGCGGCCTGGCGAGCTCCGTCTTCTTGCCGCTCTCGGGCGCCCTCGTCGGCGCGGTGGGGTGGCGCGACGCGCTCCTCGTCCTCGCCGGGATCGTCGCGGTGGTGTGCCTGCCGGTCCACGGCCTGGTGCTCCGCCGCCCACGCGAGCGCGAGCAGGACGCCGGGGACGCGCCCCGCCGCGAGGGCCGCGCGCGCGCCGAGGTCGTCCGCAGCCCCTCGTTCCGCTGGCTCACCGCCTCGCTCGCCGTGCTGACCATGGGCCGGATCGCCCTCAGCGTCCATCTCGTCGCCTACCTGGTGGGACGCGGCTACACGCTCGGCCAGGCGTCGCTGGCGGCCGGGGGGATCGGGCTCCTGCAGGTCGCGGGCCGCGCGATCGCCACCGCGCTCGGCCGGCGGCGCGACGACTACGCGGTGTACGCGGGGATCTTCGCGCTGCAGGGCGCCTCGCTGGCGCTGCCGCTGCTGACCAGTGGGCACGGCACCGGCGCCACCGTGGCGATCGTCGTCTTCATCGCGCTCTACGGCCTCGGCTTCGGGCTCCCCGAGTTGATCCGCGGCGTCACCGTCGCCGAGTTCTACGGGACCGCGAGCTACGCGAGCATCAACGGCGTGCTCGGCCTCTTCGTCACGATCGCGCGGGCGGCGGGCCCGGCCGCCGCGGGCGTCGCGGTCACCCTCCTCGGCGGCTACACGGCGCTGCTGGTGGGCGCCGCCGTGGCCGCGCTGGCCGGGTCCGCGACCCTGCTGGCCGCGGCGAGGGCGCACGAGCGCGAGTCGGCCTTCCTCGCCCCGGTCCCCGTGGAGACGCGTTCGTGAATCAGGCGGGCGAGTCGGCGACCGGCCCGACCTCGACCTCCTCGTCCACCACGACCGGCTCCTCCTCGACGCGGCCGTGCGGCACCCCGAGCACCGCGACCACGAAGGCGAGGGCCATCACGCCCGCCATCAGGTAGAAGACGGTCTGGACGGAGTGGGCGAAGTCGAGCTGCACGGCGCGGAAGATGTCGCCGAAGCGTCCGCCGGCCTCCGAGGCGAAGCGCCCGGAGTCGCCGCCGCCGGAGGACGTGATCGCGTGGGCCACCCGGTCCGCCACCGCCGGCGGCACCCCGGCGCCCTCCAGCGTCGACTCGACGTTGGACGTGTTGCGCGCGATCAGGATGGAGCCGAGGACCGCGAGGCCGACGCTCGCGCCGAAGTTGCGGGCGGTCTGGGTGATGCCCATGATCTCGCCGTAGCGCGTGCGCGGCGCGCGGTTCGCGGCGTCGGTGCTGACCGGGCCGAGCACGAGGCCGATCCCCGCGCCCGCGATCAGGATGTAGAACCACTGCGAGTTGACCGACAGGTCGGGGAGCGAGGAGCCCCACAGGGCGAAGCCCACCGCCGAGATCAGGCAGCCGGCGACGACGGAGGGCCGGGCGCCGCGCGTGTCGAGGATGCGCCCGCCGATCTGCGCGGCGACCGCGAAGCCGGCGAACCAGATCAGCAGGTAGAGCCCGGCGTTGGACGCGTCGTTCCCCAGCGCCACCTGCGAGTACAGGCTCGCGAAGAAGAACAGCGGGACGAACGTGACCGAGAGGAGGAACAGCACCAGGTTGTCGACCGCGAAGCCACGGTCGCGGAAGATCCGCACCTGGATCAGCGGCTCCGGGATCCGCAGCTCGTAGAGGACGAACGCCACGAGCAGCGCGACGCCGGCGACGATGCACGCCCAGGTCGCGACGTTGTCCCAGCCCCAGTCGGTCGACTGCTGCAGCGCGAGCACGAGGAGCCCCATCCCGGCGGAGACCATCACCGCGCCGCGGTAGTCGATCTTGCCCGGGTGGCGGCCCTCGGCCGGGTGCGCGATCCGCGTCATCACCACCGCGATGATCGCGACGGGGACGTTGACCCAGAAGATCGCGCGCCACGTCCACTCGGTGAGGTAGCCGCCGGCGATCGGCCCGACGGCGGTCAGCCCGCCGGTGATCGCGAAGAAGACCGCGAGCGCCCGCCCCCGCTCGTGGATGGGGAACGCCGAGACGACGATCGCCAGCGAGGCCGGGAACATGAGCGCCGCGAAGGCGCCCTGGACGACGCGGAAGAAGATCAACCACGGCTCCGCGAGCGCGCCGGTGGGGGTCGCGCCGCAGAGCGCCGAGGCGGTGGCGAAGCCGACCACGCCGACGAGCACCATCCGGCGGTGCCCGAGCACGTCGGAGAGCTTGCCGCCGAAGGCGAACAGCGCCGACAGCGCGAGCAGGTAGCCGTTGATGATCCACTGCGACCCGGTCGCCGAGAGCCCGAGGTCCTGTTGGAGCGCCGGGATCGCCAGCGCGACGATCGTCTGGTCGATGAAGATCATCGCGACGGCGAAGATCATCGCCACGAGCACCAGGGTCTTGTTCGGCATCGGGTCTCCTTCAGCGGCGGTGCGGAAGCCCGGGGCCGCGCGCCGCCCGGCGCCGGGCCACGGGCGAGACTAACGACGCCGCGGAGCCATGGATAGATCCACCGGGCGCCATGCCGTACCGACCTCGTCCGCCGCGCCGAGCGCGTCGAGCAGCGCCGTCTTGCCCCCCGCCCGGGCGGTGGACGAACAACACGGAGAACGGCGGCTCGCCGGCCTCGAGCGCGTCCGCGTCCGGGTCCGCCCGGGCTTCAGGGGCGGCCATCGGATCTCGCCGGCGCGAGCCCAGCCCGGCCGCGACGCCGTGTCAGCGGCTCACCAGCAGGGCTGGAAGACCGTGCCGTCGAGCAGCAGCGCGAAGCGCGCGCCCATGATGCCCGAGGCGTTGTCCGCCGCGCAGAACGTGGTGTCGGTGCCGTACTCGGCGTTCAGCACCGGCTTGCCGGCCGTCAGGTACGGGGTGAACGCCGCGCAGTCGTTGCTCGTGTTGCACTCCTCGGTGATCGCGCCGTCGAAGGACGGCTGCAGCGCGGCGACCTGGTCGGAGTCGTTCTTGTGGAAGACCGCCATGCCGAGCGCGTGGACGGCATCGGCGACCCACCGGTTGTAGGCGAGCTGGTCGGCGGCCGTGAGCGCGAACCCGTTGTCGTTCGAGTAACCGTCCATGTTGTCGGGCTCGACGGCGTCGAAGCCGCGCTCGGCGCAGAGCTGGAAGCGCGCCGCCATGATCGGCTTGACCGCCGCCGCGCGGATGTCGAGCCAGTTCTCGCCGGGCCACTCCGCGCCCAGCGCGTTGCCCTTGACCGCGTCCGGGAACTGCGCGTAGTCGGGCCGGAAGCTCTCGGATGCGCCGACGTTGATGTAGCAGATCACCCGCTTGCCCTGCGCGTGCAGGGCCGCGACCGTGGCGGCCGTGTTGCTCATGCCGTCGATGTCGTAGGCCGCGACCGGCCAGTTGAGGTTCAGCGCGTCGCGCAGCTGCCAGTACCACGTGAGCGAGCGCGGCGGGACCCAGCGCTGCGCGCCGGACGCCGGGCCGCCGCCCGCGGGGGCCTGGCCGCCGGGCGCCGGCGCGGGCGTGCCGGGCGCCACGCGGCGCGCCCGCTGCACGCTGATCCCCCGGGCCCGCTTGCGGCCCGTCGAGCCGTCGATGTAGCGCCACGGCGTCCAGGCCCGGCCCGCCGCCTTCTTGCGTACGGCGACGTACTTGCGGCCGGGCGTCCGGAACACGTAGGTGAGCCGCGGCGCGCGCAGGAAGCTCGCCTTGTGCAGCGGCGTCACCGCGCCGCGGCGCGGCCGGTTCTGCCACTGGTAGCGGCAAGGCTCGCGGGAGCACTTCGTCGTGCGGAACGTGACCCGCTGTCCGGTGCGGGGCGACGACGGCGAGACCGTGAAGGCGCGCGACGCCGCCCGCGCGGGCGCCGCCGGCAGGCACATCACGCCGAGGGCGGAAAGGACCAGCAGCGCCAGGCCCGCCCTCGGTGCACGGGTGCCTGACCCGCGGGACGCTGAGGGTGAGGACGCCAACAGGGCAGATACGGGCGGGACCACTCAGAACTTGCGCATCATTCAAGGCGGCCGGGCGATCAGTTGGCGCGTATCCGCTCACACCCGGGCAGACATCGGGGGTCTCACCAGCGCGTCGCCGCCAGAAGCCTGACGAATCGGTTGACATTCGGGGCTGAGGCCGATAACACATCGGATCTCTGTTGGCGCGCGGGCACGATGAGGGATCGGACCCGCGTCAGTTCTCGGATGGCTCGCAGCGGGAGGAGAGCGCTTGTCCACGAGGATCGCCGCCCTCGAGACCGCCGACGTGCGCTTTCCCACGTCGCGCGACCTCGACGGCTCCGACGCGATGAACCCGGACCCCGACTACTCGGCGGCCTACGTCGTGCTGCGCACCGACGCGGGCGACGGCCTCGAGGGCCACGGGTTCGCGTTCACGATCGGCCGCGGCACCGACGTCCAGGTCGCGGCCATCGACGCGCTCGCGCCCCTCGTCGTCGGGCTCGACCTCGACGAGGTGCTCGCCGACACCGCGGGCCTCTGGCGGCGGCTCACCGGCGACAGCCAGCTGCGCTGGCTCGGCCCGGAGAAGGGCGTGATGCACATGGCGACCGCGGCGGTCGTCAACGCGGTGTGGGACCTCGCCGCCAAGCGCGCGGGCAAGCCGCTGTGGAAGCTGCTCGTCGACCTCACCCCCGCCGAGATCGTCGCGCTCGTCGACTTCCGCCACCTCACCGACGCGCTCGATCCGGCCGAGGCGCTCGCGCTGCTCCAGGAGCGGCAGGCCGGCAAGGCCGAGCGCGAGCGGGTGCTGCTCGCCGACGGGCTGCCCGCCTACACGACCTCGCCGGGCTGGCTCGGCTACTCCGACGAGAAGCTGCGGCGGCTGGTCGGCGAGGCGCTGGCCGACGGGTTCACCCACATCAAGCTCAAGGTCGGGGCGGATGTCGCCGACGACGCGCGCCGGTGCGCGATCGCCCGCGAGGCGATGGGGCCCGACCTGCCGCTGATGCTCGACGCCAACCAGGTGTGGGACGTCGGGACGGCGATCGAGCACGTGCGGGCGCTCGCGGATCACGGGATCACCTGGATCGAGGAGCCGACGAGCCCCGACGACGTCCTCGGCCACGCCGCGATCGCCCGCGCGCTCGCGCCGATCGCGGTCGCCACCGGCGAGCAGACCCACAACCGCATCATGTTCAAGCAGCTGCTGCAGGCCGACGCGATCGGCGTCTGCCAGATCGACGCGTGCCGGCTCGGCGGCGTCAACGAGGTGGTCGCGGTCCTGCTGCTGGCGGCCAAGTTCGGCGTGCCGGTCTGCCCGCACGCGGGCGGCGTGGGGCTGTGCGAGCTGGTCCAGCACCTCGCGGCGTTCGACTTCGTCGCCGTCGGGGCGAGCCTCGACGGCCGCGTGGTGGAGTTCGTCGACCACCTGCACGAGCACTTCGTCGACCCGTGCGTGGTCGAGCACGGCCGCTACCGCGCGCCCACCACGCCGGGCTACAGCTCGGAGATCCGCGCGGAGTCGCTCGCCCGCTACGCGTTTCCGCACGGCCCGGCGTGGACCGAGCAGGAGGCGGTCCGGTGAACGGCGTGCGCGCGCTCGTGACCGGCGGCGCCTCGGGCATCGGCGAGGCCGCCGCCGCGCTGCTGCTCCGGCGCGGCGCCCGGGTGGCGGTCCTCGACCGCGACGTCGCGGGCGTCGAGCCGCCCGCGATCCCCGTGCAGGCCGACGTCACCGACGACGCCGCCGTGCGCGCGGCCGTCGCCTCCGCCGCCGAGCAGCTCGGCGGGATCGACGTCCTCGTCAACAACGCCGGCATCGGCGCGCAGGGCACCGTCGAGGACAACCCCGACGAGGAGTGGCGCCACGTCTTCGACGTCAACGTGCTGGGGATGGCGCGGGTCGCCCGGGCAGCCCTGCCGTACCTGCGGGAGTCCGACCGGGCCGCGATCGTCAACACCTCGTCGATCGCGGCGACCGCCGGCCTCCCCCAAAGGGCGCTGTACAGCGCGACCAAGGGCGCGATCCTCTCGATGACGCTCGCGATGGCGGCCGACCACGTCGGCGAGGGCATCCGCGTCAACTGCGTCAACCCGGGGACGGCGGACACGCCCTGGATCGGCGGGCTCCTCGCCGCCGCCGACGATCCCGCCGCCGAGCGCGCGGCGCTCGAGGCGCGCCAGCCGATGGGCCGGATGGTCTCGCCGGCCGAGGTCGCGGAGGCGATCGCCTATCTGGTCAGCCCGGAGGCCGCGTCGACCACCGGCACCGCGCTCGCCGTCGACGGCGGGATGCAGGGGCTCCGGCTGCGCCCGAGGTCGTGATCGTCGACGCCCACCACCACCTGTGGGACCCGGGCCGCCGCGACTACCCGTGGATGACCGGCGACCTCGAGGTGCTGCGCCGGCCGCGGGGGCTCGACGACCTGCTCGCGGTCGCCGGGCCGGCCGGCGTCCGCGCGACCGTGGTCGTGCAGGCGACGTCGAGCGAGGAGGAGACGGCGGACCTGCTGCGCCAGGCGGCGGCCTCCGACGGGCTCGTCGCGGCCGTCGTCGGCTGGGTCGACCTCACGGCGCCCGACGTCGCCGAGCGGATCGACGCGCTGCGCGCGGGCGAGGGCGGCGAGCGGCTCGCCGGCATCCGCCACCAGGTCCAGGACGAGCCCGACCCCGGGTGGCTGCTGCGCGGCGACGTGCGGCGCGGGCTCGAGGCGGTCGCCGCCGCCGGCCTCGTCTACGACCTCCTCCTGCTGCCGCACCACCTGCCCGCCGCGCGGCTCCTCGCGGCGGACCTCGACGGGCTCGCGCTGGTCGTCGACCACGGGGCCAAGCCGCCGATCGCCGCCGGCGGGTGGGAGCCGTGGAGCTCCGACCTCGCGGCGCTGGCGGCCCACGAGCGCGTGCACTGCAAGCTCTCCGGCCTCGTCACCGAGGCGCCGTGGGACGACTGGCGCGGCGCGGGCATCGAGCGCTACGCGACGCGGCTGCTCGAGCTGTTCGGCCCGGCGCGGCTCATGTTCGGCTCCGACTGGCCGGTGTGCACCCTGGCCGCGTCCTACGCCGAGGTCCTCGACCTCGCCCGCGGGGCGCTGGCGGGCCTGGGCGACGGCGAGCGCGACGCGGTCCTCGCCGGGACCGCGCGGCGGTTCTACGGCTTGAAGGGATCCCGCCTGTGACGCCGGGCTCAGCCGCCGTCGGTCTCCTCGAGCGCGAGCTCGAGCCACGCCTCGACGCCAGCCACGTGCACGGTCGCCCACGCGCGCGCGAGATCCGGCTGGCGGCGCTCCAGCGTCTCGAAGATCGCCTGGTGCTCGGCGTGGGTGCGCTCGGTGGCGCCGCCCTGAGTGATGGCCCGCCACACCCGCGCACGGGTCGTCCGCCCGGAGACCGTGTCGAGCAGCGACGCCAGCACCGGGTTGCCCGAGGCGACGGCGATCCGGCGATGGAAGGCGAGGTCGTTGTCGACGAACTCCTCGGCCGTGGCGCAGTCCCGGCTGGTCGCGATGAGCCGGCGCAGCTCCGCGAGCCCCTCCTCGTCGATGTTCTGCGCCGCGAGCGCGGCGGCCTCGGCCTCGAGCACGCGCCGCGCCTGCAGGAAGTACAGGACGCTGCGGTCCTGGTGGAGGTCCACCACGAAGGACAGGGCGTCGAGCAGCACGTCGGGCTCGAGGCTCGTGACGTAGGTGCCGTCGCCGTGGCGCACGTCGAGGATGCGCACGAGCGTGAGCGCCCGCACCGCCTCGCGCAGCGAGTTGCGCGACAGGCCGAGGCGCTGCGCGAGGTCCGCCTCGCGGGGCAGGCGGTCGCCGGGGCGCAGCTCGCCGGAGACGATCATCCCCTTGACCTTCTCGATGGCGGCGTCGGTGACGCTCACGGGCCAGACCTCCGATCTCTGGCTCCGGAGTATCGCAAGGGAGCGGCGGCGTGGCGGTAGGTGCCGAGCCGGCCCGCACCGGCGAGCGCAGCGCGGTCGTCCGCCTGCGGGGCGTGACCAAGCGATTCCCCGGGGTGCTGGCGGTCGACGCCGTGGACCTCGAGATCGCCCCGGGGGAGGTCCACGTCGTCGCGGGGGAGAACGGCGCCGGCAAGTCGACGCTGATGAAGCTGCTCTCGCAGGTCGAGCGCCCCGACGAGGGGGTGGTGGAGATCGACGGCGAGCCGGTCGCGTTCCGCGGCCCCGGCTACGCGCAGCGGCTCGGCGTCGCGATGGTCTACCAGGAGTTCGCGCTCGCCCCGCACCTGACCGTCGCGCAGAACCTCTTCCTCGGCCGCGAGCCCGGGCGCGGCGGGCTGCTCGACCGCCGCGCCGAGACGCGCCGCGCGCGGGAGATGCTCGAGCAGGTCGGGCTCGCGGTGGACCCGGACCGCCGCGTGGCCTCGCTGTCGGTCGCCGCGCGCCAGCGGGTCGAGATCGCCAAGGCGCTCGCCATCGACGCCAAGCTCGTGATCATGGACGAGCCCACGGCCGTGCTGCCGGAGGGCGACATCGACGACCTGTTCGAGGTCATCGGGCAGCTCAAGCGCCGCGGGATCGCGATCCTCTACATCTCCCACCGGCTCGAGGAGATCTTCCGGATCGGCGACCGGGTGACGGTCCTGCGCGACGGCGCCGTCGTCGACACGCGGCCGGTGGCCGAGCTCGACCACGACCGGCTCGTCGCGCTGATGGTCGGCCGGGAGATCGCCAACCTCTATCCGAAGCCCGAGGTGGAGCTCGGCGACGTGCGGCTGCGCGCGACCGGCTTCACGCGCGCGGGGACCCTCGAGGACTGCTCCTTCGAGGTCCGGGCGGGCGAGATCCTCGGGCTCGCGGGGATCGTCGGCGCGGGGCGCACCGAGCTCGCGCGCGCGGTGTTCGGCGCCGACCCCGTGGACGGCGGCACGGTCGAGCTCGACGGCGAGGAGCGGCGGATCGACTCCCCGTCGGCGGCGATCGCGGCCGGGATCGGCTACCTCACCGAGGACCGCAAGGGCAACGGGCTCGCGCTCCAGCTCGGCGTCGCGCCCAACATCACGCTCGCCCACCTGCCGGCGCGCGGCCCGGTGCTCGACCTCGGCCGCGAGCGCGAGGTGGCCGCCCGCCGCCGGGACCAGCTCGACATCCGCACGCCCTCGCTGAGCCGCCGCGTCGAGACGCTCTCGGGCGGCAACCAGCAGAAGGTCATGGTCGCCAAGTGGCTCGAGGCCTCCTCGCGGGTCCTGTTCTTCGACGAGCCGGCGCGCGGCATCGACGTCGGAGCGAAGGCCGAGATGTTCGAGCTCATCGGGCGTCTGGCGGCGGACGGGCGGGCGATCGTGCTCATCAGCTCCTACCTCCCCGAGCTCCTGAACATGTGCGACCGCATCCTCGTGATGAGCGAGGGCCGCATCGCCGGCGAGGTGGGGCGGGCGGAGTTCTCAGAGGAGCGCGTGATGGCGCTCGCAACCGGCGCGAAGGAGGGCTGAGGTACCCATGACCACCGGCACCGCAACCGAGCGGCTGGGCCTGCGGGGACTGGTCCGGGAGCACCTCTCGGACGCGATCTCGCAGCTGGCCGCCGGCGGGGCGCTGATCGTCGTCTTCGTCTACCTGTCCTTCGCCTCGGACAACTTCCTCACGAGCGACAACCTCTTCAACGTCGGCCAGCAGACGGCGGTCACGGCGATCATCGCGATCGGGATGACGCTCGTGATCATCACCGCGGGCATCGACCTGTCGGTGGGGGCGCTCGCGGCCCTGGCGGGGGTGATCGGCGTCAAGCTGATGGTCGACTCGGGGCTGCCGCCGGTGCTCGCGATCGCGGGCGGCGTGCTCGTCGGCGGGGCGGCGGGGCTCGTCAACGGGCTGCTGATCACGGTGGCCGGCCTGGCGCCGTTCATCGCGACGCTGGGGATGATGTCGGTGGCGCGCGGGCTGACGCTGATCGCCACCGGCGCGACCGCGGTGTTCGGCGCGCCCGACGACTTCCGCCTGCTCGGCCAGGGCCAGGTCGGGCCGGTGCCGATCCCGGTGATCGCGCTCGCGGTGGTGGCGGTCCTCGGCCACTTCGTCCTCACCCGCACGCGGCTCGGGCGCTACTCGTACGCGATCGGCTCGAACGAGGAGGCCGCCCGGCTGTCGGGGATCCCGGTCCGGCGCTACCTGACGCTCGTGTACGTGATCGCCGGCGCGCTCGCGGGCTTCGGCGGGATGATCGCCGCCTCCCGCGTGAACTCGGGTCAGCCGAACTTCGGCATCGGGCTCGAGCTCGACGTCATCGCCGCGGCGGTGATCGGCGGCGCCAGCCTCTTCGGCGGCCAGGGCACCGTGGTCGGCACGCTCATCGGCGGCTTCCTCATCGCGCTGATCCGCAACGGGTCGGTGCTGCTCAACATCAACACCTTCTACCAGTCGGTGATCATCGGGGTGATCATCTGGCTGGCCGTGATCTTCGACCAGTACCGCCGCCGCAAGCTCGGCAGCGGCGTCGAGTGACGCGACAGGCAGGGGAAAGGGAGGGTCTCATGGTCCTACGCAGGGGCATCAGGTGGTCGCTCGCCGCGGCCGCGGCGCTCGCCTTGGCGGCCGCGGGCTGCGGGGAGGTCCGCGACGAGGGCGGCGGCGGGTCGACGGAGCAGAAGAGCGGGTCGCTGCGGATCGCGGTCGTCCCGAAGGCGGTCGGCTTCGACTTCTGGAGCCAGGTGAAGACGGGCGCGGACTGCGCGGCCTCGAAGTCCAAGGACGTCAAGGTCCAGTGGGACGGCGTGACGGCCGAGACCGACGTCACCGGCCAGGTCAACCTGCTGCAGAACTTCGTCACCCAGGGCGTCGACGGCATGGTCTATGCGGCGACCGACGCCAAGGTCCTCTCGGACGTCACCGAGCAGGCGCTGCAGCAGAAGATCCCGGTCGTCAACATCGACTCGGGGACCGACCCGCAGCCCAAGGAGGTGCCGGTGTTCGCGACCGACAACGTCGCGGCCGCGGAGAAGGTGCCGGGGCTGATGGCCGACGCGATCGGCCCCAAGGGCGGCGACATCGCGTTCATCCCGTTCCAGCGCGGCACGTCGACGAACGAGCAGCGCGAGGAGGGCTTCAAGAAGGGGCTCAAGGAGCACCCGGAGCTCAAGCTCGTCGCCGAGCAGTCCAGCCAGAGCGACTACAACCGCGCGCTGCAGGTCACCGAGGACATCCTCACGGCGAACCCGAACCTCAAGGGCATCTTCGCCGCCAACGAGCCGGGCGTGCTCGGCGCGGCCGAGGCCGTCCGTCAGGCGCGCAAGACCGGCAAGGTGACGATCGTCGGCTGGGACGCCTCGCCGGACGAGGTCAAGGGCGTGCGCGACGGCGTCATCGACTCCCTGGTCGTGCAGAACCCGTTCCGGATGGGCTTCGACGGCGTCAACGCGGTCGTCAAGCAGGTCCGCGACGGCGCGAAGCCGCAGAGCGCCGACACGGGCGTGACCATCGTGACCAAGAAGAACCTGGACACGCCGGACGTCAAGGCCGTGCTCAAGCCGAGCTGCGCCAACCCGCCGAGCTGAGCCGGATGTCCCGCGTCGCGCTCTCCCGGCTGTCGCTGGGCTGCGCGCCGCTCGGCAACCTCTACCGCCCCACGAGCGACGCCGACGCGCGCGGGGCGGTCGAGGCGGCCTGGGACGCCGGGGTGCGCTACTTCGACACCGCCCCGCACTACGGCCTCGGGCTCTCCGAGCGCCGGCTCGGCGCGGCGCTGCGGGACCGCCCGCGCGACGCGTTCGCGGTCTCCACCAAGGTCGGCCGCCGGCTCGAGCCCGTGGCGGACGGCCGGCGCCCGGACGACGAGGGCTACGCGGTGGCGCCCACGCATCGCCGGGTGTGGGACTTCACCCGCGACGGCGTCCTGCGCTCGCTCGAGTCGAGCCTCGAGCGGCTCGGCCTCGACCGCGTCGACGTCCTCTTCGCCCACGACCCCGACGACCACTACACGGAGGTCCTCGACGGCGCCTACCCGGCGCTCGAGGAGCTGCGCGCGCAGGGCGTCGTGCGCTCGATCGGCGCCGGGATGAACCAGGCCGGGATGCTGGCGGACTTCGTGCGCCATACCGACATGGATCTGCTGATGCTCGCCGGGCGCTACACGCTGCTCGAGCAGGGCGCGCTCGACGACCTGCTGCCGCTGTGCGAGCGGCGCGGCGTGCGGGTCGTCGCGGCGGGGGTGTTCAACAGCGGCCTGCTGGCCCGCGACGTCCCGCCCGACGACGCGCACTACGACTACGCCGCGGCGCCGGGCGAGCTCGTGGCGCGGGCGCGGCGGATCGCCGCGGTGTGCGGCCGCCACGGCGTGACGCTCCCGGCGGCGGCCCTCGCCTTCCCGCTCGCCCACCCGGCCGTGGCCAGCGTGTGCGTGGGCGCGCGCTCGGCGGCGCAGGTCGAGCGCAACGCCGCGCTCTTCGCGGCGCGCATCCCCGCCGGCCTGTGGGCGGAGCTGCGCGCCGAGGGCCTGCTGCGCGAGGACGCGCCCGCGCCGGCCTGAGCCGGATCGTCAGGCGAGCGCGGCCCGCAGGCGGTCCTCGCGCTCGCGGCGCTCGTGGCGCGCGGCCAGCGCGGCGTCGAGGTCCACCGCGACGAAGCGCGTCGTCGAGCCCGGCGCCGACTGCCCGACGGTGTCCATGTCGGCGCTGATGACCGTCGCGATCATCGCGTAGCCGCCGCCGGAGACCGCGTCGCGGTGCAGGATGATCGGCTCGACGCCGCCCGGCACCTGGATCGAGCCGATCGGGTACGGGGCGTCGACGATGTTCGACGGGTCGCTGCCCGCGCCGAAGGGCTGCTCGCGCTTGACCATGTCGAGCTGCTCGCCCTTGTAGCGGAAGCCGACGCGGTCCGCGACCGGCGTGAGCGTCCAGGTCGTCTCGAGGAACGTCCGTCGGCCGTCGTCGGTGAGCAGGTGGTCGTAGAGCCCCATCACGACGCGGACCTCCACCTCGTTGGGCAGCGCCGGGCGGACGTCCTCGGGGGCCGAGCGCCCCGCGGTCCCGTCCGCGCCCGCGCCGACCGCGAGCTCGTCGCCCGCCTGCAGCGGGCGGCCCTCCAGGCCGCCGAGCGCGCCGAGGGCGTAGGTGGAGCGGCTGCCGAGGGCCTCCGGCACGTCGATCCCGCCCGCCACCGCGATGTAGGCGCGCGCGCCGCCCTTGAGGTGGCCGAACGTGAGGATGTCGCCCGCCTCGACGGCGAACGACGTCCAGCCGGGCTGCGCCTCGCCGTTGACCCGCGGCTCGAGCTCCGCGCCGGTCACCGCCACGACGGACGGCTCGGTGAAGCGCAGCTCGGGCCCCATGTAGGCGCACTCGAGCGCCGCCGCGCCCTCGGGATTGCCGACGAGCAGGTTCGCGGCGACCAGCGAGAACTGGTCCAGCGCGCCGGACGGCGGCACGCCGACGTGGTAGTAGCCCTCGCGGCCGCGGTCCTGGACGGTGGTCGAGAGACCGGGCTTGGTCACCTCAATCGGCATGGAGGGCCTCCAGCAGCCGGCGGTTGTAGGCATCGGGGTCGGCGGTGAACTCCTCGAGGTTGAACGTCACCGGCCGCTGGCGGATCGAGATCTCGCCCTTCTCGACGCCCGCGCGCAGCTCGTCGTAGCGCTCGCGGTCGATCGGCTCGAACTTGACGATGTCCCCCGGCTCGAAGAAGCACACGAACTCCTTGAAGTCCGGCAGCTTCTGGACGGGGTCGTAGATGGTCGAGGGCGTGATCCCGAACATCTGGTAGCCGCCCGCGCCGCGCACCGAGTAGATGCAGCCGAAGCAGCCGCCGTGGCCGACGGTGAGCGGCGGCGTGTCCGTGCGGGGGCGGATGTACTTGGGCACCTCGAGCTGGCGGTCGCGCGGGACCATCTGGTACAGGAACGGCAGCCCGGCCACGAAGCCGACCATCGAGGCCATCCACGGCGCGCTCGCGTGCGCGTCGATGAAGCCCTGCACGTCGTCGAAGCCGTTGATGCGCGCCGCGTACTCCAGGTCCGTGCCGTCGGGGTCCTGGTGGTTGTCGCGGAAGCGCATCAGCGTCTCGTGCGTCCACGGGTCGTTGTAGAGGACGGGGATCTCGACGATGCGCGTCTCGAGCTCGAAGTCGTGCGCGTCGCCGACCTCCGCCTCGATCTCGCGCAGCAGGGCGTCGAGGCGGTCGGGCGCGATCGCGTCGGGATCGAAGCGCACCTGCAGCGACGCGTTGGCGGGGCAGATGTCGATCACGCCCTCTGGCCGGCGCTCGCGCAGCGCCGAGACGATGGCCATGGAGCGGAAGTAGGCCTGCAGGCTCATCTCCTCGTCGAGCTCCACGAACAGGTGCTCGTCGGCGCCCCAGCTGTGGCGGGCGCCCGTGCCGTCGGCAGTGGTCATGCTCCCGTGCTCCGCGTCGTGGTGTCCTCGAGCCAGCGCTCGAGCGTGCCCGTGTCGAACGTGCCGTCCCCGAACCAGTCCTCGTCGAGCAGCGTGGCGAGCAGCGGCGCGGTGGTCTTCACGCCCTCCACCTCGAGCTCTGAGAGCGCCCGCCGCGCCCGCGCGAGTGCGGTGTCGCGGTCGTCGGCCCACACGATCACCTTGCCCAGCAGCGAGTCGTAGAACGGCGCGACCTCGCCGCCGGGCTCCATCCAGGTGTCCACGCGCACCCACGGGCCGGCGGGCAGGACCACGCGGTCGAGCGGCCCGGGGCTCGGCATGAACTTGTTGGCGGGATCCTCGGCGTTGATGCGCAGCTCGAGCGCGCAGCCGCGCGGCACGACGTCCGCCTGGCGCGGGCGCAGCGGCTCGCCGGCGGCGATCCGCAGCTGCTCGGCGACGAGGTCGACGCCGGTGACGAGCTCGGTCACCGGGTGCTCGACCTGGATGCGCGTGTTCATCTCGATGAAGAAGAACTCGCCGCTCTCGGCATCGACGAGGAACTCCACGGTGCCCGCGCTGCGGTAGCCGATCGCGTCGCACAGCGCGACGGCCGCCTCGTGGAGGCCGCTGCGCACCGCGTCGGAGAGCCCGGGCGCGGGCGACTCCTCGACCACCTTCTGGCGGCGGCGCTGGAGCGAGCACTCGCGCTCGTAGAGGTGGATCGCGTGCTCGCCGTCGCCGAGGACCTGCACCTCGACGTGGCGCGCGGGGGTGACGAAGCGCTCGACGTAGACGCGCGCGTCGTCGAACGCGCTCGCGGCCTCGCCGGCCGCGGTCTTGTAGTTCGCGTGCACCGCGTCCGCGTCGTGCACGATGCGGATCCCGCGCCCGCCCCCGCCGCCGGCCGCCTTGAGCGCGACCGGATAGCCGATCTCGTCCGCCACGGCCGCCGCCTCGTCGGCGTCCGCGACCGCGCCGTCGCTGCCCGGGATCGTCGGCACGCCCGCGTCCTCGCGCCGCCTCGCGGGCCCGCGCCTTGTCGCCCATGAGCGCGATGTGCTCGGGCTTGGGGCCGATGAAGCGCAGGCCGGCGTCCTCGACCGCGGCGGCGAACTCGGCACGCTCGGCGAGGAACCCGTAGCCGGGGTGGACGCCCTCCGCGCCGGAGGACCGCGCGGCCTCGACGATCGCCCCGATGTCGAGGTAGGACTTGCCGGCGGGCGGCGGCCCGATCGGCACCGCCTGGTCCGCCATCCGCACGTGGGGCGCCTCGGTGTCGGCCTCGCTGTACACCGCCACCGCCTCGAGCCCGAGGTCGCGGGCGGCACGGATGATGCGGACCGCGATCTCCCCGCGGTTCGCGACCAGCACCCGCCTCATGCGCCGTCGTCGAGCACGGCGACGGGCTGCCCGGCGTTCACCGAGTCCTCGTTCTCGACGAGGAACTCCGCCAGCGTGCCGCCCGTCTCGGCCTCGACCGCCTGGAAGTTCTTCATGATCTCCACGAGGCCGATCGTCTCCCCGGCCTCGACCGTGTCGCCCTCGGTCTTGAACGGGTCGCTGTCGGGGTCCGGGCGGCGGTAGAACGTCCCCGGGACGGGAGTCACGATCTCGTGCCTGGCCATGGGCTCCTCACTGTGGTCGGGACGGCGCGGCGCTGCGCAGGGCGTCGTTGACGGCGCGGGCCAGCTCCGGCGCGCCGGGGGTGTCGGAGTGGATGCAGACGCGTGTCCGCGCGCATCGGGATCTCGCGGCCCGAACGCGCCACCGCGACGCCGTCGGCGAGCACGCGCTCCACGCGCTCGCGCACCTGGCCGGCGTCGTAGGCGGCGTGCTTGCGCGTGATGATCAGCGAGCCGTCGTCGTCGTAGTCGAGGTCGACGTAGTACTCGGCGACGAACCCGATCCCGCGGCCGGCGTAGACCGCCTCGTGCTGCGTGCCCGCCATCCCGAGCACGGGGACGCCGAGGATCTCGGCGGCGTCGGCGATCGCGTTCGCGGTGGCCTCGTCCCGCGCCGCCCGGCCGTAGAGGGCGCCGTGGGGCTTGAGGTGCGACAGCGGCATGTCCTGCTCGTCGAGGAACGCCTTCAGCGCGCCCGCCTGGTAGAGGATGCACGCCGTCAGCTCCTCGGCGCCCATCTCCATCGCCCGCCGGCCGAACCCCTGGAGGTCTGGGTAGGAGGGATGGGCGCCGACCTGCACGCCCTCGGCCTTCGCCGCCGCGACGGTGGCACGCATCACCATCGGGTCGCCCGCGTGGTAGCCGCACGCGACGTTGGCCATCGAGATGAGCGGCATCAGCGCCTCGTCGTCGCCGAGGCTCCACAGCCCGAAGGCCTCGCCCATGTCGCAGTTGACGGTGACGGTCACGGATTCGCCCTGCCCGCCGTGACCGCGGCCGGCGCCGCCTCCGCGGCGTCGCGCGCCTCGTGGCGCGCGGCCGCGTAGAAGTGGGCGCCCGTCGCGCAGGCCGCGCAGATCGCCTCGTGGCTGGCGGTCGGGTCGCGGTCCATCTCCTGCGCGACGTAGGACTTGTCGCAGCGGTGGCAGCGCACGCGCGATCTCCCAGGGGTCCTCGACCTCGTCGAGCGGGTCGTACGGCCGGGTCATGGCGAACCAGTGGGGCTGCGCAGCCATCGTGGCAAGGGTGTATACCCCGAACGCGATCGCGAAGGTCAGCGGGAGGCCCCACGTTTCGAAGAACTGGCTCTCGACCGTGTCGGTGATCTTCAGCAGGACGCCGACCGCGGTGGCCGAGACCCACGCCGCGATCCCGCCGGGATTGAAGGTCGGGATGCGGCCGGGGCGGAACTCCATCTGGTCCAGCCGCGCGTCGCGGCGGCGCAGGTACGCGACGTGCCCGAGCGCGACGCCGACCCACGCGACGATCGCGATGCCCTGGTAGTTCAGCGCGTCGAGCACGTAGCCGAAGATGTTCGTGAGCATCAGCAGGTAGCCGGCCACGCACGCGGCGACGACCCAGAACGGTGCGCGGCAGCGTGAGGCGGAGCACGCGCGAGAAGAAGCTCTGCAGGTTGGTCGACGCCAGGTACAGGTTGACCGTGTTGATGCGCATCTGGGTGATGGCGATCAGCAGCACGCCGAGCAGGCCGGTGAGCCCGACGATCTGCACCGGCAGCGCGCTCTCCTGGCCCGCGAGCTCCTCGAAGGAGATGCCGAAGGTCGAGACGAGCAGGATCCCGACGAGCCCGTTGAGCAGGAACGTCAGCAGGTAGTAGAGCCAGCCGAACGTGACGGTGGTGTGGTAGCGGTCGTCCTCGGGCCGGCTCAGCCGGGCGAAGTCCATCGTGAACATCATCAGGATCCACACGCCCATGTAGGCGGTGAAGGCCTGCAGCCACGGGAGCGTCGTGCCGGGCGCGGCCTCGGCGTCGGGCAGGAAGCCGTGGTAGCCCTCGGCTGGACAGCGCCCACACGATCACGGCGACGAGCGCGATCACGTAGAAGGGCAGCAGGAAGCCGTTGAGGCGGTCGAGCCACGTCCGGACGCCGCGCCACACCAGCGGCGCGGTGGCGCCGATCACGATCGCGTACCAGAGGTTGATCGGGCCGCCCGACGAAGGTCTGCGCCGCCACCGCGATCACCGACCCCTCGAAGACGAGGTAGTAGATGGCGGTCGCCGCGAAGATCAGCGTCGCGATCGCCGCGCCGACGAAGCCGAACATGCTGCGCGAGAACAGCGCGACCGTGAGCCCGCTCGTCGCGGCCACGCGGAGTGATCACGGTGTTGACGAGCGAGTACGCCACGACCGTCAGCACGATGCCGATCAGCGCGTTGACCGTGCCGTAGGCCAGCGCGATGAAGGCCGCGAAGTACATGTAGAAGAACGCGGTCGCGACCGCCTACCAGGCCATCGTGAGCTTGCCGCGGTCCATCCGCCACGTCCGTGGCACCACGTGCAGCGAGTAGTCCTCCGTCGCGGCCTCCTCCAGGACGCGCGGATCGTCCTCTCGGGTCACCTGCAGGGGCGGCAACTGCCCGGCGGTCTCTACGGCCACGAGCCCTCCCTCCTCCTCCTGACGGGACGGAGATCTCGTACCCGGATCTCTTAATGTCAAGCCTTTGGCGTCCGGCCGGTGCGGCGCTAGAGTCGCGCTCGTGCCGCCGGACGACCCGCCCAGCGAGCCGTTCCTGCCCCGCCCGATCACGACCACGAGCGCGGCGCAGCAGATCGCCGAGCAGATCCGGGCGGGCATCCTGCGCGGCCAGCTCCCGCCCGGTCACCGCCTGCCGTCGGAGTCCGACCTCGCGGCGGAGTACGCGGTCAGCCGGGGCACGATCCGCGAGACGATGAAGCTGCTGTCCGCGACCCAGCTCGTGGAGGCCACGCGCGGCGCCGGCGGCGGGACCTTCGTTCGCCTGCCCGAGCCCGACAGCGCCGCCGCGGCGATGAGCGACACGCTGTCGCTGTGGTTCAACGCCGGCAGCACGTCGCTCGGCGAGGTCAACGCCGCACGCGAGTGGATCGAGCGGGGCTGCCTGAAGATGGCCGTGCGCAACGCGCAGGACGACGATCTCGCCGCCATCCGGGATGCCGTCGAGGCGATGGAGGCTCCGGGCATCGGCATGGACGACATGCTCGCCCTCGACATCGACTTCCACGTCGCGATCAGCCGCGCGGCCCACAACGCGGTGCTCGAGCTGGCGATGAACGCCGTCCACCTCGTCCGCCCCTACTCGAACACGATGCTCGTCCCGCTCCTGCGCATCGCGACGATCGCCGAGCAGCACCGGGCCATCTACGAGGCGATCAGCGCCCGCGACGAGGCCGCCGCCGAGCGGGCGTTCGAGGCCCACATGGCGCACCTCGGCGATGTGCTCGAGCAGGCGCTCGCCGATCAGCGGGCGGAGGACGTCAGCCTCGGCACGCTCACGAGCGAGGCGCACCCGGAGGTGGAGCGCATCCGCTCGCGGGTCGTGTCGCGCTCCAGGCCGGCGCCGCGCTAGGCCACGCCCGCGAGCTCCAGCTCGCGCGCCGCCGCCGCGAAGGCGTCCGCCGCCTCGCGCAGGTCGTCCTCGGAGTGCGCCGCGGTCGAGACGATCCGCAGCCGCGAGCTGCCCTCGGGCACGGTCGGCGGGCGGATCGCCTGGGCGAAGGCGCCGCGTCGCAGCGACGCCTCGCACAGGGCGGTCGCCGCCTCGGGCGCGCCGGCGACGAGCGGGACGATCGGCATGGCGCCGGGCTCGACCGCGAAGCCGTGCCCGGCGAGCTCGGCGCGCAGCACGCGAGCGTTGCCCTGCGCGCGGGCGACGAGCCCGGGCTCGGAGCGCAGCAGGCGCAGCGCCTCGAGCGCGGCGCCGACCGCAGGCGGCGGCAGCGCGGTCGAGAAGATCAGCGTGCGCGCGCGGTTGACGAGGAAGTCGGCGATGCGTCGCGTCGCAGCACACGAAGGCGCCGTAGGAGCCGAGCGCCTTGCCGAGCGTCCCGACCACGACGTCGACCTCGCGCTCGAGGCCCAGCGCGGCGACGAGGCCGCGGCCGCCCGGCCCGACGACGCCAGTGGCGTGCGCCTCGTCGACCACCACGCGGGCCCCGTGGCGGCGGGCGAGCGCGACGATGCCCTCCAGCGGCGCGAGGTCGCCGTCCATGGAGAACACCGCGTCGGTCGCGATCACGGCACGGCCGTGCGGCGCGCGCGCCAGCGCGGCCTCGAGCGCCCCGAGGTCGGCGTGGGGGTAGACCACGGTCTCCGCGCGCGCGAGCCGGCAGCCGTCGACGATCGAGGCGTGGTTGAGCGCGTCGGAGAGCACGACGTCCCCGCGTCCGGCGAGGGCCGCGATCACGCCGGTGTTGGCGAGGAAGCCCGAGCCGAACAGCAGGCACGCCTCGCTGCCCTTGAAGGCCGCGAGCTCCTCCTCGAGGCGCGCGTGCAGCGCGGTGTGCCCCGAGACGAGCGGCGAGGCCCCCGCGCCCGGCGCCCCAGCGCTCGGCCGCCCGCGCGGCGGCGGCGCGCAGGTCCGGGTGCCCGGCGAGCCCCAGGTAGTCGTTCGAGCACAGCAGCAGGACCTCGCGCCCGTCGAGCGCCACCCGCGGGCCCGCCGCGCTGTCGATCACCCGCAGCTGCCGGAACAGCCCCGCGGCGCGCACCTCCTCGAGGACCTGCTCGACGTCGGTCATCGCGGCGGCAGCGGGCCGCAGCGCACGCACTCCGCCGCGTAGCCCAGCGGCAGCACCTGTACGCGTAGGCGCCGCCCGCACTGCGTGCAGTAGCGGGGCGGGTCGGTCGCGGCCCGGCGCGCGCGGCACGCCGCGTGGTCGCCCTCGTCGCGCGGGCGGCCGCAGGCGTCGCAGTGCAGGACCGCGGTGCTCACAAGGTGTCCGACAGCGCCTTGACCGGCATCGAGAGCTCCGCCAGCAGGTCGAGGTCCTCCTGCGGGTCGCGGCCCAGCGTCGTGAGGTAGTTGCCGACGATGATCGCGTTGATGCCGCCGACCACGCCCTGCCGGGCGCCGAGGTCGCCGAGCGTGAGCTCGCGGCCGCCGGCGAAGCGCAGGACGGTGCGCGGCATCGCGAGGCGGAAGGCGGCGATCGCGCGCAGCGCGTCGCGGGCGTCGGGCGGCGTGAGGTGCGCGAACGGAGTGCCTGGACGCGGGTCGAGGAAGTTCAGCGGCACCTCGTCGGGGTCGAGCGACGCGAGCTGCGCGGCGAGCTCGGCCCGCTGCGCGAGCGACTCGCCCATCCCGATGATGCACCCGCAGCAGACCTCCATGCCGAACTCGCGGATGAGCTCGAGCGTCTCCCGGCGCTCCTCCCAGGTGTGCGTGGTGACGACGCTGCCGAAGTACGAGCGGGCCGTCTCGAGGTTGTGGTTGTAGCGGTGGACGCCGAGGCCGGCCAGCTCGGCGGCCTGGTCGCGGGTGAGGATCCCCAGCGAGCACGCGACGTTGATGTCGACCGCCTCCTGGATGGCCGCGACGCCCTCGCGGACCTGCTCCATCAGCCGCTCGTCGGGCCCGCGCACGGCCGCGACGATGCAGAACTCGGTCGCGCCGGTCGTCGCCGTCTGGCGCGCCGCCTCGACGAGCGAGGGGATGTCGAGCCGCACCGCCCGGACCGGGGTCTCGAAGCGGCCCGACTGCGAGCAGAAGTGGCAGTCCTCGGGGCAGCCGCCGGTCTTCAGGCTCACGATGCCCTCGACCTCGATGTCCGGGCCGCACCAGCGCATGCGGACCTCGTGGGCGAGCTCCAGGGCGGCCTCGACCTGGTCGTCGTCGAGCTCGAGCACCGCGAGCACCTGGTCCTCCCGCAGTCCCTCGCCGCGCTCGAGCACCTGCTCGCGGGCCGCCTCCAGAACCTCCGTCATGTCCGTACCTCCAGCTCCGAGATCGCCTCCGTCGCCATCGCCAGGAACGCCCGGCGCCCGAGAGCGCCGGCGCCGCCGGGCAGCCGCCCGGTGACCGGGACGCCGGCGTAGGCCGGCAGGTCCTCGAGGTTGCAGCGCGCCGCCAGGTCGGGCTCGGCCGGCCAGGCGCCGATCACCACGCCCGCGCACGCGAGCCCGCGGGCGCGCAGCGCCTCGGCCGCGAGCGCCGTCGCGCTGAGCGTGCCGAGCCCCGCGCGCACGACGAGGAGCACGGGCGCGCCGAGCTCGGCCGCCACGTCGGCCACCGTCCCGCCCTCGGCGTCGAGGCGCACGAGCAGGCCGCCCGCGCCCTCGACGAGCACGAGGTCGCGGTCCTCGAGGTCGCGCACGCGCGCGGCGACCTCGGCGGGGGACACGCCGTCCGAGCCCGCGCGCCGGGCCGCGGTGGCGGGCGCGAGCGGCTCGGCGAAGCGCGCCAGCTCGTGAAGGTCGCCGACGCCGGAGAGCCGTCGCACCTCGTCGAGGTCGCCCGGCTCGCCGGGCCCGACGCCGGTCTGGGCGACCTTGACCACCGCCACCGACTCGCCCCGCTCGCGGGCGCGCGCGGCGAGCGCCGCGGTCACGACGGTCTTGCCGACGCCGGTGCCGGTCCCCGAGACCACGAGCGTCCTCATCGGGCCGCCCGCCCCCCGGCCGCGGCGGCGGCGACCACCGCGCGGGCGATCCGCGCCAGGTCCTCGTCGCCCGTCACGTAGGGCGGCATCGTGTAGACGAGGTCGCGGAACGGGCGCAGCCAGACGCCCTCGGCGACGGCGGCGCGCGTGGCGGCGGCGACGTCGACGGGGCCGTCGAGCTGCACGACGCCGATCGCGCCGAGCACGCGCACGTCGGCGACGCCGTCGAGCTCGCGGGCGGGCGCGAGCCCGGCGGTCAGCGCGGACTCGATGCGCGCGACGTCGTCGCGCCAGCCGCCCTCGGCGATCAGCCCGGTCGAGGCGAGCGCGGTGGCGGTGGCGAGCGGGTTGGCCATGTAGGTGGGCCCGTGCATCAGCGCGCCGCCCTCCCCGGCCGTGATGGCCTCCGCGACCTCGGAGGAGCACAGCGTCGCGGCGAGCGTGAGGTAGCCGCCGGTGAGCGCCTTGCCGACGCACATGACGTCGGGCTCCACGTCCGCGTGATCGCACGCGAACAGCGCGCCCGTGCGACCGAAGCCGGTGGCGATCTCGTCCGCCACGAGCAGGAGGCCGTGGCGGTCGCACAGCTCGCGCAGCAGACGCACGCACGCGGGGGAGTGGAAGCGCATCCCGCCGGCGCCCTGCACGACGGGCTCGATCACGACGCCGGCCAACTCGTGGGCGTGGCGCTCGACGAGCGCCGCCACGCGCTCCGCCCACGCGGGGTCGAGCGGCGCGCCGAAGCCGTCCGGCGGGCGGTCGGCGAAGACGTGCTCGGCCAGCGTGCCGGTGAACAGGCGGTGCATCCCGCCCTCGGGGTCGCACACCGCCATCGCCCCGAACGTGTCGCCGTGGTAGCCGCCGCGGACGGTCAGCAGCCGCCGCCGCTCCGGCCGCCCATGGGCGCGCCAGAACTGCAGCACCATCTTGATGGCGACCTCGACCGACACCGACCCCGAGTCGGCGAAGAACACGTGTCCGAGGCGCTGCGGGGTCATGTCGACGAGGCGCTCGGCCAGCCGCACCGCCGGCTCGTGCGTGAGCCCGCCGAACATGACGTGCGCCATGCGGCCGAGCTGCTCGGTGACGGCGGCGTCGAGCACCGGGTGGCGGTAGCCGTGCACGGCGCACCACCAGGCGGCCATCCCGTCGACGAGCTCGCGGCCGTCGGCGAGCCGCAGCCGCACGCCCCGCGCCGATTCGACGGGCAGCGGCGGGGCCGCCGCGGGCATCGGGCCGTAGGGGTGCCAGACCAGGCGCCGGTCGGCCTCCAGCAGCTCGTCCCAGTCGGTCGCGCCGGCGCCGCGCCCCGCTCGCTCGATGAGCTCCGACATGCGGCCGGACGCTACAGGAGGCGCCGCGACCGCACCCCGCGGCGTCAGGCCTTCAGCGGCGGCTCGGTGAGGAGGTCGTCGAGGTCGAGGTCGCCGAAGCCCATGGTCACGCGCCCCGCCTCGTCGCGCGGCCACGCGTCGACCGGCCGGTCCCACGCGAGCTCGAGGTCGTTGCCGTCGGGGTCGGAGATGTAGATCGCCTCGTGCGTGCCGTGATCGGAGGCCTGGCGGATGGGCCACGACACCGCCTGCAGGCGGCGCAGGGCGTCGGCGAGGTCGGCGCGCGTCGGATAGTTGAGCGCGACGTGGTGCAGCCCCGCGCAGCCGTCGGGCTGGGGCGGCCCGCCCGCCGACTTCCAGGTGTTGAAGCCGAGGTGGTGGTGGTAGCCGCCGGCCGACAGGAACAGGATGTCGCCCGTCGTCCCCCAGCCGGGCACGTCGCGCTCCTCGGCGGTCACGTCGAAGCCCATGACGTCGACGTAGAACGCGCGCACCCGGTCGATGTCCGCGGTGCGCAGGTGCACGTGGCCGATGGACACGCCCGGGTCGACGGGACGCGGCGCCCGCTGCAGGACCGGCATGCCCGTAGTCGTCTGCTCGCTCATGCGGGCAGTATCGCGCGGCCGTCCGGCGCGCCACGGCGCGGTCGAGTTCGCCCGCTCCGCACGCTCGCCGCGTATTCTCCGCGGCGACGTGACAACGGAGGGGGAACGTCTGTGAAGGACAGGACGATGGAACAGGTGGACGAGGTCCGCCGCCGCAGCAGCGAGGTGCAGAACCACGTCATCGACGAGTACCGCTCCGGCTACATCAGCCGGCGTGAGTTCGTCCGCCGCGGCGCGGTCGCGGGCCTGTCGATGTCGGCCGTGAGCTTCCTGGCCGCCGCGTGCGGTTCGGGCAGCACCGACGACACGTCCGGCAGCAGCGACCAGGCGGACGCCAAGGTCAAGCCCGGCGGCACGATCAAGGCCGGGATCAACTCACCTGCCGGTGCGCTGGATCCGGTGACGGTGAACAACCAGGGCGGGCTGGCCGTCCTGGGTCAGTCCGGTGAGTACCTGGTGTGGTCGGACCGCAACCTCAAGCCGATCCCGCGGCTCGCCGAGAGCTGGGAGCCCAACAAGGACGGCTCGGTGTGGACCTTCAAGATCCGCCAGGGCGTCAAGTTCCACGACGGCACCACGATGACGGCGCGCGACGTCGCCTCGACGTTCAACCGCCTCGCCGACCCCGACAACAGCTCCAACGCGCTGTCGACGTTCACCGGCGTGCTCTCCAAGGGCGGGACCTCCGCGGTCGACGACGCCACGGTCCGCTTCGAGCTCGACAACCCGACCGGCAACTTCCCCTACATCACGTCGTCGGACAACTACAACGCGATCATCCTGCCGCGCAACTACGACGGCGACTGGGAGAAGACGTTCATCGGGACCGGTCCCTGGAAGCTCAAGAAGTTCACGCCCAACGTCGGGGTGACGTACACGAAGAACCCCGACTACTGGGACAAGACCCGCCAGCCGAACGCCGACAGCACCGAGATCCGCTTCTACTCCAAGGAGCAGGCCGCGGTGCTCGGCCTGCAGGGCGGTGAGGTCGACCTCCTCGGGCAGTTCTCGGTGACGGGCGGCAAGTCGCTGCTGTCCGACTCCAACGTGAAGGTCGTCCAGCTGCGCTCGGCGGCCCACCGCCAGGTGCACATGCGTGGCGACAAGGAGCCCTTCGAGGACAAGCGCGTCCGCCAGGCGATGGCGCTGCTGGTCAACCGCGCTGGGATCGTGGACGGCCTGTTCGAGAAGCGCGCCGACCTCGGCAACGACCACCCGATCGCGCCCGTGTACCCGTCGGGCGAGAAGGGGACCCCGGCCCAGCGCAAGCAGGACGTGGCGAAGGCCAAGCAGCTGCTCGCCGACGCCGGCAAGCCGAACGGCTTCAGCGTCCAGATCGACGGCTGGGACGGCTTCGAGATGCCCGACCTCGCGCAGCTGATCCAGAACGACGCCAAGGCCGCCGGGATCAACATCCGGCTCAACATCACCGACAACGCCAGCTACTACGGCGACGCGGTGTACGGCAAGTCACGCTGGCTGGACTCGAACATGGGCATCACCGAGTACGGCCACCGCGGCGTGCCCAACGTCTATCTCGGCGCCCCGCTGAAGAGCGACGGCACCTGGAACGGCGCGCACTTCAAGAACAAGGAGTACGACGGGCTCGTCGACGAGTACACCTCGGCGCTCGACATCCAGTCCCAGCGCGCGGCCGCCAAGAAGATCCAGACGCTCCTCAACGACGAGGTGCCGATCATGTTCCTGTACTTCTACTACTACCTGAGCGCCACCAAGCCCAACGTCGCGGGCTACGACATCTCCGCCATGGGTCACGTCGACCTGCAGGGGGCGGGCTTCTCCTCCTGAAGCCGTCTTCGACAGCCACTTCCACATCATCGACCCCCGCTTCCCGGTCGTCGCGAACGACGGCTTCGTCCCGGAGCCGTTCACCGTCGCCGACTACCGGGAGCGGGTGGCCGGTCTGGGCGTCGCCGGGGGCGCGGTCGTCTCCGGCTCCTTCCAGGCGTTCGACCAGGCATACCTGACCGACGCGCTCGAGCGCCTGGGGCCGGGGTTCGCGGGGGTCACCCAGCTCCCGGCCACGGCGACCGACGAGGAGATCGCCGCGCTCGACGCGGCCGGGGTGCGGGCGGTGCGCTTCAACCTGCGGCGGGGCGGCTCCGAGGCGGTCGAGCACCTCGAGGCGCTCGCTCACCGGGTGTTCGAGCTCGCCGGCTGGCACGTCGAGCTCTACGTCGACGGGCGGGAGCTGCCCGGGCTCGAGCGGCGGCTGCTCGCGCTGCCGCGGGTGAGCATCGACCACCTCGGCCTGCACCCCGGCGGCCTGCCCACGCTGCTGCGCCTCGTGGAGCGCGGCGTGAAGGTCAAGGCCACGGGCTTCGGGCGCGCGGAGCTCGACGTCCCGGGGGCTCTGCGCGCGATCGCCGCGGTGGACCCCGGCGCGCTGCTGTTCGGCACCGACCTGCCGTCCACCCGCGCGCGCAGGCCGTTCGCGGACGACGACGTGGCGCTGGTGGAGCGGGTCCTCGGCCCCGGCGACGCCCGCGCGGCGCTGGGCGAGAACGCGGTCGCCTGGTACCGGCCGCGTCATGGTGGGGACGGATGAGCTCCCTGGATCGCACCGCGCTCGTGGTGGTCGACGTGCAGCGCGGCTTCGAGGACGCGGATTACCGGGGCCGGCGCGACAACCCGGCCTGCGAGGCGAACGTCGCCGCGCTCGTGACGGCCTGGCGGGACGCCGGGCGCCCGGTGGTGATCGTGCGCCACGCGGGGAGTTCGCGACGGTCGCCTCGACGCGCGACCTGCTTCAGCGCCCGTAGGTCTCGAGCCCGGGCCGGATCGACTTCTCGTCGAGGAACTGCGCCATGCCCTTCGCGCGGCCGCCCTCGGCGTCCTGGAAGCGCGACTGGTCGAGCTTCGCGTAGAAGTAGTCCTCGGCCTGCTCCCAGCTCATGCCGAGCGCGTGCTTGAAGCCGAGCTTGGCGGCGCGCAGCACGGCCGGGTTCTTCTCCAGCAGCTCGCGGGCGAGCGCCTCGACCTCCGCGCGCAGCCGCTCCCGCGGGACGCTCGCGTTGACCAGGCCCATCTGCGCCGCCCGGACGCCGTCGAACGTACGCCCGGTCATGATGTAGAGCAGGGCGTCGCGCGTGCCGACGGTCTCGGCGAGCGCGCGGCTGACGTTGCCGCCGGGCGGGATGCCCCAGTTGACCTCGGAGAGGCCGAAGGTGGCGTCATCGGCGGCGATCGCCAGGTCGCACGACACGAGCGGCGTGAACGCGCCGCCGAAGCACCAGCCGTTGACCATCGCGATCGTCGGCTTGGGGTAGGTGCGCAGCGTCCGCCACTGCCAGCCCATGCTGTCGCGGCGGACCCTGCGCTGGACGTGGTCCGGGGCCGCGTCGACCTCGCGGAAGTACTCCTTGAGGTCCATCCCCGCGGAGAACGACTCGCCCGCGCCGGTGAGGACCACCACGCCCGCGTCCGTGTCGGCGTCGAGCGTCTCGAGCACGTCGAGCATCTCGGCGTTCAGCTTCGGGTTCATCGCGTTGCGCTTCTCGGGGCGGTTGAGCGCCACCCACGCGATGCCGTCCGTGACGTCGACGGCGACGGTCTCCCACGTCATCGGTAATCCCCATACCCCGATAAGCCCGTCGCTTGACTTCAAGCACACTTGAAGGACGACACTTCGCTGCTCCATCCGAGTACGAGCGGGAGCGTGACGACATGCAGGCGGCGGTGGTGACGGAGTTCGGTACCCCCGAGGTGCTGGTGACGAGCGAGGTGGCCGACCCGGTGGCGGGGGCGGGCGAGGCCGCGATCGGCGTGGCGGCCTCCGACGTGCTGTGGGTCGAGACCCGGATCCGGCAGGACGGCGGCGGCGACTACTGGGACATGACGCCGCCGTACGTCCCGGGCAACGGCGTGGCGGGCCGCGTGCGCGCCGTAGGGGAGGGCGTCGACCCCGCCTGGGCCGGCCGCATCCGGCCTGTGATAGGACAGACCTTCCCCCTCGCGCGCGCCGCCGACGCGCACGCCGCGATCGAGGGCCGCGAGGTGTTCGGCAAGACGCTCCTGCTGACGTGACCGCCCCCGGCTCCGACGCCCCCGCCCGCCCGTGGTTCGCCCGCTGCCTCGCGCGGTCGGCCGCCATCTCCGAGCGCAAGGGCGCCGCGGACCATCGCCGCCGCCTCCTCGCGGGGCTCGAGGGCAGGGTCGTCGACGTGGGCGCCGGCAGCGGCGTGACGTTCCCCCACTACCCGCCCGGCGTGGCCGAGGTCGTCGCCGTCGAGCCGGAGCCGAACCTGCGGGCACTCGCCGAGGCCGCGGCCCGCGCGGCGCCCGTCCCGGTGCGGGTCGTCCCGGGCCTCGCGACTGCGCTCCCGCTGGCCGACGGCTCGGTCGACGCCGCCGTCGCGGCCGGCCTGCTGTGCAGCGTCCCCGACCCGGCGGCCGCGCTGGCCGAGCTGCGCCGGGTCATCCGCCCGGGCGGCGAGCTGCGTTTCTACGAGCACGTCCGCTCCCGCCGCCCGCGCGCCGCGCTGCTCCAGCGCGGCCTGGACGCCGGCGGCGTCTGGCGGCGGGCGATGGGCGGCTGTCACACCGCCCGCCGCACCGAGGCGGCGATCGGCGCGGCGGGCTTCCGCATCGAGGCCGTGGAGCGCTTCAGCTTCCGCCCGACCGTGCTGGACACCCCGGTCGCCCCGAAGATCCTCGGCCGCGCCCGCCGGGCGTGACGGGCGTCTAGTAGCGGCTCCCGGCCGGCGCGGGCAGGGCGTCGAGCTCGGCCAGGTCTCCGGCGGTGAGCCGCAGGCCGGCCGCCGCCGCGTTCTCCTCCAGGCGCGAGCGCCGGCGAGTACCGGGGATCGGTATGACGTGCCCGCCCTGGGCGAGGGTCCAGGCGAGCGCGACTTGTGCGGCCGTGGCGTCGTAGCGGGCGGCAATCGCCTCCACAGCCTCGACGATCGCCAGGTTGGCCTCGAGGTTGTCCGCCTGGAACCGCGGCATCCAGGCGCGGTAGTCGTCGGCGGGGAACGCCGCGTCGCGAAAGCGGCCGGTGAGGAAGCCCCGTCCGAGCGGCGCAAAGGCGACGAACGCCGCGCCGTGGCGTGCGCACCACGCGAGGGTGGTGTCGAGGTGCTCCCTGGTCCAGAGCGACAGCTCCGACTGCACGGCCTTGATCGGATGCACCGACTGGGCGCGGTCGAGCTGCTCGGTGGTGAGCTCCGAGACGCCGATCGCGAGCGCCTTGCCCGCGGTGACCATCTCGGCCAGGGCGCCGACGCTGTCCTCGACCGCGACGTCCGGGTCGGGGCGGTGGAGGTAGTACAGGTCCACGTGATCGACCGCGAGGCGTCGCAGCGAGGCGTCGATGGCCTCGCGCAGATGTTCCGGGCGCCCGTCGGGCACGGGGCGGATCGGCGTCCCGTCCTCATCCCTGCGGGCGATGTTGCCGCCCTTGGTGGCGAGCACGACCTCGTCACGCCGGCCGGCGATCGTCCTGCCGACGATCTCCTCGTTGGTGTGCGGCCCATAGGCGTCGGCCGTGTCGATGAGGTTGACGCCGAGGTCCAGCGCCCGGCCGATCACCCGGCCGGGGTCCTCGGCGTCGGCGGCGGCGCCGTACGCCCACGACATGCCCATGCAGCCGAGCCCGACGGCGCCGACCTCCGGTCCGCCGGGCCACAGCCGCCGTGTCTCGACCCGCTCGGCGCTCATCGGGCGCTAGAGCCGCCGCCCGAGACCGGTGACGAGCTCGCGGAGGCGCAGGCGCCCGCCCGCGTGCGGGTCGAGCGGAGGGGTGTCGAGGCCGGCCGGCGCCTGCATCCCGTCGATGAGCTCCTGCAGTGCCTCGGTCGACGAGCGGCGCGGCGTCCAGCCGAGATCCTCGCGGGCGCGCCGGGTGTCCATCACCGGGACCGCCAGGCCCATGTCGAGCCATCCGGGCGGCGTCGGAACCATGCGGGCGCGCCAGGCGGCGTCGGCCAGGCCGCGCAGCACCCGCGCCGGGACGCGCACGCGGCGCGCGCGGAACAGCCGCGCCAGCGTGTCAGGGTCGAGCACCGGGTCCGCCGCGACGTTGTAGGCGCCGCGCGCCGCGGGCGACAGCGCCGCGAGCCGGTACGCCTGTGCGACGTCGTCGCCGTGCACGGCCTGCAGCACGAGCCGGTCCGGGAGCGGCAGGACCGGCAGGAGCCGGTGGCGGATGAGCCGCGTCGGGAGCAGGGGGCCCGCGAACAGCCGCCGCACCTCGGGGCCGGCCTCCCGCTTGAAGATCAGCCCCGGCCGCAGGCGGACGACGCGCAGCTCCGGATGCGCCGCCTCGACCTCGTCGAGCGCCCGCTCGGCGGCCGCCTTGTGGCGCGCGTAGAAGGACGTCGCCACGCCGTCGCGCGGCCACGACTCGTCGACCGGCCGGTCCTTCGGCCCCGGCGAGTAGACCCCGACGGAGGATGCGTGCACCAGCGCCGGCACGCCCGCGGCGGCGACCGCCTCGAACAGGCGGCGCGAGCCGTGCACGTTGACGCGCTCGAGCTCGGCCTCGTCGCGGCTCGGCTGGATCAGCCACGCGAGGTTCATGACGACGTCCGCGCCGGCGAGCAGCGCGGTGAGGTCGTCGCGCGCGATGTCCACCGCCGCCCACTGCGTGCGCGGCGGGCTCCATCCTGGCGGTCGCCTCGCGACGCCGACGATCTCCCGCACCCGCTCGTCCTCACCGAGCGCACGCACGACGCTCGTTCCCACGTTGCCCGTCGCGCCGGTGATGACGATCCGCATGCGCGGGGCCTACGCGCCGCCGATCTCGCCGCCCGGCGGCGGCTCGAAGATGAACATCTCCATGATCACGGCGCGGTCGGGATCCGAGGCGCTGGCGAACGAGTAGACCTTGCGACCGACGATCTCCTCCACCGCCTCGATCCAGCGGTCCGCCGTCGCGGCCTGCAGGAAGAGGCGGGACTCGCGCACGCGCTGCTGCTGGCCGAGCTCGACCAGCGCGCGCTCGGCGGGCAGGAGCGCGTCGCTGAGCACGCAGACGAGGCCGTCGCGGCCGGCGAAGTGCGACCGGGCGCCGGTGGGCCCGCGGCCGAACTGCTCCTTGTGCAGCGCGACCATCGCGTTCGAGACGGCGGTCAGTACCGCCGCCTTTGTCCGGTCGCGCGTCTCGCTCATGGCTCCGCCTCCACGCGAGCGAGGCTACCCCCGAGCGCTGCTTCGAAGTCGTGCGGCCACCCGCCCGTCGCCGCACCCGGCGATGCGCTAGAACCCACGGTCGCAAGTCCGGCAGCGTCGGCAGCGGGGCCGGGATTGCTTCGAGCACGGTGGACGGCAGGTGACACGCGCGCCTCGGCCGGCCTTCGTTCGCAAGCCCCAGACGAACGGAGAAGACGTGCGCGCACGACCGGCCGCCCCGGCCCCAGGAGTACGCCACCCCGGCGAGACCGCCCCCGCTGGGCTCGCGCCGCTGCTGGACCTCGATCCCGAGCTCGGAGCGCTGCTCAGCCCGGCGCGGCGGAGCGCGGCGCTCCAGCAGCTCGTCGTACCCAGCCAGAGGCTCCGGGTCGGCGCCTGGGACCCGGCGGGGGTCGTGGGCGCCGGCCCCGGGGATCTCGGTCTGCTCGTCGTGGAGGGGCTGCTCGCCCGCGAGGTGCTGGCCGAGAACATCGTCTCGACCGAGCTGCTCGGCGCGGGCGATGTGATCCGGGCGGGACGAGCGCCCACCGGATCGCTGATCCGCATGTGCGTGCAGTGGAGCGTCCTGGCCGAGGCGCGGATCGCCCTGCTCGCCACACACCGCCTCGCGGCCTTCCCGGAGCTCTTGCCGGCGCTGGCGGAGCGGATGCTCGAGCGCAGCGAGCGGCTCGCCGTCGAGCAGGCGATCTCGAAGCTCACCGGCCTCGACCGGCGGCTGGTGGCGCTGTTCTGGCACCTCGCGGAGCGCTGGGGGCGCGTCACGAGCGACGGCGTCGCGATCCCCATCGCGCTCTCTCACCGGATCCTCGCCCAGCTCGTCGGCGCGCGCCGGCCGAGCGTCTCGACCGCGCTCGCCGAGCTCGCGCGCGAGGGCGTCCTGGCGCGCGCCGCGGACGGGTCGTGGCTGCTCACCGGCGCGGCCCCTGCGGCGCCGCGGGAGCCCGGGCGGCCGGTGCCGGGGCGGCGCCGGCTGTCCGAGCCCGCCGCCCGCCGCTCGCGGCGCACCGCCGCGACGCACCTGCATCCGGTGGACGAGCGGTCGGTGTGAGCGATCGCGCCAAGTGTCTGCTCGGAGGCGATGCCGGGCAGCCCCGGGGAGTCGTACTTGACAGAGAGGACCACCGATGAAGGCAGTGACATGGCACGGCACTCACGACGTCCGGGTCGACTCCGTCCCCGACCCGTCGATCACGAACGACACCGACGCGATCGTCCGCGTCACGTCGACCGGCATCTGCGGCTCCGATCTGCATCTCTACGAGGTGCTCGGGGCCTTCATCGATCCCGGCGACATCCTCGGCCACGAGCCGATGGGCGTGGTTGAGGAGGTCGGCGCCGGCGTCACCCACATCCAGCCCGGGGACCGGGTGGTGATCCCGTTCAACATCTCGTGCGGGCACTGCTACACGTGCGGCAAGGGCCTGCAGTCCCAGTGCGAGACGACCCAGGTCAGGGAGTACGGCACCGGCGCCGCGCTGCTCGGCTACACCAAGCTCTACGGACAGGTGCCCGGCGGGCAGGCGGAGTTCCTGCGCGTGCCGCAGGCGCAGTACGGGCCGATCAAGGTTCCCGAAGGCCCGCCGGACGACCGCTTCGTCTACCTCTCCGACGTGCTGCCCACCGCCTGGCAGGCGGTCGAGTACGCCGACGTGCCCGACGGCGAGACGGTCCTCGTGCTCGGCCTCGGGCCGATCGGCGAGATGTGCACGCGCATCGCCCAGCATCGCGGCGCGGGCCGGGTGATCGGCGTGGACCTCGTCCCCGAGCGGCTCGCACGGGCGCGCGCGCACGGCGTCGAGACGCTGCACCTCGACGAGGTCGACGACCTGCCCGGGACGGTGCGCGACCTCACGCAGGGGCGCGGGCCGATCTCCGTGATCGACGCCGTCGGCATGGAGGCGCACGGATCGCCCGTCGGCAAGCTTGCACACCGTCTGGCCGGGCTGCTCCCCGACGCGGTCGCCCAACAGGTCATCCAGAAGGCCGGGATCGATCGCCTCGCCGCACTGCACATGGCCATCGAGCTCGTCCAGCGTGGCGGGACGATCTCCCTGTCGGGCGTCTACGGCGGCGCCGTCAGCCCGATGCCCCTCATCCAGATGTTCGACAAGCAGATCAACATGCGCATGGGCCAGGCGAACGTCAAGCGCTGGATCGACGACATCCTGCCGCTGCTCACCGGCGACGACGACCCGCTCGGCGTCGACGGCTACGCCACCCACCGCCTGCCGATCGACGAGGCCCCGCGGGCCTACGAGATCTTCCAGAAGAAGCAGGACGGCGCGTTCAAGGTCCTGCTGCAGCCGCAGGCGACGAGGTAGCCGCGCGCATGCCACCCGAACATCCCAGCCACGCCGAGCCGAGGCCGCCGTTCCCCGAGCAGGTGCAGGAGCCGCCGGGCAACGAGGCGGACATGCGGCCGCTCGCCGACCACGGCGAGGAGAGCTACGTCGGCACCGGCCGGCTGAAGGATCGCGTCGCGCTGATCACCGGCGCCGACTCGGGCATCGGCCGCGCCGTCGCGATCGCCTTCGCACGCGAGGGCGCCGACGTGCTGTGCTCCTACCTGAACGAGGACGACGACGCCGCGGAGACGAGACGGCTCGTGGAGGACGCCGGGCGGCGCTGCATCGCCGTGCCGGGCGACGTCGGCGATCGCGAGCACTGCCGGGCGCTCGTCGAGCGCGCCGTCGGCGAGCTGGGACGGCTCGACGTGCTGGTCAACAACGCCGCCTTCCAGATGTCGCACGAGTCGTTCCTGGACATCCCGCCCGACGAGCTGGAGTTCGTGTTCCGCACGAACGTGCTCGCGATGTTCCACCTCGCCCAGGCCGCGGTGCCGCGGATGCCGCCCGGCTCGACGATCATCAACTCCACCTCGATCCAGGCCGCCCAACCGAGCCCCGAGCTCCTGCACTACGCGGCGACCAAGGGCGCGATCAGCACCTTCACCAAGGGCCTCGCGCAGGAGGTCGCCGACCGTGGGATCCGGGTCAACGGGGTCGCGCCCGGCCCGATCTGGACGCCGCTGGTGGTCATGAGCTTCCCGGCCGAGAAGAACGCGCAGTTCGGCGGCGACACGCCGCTCGGCCGTCCGGGCCAGCCCGCCGAGCTCGCGCCGTTGTACGTGTTCCTGGCCACGGAGGACTCGCGCTACATCAGCGGTGAGGTCATCGGCGCGACGGGCGGCAAGCCGTTGCACTAGCGCCGCGCGCCACGACCGGCCAAGGCGGTGACGGCGACGGGTTAGGCTCCGATGCGGTGGCCAAGAGTCCGTACGCCACGCTGGAGGTCGCCGGCCACGAGGTCCGGCTCTCGAACCCGGGCAAGGTCTACTTCCCCAGGCCGGGCTGGACGAAGCTCGACGTCGCCGAGTACTACCTGACCGTCGGCGAGGCGGCGCTGATCGGAGTGCGCGAGCGCCCGACGATGATGAAGCGCTTCGTGAGCGGGATCATGGAGGAGCCGATCTGGCAGAAGCGCGTGCCGCGGAACGTGCCCGAGTGGCTGCAGACCGCGACGGTCGCGTTCTCCTCGGGCCGCACGGCGGAGGAGCTCGTCGTCAACGACGCGGCGCACGTGGTGTGGGCGGTCAACCTCGGCGTGATCGACTTCAACCCGTGGCCGGCCCGTCGCCGCGACCTCGACCACCCGGACGAGCTGCGGGTCGACCTCGATCCCACGCCGGGCATCGGCTGGGACGCGGTGCGCCGGACCGCGATGGTCGTGCGCGACGTGCTCGGCGAGCACGGGCTCCGCGGCTACCCGAAGACCTCCGGGTCCAAGGGCATCCACGTCAACGTGCGGATCGAGCCGCGCTGGGACTTCCTCGAGGTGCGCCGCGCGGCGCTCGCGCTGGCCCGCGAGGTCGAGCGCCGCGCGCCCGACCTGGCCACGAGCAAGTGGTGGAAGGAGGAGCGCCGCGGCGTGTTCGTGGACTACAACCAGAACGCCCGCGACCGCACCGTCGCGTCCGCCTACTCGGTGCGCCCCACACCGGACGCCCGCGTCTCCTGCGCCCTCGAGTGGGACGAGGTGCCGGACGTCGAGCCCGGCGACCTGCGGCTCGACACCGTTCCGGATCGCCTCGCCCGGATCGGCGACCCGTCGGCGGACATCGACGAGCACCCGGGGTCGCTCGACCAGCTCCACGACCTCGCCCGCCGCGACGAGGAGGGCGGCCTCGGCGACACGCCGTGGCCGCCGAACTTCCCCAAGCGGCGCGGCGAGCCCAAGCGCCCCGTCCGCCCCTCACACCGTGGGCGCGCCGGCGACTGGCAGCCGGGGGGCCCGCCGCCCGGGATCTCGACGGGCGGCCTCCAGCGGGGCTTCGGCTCGAAGCCGAGGACCGGCCAGGGGCACGAGCACGAGTTCGACGACTGAGGCTCAGCGCCCGGCGCGCGCCTTCGAGAGCGGCGACGGGAACCGCGGCAGCACGCGCGCGCCGCCGAGCCACTCGGTGAGCCGGTCCGCCTCGGCATCGAGCGCCCGCCGGCCGTCCGCGCCGACGTCCTCGAGCATCTGCAGGACGACCTCGCCGTCCTCGCCCTGCTGCCAGCCGCCGACGATCCGGCCGTCCCACCACACGGTCGGCCCGGCGTTCCCGCTCGTGTCGAACAGCTCCGCCTTGTAGGGCCCGAGGTACCAGTCCCGCTCGATCCAGCCCATCGTGGTCGGGTCCAGCGCCGGCAGCAGCGCCGCCCACGGCTCGACCGGCTCGCTCGGCTCCTCGTCGCCGGGGAGCACGTAGCCGGTCCGCCCGCCGAGGTCGACCTCGACCGCGCCGAGGGCGGCGAGCGCCTTGCGCACGGCCGTGAGCGTCGACCCGAGCCACCACTTGAGGTCGGCTTCGGTGCCCGGGCCGAACGCGCGCAGCCACCGCTCGACGAGCCCGGCCACGCCGTCCGCCTCTGCCGGCGGCGCGAGCCCCTCGCCCAGCCACGCGGTCATCGAGGTCCAGCGGGGGCGGGAGGTCGACCAGCGGCCGTCGTTCGAGGCGCGGACGATCCGCCCCGCGGCCGACAGCGTGGTCAGCACCCGTGGGCCGATCGGCGCCTGCCCGCCCCACGACCTGCCCTCCCCGTAGAGGATCGCGCCGTCGAGCCCGGGGAGCTCCTCGCGCAGCTGCGCCGACGTGGCCTCGCGCCCGCCGGCGAGCGCGTCCACGACCGCCTCGGAGGTCTGATCCAGCCAGCGCTCGCCGTCCTCGTGCAGCCCCGCCTCCTCGACGTCGCGGATGAGCCGCCGGCGCTCGCCGGCGGCGACGCGGGCGCTCGCGCCCGCCTGTGCGTCCCCCAGCGCCTCGCGCGGGAAGACGAACAGCGTGCGCCGCATCGCCAGGTGCTTGACCAGCGAGCGGTCGTCGTACAGCGCGCGCTCGAGATCGCCCACCGTCATGCCGTCGACGCGCGCCCATGCCGAGAGGTAGATCGTCGACGGATCGGTGCCGTGCAGGGCGATCAGGCTCCTGGCCGCCTCGACCACGTGGGGAGCGCGGTGCCCCGGCGCCAGCCGGTGCCGCCGGGCCAGGCGGGTCCGGCGCTCAGCGTCGTCGATCGTCCGCACGCCGGGCATCCTGCCACGGCGGCGTCGCGGCGAACTACGGACCGTGCCGGCGGCCGCGCCCCGATGGCGGCGCGGGCGTCGGGCCGTAGCGTCGGCGGCGTCACACCCAAGCCTCCCCAAGGAGCCCCGGCATGTCCGCCCACCGCGAGTCCCATCCCGCGCGCCTCCGAGCCGCCCGCCCCGCGGTCTCGTTCGCGACCGTGGCCGCCTCCGCCTATTGGTTCGCCGCCCTCGGCGTCTACGTCCTGTTCGGCTTCCTCTGGTACTTCTCGGCCAAGGAGAAGCTCTTCGACCAGAGCGGGTCGATGCCGGCCGGCCTCGCCAAGGCCTTCGACGGCTCGTTCCTCGCGTCCGTGCCCGGGCTCGACGCCGCCTGGCTGATCCTCGGCCTGGTCGAGGCCGTCGCGCTGCTGCTCTTCGTGGCCAGCCTGGCCGCCGGCGAGTTCCTCCCGAGCCGCCGCAAGCCGGTCCTCGTGTCCGCGCTCGGCTTCTCGGTCGCGGTCTTCGCGGTGATGGCCTTCGCCGAGAACATGATCGGCGACTTCGAGTCGACCTTCCGCCTGTTCGCCTACGCGACCGGCACGCTCGTGGTGGGCGCCGCGGTCGTCGCGGCGACGCCGGAGCGGGTGAACGCGTGGATCACCTCCTTCGACGCTCGGGACGGTGCGTAGCCGAGGCCGGCGAGCGCGAGCCCGACGCGGCCGCGGGCCGAGGGCGGGGTCAGGCCGCAACGTGGCCCCGCCCGTTTGGAGCGCCGACGTCCACCGCGGTGACGCAGGCCCGGGCCGCGTAGTCGACCTCGGCCTGTGTCAGCCCGGGTGACATGGGCAGCGAGAGCTCTTCCCGCGCCCACGCCTCGGCGCGCCGCAGGTCGCCCGACACGCGGGTGTGACCGCGCAGGGCCGGCTGCTGGCCGAGGGTGAGCGGGTAGTGCACGCCGGTGGCGACGCCGGCCGCGCGCAGCCTCGAGGCCACCTCGGCGCGCTCTGGCACCCGCACCGGGAAGAGGTGATACACGCACGGCGTCGAGGGGCGCTCTTCGAGCAGCCGGACCCGGCCCTCTAACACGGCCCGATAGGTGGCGGCGTGCCGCCGCCGCGTCGCGTTCGCGGCGTCGAGCCCACGGGCCTTCACGGTCAGGAAGGCCGCCTGCAGCCCGTCCAGCCGCTCGTTGTAGCCGAGCACGGCATGCTCTCCCTTGCTCTGCCGGCCGAGGTCGCGGATGCGCCGGGCTCGCGCGGCGAGCTCCCCGTCGTTCGTGCAGATCGCGCCGCCGTCCCCGAGGGCGCCGAGGTTCTTGCTCGGGTAGAACGAGAAGGCCGCGGCGCGCCCGAAGCCGCCGGCGCGACGGCCGTCGCACTCGGCGCCGTGCGCCTGGGCGGCGTCCTCGAACAGCGCAAGCCCGTGGCGCGCTGCCAGGCGCTGGAAGCGCCGGCAGGTCGCAGAGCTGGCCATAGAGGTGCACCGTCAGGATCGCGGCGGTGCGGGGCCCGACCGCGGCCGCGGCGGCATCGACATCGAGCAGGCCGGTGGCGTCCTCGACGTCGCAGAGGACCGGGACGGCTCCGGAATGGAGCACGGCCAGCGCCGAGGCGATGAACGTGTGCGCGGGGACGATCACCTCGTCGCCCGCGCCGATCCCGGCCGCCTGGAGGCTGATCGAGAGCGCGGCCGTCCCTGAGGCGACGCCGACGCAATCGGCCGTCGAGCAGGCCGCCGCCCATGTCTCCTCGAAGCGACCGACCTCCTCGCCGAGGATGAACGAGCTCCGGCGGACGACCCGCTCGAAGGCCTCGAGCAGCTCGTCCGTGAGCTTCGGCGTGCTCGCGATCGAGCGTCGCGAACGGCACCTCCATGGGGCGGCCGTTCCGATGCTCCGGCCCGACGGGCGCCGGGCGGTGATGGGGGCGAGAGTCGCGCTGCGTTCCGTGCGGCATCGCCCCAATCGGAACAAGAGGTCCGCTCCGATATCCAGCGCGACGGACGGCAAAGGGACGAATCGCGATTGTTTACGTGGCTGTCGCGACCGTAAAGTTGGCGGCTGCGGACGCAGAGCGGACAAGCTCCGCCCAGCGAGTAGTTCGACACCGAATGGGTTCGGCCGAAGCATCACTCACCAGTTGGCGCTGCCGCGATCGCGCACGCGCGTCCTTGGCGCGGCCTCGCCGCCTTCGCGCTGCCCGCTGCTCGTTGGCGCCTGATGTGCGCGCCGCCGGCGCGCGCCGCTCGCGGGCATCGTCGTCGAACGGCAAGGGATCGGGCGGTGAGACGCCGGCGGCGACGACCGGTGGCCCGGGTGACGCCTCCGCCAAGGGCAAGGGAAAAGGCGATTCGGGTCCGTCGGGCTCAGGCGGTGCTTCGGACGCCGATCGTTCCGCCCGGCCGGCGGACTCCGGAGGCGGGTCAGGCAAGGAGCCTTCGGGGCGCGACCAGTCGGGCCCGAAGAGCGATTCGCCCGGAGGGAACGCGAACGCGAACGCGGAATCGGGCGAGGGCGCGAAGGGTCCCGCCGGGGACTCGCGCTCCGCCGAGAGGCCGTCGGCGGATGCCGCTCCCGCCGCGAAGGGCGGTGGCCCCTCCGACGGCGCGCCGGACCGGGTGCCGCCGGGGCAGGCGAAGAAGGCGGAGCAGCCGCAGGCCGCCGCTGGGCCGTCCGACCGCGCGCCGGAAGGGCTGCCGCCGGGGCAGGCGAAGAAGGGGATCCGTCGCCGGCGACCGGGGGCCGTCCGGCGGCGCGCCGGACAGGGTGCCGCCGGGGCAGGCGAAGAAGGATCCGTCGCCGGTGCTGGGGGCCGTCCGGCGGCGCGCCGGACGGGTGCCGCCGGGGCAGGCGAAGAAGGACCGATCCGCCGGCCGCCGAGGGGCGCCGGCGGGTGGGTGCCGCCGGGGCAGGCGAAGAAGGATCGTCGCCGGCTGCCGAGGGGCCGCCGGCGGGTTGGGTGCCGCCGGGGCAGGCGAAGAAGGGGATCCGCGCCGGCGGCCGAGGGGCCGCCGGCGGGTTGGGTGCCGCCGGGGCAGGCGAAGAAGGATCCGCGCCGGCCGCCGAGGGGCCGCCGGCGGGTTGGGTGCCGCCGGGGCAGGCGAAGAAGGATCCGTCGCCGGCCGCCGAGGGGCCGCCGGCGGGTTGGGTGCCGCCGGGGCAGGCGAAGAAGGATCCGTCGCCGGCCGCCGAGGGGCCGCCGGCGGGTTGGGTGCCGCCGGGCCAGGCCAAGAAGCGATCCGGCGCCGGCCGCCGACGGGCCGCCGAGTGCGGGCGTCGGTGGCGGTGCCGCCGGGGCACGCCCCCGCGGCGCCGGCGGCGTCCGGGGCACGGCCCCGCGGAGCCGCCTCCGGCTGCCGGCCACGCGGATCCTCCGGCGTCGCCGGCCGCTTCCGGACATGGTTCCCAGCCGGGCGCGCCTGCGGACGTGCCGGCGCCCGGGCATGCCACGTCTCCGGGAAGCCACGCCCCTTCGGCGGCGGGTGCGCCGAGCGAGAGCGGCGACCAGCCCGGCGGCGGCACGACCACCGTGCTTCCCGGCGAGGCCGACGGGCATCACCCCGTCGGTGTCGCGCCGGCCGCTGATCCCCCGGCCCAGGCCGGTCGACGCCCACGCCCCCGCCGGTCCGCGTGGCGTGGCGCCTGCCGGAGACGTCGGCGCCGACGCCGACATCGGCGCCACGCCGCTTCCCGGTGTCGAGCCGGACGTGCCCATGCCCGTCGGCGCCGGTCCGGTCGACCGTCCGATGATCTCTGCGGCCGCGGAAGCCGCGGCCGCCCGGCGTGTCTACCGACGCTGGACGCAGTCCGCTGACGCGTGTCGCCACTGAACGTGTCGGCCGACCGTTCGCGCCGGCGACGAGCGACATCTGCCGGCCGCCTCGCTCACAAGAGCCGGCGAGCCGGGCGCGCGCCCGCGAACGCGACCCCCACGCTCTCGCCCGCCGCCGCTCGCGAGCCGGTGGCGGGTCCAGCCGAAGCCGGAGCCGAGCTGAGAGCTCCGTCGCTGCAATCTGGGTGCAGCGCCCCCTCGCGACCGTCGCCGCGGAGAGCCCGCCCGCGACGCCGTGGCCGGCCGATGCGGCTCGGACGCCGGTCCCTGCGCCGATCGGGGCGGTGGGCGGCGCGTCGGCGGGCGCTTCGGCCGCAACGGCCGGCATGGCGTTCGTCGCGCTTGCGTGCGCCCTGCTGATCGCCCTCGTCGGGGGTTGGTCCAGGGTCGTGCTGCTCTTCGAGACCTATCGCCTGACCGTCGTTCTCGCGCTCCCCGAGCGCCCCGGCTAGTCGCTCCTCGCAGGTCCAGCGCCGGATGCCCGCGCGCTCGAGCCCGCGGGCAGAGAACCTTTCGAGGAGGAGCCGCCAGGAGATGCACCTCGAGGAGCAGGCGAGAGCCGACACGCGCTCTCGAACGAAATCGATACGGGGAACGCGCGCAGGTCCAGTGTCCTCGGCTACGGGAGCGTCCGCAGTCCTGCCCGGATCGACGACACCGACTTCAGCCGTCAGGAGGCCATGATCGAGTGGTTCTGCGCACGCCGCCAATGGGCGGTCGTCGGGCTGCTGCGCGACGTCCAGCCGCGGAACTCGAGATCGTGGGGCCGGCCCGTCGCTCACGCACGCGATGGAGCGCTTGAGGCGTGGCGAGGCCAACTGTCTGATGACGGCCGAGCTCAACGCGGCTGTGCCCATCCGTCGCCGAGGTGGGGTCGGTCCTCGAGGCCCTCGAGGACATGAAGGTGCGCTTCATCTCGCTCAACCCGCCGCTCGACACCGGCCAGCCGCTCGGCCGTGGGACAGCGCACGTGATCATGGCCGTGAGCGAATGGGAGCGGAACCGCCGGGCGGACATCACCTCGGCCGCGCGGGCGAAGGGCTCGGGCGTCCCGGACGATCTCGCCGGCGCTCAAGCGGCGCATCGTGCGGATGCGGGCGTGCCGGCATGACCCTCCAGGCAATCGCGGACGACCTCAACGAGGAGGGCGTCCCGACGGTGCGCGGAGGCGCGACGTGGCGGCCGTCGAGCGTCCAGGCGGCCCTCGGCTACCGCCGGCCGGCGCCGTGGCCGTCGACAAGCTCGGCCGGAGGGACGCGACGAGCGAGAGCGCGGGAGGAGGGACGAAGGCGGATAGCCGAACCACCCGGCCGCGGACGCGTAGTTTCACCGGTTGCGACAGATCGACCGGTGCCGCTAGCGTCGGACGCATGCTGACGACGAGCGAGCCGCCGTTCCTCGACGGCCGGCCCACCGCGCGCAGAGCCCTTCGCTGGGCGGGGACCATGCACCGCGACCAGCGAAGGGCCGTGGACGGCGCTCCCTTCATCCTCCACCCGCTCGAGGTCGGGTCGCTGCTGAGCGGCCGGGACTTCCCGGAGCCCGTGATCGTCGCCGGTCTTCTGCACGACGTCGTGGAGAAGACCGGCGCCACGCTCGCGGACGTGCGCAGCATGTTCGGCGACCGCGTGGCGCAGATCGTCGACGCGGTCACCGAGGACGACGGGATCGAGGGCTACGCCGAGCGCAAGGCGGAGCTCCGCCGGCAGGTCGCCGAGGCCGACGGCGAGGCCCACGCCGTCTACCTGGCCGACAAGATCGCCAAGGCGCGCGAGCTGCGCGCACAGGTGGCGCGCGGTAGGCCGCGGCTGGAGGAGCCGGAGCTCCGGAGCCGGTTCGAGCACTACGAGGCGAGCCTGGCGATGCTTCGCGACGTGGCGCGGCACCGGGCGATGGTGGATCAGCTCGCGTTCGAGCTGTGGGCACTGCGCGCGCTGCCGCCGCAGGGGCCGGGCGGCCCGGAGCCGCGCGACGGCGACTTCGCCGCCGGCCGCGGATAGCCGACCGGGGACGCCGGTCAGGCGCCGTCGACGCCGGCCGAGAGCGGCTCGTTGCGCAGCGAGCGCCAGAGGTACAGCGACGCGCGCGTCCGGTACGGGCGCCACGGCTCGGCGAGCTCGACGAACGCCGCCCGGTCGGGCGCGGCGTCCAGGCTGTAGGCGCGCATCGCCGCGTTGCGCAGGCCCTGGTCGCCGGTCGGCAGCACGTCGGGCCGCCCCAGCGTGAACATCAGGAACATGTGCGCGGTCCACTCGCCGATGCCCTTGACCGCGACGAGCTCGCGGGTGACCTCGTCGTCGTCGAGGTCGGTCAGGTGGTCGAGCGCGAGCTCGCCGGCGAGCACGCGCTCGGCGAGCGAGCGCAACGCGGCGACCTTGGCATGCGACAGCCCGGCGGCCGTCCGCAGCGCGTCGGGGTCGTCGGCGAGCAGCTCCGCCGGCGTCGGCGGCCGCCCGCCGAAGCGCGCGAGCAGGCGCCCGTAGATCGCCTCGGCCGCCCTGACCGACAGCTGCTGGCCGGTGATCGCGCGCAGCAGCGCGCCGTAGACGTCCCGCGGCCGGTTGCGCGGGTCGTAGTCGAGCGGCAGCGGCCCGCCCTGCTCGGCGATGAGGCGGGCCAGCACCGGGTCCTTGGAGAGGTGGGCGTCCGCGGCTTCCATCGCCGCGCCGACCCTACCGGCCCCGTCCCGCCGGCCGGCTCACCGGGTCGCCCACGGCGCGGGGGAGCGCGCCGTGCGGTGGGCGCCCGCCGCGACGGCCGCCGTCGTCGCGAGCGCCAGCGCGAGCGCGGCGGCCGGGCTCGCGCGGAGCGTCAGGAGCGCGCCCACCAGCGCGCCGGCGAACATCGCGACCACGACGACCGCGCGCCGCGCGCCGGCGCGGGCCGCCGGTCCCGTGTCGGCCGCCAGCCCGGTCAGCGTCATGGTCACCACGGTCGTCGTCATGTCGGGCACGGCGAGCCGCCGCGCGACGGAGGTCTGGACGCCCATCGCGAGCGCCAGCGTGGTGAGGACGAAGAAGCGCCGCGGCCCCTCGACCGGCTCGGCCGCTCCGAACGCGAAGAGAAAGGAGGTGCCCAGCAGCACCGTCGCGGCGGCGGTCCCCGTCCGAAGGAGCGCACCGCGGTGATGCGCGACCCGCCGGCCGAGCCGGCCCCCGAGCGCGGCGCCGACCACGAACGACGCCATCGCGAGCAGCGACGCGAGCATCGAGAGCCCGGGCGCGCCGGCGAGCGCGAAGCCCAGGAGCACGACGTTGCCGGTCTGGTTCGCCACGAACACGTGCCCGAGGGCGACGTAGCTCACCGCGTCGACGATGCCGGTGACGACGGTCAGCCCGGTGAGCAGCGGCGGCAGCGGGCCGTGCTGGGCATATGACGCCAGCCGGCCCCACCACGGCACGCGGCCCGCCTCGTCCCCGGCGCCGTCCGCTCGCACGGCGCCATCATCTCACCCGCTCACAGCAGCTCCGCGATCCGCGCCGCGGCGACGGCCGCGCCGCCCGTCTCGACCGGCCGGTAGTCGACCTCGCGCCCGATCTCCTCGGCGATCGCCTCGGCGATGACGTCGGGGCCGGCGGTCTCGAAGTCCATGCGCCGCCCGGCGCCGTAGCGCTCCAGCCGGTGGCGCACGTGGGTGTTCTGCTCGAAGTGGTGGCGCAGCGGGAAGTAGAGGAAGGGCCGGCGGTTGGCGGTCAGCTCCATCGAGGTCGTCAGGCCGCCCTGCACGACGGCGAGGTCGCACGCGGCCAGGTGGCGGTAGAGGTCGGGGACGTAGGCGCGGACCTCGAGGCCGTCGTGCGCCGGCAGCGACGCGGGATCGATGCGCGGCCCGGCCACCACGATCATGCGCAGCTCGGGGACGCGGCGCTTCGCCTCGGGGAACGCGGCCATCACCCGCTGCAGGAGCGAGCGGCCGACGCCCGACCCGCCGACGGTCACGATGCACACCTGCTCGCCGGGCGCGTACCCGAGCTGCGCGCGGAGGCGCTCGCGATCGCCCAGCTCGGCCGGGTCGAACCCGGTGACGTAGCCGGCGAAGTCGAAGTGGCGCCCGGTCCAGTCGGCGATCGCGGGGAGGTCGGCGCCGAACGTCGCGGGGACGATGTCCTCGGGGTTGCCGACGAAGAGCGCCCGGTCGCGCACGCGCGGGTAACGATCGATCTGCTCGATCATCTCGGCGTTGTAGTCGGTGGTGAGCGCGGCCTCGTGCTCGCCGCCGTCGGGCATGGGCAGCCAGCCGACGAAGTCGGTCAGCCACGCGTAGGCCGCGCGCTTCTCCTCCGGGTTCTCGTGCAGGTAGTAGTCGATCTCCCAGCCCTCGTCGGCGATCCAGAGGTCGTAGTGGCGCTCGCTGACCAGGTCGTGGAAGACCATGAAGTTCGCCACCAGGATCTCGTCCATGCGGCGCCAGGCCTGGAAGCAGTGCAGGTCGTGCTCGGCGGACTCGGACTCGATGTGGCGAGACTCGTTGGCCAGCGCGCGGCTGGCGGGGTGCACGGTCTCGCCCGCGGCCTCGAGGGCCGCCGTCACGGGGTGCTGGGCGAGCCACTCGATCTCGAGGTCGGGATGGCGCAGCCGCAGCTCGCGGGCGATGGCGATGTCGCGCCGCGCGTGGCCGAGGCCGATCGGCGAGGAGACGTAGAGCGCGCGCTTCGGCCGGCCGCGTCCGCGCGGCCAGCCGCGCGGCGCCGGCCGCGGCGCGACGAAGTCGCGGAGCAGCAGGTTGACGCGCACCGGGTCGCGGGCGTGCGGGCAGTGCCCCGAGCCCTCGAGCGCGACCAGCGATCCGCCGGTGACCGCGGCGAGCTCCGCGCCGGCGACGAACGGCCGGACTGCGTCGTCGGTGCCGTGGAGGACGAGCACCGGGCACTCGATCCGGCGGCAGAGGGCGGCGAACTCGTCACGGTCGTGCAGCTCGCGGCCGCGGTAGGTCAGCGCCAGGGTCTCGCCCGTGGTCTCGAGGCCCCAGCCGACGCAGTCCTCGATCTGCTTGGTCGAGTGCGGTTCCGTGAACATCTGGCCGAAGAAGAACTCGAGGAAGTCGCGGTAGTGCTCGAGCCAGTAGTGGCGGTTGTACTTGCCCCAGCCCTCGTAGGACTCGAGCGGCTCGTCGAACGGCGTGCCGACGCGCGCCAGGTGCTGGGCGAACGGCGACGCGGGCGCGATGAACACCGCGCCGGCCACGCGCTCCGGGTGCTCGGCGGCGAGGAGGACGCCCCACAGCGCGCCCGCCGAGAATCCCACCACGACGGCGCGCTCCGTCCCGGTCGCGTCCATCACCGCCAGGGCGTCGGCGGCGAACTCGCGCTCGGAGTAGGCATCGGCCGTGGCGGGGCGGTCCGTGCGGCCGTTGCCGCGACCGTCGAACGTGACCACGCGAGCGTGCCGGGCGAGATAGGGGATCTGCGCCTTCCAGTGGCGCGAGTGGATGATCGACCACGTCGGCAGCAGCAGGATGGTCGTCTCGCCCGAGCCGTAGACCTCGTAGAACAGGCGCACGCCGGCTCGCTCGACGTAGCCGTCCTCGTCGGGGTAGCGCGCGCGGGTCTGCTCGCGCGCGGCGGCGGGCGCGTCGATGGTCGTCATGCGTCGTTCTCTCCTCTGAAGCCAGTCCTCGATCCACTGGAGCAGCTCGGCCTGCCCCGTCTCGATGCCCGACAGCCGCTCGAGGATGATCCCCTCGTTGAAGGTGATCACGAGCGACACGAGCGCGTCGAGGGGCATGGGGATGCCGTAGCGCTCGTGCGGCTCGGCGAACGCCTCGGTGAGCACCGCGCGCCACTCGGTGTCGACGTGCGCCACGCGCTCGCGCAGGTCGGGGCGGTTCCAGGCCAGCGCCTGCAGCTCGCACCAGACCTTCTGGTACTCGCGGTCGCTCTCGAGGTAGCGCATCGCGGTCCGCCACTTCTCGATGAACGAGACGCCGGGCGCGCTGTACATGGCCCGCTGGCGCTCGATCACCCGCGCGGTGAACCGCTCGAGCACCCGCGCGAGCAGGTTCTCCATCGAGCCGAAGTAGTAGTGGACGAGCCCGTGGTTGGCGCCCGCCTCCTCGGCGAGCGCCCGGGTCGTGATCCCGGCGTGCCCGACGCTGACGAGGAGGCGCTCCGCGGCGTCGAGGAACGCCTCCTCGGTCTGCCGGCGGGCTACCGACGCCGCAGCCATCCGACGATCTCCTCGAGCCTGGCGCGACAGGCGATCGCGGCGGCGCCCACGACGAGTCCGCCGGCCGGCGCGAGCCCCAGGAGGCCCTCCTCCACCGGCAGGCCCATGATGTGGGCGACGAGCGGGGTCATTGGAAGATCTCCGTGGTGCAGTCGCCGCCCTGCAGCCGGACCTCGTGCGCGCGCGCCGGCCCGTCCGGGCGGTCGTGGAGGTCCACGAAGAAGTCGCGGTCGAGCTCCATCCCACCGTCGGGAGCGCAGTCCACCCGCAGCAGCCACGAGCGCAGCTCGGGATAGAACTGGTTGTCCCACGTCGAGTACAGCGAGTTCGTGACGTAGAGCCGCCGGCCGTCGAGCGAGAGCTGGAGCATCTGCGGGCCGCCGCCGAGCTCGCGGCCGGCGTCGGAGGGCGTGCCGAGGACGCCGCCGAGCCACAGCCGGCCGGTCAGCCTCGGGTGCGCGGGGTCGGAGACGTCGTACTGGCGCAGGTCGCCGTGCAGCCAGTCCGAGAAGTACAGGAAGCGGTCGTCCATCGAGACGACGAGGTCGGTGATGAATCCCGGGACGGGGAACGGCCAGCCCTCGAGCTCGACGGGGTCGACCCCGATCACCTGCTCCGCCGAATACGAGCCGTCGGTGCGCCGGAAATGCCACATCGTGCTCGAGAGCGCGGCGCCGACGAAGCCCTCGTCCGCGCCGGGGTCGTGCAGCCAGCGGATCTCCAGCGGCACCATCCCGGTCTCGCCCAGCTCGAGCGTCTGCTCGACCCGGCGCTCGCTCAGGTTCCAGAAGTGCAGGCGGCTGCCGTAGCGGCCGGCGGCGACGTCGTCGAGGTCGAAGCCCGGCTCGTAGGCGCCGGGCTCGCCGAACTCGGACGACGCCAGCACGTTCTGCCGCGGCTGGTACCAGAAGTCGTAGTTGAGCCGCGGATGCGGGCCGCCGTCGTCCCAGCGGCCCTTGAGCTCGAACGTCCGCGCGTCCAGGACCGCGAAGCCGCAGGCGCCGTTGCCGTCGGCGTCGCCGAGCATGCTGATCACGATGTTGTCGCCGGGCATGCAGTGGACGGTGTGCGGGCGCGTCAGGCCGGTGGCCCGCACGACCTCCTCGGGTTCGATGACCTTCTCGATCCGCGGCCGCCGGGGGTCGCCGGCGACGTCCACGACGTGGATCCGCGACGAGCGGAAGCCCGGGACGATCAGGTGCGAGCGGTCCGGTCCATGGCAGGCGGAGCTGCAGCGGTTCCAGCCGTAGTGGTGCAACTCGTCGCCGACGTTCGGCATCGCCAGCTCGTGGACGATCCGCCCGCTCTCGGCGTCCACGACGGCGAGGAAGTCGGGCTTCTCGACGCCGGTGCCCTCGTGCAGGCAGGCGACATAGAGGAACTCCTCCGCGGGGGCTCGGGTCGCCTCCGCGGGCGAGGCGTAGAAGGATGGGATGCCGTCAGTCATCACCGTCTCCTCCGGGTTGGACAAGTGTCTTAGTCATTTGACCAAGATCGCCCGGCGCTGTCAAGCCCTCAGCGGCGGTAAGCGCGTGGAAGGCCGGCCGTAAGCGGGCGGCGGGACCGTTCCGCCATGCCCACCTCAACCCTCCGCGCCGCCGACCTCCCCAGCGGCGTCCGCCTGCCCTACGCCGAGCAGGGCTCCCCCGACGGCATCCCCGTCGTGCTCCTGCACGGGATCACGGACTCGTGGCACTCCTTCGAGCCGGTCCTGCCGTACCTGCCGTCGTCCGTCCACGCCTACGCGGTGACCCAACGCGGGCACGGCGACGCCTCGCGCCCCGGCTCCTACCGCCTCGGGGACCTCGTCGACGACGTCGCCGGCTTCATGGACGCCGTCGGCCTCGCCTCGGCCGTCGTGGCCGGGCACTCGATGGGGTCGATCGTCGCGACGCGCTTCGCCATCGACCACCCGCACCGGACGCGCGGCCTCGTCGTCATGGGCGGCGCGCCGACGTTCACCGCGCTCGGGCTCGACGAGATGACCGAGGAGCTGGCCGCCATGTCGACCCGGTCGACGTCGACTACCTGCGCGCGTTCCAGGAGAGCACGCTCGCCCACCCGGTCCCGGCCGACTACCTCGACCTGGTCGTGAGCGAGAGCGCGAAGGTGTCCATCGGCACGTTCCGCGCCCTGTGGACTGACACGGTCCTGACCGACGCGTCGGCCGACCTCGGCGCGGTCGCGGCCCCCACCCTCGTCGTGTGGGGCGAGCGCGACGCATTCAGCCCGCGCCGGGCGCAGGACGAGCTCGTCGCCGCGATCCCCGGCGCGCGGCTGTCAGCGTCTACGCCGGCGCCGGGCACGCCATGCACTGGGAGGAGCCCGCGCGCTTCGCCGCCGAGCTGGCCGTCTTCGCGGAGGGCGTGTGATGCGGGTCAACGGAGCGGAGCTCCACGTCGAGCCGCCGGCGGGCGCCGGCGAGCTGCTCGTGCTCGTGCACGGCGGCTGGACCGACCACACGACCTGGGACGCGGTCGCCGGCCCCCTGGCGCGGTCGTTCCGCGTCGTCCGCTATGACCGCCGCGGCCACAGCCGCAGCGCGTACGGGCCGGGTCCCTCGCCCCGCCGGCGCGACGAGGACGACCTCGAGGCGCTCGTCGAGGCGCTCGGCGCGCCCGCCCACCTCGTCGGGACGTCGTACGGCGCGTCGATCTCGCTCAGCCTCGCCGGTCGTCGCCCCGGGCTGGTCTCGAGCGTCGTCGCGCACGAGCCCCCGTTGCTCGGCGTGGCGCCGGACGCCGCCGCCGAGGCCATGTTGCGCGGAGTGCAGGACCAGCTCGCGGGCGGCGACCACGAGGCCGGCACGCGCCGCTTCTTCGAGGCGATCCTCGGCCCGGGCGCCTGGGACGTGCTGCCGGGGGCGCTCCGGCGCACGGCGGTGGGCAACGCCCAGACGTTCATCGATCTCCGCGAGGACCCCGCGTGGGACGCGCTCGACCTCGCGGCGGTGGCCCGCTACGACGGCCCGCTCGCGATCACCTACGGCGACGCGAGCCCGGCGTGGCTTCCCCGCACCGCCCGAGCAGTCGCCGCGGCGATCGGGCGCACGGCCCGCGTCATCCCCGGCGCGGGCCACGCGCCGCACCTCACGACCCCGGACGCGCTCGTCGCGCTCGTCGAGGAGGTGTGCGCGCCGTGGGCGGCGGCGGCCTGAGCCGCCGCCGCCCGGACGCCCCGATCAGTCCTCGGGCGCGGGGATGCGGACGACCTGCCCGTCGTTCGGCGAGCCGCCCTGGTTGGAGACGTAGATGTCGCCGTTGCGGGCCACCGTGAGGCCGGTCGGCTCCTGGAGCTGGCCGGCGGCGAGCTCGGTCTGCGTCCCGTCGTCATCGATGCGGAGGAGCTTGCCCGGACCCGGCGGCTGCGCGGCCAGCCCGTTGCTCGAGATCTGCAGGACGTAGAAGCTGCCGTCCGGGCCGTAGGCGACGTCGACGACCGTCGTGAAGCCGGTCGCCTGGACCGAGGGCGTCTCGGCGCCGACCACCCGGAAGACGTTGGCGGCCCCGGCCGGGAACGGGAAGCCCGTGAGCTGGCCGAGGTGCGCCGCGCCGTCCGGGCCGCGCACGACGCCGGTGGGGACGGACTGGTAGGGGATCTGCGTCCCGGGCGGGAGGCCGAGGAACGGCGGCGCGAGCGTCTGCCCGAACGGGAACCACGCGAGCGTCCGGATCTCCCCGGTGCGCCGGACCCGCAGCAGCGAGTTGCCGCCCGCGTCGGTGACGAGGATCCGGTTGGACGCCGACGCGTCGACCGAGAACGGGTTCGAGTCGACCTGCGCATCGGGCTGGGAGGCGTCGGGGTTGTTCTTCGCCTCGTAGGCCGCGATGTCGGCCACGCGGCTCACCTTCCGCTTGCGGTCGAAGCGGTTGAGCAGGCCGAAGCGCCTGCCGTTGCTGCCGAGTTGCGAGCGCGCATCGGGGTTCGCGCCGAGGCCGACGGTGAAGTAGCCCCAGCGGTTGTTGAAGGAGACGTCCTGCGGGCCGATGGCGTTCGAGCCCGCCGGCATGCCCTCGGCGGCCTCCTGGGACGCCAGCGAGGGCAGCCGGGAGATGATCTGCTGCTCGGTGTCCCGGCGGACGTTGATGCGGGTGATGCCGCCCGTGGCGCCGTAGCACGACTCACCACCCTCCGGCGAGGCGATACAGGCACCGGACCCGCCACGGCCGGCCTCGGCGACGTAGAGGTTTCCGTCCGGCCCGAAGCTGAGCCCGCGTGGATTGGAGAGGCCGTCGGCGACGATGTCCAGGTTCTGCGCGCCGGCGACGGCCGGGGCGGCGATGGCGATCATCGCCCCGAGGACGAGCGATGCGAGCGCGGTACGGCCGGTACGGCGCCGCGAAGACAAGAACGACAAGGGCAGCTCCTTGGGAGGTTTGAGCGACCCTATGGGCCGCTGTAACACGGCGTCAACGGAGCCGGAGGTGCGTGTGCGCGTCATGACCGGCAACGCGTCGCGCAGCCGCTACCCGCCGGACGGCGCGACGGGCGTCAGATAGACGCGGGCGATGGCCGGGACGTCGCGTCCCAGGTCGGCGCGGATCTGCTGGAGCGACGCGGCGACCTCGCCGCCGGTGAGCCCGTCGGACATCTCGACGGCCGCGGTCACCAGCACCTCGGACGGTCCGAGGTAGACGGCCTCGAGCTCCGGCACGGCGCGGATCGCCGGCTCGCCCTCGAGCCGCGCCCGGAGCTGCTGCACGTAGCGGTCGGGCACCGACTGGTTGGCGAGCAGCTGCCGGTTGCGCGACGTGAGGCGGGCGGCGAGGTAGCACAGCAGACACCCGATCACGATCGAGCCGAGCGCGTCGGGGATCGCCGAGCCGGTCAGGCGGTGCAGTACGAGCGCCACCAGGGCGAGCGCCGCGCCGAGCACGTCGGCGGTGTCCTCGAGGAACACGGTCAGGACCGTCGGGTCCGGCGTCTCGCGCGTGTACTCGCGGACCGTCAGCCCGCGCCGCGCGGACTGCGTCCGCAGCTGGCGCACCGCCACGACGCGGCTGATCCCGTCGAGGACGATCGCGATCACCAGCACCGCGACGCCCGCCCAGAACGCCTCGAGCCCACGCGGGTTCACGAGCGCGCGGACGCCCTCCCAGATCGAGACCGCGCCGCCCACCACGAACATCCCGATGGCCGCGAGCAGCGCCCAGTAGTAGCGCTCGGGGCCGTAGCCGAACGGGTGCGACGCGTCGGCGGGATGGCGGCTGCGCCGGATGGCGATGAAGAGGAAGACCTCGTTGCCGGCGTCCGCGAGCGTGTGGAGCGTCTCCGCCAGCAGCGATGGCGAGCCGGTCAGTGCGGCCGCCGTGCCCTTCGCGATCGCGATCGCCGTGTTGGCGCCCAACGCGGTGAGGACGCTGCCGAGGCTCTCGTCGCGCTCGCCCCCGCTCATCCGCGCCACTCTCGCGCGCGACGCGGTGCGCCGCAACGCCGGAGGGTCGCCGCGACGCTCTACGCGGAGATGCGCGACCGCGACTGAGCCCTGGTGCGGCGCGCATGCCCGGCCATCGCCTCCAGGAGGTCCGGGCCGTCGAGCTCGGGACCGACCAGGGACGCCGACGCCTGCGAGTGCTGCCACAGGAGGCCGAGGAAGAAGAGCCCGGGGACGTCTGCGACTCCGCGGACGTTCCGCGGGTAGCCCAGCTCGTCGAGGATCGGCGCGTCGATCCATCCGTGGTCGAGGTGGTATCCCGTCGCCCAGATGACGGTCGAGACCCCGGCGTCCGCCAGGTTCAGCTCCGTCAGCTCCGCGGGCCGGTACGTCACCGCGACGTCGTCGGCCGGCGGTGCTTCGATGCCGGCGCGCTCGATGAAGGTGTCGATCACGCCGCGGAAGCGCTCGTCGAAGAAGCGGTCGGCGCGCTCGAGGGCGGGCTCCAGGTCGCCGGCGAAGGTCAGCCGCTCACCGTCGGCGGCGGCCAGGCGGCCGGCCAGCGTCATCCCGTCGGCCGCGTACCTCCGCAGGTTCGTGTCGTGGCCCCCCGCCCGGCCGGTGAGCGCCGGCATGGCGCTGAACCGGCGGCGGCCGTCGGGGAGCTGCTCGGCGGTCGGCAGCGCCACTCCGTAGGCCCCGCCGTGGCGGATGACGTCGAGGAGCCACGAGAAGATGTCGCGCCCGCGATAGCGGCGCGGCACGCGACCCGCCGACCCGACCGAGACGTAGACGCGCCGGCCGGCCTCGGAGAGCTCCTCGGCGAGCTGGAGCCCCGTCTGCCCCGACCCGACGACGAGCACGGCGCCGTCGGGCAGGGCCGCCTGGTTGCGGTAGTCGTGCGAGTGCAGCTGCGCGACGCGGGCGGAGATGCGCCGCGCCATCGGCGGGATGCGCGGCGCGTGATAGCTCCCGGTCGCGACCACGACCTGCCGGGCGGACACGTCGCCGCGGCTGGTCCTGGCGAGGAAGCCCCCGCCGTCCAGCGGCGTCAGCCGCCGCACCGCAGTGGCGAGCGCCAGCGGCGCCCGCACGACCTGGGCATAGCGGGCGACCCTGTCCGCGATCTCGTCGCGGCCCATGAAGCCGTCCGGGTCCGGGCCGTCGTAGGCCCAGCCCGGGAAGGCGGCCGTCCAGTTCGGGGTCACGAGCGTGAACTCGTCCCAGCGGTCCCGCCAGCCTCCGCCCAGGCGATAGCGGCGCTCGACGACGAGGTGCTCGCGGCCCGCGTCGGACAGCAGCGCGGACATCGCCAGGCCGGAGTGGCCGGCGCCCACCACCAGCACGTCGACGTCATCGGTGTATGCATCCATGCCGGCCACGATGGCCGGCGGGGCGCGGATTCCCATCCCAGATCCCTGGGGGATTCAGGACGCCGCGAGGCGGCGGCGCCGCTCGAGCTCCGCCTCCGTCGGCTCCTCGAACTCGAACGATCCGGGGGCGAGGTCGCCCGCGCGCTCGTAGGTGTTGATCGTGACGCCGGACTTCGAGACCGTGCTGTCGACCAGCTTCATCGCGCCGGGGATCGTGCCCGCACCGAAGAAGCGCTTGCCGGTCCCGAGCACCACCGGGAAGATCCACAGGCGGTACTCGTCGATGAGGTCGTGCTCGAGCAGCGTCTGGATGAGGCCGGGGCTGCCGTGGACCTGGATCTCCGGGCCGTCCTCCCGCTTGCGCGCAGCGACGTACCCGGCGACGTCACCCGCGATCAGGGTGGAATTGCTCCAGTCCACGCGGTCGAGCGTGGTCGAGGCGACGTGCTTGCGGGTGCCGTTGAGCTGGTCGGCGATCGGCCCCTCGTCGTAGGGCCAGTGCGCCGCGAAGATCTCGTACGTCCCGCGGCCGAGCAGCAGCTCGTAGGGGCCGGACTCGGCCACCCGCCGCATCATGTCGTCGTCGAAGTACGAGGCGCCCCAGCCGCCGTACGTGAAGCCGCCGGTCGGGTCCTCTTCCGGTCCGCCGGGCGACTGCATGACCCCGTCGAGCGACATGAACGTGTTGACGGCGAGCCTTCTCATCGGGATTCCCTTCGTCGTGGGTGGTCGCCTCTAGAACGACGATCCGCGAGAAACTCATCGGCGCTCACAGCACCGGCGGCAGGCCGAAGGCTCCGAACAGCTCGGGGGACACGAACGAGGTGATCTCCGCGACGAGCCCGCCCTCGATCCGGAGCACGTCGATGGCCAGCGGCCGGTGCTCCGATGCGCCCGGCTCTCGCAGGTAGTGGGCGACCGCGGGCTGCAGGTTGGCGCCGGTGGCGACGCTGCGCACGTGGCCGAACTCGGGCTCGAAGCCCTGCTGCGACGCGATCAGGATCGCCTCGCGCCCGTCGAACCAGGTCGCGTGCGGCGGCATCGTCAGCCGCGCGTCCTCGCGCAGCAACGCGGCCAGCGCGTCGACGTCGGCGCGCTCGTGGGCGTCCACGTAGCGCCGCAGCAGCTCGCGCTCGTCCTCGCTCGGCGACGACGACGGCGCCCACTCGGTCCGGCGCTCGGGCAGGCGGTCACGCAGCGTCGCCCGCGCCCGCTGCAGGGCGCTGTTCACCGACACGACGCTCGCGTCGAGCACGGACGCGGTGTCGTTCGCCGACGATCCGAGCACGTCGCGCAGGATCAGCACCGCCCGCTGCCGCGGTGGGAGGTGCTGGATGGCGGCGAGGAAGGCGAGCTCGATCGTCTCGCGTGCCACGACCGCCGTGCCCGGCTCGTCCTCGGCGGGGGCGACCGCCTCGAGCAGCCGGTCCGGGTAGGGCTGCAGCCACGGGAGGTCCTCCGGGGGAGGGGGCGGCCGCGTCGGGTCGCCCGCCGCGGCCACGTCGGGCGGGAGGATCCGCCGTGGCCGGGTGCGCAGCACGTCGAGGCACGCGTTCGTCGCGATCCGGTAGAGCCACGCGCGCAGCGACGAGCGCCCGTCGAAGCTGAAGCTCGCGCGCCCGCGCCAGGCGCGGAGGAAGGTCTCCTGGACGAGGTCCTCGGAGTCCTCGAAGGAGCCGAGCATCCGGTAGCAGTGGACCCGCAGCTCCCCGCGGTGGTGCTCGATCAGCTCGGCGAAGGCGGCCTCATCGCTCATCACCGTCTTGACCGCGGCGCGGCGGGAAACTCATCGGACGTGGCCGGCTCTGGAACAATCCCGCTACGTGGAGAACAGACGGAGCGCCGCGACGATTGCGGACGTCGCCTTCCAGGCCGGCGTCGGGGCGAGCACCGTCTCCCGCGTGCTCAACGGCGGCCAGGTCAGCGGCCCGGCGCGCGCCCGGGTGACCGCGGCCATCGACGACCTCGGCTACCGGCCGCGGGCGAGTGCTCGCGCGCTCGTCACCGGCTCCACCGGGACGCTGGCGCTCGTCGTCCCGTTCTTCACGCATCCGTCCGCCGTCGAGCGCCTGCGCGGGGTGCTCGCCGCCGTCGACGAGGCGGACTTCGAGCTCGTCGTCTGCAACGTCGCCACTCCCGCACAGCGGGACGAGTACCTCGGCCGGCGCTCGCCGCTGGACCGCAGCGACGGGCTGCTCATCCAGTCGCTCGCGCCCACCGACGAGGAGGCGGACGCGTTCCTGCGGGCCGGCTCCCCGGTCGTCCTGCTCGACGCGTTCCACCCGCGGCTGCCGAGCGTGCTGGCCGACGACGTGGCCGGCGGCATGCTCGCCACGCGCCACCTGATCGAGCTCGGCCACGAGCGCATCGCGTTCATCGGCGACCGGCCCGACCCCGGGTTCGGGTTCGTGGCCAGCGACCGGCGGCGCGACGGGTACCGGCGCGCGCTCCAGGGGGCCGGGATCGCGGTCCGGCCCGAGCTGGAGCGCGAGGGGCCGCACGGCCGGCTCGTCGCGCATCGCCTGACGCGCGAGCTGCTCTGCCTGCCGGAGCCGCCGACGGCCGTCTTCGCCGCCTCCGACACCCAGGCCCTGGGCGTCCTCGAGGCCGCGAACGCGGAGGGCTTCTCGGTGCCGGACGACCTCTCCCTCGTGGGGTTCGACGACCTCGAGGTCGCCCCCTACGTCGGCCTCACCACCGTGCACCAGCCGCTCGAGGAGAGCGGCCGCCAGGGGATCGAGCGCCTGCTCGCCCTGGTGCACCACGAGGACGGCCGGCCGCACGAGGAGCGCCTCGAGCTCGAGCTGCGGGTGCGCCGGACCACCGCGCCGCCGCGCTGAGGCCTCAGCCGAACGGCCGTCGGCGGCCGATGGCGTGGGCCACCCATTCGTCGGCGCACGCCCGCGTGAAGCAGATGACCCCGGCGGCGGCGTACAGTGAACGCCGATCGCGCGATCGTGGTCGCGGACCGGCGCCTACGGCGCCGAAGCGCTAGAGGAGCTGCTGGCCGCCGTCGATGTCGTAGGTCGCACCCGTGACCGCCGTATTCGTCATGAGGTGCACGGCGAGCGCGGCGACGTCGGCGGGCCCGACGACGCGGCCGATCGGGAGCGTCGCGCGGAGCTGCTCGCGCCGTTCGTCGAGCTGGTCGCCGAGCAGCGAGGCCGACAAGGGCGTGTCGACGAAGCCGGCGGCGATGAGGTTGACCCGCACCGGCGCGAGCTCGAGCGCCAGGTTGGCGACGAGCGCCGGCGTCGCCGCGGTGAGCGCTGCCGCGACCGCCAGGCCGGCGGATGGGCGCCGGGCTCCGGTGCCGCTCATGAACAGCAGCGTGCCTCCGGGCCGGACCCTGCCGACCGCCTCGCGGGCCACGCGGAGCGTCAGCCACAGGTGCTCGTCGACCTCGCGCTGCCCGCGCGCGAAGTCGAACTCGGCCAGGGGCGCGTAGTACGGGCGGCCGGCGGTCACCATGACGTGGTCGATCGGCGTCGGCAGGTCGCCGAAGAACTGCACGAGGCGGTCCGGGTCGGCGGCGTCGAAGGCCGCGCTCCTGACCGCGCCGACCTCCCGCGCGGCGTGCTCGAGGCGCTCCTGATTGCGGCCGGTGAGGATGACCTCCGCCCCTTCGGCGCGTGCCAGCCGGGCGGTCTCGAGGCCGATCCCGGCGCTGCCGCCGATGGCGACGAAGGTCTGCCCGACCAGTGCGGGCTCGCGCTGGATCGGATCGGCGGACGGTGCGGTGCTCATCGTTCCTCCAATGCCGCTTCGCGGGCAGCGGCGATCTCGTCGTGGAGGGTCTTCAGCGCGGCGACGTAGATCTCCGAGAAGGTCGGGAACGGCTGGATGGTGTCGCGGAGCACGTCGAGCGCAACGCGGGCGCGGATCGCCAGCGTGGCCTGCTGCAGCCACTCGCCGGCCTCGGGGCCGAGGGCGTAGGCGCCGGTCAGCCGCTCGCCGTCGCTGAGCAGCGTGAGGAAGCCGTTGGACTCGGCGTAGGCGTGCGTGTACGTGGCGGTCTTGGCCACCTCCGAGACGGCCGCCGTCGCGCTGAAGCGCGCTTCCGTCGCACCCGACGCGGCCGCCTGCGGGTCGGTGTAGGTGACCCGCGGCACGGCGTGGTAGGAAGCCTCGCGCGGCTCGCCGAGGATGTTCGCGGCGACGACCTCGCCCTGGTACTTGCCGACGTGCGTCAGCGGCCAGATGCCGGTGACGTCGCCGATCGCCCACAGCCGCTCGCCGGCGCGCAGCCGCGCGTCGACCGGGATCCCGTGGCCGTCCGCCTGGATGCCGACGGTCTCCAGGCCGATGCCGGCGACCCGGGGTCGCCGGCCGGTGGCGACCAGCAGGCGGTCGCCGCGGAGCTCGCGGCCGTCGTCGAGCTCGAGGACGTAGTCCTCGCCGTCGCGCCGCGCGGCGGCGGTGCGCGCGCCGAGGACGAGCTCGATGCCGTCGCGGCGCAGGACCTCGCCGAGCGCCTCGCCGAGCGGCGCGGGCTCGCGGGCGAGCACGTGCCCGGCGGCGTCGACGAGCGTCACGTCGCCGCCGAAGCGGCGTACGGCCTGTGCCAGCTCGACGCCGACCGGCCCGCCGCCGAGGACGAGGAGCCGGCGCGGCACGGCCTTCATCCCGGTCGCCTCGCGGTTGGTCCAGAGCCCGTCGAGCTCACGCAGCCCCGGGATCGGCGGGATGACCGGCTCGGCGCCGTTCGCGAGCACGACGTGCTCGGCGGTGTGGCGCACGCCGTCGACCTCGACCACGCCGGTCCCCGCGAGCCGGCCGCTGCCGCGCAGCAGGGCGATCCCCTGTCCGTCGAGCCAGCCCGCCGCCCCGGCGTCGGAGTAGTCGGAGACCATGAAGTCCCGCCACGCGAGCGCGGCCTCGACGTCGACCTCGGCGGTCGCCCCCGCGTCGCGCGCGCCCTGCACCGCCTCGCCCGGCCGCAGCAGCGACTTCGACGGGATGCACGCCCAGTACGAGCACTCGCCGCCGACCCGCTCGCGCTCGACGATCGCGACGCGGAGCCCGCCCTCGGCCAGCGCACCGGCGCAGTGCTCTCCCGGCGAGCCGGCGCCCACCACGATGACGTCGTAGTCGCTGCTCATGCCGGGGCCCGCTCGTTCCAGCCGTGGAAGGCCGCGAGGTCGCCGGCGTTCCAGGCGTCGCGCACGAGCGTGTGCGGGATCATCGGGTCGTTCTCTGGGCGATGTCGGGGCGCATGGTGGGAGCCTCGGGTCCGGGCGCCGGCATCGCGCCCGTGCACACCCTGGTCGGACGCCCCGGTGACTGGATGACTAGGCGGGCGCGGCCTCCGCGTCCGGGCTGGGGAGGGCGTCGTGCAGGCCCATGCGCGAGCTGATGCCGAGCTTGGTGAACACCTTCTTCATGTGCCACTCGACGGTGCGCGGGCTGAGGAACAGCCGGGCGCCGATCTCCGGGTTGGACAGGCCGAGGCGTGCGAGCCGGGCGATCTGCTCCTCCTGGGCCGTGAGCTCGTCGCGCGTCTGGACGGTGCGCTTGCGCACCTTCTCGCCGGTCGCCTGGAGCTCGCGGCGGGCGCGGTCGGCGAACGCCTCCATGCCGATCGCCGCGAGCATCTCGTGGGCGATGCGCAGCTGCTCGCGCGCGTCCACACGCCGGCCCTCGCGGCGCAGCCACTCGCCGTAGAGCAGATGCGCGCGAGCGAGCTCCGGGCGCAGCCGTGTACGGCCGAGGCGCTCGATCGCCTCCCGGTAGGCGGTCTCGGCGGCCTCGCCCTCGCTCGCCAGGGCGCGGATCCGGGCCGCGATCCCCAGCGACCACTCGCTGCGCGTCACGTGGGTGCGCTCGGTGAGCCACTCGAGCACGGAGGACAGCACCGCGTCGTCACCGGTCCTGGCCGCCCCCTCGGCGAGCTCGGGCACGACGAACGGGCCGTACCCGGCGTGATCCCGCTCGAATGGCAGTCGGGCGGCGTCGAGCGCCTCGGCGTGGCGTCCGAGCCCGTTGTGGAGCACCGCGCTCGCGTAGGCCGCGAAGCTGCCGACCCGGCTCAGGCCGCGCGCCGTCGCCTCCCGCGCGGTGGCCTCGATCAGCTCGGCGGCCCTCCGCTCGTGTCCGCGCCAGGCCGCGACGATCATCTCGGTGTAGGGGATCGCAGGGTTCCCGGTCGCCTCCGCGATCATCCGATCCTCTTCGATCAGCAGCGCGGACCTGGGCAGGTCGCCCTCGAGGACGTGGACCCAGGCCAGCATGTTGAGCGCGAACTGGAGATGCACGAGGGCGCCGGTGTCGCGCGCGAACTGCTCGTGGCGAGCGGCCAGCGCGTGCCAGGAATCGGCGTCCCACAACTCCTGGGCCACCGTGACCGCGTTGCCGGCGACGGCGAACCACAGCCAGGGCGCGTGGTCGTCCGTCGCGAGGTCCGGGGTGAGCACCAGCTCGAGCGCCCGGCGAAGTGACGGCGCGGCGGCTCGGTGCCCCTCCGTCAACAGGAGGGCGAACCCGTCGAGCAGAACGTCGCTCGCGGCGGGCGGGCCGGGCGGCGACGGCGCGAGCAGCGCGGCCTCGGCGGTGACCCGCACCCCCGCCGGGCCGTCCGGCTCGCCCACCCACATCGCGGCGCCGAGCGCCTGGAGGTGGGTCTTGCGAGCCAGGCTGGTGGCCACCGGCTCGAGGCGTCTTGCCGCGCCTGCCAAGAGCGGTGCCGCCTCACCGGCGCGGCGCTGGTCGAAGGCGATCTGTCCGCGCAGCATCTCGACGCGAGCCGCTCCGAGCTCGTCGAGCGCCTCGGAGTCGACCGCGCTGAGCAGTCGCAGTGCGGCGTCGAGCGCACCGGCATCGCGTTTGGCGCCGGCCGCCGCCACCAGCCGCGTGGCCCGGCGCGATGCGTCGGGCGACAGCGTCGCGGCCCGCTCGAGGAACGCCGCCGCCGCCCCGAGCCCACCGCGAGCCTGCGCGCGGGCCGCGGAGTGCTCCAGTTCCATGGCGACGTGCTCGTCCGGAGCCGTCGACGCCTGGGCGAGATGCCACGCGCGGCGGTCCGGGTCGATCTGCGGATCGGTCGCCTCGGCCAGGGCCGAGTGCACCGACTGGCGCGCGTGCAGCGGCGCCGACCGATAGACCGCCGAGCGCACGAGCGGATGGAGGAACGTCACGCGCTCGCCGATGGCCAGCAGGCCTTCCGCCTCGTCGGCAACCGCCGCCGAGGGCCCGACGCCGAGTCGCTCGGCCGCGCGCCACACGAGCGGAGGGTCGCCGACCGGCTCTGCCGCGGCGACCAGCAGCAGCAACCGCGCCTCGTCCGGGAGCGCGTCGAGTCGCCGCAGGAAGCTCTCCTCGATCCGCCCCGACAGCGCGTGGGTCTCCTGGAGCCCGAATGCGCCCGGCACTTGCGTCGCGGCCAGCCCCCGCGGCAGCTCCAGGATCGCGAGCGGGATGCCACGCGTCTCGGCGACGAGCCGGTCACGCACGCGCTCCTCGAGCCGGCCCGGGAGGACGGTCCCGAGCAGGGCCCGGGCGTCCTCGTCGGAGAGCCCATTGAGCGCCAGCTCGGGCAGTCCCACAAGCTCGCGCTCCTCGCTCGGTTCGCGGACGGCGAACACGATCGCCACCGACTCGGCGAGCACCCGTCGCGCGACGAACCCGAGGACCTGCGCCGAGGCGGCGTCGAGCCACTGGGCGTCGTCGACGAAGCACAGCAGCGGCCTCTCGGTCGGCGCTCTCGGCCAGCAGGCTGAGCGTGGCCAGGGCGACCAGGAAGCGGTCCGGTGCGGCTCCCGAGGACAGGCCCAGCGCGGTGCCGAGGGCCGCCTGCTGTGGCGCTGGAAGCGCGTCGAGCTTGCCGAGCATCCGCGCGCAGAGCTGATGCAGTCCCGCGAACGGCAACTCCATCTCGGACTCGACCCCGTCGATCCTGGCGACCCGGAAATCGGAGGCCTGCCGAGCGCAGTAGCGCAAGAGGGCGGTCTTGCCGACACCCGCCTCCCCTCGGACCACCAGCACCGCGCTCTGGCCGCCGCGGACGTTCTCCAAGATCCCGTCGAGCGCCTGACGCTCGGCGGCCCGGCCCAGCAACACCGGCGAACGGCGCGCGGCCATCGGGCAAGCCTAAACAACCCGGGACGGCGCTCCGGGATTCCTGGCGCGACGTGGCGCCGACGCGGCAGATGCGCCGGCGTGGCCGCGGCGAGCTCGCCCGGGCGCGCGCCGAAGCGCGGCTACGCCGGGTTGAAGTCGATGTCCAGCCGCCATCCCAGACGCTGGTAGAAGGCCTTGGCGCGGTCGACGTCCGCCACCGGCAACGTCGTGACGGGGACCACCGTGCCTGTGACAGCGGCAAGCGAGGCACTCGGCCGCCCGGTGTGGTCACTATTTGGCCAAACGGCGGGAAGGAGACGCGATGACCCGGTCCATCGACACTGCGGCGCGAGAGCGCCTGGAGGCACTGGTCGGAGAGTGGACGATGGAGGCCGGGCCGCCCGGCGGTCCGCCATGGCCCGGCGCGGCACGGGTCACCTTCGAGTGGTTCGAGGGGGCACCCCTGCTGATCCAGCGCTGGCACGTCGACATGCCCGAGGCCCCCGACGGGGTCGCGGTGATCGGCTGCGACGGCAAGAGCGGCGCCTACTACCAGCTCTACACGGACGAGCGTGACGTCCAGCGCATCTACGCGATGAGCCTGAGCGACGGCGTCTGGAAGCTCTGGCGGGACGGCGAGCCCTTCTCCCAGCGGTTCACGGGCCGGTTCTCCGAGGACGGGAAGACGATCACCGGCCGCTATGAGATCGCCGAGGACGGCGAGACGTGGCGGACCGACTTCGACACGACCTACACGAAGGTCCGATAAGCCCGCCGCCTAGTGCCCGGCGGCCTGACCGCCGTCGACGTGGAGTGTCTCGCCGGTGACGAACGTGGCCCGCTCCAGATAGAGGATCGCGTCGACCACGTCGCCGATCTCGCCGATGCGGCGGTCGGCCAGGCCCTCGTAGGACGTGCTCTGCGTCCTGATCACCCCCGGGGCGACGGCGTTGACCCGCACGCCGCGCGAGGCGTACTCGGTGGCCAGCGAGCGGGTGACGGCGTCGAGCCCGCCCTTGGTGACGGCCGCGAGCGCCGACGGCGACCGGCTGTCGGCGTGGTCGACGAGGCTCGCGGTGATGTTGACGACGTGGCCGGAACCTTGCGCGACCATCTGCCGGATCGCGCGCTGGGTGATGTGGAAGAACCCGGCCAGGTTCACCGCGATGGCCGTCGCGTAGTCGTCGAGCGTGTAGTCGGTGAACGGCTTGGCGATGAAGACGCCGGCGTTGTTGACGAGCGTGTCGATCCGCCCGAAGCGAGCGAGCGCCTCCTCGACCACGCGGTCGGCGGTCCGCGGCTCGGCGATGTCGCCGGGTATGGCGAGGACGTCGGGGTCGTCCGACGCGGCGATCGAGCGCGACGTGCCGACGACGGCGTAGCCCGCGCCGCGAAAGCCCGCGACGAGCCCGGCACCGATGCCGTGCGACGCGCCGGTCACGATCGCGACGTTCACTCGAGGAGGGAGGTGTCGTGGATCACGCGAGCACCAACGTCGCGCCTCACGGCGCGACTCGCGCCCGTCGAGACCCTGGTCGATGCTCGGGGAACGCGGTGGCCGGTCGCGGCCTTCAGCGAGCGCGGGTGACGCGTTCGAGCCCCCGGGCCGCCAGTGGCATGTTCGGAGTGCGCCATACGTGTCGCTGCTCGAAGGGCCACGCGTAGACCGGGTTCCCGTCGCGGATCAGCTCCAGTAGACGCGGCTCGCCGAGGTCCCTGGCCGACCACTCGTACAGGCGCTGCAGCCGCGGCACGATCACCGCGTAGTCGAGCATCCGGCCGAGCCGCTGCTCGTCGGCGATGTAGTGCTCCACGTCGAGCCCGAGCGGATAGCGGTTCGGCAGCACGCGGCGGAGCGAGAGGAACACTCCGGCCATCCCCCACCGGGGGTCGCCGAGCCGGCGGCCGAGCGGGGCCAACCGGCCCAGGGCCAGGTACGGCGCCCCGACCAGTGCGTGCGCGAACAGGACGCGCGCCAGCGCGACGTTCATGAAGAAGCGCTCCGGCGCACTCTCTACTTCGGCGAGGCTCCGGTGCTCCAGGTAGCCGCCGACGATGCTCGCGTTGTGCGCCCGATACCAGTTGCCCCCGGTCGGGCTCGTGCTGAACTCCAGCCAGAGCCGCACGGCCTGCGACGACGGCTCGCCGGCCCACCCACCCAGCAGCCCGACGGCTTCGCATCCGTCCCGCAGCAGTCGCTCGTTCATCGCACGCCACCACACGCTGCCGGGCGGTGACCCGTGCAGCGGGTTGAGCACGCCGCGCTGCGTCTGCCAGCGCATGAACGACAATGCCGCCCGCCGGAACGGCAGGTGTCGCGGCGCGCGGCCCGTCGGCCCGCGGAACAGCCGCGCCATCAACGCCAGACGCGCCGCCGGGTCGTCGCGCACGGCCGCGACCTGCGCCTCCGCCGAGGCGAGCGCGCCTGCATGGTGGATCATCGCCGCGTAGTGATAGCCGCTCGCGTCGGCTAGGAGACCTCGATCCGGTCCTGCTCGCCGATCTCTCGCCGCTCCTCTCTCAACGCCAACGCGTGTGTTGGCGGATTGCGGTTGAGCGTGACGGCCGGTCTCGCAGCTCGCTGCAGCTCGTCAAGGGCGCACGACCTCCCGGCCGCGGTGGTCACGAAGCCGGGTCGGTCTTCCCGGCGTCGGCGACGATCCGGTGCGGCGCGAGATCCAGGAGCGCTCGGCCGGCACCGCGGAGGCGGTGCATGAACAGCGCCCCATGGCGAGACCTGCCAGCGAGGCCTTCTCCTCGATCTTCTCGGCAGTGGAGAGCGGCTCGTACCCATCTGGAGCGCCCGGCGATGGGATCGGCTTGGACGTGGTCATGTCGTCACCTTCGCGCCCGCCGGGGCTGCTCGCGTCCGGGAAAGTGCCGCGTCGAGTCCCCAGTCCGGGTGCCGACTGCCCGGAAGTGCCGCGACCGGCCCGCGTGCCGGTGATCAGTGTGGCGGGACCAGGATGTCGGCCAATCCGAAGCTCCCGGCGCGGCAGCCGGCGAGGGTCGGTTGCCACTCGGGGTCCACGGAGCGGAAGGATTCCGGGTCGGAGTCGATGATGCCGACGAGGACCTCGCCGACCACGCGGCCACCCACCGGGCCCAGCTGCTCGCCGGCGTGGAGCACGTCGGCCTCCTTGAGGACGTAGAGCCACAGCGGTGTCTCGCCGGTCCAACCCAGCTCGGCGAGCCCGATCTGCGCAGCGGTCAACGGCGGCACGCCGAGGTGGCGCGCAATGGCCTCGCCCGAGGCGAGCCGCACGGCCTGGCCGCGCTGCAGGTCGCGGTTGGCCAACGACGCGTAGTCGGTGCCCGGCTCCGAGCCCGATATCTGCGTGGGCAGCGTGATCAGCGCTGCGGGCAGGCGGGAGTCGATGCGCTTGGCCCGCTGCGCGGCGGGATGCCCCGCGACGTCGATCTGCAAGGTCCAGTCGACCGTGCGCTGCGGGGTCACCGGGCGGAAGCCCATGAGGTCCGGGAACACCGGCACCGGGCCGAAGCGCGCGTTGACCTGGTAGTGGGGACGGACCTGGGCGTGACCGTAGCGGTAGGCGGCGTCGGCGAACTCGAATGGGATGTAGGGCTCGCCGCCGATGCCGTACAGCTGGGGGCCGCCCTCCAGCAGCTCGGTGGTGAGCTGTGCGCCGATCAGGCCGGGCAGGAACTCACGCACGATCACGTGCTGGTAGTGCCAGGTGGCGGCTCGACGCGCCTGCTCGAAGAGCGCGTCCTCGGCCGTCTCGTCCTCGCGCAGGCGGTCGACCAGCCGGTTGTGCAGCTTGATGAACGCGACGGTCATCTGGCTGGTGAACACGTGCACGTCGTTGCGTGGATCCCCGATGAGCGCGATCCCCTCGTGATTGCGGGGCACGTCGTCGCCCTGGGCCGACAGCAGCAGCTTGGCCGGGTCGTCCTTGGCGTACAGGTACGGCGAGCCGACCGGCCCGGAGCCGTATAGCCCCTCGAGGTTGGCCCTCGGCACTCGGAAGTTGCGGATCCGGCCGGCATCGGCGCGGTGCGTCACCGGCGAGCGGTCAGCGGTGATGTCGTGGGCCACGAACTGCCCGAAGAACGGCCACACCGCGGCGCCGTGAGCGTCGGTGTCATCGGGAACGTCGATGCCCAGATCGCACGGGCCGCCGGGGCGTCCGAGCGCGTGCAACGCCGCCTCGTCGGCCTCCAGCGCAGGGAGATCGGGGAACAGGGAGCGGTAGCGCCCACCGCCGATCGGAGCGTCGACACGCTCAGGCGCAAGGCAGTGGTCACGGGCGATGAGCGCGGCGTGCCGGCTCATGAGACGGTCTCCGAGCCTCAGTACGCCGGGCCCGTGACGATCACCTCGATCCTGGTCATCGTCCGACTCCCTACGACTGGCCGGCGAACCACGAGTCGAAGTCCGTCGCCCCGATCCGGGCGCCGTCGCGCGGCGTCAGCTCGTCGCCCTTGAGCTCGGTGCCGAAGTAGCGCGCGTGAGGGTCGGCGACGACCGTCCGCTCGTCCCCGGTGGCGGCGAACAGGCGCCGCGCCCAGGCGTCGACGCCCAGCGCCTCGGGCCCGCCGAGCTCGACGCGGCCACCGACCGGCGCGCCGGTCGCGAGCTCGGCGACGGTCGCGGCGACGTCGTCGACGGCGACGAGCTGCATCAGCCCGCTCGAGAGCCGGACGCTGTCGCCGTCGGCGCCGGCCTCGGCGATCTGGGGGAGGAACTCGAAGAACTGCGTGGAGCGCAGGATGGTGTAGGGGATGGCCCCGGCCTCGACCTCGGCCTCCTGGGCGACCTTGCCGCGCAGGTAGCCGCTGTCGGGCACGCGGTCGGCCCCGACGATCGACACCGCGAGATGGTGACCGACGCCGGCGTCGCGCTCGGCCGCCAGGAGGTTGCGCGTCGAGGTGGTGAAGAACTCCCGCACCGCATCGTCATCCCAGACCGGCGCGTTGGCGACGTCGACGACGACGTCGGCGCCCACCATCACGTCGGCAAGGCCCTCGCCGGTGATCGAGTTGACCCCCGTGTCGGGTGAGGCCGGCACCGGGTCATGCCCCTGCGCGACCAGCCGCCGGACGACGTTGCCGCCGACGCGCCCACTCCCACCGATGACCACGATCTTCATGACGTTCCTTCCCGTCGTTGTCGAAGGCGTCGACGATCGCCCACGCGTGCGCAACGCGCATCCGTCGGGGACCCCAGTCGCGCCCCCAGTGCTCGGGCCGTGCGCGCCATCGCCCGGCTAGGACGGGACGAGCGCCGGCTGGTCGTCTGGCAGCGCACCACGCAGCTCGCGCCGAGAGCTGATCTCGAGCTTGGCGAAACCCGACGCGCGTTCCCGCGGGTGGTCGAGCAACGCGGTCTTGCCGATCCCCGCCTCGCCACGCAAGACGAGCACCCGGCTCTCGCCGGCCCGCACGCTCGCCACCAAGCGGCCCAGCGTCTCGCACTCGCTGCGCCGACCGGGCAACCCCGGCGCTTGGCGGGGACTGTCGGCCATCCTCGAGGCGAGCCTAATCGCGCCGGCGCCGGTTGGCAACGCTCACGACGGCGGCCGGCTGTACTGAGGAAGATCGCCTCGAGCGAGACGATCATCGCCAGGAGGCCATTGCGTGGTCCGGCGCTCCGCGCCGACGCCCGAAGGCGGAGGGCGTCGGCACGGAGCTTGTGGATGCGCGCCTCTGGAGATCGATCGGCGCCGGTCGATCCCGGTCAGCGCGGCGATGCCGCCGAGGCCGGGGTGTGCCGCTCGGACCCGGAGGCTCCGGTCGCGCCGTTCGCCGTGTGATCGGCGAACGCCTCGTCGACGTCCTTCGGCAGACGCCGGAGCTCGAACGCGAAGACGATCCGCATCGCTCCGACGAAGATGGCCCAGATTCCGCCGACGGTGATGATCGCCGCCAGCGTCGCCCCGGGGTTGGCCAGGGCAAGGACGCCGAGCGCCACCTCAGCCAGACCGAGCAGGAGCAGCAGCCACCAGTCGGGAAGGATCCGGCGAGCCGCGAATGCTCCGGAGATCGTGATCGTCCCGAGCACGATCAGCCACGAGCCGACGAAGATCCCGAGCACGATCAGGCTCGGTGACGGCCAGACGATGATCGCGACTCCCGCGGCGGCCGAGAGGACCCCGGTGACGAGGTTGGCGACGCGGTTGTCGATGCCGACGGTGAAGATCGCCCAGGCGCCCTCGAGGATGAACAGCGCTCCGATGAACGTGGAGAGGCTCCGGACGCTCCAGTCGATGCTGAAGATCAGCACGCCGGCGATGACGAGGACGATGCCGTTGAGCAGCAGCGTCGTCCAGTTGCGAGCCAGCTGCTCGGCCGTGTCGTGCGTGAGCCGGCGGCCGAAGCTGGCAAATGATGCGGGTGTGACGAACATCTGATTCTCCAGTGGAGTGGGTTGTGTTTCGATGCGCGGTCCCTGCCTGGCCATCTACCGGACGGGGACCGCGGCATCCGCCAGGTACTCGAGGACGCCGGCCTCCCGCGGAACCCATCCGAGCTCATCGCGGGCGCGGCGAGCGGTGAACTGCTGATCCAGGGCCAGCGCATCCGCGAGCGGGCCCCAGACCTGCCGTGCCTCGTCGAGGCTCAGCGATCTCGTCTCCCCTCCGGCACCGGCGGCGCGGCTCGCGGCCTCTGCGACCTCGCGCATGGTCACGTCGGATTCGCCCACGCCGAGGTACCTCGATCCGGCTGGGGCGCGCAGCGCGAGCACGTAGAGGCGTGCGATGTCGCGCCGGTGGACCAGGGCGATGTGGTTGCCTCCGTCTGCGATGTAGCTCGCGTAGCCCTGGGACCTGGCGGGCTCGACGATCGCCGCTGTGATGAGGCCGGCGTTGTCGCCGTAGACGGCGCCCGGCATGATCAGCACGGGCCGGCCGCCCTGGTCTGCGGCGGACATGATCGCGTCGGTGTTCGCGACGCGCCAGGCGACGATCGGAGGCGGCGCGAGGGGCGCAGCCTCGTCTACGACACCGTCCGTGTCTCCGTAGACCCAGGCACCGCCGGTGAAGACGAATGGACGGCCGCCGAGCCGCTCCTGAAGCGCGGTCGAGGCGGCCAGGTCCGTATCCGGATCCGACGGCGCGAGGTGGATCACCGCGTCCGCGCGGTCGCCTGCCGTCCGCAGAAGGTCGAGCTCGCCCAGATGCCCCCGCCGGGGCTCGCCGCCGATGTCCGACACGACGCTCGCGTCCGCGCCCTCGCGCACGAGCGCCTCGACCTCGTGGCCTTCGGCGACGAGCGTCTCGACGACAGCCTGTCCGATGTAGCCGCTGCCGCCGGTGATGAATACACGCATGCGGAACCTCTTCGGGGTAGGTGGTTGGAACACCAAGTACCAACCCGCCGAAGGCCTTCGACAACGGAGGGCGATCAGTCGAGATCGGAAACGCGTCAGCCCGCGCCGTTCGCCTTCACCGGCGCGCGGACGCTCCCGTGGCAAGCGCGCTGCGCAGCGGCCCGAAGTGAGCCGGCCCGTCCATCATTGGCTTCGGCACGATGTCGAGAATCGCCGGCCGGCTCCGCTCACCAGGTGAAGGGCCCGCGACCGACGGGGCCCACCGACACCAGGAGGCGACCATGCCGAAGTACCTGCTTCTCAAGCACTACCGCGGCGGCCCGGAGCCGCACCATCCCTTTCCCCCGATGGACCAGTGGGCCCCCGAGGACGTGGAGGCGCACATCGCCTTCCAAAGGCACGTCATCGAGCTGCTCGAGGAGAACGGCGAGTACGTCGGCGCGCAGGCGCTCACGCCGGCGCGCACCTGGGTGCGCTACGGCGGCCCGGACGCCGCGCCCGTCACGACGGACGGCCCGCACCCCGAGACGAGCGATCTCGTGGCGGGCTGGTTCATGATCGACGTCGAGTCGCACGAGCGGGCCGTCGAGATCGCGGCCTACGTCTCCTCCGAGCCGGGCCCCGGCGGCGAGCCGCTGTACGAGTGGATCGACGTGCGGGAGATCATGTCGGGGGCGCCCGCGGACGATGGCCCGGCGTGACCGAGGGGCCGACCGGGCGGCTGGACGAGGGCGCGCTGCGCGTCCTCGTCCCGCAGGTCCTCGCCGGCCTGGTCCGGCGCGGCGAGGACTTCGACGCCGCCGAGGACGCGCTGCAGGAGGCGCTGCTGGAGGCGCAGCGGGTGTGGCCCGAGCACCCGCCGCGCGAGCCGCGCGCGTGGCTGGCGACCGTCGCCACGCGGCGGCTGGTCGACGCCCGCCGCTCCGAGGCCGCCCGCCGGCGCCGCGAGGAGGTCACGCACGCCGAGCCGCCGCCCGGCCCCACCGAGGAGGGGGACGACACGCTCTTCCTGCTCTTCTGCTGCTGCCACGCCGACCTCGCGCCCGCGTCGCAGGTGGCGCTGACCCTCCGCGCCGTCGGCGGCCTCACCACCCGGGAGATCGCGGACGCCTTCTACGTCCCCGAGGCGACGATGGCGCAGCGGATCAGCCGCGCCAAGCGCACCCTGCGGGGGCGTCCCCTCGACCGGCCCGGCGACCTCGCGGTCGTCCTGCGCGTGCTCTACCTCGTCTACACGGCAGGCCACGCCGGGCGGGTCGACCTGGCCGCCGAGGCGATCCGGCTCGCCCGCGGGCTCACCCTCGCCACGGAGGAGCCCGAGGCGCGCGGGCTGCTCGCGCTGATGCTCCTCAACCACGCCCGCCTCCCGGCGCGGCTGGACGCCGAGGGCCGGATCGTCACGCTCGACCGGCAGGACCGCGGCCTGTGGGACACGCGCGAGATCGCCGAGGGCGTGCGCGTCCTGCAGTCGGCGCTCGCCATGCAGACGGAGGAACGGCGCCCCGGCCGCTACCAGGTCGAGGCCGCGATCGCCGCCCTCCACGACGACGCCGCGATCGCCGAGGAGACCGACTGGCCGCAGATCCTCGCCTGGTACGACGACCTCGTCGCGCTGACCGAGGACCCCTTGCGCCAGGATCCCGCCGCGGTGCTCGGCCGCGCGGTCGCGGTCGGCCATGTGCTCGGTGCGGCCGCCGGGCTGCGCGAGACGGACCGGCTGCGCAAGGTGATCGGCGAGCGGCACCGGTGGCACGCCGTGCGCGGGCACCTGCACGAGCTCGACGGCGACCTGCCCGCCGCCGCCGCGGCGTACGCCGAGGCCGCCCGCCGGGCCACGAACGTCGCCGAGCGCGACCACCTGGTCCGCCAGGCCGCCCGCGCGCGAGCCGCCAGGGGTTCTTCCGTCAACGGATCGGCTCGCGGAACGTGATGCCGTCGTGGCCGGCCCGCGAGCCCCCGGCGCGGAGCTCGTCGGCGAGCTGCAGCGCTATGAGGACAGCTACCGGCTCTGCTACGTCCGCGGCCCGGAGGGGATCATCGTCGAGCTGGTCGAGCAGATCGGCTGACGGGTCCGGTCCGCCGCCGACCCCCCGACCAACCAGAGCGACCTGACTCGCGCCGCCCCGGGGCGTCGTGGTTCGCTGCGGTGAGGCCGATCGCGATCCTGGATGCCTCTGGTCAAGGCAGCCGGGACGGTGTTGTCTTGGGCCCGGGCCCAGCGCTGCCCGGCCCCGGGATCACGTCGACATCGTCCGCGTGCATCGGCTCGCCACAGCGGGCGCAGCGCAGTTCGACTCCACTGACCTCCCCGCAGGCGTGATGGCGGTAGAGCACCGGCGGCCCGGGCGCGCCGGCGAGCCACCGGTCGCCCCAGCCGGCCATGACCATGAGCAGGTCGACGAGCTCGGTGCCCTTCGCGGTCAGGTGGTACTCGTACCGAGGTCGCCGGTCGTAGGGACGGCGCTCGAGCACGCCGTGCTCGACGAGGTGGTTGAGTCGCTCGGTCAGGACCTTGCGCGAGATGCCGAGGTCGGCCTGGATCTCGTCAAAGCGGTTCATCCCGACCCATACGTCACGCAGGATCAGCGGTGACCATGGTTCTCCGATCACGTCGAGTGTGCGCGCGATCGAGCAGGCCATCTCGCGGAAGCTTGTGCGTTGCATGACGGAAGAGACTAGCGATCGGGGTTTCCTTACGGAACTCTAGCTGGTACGGTCTCAGGGTCTCTTGAAGGAACCTCGAAGGGGGTCGTGTATGAGCAGGGTGTTCAGCGCTTTGTCGGTCTCGGTTGATGGATACATCACCGGTCGTCACCCTGGCCCGGGCCGTGGGCTCGGCGATGGCGGCACACTCTTCGACTGGTACTTCGACGGCGATGTCCCCAGTCAGGTGTTCGACGGCTTCAGGCTCTGTGAGCCCAGTGCCCGGTTCTTCGACGCCCTGGCCGGTCGCGTCGGCGCAAGCATCGCCGGCCGCAACACGTATGAGGACTCCAGCCGTTTCGGCGACGACGGGACCCCGCACCCGGCAGCGCCGCTGTTCGTCCTCAGCCACCGGCCGGCGCCGCAGATGGCCGGCCGGCAGAGCCTGATCACGACCGGGCTGGCGGACGCCGTTGCGGCCGCCCGGGACGCAGCCGACGGCAAGGACGTCGCCCTCATGGGTGGAGTCCTGGTGACCGAAGCCCTGAAGGCGGGGATGGTCGACGAGCTGATCCTGCACCAGGTGCCCGTGTTGCTCGGCGCCGGCCGCCCCTACTTCCACAGCCTGCCCGAGCACATCCAGCTGCGCCTGCTGGAGTCCGTCCCGGCACCCGGCGTGACCCACCTCCACTACGAGGTGGTCCGATGATCCTGGTCACCGGCGGGCTGGGCATGATCGGCGCCCACACCGCCCGCGCGCTCGTCGACCTCGGACACGATGTCGTCGTCACCGGGCACCGCCGGACCGAGGTCCCGTCGTTCCTCGCCGGCCGCGTCACCGTGGAGCTCCTCGACGTCACCGACCGGGACGCCTTCCTCGCCCTCGGCGATCGCCACGACATCAGCGACATCGTCCACCTCGCCGGCAGCATCCCCGACGACGATCCGGTCCGCTTCTTCCGCACGGACACGACCGGTCTGCTCAACGCGCTGGACGCCGCCCGCATCTGGGGCGTCCGCAGGTTCGCCGTCGCCAGCAGCCTCGGCGTGTACATCGGCCGGACCGAGATCCCCTGGCACGAGGAGCTCGCGCTGCCCACCGCAGCGCTGCCGCACGTGATCGTCGCCTTCAAGAAGGCCGTCGAGCCACTCACCACGCACGGCCTCCAGGGCAGCGCCATCGAGCCGGTCGTGCTCCGGATCGGGACCATCTGGGGGCCGCTGGTCGATCCGGAATCACCGTTCTTCTACATCCCTCCCTACATCAGCGCCGTGCTCCGCGGTGAGGAGCCGCAGCCGCTGTACGCCGACGACGGCGGTGACTGCTGCTACGCGCCCGACGCCGGGCGCGCGATCGCCCTCCTGACGACTGCGCAGACCTTGCGGCACGACACCTACAACGTCTCCAGCGGCCGGCCGTTCACCAACCGGGAGTTCGCGGACGCCCTCGAGGCGATCACCCCCGGCCTGCGGCTCGACCTCCTGCCCGGACGCCAGGACGGCCCCGGCGACGACCCCTACCTCGACACGACCCGGCTCACCCGGGACACCGGCTACGCGCCGGCCTTCGACGTCGCCACGGCGGTCGCCGAGTACGTCGCGTGGCGCGCCGACAACCCCCGCTAGAACTGCCGGAAGTCGCTAACGAGCATGCGTTGTCCGCGTCGAGTCGGTGATCGCCTGGCCGGTGAGCTCATGGCAGGCGGCGAGTAGGCCGTCCTGGACGACGGGGTCGGCGACGGCTGGGTGCGTCTCGCGCGGTCTTCGGTGATGGAAGTGGCGGCCGCTTTGCAGGGCGAGCGGGTCGTTACTGGTCGCGAGCCAGACCTGCGTCTCGGCTCCGGGGCCGACCTCGCCGGGCGCCCCCGGTCCGCCCATCCTCGTCCTCGCCCAGCCGGGGTCCACGGAGCTGCTGACGACGTCCGGCCACCGGCGAGCGACCGCCGCGGCGAGCACCGCGTCGAAGAGCTTGGAGTCGGAGTACGCCTGGTAGCCGTCCCAGCGCCGGTGCTCCCACTGCAGGTCCGCGAGGTCTGGATCACCCGACCTGTGCAGGCCCGAGCTGAGGTAGATGAGCCGTGGCGGGCGGTTCACGAGCGCGGTCAGCAGGTAGGGCGCCAGGACGTTGGTCTGGAAGACGTGCTCGAGGCCGTCCTCGGTTTCGCGCCGGGTGGGCTCGCGGTAGCCGATACCGGCGTTGTGGATGATCGCGTCGAAGACGCCGGCGGCGTTGATCAGGTCGGCCAGCGCTCGGGTGCTCATGATCGAGGAGAGGTCGCCCGGGAGCGCCGCGGCCGCCCCCGGGACGCCGGCCAATGCCTGTTGGGCGCGCGCCTCGTCGCGCGCGTGCAGGACCACTTCGTGGCCCCCGCGGGCGAGCTGCTTGGCTGCCTCGCGGCCGAGCCCGTCGGCTGAGCCGGTGATCAGCACCTTGGCCATCAGACGAGCACCGAGCCGCCGTCGACCGTGACGATCGTGCCGCTGCTGTAGCCGTTGCGCATCAGGTAGAGGAAGGTCTCCGCGATGTCGCCGACCTCGCCTACGCGACCGACCGGCAGCGCCTCTGAGAGCGAGTCGTACATCGCCGAGCGGTCCTCCTCGCTCATTTCCCGCCAGAGGTCGCTGCGTACCACGCCGGGCGCAACGGCGTTGACGCGAATCGGGGCGAGCTCGACCGCCAGGGCACGGGTGAGCGCGTCCAGCGCGCCGCAGATGCTCGCTGCGACCGTCCAGTTCGGCTCCGGGCGGGTTCCAGCGATGCCGGAGCTCAGGACGATCGACCCGCCCGGGCGGAGATGCGCGACGGCGTGCTTGACCGCGGCATAGGCACCCCAGACACGCACGTCGAGTGCGCGGCGGGCGGCGTCGAGGTCTGTGTCCGCGATCGCGCCGATCTGCAGCGTCTCACCCGCGGTGAAGGCGAGATGGTCGAAGCTGCCCAATCGGTTGAAGAGATCGCGGATCTCCTCCTCGTGGCGAACGTTGACGGTGTAGCCCTCGGCGCTCGCCGGCAGCCGCTCGAGCGCCGCGTCGATGCGGTCCGGGCTGCTGGACGCGACGACCACCGTCGCTCCCTCGGCCGCGGCGCGCTCGGCGGTGGCCAGGCCGATCCCCGACGTGCCGCCCAGGATCACGATCCGTTCGGACTCGAGCTGCGTGTTCAACATGAGATCCTCGCTTCTCCTGCTTGCGGTGAGAGCGTTCATATTGGGCGTCCGGACGGGCTCTTTCCAAGACCTCCTTCGGTGCTCCTGATACCGTCACGGCATCACCGCGAGGACGCCGTCCGTGGACGTTGATCTCCGCAAGATCCGCTACTTCGTCGCGGTCGCCGACAACTTGCACTTCCGTAAGGCGGCCGAGGAGCTGCACATCGCGCAGCCCGCGCTAAGTCGCTCGATCGGTGCGCTCGAGCGCGAGCTCGGCACGCAGCTCTTCGTCCGCGACAAGCGCTCGGTGATCCTGACCCCGGCCGGACGTCAGCTGCTCGACGACGCCGGACCGCTGCTTGCCGCCGCCGATGCCACCCGCCGACGCGTGCAGCGCGCCGGCCGCGGCGCACACCATCTCGTCGTCGGCTTCCGCGCCGGCATCCTGGTGACTCCGGCGGTCCGCGCGTTCAGTGCCGAGCGACCCGAGGTGACCGTCGAAGTGCAGCGTCTGGAGTGGGACGACCAGGAGGAGCACATCCTCAGTGGACGCGTCGATGTCGCGTATGTCCGCCAGCCGATCCGCGAACGCGGGCTGCGTCTCGTTCCGCTCTTCGCCGAGCGGCGACTCGCCGCGCTACCAGCTGATCACCCGCTTGCCCAGCGAGCCGGCCTGTCCACCGCGGACCTGGCCGGCGAGCGCCACCTGCGCTACCTCCAGCCCGCTCCGGTGCCAGGCGTCTCGGGTCCCCAGCGCCCACTGCGCAGCGTCGAGGAAAAGCTCGAGCACGTGGCGGCGGGCCACGGCATCATCGTGCTTCCCCTATCGGCCACGCAGTACTACAGCCGGCCGGACGTCGTCTACGTCCCCGTCGTTGACGCAGAGCTCGACCAGGTCTACCTCGCCTCCGAGGCCACACGTCGCTCCAAGCTGATCACCGGCTTCATCCGAGTCGCCCAACAAGCCCTCCCCTCCTCGGAGACCGCGTCCGCTCCGGCGGAAACCGCGGCTCCGATGTGAGCGGTCTCGAGCTGCTCGAGCTCCTGCTCCCCAGGAACCTGCTCGCCGACCCGCTGGGCTGCGGAGGGAACTCGAGGACGAGGCGGTTCGACGCCCGACCCCTTCTGGTGCTCGCGCGCGGGCGCGCATCCCGCTCGCCGACGTGCGCTCGCGACGCGGCGCGCGCGCGGGCTGCTCGGCCAGATGCCGGACGAGTCCCTGAACAGGTTGCTGGACCGGCTCCGGGACTACCGGGCGGACGTCGCGCCTGAGGCCTGGCATGTCGAGCGGTCTGCACCCGATGAGTTCTCGATGCGGGATCGATGGGGATGGCCGCTCGCCAGCAGGCCTGGGCCCGAGCGGGCGGGCGCTGCTCCTTCCATGGGAGGACGGCGACCCAGGCCGTGCTCTGTAGCTCCCGACGCACGTGCTCGACCTCTCTCGCCTCATCGCCCGCGCAGCTCGAGCGCGACCGCGCCGAGCACCAGGGCCGCTCCGACAAAGCGCGCCGGCCCAGAGTGGCTCGTCGAGCACGGTCGCGCCGATGACGGCGCCGATGAGCGGTGTGACGTAGGCGTAGGTGCTGACCAGCGGCGCGGGCGCGCTGGCCAGGAGGCGTGTGTAGAGCATGAAGCCGACGAGTGAGTCGAAGACGAGCAGGAACACCGCTGCCGCGACGGATGTCGAGCTGACGTCCGACCAGCGAGCCGGATCGAGCTCGCCGAGCGAGAGCGCGAGCAGCAACAACACCGTGCCACCGGCGAGCAGCTGAACCGCGTTGGCGACCACGCGATCGGCCGGTCGGTCGCCGTGCGCCGTCAGCAGGCTCCCCGCGGCCCACAGGATCGGCGCGACGACGAATCCCGCGACCGCCCACGGCGCCCCGCCGATCGCGCTGTTCGGCGCCGTCAGCACCACGATCGCGATGCCGCCGAACCCAGCCGCGAGCCGCACCTGCGACGCGACCGACACAGTTGCGCCGATCAACCCGCTCAAGAGCACGACCCACAGCGGGATCGTCGCCGCGAGGATCGCGCCGAGGCTGGCGGTCACCTCGGTCAGCGCGACCATCGCAAGCCCTTGTCCACCCACCAGCAGCAATACGCCGGCGACCGCCAGGCGCCGCAGCTGCACGCGCGTGGGCGCGGGCCGCCCACGCGCCGCCACAGCAAGCACGAGCCCGGCGACCAAGAAGACCAGCGCCGCCCCGCCGAGCGGCGGCACCGTATCGACCATCAGCTTCATCGCCGGAATCGCCGAGCCCCAGCACGCATAGAGCGCGAGCAGCAAGAGCAGAGTGCGGTCGGGGGGCGACACCGCCGTCCGAGCAGCCACCCGCCGCCACACGGCTCGCCCGGCGCGGCCACGAACCCGGCTCGTCGCCGCACCGCTGATCATCACGACCTGGGCTCGGCGACCGGCTCGATGCTCTGGGCCGGCCCGAGGATGCGCCCGAAGAGTGTGGTGTTCTGGGAGCTCGTCGTGTGCTGAGCGATACGACCATCCTGGAGCTGAGAGGGCCTGCTCACATCGGGCAGACGCCGCCACCTCACGTACGCGGGGCCGTACCTGGGGGCGGGGTTCCCTTAGCCGGCTCGGCAAGCGACGTCGAGTTGTCCGCCGACTGCGACCCGCGTGTGAGCGTGGCCGCCGCTGCCGGCGGCGCTTTGACCCACACGTGGCGAGGAACCACGGGGTTTGCGAGCTACCGTCCTGCTTTGGGGTCGTCCCGCGACCCCAGGGCAGGACGGAAGCGCGTTGGGGGTTTCTCCAACGCGCGTGGTTTGTGCGACAGCCTCCATGCGAGGGAGCAGCGGTCGGCTCGTGACTACTGCGTCTCGCGTCATAGCGGCAGTGGTCCTCTGGGAGCTTCTCGCCTGAGGCTGTGGGTCGGATGAGGCAAGGGCACATGCCAGCGCTGTCAAGGTCGCGGCGTGATTCCGCCGCGACGGCGACGAACGGCGCCCTACGCGGCGAGCACGCGCGCCTTGGCCTGCGCGAACTCCTCGTCAGAGAGCGCTCCGGCGCTGTGCAGCTTCGAGAGCTGCGCGACCGTGTCGGCGCCGGACTCCACCGCCGGCGCAGCGGTTTCGGCCGCGTGGGCCACTTCTGCGGGAGACGCGCTTGGCCTTGAGCTCGTTCGCGGCCTGGTTGATCGCGACTGCAACCGCGCGTGCCTGGTGGCCGAAGGACGGGTCGAGCTTCATGAGCCGCGCCCACTCGGGGTGCTCGATCGCGAGGTACAGCTCACGGTCGTCGTGCACGGTTGTCCTGCGCATGGCGAAGCCGGGGATCAAGGCGGTGCCAGGCAAGACCGACCCGATCGCCATGCGGGTGAGGGTCGGGCGCTGCGTGCGCTGGATGCTGCCGCCGCTCTCGACGGTCGCGCGGACGTGCTCGTCCATGAGCCGCACGCCCTCCGGCGCGAGGATCCGGTCCTTGTAGACGAATCGGACACCGGCCTTCAGCTCGCCCGGCGGTAGCGGATGTGCGTGGCCAGCGGCGAATGCAACACCTCGATGGGCTCCAACCCGAGGGACTCGACGCCGTCGAAGATCCGCTCGCCGGACCCGAGAAGGACCGGTGCGATGTCGAGCGTAAGCTCGTCGACGACCCCGGCGACGAGCGCCTGCCGCACGGTCGAGGCGCCGCCCGCGATGTCTACGCCGTCGTCGCCGGCCGTCTCACGCGCCTGTGCGAAGGCGGCGCCGAAGCCGTCGGTGACGAAGTGGAAGGTCGTCCCGCCCTCCATCTCGATCGGCTCGCGAGCGTGATGGGTGAGCACGAACACCGGCGCGTGGTAAGGCGGCTCGGGCCCCCACCACCCGCGCCAGTCCTCCTCCCACTCGCCGCGGATCGGCCCGAACATGTTGCGGCCCATGAGGTAGGCGCCGCGCGGGCGCATGAGCCAGCCGGCCGCCGTCTCGTCGGCCTCGTTGGCGCGCTCGTCGCCGAGGTGCCAGCGGTGGAGCTCCCTTCCGCGCTTCCCGAGCGGGTGCTCGCGACTCTGGTCCGGCCCGGCGACGAAGCCGTCGAGCGAGATCGACATGTGGCAGGTGGTGTCCGGCATCCGCGACCCTTTCGAAGGTGATTGCGATTTGCAAGTGGTGGCCCGCAAGCTACGCCGAGGCCCTCGCTGCCGAGACAGGCTGAGGCGATGCCCAGGCCAGCGCGTCGTGGCCGAACGTTGCGGCCGCGGTCCCCGAGCTGCATGACCGCTTCAAGACCGCAGTTCCGACCTCAGGCGGCAGCGCTCGCCGGGCGCCCCGAGCGGCGTCTGGCGACGCTCGCGGTCTTGGCCTCCTGGCGCAGCGAGCCTCGGGCCCGAAGAGCTCGCGCGCGATGATCAAGTTCCGGACCTGAGCGATCCCGCCCGCACAGGCCATTTCCGTACCGTAGCGGGATCCCCCAACGGCACACTCGCGCGTCCCCGATGTCCCACGGACGCGCGTGCCTCGCGGCTCACGCAGCCGCTCCGACCGGGATTGGCGCGCGGAGCCATCGCTGTATGCAGTGCCGATGCAACGCCAGGGCAGCGGACGATATGCAGGCAGAAAAGCGATGGCGAGACCCGGACTCGAACCGGGGACACCACGATTTCAGTCGTGGATCAGAAACTCCCTTACACAGCCAAAATCCCTGCAAATCTCCGGATTCTCGCGACCCATCGGCGCAAGCTCGATGTTCGCAAATTGCGTTCGTTTTTCGGCAATTTGGGCACTGAGAGGCGTTTCGGTGCCCATTCGGTGAGCCAGGACCTGGCGGCCGATTCTCCCCGAAGCGACCCGGGCGGCGCAGCCCGTTCGGGTAAGACGTCGACCACGGTTGCGATCACGAGGCCGAACATCACGGCGTTCGTGAACCCCAGGTGGAGGTATCACCCGGAACGGAGGATGGCGCCGGGTTCGCGTCTCGCAACGATCGTGCATGCAGACCCCAGATCCAGGAGGGGCGACATGCCCAAGCTGCAGAACAAGGCGCTCGACGAGCCTGACGAGACGCGTCCGATCGAGAAGGGCAAGATCGAGATCGTCCACCTCGACGGCGGCACGGTGATGCGCACCACGTTCGAGCCAGGATGGCGCTCGTCTGAACACGTAAAGCCGGTCGCCGGGACCGACAGCTGCCAGACCCATCACTTTGGCTACTGCATCTCGGGCTACATGATCGTCGTCATGGACGACGGTACGGAGATGGAGGTCGGCCCCGGCCGGGCGATCGAGATCCCGCCCGGACACGACGCGTGGGTGACCAGCGACGACCCGTACGTGGGCATCGACGTCACCGGCGCGGAGACATACGCACGCCCGGCGTAGAATCCCGCGCGGTCGTCGCGATGGAGCAGACGGTTAGTCCGCAGGAACCGCCGAGTCCGCCGGGCCTGCTGGAAACGAAGCTTCATCCGCCTGCCGAACGGGACCAGCTCGTCGCACGTGATCGTCTCCTCGACAGTCTGCGGCCCGACCCGGGCCTGAGGCTCGTCGTCGTCGCGGCTCCCGCGGGCTACGGCAAGACGACGCTGCTGGGCATGTGGCGCCGGGCCGAGGCAAGCAGGGAAGCGGTGGCGTGGCTGGCGGTCGACGAGGGCGACAACGACGCCGTCGTGCTCTGGTCGCATGTGCTCGAGGCCCTCAGGCGGGTCTGTCCCGGTGTCGGGCTGTCGGCGTCGCCCGAGGTCGTCGGCGCAGCGGGCATCATGGATGTCGTCCTGCCCCAACTCGTGAACGAGCTGAGCGAGCAGGGCGAAGTGGCGCTGATCCTCGACGATTTCCACCGGCTTTCGAGCGGCCCGGCCGCGAACGGCGTCGCCTGGCTCGTCGAGCACGCTCCGTCGACGTTCACACTCGTTCTCGGCACCCGCAGCGAGCCGGCGCTCCCGCTGGCTGCGCTGCGGGCTCACGGCGCGCTGCGCGAGGTGCGCGCCGATGAGCTCGGCTTCACCTCTGACGAGGCGGAAGCGCTCCTGAATGGACGGCTCCAGCTCGGCCTCGCGCGGGAGGACATCGACGATCTCGTCGCGCGGATCGAGGGCTGGCCCGCCGGCCTCTACCTGGCGGCGCTCTCCCTTCGGGGAGTCGAGGACCGCCACGAGTTCATCGGCCGGTTCGGAGGCAGCAGCCGCCACGTCGTGGATTTCCTCGTCGACGAAGTGCTGAGCTCGCACGACCCGGCGACGCAGACGGTGATGCTGCGCTCCTCGATCCTCAAACGCCTCTGCGGCCCACTCTGCGACGCCGTGCTCGAACGGGAGGACACCGGGGAACTCCTGAGCGAGCTCTCGCGTACGAACCTGTTCCTCGTGCCGCTGGACGACCAGAGGGGAGTGGTACCGCTTCCATCATCTCTTCGCGCAGCTGCTGCGCGTCGAGCTCGAGCATCGCGAGGCGGGGCTTGCCCCGACGCTCCATCGCCGGGCACACGTATGGCACCGGGATCACGGCACCGTCGACGAAGCGATCGAGCATGCGCTCGAGGCTGGGGCGTTCGCCGAGGCCGGCGAGGAGATCGAAGCCGCGTGGATCCAGTACGCACAGGTGGCCAGGTACGCGACGGTTCTCGCGTGGCTGCAGCGGTTCCCGGTGGAGCTCAGGCGCGACAACCAGCGGCTGCTCCTCGTTCACGCCTGGGTGTTGTCGCTCAGCGCGATGCGCGACGACGCGGCGGAGGCCATCGCGAGGGTCGAGGAGCTGGGGCATCTCGATACCGGACCGCTGCCCGACGGCTTCAGCTCGGTCGAATCGAGCCTGGCGACGCTCCGGGGATGCCTTCCGTGGGGTGACGTGGGCACGGCGCTCGACCACGCGCGCCGAGCGGCGGAGCTCGAGGACGCGCAGTCGCCCTGGTGGCCGGTCATCTGCTGGGCGGTCGGCATGGGCCACTACTTCGGTGGAGACTCCGCCGAAGCCGATCGCTGGTACGCGCAGGCGGCGGAGCTCGCACCCGCGAGCGAGCAATGGCTCACGGGTGTGTCGGCGGTGGCATACCGTTCGCTGATCGCCGGTGAGGGCGGGCGCGTCGAGGAACAGGCGTCGCTGGCCGACGACGCGATGAAGCTCGCGCGAGAACACGGCGTCGACGGGGTGGACGGCGAGGTCTTCGTGGCGGCAGGCCAGTCGCTGGCGGCTCGAGGGAAACATCGACGAGGCGCTGCCCCTCCTCGAACGCGGCGTCGCGCTGTTGCGTTCCTTCGGACAGCCACTCGAACTCGCGAATGCGCTCATCTGCCACGCATCGGTGCTTCGCGTCCTGGGCGACACCGAGGGCCTTCCCGCCGTGATCGCCGAAGCGAGGGCGACGGTCGATTCGTGTCCTGATCCCGGCATCCTGGGAGACCGACTCGCGGCGCTCGAGCGATCGGCGCGATCACGCCCGCCGAGCCGAGCGACGGATCTGAGTCAGCGCGAGCTGCTGGTGCTTGCGACATGCTCCGGGGCCCGCTGTCGGAGCGCGACATCGGCCGCGAGCTCTACCTCTCGCACAACACGATCCACAGCCACACGAAGTCGATCTTCCGGAAGCTCGGCGTCTCTTCGCGCGCCGAGGCGGTGGCGCGGGCCGGCGAGCGCGGGCTCATCTGACGTACAACTTCACCTAGGTGAACCGCGCGCCCGGCGCGCACGCTCACCTTCCCGTGCGTCAGCGTCGGCGCCCTGATGTGGACATCGCGGTGAACCACATGGACTACCGAATCGTCGTGCGCGGCGAGCTCGATGAGCGCTTCGCCTACCTCTTCAACGGCATGCGACATGGAGCGACACGAAGGCACGACCGTTCTGGAGGGACCAGTCCGTGACCGCGCACAGCTGCACGGATTCATCGACCGGATCCAGGAGCTCAGCCTCGAGCTCCTGTCGATCGAGCAGATCGCCGAAGCGCCCGAGGAGGAATCGTGACCACACGAGAGGAGGTAGGGCATGAGTGCGACGCAGCCGAACATCGTGTTCTTCTACTGGGACAACTTCGGGTGGGGTGAGCTCGGCTGCTACGGCGGCGGGGTGTTGCGCGGTGCGCCTACGCCGCGGATCGACGCGCTCGCCGCCGAGGGTCTGAAGCTTCTGAACTTCAATGTCGAGGCGCAGTGCACGCCGAGCCGGTCGGCGTTGTTGACCGGTCGCCATGCCATCCGCTCGGGCACGCAGGCGGTGGCGATCACCGGCGGCCGGACGGGTTGACGCGCTGGGAGGTGACGACCGCCCAGGCGCTGTCCGATGCCGGGTACGCGACGGGGATGTGGGGCAAGTGGCACCTGGGCAGCGACCCCGAGAACCGCAGCCCGGTCGATTTCGGCTTCGACGAGGCGGTGTGGTGCTCCGCGCACCGCGGACGAGGTCCTTTGGACGATGCAGTCCTACTTCCCGAACGGAGACGTGACCGCCGAGCCGTATGCCGGGCCCACGAAGATCCCGCTCGAGCCGGAGCCGATCTTCTCGCGCAAGAAGGGCGAGAAGCACGAGGTGGTCGCCACCTACGACGCGGAGTTCCGCGCCGGCTTCGATCGCAAGATCACCGAGTGGGCGACCGACTTCATGCAGCGCTCGAAGGAGGCGGGCAAGCCGTTCTACGCGTACCTGCCCTACACGCAGGTGCACATCCCGCCGATTCCCGACCCGGAGTACGCCGGCAAGACCAAGCGCGGGAACTGGGGCGACATCCTCACCCAGATGGACGACTTCACCGGAGTCGTGCTCGACAAGCTCGACGAGCTCGGGATCGCGGACGACACGATCGTCATCTGGGCCTCCGACAACGGCGCCGACACCACCTACCGGTATCCCGCGATCGACCCAGATCCGTTCGGGGGCCAGTGGAACGGGTTCTCGGGGCCGTGGCGCGGCGGCCTGTTCACCGCGCTCGAGGGCTCGAACCGGACGCCCGTGCATCGTGCGCTGGCCGGGCAAGGTGCCCGCCGGGAAGGTCAGCAACGAGCTCGTGCACGCGGTCGACTGGTTCACGACGCTGCTGAAGGTCGCCGGCGCGCAAGGTTCCCGGCGACCGGATCATCGACGGCATGGACATGCGCGACTTCCTGCTCGGCGACGCCGAGGAGTCGGGTCGCGACATCATCCTGCACATCCACGGGAACCGGATCCAGGCGGCCAAGTGGCACCAGTGGAAGGTCCACCTGTTCAAGCAGGACGACTTCTACTCGACCTGGTCGCCGCTGAACATGCCGCACATCCACAACCTCGAATGGGACCCCCGAGAGGAGCACCAGGTCGACTTCGCGCACGTCTGGGTCGTGCACCCGATCGCGGCGGCGGCCGGCGCGTTCCTGAAGTCGCTGGTCGTCGAGCCTCCGATCAAGACCGGGACGCCCGACCCGTACACGCCGCCGAAACCCGGCGACGTTCATGCCCGCAGACGCACCTGCAGATCGGGCCGATCATCCAATTCGTCACCTCGCTCGTCCAGGAGCACGACGAGATGCCGGATCCGCACCACGGGATCGAGCAACAGGCCGGCATGAACGAAGGCCAGCAGCCGGCCGGGCTCTGCTGTTCTGCTCGCCTCCTTCGAGGGCGCGAAGCGGGCGCACCAGGTCAGGCAGGCGCTCGAGAAGCTGGTCGGCTCGACCGGCGGCCGTGTGCTGGACGAGGTCGTCGTCAAGGTGAACGGCAAAGGCAAGGCCCAGGTCGACGATCCGCGCAGGACCCTCGCGGGCACGCTGACCTCGGCCCTCACGTGGGGCCTCTTCGGCCTCGCGGCAAGCGGCGGCAGCTGGGTCAGCTTCGCTGCGTGGGCGGTGATCGGCGCCATCTGCGGTGGCCTCTACGCGTACTACACCGAGCACATCGCCTCCAAGAGCGAGCTCAAGCGGATCGGCCGGCAGCTGGGCTCGAACACGTCGGCCGTCCTGATCTGGGCCGAGGCGGCCGACGGCCGGCGGCTCCTGTCGGCAATGTCGACGCTGCAGCCGTCGGCCGCGAGCGTCGCCGAGATCGCCGACGACCTCTCGGCCACCGTCTTCGCCGGGGCCGCCGACCCGATCGAGAGCTCGTCGACCGGAGCCGGCGGAGAGCCGAGCAGCGTGACCGTCCTGACCATGCTGCTGCTCCGTTACCCGGGAGAGCGCGCCGCGCGGAAGGTCGCGGCGACGGTCGCCCAGACGCCCGGTGACGGGCTCCAGGTCGAGCTCGTGTTCGAATCGGCCAGGAGCGGGAGGCTGCGCGTCATCAGCCCGACCAGGGGCGTCGCCGCCATGAGCAAGAGCGACGTCGTCAGCTGGGGTGGCTTCGGGCTCGTCTTCGGCCTCATCGTCGGCTTTGCCGGCAACGGCGGCGTCCTCAGCTCGATCGAGAGCGGCGTCGTCACCGGCGTGCTCTGGGCGATCTTCGGCCTCGTCGCGGGCGCACTCTACGGCCTCTGGGCCGGGCGCGCGGTATCCGCTCGGCGCCTGAAGGGGGTCGGGCCGCTGCTGCCCCCGACAGCTCGGTGATCCTCGCCTGGGCCGACGGCGCCGTCGACGAGTCGGCCATCAACAAGGCGGCGACGTCAGAGACGGAGAGGCTCGACCTCCGGTTCCTCGCCGTCGGCCATGGAGCGATCCTGGAGGCGTGATGCACGACCTTGCGAGTCTCGATCGCCTCGACGCGTCCACTGGGGCGGATTCAAGTTCACGGGCAACTTCACGGCCATCGACCTGATCGCGGCGAGCACGAACGCGCTCAACGGCGCGCTGCTGGCCCGAAGGCCCGACCATTACAAGAACTTCACCGTCATCGGGATCCTCCTGATGGCGCTGCTCGGAGGACTCGGCGGCGGGATCACCCGCGACGTTCTGCTCGGCCAGGTGCCCTCCGCGCTCACCAACCCCGCCTACATCACGCTCTGCCTCGGTTTCGGAGTGGTCGGCTACCTGCTCGCCTACGGAGAGGGACAGCTCTTCCGGGAGGGGCTCTTTCAGTTCATGACCTCGTTCTCGCTGCCCTGGTACGCGATCGTGGGGGCGCAGAAGGGGGTCGAGCAGGACATCCCGCTGCTCGGGTGCATCCTGCTCGCGGTGATCGGCCCGACCGCAGGCCGTTGGCTGATCGACGTCTCGTGCGGTGTGACGCCGAAGCAGTTCATCCGCGGCGAATGGTTCGTCTTCACCGCGGCGTTGACGGGCGCAGTTTGGATCGTCGCCACATGGGCCGGCGCAGGGACGTGGCTGGCCGCCGGCATCGCCTTCGCGATCGGATTCACGCTGCGCGTCACCGCGCTCTACCGCGCCTGGGAGGAGCCGCTCGCCCGCGAGCCGCGCGGCGCATATCAGCACTCCGATGGCCGGCCACTGCTGGGCCGCAAGCTCTCCGGCAAGTCGCAGCGCGAGATGCGCGACCTCGGTCTGGCCGTCGAAGATCAGCCGGAATCGGTCGCCGGGGCTTCTTGAGCCATGACCGTCGAGGAGCTCTTCAACGCGCTCTTCAACGCCGGTCTGGTCGTGATGCTGATCACGCTGATCGCGAGCCTGGGCATGAGCTTCGACCTGAGCACGCTGCTAGCACCGCTCAGACGGATCTGGATCCTGTTGGGCGCGATCGGCGTGAACATCGTCCTCGGACCTTTGATTGCGATCGGCGTCTGTCATCTGCTCCCCATGAGCGACGAGACGCGAGTCGGGGTCGAGATCGTCACGATCGCGGCGGCCGGCCCGGCAGGGCTGAAGGCATGTCAGCTGGCCAAGGGCGCCGACATGGCGATGGCCGTGTCCTTCGTCGTCGCGCTGCTGGTGATCGACATGGTGGCCGCGCCCTTGTGGGCGGAGGCGATCATCACCGGGGCGACCGTCAAGCCGGCGAGCATCTTCGTCGATTTGCTGTTCCTCGTCCTGATCCCGCTCGTGGTGGGAATGGTGATCCGCAGCCGCTACGCCGAGCACGCCTCCGTATGGAAGGGGGGCCTCGAGAAGATCTCCAACATCGCGCTGTACATCGCGCTCGCCGCAGGGCTCGCGGTGAACTGGGACGACGTCGTATCCAGCGTCGGAAGCTGGGTGATCGTCGCCTCGGTCGTGATCATCCTCGTCTACGTCGCGCTGGGGTGGGCCGTCGGAATCCAAACCCGGCAGACGGCGATCACGGTCTCGATGGTCTCGAGCATGCGGTTCACGCCGATCGGCCTGGTCGTGATCGCCACCGTTCTGAACAGCGAAAGCGCGTACCTGACGCCGGCGCTGATCTTCGCGCTGGTCGACACCGTCATCCCGTTCGCCATCGCTGCCGAGATCGGGCGCCACTTCACTCGTAACTCGGCGACGGCGGTTGGCCAGGTGGCCCATCATGGTTGAGCTCTCCCTGCAGACTCCACCCGGGTCCCCGCCCTTCCCGGGAATGCGCTGGATACCGGAAGGGACGTTCCTGATGGGCTCCGAGGAGTTCTACCCGGAGGAGGCTCCGGTGCAGCCTGTCTTCGTCGACGGGTTCTGGATCGACGAGACGGCCGTGACCGTCGCCCAGTTCCGCCGCTTCGCCCGCGAGTCGGGTTACGTCACGGTCGCCGAGCGGCCCCTCGATCCCGAGCAGTATCCGGACGCCGATCCTGAGCTGCTCGTCCCCGGGTCGCTCGTCTTCCGCATGCCACGCGGCCCCGTTCCTCATAGCGACGTCCGTAACTGGTGGGAGTACGTCCGCGGCGCGAACTGGAAGCGCCCCGAAGGGCCGGGCAGCGACACGTACACGCGCGGGCGACATCCTGTCGTGCACGTCGCGTTCGAGGACGCCCAGGCCTATGCCGCGTGGGCTGGGAAGGAGCTGCCGAGCGAGGCGGAGTGGGAGCGCGCGGCGCGCGGTGGCATCGAAGGCGCGCCGTTCGCCTGGGGGGACGAGCATTTTCCGGACGGTCGTCCGGCTGCGAACACGTGGCAGGGAGAGTTCCCGTGGCAGAACCTGAAGCTCGACGGCTACGAGGGAACGTCGCCCGTCGGAAGCTTCCCGCCGAACGGCTTCGGCCTCTACGACATATGCGGCAACACGTGGGAGTGGACGAGCGACTGGTATTCGCCGCGCCGACCCGCACCCGTTTCGTCGCTCTGCTGTGCTCCGCGGAACCCACGCGTGACCTCCTCGGACCAGAGCTTTGCCGCCGGACACCCGGGCGAGCACATCCCGCGGCGTGTGATCAAGGGCGGGTCGCACCTCTGCGCACCCAACTACTGCCTGCGATATCGGCCTGCCGCCCGGCAGGCCGAGGCGATCGACACCTCAACAGGGCACATCGGCTTCCGCTGCATCGTCCGGGAGCGGAAGCGCCGGCTCTTCTGAGCGTGGCGCGGGCCATCGTCAACGTCATCGGCCTCCTGTCGCGATGACCTGGGCGCGCCGCTTCAGGATCCGACAGCGCATGGGTGGGAGCCTGTGGGTGCTGCCGCTGGTCGGGGCGGTGCTCGGTGCCGGATTGGCCGCCGTCGACGTGGCAGTCGACAAGTCGATACACCTGCCGGCCGCCTGGACCTACTCTTCGTCGACGGCGAGCACTGTTCTTTCGGCGATTGTCGCCGCGATGGTCGGCCTGACGGGGTTCGTGGTGACAGTCACGGTCCTGATCGTGCAGATGGCCACCGACACGTTCTCTCCTCGGCTGGTGCGGGTCTGGCTGCGAGACGGAATGCTGAAGTTCCTGCTGGCGTTCCTGGTCGGCGCGTTTGCTTTTTCGTTTGCGCTGCTGCGACGGGTCGAGAACGACTTCGTCCCCAATCTCGGCGTGTCGATCGCCGGCGTGCTCGTGCTCGCGGGCATGCTCCTCTTCATGGTCTTTCTCAGCACCTACCTCCGCCAGCTGAGGCCGGTGGCGGTCGCTTCGCTGGTCGCGGGCTACGTGCGGCGGGACTTCAGGCGCCTGGTCGCCGCGGTCGCGGACGCCCCGGACGTCTTCGCAGGGGCCTTCGAGCCCGACGGTGAACAGCCAACCCTGGTGGTGCGCAGCGCCGCATCCGGCGCGATCCAGGCGGTCGATGGACACGGACTCGCGCGATGGGCCCGCGAACACGACTGTCTCGTCGTGTTGCACCATCGTGTGGGGGACTCGGTACCGGTGGATGCCACGTTGATCGAGACCTACGGCGGGCCGGAGTCGCTCTCCGACCGGGAGCAGCGGGCCCTGCGGGGAATGGTCGCGCTCGGGATCGAACGCACGCTCGATCAGGACCCGGCCTTCTCGATCCGGATCATGGTCGACATCGCGGACCTGGCGCTCTCCCCCGCGGTCAACAACCCCACCACCGCCGTCCAGGTGTTGGACCAACTCGCCGAGGTTCTTCACCTGATCGGCACAACCGAGCTCCGCAGCCCCAACCTGCAAGCCGGCGACCGGCTGCGACGAGGACTCGTGATCCCCGTCCGCAGCTGGGAGGAATACCTCACGCTCGCGGTCACCGAGATTCGCGAGTACGGCTCCGACTCGATCCAGGTGATGAGGCGCATGCGGGCATTGCTCGCAGAACTGCGCGACGACGTCCGGCCCGAGCACCGCCCCGCAGTGGAGGACGAGCTCGCGCGCCTGGACGCGACCGTCGAAAGCGCCTTCCGCGACTCCGTCGACCTCGACCGGGCGAGGATTGCCGACCCGCAGGGCATCGGAGGGCGAAGCAGGCCCCCAGCAAGTGGTACGTCGTGATCTCAATGCTTCTCGAGAAGGAAGCGCTCGCAATGATGAAGCGTCCGCTGGCAGCACCTGGCTCGGAACTGTCTGTCCAGATAGGCCCAAGATGCATGTCAACAGGTTCTCGACGACGAAATGTTCACCGAGACACGAAGGAATAGCCGGGAGCTCGTCCGATGAGACGCTTCGTCATCTACAGCGACGAACGGCAACCGAACACAGACTTGCACGACGTGCCTGTGCCCTCTCCCGCGGTGCCCGCTTCAGGCGGAAGGAGCAGCGCGCTGGTGCGGCCGCCAGACCGCAATCGGCTGCCGAGTCGCATCTAGCGCAACGCCGGTTCAGTCGCGCATTGCGGGGAAGATGTCGCCGAGGATCTCGTGGCCGATGGCGATGGCGTGTGCGCCGGTGATCGTGTCTTCGGGCTTGATGTCGGGGACGGTCTTGCCGAGGCCCTGGGCGAAGGCCAGGACGGCGAGCAGGAGCGACTTGCCGAGCATGCCGAGCGGCGCGTCGAGGGGGGCGAGGGATTCGTGCATCTCGGGGACGGGCCGTGGGGTGACCTGCGGCCAGTCCTCCTGCGCCCTGGGCGAGGTCAGGGTGAAGATGTCGGCGAAGCTGCGCGCGCTGGCGTCGCGGGCGCTGAGCGGCTGACCGAGGTTGAAGCGCTGGCGCATCGTGGCCAGCAGCGAGGTCGCGCGGAACTCGTCGTTGACGACGGTCTGCTCTGGGATCCATGCGGAGATCGCCAGCGTCGGGATGCGCACGCCGGAGCGGTTGAAGGTGAAGCCCATCTGGCCCGGCGCGCCCGTGCCGTCGGGCGGGACGGCCGGCGGTGGCGGGACGTGGTCGTAGGTGCCGCCGTGCTCGTCGAAGGTCACCAGCAGCGTCGTGTTGAGGTGGTTGGAGCCGGTCGCCGAGGACGAGCTGCGGATCGCGTCGTAGATGCGCGCCAGCAGATCCTCGCCGCCGATCAGCGAGGACGGAGGATCGAAATGCAGGCTCGCGGCGTCGTCGGCGCCGAGCTGCCTGCCGAGCGCGGCGACGCACGCCGCCGAACGGCGGGTGCATGTCGTTGTGGTTCCAGCCGATGATCTGCGGCTCGATGAACGAGTAGGTCGGCAGCTCCCCGTTCTCGGCATCCTGGAAGAACTGTCGCGTGGAGAAGAAGTTGGTGGCGAAGCGGCCGGCGAGCCGCGGCGCGTGGATGACGCCGGTCAGCGAGTAGTGCGAGGGCGGATCGCAGTAGACCTTCCACGTCAGCCCGGCCGCGTCGAGCCGGTCAAACAGCGTCTCCGACGTCGTTGGTACGCGGGAACGACCCCGGCGGCGACATGTTCACCACATAGCCCGATGACGCCCCGGCGTGAAAGAAGGAGCGGTTGGGATAGGTGCACGTCGGCACGTCGCAGAACCAGTGATCAAACGTCGCAAAGCCGCGCGCGATCGCCGACAGCACCGGCATCTGCTCGGGCGTGTAGCCGGTCATGATCTGGGAGTACTCCTCGACCGTCGGCTGGCGCCCAAGCTCGACGGTCAACACGCTGATGTAGTCGGCCAGGAAACCGTCCATCGTCGGCGGCTGGCCGTCGCGCGGCTCGTTGAAGGACTTCTCCGCCTGCAACTTGAAGCGGTTCTCCTCATCGAGAATCCCGAACAGCTGCGTGTTGATGTGCGGTAGCTCCTCACCCGAATCGGGACTCGGCGTGTTCATGTTCGCCGCCACCCCGTAGGAGACGATCCCGTCCTGCGGCCGGTGCTCTGCCCACTCCGGGACCCGGTTTGACAGCTCCTTGCCGATCACGCCCTCGAACGAAGCGACCTCCCCCGGCTCGTACAGGCGACCCAACAGGTTGTCGAACGACCGGTTCTCGAACATCACCACAACGACGTGATCCAGCGCGTTCTCCCGGCTCGGCGTGCTCATCGAAACCTCCACATGGCTCGGACCGCGGCGCAGTCCCGCGGCACGCCCAAAGGATTCAGCGGCCGCACCACGGCGTCATCACCCCAAGCGGATGAATCACGTGGCGTGCCAGACCCACGCGGCACTGCGCTTGCTTCGGAGCGTCGGCAGCGCGACGAGGAGCCAGCGCAGCTCGGGGCGGCGCTGTCGCTTCGAGGCTGTAGGAGCAGCGCCCGCGGATTGCGCGCCGGCGACGTGGCGGTCGGGGTGTCCGTCTACATCGCGTGCGCTCCCATTCGGCCGACCCGGTCTGCCGCAGCGGCAGAAGTTTCGACATTCGACGCGACCGATTGCCCAAACGGCCGTCTCGGCGGCCTGAGGGGCGGGGATGATGTCGATCGGCAAGCTGGGTGCCGGCCCTGGGGCCGGCCGTTACTACATCGATCAGGTCGCGCACGGCCGTGGAGGACTACTACGCGGGCGAGGGCGAGGCCGCCGGCGTGTGGATGGGAACCGGCGCCGCGTCGCTCGGTCTCGCGGGGTGAGGTGGGCGATGAGAGCCTCGCCGGGTTACGAGGGTCGCGATCCGAGCTCGGGTCTGCTGCTGAGGGCGCTGCGCTCGTCGAGTCCGGTGGCGGGTTTCGATTTGACGTTGCGGGCGCCGAAGAGCGTGAGCATCCTGTTCGGCGTCGCCGAGCCTGAGGTCGCGCAGCGGGTCGTTCTCGCGCACGAGCGAGCCGTGGTAGACGCGTTGGGGTATCTCGAGCGTGAAGCGTGTTGGACTCGTCGGGGCGCTGGTGGTGTGATCCGGCGTCGGCCAAGTCGCAGACCTGCTCGGCCGCAAGCCTGCCTGGGTCTACGCGCACGCGACAGAGCTGGGAGCGTTCCGCTTCGGCGACGGGCCCAAGGCGCGCCTCGGATTCGACCGCGTCCAGCGTCGAGCGGTGGAAGCGCGATCGGCAGATACGAGCGCGGAGCCCGACTCGGGACCGCGTCGAGGACGGTCACGCCGGAACGGCCGCGCTCGGGGGGCGAGATTGATCCCGTACGAGCCTCCTGGCTAGGAGGCATACCATCGCGACGCCTTCACGCGCCCACGAAGGAAAGGAGCGCTCGATCATGAGCAGGCCCGCCACTGGAACCGTCGAGACGAAAACGCTCAGCGACGGCACGCGCGTGTTCAAGCTGCGCTTCCACGCCGATGGCCGGCGCGAGCACGAGGTGCTCCATGAGCGCCGCAACTGCATGCGGCTGCGGCGGCGTCGTGGAACGAGCGGACCGCGGCAGTCGAGCTCGAGAACGTCCTCGCGCGCGTCCGAGCGGGCGTCTGGCGCAAGCGGAACCCGCCACCGCCGGTCGAGGAGCGAGCGCGTCCCGACGTTCCACGAGTACGCCTCGGCCTGGCTGGAGGCGAAGATCGACGGCGTCCTCGGCGACCGGCCGATCGGTCGCAACACCGAGTCCGACTACCGGTCGCGGCTCGCCAACCACCTGCTGCCGTTCTTCGGCGAGTACAGGCTCGACGAGATCGACGCTGAGCTCTGCCTCGCGTTCAAGGCGCACAAGCTCCAGGAGGCCGCAGAGCTCCGGCGCGCGATCGAGGCGGCGCCGACCTCGCGACCGTCGCGGGCGACGCGTCCGGCCGCTCGGGCCTGCGATCGATCCGCAAGCTCGTCGACTGCCTCACCACGATCCTCGATGAGGCCGTCGACGACGGGCATCTGCCGCGCAACCCGGCTCGCAGCCGACGGATGCGCATCAAGGTGCCCAAGCCGTCCCGGACGTTCCTCGAGATGGACGAGCTCGTCGCCCTCACCGACGCGGCCGGCGAGCAGGACAGCCGCTTCGCGCGGCCGACGCTCGCGGCTCGAGCCGCGTCCGGATCGACCGCCGCGAAGGTCGGCGACCGCTGGACCGCCGGCATGCGGGCCAGCGACATCGCCGCGGAGCTCGGCATCTCGAAGGCGACCGTCACGTACCACCTGCGCGCCTGCAAGCCGAGGGGCCGGCTACGTACATCGGCCGCCGCGCCATCGTCGCGACCCTCGGAGGCTCGGGCGTGCGCGTCAGCGAGCTCTGCGACATGCGCATCCGCGACCTGCGCCTGCACGCGGCGAGCGGCGCGCACTTCCAGATCCCCGACGCGAAGACCGAAGCGGGCATCCGCGAGGTCCAGGTGAGCCCGGATCTACTCGAGGAGCTCGTCGCCCACGTCGACCGGCTGCGGGCGCGCCGACCTGCCGACGGATCCCGACGCCTACCTCTTCCCGAACTCCGCGGCGGCCGCATGAGCCGCCAGCGAGCGGCGAGCTCGTCCGCGCGGCCGCCGGCGCTCGCGTCGTCACACCTGGCCGGGCGAGGTCTGCCCGCGCTTCCCAACACGACGCCGCACACGCTGCGCCGCACGTACATCTCGGTCGCGCTGCTCGCGAACCGCTTCGACGTGCTCTGGGTCATGCGCCAGGTCGGCCACGCCGACTCGAAGATGACGATGGACGTCTACGCGCAGCTGCAGCAGCGCGTCGAGCGCCAGCACGGCGAGGCGTTCGACGCGCTCGTGCGCGCAGGCACGCGAGCCGCCTCTACGGACGACCGCGACCGACGGTCAACCATCGGGACACGGCATCGATCGGCGAGTCGAAGCTCGAGCCACGTGCACCGACCGAATTAGGCACTCGATTAGGCACTCGAGCGAGTCGGCTCCGCCGCCGCCATCGCGCCTGAAGAGCGAAAACCGCCTGCTAGCAGGCGCTTTCGCGAGTGGCGAGACCCGGACTCGAACCGGGGACACCACGATTTTCAGTCGTGTGCTCTACCAACTGAGCTATCTCGCCGTGGAGGCGAAAGGCTAGCGCGACGCCCCCGCCCGGGCTCGGCGCGAGACGCGCTCAGCCCTGGCCCGCCCAGGCCTGCAGGTCGGGGAGCGGATCGATCGGCTGGGAGGTCGTCGACGCGTACCAGCCGGCCGGCCAGATCTCGAAGTGGAGGTGCGGGCCGCTGGAGGCGCCGGTGGAGCCGACCTGGGCGATCTGCTGGCCGGCCGCGACCGCGCTGCCCTTGGTGACCAGCAGGGAGCCGTCGCGGAGGTGCATGAAGACGTAGTCGCGGCCGTCGTCGCCGTGGAGGACGAGGTAGTGGCCGGCGCCGCTCGCCTGGTAGGCGCGCCAGGAGATCACGCCGGCGCGGACCGCGACGACGGGGGTGCCCTCGGCGGCGACGATGTCCTGGCCCTGGTGGAGGTGGCCGTCGCGAGCGGCGCCGAAGCCGCTGCCGGCGCCGCCGAAGCTCCACGGGCCGCGGACGGGGAAGACGCCGGCGGCGGTGGGCGCGGGGACCGGGTTCGCGGCGGGCGGGGCAGGCGGCGGGGGCGTGGCCGGCGCGGGCGGGGCGACCGGCGCCACGACGCGCAGGCGCAGGCGGCCCGAGGCGCGGGCGGAGCGCGCGAGGACGCGGCCCTCGGCGTCGACCGCGTGCAGGCGGGCGAGGTAGCGACCCGGGCGGATCGCGCCGGCCTTCGGGGCCCAGCGGTAGTCGAGGCGCACGCCGGTGCGGTGGCGGCCGAGGTCGAGGCTCGTGGTGGAGCGGCGGCCGCCGGTGCGGACGAGGTCGATGCGCACGTCGACGGACCCGGAGCGGCCGGACACCTGGTAGATGAAGCGCACGCCGCGCCCGCCGGGCTGCAACCGCGGCGGGGTGATCGAGAAGCGCGCGACGCGGGGGCGGGCCGTCGGGGAGGGGGCGACCGGCTGGCCGTACTGCGCGCCCGCCGGCGACGCCCGGGGCGGACGCGCCGCCGGTGGTCGTCGCGCCGGCCGTCGCCGGGAAGGTGAGGAGCACGGCGAAGGTCAGGGTCAGGTGCCGGCGTCGCATGTCCGGTCCAGGGTCGGGACGCGGCGGGGACCCCTCAAGGCCTGCAGGAAATCGTGCGGAGGAATTCCGGGGGCGGCGTCGAAGGGCGCGGCCACGTCACGAACGGCGACGCCGCGGTCGGGCCGCTGCGCGCGGCCGGCCTGGAGGGCGACGTCCTGCCGGGGCGCACCCTGCCGCACGAGGGGCCGGTGCCGGCCGGACTCGACCACGCGGCGCTGCGGGCGACCCGCACGCGCTTCCCGGCCGGACCCTGGGACGTCGGCGCACGCGAGGTGGAACACGCGGCGGCGGCGCCCGATGCGCGGTCCATGTCGATTCCGCCGCCGCCCGTTCGTCCTAGGATCGACGGCGGCGAGCAGCGCCGCCCCGACGCGAAGGAGCCGACGTGCAGTACATCCTCTTGCTCTACGACGAAGAGGCAGAATCGATGAAGCAGTCCGAGGCCGAGACCGAGGCTGAGATGCAGGAGTACTTCGCGCTCGACGAGGCGCTCACCGAGGAGGGGCTCAACAAGGGCGGCGAGGCGCTCCAGCCCGCCAGCCAGGCGACCAGCGTGCGCGTCCGCAACGGCGAGGTGATGGTCACCGACGGCCCGTTCGCCGAGACCAAGGAGCAGCTCGGGGGCTACTACCTGATCGATGCCGACGACCTCGAGACGGCGATCGGCGTCGCGCGACGCATCCCCGCGGCTCGCAAGGGGACGGTGGAGATCCGCCCGGTCCTGAAGTTCGACTAGGCCGCGGCGGGCGTGGACGCCTCTGCCCCCGCCGACGCCGTCGCGCGCCTCTTCCGCGCGGAGTTCGGCCGGGCGGTTGCGGTGCTCGCCCGCACGCTGGGCGACGTCGACCGCGCCGAGGAGGCGGTGCAGGAGGCCTACGCCGTCGCGCTGGAGCGCTGGCCCCGCGACGGCGTGCCCGATTCGCCGGCCGCCTGGGTGCTCACGACCGCCAAGAACCGCGCCATCGACCGCCTCCGCCGCGAGCGCTCGCTGCGCGAGAAGCAGGCGCTGCTCGCGCGTGATCTCGAGGAGGCGGTCGCCGACCTGCCCACCGAGGAGGACGCGATCCCCGACGAGCGCCTCGAGCTGATCTTCGCCTGCTGCCACCCGGCCCTCGCGGCCGAGGCCCAGGTGCCGCTCACGCTGCGCCTGGTGGGCGGCCTCACGGTGCCCGAGATCGCGCGGGCGCTGCTGCTACCCGAGGCGACGGTCAACCAGCGGATCGTGCGAGCGAAGCGCAAGGTGCGCACGTCGGGGATCCGGCTCGCGGTCCCGCCGCCCGAGCGGCTGCCCGACCGCCTCGCGGTGGTGCTCGCCGTGCTCTACCTCGTCTTCAACGAGGGCTACGCGGCGAGCGCCGGCCCCGACCTCGTCCGCGAGGACCTCGCCGCCGAGGCGATCCGCCTGACCCGCGTCGTCGCCGACCTGCTGCCGCGCGAGCCCGAGCCCGTCGGGCTGCTGGCGCTGATGCTGCTGCAGCACTCGCGTCGCGCGGCGCGCGTCGACCCGCAGGGCGAGCTCGTGCTGCTCGCCGACCAGGACCGCGGCCGCTGGGACGCGGCGCTCATCGCCGAGGCGCTCCCGCTGGTGCGCCGCGTGATGCGCCCCCGCCGACCCGCGGGGCCGTACGTCCTGCAGGCCGCGATCGCCGCCGTGCACGCCGAGGCGAGCGACGCGTCCGACACCGACTGGCGGCGGCTCAAGGTGCTCTACGGCGCGCTCGCGCACGTGTCCCCGACGCCCGTGGTGGAGCTCAACCGCGCCGTCGCGGTGGCGATGGCGGACGGACCGCAGGCGGGGCTCGAGCGCATCGACGCACTCGCGGCCGGCGGCGCGCTGGCCGATTACCACCTGCTGCACTCCGCGCGGGCGGACCTGCTGCGCCGCCTGGGCGACAACGCGGCCTCCGCCGACGCCTACCGGCGGGCACTCGCGCTCGCCACCAACGACGCCGAGCGCCGCTTTCTCGAGCGCCGCCTGGCGGACGCCGAGGGTCGCTGATCAGCCCCGGCCGAGCATCCGGCCCATGACCTCGATGGCGCCCGCCTTCGACAGCGGCTCGTTGAGGTTGCCGCACTTCGGCGACTGCACGCACGACGGGCACCCGCGCTCGCACGGGCACTCGCCGACCAGCCGGTGGGCGTCGTCGACGAGCGCCTCGAAGGCGTGGAAGCCGCGGCGGGTGATGCCGATCCCGCCCGGGTGGCCGTCGTAGATGAAGATCGTCGGGCGCCCGGTCTGCGGGTGCAGGTTCGTCGACAGCCCGCCGATGTCCCACCGGTCGCACATGGCCAGCAGCGGGAGCACCGCGATCTGCGAATGCTCGGAGGCGTGCAGCGCGCCGAGGAGAACGTCGAGCGGGAAGTCGCCGAGCAGGTCGTCGTCGAGCTCGTACCACAGCGCCTGCGTGACGAACGAGGTGGCGGGCAGGTCGAGCGCCACGAGGTCGAGCGTCTCGTGGTCCGAGAGGCGCTTGCGCTGGTAGCCGAGCACCTGGTTGGTGACGATCACGGTGCCGAACGACAGCGTCACGCCGAGCGTCTCGCGGCGTTCGAGCAGCCGCTCGATCGACGTGTCGGTCTCGTGCTTGGGCTGCGTGTACCAGTCGCCGGTGAACGGGGCGACGAGCGCCCGCCGGGACTCGAGGTCGAGCCCCGCGACCTCGAACGAGCGCCCGCCGTGCAGGTACACCGCGCCCTCGTGGGTGGTGGTGAAGGCGCGCGCGACGTCGACCGTTCCGAGCAGCTCCCCCGAGGAGGTGTCGACGATCGTGAAGCCGTCGCGGCCGGCGGAGCGCAGCGCCACGGAGGCGGCGGGGAACTCCTCCGGGTGACGCGAGACGTACGCGCCGCCGGGGCGCTCGCGCAGCTCGCCGGCGGACACGAGGATGTCGGCGGTCTCGCGCCAGCCCGGGCCGAACCACTCGGCGTCGGCCGCGTCCAGCGGGCCCTCGTGGGCCGCGCACAGCAGGTGCGCCGCGTGGATCTGCTCGTTGAACGGGTCGAGGATCGCCGCCTCCACCGGGCGGTCGAGGAACTCGTCGGGATGACGGCAGAAGAACTGGTCGAGCGCGTCGTCGCCCGCCACGTAGACCGCCAGGCCGCGCCCGCGCCGGCCCGCGCGGCCCCACATCTGGCGCAGGGAGGCGACCGTGCCGGGGAAGGTCACGCACACCGCGGCGTCCAGCGAGCCGATGTCGATGCCGAGCTCGAGGGCGTCGGTCGAGACCACGCCGAGCAGCTCGCCCGCCACGAGGCGGCGCTCGAGCTCGCGCCGCTGCTGGGCGGTGTAGCCGGCGCGGTAGGGGGCGATCCGCTCGGCGAGGTCGGCGCGACCGCGGTCCTCGAGCGCGAGCTGCGCGAAGCGCGCCATCAGCTCGACCGCCTTGCGCGACTTCATGAACACGATCGTGCGGGCGCCCTCGCACACGAGGTCGGCGAGCAGGTCGGCCGCCTCGGCCAGCGCCGAGCGCCGCGTGCCGAGCTTCTCGTCCGTGACCGGCGGGTTCCACATCGCGATCGTGCGGCGCGCCCGCGGGGCGCCGTCGCGCTCGACGATCGTGACCTCCTCGAGGCCGGTCAGCCGCTCCGCGAGCTCGCCGGGGTTCGCGATGGTGGCGCTGGTGAGCAGGAAGCGCGGCTCGGTCCCGTAGGCGGCGGCGACGCGGCGCAGGCGCCGCAGCACGTTGGCGACGTGGGACCCGAAGACGCCGCGGTAGACGTGCGCCTCGTCGACCACCACGACCGCGAGGTTCGCGAAGAACGTGGCCCACGCCTGGTGGTTGGGCAGGATCCCCAGGTGCAGCATGTCCGGGTTGGTGAGGACGAGGTTCGCGCGGCGCCGGATGCCGGAGCGCTGCTCGCGCGGCGTGTCGCCGTCGTAGATCGCGGGCCGCGCGCGGTCGACCCCCAGCGCGGAGACCGCCCGCGCCTGGTCCTGGGCGAGCGCCTTGGCCGGGTAGAGGTAGATCGCCCGCGCACGCGCGTCGCGGCACAGCACGTCGAGCGTGGGCAGGTTGAAGCACAGCGACTTGCCCGACGCGGTCCCGGTCGTGACGATCGTGGGCCCCGCCCAGGCGGCGTGCAGCGCTTCCACCTGATGCGCCCACAGCTTCTCGATCCCGCGCGCCCGCAGGGCTTCGGCGACCTCGGGATGCAGGGCATCGGGGATCGCCGCCTCGCGCGGCGGCCGGGCGTGCTGGGCGGACTGCATGACCAGCCGCTCGTCGGTCCGGCCGGCCTCGAGGAGCGCATCCCACGGCTCGATGTCTCGGATCACGGCCACGGCTGGCCATACTAGGCGCCCTCCATGGCCTCCCTGCGCTGCGTCTACTGCGACCTCGACGGCACCCTGCTCGGTGCGGGCGGATCGTTGGTGCACGACCACGACGGCGGCGTCTCGCTGCTCGGCGTACGCGCTGTCGAGGCCTGCCATCGGGCGGACGTCGAGCTCGTGCTGTTCTCCGGCCGGCGCAAGGCGCAGGTCGCCGAGCCCGCGCGCCTGCTGGGGTGCCGCGCCTACATCTACGAGGCCGGCTCGGCGCTCGTGCTCGACGGCGAGGAGGAGTTCCTGACCGGCGACCTCCTTCCCCGCGACGGGCTGAGCATCCACGACCAGATCGGCAGCTCGGGCGCCCCGGGGCTCCTGCTCGAGCACTACGCGGGGCGGCTCGAGTACCACGACCCGTGGCATCGCGACCGCGAGGTCTCGCACCTGTTCCGGGGCGCGATCGACGCGCTGGAGGCCGACGCGCTGCTGCTCGAGCGCGGCCACGGCGACCTGCGGCTGGTCGACAACGGCGCGATCAGCCGCGGGATGTCCGGCGTCGAGCAGGCCCGCGCCTACCACCTGATCCCGCGCGTCGCGTCCAAGGCGCGCGCCGTGACCCGCCACATGCAGGCCCGCGGCTACGAGCCGGAGGAGACGATCGCGATCGGCGACTCACGCGAGGACCTCGGCGCCGCCGCCTCGGTGGGCACCTTCTGGCTGGTCGCCAACGCGCTCGAGAAGGACCCCTCGATCGCGATGGCGACGGCGGACGTGGCGAACCTCCGCGTCGCCGAGGAGCGCAACGGCGACGGGGTCTACGAGGCCGTGATCACGGAGCTCGCGGAGCGCCGCTAGCTCGGCACGCGCCCGAACCAGACCAGGCTCATCGCGCCGCCCGCCACGAGCAGCAGCAGCGCCCCGCCGGCGAAGACCGCCGTGACCTCGCGCTTGATCGGCTTGGAGGACAGCCGCGTCCCGAGGTTGGCGTAGATCGACTCGAGCTTGTCGGCGTCGTCGGCCTCGAAGAAGCGCCCGCGCGTGGTGCGCGCGATCTCCTTGAGCGTCTCCGTGTCGGGCGGGACGGACACGCGCTGGCGGAACCCGAACGGGTCGGTCTGCTCGACCTCGCCCTCGGGCGTGCCGAGCGCGACCGCGTAGATCGGGATCCGCAGGCGCCGTGCCTCGCGCGCGACCTCGAGCGGCTCGCGGCGGCCCGAGGTGTTCGCGCCGTCGGAGAGCAGCACGATGATCGCCGGGAGCCGCCGGCGTCCGTCGCCGTCCTCGTTGGCCACCGGGACGCGGGCCGCCTCGATCGCGCGGTACAGGCCGTCGCCCATCGCGGTGCCGCCGACGGCGCTGAGCGTGCTCAGCGCGGCCTCGACGGGGGCGCGGTCGGTGGTGGGCGGCGCCTGCTGCTCCGCGTAGTCGGCGAACGTCACGAGGCCGAGCCGGAACGGCTTGGGCAGCTCCTCGGTGAACTTGCGGGCCGCGCGGACCGCGGCGGCCAGGCGGCTGGGGGAGACGTCGGTGGCCTCCATCGATCCCGACGTGTCGGTGACCATCATCACCGTCGCGCTGCGCTGCGGGGCCGCGACGGTGCGCTGCGGCCGCGCCAGCGCCACGATCAGGGTCGCGATCGCGAGCAGCACCAGCAGCGGCGGCAGGTGACGCCGCCAGCCGGGCACGGCGGTGAGCACGTTCGGCAGCAGGGCGGGGTTGGCGAACGCGGCGGCCTCGCGGCGCCGGCGGCGCTGGAGCTGCCGGTAGGCGAGCAGCGCGATCGGGATCAGCAGCAGCCCGAAGAGGACGGCCGGCTCGCGGAAGCTCATGCGACCGCCCCGGGATACGGCCCGCCCGCCCCGCGGCCGCTCGGCGGGAGCGGCGCGCCGGCCGTGGCCTGGGCGGCGGCGGCGCGCGCCGCGGCGGCCCGGGCGGGGGCCATGCGCGCCGCGAGCCCGCCGCGGCGCAGGAAGCCCGCGAGCTCGAGCAGCCAGTCCCCGCTGGTCGAGAGCACGAGGTGCTCCGCGCCGGCCCGGCGCAGCTCGCGCGCGACCTCGTCGCGCTCGGCCTCGGCGGCGCGGGCGAAGCGCTCGCGCACGCGCCGCTTGGACGTGTTGACCTGAAGCTGGCGCCCGGTCTCCGGGTCGACGAGCCACAGCTCGCCCGCCGGCGTGAGCTCCTGCTCGCGGGGGTCGCGGATCTCGACGGCCAGCGTCCCGTGGCGGCCGCGCAGCGAGCGCAGGGGATCCGCCCAGTCGCGCGGGCCGCGGAAGTCGGAGACGACCACGACGAGCCCGCGCTGGCGCGCGACGGCGGCGGTGCGGCGCACGGCGTCGCCGGTCGAGGTCGCCCCGGCGCCGTCGGCCTCGGGCTCGGCGCGCAGCTCGGCCAGCAGCGACAGCAGCCCGCGGCGGCCCTGCTGGGGCCGCACGATGCGCGCCCCGCCGCCGCCGAAGCCCACCACGCCGAGCCGGTTGCCGCGCCGCGTCGCCACGTGGCCGATCGCGAGCGCCACGCCCTCGGCGACGTCGGCCTTGCGCCGGTCGGCGGTCCCGAACGTCATCGAGGCGGAGGTGTCGAGCACGAGCCACGTCGTCAGCGCGCGTTCGCCGACGTGCACGCGCACGTGCGGCTCGCGCATGCGCGCGGTGACGTTCCAGTCCATGTGCCGGACGTCGTCGCCCGGGTGGTAGGGGCGGATGCCGGCCAGCTCGGTGCCGGAGCCGACCTGCGGCGTGAGGTGCTCACCCGGGACGAGCGACTCGATCCGCCTGAGCACCGCGAGGTCGAGCGCGCGCAGGACCGCCTGCGGCACGGGTCCCGGCCCCGGCCGGGCCTCGGTGCGCTCGGGCTGAGCGGGGATGCCGGACCTCATGGGAGCCGTCCCGTCCGCAGCAGCGAGGCCAGGGCGCCGGCCAGCAGCAGCACGAGGCCGCCGCCCGCGAACGCCGCCGTGACCTCCTGCTTCTCGGAGATCGTGGCCAGGCGGGTGCCGAGGTTCGCGTAGATCGCGTCGAGCCGGCCGGCGTTCGGGGCGGAGAAGAAGCGCGCGCCGGTGATCCGCGCGATCTGCTGCAGCGTCGCGGTGTCCGGCGGCACCGGCACCCGGCGCACGCCGCCCTGCGGGTTGGGGCGCTCCAGGGCGCCGGACTGCGTGCCGAGCGCGATCGTGTAGATCGGGATGCGGGCCTGCCGCGCCCGCCGCGCGATCACGAGCGGATCGTTCTCCCCGCGCGTGTTCTTGCCGTCGGACAGGAGCACGAGCGCGGCCGGCAGGCGCTGCGTGCCGCCGCGGCCGTCGGGCACGCGCACCTGGGCGGCCTTCAGGCCGAGCGCCATCCCGTCGCCCATCGCGGTGGCGCCCGCGACGCGCAGGCGCTGGACCGTGTTGTCGACCTCGGCCCGGTCGGTGGTCGGCGCGACCTGCTGCTCGGCGGTCGAGCCGAAGGTGACGAGCCCGAGCCGGAACGCCTCTGGCAGCTCGCCCGACAGCGTCTGCGCCGCCTTCTTGGCGGCCGTGATGCGGTCCGGGGAGACGTCGGTGGCCTGCATGGAGCCCGAGGTGTCGGTGACCATCATGACCGTCGCCTGGCGGCGCTGGTCGGCGACGGTGCGCTCGGGGCGCGCCAGCGCGACGAGCAGCGACGCGAGCGCGAGCAGCCCGAGGGCGGCGGGGAGGTGGCGCGTCCACGAGCGCGTGGCGACCGCCGCCAGCAGGTCGACGTTCGTGTAGCGCACCGCGTAGCGCCGGCGGCGCTTCTGGGCGCGCAGATAGGCGAACAGCGCCAGGGGGACGAGCAGGAGCCCGGCCAACAGGACCGGATCGCGGAAGCCCACGGCGGCGTCCCCCCGGCCGGCGCCCTGCTACGCCGACCGGCGCTCGGCGAGCTCGATGCGCGGCATCGGGACCCGCTCGAGCACGTCGTCGAGGACCCGGTCGGGGTCGACGCCGGCGGCCAGTGCCTCGTAGGTCAGCACGATCCGGTGGCGCAGCACGTCGCGGGCGAGGTCGCGGACGTCGACCGGGAGCACGTAGTCGCGCCCCCGCAGCAGCGCCAGCGCGCGGCCGGCGTGGATCAGGTTGATGGAGCCGCGCGGGCTCGAGCCGAACTCGATCCAGCGCTCGTCGTCGCCGTGGGAGGGGTCGTCGCTGCGGGTGGCCACCGTGAGGTTGACGGCGTACTCCATCACCCGCCGGTCGACGTAGATCTCGCGCGCGGTCCGCTGGTGGCGGTGCAGCTGCTCGGAGGAGAGCACCTCGCGCACGCGCGGCCCGTCGTCGAGCGAGCGCTCGACGACGGCGACCTCGTCGCGGACGTCGGGGTAGCCCACCACGAGCTTGAACATGAAGCGGTCGACCTGGGCCTCGGGCAGCGGGTAGGTGCCCTCGGACTCGATCGGGTTCTGGGTGGCCAGCACGAGGAACGGCTGGGGCACGCGGTGGGTCTCGTGGCCGATCGTGACCTGGCGCTCCTGCATGACCTCGAGCAGCGCGGACTGGACCTTGGCCGGCGCGCGGTTGATCTCGTCGGCGAGCAGGAAGTTGCAGAACACGGGCCCCCACTCGGTGTCGAACCCGCCCGTGTCCGGCCGGTAGATCCGCGTGCCCACCAGGTCGGCGGGCACGAGGTCAGGGGTGAACTGCAGGCGCTTGAAGCTGCCGCCGAGCGCGTCGGCGATCGTCTTCACGGTCAGCGTCTTCGCCAGCCCGGGCACGCCCTCGAGGAGGACATGACCGCCGGCCAGCAGGGCGACGAGCAGGCGCTCGAGCATGCCCTCCTGGCCGACGATGACGCGCTTGACCTCGAACAGCGCGGCCTCCAGGCCGTCGTGCGCCTCGCGCGCCGCGTCCGGCTCGGCGTCCACGGCGCGGAGGTGGAGGTCGTCAGAGCTCATCGGTGGTCGTGTCCCCTCTGGTGGTGGCAGGCGGGTCTAGGGCTGCTCCGGGAGCTGCGGCTGCGGCTGCTGCTGCTGCTGCGACTGCGCGGACTGGTCCGGCCGCGTCCCCAGCTTCACGGTGAGAGTACGCGTGTCGCCGCCCCGCTCAACCTCGAGCTTGACGGACTCGCCCGGCTTCTTGGACAGGACGATCAGGCCGAGGTCGCTCGGCGTGCGCACGGCGCGCCCGTCGAGGGACACGATCCGGTCGCCCGACCGGAGGCCGCCGTCGTCCGCGGGGCCGCCCTGGTTGACCTGCGCAACCACGGCGCCGCCGCCGGTCGGGGTCTCCTGCGTGGCGACGCCGAGCCAGGCGCGGTCGATCTTGCCGTTGGCCTGGAGCTTCGGCACGACCTGCTTGACGGTGTTCACCGGGACGGCGAAGCCGACGCCGCTGTTGGCGTTCGAGTTGCCGCCGGTCGCGATCTGCGAGTTGATGCCGATCACGCGGCCCTCGCCGTCGAGCAGCGGGCCGCCGGAGTTGCCGGGGTTGATCGCGGCGTCGGTCTGGACCACGCCGGAGATCTCGAAGCCGTTGGGCGACTCGATCTTGCGGTCCAGCGCGGAGACGATGCCGGTGGTCACGGTGCCTTCGAGTCCGAAGGGGCTGCCGATGGCGATCGCCGGGACGCCCGGGCGGAGGTTGCTGGAGTCACCGAGGGTGAGCGGCTTGGCGTCGTTCGGCATGGCGCCGGCGTCGATCTTCAGCACGGCGACGTCGGTCGACGGGTCGCGGCCGACCAGCTTGGCCTGGATCGCCTTGCCGTCCTCGCCGAAGCGCACGGCGAACTGCGAGGCGCCCTCGACGACGTGGTCGTTGGTGACGATGTAGCCGTCCTTGCTGATCAGGAAGCCGGAGCCCGAGGCGGCCTGGCCGCCTCCAGGACCCTGGAAGGGCAGCGAGCCGTCGCCGCCGCGGGCGGAGACGAAGACCACGCCGGGTGAGACCTGCTGGTAGATGTCGGCGACGTCGGTCGGCCGGGCGCCGGTGGAGATCGAAGCCGTCGGGGCCGGCGAGGTGGCGGTGGAGGTCGTGGAACCGTTGTCGCCGGAGCCGAACACGCCGGCCACGGCGAGGGCAAGGACCACGACGCCGACCGTGAGCGCTCCCAGGAGGAAGGTCACGGCGGAGGAAAGGCGCGTTCGAGTGGGCATGGCACGACATGAAAGCCGTCGGTTTCTAATTACCACTCAACCCTGCCTCACGCTCGCCTAAAGCGCGACGTATCCTCACGCCGGGCTTATGTCCCGGGCCGCCTCCCGGATCAGTAGAAGACGTAGCGGAAGCGCGTCCCGTCGCAGAAGCGGCGCAGCTTGATGCCGAGCCTGGCCCCGTGCGAGCGGTTCTCCGCGCTCGGCACGTAGCGGACGTCCGCCCGCCACCCGAGCGGATCCGTCCCCGCCGTCAACCCGGCGCCCCGCCCCCGCCCGACCGCGGGCGGGTACTCGTCGCGGTCCAGGCCGTCGCGCGTCGGGACGTTCTGCAGCAGCCGCTCGCGCCGCGCGTCCGACTCCTCCCGGTTGAGCACCAGCGTGCGCGGCCAGCCCCGGGCCTGCGCGGCGAGGGCGTGCGCCCGGATGCTCGGGTAGCGGGTCGCGCTGAAGGAGATGGGCTGGATGCCGCGGGGGCGGATGCAGCTGGGGGGTCCCTGCGCCGCCTGCGCCCGCGGCGGCGTTGGGGTCGGCGTGGCCGTCGCGGTCGTCGAGCCGCGCAGGACCGGCTGCCACTCGAGGGTCGCGCCCGCCTGGTTGAGCACGGTCCGCAGGAGGCGCTCGCTCTGGCGGATCGCCACGTCGCTGTCGACGCCGCGCCCGGCGTGGAGGGCGACGACCCGGACCCCGTCCAGGCCCTCGAGCCGGGGCGCCCAGCGGTCGGCGAGCCGGTCGATCCGTGCGGGCGGGACGGGCCGGCTGAGGTCGACGCCGTCGTCCTGGACGACGAGGTCGCTCCAGATCCGCACGACCGCCAGGTCGCGGCAGCTTCGACGCGGCCTCCAGTGCCGCCAGCGGGTCCGAGCCGCCACGGGTCCGCGACCGGGTGAGCGCGGTGAGCTTCGGTCCGAGGATGCCCGCCTCGTCCGGCGGCCCACTGCGCCGTGCTGTGCGACGGCGGGTCTCTCCGGGCTCTTGCAGCCGTCGCGGTCGACGGCCCAGTCGATGGTGCCCGCCGCCCGAGGTGAACGTCGAGGCGACGAACTGGTTGCCGTCCCTGAGCGTCTCGTACGCCGACTTGGTCAGCTCGATCGGCCAGCCGCCGCGGTAGGGCGCCGTCGAGCCGGTGGTGTCGATGAGGTGGGCCTCGGTCTTGCAGCCCGGCTACCGTCGGACGACCCGCATCCGACCGGGACGGCGGCGGCCGCGAGGACGGCCAGCGCGAAGAGCGCGCGGCGAGCGATGGCGGTTGGTCATGCCGGGTCCTTCCGGGTGCCGTCGGTGGAGAGCTCTGCGTGGATCGGCGCGTCGGGCGCCAGGAGGGGACAGCGCGACGGGTCGCCGGCGACGCAGGACGTCCGCCGTCACGCGCGCGGCCGTCAGGCCCGCGGTCGTGGCCGCGACCGCGAGCGTCGCCGGGCCGCCGAGACCGAGGACGAGCAGCCCGGCGGTCGCCGCCGGCCCGCCGAACGCGCACCGCGCCAGGCGTCCGGCCGGCGACGATCTGCAGCGCGCGGCTCGCGCGGGCGTACGCGGCGGCGCGGCCGGCCCCGGCGCTCGGTGGCGCGCGCCCGTCCGCCGGTCACGGCGCTCCGCCGCCCGGCCGGCCCTGCCGCTGCCCGCCGCGCGTCCTCGCGGTCGTGTCGCTGCTGCTCCCGCTCCTCGCGCTCGGCGCGCGCGGCCTCCCGGGCCTCGGCCGTCTCGCGCAGCCGGACGACCTCGGCCCTCTGCGCCCGCGCGGCGTGGTAGGCCATCTCGGCGGCCCGAGGTTGCTGTCGCGGTGGCCTCCTCGGCCGCCGCGCGCGTGGCGGCCGGCCACTCGGCGCCGGCGAGCTCCGCTCCGCCCGGCGGGCGCGGCCGGCGACCGCGTCGGCGGCCGCTTCTGCGGCGCTCGTAGCCGCGCGCAGCGGCGCCGTCCGCGCTGCGGCCCCGGCGTGGCCGGCGCGGGCCCGCTCCAGCTCGCCGCCCGCCTCCTCCAGGACGTGCCGCTGACCTCGCGGCCGCGATGGCCGAGCGCGTAGAACGCGACGATCAGGCTCCCCGCGAGCGTGGCGCCGATCCCCAGCGGGATCGTCCACGTCATCTCGATGAACGACGTCAGGCCGGTCCCCTGGCCCTGGAGTACCGCCGTGGGGTTGAACGTCTCCTCCGCCGCCTGCCCCGCCTTGTTGCGGAGGTCGCCCGCGTAGTACTCGGCGGCGGCGATCAGCGCCGCCACGAGCGATCCCCGCCCCGATGAGCGCCGCGATCCCCATGCGGCGCGGTACGTGCCGGGCGGCGTGCGCCAGCGCGTACCCAAGCGCGTGCTCGGCGGCGAAGATGCCGGCCGTCGCCGCGGCGGTGACGACGATCTGCATGTAGAGGATCGTCGATGAACTCCATGGAGAGGAAGACGAGGGGGGCGAGGGCGAGGGCTACGGCGACCACCAGCACCCATTTCATGGCGCCCCCCAGGTAGCCCTTCTCGCGCGGCGAGAGCCCGTCCCGCTCCTCCTGCACCCGCGCGACGGCCGCCTCCGCCGCGACCACCCGCTGCACCGCGGCTGCGTGCTCCGCGCGCTCGCGCTCCCACTCGTCGCGGGCGCGGGCGGCGATGGCGCGCGCGGCGACCGCGTCGGCCTTCTCCGCGGCGACGCTGCCGTGGAGGACCGCCATCCGCTCGGCCGAGCGCTCGCGGAGCTCCTCGTCGTGCGCGGCGTGGCGGCCGCGGACGAAGCGCTCGAGTGGGCCGCCGTCGGGGATCGCCTGCGGCGGGATCGACCGCGGCGAGCTCGGCGGCCCGCCGGCAGGTCTCGTCGAGGAGCGACTCGGGCGGCGGGCTCGCCCGCGGGTGTCGCCAGGGGGAAAAGAGGAAGCGGATGAGGGACAGAGGAGTCATGGCGACCACCGGGTCGCCGCCACGGAGCTCTGTCTGACACCGGGATCTGGAGAAGCGCGGCGGGCTACGCCAGCTCGCGCCCCAGCGCCTCGCCCGCCGCCTCGAGCTCCTCGAGGTTCGTCGCCTCGATGACGCGCTGGAGGTCGATCATGCGCTTGCTGAAGGCGTCCATCGCGTCGGTGCCCACGACGGCGTGGAGGGGGACGCCGGCCTGGCGGGTGCGGGTGCCGATCTCGCCGACGATCTTGCCCTGCAGGGTCTGGTCGTCGAGCTTGCCCTCGCCGGTGACGACGGCGCGGGCGGCGCGCATGCGCTCGTCGAAGCCGAGGGCGTCGAGGACCCAGGGGGCGCCGGCCTCGAGGGTCGCGCCGTGGGCGGCCCACAGGCCGCCGGAGAGGCCGCCGGCGCAGCCGGTCATCGGCACGCCGCGGGGGTCGCGGGGCCAGGTCTCGGCGAGCTTCTCGAGGCGCTCGCGGAGGCGGATCACCATGTCCGGGTCGGCGCCCTTCTGCGGTCCGAAGACCTCGGGCGCGCGCTCGAAGGGCGTGGTGACGTCGCAGATGACGACGAGGCGGGCGCCGCGCAGGCCGCCATGGTCCTCGATCGCCTGCAGGGCGCCGGCGCCGCCGTCGGTCGTCGCCGAGCCGCCGACGGCCACGAGGACGACCTGGGCGCCGGCCTCGACCGCGGCCGCGATCAGCTCGCCGGTGCCGTAGGTGGACGCGGCCCACGCGTCGCGCTCGTCCTCGGCCACGAGCGAGAGCCCGCTCGCCGAGGCGCACTCGACGAGGCCGGTGCCGCCGTCCTCGAGCAGCGCGAAGCCGGCGCGCAGCGGCCGGCCCAGCGGGTCGTGGGCCTCGATCGCGGTGGTCTCGCCGCCGAGCGCGGGCAGGAGGGCGTCGGTGGTCCCGTCGCCGCCGTCGGCCACGGGGCACAGGTCGGGCGGCATGAGCCCCGCGCGCTCGATCCCGCGGCCGATGGCGGCGGCGACCTCGGAGGCGCGGAACGTCCCCTTGAACGAGTCGGGGGCGACGAGGATGGGGCGTTCAGGCACGGACATCGGCGACCGGGGCGCGCATCCTGTCACGCCTGGCGCGTCGGCGCGCCACGGTGGGATCCTTGGTCCATCCATGACACGATTGCCGCGTCGGAGCCATCTCACTCACGGCATGGACCCCCGCCCCGCGCACGCCGCCCCCTCGCCGTCGCCGCCCGACGCGGTGCCGCTCGACGCCCTGCAGGCCGCCGTGGGGACGGTCACCGCCAAGTGGAGCCTGGCGATCCTCGCGTCGCTGGCGACCGGGACGTTGCGCTTCAACGAGCTGCTGCGCCACATCGACGGCGTCTCGCGCCGCATGCTCTCGAGCACGCTGCGCGGGCTGGAGCGCGACGGGCTCGTGCTTCGTCATGTTCACGCGCGCGTGCCCGCACGCGTCGAGTACGAGCTCACCGACGCGGGCCACGACCTCCTGACCGCGCTCGCCCCGCTGGCGGGGTGGAGCGTCGAGCACCGCCAGCGGATGCTCGACGCCCGCACGCGCTACGACCGCATGCGCCGCACCCGCCAGCAGGCGGAGGAGCTGCAGGCCGCGCGGCACGCCCGCGGCCCGCAGATGTTCTACTGATCGCGTGCAGGTCCAGCGCCACAGCTCGGAGCTGGGCGGCTGGGAGATGGTCACCCGCGCGCCGGCGCCCGCGCTGCGTCCCCACGTGCGGCGCTACGTCGGCTACGTCGAGCGCACGCCGGCCGGGTTCCGCCGCCGCGAGGTGCCCACCGGCGAGGTGGCGATGATCATCAGCTTCGGGCCGTCGATCGACGTGCTCGGCATGGGGTACGAGCCGCTGCGGCGGACCTCGTTCGTGGCGGGCGTCGACGACGCGTACGCGACGACCGAGCACGGCGGGGTCCAGCACGGCGTCCAGGTCGACTTCACTCCGCTGGGCGCCGCGATGGTCCTCGGGATGCCGATGAGCGTGCTCGCCCGCCAGGTGGTCGCGCTCGAGGACCTGCCCGGCCCGTTCCCCGGCCTGGCCGAGCGGCTGGCGGATGCCGGCGGCTGGGAGGCGCGCTTCGCCGCGCTCGACGCGCTGCTGGCGGCGCGCCTCGCGGCCGCGCGCTCGCCGACCGCGGGCGTCGCGTGGGCCTGGAACGTCCTGCGCGCGACCCACGGCGCCGCGCGGGTCGGCGACCTCGCCGGCGAGCTCGGCTGGAGCCGGCGGCACCTGGCCACGAGCTTCCGCGAGCAGGTCGGCCTGCCGCCCAAGCTCTACGCGCGCATCCTGCGCTTCCGGCACGCCCTGCGCCGCCTCGACGGCGAGCCCGAGCCGCGCTGGGCCGACATCGCCTACGACTGCGGCTACTACGACCAGGCGCACTTCAACCGCGACTTCCGCCAGTTCGCGGGCACCACGCCGACCGAGTACCTGGGCCGCCGCCTGCCCGCGGGCGGCGGGATCTCGGGGACGTAGTCAGGCGCGCGCCTCGACGTCACGAACTCGACGTTCGGCCCGTTCAAGGGGCCGAAGTGCGGTCTCGTCGGCACGGCAGGAGCTCGGAGCCGGTCACGTTCGTCCAAGACATCGCCGGTCCGCGCGCCTAGCCTCCGCGCCATGACAACCATCATCCCCACGCTCCGCTACCGGGACGCCCGGCAGGCGATCGACTTCCTCGTCGACGCGTTCGGCTTCGACCGCCACGCCGTCATGGAGGGCCCCGACGGCGCCATCGGCCACGCCGAGCTGCGCCTCGGCGACGGCTACGTGATGATCGGGACGGTCGGCCACGGCACGTCGGAGCTCGACGACACCGCCGGGCACGCCGCGATCTACGTCGTCGTCGACGATCCCGACGCCCATCACGCCCGGGCGGCCGCGGCCGGCGCCGAGATCACCATGGGCCTCACCGACCAGGACTACGGCTCGCGCGAGTACGGCGCCCGCGATCCCGAGGGCAACCGCTGGTACTTCGGGACCTACCGCCCGAGCTGACGACGGGCGGCCGCCCTACTGGTCGAGCTGGTCCACGGTGCACGCCTCGGCCGGCTTGTCCTCGCGCCAGCGCATGACCTTGGCGCCGTGGCGGATGCGGTCGTTGCTCGTGTGGTCGAAGGCCACCTCGACCACGAGCTCCGGCCGCAGCTCCACCCACTCGAGGTCGCGCTCGCTGGCCCAGCGGCTGGGCTCGGCGGTGCCGCGCTGCCCGGTCTCGTACGGCGCGAGCCGCCCCGGCAGCTCGCGCTTCTCCTTGGCGCTGAAGCCCGACGTGTGGCCGACCGTGCGCAGCGTCCCGTCGGGCTCGTAGAGGCCGAGGATCAGCGAGCCGAGCGTCCCCTCCTCCTTGCCCGGCCGCCAGCCCATGACCACCGCGTCCATCGTGCGGACGCGCTTGATCTTGACCATCCCGACGCGCTCGCCGGGGTGGTAGCCGGCGTCCTGGCGCTTGGCGATCACGCCCTCGGCGCCGAGCAGCCACGGCTCGGCCTCCTTCGGGTCGGTGGTCGCCGGGGTGAGGTCGACCGGGGCGTCCACGATGCCCTCGAGGCGGTCGCGCCGCTCGGCCTGGGTCAGCTCGAACAGCGTCTCGCCGTCCACCGCGAGCAGGTCGAAGGCGATGTAACGCGTCGGGGTCTTCTCGGCCAGCATGTTGATGCGCGACTCGGCCGGGTGCACGCGCTGCCCGAGGGCGTCGAAGTCCTGCCGGCCGTTCTCGTCGAAGAGCACGATCTCGCCGTCGAGCACGTAGCGGCCCTCCGGGAAAGCTCAGCTCGGGGAAGTAGCGCGTCAGCGGCCGCCCGTTGCGCGACTGCAGGTGGACGTCGTCCCCGTCCACGAAGGCCAGGGCGCGGAAGCCGTCCCACTTGGGCTCGTACACCCAGCCGTCGCCGGTGGGCAGCGTCTTCGCCGAGCGGGCGAGCTGGGGCAGGACGGGCGGGGAGAGGGGAAGCGCCATGGCGGGAAGTATGGTGCCCGGCCGTGCCGATGGACGCCTACTACGACCGGCGCGCCCCCGAGTACGACGACTGGTACGTGGGGTCCGGGCTGTTCGCGCGGCGCGCGCGTCCCGGCTGGGAGGAGGATCTGGCGGCGCTCGAGGCGACGGTCGCCGCGCTGCCGGCCGCCCGCACGCTGGACGTCGCCTGCGGCACGGGCTGGCTGACGCGCCACCTGGCCGGCCCGGTGACCGGGCTCGACCAGAGCGCCGCGATGCTGGCGATCGCGCGCGAGCGCGTCCCGGAGGCCGAGCTGGTGCAGGGCGACGGGCTCGCGCTCCCGTTCGCCGACGGCGCCTTCGAGCGCGTCTTCTCCGGGCACTTCTACGGCCACCTGCAGGAGGCCGAGCGGACCGCCTTCCTCGCCGAGGCGCGCCGCGTGGCGCGTGAGCTCGTGGTGGTCGACGCCGCCGAGCGGCCCGACGAGCCGCCGGAGGCGTGGCAGGAGCGCAAGCTCCGCGACGGCTCGCGCCACCGCGTCTACAAGCGCTTCTTCCGGCCGGGCGACCTCGTGGGCGAGCTCGGCGGCGGGCGCGTGCTGCACGACGGCCCGTGGTTCGTGGTCGTCGCGACGCCATGAGCGACCGCAACCTCGAGCGGGCGCCCTTCGCCCCGCGGCTGGAGGAGGAGGAGCTCGACGACGCGACGCCCGCGGCGCTCGCGGACGGCGCGCATCACCGCCACGAGCGCTGGGCCGGCGCCGGGCTCTCCGGTCAGGCTGCCCGCGACGTCGAGCTCGCGCAGGCCGAGCTCCGCCGCGTGGACCTCGACGGCGCCCGGCTGCACCGGCTCGCGCTCACCGACGTGCGGCTGATCGACTGCTCGCTGGCCAACCTCGACGCGCTCGGCGCCGACCTGCAGCGCGTGACGCTCGAGGGGTGCCGGATGACCGGCGTCGCGCTGCCCGAGGCGCGCCTGGAGGACGTGGCGATCACGGGCTGCCGGGCCGACCTCGCCAACCTGCGCTTCGCCCGCGGGCGGCGGGTGCGGTTCGAGGACTGCTCACTCGCCCAGGCCGACCTGTCCGGCGCCGACCTGCGCGGCGCGCGGCTCGTGGGCTGCGACCTCCGCGGCGCGGAGCTCGCCGGCGCCCTGATGGCGGGCGCCGTCCTCGACGGCTGCCGGCTCGACGGCCTGCGCGGGGTGGGCGGCCTCCGGGGCGCCCGCATGCGCTGGGCCGACGTGGTCGAGCTGGCCGGCGCGTTCGCGGCCGAGCTCGGGATCGAGCTCATCGAGGATGAGGCGTGACCGGCTCCCCGGCGCCGGCGGCGAGGCTTGCGACCTCGTGGGCCGCCACCCGCTCCCAGTCGACCTCCGGCACGTAGCCGGCGGGGACGACCGCGCTCCCCTCGACCAGCTCGTAGGGCTCGCGCAGCAGGCGCGTCGCCGGCTTGGCGAACCCGTTCATCTCGCCGGTGGTCTCGATCATCCGGTCCGCGACCAGCAGCTCCCCGAGGTTCTCGAGGTCGCCCGCCACCCCGTTGCCGAGCACGACCTTGAGGCCCGCGTCGCGCGCGCGGCCCACCAGCCGCTCGAGCGCGGCACGCCCGCCGGCCTTCGCGAGCTTGAACTTGACGACGTCGGCGCAGCGCAGCTCGATCGCCCGCTCGAGGTCCGCCTCGCTCTCGATCGACTCGTCCAGCATCAATGGCAGCGGCGAGATCCGGGCGAGCGCCGCCATCGCGTCCCAGGCCGCCGGCGGGAACGGCTGCTCGAAGAGCTCGATGCCCGCCGGGTCGACCGCCTCGACGAACGCGTGCGCCTGCTCCGGCCCCCACGCCTGGTTGGCGTCCACGCGCAGGACCGCGCGGCCGGCGACGGCGGCCTGGACGCGCCCGACGCGCCGGGCGTCCTCCGCCGGGTCCCAGCCGACCTTCACCTTCAGCGTCCGGTGGCCCGCGGCGAGCAGGCGCTCGGCGTCGCGCGCCGCCTCCTCGCCGTCGTGTCCGGCGACCGTGCCGACCAGCGGGACGACCGCGGGCGCGTCCGGCACCTGCGGCTCGAGCGCGCTCTCGATCGCGGTGAGCAGCGGAGCCGTGGCGAACGGCTCGCGCTCCCGCCCCGCCTCGAGCGCGGCGAGCGCGTCGCCCGCGTCCCGGCCGGCGAGCGCGGGCGCCGCCGCCTGCAGCCGCGCCCACACGCTGTCGGCGCTCTCGGCCGAGTAGCCCGGGAGCGGGACGCTGTCGCCGAGGCCCTCGCGGTCGCCGACCCGCACGCGCACGAGGAACAGCTCGAAGTCGCGCAGCGTGCCGAACGACAGCGCGTAGGGGCGGACGAGCGGGACCCGCAGGCGGTGGGCCTCGATGCGCTCGACCAGCACGGACATCAGACGTCGATGACGATGTCCCCGCCCTCGACGCGGACGGGATACGTCCGCAGCCGGAGCTTGGGATCGGTCAGGCAGCGCCCCGTGGCGATGTCGTACTCGTAGGAGTGCCACGGGCAGCGCAGGATCTCCGCGCGGCGGCTGAGCTCGTAGGTGCCGGGCTCGCCCCCCGAGGAGACGAGCCAGCTCAGCACCCCCTCGCCGAGCAGCCCGCCCTGGTGCGCGCAGATCCCGCGCACCGCCCGATAGGTGCCCTGCGGCGCGTGCGTGACGACCACCGGGAGGTCGTCACGCACGTGCACCGTGCGCATGTGCCAGGGCGGCAGCTCCTCGACGGAGCAGGCGACCACGCTCATGCGGCGCCGGCCGCCGCGGCCTTGGGGCCGTTTTCCGGGAGCCCGTAGAAGGCCCGCGCATTCTCGTAGAAGATCTTGCGCTCGAGGCTCTCGGGGAGGCGCGGCGGCAGGCTGCGCAGCGGCGAGTCGAAGTCGAAGTGCGGGTAGTCGGTCGCGAACATCAGCACGTCCTCGGAGCCGATGAGGTCCACGACCTTGAGCAGCTCGTCGCGGGTGAGGTCCTCGGCCGGCTGGGTGGCCAGCCGCAGGCGCTCCCGGACGTGCTCGCTCGGCAGCCGCGTCACCCAGGGCACCTCCTGGCGCAGCGACTTGTACTCGCGGTCCATGCGCCACATGAGATGGGGCAGCCAGGTGAAGCCGCCCTCGAGGCACACGAACTTCAGGTCGGGGAAGCGGTCGAACACGCCGCTGCAGATCAGCGAGATGATCTGCGACATCGTCCCCTGCGGGATCAGCATGTGGCGCTCGATGTAGTAGCGCCCCATCCCCAGGGAGCCCTCGACGTGGACCGTGTGGTGCGTGGCGATCCGCAGCCCGTTGCGCTGCGCGGCCTCGAAGATCGGGAAGTAGAACGGGTCCCCGTACGCGCGCGTGGTGATGCCCAGGAGCACCTGGGTCATCTGCGGGTGCGAGCCGACGCGGTCGATCTCGCGCGCCGCCGCGTGCGGATCCTGGGGCGCGACGTGCACGCTGCCGAGGAAGCGCGGGTCGGCCGAGAGCCACTCCTCGATCTGGTACGAGTTGTAGGCGGCGGCCAGGGCGGACGCGAACTCCACCTGCATGTCGCCCATCATCACCGGATAGAAGTAGCCGGTCAGGATCGCCGCCCGGACGTCGTAGGCGTCGAGCAGCTGCCGGCGCATCAGCTCGAGGTCAGAGCCTGGCGGGCCGCCGCTCTCGGGCCGGGCGTCGGCGCGGTTGCCCCCGCCGGACGCCCAGTAGACGAACGGCTGCGTGAAGCCCTTCCAGTGCCCGCGCAGGATCAGCTCCCGCCACGGCTCCTCGAGATAGGGCGCGAGCGCCTCGATCGAGCTGAACGCCTCGTGGACGTCGACGTCGATGACCGGCGGCCCGGCCTCGCGGGCGCCGTCGGATGCCCCCTGAGCAGCGGGGGCAGCTGTCGGGCCGGTCATGTGTGGTCCCCTTTCAATCGACGGCGCGCCGCAGGGCGGCGCGCCGTACTCCGTCTCGGAAGGGTAGGCGGCGTCGCTACTGCCCGAACACCCCGTACTGCGTGCCGAGCTTCTTCATCTTCGCCTCTTCCTTCTTGATGAAGATGCCGAACGCCGCCGAGTCCATGAATGCGCCCTTGAACTCGAGGTTGTCCTTCTGGAAGTCCGCGAACTTCGGGTCGCTCTCGACCTTGCTGCAGGCCTCCGACATGGTCTTCAGCTGCGCCTCGGGCATGTCGGCGCTGGCCACGAGGCCGCGGAACTGGTGGATCACGTCGTTGATCCCGAGCTCCGACGACAGGGTGTAGTTGCCCTTGAGCCCTTCCTGGCGCTTGTTGTTGAAGTGCAGGACGGGCTTGAACTGGCCCGACTTGACGTTGTCCTTGACGTCGCCGTACTGCTCGTAGATCGCGTCGGTGTCACCGCTGAGCACGGCCCCCTTGCGCTCCGCGCCCTCCGCGTAGGGCACCGCGCGGAACTTGAAGCCCTTCTGCGCGAGCGCGGCGAGCTGGATGTCGTCGATGCCGCCCTTGCCCACGGTCGCGACCGCGACCTTCCCGGGGTTCTGCTTGGCGGCCTTGCTCAGCGCCTCCCACGTCTTGTACTTGCCCTTGGTGTTGACCCACAGGCTCGACGGCGCGTTGGAGATGCGGCACACCGGCTTGATCTCGTCGAGCTTGAACGAGGACGTGCCCGCCACCACGGTGGCGAGCGTGTCGGCGGGCATGATCGCCGCGGCCTCGCCCGGCCGGCTCTGGAGCATCTTGGTCATGCCGGTGTTGCCCGTGGCGCCCGGCACGTTGATGACCGGGAACTGCACGCCGAGCTCCTTCTCGAGCACCGGCGCGGCGAGCCGCCCGGCCTGGTCGGACCCGACGCCCGGCCCGAAGGGGATCACCATGGTCACCGGGCGCTTGAAGTCGCCGCCGCCTCCACCGCTGGCCGACTCCTCCCCGCCGGTGTCGCCGCAGCCCACGATGCCGGCCACCGGCAGCGCGAGCGCGCTGACGGCGGCCGCGATCCGTACGCGATTCCTCGATCCCAACACAGTTGACGCCTTCCCCCTGAGTGTCGTTGTCACTTGCGGGCCGCGGCGGTGTGCTCCGCGATCGCGGCCTGGGCCCTCTTGTGCTGCTTGTACGCCCGGTAGGCGAGCAGCCCGAAGGTCACGACCGTGATCGCCATCAGCACGCCGCTGATCGGTCTCGTGAAGAAGACCGTCCAGTCGTTCTGGTCGCGGATCATCGTCGTGTTGAAGTAGCGCTCCGCTAATGGCCCGAGGATCGCGCCGAGGACGAGCGGCGCGAGCGGGTAGCCGCCCCTGACCATGAAGAAGCCGAGGATCCCGAAGCCGGTCATGATCCACACGTCGGAGATCGACTGGCGCAGCGCGAACGCCCCGAGGTACGCGAAGAGGGCGACGAACGCGATGATGTAGACCTCGGGCATGGCGAGCGCCCGGATCATCGGGCCGGCGGCCAGGATCCCGACGACGAACATGAGCAGGACGGCCACGAACAGGCCGGCGAAGATCTCGGCGACGAGCTCCGGCTGCTGGCCGAAGATCTGCGGGCCCGGGTTGATGTTGTTGAGCTGGAAGACGCCGAGCAGGACCGCCGAGGCGCCGCTGCCCGGGATGCCCAGGACGAGCAGGTGGATCAGCGCGCCGCTGACGTTCGCGGTCGACGCGGCCTGGGGGGCGATGATGCCCGAGGGCGACCCGCTGCCGAGCTCGTCCTTGTGCTTGCCGAACTGCTGCTCGACGCCGTAGGAGACGAACGAGCCGACGGTGGAGCCGACGCCCGGGCCGGCGCTGATGAGCGCGCCCGTGGCCGTGCCCCGGGCGAAGCTGCCCAGGCGGTTGCGGATGGCGGCGACGCCCGGGATCGTGGTGCTCACCTTGCCCGGCTGCTGCGGGACGCGGCCCCCGAAGCGCTGGCCGAAGCGCGTGATGACCTCGGTGAGCGCGTAGACCCCGACGAGGATCGCCAGGTAGTTGATGCCGTCGCGCAGGAGGTCGGTGCCGAAGTCGTAGCGGACGGCGCCGTAGATGTCGTCGATCCCGACGGTGGCGACGAGGATCCCGCCGAACAGCGAGACGAACGACTTCGTGACGGACTTCCCGGACAGCGCGAGGACGCTCGTGAGGCCGAGCAGCACGACGGCGAAGTACTCGGCCGAGCCGAACTTCTCGCGCGAAGGACGCGAACGGCTTCGAGAGGAAGACGAGCGCCAGCCAGCCCACGAGGCCGCCGGCGAGCGCCGCGAGCGCCGCCCACCCGAGCGCCTCGGCTCCCCGGCCCCGGCGCATCATCGTATGCCCGTCCCGGAGGAGCGCCACGTCGTTGGGTTCTCCCGGGATGTTCATCAGGATCGCCGTCAACACGCCGCCGTAGGTACCGGCGACGTAGACCGCGATCATCAGCACGAGCGCCTGCCCGGCGGTCATCGAGTAGGTGAAGGGCAGGATGAGCAGGACGCCCATCACGAACGTCAGGCCCGGCAGGACGCCGACCAGGAGCCCGACGAGGACGCCGATCACGATCAGCGCCCAGAACGTCGGGTCGCTGGCGGCCGAGAGCATGTCTCCGAGGACGTCCATGGTCTCAGCTCCTCGTCAAGGTGGCGTGCGGGGTCGCGTCGTCGGGCGATCATTGGATGCCCAGCAGTCCGTAGATGGCGACCGTGACCGCGTCGAAGACGCCGACCCCGGTCGGCAGCGCGACGTAGACGACGCCGACGAAGACCACGGTCGCGACGAGCGCCCCGCCGATCCCCACGAGCGGCACGTACCACTTGCGCTGGCCGCCGATCCAGATGAAGACGGTCAGGAACACGGCCGTGGCGATCATGAAGCCGAGGAACATCGTGGCGAAGACGTAGCCCACGGCCAGGCCCATCGCGATGGCCACGCGCGTGTAGTCGAACGGCGCCTCGTCCTCGTCCGCGTCGAACGGCGTGTGGATCTTGACGATCGGGTGATGACGGGCGCGGACCGCCTGGAAGATGCGGGCCAGCAGGGCGATCGCCATGCCGGTGGCGGCGAGGCGGGGCCAGAAGCCCGGGCCGAGCTGGCCCGGCTCGGCCGCGTTCGTGAAGTTGCCGGCGAGGTAGAACGCGTAGCCCACCGCGATCAGCAGGACGACCTCGGGCAGGATGGAGATCAGGAGCGCGCGCATCGAGGAGTCGCGCTCGATCACCTCGACCCTCGGGCCGTCGGCCTCGTGGGTGTCCCCCGTCTCCGCGTCGGGCTCGGCGACGATCGTGCCGCCGGCCTTATGCGAGTCCGTGGACGCGCTCTCGTCGGCGGTCCCGGTCGAGGATTCCTCCCGCCAGCCGACCGGCTCCGTCGACTGGCCCGTTCCTTGCCCAGGTTCGGCGTCCCGGCCGGTCGGCTCGGTCGCCTTCTCCCCGGACGATCCGTTGCCCCGTCCGTTACGGTCCATTGCCCTCCCTCACGGCGTCGGATACCCCCGGCCCGCGCTCCAGAAACGGCCCTCCCGCCGATTCTGGAATAGCATTTCACGATGTGATGCTTAGTGCGTTGTACCCGATGGAGGCCGCTTGATGCTCGCGATTGCCGGGGTCGGCGTCTTCGCCGCGGCGTTCATGGGCGGGACAACCGGGTTCGGGTTCGGGCTCGTCCTGCTGCCGTGGCTGCTCGCCCTCGGGTTCCCGCTGCCGTTCGTGATCACCGCGATCATGGGGATGACCTGCGCGATCCGCCTCGGGACCGTGGTGCGCCTGCACGCCGCGATCGACCGCCGCCGCGCCGCGATGATGCTGGCCGCCAGCGTCCCGGGGGCGATCCTCGGGGTGTGGACGCTCGAGGCGGTCGACGAGCGCGTGCTGCAGATCGCCGCGGGTGCACTCGTGATGCTCGTGGCGCTCGCGCTCGCGCTCGCGCGCGGCCACGGGCAGCCGGCGGCCCCGCTGCGCGGTGGCCCCACGCTCGCGGGCGCGGCGGGCGGCTTCCTCGGCACGACGACGTCGCTGTCCGGCGTCGCGCCCGCCCTCCTCCTCGCGCGCGAGCGCGTGACTCCGCGCCGGGCGATCGCCAACATGGCGGCCTACTCGGTGGCGGTCAGCCTGCTCGTGCTCGGGATGCTGGCCGCCCACGGCGCGCTCGTGCGGGAGGCGCTCGTCCCCGCCGCGCTGCTGTGGCTGCCCGCGGCGCTCGCGGGCACGTGGGCGGGGACGTCGCTCGGCAGCCGCCTGTCGGGACCCGTGTTCCGCCGGCTCACGCTCGGCCTCGTGCTCGTGTGCGGGCTGGTCAGCGTCGTCTCGGCGTGAGGATCCTCCCGACGGCCACGCCGCGGCCGATCTTCGCGTTGGTGGCGGCCGACAGCCTGACCCTCAGCGTCTCCGTGCGCTCGGGGCGCCGGTCGGCCAGCACCGGGACCTTGAAGGTCTTCTTCGTCTGCCCGGGCCGGAACCGCAGCTTGGCGAACCGCTTCGCGTAGTCCAGGCCGGCCCGCGCCGTGCGATCCGCGGTCGCGGCGCGGACGGTCACGACCTTCTTGACGGGCTTCGAGAGCACGACCGCGAAGCTCAGGATGCCGATCCGCGGGAGCCGCTGTGCCGCCGTGGCGCCGGTGACCTCCTCGACCTTCGCGTCGGTGACCGAGACCTTCGCCTGCCCCTTTGCCTCCCGCTCGTAGGACCCGGCGTCGCAGCCGGTCTTCCCGTCGTCGTTGCCGTCCTGGGGCACGGCGACGCCGCGGATGTCCGTGCCCTCGCACGTCCGCTCGGTGTCGATGTCGGTCGCGGGGCTGTCGGCGCTCAGGGCGTAGGAGACCGGGGCGCCGGCGAGCCCCGACACGAACCGGGGATCGCCGGTCTTGTCGCTCGTGGCCTCGAACCCGCACGACGCGTCGCCCTGGAGGTTGTCGTAGACCTCGATCACCCTCCCGGCCTCCCGCGAGCAGTCGCCGCCGGTGTTCTGGGCGATGAGCGTGTACGAGGGCAGGACGGTCGCCTGGTTGTTGCCCATCCACAGGCCGCCGCCCTTGCCGGCGGGGGCCGTGTTCTGCGCGACCGTCACGTGGCTCATGTTCAGCCGGCCGAGGTTCTCGAGGCCGCCGCCGTGGGACTCGGAGCGGTTCTGGGCGATCGTCACCCAGTCCAGCGACGCCGTGGCGCCGCCGGCGTTGGTGATGCCGCCGCCGCCCCATGGTGTCGTCGTCGTCGCCACGGGCGGCGAGGCGCTGTTGTCCACGACCACGTGGGAGAGGTCGATGTCTCCGTGGTTGTGGATCGCGCCGCCGTGGAAGTGCCCGCTGGCGCTGTCGTAGTCGCCGAAGCCCTGCGTGAGCCGGACGCCCTCGAGCTTGAGCACGCCCAGCGCCGACGTCGCCACCTGCGGGTTCTTGGCGTGGACGTCGAAGATGCGGGCCCCGCCCAGCCCGTTGATCACGGTCTTGCCGGGACCCTCGCCCTTGATGCTGACGGCGTTCGAGATGTCGAGGTCGCCGCCCTCGGGATACACCCTGGAGGGAAACTGGGGCCCGTACTCGAAGCTGCCGGAGGAGATCGTGAGGTAATAGGTACCGGCGGGCAGCACGATGTCGCCGCCCGCGACGTCCGCCTCCTGGACGGCGGCGCGCAGGGTGCAGGACCCGTCGCGGGTCGACGCGCACTTGCCGTCGCCCGGCGTCGCGTCGGCCGCATCGGTGGTGTCGTCGACGTTGAAGACCGGCGCCGCGCCGGCCCCCACGGTGCTCAGGATGAGGACGAACCCGAGGAAGACGGCCGTAAGCCCTCCGAGGACGACGGTCCTCTCGCGGGCCCCGGGACGGTGGGAGGGCATGCGGCCGACCCTCTCATTTCCTGACCGCCGACGCCAGCCTCGACGCGCGCCCGCTTAAGGACGAAGCCCGCCCGCTCGCAGGGCGAACGGACGGGCTTCGGGGGAGGAGGACCGGGCCGGCGAGGGGCTAGGCGAGCGGCGCCTTCTGGTCGAAGTAGGGGCGCGACTCGGCGCCGAACTTGACCGCGAGGGCGTCGATCGCGCCGAACAGCGCCAGCGGGACGACGACGGCGATCAGGAGGCTCATGGCGGCAGTATCGGTCCGGCCCATCCAAAGCTGTAGGCTTGGCTGACTTGAGGATCAGAAGGCTGCACCTATGGCTCTTGGGTGCGGATCGGCACAGTGTGCGCCTCCGATGACCCTCCAGCAGCTCGCCTACTTCCTGGCCGCCATCGAGCACGGCTCGTTCTCGGCCGCCGCCGAGACGCTGCGCATGGCCCAGCCGAGCCTCTCGGACCAGATCCGCCGCCTCGAGGCCGAGCTCGGCGTTCCCCTGTTCATCCGCGTCGGGCGCGGCCTCGAGCTGACCGAGGCCGGGCGCGCGCTGCGCCCGCACGCCGAGCGCACGCTGCTCGAGGCGCAGGCCGCCGCGGAGTCGGTGCAGGAGGTCCGCACCCTGGTCGGCGGACGCGTCACGTTCGGGACCTTCGGCAGCGCGCACCACTACCTGCTGGCCGGGCTCGTGGCGGACTTCCGGCGCCGGCACCCGGACGTGCGGGTGCGCGTGCTCGGCCAGAACTCCGCCGAGGTCGCCGACGCGGTCCGCGAGGGCCGGCTGGAGGCGGGCCTGATCGTGCTGCCGGTCGACGACCGCGGGCTGGCGGTGCGGCCGATGTCCCAGGAGGAGGTCGTCTACGTCAGCGCCGATCCCGAGCGCCTCACGGAACCGGTGACCGTCGAGCGCCTCGCGAGCGCGCCGCTGATCCTGCCGGATGCGCGCTGGGCCGAGGAGGACCCGACCCGGCGGCAGCTGCGCGAGCGCGCGCAGCGGGCGGGCGTCTCGATCATCCCGGAGATCGAGGTCGAGTATCTGACCGCGGCGCTGGACCTCGCCGCGCGCGGCGTGGGCGACACGCTCGCCACGCGCCAGGTGGTCGTGGGGCGCGGCTTCGCGCGGCGGCTCGGCTGGGTTCCCTTCGACCCACCGCTGTACGACACGTTCGCGTTCGTGACGCGCGCCAACGTCCACCTCTCGCCGGCGACCCGCGTGTTCCTCGAGCTCGCCGAGAAGCACCTCGAGGCGCTGCGGCGGCGTGTCGAGACGCAGGAATCCGCCGTCGGGACCTGAGACGGCGGTTGCGTCAGACTGCAGACAGGGTAGTTTCTGGATGGAGGAGGGACACTGACGAATGCCCAACGCCTGGGTCGCTGTCGATGCCGGGATCGACCCCCGGTCCTGGGCGCGCCTGTTGCGCCGCGCGTACAACCGCGCGGTGAGCGGCGGCGGCGCGCCGACGATCGTGCGCGACGTGGTGTCGGCGTCGTGGGTGCGCTCGGAGGCCGCGGGCCTCGACCCGGAGGAGCGGGCGCCGATCATGCTCGAGCGTGCCGAGGCGTGCCGCCTCTTCCAGCGCCACCCGCTCGCGCCGCTGCTGCACATCGTCGAGAGCGTGCTGGTCGGCGTCGCCGAGTACGCCCACCAGGTCGTCGCCATCGCCGACCGCGACGGGACGGTGCTGTGGACCGGCGGCAACGCCGAGACGCTGCACGCCGCCGAGCGGATCCACCTCAAGCCCGGTGCCCTCTGGAGCGAGGCGAGCGTCGGGACCAACGCCCTCGGCACCTCGCTCGTGCTCGACCACCCGCTGCAGATCTTCGCCGCCGAGCACTTCAAGCAGACGATGCACGGCTGGTCCTCGGCGGCCGCGCCGATCCACGACCCCGAGACCGGCGAGCTGCTGGGCGCCGTCACCCTCTCGGGACCCGTCAACGCCGCCCATCCGCACGGCTTCTCGCTCGTCGTCGCGAGCGCGCAGATCCTCGAGGCCCACCTCGCCCACGAGGCGGCGCACCGCGACGAGCGCCTCAAGGTCGAGTACCTCGAGCGCGTCGTGTGCGGCTGCCCGGAGGCGAGCGCCGTCGTGAACTCCACCGGCCACGTCCTGCTGGCGATGCCGCCCGGGTGGCTGGGGCGCAAGCTGCGCCTCTCCGGCGACGGCGTCCCGCTGGCGCCGTCGGCCGAGGAGGTCCGGCTCGAGCCGCTGGCCGACGGCGACGGCTACCTGGTCCTGCGCGGGCCCGCCGAGCAGGCGGACGTGTCGCGGCCCCTGATGCACCTCCAGGTGCTCGGGCGCGAGCGAGCGCACGTCGAGGTCGACGGCCGCGGCTTCGACCTCTCGCTGCGCCACAGCGAGATCCTCGTGATCCTCGCCCAGCACCCCGACGGCGTGACCGAGCAGGACCTGGCCTCGGCGCTCTACGGGACGCCGATCAAGAGCGTCACGATCCGCGCGGAGATCTCGCGCCTGCACAAGCTGCTCGGTCCCGTCATCCGGACGCGGCCGTATCGCATCGCGGCCGACGTGCGGGCGGACTTCCTCGAGCTCGAGGCGCTGCTCGACGGCGGCCACCACGAGCGGGTCGCGCAGATGGACAGCCGTGACCTGCTGCCGTCCTCCGAGGCGCCCGCCATCGTCGACCAGCGCGCGCGCCTGGCGATGAACGGCCGCGCGCCGGTCTAGGAGGCCCGCGGCCGGGCCTTGGCGGGGTCGTAGAGCGGCACGGGGCGCACGACGGCGCCCGTCCGCTCCGCGCCGACCTCGACCCGCTCGCCGTCGGCGGCGGCGCCGGCGTCGAGGACCGCGAGGCCGATCACGGCGCCGAGCGTGGGGCTCGCGCACGCGCTCGTGAGCGCGCCGACGGACCGCCCGGCCCGGGAGACCGCCGCGCCGCGCGACGGGACCGCGTCGCCGTCGAGCACGAGCGCCCGGAGCCGCCGCGGGGGATGCGCGGCGACGGCGGCAAGCGCGTCGCCGCCCACGACCACCCGCCCGTTCAGCCGGACGACGGCGTCGAGCGACACGTCGTAGGGGCTGGTCCGGCGGCTCACGAACTCCGCGCCCAGCAGCGGGAGCCCGGCCTCGATGCGCAGCGTCTCCACCGCCGCGAACCCGTACGGACGCGCGCCGGCCTCGACGAGGGCCGCCCACAGGCGCTCGCCCCCGGCGGGCGCGCAGAACAGCTCGTAGCCCAGCTCCCCCGAGTAGCCGATCCGCGAGAGCCGGCACGCGACGCCGGCGACGTCCACCGGCTCGGTGGCGACGCGGAAGTACTCGAGGCCCGCGACCGGCGCGCCGAGCTCCGCCAGCAACTCGCGCGAGCGCGGGCCCTGGACCTGCAGCTTCGCCAGCTCGCCCGCGGGGGCGACGCCGGGCACGTGGGCGGCGAGGTGCTCGCCGTCGGAGGCCAGTGACGTGATCACCCACACCCGCTCGGCGCCGAGCACGTACACCGTGCCGTCGTTGATCATCGCCCCGGCCGCATCGCACAGCGCGCCATAGCGGATGCGCCCGGGCTCCGCGCCGGCGACGGGGTTGGTGAACACGCGATCGACGGCGGCCGCGGCGCCCGGCCCGCGGACCTCCCAGATGCGAAGCGGCGAGATGTCCCAGACGCCCACCCCCGTGCGGACCGCGTGGTGCTCGGCCGAGCGGGTCGCCGAAGTGGTCGGCCCAGACGCCGCCGGCGAACTCGGCGAACGTCGCCCCGTGGCGCTCCTGGAGGTCGTGCAGCGGGCTCCGGACGGCGGCGGGCACCTCCGCAACGTAGCCCGCCGGACGCGCGCCAGTGGGAGCAACAGCATTGCAACAGGGCGGGGCGGGTACGCCGCAGGAGACGCGCCGGGGACACTGCTCTCCGCCGTCGAACCATCGTCGCGGTCACCCGCGGCGCCGGCCTGAACCCGGAGGGGGCCTGAGCACATGAGCACCGAGTCGCTGCAGTTCGTCGAGGTCGGAAGCGAGGGCGATCTCGAGGAGGGCGCGATGCGGGCCGTTCAGGTCGAGGGCAAGCGCGTCTTGCTCACCATGGTCGAGGGCAAGCCGTACGCGATCGGCGCCATCTGCACACACGAGCGCGCGAACCTCGACGAGGGCACCCTGATGGGCCACGAGGTCTACTGCCCGCTGCACTTCAGCTGCTTCGACGTGCGCACCGGCGAGGCGCTCGCCCCGCCGGCCGACCGCTCGACCTCCGTGCACGCGGTCAAGCTCGAGGACGGCAAGGTGCTCGTCTCCGCGGCGCCGGTCGACCCGGAGATGATCGACGACGACGACGACGGCGCCGAGGCGGCCGTGGCCGCCCCTCCGGAGCCCGAGCCCGAGCCCGCCGCGCCCGAGCCGGCCGCCGGGGAGCCCGGGCCCGAGGCCGCGCCCGCCCCGGAGTCGCCGCCCGCGGAGCGCGACGGCGCCGTCCCGGCCGCCCCGGAGCCGGCCGCGGAGGAGGCGCCCGCGTCCGCTCCCGCGCCGGCCGCCGTCCCCGCGGTCGCCGTCACGGCGCCCACGGAGACCAACGTCCACCACAAGCTGATCGCCCGCATCGAGGGCATCGAGTGGCTCGAGACCGGGTCGGAGTGGCTCGGCACCACCCTGCGCCCCATCCGCGAGAGCCGCGTCGGCGGGCGGCTCTTCGACCTGCTCCACGGCCGGATCATGGGCCACGCCCTGCACCCGGCCCTCAGCGACCTGCCGATCGGCCTCGGCGCGGGCGCGATCCTGCTCGACCTCGCCGGCGAGCACGACGCCGCCGGGATCATGGGTGCCGGGATCGTGGTCTCGAGCGTCGCCGCCGCGACCACCGGCGTCGCCGACTGGACGGTCAGCGACGGCCGCGACCGGCGCGTCGGCCTCATGCACGGCATCCTGCAGACGGTCGGCCTCGGCATGCAGGTCGGCTCGCTCGCCCTGCGCTGGAAGGGGGCGACCGTGCCCGCCGAGGTGCTGCTGATCGGCGGCTTCGGGCTGGCGGCCGGCTCGGCCTACCTGGGCGGGCACCTGGTGCTCGGTCGCGGCGTGATGGTCGACCACACCGCCTGGACCACCGGGCCTCGGCGCTGGACCCGCGTGCTGGCACTGGACGACCTCGACGACGGCGCGGTCAAGGCCGCCGACGTCGACGGCCGCAAGGTGCTCGTCTCGCGCATCGACGGCTCGATCTCCGCGATCGAGCACGCCTGCACCCACGCCGGTGGGCCGCTGTCGCTGGGCAAGGTCGAGAACGGCATCGTGCACTGCCCGTGGCACGGCTCGTGCTTCCGCCTCCGCGACGGCGCGGTCATCAGGGGGCCGGCGGCGCATCCCCAGCCGATGCTCGAGGCCCGCGTCCGTGGCGGCCACGTCGAGGTCCGCGGGCGGCGCCGTTGAGCGACGAGCCGGCGAGCGGCAGCGCGGACGTCAACGGGATCCGCCTGCACTATCTGCGGGCGGGCGACGGGCCGCCGGTCGTGCTCCTGCACGGCTGGCCGGAGACCTCGGACATGTGGCGGCACGTGCTGCCGGCGCTCGCCGAGCGCCACACGGTGATCGCCCCCGACCTGCGCGGCTACGGCCGCACCGACGCGCCGCCGTCCGGCTACGACAAGCGCACCACCGCGGCGGACGTGCGCGCGCTGGTGCGCGACCTCGGGCTCGGCCCGGTGGCGGTCGCCGGCCATGACCGGGGCGCCCGCGTCGCGCACCGCTGGGCGCTGGACCACCCCGAGGAGGTCGAGCGCCTCGCGGTCCTCGACATCGTCCCCACCCGCGAGGTCATCCGCCGCTTCGACGCGACGCTCGCCGCCGGCTTCTGGCACTGGCTCTTCCACATGCAGCCCGACCTCCCCGAGGCGCTCGTCAGCGGCCGGGAGGCGGCCTACCTGGAGTGGTTCTTCGAGCGCTGGGCATGGCGGCGCGCGGCGATCGACCGCGAGACGATCGACTCCTACGTGCGCGCGTTCTCACGCCCGGGGCGGCTGCGGGCGGGCTTCGAGGACTACCGCGCGACGCTCACCGACGACCTGCCCGCCGACGAGGAGAGCTTCGCCGCGGGCCGCCGGCTGGAGATGCCGGTGCTCGCGCTGTGGGGCGCCCAGGGCCTCGTGGGCGGCCTGCCGGTGGCCGAGATCTGGCGCGAGTACGCGACGGACGTCCGCGCCGAGGCGATCGCCGACTGCGGGCATTTCGTCGCCGAGGAGCAGCCGGCCGTGGTCGCGGAGCGCCTGCGCGCGTTCCTCGCGGGCGCGGGCTGAGCGCGCGGATCGCAACCCTCATGCAACACTCGCGCCGCGCACCGCCGGGGCGCAGGAGCCTCCAAACTCCCCGGCCTCCCAAGTGCCGGCGGCCGCGGCGCATAACACCGAACGGGGATGGCATCGATGAAGAGCAGCCTTGAGATCGCGCAGGAGGCCGAGCTTCAGCCGATCGACGCGATCGCGGAGCAGAGCGGGCTCGAGGAGTCGGAGTACGAGCCCTACGGGCGTTACAAGGCGAAGGTCGATCTGTCGGTGCTCGACCGCATGGCGGACCAGCCGGACGGCAAGCTGGTGTGCGTGACGGGGATGACGCCGACGAAGGCGGGCGAGGGCAAGACGACGACGCTGGTGGGGCTGACGCAGGGTCTCGGGGTGATCGGCAAGCGGCCGGTCGCGTGTCTGCGCGAGCCGTCGCTGGGGCCGGTGTTCGGGGTGAAGGGCGGCGCCGCGGGCGGCGGCATGACGCAGGTGGTGCCGATGGAGGATCTGAACCTGCACTTCACGGGTGACATCCATGCGATCGGGGCGGCGAACAATCTGCTGGCGGCGATGCTCGATGCGTCGATCCTGCATGGCAATCCGCACAAGCTCGATCAGCTGCGGGTCGGCTGGCGCCGTGCGCTGGACATGAACGACCGCGCGCTGCGCCAGACCACGATCGGGTTGGGTGGTCGCGCGAACGGCTATCCGCGGGAGACGGGGTTCGACATCACCGCCGCGTCCGAGGTGATGGCGATCCTCGCGGTCGTCGCGCGACGTGCACGATCTGCGCGCGCGGCTCGGGCGCATCACGGTGGGCGCCTCGTTCGACGGCGGCAAGCCGGTCACCGCCGAGGACCTCGGTGCCGCCGGCGCCATGACGGTGCTGCTCAAGGATGCGATCAAGCCGAACCTGATCCAGACGCTGGAGGGGCAGCCGTGCCTGATGCACTGCGGCCCGTTCGCGAACATCGCGCATGGCAACAACAGCCTGGTCGCGGATCTGATCGGGATGAAGATCAGCGACTACGTGGTCACCGAGTCGGGCTTCGGGTCCGACATGGGCGCCGAGAAGTTCTTCGACATCGTGTGCCGCTTCGGCGGGATCGCGCCGTCGGCGTCCGTGCTCGTCGACGACCGTGCGGGCGATCAAGCACCACGGCGGGATCGAGGACGATCCGCGCAACGACCGCCAGCACGGCCTGTCGGCGATCGAGGACGGGATGGCGAACGTCCGGCGGCATCTGGCGAACGTCAAGCAGTTCGGGGTGCCGTGCGTGGTGGCGGTGAACCGCCGGCCGGGTGATACCAACGAGGAGGTCGAGTTGGTCAAGCGCCTGGCGATGGAGGCGGGCGCGTTCGCGGCGGAGGCCAACGAGGGGTTCACGAAGGGTGGCATCGGGGCGGCGGACCTCGCGGGCGCGGTCGTCGATGCGTGTGAGCAGCCGTCGGAGTTCCGGCATCTCTACGACGACGATTGGACGATCCAGGACAAGATCGAGGCGATCGCGACGCGGGTCTACGGTGCGTCGGACGTGTACTTCTATCCGGAGGCCGAGAAGAAGATCGGCCAGTTCATCAAGGACGGGTTGGATCATTTCCCGGTGTGCATGGCCAAGACGCATCTGAGCCTGTCGAGCGACCCGTCGCTGCTCAACGCGCCGGAGCACTTCAGCCTGCCGGTGCGCGACATCCGCGCCTACACCGGCGCGGGCTGGCTGGTGCCGCTGTGCGGCGACATCATGCAGATGCCCGGCCTCGGCAAGAGCCCCGCCGCGCTCAACGTCGACATCGACGGCGACGGCCGCACCGTAGGCCTGTTCTGAGGCGCGCCGCGCGGCAGGGGCGCGGCGCGGGACGAAGGAGCGCAGCATGAATCCGGTGGTGGTCGTGGGGATCGTCGCGGCGACGCTCGTCGTCGGCGGCCTGATCGGCTCCGTCGGCGTCGGCGGCGTGCTGCTCTCCCCGGCGCTCGTCTACATCGCAGGCGTGGACGTCCACGAGGCGATGGGGACGAGCCTGTGCGCCTTCGTACTGACCGGGATCACGGGGACGGTGAGCTACTCCCGGCGCGGGAGCCTCGACTGGGCGGAGGGCGGTCGCCTGGCCATCGGCGCGGTCCCCGGCGCGCTGCTGGGGGCGTGGGCGAACAGCCTGCTCTCCGAGGAGGTCCTCAAGCTCGTCATCGCCGTCCTGCTCGTGGCGACCGGGGTCTACGCGTTCGCCGGGACCGAGGGGTCGCGCCCGCGCCGGTCCCTGAGCACCGGGCTGCTCGTCGGCCTCGGTCTCGGCCTCGGCTTCGGCTCCGCGCTGACGGGCACCGGCGGGCCGGTCCTGACCGTGCCGGCCCTGCTCCTGCTCGGGGCGCCGGCGCTCGTGGCGGTCGGGATCAGCCAGCTCGCCCAGCTCCCGATCGCCGCCTTCGGGACGCTCGGCTTCGCGCTCTACGGCGAGGTCGACCTCCTCCTCGGCGTCGCGCTCGGCCTGCTGGCGTCCCTGGGCGTCCTGTTCGGGGTGCGGATCGCCCACGCGGTATCGGCCGCCACCCTGCGCCAGGGCGTGGCGGTCGCCTGCATCGGGGCGGGGGTGGCCATCGCCATCGCCTCGGCGCCCGTCTGATCCCTGCAACGCGGCTGCAACACAAGCCGCGGTCGGGAGCGGCCTGCCGGCGGGGGAATACTGCGATCACGGTCGTCTGGGAGGAGACCGACGTCCGCCTGTCCTCGACGAAGGAGTCCCCATCGTGTCTGTGACCGAGCAAGCGCAGAGCGTGAGCGCCGAGCCCACAGCGCCCCCCAAGCGCAAGAAGGTCACGATCCCCTCGCTCGTCGAGAAGATGGACCGCGGCGAGCAGATCGTGCAGCTCGCCGTCTACGAGTACCGCCACGCGGTCATCGCCGACCGCCTCGGCATCGACATCCTGTGCGTCTCGGACACCGGCGGGATGGTCCTCTTCGGTCATCCGGACACGACCTCGGTGAGCTTCGAAGAGGTCATGATCATGTCCCAGGCGGTCGATCGCGGCTCGCAGTACGGGCTGCGCATGGTCGACATGCCCTACTGGAGCTTCCACGTCTCGCCGCAGCAGGCGGTCGAGAACGCCGGGCGCTTCGTGCACGAGTCCCGCGCCGAGGTCATGAAGTGCGAGGGCAACGTGCATCACGCGGAGGCGATCGGCGCGATCGTCAAGGCGGGCATCCCGGTCCAGGGCCACATCGGCATCACGCCGATGCGCATGGCGCAGCTCGGCGGCTTCCGCGCGCAGGGCAAGACCGCGGACCGCGCCAAGGAGCTCATCGAGGACGCCGAGGCGATGGTCGACGCCGGCTGCTTCTCGATCCTCTGCGAGGTGACCACCGAAGAGGTGTGCCAGTACCTCGCCGAGACGCTCCCGGTCCCGGTGATCTCGCTCGGAGCGGGTAATAAGGCTGATGGCGTGCACATCATCGCCAGCGACCTGTTCCACCTCTACGAGGAGCACCTGCCGCGCCACTCCAAGGTCTACACCGACCTGATCCCGATCATCGAGGACGTCTACACCCGCTACATGGACGACGTCCGCACCCGGACCTACCCCGGTCCGGAGCACACCGTGTACATGCCAGACGACGAGCGCCGCAAGCTCGAGCAGCTGCTCGAGTGGACGCCGCGCGAACGCTAGGAGCTGATCCATGTCGACGACTGCCCTGTCGATCATCGACACCGACATCCATGAGCGGGCGGAACTCGACGCTCTCGTCCCGTACCTGGACAAGCGGTTCCGCCACTACATCACCGAGGCGGGCTGGGTCCCGGACCGCGTCCTGCCCTACACGCAGCTGACCGCCGGCGGGCTCGACCGCGCCGACGCGAAGACGGCCGACGGGCGGCCCGGCGGGTCGGACCTCGGCATGCTCCAGGAGCAGGTCCTCGACGAGTACGGGCACGAGTGGGGGATCCTCACCGGCTGGCTGAACGCGTCGGCGTTCCACCCCGGGTGGGCCGAGTTCAAGACGGCGCTGATGACGGCCTACAACGACTGGCAGATCGAGAACTGGCTCGACAAGGACGACCGCCTGGTCGGCTCGATCCACGTCAACATCCACGACCCGAAGGGCGCGGTCCGCGAGATCGAGCGTCTCGCCGACCACCCCCGCATGGTCCAGGTGATGCTCTACATCGGCCCGACGGACTCCCCGTTCGGCGATCCGATCTACCACCCGGTCTACGACGCGGCCGCGCGCCACAACCTCGTGCTCGGCATCCACCACAGCGAGAACTCGCGGACGGCGCTGGGCTTCCACCGGTACTTCATCGAGTGGCACACCCTCGTCCCGCAGGTGTTCATGTCCGAGGTGGTGAGCCTCGTCTTCAACGGCGTGTTCGACAAGCACCCCGACCTGAAGGTGATCATGATCGAGGGCGGCTTCAGCTACGTGCCGCACCTCATGTGGAAGATGGACCAGCAGTACCGGGAGCTGCGGGCGGAGGTGCCGTGGGTGAAGCGCATGCCCTCGGACATCGTCCGGGAGCAGATCCGCTTCGCCACCCAGCCGGTCGAGGAGTTCACCTGGGAGCAGTTCAGCCAGCTGATCGACCAGATGGGCTCCGACGAGCTGCTCTGCTTCTCCACCGACTATCCGCACTGGGACTTCGACTCGCCGCTCGAGGCGCTGCCGACGGACATGCCCGACGACCTCAAGCGCAAGATCTTCTCGGAGAACGCGCGCGCGATCTACGAGCGCCTTCCCGCGAAGGCCCCGGCGGTGGCCTAGCCATGTCCGAAACGACGGCGCCCGCCGCTCAGGCGGGCGCGAACAAGAGCAGGATGCGGGTCGAGGTCTGCGCCTCGGAGGAGCTGCCCGCAGGCGAGATGGTCGGGACCAAGCTCGGCCCCATGCCGGTGGTGGTGGTCCGCGCGCCCGACGGCACGCTGCACGCGGTGCTCGACAAGTGCCTGCACCAGGGCGGGCCGCTCTCGAAGGGGCGGCTGGGGGCCGCCTCGATGGAGTCGAGCGGGGTCGACGACTACCGCGACGACCGGGCGGGGGAGATCCTCCGCTGCCCCTGGCACGGCTTCGAGTACGACATCCGGAACGGCAGTCTGCTGGCCGAGCCGAGCCGGTGCCTGCGGACCTTCACGGTGACCGAGGAAGACGGCAAGGTCTTCGTGTCGCTGTAGGTCCCAGGTAACCGAGCCAAAAAGGGAGAGAGGAAGGAACATGGAATCGACGGCGACGGGCACCGTTACGCCCGCCGGACTGCAGGAGTCGGCGCAAAAGGACCTCAGCGAAGAGATCCCGTTCAAGGACGCACTCATGGTCGCGCTGGCGGCGGGCCTGGGCTACGGGTTCGATGCGTACGCGGTCAACATCTACGGGCTGGTGCTGCCGGCGATCATGGCGACGCTTGGCATCGGCGCGGGGACCGCAGGCGTGATCGGCTCGATCTTCCTGATCGGCTACACGCTCGGCACGATCGGCTTCGGTGTCGCGGCGGACAAGTTCGGCCGCAAGGACACCCTCGGAGTGTCGATCCTCATGTACGGCCTCACGACGTCGCTCGGAGGGCTCGGCGGCAACGTGATCTGGTTCACGATCATGCGCTTCCTCACCGGCATCGGCGGTGCGGGCGAGCTCGCGGTCGGCGCTCCGTACACGTGCGAGATGTTCAAGTCGAAGTACCGGGCGCTCGGGACCGGCGGGATCATGTTCTCGCTCTACTCGCTCGGCTACATCCTCGCCGGCGTCGTGGCGCTCGCCCTGGTGCCGAAGTGGGGCTGGGAGGCGGCGTTCCTCATCGCCATCATCCCGGCGATCGCGGTGTTCGCGTTCCGGCGCTTCATCTCGGAGTCCGTCCGCTACGTGATCGACAAGGCCGAGGACAAGTTCGCGGCCGCGCAGGCGCTGCTGGCGGCCGAGCACGAGGGCCAGACGGCCCAGGAGCGGGCCGCGGCGGTGGCCAGACTCGAGAAGGAGGAGGTCAAGGCCGAGCGCGCGGCCGCGCTCGATCTGGCCCGGGCCGAGGCGCACACGCCGGGTGGCCCGCCCACGGCCCTCGTGGGGGCGCTCCTGGTGCTGTTCCTGGCGGCGCTGTTCGTCGGCCTGCTCGCGGACGTCTCCACGGTGCTGGCCGCGGTCCTTGTGACCGTGGGCGCGGTGGGGACCCTGTTCACGATCGCGCTCTTCAGCCTGCAGCGCGGGACGACCGAACGGTTCTGGCAGATCCCCGGCGTGCGCAAGCGGATCGGCATCGGATGGCTGCTGTACACCGCCAACGCCATGGGCTACTGGGGCATCACGGTGTTCCTGACGACGTTCATGGTGCAGAAGTTCGATGTCTCACCCACGACGGCGATCAAGTACGCGATCATGTTCTACGTCGTGCAGTTCTTCTTCTCGTACATCGGGACGGGACTGTCGGACTGGGTCGGTCGCCGGCCGGCCGGCATCCTCGGCGGGGTGATCATGATCACGTGCACGATCCTCGCCGCCACGGCGGACGAGCTGGGCACGTTCCTGGTCTTCGGCGCGATCCAGATCGCGATGCTCGGTTGGCTCTGGGGTGTCAGCGACACCTACATCAGCGAGATGTTCCCCACGAGCATCCGAGGCAGCTCCTTCGGAGTCGCGGTCGGTGGCGGCCGGGTCATGTCGATCGCCGCGCCGTTCCTGGTCGGCGCCGGGATCGCCGCATACGGCCCGACCACGCCGTTCCTGGCCAGCGCCGGGCTGTGGGTGCTCACGATCGTCGGCTACCTGATCGGGCCGGAGACGTCGGGCAAGTCGCTCGAGCAGATCGAGGCCGAGTTCTACGCAGAGAACGCCCGCGCGTGAGCGAGGCGGGTGACGGGCGCCGCTCGGGACCAGCGGGGCGGCGCCCGGAGCCCCCACAGGGGTGAAAAACGGTTGGTAGCATGGCCTCATGCGACGCCCGGCATTCGAACGGTGGGTGCTCGTGGGCGGGTTTGCCGCGGCGGCCGTCTATGCGGTGGTCGCAGTGGTGGAGGCCTTCATGGGGAAGAACCCGATGATCGCCATTCCGTACGCCTGCACGGCGGTGACCATCGCCGCACCGCTGTACATCTTCGCGTGGCTGCTCAACCCGCCGGGCGGCGGCGAGCCCGGCGAGGAGGGCGGTCCCGGATCGGGCCCCCCGGGCCCCGAGGATCCGCCGCCGCCGTCCTGGTGGCCGGAGTTCGAGCGCGACTTCCAGGCGTACACCGACGCGCCCCTCGCCGCCGAAGCGGGACGAGCGCCCGCACGTCCCCGCCTGACCGGCGTGCGCGACGACCACGCGGCCCCGGCGCCCGCGCCCTGACCCGGTCGCCGGATGCTGCAGCTCCTCTACTGCCTGTTCCTGCTGATCCCGGTGGTGGCGATCCCGGCGCTGATGTTCCTCGTGTCCACCGGGCTGGGGATCGCGGCGACGATCGTCTCCGCGGTGCTCGCCATCCCGCTCCTGCTCGCCACCTTCGCGCACCTCGACCTGGTGCGCGCGAAGTCGCGCTACGGGCTGCGCAACCAGGAGCTCGACGAGTTCTCGCGCCTGGTGCCGCGCCTGGCCCGGGACCCGCAGTACCGCGACCTCCCCGGGCGCGAGCGCAACCGCACCACCAAGCGGGCGGCGGCCGAGATGATCCTCGCGCGCCGCGGCGCGTCCGACTGACGGGTCAGGACAGCGCGTCCTTGCCGCGCTGGTAGCGGTCGAGCAGGCCGCGCGCCTGCGGCGGCGCGCCGGTCACCTCGACCTCGATGCCGCCGGCGCGGGCGTCGTCGAGCAGGCGGTGGAGCGCCATCACGCCCGTCAGGTCGATGCGGCCGAGCCCGTCGAGCGCGAGCCGCAGCCGGGTCACCTCCGGGTGCTGCTCGAGCAGCCCGCTGAGCCGCTCCTCGAGGTCCTGCGCGGTCGCGAACCACAGCACGCCGGACGGCCGGATGATCATCATGTCGCCGTTCGTCGTGACCTCGATCCGCAGCGTCAGCTCGCGTACGAGGTGCACGCCCAGCGCGAGGACGACGCCGGCGATGACCGCCTGCTCGACGTGCGGCGCCAGCAGCAGCGTCAGCCCGAAGGTCACCGCCGCCACCGCGAACTGCGGCCGCGAGACGCGCCACAGCGACACGATGCGCCCGAAGCGCATCAGCCCCAGCACGGCGGAGATGACGATCGCCGACAGCACGGCCTTGGGCAGCGGCTCGAGCACGGCGGCCGCCGGGAGGAAGGCGAGCACCGCGATCCCGGTGATCGCGCCGCTCGCGCGGCTCAGCGCGCCGGCGTCGTGGTTGAGCGCGCTGCGCGAGAACGAGCCGCCCACCGGGTAGCCGCCGGAGACCCCGGAGGCGAGGTTGGCGATGCCCTGGCTGAAGAACTCGCGGTCGGCGTTCCACGGCCGCCGCTCGCGGATGGCGTAGGTGCGCGAGATCGAGGCGGCCTCGGCGAACCCGACGATGGCGATGACGGCGCCGGGCACGAGCAGCTCGGGCAGCTCGGCGTAGGGCAGGTCGAGCGTGACCTTCGGCAGGCCGGCGGGGATGTCGCCGACGATCGCGCCGCCGTAGCTCGCCAGCGAGCTGAGCGCGAGGCCGGCGATGAGCGCGACGAGCACGCCCGGGAACAGCGGGTGCAGCCGCCGGCCGAGGAGCACGACGGCGAGCGACCCCGCCGCGAGCGCGACGGCGGCGAGCTGCCACTCGTCCGGCGAGACCACGGCGTCCGCCGCGGCGGCGATCACGTCGCTCTGGTCGGCCTCCACGCCGAGGGCGGCGGGGAGCTGCGAGGCGGCGATGAGCACGGCGCCCGCGGGCATGAAGCCGATCAGCATCGGCTCGGACATCAGGTGGGCGATGAGGCCTCCGCGCAGCACGCCGATCAGGAGCCGGACGACGCCGACCACGAGCGCGAGCAGGATGCCGAGCTGCACGTAGGCGTCGCTGCCCACGGGTGCGCGGTCCGCGAGCGCGCCGAAGGTCAGCAGGCTCGTGAGCGCCACCGGGCCGGTCTGCAGGTATGGCGAGGAGGCGAACAGCGCCGCGGCGAGCGGCGGCAGCGCAGCCGCGTAGAGCCCGCCGATCGGGGGCATGCCGGCGACCCCGGCGTAGGCGAGCGCCTGCGGGATCAGCACCAGGGCGACCGTGATCCCCGCCAGCGCGTCGCGGCCGAGGCGCATGGCGCGGGTCTTCTCGGCCGGGGCCGGGTTCAGCTGAGCGGGCCCCACACCTCGGCAGGCGACCAGTCGACGAGATCGGCCAGGCGGTCCGGGTCGATCCTCCGCCGGGCCTCGAAGTCCTCCTCGCGGAAGGCGAGGGTGCGCTCGTCGTCCGGCAGCGCGTAGGCGTCGAGCACAGGCTTGACCGGGCGGAACAGCCAGATCGGCCGGCGCAGTGCGCCGGTGGCGGGCCGCGTGAGGCCCAGCCACTTGCGGTACACGCCGCGGGACTTCTCGAAGTCGACGTGGATGTCGGCGTACTGGTCGCCCGGCTCCGCCGGCCGCACGCGCACCTTCTGGTGCCAGCAGTGCATGCCGCTGATCGGGTCCGGGTGCACCGGGAAGGTGATGTTCTGGTGGACGCCGGCGTCGCTCCACCAGATCTTGCTGGAGCTGCGGTCCGCCGACTCCCACGGCTGCACGCCGTGCACGCGCCGGAAGGTCACGCCACCGTTCGCCTCGGCCATGTCGACCAGCGCGCTCGACCAGCGCTCGTTGCCCTGGTTCTCCTTGAGCCGCCAGCGGCCCATGTGGTGCGAGGCGGCGACGACGCCCGGGCGGATGCCCTCGGTGACGAGCGCCTTGATCACGAACCACCCGATCTCGGTCTCCACGCGCGCGAGCCCGCCGGTGGTCAGCCCGATGCGCTCGGCGTCCTCGGGGCAGACGAGCAGCGGGTGCGCGTGCGAGAGCTCGTTGAGGTACTTGGCGTTGCCCGAGCGCGAGTGGATCATCGTCGGCAGCCGGTAGGTCGGCAGCAGGACGTACTCGCCCGCCGCGTGATCGATCAGCGAGGGGTGGACGTGGCTGCGGGCGTAGGCGGGCGTGGCCTGTCGCTCCCAGCCCCATTCGGCGAGCGTCTCCGAGTACAGCTCGAGCTTGCGCGACGGCGTGTTGAAGCCCTTCCGCGGGACCCCGTCGACCATCGTGGCGATCGTGTCCGGGCGGCCGGTGAGCGGCATGTGCGAGCCGTCGAGCACGCGCTTGGTGACGGTGTCCTCGGCGCCGTGGACGTGGGTGTCGTCGAGCTCTTCGACCTCGGCCTCGTGCTGGGCGTAGTCGCCGCGTGAGACCTCGACCGCGCCGTAGCGGCGCATGTAGCCGAGCGGGTCGAGGCCCTCGGCCTCCGCCTTCTCGGGGAGCCCGGGCACGGAGTTCTCGAACATCCAGCGGTAGTACTCCTCGAGGGTGATCTTCTCCCCCGGCCGGTAGGGCGACTCGTAGTACTGGCGGATCCCCAGCGACCCGTCCGGGTCGGCGCGCCAGGAGACCTCGATCCAGAACTCGCCCTCCTCCCAGACCTCGCCCGGGTTCGCCTCGTACGTGAACTCCACGGGCTGCCCGAGGCGTTCCATCGCCACGCGGCGGACCGGCTGGCGGAAGCCCAGCCAGCGGCCTGCGTGGGTCTCGTAGGAGTGCGTGTCGTGGCGCTCGGGGCCATGCCCCATCGGCAGCACGTAGTCGGACCACCAGGCGGTCTCCGACCACGTGGGGGTCATCGCGCCGTGCAGGCCGACCGCGTCGGGGTCGCGCAGCGCGCGCAGCCACGAGTACCCGTCGGGATAGGTCCAGATCGGGTTGAGCACCCGCGTGAAGAGCACCGGCTGGCTCCCGCGCCCGTCGTGCAGGAAGTGCGGGTAGAGGAAGCTCATCTCGTTGTGGGCGAGCGGGTACTCGCGCGGCCAGCTGAGCTCGTTCCACTGGTTGTGGGGCGACGGCTTCTTCCACGGCGCGGGGATGAACTTGTTCCACGCGTTGGGCGAGACGCCGCCCTCGGTGCCCACCGAGCCGGTCAGGACGTTGATCAGCCACAGGCTGCGCGTGATCTGCCAGCCGTGCAGGTTGCCGGCGGCCGCCGCGCGCCAGATGTGCGAGGCGAACGCGGGCGCCGCCGCGGCGATCTCGCGCGCCACCTCGACGATCGTGCCCGCCGGGACGCCGGTCTCGCGCTCGGCGTACTCGGGCGTGTAGCGGGCGTACTCGCGCTTGAGCTCGAGCACGAAGTTGTCGAACGTCGGCTCGGCGCTCGGGGCGCGGTGGCGCAGGTAGGTGCGCCAGTTGACCCAGCGGCGCACGAAGTCGCGGTTGAACAGGTCCTCCTCGAGCAGCACACGCGCGATCGCCAGCAGCAGCGCCCCCTCCGTGCCCGGCCAGGTCGGCAGCCAGTAGTCCGCGCGCGAGGCGGTGTTCGACAGCCGCGGGTCCATCACGGCGATCTTGGTGCCGCCGAGCTTGGCCTCGACCAGGCGCTGGGCGTGCGGGTTGAAGTAGTGGCCGGACTCGAGGTGCGCCGAGCACAGCAGCACGAACTTCGCGTTGGCGTAGTCGGGCGAGGGACGGTCGGTGCCGCACCAGAAGCCGTAGCCCGCGCGGCCGCCCGACGAGCACACGTTGGTGTGCGAGTTGTGGCCGTCGCAACCCCAGGTCTCGAGGAAGCGGTCCGCGAAGCCGTCCTCCCCGGGACGCCCGACGAAGTAGCAGACGTCGTTGGGCCGCCCGGACGAGAACGCCTGGTTCATGCGCTCGGCGAACGTGTCGAGCACGTGGTCCCAGCTCACGCGCTCCCACTCGCCGCCGCCGCGGGGGGTGCTGGGCCGCCTTCTCATCGGGTAGAGGATGCGCTCGGGGTCCGTGATCTGGTTGAGCGTCGCGGGGCCCTTGGCGCAGTTGCGCCCCCGGCTGCCGGGGTGGTGCGGGTTGCCCTCGAGCTTCTTGATCTCGAGGTTCTCCTTGTCCACGTAGGCCAGCAGGCCGCAGGCCGCCTCGCAGTTGAAGCAGACGGTCGGCACGAGCATGTACTCGCGCGGGACCTTCCGCGGCCACGCGGCGGGGTCGTTCTCCGTCCAGGAGTCCCACTGCTCCGCGGGCGGGTGGCGGCGCAGTCCGGTGGCCATCAGCTCAGCGGCACGCTCTGCCCGGCGCGCACCCAGGCGTCCTCGAAGAGCCACAGGCCGATCAGCGCGAGCAGCCCGCCGGCCGCGAGCAGCCCGGTGCCGGCCCCGATGAGCGGCAGCAGCGCGCCGGCGGCGAGCCCGGCCATGCCGGCGAAGAACCGCGTGCCGAAGCGGTCGCGCCACAGGTTGAGCGCCGCGCGCTCGGCCTGCCCGGTGGGGTGCGGGCCCCAGGTGTCGATGGCGATCAGCACGAGGCTGACCACGCAGGAGGCGACGAGCGCCCACCGCAGGGTGCCGGCGCCCTCGGCGCCGAACAGCGTGGCGATGCCCATCGCGGCGGCGCCGGCGACGACCGCGTTGACGATCGTGTGCGGCAGCAGCAGGCGGCTCTGCCACAGGTCGCGGCCCTCGCACTGGTTGAACAGGAAGGCCGTGTAGGCGGCCAGCAGCGCGCCGGCCGGCACCATCACCCAGCCGAGCACGTCGCGGGCGCCGTCCCAGCCGAGGACGGCGCAGACGGTGAAGGCGAACGCCACGAGGCTCGCGACGTTGATGACCTGGGCGCCCAGCGCGAGCCAGGAGCGCCACTGCGGCCGCGTGAACAGGTAGTAGAAGCGGCGCGGCTGCTTGAGGTCGGCGACGAGGAAGGCCCCGGTGGCGGCGATCCCCGCGAGCGCGAGCACGCCGGAGAGGACCTGCGCGATCGCGAAGACGCCGGCGAGCATCATGGCGCCGGCGGCGATCCCCTTGGTGAGGAAGTAGCTCGACACCTTCCAGCCCCACGGCGCGGGGTGGTCGATGTCGTGCATCGCCCGGGCCTCGGCGTCCTTGGTCAGCGGCGCGAGCTTCTCCTTCTGGGCGGGCGGGACCTCGCTGTACATGAAGCCGTCGCCGCCGCCGACCTGCAGCGGGTTCAGCGACGCCTCCTCGGCGCCGAGGTAGAAGACGTTCGGGCCGGTGCCCTGCTCCGGCGCGCGCACCTCGTGCGGGATGACGTCGATGAGCTTGCGCACCGGCGACTCGGGGTCGTCGACGTCGCCGGAGACGATCGCGTTGGTGGGGCAGACGACCTCGCACGCCGGCTGCAGTCCCTCGTCGACCCGGTGGGCGCAGAAGTTGCACTTCGCGGCCGTGTGCGAGTTGGGGTCGATGTAGAGCGCGTCGTAAGGGCAGCCGTTGAGGCACGCCTTGCAGCCGATGCAGCGCTCTGCGTCGAAGTCGACGATGCCGTCCTCGCGCTTGTACAGCGCGGTCACGGGGCAGATCTCCACGCACGGCGCGTCGGTGCACTGGTTGCAGCGCAGGACCGAGAAGTGGCGGTCGGCGTCGGGGAACGTGCCGGTCTCGACGTACTTGACCCAGGTGCGGAAGACCCCGAGCTCCACGCCGTGCTCGACCTTGCACGCGACGGTGCACGCGTGGCAGCCGATGCACGCGCGCTGGTCGAGGACGAACCCGAACTGCGTCACGCGGGCATCATCGGTCAGCGCGCGGACGAGATCCATTCCCTTTCCGACCGGGACGATTCCATGATGGAATGGCCCGATCGTGGATCGTCACGGCTTGCCGCCCCCCTTCCCGTCCGTCGTCACCGCCGAGCCGCTGTCCGGTCGCGACCTCGTCGCGTTCGCGGCCGCGGTCGAGACCTCGAGCGTGCACGGCGCGGCCGACGCGCTCGGCCTCACGCAGTCGGCGGTGTCCAAGCGCATCCAGTCGCTCGAGCAGCGCACGGGCGTCGCGCTGCTCACGCGCAGCCGGACCGGCGTGCGCCCGACCGAGGCGGGACGGATGCTCTACCCGGCGGCCAAGCAGGCGCTGGCCGCGCTGCAGCGCGCGGCGGTGGTGGTCGCCGACGCGAGCGAGGAGGCGCGGCATGCGCTGCGCCTCGCGGCGAGCCACACGATCGGCGAGTTCCTGCTCCCGGCGTGGCTCGCCGCCTTCCGGGCCGCCGTCCCCGACGCGCGGCTGCACGTCCAGGTCGACGTCGTCAACTCGCCCGGGGTGCTCGCCGAGCTGCGCGCCGGTGCCGCGGAGATCGGCTTCGTGGAGGGCGTGGACGAGCTCGCGGGCTTCGAGGCGCGCACGCTGCTGCGCGACGAGCTGGTGGTCGTGGTGGCGCCAGGGCACCGCTGGGCGCGCCGGCGCACGCTCCGCGCCGCCGAGCTCGCGCAGGAGGCCTACCTGTCGCGCGAGCGCGACTCCGGCTCGCGCGCGGTGGCCGCGCTGGCGCTCGAAGCCCACGGGGTGGAGCTCGAGCCGGCGCTCGAGACGCCCTCCATCCAGGGGCTCAAGCGCGCCGTGCTGAGCGGCGGGTTCACGCTGATCTCCGCCACCGCCGTGCAGGCCGAGGTGGGGGCCGGCGCGCTGCACGCGCTGCGGCTGCGCGACGTCGACCTCGGCCGCGCGCTGCGCGCCGTCCGGCGGCGCGGGCCGGTGCCGGCGGGTGCCGCGCGGCGGCTGTGGCAGTGGCTGGTGCGGCGCCCGGGGGGCGATGCGCTAGGGGGTGTCGCCCCGTGATTCGTAAGGGGATCGGGTCGTCTCTCCGGGATGACCCCTAGGGGTTCGGCACCTGCTGGCACCCCGCCGGGTTACGGCCTGCCTGCTGGGCGATGAGGCCCGCAGAAGCGATCCTCCTCTTACGCAAGAAACCAGCCCCGGGGGCGCCCGGGAGAACCGAGAAGAGACGATGGCCGCTACCACCCACCCGCCGGTCGATGCCTACGAAAGCTCGCTCTCCGGAGCACGAGCCTGGTTCGCGCAGAAGGGCCTCTCGCGTCCGCGCGAAGGCCGCATCCTCGCCGGGGTCTTCGCGAGCTTCGCGCGGCGCTTCGACGTCAACCCGCTCGTCGCCCGACTGCTCGGCATCGCGACGATCCTGGTGCTCTCCCCGCTCGTCTACATCGGGGCGTGGATCCTGATGCCGAACGACGTCACCGTCGCGCCGGCCGCGGCGAGCACGGCGTGACGCCGTCCGCCGCCGCGGGCTCATCGCCCGCGGCGGCGCAATGCCGGGTCACGCCGGGCCCGCGGTGACACCCGGATCGTGAGAGCTTCATGAGAGCTCGGCCGACCACGGTTTCCAGGGGTGCAAGCGCGGCAATCTACGGCCGCATGCGAACACTCCGAATCCTGGTCTGTGCCGCGCTCCTGGCGCTGCTGGCCGTCCCGTCCGCGGCCGGCGCCAAGAAGAACCCCTACACCGCCGCCGGCGTGTGCGGCCCGGGCTACAAGGTCATCGACCGCCACCGCATGTATGCCACCGACCCCTCCAACGGGAACCCGGTGCTGCTCGCGGCCGTGGTCCTGACGTACAACTCGGCGCGGGGCACGAACTGCGCGGTGACGATGAAGCGCTACCGGGTCGGGAAGAAGAAGCGCGTCTTCGGCGACCATCTCTCCGTCTCGCTCGCCGCCCGCCCCCTGGGGCCCGACACCGCCGACGGCGACGCCGGCGAGTTCAAGTACTTCGCCGGGCCGGTGTACGTGCCGGCGCGGAACCGGTGCGTCCAGTGGGGTGGTGCCGCGACGCTGCTGATGCCCGACAACTTCGTGCCGCGCGGCTACTACAACTCCGCGTACCAGAGCCGCTGGGAGCACTGCCGCTGAGGAGCGCCTCGGGCTCCGTCCGGGTGCCGCGACCCGGATGGAGCCTTCCTCGGCCGGGGGCGTGAGGTCCTACGCGGCGCTGCTCGCCGACGAGCAGCGCGCCGGCCGCCTGCGGATCGCCCCCCGCGTCATCACGAGCAGCAGCGAGCTGCTGACCCCCGGCATGGCTCGCCGCGTCCACGAGGCGTTCGGCGTGCGCGCGTTCGACTTCTACTCGACGACCGAGGGACTCTGGGCGGCGCAGTGCCCGGAGCACGACGGCTTCCACCTCTTCGAGGAGCTCGCCATCGTCGAGAACGTCGACGAGGACAACCGGCCGGTGCCCGACGGCGAGCCCGGTGCGCGCGTGCTGCTGACGAACCTCTTCAACCCGGTCCAGCCGCTGATCCGCTACGAGATCACCGACGTCGTCACCGTCGACCCCGAGCCCTGCCCCTGCGGCCGGACGCTGAGGCGCGTCAGCGCCGTGCACGGCCGCGGCGACGACGTTCTGCGCGTCGGCGGCGTCACCGTCCACCCGCTCCAGTTCGCCGCCCTCACCACGGATCCCGACATCCGCGAGTTCCAGGTCGTCCAGCACGGCGACCGGCTCAGGCTGCGCGTCGTGCTCGGCGACGCCGCCGCCGCCGTCGAGACCGGGCGGCGCGTCCACGACCAGGTCCTGGCCCGGCTGCTCGCCCTCGGCATCGACCAGCCCCGCCTCGACGTAGAGCCCTGCGCGACGATCGAGCGCCCCGCCGGCGGGAAGCTTTCCCTCGTCGTCGCCGACCCGGCCGCCGCCGTCCTCGGCTGACCCGCACCGCGTCGGCGGCGCGGCAGGGCGCCACGCCTCACGTCGGCCCGGGCGCCACGCCCAGCGTCGCCGCCCACGCCTGCAGGTCGGCCTCGACCCCGGGGTCGACCTCGAGCGGGGTGCTCGCGTCGATCTCCTCGGGCCGGCGGCGGGCCGCGCCCGGGAGGCGGCCGCCCGCCGCCTCGACCCGCCGGGCGAGGTCGTCGAGGCGGGCCTGCGTGGCCTCGGGGCCGCCCGTGCCGAAGCGGCCCGGGTCGAGCGCGAGCACGAGGTGGCCGATGCGCTGCGGCTCGGCCGCCTGGTCGGCCTGGAACATGTCGGTCACCTCGGCCGACAGGCGCGGGCCCGCCAGACCGCCGGTGAGCGACTCGACCAGCAGCGCGAGCGCGAAGCCCTTCGCCCCGCCCATCGGGGCGAGGAGGCCGTCGAGCGCGTCCTGCGCGTCGGTCGTCGGCTGCCCGTCGGCGTCGAGCGCCCAGCCCTCGGGCAGCGGCTCGCCGCGCCGCGCGTGGCCGGCGATCCTCCCGCGCGCGACGGCACTCGTGGCGAGGTCGACGATGGCCGGCCGCGGCCGCGTCGGGATGCCGGCGGCGAGCGGCGAGGTCGAGAGCAGCGGGTCGGAGCCGCCCCAGGGCGCCATCACCGCGGGCCCGTTGGAGAACACGAGCGCCAGGTGGCCCGCCCCGAGCGGCGGCAGCGTGTAGACCCCGAGCGCCCCGCAGTGCCCGGAGTTGCCGACCGAGACCGCCGCGACGCCATGCTCCGCGGAGCGCTCCGCCGCGAGCGAGGCGGCCCGCCACAGCTGCCAGTGGCCGAGCCCGCCACCGCCGTCGAGCGCGACGGCGGGACCGGTGTCCGAGACGGTCTCGAGCCGCGCGCCGGCCGGGTAGCCGCCGGCGCGGATGCGCTCGAGGTAGAACGGCAGGCGCATCAGGCCGTGCGAGGCGACGCCCCAGCAGTCCGCGAGCACGATCGCCTCCGCGGTCCGCGCGGCGTCGTCCGGCGCGAGGCCGGACGCGGCGAGCAGGTCGCCCGCGAGCGCCCGCGCGTCGCCGACCGTCAGGGTCATACGTGTGACCGGTCGCGGGGCGTCGCGTGGCGGCCGACCGCGTGGCGGGCCTCCCCGCCGCCGCACACCGCGCGGATGTCGCCCGCGAGCACCTCGAGGATCCGCCGCTGGCTCTCGGCGGTGATGCCGGCCACGTGCGGGGTGAGCACCACGCTGTCGAGGCGCTCGAGCCGGCCGGGGGAGGGCGGCTCGGCGGCCCGGACGTCGAGCCCGGCGCCGCCCAGGCGCCCGCCCTCGAGCGCGTCGGCGAGCGCCTCCTCGTCGACCACGTCGCCGCGGCCCACGCTGATGAGCAGCGCGTCCGGGCGCATGCGGGCGAGGAACGCCGCGTCGATGAGCCCGCGCGTCGCCTCCGTGGACGGCAGGTGGCAGCTCAGCACGTCGCTCCCCGCCGCCACCTCCTCGAGCCCCACGAGGCGGATGCCGAGCTCGGCGAGCTCCGGGTGCGCGGGGGAGAGGTGGGGGTCGTGGGCGATGACCGTCATCCCGAGGCCGCGCGCCAGGCGGGCGCAGGCGCGGCCGGTCGCGCCCGCGCCGAGCAGGCCCCACGTGCGCCCGGCCAGCTCGCGCCCCGGCGTGCGCGACCAGCCGCCCGCCCGGCAGTCGCGGTCGAGCGGGACGACGCGCCGGGCGAGCGCGAGGGCGAGCCCCAGCGCGTGCTCGGCGACGCTGACCGCGTTGGCGCCGAGCGGCGCGGAGACCACGACCCCGAGGTCGTCGGCCGCGTCGACGTCGATGTTGTCGAGCCCCACGCCGACCCGGGCGACGATCCGCAGCTCGGGGCAGGCCTCGAGCAGCGCGCGGTCCACCGGGGTGCGGTTGCGCACCACGACCGCGGCGGCGCCCGCCAGCGCCGCGCGCAGCCGCGCGCCGTCGCGCCACGCGTCCGGCTCGCGCCGCAGCGGCAGCTCGCGCGCGAGCTCGTCGAGCGGCTCGCCCGCGATGTCCTCGGTGAGGACGACGACCGCCGCGCTCACCCCGCGGCGTCCCCGTCGGGCGGCGGGTCGAGCACCTTCAGCATCGCGGTGACGTCCTCGCCGCCGAAGCCGTGGGCCGACGCGCTCAGCAGCTGCGAGAGCCCCTGGGCGCCGACCGGCGTCGGGACGCGCGCCCGGGCCGCCGCGTCGACCGCCAGGCGCAGGTCCTTGGCGGCGAGGTCGACGGCGAAGCGGGGCGCGTGGTCGCCGGCGATCATCCACGGCAGGCGCATGTCGAGCTGGTAGGAGCCGGCGCCGGTGTCGCTCAGCGCCGCGGTGAACGCGTCCGGCTCGATGCCCGCGCGCCGCGCCAGCAGGTAGCCCTCGGCCAGCACCGCGACGTTGGTCATCCCGATGAGGTTCGAGACGAGCTTGAACATCGTCGCGGCCTCGACGTCGCCGAGGTGGTGGATCGCGTTGCCGATGCGCTCGAGCAGCGGGCGCACGCGCTCGACCGTCCCGGCGGGACCGCCGACGAACAGCGGGATCTCCCCGCCCTCGGCCTGCGCCGGGCCCTTGCCGAGCGCGCACACGAGGAAGGGAGCGCCCGCCGCGGCGAGCCGGTCCGCGACCGCGCGGGCGGTCGCCGGGTCGATGGTGGACACGTCGACGCACACCACGCCGGGCTCGAGCGCGCCCTCGAGCTCTGCGTAGGTCGCGGTCACGTGCTCGGGCAGCGGCAGGCTGGTGAACACCGCCTCGGCGCCGCGTACCGCCGCGACGGCGGACTCCGCGGCGCGGGCGCCCACCTCGACACAGGCCGCGACCGCGTCCGGGCTCGGGTCGTAGACCGCGACGTCGTGGCCGCCGGTGGCGAGGCGGCGCGCCACCGCGCCGCCCATCCGCCCGGCGCCGATGAACCCGAGCGCCGTCACCGCGACGCCGCCCCTGCCATCGCGGCCTCCTCGGGCGCGGGCGCCGAATCGGCGTCCTCGAAGTCCTCGGCGTCGACGTCGGCGCCGATCGGCTCCCAGCGGATCAGCACCGTCGCGAGCAGCCCGATGGCGGGTGCGACGGCCAGCACGGCGAGCGCGGTGAGCCCCAGTGCGTCGGTCATGATCGGGAAGAACACCAGACCCATCGTCGAGCCGACGCGCAGCACCGCCTGCGCGAAGCCGGCGCCCGCGCCGCGCAGCGACGTCGGGTAGGACAGCGTCGCGAGGGTCATCCCCTGCGCGCCCGGGCCGGCCGCGTGGAAGAAGATGAACAGGCCGATCAGCAGGCCGCCGACGTAGGCCGCGGCGCCGTCCGTGCCGCTGCCGCCGATCAGGCCCGCCGCCACGAGCAGCAGCGTGGTGCAGATGAACCCGCGCTGCGCGAGCGTGCGCGAGCCCCACCGGTTGAGCAGCGCGCAGCCGAGGAAGCCGCCGGTCACGCCGAAGGCGAAGTTGAAGATCATCGGCACCACGATCCCGGTCAGCCGCGACTCGCCGAACAGCTCGAGCGTGATGAACGACAGGTAGAAGCCGACCGCGTAGTACTCCATCGACTGCATCGCGCCCACGATCCCGGCGAGCGCGGTCCGCGCCCGGTAGCGCTTCGCGAAGAGCTTCTTGATCACGCGCGGGGAGAAGTCGGCCGAGCGCCTGCGCTTCACCGGCGGCGCGTCGGGCGCGACCTCGACGTCGGCCCCGTAGCTGTGGCGCAGGATCCTCGCCGCCTCGTGCAGGTCGCCCTGGTTGGCCGCCCACATCGGGCTCTCGTCCATGTAGCGGTGCCGGACGAGCATCACGATCAGCGCCGGCACCGCGCCGAAGCCGACGGCGATCCGCCACAGGTCGCCGTGCGAGGACTCGGGCACGAGGAAGTAGAACGGCAGCAGGATCGCGAACGTCGCGCCGACCGCCACGTACCACATCGGCTGCCACAGGGTCACCGAGCGGCCCTTGCCGCGGCTGGCCGTGTACTCGGCGATGAACGCCAGCGCCACGGGGAAGTCGAGCCCGATGCCGATCCCCATCAGGAAGCGGAACAGGATCAGCAGCTCGAGGTTCGGCGCGAGCGCGCAGCCGATGGCCGAGACGACGAAGAACAGCATGTCGGCCATGAACATCCGGTAGCGGCCGATCTTGTCGACCCAGTAGCCGCCGAACAGCGCCCCGAGCAGGGCGCCGACCATGATCGACGCGGTCACCACGGACTCCATGAACGCGCCGAGCCCGAACTCCTTGGTGATGTCCTTGACCCCGAAGGCCAGGCTCGTGAAGTCGTAGGCGTCGATGAAGATCCCGCCCAGGGCGATCAGCACGATCGCCCCGGCGTTGCCGCCCTTGACCCTGCCGGAGTTCACCAGCTCGACGACGTCCTGGGGCGTGCGGATCTGGATGGTTGCGGATGCCACGGCTCTCCTCCCTCGGGGTGGCGCACACACGCTCGCCCGGCCCCTGCCGGCGGGCGTGGGTGGGTGGTCCTAGATTCCGAAGGCCAGGTACCTGACCTCTTCGAAGTCCTCCAGCCCGAGGGACGACCCCTCGCGCCCCAGGCCGCTCTGCTTGATGCCGCCCATCGGCGCGAAGACGACCGTGGGCAGCCCCGTGTTGACGCCGACGATCCCCGTCTCGAGGTGCTCGCCGACGCGCCACACCCGGTCGACGTCGCGGGTGTAGAGGTAGGCCGCGAGCCCCATCTCGGTGCCGTTGGCCCGCGCGAGCGCCTCGTCCTCGTCGGAGAACGGGAAGACGCCGGCCGCCGGCCCGAAGATCTCCTCGCGGGCGAGGCGGGCGTCGTCGGGCACGTCGACCAGCAACGCCGGCGCGGCGTAAGAGCCCTCCGCCGGCAGGTCGAAGTCGCGCGTCACGCGCCGGGCGCCGGCCGCCATCGCCTCGTCGACCATGGAGGTGACCGAGGCCACGCGGTCGGCGTCGATCAGCGGCCCGAGGTCGGGCAGCGGGTCGGCGAGGCCGTCGCCGACCGTCATCCCGTCGACCCGCTCGGCCAGGCGCTCGACGAAGACGTCGTGGACGTGCTCGTGCACGAGGAAGCGGTTGGCCCCGATGCAGCTCTGCCCCGAGTTGCGGAACTTGGCCACCAGCGCGCCCTCGACGGCCGCGTCGAGGTCGGCGTCCTCGAAGACGATGAACGGCGCGTCGCCGCCCAGCTCGAGCAGCGGGCGCACGACGCGCTCGGACGCGGCCGCCATGACCCGGCGGCCCACGCCGGTCGACCCGGTGAAGCTCACGACGCGCACCGCCGGGTGGACGAGCAGCGCGTCGGTGACCTCCGCGGCCGGGCCGTGGACGAGGTTCAGCACCCCGTCGGGCAGGCCGGCGTCCTGCAGGCAGCGGACGAGCTCCACGGCCGCCAGCGGCGCCTTCTCCGACGGCCGCGCCACGACCGTGCACCCTGCGGCGAGGGCGGGCGCGAGCTTGCGGGCCTGGATGGAGACCGGGAAGTTCCACGGCGTGAGGCTCGCCACCACGCCCGCCGGCCGGCGGATCGACAGGTGGCGCCTGCCCGGCTGCTCGTGGGGATGGAGCTGCCCGGCGGGGCGCCGCGCCTCCTCGGCGAACCAGCGCAGGTACTCCGCCGAGAGCCCGACCTCGCCGGCGGCCTCGGGCAGGCGCTTGCCGGCCTCGCGGGCGAGCAGCTCGGCGATCGCGTCCGCCCGCTCCGCCAGCAGCGCGCCCGCGCGCAGCAGCACGTCGGCGCGGCCGCGGGCGGGCGTGTCGGCCCACTCCGCGAACGCGGCGCCGGCGGCGTCCGCGGCGGCGCGCGCCTCGGCGGCGCCGCCGTAGCCGACCGAGCCGACGACCGAGCCGTCCGCCGGGTTGGCCACCTCGCGCCGCTCGTCCGGATCTCCCCACGTGCCACCGACCAACGTGGTCGGGTCCGATGTCGCGACGCTCATCGCGTCCAGCACCCCCTGCGTTCGTGGTCAGACCTCTTGCCAAAAACCCTAGCGAAACGCTCTCGAGCGGGTACTGAGGGACCGCGGGCGCCCGGGACAGGCCGCGCCCGGACCGACAGGGGGAGCCGATGAGACTCGAAGGGAAGGTGGCGCTGGTCACCGGCGGGGCCGGCGGGATGGGGCGGGCGATCGCCTCCCGCCTCGCCGCGGAAGGCGCGCGGGTGGCGGTGGCCGACCTCCGCGCGGAGGACGCCGCGGAGGTCGCCGGCGAGATCGAGGCGGCAGGCGGCGTCGCGATCCCGGCGCAGGCGGACGTGTCCGACCACGCCGCGGTCGAGCGGATGGCCGGCGAGGTGTCCGAGCGCCTCGGGGGTGTCGACGTGCTCGTCAACAACGCCGCGATCCGCTTCATCCGGCCGCTGCTCGAGCACGGCGAGACCGAGTGGCAGCGCACGCTCGACGTGAACCTGACGGGCCCCTTCCACTGCATCCAGGCCGTGCTGCCGCACATGCAGCGGGCGGGATGGGGGCGGATCGTCAACATCGCCTCGATCGCGAGCTTCGTGGGGCGACCCAACCGGGTCGCGTACTGCGTGGCCAAGGGCGGGCTGGTGTCGCTGACGCAGGCGGTCGCCGTCGACGTCGCGGGCCAGGGCATCTGCGTCAACGCGCTCGCGCCGGGGCTGATCGACACGCCGCTGAACTCGGTCTACGCGCGCGACCCTGCGCTCGCGGACGCCTGGGCCCAGGAGAACATGGCGCGGCGCTGGGGACAGCCGGCCGACGTCGCGGGCGCGGTGGCGTTCCTCGCCTCGCCCGAAGCCGAGTTCATCACCGGGAGCGTCCTGCCGGTCGACGGCGGCTGGCTCGCCGCGCGCAGCCGGCCGGGCGAGGTCGAGGCGGTGGCGTCCGCGTGAGGTTCGGCGTCCGGCTCGCGGTGCAGGGCGAGATGGGTGCCCCCGGCGCCGGCTTCGACTACGCGCGCTCGATGGCGCTCGAGGCCGAGGCGCTCGGGTTCGACAGCGTCTGGCTGCCCGACCACGTGATCAACGCCCACATGGACACGCGCACGCCGATGCTCGAGAACTGGACGGTGCTCTCGGCGCTCGCCGCGCTCACCGAGCGCGTCAGCTTCGCCGGGCACACCTTCAACAACTCGCTGCGCAACCCCGCGGTGATGGCGAAGATGGCGGCGACGTTCGACGTCATCTCGGGCGGGCGGCTGATCTACTCGCTCGGCTCGGCGTGGTTCCGCGCGGAGACCGAGAGCTACGGGCTGCCGTGGGACGAGCACGACGATCGCGTCGCGCGGCTGCGCGAGGCGCTGCTGATCGCCCGCGCGCTGTGGACGCAGGACAGGACGACCTTCGAGGGGCGGTTCTTCACCGTGCGCGACGCGCTCCTCGAGCCCAAGCCGGTGCAGCGCCCGCACATCCCGATCTGGGTCCCGGGAGACTCCGAGGCCACGCGGGCGCTCGCCGCCGAGCTGGCGGACGTGTGGCTGACCTACTCCAAGCCGCCGGCGACCATCCGCGAGTGGGCGGCCGACATGACCGAGCGGCGCGACGGGGTCCCGTTGCCGATCGCGGTCTCGACGGTCTCGCTGGCCGGCCTCGACGACGCCGACGTGGAGCGCTGGAGCGTCGGCTACGCCAAGGAGCGCGAGCACCGCTTCGCGACGCCGCCGACCCCGCAGGACGTGCTCGACGAGAACCTGTGGGGCAGCCCCGGCAAGTGCGTCGCCCGGATCCGCGAGTACGAGGAGGCGGGCGTCGTGCACCTCGTCATCCAGCCGATCCCGCCGCTCGAGGGCATGCGCTACTTCGCGCGGGAGATCATGCCCGCGCTGCGCAACGGCAGCGGGGCGGGTTAGATGGCTGACTCCACGACCCCGCGGCCGCCTGGCGGCGCCCCGCGGCGCCGGATCGCCACCCGCCCGAGGGGCCCGTGGCCACGGCCACTGTGCCCCTCGTGCGTGCGGCGCCCGGCATCCACGGGGCATCCACCAGTCGACCGCGCGGCCGCGGAATCAACCATCTAGCCGATCTCGAGCAGCAGCTTGCCGGTGGTCGCGCGCGACTCGAGGGCCCGGTGGGCGTCCGCCGCGTCCTCGAGCGCGAAGCGCCGGCCGATCGCGACCTCGAGCGAGCCGTCGGCGACGAGCTTGAAGAGGCGGTCGGTCCGCGCGGCGATCTCCTCCGCGGAGGTCAGGTAGTCGGCGAGGTGCGGCCGCGTGAGGTACACCGAGCCCGCCTCGCCGAGCTCCTTGGGGCTGACGCCCTCGACGGCGCCGGAGCTCGCCCCGAAGAGCACGCACAGCCCGCGGCGGCGCAGGCTGCGGATGCTGCGGCCGATGGTGTCGCGCCCGACGGAGTCGTAGACCACGTCGACGCCGGCGCCGTCGGTGATCTCCATGACGCGCTCGCGGAAGTCCTCGTCGCGGTAGAGGATCGTGTGGTCGGCGCCGCGCGCCTGCGCCACGGCGGCCTTGTCGGCGTCGCCGACCGTCGCGATGACGGTCGCCCCGCGCTCCTTGGCGAGCTGGACCAGCAGGCCGCCCACGCCGCCGGCCGCGGCGTGCACCAGGCACGCGTGCCCGGGGGCGAGCGGATAGGTGGAGTGCGTGAGGTAGTGCGCGGTGGTGCCCTGCAGCATCAGCGCGGCGGCGAGGTCGAGGTCGACCGAGTCGGGCACCGGGACGACGCGCCACGCGGGCGCCACGACGTACTCCGCATAGCTCCCCTGCACCAGGCAGTGCGCGACGCGGTCGCCCTCCGCGAGGCCGTTCGCGTCCGGGCCGGTCGCCGCGATCCGTCCCGCGCCCTCGGTGCCCAGCACGAGCGGCAGGGGCGTCGGGTAGGTCTGCGAGCGCGCGTAGACGCCCTCGCGCATGTAGACGTCCTGGAAGTTCACGCCGGCGTAGTCGAGCTTCACCAGCACCTGGCCCGGGCCGGGCTCGGGGACGTCGCCGTCGCTCACCTCGAGGCGCTCGACTCCGCCGTAGTCGCCGATCTGCACCGCGCGCATCAGCGCGTCCCCTCGTAGATCGCGCCGGCGACGCGCTCGCGCGTCTCGACGAACTCCGGCGTGGCGCGCACCTCGCGCACGGCGCCGCCGGTGCGCGAGAACGAGACCGGCTCATCGAACACGATGCGCCCCGGGCGCGCGCTCATCACCAGCACCCGCGTGCCGAGGTAGACCGCCTCCTCGACCGAGTGGGTGATGAAGAAGATCGTGCGGCCGGTCCTGCGCCAGATGGTCAAGAGCTCCTCCTGCATGCGCTCGCGGGTCAGGGCGTCCAGTGCCCCGAACGGCTCGTCCATGAGCATGATCATCGGCTCGTTGACCAGCACGCGGGCGATCGCGGCGCGCTGCTGCATGCCGCCCGAGAGCTCGTAGGGGCGGCGCGCGGCGAAGTCCTCGAGGCCCACCATCTCGAGCGTGCGCTCCGCCCGCTCGTGCCACTCCTCCTTGGCCAGCCCGCGCATCCGCGGCCCGAACGTGACGTTGCGGCGCACGTCCAGCCACGGGTACAGGTTGGGCTGCTGGAAGACCACGCCGCGCTCCCACCCGGGCTCCGTGATGGGCTCGCCGTCCATCGTGATCTCGCCCTCGGTGGGGAAGATGAACCCCGCGAGCAGGCTCAGCAGGGTCGACTTGCCACACCCCGAGGGCCCGGCGAGGCACACGAACTCGCCGGGCTCGATCGCGAGGTCGATCGGGTCGAGCGCGTGGATGCGCTCGCGTCCCGAGACGTAGTCGTGCGTGACGCCGGTGGCGGCGAGCCGTCCGACGCCGGCGGGGGCGACCGCCTGGGCCATGCCGGCTCCCTCAGCCCCCGGCCTTCGACGCCCACTCGCCGTCGACGGCCTTGTTGAACTCGTCGATCGACGGGTCGCGGTCGATCAGCTTCTGCTCCTTGAGGAACTTCGCGGTCGTCTCGAGCTGCTTGGCGAGGTCGCCGGGGGCGTCCGGCGTGCCGAGGTACTTCGCCGAGGCCTGCTGGCCCGCGTCGAGCCAGATCAGGTCCTTCATCTGGCTGCGCGCCTCGGACTTCGAGATCTCGAACTCGGCCGCCACCGCCGCGGCCGCCTTGTCCGGATCGCTCCGGTAGAGCTCGACCGCGCGGTTCTCCTGGTCGATCCACGTCTGCACGACGTCGGGGTACTTCTCGGCGAAGTCGTTGGAGACGATCCCGAGGTCGCCGGTCAGCTTCCCCTGCTTGGCGAGCTCGGCGCTCGAGACGAGCACCTTTCCGCCGTCGGACTTGAGCTTGGAGAGGCTCGGGGTCCACACGTAGGCGCCGTCGATGTCGTCGCGCTGCCAGGCGGCGACGATGTCCTCGGGCGCGAGGTCGACGAGCTCGACGTCGTTGGGGCTGAGCCCCGCGTCGGTGATCGCGGTCAGCAGGCTGTAGTGGGTGGTGGAGCCGAACGGCGCCGCGACCTTCTTGCCCTTCAGGCCCGCCACGTCGGAGACGCGCTCGCTCGAGCGCACCACGAGCTGCTCGTTGTCCCCGATCACGTCGTAGATCCAGGCCACCTTGTAGGGCAGGCCGGAGGCGATCCCGTTGGCGACGGGGCTCGAGCCGGCGAGCCCGACGTCGACGCTGCCCGACGCCACGGCGCGGTTGACGTCCGCCCCCGAGTCGAACTGGTTCCACTCGACGGGGATCCCGAGCGCCTCCTCGAGCCACTTCTCGTGCTTGACGATCGGCGCCCCGTTGGGGATGACCTGGTAGGCGACGCGCAGCTTCGCGGGCTTGCCGCCGGAGCCCTCGCCGCCGGCCGAGTCGGACTCGCCGTTGCCCTCGCTGGCCCCGCAGCCCGCGACGGCCAGGGCCAGCACGGCGAGCGCGGCGGCGACGATGCGCGTGATCCTCATCCCGATCCCTCCCGATTTCAGGCGCGGCCCAGCCAGGGCACGGCTCGTCGCTGCGCCGCCTTGACGAGGGCGTCGAGGAAGATCCCCGTGACGCCCATGACGATGATTCCCATGAAGACGTAGCTCGTCTGCAGGAAGCGGCTGGCGTCGAGCACGAGCCAGCCGATGCCCGTCTTGGCCGCGACCATCTCCGCGGCCACGAGCGTCGTGTAGGTGAAGCCGATGCTGACCCGCATGCCCGTGAAGACGTCGGGCAGGATCGACGGGAAGACGACGTAGCGCAGCGTCTTGCCCCGCCCGGCGCCCAGCGAGCGGGCGGCGTCCATGCGCTCGCGGCGCACGCCGCGCACGCCCTGCACGGTGGCGATGAAGATCGGCGGGAACGCGGCGAGCAGCAGCAGCAGGACCTTCGAGCGCTCGCCGATGCCGAACCAGATCACGAGCAGCGTGTAGTAGGCGAGCGGCGGCAGCGGGCGGTAGAAGTTCACGAACGGGTCGACGATCGTCTCGAGCGTCCGGCTCGAGGCGACGAGCATGCCCAGCGGCACCGCGATCAGGACCGCGAGCACGAACGCGATCAGGACCCGCTGGAGGCTGATCGCCACGTGCTCCCACAGCAGGTAGCCGCGGTAGCCGTCCGTGTTGGCCGTCATGAACGCGTCCCACACGGCGCCCGGCGAAGGCAGGAACAGCGGCTTGATGAGCTCTGCGCGCGCGACCAGGTACCACGCGAGGAGGACCACACCGATCGCCGCGGCGCCGAGCGCCAGGCGCCCCACCCGGGCGCGTCCCTCCCGCGGACGCGCGCGCCGGCGCTCAGGCGCCGCGCTCCCCGCGCGATCCGGCGCCGCTTCGGCCTCCCGAGCCGGTGGCGGTCCCGCGGCGACCGGTTGCTCGGTCCCCCTCGATTCCACTATCCGCCAACGTATTCCACGGAATGGGATGAGTCAAACTCCGGCCGGGGGCGAATCCCGGGCTGTCCTGCCTAGCCCCGGTGATGGGAGGACAGCCCAGGACGGTGGAGCGGGAGCTCGCGCGGCTCGCCGACGGCGCGCACGGGGTGGTGACCCGGCGCCAGCTGCTCGGCGCCGGCGTCTCCCCGGCCGAGATCGACCACCGTGTCGGGACCGGGGCGCTCCTGCGGGAGCATCGCGGCGTCTATCGGGTCGGACACCGGGCGCCGAGCGTGGAGGCCACGTATCTCGCCGCGGTCCTCGCGTGTGGCGAGCGGGCGTTGCTGAGCGGCCGCGCGGCCGCGCATCTCCTCGGCGTCCGCGCCGGCGCCGCGCCGGTACCGGAGGTGACGGCGCCGACCGAGCGGCGCGTCACCGGCGTCATCACCCGGCGGTCGCGGGGACTGGACGACCGCGATGCAGCGAGGTGGCGCGGGATCCCGGTCACCACGGTCGCCTGGACGCTCGTCGACCTTGCCGCCGTCCTGTCCGCCGACGAGCTCGCGCGCGCGTGCCACGAGGCCGGGGTCCGCCACCGCACCACGCCGGCGGAGGTCGAGGCGGTGCTCGCGCGTCGTCCCAACAGCCCCGGCGCCGGCACGCTCCGGCGGGTCCTGCGCGGCGAGGTCCGCGTCACGCTCAGCGCGCTCGAGCACCGCTTCCTCGCGCGGCTGCGCGAGGCGGGACTTCCGCTCCCGCAGACCAACCGGCCCGTCGGCGGGCGGCGCGTCGACTGCCACTGGCCGGAGAGGCGGCTGACGGTCGAGCTCGACGGCTACCGCTACCACAGCTCCCGGCACGCCTGGGAGCAGGACCGGCGGCGCGAGCGCGAGGCGCGCGCCCGCGGCGACGAGTTCCGGCGCTACACCTACGGCGACGTCCTGGAGTCGCCGCGGCTGATGCTGGCGGAGCTGCGGGTCCTCCTCTCGCCACGTCGTCCTGGCTAGCCCTGGCAGGAGCGGGTCAGGGCAGGAAGGCCCTGGACCTGCGCACCTCGACGCGGCCTTCCGTGGGGCGCATGCGCAGGATGTCGCCGCTCTGGATCGACTCCACCGGGTCCGGCGCGAGCGCGTGCAGGATCGGCAGGCCGGCCAGCGCCGCGCCCTGCACCATCACCGGGTTCGTGCGGCGGAAGATCAGCCCCGCGGGCGCCGTCCCGCGCTCGACGAGGTCGAGCAGGCGCCAGCCGGTGGCGGTGCCGCCCTTGGCCGAGGTGGTGACGAGCACCTTGCCGACGATGCTCACGCCGTAGAGCGAGTGCGCCTCGCGGCTGATCACGCCGGTGAGGTGGTCGAGGTCGTAGCGGGCGCTGAAGCCGTCCGGGGCGACGAGCGCCTCGGCCTCGATCTCCGGGCCGATCCCCGGCGGCCCCGTGAGGACCAGCGGCTCGTCGGCGCTCATGCGACGCCGCTCGTCGCGAGGCGCCCGGTCACGGCGGCCTCGAGGCACTCGGCCGTCGTGCGGAACACCGGGTTGTAGCCGTAGCCCTGGACCGTGTTGGCGAGCTTGGCCGAGTTGGTCAGCAGCGTGCGCCAGCCGTTGCGGCGCCCGAGGTCGCGCGCCGTCATCAGGTAGAAGCACACGCCGGTCAGCACCATCGCCCCGGCCTCGCGCACCATGTCGGTGTAGCCGTACTCGTCGGCGGCGGCCTTGACGGCCGCGCACGTGGTCAGCAGCGTCCGCGTCTTCACGCGCCGCCCCTCGAGGCCCTCGGCGATCGCCTTGAACTCGAGCAGCGAGAGCTGGGGCGTGCCGAGCACGATGACGTCCGGCTCGGGCTTCTCGGGGACGAACGAGGCGTAGACGCCCGCGAGGTCTCCGGGTGCGACGGTCACGGTCTTCGCGGGCGGGGCGCCGCCGAGCGCGCCCGCGGCCTCGGGGGTGATGCCCGTCATGTGGAACATCGCGTGCGAGCCGTAGCTCGCGAGCGCGGCGCCGAGGTGCTTGAGCGCGTCCGGGCCGGGGTTCCGCTCCACGCCCTCGAACACCGGCACCTCCCAGTAGCCGGGGACCGCCCGCCCGACGAGGCAGCCGAGCGCGCCCCAGTCGGGCAGCGTCTCGGGTTGGTCGTCCACGATCACGCGCGCGGTCCCGCGGCGGTGCTCGTCGAGGTGGAAGCCGTAGGCGGCGACGCGCCCGGCCAGCGCGGCGGCCACGGCGGCCGGCCCGCCCTCGAAGTTGCTGCGCGCCCCGGCCACCGAGTTGGCCCAGATGACGGTGCCGGTGTCGCCCCACGCCAGGTGCTCGCCGAACACCGGGACGTCGACCGTCTGGTAGTTGATGCAGGTGTTGGTCGGGATCGCGCCCATGGCCTGCAGCGCGTCCATGATGCGCCGGTCGTCCTCGGCCACCGACGGGTCCTGGCCGAGCTCCGCGCCGTGCTCCGGGTCGCTGCTGCGCGGGTCGAGCGTGAGCGGCGCCACGACCCGCGCGCCCTCGCTCGCCCACCGCTCGAGGAAGCGCACCCCGGGCTCGCCGAGCGCCTCGGCGTCGCAGTGCACGTGGGCGCTGCGCACCTCCACGAGGCACTCGGCGCCGAAGAAGCGGCCGATCTCGGCCTGGTAGCGGACCGCCCACTGCGCGGCGGGCCCGCCCGCGCCGTCGAGCAGGGCCTCCTCGTCGGCGGTGAGCCGCATCAGCGCGGCGACGTCGCCTGCGCGGCGCGCGCCGGCGACTCGCCGAGCGCGTCCGCAAGCGCCTGGCCGAGCTGGGACGGCAGGTCGATCACCGTCGCCCCCGCGTCGGTCAGCGCCCCCACCTTCGACGGGCCGCTGCCCCGCCGGCCGGTGACGATCGCCCCGGCGTGGCCCATGCGCCGCCCCGGCGGCGAGCTGCGCCCGGCGATGAACGCCACCACCGGCGTCGAGAGGTCCGCGATGTCCTCGGCGGCCTCCTCCTCGAGCGCGCCGCCGACCTCGCCGACCATGACGATCGCGTCGGTGCCGGGGTCCTCGTCGAGCAGGCGCACGGCGTCGCGCATCGTGGTCCCGATCAGCGGGTCGCCGCCGATGCCGATGAACATCGACTGGCCGAGCCCCGCGCGCACGACGTTCAGGCTCATCAGCGTGCCGAGGCTGCCGCTGCGCGAGATCACGCCGATCCGGCCGGGCTGGAAGACGTTCGGCGCGAACGCGGGCATGATGCCGAGCGAGACCTCGCCCGGGACCACGAGACCGGCCGTGTTGGGGCCGAGGACGCGGACGCCGCGGTCGGCGGCGGCGGCCAGGATCTCCATGGTGTCGTGGATCGGGATGTGCTCGGTCAGCAGCACGACGAGGCGCGCACCGGAGGCGATCGCGTCCAGGCAGCCGGCCTTGGCGGCGAGCGGCGGGACGAACATCACCGCGGCGTCGACGTCGTGGCGCCGGCTCGCCTCGGCGACGCTGTCGTAGACGGGGATGCCGTCGACCTCGCGGCCGCCCTTGCCGGGCGTCACGCCCGCCACCACCCGCGTGCCGTACTCGCGCATCCGGGCGGTCCAGAACGACCCCTGCCGCCCCGTGATGCCCTGGATGAGCACTCCGTCGGAGCGCGTGATCATCGGCCTGCCTCCGTTCCCGCCGTCGTCGTCGTCGCCTCGCGGGCGGCCGTGACCGCCGCCTCGACCGCGTCCTCCATCAGGTCGTAGGGCTCGTAGCCGAGGCGGTCGCGCAGCAGGGCGATCGCCTCCTCCTCGCCGGTGCCGTGGATCGAGAAGCTGATCGGCAGCGTCGGGCGCAGCTCCTCGATCGCCTTCACCACGCCCTCGGTCATGACGTCGGTGCGCGCGAACGCGCCGCAGAAGTTCACCAGCAGGCTCTTCACGCGCGGGTTGGAGAGCACCAGCTCGAGCGCCGGCGTCGCCTTCGTGTAGGCGTCGCCGCCGATCTCGAGGAAGTTCGCGGCGCGCCCGCCGAGATGCCCGATCGCGTCCATGGTGGTCATGGTCAGCCCGGCGCCGTTGGCGAGCACGCCGACGTCGCCGTCGAGCTCGATGTAGAGCAGCCCGAGGCGGGCGCCCTCGCGCTCGAGGTCGGTCCCGGCATCCACCGCGTCGGCCTCGGCCGCCTCCACGAGCTCCTCCTGGCGCGGGCGCGCGCCGTCGTCCAGCGTCAGCTTGCAGTCGAGCGCCACCACGCCGCCGGACCCGTCGATCACCAGCGGATTGACCTCGAGCAGCTGGGCGTCGAGCGCGCGGAACTGCTCGTAGAGCGCGTCGAGCGTGCTCGCCACCGCCGAGCGCTCGGCGTCCGACAGCCCCTCGGCGCCCGCCAGCAGCGCCTCGAGACGCGCGGCGTCCACGCCCTCGCGGATGTCCACCGGGCAGCGCAGCACCGCCTCGGGCCGCGTCTCGTTGACCTCCTCGATGTCCATCCCGCCCTCGGTCGAGAACAGGACCAGCGGGCCGCGGGCGCCGGCGTCCACCAGCACGGCGGCGTAGAGCTCGCGCGCGATGTCCACCTGCTCCTCGACGAGCACCTTGCGCACCGCGTAGCCGTCGACCTCCATGCCGAGCAGCGCATCGGCCTCGTGGCCCGCGCCCTCCGGGTCGTCGGCGAAGCGGATCGCGCCGGCCTTGCCGCGCTTGCCCGCGGGGACCTGCGCCTTGATGACGACGGACCCGCCGAGGTCGGCGGCGGCGCCGGCCGCCTCCTCCGCCGTGGACGCGACGGCGCCGCGGGGGACGCGGATCCCCGCCGCGCCGAGGCGCTGCTTGCCGATGTGCTCGAGGAGATCCATCGGCGTCAGCTCCCGTGGCGGCGCAGATAGTCGCCGAACAGCTCGTCGTGGGTGGGCTCGCGCGGCGGGATCAGGCGCGCCAGCCGCGTCGTGTTGAGGAAGTGCTTGTAGGAGAGGTTCTCCGAGATGCTGTTCCCGGCCCACGTGCCGCAGCCCATGGTCAGCGTGAAGTTCAGCCCGTTGTCGAAGCTGCCGCCGTTGCCGAAGCAGTGCGCCTGGTTGACCAGCACGCGCGCGACGCGCAGCTGGTGGGCGAGCCGCTCGGCGTGCGACTCGTCCGCGGTGTGGATCCCGGCCGAGTGCCCGGTCCCCATGAAGTCGAGGATGCGCTGGGTGACCTCGAGCGCCTCGTCGAAGTCCTCGGCGCGGTAGACGGTGAGCACCACGGAGAGCTTCTCGCCCGAGAACGGGTGCTCGGGGCCGATCCCGGTCTCCTCCACCATGAAGAACTCGGCGGTCTGCGCCTCGGGGCGGTCGAGCCCGGCGGCCTCGGCGATCGCGGCGGGTGGCTGGGCGACGACGTCGCGGCTGAGCGTGCCCTCGGGCCACATGGCGCGCTGCAGGCGCGCGGACTCCTCCGCATCGAGGCGGCAGCCGCCCTCGCGCTCGAGCGCCGCGATCATGTCCTCGTAGATCGCGGCGTGCAGGACGACGGAGTTCTCCGACGAGCAGCTCGTCGCGTAGTCGAAGATCTTGCTGCGCTTGATCTTGTCGGCGGCGTCGGCGAGGTCCGCGCTGTCGTCGACGATCACCGGCACGTTGCCGCCGCCGACGCCGATGGCCGGCGTGCCGCTGCTGTAGGCGGCGCGGACGTTGTTCTGCGACCCGGTGGCGACCACCAGGTCGCACTGGCGCATCAGCTCGCCCGTGAGCTGCTTGTCGATCGGCGCCGGGAGCATCTGGACGAGGTCCACCGGCGCGCCGACCTTGGCCAGCTCGGCGTGGATGTACTCGAGCAGGAGCTCGCAGGTCTGCGCGCCCTTGGGCGACGGCGCGATGATCACCGCGTTGCCGCCCTTGAGGGCCATCATCGCCTTGTTGGTCGGCGTCGCGGACGGGTTGGTGGACGGGCACACCGCCGCCACCACGCCGACCGGCTTGGCGATCTCGGTGATCCCGGTCGCGGGGTCCTCGGAGATGACGCCGACCGACTTGGCGCCGCGCAGGTCGTCGAGGGTGCCGATCGTCTTGCGCGTGTTCTTCGCGACCTTGTCCTCGAAGCGGCCGAGGCCGGTGGTGTCGACGGCGAGGCGGGCCAGCGCGACCGCGCGCTCGGGCTCGCAGCACGCCCACGCCACGGCGGTGACGGCCTCGTCGATCTCCTCCTGGCTGCAGCGCTCGAACGTGCGCTGAGCGGCGCGGGCTCGCCGCACCAGCTCGGCCACGACGGCCTGCGCGTCCGTCGTAGTCGGCGTCGGGGTGGCGGTTGCCGGCGACATCGGTCTCCTCTCTGGGCGCGTCCTCTGGACTCCACCATATAGAATGGCGTTTCAAATCGTCGCGCCGTCTCATGAAGGGCATGCCCGCTGGGACGGCTGACGGAACCGTGGTCCTCGCGACGGTTGACGGTGGTCCAGGCGGGGCATACGGTGCTTTGGAACCTAATTCCATGATGTGAAGAGACGAGCGAGCGCTGAGAGGAGCGACCGCGATGCCGCGAATGACGCCCAGCGAGGCGATGGTGGAGACGTTGCGAATGGAGGGCGTCACCGCCTGCCCGGGCATCGTGGGGTCGGCCTTCATGGACGCCCTCGACCTGTTCCCCGCGGCGGGGATCCGGTTCGTCCCGGTGCGCCACGAGCAGACGGCCGGCCACATGGCCGACGCGGTCGCGCGCGTGACCGGCAAGCCCGCCGTCTGCATCGGGCAGAACGGCCCGGGCGTGACCAACATGGTCACCTCGCTGGCGGCTGCCTACCACGCGCACTCGCCATTGCTGATCATCACCCCCGCGGCGACCAGCAACTCGAAGGGGCTCGACGGCTTCCAGGAGATCGACCAGATGGCGATCTTCAAGGGCGTCACGAAGTTCCAGGCGGAGGTCAACCGGCCCGACCGGATGGCGGAAGCGTTCCGCACCGCGTTCCGCGTCGCGATCGCCGAGCGCGGCCCGGTGCAGGTCGAGATCCCGCGCGACTACTTCTACGGCGAGGCCGACTTCGAGATCCTCGAGCCGCACCGCTACCGCGCCGACAAGCGCGGCGCCGGCGACGAGGCGTCGCTGGACCGCGCCGCCCAGGTGCTCGCGACCGCCCGCAGCCCGGTGGTCATCGCGGGCATGGGCGTCATCGAGGCCGGCGGCATCGACGCCGTGCGCGCGCTCGCCGAGCGCCTCGGGGCGCCGGTCGCGACGTCCTACCTGCACAACGACGCGTTCCCGTACGACCACGACCTCGCGGTGGGGCCGATCGGCTATCAGGGCTCCAAGGCCGCCATGCACCTGCTGCGCGACGCCGACGTGATCCTCGCGGTGGGCACTCGCCTGAGTGTGTTCGGGACGCTGCCCCAGTACGGGATCGACTACTTCCCCAAGGACGCCAAGATCGTCCAGGTCGACATCGACTACCGCCAGATCGGGCGCAAGTGGCCGGTCGAGGTGGGCATCATCGGCGACGCGCGCGCCGCGACGGAGGCCATCGCCCGCCGGCTCGAGGCGCGCGACGGCGAGGTCGTGGCCGACGCAAGGGGCGAGCGGATCGCCGCGGCGAAGCGGGAGTGGGCCGACGAGCTGGCCGCGCAGTCGTCCTCGGACGGCACGCCGATCAGCCCGCAGCGCGCGCTCGCGGAGCTGGCGGGCTCGCTCACCGACGACACGATCGTCACCACCGACATCGGCAACATCTGCTCGGCCTCGAACGCGCACCTGCGCTTCCGCAAGCCGCGCACGTTCCTCGCCGCGCTGACCTTCGGCAACTGCGGCTTCGCCTATCCGGCGGCGCTGGGCGCCAAGCTCGCCAGCCCGTCCTCGCCGGTGGTCGCCGTCGTGGGCGACGGCGCGTGGGGCATGAGCCTGCACGAGACGATGACCGCGGTCGAGGAGGGCCTGCCGGTCACCGCCGTGGTGTTCAACAATCGCCAGTGGGGCGCCGAGAAGCGCAACCAGATCGACTTCTACGACGACCGCTTCGTGGGGACGAACATCGGCCACGACGTCGGCGGGTTCGACTTCTCGGCGATCGCGCGGAGCATGGGCGCCGAGGGCCGACGCGTGGAGGATCCGGGCGACCTGTCGGACGCGTTCCGCGGCGCGATCGCCTCGGACCGCCCGTCGGTCATCGAGGTCATGGTCGACCCCGAGGAGCTCGCCGAGCCGTTCCGGCGCGACGCGCTCAAGCTCCCGGTGCGCCATCTCGAGCGCTACCGCCACCTCGCCGCGCGCGAGCTGGCGGGCGCGACGGCCTGACGGATCCCGTTCGCTCCCGGGGCGCCGGCCGCCGGCGCCCCGGAGCGCCACCCGATGCGCGTCCTCGCCCTCAATGCCGGCAGCTCGTCGCTGAAGTTCGCGCTGATCGACGTCGGCGCGGGGGCACGTGTGGCGTCGGGCCTCGTGGACGAGATCGGCCGGCCGTCCTCGGTGGCCCGGTTCCGGCGCGAGGACGGCCCCACGGAGGACGGGCCCGGCGCGGCGTCGCACAGCGAGGCGGTCGAGCGGGTGCTCGCGCGGCTCGGCGCCGACGGGCTCGACGACGGGCTCGGTGCCACCGGGCACCGGATCGTCCACGGCGGCGAGCACTTCGCCGCCCCGGCGGTGATCGACGACGCGGTGCTCGAGACGATCGACGCGCTGCGCGAGCTCGCCCCGCTGCACAACGGCCCGGCCGTCGACGCCCTGAGGGCGGCGCGCGCGGCGCTGCCCGGCGTCCCGGCGGTCGCGACGTTCGACACCGCGTTCCACGCGGCGATGCCGGAGGTCGCGCGGCACTACGCGATCGACCCCGACCTCGCCGACCGGCACGGCATCCGCCGCTACGGCTTCCACGGGCTCGCGCACCGGTCGATGCTCGAGGCCTACGCCGCGCACGCCGGCCGGGCGCCCGAGGACGTGCGCGTGGTGACCTTCCAGCTCGGCAACGGGTGCTCGGCCGCGGCGGTCTCCGGCGGGCGCTCGGTCGACACGACGATGGGCCTCACGCCGCTCGAGGGCCTCGTGATGGGGACGCGCAGCGGGGACGTCGACCCCGCGCTGGTCGGCTTCCTGATGCGCCGTGAGGGGGCCACCATCGACGAGGTCGAGACGCTGCTCAACCGCCGCTCGGGCCTGCTCGGCGTGTCCGGCCGCAGCCGCGACATGCGCGAGCTGCTCGCCGCGGAGGCGGAGGGCGACCGCCGCGCCGGCCTGGCCGTGGACCTCTTCTGCTACCGGGCGCGCAAGGTGCTGGGGAGCTATCTGGCCGTGCTCGGGGGCGCCGACGCGGTCGTGCTCGGCGGCGGGATCGGCGCCAACGCGCCGGCCGTGCGCGCGCGCATCTGCGCGGGGATGGAGTGGTGCGGCGTGCGCGTCGACCCGGGCGCCAACGCCGCGCTCGCGGCGCCGGGGCTCGTCTCGCCCGCGGGCGCCCGGCCGGAGGTCTTCGTCGCCGAGGTCGACGAGGAGAGCGCGATCGCGCGCGACGCCGCCGCCTGCGTCGCCGAGCCGCTGAGCGACCGGCGCCTCGGATAACATCCCACATCATGGAAGGTGCAGTCCATAGCAGCCGGCCGGCGGCGCCGCTCGGCTCCCAGGCCATCGAGCGCGCACTCGGCGTGCTCGACTGCTTCATGGCGTCCGACGCCGAGCTCGGCATCACCGAGATCGCGCGGCGCCTGCAGCTGAGCCCGAGCACCGTGCACCGCATCGTCCGCGCGTTGCTCTCGGCGGGCTACCTGGACCAGAACCCGCGCACCGACCAGTACTACCTCGGCCGCTCGGCGGTGCTGCTCGGGCAGTTCGCGCAGCGCGCGATGGGCATGGACCGGGTGCTGCCGGTGCTCGAGGAGGTCGCCGAGCGCACCGGCGAGTCCGTGAACTTCGGGATCCGGGAGGACGGCTCGGCGATCGTCGCCCTGCGCGTCGAGACCCGGCACGCGCTGCGCTTCGAGCAGCAGGTCGGCACCCGCGTCCCGCTCTATTGCTCGGCGCTCGGCAAGGCGCTGCTGGCCTTCGGCGCCGACCCGGCGGCCGACGTCCGCGCCCTCGGCCGCCTCGAGCGGTTCACGCAGTACACGATCACGGGCAAGGCTCCGCTGGAGCGCGAGCTGCGCGACACGCGCGAGCGCGGCTACAGCCTCGACGAGCAGGAGAACCTGCTGGGCGTGCGATGCATCGGTGCGCCGGTGCTCGAGCCCGGCGGCCATGCGCGCGCGGCGGTCGCGGTGCAGATCCCGAGCGTGCGCATGCCCCGCGACGACCTCCCGGGCCTGGCGCCGGTGGTGACGGGCGCGGCGGCCCGCATCGCTGACCTGCTGCACACCGACCGCGCGCTCTAAGTCGCGCCATCGGTGAGCGTGCCCGCGCCCGGCGGGCGTCAGCCGGGCCGGATGTTCTTGTTGTGGTGGAAGGCGTTGTCAGGGTCGTACTTGGCCTTGACTCCGGCGAGTCGCCGGTAGATGTGATCGCCGTAGGCCTCGCGAACCCGGCTGGTGTCGTCGTCGGAGTCAAGGAAGTTGATGTAGACGCCGCCGGCGCGGTGCGGTTGGAGGGCTTGGAGGAACCGCCGCGCCCAAGCGGTCTCGGCGACGGCGTGCTCGCCGGACTCGTCAGGGAGCCACACGGCGTCGATGATGATGTTGTGGGCCACGTCGCGAGCGGCGTAGGCGGTGGCGTCGTGGGGAACTCGGGCGACGGCGCCACTCATGTGGAACATCGCCGCGTAGGACCGGGGCGAGCGGGCGGCGTAGGCGTGATCGACGATGACGGCGATGGCGTCGTCGGATAGGCCGGCGAGGTTCGTCGCCTTCCAGTAGTAGTGCCACCCGTGCAGGACGGTGTCGTCCATGCCGCCCTGGAAGGCGACGTACGGCGAGGGTGCGAGCAGGTCAGCGAGCGGCGTCCCGAACCGGCGGAGGGCCCGCACCGCGCGCTCGCCGTCTTCGACGGCGCCGGCGTAGCAGCAGGCGACGGCGATGGCCGGCCGCCAGTGCAGGTCCTCGGAGATGCCCGGCAGTGGGGGGACGGTGCCGAGCCTGACGACGCTGCCGAGCTCGTCGGGCGCCTCGGCGGCGAAGTCCCGGTAGAAGCGCAGCACGTCGGTGGTGTCGTCGGCCGCCCAGAAGACGGGCCCGGCCATCACGGTCGGGCCGACGGGGTGGAGAGAGAACCGGAACGAGGTGACGACGCCGAAGTTGCCGCCGCCGCCTCGCAGCGCCCAGAACAGATCGGGGTGTTCGTCGGCGGAAGCCCGGACGATGCGGCCCTCGGCGGTGACCACCTCGGCGGCAAGCAGGTTGTCGACGGTGAGCCCGTGTTTGCGCATGAGGAAGCCGATGCCACCGCCGAGGGTCAGCCCGGCGACGCCGGTGTGGCCCACGATGCCGCCGGTGGTGGCCAGACCATGGGCCTGCGTCTCGTGGTCGACGTCGCCCCACAGGGCACCACCCTGCACCCAGGCCGTGCGGCCGGCGGGGTCGACCAACACGGCCCGCATCGCCGAGAGGTCGATGACGATCCCGTCGTCGCACACCGCGGTGCCGGCGACGTTGTGGCCCCCGCCCCGTACGGCGATCTCCAGGTCGTGGTCGCGGGCGAAGCGCACCGCCGCGACCACGTCGGCCACGCCCGTGCAGCGGGCGATGCAGGCTGGATGGCGGTCGATGGCGCCGTTCCAGATCCTGCGGGCAGCGTCGTAGCCGGGGCGGGTGGGCAGCAGCAGCTCTCCGCGGAACGATCCGCCGAGCTCGTCGACCGCGGTCGTCTCCAGAGGCGGCGTGTGTGGTGTGTGGACAGCGGTCATCTCGTCCTCCCAGCTGTGCTCGATGAGTCGAGCGTCCACCTGCCGCCCTGGGCCGACTAGTACTGGTTTCGAACCAACCGGTTCGAGTAGCAGACCTCTGGCCGATCCGGGGGTAGCATGGTGGCGCGATGCGCGGCTACGCGCAGTACTGCCCGGTCGCCAAGGCCACCGAGATCCTCGGCGACCGTTGGACGCTTCTGATCGTGCGCGAGATGCTCGGCGGCGCGAGCGGCTTCAACGAGCTCCAGCGCGGCCTCCCAGGGATCTCGCGCTCGGTTCTCACCGACCGCATGCGCGCGCTCGAGCGGGCCGAGGTCATCGAGCGCAGGACGGGCCCCAAAGGCCGCACCCTCGAATATCGCCTCACGCCCGCCGGCCGTGACCTCCAGCCCGTCGTGCAGGCAATCGGCGAGTGGGGGGCGACCTGGTCGTTCACCGAGCCGCGCCCCGAGGAACTCGATCCCGACCTGTTGATCGTCTGGATGGCCCGCCACGTCGATCGCCCGCGGCTCCCACCCGACCGCACCGTGGTTCAGTTCGACTTTCGCGACCCCAAGCGGCGGTACTGGATGGTCCTCGAGCGCTCCGAGGTCTCGGTCTGCCTCCAGCATCCCGGTTTCGACGTGGACCTCGAGGTCATCGTCGACACCACCACGCTCTACCGCGTCTACTTGGGACGGGCGGAGCTGGGCGGCGCGATTCGAGCCGGCCAGCTGACGATGAGCGGCCCGGGGACGCTGCAACGCGGATTCGGCCACTGGTTCACCTGGAGCGCGTTCGCCCCAGCCAGCCGCTCGGCGCAGGAACGCCGCACAGCCGCCTCACGCCTTGCCGGCCCTCCTCGCGTTCGGATCGCCGAGTACGGCGATCCGGGCACCGCACCACCGTGGCCGCAACCGCCACGCCTGGATCCGCGTCCAAGCGGGCATCTCGGCTGACCGCTGCCTGCCTCTGTACAGGACGCGAAGGAGGAGCCCGCCGTCCCGGACCTCGACGCGCCCAGCGAGTGTCGAGTCGCATGGAACTCGATGTGGGCCAGCGTCGAGCCTGAAGCCGCGTCGGCCGTCGACGGGGCGCGGGAGAGCCGACCTTGATCGGCTCGAGGCAGGGCCGCGGTCCGGCCCGCGGGCGTGCCGGAGATGCCCCCAGCGCCGCCCTCGGCGCGGCCAGTCTCGACGGCGATTTGCGCAGCCGTGGCGGTGAACCGCCCGCCTGCCGTGACGGCGCATGACGGTGAGAGACTCCGCCGGGGGAAGCCCGGCCGACTACCGGACACGCGGACCCTGACGCGACGTGCGCCCTCGCCGCTCGCCGCTGGGCACGGCGCCCCCGAGTTGCGAGCATCGGCGCCATCGGCCGCTCGAGCAGCCGTCAGCCGGCGGTGGAGGGGCCGGCCGCCCGGAGCCAGATGGCCAGCCAGCGCGCGAGGAGCCGAACGACGACCGGGCGCCGGCAGCATCGGGCCAGTCGGGACAGCCGCGACCCGCGCGGCGGTGTTGCTGCCTAGGTCTCGACCTGGCACCTTGCGGAGCCGATATGCCGCGTGTGGGGTTCCTCGCTTCGGACGCCGAAGAGCCGTGAGCCGGCGATCGCCGCTCAACACCGCCGCGCGAAAGGGCGGCCTGGTGCTCGTCCTCGCGGTCGTGATCCTTCTCGCGTTCGGGGTCCCGCGCTGGCTTGAGAGCGACGCCCCGCCAGAGGGGTCGAACGCCGACACGAGCTTCTCGAAGGTTTGCCGCGAACACGGGGGGACGCCGACAGCTGCACCCGGCTCTGGGACGAAGACGACGGCTCAGCGCTTCTGCGCAGTTCGATACGGGCGGCGCGTCTACCGGATGGACGCGATAACTCCTCACGGCTTCGACGAGGACACGGCTCGCTTCCAACGCCAGGGTTGCAAGGAGGCAGATCGCCACCAGCGGGCTTCCACCGCTCCCGGGCACCGACGGCCATCCTTCGTCTACCACCCGGCCACCGGCGTGTGCGAACACAGCCCCTGAGCACGACGGGCCGGGTGACCGGGCTGACATCCGGTTGCGCATTCCTGCAGCCGGGCTGAGTCGTTCTCTGCAGTCCGGAAAGAGTTGTTTTGCCGATGGCGGCCTCGTGCGCGCCGGGCACAATCCTCGATATCACAGCGAACGTGGGCCCAACGCGGCACCACCTGCGTCTCGGTGCTCCTACGCCGTCCCATGTGGCGGCGATGCGCTGAGCGCAGCGAATTGGAGGTCAAGGATGACCAGACGGGACAACGTGCGCCTGACGCGCAGGGACATGCTGAAGCTGAGTGCGGGGGGCGCGGGGATGTTCGCGCTGACGGCGTCGGGCTTCGCCATCCCGAGCGGATTCGCCGGCGGGGGTAAAGGGAGCCTCTACCTCGAGGCCTTCCCGACCAGCCCGCTGATCCTCACGCCGTTCTCGGACCAGCTGCCGATTCCGCAGGCCCTGCGCCCGGCCGATCCGGCGAACCCGACCAATCCCCAGAACATCACGGATCCGAGGACGGGCAAGAAGATCAACTGCCTTGACCGGAACGTGCAGGACTGCCTCGGCACGGATCCCGGCGGGCCGTACTACCGGAAGTACGGGAAGGTGCTCGGGGCGCATTCGGTCTGGTGTGACGACCTCAAGCTCCGAGAGCCGATCGTCTACAAGATCGATCTGCAGGTGGAGGAGCACCGCTTCACCGCGTCGATGGTGCAGCCGATCGACAGCTCCGGCAGGCCGGTCAGGCCGCCCCGCGGCGTGCCGGGGCCGCAGAAGCTGCCCGCGAGCACGATCTACGGCTTCAACGGGACCTTCCCCGGCCCACGGATCAACGCCCGGTACGGGCAGCCCTCGTTGGTCCACTTCTGCAACCACCTCGACGAGAACCCGAAGAACCTCGATCGCCAGGACTTCGGCGCGCCCAACTACTCGTTCCTGACCCACCTCCACAACGGCCACACGGCGCCCGAGTCCGACGGCCAGCCGCACTACAGCGCCTGGCGCTTCAGCTCCCTCAAGCGCTTCACGCACGAGGCGGCCTTCGAGCCCGGCGAGTGGATCAACCAGATGTACCTGGGCTACCCGGCGGGCGGCGACGACCGCGAGAAGCAGTCGTTCTTCTGGTTCCACGACCACGTGCACGGCCACACCGGCGCGAACGTGTACAAGGGCATGGTCGGCCTGATGCCGATCTACGACCCGGTCATGGACGACGGCGATGAGCGCGATCGTTACGACCGGTCCAAGCCGAACGCGCTGGGGCTGCCCGGTCGCCGCCGCGACAACGGGGACGGCACCTTCGACGTCGACTACGACATCCCGCTGGCCTTCTACGACTGCCGGCTGGACGACGGCGTCACGCCGCACAAGGACGCCCACAACGGCAGCGGCGAGACGCACCCGGAGTGGTGGGGCAAGACGTACTTCCGCCACTTCCCCAACCACGGCTTCGTGGGTGACGTGTTCACCGTCAACGGGACGGCGTACCCGGAGCTGCACGTCAACCGGCGCAAGTACCGCCTGCGTTTCCTCGACACGTCGATCTCGCGCATCTACGAGTTCGAGCTCATGACGTCGCGCAAAGGGCCGCAGGCGGCGAACGCGCTCGGATACAAGGGCGACGAGCTTCAGGGCCAGTACCGGCTCACCGACGGTCAGCGGTGCATGAAGTGGACGCAGATCGCCAATGAGGGGGGGCTCCTGCCGGGGCCGATCGTGCGCGACTCGTTCGACCTGTGGCCGGCCAAGCGCAAGGAGTTCGTCGTGGACTTCACGCGGTACATGGACGGCTCGCCGACCAAGAAGGGCGACGTGATCTACCTCGTCAACACGATGAAGATGACGACCGGCCGCATGTGGGACTCGGCGGACCCGAAGTACCGGGTCCCGGTGCTCAAGATCGTCATCGGCGACGACGCGCCGGACGACAGCATCATCCCGACGAAGCTGCGTGAGACCCAGCCCCTCGTCGACGGCTGGCAGTCGATGACGAGGAGCGCGCCGACGTTCGAGCTTCAGCGCGGTAGCTCCAACGCCGACCCCGAGACGGAGTGGCTGATCAACGGTCAGCAGTTCGAGGCGGACAAGCCGCTGATCTCCGTGAAGAGGGACTCCGGCGCGGTCTGGCGGATCCGCAACGGCGGCGGCGGCTGGGTGCACCCCATGCACCTCCACATGGAGGAGCACCGGGTGATCTCGCGCAACGGCAAGCCCGCCCCCGACGCGAGGCACCCCGACGACACCGCCAAGGAGGACGTGGTCGCGCTGGACCCGAGCGAGGACGTCGTGATCTCCCGCCGGTTCCGGACCTTTACCGGCCCGTACGTCGCGCACTGCCACAACCTCGCGCACGAGGATCACAACATGATGTTCGGCTGGGAGATCCTGCCGTGATCCGGATGGCACGCTCGCTGCCGCTCACCATGGCCGCCGTGCGGTCGCGCGGGTCGAGATGCTGGACTCCGCGAGCATCCTGAGCCGCCGCGAGGCGACGTTGCGCTCGGGGGCGACGACGTGCCTGGCAGGCATCGCTCTGGTGCAGGCGATCGAGCTGCCCTCCCTGTTCGTTCAGGGGAGGCAGCTCGCCGTCCTGTGCATGGCGGCGATGGCGCTGTGCCTCGTCCTCGGTTGGGCCCTGGCGGCGGCGCCCGCGAGCGCCGCAGGACAGCTGTGGCGCTGTGTCGCGGCGGCCTGCGCGCTCGTGCTGGCCGCCTGGGCGGCGCTGCATGCGCTCGCCGTGCCGGGGCTGGCCGGCGACCGCGGGGACTGGACGGCGATGCCCGGACTGGCCTGCGGTGTGCTGGCCGCCGCGGGTCTGGCACTGGCGGTGGCCGCCGCCCGCCCGACGCCGGTGGCGTGGCGCGGCGTCGCGGTCGCCCTGGCGGTCGCGCTGGCGCTTGCTCCGGCCGTCGGCGTGATGCTCGTCGCGCTCGGGCCGGGCACCGCGGGAGGCGAGACGGTCCTCGCCTCGGGCGGGCACATCCATTCGCACGGTTCGCCCGAGAGCTCGATCGTGTTCCAGCCGCTCCCCGGCGGCCGCGGCGGCCACTACGTCTACCGCGCCACGCCGACGCCGCACCGGAGTGGGGTCGAGCTCGCGGTCTTCGTCGCCGCGGCGTTCATGTTCACCTACGGCGCGGTCATGTACCTGCGCGGCCGCAGCCGGCCGATGGCGGTCGCCCGGCTCGAGCGAAGGCCGGCATGAGTCCCGTCCGTCGCTGGGTCGTCTGCGCACTCATCGCGCTGGGCGTGCTGGCCACCAGCGCCGGGCCGGCGCTGGCGCATGCGACGCTCGTGAGCTCGACACCGCGCGTCGGGGACCGGGTGCTCGGCAACGGGTCTGCGGACGTACAGGGCCGTTCACCGCACACGACGCTGCGGTTCTCCGAGGCGGTGCAGATCCTCAACCGCTCCGACGTGACCATCGTCGACGGTCGCGGGATCCGGGTCGACTCCGGCACGCCGCGCACGGCGCCAGGCGATCCGCGGCAGGTCATCATCCCGCTGCGTGGGCCGCTGGTCCCGAGCAGCTACACGGTGCGCTATCGCGTCGTCTCGGCCGACTCGCACGCCGCCGCGCACGCGTTCGTGTTCGCCGTCGGCCACGCCCGGCTGGCGTCGCCGATCCTGGCCGGCTCCGGCGGCCTGTCGGACACGAGCCCGGCGGCAGTCGCCGCCCGCGTCATGGAGCTCGCCGCGCTCGGGCTGCTCGTCGGCCTGCTCGCGTTCCGCGCGCTCGTGTGGCGCCCGGCGCTGGAGGCGGCGGCCGGCCTCGGGGCAGCCGCGCGCGAGACCGCGCTGCGCCATGGGCAGCGGCTGTTCTGGCGCGCGTTCTGGGCCCTCACGGTGGTCGCGGGCGTCGCGGAGATCGCCGTCCTCGCGGCCAAGAGCGCCGTCGTCTTCCACACCGGACTTCTCGGCGCCGTGCTGGATCCGGCGGCCGGGCTTCGCCTGGTCGGCGCGTCGCGCTTCGGCGATCTGCTGGGCTGGCGCTGCGGCGCGCTCCTGGCGCTCGTCGCGGTCGCGTTCGTGATCTGGACGCTCGAGCGCGCGGGCGCGCCGTCGGCGGGGAGACGCGGGCCGATCGCGCTGATGGCGCTGCTCGGCGTGGCGGCACTCACGCTGCTCGCGAGCCAGGGCCACGCCTCGCAGGCGCCGCTGGCGCCGCTGTCGATCGCCGCCGACGCCATCCACCTGGCCGGCGCGGCGATCTGGATCGGCGGACTGCCCTGTCTGGTCACGGTCCTCATCCGCGCGCCGCGAGCGCTGCCCGACGCCGGACGGACGCTCGCGGCCGCGACGCTCAGGCGGTTCAGCCGCGTCGCGCTGCTGTCGGTCGTCGTCATCGCGGTCACGGGCCTCGCGCGGATGGCCGGCGAGCTGTCGGCGCCCGCGCAGCTGTTGACCACCGACTACGGGCGCGACCTCATGCTCAAGGCCTCACTGCTGCTCCCGATCCTCGTCCTCGCGCGGCGCAATCGTCGCCAGGTGGCCGCGCTGGAGGGTGGCTTGACGCCGACGGCCGCCGGGCTGCGCGCCGTCGCGCGCAGCGTGCGGATGGAGCTCGCGATCGCCATGGCCATCGTCACCGTCGCGGCGCTGCTCGTCGCCCAGATCCCGGGGCGGACTTGACGCGCGTCGCGCGGGTCGAGTCACGCCGAGCGGAACCGCGTGACGGATGGCGTGCCGCCACGACCGTGGCCGCGCTGGTCAGCGGGAACCACGCGAACATCCACACGTCCTCCCCTGCCGGGATTCGTTCCACCAGGTGGATGCCGCTTCCATAGACCGTAGCGTCGTCGCCCGCGGCGCGGCGCCAGAACCGTGCCTCGTGCACGGCGCCAGACGGGCGGATCCTGCCGGGGGGAACGGTCACGCCGACCGGTTACGATGGCCGATATGTCGCATGACCACGCCACCGTCGCCGAAGAGGAGTACCTGCAGACGATCTTCTGGTTGCAGGAGGCCGGCCTGCCGATGACCGGCGCCAACGTGGCGCGGGCCATGCAGCTCTCGGCTCCGACCGTGCACGAGATGATCGGGCGGCTCGAGCGCGACGGCTACGTGACGCGCGGCACGGACAAGGTGCTCGCCTTCACCGACGACGGCCGCGAGCACGCGGAGGGCATCGTGCGCCGCCACCGGCTCATCGAGCGCTTCCTCACCGACGTGCTGAACATCCCGTGGGACGAGGTCCACGAGGAGGCCGAGCGGCTCGAGCACGCGATGTCCCCGGTCCTCGAGGCGCGCATGCTCGAGGCGATCGGCGACGCCAAGACCTGTCCGCACGGCCACCCGATCCGGGCGGGCGAGCGGGTCATGGGCGTGCCGCTGGCCGACGTCGAGCCCGGCGCCAAGGTGACCGTGCTGCGCCTGGAGAACGAGGCCGAGGACCTCCTGCACTACCTCAAGGCCGCCGGCGTGGAGCCCGGGATGGACGGTGTGGTCGGCGAGGGCGACGAGGACACCGTCATCGTCGAGTTCGACGGTCACACCGCGACGGTGACACGCTCGGTGTCCGAGACGGTGTCGGTACTCGCCGATCCGTCGCCGCCGCCGCGCACCGCGCTCCCGGACCAGCTGGTCCTGGGCAAGGAGCGCTACGGCCGATAGGCCGGCGCCCGCGGCCCCTCGCGACGAATCGCTCAAACTCGCGGCCCCTTCCGCCGATGACCGGGGTGCCGGCCTGCGCAGGCCGGTCGTCCGCCGACACCCTCGGGAGGGGAAATCGTGGTCTCTCGCTTCAACAACCTGCGGCTCGCGCACCGGCTGGGCGCGGCCTTCGGGGCGCTCGTGCTCGCGCTCCTCGTCGCGGGAGCCGTCAGCCTGAGCGGGCTCGCCAAGCTCGACGCGAGCGCGAGGCAGATGTCCGAGCGCGACGTGCAGGCGCTGCAGGAGCTCGTCACCGTCAGCGAGGACTTCCTCTCCACCGGTTACCTCGTGGTGCGCCACCTGTACGTCGAGGACGGTGACGTGAAGGCGCAGGACCGGACGGCCGAGGAGCTCGCCGCCGCCCAGCGCGAGGCCGCCGAGAGCATGCGCGCACTCGCGCCGCGCGTCGAGGGCGCCGCAGGGCAGGCGACGCTCGCGCGATTCGAGCGCTCGCTGCGCGAGTTCCAGACCGCGGCCGGCAAGGCGCTCGAGCTCTCCCGCCAGGAGACCGTGGACGGCGTCGAGGAGCGCGTCGGCTCGCGCACCACCTACACCGACGAGGTCGTCCCCGTGTTCGAGGGACTCGACCGGGTGCACGACCAGCTCGAGGGCGTGATCACCGCGCAGGCCGACGCCCAGGCCGACGACGCCGCGGCCACCGCCGCCTCGGCCCGGCGCAGCTTCCTGATCGTCGCGCTCGCGGCGCTGCTGGCGGCAGTCGGGCTCGCCGTCGTGGTGACGCGCAGCGTGACGCGGCCGGTCGCGGTGCTCGTCGAGCGCCTGCGCAGCCTCAACGACCGCTGCCTCGGCTCGCTGCGCAGCGGTCTCGGCGCGCTCGCCCACGGCGACCTCACCGTGGAGGCGCGGCCCGGCACCGAGCCGATCGAGGCCTGCGGCCGCGACGAGGTCGGCGTCGCGTCGGCGACCGTCAACGAGCTGATCGGCCAGACGCACGAGTCGCTCGCCGCGTACAACGCGTCGCGCGCGCAGCTCGGCGGGCTGGTCGGGCGGGTGTCGCACTCGGCGCAGTCGCTGTCGGCCGCCTCGCAGCAGATGGCGACGACCTCCGACGAGACCGGCCGCGCGGTCGGCGAGATCGCCATGGCCGTGAGCGGCGTCGCGCAGGGCGCCGAGCGCCAGGTGCGCGCGATGGAGCAGGCCAAGGTGGCGACCCAGGAGGTCGCCACGGCGAGCGACTTCGGCGCCCGCAGCGCGGAGGAGACCGCGCGCGCCGCGGTGAGCGCCCGCGAGGTGGCCGAGCTCGGCGCCGGCGCGGTGGCGCAGGCCGGCGAGGCGATGGGCGCGGTGCGCGACTCGTCGCTGCGGGCCACCGACGCGATCCGCGGGCTGGGCGCCAAGTCCGAGCAGATCGGCGGGATCGTGGGGACGATCACCCGCATCGCCGAGCAGACCAACCTGCTGGCGCTCAACGCCGCGATCGAGGCCGCCCGGGCCGGCGATCAGGGGCGCGGCTTCGCGGTCGTCGCCGAGGAGGTCCGCAAGCTGGCCGACGAGTCGCAGCAGGCCGCCGCGTCGATCGCCGGGCTGATCGCCGAGATCCAGGCCGAGACCGGCCGGGCCGTCGAGGTCGTCGAGGACGGCGCGCGGCGTACGGAGGACGGCGTCGCCACGGTCGAGGAGGCGCGCGAGTCGTTCGTCGCCCTCGGCACGTCGGTGCAGGACATGAACGGCCGCGTCGAGGAGATCGCGAGCGCGATCCGCCAGATCGCCTCCTCCAGCCGCCGGGTCCAGGACGACATGGCGGACGTCGCCGCGGTCGCCGAGCAGTCGTCGGCCTCCTCCGAGGAGGTCTCGGCCTCGACGCAGCAGACGAGCGCCTCCACCCAGCAGATCGCCGCCTCCGCCCAGGAGCTCGCCCGCACCGCGGACGAGCTCGAGCGGCTGGTGGGCGAGTTCACGCTGGCGCCGGCGTAGCCGAGGCCGCGCGGGGCGGGCACCCGCACACCACCGGACGGGCTTCCTCCCGCGCCGCCCGCGGGCAGGCCCCATCGCGGCCGCGCGTCCGCGGCGGGACCCTGTAGGCCGTGAGCGCCTGGGACCGAGCCGAAGCCGAGCGTGCGTTCGGGATCGCGTCCCGGGCGCGCCGGCGCGCGCGACTGGTCTGCAGCCTGCGCGGCGGCGGCCACCCGTGCGGGCGCCTCGCCGTCGCCGGCGGACCCGCGTCGCAGACACCTCCGGCGGGTCCGGGGCGCGGGGTGCGCGAGATCCCGCTGACCGCGATCACGGCTACGGTCGAGCCCGCCCGCGCCGCGCAGTTCGACCGCGAGTTCCGCCCCGCCCCGGCGGCGCGCGCCCGCTGGCTGCGCGTCTGGGTCGCCGAGCACCGCGGCGCGGTGCTGCCGCCGGTCAGCGTCGTGCCGGCCGGCGACGGCTACGCGATCCGCGACGGCCATCACCGCGTCTCTGTCGCCAGGGCGCGGGGCGCGAAGACCATCGACGCGATCGTCGCGGGGTAGGCCGGCGGCCGCCGCCGCTGGCGGCCCGGCGCGGGCCGCTCTAGCATCGCGCCGTGGGGCCGTCGGCGGCGATGCTGCTGCTGGAGCGTGAGCTTGAGCTCGCGGTGGCGGACGGCGTGCTCGACGCCGCCGCCGCGGGCACCGGCCGGGTGCTGGTGGTGGCCGGCGAGCCGGGCATCGGCAAGACCGCGCTGGTCGACGCCACGGCGCGCCGCGCGCGCGAGCGCGGGTTCGCCGTCGTGGCCGCCACCGGCGGCGCGCTCGAGGGCGACTTCCCGTTCGGGGTCGCGCGCCAGCTCTTCGAGCCCGTGGCCACGCCGGAGCTGCTGGCGGGGGCGGCGGGCGCCGCCGCGCCGGCGCTCGGGCTGGGGCGCGTGGCCGCCGAGGCGTCCGAGTCCGGCCAGCGCGCGCTCAGCTTCGAGCTCCAGCACGGGCTGTACTGGCTCGTGGCGAACCTGGCCGAGCGGGCGCCGGTGCTCGTGGCGGTCGACGACGCGCAGTGGGCCGACCGCGACTCGCTCGGCTTCCTCGTCTACCTCGCACGCCGCCTGGACGAGCTGCCGGTGGCGCTGCTCGTCGCCGCGCGCGGGGGCGAGCCGAACGGGGCTGCCGGCGAGCTGCTCGCGGCGCTGCGCGCGCTGCCCGGCGTGGCCGAGGCGGAGCCGCGCCCGCTCAGCGGCGCGGCGGTCGAGGCCGTCGTCCGCGCCGCGCTCGGCGGCGGAGCCGAGCCGGTCTTCTGCGAGGCGTGCCGGGAGGTCAGCGGCGGCAACCCGTTCCTGCTGCGCGGGCTGCTCGACGACCTCGGCGCGGCGGGCGTCCGCCCGGCCGCGGACGCGGTGGAGCGCGTGCGTGGGGCGACCCCGGCGGCCGTGCAGCGCAACGTGCTCCTGCGCCTCGCCGGGCTCGGGGGCGACGCCGTGGCGCTCGCGCAGGCCGTGGCCATCCTCGAGCGCGATGCCGACCTCTCGGTCGCCGCCGCGCTCGCGGCCCTGGACGAGTCCGCCGCCCGGACCGCCGCCGACCGGCTCATCGACGCCCGCGTGCTCGCCCCCGCGCACCCCTTGCGCTTCGCGCACCCGCTGCTGCGCGGCGCGGTCTACGCCGACCTCGGGGTGGTCCGCCGCGGCGCCGGTCACCGCCGCGCCGCCGAGCTGCTCGACGAGCGCGCGCCCGACCGCGCCGCCGTCCACCTGCTGTCGACCCACCCGGCCGGCGACCCGTGGGTGATCGCCCACCTGCGGGCGCAGGCCGAGCGCGCCCTCGCCCACGGCTCGGCGGGCGGCGCGCGTGTGCTGCTCGAGCGGGCGCTGTCCGAGCCGTGCAGCGGGGAGGAGCGCGCGGAGGTGCTGCTCGCGCTCGGGGACGCCGAGCGCCGCGGCGGCGGCGGGCCGGTCGCCGAGCGCTTCGAGGAGGCGCTCGCGATCGCGCGCGGGCCGCGGCTGCGCACGCGGATCGTGCGCGAGCTGGCCCACGTGCACTGGACGCGCGGCGAGGCCGACGCCATGCGCGCGCTGCTCGAGGACGCGATCCGCGCGCACCCGGCCGACGACCCCGAGACGCTGCTCGAGCTCCAGGCCGACCGCGCCGCGTTCCTGCAGATGAACGACCCCCACGCGGCGCTCGCGCCGCTGGGCCGCCTCACCGAGCGTGTCGGCCCGCGCGTCGAGCGCCTCGGCGGCGACACGCCCGTCGAGCGGCGGCTGCTCGCGACGCTGGCCTTCCACCGGGTCGTGTGGGCGCAGACCAGCGGGCCGGAGGTCGCGCGCCTGGCCGAGCGCGCCCTCGGCGGCGGACGGCTGCTCGACGACGTCGGCGCTGCCCACCCCGCCGTGCTCGCGGTGCTCTCGGTGCTGCAGTACGTCGACCGTGACGCGGACGCCGAGGCGGTGCTCGAGCCCGCCGTCGCCGCGGCGCGCGAGCGCGGCGCCGCGGCGGAGCTCGCGCTCATGCTGACGGTGCGCTCGCGACTGAGCCTGTTCCGCGGGCTGCCCCGGGAGGCCGAGCTGGACGCTCGCGACGCGCTCGCCATCGGCGACGCGGCCGGCTTGGAGCCCGGCCGGGAGTTCGTGCTCGCCACGCTCGTCGCGGCGCTGGTCGAGCGCGCCGACCTCGACGGCGCCGAGGCCGAGCTGGCCGCCCGCGGCGCCTCCTCCGGCGAGCCCCGCACCCACGCCACCCGCTGGCTGCTGCTGCAGTCCCGCGCCCGGCTGCGACGGGCGCAGGGCCGATTCGCCGAGGCGATGGAGGACGTCGGCCGCGCCGACCGCGAGCGCAGCAGCGCGTACGGCGTGTCGCTGCTGGGGCGCGCAGAGCTCGCGCTCGGGCTGCACACCACCGGCGAGCACGCCGAGGCGCGGCGGGTCGCCGTCGACGCGGTGCGCCGCGCGACCGCGTGGGAGGTGCCGAGCACGCTCGGCATGACGCTGCGGGTGCAGGGCCTCGTCGAGGGCGGCGAGCGCGGCGTCGCGGTGCTGGCGCGCGCCGCCGAGGTGCTCGAGGGCGCGCCGCGGCGGCTGGAGCACGCGCGGGCCCTGGTCGACCTCGGCGCCGCCCTGCGGCGCGCGAACCGCCGCGCGCAGGCCCGCGAACCCCTCGAGCGCGGGATGGAGATCGCCCACCGCTGCGCGGCCACCGCCACGGTCGAGCGCGCCCACGCTGAGCTGCTCGCGTGCGGGGCGCGCCCGCGGCGGCCGGTGCGGACGGGCGTCGAGGCGCTGACCCCGAGCGAGCTGCGCGTCGCGCGGCTCGCCGCCTCCGGGCTCACCAACCGGGAGATCGCCCAGGCCCTGTTCGTGACGCGCCCGACCGTCACGACCCACCTCGGCGCCGTCTACCGCAAGCTCGACGTCAATGCGCGCGAGCAGCTCGCCGCCGTGCTGGACCCCGGCGCCAAAGATCATCACCCCCCGTCCGATGCGAAGGCTCCCGGCGGCCGCGAAGCTGTCGTGCCATGAGCACCACTGCCACCTCCGCCGAGCGCCTCGCCGACGCCGGCCGCGCGCTCCGGCTCGCCCGCGAGCTCGGCCGGCGGGAGACCTGGCCGCCCGAGCGCCTCGCCGGCCATCGCCAGGCGCGCCTCGACGCGCTGGTGCGCCACGCCGCCGCCCACTCGCCGTACTACCGCGCGCGCCTCGCCGGCCTGCCCGCCCACGGGCCGGTGCGGCTCGCCGACCTGCCGGTGCTCGACAAGCCCGCGATGATGGCCCACTTCGACGAGCTCGTGACCGATCCGCGCCTGCGGCGCGACGCGCTGCTCGAGCACCTCGACGGGCTCACGCACGACGCCCTTCACCTCGGCGAGTACCGCGCGATGACCACCAGCGGGTCGTCTGGCCAGAAGGGCCTGTACGTCTACGACCGGGCCGCCTGGCGGGTGATCCTCGCCCAGTTCTTCCGCTTCAACGCGATCGCCGGCATCCGCCCCAGGCTGCCGCGCCTGCGGATCGCCTCGGTCGGCGGCGGCGCGCCCACCCACATGAGCCGCCGCGGCGCCGAGAGCGTCGCCATCGGCCTCCATCGCGTGCTCGGGCTCGCGGTGACGATGCCGCTCGAGCGCATCGTCGCCGCGCTCAACGCCTTCCGGCCCGACTACCTCACCGTGTTCCCGTCGATGGCGGCGCTGCTGGCGGCCGAGCAGCAGGCGGGGCGCCTGCACATCGCGCCCGCGACGATCTCGACCATGAGCGAGCTGCGCACGCCGGAGGTCACGGCGCGCATCGAGGAGGCGTTCGGCGTACGGCCGTTCGACCTCTACGCGACCACCGAGGGGCTGTGGGGCTGCGACTGCCCCCACCACGCCGGCGTGCACCTGTTCGACGACCTCACGCTGGTGGAGAACGTCGGCGACGACGGCCGTCCCGTGCCGCCCGGCGAGCCGGGCGCCAGGCTGCTCATCACGAACCTCTTCAACCTCGTCCAGCCGCTGATCCGCTTCGAGGTCTCGGACGTCGTGACGCTCGATCCCGAGCCGTGCCCGTGCGGGCGTACCCTGCCGCGCGTGCGCTCCCTCGAGGGCCGCGCCGACGACGTCCTGCACCTCCCCGCGGCCGCCGGCGGCCGCGTGGCCGTCCTTCCGCTGCAGTTCGGGCTCGTCACCGCCGATCGCGGCGTGCGCGAGTTCCAGGTCGTCCAGCGCGGCGACCGGCTCAGGCTGCGGGTCGCGCTGGCCGACGACGCGCCCGTGGCCCACACCACCGGCCGGCTGTGCGACCGCGTCACCGCGCGGCTGCGCGAGCTCGGGGTCGCCGACCCGCAGCGTCGACGTCGAGACCGTCGCCGCGCTCGAGCGCCCTCCGTCGGGCAAGCTGCAGATCGTGGTGGCCGATCGCCGCGCCGCCCCGGAGCCGCCGCGCGCGCCGGCGCCCGCCTAGGGGTGGTTGCGGGCGACCGGATCGCCGAGCACGATCCCGCCCGGAGTGATGTCGAACTCGCGGACCTCGGGGTCGTGGGCGCTCGCACGTGACTTGAGGACGGTCACGGTGCGGAGGAGGCGCGAGCTCGCGCGTAGGTACTGCAGCAGGATGACGTTGTCGGAGAGGTGGGAGATCCCGTACTCGGCGAGGCGGCCGACGTCGAAGAGGTCCGGGATCTCGCTGGTCATGATGGGGCTGATGCCCGCCCGCGAGAGGCGTTGCGTGAGCGAGTAGACGAACTCGCGGAAGCGCACGGGATCGGGGGTCGCGTACTGCAGGTCGCTCAGGCTGTCGATCATGACGCGCGTCGCGCCGGTGGCCTCGACGACGTCGAGCAGGTCGTACACCCATTCGTCGATGTAGACGTCGTTGGGAGACCGGTACATGACGGTCACCCCCTCGTCCTCCAGCGACCAGCCGAATCCGCCGACGACCTTCTCCAGCTGGACCGGGTTCTCCTGGAGGCTCGCGATCACGCCGGGCTCGCCGTGCGTGGCGCCGCTGAAGATGAAGTGGAGTCCCATCAGCGTCTTGCCGGCGCCGGACGGCCCGGCGACGAGCGTGGAGCTGCCGGGCCCGTAGCCCTCGGCGAGCATCCGGTCGAGCGGCGCGATGCCGGTCGAGATCCGCTCGGCGCTCAGCCGGTACTCGTCCTCCCTGAGGTGGTCGGCGAGCCTGGGGAAGACCTTGATGCCGTCGCCGGAGAGCCGGTACGTGTGACGTCCCGACCGGAAGTCGCTCCCGCGCAGCTTGGTCACCTGGATCAGGCGCAGGGTGCGCTCGTTCGCACGCTCCGTCGCGAGCGAGATGATCCCGTCGGCCACGGCGAACTCCGGCGCCGAGCGGGCCTCGTCCTGGCCGTACTCCCCGATCCAGAAGGTGGTGGCGGGGAAGGCCGTGAGCAGCGCGGCGAGGTCGTGCAGGAAGCGCCGGAACCCGCGCGCGTCCTCGGCGAACGCCGCCAGCGCCTTGAAGCTGTCGATCACGATGATCCCCGGCCGGTGCTCCTTGATCAGCGAGGCGATCCGCTCCGTGACGCCCGCGAGCCCGCCATCGCCGGCCACGATCCGGCCGAGGTCCTCGTAGTAGATCGACCGGCCGATCGCGTGGTTGTCGAAGAAGCTGAGCGTCTGGGCGTAGCGGAGGATCTTCTCGAACGGCTCGGAGACCGTGGACAGGTAGATCGCGGGGCGCTCCTCTTTCGCGCCGGCGAACATGAACTGCTGGCAGAGCAGCGTCTTTCCCGAGCCCGGCAGCCCCATGATCAGGTTGATGCCGTTCACCGGCAGGCCGCCGCCGAGGATCAGGTCGAGCCCCTCGTCGCCGCTCGTGATGCGCTCGTCCACTAGCCCGGATCCTGTCCGCGGCTGGCGACGAGCGCGCTCACGCCGAGGAGGTCCTTGACGGTCGAGACGAGCTCGAGCGGGTCGAAGGGCTTCTGCAGGAAGGCGTCCGCGCCCGCCGCCAGCGCGTCGTCGCGGGCCTGGAGAGCGGAGACGGCGAGCACGGCCCCCGCATCGAGCTGCTTCAGACGCCGGCACAGGTCGGCGCCCCGGCCTCCGGAGATCATCAGCTCCACGATCGCGAGCTGGGGCCGGCGCTCGAGCCAGCGCTCCTCGGCGTCGTCGGCCGCCAGGGCGAGCTCGACCTCGTAGCCCTCGGTGCGCAGGAAGAACTGCGCCAGGTCGGCCGCAGCCGGATCGCGTTCCGCGAGCAGCACGAGCAACCGCGTGCCGGCGCCGTCGGCCTTGTGCGGCGAGGGAGCGCCGGCCTCGTCCTGCTCGGCGACGAGGCGGTGCGCGTCGGCAGCCGAGAGGCCTCGCGAGATCTCGGCCGCGACGAACCGGAGCCGCTCCACCTGGTCCCGGGAGTAGAGCCGCTGTCCCCCGGCGCTCCGCTCGGGGACGATCGTCGCGTAGCGCTCCTCCCAGTTGCGGATCGTCGCAACAGGAATGCCCAGCATGCGAGCCACGGCTCCGATGCTGTAGACGCCGCGGCTCCCGCCGGCTCCATCAGCCACAATTCGGGATGCTAACCCATGGCGGCGAGTGCCGCGCAGGCTTTGATGCGCACCTGATGAGAGTCCGAGGGGGATATCTCTTCACAGGCTCATCATCGTCTGGTACGGTCGCCCGGTGAGCCAAGCCCAGGCCATCATGGCACCGGACCCTCCCGCATGGCGGGGTGGCTGGCTGAAGGTCGGAGGCGACCATCCGGCGGCCGGGACGATCGGGGCGGCCGAGCTCGAGCCGTTCGCCGTCGACGTCCGGCGGCACGACGACGTCGTGATCGTGCGGCCCCGCTACGAGCTCGACCTCGCCACCGTGGAGACGCTCCGAGCAGCGCTGAACGATGTCAACGGCGCCGCGCGCCTGGTGCTCGACATGCGGGATCTGTCCTTCATCGACTCGACAGGCGTGCACCTCCTCATCGAGCTCGACCAGCGCGCCAGGCGCGAGGGGTTCGAGCTCAGCCTGGTCGCGCCCGCGCCTCCGGGCGACCGGGCGATCCAGATCTGCGGGCTCGACAAGGTGCTCCCTTTCGTGGACGCCGCCTAGGTGACGCGGGCGGGCGGGGCGGCGATCTGCCGGTGCTCGCCGCGCTCGACCACGTCCCGTAGGCGGTCCAGCGCGTCCCAGACGTCGACGAAGCGCGTGTAGAGCGGGGCGAAGCCGAGGCGGACGGCGTCCGGCGCGCGGAAGTCGGTGACCACGGCGGCGCGCTCGTCCAGCGCGCGGCAGATCGGCCAGGCATCGGCGTGGCGCAGCGCGATATGCGAGCCGCGGCGGGCGGCCTCGCGCGGAGAGCCGAGCTCGAACCCCATAGGGGCGAGCCACTCGTCGTACAGCGCCACCGCGAGCTCGCCGAGCGCGACCGACTTCGCCCGCAGCGCGTCGACGCCCGCCTCGGCGGTCATCCGCGCCGACTCCTCGATGGCGGCGAGCCCGAGCACCGGCGGGGTCCCCGCCAGGAAGCGCCGGGCGTCCGGCTCCGGGTCGTAGTCGCGGTCCATCGCGAACTGCTCGCGCTGGGCGAACCAGCCCCGGATCGGCGAGCGCAGCATCTCGTGGAGCTTCTCGGCGACGTAGAGGAACGCCGGCGCGCCCGGGCCGGCGTTCAGGTACTTGTAGGTGCAGCCCGCCGCCAGCTCGACGCCCGCCGCGTTGAGGTCGACCGGCACGACGCCCGCCGAGTGCGAGAGGTCCCACACGAGGTGCGTGTCGAGCTCGCGCGCCGCGGCGGTGATGGCGGGCAGGTCGGCGAGCGCGCCGGAGCGGTAGCCGACGTGCGAGAGCACCATGAGGGCGACGTCGCCGGACCCGCAGGCGCGCTCGATGTCCTCGACCGTGGGACCCTCGACCGGGTCGCTCGTGAAGGTCCGCAGCTCGAGGCCGCGCTGGGCGGCGAGACCCTGGAGCACGTAGCGGTCGGTCGGGAACTCCGCGGCGTCGACCAGCAGCACGCCCGACGCGCTCAGCCACTTGGCGTCCAGCGCCGCGGCGCACAGCTTGAAGAGGTTGACCGTGGTCGAGTCGGTGACGACGACCTCGCCGGGGCGCGCGCCGAGCACGCCCTCCGCCAGCAGGTCGCCCGCGCGGGCGGGCCCGTCGATCCAGTCCGGCCAGGCGCCGACGAGCCGCTCGCCCCACTCCTCCACGACCGCCGCCAGCCGGTCGCGCGTCGCGACCGGCAGCCGGCCGAGCGAGTTGCCGTCGAGGTAGATGCGCTCCTCGTCGCCCAGCACGAAGCGGGCGCGGAAGCCCGCCAGCGGGTCCTCGGCGTCGAGAGCCTCGGCGTCGGGGCGCGTCGCGCTCATGCCCCCCACCATGACATGGGCCCCGGAGGTCGGTCGCGTAGGCTGCCACGCGTGAGCGTCGTCAAGGTCAACGCGATCACGGTGCCCCGCGAGCGCTTCGGCGAGTTCGAGCGCCGGTTCGGTGCGCGCGCGGGCAGGGTCTCGGCCGCGCCCGGCTTCGAGGGCTTCGAGCTGCTGCGACCCAGCGACGAGCGCGAGGTGTGCCTGGTGCTCACGCGCTGGCGGTCGGAGGAGGATTTCCTGGCCTGGGTCGCGAGCCCGGACTTCGCGGCCGGCCACGCGCAGCACCGCGAGGAGGGGCCGGTCGGGACGGCCAGCGAGCTGTGGTCCTTCGACGTGCTCGAGCGCGAGGAGCCGCCGCCCGCGTGACCCCGCGGCGCTCGCGTCAGCGATCCAACCAGTCGACCACCGCGCGCCACACCCGCGAGTCCGGCTCGAGGTGCTCGGCGTGGCCCTCGCCGGACACGACCACGAGCTCGCACTCGTCCCCCGCGGCTTCGGCCGCCGCCGCGAACGCCTGCGACATCTCCACCGGCACGTTGCCGTCCCGGTCGCCGTGGACGAGCAGCAGCGGGACGCCGAGCGGAAGGCGGCGCCGCGGCGAGGCGAGCTCGTAGCGCTCGGGCTGCTCGTCCGGCGAGCCGCCGAGCAGCTCGTGCACGGCGGCGTCGGAGAGGCGCAGCCGCGAGGCCTCGTCGAGGTCGACGACGCCCGCCTGCGCGACCGCCGCGACCGGGCGCACCCGCGGCCCCGCGCCCGGCGCGCCGTCCGGCAGCCCCGCACGGCCCGCCGCCCACAGCGCCAGGTGGCCGCCCGCGGAGTGCCCGACGATCACGACGCGCCCGAGGTCGAGCCGCTCGTCGCCCGTCCCGCCGAGCGCGTCGACGGCGGCCGCCACGTCCTCGAAGGTGGCCGGCCAGCCGCCGCCGTCGCCCACCCGCCGGTACTCGACGTTCCACACCGCGAACCCGCGCTCGCACAGGTCGCCGGCCACCTGCCACTGCAGCGTGCGGTCGTACTGCGCCCGCCAGAAGCCGCCGTGCACGAGCACGACGACGGGATACGGACCCGCCCGCCCCGGGGATCTCGTCTTCGTCACGAACAGCTCGCAGAACTGCGAGCTCCCCGGGCCGTAGGCGACGCGCTCAGGCAGTCGCAACGCCGAGCGAGCGGACCGCGTCGGCCAGCCGGGTGATGCCCTCGTCGATCTGCTCGGGCGTCACGCCCGAGTAGGCCAGGCGCAGCGTGTTGCGCCCGCCCTCGAGCAGGAAGTCCGTGCCCTTGACGAAGAGCACGCCGCGCTTGCTCGCCGCGTCCGCGAGCTCTGCGACGTCGATGTCGTCGGGCAGCTCGACCCACATGAAGTAGCCGCCCTGCGGCGGCGTGAAGCGGGCCTCGGGGAGCTCGCGGCGCAGCGCCGCCACGAGCGCGTCGCGGCGGTCGCGCAGCGCCGTCTTCACGGTCGCGATCGCGCCGTCCATACGGCCCGAGCGGCAGAACTCGTTGACGATCGACTGGGCGACCATGTTCGGCGAGATGTAGGTGTTGGTCGCGATCCCCTGGATCTGCTTGATGACGGTCGCCGGGCCCACGAGGTAGCCGACGCGGATGCCGGGGCAGACCGTCTTCGAGAACGACGACGCGTACACCACGCTGCCCGCCTCGTCGGCGGAGAGCATCGTCGGCAGCGGCTCGCCCTCGAAGCGGATCGCGATGTAGGGGTCGTCCTCGAAGATCGTGAACTCGAACTCGCGCGCCAGCTCGAGGAGCCGCGCGCGCTTGGCGGCGCTCAGCGTGTGGCCGGCCGGGTTCTGGAAGTTGGGGATGATGTGCGCGAGCTTGGGGCGCACGCCGTCGCGCAGCAGGCGCTCGAGCGCCGCGACGTCGATCCCGTCGGTCTCGAGCTCGACCATCCGCACGTCAGCGGCGCGGTTGCGCAGGTTCAGCAGCGTGCGGTCGTAGGTCGGCGACTCGACGACCACGGGGTCGCCCGCGGCGACCAGCAGCCCGAAGAGGAAGGCGTCGGCCTGCATCGAGCCGTTGGTGACGAGGACCTGCTCGACGGCGACGTCGTGCTGGGCGGCGATGTACTCGCGCAGTGGCACGTAGCCCACGGAGGTGCCGTACGCCGTGGTCCCGGCGGGGTCGTTGGCGAACGCGCGCTGGGCGGCCTCCTGGAGGCCGTCGACGTCGATGATGTCGAGCGACGGCGCGCCCCGGGCGAAGGAGATCGTTGCGTTGGCGGGCATCCGCCGCAGGATACGACCCGGGCCTGATTCCACGGTGGGCGGGTACTTCTGACCAGTCAGCCGATCGTCACCGGGAAGGAGCAGCATGTCGCGCATGTATGGACCCGCGGCGCTCGTCGTCGCCGTCGCCGCCCTCGTCGTCAGCCTCGGGGTCGTGCCGGTGGGCGCGGCGCCGGAGGTGCAGTCCGAGGCGCAGCAGGCCCGCACCAAGAGCGTGACGCGCAACTTCAACCGGCAGCTCGCGGCGCCCGACAACGGCGAGTCCGGGGTCATCCAGCTCGCCAACGTGAGCGGCCTCGCGCGCATCACCGCGACCTGCCGGGACGGGAACCCGGCGGCCGGGACGATCGACCCGCAGGGCGTGGTGACCGCGCTGCCGCGCAGCGGCTCGATCAACTACGCCCGCCTGCTCAGCCGCGCCCGCCCGCGCGGCGACACCGCGCCGCGGCCGGTCATCGGCGCCGTGCCGATCAACCAGCCGCAGCCGCTCGTGATCCCGGGCTCGGACACGTTCGACCTGCGCATGGAGCGCGCCGGCCGCGTCGCCCAGCTGCTCGGCGTCCAGCGCCAGGACGGTCCGACCTGCCTCTTCTACGGGGTGGCGCTGGCGGTGAGCGACTGACCGGGCCCGGCTAGGACCCGCCGAGCGTCATCCCGGCCGCCAGGCCGGGCACTTCGGCGGGGCCGACCTTGTCGCCGGAGTCGAGCCGCAGCACCGAGACCGACAGCGCGCCGCCGGCGGCGGCGACCGTCACGGCGTCGTCGGCGACCTCGAGCACCTGGCCCGGGGCCGCGCCGGGGTCACCGTCGAGCAGCCGGCAGTCGAGCAGGCCGACCTCGCCGCCGCCGACGGTCGTCCACGCGCCGGGCCGCGGGTTGGCGCCCCGGATGCGGTCGTAGACGCGCCGGGCGGGCGCCGACCAGTCGATCCCGACGTCGTCGCGGCCGCACCAGCCCTCGTAGGTGGCCTGCGACTCGTCCTGCTCCTCCTTGGGCGCGTCGCCCGCGCGCACGAGGTCGACGCTCTCGATCATCGCCTCGACCCCGATCGGGAAGAGCTTGTCGAAGTAGAGGCTGCCCATCGTGTCCTCGTCTTCGATGGCGACCTCGCGGCGCAGCAGGACGGGGCCGGTGTCGAGTCCGTCGTCGGGCCAGAAGATCGTCACGCCGGTCTTCGCGTCGCCGTGGATGACCGCCCAGTTGATGGCGCTCGGGCCGCGGTGCAGCGGCAGCAGCGACGGGTGGTACTGGATGCTGCCGTGGCGGGGGATGCTCAGCACGTCCTCGGGGACGATCAGCGTCACGAAGGCCATCACCATGAGGTCCGCGTCCCACGACCCGATCCGGCTCGCGGTCTCCTCGTCCTTGAAGGACTCGGGTTGCTCGACGGGGATGCCGGCGTCGAGCGCGGCCTGCTTGAGCGGGTCGGCCCCTCGCCCCGGACGGTCCGGCGCGCAATAGACGGCGACGACGTCCTCGCCGCGCGCGAGCAGCGCCTTGAGCACCTCGGCGCCGAACGCCTGCTGTCCGTTCAGGATGATTCTCACGGTCCTCACCAAGCCGGCGGCTCGCGCGCTGCACCCGAACGCGCCGGCCCGCCGATAGGACCTGGGCGGGCCGCGACGCCGACTTTAGCCGAAATGTCAGAATGCACGGCCGCATGCCGCTGCCCAAGGAAGTCTCGTTCGTCACCTTCGACGTCTACGGAACCCTGATCGACTGGGAGACCGGGGTCTACGACGCGTTCTCGAAGGAGGCCGAGCGGGACGGGTACACGCTCTCGCGCGAGGAGCTGATCCCGCTGTTCATGCAGGTCCAGCGGGAGATCAAGAGCGGCTCCTACGAGCTCTACGCCGAGGTGCTGCGACGCACCGCGGTGCGCATCTCGCGCGAGCTCGGGTGGCCGCTCGAGCCGTCGCGCTCCGGCTTCCTGCCGGACTCCGTCCAGCGCTGGCCGGCCTTCAAGGAGACCAACGCGCAGCTGCAGCGTCTCTCGAAGAAGTTCGACATCGGGTTGATCTCGAACATCGACGACAAGCTGCTCGGCCAGACGCGGCGGCACTTCAAAGTCGACTTCGACCTCGTCGTCACCGCGCAGCAGGTCCGCTCCTACAAGCCCGACCCGGCCCACTTCAAGGAGGCCGAGCGCCGCATCGGCGGCAAGAAGGGCTGGGTGCACGTCGCGTCGGACTACTACTACGACGTCGAGCCGTGCCTGAAGGCGAAGATCCCCGTGATCTGGGTCAACCGGAACAAGGAGTCGCTCGACTCCACCCAGAAGAAGCCCACCGCGGAGGTCAAGACGCTGCTGGAGGCGGCCAAGCTCCTCGGCGTCGCGTGAGGGCGGTCGGCATCCACCCCGACGTGGTGGTCGCCACGTCGCGGGTGTGGCAGACCACCTGCGTGCTGCTGCGCTCCGGCGAGGAGGCCTTCTGCATCGACTCGCCGGTGTTCCCCGACGAGCTCGAGCTGCTGCCGACGCTCGCGGGCCAGGCCGGCTTCCGCGTCGTGGGGCGGCTCGCGACCCACGGCGACTGGGACCACCTGCTGGCCGGCTACGCGTTCGCGGACGCCCCGCTGGGGACCGCCGAGTCGACCGCGGCGCGCCTCGCGGACGAGCCGGGGGCGGCCCAGCGCGAGCTGCGCGCCTTCGACGACGAGCACTACGTGGAGCGACCCGGGCCGCTGACGCTGCCGTCCCCCCAGAGCCTGCCCGTGCCGGGGCACTGCGGCATCGGCGACCGCGAGCTCGACGTGCTGCCCGCCGACGGCCACACGCGCGACGGGATGGCGCTCTGGGCCCCGTGGGCGGGCGTGCTGGTGTGCGGCGACTACCTCTCGCCGGTCGAGATCCCGATGGTGACGTCGCCCGGCGCCTACCTCGCCACGCTCGCGCGCCTCGAGCCGCTCGTCGAGCAGGCCGAGTGGGTCGTGCCCGGGCACGGCGCCGCGCTGGAGGGGACGCGGGCGGCGGCGATCCTGCGCGAGGACCGCGCCTACGTCGAGGCGCTGCGCGATCGCGGCGCCGACGCGCCGCTGCCGCCGGCCCGCCGGACGGCGGCCCAGCGCGCGATCCACGCGGAGAACGTGGAGCGATGCACCGGCTGACGCCCGAGCTGCGCGAGCTCGCCGCGTCCGTGGTCGACACCGCGCTCGCCCGGCTCGCCGCCGATCCGCCCGACCTCGGCCGCGCGGCGTCGCCGGCCGAGGTGCGCGAGCGCGCCGGGCGGTCGATCACGCCCGGAGGCCTCGGCGGCGAGGACGCGCTCGCGCTGTTCCGCGACGTGCTGCTGCCGACCACGGCCGCGATCGACCACCCCCGCTACCTCGCCTTCATCCCGGGGACGCCGAGCGTGGCCTCCGCGCTGTTCGACCTCGTCGTCAGCGCCTCCTCGGTCTACGCGGGGTCATGGCTCGAGGGCGCGGGCGCCGTGCACGCGGAGAACGAGGCGCTGGCGTGGCTGTCGGGGCTCGCGGGCCTGCCGGAGGAGGCCGGCGGCTGCTTCGTCCAGGGCGGGACCAACGGCAACCTGTCGGCGCTGCACGCGGCGCGCGAGCGGGCGAGAAGGGGAAACCCGCCCACCCTGACGTCGCCGCGGTTGCGCGTCGCCTGCAGCGAGGAGGTCCACTCCTCGGTGCGCTCGGCCGCGCGCGTGATGGACGTCGACGTGCTGTCGGTGCCGGTCGACGGCGGCCGGCGCCTGACCGGCGAGGCGCTGCGGGCGGCGCTCGAGGGCGCCGACGACGTGTTCGCGGTGGTGGCGACCGCGGGGACCACCAACCTCGGGCTGATCGACGACCTGCCGGGCCTCGCCGCGGTGTGCCGCGAACGCGACCTGTGGCTGCACGTCGACGGCGCCTACGGTCTCGCCGGGCTGTGCGCGCCGAGCGTGCGCGCGCGCTTCGCGGGCATCGAGCACGCCGACTCGCTGATCGTCGACCCCCACAAGTGGCTGTTCGCGCCCTTCGACTGCTGCGCGCTCATCTACCGCGATCCCGCGTGGGGCCGCGCCGCCCACCGTCAGACCGCGGGCTACCTCGACGCGCTCTACCGCGAGGAGGCGTGGAACCCGTCCGACTACGGCGTCCATCTCACGCGCCGGGCGCGCGGGCTGCCGTTCTGGTTCTCGCTGGCCGCACACGGCACCGACGCCTACGCCGAGGCGGTCGAGCGCACGCTCGCGGTGACTCGCGCGGGCGCCGAGGAGGTGCGCGCGCGCCCGGAGCTCGAGCTGGTCGCCGAGCCCGAGCTGTCCGTGCTCGCCTTCCGCCGCCTCGGCTGGGAGCCGGACGACTACCACCGCTGGGCCTCGGAGCTGATCGCGTCCGGCACCGCCTTCGTGCTGCCGACCACGGTCGGGTCGGAGACCGTGGTCCGCCTCGCGATGGTCAACCCGCGCACGACCGAGGACGACATCGCGCTCGTGCTCGACACGCTGCGCTGACTCGCGTAGATACCCCATGGGGGTATCTGATACGGTGCCGCCATGTCGCTCACCGCACCCATCAGCCGGCGGCGGAGCTCCCGCGCGCTGCGCTTCGTCCGGCACTACGGCGAGATGGTCGCCGCGATGTTCCTCGGGATGCTCGTGCTCGGGCTTCCGGCCGTGATCGCGCTCGGCGCGCTCGGGATCGAGGTCTCCGCCTGGCGCGCGGACGCCCCCGCCCTGCTGTTCCTCGGGATGGCGGTCACCATGACCGTCCCGATGGTCGCGTGGATGCGCTACCGCGGGCACGGCTGGGCGCCCGCGTGGGAGATGAGCGCCGCGATGTTCCTCCCGACCTTCGGCGTGCTCGCGCTGCTGGGGTCCGGGAGCGTCACGGACATCGGGACGCTGATGGCGGTCGAGCACGTGGTGATGCCCGTCGCCATGCTGGCGGTCATGCTGCTCCGGCTCGACGAGTACGCGGGCGCGCGCCCGTCAGTCGTCGCGGGCTGAGATCAGCCGCCACCACGTCTCGAACGCGGCGTCCCGCCATGCCCGGTCGACGACGCGCCCCGCGAACACGCGCGCGAGCAGCTGCCCGGCGAGCATGTCGAGCGCCGTCTCGGCGGCGACGTCGGGGCGGATGTCGCCGCGGTCCTGGCCGCGCGCGATCGTCTCGATGACGATCGCGCGCCGGGGGAGCAGCAGGTGCTCGCGGAAGGCCTCGATGAGCTCCGGGTGGCGGCGGTGCTCGGCGATCAACCCGCCGATCAGCGCGACGTAGCTCTCGGGCTCGTCCGGCAGGCCCTCGAAGAGGGCGCGCAGCTCGGCCTGGGTCTCGCCCGGCTGCGGGCGGTGCATCTCGGGCAGCGCCGTGCGGATGGTGGCGACGACGAGGTCGGCCTTGTCGCGGAAGCGGCGGTAGATCGCCGGCTTGCCCACGCCGGCGGCCCCCGCGACCGCGTCGAGGCTCATGCGCGCGAACCCCTGCTCGGCGAGCAGGCGGCGGGTCGCGTCGATGATCGCCTCGGAGACCTGCGGATCGCGGGGGCGCCCTCTCGCCGCCTTGCTCACGCGGGACGCGCCTCCGGGACCGGGTGCGCGCCGGCGGCGAACGCGAGCGCGTCGCCGAGCACGGGCAGCAGCCCGAAGGTGGCCGCGCCCGGGACGACCGTCACGGGCGCGTCGCCGAGGCGGGCCGCCAGCCGGCGGCTCATCACCGGCGGGTGCGTGACGTCCCGCTCGCCCACCCACAGGGCGACCGGTGCGCGGATCGCGCCGAGGTCGATCCCCCAGGGCCGGGCGAGCAGCGCCGCCTCGCGCGCCCACTCCGCGGGCGCCTCGAGCGACTCCGCGGTCGTGCGGACGTGGAGCTGCCAGACGCGCTCGTCGTCGAGCGCGGCGCGATCGGCGGGCGGCGCGGCGCCGGCGAAGCGCCGCGCGGTCCGCTCCGGGTCGCGCCGCGTGCCGCGCGCCGCGATCGCGAACAGCGGGCGCAACAGCCACGGCGCCCGCCGGGCGAGCACGAAGGGCGCGCGCATCGGGCCGGCGACGTCCTCGAGCGCGTCGTCCTCGCCGAGCGGCGACAGCCCGCCGGCCAGCGCGAGCCCGGTGACCCGCGCGGGCGCCGCGGCGGCGAGCGCGAGCGCGTAGGGCGTGCCGCCCGACTGGGCGAGGAGGCCGAAGCGGGAGGCGCCGAGCGCGTCGGCGAGCGCGAGCACGTCGGCCGCGACGTCGGCGAACGTGCGGCCCGGGCGCGGCGTCGAGCGGCCGAAGCCGGGGCGGTCCGGCGCGATCAGCCGCAGGCCGCGCTCCGCGGCGGCGGGTCCCGCGGCGCGGGCGAGGCCGCGCGAGCCGGGCCCGTCGAGGACGATGACGGTCGCGGCGCCGTCCGGATCGCCGAGGACGCCGTAGGAGAGCGTGCGGCCGTCGGCGAGCTCGATGGCGGCGTCGAGCTCGGGGGTGAGGGAGGGGGAGGCGAGGGACATGGCGACTTACCGTACCGTTACCGTAACGGAATGTAAACACCCACCGCGCTGACGCACGTGGCCGCAGGTGAGCGGACGAGGGCGTGTGTCGCGTCCGATCAGGCGGGCGCGCGCCGCCGCGCCGGCCGGCGTGACCGGTAGCGGCGCATCTTGGCGCGGCTGCCACACCCCGCCATGCTGCACCAGCGGCGGCTGTGGTTCCGGCTGCGGTCGAGGAAGAGCAGGCGGCAGTCGGGGCAGGCCTTCAGGAGCCCGAGATCGTGGGAGCGCAGGAGGTCGATGGCGGCGACGATCACCGGCCACAGGGCGCGGTCGAGGGCCGCGTCGCTGTCCCACCGCCACGCGAACGCCGGCGCCGCAGCTCCCCTGGCGGGCTCGAGGCGGCCGTGGGTCAGCGTCTCGAGGTGGGCATGGTGCAGGCGGGCGAGGGCGTCGGGGTCCGGATGCCCGCCGCCGGCGATCGGTGCGAACGTCCCGTAGACGACGTCGCGCAGCGTCCGCGCACGCGTCAGCGCGGCTGCGGCCCGGCGGGGGTGGCGCGCGGCGTGGAGACCGAGCCGGGCGGCGGCCACCTCGTCGAGCGCCCCGGCGCGGTGCGCCCAGGCCGCGAGGTCGATGGGGGCGCGCAGCAGATCCTCGTCGTGCCCGTCCCGCGGCCCCTCGAGCGTGTTCGCGAAGTCGAGCGCGAGGTGCCCGCCATGCAGCTCCAGGACGGCGATGTGCGGCGGCGTTACCACCAAGCGCGACTTTACCCTGGCGGGGGACCCCGCTGTCCAGCGCGTTACCGCTCCCTTTCAGTTCACGGGTAACGACCGGGTCACACGCGGGTGGGCTCACCGCGTCCGCCGAGGTCGCGTCACCCCGTGGGCGAGTGTGGGGACAGCCGTACCCAGGCGTGCCCCGGGCGTCCCTATTCTGCGGACGGTGCCGTCGCAGGGCGGCGTGGAGGCCCCGAAGCAGGAGCGTGAACGCATGGCCGATCCGGCGATTCCCATCAACTCGGTAGGCGAGGACGCCATCGTGGTCGAGGGGCTGGAGAAGTCGTACGGCTCAGTGCGCGCGCTCTGTGGGATCGACCTCCACGTGCGCACCGGCAGCGTCCTCGGCCTGCTCGGTCCGAACGGCGCCGGCAAGACCACCGCCGTGCGGGTCCTGACCACGCTGCTCAACCCCGACGCGGGCACCGCCCGGGTGGTCGGCCTGGACGTCGTGCGCGACGCCGCGAAGCTCCGCGCCCAGATCGGGCTGGCCGGCCAGTACGCCGCCGTGGACGAGAACCTGACCGGATTCGAGAACCTCGAGATGGTGGGGCGCCTCTACCACCTCGGCAAGGCGACCTCCCGCCAGCGCGCCGACGAGCTGCTCCAGCGCTTCGAGCTCACCGACGCCGCCAAGCGGCCCGCCAAGACCTACTCCGGCGGCATGCGCCGGCGGCTCGACCTCGCCGCCGCCCTCGTCGCCCGCCCGCCGGTCCTGTTCCTCGACGAGCCGACGACCGGCCTCGACCCCCGCAGCCGCATCGGCATGTGGGAGACGATCGAGGACCGCGTGTCCCGCGGCACGACCGTGCTGCTGACCACCCAGTACCTCGACGAGGCCGATCGGCTGGCGGACCGGATCGTGGTGATCGACCACGGGACGGTGATCGCCGAGGGCACCTCCGACGAGCTCAAGGACCGCGTCGGCGGCGAGCGCCTCGAGGTGAGCCTCGAGGATCAGGGCGACGTCGACGCCGCGATCGCCGCGCTCGCGGACATGTCCGATGAGCGCCCGTCGCTGGAGGACGGCACCGTCCGCGTGCCGGTGCGCCGCCGCGCCGGGGCGATCGCCGAGGCCGTGCGGCGCCTGGACGACGCCGGCGTCGGCATCGAGGACATCGCGCTGCGCCGCCCGACACTCGACGACGTGTTCATCGCCCTCACCGGCCACGCGGCCGAAGAGGAGCCCCAGCAGGAGGAGGTCGCGGCATGAGCTCGCTGGCGCTGACCTGGTCGGACACCCTGGTCCTGGCCCGGCGCAACCTGATGCGGATCCCGCGGCAGCCGGACCTGCTGATCGCCTACACGATCCAGCCGGTCATGTTCGTGCTGCTGTTCGTGTACGTGTTCGGCGGGGCGATCCAGACGCCGAACATCCCCGGCGGGTACGCGGAGTACCTGATGCCGGGGATCATCGTCCAGTCGATCGCCTTCGGCGGGTTCGTGACGGCGCTCGGGCTTTCCGAGGACGTCCAGAAGGGCTTGATCGACCGCTTCCGCTCGCTGCCGATGGCGCGCTCGGCGGTGCTCGCCGGGCGCACGTCGTCGGACATCCTGCTCAACTGCCTGTCGCTCATCGTGCTGCTCGCGGTCGGCTTCGTCGTCGGCTTCGGGTTCATCAACACGACCGTCGGGGAGGTCCTGCTCGGGATCGTGCTGCTGCTCCTCCTGGGGTACGCGTTCTCGTGGATCTTCGCCCTGGTCGGGCTGTTCTCGTCCACGCCGGAGACCGCGAACTCGATCGGCTTCACGCTGATCTTCCCGCTGACCTTCGCCTCGGGGCTGTTCGTCCCGCCGGCCACCATGCCCGACGGCCTGCAGCAGTTCGCCGAGGCGAACCCGTTCACCACCATCGCCGATGCGGTGCGGTCGCTGTGGCTCGGCACGCCCGCCGGCACCGACGTCTGGGTGGCGTTCCTGTGGTGCATCGGGCTGACCGTCGTGTTCGCGCCGCTCGCCGTGCGGCGCTACAAGACGGTCGCCGCGAAGTAGCGCGCTTCAGGCCGTGCGCGCGGGGATCGCCGCGCGCACGGTCGTGCCCTCCCCGGGCGCGCTGGTGACGTCCAGCGTGCCACCGAGTGCGCCGACGCGGTCGGAGAGCCCGGTCAGCCCGGAGCCCCCGGCCGGGTCGGCCATGCCGACGCCGTCGTCGGCGACCTCGATCGCCAGCGCCCCGTCGTCCACGGTCACGCGCACCTCGACCGCCCCGGCCTGCGCGTGCTTGGCGACGTTGGTGAGCGCCTCGGCGATCGTGAAGTAGGCGGTGGCCTCGACCGCGGGCGCGAAGCGCCCCTCCGGCACGGCGGCGAGCTCGACCGGGACGGGCGAGCGGCCCGCGAGCGCGTCCAGCGCGGCGCCGAGGCCGTGCTCGGAGAGCACCGCGGGGTGGATCCCGCGCGCCAGGTCGCGCAGATCGGCCGAGGCGAGGCGCAGCTCCTCGGCGATGCGCTCGAGCGCCTCGGGCGCGGACTCCGGCTCGCTCTCCACGCGGGCGCGGGCGATTCGCACGTCGAGCGCCAGCGCCACGAGCCGCTGCTGCGCCCCGTCGTGGAGGTCGCGCTCGATGCGCCGGCGGGCGGCGTCGGCCGCCTCGACGATGCGGGCGCGCGAGGCGTGCACCTCCTCCATGCGCGCGAGCTCGACCTGGTGGCGGCGCAGCGCCTCCTCGGCCTCGTGCTGCTCGGTCACGTCGAAGATCACACCGTCCATCCACAGCCGGCCGTGGGGGCCCTGCACGAGCTGGCCGCGGTCGACCACCCAGCGGACGGCGCCGTCGGCGCGCACGATGCGGTAGTGGATGACGAACGGGTTGCCGTCGTCGCCGAGCTGGGCCGCCTGCGCGAGGACGTGCTCGAGGTCGTCGGGATGGATGAGCTCCATCAGCGTGCGGTGCAGGCCCTCCTCGATGAAGTCCGACGTGGGGTAGCCCGAGATGCGCTCGATCTCGTCGCTGATCAGCTCGAGCGCGTAGCCGCGGTCCCACGCCGAGCGGTAGATCGCGCCGGGCACGTTGGTCAGCAGCGCACCCACGAGCTCCTCCTCGGCGCGCTGGCGGGTCGCGCGCAGCGCGGTGCGGGTGCGGCTGACGAGCTGGGTGGCGTCGATGGGGCGCTGCAGGAAGTCGTCGGCGCCGCCCTCGAGCGCCGCGGACGGTGCGGCGCGCGACGGGAGGATCGCGATGATCCAGATGCCGGCCAGCCGCGCGTCCTCGCGCAGCTCGCGGATCAGCGCCGCGCCCTCGCGCTCGTCCCACGGCAGCACGAGCACCTCGGCGGCGCGGCGGCGCAGGCGCGCCAGCGCGCGGCCCGGGTTCGGCGCGCGGTGCGCCTCGAGCCCCGCCTCGGCCAGCCACGCGCACAGCTCGCGGTCGCCGGGACCGGAGACGAACACCTCGCCGGCGCGGCGCAGCAGGTCGCCGCCGCCGTAGCCGCGCGCCGGCGCGACGGTGTCCGGATCGGTGCGCGAACGGCTGCTCACGACCGCCGAAGGTACCGTGCCCGGGACGCCCTGTCAGGCGACCGGCCGCAGGTGCCGGCGGGGGCGCCCGCGCAGCTCGCGCACGACGCCCTCGAGCACGGCCTCCCCGGCGTCGCGGCGGCCGTCGGTGACCGCGCCGACGATGCCGCGCTTGCGCGCGATCAGCTCGATCATGGTCTCGTCGATCGTGCCCGCGGCGAGCAGGTACCAGGCGGTGACGGCGTCGCGCTGGCCGATGCGGTGGCAGCGGTCCTCCGCCTGGTCGTGCGTCGCCGGGCTCCACTCGAGGTCGAGGAACGCGACGTTGGACGCGCGCGTGAGCGTGATCCCCTGGCCGGCGACCCGGACCGAGCAGACCAGCAGCGGCGGCCCGTCCTCGGCCTGGAACGCGCGCACCGCCGCGTCCCGCGCCGCGGCGTCGTCGCGGCCGAGCAGGTGCAGCGCGCCGGGGAAGCGCCGGAGCACGAGCTCCTGCACCTCGCGGCTGGACGCGAACACGACGAGGCGCTCGTCGGAGGCGAGGAAGTCCTCGATCCAGCCGAGCGCCGCGCCGCACTTGCCGAGCGCCGCCAGGCGCTTGAGCGCGTTGAGCTGGGCGAGCCGCTCGGCCCGCAGCGCGGCCGCCACCTTGCGGTCGAGCTCGCGCAGGTCGAGCGGCTGCTCGCGCAGCCAGGCGATCACGTCGCGCTCGGCGAGCCGGTACTCGCGCTCGTTGTCGATCGCCACCGGGACCGCCACCTGGCGCTTGGCGGGCAGCTGGGGGAGGACGTCGGACTTCAGCCGGCGGACGAAGCAGCGCCGGCGCAGGTGCCAGTGGATCCGCTCCTCGGCGCCGATGCCCTGGAAGCGCCGCGCGAAGCGGGCGCCGCTGCCGAAGTCCTCGAGCCGGCCGATGACGCGCAGCTGTGAGATCAGCTCCTCGGCGTGGTTGATGACCGGGGTGCCGGTGAGCGCCAGCCGCAGGGCGCCGGGCGGGAGCGTGGCGGCGAGGCGCCGCAGCGCCCGGGTGCGCTTCGCCCGCGGGTTCTTGACGTAGTGGGACTCGTCGAGGACGAGCGCACGCGGGCGTGCGCGGGCCAGGCGGTCGTGGTGGGCGTGGACGATCTCGTAGTTGAGGACCGTGATGTCGGCCGGACGGGGCGCGCCGCCGGTGCCCGAGATGACGGTCAGCGTGCGGTGCGGCAGCCACCGCTCGGCTTCCCGCGCCCACGTGAGCTTGAGGCTCGCCGGACAGACGACGACGGCGGGGTAGGCGCCGTCGGCCTCGAGGGCGGCGAGCGCCTGCACGGTCTTGCCAAGGCCCTGCTCGTCGGCGAGGAACGCGCGCCGGGCGTCGAGCACGTAGGCGACGCCCGCGCGCTGGAAGGGGCGCAGCTCGCCGCCGAGCACCGCCTCCACCGGGAGGGGCTCGCCGCGCTGGGCGCGCGAGCGGCGGACGGCGTCGACCGCCTCGTCGTGCTCGGCGCGCAGCGCGTCCAGGGCGTCGCGCGCGGCCGGCGCGACCTCGACGCCGTGGGTGCGCAGGTAGGCCTCGAGCGGCTCGACGAGATAGGGGTCGACCGGGAGCGTGCGACCGTGGGCCTCGCACGCCGGCAGCTCGAGGAAGGGGCGGACGGTGTCCGCGTCCCAGTTGACCTCGAGCTGGAAGCGCCGCTCGCCGACGCCCTCGGTGAGCGTGAGCGCGGCGGGGGCGGGCGCCTGTCCGACCTGCAGCCGGGTGGCGCAGCGCAGCGCGGCGGGGTCGAGCCGGGCCCCGCGGAGCTCGAGCAGGGCGTCGGCGGTGTCCTGGGCGAAGGGGATCCAGAGCCGCCCGGCGCGCGCCTCCGCCGGCCCGGCGAGCGGTTCATCGAGCTCGCCGGAGATCGTCTCGAGCAGGAACCACCCGGCGCCGTCGTAGCGGGCGGTGGTGACGCGCCCGACCCATCCGGTGGCGGCCTCGGCCAGCCAGGCGGCGACGTCGGGCGCGACGGAGAGCCCCGGATGGCGCTCGACGACGCCCTTGACGTACGGCGCGGTGGCGTCGGCCTGCGGCGCCCACCACTCGCGCCTCTCCCAGTCGAAGCGGCGGCCGGGGATCGCGCGCACGGCGTCCACGATGTCGGCGCGGTAGGGGAAGGCCAGGACGACGGACTCGTGCCCGTGGCGGTCGCGCCGCAGCTCGACGTTGTGGACGGGGTCGGCGGGGCGCAAGCTCAGCGGCGGGCGACCGAGGGGAGCTTGGCCACCGCGCGGGGCAGGTCGCGGCGCGAGCGGTCGAGGGCGTGGCGCAGCGCCTCGGCCGCCGCGTGTCCGTGGACCCCGGTGCCGTGGCCGACGAGGAGGTGCTCGGGTGCGAAGCCGCGCAGCGCTCCGGGCGGGAAGAGGCGCAGGAGGATGTGGACGCCGGCGTCGCCCTCGCCGGCGGTGAACAGCGGGGTGGTGCCGATCGCCTCGGGGACCACCAGCGCGCGCTCGGCGGGCCACCACAGCGCGACCTCGTGCCAGGCCGGCCACGACAGGACCGGGACGACCTCGAACGGGCTGCCGGGCACCGCCTCGGGGACCTTCAGGTGGGGGACGCCGAGCCGGGCGGCGATCGGCGCGCAGTCGCGGCCGTGGCGGTCGAGCAGCTGGACGACGGCGGCGGGCTGGCCGAGCGCCGCGGCGCGCGCGAGCGCATCGGGGTCGTCGACGGGGTCGACGAGGTAGACGCGGCCGTCCGCGGCGAGCGCGTGGGAGGTCCGCACCAGGGTGTCGTCGACCCAGGAGAAGCCGAACGGGAACTCGTCGTACCGCGCCGTCGCCACCGCCAGTGAGGCTAGCGGGGCGAGCCGGTCCGTCCCGCGCCCTACCGTGGGTGTCCATGGATCTCGCAGAACTCGACGCGACGGCACTCGACCGCCTCCGCCGGCTGACCGGCGACCCCGCCGCGTCGTTCCGCGAGCACCAGCTCGAGGCGATCCACGACCTGGTCGCCGACCGCGCCCGGGTCCTGTGCGTGCAGCGCACCGGCTGGGGCAAGTCGGCCGTGTACTTCGTGGCCACCGCGCTGCTGCGCGATGCGGGGGCCGGCCCGACCCTGATCGTCTCGCCGCTGCTGGCGCTCATGCGCAACCAGATCGCGGCGGCCGAGGCCCTCGGCCTGCGGGCGCACACGATCAACAGCACGAACCGCGACGAGTGGGACACGGTGCGCGGGCTGCTGGCCGACGACGCCGTCGACCTGCTGCTGATCAGCCCCGAGCGCCTGAACAACCCGGCCTTCCGCACGGAGATGCTGCCGCTGTTCGCCCGGCGGGTCGGGCTGCTGGTGGTCGACGAGGCGCACTGCGTCTCGGACTGGGGGCACGACTTCCGCCCGGACTACCGGCGCATCAGCGACGTGCTGGCGGCGCTGCCCGAGGGCGTCGGCGTCCTGTGCACGACCGCGACCGCCAACGATCGCGTGGTGGCCGACGTGCTCGAGCAGCTGGCCCTGGGCTCGGGCGCGGCGCTGCGCTCCTACCGGGGCGCGCTCGCCCGCACCAGCCTGCGCCTCGAGGTGGTCGAGCTACCGCATCCCGCCCGGCGGCTCGCGTGGCTCGCGCAGGCGCTGCCGGGCTTCGACGGCTCGGGGATCGTCTACACGCTCACACGCCGCGACGCCGAGATCGTGGCCGAGTTCCTCGCGGCGCACGGGATCTCCGCGGTCGCCTACAGCGGCGAGCACGCCCACGAGGACCGCGTGGCGATCGAGGAGCGGCTGCTCGCCGACGAGGTCAAGGCCGTGGTGGCGACCTCGGCGCTCGGCATGGGCTACGACAAGCCGGACCTCGCCTATGTCGTGCACTACCAGGCGCCGGGGTCCGTCGTGTCGTACTACCAGCAGGTCGGGCGCGCCGGGCGCGGCGTGGAGCACGCCGAGGTCGTGTTGCTGCGCGGCGCCGAGGACCGGCGGATCCAGGACTTCTTCATCGAGCAGGCGTTCCCGCGCCGGGAGCTCGTCGACCGCGTGCTCGAGCACCTCGAGGCGGCGGGCGACGAGGGGGCGAGCACCCGCGACCTGCTGTCGGTGGTCAACCTCGGCCTGGGCCGGATCGAGGCGATGCTCAAGGTGCTCGACGTCGAGGGGGCGGTCGAGCGGCGCGGGAGCCGGTGGCATGCGGTCGCGGGGTCGGGCTGGGTGTACGACGCGGAGCGCTATGCGCAGGTCACCGAGCTGCGCCGCGCCGAGCAGCGGGCGATGGCGGAGTACGGGGCGGACGGCCGGTGCCTGATGCGCGCGCTGCAGGAGGAGCTCGACGATCCGGAGCCCGAGGACTGCGGCCGCTGCTCGGTGTGCGCGGGCCCGCGCCTCGACCTCGAGCTCGACCCGGAGCTCGTGCGCGCCGGCCAGCGCCACCTCCGCGCCCGCCCGCTGGTCCTCGAGCCCAAGAAGATGGCGCCGGATCCCGAGGGCAAGATGCGCCGCATCCCCGAGGGGGTGCTCGTCGCCGAGGGCCGCGCGCTCGCGCGCCATGGGGACGCGGGCTGGGCGCCGCTGATCGCCGACGGGCTCCGCGACGGCCGCCTCGACGACGAGCTGGTCGCCGCGGCCGCCGAGCTCGTGCGCACGTGGGGCGTGCCCGTCGAGTGGGTCACGACCGTGCCGTCGCGGCGGGTGGGCGAGGCGGTGGCCGACTTCGCGCGCGCGGTCGCGGAGCGGCTCGGGCTCCCGTACCGGGCGGTGCTCGAACGCACCGCCGACGGCCCGCCGCAGCGCGAGATGCTCAACGCCGCACAGCAGGTCGGGAACGTCCGGGGCGCGTTCCGGGTGGCCGGCGACGTGCCCGCGGGCGCCGTGCTGCTCGTCGACGACCAGCGCTTCAGCGGCTGGACCCTCGCGATGACCGGCGGCCAGCTGCGGCAGCGAGGGGCGGCGGCGGTCTACCCGCTCGCCCTCGCTGCCGCGTATTGAGTCGGGGCGGGGTGCTCAGCGGCGCAGGCCTCCGGGGCCCTGCCGGAGGAGCGCGCCGAGGCCGAGGGTCAGGCCTGCCGCGAGCAGCAGCCAGTGGAGCCCCAGCCCGGTGAACGGCAGCTCCTGCGCCGCCGCCGACGCGGGTGCGGCCGCGGCGCCGCGCACGCGCCGGGTCAGCCCGGCCATCGCACCACCCCCGTCGGCCGGCCGGCCCTCGCCCGTCGGCGACGGCACCGCCGTGCCGGGCTCGGCGCCCGGGCCGGGCAGGTTCGGGGTCCCGTCACCCGTCTCGTCGGGAGCCGGAGCCGGAGCTGCTCCCCCGCCGCTGCCCGAGCCCGCGGGCTCCGCCGGCTCGGCCGGCGCGCCGGTTCCCGTGTCGCCCGACCCCGAGCCGCCACGGGTCGGGTCGTCCGCGCCGGTTGACGAACCGCCCGGCTGAAGGATCGAGAGGCTCCCGAGCTGCGCGGTTGCGAGCGAGCCGGTCGCGGTCTGGTCCCCGCCGCCGGCGCCGTCATCGCCGGGCGGCGCCGCCACGGCGGGCTCGCCCGCGATCGACGCGGGCGCCGACGCCGCGACCCCTCGAACCTGCGCGGCCCCGGTCGAGCGGCTCACCACCTGATCGCCGCCCGCCGAATCGCCGCCGCCGCTCGCCGCACCGTCGCCGGCGACGTTCACGGGGGCGTCGGCGTCGGCGTCGCCGACCTGGACGGCGCCGGTGGAGCCGGACGTGGTCTGGTCGCCGCCGCCGACGGTGCCGCCTCCACCGTCAGAGGTGGGGTTGTCGCTGGCGGCGTTCACCGGGGCGTCGGCGTTGACGTCGCCGACCTGGGCGGCGCCGGTGGAGCCGCTCGTGGTCTGGTCGCCGCCGCCGGACCCGGCTCCCGCACCGGAGGTCGCGTTGTCGCTGGCGGCGTTCACCGGGGCGTCGGCGTTGACGTCGCCGATCTGGGCAGTGCCGGTGGAGTCGGAGCTGGTCTGGGTGCCGCCGCCGGACCCCGCTCCGTCATTGCCGGAGGTGGCGTTGCCGCTGGCGGCGTTGACCGGCGCGTCGGCGGAGACGTCGCCGACCTGCGCGGCGCCGGTCGAGCCGGAGGCGGTCTGGTCGCCGCCGCCGGAGCCGGCTCCCGCGTCGCCGGATGTGGCGTTGTCGCCGGCGACGTTCACCGGGGCGTCGGCGTCGACGTCGCCGACCTGAGCCGCGCCGGTGCTGCCGGCCGTGGTCTGGCCTCCGCCGCCGCCGGGCCGGCTGCCGCGTCGCCGGAGGTGGCGTTGTCGCCGGCGACGTTCACCGGGGCGTCGGCGTTGACATCGCCGACCTGGACGGCGCCGGTCGAGTTGGTGACCTGCTGGGTCTGTGCCGCGGCGGGCGTGGCGAGGGCCAACGCGCACGCGATGGCGGTCGCCGCTGTTGCGAGCGGTCTGGGTCTCATGGGTTCCTTTCCTCGGTCTGTTCGCTGCTTGCCGGCACGCACGGCCGGCGGTCTGGGACGGTCGCCGGCGCTAGCCGGGCCGTTCCAGCGGCGAGACCAAGGCGATCGATCGCCAGGGGACCGATCGGAGGGCCAGCGGGCTGCGCCCGCGCGGTACCGCGATGAGCGTGGAGAAGAGGAGAAGGGCGACCGGGGCGACGACGCCGATCCCCGCCCCCGCGCCGGCGGCGGCGCCGTTCGACGCGGGCGGCTCCGCGTCGCGCTCGGCTCGGCCGGCGGACGCGCGATCGCGGGCCGAGCCGGTCTGGTCCGGTCCGGCACCGGCGGGCGGGTGGGGCTGAGCGGTCGCGTCGAGGCGTGGCGGATCCGTCCGCGAGGTGCGCGGCTCCGGCGCCGGCGCGATGGCGCCGCCGGCTCGGGCGTGGCGTGAAGCGCGGCGCTCGCCGCTCCGCTTCGCGTGACGGGACGGGCGAGCCTTCTTCGCCGACGAAGGGGAGGCGGGCTGCTCGACGGAGACGGAAGGCTTCGCGGCCGTCCCGTTGGAGGCCGGCGCCCCGTTGGAGGCAGCCGACGTGCGGACGGGCGCCGCCGTCTCGCCGGTGGTCGTCCCCGCGCCGGCGACGGCCGAGGTGGCCCGCCCGGTGGCCTGCTGCACGGTGTCGGGCGACGCAGCGGCCCGCGCGGCGGTCCGGTGCGCGGTCTCGCTCACCGAAGCGGCGGCCTGCCTGGTGGCGTGCCGCGCGGTCTCGCGCGCCCACCCGGCGGCTCGGTTCGACTGGGCGGCCGCGCTCAAGGCGGCGCCGGCGGTCTGCGCGACGGGTTGGGTCGCGGTGGCCGCGGCGGGCGCGACGCTTCCGGTGGTGCTCTCGACCGCCTGGCCGACGGACTGGGCCTCCGCGGGCGCCGGGGCCGCGGCGCAGATCAAGACCGCGCCGACGAGCGCGAATCGGTGGCGCTTCCTGCTCACCTGTACGTCATCCAATCCATGGCACGATTCCATCCGGGCTCTCCCGGAGTCCGAGGGGATACCCGACGCACCGGTTCAGAAAACTTCAGTGCTCAAGAATCTGGTCCGGGGTCCGCGCGCGCTCAACACGGCGGTGTGAGAGGCGGCCGGCTAGCGGATCACGGCCAGCGTGTCGCCGGCCGTGACGGAGGTGCCCTCGGAGATGGGGAGCTCGGCGATCGTGCCCGCCTTGTGGGCGGTGATCTCGTTCTCCATCTTCATCGCCTCGATGATGCACACGAGCGCGCCCTCCTCGACCTCCGCGCCCTGCTCGACGAGCACCTTGAAGACGCTGCCCTGCATCGGGGAGGCGAGGGTGTCGCCACCGGCGCCGCCGCCGCCCTGAGTGCTGCGGGCCGGCCGCGGCGCGCCTCGCGTGACCGTGCCGCCGGCGGTGCCGACGACGCCGTCGACGGCCGCGGCGGTCAGCGGGTCGCCGTGGACCGTGACGTCGAAGCGCCGGCCCGAGACCTCCACGGTGTAGGAGCGCTCGACCGGCTCGGCCCGCTGCTCGGCCGCGGCCGGTTCCGAGGGCGCCGGGAAGGCGAGGCCCTTGAGCCAGGCGCGGTCCTCGATCAGGTCGCGGCACGTCTCGCCCCGGGCCCACTGCTCGGAGGCCATGATCGCCAGGTGGAAGGGCAGCAGCGTCTTGACGCCCTCGATCTCGAACTCGCGCAGTGCTCGCGTCATGCGCCGGGTGGCGGCCTCGCGGTCGGTGTCCCAGACGATCAGCTTGGCCACCATCGGGTCGTAGAGCGGCGTGATCTCCGACCCGCTCAGCACGCCCGAGTCGACCCGCACGCCCGGGCCGGCGGGCTCGCGGTAGTGGGACACGGTCCCCGGGGCGGGGGCGAAGTTCTTGGCCGCGTCCTCGGCGTTGATGCGGCACTCGATGGCGTGCCCGCGCAACACGACGTCCTCCTGGGCGACCGAGAGCGGCTGCCCGGCGGCGATGGCGATCTGCTCGCGGACGATGTCGATCCCGGTGGTGGCCTCGGTCACGCAGTGCTCGACCTGGACGCGCGTGTTCATCTCGAGGAAGAAGTACTCGTCGCCCTGGAGCAGCCCCTCGACGGTCCCCGCGCTGCGATACCCGACCGCCCGGGCCGCCTCGACCGCGATCTCGCCGATGCGGGCGCGCAGGTCCTCGTCGACCATCGGCGCCGGCGACTCCTCGATCAGCTTCTGGTGGCGGCGCTGGATCGAGCAGTCGCGCTCCCCGAGGTGGATCACGTTGCCCTCGCCGTCGGCCAGCACCTGCACCTCGACGTGGCGTGGGTCGGGGAGGTAGCGCTCCAGGTACACGGTGTCATCGGAGAAGAACTTCTCGCCCTCGCGCGCGGCGCCCTCGAAGGCGTCCTTCAGCGCGTCGGGCTCGAGCGCGACCCGGAACCCCTTGCCGCCGCCACCGCCCGCCGCCTTGACCGCGATCGGATAGCCGATCTCCTCGGCGACGCCCGCCGCGTCCTCGACCGACTCGACCGGCTTGGTGGTGCCGGGCACGATCGGTACGCCGGCCGACTTCATCAGCTCCCGCGCGCGGGTCTTCGAGCCCATCGCGTCGATCGCGGCGGCGGGCGGCCCGATGAAGGTCACGCCCACCTCCTCCAGGCGCCGCGCGAAGGCGGCGTTCTCGGCGAGGAAGCCGTAGCCGGGGTGGACCGCCTCCGCGCCGGAGCGCTCGATCACGTCGAGCAGCGCGTCGACCTTCAGGTAGGACTCGGCGGCGGGGCCGGGCCCCACGAGGTAGGCCTCGCCCGCGCGCTTGACGTGGAGGGCGTCCCGATCCGCCTCCGAGTAGACGGCGACCGAGGCGATCCCCAGCTCGTCGAGCGCACGAATGACCCGCACGGCGATCTCGCCGCGGTTGGCGACCAGGACCTTGGTGAACATCGCGGCGCGGGATGCTACCCAGGGGTGAACCAGGGCGGCCGCCCGGCGCCCCACGGGGAAGCCGCCGCCGGGCCCGTCTAAGGTGCGGTGATGGCCGCTTCCCGGCCCAGGACCGGCGAGGCGCCGCCGGTGCACATCGCCCTCCGTGACGGCTCGACGGCCGAGGTCCGGCCCGTCGAGGCGGCGGACACCGCCGCGCTGACCGCCTTCCTCGAGGGCCTCTCCGAGCGCTCGCGCGTGTTCCGCTTCTTCACCGGCGGCGCCGATCTCGCGGGCGCGGCGCGCATGGCCGCCACGAGCGAGGAGCGCGGCGGGCTGGGCCTCGTCGTCACGACCGGGGAGCCCGAGCGCATCGTCGCCCACGCGGTCTTCGAGCTCGAGGCGCCCGCCCGCGCCGAGGTGGCCTTCGCGGTGGCCGACGAGATGCAGGGCCGCGGCGTGGCCACCACCCTGCTCGCCCACCTCGCCCAGGCCGCCGCGGCGCGGGGCATCACCACCTTCACGGCGCTCGTGCTGCCCGCGAACCACGCCATGATCGGCGTCTTCCGCGAGTCCGGCTTCCCCGTCGACGTGCGCGCGTCCGCCGACGGCCTGCACGTCGAGCTGCCGTCGTCGCTCGATCCGGCGGGGCTCCGGCGTTTCGAGGAGCGCGAGCGCACCGCCGCCGTCGCCGCGGTCCGCTCCGTGCTCCAGCCCCAGGCGGTCGCCGTGGTCGGCGCCTCGACCGACCGCCAGACGGCGGGCGGCGCCGCCTTCCACCACCTCCTGGCCGCCGGCTTCCGCGGCGCGCTGTACCCGGTGACGGCGCGCGAGGAGGCGATCGCCGGCCACGACGCGTACCGCTCGCTCGCCGCGATCCCCGGTCCGGTCGACCTCGCGGTGCTGGCCGTCCCCGCGCCTCAGCTCGCGGCCGTCGCCCAGGAGTGCGCGGCCAAGGGCGTGCGCGCGCTGGTGGCGCTCACGGGCAGCGCGGACCGCGACGAGCTGCTCGAGATCTGCCGCCACGCCGGCATGCGGCTCGTCGGTCCCCGGAGCCTCGGGGTGCTGAACACCGACCCGGCCATCGCCCTTGACGCCACCTACGCCCCTGCCGTGCCGGCCGCCGGGCGCGTGGCCTTCGCCGCCCAGAGCGCCGGCTTCGGGCTCACGGGGCTCGAGGCGGCCGCGGCGCGGGGCGTCGGGCTCTCGTCGTTCGTGTCCTTCGGCGAGAAGGCCGACCTCTCGGGCAACGACCTCCTCCAGTACTGGGCGGACGACCCGGTGACCGACGTCGTGCTGCTCTCCCTCGAGTCGTTCGGCAACCCGCGCAAGTTCGGGCGCCTGGCGCGGGAGGTCGCCGCCCACAAGCCGGTCGTGGCCATGAAGAGCGGGCGGGCGCCCGCCTCCGGCGACTCCGGGCGGACCGGTGTCGCCGGGCTGCTGGCCGCCTCGGACACCAGCGTCGACGCCCTGTTCGCGCACGCCGGCGTGATCCGCACGGACACGATGCAGGAGGTCTTCGACGTCGCCGCGCTGCTCGCTCACCAGCCGCTCCCGCGGGGCGACCGGGTCGGCATCGTCACGAACGCCCGCGGTCCAGGGCTCGCCTGCAGCGACGCCTGCCATGCCGCCGGCCTCCATCCCTCTGCGCCCGTCGCGCTGCCCGCCACGGCGACCCCCGGGGCCTACCGCGAGGCGGTCGAGAGCCTCGCCGAGCGCCCCGGCGTGGACGCGGTGGTCGTGATCTTCATCCACACGCTGGCGCCCAACGCGCCCGCCGTCGCCGCGGCGCTGGGCGCCGCCGGCGAGCGCGCGGCGGCGCGGGGGAAGCCGCTGCTCGCGGTGTTCATGGGCGGCGCCGGCACGCCGGCGGAGCTCGCGACCGCCGAGCCGCGGATCCCCGTCTACCCGGCGCCCGAGGAGGCCGCGCGCGCCCTCGGCCGCGCCGCGCGCCATGCCGCGTGGCGCGAGACCCCGCGGGAGCCGGCCCCCACGCCGGACGGCTGCGACGCCGACGCCGGCGCGTCGGTGATCGCCGAGGCGCTCGCCGCGGGCGGCGGCTGGCTGGACGTCGCCGCCACCGAGCGGCTCCTGCGCAGCTGGGGGCTCGCGACGGCCGAGAGCCGGCCCGCCGCCTCTCCGGCCGACGCGGGCCGCGCCGCTGCCGCCTTGGGCGGTGCGGTCGCCGTGAAGGGCGTCGTGCCGGGCCTCGCCCGCCGCTCGGATGCCGGTGCGGTCCGCCTGGGCCTGACCGGCGAGGCGGCCACGAGGCGGGCGGCGGAGGAGATCGCCGCGGCCCTGCGCGCCGCCGGGCACGAGCCGGAGGGCTTCGTGGTGCAGGCGATGGCGCCCCCGGGCGTGGAGATGCTCGTCGGCGTCGTCGGCGACCCGCGCCTCGGGCCGCTCGTGGCCTGCGGGACCGGGGGGCCGGCCGGCGAGCTGCTCGGCGACGTCCAGGTGCGCCTGGCGCCGCTGGCGGCCGGGGAGGCCGGCGAGATGGTGCGCCGGCTCAAGGGGTTCCCGCTGCTCGACGGCTACCGCGGCGCCGAGCCCGCCGACGTCGGCGCGCTCGAGGACGTCGTGCGGCGCGTCGCGGCGCTGGCGGGCGCCCATCCCGAGGTGGCCGAGCTCGACTGCAATCCGGTCATCGTCGGGATGTCCGGGGTGTCGATCGTCGACGCGCGCGTCCGCATCCAGATCCCGCCGGTGCGCCCGCCCTTCCCCGCAATTGGGCGCTAGAGCGCCAACACCCGCCTAAACGGCGCAGCAATACTCCGGCGGTTAGCCATCCCGGCGCTTGCGCATCGCGCCTATTACCCGGAATCATGCAGATGTAGTCATCACGCTCAAACGGCTCGGAAGCGTGATGGAAGTTCTTGACAGCCCCGGAGCCCGGGAGAGGCCTAACGGCCAGCGGTCAGGCTCCGGGGCTGTTCTGCGTCCTGGGTTGACGATCGGTCGGGTTCCATCGGCCGAATCGCCATGAGACTTGAATGCGCCGGTTACCCGTGCATATGGCGCTTGAAACGTGGACGAATGTCGGACCTAGAAATTGCTCTAAGACTCTTGAGCGGTCAGGGCCGGACGCGTATGGTGGGGGTTAGGACGCCGTCCCGATCGTCTCCGCTCGCGGGAGATCCGAGCCCTCCCAGCGTGCACTCCAAAGGCGCTCGGTCGGCGTCCAGTGACGGTCCCGGCTGCGATGGCCGTTCCTGGCGGTTTCTCCCCGCAGCCGGGACCGTCAACCCTCCGTCAGGGTTGACCCCCGGCGTCCCGGACCCACCGGCGGCGCCGGTGGGTCGCACCCGCGGAGCCGGATCTCAGCCGGCGACCATGCCGGCGCCCACGGTCTCGTTGGTCGCCTCGTCGACGAGGATGAACGCGCCGGTGGCGCGGCTCTCGTCGTAGGGGTCGGCCAGCACCGCGTCGCCGGTGCGCACGCGCACGCGGGCGATGTCGTTGAGCGCCAGCTGCGGGGCCGGCACGTGGGCGAGCGTCTCGACGTCCAGCCGGTGCTCGATGCTCTCGATGCGCGCCCGCACCGTGCGCGTGGTGAGCTTGAGCAGGTAGCGGCTGCCGGGATGCGCCGGCGCGTCGCCCAGCCAGCACACGGTCGCGTCGAGCTCGCGCCGCCCGACCGGCGCGCCGTCGGCGCCGGCGAGCAGGTCGCCGCGCCCCACGTCGAGCTCGTCCGCCAGGCGCACCGCCACCGACAGGCCGGCGGGCGCGGCCTCGCGCTCTCCGTCGGGCCCCTCGATGGCGACGACGCGGGTGCGGGTGCCGGCCGGCAGCACGACCACCTCGTCGCCGCGGCGCAGCACGCCCGCCGCGACCTGGCCGGCGTAGCGGCGCCCGTCGGCGCGGATCACGTGCTGGATCGGGAGGCGGGCGGGGCGCTCGGCGTCGTCGGTTCCCACCGGGACGGTCTCCAGGTGCTCGAGCAGCGGCGGGCCGTCGTACCAGCCGAGGCGGCTGGAGCGCTCGACGACGTTGTCGCCGTGGAGCGCGGAGAGCGGGATGAAGGTGAGGTCGTGCAGGTCCAGCCGCGCGGCCCAGTCGCAGAGCTCGCGGACCACGGCGTCGAAGGCGGCCTCGCTGTAGTCGACCAGGTCCATCTTGTTGATCGCGACCGTCACGTGGCGCAGGCCCAGCAGCCGGGCGATCGCCGCGTGGCGGCGCGACTGCTGCGTGACGCCGTTCTCGGCGTCGACCAGGATCAGCGCGAGGTCCGCGGTGGAGGCGCCCGTGACCATGTTCCGCGTGTACTGCGCGTGCCCCGGGGTGTCGGCGATGATGAACCGGCGCCGCGGCGTCGCGAAGTAGCGGTAGGCGACGTCGATCGTGATCCCCTGCTCGCGCTCCGCGCGCAGGCCGTCGGTGAGCAGCGCCAGGTCGGGCCCGGAGCCGCCGCGGCGCCGGGAGACCTCCTCGACGTGCGCGAGCTGGTCGGCCAGGATCGCCTTCGCGTCGTAGAGCAGGCGACCGATCAGCGTGGACTTGCCGTCGTCCACGCTGCCCGCCGTCGCGAACCGCAGCAGATCAGAAATAGCCGGCCACCTTCCGGTCCTCCATCGCGGCGTCGGAGACGCGGTCGTCGGCGCGGGTCTCGCCACGCTCGGTGATTCGCGTGGCGGCGATCTCGCTCACCACGGCGTCGAGCGTCGCGGCCTGCGAGCGCACCGCGCCGGTGCAGCTCATGTCCCCGACGGTGCGGTAGCGCACCGAGGCGGTGAACGGCGCCTCGCCGTCGATCAGCTCGACGTGCTCGGAGATCGCGTAGAGCATCCCGTCGCGCTCGAAGACCTCGCGCTCGTGCGCGAAGTAGATCGACGGGACCTCGAGGCGCTCGGCCACGATGTAGGACCACACGTCGAGCTCGGTCCAGTTCGAGAGCGGGAACACGCGGACGTGCTCGCCGCGCTTCACCCGCCCGTTGTAGAGGTTCCACAGCTCGGGGCGCTGGCGCCGCGGGTCCCACTGGCCGAAGTCGTCGCGGAAGCTCAACATGCGCTCCTTCGCGCGGGCGCGCTCCTCGTCGCGGCGGGCGCCGCCGAATGCGGCGTCGTACCCGTGGCGCTCGATGGCGTCGAGCAGCGTCACGGTCTGCAGCCGGTTGCGCGACGCGCGCGGCCCGGTCTCCTCGACCACGCGGCCCGTGTCGATCGACGCCTGCACGCTCGCGACCACCAGCTCGGCGCCCAGCTCGGCGACGCGGCGGTCACGGAACGCCATGACCTCCGGGAAGTTGTGCCCGGTGTCGACGTGCATGAGCGGGAACGGGAACGGGCCGGGCCGGAACGCCTTCTCGGCCAGACGCAGCATCACGATCGAGTCCTTGCCGCCCGAGAACAGCATCACGGGGCGCTCGAGCTCGGCGAGGACCTCGCGCATCACGTGGATCGCCTCGGACTCCAGCACCTCCAGATGGCTGAGCGACTGGGTCCCGTTGCGTGCGGCGACCCCGGGCTCGACCGCGCTCATGCGTGCAACCCGCATTCGGTCTTGGCGCTGCCGGCCCAGCGGCCGACGCGGTCGTTCCCCGGCATCGTGCAGTGCACGCAGCCGATCGAGGCGTAGCCCTGGTCGTGCAGCGGGTGGTAGGGAAGGTCGTGCTCGACGATGTAGCGCCACACGTCGCGCTCGGTCCAGTCGGCGAGCGGGTTGAGCTTCCAGACCCCGTGCGCCTCGTCCCAGGCGAGCTTGCGCGTGCCCGCCCGCTCGGGCGACTGGTCCCGGCGCAGGCCACTGATCCACGCGTCGACGGTCGAGAGCGCCTGCGTGAGCGGCGAGACCTTGCGCAGGCCGCAGCAGGCGTCGGGGTCACGGGCCCACAGGGCGTCCCCGTACTCGGCGGCCTGCTGCTCGACGGAGATGCCCTCGTAGACCTCGACCTTGACGCCGTAGCGCTCCTCGACCCGCCGCCACGTCTCGTAGGTCTCGGCGAACAGCAGGCCGGTGTCGAGCGTGAAGAAGCGCGCCTGCGGCTCGATCCCCAGCAGCAGGTCGAGGATCACCGAGGCCTCCTTCTGGAACGAGCAGGCGGCCGCGAGCCGCGGGTGGTGGTGCTCCACGGCCCAGGCCAGGACCTCGCGCGCGTCCAGCGCGTCGAGGTCGGCCTCCTGCATCACACCACCTCGACCGGCTCGAGCTGCTCGGTCCACCACGTCGGCTCGGTCCGGCCCGCGAAGTCGCGGAACGTCTCGCCGTCGTCGTGGTGCTGCTCGTAGAGGGTGAAGATCCGCAGCAGCCGGTCGTTGAGCTCCCAGTGGGGCACCTTCTTGACCACGACGTCGCCGAAGCGCGGCTCGGGGCCGAGGCGCCCGCCGATGCGGATGTCCATCGCCTCGACGAACTCGCCGTCGACCTTCTTGAGCACGCCCTCGATGCCGACGTCGGCGATCTGGTGCTGGGCGCAGCTCGACGAGCAGCCCGCGAAGTGCACGCGCAGGTCGTCGCCGTGGCCGTTGGGGCGCACGTGCTCGTCGAGGAACTTGGCGATCTCCCACGCGCGGTCCTTGGTGTGGACCTTGGCGAGCCCGCAGAACTCCTTGCCGGTGCAGGTCTGCAGCCCGCGCGCGAACAGCGTCGGCTGGGGGGAGAGGTCCTCGGCCAGCGGCTCGGCGCGCAGCGCGTCCACCTGATCGTTCGGCACGAAGGGGATCAGCACATTCTGCTGGTGGGTCAGGCGGATCTGCCCGTCGGCGGTCCCGTGCTTGCGCGCCAGGGCGACGAGGCCCGCGAACTGCTCGGCCTTGATGCGCCCCACGGGGACGCAGAAGCCGACCGCCGAGTGCTCGCCGTCGTTCTGCGGCGTGACGCCGATGTGGTCGTGGCCGCGCAGGTCGGGCGCGCTGCGCACGGCGCGGGTGAGGTCGCGACCGAGCCGGCGCACGAGCTCCTCGCGGAAGGCCTCCGGGCCGAGCTTGTCGACCAGGAACTTCAGCCGCGCCTTGCCGCGCTTCTGGCGGTTCTCCTCGGAGTCGCGGAAGATCTCGGTGACGCCCGCGACGACCTCGGGGGCCTCCTCGGGCGTGACGAAGACGTCGATCGAGCGCGCGAAGTGCGGCGAGCTCGAGAGGCCGCCGCCGATGCGCAGGTTGAACCCGCGCGTGCCGTCCTCGGTGACGGCGCCCGACAGCGCGACGTCGTTGATCAGGCCGCGCGCGCAGTCCTCGGCGCAGCCGGTGACCGAGATCTTGTACTTGCGCGGCAGGTTCGAGTACAGGCGGTTGCCGAGGAAGAACTGGTGGATCGCCTCGGCGGTCGCGTGCCCGTCGACGAGCTGCTCGTGGCCGATGCCCGCCAGCGTGCAGCCGACCACGTTGCGCGTGATGTCGCCGCAGGCGCCCTTGACCGTGAGGTCGACGCGGTCGAGCCGGTCGTAGATCTCGGGGACGTTGTCGAGCGTGATCCAGTGGATCTGGACGCACTGGCGCGTCGTGCAGTCGAGGAAGCCGCGGCCGAAGTCGGCGGCGATGCTCGCGATCGTGTCGGCCTGCTCGCCGGAGAGCACGCCCTGGACGACCTTGATGCGCAGCATGAAGTGGCCGTCCTTCGCGTTGTGCGGGTACAGACCCGTACCACTTCAGGCGCGCCACGTCGTCGTCGTCGAGCGTCTCCCAGCCCTCGCGGGCGGCCCGCATGAGGTCCGGGTAGACGTCGAGCCCGTCCTTCTCGTGCTTCATGCGCTCGAACTTGTTCATGACCCTTCCGGCTGTCGAGGGCGATGCGAGGCAATAAAGGTACTAAAGCCGGGTGCTATTGGGATATTTGGCGCGAGAGCGCGCGATCGGCGCGGCGGGCGGGGCGGCTACCAGACGCCGGTGCCGCCGGCGGGGACCCACGGCATGGGCGGGTCCTCCGCGCGGCCCACCGCCTCGAGGCGGGCGGCGCGGATCCAGGGGCTCGGCCGCTCCGGCGGCGGCGCGGGCGGCGGCGCGGTGTCGCGCAGGAACTGCTCGATGGCGGCCACGACGGCCGCGGCCTCCTCGGGCGCGGCGCCGGTCCCGTGCAGGGTCAAGCGCGGACGGCGGTTCACGGGCCGAACGCTATCGTCCGCGCGCTCATGGCCGACCTCGCGGTGCTCGATCACGACGCGGTCCTCGCAGCAGTGCCCGCGGCGGCGGCCATCGAGCACGTGCGCGCCGCGTTCCGCGCCCACCACGCGGGCGAGTGGACGATGCCCTCCAAGGTCTACCTGCCCTCCCCGCCCCACGGCGACTTCCGGGCGATGCCGGCGCTCGGCGGCGGCTTCGCGATGCTCAAGTGGATCTCCTCGTTCCCGGGGAACCCCGCGGCGCACGGGCTGCCGACGGTGATGGGCGTCGTGTGCCTGTCCGACGCCGCGACCAGCGCGCCGCTGATGCTGCTCGACGCGCGGGCCGTCACCGCCCTGCGTACCGGCGCGGTGGCGGCGGTGGCCGCGAGCGCGCTCGCGCCGGAGGGCGTCCGCACGGTGGGGATCGTGGGCTGCGGCCTGCACGGGGCGTGGGCGGCGCGCTGCCTGGCGGCCGACGGCCACGGCCCCGGCGTGTGCTTCGACCCGCGCGCGCCGGTCGCCGGCGCGCTCGCGGAGGAGCTGGGCTGGGAGGCCGGCGACCGCGCCGCCGCCGTCGCCTGTGACGTCGTGTGCTGCGTGACTCCCGGCTTCGAGCCGGTGATCGGCCTCGAGGACCTCAGGCCGGGCGTGCACCTCAACATGCTCGGGGCGGACGGGCCCGGCAAGGCCGAGGCGACCGTGGAGGCCGTGGCCGCCTGCGAGCTCTTCTGTGACGAGTGGGACCAGGCCGCTCACGGCGGCGAGCTGACGGCGGCCGTCGAGTCCGGCGCCATCGCCCGTGACCGCGTCACCGAGCTCGGCGCGGTGCTCGCCGGCGACGCGCCCGGTCGCACGCACCCCGACTCCGTGACCCTGTTCGACTCCACCGGGCTCGCCATCCAGGACCTCGCGATCGCGGTGGCCGCGCACGACGTGTGGCGCGCCGGTGGGGTCGCGGGCCAGCGCGTGGTGCTGTAGCCGCTTCGCTCTACCTGAACACGTAGACGGGCACCCCGGCGGCAGCGACGACCGCCGCGCGCCCGGCGACTCGTGCGCAGCAGGCCGAGGAGGCCCCCCCTTACAACGGGATGTTGCCGTGCTTGCGGCGGGGGCCCGGCTCGCGCTTGGTGAGCAGGGTCTCGAGCGCGGTGATCACCTTCGGCCGCGTCTCGTGGGGGACGATCACGTCGTCGATGTAGCCCCGCTCCGCCGCCGCGTAGGGGTTCGCGAAGTGCGCCTTGTAGTCGCCGATGAGCTTCTGGCGCCGGGTGTCGGGCGTCGGCGAGCTCGAGATGTCGCGCCGGTAGATGATGCTCACCGCGCCGTCGGGGCCCATCACGGCGACCTCGGCGGTCGGCCACGCGAAGTTGAAGTCCGCGCCGAGGTGCTTGGACGCCATGACGTCGTAGGCGCCGCCGTAGGCCTTGCGGGTGATGACCGTGATCTTCGGCACGGTGGCCTCGGCGTAGGCGTAGAGGAGCTTCGCGCCCTTGCGGATGATCCCGCCCCACTCCTGCGAGGTGCCGGGCAGGAAGCCGGGGACGTCGCAGAAGGTCAGGATCGGGAGGTTGAAGGCGTCGCAGGTGCGGACGAAGCGCGCGGCCTTCTCGGAGGCGTCGATGTCGAGCACGCCGGCCAGCGAGCGGGGCTGGTTGCCGACCACGCCGATCGCGTGGCCGTTGAGGCGCGCGAAGCCGCACACGATGTTGGTGGCGAAGTGCTCGTGGACCTCGAAGAACTCGCCGTCGTCGACCACGTAGCGGACGACGTCGCGCATGTCGTAGGGCTTGTTGGGGCTGTCCGGGACGACGCGGTCGAGCTCGGAGTCCATGCGCTGGGGGTCGTCGCCCGGCTGCACCCGCGGCGCGGTCTCGAGGTTGTTCTGCGGCAGGAACGAGAGCAGGTAACGCGTGTCCTGGAGGCACTCGTCCTCGTCGTTGGACGCGAAGTGGGCGACCCCCGACTTCGTGTTGTGGGTCATCGCCCCGCCCAGCTCCTCGAACGTGGGCGCCTCGCCCGTCACGGTCTTGATGACGTCGGGCCCCGTGATGAACATGTGCGAGGTCTCCTTCACCATGAAGATGAAGTCGGTGATGGCCGGGGAGTAGACGGCGCCGCCGGCGCACGGGCCGAGCACCAGCGAGATCTGCGGGATCACGCCCGAGCAGCGGACGTTGCGGATGAAGACGTCCCCGTAGGCGCCGAGCGAGACCACGCCCTCCTGGATGCGCGCGCCGCCGGAGTCGTTGATCCCGATCATGGGGCAGCCGATCTTGGCCGCCAGGTCCATGATCTTGCACATCTTCTCGGCCATCACCTCGCCGAGCGAGCCGCCGAAGACGGTGAAGTCCTGGGAGAAGACGCACACCCGGCGGCCCTCGATGGTCCCGTGCCCGGTGACCACCGCGTCGCCCCACGGGCGGTTCTTCTGCATGTCGAACTCGTGCGTGCGGTGGCGGACGTAGGTGTCGAGCTCCTGGAAGGAGCCGGGGTCGAGCAGCTTCTCGATCCGCTCGCGCGCCGTGTACTTGCCCTTCGCGTGCTGCTTTTCGACGGCGGTCTCGGACGCGTGGTGGACCGCGGCCTCGCGCATCTCCTGCAGCTGGGCGAGCTTCTCCTCGTATGTCTCCGGCGACTTCTCGCGCATGAGGGCGCAGCATGCTACCGGCGCGGCGCCGGCGGCTCTCAGCCGCGCGAGAACGGGCGGTGGTGCGCGGCGCCGAGGGTGTCGAGGACGCCGGTGAGGATCTCGCGGGCGGCGTCGTCGGCGAGGGGCTCGGGGGCGGGCTCCGGCTCGGGCTCGGGCTCGGGTTCGACGGCGACGGGCTCGGGTTCGAGCTCGACGACGATCGGCACGGGCTGCGTCGGCGGGTGCGCGGCGGCGGAAGAGACGTGCCCAGAAGCCGCGGCGGGGCGGTGGCTCGGGGACGGGCTCCGCGACGGGCTCGGGCTCGGGCTCCGGCTCGGGCTCGGGCTCGGCCGCCGGCTCGGACACCGCGTCCTCCGAGGGCTCGGGCGCGATCGCCTCCGCCGTCAGCGTCACGCGCGTGCCCCAGCCGGACGGCTCGATCCGGACTGTGCCACTGGCCCGGTCGCCCTCCCATTCGACGACCGTCTCCGGCTCCGTCCGGGTGATGCGGATCTCCCCGAACTCGCCGAGGTGGCGGGCGAGCGCCGCCACGTCGGAGACCTCGGCCCAGAGCTCGGGCGGCGACTTCACGAGGGTCCGCTTGGCCTCCAGGGGCGCCATCGCCGACCGGATTCGACCGGTCAGCGGCGAGTCCTTCCCGACTTCAGGCGCCGGGCTTGGTGACCATCAGGAAGAGCGCGACGAGGACGAGCAGCGCGGCCAGCCAGCTGAACGCGAGCACGCGTCGCGCGAGCGTCTCGTACTCGGTGCTCAGCGCGCCGCCCGCCAGGTCGCGCGAGGCGAGCTCGGACAGCCGGCGCTCGCGCGGGGCGAAGTAGCCGCCGGCCAGCCCGCCGAGCACGATGAGGATCAGCAGCGTGGTCCCGATCCACGGGTCGCCGAACTCGTACGGCCCGTCGACCGCGAGGTAGAGGCCCGCGGCGAGCACGACGAAGCCGCCGACGGACACGAGGCGGGCGCCCCACATCCCGGCCAGCCAGTGCAGCGCGGGCAGCGCCTTCTCCCCGCCCTGGCGGGCGCTGGTCATCAGCAGCGGGTAGACGAGCGTGAGCCCGAAGGACGCCACGACCGCGCTGACGTGGATCCACAGCACGACGTCGTAGAGGTCCAACGTCAGCTCTCCGGCTGGTAGGAGCCGAACACCTCGCGCATCGCGCCGCACACCTCGCCGACCGAGCACCGATCGTGCAGCGCCTGGCGGATGAACGGCATCAGGTTCTCCGTGCCCTCGCACGCCGCCTTGAGCTCGGCGAGCCTGCGCTCCGCGAGCTCGCCGTCGCGCTCGGCCTTGAAGGCCTTCAGGCGCTCGAGCTGCGCGCGCTCGGACGCGGGGTCGACGCGCAGGATGTCCTCGACCTCGAGCTCCTCGTCGACGTAGCGGTTCACGCCCACGACCACGTCCTGGCCGGTGCGGTAGCGCTCGTGGTAGCCGAAGGCGGACTCCTCGATCTCGTTCTTGATGAACGTGACCGCGTTCACCGAGCCGCCCATCTCGTCGATCCTCTCGATCAGGGCGAGCGCGCGGCGCTCGACGTCGGCGGTCAGCGCCTCGACGTAGTAGGAGCCGGCGAACGGGTCCACGGTGTCGGTCGCGCCGGACTCGTGGGCGATGATCTGCTGCGTGCGCAACGCGAGCTTGGCCGCGCGCTCGCTGGGCAGCGCGAGCGCCTCGTCGTAGCCGTTGGTGTGCAGCGACTGCGTCCCGCCGCACACCGCGGCGAAGCCCTGCAGCGCCACGCGCACGACGTTGTTGACCGGCTGCTGGGCGGTCAGCGTCACGCCTCCGGTCTGCGTGTGGAAGCGGATCGTCTGCGACCGCGGGTCGGTGGCGCCGAAGCGCTCGCGCATCAGCTGCGCCCACAGCTTGCGGGCGGCGCGGAACTTCGCGACCTCCTGGAAGACGTTGTTGTGGCCGTTGAAGAAGAAGGCCAGGCGCGGCGCGAAGTCGTCGACCTTGAGGCCCGCGTCGAGCGCCGCCTGCACGTAGGCGACGCCGTTGGCCAGCGTGAAGGCAACCTCCTGGACCGCCGAGCAGCCCTTCTCGCGGAAGTGGTAGCCCGAGATCGACACCGTGTTCCACTTCGGGACGTGCTCGCGGCAGTACGCGAACAGATCGGTGGTCAGGCGCATCGACGGCTTCGGCGGGTAGATGAAGTTCCCGCGCGCGATGTACTCCTTGAGGATGTCGTTCTGGACGGTCCCGCGGAGCTGCTCGGACGGGACGCCCTGCTCCTCGCCGACGAGCTGGTAGAGCAGCAGCAGCACCGACGCCGGCGCGTTGATCGTCATCGACGTGGAGACCTGGTCGAGCGGGATCCCGTCGAAGGCGGTGCGCATGTCGTCGATCGAGTCGATCGCGACCCCGGTGCGGCCGACCTCGCCCAGGCAGCGGGGGTCGTCGGAGTCCAGCCCGAGCTGGGTCGGCAGGTCGAAGGCCATCGAGAGCCCGGTCGACCCGTGCGCGAGCAGGTACTTGTAGCGCTCGTTGGACTCCTTGGCCGAGGCGTACCCGGCGTACTGGCGCATCGTCCACAGCCGCTTGCGGTACATGTCGGGGTGGATCCCGCGCGTGAAGGGATACTCGCCGGGCTCGCCGAGGCGCTCGGGGAGGTCGTCCGGCAGGTCCCCCTCGCCGTAGCGCGGCTGGATCTCGATGCCGGAGTCGGTGAAGCGCCGAGGGTCGTCGGGCCCGACGACCGGGGCCACGGAGAGGTCCGTGGCGTCCTTGTCCTCGATGGCCATGGGCGGGGGAGGTTACCGTTCGGCGTAGCCTTCCGGCCGATGTCCGATCGCCTGCGAGACCTGCCCTCGGTCGACCGGCTCGCCGCGGCGCTCGACGCCCCGCGCGTCCCGGCGATCGCCGCCGCGCGCGCGACGATCGAGGAGCGGCGCGCGGAGCTGCTCGCCGGGGCGGGCGACGACCCCGACCTCCTCGTGCGCGCCCGCGAGCGCCTGGAGCGCGCCGAGCGCGCCTCGCTGCGGCGCGTGATCAACGCCACCGGCGTGATCGTGCACACGAACCTCGGGCGCGCGCCGCTGCCGGCCGCCGCGCGGGCGGCCGTGCAGCGGATCGCCGAGGGCTACGCGAACCTCGAGCTCGACCTCGGCACCGGCGCGCGCGGCTCCCGCCACGCCCACGTCGACGAGCTGCTGCGCGAGCTGACCGGCGCCGAGGCGGCGTTCGCGGTCAACAACGGCGCCGGCGCCGCGCTGCTCGCCGCCGCGGCGCTCGCCGGGACGGGGACCGAGCGCACGGAGGTGATCGTCTCGCGCGGCCAGCTGGTCGAGATCGGCGGGGGCTTCCGGGTGCCCGAGGTCATCGCCCAGGCCGGCGCCCGCCTCGTCGAGGTCGGCACCACCAACCGCACGCGCCGCGCCGACTACGAGCGCGCGGTCGGGGAGGCGACGGGCGCGATCCTGCGCGTGCACCCGTCGAACTTCCGCCAGCTCGGCTTCGTCGAGGAGGTCGCGATCGAGGAGCTGTGCTCGCTCGGCGTGCCGGTGATCGACGACGTCGGGTCGGGCGCGCTGGCCGGCGACCTCGGGGTCCTGCGCGACGAGCCGCCCGTGCGCCGCTCGGTGGCGGCCGGGGCGGCGCTCGTGTGCTTCTCGGGCGACAAGCTGCTCGGCGGTCCCCAGGCCGGCGTGCTCGTGGGCCGGGCGGACGCCGTCGCTCGCGCGCGCTCGCACCCGCTGGCCCGCGCGCTGCGGATCGACAAGCTCTCGCTGGCCGCGCTCGAGGCGACGCTGCGGCTCTACCGGGACCCCGGCCTCGCACGCCGCGAGATCCCGGTGCTCGCGATGCTGACCGCGGGCGAGGACGAGCTGGCCGAGCGGGCGCGGCGGCTCGCCGACGGCATCGGCGACGCCGCGCACGCCGAGGTCGTCCCCGCGGTCGGCCGGGTGGGCGGCGGGGCGCTGCCGCTGCTCGAGCTCGCCGGGCCGGTCGTCGCGGTCGCGGCGCCGGGGGCGAGCCCGGACGAGCTCGCCGCGCGGCTGCGCGCCGGCGACCCGCCGGTCGTCGGCCGCATCGAGGCGGGGCGCCTGCTGCTCGACCCGCGCACGCTCGCGCCCGGCGAGCTCGACACGGTGGCCGCCGCCGTGCGGGCCGCCGCCCGATGACGCTCCTGATCGACGCCGCGGTCGCGTGGGCGACGCCCGAGGCGCGGCCCGACGGCGGCGCGCGCGTCGTCGTCCGCCACGGGGGGCGGGAGACGCCGGCGCGGCTCACCGAGCTCGGCGGGCGCTTCGTCCAGCTGCGGCTCGACCGCGATCTCGGCGTCGCCCGCGGCGACCGCCTGGAGATCGCCGCGCCCGCGGCCGGCGACGGCGTCGTGCTCGACCCGGCGCCCGCGCGCCACGGCCCGTCGCGCGACCTGCTCGCGCGCCTCGCGGGGCTCGAGCGCGAGCTGCGTCAGGCCGGCGGGCGCGCCGGCTCGGCGGGCTCCAGCACGTCGGCCCGGCTGTAGTGCCCGACGGCGTCGAACCACCGCTTGGCGTGAAGCCCGGCGCGGAGGTCGCAGTCGGCGGTCACGATCCCCTCGGCGTCGTAGAGGGGCCCCGCGATGACCTCCCCGCCGGTCGGCTCCACGATCGCCGCCCCGCCGCGCCCGTAGATCCGGTCGCGCTCGACCGGGAGCGGGAAGTCCTCCGGGAACGCCGCGCCCGGGATGTACTGCGGTACCGACACCACGAAGGCGCCGGACTCGATCGCGATGTGGCGCATGGAGGCGAGCCACCCGTCGGAGTCGTCCGCGGTCGGCGCGACCCACAGCTGCGGGCCGCCCTGGTAGACCCGCCAGCGGGCGAGCGGCATGCGGTTCTCCCAGCAGATCAGGCCGCCGATGCGCCCGAGCGGCGTGGAGAGGACCTGCAGGTCGTCGCCCGGTCCGATCCCATGGAAGAGCCGCTCGTGCTGCGTGGGCATGAGCTTGCGGTGCTTGTGCAGGAGCCCGTCGGGACCGAGGAGCAGCAGCGTGTTGTAGAGCGAGCCGGGGCGGTCGGCCTCGCGCTCGTTGACCCCGATCGCGCAGTGCAGCCCGTGGCGCGCGCAGGCGGCGACGAGCTCATCCACCAGCGGGCCGGGCACGTCGACCGCGTTGGCCCACAGCCGCTCCCACAGCTCGTCGTAGCCGCCGAACGCCGCGGCGCCCTTCGCCCAGCGGTTCGACGGGTACAGCGGCACGAACGTCTCCGGCAGGACCGCGAGCTCCGCGCCGCGGGCGGCCGCCTCGCCCAGCAGCCCGACGGCCTTGGCCACGGTCGCCTCCGCGTCGAGGATCACGGGGGTCGCCTGCACCGCGGCCACGCGGACCGTCCGGAACTCGGTCACCGTCCCGACGCTACGCGCGCCGCGGCGCGCGGTCAACTGGGCTAGATGGGCGATTCCACGACCCCACGGGCGCCTGGCGGCGCCCCGCGGCGCCGGTTCGCCACCCGCCCGAGGGGCCCCGTGGCAGCCAGCACTGTTCCCCTCGTGCGGGCGGCGCCCGGCATCCACGGGGCATCCACCAGTCGACCGCGCGGCCGCGGAATCACCCATCTACTCGGCGCCCGCCGGGCGCGGCGCGGTCGGGTCCTCGCTCTCGCCGCTGCCGTGCTCGCGCGCGATGTAGTTCTCGATCTCCATCGGGTCGTCGCGCGAGCGCTCCACCACGCGCAGGAGGTCGGACATCGTCGCGACCTCCTCGACCTGCTCCTTGATGAACCACTGCATGAACTGCTCGCTGGTGAAGTCCGACTCGGAGCGGGCGGTGCCGGCGAGCTCGTTGATCTGCGTGGTCACGCGCCGCTCCTGGGAGAGGGCGAGCGCGACGGGGGCGACGATGTCCGAGAACGAGCTCTGCGGCGCCGCGATGCCGGGGATCGTCACGGGCTCGTCGGCGTCCAGCAGGTACTGGACCATCATCATCGCGTGGTCGCGCTCCTCGAGGGCCTGCCGGTAGAAGAAACGGGCCAGCTGCGGGAGGGTCTCGGAGTCGTAGTACACGGCGCACGCGACGTACGCCTGGTGGGCGGCGAACTCGTGCCCGATCTGCTCGTTGAGCTTGGTGACGAAGGCGTCGGCTGGCATGCGCGCGGACTCTATCCGCACGTTGCAACACCCGGTCGCGTCGTTGCTTAGGACGCCCTAACCGACATTGCTAGCCTGCTCGCTCCCGCATGGCCAAGCTCAAGCTCGTCAAGCCGAAGAAGCGCTGCTGCAAGTCGCGCCCGCGCTGCAAGCGCTGCCCGGTGGTGTGCAAGCGCCTCGACAAGGGGGGGCTGGCCGAGCGCCGCAACGACGGGCGCTACGTCATCCTCGACCTGATGACCAAGAAGCAGCTCAAGGCCGCGCGTGCGCGCTGAGCCCGTGTCCACCTGGACCCGGGCCGATCGCACGGCCTAGGGCGGCGGCACGCCGCTATCCTCCGCAGCGCCAATGGCCACCTGTCTCGTCACCGGTGGCGGGGGCTTCCTCGGATCGCACCTGTGCGACGAGCTCCTGCGGCGCGGGCACCGAGTGATCTGCGTCGACAACTTCGAAACCGGGTCCCTCGCCAACATCGAGCACATCCGGGTGCCCGAGTTCCGGTTCGTGCACGCGGACATCATCGAGCCGTTCTACGCCGACGAGGACGTGGACTTCGTCTACCACTTCGCCTCGCCGGCGTCGCCGATCGACTACCTGCGGCTGCCGCTGCACACGCTGAAGGTGGGCTCGCACGGGACCCATCACGCGCTGGGGCTGGCGAAGCTGCATCGCGCGCGGTTCCTCCTGGCGTCCACCAGCGAGGTCTACGGCGACCCGCAGGTGCACCCGCAGCCCGAGTCCTACTGGGGGCACGTGAACCCGATCGGGCCGCGCGGCGTCTACGACGAGGCCAAGCGCTACGCCGAGGCGCTGACCATGGCCTATCACCGCCAGCAGGGGGTGGACACCGGGATCGTCCGCATCTTCAACACCTTTGGCCCGCGGATGCGCCCCAACGACGGCCGGGCCGTCCCCACGTTCCTGCGCCAGGCGCTGCAGAACCGCCCGTTGACCGTGTTCGGCGACGGCTCGCAGACGCGGTCGTTCTGCTACGTCTCCGACCTCATCGACGGCGTGATCCGCCTGGCGGAGTCGGGCCACCACCAGCCGGTGAACGTCGGCAACCCCAAGGAGTTCACGCTGCTCGAGCTGGCGGAGACCGTGATCGCGGTCTGCGAGTCGCGTTCGGAGATCGTCTTCGAGGCGCTGCCCGAGGACGACCCGCAGGTCCGCCAGCCCGACATCACGATGGCCCGCGACGTGCTGGGGTGGGAGCCGGCCGTCGGGCTGCTTGACGGTCTCCGCCGGACGCTCGACGCCGCCGGCGTCGACGCGCTCACGGGACTCGGACTCCGCTGACCGCGCCGCCGGCGGGCGGCGCCAAAAGGCCTGTATTGCATTGCTTCGTGCGAGAAAAACCGATTCATCTGGGACGCTGCGTCGTTAGGGGCAGGGGATGCACCCGTGGCTAACGCGCCGATAGACACCGAGGAGCGCGCCGAGCGCTCCGCGCCGCCCCGCGGCGGGCCGGGAGCGCCGCCGTTCCCCCTTCCCGGAGTCGACGTGCGCCGCAAACGCCCGCCCGCGCTGTCGTTCCTGCTGCGGCTGGAGACGCTGCGGCGGATGTTCCGCGTCGTGACGCTGCTCGGGCTGGACTTCGCCGGCCTGTTCCTCGCGATCCTCACCGCGCTGATGGTCAAGGCCGTGATCCTCACCGGCGCCTTCGCCTGGCACCAGTCGCTGGTGGAGACCCAGGAGACGATCGCCTTCGCCTACCTGGTCACCGCGCTGCTGTTCGCCCGCTCGGGCCTCTACGGCAACCGCGCCGAGCGGCCCGGGTTGCCGCGCATCGTCTCGTCGCTGTTCCAGGTGATGGTCGTGGCGCTCGTGTTCGCGCTGGTCAGCGGTGAGCAGTATTCGAGCTACTACATCTTCTACGGGACGCTGTGCTTCGCGATCGTCTACGTGTCGTCGCTGCGCTGGCTCTACGAGCGGGTCTCGGGGCTGCTGCTGCGGGCGGCCGGGTACCGGCGCCGGGCGATCCTCGTCGGCTCCGGCCAGCACATCGACGACGTCGCGCATGCGCTGATCGACTCCGTGCACGCGCCGGTCGAGATGGTCGGCTTCATCTCGCTGACGCCGCGGCCCGACAACGGCCTGCGCTCCCTCGGGCCGATCTCCCGCCTCGGCGAGGTGCTCGACCGCCACCGCGTCCAGGAGGTGATCATCGCCGACCCGGACTTCCCGGAGGAGAAGGCGGTGGACCTCGTGGACGCGTGCCACCAGCGCGGAGTGACCGTGCGCATCGCGCCGTCGACGATGGAGATCCTCGTGCACCGGGCGGAGTTCGTGCCGGGCTCCTCGGTGCCGCTGTTCGAGCTGCGCCCGCCGGTCTTCGACGGCTTCGACTATCTCGTCAAGCGCACCTTCGACTTCATCGGCTCGCTGCTGCTGATCCTCGTCCTCAGCCCGATGCTGCTGCTGATCGCGGCGGCCGTGTTCGTGTCCTCACGCGGCCCGGTGCTCTACCGCTCGATCCGCCCGGGCATCGGCGGCGAGCCCTTCGCCTGCTTCAAGTTCCGCACGATGCGCACCGACGCCGACCAGCTGCAGGCCGACCTCGAGTCGCTCAACGAGGCCACCGGACCGCTGTTCAAGATCCGCGAGGACCCGCGGCTGACGCGCGTCGGGCGCCTGCTGCGGCGCTTCTCGCTCGACGAGCTGCCGCAGCTGTTCAACGTGCTGCTCGGCCAGATGTCGCTCGTCGGCCCGCGGCCGCTGCCGCAGCGCGACTTCGAGCAGCTCGAGGACTGGCACAAGAAGCGCTACCTCGTGCTGCCGGGCATCACCGGGCTGTGGCAGGTCTCCGGCCGCTCGGAGCTCGACTTCGACGACCTCGTGCGGCTCGACTTCCTCTACCTCGAGCGCTGGTCGGTCGGCCTCGACCTGACCATCCTGCTCAAGACCGTGCCCGCCGTGTTCACCCGGCGGGGCGCGTTCTAGCGGCTCCGCTCCCGTTCCCCAGCGGCACCTCGGCGCCGTCCTCGGGGACCGAGACGTGCTCGTGCACGTCCTCGGCGTGGAGGCGCTCGCGCAGGTCGGCGCGCGCCTCGAGGCAGTGGTTGATCGCCTCGAGGTGGACGGCGACCACGCGCGCCCAGGGGGCGTGGCGGGCCACCGCGACGACGTCCTCCGCGGTCATCGTGATCGGGTCGCCGGTCGCGAAGCGGGCGCCGCCGGCGTTGACCACCACCGCGTCGGGGCGGTGGGCGTCCAGCGCCTCGCGCACCGGCTCGCACCACACCGTGTCGCCCGCCACGTAGAGGCTCGGCTCGCCGTCGGCGGCGAGCACGAAGCCCGACACCGGCCCGAGCGCGTCGGCCTGGGCGCCGTGGCCGTGCCGGCCGTCCGTGCGCGCGACGCGGATGCCCTCCCAGTCGGCGGTGTCGTCGACGGGATGAACGGCGGTGAAGCCGCGCTCGCGCAGCGTCGCGGCGTCCGGCGGCTGGCAGAGGAGGGGGACGTCCGGCGGCAGCAGGCGCACCGCGGTGTCGTCGAGGTGGTCGACATGCAGGTGCGTCACCAGCACCCCGTCGATGCGGCGCACGACGACCTCGGGCGGCTCCGGCAGCTCGACGAGCGGGTTGCGGCGGTCGTCGGCGCTGTTGGGGACCGGCGGGCGGGCGCGAGCGGGGTCGAGCTGGGGGTCGATCAGCAGGCGGCGGCCGGCGAGGTGGACGAGCAGCGTCGCGTGCCGGATCAGGCGCAGGTGCATCCCAGGTCCCATTCTGCACCCGGGCCGGGACGGCTAGGCGCAGTGGTCAGGCTTCGGTCAGCGTCCACGCCTCGTGGGGCGCGATCAGCTCGGCCACCTGGGCCGCATGGCGGTCGGCGTGCCAGCGCACCGCGCGGTGGCGGGCGGCGGCGCCCATCGCGTCGCGGTTGGCGAGCACCTCGATCACCGCGGCGGCGAGCGCCGGCGGGTCGTCCGGCGGGACGAGCCGCCCGGTGACGCCGTCCACCACCAGCTCGCCGAGGCCCCCCGCGGCGGTCGCCACCACGGGCGTCCCGGCGTTCATGGCCTCCGCCGGCACGGTGCCGAACGGCTCCTCCCGCGACGGGTAGACGAGGACGTCGAGCGCCCGCAGGAGGCCCGCGGCGCCGTCCACCCAGCCGTAGTGCTCCACGGCATCGGTGCTCTTGAGCGCGGTCACGTAGCTCGGCGCGGCCTCGTAGGGGTCGTCGCCGACCACCACCACGCGCGCCCCCGCCGCGCTCAGGGCGGGCGCGGCGCGGACGAGGTCGTCAACGCCCTTGCTCGGCTCGATCCGCCCGACGTAGCCGACCACGGGCCCGTCCGACGGCGGCCACGGCGGCTGCACGGGCCGCGGCTGGGGCTCGATCGGGCACCCGACGACGTGGGCGCGGTCGCCGAGGCGCCCCAGCCGCTCGGCGGTGGCGTGGGAGTCGGCGAGGATGACGTCGGCGCGCCCCCAGCCGCGCGGCGCGCGCTCGACCAGCTCGTGCACGTGCAGGACGGTGCGCTTGCTCCCCAGGGGACCGAGCAGGCGGGCCGAGGCGGCCCCGCTGAGGTACACGGCGTCGGCCCCGCGGGCGAGGCGCCGGGCCCGCCCGCCGGCCGGCCAGCTCACGGACAGGCGCTCCCAGGCCAGGCCCGCCGCCAGCGCCGCGTCGCGCAGGGGACCGGGACGGGGCGAGGTCAAGGTGAGTGTCCAGCCGCGGCTCCGGAGGCGCGCGAGCAGCCGAAGGAGGCCGAGCTCCGCGCCACCGAGGTCCCCAGCAGGCGCGACGGCCAGCAGATGGGTCATCCCAGGCGACGTTATACCCGTTGGGGCCGACCGCCTCGCGTACCCTCCCGCCGCGTGGAGTCGCGCGACCTCGCCGAGCGGGACTGGGTCGACGCGCCCGCGGACCCCGAGCCGTGGGCGTGGCGCCGTCGCCGCGCACTGCTCCTCTCGGAGGTGCGGGCGGGCCAGCGCGTGCTCGACCTCGGCTGCGGGGCCGGGCGGTTCGTGGCGGCCCTGCGCGACGCCGGCGCCGACCCCGTCGGGGTGGAGATCGCGCCCGCCGCGCTCGAGCGTGCGCGGCGCAACGTGCCGGGCGCCGACCTGCGCCTGGCCGAGCCGGACGGCACGCTGCCGCTGGATCACGGGTCCGTCGACGTCGTGTGGTGCAGCGAGGTGCTCGAGCACGCGGCCGACACGCTGCACCTGCTCACCGAGGCCCGCCGGGTGCTCCGCCGCGGCGGCCGCCTGGTGGTCACGACGCCCTCCCACGGCCGCCTCAAGGCGGTGGCGATCGCGCTCGCGCGCTTCGACGCGCACTTCGACCCGCTCGGCGGCCACCTGCGCTTCTACACGCGCACGTCGCTGGCGCGCGCGCTCGACGCGGGCGGCTTCGAGGCGGTGGACGTCTCGGTGATGGGCGGTCCGCCGCTGCTGCGGGCCTCGCTGGTGGGCCGGGCGCGGCGGGGGTAGCCACCCCGTCAGCGGCCGCGCCCGCGCGACCCGCGCGTGCGCTCCAGGCGGCGGCGGTCGCGCTTCGTCGGCCGCGGCCCGCCGGGGATCGCCGGCGGCGGCGCGAGGCGGCGCTCCGCCGCGGCGCGCTCGCGCGCTTCGCGGCTCTCGGCGGTCTCCTCGTAGAGCAGCGCGGCCTCGCGCGCGGGGCCGCGGCGCTCGCTGGTCGCGCGAACGTCGACCACCATCCGCCGTTCGCCCACGGTGAGCTCGATCCGGTCGCCCGGCCGGACCTCCCGGCTCGGCTTCACGGCGTGCCCGTTGACGTGGACGCGGCCGCCCTTGACGGCCTCGGCGGCGAGCGCACGGGTCTTGAGCAGGCGCGCCGCCCACAGCCACCGGTCGAGGCGCACGGGTGACGCGGTGTCGTCCACGGCGGTGATGCTCGCAGCCCCGGGGCGGGCCCGGCTCGCGTCAGGGATCTGCCACGATCCGCTCGTGACCGGATCCGCGCGGACGCAGGCTCCCGAGGCGACGGTGCTCGACGTCGAGACCCCGCAAGGACCCGCGCGCGTGCACCTCCACGCAGTCGACGCCCCGGTCGCGGCGCTGGTGCTCGGGCACGGCGCCGGCGGCGGGGTCGCCGCGCGGGACCTGACCGCGGCCGCGAAGGCCGCCCGCGGGGCGGGCCTGACCGTCGCGCTCGTCGAGCAGCCCTACCGGGTGGCGGGCCGGCGCTCGCCGCCCGCGGCGCCGCGCCTCGACGCGGCGTGGACGTCGGTCGTCGAGCAGCTGCGGGCGGGCGCGCTGCGCGACCTGCCGCTCGTGACCGGCGGCCGGTCCTCCGGCGCCCGCGTCGCCTGCCGCACGGCGGGGGAGACCGGCGCCGTCGGCGTGGTGTGCCTCGCCTTCCCGCTGCACCCGCCGCGCCGGAAGTCGGGCGCCGAGTCCCAGAGCCGGCAGCCGGAGCTCGACGCGGTCGAGGTCCCGGTGCTGGTCGTGCAGGGGTCCAACGACCGTTTCGGCATGCCCCCCGGCGGCCCGCGCCGCCGGGTCGTGGAGGTGCGCGGCGACCACCGGCTCGCGAGCGACGCCGAGGCGGTGTCGGCGGCGGTGCGCGACTGGCTCGGGGAGGTCGTCGGCTAGACGGCGGCGATGCCCGCCCGCGCGAACGTCACGGCGTCGTCGAGCAGCGCGGCGATCTCGGGCTCGGTCAGCGCGCGGCCATCCTCCTCCATGTGGGCGGCCGCGCTCTCCTCCACGATGCGCAGCGCCGCCATCAGCGACGCGGCGGCGAGCCGCGCCGCGAGCTCCCGCCCCGGCCCCAGGTCGTCCGCCAGCGCGTCGGCGATCACGCGCTCCATCTCGCCGTAGTGCTGCAGGCGGCGCGCCGCGACGACCGGCACCTCGTGCACGAGCCGGAGCTGGAGCACCAGACCGGGCTCGAGCCAGCCAGCCAGCTGCCCGAGCCAGCCGCGGACGACGCCGAACGCGCCGGCGTCGCCGCCGGCCCGCTCGCGCAGCGCCGCGGCCAGCGCCTCGATCGCCAGCGGCGCGTCGCCGAAGACGATGTCCTCCTTGCTCGGGAAGTAGCTGAAGACCGTCGCGCGCGAGACGTCGGCGGCGTCGGCGATGCGGTCGATCGTCGTCGCGGAGAACCCCTGCTCGTCGAACAGCTCCATCGCGGCGTCGTGGATGGCCGCGCGCGTCGCCGCCTTCTTGCGCTCCCTGAGTCCGGTCACGAGACCGAACAATAGCACTGAGTCCAGTTTTAGACTGAGTTGATTTTTAGACGGCGTCTGGTTATCGTGCTCGCCATGACCTCACTCCTCTCCCATATCGCCTCCCTGGCCGGTCGCCGGCCGCGCGCCGTGACCGCCGCGGTGCTCCTCACGCTGATCGCGGTGATCGGCGGCGCGATGGCCCTCGGCGGCTCGTTCAAGGACGACTTCACCGTCCCGGGTATCGAGTCCCAGAAGGCGCAGGACCTGCTCGAGGCGCGCTTCCCCGTCCAGTCCGGCACCCAGGCCACGCTCGTCTTCACGGCCGCGGACGGCACGCTCGAGCGGCCGGCCACCGAGCGGGCGATCGGCGCGGCGCTCGCCACGATCGACCGCCAGCCGCAGGTGGTCTCGGTCGAGAACCCCTTCCAGACGCCGGACCGCGTCTCTCCTGACGGCCGGACGGCGTACGCCACGGTCGGCTACGGGCCGACCGCCGCCGAGGTCGACTCGGCCGCCCGCGAGCGCCTCGAGTCCGCGACCTCCGGCCTGCCCGGGTCGGGCGTGGACGTCGCGATGGCCGGCGAGGTCGTCGACGGCGCCGCCACCGGCGGGTTCCCGGTCGGCGAGGTCGTCGGCCTCGCGATCGCAGTGGTGCTGCTGATCGCGGTCCTGCGCAACCTGCGTGCCGCGCGCAACGCGCTCGGCGCCGCCTTCGCGGGCGTGGGGCTCGGCTTCGGCGTGCTGCTGTGGGCCGCCGCGGCGACCGAGGTCCCCGGCCTCGCCCCGACACTGGCCGGGATGCTCGGGATCGGCGCCGGCATCGATTATGCGCTGCTGCTCGCCGCCCGCCAGCAGGAAGAGCTGCGCGCGGGACACGCGCCGCTCGAGGCCGCCCGCCGGGCCAACGTCTCCGCCGGCCACTCCGCGCTCACCGCGGCGAGCATCGTGCTCGTCTCGATCTCGGGGCTGCTGGTCACCGGGATCCCGTTCGTGGGCCGCGCGGGCGTCGCAGCGGGCCTCGTCGTCCTCGCCTGCGCCATCGTGTGCGTGGTCCTGCTGCCCGCGCGCTTCGCCCGCGCCGGCCGTCGCCTGCTGCCGCGCCGCGAGCGCGCCGCGGCGCCGCCCGCCGCCGTCCCCGGCCGCGCGCCGTGGGCGACCCGGCGGCCGTGGCTCGCCCTCGGTGCCGCCGGGGCGGTCACGCTCGCGCTCGCCGCCCCCGCGACCGGCCTGCAGCTCGGCCAGCCCGACGACCGCAACCTGGGTCCGGACGCGACACAGCGCCAGGCCTACGACCGGCTCGCCGCGGGCTTCGGCGCCGGTGTCAACGGGCCGCTCGTCGTCGCCGTCTCCCTCCCGGACGGCACGCCCGAGTCCTCGCTGCGACCGCTCACGCGTGGGATTGCCGCGGATCCCGACGTGGCGGACGTCGCCCGGCCCGCGCTCAACCAGGCGCGCGACACCGCGGTGATCACGGTCACGCCCCGCGGCGGTCCGCAGGAGGACGCGACGCGGGCGCTGGTGGACCGGCTCCGCGAGCGGGTGATCCCGGCGGCGCTCGACGGCACGAGCGCGCGGGCGTACGTCGGCGGGCGGACCGCACGCTACGGCGACGAGGCCGAGCGCATCGCGTCCCGCATCCCGCTGTTCGCCTCCGTGGTCGTCGGTCTGTCGCTCGTGCTCCTGCTCGTGGCGTTCCGGTCGTGGCGGATCTCGCTGCTGTCGGCGGCCTTCAACCTCATCTCGATCGCCGCCGCCTACGGCGTGGTCACGCTTGCCTTCCAGACGGCGCCCGGCGCCGCCCTGCTGGGGGTCGAGCAGCTGCCGGTCGTCCCGTACGTGCCGCTGTTCATGTTCGCGATCCTCTTCGGGCTCTCGACCGACTACAACGTGTTCCTGCTCTCGCGGGTCCGCGAGGAATGGGGCCCGCCCGCCCGCCACGCCGACCACCGCGCCGCGATCGCGGCCGCCTCGGCCGGCACCCGCAAGATCATCACCGCCGCGGGCGGGATCATGATCGCGGTCTTCCTGGGCTTCGCGACCGATCCCGACCCCGTGATCAAGATGACGGGCATCGGGCTCGCCACCGCGGTGCTCGTCGACGTCACGCTCGTCCGGCTCTTCATGGCGCCGGCCGCGCTGACGCTGCTCGGGGACCGGCTGTGGCCGGGCCGGCGGGGCCGCCGGGCCGTGGCGCCGGTCGCGACGGTGTCCGAGGGCGCCTCGTGAGCCCCGAGCGGCGCGCGCTCCACCAGGAGCTGCACGCCACGGTCGCCGCCCGGCGCGAGCTGGGCGGCGACTACGACGCCGACCTGACGACGGCGCTCGCCGAGCGGCTCGACCGCGAGCTGCGCCACCACCGCCGCACGGCGGTGGTGGCCGACGCGGTCACCGTCGCGATCGCGCTCGGCTCGATCGGGCTCGGCGTGCTCGTCACGGCGGCGGCCGGCCGGCTCGGGGACCTCGGCGGCACGCTCGCCACGGTCGTCGCCTGGGTCGTGATCGCCGTGGTCAACGTGGCGCACGCCCGCTCGCGGTGAGCACGGCGCCGTACCCGCGCGCGTTGCGCCCGCTTCCCCGGGGCTGCGAGCATTCCCGGCGCGTGTCCGTCTCGCCTGCCACTCTCACGGCGCGCTTCGCCCCCGCCGGCCTGGCGGCCGCGGGGGTGGCGCTCGCGGCCGCCATCGCCGTCGGCGTCGTCAGGGTCCCGGATCTCGCCGGCGCGGTCTCCGACGCCACGCACGCGCTGGGCGCCTGGATCTACCTCGCCGTGCTCGTCCTCGTGTTCCTCGAGACCACGGCGCTCGTCGGCTTCGTGATCCATGGCGAGCTCGCGCTGCTGGTCGGCGGCGTCGCGGCCGAGCGCGGCGACGTCGCGCTGCCGGCCATCATCGCGCTGGCATGGGGGGCGGCCGTCGCGGGCGACCTCGTCAGCCTCCTCCTCGGCCGCCGGCTCGGCCGCCCGTTCCTGGAGCGGCACGGCCCCCGGGTCGGCGTCGGTCCCGACCGGCTCGCCCGCATCGACGCCTTCTTCGCCCGCCACGGCAGCAAGGCCGTGTTCCTCGGCCGCTTCACCGGTCTCCTGCGCGCGACCATGCCGTTCGCGGCCGGCAGCTCCGGCATGCGCCCGCGGCAGCTGCTGCCCCTCAGTGCGCTCAGCGCGCTCGTCTGGGTGACCGTCTTCACGCTGATCGGCTACGCGTTCGCGGAGTCCTTCACCGCGGCCGGCCAGACCGCCACCCGGATCGCCCTGGTGGCGGTGCTGCTGGCGATCGCAGCACTGGTCGCCCGATCGCGCCTGGCACGCCGGTGAGTATCAGGGCTGCGAGCCGCCGCCGCCCGTGCTCTCGTCCTCCTGCTCGGCCTTGCGCTTCGCGTCCGCGTTCGCCCGGTCCTGGGCGATCGCCCGCGCGGAGATCAGCACGGCGTCCTCGGTGGACTTCGACGCCGGGTCGAGGTAGAGCGCGCCCTTGAACGCGCGCAGCGCGCCCTCGGGGTCGTCGAGCACGTTGAGCCGGTACTCGCCGAGCCGGCGCCACGTCTCGGCGTTGGCGGGCTGCAGTCCGACGGCCCGCTCGAACGCGTTCTGGGCGTCGTCGCGGCGCCCGCGGGCGTCCTCGATGTAGCCCAGCTCGTACAGCGGCTCGACGGCCAGCGGGTTGCGGTCGGAGCCGATGCGGGCGATGCTCGCCGCCGCGTCGAGCGCGCCGACCTGGAAGCGGTCGATGGCCGCGTCGCCGGCGTGCAGCGCGCGCACGGGCTGGAACGCCGCCCAGGCCGCCGTGAGCGCCACGACCAGCACGACGACCGCGCCGGCGGTCCGCATGGGCGCCATGCGGCTGGCCAGGCGGGCGCGCAGGCGGGCGCCGGAGCCGGCGGGCGGCGGGGGGACGGCCGGGTCGGCCTCGGAGGCGAGGACCGGGTGGCCGGCCGCGACGTCATCCTCGCGCTCGGCGGGCGAGGTGCCGGGCGCGGCGGCGGGAAGCTCGGGTACCGGGGCCGGCATCAGCGCCGCGGCGCGGCGCTCCTCGCGCGCCTCGAGCCGGGCGCGCAGCGGGCCGCGACCCGCCACCCAGCCGGCGCACAGCAGGCCGATCACCGCGGTGGCGGGCACGTACCAGGTCCAGTCGACGAGCGAGTGCACGCCGAACACGAGCGCGAGCGTGAACAGCGTGACGGCCCCGACCCGCTCGGCGTCCCACGGGAGCCCGCGGTCGCGCCGGCGCAGCCCGGTCGACCGGATGGCCGCCACGAACCAGGCGATGAGCGCCGCGAGCGAGACCGCCATGCCGGCGATCCCGAGGTCGGCCAGCGTCTGGACGACGTAGCCGTGCGCGTGGCGGACGGTCAGCGTGTCCGTGCGAAAGCGCGTGCGCACGACCTGGTAGGCGCCGGCGCCGGTCCCGAGCCACTCGCTGGTCCGCCACACCTTGAGCGCCTCGTCCCAGTAGCGGGCGCGCACGGAGGAGGTGGCGGTCAGCCGGTCCGGGGTGTTGGCGGGCGTGCGCGCGTCCGGGTTGGTGAGCTGGTCCCAGGCCTTCGAGACCTGGCCGGAGACCCCGCCGGGCGCGGTCGACAGGGCGAGGGCGCCGGCGACCGGCACGACGCACAGCAGCCCGATGAGCGCGCGTCCCGCGGTCCTCCGCGCGCGCTCCGCCGGCGGGTGCTGCGCGATCGCGTAGTTGACGAGCAGGCCCGCCACCAGCAGCGCGATCGTCATCAGCACGAGCAGCGCGCCCAGCTCGTGGCCGGCGGGCGCGCGGATCTCCGCCGGCAGCCGGTCCTGCGTGAGGGCGGTCTTGGAGAAGCCGTAGGCCACGACCGGCGCGGCCCCCACGATCGCCCCGAGCAGCGCGGTGGCGCCGCGCAGCCGCAGCGGCACGACCGCGAACCAGAACGCGAGCCCGAGCGCGAGCGCGAGCAGGGCGCCGCGCGAGTAGGACAGCATCAGGCACACGAGCAGCAGGCCCATGCCCGGCCAGGCGAGGGCGTTGACCGCGCCGTGCCCCGAGCGCCGCGCGGCCAGCCAGAGCAGCGGCGGCACGCCGAGCGCGGCCATCAGGCCGACCGCGTTCCAGTAGCCGAGCGGCTCGCGCAGCCGCGCGTAGGTCTCGTCGGGCGACAGCGCGCCCGGGAACACCTTCGTGGCCAGCGCGTAGACGGACACGATCGTGCAGCCGAGCGCGACGCCGTGGAGCATGCCGGCCCACCGGCGCGGCGCGAGGCGCGCGAACGCGACCCCGCCCGCGAACGTGGCGAGGTAGGCGAAGGTGCGATTCGCCTCGAGCCACGACTCCGACGGCGCGAGCGACCAGACCACCGACGCCGCGGTGAGGATCGCGAGCACGGCGAAGCCGAGCAGCGCGAAGCCGCCGTACAGGCGCGGGAAGGCGACGCGCCGCGGGATCGCCATCAGCGCCGCGGCGCACAACGCGGCGCCGATGAGCATGAGCGCGATCTCGACGTAGGTCGTGCGCTCGACCCGCAGCCCGCCGGCCGCCATGAAGGCGATGATCGCCAGCGCGACCCCGAGCGTGAGCGCGACCACGGTGTCGGGCCCGGGCAGGGGCACCGACACGGTCCGCGCCCGCCAGCGCGAGCGGGCGCGGCGGGGTAGCGGGCTAGCGGTTCCGGCGAGCGAGGACACGCTTGCGCACCTGGGCGCCCGCGAAGACGAGCGCCGTGAGGCCGACCAGGACGAGCACCGTCACGAGGCTGGGAGGGACGCCGTTGCGGGCGGCGTTCGCGGTCAGCGTGGACGCGCCGGGCACGATCTGCCGGCCGGCGATCTCCTGGGCCTCCCCGGGCTCGACCCGGGCGGCCTCGAGGTCGCGCTCCTCGGCGTCGCTCGGCGGCTCCTGGGGCGTGGGCGCCGGCTCGGGCTCGCCGCCGGACGAGCCGTCGCTCGGCGGCGCGGACCCGCTCGTGTCACCGGTGCCTCCACCGCCGGTGGTGGGGCCGCCCGTCGCGCCGCCCGCGGCGGAGCCGCTGCCGCCGCCTCCGCTTGACCCGCCGCCCAGCGTGGCGCGGCTCAGGACGTCCCGGCAGTCGGTGTACTCGTCGATGTCGTCGGGGATGTTGTTGCGCGCATCGCGGATCTCGCTCGGCGTGTAGTTGCCGTCGAGGCTGCCGTCGGTCTCGCAGTCGCGCAGGATCTCCGAGCGGCTGGCCGCGCTCGCCGCGGGGGCGAGAAGCAGCAGCACGACGAGTCCGAGCAGCAGTGGTCGCACGTGTCGCAACACGAAGCCGATCACGCTAGCAACCCGGATTTCGGGTCCTGCTCGCGCCGACGGCCGCGAGGCCGCGCGACATGCCGTCCGCCCAGGCGTCGTGCGAGTAGGCCCGCACCGCCTCGCGTGCGGCCGCGCCCAGCCGGCGGCGCAGGCCGGGATCGTCGTGGACGCGTCGCAGCGCGGCCGCCAGCGCGCCGGGCGCGCCGGCCGGCACCACGAGGCCGGTGCGCTCGTGCGCGACCAGACCGCCGGCGGCGGCGCCGACGGCGTCGGTGGCGATCACTGGAACCCCCTGGTCGAACGCTTCGTTGACGACGAGCCCCCACGGCTCGCGGAAGGCGCGCGTGAACACGGACGGTAGGACGACAACGTCGCTCCCGGCGTAGAAGTTGCGCACTTCGGCGGGGCCGCGCGGGCCTTCCGCGCGGCCGCCGAGCGGGCCGTCGCCGACGAGCACGAGAGCGGCGCCGGGCGCCGCCTGCAGGCCCGACGCGCGCCACGCGTGGAGCAGCACGTCGACGCCCTTCTCGGCCTCCATCCGCCCGACGAACAGCGCCTGGAACGGCGCGCGGCGGACGGGCGCGGGCGCCGCGCCCGCCCAGAACGCGTCGTCGACCGACTGCGGCGCCTCCACCACCGGACCGCGGGCGCCGGCGCGGCGGACATAGGCCGAGACGTGCGGGCCGTAGGTGACGATCGCGTCCGCGTCGCGGTACAGCGCGCGGACCGGCAGGAATGTCAGCGCGTGCGCCGCGGTGCGCGGGTGGGCCCACATCGTCGCCCACAGCACGAACGGCACCCGCGCCCGCCGGGCGCCCGCCCACGCCGCCGCGGGCGCGAGGCGGCCGGAGAGCCCGGCGATCACCGCGCGGTAGCGTCCCGACGCGGCGAGGCCGTAGACCTCGTGCTGCGCCGGTCGCAGCACGTCGAAGGGCAGCGCCGTCTCGCGGCCGTCGCCCCCGCCGTGGCGCACGTCCCCGCCGATCAGCGCGAAGACCACCCGCTCGCGCGCGTGCAGCTGCCCGAAGGCGCCGACCCGGAACGCCGGCGCGTGGTTGGTGACGAACAGGACCGGGCGGTCGTCGGTCAGCGGACGGCCTCCTCGTAGGCGGCGACGGTCGCCCGCCCACAGGCCTCCCAGGTGAACGCGGCCTCGACGGTCGCGCGCGCGGCGTCGCCCAGCTCGCGCCGCCAGGCCGGCTCGTCGAGGAGCCCGCGCAGCTCGGCCGCGAGCGCCTCGGGGTCACCGGGCGGGACGAGGCGGATCCCGCCGCCCGACGCGGCGATCTCCTCCGGCCCGGGCTCGCCGCGGCAGCCGATCGCCGGGACCGCGCCCGCCATCGCCTCGACGTAGGCGACGCCGAACGCCTCGTCGACGCTGGGAAGGACGAAGACGCCCCCTTCCCGGGCGGCCGCGACCGCATCGGCGTGCGCCAGCGCCCCCGCGAAGCGCACGCGGTGGATGAGTCCGAGCTCCCCGGCGAGGCGGGCCAGCTGCGGGCGCTCGGGCCCGTCGCCGACGACGGTCCACGTCAGCTGCGGATGCGACTCGCGCATCAGCCACAGCGCCCGCAGCACGTCGGCGTGGCGCTTGCGCGCGACCAGGTGGGCGACCGTGACCAGCCGCGGCTCGCCCGCGTCCGGCGGCGCCGGCGGCGGCAGGTCGGTGCCCAGGTGCACGACCCGCACCCGCCGCCCGCCGAGCCGCCGCACGAGATCGCCGATCGCCCCCGAGTTCGCCAGCACCAGCCGCGCCTCCCCGAGCGCGCCGCGCACCGCCTGCTCCCCGGCGGGCGACCGGCGCGCCACCGAGAGGACGTCGCCCCCGTGGACGGAGATGACCACCGGCGCGCCGGGGCGCGCCCGCCGGACCGCGTCCCCGGCCGGCGCGGCGTAGTGCGCGTGCACCAGGTCATAGGGGAAGCGCCGCCGCAGCCGCCGCAGCGCGACCGCGAGCGAGGGCGCGGCCCACGCCCCCCACGATCCGTAGCTGCGCGGCCGCGGCGGGGCCACGAACGGCACATAGTCGACCTGCAGCCCGTCGAGCTCGGTGCGCAGCGGCTGGCGCAGCGGGGCGGCGAGGGCGCGCGGGTCCCCCGACCGCAGCGCCGCCCGCGACGGCACGGGACGGTGCAGCACCAGCACCCGCACGTCGGCGCCCGCGTCGCGCGCGGCCAGCGCCTGGCGATGCGCCCACACCCCCAGGACGGGGTCGGCCGCGCGCGGGTAGTACTCGGCGACGACGACGACGCGCATGACGCGGGATGATGGCGGCCGCGGTGGCTACGACGCCGCGCGCTGGAGCGCCGACTCGTGCGCGTAGTGCTCGATCCGGACGTCGCGCGGCGCTCCGGCCCCGTGCTGCGCCGCCTCCCACTCGAGGAGCAGGTGGACGGCCTCCTCGGCCGATCGCCGGCCGGCGGCGTACGTGTCCTCGCCGCCGGTCACGCCGAGATCGGTGGAGGTGTACCACCAGCGCTGGCCGATCCATGGCGGCCCCACCGTCCTGTCCTGTGCTCGCTATGCGACCCCTACCCAGGACGGTGCCGTACGGGCGGCGCCGACCGTCGCGCGCAGACGTCACGGCGATCGGAACCGCCGGCCCCCGCGCCGTGGTCGATGCCCGCTACGCGGTGTCGTACGGCGCGTAGCGGTGGTGCAGCATGAGCTGGTTGCCGTCGGGGTCGGCGAAGATGGCCATGTTGCAGACACCGGTGTCGAGGGTGTCGCCGAAGAACGTCACGCCCCTGGACTCGAGCTCCGCCCGCGCCGCGTGGACGTCCTCCACGCGCAGCGGCAGCGGATTGCCGGTCTGGGCGACGAACTCCATCCCGACCCGCTCGGGCTCCCAGACGACGAAGCAGGTGCCGCCCGCCCACTGCTCATACTCCGCGTGCTCATCGGCGCGCATGCCGAGGACGTCGCGGTAGAAGCTGCGTGCGCGCTCGGCGTCCCGCGAGGGGATGCCGATGAAGTCGAGGTCCTGGATGAGTCCCATTCGCGTCAGTCTGTCAGTCAGCCCCGGAGCGGCTCGGGTAGGCGGGCTCGCGCGGCCGACAAGCGGCAGGTCTCTGTTTCTCGCTGCCACTCACATCGCGGCGCGCATACGGCGACTTCGAGCGCGGGCGAGCGCGTCTCCGTGACTGGGCCCCTTGGAGTGCTCCTGGCAGGCGATTGCGAGAGCGGAGGCCGTGAGAGGGAACGCGGCGCGGCTGGTCAGAGCGCCCACGCTGTGCCTATGCAAGACGCCGGGACAGGAGGGGCCTGGCGGCACGGATGCTCCTCGTCGCAAGCGGGTGCGCCGGACTGACCCGCCCACGCGCCCGCTCACGTCTGAACGCGGGAGCGACAAGGTGTCCGTTGACGACCGTCCTCCGGGAGACGTCGCGGCCGCCTGGGGACGGCGTGACGATCGTCCACGCGACGCAGCGCTGAACCCGCAAGGGGATCGTCGAGCGCGACAGGTCAGCTCACGGCGTCCGTTCGAGAGGCTGCTGGCGCCCCGGACGCGCGCTCAGCACTCGAACACCGACCAGCAGATGTCGTTCCGCAACCGCTGGTCGTCGAGTACGAGCTCGCGAATCGCCTCCGGGAGCTGGGCACGCTGCCACCGGCACTCGAGTCGCCCCGCGCCGTCGCCCTCGCCTTCCGGCGCGCCGGCACGTGCGGCCTTGATCGCATAGGCGGCCGCACCAAGCTCGTGCGCGGCGACGTGCGCGACGACCCCGGCCTGGCCGGCAGCGTAGGCGGCATGCCGTGCGGCCCCACGCAGGTCTCGGGCCGCGGCCATGGCATGGCCGGCCGCCGTGCGCGCCTGGGTCATCCTCACCTCGCCACGCACCCAGCCGCGAGCATGCTCGATCGCCTCACGCGGTCGCGGGTCCCCAGGCCGAGCCGACTCGAACAGATCCAGGACGTGCTCCGCGCACGACGCCGCCCACAGCGCCAGCAGCCGGTGATCCGAATCGGTGAGGGTCCCACCGCGGCGGATCGTCACGAAGCGACGATCTCGGACCTTCGGGAGGATCATGGTTGGCACTTCTACCACCTGCATCCGCCCAACACCCTTGGAGCTCGTTTCACAAAGGAGCCGCAGTTAGTAGACGGTGCGGATCTACACGTTGAGCGTTGGACGCGGTTCGTGGTTCCGAAGCTGGGAGGACCGGATCCTGTTGGGGAGCGTTCACCGGCGCCCTGCATCACCATCGACTCGAGCAGCTCGTGTCGTCCATCCCGGGAAGGAAGCAGCGCATGGCCTCACTGGTCCTAAAGATGTCCGTCTCGCTCGACGGCTACGTCGCACCAATCGACGGGAGCACCGACTGGATCGCTGCGGGAGGCTCCGATGACGGTCTCAGTTGGACTGTCGAGACCGTGAGCAACGCCGGCGCGCACCTCGTGGGTGCCGCCACCTACGCGGTGTGGGCCCCCTACTGGCCCGGCGCCTCCGGGCCGTTCGCCAAGGCGATGAACGAGATCCCCAAGGTCGTGTTCTCGGACTCGCTCGCGTCCGCCGACTGGGGCGAGACGACGATCGCCTCCGGAGACCTGGCCGAAGCCGTCACGCGGCTCAAGCAGGAGCGCCGCGACGGATACCTGCTCGCCCACGGCGGGGTACGGTTCGCCCGATCGCTGGTCGAGACCGGCTTGATCGATGAGTACCGCCTTGTCATCCACCCGGTCGTCCTGGGCGCGGGCGAGCGGATCTTCCAGGCGCCGCTCACCATCGAGTCGATGAGCACCACCGTCTTCAGCGGCGGAGCCGTCGCCCACGTCTTCGCGGCGCACCCGTGATCGAGCCCGATCGGCAACCGGGGAGCGGACGACCGATGACGCACATGCTGCGCGCATCCCGGCGAGCCGCGCGCGCACGATGCATGACCGCGACCCGCACACCGTTCGGGCCGGCGTCGCTGTCGGAGACGCTGAACCGGCTCTAGGGCGGCGGCGCACGCGCGACCAGGAACTCCCCCAAGAAAGCCTGCAAACCCGGTGGTCCTGGGTGCGTCGATCCCCAAACGGCACGCGGGCTACCAGCCGCGTGTGGACCGACAGCGTCTCCGCCGCCTGCTCCCGCGTGACGTAGGGGCGGTCCGCGAGGAAGGCGTCGGCCTCGGCGATCGCGGCCTCGCGCGGGTAGGAGGTCGCCACCGGGCGGGTGTGGCGGATCGGCGTCGCGTCGACGATCCCCACCGGCCAGCCGCGCTCGGCGGCGATCGCGCCCCAGTGGGCGTCGAGCCCCCAGCCCATGCGCAGGTCGGGGAACGGCAGCAGCGCCTCGAACGCGTCGGCGTGCACGGCGGTCACCGGGCCGATCTCGACGAAGCGGGTGCGCCGGACCAGGGAGCCGGATCGGCGGCGGGTCACCGGCCAGGCGGCGTGCGACGCGCGGGCGTGGGCCGGCTGGGCGAGGCGGAGCCCGTAGCGCTCGGCGAGGAACACGAACGCGTCGAGGAAGCCGCGCGGCAGCACGACGTCGTCGTCGACGAGCAGCAGCCAGTCGTAGCCGTCGGCCGGGTGGGCGCGCAGCGCGGCGTTGAGGTTGTCCCACTTGCCCGCGTCGCGCGCGGGGGAGATCTCGTGCAGCTCGACGGCGTGGCGGGAGCGCTCGAGCTCGCGGCGGATGCGCGCGGAGGCGGCGGCGTGCTCGGGGCGCGCGACCGACAGGGCGAGCACCCGGCGGCGGGGCGGCGTGGTACGCGCCGCGCGGGCGAGGGCTACGCGGCGGGGCGCGCCGCGGGCGGATGCCAGCGCGTCCTGCGCGCGGGCGCGCAGCAGGTCGCGGCGGCCGAGCGTGCCCGAGCGCCCGGAGAGGTAGTCGGGGTCGTGGTCGCCGGGGGACACCGGGGCCCGCCCGAGCGCCTCCCGGAGGCGGCCGGCGGTGAGCGCGGTGAGCACGATCCCGGTCCCGCAGCGGTAGCGGACGACGTGGGCGGCGCATCCCGCGAGCGTGCGCAGCTCGCCGGCGAGCGCCGGCGCGGTGCCCTTGCGGACGTCGTAGCGGCGCGACTGGCGCCCGCGGAAGTAGGCGGCGCGGCTCAGCCCGCGGACGGTGGCGTCGGCGCCCGCCCGGCGGTGGTCGACCCCGGCGGCCGCGACGTAGCGGATGCGCCCCCCCGCGGCGCGCAGCCGCCGCTGCCAGTCCTCCTCGTCGCCCGCGCCGCTCAGCTGCGGGTCGAACGGCCCGATGCGCTCGAGCGCCCGCCGGCGCAGCGTCATGTTCGCGCCCCATACGAACTCGGCGTCGCGGTCCTCGGGGCCGAGGTCGAGCGTCGTCAGGGGCGGCGGCTCGCGGCCGCATGCGTGCAGCCGGCCGCCCTCCAGCCGCGCGCGGATCGGGCCGCCGAGCACGTCGTGCCCGTCGTCGTGGGCGGCGGCCTCGAGCAGGGCGTCGAGCCAGCCCGGCCACACCTCGACGTCGTCGTCGAGGAAGCACAGCAGGTCGCCGGCGGCCGCGTCGATCGCCGTGTTGCGCGTGACGTTGAGCCCGCGCGGCGACCCGAGGGCGAGGTAGCGCGCGCCGTGGCGCTCCGCGAGGGCGCGCGTCAGGGGATCCCCCAGATCGTCCTCGACCACGATCACCTCCGCGCCGCGGGCGCGGGCCTGGGGCGCGACGGACTGCAGCGCGACCGCGAGGTACTCGCGGCGGCGCCGGGTCGGGAAGAGGATCGAGGCGGGCGGTGACACCGGGGTGTGAGGTTAGGCTGCGCCGCCCGTGATCCTGCTCCTGCACAACCGGTACCGCATCCCGGGCGGCGAGGAGCGGGCCGTCGAGGACCTGGCCTGGCTGGTGCCGTCGCACCTCGGCGAGCCGGCCGAGGTGCTCCAGCGCGACTCGGGCGCCCTCTCGGGGGCGCGGGCGGCCGCGGGGCTGCTGGCCGGCGGCCTGCGGCCGGGCGACGTCGCCGAGGCGGTCCGCCGCACCGGCGCGCGCGTCGTGCACGCGCACAACGTGCACCCCGACCTCGGCCGGCGCGCGCTCGAGGCGGCGCGCGAGGCGGGCGCCCGCGTGGTCCTGCACCTGCACAACTACCGGCTCGTGTGCGCGGTGGGGACCTGCTTCACGCGCGGCGCGGACTGCACGCGCTGTCACGGCCGCGACACCCGACCGGGCGTGCGGCTGAACTGCCGCGGCGGCTCGCGCGCCGAGGCGGCCGTCTACGCCGCGGGGCTGGCGCTGCAGCAGCGGCGGCTCACCGATGCCGCCGACGCCTTCATCGTCCCGAGCGCGTTCGCGCTCGGCCGCCTGCGCGCGCTCGGCGCCCCGCTGGGCGACCGCGCCCACGTGATCCCGTCGGTCCAGCGGGAGCTCGCGCGGTCCTCGGCCGCGGCCGCGGGCCGCTTCGCCCTCGCGGCCGGGCGCCTGACGCCCGAGAAGGGGTTCGCCGACGCCGTCGTCGCCTGCCGCGCGGCGGGCGTGCCGCTCGTGGTGGCGGGCGAGGGCCCGCAACGCACCGAGCTCGAGGCGCTGGCCGCGGGCGCCGACGTGCGCTTCCTGGGCCGCGTCCCGCCGGCGGCGCTCGCCGGGCTGCGGCGCGAGGCCGCGCTCGCCATCGTGCCCTCGCGCTACGAGGAGATCCTCCCGCTCGCCGCCCTGGAGGCGATGGCGGCCGCGCTGCCGGTGGCGGCGGCGCGCGCCGGCGGGCTCGCGGAGGTCGTGCCGCCCGCGGGGCTCTACCCGCCGGGCGACACGGCCGCGCTGGCGGAGCGGGTCGCCGCGCTCTACGGCGACGCCGCGGCGGGGGAGGAGGCGCTCGCCCGGGCGCGGGAGCGCACCGCGCCGGAGGTGGTAGCGCGGGCCTTGGCGGAGGTCTACGCGGCGTGAGCCGGCGCGTCTAGCGCCCGCGGCGGACGAGCCAGCGCACGCGGCGCGCGATCTTCATCAGCAGGCCGGTCTCGAGCGGGTTGAGGTCGCGGCGCATCGCCTCGTGGTCGGCGCGCAGCTGGGCGAGCTCGCGCTCGCGGGCCTCGGCGCGCTCGCGCTGGGCGACCGCCTCGCGGGTGGCGTCCTCGGCGCGCTTCCACTGGCGGGAGGCCTCGCGCGCCTGGGCGACCGCGTCGGCGCTGCCCGTCGTGGCGCCGTCGCCGGCGGCGGCTGCCGCCTCCTCTCCGTCGCGCTCGTCGCCGTCGTCCCCGGGATCGACCCCGATCCGGTGCGCGGCGACCGGCATCAGCGGGGGCGGTACCGCGCCGAAGGCGGCCTCGTCGGCCTGCAGCTCGACCTCCGTGACACCCGGCCCCGGTGGGGCGAGGTCGATCCGCCAGTGGAAGCCCCGTACATCGGGCGGCTCCGCGCGGGCGATGACCAGCCCCGCACGCTGGGCCGCGCGGCGCAGCCAGTCACGGTCGAAGATGACCGCGTTGGTCGGGTCGTCCGGGTTGATGTAGAGGGCGTTCTGGAAGTCCTGCAGCATCGGGAACGCCGCCTTCTCGAACAGGAAGAACGTCCCGGTGAACCGGCCGCCCGGCCGCAGCACGCGACTGATCTCGTGCAGGTAGTGCTCCGCCTCCACCTCGAGGATGTGGGTGAACACCGACCACCCCACGGCGAGCGTGACGCTGTCGTCCTCGGCGGGGAGCGGCAGCACGCTCGGCTTGTCCGCGCCCGGGTTCAAGCCCGCGTTGCGGATGTCGTGGTGGTGGAACTCGAACCCCTCCGCCGCCGGCGCGAGGTTCTCGTTGCACCACGCGATCATCCCCGCGTGCAGGTCGACGCCGATGTAGCGCTTCGGCCGGGGCCGCTGCTGGATGAACTGGCGCGCGAGGCGCCCGCAGCCGCAGCCGAAGTCGAGCACCGCCTCGTACTGCGCGTCGTCCATGTACGGGAACAGCGGCGCGCCGTCCGGGTTGTCGTAGCTCTTCGGGTTCGTCTCGCCCACCAGCGCGCGCATCCGCGCGGGCGGAAGCGGCAGCTCGGCCAGGGACGGCAGCTCGGCGACGTCCGGCTCGGTCACGCCGCGGCAGTGTATCCACGGCCCCCGGGACGGCCCGCCGGGCTCACGTCCCGAGCAGCTTCAGGTCCGCGTCGACCATCAGCCGGATGAGCTCCTCGAAGCTCGTCGCCGGCCGCCAGCCGAGCTCGCGCTCGGCCTTGCTCGCGTCACCCACCAGCAGGTCGACCTCCGCGGGCCGCTTGAACGCGTCGTCGATGACCACGTAGGGCTCCCACTCGAGCCCGGCGTGGTCGAAGGCGATCTCCACGCACCGCCGCACGGTGTTCGTCTCGCCGGTGGCGATCACGAAGTCGTCCGGCTGGTCGGTCTGCAGCATCCGCCACATGGCGTCGACGTAGTCGAACGCGTACCCCCAGTCGCGCCGCGCGTCGAGGTTGCCGAGGCGCAGCTCCTTCCGCTGCCCGAGCTTGATCGCCGCCGCGTGCCAGGTGATCTTGCGGGTCACGAACTCCAGCCCGCGGCGCGGTGAGTTGTGCACGACGAGCCGGCCCACCCCCGCGCAGAAGAGCCCGCTCTCCGTCTCGACGTCGAACACCCACTCCGAGCGCTCGGGCTCGACCTCGACGATGCGCCGGACTTCCGCAGGGTCGCGGCGGAGATGCGCGCTCCGAGCGCCGACGCGGACGGCGCTCGGGAGGTTGAGCTGGAAATAGGTCCGGCCGGCGCGGTGCTCGGCGTATACCGAGGGGCTGCGGTCCCGCGCGCCGTAGAGCCAGCAGAGCCCTTGAGCGAGCACGGGCGAGTTGGTCTTCACCGACTCGCCTTTGCCCCGCTTGAGACCGTCACCGGCGTAGTAGCCGTCGAGGAAGTGGTCCTGGATCTCGGGGGCGGCATTGAGGACCAGCGGCGGCACCTGCTTGAAGCCGGTCGGGGTGTAGAGCTGCTCCCGCAGCCACGGCGCGATCGAGGCAGAGCCGGTGAGGGCGAGCTGGCCGACCACGGCGCCGTGGCTGAAGCCGGAGGTGCCCTCCCATGCCCGCGTGGTGCCCATGAAGACCTTCGACCACAGGTTCGCGACGCGGAGCTGCAGCCCCGTGTCGTTGTTCGTGAACTGGACGCGATGCCCGCCGACGTAGCCGTCGGCGGCCAGGAGCCCGAGGAGCTCGGCGAGCTCCGGCGCCACGGCGGTCCAGTCGTTGGCAGCCGGCCAGTCGAGCGCGAGGCCGAGGCGGTCGCCGTCCTGCACGACATCGGCGCGCAGCGGGTCGAGGTCCTCGTCGACCATCGTGTGGTGGGCGGTCGCCACGACAGCGCCACCGCGCGTTTCGATCGACAACAGTCGGTGGTCGGGATCGGTTCGTCGCCGGCGGGTCGCGGTGACGGCGCGGAGCTCCGTCCAGTCAGCCCCGTCCCAGACCTCCACGAGGTCGCCGGCATCGGGCATGTGCGTCTGGGTGCTCGGGCCCTTGCGGCGCAGCGGCATGAGGTCGGCCGGGCTCAGCACCTGGACCATCCCGTTGCGGCGGACCATGAGCGGCGTCGTCTCCGCGATGCACTCGTGGTTGAACAGAATCCCGGAGCAAAGATGCAGCCCGTACGACTCGCGGTAGTTGACCGTGATGTGGTGGCCGTAGGCCTTGGCCACGCCGTAGGGGGAGCGGGGGTAGAACGGCGTCGACTCGCTCTGGGGCGTCTCGAGCACCTTGCCGAACATCTCACTCGAGGAGGCCTGGTAGAAGCGGGCCTCGGGGCAGACCTCGCGCATCGCCTCGAGCATGCGCGTGACGCCCACGCCGGTGAACTCGGCCGTCAACGTCGGCTGGATCCAGGACACCGCCACGAACGACATGGCGGCGAGGTTGTAGATCTCGTCGGGGCGGGCCGCTCGCAGCGTGTCGACCAGGGAGCGCTGGTCGAGCAGGTCGCCCTGGTGCAGGGTGATGCGATCGCGCAGGTGCTCGATGCGCTCGGACTTCTCCGTCGAGGCGCGGCGGACCATGCCGTGGACCTCGTAGCCCTTGTCCAGCAGCAGATCCGCGAGGTAGGAGCCGTCCTGGCCCGTGACCCCCGTGATCAGCGCGCGCCGGGCCATGCCACTCCCTCCTGCTCGCGCAGCCAAGCGGCGGTCTGCGCGATGCCGTCGCGGACGTCGATGCGGGCCTTCCAGCCGAGCAGCGTCTCGGCCTTCTCCACCGACGGCCAGCGGCGCTGGACGTCGACCTTGAAGCTCGGGAGGTGCTCCAACGCGAGCTCGCCGGGGTCGTTGCCCGCGGCCTCCCAGCAGATGCGCGCGATCTCGGCGACGGTCAGCTCCTCGCTCGCCGAGACGTTGAAGTCCTCGTTGAGGCCGGCCGGGTGGGCCATGGCGGTGACGATCCCGTCGGCGATGTCGTCGACGTGCGTGAGCGTGCGGGTCTGCTCGCCCGAGCCGAAGATCGGCAGCGGGCGCAGGCGGGCGAGCGACTTGCGGATCAGGTCCGGCACGGCGTGGGCGATGCCCGGCTCGTCGTCGGGCATCTCGCCCGGCCCGTAGGCGTTGAACGGCCGGCAGATCGTGAACGGCAGGCCGTGCTCGTCGTGGGCGGCGCGGCAGTAGACCTCGCCGGTGAGCTTGGAGTAGCCGTAGGCGGACAGCGGGACCGGGCAGTCGGGCAGGTAGCTCTCGGGCGTCGGGTACTCCTGCGCGCGCTCGAAGACCATGCTCGAGCTGACGTAGGTGAAGCGCTCGACCGACTCGTCCAGCGCGGCGCCCACGACGCCGTTGTAGAGCGCCGTGTTCACCTCGGTGAGGGTGTAGGGGAGCTTGTGGAAGTTCGCGATCCCGCCGACGATGGCGGCGAGGTGGATCACGTGGGTGCAGCCGGCCGTCGCGCGCCGCGCCTCGTCGCGGTCGCGCAGGTCGCCGGTATGGACCTCGCAGCCCTCGCGCATCCAGTCGGGCGCCTCGCGCTGGTCGGAGACGCGGATCTCGAAGTCGGGGTCCGACAGCAGCCGGCGGACGACCGCCGCGCCGATGGTGCCGGCGCCGCCGGTGACGAGGACGCGATTCATGGCCGCGCGCAGGCTACAAGCGCAGCGCGGCGACTTCGCTCGCGTAGGCGAACACCTGCGCCGCGCCGAACGCGTTCCAGGGATCGACGACCAGGCAGTCGGGCTGTGCGCGCTCGGCGATCGCGGCCAGCGCCTCCGGGCGCGAGAACGCCGAGTGGTTGGTGGCGACGACCACGACGTCGGCGCCCTCGACCGCCTCGTCGAAGTCCGCCGTGCGCGTGGCGACGACCGGGTCGTGCGCGACGACGTCGGCGAGCTCGCGCTCGAGCAGGCGGATCAGCTTGTGGGCGAGCGAGTCGCGCTCGTCGTCGGTGTCGCGCTTGAAGGCGAGGCCGAGCACCGCGACCTTGCGCTCGCGCAGGCCGCCGTCGCCGAGCCGGCGCTTGATGCCGTCGACGAGGAACAGCGGCACGCTCTCGTTGACCCGCGAGACGGCCAGCAGCATGCCGGGGGCGTTGGAGCGCTCCTCGGAGAACGCGAAGTCCTTACGGAGGCAGGTCCCGGCGGTGAAGCCCGGCTGCGCCATCCCGCCCCGCGGGTAGTCGCGGTTGATCAGCTCGATGACGTCGAAGACGTTCGCGCCGTAGCGCTCGCAGTCCATCATCAGGAGGTTGGGCAGCGCGAACGTCGCGTAGCGCAGGATGTTGGTCCAGATCTTCGCGAGCTCGGCCTGCACCGGCGTCGTCTGCACCACCGGCGCGCCGAACCGCTCGAACAGCCGGCCGCAGCGCTCGCCGGACGCCTCGCCGATCCCGCCGACGATGCACGGCAGCGTCCCGATCTCGGCCAGGAAGCGGTCGGCGGCGATCCGCTCCGGGCAGTGGGCGACGAACACGTCCTCGCCGACGGTGAAGCCGCGGTGCTTCTCGAGGTAGCCGGCCACGAACTCGGTCGTCCCCGGGGCCACCGTGGAGCGCAGGACGAGCAGGTGGCCGGGGCGCAGGACGGCCAGCAGGTCGTCGAGCACCGCCCGGATGTCGCCCATGTCGATCTCGATGTGCGAGAAGGTCGGCGTGCCGAGCGTGAGCACGATGTCCTCCGCGCCCGCCGCCTCGGCCGCCCGGTCGGTGACCGTCAGCCGCCCCGCGGCGAGCACGCGCTCGAGCAGCTCGTCCGTCCCCGGCTCGGCGAACGGCATCTGCCCCGCGCGCACCAGCGCGAGGCGCTCGGGGTCCTTGTCGACGCCGAGCACGGACAGCCCGGCGTCGGCGAACGAGAGGGCGAGCGGCAGGCCGACCCGGCCGAGCCCGATGACGGAGACGTCGTAGCTCACGACCCGCCAAGGGTAGTCGCGCGCCCGCCGCGGCCGCCGGGCGCGGGGGTTGAGCGGTGCGCTAGCTTGCCCGCTCGCGCTCCGGCCCGGGGCGAGTCCACGGTGGGGGTCCGCAAGTGCTCTTCGGCGAAGGCAGCATCATCCGCAAGAGCGCCGTCTGGCGCAGCGGTCTCGCCGTGCGCGCCTACAAGCTGCTGCGCCGCGCGGCCGAGAAGCTGCACCTCCAGGTCGTCCTGAAGACCTTCTACAGCCCGATCCCCGACCTCGACGCCCTGCCGCCGGGCGCGTGGGAGCGCACGAGCGCGATGGGCGCGATCGACTGGGACGTCGAGGCGCAGCTGCGCTACGTCGAGGAGACGCTCGCGCCGTACATCCCCGAGTTCAAGTGGACGCGCGAGCCCACCGGGGAGCCCTACGCGTACTACGAGCTCAACGACACCTACGGGATCGTCGACGCGACCACCACCTACGCGATCGTGCGCCATCTGCGCCCGAAGCGGGTCCTCGAGATGGGCTCCGGCTTCACCACGCTGACGCTGGCGCAGGCCTGCCGGGCGAACGCCGCCGACGGCGCGCCGGTCGAGCTGGACGTCTACGACCCGTTCCCGGGCGTCATCGACGACGGGCTGCCCGGCCTCGCGAGGCTCAACCGGATCCACGCGCAGGACATCCCGCTTGCAACCTTCGCGTCGCTCGAGGCCGGCGACATCATCTTCATCGACACCACCCACACGGTGAAGATGGGCAGCGAGGTGAACTACTTCATCCTCGACGTGCTGCCGGTGCTCAAGCCGGGGGTGGTGGTGCACTTCCATGACATCTGCCTGCCGTGGGAGTACCGGCGCGAGCTGTTCGAGGACTACGGGCTGTACTGGAACGAGCAGTACCTCCTGCAAGCGTTCCTGCAGTACAACCGCGAGTGGGAGATCCTGTGCGGGATCTTCGCGGTCTCCGAGACCTACAACGACCGCATCCGCAAGATCATCCCGACAGGGCCGGGGGGCAGCGGCGGCGGCTTCTGGATGCAACGCCGCTAGCGCTTGCGCGCGAGATGCCGCGCGTACTGGGCGGCGAAGCCGACCACGAAGCGCGGGTTGTAGCGCAGGTAGCGCCGCCACAGCCGCCGCGGCTCCTGCGCGAGGCGGAACAGCCACTCGAGGCCGCGGCGCTGCATCGCCTCGGGCGCCTGGGGGACGAGCCCGGCGTGGAAGTCGAACGCCGCGCCGACGCCGATCAGCACCGGCGCGTCGAGGCGCTCGCGCATGCGGGCCATCCACTTCTCCTGCTTGGGGACGCCGATCCCGACCCACACGACGTCGGCCCCGGAGTCGTTGATGTCGGCGACGACGGCGTCCTCCTCCTCGTCGCTGAGCTCGCGGAACGGCGGGGCGTAGCCCCCGGCGAGCCGCAGCCCCGGGAAGCGGGCGCGCAGGTTGCCGGCCAGCCGTACGAGCGCGTCCGTGTCGCGTCCGCCGTAGAGGTAGAAGCTCGTCCCGGTGCGCGCGGCGCGCTCGCAGGCGCGCTCCATCAGCGTCGGCCCGTACACCCGCCCCGGGAGGTCGTGGCCGAGCAGGTTCATCGCCCACACGAGCGGCTGCCCGTCGGGGACGGTGAAGTCGGAGCCCAGCACCGCCGCGCGCAGCTCGGGGTCCTCGCCGCACGCCATCACGGTGTGCACGGCCGCGACGCACACGTAGGACCGCGCGCCGGACGCGATCGCCGCGTCGACCCAGTCCAGCGTGCGCTCGTAGTCGATCAGCGCGAGCGGGACGTCGAGCACGTCCTGCGCGCCGACCGGCAGCGGGCGGACGGGCGTGGCGGTGGAGGTGGCGGGCGAGGGGAGTGACGTGGACGGCATCGGCTCGGCGCCGGGGGACAGGGCTCGGCCCGGCGAACGCTGACAACGCCCGAGCGGCCCGAAAGTCGTGCAAAATCCACCCGGACGGCGCCGACCATGGTGGCAGACCCAACCTTTCGGCGGTGGTCGTGGCGCTTCGGCACGTCCTAGACTGGCGCGCATGACCATCGGGATCGTGGGCATGGGCTACGTGGGTCTCCCACTCGCCGTGGCCTTTGCCGAAGAGGGCAAGGACGTCATCGCGGTCGACATCGACCACCGCCGGGTGAAGGCACTGCTGGCAGGGGAGTCCTACGTCGAGGACATCCCCGACGAACGGCTGCGCGCGGTGCTGCCGCGCATATCGGCCACGACGTCGTTCGGGCCGCTGTGGCACGCGGACGCGATCGTCATCTGCGTGCCGACGCCGCTGAGCCGCAACCGCGAGCCCGAGCTCGGCGCGCTGGTCGACTCGGGCCGCGCCCTGGCCGGCATCCTGCGCCCGGGCCACCTCGTGGTGCTCGAGTCGACGACCTACCCCGGCACCACGCGCGAGCGGCTCGTGCCGCTGCTCGAGGAGTCCGGGCTGACCGCGGGCAAGGACTTCCACATCGCGTTCTCGCCCGAGCGCGTCGACCCCGGCCGCACCGACTTCACGCTGCGCACCACGCCGAAGGTCGTCGGCGGCCTCACGGAGGCCTGCGGCGACCACGCCGAGGCGCTGTACTCCGGGGTCTGCGACACGATCGTGCGCGTCGGCTCCCCGGAGGCGGCCGAGCTGTCGAAGCTGCTCGAGAACATCTTCCGCTCGGTCAACATCGCGCTCGTCAACGAGCTGACGATCCTCGCCGACCGCATGGGCGTCGACATCTGGGAGGTCATCGACGCCGCCTCCACCAAGCCCTACGGGTTCATGCGCTTCGAGCCCGGCCCGGGGATGGGCGGCCACTGCCTGCCGGTCGACCCCTTCTATCTGACCTGGAAGGCGCGCGAGTACGACTTCACCACCGAGTTCATCGAGCTCGCCGGCAAGATCAACCAGCAGATGCCCCAGTTCTGCGTGGCGAAGATCGAGCGGGCGCTCAACGACGCGCGCAAGCCGGTCAGGGGCTCGAAGATCGTGATCCTCGGCGTCAGCTACAAGGCCGGCGTCGGCGACACGCGCGAGTCCCCCGCGCTGAGGATCATGAGCACGCTGCGCGAGCGCGGCGCGGAGCTCGTCTACCACGATCCTCACGTGCCGGAGCTCGCCGGCATGGGCTACAAGAACACGCCGCTGAAGGACGCGCTGGCGGGCGCCGACCTCGTCGTGATCGTCACCGCGCACCCCAGCGTCGACCACGGCGCGGTCATCTCCGAGGCGCCGCTGCTCGTCGACCTGCGCGGGATCACCCGCGGCGCCGACATCCCGACGGTGCAGCGCCTGTGAGCGTGAAGGTCGGGGTCGTCGGGTTCGGCTACTGGGGCCCGAACCTGGCGCGCAACTTCGCGGCGCTGCCGGGATGCGAGCTGGCGTGGTGCTGCGACGGCTCGGAGGCCGCGCGGGCCCGCTTCGCGCCGCTGTACCCCGGCGCGCGCTTCACCGGCGAGTTCGACGACCTGCTCTCGGACCCCGAGCTCGACGCGGTCGCGCTCGCGACGCCGGTGCCCTCGCACGCCACGCTCGCACAGCGGGTGCTCGCGGCCGGCAAGCACTGCTTCGTCGAGAAGCCGCTCGCGCAGTCGGTCGCGGAGGCCGAGGCCGCCGTCGAGGCGGCGCGCTCCGCGGGGCGGGTGCTGATGGTCGGCCACCTGCTCGAGTACCACCCGGGCGTGGTGCGCCTCAAGGAGCTGGCGGACTCCGGCGAGCTCGGCCAGGTCCACTACCTGTACGGCAACCGCCTGAACCTCGGCAAGCTGCGCGCCGACGAGAACGCCCTGTGGTCGCTCGGCGCCCACGACGTCTCGGTGACGCTGCGCCTCGCCGGCGAGGAGCCCGTCGAGGTCCACGCCCGCGGCGAGTCCTACATGCGGCCCGGGATCGAGGACGTCGTGTTCTGCTTCCTGCGCTTCCCCTCGGGGCTGTCCGCGCACCTGCACCTGTCGTGGCTCGACCCGCACAAGGAGCGGCGCTTCACGATCGTCGGCTCGCGCCGGATGGCGACCTTCGACGACATGGCGCTCGAGGGCAAGCTGACCGTCTACGACAAGGGCTTCGACGAGTCGACCAGCTCCTACGGCGAGTACATCACCCGCTCGGGTGACATCTGGAGCCCGCGGCTGCCCAACGCGGAGCCGCTGCGCGCCGAGTGCCTGCACTTCGTGGAGTGCATCGCGGAGGGCCGCACGCCGGTCTCCGACGGCGAGTCGGGCCTGCGCGTGGTGCGCGTCCTCGAGGCGCTCCAGCAGTCGCTCGACGCGAGCGCCCGCCGCGTGCCGGTCGCCGCGTCCTAGAGGGCGTACCTCGGGTCGGTCGTCGCGCCCCGCACCCGGACCTCGAAGTGCAGGTGGGGGCCGGTGGAGTTCCCGGTCGAGCCGACCAGGCCGAGCCGCTCCCCGGCCGCGAGGCACTCGCCGGGGCGCACGGTGATCCGGGAGAGGTGGGCGTACCAGGTGGTCACGCCGAGGCGGTGGGAGACCACCACGAGCTGACCGTAGCCGTCGTTGTAGCCGGCCGACGACACGCAGCCGCGGCCGGCGGCGCCGACGCGGGCGCCCGCGGCGGCGGGGAAGTCGACGCCGGTGTGCATGCGGTCGCCGCGCGGACCGTAGGAGTCGCCGATCCCCACGGCCACCGGGGACAGGAACCGCAGCGGCGAGCGCGGCGGGGCACGGCGGAGCCGTGAGATCGTGAGCGGGCCGGCGACGCCGTCGGCGCCGAGGCCCGCCCACGCCTGGTAGCGGCGCAGCGCGTCGCCGAAGCGGGGGCCGGCGCGGCCGTCGAAGCTGCCCGAGGGGAACCCGGCGCGGGCGAGCAGGAACTGCAGCGCGGCGACGTCCCAGCCGCGGCGGCCCGCGGTGACCGGGCGGCTGCCGAGGCGCGGGCGCCCGCGCCAGCCGAGCGCGCGGCGGGTCCGCGGGCCCGCGACGCCGTCGGCGACCAGGCCGCGCCGGGACTGGAAGGCCTGCACGCCGGCCTTCGTCCCCGGCCCGGCGATCCCGTCCACGGTGCCGGAGTAGGCGCCCTTGGCTCGCAGGGCGACCTGCAGCGCGGCCACCCGCTCGGAGGCGTCGGCGGCGCTTGCCGCCGGGCCGAGCGCGGCCAGCACCACCCCCAGGGCGGCCCAGCGCACCATGCCCCGAGGTTCGCGGGCGGGCGCCGCCTTCCTGCCCGGCCCGGCGCGTCAGGGTCACTTCGTGACGCATGGCGGGGTTACCTGACGAACCCCCGGGTACAGGAGCGCGAGCGCCCATGGAGACCGCGGCGGCACATCTCACGCGCCCGGGAGCGCGGGCCGGCGCCGTGCTCCCGGTCCTGCTTGCGGGCAGCCTCCTGCTCGCGCTCGTCCTGCTGGTCCACGGGCTGGTCCCCGGCCTCGTCAGCGACGGCCCCTGGGACTACCTGATCGAGGGCGACATGCGCTGCCTGAGCGCGATGGGCACCGAGGCGCTGACGTCGTGGTGCGACTGGTACGGCAACCCCAACGGCTACCCGTTCCTGAGCAGCGGGCCGCTGATCTTCCTCGGCTGGGCGCTGATGGACGGCCTGGGGCTGAGCTCCTACGCGGCCTACCTCGTCGCGTCGGCCGTGTTCGACGCCGTCGCGCTCGCCGGCGGCTACGGGCTGATGCGGGTCCTCGGCGCCGGGCGGGCCGTCGCGCTCGGCACCTCCGCCGTCTACCTCCTCGCTCCCACCACGATCGGGATGCTGGCGTTCGGCGGCACCTTCACGGGCTTCACGCTCCTGCCCACGTACGCCCTCGTGGACCTGCTGGTCATGCGGGCGCTCGCGAGCGGCCGCCGCAACCTGATGATCGGCGCCGCCGCGGGCTACGCCGCGGTGAAGACCGGCGCGCTCTTCCTCGACGGCTACTCGTTCGTGATATCCGCCCTGCTGAGCGCCGCGCTGTGGATCCCCTGGCTGCTGCGCGGCAGCGTCCCGCGGCGGACCCGCGCGCTCGGCCTCGCCACGCTGATCGGCGGGCACCTGATCGCGGTCCTCGCCTACGAGCTCTACGCGCCGGCGGTCTTCGACCCGAACCCGCTGGCGGTCACGCGCGCGCTGGGGCTCGACCTCTCGACGCTGGTGGAGCCCTCCGACGCATTCTGGGCCCCCGGCCTCCTCGGCGTCGACCACGATCCCAGCGCCCTGTGGGGGGACGGCACCAACTCGCTCTACAACTACGTCGGCTTCGTCTGCGTGGTCCTCGCCGCGGTCGCGGTGGTGACGCGGCGCCGTGAGGCCCCCGTCCTCTCGTTCGCGGTCGCGGGCCTCATCGCCCTGGTGCTCGCGCTCGGCCCGTCGCTGAAGGTCGGCGACGCGCATCCGCCGGCCGGAGAGCGGGCGACCTTCCAGTCCTATCTGATGCCGGAGGGTGCGGCGACCGCCGACCTCCCCTGGGCCGGCGCGTTCACGCTGCCCGGCCTCGAGAGCATGCGGGCGACGTACCGCTGGAGCGGCCTCCTCCGCCTCGCGCTGATCGTCCTCGCCGGGCTCGCGATCGACCGCCTCGCGCGGCAGCGGCGGACGCGCGTGCTCGCCGGGGTGCTCGCCGCGCTGGCGGTGCTCGAGATCGCGCCCAACGTGCCCGACCTCGTCTCCGACCATCGAGACAACTACGCCAACCGCCGCGCTGTCGACTCCGAGGTCGTGCCCGACCTCGCCGCCGCCACCCGGGGCTCGCGGCACGTGTTCTTCCTCAGCGCCGACGGCACCCCGTCGACCGACTACCTCGTCAACTACCTCGCGATGCGCGCGGGGGTGCGGGCGTTCAACGCCGGCGGCGACAAGAACGCGCTCTACGCGCAGTCGGCCTGGCCGCCGCCGATCGGCGCGCTCGCCCGCCCGGAGCTCACACCGGCGGCCGTTCGGCAGGCGCTCGCCTCGGGCTCGGTCGACGTCGTGATCGCCCCGTACTTCCACACGCGGTGGGCGGCCCAGTTCTGGCCGCCGAAGGACGCCGAGCAGCAGGCCGCGAAGCGGCGCTTCGCCCCGCTGCTCGAGGACGGCGCCCTGGCGGCGCACCGCTACCGCTGGTTCACGGCGATCCGGCTGCGGAGCTCGTAGCGCGACGCAGCAGCGCGGCGAGGTTCGTGCACGGCAGGACCCTTCCGGCGCCCTCGAGCACCGAGCACAGCGTCGGCGTGCGGCGGGCGAGCAGCCACGTCCCTCGCACCAGCGCGGGCCGCTCGGCCACGACCTCCATGTCCGGGAACAGCTCGCGGAGCTCCTGCGGCGGGATCCCGTGGACCTCCTTGAGGGTGCTGTGGGCGATGTCGAACCACAGCACGAACCCGCCGGGACGGAGCACCCGCGCCATCTCGTCCGCCGCCCGCAGGCGGAGCCGCGGCTCGCGCAGGTTGCACAGCGTGCCGAACTGGGCGACGACGTCGAACGAGCCGTCGTCGAACGGCAGCGACGTCGCGTCGGCCACCTCCCAGTTCATCGACGGCGGGGAGAGCCGGCGCGCCGTCTCGACGCGGCCCGGGACGAGATCGATCCCGGTCGTCCGGGCGGGATCGGCGCCGAGGTGGACGAGGAACCGGGTGTAGCCGCCGTCGCCACAGCCGACGTCGAGCACGTCGCCGCCGAGATCGGCCCCCGCCCGGTTGAGCACCGCGAGCACCGCCCGCTCGGCGACCTGGCGGAAGTACATGGAGCGCCCGTCGCGCACCGACCAGTGTCCCGCGCCCTCCGGGCCGTACTCCGTCTCGTACCACTCTCGAATTCGGTCTGTCTCGGACACCCGGCGCAACTCTAGGCGCGTCGGCGCTCGAAATCGGTTCGGTCAATGACCCCCGTTCAGTCACTGACAGCTGCCGGCCCGTCCCGTGTAGCCGCCGCCGGTAGACGAGCCTGGCGGGAGCGGGCGCGGGGTTCACGGCTGTTGGTCGTCGTCGGTCAGCTCGAGGATGCAGATCAGGTCGACGAGGCCCGCGAAGGTGCGGGGGTCGTAGCCGGTCCTGGTGCCGATCTGCTGGAGTCGGTAGCGCACGGTGTTGGGGTGGACCTGCATCTGCCCGGCGGCGCTGGCGATGTTGAGGTCGGCGGTGGCGAAGGCGCGGATCGTCGCGGCGGTCGCCGCGAGCTCGTCGTCCGGGAGTGCCCGCAGCTTGTTGCCCTTGGAGGCGATGATGGCCTTGGTGGTGGCGGTCGCGCCGATCAGTGCGCATTCGAGCGCCGAGAGCTCGTCGAGCGAGACGATCGGCCGGCCCGCCGAGGTGTAGGACAGGGCCAGCGCTGCTTCGCGGTAGGCCTGTTGGACGCTTGCGAAGCCTTGCGACGGGACGCTGACGCCGTAGCGGACGTCGATGTTGTGTTCCTCGACGGTTCGTTGCCGTGCGGCGCGCAGGCTTGCGCCTCTGGCGCGCGGCGAGGTTCCGGCCGAGATCAGGACGAACTCTCCGTGGCGGATCGCCGCGAGCGGCCTGACGACCCCGAGCGACAGGCTCTCCTCGAGCGTGTCCCGCGCGACCTGGAGCGCGTCGCCGACCTCGAGCGTCGTCTGCTCGACCCTCCCCACGACGGTGAGGAGCCGGCCGGTCGGGTCCAGGCCGGGAGCGGCGGGGTGGCGCCGGCCGGGGTCGATCGGCTGGCCGTCGATGAGGCGCTCGACCAGGTCCCGAGCCGCTCGGCCGCTCTGCCTACTCGAGCCGCGTTTCCTCGCGCAGATAGGCCTCGGCGGCCTGGGTGGTGATGGTGTCGATCGCGTCGATCGCTGAGCGCGCGAGCGCGAAGCCGGCGTCTCGGGAGATCCTCAGCCGAGAGGCCTCATCGGCGCACGCGTCCCAGAAGGCGAGCAGCGCGACGCGGTAGGCGTGAATGAAGACCTCGAGGCTGACGCCCTGGCGCACGCGCCGCGCCGCGAGGCCGCGCAGGAACCCAAGGTCCTCGCGGCGTACGGTCGAGCCCTCGGCGAGCGTCCGCCCGAGCACCTCCGCCGTCGCCGTCGCGCCGGCGCGGAGGTCGTCGATCAGCTCCGGCGCTGCGTCCCTGTAGCCCGGGATCTCATCCACGATCCGAGCGGCGATCGCCCGGCCGACCTCGGTATGGCGGTCGGCGAGCGCCTCACCGACGCGGCGAATCGCCTCTGCGTGGCCGCCTGTGACGCGGGCGGACTCGGAGCCCCGTGAAGCCGTGTCCATGGCTTGGGAGATCGTACAGAAGACTCTCCCGAACGTTAGAGCTCTCGCCAAAGCCAGAACCCGCGACGGCTGGCACGCTGCCCCGTAGGCAAGACGAGGAGCAGCAATGTCAACGAGTAGCCAAAACGGCCTCAGCGGGCAGCGGGCGCTGGTCACCGGCGCGACGTCGGGCATCGGACGCGCGGTCGCGCTGCAGCTCGCCCGGGACGGGGCCGAGGTCCTGGTTCACGGCCGCGACGCCGCGCGCGGCGCCAAGACGGTCGACGAGATCACGTCGGCCGGCGGCACGGCCGGCTTCGTCGCTGCCGACCTCGGCGACGCCACCGACGTGCAGCGACTGGCAAGCGAGGTCGGCGACGTCGACATCCTGGTCAACAACGCAGGGATCTCGCTCTTCGGCCCGACCGGAGAGTTCGACGTCGCCGCGTTCGACAAGATGTTCGCCAGCAACGTCCGCGCGCCGTTCTTCCTCGTCGCCGCACTCGCGCCCGGGATGGCCGCCAGGGGCCGAGGCAGCATCGTCAACGTCAGCAGCATGGCCGGCGGGGTCGGGCTCGTGGGCGGCGCGGCCTACGGCGCGACGAAGGCCTCGCTCGAGGCGATGACGCGCGCCTGGGCCGCGGAGTACAGCCCGAGCGGGGTACGCGTCAACGCGATCGCCCCGGGACCGGTCTACACGCCATCACCCTCAGGCGCCGCGTTCATCAAGGCACTCGGAGAAACCACGCCGATGGACCGCGCTTCACAACCCGACGAGATCGCCGAGGTCGTCGCCTTCCTCGCCTCCCCCCGAGCGAGCTACATCACCGGCGCCACCGTCCCCGCCGACGGCGGGCGCAGAGCGATCTGATGAACGCGCTCCGCTTGAACGGCTTCGGTGATCCCGCAAAGGTCGTGTCGCTCGTCCCCGAGCCCGAGCTGCACGCCGGTCGCGACGAGCTGCTCGTCCGGCTCGAGGCGGCGCCGGTGCACCCCTCGGATCTGCATCTGATCCGGGGCTTCTACGGCGTGCGCCCCGGGCTGCCGGCGCCGCTCGGCGCTGAAGGCGTCGGCCGAGTCGTCGAGGCCGGGCCAGGAGCCGATCAAGGCCTCGCCGGCCGGCGGGTCGTGATCCTGCCCACCTACGAGCAGGGAACGTGGGCCGACCACGCCGTCGTAGCGGCCGACGAGGTCGTCGCCGTCAGCGACCACGGTGACGCGTTGCAGCTCGCGATGGTCGGCGTCAACCCGCTCACCGCGCTCCTGCTGCTGCGCCTTCACGTTCATCTATCGCCGGGCGACTGGATCGCTCAGACAGGCGCGAACTCCGCCGTCGGTCAATACGTGATCAAGCTCGCCAAGCTCGCCGGCGTCAAGACGCTCAACCTCGTACGCCGCGAGGCGGCAGCCGCGCAGGTCGCTGCCGCGGGTGGCGACCGGGTCATCGTCGTCCGCGACGACCTTCACGAGCAGTTGGAGCGGGCACTCGAAGGGCACGAGCTGGCGCTCGTGCTCGACTCGATCGGCGGCCCGGCCGTGGCCGCGCTCGCACACCGGCTGCGCTTCGGCGGCAAGGTCGTCAGCTTCGGTGCGCTCGGCGGACAGCCGACCGCGCTGTCGGTGAGGCAGGACCTGATCTACCGCCACATCAGCCACCACGGCTTCTGGACCTTCAACTGGCTGCGCCAGGCAGCCCGCGAAGACATCAACGCGCGCTACCGGGAGATCGCCGGCCTGGTCGCCGGCGGCGAGCTCACCGTCGGGATCGACCGCACCTATCCGCTCGAGCGATACCCCGAAGCGCTCAACCACGCCGAGCAGTACCAGCGCTCGGGGAAAGTGCTGTTCACGCTCGGAGAATGACCTCTACCGGGAGAGGCGCAGGCCGAAGCGCATCATCGTGCGCTGCAGCCATGCCTCGAGCGCGAACGGGATGACCGCGCGGCGCCCGAACAGCACCGGATAGGCCGCGCGCTTCCACAGCGCGGGGCGCTCGCGGCGGCGCAGGTCCGCGCGCGCCGCGAAGACGCCGGGATGGCGCGCCTCGAGCTGCGCGAACAGGTGCTCGTGGCGGCGGCGGTCGTCGGGGCCGCGGCGACCCGTCCCGTGCAGGCGCCGCCGGTAGACGAGCCGGCCCGCATAGGCGCCGTCGAAGCCGCGCTCGGCGAACTTCAGCCACAGGCTCCAGTCCTCGTAGCCGCGGTCCGGGTAGCCGCCGACCGCGAGCAGCGCCGAGCGCCGGACGAGCGAGCAGATCGGGTACTGGTTGACGTAGGTGAGGCTCCAGGGGAGGAAGCGGCTGGGCGCCCGGTAGCGGCCCTCCTGGTCGCCGAAGAGCAGGTAGTCGCCCCACGCGAAGCCGGCGTCCGGGTGCTGCTCGAGCACGTCGGCCAGCATGGCCAGGGCGCCCGGCTCGAGGAGGTCGTCGGCGTCGAGCGGGAACACGAACGGCGCGGTCGTCTCGTCGACGCCGGTCATCCGCGCGGCCCCGGGGCCGCCGTTGGGGCGCGTCACGACCCGCGTGCCCTCGGCGCGCAGCCGGTCCAGCACGGCGTGCGACGCCGGGTCGCTCCCGCCGTCGTCGACGACCACGAGCTCGACCGGCTCGCGCTCCTGCACGGAGCGCACCGCGTCGGCGACGAGCTCGCCGTCGTCGTGGCAGGGGATGACGACCGCGATTCTCATCCCCGGTATCTCCCGAGATCGGCGCAGCCGATCTCATCATGGCCGGCGAAGCCGGGCACGCTCACCGCGCGCCGGCTACCGCCGCAGCGGCTGCTCGACGACCGCCTCGTCCTCCTCGGCGGCCTCCTCGAGCGGGGTCTCCTCGACGTGCGGCCCGGGGCGAGCCCCGTTGCGCTGCGCGCTGAGCAGCCCGATCTCCTGGACGAGCGCGGTCATCCGCCGCTCCAGGTGGCTGACCCGCACGGAGAAGTGCAGGAGCATGAGCATCACGAAGATCAGCCCGAAGAAGAACAGCGTCGAGGTCGGCAGGACGGCGCCGATCAGGCTCGTGATCTTCAGCAGCAGCCCGTACCAGATCGACAGCACGAGCAGTACGACGCCGGTCAGGATCCAGAGGACCGAGTACTCCTCCTTGAGCTTCCGCCGGCGGACGAGCTCGATCACCGCCAGCAGCACCAGGATGCTGCCGCCGACCGCGATGACGCGTGTCTTGGGGTCGATCATTGGTGACGGGCGGCCTTCGGCCGCAGCACGGTGACGAAGATCGAGAGCAGCATCTTGTAGACGTAGTACAGGCTGCGATGCCCGCCGTGCATGGATTCGCCGGCCGACGGGCGCATCTGCACCGGGACCTCCCGCACGCTGAAGCCCGAGCGGTTGAGCATGATGAGGATATCGGCGTCCGGATAGTCCGACGGGTAGACGTCCGAGCAGAAGAACTGCGCGACCGGCGCGCGCAGCACCTGGAAGCCCGACGTCGGGTCCGAGATGCGCTGGCGCGTGAGCACGGACGCCAGGCGGCCGAACAGCGCGATGCCGACCTTGCGGGCCCGCGGCGGCTGGTAGTGGCCGTCGCGGTCGAGGAAGCGCGAGCCGATGACGACGTCGACGTCCGGGTCGGCGAGCTCGGAGAGCATCCCCGGGAAGTGCTCGGCGCGGTGCTGGCCGTCGGCGTCGATCTGGCCGATGACGTCGTAGCCCTCGCGGACCGCGTACTTGTAGCCGGTCTGCAGGGCGCCGCCGTAGCCGAGGTTGACCGGGCAGGGTGAGAACGGTCGCGCCCGCGCCCTGCGCCTCGACGGTCGTCGCGTCGGCCGAGCCGTCGTCGACCACCACGACGTCGGCGCCCGGGAGGTGGCTGCGCACGTCGCGCACGACATTGCCCACGCGTCCGGCCTCGTTGAAGGCGGGGATGACGATGAGCGGACCGGTTCTCGGCATGCGGCCGTGTAGGGTACTCGGCCCGTTGACGGGCCACGGGTGACGGTGACCAGACCGCCGCGGCTCGGCGGAAGGCCCCGGTGCTGCAACGTGCGGACGGGCGCGAAGTTCCTCTCCTGCCATGTCGACCGCTCGCGACACCCGCCGCCTGCTCCTCGTCACCCACCGGCCGCTCGACTACGCCGGGCCGGGCAGCGTGCGCTGGCGCTACCTGATGGGCGCGCTGCCCCGGCACGGCTGGGAGGTGGAGGTCGTCACCTCGCGGCACAACCCCACGCGCGACGCGCTCAGCGTCGACCCGGGCGAGGCCCGCCTGGCGGCGATGCGCGTGAGCGTCATGCGCCAGGTCGGGCGCGTGATGCGGCCGCTGTACAACCGCGCGGGCATCGAGCCCGAGGCGTTCCCGCCCAACGTGCTGTGGTCGTTCACGGCCCGCGGCCTTCTGCGCCGCCGCGCGGAGGCGGTGCGCCCCGACGCCGTGGTGGCGACCATCCCGCCGCCCGCGGCGCTGTTCGCCGCCGTCGGCGCGCTCGGCGGCAAGGGGATGCCGATCGTCGCCGACATGCGCGACAACTGGGCCGGCCACCCCGCCTACGACGCGGGCGGCAGCCTGCTGCGGCGCATCGAGGACCCCGTGCTGCGCCGCACGGATGCCGTCGTGGCGGTCAGCGAGGGCATGCGGGCGAAGCTCCTGCGCATGCACCCGTGGCTCGGGCCGCGCCTGCACCTCATGCCCAACGGCTTCGACCCTGTGCTCCTCGACCGCCGGCCGCCGGCGCTCGAGCGCTGGCCGGAGAAGCTGACGCTGATCCATCCCGGCGTCCTCTACGACGACCGCAGCCTCAAGGACCTGATCGCCGCGATGTCGCGGCCCGGGCTGCGGGAGCGCTTCCGCCTCGAGATCATCGGCAACATCGACGACGGCACGGCCGCGGCGATGCGCGACCGCCCCGCGGACGTGGAGATCGTCACGCGCCCGCCGATGCCGTGGGACGACGCGATGGAGCGCGTGCGCGATGCCCACGTGGTGATCACCATCGTGCCCTACACGATGGGCGACGACGTGGCCTGGCCGGTGAAGAACTTCGAGGCCTTCGCGCTCGGCAAGCCGGTCCTGTCGATCACCACCGGCGGCGCCACCGAGGCGCTGCTGCGCGACCTCGGCGTCGACGTCGCGTGCGCGCGCGACGGCGACGTCGACTCGATCGCGGCCGCGCTCGAGAACCTGCTCGCCCACCCGCCGCTGCCGCCGCTGCCGGTGGAGCGCATCAGCCGCTGGGACCGCTCGGTGGTGGCGCGCGACTACGCGGCGCTGCTGGACTCGCTCGTCGACGCGCGCTGAACCGCCGGCCGGCGGATCACCGCGAGGTGGTGCGACCGCAGCGCGGGGATCGCGCCGAGCGCGAGCGCGACGCCGCGGCGGGCGCGCAGCGCGGCGGGCAGGGCGACGTTGAGCGAGACGGCGCGGCTCACGAGCTCCTCGCCGGGGAAGAGGCCGCGCACCTCGGCCGCCCCGAGCGGCTCGACCGGCGTCCACAGCGGGCCGCCGGAGCGCTGCGCGCGCCGGCGCAGCACGGTCCCCGCCGCGGCGATCGGAGCCGGGCTCGGGCGCAGGTCGTAGGAGAGCACCGCGCCGCCGGGGCGCAGCACGCGCCACATCTCCGCGGCCACCGCGCGCCGCAGCGCCGGGTCGAGGATCGACGAGAGGCACGTGAACTGCGTGACGAGGTCGAACGTGCCGTCGTCGTACGGCAGGTTGGAGGCGTCGCCCTCGACGACCTCGAGCCCCGGGTAGCGCTCGCGCGCCGCCGCGACGCGGGCCGGCATGAGCTCGACCCCGGCGCCGCGGGCGGCCCCGAACTCGACGAGCCGGTGCAGCAGCTGACCGCTGCCGGCGCCGACGTCGAGCACCGCCGCGCCGGCGAGGTCGACTCCCGCCTCGTGCAGCGCGCGCAGGATCTGCCACTCGAGGTCCTGGAGGTAGGCGAGGTAGCCCGGCTCCGTGGACGGCGCCCCGCCGCCCGCGGCGTCGCGCTCCTCGTAGGCGGCCCGGATGCGGCCTACGTCGTCGGTCCGCGGGAGACCGGCCCGCCCGGGTCGGTGTCCCGCGAGCTCGGCGTAGACGCCCTCCAGGCGGTCCATCTCGTGCTCCCGGCTGCGGTGCTCCACGACGAGCCGCCGCGCCGCGCCCGCGAGCCGGGCGGAGAGGCCCGGGTCGCCGATCACCCGCAGCAGCGCGTCCGCCACCGCGCCGGGCTCGGGCCGCACCACGAGCGCGTCGCGCCCGTCCTCGATCAGCTCGTGCACCCACGGCAGGTCCGACAGCACGCACGGCACGCCGCACGCCATCGCCTCCCACACCGAGCGCGGCGAGCTGTCGCTCCGCGGGACAGACACGAAGGCGTCGGCCGCGCGGTAGTAGGCGATGAGCTCGTCGTAGGGGACGTGGCCGATGAGCCGCGTCCGCGGCGGGAGCGGCCCGACGTCCGGTACGTCCGACCCGATGTGCTTGAGCACGAGCTCGGCGGTCGGGACGCGCTCGGCGGCGCGGGCGAACGCGGCGGTGACCACCTGCGGGTTGTAGAGCGGCTTCAGCGAGCGCGTGTGCAGGACCACCGGCCCCGGGCCGAGGCCGAGGCGCTCGCGCAGCGCGGCGCGCTCCTCGGGCGCTGCGGGGCGGAAGCGCTCGGTGTCGACGCCCCAGTTGAGCACCATGCTGCGCTTCGGCCGGGGCGCCGAGCGCGCGCAGGTCGTCGCGCAGCGCCGCCGAGTCGCTCATCACGCACTCGGCGCGGCGCACGATCCAGCGGTTGCCGAGCCGGTGCAGTCGCGAGGCGTAGTAGACGTCCGAGCCCCACGCGCTGGCCACCAGCGGACGGGCGCCCGCGAGCCGCGCCGCGGTGGCCATGGGCAGCCAGTGCGCGTGCACGACGTCGGCGCGCACGCGCCGCAGGAGCCTGCGCATCCACGGGAGCCACGGGCCCTCGATCAGGCTGACCGGGATCCCGTCGCCCGCGAGCGACGACGGGGGCAGGCCGGGCTCGAGATAGCCGCCGGCCTCGACCGCGTGGCCGCGCTCGCGCATCGCGAGCGCGAGGTGCTCCACGTGCGGCGTGTTGACCGGGCCGAGCAGGAGGATGCGCATCGCCGCGACAGGTTCACACACGCCGCCGGTAGGCTGCCGCCGCGCGTGGGACCGAGACTCCTCAAGGCCCTCGTCCTCGGGGTGCTGCGACTGGCGCACCGCACGCTGGGGATCGACGCGGTCAGCCGCTACCTGGTCGTCGCCGACCGCGCCGGCGCCGTGCTGGCCGCGTTCGGCGCCACCATCGACGGCCCCGGCGTGATCCACGGCCCGCTGGTGATCCACAACGCGGAGGGCGACTACCGCAACCTGCGCATCGGCGAGAACGTCCACATCGGCCGCCTGACGCTGCTCGACCTCACGGCGCCCGTGGTGATCGAGCGCGACACCACGATCTCCATGGGGGCGACGATCCTCACGCACACCGACGTCGGCGCGAACGCCTTGGGGGAGGCGATGCCGCGCACGGTCGCGGCGACCCGCATCGGCTCGGGGAGCTACCTCGGCGCCAACGTCACCGTGCTCGCGGGCTGCGACATCGGTCCCGGGGCGGTGGTGGGGGCCGGCGCGGTCGTCACGCGGCCGGTGCCCGCCGGCGCCCGCGTCGGCGGCGTGCCGGCGCGCCCGCTCGACGGGTGACCGCCTAGGTGCGCCGCGCGTAGACCGTCATCACGTTGCCCTGCCCCAGCGCCGCCATCAGCAGCGCGACGGGCCAGGTGCGCAGGCGCGGGCGGGCCGACACGAACCCGTCACGGGAGATCCGCTCGATCCGGAACCCGGCCTTCGCGAGGACGCGGCCGAGCGTGTCGGCGGAGAAGAAGAACAGGTGCCAGGGCGGCGTCATGAGGTCCCAGCGCCGCAGGTCCCGGCGGGCGAGCCGGCTCTCGACGTCGCCGGTCGTGAGCGCGAGCAGCCCGCCGGGCCGGGTGACGCGCCCGATCTCGCCCAGCACCGCGCTCGGCTCCCGGAGGTGCTCGACGGTGTCCCACAGCGTCACCACGTCGAACGCGGCGCCGGGGAAGCCGGCCTCGCCGATCTCGCCCGTGACCACGCGGTGCCCGAACGTCGTGCGCGCGTAGTCGGCGGCGTAGGCGGAGACCTCGACCCCGGTGACGGCGTAGGAGTCCTTCGCCGCCTCGAGGAAGTAGCCCGCGGCGCAGCCGACGTCGAGCAGCGCGCCCTCGGGCCGGCGCCGGCGCAGGCGCCGCACCCGCGAGCGCGCCAGCGCGAGCCGCGCGTCCTGCTCGGCCATGTACTCGTCGAACACCGCGCCGGTGTAGTACTCGCGGCCGTAGATCCGCTCGATGTCGGCGTCGCCGAGCACCGCGTCGACGTAGACGAGGCCGCAGCGCGCGCAGCGGACGACCGGGTAGCCGTCCTTCTCCAGCAGGCGCACGGCGTCCGTGCTCCCGCACGCGTCGCAGGGGCGGTTCACCGCGGGCACGCTAGCGGGCGCTCCGCCGGGCGGCGACGAGCGCCCGGATGCGCCGCCAGGCGTCGCCGTAGTCGGCGAGGTCGCGGCGGCCCGGGACGAGCGCCCGGCGCAGCGGGATCGCCGTCGCGCGCTTGAAGAAGACCATGCTCAGCCCGGTCGTCAGCAGGTAGGAGGCGCACGACGCGATCGCCGCGCCGGTGGCCTCGAGCGGCGGGATCAGCGCGAAGTACAACCCGATCGTGATCGGGACGGCGATCAGCGTCGCGTACAGGGCGTACTGCGGGAACCCGCGCCCCGTGAACACCGCGCTCAGCACCTTGGCGAGGCCGAGCCCGAGCACGCCGGGGATCAGGATGAGCCCGAGCACGACGGTGTCGTCGAAGCGCGGCCCGTAGAGCAGAGGGACGCCGACGATGAGGAACGCGGCGAGCAGCAGCGCGGTCGGGACGAGCAGCAGGACGGTGTGGTGCACCGCGCTGATGACGGGCGCGTCGGACTGCTCGCCCCCGAGCTCGCCGGAGCGCACGGCGGCGTCGAGGGTCGCGGTGCGGGGGAAGAGCACGACCTCCAGCGCGCTCGGCAGCAGCCAGCCCAGGCCCGTGACGGCCAGCGCCACCGCGTAGACGCCGAGCTCCGCGTTGCCCGCGATCGCGCCGAGGATGAAGAGGTCGAGCCGGTAGTTGAGGACCTGCATGAGGTTGGCCGACCAGCTGCGCAGCCCGAAGCTCACGGCCTTGCGCAGCTCGCCGCCCTCGTCGATCCCGGGTCGTCCCCGGGCCGCGCGGTCCACGTCGGAGTGCGAGTAGCGCGCGATCCAGTAGGCCGCGAACAGGGCGCCCGCGACGTGCGAGGCGAGCAGCCCGATCACCACGCCCTCGAGGTCGAGCGGGAAGGCGAGCGCGACGCCGACCACGAGCAGCGTGAACGCCTGCAGGACCTGGAAGGCGGCGTAGGGCTCGTAGCGCTCGCGGCCGAGCGCGATCGCCCCCACGAACTGCCACGTGAGCATGAACGGCACGGCCGCGACCGAGATCAGGAAGAGGCCGCCGCTGACGCCGCTGAGCGCGTCGTCGCGCGTTATCGCGTAGACGATCAGCGCGCCCGCCGCGCCTGCCACCCCGAGCGCGCCGGCCGCCCGCAGCGTGTCGCGTCCCGCCTTGCGCGCCGACCATCTCCCGTGGCTCACGTAGTAGGTGATGCCGCCCATGAGCCCGAGCCCGGCGATCATCGTCGTGATCTCGAGCGTCGCGGTGAGCAGGCTCAGCTCGCCGTTGCCGGCGGGGCCGAACATCCGCCCGACGACGATGCTGAGGATCGCCAGCGCGCCCATCGGCCCGAGCTGGGCGAGCAGCGAGAAGGACGCGCCGAGGGCGAGGTGCCGGCGCGGCGCCGGCTCTCCGACGGTGTCGGCGGGCGCGGCGCTCACACGCCGAAGGCGTCGGCGCGGCGGCTGATGTCCTGGACCGCGCGTTCGTACTCCTCGAACGTGCCGACGTCGTACCAGTCGGCGTCGTTCCGGAACGCCGCGACCCGCTCGCCGGCGTCCAGCAGCCGCAGGACGAGGTCGGGGAACTGGCAGGGGCCCGATTCGGGCAGGTAGCGCAGCGCGGCCGCGTCATACACGTAGACGCCCATGCTCACGTCGTAGTGCAGCGTCGGCTTCTCGCGGTAGCCGGTGATCAGGCCGTCGTCGCTCTCGATCACCCCGAGGTCGATGTCGACCCGGCGCGAGTGCATGGCGACCGTGAGCAGCGCGTCCTGGGCGTGGTGGTAGTCGACCAGCGCGCGGTAGTCGAGCGTCGTCAGCACGTCGCCGTTCATCGCGATGAACGTGCCGTCGAGGTCGGGGACGACGCGCAGCGCGCCGGCGGTGCCGAGCGGCTCGTCCTCCCAGTGGAAGCGCAGCTCGAGCTGCTCGGGCAGCTTGGCGGCCTGGGAGAAGTAGACCTGGATGAGCTCGCCGAGGTGGCTCACGCAGAGGTCGGCCCGCTCCACGCCGGCCGCCGCGAGCTGGCGCAGGATGATCTCGAGGATCGGCCGCTCGCCCACCGGCACGAGCGGCTTGGGCAGCACGGTCGTGTAGGGGCGCAACCGCATCCCGAGCCCGCCCGCGAGGATCACCGCCCTCATATGACGTAGTGGTCGATGCGGAACCGCTGCTGGTTCGCCGTGATCCACTCGATGGTGCGGGCGAGCCCCTCGCGGAGGTCGACCTCGGCCCGCCACCCCAGCAGCTCGCCGGCCAGCCGCGGCGAGGAGATGAGGCGCTGCACCTCGCTCTTGGGCGGGCGGACGCGGGCGGGGTCCTGCTCGACGATCAGCGTCTTGCCGAGCACCTCGCCGACCATGTCGACGATGTCGCCCACCGAGACGTCGTGGCCGGTGCCGAGCTGGATCGTCCGGCCGACGGCCTCCGGCGCGAGCGCGGCGGCGAGGAAGCCCGCGACGGTGTCCGAGACGAACGTCAGGTCGCGCCGCGGGTCGAGCGAGCCGAGCCGCAGCGTGTCGCCGGCGAGCGCCTGCGAGACGATCGTGGGGATGATCGCCCGCGCGGACTGGTGCGGCCCGTAGGTGTTGAACGGCCGCACCACCGTCGCCGGCAGGTCGAAGGAGCGGTGGAACGCGTCCATGAGCTTGTCGGCCGCGAGCTTCGAGGCGGCGTAGGGCGACTGCGGCTCGAGCGGGTGCTCCTCGTCGATCGGCACGCGCTGGGCGGACCCGTAGACCTCGCTGGTCGACGTGTGCACGACCCGCTGCACGCCGGCGTCGCGCGCCGCGGTGGCGACGTTGAGCGTCCCGGTGACGTTCGTCTCGACGAAGTCGCGCGGGTTGACGTAGGAGTAGGGGATCGCGATCTGGGCCCCGAGGTGGAACACCACGTCGCGGCCCTCGACCGCCCGCGCGACCGACTCGACGTCGCGCAGGTCCCCGAGCATGGTGTCGATCTCCTGCTGCACGGCGGGCTCCAGCGCCTCCAGCCAGCCGCGCTCGTTGCGCGAGTTGTAGCGGACCAAGGCACGCACGCGGGCGCCCTCCGCGACGAGTCGCGCGGTGAGGTGTCCGCCGATGAACCCGCCGGCGCCGGTCACGAGGACCGAGCGCCCGGCGAGGCCGCTGCTGGGCTGCGTCGTGCTCATGCGTCCTTCCCGGTCGGTGTTGCCGCGGGCGCCGCGGGTCCGGAACGGCCGTCGAGGGTAACGCGTCGCGAGGCGCTCGCCGGACCCGCCAGCCGCTCGAACACGGCGATCATGCGCGGCATCACCCGCTCGTGGCGGAACTCGTCGGCGAACGCCCGCGCGCCATCCCCGAGGCGGCGGCGGCGCTCGTCGTCGCCGAGCAGGTCGGCGATCGCGCGCGCCGTCGGCTCCGGGTCGGTGTCGACCACCACGCCGCCGACGCCGTCGATCTCGGGGATGTGGCAGCCGGGGGAGACGATCACCGGCGTGCCGCACGCCATCGCCTCGAGCGCCGACACCGGCAGCCCCTCGGAGCGCGACAGCAGGCAGAAGACGTGCGCGGTCTCGAGCAGCCGGACCTTCTCCTCCGCGGGGACGAAGCCGTGGAAGCGGACGGCGTCGCCGATCCCGAGCCGCGCCGCCTGGACTTCGAGCCGCCGGCCGTAGCCGTTGCCGGGGCCGACCAGGTCGAGGCGCAGGTCCGGCACGCGCCCGCGGGCGAGCGCCACCGCGTCGAGCAGGCGGTCGAGGCCCTTGATGGGGTCGAGCCGCCCGACGTAGACGAGCGTCGGCGCGGCCGGCCTCTGCCTCGCCGCGGGGCGGCGGCAGCTCGAGCGGCAGCGGGAGCCGCACGAGCGTCGCGGCGGGCGCGCCCGCGGCGAGGAAGTCGCGCCGCTCGTCCTCGGTGGAGTGGACGTTGGCCGCCGCCTCGCGGAGCGTGCGGCGGCCCCACAGCGCGAGGAACGCGCGCTTGATCAGCGGGCGCCCGCGCTCCTTCGCGGGCGCCAGGCTGCCGAACGGCTGCAGCGCGTAGGGGACGCCCGCCGCGCTCGCGGCCCGCGCGGCGGCGACCGACAGGACGGAGTAGACGTCGTGCAGGTGGACGACGTCGAACTCGTGCACGTGCTCGCGCACCCACGCCCGGTAGCCCCGCGGCGTCCAGCCCATGGCGCGCGCGGCGAGCCGGTGGCTCACGTTGGGGAAGCGCAGCACGCGGCAGCCGGGCGGGAGGTCGCCGGTCCCGGGCGGCACCCGGCGGTCGAGGTCGAGCGCGTCGGTCGTGGCCACGGTGACCTCGTGCCCGGCGGCCAGGAAGGCGGCGATCATCGTCTCGGCCATGCGGACCGGACCGCCGAAGGCGTACGCCGGGGCGTGGTAGGGCGTGACGACGAGGATCCGCATCAGTTGCGGCGGGAACAGGGGTCCGGGCGGCGCGGATCGCGCCCGGGCGGCCGCTAGTCTAGAGCCGGTGACCGCCTGGCAGGTTCCCCTCGCCGATGTCCAGGTGCCCGAGGACGACATCGCCGCCGTCGTCGAGACGTACCGCTCCGGCTGGCTGAGCATGGGCCCGCGGACGCAGGCGCTCGAGGCGGCGTTCGCCGAGTACACGGGCGCCCGCCACGCCTTCGGCGTCGCCAACGGCACCGCCGCGCTGCACCTCATCTGCATGGCCGCCGAGCTCGGCCCGGGCGACGAGGTGGTCGTCCCGTCGATGACCTTCGTGGCGAGCGTCAACGCGATCGCCTACACGGGCGCGACGCCGGTGTTCGCGGAGATCGCGGGCCTCACCGAGCCGTGGCTCGCCGCCGACGCCGTCAACGCCGCCGTGACCTCGCGGACGAAGGCGATCATGACCGTCGCCTACGGCGGGCACCCGGGCGAGACCGCGGCGCTGAAGGCGCTCGCCGACCGCCGCGGGATGCTGCTGCTCGAGGACGCCGCGCACGCCGCCGGCGCCCGCAGCGGCGGCCGCCACCTCGGGACCATCGGCGCCGCGGGCGCGTTCAGCTTCTTCTCCAACAAGAACCTCGCGGTCGGCGAGGGCGGGGCCGTGACCACCGACGACGACGATCTCGCCGAGCGGCTGCGGCTGCTGCGCTCGCACGGCATGACGACGCTGACCTGGGACCGCCACCGGGGCCACGCGTCGACCTACGACGTCGTGGCGCTCGGCTTCAACTACCGCATCGACGAGCCGCGCGCCGCGCTGGCCACGCAGCGGCTCGCAGCGCCTCGACGAGGAGAACCGCCGCCGCCACCGCCTCGACGCGCGCTACCGCGAGCGGCTCGCCGGCGTCGAGGGGGTCGAGCCGACGCAGGCGCCGCCCACCGGCGACGGCGAGGTGCCCTCGCACCACCTGTTCACGGTCGTGCTCGACCCGGAGATCGACCGCGACGCGCTGCGCCAGCGGCTCGCCGAGCAGGGGATCCAGACGAGCCTGCACTACCCGGCCGCGCACCGCTTCTCGATCTACGCGGACAGCGGGGCCGAGCTGCCGCTGACCGACGCCTACAGCGCCCGGGCGGTGACGCTCCCGCTGTTCGCCCACATGACCGACGAGCAGCTGGACCTCGTGGTGCAGGCCGTGGCCGAGGCCGTGCCCGCCACCGCCCGCGCGTAGATGGTTGGTTCCACGACCCCACGATCGCCTGGCGGCGCCCCGCGGCGCCGGATCGCCACCCGCCCGAGGGGCCCCTGCTCCGCGTGGTTGCTCGCGCCCAAGCGTCGACGGTCGTTCCGCGCGTGGCGTGGCGCCACCGTCCAGCACTGTTCCCCTCGTGCGGGCGGCGCCCGGCATCCACGGGGCATCCACCAGTCGGCCGCGCGGCCGCGAAACCAACCATCTAGGCGCCCATGGACGCCACGATCGCCTCCGCGGCGCTGATCCTGGGCGCCTCGCTGCTGGTCGGGCGCGCCGCCCTGCTGCTGTGCCGGATCAAGAACGCCGCGTGGCTGTCGCCGCCGGTCGGCCTCGCGGTGCTGATGGCGGTCGCCACGGCCTCGCTCCGCCTGCCGGGGCATGCGGTGACGGCGGTCGTCGTCGTGACGGTGCTCACGCTTGCGGCCGGCGCCGTGCTCGCGAAGAAGCGCGTGGCGCCGCTGCCCCGCGAGGGGCTGTGGATCGTGCTGGCCACCGGGGCGGCCCTGATGGTGCCCTACCTCGCCAACGGGCGGTTCGGCCTGCCGGGCGTGTCGTTCAACAACGACCTCTCGCTGCACCTGCTGTGGACCGAGCAGCTGCGCCGGCCGGACGTGTCGCCGCCGCCGGTGGGCTATCCGCTCGGGCCGCACGCGCTGGTGGCGGTGGTCGCCGAGGCGCTCGGGGCGGGCGTCGACCGCGCCTTCGCGGGGCTGCTCGCCGCGGTGTCCGTGCTCGGCGCGCTGACGGCCGTCGGCGCCCTCCACGTCCTGCGCACGCCGTGGCGGGTGCTGGCCGCGGTCGTCACCGGGCTCGGCTACCTGATGGCCGCCTACTACGCGCAGGGCGCGTTCAAGGAGACCGTCCAGGTCCTGCTGGTCCTCGGCTTCGCGGTGGGGCTGATCGAGATCGAGCGCGGCCGGCTGCGGCCGGCGCCGCTGGCGTTCGTCCCGCTCGCCCTGATCTGCGCCGGCACGGTCTACAACTACAGCTACTTCGGGCTCGGCTGGCCCGTGCTCATCGCCCTGGTGTGGCTCGCCGGGCACGCCGCGATAGCGCTGATCGAGCGGCGGCCGGCGGCGATCTGGCCGGCCGCGCGGCCGTGGCTGCCGGCGTTCGGCGTCGGCGTGGGCGCGACCGTGGTGCTGCTGGCTCCCCAGTTGCCCGACCTCGTCGAGATGTTCTCCGGCAGCGGGACCTCGCCGTCGGGCAGCGGGGCGATCGCCACGAGCAACTTCGGGAACCTCGCCGGGCCGCTGTCGCCCTACGAGGCCTTCAACGTGTGGATGTCCAACGACTTCCGCCACCTCCCGCCGGTGACGTTCCGGGCGGGGCTGCTCGCCGCGATCGGGGTGGCGGCGACCGGCTACGGCCTGCTGTGGTCGCTGGTGCGCCGCGAGCTCGCGATCCCTGCCGCCGCGGTCGTCGCGGGGCTGATCTACATGCGCGCGGCGGCCGGGGAGTCGCCGTACTTCGCCGCCAAGGGGCTGATGATCGCCTCGCCGCTGTTCATGCTGCTCGCGCTGCGGGCGCTGCTCGCGCCGCGCCTGGAGGCCGGGGTGGCGGAGCGGCTGATGGTCCGGGCGGGCGCGGTGGCGTTCGTCGCGCTGGCGCTCGCCTCGAGCGCGATGGCGCTGCGCTCGGGCTACGTCGGCCCGCGCGACCACGCGCGCGAGATGGCCGCGCTGCGCGCCACGATGGAGCGCGACGACGGCCCGGCGCTCGTGCTGCTCACCGACGACTTCCTCGCGTGGGAGCTCTTCGGCGTGGACATGGCCAAGCCCGCCGGCGGCCGGCCGGGCAAGGTGTGGGAGTTCCAGACGCCGTACGACTTCGACTCGGTCACCCCCGCGGAGCTCGACCGCTACAAGTGGGTGATCAGCACGCGCTCGCTGGCGGCGAGCGCCCCGCCCCCGAACCTCCGCCCCGTGCGGGCCACGCGCTCCTTCCAGCTGTGGGAGCGCACCGGGCCGACGCCGTCGCGGCGGATCCTCGCCGAGGGCGCGGCGCCCGCGGCGAAGCTCAACTGCTCCAGGGGCGCGGGCCGCCGCCTCGCGCGGGCGGACGGCGTGGCGGCGCTGGCGCCGCGGCAGGTCCGCACCTCGGACCTGCCGGCGCTCACGCCCGGCGTCTCGGCCACGGGCGTGCTCGAGCTCCCGCGCGGCCGCTGGCAGCTCTCGCTGCCCTACGTCGCCGCGCAGCCGCTGCGCGTCGTGGCGGGCGGGCTGGACGTGACGATGCCGGCCAACCTCGACCGCGGCGGGCCGCTGTACGCGGCCGGCACGATCGAGGTGCCCGAGCGCCGTCGCGTCGCCGTCCACATCGGCATGCAGCAGCACGGGCTCGGCTCCCAGACGCAGGTGGCCTATCCGACGGCCGTCGTCGCGCGGCAGGTCCGGCCCGAGCAGACGGTGCCGCTGCGGGAGGCCTGCGGCCGCGAGGTCGACTGGTACCGGCTGCGCTAGGCGGCCCCGAGCCTCACCTGGGCAGAGCGGCTCCCGATTCGCCCGGACCGGCGACTCCTCGACCCGTCTCGGCGAGGTCTGCGGGCCGCGGCTCGTTCCCGCCAGGGGAGCCGAGACGCACCACCAGCACCCCGGCGAGGATCAGGAGGAGTCCGGCGCCGTCCATTGCGTCGATCGGCTCATCGACCAGGAGCCAGCCGATGGCGAGGGCGACCACCGGAGGGATGTAGGTCACGCTGGAGCCGGTGATGGCTCCGAGGCGGTCGACGATGAAGTAGTAGAGGATGTAGGCGAGGCCGGTGCCGAGGAGGCCGAGGCCGAGCACGAGAGCCCACAGCGCCCTCGGGTCGTCTCCGATGTCGGTGATCCCGTCCAGGTCGGTCAGCAGCGCGAGCGTCGGCACGGCGAGTCCCATCTGGTACGTGACGAGCGCGGCCGGCGGGATGGCGAGCTTCGACAGGAACTTCTTGGCGTAGACGAACGACACCCCGACGCTGGCCGAGCCGAGCAGCATGTACAGGACGCCTGTGGTGTCCACGGATCCGCCGGTGTCCCAAGGCCGCGCGATGAGAAGGACCCCGCCGAAGCCGACGAGGACGCCCGCGAGCCTCAGCGGCGTCAGCCGTTCGCTGCGCAGCAGGATGGCGGCGGTCAGGAACGAGAACAGCGGGATCGCCCCGCTCAGCGCGCCCGCGATCCCGGAGGCGAGCCGCGCGGTGCCGGCCGCGAACGCGAAGTAGTACAGGCTGGTCGCGAGCACCGACATCACGAGGTAGTGGTGCAGGAAGCGGACGTGGCTGCGATCGAGCGCTCCGCTCACGACCGCGTAGAGCAGGATCGGCAGGAACCCGAAGACGACCCGCAGCAACGTCATCTGGCCGGCCGTGAGCGTCTCCGACGCCCACTTCATGAAGATGAAGTTGCTGCCCCAGATCAGCCCGAGGGCCACGAACGCGGCCGTTGCGGCGTTACGCATCCGCCCTGACCTGCTCACGCCGGCTGCGCGCGCATGAGGACATGCGTGTGGCGAGCCTAACGGGCGGCCGGCGAGCCGGGCCGTACCTCTAGAGGCGCTCGGCGATCATCGGCGCCCGGCGGTTGAAGACCGTGAAGCCGAGGGCGCAGCTGCCGACCAGGATCCCCAGCGGGATCAGCAGCATCGGCGCCCCGCCGATCGCCTCGGCGGCGCTGGGCGCGGTGGGGTCGATCATCATGTGGCGCAGCTGCTCGATGATCACCGCGAGCGGGTTGCACATCGCGATGTGGGCGAGGGTCTCGTTGCGATCCTCGATCTGCTCGATCACGTAGATGATCGGCGTCGCGTAGAACAGCGCGCGCAGCACGACGTCCCAGATCGGGCTGACGTCGCGGTACTGGACGAACAGCGCCGAGAGCAGCATCGCGATGCCGGTGGCGAAGGCGATCAGCAGCGCGACGAGCGGGAACACGCCGAGCCAGCTCAGCCGCGGCTCGATCCCCGAGACCACCATGAAGAAGAGCACCACGACGAGGTTGAGGCCGAGGTTGAACGCCGCGGTCAGCGTGATCGAGAGCGGGATCGCCATCCGCGGGAAGTGGATCTTGCGGACGAGGTTCTCGCGGTCGATCACCGACTGCACGGCGTTGGCGGTCGCCTCCCCGAAGTACTCGTAGACGACGATCGCCATCAGCAGGACGACCGGGTAGCTGTTCACGGCGCCGCCGAAGCGGAACACCACGCTGAAGACGGCGTACAGCACGCCGAACATCAGCAGCGGCCGCATCAGGCTCCACAGGTAGCCCAGCACCGAGCCGAAGAAGCGCAGCTTGAAGTCGGTGACGGCGAGCATCACCGAGAGGTGCGTGAAGCGCCGCCAGTCGCCGCTCAGCGCGGAGGGGCCGGTGACCTTGTAGGGGACCGGCGCGGAGCCGGACGCCGCGCTCACCGCGGCTCCAGCGCGCGCGGCGTCTCGGTGCCGGCGCGCGTGACGACGAGCTCGTGCGGGAGGTCGACCACGCCGCCGGTCTCGAGCGTCCCGGTGACGACGACCGAGATGAGCCGCTCGCGCAGGTCCATCATGCGGTCCCCGCTGCCCCGATAGGCGACGAACGGCGTGACCGAGTAGCGCCCGGGGTGGAAGACGGTGTCGAACTGCAGCGTCACGACCGCGCGGTCGCCGGCCGCGAAGGTGCCGGTGCTCTGGCCGACCCAGGCGGTCGCGGTGGCGAACACGCGGCGGTGCTGATCGTCGTTGATCGAGAAGCCGCAGACGGGGTCCTCGAGGGGCTCCTGCGCCTCGACCAGCATGCGGACCGAGCACGGCGTGCCCTGCTCGAGCACCTCGGCGCGGTTGCCGTCGCGGTCCTCGAACCACGCGTCGAGCACGCGCGCGGCGCCGTCGCCGCGGCGGTCGGCGCCCGCCGCGGACGCCCCGCCGCCCGAGCGGCCGAAGTTCATCTCGTTGTATCCGACCGCGACCTCGTGCGGCTCGCCGAGCATCACGAGATCGCCCCGCTCGAGCAGCATCGCGCGGTCGCAGAAGCGCTCCACGGCCGACATGTCGTGCGTGACGAGCAGGATCGTGCGGCCCTCGTCGCGCATCTCCTGCAGCGTGTCGTGGCACTTCTGCTGGAACGCGGCGTCGCCGACGGCGAGCACCTCGTCGATCAGCAGCACGTCGGCGTCGACCTGCACCATGACCGCGAACGCGAGCCGCACGTGCATGCCCGAGGAGTAGTTCTTGAGCTTGAGGTCGACGAACTGCTCGAGCTCGGCGAAGGCGATGATGTCCTCGTAGCGGGCGCGGGCCTCGGCCGGCGTGAGCCCGAGCATGATCGCGTTGATGAGGACGTTGTCGCGCGCCGTGAGCTCGAAGTTGAAGCCGACGCCGAGCTCGATGAACGGCGCCATGCGGCCGGTCAGCCAGATGTCGCCGGCGTCCGGCCCGTAAATGCCCGCCAGGCACTTCAGCAGCGTGCTCTTGCCGCTCCCGTTGCGGCCGACGATCCCGAAGAACTCGCCGGGCTCGACCTGGAAGGACACGTCCTTGAGCGCCTCGAACCGGTCGTAGGTCGTGCGCTGGAAGGGATGCAGCACACGCTCCTTGAGCGTGTTGACGTGCTGATGGGGGAGCGCGAAGGTCTTCGAGACCCCGTCCACGGCGACGGCGAACGGCTGCTGCGGGGGCGCGCTCACCGCGACTACGGTAGCGCGGGACCCCCCGCCGCTCCGGCCGCCGGGCGAGGGGGCGCCGCTATGATCGCCCGTCGCCGCGGGGGTCGCGCGCGCTTGCCCGAACCTCTCCGGGCGCCGGGCCGTTCTCCCTGCAGAGAGACCCCCTCTACTTCGTCTTCGAGGTGACCCAGTACACGTGTCGAGCCTGACGGACCAGGACGTGCGGGAGCGGATCGGCTCCGTCGCGCACTGGTACCACCGCATCGAGATCCGGCCGGGGATCGTGACGCCGGGCATCAGCCCGTCGGCGGAGCTGACCCTGCGCCACCTCGACCTGCCCGAGCGCTGCGACGGGATGCGCGTGCTCGACGTCGGGGCGCGCGACGGGTTCTTCTCCTTCGAGCTCGAGCGGCGCGGCGCGGACGTCGTCGCGGTCGACTACATGGACCCCGGGGAGACCGGCTTCGCGGTCGCGCGCGAGCTGCTCGGGTCGCAGGTCGACTACGTCGTCGACAACGTCTACCGGCTCTCGCGCGAGCGCCACGGCGAGTTCGACGTCGTGCTCTTCCTCGGCATGCTCTACCACCTGCGCGACCCGCTGCTCGCGCTCGACCGCCTGTGGGACGTGTGCGGCGACGGCGGGCTGCTGGCCGTCGAGACGCAGCTGCTCGACAACGCCCTGCTGCGCGCCGACGGGAGCGTCACCCGGCTCGAGCGCGACCTCGCCGACGTCGCGCTGATGCAGTTCTACCCGGGCGCGATGCTCAACGGCGACGCGACCAACTACTGGTCGCCCAACTCGGCGTGCATGCGCGGGCTGCTCGAGGAGGCCGGCTTCGAGCCCACGCGCGAGGTGGTGCTCGACTGGCGCGGGCTCTTCCAGGCCCGCAAGACGCGGCGCGACGAGCAGATCTACCTCCGCCGCCTGGAGAAGTCCACGCCGGCCGAGGCGGTCGTCCCGCCCGCGGCGTCACCGGAGCAGCAGCGGATCGCCGCGCTCGAGGCCGAGCTCGCCGCCGCCCACGAGCGGATCGCCGCGCTGGAGGCGCGCTGAGCATGGACATCTGCACGATCATCGCCTCGAACTACGTCGCGTTCGCGCGCGTGCTCGCCGAGTCGTTCCGCGCGCACCACGCCGACGGGCGCGTCTTCGTGCTCGTCATCGACGACCACCGCGGGCGGATCGACCCCGCCGCCGAGCCCTTCGAGGTGCTCAGCCCGCGCGAGGTCGGGATCCCGAGCTTCGACCGCATGGCCGCGCTCTACAGCGTGCTCGAGCTCTCGACGGCGGTGAAGCCCTGGCTCCTGCGTCACCTGCTCAACGAGCGCGGGTGCGAGACGCTCAGCTACCTCGACCCCGACATCGAGATCCACGACGACCTCGGCGAGATCGAGGCGCTGCTGCGCAAGCACGGCCTGGTGGTCACGCCGCACCTCACCGCCCCGATGCCGCGCGACGGGCGCAAGCCCAGCGAGACCGACATCCTCATCGCGGGCTCCTACAACCTCGGCTTCATCGGGGTCACGCCCGGCACCGCCACCGACGAGCTGCTCGACTGGTGGGGCGAGCGGCTGGAGACCGACTGCGTCGTCGCGCCCGAGCGCGGCTACTTCGTCGACCAGCGCTGGATGGACTTCGCGCCCGGCCTCGTGCCCGACCTCGCCGTGCTGCGCGACCCCGGCTACAACGTCGCCTACTGGAACCTGCCGAGCCGCAAGGTCCGCCGCGAGGGCGAGCGCTACACGGTCGAGGGGCGGCCGCTGCGCTTCTTCCACTACAGCGGCTTCGACCCCGAGCGCCGCGAGCAGCTCTCCAAGCACCAGGACCGCATCCGCCTGAGCGACGAGCCGGCCCTGCGCGAGCTGTGCGGGCGCTACGCCGACCGGCTGCTCGCCGCGGGGCACCGCCAGGCCCGCGACTGGAGTTACACGTATGACGTGCTCGGCGACGGCACGCCGATCGACGCCGCGGTGCGGGCGGGCACCCGCGAGGCGGTCGAGGCGGGCGAGCTGGACGGCAGCCCGTTCACCGCCGAGGGCGCGCACGAGCTGATCGCGTGGCTCAACCAGCCCGCCGAGGTGGGCGGGAAGGCCGGGATCACGCGCTACCTGGCGGCGCTGCACGCGGGCCGGCCGGACCTCCAGCGCGGCTTCCCCGACCTCGGCGGCTCGGACGGCGCGCGGTTCGCGACGTGGGCCCACGTGTTCGGGCGCGCGACGATCCCGATCGCGCCGGCGCTGCTCGGCGAGGGCAGCGAGAACGGCGACGCGGCGCCGCCGGTGGGCGTCAACGTCGCGGGCTACTTCGGGTCGGTGCTGGGCGTCGGCGAGGCCGGCCGCCAGGTCATCGCCGCCCTGCAGGCGTCCGGGCTCTCGGTCGCCCCCATCGGGCTCAACGCCGAGCGCTCGCAGCAGGATCCGGCGCTCGGCCCCAACGCCGGCGGCGAGCCGAAGTTCCCGGTGAACCTGATCTGCGTCAACGCCGACGTGCTCGGCGCGTTCGCCGACCAGGTCGGCCCCGAGTTCTTCGAGGGCCGCTACTCGATCGGCCTGTGGTGGTGGGAGGTCTCGAAGTTCCCCGAGCGCTGGCTCGGCGCCTTCGACCACGTCGACGAGGTGTGGGTCGGCAGCCAGCACGTCGCCGACGCGCTGACGCCGGTGTCGCCGGTCCCCGTGGTCAAGATCCGCCAGGCCGTGGCGGTGCCAGAGCCGGCGGCGCTGACCCGCGCGGAGCTGGGGCTGCCCGAGGGGTTCCTCTTCCTGTTCTCCTTCGACTACAACAGCGTGTTCGAGCGCAAGAACCCGCTGGCGGTGATCGAGGCGTTCACGCGCGCGTTCCCGGAGCCCGTACCGGGCGGGCCGCAGCTCGTGATCAAGTCGATCAACCACGAGCACGACCCCGGCAACCACGACCGCCTGCAGGTCGCGGCCGGCGCCCGCGACGACGTCCACCTGCTCGACGGCTACGTCTCCCGCGAGCACCGGGACGCGATGACCGCGGCGTGCGACTGCTACGTCTCGCTGCACCGCTCCGAGGGGTTCGGGTTCACGGTCGCCGAGGCGATGGCGCTGGGGCGGCCGGTGATCGCCACCGACTACGCGGGCACGCGCGAGCTCGTGACCTCCGAGAACGGCTACCTGGTCGGCTACCGCCTCGTCCCGATCGGACCCGACGCCGACCCCTACCCGGCGGACGGCGAGTGGGCCGAGCCCGACGTCGCGCGGGCGGCGGAGCTGATGCGCGAGGTCGTCGGCGATCCCGAGGAGGCGCGGCGCAGGGGCGAGCGCGCGCGGGCCGACATCGCCGAGCGCCACTCGCTCGAGGCGGCCGGCCGGTCGATGAACGAGCGGCTCGGCCGCGTGCTGGGGCGCAGCGCGCAGCGCCGCCGCGGCCTCGGCGGCGGGGCGCTCGACACGCGGCGGCTGCGCGACTTCGTCTCCAAGGGCCCGGTCCCCCCGCGCGAGCCGCGCTTCGGCAAGCCGCAGGTCGCCGCCCGCAAGGCGCTGCTGCGCGGCCTGAAGCCCTACGCGGTGCACGAGCGGATGATCGACTCGGAGGTCGTGCAGAGCCTCGAGGCGCTCGACCGCAGCGTGCAGGCCCTGACCATGAACAGCACGGCGGTCGACGCGGCCACCAACGACCGCATCGACGACCTCGCCGGCCAGGTCAACGCGATCCGCAGCGACCTCGGGCGCGCCATGCAGTTCCTGTCCTCCTTCGGGCTCGACGGGGCCGCGCCGGTGGACGAGGCGCTCGAGCTCGGCGGCTTCCCGCCCGCGCCCAAGGTGCCGTGGACGCACGAGTACGTCGAGGCCCACCGCGCCTTCGTCACCCGCGCGCTCGACGACCCGGTGCTGCTCAACGTCTTCAAGCGCGGCGGCGAGCTGCCCGCCGGCTACGGCGTCGGCTACGACGAGCGCGTGGTGGAGTTCCCGTGGACGCTCACGCGCAACCTGTCGGGCCGCGTGCTCGACGCGGGCTCGACGCTCAACCATCCGCACGTGCTGATCCGGCTGCGCCCGCGGGTCGAGGAGCTGCACATCGCCACGCTGGCCCCCGAGCAGCAGTCGTTCCCGTTCCTCGACGTCTCCTACCTGTTCGCGGACCTGCGCGAGCTGCCGATGCGCGACGAGGCCTACGACCACGTCGTCTGCGTCTCCACGCTCGAGCACGTCGGGATGGACAACGCGCAGTACGGCGACGAGACGCCGCGCTCCGCCGACCCCACCGCCGACGTGGAGGCCGCGATGGGCGAGCTGCGCCGGGTCCTGCGCCCCGGCGGCACGCTGTACGTGACCGTGCCCTACGGCGAGCCCGCCGACCTCGGCTGGCAGCGCGTCTTCGACGCGGACGGGCTGCAGCGGATCATCGCGGGCTTCGGGCCGGCCGCCTCCGAGCGGCGCGGGTTCTTCCGCTACAGCGCGACGGGCTGGCAGCGCTCGACCGCCGAGGAGGCCGCGGGCTCCGTCTACCGCGACCACTTCTCCGCGCCGGACCTCGCTTCCGACCGCGCCGTGGCGGCGCGGGCCGTGGCGTGCGTCGAGCTGCGGCGCTGACGTACAGTCCGTCCGGTGTCCCCGCGCGAGCTGAAGCTGCTCAGCGTCGTCGCGCCGATGCTCGACGAGCGGGAGGTCGCCCGCGAGTTCCACCGGCGGGTCGGCGCGGCGCTCGCCGGGATCCCGTATGAGCTGATCGTCGTCGACGACGGCTCGACCGACGGGACGTCGGAGCTGCTCGACGAGCTGGCGGCCGAGGATCCCCGGCTGCGCGTCGTGCACCTCTCGCGCACGTTCGGCCACCAGCCCGCGCTGACCGCCGGGCTCGACCGGGCGCGGGGCGACGCGGCGGTGATGATGGACGCCGACCTGCAGGACCCGCCGGAGGTGATCCCCGAGCTGCTGGCGGCGTGGCAGGAGGGGGCCGAGGTGGTCGTCGCGCGGCGGCGGCACCGCGCGGGCGAGAGCCGCTTCAAGCTGCTCAGCGCGCGCTGGTTCTACGCGCTCATGGGGCGCCTCGCGCAGGTCCGGCTCGAGCCCGACGCCGGCGACTTCCGCCTGCTCGACCGCCAGGCGCTCGACGCGCTGCGCTCGCTGCGGGAGCGCAGCCGCTTCCTGCGCGGGATGACCGCGTGGGTCGGCTTCCGCCAGGTGACGGTCGATTACGACCGCGATCCGCGCGTCTCCGGCGAGACGAAGTTCCCGTTGCGCAAGATGCTCCGCTTCGCGGCCGACGGCGTCGCGTCGTTCTCGCACTTCCCGCTGCAGCTCGCGACGATCATCGGCTTCCTCACGACGGCCGTGGCGTTCGTCGGCCTGCCGCTGACCGTTGTCGCGCGCTACACCGGCATCTACGAGCGCGGCGTGCCGAGCGTCCTGTTCGCGGTGCTCTTCATCGGCGGCATCCAGCTGATGACGCTGGGGGTGATCGGCGAGTACGTGGGTCGGATCTACGAGGAGGTCAAGCGCCGGCCGCTGTACGTGGTGCGCGACGCCGATCTGCGCGTCGAGGAGCCGGGCCCGGAGGTCGATCCCGCCCACGCGGCCCACTCCCGCCACGACGCGGACGCATGAGGCTCGCGGTGCTGGGCGCCGGGGTCGCGGGGCTCACCGCGGCCCACCGGCTGACCGCCGCGGGCCACGCGTGCGACGTCTACGAGCGCTGGCCGGGCCTCGGCGGCCAGGCGGCCACGCTCGACGTGGGGGACGGCCACCGCCTCGAGCGCTACTACCACCACCTGTTCACCAGCGACCGCGACATCGCGGCGCTGTACGCCGAGCTCGGGATGCCGGCCGAGCTCGAGTGGCGGCGCTCCTCGGTGGCGTTCTTCCTCGACGGCCGCTCGTGGCCGTTCACGTCGCCGGCCGACCTGCTGCGCTTCGCGCCGCTGTCGCCGCCCTCGCGCCTGCGCATGGGGCTGGCGGTGCTGTGGCTGCAGCGGACCGCGCATCGCGTGGAGCCGTTCGAGGCGGAGACGGCGCGGGCGTGGATCGAGCGCGCGATGGGCGGCGAGGCCTACCAGAAGGTGTGGGGGCCGCTCCTGCGGGGGAAGTTCGGCGACCGCGCGGACGACATCTCGATGGCGTGGCTGTGGAGCAAGCTCACGCTGCGGCGCCAGATCAAGGGCGCCGAGGCGCGCGAGGAGCGCCTCGGCTACCCGAGCCGCTCGTGGGAGCCGCTGTTCGCCGCGCTGCGCGGCTCGATCGAGGCGGGCGGCGGGCGCGTGCTGATCGACCGCCCGGCGGCGCGGCTGTCGCGCGCGCCGGGGGGCGGCGGGCTCGAGGTCGCGGCAGGCGCCGAGGGCTCGTTCCGCCGCGGCCACGACCCACGGCGCTTCACGGTCGGGGCAGAGGCGCCCGAGCGCTACGACGGCGTCGTCGCCACCGTCCCCAACGACGTGTTCCGCGGCCTGCTCGACGACGACCTCGCGGGCGCGATCGGCGGCGGCTACCTCGCGCGTCTGGCGGGCATCGAGTACCACACCGCGCTCTGCCTGCTGCTCGAGCTCGACCGGCGGTTCTCGCCCTTCTACTGGACCAACGTCGCCGACCGCGCGCTGCCGTTCGTCGGGCTCATCGAGCACACGAACCTCGTGGAGCCGGCCCGCTACGGCGGCCGCCGCTTCCTCTACGTGGCCAACTACCTGGCGCCGGGCCACGAGCTGCTCTCGCTCGAGCCCGACGATCTGCTCGCCCGCTACCTGCCCGGCCTGCGTCGCGTGAACCCGGCCTTCGACCCGTCGTGGATCCGCGCGCTCCGGCTGTTCCGCGAGCCCGCCGCCCAGCCGATCGTCACCGTCGGCTACCGCGAGCGCATCCCGCCGCTGCGCACCGGCGTGCCCGGCCTCGTGCTCGCCAACACGACCCAGATCTATCCCGAGGACCGCGGGACCAACTACGCGGTGCGGCTCGGGGGCGAGGCGGCGCGGGCGCTGCTGAGCGATGTGCTACGTTATGACGCACAATGTCGGAGTCGGTCGGAGTCCGCGAGCTGCGCCAGAACCTCAGCCGGTACCTTGATCGCGTGAAGGCCGGCGAGGCGCTCGTGGTCACCGAGCATGGTCGTGAGGTCGCGCGACTGGTGCCGACGGGAGCAAGCGTCGACGCCTATGCCGATCTGGCGACCCGGTTCAGCGCCAGCATCCCCGCCGAGCGGCTCGAGACGGTCGCCGCGCGCCTCCCCGAGCGCGCCGCCATGCCCGCGGGCACGACGGACACGCTCCTCGCGGAGGGCCGGGCGGAACGCGGCCGCTGAGAGTGCCGGCGCTCTACCTCGACACGAGCGCGCTCGGGCGCATCCTGCTCAACGAGCCCGACGCGCCGGCGATTCTGCGCGCGCTCGAGCCCTTCGAGCAGCACGTCGCGAGCCGCCTCCTCCGCGTCGAGCTGCGACGGCTGGCTGCGCGCGTCGGGCTCCTGGACGCCGCGGATCAGCTCCTGGTCGGCGTCGCCCTCCTCCCGGTCGACGAGCCGGTGCTCGCCCGGGCGGAGACGATCACGCCCGCCACCGTCGCCACGCTCGACGCCATCCACCTCGTGACGGCGCTGCGCCTCGCGGACGCCGAGCTGCTCGGCGCCGTGATGACCTACGACCGGCGGCTCGCCGAGGGGGCGGCGAGCCACGGGCTGACGGTGCTGGCGCCCGCGTAGCTGCCCCGTCGCGGCGTGCGCCACAATGATGCGCCCGTGGGTCCTGGCTTCACCGTCACGCCAAAGGCCTACCAGCGCGTCGCGCTGGCCGCGCTCGGCATGCTCACGCTGATCGTGTTCACCGGCGCGGCGGTTCGCCTGAGCGGGTCGGGGCTGGGCTGCCCGGACTGGCCGAAGTGCTACGGGCGGGTCGCCCCGCCGCTCGAGACCCACGCGGTCATCGAGTTCGGCAACCGCCTGCTGTCGGGCCTCGTGGGCTTCGTCGCGGTGGCGGCCGGCGTCCTGGCGTGGCGGCGCCGCCCCTTCCGCCGCGACCTGGCGTGGATCGGGCTGCTGCTGCCGCTCGGCGTCCTCGGCCAGGCGGTGCTCGGCGGCTTCACGGTCCGCTATCACCTCGCGCCCGGCTTCGTCATGGGCCACTACGCGCTGTCGATGCTGATCCTGGTCGCCGCGGTCGCGCTGGCCTGGCGCGCCGGCTACGAGCCGGGGGAGCGCCCGCGGACGAGCGACCGCGTGTCGGTGTGGGCCGTGCGCGGGCTGCTGGTCCTGGGCGCGGCGACCATCGTGCTGGGCACGACGGCCACCGCGGCCGGCCCGCACGCCGGCGGCGCGGGGACCGGCGACGAGATCGACCGCCTCGAGTGGTTCGGGATCGACACGCTCGACTGGGCGATCAGCCAGCACGGGCGGCTCGCCACCGTGCTGGGCCTCGCCGCCGTGGTGGTGTGGTGGCTGCTGCGCCGCCGCAACGCCGACCCGCAGGTGCGCCTCGCGCTGACCGTGACGTGCCTGCTGATCGCCGTGCAGGGCCTCGTGGGCGGCATCCAGTACGCGCTCGAGCTCCCCGCCGAGATCGTGTGGCTGCACGTGGTGCTGGCCGCGTCCACGTGGATCTGCCTGCTGTGGGCGACCGCCGCGGCCGGGCGCATCGCCCCCGCGACGGCGGCGGCGCCGGAGCCCGCCAAGGCGATGGCGGCGCGCTAGCCGCCGTCGCGGGCCAGCCAGAGCGTCCCGCAGTTGTCCTGGTCGCGGACCTCGCCGGTGATGTGGAAGCCGCGCCCCCCGAGGTGGTCGACGAGCGCCTCGCGGTGGAAGTCCGGGTGCCCGGCCTGCTCGTGGTACTCGACGCAGACCCGCCGCACGCGGTCGAGGACCTCCTCCGGCGCGCCGTAGAGGATCTCGAACTCCGCGCCCTCGCAGTCGAGCTTGAGGAGGTCGCAGCGCTCGATGCCGTTGCGCTCGAAGACCTCCTCGAGGCCGACGCACTCGATCTCCTCGGTGGCGCCGTCGCCGCCGTAGAGCGTGGAGAAGGGCGAGCCGTGCGGGCTGACGTGGATCGCCCGCCGCTCGGAGCGCCCGGTGACGCCGAGGTTGAAGGTGGTGACGCGACCCTCCAGCCCGTTGAGCTCGACGTTCTGGCGCAGCTGGCCGTAGGTCGCGGCGACCGGCTCGTAGGCGAACACGCGGGCGCCGGGCTCCGCGGCGGCGAAGAGCGCGAAGACGCCGATGTTGGCGCCGACGTCCACGACGACCGCGCCGTCGACCGACGGCCCGTAGTCCTCCTTGATGAAGATCACGGCGATCGTCGAGACGTCGACGCCGGAGCGGGCGAGGATGCGCGTGTCGCCGCGCCGCAGGCGGTAGACGGCGGGACGCTCGCTGAGCCGCATGTAGGTGATGAGGAACTGCGGCCAGTTGCGCACGCGCGCGACGATCCGGGGGATGTAGCGCACGGTGCGCACGGCGTCGCCGCTGAGCAGGTCGCTCACGCGCCGCTGGAGTCCGGGCATCGCGGAGAGGCTAGAAGGTCGGGCGCCCGCGGCGCCCGGGCGTCACGTGACCTCGCGCAGGCGGCCCGTCTCGACCTCGTAGACGAAGCCGCGCACCGAGTCCTTCCTGGGGACGAACGGGCTCGCCTTGACGCGCGCGATCGACTGCCGCACGTCCTCCTCGAGGTCCGGGAACGCCTCCGCCGCCCACTCCGGCTTGATCCCGGTGTCCTTCTGGATCGACGCCTTGAACTCGTCGTCGGTGAAGGTGAGCATCCCGCAGTCGGTGTGGTGGATGAGGATGACCTCCTCGGTGCCGAGCAGGCGCTGTGAGATCGCCAGTGAGCGGATCTCGTCGTCGGTGACCACGCCGCCGGCGTTGCGGATGACGTGGGCGTCGCCCTCCTTGAGACCGAGGATCGCGTAGGGGTTCAGGCGCGCGTCCATGCACGCGACGACCGCGAGCTTCTTCGCAGGCGGCAGCGGGAGGTCCGCCTTGTCGAAGCCGTCGGCGTAGGCCTGGTTGTTGCGCAGCAGGTCGTCGGTGAAGCTCATGGGTCGCCTTCCTCAGGTCGGGTGGGGCGTGAATCTACCGAACTTCCATCCGATTCCCGGGGATTTGCCGGGTCGGGTGAGCGGCGCCCCGTCAGCTCTCGTCGGGCCACCGGCCGTGGCGGGCGAAGTACTCGCGCGCCTCGTCCTCGCGCGCCCGCTCCTCGTCGCCCGTGGCGCCCGCGCGGAACAGCACGTTGAGCAGCAGCACCGACAGCCCGGCGCCGACGCACATCGCGAAGCCCTCGACCCCGATCGTGCCGGGGAAGGCGACGAGCAGCACGACGCCCGCGACGCACAGCACGGCCGGGAGGACGTAGCGGACCCAGATCATGTCCCCCCATGATGACGCGGCGGCGTCGTCCGCGGGCGTCACCCGCTGGGGAGATCCGGCGGCAGCGGCACCTCCTGGGGCGGGCGGCCCTCACCCTCCGACTCCCAGCTCTCCCACGCGAGCCCGTCACGGCCGCGGTGCTGGCCGGTGCCGCCCATCGCCAGCAGTGCGAGGCGCTCGGGTCCGCGGTTGACGAGGCGCCGGCGGACCTCCGGCGCGACGCGGGCGGCGTCCCGGCGGCGCAGCTCGCGGATCTCGCCGCCGTCCAGCTCGAGGGTCAGCACGCCCTCGAGCACGATGTAGACCTCCTCCTGGCGCTCGTGCCGGTGCACGCGCCCCTGCTGCCCGGGCTCGAGCAGGATGAGGTTGAGCCCGAGGCTCGTCACGCCGAGGTCGCGGCGGAGCGCCACGAAGCGCTCGCCGGCGTCGAAGTCGAGGGTGGTGAAAGCGGTGCCGGTTTCCATGGCCGGAAACGTAGCCGCCGGCGATCTGCGAGCCTCGGCGACCGTGCCCGCCCGCGACCCCCTCGCGCTCCTCGCCGACGCAGCGGTCGCGGGCGCCGCGGGCGCGGCGCTCAGCGGCGTGCCCTCGACGCTGCTCGTGCTGGCCCGCGGCGGCGACCCGCTGGACGGCGCGCGCGCCGCCGGGACGCTGCTGCTGCCCGGCGAGCGCCGCACGGCACCGCTGCTCGCCGCCGGGACCGCCGCCCACCTGGGGATCTCGTTCGGCTGGGCGCTCGTGCTCGCGGCGGTCCTGCCGCGCGGCCGCGAGCTCCCGGCCGGGATCGCGGCCGGGCTTGCCATCGCCGCGCTCGACCTCGGCGTGATCGGCCGCCGCCGGCTGCCCGCCATCCGCGCGCTGCCCCAGGCCGACCAGTGGGCCGACCACGCCGCCTACGGCGCGGTCGTGGGGTGGACGCTGGCGCGCCGCCGCTCGCCGCGCCCGCGCGTGTCGAGTTCCGTGCGCTGAGCGCCCGCAAGTCGACACGCGGCGCTACAGGTGGAACCGCAGCCGGTGGTGCGGCGAGGCCGCAGCGGCAGCCGCCGGGACGGCCTCGGGCGCATCCGCCTCGCCCGGCGAGCGGACATAGAGCCAGGTGAGCACGGTGCCGACGACCATCACGACCACCATCACCCAGTTCGCGCGCGCCAGCGCGTAGGTGAAGGTCTCGTCGACGACGCGCTCGATCGACGCGACGACCCCGGGATCGAAGCTGTCCAGGCGGGCGCGGGCGGCCGGCGAGCCGGCGAGCAGGCTGTCGAGCTCGGTGCGCTCGGGATCGAGCCCGCTCGCCGTGCCGGCCAGCAGCGAGGACAGGCGGTCCTGCTGGAGGTGCTGGAAGAGCGCGCCGAGCACCGCGAGGATCAGCGCGCCCGACAGGACGCGGTTCATGGCCAGCACGCCCGCGGCGATGCCGGCCTTCTCGGCGGGCATGGCCGCCATCGCGGCGGCCGACATCGGCGCGTAGACCAGGCCGAGCGCGACGCCGAGCAGCAGCAGGCCCGGCAGCACGAGCGCGTAGCCGGTGTCGGGCGTCATCTGGGTCTGGATCAGGACGCCGGCCGTGCCGCACGCCATCCCGGCGGTCATCACGAGCCGCGTGCCGAAGCGCCGCACCACCCGGCCTGCCAGCGGCGAGATGAGGATCATCGGGACGGTGACCGGCAGGATCAGGATGCCGCTGACGAGCGGCGAGTAGCCGAGCACGTCCTGCAGGTACTGCGGCTGGAAGAAGTCGACGCCCCAGTAGCAGCCGACCAGGCAGAAGGCGGCGGCGCTGGCGCCGAAGTACGGGCCGTTGCGGAACAGCGAGAACTCGACCAGCGGCGAGCGTACGCGGTGCTCGACGAACCAGAACGCGACGAGCGAGAGCAGCCCGACGCCGAACAGGACGACCGTCTGCCACGCGCCCCAGCCCCAGTCCTTGCCCTCGATCAGCGCCATGACGACCCCGGCGAGGCCGACGGTCAGCGTGACCAGGCCCGCCACGTCGATCCGGTGCGCGGCGGTCTCGTCGCGCGACTCCTGCGCGGCGATGCGCGTGAGCGTCAGCCCGAGCGCCGCGAACGGGAGGCACAGCCAGAAGATCCAGCGCCAGCCGAGCGCGTCGATCAGCACGCCGCCCACCAGCGGGCCGACCGCCAGCCCCATCGCCGACACGGCCGTCCAGATGCCGAGCGCCCGCGGACGCTCCTCGGGCGGGAAGTCGTGGCTGACGATCGCCAGCGAGAGGCCGAGCATGCTCGACCCGCCCGTGCCCTGGATCACGCGCGCCGCGATCAGCACCTCCGGGCTCGGCGCGAGGGCGGCGAGCACCGACCCGGCCGTGAACAGCAGCATGCCGGCGAGGAACACCCGGCGGCGCCCGAGGATGTCGCCGAGGCGGCCCGCCGTCACGACGAGCACCGCGAGCACGAGCAGGTAGCCGTTGACGATCCACTGCAGCTCGCTGTTGCTCGCGTCGAGGTCGTGCTGGATCGGCGGGATGGCGAGCACCACCACGCTCGAGTCGAGCATCAGCAGGAAGAGGCCCATGCACGCCCCGGTGAGCGCCCACCAGCGCCGGTTCTCGGCGGTCATCCACATGCCGGGGCGGCCCCGCGGGGCCGGGCAGGGCTCACGTCCGTGACGAGTCGCCGGACGACGGGGCCTGCTCGCTGAGCTGCGCCTCGAGGTCCGGCAGCGCGTGCATGAAGTTCTCGCGCACGCCCTGGGCCGCCTCCGCGCGGTCGCCGCGCTCCAGCGCGTCGATGATCGCGTCGTGCTGCGCGGCCGAGCGCTCGATGCGCTCGGGCTCGATCATGTACGCGCGCTCGTAGCGCAGCAGCGACCGGCGCACCGGCCGCAGCACGTCGAGCAGGCGCTCGTTGTCGCAGTGGCGCAGGAGCGCGACGTGGAAGTCGTCGTCGGCGGCCATCGCGGCGATCGGGTCGGGCGCCGCGCGCAGCCGCGCGTTGGCCTCGCGCATCACGCCGAGCGTCCCCGCGTCGTAGGGCGGCGCCTCGCGCACGGCGAGGCACTCGAGCATCAGCGCGGCGGGATAGAGCTCGCGCAGCTCGCCGGCGTCGAGCCGCGTTGCCCGGTAGCCCCCGCCCGGGGTGCGCTCGGCGAGCCCCTCCGCCGCGAGCGCCTCGAGCGCCTCGGCGACCGCCTCGGGCTCCACGCCGAGGTGCTCCGCGACGACCTCGACGCAGGCCGGATCGTCGTTGCCCAGCAGGCCGATCACGACGCGGACATCGGGGGTGTCCGGAGGCACGGCGACCGAGTCTAGGCGCAGCGGGCGGGTGATTGCCAGGTTTCCCGCGCCGTCAGGTGGAGACGGTCAGGACGAGCTTTCCGCGGTGCTCGTCGGCCGCCATGAAGGCCTGCGCCTCGGCGGCGCGGTCGAGCGGATACGTGCGGTCGATGATCGGGCGAAGCTCGCCGCGTTCCATCGCGGGCAGCAGGTTCTCCCCGACGGCTCGGGCGATCTGCGCGTACTGCGCGAGCGACCGGGTCCGGAACGTGACGCCGACGATGCGCGCGCGCTTGTAGGCCAGCGACTCCAGGTCGAGCTCGCCCTTCGCGCCGGCGAGCCGGCCGACGCTGACCAGCCGGCCCTCGATCGCCAGCGAGCGGATCGCGTCGGGAAGCGTGTCCCCGCCGACGTGATCGACGATGACGTCGGCGCCGCGTCCGCCGGTCGCCTTCAGAACGGCGTCCGCGACGGACTCGGACGTGGTGTGGATCACGAGATCGGCGCCGGCCGAGACCACTTGCGCGTGCGCGCGCCCGGTCCGGATCGTGCCCATGATCATCCCCGCGCCGAGGTGACGCGCGATCTGGATGCCGGTGAGGCCGACCGGCGTGCTCGCTCCCTGCACCACGACCACCTCGCCGGGGGCGAGCCCCGCGGCGTTGACCAGGGCGTCGTACCCGGTCTGGAGGCCGGAGACCGCGGCGGCGGCCTCGACCAGGCTCCACGTACCCGGCACGGAGATGGCCAGGCGCGCGTCGAGCACGGCTCTCTGGGCGTATCCGCCGGCCACCAGCCCCATCACCCGGTCGCCGGTCCGGATCGTCTCGACGTCGGCTCCGACCTGCGCGACGACGCCGGCGGCGTCCATCCCGGCGATCCGCGCGCCGTCTCCGGCGCTCCCGGGGCCTGGCTCATGACGACCCGCCCGCTGGGCGAGGTCGGCCCGGTTCACCGCGGCCGCGGCCACGTCGACGAGGACCTCGTGCGGCCCGGGGCGGGGCTCGGCGACGTCGGCGACGCGCAGCGCCCCGTCGGCGGCGATGACGACGGCCTTCACGGGCGCGGCAGCCGCCTCGTTTCTCTAGCCCCCGAGGACCGCGCCGTCCTCGATCTCCAGCCGCCCGTCGCCGTCGTTGTCGACCTCGACGCGGCCGCGGGCGACGACGCCGCGGCCGAAGGCGACGTCGCCGTCGACCACGAAGCGCTCGCACTCGACGAGGGACGGCGGCCCGGCGGGGAAGCGGGCGTCGAAGTCGCGCAGCAGCTTGTAGTGGGCGGAGTCGAGCGCGACGTAGGGCGGGATGCCGTCGCGCTCCGGCGCGAGCGCGACGCTCCCGTCCTCGCCGAGCACGTAGGCGTCCGAGCGGAGCGCCAGCAGGTCGTCGGTCGTCTTGACCGGCGAGAAGCGCCCGCGCGGCACGTACAGCGCGCGGGCGCCCTCGAACGCGCCCACCGCCGCGCCCATCGCGGTCTCGAGCTGGAAGACCTCGGGCGTCGAGGCGTCGCCGGGATCGACGGTCTTGCGGTTGACGATCATCGGCAGCCCGAGCACGCCCTCGCGCTCGGCCAGCACCTCGCGCAGCCGCGGCAGGCTCACCCACAGGTTGTTGGTGTTCACGAAGCCCCAGCGGCTCGTGTCCTGGAAGGACTCCTGGTCTGCGTCCGGCACCTGGGAGGTCTCGCGCAGGATGAGCTGCCCGCTGTCGACGCGGCGGGCGAGGTGCCCGCCCTTGCGGTCGGCCTCGGTGCGGTCGCAGATCTCCATCAGGAACGGGATCTCCTCGGCGGCGAGCCAGGCGAGGATGCGCGGGTCGAGCACCGCCCCGAGGTTGTCCGAGTTGCTCATGAACGCGTACTCGTAGCCGCGGTCGAGCAGCGCGTCGAGCGTGCCGGAGGTCAGCAGCGCGGTGTAGAGGTCGCCGTGGCCGGGCGGGCACCACTCGAGCGACGGGTCGTCCGGCCAGCTCACCGGCATCAGGTCGTCGACCCGGATCTTCGGCTCCTTGTTCTGCACGAAGTCGGCGGGGACGTCGGCCGGGAGGTCGTCGACGCGCTCGAGCGCGGCGAGCGTGTCGTCGCGCGTGTAGAAGCTGTTCATCAGCACGAGCGGCAGGCGCGCGTCGTGGCGCCGGCGCAGGTCGAGCACCTGGCGCACGATGATGTCGAGGAACGAGTGCCCGTCCTTGGCCTCGATCAGCGACTTGGCCCGCGTCATCCCCATGCTGGTCCCGAGGCCGCCGTTGAGCTTGAGCACGACGGCCTTGTCCATCGGCGCCTCGGCGTGCGGCAGCTCGCGCGCGTCGGGCACGTCGGGGACCGGCTCGAGGCCGGCGTCGGGCAGCATCCCCGACTCGCCCGCCACGAGCTGGCCGTAGTAGTGGCGGAAGTTCGCGATGGCGGCGTCGGGCACGCCCTCGCGGCGCATCTTCTCCTCGGCGGCCTTCAGACCCTCGTCGGACACGGCGCGGATCGTAGGGGCCGGGCGTGAGCCGTGCGGCGCGGCCCAGGGGCTTTCACCCTCGCTCGTGGTGCTCGCGGAGCGCCTCGGAAACGGTCAGCGTTGCGACTCTCGACGAACGCCACTTCCGCGCGGTGCGCCCGCTCGCGAGCGGTCAGGCGTTCCGCCTGCTGCCGATGGACCGGTGAGCGCCGGCTGCCGGGCCGGCTTCAGCCAGAGACCCGCCGCGCCTCGCCGGGGGCGGCGAGGCGGACGTCGCGGCGCAGGTTCGCCTCGCGGTGCCGGCGCTCGTCCTCGGCGGTCTCGGGCACCATCGACGGCAGCGGCAGGGGCTTCTCGTCCTCGCCCAGCGCGACCATCGTCATGTAGGCCGTGACGGTATGGCGGCGCTCGCCCGTGCGGACGTCCTCGGCCTCGACCCGCACGCCCACCTCCATCGAGGTGCGCCAGGACGCGTTGACGGTGCCGCGCAGCGTGACCAGGTCGCCGACGTGGATCGGCGCGCGGAACCGCATCCCGTCCACCGCGGCGGTGACGACGCGTCCGCCGGCCAGCCGGGTCGCCGCGATCACCGCGACGTCGTCGCAGAGCTTCATGATCCAGCCGCCGTGCACGTAGCCGGCCATGTTGGCGTCCTGGACGCCGGTGCGGAACGTGAGGACGGAGATCGTCTCGGCGGGGCGGCGCACGGGGTCGGTCATCAGCGCCCGACAGCGTACCCCTGCATCCCGCGCGGGTTCGCCGCGCCGCGCAACACGCCGTCCGGCGAGCGCGACACCGCGCTCAGGCGCCCGATCGACCACGGCCCCATGATCTCGACGTCGTGCCCGCGGCGGCGCAGCTCGTCGACCTCGGCCGGATCGAAGCGCTCCTCCACGTGGATCCGCCCCGGCTGGATCGCGCGCGGGTAGAAGGAGCTCGGCAGGTGCGAGGTGTGGAACCCCGGGGCGTCGATCGCCTCCTGCAGGTTGCGTCCGTGGTGGACGTGGCTGAGGAACAGCGCGAGCGACCACTGGTCCTGCTGGTCGCCGCCGGGGGTGCCCCACGACAGCCGCGTCTCGCCGCCGTCGCGCAGCGCCAGCGACGGGCTGAGCGTCGTGCGCGGCCGCCGGCGCGGGGCCATCGAGCTCGCGAGGCCCTCCATCGGCCAGAACATCTGGCCGCGCGTGCCCAGGCAGAAGCCGAGGCCGGGGATCGCCGGCGAGCTCTGCAGCCAGCCGCCGCTCGGGGTCGCCGAGACGATGTTGCCGTGGCGATCGGCGACGTCGACGTGGCAGGTGTCGCCCTGGTGGCCCTCGGCGGGGGCGCCCATCGTCGGCTCGCCCACGCCGACCAGCGCGTCGTCCAGCTCGTCCGCACGGCGGAGCGGGCCGGGGAGCAGCGGGGCGCGCCCGTCGACCGTCCCCGGCCGCAGCTCGTGCGAGGCCTCGGCGGCGTCGACCAGCGCGTGGCGCCCGGCGGCGTACTCGCGGCTCAGGAGCTGCTCGAGCGGCACCTCGGCGCTGTCGCCGTACCACGCGTCGCGATCGGCGAAGGCGAGCTTCGCGCACTCCACGACCGTGTGCACGTAGTCGGCGCTCCCCGGGTCCATCGCGCCGAGGTCGAAGTGCTCGAGCAGCGCGAGCTGCTGCAGCAGGACCGGCCCCTGGCCCCAGGGCCCGGTCTTGCACACGGTCCAGCCCTCGTAGTCGAATGTCGCCGGCGCCTCGACGGTGGCGTGGTAGGCGGCGAGGTCGGAGGCCGTGAGCAGCCCGCGCTGGCGCTCCCCGCTCGAGTCGAAGACCTCGGCGGTCTCGACGAAGTCCGTGATCGCCTCCGCGACGAAGCCGCGCAGGAACGCGTCGCGCGCCGCCTCGATCTGCTCGTCGCGATCGGTCGAGCGCGCCGCGGCCTCCTCGCCGATGCGCCGGTAGGTCGCCGCAAGGACCGGGTTGCGCATCCGCGCGCCCGCGGCCGGCGTGGCGCCGCCGGGCAGCCACAGCTCCGCCGACGTCGGCCACTCGGCCTCGAACAGCGGCGCCATGTCCTCGATCGCGCCGGCGATCCGCGGCATGACCGGGAAGCCGTCCTCGGCGTAGCCGATCGCGTAGCGCAGGACGTCGGCGAGCGGCATCGTCCCGTAGTCGCGCAGCAGCAGCATCCAAGCGTCGAACGCGCCCGGCACGCACGCCGCGAGCAGCCCGATGCCGGGCACGAGCTCGAGCCCGAGCCCGCGGAAGTGCTCGACCGTCGCGCCGGCGGGCGACGGCCCCTGGCCGCAGATGACGTCGACCGTCTCGCGGCCGGCGTCGTAGAGGAGCAGCGGCAGGTCGCCGCCCGGGCCGTTGAGGTGCGGCTCGACGACCTGCAGCGCGAGCCCGGCCGCGACCGCGGCGTCGAACGCGTTGCCGCCCCGCTCGAGCGTCGCCATCCCGGCGGCGGACGCGAGCCAGTGGGTCGAGGCGACCATCCCGAACGTGCCCGACAGCTCCGGGCGGGTGGTGAACGGCGGCTCGGCGGTCACCGCGAGCGGGCTCCGTCGTAGGCGGCCGCGGCGATCCGCGCGGGCTCGCCGTCCTCGCCCACGAGGTGGCAGGCGGCGAAGTGCCCGTCGCCCGCCGCGTCGCGCGGCACCGGGCATGCCTGCTCGGCGGCCCGCGGCCGCTGCCGCGGCTCGGCTCGCCCTCGGACCACGCGCCGGCGCGAGCGCTGCACGGCGGGGTCGGGGACGACGGCGGCGGACGCAGCGCCTGCGCAGGTGGCCGGCGCGCCGAACATGTCGCGGGCCGGTCTCGAGGATGCGGCCGAGGTACATCACCGCCACACGGTCGCAGAAGTACTCGACGGTCGAGAGGTCGTGGGTGATGAACAGGGGTCCTCCGCGGCGCCACCGCCGCCGCACCCCGTCCCGGCGACGAGCAGCACGAAGAGGGCGATCACGACGCCGGCCCCCGCTCGGCGATGACGGGCCCCCCGCTCATCTCCCTCCCTCGAGCCGGTCTCCCGGGGCGGCCCGCACTAAACGCGGCTGACCGCGAGCGTCAGTGCACGAGCACCTCGAGCAGGACCAGCAGCAGCCCGAAGCTGCCGGCCACCGCGGAGACGCCGAGCGTCGCGGGCCAGCTCAGGTCCTGCCGGAAGCCGATGAGGAGCCCCCAGCCGAACAGCGCGACCACGCCGAAGCCGATGGCGAGGTCGACCGAGGCGTCGTAGCCGAGGACGCCGATCGCCCCGAGCCCGAGCGCGAGGGCGGCGGGCAGCGCCGACTGCGCGATCGGCCACTCGTGCGCCATCGCGTCGCGGACCTCGCGCCAGGGGAGCGGCCACGCTCGCTCCACGTGCCGGGAGATCACCTCCGCGTACGCGTGGGCCGCCCAGAACACGAGCATCGTGCCCACCACGGTCGCGAGGATGTCCGTGGTGCCGGACTCGTCGTACTCCGCGGCGGTGATCACCACCCCGGTGCTGATGATCTGCCCGTAGACCGCTCCCGCCAGGTTCAGCGGGGCGTGTCGACGGGCGGGCTCGCTCACGGGCGCATCGTAAGCGGCGCCGCGGTCGCGGTTCGCGCCACGGCGTCGACCGCCACCGCGCCGTGCTCGTGCACGATCACCGGGTTGAGCTCGAGCAGCGCGAGGCGGTGGCGGAGCAGCATCTCGCCGGCCGCCACCGCGAGGTCCGCCGCGGCGGCGAGGTCGAGCGCGGGCCGGCCGCGGCCGCCGGTGAGCAGGGGCGCGCCGCGCAGCGAGCGCAGCGCCGCGTGGACCCGCTCGCGGCCGGCGGGGAGGGGGACGATCGCGACGTCGTCGAGCAGCTCCGTCCAGATCCCGCCGAGCCCGAGCACGAGCGCCGGGACCACCGCGTCGGCGCGCGCCGCGACGAGCAGCTCGACGCCGCCGGGGGCGGCCATCCGCTCGACGAGCACGTTCGCGCCGTCCCCATCCGCGGCGAGCCGCTCGAACCCCGCGCGGACCGCGCGCGCGTCGCGGACGTCGAGGAGCAGCGCGCCGGCCTCCGACTTGTGACGCAGCGCCGGCGCCGAGCGCTTGAGCGCGACCGGGTAGCCGAGCGCGTCGGCGGCCGCCGCGGCCGCGTCGGCGTCGGCCGTGACCCGGCCCGCGACGACCGGCAGCCCGTCCGCGCGCAGGAGGTCCTTCGCCTCGTGCTCGGCGAGCCACGTGCCCGCGCCGTTGGCCGTGCCGCGCGCCGCCGCGTCCCGGCACGCGGCCGCGATCGCGCGCAGCCGCGCCGGGTCGCCGGGCGCGGTGCGCCGGGCCGCGGCGCCGGCCAGCCCGGCCGCGAGCCCGGCGAGCGCCGCCACGCCGGAGCGCCCGAGCGTCGCCGCGTCGTCCTCGTCGAGCAGCTCCGGCATCGCCGAGGCGACCATCGTGGGCACCGGGCTCGCCGCCGCGCCCTGCTCGATCCCCTCGCGGACGGCGTCCCACGACGCGCCGGTCGCGCCCGAGAGCCCCGGCGGCCGGTCGAAGTAGACGAGCACCTCGCCGACCGCGGGGTCGGCTCCCACGGCGGCGATCAGGTCGCGCAGCCGCGGGACGTCGCCCCAGATCAGCGCGGTGTAGTCGAGCGGGTTGCCGATCGTCGCCTCCGGCGGCAGCAGCGCCCGCAGCCGCTCCCGGGTGGCGGACGCGAAGGTCGCGAGCGGCAGGCCGCGACGCGCGGCCTCGTCGGCGCCGACGCCCGCGTCGGCGCCGGAGCAGGTGAGGATGGCGAGGCCGCCGCCGGGCGGGGCGGAGGTGGCGCGGCGGGGCCGCACCGCGAGCGCCTTCGCGACCTCGAGCAGCTCGTGGAAGTCCGTCGTCCACGCGGCGCCGGCCTCGCGGACGAGCGCGCGGAACACGCGCAGGTCGCCCGCGACCGCGCCGGTGTGCGCCGCGGCCGCCGCCCCGCCCGCGGCCGACGCGCCCGCCTTGAGGACGGCGACGCGGACGCCCGCCTCGGCGCAGCGCGCGAGCGCCTCGCACAGCCGCGCGCCGTCGCCGTCGGCCTCGGCGAACAGGGCGATCGAGCGGACCCCCGCCTCGGCCGCGAGCGCCTCGAGCCAGCCGGCGGTGTCCACCACCGCCTCGTTGCCCGAGGAGATCACGGTGTGCAGCGCCGGGCCGCGCCGCAGCGCGAGCGCGTTGACGGCGAGGTTGCCGCTCTGGGACACGAGCGCCACGTCGCCGCCGGCGCGCGGCACCAGCGCGTCGCCCCACAGCGCGGCGCGCTCGTGCAGCTGCACGATGCCGTCGCAGTTCGGGCCGCACACCGGCAGCCCGTGGCGCCGCGCGGCCGCCCGCAGCGCCTCCTGCAGCGCGCCGCCGCCGCGGGCCTCGCCGAAGCCCGCCGCGTACACGACCGCCCCGCCGCAGCCGGCCGCGCCCGCGGCCTCGACGGCGTCCGGGACCGCGGCCGCCGGGAGCGCGACGACGACCGCGTCGGCGGGCTCGGGGAGATCGGCGAGCGACGGCACGCAGGGCACGCCGAGCACCGCCTCGTGGCGCGGGTTGACCCCGTAGACGCGCCCGGGGTAGCCGAGCGTCGCGAGGTTGGCGAGCGTCTGGTACGCGTAGGTCTCCTCGCGCGGGCTCGCGCCCACGACCGCGATGCTCGCGGGGTGGAGCAGGCGGGTGAGGTCCATCTAGTGGAGTATCCGCTCGACGCCGCGGCGCTCGAGCCCCCGGGCCACGATCAGCCGCTGGATCTCCGACGTGCCCTCCCAGATGCGGTCGACCCGCAGCTCGCGCAGGAAGCGCTCGGCGACGTTGGTGCGCAGGTAGCCGCGCCCGCCGAAGGCCTGCACGGCGCGGTCGGCGCAGCGGTAGGCGGCCTCGGAGACGAACAGCTTCGCCATCGATGCCTTGGCGTGGACGACCTTGGGGTCCGCCTCCGCGTCGGCGAGGCGCGCGACGTCGAGCCCCAGCAGGCGCCCGGCGGCCGCGTCGGCCGCCGAGTCGGCGAGCGGGAAGGCGACGCCCTGGTGGTCCCACAGCCGGCGGCCCCCCTGCTCGCGCGTGGTCGCCCACGCGACCGTCTCGTCCAGCAGCCGCCACATCGAGCCCACGCCGCGCGCGGCGATCCCGAGCCGCTCCTCGGTGAACCATGCGCGCTGGAGGTCGTCGCCGCCGCCGATGCCCCCGATCACGGCGTCCTCGCCCACCTCGACGTCGAAGCGGACGGTCGGATGGCCGTGCGGGTAGGTGTGGGTGAAGGGCGGGTCGTCGACGATCTCGATGCCGCCGAGCGCGCGGTCGACGAGGAACAGCGTCGGCAGCCGCTCGCCGTCCTCGATCACGTTGGCCATCACGATGTAGACCCCGGCGACGTCGCCCGAGGTCACGAACCACTTCTCGCCGGTGATGCGGTAGCCGCCGGCGGTGCGCACGGCCGCGGTCGCGATGCCCGACGGGTCGGAGCCCGCGTGCTCCTCGGTGACCGCGTAGGCGTCCTGCAGCTCGCCCCGCAGGGCGGGCTTGAGGTAGCGCTCGATCTGCTCCGGGCTGCCGCTCGCGAGCACGTTGTAGGCGTTCGGCATGTGCCACGAGAGCGCGTTGGTAGAGCGCCCCATCTGCTCCTCGACGAGGAACCACTCGGCCGTGCTCCAGCCCTGGCCGCCGTGCTCGGGCGCGTGCAGCCCGCCCACCAGGCCGGCGGCCAGCGCCGCCTCGCGGATCCGCGTGCGCAGCTCCTCGCCGATGTGCCCGCCGCTGCGCTCGGCCAGCTCCTCGTGGGGGATCAGCTCCTCGTCGACGAAGCGCCGCGCGCGCTCGCGCAGCTCGAGCTCGGCCGGGGTGAGCTCGGGGGCGGTGCTCGTCATGGCTCCTCGCTCTCGGGCGGGGTGTCGAGCCGCTCGAGCCGCTCGCGCTCGGCCGCGGTGCGCTCCGCGGCGCGGCCCGGCAGCCCCAGCAGCAGGGCGTGGTGGTTGCGCACGACGTCGAGCACGATCTCGCGCGCGCCGGCGACGGCGGGGTCGGCGGGCGCCCGCGGCGTGCGCGCGAGCAGGTCGACCGCCTCGCTCAGGTAGGCCAGCCAGCGCCGCTCGGTGCCGCGCACGACGAGCCGCTCGAGCAGCGCGCGCTCGCGCGCGACGGCGGCCGGATCCGGCGGGCCGCCGGCGCGCAGCGTGGCGACCGCGGCGGGCAGCTCGCGCTCGGGCTCGGGCGTGACCGAGCGCCACGCGCTGCGGGCGGGGAGGCGGACCATTGCAGCCATGACCCGTGGGACGGTATCATGCGACTGACTACAAAGTCAGCCCGCGCTGCCCGGTGCTCCCGCGGCGGCCGGAGACGGCCACAGTGGGGGTGAGGCGATGGAGACCGGCACGATCCAGAAGACCCGTCCCGCGCGGGGGTCGGCGCTGACGCCGTCCCTCTACCTGGACCCGGCGGTGCTCGAGCGCGAGCAGGAGCGCATCTTCGAGCGCACCTGGCAGTTCGCCGGGCACGTCTCGCAGCTGCCCCGGCCCGGCAGCTACCTGACCACGCAGGCCGGCGACCAGCCGGTGCTCGTGGTGCGCGACGACGACGAGAACCTGCGCGCGTTCCGCAACGTCTGCCGCCACCGCGGCTCGCGCCTGCTCTCGGGCAGCGGCACCTGCAAGCGGGCGATCCGCTGCCGCTACCACGGCTGGACCTATCGCCTCGACGGCCGCCTCATCGGCATGCCCGAGGCGCGCTCCTTCGGCAAGGTCGACAAGGCAGAGCTCGGGCTGTTCCCGGCCCGCTGCGAAGTCCTCAGCGGGCTCGTGTTCGTGAACCTCGACATCCACGCGACGCCGCTCGCCGAGCTGGTCGGCGACCTGCCGCAGCGCCTCGCGCCCTACGCCATCGAGCGCCTGGAGCCGTTCGCGCCGACCGTCAGCTCACAGTCGGTCAACTGGAAGATCGTGGCCGACAACTACCTCGAGGGCTACCACGTGCCGATCGCGCACCCGGGCCTCATGCGGCTGCTCGACTACCAGAACTACACGGTCGAGGTCCACGACCACTACATCTGGTTCGACGCCCCGCTGCGCGACAAGCCGTCCGGCAACCGCCTCGAGCGCGCCTACCAGCGGCTCGTGACCCCGATGCACGGCCTCGGCGAGGCGGACCGGCGCGTGTGGCGCTACATCTACATCTGGCCCAACACGACGATCGACCTCTACCCCGACCAGGTCCTCGCCTGGAAGATCTCGCCCGACGGACACCGCGCCACGCGCGACGTCGCCGACGCCTACCGGCCGCCGGACTCCAAGCCGCGCTCACGCGCCGTGCAGAAGCTCAACGAGAAGGTCAACGCGCTCGTCACGCACGAGGACGTCGACCTCGTGCAGAACGTGCAGGCGGGTCTCGCCACGCGGGGCTACGAGTGCGGACCGCTGTCGGCCCGCGAGGCCGCGGTCGCGTGGTTCGCCGACCACGTGCGCGACGCGCTGGGCGAGGCGTGAGCGCCCGCGTCGCCGACTTCGACGCCATCGTCGTCGGCGGCGGACACAACGGGCTGACGGCCGCCGCGTACCTCGCCCGCGCGGGCCGGCGCGTGTGCGTGCTCGAGCGCCGCGAGGTCCTCGGCGGCGCCTGCGTCACCGAGGAGCTGTGGCCGGGCTACCGCGTGTCGCGCTGCTCCTACGTGGTCAGCCTGCTGCACCCCGGCGTCGTCTCCGACCTCGAGCTCGCCCGCCACGGCTACCGCGTCCGCGTGTGCGACCCGAGCTGGGCGACGATCACGCCCGACGGGCAGCCGGTTGCGCTGCGCTACGGCGAGCCGGAGCGCACGCGCGCGGAGCTGGCCGCGATCTCGCGCCGCGACGCCGACGCCTACCCGGAGTACGAGGCGCTGCTCGAGCGCGTGGCGCGCGTCGTGCGCCCGCTGCTCACCATGGCCCCGCCGCCCGGCGACCCCGCCCGCGCGCTGGCGCTCGCCGCGAGGACGCTCGGCCTGCGCCGCGCCGACCTCGCCGACGCCTACCGCGTGATGACCACCTCGGTCGCCGACCTGCTCGACGACTTCTTCGAGTCCGACGCGCTGAAGGGCTCGCTGGCCTCGACCGGCGTCGTCGGCGTGTGGGCCGGCCCGTGCACGCCGGGCACCGCGTACAACCTGCTGCACCACTCGGTCGGCGAGATCGACGGCGTCCCCGGCGCCTGGGGGCAGGTGGTGGGCGGGATGGGCGCGATCTCCGAGGCGCTGGCCGCCTCGGCGCGGGCGGCGGGGGCGGTCGTGCGCACCGACGCCGAGGTCGCGAGCGTCGACGTCGAGGGCGGGCGGGTGCACGGCGTCACGCTCGCCGGCGGGCAGCGGCTGCGCGCTCCCGTGGTGGCCTCGGGCGTGCACCCGCGCACGCTCGTGCTCGACCTCGTCGGGCGCGCCGCCTGGCCCGCCGGCGTCGTCGCGGCGATCGAGCGCTACCGCAGCCGCGGCGGCGCGGTGAAGATCAACCTCGTGGTGTCCGAGCTCCCGCGCTTCGAGGCCTTCGCGGCCGCCGACCACCCCGCGATCTACGCGGGCGAGTTCGGCTTCTGCCGCTCGGTCGAGGCGCTGGAGCGGGCGTGGGACCAGGCCAAGCACGGCGAGCCGGCCGACGAGCCCTACCTCGACGTGCTGTGCCCCTCGGTGCACGACCCCACGCTGGTCGACGACGGCCTCCCCGGCCACGTCGTCACGCTCTACACGCAGTTCGGCCCGCCCGCCGAGGAGGGCTGGCCGGACGGCGCGCGCGAGGCCTACGCCGACCGCTGCCTGGAGATCCTGCGGCGGTATGCGCCGAACATGACGCCCGACGTCGTGCTGCACCGCGAGATCCTGGCGCCGCCGGACCTCGAGCGGATCTTCGGCCTGGTGGGCGGCAACATCTTCCACGGCGAGCAGGGCCTCGACCAGATGGCCTTCATGCGGCCCGCGCCCGCGCTGAGCCGCTACGCGACGCCGATCGCCGGGCTCTACCTGTGCGGCTCGGGCTCGCACCCCGGCGGCGGGGTCACCGGCCTGCCGGGGCGCAACGCGGCGCGGCGCATCCTCGCGGACGCGCCGCTCACCGAGCGGCTGCGGCGGCGGGCGACGTCGGCGCGGCGGGGCTGACGGCGCCGGCCACGAGGCGCTCGCGCCGGTAGGGCAGCGGGACGCTCGGGTCCTCGCTGTCGATCTCGCGCGCCAGCCGGTGGCCGTCGAAGATCGCCTCCGAGGTCAGCCGCGGCGCCACGCAGTCGCCGATGCGATACAGCGCCTCGACCCCCTCGGCCGCCAGCGCGCCGGGGTCGGCGCGCAGCTCGTGGTAGAGCGCGTCGTCGGAGCGCCGGTGGTCGACGAGCACGACGGCGTCGGCCGCCAGCTCGAGCGGCTCGCCGAACTCGCCCTCGGCCGCGAGGCGGCCGGGCTCGATCCCGGTCAGCGTGACGTCGCGGCGCAGCGCCACCCCGGCGTCGTGGAGGCGCCGGCGCAGCAGCGGGCCCTCGAGCGTGAGGTCGCACACCGGCGCCACCTGCGCCAGGCACGTGACGAGCTCGACGCGATGGCCCTCGCCGGCCAGCAGCTCGGCGAGCCCGGCGGCGACCGTGTAGCCCTCCGCGTCGTAGACGACGACGCGCTCGCCCGGAGGGCGCTTGCCCTCGAGCATGATCTGCTCGGGGGTGAGGACGTGGTCGAGCGCTGGGTCCGCGCCCGGCACCGCCGCGTGGCCCGCGCCGGTGAGCCCGTCGCCCGCCCACCGCGCGCCGGTGGCGACGACCACGATCTCCGCGCCGTACTCGCGCACCGCGGCCGCGTCGAGCGACGCGCCGGTGATCAGCTCGACGTTGCGCAGCCGCTGGAGCTGGATGACGCGCCAGTCGATCACGCGGTGCCACTCGCCGAGCCCCGGGAGCCGCGAGAGCCAGCGCATGTGCCCGCCCGGCTCGGGCGCGGCGTCGAGCAGGTGCACGCGCGACATCCCGCGCTTGCCGAGGACGATCGCGCACTCCATCCCCGCCGGCCCCGCGCCGACCACGAGCACGTCGCGGTCGGCGTTGGCGGCGCGCGTGAAGCGCTCCGGGTGCCAGCCGCGGCGGTGCTCCTCGCCCGCGGTCGCGTTCTGGGTGCAGCCGATGTGCCCGCCGGTCTCGGACTTCATCACGCACACGTTGCAGCCGATGCACTCGCGCACCTCGCCCGCGCGGCCGGCCTCGACCTTGGCGGGCAGGAAGGGGTCGGCGATCGACGGCCGGGCGGCGCCGATCAGGTCCCAGGCGCCGGTGCGCAGGATCTCCGCCATGCGGTCCGGGTTCGTGAGCCGGCCGACGCCGACGATCGGCTTGGCGGTCGACTCGCGCACGTGCGAGGTCCACTCGAGCTGGTAGCCCTCGGGATAGAAGCGCGAGGCGCCGGAGTCCTTCGACCACTCGGCGATCGACCCGACGTTGACGTCCCACAGGTCGACCAGGTGGTCGGCGAGCGCGACGAAGCCGAGGCCCTCGGCGAGCTCGACCCCCGCCGGGCCGAGCGCCTCCACCGCGAGCCGCACGGCGATGGCGCAGTCGTCGCCGACCGCCTCGCGCACGCGCTCGAGCGTCTCGAGCCAGAAGCGGGCGCGGTTCTCCAGCTTGCCGCCGTAGGAGTCGGTGCGGTGGTTGTAGAAGGGCGAGAGGAACTGCAGCGGCAGGTAGGCGTGGCCGCCGTAGACGTAGACGATGTCGAAGCCGGCGTCGCGCGCGCGCCGGGCGGCGAGCACCCAGTCGTCCTGCACGCGGCGGATGTCGGAGCGCTCCATCGCCTTGGCGACGAAGAACGGGTCCACGTCGGAGGGCAGCTGGGAGGGCGCGATCCCCGGCCAGCGCGACTCGTAGCGCGTCGCGTGCCCGCCCGTGTGCGTGAGCTCGATGCCGGCGAGCGCGTCGTGCGCGTGGGCCTGCTCGCACATCACCGCGAGATTCGCGGCGTCGTCCTCGTCCCAGAGGCGCGCCGAGACGTACGGGCTCTCGTCGGAGTCCGGGCTCACGGGCGCGTACTCGGTGCACACCGCGCCCCAGCCGCCCTCGGCCTTCATCGCCCGGTGCGCAGCCTGGGCGAACGGCTTGGTCGAACCCAGCCCGGTGCAGTGGGGAACCTGGTAGAAGCGGTTGCGCATCGTCTTGGGGCCGATGCGCAGCGGCTCGAAGAGGATGTCGTGGCGTGGATCGCGAGCCATGCGACGCCGGCGGACGATATCATGCGGCTGATCACAAGGTCAGGAGTAGCCACGAGCCAGCAACCCGACCACGCCGACCCGCCGCCCGCCCGCGCGAGCGCGGAGTCCGCGCGCGAGCGCATCCTCGACGCGGCGTGCGCCCGCATCGCGTCCGACGGCATCGACGACGTGCGCATCGCGCGCATCGCGCAGGACGCGGGCGTCTCGCCGGCGCTCGTCCACTACCACTTCGACACGCGCGAGCGCCTGCTCGCCGAGGCCCTCGAGCACTCGTTCGAGCGCGCGGGGGACTCGCGCATCGGCGGGGCACCCGGGACCACTCCCACCCACCCGCCCGGCGACCTCCCGGCCGCCGAGCGCCTGGCGGCGATGGTCGACCAGTGCCTCCCGTCGCCCGGCCCGCTCGAGCAGGACTGGGTGCTGTGGGTCGAGCTGTGGCTGCGCGCGGTCCGCCATCCGGAGCTGCGCCCGGTGGCCGAGGACCTCTACGCGCGCATGCACGACTGGTTCGTGGACGTCATCGCCGAGGGGGTGCGCACCGGCGAGTTCGCCCGCTGCGACCCGGACGAGGTGGCCGACCGCGCGCTGGCGCTGATCGACGGGTTCGGCGTGCGCGCGCTGCTGCGCGACTCGGCGATCCCGCTGGAGCGGGCGCGCGCGGCGGTCGAGTCCGGGCTCGCCGCCGACCTCGGGCTGGGCGAGCGGCTCATACCCCGCCGCCGCGCCACTTGACTTCGCTCGCCGGCCTCCACTACGTTTCCTGACCAGCCGTTCAGGTTTCCTGGAGGAGGGGATCGCCGGTGAGCCCGCGTCCCACGCTGGGCCATATCCGCAGGCCGCAGATCCTGCAGGCGGCCATCGAGACCATGTACGCGCGCGGGTTCGCCGAGACCCGCATCAGCGACATCGCCGAGCGCGCGGGCACGAGCTCGGCGACCGTCCTCTACTACTTCGAGTCCAAGGACGTGCTGCTCGAGGAGGCGCTCGGCGACTCCGACGAGCGCTTCTACGCGGCACTCAAGGAGGAGATGGCCGCGCTGGACTCCCCGAGCGCCCGGCTCGTGCACCTGATCGAGAGCTGCACGGCGCCGGCGCAGGCGCTCGACGACTGGACGCTGTGGATCGAGATGTGGCTGCAGGCGCGGCACCGGCCGCACATGCGGCCCACCTACGAGGGCCTCGAGCGCCGGCTGCGCGCCCTCATCGCCGACGTCGTGCGGGAGGGGCAGCGCGCGGGCGAGTTCGGTCCCGCCGACGCCGACGACGTGGCCACGGCGCTCAGCGCGATGCTCGACGGGCTCGGCGTGCAGGTGACGCTCGAGCACCCGGACGTGACGCCCGAGCGGATGGTGCACCTGTGCCTGACGACGGCCTCGCTGCAGCTCGGGTGCGAGCTGCGGCCCACGGCGATGACCGGCACGGCGAACGGACGCCTGACATGAACCGCTTCACGCGCCGCGATGCCCTGCGCGGCGCCGCCCTGGGGGCGGCCGCGCTGGGGCTGTCCGGGTGCGGCATGAACCGCTTCAACCCCTCGGAGGCAGAGGCGGAGCAGCCGATCTCGGCCAAGGTCGACGGCGACCTCTACTACTTCAACTACTCGGAGTACATGGACCCCGGCCTTATCAAGGGCTTCGAGAAGCGCTACGGCGTGCGGGTGATCGAGTCGAACTTCGACTCCATGCAGGGGATGCTGGCCAAGCTCAACGCCGGGAACCGCTACGACGTGATCTTCCCGACCGCGGAGTGGGTCGACAAGCTGCACAAGGGCAACCGGCTGCGGCGGATCGATCACTCGCAGCTGCGCAACTACCAGCAGGTCACGAGCTTCACGGACTACTTCAACGACCCCTGGTACGACCCCGAGTCGGCGCACACGGTGCCCTACGCGGTCTACACGACGGGGATCTGCTGGCGGGCGGACAAGCTCGGCGACAAGCTCACCGGCTCCTGGAGGGACCTCTGGAACGAGGAGGCAAAGGGCAAGATCTACGTGCTCGACGACTTCCAGGAGGCGCTCGGCATGGCGAACCTCCTCAACGGCTTCGACCTCAACACGACCGACGAGGCGGAGCTCGAGAAGACCAAGCAGACGCTCATCGGCCAGAAGCCGCTGCTGCGCGGCTACTCGGCCGACACCATCACGACGATGTCGAGCGGCAACGCGTGGATCGAGCACATGTGGAACGGCGACGTCGTCAACGTGCGCAACCAGGTCGACTCGCCCGAGAACTACAGGTACGAGACCTGCAAGGAGGGCATCCCGGTCGGCTCGGACACCTTCGCGATCCCCACCAACGCGCGCCACCCGGGGACGGCGATGCTGTTCATCGACTGGCTCCTCGATCCCGAGCACGCCGCGACGAACATCGAGTACTGCGGCTACCCGATGCCCAACGACGGCGGCTACGAGGCGTTCGCCGCCCTCGCCAAGGACGAGCCGTCGATCAACGTCACGGTCGAGCAGCTCAAGGAGGGCGACCAGTTCCGCAGCCTGCCCCGCGACGACCTGACGCTCTGGAACGAGACCTGGACGGCCGTGAAGGCCGCGTAGGAGGAGATCGAGCGATGCGCGAGGGACGCTACTGGTCGATCTTCCTCATCCCGGGCGGCATCTGGCTCGCGCTCTTCTTCGCGGTTCCCCTCGGCATCACGATCGCGATCTCCTTCGGGATCACCGACGATCTCGGCAACCCGGTCTACGCGTGGAACCCGGAGAACTACTCGCGCGTGTTCGACCCGGTGTTCCTGCCGGTGCTGATCCGCTCGGTCGGCTACGCGCTCGTCGCCACCGCCGTGTGCCTGGTGATCGGCTACCCGGTGGCCTACACGGTGGCCCGTCACGGCGGTCGCTTCCGGCACCTGCTGATCCTCGCGGTGGTGCTGCCGTTCTTCGTCAACTACCTCGTGCGCACGTACGCGTGGGTGACGCTGCTGGCCGACGACGGGCTGGTCAACGGCCTGCTCGGCACGATGGGAATCAGCGAGAGCGGCGTCGCCTGGCTGAACACGCCGTTCGCGGTGGTCGGCGGGCTCGCGTACGGCTACATGGCGTTCATGATCCTGCCGGTCTACGCGGCGCTGGACCGCATGGACCCGTCGTTGATCGAGGCCGGCAAGGACCTCTACGGCTCGCCCACGGCGACGTTCTTCAACGTCACGCTGCCGACGACGTTCCAGGGCGTGCTGGCGGGCTGCGTCCTCGTCTTCCTGCCGGCGGTGGGCGACTTCGTCAGCGCCCAGCTGCTCGGCGGCCCGGGGACCTACATGGTGGGCAACCTCATCCAGCAGCAGTTCCACGACGCCCAGAACTGGCCGTTCGGCGCCGCCCTGACCGTCGTGATGATGGCCTTCCTGCTGATCTGGATGGTGTTCTACCTCCGCTCCGCGGCGCGGGCGGCCGACGAGGGTGTGGCATGAGCGTCGCCGAGGCGCCCCCCGCCCAGGCCACCCGGGCGCGCGGCCGCCGCCGGGCACGGCGCGAGTTCGACAGCCCGCGCTTCCTGTGGGTGTTCCTCGGGCTCTTCTACCTCTGGCTGTTCGCGCCGATCCTGGTCGTCGCGCTGTTCTCGTTCAACGCGCAGAACTCGCTGCAGGTCTTCTCCGGCTTCAGCCTGCGCTGGTACGACGCGTTCTTCTCGGACCCCGGGCTGCGCTCGTCGCTGGTCGCGAGCCTCGAGATCTCGCTGGTGGCGACGCTCGTGGGGACGGTCCTCGGCACGACGCTCGCCCTCGGGCTCGTGCGGGCGCGCTCGCGCATCGCGCCGACCGCCAACGTGTTGATGCTGATCCCGCTGGTCACCCCCGAGATCGTGGCCGGCGTCTCGGCGCTGCTTCTGTTCACCCAGGTGGGCCTGCAGCTGTCGCTCACCACGATCATCCTGGCCCAGATCACGTTCTCGATCTCCTACGTGACGGTCGTGGTCCGCGCGCGGCTGACGTCGCTGAACCGGGAGGTCGAGCAGGCGGCGATGGACCTCGGGGCGACGCGGCTGCAGACGCTGCGGCTCGTGACGCTGCCGGCGCTGTGGCCGGCGATCATCGCGGCGGGGCTGCTGGTGTTCGCGCTCACCTTCGACGACTTCGTGTTGTCGTTCTTCACCACCGGGGTGTCGCCGCAGCCCCTGCCGGTGCGGATCTACTCGGCGATCCGCTTCGGCATCAAGCCGACGATCAACGCCGTCGGGACGTTCATGCTCGTCATCTCGATGCTCCTGGTGGCGCTCGCGCTGGTGCTGCCGTGGCTCATGGGCCGCAGGGGCAGCAGCATCGCGACGGTGATGGGCGAGGAGACTGGAGGTCGTCGATGAGCTCACCGGCGGTGGTGCTCGAGGGCATCACGAAGCGCTACGGGTCGGTGGCGGCGGTGCACGACCTCGACCTGAGCGTCGAGAACGGCGAGTTCTTCTCGCTGCTCGGCCCGTCGGGCTGCGGCAAGACCACGACGCTGCGCATGATCGCCGGCTTCGTGCAGCCGACCGAGGGGCGGATCCTGCTCGACGGCGAGCCGGTCGAGAACGTCCCGCCCTACAAGCGGGCGGTGAACACGGTCTTCCAGAGCTACGCGCTGTTCGAGCACTTGTCGGTGCGCGACAACGTCGCCTTCGGGCTCAAGCGCAAGCGCGTCCCCAAGCCGGAGATCGAGCGGCGTGTCGGCGAGGCGCTCGAGCTCGTCCAGCTCGCCGACCGCGCGCCCGCCAAGCCGCGCGAGCTCTCCGGCGGCCAGCAACAGCGCGTCGCGCTCGCACGCGCGCTCGTCAACCGCCCGAAGGTGCTGCTGCTCGACGAGCCGCTCGGCGCGCTCGACCTCAAGCTGCGCAAGCAGATGCAGGTGGAGCTCAAGCAGATCCAGCGCGAGGTCGGGATCACGTTCATCTACGTGACCCACGACCAGGAGGAGGCGCTGACGATGTCCGACCGCATCGCGGTCATGGACGCGGGCGTGATCGAGCAGTGCGGACGCCCCGAGGACGTCTACGAGCGTCCCGAGAAGATCTTCGTCGCCGGCTTCATCGGCGTGTCCAACCTGCTCGAGGGAACCGTCGAGAACGGCGGGGTGCGCCTGTCCACCGGCACGCTGGTGGCGGCCGACGTCCCGCGCGACTGCCCGGCCGGCGAGAAGGTCCACCTCTCGGTGCGCCCCGAGAAGATCTGGATGGACGAGATCGGCGAGGGGATGGTCGCGCTCGACGGCACGCTGCGCGAGACGATCTACCTCGGCACCACCACCCAGTACGTGATCGACCTCGGCGACGGCGCGCAGGTCCTGGCGCTCGAGCAGAACGTCGACCGCGCGCGCGCCGAGGAGCGCTGGACGCTCGGCACGCAGGTGCGGCTCGGCTGGCGCCCCGACCACTGCCTGGTGCTCCGGTGACGGCGACCGGCGCCGCCGGTCGCCCGGACCTCGCGCGCACCGCGCGGGAGCACATGCTCCTGCACTTCACCGACATGTCGCAGTTCGAGCACGGCCCGCTGGTGATCTCGCGCGGGGACGGCTGCTACGTCTACGACGCCGAGGGCCGCCGCTACATCGACGGGCTGTCCGGCCTGTACTGCACGAACCTCGGCCACTCCTACGGGGACGAGCTCGGCCGCGTCGCGCACGCGCAGATGCGCGAGCTGCCGTTCACGTCGAACTGGACCGTCGCGCACCCGCGCTCGATCGAGCTGGCGGCGCGGATCGCCGAGCTCGCGCCGGCCGGGCTGGAGCGCGTGTTCTTCACCTCGGGCGGCTCGGAGGCGGTGGAGGCGGCGTGGAAGCTCGCCCGCCAGTACCACGCGGCGCGCGGCGAGCCGCAGCGGCGCAAGGCCATCTCGCGCCGGGTCGCCTACCACGGCACCACGCTGGGGGCGCTGTCGTTCACGGGGATCCCGTCCTGCCGGGCGCCGTTCGAGCCGCTCGGCGTGCCGACCGCGTTCGTGTCGGCCACCGACCGCTACCGCCACCCGCAGGGCGGCGACGAGGCGGCGTTCTGCCGCGCGCTGCTCGACGAGGTCGAGGAGGCGATCGAGTTCGAGACGCCCGACACGGTGGCGATGCTCATCGCCGAGCCGGTGCAGAACGCCGGCGGCTGCTTCGTGCCGCCCGCCGGCTACTGGGCCGGGCTGCGCGAGCTGTGCGACCGCCACGGCATCCTGCTGTGCTCGGATGAGGTGATCTGCGCCTGGGGCCGCCTCGGGAACTGGTTCGGCGCCGAGCGCTTCGGCTACGTGCCGGACCTCCTGACGTTCGCCAAGGGGCTGACCTCGGCGCACTTCGCGATGGGCGGCGTGCTGGTGGGAGACCGCGTCGCCGCCCCGTTCATCGAGGGCGAGCTCTACATGCACGGCATCACGTTCGGCGGCCACCCGGTCGGCGCCGCGCTCGCGCTCAAGACGATCGAGATCATCGAGCGCGACGGCGTGCTGGCCAACGTCCGCGCCAACGAGCCGCTCCTGCGCGACGGCCTCACCGCTCTGCTCGAGCTCGACATCGTCGGCGACGTCCGCGGCATGGGGCACTTCTGGGCGATCGAGCTGGTGCGCGACAAGGCGACCAAGGCGACCTTCACGTCCGAGGAGGCCGACTGGCTGCTGGGCGACTTCCTCTCCGACCGGCTGCTCGCGCGCGGGCTGATCGTCCGCCTGGACGACCGCGGCGAGCCGGTGATCCAGCTCGCGCCGCCGCTGGTCGCCGACCGCGCCGTGCTCGAGGAGATGCTCGCGATCCTCTCCGGCACGCTGGCCGAGGCCGACGCGCAGCTCCGCGATCGCGTGCGCGCCGCGGCCTGAAGCCGGCTTCCGCGCAACCGCCGCCGCGCGGCGACGTTCTCGCTGTCGCATGCGTCTCCGCTCCTTGATCGTCGCCACGGTGTGCGCGGCGCTCGCCTTCCCCGCCGTCGCCCAGGCCGCGCCCGCCGGGACGCTCGTCCCCGACCCCGCCGCCGAGCAGGTGACGGCGCTCGACGGAACGCTCGTCTGGGTCACCGGCGCTCCCGGCGGCGGGGAGCGGCTCATGCGATACCGAGACGGCGTGACCGCGCCGGTGGAGGGCGCCCCGGTCGCCCGCTTCTACCGCTCGATCGACCTCGGCCGCGACCGCCGCGGACGTCTGGTGCTGACCTACCAGCGGTGCGCCTCGCCGTCGCGGTGCGTGATCCGCCACGACGACCTGGCCGGCCGCCGCGGCCGCGTCCGCGGCCTCGGCGTGCGCGGCTGCACGACGACGACGGCGCCGGCGCTGTGGCGGACGCGGGCCGCCTACGGCCTGGCGTGCCGCCGGGGACGCGTGGCGGAGCCGCGGCGCTCCGGTCTCTACGTCAAGACGGGCTCCGGCGCGCCGCGGCGGATGCCGCGGCCGTCCGACGCCGCGCGCTTCAGCGTCTCCGACGTCACCGCCGCCGACCTGCGGGGCACGCGGGCGGCCGCGGTGCTGTCCGACATCTACTCGTACGCGTACGCCATCGACGTCGATCGGCGCGGCCTCGTCTCGGTCCTCGCCGGCGCCTCCGAAGGCGACAGCGACCAGCACGCGCTCGGGCTGGCGCTCGGCACGGGCGGGGCGTTGTGGTCGCTGACGACGGCCGAGCACGCGGGCGATCCGCTCCAGACGGTCGTCAACCACCTCGATGGGCGGTGTCGCAACTACGAGGTGCTCACCGCCGCTCCGGAGGCCGAGGCGTACCCGGCGATCGACCTCGCGGTGGACGGCCGCGCGGTCTACGTCGTCGTCCCGGGCACCGGGATCGCCACGTTCGAGTTCATGCCGGCGCGCTCCTGTCCCTGACGCGCCGCGGCCTACCCGCGAGGGCGCGACCCCCGGACGCCTACGCGAGGGCGGCGCGCGCGGTATCGAGGTCGTCGGTGGCGATGACGATCTTCACGCCGCCGAACGTCGTGTAGGCGAGGTCGATGTTGACGTTGGCCTCGGCGAGCTCGCGCGCGAGCTCGCCGAGGCTGCCGGGCCGGTCGTCGACGTCGACGACGAGGACCTCGCGCTCGTCCGCGATCCCCATGCCGGCCTTCCGGAACGCGGCGGCGGCGCGCAGCGCGTCGCCATCGTCGAGCAGGACGTGGATGACGCCGCGGCCGTCGCCGGTGAACGCGGCCATCCCCAGGATGCTCACCCCGGTCGCGCCGGTGATCTCGCCCATCCGCGCGAGCTCGCCGGGCGTGTCGTCGAGGATCAGGGTGAGATCGACCGGCATCCGGCGGTCAGCGTCCCTTCCACTCCGGCGGGCGCTTCTCGAGGAACGCGCACATGCCCTCCTGCGCGTCGTCGGCGCGCGCGTTCATCGCCATCACGGCCTTGGTGAGGTCGTAGGCGCGGCGCTCGTCGAGCTCGATCTGAGCGTAGAACGCCTCCTTGCCGAGCCCGACCGTGAACGGGCTCGAGCGCGCGATGTCCTCGACGAGCGAGGCGACCTCCGCCTCGAGCGCGTCGGCCGGGACGACGCGGTTGACGAGCCCCCACTCCATCGCGGTGGCGGCGTCGACCGGGCGGCCGCTGAGCAGCATCTCGAGCGCGCGCTTGCGGCCGATCGCCCGCGACAGCGGCACCATCGGCGTGGAGCAGAAGAGCCCGATCTTGACGCCGGGGGTGGCGAAGCTGGCGCGCTCGGAGGCGACCGCGAGGTCGCACGCCGCGACGAGCTGGCAGCCGGCGGCCGTGGCGATGCCGTCCACCTGGGCGATCACCGGCACCGGGACGCGGTGGATCGTCTCCATCAGCCGCGTGCAGCTCTCGAAGAGCCGCTGGAAGTAGGGGAGGTCGCGATCGATCATCTCGCCGAGGTCGTGCCCGGCCGAGAACGCGGGGCCGTTGGCCTCGATCACGATCGCGCGCACGCCCTGCTCGCCGCCGAGGCGGGTGAGCGTGGCGGTCAGCTCCTCCATGAGCTCGAAGCTCAGCGCGTTGCGCTTGCCGGGTCGGTTCAGGGTGACGTGCGCGGCCGGCCCGTCCTCGCGGACGAGCACGGTGGCGTCGCTGGCGTACGTGGTCATGGCGCCCGACGATACGCCGCTTGTGCTCGACCTGCGAGCGGCGGTAGCGTCGCGGCACCCCCAAGGAGGCCGCCACATGGCAAGCCAGACCAACGGCTCCACCACGCAGGTGTCCTCGCCCTGGCCGGCGGGCGCCGGCGTCAGCCGCACCGAGCTCGACCCCACCTCGTTCCTGCGTCGCAGCGCGTCGATCCATCCGGAGCGCGTGGCGGTGATCGACGGCGAGCGGCGGATCACCTACGCCCAGCTGCGCGAGCGCGTGAACCGGCTCGCCTCGGCGCTGCGCCGGCACGGGCTCGAGCGCCACGACCGCGTCGCTGCGCTGTGCCCCAACGTGCCGGCCCTGCTGGAGCTCCATCACGCCGTGCCGGCGGCCGGCGGCGTCCTCGTCGCGATCAACACGCGGCTCGGCCCGCAGGAGATCCGCTACATCGTCGAGCACTCCGGGGCGCGCGTGCTGTTCGCCGACGCGGAGCTCATCCCGTACGCGGCCGGCCTGCCAACGGGCGTCGAGGTCGTGCGCGTCGGGGACGCCGACGGCGCGGACCCCTACGAGCGCCTGCTCGCCGACGGCGACCCGGAGGGCGTGCCCTCGCTGCTGCTCGACGAGGAGGAGCCGATCGCCATCGACTACACGTCGGGGACGACCGGGCGCCCGAAGGGCGTGGTCTACACCTACCGCGGCGCCTACCTCAACGCGCTCGGCGAGGTCATCGAGGCCGAGCTCGGCCACCACCCGGTGTACCTGTGGACGCTGCCGATGTTCCACTGCAACGGCTGGTGCTTCCCGTGGGCGGTCACCGCCGCGGGCGGGACGCACGTGTGCCTCCGCCGCCCGGATCCGGAGGACGTCTGGCGGGCGATCCACGAGCTGGGGGTCACGCACTACTGCGGCTCGCCCACCGTGCAGCTGGGGCTGGTCAACCACCCGGACGCCGCGCGGTCCGAGCGGCGCGTGACGGCGCTCGTCGCCGCGGCGCCGCCGTCGCCCAGGCTGCTCTCCCGCCTCGAGGCGCTGAACATCCACGTCGTCCACGTCTACGGGCTGACGGAGACCTACGGGCCCCACACGGTGTGCACCTGGCGGGACGGCTGGGCGGAGCTGCCGGTCGAGCGCCGGGCCGCCCTGCTGGCGCGCCAGGGGCAGGGCTACACGACGGCCGACGCGGTGCGGGTGGTCGACGAGGACATGCACGACGTGCCCCGCGACGCCGCGACCATGGGCGAGGTCGTGATGCGCGGCAACAACGTCATGGCGGGCTACTTCCGCGATCCCGAGACCACCGAGCACGCGTTCCGGGGCGGCTGGTTCCACTCGGGCGACCTCGCGGTGTGGCACCCCGACGACGCCATCGAGCTGCGCGACCGCGGCAAGGACCTGATCATCTCCGGCGGCGAGAACATCTCCTCGATCGAGGTCGAGCAGACGATCTGCGCACATCCCGCGGTGAACGAGTGCGCGGTGGTGGCCATCCCCGACGACCGCTGGGGGGAGCGCCCGAAGGCGTTCGTCAGCCTCGCGGACGGCGCCACGGCCACCGAGGCGGAGATCATCGCGTTCTGCCGCGAGCGCCTCGCGCACTACAAGTGCCCCGACGCGGTCGTCTTCGGCCCGCTGCCCAAGACGTCGACCGGGAAGGTCCAGAAGTTCGTGCTCCGCGAGCCGGAGTGGGCCGGCCGGGAGCGGCGGATCAACTAGATGGGTGATTCCGCGGCCGCGCGGTTGACTGGTGGATGCTGGGCGCCGCCAGGCGACCGTGGGGTCGCGGGATCACCCATCCAGTCAGCCGATGCGCGCGACGACGGCGGTGGCGTCATCGCTGCCGCCGCGCGCACGGGCGCGCATGACGAGCCGCTGGGCGATCTCCTCGGCCGGCAGGTCGAGCCCGAGCAGCCAGGAGATCTCGGCGTCGGAGATCTCGCGGGCGACGCCGTCGGTGCACAGCAGGACGACGTCGCCGGGGACGAGCGCCACGGCGCGCAGCTGGGGCTTCGCCGGCGCGGCGCCGCCGATCCAGCGCGTGAGCACCGAGCGCAGCGGATGGCGCTCGGCGGCGACGGGGGTGAGGCGCCCGTCGCGCACGTACTCGGCGACCAGGGTGTGCTCGGCGCTGAGCCGGCGCAGGCGGCCGCCGCGCAACACGCCGGCGAAGCTGTCGCCGACGTGGGCGAGCGCGAGGGTGCCGTCCTCGACGAACGCCGCGGTCAGCGTGCAGGACAGGCCGCGCAGGCGCTCGTCGCGCTCGGCGTGGGCGTGCACGGCGGCCTCCGCGGAGGCGACGACGCCGGCGACGCGCTCGGTCGGCGCGCCGTCGACCGCCAGGCCGGCGCGGAGCGCCTGGACGGCGGCCCACGAGGCCACCTCGCCGCCTGGCCCGCCGCCCACGCCGTCGGCGACCGCGAGCAGCGGCGGGGCGGCGAGCCAGGCATCCTCGTTGTGGGTCCGAGCCGGCCCGGCCGCGCTGGCCGCCGCCGCGTCGATCACGCCGGCGGGGGCAGAGCCGGCGGGGTGGACGGGGACCGTGGAGCGCTGGGCCATGCCCGCATGGTCGGCCAGGGCGCTGAAGGCTTTATGTGTCCTGCCTCAGCGTCTCCTCAAGACTGGTGCGAGCGGCTCGCGCGTGCTCAGCCGGCCGAGCGCAGGTGCTCGGCGAGCAGCGCGGCGAAGCGGTCCGGACGCTGGGTGAACGCGAAGTGCCCGGTGTCCTCGAGGACCTCCTCGCGGACCGGGCCGTCGTAGCGGGCGAGCAGCGCGCGGGTCTGCGCGACCATCGGCTGGGCCGGGCAGACGTCTTCGCCGGGCCACCCGGGCACGGCGCCGAGCGCGCCGAGATGGCCGAGGTCGACGAGTGACGCGTCCGAGATGACCGCGTCGCGGTCGGCGCGCACCCACAGCACGGGCACGCCGCGCACCCGGCCGTCGGCCAGCGCGGTCAGGTCGCAGTAGCGCGAGGACACCGCGTTGAGCACGCCGCGCTCCCCGGGCGCGACGCCGGGCCAGTGCTCGGACGGGGTCGCGTCGCCCGGGTAGTGGTCGTCGCCGATGCGGGTCGCGAACATCGCCGCGAGGATCTCCTCCTCGTCGCGGACCGCGTCCGGGGAGGGGAAGAACAGCGTTCGGATGACGTTGCGCGGCGAGAGCTGGTGCTCGGTGCCGCGGTCGCCGTCGCGCAGCCGCTGCACGAGCTCCGGCGCGGCGCACCCGCCGCCCGAGCCGGCGTGGTCGGGCGCGTGCGGCGTGCCGTCCGCGCCTGTGCCGCCGAACCCGAAGGGCGACACCGGCGCGACGAGCGCGAGCGAGCGCACGAGCTCCGGGCGGTCGATCGCCACCTGCATCGCGACGCCGCCGCCGAGCGAGTGCCCGGCCAGGTGCACGGGGCCCAGCTCGAGTGCCTCGATCAGCGCCACGACGTCGTCGCTGTAGTCCCGCACCCCGCGGCGCGCGTCGACCGGCGCGGGCTCCGACTCGCCGAAGCCGCGCAGGTCGGGCGCGATCCCGCGCACGCCGGCGGGCAGAAGCCCGAGCTGCTCGCGCCACACGGCGCCGGACGAGAGGTTGCCGTGGAGGAGGACCACGGTCCCGCCGCCCTCGTCGGAGCCGGCGTTCCACAGGTGCGTCCGCAGCCGCGCGGTGGAGACCACGCGTCCGGTCACGCGTTCACGACTGCCCGATCGGTCAGGTGACGTCCGGCGGGCCGCTGCGATCCTTTCCGGTCTGCCACCAACGACATGGATGTCTGTTGCCCTTATGACCCCAGTTACGACTTCTAGCGCCCGCAGGCTGATCGTACTCGGCTCGCTGGCGCTCGCCGCCGCCTTCCCCGCGGCGGCCGCGGCGCAGGCGCCGCCCCTGCCCGGTCCGCCGCCCGGCGCCGGCTCCAACCTCCCGTCCCCGCCGACGGCGGGCACGCCGCCGCTCCAGCAGCCCGCGGCCCCGCCGGCAAGCCTCCAGAGCGCCTCGAGCGGGCCGAGCCTGCTGAACGGCAAGGCCACGGTCGGCAAGTCGTCGCGGCGCTTCAGCCTGCAGGTGTTCTGCAACGCCAACGGCACCGTGCGCGTGACCTCCCCCGACGTCGCCAACGGCTCGTTCGCCCAGGGGCGCTACAAGTGCCAGTCGCGCCAGGGCAAGGCGAGCCTGAAGGTGTCCTCGAAGGTCGCGCGGCGGCTGGCGAAGCTGCGCACGGTGGTCGCCCAGGCGACGATCAAGCAGGGCGGCAAGAGCACGCGCAACTCGCTGACCCTGCAGTCCGGCGATCAGAAGACCGAGGATTTCTGGACGGACGGGCGCCTGCAGTGCTCGCCGCTGGGCACGACCTCGCCCGAGTCCTACGTCATCGCGCCCAACTTCACCGCCAACCCGTCGATCGTCATCAGCTACCGCCCGTGGGTCGCGTGGTACACGCCGAGCGGCGGCTGGCACTGGCGCGGGGTCCGCGGGGAGCGCGCGAGCAGTTGGTACAACTGGACCGCCACGGTCAAGGGCATCGCGGAGTGGGTGGTGCCCGGCGGCGGGATCAACCCGTGGATCTGGGGGCCGATCAGCGTCCCCGCCGGCGCCGGCACCTATGCCGTGGCGGCGTTCGAGCTGATCTACTGGATCGGCGGGCGCCCCTCGTGGAGCTGGAAGTACGTGAAGTCCGGCACGCTGCAGCCGACCGACACGTACTGCGTCTACCCGTAGGCGGTCACTCGATGGGCGCCGGCTCGCGATGGGCGGCCGGCGCCTTCGCCCGTTCGTCGATGACGGCGTCGAGCTCGGCGCCGAACAGGAACGACATGGCCGCGAACCACACCCACAGCATCAGGATGATGAGCGCCGCGAAGGCACCGTAGGTGACGTTGTAGCGGCTGAAGTTGCCGAGGTAGATCGAGTAGCCGACGGTGCTCGCGAGCCACAGGCCGACGGCCACGAGGTGCCCGGGCGTCAGCAGGCGGAACGGGCGCCGGGCGCCCGTCGGGCCGGCCCAGCTCACCAGCGCGACGCCGACCAGCGCGAGTACCGCGGCGAGCGGCCAGCGGCCCATCTCCCAGAGCCCGCGGCCCCCCTTGTCGATGCCGATCGCGTCGAGCAGGTCGCTGACCAGGCCGCCGGTGAGGAAGACCAGGGCTGCGAGCACGAGCCCGCAGCCGACGAGGCCCACCGTCCACCCGAAGTCCATCACGCGCTTGCCGAGGGGGCGGCCGACGCGGCCGGCGCCATGGATCTGGTCCATGGCCCGCCCGGCGTCGGTGAACACCTTCGAGGCGCCGTAGAGCAGCGTGACCAGGCCGGCGATACCGAGGCTGCCGGCCGACTCGGGCGCCGCCTCGAACGCCTTGTCGAGCAGGTCGCGCAGGACGTCGGTGACGGAGCTCGAGGCGCCGGCGTCGCCCGCGGCGTCGGTCAGCGCCTTGATCGTGTCGGCATCTCCGAACAGCCGCAGGGCCGAGGCCGCGATCAGCACCACCGGGATCAGCGAGAAGAGGGCGTAGAACCCCAGCGAGGCGGCGCGCTCGTTCATGCCGTCGTCGATGAAGCGGCGGACCGCCGCCCCGACCACGGTGCGCTCGGAGCGGGCCAGCGCGGTCTGGGCGAGGGCCCGGGAACGCTCGATGCGGTTCATCGGGCGGTGCGCACCGGGGTGGCCGCCTCGGTGCGCTCGTGCAGCGCGTGGGCTCCGCCCGCCGGGCCGGACGGCCACCAGACGCGGTCGCCGATCAGCTCGACGACGGCCGGGACCATGATGGTCCGCACCACGAACGTGTCGAGCAGGATCCCGAGCGCGACCATGAAGCCGAGGTCGAACACGAAGGTGATCGGCAGTGTCATCAGCACCGAGAACGTCCCGGCCAGGATGATGCCCGCGCTCGTGATCACGGGGCCGGTCGCGGCGAGCGCGCGCAGCATCCCCTCGCGCGTGCCGTGGTGGCGCGCCTCCTCGCGGACGCGGCTCATGAGGAAGATCGTGTAGTCGACGCCGAGCGCGGTGAGGAAGATGAACGCGTAGGTGGGCAGGGACCCGTCGATCCCCTCGTCGCCGAGCACGTAGCGGAAGAACAGGATCGAGAAGCCGAGCGTGCCGAGGAACGACAGCACGACCGACCCGATCAGCAGCAGCGGCGCCAGCAGCGCGCGCAGCAGCACCGCGAGGATCACGAAGATGACGAGCAGCGCCAGCGGGACGATCATCCGCAGGTCGCGGGCCGCGGTGCGGTTGAAGTCGGCCTGCACCGCGCTGCCGTCGCCCACCAGCGCGCGCACGCCGGGCGGCGCGCGCTCGGCGCTCTCGCGCAGCGCGTCGACGCGCTCGAGCGCCGCGGCGTGGAACGGGTCGTCCCGGAAGACCACGCCGAGCTGGGCGATCCGCCCGTCGGTGGAGCGCCCGACGGGCTCGACCGCCACCACGCCGGGCACGGCGGCCAGGCGACGCCGCACGGCCACGACGTCGGCCGGGCGCGCCGGGCCGTCCTCGCGGATGACGAGCACGGTGGTGGGGAAGAGCGCGCCTGCCGGGAAGGCGCGGCGGAGGAGCTCGAAGCCGGTCGCGCTCTCGGTCTGCTTCTTGAATGCGCCCTCGACGCTGTAGTCCTCCTGGTAGGCGAGCAGGCCGAGGGCGCCCGCGCCGAACAGCGCGACCGTGACCGCGAGCGCCGCCCCCGGGCGGTGCAGGACGCGCTCGCCGACGCGCCGCCACACTCCCACGCGCTCGGCCTCCCCGCCGTCCTCGGCCGGCTCGACCAGATGCCGCCGCGGCCAGAACCCGCGCCGCCCGCAGATCGTCAGCAGCGCCGGCAGCAGCGTGAGCCCCGCCGTCAGCGCCACGGCGACCCCGATCGCGGAGACGGGTCCGAGCGAGTGCGTGCTGCCGACCTGCGCGAGCAGCAGCACGAGCATCGTCAGCGCGACGGTCAGCCCGCTGGCGAGGATCGCGGGCCCGCTGCGCCCGAGGGCGGCCTCCATCGCGTCGTGCTTGTCGGCGTGGCTGCGCAGCTCCTCGCGGTAGCGCGCGACCAGCAGCAGGCAGTAGTCCGTGCCCACCCCGAACATCAGGACGATGAGGATGCTCGTGCCGTTGTCCGACACCGTCGCGCCCGAGCGCGCGTAGAGATAGACGAGGCCCTGGGCGATCCCGTAGGCGAAGCCGACCACCACCAGCGGGATCAGCGCGATCACCGGCGAGCGGTAGATCAGGCCGAGCAGGACGAGCACGAGCGTGACCGTGACGAGCAGGACCTTGACGTCGATCGACGAGAAGATCTCCTCGAAGTCCGCGTTGAACCCGAGCGGGCCGGTCACCGCGACCTTCAGGCCGCCGCCGCCCGGCGAGCCCGCGATCTCACGCAGCGTCTTGCCCCATTCCGCCAGGCGCCGGTTGTCGTCGGGCAGCTGGACCACCGCGTAGGCGACGGACCCGTCGGGGCTGACGAGGCTCGACGGCGCGCCTGGAGCGAACGGAACGGCGGGGGGCGCCGCCAGGGGGAGCGCGCGGGCCGCGCGGCGGGCGTCCCGGACGATGCGGCGGCGGTCCGCCGGGGTCAGCCCGCCGGGGCGCTCGTAGACGACGAGGCCGCTGACCGTGTCGCCGCCGCGGAAGCGCTCCTCCTGGAGCCGCAGCACCTCGGTGGACTCCGCGTTGGCGGGGAGGAAGCTCTCCGTGCGGTTGTCCGTGACGTCCGAGAGCTTCGAGCCCAGCGGAGCGAACGCGACCAGCAGGACGATCCAGCCCAGGACCACGAGCCACTTGCTGCGCCGGCCGGCCGCGATCCGTGCGAGCGTGCTCACCGGCGCATGATCGTGGGCCGCAGGGCGGCGTGCAAACGGGCGGGACGACGGCCCGCTCCGACCCCGGATAGGCTGCGCGCGTGGACGACCTCGGCGGCCGGATCGCGTACCTCGCCCTCCGGGAGGGCGTGGCGGTCTACGACCGCGACGGCGAGCGGATCGGCATCGTCGAGCACGTGGTCGCCGACGACAGCGTGGACATCTTCGACGGCGTGGTCGTGCGCGTGCGGCCGGCGCCCGGCCACCATCGCTTCGCCGACGCCGAGCAGATCGCCGAGCTGCGGGAGCGCGGCGTGGTGCTGTCGGTCGACTCCGGCGCGCTGCACCCCGTCCGCAACGACCACCCGCGGGGGGAGAGCCCGCTCGAGGCCCGGCTGCGGCGCGCCTGGGACCGGCTCAGCGGCCGCGACGCCTAGGTCGAACGCGCGGCGCTACGCGCGATCGTCCAGCAGCGAGCACACCGCGACCCCGCCGACGGCGAGGAGCGGCAGCCCGACCCACAGCGCCGCGGCGAGCAGCACGGCCGACCCCGTGCTGAGGGCGCCGAGCAGCGAGGCGACCCCGATGACCGGTAGCGCCACGGCCGCTATCGCGGCGCAGACGAGCAGGATCCCGAGGCCGCGCGTGGCCACGGAGCGTGCCAGGTGGCCGCGGGGGCGCGCGCGAAGCAGCGCCGGCCGTCGACCGGTGAGATTGTCTTCAGTCAGGACCGCCATGGCGACCTGAAACGTGCTCGTCGGCTGGAACTTGCGCAAAGTCATCCCCCGCACCAATCGCTCGTGTGGAGACATACCCGGGTGTAGGCTCGGTAATGCGGATGAGTCGTGCCGTCCTTGTCGCGCTGTGCCTCGCGCTTCTCCTCCCGGCCACCGCGCTGGGGCAGGGCCCGCGAGGCGGGAGCGCCGAAGACTGGGTCACCGTGACGGGGCCGGTGACCGTCGGCCCGAACCAGACGGTGGGCGACCTGATCGTCATCGACGGCGACGTCCGGGTGGACGGCCGCGTGCGCGGCGACCTGGTCGCGGTCAACGGCGACGTGCGGCTCTCGGGCACGGTCGGCGGCGACCTGATCACGGTGGCCAAGCGAGCGGTGCTGACGCCGGGCGCCCAGGTCGGCGGGGACCTCTCCTACTTCGGCGAGCGCCCGGTCGTCCCGCCCGGCGCGAAGGTCGAGGGCGACGTCACGCGGGTCACCCAGATCACCGATCCGCTCGGGTTCGTCGGCTTCTTCGCGCTGTGGCTCGCCGTCTCGGTCTCGGCGCTCGTGCTCGGGCTGCTCATGCTGTGGCTCGCGCCGGCAGCGCTGGACGCCACGATGCGCGCCGTCACCACCCGACCCTGGGCCACGATCGGCTGGGGCGTGCTGCTGTTCTTCGGCCTCCCTGTCCTCGCCCTGCTCGCGCTCATCACGCTGGTGGGGGCGCCGCTCGGCGTCGCGCTCGGGCTGGCGCTGTGGCCGCTCTACGCGATGGGCTACACGACCAGCGCGTGGCTGCTCGGCCGGCGGCTCCTGCGGCCGCCCCGGGGGCGGGTCCTCGCGTTCTTCACCGGCCTGGTCATCCTGCGCGTGGTCTCGCTCGTGCCCTGGATCGGCGGCGTGATCTGGCTGGTCGGGACGGTCGTCGGGCTCGGGGCGCTCGCGGTGGCACTGTGGGAGGCGCGCCGCACGGCCGTGGGCGCGCAACCCGCGTCCGCCTGACGTCAGCAGGCCTCGCGATCGAGGCCCGCGTGGTAGCGGTGCGCCGTGGCGCCCCGGCCCGCGGCGATCGCCACCAGCGCGCGGAGCGCGTCCCACGTCCCGCCCGGCTCGAACGCCGACGGCGACGCGCCAGGATGCCCGCGCGCGATGCGCACACGCAGCGCGCCCGGGCGGCTGCGGAAGCGCAGCGGGGGATCGAGATAGGCCGCCTCGCCGTCGATGCCCGCCGCCACCGGCCGGCCCGAGTCGACCTCGAGCGTCGGTACGGACCACTCGACCACCGGCCGCCGGAGCACCCGCAGCCGCGATGACGCGCCGGCCGCGGGGCCGAGCACGGTGATGCCGAGCACTCCGTCGTCGAGGCAGGGACGGGTGCCCGAGCCCACGCCCATCCCGTGGCCCAGCCGGTAGCGGTTGTTCGCCACCAGCAGCGCGACGCCGCCGTTGTGGCGCACGTCGCCCGGCCCGACCCAGCGTACGTCGCGCTCCTCGGCTCCGGGGCCCAGGACCTGGGGGACCGTGTCGAGCAGCGTCCGCAGCTTCGCGCCGCGGTAGCCCGCTTGCTGCACAGCCTCCGCGTACACGCCGATCGAGACGTTGTTGACGAACACCCGGCCGCCGACCTCGGCGAGGTCGACCAGTCGCTCGCCGCCGTCGACGAAGGCGTCGAGCGCGCCGACGACGTCGTCGCGGTCGACGCCGAGGTCGAGCGCGAAGTGGTTGCGGGTCCCCGCCGGTACGCAGGCGTAGGGCAGGCCGTGCTCCGCGGCGACGGCGGCCACGACGGCCTGCGACCCGTCCCCGCCCGCCATCGCCAGGGCGTCGGCGCCGTCCGCCACCGCACGCCGCACGAGCGTCTCGAGGTCGTCCCCCGGGCCGAGCTCGACCGTCGTGATCCCGCGCGCACCGGCCTCCTCGGCGAGGCGGAAGCGCTCCGCCTTCCCGCCGCCCGAGCGCGGGTTGCAGAACAGGACCGGGCGGACAGGTCGCGGCGCCGGCGGCCAGGCCACGTGGACCCGCAGGGCGGCGGTCGCGGCGGCCGACGTCAGGATCGCTCCCAGCACGACGACGACCAGCAGCGGCCCCTCCTGCTCGATGAGGCCCACCACCGTGTTCAGGAGGAGGAGCCCGGCGACGCCGAGGCCGAGCACCCGGGCCACGCCCCGGCGCACGAGGCCGTAGGTGCCCGCCGCGATAGCGAGCGCGACCGACACGACCAGGAACGGCGAGCGCGGGAACTCGCGCACGGCCACGACCGCCGCCTCGACGATCGTGAGGATCCCGAGGAGGATGGCGGCGGTCGCCGCCAGCCGACGGCCTGCCGGAGCCGTCATCGCGGACCCGTCGGCGGCGAGGGGATCGGCGGCATCGCAGCGTGATCATCTGCGGATCCTGGCGCCGCCGCAAGGCGCGCTGCCGTTGCAGGCGCGCACCCGGCGCGCATAGGGTGGAACCCTGATGCCACGCATCGGCCAGGCGCCGAGCGACCCGCCGCCAGCACTGTGGCGCCGCATCGTCGTCCGCCCCAAGCCGATGCCGACGAACCTGCCGAAGTGGCTCGTCGGGGACTGGAACCGCGTCATCCGCGACCCGCTCGACCTGTTGCGGCTCGCGCCGCTGATCGGCGCGATCGTGACCGTGATCGTGGGGGACACCACCCACACCGCCGAGCTGGCCGGGGCGTTCCTGATCGTGCTGGCCCCGCGCGTGCTCAACGTGCAGCGCCCGTTCGACCTGATCTTCCAGCTCGGGATGAACCTCGCGCTGTGGGGGAACGTCTTCGGGCTCTTCGACCTGATCTACGGCTACGACAAGGTCGTCCACTTCATCCTTCCGTGCGGCTCCGCGATGCTGCTCTACATCGCGCTCTGCCACCTCCGGCTGGTGCCCGACCTCTCGGAGGACGCCGGCCTGCACGACCGCGTCGCGATGGTGCTCGTCACGCTCGCCTTCGGCCTCACCGTCGGCGGCATCTTCGAGATCTGGGAGTGGTTCTCGAACACCGCGTTCGGCACGCACATGTTCGTCAGCTACGGCGACTCGATCGGGGACCTGATCGACGACGCGCTGGGCGCGCTGATGGGCGGGGTCATCCTGCTCTTCTGGACCGGGCGCGGCTGGGGGACCTGGCGCGTGCCGGGCGCGGCCCTCCGCGGCGTGGAGCCGATGCCGACCGCGCCCCCCGACCGCGACGCCGACCTGCTCACCCGCTTCGGCGATCGCGTCGCCCGGTGGCGGCCGCCGCGTGGGCACGAGCACGAGGCGGGCCGTCCCTATCCCACGCTGCCGCGGTGGCTGGTCGGCGACTGGGGCCCGGTGCTCCGGGACCCCGTCGACCTGATCCGGCTCGGCCTGCTCGTGGGGGCGGTCGTCGCCGCGCTGCAGGGCGACTTCAACCACGCGGCGCGCTTCCTCTTCGGCTTCGGGCTGTCGGCCCTCGTCCGCCTGGCCGAGGCGCCGCGACCGTTCGACGCCGCCTTCGCCCTCGGCATGGCGTTCCAGGCGTGGGGCGCCTACAGCGGCGCCTACGAGTCGGTGGCCGGCTATGAGGTGACGGCGCGGATCGTCGCCTCGCTGTCGATCGCCGCGATGCTCTACCTGCTGCTCGTCCGGATCCGCGCCGTGCCGGACCTCTCCGGCAAGACCGACATCCACGAGCGGACGGGCATCCTGCTCACCGCCACCAGCCTCGGCTTCGGCGTCGGGATGCTCTACGAGGTCGGCGCGTGGGCGTCGAACGGCCTCTTCGACGCCCGGCCGTTCACCTTCGACGAGCTGATCGCGCACATGACGATCGCCTTCGCCGCCTCGGCGGCGGGGGCGGCACTGCTCGTGTTCTGGGACCGGGCGGGGTGGGAGACGCGCCGGGTCCCGGCGTCGGCGCTGCTCAAGCCGCCGCGCTGAGCGGCGCCGGCCGCACGTAGACCGGGTTGCTCACCAGCCACAGGCGCTCCCGCTCGTCGCCGGGCAGGCGCGCCTCGACGCGGTAGCACCCGTCCTCCTCGACGGCGTGCTCCAGGCGGTCGCCCTCGACCTCGAGCACGGGCGCGCCATCGTGCAGCAGCCGCAGTCGCGCCCGCCGTGGCGCCACCGCCCGCAGGGTCCAGCGGCCGGGGTCCACGCGGGCCCCCATCGGCGCCGCGGCGCCGTCGGACTCCGCCCAGAACCGGAACCCGCGTCCGGGGGCGAGCGCCTCGAAGGAGAGGTAGCAGCGGCCCTCGCGGAGCGCGTCGTTGACCGCGTCGCGGTCGGCGGCCGGCTCGCGCGCCGGCGGGGAGCGGAGCAGCACGTGGGTCTGGAGCAACGCGAAGTACCGCGCGTTGGGCATCGGCGAGAGCGCCCACCCCCGGATCCGGATGCCCCGCTGGTGGGCGTCGAGGCCGCCGATCGCCGGCACGCGGCGGCGCCGGCAGAGCCGGTCCCAGATCTCGAGGTGGCGGGCCGGCGGGCCGGTCAGCGCGCGCATCGGGTCGCGCAGGAACGCGACCGCCTCCCGCGGCGTGCGCCAGGCCTCCGCGGAGTCGCTCGTCAGGCTCCACAGCTCGATGCCGCCGCAGACGGCGTCGTCGAGCAGTCGCCAGGCGTGCGGCGGCCCGATCACCTTCGACATGCGCGACCCCTCCGAGAAGGGATGGGCGGCGAACGCCACGCCGCCGGCGCTCGAGACCGCGGTGCAGATGTCGCGCTCCGTGCGGCCGGCGTGGGCGATCTCGTGGTCGACGCCGAACACGAGCAGGTGTCCCCCCTTCGGCGAGACCTCGTGCCCGACGAGCAGCAGCACGCCGTCGCGCCAGCCCTCCTCGCCGCGCCGGCGCGCCTCGAGCGTGTCGTGATCGGTGAGCAGCACGCAGTCGGCGCCGACCGTGCGCGCCGTGTCGACGAGCTCGGCGACCGTCGCGGTGCCGTCCGAGTAGGTGGAGTGGACGTGCGCGACGCAGGCGAGGCCGTGCAGCCCGAGCGGGTCCTCCACCTCAGGAGGCCGCCGGCAGCGCGGCGGCGGCGCGCCGGCGCGTCGCGACGATCGTGCCCGCGACGCCGAGCAGCGCCAGCAGCGCGATCGCCGCGACGGCGGGCCACAGCGCGCGCTCCGCGGCCGCGCCGCCGAGCGCGGTGTAGGCGAGCACCCGGGGGCCGCCGCCGATCAGGCTCCCTGCCACGAAGTGGCGGTAGCGGATGCGGGTCAGGCCGGCGGCGTAGTTGAGGATCGTCGCGGGAGAGCCGGGCGCCACGCGTGCGAGGACGATGGTCAGCAGCGGTCGTTGCTCGACCCGATCACGGAGCCGTGTGACGCGCGGCCCGGCGAGCGCCTCGGCCGGGCCGCGGCCGAGCCGGCGGGCGGCGAGGAACGCGAGGGTGCCTCCCAGCGTGGCGCCCAGCAGCGCGACCGGCATCCCCGCCGCACCGCCGAGCACGAGGCCGGTGGCGGCGGCCAGCAGCGTGCCGGACACGAGGGCCGGCGTGAGCAGGGTCCAGGCGGCGACGGCGACGGCGGCCAGCAGCGGCGCGGGCAGGTCCGCGATGCGCGCGACCTCGGCCGGGTCGTGCGGGAGGAGCGCGACCGCGGCGCCGAACGCCGCGGCGACGGCCAGGGCGAGGAGCGAGAGGCGCCGCCGGGCGGTGCGGCGCAGGACGGGATCCTGCACGGTGAAGACAGTAGCCGGTGGGCGCGGCGCGGTTCTGAGCCGTTCGTCACCGTCGTGACCGGGGCGGTCGGCCCGTGGGAGCGCGGGCGCGTCCGATCCGTTCCTCCCTCGTCACGCCGGGCGGCTCGTCCGGTCAATCGGCCGGTCCACCGTCGGAGGGGCACCGCTGTTCGAGTTGAAGAGACGGTTCCTGCTTCCGGGCGCGCTGGCGGTGCTCGCGGTCGGGATCCCGGGCGACGTCGGGCGGGTCACCGCGAAGGAGCCGCGGGCGGCGACCGCCGCCGCGGTCTCCGCCTCCGGACTGCCCGGCCGCTGGTGCGGCGAGCCCAACAGCCTCTCGGCCACGGTGGGGGACGGGCCGGAGTTCCAGCTCGTCTACGCCTACCCGGCCGACCGTCCCAACCGCTTCCCCGCGTTCGCCGACGCGCTCCAGGCCGACGCCTCCGCCATCAGCCGGCTGGTGGCGTGGCAGAGCGGGTGGACGAAGACCGTGCGCTTCGACATGGGGACGTCGTGCGGTCCGCAGTTCGTCGCGATCGCGTTGGTCGCGCTTCCCGGCCCGCGCGCCGCCTACCTCGACCCGGCCACCGGCGCGCCGCTGTTCTCCACGGTGGTGAGCCACCTGTGGGGCCGGCTGCGGCCCCCCACCGGCTCGCGCAACCTCGTCGTGCTGGCCGACACGCTGGGTGGGGGCGGACTGGCGGGGATCGCCGGCCACAGCTACGACGAGCGCGCCGGCCCCGGCAACGCCTCCAACGACCCGGGGAAGGTCGCGATGGTCTTCAGCGACGACGGCCCGGTCTCCGCCGACGCCGCGGGCGCCTATGCGCCGTCCGTGTTCCTGCACGAGATGCTCCACACGATCGGGGCGGTCAATCACGGCGCCCCGAACAGCACCCGCGCCGGCCACTGCTCCGACGGCGCCGACGTCATGTGCTTCGACGACGCGGGGCCCGCCGCGGCGGCGCGGTCGGTGTGCCGGAGCTTCGACTGGACGCTGACCGAGCGGGTCGACTGCGGCGGCGACGACTACTTCAACCCCGACCCGCCGTCCGGCTCCTACCTGCAGCGCTCGTGGAACGTGTACCGCAGCGCGTTCCTGGGCTCGTGCTGGGGAGAGCTCGCGGCCGCGTGCGGCAGCGACCGCGGCTGGGCCCCGCCCGAGCTCGCGCCGGCCGCGGGGCCGGTCGCCTTCGCCGAGCTCGGCCCCGTGCGGGTGCGGGGGGAGCGCGGGCCGGCGCGGCGGCAGCGGACGTCGGCGGCGCTGCGTCGCGTCCGCGACGGGGTGCCGTTCGGCTGGCGTCTCGCGACGGTGCGGGCGCGCGCGTTCCACGACGTCTCCGAGCACGCGCTCATCCCCGCGATCTCCGTGCGGTCGGGCTCGCTGCGGCTGCCGGCGGGCCGGTGGCGGATCGTCAACTGCGTCCGCGTGGTGGCCGCGGCCGCGCGCCCGGCGGCGGGGCGGCCGCGGTGCGCGAGCGGCGGCAGCACGGCCCTGCGCCGGCCCGAGTGGGTGATCCCGCGCGGGCACGACTTCTCCTTCGAGCACCGCCCGACGGGAATGCCCAAGCGGGCCATCGGCTGGGTGGAGGTGCGCCGCGTCGGCGCGGGCGGCCGGGCCGCGGTGTGGGCGACGTCGCTGGACCGCCGCCGGCCGGCGATGCTCGTGCGCGGCGACGGCTGACGCGGCTCGAGCGCTCCTCGCGGCCGCGTCACGCGCCGGCCGCCCGTGGCCGCACCGGCGGCGGTTCGAGCCGCGCTCCGTCGGTGATGCGCCGGGACCACTCGAGCGGCGTCCGCGGCGCTAGCGGACCTTGGACGGATCCTCGCCGCGCGCGATCGCCTCGGCGACCTCGCGGGGGACGTGGACCCAGGCCGGCGGCGTGCGCACCTTGACCCAGTCCGGGTCGGTCACGTGGTGCTGCTCGCCGACCCGGTAGGCCTCCGCGAGCCACGCCCGCAGCTCGGCGTCGATGTCCTCCGGCCGCCGGAGGCGTACGCGGTGGGCGAAGTAGTAGGGCGGGATGTAGTCGACGCGGGCCAGGCGCGCGCTGTCGATCGGCCGGGTGAGGATGAAGCTCGCGACCAGGTGGTCCTTGCGCGGCCGGTCGATGCCGGCGAAGCGGTTGCGCGCCTGCAGCGCGATGCGCGACTTCGTGACGTTGACGGTCACCGGCCCGTTCTCGCCGACGGCCGCGACCAGGGCCTCGAAGAGGTCGCGGAGCGCGGGGTCGCTGCCGGCGAAGTACGCGTCGAGCGACTGGACCTGGCAGGAGTGCGGCATGTTGCGCGACACGAACTCCTGCCCGCAGACGGGGCATCGCCAGAGCGGCGTCAGGGGCGCCGGGCTCATGAGGCGATGGTGATCAGGCGGGGACCTTGGCGGGCTCCGTGCGGCCGGCGGCGAAGATGATCCACGGCGCGAAGCCGACGAACGGGTTCCGGGAGAGCGAGTCCACCGCCCGACCATAACCCGCCGGTGCGCCCGCAGGCGAGTCTTGGCGCCGGGATCGCGGCCGTCCGATCCAGCGGTGCCGCGACGTCCCGGATAGGTTCTCGGGGCACCCGATGCTGGCGATCGTCCAGGACAGCTACGGCTCGGCCGACGTGCTCCAGCTGCGGGAGATTCCCGCGCCGGTGGTCGGAGACCGCGAGGTGCTCGTGCGGGTCCGGGCGGCCTCCGTCCACCCGGACGTCTGGCACGTCCTGACCGGCCGGCCGTACGTCCTGCGGATCATGGGGGCCGGGGTGCGCCGGCCGCGGAACCGGGTGCCGGGGACGGACGTGGCGGGGCGGGTCGAAGGCGGTCGGCCGGAGGGCGACGCGGTTCCGGCCGGGCGACGAGGTCTTCGGCGAGTGCGTGCGGGGCCACCAGTGGCACAACGGCGGCGCGTTCGCCGAGTACGTCGCGGTGCGCGAGCGCGCGCTGGCGCGCAAGCCGGCGCGGCTCACGTTCGAGCAGGCCGCGGCCGTCCCGACCTCGGGGCTCCTCGCGCTGCAGGGCGTCCGCGACCAGGGCGGCGTCCAGGCCGGGCAGCGGGTCCTCGTCAACGGCGCGGGCGGCGGCGTGGGCTCGTTCGCCGTGCAGCTCGCCAAGGCCTCCGGCGCGGTCGTGACCGGCGTGGACGTCGCGGAGAAGCTCGACGTCGTGCGCGCGGCCGGCGCGGATCGCGTCCTCGACGCCACCCACGAGGACTTCACCAGGACCGGTGCGCGCTACGACCTGATCGTCGACGTCCCCGGGAACCGCCCGATCTCGGAGTGCCGGCGCGCGCTCACGCCGTCGGGGACGTACGTCCTCATCGGGCACGACGGCTTCGGGACCTCGGCCGGCCCGTGGTTCGGAAGCATCGGCCGCTTCCTCGGCCTCCTCGTGCGCGCGCCGTTCGTGAGCCAGCGGATCTCGCCGGGCAACACGACGCGGACGCAGGACCCTCTCGGCGTCCTGGCCGAGCTGGCCGAGGCCGGCCGGCTCACGCCGGTCGTCGACCGGACCTTCCCCCTGGGCGAGGTCCCCGAGGCGATCCGCTATCTCGTGGCGGGCCGGGCTCGCGGCAAGGTCGTCATCACCATCTGACGCCGGGCCACGACGAGCCCCGCGTCCCAGCCCGGAGCGCGACCGCGCCGAGGCGGCCGGGCCGTGTCCACGGCGAGCCCGGCGCTCGCGATCAGCCACGCGGCGACCGAGTTCGAGTTCCACATCTCGCCCGCGCTCAGCTCGTCGCGTCCCCACACCGGCGTGGGCACGGACGGAACGAGCTCGAGCAGCCGGCGGACACCTCGGGGATCGGTGGTCACCCGGCACGGCCCGCCCACCGCCTCGCCGAGATCCGGGATCGACCCGCCACGCCAGCAGCGGACCTCGTAGCGGAACAGGCGCAGCCGGCGGAGCCGGCGGCTCCCCACGGCGCCGGTCGCCACGACGCCCCGACTCGCCTCGTCGGCGTCGGGCGAAGGCGCGACCTCGATCGCGTAGCGGTCGCCGTCCGACTCGATGACGAGCGCCGCGTGGTACAGGTCGCGGCGCGCCCGGTGCTCGCGCGCGGCGACGAGGGCCTCGAAGACCCGGCCGTTGAAGCGCACCGAGTGACCGCCGGCTCCCAGCGGGATCCAGTACAGGTCCACGGCGGCGTCCGAGGTCGGAGCCTGCATGCGGTCCCGAGCCTCGCAGGCGCGCCGCGGGCCGGTGTCGGAGCCTCGTCAGCCGCCGTTCAGGAACGCGAGGACGTGGTCGGCGAACCGCTCGGGGTACTGGTCGAGGAATCCGTGTCCCGAATCCGCGTAGATGCGCAGTTGCGCGTTGGGCAGGTGGTCGGCGAGCAGATGGCTGTTCTGCGTGATCATCATCAGGTCGTTGTCGCCGTTGGCGACGAACGTCGGGTGGGTGATCGCCGCCAGGCGCGCGAGCTGTGACGGGTCCGGGATCCCCCAGCGCGTGAGCGCCTCGAGTTGGGCGTTGCGCGTGGCGAGGTCGGTGGGCTCGTCGCGGTCGACGGTCCGGGCGGTGATCCGCCCGAGGAACTCCATGGCCTTGCCCCGGCTCTCCTGCGAGCCGGAGAAGAACAGGCTGATGAAGCGGTTCGGGTCCAACCCGTCCGGGGCGGCGAGGGCATAGACGTCGTCGGACCAGCGGTGGATCCTCGGGGCGCCCCGCGGTGCGGTGCCGGCGAGCACGATCCTGCGGAACAGCCGCGGGCGCACGAGCGCCAGCTCCTGCGCGACGCAGCCGCCGAGCGAGAAGCCGAGCAGATCGACCTGTGTGAGCCCGAGCGCGTCGATGAAGCGCAGGGCGTCGCGGGCCATGTCCTCGACGTTGTCGGGGACGACGCCGGTCGAGGCGCCGACGCCGCGGTTGTCGAGCAGGATGACCTCGCGATCGCCGGCGAGACGGTCGACCAGCGCGGGGTCCCAGTTGTCGAGGTTGCCGCGGAAGTGCTGCAGGCACAGCAGCGGCGGCGCATCCGTCTGGCGGTCGCCGAAGCGGCGATAGACGAGCGTCGCCGCGTCGATGTCGACCGAGCGGTTCTCCGCGGTCACCGCGGTGCCCCCGAGGACCTCGGTCGCGGCCCCGTCAGTGGCGCTCATGGTCCCTCCGTCGGTTGTGTCGACGATGACGGTGGCCCACTTGCGCGACCTTCGCGCCCGTGCATCCCCTGGTCGGTGCCCCGGCGGGGTCGCCATCGCCGCGGAGGTCGTCAACGGGCGGTGCAGCCGGCGTCGGCTGCGCCGGGCCCACGATGTCGGGGCGGCAGCGGCAGGCTGTGGTGGAAGAGGCCCGTGACCACTGAGGCGGCGAGCCGCGGCGCTGGAGCCGGGGCGTGGCGAGCAGACCCGGGCCGCAGGCCAGGGGACTCACGGGGGCGACGTGCGAGCCGGGCGATCAGGCTTCTTGCCGTCCGACCAGCCCTTGAGAGGAGAGGCTCGTGACCTCATCTACCGGCGACCTGGCGACCCCGCAAGGCCCTGGCTCGGTGTCCGGAGCGCCGAACCTCCCCGCCGGGTTCTCCGACACGTTCGCGAGCCGGTACGTCGACGCCGGCGAGGTGCGCCTGCACGCGGTCATCGGCGGCGACGGCCCGCCGCTGCTGCTCGTGCACGGCTGGCCGGAGACCTGGTACGCCTGGCGGCTCATGATGCCCGCCCTGGCGCGCGCTTTCACCGTCGTCGCGGTCGACCAGCGCGGCATCGGGCTGTCCGACAAGCCCGAGGACGGATACGACACCGTCACCCTGGCCGGCGACCTGGTCGGGCTGATGGACGCCCTCGGCCACGAGCGGTTCGCGCTGTACGGGACCGACACGGGGATGCCGATCAGCTATGCCCTGGCGGCCGATCACCCGGACCGTGTCGCGCGCCTGGCGCTCTCCGAGGCGCCCCTCCCGGGCATCTCTCCCTCTCCGCCGCTGCTCCTTCCTCCGCCGCTCAACGCGCGGCTGTGGCACCTCGCGTTCAACCAGCTTCCGGCGGAGGTGAACGAGGCGCTCGTCAGGGGACGGGAGGCCGTCTTCTTCGGCGCCGAGTTCGACGCCTCGGCGGGCACGAGCAAGCTGCCCGCCGACACCGTCGCCTACTACCTCGACCGGCTCGTGTCGGAACCCGATGCGCTGCGCGGCAGCTTCGGGTTCTACCGCGCGATTCCCACCTCCAGCGCGCAGAACGAGCAACGCAAGAACCCGCGCCTGACCCTCCCGGTCCTGGCGATGGGCGGAGCCGAGAGCAGCGGCAAGGGGATCGGCAACACGGTCGGGCTCGTCGCCGACGATGTCCAGACCGTGGTCATCCCCGGCGCAGGCCACTGGATCGCCGAGCAGGCTCCCGAGGCGGTGCTCGCAGCGCTGACGGGCTTCCTGGCCCCCTACCGGGACGGCGCGGCGGCGGCGCAGGGCGGCAGGCCGCTCGCCTCCGCCTGAGCGGCATACCGGGGAGCGCACCAGGGTGTTCACGGGCGCAAACGCGCCACAAGTCGACGAGCCTTCGTGCCCGCCAGCGAACCAGGGAGCGCCGCCATGACCGCCACGGCCGGCTCAACAGCGATCCGCCCGTTCCAGATCGATGTTCCGGAGGAGCAGCTTGCTGAGTTGCGCCGGCGGATCGCCGCGACGCGGTTGCCCAGCAAGGAGCTCGTCGCCGATCGGTCGCAGGGCGTGCAGCTGGCGACGATCGAGGCGCTCGCCCGCTTCTGGGCGACCGAGTACGACTGGCGCAAGTGCGAGGCGAAGCTGAACGCGCTCGAGCACTTCATGACCGAGATCGACGGGGTGGACATCCACTTCATCCACGTGAAGTCGCGGCACGAGAACGCGTTGCCGCTGGTCATGACGCACGGCTGGCCCGGCTCGGTTATCGAGCTGCTCGAGACCATCGGCCCGCTGACCGACCCGACCGCGCACGGTGGGCAAGCGGAGGACGCGTTCCACCTGGTGCTGCCGTCCCTGCCCGGCTACGGGTTCTCCGCTGAGCCGGCCGAGCTCGGCTGGGACGCCAGCCGCACCGCACGCGCGTGGGCGGAGCTGATGGACCGCCTCGGCTACGCCCGCTACGTCGCCCAGGGCGGCGACGTGGGTGCCCTCGTCACGGACCTGATGGGCCGCCAGGCTCTCGAGGGGTTGGTCGGCATACCACCTGAACCTGCTCACGGCGGCGCTCGCAATCGGCGATCAACTGCCGAAGGAATCCGAACAGGAGCGCGCAGCGGCCGAGGCGGTCGCGACATTCAGGCAGGACGGCTTCGGCTACTTCCTCGAGCAGGCCACGCGGCCACAGACGATCGGCTACTCCCTGCTGGACTCACCCGTCGGGCTGGCGGCCTGGTTGCTCGACCACGACACGGACAGCTACTACAAGATCTCCCGCGCGTTCGTCGACGGCGAGCCCGTGGGCGGTCTCACCCGGGAGAGCATCGTCGACAACATCACGCTGTACTGGCTGACCGGCACCGCACCTCGGCGGCCCGGTCGTACTGGGAGAGACGGACGAGCGCTGGCCGCAGCGCTTGCGAGCGGTCAGGCTCCGCCGGCGGTCACCGTGCCGGTCGGCTTCACGACGTTCCCCGGCGAGATCTCGGGCTTCCCCGCGCAGCTGGGTCGAGGCGGTCTACCCCGACCTCGCCTACTTCAACGAGGCCGACAAGGGCGGCCACTTCGCCGCCTGGGAGGAGCCCGACGTGTTCGCCGGCGAGGTTCGCGCCGCGTTCCGGTCGCTCCGCTGAGCCGACCGCGCCCGGGCGTCCGCCTCTGGCGTCGCTTGGCGAGCTCGTCGCGCCCCGCGCTCGACGCGTCAAGTCAGCGCGACGAGACCGGCCGCCGTTGAACCGGGCGCTGATGGCTGCCGGCCTCGTCGACCGCGTGCAGGTGACGCTCTTCCCTGTCATCACCGGTCAGACCGGGCAGGCCCCGATCTTCCAGGGTGCGGCCGACTTCGACCTGGAGCTGGTCGAGAACCGGACGCTCGACGGTGACATCCAAGAGCTCATCTACCGACCCACCCTCCATTGACCTGTACGGATACGAAGGGGATCTGGCGTGAGCCCAGCTGGTCGATCCAGGTCCGTTGAGAGTCTTGCGGCCCACGCTGTGGGCGCCTGTCGCCGCGTTGGTTCTCAGATTCGATGAGCCGAGGCTGACGCAGCCGCCGGATCGCTCATGATCAGGGGCCGATGAACGTCGCTGAACCGCGTGGCGACCGGAGCTGTATCAGGCCGGCCGTCGTGGGCCGAAATCCGCACGCCGCGAAGTAGAAGTCGCGTAGATCGTCCTCGAAGTCGACATGCAGCCACTCGCAGCCCGCCGCGCGCGCGGCGTCGGTAGCGCGAGCGACCAACTGCGTGCCGATGCCGCGCCCACGCGCGCTCGCCGCCACCATCGTGTCCTGGATCCACGCGTGCACGAGGCCGTCCCACAGAACGTTGACGAACCCGGCGAGCGCTCCGCCGTCGCGGGCGACCACCCAGCCGAGACTGTGGCCTGCGACCTGTGCGCGCCAATCCCATTCATCCGAAGAGCACACCGGCGCGTCGAACGCTTCCGCATGCAGACGGTTGATCTCGAGATTCTCGAACGCACCGCGCCACTCGTATTCAATCGTCACACGCGGATCGTAGGCCGCACCGACTAGCCCCCGCGTTGCGCAGCTCGCCTTCGCCGGCATGCGGCGAGCAGCGGCGCGTCCGTCCAAGGCCGATTCGCCCGCTTCTGCTGTCCTCGTGACTGGACGCTGCAGTTCCGTGCGGCCGCGTGGGCCCAGGCGCTGCTCGTTTCGCCTGGATCCGACAGCGCCGGCCCGCCGCTCGGCGACCGCCGCGGCTCGTCCGACGCAGCAATGCTGCCGTCGGAACGTCTACGGCGCAGCCGCAGGGCGCAGGGCGCCGCCGTCTCCTCCGGTGAACCGAGCGTCGTCGAGGATCGGCGAGGGCCTGAAGCCCTTGACGATCAGGTAGATCGCAAACGCCGCCTCGAAGGCGCCCTCGGGCACCGAGAAGAGGGCGTGCAGGCCGTCCTGCTCGTAGGCGCCGAACAGGACCGCGATCGACGACACGAAGATCAGCGGACCGCCGATGACGCCCAGCATCGCGAGCCGTGGCGGCATCAATCCGGTGCGGTACATCAGCCAGCCGAGCAGGATGCCGTTGACGCCGACGCAGAATCCCGGCCCGAACAGGAACGTCCAGTCGTGGATCGCGACCAGGGTCTGCCCCGCGATGTCGAGCGACGTTCCGTCCGCGCCGATGGACCCGGCGAGGTCGTCGCGCAGGGTGACGACCGAGAGCAGGCTGATCGCGCCGACCCCGATGATCGTCGCCTCGATCGTGCGCGAGGCGACGTAGCTGAGCGAGAGGGTTTCGTTGTATCGCTTGAGGATCGGAAACATCACGACCGCCGTGCCGACGTTGCCGATCATCAGGAGGATTTCGAGGAGGGCGCCCAGCGTGACGCGGGCGTCGTCGCCGGCGCCGAGGATGTAGTCGGTGTCGTTGAGCACCGGGTCGTAGAGAATGAGCGCGGCGGGGATGGACGTGAGAAACGTCGAGGCCATGAGCCAGCCGGCGATGCGAGCGGTCCTTCGCTGCTGCGGCGACTGCTCTGGCAGGGAAGTCGTCATGCCCGTCTGTACGTCATGAGCAGCGGGATTCCTCTCGCTTCACGCGTGCGCTGCCGCCCGCCGGGTCGGGTCCGAATCGACCGCGTCTCGCAGGCTGAGCGCTCCGCGTCGGTCACGTCCACGGTGCTGCTCGACGCCGCCGGCCGTCGCCTATCACCGGCCACGATGCCGGGCTTCCACGCCGGCCGCCCGCCGCGCAACAAGGGCCGTCGCTATCCCGCCGATCCGCGGTCGACCGTCGAGGAGGTCGTCGCGCGAGCGTCATGCGCCGGAGCCGGCACCGCGCCCCATCGGCTTGCTGCATGCGCGGGCTGATCGTGGTGCTCTGGTCGCGCCGGGTTGCGCATCGACGGAAGCGCGTTCGGCCGATCAGCGGCTACTGGACCGGCCGTTTCTCGCGCTGCCGGGGGCGCCCGCGGCCCCCCGCCACTTCCAAAGTATCGCTGCCGGGGGGGCTTGTTTCAAGCCCCGGGGTGTGCTCCATACTCGCTCGCCGCAAGCGGCGAAGGGAGCAACGCGATGGGCACAGAAGGGCATGCGGCGGTGGGCGCTGGAGGCGATCCGAAGGGGATCGACACCTTCCGGCACGACGGTTACGTGTTGGGTCTTCAAGAGATCGACGAGACGCAGGTCGCGGTCGTCGGCGGCAAGGGCGCGCACCTGGGAGAGCTCTCGCGGATCGAAGGCATCCGCGTGCCGCCTGGCTTCTGCGTGACGACGGACGCCTTCCGGCGGATCGTGGCGGAAGCGCCGTCGATCGACGATCGGCTCGATCGGCTGTCGCGCCTGGACGCGGACGACCGGGAGGGGATCCGCACGCTCAGCGCGGAGATCCGCCGGACCCTCGAAGGGATCGCCATCCCTGAGGATCTGGCGGCGGCGATCACCCGCGCGCTCGCCCGTCTCGGCGAGCAAGCCGCCTACGCCGTCCGATCGAGCGCGACGGCGGAGGACCTGCCGACGGCCTCCTTCGCCGGCCAGCAGGACACGTACCTGAACATCGTGGGGCCGTCCGCGATCCTCCAGCACGTCAGCCGGTGCTGGGCCTCGCAGTTCACCGAGCGAGCCGTGACCTACCGCCTGCGGAACGGCGTCGACCACCGGAGGGTCCACATGGCCGTCGTCGTGCAGCAGATGGTCTTCCCCCACGCGGCCGGCATCCTCTTCACGGCCGACCCCGCCACGTCCAACCGGAAGGTCGCCTCAGTGGAGGCCAGCTTCGGCCTGGGCGAGGCCCTGGTCTCCGGCCTGGTGAACCCCGACCTCTACAAGGTGCGGGACGGCGAGGTCGTCGCGAAGGCGGTCGGCACCAAGCGGCTTGCCATTCACGCCTCGGCGGCGGGCGGGACGCAGGAACAGACGATCGAGCCGGAGCGGCAGGAGCAGCCGGCACTGACGGATGCGCAGGTCATTCGGCTCGCGCAGCTCGGCCGGCGGATCGAAGCGCATCTCGGCCGCCCCCAGGACATCGAATGGTGCCTTGCCGACGATGAGTTCCAGATCGTCCAGAGTCGCCCGATCACCACGCTGTTCCCCATCCCGGAGGCCGGCGACGGAGAGAACCACGTCTACGTCTCCGTCGGTCACGGGCAGATGATGACCGACCCCATGAAGCCCCTGGGGCTCTCCCTGCACCAGCTGATTGCGCTCCCACGGATGTACGAGGCCGGCGGGAGGCTGTTCGTCGACGTCGCAGCGCGCCTGGCTCCGCCCGCGACCCGCGCCGCCGTCCTGGACGCCCTCGGGAGGTCCGATCCGCTCATCGGGGACGCGCTCCAGACCATCGTCGACCGCGGCGACTTCATCCCGTCGCTCCCGGACGAGCGCCCCGCGGGGCCGCCGGCCGGCGGCGCACCGGCCCCGATCGAGACCGATCCGGCCATCGTCACCGAGCTGATCGGGCGCACCCAGGCTTCGATCGCCGCCCTGAGACGCGACATCCGGACGAAGTCCGGATCGGCGCTGCTCGACTTCATCCTGGGGGACATCCCGGAGCTGAAGCGGATCCTGTTCGATCCGCGAAGCCATCAGGTGTTCATGGGGGCGATGGACGCCTCGGGGTGGCTCAACGAGCAACTGGAGGCGTGGCTGGGCGAGAAGAACGCGGCCGACACGCTCACGCAGTCCGTCCCCCACAACGTCACGTCGGAGATGGGTCTGGCGCTCCTGGACGTCGCGGACGTGATCCGCCCGCATCCGGAGGTGGTGGCCTTTCTGCAACACGTCGAGGACGAGGGCTTCCTTGACGAACTGGCCACGCTTGCGGGCGGGCCGCAAGCGCGGGAGGCCATCGGGGCCTTCCTCGACAAGTACGGCATGCGCTGCGTCGGCGAGATCGACATCACCAGGCCGCGCTGGAGCGAGCGCCCCACCACGCTCGTGCCCCTGATCCTCGGCAACGTCAAGAACTTCGAGCCGGGTGCCGGCGAGCGGCGCTTCGAGCAAGGGCGGCAGGAGGCGTGGGCGAAGGAGCAGGAGGTGCTGGAGCGATTGCGCGCTCTGCCGGACGGGGCGGGCAAGGCCGAAGAGACCAAGCGGATGATCGATCGGGTGCGGACCTTCATCGGGTATCGCGAGTATCCGAAGTACGGCCTGGTCAGCCGCACCTTCGTCTACAAGCAGGCCCTCCTGGAAGAGGCCGAGCGCCTCGTGCAGGCCGACGTGGTCCGTGAGAAGGAGGACATCTTCTACCTCACGTTCCAGGAGCTCCACGAGGTCGTGCGCACGAATCAAGTGGTCGATGACCAGCTCATCTCCCGGCGCAAGGACGCGTTCAGGTCCTACCAAGCGCTCACACCGCCTCGGGTGCTCACGTCGGAGGGCGAGGTCGTCGCCGGGGCGTACAAGCGCGACGACCTGCCGGCCGGCGCACTGATCGGCCTCCCGGTCTCCGCCGGGACCATCGAGGGGCGAGCCCGCGTCATCCTGGACATGGCGGAGGCCGAGGTCGAACCAGGCGACATCCTGGTCACGGCCGCCACGGACCCCAGCTGGTCCCCCCTGTTCGTCGCGATCGAGGGTCTGGTGACCGAGGTGGGGGGCCTGATGACCCACGGCGCCGTGATCGCACGGGAGTACGGCCTGCCGGCCGTCGTGGGGGTGGAGCACGCCACCCGGCTGATCCGGGATGGGCAGCGGATCCGCGTGCATGGAACGGACGGGTACGTGGAGATCCTGCCCGAGCCGCCGCTGCCGTGAATCCGCCCTCGCCGTCGCCCGAGTTGAGCCGATACCTACTCGACCTCGGCTCATCGGCCGGGCTTCTGCTTCCGCATGAGGCGGTTGCGAAAAGGGGGCAGTGCGCCGGGTCGCGCTAGCGCTCGCTGGGTGGACGATGGTCGAGGAGTTCGCCGGGCTGCTGTCTGGTCGAAGCTCGGGTAGACGCCGCGGCCGAGGACGGGAGCCCCGCGCGCCCGCGCCGGTAGCCTCGGCGTGGTGTTCGACCACGTCGGCATCGCCGTCTCGGACCTGGGGGTGTCCGAGCGGTTCTACCGCACCGTCCTCTCCGTGCTGGGGGTCGAGCCCAGCCACGCGGACGCCGAGCTCGTCGAGTGGGAGGACTGGGACATCATGCCCACGGACAGCGAGCACCCCGTGACCCGCGGCCTGCACGTCGGGTTCCGCGCGCCGAGCCGCGCGGCTGTGGACGCCTTCTGGCAGGCGGGGGTCGACGCCGGGTACCGCGACGACGGCGCGCCCGGGCCGCGCACGGAGTACGGACCCGACTACTACGGCGGGTTCCTGCTCGACCCGGACGGCAACAGCGTCGAGGCCGTGCACGGCGAGCGCGAGCGCCCCGTGCCCGACGGCCGCGTCGACCACCTGTGGATCCGCGTCGCCGACCTCGCGGCGTCCAAGCGCTTCTACGCGACCATCGCGCCCCACGCCGGGATCCGGCTGGGGGACGACGAGCCCGGCCGCGCGCACTTCAGGGGCGAGGACTACAGCTTCTCGCTGATCGACGATGAGCGGCCGCTCACGGCGCACGTCCATCTCGCGTTCGCCGCCCGCGAGGACGCCACGGTGCGCGCGTTCCACGCCGCCGCGCTCGCCGCCGGCTACGAGGACCACGGCGGTCCGGGGGAGCGCGCCGTGTACCACCCCGGCTACTACGGCGCGTTCGTCCTGGACCCCGACGGGCACAACGTCGAAGTCGTCAACCACAACCGCTGACCGGCCTGCCGCCGCCTCGCGGTCCAGCCGGGTTCAGGACGCCGGCGGTAGGTGAGGAGGACTACGGGGCCGTCGGACGGCACGCTGCGCTCGACGCCGCGGGTGGCGGAGTGGCGATGACTTCGCTGCTCGGGAGGGGTCTTAGAACACATGAGCACCGACACGTTCTGCAGCAGACGTCCATCCTGTGCCCCCGCCCGAAGGCGAGTTGCTCACCTTCGACCGGCTCGCCGAGTACGTGATCTGGGCATTCCTCCAGCAGCCCGCCGTCGACACGATCATCGTCCGTTGCCCCGGTGCGATGATCCGAAGCCATGCTGATCTACTCGTTGAGCGTCTCGGTGGACGGCTTCATCGCCGACCGCGAGGGCGCGTTCGCGTGGACGGCCCCTAGCGAGGAGCTGTTTCGCTTCCACATCGAGCTGGTAAGCGAGCTCGGCGGCTATCTGTCCGGCCGCAGGCTTTACGAGACGATGCTGGTGTGGGAGACGGACCCGTCGCTGCGCGAGAACGAGTCCGGGGCCGAGTTCGCGGACGTCTGGTGCGCGATCCCGAAGGTCGTCTTCAGCCGGACGCTCGACAGCGTCCAGGGCAACGCCCGGCTCGCCGAGGGGTCACTGGCCGAGGAGATCGCCGCGGCGCTCGACGCGACTGACAAGGACGTCGCGATCGGCGGCGCCGGCCTGGCCGCGGCGGCGATCGAGCTCGACCTCGTCGACGAGCTGCGCATGTTCCGCTATCCGGTCGTCATCGGTGGCGGCACGCCGTTCCTGCCACCGGTCACCGAACACGTCCCGCTGGAGCTGATCGAGACCAGGACGTTCGGCTCGCGCGTGATCTACGAGCGCTACGGGCGCGCCCGCGACGAGTCGGACTGACTCGCGGCCAGGCCTCTTCTTTCCGGCGGTTGCATAGGCAGAGCGCGGGCGCTCTGACCAGCCGCGCCGCGACATGGACTGGCCACCCTTCGTGTCATCACCAGGCCGGCGGAGATGACAGCGAAGGGGCCACCGTCATCAGCCGCAGCCGGTGTTGTTGCCGCAGCTCGAGCACGTGTAGCACGAGCCCGTGCGCTGCATCATGCCGCCGCAGTTCGAGCACGCCGGGCCGAGGTCGAGGCCGACCATGCGGGCCGGGCGGACCGGCGGGGTGTCGGTCATGGCCGACGCGGCGGGCTTGGCCTCGGGGGGCGGGGTGACGGTGGCGCCGCCGTTGCCGTTGCCGGGCTTGGACGGGCCGGCGGAGCCGCCCGAGGCGCCGGAGGCGACGTCCTCGCCGCTGCGGCGCGCGCGGACCTCGGGGGTGAGGATCCCGAGCTCCTCCTGCGTCTCTGCGTCGAGGAAGCGCGAGGCCAGCCAGCGCATGATGTAGTCGGGCATCGACTTGGCGAACGGGATCTCCGGGTTGGTGGTGATCCCCTCGGGCTCGAAGCGCATGTAGGCGAACTTGCGCACGAGCGTCTCGAGCGGGACCCCGTACTGGAGGGAGATCGAGATCGCGGTCGCGAACGAGTTCATCATGCCGCGGAGGGTCGAGCCCTCCTTGCCGATGTCGGTGAGGAAGATCTCGCCGACCGTGCCGTCCTCGTACATGCCGGCCGTGATGTAGCCCTCGTGGCCGCCGAGCGAGAACTTGTGCGTGATCGACTTGCGCTCGCGCGGCATGCGGTTGCGGGACGGGCCGGCGTCGGCGATCGCGACCTTGCGGGCGTCGGCGACGGCGGACTCGACCTCGTCGGCGGTGAACAGCCGCTCGCCCTCGACGGTGACGTAGCCGCCGTCCTCGCCGGCCACCGCCTCGAGCGCGCCGGCCGGCTTGGCCTCCTGCGCCTCGGTGCGCAGCGCCTGCGCGGTCTTCGAGCCGTCGCGGTAGATGGCGAGCGCCTTGACCCCGAGCCGCCAGGCCTGCAGGTAGGCCTCGGCGATGTCCTCGACCGTCGCGGTCTCGGGCAGGTTGACCGTCTTGGAGATCGCGCCCGAGAGGAACGGCTGCACCGCCCCCATCATCTTGATGTGGCCGAGCGGCCGGATCGCGCGCGTGCCGACCGCGACGTCGAACACCGGCAGGTGCTCCTCGGCGAAGCCGGGGGCGCCGACGATCGTGCCCTCGGCGTCGATGTGGGCGACGATCCGGTCGACCTGCTCCTCGACGTAGCCGAGCGTGCGCAGCGCCATCGGCACCGTGCGGTTGACGATCGTCATCGAGCCGCCGCCGACCAGCTCCTTGTACTTGACGAGCGAGAAGTCCGGCTCGATGCCGGTCGTGTCGCAGTCCATGAGGAAGGAGATCGTCCCCGTGGGGGCGAGCACCGTCGCCTGCGCGTTGCGGTAGCCATGCAGCTCGCCCTGGGCGACCGCCTCGCCCCACGTGTCACGCGCGGCGGCGAGCAGCGCGTCGTCGGTGGTGGCGGCGTCGGGGATCGCGTAGGAGGCGTCGCGGTGCATGCGCATCACGTCGTTGTGCGCCTCGCGGTTCTCGGCGTAGCGGTCGTACGGGCCGATGGCCGCCGCGACGTTCGCCGACTGCAGGTACGCGCGGCCCGTCATCAGCGCGGTGATGGCGGCGGCCGTGGCCGCGGCCCTCGTCGGAGTCGTAGGGCTGGCCGTTGGACATCAGGTAGGCGCCGAGGTTCGCGTAGCCGAGGCCGAGCTGGCGGAAGGCGCGGGCGTTGTCGCCGATCTCGCGCGTCGGGTAGCTCGACGGGCCGACGATGATCTCCTGCGCGAGCAGGACGATGTCGACCGTGTGGTTGAAGCGCTCGACGTCGAGCGAGCCGTCGGGGCGGCGGAACCGCATCAGGTTCAGGGACGCGAGGTTGCACGCCGAGTTGTCGACGTGCATGTACTCCGAGCACGGGTTGGACGCGTTGATCCGCCCCGAGTTCGGCGACGTGTGCCACTGGTTGATCGTCGTGTCGTACTGCACGCCCGGGTCGGCGCAGCGCCAGGCGGCCTCGGCGATGTCCTGCATCAGCTCGCGCGCGGGGATCGGCTCCCCGACCGGCTCGCCGGTCGTGCGCGAGGTCAGGTGCCAGTCCTCGTCGTTCTCGACCGCGCGCATGAACTCGTCGGTGACCCGGACCGAGTTGTTGGCGTTCTGGTACTGGATCGAGGTGAAGCCGTCGCCGTCGATCGACATGTCGAAGCCGGCGTCGCGCAGCGCGGAGGCCTTGTCCTCCTCCTTGGCCTTGCACCAGATGAAGTCGCGGATGTCCGGGTGGTCGACGTCGAGCACGACCATCTTGGCCGCGCGGCGCGTCTTGCCACCCGACTTGATCGTGCCCGCCCACGCGTCTGCCCCGCGCATGAAGGACACGGGGCCGGACGCAGTACCGCCCTTGGACAGCGGCTCCATCGAGCCGCGGATGTTCGACAGGTTGATCCCCGAGCCGGACCCGCCGCGGAAGATCATGCCCTCGTGGGTGTTCCACTCGAGGATCGACTCCATCGAGTCGTCCACCGAGAGGATGAAGCAGGCGCTGCACTGCGGCTGCTCCTCGAAGCCGACGTTGAACCACACCGGCGAGTTGAACGCCGCCAGCTGGTTCAGCAGCACGTAGGTCAGCTCCGCCTCGAACGCGTCGCCGTCCTCGACCGACGCGAAGTAGCCGCGCTCACGGCCCCAGTCGGCGATCGTGCCGGCGACGCGGCCGACCATCTGGCGCACCGAGCGCTCGCGGGTCGGCGAGTCCAGCTGCCCGCGGAAGTACTTCTGGGTGACGATGTTGGTCGCGTTCTGCGACCACGTCGCCGGGAACTCGACGTCCTCCTGGCGGAAGGAGCCGACGGCCGCCGTCCGCAGCTCCCAGTCGACGGTGTCGAACGGGTGCACGCCCGGCCGGGTGAACAGACGACGCACGGTCAGCGCCTCGCCGGTGCGGGGATCGGGGGTGAGTGCTGTCCGGGGGGTCTGCTCCGTGGCCATCGTAGAACGTCTCCTCTTGCCTTCGCTCGGCTCGTCGGCGGTCTCCCAAGGGGGTCGCGAATCGTCGCGCTTGAGGCGGACGGAAGCCGTCGGATGGCCCGCAAACACGGGCGAAAACGTGTCCTCTCATGGTAGGACGCCGGGCCCCTCGGACCCGGGCGTCCTCAGCGCCCCGAGCGGACCCAGTCGGTGAAGTTCGCCCACGCGCCGCCGGCCCGGTAGCCGGCCTCGCGCCAGGCGTGCGCGAGATTCGCGCGGCGGTCCTCGGCCAACCCGAGACGGGCGAGCAGGAAGAGGGCGAGTCCCACCAGTCCCGCGAGCCCGAGCGGCGCCCCGACCATCGCGCCCGCGAGCATCAGGCCCTTCTCGTCGTCGTCGGCGCTGAGCGTCGGCTTCGGCGTGGGCGTGGGGGTCGCGACCGCCGGCGCCGGGGTGGGCTGCGCGGGCGCGGCCTCGCTCGGGGCGGGCGTCGGCGACGGCGCGGGCGTCTCCTTCGGCCGCGGCGTCGCCGAGGGGGCCGGCGAGGGCGTGCGGGCGCCGCCGCCGGCGGCCGCGGGCGGCACCGGGGTCGCGGACGGCGCGGGGGGCGCACTCGGCGCGGGGGTCGCGCTCGGAGCAGGCGTCGCGCTCGGCGCCGGGGTGGGCGACGGCGACGCCTCGTCCTTGCCGGCGCCGGCGCCGGGCTTGGGGCACTTGTCGTCGCGCCGCGCCTCGATCGCCGCGTCGACGGCCGCGGGGAAGTCCGGCGAGCGCTCGACGAGCTCCGCCGGCATCGCCTTCTTGACCTTCTTCAGCGCCTTGAGCGTGTGCCGGCACGGCTGGATCGTCCCGTCGCTGCGGAAGTCGCGGTACACGCGGTCGATGGTCTTCTGGGTCGCGGCGTCGGGCGCGCCCTGCGACTGCGAGGGGGCGACGGACGGCGCGGGGGTCGGGGTGGGCGTCGGCGTGGACACCTGCGCCGCGGCCGGGGTCGCACCGAGCGCAGCGGTCGCCAGCACCGCCGCGAGACCCCCTGTCATGCGACGAGACACCGGTTCCATGGTAGAAGCGACAACGGCCGCGGCGCCAGGACGGCTCGCGGTTTGCATGGCGTCTCAGAGCCAGGGGGCGAGCGCCGCGAGCGCGTCGTCGAGCACCGCGGCGGGCTCGCGGCCCGCGTCGATCACCACCACGCGCGCCGGCTCCGTGGCGGCCAGCTCGTCGTAGGCGGTGGCGACCGCGAGGAAGAACGCGGTCTTCTCGCGCTCGAGGCGGTCGACGTCCTCGCGGCGCTTCGCGATGCGCGCGAGCCCCCGTGCCGGGTCGACCCGCAGCAGCAGCGTGCGGTCCGGCTCGAGGCCGCCGGTGGCGAAGCGGTTGAGCTCGCGGATGGCGTCCACCCCGAGCCGGCGCCCGCCGCCCTGGTAGGCGAGCGAGGAGTCCACGAAGCGGTCGAGCAGGACCCACGTCCCGGCCTCGAGCAGCGGCTCGATCTGCTCGGCCACGAGCTGGGCGCGGGCCGCCGCGTAGAGCAGCGCCTCCGCCCGCGGGTGGATGCTCAGCGCCGGGTCCTTGACCAGCTCGCGGATGCGCTCGGAGACTTCCACGCCGCCGGGCTCGCGGAGCACCGCGACCTCGCGGTCGCGCGCGGCCAGCGCGTCGGCGAGCGCGGCCACGAGCGTCGTCTTGCCGGCGCCGTCCAGTCCCTCGACCGTGATGAGTCGTCCGCGAGCCATCGAGGTCCGCACGCTATCGGCGCGCGGGCCGGAGCGCGTCCGCGGGCGGGCTAGCATCCCCGCCGGTGTCCGCCCTCGCCGCCCTCGAGCCCCATCCCCACGCGACGGCCGTCCTCGGCGCGGCGCTGGACGCCGGCCGCGCGCCCTCGCACGCCTACCTCCTGCACGGCCCGGCCGGGACCGGCAAGCGCGCCGCCGCGCGCGCCTTCGCCGGCGAGCTGCTCGCCCGCGGCGCCCCCGACCCCGACGGCGCCCGCGCCCGCGTGCTGAGCGGCGCGCACCCCGACCTCACGTGGGTCACCCCGAGCGGGGCCCACGAGATGCTGCGCCGCGACGTCGACGAGGCCGTGGTGGGAGCGGCGACGCGCACGCCGTTCGAGGCGCGCTTCCGCGTCTTCGTCCTCGAGCGCGCGGACACGATGAACGACGAGGCGGCCAACGCGCTGCTCAAGACGCTCGAGGAGCCGGCGGACTTCGTGGTGCTGCTGCTGCTCACCGACCGTCCGACGCAGGTGCTCCCGACGATCGCCTCGCGCTGCCAGCCCGTGCGCTTCGACCCGCTGGCACCCGCCGCGCTCGCCGAGCGGCTGGAGGCCCAGGGCGTCAGCGGGGCGGCCGCGCAGGCGAGCGCCCGGCTCGCGCTCGGCGACGGCGGCCGCGCGCTCGCGCTCGCCCTCGGCGACGGGCCCGCGATGCGCGCCGAGGCCGAGGCCTTCGCCCGCGCGCCGCTGCACGGCATCACGGCCACGCGTCCGTGGGGGGCGCTGCTCGCGCGGGCACGCGCCCGGGGGCAGGAGGCCGAGGCCGAGCTCGAGGCGGTGCTGGCCGAAGAGCTCGCCAACCTGCCCAAGAAGGAGCACCGCCGGCGCCAGACCGAGCACGCCGAGCGCTCCCGGCGGGCGCGCCGCCGCGCGGAGACGTTCGCGCTCGACGAGGCGCTGCTGCTCGTGACCCTCTGGTACCGCGACCTCGGCTGCGTCGCCGCGGGCGCGCCGGAGCTCGCGCACCACGCCGACCGCGCGGCCGAGCTGCGCGACGACGCGAAGGACCGTTCGCCCGCCGCCCTGCGCGAGGCGGTCGAGCTGGTGGAGGACACACGCGCGCGGCTGGCGCTCAACGTCAGCGAGGAGCTCGCGTGCGAGGCGCTCGCCTACCGGCTCGAGCGCCTGCTCAGCTGAAGTCGAGCTGCTCGAGGTCCGAGGGGTCGGGCGCCGGCTCGGGCTCGAGCTCGCGGACGCGCACGACCAGCACGGCGCGCCGCTCCTCGGCGTAGAGGCGCTCCTGGAAGTCGGCGATGCGCTCGACGAGGCCACCGAGCTCGGCTCCGGCCTCCTCCGCGGAGGCGTAGGGGCCCGTGTCCCCAGGGTCGTGATCGGCGAGCGCGATCCGCTCGCCCGGCTCGACCCGATAGCGCGCGAAGTCGGCGATCCGGGGAGCCTCGACGGGATCCGTGGCGGCCACGCCGGGGTCCTACCCGCTCGCGCCGATCGGTCCCAGCCGAGCCGGCAGGCCGAAGGTGTCGAACGCGCGGAACGCGTGGAAGCGCTCGTGTCCGGGCCCGTGGAAGTCGGCGGACCCGGTGGTAAGGAGCCCGAGCCGCCCGGCCTCGCCGTACAGCCACACGGTCTCCTCGCGCGCGTGGGTGATGTAGAAGCACTCGACGCCGTCGAGGCCGTCGGCGGCGAACCGCTCGAGCGTGGCGCGCGCCTCCTCGCGGTCGCCGAGGTCGAAGAAGGGATGCGCCCAGACCGCCACCCCGCCGGCGCGGTGGATCACCTCGATGGCCTCGGCGACGGTCGGGCGCGAGCGTGGCACGTAGGCGGGCGCGCCCGGCACGAGGTAGGCGGGGAAGAGCGCGTCGCGGCCATCGATCCCCTCCGCCGCGAGCCGCTCGGCGTTGGCCGGGTGCGCGAGCACCGCGTCGGCGAGATGGGGGCGCCCGACCGCGGCGCCCGCCGCCCGCCGGGCCTCGAGCGGCCCGTCGTCGAGCGCCAGGCCGAGTCCGCGCAGGCGCTCGGCCATCGCCTCGATGCGCCGCGCGCGGTCGCCGCGGAAGTCGAGCAGGGCGTCGCGCAGGCCGTGGTCCGCGTGGTCGAGCTCGTAGCCGAGCACGTGCAGGTCCTCGTGGCCGCCGTGGACGGCCGAGAGCTCCGCGGCGGGCGAGAGGCGGAGGCCGTGCTCGCGCGCTGCCCGCAGCGCCTCGGGCACGCCGTCGACCGTGTCGTGGTCGGTCAGCGCCAGCAGCTCGACGCCGCTCGCCGCGGCGCGGGCGACGACGTCCGCCGGCGCGAGCGTCCCGTCGGAATACAGCGAGTGGGACTGCAGGTCGAACGCCGGCGCCGCGGACACGGCGCGGGAGCGTAACGACGGCGCGTCGTTTGCCGCGTATGGCGCAACGGGAACCCTTGTCGTGACCCCCAAGCAAGGAGGTTCCCGTGTCCGCGGGCGCCATCATCGCCATCGTCGTCATCATCCTGATCATCATCGCCCTGCTGGCCTTCGTCCTCCCGCGCATGCGTGCTCGTCAGGTGCACCGCGCCCGCGAGCGCGAGCTTCAGGGGCGCCGCGACCAGGTCGCCGGCGAGCATCACGCCGAGGCCGAGAGCCGAGCGCGCGAGGCCGAGGCCGCAGAGCAGAAAGCACGCCTGGCGCAGAAGTCGGCGGAGCGCGAGCGCGCGGAGGCCGACCTGCATCGGGAGCGAGCCAATATGCACGAGCGCGGCATGGCCGACGACGAGCTGATCGAGGATCACGAGCGCGAGAAGTTCTCGGGCGTCGCCGGCTCCGAGGCCCGCGACCGCGAGGGCGCGCCGCTGAGCGACCAGGACCGCGCCGAGTCCGCGCGCACGGAGCCGCCGCCGGCCGTGGAGAACGATCGCGCGACCGGCCGGCGCGAGGGCGGCGAGACGGTCGCGGACGACCCGGCCGCGCGCGACCGCGAGGCCGCGGCCGCCGATCGCGAGTCTGCGGCGCGCGACCGCGAGGGCAGGCCGCGCTAGGCGGCAGCCGGCGGGTACAGCAGCGCCGCCGCGTCCGCCGCGGCGAGCGGCGCCGCGATGTAGAAGCCCTGCGCGAGCTCACACCCGAGCTCGCGCAGGAGCGCGAGCTGCTCGCGCGTCTCGACGCCCTCCGCGATCACCTCGAGACCGAGGCCGTGGGCGAGGCCGACCACCGCCCGCGCGATCTCGAGCGACCCCGTGCTCGTCCCGAGGTCGGTCACGAAGGGGCGGTCCATCTTCACGGCGTCGCCGGGGAAGCTGTGGAGGTCGCGCAGCGCCGAGGCGCCGGAGCCGAAGTCGTCGATGTGGGCGCGGACGCCGAGCTGCTCGCGGATCTGCACCAGCGTCGCCCGCCCGCGCTCGGGGTGCTCCATGAGCGCGGTCTCGTCGATCTCGAGGCGCAGCCCCGCCGGGTCGGCGCCGGTCTGGGACAGCACGGTCGCGAGTCCGTCGACGAAGCCGGGGTCCAGGAGCTCGCGCGCCGAGACGTTGACGTGCACGGTGAGGTCGCCATAGCCGTGGGCGCGGCGCCACTCCGCCAGCCGGCGGCAGGCGTCGCGCAGCACCGCGCGGCCCAGCGGCACGATCAGCCCCGTCTCCTCGGCGACCGACACGAACTCCTCGGGCGTGCGGAACCGCCACGCGCCCGACGGCCAGCGGCACAGCGCCTCGAAGCCCGCGAGCCGGCCGTCGTCGACGCGGACGATCGGCTGGTAGTGGACGGTGAGCGCGTCCTCCTCGACCGCCCGGCGCAGCTCGGTCTCGAGGTCGAGCCGCGCCGCGACCTGCCGGCGCATGTCGCCGTCGAAGACCGCGTGGCAGGCGCGCCCGTCGGTCTTCGCGCGGTACATCGCGGTGTCGGCGTCGCGGAGCACCTGGTCGGGCTCCGCGCCGGGGCCGGCGAGCGCGATCCCGATGCTGGTCGAGACGAACAGCTCTCGGCCCTCGAGCCGGATCGGCGCGGTGAGCGCGTCGTGCACGCGCTCGGCGACGACGATCGCCTCGCGAACGTCGTGCACGTCGTCGAGCAGCACGGTGAACTCGTCCCCGCCGAGCCGTGCGACCGTGTCCCCGGGGCGCACGGCGGACTCCAGCCGGCGCGCCACGTCCATCAGCAGGCGGTCGCCGCCCTGGTGGCCGAGCGAGTCGTTGACGAGCTTGAAGCGGTCGAGGTCGAGGAAGAGCACCGCGCAGCACAGGTCCGCCGGCTCGCGCCGCGACCGCCGCAGCGTGAGCTCCAGCCGGTCGAGGAACAGCGCGCGGTTGGGGAGCCCGGTCAGCGTGTCGTGCAGTGCGTCGTGCTGGAGCCGGATCTCGGTGGCCCGGCGGTCGGTGACGTCGGCGAGCGAGCCGGCCATGCGCGCGGGGCGACCGTCGTCGCCCATCACGGCCCGGCCGCGGGCGACCACGCTGCGGTACCCGCCGGCGCCCGACCACAGCCGGTGCTCGACCTCGAGCTGTGAGGTCTCGCCCGCCAGGTGGGCCTCGATGGCCTGCTCGAGCGTGTCGCGGTCGTCGGGGTGCACGCGGTCGAGCCAGGCGCCCGGGGCGGCGCCGAGGTCGGCGTCCCCGACGCCGAGCATCGCGCGCCAGCGCGGCGAGACGTAGAGCGAGTGGTCGCGCAGGTCCCAGTCCCATAGCCCGTCGTTGGCGCCGTGAACGGCGAGCGCGAGGCGCTCCTCGGAGTCGGCCAGCGCGCGCAACGTGCGCCGGTGGGCGATCGAGAAGCGCAGCGAGCGCTCGAGCGTCGCAGGGTCGAGCGCCGGGGTGACCAGGAAGTCCGACACGCCGGCCGCCGCGGCCGCGACGTCGGCGTCCCGGTCGGGGTGCTCGCACAGCAGGAGCACCGGCGCGAGCGGCTCGTGCGCGAGCAGCGCCGCGGCCACCTCGAGCCCCGCGGGGGGCGTGTCGCCGCCGTCGACGAGATAGGCGTCGTGGGGGCCGATCGCCAGCGCGTCGAGCGCCGCCCCCGCGGTGTGCACCCGGTCGACGTGCGTGGCCGTGTCCGGCGCCGCGGTCAGCAGCGCGCGCAGGCGCGCGGCTCGCGCGTCGTCGTCGCTGATGAGCAGCACGGCGAGATCGCAGCGGGCGAGACCCGCGGGGCGTTCGTGCCTGGGTTCGTTGAATGCGGCCGCTCGCGGCGGGCGCTGACCATCCGTGGCCGGCGTCGTGTCCATTCCATTTTTCCTTCCTAGGTGCCAGAAGCGTCCGAGCACGCTGCTGACGCACACCGAAGATACGAGGCGGAGCCCTCGGTATCGCACCTGGCGCTCGCAATTCGGCGGATGTTCGAGCCGGGTCCGACCCCGGTGTAACGTCACGCGACCATGACCGACCCGACGACGGCGACGACCACGAGCGGGTCGAAGCGGCTCGCGCTATTGGCGGCCATCATGGGATCGTTCGTGGCCGGGCTGGACGCCACGGCGGTCAACGTCGCGCTGCCCGCGATCGAGAACGACCTCGGCGGCGGCCTCGCCGGCCAGCAGTGGGTCAGCAACGCCTACGTGCTCGTGCTCGGCTCGCTCATCCTCGTCGGCGGGTCGCTCGGCGACGTCTACGGGGAGCGGCGGATCTTCACCCTCGGAGTCGGCGGCTTCGGGGTCACGTCGCTGCTGTGCGCGCTCGCGCCGACGATCGAGACGCTGGTGGCGGGCCGCGCGTTGCAGGGACTGGCCGGGGCGTTGTTGATGCCGAGCGCCCTCGCGGTGATCGTGGCGGCCTTCCCCCCGAACGAGCGCGGCGGCGCGATCGGATCGTGGACCGCCTGGTCGGGCATCGCCACCGTGATCGGGCCGCTCGCGGGCGGGCAGTTCGTCGACGCCCTCAGCTGGCGCTGGATCTTCCTCATCAACATCCCGTTCGTGCTGATCACGCTCGTGGTCGTGTTCCGCGGCGTGCCGGCCAGGTCGGCCGAGCAGCGCGCCGTGCGGAAAGTCGACTGGCTCGGGGCCGCGCTGTGCGCACTCGGGCTGGCCGGGCCGGTGTACGCGCTGATCCGCCAGCCGTCGGTCGGCTGGGGATCGCCCGAGGTGCTCGTGACGATGATCGGCGGCGTCCTGCTGTTCGGCGCCTTCCTCGCCTGGGAGCGCCGCGCGCCGGCGCCGATGCTGCCGCTGGGCCTGTTCCGCCGGCGCAACTTCGCGTTCGGCAACCTCGAGACGTTCGCCATGTACGGCGGGCTCTCGATCACGTTCTTCTTCCTCGTGCTGTTCCTGCAGCAGGTGGCGGGCTACGACGCCCTGGAGGCCGGTATCGCGACCCTGCCCGTGACGCTCGTGATGTTCGCCCTGTCGCGGCGGGCGGGCGCGCTGGCCGACCGCTTCGGCCCGCGGCCGTTCATGGGCTTCGGACCGCTGATCTCCGCCGCCGGCGTGGCGCTGATGCTGCGGCTGGACGCCGACGTGGACTACGTGACCGAGCTGCTGCCCGCGGTGCTGGTGTTCTCGCTCGGCCTCGCGACCACGGTCGCCCCCCTTACCGCGACGGTGCTGGCCGACGCCGACGAGAACAACGCCGGCATCGCGTCGGGGGTCAACAACGCGATCGCCCGCGTGGCGGGCCTGCTGGGGGTGGCCGCGGTCGGCGCGGCGCTCGCGGCCATGTTCACGTCGGCGATCGACAGCGAGCTGGCCGGCCGGCAGCTCAGCCCGGCCTCGCAGGCGGCGGTGGCGGAGGCGAAGACCCGCACGCTTGCCACCGTCGACCCCGCCGGCCTGCCGCCGGGCGAGGGCGAGTTCGTGGCGGCCGCGGTCGAGTCGGCGTCCGTGAGCACGTTCCACCTCGGGGTCGGGATCTCCGCCGCGCTCCTGGCCGCCGGCGGCATCATCGGCCTCGCCGGGGTCCGCGACCCGCGCCGCGAGGTCCACGCCTGCGACTGCCCCGGAGGCCAGTTCGCCGGCCAGCCGCTGGAGGTCGCGCGCGTGCCGCAGACGGCCGTGGCCGAGAGTCCCCGCTGAAGCGCATCGACCTCCGAGAAATCGGCGATGCGCGCTGGACACTCCGGGGAGCAGACCAGGGCATCCCCGGGCGCGACGCTGGAGCGACAGCACCAACCTCGTGCGTACCACGCACAGTCTCGAGAGGAGATGCTCATGAGCTCGGCCGATGCGTTGACCAGCCTTGTGTCGGACGGCCGGACCGAACTTCGGGAGGGCTACGCCGAGGTCGGGGACGTGCGGCTGCATTACGTCGAGGCCGGCGAGGGGCCGCTCATCGTCCTGCTGCACGGCTTCCCGGAGTTCTGGTACGGCTGGCGGCTGCAGATCGCGCCGCTCGCGGCCGCGGGCTTCCGCGTCGTCGCGCCCGACCTGCGCGGCTACAACCTGTCATCGAAGCCGGACGGCGTCGCCGCCTACGGCGCCGGCAAGCTGGCCGCCGACGTCCGCGGTCTCATCGAAGAGCGCGGTGCCGCGTCCGCGCTGGTGGTGGGCCACGACTGGGGCGGAACCGCCGCGTGGACGCTTGCGATGAACCACCCCGAGGTCGTCGACCGGCTGGCCATCCTCGACGCGGCGCATCCGCGCAAGCTCAACGAGGGGCTGCGCCACCCCAGCCAGCTCCGGCGGTCCTGGTACTTCTTCTACTTCCAGCTTCCGGACCTGCCCGAGCGCCACGTGCGGGCCAAGGACTGGCAGTTCTTCCAGGACTTCCTGGGCGACGCGCGACCCCCGTACACGCCCGAGGAGATGAAGCGCTACATCGAGGCATGGTCGCAGCCCGGGGCGGCGACGGCGATGCTCAACTACTACCGCTTCGCGGTGCGACACTCGGCGGGCGAGATCCGTCCCATCACGGCGCCCACCCTCGTCATCTGGGGCGAGCGCGACCGCTACCTCGGCCCCACGCTCGCCGAGCCCCACCATGACGACGTGCCGAACCTCGACCACGTCGAGCGCCTGCCCGACGCCTCGCACTGGGTCCACCACGACGAGGCCGAGCGCGTCAACCAGCTGCTCATCGACTTCTTCGCTCCCGCCCGCACGACGTCGGCGGCGTAACGCGCAGGCAGTCGCATGTCGGCAACGGAGCGAGAACAGCTGCGCGGCGCGCTCGGCCCCGTCAAGCAGATCGCCGCCGGCCTGCTCAACGTCGGCTACGTCGATGTCGGCCGTCCCGACGGTCCTGCGGTCGTTCTCCTGCACGGCTGGCCATACGACATCTACACCTTCGCCGAGGTCTCGCCGCTGCTGGCGGCGGCGGGGTACCGGGTGATCGTCCCGTACCTGCGCGGCTACGGCACGACGCGCTTTCTCTCCGACGAGACGTTCCGCAACGGGCAGCAGTCGGTCCTGGCGGTTGACACCGTCGCGTTGATGGACGCCCTCGGGATCGAGAAGGCGGTCGTCGCCGGCGCCGACTGGGGAGCGCGGACGGCCGACGTCGTCGCGGCGCTCTGGCCGGAGCGGTGCGCCGGGCTCGTCTCGGTGAGCGGGTATCTGATCGGAAGCCAGCAGGCCGGCGAGCTGCCGTTGGCGCCGGAGGCCGAGCGGCAGTGGTGGTACCAGTACTACTTCGCGACCGAGCGCGGCCGGGCCGGGTACGAGCGCTACCGGCGCGAGTTCGCAAGGCTCATCTGGCGGACGGCCTCGCCGCGGTGGGACTTCGACGACGCCACGTTCGAACGCAGCGCCGCCGCTCTCGACAACCCGGATCACGTGGCGATCGTGATCCACAACTACCGCTGGCGGATCGGCCTGGGCGACGGCGAGCCGCAGTACGACACGCTGGAGCGCCGCCTGGCCGAGGCGCCCGTCATCAACGTGCCGACGATCACCCTCGAGGGCGACGCCAACGGCGCGCCGCATCCGGACCCCGGCTCCTACGCCGGGAAGTTCTCGGGCCCGCACTCGCACCGGACCATCACCGGCGGCATCGGCCACAACCTGCCTCAGGAGGCGCCTGAGGCGTTCGCCCAGGCGGTCATCGACCTCGACACCCAGTAAGGAGCTCTCATGGCTGAGGCAACCTCCAACGCCCCGCTCACCGTCGTCCTCGTCCACGGCGCCTTCGCCGACTCGTCGAGCTGGGACGGCGTCATCGAGCGCCTCCAGGCGACCGGTGTCCAGGTGACCGCGGCGCCGAATCCCTTGCGCGGCATCTCCCACGACTCCGCCTACGTCGCCGGCTTCATGAAGCAGGTCGCCGGACCGGTCCTCGCCGTCGGCCACTCCTACGGCGGCGCGGTGATCTCCAACGCGGCGACCGGGCTCGGCAACGTCCTCGGGCTCGTCTTCGTCGCCGCGTTCGCCCCCGACGAGGGCGAGCGCCTGGGCGAGGTGACCGCCGGCTCGCGCGACAGCGTCCTGGGGACGGCGCAGGTCGCGCTGCAGTACCCGACTCCGGACGGCGCGGGGACCGCCACCGAGTTCGCGATCGATCCCGCGAAGCTCCACGACGTGTTCGCCGCCGACCTGTCGGCGCAGCAGGCCGCCGTGCTGGCCGCGACCCAGCGGCCGGTCTCAGAGCTGGCCTTCACCGAGCCGTCCGGGCCGCCCGCCTGGAAGTCGCTGCCGTCCTGGACGGTGCTCGCGTCCCCCGACAAGGCGGCCGGCACGGACGTGGTCCGGTCGATGGCCGAGCGCGCCGGTGCCACCATCACCGAGGTCGAGGGCTCGCATGTGATCATGATCTCCCGGCCCGACGTCGTCGCCGACGTGATCAAGACCGCGGCGGCCGCGGTCAGTCGCCCGGTCGCCGCCACGGCGGGCTAGCCAATCGCAGGCGTCTCGACCGGTCGCGGAGGCAAGCCCCTTCGCGGACCTGAGGGTTCTCGCGGTCACGCCTCGCCGTTGGGCCCTACACTGGGCGCGACATACGGCCCAGCGATCGGCATCGCTCGTCGCACTCCGAGGGACCATCGCGGAAGGACGACGACAGTCGCTGATTTGCAGGGCTTTTCGCCGACGTAGCTCAGTTGGTAGAGCACTTCACTCGTAATGAAGGGGTCGCCGGTTCGAGTCCGGCCGTCGGCTTTCAGAAAGCCCCGCTAATGCGGGGCTTTCGTGCTGTTGGGGCAGGGCACACCTGAGGCGTGGGGTACGCGATGGGGTACATCGCGCCCGGGCCAGAGCGCGTGGCACGATGTTGCGCCCCACGGCCCCGAACGCTCGAATTTTTGAGCGTCGCGACCGGACACGACCCCGGAGCGCGCCGAGCAAGAACGTCGCGAACGAGGCGTTGTCGACGGTGCCGCTATCAGGCGATAGCGAGAGCTGGCCATCGGGTCCCCGTGCGGCTGTCTCGTACCGGACAAGGCGGCAGGCTTGCTGCGACCGGTGACGTATTCATAGGCTGATGCCTTATTCCGGTCTGGTGGCCTGGGAATCGGCCTGGTGCCATCGCCGGAGAAAGGGGGCCGAGCGGGCATGAGTCTGGACCAGAAGAGAGCGCGTGTCTTTGGCGTGCTCTACCTCATCACGTACGTCACGTCGATCCCGGCGCTGGCGCTCTACCAGCCTGTCCTCGACCATCCCGTCGCCTACATCGCAGGCGCTGGGCATGACACGCAGATCTTGTTCGCAGCCCTGCTGGAGCTGCTGCTGATCATCGCGAACATCGGCACCGCGGTCGTGATCTTCCCGATCGTCCGACGACAGAACGAGGAGCTGGCGCTCGGCTACGTGACCGCACGAGTGATCGAATGCACGTTCATCCTCGTAGGCATCCTCTCGGTGCTCGGCATCATCACGCTGCGGAACCAGGTCGCCGGTGTGGCCGAGGGCACGGTCGCCTACACCCTCGCGGGGATCAAGGACTGGACGTTCCTCCTCGGCCCGGCTGGGTCGTCGGTTGGGGGAACGGGCTGATCCTCGGCTACCTGATGTACCGCTCACAGCTGGTCCCGCGAGGGGCGTGCTGGCTGGGACTCATCGGCGGGCCGCTGCTCATTGCGACCGGCACCGCCATCCTCTTCACCGGCAACGACCCGAGCGACGCGCTGCGTTCACTGCAAGCCATCGCGACCATCCCGGAGTTCCTGTGGGAACTCTTCCTCGGCGTCTACTGCACCTTCAAGGGCTTCAGGCCGTCGTCGCCGATCCTCCGGACCGACACTCGCGAAGACCGCCCAGGGGCAGCGCCCGCCGTCGCACCGGCCTAGAGACGGCAACTGCCGCTCCGGACGACGACCAGCAGCGCGCTGGGCAACACTGCAGTGTTCCTTCGAGGCAAAAGCAGCAGCGCCGGGAATGGTCGGCCAATCGGCGCGGATCAGCGGGAGAGGCCGCCGGCGAGCCGGTGGCAGCGGCGGCACAGCATGACTGGTTGCCGGCGCATCGTTCGCCGGGTCGTGGTCGACGGTGATGCAGCTCCAGCGGCCCGATCGCGCCGCAGCGGCCGCAGCGGCCACCCTGCGCGGCGGTCAGGCGGGCGCGGCGTTTCTGGTTGCGGCGGCCGCGGATGCGCCCGGGATCCGCGGGCCGCGGCTGGCAGCGCCGGGCAGTAGGAGCCGGCGTCGATCAGCCGCCGGCAGCTGATGCAGCGCCGCCTCACAGCGAACCCGAGCACGCGCGCCGGCTCCGGCCGGTTCTCGACCGCCTCGACCGCCATGCACAGCGCGATGATCGCGTCGTTCGGCGTGCGCTCGTCCGGCTTGTCGAGCCGCCAGCCGCGGCGGCCGTGGCGGGCGATCGTGTTCGCCGCGTGCTGGTGCAGCTCGGCGACGTCCGGGAGCTGCAGCCGGCGTTCGACGACCGCGGCGTGCAGCCGCGCCGACGCCGGGATCATGCGGGTGTCCGACTGCGGGAACGCGACCACCGCGAGGCCCTCGCGCTCCAGCTCGGCGGCGAGCTGGCCGGCGCGCCACGGGTCGAACGCGACCTCGCGCACGCTCGAGCCGGCCCGCCAGCTCGCGGATCACGTCGCCGGCGTCGATCACCGCGCCGTCGCCGTGGCCGATCCACACGCCGGCGCGCAGGTCGTCGGTCACCCACGCGACCGCCGTCGCGGAGCGCTGGCCGCCGACGTCGACGCCGACGCAGACCGGCTCGCCGTCCTCGATCGCCGGCGACGTCACGCACGCCTGCCAGGCGCCCGGCGGCAGCCAGTGGCTCGCGCGCTCCGTCCACTGGTTGGCGACGAACCGCCGGAAGGCGAGGTCGGGCAGCCCGGCCTGGGCGTGCGCGATCGACTCCAGCGTGATCCAGCTCGCGGGGTTCGCCCGCTTGACCGTCGCGCGGCGTCAGCTCCGCGTCCTCGGGGGTCGCCCACTCCAGCAGCCGCAGCCCGGCGCCGCGGGCGTCCGTCACGGCGCCGCGGCGGCGGACCGTCGGGCAGCGCGAGCGCTCGGGCGCGCAGCTGGCCGAGCGGGCTGTCGGCGCCCTGGCCGGCGGTCGAGATGGCCACGAGCTGCGCCCCGGCGCGCTTGTGCAGCGCGGACGCCATGGCGACGTAGACGCGCGTCGGCCGTGCGCCTGCAGCTCGTCGACGATCGCCAGCGAGTAGGTCAGGCCGTGCAGCTTGCGGGCGTCCGACGGCCCACACCTCCAGCGAGCGGGTCCACACCTTCTGGCTGCGCCGGCTCGCGGGCACCAGCGCAGCACGAGGTGGCGGTGCACGACGTGCGGGTCGCCGAGCGCGCGGGCGAAGCGCGCGGCGTAGTCGAACAGGTGCGTCGGCCTGCTGCGCGAGCTGGCGGCCGCCACCACGACCTTCGCGTCCGTCGACGGTCACGAGGTGATGCAGCGCGAGCAGCGCCGCGAGCGACGTCTTGCCGTTGCCGCGCGGGAGCAGGACCACCATCTCGCGCGTGCCGCTCGCGATCGCGCGCAGGATGCGCCGCTGGAACGGTTCCAGCTCGAGCCCGCAGGCGTCGGCGAAGTGCCTCCAGCGCCGTGATCGCGCCCATCGCCGATCTATTGACACCGCTGTCAGTAGCGCTTGCGCCATGCAGGCTGCGGCGCGCGATCGCGCAGCGCTCGACGAGATCGAGGACCGCTCCCTGGCGCCGCCGACCGTCGACCCGCACCTGCCGCTCGACACCGGGCCGCCGATGATGGACGTCAACACGCTCGCGCGCTGCGGGTGGCCGACGCCTACGCGTGCGTGCGGGCGCTCGCCGACGCCGTCGCGTCCCTGCCGCTGCACGCCTACCGCCGCACCGCCGCGGGCCGCGTGCCCGCCGGCGAGGACTCGCGGATCGTGCGGCTGCTCACGCGCCCGGCGCCCGGCTCCACGCTGCCCGACCTGCTGTCGCTGGTGATGGTGCACCTGAACGTGCACGGCGAGGCGTTCGTCGGCAAGTACCGCTCGGCATGCGCTGGCGCAACCTCACCACGATCGACGGCGCCCCGGTCGTGCGTCTCGAGCGCTCCAAGACCGCCGCGGGCCTGGCACCGATCGCGCTGCCGCCCTCGACCGCCCGCATGCTGACCGCCCGCCGCGCGGCGATGGGCGCTCGGTCCGACGACCTGGTGTTCCCGAACGCCGCCGGCCACGAGCACGACCGTCGCAGCTGGACGCGCCGCGTGTTCAAGCCGGCCGCCGGCCGCCGCCGGCATCCCGTGGGCGTCGCCGCACATGCTGCGCCACTCGCTCGACCCCCGTCTGGCCGACCGCGGCGAGACGGCGGAGCGGATCGCGCGCGTGCTCCGTCACGCCGACCACGGGCGCACCGCCGGCCAGTTCTACATCCGCCCGGCGCTCGTGGACACCGCCGAGGTCGAGATCGTGACCCCTTCGCGCTGGGGTACGCGCTGGGGTACATCTCCACCCCCAACCAGCCCGATCAGGCCCGAACTAGAGGGCCACGATCGGCGCCCTAGAGCCAAAACGTGCGCTGGCTGGGTCGATTCGGCCGAACTCGTAATGAAGGGGTCGGCGGTTCGAGTCCGGCCGTCGGCTCTCCAGGCTGAGAGCCAAACCGCCGCTCACGCCGCGCCGGCGCGTGGCCTGCCGTCTGCGCACACCTGGCGACCTCGCACGCCTCGTTGCGACAGTGCCGCATTACGACGAGGCGAGCATCGAGCGCGAGTGGGCGCGGGCCTCGCGCCAGCGCGAGAGCCCGTACGCGTCCAACGCCAGCCAGACGGCGGTGACGAGCGCCAGCGCGGCGAGCACGGGAACCACTGTCGCGAGCGGCACCAGCAGCAAGAGCACGAGCGCTGCCGCGAAGCGGCCGCGGATGACCGTGGCCCGCCGTTCGATCCGCATCCGGATCGCCGAGTACGCGAGCAGGTAGAGCGCGCTGCCGCCGCACAGC
>CAVQBC010000004.1:0-864894 GCA_963710665.1 uncultured Solirubrobacteraceae bacterium
CGGCGACGGCGGTCGCCGGCGACCTCCCAGCCGAGTGGCTGTTTCGTGCAAGCGGTCGGAATCGCCACGATGCGGCAGCCAGGCACTCGAAAGGAGATCCAAGGTCCGCCAGTAGGCTTCGGGTCGTGGCGGAGATCACTACACGCCGCTGCGGGGGACGCGAGAGGATCGCCTGATGGAGACTCACGTCCGGACGCCGCAGGACGTCTTCATGCAACCGCAGCATCTCGTGGTGCCGCCGTTCCAGCGACCGTACGTCTGGGAGAAGGAGGAGCAGTGGGCGCCGCTCTGGCAGGACGTGCGGCGGCTCGCTGAGCTCCGGCTGGCGCAACCGTCCGCTGATGCCAAGCACTTTCTTGGCGCGATCGTTGTTCAGGCGCAGGAGCCGATCCTCGGTGATCTCCAGGCGAGCAGCATCATCGACGGTCAGCAGCGCCTGACCACGCTGCAGGTGCTCATGGACGCGACCGCTGCGGCGCTGGAGGCGGTCGGCGAGGACGCGCTTGCGGGTCAGCTCGATCGGCTCACGCACAACGAGGACATCTACGTCCCCGGGGCGAAGACCCGGCTCAAGCTCCGCCACAGCAACAAGGACCGCGATGCCTTCGACGAGGTGATGGACGCCGAGGCACCCGTCGACCACGAGGCGCTCCGTCACTCGGCGGCGCGAGTAGTCCGGGCGCACGAGTACTTCACGGGTGCGGTGATCGAGTGGTTGGACTCGGCCGCCGACGGAGCGGCCGAGCGCGCCCAGGCGCTGGCAGGCGTGCTGACCCGTGGTTTGCAGCTCGTTGCGATCAACCTCACGGTCAACGAGAACTCGCAGGAGATCTTCGAGACGCTGAACGCAAGGGGCACGCCGCTCACAGCGGCGGACCTCATCAGGAACTTCGTCTTCCAGCGCCTGGCCGCCGAGGGCGCGGACACGCGCGCGCATCTCGACGAGTGGCCATTTGAGACGGAGTTCTGGGAGAAGGAGGTCAGCGTCGGCCGCTACCCCATGCAGCGAAGCTCGCTGTTCTTCAACCAGTGGCTGATCGCGCGCGTCGGCGAGGAGATCAGCCCCCGCGCCACCTTCACGCGGTTCAAGCAGTACGTAGAGCAGGTCGACCTCGAGAACGGTCAGAAGGTGGCCGACCTTCTCCCGCTGATCCGCCAGCAGGCCGAGACGTACGAGGCTTGGACGACTGCGGCTTCCGAGGGCGACCGGCAGCTCAACCGGGTTGAGCTGGCCGTCTATCGGATGAAGGCATCGGACACCGAGCTGCTCAAGCCGTTGCTGATCTGGTTGCACGAGCCCGGCCGCGAGGTGCCCGCCGATGTGATCGACCGCGTCGTGTCGATCGTCGAGAGCTGGCTCGTCCGACGCCAGCTCCTGCGCCTGAGTATCGGCGACATGGGGCGCATCGTCGCGGACATCATCCGGGCCCACGAACGCACCCCGCCGACCGAACTGGCTGGCAGCATCGAGGCGCTATCTGTCGCGGCTCAACGTGACCAGCACATACTGGCCGGGGGATGCGGAGATCCGCGAGGCGCTACGGACCGAGCAGGTGTTCCGCCGCTTCAAGAAGGCGCGACTGCGAATGCTCCTCGAGGCCATCGAGGACGCACATCGGCGCGGGACCAACCAGCCGCAAGTGCCGCGGCGCGGATATCCGATCGAGCACATCCTCCCGCAGAAGTGGGCCGAACACTGGCCCGTCCACGACACCGAGGCCGAGGAGGTCCGGGCCGAGCACGTCCACCGACTCGGGAACCTGACCCTGTTGACCACGTCGTTGAACTCCAAGGTCTCAAACGGCCCCTGGGCGACCAAGCGTGAGGCACTGCAGGCGCACGACACCCTGCTTCTCAACAGCCGACTCCTCTCCACGCTCGACGGCACCTGGGACGAGGCCGGCATCGAAGCGCGAACAGAAGCGATGATCGACGTGCTGTTGGCGACGTGGCCGGTCCCGGCCGACCACGAGGGCGTCGTCGTCGACCCGCATGAGAAGTCCGCGGGGTGGATCCAGATCAAGCACCTCGTCGAGGCTGAGCTCCTGACACCGGGCACGGTGCTGACCCCGCGCGCCGGAGCCTGGGAAGCGCGTACGGCGCTCGTGCGTCCTGACGGACTCCTCGAAATCGACGGCAAGACCTTCGATTCGCCCTCCGGAGCGGGCCGCTACGTCAAGGGCTCAGTGACAAACGGTTGGTGGTTCTGGAGCCTGCCCGACGGTCGCAGGCTCCGCGATGTCCGCGCGATCTACAAGGGCAGCGATCCCGCGAAGGCGACACCAAGCTTCGACTGGTCGGCGCTCCACACAATCCTCGAAGCGCTCCCGGTGGGCCATTGGACCACCTACGGCAGCTTGGCCGATGCCGTCGGGACGGCAGCCCAGCCGCTCGGCGCCCACGTCGCCACCTGCGAGCAGTGCTCGAATGCCCACCGCATTCTCAGGAGCGACGGCGCGGTCGCCCCGAACTTCAGGTGGAGCGATCCCGAAGACCGGCGTGACCCCACGGAGATGCTGCGAGCCGAGGGAGCGTTCGTCAACGGCAAGCCCGACCCGGGTCGCGAGCTGAGCAGCGACGACCTCCAGGCCCTGATCGAGCAATAGCTGGAGCGTAAGCCGTGTCGGTCGCCGTCGCGGTGAGCCGAATTCGAGGCGATCAGACCCGTCCGCGTTGACCAGTCTTGGCAACCGGATTCGACGCATGGGAGTCACCCGAGGCGGCGTCCGACCAGCGACTGCATCGGTCACGAAGCAGTCGTCTCGTCCCGGCGTCCAGGTGCTCGCAATGGACGACGAGCAGTCGCGCGGTCAGTCCGACCTGTCCCAGCGTCGTGCATAGGCACAGCATGGGCGCGCCGACCCCAGCCGCGCCGCATTCCCACTCAGGCCTCCGCTTTCGCAATCGCCTGGAGGGGGAAGTGCCACGGTTCCCACCCTTCCCGCGACCGCCGCGCCCCGATGATCCCGTCCACAGCTCGTTGCGCCTCTGACGTCGACCGGCAGCAGGGGAAGCCGGGGCTTTCTCGCTGCTTGTCGTCGATTGCGACAGCGCCGCCTGGTGCCATGATCTGGCCGGGCGCGCGCTGGTCACTGCGCTGGGCGAGCGTGATCGTCCGTGGATCCGGAACATCGTTGGTGGACGGGGCCCGAGAGACGAGAGACTGGCATGGCAGTCGACCTGGTCATCGACATCGATAACGCGCCCGGGGCGCTGGCGCGGGCGGCGGCCGCGATTAGCGATGCCGGCGTGAACATCGCCGCGGCCACGTGCACGGGGCCAGGCGAGCGGGCCGAGCTCCACATCCTCGTCCCGCACGCCGGGCCCGTGAAGCATGCGTTGGCGATTTCGCATCTCGCGGTCACCCGCGAGCGCGAGGTCGTCGTGGTCGATGTCGAGGACCGCCCGGGCGTGCTGGCGGACCTGACTCGCACGATCGCCCGAGCTGGAGTCGACCTCGATCTCGTATATGTCGCCACGCGAAATCGCGTGGTCTTCGGGGCGGCCGACCTGGAGGCCCTCAAGGCCGCGCTAGACGCCGCGAGCTGACGACTTCCGCAAGTACCAGCGGAGCTGCGGCTGACGAGTAGCCGCGATCAGCACCTGTTCGCGCCTCGAGGCGATGGCGGGTCAGTGGGAGCCGCTCCACTAGGTGACGCCGCTGGTCCCCGTCGTCCTGAGCCGGCGTGTCGGGCCGCCGACGGGAGAGCTTCTCGCGCCAAAGGACAGCGGCGGCTTCTTAGGGCGGCGGTGCGCGTCCCGGCCCGGGAGATCCCGGAACCTGCTTATCCCCGGCGCGCTGGCCGGTTCAGCGTCTGGCGGGACGGCACGCCTTCGCGCAACTCCTTGTGGCGCTCGATCTCGGCGTCGAGTTCCGCGCCGAACAGCAACGCGACGTTCGTCAGCCAGATCCACGCCACGAGCACGATGGCACCGGCGAACGTGCCGTAGATCGCGCCGACGTCCGCGACCCTGGAGATGTAGGCCGAGAAGCCCCACGACGCGAGCAGCCAGAGCAACACCCCGGCCACTGCGCCGGGCAGCACCCAGCGCCAGGATCGCTGCTGCACGTCGGGAGTGACGAAGTAGACCAACGAGAAGACGAGCACCGCCACGAGGAACGCCACAGGCCAGCGAGCAATGTTCCAGATGCCCGCGGCGGTCGGGCCAAGCCCGATGAACCCGAACAGGTCGTCGGCGAAGCCGCCGCCGACGAACACCAGGATCCCGGTCACCAGCACGAGCGCGAGAAGCACGACGGTGAACGCCACGTCAACCAGCTTGCGCCGCAGGAAGCTGCGCCCGCTCTCGACCTCGAACACCACGTTGAGTGCCCGGCGCGCGGCCTCGAGCACGCCGGTCGTGCCGTAAAGCGCGACGGCCACGCTGATCGCCAAGGCGGTGGCCGCCGTCCCCTTGTTCCGCAGCGCCTGCTCGAGCGAACGGTCCAGCGGCGCCACGACCTCATCCGGCGCCACCTCGCGCGCGTACCCCATGATCGCGTCGTAGGTCGCCGGATACTGACCGAGAAGCCCGAGCAGCGAAAGCCCCAGAAGCACCGTGGGAAAGAGCGACATCAACCCGTAGTAGGTGAGCGCCGCCGCGTGATGGGTCATCTGATCGTCATAGAACGACACAAACGTCCGCTTGATCACCGCACCGACGCCGCGCATCCCGGGAGCGTAGGCTGCGGGGCGGAGCCGGCGACATGAACGTCCTCTGGCCGGCGGGTCACGACAGTCCCGCTTTCGCGTGTCTGCGGGCGTCCCCGAGGTCGGGCCTCAGATCACCGCCAATCTCGAACGCGCCCGCCGTCCGAGTCACGGTGATCCGAGGTGCCGGCACGTCAGCGCCCAGCCGCTGCGCCCTCGCCGTCGCCGACACGTGCGCGGGCTCGCCCGTTGACCGCCTCCCGCCGGAGGCGTAGCGTGGGCCCATGGCCGAGCCGGCGTCGCCGGCCGAGGTGCTGATCGTCGGCGGCGGTGTCGCCGCCCTCGAGACGATGATGGCGTTGCGCGACCTCGCCGGCGGCCGTGTCCGCGTGACGCTCGTCGCGCGGGAGCCGGATTTCGTCTATCGGGCGATGGCCGTCGCCGAGCCGTTCGGGCTCGGTGAGGCGCGGCGGTACCCGCTGCGGCGGATCGTCGAGGACTTCGGCGCTGAGCTGGTGCAGGCCGGCGTGGCGGCGCTCGACGCGTCCGCGCGGCGCGTCGTGCTGCGCAGCGGCGACACGCTGCGCTATGACACGGTGGTCCTCGCGCCCGGGGCGCGGATGTTGCCGGCGTTCGACGATGCGCTGACGTTCGGCGGGCCGGAGAGCGGCCCGGCGATGCGGGCGCTACTCGATGAGCTCGAGCAGGGAGCCGTCCGGCGGATCGCCTTTGTCGCGCCGACCGTGGCGGGCTGGACGCTGCCGCTCTACGAGCTCGCGCTGCTGACCGCGCGGCACGCCACCACCAAGCACCTGCAGCTCGAGCTCGCCCTCGTGACGCCGGAGCAGCGCCCGCTCGCGCTCTTCGGCGAGCGCCCGAGCGCCGCCGTCGCGGAGCTGCTCGCTGCGGCGGGCATCGCGTTCATCGGCGCGAGCCACGTCGAGGTCGGCGAGGGGGAAGTCCGGCTGGTCCCGGGCGGGCGCACGCTCGACGTGGAGCGGCTGGTGGCGCTGCCGCTCGTGCGCGGTCCGGAGCTCGAAGGCGTGCCCGCCGAGCTCGAGTTCGGGTTTGTTCCCGTCGACCGGCACGGTCGCGTCGAGGGCCTCGACGGCGTGTACGCGGCGGGGGACGCCACGAGCTTCCCGGTCAAGCAGGGCGGCTTGGCCGCGCAGCAGGCGGACGCGGTCGCAGAACATGTCGCCGCCCGCCACGGCGCGCAGGTGGAGCCGTCTCCTTTCCGCCCGGTGCTGCGCGGCCTCCTGTTCGCCGGAGGCGCCGAGCGCTACATGCGCGCGGCCGAGCAGGGCGAGGGAGCGGCGGCCGCACGGCCGCTGTGGTGGCCGCCGACCAAGATCGCGGGGCGCTATCTCGCGCCCTACCTGTACGAGCGGGAGGCAGCCAGCGTGCCGGGACCGGCGCCGGAAGGCTTCAGAGATCTCGAGGTGCTGCTGGACACTCCCGACGCGGCACCCGTGGGTGGCTGACAGGGCAAGGGTTCAAGTGGCGACGACAAGGGTCCGTGACGTCGACGGCGCACTCATCGAGTCGGTCTGCTCACGCGTCCGCGAGCGGTTGGGCCCGGACGATGCGCCGCAGGCCGAGGAGTTCATCCGCCAGTACTACCGGCGGGTGCCGCCCGAAGACCTCGGCGAGCTGGACCCGCTCGACGTCTACGGGGCCGCGCTCGCCCACTGGAGCTTTGCGCGGCATCGCGATCCCGGTAAGGCCAAGGTGCGCGTCTACAACCCGGAGTTCGAGCAGCACGGGTGGCAGTCAGGGCACACGGTCGTCGAGCTCGTCAGCGACGACATGCCGTTCCTCGTGGACTCGACGACCATGGAGCTCAGCGCCCACGGCGCCGGCATCCACCTGCAGATCCATCCCGTTATCCGCGTCCTGCGTGACAGTGACGGTGAGCTCGCGGCGGTACTCGGAGCCGACGCCCCGGCCGACGAGGGCACGCAGGCGGAGTCGTTCATCCACGTCGAGATCGATCGCCACAGCGGTGCCGACGAGCTGGAGCGGCTCCGCGAGCGGCTGCTCGACGTCCTGAGCCAGGTGTCGGCCGCCGTCGAGGACTGGCCGGCGATGCGCAGCCGCGCCGCCGACCTCATCGCCGAGCTGCGCGAGCCGTCGCCGCCGCTCGACCGCGACGAGTGTGAGGAGGCCGCCGCGCTCCTGGCGTGGATGGATGACGGCCACTTCACGTTCCTCGGCTTCTGCGAGTACGAGCTGGTAACGCAGAACGGCGACAGTCGCCTGCGCAAGATCGCGGGGTCGGGCCTCGGGATCCTCCACGAGTCCCCGGGTGCGAAGCGTTCGAAAGGCTCGACGCTGACAGCGCGTGCGCGCGCGCTCGCGCATGCGCGCCGATCCGCTCGTTCTCACGAAGGCCAACAGCCGGTCGACGGTGCACCGGCCCGCCTACCTCGACTACGTCGGCGTCAAGCGCTTCGGGCCCGACGGGGAGGTCGTCGGCGAGCGGCGCTTCCTCGGGCTCTACACGACGGCGGCGTACCGCGCCGTCGCCGGCGAGATCCCTGTGGTGCGGCGCAAGGTCGACGCGGTCGTCGCGCGCGCGGGCTTCCCACCCGCCAGCCACGCCGAGAAGGCGCTGGTGGAGATCCTCGACACGTACCCCCGCGACGAGCTCTTCCAGACTCCCGAGGACGAGCTGTTCGACATCGCCATGGGCATCCTCGCGCTCGGTCAGCGCCACCGCGTCCGGCTGTTCACCCGTCGCGACGCGTACGAGCGCTTCGTGTCCTGCCTGGTGTTCCTTCCCCGCGACCGCTTCCACACCCGCAACCGCGAACGCATCCAGGAGATCCTGGCCGACGCGTTCGACGCCGAGAGCGTCGACTTCGAGCTCCGTCTGTCCGAGTCCGTGCTCGTGCGCATCCATTTCACGGTGCGGCTCCGGCCCGGCGAACTGCCCGCGTACGACCCGGCCGAGATCGAGGCCGCGATCGTGGAGGCGACCGGCTCCTGGACCGACCAGCTGCATGCGGCGCTCCTCGAGGAGGACGGAGAGGAGCAGGGCACCGCGCTGTACCGCCGCTACCGCGATGCGTTCGCGCTCGGATACCGCGAAGACTGGCTCGCCCGCTCGGCGGTGGCGGACATCCGGCGGATCGAGCGGCTGACCGACGCCGAGCCGCTCGCGGTCAGCCTGTACCACCCGCTGGAGGCCGCCGCGGGCTCGCTGCGCTGCAAGCTCTACCGCCGCGGCGAGCCGGCGACGCTCTCCGAGATCCTGCCGATGTTCGAGAGCATGGGCTTGCGGGTGCGCGACGAGCGGCCCTACGAGGTCACGCCGAGCGATCGGCATGCCGACGTGGATCTACGACTTCGGCGTCGAGTACGCCGCCTATGCCGAGCTCGACGTCGACGAGGTGAGAGAGCGCTTCCAGGACGCGTTCATTCGCGTCTGGCGCGGCGAGGTCGAGAACGACGGCTTCAACGGCCTGGTGCTGCGGGCGGGGCTGGACTGGCGCGACGTCACGGTGCTGCGGGCGGTCGCGCGCTATCTGCGGCAGGCGCGCATCGCGTTCAGCGAGGCCTACATGGAGCAGGCGCTGCTCGCCCATCCGTGCGTGGCGGCCGCGCTGGTGGAGCTTTTCCGCGCGCGCTTCGATCCCGCCCGCGACCGCGGCGCCCGAGGCCGCGGACGCGATCGCACGGGAGATCGAGGAGGCGATCGACGCGGTCGAGAGCCTCGACGAGGACCGGATCCTGCGCAGCTTCCTCGCCGTCCTGCGCGCGATGCTGCGTACCAACCACTTCCAGTCGGACGCCGGCGGCGCACCGAAGCCGTACCTCTCCTTCAAGCTCGATCCCGCCCGCATCCCGCTGCTGCCGGCTCCGCGGCCCCGCTTCGAGATCTTCGTGCACTCGCCCACGGGTCGAGGGGGTGCACCTGCGCGGCGGCGCCGTCGCCCGCGGCGGCCTGCGGTGGTCAGATCGCCGCGAGGACTTCCGGACCGAGATCCTCGGTCTCATGAAGGCGCAGATGGTCAAGAACGCGCTGATCGTGCCCGTCGGCGCCAAGGGCGGCTTCGTGGTCAAGCGCCCGCCGGCAGGCCGCGAGCGGCTGGCCGACGAGGTCGTGGCCTGCTACCGGACGTTCATCAGCGGCCTGCTCGACCTGACCGACAGCGTCCGCGACGGCCAGGTGACGGTGCCGCCCGCCCTCGTCCGCCACGACGGCGACGACCCGTACCTCGTCGTCGCCGCCGACAAGGGCACCGCGACGTTCTCGGACACCGCGAACGGGATCGCGCAGGAGTACGGCTTCTGGCTCGGCGACGCGTTCGCCTCGGGCGGCTCGGTCGGCTACGACCACAAGGCGATGGGCATCACGGCGCGCAGCGCCTGGGAGTCGGTCAAGCGGCACTTCCGCGAGCTGGGCACCGACATCCAGGCCAGCGAGTTCACCGTCGTGGGGATCGGCGACATGTCCGGCGACGTGTTCGGCAACGGCATGCTGCTGTCGCCGCACATCAAGCTCGTCGCCGCCTTCGATCACCGTCACGTGTTCCTCGACCCGGACCCCGATGCGGCGGCCAGCTTCGCCGAGCGCCGGCGGCTGTTCGAGCTGCCGCGCTCCTCATGGGAGGACTACGATCGCCTCGCTGATCTCCGAGGGCGGCGGCGTGTGGCCGCGCACCGCGAAGTCGATCACCGTGTCGGAGCCCGCGCAGACGGCGCTCGGGATCGAGGCCGATCGGCTCACGCCCTGCGGAGCTCATCCGCGCGCTGCTGCGCGCGCCGGTCGACCTGCTCTGGAACGGCGGGATCGGCACGTACGTCAAGGCGACGCGCGGAGAACAACGCCGACGTCGGCGACAAGGCCAACGACGCGGTCCGCGTCGACGCCGGCCAGCTCCGCGCGCGCGTCGTCGGAGAGGGCGGCAACCTCGGGTTCACGCAGCGCGGACGCGTCGAGTACGCGCTCGGCGGCGGCCGGATCAACACGGACGCGATCGACAACGCCGGCGGCGTCAACTGCTCCGACCACGAGGTCAACATCAAGATCCTGCTCGACGCGGTCGTCGCCGATGGCGACCTGACCGCCAAGCAGCGCAACCGACTGCTCGCCGAGATGACCGACGCGGTCGGCGAGCGGGTGCTGCGCGGCAGCTACCTCCAGACGCAGGCGCTCAGCCTCGCGCTGGCCCAGGCGCCGGCGATGCTCGACGTCCACGACCGCATGATGCGCAGCCTCGAGCAGGCCGGCCGGCTCGACCGCGAGCTGGAGGCGCTCCCGGACGGCGAGGCGGTCGCCGAGCGCCGCGCCGCCCGCATCGGCCTGACGCAGCCCGAGCTCGCGGTGCTGCTCGCCTACAGCAAGATCACCCTCTACGCCGAGCTGCTCGATTCCGACCTGCCGGAGGACCCGGCGCTCACGGCGGAGCTGGCGGACTACTTCCCCTCGCCACTGCCGAAGCGCTTCGCCGATCGGCTGGCGACGCACCAGCTGCGACGCGAGATCGTCGCCACGCGGGTCACGAACGGCGTCGTCGATCGCGCCGGCAGCACGTTCGTGTTCCGCCTGCAGGAGGACACGGGCGCGCCCGCCGCAGAGATCGCCCGGGCGTACGCCGTCGCGCGCGACGTCTTCGACATGCGCGGCTTCTGGGCCGAGGTCGAGGCGCTCGACCTCGAGGTCGACGCGAGCACGCAGATCGGGATGCTGCTCGAGGCCCGCCGTCTCGTCGAGCGCGCCACGCGCTGGCTCCTGCGCAGCAGGCCGCGCCCGCTGGACATCGGCGCCGAGATCGAGCGTTTCGCCCCCGGGGCCGCCGCCGTCGCCGACGCGCTGCCCGCCGTGCTCGTGAGCGCTGAGCGCGAGGAGTTCGAGGCGCGCGTCGGCTCGCTCGTCGAGGACGGCGTGCCCGCCGAGCTCGCGCGCCGCGTCGCAAGCCTCGGCGACCTCTTCGCCGCGCTCGACATCGTCGGCGTGGCCGGCGCCGCCGAGCGCTCGATCGGCGATGTCGCGGCGCTGCACTTCGTCATCGGCGGCCGGCTGCACCTGCACTGGCTGCGCGACCGGATCGCCACGCTCCCGCGCGAGAACCGCTGGCAGGCCATGGCCCGTGCCGCGCTGCGCGACGATCTCTTCAGCCTCCACGCAGAGCTCACGGCCGACGTCCTGCGCGCCGGAGACGGTGGCGAGCCGGCGGACGCGGACGCCCGCTTGGACGGCTGGATCGACGCGAATCGGCCGCTGGTCGAGCGTTGCCTCGGCATCCTGAGCGACATCCGCGCAGGCGAGACCTACGACCTCACGACATTGCCGGTGGCGCTGCGCGAGCTGCGGAACCTCATCCAGGGGGTGGCGGCGGGCGCGGCTGTTGGGCGTCAGGCGGCGCCGAGTGCTGGTCAACGGTAAGCAAGGAGTCGCCGGTTCGAGTCCGGCAGAGGCCTCTCGCAAGCCGCCGCTTATGGCGGCCGTTTTCGTTGGGCGGGGACGCGGGCGGTGGCGCGAAAACCCGGGCAGTATTGGGGCCGCCTGGAGGCGATACCGAGACGGCTGCGGCCGCGACTGCTGCACTCCATGGTGGCTGTTGCGCAAAGCGGTTGGCCACGATGCCCCTATTGCCTCGTTGCGAGAGCGACGGTTGCTCGAAGCTCCGTCCGATGGCAAGCTCGCACGAGTCGACGTCGTGCCTAAGCATCGGATGCGACGGGTTTGGCCGAGTGGCGCTTCTGTTGGTCGTCCTTGCCGACAGCGCAGCGCCGGCGCGGCAAACAACGCGTCAGGGCCGCACCCCGCTGACCTCACGAAGGAACGGCCGGATGGACTCCGCGAGTTCCCGAGGATGGTCGTGGTATGCCGCGTGCGTGCCCGGGATGGTGGTGACATCCACGCCCAGCCGCTGGCCGAGCCGACCGGTGATCTCGGGGGAGAAGGGCAGGCCGTCTTCGCTGATGAGCAGGCGCACGGGCGCGGACAGCGCGGCCAGCGCCTGCTCGCTGGGGAAGTACAGCTCGTACGTCCCAAGCTCGACCTCGAACAACGTGCCGGCGGTGGCGCGCAGGCGCTCACGAAGCGCCGGCGATAGCCGGCTCCAGCCGTCGTCGCCGGCCACGTAGCACCAGAAGCGCTCCACGGCAGCAGGCAGCCCACCGGCCGCCATTGCCTTCTGAACCACCGCCCGCACCGGGGCTCGAACGGCGTCGAAGTCGTCGACCAGGGCATACAAGCCCGGCTCGTGCAGAATCGCACCGCGCACCGATCCCGGATAACGCACCATCAGACACAGCGCATAGACGCCGCCGCCGCTCGTGCCGAACACCGCCGCAGGCCCGGTCCCGAGCGCATCCAACAGGCCCGCCGCATCATCGGCCTGCTCCTCCGGCGAGGTCGTCTCCCAGCCGTCCGGAGTCGGACTGCGCCCGTTGCCGCGCCGGTCATAGCTGACGAGCGTGAACTCGTCGGCCAGCACATCCGCCAGCACGTCGAAGTGGCCGCCATCTCCCGTCGCTCCCATAATCAACAGCACCGGCGGCCCTGCACCCCGGATCTCGTAATACAGCTCGGTCCCGTTGACAGTCATTCTGGGCATCGCCGCAGCCCTCCGATCAGCCTCTAGAGCCGCATCCTCTCCCTCACACCGCATCAGCTCAAGCGACCCGATGCGCGGCGATCGACAGACCACCCCGCCGCCGGTCGCCATGAGTCGCACTCCGCCGCAGCGCCGCCCGCGGCTCCTTTCGCTGCTCCTTATCTGTGCCGGTTCTCAGCGTCAAGCCGAGCGGTGAATGGGTTGGGCGCTCGCGCGTCGGGCGGAGCGTGAGCGCGGTTGCCGATGCGGATGTGGTGCGCGCGGACGCCCAGCCTTATCTCGGTCCGCGATCCGGGGTGGCTCCGGGTCGGCGACATGATGGGCGATGGGGTGTTCCGCTGGGGATGCGGTGCGGCCGCTCTGTCTATGAAGGCCGTCCACGGGGTGGTGGCGGCAGGAGCATGCCGGGAGCCGGCCGCGGTGCATCGGCGTGAGTGAGGGCAGCGCGCGCGGTCCGGCGGTCATGCGGGCTGAAGGGCCTCCTCGCCGAGTTCGCGCAGCGTGTGGAAGCTGCGCTTGAGCAGCTTGCGGGCGACGGCCAGGCAGGCGCGGTTGCCGCCGAGGCGGGCGGCCGTCTCGGTGTAGTAGTCGTGGTCGGGCGAGGCGGGCGGCGGGCGCATTGGGCGGCTTCGAACAGCGCCCAGCGCAGCGCCGAGGGGCCTTGGCGCGAGAGGCGGCCGGGAGCGCGGCGCGCATCGGACTGATGCACGGTGATGTCCAGGCCGGCGTAGCGGACCGCCTCGCGCGAGGAGGAGAAGCGACGGGTGTCGCCGAGCTCGGCGAGGATCGTGACCGCGGTCAGCGGGCCGATGCCGTAGTGGCGCATCAGCGCCCGGCAGCCGGCCTGGCGTCGCGCGTAGTTGCGCAGCTCGCGGTCCAGCGGCGCGAGTTGGGCGTCGTGGGCGTCGATCATCGCCAGCGCGACGGTGATCTGCTCGCGCGCGGCCGCCGGCAGCGCCAGGCCCGCCAGCCAGGCGCGCGACTCGGCGGCCAACAGGCCGCTGCGGGCCGGGGCGCCGTGGTGATAGAGCACGGCCTGCATGCGCTGCTGCCACTCGCGGCGCTGATCGACCAACGTGTGGCGCAGCCTGACGCGGGCGCGCAGATCGAGCAGGTGCTCGGGCGGGATCCACGATTCGGGCAGCCGGCCGACCATCAACAGCTCGCGCAGGTGGCGCGCGTCGGCGCGATCGCTCTTGGCGCGCTTCTTGGTCCCGCGCCGCGCGGCGGTCTCGGCCGGCTCGGCCAGATGGACGCGCGCGCCGACCGCGCCGAACTCCTCGACGACGAACCGCCAGCCCGTCGTCGCCTCCAGCGCCACCTCAAGCTCCTGGCCGCCGAAGCGCGCCGCGAACCGTCGCACCCCGTCGCGATCGGCCGGCGCGACGCGGCCGCGCGAGACCTCGCCGGTCGCGGTGTCGATCCACTCGGCGGTGATCTGCGCTCGATGCTGATCCAGTCCCATTACGATCGTCACTCGGGGCCTCCTCAAGCTCCACGGTCTAAAACGCCTGCGCGGACGCGCTCCGCGCTTGAGCTGAGGAGGTCCCTACCTGCGCGCCAGGACGGACCCCGGCACATGCCATCTATGTCAAGAAGATTGATGGGGTGAGGGTCTGGTTCGGGTTGGGCGCGGCGGGTTGGAGGAGGTGCCAGATGCGGCGGGTGAGGTGGCGTTTGAGGCAGCGGATGGCTTCCTTGGTGCTCTTGCCTTCGGCGCGTTTGCGCGCGATGTAGTCCTGCGGTTTCGGGGTGGCAGCGCAGGCGGGTGACGGCGATGCGGTGGATGGTCGCGTTGATCTGGCGGTTGCCGCCGCGGTCGAGCCGGTGATGGTTGGTGTTGCCGGAACTGACGGGGATCGGGGCGACGCCGGCGGCGCGGGCTAGCTTGGCGTCGGTGGCGAACCGTTGGGCGCCGGCGATCTCGCCGACGAGCTTTGCTGCGGTCAATGGACCGAAGCCGGGCTCGCAGAGCAGGTGCGGGGCGATCTGAGCGACCAGGTCGGCGATCTCGGCTTCCAGTTGCTTGATCGTTTGGCTCAGCTCGCGGATGCGGCGCAGCTCGTCGCGGGCGATCCGGACGCGCATCGTCTGGTCGGCCCTGGCGAGCCGGCGCGCGATGCGCGGCCCCCACTTGCCGTGAAACAGCGCGCTGCCTGGGAATTGCGTCTCGGGCCAGAGGTCGTGCAGATGCCATTGCAACGTGTTGTTGATCGCTACGCGCTGGCGGACCAGCCGTTCGCGGTGATCGACCAGCAGCCGCAAGTCGAGCTCGGGCCCATCCAGGTGCGCCGCCGGCAACCTGTCGAGGCCTTCGCGCAATGCAGCCCGGGCGACCGCGAGCGCGTCGATGCTGTCGGACTTGCCGCGGCCGCGCGCCTCGCGCCGCGACGCAGACATCAACGTGCTGTGGACGCGCAGGACCCGCTCGCCGCGTTCGATGAGAAACCGTTCCAGCGAGCTTGAGACATGCCGGCAGTCCTCCAACGCCCAGGCCCGTTCGACGCCCAGGCTTCTCGCCCAGGCCAGCAACGCCGCGGAGCCCTTGGCGCCGGACGGGACGGTCTGCTCGCCCAGCAGCTCACCGGTCGTCGCTGACACCGCGGCGATCGTGTGCGAGCGCTTGTGGGTGTCCGCACCGAGCACGATCATGGACCTCGTCCACCTCCACTTCGACCAGATTGGACGCCTGGCGGACACGGCTTGCTCGGGGCGGTGCCACGCTCCTGACTTGTTTGGATGCACTCACGTCGTTGGGGTCTGCAGCCCTAGCGTGCGAGGACGGTGACGGTGTTGGCTCTCACGCTTCTTGCCCGCCCCGGTGTGGCTGTCTCATAGCGTGCCGCGCGGTCACTGCCCGCCGTCGGCGTGGCTCGATAGAGGCGTGACCGCTGTTGCTCGAACTCAGGTTGCCCGCCGCGGTATCCGTTCGCATCTCGGCCTCGAGGAGCCGCGTCAGTGATCACCATCGGCATCGATCCCCACAAGAGCTCGCACACTGCGGTCGCGCTGGATGAGACGGGCGCGCTGCTCGGAGAACGGCGTGTGCCGGCCGACAGCTCGACGCTGGCGCGCCTCGAAGCATGGGCGGCGTCCTGGCCGCAACGCGTCTGGGCGATCGAGGGTGCCTGCGGCCTTGGCCGGCTGCTGGCTCAGCAGCTCGTCGCCTCCGGCGCGACCGTGCTCGACGTCCCCGCGGCGCTGGCCGCCCGCACACGCGTTCTCCAACGCGGTCACGGCCGCAAGAGCGATGGCATCGACGCGCGCAGCGTTGCCGTCGTTGCCCATCATCGCCACGCCCTCTCACACGTCACGCCGGACGACCACTGCGCCGTGTTGCGGCTGCTGTCTGACCGCCGCGACGAAGTGACCTCCGAGCGCCGACGCGCGGTCAATCGGCTACACCGCCTGCTGCGAGATCTGCATCCTGGCGGCGCACCGCGGCAGCTTTCGGCCGATCGCGCCTCCCGCCTGCTCGCCACCGTCCGGCCTACCGGCGCAGTCGACATCGAACGCAAGGCGATGGCCCGCCAGCTGATCGTCGACATCCGTCGCATCGATCGCGCCCTCACCGAGAACCGCCGCCGCTGCGCGCAAGCGATCGCCGCCTCGGGCAGCTCGCTCACCGAGATCTTCGGCATCAGCGACGTCCTGGCCGCCAAGATCCTTGGCCACACCGGTGACATCACCCGCTTCGCCAACGCAGACCACTACGCCAGCTACGCCGGCACCGGCCCGATCGAGGTCTCCAGCGGCGACCAGCGCCGCCACCGACTCTCCCGCGCCGGCAACCGCTCCCTCAACCACGCGCTGCACATGGCCGCCCGCGTCCAGACCATGCACCCCGGCCCCGGCCGCACGAACTACACGCGCAAGCAAGCCGAGCACAAGACCCCCGCCGAGGCGCTGCGCAGCCTCAAACGCCAGCTCGCCAAGGTCGTCTACCGACACCTCCGAGCCGACCACGCGCACCAGACATCCCCCTCCCCCGGATTGACATAGAGGCGCTATCAAGTCACGCCGAGGCATCCTCGACCGGCGACGAGCGACACAGCGAAAGGCAGTCAGACCCAACGGCCGACAGCCTGAAAGAGAGTCAGCTCGCCGCCGGTCGCGGAGCCTTCACCGTCCGTCGGACGTCGCCGACGACGCAGATCGAAACAGCAAGCCTGATAGGGGCACTCCTGGGTCGCGGCTTCGCCGCCCTGCCGATTGTCGGCACGGAGCGAGAAGCCCGCGTGACCCCGCACCAAGGACCGCGGGTTCCAGACCCCGGCGCGCCGAGGACACCACGAGGACACGGCCCCGGCAGGCCCGCTCCAATTCCGCCAGGCCATCAAAAAAGCCCCGATTTAGCGGGGCTTTTTTAGTGGGCGATACTGGGCTCGAACCAGTGACCTCCGCCTTGTCGAGGCGGCGCTCTCCCAGCTGAGCTAATCGCCCTCCGGGGTGCGCGAAGGCTAGCAGCGGGGGCGCGACAGCAGAAAGTCGCGCCGCGGCGCATCGGGCGCGGTATCCTTGCTATGGCAACGATCATGACCGTGACTCCCGAGAACCCCGCTGAGGCCTGCGCCTTCGTCGTCGGTGACGACGGGCTCTCGCGCTGGTCGGACACCCACGCCGACGCGTGGGTCGGCTTCCTGGAGACCTACAAGCGGCTGACGCGGGCGCTGGACGCGGAGCTCGAGGCCAGGCACGGGCTCGGGCTGAGCGCGCTCGAGGTGCTGGGCCGCCTGGCGGCCGCCGAGCGGCGCAAGCTGCGCCTGTCGACGCTGGCCGCCGAGACGGGGCTGAGCCTCAGCCGCATCTCGCGCATCATGGACGCGCTGGCGCGGCGCGGGCTCGCCGTGCGGCGGCCCTGCCCGGAGGACTCGCGGGCGGTCAACGCGCACCTGACCGACGAGGGCCTCGCGCTGGTGCGCGAGGCCCAGGCCACGCACTTCGCGGGCGTCCAGTCGCAGTTCTTCGACACCCTGAGCCCTGAAGAGGTGGCCACGCTGGCGACCGTGTTCGGGCGCTTCGCCCCGCGCGCGGTCGCCGAGTGCGTGACCGACTGAAGCCGCGCTATCCCTCCACGCGCTCCGGCGCGGGGCGCCACTGGCGCACGTCGGGCAGCGGCGTGAGGACGGGCTCGACCTCGCTGCGCAGCCGCTCGTAGTTGGGCGGCAGCGACAGCCGCTCGCCGAGCGACTCGGCCGGCTCGTCGGCGGCGAACCCGGCGCCGTCGCTGGTGGCGAGCTCGTAGAGGATCCCGCTGGGCTCGCGGAAGTAGACCGACTCGAAGTAGAAGCGGTCGATGATGGGTGTCGCGCGGGCGCCGGCGGCGAGGACGGCCTGCCGCCACGCCTCCTGGTCCTCGCTCGTCACCGACCAGGCGATGTGGTGCACGGTGCCGCCACCCTGGCTGCCGCGCTCGTCGCTCTGCTCGAAGACGATGCGCCCGCCGCGGGTCTCGCCGCGTGCCTCGAAGTCGTGCGGCTCGAGCTCGGAGAAGCCCATGACCCGCTGCACCAGTGCCTCGCTGCGCGCCGGGTCGGCCGAGAGCGCGCGCACGGCCTCGAAGCCCTGCAGCGCGTACTCCTCCGGGACCTCGGCGTGGCGGGCGATCAGCGGCGCGTCGGAGGTCTCGACGACCGCGAGCTCGTGCTTCATGCCCTCGGGATCGGCGAAGCGCAGCCGCCCGGGCTCCCGGTCGACCGCGACGCCCTCGCCGGAGAGCCGCTCGGCCCAGAAGTCGAGCGCCGCCTCGGAGCCGACGCGATGGACGATCGTCTCGATCATCCCCGCGCCCGCCCGGCCCGGCGCCGCGCCCGGGTACTCGAAGAACGTGATGTCGGCGCCCGGCGAGCCCTTCTCGTCGGAGTAGAAGAGGTGGTAGACGCTCGGGTCGTCCTGGTTGACGGTCTTCTTGACGAGCCGGAGGCCGAGCACGCGCACGTAGAAGTCGACGTTCTGGCGCGCGTCCCCGGTGATCAGGGTGATGTGGTGGATGCCGTCGATCGGGCGCATGGCGGTTCCTTGTCGATCGGTGGTGGATAGGCCGCCGGCGGCGGCCCGTGAGGAGGCCGCCGCCGGCGGAACGCTCGGATCGGGTCTGCGGCTAGTCCTGCTTGACGGCCGAGACGTCGAGCGCGAGCGTGACCTTGTCGCCGACCAGCATGTTCCCACTGCCCAGCGCCTGGTTGAACTTCATGCCGTAGTCGCCGCGGGAGAGCTGGCCGGAGATCTCGAGGCCGACCCGCTCGTTGCCCCACGGGTCCACGTCGGTGCCCTGGACCTCGGCGTGCAGCGTGATCTCCTTCGTCACGCCGTGCAGCGTGAGGTTGCCGGTGACGCGGAACGTCTCGTCGTCGACCATCTCGATGCGCGTGGACTCGAAGCTCAGGTCCGGGTACTGATCGACGTCGAAGAAGTCGGGCGAGCGCAGGTGGTCGTCGCGCTGCTGCTCCCCGGTGTCCACGGAGACCGCCTTCACGGTGCCGTAGGCCTTCGCCGAGGACAGGTCCTCCCCCACCTCGAGCGTGCCCTCGAAGTCGGCGAACTCGCCCCGCACGGTGGCGATGCCCATGTGCTTGACCGCGAAGCCGACGGTGGAGTGAGCGGTGTCGGCGGTCCAGGTCCCGGTCGGGACGATGGTGGCTGTGGTCGTCATGTGAAGCCCCTCGAATCAGTGGGTGGCGGCCCCTTGAACCGCTCACCCGATTTGCTTGCTAGCGCAAGCTTAGCAGATTCAGTTGCGCGCGCAACCTTCTTTGAAGGATCGAGCGGACTCGGTGCTTCGTCACGACACCCTCCGTCGCCGGAAGGCTCCTGGCGGTCGTCAGCCGACGAGCGTCACCACGGACGTAGGAGATCAGCGACTCCAGGGCCATCGTCCGCACCGGTCACGCGCGGCGTCTCACCGAGCTCGAACCTTGGGATACCGGCACGGCGATGGCGGCCTGCACCCACGGTCCGTCATGCCCGCAACCCTCCTGGTGGATGAACCATCGCGCGGCGGGCCAGATCATCCGTTACGCATGATGCGTCGAATGGGCGCCGGGGCTGGAATTGGGGATGTGAGCGAGCTGGCCGCCCTCGCCGGGGTCCACGTCGAGCCGGCGGATGTGGTTCCCAGCCCGGCCGGTGGCGCCCCGTGAACCACGGCCTGGCTCCCCGCCGCTTCCTGCGCGCCCGCCTTTGGCTCGCCTCGGCGATGTGGGTTCCGGTGCTCGCGGCGAACGTTGCCGCGGTCCTGCTCGCGTTCGCGCTGCCGGTCCTCGACGAGCGCCTGAGGGAGGGCGGGAGCCCGCCGATCGCCGCGGCCGCGCAGGAGATCTTCGGCGCGCTGGCGGCCGGCATGATCACGTTCACCGGCATCATCTTCTCGGCGGTGTTCGTCGCCGCGCAGATACAGACGTCCTCCTACTCGCCCAGGCTCGCGGCGCGGCTGCGTCGCGATCCCGTCGTGATCGGGGGCCTGGCGCTTCCCACGGCGACCGCGACCTACGCGCTGTTCGCGCTCGCGGCCATCGGCGGCCAGAGCGACCGGGCCGGCCGCGAGTTCGTCCCGGTGTTGACGGTGATCTTCGGGCTTGTCCTGCTCGTCGTCACGCTCGGCGCATTCGTCGCGCTCGTGCAGCACGCGTTCGAGTTGACGCAGATCGGTGGGATCTTCCGCGGACTCATGCGCCGGGCCGGCACGGTGATCGACGACGTCCACCCGCTCGCCGGCGGGACCGCCGGGTCGGCGCCGGCCATGGCCGACGACCCCGCCGCCGCGGTCGTCGCCCACGAAGGGCCGCCCGCCGTCGTTGCGGCGATCGATCGCTCGGCGCTGCTGCGGCTCGCGCGGCAGACCGGCGGCTTCGTCGAGGTGCTCCCGGTGGTCGGCCAGTACGTGGCGCCCGGGACGCCGATCCTGCGCGTCCACGGCGCCCACTCCGCCCCGGTCGGAGCCCGGGCACGGCGGGTCCTCGTCGTGGCCCGCCAGCGCACCATCGACCAGGACCCCGCGTTCGCGCTGCGGATGCTGGTCGACATCGCGATCCGCGCGCTGTCACCCGCGGTCAACGACCCCACGACCGCCGTGCAGGCGCTCGACCGGATCGAGGGCCTGCTCGTCGACCTCTATCGCCGCGCTCCCGGGGCGGTCCTCGTGCTGGACGGCGACGTCCCGCTCGGGCGCGTCCCGGCACCCACGTGGGCGGACTACTTCGAGCTCGCGGTCACCGAGATCCGCCATTACGGCGCCGGCTCCGTCCAGGTCGGCCGGCGCCTGCATGCGCTCTACGACCACCTGCTCGGCGAGGTCGACGAGCCTGCCCGCCGGCGCGTCGAACTCGAGCGGCGCCTGCTCGACGAGGCGCTGGCCAAGACGTTCCCGGACCCGGAGGAGCAGGCGATCGTCCGACGGCCGGACCGCCTCGGCCTTGGCGCCGGCGCCGTCGGGTCGTCCGGATCCGCATGATCCGACGTCGGTCAGCCAGCCGCCTATTCGCCGGGCGGAGGAGAGACCCGCGGGCGCCCGGCGACGGCGCCCTCCAGCGCCTGCGCCGCCTGCGGCGACAGGTGATGACGCACCGGACGCCCACGGCCTTCGAAGGCCGCGACCATGGCGTCGACGTGCTCGGGGCTTGCGAGCAGGAGCACCGCCGACGATTTCTCGGGAACCTCCGCGCGGACCTCGTCGAGGAAGGCGTCGTGAAGATGGGGGACGTGATCGGCTTGACGTAGCCCTCCCGCCGTGCCTCCGGCGACGAGTCCGACCGCAAAGCCCGGTGGACCGAAGAACGCCCCGACGACGGCGCCGGTCAGGGCCCCCTCGGCGGTTCGCTTGCCGATCACGTCCCCCTGCTCGTCGACATCGACGTAACGGCCCGCGAACGTGCCCCGCACCACGATCCGGTCGTGCCGGTGGTGCTCGACGAAGGCGATCTCGTGAACCCACGGTGCGCCCGCCGAAACGCCCAGCGAGTCCGCGTAGGCCCTCTCGGCGCCTTCGATGTGATCGAAGACCACGATCGCGAGGTCGAGGCTCATGCTCGCAGGCTAGGAGGAACAGCCGCCCATCGCGTCCTCCCAACAAGGTGATCCTTCCCGAATCCGCGAGCCGCCCGGTAGAGGCCGGCTCCCACTAGAGGCGCCGACCGGAATCGAATTGGTCGATGGACCGTGGCCCTCAGCTCGTTAGGGCGCACGAGGGGGGGCCGAGTTCACCCCTAGGAGGGCTACCGCGGCGAGCAGTCGAGCCGGATGCTCAACGAGCTCTGATCGTTCAACTCAGGAGCTCGCCATGCTCTCGCCAGACGCGAGATCTTCCCGGTTCGTCCACCAAACGCGCTTATGCGCTCCTCCGGCTCGAGGGGACGTCTAGATGCCGTCGATCTTTCGCTACGGGCCCTACGCGGTAGTCACAGACGATGGGGCGCTTGACCCAGGCGCCGAGCACACGTGGTTCTTCGGCCCGTGGCCGTGGTATTCGCAAGTCGTAGACGCGATCGCGCATCCGCTCCACCTGGCCGGCACAGAACGCCACCTGCAGGTGACCCGGGTCTCGTCCCAGGCTGGGCCGACGGGCGAGCGGTTCGTCTGGGTCACGGTGCGGAATGTCGGCGCGGACTCCGCGAACTACGTCATGTACCTCGGGGGAATTCAGTCATGAGGATGCTCGTTGTTCACGACCGTGCGGGCAACATCAGCGCTCTTGCAACAGCTCCAGCGGACGCGCCGATGCTGGCGCTCGCCAACACGCCGCCCGGGCAGATGACCAGCGAGGTAGAGGCGCCGGACGTGCCTGTCGACGCGGCCGAGGAGCGAGCTCAGGAGCCGCTACTGCGTCTACAGCGGGACTACCGCCTAGTCACCGCCGAAGCCACGCTCGTCCCGAAGACGGACAAGGTGGGCTGACCCGTAGGTCCCTGACCGGCAACGGACGAAGGTGGCTTTGCTCACACGAGAGTCCCTTCGTACCGCTCGTCGCCCCGGCCCGAAACGCCGGGGCGACGTCCGGCCGCCGGCGTGACCTGTAGCTGGGTACTCGATCGCAATTGCCGGGCGGAGTGGCGACCCAGCAGGCGACAACGAGACGACCCTGGACCCGGACGTCATGGCACCCCTAATCTTCCTCTCGGTCCTCTCGGGCGCAGTGATCGCTGTCGGGCTGGGCTACGTGAGGACCGCGCGACGAATGCGCTCGTTTCAGACGACTCGAGGCATGGTCGTCGCACGGGAAGTGGCGGTCGTGCCCGCCAGCGACCTGAGAGAGGGGAAGTGGGGCAAGGGTGGCGGCTACTGGCCGAAGGTGACCTACACCTACACGATCGACGGCGTCGAGTACCGGTCGGATCGATCGAGTTACGTGTTTCGCGGGCTCAAGCGCAGCATCGCCGAGCAGCAACTCGCCGCGATCCCCGACGAGGTAACCGTCTACTACGACCCCGTGGCGCCACGAGAGGCGTACCTCGAGACGACGAGTATGAGGATCGGGACTGTGCTGATTGTCGGCGGCTTCGTCGGACTGGCGGTAGCGCTGACGTCGCTGGTCGGCTAAGTGGGGCGTACTGTCGCTGGCCGAACGGGTGCGGCGCGAGCGGGCGGGGCGAGGCGCATGCCCACCGCGGCGCGCCGCGAGTGGAGCGCATTCCGCCGGAGTCTTGACTCGCGCCCCCGCTGTACTCGCTGCACCGATCGTTCGGCTCCGGGATGTACGCGAACGCAGCGTGCTCAGAACACGCTCGCGGGCAGTTCCATGTCGGTGAGTCCCTCCACGTCGAACACCGTCGGTAGGACAACGCCCTCGGCTCCCAGGAACTCGACTATCTGGCGGTAATGGAATGCGGCATGCCAGCGCTGGTACTCGAGCAGAGCCCCGAACGTGACATCGCCCCGCGAGGACGCCACCAGCGGATCGCGTCTGTCCAGTTCCTCCCCATGGTCTCCGAGGAACACGATCCAGGCGTCGGCGGCATGTCTGGCGAATTCGACGACATCCGCGGTCGAACGCAGGTCGTGCTCCCGCCGATCGTCCTCGTCGGGGTACCACTCGAAGCGCCCGACCAGGAAGGCATCGGGTAACAGCGAGACGGGATCGAACACGTTGACCGTGAGGTTTCGCAGCGTCCGCCCACGCGAACGAGTGGGGCGCACGAGTAGATCCCACTCGACCTGCTGCAGGTGGGCGATCCAAGCGTCGAGGACCGGCACGATGTCCCAAGCGAGCCGCTCCGTCTCTTCCGCTTTCGGCACCGGCAGGCCCAGTGCCGTGGCGATCTGGGTCCGGTGCATCACGGGCGTGACACGGTCGCCCACGATGAGCGACGGCACAACCGGGCGGCCGAGCTCCGTCCACCGATGCTTCGCGTCCTCGTCGTCGAAGATGTTCAGTGATCGGTAGCCGATCCCGTGCTCGCCAAGGAACTCCTTGGCCGCGGCGCAGGACGCTCAGCCTGGTCGCCAGATGAGCGCTACTCGGGTCATCGTCACTGATCGGTTGAGCCCGCGAAGGACGCGACGGAGGACGCGACGCCCGCGCGCGGGCCAAGACACTCGTCCACCGTCCCGCGCGCGCTCCAAGCGCAGCCCAAACTCTGCTGCAGAGCCAAGGCGCCGACCGGAATCGAACCGGTGTAAACGGCTTTGCAGCCGTAGCGTTCGCCTAGCGGCCTCTCGTTTTCCAGGCGATTGGGCGTCGCTGAGTTGTGCTCAGTTGTGCGCAAGACGGCTGCTTCGGGACACGAGCGGGGACACGGTGGCCCGGCGCCGCGAGCGCGCGTCCACCCTTCCGCCATATGACTTCTTCGCAGCACAACATCTCGTCCCGCAGCTCGAGGCCAGCTGAGGCCGTGGGCCGAGGGCAGCCTGTGGTGCGCCGGCTACGTCGCGCTGGTGATCATCCCGGTCCAGATCAAGCCGCGAGACGAGCGGAAGCAGGCGCGGCGCCGGGAGGCCAATCGGCCATCTTCGTTCCGATGCGCCGCGCCACCCGCTCCATTTCGGGGCGCGACAGGCCGAACGGCGCTGCGCCTCGCGGCGCGTGAAGTCCAGGTAGAGCAGCGCGACGACCTCGCGCTCGAGCTCGGTCAGCGTCGACGGAATCAGCGGCAACTCCTGCTCGACCTCCTCGTAGACGACGTCGGCGTCGACGGCGAGGTACTGGCCCTCGAAGCGGTCGACGTGCTCGGCGCCGGACGGCGCGTCGCCGAGCACGTCAGCGAAGAACACCTCGCCGCGGCGCCGGCGCTTGAGCAGATCCTTCTCCTGGTTCCTCACGCAGGAGCACACGTACCGCTCGACGCTCAGGCGTGACCTGGACGAGTCGAACGCCTCCAACGCCCGCCAGACCTTCACCCGGAAGATGCTCACGATGTCGTCGAAGCCCTCCTCAACCCGCGGCGCGCAACGGCTGGCGGTCGTTCGGATCAGCCCCTCGTAGAAGGCGATCTCCGTAGGTGCCGGCCGGGCTCGTGACCGCATCGACAGCCGTGACAGTAGCGACGGCCGTGGGCAGTACCTTTGCGGGCCAACCGTTACTCCTGGCGCGGCGGGGGAGGCGGATACGACTCCCACTTGTGTCGGCGACCTGCCGGTAGATCGTCGGCCCCACCGCGAACATCACCTTCTTCGAGTCGATCGACGTGCCGGCGCGCCGTTCGAGGTCGCGATGGCTGATCGTCTCAACGGCCGTCACCGACGAGCCCGCAGCCGGCTGACGAGGACCAAGATGACCAGGATGATCAGCAGGATGATCCCCAGTTCCACGGGTCCGATGCTCGGCATGCGCAAAGCGTACCCCTGAACAGCGTCACGCCCGCACGAGGCGCATCGCGACGTCCGTCTGATCTTCCAGCCGTCGCAGCGCGCGCTCGCCGCCCCGCTCGGCCTGCTCGCGCAGCTCCATCATTGCGCACGCACCCGACCCACCGAGGAGTCATGCCCGACGACCGTTCCGACGTCGACACCCTGCTCTAAGCGCGTCCGGCGAACGACGCGAACACGGCCCCCACTGGGCGGGACCGTGTTCGTGGTGCAGGAGATAGCGAGGCATCGCCTGGCTACTTCGCGGCTTGCCTCTCGCGCACCGCGAGGACGATGTCGCGGATGGCGCGGCTGGACGCCGCGGCGTCCTTTTCGTCGTCGATCAGCGACCCGTGCGTCGACCCGGCCACCGTCCGGTGGAAGCTGTTGCTGGACAGCTTGGCGAGGTCGTTCTGATGCGCGGTCCATCCCGGTTGCGAGCCCTTGCCGGCTGTGACGACGCCCAAGGGGCGGTCTCCGAGGCTGGTGAGCTTCGCTGCGCGGTTCAGCTGGGCGGGCATCTGCTCGACGTCGCGAACGAACTGTCGGGATTCTGCCGTCGGCTCCCCGTCCTTCGGATCGAGGAGCAGACGAGCGATGCCGGTCCGTGCGAGTGTGGGTACCACCGCCAGCAGGGGACCCATGCCGCCGCTCGCAGCCGTGTGGGTCTGGTGCGGGTGCATGGAGTCCAAGAGCACGACTCCGCCGACCTGGGACGGATAGCGGTCGGCGTAGCTCAGGACGAGCGGGCCCCCGAGCGAGTGTCCGGCCATGACGTAGGGCCCGGGCACATGTGCGCGCTCGAGCAGGACGTGCAGGTCGCGGGCGGCATCGGCATTGGGGGCGACGTCGCTGCGCCCGTGGCCTGCGCGGTCGTACACGCACACCCGTGTGGCGCGAGCGACCTCTGGGGCGATCCGTCGCGCGATGGCCGAGGCGGACTCGCCGAGTCCGGGCTCGAGCACTACTGTCGGGCTGCCCGACCCGACGCAGCGGATGTTGAGCCGATGTCCGCCGACGTCGATGAGCCGGTCGCCGGCAACGGGTGCGGGTGTGCCGCCGGAGCCGGCCTCCACGGTCTGATAGCCGCAGCCGACGGCAGAGAACGCCATCACGGCGAACACGGGATAGAGCAGCCAGGAACGCCTGCGACTCGGCGCCTGGCGCCGGGTCTGAGTGATCATCCAGAACACGAGGCCCAGCAGAAGCGGCGGCCAGGTCCATCCGAGCGTGTCGAGCGCCTGCGTGTCCGGGGTGAGGATGATGAGTCCTGCGGCGCTGAGGCCCAGCACCGCAGCAGGTACGGCCGCCCAGCGGTGCGATCCGTCGCCGAGGCGCGTGGAGAGCATCGCCAGGAGTGCCCATCCGATCGCGAAGCCGAGCAGGATCGCGCCCGTGATGGTCGCCTCGCCGCCGTCGGCAAACGGCCCTCCGACGAGCGCGATGGCGGACGCGACGCCTGCGAGCAGCGAGCCCGCGACGACTTTCGCCGAGGTCCTCTTGGTGATGTGGGTCGAGTGATCGGACATGACGCTCCTAGTGGTTGCTCTGGTCGCGCAACCTATATACCCCTAGGGGGTATTACTAGTAGGGTTAGCTCCACCCGGCGACCCACTACGCCGGCTCGAGCCGCTCGCCGCTGCCCGCGGGCGGGCGGGCGGCGCATGGATCGTCCACAGTCAGCTCGACGATCACCGTCCTGAGAACGTCGCCGGGGACGTGTTCGGTCAGTCCAGCCTCGGCGGCACGACGCCGGAAGACGCCACATCAGCGCGACGAACCGCAGCTCAACAACCTCAGCGGCCCGGTCGCGATCAGGAAGCTCGCGTACACGGCGCGGCACCATGGCGTCGAGACAGTGCGAAACTTCAACGCGGCACCTCGTCGCGTCGTGCCCTCGTGGGCGCTGACGACGCCCGGCCACCGCTCGTCAGGCCCGGCCAGCGGCCGCCGCGCCTGGCCCGGCGGCCGGGTGGCGCAAGTAATCGGTGGCGATCTTCGTCACGCTGTGTGTCGACCGGGCCCGAGGCGAGGGTCGGAGGTCAGGGCCGACGAGACGGGGCTGAGGCAAGAGCCGGAGCTCGCACACAGCAGACGACCCTCAACCTTGAAGGGGAGCACCATGCCGACCGCCACCAGGAATGGCGCGGACCGCGTGCTCCACGAGCAGCTCCGCGACGTCCGCCAAGAGGATCACGGACGAGCGCCAGGAGCGCTCGAGGCTCAGCGCGAGCGCGAGCGCGAGCGCGACGCGGCCCGCGAGGCGTTCGCCCACGTCGGCCGCGGCGAGCGCGCCGCCCGCGAGCTGAACGAGTGCCACGACCGCCTCGAGGAACTCGCCGACGAGGAGGGCGCGCTGCTCGGGCTCCTCGGCGGCGGGAGCGGGCCGTCGCCGGCGTCGAGCGCAGGCGCGAGCTCGAGGAGTGGCGGAGCTCGCTGGGCGCGACGCAGGCCGACTGGAGGGCCGCGTACGGGCGCAGGCCGGCGCCTAGGGGCCGCGCGCTCGCGGCGCTCGCCGTGACGCTGCTCTCCTACCGTGCCCCCGGCGGCTTGCCGAAGGGCGGGACATCCTGCTCGCACTCGGTTCCCGGCGCGGGCGTCACGCCGTCGAGGAGGTAGCGGCCCACCGCGTCGTCGGCGCAGCTCGACCGCCCGGCAGCGAGGTGCCCCCAGCCGTTGACGGTGAGCAGGGCCGAGCGGGGCAGCAGGTCCGCAGCCGCGACGGCGCCCTCGTACCGCGTCGAGGGATCGAACCGGTTGCCGACCACGAGCACCGGATTGGCGGTGGCGCGGTCGAAGGGCCCCAGGTAGCGATCCTCGTCGCTCCAGCGCCAGTCGGCGCAGAGGGACGACTCCCATGTCCAGAGCCGCCCGAAGTAGCCCGACCTGTCGGCCCTGGCGCCGGCCGACGACCACGCCCCGTAGTCACCGGGGTTGACGGAGTCGGAGCACTCCACCGCCGGGTAGCCCTCGACGTCGTTGACGTAGTCCGGCTCCTCCGGCGCCACGTAGGGGAGCCGGCGTTCACTCGGATCGAGGCGGGCGCTCAGCGGGACAGGGACGGACGCGCGCTCCCAGCCGGCGAGCTCCTTGGCGAAGAATTCCCATTCCGCCGAGTCGTACATAGCGCGCAGCGTGATCTGGATGAGCAGGGTGTAGTCGATCGAGAAGACGATGTGCCCGGCGGGGTCGACCACGTCGATCGGGTCCCTCCGCACGCGATCCGCGAGCGCCGCGAAACGCTCGGCGGCAGCGCCCGAGAACGCGCAGCGCGGGCCGGCGGCATCGCAGAGCCGGAAGAACTCCTCGAGCGTGGCCTGAGCGCTCCGGTGGCTGCGCAGGCGCGTGGAGACCGGCAGGAAGCTGCCCTCCCGACCCTGGCCGGTCGACCATGCGACCGGATCGAGGACACCGTCGATCACGAGCGCGCCGACCCGGTCCGGAAACAGCGCGGCGTATGTGATTCCGAGGTAGGAGCCGTAGGAGTAGCCCACGTAGTGAAGCTCGCGGTCGCCAACGCGCTCGCGCAGGACGTCGAGGTCGCGGGCCACGTTTGCGGTCGACATGTGCTCGATGATCGGGCCGGCGCGCCGGTCGCACGCATCGACGATGTAGTGGTCGGCCGCGACCCGAAGCCGCTCCTCCTCCCGTGTCTGCGGGAAGACGAACGGGACCTCAAACGGGGGGTTCCACTGCTCGGCGGAGTCGAAGCAGCGCGCCGGCGTGCTGTGCACGATCCCGCGGGGATCGAATCCCACGAGGTCGTAGCGGGCGCGCACCTCTTCGGTGAAGAGAGTCGGGCCGTCCGTCAGCACGAAGCCGACGCCCGAGCGGCCTGGCCCGCCGGGGTTGAGGAACAGCGAGCCGATGCGCCGGCTCGGATCGGCGGCGGGAAGCCGGCGGAGGGCGAGCTCGACGCTCGGCCCGCGGGGGCGGTCGTAGTCGAGCGGGACGTCCACCGTCGCGCACTCGAACTGCCCGTTACAGGGGCTCCACGCGATCGACGGCGTGCCGCCGCGCCCCGCGAGGGCCGCCCGTGGCGCGACCAGCACGGCGGCGAGCACGAGCACTGCGACCAGGAGCCGCAGCCGGGTCCGCGAACCGTCGTACGCCATGACCCCTCCTTGGTGGTGCGCGCCGCGGGATGCTGGGCAGCATGCCGATTGCGCGCAGGTCGCCGGGATGCTGTCAAGCGGTCGCGGAAGGATGTGTCACTTAGCGCAGGAACACTGTCCTAAGGGGTTTGGTCAAGAGCCGCCGCACCGCGCAATCGCAGATATTCAGCCGCCGCCGCACTCTCCAACTCCTCGGAGCGTCTGCGGGCACACAGGCTCTCCGCCAGCTGGCTCCTCGCCGAGGACAGGTCTACCGCCGACAGTCTCGCGGGACACTGACCTCCGCGACGTAGTCGGGATGAAGCTGGGCCGACTGGCCTGTAACGCACGCTTGCATGGCTGCCTCACCCTCCGCCGATCGAAGCCAGAGCAGGAGCGCCAGCGGGTTGACGACACCGGACTGGAGGCGGATCACGGGAACTTCGCCCGCCGGCACGCATCTGTCCGCCCAGCCATCATGGAATGCGTCGATCACGTCAACCTCGCAGCGATCTACCTGGGATGGTGAGCCGCCGCCGTAAGCACGACGTCTCTGACGTGCAGCAAACGGTCGGCCGCTTCGCAAACTGGGCGTCCCCCTGCGCCCACCATCGCTCCAGTAGACGCCGTGCCCGGTGAGATCTCCCACCTTGAGCACACGATGCGACTCGTGATCATGCTTGCTGCCGTAGGCCGCGCGTGCAGAAGTATTGCCCAGGAAAGCTTCGCGATCTCGCCAAGCGCCGTGCCGGCGTTCACCGCGCGCAGCTGCCACTCAGCCGTGAGATTCCGATCCATGTCGGGGCTCACCTGCCTTTCCTAGCGGGCGACCCCGACGGACGGCCCAGCAATTCCATGGAACACGCCAGAGTGCGCGTGCCGCCGGATCTCGGGACACAACCGGGACACGTCTGCGGTCAATTAGCCCGCGGTCGACGCCATAAGGCAAAGGCGCCGACCGGAATCGAACCGGTGTAAACGGCTTTGCAGGCCGCTGCGTAGCCACTCCGCCACGGCGCCGGGCGGATCTAGCCTAGCGGGCGATGGGGCCCCGGCCGAGGGCCGCGCGGCGGGCCGTCAGCGGCGCGCCGGCTCGTCCGGGACGCGCCGCGCCTCCCCCGCCGAGGGCGGCTCGGGAGATGCGAGGTTGGGGACCGAGACGCGCTCGCCCGGGTCGCCGGGCGGCAGCGAGCGCGAGGTGTCGCCACCGGTCCCGAGCCCCGGCATCACCTCGACCACCTTGCGGGTCGAGTCGACCAGGCCGCCGAGGGCCACGGCGAGGGCGCCCGCGAGGCCGACGTAGACACCCGCGTCCTTGGTGACCGCGTAATCGAGCTCGGGCGGCGCGATGATGCGGCGCAGGATCAGCGCGGCCAGCACGAGTCCGAGCACCGTCCGGGCGGCCAGCACGAACCGGGTCTGTGGGACCACGGCGGTCGCGAGCGTCAGGGCCGCGCCCGCGAGGATCGCGATCCGCAGGCGGGGGAACGTGTCCCACCCCGTCGACGTGGTGGGTCCGTCGGCGGGCGAGCGCGCGATGTTGTACCAGACGATGAACAGGGCGACGATCAGCAGCGCCGCCCCTACCGCGCTGAGGACGCGGCCGATTCTCGGGCTCAGCAGCATCGGGCCTCCAACTTGGGTGAGCAGGCGAGGGTAGCGAGGCGCCCGGCAGCCGCCGGCGCCCTCCGGCCGCGTACCCGCGCCTCCGCGTGGGCATACCGGGCGTCATGCGCATCCTCGTCACCGGCGCGCTCGGCAAGGTCGGAGCGGCCGCCGTCGCCGCCCTGCTCGACGCCGGCCACGACGTCACGGCGTGCGACCTCCGCCCGCCGGTCTTCGAGGCGCCGGCCACCGAGCCGGCCGCGATCTACGTGCAGGCGGACCTCGCCGCCGCCGGCGACGCCTACGCCGTGGTGCGCGGCCACGACGCCGTCATCCACGCCGCCGCGCTGCCCGACCCGCAGCACAACGCGCCGCACACCGTGTTCCAGAACAACCTGATGGCGGCCTTCAACACGCTCGAGGCCGCGGTGCGCTTCGGCGTCCCGCGCTTCGTCAACGTCTCGAGCGAGACCGTCCCGGGCTTCTTCTTCCCCGAGCGCCCGTTCCTCGCCGACTACGCGCCGGTCGACGAGGAGCACCCGGTGCGCCCGCAGGACCCCTACGCGCTCGCGAAGTCGTTCGGCGAGCAGCTCATGGACGCCGCCGTGCGCCGCAGCGACATCGCGGTCGTCTCGGTCCGCCCCTCGTGGGTGCAGTGGGAGGGCAACTACGAGCGCAACCTCGGCCCCGTCGTGCGCGCCGCCGGCGCCGAGCCGAGCGTCTCGTTCTGGAGCTACATCGACGCCTACGACCTCGCCGGCGCGCTGCTCGCCGCGGCGGAGGCCGCCACGACCGGCCACGAGGTGGTCTACATCGCGTCGCCGGACAACGCCACGGGCCGTCCGCTCGCGGAGCTCGTCCGCCGGCACCACGGCGACGCCGTCGAGGTCCGCGAGCCGCTCCGGCGCCAGGACGCCGCCGGCATCACGACCGCGAAGGCAGAGCGGCTGCTCGGCTGGGCGCCGGCGCGCACCTGGCGCGACTACCTCGACGAGCAGGGCCGGCTGCGCCCCGAGGCCGCGGAGCGGCTCGACCGCGGCGCGACCGGCGTACAACGGGGTCGCGCCGCGGCGAGCTGAGCCGGCTGGACCATCTAGAGCCCGGCGGGGTGCCGGACCGTGTAGCCGGCCCCGGAGCGGGACTCGGGACGCCACCGCGGGCCCTCCTCGCCGTCGCCGGAGGTGTCGAAGCGCAGGCCGGCCACGACCACGAACGCGTGCGAGCCGTGGGCGTAGACCGTGATCCACCTGCCGCGTCCGGACCGCCCGTAGCCCTCCAGGCCGGAGGAGTCCATCGGGGTGTCGAGCTTGCCCGCGCCGTGCAGCACGACCGACACGGCCCCGGAGCAGTCGTAGCCGTCGTCGGTGAAGTCCGCGTGCCCGCCGCCGTAGCTGTACGGCTTGCGGGTGATCTCGTTGGCGGCCGCGATCGCCTCCTTGACCTGCGGCGGGGCGTCGGCCGGGGCGATCGCGGTGCGGCCGTCCTCGGAGAGCTTCGCCTCGCCGGTGGGGGCGGGCTCCTCCTGCGGCGCGGCCGACCCGCGGCTCTCGCCGCCCTCGACCTGGCGGCGCAGCAGTGAGGCCTCCGCGCGCGAGAGGCGCCCGTCGGTGCGCCGGTCGTGCCGGCGCTCCCAGGCGCGCAGGGCGGCGCGCGTGCGGCGGCCGAAGGCGCCGTCGACCCTGACGTCGAAGCCGGCCCGGCTCAGCCAGGCCTGCAGGACGCGGACGTCATGGCCGCGCTTGCCGTGGTGCAGGGGGCGGTCGCCGAAGCGGGCCTCCGCCGTGGCGGGCAGCGCGCAGATGAGCGTGGCCAGCGCGCCGAGAAGCGCCGGTGCGCGCCGCGAGGGCGCGATCGGGAACGACAAGTACTGCTCCTTTCTCTCCAGTCGCCTCCGGGGTGAGCTGACGGGCTCGCGCTGGAAAGAAGCTGCGCTACGCCGGCGTCGGCCGGCGATTCGCCCCGTGGCGCGCGAGCGGGGCTCGCACGCCGATTGGTTCCCCCGGCCGCCCGCGGCAAGGCCGCTTGCGGTTCGGCGTTCGGTGTTCTTCGACGGCCTACAACTCCGCCGCCGCCACCGAGTTGCGGTGTGCCTCGATCAGGCCCCGGCGCGGTCGCTCGCGGCGAGCGCCGGCGGCGCGTCGGCGGCCTCCGACGTGGCGTGCGGCACGCCGGCCGCGGCGTAGGCGTCGGCCTCGTCGAGCGTCTCGTGCTCGAGCAGCGCCGCGGCGAGCGATTCGAGCTGCGAGCGGCCCTCGCGGAGCAGCCGGGTGACGTCGGCGTGGGAGTCCTCCACGATGCGCCGGACCTCCTCGTCGACGATCCGGTACGTGGCGTCCGAGGCGGCGGAGGCGCCCGGCAGCAGCGGACCCTGCCCGTCCGACGGGAGCACCGCGACCGGGCCGACCTTGTCGCTCATCCCCCACCGCCCGACCATCCCGCGGGCGATCCCGGTGAGCTGCTGGATGTCGGACTCCGCGCCCGTGCTGAGGCTGTCGTAGACGACCTCCTCTGCCACGCGACCTCCGAGGGCGACCTTGATCCTGCCCCGCAGGTAGCCCTCGTCGTAGTTCGCGCGGTCGAGATCGGGGGTCGAGAGCGTCACGCCGAGCGCCATCCCGCGCGGGATGATCGAGACCTTGCGCACCGGGTCGGCGCCCGGGGTGAGCATCCCCACCAGAGCGTGGCCCGCCTCGTGGTAGGCCACGCGGCGCCGGTCGTCCTCGGAGAGCAGGGTGCCGCGCGGGGCGCCGAGCAGGATCCTCTCGAGGGCGTCCGCGAAGTCGGACATCGTGACCTTCTCGTGCCCGCGCCGGGCCGCGAGCAGCGCGGCCTCGTTGGCGAGGTTGGCGAGGTCGGCGCCGACCATGCCGGGCGTCGTGGCGGCGAGCCGGTCGAGGTCGACGTCGTCGGCCAGCGGCACCGAGCGCGTGTGGACCTCCAGGATCTTGCGCCGGCCGTCCTTGTCCGGGGCGGGGACGAACACGCGCCGGTCGAAGCGGCCGGGGCGCAGCAGCGCCGGGTCGAGGACCTCGGGGCGGTTGGTGGCGGCGAGCACGATCACCGCGGCGTCGGACTCGAAGCCGTCCATCTCGGTGAGGATCTGGTTGAGCGTCTGCTCGCGCTCGTCGTTGCCGCCGCTGTAGCCGGCGGCGCCCGCCGTCCGGCTGCGGCCGATCGCGTCGAGCTCGTCGATGAAGATGATCGCGGGCGCGGCCGCCTTGGCCTCCTTGAAGAGGTCGCGCACCCGCGAGGCGCCGACGCCGACGATCGCCTCCACGAACTCCGAGGCCGATATCGAGAAGAACGGGACCCCCGCCTCCCCTGCGAGCGCACGGGCGAGCAGGGTCTTGCCGGTGCCGGGCTGGCCGGCCAGCAGGACGCCGCGGGGGATGCGCCCGCCGAGCTTGCGATAGCGGTCCGGGTGGCGCAGGAAGTCGACGATCTCGACGAGCTCGCCCTCGGCCTCCTCGATCCCGGCGACGTCCTCGAAGGTCACGCGCGACTGATGGGACTCCACGCGCCGCGCGGTGGAGCGGCCGAAGCTGCCGAGCGGGCTCCCGCCGCGGCCCGCCATCCGCCGCGACAACCACACGAACAGCCCGACCAGCAGGATCACCGGGCCGAAGCCGAGGAGGATGCTGGCGAGGATCCCATTGCCCTGGTTGACGGGCTCGGCCGAGATCTCGACGTTGTTGTCCTGGAGGAGCTTCGAGAGCTCGTTGTCGTTGGCGAACGTCGGGATCTGCGTCTCGAAGTTGCTCGCCGCCTTGGCGTCCTTGTCGCTCGGCGGGTACTTGACCGCCTTGTTGAACATGCCCTGGACGGCCTCGCCCTGCGCCGAGATGCGCTTGACGTTCCCGTTCTCGACCTGCTGGATGAAGGTCGGGTTGTAGGGGATCGTCACCGACGGCTTCTTGCCGTTGGCGAACACCGCGACGAACGCGTAGTTGAGGATCAGCAGGAGGCCGACGACGACCAGGAAGCGCATGTTGCGCGGGCGCGGCATCCCCGGTCGTGGGGCGCCGCCCCCGTCGCCTCCGGGCGGCGCGCCACGGCCGTCCTCGCCGGGCTCGACGTACGTGCCCCGCTCGTCCCGCGGCACGGGAGTGCGTGGCCGGCGCTCGTGCTCGGAGGCGGGGGACTGGGCCATCGCCTCGGATTGTGTCAGCCCCGCGGAGCGGGGTTGTAGGGATCAGCGATAGCCGGTGTCGTCCGCCGGCAGCCCGGGGTCCTGCACCTCGACGAGATAGCGCCACGCGTCCGGCCGCGTCCCGTCGACGTCGGTGAACCCGTAGACCTGCGCGAGGCCCCCGCTCGACAGCGACTGGCCGCTGAAGCGGCCGGCGTCCGGGTCGGCGGCGAGCGCGACGACCGCGCGCCCGACGTAGGCCGGCGATTCCGAGATGCAGAAGTGCGGTTGGCGCGCCGTCCCCTCGCGCCAGTTCTCCTCGGTGACCCCGTAGATCTCGAGCATGATCTCCGAGCGCAGCCACCCGGGCGTGAGCGCGACCGCCGTGCCCCCGTGCGGCCGCAGCTCCTGCGCCTGGGCGAAGGCCATGCGGATCGCCGAGGTCTTCGCGAGGTCGTAGAAGAACGAGACCCGGTAGCGGTCCGCGTTGTAGTCGGCGGTGCCGTCGGTGACCTCGACCACCAGTCCGCCGGGCCGCTCGATCAGCAGCGGGAGCGCGTGGTGGCTCGTGATGATGTGGGTGTCGACGGCCAGCCGCAGCAGCCGCAGCCCGTCCTCGAGCGAGTGCTCCCACAGCGGCTTGTCCCACGCGAAGAGGAACTCGCCGCCCCAGATGTCGTTGACCAGCACGTCGAGCCGTCCGTGATCTGAGCGGATCCGCTCCACCAGCGCGCGCACGTCGTCGGAGACCAGGTGGTCCACCGCGACCGCGATCCCCTCCCCGCCCGCCGCGGTGACGAGGTCCGCGGTGTCCTCGATCGTCTCGGGCCGGTTCATCTCCGAGCGGCGCTCGCGGGTGCTGCGCCCCGTCCCGTAGACCGTGGCGCCCTCCGCGCCGAGGGCGACGGCGATCCCCCGCCCCGCCCCGCGCGTCGCGCCCGTCACGAGCGCGACCTTGCCCCGCAGACGTCCCTCGGCCATCGGGCGACCCTATCCGGGAGCGCGTCGCCGGTGCGCCGCTCACCCGCCGCGCGTCTGGGCCGCGGGCGTCCGGCCGAGGACGGCGCGGAAGTCGTGCGTGAAGTGGGCCTGGTCGAAGTAGCCGAGCTCGGCGGCGAGCCGGGCGAGGCTCGAGCCGTCCGCGTCGAGCCGGTCGGTCGCCTCCTGGAGGCGGAACTGCCGCAGCACCCGCTTGGGGCTCGCGCCGACGTGCGTGGCGAAGAGCCGCTGCAGCGTCCGCGGCGCGAGCGCGAAGCGCGCCGCGATCTCGCCGACCCGGGTCGTCGCCGGCGCGGCCTCCATCGCGTCGACGACGCGGGCGACGAGCTCGCGGCCGGGCTCGGGCGCCGGCCGGCGCGTGCGCACGAAGTCGGTGACGACGGCGATGAGATCCGTGACCGTGGGCGCCTGCGCCAGGTCGCGCTCGAGGCGCGTCCCCGCGACGCCCCACGCGGCGCCGGGCTCCAGGATGCGGTCGGTGATCGCGCTCACGGGACCTGGCAGATACCCGGAGAAGCCGCCGGGACGGAACTTCGTCCCCACCACCAGGCCGGCCCCGGCGAGCTCGTGGTCGGAGCGCCCGGTGACGACGCCGTAGAGCCGCACGCCCGCCGGCTCGACCGCGAGGTTCACGCACGGATCGGGGAGCACCTCCTGGCGCACGGCTCCGAGCCCCCGGCGATCCCACGCCACGACCCAGTGCTGGGCGATCACGTCGGCGAGATCGGGAGCCGGCGCCAGGCGCACGACGCCTGCCACCCGGACCGCGGAGTGCGGCGTCGCGATCCGGCCGGCGCGGTCCGTGGCCATCCGTCGCATTTTTCCAAGCCCCGCCGCGACCCGGTGCCCATCATCGCCCCATGACCGATGCCAGCACCACCGCCTACTCCGCGCTCTCCCTGCCCGCCCTCGACGACGACGCGCCCGCGGGCGGCCTCGGCGACGCGATGGAGGCGCGCTTCGCCGGCCGCGCCCTCGGCTGCGAGACGATCGGGCTCAGCCTGCAGCGCGTCCCACCCGACGGCCACGTCCCGTTCGCCCACCGGCACGCCAACGACGAGGAGGTCTACGTCGTGGTGCGCGGAAGCGGCCGCGCCCTGGTCGACGGCGCCACCGTCGAGCTCCGGCCGCTGACCGCGCTGCGCGTCGCGCCCTCCGCCGCGCGCTCCTTCGCCGCGGGCGGCGACGGCCTCGAGTTCCTCGCCTTCGGCGCCCACACCGCGGGCGACGGCGAGATCCTCCCGGACCCCTGGACGGGCTGATCGCGCCCTACTCGGGCGGGGAGCCCGGCCGCGACGCGAGCCCAGGACCCGTGGCTATACTCGGCGCCTCGCGCGGATGTAGCTCAGTTGGCTAGAGCGTCTGCTTGCCATGCAGAAGGTCGTGGGTTCGAGTCCCATCATCCGCTCCTCGAGTGTTCTTAGAACCGCTCTAAGAACTCCTCCGAAATGACCTGAGGCCCGCCCGTTCGGCGGGTCTCAGCGCTTCTCGCGTCGCCGCGCTGGGCTGGGCGGCCCGAACGGGCGCCTCGAAGGGCCCGCGACGGTCGCAGAACGACCAACGCGCGCAGGGGCCTCCGGGGGAGGTCCCGCGCGCGTTCGGGATGAGGTGGCGTGCGCCGTCCGCTACGGTGCCCGCGGCTCCCGGCGGCCCGTGGCGGGCCAGGCCGGCGGCGATGGCGGCGCGGCCGTTCTTCAGGCGCGAGCCGGCGGACATGCCGAAGTGCATCACCGCGTTGCGGCGCGTCTTCGGCGCGCGCGGGGAAGCGAGCCAGCCGTGGCGCACGCAGAGGCGGAACCACTCGAGGAACAGTGCTGCCGAGCGCCGCAGCCGCTGCCAGGCGACGCCGACGCGCTTGGCGCGAGTCAGCACTTCGCGGCCTCGCCCTCCGGCGGCCCGCCGTTGTCGGCGACGGGCTCGGTGGTGCGCTGCGGCGCCGGGCCCCCACTGAAGTCGGCCCGGTTGGCTAGCTCGATGAAGGTGCCGGCCATCTTGCCCAGGACCGAGTCGCTGTGCTGGCCCTGCGTGAGCGTCTTGAGCTTGTTCTTGAGATCGGTGCGGCCGAGCTCGTTGGCGTTGCGGTTGATCCGAAAGAGGTCCGCGTAGGCGTCCTGCAGCCCCTCGGCGAGCACCTTCGGCGCCTCTGTCTGGTCGAGGAAGCTCTCGAGGAAGCTCAGCGTGAAGCGCGGCGGCGCCTGCGCCGTCTGAATCGCGGAGAGGATCCCATCCAGGTTCTTGGTGCTGGTCAGGTAGGCCGTAGGCAGGGCCACAAGCTCACGCTATGCCCAGCGTCGGACGGACACGGCGCCAAGCTGCACATGACGCACAAGCCACGGCCCGAGGGCACCATGTGCGTGATGCCAACGGACGCGAGACCATGAGCTACGACCTCGAGATCGGCGCGCACGCGAAGCCCAGCTACGAGCAGGTCGAGGCGTGGGCGGCCGACCAGGACTTGGTGGTCGAACGCGACGACGACGGAAGCGCTGTCATCAGCAGGAGGTCGACGCGGACCGACGGCTACCTCTTCAGCGTCGACGGACCGTTCTCGGCCGAGCCGGACGACTTCGCGGAGGAAGTCGCTGCCGCCTGTCTCGCGCCGCGCTGGATGATCACGGTGGCTGTTCCGTACTCCGTCCCGAAGCGTGCGATCACCCTGGGGCGGTCGCTCTCTCGCTACCTCGCAGAGGCGAACGACGGCGCCGCGTTCGACCCGCAGGAGGACTCGCTCATCTGGCCGAAGGGGCGGAGGAAGCGGGTCTCTCCGCGCCGGGCCGAGGAGGTGACGAGCCGTGTGACGCTTCAGTGGTTCCTGACGACGACGAGCTGGGACCAGGCGCCGGCGACCCTGCTGCGCCTCATTCGCCGCCGCTGCCCGGAGGCGCTTCCGACGAGGTACGGCCGGTGGGAGCCGCTGCAGCACCGGTTCGACTCGGATGACCCCGACGCCTTCGTGCGCTTCGTGCTCGACGAAGAAGACGGTGACGGGTTCTGGTTCGCCGCGCGCCCGAGCTTCGGCGGCTCGTGGTCGGCGCCGCACGCTGGGTTCGTACGGCCGGAGGACGAACGGCCGCCCATAGCTCAGCTCGAGGTGGACTTCGACGGGCGCGTACTCGAGCAGGATCCACGGTGGCGCGAGGCCGTCGTCGACCTCTTCACGGCGGCGGCGGCTGAGCTCGGCGCGTTCTTCGCGGCCGCGCAGGTGGAGCCGGGGTGGACGGTGACGACCAACAACCGCCTGTACTCGACCATGGAGACGATGCAGCAGGGCGGCGAGCACTTCCTCCAGGGCACGATGTGGCAGGGACTGCCGCCGGTCCCCATGTGGCTGAGCTGGTACGGGGATCCCTACCGCGAGCTGGTGGCGCCCCATCTCACGGAAGAGGCGTTCGCCAGCAGCTCCTCGCCTGATCGCGGCAAGGGCCTGCGCGGTCTGCTCGGACGCGCGACGGCGAACGAGATCGACCCTCACATCGAGCACCGCGAGGAGGGCATCTTCGTTCGCCTCGGCGTGGAGGCCCGTCCCGTCGCCGAGCTGGGCGGCTGGCCGCTGCCGGCCGAGATGACCTACCGCTACCGGCCGCCGTTCGTCGAGGGTCCCGGCGGCTCGATCAGCTCGGACCCTGCGCAGCCGGGCGACGAAGCGCAGGTCATCCCGCCGCTGACCTAGCCGCCTACCGCTGCGCACCCGAAATCCGCCGCGCAGCGGAAGCGAGGAACCTCCGGTCTGAAGCGCCGTAGGGACTTTCTTGGAACAGTCCATCCTCCGAAAGCCCCGGAACTCGGGGCTTTCGCCGTTCCGGGAGTCCTGCCGGGCCTCAGGAAGCGACGCGGCGGACCAATTCGGCGGAACGCGCCCTCGTCCAGCCGCCCGGTCGGCCCCTCCGGTCACACCGGGCCATCGTCCGCGGGCGCCCCCGACATGATCTCCCGCACGTCGATCCACTCGTACAGCGGCTCCCCGCCGGGGCCGGGCTCGGAGGAGACGTACGCCGTGAGCTCGAGCGCGCGCTCGTGGGACTCGACGTCGATCATGTACCAGCCCGCGACCAGGTCGCTCGTCTCGGGCAGCGGGCCGTCGGTGGTGACGGGCGCCGCGTCCGGGCCGCCGTAGCGCACCCAGGTGCGCGCCGGCGTCAGCGCCTCCGCTCCGACGTACTCGCCGTTCTCCTCGAACCGCTCACTGACGTGCCTGAGGAAGGCCACGTGCGCCTCCACGTCCTCAGGTGCCCACTTCTCGAGGCCCTTCACCTGGTGAGCGGAGCCGGCCGGCGCTTCTCGACATGAGTCACTCGTCCAGCTCCGAGACCGTCGCGTAGGCGGATCGGCCACCGGTGCCGCGTCCCGGGTGCCAGGCGGGGTCGCGGTTGCTGAGACCGTGAGTCGTTCGATGGTGGTGGTGGCGCTCAGCTGCGCTGACGTTCGTCCCGCTGCCGGACCAGCTCCTCGACCGCGCTCGGGAGGGTCGTCTCGAAGTCGATCAGCTTCGCCCACGTCGGGGTCACGACGATGCGGACCATGCCGTCGTAGAGCGAGCGGACCTCGGTCTCCCACTCGACCCTTTGATCGGGCGTCATCTGGTAGGAGCCGTTCATCTCGAGATACTCGTCCGGAATGCCCTCGACGACGTCCAGCTCGGCCCGACCGCGGATGAGCAGGATCTTGGGCGGGTGCACCTCGGTGTCTATCGTCAGGGCGACCGCCGGGTTGTGGCGGAGGGCCGTGAGCTTCGGGGCGTTCTTCGAGGTGCACATGACGAGCTGGGAGCCGTTCCAGGTGAACCCGATCGGAATGGTCCGGGGCGTCCCGTCCTTGGCGACGTAGCCCAGGCGGGTCAGGTCACGGGCCAGGAGCTCCTGGCTCATCGGACGGTTCAGAACCTCGCTGATCTCGTTCGGCTGCACGGTGATCTCCTGATGTCGCGGCCGCGCCTTTCGCGGCCCTCGCCTAGTGAGCGGAGCCGGTCAGAGCTTCTCGACAGAGTGACGACTCGGGATGCACGCAGCCGTTCGGATCGGCGACGCTGCCGGCGGAGTCGGCCGTGTGGCGGCCGGCGGCGGCGCGTTCAAAAGGTGCCTGGCTGATCTGGGAGCGGCCCGCGTTGTGCAGGTAGACGAAGAGAAGCACGCGAACCATATTCCATTGACAAGTATCACTTCAATCGATATCTATAGATAGATGCCTGTCGATCTGCCCTTGGCACCGAAGACGAAGCGCCCTGCCGGCGAGCCGTGCTGCGAGCCCGTCGTCTTTCCAGACGTCGACCGTGATCGGGCGATCCGGATGGCGGAGGTCGCCAAGGCGCTCGGCGACCCGGTCCGCCTTCAGCTCGTCGACGTGCTCAGAAAGCACGCAGGCAAGGTCTGCGTCTGCGAGCTCGTGCCGCTGTTCGACATCTCCCAGCCCACGCTCTCGCACCATCTCAAGAAGCTGCGCGAGGCAGGCATCGTCGACTCCGAACGACGTGGGCTGTGGGCCTACTACTACGTCCTCCCCGATGCCCTGCAGGAGCTGACCGCATGGCTGAGCTGACCGATCTCACCCCGCCCACGGGCGCCGCGAGCTGTTGCTCGACCGAAACGCAAGCCACCTGTTGCGAACCTGCCGACAAGGCCGCCTGCTGCGAGACCAGTGCGGCTGGTGGGTCGTGCGGCTGCGCTGCCGGCCACGACGCCGACGCGTTGCGCGAGACCGTCCGCGAGCGCTACGCCGCGGCCGCGATCTCCACGACCGATCCCGAGGCCGAGTCAGGGTGCTGCGGCACCGACTCGGCGATCATCACCGACGAGCAGGCCGAGCGCTTCGGCCGCGGCCTCTACGGCGACGAGCGCGACGAGCTGCCCGAGGAGGCGCTGATCGCGTCGCTGGGCTGCGGCAACCCGACGGCGATGGCGGATCTCAAGCCCGGCCAGGTCGTGCTCGACCTCGGCTCGGGTGGCGGCATCGACGTCCTGCTCTCCGCCCGTCGCGTCGCCCCCACCGGCACGGCGTACGGGCTCGACATGACCGACGAGATGCTCGAGCTCGCTCGTGCCAACCAGGCCAAAGCGGGTGTGACGAACGTCCACTGGCTCAAGGGCCACATCGAAGCCATCCCGCTTCCGGCCAACACGGTCGACGTCGTCTTGTCCAACTGCGTCATCAACCTCTCGACCGACAAGCCCCAGGTCCTGCGCGAGACCGCCCGTGTGCTCAAGCCCGGCGGACACTTCGCCGTCTCGGACGTGATCGCCGACCCGGGCATGGACGACGCGACCCGCGCCGACATGCAGCAGTACGTCGGTTGCATCGCCGGCGCGCTCACCCGCGACGAATACGCCCGCTACCTCGCCGACGCCGAGCTGACCGACATCGAGATCACCGAGACCCATCGGGTCCACGAGCACGCAGGCTCGGCCATCGTGCGCGCCCGCAAACCCGAGTAGGCGAAAGCGCTCGCAGGCGACGCCCGGCACCGAATAGGGTCGGACGCGGGAATGGGAGCGACGCCGCCATGACCTCGCCTCCCCGGTACGGGCGGGACGAAGCGGAGTTCGATCGCGCGATCGGGTTCGTCGACGCCACCTACGCGCTCGCTCTCACCCTGCTCGTCACCACGCTCGAGGTCGGTGAGGATCCGGGGGTGTGGACGGACCTCGGCGCGCTCGGCGACGCCATCGGGGCGCAGTTCTTCGCCTTCTTGATCAGCTTCGCGGTGATCGCCAACTACTGGCTCAACCACCACCGGATGATCGCCTCGTTCGCGGCCATCGACGTCCCGGTGATCGTGGCGAACCTGGTGCTGATCGCCGCGATCGTCCTGCTGCCGTTCAGCACCGAGGCGGTCGGGAACCCCGGCGTCGAGGACCTGCCGCTCCCGACGGCGCTCCTGGCCGTCAACGTCGCGGCGGCCTCGCTGCTGCACACGGTGGTCTACGTCATGGCGATCCGGCGAGGGCTGGTCGCCGCGCAGCCGAGCCGGGACCAGTTCATCGCGGACCTCTCCGGGGGTCTGCTGCCGGCCGCCGTGTTCCTCCTCTCGATCCCGATCGCCTACCTGATCTCGCCCGGCGTGGCACAGCTCTTCTGGCTCACGCTGCTGCTCGTGGGGCCGGCGCATCGGCTCCGGCGCCGGCGGGCCTGGCGGTCCGCGGAGGCCACCGCCGCTCGCGAGGAGACCTAGGGGCCCCGCCCCCCGATGTCCGCGTCCGATCCGACAGCGGCACCGCGCCGGCGGGCGATCCTCGCCGTCGCCATCGGCGCCGTCACCATCGACTCGGCGCTGCTCGGCCTGGTCGCCCCGCTGCTGCCCGCGATCGAGGAGCGCACGGGCGCGAGCGACGCGGACCTCGGGGTCGCCCTCGCCGCCTACGCCGTACCGATCGCCCTGCTCTCACTGCCGCTGGGCCGGGCCGCCGACGCGCTCGGCCGGCGCGTCGTGCTCGTCGCCGGGCTCCTGCTCGTCGCGGCCGGCTCCGTGCTGGTCGCGGCCTCCGAGTCGCTCGCCGTCCTCATCGCCGCCCGGGCCGTGCAGGGCGTCGGGTCGGCGGCGAGCTGGATCTCCGCGCTCGCGCTCGTCTCCGACACCGCCGTGCCGGGGAAGCGCGGCGAGGCGCTCGGGGTCGCCCTCGCGGCGACCGGAGTGGGCTCCATCGCGGGGCCCGCGCTCGGCGGGGTGGCGGCCGACACGCTCTCGTTCGAGGCGCCGTTCCTGATCGCGTGCGGCCTCGCCCTCGCGCTCCTCGTGGCGGCGCTCGTGCTCCTGCCCGCCGACGTGCCGCGTGCGCGCCCCGCGGTCCCCGCGCTGCCGGTGATCATCCGCGCGATGCGCACCGCGAACGGGGCGTGGGCGGCGGCGATCATGTTCATCAGCGCCGGCGTGCTCGGGCTGGTGGAGGTGATCGCGCCGCTCGACCTCGACGCGCGCCTCGGCCTCTCGGCCTCCGCGATCGGGCTCCTCTTCGCCGGGTCGATCGCGGTCGACGCCGCCGTGGCGCCACTCGGCGGCCGCTGGGGCGACCGGCGCGGGCGGCGCGGGCCGGCGGTCGCCGGCCTCGTCCTGACGGCCGTGACGCTGGTGCTCCTCGCGGTGCTGCCGGGCGTGGCCGGCACCGCCGTGGCGCTCGCGGTCTACGGCGCCGGGTTCAGCCTCGCCGTCGCCGCGGCGGTCCCGTGGCTCGACGAGGCCTACGAGGAGGACGAGCGCGGCCTCGCCTACGGGATGCAGAACCTCCTCTACGCCGGGGGATACACGGTCGGCCCGTTGCTCGGCGGGGTGCTCCTCGAGGTGGCCGACGCGGATCTCGCCTATGGGGTGACGGCGGTGGCGCTCGGCGCCGCCGTGGTCGCGCTCGTCCTCACCAGCCGCCCCGCGCAGCCGGCCAGACGCGCCTGACGGCACGGGCGGCCCCGAGGGTCGGCCGACCCGGCCCGCCCGCGGCGGACGCGGCCGTATGATCGCCGGGGTGAACCTCGACTGGCACGCCGACCGCGGGCACCTGGCCGAGCTCCGCCTGCTCGACCGCGACCCGGCCGCCGAGGAGATCGACCTCGCGGCGGTGCGGCGCTACCGGCTCGACCGGGTCCGGGCCGAGATGGCAAGGCGGGACATCGCGGCCTGCCTGCTGTTCGACCCGGTCAACATCCGCTACGCGACGGGCGCGCGCAACATGCAGGTCTACCACCAGCGCAACCCGTCGCGGTATCTCCTGCTGCCCGTCGAGGGGCCCGTGATCCTCTTCGAGTTCACGGGCTGCATGCACCTCGTCCGGGGGATCGAGACCATCGACGAGGTCCGGCCGGGTCTCACCGCGAGCTTCGTGGCGGCCGGGCCGACGATCGCCGAGCGCGAACGCCGCTGGGGCCGCGACACGGCGGCGGCGCTCCGGGAGGTCTGCGGCCCGGGGGCGCGCGTCGGGATCGAGCGCGTCAACGCCGGCGCGGCCGCCGCCCTCGCCGCCGAGGGCTTCACGCTCGTCGACGCGCAGCAGCCGGTCGAGATGGCGCGCTCCGTCAAGTCGGAGGAGGAGCTCAAGTGCGTCCGGGCCTCGATCCGCGCCACCGAGCGCGCGGTCGGCGCCATGCGCGAGGCGCTGCAGCCGGGGATGACCGAGAACCTCCTGTGGTCGATCCTGCACCAGGGCGTGATCGCGCAGGGCGGGGACTACTTCGAGACGCGCCTGCTCACGTCCGGCCCGCACACCAACCCGTGGTTCCAGGAGACCGGCGAGAAGCCGATCGGGCCCAACGAGCTCGTCGCGCTCGATACCGACATCGTCGGCTGCTACGGCTACTACTGCGACTTCTCCCGCACCTTCCACGCCGGCCCGGACGAGCCGTCGCGCGCGCAGAAGGAGCTCTACCGGCACGCCCACGAGCAGGTCCACCACAACATGGGGATCATCCGGCCGGGCCTGACCTTCCGCGAGTACGCGGACGAGGCGTGGGAGATCCCGGAGCGCTACGTCGCCAACCGCTACTACGTCTCCGCGCACGGCTGCGGGATGACCGGCGAGTACCCCCACCTCATGCACCGCATGGACTTCGAGGACGCCGGCTACGACGGCGTGATCGAGCCCGGCATGACCATCTGCGTCGAGAGCTACATCGGCGAGGAGGGCGGCGGCGAGGGCGTCAAGCTCGAGGAGCACTGCCTCGTCACCGACCGCGGCGTCGAGCCCCTCTCGCGCTTCCCGTTCGAGGACGGCCTGCTCTGACCGCGTTTCTCCGTTGGGAGGACTTTCCCGCCCTCCGTCGACGGAGACCGCTATGGTCCCGCGGCGCCAGGTAGAACCATGAACCGAGTTCCCGCGCCCCCGGCGCGGGGAGCGGGGGACCCACTCGCCGCCGGCATCGGCGGCACGGGGCGAATCGCCGCCTGGAGCGCGGCGTAGCGCACGTCTCGGCGCGAGCCCGTCAGCTCACCCCGTAGGTCGCGAGATTCGTAGAGGAGTGAGCATGCGCAAGCGTGTCGTGAAAGATGTGAAGGGGTGCGGTCGGTCGCACGGCGCCCGCAAGGGGATCCGGGCCGCGATCGGCCTGGTGGTCGCGATCGCGACCCTCGCCGCGGCGGGACCCGCGGTCGCCCAGGAGCAGGCTCCCCCCGGCGAGGGCCCGCCGATGTCGGGCGTGACCCTCAAGCGCGGGAGCGACGGCCCGCAGGTCAAGGCGCTGCAACGGGCGCTCGGGATCAAGGCCGACGGCACCTACGGGGCGAAGACCGCACGGGCGGTGCGCCGCTACCAGCGCAAGCAGGGGCTGCCGGTCGACGGCGAGGCCGGGCCGGAGACCGCGAAGGCCCTCGGGCTGAGCCTCACCGAGGACTCCCCGACCGACGCCGGCGCCGACGGGAAGCTCACGCAGCCCATCAGCGGCACACAGACGACCCCCTTCGACCCCAGCCACGAGGGCATCGACATCTCGGCGCCGGCCGGGACGTCCATCGCCGCGGCGGCCGCGGGCACCGTGACGAAGGTCGAGACGACCGCCGAGTCGGGCGGCTACGGGAACTACACCTGCATCGACCACGGCGACGGGCTCAGCACCTGCTACGCCCACCAGTCCGAGGTCTCCGTCGAGAAGGGCGCGGACGTCGAGGCGGGCGAGGCGATCGGCACGGTGGGCTGCACCGGGAACTGCACGGGCCCGCACCTGCACTTCGAGGTCCGCCGCAACGGGACGCCGCAGGACCCGCGGTCCTTCCTGGGCGGCTGAGCGGCTAGGCGGGCACCTTGACGCCCTCGGTGGGGGCCTCGCGCTCGTCGAGGCCCCTCACCAGGTGCCCCTCCAGCGAGACGTCCGGCAGCAGGCGGTCCAGCCACGCCGGCAGCCACCAGGCGCGGTCGCCCAGCAGCGTCACGACCGCGGGAGCGATCACCAGGCGCACGATCAGCACGTCGATGAGGATCGCCAGCCCCAGGCCGAGGCCCATCATCTTCGCGATCACGTCGGGCTGCGTGATGAAGGCGAGGAACACCGCGGCCATGATCAGCCCGGCGAACATGATCACCTTGCCGATCCGCGACAGGCCGTGGATCACGCTCTCGCGCGGGCCGTCCCCCTCGTTGTAGGCCTCGTGGACCCGGGAGAGCAGGAACACGTTGTAGTCCATGCTCAGCCCGAAGAGGATCGCGAACAGCATCACGGGGATGAAGGAGACGATCGGCACCCCGCTGTCGACGCCGAGCAGGCTCGCGCCGAAGCCCTCCTGGAAGACGGCCACCACCACGCCGTAGGCGGCGCCGACCGACAGGAGGTTGAAGACCGCGGAGACGAGCGGGACCCACAGCGAGCGGAAGGCGGCGATCAGCAGCAGCACGGAGAGCCCGATGACGACCGCGATGAACACCGGCAGGCGCGAGGCGACCTTGTCCGAGAAGTCCTCGAAGCCCGCGGTGTTGCCGCCCACGTAGACCCTCAGCGGCGTATCGCGCGTCGCGCTCGGGATCACGTCCCCGCGGAGCCGCTCCAGCAGCGCGCTGGTGCGCGCGTCCTGCGGCGCGGTGGTGGGGATCGCGAAGATCGTCGCCATCTCGCCGTCGCGGCTCGCGGCGGCCGGGGCGACGGCGGCGATGCCGGGCGTCCCCGCCACGGCCTCCTGCAGCGCGGCGAGCTGGCCGGTGGTGTCCGGATCGCCCTTCGGCGTGTCCACGGCGAGCAGGAACGGCCCGTTGGAGCCCGGCCCGAACGCCTTGCTGAGCTGGTCGTAGGCGACCCGCTGGGTCTTGGACGTCGGCTGGTTGCCGTCGTCGGGCTGGCCCAGCCGGAGCTGCGTCACGGGCAGCGCGAAGACGAGCAGCAGCAGGACGCCCGCCGCGATCGACACCCACGGGCGCGCCGTGATCATCGTGGCCCAGCGCGCGAACCCGGGCGACGGCTGGACGTGCGCGGCCTTCTTGGGCTTCAGCCAGCGCGCCAGCGCGCCCATCATGATCGGCAGGATCGTCAGCGCCGACACGACGACCGCGCCGACGCCGATCGCCGCCGCGATGCCGAGCTTGCCGATCAGCGGGATGCCGATCACCAGCAGGCCGGCGATCGCGACCATCACGATCAGCCCGGCCGCCACCACCGACGCGCCAGAGGTGGCGGCGGACTTCGCCGAGGCGTCGCGCGTGGAGTCCCCCGCCGCCGCCTGCTCCCGGTAGCGCCCGATGATCAGCAGCGCGTAGTCGATCCCGGCGCCCAGGCCGAGCATCACGGCGATCACCGTGGCGAACTGCGGCAGGCCGAGCGGCTGCGCCAGCGCGGCCAGCAGGATCTGTCCGACCATCACGCCCAGCAGCGCCCCGACGAGCGTGGCCGCCATCGCCGCGAGCGACCGGAAGAGCAGCGTCAGCAGGAGGATCGCGATGCCGACACCGATCAGCTCGCCGACCGGCGCCTCCTGCTCGGAGGCCAGATCGATGAGGATCCCGCGGGCCGCGACGTCGACGCCGCCCGCCTCGGCGGTCCGCGCCGCCGCCTCGAGCGCCTCGCCGTCCTGCTTGTCGAGGTCGGTCGGCTCGACCGTGTAGCGCACGTCGGACGACGCGATGGTGCCGTCGCGCGAGACCGCGCCGCCCCGGCCGAAGGGGTCGGCGACCTGCCCGACGCCCTCGAGGCCGCGCACCTTCTGCAGCGCACCCTCGATCGCCGCCCGCGGCCCGGGATCGGAGACCTTGCCCTCCTTGACGCTGAACACCAGCGTGGAGTCGGCGCCCGCGAACGACGGGCTGTGCTCCTTGAAGAGGTCGAGGGCCTGCTGGGACTCGGTCCCCGGGATCGTGAAGTCGTCCGCGGCCTCGCCGCCGGCGCCGGCCGCCGCGCCCAGGAGGACGAGGACGAGCAGCGCGGCAGCAGCGCTGCGCTTCCAGTGGTGAGTGAGCGTGCGGGCGACGCGGGCGAGCAGTTCCGACATGGAGGACTCCGGGGAGGCGGGCAGGCGACGGCGGGGAGGGTAGGGAAGCTTAGGAGGCCGCGCGGCACGTCGCGCACGGTCGCTCCGCCCGCGGGCCGAATATCCTTCGCCCAACGTGCCGCTCCGCGTCGTCATCGGCGAAGACAGCTACATCGTGCGCGAAGGGCTCCGGAAGATGCTCGACGGCGCGCCCCAGATCCGCGTCGAGGCGGACTGCGCCGATCTGGACTCGCTGCTGCGCGAGGTCGCGGAGCGGTCGCCCGACGTGGTGTTGACCGACATCCGCATGCCCCCGACGAACACCGACGAGGGGATCCGCGTGGCGGCGACGCTGCGCGAGTCGCACCCGAACATCGGCATCGTCGTGCTCAGCCAGTACGCGGACCCCACATACGTCCTCGCGCTGCTCGAGTCGGGCTCGGATGGCCGCGCCTACCTGCTCAAGGATCGCGTCCACGACCGGGCCCAGCTCGTGGCGGCGATCGAGGCGGTCGCCGCCGGGCGCTCGGTGATCGATCCCAAGGTCGTCGAAGTGCTCGTCGCCGCCAAGACGCGCAGCGAGCGCTCGCCGGTCGCCCAGCTCACGCCGCGCGAGCTGGAGGTGCTCGCGGCGATCGCGGAGGGCAAGAGCAACGCCTCCATCTCCGAGTCGCTCGTGCTCACCAAGCGCGCCGTCGAGAAGCACATCAACGCGATCTTCCTGAAGCTCAACCTCACCCACTCCCAGGACGCGGACGAGGTCAGTCCGCGGGTGAAGGCGGCGCTGCTGTTCCTGGCCGAGACGGCCCATCCGGACGGCGACCCGGAGCCCCGCGCGTAGCTCGCAGGGGGTGCGCACCCCCTGCGATGGGGAGGCAAGCGTCATTGCCCGGCGCTCGACAGCGGCCTAGAGTCGCCCGCGTTCACAGGCCCGTCCGGAGGAGTGGATTGGACTCCATGCCCCAGCTCCGCGGAGGGGAAGGCCCGCCCACCACCCCCGCCCCGCTAGCCCCGCCCGCCCCGCGGCCGGGAGCGTCGAGAACGGTGCGGGTACTCACCGTCGACGACCAGGCGATGTTCCGCGAGATCGCGTGCGACGTGATCGCGGCCACCCCGGGCTTCGAGGCCGTCGGCGAGGCGGCCAGCGGCGAGGAGGCGCTCGTCGCCGTCGACCGTCTGGATCCGCAGCTCGTCCTGCTCGACGTGCGCATGCCGGGCATCGACGGCATCGAGGTCGCGGGCCGGCTCGGCCGCACCCACCCCCACACGGTGGTGGTGCTGATCTCGATCGACGAGATGGCCGACCTGCCGCCCGCCGGCCACCTCGGCGCCGACGTGCCGTTCGTGCGCAAGCAGGACTTCGGCCCGCGCCTGCTGCGGCGCCTGTGGGCCGAGTACGGGACCTGAGTCCGCTTGTCCGGGCTCCGGCGGCGGGATAGGGTCGCCGCGGAGTCAAGGCCGAGACAGCCGAACGATGCAAGCGCCGCTTCACCGGATGGAACCCGGGGTGGTCACCATCCTCGGCGCGTGCCTGTGCGCCGTCACGTGCGTGGTGACGCTCGCGGGCTCGGAGTCCGAGTTCGCCTGGCTCGAGGCGATCGCACGCGTGCTGATGGTCGGCGTGCCGATCGGGGTCGGTGTCTACGCGCGGCGCCGGCCGCCGTTCGAGCGCTTCGGCGCGTTGCTGATCATCGCGGGCCTCGGGTGGTTCGTCACGACGCTGGCGGAGTCGTCCGACCCCGTCCTCTACAGCACCGGGCGCGTCGCCGGGTGGATCGTCGAGGTGGGGCTCGTCTATCTCGTGCTGGCGTTCCCGCTCGGCCGGCTGCGCGACCGGACCGACCGCGCGCTCGTGTGGGCAGGCGCCGCGCTGGTGCTGGTGCTCTACCTGCCGACGGCCCTCCTCGTCGAGCAGTACCCCGTCCCCGCGACGTGGACGAGCTGCCACGCCGGCTGCCCCGGCAACGCCTTCATGGTGGGCGGCTCCGAGCCGGCGGTGATCGGCGACGTCGTCCTCCCGCTGCGCGAGACGCTGACCGTCCTCCTCTTCGCCGCGGTCGCCGGGCGCCTCGCACTACGCATCCGGCGCGCGACCCCGCTCACGCGCCGCGCGCTCGCGCCGGTCCTGGTGGTCGCGTGCCTGCGCCTGGTCGCCTACGCGCTGGCGATCATGGGCCGGCGGATCTGGCCCGAGTCGGGCATCCTCGAGGTCGCGGTGTGGCTGGTCGCGCTCGGCGTCACGCTGATGGCCGGCGCGTTCCTGCTCGGCCTCTGGCGCTGGCGGCTGTACATCGCCACGGCGACGCTGCGGCTCGCCGGCCGCCTGCGCACCCATCCGCCTCCCGACGACCTGCGGGCCGCGCTCGCCGAGGCCTTCGACGACCGCTCGCTCGAGATCGCCTACTGGCTCGACGGCGAGGGGCGCTGGGGCGACGCGGCGGGCCAGCCCATGGCGCTCCCGCGCCCGGGGTCCCGCCGCTGGTCGACCGAGGTGCGCGACGGCGAGCGGCTGGTGGCGATGGTCATCCACGACGTCGCGCTCCGCGACGACCGCGCGTTCATCGACGCCGCCACGTCGTACGCGGTCCTCACGCTCGACAACCACCGGCTGTCGGCGCAGACGGCCTTGCTCCTGCGCGAGGTCTCCGAGTCGCGGGCCCGCATCCAGCGCTCCGCCGACGACGAGCGCCGGCGCATCGAGCGCGATCTGCACGACGGCGCCCAGCAACGACTCGTCGCGCTGCGGATCACGCTCGAGCTCGCCGCCGAGGAGACCGACGGCGTCGACGCCGAGCGCGCCGAGCGCCTGCGCGGGCTGGGCGCCGAGGTCGAGCTGGCCATCGACGACGTCCGCTCGCTCGCACGCGGCATCTACCCGCCGGCGCTGGCCGACCACGGCCTGGTGGCCGGCCTGCGGTCGGCGGCGCTGCGGATGCCGCTGCCGACGACGGTGCACGCCGACGGCGTCGGTCGCTACCCGCGCGAGGTCGAGAGCGCCGCGTACTTCTGCTGCCTGGAGGCGCTGCAGAACGCGGCCAAGCACGCCCGCGGCGCGACCGCCGCCGTCGTCGAGCTCTCCGACGGCGCCGCGCTGCGGATCGAGGTCCGCGACGACGGCGCGGGGTTCGACGTGGACGCCGTGACGCCCGGCGTCGGGCTGGTGAGCATGCGCGACCGCCTCGCCACGGTCGGCGGGGCGCTCGCGGTCGTCACGGGCCCCGGCGAGGGCACCCGCGTGATCGCCACGATCCCGCCGGCGGTCGACCGGGCGCCGAACGGCCGGGCGTCCGGCGCCCCGGAGCCGCAGCGCCCGCCCCTCTGACGACCCCGTCGCGCATCCTCTCCTCCCTCGACGCCTGGCAACGGCGCCACGCGCCGGCCGCCTTCGTGGTCGCGGTGGCGAAGAAGTTCCTCGACGACCGCGCGTCCACGCTGGCGGCCCTGATCGCCTACTACGCGTTCGTCTCGCTCTTCCCGCTCCTGCTCGTGTTCGTCTCGGTGCTGGGGTTCGTGCTCCAGGGCGACCCGTCGCTCCAGGAGGACATCGTCGACTCGGCGCTCGCGCGCATCCCCGTGATCGGGGCGCAGCTCGGCGACGACGTGGAGCCGCTGACCGGAAGCGGCGTCGCGCTGGTGGTCGGCATCGTCGGCGCGCTGTGGGCGGGCCTGGGCGTCACGCTCGCGATCGGCCGGGCGTTCGAGGCGATCTGGGACGTGCCCCGCCTCGAGCAGCGCAGCGGGGTGCGGGCGCGGGCGTGGGGCCTGGTGGCGCTGGCCGCGCTGGGCGCCGCCCTGATCGCCGCGACGGCGGTCGGCGGCCTGGCGGTGAGCGGCCCCGGGGGACCGGTCGTCCAGCGCGTCGGCGCGCTGGTGCTCTCGCTGCTCGTCAACGGCGCGGTATACCTCGCCGCGTTCCTCCTGCTCGCCCCGCACCCCCTGCGGATCCCCGAGCTGCTGCCCGGCACGGCCGTTGCCGCCGTCGGCTCGGTGGCCCTCCAGGCCGCGGGCGGCTGGTACGTCGAGCGCGCCGTGACCCGTGCCGGCGAGACCTATGGCACCTTCGCGCTGGTGATCGGCCTGCTGTCGTGGTTCTGGCTCGTCTCCCACCTGCTGCTGATCGCCGCCGAGGTCAACGTGGTCCTGCACGGGCGCCTGTGGCCCCGGTCGCTGACCGGCGAGCTCGAGGCCGCCGACCGGCGGGTGCTGCGGCGCGCCGCCGAGGCGGCCCGCCAGGACCCGCGCGAGCGGATCGAGGTCAGCTTCGAAGGCGGCTTGCGCTCAGACGACCGCGTGCGCGACGATCCAGCACCGCACCCGGACGAGGAGGAGAACGTGGCGGACACGACGACCCGGAGCCCGCAGGAGGTCTTCCAGCACCATGCCCAGGCGCTCGGCGCCGGCGACCTGGAGGGCATCGTCAGCGACTACGCCGACGACGCGGTGTTCATCACGCCCGACGGGATCCGGCGCGGCAAGGACGAGGTGCGGGAAGCCTTCACCAAGCTCCTCGGCGACGTGCCCGACGCCGCATGGGAGCTGCCGACCGAGATCTACGACGGCGACGTCCTGTTCCTCGAGTGGAAGGCGACCTCCGACCGCACGCGGGTCGAGGACGGCATCGACACGTTCGTGTTCCGCGACGGGCAGATCGCCGTCCAGACGGTCCGCTACACGCTGCTGACCAACTAGCGCGTCCCGGCCGCGATGTAGGCGGCCCCGAGGCAGAGCTCCTCCACCTCGAGGTCGCCGACCATCGCCGCGAGACCGGTCCAGGGGCGGTCGAAGCCCTCGAAGGTCGTGATGCAGTCGCGGTTGGACGTCCACGTCGTGAGGTTCAGCGCCGCGCTGCCGGGCTGCCACCAGGTCGTCCACTTGGGACCACCGGCGACCACCCGCCCGCCCGCGCGGACGTATCCGAGCACGTTCGCGAGCGCCGGCCGGGAGCGCATGACGTCGTGGACCCCGCAGAACAGCGCGCCGTCGGCCGTCGCCGGGACCGCGGCGTCCTCGGCCGCCGCGGCGACCAGGGTGACGTTGCGCCAGCCGCTGTCCTCGACCCTCTCGCGGGCCAGTGCGAGCATCTCGGGGCACAGCTCGATGCCGATCAGGCGCCCCTGCGGGCCGATGCCCTCCTCGATCGCGGCGAAGTTCAGTCCGGTCCCGCAGCCGACGTCGAGGATGACCTCGCCGGGCATCGGCGCCAGGCGGTCGACGGTCTGCCGCCGGTACGGGTCGCCCGTCGCGGTGCGGACGTCGTAGCCGGCGGCCAGGTCGCGGTAGCGGGCGAGGGCGAGCACGCGGTCTGGCCCCGCGACGCCCGCCACGCGGCCCACCAGCGGCGCGCCGCGGCGTGCCAGCCCGCGCGGCACGGCGACCACGGCCCGGCCCGCGGCGACGCCGGCGCCCATGGCGCGCTCGAGGCCCACGATCGGCATCGCTCCGGCTTAGCTCAGCGTGCCGGCGCCGTCAAGTTCGCGTTCACGACTCGAGCACATAGGTGCCGGGCGCGTCGGCCAGCGGCGGATGGGCGTCGCTCCCCATGCGAGGCGGCTCGCGGCGCGCGCCGGCGCGCTCGGCCATCCAGTCGGCCCAGTCGTGCCACCACGAGCCGGCGTGCTCGGTCGCCGCCGTGCGCCACTCCTGCGGGTCCGCCGGCGTGGCGTCGTTGGTCCAGTGCCGGGCCTTGGGGTTGGGCGGGTTGACGATCCCGGCGACGTGTCCGGAGGAGCTCAGCACGAAGCGGACCGGCCCCGTGAACAGCTGCGTCGCCTTGTAGGCCGAGGTCCACGGGACGATGTGATCCTCCTCGGCGGCGAGCAGGTAGATCTCGGCTCCGATCTCTTCGAGGTGCAGCGGCGTGCCGGCCACCTCCATCTCGCCGCGCGCGAGCTCGTTCTCGCCGTAGCAGTGGCGCAGGTAGAAGGCGTGCATCGCCGCCGGCATCCGCGTGGCGTCGGCGTTCCAGGCGAGGATGTCGAAGGCCGGAGGCTGCTCGCCCATCAGCCAGCTGCTGGAGACGAAGCTCCAGATCAGGTCGTTGGCGCGCAGCAGGTCGAACGTCAGCGCCATGTCGGTTCCCTCGAGCACGCCGGTCTCGGCCATCTTGCGGGCGAGGCGGCGCACGGAGCGCGCGTCGGTGAACGAGCCGAGCATCCCGGGCTCGGAGAAGTCGATCAGCGTGTTGAGCAGCGTGGCCGAGCGGACGCGATCGTCCTTCTCGTGCGCGAGGTGGGCGAGCAGCATCGTGGTCAGCGTGCCGCCCAGGCACAGCGCGGCGATGTTGACCTGGGGCGCGCCGGTGATCTCGCCGATCACGTCGATCGCGGTGTGCGGGCCGTGCAGCAGGTAGTCGTCGAGCGCGGTGTCGCGCAGGCTCGCGTCCGGGTTGCGGTAGCTGATCGCGAACACCGTGTGGCCGTGCTCGATCGCCCATTCGGCGAAGCTGCGGCCGGGCGCGAGGTCCATCACGTAGTACTTGTTGATCCAGGGCGGGCTGAGCAGCAGCGGCGTCTCGTAGGTCGTGTCGGTCCGCGGGGCGTACTGGATGAGCTCCATCAGCTCGTTGCGGTAGACGACCTTCCCCGGCGTCGCCGCGAGGTTCTCGCCCACCGTGAAGGCCGACATGTCGACCTTGCGCGGGCGGCCGCCGTTGCTGACCACGTCGCCCGCCATGTTGCGCAGGCCGGCGAGCACGCTGAGCCCGCCGGTCTCGAAGGCGCGCCGCAGCGCGGTGGGGTTGCCGGCGAGGTAGTTGGTCGGCGAGAGGGCGTCCACGATGGCCCGGACCGCGAACTCGGCCTTCATCCGCTCGAGGCCGTCGAGCTTCGCCGCCTCGACCAGCTCGAGCGCGGAGCGCGACCACAGCAGGTAGGCCTGCTGGAGGGCGAACCACCCCGGCTGGCGCGACCAGGCGGGGTCCTTGAAGCGGCGGTCGCGGCGCTCCGGCGCGAGCCGCGGGGGCGCCGGCAGGCCCACTGAACGCAGCGCCACGGAGGCGCCTGCCATCGCGAGGTCGGTACCGAGGCGCAGGGCGGCCGACGAGTAGGCCACCGGGTCGCGCACGAGCGCGGAGCCCAGCTCGCCGAGCGCGTCGGCGAAGCCGGCGGGGTCGGCGTCGGCGAGCAGGCCCGCCTCGGGCTCGAGCGCCTCGGCGGCGACCTCCGGATCTGGACGGCGCAGCTCCTTATCGACCACGGCCACGGGACACCCTCCTGGTAGCTGACTCTCCTCCCCGTAGTGTCGCAGCGGGGCCCGCCGGGACGCCGCCCGGGCGGCTGCTAGCGTGCGCGCGCCCCATGCCCAGCGCTCGGAACGGCACACGGGCGCTCCACTGGGAGAGCGCCGGCCAGGGGCCCGCGGTCCTGCTCGTGATGGGCCTCGGGATGACGCTCGGCGCCTGGTGGCGCACGGTGCCGGTCCTCGCGCGGTCCTTCCGCGTGCTGACCTTCGACAACCGCGGCATCGGCCGCAGCGACGGCTCCCCCCTCCCCTACACGATCGCGGCGATGGCCGGCGACGCGGTGGCGGTCCTGGACGCCGCCGGCGAGGAGCGCGCCCACGTCTACGGGATCTCGCTCGGCGGGATGGTCGCCCAGGAGGTGGCGCTGCGGCACGCCGACCGGGTGCGGGCGCTGGTGCTCGGCGCGACGACGCCCGGCGGCCTGGGCGCCCCGTCGCGCCCCGAGGGCCTGGCCTTCATGGCGGGCGCGGTCGCCATGCCCCACGAGGAGGCGCTGCGGTCCTCGGTCCCGCTCGTCTACGCGGAGCCCACGCGCCGCAGGCACCGGCGGCGGATCGCCGAGGACCTCGCCCGGCGGACGCATGACCGCCCGGGGATCGTCGCCTACTCGCAGCAGCTCGCCGCCGCGGCGGGGCACGCGACGCTCGACCGCCTGGACCGGATCGCGGCACCGACGCTCGTCATCCACGGCGAGCAGGACGGGATCGTGCCGCCCGAGAACGCGCGGCTCATCGCGGACGCCATCCCGGGCGCGGAGCTCGAGCTGCGCCGCGCCGCCGGCCACCTCTACCCGACCGACGACCCGCGCATGGACCGCCGCGTGCGCCGCTTCCTCCTGCGCCACACCCCCGAGCGCGGCGGCCCGCGGGCGGCCGCCGCGCGCCTGGGCGCGCGGGTCGACTCGCTGCGGCGCCGGACGAACTAGGCGCTCGGGGACCCGCCCGGCGCGGCCAGAGGCCGTTGCACGCTCATGCCCGCACGCCGATGCGCCCGACGGCGCCGGTCAGCCCGACGCACCCGATGCACCCCACGCAGCCCCTGCAGTTGATGCACCCGATGCAGCCGACGCAGCCTGCGCAGCCGACGTTGGCGAGGCTGCCGAGGATGCCGGCCGAGCCGACGACGCCGATGCTGAGCGCGACGCCCGCGCTGCCGACGACCGCGGAGGAGCCGCTGACGCCGGCGCTGCCGATCACGCCCGAGGCCCCGACGACGCCCGCGGAGCCGATCACGCCGGCCGCGCCGACCACCCCGGCCGAGCCGACGACCCCGGCGGCGCCGGTCACGCCGGCTGAGCCGACAACCCCCGAGGCGTCGGCGACCGCCGCCGAGCGCCGGACGCCCGACGCGCCGGGCGCGGCCGCCGCGGCGCCTCCCTGGGCGCCGGCGCTCACGCGGCCTCCTCGCCGGCAGGCCGGCCGATTTCCTGGACGGGTGTCTCGATGGCCGGCAACGGCCCGGCTCAGCTGTAGCTCGAGAGCCCCCAGTCGCGGATCGCGTGCGCCGCGACCGAGTCGGGATCGCGCAGCGCCGCGAGGTCGTCGGCGGTGAGGATGCCGGTCGGCCGGCCGTCGCCGTCGACGACGAACAGCCGCCGCACCCCGCGGACGCTCATCTCGCGCGCGGCGTCCTCCAGCGACGCGCCCCGGTCCACCGTGATGAGGTGCTTGGACGCGATGTCGCCGGCGGTGACCGAGCGTGGATCGCGGTCGCGGGCGACCGTGCGCACGACGATGTCGCGGTCGGTCAGCACGCCGTACAGCAGGCCCTCTCGCGTGACTCCGACCGCGCCGATCTCATGCGTGTCCATGAGCTTGGCGCAGTCGGCTACTGCCCTCTCGGCGTCGACCACGATCGGGTGAGGACTCATGTACTGCTCAACGGTCTTCTCCATCGCGACGTTCCCTTCCTTGCTGGCCGCTCCAACGGTGGCGGCCGGATGGCATGACAACGTTAGCGCCCGCCCCAGCGCACCCCGCGTGGCCGGCGCGTAGGGTGCTCGCCCGTGCGCGCCGCCGCGCTGCACCCGGCTCTCGCCGCCGGGCTCGTCTTCGTCGCCTCGGGCGCGGTGCTCGTGCTCGAGATCCTCGGCATCCGCCTGCTCGCGCCGTACGTCGGGCTGACGCTCGAGACGACCACGACGATCATCGGCACGGTGCTCGCGGGCATCGCCGCGGGGGCGGCGCTGGGCGGCCGGGCGGCGGACCGGGTGGACGCGCGCAAGGTGATCCCCGCGCTGCTCGCCGGCGGCGGTGTGCTGGCGATCGCGACCGTGCCGCTCGTGCGGGTCTTCGGGACCGCGCTGCAGGGCGGCGGCGACGTGGCGGCGCTGGTGATCACCCTGGTGGCCTTGTTCCCGCCCGCGACGGTTCTCAGCGCCGTCACGCCGATGGTCGCCAAGGTGCAGTTGCACGACCTGGCCGCGACCGGGTCGATCGTCGGGCGCCTGTCGGCGTGGGCGACCGGCGGGGCGCTCGTGGGGACGTTCGTCACCGGCTTCGCGATCGTGCCGCTGGCGCCGACCGACGTCGCGGTGTTCGCCGTCGGCGGCGCCCTGCTCGTGCTGGCGCTGGGAGTCGCCGTGCGCGCCGGCGAGCGACCCTCCGGCACGACCGCGAAGCTCGCGGCCGGGGCCGTGGTCCTCGGGGGCGCGACGGTCGCGGCCGGGTCGCCCTGCGACGCCGAGACCACCTACCACTGCGCGCGGGTCGTCACCGACGAGGCCCGCGCCTCCGGGCGGACGCTGGTCCTCGACGACGTGCGCCACTCCTACGTCGACCTCGCCGACCCGCGCCGCCTCGAGTTCGACTACACGCGCTGGATCGGGGACGCGATCGACGGGATGGCGCCGGCCGGGGCGCCGCTCGACGCGGTCTTCCTCGGCGGCGGGGGCTTCACCCTCCCCCGCTACCTGGCCGCCACGCGCCCCGGGTCGCGCTCGCGCGTGCTCGAGGTCGACGCGCCGATCGTCGGCCTCGCGCGCGAGCGCCTCGGGCTGCGCACCGGCGCGGCCCTGCGGGTGCGCACCGGCGACGCGCGCGTGACGCTGCGCGGGGAGCCGACCGCGTCGGCCGACCTGGTCGTCGGCGACGCCTTCGGCGGGCGCACCGTGCCGTGGCATCTCGCCACCACGGAGTTCGCGGACGAGATCCGGCGCGTGCTGCGCCCCCGCGGCATCTACGCGGTCAACGTCATCGACCACCCGCCGCTCGGGCTGCTGCGCGCCGAGGCGGCGACGCTGTTGAGCGCCTTCGAGGACGTCGCGCTGGTCGCGCGCCGCACGCGGGCGGGCGCCCCCGCCGGCGGCAACGTCGTGCTGCTGGCCTCCGACGCGCCGCTGCCGCGGGCGACGGGGTCGACGGCGCGCGGCGCGCGGACCGACGGTCGCGCGGCGCCGGCGCGCCTCGCCGCCGGGGCCGACCCGCTGCGCGACGACGACGCGCCCGCGGACCAGCTGATCACGCTTCGCTGGCGCCCCGGAAATACGCCACGCCGCTCGCGGCCGATGACCTTCGCCTGGAGCCACCCACGACAGTCGAGATACGTCTGTATCCCTCGTGTCGTGGGCGGCCCCAGCTCGATCTCGACCACGAATTCACTATCCGGCGCCCGCGGCGGCCCGGGCGGCGCGGCGGGCGATCGACCACAGGTGCGTCTCGGTGGCGCCGTCGTAGATGCGGAAGGACCGGACCTCGGTCAGGTAGCGCCCGAGCGGGGCGTCGCCGGAGACGCCGAGGGCGCCGCAGATCTGCACCGCGCGGTCCACCACGCGGTTGACCGCCTCCGCCACCTGGGCCTTGGCGATCGAGGACTCGAGCCGGCCGTCGCCGCCCTGGTCGAGCGCCCACGCGCCCTTCCAGGTCAGCAGCCGCGCGCTCTCGAGGTCGATCACCGACTCGGCGATCATGCGCTGGACCATGCCGAGGTCGGCCAGCGCCTGCCCGAACGCCTGCCGCTCGTTGGCGCGGTCGAGCGCGAGGTCGAGCGCCCGGCGGGCGAGCCCCAGCCAGCGCATGCAGTGCGTCAGCCGCGCCGGCGCGAGCCGTACCTGCGCGTAGCCGAAGCCGAGCCCGGCCTCGCCGAGAACCGCGTCGTCCTCCACGAAGCAGTCGTCGAAGAGCACCTCGGCGTGCCCGCCCGCGAACGCGCGGTCGATGGTCTCGATCAGCCGCACGACCTGGAACCCCGGGTTGCCGGCGTCGACGAGGAACATCGTCGCGCCGCGGCCGCGCTCGATCGCCTGCTCGGTGCGCGCCATGCAGATCGCGAAGGCGGCGTCCTGCGCGCCGGTGATGAACCACTTGCGGCCGTTGATGCGCCAGCCGCCGTCGGCGCGCTCGGCCACGGTCGCGAGCATCGAGGGGTCGGAGCCCGCGCCGGGCGCCGGCTCGGTCATCGCGAAGCAGGAGCGGACCTCCCCGGCCGTCAGCGGCTCGAGGTAGCGCGCCTTCTGGGCCTCGGTGGCGACCTCGGCGAGCAGGTGCATGTTCCCCTCGTCCGGCGCGGCGCAGTTGAGGGCCTGCGGCCCGAGCAGGCTGTAGCCGGCCTCCTCGAGCACGACCGCCTGCCCGCGCACGTCGAGGCCGAGCCCGCCGTACGCCGGGGCGACGGTCGGCGCGAACAGGCCGGCGGCCCGCGCCTCGCGCTGCAGGTCGGCGCGCAACGCGTCGTCGACGCCGTGGCCGCCCTGCTCCTCGGGCTCGCGCGGGATCACCACGTCGCGCACGAAGTCCCGGGTGCGCTCCTGCAGCTCGACGAGCTCGGTGGGAAGGGAGAAGTCGATCACGCCGGGGCTCGGCATCGTATAGAGCCCACCCGCCCCGCCTCTTGCGGGACGCCCGGCCAGCAGCTATGAGTTCGTCGCCGTGGACGGGTTGGGCGAAAACGGCGCGCTCGAGCGCTACCTCGATGACCACGGCCTCGGCCGCGGCCCGGTGAGCGGGCACCGCATCGGCGACGGCGCCTCGAACCTCACCTACCTCGTGCAGCGCGACGGCACGCGCGTGGTCCTGCGCCGCCCGCCACCGCCGCCCCTGCCGCCCTCCGCCCACGACATGGTGCGCGAGGCGCGGATCCAGGAGGGCGTCGCGCGGGGCGGCGTGCGGGTCCCGCGGATCCTCGCCGTGTGCGAGGACGAGGAGGTGCTCGGGCAGCCCTTCTACGTCATGGAGGAGATCCCGGGGGTCGTGGTCTCCGACGCGCTGCCGGACGACATCGACGCCCCGGAGGAGCGGGAGCGGCTCGGGCGCGAGGTCGTGGACGGGCTGGTCGAGCTGCACGCGGTCGACTGGCGCGCGTGCGGGCTCGAGGGGCTCGGCAAGCCGACGGGCTTCCTCGAGCGCCAGATCCGCCGCTGGTCCGGCCTGTGGGAGGTCAACGCCACGCGCGAGCTGCCGGCCGCAGTCGAGGTCGGCGAGCAGCTGAAGGCCGCGATGCCCGAGAGCCCACCCTCGACCGTCGTCCACGGCGACTACCGCCTCGGCAACCTGATGGTGGAGGCCGACGCCCCGGCCCGCCTGGCCGCGATCCTCGACTGGGAGCTCGCCACGATCGGCGATCCGCTGGCCGACCTCGGGTATCTCGTGGTCACCTGGTCCGAGCCGGGCGCGGCCGAGCACCCGCTGCTGCTCAGCCCGGTGACCGCGCAGCCCGGGTTCCCCTCCCGTGCGCAGCTCGTGGAGCGCTACGCCGAGCGCACCGGCCGCGACGTCGCAAGGCTCGACTGGTACGAGGCGTTCTCGCTGTGGAAGGGCGCGGTGTTCTGCGAGGCCCTCTACGGCCGCCACCTCCGCGGGGAGCACGAGGATCCGTGGGCGGCCGCGCTCGAGGACGGCGTCCCCCGCCTGCTCGACGTCGCCGGCACCTACCTCTAGAACGCGAAGCGGCCCGCCGGTTCGGCGGGCCGCTCGCGGATCGGTTGGCGTTGGCCGGCTAGGCCGCCGAGGGCTCCGGCAGCGCGCCCCCGGCGCCGCCGCGGCGGGACCGCGGGGTGCCGGTGTCCGCGTCGGAGTCCGAGCCGCCCTCGTGGTCGAGCTCGGGCAGCCACTGCAGCCACCGCGGCAGGTACCAGTTGCGGTCGCCCAGCAGCTTCATGGTCGCCGGCAGCAGGACGCCGCGGATGATCGTCGCGTCGATCAGGATCGCGAACGCCAGGCCGACGCCCAGCTGCTTCATGTCCAGGGTGCTCAGCGTCGCGAAGATCGCGAACACCGCGACCATCACGACCGCCGCGCTCGTGACCGTGCCGGCCGTCGACTTGATGCCGTGGGCCACGGCCTCCTCGGAGCTCATGCCGCGCTTCCACGCCTCGCGCACCCGGCTGAGGATGAACACGTGGTAGTCCATCGACAGGCCGAACAGGATCACGAAGAGGAACAGCGGCAGCCACGAGGTGATCCCGCCGTTGGACTCGAAGCCGAGGATGCCCTCGCCGTGCCCGTCCTGGAAGACGAGCGTGAGCAGGCCGTACGCGGCGCCGACCGACAGCAGGTTCAGCACGATCGCCTTGATCGGGACGACGATCGAGCGGAACGTGACCAGCAGCAGGAGGAACGCGAGGCCGAGGACGAACGCGAACACGAGCGGCGTCCGGCCCTTCATCAGGGTGTTGAAGTCGGCGTTCGCGGCGGCGGTGCCGGAGACCGCGGTCTCCACGCCGTGGACGCTGCCGATCGTGGCGGGCAGCAGGTCCTCGCGCAGGTGCGTGAGCGCCTGCTTGGAGGCCGCGTCGGAGCCGGTGCCCGGCAGGCCGACGCTGAGCCGCGCGATGGTGTGCGACGGGTTGACCTCGACGCCGATCGGGCCCGCGACCCGCGGGTCGCCCTTGGCCTGCGCCTGCAGGTCCGCGATCCCCGCCTTCACGGCCGGTGACGTGACGTCCGAGGCCTTGACCACCACGGTGGCGGGATCGGCCTCCGAGGGGAACGCGGTGCGGATCTGCTGGTAGGTCTGGATGACCGGCAGGTCCCTGGGCATCTCCTCGATGCCGGAGACCTTGGTCTGCATCCCCAGGGCCGGGATCGACAGCGCGACGAGCGCGCCGCCCGCGATCACGACGGCCACGACCGGCCGGCGCATCACGCGGTCGATCAGGGCGCCCCAGACGCGTGACTCTGTCGCCCCGGTGCGCCGGCGGCCGAGGAACGGGATCCGGCCCTTGTTGATGCGGTCGCCCAGCAGCGCGAGCGCCGCGGGCAGGACCGTCAGCGAGCCGAGGACGGCGACCGCGACGACGAGGATCGTGCCGAGCCCCATCCCCATGAAGATCGTGTTGCCGGTCACGAACATGCCGGCCATCGCGACGATCACGGTCAGGCCCGAGATCAGCACGGCGCGGCCCGAGGTCGCCGCCGCGATGTCGAGGGCGTCGAGCTTGTCGTGGCCCTTCGCGCGCTCCTCGCGCTCGCGGCGGATGTAGAACAGCGAGTAGTCGACGCCGACCGCGAGGCCGACGAGCAGGATCACCGAGAAGGCGTTCTCGTCCACCGGGATGAGCTGGCTGGCGATGCCGAGCAGGCCCATGGTGCTCGCCACGGCGGTGAGCGCGAGCACGACCGGCACGGTCGCGGCCACGAGGGCGCCGAAGGCGACGACGAGGATCGCCAGCGTGATCGGCACGGAGAGCATCTCGGCCTTCTTGAAGTCCTGGCCGAGCGTGTCGTTGAGCTCCTTCTCCGCGCTGGCGGAGCCGAACTGCGCGACGGTCACGCCGCGGTGCTCGCCGGCGACGCGGTCGACCGCCGTCATGACCGGGGCGATCTCGTCCGCGGCCTTGTCCGGGTCGCCCTTCATGTCGAACTGGACGAGCGCCGAGCGCCCGTCCTGCGAGATCTGCTCGGGGTGGTCGAGCGGCGAGGTGACGTTGGTCACCGCGGGCTGCGCGGCAACCGCGCGCTGTACGTCGCGGACCGTCGCCCGGAAGGCGGGATCATCGGCCGAGCCGGTCTTGCTCTGCACGAGCACCATCTCGCCGGCGGCCTGGGCGAACCCGGCGTCGGCCAGCATCGTCTCGGCCTGGCGGGCCTCGCCGTCGTACTGCTGGGCGGTCGTCGGCGCCTTCGTGCCGGCCATGTTGCCGATCACGAGCGAGATGACGACGAACGCGAGCCATCCGAGGATGGCGGTCTTGGGATGCCGGGCGCTCCAGCGTCCGGCCCGGGCGGCGACACCGCCCGCGGGCTTGGCTTGCATCTCGATCTCCCCTCGAGTCATTTGACGATTCGCAAGCCTGCCCGGCGCGCGGTGCGCGGTCGCACGGGGCAGCAGGCGTTTCGCGGGCGGCGGACGCGAACCCGGGCGGTGCGGTTCACCGCCGCAAATGGGACGGAAGTCCGCCTGACGCTCAGCCGGTGGTCGCCGCCGCGCAGGCCGCGACGTAGTGGGGCAGCAGCCCGCCCCACCCGCGCCGGTTGGCGTCCCGGCGGACCTCGCCGCGCGCGCCGAGGCGCTCCCAGCCGCGGTGCTCGATCGCCACCCGGCACGCTCGCTCGTCCTCGGGCGCGAAGGTGATCTCGACCTCGGTGGCGTCGGCGCGATCGGCCCGGATGTGCCACAGGTAGGCGAGACGGCCCGGCGGCTCCCAGGTCAGGATCTCGCCCCGGTCGATCTCCTCGCCGGCCGCCGTCCGCTCGTAGACGCGGCCGCCCACGAAGGGCTCGAAGGTGATGGTCGAGCCGGGCGCGCCCGTGGTGGTGTGGTCGGCCGGCCACCACATCGTCGTCGCCTCGGTCCACGTGCGAAACGCCGCGGTCGGCGAGCAGGCGACGACGAACGACCGGCGCAGCGGGGAATCGCCCAGAGGGCGATTCCCCGATCACCGCGCCTCGTCCTCCGGGTCCGGCCGGTTCTCGGCGGCGAGCCGGAAGCGCGCGGCGGCGTCGCCCCACACCGCCTCGAGGTAGGCGCGGACCGCCTCGACGCCCTCGTCCTGCAGCCGGTACAGGCGCCGCGTGCCCTCCGGGGCGCTCGCGACGAGGCCGGCGTCGGTCAGCAGCCGCAGGTGCCTCGACACCGCGGGCCGGCTGATCGGCAGCCGCTCGGCGATCTCCCCCACGGAGCACGGGCCGTCACGCAGGACCTCGACGATCGCGCGCCGGTGTGGGTCCCCGAGCGCGTCGAAGGGATCGCCGGGACCGGGCAGCACGATCACAACGGTAACAAATCTGTTACGGTCTGACGCATGGCCTATCGCAAGCCGCCGCTCTTCGCGGCCAAGGTGTTCAACCCGCTCGCGATGCGCTTCGGGATCAGCGGAGCGCACACGCTCGCGGTGGCCGGCCGGCGCTCCGGCAGGGTCCATCGCGTCCCGGTGATCCCCGTGCAACTCGACGGCGCCACCTACCTCGTCTCTCCTCGGGGCGAGGCGCACTGGGTCCGCAACCTGCGCGCCGGCGGCGGGGTGGGCGATCTCAGCGGCAAGGACGGGAGCACCCCCTTCCAGGCCACCGAGATCCCCGTGGACGAGCGCCCGCCGATCCTCGACGCCTATCGGGAGAAGGCGGGCCGGGCCGTCGAGTCCCACTTCAAGGCGCTGCCCGACCCGGCGGACCACCCGGTCTTCCGCATCAGCCGAACGTGAACGCGTAGCCCGAGACGCCCGGGGCGACATCGAGCGACAGCCTTGCCGCGCGCACCCGGCCGAAGTCGACCAGGCGGTAGAGGCGCTGGGCGCGCACGCGCGCGACGCCGTCGCGCACGTCCGCGCCGGCCAGCGCGTCGGAGAGCGGGCGGCCGTCCACACGCACCCGCACCGTCCCCTCTCGCCGCGGGGAGCCGAGCACGAGGAAGACGCGGCGTGCCCGGATGCTCGCCTCGATCCGCCCGCCGCGGAGCGCGGTCGCCCCGCGGCCGTCGATCCGCCACACGCCACGGAACGCGAACTGGTCGCGCGGAAGCGCCGGCGTCCCGGTTCCGAAGTCGTGCTCGCCCATCGGCAGCAGCCGGCCCTCCCACGCCGCGCGGCCCTGCGCGAGCTGCCAGCCGAGGTACGTCTCCGGCGTCAGCTCGCCCGGCGCGGCGCGCTCCGCCCGCACGGGCGCGGCGCCGGCGCCCGGCGCGCGGCCGCGCGCGTCCGCCAACAGCCGGCGGATCGCCCGCTCGGTCGCGCCGTAGGCCCCCTCCCCGAAGTGCACGAAGCGCAGCCGCCCGCGGGCGTCGATGAGGTACTTCGCGGGCCAGTAGGCGTTCAGGTACGCGTTCCAGGTCGCCATCCGGTTGTCCTGGGCGACCGCGTAGCGCAGGTGATTGGCCGCGATGGCCGCGTCCACGTTGCCGGCGTCGCGCTCGAACGGGAACTCCGGCGTGTGCACGCCGACGATCGTCAGGCCGGCGCGGCGGTAACGCGCGTCCCACGCCCGCAGGTAGGGAAGCGTGCGCAGGCAGTTGATGCACGTGTAGGTCCAGAAGTCCACGAGCACGACCCGGCCGCGCAGCGAGCGCAGCGTGAGCGGCCGCCCGCCCGGCGTGTTGAACCAGCGCTGCGTGCCGGTGAACTCGGGCGCGGGGCCGAGCATGCGGAGTCCCGTCCCGTGGGCCGTCCGCGCGGGCCGCACGTCCGCGAGCGCCCGCTCCACCGGCGCCGAGGACTCGAGGCCGCCGGTGGGGTTGACCAGCGCGGCCGGCAGGTCGTCGGCGATCGTGGCCTGGAAGTCGCGGTCGAGCCCGACGGCCAGCAGCACGGCGGTCGCGACCATCACGGCGCCGAGCCCCTGCTGCAGGCGCCCGGCGCGCCGCGCGAGGCGCCGGGCGACAGACCGCCCCGCGAGCATGATCCCGAGCAGTGCCGCCGCCGCGCCGGCGCCGTAGGCGAGTCCGAGCAGCGCGCGCGCCGGCGAGACCGTCGCGTCGACCGCGAGCACGGCGGCGAGGATCGGCCCGGCGCAGGGGGCGTACACCAGGCCGAGCGAGATGCCGAGCACGAGCCCCGAGCGCAGCCCGTCCCCGCGCCCGGCGGCCGGCCCACGGCGCACCAGGCGGGAGAGGCGCCCCTCGACGGCCGCGCCGAGCGGCGGCACCAGCAGCGCGACCCCGAAGAACGCCAGCACGGCGATCGCGGGCGTCCGCGCCGCGTCGCCCGGCAGTCCCGCGGCGTCGAGCAACGACGTCAGGGCGACGGCCGCGAGCGTGAACGCCCACGCCAGCCCGAGCGCGACGCCCACCGGCCGGCGCCGGCCGCCGGTGCTGCCCGCGGCGAGCGCGAGCGGCAGGACCGGCAGCACGCACGGCGACAGCGCCGTGGCCGCACCGGCCACCACCGCGAAGAGCGTGGCGAGGACGACGTCCATGTCCGCACCGAGTCTGCCACCCGGGGCTCCGCGCGCAGAACGTGGGTTGGCGCGTCCGCGGTTGCGGGAATCACACAGGGGACTAGTGTCTGCGCGTGAGTGGACGTTGGAGGATGCCTGACGTCGTCAATACGCGTCCGACGGACGCGCTCCTGGATCTCGACCCCGAGCTCGGGGCCCTTTTGGCGCCCAAGCGACTGGAGGCGGCACGGGAGCTGACCGTGCACGTGCACACGCTCCCGGTCGGCGAGTGGCCCGCGGCCCGCCTCGCGAGCATCGGTCCTGAGCACGTCGGGCTGCTCGTGGTCGACGGCGCGCTGTGCCGCGAGGTCCTGATCGCGGACACGGTGAGCGCGGAGCTGCTGGGCGCCGGCGACGTGCTCCGGCCGTGGCAGATGCGGCCCGAGAGCGGACTGGTCCCCATGCGGGTCCGCTTCCGCGCGCTGGCTGAGACCCGGATCGCCGTGCTCGACCGCCGCATCGGCGCCCTCCTGGGCCGCTATCCCGAGATCAACGCCGCTCTTCTGGACCGGTTCAGCGAGCGGGCGGGACGCCTGGCGACAAGCCAGGCGATCTCGCAGCTGACGAGGGTCGACCGGCGCCTCCTCGCGCTCTTCTGGCACCTGGCGGAGCGCTGGGGCAAGGTCCACCCGGGCGGCGTCATGCTCCCGATGACGCTCTCGCACCAGCTCCTGGGCGAGCTCGTCGGCGCCCGCCGGCCCACCGTGTCGGCGGCGCTCGCCGAGCTTGCGGAGCGCGGCGAGGTCAGGCGCCAGGAGGACGGCACGTGGATCCTCAGCGGCGAGCGCGCGGCCCTCGAGGAGCCCCCGGGAGGCGTCGCGACGCCACCGCGGCGGCGGTTCCTTCCAGCCGTCGTCGGGCCGGGCAGCAGCGTGCAGCCCGAGCCGCTGCCGGACTCGAACGGCCTGCCGGAGTCGAACGGCTCGCGGGACCCGAGCGCGGCGCTCGCCGACATGCTCGCGACGCTCGAGCGCATCAGGACATCGTGCCGCTCACAGGTCGAGGAGCTCCGTGTTGCGTGCCTGCGCAGCGCCGAGCTCTGCGCCCAGGCCGCCGAGCTGCGCGCGCGCCAGGCGGCCTCGGGCCGGGACTGAGGCTCAGCCCGATCCGTCGCCGCGGTCGCGCTCCGCGGCGGCCCGCTCGTGCTCGGCGTGCTCGACCTGCATCCGAGCCGCGCGCTCGTGGGCGGCGACCGCCTGCTCGTGGCGGCGGGCGTCCCGCTCGTGCATCAGGCGGTGGCGGCTGTCCTCGGACTCCCATGGCGCTGGCGTCGGCGTCCGTCGCGCGGCGCCCGGCAGCGACGGCGCGCTCACGGGCCGCGCCGGCGCGCACATCGGCCTGGCGGGCGCGCTCCTCGTGCTCCTCGCCGGTCGTCGGCGGCGGCTGCCCGGGGCGCTCGGGGTCGTCCCGCGGTCCGGGCATCACGTTGCCGGCGCCGCCGCAGCCCCGTCGGCGTGCGGTCCGTCCTCCATGAGCACGATCGCACCGCGCACGACCTTGCCGTCGCCGCTCGAGGACGGCAGCGGCATCATCGTGGCGGTGACCGCGATGGTGCGGCCGCGGCGGTTCACGGCCTCCACCTGGACCTGCTCGCGCTCGGCTCCGCCCGCAAGCACGGCGCGCAGGGCAGGCGCCAGGGACTCGGTCGGCAGCCCGATGTCGAGACTGAGGAAGTGCTGATCGACGGCCTCGTCCTCGCGTGTGCCCCAGAGGTCCTCCGCCCGGTTGTTCCAGACCCGGACGCGCTGTTGGTGATCGAGGACCGCCACCCCGATGTTCAGGCTCGTGAGGATCGCCTCCAGGAAGTCGTTGACCTGGTTGAGCTCGGTGGTGCGCTCCCGCAACTCGTCGTTGATGGTCTCGAGCTCCTCGTTGGTCGACTGGAGCTCCTCGTTCATCGTCTCGAGCTCCTCGTTGGTCGACTGGAGCTCCTCGTTGGTCGTCTGCAGCTCCTCGTTGGCGGACTGGAGCTCCTCGTTGGTGGTCTCGAGCTCGTCGATCGTCGACTGCAGCTCCTCGTAGGCGATCTCGAGGTCGCGCCGGGTGCTCTCGAGCTCGCTCCGGAGCGTCTCGACGCGGCTGACGTCCTCGAAGGTGATGCCGGCCCCGAGCGCGACGTTGCCGTCGCCCATCAGCGGGATGACGCTGACGTCGAGACGCCGATCCTCCCCACGATCCGGCGTGAACCGCACCTCTCCCACCCCGACGCGGCGCCGCTCGCGCAGCGCCTCTGCCACCGGCTCCTCGAGGTCCGCCGGGCGACGGGCGAGCTCGAGCTCCTTGAAGGGCCTGCCGAGGTCGGACGGCGCGAGCTTGAACATCGCCCTCGCCGCGAGGTTCGCGAAGGTCAACAGGCCGGACCGCGACACGATCACCTGCGGGTGGGAGCCGACGTCGAGCACCGCGTCGCGCATGCCCGCGTCGTCATCGGCGAGCGGGAGATCGGCCACCACCTCGCCGTTGCCCAGGCCGGCGATCCGCGTCTGCAGGCTCGGGCGGGGCAGCTTCCGGAAGATCCGCGACTTGAGGTCGCTCGGCGCGAAGAGCTCGCGGTGGGAGATCATCATCTCCGACTTGCCGAGCATGAGGACCCCGGGGACGCCCAGGGCGAAGTGGAAGTGCCGGATGATCCGAGCCTGCGTCTCCGCGTTGAGGTACATCAGCGTGTTGCGGCAGATCAGCAGGTCGAGCCGCGAGATCGGCGCGTCGGCGATCAGGTTGTTGCGCCCGAAGATCACGCTCCGGCGGAGGTCCTTGCGGAACGCGACCCGCTGGTCGAAGCGCTCGAAGTACCGGGCGCGCAGGTCCTCCGGGACGTGCTCGATCTCCTTCGGCGTGTAGATCGCGTGCCGGGCGGCCTCCAGCGCCTCCTCGTCGATGTCCGTCGCGTAGATCTTCACGCGCTCGCGGAAGGCGTCCTCGCCCAGCAGCTCCGCGAGGATCATCGCGACCGTGTACGCCTCGTGGCCGCTCGCGCACCCCGCGCTCCAGACCCGGATCGGATCGCCGTCGCGCTTGGCCTCGAGGATCTCGGGGAGCGGGGCGGTCCGCAGGTGCTCCCAGGCGGGGGGGTCGCGGAAGAACTCGGTGACGTTGATCAGCAGCGTGTTGAAGAGCTGCTCGTACTCGTCGGGGTGCACCTCGAGGTAATCGACGTAGTCGCCGAAGCTGGCGACCTCGATCGTCTCCATGCGCCGCCTGAAGCGCCGCGCGAGGCTCGCCCGCTTGTAGCCGCTGAAGTCGAAGCCGCGCGAGCGCTTGAGGAACTCGAGCAGGGCGCCGAAGGAGGGGTCCTGCTCGTCGGTCACCGGGCCTCACCCAACCTCGGCCGCGTCCTCGGACGGCGCCGGCGGCGCGACCAGGACCTCGCGGATGATCGTCGCCCTCTTCAGCGCGTCGCGCGCGCCCTCCTCCAGGCGGCCGGCGGCCCCCGGCTTCTCGGGGCGAGCCCGGGCGGCGACCTTGCGCAGCAACTCGGCGCGCTCCTCGAGGACCTCGATCGCCGTCCAGAGCGCGGCCTCGACGCCGGAGGCGTGCTCGGCGACCATCGTCTCCTCGGAGTATGCGTGGCCGACGCGGCATCGATAGCGCGTCAGCGCGCCCTCGGTCAGCTCCCAGAGCGGCCCGCGGCATTCCGGGCACGACAGGGCGGACGGTGGGCCGTCCGGCCGGTGCAGGGTCCGCGGGTCCGGCGGGTCGTCGTGCGTTGCCATTGGACCGTCCCCCTCGTGACCATCATCGCCGTCCTCGGGCTCGGCCGCAAGCCGCGCGAGCACGGACGCCATCTCGGCCAGCGGAATCACGAAGCGCGGGCTGTCGGCCCTCACGGCGCTCTCCGGCATCCCGGGCACGACCGCATCCGCAGGATCCTGGACCACCACGGTCCCGCCGGCGGCGGCGACCGCCACCGCGCCGGCGGATCCGTCGTCCAGGGCCCCCGAGAGCACCACGGCGACCCCGCGGCGACCGTGGGTCCGGGCCAACGAGCGGAACATCGGGTCCACGGCCGGTCGTACGCCGTTCTCGCGGGGTCCGGCCGTGAGCTCGAGGTCGCGCTTGCCGATCAGCAGGTGACGATCGGCGGGCGCGACGTAGACGTTCCTTGCCCGCAGCGACATCCCGTGCTCGGCGAGCTGCACGCGCAGGTCGGTGACCCGGTCGAGGATGGGAGCGAGCAGGCTGGCGCTCGTCGGCGAGACGTGCAGGACCACGCAGATCGCCGCCGGCAGGTCCGCCGGCAGGTCCCGCATGAGCGCCTGCAGCGCGTCGACGCCGCCAGCGGACGCTCCGATGGCGATCACGCGTCGAGGCCCCGCGTCGGGCCGGGGCGCCCCTGCAGTCATCGTGCCACCCTACTCCCGGTCGTGCGGGGGCGGCAGGGGCGGCGCGGCGCGGCGCCGTGCCTGCAGGTCGCACGTCAGCTCATTCGCCCGGGCCACGGCGGCACTCGCGGTCCGCTGTGCCTCGGCCGCTCTGCTGCAGGCCTCGAGCAGGAGGTCGTGGAGGACGTCCGGGTCGGGTCTCCGTGGCGGTTCGCTGGAGCCACGCCACATACTGCTGCCCTACCCGCCTCCGCGCTTCCGATGCGCGCAAACATGCGCGCCGTGACGTGTTTCGCCGGGAGGCGCGAACCGGTTTCGCGCTGCAGTCACTTCCCCGACACGCCCCCGGCGCAGCGACCGCCCCCTACGACACCAAGGGCGGTCACCGCGACCCAGGGCACTGTCCTGGTGTCCGCGCGGACGGGGTGGGCCTACCCGATCGCCCGTGGCCGCGACACCCCACCCTGACGATCGAGTCAGCCCGCCACGCACGCGAGCGCGACCAGCGGATACTCGAGGAAGAACAGCATCCAGACGCGCATGTAGAAGCGCGTGAAGTCAGCGCGGTCCGCCACGTCCACGCGCCGCGCCCACGCCCACAGGACCGCGAGCGCGAGCAGGTGGCCGACCGCCAGCACGACGGGCTGGACGCCGGAGAGCAGCAGCGGCCCGAGCACGGCCATGCCCAGGTAGGCGAGCGTGAGCGCCGCCAGGCCGATGCCCAGCACGCGCCGGCCGCCGAGGCGGACGGTGAACGTGCGGATGCGGAAGGCGCGGTCGCCCTCGAGGTCGGGGACATCCTTGAGGATCGCGATCGCGAAGCTGAACGGCAGCACGAACAGCGTCAGCGCCCACACCGGGCCCGGCACGGTTCCCGCGGCGGCGCCGCCCGCCAGCGCCTTGGAGAAGTGCAGCGCCACGCCGAGGTTGACGACGACGCTGCGCACGAGCGTGATGCTCAGCGAGGCCAGCGCGGGGAAGCGCTTGAGGCGCAGCGGCGGCAGCGAGTAGGCGGCTCCGACGAGCAGGCCGGCGGCAACCGCGACCGTCTCCTCGAGCCCCTGGGTGAGGGCCAGCGCCAGCGGGATCACGGTGCACGCGACCACGATCCGCCGCGCGCCCGCGAAGCTCAGCTCGCCCGCCGCGATCGGCAGGAACGGCTTGTTGATGCGATCGATCTCGACGTCGGTGAGCTGGTTGACGCCGACGATCGAGACGTTGACGCAGAAGCCGGCCAGCAGCACGAAGGCGAGGTCGCCGAGCCCCTCCCCCACCGCGGCCCCCGGCAGCTGGGTCGCCGCGATCACGTAGAGCCCGAGGATGCTGAGCGTCGTCCCGATGACGGTGTGCGGGCGCGAGAAGCGCCACAGGACCCCCAGCGCGCCCGCGGCGCGGCGGGGCCAGGCCGCCCGGTCGCCGTACCGGAGCGCGCCGCTGCGCCCCACTCAGGATCCGGGGTGGCGGCGGGCGGCCAGCCTCGCGCGCAGCGCGAGCACCAGCCCGAGCGGGACGAAGGCCGCGCCGGCGAGCGACCCCGCCGCGAAGCGCCCCGCGAAGCGCACGCGCTCCCGAGGGCTGAGCGGCGCGGCGAGGTCCTCCACCTTGGCCGGCAGCGCGAGTGGCGAGGCGCCCGCGGCGGGCTTGCGGCCGGCGATCGCAAGGGCGTAGGGCGCGTCTTCGCGGGCGCGGTACCAGTCGGGCGCCAGGTGGCGGATCTCGACGTTGCTGAAGCCGGCCCGCTCGTACCAGTCCCGGTACTCGTGCTCCTCCGGGAACAGCATCCACGCGCTGGACAGCCGGCGCGCGAGGGGGTGGGCGGGTCGCACGGGCCCGACGATCACCGCGGTCCCGCCGGGCCGCAGGACGCGGTAGGCCTCCGCTACCGCCCGCTGGGGCTCGGGCCAGTACTCGACGCTGCCCGCCGACACATAGCGGTCGAAGCGGTCGGTGGCGAACGGCAGATCTTCGGCGTCCCCGAGCAGCTTGGCGCACCGGGCCAGCGCGGGCTTGCGCTGGGCGCGGGCCAGCTGGTGGGGGCTCTGGTCGAGCATCGTCACGCCGGCGGGCGCGACCCGCTCGACGATCCCCTCGGTCGTGAAGCCCGTGCCGGCGCCGGCGTCGAGCACTTCGAGGTCCGGCGCGTCGAGCTGCGCGACCTCCAGCGCGGCGGTCCGCATGGGCAGGGTCCAGAACAGCGGGTTGACCCAGCGGTCGTAGCCGAGCGAGAGGAAGCGATAGAACCAGTACGCCTCCTTCTTGTGCTGGATCAGACGCATCCCCGCCTGGCACCCTATCGGCGCCGCCGCGCGCCGGCCGGATAGAACGGCCGCGTGGCCGACGTTCCCGCCCCGCGCCTGGACGCCTGGCTGGCCGATCCCCAGGTCCGCACCCTCCACCGCCGCCGGGCCGCCGCGGACCCCGCCGCGCTGTGGTCGGCGGCGCAGTCCCTGCGGCTGTCCGACACGCGGTCGCTGGGCCGGCTGGTGCGCTGGCGCATCCCCGGCACGCCCCGCGACATGCCGTTCGGCGAGCTGCTGCGCCGCTATCCGTTCACGCTGCTCGAGGAGGACGGGGCGCACGCGATCTCCGGGCTGTGCGGACGCATCTGGACCATGACGCGCGACTATCCCAGCCTCGCCGGCCCCGAGGACTTCGCGGCCTGGAGCGAGCCGGGGACGGTGCGCGTGCTGTTCGCCCACTGGGTCGAGCCGGGCGAGGACGGCACCGCGGAGCTCGTCAGCGAGGCGCGCGTGGCGCCGACCGACGGCGCCGCCGCGATGCGCCTGCGCGCGCTGTGGGCGCTGGTCGGCCCGTTCGAGCGCCTGGTGGGCTCCGAGGGGCTGGCGACGGCCGCCCAGCGGGCGGAGTCCGGCTAGGACCCCACGCCGTGCTCCAGGCCCGCGAGCGCCGACTCGTCGCGGTAGAGCGTCCGGCGGCCACGGCGGACGACGACGGCCAGCCGGCCGGCCAGGCCTTGGCGGGAGCGTGGCTCGACCGCGCGGCGGCCGGGCACGGGCACGGGGAGCGGGAGCGTGCCCGCGGGGCCGGCGTCGCCCTCGAGCTCCACCGTGTACCGCGCCGAGCGCCCGCGCACGCGCCAGCCGCCGGTCCCCGCGGCGGCCACCGTGCGCGCGAACGGCGGCGCGAGGCGGATCACCTCGTCGCCGGCGGCGACGACCACGGCGGTGGGCGCGCCCGCCACGCCGCCCAGCCGCACGCGCCCGCCCGCGAAGGCGACGCACAGGCCGGGGTCCGCGAACCCCTGGGCCTGACCCCACCACCAGTGCCCGGCGAACGCCGCGCCCCAGTTCTTCTCCGCATAGGCGGTGGCGCCCCCCAGGTCGACGGTGGCACTCCCGAGCGTCGCGGTGCCCTCGACGCGCGCGCCGAGCAGGTGGGGATGCCAGTACTGCGCGAGGCCGGGGACCACCTGGGCCGGGCCGATCCCGCCGAACGCCCGGCGGGGCCAGCCGCGCCGCTCGTGGAGCGCGACGTCGAGCCGCGCGCCCTCCCCCAGGTCGACGCGCAGGCGCTCCTCGTCGCCCGCGAGCACGTCGCCGGCGGTGACGCCCAGGCGGTGGGGGTCGGTCACGGCGGTGGGCGTCAGCGCGCTGCGCAGGACACCGTCGGGGTGGGCGGCGAGCGCGACCGTCGCCCACGGCCCGCCGGGCCCCGCGGCGACGCCGCAGAGCACCATCACCACGCGGCCGGCGGCCGGGTCGGTGATCCGCCAGTAGTAGCCCTCGAGCCCCACGCCGTGGGCCGGGAGCGGATCGCCGAACGGCGGGTCGGCGCCCGTGCGGCGGTAGGCGGCGAGCACTAGATGGTTGGTTCCGCGGCCGCGCGGTCGACTGGTGGATGCCCCGTGGATGCCGGGCGCCGCCCGCACGAGGGGAACAGTGCTGGGCTGCCACTGGGCCCCTCGGGCGGGTGGCGATCCGGCGCCGCGGGGCGCCGCCAGGCGCCCGTGGGGTCGTGGAACCAACCATCATCGGATCTCCGGGGAGGCGAGGCCGCGGATGCGGGCCATGACCCCCTCGCGCAGCTCGCCCTCGGGCGCGGCGAGACCGAGCAGGTCCGCGAACCACAGCCCGTCGGCGGCGAGGCGGGCGACGGTGGCGGCCGCGGGGTCGATCCCGTCACGCGCGAGGCGCTCCTGCCACGCCGCGTAGCGGGCGCGCGCCTGCTCGAGCCGCTCGGGCTCCGTGACGAGCGCCGTGAACAGGCCCATCTCCACCGCGGGGCTGGCGGCCGGCTCGTCGACCATGTCCGAGCAGGCCACGTAGGCGCGCGTGAACCCGCCCGGCTCGCCGGTCGCGCGGGCCTCGATGGCGGTCTCGAACTGCGTCAGCCAGCGGTCGAACAGCGCCTCGAGCAGGGCCGGCTTGCTCGCGAAGTGGTACAGCAGCCCGCCCTTGGAGACCCCGGCCTCGGCCGCCACGGCCTCGAGCGTCAGCGCCTGCGGGCCCTCCCTCCGCATGAGGCCGGCGGCCGCGTCGAGCAGTCGCTCGCGCGTACCCGCTGCGTCACTGGTGCGCGGCACCGGACAGGTTCAGGCCGACGACGCCGACGACGATCAGCGCGATGCTCAGGACCTTCAGTGCGCCCGCGGGCTCGCCGAGGATGATCATCCCGATGGCGGCGATCGCGGCGGTGCCGACCCCCGACCAGATCGCGTACGTCGTGCTGATGGGGATCGCGCGGACGATCAGCGCGAGCAGCCAGAACGCGGTGCCGTAGGCGACGAACGTGATCGCGGTCGGGACCGGGCGGGAGAAGCCGTCGGACGCGCGCAGGGCGAGCGTCCCGACGACCTCGATGGCGATCGCGATGCCGAGAAGAACGGCGGGCGGGGGCATGGCCAGTCACTGTACCGTCCAGACGGTACAGTGCGCAACCGCGGTGGGCTCAGAGCGCCACGCGCACGTCCCACAGCTCGGGGAAGAAGCGGCGGTCGACGGTCCCGCGCAGGTACTCGACGCCGCGCGAGCCGCCGGTGCCCGGGCGCGTGCCGATCTCCCGCGCCGCCATCAGCACGTGGTGGTGGCGCCAGAGCGCGATCGCCTCGTCGTGGTCGACCAGGAGCTCGGCCACGTCGTGGAGCGCAGCGCGCCGCAGGTCGCCGGCGTGGTCGCGGTAGAGCGCGGCGAGCGCGCGAATGCGCTCGTCGCGCGCCGCCGGCAGCCCGGCGCACGCGCAGAACGCCTCGTACAGCGACGCGCCCGACGGCGGCTCGGCGCGGTCCGGGAAGGTGTCGCGCAGCCCCGAGATCCACTCGATCGCGCGGAACTGCACGGACTGGAAGCCCGACGCGGGCGCGAGCGGGTCCCGGAACTCGAGGAAGCCCTCGGGGCCCATGGTCTCGAGCACGTCGAGGTGGTCGAGCAGCAGCCGCTCGACCGCGAGCACGCGCCGCAGCGCGGGCGCCGCCGCCTGCGGGCGCCCGGCCTCGAGCGCGTCCCGCGCCGCCACCAGCTCGTGCAGGATGAGCTTGAACCACAGCTCGTAGGACTGGTGGACGATGATGAACAGCAGCTCGTCGTGCGCGTCCGGGGTCAGCGGCCGCTGCAGCTGCAGCAGGTCGTCGATCAGCAGGTAGGTCGCGTAGTCGGTGCCGCCGGCGGCGGAGTCGTCGGGCGAGCCCATGCCGGGTCGGATTCTGGCACCGGAGTGGCGACCGGCGAGCCGGGAGCAGCGGCGAAGCCGGCGACGAAGCCGTCGTCGCGGGCCCGGCTGCCGAGCCGCCCGGCGTCCAGCAGCGCGCCGAGCTGGTAGGCGACGATGCGGGCGCGGTTCACCTGGCTGCGGCTGAACGCCTGCTCGTCGAAGCGGACCGCCTCGAGCAGCCCGAGCGTCCGTCCGCGCGCGATCACCGGGACCATGAGCAGCGCGGCGAAGCCGTCGGCGCGCAGCAGCGCGACCTCGGCGGGGTCGGCGGCCGGATCGGTGACGAGGACCTGCACGGTCTCCTGCGCCAGCAGCACGTGCTCCGTGGCGGGCAGGCCGGCGAGCTCATAGGTCGGCAGCGCGTCCGGCCAGCCCTCCGTCGCGTGCACGGTGGACACCGTGCGCCGCTGCGGATCCCAGGTCGAGAGCGCCAGCTCGTCGGCCGCGAGCTCCTCGGCGATCGGCCGGCACGCGGCCGTCAGCTCGGTCGTGGACTCGAGCCGCGAGAGCCGCGCGCACACCTGCTCCAGCCGCCGGTCGCCGGTGTCCGCGGGGCCACCCACGCCGGTCGGGCCGCGATGCGGCCGCGAGCTGCGCCTGCGCAGGCGCCGCGCGACGTCGTCACCGGGCGCCGGCCACGGCGTGCCGGGGCGCGCGAGCCGGTAGCCCTGCCCGTAGCTCACGTCGAGGTCGCCGAGCACCTCGAGCTCCGCCTCGGTCTCGATGCCCTCGGCGCACACGACCGAGTCGACGCGCCGGGCGAAGCGGGTGAACGAGTCCACCAGCGCGGCCTTGGCGGGGTCGGTGTCCACGTCGGTGATCAGCGAGCGGTCGAGCTTGATGATGTCCGGGCGCAGCGCCATCACCTGCCGCAGCCCCGCGTAGCCGACGCCCGCGTCGTCGAGGGCGACCCGGGCCCCCCGCGCGCGCAGCTCGTCGAGGACCGCCACGACCAGGCCGTGCTCGGAGATCGCCTCGTGCTCGGTCACCTCGACCACGACCCCGTGGAGGTCGGCCGGCAGGGCCGCGAGCAGGACGTCGGAGATCAGCGCCGAGGGGCTGACGTTGACCGACATGAAGGCCGCGGCGGGCGGCGGGCCCAGGGCGAGCGCCCGCCGCACGGCGAGCGCCTCGAGCTCGGGGCCGAGGCCGCAGCGCCGGGCGCGCGCGAACCAGGCGTCCGGAGGACCGGCCGGGAAGCGGGACAGCGCCTCGTAGCCCACCACCCGCCCGGTGGCCAGGTCGACCATCGGCTGGACCGCGATGCCGAGTGCGTACGGGTCCTCGAGGAGGGCGGCGAGGGCCGCCCGCTCGGCCGCGGGAACGGGCTCGATCGTCGACATCTCCCCTGCTCATCGGCAGGAGCGCGAAAAGCTCGATCCCCGCGTGCTCAGCGGGCGCGATCGAGCGTCTCGTTGACGAGCCGGTCGGCGTCAGCGTTCTCCGCCCGCGGCACCGAGCGGATCGTCCAGCGGTCGAAGGAGCGCAGGGCCTCCGAGGCCTCCGCGTGCAGCGGCTTGAGATCGGGATGCTTGACCTTGTAGCGCCCGTTGATCTGGTTGGCGACGAGCTCGGAGTCGTTGACGACGTCGACCTCGGCGGCGCCGAGCGCCTTCGCGCGCTCGAGCCCGAGCAGCAGCCCGCGGTACTCGGCGACGTTGTTCGTCGTGTGGCCGATAGCGATCCCGGCCTCGTCGAGCACCTCGCCGTCCGGCGTCGAGACCACGGCGGCCGCGGCGGCCGGCCCGGGGTTCCCGCGTGCGCCGCCGTCGACGTGCACGACCACCCGGGCGCCCGCCGTCACGCGCGGGGGGCCGATCAGTCCGCCTGGAGCGGCGGGAAGTCGCCGGTGACCCGCGGCCGCCGGCGATCACGGACCTCCCGCAGCCCGCCCCCGCCGGAGCCCGGCACGCGGCGCTCGCTCTTGCGACGGTCGACGATCACCGTCACGTTGGGGTCGTCCTCGTAGTACTTGGCGAGCTTGTCGTAGAGCTCGGGAGCGAGGACCTCGGGCACGACGCAGTAGATCACCGCGCGGATGCTAGCCGACACCAGGGCGGCGGCCATCGGCCACCCGTCCATCTGACGAGGTTCGAGCGCTCAGGCCGAGCCGTTGCTGCCGCTGCCGAGCACCAGCGCCCCACGCTCGTCGGCCGCCGCGTTGACGACCTGGTCCTCGGGCGGCAGCTCGGAGAGCTCGTCGCCCTGGGCGGCCCGCCGGACGCCGAGCGCCTCCTCGGAGAGGTCGATCTCGTACCGGTACCAGCTCAGCTCCCACATCACCGCGATCGAGACGACGCTGGGGCGGTCGGCGAGCGGGCGCACGCACACGGCGGGCGCGCCGAGCGAGCGGGCCACGCCTCCGACCGTGCGCACGTGCTCGGAGGTGTTGAAGACCTCGAGCGCGCGCTGCATCTTGAGCTCGGCGTTGGTCGGCACCGCGCGCACATGACGTGGCTCGCGGGGCGCGTCGCGCGGCTCCTCGGGCGGCGGCGGCGCAGCGCTCTCGACGTAGCGCTCGGGCGGGCCGGTCGGGATCTGGACGATCGGCCGCTCCTCCTGCGCCGGCGCCTGCTCGCCCTCGAGGTCCTCGACGTCGCGCGCGCGCCGGGAGCGCAGCCGCCCGACGAGCCCGCGCCGCCGGCGCTCGCTGCGCGCCGAACGGGGCGTCAGCTCGTCGGCGCCGGACTCGCGGATCCAGCCCTCGTGTTGCGCGCGCACCGTGCACAGGTCGCACACCTGCCGCCGCGACCCGCCCGCCAGGAAGGTGTCCGGCTGCTCGCCGCGCAGGAGGGTGCGGCCGCACACGTCGCAGGAGATGTCGACCTGGTTCGTGCGGATGTCGCGGGTCGACGGCATGACCGGCGAGGGTAGCAACGCGACCGCGCGCCGCCGCAACGGGTTTCCCGCGACGGGACGGATGTTCGGCCGTGGCTAGGCCACGTTCACCTCGTCGGTCTTCCTCGCCTCCTCGATGACCTTCTGCGCGAGCTGGTTCGGGACCTCCTCGTAGTGGAGGAACTCGAGCGTGTACTCGCCCTGGCCGCCGGTGATCGAGCGCAGGTCGGGCGCGTAGGTGAGCATCTCCGCCATCGGCACCTCGGCCTTGACCTCGGTCATGCCGCCGGTCGCCTCGGTGCCGAGCGGGCGCCCGCGGCGCGAGGAGAGGTCGCCCATCACGTCGCCCACGGACTCGTCGGGGACCGACGCGGTGACGAGCATGATCGGCTCGAGCAGCACCGCGCCGGCCTGCTCGAGCGCCTGGCGCATGGCCAGCGAGCCGGCCATCTTGAACGCCATCTCGGAGGAGTCGACGGTGTGGTAGGAGCCGTCGTAGAGGCGCACGCGCACGCCCTTGACCGGGTAGCCGGCCACGGCGCCCTGCGCCATCGCCTCCACCACGCCCTTCTCCACGGCGGGGATGAAGCCGTGCGGGATCACGCCGCCCTTGATCGCGTTGACGAACTCGAAGTCGCCGCCGGCCAGCGGCTCGATCTCGATATGACAGTCGCCGAACTGACCGCGGCCGCCGGTCTGCTTCTTGTGGCGCCCGTGGGCCTTGGCGCTGCGCCGGATCGTCTCCTGGTAGGGGACGCGCGGCGGCTTGAGCGTCACTTCCGCCCCGAAGCGCTCCTTCATGCGGTCGACGACCACCTCGACGTGGATCTGCGACAGCCCCGCGACGATCTGCTCGCCGGTCTGCTGGTCGCGGTGCAGGTCGATCGTCGGGTCCTCCTCCTGCAGGCGGCGCAGGGCGGTGAACACCTTGTCCTCGTCACCCTTCGCCTTGGCCTCGATGGAGAACGCCATGACCGGCGCCGGCAGCTTGATGGAGGGCATGGAGATCGGCTGGTCGCGGTCGGCCAGCCAGTCGCCCGCGCGGGTCTCCTTCAGCTTCGCGACGGCGCCGATGTCCCCCGGGCCGAACGCGTCGGTGTGGGTGACCTCCTTGCCCTGCGGGACCAGCAGCTGGCCGATGCGCTCCTTGGCGTGGGCGCGGGTGTTGAGCACGTGCGAGTCGTGGGTCAGCGTGCCCTGGTAGACGCGGAAGAGGTTGATGCGCCCCGCGAACGGGTCCGCGCGCGTCTTGAACACGTAGGCGAACATCTCGCCCTCGGGGTCGGGCTCGAGCGTCATGTCGCCGACGTCCAGCGGGCCGTGCTGGGCCGGGGAGGGCAGGTCGTCGATGAAGGCGTCGAGGAGGCGGTTGGCGCCGAGGCGGGTCGTCGCCACGCCGCAGGCGACGGGGAAGATCTGGCCGTGGTCGGTGCCGTCCTCGAGCGCCTGGACGATCTCGTCGTGGGAGATCTCCTCGCCCTCGAGGTAGCGCTCCATCAGCGACTCGGAGTTCTCCGCGACCTCGTCCATGAGCTTCTCGCGGTACTCCTGCGCGAGCTCGGCGAGGTCGTCGGGGATCGGCACCTCGTTGCAGCAGTCGCGCGTCGTGCCGTCGCCGGTGTACTCGTAGGCCTTCATGTCCACGAGGTCGATCACGCCGCGCGTCTCGTGCTCTGAGCCGATCGGGATCTCGGTGGCCACGACGTGCGGGCCGAACGACGCCTTGAGCGACTCCAGCGTGCGGAAGAAGTCGGCCCGCTCGCGGTCGAGCATGTTCACGAAGATCAGGCGGGCGACGCCGAGCTCGGAGGCGCGGGCCCACAGCCGCTGCGTGGAGACCTCGACGCCCATCACGGCGTTCAGCACGAACACCGCCGACTCGCACACGCGCAGCGCGCCGAGCGCGTCGGCCACGAACGAGGGCTCGCCCGGCGTGTCGATGAGGTTCACCTTGACGTCGCGCCAGGTGAAGGAGGCCAGCGACGCCGAGATCGACATCCCGCGTGACTTCTCGTCCTCGTCGGCGTCTGAGACCGTGGTTCCGTCGGCCACCGAGCCGAGTCGGGTCGTCGCGCCGGCCTCGAACAGGAGGGCCTCGTGCAGCGACGTCTTCCCGCTCCCCCGGTGGCCGACTAGCGCCACGTTGCGGATCCTGTCGGCGGCGACTGGCATGCCCTGGCTCCTCTCCTGCGCAGAAATGGGACGCTGGACCCTACCGGGCAGACGCGCCCGCTGGAACGACCCGGCTCAGTCGCGCAGGTAGTCGTGCTGGAGCCGCGACTTCAGCCGCAGGACGGCCTTCGTGTGCAGCTGCGAGATGCGCGACTCGGTGACGCCGAGGACCTCGCCGATCTCCCGCAGCGTCAGGTTCTCGTAGTAGTAGAGCGCGATCACGAGCTTCTCGCGCTCGGGCAGCGCCGAGATGGCGTCGGCGAGACGGTCCTTGAGCTCTGAGGCGTCGAGCATCGACTGCGGATCGGGCGCCTCGGGGTCCTGCAGCGTGTCCAGCAGCGACACCTGGTCGCCGGACGCGTCCGACACCGCCCACAGCTCGTCCAGCGCGACGACCGTCGAGGTCGAGATCTTGACCAGCGACTCCTGGAACTCCTCGACGCCGACCTTGAGCTCGGCCGCCATCTCCGCGTCCGTCGGCGTGCGGTGCAGCCGGTGCTCGAGCTTCGCGTGGGCGCGTTCGATCTCGCGCGCGCGGGCGCGCACGGAGCGCGGGACCCAGTCGAGGGCGCGCAACTCGTCGATGATCGCGCCCTTGATGCGGGTGATCGCGTACGTCTCGAACTTGATCTCGCGGTCGAGGTCGAAGCGCTCGATGGCGTTGATCAGGCCGATCAGCCCGTAGGAGATGAGGTCGGCCTCCTCCACGTGCGCGGGCAGGCCGCTCGACATCCGGCCGGCCACGTACTTGACGAGCGGGGAGTAGGCCACCACGAGCTGCTCACGGGCCCGGTCGGAGCCGCTGTCCTTGTAGCGGCGCCACAGATCCTTGAGCTCGATCGCTTTGACGTTGGTTTCCAGACCCTGCTCCCTGTGTCAGGCGCGCGGATGGCTGCGCTCGTAGGCCGCCCGAAGCCGCGCTGACTCTACCCGAGTGTAGACCTGGGTCGTCGAGATCGACGCATGCCCCAGGAGCTCCTGGATCGCGCGTAGGTCGGCGCCGCCCTCCAGCAGGTGGGTCGCGAAGGAGTGACGCAGGGCGTGCGGGTGCACGGCGCCCTGCTGCGCCGCGTGGCGCGCCCACACCCGAAGGCGGCGCCGGACGTCGGAGGTCGAGAGCCGGCGCCCCGACTTCGAGAGCAGCAGCGCGGGCTCGTCGCCGGGCGTCGCGAGGAGCGCCGGGCGGCCGCGCTCGAGGTAGCGGGCGAGGGCCCGCAGCGCGGGCTCGCCGGCGGGGACGAAGCGCGTCTTCGACCCCTTCCCCTCCACGCGAAGGTGCTCGGCGTCGAAGTCGACGGACCCCACGTCGAGGTTGATCAGCTCCTCGGCCCGCAGGCCGCACGCGTAGGCGAGCTCGAACAGCGCGCGGTCGCGCAGCTCCAGCGGCGTGGTGGCGGGGATGCGGTCGAGGACGGCGGCGACCTCGGCCGGCTTGAGCGTGTGCGGGAGCCGCTGGGGCAGCTTCGGCGCCGCCAGGAGGTCGGCGGGGTTGGCGGCGACCTCGCCGTGGTCCACCAGCGTGCGGAAGAAGGACCGGATCGAGGAGAGCTTGCGGGCCATGGTCCTGGGCGCGTGCCCGCGGCCCGCGAGCTGGGCGGCGTAGCGGCGCAGCAGCGGGTAGCCGATCTGGGCGGGCGCGAGCCCCTGGGCGTCCGCCCAGCGGGCCAGCTCGCCGAGATCGGCGCCGTAGGCGACGCGCGTGCGCTCGGCGGCGCCGTGGCGCTGCAGGTCGCGGTCGAACAGCCGCAGGGCCGCGCGCCATGGCTCTGAGAGGGCGGTGGACGACGCGGCCCGGCCGCTAGCCTCGTCCGCCGTGGCCAGGTTCTTCATCGACACGACCACCGGTCAGGTCGCCACGCAGCGCCAGCTCATCGAGATCGGGGTCGCGCCCGAGGGCAGCCCGCCGCCGCGGCCCTGGCATCCGATCCAGGGCTCCGGCGACGCGACGACCATGTGGTACGCGGTGATGCGCAAGCGGACGCGGGGCGTGTACATCGGTGCCCTGTGCATTCGCCACTCCGACCACCATGCCTCCCTGCTGCAAGGCGGGTGGCAGGAGGTGCCCGTGGCGGAGATCCGCGCCGCGGCGGGCTAGGCGCGGCGGACTAGGCGCGGCGGGCTAGGAGATGTAGACCGGGGCGCCCACGTCCACCTCGTCGTAGAGCGCCTCGACCTCGGGGACCCGCATGCGGATGCAGCCGTGCGAGGCGGCGCTGCCGATGGAGCCCTCCTCGGAGGTGCCGTGGATCCCGGCGCCGTCGTAGATGCCCATCCAACGCGCCTTGAGCGGGTTGTTCGGCGCCCCGCCGGGGATGACCTGGCCGGCCAGCGAGCCCGCCCATCCGCTGTTGGGCACGTGCCACGCGGGATTGATCGCCTTGTTCTGGATGTGGTACAGGCCGGCCGGCGTCTCGAGGCCGACCTGGCCGACCGCGATCCCGTAGGTCTTGGCGGGCTTGAGCTTCTTGTACAGCGTCAGCTTGAACGCGCCCCGGTTGATGAGGATCACCGACGGATACTTCTTCTCGAGATCGGCGGTCGTCACCTTGGGCTTCACGACCCGCGTGCGCACGCGCACCATCCGCTGATCGCCGTCGTCGAGGATCTCGCGCTCGAGCTCGCGCCGCAGGCGGGCGGTGCGCACCTCGAGCCCGTTCTTGGACTTCTGCGGGTCGACCTGGCCCTTGTCGAGGTCGACCGAGGCGTCGACGGCGTCCTCGTCGATCGTGCCGCTCACGCGCTTGACCAGCGAGCGCACGGCCTGCTTGGAGTAGTCGACGCGGACGTCGACGTCCTCGGCGACCTCCTTGCCGGTCACCTCCCGCCAGGTCCGCGTGACGGCGTTGCCGTCGCGCGAGGCGGCCACGGCGCGGTCGATCGAGCCGTCGATGTCGACGGCGATCTTCGCCTTCGCCGGGGTCAGCGTGAAGTGCTCGTCCTGGTAGCGGACCCGGACGGGCCGGTTCAGGGGGTCGTAGACCTCGCTGCGCAGCTTGCTGCGCGCGGCGGCGACCTCCATGCCGCCGACATCGACGCCACCGACGGTGACGCCTTCGGCGAGCTTGGTCTTCTGACCAGAGTCATAGGCGTAGACGCCCCCGGCGAGAGCCAAGGCGACGACCACGAGCACTGCGGGAATGACGACGTAGCGTGCGCGCACGGTTTCCTTGGGGAGGAAAGGGGCCGGAATGGTAGAAGGTCGACCGGTGGTCGCTCCAGCGCTGCAACCGGGCTACCGCTCCCGAGGTGCAGCGAGTCGCGAATTGTGGCGGGTCTTCCCGACACCGCGATGGGAAATTCGTCCAGCTGCCCCGATTGGTAGCAGATGCAGCCCGATTGGCGCGCCGGGCCTTGCCCGCGGGGGTGGCTAGCGGCGCTCGCCGGCGAGCACGGGGTCCATCGCGCGCGCCAGTCCGGGCCAGTCCTCGGCGCACACGACGTCCTCCTCCACGCACAGATCGCGGTTCCACGGGTGCAGGATCGTGGCCGCGATCATGCCCGCGTCGACCGCCCGCAGGAGGTTCTTGGGCGAGTCGTCGATCAGCACGTCGATGCCGATCTCCTCGCAGCGGGCGATCTTGTCGAAGGAGCAGTAGAGCTCGTCGTGCGGCAGGCCGATGCGGTCCAGCCAGCGGGCGGTGGCGTCGCGCGCGGAGTCGGCGCGGTGGGAGGTGATGTGGATGAAGTGCCCCGCCTCGTGCCACTCGCGGACGGTGTCGACGGCACCCGGATACGGCTCGGCGGCGAGCACGTGCTCATCGCGGTGGGTCTCGGCGATGCACGCCCGCACCTGCTCGGGCCGCAGGACGGTGATCCCCCAGTCGAGTTGCTCCTCGTAGGGGAGCGAGACGCCGAAGCGCCGCTTGGCGGCGCGCTCGAGCTGCGGCCAGTAGTGGTGCAGCGTCGAGTCGATGTCGATGGCGATGCGCATGGTCAGAGGCGGCCCGGGGCGCTGATACGGTAGCCCGCCTGTGCTCGGCGAGCTCAAGCAGATCGCCGCGGGCGCGACCGACCTCTTGTTGCACACGAGCCGCGACCCCACCTACGCGGACGGCGACGACGAGTCGTGGACGGCGATCGACTGGGCGTCGTACACGCACTCGGTCGAGCTGTTCGGCAGCGCGGTCAGCTACGTCGACACCGGCGGCGAGGACCGCCCGGCCCTGCTGTTCATCCACGGCCTCGGGGGCCGGTGGCAGAACTGGCTGCTCAACATCCCGCCGTTCATGGACACCCACCGGGTGGTGGCGCTCGATCTCCCGGGCTTCGGCGACTCGGAGATGCCGGTCGAGCCGATCACCATGCTCGGCTTCGGGCGCGTCGCCGACGCGCTGTGCGAGACGCTCGGGATCGACTATCCCGTGGTGGTGGGCAACTCCATGGGCGGGCTCGTCGGCGCCGAGGTCACGCTCGCCTACCCGACGCGGGTGAGCCGGCTCGTGCTCGTCTCGGCCGCCGGCCTCTCGGTCGAGCACCGCCGGCGCGAGCCGCTGCTGACCGGCGCGCGGCTGCTCGCCGCCCAGAGCACGCGGATCGCGGCCCATCGCGAGGCCGTGGTCCGCCGCGCGCGGCTGCGGCGCGTCGCGCTGCAGTCGGTCGTGCGCTACCCGGAGCGGCTGTCCGCGTCGCTGACCTGGGAGCTCGTCCAGGGCTCCGGGCGTCCCGGCTTCGTCCCCGCGCTCGACGCGCTGCTCGGCTACTCGCTGCGCGAGCGACTCGGCGCGATCGAGGTCCCGACGCTGATCGTCTGGGGCCGCGACGACCGCCTCGTGCCGGTGGCCGACGCGGCGGACTACCAGCACCTCATCGGCGACAACGCCCGCACGGTGGTCTTCGAGGACACCGGCCACGTGCCGATGATCGAGCGGCCGACCCGCTTCAACGCGCTGCTGCGGGCGGAGTTGTCGGCGAGCGATCCCGTGCGGTCGCAGCGCCGGCGCGCGGGAGCTCGGCCTCGCCGGCCCTAGCCGGGGCCGCGCGGCTGACCGCCGGTCAGGCGAGCCGAACTCCTCGTCCAGCGAGCCGCGAGGCGAGCTAGACGCGTGACCGCTCCCTCCGACGCGCTCCCCACCAGCCGCGCGTACTTGGCCATCACGCCGGTGGCGTAGTCGGCGGGCGGCGGGCGGTAGGCGGCGACGCGCTCGGCGATCTCCTCGTCGCTGAGGTCGACGTCCATCCGGCGAGCGGCGACGTCGATCGTGATCCTGTCGCCCTCGCGGACCGCGGCGATCGGGCCGCCGTGCAGCGCCTCGGGCGCGACATGGCCGGCCATGAACCCGCGCGTGGCGCCGGAGAAGCGGCCGTCGGTCAGCAGCGCGACCGAGTCGCCGAGCCCCTCCCCCACCAGCGCCGCGGTGACCGCGAGCATCTCGCGCATCCCCGGGCCGCCGGCGGGGCCCTCGTTGCGGATCACCACGACGTCGCCGGCCTCGATCCGGCTCTCGGTCACGGCGGCCATCGCGTCCTCCTCGGACTCGAAGACCCGCGCGGGGCCCTCGTGCTTGACGCGCTCGTGCCCGGAGAGCTTGACCACGCAGCCCTCGGGCGCGAGGTTGCCGCGCAGGATCGCGATGCCGCCGGTCGGCTTGAGCGGCTCGGCCAGGGGGCGCACCACGCGCTGGCCCTCGGTCTCCGCCGCCGCCCGGGCGTGCTCGCCGACCGTCTTGCCCGTGACCGTCGCCGCGCCCTCGTGCAGCAGGCCGGCCTCCAGCAGCCGCTTCGCCACGACCGGGATGCCGCCCGCCTCGAACAGGTCGGCCGCCACGTACTGCCCGCCCGGCTTGAGGTCGCACAGCAGCGGCGTCTTCGAGGCGATGCGGTCGAAGTCGTCGATGGAGAGCGGGACGCCGACCTCGCGCGCGATCGCGAGCAGGTGCAGGACGCCGTTGGTGGAGCCGCCGCTCATGGCGATCGCGGCGATCGCGTTCTCGATCGCCTCGCGCGTGATGATGTCCGAGGGGCGCTGGCCGCGCGCGAGCACGTCCATCACGAGCTCGCCGACCGCCACGGCCACGTCCGCCTTCGTGGGGTTCTCGGCGGGGACCATCGCGGTGCCCATCGGGGAGATGCCGAGGACCTCGAAGGCCATCGCCATCGTGTTGGCGGTGAACTGGCCGCCGCAGGCGCCCGCTCCGGGCGACGCGGCGTCCTCGAGCGCCGCGAGCTCGGCGTCGTCGATCGTCCCGGCGGCGTGCGCCCCGATCGCCTCGAAGACGTCCTGGATCGTCACGTCATGGCCCTTGAAGTGCCCCGGCGCGATCGAGCCGCCGTAGAGCAGCACGCTCGGCACGTTCAGCCGCGCGAGGCCCATCACCGCGCCGGGGGTGGTCTTGTCGCAAGCCGCAATGGCCACCACGGCGTCGAACAGGTGCCCGCGCCCGACCAGCTCGATCGAGTCGGCGACCACCTCGCGCGAGACCAGGGACGTCTTCATCCCCGGCATGCCCATCGTGATGCCGTCGGAGATCGCGATGGTGTTGAACTCCATCGGCGTGCCGCCGGCGGCGCGGATGCCGTCCTTGACCTTGGCGGCCAGCGCGCGGTGGGTGAAGTTGCAGGGCATCGTCTCCGTCCATGTGGACGCGACGCCGACGATCGGCTTGGCGAGGGCCTCGTCGTCGAAGCCGATGCCTTTCACGAAGGCGCGCGCGGCGGCGCGCGAGGTCCCCTCGAACAGCTTGCGGGAGTTGTGCTTGGGATCCAGCGGTGACCCGGTCATGAGGGCGCTGACCCTACCGGGACGGTGCGCTGGGCCTTTGTCCGGCGGGGCGCGCGGGGCGCGCCGTCAGGGCGTCGAGGGATCGGCCGGCTTGGCGGCGGGCGAGGTGGAGGCGCCGCCGTCGCCGCGCTTGTGGGCCTCGGCGAGGCGCTCGCGCTCCCACTGGCCGAGCCGCCACAGGTCGCGCTGGACCTGCCGGGGATCGATCTGCCGCCCGGGCAGGTGCATGTTGGCCTCGGTGATCAGGCGCCGCTCGTCGCCCTTGAGCGCCATCCACTTCGCGAGCACGTCGTCGGAGTCCGGCAGGCGCGCCGAGCCGTAGGGCCGCGTCTCGTCCGGGAACTCGACGCAGTACTCGTTGAGCAGCAGGCCGGTCTGCGGCAGGTAGGCCACGATCGGCTTGTGCGGGTAGACGAGGTAGGCGTACGGGACGCCCCGCAGGTCGCGCGCCGGGTGGGCGGGGCCCGGGCCCCCGGCCTGGCCGCCCCAGCACGCGGAGGAAGCCGAGGTCGCGGTACATCGCCCACTCCTCCTCGTTGACGCAGGACTTCAGCAGCTCGCGGGCGCGCTGCTCGGCCCGGCGCTCGCGCCCGGGGTCATAGCCGTACGCCTCGCCCCGCGCGCGCATCGCCTTCCTGCGGCGGCGCTCCTCGGAGCGCCGCTCGAGCCACGGGATCGAGATCTCCCAGAGCAGCGCGAGCACCACGATCGCGGTGGCGCACAGCGCGACGGTCACGGTCCCGGGATCCCGGCTCAGGCGCCGCCGCCACCGGCGGCGCGCGGGAAGAAGATCACCCGGTCGGCGTCGCGCGGGATCTGCTCGAAGGCATGAATCATCGCCGCCTCCCTGCGTCCCACCTCCGACCTGGTCGGGATCGCCGCCCACATGCCCTGCGCGAGCTGGCGGCGGAACTCCTCGACGAGCCGCTCCTCGTCCTCGGCGACCTCGACGTCGCCCTCGGCGATCAGCTGCTCACCGAAGCCCGGGCGCATGCGGAGGAACTTCATCGTGGCGATTATGCCAGAGGCCGCGGCTCCGGCGGCACGGCCGCGAGGGGGTCGTCAGCGGCGCAAGAACACGCGGCGCGCTCCCGGTCTTGAAGTCGACCGGGGTTGGTCCGGAGCTCCGGACAAATGGATGGGAGACGTACGCCCGTGGCCATCGTGGGTGCCGGTCCCGCGGGGCTCACGCTGGGACTGCTGCTGCGCCGTGCGGGGATCGAGTCCACGATCCTCGAGGCGCGTGATCGCGCGTATATCGAGCGGCACATGCGCGCGGGCCTGCTCGAGCAGTGCACGGCCGCTGCCGGCGCGGGCGCTCGCGGGCGGGCCGTCTGGGTGTGCGCGGCAGCTCGTCGCCGGCTGATCCGGGTCGCCGAGGCGTCGGTCACGGGTCTGGGGCCTCGGCCGGTCCGGCCGGGGTAAGCTCGCCGTCCGCCGGCCCGCCCCGCGCCACCCCCACGAGCCGGCCAGACCATCGATCCACTCGCCACCGACGAGACACGTGACCCGTCCCCGTCCCGCTCCCCGAGACTTCCCGACGACGAGGCCGGTGACAGGACCGGACCCTGAAGACGAGGACGCGGCGCGCCTGGCGGCGGAGTCGCTCGCCGACCGGGACGTCACCGGCTGGTTCGAGCGCCTCTACGCCGCCGCCGAGGAGGGCGACGCCGTCGTGCCGTGGGACCGCGGCGCCCCACACCGGCTGCTCGTCGAGTGGGCGCGGGAGCACCGCCCCGACGCAGCGGGCCTGCGCGGAATGGTCGTCGGCTGCGGCCTCGGCGACGACGCCGAGCTCGTCGCCGGCCTCGGGTTCGACACCATCGCCTTCGACGTCTCCCCCACCGCCATCCGCACCGCCCGCCGCCGCCACCCCGACTCGCCCGTCCACTACCTCGTCGCCAACCTGCTGGACCCGCCCGACGGCTGGCAGGGCGCCTTCGACCTCGTCGTCGAGAGCCTGACCGTGCAGTCCCTGCCCGACCCGCCGCGCCCGGTGGCCATCGCCAACGTCGCGAGCCTGGTCGCGCCGGGCGGGACCCTCCTCGTCATCGCCTCCGCCCGCGACGACGGCGACCCCGTCGACGGCCCGCCCTGGCCCCTGACCCGGGGCGAGATCGACGCCTTCGCGGCCGGCGGCCTCGACCCCGTCCGGATCGAGGACATCCCCCTGTCGGGCGACCCCGCGGCGCGGCGCTGGAGGGCGGAGTTCCGGCGGCCGGAGCGGGACGGGTAGGTCAGGCGGTCCGGACGGTCAGGCGGTCCGGCCGCCGTCGGCCGCCCCCGCCGACGGCTGCGCGACGCGGCGGGCCAGGCCGAACACGTCGACCGGGCCGGCGCCGGCGCCGAGGTCGCGCAGGCCGTCGCGGACCGCCTCGGAGGCGATCACCTTGGCCGCGCGGGCGGCGTCGAGGGGCGAGTGGCCCAGGGCGAGGTGGGCGGCAAGGGCCGACGAGTGCGTGCAGCCGGAGCCGTGGGCGGCCCCGTCGGCGTGTCGCCTGCCCGGCATCTCCTCCAGGGTCTCGCCGTCGTAGTAGACGTCCACCACCTCCTCGCGGTGCCCACCCGTCACCACCACCGCCCGCGGGCCCAGCGCGTGCAGCGCGCGCACGAGGGTCTCGACATCGGCGTCCGCGGGGTCGGCGGTGCCGGCCGCGCCGGCAGCCCCACCCGCGCCGGCAGCCCCGGCCGCGCCCAGCTCCGCCGCGGTCCGGACAAGCACGCGGGCCTCGGGGACGTTGGGGGTGATCACTGTGACCCGTGGCAGCAGCCGCTCCACGAGGGCGGCGCGCGCGTCGTCGTCGAGCAGCACCGCGCCGGACTCGGCGACCATCACCGGGTCGAGGACGACCGGGGTGCCAGGCGGGAGGAGGTCGAGGGCGGCCGCGACGGCGGCGACCGTGTCGCTCGAGCCGAGCATCCCGATCTTCACCGCGTCGGCGCCGATGTCGTCGACCACGGCCCGGACCTGCTCGACGATGAACTCGCCCGGCACCGGGTGCACGCCCGTCACCCCGACCGTGTTCTGGGCGGTCAGCGCGGTCAGGGCGGTCATCCCGTGCGTGCCGCAGCGGGCGAAGGCCTTCAGGTCGGCCTGGATGCCGGCGCCGCCGCCGGAGTCCGAGCCGGCGATCGACAGCACGGCGGGGACGGCTCGGCGCGCGTTCGACACGGGCACGCAGCGTACGCGAACGGCCGCCTCGCTCAGGCCGCGCGGACATAGCGGCCCCCGAACCCGCGCCGCACGAAGCCCCGGACCTCCAGCTCGGTCAGCCCCCGCAGGACCGCCCTCGGCTCCCGGCCGGCGACCGCCAGCTCGCTGAGCGTCCCATGGCCCGCCTCGATCGCCGCGAGGAGGTCGCCGAGCTCTGACGACAGGCCCGAGACCCGGGCGCTCCGGCCGAGCTCGGCCCGCGCGGTCTCCCCCATCCCGGGCAGGTGGTCGAGGACGTCGGCGGCCTCCCGGATGAGCGGCGCCCCGTCAGCCAGCAGCGCGTTGGTGCCCGCCGCCAGCCGCGAGGTGACCTGGCCCGGGACCGCGCCGACGGTCCGCCCGAGGTCCGCGGCGAAGCCGGCCGTGATCAGCGAGCCCGATCGCGCCGTGCCCTCGACGATCACGACCACCGTCGCCAGGGCGGCGATGAGGCGGTTGCGCGCCACGAAGCACCAGCGGTGCGCGCGGAACCCCGGCGGCAGCTCGGACACCACCGCGCCACGGCGCAGGATCTCCGCGTGCAGGCGCCGCTTGCTCGCCGGATAGGGCACGTCGGCGCCGCCGGCGAGGACCGCGATCGTCAGGCCCGGGCCCTCCAGCGCGCCGGCGTGCGCCGCGGAGTCGACCCCGAGCGCCATGCCCGAGACCACCGGGACCTGCGCCGTCGACAGCTCCCGGCCCAGGCGCGCCGCCACCTCGAGGCCGTACGGCGACGCCCGCCGGGCGCCGACGAGCGCGACCGCCTCGCCCGCGTCGAGCGCGCGCCGGTCGCCGCCGAGGTGCAGGACCGCGGGCGGATCCTCGAGCTCGCGCACGCGCGCCGGGTAGCCGGGCGCGCACAGGCAGACGGCCTCGAGGCCCGCCTCGGCGATCCGCCGGCGCGCGGCGGCCGCGTCGAAGCGGGCGTACCGCCGCGCCGCCAGCCGCGAGCCGTCGAGGTCGAGGAGCACATCGTCGGGCTGCGCGAGCAGACGCCGCGGCGGACCGGCGTCGCGCCACGCGACCTCGATGTGCCCGGCCAGGCCCGCGACCAGGTCGGTCCGGCGCAGGCAGTCGTCACACGCGGCAACCGCCATCACACCGCGGCCACCATCGCGGCGTGGTCGATGCGCAGCGCCGCGGCCTCCTCGACGTGCTCGGTCTCCACGCGGTCGCTGCCGGCGAGGTCCGCGACCGTGCGGGCGACGCGGAGCACGCGGCCGTGGCCGCGGGCGCTCAGCCCCTCGCGGTCGTGGAGGGCGCCGAGCGTGCGGAGGGCCTCGGGAGTGGCGGCGACGAGGTCGCGCAGCAGGCCGGCGGGCAGCTGGGCGTTGCAGGTCAGCCCTACGGGCGCCAGGCGATGGGCCTGGCGCTCACGGGCGGAGACGACGCGCTCGCGGACCTCGCGCGATGACGGTCCGGGCTCGGAGTCGAGCGCGGCGGCCGACGGGCGGCCGACCGGGACGGAGAGATCGATCCGGTCGAGCAGGGGCCCGCTCAGCCGCCGGCGGTGCCGCGCGAGATCGGCCGCCGTGCAACGGCAGGCGTCGCCCCCGCCGCCGCACGGGCACGGGTTGGTGGCCGCGACCAGCATGAACCGCGTCGGGAACGCGACGACCCGCTGGCCGCGGACGATCACGACCCGGCCGTCCTCGAGCGGCTGGCGCATCGCCTCGAGGCTCGAGCGCGAGAACTCGGAGAGCTCGTCGAGGAAGAGGACGCCGCAGTGGGCGAGGGTCGCCTCGCCGGGCGCCGGCGGGGAGCCGCCGCCGACGAGGCCGGAGGCGGAGATCGTGTGGTGCGGCGACCGGAACGGCCGCGTGGACACAAGGCCGCCGCCCGCGTGCAGGCCCGCGACGGAATGGACGCGCGTGACCTCCAGCGCCTCGGTGGGATCGAGCGGCGGCAGGATCGTGACCAGCCGGCGGGCGAGCATGGTCTTGCCGGTGCCCGGCGGGCCATGGAGGAGCAGGTTGTGCCCGCCGGCGGCGGCGGTCTCGAGCGCCGGGATGAGCGCGTTGTGACCCCGGACGTCGGAGAGGTCGATCCCCGGGATCGGACCGGCCGAGCCGGGCGCCGGCTCGCTGGCCGGCGGCGGGTCGGCCGGCGGCTCGGCGCCGCGGAGGACCGCCACCGCGTGCGGCAGGCTCACCACCCCGAGCACGGTCACGCCGGGGACGAGCGCCGCCTCGCGCGCGCGGGCGACCGGGACCACGAGTCGCGCGAGCCCGTGGCGGCGCGCGCCCTCGGCCGTCGCGAGGACGCCGCGCACCGGCGCGACGCTGCCGCTGAGCGACAGCTCGCCCACGACGGCGCAGCTCGTGAGCGTCCCCGCGGCGAGCTGCTCGCTGGCGGCCAGCACGGCGAGGGCGAGCGGGAGGTCGAAGCCCGGCCCGATCTTGCGCAGGTACGCGGGCGCGAGGTTGATCGTGATGCGCTTGAGCGGGAACTCGAAGCCGGAGTTCACGAGGGCGGCGCGGACCCGCTCGCGCGCCTCCCTCACGGCGATGTCGGCGAGCCCGACGACGGTGAATGCCGGCAGGCCCGGGCGGACGTCGGCCTCGACCCACACGCGGCGGCTCTCGACGCCGACGATCGCGAAGCTGGCGACGCGGGCCAGCACTCAGAACGCCGCCTCGATGTGGTCGAGCGAGACGAGCGCGCCGCGGGCGTCGACGACCACGCCGATCGCGTCGAACCGCAGCTCGGCCCAGTAGGGACGCTCTGTGGTCTCGGCCAGCCACGCCGATGCCATCCGGCGCACCTGGGCGCGCTTTGCGGGATCCAACGTGTCCCACGGGTGGCCGGATCCCGCGCGCCGGGTCTTGACCTCGCAGAAGACGATCGTGTCCTCCGCCGCGGCGACGAGGTCGAGCTCCCCCCATCGTGTCCGGTGGCGGCGGGCGAGCACGCGGTAGCCGAGTCGTTCGAGGTGCTCGGCCGCGAGCCGCTCGCCGAGCCGGCCGAGCTGGTGGCGCAGGTCCGTGTTCATGTGGGCCGGGACGCTAGGTCCGGGCCCAGAACGGATCACCGCGCGAGTGTCAAGGCTTCGTGTCGTGGGCGGCGCGGAAGTGCACGGGCGCCGGGGGTGGCGAGCAAACGTTCACTCCTGGACAACGTTTGCTACCCACCCCCCTCGCGGGCCGGGCTACAGCGCCAGCTGCTGGTAGGCCATCGACTGGAACGACAGCCGATGGAGCGGCGAGACCCCGAGGCGCTCGATGGCGGCGCGGTGCTCGGGGGTCGAGTAGCCGACGTGGACGCCGAAGTCCCAGCCGGGGTAGCGCTCCTCCATCCGGTGCATGAAGCGGTCGCGCGTGACCTTGGCTATGACCGAGGCGGCCGCGATGGAGGCGCTCGTGGCGTCGCCGCCGACGACCGGCCGCTGCTCGAAGCCGGTGGCCGGCACCGGGAAGCCGTCCGACAGGCAGATGCAGCCCTCGCGGCCGACGCGGGCCAGCACGTCGCTCAACGCTGCGAGGTTGGTGTTGTGGAGGCCGCGCTCGTCGATCCCGCGCACGCAGCGCGACGTCACCGCCACGGCGGTCGCCGCGCGCAACACGCGCGGGAACAACTCCTCGCGGGCCTCCGCGGTGTGCTGCTTGGAGTCGTTGAGCTGCGTCAGCGAGCGCAGGTCGGACAGCGACAGGCGCTCGTAGTCGAACAGGACCGCGGCGGCGACGAGCGGGCCGGCGAGGCAGCCGCGGCCCGCCTCGTCGGCACCCGCCACGAAGCGGTGCCCGAGCGCGCGGTCGAACGCGAAGAGGCGCCGGCCGGTCCGGCGGCGGGCGGCGGCGGCACGGGCGGCCTTGCGGGCGCGCCCGCCGCCCTTGGTGGCGGAGGCCTCATCGGCGGACGCGGCGCCGTTCGAGGCGGCGGCCTCGTCGGCCGGAGCGGCGCCATTCGGTGAGACGGCGCCGTTCGCGGGGGCGGCACGGTCGGCCGGAGCGGCACCGTTCGCGGAGGCGGCGCCGTCGGCGGGCTCGCCGCGGTGGGCGGAGGACGGGTCGGTCACGCCGGCGGCACCCGCCGGGCCGCTAGAGGAGGCCGATCCGGTTGGGTGGCCAGTAGGTGGCGAAGGCCTTGCCGATGACCCATTTCTCGGGAACGGGTCCCCAGAAGCGGCTGTCGTCGGAGGAGCCACGGTTGTCGCCCATCATGAAGTAGTGGCCGGGCGGAATGGTGACCGTCCTCGCAAAGGTACAGCCGTCACCGCCTCCGCAGGGCTCGGCGAACGGCTCGTTCTGGCGCTTCCCGTTGAGGATCACGTGGCCGTCGCGGATGCTCAGGCGGTCGCCCGGACCGGCGACGACGCGCTTGATGAAGTTGACGTCGGCCTTCTGGGGCGTGGGCTTGTCGCAGACCTGGCCGGGCTGGGGCTCGCCGCCGCCGCACATGTTGTCGCGCTCGGCGCCGACGGGCGGATGGAAGACGATGACGTCGCCGACGTTCGGATGCGAGAAGCGCTCGCCGATGCGGTTGACGAGCACGCGCTGGTTGATCTCGAGCGTCGGCACCATGGATTCGCTCGGGATCCGGTACGGCTTGACGAGGAACGCCTGGATGCCGAGCGCGAGTCCGAGCGCGACGCCGACGATGATGACTAGCTCGAGGAGCGAGCCGCCGGCTGTCGAGCCGCGGTCCACCCGCGTTACTTCTCGGCTTGGTCGGCGGCGGGATCGGGGTCCGTGGCGGGAGCCTCGCCGGCGTCGGCGTCCGCGGCGGCCGCGCCGGTGTCGGCGGCCTCGGCGGTCGCGCCGTCGTCCGCGCCCTCGGCCTCGAGCGCCTGCGCGTCGACGGCGTCGCCGGGTACCTCGGCGTCGGACGCGGCAGCGGCCTCGGCCGCGGGATCGTGCAGCAGGCCCGCCTCGACGCGCTCCTCCGGACCGGTGTAGCGGCGCTCGCGCACGCGGGCGCGCTTGCCCACCCTGCCGCGGAGGTAGTAGAGCTTCGCGCGCCGGACGTCGCCGCGGGCGGCGACCTCGATGCGCTCGATCTTCGGCGAGTGGACCGGGAACGTCCGCTCCACGCCGACGCCGAAGGACTGCTTGCGGACGGTGAAGGTCTCGCGAACCCCCTCGCCCTGGCGCTTGATGACCACGCCCTCGAAGACCTGCGTCCGGCGACGGGTGCCCTCGACGACCTGGAAGTGGACGCGGAGGCGATCGCCGGCGGCAAAGCGAGGGATGCGGCGCAGCTGGCTGCGCTCGAGGCTGTCGATCACGGTGCTCATGGCGAGAAAAAACCGCGTCGCCGATTGCGGTACGGGCGATCGCGGGCGGCCTATGGTAGCGGACCTCCTGGGCCACGGGCCCGGTCCCGGCTCTGCTGCAGGCGCCATTGCCGGATCCGCTCGTGGTGGCCGCTGAGCAGCACGTCGGGGACCCCGTGACCGCGCCACGACGCCGGGCGGGTGTAGTGCGGATACTCGGGCCCGCCCTCGAGCGCGGCGCTGAAGGACTCCTCGGCCGCCGACTCGTCCTTGCCGAGCGTGCCGGGCAGCTTGCGGAGCACCGCATCGCAGACGACCATCGCGGCCGGCTCGCCCCCGGACAGCACGTAGCGCCCGATCGAGAGCTGCTCGGTCGCCAGATGCTCGAGCACGCGCTCGTCGAAGCCCTCGTAGCGCCCGCACAGCAGCGTGATGTCGTCCTCCTCCGCCAGCTCGGAGACGAGCGCGTCGTCGAGCAGCCGACCGCCCGGCGTGAGCGCGATGACGCGCCGGTCCAGGCCGACCGGGTCCGTCCCGTAGCGGGCGCGCAGGGCCGTCTCGACGACGTCGACCCGCAGCACCATCCCGGCCCCGCCGCCGAACGGGGTGTCGTCGACCTGTCCCCACTTCAGCGGCGTGCTCGCGCGGTAGTCGACGCACTCGAGGGTGTGACCCAGCGCGAGCGCGTTGGCCACGTGGCGCTGGGTGCGAAACCAGTCGAACCAGGCGGGGAACAGCGTGAAGACGTCGATGTTCACCGGTCGTCACCCAGGAACGCGAGGTCGACGTCGATCCGCCGCCCGGCGACGTCGACCGCGCGGACCGCGTCGCGCACGAGCGGGACCAGCAGATCGCCGGCGCCGTCACGCTCCACCTCGAGCACGTCCACGGACGGCAGCGTCAGCATGCGCCGCACGACGCCCACCGGCGCGTCGCCGTCCACGACCGCGCAGCCCTCGAGCTCGTGCGCCCAGTACTCGTCCTCGTCGAGCGCCGGCAGCGCCTCCCGCGGGACGAGCAGCGGCTGCCCGCGGAGCGCCTCCGCGGCGTCGCGGCCCGCGACGTCCTCGAGCCGGACGATCGGTCGCGCATCGGTCCCGGCGCGCCGCGCGATCAGCCGCGCGCGCCCCGCGACCTCGACCGCCGCGCCCACCGTGAGGAGGCGGGCGTCGGCGCGCGTCACGTAGAAGGAGCCGTCCAGCCCGTGCGGCCGGCCGACACGGCCGACCTCGACCGGCGCCTCACTCGACGATGTCGACGAGGACGCGGCGGTTGTCCTTGACCGCGGCGGCCTTGATGAGCGTGCGGAGGGCCTGGGCGGTCCGTCCCCCGCGCCCGATGATCTTGCCGTAGTCATCGTCGGCGACCGAGAGCTCGAGCACGAGCGTACCGTCGTCCTCCTCGAACTCCTCCACGCGCACCCGGTCGGGACTGTCGACGAGCGCCTTGGCGAGGAACTCGAGGAGCTCGCGCACAGCGCCTAGCGGCCGATGCCCTGCGTCTTGAGGAGCTTGCGGACGGTCTCGGAGGGAACGGCGCCGCGGTCGAGCCAGAGGCGCACGCGCTCTTCGTCGACCGCGATGACCGACGGGTTCGGCTGCGGGTTGTAGCGGCCGAGCGTCTCGATGAAGCGACCGTCACGCGGCGAGCGCTGGTCGGCGACGACGATGCGCCACTGGGCGTCCTTCTTCCCGCCGACGCGGGTGAGTCGCATGGAGACGGACATGACGGCGCGGCAGGATAGCGCAGCGGTTACCGCTGGCGCATGAGCTGGCCGAGGTCGGGCATGCGGCCCGACTGCAGCCCCTTCATCAGCCGGCGCATCTCGCCGAACTGCTTGACGAGCTGATTGACCTGCTGGACGGTCGTGCCCGAGCCCTTGGCGATGCGCAGCCGCCTCGAGCCCTTGATCGACTCCGGGTGGCGGCGCTCCCAGGGCGTCATCGAGAGGATCATCGCCTCGATGCGGTCGAACTCCTTCTCGTCGACCTGCATCTTCGAGAGCTGGTGGCCCGCCAGGCCGGGGATCATCCCGAGGAGCGACGTCAGCGGCCCCATGCGGCGGATCTTGCGCAGCTGGTCGAGGAAGTCCTCGAGCGTGAACTGGTTCTTGCGCAGCTTGCGCTCGAGGTCGCGCGCCTCGTCCTCGCCCGTCGCCTGCTCGGCCTTCTCGATGAACGAGAGCACGTCGCCCATCCCGAGGATGCGCTGGGCCATGCGGTCGGGGTGGAAGCGCTCGAAGTCGCCGAGCTTCTCGCCGGTGGAGGCGAACATGATCGGCTTGCCGGTGACGGCCTTGACCGACAGCGCGGCGCCGCCGCGGGCGTCGCCGTCGAGCTTGGTGAGCACCACGCCGTCGAAGTCGGCCACCTCGGCGAACTGCTCGGCGACGTTCACGGCGTCCTGGCCGGTCATCGCGTCGACCACCAGCAGGACCGCGTGCGGGCGGACCGCCTTCTTGATGTTGGCGAGCTCGGCCATCAGCGCCTGGTCGATGTGGAGGCGACCGCTGGTGTCGACGATCAGGACGTCCTTGCCGTCGCGGGCGGCCTGGTCGCGGGCCCAGCGGGCGATGTCGACCGGGTCGCGGTCGGTGCCCTGCTCGTAGACGGTCGCGCCGGCCTGGCCGGCGACCTTGACGAGCTGCTCGACGGCGGCGGGCCGGTAGACGTCGCACGCCGCGACGGCGACCGCGGAGCCGTGCTGCTCGCGCAGGTAGCGGGCGAGCTTCGCGGTCGCGGTGGTCTTGCCGGAGCCCTGCAGGCCGGCCATGAGGATCACGGTCGGCGGGCGCGAGGCGAAGCCGAGCCCGGCCGACGCGCCGCCCATCAGGGCGGTCAGCTCCTCGTTGACGATCTTGACGACCTGCTGGCCGGGGTTCAGCTGCCGCGAGACCTCGACGCCGGCGCAGCGCTCCTTGACCGCCTTCGTGAAGGTCTTGACGACCTTGAAGTTGACGTCGGCCTCGAGCAGGGCGAGGCGGATCTCGCGCAGGGCCGCGTCGATGTCGGCGTCGGTCAGCGCGCCGCGCTGGCGAACGCCGGCGAGCGTGTCCTGCAGCTTCTCGGAGAGGGAGTCGAACAACTCGTCACACAATCTAGCCGGGGCCGCTTCCCGGGCCGGTCCGGCTAGCCCCCGTGCGGCGAGGCGTCGTTGCCCGGGCCCAGATGCCTCGGTGGCGGCGCACCGGGCACGGCGCCCTCGGCCTCCTCGGCGGCGTCGCGCGCGGCCTGTGCGGCCTCCTTGGCGTCGGCCGCCGCCTTGGCGTCGATCTCGTCCTGCTCGTGACGCGCCGGCTTCGGGCGCGGCTTCGGCGGGCCCTGCTGGTTGCTGCCGAGCCCGCCGAGCGCACCGCCCAGGTTGGCGAGCGCCGTGGAGAACTCCGAGGGGATCACGAAGATCTTGTTGGCCTCGCCCTGCGCGAGCTGCGGGAGCATCTGCAGGTACTGGTAGGAGAGCAGCTCCTGATCGGGCGCCCCCTCGTGGATCGCGCGGAACACGGTCTCGATCGCCTTGGACTCGCCCTCGGCGCGCAGGATGGCCGCCGTGCGCGGCGCCCTCGGCGGTGAGCACCGCCGCCTGCTTCTCGCCCTCGGCCGTGAGGATCTGGGACTGCTTGACGCCCTCGGCGGTGAGGATCGCGGCGCGCCGGTCGCGCTCGGCGCGCATCTGCTTCTCCATCGCCTCCTGCACGGTGCGCGGCGGCTCGACCGACTTGAGCTCGACCCGGTTGACGCGGATCCCCCACTTGCCGGTCGCCTCGTCGAGCACGAGGCGCAGCTGCGAGTTGATCTGGTCGCGGCTCGTCAGCGTCTCCTCGAGCGTCAGCCCGCCGATCACGTTGCGCAACGTGGTCACGGTGAGCTGCTCGATCGCCTGCAGCGGGTTCGCGACCTCGTAGGTCGCGGCCTTGGGGTCGGTGACCGTGAAGTAGATGACGGTGTCGATCCCCACCACCAGGTTGTCCTCGGTGATCACCGGCTGCGGCGGGAAGGAGACGACCTGCTCGCGCAGGTCGATCAGCGGCTTGACGCGGTCGACGAACGGGACGACCAGCGTGAGCCCCGGGTCGAGCGTGCGCTGGAAACGGCCGAGGCGCTCCACGATCCCCGCCTTGCGCCTGGGGCACGATGCGGATCCCCATGGCCGCCACGAAGAACACGAAGATGGCCAGCACGACGAGCGACGATCAGCTCCCGCGGTCATGTCGATTCCTACCTCTCACAACTCGCTCACGAGCGCCGTGGCGCCCCGGATCTCGATCACGTGCACCCGCTGGCCGGACTCGATGACCTCGTCCTCGTCGTAGGCGCGCGCGGTCCAGACGTCCCCGTCGATCCGCACGCGTCCCCGCGTCCCCGTGGCGATCCGCTCGACGACGGTCGCCGGCTTGCCGACCAGGGCGGCGGTGCCCGTGCGCAGTCGCGCGGGCGTGCGCAGGTGCGCGCGCGCGATGGGACGCAGCGCGACCAGCAGCAGCACGGAGACGCACGAGGAACGCGACGCCAGGCTGATCACGCTGCCGGCACCGACCGCGCTGAGGAGGGCCGCCACCAGCGCCCCGCCCGCGAACGGCGCGAGGAAGAACCCGGAGGTGAGGATCTCGCCCACTCCCAGGATCGCCGCCGCAATCAGCCACAGCACCCAAGCATCCATGTTTCTCCCAGCGTACTGCGACGCTCGGCCCTCCGCTCGTGGGCGAGGCCGCCGCGACTCGGAGCGGCGCGCGCCGCGGTCAGCTCAGGTCAGCAGCGCGCGGGCGAACTCGTCGGGGTCGAACGGGCGCAGGTCCTCGAGCGACTCGCCGATGCCGATCAGCTTCACCGGGATGCCCAGCTCGTTCGCGATCGCCAGTGCGATCCCGCCCTTCGCCGTGCCGTCGAGCTTGGTCAGCACGATCCCCGTCACGCCGACGGCCTCGCCGAACAGCTTGGCCTGCCGGACCCCGTTCTGGCCGGTGGTGGCGTCGACCGTCATCAGCGTCTCGTGCGGCGCGTCGGGCATCTGCTTGCCGATCACGCGGCGGATCTTGGTCAGCTCGTCCATGAGGTTGTGCTGCGTGTGCAGGCGGCCGGCGGTGTCGATGATGATGACGTCGGCGCCGCGCTCGCGGCCGCGGGCGATCGCCTCGAAGGCGACCGAGCCGGGGTCCGAGCCCTCGGGGGCCCTTGATCACCTCCACGCCGGCGCGCTCGCCCCAGCGCTCGAGCTGCTCGACGGCGGCGGCGCGGAACGTGTCCGCCGCGCCGATCACGACGCTGCGCCCCAGCGTCTGGCGCAGGTGCCAGGCGAGCTTGCCGATCGTGGTCGTCTTGCCGGTGCCGTTGACGCCGACGACGAGGATGACCGTCGGGTCGGGGCGGATGTCGATCGTGTCGTCGCCGGTGCGGGCGAGCTCGGCGAGCAGCTCGGACAGGCGGCGCGTGAGCTCCTCGCCGCCGGAGACGGTCGCCGGCCTCGGCCTCCTGCTCGAGGCGCTCGACGACCTCGGCGGTGGTGCGCGCGCCGACGTCGGCATAGATCAGCGCCTCCTCGAGGCGCTCCCAGGTCTCCTCGTCGAGGTCGCCCTGGAACAGCGTCGCCTGGACCTCGGCGGAGAGCGCCTCGCGCGTCTTGCGCATGTTGTCGCGCAGGCGGCGGAAGAAGCCGCGGCGCTCCTCGCTGCGCTCCTCGGACTGCGGCACGGGCACGACGCCGTCGGTGAGGAAGAGCTCGGTCCAGTCGCGGGCCATCGGGCGCCGGAGGATAGCCGCGGGCAGCGGCGCCGCCGGCGCCGGTCAGGCCGCGGCCGAGCGGGCCGGCAGCCGGCGCGAGACGACCTTCGAGACGCCGTTGCCCGCCATCGAGACGCCGTACAGGCAGTCGGCCGCCTCCATCGTGCGCTTCTGGTGGGTGACGACGATGAACTGCGCGCGGTCCGAGAAGCGGCCGAGCAGCGTGAGGAAGCGGTCGATGTTGATGTCGTCGAGGGCGGCCTCGACCTCGTCGAGGATGTAGAACGGGCACGGCTTCGCGAGGAAGACCGCGAACAGGAAGGCCAGCGCGGTCAGGGACTTCTCGCCGCCGGAGAGCAGCATCAGGCGCTTGGTGGCCTTGCCCGCGGGGGTGATCTCGATCTCGACCCCCATCGCGTCCTCGGGCGGCGCGGCGGCGGCCTCCGCCTCCACGTCCTCGACGGCCTCCTCCACCCGGTCCTCGGGCGACGGCGCGTCCTCGCGCCTCGTCGCCCTCGCCGCCGCCCAGCACCGGGCGGGGACCCGAGTCCTCGCGCACGAGGCGCAGACGGCCGCGGCCGCCGGGGAACAGGTGCTCGGCGACCTCCTCGAAGTTGCGCGCGGCGGCCGCGAAGGTCTCCTCGAAGGCCTCGCGGATGCGCTTGTCGGTGTCGCGGATCAGCCCCTCGAGCTCGCGCATGGCGGCCTCGAGGTCCTCGCGCTGGCGCTCGAGGTCCTCGACGTGCGCGACCGCCTCGGCGTACTCCTGCTGCGCGAGCGGGTTGACGGGGCCGAGCTGCTCGCGGCGGCGGTTCAGGCGCAGCGATGCGTCCCTCGAGGCCCTCGCGCTCCTCGTCCGAGAGCGCCTCGGAGGCCGGCTCGGCCTCGAGCCCGAGCTTGGTGGCGACCGCCGTGAGCTCGGCCTCGGCGTCGGCGGCCTGGTCGCGGAGCCGCTGGGCGCGCACCTCGCCGCGCGTGACGGCCTCCCCGCGCTCCTTGAGCTGCGCCTGCACGCGGCTCTCCTCGGCCGCGCAGGTGCGGAGCTCCGCGGCCAGCTGCTCGCCCGCCTGGCGGTCGGCGCGCAGCTCGGCCTCGAGCGCCGTGACGCGCTCCGCGACGGCGTCGCGCGCCGCCTCGAGCGCCGCGGCGAGCCGCTCGGCGGCGGGGCGTAGCGCCTCGTCCAGGCCGAGCCGGTCGCGCTCGGCGGCGATCCGCCGCGTGCGCTGCTCCCGCTCGCGCTCGGCGCGCTCGGCGAGCCGGCGCTCCGTCGCGAGCGCCGACTCGACCTGGGTGCGGCGCTCGGCCGACTCGCCCTCGTCGGGCGCGGCCCGGCGCCGCTCGATGAGGAACCCGACGTGGCGCTCGGCCTCGGCGGCCTCGTCGCGCGCCCGGCCGGCGGCCCGCGCGGCGCGCTCGGCCTCCTCGCGAGCGGCCTCCGCGTCGGCCACGCGCTGTGTCGCCCGCTCGACGCCGGCGAGCGCGGCGCGCTCGGCCTCGGCGGTGCGCCCGACCTCGGCCACCAGCGCGTCCCGGCGGTTGCGCTCGGCGAGCAGGCGGTCCTCGCCGCCCGCCGGCACCTGGCGCAGCTCGCGCGTGGAGGGCGACCACACGCGGCCGCTGCGGGTGACCGCGATGCCGTTGAAGTCCCGGGCGAGGCCGGCGAGGTCGTCGACGACCCAGGCGTCGGCGAGCAGCGCCCGGGCCAGGCGGGCGCCGGGGTCGTCGCCGGGCGCGCGCACGTGCGAGAGCAGGGGCTCGGCGGACGGCGACGGCGGCGTGGGCGCGGCACCGTCCGGGCCGGCGTCGGTCATCACCAGCGCGGCCGCCCCGTCGCGGCCCGCGCGGTCGAGGAGCGACGCGCCCTCACTCAGGTCGGCGGCCACCGCGGCGCGCAGGCGGGGGCCCAGCGCCGCCGCGAGCGCGAGCTCGTAGCCCGGCTCGGCCCCGAGCGCGTCGGCGAGGGCGGCGGACCCACCCGGCGCCCCGGCGTGGGAGCGCAGGAACTGGTTGACGGCCGCGAGCTCGGCGCCGACCCGGGCGGCCTCGCGGCGCGCCTTCTCGGCGCCGGCCTCGGTCTCACGCCGGGCCTTGCGGGCGGACTCCGCGGCCGCGTCGACCTCCCGCCGCGCGGCGACGGCGGTCTCGGCCTCGCCCGCGAGGCGCTCGGACTCCGCCGCCGCGGCGCCGCGGCGCTCCTCGAGCTCCGCGATCTCCTGCTCGAGGCGCGCCTGGCGGTCCTCGGCCAGCTGGGCGAGCTCCGTCTCGAGGCCGGCGATCCGCTCGGCGGCGCCGTCGTCGCCGGTGTCCTGCGCCGCCTCGGCCTCCAGCGAGGCCAGCAGCGCCCGGCGGCGCTCGATGCGGTCGCCCACCCCGGTCGCGGCCTGGCCGGCGGACTCGAGCCGCAGGCCGATGCGCTCGGCCGCCGAGCGGGCGGCGTAGAAGCGGTTGGACAGGCCCTCGCGCTCGGAGCCCCGGGCGGACAGGGCCTCCTCGGCGCGCTCGCGGCGGCCGCGGACCTCGTCCAGAGCAGCCTCCGTGCGCGCGCTCGCCTCCCGCGCCTCGGCGACCGCGGCCTCGGCGCCCTCGAGCTCGCCGCGCGCCGTGCGCAGCGCGTCGCGGGCCAGGGACCAGCGCGCCTCGTCGGTCTGGCGCTCGAGCCGCTCGTGGAGCTCGGCCGCCTCCGCCTGGCGCTTGAGCGGGCGCAGCCGGGTGCGCGCCTCGCGCTCGACGTCGAGCGAGCGGTCGAGGTTGTCGTGCGTGCGGTCGAGCTTGAGCTGGGCGCGGCGGCGGCGCTTGCGGTGCTTGCCGAGGCCGGCGGCCTCCTCGATGAGCATCCGCCGGTCGCGCGGCTTGGAGGTGACGATCGACTCGACCCGGCCCTGGGAGACCACCGAGTGCATCTCCTTGCCGAGGCCGGTGTCGGAGAGGATCTCGATGACGTCGGTCAGCCGGCAGCGCGCGCCGTTGATCCGGTACTCGCCGTCGCCCGCGCGGTTGAGGCGGCGGACGATCGAGAGCTCGGACAGCGGCAGGTCGACGACGCCGTCGCCGTTGTCGAGCACCACCTCGACCTCGGCCTCGGAGCGGGCCTGCACCCCGTGCGCGCCCGCGAAGATGACGTCCTGCATCGAGGCGCCGCGCACGGCCAGCGGCGACTGCTCCCCCATCACCCACAGCACCGCGTCGGTGACGTTGGACTTGCCCGAGCCGTTCGGGCCCACGATCACCGAGACGCCCGGCGAGAACTCGAGCCGCGTCCGGTCCGGAAAGGACTTGAAGCCCTTGAGGGTCAGCGAGCGCAGGTGCATCAGGCGCCCCCGGTCAGGGGGTCATCGACTCGAGCGCGGCCGCGGCGGCCGCCTGCTCGGCGTCCTTCTTCGAGCGCCCCGAGCCGCGGGAGAGCTCGTCGCCGCCCACGAGCGCCGCCACCTCGAAGGTCTTGTCGTGCGGCGGGCCCTCCTCGGCCGTCACCTGGTAGACCACGACGGTCCCGCGCCGGGCCAGCCGCTCCTGCAGGGCCGACTTGAAGTCCGCCGGGCGCTCCAGCGCCTGCTCGATCTCGAGCGAGAAGGCGTCCACCACCGCGGCGGTGGTCGCCTCGTAGCCGTGATGCAGGTAGCACGCGCCGATCACGGCCTCGATCACCGAGGCCAGCACCCGCTCGGTGCGGATCAGCGCCTCGGTCACCGCGGCGCTGTCGGGCGGCGCCGCGGCGCGCAGGCGCTCCGGCAGCCCGAGGCGCTCGGCCACGGCGCGGCACGAGCGGCCCGAGACGGCCTGGGCGCGGATCTTGGTCAGCCGGCCCGCCCCGTAGGCCTCCGGGTCCAGGCGCGGGTAGAGGTGCGTGGTGACCGCCAGCGCGAGCACCGAGTCGCCGAGGAAGGCGAGGCGCTCGTAGGACTCCGACCGTCGCTCCGTCCACGAGGCGTGCGTGACCGCCTGCCTGGCGAGATCGTCCGGCAGCGTCTCTAGCAGGTCGTGCAGCGTGCTCAGGGGTCAGGGCCTTCGCTCGGCGTTCGAGGGCGGAGAGGTGGCGTCCGCGTGCCCGTGGTGCTCCATCACGAAGTCGACGGCCTGCCCGACGGTGAGGATGCGGGCCGCCTCCTCGTCGGACATCTTGACCCCATAGGAGTCCTCGAGCTCCTGTACGAGCGTGTAGAGATCGAGCGAGTCGGCCTCCAGGTCCTGCCGGAAGCGGGTCTCCTCCTGGACGCGGGAGGGATCGATCTCCAGTTCGTCGGCCAGGTGGGCCCGGATCAGCTCGAGTATCTCGGCACGGGTCATGAACGCTCGGTGACGCTAGCGGCCACTGCGGACGCGTCCTCGGAGAGCGGCGCGCGCCGCAGCACGTCCGCCGCGGCGAGGCGCGCGTGGCTGCGCCCCACCACATCCTCCCGCACGCCGCGCGCGGCGACCTCCACCGCGCGCGCGAAGCCGCGCGCCTCGAACGACCCGTGGGGTACGACGCACAGCTTGCGCAGGCCGAGCAGCACAGCGCCGCCCTGCTCCTGGGGGTCGAGCTGATCGCGGAGCGTCTGCAGCGCCGGCCGCAGCAGGGTGCCGCCGACGATCGCCCGCGGGCCCGACTCCGCCGCCGCGCGGATGGCTCGCAGCAGCGCGTTCATCGTGCCCTCCATCGACTTCAGCGCGACGTTGCCGGCGAAGCCGTCGCACACGATCACGTCGGCGGCGCCGGTCCCGAACGCGAAGCCCTCGACGTTGCCGATGAAGTTGAGGTTGCCCGCCGTGGCGAGCTGGGCGTGAGCGGCCACGACGTCGCTCGGGCCGCGCGTCGGCTCCTCGCCGTTCGAGAGCAGCGCCACGCGCGGGCGCTCGAACCCGTGGACCGCCTCCATGAAGGCGGCGCCCATATGCGCGAACTGGATGAGATGCTCGGGCCGCACCTCGACGTTGGCGCCGACGTCGAGCAGCAGGAACGGCGCCTCGGGGGCCGGCACCACGATCGCCAGCGCCGGGCGATGGACGCCCCGCGCGCGCCGGATCTCGAAGAGGCCGGCGGCCAGCACGGCGCCGGTCGAGCCGCCGGAGACGAGCGCGTCCGCGCGACCCGACGCGACCGCCCGCACGGCCTGGACGATCGAGGACTCCGGCGTGGCGCGGACGGCGCGGGCGGGGTCGGCGGCCTTGGCGATCGACACCGGGGCGTCGACGATCTCGACGCCGGGCGCCGGGTCGCCGAGCCGCGCCGCCGGGCCGAACAGCAGGACGTCGACGCCGCGCTCGGCCGCGAGGGCGGCGCCGCGCGCCACCTCGCCGGGCCCGAGATCGGCTCCGTTCGCGTCCAGCGCGACGGTGACCCGGTCGGTCATGACCCGGGTGCGTCTAGTGGTCGTGCTCGTGATCGAGGTCGTCGCCCGAGATCGCCACGACCTCCCTGCCGCCGTAGGAGCCGCAGTGCGGGCAGACGCGGTGCGGGCGCCGCGGCTGACGGCACTGCGGGCAGGTCCTCAGCGCCGGCGCCGAGATCTTGTGCTGCGACCGGCGCTGGTTCGTGCGCGCGTGCGACTGCTTCTGCTTCGGGACGGCCATGAGCGACCGGAAGGGTAGCGAAGTGGCGCGACGACGCCGCTTCGGGCACATCCGGTCCCCACGCTGACCACCGGCTCGGGAGAGTTTGACTCGCTTCTCGAAAATGTGGTTTGCTTCTACGCTGGTGGGGTCGTCCCACCGGATTCGCGTTGCTGGGCTCGGAATATCGGCGCGGATCATCCGTTTCAGAGAGAACAGTTGGTAGCTCGTGTCCCCGTCAGGACGGGCCGGTAGCCCGTGGAGTCGCTTGTAGTGGCACGGACGCAGGACTTGGCTGGTTCCGGAATCGCCCTGAGGCGGCGGTTCATGCTGGCCTGTGCGTTGGTGCTGCTGCTGACGGTCTGGGCGTTCGGCGGGGTCGCGAGAGCAGATGACGGGGCGGTCACAGCGCCGCCCGCCGAGCAGATGACGGCTCCCGCCACCGAAGAGCAGGGAGCACCCGCCGCACCGCCCGCCGATACGCCGGCCCCTGCCACCGATGAGCAGACAGCGCCGGCCGCCGAGTCGCCCGCCGCCGAGTCGCCCGCCCCCGCCGCCGATGACGAGGGCCCCGCCACCACCCCCGCTTCCGGGACGCCCGCAAGCCAGACGCCCGCCGCCGAGTCACCCTCCTCCCAGACGCCCGCCCCCGCCACCGACGAGCCCGGGGGCCCCGCACACGAGACGCCTGCCGCCGAGTCACCCTCCCAGACTCCGGGTCCCGCCTCCGACACGCCGGGACCCGCCTCTTCCGAGTCGCCCTCCGGTCCTGCCACCGACGAGCCTGGACCGCCCGTTTCGCAGTCGCCGTCCGCCCCCTCGTCGCCCGGTCCCGTCGTCGTTGATCCCGGGTCGCCGGTGGGCAGTGGGCACGTGCCGGGCCTGCTGACGACGCCGGCCGTGCCGCCGTCGTCGGGGCCCATCGACGTGGACGTCCCGGTGGGTCCGATCGTCGTGCCGGTGATCGATCCGATCGTGCCGGTGGACACCGTGCAGGACCCGGTGATCCCGGCCGATCCGATGGTCCCGGTGGACGTCCTGGCCCACCCCGTGACGCCCGCCACGCCGGTCGATCCGGTCGTCGTGGCGCCCGCCCCGGCCGCGCCGGCAGACCCCGTCGTGGTCCCGCCGGCCGACCCCGTGGTCGTCCCGCCGCCACCCGATCCGGTGGTCGCGCCGCCCGCCGACGGGTCGGCGAACCCGGTGCCCGTGCGTCCCCGCCTGCCGCTGGAGACGCCCGCGACGCCGCCCTCGACCGGGCCCGTGACGCCGGCCGCGCCGGCCGTCCAGGCGCCCGTCACCAGCCCCGTCTTCACCCCCCTCGCGCCGGTCCTCCCGGCCGCCGCCGCGGCGCCTTCGGAGGGCCCCTCGCCGGTGTCCCCGGGCGCCCCCCAGCGGCCCGAGCGGATCGCCGCCGACGCCGGGCTGACCTCCCTTATCGCCGGTCCGATGATCGGTCGCGGCGGCCTGCTGGGCATGCTCGCGCTGACGCTGGTGGACGGGTCGGCGGGGCCGCTGTCGGCGCTGCCGATGCTGTCCGCGACCGGCCCGGCGATCGCCGCCGCGGCCGGCGTCGTGGTGTCCGGCGTCTCCGTGGTCGCCGTCGCGACCGCCCAGGCGGCCGGCCAGGTGGCGGCCGGTGTGGACGCCGCGTCGCGGTCGGTGCGGGCGCCCGAGGCGCCCGTCGCGCCGGTCGACATCCCGCACTCTCCCTCGGGCATCTCCTCGGTCGGGGCGTCGGCGTTCGCGCCGGTCCCGCCGCCGGTCGCCGTCGCGGCGATCCTGGTGCTCTTCATGGGCCTCTCGCTCGTGCGGTTCGGGCGCGTGGCCAACGCCCCGGCCCGTTGGCGGCCGGTGGCCTTCGTCTCTCTGCTTGAACGGCCTGGCTAGCTCCCGCACGGAGCTTTCCCGGCAGGCCCCTGCCCTGACGCCCTGAGCGCAGGCGGGGGAGGCCCGGACCGACACCGGTCCGGACCGCAACCGTTCAACACCTTTCAGTGGAGATGACACGATGCAACGCAACCGCTTGGCGCCGTTGGCGCAGAGCTCGACACCGGTGGTCCGGCTGCTCTCGGGCGTCGGCCTCCTCGGGCTCGGGATCCTGTTGTGGCTGGTCTTCGGGGCGGGCGCCGCAGCCGCCGCGGAGCAGCCGACTCTGAACGGTCGTGAGCTGAGCGCGGCCGCCGGCTGGCATCAGCGCGCGGTGCGCCGCGCCGTCGAGACGTCGGCGCCGGCGAGCCAGAGCCGGCGAGCGCCGGCAGGCTGGTCCGCCGGAGCCGTGCGGTTCGGCGACGGCCGGGCACTGCGCGACGGCTCGCGCCGGGTGAAGGAGGTCCAGCGCCGGCTCCGCGTGCTGGGCTACCACCCCGGGCCGGTCAACGGCGTCTACGGCGAACGGACCCGGGACGCGGTCGGCTGGTTCCAGTACAAGCACCAGCTGACACTCGACGGGATCGTGGGCCTGGTCACGCTGCGCCACATCCGCGCCGCGCAGGCTGACACGCTCGCCCGCCCCGACCAACCCGCACAAGCGCGCCCGGACACACGTGACGCCGCCGCGCCGGTCGCGCCGAGACGCGCGGCGGACGCCCCCGCATCCGATCCCGCCGCCACCGCGGCGTCCGGCTTCGCGGGCATCGCGTGGTGGCTGTGGGGGCTGATCGCCGCCGGCGCGCTCGCGCTCGTGGCGCTCGTCGCCGCGCTCCTGCACCGCCGCCGCGGCCGGTCCGTCACCGACACCGCGCCGGTCTACGAGCTGTGGGTCCACGGCACCAGCCCCGACCCCGCCGTCGGCGCCTTCCGCGGCGTCGTGAAGGCCGTCTCCGTCCCCGACGAGCCCCGCCCCGCCGGGTGGGTCGCCGACTCGCAGTACCTCATCCACGACCCCGCCAAGGCCCAGCCGTTCTGGGCCCCCGCCGCACAGATCGACCAGCTCGGAGCCGCCCGCCAGCAGAACGGTACGCCCGACCCCGACACCGCCCCGCGCGCCGTCGGCTACCTGCCCCGCATCCCCGACGGCCCGACCCCGTCGCCGCAGGCGGGGCGGATCGAGGCGGCCTGCCAGGAGCGCGGCTGGACCCTCGCGCAGATCGTCGGGGACGACCCCGGCGAGCCCGGACGACCCGGCCTCGAGCAGGCCCTCGGACGCTTCGCCTCGGGTGAGGCGAGCCGCCTCGTCGTCGCGAGGTTGGCGCACGTGGCGCACTCCGCGGCCGAGTTGTCGAACCTCATCGGCCGCATCGACGAATACCAAGGCAGTCTCGTGATCTGCGACATCGATCTCGATACCGCGACAACCGGGGGACGCCGGACGGCCAACGCCCTCGCGGGACTGCACGCCGAGCCCATCACCGACCCGGTCCCGACACGGACGCCGGCCCCGGCGCATCGCTGAGGACGCTTGCCATGCCCCACAACACCATCCCCCGCCACCCCGACTACGTGGAGCACGCGCGCCGGGCACACGCCCGGGCGCGGGTCCGCCTCCACGAGATCCGCGAGCTGCGCGCGCTCGAGCTCGCTGTCCATGCCCTCGACGACACGGTCGCGCGCCTCCTCGAGGCGCGCGCCTACCAGGCCTACCTCGACGCCCACGCCATCGCCGCCGAGCACGAGCTCGACCCCACCATCCACAGCAACTGACCGGCTCTTGCGCGCCCGCCGCCGCGGCGGGCGCGCTAATCGAAGCGAATCTCCGAGAGCTTCGCCCAGCGCGGGTCCGGCTCGGGGTCGTGCGTGTGCTCGGGGTCGCGGTTCAGGTCGGCGCCGCAGCGTGAGCACAGGCCGCGGCAGTCCTCCCGGCACGCGATCTGCCCGGGCAGCGCGAGCGCGAGGGCATCCCGCGCCCAGGCGCCCAGGTCGAGCTCGCCGGCGTCGTCGACGTACGGCGAGCTGAGCTCCTCGCCCCCGCCGGGCTGGTGGACCTCGCGGGCCTCGACCTCGAACACCGGGGACGCGGGCTCCAGGCAGCGCATGCACGGGCCGTGCAGCTCGGCGGCGAAGAGCAGCCGCAACGCCCACCCGTTCCCGGTGGTGCGGGAGACCTCGAGGCGCACCGGGACGAGCTCGGGCTCGACCGCGTATGACTCCCCACCGAACTCGAAGGGCTCGATGTGGACGTGGAGCTCGAGGCGCCTGCCCTCGCCGGCCGTCAGCCCGAGGCGCCCGAGTTCGAAGATGTCCGTGCGCAGGGGCATGCACCGAGCGTAGCGATCCGGCCGCGCCGCTCCGGGACGGCGGGGCCGTGGCGGCCGGGGGCCGCGGTCAGGCCGGCAGCGCGAGCCCGGCCGGGGCCTCGCCGGACTCGATCAGGCGGCGGATGTCCGCCGCGCGGCGCGGGTTGAGGAAGACGTGGCGCTGGCCCACCGACGGCTTCTCGGCGAGCAGCCCGGCGGCCAGGAGCGACTCGCCGACCGACTGCGCCAGCGCCCGGTCGTTGCCCGCGAAGCCGCGGGCGAGGTGGGCGAAGTCGGTGTGGTAGCCGCCCCATTTCCCCATCCCGTCGAGGCGCTGCAGGATGCGCCGGGCGATGCGCCGCGCCGGGTCCGGGTCCTCGTGCGGGCGCGACGTCCGCCCGGCCGCGGGATCGATCAGCTCGAGCACGGCGTCCTCGAGGTCCTCGACCGACCGCGGCTCGGCCGGGCGGCCGCCGAGGCGCGCGACCGCCTCGGCGATCCGCAGCGGATGCGCCGCGCCGATCGGGGGCCGCAGCTCGCCGGCGTCGGCGAGCAGGGCGGTGGGGACGGCGAGCGCCTGCGCCCGCAGCCGGTCGATCGCGTGGGCCTGCTCCTCGAAGGCGAGCGGGACGAGGTCGTCGAGCGCGCCGGGCTCGAGGGGCGGCGCGGGCGCCGCGAGCACGAGGTGGTCCTCGAGCGCGCCCGCCAGCAGCGCGAGGTCGGCGGCGTCGCCCGGTGGGCCCGCCTCGGAGAGCTGGACGAGGGCGCCGACCGCGGCCGCCACGAGCAGCCAGGCGCGCTCGTCCACCGCCTGGCGGTCGGCGCGGACGGCGGCGTCGGCGGGCGTGACGGCGAGCAGCCGCCCGTCGCCCGCGGCCATCGCGACCGTGACGGGGCGGTCCTTGCTGCCCGAGCGGGTGCGGCCGAGCTCCGCGCGGCCCTCGGAGAGCGCGGCGAGAAGCAGCTGGCGGAGCCGCGCGGTCGTGCGCGGCGGGGCCTCGGCGCCGCCCGCGGCCGCCAGCTCGGTGGCCAGCTCGCTCATCGGCCTGGCCGGGCGGGCGCGGTCGGGCGCATCGCGCCCGGCTAGCCGGCCTTGTCGATCGCCGCCTGGAAGGCGTCGCGCGCCTGCGCACCGCGGACGGCGAAGACGACCCGCTCGAGCCCGGATCCCTCCCGCAGGTGACGGGTGACCTCCTCGACCTCGATGCGCGCGGCCTCGTCGATGGAGAAGCCGCCGACGCCCGTGCCGAAGGCCACCAGCGCGAGGCTGCGGGCGCCGAGCTCGTCGGCCCGCGCCAGCGTCGCCGCGGTGGCGTCGCGGATGATCTCGGCGGAGGTCGGGCCGCCCAGGTGCATCGTCGCGGCGTGGATGACCCAGCGGCACGGCATCTGGCCGCCGGTGGTCTCGACCGCCTCGCCGAGGCCGATCGGCGCCTTGTCGTCGGACTCGCGCTGGACGTCCGGACCGCCGGCGCGGGAGATCGCCCCGGCGACCCCGCCACCGTGCGCGAGGTCGGTGTTCGCCGCGTTGGCGATGGCGTCGATCTCGAGCCTCGTGATGTCGGTGTCGAGCGCCTCGATGCCGGCCATGACGTTCTACCGTACCCCTCATGGCTGTCCGCAAGCGTGTGCGCGCCCACGGCCGTGTGCAGGGGGTCTTCTTCCGCGACGCGACGCGCCGCGAGGCCTCCCGGCGCGGCGTCGCCGGCTGGGCGGCGAACCGCTCGGACGGCACCGTCGAGGCCGTCTTCGAGGGCGAGGCCGACGCCGTCGACGCGATGCTCGACTTCGTCCGCTCCGGTCCCGGCCACGCCGAGGTCGCCAAGGTGGACGTGACCGACGAGGCCCCCGAGGGCCTCGGCAGCTTCCAGACCGCGTAAACGAGCCCGCCACGGCCACGGCCCGGCACGGCCGGGAGTTCGGCTCACGGCGGCAGGAGCCTGCGCCACGGCAGGGCGCCGAACTCCCAAAACAGTCGCCCCCTGGGCGACTGTTCCGTCAGGTTGGGCGCGTAGGGTGCGACGTCTTCGCCATGGAAGCCGCCACACCCCTCCGCCACCCCCGCATCTCCGTCCTCGCCAACGCCGTCGTCGTCGACGGGCTGACGATCACCGACCACGGGGTCGTCGAGCTCGTGCGCGCGCGGATGGACGCGGGCGAGGACCCCGCGCAGGTGCTGGCCGACGCGGCCGTGATCGGGGCCCGGGTGCTCGCCCGCGAGCACACCGCGTCGCAGGCCGACTTCGTGCGCGCGGAGTTCGAGAAGGCCTCGGCCGAGGTCGAGGCGTCGTTCGCCGACCGCGCGCGCACCATCGCGGAGTTCTTCGACCAGCGCGTCGAGGAGGTCTTCGGGCCCGAGCACGGGCACCTCGCCGTGGAGCTCGAGCGGCTGTTCGGGGAGCGGTCGAACGCCGCCGTGCAGCACCAGCTCAAGTCCGTGATGACCGAGGCCTCGAGCCGCATGCGCGAGGACCTGCTCAAGCAGTTCTCCTCGGCCGACGGCGCCAACCCGCTGGCCGACTTCAAGGCCGGCGTGCTGCGCGCCACGCGCGACGCGGCGGACCGCCAGGCGACCGACATGCGCCAGATGGTGGCCCGCGTGGAGGCGCTGAAGGAGGAGGTCCACAAGCTCCAGGCCGAGAAGCAGACGCAGGTCGAGGTCGCCGCCGAGCACGCGCGCTCGACCGCCAAGGGCCGCCCCTACGAGGAGGCCGTGGCGGACGCGGTGGACGCCGTCGCGGTGGCCCGCGGCGACGACTGCGACGCGGTCGGCGACGTGCGCGGCACCGGCGGGCGGAAGGGCGACGTGCTGGTCGGGATCGACGGCTGCGCCGGCCCCGCCCGCGGCCGCATCGTCTTCGAGGCCAAGAACTCCCGCCGCTCCCGCAACGAGGCGCTGGCCGAGCTCGACGACGCGATGGCCCAGCGCGACGCCGACTACGCCGTGTGGGTGGTCCCCTCGGAGGACCTGCTGCCGCGCAAGACGCAGCAGCTGCGCGAGGTCAACGGCGACAAGCTGTTCGTCGTCTACGAACCCGAGGACGGGTCGCGGCTGGCGCTCGAGGTCGGCTACGCGCTGGCCCGGGCGCGGGTGCTGATGGCCAAGGGCGCCCAGGACGACCTCGACGTCTCGGCGGTGGTGGCCGAGACCGAGCGCGCGCTCGGCGCCATGGAGGACGTGCGCCGCATCAAGTCGCAGCTCACCAACGCCTCCACCGGCATCGACGAGGCGCGCAAGATCCTCGACTCGATGGCCGAGACCGTCCGCGGCCACCTCAGCCAGATCGACGCGCTGGTCCGCTAGACGGTCAGTTTCGATCGCCGGGCGGGTCTTCATCGGCACCCATACCGCCGAGAGGAGCGACCCCGCCATGTCCAAGGACGAGCAGCAGATCCGCACGCTGGTGGAGCGCTGGGCCGCGGCGGTCCACCGCGGCGACCTCGAGACCGTGCTCGACGGCCACGCCGGCGACATCGTGATGTTCGACGTGCCGCCGCCCCACGACGGCGTCCGCGGCCTCGACGCCTACCGCGAGACGTGGCCCGGCTTCTTCACCTGGCAGGCCCGCGGCGCCTCGTTCGAGCTCGTCGAGCTCGACGTGACCGCGGGCGAGGACATCGCCTACGTCTTCGCGCTGCTGCGCTGCGGGATGCCGCACGAGCTCGCCGAGCACCCCGAGAGCCGCCTGCGCCTCACCCTCGGCCTGCGCAAGGAGGACGGCCGCTGGGTCGTCGCGCACGAGCACCACTCGTTCGCGGACACCTCCGTGACGGAGCCCGACGGGAGCGTCTAGTGGTCGTCCTCGCAAATACGGCCCGACTCTCGTGGTCGAGGATCGAGCCTGGGGCCGCCCACGACACGAGGGATACAGACGTATCTCGACTGTCGTGGGTGGCTCCAGGCGAAGGTCATCGGCCGCGAGAGGCGTGGCGTATTTCCGGGGGCGGCCACTAGGCGCCCGCGGCGCGCCAGGCGTCGCGGAGCTTGACCGCCGAGCCCGTGCGCAGGACCGCGCCGCGGTAGATCCGCGCGGCCAGCGGCACGAGCAGCGCGGCGCCCGCGGTCGTCACCACCAGCGCGGCCACGATCTCCAGCGGCGACGCGGCGCCGAGGGCGATCCGCGGCGGCATCGTCACCGGCGCCGTGATGGGGATGAAGCTCGTCACCTTGGCGAGCGTGCCGTCGGGGTTCTGCAGCACCGCGAAGGCCACGAAGTAGGAGATGAGGATCAGCGTGTTCAGCGGCGTCGTCGCCGACTGCAGCTCCTCCTGGCGCGGCACCAAGGCGCCGGCGCACGCGTAGGCGGACGCGTAGAACGCGTAGCCGAGCACGAACCACGCGAGCGCGAGCGCCGCCGCGGCGATCACGTCGCCGTCGATCTCGAGCGCCCCCGCGGCCGAGGCCGCGAGGATGCCGATCCCCGCCACGAGCAGGATCTGGCAGAACCCGAGCACCCCCAGCCCGATGACCTTGCCGGCGAGCAGCTGGCCGGGCTTGACCGTCGCGAGCAGCACCTCGACGACGCGGGAGGACTTCTCCTCCACCACCCCCGTCGCGACCCAGATCCCGTAGGTGAGGATCTGCCCGAAGAGGACGAGCACGGCGACGAACGCGAACCCGCTCTTGGCGTCGCGGTCGGGATCCGTGGCCTCGAGCGTCGAGACCCGCAGGGCCGGCGGGGACAGCGCGGCCCGCTGCTGCGCCGGGCTCAGCCCCGCCCGCTGGAGGGCGGCGGCCGTCTGCACCTGGCGGTTGGCCGCCTGGAGGGTGTCCACGAGCTTGTCGTCGGGATCGTCCTCCGCGCGGATGCCCCGGCGGGTGAGCACCGCGTCGACGTCCCCGTCGCGCAGGGCCGCGTCGGCCCGGGCGGGGGCCACGCGCTCGATCTTCACCTTCGCGTCGAAGGTCGGCGCCGCGCGCACCGCCGCGCGCGCGACCGGCGCCGCGGCGGGGTCCGCGACCGCCACCGTGAAGGTGGTGGTGCCGCCGAGCCCGAGCAGGCTCGGCACCACGGCGACGAGGACCACGATGAGTACGGTTATCCCCGTCGAGGCGAGGAACGACTTCTCGCGGATGCGCTCGGTGATCTCGCGCCGGGCGACGAGCCAGACGGCCGAACGCCCTCCGGTCGGTCCGCTCATCCGAGCACCACGCGGCGGAAGAGCTGGCTGAGCGTCGGGCGCTCGCGGGAGAAGTGCGTGACCTGCCCGGCGGCGCGGGCGGCGTCGAGCACGGCGTCGGGATCGGCGCCGTCGGGCAGGGAGACGAGCACGCCGGCGGGACCGCGGTCGAGCACCTCGGCGCCCGGCACCGACCCGAGCCAGCCGTCGCCGTCGGCGCCCTGGACCGCGACGCGCACCTGGTTTGCGTCGCTGCCCCGCTCGCGGAGGTCCTCGACGCGGCCGGACGCCACGAGCCGGCCGTCGTTGACGATCGCCACCGCGTCGCACAGCCGCTCCACCAGCTCGAGCTGGTGGCTCGAGAACACCACCGGCACGCCGGTGCGCGCATAGTCGAGCAGCACCTCGCTCAGCACGTCGACGCCGACGGGGTCGAGGCCGGAGAACGGCTCGTCGAGGACGAGCAGCTCCGGGTCGTGGACCAGCGCGACCGCGAGCTGCACGCGCTGCTGGTTCCCCAGGGAGAGCTGCTCGACGCGGTCGTGCGCCCGCTCGGTGAGCCCGAGCCGGTCGATCCAGCGGTCGGCCGCCGCCTGCGCCTCTCCGGCCGCCACGCCGTGCAGGCGCGCGAAGTACGTGAGCTGGTCGTGGACGCGCATCTTCGGGTACAGGCCCCGCTCCTCGGGCATGTAGCCGAAGCGCGCGCGGGTGGCGAGGTCGACCGGGCGGCCCTGCCACCGCACGGTCCCGTGGTCGGGCGCGAGCACGCCGAGCACGATGCGCATCGTGGTCGTCTTGCCGGCGCCGTTCGGGCCCACGAACCCGAACATCTGCCCCGCCTCGACGGTGAAGGTCATCCCGTCGAGCGCCACCACGTCGCCGTAGCGGCGGGAGAGATCCGTCAGTTCCAGCATGAAGTCCGGTACTGGTACCTCAACCGGACAGGGAGAATGGTGCGGTTCACCGCACTCTTTTGTGGGAGGTGAGGTGGCTCAGCCGACCTCGGCCGGCTCGTCCTTGCCCTGCAGACGCTCGCGCCCGCGCTGCACGGCCGCGATGAACTTGGAGAGGTTGACCTCGAGGGTGTTGAGGATCTCGTCGGCGTAGTCCTCCGCGCCGAGGCGGATCTCGCGCTCGCGGGCGCGGGCATCCTCGATGATGTCCTCGGCCTGGCGCTCGGCCTGCTTGGTGACCTCCTGCTGGGAGGTCAGCTGCGCCTGGCGCTCGCGCGCCTCCTTGACGATGCGCTCGGCCTCACGCTTGGCCTCGGCGAGCATCTCCTGACGCTCCTTGACGATCCAGCGGGCCTGCTTGATCTCCTCGGGGATCGTCGCGCGCATCTGGTCGAGGATGTCGTAGATCTCCTCCTTGTCCACACGCACCTGGTCCGTCATCGGGACACCCTTGGCGTTGTGGACCAGATCGTCCAGTTTGTCGATGAGTACGAGGACGTCCATGGCGCTCCTGGATTCGTCAGCGGGTGAGCGCTTCCTGCAAGCGCCTGGCCACTCCCTCGGGCACGAGTTCGGAGATGTCGCCACCGAAGGTGGCCAGCTCCTTCACACCACTCGAGGAGAGAAAAGAGTACTGCGGACTGGCCATGAGGTAGATCGACTCGATGTCGGACGCGAGCTGGCGGTTCAGCTGGTTCATCTCGAGCTCGTACTCGAAGTCGGAGATGGCGCGCAGGCCCTTGACGATCGCCTTGGCCCCGCGCTCGCGGGCGAAGTCGACGACCAGGTTCTTGAACAGCTCGATCTTGACATTGCTGAGATGCCCGGTTGCGTCCTCGACGAACCGCGCGCGCTCGTCGCCCGAGAACAACGGCTTGCTCTTGCGCACCGACGCGTCCACCACGCCGACGATCAGCACGTCGAACATCGCCGCGGCGCGCGTGATGACGTCCACGTGGCCGAGGGTGATCGGATCGTAGGTGCCGGGACAGACGGCGATGCGGTTATCGGGTGCCATGGAAGCGGATGAGGGTGTCGCCGTAGCGGCGTTCGTCGAGGCGGGGCAGATCGAGGTCGAGCGGCGCCCGGCGGTCGCTCTCGGAGACCACCAGCGCTCCGGGCGCGAGCACCGCAGGCAGGGCCTCCGACAGCTCGTGCGCGAGACGTGCCGCCCGCCGGTATGGCGGGTCGAGGAAGACGAGATCGTATAAACGACCCGCCTTCGATGCGCTGCCGAGCGCGCGCAGGGCATCGAGACGGCGCACGGGCGCCTCGATCCCGAGCGCCGCGAGGTTCGCCTCGACCGCCCGGATCGCGGGCGCGGCGACGTCCACGAACTCCGCATCGGCGGCGCCGCGCGAGAGCGCCTCGATGCCCAGCGCGCCCGAGCCGGCGAACAGGTCGAGCACCCGCGCGCCCTCGACGCGGTCCCCGAGCACCGAGAACAGCGCCTCGCGCACGCGGTCGGAGGTGGGGCGCGTGGCCGCCCCGGAGGGAGCCTGCAGCCGGCGCCCGCCGAACCGCCCGGCGATCACGCGCATCGGCCGACCCCGCTCCCGCGGCTCCCGAGATCGGCGCAGCCGATCTCGCAAGGGAGGGCGAAGCCCTTCCCGGTCACGCCGAGATGGTGGTCTCGTCCCCGAACGTGTGCCGCACGGCGCGGTCGAGCAGCACGTGCTCCGGCTCGCGCAGCGCCGGGTCGGCCGCGAGCAGCTCGGAGGCCACCGTCCGGGCGCGCTCGAGCAGCGCGGCGTCCTCGGGGAGCCGCGCCACCCGGAAGGCCGCGAGCCCGGACTGGCGGGTGCCGAGCATGTCCCCCTCCCCGCGCAGCTCGAGGTCGATCTCGGCGAGCGCGAAGCCGTCGCGGTGCCGCTCGAGCGCCCGCAGCCGCGCGGACTCCTTGGGGCCGAACAGCAGGCACAGCGAGTCGTGCTCCCCGCGCCCGATCCGCCCGCGCAGCTGGTGCAGCTGGGAGATGCCGTAGCGCTCGGCGTTCTCGACCAGCATCACCGACGCGTTCGGGACGTCGATGCCGACCTCGATCACCGTCGTGGCCACCAGCACGTCGGCTCCGCCCGCCGCGAAGTCCGCCATCGCCTCCTGCTTCTCCCGCGACCGCAGCTGGCCGTGGAGGAGCACGACGCGGAAGTCCTCGAGCTCGGTCTTCGCGAGCCGCTCGTACTCGGCGGTCGCCGCGCGCGCCTGCAGCGCCTCGGACTCCTCCACCAGCGAGCAGACCACGAACGCCTGGCGGCCCGCGCGCAGCTCCTCGCGGATGCGCTCGTAGGCGCGGGCGCGCTCGTGCTCGGTCGAGGCGACGTGCGTCGTGATCGGCCGGCGGCCCGCCGGCAGCTCGCGCAGCACGATGACGTCGAGGTCGCCGTAGGCGGTCAGCGCGAGCGTGCGCGGGATCGGCGTCGCGGTCATATGCAGCACATGCGGGGCGAGGTCGGCGCCCTCGCGGCGGGCCTTGCGGTCGAGCGCGCGGCGCTGGTTGACGCCGAAGCGGTGCTGCTCGTCGACGACGGCCACCAGGAGGCGGTCGAACGCGACGCCCTCCTCGATCAGCGCGTGCGTGCCGACCAGCAGCTTGAGCTCGCCGCTCGCGAGCTTGCCGAGCAGGTCGGCGCGACGGCGCGCCGGGGTCGAGCCGGTGAGCAGCGCGGCCGGCACGAGCTCACCGGGCATCAGCCGCTGCAGGGTCGCGAAGTGCTGCTCGGCGAGCGTCTCCGTGGGCGCCATCAGCGCCGCCTGCCCGCCGTGCTCCACCGCGCGCAGCATCGCGTGCAGTGCCACCACCGTCTTGCCGGACCCCACCTCCCCCATGAGCAGCCGCTGCATCGGGCGGTCCTGGGCGAGGTCCTCGTCGATGGTGTCCATCGCGCGCCGCTGGTCGTCGGTGGGCTCGAAGGGCAGCGTCTCCGCCAGCCAGTGGGCGCTCAGCTCGCGAGGCCCGGTGAGCGGCTCGGCCCGGGCCCCCTCGCGGCGGGCGGCGCGCCGGCGCAGGATCTCGATCTGGGCGAGCAGCAGCTCCTCGAACGCCAGCCGCCGGCGGCCGCCCTCGTGGTCGCCGAAGTGGGCGGCCTTCAGCGCGGCGGCGCGGTCGGGCAGGTGCTCGCGTGCTCGCAGCCGGGCGGGCAACGGCTCGGGGACGTCGTCCAGCGCCGCCTCGTGCTCGCGCACGAGCGCGAGGATCTGCGTCGAGGACAGCCCCTCGGTGGCGGGGTAGGTGGCGACGTCGCCCTCGGCGCCGGTGGCGTGCGCGGTCGGGGCGTGGGCCTGGACGCGGAAGCGGTTGCGGGACTCGTACTTGCCGTTGAGCATCAGCCGCGTGCCGGCGCGGTACTTGCGCTCGAGCCACGGCTGGTTGAAGAACGTGGCCTTCATCACGCCGGTCTCGTCCGCCACCACCGCCTCGACCAGCGGGCGCATCCCGCGGCGGCGCACCGGGCGGCTGCGGATCGAGCGCACCTCCACGACCACGGTGGCGACCTCCCCCGCCGCCAGCTCGGCCACGGTGCGTGCCTGGCCCCGGTCCCGCGGCAGGTGCTCGAGCAGGTGGCCGACCGTGTCGAGACCGAGCCGCTCGGCGCCGCGCGCGGCCGGCGCGGGGTTGACCTCGAGCTCCTCGTCCAGCCGCTCGGGCCGCGGATAGTGCGGACCCCCGGCGCGCAGGTCCTCGTCGCTCAGCTGAGTCGCGGTGGTGAAGGCGGTGGGGACGGTCCGCACCGGCGCCTCGTCCTCCTGGGATGCGCGGGCCGGTGGCGAATCGCCGCGCACGCTACTCGGCGGCGATGAGCCACCAGTAGCTCGGCTGGCCGCCGGCCGAGACCTCGACCTCGACCCCGGCGGGTACGAGCGCAGCCGCCGCGGCAGCGCCCAGCGGCGCGTCGCGCCCCGAGATGAGCGTGACCAGCTCCGCGTCGCCGGCGAGCTCGTCGAGCACGGACTCGAGCGTGGCGGCCGGCTCGCCCCACGCGACGATCCGCTCGTCGACGAAGCCGACCGCCTCGCCGCGGTGGAAGCGGGCGGGGCGGCTCTCGGCATCGTCGCGCGCGGCCTCAGCCACGGCGCCGGTGCGCACGTGCTCGAGCACCTCGTCCATCGCCGCGGCGTTCTCGGCGGCGCTACGGGCGGGATCGTGGGCCACGGCCGCGGCCAGCCCCGCCTGCTGGGAGCGCGAGGCCACCACGCGCACGGTCTTGTCCGACAGGCCGGCGGCCTCCTCGGCCGCCATCCGCACGTTGGGCGAGTTCGGCAGCACGACGACCTGCTCGGCCGGGACGCCGTGGATGCCGGCCAGCAGCTCGTAGGTGGACGGGTTGAGCGTCGGGCCGCCGGACAGCGGGGTCGCGCCGAGGCTCTCGTAGAGCTGGGCCATACCGTCGCCCGCCACGACCGCGAGCACACCGCAGGTCGTGGCCGGGGCATCGGCGAGGCGCTCGGAGCGGTCCTGCACCTGCTCGAGCATGTCGGCGACGTCGAGCCGCGAGATCTCACCGGCGCCGGAGAACAGGGCGGTGGCCTGCTCCGGCTCGTTTGTGTGCAGGTGGACCTTGAGCGTCGTGGCGTCGCCGACGACGAGCACGGAGTCGCCCAGGCGCTCGAGCGGCCGGACCCACTCGCCGGGGTCCAGGCCACTGCCGGTGATCGCGAAGTTCGTGCAGTAGCGGTACGTGGAGGACTCGTGCTGCGGATGGGTGACGCGCGCCGGCGCGTAGTGGGCGAGCTCGGGCGCCGGCCCGCCGCGCAGCGCCTCCAGCACGCCCGCCAGCATGATCGTCAGCCCATAGCCGCCGGCGTCCACGACGCCGGCCTCGCGCAGCACCGACAGCAGCTGCGGTCCGCGCTTGACCGACTCCTCGCCCGCCGCGAGCGCGGGCTCGAGCACGTCTGCGATCAACGCGTCCTGCAGCTCGGCGCTGGCGCCCTGGTGCAGCCGCGAGTCGGTCATGTGTGCGAGCTCGCTGGCGACCCGGTGGGCCATCTCGCGCATCACGGTGAGGATCGTGCCCTCCGCGGGGTCGCGCACCGAGCCGTAGGCGCGCTCAGCGGCGCGGGCCATGGCGGCGCCGATGAGGACGGGGTCGACCAGCTCGCCGGGGCGCGAGATGAGCTCCTCGGCGGCCCCGCGGATCAGCTGGGAGACGATGACCCCGGAGTTGCCGCGGGCGCCGAGCAGCGCGGCGCGGGCCACCGAGTCGACGATCTGATCGCGGCCGATCTCGTCGAGCTCGCCCTGCTCGGACAGCCGGTCGAGCTCGTCGAGCACGGCGCTCAGGGTGAGCGCCATGTTGTCGCCGGTGTCGCCGTCGGCGACCGGGAAGACGTTGAGGTCGTTTACCTCCTGGCGCCGGGCGTCGAGGGCCGCGAGCGCAGCCTCGACGACGGCGCGGAAACGGACGAGGCTGGGATCGGCCACGGCGGGCGCCGGCCGCCTAGATGGTCGGTCTCGGGGCCACGGGGTCGGCCATCAGGCCTTCGTGACCTTGCCCGCCTTCAGGCAGCGCGTGCACACGTACGCGCGAAATGGCCCGCCACCCTCCGTGATGCGCACCTTCTGCAGGTTCGCGTCGAACCGGCGCTTGGTGGCGACCATGGAGTGCGAGCGGCTCTGGCCGAAGGCCGGGCGCTTACCGCAGGAATGACAGACACGGGCCATACGCGGCGGGGAGTATAGGGACCCCGACAGATGTACCCGCCCCGCGCCCGCTGTCGATGGGTACCGTGAAGGGGTGCCCGGAGTGTCCGCCGCCCGCTTCAGCCTGCCTGCGCGCTACCGCCTCGTGGGCCACATCGCCAACGGGGGCATGGCCGGCGTGTGGGAGGCGCACGACGAGCTGCTCGACCGCGCGGTGGCCGTCAAGGTGCTCGCCGCGCACCTGAGCGAGGACGACCGCGCCCGCAAGCGCTTCCAGCGCGAGGCGCGCGCCGTGGCCGGGCTGTCCTCCCATCCGCACGTGGTGACGATCTACGACGTCGGCGAGTACGAGGGCCGCACGTTCATGGTCATGGAGCTGATGCGCGGCGGCACGCTCGCCGAGCGGCTCGCGGCCGACGAGGAGATCCCCCACGCCCGCGCGCTGCGCTGGCTGCGCGAGGCCGCCGAGGGGCTCGACGCGGCGCACGACGCGGGGATCGTCCACCGCGACGTCAAGCCCGCCAACCTGCTGCTCGACGAGCGCGACCGGCTCGCCATCGCCGACTTCGGGATCGCGCGGCTCGCGTGGGAGGACCAGGTCACGCAGACCGGACAGGTGCTCGGCACCGCCGCCTACATCTCGCCCGAGCAGGCGATGGGCGAGCCCGCCACCGCCGCCTCCGACCGCTACGCGCTCGCGGTCGTGGCCTTCGAGCTGCTGACCGGATCGCGCCCGTTCCGGCACGAGCACTTCGCCGCCCAGGCGCGGGCGCACGTGGAGGACGATCCGCCGTGGGCCACGAGCATCGACCCGGAGCTGCCGCGCGCGGTCGACGGGGTGCTCGACCGCGGCATGGCGAAGGAGCCGGAGGAGCGCTGGAGCAGCGCCGAGGCCTTCGTCGACGCGCTCGACGGCGCCCTCGGCGCGCCGCGCGGCGCGGGCGCGCCGGCCGGCCCTACTGCGACCACGCGGGAGTCTCCGGTCCCGGACGGCGGTGGGCGCCGCTCGTGGGCGCTGCTGGGAGCCCTGGGCGTACTCGCCCTCGTGGCAGTCGTGGCGGCGATCGTCCTCTCCAGCCGCGACGACGGCGGCGGCCAGAGCGGCGGGGGCACGGCCTCGGACAACGGCACGCGCAACGAGCAGCGCAACTCGGGCTCCGATCGGCGTTCGGACGCCACCCCCACCGCCACGCCGACCGCGACCGAGACGCCCGAGCCGACGGCCACGCCGACCCCGACCCCCACCGCGACGCCCACGCCCACCGCCACGCCCGGCGGCGAGACCGGTCTCGCGGCGGCGGCCCGCCTGCAACGGCGCGGCTTCGAGGCCCGCCAGGCCGGCGACTACGACCGCGCGCTCGACCTCTCCCAGCGCGCGCTCGACGCCTGCGGCGACACGCGCCGGCTCAACCCGTGCGGGTTCGCGCTCTTCGAGGTCGGCGCCGCACTGAACCGGTTGGGGCGCAAGGACGAGGCGATCCCGGTCCTGGAGCAGCGCCTCGACGTCTACGGCGACAACGAGGCGGGCGAGGTGCAGAAGGAGCTCGACGACGCCCGCGGCAAGGGGGACGGCTGAGCTTCGACGCCGTGGCGCGGGCCGTCGCCGGCGTCCCGTACATGTCGCCCCGGCAGGGGCGCCTCGTCTACGACCACGTCCGCACCACGCGCCCGCGAGGAGGTGCTGGAGCTCGGCACCGCCCACGGCGTCGGCAGCGCCTACCTGGCGGCCGCGCTCGCCGACAACGGCCACGGGCGGCTGACCACCGTCGACCACGCCGGCGCGCGCTACGACCCCGCGCCGGAGGACGTGCTGGCGCGGGCGGGCGTCGCCGGCCGCGTGACCGTCGTGCGCGAGTTCTCCTCCTACACGTGGTGGCTCAAGGAGCAGGTCCGCGCGCGCTCGGACGCCGCGGGCAACTGCGCGCCCCGGTTCGACTTCGTCTACCTCGACGGCGCGAAGAACTGGACGATCGACGGCCTGGCGGTCGTGCTGGTCGAGAAGCTCCTGCGACCGGGGGGCTGGCTGCTGCTCGACGACCTCGAGTGGACCTACGCCGACGACCCCGGCCGCCCGGCCACCGACGGGATCGTGCACCGCGAGCTCTCCGAGCCCGAGCGCACCCAGCCGCACCTCCGCGCGGTGTGGGACCTGATCGTCGCGCAGAACCCGGCGTTCACCGAGCTGCGCGTCCAGGACGAGTGGTGGGGCTGGGCGCACAAGGCGCCGGGCGAGCCGCGGCGCCTCACGCTCGAGACGAGCCGCCCGCTCGGCGCCCTGGCCGCGGCCGCGCTGCGCCGCATGGTGCGCCGCGCCCGCCGCCGCGCGCGGCGGGCCGGCTGACCGTCACGGCCCGTCGTGGCGGTCCCGCCCCGGCGTCGCGTCAACAGCGGCGCGGACGACGGAAGGGCGTCGCGCATTCCCGCCGGACGTCGGCGGGCTGACGTTCAGGGGCTGAGCTCGGCCCGCAGCGCCGCGAGGGCGAGCACGGCCTGCGCGGCGTGGTAGCCGGAGTCGCGCTTGCCGCCGCCCGCGCGCGCGAGCGCCTGCTCCATCGACTCGACCGTGAGCACCCCGAAGCCGCACGGCACGCCGGTGCGCAGCTGCACGTCCTGGATGCCGCGCGCCGCCTCGGCGCACACGTAGTCGTAGTGGTCGGTCTCGCCGCGGATCACCGCGCCGAGGCACGCGACGCCGGCGTACCGGCCGCTCGTCGCCAGGTAGGACGCGGCCAGCGGCAGCTCGAAGGCGCCGGGGACGTCGAAGACCTCGACCTCCGCCCCCGCGGCGTCGAAGGCGCGCTTCGCCCCGCTCACGAGGCGCTCCGCGAGGTCCTCGTAGAAGCGCCCGACGGCGATCGCGAAGCGGTCGGGGCGCGGCGCGAGGCCGGTCACGGCTCGCTCCCGGGCCGGCGCGCGGGCCGTGGCTCGCCGGCGGCGTCGCGGTCGTGCTCGTGCTCGTCGTGGACCATCTGCTCGTCGAGCGCGAGGCCCTGGTGGTGGAGGGCGTGCCCGAGCCGGTCGCGCTTGGCCTGCAGGTAGCGCTCGTTGTGCGGGTTGGCGGCGTGCACGATCGGCACCTGCTCGGTGACCGAGAGCCCGTAGCCCTCCAGGCCGCGGAGCTTCTTCGGGTTGTTGGTGAGGATGCGGATCGAGGTCAGCCCGAGATCGACGAGGATCTGCGCGCCGATGCCGTAGTCGCGCAGGTCGACCGGCAGCCCGAGCTCGAGGTTGGCGTCGACCGTGTCGAGCCCCTCGTCCTGGAGCCGGTAGGCCCGCAGCTTGTTGAGCAGGCCGATCCCGCGACCCTCCTGGGCCAGGTAGAGGAGGACCCCGCGGCCCTCGCGCTCGATCATCGCGAGCGCCGACTCGAGCTGCTCGCCGCAGTCGCAGCGCAGCGAGTGGAAGACGTCGCCGGTCAGGCACTCCGAGTGGACGCGCACGAGCACGTCGGACCGGCCGTCGACCTCGCCCTTGATCATCGCGACGTGGTGCTTGTCGTCGAGCAGCGCGCGGTAGCCGATGACGGTGAACTCGCCGAAGGCGGTCGGCAGCGCGGTGCTGACCACCCGCTCCACGAGGCGGTCGTGGCGGCGGCGGTAGGCGATCAGGTCGGCGACCGTGATCATCTTCAGGCCGTGGCGCTCGCAGTAGCCGACGAGGTCCGGTACGCGCGCCATCGTGCCGTCGTCGTTCATGATCTCGCAGATCACGCCGGACGGGTTGAGGCCGGCGAGGCGAGCGAGGTCGACGGCGGCCTCGGTCTGGCCGGTGCGCTCGAGCACGCCGCCCGGCTTGGCCTTCAGCGGGAAGACGTGGCCGGGCTGGACGAGGTCGCGCGAGCTGCTGCCGGGGTCGATCGCGACCTGGATGGTGCGTGCGCGGTCGGCCGCGGAGATGCCGGTGGTGACGCCGTCGCGCGCCTCGATCGACACCGTGAACGCGGTCTCGAACGGCGACTCGTTCTTGGCCGCCATGAGGTCGAGGCCGAGCTCGTCGCAGCGGTCCGGCGACATCGCCAGGCAGATGAGGCCGCGCCCGTGCATCGCCATGAAGTTGATCGCCTCCGGGGTGGCGAACTGGGCCGCGAGCGTGAGGTCGCCCTCGTTCTCGCGGTCCTCGTCGTCGCAGACCACCACCATCCGCCCGGCGCGGACGTCCTCGATGGCCTCCTCGATGGTCGCGAACCGCCGGCTCACTTGACCAGCTTCTCCACGTACTTCGCCAAGACGTCCACCTCCAGGTTGACGGGGGTGCCCGGCGGCGCCGCGCCGAGCGTCGTGCGCTCGCGGGTCTCGGGGATGAGCGCCACCGAGAACCAGTCGTCGCCGATCGCCGCGACGGTCAGCGAGACGCCGTCGACGGCGATCGAGCCCTTCTCCACCACGTAGCGCAGGAGCGCGGGATCGGCCGCGATCTCGACGACGCGGGAGAAGCCGTCCTCGCGCGCGTCGCGCACCGTCCCGAGGCCGTCGACGTGGCCCTGCACGACGTGGCCGCCGAGGCGGTCGGTCGCGCGCAGCGGCAGCTCGAGGTTGACCGTCGCGTCGTCGCGCACCTCCCCCAGCGACGAGCGGCGCAGGGTCTCGAGCATCACGTCGGCCTGGAAGCGCCCGTCGGCGATGGAGGTGGCGGTCAGGCACACGCCGTTGACGGCGACCGAGTCGCCCTCGGCGAGCTCGCCGGCGAGCGCGCTGCGCACGACCAGGCGCACGCCGTCGTCGGTCGCGCGGACGGCCTCCACCGTCCCGAGGTCCGCGACGAGCCCGGTGAACACCGGCTAGCGGCCCCCGGCTCGCACTACCACTCCCGCAGGCGGGCGGAGATCAGGACGTCGCCGGAGATCCGCTCCACGTCGAGGGTGAGCGCCCGGGTCGCCTCGGCGATCCGCTCGACGCCGCCGCCCTCCAGCGGGTCGCGGGCGTTCGAGCCACCCAGCACGACGGGGGCGATGAACAGCCGCAGCTCGTCGATCTCGCCGGCGTCGAGGAACGCGCCCGCCAGGTGCGGGCCGCCCTCGAGCAGGACCGAGGTCACCCCGGGGCCCGCGCCGAGCTGGTCGAGCGCCGAGCGCACGCGGGTGGGCTCGTTGCCGCCGGTGGCGACGATGACGTCCACCCCGGCGGCCTCGAGCGCGTTGGTCGCGAGGCGCGAGGCGGCGCGGGAGACGACGACGGTCAGCGGGACCTCGGCGGCGCCGCGCACGAGCTGCGAGGTCAGCGGCAGGCGCGCCTCGGAGTCGAAGACGACGCGGCGCGGCTGCCGCGACGCCGCCGAGTGCGGGAGGCGCGCGGTCAGCAGCGGGTCGTCGGCGAGCGCGGTGCCGATCCCCACCACGACGGCGTCGCGCTCGGCGCGCCACAGGTGCGAGCGGGCGCGCGAGTCCTCGCCGGAGATCCACTTCGAGTCGCCGGTCCGGGTCGCGACCTTGCCGTCGAGCGTCATCGCCGACTTGAACATGACGTGCGGCCGCCCCGTGCGGGCGTGCTTGCGGAACGGCTGGTTGAGCAGCCGCGCCCGGGCCGCGAGCTCGCCCCCCGCGACAACGACGTCGATGCCCTCGTCGCGCAGGATCCCCAGGCCCCGGCCCGCGGCCTTCTCGGTCGGGTCGTCGGAGCCGATCACCACGCGGCCGACGCCGGCCTCGACGATCGCGTCGGTGCACGGCGGGGTCTTGCCCCAGTGGCAGCAGGGCTCGAGCGAGACGTACATCGTGGCCCCGGCGGTGTCGGCGTTGCCGCACGCGGCGAGCGCCTCCCGCTCGGCGTGGGGCGCGCCGTAGGCGGAGTGGAAGCCCTCGCCGAGCACGGTCCCGTCCTTGACGACCACGGCACCGACCAGCGGGTTGGGGCTCGTGTGCCCACGGCCCTCCTCCGCGATCTCGATCGCGCGGGCGAGGTGGACGTGGTCGGTCTGCAGGAGCGTGGTCACCGCCCGCGAGAGGATATTGCCCGGCGGGTGCGGACGGGAAGGCCGCGCCGTTGTTGCGGCTAGATGGTTGGTTCCGCGGCCGCGCGGCCGACTGGTGGATGCCCCGTGGATGCCGGGCGCCGCCCGCACGAGGGGAACAGTGCTGGCTGCCACGGGCCCCTCGGGCGGGTGGCGATCCGGCGCCGCGGGGCGCCGCCAGGCGGCCGTGGGGTCGTGGAATCAACCATCTATGTGCAGCCGTCCAGCTCGTAGACGACGATCTCCGGCCCGGGCCGGTCGTAGGCCAGCGGGTAGTAGTTGAAGGAGAAGTCGAACGAGAACGGCACCGGCCCGGCGCCCTCGCGATACGGGCTCGCGCGGTAGACGACGCGGCCGCGCCGCCGCAGCTCGTCGTAGTAGCGGATCGCGTTCGGGACCGCCTCGGGCTCGGCGTAGGCGCGGCCGGTCTGGGTGGAGCCCGTCACGACCCAGCAGTAGCCGCCGCGCGCGTAGGACCCGACGAGCTGCGGGCGGGTGGTGCGCTCGTAGTCCTCGAGCTTGACGATCCGGCCGGGCCCCTTGCGGATCGTGCCGTCGTTGTTGACCTTCGAGCGCGACGTCGGCCACTTGTTCCAGCGCGTCCCGTTGCCGGTGACCCGCGACGGGCGCCCGGGGTCGCTCGCCCACTGGTCGGGGAACACCGGCTCGACGACCACCTTGCTGCCCTCCGGGATCGCGCGGACCATCCACTCGCGGGTCACGTTGCGAGTGTCGGCCCGGGCGAGCACGCGGTCGTTGTGCACGGAGTAGACCGCGCCCTGCGCGCACAGCAGCACGGCCGCGACGGCGGTCGCCGCACCGAGGGCGGGGCGGCGGCGGACGCGCTGCAGCACCCACCCCGCCACCTGCAGCGCCCCCCAGGCGGCGAGCAGGCACAGGAGCGGGTAGATCGGCAGCAGCCAGCGCGCGAAGAAGCGCTGCTGCGTGCCGAGGAAGAGCAGCAGCGCCACGCATGGCAGCGCGAGCGCGAGGGCGGCCGCCCGGTCGCGGCGGGCGAGCCCGATCACGCCGCCGACCGCCGCCGCCGCCGGGACCCACCCGAGGCCCCAGCTGAGCGTCCCCAGGTAATAGAGGAGGCCGTTGTCCTGGGTGATGCCGAGCTTGCCGGTCTCGTCGCCCGCCGCCTGCGACTGCTTCTCGAGGCCGGCGCGGAACGTCTCGTAGTCGAACAGCGCGTAGGGGTTGGCGATCAGGAAGCCGCCCAGCGCGAGCACGCCCGCGAGCGCCAGGCCGCCGAGCCTCCGCCGGACGCTGCCCGCGTCGCGCGAGAGCGCCGCGGCCGCGAGCAGCGAGAGCACGAGGATCCCGGCCGTGTACTTGGTCGCGCACGCCACGCCGAGGCCGGCGCCCGCCACCGCGTAGTCGAGCGGGTGCCCGCGGCGCAGCACGCCCGCGATCCCGACCAGCGCGACGCACAGCGGCGCGAGCGTCGGGACGTCGTTGAGCGCGAAGTGGCCGTAGTGGACGGGCAGGAACGCGACCGCCAGCAGCAGCGCGGCGACGAACCCGGTGCGGCGGTCGAACATCCGCGCGCCCGCCCACGCCAGGAAGCCCACCGCCAGCGCCCCGAGCAGCCCCGAGAGCGCGCGGGCGATCGTGAAGACCGTGGTCGGGTCGGCGGCGTAGGACGCGCCGACGGCCTCGCGCCCGCCGAAGCGCAGCCACAGCGCGACGTGCACCAGGTACGTGTAGGCGGGCGGGTTGATGAAGTAGTCCGGGTTGTAGGAGTGCCCGAACATCCCGATCGCCCGCGGGACGAAGTGCGCGTTCTCGTCGGCGTTGTAGACGAACGGCAGGCCGGTCCGCAGCCCCCACAGGCGCAGGGCGAGGGCGAGGAGGAAGAGGCCGGCGATCGCGGCGGCCCAGGCGAGGGTCGCGGGGCGCGGGCGGCGGCGGGCGGGCGGCGTCGCGATGCCGGTGTCCTGCGATCGGCCGGCGCTAGCCGCAGTGGACATAGGCCGCGTAGTACTCGCTCAGCGCGACCCGCCGCCACCCGGGCGGCGGCACCTGGACGAGCGCTCCGTCGGCCGGGTCGGTCAGCGCGTGCTTGAACAGCGCGAAGCGGCTCGTCACGTAGATCGCCACGCCGCGGGTCTGGCGCACGTCGGAGTCCGCGCGGGCCTGCACGCGGCTGTAGGGCAGGTCGAGGATCCAGCGCGAGTCGGGCACGAGCTTGTGGTTGGGAAGCGTCAGCGGCCCGCAGCGCAGGCCCTCGCGCACCGGCTGGGAGCGCAGGACGTCCTCCAGGGCGACGTGGGCGTCGCCGCGGAACTGCAGCTCGTTCTGGAAGCGCGTCACGTTGACCCGCGTGACGGTGAAGACGACGCCGAAGAGGACGAGCGCGAGCGCGGTGAACATCCACGCGCGGCGCACCCAGGCTCCCGGGCGCAGCATCGTCCACCCGCCCACCGCGACGGCGGCGAACACCAGCAGCGCGAGCGCCCCGACGATCAGGTAGCGCTCGATGACCGACAGCCCGGCGATCCCGATGAGCACGAACGTCCCCAGGCTGCTGGCCAGCAGCACGAGCGGCATCACCATCCGGCGCGGGGTGATGAGCGCGGCGACGACGAAGCCGAGCGCGGCGGCCGCGAGCACCGGCACCTTGACGAGGCTGGCGAAGAAGTACGGCACGGCCGAGGGGATCTCGCTCAGCGTGCGCTGGCGGCCGAGCTCCTCGGCCGACGAGCTCGTGTAGTGCAGCGAGAACAGCGGGTCGCCGGTGACCGCGTAGTCGGTCGCCGCCCACACGACCGGGCCGATCGCCGCGAGCGCGGCGTAGCGGAAGCGCTGCGGCCAGGTCGCCGGCCACGCCATCCACAGGAAGTACAGGCCGGCGAGCAGCCACGCCTCCGGGCGCAGCAGGCCCGCGCACGCGAGCAGGATCCACACCGGCCCGCCGCGCCGGGGGCGCTCGCCCTCGAGCACCGCCGCCCAGAGGACCAGCGCCATGTAGGGCACGTCGATGTACCCGCGGGCGGCGAGGAAGGCGAAGTCGAAGCGGGTGAGCAGCAGCGCCGCCGCGATCATCCCGACGAGCGGCGTGAAGGCGAGCTTGCCGAGCCGGTAGATCCCCCACACCATCAGCAGGAAGCACACGAACGTCATGCCGACCCACACGCGGTCGCCGGACTCCCCCAGCAGGCTCAGCAGCGCGCCGGCGACGATCGCGAGCGGATGCTCGGTCGGCACCCGGAAGCCCTCGAACACCGGCTTGGTGCCGTCGAGCACCTCCCGCCCCCACAGCAGCGAGTAGTAGGAGTCGTAGTTCGGATAGGTCGGGTAGACGAAGAACCCGATCGCGAAGCCGAGGCACAGCAGCGCGAACGCGATGCGGGCGACCGTGCGCGAGTCGAGCCCCCGCAGGCGGGCGGCCAGACCGGAGCGCGGGCGCGGCCGGGTGATGGTCGCGGACTCCACGGTGGCGTACAGGATGACGGGCCAGTCGGCCGGCGGTCACGTCGCCGAGCCCGTACGGGGTCTGGGCCGACTGGCCTTGGGGGTGTCGGCCCCGGGGGGCCGAACCCCCGGGTCGGTCGGCCGACGGTCACGTCGCCGAGCCCGTACGGGGTCTGGGCCGACTGGCCTTGGGGGTGTCGGCCCCGGGGGGCCGAACCCCCGGGTCGGTCGGCCGACGGTCACGTCGCCGAGCCCGTACGGGGTCTGGGCCGACTGGCCTTGGGGGTGTCGGCCCCGGGGGGCCGAACCCCCGGGTCGGTCGGCCGACGGTCACGTCGCCGAGCCCGTACGGGGTCTGGGCCGACTGGCCTTGGGGGTGTCGGCCCCGGGGGGCCGAACCCCCGGGTCGGTCGGCCGACGGTCACGTCGCCGAGCCCGTACGGGGTCTGGGCCGACTGGCCTTGGGGGTGTCGGCCCCGGGGGGCCGAACCCCCGGGTCGGCCTTCGCTCGACCGGGTCGGGCCCACGCCCGGCGCGAGCGCGTCAGCGGGTTCTACCGTGGCGGATCGCGCGCCGCTTGCCGCCGTAGCTGAGCGTGACCGTCACGCGCACGCCGGGCAGCTTGAGGCCCTTCGTCTTGGGCAGCTTGCAGACGAACGGGTCCGGCGCGATCCGGCGGGTGAGCTTCATCGAGCACGTCGCCACGACGCCGGCCTTGCCCATCATCGAGCAGCGGCCGATGCGCTCGGTGCCGCGGCGGGCGACGAAGCGCAGCCGCCCGTAGTGGCCGGGGCGCACGACGGCGATGAGCGTCCGTCGCTGCCGTGCGAGCACGATCCGCGACAGCAGGCCGCCCCCGGCCGGGGGTACGAGCGACGGGGCCGGCCGCCGCGCCGGGGCCGGCACGATCCGCACGACCACGGTGGCGACGGCCCCCGACCGGCTGCGGGCGGCGATCGTGACGGCGCCGCCGGGCGGCGGTGCGTCGGGCGCGCGGTAGACGCCGTCCGGCGAGATGGTGCCGACGCGGGCGTTGCCGCCGGCGACGCCGTCGACGCTCCAGACGACGCCCTCCGCCGCCCCAGGCCCGGTCGCGGTCAGGCGCGTGACGCTCGCGGTCCGCGCGGTCACGGGCGCCCCGGAGATCGCGAGGGCGGGCGTGGCGAGCGGGGACGCGGGCGTGGGCGCGGCTGGCCCAGGCTCGGGCGCCGCGACCGAGAGCGTGACGCTCGCGGTGCGCGGGCTGCGCGGGAACGCGCTCGCGGCGTCGCGGGCGGCGAACGTGAACGTGACGGGGCCGCTGTGGCCGGGACCCGGCGTGTAGGTCACCCGCGAGCCGGAGAACCACTCGCCGGTCGCCTTGTCGAGCGTCCCGGCCGACGGCGGCGTGACGATCTTGAACTGCAGCGGCCCCGGCGTGGCGGGGAACGCGTCGTCGAACGCCTGCGCCTCGAGGTCGATCGGCGCCGGGCGCCCGGCGGGGATCGTCCCGGCGTCGACCGGACGCGCGAGGTAGCCGTTGACCACCGACTCCGTGGCGGCGTACGTCGGCGCGTTGACCTCGGCGCTCTCCTCGACCACGCCGTCCGGATCGGCGTCCGCCCGCAGCCAGTAGCGGCCGGGTGCGGTGTCGGAGATGTCGACCCACTGGAACGTGAGCCCGGACTGGTAGACGTCGCGCCAGCCCGCCGAGACGCCCATCACGACCTCGGGGCGGCTCGGCTCGCGCCGGCCGCAGAAGTTGTGCGTCGGTGCGGTCCCGTACACCTTCGCCGCGGGACCGTGCGGCTCGCGCCGCTCGGAGTCGATGAGGCAGAAGCCGACCTTCTGGGCCGGCGCGACCTCGACCGCGCGGTCGCTCGACCACAGCGAGTAGCGCATCGCGTTCATCAGATGCCAGTGGTTGTGGAAATCGGCCGACTCGAACCACATGCGGGCGCGGCCGGCACGATCGCTGAACCCGCCGGGAGCGGCGGGGTCGTAGACGCGCTGGACCACGGCGCCCATCGCCCGCTGCCCCGCGACGTCCGCCGGACCGGAGCCGCGCATCTCGAACGCTCCCGCGCCGCGGTTGTGCACGAACCCGTCCATCCGCAGGAGCAGGCGCTGCGTGCCGCGGTCGTCGTAGATCTCGGGCTCCTTCGGCCCGGGCGCGTCGGCGACGAGATCGGGCAGCTCCGGCGCCGCCGGCGCCGTCGACGCGAGCGCCAGCACGAGGACGGGCGTCAGCCTGCGGATCCACGCGACGCGGCGCCGAGCCACACGGCTCCTCGAGCGTCCCTGCCCCTCGACGGCTGCACGCACGGTCCGACCTCCGGCTCTCGGTCATCCTTGCCCGAGGCGCACGCGCACCCGACTCCCGGTCGGGCAGCCGTGGATCCCCGGCTTCACCGATGAACGTCGCTTGAGCGGCCGTTCTTCTCCGACAGCAGGCGCGGCGACCGGCGGCCCCGGTACCCTGCATGCGGCCCGTCCGAGTCCGACGGTGCCGCCTCGACCGATGAAGCTGATCATCCAGATCCCGTGTCTCAACGAGGAGGAGACCCTCCCGGTCACGCTCCAGGACCTCCCGCGCGAGGTGGACGGCTTCGACACCGTGGAGTGGCTGATCGTCGACGACGGCTCGACCGATCGCACCGTCGAGGTCGCGCGCGAGCACGGGGTCGACCACATCGTGCGCCTGACGAACAACAAGGGCCTCGCCTCCGGGTTCCAGGCCGGGCTCGACGCGAGCCTCAAGCTCGGCGCCGACGTGATCGTCAACACCGACGCCGACAACCAGTACTACGGGCCGGACATCCGCAAGCTCGTCAAGCCGATCGTCGAGGGCAACGCCGACATGGTCGTCGGCGACCGCGACATCCGGAACATCGAGCACTTCTCGCCGATGAAGAAGGCGCTCCAGCGGCTGGGATCGTGGGTGGTCCGCCAGGCGTCGTCGACCTCGGTGCCGGACACCACCTCGGGCTTCCGCGCCTACAACCGCGAGGCCGCGCTCTCGCTGCAGGTCGTCTCGAAGTTCACCTACACGCTCGAGACGATCATCCAGGCCGGGAAGATGACGGTCGCGGTCGACCACGTCCCGATCAAGACGAACGACAAGCTGCGCGAGTCGCGCCTGTTCCCGTCGGTGTGGAGCTACGTCCGGCGCAACGGGGTCTCGATCTTCCGCATCTACGCGATGTACGAGCCGCTGCGCGTCTTCATGACCGTCGCCGGGCTGCTCGGCATCGTCGCGCTGGTGGTGTGGGCGCGCTTCGCCTGGTTCTATCTCCAGGGCGACGGCGCCGGCCACGTGCAGTCGCTGATCCTCGGCGCGGTCCTCTTCAACGCCGCGACCGTGCTCGCGGCGCTCGGCGTCATCGGCGACCTCCTCTCCGGCCAGCGCATCACGCTGCAGCGGATCTTCGAGCGCATCCGGCGCGTCGAGCTCGAGCTCGGCGTGCCGCCCTCGCACTACGAGCCGGGGGCCCACGAGACCGGCCAGGCGCCGACCACCGGCGCGCGGGCGGGCGGCCACGGCACGACCGAGGAGCACGAGGCGTTGAACGTATGACGCGGGCGATCACGCGCGACGCCGAGGGCACGGTCACCGGCAACACCTACGACAAGTACGGCTCCACCAACCCGGTCGTCCGCCGGCTGATGACTGGCTTCCAGCGCAGCCTGGACGAGCTGCTCGCCACCGCCGCGCCGCATTCGATCCTCGACGTCGGCTGCGGCGAGGGCATCCTCACCCACGAGTGGGCGACCCGCCATCCCGAGGCGCGCGTGGTGGGGATCGACCTCGAGGACCCCGCGATCCAGGCCGAGTGGGAGACGCGACGGGCGCCCAACCTCGACTACCGCGTCATGAAGGCCGAGAACCTGCCCTTCGAGGACGGCGAGTTCGAGATGTCCGCCGCCATCGAGGTGCTCGAGCACGTGCCCGACCCCGAGCACACCGTCGCCGAGATGGCCCGCGTGGCGAGCCGCCACCTGCTCGTCTCGGTCCCCCGCGAGCCGCTGTGGCGCACGCTGAACGTCGCCCGCGGCGCGTACCTGAAGGATCTCGGCAACACCCCCGGGCACGTCAACCACTGGTCCAAGCGCGCCTTCGTAGAGCTGCTCTCGCGCCACGGCGAGGTCATCGAGGCGCGGTCGCCGTTCCCGTGGACCATGCTGCTCGTGCGGCGCCCGCTTCACGTGTGACGTGCCCGGAGCGCTGAAGCGGCGGGCGACCGCGGAGCGCGACGACGTCGCCACCGATCGCGCCGCCGGCTACGGGCGCGGCGCGCGGGTGCTCTCCATCGGGATCGCCTCCACCGGCCTCGTCACCTTCGCGTACTTCTCCGCCGCCAGCCACGTGCTGGACGAGGTCGACTACAAGGGGGTCAGCCTCCTGTGGTCGGTGATGTTCCTGATCATCTCGATCATCTACCGGCCGGTGGAGCAGCTGCTCTCGCACACGATCTCGGTGCGCCGGGCGCACGGCCTGCGGGGCGGCCATCCGCTGCGGGTGCCGGTGATGATCCAGGCGACGTTCGCGGCGCTGTTCCTGGCGGTCGCGCTGGCCGGGGGCGAGCAGATCCGCGACGAGGTCTTCGACGGCTCGGCGGCGCTGTACTGGGTGCTGGTGGTCGGCGTGCTGGCGTACGCCGCGAGCTACTTCGCGCGCGGCTGGCTGGCCGGCCACGAGCGCTTCGGGCTCTACGGCGGGCTCGTGCTGCTCGAGTCCGTGTCGCGCTTCCTGTTCGTGTTCGCGGTCGTGCTGGGGATCGCCCAGGGGCAGACGGTGGTCGCGATGGGGATCGCGGCGGCGCCGCTGGTGTCGCTGGTGGTGGTCCCGTGGGCGTTGCGCTCGCGGGCGGCGCGCCGCGGCCCCGACGATCCGGTGACCGACGAGCACCCGGCGGCCGGCGAACTCAGCATGCGCCGCGGGACCGGCTTCGCGGCCGCCGTGCTGGCGATCATGGCCGCCGAGCAGGCGCTGCTCAACGGGCCCGTGGTGGCCGTCGACGCCACGAGCACCGACGCCGCCCTCGCCGGCTTCGTGTTCAACGTGCTGCTGATCGCGCGCGCGCCGCTGCAGCTCTTCCAGGCGGTGCAGACCTCGCTCCTCCCCCACCTCTCCGGTCTCGCGGCGACCGAGGGCGGCGAGGCCTTCAAGCGCGCGATCCGCGTCACGGTGGGCGCCATCGGTGCCTTCACCGCGGCCGTCGCGCTCGGCCTGCTGGTGCTCGGGCCGCTCGCGATGGACATCCTCTTCGGCGGCGACTTCGACTACGGGCGCTGGGGCCTCGTGCTGATGGGGATCGGGATGGGCTTCCACCTGGTGGCCGGGACGCTCAACCAGGCCGCGCTGGCCCGCGGCCGGGCGAAGTGGGCGGCCGGCGCGTGGCTCGCCTGCGCCGCGCTGTTCCTCGGGTGGCTCGCGCTCGGCGCCGTCGGCGACCCGCTGCTGCGGGTGGAGGTCGGCTACTGCGTCACCACCGCGGTGCTGGCCGGCGCGCTCTACGCCGTGGACCGCCGCTAGGCCGCGCCCCGGCGGGCGCCGTCGCGCGCGGCCGTGAGCGTCGCCGCGCTCCTGTCGATGTCGCGCGCCGCCTCCGCGAGGCCGCTCCCGATGGCGAGGTGCCGCGCCGCCGGCAGCGGTCGCGGGCCGGCGCGCGAGGGCGGTGGACCGACGTCCCGCCGGGGCGGCTCAGCCATCGCGGCGGGCGAGACCACGACGGTCGCGTCCAGCGCCAACAGCCGGAGCCCGAAGACCCGGCCCAGCACCGTCGCCTCGACGATCACGCCCTCGGACAGGTGCCCACGGCCGTCGGGAACCGCCGTGAGCACCGCTGTCTGCGAAGGCGTCAGCGTCCGCCGCGTCCTCGCCTCGTCCCGGCGACGTCTACGCCTATGCAGCATGCCCCGCGGCTCCGAGCCTCGCCACGGCGGCGAGCCTCACGAATCGCGTTCGGAGCGCCCGCCCCGCCGCCGCACCGCCGACAGGGCGGCGCTCCCCGCCGTGAGGCCGACGACGCTGCCGGCGGCGATCACGCCGGACTTCACCGGATTGTCGGCCACGCCCGACCTGATCGCCTTGGACATCCTGGCCGGGTCGGGATCGAGCACTCGCTCGAAGCGGCTCTTCTTGCGCAAGGGTGTCTTCATCGTCGCTCCTCGTTCGCCGTCGGGACGAGCATCAGGTCTTCGTGGCCGACGCCCTGGTGATCGCGGTGATGAGCTCGGCCTTGCTCATCCGTGTACGACCTTCGATGTCGATCGTCGCGGCAAGGTCGAGCAGCTCGCCCTTGTTCCGCGACTCGAGATCGCCGTTCGTCTTGGGGTCCTTGAGCTCCCGGGTCGCCTCCTTCGCGGTCCGCTTCGAGCTCTCGCCGATCCGCTCGGCCACGGCCAGTCTGGCGTCGGCCTCCTGAGCCTCCTGCTCGGCCTCCCCGGCGAGCTGCTGAGCCTGGCGGTGCGCCTCTTCCGCGGTTGCACGAGCCGCCTGCGTCGCCTCCTCGGCCATCTGACGGGCCTCGGCGAGCTGGTGCGTCGCCTCGGCCAGCAGCTCCTTCGCCCGGTCCTGGGCCGCCTCGGCATCCCGCTGGGCCGCCTTCGTCTCGGACGCCGCTTCGGCCTGTGCCTTCTCGACCTCGTCGTCCGCGTCGCTCCGGGCCTCGGCGCGCTCGCGCTCGACCTGCTCGTCGGCGACCCGCTTGGCCTCGGCCACCCGCTGGTCCACCATGCGGTTGGCCTCGCGCTTGGCCTCCGCCACGCGGCCACGACCGCGCTCGGTCACCTCGCGTGCGCGGTCGGCGCGCTCCTTGGCTTCCCGGGCGGCCTCGATCGCCTCTCGCTCGGTCTCCTGCGCCCGCTCCGCAGCCGCGCGGGCTCGCTTCATGCGGATCTCGACCGAGTCGCCGACCGGAGCGATGTCGATCGCCGATGCCGTGATCCCGCGTGCCTTGTCGCGGGTTCCGGATGCCACCGATTCCGCGGTGGAGCCGGCGTCCTCCACCGGCTGGACCGCCTTGGAGAGCAGCCATCCGACGTTCGATGGCAGCTCGCGAAGGCCGGTTCGGGCTTGCACTGACAACCAGTGCACAGGTTGTGGGCGTGCCATGTAGGTCTCCTGTTCCTCGCGGGCACAATGCGCGTGCCATGGAAACCACCCTGCTGTGGCCCTATGACAACAAGCTCTTGCCACGGGACTACCCAGCACAGGCCACAAATACCGACCCTCGACGCGACACGATCATGGTCAGGTGAATGGTTAATATGACTCCAGTTACCGGTACAACGGGTTCGGGCGGTGCAGACCTCACTCACTCCCCAACCTGTCTGGTCTCGCGGCGTCGGGGTCCGTGCGCTCGACGAGTTACTGACATCCGGGGTGTTGAGGCGCGTGGCGGGGTCCCTCTAGGATCGCCCCCGGACCATGGACGACTTCCCCGGATCGGGGCCGCGACCGAGCCTTGAAGGGCGGGCTCGTGAGTGCGCGCTGCTGGACGGACTGGTGGAGGCGATCCGCGAGGGCGAGAGCCGCTCGTTGGTTCTGCGGGGCGAGGCCGGGATCGGGAAGACGGCGCTGCTCGAGTACCTGATCGCCTCGGCGTCGGACCTCACCGTCGTCCGGGCGGTGGGGGTGGAGTCCGAGATGGAGCTGGCCTACGCCAGCCTGCATCAGCTGTGCGCACCGCTGCTCGATCGGCTCGAGCGGCTGCCCGCTCCACAGCGTCAGGCCCTGGAGATCGTGTTCGGGCTCAGCTCGGGAGCCGCTCCGGACCGGTTCCTCGTCGGGTTGGGGGCGTTGAGCCTGCTCTCGGAGGTCGGGGACGAGCATCCGCTGTTGTGTGTCATCGATGACGCGCAGTGGCTCGATCACGCCTCCGCGCTGACACTCGCGTTCGTGGCGCGGCGCTTGCTGGCAGAGCCGGTGGGGATCGTGTTCGCAGCGCGTGAACCGGGCGAGGAGCTTCAGCACGTGCCGGAGCTCGAGGTGCACGGCTTGCGCGACGGCGACGCCCGCGCGCTGCTGAGCTCTGCGGTGCGGGTCAGGCTGGACGAGCGGGTGCGCGACCGGATCATCGCGGAGACGCGGGGCAACCCGTTGGCGCTGCTCGAGCTGCCGCGGGGGCTGACGCCCACGCAGTTGGCCGGCGGGTTCGGGATGGTCGGGGCGCATGCCCTCCGGGGACGGATCGAGGAGAGCTACGTCCGGCGGCTCGAGCCGCTGCCCGAGGACACGCAGCTCGTGCTGCTGGTCGCGGCGGCCGAGCCGGTCGGCGATCCGCTGCTGCTGCTGCGCGCGTCCGAGCGGCTCGGGATCTCGGTCTCGGCAGTCGACGCGGCACCCGACGGATTGCTCACGTTCGGTGAGCGGGTGACGTTCCGGCATCCACTGGTCCGCTCGGCGGTGTACCGGTCCGCGGACACGCCCAAGCGCCGAGCGGCGCATCTGGCGCTGGCGGAGGCGACCGACCCCGACATCGATCCGGATCGCCGCGCGTGGCATCTGGCCGCGGCCGCGGCCGGACCCGACGAGCAGGTCGCCCTGGAGCTCGAGCGCTCGGCCGGCCGGGCGCAGGCCCGCGGCGGCCTCGCCGCCGCCGCCGCGTTCCTCCAGCGAGCCGTCGCGCTGACGGGCGACCCGGCGCGCCGGGTCGACAGGGCGCTCGCCGCCGCCCAGGCCAGCTTGGGGGCGGGGATCTTCGATACGGCACTCGGGCTGCTCGCCACGGCCGAGGTCGGGCCGCTGGACGAGCTCCAGCGCGCCCGGCTGGACCTGCTTCGCGCCGAGGCCGCGTACTCCGAGAGCCGCGGCAGCGCGGCTCCGGCCCTCCTCCTTCGCGCTGCGACGACGCTCGAGCCGCTCGATCCGCGGCTCGCGCGCGAGACGTACCTCGACGCATGGAGCGCGGCGCTGTTCGCCGGTCGGCTCGCGAGCCCCGCGAGCCTGCACTCGGTCTCGCGCGAGGCTCAGGCGGCCCGGCGGCCGGCCGGACGCCCGCGTGCGTCCGATCTCCTGCTGGAGGGGTTCTCGCGGGCCTTCACGGAGGGCCGCTCCGCGGCAGCGCCAGTGCTCGGGCAGGCGGCCACCGCCTTCGCGGGCCGCGATGTCTCGGTCGAGGAGGTCCTCCGCTGGGGGTGGCTCGCGACAGCAGCGGCCGTGATGGTCTGGGACTACGAGACCTGTCTTGCAGTCGCCACGCGCGGGGTGGAGCTCGCGCGCGAGGCGGGCGCGCTGACCGTGCTCGCGGTCAGCGTCAACGTGATGGCGCAAGCCGTCGTGCTGGGCGGGGAGCTCGGCAGAGCGGCCGTGCTCGTCGCCGAGGCCGACAGCGTGACCGAAGCCACGGGAACCCACGTCGCGCCGTACGGCGCCCTCGTGCTCGCCGGCTCCCAGGGCCACGAGGCCTCGGGCTCCGGGCTCATCGACGCCACCATCGAGCAGTTCACCGCCGGGGGCCAGGGAACCGCGGTGCAATACGCGCGCTGGGCGCGCTCGATGCTCCTCAACGGCCTCGGCCGGTATCAGGAGGCGCTGGCTGCCGCGCGGGAGGCGAGCGATGACACGCCGGAGCTCTTCGTCTCCGTGTGGGCGGCGAACGAGGTGCTCGAATCCGCGACCAGGTGCGACGAGCCCGAGCTCGCACGCGATGCTCTCGAACGGGTCGTCGCGGCCACCGCCGTCGCGCCCACCGACTGGGCGCTCGGCATCCAGGCCCGCTCCCGTGCGCTGCTGAGCGAGGGCGGGCTTGCCGCGTCCCTGTATCGCGAGGCGATCGAGCGGCTGGCCCGTACGCGGCTGCGGCCGGAGCTGGCCCGCGCTCACCTGCTCTACGGCGAATGGCTGCGCCGCGAGGGCCGGCGCAAGGATGCGCGAGAGCACCTCCGCACGGCACACGAGATGTTCGCGGCCATCGGGATGGCGGCGTTCGCCGGGCGCGCCCGGCGTGAGCTGCTGGCGACGGGCGAGAAGGTGCGCGATCGAACCGTCGCGACGCGCGACGAGCTGACCGCGCAGGAGCGGCAGATCGCGCAGCTGGCTCGCGACGGGCTCTCGAACCCGGAGATCGGTGCGCGGCTCTTCCTGAGCCCGCGCACCGTCGAATGGCACCTGCACAAGGTGTTCAGCAAGCTCGGGATCCACTCCCGCATGGAGCTCGCGAAGGTCCTGCCGAGCTCCGCGCCCGCGCTGGTCCCGGCGTAGCTCAGGCGTCGGGCAGCGCGTCGACCACGCGCCGCCCCAGGGCGCGTTCGAGGTCGCTGTCGGCGTTGAGCCCGAGCGCCTGGAGCCTGGCCCACTGCGCCTGCTGCGCCGGACGCGCGAACAGCTCGCGGAAGTCGTCCAGGGCGGGCGGCAGCTCGCTGTCGGTGGGCAACGTCACCCGGTCGACGTAGGACTTGGTGCGCGCGATCGCGTCGTGGTCGAAGCGCGCCAGCCGTGAGGCGATGCCGTCGACCTCGTCGTCGAGCCGGTCGTCGGCGATCAGCCGGTTGACATACCCGTACTGCTCCGCGCGCGGTCCGTCGCAGTCGTCGGCGACGAGCAGGACCTCGAGCGCCCGGCCGCGGCCCACCAGGCGGGAGAGCCTGGCCATCGGACCGCCTCCCGGGACCACGCCGATGCCGACCTCGAACTGGCCGAGCAGCGTGTTCTCGCGCGAGGCGAACCGCAGGTCGCACGCGAGCACGAACTCGCTTCCCGCGCCGCGGGCGCATCCCCGGATCGAGGCGATGCTGACCACCGGCGCGCGTGCCAGACGGACGAGCGCGTCGATCCACGCCGGCATGCCGGTCGGACCGACCCCCAGCGCCGCGGTCCTGGCCGGGTCGTTCTCGACGTCGTAGTGGGCCAGGTAGAAATCGGGGTTGGCGCTGTCGAAGACGACGACGTTGAGGTCCGGATCCTCCTCGATCAGGCCGACCAGCTCGGAGACCTCCGCGACGGTCGCCGCCGTGATCGTGTTGATCGGAGGGTGGTCGAAGGTGACCCGGCAGTAGCTGGGGCTTCGGCGCTCGACGCGCAGGTGCGCCCAGGATCGGTACCACGTGTCAGAGCAGCGGCCGTTGCTGGTAGGGCTGTTTTCTGCGTTGCTCATGGCACGAAGCCTGGTCGGCTCGTGTCCACGTCGCGCCCGCGAACACCCTGGTGCGCTCCCGGGCCTCTCGCGCCTCCCGGCCCGTGGGCCGGGGGCGGTCGAGGGTTCGCCCGCCGGTCTCGGCAAGACTGTCGCCATGCCGTCCGCCGGCAACGAGGTCCTCGGCCCCCGGGCGCTCAACCGGGCGCTGCTCGAGCGCCAGCAGCTGCTGCGGCGCGCGCGGCGGCCGATCGCCGACATGGTCGAGCACCTCGTGGGGCTCCAGGCGCAGGCGCCGATGCCGCCCTACTACGGCCTGTGGTCGCGCCTCGAGGGATTCGATCCGCACGAGCTCGGCCGCATGCTGACCGATCGCGAGGTGGTCCGCCTGACGCTGATGCGCGGGACCGTGCACCTCGTGACCGTCCGCGACGCGCTGCTGCTGCGCCCGCTGGTGCAGGTCGTCGCCGAGCGCGGCCACAACGGCGCCTTCGGCCGGCGCATGGGCGGCGCCGACCGCGCCCAGCTGGCCGCCGCGGTGCGCGAGCTGCTCGCCGGCGGGCCGCTCACCGCGCGCGAGCTCGGGACGCGGCTCGTCGAGCGCGGGATCGGCTCCGACGTGGAGGCGGTCGGCAACGCCACGCGCGTCGACGTCCCGCTCGTCCAGCTGCCGCCGCGCGGCGTGTGGGGCGCCGGCGGGCGCGCGGCGTACGCGACGCTCGAGGACTGGACGGGGCGCGCGCTCGAGCCGGACCCGTCGATCGACGACGTCGTGCTGCGCTACCTCGCCGCCTTCGGCCCGGCGTCCGTGATGGACGCGCAGAACTGGTCCGGGCTGACGAAGCTCACGCCGGTGCTCGAGCGGCTGCGGCCGCGCCTCGAGTCGTTCGCCGACGAGGACGGACGGGAGCTCTTCGACCTGCCCGGCGCGCCGCGGCCCGACCCTGGGACCCCGGCGCCGGTGCGCCTGCTCGGCGAGTACGACAACGTGCTGCTCGGGCACGCCGACCGCCGGCGGATCATCCCGGAGGACTTCCCGTGGACGGCGATGCTCGCCCACGGGCGCTTCGTCAACAACCTCCTGGTCGACGGGGTGCTGCGGGCGACGTGGTGGATCGAGCGCGACGGCAGGCGCGCCGCGACGCTCGCGATCCGCCCGTTCGGCGAGCTCGCCCGCGCCGACCGCGACGCGGTCGCCGAGGAGGCGCGGGCGATGATCGAGTTCGCGGCGGCCGGCGCGGCGGTCCGCGACGTGCGCTTCGAGGCGCCGGTCCCCTAGCTCAGCTCGAACGCGACGTCGCCGACCGTGAAGACCTGCGGGGCCGGCCAGTCGCCGCCCGCCAGCACCACCCGGGTGATCCCGGACGGCCCGTCGTCGTGGAGGTGCAGCGGCGCGTCGCCCGCGAGCGGCAGCCGCTCCCACGCCGCGCGGTGGCCGCCGGTCCCGAGGTGCACGGCGGTGACCTCCGGCCCGCGGCCGGCGCGCTGCCGCCACGCCCCGGCGTCGAACTCGTACTCGGTGACCACGACCATCGAGCCACCGGCCCGGCCCGTCGCGGCGCGCGCCAGCGCCGGGATGCGGCTCATGGCGTCCGCGGCCGCCTCGACCGCGCGGTCGAGCCGCCCGGGCGGCCGCCGGCTCGCGGGCGCCGGGAAGGGATCGGGCAGCAGCCCCTTGACCTGCAGCGCCCGCCACGAGCGCCGCGCCGCTCCCTCCCCCGCGACGCCGCGCGCCGCCGGCGACGTCGGGAATCCCCGCGCGCGCAGGTCGGCGGCGACCTCGCGCAGGCCGGCGTCGGCGACGAAGCCGAGCCCGTAGCCCCGCGGGCGGGGCGGCGGCTCGCGCCCGATCCGCACGACCTCGATGTCGAGCGCCCCCGCGCGCACGATCCCGCTCGCGAGCCCGCCGACGTCCTCCACGTCCGCGAGCATCGGAGCGCCGGTCCGGCGGCTCAGCTCGGCCAGCGTCCCGGCCGGGTCCGCCGCGCGCAGGATCAGGTGGTCGAGGCGCAACCGCACCGCAGCTGACCTTACGCGGTCGTCAGCGGCGGACGACCTCGCAATTCGAGTAGATCTTGTCGCGGCGGTCGGCCGAGACCACGTCCTGGCCGGGGCCGCAGTTGACGCGGTCGACGTCGTCGCCGCGGACCGCGTTGATGCGATCGTCGCCCTCTCCGCCGCTGATCCGGTCGTCGCCGCCGTTGCCGGCGATCTTGTCGTTGCCGGCGCCGCCGTCCAGCAGGTCGTCGCCGGCGTCCCCGGTGATGTCGTCGTCGCCCTCGTTGCCGAGCACGGCGTCGTTGCCCTGCCGCCCGGGCAGCCGGTCGTTGCCGAGCCCGCCATGGAGCGTGTCGTTGCCGTCCTCGCCGTCGACGTAGTCGTCGCCCTCGTTGCCGTAGAGGTCGTCGTTGCCGGCCTTGCCGAACAGCGAGTCGGGGCCCGGCGTGCCGAAGAGCGTGTCGGGGCCGGTGGTGCCGGAGATCACGCCGGCGGGCGGCGCGATGATCGACGTGTCGGGCTCCGGCGCGGTCGGGATGATCTCCTCGCAGTTCACGAGGTTGTCCCGGGTGGGCGCGGTGGTCTCGACGTACACGGTGTCGTCGCCGTCGCCGCAGCTGACGTCGTCGGCCTCCTCGTCGGCGACCCGGATCGTGTCGTCGCCGTCGCCCGAGGCGATCCTGTCGCGGCCGGTGCCGCCGATCAGGAGGTCGGCGCCGGCGCTGCCCACCAGGCGGTCGTCCTGCGGACCGCCGTCGGCCGTGTCGTCGCCCGCGCCGGTGAAGATCGCGTCGCGGTTGGAGCCGCCCGCGATCGTGTCGTTGCCGTCGCGGCCGACGAGCACGTCGCCGCTGGCGCCGCCGTCGATCTGGTCGTTGCCGGGCCCGGCGTCGATGCGCTCGGCGCCGCTCGACCCGAAGAGCTGGTCGTCGCCCTCTCCGCCCAGGATCTGGTCGTTGCCGCGCCCGCCGTCGACGTAGTCGTTGCCCGTGCCGCCGTCGAGCAGCTTGTCGTCGCCGAGGCCGTGCTCGATGATCTTGTCGTCGCCGTCGCCGGCGGTGATCGTGTCGTCGCCCTCGCCGCCGTCGAGGCTGTCGTTGCCGGGGCCGCCGTCGAAGGTGTCGTTGCCGGTGCCGAGGTCGGCGTAGTCGTTGTCCGGCCCGGCGGTTCCGCTCTCGTTGCCCGACTGGCCGAAGACGAGGTCGTTGCCCGCGCCCGCGTCGAAGTCGTCGGAGCCGCTGCCGCCGACCAGGCGGTCGTTGCCGTCCCCGCCCTCGATGCGGTCGCGGTCGCGGTAGCCGCGCAGCTGGTCGTCGCCTCCGAGGCCGAGGATCTGGTCGGCGCCGCGGCTGCCCTTGATGGCGTCCGGCCCCTCGGTGCCCGTGAGGACCGCGAGACCCGGCTGCACCGCCACGTCGAGCGGCCGGTCGGCGGCCAGGTGGACCGTCGCCAGCCGGCGGAAGGAGAACGCGGAGACCACCGCGAGGCGTCCACCGGGCCCCGTGACGTAGAGCCGCACCCCGTCCGGCGACCACGCGGCCGCGCCCGGGCCGCCGCCGGTGCCGGGGCGCGCGAGCACCTTGCGCCGGGAGAGGTCGACGACGGCCGCGCTGCGCCGGCGGCCCGCGAGCTCGCCGCCCGGGCCGACGACCGCGCGCTCGCCGTCGGGCTCGGTGGAGATGCCGCCGCCGCCGGTACCGGGGCCGAGCGCCATGCCGCCGGTCACGCGCGGGATGTCCGGGTCGACGGCGATCACGCGGCCGCCCGGCGGCGACGACGGCCGCGGCGCGCGCTTGCGGCCTTTCTTGCCGCGGCGCTTGGGCGGCGGGTTGACGGTGGCCGACACCCACGCCGTCCCGGAGGCGTCGAACGCCACGCCGGCGGGGTTGGGGATCTCCAGGTAGCGGACCGCTCCGCTGCGCAGCGCGATCACCGCGATGCGGTCGTCGCCGAGGACGGCCACCGCGCGGCTGCCGTCGGGTGCCACCGCGAGCGAGCGCGGGCTCGAGCGCAGCGTGATCGAGCCGCGGGCGGCGAGCGTCACCGGGTCGAGCACCCACACGGACCGGCGCGCCCCGGCGTAGACCGCGTCGCCGCTCGGCGTCACCGCGAGCGCACCGACCGGGCCGGGCAGCCCGACGGTGGCGACCGGCGTGCGCGAGGCGAGGTCGATCCCGACCACGTAGCCGTCGGCCCCGACGTAGGCGCGCCCGCCGTCCGGCGCGGCGGCCACGGCCTGCGTCGCGCCCGGCATCGTCAGGGTCCCGACGATCTGCCGGGTGTTGACGTCGACGAACGCGGCGTCGGGGCCGCCGGTGGCCACGACGGCGACCCGGGCCTGGGCCGCGGCGGGGGCCGCGAGGGCGGCCAGGAGGAAAACGATCGGAAGCGCTCGGCGCACGGATCCCTTCAACCCGGGGGCAGGCCCCGGGTTTCGGCGTATCGGACCGCGACCCTACTCATGGGTCCGTTCGTGCACCGGCGACGCGCGCGGGCCGGCGCGCCGGGCGCCTAGCGGTTGCGCGCGTAGCGGCGGGTGACGAACTCGCAGCCGCGCGTCGTCACGCCGCGGTTGTAGCCGATCTCGACCCGGTCGCTGCCGGGGCCGCAATCGACCGCCAGGCGGCCGTCGGCGTACGCGTGCACGACGTCGTTGCCGGCGCCGGCGAAGACGCGGTTGGGGCCGCGGCCGGTGAGGCGGATGGTGTCCGCGCCGCCGTCGCCGAAGATCACGTTGGCCTTGATCCCGCCCTGGAGGAAGTCGTCGCCGTCGCCGCCGCGGATGAGGTTCGCGCCGCGGCCGCCGTAGACGGTGTCCGCTCCGGGGCCGGCGTCGAGGCGGTCGGTGCCGAGGCTCGGGCCGCTCGGGAGGCGGTTGCCCCACACGATGTCGTCGCCCGCGCCGGCGGAGACGGTGTCGGGCCCGGGGCCGCCGAGCAGGTTGTCGTTGCGCTCGGAGCCGGTGAGGGTCTCGCCGGCGGGCGAGTCGGCGAGGTGCTTGACGCCGCGCGCCGGGTCGTGCTCCGGGGCGGTCTCGACGACGGTCTCGCAGTTGCGGATGTCGCCCTGCTCGAGCGCCTGCTTGTTCGAGACGCCGCCCGCGTGGCCGTAGGGGTTGATCGTGATCGTGTCGGCGCCCGCGCCGCAGTCGACCTCGCCGACCGCGGTGCCGTTGTTGACGAACACGGCGTCGTCGCCGTCGCCGGCGAGGATGGTGTCGGCGCCGGAGTCGGAGTACAGCGTGTCGTTGCCGGGGCCGCCGTCGATGCGGTCCTCGCCCGAGCCGCCGTGGATGACGTCGTCGCCGGGGCCGCCCGCGGCGACGTCGCCGGCCGCGCCGAGATCGATCTGGTCGTTGCCGTCGCCGCCGAGGCCGGTGTCGCGGCCGAAGCCGCCGATGACCGTGTCGTTGCCGGTGCCGCCGTCGAGCAGGTCGTCGCCCGAGCCGCCGTCGAGGCGGTCGTCGCCGCCGCCGCCGTTCAGGCGGTCCGGCCCGGTCTCACCGTCGAGGCGGTCGGGGCCGGAGCGCCCGGTCAGCCGGTCGCCGCCTCCCCCGCCGCTGAGCGTGCCCGAGCCGGTCAGCCGGTCGGGGCCGGGGGTGCCGGACAGCGGGCGGGCGGCCGCGGGGCCCGCCGCGACGAGCGATGCGGCGAGCAGGGCGGGCACGGCGAGCGAGAGGCGGGCGCGGAATCTGGTCACCCTCCCTTGATCGGACGGTTTCCCGGTCCGTTAAGCCCGGATCCACCGATCCCGGGCTCAGCGGGAGGGTGCCATGGTCAGGCCGGCGCGCGCCCGCGCCGGCCTCCCCTGTCGCGGCTCAGCCGCGGGCGGCGGCGGCCGGGTCGAGCATCGCGCCCGGCGCGTCGAGCTCGCCCGGCTTCCAGCGCGTGCGCGGGGCGATCGCCCGCGCGACGACCCGGCCGCGGTGGCGCTCGATCGTCGTGAGCATCGACTTCACGAGCTCCTCGCCGAGGTAGTGCGGCTTGAGGCCGAGCTCGCGCAGCTTCGTGTTGACCGCGTTGTAGTAGTGCTCCTCCATCTCCACGCGCGGGTTCGGGAAGTTCTCGATCTCGACCTGGTGACCGAGCTCGCCCGCGGCGCGCTGGGTGAGCTCGGCGAGCTCGGCGACGGTGAACTGCTCGGTGAACTGGTTGAACACCCGGAACTCACCGCGCTGGGCGGGGTTCGACACCGCCAGCTCGACGCACTGCAGCGTGTCGCGGATGTTGAGGAAGCCGCGGGTCTGGCCGCCCTTGCCGTACACGGTGAGCGGGTGGCCGATGACCGACTGGACGCAGAAGCGGTTCAGCGCGGTGCCGAACACCTCGTCGTAGTCGAAGCGCGTACACAGGCGATCGTCGAGGACGGTCTCCTCTGTCTCGATGCCGTAGACGACGCCCTGGTTGAGGTCGGTCGCGCGCATGCCCCAGATGCGGCAGGCGAAGTGCAGGTTGTGCGAGTCGTGGACCTTGGAGAGGTGGTAGATCGAGCCCGGCAGCTTGGGGTAGGGCAGCGTGTCGGAGCGGCCCTTGTGGTGGATCTCGATGAACCCCTCTTCGATGTCGATGTTGGGGGTCCCGTACTCGCCCATCGTCCCGAGCTTGACCAGGTGGCACTCGGGCACGCGGTCGCGCAGCGAGAACAGCAGGTTCAGCGTGCCGATGACGTTCGTCTGCTGCGTCGCCACCGCGTGGCGGCGCGACATCATCGAGTACGGCGCCGAGGGCTGCTCGCCGTAGTGGATGACCGCCTCGGGCAGCGTGTCGGCCACGACCTGGTCGAGGAACTCCCCGTCGTCGATGTTGCCGATCATCGCGTGGATGTCCCGGCCGGTGACCTCCCGCCATGCCTCGATGCGCTCGGCCAGCGAGGCGATCGGGGTCAGGGAGTCGGTCGAGTGCTCGTGATGCCAGCGCCTGCGTGAGAAGTTGTCGACGATGAAGACCTCGTGCCCGCGCGCGGAGAACCGCATGGCCGTGGGCCAGCCGAGGTAGCCGTCGCCACCGAGGATGAGGATGCGCATGGCGGGTGACCTTAGCGCAGGGTCCGGCCGCCTCTCGCGCGCGCGGGGGATGCTCGGAGGGGGCCGCCAGGGCACCATCTAGCATGCTCGCGATGGCGCTCGACCCCAAGCCCGGCGGCGCGGCGGCACGCCTGCGCGGCGCCGTCGCGCAGCGCGTCCGGACCCTGCCCGACCGCCACGGCGGGCCGGTGGTCCTGGGCGTGCTCGGCGGCGTCCTGGTGGTGGGGTTCGTCATCCGCCTGCTCGCCGCGCTGAACCCGCCGCCGGTGTCGGAGATCGGCAACGACGCGACCGCCTACATGCGGCTCGCCGCGTCGCTGTTCGAGCTCGGCACCTACGGTGCGCCGAACCAGCTCAGCCCGAGCGACTGGTCGCCGGGCGCGCCGCTCCTCTACGGCGGGATCTACTACCTCGTCGGCGGCGTGCGGCCCGGCGTCGTGCTGGTCGTCCTCGCGTTCCTGGGGCTCGGGACGATGATCGTCACGTACCTGATCGCGCGCCGCCTGGGCGGGCCGATCGCGGGCGTGATCGCCGCCGCGCTGGCCGCGACGTATCCGTCGTTCGTGGAGAACGCGCAGCGGATGCTCGCCGAGCCGGTCGCGCTGTTCGTCCTGCCGGCCGCGGTCCTGTCGTTCCTGTGGGCCTCTGACGAGGGCGGCCGCGTGTGGCGCTGGCTGCTCCCCGGGTTCCTGCTCGGCCTGACCGCGCTGACCCGGCCCGAGTACCTGCCGTTCGTGGCCGTGTTCGCGGTGCTCGCGCTCGCGCGCGTGGTGTGGCTGCGGCGGCCGCGCTGGCGCGCGGGGCTGGTGGGCGGCGTCGCGGCGTCGGCGCTCCTCGTCGCCGCCTTCCTCGTGCCGCTGGCGCCGTGGACGATCCGCAACGCGATCGTGCTCGACCGCTTCGTCCCGGTCACCACGGGCGGCGGCAAGGCGCTGTTCGTCGCCACCTACCTGCCGGGCGACGGGCGCCAGCAGAAGGTCAAGCGCAAGCTCATCGAGCGCTACTACGGCAAGCACGACCTCAGCTACCCCGAGGTCAAGGCGACCCAGATGGCGCCGCTGCTCGACCGGGTCGCGAAGCGCTACCCGGACATGCGCCGCGACGCCGCCCTGGGGCGCATCGGGCGCGAGAACTTCGAGCGCTACCTGACCGAGCAGCCCGCCGCCTACGCGCGCATGGTGCTGGCCAAGATCGGCAACATGTGGGACCGCGGATCGACGCCCGCGATGTCGCCCGACCTGATGTTCGTCTACCACCGCGTGCTGCTCGCGCTGGCGGGGATCGGGCTCGTCGCGATGGCGCTCAAGCGCCGCTGGGAGGTCGTCGTGATCGGGCTGCTGGTGCTCGGGATCACGGCGGTCGGCGGGCTCACGCTCGCGGTGCCCCGCCGCGCGCTGCCGCTGATGCCGATGGTGCTGGCGTTCACCGCGGTGCCGCTGTCGTGGGCGGTCCCGCGCTTCGGGCGGGCGCGGAGCGATCCCGCCGAGCCGGTCGAGCCGCCCGCGCCGGCGGGCGCGCCGGCGGAGCGCAACCCGCAGCTCGTCGCCGACAGCCCGAGCTGACCGACCCTCGCGACGCGGGAGTTCGGCCCGCCGACGACCGCACCCAGGCGAACCCCGATCGCCGAACTCCCAAGGGGGTTCGGCACGCGAACATCGGCGCACACACGAGCGGTGGACGCCGAACCCCCCGATCTCCCGACCCTCGCGACGCGGGAGTTCGGCCCGCCGACGACCGCACCCAGGCGAACCCCGATCGCCGAACTCCCAAGGGGGTTCGGCACGCGAACATCGGCGCACACACGAGCGGTGGACGCCGAACCCCCCGATCTCCCGACCCTCGCGACGCGGGAGTTCGGCCCGCCGACGACCGCACCCAGGCGAACCCCGATCGCCGAACTCCCAAGGGGGTTCGGCACGCGAACATCGGCGCACACACGAGCGGTGGTCGCCGAACCCCCCGATCTCCCGACCCTCGCGACGCGGGAGTTCGGCCCGCCGACGACCGCACCCAGGCGAACCCCGATCGCCGAACTCCCAAGGGGGTTCGGCACGCGAACATCGGCGCACACACGAGCGGTGGTCGCCGAACCCCCCGATATCCTCACCGCCGCTCTCATGGAGTTGAGTGCCCTCCGCATCCTCGGCCTCGCCGTCGGCGTGGCCGTCATCGTGTTCGCCGTCGCGCGCCGCCGCTCGCTGCGCAACGGCGACGTGCTGCTGATGCTGCTGGCGGGTCTCGCGCTGGTGCTCGTGTCCGGCACCGAGCTCGCCGACGCGCTCCTGGGGTTCTTCGCCTTCGAGCGCGGCGGCGGGCAGCGGATCCTCGGCCTCGCGGTGTTCGCGATCGCCGTCCTGTTCGTGCTCGTGCTGCGCGGCCAGGTGCAGAACGGGCGGATCGAGCGCAAGCTGACCGCGGCGCTCGAGGGCATCGCGTGGGACGAGTTCCGCACCGACGGGATGCCGGAGCGCTTCCGCGACAAGGTCGCCGTGGTCATCCCCGCCTACAACGAGGAGGACAACATCGGCGCCGTCATCCCGCGGATCCCCGCGGTCGTCTGCGACCGGCCCACGGCCGTGCTGGTGGTCGACGACGGCTCGCGCGACCGCACGGGCGAGATCGCGCGGGCCAACGGCGCGGCGGTCGCGCGGCACGTGACCAACCTCGGCGGCGGCGCCGCGCTGCGCACCGGCTACCGCCTGATGGCCGACTCGGGGGCGACGCTCGTCGTCACCCTCGACGCCGACGGCCAGCACCTGCCCGAGGAGATGTCGCGCCTGGTCCAGCCCGTGCTCGACGGCGAGGTCGACGTCGCGCACGGCTCGCGCGTGCTCGGCCACGCCGAGCCCAACCACTTCTCGCGCGAGATGGGGATCATCTTCTTCAACCGCCTGGTGTCGTTCATCACCCGCACGAGGGTGACCGACTGCTCCAACGGCTACCGCGCGGTGCGCTCGACGGTCCTCCCCCTGCTCGTCCTGCGCCAGCAGCAGTTCCACACGTCCGAGTTCATGATCGAGGCGATCAAGCGCGGCGTGCCCGCGAAGGAGGTGCCGGTCACCGTCGTCAGCCGGCTGAGCGGGCACTCCAAGAAGCCCGCCGTGCTGCGCTACGGGCTGGGCTTCACGAACGCGATCATGCGGACCTGGCTGCGCTGATCTCGCGCCCCACGCAAGCGTCCTCCGTCGACCCGACCCTGCTCGATCACCGTACGGTGATCTCGCGCCCGACGCGGGCGTCCTCCGTCCACGCGACCGCGCTCGATCACCGCGCGCTGACGGCCGCCACCACGCGGTCGGCCGCCGCGGCCGTGTCCTCGTCGCCGGTCACCTCGAGCTCCGGGCGCGCCGGCGGCTCGTAGGGGTCGTCGACGCCCGTGAGGCCCGTGAGCTCCCCCGCGCGGGCGCGGGCGTAGAGGCCCTTGGGGTCGCGGCGCTCGCACTCCTCGAGCGACGTGCTCACCCACACCTCGAGGAACGGCAGGCCGCGGCGCTCGTGGGCGGCGCGGGCCGCGTCGCGGTCGGCGCGGTAGGGCGAGACGAGCGCGGCCAGCGCGACCACCCCGGCGTCGGCGAGCAGCGCCGCGACCTCGGCGGTGCGGCGGACGTTCTCGGCGCGGTCCTCCGCCGAGAAGCCGAGGTCGCCGTTGAGCCCGTGGCGCAGGTTGTCGCCGTCGAGCAGGTAGGCGGGACGGCCGGCGGCGAGCAGGCGGGCCTCGACCGCGGCGGCGACCGTCGACTTGCCCGAGGCGGGCAGCCCGGTCAGCCACACGGTCGCGCCGCCGTAGCCGAGCGCCGTACGGCGGTCCTCGCGGGTGAGCGCGCGCGCCTCCCAGACGACGCCGGGCGAGCGCGGGTGGGGTCCGGGGTCCGGCACGGCGTCAGAGCTTAGGGAGCCGACCATTCGGCCAGGATCTGGCGCCCCGGCGTTCGTGCTCGGACACCCGCGCTTGACCACGGCGTGACGGCCTCCCTAGGTTCGCCGTGCTGTTCGACCGGTGAGGGTGGACTGCCCAAGGAGGTGGCGTGATGCGGAGCCGGACGCTCGTGTCGATGCTGGTGGCGGCGTGTGTGTGGCTCGCCCTGCCCGGCGTGGCGGAGGCCCAGAACCCGGTCACCTGCGAGGGGTATCCACAGCCGCGGACGTACCTCGTCTCCGAGTCGTGGTGGACCGGCTCGCAGGCCGACTTCTCCGGTGGGCTCGGAGGACTCACCGAGCACGCACACACCGAGACCTGCTTCCCGCTGTACCAGGTGGTGAACGGGACGGTCCGGTTCGACGTGCGCTCGGTCCTGCACAACCTCCCCGGCAATCACGCCCGTGTTCGGATCCAGGACGGCAGCACGACGCTGGTGCAGGCAGACACGCCGGTCTGCTCGACCAACGACTGCACGTTCACCACGACGCTGAACGTCAACCTCGGCGCGCAGGCGACGGGGACGCACGAGATCCGCATCCACACGGTCGCGCGCGCCGGGACACCCGGCTCCGGCACCTACTCCAAGGAGAACCTGGCCACGAACGGGTGGCAGCTCTGCGTGCGCTCCTGCACGGTGAGGTCGACGACCGTCCCGTGGCCGCAGACCGAGGGCCGCGGCTGGTACGACACGCCGAGCATCGACGTGAAGGGCTACATCAACGCGCGGGTGGTCTCCCCCTTGCCGCTCACGCCGGTGTCAGGCCGCTGGTGCCCGACGGTGCGCATCCTCAAGGGCGGCGTCGAGGGCGCGGACGACACGCCGGTGAACCGCAGCTTCGCCTCCATCGACCCGGACTTCCACGCCGGCTCGGCGGGACAGGTGATCCTCGACCAGGCGGGCACGTTCGGGGGGTCGTCGGGCGCCCCGCTGTGCATCGAGACGACGACGCTCGCGAATGGCCCACATCGGCTGTTCCTGCGCGCGTACTCGGACGGCGCGTTCCCGGGCCAGCTGTGGGGCGCGCTCGTCGTGCCCTTCCGCGTGGCGAACTGAGCGCACTCACGTCGCTGCCCAGGACTCACGGTGCGCTGCGAGCTACCCCGGCGTGGCCACCTTGCGATCAGTCAAGAAGATCTCGGCAGCCGTGTCGGGTGCGATGTGGTTGGCGCTCATGAAGACCTGCACGCTGGACCCGGTCACACGCTCGACCGCCGCGATCAGATCGACGCGCATGGTCTCCTGGAAGGTGCGGCGCAGGTGCAGCACGTCCGCGTCCTTGCCGGCTTCGACCAGGCTGCGCTCGGCCTTGGTCATGCAGTCTTGGAGGATCACGACGACCGTCCCGCCGTCAACTGTCGTACGGGCCCTGGTCGGCCCCCTCCCGGTGTGGTCGGAGAAGACGTGGACCACGGCGGTCGAGATGTCTGCGGCGAGTCGACCCGCGTCGTCGCGGGAGAAGCCGTCGCTGGTCGTTGCGGGCATCGCGCCCCAGTTCTCGCTCCCCTCACAGGCAATGTCGCACGCGAGGCGGAGAGAAACGGGAAGTACCCAACGGCGGTGTCATCAGTCTAGCCCTCCGCAATCGACCACACTTGTGAGCGCTTGATACCCTGGCCGCTGCAGGGAGCCTCAGCTTCGACGCGGCCCGGTGAGACGACAGCGCTCCGCCCCGACGCGCCGCTCCTGATCCTCCGCACCTCAGGCGGAAACTCCTCCGTTGGTGATCCCGCGGGATCGGCAGGAGGGGGGTCCAGGGAGGGCGACGATGATCTCAGACCGCAGTCCGAACGGAGGGGCGCCGTCCAGCCGCGTGCCTCCCGGAGCCGGCGGGACCGCCGCCCCGCAACCCGTGCCTGACCGCGCGCAGGACGCCGCGATGGAAGGCTCGTACACCGCCTTGGACGGGTTGGGCCGGGGTGCCGCGGGCCTGACGGCCGAGAACCACCAGCTCCGCGCTCAGATCGCCGGGCTCCAGCCCGCGGTCGCGAGCCGCCGCAGCGGGGATGCGGCGATCCCGTTCGGCGAGCTGGCCGAGATCGCCCTTCCGACCGGCTCCGGCGCGCCCGGCGCGGCCCGGAAGGTCATCGACCATTGCTTCACCGGACTCGTTTCGCAACAAATCCTCACAGACGCAGAACTGCTGGTCAGCGAGCTCGTCACCAACAGCGTTCAGCATGGTGAGCTCGACAACGATGACACCGTGCTCGTCCGCATCCTCCTCGCCGCCGAGTCGTTGCGAGTGGAGGTCGAGAATCCGGGTACCGCCGGCGTCGTCGCCCTCGATCGTTCGGGCCGGCGCGGCTTCGGCCTCGAGCTCGTGGTCAGTCTCGCCGCCCGCTGGGGTGTGAGCCGCGACCGCAGCACCAACGTCTGGTTCGAGATGGGACGTGCCTGAACATCACCCCGGGCGATCGCGCGCTGGACGGTGCGATCAAGCGGCGGCGGCTGTCGCCCTCGGTGGAGTCCGAGGTGTGTCTTCGTGCTTGGGCGCGTCCGCGCGGCCACTCTCGCCCTCCGGCTTACGTCGGTCGGTCGAGTAGAACCCGGTGCCCTTGTAGTGCGGCGTGAACGGCTGCAGGACGCGCTCGACGCTCTGCCCGGTGGTGGGGCAGTCGAGGAGCGCGTCTTCAGCCATGCGCTGCCTGGTCTCGAAGGTCGAGCCGTCCTGCCGGCGGTAGACGTAGACGGGCACGTGCAGCAGCTTCCCGGCTCACAGCGCCCGAGCAGCCACTGCGGTGGCGACGACGCCCTCGTTCGCCCAGCGGTCCACGTCATGCTCGACCTGTGCTCCGCCCGGGATGACCTTCAGTGTCGTTCGCGGCGCGTCCTCGGACGCCCATTGGCTGCCGCAGCGCCAGCACGTGTCCTGCTGTCGGGCCATCGGTGCTTGCAGGACCGGCACACGCGCGGGAAATGTCGTTCGCGCATGTCTCAGCGCTCCAGTGTCCGTGACGGGGCCGGCGCGACGTCGCCCCCCTCGTGTGCGGCCGCAGACGGACGCGGGGTCGGGGGATAGGCATCCGCCATGTACTTGTCACCGCGGAGGGCGCTCATCAGCTTGGCGAGCACGGTGCTCACCGGGTTCCGCCGAGAGCGCGAGGTCGCCGGCTCGCTCGCGGCGCCGGACGTCGGCACCGGGACACGACCCTCATGCGCCGGGGCGCCGTCGTGGTGGACGTGGGTCGGCTCGGGGATCACCCCGGGAACCGGCGACCCGCTCGGCTCCATCGTGGCCTTGGTTTCCATCTCGGCGGCCTTCCCGAGGGCAGATCGCCGTCACGGCAACCAACGCTCGATAAGAGGACGGCCCTTCTGTCGCTGGAGAGGAAACCCTTCGTAGGTCGCCCTGTGGCCGACCGGGGCTCTGCGCGAAGTCGCTTTCGCAGGAGCGGTGAAGTGCCTTGTGTGAGCAGTCTAGCGCGGACGACGGAACGCCCCGTCCGCATCGCTGCTACGGTGGCGCCAAGCGCTCGCCCATGCCGACGTCGATCGAGCCTCCGTGTTCCTCGGCTGTCTCCGCGGGACGAGCGCGCGAGGAGGACTCACCCAGAGACCTCCACCCCTGCAGAGACGAGCGCCATGTACGCCACCAGTCGGCCCTGACGAGTCGGTCGACCCGAGTCGCACCGGCGAGCTCGTCCGGGCCTAGAGAGCGCCCCCAGCACGACCCAGCGCCCCCACCGGGGCGAGAAAGGAGCCACTGATGGCTCTGGAACCGATGACCACCAGGCGCACAAACGCCGTCGGTCATACCCCGCATGACGCCCAGGTGCGTGTCGACCAGCGGGTGAAGCGAATCCTCGACCGCCGCAAGAACGCGGTCGAACGCGCGCGGCGTGCAGCGCGAGACCTCGAGAGCGGCAACGCGACTACCGGTATGTGACTCACGGCTTGGAGGTGTCACCGCGCGTCGGCGTGTGCGTGCGCCGGGCTCGGGCTCGCCTCAGCGCAGCCTGGCGGCCGGCGGACCAGAGCCGGTCGCCGCCGGCCCAGGCCGCGAAGCAGAGCCCGCCGACCGTGCCGGTCACCGTCATCAGCACCCCGGCCGCCGCGGCCGCCGCAACCCCCAGGCTGCCGAGGATCAGCACCGCCGCCGCCGCGCCGACGCTGGGGCCGACCGGCAGCTGACCGAGCGTCACGACCGCGATCAACACGGCCGTCGCATCGAACACCGAGGCATCGACCCCGACCGCGCGCAGCAGCAGCCAGTTGCGGAGGATCTGCGCGAACACGGCCACCAGCACGAACCCGACGACCCGGCTTCCGCCGTTCAGGCTCCTGAGCACCGCGAGGCCGCTCCACAGCTCCCGGCCCTTCCGGACCGCCAGATGCCGCAGGCCCGCGCTGACGGCCCCCACCAGCGCCACGCCGAGAAGCGGCAGCCACCACGGCAGGTCGAGCGGTGCGACGAGCGTGAACGACGCCAGCGCGGCGAGGACCGCCTCGACCGCAAGGATCGGAAACTCGGCGGCGACCAGGGTCGGCACCTGCGGGCTCACCGCCGGCGAGGAGCGCCGCAGCGCGGCGATCCGTGCGGCGACCCCGAGCTGCCCGTTGACCACGCCGCCCAGCACCTGCATGCTCGACGCGCGGTAGAGGACACGGCGATCGACCGTCCCGCCGGCCGCGCCGATCGTCAGATGCCACGCCTCGCTGCGCGCGACCAGCGCAACGATCTGCAGCAGCACCGTCGCCGCGAGCACCCACGCACTGGCGGCCGAGAGCGCCGCCACGAACTGGTCTCGCCGGCCGCCGAGCAGGATCACGAGGACCGCCGCGGTCGCCAGGGAGGCCACGACCGTGATCGGCCCGCGCCGCCGGCGACCGAAACGGCGCGCGGCGGCGATCAGCCCGGCCCACGGATGAGCGCTCTGCGTGGTGGGTGAGCTCGAGCTGGTTGAACCCGGGATCAGCGAAGAGGCCGGGTCCGGTTCGCGCCGCAGCACTGACGGATGTGTCGCCCTTCTGCCTCTTCTGGTGGACTGACTCAGACGCGAAGGAAGAAGGGGTGAGAGCCTCCAGCGTTCCTGACAGTCAGCATAGAGGAGCGTGCCCACCCGACCAGGACGATGTGGTCGGGGCCCCGCGAGACCTGACGAGCACGAGCACTGGCCCCGCGGCTACGTCCCGTTCGCCAGACAGTGCGTTGCCTCGGTGCTTGGTTGGCACGTTGGCGTACCGCCGCCGTCAGGCCAGGATCGTGACCGGCGAGGCCAGCTTGCAGACCACCATACTCCTTCGCGACACGCCGATCCTGACCATCGTCGAAGAATGCCGGCGTCCGAGGTGACTCCCGGGTCAGGACGGGCTGGTGCCCGACCGGGCGCGGACGCCCGCGCGGCGCCGTGCGTCGAGGCGACGACGCTCGCGAATGACCCACGCCAGCCGATCCTGGGCGCGGGCCCGGGCGGCGCGTTCGCCGGCGGGCTGCGGGACGCGCGCGCGGCGCCGGCTCACCCGGCCAGCTCCGCGATGCGGGCGCGCAGGCCGGCCTCGAGCCGGCGGATCGCCCGCAGGTCGAGCGGGTCGCCGGCGGAGCCGCCGTGGCCCAGCGCAAACGCGTACTCCCAGGACGAGATCAGGGTCGCGAGCTCGTCCCGCAGGCGGGGAAGATCCGGGTGCATGGCCGGCTACCGCGGTCGGGCGACCCGCGGACGCCGGCGCATCGGGCGCGCCGCGTCGAGCGTGTAGCGCTGCTTGTCGAGGGCCCTGAGGGCCGCGAGCTGCTCGGCCTCGGAGCGGCCCATGAGCCGGATGCGATCGAAGCGCACCTGCCGGTAGAAGGCGCCGTAGTCGGCCGCGAGCTTGCCGTGGGTCTCGCGGCCCTCCGCGGGTGCGGCGCGCGTCAGCGCGGTCGTAAAGGCCGCCGACAGGAACGCGATCCCCGCGGTGATCCATGCGGCGGAGTCTGCGAGGGCGGTCGAGCCGGCCCCGATCGCGAGCGTGCCGGCCGGGATCCCCAGCAGGTAGATGAGCGCCCCGTAGAGGCGCTGCAGCTTCGCGTGGCGCCGCTGCTGCGCGAGCGCCTGCGCCTGGTGCTCGTCGAACGCCGCGCCGATCCCCGGGCTGAGGGGGACGAGCGGCTCGTCGGGAGAGGGGGCGGGTGCGGGCTTGAGGGCGAGGACCGGGGCCATGCCGGGACGATCCCTGACGCCGTGCGCCCCGGCTAGACCCCCTGGGTGTCGACGTGCGCCTCCCCGGGGGTGGCCTGCGCCACCCCCAGGTATGGCGCCACGTCACTCCGTGGTGACCGCGCGCAGCACGTCCACCCGCGAGGCCCGCCGCGCCGGCGGGATCGCCGCCAGCACGCCGGCCAGCGCGGCCAGCACGGTCACCGCGACCAGCGTTCCGACCGGGATCGCGAACGCGAAGCCGTCGGCCGCGAGCGGCCGCGAGACGATCGCGGCGAACGCGATCCCCAGCACGACGCCGAGCAGCGCCCCGATCGCCGCGGTGATGACCGACTCGGCGCGCACCATGCGGCGCACCTGGCGGCGGCTCATGCCGACCGCGCGCAGCAGCCCGAGCTCGCGGGTGCGCTCGTGCACGGACAGCGCGAGCGTGTTGACGATCCCGAGCAGCGCCACGATCACCGACAGCGAGAGCAGCGCGTAGATCAGCCCGACGAGCTGGTCGACCTGCGCGTTCTGCTCGTCCTTGAACTGCGCGATGGTCATCGGCTTGGCGGTCGGGAAGTCGGCCAGCGCGGCCTTCTCGCGCTTCTCGAGCGCGGCCTGGTCGGTGCCGGGCACGGCATTGATCATCGCGAACGCGATGTCCTTGGCGTCCCAGCTGCGCTCGAGCGACTGGTTGCTCACGACCACGGTGCCGACCAGGCCGACGCCGGAGTCGAACGTCCCGGCCACGCGGTAGTCCACCTGGTTCCCGCGCGGGGTGGTGAAGCGCATCGTGTCGCCGACCTTGAGCTTGCGCTCCTTGGCGAAGTCCTGCCCGATGATCGCCTGGCTGTCGGTGAGCCCGCGCAGGAGGCTGTCGGAGCCCTGGTCCCAGTCGAGCTTGAGCGAGTTGGCCACGGTGGCGGGATCGACGCCGTTGACCGGCTGGGTGCCCGACTTGCCGGCGAGCTTGCCGGTCTCGAAGCGGATGTTGGACACCGACGTCACCCCGTCGACCTTGCTCAGGCGCTCGCTGACCCCGGCCGGCAGCGGCGAGAAGCCGTCCTCGTGGGTGACGATCCCGGCCGCGCGGACCTGGTCGTCGATGCCGCGATCGATCGTCGCCCGCAGGCCGGCGGCGAAGATCGCCACGAACACGACGAGCGCGAGGCCGATCATCAGCGCCGAGGCGGTGATCGCGGTGCGCTGCGGCTGACGGGTCGCGTTCTCGCGGGCGAGCCGCCCGGTGATCCCCTGCAGCCGCTCGAGCGGCTTGCCGATCAGGCTGCTCAGGGGCCGCACCAGCACCGGCGCCAGCAGCGCGAAGCCGAAGATCATCAGCACGGCGCCGAAGCCCAGCGTCGAGGCGGTCGCGCTCGCGGACCCCGGGTCGCCGAGCAGGCCGAACGCGAGCAGCGCGAGCCCCGCGGCCTCGACGAGGGCTGCGGCGACGATCCGCCGCTTGCGGACCTTCCCGACGCCCGGCGTCACGGCCTCCCGCATCGCCTCGACCGGCTCCACGCGCGTCGCGCGACGGGCCGGCACGAGACCGGACACCACGGTCGCCACCATGCCGACGACCAGGCCGGCGATGATCGTGCGCGGCTCGATGACCAGGCCGGTGCTCCCGAGGTCGAGGCCGAAGCCCTGCATCAGCGCGCGCAGGCCCGGCGCCAGCAGGACCCCGCAGAGGATGCCGACCACCGACGCGAACGCGCCGATGATGATGGTCTCGACGATCACCGAGCGCAACAGCTGCGCGCGCGAGGCGCCGAGCGTACGCAGCAGCGCGAACTCACGCGAGCGCTGCGCGACGGTCACCGAGAACGTGTTGAAGATCAAGAAGCCGCCGACCAGCAGCGCCACGCCCGCGAAGACGAGCAGCGCGGTGCGGATGAAGCCGAGCGCGTCGGAGAGGTCCTGCGCCTGCTTGTCGGCCTGCTCCTTGCCGGTGCGCACCGTGAACTCGCGGCCGCCGAGCTTGTTGGCGATCGCCGCCTTGAGCTCGTCGGGCGAGGTCCCGCCGGCCGCCGCCACCGAGATCTCGTCGTAGCCGTGGTGGCCGGTCATGCGCTGCGCCTCGGGCAGCGTCATGACGACCATGCGCGAGCCGGCGAGGTTGTCCGAGTCGCCGAGCGTGGCGATGCCGGACACCGTGTAGTTCTTGCGCGGCTCGCGGCCGGCGACCGTGACCTGCTGTCCGACCTTGAAGTCGTACTTGTTCGCCGTGGCGCGGTCGATGACGACCTGGTCGGCGGTCTTCGGCGGGCCGCCCTCCTTGTAGTCGAGCGGGTCGAAGCGCTCCGGGCTGGTGGAGAGCAGCAGCGTCGGCGGGCCGTTGGAGAGGATCGGCTTGCCCTCGCGGTCGAGCAGCGTCCCGTCGGAGGAGACGGAGCCGTAGGCGGCGTCCACGCCATCCACCGACTCGACCTTCTGGAGCGTGTCGGCCGGCATCGTGGGCGGAGTCGCGAAGTCCTCCTCCACCGCCAGCCGCGCCTGCACCGAGACGTCGACGCCCTTCTGGGCGCGCTCGAAGAGGTTCTTGAACGAGGCGTCGATCGTGTCGGTGAACACGAACGTCCCTGCCACGAAGGCGACGCCCAGCACCACGGCGAAGCCGGTCAGGGCCGTGCGCAGCTTGCGGGCGAGCAGCCCGCGAAGCGCGAGGCGGAGCACCTACGCCACCGCCTTCATCACGTCGAGCACGCCCGCCTCGGACTCGCCGGCGCCGTCGTGGACCACCTCGCCGTCGCGCAGGACCACCATGCGGTCGGCCACGGACGCGGCGTGCGCGTCGTGCGTGACCATGATCACCGTCTGGCCGAACTCGTCGACGGCCTCGCGCAGCAGCGCGAGCACCTCATCGGAGGCGTGGGAGTCGAGGTTGCCGGTCGGCTCGTCGGCGAACACGACGGCGGGGCGCGACGCCAGCGCGCGCGCCACCGCGACGCGCTGCTGCTGGCCGCCGGAGAGCTCGGAGGGCCGGTGCGTGAGCCGGTCGCCGAGGTCGACCTTGGCGATCAGGGCGTCGATCCACTCGCGGTCGGGCTTGCGGCCGGCGAGCGTGAGCGGCAGCAGGATGTTCTCCTCGGCGGTCAGCACCGGCACGAGGTTGTAGGCCTGGAAGACGAAGCCGAGCTTGTCGCGCCGCAGGCGCGTGAGGCGGCGGTCGTCGAGGTTGGCGAGCTCGGTCCCGTCGACGACGACGGAGCCCGACGTCGGGTGGTCGAGCCCCGCCAGCAGGTGCATGAGCGTGGACTTGCCGGAGCCGGACGGACCCATGATGGCCGTGAACTGGCCGGCCGGGAACGCCAGCGTGATCCCGTTCAGGGCGTGGACCGCGGTTTCTCCCTCTCCGTAGCGGCGGTGCAGGGCATTCGTGGAGACGATCGGGGTGGAGTCGGAGCCAGGAGGAATGGCAGTCATGCGTGACAGACTGACGCGGGCGAAGGACACCGAACGGGGGGAAGACCGGTGGGCGGAGGTTCGGTTGGCCACACCGCCGAACCCGGTTGCGCGCGCCGCCCGTTCGTGACACTTGTTAACGACGTGTCGGTGCTCGATCCGGATCCCTCCTCCGTCCCACCCGCCGCGGCGTCCCCTTCCGAGATCCCCGCGCCGACCGACGCCGAGCGCGCATTCGCCGACCTGCTGCCGATCGAGGCGGATCCGGACGCCGCCCGCGCCGTGCTCGCGGCGGTCCCGTTGTGGTTCCACACGTTCGCGCTCAACCGCGAGCACGGGCTCTACACGCCGGGGGTCGCGCGTGACCATCGCTACCGCGCGCCGGTGCTGGAGGACGACTACAGCGGGCTCGCCGTCCTCGACGTCGGGACCTTCGACGGCTTCTACGCCTACCTCGCGGAGCACCGCGGCGCGGTGCGCGTCCTCGCGGTCGACAACGAGCAGTACGTGCACTGGGTACGGGCGCGCTGGGGGATCGACCTGCACGGCGGCGAGGGGCTGCGGGCGATCGGTCGGCTGCTCGACACGCGCGTCGAGTACCAGCGGCTCGACGCCTTCGAGCTCGCCACGCTGACCGAGCGCTTCGACCGGATCCTCTGCTTCGGGATCCTGCACCGCGTCGAGAACCCGCTCGGGCTCCTGCGCCTCCTGCACGGGCTCACCGCGCCCGGCGGGCGTGTGCTGGTCGAGACCCACGGCTCCGACGCGGCCGGCGACCGCGACATCGAGGTGCAGTGCCCGGGGGACGTCTACGCCGGCGACGACTTCGTCTACTGGGGCTTCTCCGGCGGCGCGATCGAGCGCCTGGCCGCGATCGCGGGGTTCGCGCGCGCGGTCCCGCTCGGGACGGTGCGGGTCGACGAGCACCCGCGGGTCATGACCCGGCTCGAGATCGATTAGGCGGCGTCCGCGCGCGCCGCGAGCTCGGCCGCCAGCTCGACCGGGCGGTCGGTCGTGATCGCGTCGGGTCCGAACCCGGCGACGCGATGGAGCAGCGCCGGGTCGTTGACGGTCCCGGTCGTGACGCTCAGGCCCGCGCGGCGCAGCACGCCCACCAACCCATGGGAGAGCAGGAAGTGCTCCACGCAGATCCCGCCGACCCCGTGCCGCCGCGCCCAGCGGGCGAGCGCGGTCGGCGCATGCTCGGCCCAGGCCACCAGTCGCGCGGGCAGCCCGCGGGCGGCGGCCGCCTCGCACGCGGCGGTGTGGAAGCTCAGGACCTCGACCGGCCCCCGCCGCGGCGGTCGGTCCAGCCGCTCGCACACCGCCTCGGCCGTGCGTCGCGCCAGGCCGGCGTCGGCGTGCGCCTTGACCTCGAGCTGCAGCATCGTCCCCGCGGGCACGGCGTCCAGCAGCTCGTCGAGCAGGAGCGGCCGGTGCTCGCTCGGCGTCCCGGCGACGTCCAGGAGGCGGCCCGCGGCGATCTCGGCCGCCGTCCGCTCGTGCGCCCAGCCCTCGAGCGTCGTCCCGAGCGGCAGGTAGGGCTCGTGCAGGAGCGCGAGCCGGCCGTCGGCGGTCAGGCATACGTCGGTCTCCAGGCCGCTCACGCCGGCCGCGAGCGAGCGCGACAGCGCCGGCCACGACGAGTCCGGACCGTAGGCGCGGCCGAGGCGGTGGGCGTAGAGCGGCGGCACGTGCATGCGGCGCCCCACGGATACCAGCCGTCTCAAGCCGCGCCGGTGTGGCGATCCGGTGAACCGTCCGCTCAGGAGAGGGTCCGCTTGAGCACGCGGACGCGGCGCAGCGCCGCGCGGACCGCGGCGGGGTCGAGCCGCCCCGCGCGGCGGGCGGCCATCAGCGCGCGATGCGCCGCCGCCGAGGCGGCCTCGGTCTTGGCGTAGAGGAGCAGGTCGACCCCGGCGTTGACCGCGCGCACGGCCGCGTCCGGGTAGCGGGACACGCCTGGGGTCTCGAGGTCGTCGGTGATCACCACGCCCCGGAACCCGATCTCGCCGCGCAGCAGGCCGCCGACCACCGCGGGGGACAGCACGGCCGGGGCCGCGTCCCCGAGCGCGGGATACGCGGCGTTCGACATCATCACCATGCCCTGCCCGGCGCACCGCCGGTAGGGAAGGAGGTCGGACCGGAGCGCCTCGGCGCCGGCCGGGATCGTCACGCTGGACAGGTCGGTGTTCGCCCCCGCGTGACCGAGGCCCGGGAAGTGCTTGAACGTCGGCACGACCCCGTTGCCGCGCGTGCCCTCGGCGAACGCGCACGCGAGGTCCGCGACCCGTCCGGGGCTGGTGCCGTAGGCGCGGCCGGTCTGGGCGAGGAAGTTCGCGCTGCTCGTCGGGACGTCCGCGACGGGCGCGAGGTTGACGTTGACGCCGGCGCCGCGCAGGTCGGTGGCGGACGCCGCGCCCTGGCGGGCCGCCTCCGCCGCGGAGCCCGTGAGCGCCGCGGACACCGTCGGCGCCATCGAGGCGAAGCGCTTGACCTGCCCGCCCTCCTGGTCGGCCGCGATCAGCAGCGGAGGCCGTCCGCCGGCCCGGGCGGCGGCCTGGAGCGCCCGCACCGCGCCCGCCACCTGCCCGGTCGAGCGGATGTTGTCGCCGAACAGGATCACGCCGCCGACCTTGCCCTGCCGCACGCGGGCGAGCAGCGCGGCGCTCGGGTACGTGCCGGCCATCCGGGTGATGACGAGCTGGCCGAGCCCGTCGCTCCTGGTGCGCCGGCGCGACGCGGGCGCGGCGGTGCGGCGCTCGCGCGCCGGCCGCGCGGCCTCGCGGCCGCCGGCGGCCGGCTCGACGACGCGCGGGCGGAACTCGGGCGCCGGCGGTTCGACGGCGGCGCGCGCCTCCGCCGGCGCCTCGGCGCCGCCGCCAGGCCGGACCACCGCCACGACGGCGCTCAGCGAGAGGAACGTCAGACTCGCCGTGACCCCGGCGATCGCCCCGAGCTTGGTCCGGCGGCTCAGCACGCGACCTTGCTCTCCGAGAGGCTCGAGCTGCTGATCCGCCAGTCGCCGTCGATCTTGGTCATGCCGTAGCCGCCGGACCAGTCCTTGCAGCCAGGCGGGGTGTGCAGCTGCCGGAGGTTCGCGGTGGCGCTGGTGGCGCCGGTCACCGTGGCGTCGAGGCGATCGTCACGGAGTAGAGGCCGTCCTCGTCGAGGTCCGAGCTGAACGTCGACAGGCCGCCGACCTGGCCCTGGAGGCTCGGCGCGAAGATGGCGAAGGCGGCCGCGGCGTCACCGGACTCGCGAGCCTGCCAGTGCCGTCGGACGGCCTGCTCGACGCGCGTCGCCTCGACGGCGTCGCTCGTGGCCGGCGAGGACGGCGCCGGGGCGGCGGCCGGCGGGCGGGCTTCTCGGTGATCGCCGGTGTGACCGCGGCGGGGCTCGGCGCCGGCGCGGCGGCGCGGACCGGACGCGGAACCGCGTCGCCACCCGCACCCACGATGGCGAGGATCTCGCGGCGATGCCCGCCATGAAGAGGACGATCGCGGCGATCAGACCCGCGAGCATGCCCTTCCGAGGCGCCGGCCGGAGCCGCCGGCGGCGCCCGGATCCGCGTAGGGAGGGCCGCCGGGATGGCCGTAGAGGTGCGAGACGACGAAACCGAACGGGCCCGCGCCCGCGGCGGTCGTTCACTTCATCTTTCACTGGTGCAGGTTGACCCCAGGGGTGGGCACAGGTCATCCCGGCCCAGCTTTCCTTGGCTACGGCGGAACGGCGGGTTCTCGCGGTCCGCCGGCGGACGTCGTGTGTGACAGCGAACAGCAGGGGAGCAACGCGCGGATCGCGCGTCCTCTTCTCATCCACTGTGACGTCAGTGCGCGGGACATACGGTCACACCTTCCTGTCAGCGTCAGAACCGCGCGACGCCGAGAGGTGAAGCTAGACCGTCTTCAGGTACGCCAGCACCGCGAGCACGCGGCGGTGGTCCACGGCGGTCGGCGTGAGGTCCAGCTTGTTGAAGATCGAGGTGACGTGCTTCTCGACCGCGCGCTCGGTGACCACGAGCGCCTCGGCGATCGCCGCGTTGGAGCGGCCCTCGGCCATCAGCGCGAGGACCTCGCGCTCGCGGCCGGTGAGCGACTCGAGCGGGTCCTCGCGGCGGCGGCGGCCGAGCAGCAGGGCCACGACCTCGGGGTCGAGCGCCGAGCCGCCGCCGGCCACGCGGCGGACCGCGTCGGCGAACGTGTCGACGTCGGCCACGCGGTCCTTGAGCAGGTAGCCGGTGGACTCGGTGGACTCGGTCAGCAGATCGAGCGCGTAGGCCTCCTCGACGTACTGGGAGAGCACGAGGACGCCGGTCTCGGGGTGCTCGGCGCGGATCTTGTGCGCGGCGCGGAGGCCCTCGTCGGTGTGGCTGGGCGGCATGCGGACGTCGACGACCGCGACGTCGGGGCGGTGGGCGCCGACCTTGCGCAGCAGGTCCTCCGCGTCTCCGGCCTGGCCCGCGACCTCGAAGCCCGCCTCTTCGAGCAGCCGCACCAGCCCCTCGCGCAGCAGCACGGAGTCCTCCGCGATCACGACGCGCAGGGGGACCTCGTTGCCGGATGCTCTCGACGTGCTCATACGGGGAACTCGACGCGCACCGTCGTACCGGCGCCGGGTGGCGAGTCGATCTGCAGGCGACCGTCGAGAGCCGCAACCCTATCGGCCAGACCACGCAGACCGGAACCCCGGGTCGGGTCCGCTCCGCCGACGCCGTCGTCGGCGACCTCGACGATCGCGTGGCCGTTGCGGCGGGCGACGCTGACCTTGGCCTCCGAGGCGTCCGCGTAGCGGACGATGTTGGTGAGCGCCTCGGCCACGACGTAGTAGGCCGCCGCCTCGACCGGGTAGGGCAGGCGACAGCGCGGCATCTGGACCACCACCGGCACGGGCGAGCGGCCGGCGAGCGCCTCGAGCGCCGCCTCGAGGCCCCGGTCGGACAGCACGGCCGGGTGGATGCCGCGGGCGAGCTCGCGGAGCTCGCCGATCGCCAGGTTGAGCTCCTCGTGGGCGCCGGCGAGCAGCGACTCGGCGGACTCGGGCTCCTTGGTCAGCTTGGCCTGGGCGAGCCGGAGCGTGAGCGAGAGCGCCACGAGGCGCTGCTGGGCGCCGTCGTGGAGGTTGCGCTCGAGCCGGCGGCGCTCGTCGAGCGCGACGTCGATCAGCCGCGCCCGGGAGGTGTGGAGCTCCTCCACGCGGGCGCGCAGCTGCGCCGCCAGGCGCTCGTTCTGCACGGCGAGGCCGGCGGCCGCGGCCACGGAGCGCACGACGTCGGGCTCGTCGAGCAGCGAGCGGTCGTGGACGATGGCGCCGACGCGGGTGCCCTCGAGCTCCACCGGCGTCCAGGCGCGGGTCGGGTCGTCGGCGTCTGGCAGCTCGGTGGGCCGGCCCTCGGCGTCCACCCAGCGCTGCTTGTCCTCGAGCCAGTAGACGAGCGTCAGCGAGCGGTCGTCGACGGCGGTGGAGAGCAGGTCGCGGAGCGGGCCCGGCTCCGGGGTCTCCCCCATGCGCCGCAGCAGCTCGCTGACCGCCCCGGCGCGCACCACGCGCGAGCGCACGAGGCCGAACAGGAACGCCCACGGGGTCGAGGCGAAGGCCACGAGGCCGGCCATGCTGAGGACGTCGGCCGCGCCGGTCGCGCCGACCGTGAAGGAGGTCAGCGAGGCGGCCAGCAGCACCAGTAGGACGACCGCCGACCAGAGCACCGGCGCCATCGCGCGCCGCTGGAGTCGCGAGGCGTCCCGCCAGCGGCGGACGAGGATCGCGAGGACGATCCCGATCAGGATCACCGCGAGCGTGGTGGTCAGGCCGTCCAGGGCACGCGCGAGGACGTCGTTGTCGGCGACCCGGATCGCCGAGGGCGGGCAGTTCGTGCAGTTGAAGTCCTCCGGGTCGCCGAGCAGCAGCCACGGGAGCGGGGCGACGATCGCCAGCACGTAGGCCGACCCCACCAGGCGGGCCATGTTGCGGCTCGACAGGCGGCCGTCGGGATACGACAGCACCATGTGCGCGAACGCGGCCATGTGGAGGCTCCCGAGCAGCACGCCGATCGTGAACAGCACGGAGGCGTTCGACGACATCAGCGAGGCCAGGGCGTAGAGGAACCCGACCAGCACCATCAGCGCGCCGAAGCGCTGCTGCGGGCGGCGCCACCACGCGTAGAGCCCGACGCCGATGAACGAGAACGTGATGAACAGCCCGAGCGAGATCGTCGCGCCGGGCTTCGTGACGTGATCGCTGGAGAGCGAGAGGGCCGCGGCGACGATGCCGGCCGCCAGGCCGGCGACCGCGATGGCGATCAGCGCCCGCTTGAGGCCGCTCATCGGCGCTCCGTCATGGCCGTCGGCTCCGACACGCGAGGGACGGCGGTGACGTGTCGTGTGGACGGGTCATCTCAGAGGAGCTGCTGGACCCGCTCGCCCGACAGCTCGGCCTTGGGCACGAAGCCCCGGGCGCCGGAGCGGGACACGAGCGGACCGAAATCCGAGCCGTCGCGACTGGAGACGAGGATCACCGCGGGCGAGCCGGGGTGGCTCGTCAGCCGGGCCGCGACGTCGAACCCGTCGATGTCGGGCAGTTGGACGTCGAGCAGGACGACCTCGGGATGCAGGCGGAAGACCTCGTCGATCGCGCTCAGACCGGTCTCCGCCTCGCCGACCACGTCGAACCCCTCGGCCTCGAGCAGAATCCGCGCACTGGCGCGAAACGAGGGGTGATCGTCGACGATGAGGACCCTGTGACCCATATTTGTTGAGCGATTGTGGCGGGGGCCACAACAGCCTCCTATACGGCTGACCGTACCCCCTGAGAGGCGTTCTCCACCACTGCTGCAATGCCATTCCAAGCCTGTGCAGGATCCGGTGCAGAGAACACGGCCGAGCCCGCCACGAACACGTTCGCGCTCGCGCGCGCGCACGCGGGAGCGGTCTCGGCGTCGATCCCGCCGTCGACCTCGAGCATCACGTCCGGCCCGACCAGCTTGCGGAGGCGCTCGAGCTTCGAGAGCGAGTTCGGCAGGAAGGCCTGACCGCCCCAGCCAGGGTTCACCGTCATGCAGAGGATGAGGTCTACGTCGCCCCTGACCTCGCGGACCATGTCGGCCGGGGTCCCCGGGTTGATCGCGAGGCCGGCCCGGCAACCCGCGTCGCGGACGTGGGCGAGGGCGTAGTTGACGTGCGGCGTCGCCTCGTAGTGGAGCGTGATGCCGTCCGCGCCGGCCTCGGCGAAGGCGGCGAGGTGGCGCTCGGGGCGCTCGATCATCAGATGGACGTCGATGAAGCCGCCGACCCTGTGGATCTGCCCGGCGAGCGCCTCGACCACGAGCGGCCCCATCGTGATCGGCGGGACGAAGTGGCCGTCCATCACGTCGACATGGATCACGCGCGCGCCGGCGTCGAGGACCTCGCCGACCTGCTCGCCCAGCCGCGCGAAGTCGGCCGAGAGGATCGACGGCGCGACCCCGGACGGCATGCGTGGAGGCGGATCCCCGGGCACGAGCTCAGATCTGCTGGAGCATCGAGCTCCGGCAGTGGTTGCAGACGTAGAGCTCGGTGTCGGACATGCGCACGATGGTCGAATGCTCGCCGCAGTGGGCGCAGACCGACAGCAGCTCGTAGCGCTGGAGGCAGTTCACGCAGCGATAGCGGCCGGGCAGGCTCGTGGGACGCAGCCACGGCTCGCTGCAGCCCGGGCACACCGGCCCGAGATCGACGGCGGGATCGCTCATCCCGCCTCCCTCCGCCGGAGCCGCGCGATGAAGAATCCCTCCGTGCCATGCCGGTGCGGCAGGGTCAGTAGGAACGAGCCCACAGACGGATGCTGCCAGACGGGGACGTCGGAGCCCAGCGGGTCGGCCGTGAAATCCGGGCGGCGGTCGAGGAACCCGGACACCGCGGCCTCGTTCTCGGCGGGTGAGATCGTGCACGTGGAGTACACGAGCGTGCCGCCGGGGCGCAGCGCGGCCGCGCCCGCGTCGAGGATCGCCGCCTGCGTGCGCGCGAGGCGGGCGGGGGCGTCGGGGGACTTGCGCCAGCGCGCGTCGGGGCGGGACGCGAGCGTGCCGAGGTCCGAGCAGGGCGGGTCGACGAGGACGCGGTCGTAGGCCCCGGGCTCCCCGGCGGCCGCGGTGGTCGCGTCCGCCGTGCGGACCTCGATGCTGCGGGCGCCCAGGCGGTGCGCGGTGCGCCGCAGGGCGTCGGCGCGGCCCGCGTGGCGCTCGACCGCGACGATCTCGCCCTCGTCGGCCTGGAGCGCGGCGAGATGGGTCGTCTTGCCGCCGGGCGCGGCGCAGAGATCGAGCACACGCTCGCCGGGGCGCGGGTCGAGCAGACGCGCGACCTCCATCGCCGCGCGCGACTGGGGCATGAAGAGGCCGGCCTCCCACTCCGGCGCCCCATGGGCGTCGAAGGGCGCGTCGAGGACCAGCGCCTCGGGCAACCACGGTGCCGGGGGCGCGGGACTCGTCGCGACGGCGAGGCGATCGCGCAGGCCGGCGGGGTCGATTTTCAGCGTGTTGGCGCGCAGGGCCGCCTCGGCGGGCTCGTTGCCGGCGCGCATGAGCGCGCGGGCGTCCTCGGCGCCCAGCGCGTCCCACCACAGCGCGGCGATCCACTCCGGGTAGGAGTGCGCGAGCGCGGCGTCGGCGGGCGTCGCGTCGGTGAGCCGCGCCACGCGGCCGGCGGCCTCGCGGGCGGCCCGGCGCAGCACGGCGTTGACGAGGCCCGCGCCGCCGCGGGAGCTCGCCTTGGCGAGCTCGACGGACTCGTCGACGGCGGCGTGCGCGGGGACGCGATCGAGGTAGGCGAGCTGGAAGACGCCGAGACGCAGCGCGGCGAGCACCGCCGGCTCGAGGGCCTCGGCCGGGCGATCGGTCCAGCCCTCGATCAGGTGGTCGAGGGTCGCCCGGCGCTGGACGGCGCCGTAGGCCAGCCGGGTCGCGAGCGCCCGCTCCCGGGGGTCGAGGCGAAGCCGCTCGGCCTCGCCGCGGAGGGCCCGGTCGGCCCACGCGCCCTCTTCGAAGACCCGGCGCAGGACGGCGAACGCGCACGCCCGCGCCGGAGTCACCGAGCGCGGGGCGCGGCGGGCGTCCGCCGTCCTTGCGCGGCCGGCGTCGCGCCGCGGGATGCGTCCGGCCGCGCCGGGGCTGCGCTGGGGGCCGTTGGCGCTCAAGCAACCACCGGATTTAGGCGCATAGGGGTTTCGGTACGAATGGTGTCCAAAAGCGTCGAACAATCGTCCAAATTGGCTCAAGTCCTCTCCTGACTGGCCCTGCGAGTGCCGAAAGTGACACTGGAAACGAGGACTCTGTCATGCCGGTGCCTGACACTCGCGGAACTACCCCTGCCACGAAACGGTGGTCGCCGACCCGCGACGTCCGTTTCGCGGCCCTTGTCTCGGCCGGTCTGATCGGCGCGTTCGTCCTCGTCGGTGCCCTCGTCTCGCCCCTCCTCGGGGTCGGCCCGTGGCCCGACTTCACGCCGCCGGACTCCGACAACACGGTACGACTCGCCGAGCCCCCCGCGGTGCCGGTGATCGGGCCGTCGCCGGGCGGCGCGGGTCCGGGCGGCGCGTTCGGACCGGGCGTCCCGGGCGGCGGCCTCGGCGCCGGCGCGCCGGGCGGCGTCGTGCTCGGCCCCGGCGGCGTGCCGATCGTGCCCGGCGCGGGCGCAGGCCGGCGGCGGTGCGGGTGGGGCCGGTGGCGGCGGCGCGGGCGGCGGCGAGCCGCTGCGCGGCGGCGTCGAGAGCGGCCGGGGCGTCGGCACGGGCGACACGCCGGCGAACGGCTTCCCCTCGGTCCCGGCCTTCGACGCGGACTTCGACGGCGTCCCGGACTCGTGGGAGCGCGCCTACGGGCTCGACACCACCCGCAACGACGCGCTCGGCGACGACGACGGCGACGGCCTGAGCAACTTCGCGGAGTACCAGATCAGCACGAGCCCGGTCGCGAGCGACAGCAACGGCGACGGGCGCTCCGACGGCGACGACGACTCCGACGGCGACGGCCTGCGCAACATCGTGGAGATCCGCGCCAACTCGATGCCCTGGGTCTCGGACTCCGACGGCGACGGCCGCCCGGACGCCGACGACGATCCCGACGGCGACGGCCTCAACAACGGCGCCGAGCAGCAGATCGGGACCGACCCCGTCAACACGGACACGGGCGGGACGGGCGCGGGCGACGCGGCCGCCGACGCCGACGCCGACGGCGTCAGCAACGTCGAGGAGATCCGCATCGGGACGAACCCGATCCTGGCCGACAGCGACGGGGACGGGATCGCCGACGGCGCCGAGATCGCGGCGGGCACGAGCCCCACCTCGCCCGACTCGGTGCCGCCCCCGCCCCCGGACGAGGATCCCGACACCCCGGGCACCGACCCCGACGTGCCTCCGGCCGGCGGCGAGGTGCCCTCGGACCCGGGCGGCGACGCCCAGCCGGCCCCGGCGGACCCCACCGCCCCCGAGACGCCTCCGGCGCTGACCCCGACCCCGCCGACGCCCCCGTCGCTGAGCCCGCCCGAGATCCCTCAGGCTCCGATCGACCCTGAAGGTGGAGCCGGTCCTGAGGCCGACGTCCCCGCCGCCCCGGGGACCCCGGGCGAGGGCGGAGTGGCCGAGCCGTCCGGCGGGTCGAGCCCCTCCGACGGGTCCGGCACCTCCGGCGAGCCGGGTGGGGGCGACGCGTCCGAGGGCGCCGGCGGCAGGTCCGACGGTCCGTCCGATCCGTCGGGCGACGAGGGCGGGCCGACGACGGCGCCGAGGGCGACGGGCACGACCCGTCGAGCGACGGCTCCGCCGACCGCGGTCACCATGGTCGCGCCGACCGTGACCGGCACCGCCCGGCGGGCGACGGCTCGTACGATCACAGCCGGCACGACGAGGCGGCCGACGACTCCTCCGACAGCCGCCACGACGGCCCCGACCGTGGCACCGACGGCCCGTCCGGCGGCGACCGGCACGACCCGGCGAGCGACGGCCCGTCCGAGCCCACGCACACGCAGGCCGACCGCCCCGAGGCTTCCGAGCCCACCGCCCCCGCCGAGCCCGCCACCGCGGAGCCGCCCGCCCCCGCCCAGCCTGAGCCGCCCGCCGAGCCGGCCCCCACTCCCCCGGCCGCGCCCGCGGAGCCTGCCGCCCCGGCCGAGCCGCCCGCGCCCGCCCAGTCCGCCCCGCCCGAGCCCACGCCGCCCGCGCAGCCTGCTGACGACGCCGGCGGCCAGGAGCCGTCGGCCGCGTCGGATCCGGGCACGCCCGCCTCGTAGACCGTCAGCGCAGGTCCGGCCGTCCGCGGAGCCAGTCCGCGGCGGCCATCCGCCGCCCTCCGGCGGGCTGGACCTCGAGCAGCTCCAGCGTTCCGCCCGCGCAGTCGAGCAGCAGCCGGTCCCCGTCGGCGCGCAGGCCGCGCGCCTCGCCGTCCGGCCCCTCGGACACCTGCGCGGCGACCACCCCCAGGAACGCCCCGCCGGGCAGCTCGACCCGCGCCCCGATGTGCGGTCGCAACGCCCGCACGACGCGCTCGAGGTCGCCTGGCGCGCGCGACGGGTCGAGGATGCGGTCGGTGGGCTCGATCTTCGCGGCGTAGGTCGCCGCCGCGTCGTCCTGCTCCACGAAGGCCGGGCGCTCGTCGAGCGCCCGCACCAGCAGGTCGCCGCCGAGGACCTCCAGGCGCGCGGCCAGGGTCCCGTAGTCGTCGTGGTCCCGGATCGGCTCGCCGGCCTGGAGGCAGACCGGGCCGGAGTCGAGCCCCTCGGTGAGGCGCATGATGCTCACGCCGGTCTCGGTGTCGCCCTCCATGATCGCCCGCTCCACGGGCGCGGCGCCGCGCCAGCGCGGCAGCACGGACGGGTGCACGTTGAGCACCTCGTAGCCGGACAGCAGCGGCTCGCGCAGGAGGACCCCGTAGGCGCAGACCACGAGCACGTCGGGAGCGATCCCGGCGAGCCGCTGGAGGCTCTCGGGCGCGTGCAGGTCCTCGGGCTGGGCCACGTCGAGGCCGAGCTCACGCGCGCGCTCGGCGACCGGCGGCGCGGCCAGCCGGCGTCCCCGCCCACGCGGGCGGTCGGGGCGGGTGATCACGAGCTCCGGCCGGTGGGGGCTCCCCGCCAGCCGCTCGAGGACGGCGGCGGCGAACGCGGAGGTGCCGAGGTAGACGGTCCGCATGGCGGCGCCGTGCCGCCGCTCAGCGGGCGACGACGCCGGCCTGCTCCTCGGCCTGCTCGCGCAGGGTGCGCATGGCCCGCTTGCGCTGGTCGCGCGAGGTGCGGTCGATGATCAGGACGCCGTCGAGATGGTCCATCTCGTGCTGGATCACGCGGGCCTCGAGGCCGGACGCCTCGATCACCTGCTCCTCGCCGGTCTCGTCGAGCGCGCGGACCCGGACGTAGACCGGCCGCTCGACGTCCACGTTGACGCCGGGGAGCGAGAGGCAGCCCTCCTCCATCGTCTCGCTGTCGCGGCTCGACCACTCGAGCACCGGGTTGACGAGCGCGGCGGCGGAGGAGTCGGGCTCGACGCGGTAGACGAGGACGCGGTGCATCACGCCGAGCTGCGTCGCCGCGAGGCCGATGCCCAGGGCGTCGCCCATGAGGTGGGCCATCCGCTCGATCTCGCGCCGCAGGCCCTCGTCGAAGTGCTCGACCTCGAGCGCCCGGCCGCGCAGGACCGGGTCGCCGTACTTGCGTACGTGCTGCAGCGCGGCGTCGCGCCGCGCGCGGGTCTCGGGGTCGAGCGTGCGAGGCTGCGGCTCCGGCTCGACCTCGGCCGGCTCCTCGACAGGGACGGGATCCTCATGCGCCATGCGCGGAGAGGATAGACATCCCTATTGGGGATCGACGTCCACCGAGAAGGACACGGCGCGGTGCGCCCGATCGCGCGCCGCGGCGTCCACCGCGGCGCGCACGGCGGCGATCGCGGGGCGGCGCTCGCTCGCCTTGACGACGATCTGGAAGCGCTCGCGGCCGCGCAGCCGGAAGAGCGGCGCCGGGCCGAGGATGCGGGCGCCCGGCGCGTCCGCGCCCTCGGCGACGGCGCCCGCGGCGGCGCGGGCGGGCGCGACCTCGTCGGCCGAGCAGACCACCCGGATCAGGTCCGCGAACGGCGGGTAGCCGAGCGCCTCGCGGCGGGCGAGCTCCCCGCGCACGAAGCCCTCGGCGTCGTGCCGGGAGGCGGCGGCGATCGCGGGCGCCTCGGGCGAGAGCGTCTGGACCAGCACGCGGCCGCCGCGGGGACCGCGACCCGCCCGCCCCGCGAGCTGCGCCACGAGCGCGAACGTCCGCTCCTCCGCGCGGAAGTCGGGGAAGCGCAGGGTGGCGTCGGCGTCGAGCACGACGCCCAGCGTCACGTCGGGGAAGTCGTGGCCCTTCGCCACCATCTGCGTGCCGAGGAGGAGGCCGCGGGGGGCGGCGGCGAAGCGCGCCAGCAGCGCGCCGACGGCGTCCTTGGCGCCGGCGGTGTCGGCGTCGAGCCGCATGATCGGGACGTCGAGCGCCTCGCGCAGCTCGTGCTCGATCCGCTCCGTCCCGGCCCCGTAACGGGCGACCGACAGCGAGCCGCACGCGTCGCAGCGCTCGGGGACGCGCTCGCGGTGGCCGCAGTGGTGGCAGGTCACGACGCCCTCGCCGCGGTGCAGCACGAGCGCGACGTCGCACTGCGGGCACTCCCACACCTTCCCGCAGCTGCGGCAGGTCAGGAAGTTCGACCACCCGCGGCGGTTGAGCAGCACGATCGACTTGTGCGAGGCCGCCAGCGCGGCGCGCGTCTCGGGGTGCAGCGGGTGGCGGGCGCCGCGCATGTCGAGGACGTGCACGGGCGGGAGGCGGCGGCCGTCGACCCGCCGGCCGAGCGTCAGCCGCGGCAGCGCGTGCCAGGTCTCCGGCCGCGGCGTGGCGCTGCCCGCCACCAGCAGCGCCCCCGCCCGCCGCGCCCGTTCGGCGGCGACCAGCCGGGCGTCGTAGCGCGGGTCGCCCTCGTGCTTGTAGGAGGCGTCGTGCTCCTCGTCGACGACCACCAGCCCGAGGTCGCGCACCGGCGCGAACACCGCCGAGCGCGGCCCGATCGCGATCCGCGCCTCCCCCGCCGCGAGCCGCCGCCACTCGTCCGAGCGCTCCCCCTCCGACAGCGCGGAGTGCAGGACCGCGACCGTGTCGCCGAACCGCGCCTGGAAGCGCGCCACGGTCTGCGGCGTGAGCGCGATCTCCGGGACCAGCACGATCGCGCCCCGGTCCCGCGCGAGCGCATCCGCCGCCGCCCGCAGGTAGATCTCGGTCTTGCCCGAGCCGGTGACGCCGTGCAGGAGCCGCGCCGTCCCGTCGCCGTCGAGCGCGCGCAGCGCCGCCCGCTGGTCGTCCGTGAGGGCGACCTCGCGGTCCTCCTGGGGTCGGGTCAGCGGCGCCCGGCGGGCGGCGCGCGGCGCGATCTCGACCAGCCCCCGGGCCTCCAGCGCCCGCAGGACCGCGCGGTCGTCGCCGGCCGGCCCCGGGAGGCGCTCGAGCGCGGCGCGCTGGCGCGCGGTCAGCCGCTCGCCGTCGAGCGGGCGGTCGGTCCGCTGTGCCCACAGCCGCGTGCGCGGGCGCCCGGGCGGCGGCAGGACGAGCGACAGCGCCCGCGCCCGCGTCGAGCAGTACTCCTCGGCCATCCACAGCGCGAGCGCCACGAGGTCGGGAGGGATGGCCTCCGCGCGCACGCTCGTGGGCTCCTGCAGCCTCTCCGGCGCGACCTCGCTGTGCTCGGCGAACCCGACCACCACCCCGTCCAGCGCCTGGTGGCCGAACGGCACCCGGACCACGGACCCCACCTTCAGCGACGCGTCGCCCGGCGCATAGTCGAACGGCCCCGACAGGCGGCGCGTCGTGGTGAGCGGCTCCACGCGGGCGATCACCGCGCCCACGCTAGACGGCGGGGCGGCCGGTCACCCCTCAGCCGCCCCGAGCCGCCGCAGCATGACCTCCACGGCCTCGGGATTCGAGTCGACCAGCACGTACCGGCGCCCCAGCCCGCGGCACACCGCCCCGAGCGTGCCCGAGCCGGCGAAGAAGTCCAGGCACCATCCCCCGGGCCGCGACGACGCGGTCACCATCCGCCGCACGATCCCCTCGGGCTTCTGGGTCGGGTAGCCCGTCCGCTCGGCGCCGTTCGTGGGCACGATCGTGTGCCACCAGCAGTTCCCGCACACCGCCGCGACACCGCCGCGACGGACGATCACGGTGTGGGTGGGCACGACCGTCGCGCAGTACACCTTGCCGGAGTAGTCCCGGGTGCGGCGATGCCGGGTCGGCCAGATCGTCGACTCGCGCGAGCTGTGCCTCGATACGACGTACCGCGGGTTGCGCTGCCCCTGGTGGGTGATCGAGGCGCCGAAGCCGAGCTTGAGCAGCACCTCCTGCACGTCGTCGGCGAGCCGTGGAGAGATCGTCGTGTACGGCGCCCCCTCATCGCCGCCCCCCAGCATCAGCCCCTCGTGTAGCCGTCCGAGGTACTCCGGCGCGAGCCGAAGAAGCTCTCGCGGCATGTGCTTCTCCCGCGCTCCGCCCAACCGGCTCAGATACGTCCAGAGGTGCTCGTTCGCGATGACGACGCCGGCGTCGTCGCGGGGGTGCAGTCCCAGCCGGGAAAGCAGGGCGCGCAGGCGTTCGATGCACTCGTGATCCCCGCGCTGCCCGAGTACGACTTCACCGGGATCGCGGCAGGTCCCGTCGGCGAGGTACCACCCGATGAACTCACACCAGTCTCCGGGATCGAGGTGTGAGAGGGGTGTCGGCGGCACGCTGTGACTCGCCGGTGGCGTCTCGCCGCGCCACCGCAGGCGCTTGAGCAGCGAGAAGTAGTGGCTCGGCGCGCCGTCGACGTCCTCCGCGGGGACGAACTCGAAGTCGCTGCCCCGCTTGGGCTTGAGGTACATCGAGTGATTGGGCGTCACGAGCAGGTCGACGACCTTGCCCTCGAAGTGCACCATCGGGCCGGTGTAGTCGTAGGCGTGCAGCTTCACCGGCCGGTCGTACACCAGCTCGCCGTCGGCGGTGACGGTGGCCAGCTCGTCCTCCTCGGTGAGGTCCTCGAAGTACGACCAGCCCCGGCGAGCGAGGACCTCGGTGTCATCGGAGTAGCAGTCGCTGGGGAGCTTCCCCCGCGCCGCCTTCTCCGCCGTCACGAGCCCCGGCGCCATGTACGGCTCGCGGTCGACCTCGGTGGAGTCGAAGTGGTAGCGGGCCGGGTCCTTGACGTAGACGAGGATCGTGTCGTGCTTCGCGGGCCAGCGGCGCGTGCTGCGGGCGCCGTAGTCGTAGGCCCAGATGATCTCGTTGAGGAAGGACTCGCGGCCGAAGACGCGGTCGAGGAGGACCTTGCAGTAGTGGGCCTCGCGGTAGTCGATGTGGAAGTAGAGCGTCCCGTGGGGGGCGAGGAGGCGGTGGGCCTCCTCGAGGCGGGGAGCGAGGAAGGCGAGGTAGTCGCCGTGGGCGTCGTCGCCGAAGGCCATGTCGGAGAGGAGCTCGGTGCGGTAGCGGCGGCCGCCGAAGCCGGTGCGGTCGCCGCCGTCGTCGTCGCGGCGCACGGCGATGGAGCGGCGGCGCTGGGTGCGGCCGGTGTTGAAGGGCGGGTCGATGTAGACGACGTCGAAGAGCTCGTCGGGGAGCCGGGCGAGGGCGGTGAGGTTCTCGCCCTCGACCACGAGGTCGTCGTCGGGCGCGCCCGGGGGAGCTCGTCGGCGCGCACGTGTCGCATCGCCGGCGACCGTAGCGGCCGCCCCGGTCGGCTTCAGGCCAGGCGGCCCGTGCGGGCGAGCTCGCCGTACCACTCGGCGCTCGGGCGCGCGACGCGGCGCAGGCCGTCCTCGCGATCGATCCCCACGAGGCCGAAGGTCGGGCGGTAGCCCTCGTTCCACTCGAAGTTGTCGAACGACGACCAGCACATGTAGCCGCGGACGTCGACGCCGTCGGCGAGGGCGCGCTTGACCTGGCCGAGGTGGTCCCGGAGGTAGGCGATCCGCTGCTCGTCGTCGGCGGTGGCGATCCCGTTCTCGGTCACGATCACCGGCAGGCCGCTCGCCGCGGCGCTGACGATCGCCCGGTGCAGGCCCTCCGGGAACAGCTCCCAGCCCATCAGCGTGACCGGCGCGTCCGGCGGCGGCTTGGCGTCGTGCCCGGGCGCGGCGGGATCGATGCGCTCGCGCGTGTAGTACTGGACGCCCACGAAGTCGCCCGCCAGGCCGTCGAGATAGACGTCGATCATCTCGTGCTGCAGCTCGGCGCACAGCGCGACGCAGCCCGGGTCGTCGGCGCGGGCGGGCTCGAAGGCCGGCATCTGCAGGCAGATCCCCGCCTGCGGGCTCCCCGCGCCGGCGCGCAGCGCGCGCACCGCGGCCTCGTGGGCGGCGATGAAGGCGCGCGTGACCTTCCGCCACAGGCCCGGGTTGCGGATCCCCGGCGGGAACCAGCCCTCGAGATAGCCCATGCGCGCGACGATCTGCGGCTCGTTGATGGTGCACGCGTAGGGCATCAGGTCCCCGAGCGCGGCCGCCGCGCGCTCGCAGTAGCGCTCGAAGCGCTCGACCGCGTCACGCGCGGCCCAGCCGCCGCGCGCCGCGAACCAGCGCGGCAGCGTGAAGTGATGGAGGGTGACGAGCGCGGTCAGCCCGTGCTCGGCCAGGCTGCCGAGCACGCGCCGGTAGTGCTCGAGCGCCGCCCGGCTGAACTCGCCCGGCTCCGGCTCGATCCGCGACCACTCGAGCGACAGCCGGTGGGCGTTCTGGCCGAGGCCGGCGAGCAGCGCGAAGTCGTCGGCGTAGCGGTGGTACTGGTCGATCGCGTCGCCGGACGGCTCGACCGCCGGGGTCCCGGGCGCGTGCTCCCACGCCCACCAGTCGTTGTTGGCGTTGCCGCCCTCGACCTGGTGGGCGGCCGTCGAGCTGCCGAACAGGAAGCCGTCCGGGAAGTCGCGCACCCGCGGCTACGCGACGGCCTCGCTGACCTCGGTGCCGGCGGCGTCGGCGAGGATGGCGGCCTTGTCGGTGCGCTCCCAGGTGAAGTCGCTGTCCTCGCGGCCGAAGTGCCCGTAGGCGGCGGTCTTCTGGAAGATCGGGCGGTGCAGCCTCAGGTACTGGCGGAAGGCGCCCGGGCGCAGGTCGAAGTGCTCGCCGACGAGCGTCTCGATCTTCGAGCGGCCGATCTTCTCGGTCCCGAACGTCTCGACCATCACCGACACCGGATGCGCGACGCCGATCGCGTAGGCGACCTGGACCTCGCAGCGCTCGGCCAGGCCGGCGGCGACGACGTTCTTGGCGACGTAGCGCGCCGCATAGGCCGCGGAGCGGTCGACCTTCGACGGGTCCTTGCCGCTGAAGGCGCCGCCGCCGTGGCGGGCCATGCCGCCGTAGGTGTCGACGATGATCTTGCGGCCCGTGAGGCCGGCGTCGCCGACCGGGCCGCCGATGACGAACCGCCCCGTCGGATTCACCAGCAGACCCCGGCGCAGGCTGCGCTCGTCGTAGAGGTCCTTCGGCAGCACCGGCTCGATCACGTGCTCCCACAGATCGTCGGGCAGCAGCGCCTCGGCGCCTTCGCGGTGCTGGGCGGAGATCAGCAGCTTCTCGATCGCCACCGGCTTGCCGTCGCGGTAGCGCACCGACACCTGCGTCTTGCCGTCCGGCCGCAGATACGGGATCACGTCGGCATGCCGGACCTGCGCGAGGCGCTGCGCGAGCTTGTGCGCGAGCGCGATCGGCAGGGGCATCAGCTCCGGCGTCTCCTGCGACGCGTAGCCGAACATCATGCCCTGGTCGCCCGCGCCGGCGATATCGAACTCGTCATCGTCGGACGGGTCGGTGCGGCGCTCGTAGGCGGAGTCGACGCCCTGGGCGATGTCGGGGGACTGCTTGTCGATCGCGTTGATCACCGCGCACGAATCCGCGCTGAACCCGAGGTCGGCGTCCGTGTAGCCGATCCGCCGGATCGTGTCCCGCGCGATGTCCTGGATGTCGACGTACGTGGTGGTCGAGATCTCACCCGACACGACCACGAGCCCGGTGTTCACCAACGTCTCGCACGCGACACGGCCCACCGGGTCATCGCGCATCACCGCGTCCAGAACCCCATCGGAGATCTGATCGGCGATCTTGTCCGGATGACCCTCGGTCACCGACTCGGACGTGAACAGGTACTCGTTGTCGTTGAACTGGGTCATGGATCTCGCGGGTCTTCTCCGTAGGTCGACGTAGCGAAAATACGCGCGCGGCGGGGTCCGTGCCGCCGCAGGTCGAGGCGGCCGCGCGCCAAGCGCAGGGTCAGAAAGACTAGCGAGTCGGTCAGGATTGCCTGATTTCCCGGCGGCGGCTGCCCCGTTCCACGAAGTCGATCACGACCGGGATTCCCTCCAGCCCGTAGCGCTCCCGCAGACGGTTCTCGAAGTAGTAGGCGTACTCCCGGGTGAGGCGCTTGCGGCTGTTGACCTGCACCGAGAAGCGCGGCGGTCGCTCGTCGATCTGGGCGATGTAGAGGAGCTTGAGCCGGTGCCCCTGCCGCGCCGGCGGCTGGCGCGCGGCGACGGCGTCCGCGAGGAAGCGGTTGAGCTCGGGGGTCGGGATGCGGTGCTCCGCCCGGTCGGCCAGTGACAGCACCTCGAGCAGCAGACGCCCGACGTGGCGGCCGGTCTTCGCCGAGGCGGTCATCACGCGCGGGCGGAGGCGCAGCTTGCGGTTCACCCGGGCCCGCTCGCGGTCGAGGTCGAACTCGTCGCCGCTCGTGAGGTCCCACTTGTTGAGCACGAGCGCGGTGGCGCAGCCGGAGCGCATCGCGAGCTCGGCGATCCGCAGGTCCTGCGACGTGACGCCGGCGGTCGCGTCGCAGACCACGAGCGCGACGTCGGCGCGCTCCGCGGCCCGCTGCGCGCGCAGCACCGTGTAGTACTCGACGGACTCCTGCACCTTCGACGCGCGCCGGATCCCGGCGGTGTCGACGAGACGCAGGCGCCGGCCCTCGACCTCGATCGGCGTGTCGATGGCGTCGCGCGTCGTGCCGGGGACCTCGGAGACGATCACCCGCTCGCGCCCGAGGAAGGCGTTGACGAGCGACGACTTGCCGACGTTGGGGCGCCCGATGACCGCCAGGCGCACGACGTCCTCCTCCTCTGGCTCCTCCTCGCCGTCCGGCAGCAGCTCGACGAGGCGGTCGAGCAGATCGCCGGTCCCCAGGCCCTGGGCCGCGGACACCGCGAGCGGCTCGCCGAGGCCGAGCGCGTGGAAGTCGTGCGCCAGCGGGAGGTCCCTCGGCGAGTCGATCTTGTTCGCGGCCACGAGCACCGGTACGCCGTCGCGCCGCAGCAGGTCGGCGAGCTCGTCGTCGCCCGGCCGTCGTCCGGCGCGGGCGTCCACCACCATCAGCGCCACCTGCGCATCCGCCAGCGCCTCCCGCGCCTGGTCGGTGATCGAGACCGCGAGCGGGTCGTGGGCGTCGAGGTCGACCCCGCCGGTGTCGATGAGCGTGAAGCGGCGGCCGTTCCAGTCCGTCTCGAGCTCCTTGCGGTCGCGGGTGACCCCCGGCCGCTCGTGCACGACCGCCTCCCGCGTCTGCGTCAGGCGGTTGACCAGCGAGGACTTGCCGACGTTCGGGTAGCCGACGACCGCGACCTTCATCGCCGGGCCTCCAGCGCGAGCGCGGCGATGCGCTCGACGACCTCCTCGAGCGTCAGGCCCGTGGTGTCGAGCGTGATCGCGTCGGGCGCCGGCTCGGTCACCGAGCGTGCCCCGCTCGAGTCGCGCGCGTCGCGCAGGGCCTGCTCGCGCAGCACGGTGGCCTCGTCGCCGCCGACCTGCGCCGCCCGCCGCCGCGCCCGCTCCTCGGGCGCGGCGGTGAGGAACACCTTGACCTCGGCCTCCGGCGCCACCACGAGCGCGATGTCCCGGCCCTCGGCCACCCACTCCCCGCGCCGCAGCAGCGCCTGCTGCTTGGCCACCAGCGCGGCGCGCACCTCCGGGTCGACTGCCACCCGCGACGCGCCCTCCGTCACCTCGGGTGCCCGGATCGCCTCGGTGACGTCGCGGCCGTCGAGCCGCACGCGGTCGTGGTCGAGCTCGATCTGCAGGCCCTCGGCGACCGCCGCGGGCGGCTCGGCACGGTCCGCCGCCGCCAGCGCCACGCAGCGGTACATCGCGCCCGTGTCCAGGTAGGTGAAGCCGAGCCGCTCGGCGACGGCGCGGGCCACGCTGGACTTGCCGGCCCCGGCGGGGCCGTCGATGGCGATCACCATGGCTCCTAGGATGACGCGGCGCCCGCGGCTCAGCCCGCGAGCCTCCCAGGAGTTCGGCCCACCGCGGTCGGTGGCACGCGATGTCGGCGTGGCCCACCGCGGTCGGTGGCACGCGATGTCGGCGTGGCCGAACTCCCAAGGAAACGAGCCGCTAGGCGAGTTCCCCAGGAGTTCGGTCCACCGCGGCCGGTGGCACGCGATGTCGGCGTGGCCGAACTCCCAAGGAAACGAGCCGCTAGGCGAGTTTCCCCAGATCGTCGGCGAACCCCGGATAGGACACCGCGGCCGCCTCCATCCCGACCACCTCGACGCCCTCGCGGGAGGCGAGGCCGGCGACGGCGCCGAGCATCGCGAGGCGGTGGTCGCCGTGGGCGTAGAGGACGCCGCCGCGCAGGCCGCCCGTCCCGGTGACGGCGAAGCCGTCCGAGGTGGCCTCGATCTCCGCCCCCAGGCCGCGCAGGCCCTGGACCACGGTCGCGATGCGGTCGGACTCCTTGACCCGCAGCTCCTCGGCGCCGCGCACCACCGTCTCGCCGTCGGCGAAGCAGCCGAGCAGCGCCACCAGCGGGAGCTCGTCGATGGCCAGCGGCACCTCGGCGGGCTCGACGACCGTGCCCTGCAGCGGCGCCTGCGCGACGTCGAGCTCGCACACGGGCTCCTCGCCGGTCAGCGGGCCGCCGGGGGCCTCGAGCGGGCCGACGAGCACGCCGCCCATGCGCGCGAGGATCCCGAAGAAGCCGACGCGCGTCCAGTTCGCCGCCATGCCCTGCACGACGATGCGCGAGCCGGGGACGAGCGCGGCGGCGGCCACGTGGAAGGCGGCCGACGAGGGGTCGCCGGGGACGTGGATGGCGCCCGGCTCGAGGTCGTCGACCTGGCCGACCGTCACCCGATGGCCGTTGCGCGTGACGGGAACGCCGCTGCGCAGCAGCAGCCGCTCCGTGTGGTCCCGGCTCGGCACGGGCTCGACCACGGTCGTCGAGCCGGTGGCGAGCAGCCCCGCGAGCAGCACGCAGGACTTCACCTGCGCGGAGGCGACGGGCAGCTCGTACTCGACGCCGGACAGCCCGACCCCGGTGACCGTGAACGGCGGGAAGCGCCCCGCGGTGGCCTTGAGCTCGGCTCCCATGCTCCGCAGCGGGACCGCGATCCGATCCACGGGACGGCGCCGGATCGAGGCGTCGCCGTCGAGCGTCCACCGCGCGCCGCCGCGCTGCCCGGCCAGCCACCCCGGCAGCAGGCGCATCAGCGTGCCGGCGTTGCCGACGTCGAGCGCCCCGGCGGGCTCCACCGGCGCGCGCAGCCCCGGGCCGCGGACGACCAGCGCGTCGTCGCGCTCCTCGACGAGCGCCCCCAGGGCGCGCACGGCGTCGAGCGTCGAGTGCGTGTCGGCCGCCGCCAGGTAGTTGGTGATCCGCACCGGCTCGGAGCTCATCGCCGCCAGCAGCGCGGCGCGGTGCGAGCAGGACTTGTCCGGCGGCGCGGTCACGGTGCCGCGCAGACCGCGCGCGGCCGGGCCGAAGCGCGTCGTCGTCACGTGCGGACCACCGGGAGGTCGAGCGCCGCCATCAGCCGCTCCGCCGTGGCGGCCTGGGCGTCGCCGGCGATCCACAGCGCGATCGAGCCGGAGGACCGGTCCTGCGTCGGGTACAGCGCCATGTCGAGGATGTTGACGTTCCCGCGCCCCAGGGCGAGCGCCACCTCGGCCACCACCCCCGGCCGGTTGGGCACCGAGACGCGCAGCTCGTGCACCTCTCCCCCGGCCAGGTCGGCCTCGAGCAGCCGCCGACGGTCCTCGCCGGCGCCGTCGTTCCAGGCGGCCACGGCGTCGCGGTCGCCCGCCGCCAGCGCCGTGCGCACCGCCTGCAGGCGCGCGAGCGTGTCGTCGATGCGCTCGACCAGCGCGTCGGCGTTGGCGAGGTAGATGTCGGCCCAGATGGCGGTCGAGGCGCCCGCGACGCGGGTGGCGTCGCGGAAGCTCGGGCCGGTCGCGGGCAGCCGCTCGCGCTCCTCCGACAGCGCGCGCGCGGCCTGGGCGACGAGCACGTTGGCGAGCACGTGCGGGAGGTGGGAGACGGACGCCATCAGGCGGTCGTGGGTGTCGGCGTCGAGGGCCTGCGGGCGCGCCCCGAGGCCCACCAGCACGTGCCAGAGCCGCTCGTAGAGCACGCCGCGGGTGGCCGGGGTCGGGGTGAGGTACCAGGTGGCGCCGTCGAACAGGCCGCCGCGCGCGTGCTCGACGCCCGCGGTCTCGGCGCCGGCCAGCGGATGGCCGCCGATGAAGCGGTCGTCGCCGACCGCCGAGACCACCGCCCGCTTGGCGGAGCCGACATCGGTGACGACGCAGTCGGGCCCGGCGTCCGCCAGCGCCGCGCGCACGGCGCCGGGCAGCGCACCGACCGGCGCGGCCACGAACGCCGCCTCGGCGCCGGCCAGCGCCTCCGCGGGCGTGGCGCACGAGACGGTCACCGCGCCGCGCGCCAGCGCGGCCTCGCCGGCGCCCGGCGCGGGGTCGAAGCCCCGCACCTCGGCGCCGAGGCGCTCGCGCGCGGCCAGCCCGATCGAGCCGCCGATCAGCCCGACGCCGAGGACGGCGACGATCATCGGCGGCGCCGCACCTCCGTCAGGCGGGCGTGGACGACAGCACCTTGCCCGCCACCGCGGCCGCGGCCTCCACCTTCTCGGCGTAGGCGGCGAACTGGTCGGCGTACAGGGCCTGCGGTCCGTCGCAGATCGCCTGCTCGGGCTCCGGGTGCACCTCGACGATGATCCCGTCCGCGCCCACCGCCGCCGCGGCCAGCGAGAGGGGCTCGACCAGCGAGCGTCGCCCGGCGGCGTGGCTGGGATCGACGATCACCGGGAGATGCGAGAGCTCCTTGAGGACCGGCACGGCGGTGAGGTCGAGCGTGAAGCGGTAGCTGGGCTCGAAGGTGCGGATGCCGCGCTCGCACAGCATCACGTTCGGGTTGCCCTCCTTGAGGACGTACTCCGCCGCCATCAGCAGCTCCTCGAGCGTCGAGGAGAGGCCGCGCTTGATCAGCACCGGGCGCCCCGAGCGGCCGATCTCGGCCAGCAGCGGGTAGTTCTGCATGTTGCGGGCGCCGACCTGGATGACATCGGCGACCTCGAGGACCGCCTCGGCGTCGCGAGCGTCCATCAGCTCGGTGACGATCGGCAGCCCGGTCTCGGCGCGCGCCTCGGAGAGCAGCCGCAGACCCTCCTGGCCGAGGCCCTGGAAGGAGTACGGCGAGGAGCGGGGCTTGTAGGCGCCGCCGCGGAACAGCGAGGCGCCGGCGGCCGAGACCGCGCGCGCGGTCGTGAGCGTCTGGTCGCGCGACTCCACCGTGCACGGCCCGGCGATCAGCGTGAAGTGGTCGCCACCGATCTTGCGACCGGCCACGTCGAGCACCGTGCGCGACTCGCCCTTGAGCTGGCGCGAGGACAGCTTGTAGGGCTTGAGGATGGGGACGACGTTCTCGACGCCGGGCGCACCCTCGAGGCCGAGGCGGGCGACGTGCTCGCGGTCGCCGATGGCGCCGATCACGGTCACCTCTGCGCCCCGCGAGGGATGGGCGTGGGCCCCGCAGGACTCGATCCGGTCGATGACCGCCTGGATCTCCTGCTCCGTGGCCGTCGACTTCATCACGATCATCATCTGAACTGCTCTCCTAACGCTCCAAAGGGGACACCGGCTCCGGGGACGGCGCTCGGCCTCGAGGGCCCGATGGCGGACGGCGCGCCCTTGGCGGTCACGCCGGCCGAGCGCCTAGCTAAATCGCCAGGCGCGGTAGCGGAAGGCGTAGAAGTACTCGTGACGGCCGGCCGGGCGCACGCCGGCGGGTGCGGCTGCGGACGTGCGGGCGGGCGTGGAGCGAAGGTCGGCCATGATCGCGAGTGCCGGGATTTGTAGCAGACCGCGGTGCGGCCGCCCAGCGGCCTGGACGATCAGCCGACGCGCTGGGGGTCGCCCAGGAGCGCGCCCAAGACCTCGAGGAAGCGCTGGTTCTCCGCCCCGGTGCCGACCGTCACGCGCAGCGCGCCCTCGCGGCCGAGCGACGTCCCGGCGCGCACGAGCACGCCGCGCTGGCCGAGCCCGCGCACGACCTCGCGCTCGTCGACGCCCTCGCCGAGGTCGAACCACACGAAGTTCGCCTGGGACTCGGCGGGCTCGATCCCGAGCTCGCGCAGGCCGTCCTCGAGGCCCATCCGCTCGGCGAGGTTGCGCTCGACGCGGCGGACGACCTCGTCCTGGTGGCGCAGCGCCTCCACGGCGGCGGCCTGGGCGGCGGCGTTGCAGAAGAACGGCTGGCGGACCTGGTCGACCGCCGTGCGCAGCTCCTCCGACCCGCACAGCGCGAAGCCGACCCGCAGCCCGCAGAGCCCGTAGACCTTCGAGAACGTCCGCAGCAGCGCGAGGTTCGAGTGCCGGCGCAGCAGCTCGAGCGAGGCGTCGGGGTCGTCGAGCACGTTGAACTCGCAGTAGGCCTCGTCGACGATCACGAGCACCTGGCGCGGGACGTCGGCCACGAACGCGGCGATGTCGTCGAGCGGCAGTGCGGTGGACGTGGGGTTGTTCGGGTTGCAGACGATCACCATGCGCGTCGCGGCGGTGATCTCCTGGCGCATGGCCGCGAGGTCGTGCCGGTGCTCGGCGTCGAGCGGGACCTCGATCGCCCGCGCGCCCGACGCGGCGGACAGGTGCGGGTAGATCGAGAACGACGGCCACGCGTACACGAGCTCGGCGCCGGGCTCGAGCAGCGCCTCGCCCGCGGCGAGGAGGACGTCGCAGGATCCGTTGCCGATCGCGATGTGCGACGCCGGGACGCCGTAGCGGTCCGAGAGCCGGCGGCGCAAGGCGGAGTTGGTCGGGTCCGGGTAGCGGTTGAGCGACCCGAGCGCCCTGGTGATGGCCTCGACGACCTCCGGCAGCGGCGGGTAGGGCGACTCGTTGGAGGCGAGCATCGCGATCTCGCCCTCCGAGGCGTAGCCGTCGGCGGCGGGATAGACCGGGATGCGGCGGATCTTCTTGGCGAACTCGAGCGCCATCGGCCGTCCAGGGTACTCCCGGCTCCCCTACTGGGCGCCCTCGAGGTCGAGGCGCAGGGCGCGCGCGTCGCCGAGGTAGACGTGCTGCGGCTCGCCCTGGTTCGGCGGATAGCAGTGGATCAGCACGCGGATGATCCGCGGCATCGCGCCGGGCACGGGGATCTCGCGCGCGCACAGGAGCGGCACGCGGCTGAGGCCCATCTCCCGGGCGGCGACGGCCGGGAACTCGGCGTCGAGGTCCTGGGTGAGCGTGAAGATGCAGCTCACGAGGTCCTCGGCGCGCAAATCGTTGCGCGACAGCAGCTCGCGCATCAGCTCCTCGGTGGCGGCGAAGATGCGGTCCGCCTCGTTGGCCTTGACGCTCGTGGCGCCGCGGAGGGCGATCAGGCGCATGACCGCGGCATTGAATCAGCCCGGGACCGCGCGTCGGGTGGGCGGGCCGGCGTCCCGCACGCCGGCGTCCCGCAGGCGCTGGACCTCAGCGGCCGAGAGGCGGCGGTACCCGCCCACCGGCACGTCGCCGAGTCGCAGCGGCCCGAAGGCCACGCGCTCGAGGCGCTCGACCCGGTGCCCGACCGCCTCGCACATGCGGCGCACCTGGCGCTTGCGGCCCTCGTGGATGCGCAGCTCGAGCCGGTCCGGCGCCAGCCGGCGCACGCGCGCGGGGGCCGTGCGACCGTCCTCGAGCTCGACGCCCACGCGCAGCGCGCGCAGGGCCTCCGGGCGCACGGGCGGGTTGCGCACGAGCGCGCGGTAGACGCGCGGGACCTCGAAGGACGGGTGCGTGAGCCGGTGCGCGAGCTCGCCGTCGTTGGTGAGCAGCAGCAGGCCGGTCGTGTCGGCGTCGAGGCGGCCGACCGGGTAGAGCCGCTCGCTGGACGGGACGATGTCGACGACCGTACGGCGGCCCTGCGGGTCGCGCGCGGTGGAGACCACGCCGGCGGGCTTGTTGAGCAGGTAGACGACCCGCTCGTGACCGGCCACCCGGACGGGGCGGCGGTCGACCGCGACGTCGTCGGCGTCGCTGACGTCGCGCGCGGGGTCGCGGACCACCTCCCCGCCCACGGTCACGTGGCCGGCGGCCACCAGCCGCTCGGCGGCGCGGCGCGACGCGACTCCGGCATGGGCGAGGTACTTGGCGAGCCGCATCGGGCTGCCACCATAGGCCAGCCATGGACGTCGCCCTGCTCGAGGACACGCTCGCCGCCGCCGGCGAGCCCGCCTTCCGCGCCCGCCAGGTGTGGCGCTGGGCGGCGCGCGGCGCCACGGGCTACGACGAGATGACCGACCTGCCCGCCGCGCTGCGCACGCGGCTGGACGACACGGTCCCGTTCTCGACGCTCACCCCGGTCCGCGAGGCGACCGCCTCCGACGGCACGGTCAAGACGCTCTTCCACACCCACGACGGGCGGCCGGTCGAGGCGGTGCTGATGCGCTACCGCGACGGGCGCCGCTCGGTGTGCGTCTCCTCGCAGTCCGGCTGCCCGCTGACGTGCACGTTCTGCGCCACCGGCCAGATGCGCTTCGGGCGCAACCTCACCGCCGCGGAGATCGTCGACCAGGTCCTGCACTTCCGGCGCACCGAGCCGCTCGACCACCTCGTGTTCATGGGCATGGGCGAGCCGCTGATGAACCTCGACGCCGTGCTCGGCGCCGCGCGCCGGCTCCCCGACATCGGCATCACCCACCGCCGCACGGGCGTCTCGACAGTCGGGTGGGTGCCCGGCATCCGCCGGCTCACCGACAGCGACGTCCCGATCCGCCTCGCGCTCTCGCTGCACGCGCCCGAGGACGCCCTGCGCTCGCAGATCATGCCGGTCAACGAGCGCTTCCCGCTCGCCGAGGTGCTCGCGGCGTGCGAGGCCCACTACGCGCGCCGCCGCCGGCAGGTGTTCGTCGAGTACGTGATGCTCGCCGGCGTCAACGACCGCCACGAGCAGGCGGTCGCGCTCGCCGGGCTCCTCGATCCCCGGGTCTACAAGCTCAATCTGATCCCGTTCAACCCGACGGGCTCGAGCTATCGCGGGTCCTCGCGGGCCGCCATCGACGCGTTCCGCTCCACGCTCGAGGGCCGCGGGCTGCGAGCCACCGTGCGCCTCACCCGCGGGCGCGACATCGATGCCGCGTGCGGCCAGCTGGCCGCCCGCACCGATCCCGCGACCGCCCTCGCCGGAGCGACGTAGAGCCGGCGTTAGGATCCGGCCATCGCTCAGCGAGACCGGGGGGACGCAACGTGAAGATCGTGGTGGGCTACGACGGTTCCGATCATGCGCGGCGGGCGCTCGAGCGCGCGGCGGAGCTCGCCTCGCCCGGCGACGAGGTGCTGGTGGTGGGGGCGGTGGAGCCCAAGCTCGAGCCGGAGACGCACGGCGCCCACCAGGACCCGTCCGAGTCCGAGCACCGGCGCAAGAGCCTCGAGGACGCCAAGGCGTTCCTTGCCGATAAGGAGGTCAAGGTCGACACGGTCGAGGCCTACGGCGACCCGGGCTCGGCGATCGTCGCGGCCGCCAAGGACGCCGACCTCATCGTGGTGGGCAGCCGGGGGCGCAACACGCTCGAGCGGCTGCTGCTCGGGTCCGTGAGCTCCAAGGTCATCCACCGCGCCAAGTCGGACGTCCTCGTCGTCCGCTGAGGGGCCTCAGCCGCCGCCGGCGGCGGGCGCCCCGGCGCGCTCCTCGCCCGCGCGCAGCAGGCGGTCGCGCAGCGCCGTCTGCTCGTCCGGGCTCGGGTCCCACTGCGCGGGGTCGGGCAGCTCGTCGAGCGAGCGCAGGCCGAACAGCTTGAGGAACAGCGGCGTCGTGCGGTAGAGGACGGCGCCGAACTGCGAGCGGCCCGCCTCCTCCATGAGGCCGCGCTCGACCAGCGCCGAGGCGGCGGACTCGGACGCCACCCCGCGGATGCGCGCGACCTCGGGCCGCGAGACGGGCTGCAGGTAGGCGACGATGGCCAGCGTCTCGGCCTGCGCGGGCGTCAGCGCCGGCGTGCGCGGGCGGGCGAGCAGGCGGCGCGCCGCGTCCTCGGCGGCGGGATCGGACACGAGCGTCCAGCCGCCGCCGACCTCGCGCAGCGCGATCCCGTGCCCGCCGAGGGCCTCCCCCAGCTCCCGCAGCGCCTCGCCCACCTCGTCCTCCCACGCGCCGGTGGCGTCGGCCAGGTCCTTGGGCGCGACCGGCTCGGGGGCGAGGAAGAGCAGCGCCTGCAGCGTGCGGGCGAGCGCGTTCACGGCGTCGCGGCTCCATCGTCGTCCTCGGTGGCCGGCGGCGGCGCGTCGCCCGCCCGGACCGTGATCTCGCCGAACGGCTCCTTCTGCTCCCAGCCCGCCTCGCCGCGCTTGTAGAGCTCGAGCAGCGCGAACACGGTCACGGCGACGGTCTGGCGGTCGGCGCCGCGGACCGCCTCCTCGAAGCCGAAGGTCCCACGGGCGAGCAGGCGGCGCAGCACCGCCAGGCGGTCGGCCACCGACACGCGCGGCGGCCCGAGGTGGCGCAGGTCGAGCGCCGGGGGCGTGCGCAGCAGCCCCCCGAGCGCCTGGCCGAGGACGTCCGGCGCGTACGCGGCCTGGGCGGCGTCCACCGGCACGCGCCGCAGCTCGCCGGGGAGCGGCGCCTTGCGGAACAGGCTCGCCTGCTGCTCCTCGTGGCGCGCCGCCAGCCAGCCGCCCGCGCCGCGGAAGCGCGCGTAGGCCAGCATCCGCTCCAGCAGCTCCTCCGCCGCCTCGGCCGGCGCCAGCGCGTCGAGCTCCTCGAGCTCCTCCCCGGGCAGCATCAGCCGCGACTTCAGCTCGAGCAGCGCGGCGATCAGCACGAGGAACTCGGTGGCGGCCTCGAGGTCGAGCTCGTCGCGGGCCTGCAGATGGTCGAGGTAGGCGAGCACGATCTCCGCCAGGTCGACCTCCAGCAGGTCGAGCTCCTCGCGCAGGATCAGCGCCAGCAGCAGGTCGAACGGGCCGGCGAAGACATCGAGGTCGAGGTCCAGGCGGCTGACTTCGGGCGAGGCCACGGACCCCGAAGGCTAGGCCCGTGGGCTGACGGACCGCTGCACGGGCCCGACGCCCATCGCCGCGCGCACGTCGGCGAGCGTCCCCGAGGAGATCGCCCGCGCCTTCTCGGCGCCGGTCTCCAGCAGCGCCTCGAGCCCGGCCTCGTCGGCGCGCAGCTCGGCGTAGCGCTCGCGCACCGGCGCGAGCCAGTCGATCACCCCGTCGGCGACCGCGTTCTTGAAGTCGCCGTAGCCCGAGCCGGCGAACTCGCGCTCGATCTCGTCCGGGGCGACGTCGCGCACGGTGGCGAGGATCTCGATCAGGTTCGTGATGCCCGGCTTGTCGTCGGCGCGGACGATGTCGCGGCCGGAGTCGGTCGCGGCGCGCCGGAACTTGCGCCGGATGACCTCGGGCTCGTCGAGCACGTACACCGTGCCCTGCTCGGTGCCCCCGGTGGTGGACATCTTGCGCCCGGGCTCCTGGAGGTCGCGCACCCGCGCCCCGACGGTGGGGATGCGGCCCTCGGGCACCACGAGCAGGTCGCCGTAGCGCGAGTTGAACCGCTCGGCCACGTCGCGCATGAGCTCGAGGTGCTCGCGCTGGTCCTCGCCGACCGGCACCTCGTGCGCGCGGTAGGCGAGCACGTCGGCGGCCATCAGCACGGGGTAGAAGAGCAGCCCCGCGGACACCAGCTCGCGCTGGGCGACCGACTTGTCGCGGAACTGGTGCATCCGGTTGAGCTCGCCGACGGCGGTGACGCCCGAGAGCAGCCAGCACAGCTCGGCGTGCTCGTGGACGTCGCTCTGGCGGAAGAGGATGCAGCGCTCGGGGTCGAGCCCCGCGGCGACCAGCAGCGCGGCGGTGTCGTGCGTGCGCTCGCGCAGGTCGGCCGGGTCGTAGGCGACCGTCGTCGCATGCAGGTCGACGATGCAGTAGATCGCCGGGTCCCCGCGCTCCTGCCCCTCGACGTAGCGGATGATCGCGCCGATGTAGTTGCCGAGGTGCTTGCGTCCGGTCGGCTGGATGCCCGAGAAGATGACCATCGACCGGGCAGGGTATCCGGGCGGGCGGGCCTACATGGGCTGGCGCACGACCGGCCGCTTGGCCGCGCCGGCCTCGTCGAGGCGGCGCACGGGCGTCGTGTAGGGCGCGTTGCGCGCGATCTGCGGGTCGTCGGCCGCCTCGCGCAGGATGTCCGCCACCGAGTCGGCGAACGCGTCCAGCGTCTCCTTCGTCTCGGTCTCGGTGGGCTCGACCAGCAGCGCCTCGTCGACGAGCAGCGGGAAGTAGACGGTCGGCGGGTGGACGCCGTAGTCGAGCAGCCGCTTGGCGAGGTCGAGCGTCCGGAGGCCGCGCTCGCGCTTCATCGGGGAGCCGGAGAGGACGAACTCGTGCATGCACACGCGGTCGTAGGCGACCGGCAGCAGCTCGCCCACCTCGTGCTCGCGCAGGCGCGCCAGCAGGTAGTTGGCGTTGAGCACCGCGATCTCCGACGCCTCGCGCAGGCCGTCGGCGCCCAGCGACAGGATGTAGGCGTAGGAGCGCACGAACACGCCGTAGTTGCCCTGGAAGCCGCGCAGGCGCCCGATCGAGCGCGGGCGGTCGAAGTCGAGGTCGAAGACCACGTCGTCGCCCTCGCCCTCGCGGCGGACGACCTGGGGCCGCGGCAGGTAGGGCTCGATGCGGTCCGACACGGCGATCGGGCCGGCGCCCGGGCCGCCGCCCCCGTGGGGCTGCGTGAACGTCTTGTGCAGGTTGAAATGGACGATGTCGAACCCCATGTCGCCCGGTCGCGTGATGCCCATGACCGCGTTGAGGTTCGCGCCGTCGTAGTACAGCGTCGCCCCGGCGTCGTGGACGATCTCCGAGATCTCGCGGATGTTGGTGTCGAAGAGCCCGAGCGTGTTCGGGTTCGTGAGCATCAGGCAGGCGACCTGGTCGTCGGCCTTGGCGCGCAGGTCGTCGATGTCGACGCCGCCGTCGGGCGCCGTGCCGACCTTCACGACCTCGTAGCCCGCCATCGTGACCGTGGCGGGGTTCGTGCCGTGCGCGGTGTCGGGCGTGAGCACCTTCGTGCGGCGGTCGCCGCGCTCCTCGTGGTAGGCGCGCGTGAGCAGGACGCCCGCGAGCTCGCCGTGGGAGCCCGCGCTCGGCTGCAGCGAGACGTGCGGCAGCCCCGCGACCTCGGCGAGCGCGTGCTGGAGCTCCCACATCAGCCGCAGCGCGCCCTGGGCGCGGCGCGGCGACTGCGCCGGGTGCAGGCGCGCGTTCCCCGGCAGCGCCGCGACGCGCTCGTGCAGCTTGGGGTTGTGCTTCATCGTGCACGAGCCGAGCGGATAGAAGCCCGTGTCGAGGTCGAAGTTGCGCTTCGAGAGCCGGTTGTAGTGGCGGACGATCTCGGGCTCGGAGACCTCCGGCAGCCGCGGCGGCTCGGTGCGGCGCATGCCCGCGGGCAGGAGCTCGTCGAGCGGGCGCTCGGGGACGTCCAGCGGCGGGGGGACGAACGCGCGGCGGCCGGGCCGCGAGCGCTCGTAGATCGTCAGCACGCGGTCGCGCTGCATCGGCGTCTCGTGCAGCGTCGCCTCGCTCATGACGTGGCCCCAGCGGGAGTCCGGCCGGCGGCCCGCTCGGCGGCCACGGCCTCGCCCAGCACCTCGGCCAGGCGGTCGATGTCGGCCTTCGAGCGCTGCTCGGTGAGCGCGACCAGCAGCCCGTCCGCGTGCTCGGGGTAGTCGGCGCCGAGCGGGTACCCGGGGTTGACCCCCGCCGCCGCGCAGCGCTCGATCACGGCCTCGACGTCCGCCGCCAGCGTGACCGCGAACTCCCGCACGACGGGCTGCGTGTGCAGGGCCTCGACGCCGTCGAGCGCGGTCAGCCGCTCGCGCGCGTAGGCGGTCCGCTGGAGCATCAGCTCGCCGAGCTCGACGATCCCCCGGCGGCCGAGCCAGCTCAGGTAGATGACGCCCGCCAGCGCGTTGAGCGCCTGGGCGGTGCAGATGTTGTGGGTCGCCTTCTCGCGGCGGATGTGCTGCTCGCGGGTCTGCAGCGTGAGCACGAAGCCGCGGCGGCCGTCGACGTCGGTGGTCTCGCCCGCGATCCGGCCGGGCATCTTGCGCAGGTAGGGCTGGGCGGCGGCGAAGAAGCCGAACGACGGCCCGCCGTAGTCGAGGCGGTTGCCGAGCGTCTGGCCCTCCCCCACCGCGACATCGACGCCGAAGTCGCCGGGGGGCTTGAGCACGCCGAGCGTCAGCGGGTCGCACGCGACCACCAGGACGGCTCCGGTCTCCTTGGCGGCGGGGACCAGCTCGGCGAGGTCCTCGACGGCGCCGAGGAAGTTCGGCTGGGCGAGGAAGACCGCGCACACGTCGTCGCCGAGCGCGTCGCGCAGCGCCCGCACGTCGGTCGCGCCGTCGGCCAGCGGCACCTCGTCGATGGTGGTCCCCCAGCCGACGCTCATCGTGGCGAGCGTCTCGCGCGCGTGCGGGTGCACGCCGCGGGAGACGAGGAAGCGCGTGCGCCCGTTGTGCAGCTTCGCCAGGTAGCCGGCCGAGGCGAGCGCGCTCGGTCCCTCGTAGACGCTCGCGTTGGAGACCGGCAGGGCCGTCAGCTCGGAGATCGCGGTCTGATACTCGAACATCACCTGCAGGCCGCCCTGGGAGATCTCCGGCTGGTAGGGCGTGTAGGGCGTGAGGAACTCCGAGCGCGACAGGATCGAGTCGATCAGCGCGGGGACGTAGTGGTCGTACATCCCGGCGCCCGCGAAGGAGATCTCGTCCTCGGTGGAGACGTTGCGGGCGGCGAGGTCGCGCAGGTAGCCGTAGACCTCCTGCTCCGGCTTGCCCGGCGGGAGGTCGAGCGGCTCGCGCTGACGGACCGCCTCGGGGATGTCGGCGAAGAGCTCCTCGATGGACCCGACGCCGATCCGCTCGAGCATCTCCCGGCGGTCGTCGTCGGTCGCTGAGGTGTAGCGGCTCATCGCGTCACGCTAGCTCAGTGACTCCCGGTAGGCATCGGCGTCCATGAGGGCGTCGACCTCGGACTGCTCGGTGAGGCGCACCCGGACCATCCAGCCCGTGCCGTACGGGTCGTCGTTGATCGATTCCGGGGCGTCGGCGAGCGTCTCGTTGACCTCCACGATCTCGCCGCTGAGGGGCGCGATCACGTCGGAGACGGCCTTCACGGACTCGACCTCGGCATAGGGCGCGTCCTTGGTGACGGTGGCGCCGACCTCGGGCGGGTCGAAGAAGACGAGCTCGCCGAGCTGGTCCTGCGCATACCAGGTGATGCCGAAGGTCGCGGTCTCGCCGTCGAGCCGCGCCCAGTCGTGCTCGGGGTGGTACTTGAGGTCGTCGGGGTAGCTCGCCTCGGCCACGTTTCAGGTCTCCTTCCGATAGAGCGGCTTCGTGCGGACCTCGGCGGCCCGCGTCTTGCCGCGGACGTCGATCTCGAACGCCGTGCCCGGCTCGGCCCGCTCGGCCGGGAGATAGGCCATGCCGATGCCGATCCCCAGCATGGGCGACAGCGTGCCCGACGTGACCTCGCCGCCGCCGGCGACGGGGTTGCCCTGGCGGGGGATCCCCGGTCCGGTGAGGGCGAACGGGACGAGCTTCTCCGCCGGCCCTGCCTCGCGGACGGCCCGCACCGCCTCGGACCCGACGAAGCCGGTGTCCTCCTTGCAGCACCACCCCAGGCCGGCCTCGATCGGCCCGCGGTCCTCCGTGAGGTCGTTGCCGTAGAGGTGGAAGCAGGCCTCGAGGCGCAGCGTGTCGCGGGCGCCGAGCCCGACCGGCATGGCGCCGGCGGCGGTCACGGCGTCCCAGATCGCGCGGGCGTGCTCGGGGGCGACGAGCAGCTCGACGCCGTCCTCGCCCGTGTAGCCCGTGCCGGCCACGAGCGTGCCGGGCGCGCCGGCCACGGTGAGCGTCGCGGTCCGGAAGCGCGCGGGCAGCTCCCCGTCGGTGAGCGGAGCGAGCAGGCCGCGTGCCGCGGGGCCCTGCACGGCGAGCATCGCGTAGGCGTCGATGCGGTCGGCGACCTCGGCGTCGAAGCCCCCGGCGTGCTCGCGCAGCCAGGCCAGGTCGCGCCCGTGGTTGGCGGCGTTCGTGACCGTGAGGAAGCGCTCGGGGCCGAGCCGGTAGGTGAAGAGGTCGTCGAGCACGCCCCCGTCGGGCCGGCACAGCACCGAGTACTGCGCCCCGTCCGGCGCGATCGCGGTGACGTCGTTGGAGAGGACGTGCTGGAGGAAGGCCTCGGCGCCGGGGCCGGTGGTCTCCACCTGGCCCATGTGCGAGACGTCGAAGATCCCGGCGTGCTCGCGGACGGCGCGATGCTCGGCGCGGATGCCCTGGTATTCGACCGGCATCTCCCAGCCGGCGAACGGGACGAGCCTGGCCCCGGCGGCGACGTGGCGCTCGTGGAGGGGCGTGTGCTTCAGCGTCTCGGTGCCCGCGGCCATCCGCGCCCGGACCCTACCACCGGCTGGTGCGGTTCCTCATAAGCCGCGGAGCGGCGGGCGAGGGGGCTACGCGGCGGCGGTGAGCCGGCCGGCCCGGCGCTCCGCCCACACGGCGCAGAACGCGTCGACGACGACGGGGTCGAACTGGGTCCCGGCGCAGCGCCGGAGCTCGGCGAGCGCGTCCTCCGGCGCCCCCGCCGCGCGATACGCCCGGTCGGTCGTCATGGCGTCGAAGGCGTCGGCGACCGCCACGATGCGCGACCCCAGCGGGATCGCCTGGCCGGCCAGGGCGTCGGGGTAGCCCCCGCCGTTCCAGTGCTCGTGGCTCGAGCGCACGAGCTCGGCGACCGGCTCGAGCGCGGGCGCCGCGGCGATGATGCGCTCGCCGATCACCGTGTGGCGGCGGATGAACGCCCACTCGTGGTCCTCGAGCGGGCCCGGCTTGCTGAGGATCGCGTCGGGGATGGCGACCTTGCCGACGTCGTGCAGCTCGGCGGCCTGACGGACCTGGCCGACCTCCTCGAAGGACAGCCGGAGGCGGCGCGCGGTGGCCTCCGCGAGCTCGGCGACGCCGTCGAGGTGGGTGCCGAGGTCGGGGTTGCGCTCGGCGAGCGCGCGCAGGAGGACCTCCTTGCTCTGGCGGCCCGCCGACATGCGGCCGGCGTGCTTCTGCGCGTACATCCGCTGGTCGGCGATCCGCAGGGCCTCGGTGGCGTCCGCGGTCTCGCGCGGGAGCACGATCGCTCCGTAGGAGCTCGTGACCGTGAAGCCCTCCCCGCGCTCGGAGAGCGCCGCGGCGGTGCCGGCGATGATCGCGTCCGCGAGGCCGGCCTCGGGCTGCACCAGGGCGCAGAACTCGTCGCCGCCCATGCGGAAGCCGTGACCGCGGCCGTCGAGGAAGCGGGCGAGGTTGGCGCCGAGGCGGACGAGCAGCGTGTCGCCCGCCGGGTGGCCGAAGGTGTCGTTGTAGTGCTTGAAGCCGTCGAGGTCGAGCAGGACGAGCACGAGCGGGTGCTCGTCGGTGGCGCGCTCGAGCCCGCGCTCGAGGTGCTGCGCCAGCGCGCGGCGGTTGCCGAGGCCGGTGAGGGCGTCGGTGAGGGCCTCGTCGCGCGACGCGGCGAGCATCGCGACGTTGTCGCGGAAGGTCAGCATCAGCCGCGCCATGACCGCGATCAGCGCGGCGGCGCCGAGGGCGATCGCGAGGCCGTTGATGCGGCCGACGCAGCCGTAGACGAGCACGCCGATCCCGACGGCGCCGAACGCGAGCGGGACCGCGACGAAGCGCAGGCCCTCGGCGTCGCGGGCGGGCGCCTCCACGTCGGCGGGCTGCCAGGCGGCCGCGGCGATCAGCGTGAGCCCGGCCCACCAGCCGGCGTCGAACCAGCCTCCGGACTCATAGACCCCCTGCGCCGTCTGGACGAGGTACATCGAGTCGGCCAGCCAGAACATCACGATCCCGAGCGTGAGCAGCGCCCGGCGGCGGTTCCAGCGCCACCCCGTGGCCGCGATGGCGCCCACGATCACGCCGATCAGGACGAGGTCGATGAGCGCGTAGGCGAGGCTCAGCGCGACCGATACCGGCGCGCCGGAGACGGACTCGAGCACGGTCTCGAAGACGATCGCCGCGCAGGCGCCCGAGACCGCGAGCGCGGCGGTCGCGCCGTCGGCCCAGAGGCCGCGCGGGGCGCCCTTCACCCGGGGGCGCGCCAGCAGCACGAGCCCGACCGTCATCAGCAGGGAGAACGACAGGTAGCCGGCGTCGGCCGGCGACGGGATCGGCGGCGACGGGTCCTCCCACAGAACGGCCGTGTAGTAGAGCTCGCCGAGCGTCCACGCTGTCACCGCGGTGGCGACCAGGAGCCACGCGACCCGCTCGCCGCGGTTGCGGACGGCGCCCCACAGGCACAGCGCCGAGGCCAGGACGAGCACGACGTCGTGGGCGAAGCGCGACGCGGCGAGGCCGAGGGTGAGGCCGGGGAAGAACACGACGTGCGCCTCGTAGGCGAGCAGCCAGACGGCGACGGCTGCGAACAGCCCCCATGTGACCCTGCCCGTGCGTCCCTGCCGGCGCATGTCCCGGATATCGGCCGCACGCGGAGGTGCTTGACCGCCCGGGGGTCCGCGAGCGGACCGCTCGTGCGCGCGGCTAGCGCAGGAAGGGCGGGATGTCGATCTCGTCGTCGCGGATCTCGAGCGAGGAGCGCTGTCCCTCGTCGATCCGCGGGCCGCGGTCGCGCGGCCGGCGGGACTCGCCGCTGCCGTAGCCGTTGCCGTGCGCCTTGTCGAAGCCGGTGGCGATCAGCGTGACGCGGATCTCGTCGCCCATGTTCTCGTCGATGACCGCGCCGAAGATGATGTTGGCGTTGGAGTCGGCCGCCGAGTGGATGATCTCGGCCGCCTCGTTGACCTCGAAGAGCCCGAGGTCCTTGCCTCCCGTGATGTTCAGCAGGATCCCGGTCGCCCCCTCGACGGACTCCTCGAGCAGCGGCGAGGAGATCGCGGCCTTGGCGGCCTCCGCGGAGCGCGACTCGCCGGTCGCCTGCCCGATGCCCATCAGCGCCGAGCCGGCGTCCTGCATGATCGTGCGCACGTCGGCGAAGTCGAGGTTGATGAGGCCGGGGATGGTGATCAGGTCGGTGATGCCCTGGACGCCCTGGCGCAGGACGTTGTCCGCCTCGCGGAACGCGTCGAGGATGCTCGTACGGCGCTCGACGATCGACAGCAACCGGTCGTTGGGGATCGTGATCAGCGTGTCGACCATCTCGCGCAGGCGCTCGATGCCCTCCATCGCCTGGCGCGAGCGCTGGCCGCCCTCGAACTCGAACGGGCGCGTGACGACGCCGACGGTCAGGGCGCCGATCTCGTTCTTGGCGATCTCGGCGATCACGGGGGCCGCGCCGGTCCCGGTGCCGCCGCCCTCGCCGGCCGTGACGAACACCATGTCGGCGCCCTTGAGCGCCTCCTTGATGTCGTCGCGCGACTCGGCCGCCGCCCCCTGGCCGATCTGCGGGTTCGCGCCCGCGCCCAGCCCCTTGGTGAGGTTGTGGCCGATGTTCAGCTTGATGTCGGCGTCCGTCATCTGGAGCGCCTGGGCGTCCGTGTTCGCCGCGACGAACTCCACACCAGAGAGCCCGGCGTCGATCATCCGGTTCACGGCATTGGTACCGCCGCCGCCGACGCCGACGACCTTGATGACTGCGAGATAACTGCCAGCTTCCATAAGTTCTGTCCGGACCTCGAGTTAGGGTCGAGCCTGTCGGCCCGCTCGCCTGGTGCGCGGATTCTCGCACGTTACGGGCATTTCCTGCCCGATGTCAAAATCGCCACACGTCGGCAACTCCCGTTGCAAGGGGCTGTAACCTCGACTCGTACTAGAGGGTTGGGCCATTCTCACGTCAAGGTCGATGGTTAAGGTACCGCAGGGCTCGGAGTGGCCTGGGGCTGGGGCGTGGCGGCGGGCGGAACGGTCTGCCCCGCGGCCGGCGGGGCGGCGTCCGTGCCGGCGCCGGGAGCCTGCTCGCCGCCCGGCTGATCCTCCTCGTCGCTGACCTTTCCGAGCCCGCCGGCGGCGACGCGCTCGGGCACGCGGAGGTCGAGGTAGGTCGCTCCGACGGCGGCGGGGTCGGCGAGCACGCGGGCGGCCGCCGCCCACTTCACGCTCGCGTCGTCGCGGTTGCCGAAGACCAGGTCCGGGCCCCCGCGCAGGTCGAGCGTCATGCCCCGGTCGCCCCACCAGATGCGCTCGGCGCGCGCGAGCAGCCGGCCCGGCGCGGCGCTCGCGACGGCGAGCGCGGCGAGCGCCTTGCGGTCGCCGATGCGCGGGCCGCCGGGCGCGCGCTCGACCTTGACCTCGGGCAGGCCGTCGCCGGGCTTCACCCCCCGCAGCAGCAGCCCGTCGCCGCTGGCCGGGATCCGGCTCCCGTCGATCAGCAGGGTGGCAACCGGGCGGTGTTGGATCACGCGGATGCTCAGCTCGTGCGGGAGCGTGGCGTCGACCTCCAGGTCGGCCACCGACCGGTAGGGCTCCACCGCGGTGCGCAGCTGGTCGTCGCGTACGTGCAGCGTGGTCATGTCCCGCGCCGCGCGGGTCAGGGCGTTGCGGATGTCCTGCTCCTCGCTCGACGTGCTGCCGGTGATCGTGACCTGCTCGACGCTCACGAGCGGCGAGTCGCGCAGCCACAGCCAGCCCAGCGTGGTCACCGTGGCGAGCACGCCGATCAGGACGAGCAGCCGCGGGTGCGGGCGGGGCAGCCGGCGCAGGCGCGCCCGCAGGCCCCGGGGCGCGGCCGCGCGCGCCCCGCTCATCCGTTCCCGAGATCGGCGCAGCCGATCTCGCAAGGAAGGGCGAAGCCCTTCCCGGCCACGGGGTCGACGGAAGCGGCGTGCATCGGGGCTGCCTTCGACTCCGGGGGCCCGCCACCTGCCACCAGGCGGCGCCCGAGCGCGTCGATGTCGCCCGCCCCGAGGGTCAGCACCAGGTCGCCCTCGCGCAGCTCGGAGCGCAGGTAGGCCTCGGCGCGGTCGCGGTCGGGCATCCACGCGACCGGGCGCCCGGAGGCCGCGTCGGCGGCGGCGTGCAGGACGAGCCGGCCCGTCACGCCGGGGAAGTCCTCGGCGCGCTCGCGCGCGGGGTAGATGTCGGTGACCACCACGAGGTCGGCGAGCGCGAGGGCCTGACCGAAGCCGCGGGCCTCGCGCTGGGTGCGCGAGTACAGGTGGGGCTGGAAGACCGCGACCACGCGGCGGGGCCCGAGCGTGCGGGCGGCCTCGATCGTGGCGCGCACCTCGGTCGGGTGGTGCGCGTAGTCGTCGACCACGAGCGCGCCGGCGCCGGTGGTGCCGAGGCGCTCGAAGCGCCGGCCGGCGCCGGTGAAGTCGGCCAGGGCGTGCGCCGCGACCTCGAGGTCGGCGCCCGCCAGGCGGCAGGCGGTGAGGGCCGCCGCCGCGTTGCGGGCGTTGTGGGCGCCGGGGATGGTCAGCGTGACCCTGACGCCGTCGAGGAGGAAGCGAGCTGCCGCCCGGGCCGAGCTGCGGGTCGGGGACATCGAAGGTGACGGCGCCGGGGCCGGCCAGCCGGCGCAGGTCCGGGCGGTCCCACACCACCTGGCGCTCGGCGAGCGCGAGGAAGGCGCGGAAGGTCTCGTCGACGTCGCGCCGGGAGGCGTAGGTGGTGTGGTGGTCGAGCTCGGCGTTGGTGAGCACCGCGATGGTGGGCGAAAGCTCGAGGAGCGAGCGGTCGGACTCGTCGGCCTCGACGACGAGCCACTCCCCCGCGCCCCAGCCGGCGTTGGTGCCCGTGGAGCGCACCGCGCCGCCCACGAGGTAGCCCGGGTCCATGCCGCAGCCCCGCAGGGCGTGGACGACCATGCCGGACGTCGTGGTCTTCCCGTGGGTGCCGGTGACCGCGATCGTCGGCCGCAGCCTCGTGAGCTCCCCCAGCAGCTGCGCGCGGTGGAGCTCACGCAGGCCGTGCTCGCGAGCCGCGGCGCGCTCCGGGTTCTCCGGCGGGATGGCCGTGGAGACCACGACCTCGGCCCCGTCGGGGACGTTGGCGGCGTCGTGGCCGGCGACCGGGGCGATCCCCGCGGCGCGCAGCGGCGCCGCGTACGGGGAGTCGGCCGCGCGGTCTGAGCCGGTCACCTCGGCGCCGAGCGCGCGGGCGACCAGCGCCAGGCCGCTCATACCGGCGCCGCCGATGCCCACGAAGTGCAGGCGGCGTCCGGCCCACGGGGTCGGGCTGGACATGACGCGTCAGCCTAGAAGGGCGTCCGGCGGCCGGCCGCGGCCAGCACCTCGCCCGCGATGTCGCGGGCGGCGTCGGGCTTCGCGAGGCCGGCGGAGGCGGCGCGCATGGCCGCCAGCCGCTTGCGCTCGGAGAGGAGGTCGTCGACGGTCGCGCGCAGGCCGGCCGCGGTGAGGTCGCCGTCGGGGACGACGACCGCGGCCCCGGCGCGCTCCATCCAGCGGGCGTTCGCGGTCTGGTGGTCGCCGGAGGCGTGCGGATAGGGGATCAGCACCGCGGGGAGGCCGTACTGGGCGAGCTCGAACACCGAGCCGCCGGAGCGCGCGACGGCAAGGTCGGCTGCCACCAGCGCCTTGCCGAACGGCACGACGTAGTCGCGGAGGACGTAGTGGTCGCCGGGGGCGGTGAGGGAGTGGTAGTCGCGCCGCCCGGCGACGTGCAGGACGCGGTACGGCGCGTCCGCGAAGCCCTCGATCGCCGCCTGGTTGATCGAGCGCGCGCCGAGGGAGCCGCCGAACACGAGCACGACCGTGTCGTCCGGGCCGAGGCCGAGCTCCTTGCGGGCCCCGGCGCGGTCGGTGATGGTGGGCGGCACCGGGCGGCCGGTGACGCGGTAGCGCTCGCCGTCCCGCCCTTCGATCGGGAACGCGAGGCAGACCCGGCGGGCGCGCGGGGCGAGCAGGCGGTTCGTCAGGCCGAGGTGGGAGTCGGCCTCCGCGAGCACGATCGGGGTCCGGCGCAGCACCGCCGCGAGGCCGACGGGGCCCGACACGTAGCCGCCGGCGCCGAGGACGGCGTCGGCCCCGTGACGGGCGAGGATCTGCTCCGCGGAGCGCACCGCCAGCCCCGCCTTGGCGGCCGCCCGCGCGGCCTTCGCCGGGTTGGTGCGCGAGATGCCCTCCACCCGGATCCTCTCGAGCGCGTGGCCGGCGGCCGGGACGAGCTCCACCTCCGCCCGCTCGCCTCCGACGAACAGGACCTCCGCGCCCTCAGCCCGTAGCGCGTCGGCCACCGCGATCGCGGGCACCACGTGCCCGGCCGTCCCGCCGGCGGCGATCACGACCTTCGGCGGCTCCGCCGCGCTCGGCGGCGTCACGTTTCCCGCGCCCCTTGCCCGGCACCGCCTGCAGGTGCGCCGAGCCGCCGCTCGCCACGTTGAGCAGCAGCCCCATCGAGCACAGCAGCACGATCAGCGACGTCGACCCCGACGAGATGAACGGCAGCGGCACGCCCGTGAGCGGCGCGAGCCCGAGGACGGCGTAGATGTTCAGCAGGGCCTGGCACAGGATCAGCGACGTCACTCCGGTCGCCAGCAGCTTGGCGTAGACGCCCTTCGCCGCTCTCGCGGCGCGCAGCCCGGCGTACCCGATCATCCCGTAGAGGAACAGGAGAACGCACACGCCCGCCACCCCGAGCTCCTCGCCGATCACGGCCAGGATGAAGTCCGTGTGCGCCTCCGGCAGGTAGAAGATCTTCTGCACCGACTGGCCGGGCCCGACGCCGAAGAACCCCCCGGACCCGATCGCGATCTGCCCCTGCACCGACTGGAACCCCGACCCGCCCGCGTCCTGCCAGGGGTCCATGAAGGTGATCAGCCGCGCCCGCCGGTACGGCTCGACGATCGCGAACACCAGCACCAGCAGCGCCCCCACCCCGGCCACCATCCCCAGCTGGCGCAGCGGCAGCCCGGCCGCCACCAGCATCGACGCCAGCGTGAACGAGATCACCAACGCGGTGCCCAGGTCCGGCTGCGCCATCACCAGCAGCACCGCGCAGCCCCCGACCCCCATGACCGGCACGATCACGAGCCGCAGGGAGCGCGCGATCTTCGGCCGGTCGGCCAGCACGGCCGCCGAGTGCAGGATCAGCGCGAGCTTCATCAGCTCCGACGGCTGGAACTGCAGCGGACCGGCGCCCAGCCACCGCCGCGCGCCGTTGATCTCGAGCCCGATCCCGGGGACCAGCACGAGCAGCAGCAGCACGAACGCGCCCGCCAGCAGCCACGGCGTGAACCGCCGCACGTGCGCCAGGCTCTGCCGCGACAGCACGTTCATCGCCACCAGCCCGACCGCCCCGTACGCGAGGTACTTGATCAGGTAGGACGTGCCGTCACCCGAGCCCTCCAGCAGCGTCCGGGCCGAGGAGGCCGAGTACACCATCACGGCACCGCCCGCGAGCAGGCAGAACGTGGCCGTCAGCAGCAGGCGGTGCTCGAGCGGCTGCTGCGTGCGTCTGGCCATCAGGCGGACATTCGACACCCCGTGGCGGACGCCTTCGCGGGACGGGCCCGATCGGGACCACGCTCGCCCCCGGCCGGTGGCGGCGTTCACGCCTCGCCCACACGCCTCCCTTCGCGCGCGGCCGGACGGCGGCCCGGCGGCCGGCCCCCGGCGGCCGGCCCCGGCGGCCGGCGGCCGGCGGCGCGGTCAGCCCAGCGTGGCCACGAGCGCGCGGAAGTGCTCGCCGCGCTCCTCGAAGGACCGGTACTGGTCGTAGGAGGCGCAGGCCGGCGAGAGGAGGACCACCTCGCCGGGCCGCGCCGCGCGCGCGGCGGCGTGGACCGCGTGCTCGAGGTCCCCGCAGTCGTGCAGCGGCACGCCGGTCGGCTCGAGCGCGCGCCGCAGCTCGGCCTCCGTCTCGCCGATGAGGTAGGCGGCCCGCCCGCGCTCGGCCAGCGCGACGGCCAGCGGCCGGTAGTCGCCGCCCTTCCCCCGGCCGCCCAGGATCGCGTGCACCCCGCCGTCGAACGAGGCCAGGCCCACGACCGCGGAGGCCACGTTGGTGGCCTTGGAGTCGTTGACGTAGAGGACGCCGCCGGTCGTCGCGACCTCCTCGAGCCGGTGCGGGACGCCGGCGAAGTCGCCCAGCCCAGCGCGGACGGCCTCGGGCTCGACGCCCCTGGCCAGGCAGACGGCCGCGGCCGCCATCGCGTTCTCCAGGTTGTGCGGGCCGCGCAGGCGCAGCTCGTCGACGTCCATGAGCGGAGTCCCGCGCCAGACGAGCCGCCCGTCGCGCTGGGAGAGGTCCGCCCCGGCACCGGCCCCGAAGGTCACCCGGCGCGCGCTGCCGCCGAGCGGCTCGATCCCCAGATCCCGGGACACCACCGCGACCCCGTCCGGAGGCTGGCGGGCGAAGATCTGCAGCTTGGCGTCCCGGTAGGCCTCGAACGTGCCGTGGCGGTCGAGGTGGTCCTCGGCCAGGTTGAGGAGCACGGCGGCCTCCGGCGCGAACGCCTCCGTGTCCTCGAGCTGGAACGACGAGGCCTCGCAGACCACGGTCTCCTCCGGCGGGAGCGTCCCCGCGAGCGCCGTGAGCGGCGTGCCGACGTTGCCGGCGACCGTGACCGCGAGCCCCGCCTTGCGGTGCACGTGGCCGATCAGCTCGACCGTGGTGGTCTTGCCGTTCGAGCCGGTCACCGCCAGGAACTCGTTGTCCAGCAGCCGCCACCCGATCTCCAGCTCGCCGACGACCGGCAACCCCGCCGCCCGCGCGGCGACCACCACCGGAGCCTCCTGCGGCACGCCCGGGCTCTTGACCACCGTCCGCACCCCGGACAGCAGCTCGACGCCCTCCGAGGGGGCATGGACCGCCGCCCCGGCCGCCTCCAGCTCCTGCCGCGCGGCATCGCCGATCGCCCCGGCGTCGCACCCCACCACGGCCTCGCCCCGGGCGCGTAGGGCGATCGCGGCCGCCACGCCGGAGCGGGCGAGGCCGACGACCAGGAACGGGCCGGGAGGCAGCGGCGGGCGCGGGATCACGGCCTGCATTCAACGCGAGCGGCTCACCGGCGTGCAGTCCGGGGGGCGCGTGCGGGGGCAGCGCGCACCGGGGCGGCGCGCCGGTCCCGCGTGCCGGGGGCGGCGCGCCGGTCCCGCGCACCCGGGGCGCCGGTCCGCGTACGAGGCGGCGCGCCGTCCCGCGCACCCGGGGGGCGCCGGCCCCGCGCGTCAGGGCGTCACCCCCCATCGCCGCCGACCCGTGTCACCACCCCTGTCGCCTTCGGTACGCTCGTGACGATGCTCACATTCGTCCGCCTGGCGTTGCAGGTCGTCCTCTTCTTCCTCCTGCTGTCGGTGGTCGTCGGGGTCGCGGCCGCGGAGACCGGCGGGCCGGAGAAGGTCGTGCTCGTGCTCGTGGGAGGCGCGCTGATCTGGCTCGCCTCGGTCGTGCGGCGGATCGGGCTTCCGTCAGGGACCCGGCAGGTCTGAGCTCACCGCGACGGCGTCCGGGGTCGCCTCCGCGGGGTCGCCGGCCCCTTCCGGGCGTACACGGGCCGCCTGGCTGACCCTGGGGCCGTCGAACTCCAGGCCTTCGGACTCGAGGCGGCGGCGCACCTCGGCGGGGTCGCCGAGCGCGGTCCGGCCCACCGTGCCGTCGGACTTCAGCACCCGGTGGGCGCCCGGCGTGCCCTCCCGGATGAAGCGCTGGTTGAGGGCGCGGGCGTGTTGGTCGGTGCCACCGGCGGCGCGCGCGACGTCGCCGTAGCTCATCCACGCGCCGGGCGGAATCGCCGCCACGATCTCGCGCACATGGGCGGGGTCCATCTTGGCCTCCTCGGGTCGGTCATTGGCGCCCGACGCTAGGCGCGAGGGACCCGCGAAGGGCGCGGTGCGCGTGGATCGGCACGAAGTCCGCACGCTCGCGCCGCAAAGCCGAGGAGGGACGGCACATCCGACGCCGGTCGAACCCTGCGTGTCGAGTTACGCGCGTCTGGCCACGGAAAGTCGACACGCGGCGCGCGAGGGCAGGCGCGCGACCGTCAAGTCACCGACTGCTGATACAGCGTGAAGCCGATCGCGCTGCAGACCGCGGCCACGATCCAGAACCGCAGGATGATCTTCGTCTCCGACCAGGCCTTCAACTCGAAGTGGTGGTGGATCGGGGCCATGAGGAAGACGCGCTTGCGGAAGGCCTGGAACGAGAAGACCTGCAGCAGCACGGACAGGGCCTCGATCACGAAGATCCCGCCGAGCACGATGAGGAGGACCTCGGTCTTGGTCATCACCGCGATCGCCGCGATCGCGCCGCCGAGGCCGAGCGAGCCCGTGTCGCCCATGAAGATCGACGCGGGGAACGAGTTGAACCACAGGAAGCCGACCGCGGCGCCGACGAGGCAGCCGGCGACGAGGGCGAGGTCGGTCTGGCGCGTCGTGAACGTGATCGCGATGTAGGCCAGCAGCGTGATCGCCGCGCAGCCGGCGGCCAGGCCGTCGAGGCCGTCGGTCAGGTTGACGGCCGAGGTCGTGCCGGCCAGCACCAGGTAGATGAAGACCGGGTAGAGGTAGCCGAGGTCGATCTGGGCGTCGATGACCCGCAGGTTCACGGTGTCGGGCAGCCCGGCCCACTCCGTCGCCACGAGCCAGAGGCCGACCGCGATCAGGACCGTGACGACCAGCTTCGTGCGGGCCCGCAGGCCGAGCGAGCGGCGCTTGACGATCTTCGTGTAGTCGTCGGCGAAGCCCAGCAGGGCGCAGGCGAGCGCGACGCCGAAGACGCCGACCGACCGCGGATCGAGGTCGGTCAGCAGCAGGAACGGCACCGCGATGGCGGTGAAGATGATGATCCCGCCCATCGTCGGCGTCCCCGCCTTGGCGTGGTGCTCCTGCGGGCCCTCCTCGCGGATGTGCTGACCGAACTCCCGGTTGCGCAGGAAGGAGATGAACTTGGGCGAGAGGAAGACGCAGATCAGAAGCGACGCCGTCCCGGCGATGAGCACCTCGCCCATCAGCCGGCGTCCGGCGGACGGGACGGGGGCGCGGCGCTCACGGGCGGCCGGGAACCGTCGGCGGACGGGTCGGGGACCGCGCCGGAGAACCCGGCCGGGCGGGCGGGTCGGGGACCGCGCCGGAGGACCCCGGCCGGGCGGACGCGCCGACGGCCGCGCCGGAGGACCCCGGCCGGGCGGACGGGCCGACGGCCGCGCCGGAGGACCCGACCGGAGCGGGACCCCCAGCCGCCTCGTCCGCCGCCACCAGCGCCTCGGCGACGACCTCGAGCCCGACGCCGCGCGAGCCCTTCACGAGCACGACGTCACCCGCGCGCACCAGCGCCTCGGCGAGCCGGGCGGCCGCCGCCGCGTCGGGGACCGCGTGCGACTCGCCGGCGAACGCCGGGAGCATCGCCTCGGCCAGCGGCCCGACGGCCACCAGCACGTCGACGCCCGCGCCCGCCGCCGCGGCCCCGATCTGGCGATGGTGCTCGCGCTCATCGGGCCCGAGCTCGAGCATGTCCCCCAGGATCGCGACCCGGCGCGCCGCGGGCTCCTGCGTGGCGAGGTCCTCGAGCGCGGCGCGCATCGAGAGCGGGTTCGCGTTGTAGCAGTCGTTGATGACCAGGGCGCCGCGGCCGAGGGCCACCTTCTCGCCCCGGAGGTCGCCGAAGCGCACGTCGATCGCGCCGCCCGGGCGCACGCCCACCGCGAGCGCGGCCGCGACCGCCGCGAGCGCGTTGCGCCGGTTGTGCGCGGACTCGAACGGCAGCGTGAGCGAGAGCCGCTCCCCACCTGCCGCCACCGTCCCGTCGCCGGCCCAGTCCACGTCCCCGCCCGGCCCGAACCGCACGATGCGCAGCGCGTCGCGCAGCCACGGCTCGAGCAGCCGCTCGCCCGCCGGGATCACCGCCGTGCCCCCGTCGCGCATCCCCACCAGCAGCTCGGCCTTCGCCCCCGCCACGCCCTCGAGCGAGCCCAGCTGCTCGAGATGCACCGGCCCGATGTTGGTGATCACGCCGACGTCGGGCTCGCAGATCGCGGTGAGCTCCGCGATCTGCCCCGCGCCGCGCATCGCCAGCTCCAGCACGAGCACCTCGGTGTCCTCCGGCGCGGCCAGCAGCTCGAGCGGCAGCCCGATCTCGGTGTTGAAGTTCGCCCGGCTGGCGGTCACGCGGCGGTGCGGGGCGATCATCGCCGCGATCAGGTCCTTCGTGGACGTCTTGCCGACCGAGCCGGTGACCGCGATCACGTCGGCGCGCAGCGCGCGCCGCCACGCCCGCGCCAGGGCCTGCAGCGCCGCCAGCGGATCGGACGCCGCCAACACCGCGCCCTCGGTGCCCGCCACGTCGCGGTCCGGCGCCACCAGGACGCCCCACGCGCCCGCCTCGAGCGCCGTCGCGGCGAACTCGCCCCCGTCGACCCGCGCGCCCGGCAGCCCGACGAACAGGTCGCCCGGCCCCACCAGGCGCGAGTCGACCACCGCCCGCAGCGGCCCGTCGCCCACGGCCCGGTCGCGGACGAGCGAGGCCCCGGCCGCCTCGGCGACCTCCCGTGCGCTCCAGCCCCTCACGAACGACCCGCCGCCACCGGTCCCCGCGTCCGCAGCGCCTCGCGCGCGACCGCGACGTCGTCGAACGGCACCTTGCGGCCCCCGGCGAACTCCTGTCCCTGCTCGTGGCCCTTGCCGGCGACCACCACCACGTCCCCCGCCTCGGCCAGGCCGACCGCCCGGGCGATCGCGGCGCGGCGGTCCACCTCGCGCTCGACCTGGGCCCGCGCGCCGGACGCCATCCCCGCCACGATCGCGTCGAGGATCGAATCGGGGTCCTCCGAGCGCGGGTTGTCGGAGGTCACGACCGCGACGTCGGCCAGCCGGGCGGCGATCTCCCCCATCAGCGGGCGCTTCCCCCGGTCGCGGTCCCCGCCCGCCCCGAACACCGCGATCACGCGGCCGCGGGCGAGGTCGCGCGCGGCCACCAGCACGTTCTCGAGCGAGTCGGGCGTGTGCGCATAGTCGACGAGGACCGCGAACGGCTGCCCCTCGTCGACGGGCTGGAAGCGCCCCGGGACCACGCTCGCGTCCGGCAGCGCCCGCGCCAGCACGTCGGGCGGGACGCCCAGCGCCCGCGCCGCCGCCCACGCGGCCAGCGCGTTGGCGACGTTGAAGCGCCCCGGCAGCGGGACCGCCGTCGGGAACTCGCCGTCCGGTGACCGCACGACGAACTCCGAGCTCGCGCGGCCCGCCCGCACGTCGACGGCGCGGTGGTCGGCGTCAGCGTCGATCCCGAAGGTCACCGTGCCGGCGAACTCGTCCGCCAGGCGCCGCCCGTAGGGGTCGTCGGCGTTGGCGATCCGCACCCCCGGACCGGCCGCGAACAGCAGCCGCTTGGCCTGGAAGTAGGCCTCCATGTCGGGGTGGAAGTCGAGGTGGTCCTGCGTGAGGTTCGTGAACACCGCGGCGGCGAAGTGGATCCCGTCGGCGCGCCGCAGCTCGAGCGCGTGCGAGGAGACCTCCATCGCGCACGCCGTGTCCCCGCCCGCCAGCATCTCCGCGAACGTCCCCTGGAGGTCGATCGCCTCCGGCGTCGTACGTACGACCTCGCGCTCCTCGCCCGCGACGACGGACTTGACCGTGCCGAGGAGCCCGCAGGGGCGGCCCGCGGCCTCCAGCAGCGAGCGCACGAGGAACGCGGTGGTCGTCTTGCCGTTCGTGCCGGTGATCCCCACGACCGGCAGCCGGGCGGTCGGGTCGCCGTGGAAGCGGGCGGCGGCGACGGCCATCGCGGCGCGCACGTCGTCGACCACGACCTCGGGCACCCCGAGCCCGAGCGGCCGCGCGACGACGAGCGCCGCCGCGCCCCGGGCGACGGCGTCGGGGGCGAAGTCGTGGCCGTCGCGGGTGAAGCCGGGCACGCAGAAGAACAGCGCGCCGGGGACGACGCGCCGGTTGTCGTAGGCCAGGGCGGTGATCTCCACGCCCGCGGCGTCGCCACCGAGCAGGTCGCGCAGGAGCATCGGCCGGGCAGTCTAGTCCCGAGCTCGGGCGGCTCCCGTCCCCGCGGCAGTCAGCCCTGATCCGCCGATGTTCCGCGGATGCCTCGGCGCCGTTGGCCGAGCCAGGGTCGATCGGCCGCGCATCCATGTGGTGACCCACCTGGGTCGCGGCCGATCGGCATGGCGAAGGGCGGCGGCGAGCGCCGCGGTATCGGTGGATCGGGCTCAGTCCGGGGCAGCCAGCGGAAGCGCGCGAGCGCGAACACCGCCCCCGCGACCCCCCACGCGGCCACGATCGCGAGCTGTCCCCACGCGAAGCCCGCCCCGACCGTGTTGGGGTCGAGCGTGCGCAGCAGCGCCTCGAACAGCGGCTTGACCGGGAAGACGCCGGCGAGGGTGTCCATCCACGCCGGTGTCTGGTCGGCCGGGATGAAGATGCCGGAGATGAAGTACAGCGGCAGGACGATCGCGTTGCTCATCGGCGGCGCGGCGTTCTCCGACGGGACCACGGCGGAGAACGCGAACCCCAGCGCCGACAGCGCGACGACGCCGACCAGCAGCGCCACCAGCATCGCGGGCAGCGTGGTGGTGGGGATCTCGACCCCGTAGCCGATCGCGCCGATCGCCATCAGGACCACCACCATCACCGCCGTGACCCCGACCGCGGTGAGCGTCCGCCCCGCGATAACCACCCAGGCCGGAGCCGGGGTGGCCCGCACGCGCTTCAGCTGACCGCGCTCGCGCGCGATCGTCAGCGAGATCGTGAGGTTGACGAACGTCGCGGACACCAGCGCCAGCGTCAGGATCCCGGGCAGGTAGTAGGTCGCGAAGGAGATCTCGGCCCCGCCGACCTCGACCTCCTCGTTGCCGAAGATCGACACGAAGAGGAACAGGAAGATCAGCGGGAGCACGACCGTGAAGAACACGGAGGCGGGCTCGCGCCAGAACTGCCGCTGGTCGTAGCGGTACTGATGCAGGGCGAGCGCGAGGCGGGTCATCCGGGCTCCGCGGTCAGCGCGAGATAGACGTCCTCGAGGCTCGGGCGCGTGACCTCGAGGCCGGGGAGGTCCAGGCCGCGCCCGGACGCCCATCCGCACAGCACGGCGAGGTCGTCGACCGGCCGCTCCGTGCGCAGCTCGAGGCGCTCGCCGACTCGCTCCGGCGCGGCCGACAGCCCGGCCGGCAGGTCGCCCGGGCCGAGACCGCCGGACAGGGCGAAGGTGATGACGGCGCGGCCCGCCCGGGCGCCGGCCAGGTCGTCGAGCGTGCCCGCGGCCACGATCCGCCCGGCGCGGAGGATCGCCACCCGGTCGGCCAGCCGCTGCGCCTCGTCCATGTAGTGGGTGGTGAGGAAGATGGCCTTGCCGAGGTCGCGCAGCGAGGCGATGACCCGCCACGCCTCGCGCCGGGCGGCAGGATCGAAGCCGGTGGTCGGCTCGTCGAGGAACAGCAGGTCGGGATCGCCGATCAGCGCCAGGGCGACGTCCAGGCGCCGCCGCTGGCCGCCGGAGAGGCGCGCGCCGCGCCGGTCGGCCTGCTCGCCGAGCCCGACGAGCGCGATCGTCTCTTCCACGGGGCGCGGCGCGGGGTAGTAGCCGGCGAACAGCGTCAGCGCCTCGCGGACGGTCAGCAGCCGCTGCACCTCGGAGTCCTGCAGCACGACGCCGATCCGCGCCCGCCACTCCGCGCCGGCCCGCGCGGGATCCTCCCCCAGCACCGCGACCTCGCCGCCGTCGCGCTCCCGGAAGCCCTCGAGGATCTCGACCGTCGTGGTCTTGCCGGCGCCGTTGGGTCCGAGGAACGCGAACACCTCGCCGGGCAGCACGTCGAGGTCAAGGCCCCGCACGGCCTCCACCTCGCCGTAGGACTTGCGCAGGCCGCGCACGCGGACGACGGGTTCGGTGCGGGCTGCGGGCGTGGTCACGGCGGCAGGGACGCCGCGGACCCTAGCGCGGCGGGATCCGCAGGTAGTTGAGCGCGAAGCTCATGATCTCGCGGAACGCCGGGCCGGCGACGAGGCCGCCGTAGATCTCGCCCTTCGGCTCGTCGACCATCACGGCGACGAGCAGGCGCGGCTTCTGGGCGGGCGCGAAGCCGACGAACGACGCGACGTACTTGCTCTCCGAGTAGCCGCCCGTGACCGGGTCGGGCTTGTTCGCGGTGCCGGTCTTGCCCGCCACCTGGTAGCCGGGGATCGCGGCGCCGGTCGCCGTGCCGCCCGGGCCCAGCACGCCCTCGAGCATCTGGCGCAGCTGGCCGGAGACCTTGGCGGAGACCACGCGGCGGCCCTTGGGCTTCTTCGCCGACCGGCCGCCCACCGACTCGACGATGTGCGGCGGGCGCAGCGTCCCACCGTTGGCGATGGCGGAGTAGCCGACCGCCATCTGCATCGGCGTCACCGCGAGGCCCTGGCCGATCGGCAGGTTGCCCATCGAGGAGCCCGAGTACTGGGACAGCTTGGGCACGAGCCCCTGCTCCTCGCCGGGGAGGTCGACGCCGGTGGGCTTGCCGAAGCCGAAGCGGCGCACCCAGGCGTCGAAGCGCTCCTTGCCCTCGCGCTGGCCGATCATGATCGCCCCGACGTTGCTGGACTCGGCGAGGATCCGGCTGGTCGAGGCGGTGATGTAGCCGCGCGGGTGCGACTCGCCGATGGTGCGGTCGGCGACCTGGATCTGCGGCGGGAGGTTGAAGGGGGTGGTCGGGGAGACCTTGGAGTCCGCCAGCGCGCCCGCGACCGTGAAGGCCTTGAACGTCGAGCCGGGCTCGTAGGTGGCGCCGATCGCGCGGTTCTGGCGCGCGTAGTCGGGGGCCTCGCCGGGGTCGTTGGCGTTCACGCGCGGCCAGTTGGCGAGCGCCTTGATCGCGCCGTCGCGGGGATCGATGACGAGCGCGGTCGCGCCCTTGGGCTTCCACTCCTCCCCGATGTCGGCCAGTACGCCCTCGGCGCGATCCTGGATCGCCGCGTCGAGCGTGAGACGGACGCGCTCGCCGGCCTCGGTCTGCTTGACGTCGCGCATCTCGATCGGGTCGCCCAGCGCGTCCTTGACCAGGCGGCGCTCGCCGTCCGCGCCGCGCAGGAACTCGTCGAGCGAGTACTCCACGCCGCTGAGCCCCTGGTTGTCGCTGCCGACCCCGCCCAGGAGCTGCGAGGCGGTCCAGTCGCGCGGATAGGAGCGGCGGTACTCGGGGATGAACTCGAGCCCCTCGACGTTCAGGTCGGCGACCTTGCGCGCGATGCGGTCCGGGACCCGGCGGGCCACGTAGACGAACCCGGTGTCGCGTCGGCTGACGGACTTGAGGATGTCGGCCTGCGGGCGATCGAGCAGACCGGCGAGCCGGGCCGAGATCTTCAGCTTGTCCTTGATCAGGTAGGGCGTCGCGGCGATCGTCGTCGCCGGCTGGGAGACCGCCAGCTCGGTCCCGTGGACGTCGGTGATCGTCCCGCGCCGGGCGGGGACGTTGACGTCCGCCTTCTGCTGGGTCGCGGCGGCCTGCTGCAGGCTGTCGGCCCGGACGATGCCCAGCCAGCCCGCGCGGCCCGCCGCGAGGGCGAGCATCCCGAGGAAGACCGCGAAGAGGAGGCCGATGCGCCGTTCGATGGCCGCCACGCTGCGCGGGATCAGCCGCCCTGGCCCGCGGGCGCTGCCGTGGCGGGCGCGGCCTGGGCCGTGGAGGGATCGGGCTGCGGCGCGACCGGGGCGGTCTCGGTGGGGGCGGGTGCCGGGGCGGGTGCTGGGGCCTGCTGGGCCGCGGCGGCATTCGGGTCCGGCTGGGGAGCGACCGGCGCGGTGGTGGCCGCCGGGTCGGGCTGCGGTGCGGCGGCGGCAGCCGGGTCGGCGGCGGGCGCGGGCGCCTGCGCGGCGAGCGGCGCGGCGGTCACGTCGGTGGGACGGCCGTCGTTGGCCATGAGCTCCTGCGCGGCCGAGCTGGGCGGGGTCATGCGCGACACGGCACGGGCAGCATCGCGCCCGGGCCGGACGCTCACGTAGGCGACGTCGCCCGCGGGCGGGGCGACCATGCCCCGCTTGGCGGCCGCACCGCGGATCCGCTCGCCCGAGGACAGGCGCGCGACCGAGGCCTCGAGCTCGGCGTTCTGGCGCTCGAGCGTGCCGGAGGTCTCGACGGCGCGGGAGATGCCCGCGTTGAGCTTGAGCAGCGAGACCTGCATGGCGACGATCCCCAGCAGCGCGATCCCGATCAGCCAGATCCACGCCCGGCCGCGCAGGGCGCGGTCGACGAGGCGATGGTCGGGCAGCGCGCGGACGCGCTCGAAGACGCCGGTGCTGCCGCGCCGGTGCGCTCCGGGCCGCGGCAGCGCGACGCCGCCGCCGGCCGTCACCGCCAGGTGCTTGCCGCCGGCCGGGCCGGAGACGCGGCGCGGCGCGTGCGGGGCGGCGGACCGCGGTCGCCGCCCGTGGGTGGGCGCGCGGCGGGGCTTGCGTGCGGTGGCCGGGGTCATGGTCGCTCCTCTTCGAGCTTGCGCGCGGCCCGGAGGCGCGCGGACTTGGAGCGCGGGTTCTCGGCGACCTCGCCGGGGGTGGCCGCGACCGAGCGGCGGAAGACCAGCTCGGCCTCGGGGGTGCGCCCGCAGCCGCACACCGGCAGGTCGGGCGGGCAGATGCAGCCGCGCGTGCGGGCCGCGAGGAAGCGCTTGACGCGCCGGTCCTCGAGCGAGTGGAAGGTGACGGCGGCCAGCCGGCCCCCGGGTGCGAGGAGCTCCCAGGCCAGCGGCAGGGCCTCGTCGAGCTGGCCGAGCTCGTCGTTGACCACGACGCGGATCGCCTGGAACGTCCGCTTGGCCGGGTGGCCGCCGGCGAAGCGCGCCGGAGCCGGGATCGCCGCCGTGATGGCGTCGACGAGCGAGAAGGTGGTGGTGAGCGGCGCGCGCTCGCGGCGGCGGACGATCTCGCCGGCGATGCGGTCGGCGAAGCGCTCCTCGCCGTAGTCGCGCAGCGCGCGCGCGAGACGGCGGCGGTCCCAGGTGTTCACGACCGTCGCCGCCGTGAGCTCCTGGTCGGGATCCATCCGCATGTCGAGCGGCGCGTCGTAGGAGTACGAGAAGCCGCGCTCGCGCGTGTCGACCTGCATCGAGGACATCCCGAGGTCGAGGTAGACGAGGTCCGCGCGGACGCCCTCGTCGCGCAGCGCGCCGAGGCCGGTGACGAAGTCGGCGCGCACGAAGCGCGTGCGGCACGTGGCCTCCGCGGCGAGCTCCGCGTAGGACTGCTCGGCGAGCGGGTCGCGGTCGATGCCGATCAGCAGGCCACCCGGCCCGAGGCGCCCGGCGACGAGCCGCGCGTGACCGGCGCCGCCGAGCGTGCAGTCGACCGCCACCTGGCCCGGCTGCGGGTCGAGCGCCTCGATGAGCTCGCCGGCCAGGACCGGGACGTGCGTGCGGGTCATGTCAACCAGGATGGCCAAGAGATGCGGTGAGGTCAGACGCGCGGGCGGTCAGGTCGGAGTCGTAGTCCTGCCAGGTCGAGCGGTCCCAGAGCTCCAGGCACTCGCCCGCGCCGGTGATGACCACCTCGCGGGAGATGCCGGCGTGCTCCATGAACTTGGCCGGCAGCATCACGCGGCCGGCCGAGTCGAGCTCGACGTCCATCGCGTTGCCGTAGAGCATCCGCTTGAGCTCGCGGGCCTGGGGCGAGAACGGGTTCAGCCCGGACACCGCCGCCTGGGTCAGCTCCGTGTAGGTCGCCTCCGGATACACGCTCAGGCAGCGGTCCATCCCCTTGACGAGGAAGACCCGGCCGGCCAGCGCCCCCCGGAACTTGGACGGGACGGTGAGCCGGTTCTTCGCGTCGAGCGTGTGTTCGAAGGTGCCGTGAAAGGCCAAGGTGCATGCGGTTCAAGGAGCCGCTGGAGTCGAGTCGATCCGAGGTGGCGGAGTGGGAGGAGCCCCGCCACCCCGGACCGGCTGTGCGACGACGTTGTACCCCACTCTCCCCCACATTGCAACACCTTTGTCGTCATTCGTCCCACCAGACTTGAGTCAGACCCCCCATTGGCGCGCAAACGGAACGGTTTGCAGCTACTTCGTGGTGGGAGGGTGAAGTCCGCCCTCGGGTCGCCCGCGCACGACGACTTGCAGCGCGCGTCGGTGCAAGGCGTCCTGCGGGATCGGCGGCGGTTCCGCCGGGAGGTGAGCTATGAGGGGTCGCTGCCTAGCGCCCGACCAGCGCGGGCAGCAGCGCCGCCGCCACCAGCAGCAGCACCGACGGGACGAGCATCAGCGCGACCACGAGCTGGATCTTGGGACCGGCGCGCGCGGCGCCCTCGGCCGCCCTGCGCGCGCGGTTCGCGCGCGCGTCGAGCGCCTGGGCCGCGAGGGTGGGCCCGAGTGGGGCGCCGTGGCGATCGGCCCGGCGCAGCGCGGCGACGAGGGTCGGCACGCCGCCGGCCGGACAGCGGCGCTCGAGGCCCTCGAACGTCGCCTGTCTCGGCGTCCCGAGCGCGAGCCGGTCCGCCGCCCGCCGCAGCTCGGAGGCCAGCAGGCCCGGGTGGCGGCGGCCGACCTCTCCGAGCGCGCGGCCGGTGGGCAGGCCGGCCTCGACGGCGACGCGCAGCAGCTCGAGGACGTCCGCGAGCTCGTCCTCCATCCTGGCGCGCCGCCGGCGGGTGCGCCGCAGCAGCCAGGCGTCGGGGGCGAGGAAGCCCGCCAGCGCGGCGGCCGCGCAGGCGGGCAGCGGTAGCCGCCCCGGGAGGACGGCGGCGAGGGGCACGGCCGTGGCCAGGGCGGCGAGCGTCGCCCCCGCCTTGACCGCCATCACGTCGGGCGCCGAGGCGCCGACGCCCGCCGCCTCGAGCCGGGCGGCGAGGTCGCGCGGCGCGGGCGCGCCGGCCATCCGCCCGGCGCGGGCGAGCAGCGCCACGACCGTCCGCTGGAGGCGGCGGCCGCTGCGATCGCGGGCGGCCGGCCCGCAGCGCGGCGAGCTCGCCGAGCCCGAGGGTCGCGAGCGCGACGGAGAGCGCCGCCAGCGCGGTCGCCGCCGTCACGCGACCACCGCCGGCCGCGCGAGGCGGCGGACGCACACGACCGCGAGGAGCTGGAGCACGACGGCCATCCCGGTGAGCCAGGCGGAGATGGGGTTGGCGAGCAGGCGCGCGACGAATCCGGGGTCGGCCAGCTCGGCGAGCGCGGCGGCGCCGAGCGGCAGCCCGAGCACCAGCCAGGCCGTGAAGCGCGCCTGCGCGGTCGCGGCGCGGGCGTCGCGCTCGATCCGCTCGGCCGCCTCCTGCGACGCCGCCAGACCGCGGAGCAGCCCGGCGAGGTCGCCCCCGGCGCGGCGCTGGAGGAGGATGGCGGCGATCAGCGTGTCCCAGGCCGGCGAGGCGGCCCGCCGCCGCAGCCGTTCGAGCTCGATGTCCGTGGGCGCGCCGAGTGCGAGCGCGCGCGCCGTCGCGCGCAGCTCGTGACCGGCGGCGCCGCCCAGCGCCGGCGCCGCGGCGCCGAGCGCGCCGCGGACCGAGTGGCCCGCTCCGAGCGCGTCAGCGAGCGCCCGGGCGGTGCCGGCCGTCCCGCGGCGCAGCGCCTCGACGTAGCGGCGCCGCCGCGCGCGAAGCACCGCGACGACGGCCACCGGCCCCGCGAGCGCGGCGGCGAGCCCGAGCAGCGCGCCGCCGACGAGCCAGCCCGCGCTCGCCAGGCAGCCCGCGGCGAGCAGCGCGAGCCGTCGCCGCTCGGGCGCGGTGGGCGCGCGGCCCTCCCGCCCCGCGCGGACGACCGGCTCCAGCGCCCGTTCGAGCGCGCCGGCGAGGCGCGAGCGCTCGACGGCGGCGAGCGCGTCCCAGGCGGCCAGGACGGCCGCGACGGCGGCGGCGAAGGCGAGCAGCGGGGCGAGCGTCACTCCGACCCCGCCAGGCCCGCCGTCAACCGCTCGCCGAGCGAGCCCGCGAGCGGCGCGCGCCAGCACGGCCGGCCGCCGCGCACGGCGTAGAGCTCGCGCGTCGCGGCGCCTCCGGCCACCCGGACCACCTCGGCGACGCTCACGATCCGGCGGACGCCGTCGCCGCCGCGGGCCTGGCAGACGACGAGGTCGAGCGCGTCGGCGACCTGCTCGCGCACGGCGGCGTGCGGCAGGCCGAGCTCGGCCATCAGCGCGAGGGTCTCGAGACGCCGGAGCGCCTCGGCCGGGCTGCCCGCGTGCAGCGTGCACAGCGAGCCGTCGTGGCCGGTGGAGAGCGCGGTGAGCATGTCGAGCGCCTCGGCGCCGCGGACCTCGCCGACCACGATGCGGTCCGGCCGCATCCGCAAGGCGTTGCGGACGAGGCGGCGGATCGTCACCTCGCCGCGACCCTCGACGTTGGGCGGCCGCGCCTCGAGGCGCACCACGTGCGGTTGGCGCAGGCGAAGCTCGGCGGCGTCCTCGATCGTCACCACGCGCTCGTCGGCGCCGATGAAGCTCGACAGGGCGTTGAGCGTCGTGGTCTTGCCCGAGCCGGTGCCGCCGCAGATCAGCACGTTGCAGCGTGCCCGCACCGCGCGCGCGAGCACCTCGAGCAGCGGCGCCGGGAGGGTGCCGGCCGCGACGAGATCCTCGGGCGAGAAGCCACGGCGGCGGAAGCGCCGGATCGTGAGCGCCGGGCCGTCCAGCGCGAGCGGCGGCAGCACCACGTTCACGCGCGAGCCGTCGGGCAGCCGCGCGTCGCACAGCGGCTCGGCCTCGTCGACGCGGCGGCCGAGCGGCGCGAGGATGCGCTCGATCGCGTGGCGCAGCTCGGCGTCGGTGGCGAAGCGCGCGGTCGTGCGCTCCAGCCGGCCGGCGCGCTCGACCCACGCGGGCGCGACGCCGGACACCATGACCTCCTCCACCTCGGGGTCGCGGAGCAGCGGCTCGAGCGGTCCGAGACCGAAGGAGCGCTCGGCGATCCGCTCCGCCAGCGCCGCACGGGCGGTCTCGTCGAGGATCCCCGCCTCGCGGTCGACCAGGCCGCGGATGCGCCGGTGCAGGTCGGCGTCGGCGTCCGGCGCGCCGGCCTCGGCGACGAGCCGCTCGCGCAGCGTGGCGGCGAGATCCTCGAGGCGGTCGTCGTGGGGCGGCGCGCTCATCGCAGCCCCTCCCCCACGCTCACGGTCCCGGTGCGGCGGCGGTCCCCGGGCGCCCGGGCCAGCAGCCGCAGCTCCCGTGCGAACGCCTGCGCGGCGGCCAGGTAGACGGCCTGGCGGACGCTCACCCGCAGCGTCGCGGCCACGCGTGCGGCGCCGTCCTCGCGCGGCCCGCCGCTCCCGGCGGGCGCCGCGGCGGCCGCGAGCACCTCGACGTCCTCGAGCGCGAGCTCGGCGCCCGCCGGCGACCCGCCCTCCCCCTCGCGCGTCACCAGCACGTCGACCCGCGAGCCCGGCATCACGACGGCAGGCGACCCCACCGCCAGGACGTCCGCTGCGCGCTCGCCCGCACGGACCGGCGCTCCTGGAGGCCCGCCGACATCGATCAGCGACGGGGTGATCGCGCTGTGGCGGGACACCGGCACCGCGAGCCGCTGCCCGACGAGCTCCTCCGGCAGCGCGGGGCGCTCGGCGGGCGCGTAGCGACGCGGGACGTGGCGCAGGGCGAGATCCCCCGCGCGCAGGCGGCGCCCGGCGGGCAGCGTCGCGCGCGCGACCACCACCGCCACGGGGGGCCCGAGCTGGGCGCGCAGCCCGGCCTCCCGGCGCGCGACGTCGGACGCCGCGAGCGCGCCCAGCACCAGCGCGAGGCCGAGCAGGAGGACGGCGCGGCGGCGCCGGGTCACGACGCGCCTCCGGGCGATGAGGTGGCCGCCGTCGGGGCGTGGCGAGGGAGCTCGAGCACGAGCCGCGCCCCGGCGGCGGACGGCGCGGCAGCGAGCCGGCCGCCGTGCCGGCGCGCGATGCCCTCGGCGATCGCGAGGCCGTGCCCGCGACGGTCGCGGCGGTGGCGCCCCGCCGCGGCGAGGTGGGCGACCGGCGCGGGCAGCCCGGGGCCGGCGTCGGCGACCTCGACCCGCACGGCTCCCGCCTCGGCCCGCACCGCGATGGACACCTCCCCCGCTCCGTGCTCGGCCGCGTTGGCGACGAGGTTGCCGAGCGCCTGGGCGAGGCGCACCGGGTCGCCCTCCACGACGGCCGCCTCGGACGGCACCGCGAGCGCCAGCCCGGCCCCGTGGGCGCGCGCGACCGCGTGCCAGCCGGCGGCGGCCTCGCGCGCGAGCGCGCCCACGTCGACGGGCTCCACGGCGTCGCCGCCGTGCACGCCGCCCGCCGTCGCCACGAGATCGTCGGCCGCGCGGGCCGCGCGCCGGAGCTCGAGATCAACCGCGCGCCGCGCAGCCTCGGGGTCGCCCCGCTCGACGCCTTCCAACGCGAGGCGCGCGGCGCACAACGGGCCGCGCAGCTCGTGCCCGGCCTCGGCCACCAGCACGGCGCGCCGCCGGCCGCGCACGAGCGCGACCCCGACGGCGGAGCACGTCACCGCCGCGACGAGCCAGCCGAGGCCGTCGACGGGCTCCGGCCCGCCGGCGGCCAGCGCCGCCGCGGCGAGCGGCCACCCGATCGGCGACAGCGGCGAGCTCATGGGACCTCCACGGGCAGGACCTCCACCGGCCCGTCGATCAGCCGGTAGCCGACGCCCCACACGTTGATCACGTAGCGGTCGCCGTCGCGGGCGAGCTTGTGGCGCAGCCGGCAGGCGTGGCTGTCCAGCGTGCGGGTCGCGCCCATCGCCCGGAAGCCCCAGACGTCGCGCAGCAGCTCCTCCTTCGTGAACACCCGCGTGGGCTCGGTCGCGAGCGCGCGCAGCAGCGCGAACTCCTTCGACGCCAGGGGGATCCGCCGGCCGCGGAGGCGGACCTCGCGCGAGGGCGGGTCGACCTCGAGGTCGCCGACGCGCAGCCGGCCGAGCGCCTGGCGGGGACGTGTGCGCCGCAGGACCGCCCATAGGCGCAGCCGCAGCTCGCCGTAGCTGAACGGCTTGGGCACGAAGTCGTCGGCGCCGCGCTCGAAGCCGCGGATGCGATCGATCTCCCCCGTGCGGCCGGTCAGCACGACCAGCGGCATCGTGGGATCGAGGCGGGAGGCGACGCCGTCCGCCGTCCGCACGTGCCGCAGCAGGTCGAGCCCCGAGCCGTCGGGCAGGCCGAGGTCGACGACTGCGAGATCCGGCCGCCGGTACTCGAGCAGTCGGAGGGCGTCGCGCGCCGTGCCGGCGACGAGGACCTCGTGGCCGTCGGCGGTGAGGTTGTCCGCGAGGAACGTGCGGACCGGGGCGTCGTCCTCGACGACCAGGATGGTGGCGGTCTCGTCGGTCATGGCCGTCGATAGGCCGCCGGGCGAAAAACTCGCCCCCGGCGGCCGCTCGGCGCCACATCGACGCGCGGTTACACTGCCGCGATGGCGCGCGCCGCGAAACGTGCCAAGGCCGGTGAGTGTCGCCAGTGCGCGACCTATTGCGACCGCGTCATCCGGCCGGCGACCTGCATCCAGAACGGGTGCCGCTTCCTCTACCAGTACGACGAGCCGCTCTCCGGCCGGCGCTACATGGGGTGCCTGCAGAAGGTCTTTGCCACCGAGATCGACGTCGAGCTGTTCCGTCAGGCCGAGCGCTCGCGGGGCGGCTTCGGGGCGGTCAAGCTCAGCCGCGAGCCGCTGGAGCCGTGCCAGTTCACGGTCGAGCAGGCGTTCGACGGCGCGGGCGCGGAGGCCTACCGATGCGTCAACCGGCGCTTCTTCGACTGGCCCGACACGAGCCCGGACGCCGTGCGAGCCTTCGATCTGCGCGACCGGCTGTGAGCTTCGTGAAAGATCCGCTTCAGGGGCAGCGGCCCGGCAGGAGTCGCGCATAAGATGCAGACGGGCCGGGGACTTCCCTGGCGGGCCACGACCTCATGGATTCAACGCGCCGCGGAAACTACGACTCGGGACAGGACTACGTCCTGGAATACGGTGAGCTCCGGTTCACCTTCAACGAGCAGGACTTCTCCGAGCGCGTCGAGCAGGCCGCGGTCAAGCTGGGGTTCGTCGGCGGCCGGCTGGTCGGCACCGAGCTCGAGGACCTCGTCAACCTGACCGTCAACGGCGAGGTCCAGGACCCGGCGTCCGGCCTCGGCGAGCACGTCAACGACTGCTGGCCGGAGCTGGTCGGTCCGGCCGACCGCTCGCTCGTGCACTGGCTGCGCCGCCTCGTGTTCCGCTCCGCCTGGCTCGACCAGCGGGTCAAGGAGGGCGAGCTCGACGTCGTCTTCCACGAGGCGACGCAGACCTTCGGCTACGTCCAGCCCGAGCGCGTGGACGAGCCGATCGAGCTGTCGCCCGAGCCCAACTGGGGCCGGGTCGCCTACCAGCCCCGCTGAGCGCGTGACTGCAAGGGTCTCGTCCGCGTTCGCGACCCTCGCGCTGCTGCTCACGGCCGCCTCCCCCGCCTCCGCGACCACGATCGGGGACGGCTTCCGCCTCGAGGAGGCGACGATCGCGGGGACCGAGCGGGCGCTGCGGACGAAGCGGATCACCTGTACGGAGCTCGTGTCCGGCTACCTGCGGCGGATCGACCGCTACGAGCGCAAGGTGAACGCGCTGATCGCGGTCAACCCGGCGGCGCGCACGCACGCCCGCGCGCTCGACGCCCGCCTGCGGCGATCCGGCCGGCCGGTCGGACCGCTGCACTGCGTCCCGGTCCTCGTCAAGGACAACTACGACACCGCCGAGCTGCCGACGACGGCGTCCTCGCGATCGCTCGAAGGATCACAGCCGCCGGACGACGCCGAGTCCGTCGCGCGGCTGCGCCGCGCCGGAGCGATCGTCCTCGCGAAGGCGAACCTCACCGAGTTCGCGCTCACGGGCATCTCGTTCGGCTCGCTGGGCGGCCAGACGCGCAACCCCTACGACCTCACGCGGACGCCGGGCGGCTCGAGTGGCGGCACGGGCGCCGGGCTGGCCGCCAACCTCGGCCTCGCCGGCACGGGAACCGACACGGTGAACTCCATCCGCTCGCCGGCCTCGGCCAACGCGGTCGTGGGCATCCGGCCCACCGCGGGGCTGGTCTCCCGCGACGGGGTCGTCCCGCTGTCGAGCACCCAGGACGCCGCCGGGCCGCTCGCCCGGACCGTGCCCAGCGCCGCGGCGCTGCTGGGCGTCATGGCGGGCTACGACGGCCGGGACCCGATCACGGCGAGGGGGGTCGGACGGCGCGAGGGCTCCTACGTCGACGGCCTGCGGCCACGGGCGCTCCGGGGCGCGAGGATCGGCGTGCTGCAGAACTTCCTGGGCACCGACCCCGAGCTGCACGGGCCGGTGAACCGCGTCGTGAACCGGGCGGCGCGAGACCTGCGTCGCCGGGGCGCCCGGGTGCAGCGCGTGGCGCTCCCCGGCGGCGTGACCGCCGACGCGCTGATCGCGAGCCTCGACGTCCAGCGCTTCGAGATCCGCGCCGTGCTCAACCGCTACCTCGGATCGTTCGACGCGCCGCGGCGGTCGCTGACCGAGGTGATCGCGTCCGGCGGCGTCGACGCCCGCTTCCTCCCCACGCTGCGCGCGGCGGACGCGCTCGTCAACGGCCCGTCGGAGCCCGAGTACCACGCGCGGCTCGCCCGCATCGCCGCCCTGCGCGACCAGGTGCTCGCGCTGATGGCCGACCACCGGCTGGACGCGCTCGTCTACCCCCAGCAGAAGCGGCTGGTGGTCCCGATCGGGCAGGACCAGGTCGACCGCAATGGGATCCTGGCCGCCGTCACCGGCTTCCCGAGCGTGGCCGTGCCCGCCGGCTTCTCCCCGCCGACGGCGACGGCCCCGCGCGGCGTCCCGGTCGGCATCGAGATGCTCGGCCGGCCGTTCACGGAGCAGAGCCTGCTCTCGCTGGCGCGCGACTACGAGCGGGCGACGCGCCACCGCCGCCCGCCGGCGTCGACGCCGTAGGCGCGCTAGGCGAGTTCCCCGGGAGTTCCGGCTCAGACGAAGTCCAGCCGGAACTCCAAGGGAACGAGCCGCTAGGCGAGTTCCCCCGCTTCCAGGCGAGCCTTCGCGATCGCCTCGGCCCCCGCGTCGCCCACCAGTCGCTCGGGCTTCATCGTCCCGCTCGCAACCAGGTCGAGCGCCGGGAAGCGGCGCAGCGCGGTCAGGCCGGCGTCGAGGGCGATCACCGTGGTCTCGCCGCCGAGCGGCTGCGAGGCGACGGCGATGACGGTCAGCGAGCCGCCGTCGACGATGTTGCGCGCCGCGGCGAGCGCGCGGCGGGCGACCGGGGACGGCAGGTACTCGAGCGAGTCGACGAGCACGACGGCGTCGCCGCCCCGGGCGGCGACACGGCGGCCCTGCTCGACGGCCTGCTCGATGGCCTGGGTCTGCGCGTCGGTGGAGGAGGACAGCGTGGTCGTGGCCTCGGGCGCGACCTGGCCGTCGTTCCACTCGGCGACCTCCTCCGGGCGCGCGCCGGCGAGCACCACGCTCACCTCGAGGTCGTCCTGGGCGGCGAGCGCGGCGGCGACGCGCCGAAGCGTCTCGCTCTTGCCCGCCCGCGCCGCGCCGGTGATCGTCACGCGCGAGCCCTTGCCGAACGGCGTCAGCCACTCGACGGCCTTGACGGTGGGGTCCTCGTCGCCGAGCGCCAGGCGCTCGGTCGGGAAGGTCACCGGCAGGTCCTCGAATCGGGTCCCCTCGGCGACCTCGTCGGCGGGGCGGCCGTTGATGGTGTCGATGCGCACCATCGAGGGGTAGCGCTCGGAGCGCCGGGGGGCGCGGACCGGGCCGCCGACGCGGTCGCCGGAGACGAGCTCGCAGCGCTTGACCTGCGCGGCGGAGACGTAGGCGTCGTCGTCCGTCGGCTCCGGCGGCGAGAGCCGCACGAACCCGGAGCCGTTGGCGAGCAGCTCCACGGTGCCCTCGATGACGTGGTCCTCGGTGTCCTCGCGCGCGGGCTCGGCGGGGCGCTCCTCGGGCGCGGCCTCGGAGTCGCGACCGCGGCTGCGGCCACGGCCCCCGCGGCGGCCACGGCGGCTGCGAGACGGGGTCTCGTCGTCGCCCTCGGCCTCCGCCTCGGCCTCCTCGGCGGCTTCCTCGGCCTCCGGAGCCGCCTCGTCGGCCGCCTCCGACGGCGGCGCCTCCTCGGCCTCCTCCGCCGGCGCCACCTCGGCACCCTCGGCGGACCCGGACTGCGCCGCCACGATGGCGTCGATCAGGTCGTTCTTGCGCAGACGGCGGTAGCCGTCGACGCCGAGCTCGTCGGCGAGGACATGGAGATCGGCGAGCGGGCTGCGCTCAAGCTCGTCTCGGTCGAGCACGGAAGACATCTGGACTTCTCCTTCGATCGGTGCGGTCGGTCGGCAACCCGGCCGCGTTGTGCGCAGCGGCCGGCAACCGTCATCTGACGGCCTTCAGCCTAGCGAGGAGGACTCCGGGAACCGATCCGGGGTGAGGCCCTCGTCCGGCGCGAGCTCGCGTTCGCCGCGCAGCACCGCCCGCACGGCGAGGAAGTCCGCTGCGGCCGCCACGTCGTGCACCCGCAGGATGTGCGCGCCCGCGTCCACCCCCTCGGCCAGCGCCGCCAGGGTCGCCGCGCCGCGGTCCCGCGGCGGGCGGCCCGTGATCGCGCCGAGGAAGTCCTTGCGCGAGACGGGCAGCAGGATCGGGCGGCCGAGGTCGTGCAGGACGTCCAGCCGCCGCAGCACCGCGACCGTCTGCGCCGGCGTCTTGGCGAAGTCCGTCCCCGGGTCGACGATCAGCGCCTCCTCGGGCACCCCGCGCCGCCGCGCGACCGCGATCCGCTCGGCGAGGAAGTCGTGCACGTCGGCCACGACGTCGTCGTAGTACCCGGGCTCGAGCAGGGTGCCGAGCGGGGCCACGCGCGTGTGCATGACCACGAGGCCGGCGCCCGCCGCCGCGCAGACGTCCGCGAGTCGCGGGTCGCGCAGCCCCGAGACGTCGTTGACGATCACGGCCCCCGCGTCCAGGGCCGCCTCGGCGACGCGCGGCTTGTAGGTGTCGATCGAGACGATCGCGCCGAGGTCGCCCGCGAGCCGCCGGACGAGCGGGACCACGCGCGCGAGCTCCTCCTCCGGCGGCACCGGCGGGCGGCCGCCGAAGGCCGACTCGCCGCCGACGTCGATGAGGTCCGCGCCCGCCTCCAGCAGCTCAGCGGCGTGGCGGACGCGACCGGCGAGCGTCGGGTGCTCGCCGGCGTCGGAGAACGAGTCGCCGGTCGCGTTGACGATGCCCATCAGCAACGGGCGTCCGCCGCCGAGCACCAGCCGATGCCCACCGGCACGGAGGATCCGCTCGGGGCGCACGCTCCCAGCCTAGACGGACGAAAGGCTCCGGCTCAGCGGGTGATCCGCAGGCGCACCGTCCGCCGTGCCACGTTGCCCGCCTTGTCGACCGCCTTGGCGACCAGCCGGTAGCGCCCGGAACGCCGGTAGCGGTGCGCGCTGCGGGACCGCCGCGTCGCGCGCGACCGGTCGCCGTAGTCGACCTGGACGTAGCGCAGCCCCGAGCCCTTCGGGTCCGAGCCCCGGGCTGTGATCAGCAGCGTCTTGCCGCGCTTGCGCGCACCGCTGACCTGCAACCGCAGGCGCGGCCGCGTGCTGTCGATCCGCAGGACGCGCTCCTTGCTCGCGACCTGCTGGCCGCGGCGGTCCACCGCGACGACGGTCCAGCGATGCCGCCCCTCGGCGACCGGCACCGGCGAGACGAGCTGGGACTGGTGCGCGGTCGTCCCGATCGCGGTGCCGTCGACGAACACGGTGAACTGCGCCCGGCCCCACAATTCGGCGCCGGCCCGCCAGCGCAGCCGCGGCTTCGCGCGGCGCTGGTAGTTCGACGACGTGCTCCCGGCCGGCTTGCCGGGCGGGCGGTCGTACACCGCGCCCGACAGCGTCCGCCCCGCCGCAGAGCTCTGGATCATCCCGACCGCGAAGTCGCCCAGGCGGTCGCCCGCGGCGGCGTACTCCCCGGCGCCCACCGTCCCGAGGCCCGCGGATGCGAGCGACGTCTCGGGCTCGAACGGCTTGGCCGCCGGCTTGTGACGCGCGGCGAGCGTGCCGTCGGCGCGCCGCCAGGCCACCATCGAGCTGTCGCGCTCGTCCGAGGCCACGATCGGGTCCGGCGGCACCGCGCCGTTGCCGAGCGAGGCGGCCTGGGTGAACGCGTCGTTCTGGAGCACCGAGCCGGCGACGATGCCGCCCTCCGCCGACGCGGCCGCGAGGCCCGCCCCGCGGCCCGTCATCGCAACGCGCGGCGCGGCGCCGCCCTGGCCGAGGTCGAGCACGCTCGTCGACTCGTACTGCGAGCCCACGAGCCGGCGCGCGAGCGCGCGCGAGACCCCGCCGAAGTCCTGCCGGAACGCCACCCAGGCGTACGAGCCGTCGTACTCGATCGTGATGTCGGGGGAGTCGGCCGCGCCGCCCGGGACGCCGTTGAGGTCGCCGAGCGAGATCTGCTGGGGCAGCTGCGACAGCGCGAGCCCGGTCAGCCGCCGGCCGTAGACCTGCCCGCCCTCGCCCCACGTGGCCACCGCGTTGCCCTCCGCGGAGACCGCCACGCGCGGACGGCCGGAGCCGACGCCTGCGGCCGCGGCGGGGTTGATGTCGACCGGCGCCTGGATGAGCTCGAAGCTCCCGCCGCTGAAGCGCACCGCGTTGACGTCACCGCCACCGGCGCCGGACGGCGTGCTCCACACGCCGTAGCCGGTGCCGTTGATGCCCATGTCGGCGTCGACGCCGGTCAGCTCGGCCCCGCCTCCGCCGTTGAAGAGCTCCGCGGGCGCGGTGAGCGCCGCCGGCGCCGATCCGCCTCCCGAGGCGCTGCCGAACAGCCGCCCGCCGGCGGTCCACAGGATCATCACCTTGAAGCCGTCGCCCACGGCGACCGTGGCGTCGGACGCTCCGGCGGCGATGCCGGCGTCGACCCGCTCGGGCGCCTGCCAGCCGCCGCCGGCGAAGCGCGCAAGGTAGACGTGCGGCACGCCGGCCTCGCGCTTGATGTAGACGAGCGCGCCGTTGCCGTCGCGCGCCATGTCGACCCCGCCGATCTTCACGAGGTCGGCGCTCGGCCCGTCGATGGCCTCGGACGGGAACCACGTGGCCTGGGCGGACGGGGCGCACGCGGCGAGCGCGAGCGCGGCGAGGGCGGGGATCAGGACACGGCGTGGCGGCATGGCTTCGGATCGGGCTCCTGGGTCGGACTCACGCGGGTCGCTGGTGGCAACCGGCGACGAGACGGAAAGTTACGGACCGGACCAGATGCCGCGAGCGACTACATTCGGCGGCGGATGCCGAGCGGAACCGTGATCGACCTCTGGCGATGGCCCGTCAAGTCGATGGCGGGCGAGCGGCTGGCGTCGACGCGCATGGACGCGCGCGGGCTCGGCGGCGACCGCACGCACGCGGTGACGTTCGTGCACAAGGGCGAGGTACGGCCGTTGACGGCGCGCGAGGCGCCGCGGCTCCTGGCGTGGCGGGCCGGCTACCCGTTCGCCGGCGACGCGGCGCTGCGCCCGGACGACCCACCGGCGGCGACGGTCCGCGACCCCGGCGGCAAGAGCTTCAGCTGGGGCGACCCGCGCCTGCGCCACGCGCTCGCCGACGACCTCGGCCGCACCGTCGACCTGCGCCGCGACCCCGGCGGCATCCAGGACCTGCCCCGGAGCGTGCTCGTGACCTTCGAGGCGACGCGCCGCGCGCTCGAGAAGGAGCTCGAGACGCCGCTCGACCTCCGCCGGTTCCGCCCCAACCTCCACCTCGAGACCGACGCGCCGGCGTGGGCGGAGGCCGACTGGGAGGGCGGCGCGATGCAGCTCGCGGGCGGCGTGCGGCTGCGCTTCCTGCACCCCTGCCGGCGCTGCGCGATCCCCACGCGCGACCCGGACACCCAGGAGAAGTGGGCGCACCTGCTCCGCCGGCTCGACGCCGACCACGACCGGCTCTTCGGCATCAACGCGCGCGTCGAGGTCGCGGGCCGCGTCGAGCGCGGCGCGACCGCCCGGATCGCGGCGCCGGCCTAGAGCTCCTGGATCTCGGCGAGGACCTCGCCCACCGACGCCTTGGCGTCGCCGAAGAGCATCGAGGTCTTGTCGTCGTAGAACAGCGGGTTGTCGATGCCCGCGAAGCCCGAGCTCATCGAGCGCTTGAGGACGATCACCGACTGCGCCTTGTCGACGTCGAGGATCGGCATCCCGTAGATCGGCGAGCTCGACTCGTTGCGCGCGGCGGGGTTCGTGACGTCGTTGGCCCCGATCACGAGCGCGACGTCGGTGCGCGCGAACTCCGGGTTGATGTCGTCCATCTCCTTGAGCCGGTCGTAGGGGACGTCGGCCTCGGCCAGCAGCACGTTCATGTGGCCGGGCATGCGCCCCGCGACCGGGTGGATCGCGTACAGGACCTCGACGTCGCGCTTCTCGAGCTCGGCGGCGAGGTCGGCCACGGCGCGCTGGGCCTGCGCGACCGCCATGCCGTAGCCGGGGACGACGACCACCAGGCGCGCGTAGGAGAGCTGGATGGCGACATCGGCCGCGGTGGTGGCCTTCGCCTGCTTCTGCTCCCCGTCCGTGGCGGCGGGCAGAGTCCCGCCCCCGCCGAAGCCGCTGAAGAAGACGTTGCCGATCGAGCGGTTCATCGCATCGGCCATCTGCTTCGTGAGGATCGAGCCGGAGGCGCCGACGAGCATGCCGGCGACGATCAGCGCGACGTTGTCGAGCGCCAGGCCGGCGGCCGCCGCCGAGAGGCCGGTGAACGCGTTCAGGGTCGAGATCACCACCGGCATGTCCGCCCCGCCGATCGGCAGCACGGCGAGGATGCCGAGGAGCCCGGCGCTCAGCAGGATCAGCCAGAACAGCAGCTGGGACTCCGAGCCGGCCACGATGACGACCGAGAGCCCCACGGCGACGAGCGCCAGAGCGGCGTTGATGATCGGCCCGCCCGGGATCTTCATCGGCCGGCCGGAGATCAGCTCCTGCAGCTTCCCGAACGCGATGTTCGAGCCCCAGAAGGAGATCGAGCCGATGATCGCGGCGAACAGCGTCGGGATCAGCTGCTCGAGCTCCATGTCGCCGCCCGCCTCGCGGAACTCCACCACGCTGATGAGCGCGACCGCGCCGCCGCCCACGCCGTTGAACAGCGCGACCATCTGCGGCATCGCGGTCATCTTCACCGAGCGCGCCGAGGGGACCCCGATCGCGGTCCCGATGACCACGCCGAGCGCGATCAGACCGTAGTCGCCGGTGTGCTCGTCGATCAGCGTCGCGAAGACGGCGATCCCCATGCCCGCCGCGGCCACGAGGTTGCCCCGCACCGCGGTCCGCGGCCCGCGCAGCATGTGCAGGCCGATGATGAACATCGAGAACGCGACGATGTACAGCAGCTGGATGACATCTGCGCGACTCACGCGGCGGCCTTCTCCTCCTCGGCCTCCGCCTTCTCCGCGAGCTTCTGCGGATCGGGCTTCGCCTTGAACATGCCGAGCATCCGGTCGGTGACGAGGAAGCCGCCGACGACGTTGATCGTGCCGAAGGCGATCGCGATCACGAGCAGGAGGTCGTCGAGCCAGCCGGTCGCCTCGCCGATCACCAGCAGGCCGCCGAGCAGCACGATGCCGTGGATCGCGTTCGTACCCGACATCAGCGGCGTGTGCAGCGTGTTGGGCACCTTGGAGATCACCTCGAAGCCCACGAAGGCAGCGAGGACGAGGATGGCCAGCTCGGTCAACAGGTCCATGTCGGTTCCCTCCAGATCAGCCGACGCCCGCCGCCTGCTTGGCGCCGGAGTGCACGATCTCCCCGCCGCGCGTCACGCACGCCCCGGAGATGACATCGTCGTCGAAGTCCAGTTCGAGCGCCCCGTCCTCGCCCGCCATCAGCGCCAGCAGCGCCTGCACGTTGCGGGCGTAGAGCTGCGACGCGTGCTCGGGCATGTTCGAGGGCAGGTTGAGCGGCGCGACGACGGCGACCGCGCCGTCGGTGTGGATCGTCTCCCCCGGCTGGGTGAGCTCGCAGTTGCCGCCCGCCTCGCCGGCGAGGTCGACCACGACGCTGCCCGACTTCATGTTGTGCACCGCGTCCGCCGTCACGAGCTTGGGCGCCGGGCGGCCGGGCACGAGCGCCGTGGTGATCACGACGTCGGACTTCGCCACCTGCGCCGCCACCGCCTCGCGCTGGGCCGCCTGCTCGTCCTCGGTGAGCTCGCGCGCGTAGCCGCCCTCGGCCTCCGCGTCGGCGCTGCCCTCCACCTCGAGGAACTTCGCGCCCAGCGACTGCACCTGCTCCTTGACGGCGGTGCGCACGTCGAAGGCGGTCACGACCGCGCCGAGGCGCCGGGAGGTGGCGATCGCCTGCAGCCCGGCGACGCCCGCGCCGAGCACGAGCACCTGCGCCGGCGGGATCGTGCCGGCGGCGGTCATCAGCATCGGGAAGAAGCGCGGCAGCTCCTGGGCGGCGATCAGCGTGGCCAGGTAGCCGCCCACCGTGGCCTGCGAGGACAGCGCGTCCATCGACTGCGCGCGGCTGATGCGGGGGATCGCCTCCATCGCGAAGGCGGTCACGCCGGCGTCGGCCAGCGCCTTGGTGCCCTCGCCGTTGGTCAGCGGTGCCAAGAAGCCGATCAGCACCGAATCGCGCCCCAGCCGGCCGACCTCCTCGCTGCTGGGCGGGGCGACCTTGACGACGACGTCGGCGTTCCACGGGTCGCCGATCGTCGCGCCCGCCTCCTCGAAGGCGGAGTCGGCCAGGCCGGCCGGCTCGCCCGCCCCGGCCTCGACCACGACCTCGTGATCGCCGAGCTTGCGCAGGACCTCGGGCACGAGCGCGACGCGGCGCTCGCCGGGCACGGTCTCCTTGGGGACGCCGATCCTCATGGGGGCGGGAACGGTATACGAGACGGCGGGCGCGACGTGGGCTCGCAGGCCGGTCCGGCGTGGGTCATCGCGGCTCCTCCGTGATCGGGAGCGGCACCGCCCTCCCCTGCTCCACCGCGATCGCGAAGTGGTTGCGCAGCATCGCCTCCTGCAGCCCCGCGGCCGCGGCGGCGACGCCGACCTGGTCGGTGCCCGTGATCACCCACACGGGAGCGCCGCCCTCGAGGCTGGTGGCGGCCACGAGCCCGGAGCCGCGCCCGAGCGGGCGGACGACGCGCCCGCGCGGATCCATGAGGTCCAGCCGGCGGCCGGTGCGGTCGAAGCGGGCGAAGATGCCCGACGCGCGCGGGCCCCTCTCGATGCGCACGGTCGCGGGGTCCTGGCGGACCTTCGTCCACGGGCCGACGAGCACCCGCAGGACCTCGTTCTCCTGCGCCTGGCCGATCGTCGACCGCGCGGTGCGCTTCACGCCCTCCTCCTCCAGGCGCTTGGTCACCTCGTCGCACTCGCGGGTGCTGCCCTCCGCGCACTCGACGCGCACGGGCTGGCGGCGGCCGTTCGAGCCGGAGGCGAACGGCTGCGGGAACGAGCCGACGACGCTCGGGATGCGCTCGACCACGTCGCGGTCGTGGTGGTCCCACCACACGCGGTCCCCGCCGGCGACCTTCTGCTCGGACGGGCCACGCGCGGCCGCCACGCCGTTGACGTAGTAGAACCAGCCGGAGGGCCGGTCGGCCGCCTGCCCGCCGGCGATGCCGCCGATCGAGCGAACGGTGGAGCCGCCGTTGGCCGTCTTGACGTCGAAGTCGCGCTGCAGCAGCTGCAGCGCGGTCTCGCCCTCGGGCACCCCCATCACGCCGCCGCCGAGGCGCTCCGTGCCGAAGCCGCGCGTGACGGTGAGCGTCACGGGCTCGTCCTTCGCGCTCTCGCCGCCGCAGCCGGACGCGACCGCGGCGCCGAGCAGCAGCGCGACGAGCAGGGCGCCGGCGAGCGATCGGGGCTTCAGGGGGGCCATCGAGGGCGGGCCATCGTACCGAGGCCGGCGCCCGCCCTGAGGGTGGTACGGTCCGGCCGGCGATGGCGGTCAACCTCACGCGCATCTACACGCGGCTCGGCGACGACGGCGAGACGCACCTGGGCGACATGAGCCGGGTGCCCAAGACGCACCCGCGGATCGAGGCCTACGGCACGGTCGACGAGCTCAACGCGCAGCTCGGCGCGGTGCTGGCGCTCCCGGGCGTGCCCGAGCGCTACGCGGAGTGGCTGCGCCGGGTCCAGAACGACCTCTTCGACGCGGGCGCGGACATCTCGGTCCCCCACGGCGGGGATCGCGAGCGGCTGCGCCTCGCGCCCGAGCAGACCGCCTGGCTCGAGGGCGCCTGCGACGAGGTCAACGCCACGCTGCCCCCGCTGAAGTCCTTCGTGCTCCCGGGCGGGACGCCGGTCGCGGCCCAGCTGCACGTGTGCCGCACGGTCTGCCGGCGCGCCGAGCGGCGGGTCATCGACCTCGGCGACGAGGTCAACCCCGAGTGCGTGCGCTACCTGAACCGCCTCTCGGACCTGCTGTTCATCCTCTCCCGCGGGGCGAACGTCGGCGAGGCCGGCTCGGAGCCGCTGTGGGAGCCGGGCCGCAACCGCTAGGGCGGGAGCACGCGCGGGTACCGGCGCGGCCGCTCGACGCCGCGGCGACCACCGCGGCGCGGGCGCGTCAGGCGCAGCTGCTCAAGCCGCCGGGCTCGCTCGGCCGGCTCGAGGCGCTCGCGGTCTGGCTCGCCGGCTGCACCGGCGAGGAGCGGCCGTCGGTGCGGGCGCGGGTGGTGGTCGCCGCGGCCGACCACGGCGTCGCGGCCGAGGGCGTGTCGGCGTACCCCTCCGACGTCACCGCGCAGATGGTCGGCGCGTTCGTGACCCGGCGCGCCGCGGTGACGGCGCTCGCGGCGGAGGCGGGCGCGGACCTGCGGATCGTCGACGCCGGCGTGCGCGCGGGTGGCGGCGGGGGCGGTGTCCCGCGCGACGGGGTGATCGTCCTCGGCCTCGAGCCGAGCCGCGACATCGCGACGGCCCCCGCGCTCGAGGTCGGCGAGGTCGCGACGGCGGTCGACGCGGGGCGCGACCTGGCCGCCGAGGCCGCGCGCGACGGGATCACGGTGCTGGTCGGCGGCGAGATGGGGATCGGCAACTCGACGCCCGCGACCTGCCTGGCGGCCTGGCTGACTGGCCGCCCGGGCGGCGAGCTCGCCGGTCCGGGCACGGGCCTCGACGGCGCCGGGCTCGCGCGCAAGCGGGCCGTGGTCGAGCGCGCGCTCGCGCTGCACGGTCCCGAGATCCGCGGGCCGCTCGGCGCGCTGCGCCGGCTCGGCGGCGGTGAGATCGCGGTCCTCTGCGGGCTGGCGCTGGGCGCCGGCGAGCAGGGGCTCGCCTACGTGTGCGACGGCCTGATCGCGACGGCGGCGGCCGCGATCGCGGTCGGCATCGAGCCGGCGCTCGCCCCGCGGCTGCTGGCCGGGCACCGCTCCCCCGAGCCGGGGCACGGCGCGCTGCTCGACCACCTCGGCCTCGAGCCGGTGCTCGACCTCGGCATGCGGCTGGGCGAGGGCTCGGGCGCGGTCACGGCGCTGGCGGTGCTGCGGCTCGCCTGCGCCGCGCACGGCGGCATGGCGACGTTCGCCGAGGCCGGGGTGAGCGGGCCGGCATGACCGAGGCGGCGGCGCGCCTCGCCGATCGTGGAGGGGCGGGCGGGACCCCATCGTGGACGGCGGCGCCGCGCGACGCCGTCGGCTTCCTCACGCGCATCCCCGTCGGCGGCGCGCGCCTCGCCCCCGGCCAGCTGGGGCGCGCGGCGCTGTTCTTCCCCGCGGTCGGGCTGCTCGTCGGCGGGGTGGCCGCGGGGGTCCGGGCGGGCGCGGGCGTCGTCCTGCCCGACGCGCCCGCGACGGTGCTCGCGCTCCTGGCCGCGATCATCGTCACCGGCGGCCTCCACGAGGACGGCCTGGCCGACACCGCGGACGGGCTCGGCGCCCACGCCGACCGCGCCCGGCGGCTCGAGATCATGCGCGACTCGCGGATCGGCGCCTATGGCGCGCTGGCCCTCGCCGGCGCGCTGCTGTTCGCGTTCGCGGCGCTGGCTCCGCTCGACGCCGCCGGCTTCGCCCGCGCGGTGCTGTGCGCGCACGTCCTCGCGCGCTGGTCGGCGCTGCCGCAGGCGCTGCTCCCGCGAGCCCGGGAGGACGGAGCGGGGTCGGTGCTCGAGGTCGGGCCCGGCGTGCTCGCCGCGGCGACCGCGTACAGCGCGGCGCTGGTGCTCGCGCTCGGCGGGCTCGAGGCCGGCGGCTGGGCGCTCGGCGGCGCCGTCGTCGTGGGCGCGCTGTGCGCCGCCGCTGTACGCCGGGCGCTCGGCGGCACGACGGGCGACACGTTCGGCGCCGTGATCAAGCTCACCGAGCTGACGGTCTACGGCGTGTTCGCGGCGGTTTTCGTCTAGTCGCTGCGGAGCGCGACGGCGAGCGCGGTCGCGAGCGCCAGGGCGGCCGCGCCGATGGTCGCGGCGCCGAGGACGAACGCCGGGTGCTGGTCGACGTAGGCGAGCGCCGACGCGGGCCGGGCGAGCGCCATCAGCGCGGCGAGCGCGATGAGGCCGCCGGCGGCCAGGACGGCGGGGCCCACCGCCGCGCCCATGCGGACCGCCTGCTCGCGGCCGGCCCCGGCGGGCCAGCGGCGGTCCGCGGCGCCGACGGCGGCGAGGCCCGCCAGCGTCCAGGCCCCGGCGACGCAGAACCCGCCCAGCACGTCGCTCGGGTAGTGCCAGCCGAGCAGCAGCAGCGAGTAGACGACGCTGAGCGTGAACACCGCGCCCACCGCCGCCGCGAGAGGGCGCAGGCGCGGCGAGGCGACGGTCACGAGGCACAGCGCGAGGGTCATGGCGGCGGTCGTGTGGCCGCTCGGCCAGGCCTCGGCGCTGATCGTGTTCCACGGCAGCAGCTCGCTCGGCCGCGGCTCGGCGAGGAGGACCTTGAGGAACTGGGTGGTGACGTTCGCGCCCACCAGCACGACGACGGACATCACGGCGAGCCGCGGACGCCCGCGGGCGAGCGCGAGGCAGATCACCGCCGCCGCGAGCATCGCGAACGGCACCGGGTCGCCGAGATGGGCGAGCGGGTGGGCGATGTCGGCGAGCTGCGGACGCAGGCCCATGAAGCCGAGCAGCGCGGAGGCGTCGAGCCGCTGGCCCTCCGCGGTGCCGAACGCGACCGCGTAGACCGCGACCCCCGCCACCATGCAGGCCACGGCGGCGATCAGCGCGGACAGCGGGCGTCGGAGCATCACGGTTGAGGGTACCCCCCGTTCCTAAGCGCCAGATGGGGTCACCGCGGAACCCGGCGCAGCCGCAGGCGCACGTCCTCGAGCGGCGGCGCGGCGCACATCCGCTGCCACCCGCGGGGCGCCAGCTCGTAGACGCCGTCGCGCTCGCGCAGCACGATCCGCGGGCGACCGCCGTCTGCGGTGGTCGCGAGCGGCGCCTCGCTCAGCGGCCACTCGCCGTAGCCCCCCAGCCGCTCCACCGCGCGGCGCACGTCGGCATGGCGCACCCCGCGCTCGAGCAGCGCGTGCACGATCGCCGCCTCGGCGACGTCCTCCACGCTGTAGACGTGGGGGTCGCCGTCCGATTGCGAGGCGCGGATGTAGCCGCGGCGCGCCCACTGCCCGATCGTGGTCCCCGACACGCCCGCGAGCTCCCCCGCCTCTCCGGCGAGGAAGCGGCCGTGGGGCCGGGCGGTGGCGACGGCGGGCATGGCCCCTAGGTATGCCGTGCGACGCGCGCGGTGGCAAGCCTGGCAGCATGCCGCCCATGCGGAGCGCGATCGTGACGGGCGCGGCGCAGGGCATCGGCCGCCGGGTCGCCGAGGTGCTGGGCGGCGAGGGCTGCGCGCTCGTGCTCTGCGACCTGCGGGAGCCGGCCGACACGCTCGACGCCCTCGGGGCCGCGGGCGTCGCCGCGCTCGCCGTGGTCGGCGACCTCGCCGAGGAGGCCACGGCGATGGCCGCCGCGCAGACCGCGGTGGAGGCGTTCGGGAGCATCGACGTGCTGGTCAACAACGCGGGCGTGAGCCACATCGCGCCGGCCGAGGAGATCGCCACCGCCGACTGGCGGCGGGTGATCGACGTCAACCTGACCGGCGCCTTCGTGCTCTCGCGCGAGGCGGGCCGCTCGATGCTCGCGCGCGGCGGGGGCAGCATCGTCAACGTGGCCTCGATCGCGGGCCTTCACGGCATCGCCGAGCGGGCGGCGTACAACGCGAGCAAGCACGGCCTCGTCGGCCTCACGCGCACGCTCGCCGCCGAGTGGGGCGGGCGCGGCGTGCGCTGCAACGCCGTCTGCCCGAGCTGGGTCAAGACCGAGATGGACGTCGCCGACCAGGAGGGCGGCGGGTACACCGACGCCGACATCACCGGGCGCAACCCGATGGGGCGCTTCGCGTCCCCGGACGACATCGCCCAGGCCGTCGCCTTCCTCGCCGACCCGGCCCGCAGCGGCTTCGTCAACGGCCAGACGCTGGCCGTCGACGGCGGCTGGCTGGCGGACGCGAGCTGGGACAGCCTCCGCGCCCGCCAGCGCTAGCCGAGCATCCGTGCGGTGCGTTCTCAGGCGTCGTTCGTGACGGGCCCGACCCTACACACCCGGAAAGGGTGCATCGAGGGCGGGGCCTGTGCGCCCGGCTAGGGTGGTTGATTCCGCGGCCGCGCGGTCGACTGGCGGATGCCCCGTGGATGCCGGGCGCCGCACGCTCGAGGGGCACAGTCGGCGGCTGCAGCGGGCAGGGGGCCCCTCGAGTGGGTGGCGATCCGGCGCCGCGGGGCGCCGCCAGGCGCCCGTGGGGTCGCGGAATCAGCCGCCTAGGTGTGCACCAGCCGGTCCTCGCCCGCGGCCACCTGCTCGCATAGGGCGGCGAAGGTCTCGAGCAGCGGCGGGCAGTGGCGCTCGTTCCAGGCCAGCACGAGCTCGGACGGGCTCAGGTCCTCGACGGGGAGCATCGTGATGCCCCCGCGCGCGAAGATGGGCGCGTTGCCGGCGGCGAGCAGGCAGACGCCGATCCCGCTCGCGACCGCCTCGTAGGTCTCCTCGGTGTCGTGGATCTCGGCGGCGACCCGGACCGGATGCCCGCGTCGCTCGTCGAGGGCGAGCCAGTAGTCGCGCAGCGGGCCCGCGCTCTCCGGCAGCGCGAGGAACGGCTCGTCGAGGAGGTCGCCGATCGTGACGCTGTCGCGGGCGGCGAGCCGGTGGTCGTCGGGGAGTGCGACGAGCCGCGGCTCGCGGGCGATCGTCACCCACCGGTAGGGCGGCTGCGGCAAGGGCAGCCATACGAAGGCGGCGTCGGTGCTGCGGTCGGCGAGTCCCGCGGTCCGGTCGCTCCAGGGCGCGTGCCGGAGCTCGAGCTCGACGGCGGGGCAGCTTCCCACCATCAGCGCGCGCACCCTGGGCAGCAGCCCGCGGCCCGGGCTGGTGTGCATGCCGAGCACCAGCGTGCAGTCGCCGGCCCGCGCCAGGGACCCCTTGGCGCCCTCCCAGCTCGCCACCATCTGCTCCGCGTAGGGCACGAGCTCGCGGCCCGCGCGCGTGAGCCGGACCGTGCCGCCGACGCGCTCGAACAGCGTGACCCGGAGCTGGCGCTCCAGCGCGCGGATCTGCTTCGAGAGCGCGGGCTGGCTGACGTAGAGCGTCTCCGCGGCCCGGGTGAAGTGCAGCTCCCGCGCGACCGCGAGGAAGTAGCGCAGGTCACGGAGGTGCACGTCCATAACCGTCGGTTATACCAACAGGTCTTGGACGCCTCGCGTGGGTCGGCGCACCATCGGATCCACCATGCGAGCACTGATCCACGATCCCGACGCGCCGCAGGGCCTTCGCCTCGGCGAGGCCCCCGATCCCGACCCCGGGCCATCCGAGGCGCTGGTCCACGTGAGCGCGACGTCGCTCAACTTCGCCGACGTGGCGTTCCTGCGCCGGCGGTTCGGCGCGGGCGCCGTCCCCGGCTTCGACGCCTCGGGCACGGTGGTCGCCGCGGCGGCCGGCGGCGCCGGCCCGCCGGCGGGCGCGCGCGTCGCGACATTCGGCTCGGCGGGCGGCTGGGCGGCGCGGCGCGCGGTCGGCACCGCCGAGCTCGCCGTGCTTCCCGATGCCGTCGACTTCGGCGCCGCCGCGGCGGTCCCGGCGGCCGGCGTGACGGCGCTGCGGGCCGTGCGCCGCCTCGGCTCGGTCGTGGGACGGCGGGTGCTGATCACCGGCGCCTCCGGTGGCGTCGGGCGCTTCGCCGTCCAGCTGGCGGCGCGAGCCGGCGCCCATGTCGTGGCGGTGGTCGGCAGCCCGGAGCGTGGCGAGGGGCTGTCCCGGCTCGGCGCCTCCGAGGTGGTCGTCGGCCTCGACGGCGTCGCCGAGCCGGTCCACGCCGCGCTCGACAACGTCGGCGGCCGGGTGCTGGCGGACACCCACGCGCTGCTGCGGCCGGGCGGGACGGTGCTGAGCATCGGCATGGCCTCGCTCGAGCCGACCACGATCGACTTCGAGGCGGCGCGGCTGCGCGCGAGCGGGACCCGGATCGAGGCGTTCGTGGTCGGCACCGCGGTCGCCGGCGACCTCGCGTTCCTGGTCTCGCTGCTCGCCGCCGGCGAGCTCGACCCGCAGGTCGGCTGGCGCGGTCCGTGGGAGCGGGTGAGCGACGCGGCCGCCGCGCTGCTGGGCCGGCAGGTCCGCGGCAAGGCGGTGCTCGAGGTGGCGACATGACGCTGGCGGGCCGGCGCGTCGTGGTCGTCGGCGGCACGAGCGGGATGGGGCTCGCCACGGTCCGCGCGGCGGCGGCCCAGGGCGCCGAGGTCGTGGCCGCGGGCCGCCGTCCGGTGGAGGATCGCGAGCCGGTCGACGGCGTCCGGCAGGTGGAGGTCGACGTGAGAGACGAGGCGACCGTGCGCGCCCTGTTCGACGGCCTCGGGCGGGTCGACCATCTCTTCGTGTCGGCGTCGCCCGGCGCGCCCGGCCCCTTCCTCGAGCAGGACCTGGCGGCGGCGCGCACGTTCCTCGACGGCAAGCTCCTCGGCAGCTGGACGGCCGCGCGCTACGCGGCGCCGCAGATGCCGCCGGGCGGGTCGATCACCTTCGTGACCGGCGTCGCGGTCGTCCGCCCGCCGGGCAACGCGGCGATGGTGACGGCGGCGTTCGCGGCGGTCGAGGCGCTGTCGCGCGCCCTCGCGCTGGAGCTCGGCCCGGTGCGGGTGAACACGATCCGCCCGGGCTACACCGACAGCGAGATGTGGTCCGGGCTGACGGTGGCGGCGCGCGACGACCTCCGCCGGCGCGTGGCCGCGTCGATGCCGGCCGGCCGGATGGGCACGCCGGAGGACATCGCCCACGCCGCCCTGTTCCTCATGACGAGCCGCCAGACGACGGGCGCGGTGCTCGAGGTCAGCGGCGGCGAGAGCCTGGTCGACGCGCTGGAGGCACGATGATCCTGGTCACGGGTGCGACGGGCAATCGTGGGCGTCGAGGTCGTGGCGGCGCTCGCCGCGCGCGGTGAGCACGTCCGGGCGGTGGTGCGCGATCCCGCGCGCGCCGCGCTGCCCGCGGGGGTCGAGCGCGTCGGCGGCGATCTCGAGCTGCCCGAGTCGCTCACGCCCGCTCTCGACGGGGCGCGGGCGGTGTTCCTCCTCGGCGGGTGGAGCGACATGCCGGAGCTGCTGCGGCGGATCGAGCGCGCCGGGGTCGAGCGCGTGGTGCTGCTGACCTCGCGCTGCGTCGTCGGCGGCCGCGCGGACAACCCGGTGACGCGCATGTGGATGGACTCGGAGGCGGCGGTGCGCGGCTCCGGGGTCCCATGGACGGTGCTGCGCCCGAGCGGGTACCAGTCGAACGCGCTGCGCTGGCTCCCCCAGCTCCGGACGGGTGACGTCGTGCGCGCGCCGTGGCCCGAGGTCGCGATCGCGGCGATCGACCCGGCCGACATCGCGGCCGTCGCCGCGACCGTCCTGACGGAGCCCGGGCACGACGGCATGGCGTACTCGCTGAGCGGCCCCGAGCCGCTGGTCCCCGGCGAGCAGGTGGCGACGCTGGGCGCGGCGCTCGGCCGCCCCCTGCGCTACGAGCCGCTCGCCGACGAGGAGGCGCGGGCGGCGATGGCGGCCGACACGCCGGCGCCCTACGTCGACGCGTTCTTCCGCTTCTACTCGGACGGCGAGTTCGACGACGCGGGCGTGGTCGACACCGTGGAGCGGCTCGCGGGCCGGCCGCCACGACGGTTCGCCCAGTGGGCGCGGGCCCACGCGGACGCGTTCAGATGAGGAAGGCGACCAGCCGGTCGCGGTCGCGGCAGGAGGTCAGCACGACGCGGAGCGTGCCGCCGAAGTCCTCGGTCTCCACGGTGAAGCCGTCGACGCGCGACGCGGCTCCGGCGGCGGTCCAGTCGGCGGCGAGCCGCAGCGCCCTGCGGCACGAGACGCCCTCGGCGCGGACGTCCGTCGCACCGCCCGCGGCCGCGTCGCCGCAGCGGCGGTCCGTGTCGGGAGCGGGGATCGGCTGCCAGTCCGGCGATTCGTCGCGGCCCTCGTAGTCGGTGAGCGTGCGGAGGTGCTCGCCGTCCGCGCGCATCACGTCGATGTCGAGGTGCGTGTTGTCGGCGCCGCTCGAGTAGGCCAGCATCGTGCCGTCGGGCGACCACGCCGGCCCCTCGTCGTGGAGGGCGTTGTCGGTGAGCTGGACGGGGTGCGCGCCGTCGGCGTCCATCACCCAGATCTCCATGTCCCCGTCCGGGTTCGCGCCGTCGACGTTCGCGTTGCTCTCGAACGCGATCCGGCCGCCGTCCGGCGCCCAGGCAGGCGCCGAGTCATACGCGCCCACGACGTCGAAGAGGGTGCGCAGGTCGGTGCCGTCGGCGTCGAGCGCCTGGATCGCGCGGTCGGCGTCGCCGGTCGCCGAGGTCGTCGTCGCGAACAGCACCGTCTCCATGTCCGGCGACAGGGTCGGGTACCACTGCGCGCCCGGCGGGTCGTAGCGGACGGCCGGGTCCTCGCCGAACGGCCCCATCCACCAGATGGCGGCCTCGGGGCCCGCGCTGCGGCGGAAGAGGATCGCGCTGCGGTCGGGCAACCACGCGGGCTGGCTCGCCGCCACCCCGTCCGGGGTGACCGTGAGCCGCTGCTGATCCGCGCCGGACGCCGTCATACGTGCGACCTCGAAGTTGGTCGTGAACCCCGGCTTGCGGATCCGATAGGCGATGTCGCGGCCGTCCGGCGCCCAGTCGGACTGCGCGTCGTCCGCGGGGTTCTCGGTCAGCCGGCGCAGGTCGCGGCCGTCGGGGCGCACGGTGAAGACGTCCCCGGTCCGCGCCTGCCCGGCGGGAGGCTCGGTCCGGAAGCTCGTGAACGCGATGCGGCCGTTGAACACGTCCGCGCGCGCCTCGGCCGCCGTGAGGCACAGACCGGCCAGGGCGGCGGCGAGGGCGAGACGTGCCGCCCTCATATCGCCACCGCCTCCGGTAGGCGCTCGTCACCCGCGGGCCACAGCGCCACGGGCAGCCCGTCCCGCGAGGTGACGTCGAGCTTCGCGAACGCGTGCGTGAGGTGCGTCTCGACCGTGCGCTGCGTGACGAACAGCTGCTGGGCGATCTGGCGGTTGGTGTGGCCTCCGGCGGCGAGGGCGGCGACGCGGCGCTCGGCGGGCGTGAGCGCGTCGCGACCCGAGAGGGCCGCGCGGCGCGGCCGCGCCCCGGTATCTCGCAGCTCCGCGCGGGCGCGCGCGGCGATCCGGACGGCGCCGGCGCGGTCGGCGAGGTCGAGCGCCCGGCGCAGCGGGGCGCGCGCCGCCTCGTGGCGGCTGCGCCGGCGCAGGGCGGCGCCCAGGTCGCAGAGCGCGTGCATGTGCTCGAGCTGGGCCTGGCTGGGCGCGAGCACGGCCACCGCCCGCTCGAGCGGGGCGAGCGCGGCCGCCCGGGGCGCGCTCAGGGCGACCGCGCGCAGGGCGGCGCCGAGTGGGCCGGGCGCGCCCAGGCGCTCGGCCAGGGCGAGCTGCTCGGCGGCGAGCGTCGCCGCCTCGCTCCGCTCGCCGAGCGCGACCAGCGCCTCGGCCGCGCACAGGCGCCAGGTGTTGACGCCCGGCCCCTCGATCTCGAGCGCCGCGAAGCTCGCGCCGGCGGCGCGCGCGTCCGCGAGCGCCTCCCGCGGTCGCCGCTGAGCCAGGCGCAGGCGGGCGCGGGCCTCGTGGACCTGGGGGAACACGAGCAGGTCCGGGGTGAGGACGCCGGCCGAGCCCGCGTCCAGCGCCTCGTCCGCCGCGTCGAGGGCGTCGCGCTCGCGCAGCGCGTCGACGAAGGGCGCGAGGGCCCAGGCGAGCGAGTCGGGCGGCGAGACCGTGAGCTTGAAGCCGAACGCGTAGCGGAGGTCGGTCTCGGCCTCGGCGACGTTGCCGCGGCGCAGCTGGGTCATCCCCCGCAGGAAGCTGCCGTTGGCGACGGCGCTCGCCCAGCCCCGGGGACGGGCGGCGGCGAGCTGGCTGTCGGCGGCGGTGGTCGCGGCGTCGAGCTCGTCGTTCCAGATCAGCACGAGCGTGAGCACGACGGAGACGAGGAGGGACTCGCGCTCGCCCGCGAGCGCGGCCTCGGAGAGGAGCGGACGCACCAGCGCGACCGACTCGCGCGCGGGACGGGCGTCGAAGGTGTCGATCGCGGCCGCGGTGATGCGCCAGAGCGGGACCGAGGGCGGCGCGAGCCGGCTCCGGCTCACGCGCTCCCGAGCCTCCGGGAGCGTCGCGGCGCGGGTCATCGCCATGCCGATCAGCTCCGCCTCGAGCCGCGCGACCGTGTCGGGCGGCATGTCCGCCGCCCCGGCGAGGGTGGCGCGGCAGAGCTCCACCTCGTCGGCGTAGAGGGCGGCGAGCGCGAGGGCGCGCGCCGCGCGCAGGCCGGCGGCGCCGCGCGTGGGCGGGTCGGGGATGAGGTCGATCGCCTCGCGCAGCAGCGCCGGCGCGTCGTGGTGCCGGTAGGCGGCGAGGGCGAGACCGAGCTCGAGCAGCACCTGCGGCCGCGTCCGGTCGTCGGGAGGCTCGGCCAGCGCGCGGCGGAGATACGGCGCCGCGGTCTCTGGCGTGCCGCGCGAGGTGGCGGCCCGCGCGGCCGCCCGCAGGGCTTCGACGGCCTCGGGGTCGGCGGCGGGCTCGGCCTCGAGCAGCTGGAGGGCGACGCGCTCGGCGTCGGCGCCATCGGCCCGGAGGATCCGTGCGGCCCGCCCGTGCCACAGCCTCCGCTCGGCGGGGCCGAGACCGGCGGCGACCGCGCTGCGCAGGATCGGGTGCGCGAACTCCAGCCGGGCCGCCGGCGCGAGCAGGCCGGCCGTCCGCAGCCGGTCGCTGAGCACCGCCGCGTGCGCCGGCTCGAGGTCCGCGACGGCCGCGGCCTCGCGCAGCGCCGGGTCCTCGCCGAGCACGGCGACCGCGCGGGCGAGCTCGCGGGCGCCCTCCGGCAGGCGCTCGAGCTGGCGGTCGACGGCGCGCGCGATCGCCTCGGGTCCGAAGCGCTCGAGGCTCGCCGCTGCCGTGGCGTCCGGTACGGCGCCCTCCGCCTCAATCGACCCGACGAGGGCGTGCAGGTGGAACGGGTTGCCGCCGGTCGCCGCATGGCAGGCGACGCAGAACGCGGGCGCCGCGCCGGGCAGCCGGGCCTGGACGAGCGCCTCGGCGGCCGCGGGGCCGAGCGGACGCGGCCGCAGCGCCTGCCCGTGCGGCTCGCCGAGCAGGTCGTCGAGCAGCGACGGGTCGCTCGCGGGCTCGCCGCTGCGTACCGCGATCACCGCCACCAGCGGCAGGTCGTCGAGCCGCCGCGCGAGTGAGCCGAGCCAGCGCAGCGATGGCGGATCGGCCCAGTGCGCGTCGTCGACGGCCACCACGAGCGGGCGCCGGCCGGCCAGGTTGGCGGTCAGCCAGAACAGGCCGTGCAGCGTGGCGTGGGCCACGTCGTCGCCTGGCGCGGCGTCGGCCGGGCCGGGGTCGAGCGCGCGCAGGGCCAGGCCGGCGGCATCGGCAGTCAGTCCCTCCCACTCCGCCGGGTCGCAGCCCGCGCGTACCGGCTCGAAGAGCTGCCGCACGACGCCGAAGCCGTAGGCCTGCTCGAGCGGGGCGGCACGCGCCGGGAGCACGCGCATGCCGCGGGCGCCCGCGAGCTCGCCGGCGGCGGCGAGCAGGCTGCTCTTGCCGATGCCGGCGGGCCCTTCGAGCACCAAGAGCGCCCCACGACCGGTGGTGGCGGCGTCGAGCCGAGCCGCGATGGCGGCCAGCTCGGCCCCGCGCTCGAGCAGCTGCGCGGGCATGCGCCCACCCTACGCGGCGGCGAGGCGCCCCGGCAACCGCGCCGGCGGAAAGATCGTGGTCGCGACCACGATGTGGCGGCCCGGCGGGTCGCCGACGATCGACGGACCCGCCCCCCGAGAGGAGCCGACCGTGGCCGTCGAGATCCCCGTCCTACCCGTCCGCCGCCGCCCCGCGACCATCGCCAACGCCTTCCTGGACACCGTCGCGCGTCGCCCCGGCGACGTCGCCCTCCGCACGCTCGACGACGCGCCCGCGCTGACCTGGCAGGAGCTGGCCGGGCGCGTGGCGGCCGCGGCCGGCGGCCTGCGCGAGCTCGGCGTCCGGCGCGGCGACACGGTGGCGCTGCTGTCGGCCAACCGGCCGGAGCTGTGGGTGGCCGACCTCGCCGTGACGATGTGCGGCGCGACGACCTGCCCGCTGTACACGACGCTGCCGCCGAACGACATCGAGTACGTCGTCGGCGACGCGGGCGCTCGGGTCGTGATGGTCGAGCCCGCGCTGCTCGACCTGCTGCAGCGCGCCGCGCCCGCGGGGGTCGAGCATGTCGTCGTACTCGACGACGCGCCCGGCTCCGGTCTCACCACGCTCGACGCGCTCGAGGCCCGCGGCGAGCCGGTCGACCTCGCGGCGGCGGCCGCCGCGCTCGAGCCCACCGACGTGGTGACGCTCATCTACACGTCGGGGACCACGGCGCACCCCAAGGGCGTCGAGCTCACGCACGCCGGCGTGATGGCGTCGGTGCGCGGCTGGCAGGCCGCACTGCCGGTCGCGGACGTGCGGAGGATCATCTCCTGGCTCCCGCCGGCGCACGTGATGGACCGCGTCCTGCACTACTCGCTGGCGCTGGCCGAGGGCTTCGAGACCACGACGTGTCCCGACACGCGGCAGATCGCGCGCTATCTGACCGAGGTGCGCCCGCATCTGCTGATCGCCCCGCCGCGAATCTGGGAGAAGCTCAGGGCGGGCGTCGAGACGGCCTTCGCGGGGCTGCCCTCCGAGCGCCGCGAGGCCGCGTACGCGGCGATCGCCGCCGGGCTCCAGCTTGTGCGGCTGCGCGACGCGGGGAACGCGGTGCCGGCCGACCTCGAAGCCGCCGTCGCCGGCGCCGACGCCGCCCTCTTCGCCGGCCTGCGCGAGCGCCTCGGGCTCGACCAGCTGGCGGTGGCCGGATCCGGCTCCGCGCCCATCCCGCTCGACGTGCTCGAGTTCTTCCACGCGATCGGGCTCGACCTCCGCCAGGGCTACGCGCTGTCGGAGACGAGCTCCTCCGGCTGCGTCAGCGGCCCCGGCGGCGTGGGCCTCGGCAGCGTCGGCCGGCCGCTCGAGGGCATGGAGCTCCGGCTCGCCGCCGACGGCGAGATCCTCCTGCGCGGACGAGGCGCTCATGGCCGGCTACCGCCACCAGCCCGACGCCACCCGCGAGGCGATCGACGGCGACGGCTGGCTGCACACCGGCGACCTCGGCACGCTCGCCCCCGACGGCGCGCTGACGATCGTCGACCGCAAGAAGGAGATCATCATCACCGCCGGCGGCAAGAACATCGCGCCCGCCCGCGTCGAGTCGGAGCTCAAGGCCGCCAGCCCGCTGATCGCCCACGCCTGCGCGGTCGGCGACCGCCGTCCCTACGTCACCGCGCTGCTCGTCCTCGACCCGGAGGCGATAGGCGCCGTCGACGGCGACGACACGCGCGTCCGCGCGGCCGTCGACGCGGCCATCGCGAGGGCCAACACCCGCCTCGCCCGGGTCGAGCAGATCAAGCGTTACACGCTGCTCGCCGACGAGTGGCGGCCGGGCGGAGACGAGCTCACGCCCACCCTCAAGCTCCGCCGCCGCGCGGTGGTCAGCCGCTACGCCCCCCAGATCGAGGACATGTACAGCTGAGCGGATCCGCGGCCGGGCTGCCGATCCCGGGGTCTCCGGGAGCTCCGCCGGACACGCACGGCGGGATAACACCTTGGTAACGTCCGCGAATCCGACCCTGGGAGACGCCGTCTTGATCAGCATCCTGGCCTACCTGGACGCCGGCAGCGGCAGCCTTATCGTCCAGATCCTCGTCGGCGGAGTGGCTGCCATCGCCGTGACCGCCAAGCTGTACTGGCACCGCCTGCTCACGTTCCTGCGCATCCGCCGCCCCGAGGAGAAGCCGCCCGCCGAGCCCGAGTCCTCGGCCTAGCCGGTCCGCCGTGAGCGTCGGCTCGCACGACGTCGGCGATCTCGACGGCTCACTGCTGCAGCCGGAGCCCGGCTCGTTCCGGGATCCGCACTCCCGCGTGCTCCGCGCCGGCGACGAGATCTACCGGGCGCTCAGCGCGCAGGGGCTCGCCGATTTCCAGGCCGTGGCGGCCACGCCGTTCTGGGCACGGGCGCAGGAGAGCGGCCGCGTCGTGCGCACGGAGCTCGTCGCGCCCGCCGACCGGCCCGCCGAGCTCGGCGACGAGTGGCCAGGCCTGCTGCGCCACGAGACCGTCCCCGTGGTCTCGTATCCCTACGAGTGGCCGTTCGGGATGCTCCGCGACGCCGCCCTCCTGCAGCTCGAGCTGCTGGCGGAGGCGCTCGAGGACGGGATGGTCCTCAAGGACTCCTCGCCCTACAACGTGCAGTGGCGCGGCGCCCGGCCCACGTTCGTCGACGTCGGCTCCTTCGAGCCGCTCGGGGAGGGCGAAGCCTGGACCGGCTACCGGCAGTTCTGCATGCTCTACCTCTATCCGCTCCTGCTGCAGGCTCACAAGGGGGTCGCGCCGCAGGCCTGGCTGAGGGGTTCCCTCGACGGCATCCCGCCCGAGCAGATGGCGCGGCTCTTCGCCGGGGGCGCCAGGTTCAAGCGCGGCGTGATGACGCACATCACGATGCACGCCCGCCTGGAGGACCGCTACGGCGACCGCGAGCGCGACGTCAAGCGCGAGCTGCGCGAGGCGGGATTCTCGCGCGAGCTCATCAAGGCCAACGTGCGCAAGATGACCGGGCTCGTGGAGGGGCTGACCTGGGACCCGCCGGCGGGGGTCTGGACCGAGTACGGACAGCACAACACCTACACGGAGGACGACGCCGGCGCCAAGGCCGCCTTCGTGCGGGCGGTGGCCTCGGCACGGCGCCCCGAGCTCGCCTGGGACCTCGGCTGCAACGACGGGCGCTACGCGCGCATCGTCGCCGAGGAGGGCGCCCGCGTGGTCGCACTGGACTCCGACCAGGGCCCGGTCGAGCTGCTCTACCGCGACCTGCGCGCCGAGGGCGACCAGCGGGTGCTGCCGCTCACCATGAACGTGACGGACCCGTCGCCGGGCCAGGGCTGGCGCGGCGAGGAGCGACGGCCGCTCCTCGCGCGGGGCCGTCCCGACCTCGTCCTCTGTCTCGCGCTCGTCCATCACGTCACGATCACCGCCAACGTGCCCATGCGCGCGTGGATCGAGTGGCTGGCCGAGCTCGGCGCCTCGCTCGTCATCGAGTTCCCGACCCGGGAGGACCCGATGGTGCAGCGCCTCCTCGGCGCCAAGAAGGAGGGCACGCACCCCGACTACGAGCGCGAGACGTTCGAGCGGCTCCTCGGCGAGGCCTTCGAGGTCGAGCGCTCCGAGGTCCTGGCGTCGGGCACCCGCGTGCTCCATCTCGCCCACCCGCGACGGGCCCCGGCGGGACCGTGAGCCCGGGCGGGCGGGACGGGCTCGGGCGCCGCGCGCTCGAGCTGGCGGTCCTCTGCGCCTTCGCCGTCGCGCAGCCGCTCTTCGACCTGCTCGGCCGCAACCCCGAGTTCTTCGCCGTCCGCGGCTCGCCCGGCGTGGACATCGTGCTCTTCGCCTCCGGGCTCGTGCTGCTGCCGCCGCTCGTGCTGACCGGCATCGAGGCGCTCGCCGGGCTGGCAGGCCCGCGGGTGCAGGACGCCGCGCACGCGGTCCTCGTCGCGCTGCTCGGCGCGCTCATCGCCATCCAGGTGGTCAAGCGGGCCGGAGCGCTGCCCACGGGCGTCGAGCTCGCGCTTGCGCTGGCCGCCGGGCTGGCGCTGGCATGGGCGCTGGTCGTGCGGCGCGCGCGCGTGGCGCGGACCTCTCTCACCGTCCTCGCCCCGGTGCCCGTGCTCTTCCTCGTGCTCTTCCTCTTCGGGTCCCCGGTGAAGCAGCTCGTGCCGGCCCAGCAGGCGAAGGCCGCCACCGCCGGCGCGCGGGCGGGCGCTCCGGTCGTCATGGTGGTCTTCGACGAGTTCCCGCTGACCTCGCTGCTGGGCCCCGACGGCCGGATCGACCCTGTCCGCTATCCGAACTTCGCCACGCTCGCCGGGCGCTCGACCTGGTACTCCCGCGCGACGACGGTCTCCGACGAGACGACCCACGCCGTGCCCGCCATCCTCGACGGGCACCGGCCCCACAAGGGCGAGCTGCCGACGCTCGCCCATCACCCGCAGAACCTCTTCACGCTCCTCGGCGGCTCGTACCGCGCCAACATCGCCGAGGAAGCGACGTGGCTCTGCCCGCGCGAGCTCTGCCCCAACACCCTGCAGCCGGACCTCGGACGGCGGATGAGCGCGCTCGCGTCGGACGTCGGCGTGATCTACGCCCACGTGGTCGCACCGTCGAGGCTCGAGGACAGCCTGCCGTCGATCTCGGAGGGCTGGGGCGACTTCAACGGCGGCGACCCGGTCGAGGCGGTGCTCGGCCTGCTGGGTGGCGGTGGGCGCCCGGACCGCTTCGAGGCCTGGGTGCGCTCGATCCGGCCGTCGCCGCGCCCCGCGCTGAACTTCAAGCACGTGCTCCTCCCGCACGGGCCCATGCAGTACCTCCCCGACGGACACCGCTACAGCCAGGACGGGCGCCTGACCGGCCTCCGGTCCACGCCGTCGGAGAAGGACCCGTTCCTCGTGCGCCAGGACTACCAGCGCCACCTGCTCCAGCTCGGCTTCACCGACCGCCTCCTCGGCCGCCTCATCGACCGGCTGCGCGAGACGAAGCTGTGGGACCGCGCGCTCGTGGTCGTCGTGGCGGACCACGGGATCTCCTTCCGCGTCGGCCAGGCCGACCGGCGCTCGGTCAAGGCCGGCAACGTCGAGGACATCGCGCCCGTCCCGCTGTTCGTCAAGTCGCCGGGGCAGCGCTCGGGGAGGGTCTCGACCCGTCCGGTGGAGACCATCGACGTCCTGCCGACGATCGCCGACGAGCTGGGTATCCGCCTCCCGTGGCGGGTGGACGGGCGCTCGGCCACGGGGCCGCCCCCGGCCGGGCGCCCCGCGGTCGACATGCAGACGCGGGCATGGCGGCCGCTGCGCGTCGACGCCGCCGATCTGCAGCGCCGCGTCCGCGCCGCGGTCGCCCGCAAGACCGCCTTCTTCGGCTCGGGTCACGACGATGTGGCGCTCTACGCCGGCGGGCCGCACCGCGAGCTGCTGGGGCGTCCGGTGAGCGCTCTGCGCGCCGGCGGCGGGGCCGGCGCGTCGGCGACGATCGACGCGGCCGCCGAGTTCGCCCGGGTGGACCTGCACGGGGCGCTGCCGTCACACCTCACCGGGCGGATCTCCGGCGCCGGGCCCGGCCGCCACGACCTCGCGGTGGCCGTCAACGGTCGCGTGGCCACCGTTTCGCGCTCGTTCCCGTGGAAGGGCCACGAGTCCTTCTCGGCCTTCGTGCCCCCGCAGGCGTTCCGGCCCGGGCGCAACCGCGTCGAGGTCTTCCTCTTGCCGCCGTCGGGGGCGCCCCGCCTGCTCGTGCGCGCGGGCTGAAGCGCTCTGCCCGCCGGAGGCTCTCGTCCAGCCCACCCCAGAGACACGAAAACCCCGCATGTGCAGGGCTTTCAGAGGTACCGCTACGGGGATTCGAACCCCGGTTTCCGCCGTGAGAGGGCGGCGTCCTAGTCCCCTAGACGATAGCGGCGAGCAGCGGCCCGCAGGGTAGCAGCGGGATCGCATGCGGCTGAGAGGACTCGAACCTCCACGGGCCTAAAGCCCACGGCGACCTGAACGCCGGGCGTCTACCAATTCCGCCACAGCCGCGCGGGATGGTCAACTCTAGCGGAGCTCATTGCTTCGTACCGACGTGCTTGACGAGGAGTTGGACGCACGCGCGGCGGTTCACGCGGACGTTCCGGCCGCTCGCCCGGCAGTGGATGCCTACGGCTTCGCAAACCTGGATGAAGAGATTTCGGATGTCCTCAGACACGTTGCAGAAGCTGTAGCTGAGGTACTCGTAGCGGCCGGTCCGGTTGACGAAGACGCAGCCGTCCGAGCGGATGCAGCCGCGCAGGAACGCCCAGGGCGCGGCCTCGACGATCTCCTGCTGCCAGGCCTCCAGGACGATCCGCCGCTCGTGCTTCTTCCCCGGCCCATGCTGCGGGAACAGACACGAGAGATGGCGGCTGTAGACCCACAGCACGACGGTGGCGCCGCCGTCGGCCACGAGCCGGCCGACGCGGTTCGATGGGAAGCAGCGCCGCAGGAGGGCCTCGCTGTCGCCGGCGATCCCCGGGTAGCGGGCGTCGAGCGAGATGCGCAGGCGGTCGGTGCGGGAGAGTGCGGTGATGTGGCCGTCGCCGAGGTAGAGCCCGAGCAGCTCGGCGTAGTCCTCGGCGGTGAAGGTGATCCCCGATCCGCGCCGCCAGCAGCGCGGGCAGAGGTCCGCCGGCGTGGCGGACGCCGGCCGGCGGCGCCAGTCGCGCACCGTCGTGCGCGGGATCGCGAGGCTGCGCGCGACCTCGCAGTCGTTCTCGCCGGCCGCGACGAGGGCGAGCGCCTCCTGCTTCACGGCCGGCGGATACACGAACATATGTTCGCATCAAGGCCGGATGGACCTGCCGAACTGCTAGACCTTCGCGGCGATGGCCACCACCACCCGCGACTACGCGCCCCGGCGGGCCGACGGCTACGAGGTCTCGACCGATCCGGCCCGCCTCGACCTCGACGTCATCCACGGCTTCCTCAGGACCGCGTACTGGTCCAAGGGGGTGCCGCGGGACGCCGTCGAGCGGTCGATCGCGCACTCGCTGCCGTTCGGCCTCTACGCCCCCGGCGGCGAGCAGGCCGGGTTCGCGCGGGTGGTCACGGACCGCACCACGTACGCGTGGCTGGGCGACGTGTTCGTGCTCGAGGACCACCGCGGCCGCGGGCTCGGCGTGTGGCTCGTGCAGTGCGTGCTCGAGCACCCCGAGCTCAAGGGGCTGCGCCGGTGGGCGCTCGCGACGGCCGACGCGCACGAGCTGTACGCCCGCTTCGGCTTCCGGCCGACCTCCCGCCCCGAGGTCCACCTGGTGATCGAGCGCACGCCCGAGGAGCTGTGGCCGCCGGAGGGCGCATGACCCACTTCGTCTGCGCGACCTGTGGCACGCAGTTCCCCGCGTCCGACGCGCCCCCGCCGGCGTGCCCGATCTGCCAGGACGAGCGGCAGTACGTCCCCGAGGACGGCCAGAAGTGGACGAGCCTCGAGGAGCTCGGCAAGGACCACCGCAACGTCGTCAAGGAGGAGGTCGACCTCGTCGGCATCGGCACCGAGCCGTCGTTCGCGATCGGCCAGCGCGCGCTGCTCGTCCCGTACGGGGATTCGAACCTGATGTGGGACTGCATCACGCTCCTCGACGACGAGACCGCGGCGGAGGTCGAGCGGCGCGGCGGGCTCGCCGGGATCGCGATCTCCCACCCGCACTACTACTCGGCGATGGTGGAGTGGGCGCAGCGCTTCGACTGCCCGATCGTGCTGCACGCCGGCGACCGGCGCTGGGTGATGCGCAACGACCGCGCCGTGGACGAGTGGTCGGCGGAGACGATGGACCTCGGCCACGGCCTGACGCTGATCCGCTGCGGCGGGCACTTCGCCGGCGGGACCGTGCTGCACTGGGCGGACGGCGCGAACGGCGCGGGCGCGCTGCTGTCGGGCGACATCGTCCAGGTCATCCCCGACCGCGGCCACGTCTCGTTCATGTACAGCTACCCGAACCTGATCCCGCTGCCCGAGCACGCCATCGACCGGATCACCGCCGCGCTCGACCCGTACCCGTTCGAGCAGATCTACGGCGCCTGGTGGGACCGGATCGTCCGGCGCGACGGCAAGGCGGTCGTGATGCGCTCGGCGGACCGCTACCGGCGGGCGCTGCGCGGCGACCTCATGCGGGCGGACTGAGACCCGCGCGTACGGCTACCCCGCTTGGGCCCGTCCCCCCGCGCGCGGGACAATGACGGGTCGATGACGGGGCGGGTGCGATGAGAAGCCTGCGGCGCGCGCTCGCGCTGCTCGGCATCGCGGGGGTGGTCGCCGGCGCGGTCCCGCTGGTGCTGGCGCTGAGCACCCCCACCGGCCACCACCGCGGCCTGATCGCGGTGTTCGGCCCGCTCATCGGCTGGGCGTTCATCGGCACCGGCCTGTTCGCCTGGCTGCGGCGGCCGGAGAACCGCTTCGGGGCGCTGATGACCGGCGTCGGCTTCACCTACTGCGCGTCCGGCCTGATCGTCGCAGAGGACTCGTGGGCGTTCATCGTCGGCCTGCTGTTCATCCCGCTGCCCTACGCGATCCTCTACCACATCCTGCTCGCGTTCCCGGCCGGCCGGCTGCACGGCCGGACCGAGCGGATCCTGGTCGGGACCGCGTACTTCAGCGCGATCGTGCTCGCCACGATCGTGGTGCTCTTCCAGGACACGTCGCGGCAGGGGCTGCCCGCGAACCCGCTGCTCGTCGCCGACGAGCCGGACCTGCTCGCCGCGCTCATCGACCTGCGCTTCGGCCTCGGGATCCTCCTGCTCGCCGCCGCGGCCGTGATCCTCGCCCGCCGCTGGCGCGCCTCCGCGGGCTCCCAGCGCCGGGCGCTCACCCCGGTGCTGGTGAGCGGCGGCGCCGTGATGGGGCTGTTCGCCGCCTGGTACGCGGCGGGGCTCGCGCGCGCGCCCGAGGAGGTCCGGGAGACGCTCGAGCAGGCCCGCGTGGTCGCGCTGTCGACCGTCCCGTTCGCGTTCCTCGCCGGGCTGCTCTCGAGCCGCGTGGCCGGGGCGGCGGCGGTGAGCGGGCTCGTCGCGCGCCTCGGCGCCGCCGACGAGCGCCGGCTCGGCCTGCGCGACGCCCTCGCCGAGGCGCTGGGCGACCCGTCGCTGACGCTCGCCTACTGGCTGCCCGAGCGCGAGGAGTACGTCGACGTCGCCGGGCGCCGCCTCGTGCTCCCCACGGACAGCCCGGCCCGCACCTGCACGCTGATCGAGGACGACGGCCGGCCGGTCGCGGCGATCATCCACGACGCCTCGCTGGTGGAGGACCGCGAGCTCGTCCGTGCCGTCGGCGCCGCCGCGTCGCTGGCGCTCGAGAACGAGCGCCTCGAGGCGGAGCTGCGCGCCAAGGTCGAGGAGCTGCGCGCCTCGCGCGCCCGCATCGTCGAGAGCGCCGACGCCGCCCGCCGGCGTATCGAGCGCGACCTCCACGATGGCGCCCAGCAGCAGCTCGTCGCGCTCGCGGTGACGCTGCGCCTCGCGCGCACCCGGTTCGACGCCGACCCGGACGCCGCCCGCGAGCTGCTCGAGGCCGCCGCCCGCGACCTCGACGCCGCGCTGCGGGAGCTGCGCGAGCTGGCCCGCGGCATCCACCCGGCCGTCCTCTCCGATCGCGGGCTCGACTCGGCCGTACAGGGCCTCGTCGGCCGCATGCCGCTGCCCGTCGAGGTGACGGCGATGCCCGAGGAGCCGCTCCCCAAGCCGATCGAGGCGGCGGCGTACTTCGTCGTCGCCGAGGCGATCACCAACGTCGCCCGCTACGCGGAGGCCACCCACGCCACGGTGCAGGTGGTCCACGACGACGGCGCGGTGGTGGTCGAGATCGCCGACGACGGCGTGGGCGGCGCCGACCCCGGCAAGGGCTCGGGGCTGCGCGGCCTGGCCGACCGCGTGGCCGCGCTGGACGGGCGGCTCGAGGTCGACTCCGATCGCAACCGCGGCACGACCGTGCGCGCGACGATCCCGGCGCCGTGAGCCCGGCTAGCCCGTGCGCTTGATCTCGCAGTCGCGCGCGACCTTGGTGCGGGCGCGGTTGCCGCGGAACTGCGAGACGACGATGGTGTCGGTGCCCGGACCGCAGGAGATCCGCGCGCGGCCCTTGCCGATGATCGCCGTCACCGTGTCGTCGCCCGGGCCCCCGTCGATGCGGTTGAAGCCGCCGGCCACCACCCGGATCGAGTCGTTGCCGGGGCCGCCGAGGATCTGGTCGCTCCCGGTGCCGCCCTGGATGTAGTCGTTGCCGTCGCCGCCGAACATGACCGACAGGCCGCGCCCGCCGTACATCGTGTCGACGCCGGGACCGCCGCTGAGGAAGTCCTTGGCGCGCCGGGCCTGTCGCCCGCCGGTCTCGCGCACGGCGTCGGCCCACAGCACGTCGTCGCCGCCCTCGCCGTGGAAGCGGTCCGAGCCGTGCCGGCCGAGCAGCGTGTCGTTGCGGTCGGTCCCGCGCTTGCGCGAGCCCCCGCCGGCGGCGGTGAAGGTCGTGCCCTTGGCCGGGTCCTTGGCGGCCGCCGACTGGACGACCTGCTCGCAGTTGACGATCCGCCCCTCGCGCAGCGCCTGGGCGTTGGAGACGCCGCCGGGCGCGCCGTAGGGGTTGACGTAGATCACGTCGACGCCCGGCCCGCAGTCCGCGGTCTTGATCGCGCTGCCGAAGTTGACGTAGACGGTGTCGTTGCCGTCGCCCGCGTCGATGCGGTCCGCGCCGGTGTCGGAGGACAGCGAGTCGTCGCCGGGACCGCCGTCGAGCAGGTCGCCGCTCGCGCCGCCCCGCAGCGTGTCGTTGCCGAGGCCGCCGCGAAGGCGGTCGGGCGCGGGGCCGCCGTCGAGCTGGTCGTCGCCGGCGTCCCCCAGCAGGGCGTCGTGGCCGAAGCCGCCGACCATCGTGTCGTTCCCGTCGCCGCCCGTCAGCTGGTCGTCGCCGGAGCCGCCGTCGACGGTGTCGTTGCCCAGCGCGCCGTCGACCTCGTCGGGGCCCGTGTCGCCCGCGAGCTGGTCGTCCCCGCCCAGGCCGCGCACGCGGTCGGCGCCCCCGTTGCCGCGGATCACGTCGGCGGCCTCGGTGCCGGTGAGCGTCTGCCGGGCGTTGCTGCCGTTGATGGTCTTGGCCACGGCGGCGGAGGCGAAGCCCAGGGCGCCCAGCGCGGTAGTGACGAGGAGGAGCAGGCGAAAGCGCATGATCACTGGGTACCGCGGGTCAAGCACTATAAAACGGTCAAAGACCGTTAAGCGTTCGACATGGCGCCGCCGCGCGGCCGCGCCGTGACGCCGGCGCGCCGCCGAGAAGGCCGGCGGCGCGACGACGGACTACGTGCCCGCGTCCCCGCCGGCGGGAACCACGAGTGTCGGCACCTCGGCGTTGTGCACGAGGCCCGAGGACACCGAGCCGAGCAGCACCGAACCGGCCCGGCCGTGCCCGTGGGAGCCGACGACGAGCACCGCCGCCCCCTGGGCGCGCGCGGCGGCCGCGATGGCCCGCCAGGCGCCGGATCCGGACTCGTAGGCGTCGCCGGTCGCGTCGAGCCCGGCCTCGCGGGCGAGCGCGACGCCCTCGTCGACCATCCGCTGCGCCCCCTCGGCGAACATCTCCTCGAGCTCGCCGGTGATCTCGCGGACGTCGGCCACAGGCGCCGCGCCGAGCGCCTTCCCGCTCAGCGTGTGCCGGATCGTCGACTCCCACGCGTGCACGACGACGAGCGGGCGTCCGGCGAGCAGCCGCCCGGCGGCCGCGATCGCCGCCCGCGCCTCCTCCGACCCGTCGTAGGCGACGACCGCCGGGCCGGACAGCTCGCCGCCGCCGTCGGGCGCGACGAGCACCGGCCGCTCGGCGTGGTGCAGCACGCTCGACGCCGTCGAGCCGAGCAGCGAGCGGGCGAAGCCGCCCCGCCCCCGCGTTCCCATCGCGATCAGGTCCACACCGTGCTCGCGCGCCGACGCGGTGATCGCCGAGGAGATCCGCCCGCGGGCGTCGACGACGACCGGCTCGGCGCGCAGCCCCGCGTCCGCGGCAAGCCGCGCGCCCTCCTCCGCCGTCGCGCGCACGTCGTCCATCACGCCGCGCGCGAGCTGCTCGGCGGCGTCGCGCCGGTCTGCGCGCAGGCGGTCCAGTCCGAACAGCGACCGGTGCACGGTCAGCACCGTCACGCGCGCGCCGCCCATCAGCGCGCCCACGGCCCGCAGCGCGGCCTGCGCCGCGGGCGAGCCGTCGTAGGCGGCCAGCACGGCCGCGGGCTCTCCCGGGGTCATCGCCGCTCCCTGCGCATCGCGGCCAGTATCGCGGGCGCGGGCCGCGGGCGCGTCAGGAGCCCCCGTCGCCGGCCAGGAGCGCCGGCACGTCGGCGATCGAGCCCACGGTCGCGGTCGGCTCCACCGCCGAGGCGCGGACGGCGTCCTCGCGATACTTGCCCGTGCGCACGAGGACGCCCGCGAGGCCGGCCGCGAGGGCGCCGCCGACGTCGCTCTCCACGTCGTCGCCGACCATCGCCGCCCGCGCCGCGGGGACGCCGACCGTGGCGAGGACCGTCTCGAAGAACGCGCGGGCCGGCTTGCCGACGACGTGCGCCTCGCGCTCCGTCGCGTACTCGAGCGCGGCGACGAACGGGCCCACGTCGAGCGACAGCCCGTCCGGCGTCAGCCAGAACCGGTTCTTCTGCAGCGCGACGAGCTCGGCGCCGTCCATGACCTGGCGGAAGGCCGCGTTGAGCCGCTCGTAGCCGAAGTCCGAGCCCAGGTCGCCGACGATCACCGCCTCGGCGCCCTCCGCGACCTCCTCGAGCGCCGCGAAGTCCTCCTTGACCTCGTCGTTCATGACGAGCGCCACGCGGGTGAAGCCCCGGTCCTGGCAGTGGCGCACCGCGAGCGCCGCGGGCGTCGCGAGCTCCGCGGGCTCGAGCGCGAAGCCGAGCCGGTCGAGCCGGTCGAGGATCCGCCGGCGCGGCCGCGCGGTCGTGTTCGTCACGAACCGCAGGGAAAGGCCGCGCTCCCGCAGCTCGGCCACCGCGTCAACCGCGCCGGGGACCGGCTCGTCCTCGACGTAGAGCACGCCGTCGAGGTCCAGGAGCAGCGCGCGGACGTCGGCGAGGCGGTCGGTCACCCGTCCAGGATCCCAGCAGATGTGCGAGATCTGCCGGCCAACCTTGCGAGGTCGCGCACTTCGATGCTGCGCGCCTGTCGCTGTGTCCGGACAGCCGGCCCCGACACATTGGGCGTGCAAGTGTCCCACTTCGTCAAGGAAGACGATGAACCTATCTCGACGTGACCTGCTCAAGGTAGGTCTGTTCAGCAGCGCGGCACTGATGCTGCCTGCCGAGCGCATCGCCCGAACCCAGCTGGCTCTCACGAACCGGATTCCGCAGAGCCAACTCCCTGGCCCGTTCAGCGTGCCCTTCGTCACGCCGCCGGTGCTCAAGCCCGAGTTCCAGACGCCCGAGTGGGCGTACTACCAGCTCGAGCAGCGGCAGGTCCAGGCCGAGATCCTCCCGGGTCTCCGGACGACGATCTGGGGCTACAACGGCATCACGCCGGGCCCGACGATCATGAACACCCAGAACCAGCAGGCCGTGGTCCGGCAGATCAACAACCTGCCCGACGTGCATCCGTCCCTCCGGTACAACGTCTGGACGTCGACGCACCTGCACGGCTCGTGCTCGCTGCCGCAGTACGACGGCTACGCCTCGGACATCACGATGCCCGGGGAGTTCAAGGACTACAAGTACCCCAACGAGCAGGACGCCCGGACGCTCTGGTACCACGACCACGGCGTCCACATCACGGCCGAGAACGCCTACATGGGCCTCGCGGCGCAGTACATCCTGCACGACTCGCTGGAGCTGTCGCTGCCGATCCCGCACGGCAAGTACGACGTGCCGCTGATCCTCAAGGACGCGATGTTCCAGCAGAACGGCGACCTGGTCATCGACGACAACAGCGAGTCGGGGATCTACGGCGACGTCATCCTGGTCAACGGCAAGCCATGGCCGCTGATGGCGGTCGAGCCGCGCAAGTACCGCTTCCGCTTCCTCAACGCGTCGGTGTCGCGCTCGTACGACCTCTCACTGGACACCGACGAGCCGCTGACGGTCATCGGCACCGACGGCGGGCTCATGCCCCATCCGCAGCCCGTCTCGCACTTCAAGATCGGCATGGCGGAGCGCTACGAGGTCGTCATCGACTTCTCGAAGTACACCCCCGGCCAGCGCGTGGTGCTCAAGAACACGAGCCCGAAGAACAACCGGGACTTCGACACGATCGGCGTCGTGATGGCGTTCCACGTCGGCGACCACGTCTCCGACCGCTCGAACAACGAGATCCCGCGTGACCTGAACCCGAACATGAACGTGATGGGCCTCGCCGAGAAGGACGCGGTGAAGACCCGCCACTTCCGGTTCGAGCGCGACAACAGCAGCTGGACGATCAACGGCCTCACGTGGGAGGACGTCATCAACAGCGACTTCCAGGACGTCGTCGCCGACCCCGCCCTCGACGACATCGAGATCTGGGAGCTCGAGAACAAGTCCGGCGGCTGGTTCCACCCGGTCCACATCCACCTCGTGGACTTCAAGGTCCTCGACCGCAACGGGAAGCCGCCGGAGGCCTACGAGCTGGGCCCCAAGGACGTCGTCTACGTCGGAGAGAACGAGACGGTCCGCGTGATGATGCGCTTCGATCACCACGAGGGCCGGTACATGATGCACTGCCACAACCTGGTCCACGAGGACCACGACATGATGGTGCAGTTCCGCGTCGGCCCCAAGAAGGACGACGACCCGGATCACCCCATCAAGGGCGACGCCGCCAAGAAGCTGCCGGCCCCGCCGCTCTTCCTGCGGCCGGACGACGACGACCACGACGACGACCGGGGCGGCGGCTCGAGCTCCGGCGACGGCGATCGCATCCGCGAGGGCGTCGGCAACTCGCAGCGCTCGACCAGCGGCTCCAGCTCGCCCAGCACCCCGAGCAGCGGCGTGAAGGGCGCCACGGACCACGGCAAGACCAAGAAGAAGGTCAAGAAGACCCGCCGCAAGCCGGTCAAGAAGAACCGGCGGGACGACCGCCACGAGGGCCGGCGGGGGTCGCGGGACCGCAACGACGGCAAGCGGCGGTCGAGCGACCGCAAGGGCCGCAAGCGCCGGGCGACGAACCGCCGGAAGCGGTCCTGAGCCATGGCGGGCGTCATCCTCGAGCCGGCGGCGGCCTCCGCCGCCGGCCGCGGCGCCGCTGAGACGGCGCGGCTGGCGGCTCCGGCCGCCGCCGTGCTGTCGATGGTCGGGGCGTGGGTCCACTTCGCCTACATGACGTCGCACTGGGACGACTGGTGGGCCTATGGGCTCTTCTTCCTCGCGATGGGCATCGGCCAGGGCCTGTTCGCCGCCCTGATCCTGCTCCGCCAGAGCCCCTGGCTCCTGGTGGCGGGGATCGCCGGCAACCTCGCGATCATCGGCATGTACGTGTGGAGCCGGACGTGGGGGATCCCGCTCGGGCCCCACATCGGGGTCGTCGAGCACAGCAAGGCGACCGATCTGGCCACCACGGCGGCTGAGATCGTGCTCGTCGGGGTGCTCCTGGCGATGGCCGGGAGCGGGCTCCGCCGCGCGGTGATCAACACGCTCCTCGTCGCCGGCGTCGCCCTCTGGGTGCTCCGGCTCACCGGGCAGCTCCCATGAACGACCGTCTGGAGGGCCTGCCGCCGGCGATGGTCGCCCCGGCGCACGCCAAGCCGCGCGCGGCCGCCCCGGCGGCCGGCGCGAGGCGGCGGTGGCTGACGATCGGCCTCCTGGTCGCGCTCGTCGTGCTCACCGCCACGGCGCTGCGCGTGTGGGTCGCGGAGCCGTTCGCGATCCCGTCGGAGAGCATGGCGCCGACGCTTCGCGGCGGCGACTCGGTGCTCGTCGACAAGCTGGCCTACCGCATCGCCGATCCGCATGTGGGCGACCTCGCGGTCTTCCACGCCCCGGGCTCCGGGGAGATCACGCTCAAGCGGATCGTCGCGGTCGCGGGGGACACCGTCGGCATCGAGGACGGCGTCCTGTACGTCAACGGCAAGCGCCGCGTCGAGTCCTACGCGGACCCCGAGGCGATCGACAGCGTCTTCTTCGGCCCCGTCGAGGTGCCCGCCGGCGCGGTGTTCGCGCTCGGCGACAACCGCGGCGACTCGGCCGACTCACGGCGCTTCGGCGCCATCTCGACCGCCGAGCTGATCGGCCGCGTGCGGGCCCGCGTATGGCCCCCCAACCGCTGGGGCGTGCCCCGGTGAACCTCAACGAACGCCACGACAAGGAGAAGTGAACATGCCCTTCGGCATCGGCCCCATGGAGATCGTCATCGTTCTTTCGATCGCCCTGCTCGTCCTCGGCCCCAAGCGCCTGCCGGAGCTCGGGCGCTCGCTCGGCGGCGGCATGCGCGAGTTCAAGGACTCGATCACCGGCATGACCCGCGACGACGAGCCCGCCGAGCTGGCGGTCGAGTCCCAGCCGGCGCGCACCGAGTAGCGACCTCGCGAGCGCGGCGGGCTGAGTCCCGCCGCGCTCGCGTGACGGTTCCCGCTTTACGCCTTTCCCACCGGTCGAGTACGCTCAGCCCCAATCAGGGGTTCTCGGCACGGATCGCCGTCCGGTGGCGACCGTCGGAGCCGATCATCGACTCTCCCCCGCCCGGGGAGGAGGAGAGGGTTCGTTGCACCATCTCAGAGTGCCGGCACGCGCCGGCGCGCTTCTCGCTGTCGCCTGCTTTCTCGTATCCGCCTCGCCGGCGTCCGCCGCGCTCGACGAGGTCGACACGCAGAAGCTGCGCAAGGCCGTCACCGTGAACGGCATCCTCGGCCACGAGCGAGCGCTGCAGTCCATCGCCAACCTCAACGGCGGGACGCGGGCGTCGGGCACGCCCGGCTACGACGCCTCGGCGGCCTACGTCAAGCGCAAGCTGCAGGCGGCCGGCTACAAGGTCACCGAGCAGGAGTTCGAGTTCCCGTTCTTCGAGGAGACCGCGCCGGCCGTGTTCGAGCGGACCTCGCCCACGCCGCGGACCTACGTCAACCCGGACGAGTTCGTGACGATGGAGTACTCCGGCAGCGGCGACACCACCGCCGCCGTGCAGGCGGTGGACGTCCAGGTCCCGCCGCCTGCACAGCCCGGCTCCACGAGCGGCTGCGAGGCCGCCGACTTCGCCGGCTTCACCGCCGGCAACATCGCGCTCATCCAGCGCGGCACGTGCGACTTCGCGGTCAAGGCGGCGAACGCCGAGGCGGCCGGCGCGAGCGCCGTGATCATCTTCAACGAGGGCCAGCCCGGCCGGCAGGAGACCCTCAACGGCACGCTCGGCGGCCCCGCCGCGACGATCCCCGTGCTCGGCACGAGCTTCGCGGTGGGCGAGGAGCTCGTCGGCCTGGGCGCCTCGCAGGTCCACATCGCGACCTCGACCCTGAGCGAGACGCGCCACACCAAGAACGTGCTCGCGGACTCGGAGGGCGGTGACGCCGCGCAGACCGTGGTCGTCGGCGCCCATCTCGACTCCGTCCCGGAGGGCCCGGGCATCAACGACAACGGCTCCGGCACCGCGACCGACCTCGAGGTCGCCGTCCAGCTGGCGAAGCTCGACGTCACGCCGCGGCGCCAGCTGCGCTTCGCGTTCTGGGGCGCCGAGGAGTCCGGCCTGCTCGGCTCCCAGCACTACGTCGACACGCTCGGGGACGAGCTCTCGTCGATCTACGCGAACCTGAACTTCGACATGGTCGGGTCGCCCAACTACGTCCGCTTCGTCTACGACGGCGACGGCTCGGCGACCCCCGCGGCGGGCCCGCCCGGCTCGGCGCAGATCGAGGCGCTGTTCAACGACTACTTCGCGGGGCGGGGCCTCGCGACCGATCCCACGGCGTTCGACGGGCGCTCCGACTACGGCCCGTTCATCGCCACCGGGGTGCCCGCCGGCGGGTTGTTCACCGGCGCCGAGGGCGTCAAGACGCCCGAGCAGGCGGCGGTCTACGGCGGGACCGCCGGCGTCGCCTACGACCCGAACTACCACGCGGCGGGCGACACCACGAACAACCTCAACACGAAGGCGCTGAACGAGATGTCCGACGCGGTCGCCCACGCGACGCAGACGCTGGCGCGCTCGCGCTCCGGCTTCTTCGAGGACGGCAGCCGCCAGACGACCAGGAAGGTGAAGCTCAGGACCTACCGCGGCCCGAACGCCGTCCGGTAGCACGCGAGCACAGGCCCGCCCGCCCCGCCCGCCCACCGGCGGGCGGGCGGGCGCCCTGGCTTCCTGGTACACCGACGTGGTACCATCTGGTCCACGTTCATGGAACCACCCGTCCGCCGCCAAGGGACGCCGTTCCCCTTCGAGGGGCCGGTCCCGCCCGAGCTGCTCATCGATCGCCAGGCCGAGCTCGACCTGCTCGCCCGCCGCGCCGCCGACCGCGTCAACGTGCGCCTCGTCGCACCGCGGCGCTACGGCAAGACCAGCCTGCTGCTCGCCCACGCCGCGCGGCTGCGGGAGACCGGCTGGCGCACCGCCCACGTCGACTTCTCCCGCGCCGCCGACCTCACCGATGTCGCGCGCCGGCTCGCCGCCGCCTACGCGCACCTGGACCCGCCGTGGGTGCGCGCGCACCTGTCCGGGCTGCTCACGCGCCTGGGCGTGTCGATCGGCGCGACCGGCCCGGCGGTGACGCTCTCGCTGCGGCCCTCCTCCCCCGATGCGCGCGCCGCCGAGACCGTGGTGCACCGGCTGCTCGACCTCCCGCAGGCGCTGTGGGACGCCGACGGCACGCCGACGCTCGTGGTCTTCGACGAGTTCCAGGACCTGCTGGTCGCCCGCAAGGACCTCGACGGGCTGTTTCGCTCCCGCATCCAGTACCACGGCGACGCGGCCGCCTACGTCTACGCCGGCTCGGAGCCGTCGATGATGCGCGAGCTGTTCGACACCCGCGAGCGCCCGCTGTTCGGGCAGGCGGACCCGCTGGCGCTCGGCCCGCTGCCGCCGGAGGAGACCCAGGCCGATCTCGCCGCGCGCTACCTCGACGAGGGCCTGGACCCGGGCGACGCGCTCGCCGAGCTGACCGCGTTCGGCGCCGGGCATCCGCAGCGCACGATGCTGCTGGCCTACCTGCTGGCGGACCGGCTCGCGGAGGGCCGCGCGGGCACGCCGGAGCTGGCCGCCGAGGTGCTCGACGACGCGCTGGAGCGCACCCAGCCCGCTCACCAGGCGCTGTGGGGGCAGCTCGGGCGCTCGGACCGGGCGCTGCTGGCGGCCGTCGCCGACGGCATCGCGCCCACGAGCCGGGCGCTGGCCGCCGAGCACAAGCTCGGGCGCCGCACGTTCGACGCCGCGGCCACCCGCCTCGCCGACCAGGGGCACCTGATCCGCCGGCCGCGGGACACGCGCCTGACGGACCCGCTGCTCGGCGAATGGCTGCGGCGCCGCTGACCGGCGCCGCGCCTCGTCACGCGGCCGCCCGGAGGCCGGACCCCCACGGGATGACCTTGCCGAACTGGACGAGCTCGCCGTAGAGCGCGGGGTCGAAGGTGCCGGCGAGCGCGAGGTCGACGGGCCGGCGCGCAGCCTCGGCCGGACTCTGGGCCTGGCTCATGTCAGCGAACCACGGGCGGGAGGCGCCGGTGTCGATCAGCCCGGGGCACAGCGCCATGACGAGCTTGCCCTCGGCGAGATCGGCGGCGCGGCGCTCGCGCGCGACGGCGCGCACGGCGGCGACCTGCGCGACCTTCGACGGGATGTTCAGCCAGCTGCCGTAGCCCTCATGCTCGGCACGGCCGTCGTGGACGGCCCGGCGCCACTCGGCGACGAGGGCGTCGACGGCCTCGAGGTCCTCGGCGGCGGCCGCGGCGAAACGGCCGGCGGCCGCGTCGCCGAGCCTGTCGAGCGTGCCGAGGGCGCTGGCCACGATGATCAACCGGCCGCCCGGGCGCAGCCGGGGCGCGAAGGCCCGCAGCATGCGGGAGGTCGCGAGATTGTTGGTCTCCGCGACGGCATCGACCTCGCCGGCCGGATCGGCCTCCGGGGTCATGCGTGCCGCGGCGTTGGAGAAGACGACATCGACCTCGCCCAGCTCGGCGGCCAGTGCCGCGATGGCGTCGCCGTCGCGCACGTCGAGCACGCGGCCCTCGACGCGCGCCGTCGCCGGCCCGCCCGCCACAGCGGCCGCGGCGGCGTGGACGCGGTCCGGGTCGCGGCCGGTCAGCAGGACCCGGTCCTGCGGCGCCATGCGGAGGGCGAGCCGTTCTACGAGCGCCCGGCCGAGCCCCTGGTTGGCGCCGGTGACGAGCGCGATGCGGGAAGCGGTCATGGCTTGAACGTAGCCCCTCTGAGTCATGCCGGCGACGAGAATCTCGCACAGGTACCATGCGGATCGCGCATGGCTCCGGAGTTCTCGCCCACCGGGCTGCGGGTGCTGCACGAGGTCGCGCGAGCGGGCTCGTTCTCGGCCGCCGCATCCACCCTCGGCTACACGCAGTCGGCGGTCTCCCGGCAGGTGGCGGCGCTCGAGGCGGTCGCGGGCCGCCGGCTGTTCGAGCGCGGCCGGCACGGCGTGATCCTCACCCCCGCCGGAGCTCGTCTTCTCCCCCGGGCCATCCGGATCCTGGACGAGCTCGACGCCGCTCGCCGCGAGGCGGCCGGCGAGCAGACCGCGGCCGGGCCGGTACGGCTCGGCGCGTTCGCCACGGCGGCCGCGGGGCTCGTGCCGAGAGCGCTCGCCTCGATGGGGCCGGCGCCGAAGGTCACGCTGCGAGAGGGAACCACGCCCGCGCTGACCCGAGCCCTGCGCGCGGGCACGCTCGACCTCGCGATCCTCGCCCGCACCCCGCCCTACCGGCCGCTGGACACCGAGACGCCTCCGCTCGAGCTCCTCACCCTGTCCGAGCGGGAGCTGCTCATCGGCGTGTCCGCGCGCCACCCGTTCGCCCGCACGCGAGCGGTCGAGGTCGACCAACTCGAGGGTCAGGTCTGGGTCGCCGGCCGATCCGAGCCGGGCGAGCCGCTGCTCGGCGTGTGGCCCGGCCTGGCCGAGCGCCCCGACGTCCGCTACGTCGTGCGCGACTGGCTCGCCAAGCTCCAGATCGTCGCCGCCGGCCTGGCCATCACCACGCTCGCTCCGGTCACTCTGGACGTGCTCCCCGACACCGTCAGGGCCGTCGCGGTCCGTGGTGAACCGCAGGAGACGCGGCGCCTCGTGCTGGCGCGCCTGCCCGGGCCGCTCGACGCCCCCGCCGCCCGGGTCGTCGACGCGCTGAGCGCCGCCGCCCGGGACTGAGCCGGTCGGCGTGGGCCGGGGAGACGTGGCGTCTCCGGGCTCAGTCCACGCGCGCGGCGGCCGATCACCCGGCCATGAGCGCCGCGTACGACATCGACCTCGACCACCCGCTGGTCGCGCGCGCGCTCGCGTTCGCCGAGCAGGCCCACCGCGGCCAGGTCCGCAAGGCCAACGGCCTCGCCTTCATCGGGCATCCGCGCCGCGTCGCCGCGCTGCTGGCCGCGCACGGCTACCCGCCCCAGACGGTCGCCGCCGGCCTGCTGCACGACGTCGTCGAGGACACGTCCCACACGCTCGCGGACGTCGAGGCGGCGTTCGGGACCGAGGTCGCCCGGCTCGTCGCGGTGCTGACCGAGGATCCGACGCTCGGCTACGACGAGCGCAAGGCCGCGCACCGCGACGACGTCCGCAGGGCCGGGGCGCAGGCGCAGGCCGTCTTCGCCGCCGATGTGCTGACCAACGTCGCGGACCTGCGCGCGTGCTACCGGGAGCAGGGCGAGGCGCTGGCCCGCCACTTCCACGCGCCGCTCGACCGCCAGGTCGATCGCTTCGCCGCCGAGCTCGCGATGCTCTCGGCGCGCCAGGCCCCGCCGCCGTTCGTGGCCATGGCGAGGGCCGAGCTGGCCGGCCTGCGCGCCGACCGCGCCGGCGCGCTCCGCGCCGCCGCAGGCGGCCCCGCGTACGGCGGTAGCCTCCGCCCGCATGGACGTCGATCCCGGCCGGGTACTCGCCTTTCGCCTGGCCGCGCACGGCGTCGCCGCGCCCTCCGCTGACCCCGGCGACGCGCTGCGCGGGTGGGCGGTGCAGGACTCGCCGCCGGGCGCGGCGACGACCGCGCTGCTCGCCCGCACCGGATCCCTCGCGCCCGGGTGGGTCGACGCACGGCTCGAGGAGCGCGCGCTGGTCGCGCTCTACAACCCGCGCACCGCGACCGCGGTCCTGCCGGCCGGTGACGCCGCCGCGTTCGCGGCGGCGATGCTGCCCACCGACGACGCGGGGCTGCGAGCGATCGTCGCCTCCTCCCTGCCGGAGCGCCGCGAGGGCTTCGCCGAGCCGGTCGCGCGCGCCGTCGACGCCGTCGCCGACGCCCTCGACGGCGTGGTGCTCAGCCGCGACGACCTGCACGAGGCGCTCCGGCAGCGGCTGCCGCTCGACATGCTGCCCTGGTGCCGCAGCTGCCAGAGCCACCACGCACGGCGCGGGCTGCTCGTGATGGCCGCGCTGCACGGCCGGCTGTGTCTCGCCGGGCGCGCCGGGCGCCAACCGGCGTTCGCGCGCACCGACCAGTGGATGGACTGGACGCCGCCCGCCCCGGCCGCCGCCGGGGCCGAGTTGGTCCGCCGCTACCTCTCCGGCTACGGCCCTTCGACGCCCGCGCACCTCGCTCAGTGGGCGGGCATCGCCCCCGCCCACGCGCGCCGGCTGTGGGAGGGCGCCGGCGACGAGCTCGCCGAGATACAGGTCGCCGGGCGCACGCGCGCGTGGGCGCTCGCGCGCGACCTTCCGCGCCTGCAGGACCCGCCGCCGGCGCCGGGCGTGCGCCTGATCGGTCCCGGCGACCCGCTCATCCTCGCGCGCGACCGGGAGGTCCTCGTGCCCGACGAGGCGGCGCGCAAGCATGTGTGGCGCGCGATCGCGGGCGCGGGGGTCGTGCTCGCGGACGGCCGGCCGGCCGGGCTGTGGCGCGCCCGCAAGCAGGGCCGCCGCCTGAGTGTCGCGGTCGAGGCGCTCGGGCGGCTGCCGAAGCGGGCGGTGGCCGCCGCCGCGGAGCGGCTCGCGCCCCACCGCGGCTGCGAGGTCGCCGAGCTCGAGTGGGTTAGGGTCGCGCGATGACCGACCCCGCCCGCATCGCCGAGGTCCACCGCGCCGAGCTCGAGGCCTTTGCGCGGGACCATCCCCGCTCGCGCGAGCTCTTCGAGCAGGCCCGCGGCTCGCTGCTGGGCGGCGTGCCGCTGACGTGGATGGCCAAGTGGACCGGCGGTCATCCGGTCTACGCGGCGTGGGCGAGCGGCGCGGCGATCGAGGACGTCGACGGGAACCGCTACGTCGACTTCTCGCTGGGCGACACGGGCGCGATGGCCGGCCACTCGCCGAACGCGACCGTCGCCGCGGTCGAGCGGCGCCTGTCCGAGCAGGGCGGCGCGACGCTGATGCTCCCCACCGAGGACGCCGCGTGGGTCGGGGAGGAGCTCGGCCGCCGCTTCGGCGTGCCCTTGTGGAGCTTCGCGCTCACCGCGACGGACGCGAACCGGTGGGCGCTGCGGCTGTGCCGCGCGCTGACCGGGCGGCCGTACGTGCTCGTCTTCAGCTACTGCTACCACGGCTCGGTCGACGAGACGTTCATCACGCTCGCCGACGGACGCGCGCGGTCGCGGGAGGGGAACGTCGGCCCCGCGGTCGATCCCACGGTCACCACCCGCGTGTGCGAGTTCAACGACCTCGACGCGGTCGAGCGCCTGCTCGCCGACGAGCAGGTCGCCTGCGTGCTCGCGGAGCCCGCGCTGACCAACATCGGCATCGTGCTGCCCGACCCGGGCTTCCACGACGGGCTCCGCGCGGCCTGCGACCGCACCGGGACGCTGCTGATCGCCGACGAGACGCACACGATCAGCGCCGGGCCCGGTGGCTGCGTCGGTGCCTGGGGGCTGCGCCCCGATGTCGTCACGATCGGCAAGGCGATCGCCGGCGGCATCCCGATCGGCGCCTACGGCCTCTCCGCCGAGGCCGGCGCGCGCATCGAGGCGCTCGAGGACGCCGACCTCATCGACGTGGGCGGAGTCGGCGGGACCCTCGCGGGCAACGCGCTGTCGCTCGCCGCCGCCCGCGCGACGCTCGAGCACGTCCTCACCGACGAGGCCTTCGAGCGAGATGATCGCCCTCTGCGACCGCTTCGTCGCGGGCGTGCGCGACGTGATCGCGGCAGGCGGCGTCCCGTGGTCGATCGTCCAGCTCGGGGCGCGCGCGGAGCTGTGCTTCGCGCCCGAGCCACCGCGCACCGGCGGCGCGAGCGCCGCGCTGCACGACGCCGCGCTCGAGGACGCCCTGCACCTCTTCATGCTCAACCGCGGCGTGATGATCACGCCGTTCCACAACATGGCGCTGATGTCGCCCGCCACCACGGCCGCCGACGTCGACCGCCACACCGAGGTGTTCGCGGAGGCCGTCGAGGCGCTCGCCGGCGCCGCGCCCCGGGTCGCGCGCGCGAGCTCCTGAGGGCTCACCCGGTCAGGCAGGAGCCGACTCCGCGCGCTCCTGCAGGCGCTCGAGCGCGCGCCGGATCAACCGCGAGACGTGCATCTGGGAGATCCCGAGCCGCTCGCCGATGTCCGACTGGCGCAGGTCCTCTCCGAAGCGCAGCCGCAGGATCTCCCGTTCGCGGTCGTCGAGTGCGTCCGCGGCGAGGAGCTCGAGCGTCACCGCGTCCTCTACCGCGCCGAGCGCGTCGTCCTCGGCGCCGAACATCTCCGCGAGCGGGGTGACGCCGTCGACGGCGGCCGGCGGCGCGTCGAGCGATGTCGCCCAGTGCGCGCCGGCCGCCTCCCGAGCCTCCAGCACGCGCTCGGCCGTCACGCCGAGCCTCTGGGCGAGCTCGTCCGCGGTCGGGCCGCGGCCGAGCTCGCGCTCGAGCTCCGCCGTCGCGTGGTCGAGCCGGCCGGCCAGCTCCTGGAGGTCGCGCGGCACCCTCACCAGCCAGGTCGTGTCGCGGAAGTGGCGCCGCAGCTCGCCCAGGATGGTCGGCACCGCGAACGACGTGAACGCCGTCCCGCGGGCCGGGTCGTAGCGGTCGATCGCCTTCACCAGACCCAGCGAGGCGACCTGGCGCAGATCGTCGAACGGCTCGCTGGTGTGGCGGTAGCGCGCCGCCAGCGCGCCCGCGAGCGGCAGGTAGCGCCGGACCAGCGCGTCGCGGTCCGCCGGGTCGCGCGACCGGCGATAGCGCGCGAAGAGCGCGGCTTCCGGGTCGTTCCCGCGCCGGAGCTCCGGCTCGGTGAGCATGGGGGCCTCCCTGGTCGTCTTCCCTCGACGTCTGCGGGAGGACCGCCCGGCGCCTTCTGACGAAGCGCCGCGAGCCCCGGGCCGCTGTTCAGCTGCCCCCCGGCCCGGCGCGCGAACCGGGAGACAGTGGCCGCGACGGTACCCGGTCGGAGTCGGACGAGCGAGGGGGCGGCGTACCGAAAATGACCACGTTGCTCGTGGCCGCCGCAAACCCGGCGTTACGACCGTCACCCGTGCGGTCACTTTTCGACGCCCCCGGGCTTCGGGAGTGCCCCTCTCCTCAATCCAAGCGGTGGCCGCCTGGTCCGGGCGGCCACCGCGCTTTCACCGCGGCCGTCACCCGCCGCGGGTGAGCTCCGCTCACCCCCTCGACGCCTACGGTCGATGTCGATGATCCAGGTGGGCGACCGCCTCGAGCGCGCGATCGAGAGCCATGCGGACGTCGAGCAGGAGATCGCGCGCGCGGAGGCCGAGCCGCCCCAGCGCGGCCGGCTACGGCGCACCGTGTTCTGGTTGGTGGTGTGCGGGGTGTCGCTGTACCTCGTCGCGCCGAGCCTCCTGGACCTCTTCGGGTCCTGGCACGACCTGGACACGCTCTCGCCCGCCTGGCTGGTGGCGATGCCGGTGCTGCAGGCCGCCTCGCTCGCCTGCCTGTGGGCGCTGCAGCGGATGGCGCTGAACAAGGCGCGCTGGTCGCCGGTGATCGCCTCGCAGCTCGCGGGCAACGCGCTGGCGAAGATCGCGCCCGGCGGCGGCGCGCTGGGCGCGGCGCTCCAGTACCGGATGCTCGTCGGCGCCGGCGTCCCGGGCAACCGCGCCGCGGCCGGGCTCACGGCGGTGAACCTGCTCGTGTTCGCGGTCGTGCTCGCGATGCCGGTGCTCGCGATCCCGGCGATCATCCGCGGCGGCGTGAGCCGGCGCCTCATCGAGGCGACGGTGCTCGGGGCGGCGATCTTCGTCGTGCTGTTCGCCATCGGCGCGGTGCTGATCGCGCTCGACGGCCCGCTGGCGTGGGTCGGGCGGGTGATCCAGCGCCTCCGCAACCGGCTGCGCCGGAGCGCCGAGCCGCTGCGCCACCTGCCCGAGCGGCTGCTGCGCGAGCGGGGCCGGATCGTCGGCGTGCTCGGCCCGCGCTGGAAGCGCGCGCTGGTGCAGTCGGTCGGGCGCTGGGCGTTCGACTACGGGACCCTCTACGCGGCGCTCGCCGCGATCGGCTCCCAGCCCCGGCCCGGCCTCGTGCTCCTCGCCTTCTGCGGCGCGCAGGTGCTGACGCAGATCCCCATCACCCCGGGCGGGCTCGGGTTCGTGGAGGCGGGCCTGACCGCGATGCTCACGCTGGCCGGGGTCTCCCCCGGCGACGCCGTGCTCGCCACCTTCGCCTACCGCCTGTTCTCGTACTGGCTGCCGCTGCCGGTCGGGCTCGCCGCCTACGGCTGGTACCAGCGGCTGGTCCGCCGTCCCGCGGCCCCTACGCCGCCGCCCGGTTGACGGCGTCCAGCGCGCGGAAGTGCTCCTGCGCGCCCTCGTGCCAGGTCGCGTGCCGGGCGCGGAACACCTCGAGCGCGCGCCGGCGCGGCCACCCGGCGGGCAGCACGCTCTCCGGCAGGTCGGGGTCGAGGAACGGGAAGCGCCGCCACCCGTGCACGAGCAGCGTCTGCGCGCGGAACACCGCCTCGGGCGTCGAGGGGCGCAGGCCCTCGAAGGCCGTGACGAAGTCCTCGTAGGCCGCGGCGACGGCGTCCAGGTCCCACGCCTCGTCGACCAGCCGCTCCGGCTCGCCGAGCGTCCCGAGCTCCGCGCGGAAGGACAGCAGCTCGGCCGCCGACCCCTCCCCGGCGAGCTCGTACAGCTCGCGCTCGCGCTCCGCGTGCGGCGAGATCCACAGCCCGCCGCCGAGCGAGCCGAAGCCCGCCCACGCGAGCCGCGTGCGGAAGCGGTGGCGCACCTCGCGCTGCTGCTCGGGTACGCGCAGGACGACGAGCAGCCAGCGCCCGTCCCACTCGCGCGGCGCGCCGAACCCGTAGATGCGCCCGGCGCCGGTGCGCAGCATCGCCGCCGTCTCCTCCGTGAGATGGACGCGCGACCGGCGGCCGCGGCGCTCGGTCCGCAGCCAGCCGGCGGTCACGCTGCGCGCGAGCGCCTGCCGCGCCGCCTGCGGCTTGTAGCCCAGCGTCACGAGGGCGGCCACGAGCGTCTCCTGCCACACGCCGCCGGGCGCCGGCAGCACGTACTCGCCGAGCACGGTGAGCAGCGCCGAGCGCGCGGCGGGGGCTCCCACTGACCGGCGGCGGAGCTGGTCGCTCACGGCGTCTGACGTTACCGCGTCACGAAGATGTCACACGTCGCGCGGCCGACCCCCTGCTCCCGGCGCTCGCCCCGATGTACGAGGTCTACGCGGCGTGCTGCCCGCCGCCCTGTCGGTCGGCCTGACCACCGAGGACGCGAGCGCGCGCTGGTGATCCCCATTGAGACGGTCAACGTCCTCGGCCCGACGGTCGAGATCCTCACCCCGCCCGGCGACGACGACGCGCCGTGCGCCATGCGCGGCGCGATCCCGGCGGGCGGGATCGTGCCGCTGCACAGCCACCCGGAGCCGGAGACCTTCATCGTGATCTCCGGCGAGGTGGAGGGCCTCGTCCACACCGGCGACGACTTCCGCTGGATCCTGCTCGGCGCGGGCGACGTCCTCCACGTCCCCGGCGACGCGCGGCACGCGTGGCGCAACCGCTCCGCTCGGCCGGCCGTGAGCGTGGTCGTCACCGCGCAGCGGATCGCCCGCTTCTTCCGCGAGGTCGCCACGGCGGGCGGACCGCCCTCCGACGAGGAGGTCCGCCACTTCCTCGAGGTCGCCGACCGCTTCGGCTACTGGAACGCGACGCCGGAGGAGAACGCGGCCGTGGGTCTCGCGCTCGGGACATGAGCCGCCCCGGCTACCGCGCCCGGCCGCCCTGCAGGACCTCGAAGAGCCCGGTGTGATCGTTGGTGCCGAGGACCGCCGCCGCGCCGGGGCCGCTCGCGAACGCCGGCACGACCGAGCCGGTGTGCTGCTGGCTCGGCGGCGCCGCGGCCGCCGGGTTGCCGCAGCGGTGCCGTAGGTGACGCGCATCGTCTGCCCGTCCTCGTGATCACGTTGTTCGAGTAGCCGGTCGGGTCATCGGCGCCGTCGGTGTCCTCGGCGACGATCTGCGACGTGTGCGCGTGGTCGGCGGTGACCACGATCAGGGTGTCGGGATGGCGCTTCTGGTACTCGAGCGCGACGGCGACCGCGTCGTCGAACGCGACCGTCTCGCCGATCTGCGCGCACGCGTTGGCGGCGTGGTCCTGCTTGTCGATCGAGGCGCCCTCGACCTGCAGGAAGAACCCGTTCTTCGCGCCGTCGAGCAGGCCGAGCGCCTTGCGGGTCATGTCGGGCAGGCTCGGCTCGCTCGCCGGGCGGTGGCCCTCCTCGCAGCGCTGCGCCGGCGTGCCCGCGCCGAGCGTCGCCTGCGGTCCGGTCCACTCGGTCGCCATCGTCCCCGGCGTGAAGAGCCCGAGGAGCGGCGCCTTGCCGCGCGGTCGCGCCGCCGCCAGCCCGGTGGCGTCGGTCACGACGTCGTAGCCGTCGGCCTCGGCCTTCTCGAGGACCGTGTGGCCGTCGTGGTCACCGCCCTCGATCGTCTGGTCGAAGCGCGCCTTCCCGCCGCCCAGCAGCACGTCGACGCGGTGGTCGACGGTCTGCTCGGCGATCGAGCCCGGCCCGCCCGCGCCGGTCGCCTCCGACGGGCACAGCTCGACCGTGTCCTCCGGCCCCTGGCAGCCCCGCTGGGAGATGTGCGCGTTCAGGACGGCCGGCGTCGCGTCGGTGAGCTCGGCGGTCGTGACGTTGCCGGTCTTCTTGCCCGCCTTCTGCGCGCGCTCGAGCACCGTCTCGAGGTTCTCGCCGGGCGTCTCGAGCGCGTCGCTCGGCCCCTGCGAGATCCGCTCGTCGATGGTCTTCGCACCGGTCGCCCACTCCGTCCCGGTGGACGCCGAGTCGGGGTCGTAGTCGGGCTTGTAGTCCGGGCCTGCCCCGGGCTTCACCGACCAGGTGGTCTGGAAGCCGGTGAACGGCAGGCGGTCGAGGTTCATCCGCCCCGCCGCGCCGTACTGGTAGTAGCGCGCGGTCGTGACCTCCGGGCTTCCCATCCCGTCGCCGAGCAGGAAGATGACGTCTTGGCGTTGCCGCCGTGCAGGGCGGAGCGGACCTGGTCGGTGCGGTCGGCGCTGCCGCCGATGGCGAGATTGGCCGCCAGGCCGAGCAGGACGACGGCGCCGAGACCGCCGACGGCCAGCGGCAGCCGGATACGTGAGGACAACGAGACCTCCACCTCGTCGGGAACACAGGCCGCGGATCCTCCACCTCCGCGGCGCCGGGGTTGTCAGCGATCGGTGAAGGCGGGGCTACGCGCCCGGCTCCTCGACCACCAGCGCGGGCGTGTCGTGCTTGAGCGTCTCGCCGCGGAAGTACGCGTGCCTGTGGCGGGCGTCGCCACGCGAGCATGAAGAGCGCGGTCCCGACCCGGCACGAGCACGCCGACGCCGGATCATGAAACGCTCGCGGACGTCGAGAGCTACTCGGAAGGCGCGGAGACGTCATCCGGGCGTCGGGCGCGGGATCAAACGAGTCCACGCAGAGCTTGAGCTGAACATCCAGCCCCGCCCGAGACCGCCGAGTACCGGGACGGACGCCCTGAGCAGCAGGCCCCGACCCCGCGGCCCAGCTTGCGCCGGAAGTACCACGCCTGACTCGCCGCGCCGTCAGCCCATCTGCAGCAGCAGATCAGCGACGAGCCGAGGTGGCCACGGACAACGTTCGCTAGACGGGCGCGAGGTCCGACGGACGGTCTAGACGGCTACCGCGGCGGGGGTGGCGCCGCCGGCCATGGGTTGTGGCGAAACCTTTCGGCGGCGCCCTCTGGCGCCTCCGGGCCCCGGACACCACCTGGCCCCGCGGGGCTCGTTCAGACGGCCCGCACGCGGCGCACGGCGCCCGTCAGCGCGATCTGCCCGACGCGGCCGCGCGTCAAGCCCGTGGCCTCCGCGATCCGGGCGTGCGTCCAGCCCGCCTGCAGCGCCTCGCGGACCAGGCGGTTGCGTTCCTGGCGGGCGTCCTCGGCACGACTCGCCGCCCGCTGATACCGGGCCTCCGCCTTGCGCAGCTCGCTCGGGGTCATGTCAGGGGGTCCTCCCGGTCGTAGACGACGGCCACCGCGGGCCTCGATCGTAGGCGACGATCGCACCGATCGCGCCGAGCGGCGTACACCAGGATCACGATCAAGGCGACGCGGGCGGCGTTCACGTCCTCTTTCCTTGCGCGAACAGGACGGCGTCGTGCACGCACGTCGGCGACACCTCGAGGTCGTGGTACGTGACGAGCACCCACGCGATGACGTGGGAGCGGTTCAGCGTGCCGGTCTTGAGCGCGTCCTCGCCGATGGCGTCGCCGATCACGGCCCACAGCCACATCATCGTGTCGGCCATGGGGTCCGCCCCGATCCGTTCGTACGCTCGCTGGCAGCGGCTCGCGGCGGTAATGGCGCTGCCGCCACGGCGACCGCGATCATGGTGACGTTCACGGCGATCGCGCTGACCCAGATGAGCCCGGCGCGCTTGCCGCGCGCCTTCCACCGCGACGGTCCTTCTTGCTACATGCCGATGCGGAACAGGCGGCCGGCGCCCCAGCCGACGAGATAGAGGAACATGATCGTTCACACGACCCGGCAACCGAGGCTGATGACGACGGCGGTGTAGCCGATGATCTCGGTCATGGTCTCGCCAGTCGGTTCGCCTTGATGTCGGCCGCCATCTCCTTCGCCCACGCCACCAGCTGGTCATGCCGCGTCTGGTTGACGTCGGCATCCTTGCGCGGCGGCGACGCACGCCACCCCGCCTCATACGACAGCTGGGTGAGCATGGTCATCATCTCCGCCTCGCTGCGGACCTTCCATGGCTGGGCCATGCGGTTGCTCCTTGTGGTTGGTTGCCCTGGCTCATCAGTGCGGGGAGGGGCTGCCCCCCGCAGACCCGCGCTCGTGCGCGGGTTTCGCCCCTCTAGCTGACCGGGATGTAGACCTGCAGCTTCGTGTCGCTCGGGCCGCACTCCGTGTTGACCGCGAGCCGGTAGTTGCTGCCCTGCTTGACGACGCAGATGGTGCTCAGCTGCGTCGAAACCTGCGGACCCTGCGACGCCCTGGATGCCCTGTGTCCGGGCTCACCTGGCACCCTTCAGCGAAGCTTCCACTCCTGGAAGGTGCCGGTGTAGCCGTCGGCGACCATCAGCTCGTACGCCGACTTGCCGTTCGAGCCGGCCTGGCCGCGCTCGCCGGGCTCGCCCTTGTCACCCTTCAGCGACTGCTTCCACTCGCCGTAGGAACCCTCGAAGCCGTCAGCGACAGCCAGCTCGTACGCGTTCTTGCCAGCCTGGCCGGCGGCGCCGTCCTGGCCGTCGGAGCCGTTGCTGCCGGCGTCACCCTTGTCGCCCTTGAGCGACTGGAGCCACTGCCCGAAGGAGCCCTCGTAACCCAGCTCCTGCGCCTGCTCGTACGCTGACTTGCCGTTCTGCCGTTGACGCCGTCGTTCCCGCGAGCGCCGTCCTGCCCGTGCTCGCTTTCCCGCGCTCGCCCTTGAGCGACTGCCTTCCAGTCCTGAAAAGAGCCCTCGAACCCATCGGCGACAGCCAGCTCGTACGCGCACTTGCCGTTGCTGCCGTCCTGCCGTTGACGCCATTCGAACCGTTCACGCCGTCGTTTCCGCGCTCGCCCTTCAGCGACTGCATCCACTGGCCGAATGAGCCCTCGTAGCCGTTCTCGACGGCCTGCTCGTAGGCGCCCTTGCCGTTAGAGCCGTTGACGCCGTCGTGACCGTTCGAGGTCTGCCGTCCTGGCCGTGGAGCGGACTGCACCCACTCGGCGAACGTGCCGGTGTAGCCGAGCTCGACCGCCTGCTCGTACGCGCTCTTGCCGTTCGAGCCGTTGCTGCCGTTGTTGCCGGCAGCTCCGTCGATCCCGTCACTGCCCGTCGATGCCCGTCGACGGCCATCCGCCCGTCGATGCCGACGCCGTCGATGCCGTTCAGGCCGTGCGCGCCGTCCGCGCCGTTGAGCCCGGCGAGGCCGTGGACTCCGCGACTGCCGGCGGGTCCGGCCATGCCGATGCCGGCCGCCCTGCGCGCCCGTGGCGCCGGCGGCGCCGGCCTTCGTGCGCAGCTTGAGCTGTGCGCGGAGCTTCTTGTTCAGGTCGGCCAGCTGATCGTGCCGTTCTTGATGTGCGCCGACGTGACCTTGGTGGCTGCGCGGTGGACGTCGGCGTTGGCGCTGCCGACGCCGATGGCGCCGGCGAAGATGGCGCCGGTCGTGGCGACCGCAATCGCCTTGGTAGGGAGGTGCATCGGTACTCCTTGTGCCTGGTTGTCCCGTCCGGATGGGCGGGCGCAGAGGGCGAGCCGGTTCTCGGCGGCTCGCCCTCCGCGTCCGATCACTCGGCTAGTTGAGGCCGACCTCGAGCGTCATGTACCGGCGGTCGGTGGTGAGCGCGAGCATCAACATGACGCCGCGTGCGTCGGGCTCGTCGTCTATGACTTGCAGGTGCTTGATGGTCTGGACGTCCATGTCGGCCGTGAATCCGGGCGGCATCTGCGGGTCGCTCATGCCTCCCCCTTGACCGTCACGCCGAGCGCCATGACGCCGTAGCCGACTAGGCAGGCGACAGCGGTGCCGAGGCTCACGAGGAGCGGGATGCCGAAGAAGATCCAGATGAGGTTCGGCCATGCCTGCACCGACATCCACACCTCGAGGACGATGGCGGCGATCATCGCGCCGGCCGTGATGATGTGGCTGAGTCCGATGAGGGCCAGCCGAGGGTGGTACGTGCGGTCATGCGGGGTGCTCCTGGTGGTTGGTTGGTGCCCTGGCTCGTCAGTGCGGAGAGGGCAGATCCCGCAGACCGGCGCGCGAGCGCCGGTTTGGCCCGTGACCAGCTCGTGCCGTCTGCTGTGGGAGGCGGCCTCGTTGGGGGGGCCGGTCCTCCGTTCACTCGCCCTATCGGCTACACCCCTAAGCAATGCCTAAGGGTCTAAGCAAACTCTCGTAAGTGTGAGAGCCCATGACCAGCAGCATCTGCGTCGTGCCCACCTGCCCGGCTACTGCGCGTGGCCCGTGGCAGATGCCGACGCCACCAACCCCACACCCGAGGATCCAGCCGAGCATGGCGACGACTGCGTGCGCGCGCGGTCGCCCGTGCTCGTGGTCGGTGTGAGCGGCGTGGTCGAGCGGCAGCCCTCGCTGTCCACCACGTACGCGCGATCAGGATGGGTGGGCCCGAGCTCGCGCCACTCGATGAGTTGATAGCCCTGTGCTCGGACTGCCATCGCCTCGCGCACCCGCACCGCCGCTGAAGAGGCCCTAGGGGGAGGGCGCGATACCCGCTGACCCCCTCGCTCGGACACTGCTAGCCGGGCCATCGCGCGCGCCAAGCCTGGGCCGTTCCGTGGGAAACCCGCCCGTATGCGGCGCATGATCACCTTCTCGTGTTCGGACGACCTCGTTCAGCGTCTTGATCGCGTCGCCGCGGAGAGGCGCACATCGCGCTCGGAGGTGATTCGGGCGAGCCTCGCGGGCTCCGTGGCGCCGCCTGGGCCGCTGCGGTCGCCCGAGGCGATCGCGTTGCTCGACGCGGCCGCGAGGCGCGGCTCCGTCCCGGCGATCACGGCGACGCTGCAACGGTTGCTCCGGGAGCAGCAGGCGCCGCCGTCCGGATATGCCCACCGCCACCGAACAGCTCGGTTCGAGAGCACGATGATCGTCGCGACCACGAGGCCCCAGCCGCACAGCCAGCCGATGTGCGGGCCGAACGACTTCGCCGTCCACGTGAAGGACGCCCCGCGTCCGGCGCGACCCGGTTGAGCTCGCGGTAGCGGACGGCAATGACCAGATCACCATCGGCAAAGCGCGGCGAGACCCGGGATGCGGTCGCTGGCCGTGGTCTCCTCGTTCGCGGACAGGCACGCGTCCAGCCCTTTGCCGACGAGGTCGGCCTCGGCGAGCGTGGCGGTGAGCGCCGTGATAGGGCCTGACCCCGTCGGGACCGCGGCATCAGCCGTGGAAGTCGGACCTCCTCCAGATGGCAGGAGCGACCCCCGCCGGACCGGGGTCACCGGGCGATCCTCTGCGATACGCGGGCGCGAACGCAAGTGCGGCCGCGCGCCGGGACCTGTTCGCAACGCCGGTGCAACAGACGCCGCGGCCTTGTCCGCCGGGCGCGCCTCCTGACACTGCGGCCCCGCGGACGCCCGCACCCACTGGCGTGCCGCCGGGCGCCTCACGGGGACCGCCCTGTCGGCCCCGTGAGGTCGCCCGCCTCTTAAGCCACGGCGTGGTGGGCGTGGGAGGTGTACTCGGCAGGGCGCAGCAGCATCGCGACGAGCATGCACGGGAGCATCGCAACGTGCTCGACGAGCATCAGCGTCCCGAGGTCCTCGACGACGGCGCCCCACATCAGGGCGATGACGGCGAGGGTCGGGATGAGTCATGGCGCCATCCTGCGGCGGACGGGCCGCGCCGACATCCGGGCGGCACCCGTAGATCGCACCCGTACGTCGGGGCCGCCGGGAGCTCAGGCGTCGGCCAGCACGCGCTCGAGGTCGCGGCGACCCGTGATGTCGAGCTTGCGGTACACGCGGCCGAGGTGGGTCTCGACGGTCTTGCGCGTGACGAACAGCGCCTGGGCGATCTCGGGGTTGCTGTGCCCCTCCGCCGCCAGCTCGGCGACGCGGCGCTCTGAAACGGTGAGCTGCGCCACGCCCGTGCCGTAGGGATCGCTCGACCGGCCGCCGGCGGCCTGCAGCTCGGTGCGCGCCCGCGCGGCGAGCGCGCGGGCGCCGAGCCGCTCGGCGAGCCCGAGCCCGTCCTGCAGCGCGCCGCGCGCCTCGGCGCGGCGGTTCGCGCGCCGCAGCGCCGCGCCGAGATCGGTCAGCGCGCGCGCCTGCCGCAGGCGCTCCGGCGAGCCCTCGAGGATCCCGGCGGCCTCGCGCAGGCGCTCGACCGCGGCGTCGCCGCCCTCCACGAGCGCGAGCGCGTGCAGCGCCGTCCCGATCCCGCTCGCGGCCCCCCAGCGCCGCGCCCGGTCGAGGTCCTCGACGGCGAGGCGGCGCGCCGCCTCGGCGTCGCCGAGCGCGGCGTGCGCGAGCGCGGCGGCCGATCGCCAGCGCGACGAGAGCGGGTTCGCGCCGCCCCAGCGCTCGTCGTGGTCGCCGAACGTGACCAGATCGTCCAGCCCCTCGCGCGTGCGGCCCTGCGTGAGGCGGAGCAGGCTGCGCGCCCGCAGCAGGGAGTTGCTCGCCATCCCGGCCGGGATCTCGTCGCCGAAGCCGCTCTCGCGCAGCGCCCGGTCGGCGGCCGCGACCTCGTCGCGCTCGATCAGCGCCTCGATCTCCAGGGCCAGTGCGAAGCGCGTCCCAAGCCGGATGTCGTGGCTCGTGAGCAGGTCCAGCGACGTGCGCGCGTCGGCCTCGGCGTCGGCCACGTCGCCGCGCCGGAACGACACCCAGCCACGGTGGACGATCACGAACGCCAGCGCCGGGATCGAGGCGCGAGCGCGCGCCTCGGCGAGCATCCGGCCCAGGCACGCGTCGGCCGCGTCGAGCGCGTCGGTCGCGAGCAGGCCGACGACGAGCAGGTAGAGCGTCCCGGCGACATCCTGCTCCTGCTCGCCGAGCAGCCGGGGGTCCGCGAGCGCGCGCTCGATGTGGCCGGCGGCCTCGGCCGCCGTCGGGGCCGCGCGGGCGCGCTCGAAGGCGAGGCTGGCCAGCACGAGGCGCTCGCCGGGGGTGGCGCCCTCGAGGCCCGCGTAGCGCTCGAGGTGTGCCGCCACCGGCGCCCGGGCCTCGAGGCTCCCCTGCTGGGCGTAGGCGGCGCGTTCGGCCTCGAGCATCAGCGTCAGCTCGCGGTCCTCGCCTCCGACGGCGTCGATCGCGGTCCCGATCGTCGCGACCGCCCGGTCGGCGTCGCCCGACCACGTGAGCGCGGCGCCGAGCTGCCGGGCGGACGTCGCGAGCAGCTCCGGACCGCGCACGAGCGCGGCGGCCTCGCTGAGCTGGCCGACCGCTGCCCCCGGCGTCCCGAGGCGCAGCTCCGCCGAGCTCAGCTCGAGCAGCACCTCGCCCCGCTCCGCCGGCGGCGGGGGCTCCGCCAGCGCCCGCCCGAGCCACGCCACGGCCGCGGCCGGCGCGCCGCGCACGAGCGCCTCCCCGGCCACGCGCCGCAGGAGCGCGACTCGCGCGGGGTCGCCGGCCGGCTCGGCCTGCGCGATCTGCGCCGCGATGCGCTCCCCGGACGCGCCGCGCTCGGCGAGGAGCGCGGCGGCGCGCGCATGGGCGTCAGCCCGCTCGCGCGAGCCGATGTCCGCGTAGACCGCCTCGCGCACGATCGGGTGCGTGAACGCGAGGCCCGGCTCGAGGAGCGCGAGCCCGACGCACAGGTCGGCCGCGTCGGCCGCGTCCGCCTCCCCGAGCCCCGCGAGGCTCGCGGCCTCGGGCAGGCTCGCCCCGTCGCCCAGGACCGCGACCGCGCGCACGACCGCCGTCGCCGCCGGCGGCCGGCCGGCGAGGCGCAGGAGCACGGCCTGGGCCACGGCGGCCGGGACGATCCGCTGCACGCGATCCGCCCCGCCGGCGTCGGTCGCGAAATCCTGCTCGGCGGCCTCGCGCAGGAGCTCCTCGACGTAGAACGGGTTGCCGCCGGTCGCGTCGCGGCAGGCGGCCACGAACTCGGGCGCCACCGTCGCACCGAGCCGGCGCTCGCACAGCGTCGCCGTCGCCGCGGTGCTCAGCGGCCGGGGCCGCAGCACGGTCGTCTCCGGCGCCGCCGCCAGCCGCGCCAGCTCCCTGGTCTCCCCCTCGCCAGGCCGCGTCCCGGCGATCACCGCGACCCTGAGCCCGTCCAGCCGGGGGGCCAGGTAGTTGACGAATCGCAGCGACTCGGCGTCGGACCAGTGGAGGTCGTCGACGAACAGCGCGACCGGGGCCTGGTCGGCGAGGTTGTTGAGCAGCCAGTAGAGGCCGTGGAGAGTCGCGAACGCGCTGTCGGGGGAGGATGTCGCCGCGGATCCGCTGCCCGGCGAGAACAGGGGCTCCGAGAGCGCGGCCGCGCCCTCGAACAGACGGTCGCGGTCGGCCGGCGAGGCCCTGGCGACGACCGGCTCGAGCAGCTGGCGCACGCAGCCGTAGGCGAATGCCCGCTCGAGGTCGCTCGCGCGCGCCCGCAGGCAGATGAAACCCTCGTCGGCGGCGAGGCCGGCCACCGCGCGCAGCAGGCTCGTCTTGCCGAGACCGGCCGGTGCCTCCACGAGCACGACGCGGCCCCGGGCCGCGTGGGCCTCCGTCAACGCGGCGCGGGCCTCCCCCAGCTCCCGCTCGCGCTCCAGCAGTGTCGTCGCATGCTCGGTCGCCACTTGAGGTCGCGCGAGCGACCCTATCCCGCTGGACCGCAACCTGCCGTCAGCGCTCGAGGTGCTCCCGTCGCCGGACCTCGGCGTTCGTCGGCTCCTCGAAGGCGTAGGACCCCGTCGGCAGCGCTCCGGCATGCCGGTAGGTCGCGATCACGACGCCGGTCGTCGTCGTGGTCGCCTCGTCGAGCCGCAGGCCGGCCGGCGGCGTGCCACCGGCGAAGAGCCGCTTGCCGGGCCCGACCAGCACGGGGAAGATCCACACCCGGAACTCGTCGACGAGCTCGTGGGCGATCAGCGTCTGGACGAGGTCCCAGCTGCCGAGCACCTGGAGCTCCGGCCCGTCCTGCCGCTTGAGCCGCGCGATCCCGGCCGGCACGTCGCCCTCGATCAGCGACGAGTTGCTCCACTCGAGGCGCTTGAGGGTGGTCGAGGCGACGTGCTTGGTCGCGGCGTTGAGCGTCCGCGCGACGGGGTCGTCGGCGTAGGGCCAGTGCGCGGCGAAGATCTCGTAGGTCTTGCGGCCGAGGACGATGTCGAACGGCCGCGCCATCGCCTCGTCGAGCGCCTCCCCGAGCACGTCGTCGAAGTAGGCGACCGACCACCCGCCGTGGGCGAAGCCGCCGGTGGGGTCCTCCTCCGGCGCGCCGGGCGCCTGCATGACGCCGTCGAGCGTCAACTGGGTGACTGCGACCAGGTCTCGCACGTGTGGGTCCTTTCGGGCGGGTCGACGCGGCGACCATAGGTGCGGTCCCGGAGTCGTCGCGTCGGTGAGCTCCCGCAGGTGGCTCCCTGATTCAGGGAGCGGATCGGGGTGCTCCCCGACGCCGGGGACGGCGCGCGGACGTACGGTCGCCGGGACATGGCGAGCGAGCGAAGGAGCCACGACGATGGATCACTCGAAGCCCACGCTGGTCCTCGGCGGGACCGGCAAGACGGGCCGCCGGGTCGTGGAGCGGCTCGCGGCGCGCGGCGTCCCCACCCGGGTCGGCTCGCGCCGCGGCGAGCCGCCGTTCGACTGGCACGACCGCGCCACGTGGGCGCCCGCGGTGCGCGGCACGCGCGCGGTGTACGTCTCCTACCACCCGGACCTCGCGGTCCCGGGCGCGGCGGACACGGTCGGGGCGTTCGCGGAGGTCGCCGTCGGGAGCGGGGTCCCGAGGCTCGTGCTGCTGGCGGGCCTCGGCGAGCCCGAGGCCGAGATGGCCGAGGAGGCGGTGGCCGCCACCGGCGCCGCGCTGACCATCGTCCGCTGCGCGTGGTTCGCGCAGAACTTCAGCGAGGACTACCTGCTCGAGCACGTCCTCGGCGGCGAGGTCCGGGTGCCGGGCGGCGACGCGCGCGTGCCCTTCGTCGACGCCGGCGACATCGCCGACGTGGCCGTCGCGGCGCTGACCGACGACCGGCACGCGGGCAGGCTCTACGAGCTGACGGGTCCGCGGGCGCTGACCTTCGGCGAGGCGGTCGGCGAGATCGCGCGTGCGGCCGGCCAGGACGTCCGCTACCGCTCGGTCTCCTTCGAGCAGCACGCGGCCGAGTCGATCGAGCACGGCGCGCCGGACGAGGTGATCGAGCTGCTGACGTACCTGTTCAGCGTGCTGCGCAGCGGTCGCATGGCCCGCCTCGGCGACGGCGTGCAGCGTGCGATCGGGCGCGAGCCGCGGGACTTCGCCGAGTTCGCGCGCGATGCCGCGGCGACCGGCGTGTGGGACTCGTCCGCGGTCGCGGCCTGACGTGTCGTCCCGAACCCGTGGGCGGCGCGGGTCAGACCGCCCGGTCGCGGCGCAGCGGCGCCGGCGCGTACGGGAGCGGGCGCAGGCGCACCCGGTAGACGGTCTCGGTGTCCCACGCGTAGCGGTAGCGGACGAGGTGGAGCTGGCGGTCGTTGTCGAACACGGTCACGCCCGCGTACACGCCCAGGTGCGCCATCGCGCCGCGGTTCGCCTTGTTCCCGAGCACGTCGCCGATGCCGCCGAGGTAGTTCGTGGCGTCGCTCGGTGGTGGGCTCGGAGCCCGCAGCTCGACCGCCATCGCCAGCGCCGCCCTGCCGAAGCCGCGGCCGTCGCCCTGCGCGACCAGCGCGTCCTGGGCGGCGCACAGCAGCGCCAGCACCCGTCCGGCGTGCGGATGACGAGGGCCGAGCAGCGATCGCGCCTCGGACTTGGCCGGCGGCAGGCCGGGGACCTCGATGCACAGCGAACGGACGATGGTCGACATGGGGCGGCTCCCGCGTGAGCTTGTAGGTGTTCCGCCCGATTGGACCACTCAAGGGCGCTTCTGCTAAGCCCGCCCGGGTCCTCTATTCGTCCACCCCGGGCCAAAGACGGCGCGCCGCCGCAAAGCTCCACAAGACTGAGCCTCGTCCGAATACTGGACGAGACTCGACCGGTTCGAGAGGCTGGCGCCATGACCGGAACGAGCACCACCGATCCGCAGGTCGAGATCGAGGCGCCCGAGGAGGGCGCGCCGCATCACGGCGTCGCGGAGCCGCGGGGCCAGGAGGCCGTCCCGCGCTCGCCGCTCTTCGAGGGGCGCTTCGGGCGGCTGTTCCGGCGCCTGCCGGCGCCGCTGCACGACCGCGAGGCCCTCATCGCCCTCGGCAAGGCGATGGTGGATCGTGCGGGCCCCAGCGACGACAACGACCGGATCCCGGCGGCCTACACGTACTTCGGGCAGTTCGTCGACCACGACATCACGTTCGACCCCATCTCCCAGCTCAGCCGGCTGAACGATCCCGACGCGCTGGTCGACTTCCGCTCGCCGCGGTTCGACCTCGACAGCCTCTACGGGCAGGGGCCGGGCGCCAGCCCCTACCTCTACGAGTGGCGCAACCGGCAGCGCCGGGGGGTGCGCCTGCTGGAGGGGCGCAACCCCGAGACGGACGACAACGGCAACCCCCTGGAGCGGCGCGACCTGCAGCGCAACGCGCAGGGCCGGGCGATCATCGGCGACCCGCGCAACGACGAGAACATCATCGTCTCGCAGCTGCACCACGCGATGACCCGCTTCCACAACAACGTGGTCGAGCACGTCGCCGGCGAGCAGCCGCGGCTGAAGGGCGCGGCGCTCTTCGCCGAGGCCCGCCGGGTCGTCACGTGGCACTACCAGTGGGTCGTGGTCCGCGACTTCCTGCCGAAGATCGTCGGCGACGAGCTCGCCGCCGAGGTGCTGCCGGCGGCCGGCGAGCCCCAGCTCGAGTTCTTCGAGCCGCGCAACGGGCCGTTCATCCCGGTCGAGTTCTCGGGCGCGGCGTATCGCTTCGGCCACAGCATGGTGCGGGCGTCCTACGACCTCAACGACACCGTCCAGGACGTGCGCCTGTTCTCGGCCGCCGCCGACGCCGACCGCGACATCTTCGCCCACCTCAACGGCTTCCGGCCGCTGCCGTCGGCCTGGACCGTGGACTGGCGGCACTTCACCAGGATCGACGGCTCGCACCCGCAGCTCTCGCGCCGGATCGACACGCACCTCGCCCGGCCGCTGCTCAAGCTCCCCGGCCGGCTCGACACCGCCAACACCGGGCTGCCCGTGCTCAACCTGCGGCGCGGCAAGGCGCTGCAGCTGCCCTCCGGCCAGGCGGTCGCCCAGGCGATCGGCGCGACCCCCGTGGGCGACCTCGGCCTCGACGAGCTCGGCCTCTCCGCCGAGCACCGGGCCGCGCTCGAGGCCGAGACGCCGCTCTGGTACTACGTGCTGCGCGAGGCGGAGAACGCGCCCCGCCGCGGCAAGCGACTGGGCCCGGTCGGCGGCCGGATCGTCGCCGAGGTGCTCGTCGGCCTGCTCGCGCACGACCCCCAGGGCTTCCTGCGCCAGCAGCCCGGCTGGACGCCCGAGGGCCTGCGCGCGGAGACCGCCGGCCACTTCACGCTCGGCGACATCCTGCGCTTCGGGACGATCGGCCAGTAGCCGGGCGGCCGGCGCGCCGGGGCCGGTACCGTGGGGCCGTGGCCGCCACCGATGCGCACGTGCTCGAGCTCGCCGGGCGCGAGGTGCGGATCACCAGCCCCGGCAAGGTGCTCTTCTCCGAGCGCGGCGAGACGAAGCTCGACCTCGTCCGCTACTACGCCGCGGTCGCGGGGCCGCTCATGCGCGCGATGGGCGGCCGGCCGGTCCTCATGCAGCGCTTCCCGCAGGGCGCCGGCGGCCCGTCCTTCTTCCAGAAGCGCGTGCCGGCCGGCGCCCCGGACTGGCTGCGGACCACGACCGTCCAGACCGTCAACGGCACGCCGTCGCGAGCCCTCGTGGCGGCGGACGTCGCGCACGTCGCGTGGGCGGTCAACCTCGCCTGCCTCGGCTTCCACGTCTGGCCGAACCGCGCGGAGGACCCCGAGCACGCCGACGAGCTCCGCCTGGACCTCGACCCGCAGCCGGGCACGGGCTTCGCCGAGGCGTGCGCGGCCGCCTGGGAGCTCAAGGCACTGCTGGACGAGCTCGGGATCGCGGGCTTCCCCAAGACGACCGGCAACCGCGGGCTGCACGTCTACGTCCGCCTCCAGGCGCGCTGGGACTCCTACGCCGTCCGCTCCGCGGCGGTGGCCGCGGCGCGCGAGCTCGAGCGCCGCCGCCCCGACATCCTCACCGCCGCCTGGTGGAAGGAGGAGCGCGGCCGGCGGATCTTCGTCGACTACAACCAGAACGCACCGCACAAGACCGTGTTCGGCGCCTGGTCGGTACGCGCCCGCCCCGGCGCCCAGGTCTCGGCGCCGGTCCGCTGGGAGGAGCTCGACGAGGTGGACCCGGGCGAGTTGACGATCGCGAGCGTGCCCGGCCGGCTGGAGCGCGACGGCGACCCCTGGGCGGCGATCGACGCCGCCCCGCAGTCGCTCGAGCCGCTCCTCGCGCTCCACGAGCGCGACCGCGCGAACGGCCTGCTCGACGCCCCCTGGCCGCCCGTCTACCCCAAGCAGCCGGACGAGCCCCCGCGGGTCGCACCGAGCCGCGCCCGCCGTCAGGACTGACGCGGCGCGGCGCTCACGACTCGCTCACCCGGTGGAAGATGATCTCGTCGACCGGCTCGCCGGTCTGGCTCGTCACCGTCTCGCGGACGATGTTGCGGTCGATCACGTCGTAGCGGACCTTGAGCTTCACCGTGGACTTCGTGTTGGTGCACGTGATGACGAAGTTGTCGCTGACCAGCGCCGCGCCGGAGATCCTCGCGTCGTCGACCGTGACGATGGCCCGGTCGCTCCCGTCGCAGAGCGTGAAGACCGTGTCGCGCCCGATGACCGACAGCGTCCGGCCCTTGCCCTTCGTGATCCCGCGCCGCGAGTCGCCCCCGTCGAGGGGATCGATCCCCATCCAGTAGCCGACGAACTGCCTGGCGCCGCGCGCGTCGCCCTCCCCGCGCTTGCCGGACCGGTCGGCCGCCTGGGCGACGAGCGCGAGCGCTCCCACGGCGGGCACCAGCAGCGCGGCGGACACGATGATGGCGAGACGGCGTGACATGCGGACCCTCCTACCTCGGCACTGTGGACACGGCTGGCGTGCTTGGCCTACCGGACCGCGCGTCGCGCGGCAAGCACGCCTCGCCGTCAGCGGCCCGGGGTCCAGCGGGCCACGAGGGCGGCGCGACGGGCCGGCCGCTGCCTGGCGTCCTCGGAGCGGTCGGCGCCCGCCAGCGCCGCCGCGATCGCGCGCGTCGCGAGCACGCGCGCCGGCTCGGGCTCCCAGCGCGGGCTCGAGTGCCCCACCCACGGCAGGGTGGTGAGCTCGGTGTCCTCGCCGCGGATGAGGTCGGCGAGCGTCCGTCCGCAGAGGTGGGACGCGACGACCCCGTGTCCGCTCAGTCCTCCTGCCCAGGCGAGGCCCGCGGCACGGTCGCAGTGGATCGCCATCGACCAGTCGCGCGGGACCGCGAGCGAGCCGCCCCATCGATGGGTGACCGCCGCGCCCGCGGCGGCGGGGAACCAGCGGCGCAGCTCGCGGTCGAGGCGCGCGTGGATCGCCGGCCTCACCTCGTCGGCCTCGCGGATCACGCTGCCCGCGCGATAGGGCGCGCAGCGTCCGCCGAAGGCGATGCGACCGTCGACCGTGGGCTGCGCGTAGGCGAACAGGTGGTGCTGGTCGGCGACGGTCTCGCACCCCGACCAGCCGATCTGCTCCCACGCCGCGTCGGACAGCGGCTCGGTGGCGAGCATGTGGCTGTACAGCGGCAGGAACGCCCGGCGCTCGCCGGGCAGCCGCACGGTGTAGGACTCCGTCGCCCGCACCACCATCTCGGCCCGCACCGTCCCGTGCTCGCACGTCACCCGGCGCGCAGCGATGTCGCGGGCCGGGCTGCGCTCGTGGATCCGCACGCCCCGGCGCGCGCACGCCCGCGCCAGGCCCCGCACGAGGCGCCCGGGATGCACCCGCGCGCAGTGCGGCGTGAACGCGCCGCCCAGCACCCCGGCGATCCGCACGCGCGCCGCGATCTCCCCGGGGCCGAGCATCCACATGTCCTCCTCGCCGATGCCCCGCGCCCGCCGCGCCTCCAGGCCCGCGCGGATCCGCTCGAGCTGCGGGCGGCTGGTCGCGACCCGCAGCGAGCCGCCCTTGACCCATCCGCAGTCGATGCCCTCCTCGGCGACCACCCGGCCCACGTCGTCGATCGCGTCGATCATCGCCCGCTCGGCGCGGATCACGCCCTCGTCGCCGCCCCGGCGGCGGTACACCCGGGCCTCGCCCGCGATGCCCGCCGACACGAACCCGGCGTTGCGCCCGGCGGCGCCGTAGCCGGCGATCTCGGCCTCCACCAGCACGATCCGCAGCGCCGGATCGGCGCGGGCGAGGCTGTACGCCGTCCACAACCCGACGAACCCGCCGCCCACCACGGCCACGTCGCAGTCGACGGTGCCCTCGAGCCGCGGGTGCGGCTCGATCGGCTCTCCGAGCGTGTCCAGCCACAGGCTCCGCCCGCGCCAGCGCGACTCCTCCCCCGCCACCGCCCCGGCGCCGGCCGCCGTGCTCACGTCCGCTCCGTCCCCGCGATCAGCGGCAGCTCCGCGCTGAGGACCGTGCCCGCGCCGGGGGGGCTGTCGATCCGCAGCCGCCCGCCGAGCGCGGCCACGCGATCGGCGAGCCCGAGCAGGCCGTGGCCCTCGGGGTCGGCGCCGCCGATGCCGTCGTCGCGGACCTCGACGCGCAGCGTGCCGTCGCCGACCGACGCGGCCACGTCCGCCCGCGTCGCGCGCGCGTGCTTGACCACGTTGGTGAGGGCCTCGGCCACGACGAAGTACGCGCTCGCCTCGATCTCCGGGGCCACGCGCCGGCGGGTCACGTCGACGTGGACCGGCAGGTCGAGGCGCGAGACCAGCGCGTCGACGCCGTCCGCCAGGCCGCCGCGCGTCAGGACCGCCGGGAGGATCCCGTGTGCGAGCTCGCGCAGCTCGGTGTTGCCGTGCTCCGCGTGGTCGAGCGCCTCGGCGAGGAGGGCATCCGCGTGCTCGGGGTCCTCGCGGGCCGTCCCCTGCGCGAGCTTGAGCGTGACGATCGTGTGGACGAGGCGCTGCTGGGCGCCGTCGTGGAGGTCGCGGACGACCCGGCGGCGCGCCTCGTCGGCGGCGGTCACCACGCGCGCGCGGGACGCGGTGAGCTGATCGCGGCTGTGGGCGTTCGCGATCGCGGTGCCGAGCAGCTCCGCGAACTCGGCCAGGCGCTCCTCGGTCCCGGCGGGCGGAAGGACGCCGGGGCCCCAGGCCGCGGCGATGACGCCCCAGAGCCGGCTCTCGACCGTGATCGGCGCCCCGACCGAGACGTTGCTGTCCGAGCGCCGGGCGAGCTCGGCCATCGCGCCGTGCCCCTCCTGGGAGAGGTCGATCCGCGCCGAGCGTCCGCTCCGCAGGACGCGGTGGGTGACGCTGTCGCCCCCCAGCGTCACCCGCATCCCGGCGCGGACGATCGACGGGTCCTGGCCGGCCTGGGCGACGATCGTCACCTCGTCCGGGCTCTCCACGCGGGCCATGCCGGCATTCGCCGCTCCGAGCATCCTGCCCACCTCCAGGACCACCGCCTCGAACAACTCGGTGGTCGCGGCCTCCTCGGCGACGAGCGTCGCCACCCGGCGGAGCGCCGCCTGCTCGTCGGCGAGGCGCTGGAGCTCGGCGCGCGCCTCCGCGTTGGCGATCGCGGTGGCCACGAGCTCCGTGAACTGCGCCACCCGCCGCTCGGTGTCGGCGGCGAACGGCCTCGGCTCGTAATGGGCGACGACCATCGCGCCCCACGCGCGGCCCTTGACCAGGATCGGGCATCCGACCGCGGAGCGGATCCCGTGCACCTTCGCGTGATCGGCGATCGAGCCGCCCGCGGCGGCGTAGTCGTCCACGCGGACCGGGCGCCGCTCGCGGTACACCTTCGCGGACACGCCGCTGCCGTCGATCGGCATCCTCAGCCCGACGCGGATGCCGCCCGCGGGCTGCTCCCCCCACACCGCGACCACGGTCGCCGTCTCGTCGGGCTCGTAGCGGACGATCGCGGTGTCGATCCGCTGCCCGAAGACGCCGGCGACCTCCTCGGCGACCTTGGCGAACAGCTCCCCTGCCGCCGCCTCCCTCGCCACCAGCGTCGCCACCCGCCGGAGCGCGGCCTGCTCGTCGGCGAGCCGGGCGAGCTCCACGCGCGCCTCGGTGTTGGAGATCGCGGTGGCGATCAGCTCCGTGAACTGCTCGAGCCGCGGCCCGGCATCGGTCGGCATCGTGGCGCCCTCGAGGGTCGCCGCGATCATCGCGCCCCACAGCCGGCCGGCGACCCGGATCGGACCGCCCACCGCGGTGCGGGTCTTCAGGCGGCGCGCGTGCTCCCCGATCTCGCCGCTCCCCTCCCGGGCGAAGTCGTCGATGCGGGCCGGCCGGCCGCTCTGCGCGATCTGCGTCATGACGTTCACCCCGCCGAGCGGCAGCCGGGCGCCGGTGGGGACCTCGTCGCCGAGCCGCCCCCAGCCGGCGACGAGCGTGGCCGTGTGCTCGTCCTCGAACCGCACCATGCCCGAGGAGGCGGCGTCGAGGAGCCGCCCCAGCTCCTCCGCGACCGCGTCGAAGACGTCCGCGGGCGGCGCCTCGCGGGCGACGAGCGTCGCGACGCGCCGCAGCGCGGCCTGCTCGTCGGCCAGCCGGGCGAGCTGCTCGCGCGTCGAGCTGCTGGAGATCGCCGTCGCGACCAGATCGGTGAACTCCGCGAGCTGCTCCTCGATGCGGTCGGGCAGCGGCACGCCCTTCGCCATCGCGACGCCGATGTGGCCCCACGCCTCGCCGTCGACGACGACCGGCGCGCCGGCGGCCGAACCGACCCCCACGCCGACGCCCGCGTCCACGGGCGCGCCCGCGATGCTCTCCTCGATGTCCTCGATCCGGACCGGCCGGCCGGTCCGCATGTGCTCGGTCATCGCGACGAGCGAGGGATCGTCCCACGGCCAGTTGGAGCCCGCGGGGAACGGGTTCGGCCCGTCCCCCCACGTCCCCGCGACGGTCACGGTCCCGTCCGGCTCCCAGCGATAGATCTGCACCAGCCGCGGGCGCAGCAGCTGCGCGACCTCACGCGCGATGGCCGCGAAGACGTCCGCCGCCGCCGCCCCCGTGGCCACGAGCACCGCGACCCGCCGGAGGGCCGCCTGCTGCTCCGCCACGGTCGCGGAGCGCGCGGGGTCGCGCGGGAGCTCCGAGGCAGACACGACGGGAGTCTACGGCGATCCCGCCGTCGCCACGTGCGGCGCCGGCTGCGCGCTCAGGCGTCGTAGGTGACCGTCAGGTCGCCGACGCCGTCGATGTGGCCTTCGAGACGGTCGCCGGGCTCGACCGGGCCGACGCCCTTGGGCGTCCCGGTCATGATCAGGTCGCCGGGACGGAGCGCGACGAGCGTGCTCAGGTAGCTGATCGTCTCGGGCACCTTCCAGATCTGCTGGTCGAGGTCGCCCTCCTGGCGCGGCTCGCCGTTGATGCGCAGCCAGACGGCTCCCCGCGTCGGGTGGCCGATCTCCTCGGCCGCGCGGATCGGGCCGGTCGGCGCGGACTGATCGAAGCCCTTGGCCATGTCCCACGGGCGGCCGGCCTTCTTCGCCACCGCCTGCATGTCGCGGCGCGTCATGTCCAGCCCGACGGCGTACCCGAAGACGTGGTCGAGGGCGTCCTGGACCGCGATCTCCCGGCCGCCCTCGGCGAGCGCGACGACCAGCTCGACCTCATGGTGCAGCTCCTGCGTCTGCGTGGGGTACGGCACGCTGCCGGGCGGCACGACCGCGTCGGCCGGCTTCATGAAGAAGAACGGCGGCTCCCGGTCCGGGTCGTGGCCCATCTCGATCGCGTGCTCGGCGTAGTTGCGCCCGACGCAGAACACGCGGGCGACCGGGAAGACCTCATCGCGTCCCGCCACGGCGACCGTGGTGACGACGGGCGCGGCGATGGCGTAGTCGGCCGACCGCTCAGCGGCTCGATGCATAGAACGACACCTTCCGTTCGAAGTAGGCGACCGCCTCCGACGCGAGGAAGGCGAAGGCGAACAGGATGATCAGCAGCGCCCAGAACTGCGGCATGAGGAAGTTCCGGGAGTAGAGCTCGAACAGGTAGCCCACCCCGAGGACCGCGATCAGCAGCTGGCCGATCACGACGCCCTTGAGCCCGCGGATGACGCCGAGCCGGATGCCCGCGAGCATCTCGGGCAGCGCCGCCCGCATGACGATCCGGGAGTACAGCGTGCGCCTGGAGGCGCCGAAGGAGCGGCCCATCTCGACGAGCGAGGGGTTGACCCGCTCCACGCCGACCTGGGTGTCGAGCGCGATCACCCACACCGAGAACAGGAACACGGTGACGATCATCGTCGGCAGCCCGAAGCCGAGCAGCGCCATGAGCGCGGGAACGACAGCAGTCAGCGGCGAGCTCTCGAAGATGTTCACCCACATCCCCATCACGGATCCGACCGTGCGGCTGGTGCCCATGAGGATGCCCACGCCGATGCCGGCGACGAGGGACAGCGCCATCCCGATCAGGAACGCCTGCAGCGTGATCCACGCCGCGCTCGCGAACGTGTCCGACCCCACCACCTCGCCGAACGCGCCGAGCACCTCGCTGAAGGGCGGGATGAGCGACACGAGCCCGAGCCGGCCGATGATCTCCCACAGCGCGAACCACACCAGCAGCGAGAAGACCATCGGGATCCTGTGACCGCGGACGCGCATGTCACGTCTCCAGATAGTCGTGGAGCTCGCCCCAGATCCGCTCGACCCAGTCGAGGTAGGCGGGGCTGCGCCGGATGCTCTCCGAGCCGCCGCTGCGATCGACGCCGGGCCGGACGACCTTCGAGACCTGCGAGGGACCCTGGGTCATGATCACGATCTGGTCGGAGACGTAGACGGCCTCCTCGATCGAGTGGGTCACGAAGATCACGGTCTTGCTCTCGTCGGCGAGCAGCGCCAGCAGGTCCTCCTGGAACTTGCGCCGGATCTGCTCGTCGACCGAGGCGAACGGCTCGTCCATCAGCAGGATGTCGGCATCCACGGCGAGCGCCCGGGCGAGGCCCACGCGCTGCCGCATCCCTCCGGAGAGCTGGTGCGGATAGGCGTCCGCGAAGCGGCCCAGCCCCACCTTGTCGACGTAGGTGCGCGCGATCTCCTCGCGCTCCCTGCGCGGCATGCCACGCAGCTCCAGCCCGAAGGCCGCGTTGCGCAGCACCGTCGCCCACGGCATCAGCGCGAAGTCCTGGAAGACGAACGCCCGGTCCGGCCCCGGGGCGGTGACGGGGGTTCCGTCGACCTCGACCTGGCCCGACGTGGCCTCGACGAGTCCGGCGACGATCTTCAGCGTCGTGGTCTTGCCGCACCCGCTCGGCCCGATCACGCTGGTGAGCTCGCCTCTCGGGACGTCGAAGCTCACCCCGTCCAGGGCGCGCACGCCGCCGTCGTACTCCTTCGCGACGTCGATGACCCGGACCGCGGGCCGGCGGTCGTCCCGCCCCGATCCGACGGCGGGCTCGCTCGTCATGCTGTCGGTCATGCCGGCCTCATCTCGGGTCGGAAGAGGCGCTGCTCGGCGCGCTGGAGCAGCGTCACGCTGACGCTCGCGACGACGATGATCGACAGGATCGCCGCGAACATCTTCGGATAGTCGGCGACCGACCGGTAGTAGGTGATGAGGTCGCCGACGCCGGTCGGGGTGATGATCAGCTCGGCCAGCACGGCGCCGGTGAACCCCTGCGCGAGCCCCAGCCGCAGCCCGGCGAAGATCACCCCGCTGGCGGACGGTATGACGACCTTCCAGATCCGCTGCCGCGGCGTCGCCATGAACGCGCTGCTCATCTCGAGCAGCGAGCGCGGGGTGTTGGCGATCCCCCGGTAGGAGTTGAGCACGATGACCGGCGCGCTGAGCAGGATCACCGCGAACACCTTGGCGCTGAACCCGATCCCGTAGATGAACGTGATCAGCGGGACGATCGCCGCCGACGGCGACGCCTGCAGCACGATGAAGACGGGCAGCCCCAGCCACTCGGCCCGCTCCGACAGGCCCATCACGAGCCCCGCGAGCACGCCCCCGATCGCGGTGAGCGACACGCCGACGATCAGCGGCCCCGCGGTCTCGGCGTAGGCGCGGGCGAACGTGCCGTCGACCAGCATCTCCCAGAACGCGGCGAGCGTCTCGGTGCACGTCGGGAAGGCGATGCTGACCGGGACCCTGCCGGCCCACTCCCACAGGCCGAGCACGAACAGGATCGACGCGGTGCGCAGGACCCAGGGCCTGCCCGCCCAGGCCGCGACGCGCCTGGCACGGTGACCCGGGCCGGCCGCGACGCGGCCGGGTCTGCTCTCGACCGACGTGACCATTCAGCTACCCGAGCCCTCGACCTTGCTCAGCGCGGGGGCGATCGGGTCGAGGCTCCAGAAGTCCTCGACCTTGAGCGCCGCCGGGTCGCCCTTGAGCTGGCCGGCCGCGCTGTAGAAGGCGAAGTCGTCCTTCGCGGCCGCCTCGCCGCCGCAGTCCTGGGTGAACAGGCCCTCCTGGGCCCCCTGCCGGTAGTACGGCACGAGCTCCTTCTCGAGGTCGGGCGGCAGATCGCGCGCGAGCCCGAGGCGCTTGCGCTCGGTCTGCACGAAGTTGGGGTCCTTCTTGATCGAGCGCCAGACCGTGAGGATCTCCTCGAGCAGGACCTGGGCGGACTGCCCGTTCTGCTTGAGCCACTCCGTGTTGGCGAACAGCACCTCGTCGCTCGCCGCGGTCTCCGGCGTCGGCAGGACGTGGAACTTGCCCGGCTCCTGGGCCATCACGTAGTTCTTGTTCGGGATGTCGACCAGCGCGGCCTTGACGTTGCCGCGCAGCAGCGCCGTCGCCCGCACCTCGGCGCCCGGGACGAAGCTGACCTTGCCGAACTCGATGCCCTGCTCCTTCTCGATGATGTGGGCGAGGGCCTCGCTCGTCGATCCCCTGGAGTGCACGGCGAGCGTCTCGCCGTCGAGCGCCTTCCAGTCGGGATAGGCGGCCTTGTCGACGACGGGGAAGAAGCGCAGCCGCTGCAGCTGGCAGAAGATCCGCAGCGGAGCGCCCGAGCCCTGGATCAGGCCGTACGGCGCGCCGAGGCCGACGTCGGCCTGGCCGCCCACCACGGCCTGGTTGGCGAGGTCCTCGTCGGACAGTTCGACGAGGTCGACCTTGGTGCCGCGCTCGCGCACCCGGTCCAGCGCGATGAACAGCGCGAGCGTCTCGACCGACTCGATGTCGCCGAGCGCGACCCGGATGGTGCCACCGCCCTCGCCACCTCCGGCGGCCTGACCGTCGTCGTCGCCGCACGCGGCAAGTCCGAGCGCCAGCGTCGCTGCGAGTGCACACACCCTCTTCATCGCCCGCTCCTCCCGCGAGATGGCGGCATGCGGTGCTGCCGCGCTTTATATCAGATATGTTCTGCGCGACGCCGAACCTCAAATCGCACGCCATCTACGTCGGCCTCCGCGAGCGGATCCTGTCGAACGACATCGCGCCCGGCACCCGCCTGGTGATGCGCGACGTCGCCAACGAGTACGAGGCCAGCGACATCCCCGTCCGCGAGGCGCTGCGCATGCTCGAACGCGACGGCCTCGTCGAGACGACGCCGTACCGCGGCGCGAGGGTCACCACGCTCACCGCCAAGGAGGTGCAGGAGACCTACTTCATCCGCTCGCACCTGGAGAGCATCGCGACGGGCCTGGCCGCCGAGCGCATCACGGACTCAGAGCTCGCGAAGCTCGACGGGCTCATGGGCCGGATGCAGGCGGCGGTCGACGCGCACGACGGCCCGGGGTTCTCGGAGCTCAACCACGAGTTCCACCGCACGATCGTGGCCAGCTGCGGCAACGACATGCTGCGCGAGCTGACGATGGACATCTGGCAGCGCCATTCCGGCTTCCAGCGGGTGTTCCGGATGGTCCCGGACCGGCCCGCCCAGTCCCAGAGCGAGCACGAGGGCATCATGGCCGCACTGCGCGACCACGACGCCGAGCGAGCCGCGAGGCTCGCGCTGCTGCACAAGCGATCGGTCGGCGAATCCGTCAGCGCGCTCGTCGACGAGGACGCCGCGGAGGACGGGAGCGACGGGGCGGCGCCCGGCGCCGCGCGGGCGGCGTCGTAGCCGGGCGCGCTAGCTCTACGCCTCGGCCGCCCAGAGGGGCTCAGCCGAGACCCCGGCGCATCGACCCGGTGGGCCAGGTGCTCGTGATCGCCGGCCTCGCCGTGCTCACCTACGCGATCATCGAGGCCGGGCGGGTCGGCTTCGCCGCGCTGTGCTCTATGAGCTGCGCCGGCGTGAGCCGCTGCTCGAGATGCGCTGCTTCACCAGCGCCCGTTCACCGGCGCCGCCGCGATCGCCGTGTGCCTGACCGCGGCCCTCGGCGGCTTCCTCTTCGTGAACACGCTCTACCTGCAGGACGTGCGCGGGCTCTCGCCGCTGCACGCCGGCCTCTCCGCGATACCGCGCGGCGGACGGCCGAGCGGCTCGGGGAGCCGGACCGGCGCTGCCCCGAGCCGGGCGGACGAGCCGTGCGCGTCCCTAGACCGGCTGGCCGGGAAGCGAACGCGAGATCTCGCTCTGGCGCAGCAGGAAGTCGAGCGTGGCGCGGTTGAAGGTCTCGGGGTCTTCGTGCAGCCCCCCGTGCGACAGGTGCTCGAAGACCACCAGCTCGCTCCCGTCGATCCCGCTCTGGAGCGGCTCGGCGAAGCGGGTGGAGCAGACGAGGTCGCGCGCTCCGTAGGTGAGCAGGGTCGGGACGGCGATCTCGTGCAGCACCGGGTTCGCGTCATGCGCGAGGGCCGCCTCGGTCTGGGCCAGGAACGCCTCGAGGGGCTGGGCGGGACGGCCACGGACGAAGTCGGCCAGCGCATCCGCGTACTCCGGCCGGCGGGTGTAGAGCTCGGGTGAGAAGCACAGCGGGAAGATCGCCTCGATCACCACGTCGGCGACCGTGGGCAGCGACGACGAGACCGTGCGCCACATCTCGACGACCGTCTTCAGATAGCGATCGCTGGTGTCCCACGCGCTGTGCAGCGACAGCGAACGGACGCGGTCCGGGTGGCGGACGGCGAGGTGCATGCCCACCCCGGCGCCGAGCGAGACACCGGCGACGTGGGCGTGCTCGATCCCCAGGGCGCCCAGGAAGCCCGCGACCTGGTCGGCGTAGCGCTCGGTCGCGTACGGCCCGGGCGGCTTGTCGCTGTCACCGGAGCCGGGCAGATCGAGCGCGATGCAGCTGAAGTGCTCGGTGTACGCCGGAAGCTGGAACGCGTAACAGGCGTGGTCGGCGGACAGGTAGGGGATCAGCAGCAGCGGCTCCCCGCTTCCCTGCACGTCGTAGTTGATCGTGAGTCCGTCCACCTCGACCTTGGGCATGGTCGGTCCCTCCTTGCCGGTGGTGTGACCGGGTCACACCTGGAGCGGTCGTGGACGACCGTACGCCGCGCGACCGGGGCCGTCATGATCAGACCTGACCCACTTCGGCCGCGGAACGAACGGCCGCCGCCCGCCCCGCTGATCAGGACTGACCAGCGACGCTGGTGGAGCTCCGCTAGCCGAAGGTGAAGACGTACGCGCGCACGCCGGGCGCGAGGAACGTGATCTCGAAGGTGCGCTCGGTGACGGCCTCTCGCCGGCGGACGAGCTGGTACATCCGCGGCTCGGTCACGGTGCCCTCGCCGGACTCGTCGACGTCGAGGCCGTGGTCATCGCCGGGCGGCCGACCGTCGAGCCGCACGCTGAAGCGGACCGGATCGCCCGAGTCCGGCGGCGCGAGGACCAGGTTGAGGTCGCGCGCCTGGAAGCGGAACGCGATCGAACCGCCGGGCGCTTCGAGCACGGCGGCCTCATCGCCCACCGACCACTGCCCGGGCAGCGCCCAGTGGTTGAGCGCGAGCCCGTCGGCGCGCGGGCTGCGGCCCTCGCCGCGGGCGGAGCCCACGTAGGTCTCCGGGGTCCCCAGGGTCTCCCAGTCGGCCGCCTCGGCGACGCCGCCGGCGTCGACGCGGACGGTCTCCTCGTCCACGCCCAGGAGCTCCTGGATCGCTCGCTCGGTCTCCTCGTAGGCGCCCTCGCCGAAATGACGGAAGCCGACCCGCCCGTCGCCGTCGACGAGGTAGGCCGCCGGCCAGTACCGGTTCCCGAACGACCGCCAGATGTCGAAGCCGTTGTCGATGACGACCGGATAGCCGACGTCGAGCTCCCCGACCGCGCGGCGCACGTTGACGAGATCGTGCTCGAAGCCGAACTCCGGCGCGTGCACGCCGACGACGACGAACCCGCGGTCGCGATACCGGTCGTGCCACGCGCTGACGTAGGGCAGGGTCCGCAGCCAGTTGACGCACGAGTACGTCCAGAAGTCGACGAGGACGACCGACCCGCGCAGCCCGTCCGCGGTCAGCGGCTCGGAGTTGAGCCAGACGGGCGCGTCGTCGAGCGCGGCCAGCGCGCTGTGGATGGGGCGGGTCGAGGACATCGCTACGGCGCGCACGCTCGCGGGTTGCGCGACCGTTCGCACCCGTGCATTCCCTGGTCCATCCCCCGGGCGGCGTCGGCGGGAGCGCCGAATGGCGGCCCGGCGGGTGCTCATCCGACGAGGTACGTCTCGTAGATCACGCTCGCGGCCTGGCGCCCGGCGACGCCGACGAAGACGCCCCGGTTGAGCCAGTCGAGCGCCGGCGCGGCGGTCTCGATCTGCGTGGCGGCGCGGAACGTGTACTCGCCGGGGTCGACGTCCTCACCGCGGCCCAGGCGGGCGAGGACCTCCGCGGGGCCGTGGCGCACAGCACGCGAGCGCACGGAGAGCAGATCGCCGCCATCCGTCCGCAGCGTGTAGCGGATGTCGCCGAGCGCGGTGCCGTCGGGCAGGACCGTCTGCCAGTCGGCGCTCGCACCCGGGACGAGCGTCCCGCTGATCTCCGGTCCGGTGAAGGTCCCGCCGGTCAGCGGCACGATGCGGCGGTGACCCTGCACGGTCTCGCCGAGATCGAGCGGCTCCCCCAGCGTGGCGTCGAGGCGGTAGACCGGGGTCAGGTCAGGGCGGGGAAGCCGGAATCGGCTCGGACGACGGGTCCCCGGGTCGTTCGGGTGGGGCTCCAGCGGCGTGACGGTGACCCGCATCCAGTCCGCCAGCGGGAGCGCGCGAAGCAGCCCGTCGAGCTGCGTCCGGCTGTCCGCGCGGTACACGCCCACGGCCTTGGTATGGCCGGAGGCCGCCGGCCGCTTCCAGATCCGGACCAGGTGCCCCTCCGCCGCCAGCTTCGCGGCGGCCGCCGCCTCGTTGCTCTCCCGCTCCTCGACCTCGGAGCGAGCCGCTCCGTCAGGGACGTGGACATCGAACTCGACCAGGAACTCCACCCGCGACTCCTCTCTGGATCCGACCCCGCCCACCGTGACGCGCAGGGACGTCCTTCGCGCCCGGGTCGTCCCTGGTCGACCAGGGAACGCACGGGCGCGATCCGGCGCGCCGCGCCGCCAGTCTGCGAACGACCCATTCGTTCGGATGAGAGGTGCGAGGTGGACGGCGCCGCGATCGTCATCGTCGGATCAGGCCTGGCGGGAGGGAACGCCGCCGTCGCCCTCCGGGAGGAGGGCTTCGACGGCGGCGTCGTGCTCCTCGGCACCGAGCCGGGCATCCCGTTCGGTCGCCCGCCGCTGTCCAAGACGTACCTGCGCTCGGAGGAGGATCTCGACGGCTGGTACGTCAAGCCGGCGCGCTGGTACGACGAGCACGAGGTCGAGCGCCGCACCGGCTCGACGGTGGTCACGATCGATGCGGCCGCCCGCAAGGTGGTGCTCGACTCGGGCGAGGAGCTGGCCTACGAGAAGCTCCTGATCGCCACCGGCGGGCGCAACCGGCGGCTCGGCGTGCCGGGGACGGACCTCGGGGGGATCCTCCAACTGCGCACGCTCGCCGAGTGCGAGGCGCTGAAGGGCGAGGCCCGCCCCGGCCGGCACGCGGTCGTCGTCGGCATGGGCTTCATCGGCTGCGAGGTGGCCGCCTCGCTGACGCAGCTCGGCGTGCGGGTCACCGCGATCTTCCCGGGCCGGCTGCCCCTCGAGGGCGTGCTGGGCGCCGAGCTCGGCGCCGCGTTCGCCACGATCCACCGCGACCATGGCGTCGAGCTGCTCGGCGGCGACCGGGTCGCGGCCTTCGAGGGAGACGACCGCGTCGAGGCCGCGGTGACCGCCGGGGGGCGGCGCGTGGCGTGCGACTTCGCGGTCGTGGGCATCGGGATCGAGCCCCAGGTCCCCGAGCTCGTGGGCCCCCAGGGCCTGGCGCGGTCCAACGGCATCCTCGTCGACGAGCTGTGCCGCACCAGCGTGCCCGGCGTCTACGCCGCCGGCGACGTGGCCAACCAGCTGCACCCGGTCTTCGGTCGCCTCCGCGTCGAGCACTACAACAACGCCGAGAAGCAGGGGCGCGCGGCCGCGCGATCGATGCTCGGCTCGACCGCGCCGTACGACTACCTCCACACGTTCTGGTCCGACCAGTACGAGAGCAAGCTGGAGTACGCGGGGCACGCGACGACGTGGGACCAATTCGTCGTGCGCGGCAGCCTCCCCGACCGGCGGCTCATCGGCTTCTACCTGGCGGAGGGGGTCGTGCGGGCGGCGGCCGGGCTCGACCGCGGCGGCGATCCCGAGCTCGACACCGACGGCGAGATGGCCGCGTGCGCGCGCCTCGTCGCCCAGCGGGGCCGGCCGGCGGCGGCCGTCCTGGCCGACGAGGCCGTCGACCTGTGGTCGCTCGTGGACTAGGCGTTCGAGAAGAGCGGGATGTTCGCGCCGCTGACCACCGTCAGCGGGCTGTCGAGCAGCGTGACGATCAGCGCGGCGACGTCGGACGGCGTCACGCCGGGGCGCAGATCGGGATTCGCCTGCGCGAGCATCTCGGTGTCGACCGCGCCCGGGCTCAGGCAGATCGCGCTGATGCCGAGCCCCTTGCCCTCGGTCGCGATCGCCTCCGTCAGCCCGATGACCCCGTACTTCGACACGTTGTAGGCGGCCAGCCCCGGGAACTTCTCGGTGGCGTAGACGCCCGACAGCGAGGCGATGTTGACGATCCGCCCCCCGCCCGCGTCGCGCATCGCCGCGAACGCGGCCCGACAGCACAGGAACGAGCCGGTGAGGTTGACGGCGAGGGTGTCCTGCCAGATGTCCGTCGTGGTCTGTGCGAACGGCGCCTTCCTGAGCACCCCGGCCGCACAGACGAGCGCCGCCGGCGCGCCGGCGGTGGCGAAGAGCCGCTCGACGTCCTCGGGCTTGCTGACGTCGGTCGGAACCGGCGTCGCCTCGCCGCCCGCGTCGCGGATGCGCGCGGCGACGGACTCGAGCGTCTCGCGGTCGCGCGCGGCCATCACGACATGCGCGCCCATGCCGGCGATCGCCTCGGCCGTCGCCGCTCCGATCCCGCGGCTCGCGCCGGTCACGACCGCCGTGCGGCCGGCGAGCCAGTGCCGTTGCTCAGCCACGGGCCCGCGAGCCGACGTCTTCGTAGAGGCGCTCGTGCGCGTCGAGGCTGCGCTCCAGGTCGAGCTCGCGCTCGGCGTGCTCCCGGCAGCGGGTGCGCGACAGGGACCGCGCCGCGCCGACGGCCCGCGCCGCGGCCTGGATGTCGTCCGGTGCGACGAGGATGCCGCTCGTGCCGTCCGCGATCACCTCGCCGAGCGCGCCGCGCGCGAACGCCACGACGGGCGTGCCGCAGGCCTGGGCCTCGGCGGCGACCATCCCGAACGGCTCGTCCCATCGCGCCGGGCACAGCACGACGCTCGCCGCCGCCATCTCCCGCCAGAGCCTCGCGCGGGGTACGCCGGCGTGGATCGCGACCCCTTCCCGCGAGCGCCACGGGTCGATCCGCTCGCGCGCGTAGGCGGCGTCGTAGGGATCGCCGAACACGTCGAGCGGGACGCCGGCCATCCGCGCGATCTCGATCGCCTCGGCGGTTCCCTTCTCGGGGCTGAACCGCCCGGCGTAGAGCGCCCCGCCACCGGCGGTCGCCGAGAACGGGATCGAGGCGGTCGGCACGAGCGGCGGCAGGATCGCGTCGACGTCGACCACGCGACGCCAGGCCTCCGCCTGGTGGGCGGATACGCAGGCGACGGTCGGAGCGGTGTCGCCGCGGCTCGCCTCGGCCAGCGCGCGGGCGACCGCGGCATCGGGCGGCAGATGCACCGTGTGCACGACCGGCGCCCTCAGCCCGCGGGCGAGCGCGACCGCCGGCGCGTCGAACGCGTGATTGTGGACGACGTCGTACCGCCCGTCGCGCACGGCGTCGTAGACGCGGGCGAAGGCCTGCTCGGCCGCGTCGAGCCCGCGCGCTTCCCCGGCCGACACCCGATACAGCGTGGCTTCGAGGGCGCGGTGATCGACACCGGTGTCGACGACCTCGACGCCGGCCACCGCCGATCCCGAGGCGGCATACACGTGCACGTCGTGGCCGCGGTCGACGAGGCCGCGCGCGAGGTCGGCGACGAACGCCTGCGAACCGCCGCGCTGCGGCTCGCGGATCGCGGTCACGAGCGGGGCGACGATCGCCACCCTCACGCGGGCATCACCTTGAACGCGAGGTCACGCGGTGGGTTGATGCCGAGCGTCGCATAGGAGACGCGCCGCGAGGCGCCGCGGCGGACCGCCGCGGCCGCACGCGGGTAGAAGATCTCGGTCAGCTCGACGGCGTCCCGGTGGCTGGCGAACTCCATGGCCATCTCCCCGGCGAAGCTCACATGGCGATAGCCGCGCCGCGCGAGCCAGTCGAGGTGGTTCGGCCACACGATGGCCACGCAGCCGCCGGGCCGGCAGACGCGCTCCATCTCCCCCAGTCCGGCGTCACCGCCGTGGCCGGGCGCGGGCGTGAAGGCCGAGCAGGCGACGACGAGGTCGGCGTGGTCGCTCGGCAGAGGGAGGTCGTCGAAGAAGCCGCAGGCCACGCTTGCGCGGCGACCGTCGTCGACCCCTGCGAGCTTCTGGCACACGATCTCCCGCAGCGCGGACGCCGGCTCGATCGCCACCACCTCCCGCGCACGGCGGACGAGTTCGAGGGTGAGGCGCCCCGTCCCCGCACCGACTTCGACGATCCGTTCGACGCCGTCCGGCAGCCACGCGACCACGCCGGGGTGCAGCCGCTCGGCGCTGACCAGCCGGTCGTACAGCTGCGGCTCGTGGCGATACAGGAGCTCCCAGGCGAGCGGGACGTCGCTCTGCGGGTCGCCGCCGCCGCGTACGAACCGCCTGGCCTCCTCCCCGGTCAGAACGTCGAGGTCCGCGGCGGTGTAGCGCCTCGTCAGCTCTCGACCCCGCCGCAGCGCGGGCTCAGCCGGGACCACCGACCTGCGCCCAGTTCTTGTCGGTCTCCCACAGGCGGACCGATCGCAGCGCGCCTGCCGGGAGCGCCGGGCGGAGCCGCTCCCAGAACGCCAGGGCCAGGTTCTCGGCCGTCGGAATGCGCTCGTCGAGCCAGGGGACGTCCGTGTTGAGGTAGCGATGGTCGACGTCGCTGATGATCAGCCGGTCGATGACCGCGGAGAGCTGCTTGAGGTCGAGGACGTAGCCCGTGACGGGGTCGACCTCACCGGCGACGACCACCTCGAGGACGTAGTTGTGCCCGTGGAGGTTCGCGCACTTCCCGAACAGCCTCCGGTTCTCGTCGTCGGAGAGCTGCGGGTCGGACAGCCGGTGGGCGGCGTTGAACGTCTCGCGGCGGCTCACCAGGACGGTCGTCGAAGTGCGACGCTCGCCGGCATCCGCCACGAGAGAGTCGGCCTTGCTGAGACTGCCATAGGCCACGTCGAGCCTCCTAGCCGTTCTCGCGGGTGGTCCCGGCTGCTGACCATACCGAGGAGCGTCTGCCGGGACGACCGGCTCGGCCATGGATGCGGCTCTGCGGCGCTCCGTCTGGGACCTCGACGTCGAACTCGACCAGGAACTCCACCCGCGTCTCCTCATCCCCTTGCCTCGGTCACCGGCGTTCCGAGGGTCTCCGAGACGTGGTTCGTGAGCTGCTCGGCGGTGTAGGTCGTGGCGAACGGGGACCCGTCGGCCTCCAGCGCGACGCCGTTGGCGAGCGGGCCGACGTCGACCGGGTCGAAGCCGAGGCGGTCGACGAGGCGCATCACCTCGGCGACCGCCGCACGGTCGTCGCCGGCGACGCCCACGGCGACCCGATCCGGCGCTCCATGCGGGCGCTGATGCTCCTCGAACTGGTGATAGCTGAGCTGGTTGAGGCTCTTGACGACTCGCGCCGAGGCGAACCATCCCTGGAGGAGCGCGCTCGTTCCGTGGCGCGCGCCGGCGACCTCGGCGTCGCTTCCGTCGACCGGCTCCCAGAAGTTGGTGGCATCGACGACGAGCCTTCCCTCGAAGAGCTGCGGCGGGAGCTCGCGGAACCGGTGCAACGGGATGGCCAGCACGATCACTCCGGAACGCCGCGCCAGTCAGACACACGCGCAGGTGGACCCACCTGCCGCCGCCGGCCAGGCACTCCGGGCATCCGTCCATGCTGCTCGGCGTGACGTGCGCGATCTGATCGACGTGGCGGCACCCGGCGCTCATGGCTGGACCTTCGCCGACTGACCTGGCAGCTCGCGCCCCTGGGGTCCCTGGTCTGATCCCGTGCTGGTCGCTCAGTCGACCACCACGAGGAATGGCTTGCCCTTCGCGACGACGTAGGTGGCGAGTTCCGCCGCGTTGCCGCTGCCGACATTCCGCACCGCGTGAACCGTCTCGGCGGGAACGAGCAGGGCCTCGCCGGTGGTGACGGTCTTCGGCTCGTTGCCGTCGATGTGGTACTCCAGCGACCCTTCGAGCACGTAGATGATCTCCTCGCCCGGGTGCTTGTGCCTGACAAACGGCGCTTCGGGATGGGACAGGGCACTGCTGACGACGCGCTCGCGCTCCCCCTTTCGCCTGCCCGCGCCGTGGGTCAAGCCCGATCTCCCCGTCTCGCTCCTCGCCTTGGTCGGGCTTGCCTTCCTGCTGTTCCTTTCGGGCCTGGAGATCGACATCAGGCGCTTGCGAGGGCGGTCCCTGACGCTCACCGCGATCGGCTTCGCCGTCTCATTCGCAATCGCGGTCGTCCTCGGCATCGGCCTTTAGCCGATTGACGCGAGCAGATCACTGCACGCCTGCTCGCAGCGACGGCAAGCCTCCGCGCAGACGCGGCAGTGGTCATGGTGGGCCGCGTGGCGCTCGCACTCGTCGCCGCACGCACGGCAGATGACGATGCATGCTTCGATCGCGGCGCGTAGGACGCCACGGTCGGGCTCGGTCTGGCGAGTCGCCACCCGGCCGGCGCGTCGCAGAGATCGGCGCAGTCGAGATTCAGCCGAACGCACCGACCAAGTCGGACACGTCCGGCTCGCCCAGGCAGGCGTCGGCGCAGCTGGAGCACGAGGCGGAACAGTCGACGCACGCCTCGACACAGCGCGAGAGCAGGTCGCGATCAACGCCGGCCGGCCGCGGATGCCGCGCGATGATGTCTCTGACTGTCATGTCCCTCTCCTTCGTGTCGCGATTGCCTCGTGATCACGTGGCCACCTCCGATGGCGCCACTCGGCCCAGCAGGGGTCGCGAAGTGGCCGGTTCGAGCTAACGGGCTCTCTCCAATGGAGCCGCTGCTTGTAAAGGCTGCGGATCTATACGTTGAGCGTTAGACGCGTTCGTGGTTCCGAACCGGGGGGACCGGATCCTGATGGGGAGCGTTCACCGGTGCTCTGCATCATCATCGACTCGAGCAGCTCGTGTCATCCATCCCGGGAAGGAAGCAGCGCATGGCCTCACTGGTCCTGCAGATGTCCGTCTCGCTCGACGGCTTCGTCGCTCCATCGACGGGAGCACCGACTGGGTCGCTGCGGGACGCCCGATGACGGCGCCAGTTGGACTGTCGAGACCTTGAGCAACGCCGGGCGCACCTCATGGGTGCCACCACCTATGCGGGGTGGGCCGCCTACTGGCCCGGCGCCTCCGGGCCGTTCGCCAAGCCGATGAACGAGATCCCCAGGTCGTGTTCTCGGACTCGCTCGCGTCCGCCGACTGGGGCGAGACGACGATCGCCCCGGAGACCTGGCCGAAGCCATCACGCGGCTCAAGCAGGAGCGCTCCGACGGATACCTGCTCGCCCACGGCGGGGCCGGTTCGCCCGATCGCTGGTCGAGACCGGCTTGATCGACGAGTACCGCCTTGTTATCCACCCGGTCGTCCTGGGCGCGGGCGAGCGGATCTTCATGGCACCGCTCACCATCGAGCCGATGAGCACCACCGTCTTCAGCGGCGGAGCCGTCGCCCACGTCTTCGCGGCGCACCCGTGATCGACTACTGGAGATTGGCGGCCATCTGCCCGCGAGCTGGCTGCTCAGGAGTGACGGCGTGGCGGCGTGGCCGCGGCTTCGAGACTGGTTGGCTGGGGTGGGGGAGTGCCTTCACGCAGCGCTGTTGCGCAAGTTCAACGCGGCCGGGGCGATCGACTGGTCCGCGGCGGTTGTCCACGGCAGCCATATTCGTGCTCCTCCAGGGGGGCCTTGACCGGGCCGTCTCCGGTTGACCTGGAAGAACGGGCTCCAAGCATCACCCGATCGTCGACCCCTCAGGGATCCCCTGGCCGCCACGCTACCGGCGGCAACCGAAACGACGTCACCCAACCGCTGCCGCTGGTCGACGGGTGTCGGCCCGATCCGCGGCAAGCCCGGGCTGCCACGCCAGCGCGCCGACAGCCTGATCGCCGACCGGCGGCCATGACCACGACAAGTACCGCCCGACCGTGGGCCGCGGCGTCAAGCCGATCATCGCCCGCCGCGCCACCGAGCACGGCTCGGCGGTAATCGGGCGCGATCAGGTGATACCGGCCCTCCAGCCGCGCGCGCCATCAAGGCTGATATTGCGCTGACGAGCACGGGAACCCGTGTAGGAGCAACAGCGTCGGGGCTGCCGGCTCACCGCCCTCCCGATATCGCCGCTGCGGCCAGGCACTCCGGGCATCCGTCCATGCTGCTCGGCGTGACCTGCGCGATCTGATCGACGTGAACGCACACAGCACTCATGGCTGGACCTTCGCCGACTGACCTGGCGGCTCGCGCCCCTGGGGTCCCTGGTCTGACCCCGTGCGGGCCCGGGCGGCGTCAGCGGCTCATGGCCGTCGGCTCCGGCGGCTGTCGTCGAGCGCCGTCCATGAAGGGATCGGCCGGCGAGCCGCTCACGTCCGTCCCTGGCCGATCAGCTGGTTCGCGACGCGCTGGACCATGTTGCTCGGGATGGCGAAGCCGATGCCCGGCGCCTGCGCGTCGCCGAACTCCGGGTCCAGGCCGGAGAGGGTGGGGATGCCGATGACGCGGCCTGACAGGTCGACCAGCGCTCCGCCTGAGTTGCCGGGGTTGATCTCCGCGCTCGTCTGGATGGCCTGGGACACCGTGACGCCGTTGCCTTCGGAGACACTGCGGCTGACGGACGACACGATGCCCTGGGTGACGCTCGACCGGAGCCCCAGCGGATTGCCGATCGCGAACGTGATGTCGCCCGCGCGCACCTTCGACGAGTCGCCGAAGCTCGCAGGGTCAGGCGTCGCGCCGGTGATGTGGATGACCGCGAGGTCGTTGCCCGGGTCGGCGCCGACGAGCTTGGCGGCGTGTCGTCTGCCGTTCGCCAGCGTCACGACGAACCTCGTCGCGCCGCTGGTGACATGCGCGTTGGTGACGACGTCCCCGTCGGCGTCGTAGACGATCCCGGACCCCAGTCCATGCGCGGTCTGGATCTGCACGACCGTCGGCGACACGCGCGCGACGACGTCGGTGAACTGCTTCTGGATGGCCGCCACCGATCCGGACACCGGGAGGACGGCGGCGGGCGGCGGCGCCGCCCCTCCGCATCCGGCGAGGAGGGCGGCGGTCGTCGCGACCGCCGCGATTGCAGCTCCGGCGCGGAGCCGGCGGCGAGTGGTGGTCTGAGGCATGGTGCGATGCTGACGCCGCAGGCCCCGGACGTCATCGGCAGCAGGACGGGTTCTCGGCATACGATCGCGGGCGCAGGACGGGTGCTCATCGCCCGTCTCCTCAGCTCGGCGCGGTAGCCCGAACTGTCATCCCCCGGCCGATGACACGGCACCCTCGCGGGTGCACGCTCTCCTCACCGAGCCCCTTGCTCGGCGCCGACGTCCGACAGGAGGCGCAACCATGAGCCGGCAACGCCGCGCAGTGGAACGAATCGTCACGAGCGAGGTGATGCGCCTCGAGCGCCGCTTGGCCATCGAGCGCGGCGACATCGCCGACGCGCCGGCGCCGGCCGGCCGTCCCCGCTCCGACCGCCACCGTGTGCGCCGTCCCTCTCCGCGCCCGCGCTCAGCCTGAGTGGGTGCGACCGGCCGGCGGCACGTGATCGCGTTCGTGGCGGCCGACGCAGCGCTCGTCGCCGCACAGGCGGGGCTGGTCGCGCTGCCCGCGCCGGCCTCCCGGGCGGCCGCCCCGCGCGTCCCTCCCGGCGCCCAGGCGACGCTCGCCGCGATCGCGGTGATCGCGATCGTGGTCGCCAACGCGGAGGGGCCGGCCATCGCGACGGCCCTCAGCCGGCTCGCGCTCGTCGCGGTGCCCGCGCTCGCGGCCGTGGCATTGGCCTGGGCCGTTCGTGGTGCGCGCCCGGCTCTCGCCGTCCTCGTGGCCCCCCTGCTGGCGTTGGCGTGGTTGCGAGCGGGCCACCTCGACGGCGACGCGGCCGCAGCCGTCCTGAGCACGCTGAGCTGCGTGACGCTCGGCCGTGTGCTTGCTGCCGCCGTGCCGGGGCTCTGGCTCAAGGCGGGTCTCGTGGTCTGGGCGGTCTACGACGCGATCTCGGTCTTCAGTCATCCGCTCGTCTCGCCCGACGCCATCGTCGACGCGGCCGTGCCCGCCCCCGGAGCCCCGCAGTTCCAGGTGCTGAATCTGCACGCGGCCAGCCTCGGGTACGCCGACATCTTCGTGGCCGGCGTACTCGGGGGCGTGCTGGCCGCCGAGGGCAGGCGACAGTGGCCTGTCGCGGTCGGGCTGCTCGGCCTCTCAGGCCTGTTCGACCTGCTCTTCCTCGCCTTCTCGACGCTGCCGGCGACCGTGCCCGTCGCCGCAGCGATGCTGATCCGCGAGGGCATTGGCCGCCGGCCGCGGATCCGCCTCGCGACCGGTCACCGCGGCTGGGACGGCCGCCCCGCCGGGGAGGGGCCGGGCCCATGACGACGCGGGGCCGGTCACCGCTGTGCGTCAGCGGGTTTCGAGGAACGCGAGCACGGCGAGGACCCGGCGGTGGTCGTCCTCGTTCTCCTGCAGCGGGAGCTTCTGCAGGATGCTGCGGATGTGCTTCTCGACGGTGCCCTCCGTCACCCACAGCTGGTGCGCGATACCGGCGTTCGAGCGTCCTTCCGCCATCAGGGCGAGCACCTCGCGCTCTCGCGGGCTGAGCTGATCGAGCGGGTCCCGGACCCGGCGGGCCGCGACGAGCTCCTGGACGAGCGCGGGGTCGACGACGGAGGCGCCCTTCGCGATCCGCTCGAGGGTCGCGACGAAGTCGACGATGTCGGTGACGCGGCTCTTCAGCAGGTAGCCGGTCCGCTCGCCGCTCGCGAGCAGGTCCATCGCGTGTTCGACGTCAACGTGCGCAGAGAGAAGCAGGATCGCGGTGTGCGGCGTCTCCTGGCGAATCGTGCGGGCAGCGTCGAGTCCCTCCGTGGTGTGCGTCGGCGGCATCCGGATGTCGATGATGGCGAGGTCCGGCCGTCGGTCGTTTACGAGCTCGAGCAGCTCGGTCGCGTTGCCGGACTGGCCGACGACCTCGAAGCGCGAGCGCTCGAGCAGGCTCGCGAGCCCCTCGCGGAGCAACACGTCGTCGTCCGCGATGACAACCCGTGTCGGTGCTGCGACGTCCGCCATCGCAGCCCATTATCGACCGGCTTCGACCGCGTGAGAACGCGGGCGTCGGAACGGCCGGCAACGCGCCGGGTTCCTCCGGCAGCTAGGCCGCCGCGCGAAGGGTGGTGGGCGCCGGGTGATCGCCGGTTCGCCGCGGCTCCACGAGCCGCGTCTGGTAGGCGAGCACGACGAGCTGCGCGCGGTCGCGGGCGTGGAGCTTGAGCATCGCCCGGCTGACATGGGTCTTGGCCGTCGCGGGACTGACGACGAGTCGCTCCGCGATCTCGCGGTTCGTGAACCCCATGGCGACGAGGCCCATCACCTCGCGCTCGCGCGCGGTGAGCTCTTCGAGCCGCTCCGGGATCGGGCGGTGACGGTCGGGATGTGAGGCGAGCTCGTCGATCAGGCGCCGGGTGACGCTGGGCGAGAGCACAGCGTGGCCCTCCGAGACGCTGCGGACGGCGTTCAGCAGCTCGGCGGGCTTGGTCTCGTTGACGACGAATCCGCTGGCCCCCGCGTGCAGAGCTCCGAAGAGCTCTTCGTCGCTGCCGAAGCTGCCGAGTATCAGGACCTGCGTGCATGCCCCGCCGGCGACGAGAAGCCGCGTGGCCTGCAGCGCGTCCAGCCCTGGGAGCTGGAGACCCATCAGGACGATGTCGGGGCGAAGCTCGCTCGCCACCGCGACTGCATCGTCGCCGCGCGACACCTCGCCGACCACGGTGACGTCGGCCTCGCGCTCCAGCAGCGCCCGCAGGCCGGCACGGGCGAGCCCGTCCTCGTGCGCGAGGAGCAACTGGATCGCCGCGCGCGGAGGAGCAGTGCGCCGGGTGAAAGCGAGCACCTCCCCGGGAAAGCCGGTGGCGCGGGACATCGGGGTCGTGAGCTCCATGGTCTCTCCTTGCGGGCGATCGGGTGGCTCATGGAACGTTGGCGCGTCCGCGCCACGGCGTCATCACCGCCAGTGACCATCTGCAACCCCAGCCAGCGCAGCCATCGGATACCTGCTGGCTTCAATGCACGCGTTGAAGCTGCTACCACCTGCCCCGGGGCGACGAGGCATTCAGGTCGCCTGTGGGTGCCGCGACGACAACGCCCGGATCAGGACGCGGCCTGCGTACGCGTGCCCGCCGCGTCGCCACGCCGTCGGCGCAGGGCGCAACCGATCGCCAGGCCCACGGCGTCGAGCCCGACGATGGCGACCAGCGCGCGGGTCAAGAGCTTGGTCACGAGGCGGTCCAGGGGTGTGCCGGCGGCCGTGCCCCGCGATCGGCGTACCCGCCCATCATGAGCCCGGCGAAGGCGAGCAGCAGGGCGATCGCGCCGGCGTCGGCCAGCTCGCTGTCGGTCCGCGCGATCACTACGACGGTCACCACGAGCACCAGCACGGCGGCGAAGCCGGGCGCCGGCGAAGGCCGACGGCGGTTGGAGCGATGCGGGCGCAGGGGCATGGCCTGGATGCTGACCGGAACTCGCCGGCGCTTCATCGGCCTGCCGGCCGATCTTCGCTGTGCGCCCGCAGGCGCAGCGGATGTCGCTCGAGAGGGTGGCCCGCTCGCCGACGACGATGCGGCGACTCAGCTCGGTTCGATCGGAATCCTGACATGCAGGAACGTCCCGCTTCCGGCGGGACTCGCGATCTCGAGGTCTCCGCCAAGTGCCTCCACGCGATCCGTGAGACCGATGAGCCCCGATCCCCGCCCAGCATCGGCCCCGCCGACTCCGTCATCGCGAATCGACAGCTCGACGAGCGTGTCGCGAGCGGTGACGCCGACGTGCACCGTCGACGCGCGGGCGTGCTTCGCAGCGTTCGTGAGCGCCTCGGAAACGACGTAGTACGCGGCAACCTCGGCAGGCTGCGGCAGCCGGCGGTCGGTGCGCACGTCGAGCTCCACCGGGATGGCGGAGCGTCGGGCGAGCGTCTTGAGCGCAGGCCCAAGGCCTCCCTCCGAGAGGATCGCCGGATGGATGCCGCGCGAGATTCGCTGCAGGTCCTCGGTCGCGGCTGCCAGACCTCTCGCGACGTGGGCAAGCTGCGCCCTGAGCTCTTCCTGCTCGGGCCGCACAGTGGCCTCTGCACCGCGCAGCTCGAGTGCGAGTGAGACGAGACGCTGTTGGGTGCCGTCGTGAAGATCGCGCTCGATACGTTGGCGCGCGTCGTCCGCCGCGGTGACGATCCTGGCGCGCGACGCGGTGAGCTGGGCGCGGCCGTCGGCATTCGCGACGGCGGTGGCGACGAGCTCGGTGAACTCCTTCACACGGCCGTCGATCCCGATCGGCATCCGTTCCGGCGCTGACCAGGAGGAGGCCATCGCCCCCCAGAGGCGGCCGGCTACGACGATCGGGGCCCCGATCCTCGAGTAGATCTCCCGCCCGGTCGAGAGCGCCGCGAGAGCGCCGGAAACACGAACCTCGCCATCCAGGCGAGCGGCGCGGCCGGTACGGAACACCATCGCTACGACGGTCTCGCCCTCGAGCGCGGCGCGCGTTCCGACCGCGAGCTCTGGACCGGACTCACTGTGGGCCGCCACGACGGTCACGGTGTCGTCGGGCTCATACCGGAACAACGTGGTGAGTTCCGCCCCCAGCAGCCGGCACACCTCTGTGACGACCGCGGCGAAGACGTCAGACGGCGAGTCGCCGCGCGCCACAAGCGTCGCGACGCGTCGCAACGCCGACTGTTCTTCGGCGAGAAGGCGCAGGTCGTCGCGGCTCGCCTCCAAGGAGCGGGCCATGTCGTTGAACGAGCGCTGGAGCGCGCCGATCTCACCGGTCCCGTCCTCGGGGGTCCGCAGCGCGAGGTCGCCGCCGGCGAGTCGGCCGGCCATCTCGGCCAGCCCGACGACCGGCCGGACGATCGACCGTACGACGTCGCCGGCGTAGAGGAGCACCAGCAGGATGGAGCCCGCGATCCCGGCCGTGACGGCGATCACGGCGCGACGCGCCGCCTCGACCGCGCGATCCTGGCGCGCCCTGGAAAGGCTCGTCTCAGCCGCCATGAAGCGGTCGAACCCGCCGCGGATCGCGTCGAGCCGCCGCTTCCCGTCGGCGGTCGTCGCCAGGCTTCGTCCAGTGGTCTCGTGGCGCCGCACCGCGTCGACCAGCGGAACCGAGTAGTCCCGAACGTAGGAGGCGACCCCCGCAGCTATCCGCTGCGCCCTCCCGTGCTGAACCGTCCCGGTGGCGAGCCGCTCGAGCTCGCTGCTCTGCCTCGGCACCGCGGTGAGTGCGCCCTCCCACGGCGCAAGGAAACGCTCGTCGCCCGTGATGATGTACCCGCGCGACCCACTCTCGAGGTCGATGACGAGTCGCTCGAGCGTGTTCGCGACGCCGAGCACCTCCTGCGACATCGTCGAGCGCTGCGTCGTCCTACGCAACTCCGCGATCGCCAGCGCCAAGACGGCGAATGCCGCACCGATGACCAGCACGAGCGCGGCGCTCGCGGCAACCGTCCGGCGGGTCAGTCCTTCTCTCAGGACACCCTCGATGGGCTGCTGCTCCGTCTCACGGGCGCGGCGGCGATGCCGGCCGCACTCTCCTGAGCGCCCGAGGCTAGCCGAGTGTGTGCCTAGCGGCCAGTGGCGGATTCCCGCTAGCTGCAATGTACGCTCTGCCTCCCGGTGCGATCCTGAGCTGCGTGGCCCTCCGCTGCCTGATAGTCGACGACCACGGCGGCTTTCGCGACGCCGCACGATCGCTGCTCGAACGCGAGGAGATCGAGGTGGTGGGGGTCGCGTCCAACTCAGCCGAAGCGCGCTCCCGCGTCGCGGAGCTGCATCCGGAGGTGGTGCTGGTCGACATCGCACTCGGCGCGGAGAGCGGGTTCGATCTCGCGCGCGCACTCGCGCGTGAGGGTGGGCCGACGCTGATCCTCATCTCGACGCTCCCCGAGGTGGACTTCGTCGACCTCATCGCGGCGAGCCCGGCAGTGGGGTTCATCGCGAAGTCGGAGCTCTCGGCGCGCGCGGTACGAGACCTGGTCGCGAACGACGACGCGCGCGGCGTCCGCCGCTAGTGGCCGCCCCCGGAAATACGCCACGCCTCTCGCGGCCGATGACCTTCGCCTGGAGCCACCCACGACAGTCGAGATACGTCGGTATCCCTCGTGTCGTGGGCGGCCCCAGGCTCGATCCTCGACCACGAGAGTCGGGCCGTATTTACGAGGACGACCACTAGTCGTACTGCGCCCGGCGTACTCGCGCGGCGCGCTGCGCCGGTGGCGATACGCCCAAGAGCCCTCCCTCGGCTGACGACACGTGCGTTGCGGCAGACGAGCATGTCCGCCACGGCAGGATCGGCCAACGAAAGAGGCATCGACATGATCGTCGTCTACGTCCTTGTGGCACTCGCGCTCGCGGCTCTTGCGGGCCTGGCACTGGCGGTACGGATCCTCAAGCAGTACGAGCGCGGCGTGCTGTTCCGTCTCGGCCGTGTGAAGGGCGACGCGCGAGGGCCGGGGGTGATCGCCTTCGTCCCCTTCGTCGACCGCCTGCATCGCGTGTCGCTGCGGATCGTCACGATGCCGATCCAGTCGCAGGGGATCATCACCCGCGACAACGTCAGCGTCGACGTGTCCGCCGTCGCGTATTACCGCGTCGCGGATCCGATCCGGTCCGTGGTGGCGATCGAGAACGTCTCCGCAGCGATCAACCAGATCGCCCAGACCACGCTGCGCGCCGTCGTGGGGCGCCACACGCTTGACGAGACGTTGTCGGAGACGGAGACCATCAACCGGAACATCCGCGAGATCCTCGACGTCCAGACCGAGGCGTGGGGCATCCAGGTCTCGGTCGTCGAGCTGAAGGACATCCAGCTGCCCGAGGGCATGAAGCGCGCGATGGCGCGCCAGGCCGAGGCCGAGCGGGAGAAGCGGGCCAAGATCATCGCCGCCGAGGGCGAGGCGCTCGCCGCCGGCGAGCTGGCGAGTGCGTCCGACGTGATGCTGGCCCACCCGCTCGCGCTGCAGCTGCGAAACCTCCAGACGCTCGTCGAGATCGCCGTCGACAAGAACTCGACCGTCGTGTTCCCCGCGCCGCTGATGAGCACGATCCAGGAGCTCGGTGCCTTCGCGGCTCGCGAGGCGTCAGCGGCCGCGGATCAACCCGTGGCCCCGATGCTGCGGAGCGGGCCCAACGGCGCGACGGACGGCGAACCGGCGGCGGCCTGACTCGACGCGACATCTCGCCCGCTGGTGCTTCACCCACCGCCGATCCGTGCTCCTCGACTTCACCTTGACGGGGAGCGAGGCGGCCGACGTCGACGTCCGCGGGCCGGCGACGCCGCCGGCCTCGGCGTAGGTCACTGGACGTAGACGAAACAGACGACTGCCGGCCGACGACAGCAGCGAGCCGGACGCGGACGATGGATCGGTGCTTTCAGCCCGACCTCGAGGAGACAAGATGCGCTTCGGACGTCCCACCATCGCGAGCGCCGTGGCGGTGCTCGGCCTCAGCGTCGCAGTCGCCGCCTGCGGGGGCGGGAACGGAGATGGCACTTCTGGTGCGGGTGGGAGCAGCAGCGGCAAGAAGATCGCGCTGCTGCTGCCCGAGCACACGACGGCCCGCTATGAGACCCAGGACCGGCCGCACTTCGAGAGCATGGTCAAGAGCCTCTGCCCCACCTGCTCGGTCGTCTATGAGAACGCGAACCAGGACGCGAGCGAGCAGCAGTCGCAGGCGGAGTCGGTGCTGACGCAGGGGATCGACGCCATGGTGCTCGATCCCGTCGACGCCACGTCGGCCAGCACGATCGTGCGCATGGCCAAGGCGCAGAACGTGCCGGTGATCAGCTATGACCGGCTCGTGTCGGGCGGGGACCTCGCCGCGTACATCTCGTTCGACAACGTGCGCGTCGGAGCGCTGCAGGCAACGGCGCTCGAGAAGAAGCTGTCGCAGGACGGCAGCGCCAAGGGGCCGATCGTGATGATCAACGGCGATCCGACCGACAACAACGCCCACCTGTTCAAGCAGGGCGCGAGCAGGGTGTTCAGCCAGGACGGCGTGAAGATCGCCAAGTCCTACGACACTCCGGGCTACACGCCGGCGAACGCGCAGACAGAGATGCAGCAGGCGATCACCGCCCTGGGCAACGACGGGTTCGCCGGCGTCTACGACGCCAACGACGGCATCGCGACCGGCGCGATCACCGCGATGAAGGACGCCGGCATCAACCCGGCGAGCCGGCCGACGACGGGTCAGGACGCTGAGCTCGACGGCATCCAGCGGATCCTCGCGGGCCAGCAGTACATGACCGTCTACAAGTCCGTGAAGACCGAGGCGCAGGACGCGGCGCGGCTGGCCGTCCCGCTGGCGAAGGGCGAGCCGCTGCCGGCGAATCTCATCAATCGGCACACGAAGAGCGGGACGACGAGCGTGCCGTCCGTGATCCTGACGCCGGTGGCCGTCACCAAGACGAACGTCGCGTCCACGGTCATCAAGGACGGCTTCTGGACGCCCGCGCAGATCTGCACGCGTGCCTTCGCGAGCGCCTGCAAGGCGGCCGGGATCCCGGGGGCCTAGCCATGCCCTCGCCCCTGCTCGCCCTCAAGGACGTCAGCAAGAGGTTCGGCGCCGTCCAAGCGCTCGACGGTGTGGACCTCGAGATCTACGCCGGCGAGGTCGTCGGGCTCGTCGGCGACAACGGAGCCGGCAAGTCGACGCTGGTGAAGGTCATCTCCGGCATCTACTCGCCCGACCACGGTGAGATCTCGATGGACGGGGTCCCGGTCACCATCCGCAGTCCCGAGGACGCGACGGAGCTCGGCATCGCCACCGTGTACCAGGATCTTGCGCTGGCGGACAACCTCGACGTCGTCGCCAACCTCTTCCTCGGCCGCGAGGAGCTGTCGAGAGGACCGGCCAGGGCCACGTGGCAGATCGACGAGACCGCGATGGAACACCGCTCCCACGAGCTGCTCGAGCGGTTCGCGGTGACGATCCCGAGCGTGCGCACCGAGGTCGCGGCGCTCTCCGGCGGTCAACGCCAGCAGGTCGCCGTCGCCCGCTCGCTCCTCGGCGAGCCGAAGATCGTGCTGCTGGACGAGCCGACCGCGGCCCTCGGCGTGGCCCAGACGGCCCAGGTGCTCCTGCTGATCAAGCAGCTGCGCGAACGCGGGCTCGGCGTGATGGTGATCAGCCACAACCTCGCCGACGTGTTCGAGGTCGCCGACCGCGTCTTCGTGCTGCGCCTCGGGCGTCCGGCCGGAACCTTCGACGTCGCCCGGACAACCCAGGACGAGGTCGTCGCGGCGATCACGGGCGCCCATCTGCGCCCGGACGCCGTCTCCGGACAAGGGGGTCGGAGATGAGCACGCCCGCGCACACGGCAACGGCCGGCCCCGAGCTTGGTCCGCGGCGCTCGCCGCTCGCAGGCGGCGCGGCGCGTCTTTCGGAGGCGATCTCGTCTCGGTGCGGGTCATCGTCGCGATCGCGGTCATCTGGATCATCTTCCAGTCACAGAACGGCCGTTTCCTCTCCGCGGTCAACCTCACCAATCTGGTGCTGCAGATCACGGCCACGGGACTCATCTCGGTGGGGGTGGTGTTCGTGCTGCTCCTCGGCGAGATCGACCTGTCGGTCGGCGCGGTGAGCGGCGTCACGTCCGCGCTCATGGCGGTGATGAACGTCCAGCACGGCTGGAACCCGTATCTGGCCATCGCCGCCGCGGTGGCGCTGGGTCTTGCGATCGGCCTGCTTCAGGGAGCGCTGTTCTCCTCGTTCGGCGTCCCGTCGTTCATCATCACGCTCGCGGGCCTGCTCGCGTGGCAGGGGCTCCAGCTGTACATCCTCGGTGACACCGGCAGCGTGAACGTGACCGACGGCAAGATCGTCGGGCTCGCGAATCACTTCTACTCCGACGCCGTGGGCTGGGTATTCGCCGCCGTCGTGATCGTGGCCTACGCCGCGACGGCGCTCTGGAGCCTGCGGTCGCGCCGAGCCGCCGGCCTGGCGGACACCGACGCGGCCGGTCCGATCGCCCGCATCGTCATCGTGGCGGCCGCGACGATCGCCGTCGTCGCGGTGCTCAACGCCGACCGCGGGGTTCCGCTCGCCGTCCTGATCCTCGTCGCGTTCGTGGCCGGCATGCAGTACGTCGCCGCGCGGACGCTCTTCGGGCGCCACGTCTTCGCGGTCGGCGGCAACGCGGAGGCCGCACGGCGCGCGGGCATTCGCACCAAGCGCATTCGCATCATCGTGTTCGGCATCTCCGGCTCGATGGCGGCGATCGGTGGCGTCCTCGCCGCCTCCCGGCTGCTGGCCGTGGACCAGTCGTCGGGCGGCAGCGACCTCCTCCTGTTCGCCATCGCAGGTCCGGTCATCGCCGGCACGAGCCTGTTCGGCGGCCGCGGATCGGTGTGGTCGGCGCTGCTGGGAGCGATCACCATCGGGTCGATCTCCAACGGCATGGACCTGCTCGCGCTCCAGTCGTCGGTGAAGTACATGGTCACCGGAGGTGTGCTGGTCGCCGCCGTGGTCGTGGACGCCGTGGCGCGGCGCAACCGTCAAGCGCGCGCCTGACGGGAGCGGCGTCAGCCGGTGAGCGGGATGGCGGCCGCGACCAGCGTGCCGCCGTCGGCGGGGCTCTCGACGTCCAGCCGGCCGTCGAGCACGGCGAGCCGGTCCGCCAGGCCCAGCAGGCCGCTTCCGTCGGCCCGGGCGCCGCCCACCCCGTCGTCGCGCACCCGGACCTGCAGCGTGCCGTCCTCGATGTGCGCCGTGACCGCCGCACGGCCGGCGCGGGAATGCTTGGCGACGTTCGTCAGCGCCTCGGCCACGACGAAGTAGGCGCTCGCCTCGACGGGGCGGGGCAGCCGGCCCACCGACACGCGCGACCTCGACCGGCAGCGGCATGCGTCGCGCGAGCGCGTCCACGCCCGCGCGAAGCCCGCCGAGCGCGAGCACGGACGGGGAGGATGCCGTGCGCGAGCTCGCGCAGCTCGTCGGTCGCGCGCTCCGCCTGGCCGAGCGCCTCGCCGACAGGAGCTCGACGGCGTCGCCGTCCCCGCGCTCGAGCGCCCGCTGCGCGGCCTTGAGCGTGATGGCCATGGTGACGAGCCGCTGCTGGGCTCCGTCGTGCAGGTCGCGTACCACCCGCCGGCGCTCCTCGTCGGTGGCGGCCACGATCCGGGCGCGCGAGGCGGGGCGTAGCGGTTCCACGCATCCCACGAGGTCAGGTCCGCGTCGACCAGGACGTCGGAGCATCGACGCCGCCACTGCGCCCGCGTCGGACGACGCCGGAGCTACAGCGTGCAGCGGCTCGGGCCACAGCAGCTGCAGGTCCAGTCGCTGGTCGGGAGCCGAAGCCCACGCGATCGACGCGTCGAGGCCGCCATCGGCGACGCGCCCGACCTGGACGTGGCTGGGCAGCACCCATTCGTCGATGCGAACGTCGGATTGGATCGACGCGACGAGCTGGTCAGGCAGCCAGCTCACATACCGACGCGTAACGGAGCGGTCGTGCCCGCGATCCGGCGCTGCGCGCCGGCGGCGAGCGCGAGCATCTCGCGCGCATCGGCGAAGCAGCTGGCGCCCCGCGGCGGTCAGCGCGACGTGCCGCCGGTCGCGCTCGAACAGCTCCGCGCCCATGCTGTGCTCGAGGGCCTTGATCTGTTGCGAAAGCGACGGCGCCGCGATGTGCAGGCGCTAACCGCGGAGTCGGGCTCGCTGGAGCTTCGCCACCAGGCGCACGGCGCCCCCGTCCTCGTAGCGGACGAGCGTCAAGTGACATGGCCTGTCCCATCGGGGCGACCGCGGTGGGGAACGCAAGCCAGTGGTCAGATCACAGCGCGCCGCTCGCCGACGGCGCGCGCAGAGCGCGCGATCTCGGCGCGATGGGGGTCCTGGCACGGACACCCACGAGGGGGTGCTCGGTTGCACGTGCAGGCCCGCCGCGCGCGTGAGAGCGCGAGCCCCGGCGCGAGAGGTCGGGAAGGCCGACATGAAGCTCGAGGTCGACATCGTCCCCGTGTCCGACGTCGACCGAGCCAAGCAGTACTACGAACACCTGGGTTGGAGGCTGGACGATGACGCCGCCCCGCTGGACGGCCTTCGCATCGTCCAGTTCACGCCCCCGGGCTCCGGGACCTCGGTCATCATTCGGCAAGGGACTCACCGCGGCCGCGCCGGGCTCGGCGCTGGCGGGGCTGATCGTCTCCGACATCGAAGCGGCCCATGTCGAGCTCGTCGGCCGGGGCATCGACGCGAGCGACGTGTGGCACGGACCGCCGTTCCCCCCGAGGCCCGGCAACCCGGCGTCGATCCCGAGCGCACCAGCTATGGGTCGTTCTTCTCCTTCAACGATCCCGACGGCAATATGTGGCTCGTCCAGGAGGTCACGACGCGGCTCCCCGGCCGGGTCGACGGCGCCGGCCTGGCGTTCGCGTCGACCGCGGATCTGGCGAGTGCGCTCCGGCGTGCCGAGGCCGCCCACGGCGAGCACGAGAAGCGCGCGGGACATCGGCTCAAGGCCGAGCCGGCAGAGCGCGTGCGAGACGAGGACTGGCCCTCCTGGTACGCCTCCTACATGGTGGCGGAGCAGGCCGGGACGGACCTGCCTACCTGACCCGTCGCGGGCGCGACCGCAATCCCGCCCCTCCACGTTCGTCATCCCGCCGGCGGAGATCGCCGGTGGAGGGGCTCGAGTAGCTCGACCCATCACCATCGCACCGGCCCTGGCACGCCAGGGCCGGCGGTGATTTCGAGTGGCAGGTCGACCTGTAACGACGTCCCTGCACCGAGAGGGCTCCGGAGCGACATCGTGCCGCCCATGGCCTCCGCGCGGTCTTTCAGCCCGACCAGACCGGAGCCGCCGTCTGGAACGGCGCCGCCTCGGCCGTCGTCGCGGACGGAGAGCCGGAGCAGCTGCCCATGGAACTCCACGGCGACATGCACCACCGATGCGCGTGCGTACTTGGCCGCGTTGGTGAGAGCCTCGGAAACGATGTAGTAGGCCGCCACCTCGATCCCCTCCGGCAGCTGAAGCTCGGAGGGCAGTTCGAGCTCGACCGGGACCGCTGAACGTCGCGCCAGCGTCTTCAGCGCGGGCCCGAGCCCGCCCTCAGCGAGGATGGCCGGGTGGATGCCGCGCGCGATCTCACGCAACTCGTTCAACACGCCCGTCAGCCCCTCCGCCGCGCGCGCCAGCGTCGCCCGGTGCTCGTGAAGCTCAGCCGGCACCGCCTGCTCCGCCGCGCGCAGCTCCAGCGCGAGCGAGACCAGGCGCTGTTGCGTCCCGTCGTGCAGGTCGCGCTCGATCCGTCTCCGCGTCGCGTCGGCGGTCGCCACGATGCGCGCGCGAGACGCGTTCAACTCCGCGCGGCTCTCGGCATCCGCAATCGCGGTCGCCATGAGAGCTGTGAACTCTGTGAGACGGCGCTCGGTGCCAGGGGGCAAGGGCTTGTCGGTCGTCGAGGCGACGCCCAACACGCCCCAGAGCCGCCCTTCGACGATGAGCGGCGCACCGACCGAGGAGCGCCAGCCCAGCTTGCGAACGGCATCCCCGAGTGATCCGGACGAACCCAGATAGCTCTCGATCCTTGCGGGCCGGCCGGTCTCGAAGATCTGCTCCACCAAAGTGCCGGCACCGAGAGGATGCCGCGTCCCGATGGGGAGGTAGCCGCCGCTTCTACTCCAGCCACCGATCGCCGTCACCGTCCCGTCGGCCTCGTAGCGGCTGAGCGCAGCCGCATCGGTCGGAACGAGCCGGCCGACCTCTGCGAGCACCGCTTCGAACACGTCGGTCGGCAGCGCTCGCTCGGCTACGAGCGTCGCTACGCGCCTCAGCGCGCTTTGCTCGTCGGCAAGCCGGGCGAGCTGTTGACGGCTCTCGATGTTCGCGATCGCGGCCGCCAGGAGCTCGGTGAACTCCGCGAGCCGATCCTCGATCCGGTCCGGGAGCGGCGCATCTGGCGAGGAGGCCCCCATGGCTCCCCAGACCGCGCCGTCGACGATGATCGGGGCGCCCGCGGTGGCGTTGAGTCCGGACTTCCGAGCTCCGGCGGCGAGCGCGCCGGGAAGGTCCCTGTAGTCCTCGACCCGGGCCGGGCGGCCCGTCTTGCGCACCTGCGCGATCATCGACTGGCCGTCGAGTGGCCAGCGCGTCCCGGGGTGGAGCACATGCGGACGATCGCTCGAGGTCGCGATGACCGTCATCAAGCCGTCGCTGTCGTAGCGATACACCCCGACCATCGGCAGGTGCATCACCTCGGCGACCTCCCGTGCCACGGCCGAGAACACCTCGGCCGGCGGTGCGCCCGACGCCACCAGCGTCGCGATCTGACGAAGCGCAGCCTGCTCTTCGGCCAGACGTAGCAGCCGCGTGTCCGGGGGTGAGTCTGCGGGCCGTTCCGAGTCGGCCTCGGCGGAGCTGCCCATGGGTGTCACGCTGCTCCATGGTTCTCGGTGTCAGCCGGAGGCCGATACGGGTTTGCTCTCGCCGGATCGCGAGCCCTTGCTGCGCGCCGCGGTCAGGCCGGCGCAGCCGGGGCGCGAGCCGCTGCCTTCGCGATGCAGGCCGGGCTCCGGTGAGGAACCCGACCTGCCTTCGCTCATCGGTGAGGATTATCGCCGCTTGGCGGTCGGGCGAACGAGTGCGACAAGGCCGTGCTTGTACTCGTCGGTGCCGATCGCGATCACGAGGTCGTTCGGGGTGCCGATCACGCCGTTGCCGAAGGCCATGCCCCACAGCCCGTCCTCGCCGATCGGGTGCCCGTGAGCGTCCTTCACCGTGCCCAGGAATCGGCCGGAGCGCGGGTTGAAGGCGTTGATCCGCCCTCCGTCCTTGTTGCCGACGAGGAGTGCGTCCGCGAAGCGACCCCAGGTGTGCGGTGCGACGACCATGCCCCATGGACCGTTGAGCACGCCTCCGGTCACCAATCGGCGCTCCAGGTGGCCGTTGAGGTTGAAGACGTCAATGGCCCCGTGCACCTTGGACTTGACACCGGGCGCCGGCGCATAGCTCACATAGACCTTCTTGCCGATCACCGCGACGTTGTAGGTGGTGAGCCCCTTCGGCAGCTTCGGATCCTTCAGGATGTCGTCCCGCTGCCACTTGCCGTCGAACACGAGCACGTTCGTCGACGTGGCGTCGGCCGCATACAGGCGAGCACCGTCGGCGGTGTCGGCGAGCGCCAGCCCGGTGAACGCCGCCCCGGACACGCTGGCCGTCGTCGTCGTCTTCGTCCCGCCCGCCCACGCCGACAGCTGTCCGGACAGCCCGGCGAACAGGAACTTGCTGGCGGTGCCGTCCGGCAGCGCGAACTCGTTCGTGTCGTTGAACACGGTCCCCGTGGGGCCCGGCTGTGTGTCGACGACCAACGGCTGCTTCGCCGGGGCAGGGTTCGTGCTGTAGAGCGTCGACGTCGACGTCCCGTTGTTAGAGACCCACAGCGGCGTCGTCGGACCGAACGAGATACCCCACGGGTTGACCAGCTTCGGGTCGGTGACCGGCGCCACGCCCGGCTGGTCGGAAACGACGGGCGTCTCCACGTAGGAGCCACTGTCACCGTGTCGTTCACTCTGTGTTGCGGCCGCCGGTCCAGCCGATACACCGAGCAACAATGCCGCGCCTACGGCCGCCCACGCGGTTCCACGCGCGAATCTGCTCGAGCCCATGCCTGACATGCTCATCCCTTTCGTCGGCCGGTCTTGCCGTGGCTGACATGCTCGTCTCCCGCGACGCGCGTGTCGTCGGCCGGAGGAGGGCTCTTGGGCGTACCGTGACGGGCGCAGCGCGAGTACGCCGAGGGGGCGCATCGTCGGAGAAGCCGAGGTCGCCCTGCGCCGAGGGCAGCGCGATGTTCACGATCGTCACGTCGAGAACGACCATCAGCTGGGCGATGGCGATCACGCCGAGGGATCAGCCGGCGGCGATCGTGATGGAGGTCCTGGCGTCGGGGTCACCGTGTCCTTTCCTGAGGAGGCCTCGAGGTAGCCGCCCGGCAACGTGCGTGCGTGCCGACGGCACGCGTCGCGATCGACCCCCGTCCATGCTGGAGCTCCGGACGCCCCCTGTCGTCGTCCCGGGCACGACTGTTTGCACTGCGTCGCGGGCAGTAGCCGGCCCACCCGTCCTCGACCGCCGCAGGCCTGTACGCCAGATGGCGCAGATCGAGGAGTCTCCGCCAGGCCGACGACGTGCTCGCCCCGTTGGGTCAGCATCGGGGGCATGCCAGCCACGACCGGAGCCGGCCCGCGATGATCGTCGTGCTCGCTGCCGGCACCGTCCTCATCGCCATCGCTCTGGTGACCGGCCTTCACACGCGGGCTGACCGGGTGCCTCGCCTCCGCCTTGTTCCGCCGCCGGCGCGACAGCCGGAGCCAGGGGCAACCTCGACGACCGTCCACAAGGCCTTTCGCGCCCGGTGGTTCAACTCGCGGCGGCTGCCGGTGGACGAGGCCTACACAGCATGGTTCAACGCCAACAGCCGCTCCGGCGAGGCGCTGCGGGCGTGGCTGGAGGCCGCTCCGGCAGCGCGCCCCGACGCCTACCGCGCCTATCTGGCCGAGCTCGAGCTCGAGGAGGCCGCGGCCACGGAGCTGGAGTCGCACGCGATGGCGCCGGCTGCCTGAGATGCCGGCTGCGGCTGCGACCTGCACCGAGCCGTGGGGGCCGCCGGCCGAAAGTCGATGGGGCTTTCGCCGCGGCGACGAGGTCGCACCTGGGCGGCGCGTGCTGCGACGCCTCGGTGACGGTGGCGCTCACGAGGCGTTCCTCGTCGAGACGGGGGCGTCGGGCCTCGCCGTCGCGAAGCTGCCGCGACCGTGGCTCGCGGCGGACGTCCACCGGCTGGTGTCGCTGCGCGTCGAGGGCGATGCGCTCAGCCGGCTCAGGGCGCCCGCGGTGCCGCGCCATCTCGAGACGGTCCTCAGCGGGGCGCATCCTCACCTCCTGATGGAGTACGTGGCCGGGCCGACGCTGCGCACCGCGATCGCCGCGCGCGGGCCGCTGCCGGCGTCGCTCGTGGCAGGTCTCGGCCACGCGCTCGCGCTCGGCCTCGCCGCGATCGCGCGCGCCGGCTGGGTGCACCTCGACGTCAAGCCCGCGAACATCGTCCTCAACGCGGCGCCGCGCCTCCTCGACTTCGAGCTCGCCCGCACCGCTTCCGACGCCGCGCGCATGACGCACCCGGCCGGGACGTGGCACTACATGCCGCCCGAGCAGCGCGCCGCCGCAACGCCGTCCGGAGCGCGGATCGGTCCAGCCGCCGACGTCTTCGCGCTCGCCCTCGCGCTGAGCGAGGCGCTCGCCGGCCGGCTGCTCGAGCGCTCCCCCGACCCCATCCCGCCTCCGGGCGCCGTCGGCGGGGTGCTCGCCGACGCGCTCGCTCGCGCGCCGGGCGATCGGCCGCGGGCGGACGAGCTCGCGGCCGCGCTCGGCGTACTCGCCGACGACGAGCCGCAGCGCGCGCGCCGCGTCACCGCGTTCGACGGCAGGGGCGCCCGCGCGGCCGAGCGCACGGTGCAGCGCCAACCGACGCCCGGTGCGCCGGCCGGCTCGGATTGGGCCAGTGGCGAGCGAGCACCCGCGTTCGCGCCGTCCTGACCTACCTGATCGGCTTGCGGATTGAGCGGCGGCTCTGCGCCGACCCGCGTCCGCGCAAGACGGTTCCGCCGGGCGAGGACGCACCCGCCGCTGCCGGACAGCCCGCGGCGCTCGGTCTGCTCACTGTCGCGGGCTCGCACCTTGATGCGGGACGCGACCGGCAACGTCCTGCGCGCGAAGCGCCCGGCTCGTCGGAGCGGCGAGGTGAGCAGGGTGCTGATCGCAGCACCGGGGGCCATGTGAGCGTCTGGAGCACGGGGCGGCGATTGTCACGAACGTGTCCAGCTCCTGGCAGCTCGCGCAGCGGACGGAGCAACCCGGCGCCCATGAGCGCATCGCCGAGGTAGGCCACCTCTACAAGCACGAAGGCCCGGCCGCCCAACGGCCGGGGACTTCGGTAAGCGGCGGGACCCGCAGGATGCGGGCGATGGAGGTGACCTCGTCGGGCACCGTGTCGGCGTACAGCTCCCTGGGCGGCCGGTCATCGCGTTCGGCCGCCGCCCTCATGCGGCCGCCGACTCGGTGCGCTCGACTGCGTGCCCGTTCGCGGTGAGCACCACGTCGATGTTGCCGCGCGTCGCGTTCGAGTACGGGCAGACCTGGTCCGCCGCCCTGACGAGCTCCACGGCCTCGACCTCATCGTCGATTGACGGCAGCGTGACGGCGAGGGTCACCGCGACCGCGTAGCCACGGCTCTCCGTCGGCATCAGCATCACGCTCGAGTCGATCGCGACGTCCGCGGCCTCGAGCCGGCGCCGCCGCGCCGCCGCCCCGAGCGCGCCCTCGAAACACGCGGCGTAGCCGACCGCGAAGAGCTGCTCGGGATTCGTGCCGCCGCCCTCTCCGCCCATCTCCACGGGCGCGCGGAGATCCACCTCCAAGGCGCCGTCCGAGGTGCGGCCATGGCCCGCGGCGCGACCGCCGGTGACGTGTGCGTGTGCGGTGTAGATGACGCGTCCGGTATCAGTCATGCCCCGGAGGTTCCTCCGCGCCGAGGCGACTGTCATCGGTCGCCAGGCGGCTGTTCCGCCTACCGCGGCGAGCGACACGAATGGTCCGGCGCACCCCGGGCGTCGCAGCCGAAAGAGTCGCCGACGCGCCGACGAAACCCGGGCGGCTCGCGGCCAGGATGAGCGACGTACTCCAATGTCGGCTCAAACGAAGGAGCGAGCATGACTCGCAGCAGACCTTTCGGCCTCCTCTCCGCGGCGGTGGTAGTGCCGCTCGTGGCGCTGGTAGCGGCCGGCTGTGGCAGCAGCGGCAACACGTCCACGGCGACGCCCAAGAACGCCAGCGGAAGCTCAGCGACGGTCAGCGTCGCAAAGACCGGACTCGGCAAGATCCTCATCGACTCAAAGGGCCGCACCCTCTACCTGTTCGAGAAGGACTCGGGTACCAAGAGCGCGTGCACCGGCGGATGCGCCACGGCATGGCCCCCGCTGCGCGCGAGCGGCAAGCCGACGGCCGGCGGCGGCGCGAAGGCCTCGTCGCTCGGCACGACCCCGCGGTCCGACGGAAAGCCGCAGGTCACCTACAACGGCCACCCGCTCTACGGCTACCAGGGCGACAGCAAGCCCGGCGACACCAACGGCCAGAACATCGCGGCGTTCGGCGCCGAATGGTACGTGCTGTCTCCGAGCGGGAACGCGATCACCACGTCATCCTCGAGCTCCGGCGGCAGCAATGGCTACTAGCAGCCCGCTCCCGCGGCTGCGGTCGAGGGCGGTCGCGATGGACGCGGCCGCCCCGGCGGCATACGCGCTCGGTGCGCTCCTCCTCGCGGGCGAGGCGGCGGTGCACATCCAGCAGTTCGTGTCCGAGTTCCACGACGTGCGATGGATCGGACCGCTGTTCCTGGCCAACGCGGCCGCGGTGGTGGTGACGATCGCCGGCCTGACCCAGCCGCGTACTCGACGGCTTGCGGCGCTGGCCGGCGTCGTGATCTCCGCGATCGCACTCGGCAGCCTCATCATCAGCTACGGGAACGGGCTGTTCGGTTGGCAGGAGGCCGGCTTCCGCACCCCCGCCGCGCTCGCGATGATCACCGAAGCCGGGGCCGTGATCCTGTTGGCGACGGCACTCGCGCTCGATCCGCGAGCCGTCCCATCAGCAGATGCGGGTCAAGGTACGTGAAACGCAGCACGCCCCACACGGACCGCAGCGACGAGTGCCGGCCCGTGCAGCGAGCGAGACTCGCCGGCGGCGCCTGACGGCTCGAGACGATTTCTGGCATGGGCCGGCGGCGATCCCGTCGGCCCCTGCTCGTGCACGCCGACGGCGTGATGTACGCCAGCGCCGTCGTCGCCGCGGTCACGGCGTTGCGTTCGCGGCTGGTGGCGTAGATCGCGCCGTAAGCCCAGAAGGCGGTCCAGCCCGGGTCCAGCGGTCAGGCGTCCCGGACGACGCAGCGAAAGCCGATGTGGCCGGTCGAGGTGTCGACCGCCTCGGCTTGGCGCGCGGCCGGCCGGAAGCGGAGGCAGTAGTTCGGCGCACACAGATGCGAGCCGCCCTTGATGATCCGGCGCGGGATGCGCTCGTCGGCCGCCGGGCCGCAGCACGGCTCGTCGCCGTGGCTTGCCGTGAAAGGGTCTCGCGTCCACTCCCAGACGTTGCCGGTCATGTCGTAGAGGCCGTAACCGTTGGGAGGGAAGGCGCCGACCGGCGACGTGCCGGCATAGCCGTCGAGCATCAGGTTCTGCCACGGGAACTCGCCCTGCCAGCTGTTGGCCAGCATCCGCCCGTCGGGCGCGAGCTCGTCACCCCATGCGAACGCCCTGCCGTCGAGCCCGCCGCGCGCGGCGTACTCCCACTCGGCCTCGGTCGGCAGCGCCTTGCCCGCCCACGCCGCATACGCCTCGGCGTCCTCGTAGGCGACCTGCGTGACCGGGTGGCGTCCGCGCGTGTAGGTGTCGCTCGCCGGCCCGTCCGGCCGCTCCCATGTCGCCCCCGGCGTGTACGACCACCAGTTCCGGAAGTCCGACAGGTCCACGGGCGAACGCGCCGGACGGAAGACGAGCGATCCGGGCACGAGCAGGGCCGGGTCTGCATCCGGGTACAGCGCGGGATCGAGCGGACGCTCGGCGACGGTCACATAGCCCGTCTCCTTGACGAAGCGCCGGAACTGACCGACCGTCACGGGCCGCTCGTCGATCCAGAATCCCTCGACCTCGACGCGCCGGACCGGCGCCTCCTCCGGATAGAAGTCCTCCGAGCCCATCGCGAAGTCGCCGCCGGGGACCCGCTTCATTCCGTTCAGTATCGCGGACGCACCGATCACCGTCATGGGCTCACGTTCGCGTGTCGACGGGTGCGTGGCATCCCCCGGTACGGTGAACCGCGCGCGATTCGGTTGGACCGGGTACCGGGAATCAGCGGTGGCATGAGGGAGCCTTGGATTCCGTCGCTGACCGTCCGCGAGCACGGCCATCGCTGTCGCCTCTACCTGGCAGGAGACGCGTGAGGCGATGGCGCGCGTCCGAAGGCAATCGCCCGATCGGGATGATGCGGCTGGGGCCCGTCCTCTCTTTGATGAAGGGCGTGGCGATCGCCTGGCCCCTCAGAAGCGTGCTCGCCGGGACCGCGGGCACCGCGACGATGACGCTCGCGTATGCCACCGAGCGCCGACTGCGTCCGCGCGTGCGCGGGCCGCTGGACTACGACGACTCGCTCGTACCCGGCCAGATCGTGGCGTCGGTGATGCACTTGCCGCACGTCACCGACCGGGAGGATCACGAGCTGGGGTTGACCCTGCGCTGGAGCTACGGCTCGGCCTTCGGCCTCTGGCACGGGATCCTGCGCCGTCGCGTTCGCGAGCCGTGGGCAAGCGTGCTCTTCGGCGGCACGCTGATGACCGCGACGCTGACCCTCTTCCCTCTGCTGGGCCGCACCGCACCACCGTGGCGCTGGCCGCCCGCGATGCTGGCGACGAGCTTCGGCACGCACGTCGCGTACGTCACCGCGGTCGCGGTCGTCGACGACGGCATCCGCCGCGGGGCATCATCCGGATGAGGTAACTGGCCGCCGGCCCAGTGACCTCGAGGATGAGCTCACCCGACTGGTGCACGCGGGCACCCAGGACTTCGAGACCCGCGGCGAAGGGATGGGACTCACCGTCTCGCAACGGGTGACCGCCGCGCTCTACAACGGCCTGGCCCGCTACCGGGTCAGCCCGACCTGGCGGGCGAACGTCTGGTTGTCCCAGAACGGTGCTCTTCCACACGCCGTGACGGCCGTCAGGTTGCCGGATCCGAGCTTGATCGGATGCTCCGTGACCTGGGTGTCCGGCGCATAAACGAAGAGCTGTTTGAGGTCCTCCGTGTGCCGATCGAGGCCGCGCGTCATGTGCCCTTCCGGCCAGTAGACCCGGATGTTGCGTGATGTAGCGCCCAGCAGATTCGCCGAGTCGCTGGCACGGCGAGCACGTCGTCATACGGTCGCGCGCTTGCCATGGCCGCTCACGACGACACAGCTTCTGATGCTCCATCCGAGGTGCTCGGGCTTCCCGACGGCGCGCTCGACGATCAGGTCCCGCAGGTGCAGGGGCCGCGGTTCAACCGTCGTCCACTCCGGAGCTCGCGCTCCGGGTGGTCGAGCTCGCGCTCAGCGGCACGCGGTGCGAGCAGCAGCACCTCGCTCGGCGACGAAGCGGCACCGTGCGCGTGGATCCGCGTCGTGGTCACCTGCCGGCTGTTTCGTGTTGCTCGGCGAACACCTGCTGGGCGATGCGGTAGCTGTCGAACGCGCGGGCTGCTCCGGCGTAGGCCTCGATGTGGATGAACGCCTCGACGATTTGGTCGGGCGTGACTCCGTTGTTGAGCGCGATGCGGACTTGTCCGCGAAGTGGTTCGAGTGTCCCGAGGGTGGCAGCGATCGTGACGGAGATCAGCGCGCGGGTCGGGGTGTCGAGGGCTTGGGTGCGGGGCCAGGCATCTCCGAAGGTGTGCGTGGTGGCGAGGCGTTTGAAGTCCGTGGCCGCGGGGGGCTCCCCGGGAGCGGTCTCGAGGAACGGTTCAAGTCTTCTGCCGAGGAGGTCGGCCGCCGTCTGGAGTGCCGAGGCGTAGGCCTGCTGGTCGTGATCGTCGTCAGTCATCTTGGGTCGTACACGTTCTCTTCGATGGTCGGGGGCGTGTCTCAACGATACGCGCACCGCTTCTAGGATTTCCTCGGATAGTGGGGTTCCGGTCGTTGCCCGGGCAGGAGCATGCCTGCCGCCGCCGAGGGTCGCCGGCGCGGCGAGTCCCGTGTCGCCTGGGGCGATTCACTCCGCCATCTGACGGACGCCGGTCGCGCGGGTGTCGACGTGATCGTGGTCGCGAGCAGAGTCCCCGGCGTACCCTGCCGTCGCCCGGGACGGCGCGGTGCTCGACCGACAGGTAGGAGTCGATGAGCGCCGACCACGTCGGCGATCGCGTGCAACGTCAGGTGATGTTCAGGGCGTTGCGCTGGATCGCGATGGCCTGCGCGATCGCGGCGCGTGTCGCGTGCCGCGAGGGTTGACGCCGGCGGAACTGGCGGGCGGGTTCGGTTTGCCGGACGCGCCGGGACTGTCGGGGCGGATCGAAGACAGCTTTCAGAGGCGGGTAGCGCGCCTGCCAACCGACACCCGCCGGTTTTGCTGGTAGCGGGCCGCGGAGCCGGTCGGTGACCCGGTGTCGCCCGCGTCCGCGACGGATGGGACGACCACGGCGTCCTTGCGTCTGCGCGCGAACGCCGGGCTGCCCCTGATCCAGCTCGGCGTCAGGAGCCTGCCGGCCGTACCGCCGCAGTCCTCCGAGCCGGCGATCGACGACGAGTGGAGGGAGGCGGCATGACACCGCGCTCACGCACCACGCGCCGCGCAGCCCAGTTCCAGGGCGCGGATCACCTGGCGGCGCAGTGTCGCGAGCGGCGGGCCGCACGCCCGCGCATCGAGCGGGAAGGGCATCGCCGTCCTGTACTTGGTCGTCGTCGCGTTCAACGGCGCCGCCGTCGGCGACGGCGACCGCTACGTGAGGTCGATCGACGCGCGCAACGAGATCGGCGCCTCGGAGATGGACGACCGAGGCGACGAACTCCGCGCGCAGTTCGAGCGCAGGACACCGACCGCCGAGATCGCACTCCACGCCGTGCTCGCGAGCGTTCGCCAGTGCGTCGTCGACGTGCCGGTCACCTACGCGCTCGCAGGCCGGCCCACCGCGACGCGACCCGAGCTCGTTTTCTGACCGAGTACGGCGAACAGGAAGGCTGGGACGCGATCGCAACCGCCTGCTGAGCGCGCCGCCACCATGAACGGTCAGCGACTCGCCGCGGGCATGGTCGCGTTGACGGCCTGAAGGATGAGCTGGGTCGCGGCATCGGGCTGCGACACGAACGAAACGTGCGAGGCCGGCACCTCCACGATCGTCGCGTTCGCGCGCTCCGCCATGAACCGCTGGAGCGCCGGCGGGATCGCCTTGTCCTCCGTGCCGAGCAGGTACCAGCACGGCAACGTCTTCCACGCCGGCGGGGCCGACGGCGCGCCGGCGAACGCGGCGGCGGCGTACGGCCGCTGCGCAGCGGCCATGACGTCCGCCGTGGCCTGGTCGACGTCGGCGGCGAAGGCCTCACGGAACGCCTCGGGGTCGAGGAAGAGGTCCGCGCCCTCGCCGCCTTCCGCGCTGGTGAAGGGCACGGGCCTGATCGAGGGACCCACGAGGCTGCCCTCGAACCTCTCAAGGAGCTCCTGCTGGCTCTCGCCCTCGTCGCACATCCATCCGTTGAGATAAACGAGTGCCTTGACCTGGTCGTTGCCGGTCGCGGCGGTCGAGATGACGTTCCCACCGTACGAGTGGCCGACGAGCACGATCGGGCCGGTCAGCGTCCGCAGGAACTCGGCGAGGTAGGTCGAGTCGCGAGCGAGGTCGCGAAGCGGATTGGCGAACCCGATAGCGCGGAATCCTTCGCGCTGAAGAGCGCGAATCTCGGCGTCGAAGCCCGTTGCATCGGCCCATGCCCCGTGGACAAGGACGATCGTCGGTCTGTTTTCGTCGGGCTGGGTGGCCATGTCTCCTCCTGTCGCGCGCCGTGTGTCCTTGGACCGCCGGGGGCAGTCTCCTCCGCACGCCCAGCCGCCGCAAGCTCGTGGAAAAGACGGCCGATCAGACGGCTGGCAGCCCTTCAACCGAGCGTGGAGTGCTGGGAACCCGACAGCCGAGCGCCCGCACGGGCCGTGGCGTCCACACGACCCCGTGGGCACCGCAGCTCGGGGGTCAGCCCCGCGAGCGCCGACCGGACAGCCTGCTGCTTTCCCATGCGAAGCGGCGACAGTGGTGACGGCGGTCGCCGCCGGTCCTTACGCCTGCAGGCGGCGGTGAGACGCATGCCCGTCGCCGCTTGCTTTCCATGGTGGCTGTTGCGGAAAGTCGCCGCGCCGTCTGCGGGTGGTCGGCGTGTTCGCGGGCGCGCTTCCGCGGAAGCGCGCGCCGGGCTATGCCCGCCGTCTCAGGCGGGCACCGGGGCCGTGGAGTGCCGCCAGAGCTTCAGCAAGTTGTGCGTGGCGGCGATCAGGCGCCATTCCGACCGGGCGGCGGATCTGCCGCGGCGTTGGAAGCGGTCGCAGCGGCGGTTGAACTTCGTGTCGGCGAAGACGGGCTCGATCATGCCCTGGCGCTTGGCGTAAAGGCCGCCGCCGCGGTCGGTTGCCAGGACGCGGCGCATGAACGCGTAGAGGCCGCCGTCCCAGCCCGGGCGGGAGCCCTTGCGCTTGCCGGCGTCGGGCGGGATCAGCACCGGGATCCCGCGATCGACGATCGCCTCCATCTGGACCTGATGCCAGTAGCCGGCGTCGGCGAGCACCACCTCCGGTGTGTCGCGAATCCCGGCGTTCGCGAGTTCGGCCTGCGCGGCCGTCACCATCGGTTCGAGGTGTCCGAAGTCCGGCGAGTCGACCGTCACCTCGGCGGCGATCACGATCTGCTCGGCGGTGACGACGGCCTGGGCGTTATAGCCCTGCACCCAGCCGCGCGAGGTCTTGACGTTGCGCGAGTCCGGGTCGGTCACATTGATCACGCCCGCCGGCGTCGCTGGCGGCTGATAGGGATCCGGGGGCCGGCCGAAGCGGCGGCCGTCCTTCATCCGCCCCCGCGCCCGGTAGGCCTCATAGGCCGCGTTGGCCTGGCACTCCGTCCACAGCTCTTCCTCCAGGCGCCGCTTGGCCTCCTTCAGCCGCGCCGGGCGTGACGCCGGGATCGGCCGCGCCTGCTCGCCGCGCCGCTCATCGAGCCGGCGCTTGGCGTCGCGCAGCCACCCGCGCCGACCCTGCGCGGTCGACAGCTCCGGCGGCAGCTCATCGCCGCGGCGATCGCCGAACTGCTCGTCCTCCTCGGCGTCGACGCGACCCGCCTCCTCGAGGATCTCGCGCGCGATCCGCTCGTAGTCACGGTTGGCGTGCTGGGAAGCGTTGGCGTGCACCTTCGTGCCGTCGACCGCGATCACCTCCACGCGCACCAAGCCCGCCTCCGCGCACAGCTCCAGCACCTCGCCGAACAGCTCGCCCAGCGCCCGCTCGTGGCGCTGGCGGAAGCGCGCGACCGTCGTGTGATCCGGAGCCTGGTTGGCCGTGATCACCCGAACCGCGACGTCCTCATGGCAGCGCCGCTCGATCCGCCGCGACGACCGCTCGCCGATCGCGTACGCGTAGACCAACAGCGCCACCATCATCGCCGGATCGTGCGCCGCCCGACCCCACCCGTCATCGCGATAGCCGGCCAGAAACGCCGTGAGATCCATCGCGTCGACCGCGTCCAGCACGAACCACGCGAGATGATCCTCCGGCAACCACTCCCGCAGGCTCGGCGGCAACAACAGCTCCTGCTCGCGATCACACGCGATGAAGTTCTGCGCCATCCCGAAATGGTCTTAACCGCGCCGGACAGACCCGCACCTTTGTGCAACAGCCACCATGCAAAGCAGCAGCCCGAGTGTCGCGTCGCCTTCGGTCGGTGATGCCAGGGGACCAGAATCGATTCTGACGCCATCGAAGACGCGAAAAAGGCCCGCATTCCGGGCCTTTTCCGCTTCATCGGGGAGACAGGATTTGAACCTGCGACCGCCCGGCCCCCAGCCGGAGCGATCCAGGCGTACCCGCTTCGATCCAGTGCTCTGAAGCGGTTTGAGTTGCTCTGAGTTGGGCTCAGTTGCGCTCAATTTGCGCCCCGGATTGCACCCCGTCGGCCCGTCGCTACTGCAGTTCGTCCCAAGCGCCGGCCACCCACTCCCATGGTGGTTGCACCGGTCTCCCGGGCGATCGCTCTCTCGACGCTAAAGCGACTACGCGCCCGAGCATCGCAACGACGCGGCCACGCCGTGATGATGTCCCGGCGGCTCGTCGCCGTGATCGCGTTCTGGTGGGAAGATTGGCCAGGCTCCCGGCTGCGCCCTGAATCGTCGGGACTCACCGACACCCTCCCGATCGGACGCCGCCGGCCGTGCAGAACGTCGTGAACCTCCAATCACTCGTCGCCCGCCTCCACGAGACGTACAACGATCGCGACCTCGACGCGTGGAGCGACGTGTTCGACGACGAGGTCGAGCTTGTGGTGGACGGTGCCGTGTTCAGCGGGGTCGCCGCGGCCCGCGCGTACGTCACCGCCGTCTTCCGCGAGTTCCCGGGTCTGCGAATCCACGGCGCGCGCGTCGTCGCCGAGAGCGTCGACACGATCGTGGTCGAATACCAGGTCCTCAACGGCGATCCGTCACGCGGGCCGCTGCGCCCGCAGGGCTCGGTGTGCGAGATCTACCGCGTGCGCGACGGGCGAATCGTCGCCTACAGGAGCTACTACGCGCCCGAGGGCGGGGACCGCGAGGATGTCGTGAAGGTGCCGTCGCGGGCCGACGGCTCGAAGGTGGCCGAGGAGCAGGCGGCGCTGCGTCGCGTGGCGACGCTCGTCGCGAGCGGCGTGTCGCAGGACGAGCTGTTCTCGGCGGTCAACGAGGAGGTCGGATGGCTCGTGGGCGCCGATCCGACATTCCTCATGCGCTTCGAGGCCGACGACACTGTGACGCTCCTCGCCGCCAGGAGTGCCGCGGACGCCGACTTTCCGATCGGCGCCCGACGGTCCGTGGACGACGCCCTGCGGTCGCTGCGGGACACCGGGCGCGCGTCGCGGTTCGGGCCGATGGAACTGCCGCCCGACGGGGCGTTCGTCGAGGAGGCGCGGAAGCTCGCGATCCGGTCCGCGGTCGGTGCCCCGATCGTGGTCGACGGCCGCGTGTGGGGCGCGGCGTTCGCCGCCTCGACCCGCGAGGAGCCGTTCCCGGAGGACACCGAGACACGGCTTGCCCAGTTCACGGAGCTGCTGGCGGCGGCGATCTCGAACACCGAGGCGCGGGCCGACGCGAATCACCTCGCGGAGGAGCAGGCCGCGCTACGCCGCGTGGCGACGCTCGTCGCGCACCAATCGTCGCCGTCAGAGGTCTCCGCAGCGGTCGCGAAGGAGGTCGCAGAGCTCCTGGGCGTGGAAAACATGAGAATGGCCAAATACGAGGCCGACTCGACGGTCTCCGTGGTGGCGGAGTGGGGCGAGCCCGACGCCGCCTTCCCGGTCGGTACCCGCCTGCCCCTCGGGGGGAAGAACATCGCCTCGCAGGTGCTGAGAACAGAGCGGACCGCCCGCATCGAGTCCACGAGCGCCACCGGAGCAATCGGGGCCTACGCGCGCAGCATGGGACGCCGCTCCGTGGTCGGCGCTCCGATCGTGGTCGACGGACGGCTCTGGGGCGTCATGGTCGCGACGTCGCCGGAGGCCGGGTCGCTGCCGGCGGACACCGAGTCGCGCCTGGAGAGCTTCACCGAGCTGGTCGCAACGGCGATCGCGAACACCGACGCGCGGACCGAGGTGGCGGCGTCCCGTGCGCGGATCGTGGCGGCGGCCGACGAGGAGCGCCGGCGCGTCGTCCGCGATCTGCACGACGGGGCGCAGCAGCGCCTGGTCCAAACGATCATCACGCTGAAGCTCGCCCACAGCGCGATGCAGAACGAGGACGAGGACCTCCCTGCCCTGCTGACCGAGGCGCTCGACAACGCCGAGCAAGCGACGGCCGAACTGCGCGAGCTCGCCCACGGCATCCTCCCAGCGGCCCTCACCCATGGCGGGCTGAGCGCGGGCGTGAGCCTGCTCGCGTCGCGGATGCCGCTGCCGGTCGAGAATGACGTGTCCGTCGGCCGGCTCCCGGCCGCGGTCGAGGCGACCGCGTACTTCGTCGTCGCCGAGGCGCTCACCAACGTCTCCAAGCACGCTCGCGCCGAGCGCGCCGTGGTCACCGCGCGCGTCGAGGACGGCACGCTTATCGTCCAAGTCCGCGACGACGGCGTCGGAGGCGCCCAGCTCAACGGCAGCGGCCTCACCGGGCTCGCGGACCGGCTCGCCGCCGTCGACGGCGAGCTCCGAGTCGAAAGCCCGGCCGACCGCGGCACCGTGGTCGCCGCCACCATCCCACTACCCGGGTAGCCATGCGGGCCTCAGAGCGGCAGGGCTCCGGGAGTAGCCGCAACTACGCCGGGTTCGTTACGCCAGGCCTCACCAGCCCCGATCTCACTCTCGACAAGCGCGTCCTCGCCCGATGCGCCGCCTCGTTGCTCGGGCCAGCGACATGGTCGCCGCGGGGTGCAATTGATCGACGGGGTGCAAATGACCGGGTGGTCGCAGGTTCGCTCAAATCGCGCTGGGCCGTGATTGACTACTTTCGCAGCGTCCGTCCGGATTGCACCCCGTAACGCACCCCGCGCAATACACCGACAGAACGTTAAGCGAGCTTTGCAGGACGTTCGAGTCGGGGAGACAGGATTTGAACCTGCGACCGCCCGGCCCCCAGCCGGGTGCGCTACCAGACTGCGCCACTCCCCGAGAGTTGGCTTTGTTCGCAAGCGGGCGACGGGAATCGAACCCGCCCTAGGAGCTTGGAAGGCTCCTGTGCAGCCACAACACTTCGCCCGCAGCGGACCGGCCGGATGATACCGGTGGCGGCCGCGGTGGGAGCGAATTGCGCCGTGGTCCGGGAAGGCACGCGTCGCGCCTAATAGTGGTTCGGCATCGCGCCGCACGGGAATCACTAGGGGCAAATGGCGATACCGGGCGTCCACATCGAGACCCTCTTCAGCCCTGCGCTCTATACGGCGTCGCAGCTGGAGCGGGCCTGCCTCATCGCGGCTGCGCTCAACCGGGGGAAGCTGATCCTGGTCGAGGCGCCGCTGCGGTCCGAGGCCACCTGACTCGCGACGAGCCCTCGGCAGGGGATCAGGCGAGCGCTTCGACTGCCTCGACGGTCAGTGCGTCGAGGTCCGGGAGCACTCGGTCGGCGCGCGCGAGCGCGTCGTCCCCCGGCGGGAACTCGTGGTTGGGGATGGCGAGCACGCGCATCCCCGCGGCGTTCGCGGAGAGGATTCCGTTGTGGGAGTCCTCTACCGCGGCGCACGCGCGCGGCTCGGCGCCCACGCGGCGCGCCGCCTCGAGGAAGACGTCGGGGGCGGGCTTGCCGGGCCCGACCTCCTCGGACGACGTCCACGCCACGAAGCGGTCGGCGATCCCGGCCGCGTCGAGCACCGTGTCGATCACCGCGCGGTTCGAGGAGGACGCGAGGCCGAGCGGCCAGCGGGCCGCCATGCGGTCGACCGCCTCGACCGCGCCCGGGATGAGCGGCAGCCGCTCGGCGTAGACGGACAGCAGGCGCTCGACGACCTCGTCGTTGATCTCCTCGGGCGTGCGGTCGACGCCGAGCTCGTCGCGGACGTAGGCCGACCACTCCGGCGCGCTCATGCCGAGCATGTCGCGCGTGGCGGTCTCGGTCCACATGCCGCCGCGGTCGGCGACGAGCTCGCGGCGCGCGGCGTCCCACGCGGTCTCCGAGTCGAGCAGGACGCCGTCCAGGTCGAAGATGACTGCCGCGATCACTCGGCGTCCACCGCGGCGACCAGTCGCTGGTAGGCCGCGTGCTCGGCCTCGTAGAGCTCGAGCAGGCGGGCGCCGAGGTCGGCGAACAGCGCGTCGACGGCGTCGCCGACCAGGACGCCGGTGTTGGCGAGGACGTTCGCGATCGCGGAGGTGTCGGGTGCACCCGCGCAGGATGTGGCCGGGGCGCGCCACCGTGGCGGCCGGGGCCACGGCCGCGGCGGTCACCGCCCGGCGCGCGGTCGGACACGACTCGCCGGTGTTCTCCCTGCGCGCGCGGACGCGCTGCTCGAGCTCGCTCTGGGTGGTCACCTTGCGGTCGATCTCGTAGCTGAGGGTCGGCGGGCCGCGCTCCGGGGCCCTCCGGAGGGAACCATATGACGACCGCCCTCGTCAGGTAGCCTCTGCAACCCCGCGAGGGGCAGTAGCTCAGTTGGTGGAAGCGCCGGTCTCCAAAACCGGAGGTCCCAGGTTCGAGTCCTGGCTGCCCCGCTGTCTCAGGCGGCTCCCGCCGGGTCGCCCTCGGGAGCTCCGTCCGGCGTCTCGGCCGGCGGAGGCGCGGCCTGATCCGGCGAGCCGCGCGCTTCGCTCGCGCGGGCGCGCGCGAGGTCCGCGGACACGTGGAGGGCGGCCGAGGTCAGCGGGGCGGCGAGGACGAGGCCGATCGTCCCGAAGAGCGCTCCGCCGGCGATCGTGACGATGAGCACGGCGAGCGGGTGGATGCCGAGCGTCGCGCCGAACGCGATCGGCTGGATCATCTGCTGGAGCGCGCCGTTGGCCAGCAGCACGACCACCACCATCGCGATCGCGGCGGTGGTCCCCTGCTCGCCGAGCGTGAGCAGCACGGTGAACGCTCCCGCGGTCCACGCCCCGAGATACGGAACGTACGCGGCGACGAAGTTCACCAGCATGATCGAGCCGACGTGGGGCACGCCGAGCACCAGCGCGCCGATCCCGATCACCACGGCGTTGAACGCCGCGACCGCCGTGACACCCACGAAGTAGGCGCGCAGCGCACCGAGGGTGCGCCGGGTGATCGTGCTCGCGACCGGCTGCGGGATGCCCATGTGGCGTTCCGTCCACCGGCGGATCTGCGGCCCGTCCTTGAGCAGGAAGAACAGGCTGAGCGCCGTGAAGCTGAGGAACACCGCCAGCGAGGTCAGCCCGCCGACGACCGTCCCGAGCCCGTGGATCAGCGTGTCGAACGCGTCGCTCACGCCGGAGCTGGCAGCGTCCGCGGCGTTGCTCGCGGTGCTCGCGCCCACGCCCGCGTCCTGGAGCCAGCCCTGGATCTTGTCCACCGCCTGCTGGAGCCCACTCTCGAGGCTCTCGCCTTCGCCGACGATCCCGGCGAGCACGAGCACCCCGAGAGCCCCACCCGCCAGCAGCAGCGCGACGAACACGATGACGGTGGCCGCCGCCCGCGGCATGCGCCGCGCCAGGCGCGCCACCACCGGCGACAGGACCGCGGCGAGGATCGTCGCGGTGATGACCGGGACGACGATCGTGTCGATCAGCGACAACAGCGCGACGGTGCCGGCGAGCAGCGCGATGACGCCGACGAGCAGCCAGGCCGTCACGCCCATGTCGCGCAGCCACCCCGGCGCGGCGAACATCCCGGACAGGTCGTCCGGCTGGACCTCGACGACCAGCCCGTCGTGATCGTCCGGCTGCCCGTCAGCCGGCCGATGCTGGCGGAGCCGCCCGCGGATCGACGGTCGTCTGGCCATCGCCGCAGAGTACTGGCGACGCGACGTCAGCTCCGCGTCATCCCGTCCGGACGATGCGGGGGCGCCCGAGGGCGCCTAGGATCGCGGCATGGGACTCCTCCGCAACCGCGACGACGCCCCGGCCGGGCGGCGCTTCCAGATGCGCGAAAAGCTCGCCTCGATCGGCGACGACTCATGGATCGAGGACGAGCAGGGCGAGCGCGTCTTCAAGGTCGACGGCAAGGCGCTCCGCGTCCGGGACACCTTCATCCTCGAGGACCGCGACGGCAACGAGGTCGCGAAGATCCAGGAGCGCAAGGTGCACGTCCGCGACACGATGAAGATCGAGCGGGACTCGAGGACGCTCGCAACGGTGCACAAGGCGCTGGTGGGGATCCGCGCCCGCTTCGAGATCGAGGTCGAGGACGGCGAGGACCTCAAGGCGCACGGGAACATCGTCGACCACGAGTACGAGATCAAGCGCGACGGGGACGTCGTCGCGACGGTCTCGAAGAAGTGGTTCCGCGTCCGCGACACCTACGGCGTCGAGATCGGCGGCGGCCAGGACGACGCGCTCGTCCTGGCGCTCACGGTCGCGCTCGACGAGATGAGCGGCCGCTGAGCGGTCGCGAGGGGTGGCGAAGACCACCCCCAGGGGGCCTGGCCGGGAGGCATCGCGACCGAAAGGCTCCCGGCCATGACCACTTCACGGGAGCGACGGCGGCTCCACACTCACCAGTCCGGGACGCGCGAGCGATTCGTCGTCCTCGCGGCGTTCGCCGCCATCTTCGTCGTCTTCCTGCTGATCCTGAGCGTCGCGGGCGCCGGCGCCGCGCCGGTCTTCAACGTCGACGACACCACCGACGCCGTCGACGCGACGCCCGGCGACGGCAAGTGCGAGTCGACCCATGACGGCTCCTGCACGCTGCGCGCCGCCGTGATGGAGGCGGGCGTCGGGGGCGGCACCGTCGCCCTGCCGGCCGGCACGTTCAAGCTCACGATCCCCGGCGGCACCGAGGTCGGGGAGCAGTTCCTGGCCAACCAGCCGGACGCCGCCAAGGGCGACCTCGACATCTCCACGCGCATCGAGATCAGCGGCGAGGGGCCTGGCAAGACCGTGATCGACGGTCTCGGGGCGGTCCGGATCTTCGACGTCCACGCGCCGGACGGCAACCTCCTGCTCTCCCAGGTCCGCCTGACCGGCGGCAAGGGCGACTTCGACAAGGCCAGCGGCCACTACCACGGCGGCGCCGTCCACAACCACGCCTACGCCAACCTCTCCCACGTCGTCGTGGACAACAGCGTCTCGCCGACCACGGGCCAGGGCACCACGTACTGCGATCCGCAGTTCACGCCGGCCGGCTGCTCGCTGTGGGGCGGCGGCGGCATCACCAACGCCTCCAACGGCGTCGCGGGGCTCACCGAGGTCACGGTGGCCCGCAACAGCACCACCTACCACGGCGGCGGCATCGAGAACCTCGGCCGTCTGTTCCTCAAGCAGACCACGATCGCCGAGAACAAGGCGCCGGCCGGTCAGGGTGGCGGCCTCTGGAACAGCGCGACGACCGGCGTCAGCCCGACGCACACGCTCATCGCCGAGAACACCGGCAACGACTGCGCGAACCTCGGCGCGATCGGGTCCACCGGCTACAACCTCCAGGGCGACGGCACCTGCGGCTTCACCCAGCCGACCGACCACACCGGCGGCGCGTCCTTCGAGCCGGGCCTGCCCGGCGCCCCGCTCTACTACGCGATCAGCAGCACCAGCGCGGCCGAGGACACCGGCGGCGAGGGCGAGAACAACTGCAGCGGCACGGACGTCCGCGGCGTGACCCGCCCGCAGGACAGCGACGGGGACTCGATCGTCGAGTGCGACATCGGCTCCTACGAGAAGGAGGCGCCCGGCGCCGCCCAGGCCGTCGCGCTGTCCGTGAGCAGCGCGAAGGCCGCCGAGGGCGCAGTCGCGAGCGCCGCCGCGCTGCGCCCGCCCGGCGCGGTCAAGCGGGGGGCCGGAGCCTTGCGCTTCACCGTCTCGCTCTCGCGGGCCGCCAAGAAGGTCGTCACCGTCCGCGCGGCGACCGCCGACCGCACCGCCCGCGCCGGCGCCGACTACCGCAAGAAGTCCGCCAAGCTCCGCTTCGCGCCCGGCCAGACGAAGAAGTCCTTCCTCGTCAGGGTCCTGCGGGACACCCGCGCGGAGCGCACCGAGACGCTCAAGGTGAAGCTGTCGAGCGCCACCAACGCGACGATCGCCCGGGCCCTGGCCACCGGCACGATCGTCAACCGCTGAGCCGCGCTCGGCGAAGGGCCGTCTCACGCAGCGCCCGGGGGGCTCGCCCCTCCGGGCGCTGCGCGCGTGTCGAGGCAGCCGCGCTAGGCGGTGGGGAGCGAGAGCACGAACCCCAGGCCGCCGAGGAGAAGCAGGCACGAGAGCCCGAACACGAAGATCCGCAACCGGTGCCAATCCAGCCGCATCGAGACGCCCGCGAAGAAGAGCACCATGGCGAAGAACACCGTCGAGAGGATGTAGTCGTCGTCGTTGTCCTTCGCGTCGACCCCCTCGCGGAAGAGCTCCTCGGCGTGCCGGTCGTGCTCCGCGGCGCGCGCGAGAGAGGCCGGCCGGTACTGCGGCATGTAGAGCGGCCCCGGGATCGCGTCCGGGTTGGTGAACGGGCGCTGGGCGATCCAGGCGCGGAACGCCGGCTCGAACTCGCTGCGGAAGCGCCGCCGGTAGATCCGGGCGAGCTCGCGGTTGCCGGATTCGTACGCGTCCAGCCAGTGGTTGAAATACAGGAGGTCGTCGATCCGGGCCTGGCCCGCCAGCGTCGCCTCCTCGGCGGACTTGACCCGCAGGCCCGACGCCTCGGTGTAGAACCGCGCCTGCTCGCCGGACCAGCGCGCGGCCTGATAGCCGCTCCAGGCGGTCGCCACGAGCGTCACCGAGAGCACCAGGACGGCCCCCAGCTCGAGCATGCGGTCCGCGCGCGATTGCGCGGCCGCGTGACCGCCCTCCATCACCTCGTGCGGTACGTGAAGCGGCTCACGGTGCGGCATAGCTCGCCGGGCCAACCCTAACCCGGTTCGATGCCGCGCGGTGGATCGCGCGCTCAGCGCCGCGCGCCGGCGCGGAGCGCCTCGCGCGCCTCGGCCGCCAGCGTGCGCACGATGTCGGCGGCCCGCGCCTCGGCGGCGAGCGGATAGGCCTGGCCGGCCCACAGGTTGATCCCGTCCGGGTCGTCGCGCTCGCGCGCGGCGGCCCGCAGCGGCGCCGTGACGTGGTGGACGTCCGGGTAGGCGCTCGGCGCGCCGGGGCCGTGCTCGACGAGGAAGCGGTTGACGACGCCGCGCGCCGTGCGGCCGCTGAACGCGCGGGTGAGCGCCGTGGGTGCGTCACCCGCCAGGGCGCGGCGATGGGGCGCGGAGGTCGCCGCCTCCGGGGTGCGCATGAACGCGGTGCCGAGCTGGGCGGCGGCGGCGCCGGCGACGAGCACCGCCGCGACCGCGCGCCCGGTGGCGAGCCCGCCCGTCGCGATCAACGGCAGGTCGACCGCCGCGTCCACGAGCTGCAGCAGCGCCAGCAGCCCGATCTCGCCGGGCGCGGCGTCGTCGAAGGAGCCACGGTGCCCGCCCGCCTCGACGCCCTGGACCACCAGCGCGTCCGCCCCCGCCTGCTGCGCGGCCACGGCCTCCGCGGGCGTCGTGACCGTCACCCACGTCGCGACGCCGGCGGACCGCAGGTCGCGCAGGACGCCCGGCTCCGGGCAGCCGAACGTGAACGAGACGACCGCCACCCGCTCGGCGGCCAGCAGCTCGAGCTTGGCCTCCCAGCCGTCGTCGTCGTGGCGCGGCTCCCCGGGCGTGACGCCGTAGCGCTCCGCCTCGCCGCGCAGCGAGCCGGCGTAGCGCGCGACGGCCGCCGGGTCGGCGACCGGGTCGGCCGGAGGGACGAACAGGGCGACGCCGAACGGGTCGCGCGTCGCCTCCCGCACGGTGCGGATGTCCGCGCGGACCGCGTCGGGCGTCTTGTAACCCGCCGCCAGGAACCCGAGGCCGCCGGCGCCCGAGACGGCAGCGGCGAGCGCCGGCGTCGAGGCCCCGCCGCCCATCGGCGCCTGCACGATCGGATGCTCGAGGCCGGTGACGGAGAAGACGGTCACGGCATCCCTGGGAGAATGGCGCGATGGCCGACGGCCGCCCCCACGTGGAGCTGCGCCACCTGCGCTACTTCGTTGCCGTGGCCGAGGAGCTCAACTTCACGCGCGCGGCTGCGCGCCTGCACATGGCCCAGCCGCCCCTGAGCGCGGCGATCGCCCAGCTCGAACAGCGGCTCGGGGTCCGGCTGCTGGAGCGCAGCACGCGCGAGGTCCGCCTCACCGCCGTGGGCGCCCGGGTGCTCGAGGTCGCGCGGCGGACGCTGGCGGGCGCCGACGAGCTCGCCGCGCTGGCAGGCGGCGCCGAGCCTGGCCCGCTGCGCCTGAGCTACACGCCCGCGACGAGCTACGGCGTCGTGCCCGCGCTCGTGCACGCCGTCGCCGAGCGGCTTCCCGGTCTCGAGGTGGCGATGGAGGAGGTCGACGCCGGCTCGGCCCTGCGCCGGGTGCGGCGCGGCGAGAGCGACGTCGCGCTGCTGCGCGCGGTGCCGGCGGACGCGGGGCTCGACGTGCGGACGATCGCCGAGGAGCGCCTCGGCGTGCTCGTCGGGCCCGGCGACCCGTGGGCGGAGCTGCCGGAGCTGCCGAGCGCGGCGCTCGGCGGCCGCGCCGTGGTCGTCCCGGAGCGCGACCGCGACCCCGACCAGCTCGAGAGCGTGCTCGCGGTGCTGCGCCGTCACGGCGCCGTGCCGACCGTCCTCGACGAGCGGTCCCGCGTCGAAGGGACGCTCGCCCGCGTCGCGCGCGGAGAGGCGATCGCGTTGCTCACCGCGAGCGGCGCCGGGCGGCCGCCCGGCGGCGTGCGCTGGGTGCCGCTGCGCGAGCCGGCAGCGACCGTCCCGCTGCGGCTCGCGCGCCGCGGCAAGGATGCCGCATCGATGCGCTTCGCCGAGACCGCCGAGGCGGTCGGCGCGGAGCTCGCCGAGCGCCGTCCGCCGGTCGTCCCGGCGCTGCTGTAGCGGTTGCCGACCCACGCGTGCCAGCGTAGGAGCGGCGGCCGGGAGGTCCAACACCGGCTCGCTCTGGGCCCAGAGCCGGCGGGTCTCGATCGCCCGCCTAGACTCGGGCGCATGGCCAGCCTCGCCGCTCGGCTCGCGCAGGGCCCCGTCGTCCTCGACGGCGGCCTCGCCACCGAGCTCGAGAAGCGCGGCCACGACCTCGCCGACGCGCTGTGGTCGGCGCGCCTGCTGCGCGACGCGCCCGAGGACATCGAGGCGGTGCACCGCGCGTACTTCGAGGCGGGCGCCGACGTCGCGATCACCGCCAGCTACCACGCCACCTACGAGGGGTTCGCGGCCGCGGGGATCGGCGGCGAGGAATCCACCCGCCTGCTGCGGCTGAGCGTGGAGCTCGCCCGCCGCGCGCGCGACGCGGTCCGGCCGGACGCGCTGGTGGCGGCCTCGGTCGGGCCCTACGGCGTGAAATTCGCCAACGGCACGGAGTACACCGGCGACTACCGCATGGTCGCCGACGGGGAGTTCGCCGAGCTGCACCGGCCGCGGATCGCGGCGCTGCTGGCCGCCGGCCCCGACCTGCTCGCGTTCGAGACGATCCCGGCGGTCCGCGAGGTCGCCGCGCTCACCGAGCTGCTGGCCGAGTTCCCCGGCACCGAGGCGTGGATGACGTTCTGCTGCCGCGACGGCGAGCGCCTCAGCGACGGGACGCCGGTCGAGGAGGCGGTCCGCGTGGCGACGGAGGACGGCCGGCTCGCGGCGGTCGGGATCAACTGCACGCCGCCGCAGCACATCGGCTCGCTGCTCGAGCGGGCCCGCGCGGCGACCGACGTGCCGCTGATCGTCTACCCGAACAGCGGGCGCGCGTGGGACGGCGAGCGCTACGAGTGGAGCGGCGGGGGGATCGAGTGCTTCCCCGCAGAGGTGCTCGCCGGGTGGCAGGCGCGCGGCGCGCGCGGGATCGGCGGCTGCTGCGGGATCGGCACGGCCGGGATCGCGGACCTCGACCGGACGCTCCACTGAGCGGGCCCGGCCGAACGGGCGGGGCCGCGGGCGGCGCACCGGGCTAGGCTGGGGCGCGCATGTCCGTGCGCTCGCGCCTAGCCGTGCTGACGGTCCTCGCCGCCGGGACGGCGCTGCTGCTCGCCGGGGGCGCGTCCGGCGCGGTCACGCCGCCGCCCGCCAACGGCAACTTCGACTATCAGCTCGGCGGCGCCTACACCCCGCCGGACGGGACGCAGATCGTCGCCCGCGACCGCACCGAGTCGCCGGCGAGCGGCCTCTACAACGTCTGCTACGTCAACGCCTTCCAGACGCAGCCCGACGAGCTGAAGTTCTGGCGCAAGAAGCACCCCACGCTGCTGCTCAAGCGCAAGGGCCGCGAGGTGGGCGATCCGGGCTGGCCCGGGGAGGTCCTGCTCGACACGTCATCGGCGAAGCGCCGCGCGGGCATCGCCAAGGTCGTCAACCGCTGGATCGACGGGTGCGCCCGCAAGGGCTTCCAGGCCGTCGAGCCCGACAACCTCGACACCTGGACGCGCTCGAAGAGCAAGCTGTCGAGCCGCGACAACTTCGCGCTCGCGAAGAAGCTGATCGCCCACGCCCACAAGCGAGGCCTCGCGATCGCCCAGAAGAACGCGGCCGAGAAGACGCGCACCGGGCGCGGCCTCGGCTTCGACTTCGCCGTCGCCGAGAGCTGCCAGGTGTTCGACGAGTGCGACGCCTACACGGGCGCCTACGGGCCGCACGTGCTCGAGGTCGAGTACTCCGACGAGGGCGGCGAGAGCAACTTCGAGGCCGCCTGCCAGGCGCGCGGCGGCTCGATCTCGATCGTCTACCGCGACCACGACCTGGTCACGCCCGGCGACTCGGACTACGTCAATCGCGCCTGCTGACGAGCGCGAGCACGATCAGCGTCATCGCCGCGAGCGTGGGGAGCGCGATCCACACCGCCAGCGCCAGCAGCAGCGCGGACACGACGCCGATCGCCCCGACGATGGCGGCGACCGCGATCCCGACGAGGCTCACGAGGCTGACCAGCGCGGTGAGGATCATCACCGTCGGCCCGTGCGGGACCGAGAGCCCCAGGCGCCGGAGCCGGCGAGGGCTGGTGAGGCGCTCGCTCTGAGCGCCGACGTGCCCGGATCCCGTCACTGTCGCCATTGCTCCACCAACGCCGGTGCCGCCCGGGGCTTGCGCACCGGACCCCGACTTTCGACCGGTCAAGTTTGAAATCAGACCTCGGCGACGCCCACCGGGCGCGTCCCGGTCCGGCTGCCGTCCCCGCCGGTTCATCAGCGGTCCGAGTGGTGTCTGCGGAGCATGTGCTGCGTGGGTGTCACGGAGCCCGCGGGATGTGATGGGCCGAAGCGGACTCGCACCGCGATCCAAGATAGTGACTCGTCGTACCCGGCCGCGCTGGTCGTCACCACCGGTGTGTCCGCGTGGAGACAGTGCACGTGCGGTTCCGCACATGGTCACGGTCTTCGTGGTTGCCCCGCGGCGCGGGCCGCGGTTAGCCTCCGCCCCGTGATCATCAGCACGATGAACGACCTGCCGGGCTACGACATCGAGGAGGTCCTCGGCGAGGTCTTCGGGCTCACGGTCCGCTCGCGCAACGTCGGCTCGCAGATCGGCGCCTCGCTGAAGTCGCTCGTCGGCGGCGAGCTCCGGGGCATGACCAAGATGCTCGCGGAGGGCCGGGAGCACGCCACCGAGCGCCTGGTCGAGGAGGCCGAGGCCAAGGGGGCCAACGCGATCCTCGCGTTCCGCTACGACACCTCCGAGCTCGGCAGCACCTGGACCGAGATCTGCGCGTACGGGACGGCGGTGCGCGCCACGCGCCGCTGAGGCCCGGCGGGGGTCAGGTCCCGTACTCGAGGATCCCGGCGCCGCGCAGCCGGCCACCCTCGGTCGCGGACACCGTGACGTGGGCGGACCGCTCGCCGGCCGCGACCTCGAACCGCAGCCGCTCGGCCTCGACGACCGGGCCGCGGAAGCTCCACTGCAGCGCGCGCAGCACCGGCCGGCCGCGATCGCGGAGCAGATCGCGCGCGGCGAGGTCGGCGACCGCGGGCGCCACGCCGCCCTGCAGGTGGCCGACGCGGTTGTGGAGGAGCGGGCGCCCCACGATCGCGAGCTCGAACTCGGCGCCGCCGTCCACGCGCTCGGCGGTCAGCATCGTGCGAGTGCGCGGCTCCGGCGCCTCCTCCACACGGCGGAGCGCCGCCACGACCTCGGGGCCGGGCGTCCGGCGCCGCGCGGCGCCGTCGCCGTCCTCCCACGGCAGCGGCGGCAGCCGCTCGCCGTGCCCGACCCGCCCGGTCACCAGGCCGATCGCGAGGGGCCCGGCGCAGTCGGCGATGCGCACGGCCGAGGCGAACGGGCGCCCGCGCCCGCCGTCCTCCTCCCCCAGCCCGTGGACGCTGCCCTCGGCCGTCAGCTCGCCCGGCTCCGGCTCGCGCAGCAGCGAGAGCGACAGCCCGGTCGTCGAGATCCGCGCCCCGACCGCCACCGCCGAGCGTGCCGCGTTGCAGCCGCAGACATCCGCCGCCACGCTGATCGCCAGCACCGACTCACGGGTCTCGGCGAGCAGCGGGCTCTCCGCCAGCCGCAGCTCGCACGCGCCGTCGCCCACCGCGATCCAGCGCACGCCCAGCGCGTCGGCGAGCACGTGCAGCCCGGTGCGGCCGGACACGCCGAGCGCGGACAGGCTCGGCGTCGCGTCCCCGCCCGTTGAGGCCTCCATGGCGCGCGAGTGTAGGCGGAGGCCGGCCCGGAGTGGCGCTCCTGAGATCGCGTCGGTTAGCGTCGCGGCCGTGGGCCTCGTCGCCTGGCTTGCCATCGTGGTCGCGGCGCTCGTGATCGCCGCCCCGGCGGCGGCGGACGAGCGCGGCACCGCGCGCGAGCTGCGGCGGATCGCCGACGAGCCGTTGCGGCTCAACCAGTTCCTGTGGGAGATGCCGAAAGGCGCCGACCTGCACATGCACCTCTCGGGCGCCGTCTACGCCGAGGAGATGCTCCGCTACGGAGCGGCCGACGGCGACTGCGTCGAGCGGTTGACGTTCGTGGCCTCGCCGGCGCCATGCGAGCCGGGCGAGCTGCCGCTGACGGACGCGCTCAGTGACAACGTCCTGCAGAACGCCGTCATGCGGGCGTGGTCGATGAAGGGCTTCGAGCCGGGGGTGGAGTCCGGTCACGACCACTTCTTCGCCACCTTCGGGAAGTTCGGCGCGGCGCTCGACGGGCACGACGGCGACGGCCTGGCCACGGTCGCCCGGCGCGCCCGGGCCCAGGCGGTGCAGTACCTCGAGGTGCTGCAGACGCCGCGCTTCGGCGACGTGTCCGCGCTGGCGGCGGAGGTGGGCTTCACGCGCGACCTCGCCGCCATGCGGCGGCGGCTGCTCGCCGCCGGGATCCGCGACATCGTGCCGCTTGCGAGCCGGGACCTCGACGAGCTGCTCGCGCAGGAGCGCGCCGCCGACCCCCGCCCGCGCCCGCTGATCCGCTTCGACGTGCAGGTCCTGCGCGCGACGCCGCCCGAGGTCGTGTTCGCACAGATGCTGCTCGGCTTCGAGCTGATGCGCGCCGACCCGCGCTGGGTCGGACTCAACCTCGTCCAGCCCGAGGACGACAACACCGCGCTGCGTGACTACGCGCTCCACATGCGGATGATCCACTTCCTGCGCGGCATCTACCGCTCCGGCAAGGTGACGTTGCACGCCGGCGAGCTCGTGCCCGGCCTCGCCCCGCCGGAGGACCTGCGCTTCCACGTCCGCGCGGCGGTGCACGTGGCAGGCGCCGAGCGGATCGGCCACGGGGTCGACATCCGGCACGAGCGCAACCCGATCGCCCTGCTGCGCGAGATGGCGCGGCGCAACGTCCTGGTCGAGACGCCGCTCGTGTCCAACTGCCAGGTCCTCGAGGTCTGCGGACGCGAGCACCCGATCGGGCTCTACCGCCGCTTCGGCGTGCCGGTGGCGCTGGCGACGGACGACGAGGGCGTCTCGCGGACCGACCTGACCGAGCAGTACGAGCGCGCCGTGCGCGTGCACGGCCTCGGCTACCGGGCCCTCAAGCAGATCGCGAAGGACTCGCTCCGGCACGCGTTCCTGCCGCGGGGGACGCGGCTGCGGCTGCTCCGGCGGCAGGAGCGCGAGTTCAGGAGGTTCGAGCGGGGCTTCCAGTCGCCGCCTCCAACGGAAGCTTCCAGAAACGCTCTGAAGCGCGGATCGCGACCCGTGCCGCGGACCTTGCGCTGAGCGTTCTCAGCGGTGACCTTGCGGATCAGAGCATCGAATCAGCGGTCTCCCGGCGTCGCATAGCGGTGTGATGCACCGGCGCACGCCGCTTCCGCTGTCGCATCGGGCGAAGGCAGCACTGGTCGACGTTGGTCACCGGACGCCGAGCGGATGGCCTTGCGCGCGCATCAGCGAATCCGCGAGGATCGCTCCGTCCTAACAATTTCCAGTCGGGTGGAGGCTTCGCATGCCGCTTTACCTCGGCCGCTTCAGCTACACGACGGACGCCATGAAGGCGCTGCTCGATCAGCCGCAGGACAGGAGCGCCGCGGCGCGGGAAGTGGCGGAGTCGCTTGGCGGCAAGCTCTTGGGCTTCTGGTACGCCTTTGGCCCATTCGACGGAGTCTTTCTGATGGAGGCGCCCGACAACGCGTCGGCGGCGGCACTGGCTATGGCCGTCGGCGCCGGCGGAGCGTTATCGGAGGTCGAGACGACCGTCCTGCTCGACATGGACGAGGCCCAGGATGCGATGCGGAAGGCCGCCGCAGCAACGTACCGGCCGCCAAGTTCATAGAAGGCAGGAGGACTGGTGCGAGCGGCGCCGCGTCCAGCGAAGACAAACCGTTCTCCAACGGGAGCCCATGCGGGCGGAGGGACTTGAACCCCCACGGCCGTGAGGCCACCGGCACCTAAAGCCGGCGCGTCTACCGATTCCGCCACGCCCGCGCGTTGGGCCCGCGGCGACCCCGCGAGCCGGGGCGATGATTGCAGGGTCGGGCCCGCCTGGACGGCCAGGCTCGGGGGCCGGTCGCCCGTCTACGCTGTGACCTTCCCGCCCGGGTAGCCCAATTGGTAGAGGCGGCAGATTCAAGTCCTGCAAAGTGTGGGTTCGAATCCCACCCCGGGTACTGGCGAGCGGAGGAGAGAGGATTTGGCGGTCAGCCCCGAGCCGCTCAGCGGCCATGACGTGAACGAGAGCGCGGCAGGGCTGGCCGGCGTGCTGCACGTCCTGCGCGAGCAGGTGCACCTCACGGGCGCCTGGCTGATGCTGGAGCCGCGGTTGGAGGTCAAGTACGCGCTCGCGGACCACCTCCACGACGACGCGCGGGCGGTGACGGACCTGCGTCGCCGGCTCGAGGACCTGCGGCGCCCCGTGGACGACGCCGGTGGCCCGGCTGACGAGGCGGCGGCCCTGCTCGACCGGGCCGCCCAGGCGACGAGCGCTCCGGGCTACATCGCGATCGCCTACGACGAGCTCAAGCCCGCGCTGGTCGCGGGCCTCCAGGCCCAGCTCGACGCGCTGGACCCGCTCGTGGAGGAGCCCTCGCTGCGCCTGCTCACCGAGCTGCTGCACCGCCAGGAGCGCCATGTGATCGAGCTCGGCAGCGGCGGCGCGCCGCCGCAGCCGACGGCGGACCCGTCGCTGACGCGCGCCAAGGCGGGGGCCCCGCGCCCGCTCGAGGTCCTCCCGGCGCTCGCGGACCCCTCGCGCGACGCCTACATCGAGATCGCGGCGGCCGAAGGGGGCGCGCCCGGCGCCGCCGACGGCGACCCCGCCCGCCGCCTGCACGACCTCATGAACGCCTCGATCTGCGCCGCCGAGCTCATGGCCCGCACGTCACACGAGCAAGCCGGCCTGCCGTGGGAGTTCCACGCCGACGCGGCACGCATGGTCTGGGACCACCTCCGCCACGCGCAGGTGCACGAGCGGCTGATGACGACCGAGCTCGGCTGCCGCTGGGGCGACCATCCGGTCGGCTTCGCGGAGTTCCGCGCGCTCAGCGCCCGCGAGCCCGCCGCCCGCCTCGCGGGCCTGTACGGGATCGACGACCAACTGGCCATGCAGCGCCACGCGCACCGGCGCGAGGCGCTCGGCCGCCACGGGCGCGAGCACGTGGACGCCGCGCTCGACCATCTGCTGGCCGACGACCTCCGCCACGCGGATCTCGCCCGCGCGTGGGGCGTGTTCCTCCTCGCGGGGGACGAGGCGGCGTACCGCCGCCTCGCCTGACGCCCGCGGCCGCGAGCGGCCTAGAACGGCGACTTGCTGCGGCCCTTGCGGCCGGCGCGCCCGCTCTTGGAGACCATCTTCGAGGACTGGTCGAACGGCTTGCGCAGCCAGCGGCCGGCGGGGCCGGGGGCCTTGCCGGCGGCGCGGCCGCCGGTGCCGACGACCTTCTGGCCGCCGCGCTCGGGGTGCCGCGAGAGGCGCGGGAACAGGAACGCCAGGATCAGGATCAGCACGCAGAATCCGATGACGACGGCGATGGTCACGAAGGCTCCTCCTTGAACGAGTGGTTGTGCCGGGGTTACCCAAGCGGGGCCGCGGTCACGCGCGACCGTCACCCGATCAGCCCGGCCAGGCGCGCCGCCAATGCCGGGTGCGCCACGAGCAGCCCCGCGGGGGACGGCGGCGACGCCTCGAGCCGCCACACCTCGAGCCCGGCGCGGGCGCACACGAGCGCGCCGGCGGCGACATCCCACGGCTTGACGCCGCGCTCGTAGTAGGCGTCGAAGCGGCCCGCGGCGGTCCACGCGAGGTCGAGCGCGGCGGAGCCGAGGCGCCGGAGGTCGCCGACCTGCGGCAGCAGCCGCAGCACGGACTCCGCCTGCAGCGCGCGGATCCCCGCGTCGGCGGAGAAGCCGGTCGCGACGACGGCCGCCGCCGGGTCGCGCTCGGGCGGCGGATCGAGCGCGGCGCCGTCCAGCGTCGCCGGACCGTCGCGCGTCGCCGCCCACAGCTCGTCGCGCAGGGGGTCGTAGACGGCGCCGGCGAGCGGACCGTCATCGTCCTCGCAGCCGACGCTGATCCCCCAGTGGGGCACGCCGAAGAGGAAGTTGGTCGTCCCGTCGAGCGGATCGACGACCCAGCGGACCCCGCTGTCGCCCGGCTGCGACCCGCCCTCCTCCCCCATGAACCCGTCCGCGGGCCGCGCGGCGAGCAGGTGCTCGCGGATCCGTCGCTCGGCGGCGACGTCGGCCTCGGAGACGAGGTCGGACGGGCTGGACTTGGTCGACGCCTCGAGCGTCCCGTCACCGACGTGCGCGAAGGCGTCGCGCAGCAGGGCCCCCGCCTCGCGCGCGGCCGCCTCGGCGAGCGTGGCGAGCTCGTCGGTGGAGCGGGCGTCCACGCCGCTAGATCGCGGAATCAACCATCTACGAGCGGGTGCCGGCGAGCTCGACGAAGAAGTCCAGCGAACGCGGGTTGGCGAGCGAGTCGACGCTCGCGGCGCGCTCGGGCGGCGTGCCCTTGAGGATCTTCTTCACGGGCACCTCGAGCACCTTGCCCGACAGCGTCCGCGGGACCTCCGCCACCGCGTAGATGTCGCTGGGGACGTGGCGCGGGGAGCAGTCCTCCCGAATGCGCTTGCGGATCTCGGCGGCGAGGTCGTCGTCGAGCTCGGACCCCTCGCGCAGGACCACGAACAGCGGCATCCACCCGTCGACGTCCACCACCAGCGCGTCGGTGACGGCGTCGACCGCCAGCACCGCCCGGTAGATCTCGGCGGTCCCCATCCGCACGCCGCCGCGGTTGATCGTCGAGTCCGAGCGCCCGCTGATGATCGCCGTCCCGCGGGAGGTGATCTCGATCCAGTCGCCGTGGCGCCAGATCCCCGGGTACATCTCGAAGTAGCTCTCGTGCAGCCGCTCGCCGTCGGGGTCGTCCCAGAGATAGAGCGGCATCGACGGCATCGGCTCGGTGATCACGAGCTCGCCGACCTGATCGATCACCGGGCGCCCCTCCTCGTCGTAGGCCTCGACCTTGGCGCCCAGCGAGGGCGCCTGGAGCTCGCCGAGGTAGACGGGCAGCAGCGGGCAGCCGCCGACGAACGCGGTACAGAGGTCCGTCCCGCCGCTGGTGGAGAACAGCCAGGTGTCACGACCGACGTGCTCGTAGACCCACTCGAAGCCCTCGGGCGCCAGCGGCGACCCGGTCGAGCCCACCGCGCGCAGCGCGCTCAGGTCACGGCCCGTCGCCGGCTCGACGCCCGCCTTCATGCAGCCCGCGATGTAGCTCGCGCTCGTGCCGAAGCACGTCATGCCGGTGTCGGCGGCGAAGTCCCACAGGCGGTCCATCGTGGGATACCCGGGGTTGCCGTCGTAGAGCAGGATCGTGGCCGGGGTGAGCAGCCCGCTGACCAGGAAGTTCCACATCATCCACCCGGTGGTGGTGAACCAGAACAGCCGGTCGCCCTCCCGCGCGTCGACGTGCAGGTTGAGCTTCTTGAGGTGCTCCATGAGGATCCCGCCCTGGCCCTGGACGATCGCCTTGGGCAGGCCCGTCGTGCCCGACGAGTAGAGCACCCACAGCGGGTGGTCGAAGTCGACCCGCGTGAACTCGAGCGCGGCGCCGGCGCCGGAGGCCAGCAGGTCGTCCCAGGTCATCGCGTCGCGTAGGCCGCCGAGGTCGGGGCGCTCCGCGAGGTAGGGGAGCACCACGGTGCGCGCGAGCGTGGGCATCTCGCCCTGCAGCCGCGCGACGACGTCGAGGCGGTCGAAGTGCTTGCCGCCGTAGCCGTAGCCGTCGACGGTCAGCAGGACCTTCGGCTCGATCTGGGCGAAGCGGTCGATCACGCTGCGCGCGCCGAAGTCCGGCGAGCAGCTCGACCACACCGCGCCGAGGCTCGCGCAGGCGAGGAAGGCGGCGACGGTCTCGGGGATGTTCGGCAGGTAGCCGACGACGCGATCGCCCGGCCCCACGCCGAGCGCGCGCAGCCCGGCGGCGAGCGCCGCGACCTGCTCGGACAGCTGCGCCCAGGTCACCTCGCCCTCATCGCGCAGCTCGGAGGCGTGCACGATCGCCACGTCCTCGCCGGCCTTGCCCGCGAAGACGTGCTCGGCGTAATTGAGGCGGGTGCCGGGGAACCACTCCGCACCCGGCATCGAGCGGTCGCCGAGGACGCGCTCGTACGGCGCGTCGGCCTTGACGTCGAAGAAGTCCCAGATCGAGCCCCAGAAGGCCTCGAGGTCCTCGGTCGACCAGCGCCACAGCGCCTGGTAGTCGTCGAAGCGCAGGCCGCGCTCGGACTCGAGCCAGCGCATGTAGCGCGTCAGCGTGCACTGCTCGAGCAGCTCCGCCGGGGGCTCCCACAGGACCTTGGGTTCGGTCGAAGAGGTCATCGCGGCGGCGATTGTATGCCGTCGGCGCGGGTACAGCCCTGCCCATGTCCGAGCCCGCACCGATGAACGTGCCCGCGGTGCTCGACGCGCTCAACCACGCGCTGACGCTCCAGCAGCGCTCCACGCTGCAGTTCACGACCGCCGCGGGCAGCATGTTCGGGCTCGAGGTCCAGGCGCTGACGTCGCACCTGTGGGAGTTCGCCGAGGCCGAGCTGGCCGACACCCGCCTGCTGGTGGAGAAGATCACGGCGCTCGGCGGCGACCCGACCACCGAGGTCAGCCCGCGGCGCTGGACGCCCGACCCGTACGCGGCCGTCGATCAGCTGATCGCCTGCGAGGACGAGGCGATCGCCGCCCTGCACGCCGTCATCCCCCACTCCGGCCAGGAGCCGCGGTCGGAGGCGCTCGAGCACCTGATGGAGCACATGATCATGCGCAAGCAGAGCCAGGTCGACTGGCTGCGCCGCGCCCGCCGGACGCCCTGAACGGGACTCAGGCCGGCGGGATCGCGTTGTGCTTCTCCGGCCACTCGCGCCGCCGGCGCGCCGCGCGGGCGAAGCGCCGCACGAGCTCGCTGCGCAGGTCCTCGGGCTGGACGATCGCGTCGATCACGAGCTCTGAGGCCAGGTGCAGCAGGTCGACGTCGGCGGCGTACTCGTCCATCAGCTCACGCCGCCGGGCGTCGCGCGCGGCCTCGTCCTCGATGCCCTGCAGCTGGTTGTAGAAGACCGCGTTGACGGCCGCGCTCGGCCCCATCACGGCGATGCGGGCGGTCGGCAGCGCGATGCACGCGTCGGGGTCGAAGGCCGGGCCCGCCATCGCGTAGAGCCCGGCGCCGTAGGCCTTGCGGACGATCACCGAGAGCTTGGGCACGGTCGCCTCCGAGACGGCCGAGATCAGCTTGGCCCCGTGGCGGATGATGCCCTGGCGCTCGACCGCCGTGCCGATCATGAAGCCGGGCACGTCGGCGAGGAACAGCAGCGGGACGTTGAACGCGTTGCAGGTCCACACGAAGCGCGCCGCCTTGTCGGCCGAGTCGACGAACAGCACGCCGCCCTTGAACTTCGGCTGGTTGGCGACGATCCCGACCACGCGCCCCTCGAGCCGCGCGTAGCCGCAGATCAGCTCCTTCGCCCAGCGCGCGTGGACCTCGAGGAACGACCCCTCGTCCACCAGCGCGTCGAGCAGCCGGCGCATGTCGAACGCCTTGTTCTCGTCGGCCGGGATGAGCTCGCGGATGACCGGCGCGTCCGCGAGGGGCGGGGCGGGCGGCGCGGTCGGCGGCTCGTCGTCGAGGCTCGAGCCGAAGTAGGACAGGTAGCGCGCCGCCAGGTCGACCGCGTCCTCGTCGCTTCCGACCAGGAAGTGCCCGCACCCCGACACGCCGGTGTGCATGCGCGCCCCGCCCATCTCCTCCAGCGTGACCTTCTCGCCGATGACCATCTCGGCCATCCGCGGCGAGCCGAGGTACATCGAGGCGTTGCCGTCGCGCATGATCACGACGTCGCAGAACGCGGGGATGTAGGCGCCGCCCGCCGCGCTCGGCCCGAACAGCACGCACACCTGCGGCACGAGCCCCGACAGGCGGACCTGGTTGAAGAAGATCCGCCCCGCGTGGCGGCGGCCGGGGAACATCCGCACCTGCTCGGTGATCCGCGCGCCCGCCGAGTCGACGAGGTAGACCATCGGGATCCGGTGGGTGAGCGCCACCTCCTGGATGCGCAGGATCTTCTCGACCGTCTTCGGCCCCCACGAGCCGGCCTTGACCGTCGGGTCGTTGGCCATGAGCGCCACCGGCCGGCCGGCGATCGTCCCCTGCCCCGTCACGACGCCGTCGGCGCCGAGCCCGTCGGCCTCCCAGTTGGCCAGCAGCGCGTCCTCGGTGAACGAGCCCTCGTCGAGGAGGCGCGCGACCCGCTCGCGCACCGGGAGCTTGGCCTGCTCGAGCGCCTTGGCCCGGTGGCGCTCGGGGCCGCCGGCGGTGGCGCGCTCGATCGCGTCCTGGACGGCGTCGGCGTCGGTCATCTCGGCGGCGGACGATAACGCGCCCGTGGGTCGTCAACGCAAGTTGACATGACGACTTCGTCAATGTAAGTTGACGGCCATGAGCGAAGCGACGCGACTGGCGGACGCCACCACGAGCAAGGACCCCGCCGTGGGGCTCGCCGCGGTGGCCGCGCTGCGGGAGCTGCTCGAGTCCCTCGAGGCGCTGCAGGTCGACAACGCGCGCGAGCGCGGGTGGTCGTGGCAGCAGATCGCGGGCGCCCTCGGGGTCTCCAAGCAGGCGGTGCACAAGAAGCACGGCGGCGGCCGGCGGCTGCTGCGACGGAGGGAGAGCTAGATGTTCGAACGCTTCACCCGCGACGCCCGGCAGGCGGTCACCGCGGCCCAGCGCGCGGCCCGCGAGCTCGGCCACCGCCGGCTCGGCACCGAGCACCTGCTGCTGGGGATCGCGGCCGCGGACGACGCCGCGGCGGCCACGCTCGCGGCGGGCGGCGCGACGCCCGAGCGCCTGCGCGCGATCCTCGCCGACACCGCTCCCGCGGAGGCGCTGAGCGCCATCGGGATCGACCTCGAGGAGGTCCGCCGCCGGGCGGAGGCCTCGTTCGGGCCCGGCGCGCTCGAGCGGGGGCGCGGCCGGGGCGGCAACGACTCGCCGCGCTTCACGCCCGAGGCCAAGAAGGCCCTGGAGCTCGGCCTGCGGGAGGCGCTCGCGCTGGGCGACGACTACATCGGCACCGAGCACGTGCTGCTGGGCGTCCTGCGCACCGGGGACCGGGCTGCGGTCGCGCCGCTCGAGCGCGCGGGGGCCGACCCGGCCGCCCTGCGCGCGGCGCTGCTGGCGGCGCGGGACCGCCGGCGCCGCCCGCGGCGCCGGCGCCGCGGCGCGTAGCCTGGCGCCCCATGACGCTCGTCCTCACCGAAGACCGCGGTCACGTCCGCCACCTCGTGCTCAACCGCCCCGAGAAGCGCAACGCGCTGCACCTCGACCTGGTGCGGGCGATCGGGGACGCGCTGCGCGCCGCCGGCGACGACCCCGCCGTGCGCGTCGTCGTCGTGCGCGGCGAGGGCCCGGTGCTGTCCGCGGGCATGGACCTCGGCGCGCTGGCCGGGCTCGCGGCCGGCGGCGAGGACCTGGCGGCGTTCCGGCGCACGTGCGTGGAGGCCTGGAACGCCGCCGAGGCGATGCTCAAGCCGGTGATCTGCGCGATCCACGGGGCCTGCATCGGCGGCGCGCTCGAGCTCGCGCTGGCCTGCGACCTGCGCGTGATGGCCGCCGAGGCGGTCGCCGGCATGCCCGAGGTGCGACTCGGGCTCATCCCCGACCTCGGCGGCGCCTCCCGGCTGCCCCAGGTGGTCGGCCTCGGCCGCGCCAAGGAGCTCGTGATGACCGGGCGGATGATCGGCGGCGAGGAGGCCGAGCGCATCGGCCTCGCCAACCGCGTCGCGCCCGCCGCCGAGCTCGACACGGCGGTGCAGGCGCTCGCGGACGAGCTGCTCGCGTGCGCGCCGATCGCCGTCGGGCAGGCCAAGCGGGTCCTCGACGCCTCGGCGCGGCCCGCGCTCGGCGTGACGCTCGAGCTCGAGGAGGCCGCGCAGGCGCTGTGCGTGCGCTCGGAGGACTTCGGCGAGGGCGTGCGCGCGATGAGCGAGCGCCGCGAGCCGCGCTTCAGCGGCCGCTGACCCCTACCAGTCCACGCCCACGAGCACCGGCTCGGGCGCCAGCGCCACCCCGAAGGCGGCCTCCACGCCCGCCGCGACCTCATGCGCGACGGCCAGCAGCTCCGCGGTGCTCGCGCCGCCGCGGTTGACGAGCGCGAGCGTGTGCTTGGTGGAGATCCCGGCCCGGCCGTCGCCGTGCCCGCGGCGGAAGCCCGCCCGCTCGATGAGCCACGCCGCGGAGGTCTTGACGCGGCCGTCGGGCTCGGGGAAGGCCGGCGGGCGCGCGTCGGGGCCGAGGCGCTCGGCCACGCGGCGCTGCAGGGCGGAGAACGCGTCGGGCTCGAGGATCGGGTTGGTGAAGAACGAGCCGGCGCTCACGGAGTCGGGGTCGGCGGGGTCGATCACCATGCCCTTCCCCCGCCGCAGCGCGAGCACGGCCTCGCGGACCGCCGGCGGCGGCGCCGCCTCGCCGGGCGCGAGGTCCAGCGCCCGCGCCAGCTCCCCATAGCGCAGCGGCCCCGACTGCGCCGAGCGCGCCAGCCGGAAGCGGACCGCCAGCACGATCCGGCGGTCGTGGCGGCGGAAGATGCTCGAGCGGTAGCGGAAGCCGCACGCCTCGGCGCCGAGCGTCTCGACTCGCCCGGTCGCGCGGTCGAGCACGCGGACGGAGACGATGGTCTCGGCCACCTCCTGGCCGTAGGCGCCGACGTTCTGGACGGGGGTCGCGCCGGTGGAGCCGGGGATCCCGGCGAGGCACTCGACGCCCGCCAGGCCGTCGGCGACGCAGGCGGCGACCAGCGCGTCCCAGTCCTCCCCGGCCTGCGCCTCGAGCTCGACCGCGCCGCCGGTCTCGAGGCGCTCGACGCCCCTGGTGGCGATGCGCACCACCGTGCCGTCGAAGCCCGCGTCGGCGACCACGAGGTTGCTGCCGCCGGCCATCACCAGCAGCGGCTCGCCGGCGGCGTCCGCGGCACGCACGGCCTCCACCACGTCGGATTCCGTCTCCGGCTCCAGCAGGCGGCGCGCCGGCCCGCCGAGGCGCAGCGTGGTGAGGGCGGCCAGGGGGACGTCGCGGCGCGCGGGGAGCGCGCCGTCGAGGGCCGGCTCAGGACGAGCCGAGGGCAAGCCGGCGCCGGTCGGACCGCATGCCCCGACTGTACTGCGCCGTCTCCCGGCAACCCGCCGCCGCTAACCTCACGCGCCTCGTGGACTCCCCCGTGGCGGTCATCGGCGGCTCGGGCGCGCTCGGCTTCGGCCTCGCGCTGCGCCTCGGGCACGCCGGCGTCCCGATCGTGATCGGCTCGCGCGACCCGGACCGCGCGCAGGAGACCGCCGGCCGGCTGCGCGAGCGCGTGCCCGGCGGCGACTTCGACGGCGACGCCAACGGCCCGGCCGCGGGGCGCGGCGGGACCGTGATCCTGTGCGTCCCGTTCCGCAACCAGGTCGAGACGCTGATGGCGCTGCAGGAGCACGTGCGCGAGGGGCAGCTCGTCGTCGACACGACCGTGCCGCTCGCCGCCGCGGTGTCCGGCCGCGCCTCGCGGATGCTGGGCGTCTGGCAGGGGTCGGCCGCGCAGCAGGCGGCCGAGCTCCTCCCCGACGGCGTGCGCGTCTGCAGCGCGCTGCACACGGTGTCGGCGTCCGCGCTGTCCGAGCTCGACCACCAACTGGACGAGGACGTGCTCCTCTGCGGCGACCGGAAGGCCGACAAGCGCGCCGTGGCCGAGCTCGTCCACCGCATCCAGGGGCTGCGCTGCGTCGACGCCGGACGGCTCGAGCAGGCCCGCACCGCGGAGTCGCTCACCGCGCTGATCATCGGGATCAACGCGCGCTACAAGACCCGCGCCGGGATCCGGGTCACCGGGCTGCCCGACGACCTGTGGCCCAGCGGGTGAGCGGGTCCCCGCCCACCACCCCCTCGCGCCCGGTCGTCCTGCTCGCCGGCGGCACCGGCGGCGCCAAGCTCGCGCGCGGGATGCTCGACGAGGCCGGCGAGGACCTCGTCGTGATCGCCAACACCGGCGACGACGTCGAGATCCACGGCGGCTACGTCTCGCCGGACCCCGATCTCGTCACGTTCTGGCTCGCCGACCGCATCGACGAGCGCGGCTGGGGCCTGCGCGGCGACACCTTCGAGGTCATGGCGGGCCTGCGGGAGCTCGGCGAGGACGTGTGGTTCAACCTCGGCGACCGCGACCTCGCGGTGTGCCTGCGCCGCGCCCGGCGGCTCGCGGAGGGCGCGCGGCTCACCGAGGCGATCGACGAGACGCGCCGCTCGCTCGGCGTGCCGGCGCGGGTGCTGCCGATGTCCGACGACCCGGTGCGCACGTTCGTGCTGGCCGGCGGCGCGTGGCACCCGTTCCAGGCGTTCATGATCCGCGAGCGCGCGGCCGGCCCCGTCGAGGGCGTCGACTTCCGCGGCGCCCCCGCCGCCCGGCCGCCCGCGGAGGCGCTCGAGGCGATCGCGGAGGCGCGCGCGATCGTGATCGGCCCCTCGAACCCGGTGATCTCCATCGGGCCGATCCTCGCCGTCCCCGGCGTGCGCGAGGCGCTGCGCGACAGCCCCGCGCCGGTCGTCGCGGTGTCGCCGCTCGTACGTGGCCAGGTCCTCAAGGGACCGACCGACGCGTTCCTCGCCTGGGCCGGGCACCCCCTTGACGCCGACGGCATCGCGGCCCACTACAAGGGCCTGATCGACGGCCTGGTCAGCGACGAGCGGGCGTCGGGGACCGTCACGCTCGAGACCGACGTGGAGATGGCGGACGCCGCGGGACGGCGTCGCGTCGCGCGCGCGACGCTCGGCTTCGCGGACGGGCTCGCGGGGTACTGATGCGGTCGAGGCCGGGAATGGCCGGCCCGCACCGGGCGTCCCAGACCGCACCATGCTCGATTCCCGCCACCCCCTCCCCTCCCGCCGCAGCACCTCCCCGGACCTGCCGGACCCGACGTGCGGCTTGTGCCAGGACTGGGCCTCGCGCGCGTTCGGCGCAAGCGGCGTCGCCGATGCCGCGTCGGGGAACCCGCTGGCCCTGACGCGCTCGCTCACCTGGTGCCCAGGCTGCGGCGACTACATCCCCGCCCCGACGCTCGCCTAGCCCGCACCGGGACGAGCGGGGCCGGGTGACGCCGGTAGCATCGCGCCCACATGCGCACCATCGCCGTCCTGCCCGTCAAGCGCTTCGCGTCCGCGAAGCAGCGCCTCGGGGAAGCGGTCGGCGGTGACGAGCGGCGCGAGCTCGCGGCCGCCATGGTCGGTGACGTGCTCGCCGCGCTGGCCGAGATCGTCGGCATCGCGGAGGTCGTGGTGGTCACCGCCGAGGACGCCGCGGCGGAGGCCGCCGAGCGCGCCGGGGCGATCGTCGTGCCCGACCCCGTGGAGGCCGGCCAGTCCGCCGCTGCCGAGATCGGCGTGGGGACGGCCCGCGAGCGGGGCGCGGAGCGCGCGCTGCTCGTTCCCGGCGACTGTCCGGCGCTCGACCCGGGCGAGGTCGCCGCGCTGCTGATGCGCTACACGACGGCGGAGCGCGCGGTGGCGATCGTCCCCGACCGCCACGGCCGGGGAACCAATGCGCTGCTGCTGACGCCCCCGGACGCGCTGGCGCCCGCCTTCGGGCCGGGATCGCTCGCGCGCCACGCGGCGCAGGCCCGCGCCGCCGGGGCGGTCGTGAAGGTCGCGCAGGCGCCGTCGCTCGAGCTCGACGTGGACACCCCGGGCGACCTCGCCGCGCTGCGCGAGGCGCTCGACCGCCGGCCGGGCGCCGCACCGCGCACCCGTCGCGTGCTCGAGCGGCTGTCCCCCGCGCCGGCGCCCGCCGGCCGCTGACCGCGCCCGGTGGCCCGCCTGCAGGCCGATCCGCTGCCGGGCCTGCCCGAGGTGCGGCCGGGCGACGACCTCGGCGCGCTGCTGACGGCCGCCGCCGCCCGGCTCCCCGGCGGCCTCGCCGACGGCGACGTGCTCGCGGTGGCCCACAAGGTGGTCTCCAAGTCCGAGGGGCGCGTGCGCGCGCTCGCGGACGTCGCGCCGGGCGCGCGCGCCCGGGCGCTGGCGGCCGAGCACGGCAAGGACCCGCGCCTCGTGGAGGTGATCCTCGGCGAGACGGCGGCGCTCGTCCGCGCCGATCGCGGCCGCCTCATCTGCCGCACCCATCACGGCTTCGTGTGCGCGAACGCCGGCGTCGACGCCTCCAACGCGACGGCGCCCGACGCGGTCGTCCTGCTCCCCGCCGACCCCGACGCGTCCGCACGGGCGCTGCGGGCCGCGCTGCGGGTGGGCCTGGGCGTCGCGCCGGCGGTGGTGATCACCGACTCCTTCGGGCGCGCGTGGCGCATGGGCCAGTGCGAGACCGCGATCGGCTGCGCGGGGCTCGCACCCCTCGACGACTGGCGCGGGCGGGCCGACAACGCGGGCCGCGAGCTCACCGCGACGGTGATCGCCGTCGCCGACGAGGCCGCTGCAGCGGCCGACCTCGTCCGCGCCAAGGCCAGCCGCGAGCCGGCGGTCCGGCTGCGCGGCCTCGCCGCGCACGTCGGCGCGGACGACGGCCCCGGCGCAGCGGCGCTGCTGCGCGCCCCCGAGGACGACCTCTTCGCCTAGGAGAGGGTTGATTCCGCGGCCGCGCGGCCGACTGGTGGATGCCCCGTGGATGCAGGGCGCCGCCCGCACGAGGGGAACAGTGCTGGCTGCCACGGGCCCCTCGGGCGGGTGGCGATCCTGCGCCGCGGGGCGCTGCCAGGCGACCGTGGGGTCGCGGAATCAGCCCTCCCTCTATGCGGCGCGCTTCGCGCGGCGCACGTCGAAGCGCTCGCGTGCCTCCTCGACCTTCTTGCCGTGGCTCACCGACCACGCGCCGAGCGCCTTCAGCGGCCCGGCCATCGAGGCGCCGAGCGGGGTGAGCGCGTACTCGACGCGCGGCGGCACCTCGGCGTGCACCCGCCGGCCGACGAGCCCGTCGCGCTCCATCTGGCGCAGGGTCTGGGTGAGGACCTTCTCGGAGATCGGGTCGAGGTCGGCGAGGAGCTCGTGGTAGCGGCGGGTGCCGTCGCCCAATGCCAGGAGGATGTCGACGGACCACTTGGAGGCCAGCAACCCCAGCGACTCGCGGATGAGCTGGGCGCAGCGCGCCCTCTCGGCAAGTCGCCGGTGACTGGAGACGGGGATCTGGGGGCGGGTTGCGCTCAAACCTGAGCTCCGTTCAGCTGAAGGGTCAATGTGCGAAGCGCGCGCGAGACGCGCAGCCGCGCCGCGTTGCGGCTGCAGCCGAGGCGTCCCGCGACCTCCTCGTAGGAGAGCTGCTGGACGACGCGCAGCTGCAGCGCGCGCCGCTGGTCGGCCGGCAGCGCGCCCATCGCGACCTGCAGGCGGGGGGCGAGCGAGGACGCGGCCTCGCGGTCGTCCACCCGCTCGTACTCCTCGGAGTCGGCGAACGCCAGCGGGAGCCCGAGGCGCTCGCGCGCCGCGGTCTCGATCCGGTTGTGCTTGTGGTACTGGCGCAGCAGGTTGCGCGCGATGCCGAACAGCCACGGCGCGCCGGAGCCGTCCGCGAGGTCGCGGAAGCGCCGCACCCCACGCCACGCCTGTGCGAAGGTCTCGGCCGTCAGGTCGAGCGCGGCGATCTCCGAGCTGGTCTCGCGCGTGAACCACGCGCGCACCCAGAGTGCATACCGTTCATAGAACTCACGGAACGCCTGCGGGTCCGTCCTCGCCGCGTGAAGCAGCTCGGCGTCGGTTCTTTCCACTGAGTGCGTCGCCTTTCGAGGGGTTCGCTTACCTCATGATGGAGCGAGTGCTGAAACCGTGTCTTAAGGATGTGTTGGGCCGCCAAGTGCCCACACTGCAGCCATGCACGAGACCGATCTGAAGCTCGAGCCAAACGAGGCGTCGGACCTCTGCCGCGTGTTCGCGCCCGACGTCCTCGAGCGCCACGGCTGGGACCGGGCGTTCGTGACCGTCCTCGACGAGGCGCCCGCGGAGGAGGCGCTCGCACTGCTGGTGCACCGCGCCGGCGCGCCGCTGGAGGAGGGCTGGGACGCGCTGAGGGTCCACGCCGACCCGCTGAGCGACGGCGGCCGCACCGAGGACGCCGAGGCGTGCGCGGCGCGCGACGGCCACGTCTACGTGCTCGGCTCGCAGTTCGGCAAGAAGGCCGGGCCGCTGGCCGCCCGGCGCTCGTGGATCGCCCGGGCGAGCGAGGCGTCGCTGGCGCGCGCCGCCGCCGGCGAGCGGGCCGAGCTCGAGATCGCGCGGCTGCGCTTCGGCCTGCACCGGGCCGTCAACGATGCGCTCGCCGCCGCCGGCGTCGAGCTGCTGCCGCTGGGGCCGAGCGCGCGCGACGCCTACGTGGACGCCACCATCGCGCTCGGCGACCGGAAGGCCAAGCGCTGGGCCGGGCGGATCACGGCCGCCGACCACCCGATCAACGTCGAGGCCGCCGAGTTCCGCGCCGACGGCCGGCTCCTGCTCGGGCTGCGCTACCCGGTGACCGCCGAGGGCCACCCGATCCTCGTCGAGGTCCACGACGCCGACGCGCTCTTCGACGATCCCGGCGCCGTGCCCGCCTGCGGGCACGTGTGGGTGCTCGAGGACGTCGGGACCCCCGAGGCGCCCGCCGGCCTGCGCGCCCTGGACAGCGACGGGGACGACCACTTCGACGCGGTGGTCGGGGACCTCGACGCCTCCGGGAAGTCCGCCACCGTGCTGGAGGACCATCCGCACGGCGCGCTCGCCGCCTCGAGGCACGTGCGCTTCTCGCTCCCGCTCGCCGCGGCCGGTGGCGCGGTGGGCAGCGACCTCGTCCACCACTTCGGCGACGTGCGCCGCGTGGAGGGCGTGACCGTCGACCACGAGGGCCACGCCCACTACGTGATCGACGAGGAGGGCCACGTCGCGCTGCGGACCCTGGTCTTCGACTAGCCGCCAGAACGCTCGAAGCCCGGCCGGGAGGCACCTCCGGCCGGGCTCCGTGAGCGTCGGGCGAGCTCTGCGGGCGGTCTGCCCGTCCTCGCAGGCTCCGGTTGCGCAAACTCGCAACCGGGGCAGCACCTGACCGTCAGGTCAGGTCGCGCTCGAAGACCCGTGCGAGCCGCAGGCGGCCGGAGCCGCCGCGCTCGGCGTCGTCGACCAGCGTCTTCTCGATGCGCAGCGACGCGCGGCTCCCGTCGAAGCGCAGCGTGGCCACCTGATTCTCGAACCACGGCTCGCCGTGGGCGAAGCGCCAGCGGATCGGCGGCGGCGGCACGCCGGCGCTGCGCGCCAGGACACGCGCGACGCGCGCGGCCACGCGCGACCACGCGCCCCGCACCACCGTGCGCTCCCGGTCGTCGAGCGGGTTGCGGAACGGCGAGCACGTCGCCTGGTAGACCCGCGAGCGGACCCCGGCGCCCTTGCGGAACCCCACCTCGGCGAGGTAGGCGTGGTGGACGTCGCCCGACAGCGTCACGATCGTGGCGGGCGGCTCGCCGCGGCGCCCGGCGCCGACCTCCTCGAGCAGCTCGCACATGCCCTCGAAGCTGCGGCGGAACGCCGCCCAGTGCTCGAGGTCGAGGCCCTGGCGCAGCTTCTCCCCGAGCGCGGCCGCGCGCCGGCCCCAGGCGCCGTCGCAGACCGCCTCGTTCCACGCCTCGAGGTCGTGCATGCCGGGCGCGAGCAGCAGCGGCAGTGACGTCCCGATCAGGAGGTGGTCGAACCCGCCGGTGGCGTGCTCGGTGATCCAGCGCCACTCCCCGGCGTCGACCATCGAGCGCTGCCCCGGCGCGAGGACGCGGCCCGCGCGCGAGTCGACCATCACGAGGCGGACCGGCCCGATGTCGCGGTAGAAGCTCCAGCGCGTGCCGGACACCTCGCGGTCCGCGCGGTATCCGAACTCGCGCAGGATCTCGAAGGCGTCGCCGCCATCGCGGCCGTCGCAGCCCGCGACCCGGCGGAACAGCGGATCCTCCCCCAGCTCCCGGGGCGCGAGGTTGCCGAGGTGCTGGTAGAGCCAGTAGGAGGCGAAGCCGCCGATGATGCGCTCGTTCCACCAGGGCTTGGCGCGCATCTCGTCCACCCACGCCTGCGACGTGTTCCAGTCGTCGTGGACGTCGTGGTCGTCGAAGATCATCGCCGTCGGCACGGTGGAGAGCAGCCAGCGGACGTAGGGCTCGCTCCAGGACTCGCGGTAGAGCCGGGTGTACTCCTCGAAGTCGGCGATCGACTCGCCGGGCGGCTCGCTCGGATCGCGCCGGGAGCGGATGAACTCCCGGGTCTCGGGCGAGACCTCGTCCGCGTACACCTGGTCGCCGAGCAGCACGAGCGCGTGCGGCCACTCGTCGGGCGGCCGCTCCTGCATCCGCATGGCCTCGGCGCGCAGGGCGTCGACCTCCCGCCCGCGCGGGTCCTCCTCCTTGGGGAGCGAGTGCGGGACCTCGTGCGGCGCGTACACGCGGCAGGACCCGAACATGATGTCCACCGGCGCGCCCTCGCGGTGGGTCCGGATCACCGACGGCGGGAACGGACTGTCCTCGAGCGGCCACACCTTGCGGCCGTCGAGGCGGACCTCGTAGGGCGTCGTGCTCGCCGGCTCGAGGCCCTCGAGCACGACGATCGCGTAGTGGTGGCCGCCGACCGCGAAGGTGGGCTCACGCCGGCCGAGCACCTCGACGTCGCACGGCGCGTCGACCTCGACCCACACGGTCGCGTCCGTCTCGCCCACGTGGCGCTGGAGCGGCCCGAGGACGAGCCGGGGCCCGGCCGTCATGCGTCCGCCAGCGTGCGCAGCTGGCGCACCGCCAGGGTGAGCGCGGGCAGCCCGCCCGCCCGCTCGAGCGCCAGCGAGCGCAGGAAGCGGTCCAGCCGCGCGCGCTGCGGGCCGATCTCGCGCATCAGCGCCTCGACCGCCGCGTCGGCCCCGACGTCGCCGGCGAGCGCGAGCGCGCGGGCGACGAGCTGGCACCGCGCCTCGAGCAGGTCGTCGTGCAGCGCGCGCACGGCCCAGCGGCGCGTGCGCGTGTCGACGGGGAGCCCGTCGAGCTCGCCCGCCAGCCAGTTCAGCCGCAGGCGCTCGCCGAGCAGGAACGAGGCCTCGGCCACGAGCTCGACCGGGTGGCCGCCGGCGCGGGCGACCGCGATGAGGCCGGGGGCCTGCACGAGCTCGCCCAGCACGGCGTGCGCGCGGGCCAGGTCCTCGGGCACGCCGCGCGCCCGCAGCGCCTCGACGGTCGCCTCGCGCCGCGCGCGCCACTCGTCCGTCCCGATCCGCGGCATCGCCTCCGCCAGCCGCGCGAAGGCCTCGCGGTCGGCCTCGATCGCCTCGCCGATGCTGCGCGGGTCGGCCGACGTGAGGTTGCGCCGGGTGATCGCCTCGACAAGCGCGCTGACGCCCGCCATCAGCTCGGCGACGGCGTCGCGGTCGACGCTGCGCGGCAGGCGCTCGAGGACGTCCCAGCGGTCGTCGGCGCCGGTCACCTCCTCGGCGGCGCGGAAGGCCCCCACGACGTCGGCGTCGAGCACGCCGCACTCGGCGGAGAGCTCGGAGACGAACGTCGGGCCCATCGAGTTGACCACGAGGTTGGCCTCGATGGTGGCGATCAGCTGGCGCCGCAGCGGGTGGTCGGCCAGCCGGTGGCCGAAGCGCTCGACGAGCGCGGACGGGAAGTAGTCGCGGAGGTCGCGCTCGAGGAACGGGTCGTCCGGCAGGTCGGACTCGAGCAGCGCCCGCGTGACGTGCAGCTTGGCGTAGGCGAGCAGCAGCGCCAGCTCGGGCCGCTGGACGCCCTCACCCACGCGGCGGCGCTCCGCGAGCTCCTCGGTCGTGGGCAGCGCCTCGGCGGCGCGGTCGAGCAGCCCGTCTGCCTCCAGCGCGCTCATCAGCTCCTCGTAGGCGTCCATCCGCCGGGGCGCGACCGCGACCTCGTCGGAGAGGATCTGCGCCTGCAGGAACGAGCCGTAGAGGACGTGCGCGACGACGTCGCCCGTGACGTCGCGCAGCAGCTGGTCGCGCTCGTCCGCGTCGAGCTCCTCGCCGCGGACGGCGAGGTCGAGCAGGATCTTGAGGTTGACCTCGTGGTCGGAGCAGTCGACGCCGGCCGAGTTGTCGATGAAGTCCGCGTTGACGCGGCCGCCGCGGCGCGCGAACTCGACGCGCGCCCGCCGCGTGAGGCCGAGGTTGCCGCCCTCGGCGACGACGCGGCAGCGCAGCTCGTCGGCGTCGACGCGGATGCTGTCGCTGGCGCGGTCCTTGGCGTCGTCGTCGGTCTCGGTGGAGGCCTTGACCACCGTGCCGATGCCGCCGTTGAAGAGCAGGTCCACGGGGGCGCGCAGGATCGCCCGGATGACGTCGGCGGGCGCCAGGCGCTCGTCCTCGGTCCCGAGCGCGGCGCGCGCCTCCTCGGAGAGCGCGATCGACTTCGCGCTCCGCGGCCAGACCCCGCCGCCGGCCGAGATCGCCGCGCGGTCGTAGTCGTCCCACGAGGAGCCGCCCGCCATGCCGAGCTCGAACAGCCGGCGGCGCTCGGCGAACGAGGCCGCCGGGTCCGGGTCGGGGTCGATGAACACGTGGCGGTGATCGTAGGCGGCCACCAGCCGCACCCGGTCCGAGAGCAGCATGCCGTTGCCGAACACGTCGCCGGACATGTCGCCGATCCCCACCGCGGTGAACACGTCGCGCTCGGGGTCGAGGTCGAGCTCCGACAGGTGGCGCTTGACGGACTCCCACGCGCCGCGGGCGGTGATCCCGAGCGCCTTGTGGTCGTAGCCCGTGCGCCCGCCGGAGGCGAACGCGTCGCCGAGCCAGAACTCCTGCTCGACGGCCACCCGGTTGGCGGTGTCCGACAGCGTCGCGGTGCCCTTGTCGGCGGCGACCACCAGGTAGGTGTCGGGCTCGTCGAGCACGCGCACGCCGTCCGGGTGGCGGACCTCGCCGTCGACCAGGTTGTCCGTGACCTCGAGCAGGCCGCGGATGTAGGCGACGTACTGGCGCTCGACCTCGCGCGCGAGCTCCGCGCGCCCGGCGGGCGGGGCCTTGAGGATGAAGCCGCCCTTGGCGCCCTCGGGGACGATCACGGCGTTCTTCGCGAGCTGCGCGCGCATCAGGCCGAAGACCTCGGTCCGGTAGTCCATCCGGTCCGAGAAGCGGATCCCGCCACGGGCGATGCGCCCGCCGCGCAGGTGGATGCCCTCCATCGCCGCCGAGTAGACGTAGATCTCGACCCACGGCGCGGGCTGCGGCATCGCCGGCACGTCACCCGAGCGCAGCTTGAAGGTGATCACCTCCCGCCCGGGGCGGTACGCGTTGGTGCGCAGCGTCGCGTCGATCAGCAGCAGCTGGTTGCGCAGGATGCGGTCGTGGTCGAGCGAGGCGACCTCGTCGAGGTCGGCCAGGATCTCCTCGCGCAGGGCCAGCTCGCCGGCCTCGTCGCGCGGGTGCGCGGGGTCGAAGCGCAGCTCGAAGTAGCGCACGAGCTTGGCCGTCACCGCCGCGTTGGCCGCCAGCACGTCGTTCTGGTAGCTCTCGGTGAAGCGCGACCCGATCCGCTGGCGGTAGCGGCGGTAGGCGCGCAGCAGCGTGAGCTGGCGCCAGTCCAGGCCCGCCGCCATCACCAGCCGGTTGAGCGTGTCGGACTCGCACTCGCCGCCCCACACGGCGCCGACCGTGTCGGCCACGCGCTCGCCGCAGTCCTCGAGGTCGAGCGGGCAGTCGTCCGAGCCGAGGACCACGAACTCCTGCACCCAGGTCTCGGCGTACTCGTCGTCGCGCAGGCGCGTCGCGACCTCCTCGATCACCCGCAGCCCGAGGTCCTCGAGCATCGGCATGACCTCGGAGAGCTCGACCTTCTCGCCCATCTTGTAGAGGCTCAGCAGCGTGCGGCCGCCGCGCGCGGCGGGCTCGGGGTGCAGGTCGACCACGAACGACCTGTCGCCGTCGGCGAGCCGCTGGAAGCAGGCGATGTCGCGCACCGCGGACTCTGGCTCGACCTGCGCGCGGTAGTGATCGGGGAAGCGCGGGCCCCAGCTCGCCGCCAGCTCGCTGCCGAGGCGCGCACCGTGGATGCGCACCAGTTGCTCGCGCAGGCGCTCGTGCCAGGAGCGCGTGAGCGCCACGACCTCGCGCTCGAGGTCGCGGAACGAGACGTCCGGGAGGCCGTCGGCGCGGTGCACGGTGGCGTGGACGTGCACGCGCTCGGGCTCGGCGTAGACGCGGTGGGCCTCGACGCCCTTCGTGTCGAAGCGGCGGCGCAGGAGCGCGCTGAGCCGGTCGAGCAGCTCGGGGGTCGAGCGCGTGGCCGGCATCGACGCGATCAGCGAGGCGCTGCGCCCGTCCGGGTCGCGCCGCCCGAGCAGCCGGACCGTGTTGCCGTGGAGCCCGAGCAGCGCGACGATCGCGCGCCGGAGGTCCTCCTGCGGCGCGGCGAACAGCTCGTCCTTGGGGAAGGACTCGAACAGCGAGACCGCCGCCTTGTAGTCGTGCGAGCCCTCGATGAGGTCCTCGGAGACGAGGATGCGGCGCAGCTTGCGCGCCAGCAGCGGCGTCTGCTCGGCCGGCTCGGCGTAGGCCTTGGTGGTGAACAGGCCGAGCATCCGCGCCTCGAGCACGACGCGGCCGGCGACGAGCCGGCGCACCGCGACGTAGTCCATCCGCGCGCGCTTGTGCACGGGCGAGAGCCGGTTCGTCTTCGAGACGACGAGCACGTCCCCGGTGGTCGCCCGCTCGCGCTGCAGCGGCGGGAGCTGGTCGAGCGATACGGGCTCCGCGTACGCCGAGGTGGCCTCGTCGGCGAGCAGCCCGAGCCCGGAGCCCGGCACGACCCGAGCGGCCTCCTCGCCGATGTCGTACTCGCGGTAGCCGAGGAAGATGAAGTTGCCCTGCAGCAGCCAGTCGAGGAACGCGAGCGTCTCGTCGACGTCCTCGGGGTCCGGCCCCTCGGCGCCCGCGGCGATCTCGATCATGCGCGGCACGCGGGCGGTGAGGGCGGGGAAGTCATCCACGCAGCGGTGCACGGACTCGAGCACGTCGCGCAGCGCCGCCTCGACCGCCGCGAGCTCGGCCGGCGGGAGGCGGCGGTCGAGGTCGAAGTGCATCACCGACTCGCGCACCGCCGCGTCGCGCGGGTGGCGGACGCGGACGATGCGGCCGGCCGCGTTGCGCTCGATGCCCACGATCGGGTGCAGCACGCGCTCGACGAGCAGGCCGCGCGCCTCGAGCTCGGCGGTCAAGGAGTCCACGAGGAACGGGAGGTCCCGGGTGTTGGCCTCGACCACGGAGCCGTGTGGCTTGGCGCCGCCGTTGCCGGCCCGCGGGGTGAAAGCCCGCACCGCGATCGGCTCGGTGCCGCGGGCCGCGACGAACGCGTACAGCGAGGCGATCTCGTCGAAGAGCGCCTCGGCCGAGGGCTCGCTGTCGTCGGCGCCCCGCCCGCGGCGCAGGTAGGCACGGGCGAACGCCCGGACCGAGGGCGCGACGTCCGCGCCCAGCCGCTCGTCGATGAGCCCCATCAGCCGCTCGCGCAGCGGCGCGAGCCACTGCTCCCGGGTGTCGGTGGCGCTCATGGCGGGCCGAGTATTCCAGGCACCTGCGGGTGCTGCGCCGCTGGCGCCTAGGCGGACGAGGGGCGTAGTGTCGGCATCGTGACCATCGCTGTGGCCCGCAGCTCGGGCGTGCTGGAGCGCGATGCCGAACTGACCGGCATCGAGGCGGTGGTGGCGCGGGCACGCGCGGGACACGGCAGCCTGGTGGTGCTCGAGGGGCGCGCGGGCATCGGCAAGTCCGCCCTCGTCGCGGCGGCGCGCGGCCCGGCGGAGGCGGCCGGGCTGCGGGTGCTGCGCGCCCGCGGCGGCGAGCTCGAGCGCGACTTCGCGTTCGGCATCGTGCGCCAGCTGCTCGAGCCCGCGCTCGCCGAGGCGCCGGCCGGCGCGCGCGGCGAGCTCCTCCAGGGGCCGGCGGGCGAGGCCGTCCGGCTGCTGGCCCTGCCGGGCGCCGCGACCGTCCCCGGGGCCCCGGCCGCGGTGCCCGACGCGTCGTTCACCGTGCTGCACGGCCTGTACTGGCTGTGCGCGAACCTGGCCGCCTCGTCGCCGCTGCTGATCACCGTCGACGACGGCCACTGGGCCGACCTGCCCTCGCTGCGCTTCCTCGCCTTCCTCCTGCCGCGCCTCGACGAGCTGCCGCTCGCGCTGCTCGTGGCCACCCGCGCGCCGGCGCGGTGGCAGGCCGCCGCGCCCCTGCTCGACGTGCTGCTCGGCGATCCCGCCGCGCGCGTGCTGCGTCCCGCGCCGCTGTCGGAGGCCGCCGTGGCGCACCTCGTCGCGGACGGGCTGGGCCGCGCCCCCGCGCCGGCCTTCGCCGCCGCCTGCCACCGCGCCACCGGCGGGCTCCCGTTCCTGGTGCGCGAGCTCGTCGCGGCGCTGCGGGAGGACCGCGTGGCGCCCACCACCGCCGCGGCGGAGCACGTCGAGACGTTCGGCGGGCGCGCGGTCAGCCGCGCCATCCTCCTGCGGCTCGGGCGCCTGCCCGAGCCGGCGACGCGGCTCGCCCAGGCCGTCGCGGTGCTGGAGACCGCCGAGCTCGCCCCCGCGGCCGAGCTGGCGGACCTCGACGTCGACGCCGCCGGGGAGGCCGCGGACCGGCTCGTGGAGGCCGGCATCCTGCGGTCGCGGAGGCCGCTGGCGTTCGTGCATCCGATCGTGCGCGTGGGGATCCTCGAGGAGGTCCCCGCGGCCGCCCGCACCCGCGCGCACCGCCGCGCCGCGGAGGTGCTCGCGGCTCGCGGCGCCGGTGAGGAGCGCGTCGCCGAGCACCTGCTGGCGACGGAGCCGCGCGGCGATCCGTGGGCGGTCGAGCACCTGGCGCGGGCGGCGCGGGCGGCGGCGTCGGTCGGCGCGCCCGAGCCGGCGGCCAGCTACCTGCGCCGCGCGCTGGCGGAGCCGCCGGCCGCCGAGGCACGCGCCGCGCTGCTGCTCGAGCTCGGGGTGGCCGAGGTCACCGCCGGGCAGGCGGAGGGCGAGTCGCACCTGCGCGAGGCGCTCGAGACCGCGGGCGACGACGGCGTGCGGCTGGGCGCCGGGCTCGTGCTCGCCCACGCCCTCGGCCGCGCGGAGCAGATCGGGCCCGCGGTCGAGGTGATCGACCGGGCGGCGGCCATGCTCGCCGACGCCGACGGGCCGGCCCGGCGGCTGCTCGAGCCGATGGCGCTCGGGGCGGGCATGCTCGACGCCGCGACGGCGCCCGGCCTCGCCCCGCGCCTCGACGCGATGCGCCGCGCCGCGGAGGACCCGGCGGCCCCGCGCGAGGTGCTCGGCGTGGCGGCGCTGGTCGCCGTGCACGCGAACGAGCCGGCCGAGACGTGCGCCTCGCTGGCCCGCCGGGCGCTCGCCGCCGGGCCCCGGATGGTGCCCGCCCCCACCGACCCGCCCTGGTTCGCCCAGGCGACGATCGCGCTCGTGTGGGCCGACGCGGGCGAGGAGGCCGCCGTCGCGCTGGACGCCGGCGTGCTGGAGAGCCGCCGCACCGCCGACCCGGGGCTGTTCGCCGCGAGCCACGCCCAGCGCGCCTGGCTGCGGCTGCGGTGGGGCGACCTGCGCGGCGCCGAGGCGGACGCCCGCCTGGTGCTCGATGCCGCCGGGCTCGCCGCGCCCGCCCTGTATCGCAAGCTCGCGGCCGCCATCCTCGTCGAGGTCCTCGTCGAGCAGGGCGAGACGGCGCGCGCGGAGGGACGCCTCGACGGCGCCGGCGTCCTCCCGCGGACGCACACCTCGGCCGTCCTGCGACTCGCTCGCGGTCGCCTGCGCCTCGCGCAGGGCCGGCCCGCGGACGCGCTCGAGGACATGCTGGCCGCGGGCGACGTCGCGTTGGCGACCGGCTCGCTCTGCCCCGGCTTCCTGCCGTGGCGCTCGGCGGCGGCGTCGGCCCACCTCGCCCTGGGCGACCGCGACGCGGCGCTCGCCCTGGCGCGGGAGGAGGTCGCGCTGGCGCGGGCCTTCGGCGCGGCTCGCACGCTCGGCGTCGCCCTGCGCGCCGCGGGCGTGGCCGAGGGCGACGAGGCGGGCGAGGCGCTGCTGGACGAGAGCATCGACCGGCTCGACCGCGCCGGGGTCCCGCTCGAGCGCGCGCGGGCGCAGGTCGACCTCGGTGGCCTCCTCCGCCGCGGCAACCGCCGCGTGGAAGGCCGCGCCCTGCTGCGCGAGGCGCTCGAGGTCGCCCAGCACGCCGGTGCCGTCGTGCTGGCCGAGCGCGCCGAGACCGAGATCCGCGCCACGGGCGCGCGGCCGCGGCGGGCCGTGCTCAGCGGTATCGAGGCGCTGACCGCCAGCGAGCGCCGCGTCGCCGAGATCGCGGCCGACGGGCTCACGAACCGCGAGATCGCGCAGGCGCTGTTCGTCACCATGCGCACGGTCGAGGGCCACCTCACGAGCGCGTACGGGAAGCTCGAGGTGCGCTCGCGCGCCGAGCTCCCCGCCGCCCTCGGTCGCGGCGTCTAGGCCGCCGCCGCCAGCCCGAGCCCGAGCTCCGCGACCGCGATCTCGCGCAGCCGGAACTTCTGGACCTTGCCGGTGACCGTCATCGGGAAGGCGTCCACGAGCTTCCAGAAGCGGGGGATCTTGTAGCTCGCGATGCGGCCCCGGCACGCGGCGACCAGCGACTCCTCGGTGACCTCGGCGCCGTCGTGCAGCCGGAGCCACGCCATGACCTCCTCGCCGTAGTGCTCGCTGGGCACGCCGATCACCTGCACGTCGGCGACGCCGGCGACGCCGTGGAGGAACTCCTCGATCTCGCGCGGATAGATGTTCTCGCCGCCGCGGATGATCATGTCCTTGATGCGCCCGACGATGGAGACGTAGCCGTCGTCGTCCATGACGGCCAGGTCGCCGCTGTGCATCCAGCCGTCGGCGTCGATCGCGCCGCGGGTCGCCTCCTCGTCGTCCCAGTAGCCGAGCATGACGCTGTAGCCACGGGTGCACTGCTCGCCGGGCGTCCCGCGCGGGACGACCGCGCCGGTCGCGGGGTCGACGACCTTGACCTCCAGATGCGGGTGGACGCGCCCGACGGTCCCGACGCGCTTGGAGAGCGGGTCGTCGAGCGCCGTCTGCGTCGAGACCGGCGAGGTCTCGGTCATGCCGCAGATGATCGTGACCCCGTCCATGTGCATCCGCGTCCGCACCTGCTTCATCACCTCGACCGGACACGGCGCGCCGCCCATCATCCCGGTGCGCAGGCTCGAGAGGTCATAGCGCTCGAACCCCGGCTCGGCCAGCTCCGCGATGAACATCGTCGGCACCCCGTAGAGCGACGTGCAGCGCTCGGCCTCGACGGCCGCGAGCACGGCGGCGGCGTCGAACGACTCGCCGGGCACGACGATGCAGGCGCCGTGGCTCACGCAGCCGAGGCTGCCGAGGACCATGCCGAACGTGTGGTAGAAGGGCACCGGGACGCAGACGCGGTCGTGCTCGGAGTAGCGGACCGCGCGGCCGGTCAGGTACGCGTTGTTGAGGATGTTGCGGTGCGAGAGCGTCGCGCCCTTCGGGAACCCGGTCGTCCCCGACGTGTACTGGATGTTGATCGGATCACCGGGGCGCAGCGACGCCTCGCGCTCGGCGAGCTCGGCGTCGGCGATGCGCTCGCCGGCGGCCAGGAAGGCCTCCCAGTCGTCCTCCAGCACGACCGCGGCGGGCAGCGCCAGGCCGTCGTCGCCGGCGTCGCGGAGCATCGCGACGTAGTCCGCGTCGCGGTGGCCGCGGGCCATGACGAGCAGGCTCACGCCGGCCTTCTCGAGCGCGTAGGCGAGCTCGGTCGTCTTGTAGGCGGGGTTGATCGTGACGAGGATCGCGCCGATGCGGGCGGTCGCGTACTGGGTCACCACCCACTCGTACCGGTTCGGCGCCCAGATCCCGACGCGGTCGCCCTTGCCCACGCCGTGCGCCATGAACGCGCGGGCGGCCCGGTCGACCTCCTCCCACAGCCGGGCGTAGGTCGCGCGGTAGCCCTGGTGGGGGACGACGAGGGCTTCACGGTCGCCGAAGCGCTCGGCGGTCCGGCGCAGGCGCTCGCCGATCGTCTCCTCGAGCAGGGGTACGTCGCGCGGTCCGCGCGCGCAGGACGTGGTCATGTGGGCCTCTCCGTTGGTGAACGAGGTGGGTGTGGGGCGGGCGTCAGCTCGCCCACACGAGGACCGGTGGCACGAGCACCACCGTCAGGACGGCGATCAGCGCGACGGCCGCGTCCTGGGGAGCGCGCTGCGCGGCGCACGCCGGGTGGAAGGCGCGCCCGGTCTCGGGGTCGGGGACGCGCGGTCCCGCGATCGGGAGCGCGCAGATCGCGCAGTCGCCCATCGGCTCAGGGCGCGAGGCGATAGAAGTGCGCGCTGCGGAAGTGCACGACGCGCCGGTAGGCGTGGGCGGTCCCGTGCTCGTCGTCCCAGTTCAGGCGCGACGGCGAGCTGGGTCGGAACGCCGTCTGCCCGCGCGCGGGGCCGTCGATGAAGTAGACGCGCCGGCTGGGAGGGATCGTGCTGGTCATGGGGCTCTCCTGGGTCCTCGGGGGTGCGGAGGCCGATGGTGAGGCCCGGCGGCCGTGCTCGCACCGGGTGGGCACCCCGGACTTGGCGCGCGCCGCGGGATGCCTCGGTGCGGCAGGCCGTACCGCGGTGGCGGGCGCTGGCCGCACTTGGCCCGACGAACTCCCGCGCGTCAGGACGGCGGCGCCGGCGCTTGGTGGCAGGCGGGTCGGGTCGAGCGGAACCATCCTGCCCTGAGGTCGCATAGCGAACCCTGGCCAGGATGCTTCCGCTCGACGGGCCGTCAGTGGTGAGCAGGTCCGGGACCTCCATGGCCGGGAAGTGGCCGCGCCGGTCGTACCGGACCAGTGCTCGTCGCGCCCGCGGGGTCGAGCAGGCTGCGGATCGTGGTGTCGGCGGCGAAGACGGCCACGCCCCGCGGCGGCCCGGCGTCCTCGCCCGCATGCCCGCCGGCACCGTCTTCAGCAGGCTCCGGTGGCTGTCCGGGTCGATCACCCGCACCGACCGCAGGTCCGCGGCCCCCTCGAGGGTGTTGGTGAGCTGGAGCTCGTAGAGCACGTGGTAGCGCCCGTCGGTGCCTCGCACTGGGGCGATGGCCCGTTGCGGGACCTCCGCGACGACGATGGGCGTCAGCGGGCCCGTGGTGCCGCGCGCGGCCTGCGCCGGCGCCGCCGTCGGCGCCACGAGCGCCGGCGCCATCCCACGACGGCGACCGTCCAGCCGTTCCTGAACCCCGCCTGCACCCGGCTGGAAGCCATCTCGCGTCTCCTCGGACGTCGACCGTCACACGTCCCGCTCCCACGCCCGGCGACGGCACCCTTTGCGCCGCGATCGTTCCCGGCCCGGCGACCGGTGTCAAGCGGGTACCGACCGCCCCGGCGACGGGGCCGGCGCGAGGTCAGGTGCGCGCGAGCCCGGGGTCGCCGAGCGGGTGCCGGCGGCGGATCCCGTAGAGCGTCGTGCGCTCGGCGGCGGGCCGGCCGGCGCGGTGGGCGGCGCCGATGAGGTCCTCCGGGTCGAGCTTGACGCCGTGGTAGCTGCCCGCCATGCGGCTGATCGACTCCTCCATCAGCGTGCCGCCGAGGTCGTTGACGCCCCAGCGCAGCGCCTCGGTGGCGGCGTCGAGGCCCATCTTGACCCAGCTCGCCTGCAGGCTGGGGACACTGTGGCCGAGGGCGAGCCGGAACGCCGCGGTGTGCTTGAGGTTCTCCTCGCGGCTGATCTCCTCGATCCCGTGGGTGCGCCCGAGCAGGGTGTGGAACGGGATGAACGAGAGCGGCACGAACTCGGTGAAGCCGCCCGTCCGCTCCTGCAGCTCGCGCACCACGCGCATGTGCTCGGCCAGCTCCCACGGCTCCTCGACGTGGCCGAACATCACCGTGACCGTCGAGCGCAGCCCGGCGGCGTGGCTGGCCTCGATGATCTCCACCCAGCGGCGGGCGGGCAGCTTGTTCGGGCTGATCCGCTCGCGCACGCCGTCGTGCAGCACCTCGGCGGCGGTGCCGGGGGTCGACCCCAGCCCCGCGTCGCGCAGGCGCTCGAACACCGCGCGCGGCGACAGGCCGGAGGTCTGGCACATGTGGTCGACCTCCATCGGCGAGTAGGCGTGCAGGTGCAGGTCCGGCGCCACCTCGTGCGCGAACCGCAGCCAGTCCTCGTAGTCGGAGAGCGCCCAGTCGGGGTGGATGCCGGACTGCATGCACAGCTCGGTCGCGCCGTAGGCGACGGCCTCGCGCACGCGCTCGGCGAAGTCCTCGCGCTCGTGGACGTAGGCGTCGGGTGAGCGCCGCCCCTGGCCGAAGCCGCAGAACGCGCAGCCGACGATGCAGATGTTGGAGACGTTGACGTTGCGGTTGACCACGAACGTCACGGTGTCGCCGGCCAGCTCCGCGCGCAGCTCGTCCGCGGCCTGGCGCATCGCCTCGATCGCCTCGGGGCGGGTCTCCGCGAACAGCGCGGTCAGCTCGTCCTCGCCCAGCCGCCCGCCGGCCCGCGCGCGCTCGATGGCCGGCCCGACGACGTCGCGGCGGATCGGCCGCGGCGGCTCGCCGCGGCCGGACCCCCGCCGCGGGATGAAGCTCCAGAAGCGCGCCTTGATGACGTCGAGCACGCCCTGGGCGATCCACTCGGGGTCGATGTAGCGCGCGTACACGCACAGCCGCTCGCTCAGCGCCACGCCGTCGGCCGCGAGGCGCTTGCGCACCTGGTGCGGCGACGGGAAGGGATGCTCGGGCGAGATGTGGTCGCCGTTGGCGCTCAGCCCGCCGAGGTCGGTCGCGCCCGCCGCGACCAGCTCCGGCCACCAGTCGGCGAGGTTGGGCGGGATCTGGATCCCGACGCCGGGCAGGAGGCGGCGCGCCTCGGCGACGAGCCGCTTCATGTCCTCGATCGAGACCGGCGTGGCCCACGCCGGAAGGTCGCGGTGCGGGGACTCGGAGACACCCGTGCGCCAGAAGCGCTCCGCCGCGTCGCCGGCGATGTCGGCGGGCTCCTCGCCGTAGTAGCGGCGGTGCGGGACGAAGTTCTGCAGGATCACCTCCTGCAGGTGCCCGTGCTCGGCGTGCACGGCCGCCAGCGCCTCGAGCGCCGCCATGCGATCCGCCTCGGTCTCGCCGATCCCCACGAGGATCCCGCTCGTGAACGGGATCCGCAGCGCGCCCGCGGCGCGGATCGTCGCGAGCCGCTCGGCCGGCTGCTTGGTGGGCGAGCCCTGGTGGACCACGAGGTCGTCGACGACCGACTCGAGCATCAGGCCCTGCGAGGCGGTCACCTCGCGCAGCCGGGCGAGGTCCGCCGGGGAGAGCACCCCGAGGTTCGTGTGCGGCAGCAGGCCGCGCTCGAGGGCGCGCTCGCACGCCCACACCACGTAGGCGGTGAAGTCCTCGTGCCCGAGCTCCGCGAGCCGCGCGCGGACCTCGGGATGGTGGTCCGGCGCCTCGCCGGTGAGCACCAGGAGCTCCTTGACGTGGCGGCGCGCGGCATGGTCGAGCAGGCGCTCGACCTCCTCGGGCTCGTGCAGGTGGGGCCGGTGGGTCGCGAACGCGCAGTACTTGCAGTGACAACGGCAGGTGCGCGACAACGACAGCGTCACGTTGCGGGAGAAGGTCACCCGGCGGCGCATCGGGGACGCACCATACCTACGCGGGGATACGAGCCCGCCCGCCCGCCCGGGCAACTACCGTTCGCGGCGTGGCCGCCCTCCGCATCGCCCTGCTCGCGTGCGTGCTCGCGCTCGCCGCGGCCGGATGCGGCGGTGACGACGGAGGCCCGAGCGCGCAGGCGCCGAAGCCGGCGCGCGAGCCCGCCACCCTGCTGCTGGACTTCACGCCCAACGCCGTCCACGCGGGCATCTACGAGGCCGTTGCGCGCGGCTACGACGACGCGGCGGGCGTGCCGCTCGAGGTCCGCACCCCGAGCGCCTCGACCGACGCGCTCAAGCTCCTGCAGGCCGGCCGCGCGGACCTCGCGATCCTCGACATCCACGACCTCGGGCTCGCCCGCCAGGGCGGCGCCGACCTGGTCGGTGTGATGGCGGTCGTGCAGCGGCCGCTCGCCGCCGTCCTCGCCCAGCCGCGGATCCGCACCCCGCGCGACCTGGAGGGCAGGCGGGCGGGCGTCACCGGGCTGCCGTCGGACCGCGCGGTCCTGCGCTCGGTGGTCTCCGGCGCGGGCGGCGACCCGGGCCGCGTGCGCGAGACGACCATCGGCTTCGAGGCGGTGAAGGCGCTGCTCGCCGGCCGCGTCGACGCCGCGACCGCGTTCTGGAACGTCGAAGGTGTGGCCCTGAAGCGCGAGAAGCCGGCGACCCGGGAGTTCCGCGTCGACGACTACGGCGCCCCGCCCTACCCCGAGCTCGTGCTGTGCGTCACCCGCAAGACGCTGCGCGAGCGCCCGGAGCTGGTGCGCGGGGCGATCCAGGGCCTGCGGCGGGGCTACGAGGCGACGATCGCCGACCCCGCGCAGGCGATCGCGGCGATGACGCGGGCCGAGCGCGGGCTCGACCGCGCCGACCTGCGCGCGCAGCTCGCGGCCGTCACCCCCGTCTTCGCGCCCGGCGGGCGCCCCTACGGCCGGCTGGACCCCGCGACGCTGCGGGCGTGGGCGGCGTGGGACGTGAAGTTCGGGATCCTCGAGCGCCGCCCCGACGTCGAGCGGGCGTTCGACTTCGACGCCGCGCGCTGATCAGGCGCCGGGCGACCCGGCCGCCAGGCGCTCGACCAGCGCGGGGCCCTCGCGCGCCATGCGCGAGCGCGGGACGACGAGGTCGAAGCCGGCGGCCTCGGCGCGGCGGCGCGTGTCGGCGTCGACGTGCGAGTAGACCCCGAGCGTGCGCGCGTCGCCCAGCTCGCCGGAGTCGCGCAGGCGCTCGGCGAGCGCGATGCCGTCGAACCCCTGCGCGCCGAGGTCGAGCACCACGACGTCGGCGCCGTCCGGCTGGGCCTGGTCGGGCCCGCCCGCCAGCCGCGCGTCGTGCCCCGCGGCGCGCAGGTTGCCGAGCACGTTCGAGCCCAGCAGCAGGTCGTCGAAGACCGCGAGAACCGTGGCCATGGCGGTTGGGGGTGGGCGGGGCCCCTATCCCCCTACTGCGCCCGCAGCTTGCGGAACTCGCGCCGCACCGACTCCGGCCGGCCCCACATCTGGACGGTCTCGACGCGCCCGGTGCGCAGCTCGCGGAGCACCATCTCGCCCGCGATCCCGGCGTCGTCGAGCAGCTTGAGCGTGCCGTGGACGGCGGGCGCGGCGGCCGCGTGGCCGAACTGGTGGGCGACCAGCAGCCGCCAGTGCCAGTCGTGGTGCGAGTACGGCTGCGCGTTGACCTGCACCAGGAACGTCGCCGCGTCGATGTAGCGGTCCTCCTGCACGCGCAGGTCGAGCTCGAGGTCCGTCCAGTCGGAGGGCAGCGAGTCGACGATCTCCTGGAACTGCGCGGCGAGCGCCATGATGTGCCGGAGCCTACATGGCCGACCCGCCCCCTCCGCTGCCCGACCCCGACGAGATCCTGGCGCCCGCGCGCGGCCTGGACATCGAGGGGCTCCTGGAGCTCCTCGAGCGCCTCGACGGCGCCGAGGAGAGCGCGGTCGTGCGCGGCGCGCTCGAGGCGGGCGTCCCGCCGGCGCTCGTGCTGGAGGAGCTCCAGCACGAGGTCGAGCGCCGGCTGATCCGCACCCGGGCCTTCTACGACGAGTTCTAGATGGTCGATTCCGCGGCCGCGCGGTCGACTGGTGGATGCCCCGTGGATGCCGGGCGCCGCCCGCACGAGGGGAACAGTGCTGGACGGTGGCGCCACGTCACGCGCGGAACGACCGTCTACGCCTGGGCGCGGGCGACCACCGCGGAGCAGGGGGCCCCTCGGGCGGGTGGCGATCCGGCGCCGCGGGGCGCCGCCAGGCGCCCGTGGGGTCGTGGAATCGACCATCTAGTCTTCAGACGATGGCTGCCACCACCGGCACGACGACCGAGGAGCAGTACCGCGCCCTCACGCAGCGCTGCGGGCTGGTCGACCGCTCCGAGCGCGGCAAGCTCGCGCTCACCGGCGGCGAGGCCAAGGCGTTCCTCCAGGGCCAGGTGACCAACGACGTCGAGGCGCTGGAGCCCGGGGACGGCTGCTACGCCGCCTTCCTCACCCACAAGGGCAAGATGACGGGCGACCTGCGGGTGCTCGACCTCGGGTACGAGCTGTTCCTCGACACCGAGCGCGTCGCGCTCCAGGACCTCTTCACGATGATCCGCCGCTACAAGCTGGGGCGCGACGTCGAGCTGCACAAGCGCACCGTCGAGCGCGGCCTGCTGTCGCTCGTGGGCCCGGCGGCCCGCGAGGTCGCGGGCGCCGGCGACCTCGGCGCCGCCGAGCACGACAACGCGCCCGCCGAGCTCGGCGGCGAGCCGGTCGTGCTGGTGACGACCGACCTCGGCGTGGACGTGATCTGCGACGCCGCCGCGACCGGCGCGGTGCAAGCGGCGCTCGAGGCGGCCGGCGCCGTCCCGGTCGCCGAGGAGGTCGCGGAGATCGTGCGCGTCGAGCACGGTCGCCCCCGGTTCGGCATCGACCTCGACGACGGCGTCATCCCCCAGGAGGCCGGGATCAACGAGCGCGCGGTGTCCTTCACGAAGGGCTGCTACGTCGGCCAGGAGACCGTCGCGCGCCTCTTCTACCGCGGCAAGCCGAACCGCCACCTGCGGGGACTGCGGCTCAGCGGCCCCGCCCAGACGGGCGAAACGCTCACGTTCGGCGAGAAGACCGTGGGCCGCGTCGGCTCGGTCGCCTCCTCCCCCGTCCACGGGCCGATCGCGCTCGCGATCGTGCGCCGCGAGGTCGCGCCGGGCGACGTCGTCAGGGTTGGCGCCGGCGACCTCACCGGAGAGGTCGTCGAGCCCCCGTTCTGACCGGCCCCGCTGTAGTCTGGCGGCATGGCCTCCTGGTACGCGAACGTGCTGGTGATCGCGAGCGTCACGGCGCCGTCGGCCGACCTGCTCGCCGCGCTGTCCGAGCGCGCGGAACGTGGTCCGATCGGCGTCACGCTCCTCATGCCCGCGACGGAGATCGGCCTGGCCGGTCGCGAGGCCGCGAAACCCCGGCTGGAGGAGGCGGTGGAGCGCTGGCGCGCCGCGGGCATCACCGCCGAGGGCGTCGTCGGCGACAGCGATCCGATGGGCGCCGTGCACGACGCGTGGGACCCGTCGCGCTTCGACGAGGTGATCGTCTCGACGCTGCCGGGCGAGGCCTCGAGGTGGACCCGCAACGACCTCCCCCACCGCGTCGCCGCCTACACCGGCGTCCCGGTGACCCACGTCGTGGCCATGGACATGCGCCCGGCGCCGCGCCACGGCCCGCCGCAGCAGACCGAGCGGTCGCCGCTGGGGCCGCTCTCGGTGATGAGCTGGGGCGGCGGCCGGAGCCGCAGCTCCGGCTGAGCCCGGATCGACGCCGCCGCACGCGCCGGCTCGCACCGCCTCGGTACGCCGCCGCAGCGGTCGGCGACTGCGCCGGTCGGAATGCGGGCAGACCATCGCGGCGTGCCCGAGACGACGATCACCGCCTACCGCGATGGGCCGCTGCTCGTCCGCGGATCGTTCCGGCTCGTAGACCAGAACGGCGAGGAGATCGAGCGCAGCGGCGAGCCGATCGCGCTCTGCCGCTGCGGGAGGTCGCGGATGCGGCCCTTCTGCGACGGGACGCACGCGCTGGTCCGGTTCCGCTGCTCGAGCCAGGCTGAGCGGGGGCGCAAGGCCTAGTCGCGCAGCGAGGTGGCGCCGCGCTCCCAACGGTCGAGCACATGGTGCCCCCATCGGCGCTCGACCGCGGCCAGCGTGCGGGCGCCCCAGAGGATGTCGGGCCCGAGCGCCGGCTCCTGGCGCGCCAGCCCGCCGGCCAGATCGACCGCGGCGATGCTCTCGTGGACGGCGTCGGCCGTCACGTGCACGTCGAAGAACGCGGTCGCGTCATCGCCGAAGCCGAGCCGTTGCAGCCCGGACGCGTATCGACGGCTCGGAACCGAGGACGTCATCTCGAACAGCGCGAGGTGGCCGACGATCGCGCCGCGCCAGGATCGGTGGAGGCCGAACAGCGACATCAGGTTGACCGTCGCGAGCATCGCCGCGGGGATCCGGTCGAGGTAGGCCCCGTAGGTGGGATCCAGCCCGACGGCCTCCATCGTTCGCGCGAACAGCGCGGCGTGGATGCGGTCGGGGCGTCCTCCCCCGTACTCGTCCGCCTGGATCTCGACCAGCGCGGCCTTTGGCGGCCCCCAGAGCCGCGGCAACGCCCACGAGTGCGGGTCCGCCTCCTTGAGCTGGTAGGCGGAGCGGTGCACGACGAACTCGATCACCTGCTCGCGCGTAGCGGCGCGCTCCACGAACTGTGAGACCGACGGTCCGCCCTCGTCCGCCATGGCGATCTCGCGCAGCGCGACATCCATCTCGTCTGCCGCCGGCGCGCTGTCCGGCGGCCCGACGGCGTCGCGCAGCTCGGTCTCGAACCGTTCCTCGAACACGCGGCGGGCGCCGATCAGCGATGGCTCCCACTCCCACCCGTCGTCGACGGCGTCGAGCCCGCGGTAGTGGAGCTCGTAACAGCAGTAGAGCGCGAGGTGCAGGTCCTCGTCGTCAGCGCGGTGCACCGGTGGCAGCTCCAGCGCGTGCGGCGGCCGGCGCAGCGCGTCCAGCAGCGCCGCCGTCAGATCACCTCGAGGCTGTGGCAGTGCGGGCACGGCCGGCTACTACCCCCATGGCGGATCCGCGATGCGCGGCGGGTGGCGCTCGGCGAGCCGGCGCGCGACCCCGCGCGCGCCGCGACCGGACCGAGTTCGATCAGGCGGTCGCCCAGGACGTCGCGGACCGGCCGGCGTACACCGGTGTCGTCGTTGTCCGCGGCCGGGCGCCCGGTCCGCTGCTCACGCGCTGACGCCGCCCCGGCGGCTCGTGTGGCGGGCAGCTCGCGGGCGGCGCGTCAGCGGGCTCTCGCCACGAACGCCTCGACCTCGCCCGCGGCGGGCCGCGGCTCGAGCTCGAGCACGGACGCCTCGTTGGCGGCCAGCCACGCGCCGACCAGGCGCGCCTCGTCGACCTCGTCGGCCGGCAGCCAGCCGCCGGGGGCGGGCGGCCCGGCCGCGCGCAGCGCGTCGCCGGTCCGCATGACGACCTCCGACGGGTCCTCGGGTAGCGCGCCCCAGTCGACGACCCGGCCCGCCGCGATCCACAGCGCGTCGTAGCGGCCCTCGTCGCTCGGGTGCGGCGCCAGGACCAGCCGCGCGCCGGCGTGGACCGAGCGCAGCATGCCGCCGAGGCGCTCCAGGAGCGCCCGCAGCCGCGCGTGGCGGCGGCGCAGCCACGCCGCGCGCTCGTAGCGCCGCGCGTCGGACGCGGCGCGCATCTGGTCCTCGACGTGGGCGAGCAGCGCCTGCCCGCCGTCCCCGCCCGAGAAGAGCCCGAGCGCGGCGTCGAGGCGCTCGCGGTAGAGGTTGGGGTCCAGGTCGCGCAGGCAGGGCGACAGGCAGCGGCCCATCTGCCCGTAGGCGGACGGGTGGTCGCGGCGCGGCAGCTTGCGCCCGCAGTGGCGCAGGCCGAACAGCGAGTTGAGCTGCTCGACCAGCTCGGCGGCCGTGGCGCGCCCGCGCATCGGCCCGACCGTGACGCTGTGCCCCGCCGCCGGCGCGCGCGCCACCTCGAGGATCGGGAACGGGATGTCGAGGCGGCAGCGGAGGTAGACGAGCCCGTCGGGCGGGCTCTTGAGGCGCTTGTTGCCGGGCGGCTTGAGCGCCTTGATCAGCCGGTTCTCGAGCACGAGGGCGCCGAGCTCGGAGTTGGTCGCCTCGTAGTCGACGTGCTCGGCCTTCCCGGTCCATGCGCCGGGCGTCGTGAAGTGCGAGCGCGCGCGGGTGCGCAGGCAGACCGACTTGCCGACGTACAGCGGATGCCCGTCGGCGTCGCGGAACACGTACACGCCGGGGTCCTTCGGCAGCCGCGAGAGGTCGGGCCGGTCCTCGCGCGGGCGCCGCGCGGCCGCGGGGCCGCGAGGGCGGGCGGGCCGGCGCGGGCCCAGCAGCCGCACGGCCTCCCCGACGGTGGCGGCGCTGGCGCACAGGCGGCCGAAGAGCGCGCACAGCACGCGCGCGCACGTCTCCGCGTCCGGCAGCGCCCGGTGGCTGACCTCGACGTCGATCCCGAGCGCGTCGGCGATCGCCGCCAGCCCGCGGCGCCGCTGCAGCGGCGCGAAGCGGCGGGCCAGCGCGACCGTGCACAGCAGCGGCGGGGCGGGCCACTCGAGCTCGGCGCGGGCGAACGCCTGCCGCAGCACCCGCTCGTCGAAGCGCGCCGAGTGCGCCACCAGCACCCGCCCGCGAAGGCGGGCCGCCAGCTCCGCGAGCACGACGGCGGGCTGTGGCGCCTCGTCGGCCATCGCCTGCGTGATCCCGGTGAAGCGCTGGATGCCGCGCGACAGCGGGGTCGAGACCGCCACCAGCGAGGACCAGCGGTCGTGCAGCTCGCCGCCGCCGACGAGCACCGCCCCGACCTCGGTGAGCTCGCAGCGCTCCCGCGCGAGGCCGTTCGTCTCCGTGTCCACGGCGAGGAACTCCGCCGTGGCGAGCGGATGGTCGAGCAGGTCGGGCGCGGCGGCGACGGACATGAGCCGCCTGTCATACGCCCTGGCCCGGACGGCCTGCACGAGCGCTTGCAGACGAGGCCGCGGCGCATCCGGCAGGCGTCGGGGGTAGGGTGTCCGACCCTCATCCGGCATGTTGCCCCGACGCACACGAGCGCGGACCACACGCGGCGGACGGATCCTTCCGCTGGTCGCGATGGCGGCGCTCGCGGCGTGCGGAGCCGACTCGAGCAATGACCACGACCCGCGTTCCGCGCACCCGGTCCCGGTGACCGCAGCGATCGGCGAAGACTCGATCTCGGTCTCGCCGCGCCGCCTCGGCGCGGGCCCCGTCGTGCTGACGGTGGCCAACCGCTCCTCCACGGCGCAGTCGGTGACGCTCGCGGGCGACCGCGGGCACATGCAGACGACGAGCCCGCTGAACCCGCACGGCTCGGCCAGGCTCGCGTTCCGGCTCGACCACGGCACCTACGAGCTGTGCACGCGCGACCCGCAGATCCGCTCCGCGTCGCTGCGCGTCGGGAGGCGGCGATGACGCGCGGCCGGATCGCGCTCGCCGTCCTCGCCGCCGCCGGCGCCGCCGTCGCGGCCCTGGCGCCGACCGTCGGCGCCCAGATGACCCAGGGGCAGGCGTTCTTCGAGGAGCGGCTGCTCGCCGACCCGCAGACCAGCCGCCACGTCTCCGAGCTGCTGCGCGGCGCGGGCTTCGTCGACCGCTCGGTCGCGTTCCGCGACCTGACCGGCGACAAGAAGCCCGAGGCGCTCGTGCGGGTCCAGAGCGGCGGCGCGGCGGGCACGGTCGCCATCTATGTCTTCAGCACCGACACCGGCCGCCGCGGCAGCGGCCTGCAGGCCGTGTTCCGCAGCCAGAAGCTCTACCGCGCCTTCACGACGGTCAACGACGAGGGCGTGCTGACCTACGCGACCGCGCGCTACGCGCCCGGGGACGCGCTCTGCTGCCCCGCCAAGCTGCTCGAGACCAGCCTGCGCTGGGACGACCGCCGGCACACCTTCGTGATCGGGCAGCGCACCGAGGCGGCCGGACCGGTCCCCGGCACCTAGACGCGACCCTACGGTTGTCCGTACCCCGGGGTGTGCCGAGCCCCCGGGAAAGACACGGGCGAGCCCGACGGCCGGAGGGGCCGCGCGGTGAAAGGCTGCGACCCATGATCACCGCCAACGAAGCCCGGTATCGGCTCGCGCTGTGCCACACCGAGCGTTCGGTGGCGATCGCGGAGGGACTCGGCGGCAACGCGACCTATCTCGCGCACCTCGACGCCGAGATCGCGGAGTGGGAGGACGCCTACGTGCTCGCCGCCGTGACCGAGATCGCCAGCTTCCGCTCGCAGCTCTCGGGTCCGCAGGAAGGCTAGCCGCGGGCCTGGCCCGTCGGCAGCTCCCGCGGCGTCAGCTGCAGGTGGCGCAGGTCGCCCTCGCGCACCACCTCGACGTCCGTCGCCATGTCGATCCGCTCGGCGGTCAGCAGCCGCTGGAGGTCGTCGATGCCGCGGACGGGCGCCCCGTCCACCGCGACGATGAGGTCCTCGGCGCGCATGCCGGCGCGCGCGGCGGGGCTGTCGCCGATCACCTCGACCACCTCCACGGCGCGATCGCGCCCGAGCACCGCGGCGGTCCGCGGCGGCAGCGGCCGCGCGCCGCCCGCCACGCCGATCCAGGCGCGCCGGACGCGCCCGTCGCGCATCAGGGCGGCGACGATCTGCCGGGTGGTGGCGTTGACGGGCACGGCGAGGCCGAGCCCGATGCCGGCCACGGCGGTGTTGATGCCGACCACGCGCCCGCGGCCGTCGACCAGCGCGCCGCCGGAGTTGCCGGGGTTCAGCGCGGCGTCGGTCTGGATCACGTCGTCGATCATGCGCGCCGCGGCGCCCGAGCGGGTCGGCAGCGAGCGGCCCAGCGCGGAGACCACGCCGGCCGTCACCGAGCCCGCGAAGCCGTGCGGGTTGCCGATCGCGACCACGAGCTGGCCGACGCGCAGCTCGGCGGCGTCGCCGAGCTCGGCCGGCTGCAGCCGCGCCGCGTCGGCGCGCAGGACCGCGAGATCGGACAGCGGGTCGCTGCCGACCACGCGGAGCTCGACCTCGCTGCCGTCGGTGAAGGAGGCGTGCACGTTCGGGCGTCCGGCGGGGCGGCCTTCGATGACGTGCGCGGACGTGAGCAGGAAGCCGTCGGGCGTGATCACCACGCCGGACCCGCCGCCGTCCGCCGGGCCGCGGCGGGTCCGGCGGGAGACGCGAAGGTTGGCCACCGACGGGGCCAGGAGCTCCGCGACGTGGGTGACGACCCGGGAGTACGCGTCAAGCGCCTCGGCGTCGCTGGGGAGCGCCCCAGGGGCGGAGGGGCGGGACTCCGCGTCGAGGGGCGACGAGATGGGCCTTGGAACAGTCACTTGCAAGACGATAGCGACCCGGTCGAGAGTGCCTCCGGCGCGGCAGTCGTTTCCCTCTGCGCAATGGTTCCTCAAGCGTTACCTTTGCCTTGTCGAGACATTTGCGTCCCCGGTATACTTCCGCTCGTGCAATCAATTGACGTCTCTACCGAGCAGCTGGCCGACGAGGCGATGCGCTTCTTCCTGGCCGTGCTGCAGGGCCCAGGCGCCTGGCTGCAGGTCATCGCGGACCTCGATCTGTCCCTGACCCAGCTCAAGGCGCTCTACCGCCTGGGCGACGCCGACGAGCGCACCGTCTCCGAGCTCGCCGCCGACCTCAGCCTGTCGATGGCGGCGACCTCCCGGGCGGTCGACGGCCTCGTCCAGCGCGATCTGGTCGAGCGCCGCGAGTCCGCCGAGGACCGCCGTGCCCGCCGTGTCCGGCTCTCCCCCACCGGCCGCGACACGCTGCGCCAGGTCTACGAGACCCGGCGCGAGGACCTGGTCACCGCCCTGGGCTCCCTCTCTCCCCAGGAGCGCGAAGCGCTGCATGTCGCCTTCGCGCCAGTCGTCGAAAGGACCCGCCCATGACCTCACGGCTCCGCCTCTCCGAGGACAACCGCCGCTGGTGGACCCTGGGAGCGATGTGCTTCGCGCTGTTCATGGTGATGCTCGACAACACGGTCGTGAACGTCGCCCTGCCGTCGATCCAGCGCGACTTCAACGCCTCGCTGTCCGCCCTCGAGTGGACGGTCAACGCGTACACGCTCACGTTCGCGGTCCTGCTGGTCACCGGCGGGCGTCTCGGCGACATCTTCGGACGGCGGCGCATGTTCCTCTTCGGGGTCGTCGTGTTCGCGATCGCCTCGGCCACGATCGGCTTCGCCCCCACCGACGGCTGGCTCGTCGCCTCCCGCGCGGTCCAGGGCGTCGGCGCCGCGTTCATGATGCCGGGCACCCTCTCGATCATCACCAACGCGTTCCCGGCCGCGGAGCGCGGCCGGGCGATCGGCACGTGGGCCGGCGTCTCGGCGATCGCGCTGGCACTCGGCCCGGTGGTCGGCGGCTGGCTGACCGAGGACGTCTCCTGGCGCGCGATCTTCTTCATCAACGTCCCGGTCGCCATCGGCGCGATCGCGATCACGCTGTTCGCCGCGCGCGAGTCGCGGGACGAGTCGGTCGACCGCCGGGTCGACGTCCCGGGCATCGTCGCGCTGACCGTCGGGCTCACCGCGCTCGTGCTCGCGCTCGTGGAGAGCAACGCGTGGGGCTGGGGCTCCGCGCCCATCCTCGGGCTGCTCACCGTGGCGGTGGTCGCGCTCGCCGCCTTCGTCCGCATCGAGAGGCGTTCGCCGGTCCCGGTCGTCGACTTCGCGTTCTTCCGCTCCAGCTCGTTCCTCGGCGCGAACATCGTGGCCTTCGCGGTCTCCTTCGCGATGCTCGCGATGTTCTTCTTCATCGCGCTCTACATGCAGAACATCCTCGGCTACACGCCGCTGCAGGCCGGCGTGCGGTTCCTGCCCTCGACGCTGCTGATCATGGTCGCGGCGCCGCTCGCCGGGCGTCTGACCGACCGGGTCGGCCCGCGGCCGCTGGTGGCCGGCGGCCTCGCGCTGTGCGCGGTCGCGATGGCATGGTTCTCGCGCATCGACGTCGACTCCGGCTACGGCTACCTGCTGCCCGCCTTCATCGTGATGGGCATCGGCATGGGCCTGACGATGTCGCCGATGAGCACCGCCGCGATGAACGCCGTGCACCGCAGCAAGGCCGGCGTCGCGTCGGGCACGCTGTCGATGAGCCGGATGGTCGGCGGCACGTTCGGCGTCGCGGTGCTGGGCGCGATCGTGGCCACCGTCGGCCGGAGCGAGCTCGAGAAGCTCCTCCCCGCCCTTCCGGCGGGCGCACGCGAGCGGCTCGTCGACGGCCTCGGCTCCGGCGCGGTCACGGCCGGGGTGCCGGCCGACGTCGCGGCCGCCGCCAAGCAGGCGTTCGTCTCCGCGCTCGGCGACGGGCTGACGCTGAGCGCCGCCGTCGCCGCCGCCGCGGCGCTCGTCGCGTGGTTCATGATCGCCCCGGGCAAGGCCGAGGCGCCGGTCACGGCCGAGCACCAGGCCGTCACGGACGCCGAGGCGGCGCCCGCCCCCGTGCGCGCCTCCTGAGCCGTCCGCCCGCCCGGCATGCGCCGGGCGGGGCGGTCCGGCCCGTCGCGTACATTCGTGCCACGATGCTGCTCCTCACGAGCGTCGACATGGACCGCGTGGCAACGGCGCAGCGGGAGGGCACGTTCGTCTGGATCGACCTCGTCGACCCCTCGCCCGCCGACGTCAAGCGCCTCGGCGAGGCGCTCGGACTGCACCCGCTCGCGATCGAGGACACGCTCGAGTGGGGCCAGCGGCCGAAGCTCGACCGCTATCGCGACCACGCGCTGATCGTGTACCTCTCGGCCCGCGAGGTGCCCGGCTCCGAGCGGATGTTCGAGCCGGTGGAGCTGCACATCCACCTGATGCCCTCCGCGATGGTGACCGTCCGCCGCGCCGCCTTCGCGCCGCTGGACGAGCTGCGCGACTCGCTGTCGCCGGACGACCGCCACCACGGAGCCTGGTTCGTCTACCGCGTCCTCGACACGCTGACCGACGCCTACTACCCGGTGCTGAGCTCGATCCAGGAGCGGCTGGACACGCTCGAGACCGACGTGCTGGCCCGTCCCCGCGAGTCGCAGCTCGCCGTCATCTACCGCCTCAAGCAGGCGGTCAGCATGCTCTACCGGCGGCTCGAGGACCAGCGCAACGACTTCCCCGAGGAGGGCGACGAGCTGCCGCTGCTCGGCTCCGCGGTGCGCCCCTACCTGCGCGACATCCGCGACCACCTCGACCAGCTCATCGGCGAGCTGCACCGGGTCACGATCGACCTCACGGGCCTCGCCGACACGTACTTCAACGCCAACGCCAACCGCCTGAACCGCACGGCGACGCGGCTGACGCTCATCGGCAGCTTCTTTCTCGCGTGGACGCTCGTGACCGGCTTCTTCGGGCAGAATTTCGGGTGGCTCGTGCAGCACATCGATTCGCGAACCGATTTCCTGATCTTCGGCGTCGGCGCGCTGGTCGGCAGCACGGTCCTCGTCGCGGCGCTGCTGTGGCGGCAGCGCCACGACTGGCAGTAGGATCGCCGACCCCGATCGACGACGAGGAGCACGAAAACATGGCCGTTGACGTCAGCCAAGTCGCTCAGCTGGACGTGAGCCCGGGCGAGCTCCCGCGCTCCATGGCCGCCTGGGTGATTCGCGAGGAGCGCTTCGGAGAGCCGCTGGAGGCCTTCCAGGTCGAGGAGATGGAGGTCCCCGAGCCCGGCGCCTATGAGGTGGTGGTCCGGGTCATGGCCGCCGGCGTGAACTTCAACAACGTGTGGGCGGCGCTCGGCGAGCCGGTCTCGGTGTTCCGCTACCACGAGGAGGACCACCACATCGGCGGCTCGGACGCCTCCGGCGTCGTCTGGAAGGTCGGCGAGGGCGTGACGCGCTGGAAGCCCGGCGACGAGGTCGTCGTGCACTGCAACCAGGCCTCCTACGAGGACGTCGAGGTCCACGGCCTGGACCCGCTGGCCGCCCCTTCGCAGCGGATCTGGGGCTATGAGACGTCGTGGGGCTCGTTCGCGCAGTTCTGCAAGGTGCAGGCCCAGCAGCTGCTGCCGCGGCCGCAGAACCTCACCTGGGAGGAGGCCGCCTCCTACGGGCTGACGTACTTCACCGCCTACCGCATGCTGATCGACCAGGCCGACCTGCAGTCGGGCGACCGCGTGCTGATCTGGGGCGCCGCCGGCGGCCTCGGCGTGTTCGCGACCCAGCTGTGCGCGCTGGCGGGCGCCGACTGCGTCGGGGTGGTGTCCTCGCCGGCCAAGGGCGAGCTCGTCTCCGAGCTCGGCGCGACCGCCTGGATCGACCGCAACGACTACGCCGGCATGATGCGCCGCGGCGGGGAGAGCCACGAGGAGGAGCGCGCGCGCTTCAAGGAGTCGCGGCGCTTCTGCAAGGCGCTCAACGAGATGCTGGGCGGGCAGCCGCCCGACATCGTCTTCGAGCACGTCGGGCGCGCGACGTTCCCGACCTCCGTGCTGGCGGTCAGGCCGTTCGGCAAGGTGCTCATCTGCGGCGCGACCTCGGGCTACAACCTCGACTTCGACGTGCGCTACCTGTGGATGCGCCAGAAGCAGATCCTCGGCTCGCACTTCGCCAACGCCTACGAGTGCACGAAGGCCAACGAGCTGATCGAAGCTGGCAAGATCCGGCCGGTGCTGTGGAGGACGATGGGCTTCGACGGGGTGGCCGAGGCGCACCAGCTGATGCGAGACAACAAGCACCTGGGCAAGATCGCGATCCTCGTGGGCGCCGAGGCCGAGGGCCAGGGGCGCACGGTCGACGGTCCGGGGGCGATCCGGGCGGAGGTGGGCGCCTGATGGCCGGCGTCGTGCAGGTTCCGTGGTACGCGACGGTGTTCCGGGGCGATCGGCTGGAGGAGGCGCTGCTGCAGATCGCGCCGCTGGCGCTCCGCTACGGGGCGACCGACTACCGCGTCTACCGCTCCCGGGAGGACCGCTACAAGTTCAACCAGATGGCGACCTTCGAGGACCACCTCGACTGGGACCGCTACTGGTACGGCGAGGAGTTCGCCGCCTGGCGCACGGACTACCTCGGCTACTACCAGGTACCGGTGGTCTACACGTGGGCCGATCTCGTGATCTCGGGGTCGCTCACCGGCGAGACGGAGCGCCTCGCGACCGCGCCGCCGGAGGGCGACACGATCTGACGCCGGCCTTCGTCCCTCCCGCCCGCCACCTGCTGCGCGCCAAGGACCTCGCCGACGCGCGCTACGCCGAGCCGCTCGGCGTCGACGACCTGGCCCGGGCGGCGGGGCTCTCGCGGGCCCATTTCAGCCGCGAGTTCCGCCGTACGTTCGGCGTGACGCCGCACGGCTACCTGCTCACGCGGCGGATGGAGCGCGCCGCGGCGCTGCTGCGGATGACCGACCGCTCGATCCCGGACATCTGCTACTCCGTCGGGCTGCGCAGCGTCGGCTCGTTCACGACGAGCTTCACGCGCACCTTCGGCGCCTCCCCCGCCGCCTACCGCGCGGCGTTCCCGCCGGCGTCCCAGTACGCCCTCGTCCCGACCTGCGTGCTGCGCCGAGACCGGCGCCCCCAACACCGCACGTTTCGAGAAGACAGGGCCCCGGCGCCGGATTAGCGTGACCGGGGTCACCTTCCTCCACCCCGGGAGACCACGATGATCCGGATCGCCAACGCGCAGCTGTGGGTGCACGACCAGCAGGAAGCGCTCGACTTCTACACCAAGAAGGTCGGCATGGAGGTGCGCGCCGACGTGACCATGGCCGAGCTCGGCGACTTCCGCTGGGTCACGGTGGGCCCGCCCGGCCAGGAGGACGTGTCGATCGTCCTGATGGCCATCCCCGGCGAGCCCGTCTTCACCGCGGAGACCGCCGAGGAGATCCGCAACCTCATGGCCAAGGGCGTCGCCGGGACGGTCTTCCTCACCACCGACGACTGCCAGGCCGCCTACGAGGACCTCAAGGGCCGCGGCGTCGAGTTCGTCGACACGCCGGAGGAGCGCCCCTACGGCATCGACGCGTCCTTCCGCGACCCGTCGGGCAACCACCTGCGCCTGACGCAGGTCCGCGAGCTGGCCTCCCTCTAGGCGGCGGCCGTCTCCCCTGGCGGCGGCGTCAGGTCGACCGTCAGCTCCTCCACGCCGGACGCCCCGGCGACCCGGACCGTCGGCCGGTCCGGGTCGGCCGGGTCGACGGCCGCGACGACGCCGGTCCGGCCGTCGGGCAGCGCGATCTCGTGCCCGACCGGATACGCCATCACGACGGCGCGGAAGTGGCGGGTCACGTCGGGGCAGAACTGCGTCCCCGCGCCCTCGCGGATCACCCGGTGCCCCACGTGCGGGGGCGCCGCCGCCTTGTAGACGCGCTCGGAGGTGACCGCGTCGTAGACGTCGGCGACCGCGGCGATCCGCGGGAACTCCTGCACCTCGGCGCCGACGAGCCCCTCGGGGTAGCCGGCGCCGTCCGGGCGCTCGTGGTGGTCGCGGATCACCGAGAGCGTCAGCGGCGAGAGGTCGGCGGCGCGCAGCAGCTCGACGCCCGCCTCGGGGTGGCCGCGCATGAGCCCCATCTCCTCGTCGGTCAGCGATCCGGGCTTGTTGAGCACCTCGGGGGGCACCGACAGCTTGCCGATGTCGTGCACGAGCAGCCCGAGGCCGAGCTTGCGCAGGCGCTCGTCGAGGCGGTCGCGGCGCCGGCGGCCGCGGTAGTCGGTCCACCCGTCGGTCCGCCAGGCCCGGCGGGCGATCAGCAGCCCGAGCACGGTGACCTGGACGCTGTGGCGGTGCGTGTAGGAGTCGAAGGCGGCGAGGTCGTGCAGGCTGAGCGCCGCGTCGGGGCTGTCGACGAGGTCGGCCACCATCGCGCCCGCGACGTCGGTGAGGGAGTCGACGACGGCGCTCGGCATGCCGGAGCCCGAGCGCAGGGCGTCGCCGGCCGCCTGGAGCGCGTCACCGGTCGCTCGGTAGACCCGGGCGCGGGTCTCCGGGGCGAGCGGCTCGACGACGTCGATGTCGGCGCCGAGGTCGTCCTCGATCCACACCGAGCCGACACCGGCCTTGGGCAACAGCGTCGCGTAGCGCTCGGACAGGCGCACGCCCGCCCGCAACAGGGGAGCCGTGCCGGGAGGCCCGGTGACGACGTCACGCGCCAGCTCGACCCCGTCGGAGATCTTGCGGCAGGGGATGAGGCGCACGACGGGGTCCGGCCGGAGGTGGGCGCCGCGGGCGCTCTACGCGGGTTCGAGCGGCGCCATCGTGAGCCCGGCCTGCTCGAGCATGTCCCAGTAGTGCTCGGCGGGCTCGCGAAGGCCGCTCCAGACGATGGCCTGGCCGGTGTTGTGGATCGTGTCGGCGATGGCGTACCCCTGCGGGACCGTCACACCGGGCACCGTGCGCGCGAGCGTGTGCGCGACGTGGTCGAAGGTGTTGTGGTCGTCGTTGCGGACGATCACCCGCCAGTGGTCGCCGAGACCGCTGCCGGGGTCCCTCACCCGCGGCTTCTCGATGGTCTGGCTCATGACAGGCACCATACCCCGCGCGCGTCGCCCTACGCGGGCCGTTGCGCGCCGGCGCGCCGGCGGCGCCAGCGGTCGAGGCCAAGGTAGAGGTGCTCGGTGGGCGCGATCTGCAGGTAGGCGCCGCCGGCCTCGCCCGCGCCGGACTCCAGGCGCTCGAGCATCTCCTGCTCGAACTCCGCCTGGCCGGCGGACTCCACCAGCCGCACCTGGGAGCGCAGCGCCTCGCGGTTCGCCTCGAGCTGGGCCTCGGGGTCCTCGGCGGCGCCGAAATGCGTCAGCGCGAGCCGCTCGGGCCGCCACTCCGCGACCACGTCGAGCGAGCGCTCCCACGCCTCGACGTCGATGTCCGGCGGCGGCGTCGGGGCCAGCGTGAAGTCCGACGGCGGGATGCGGATGCCCGCGACGTCGCCCACGAGGGCCGTCCCGGACGGCTCGTGCAGATAGGAGACGTGGTGCGTGGCGTGGCCCGGCGTGTACTCCACGCGGAACGCGCCGTCGAGGATGGTCTCGCCGCCGCGCAGCACGTGCAGGTTCGCCTCCGGCACGGGCACGACGTCGCCCCACTGCGTGCGCATGTTCTCCTCCCCCAGCAGGCGCGCGACGCTGACGACGAGCTTGCCCGGGTCGGCCATGTGCGGCGCCCCGAGCTCGTGCACGTAGACCGGCAGGTCCGGCCACCGGCGCACGAGCGTGCCCGAGATCCCGGCGTGGTCGAGGTGGATGTGGGTGAGCAGGAGCGCGCGCGGGCGCTCGCCACCGAGGGCGTCGAGCAGCGTCGCCTCACAGGACTGCGGGCCGGGGTCGACGAGCACGCCGCCGGTCTCCCAGCAGCAGATGACCCTCTCCCGGCCCAGGTGGAGGAGGTCGAAGTCCCGCATCCGCGCCCGCACCCTAGCGGAGCGGGTCGCGGCTCCCGGGCGGAATGCTCACGCCGGACCGGGCGTCCGGCGTTGTACTCCCCACCTCCCCGCCCTCTCCCCCCCATGGACATGACCCACCATCGCGCCCGGCTCGAGCGCCTGGACCTCGAGCACTCCGACCTCACGGACACCGACGTCTTCCACCTCGGCTCCGCCGTCGGCGGCTGGAGCGTCACGCCGCGCACCCCCGCCGGCCATCCCCCGATCACGGCCCGCGTCTGGCTCGCCGCGGCGCTCAGCACCGCCGGGCGCTACCAGGCGCCCGAGCGCCCCGGCCACCCGGCCAGCCTCCGCGACGGCGGCCCGCTCGTCGACTCGGTGATCCTCATGGCCGTCATCCAGCGCCACTTCCTGCGCGACCCCCAGCCCGCCTGGGACGACGACGCGCTCGGCGAGCAGCTCGGCCTCGACGGCCGCGACCTCGCTCGCGCCCAGCGCGTGCTCGACGCCGTGCAGCCCTTCGTCCCCCGCGGACGCCCGCCGCTGGGCCCGCGCTGGTGGGAGCGCGCCCCGCGCGGCCCGCTGCCGATCGGCTAGCCCGGGTTCCAGCCGAGCTGCTCGCGCACCCGCCGCGGGAGCGCGCTGACGACGAGGTCGTAGGAGTCCTCGACCAGGTCGCGCACGAGCTGGTCGGCGAGCTCGCCGTCGAGCGTGACCGTGTTCCAGTGGCGCTTGTTGAGGTGGTAGCCGGGCCGGATCGACGCGTACGTCACCCGCAGCTGGTCCGCCAGCCCCGGCTCGCACTTGACGCTGACCTCGAGGGGCGCGTCGTCGAGGGCGCTGAGCGCGAACACCTTCCCGGCGACCTTGAAGACGGAGACCCCCGGGCTGAACGGGAACTCCTCGACCGCCCCCGGCTGCCGCAGGCACCACGCCTTCAGCTCGGCGGCGTCCATGCGCTGCATCGTGGCACGCGGGGGCGATGAGTTCCGGACGCCCGGCGGGTCTACCGTCACGGACAGATGTCTTCGACGAGACCCCGAAGGAGGCCCGCGATGGACTTGCCGCCGATCGTGTCGCCGGCGGAGTGGGAGTCCGCCCGCGACGAGCTGCTGACCAAGGAGAAGGAGCTCACCCGCGCCCGCGACGCGCTGGCCGCCCAGCGCCGCCGCATGCCGCGCACGGCCGTGGAGAAGGACTACCGCTTCGAGGGGCCGGACGGGCCGGCGAGCCTGCTCGACCTGTTCCAGGGGCGCCGCCAGCTGATCGTCTACCGCTTCTTCTACGAGCCGACCGTGGCCGGGTGGCCCGAGCGCGGTTGCGGCGGCTGCTCGTTCCTCGCCGACCAGGTCGCCCACCTCGCCCACCTCAACGCCCGCGACACGACGCTCGCGTTCGTCTCGCGCGCCCCGCAGCCCGACATCGAGCGCTGGAAGGCGCGGATGGGCTGGACGATGCCCTGGTACACGCTCACGGACGACTTCGACGCCGACCACGGCGTCGACGAGTGGCACGGCACCAACGCGTTCCTGCGCGACGGAGACCGGATCTTCCGCACCTACTTCATCAACAGCCGCGGCGACGAGTCGATGGGCAGCACCTGGAGCTACCTCGACATGACCGCGCTCGGGCGCCAGGAGGAGTGGGAGAGCTCCCCGGAGGGCTATCCGCAGACCGCGCCCTACCAGTGGTGGCACCTCCACGACGAGTACCCCCACGCCGCCTGACGCCGATGCGCCCCGCCGGGATCGGGCAGAATCCGGTCGATGAGCGACGCCGAGCGCGGCCCCCGCCTGCCCGAGCCCGACAAGCCGTGGATGATGCGGACCTACGCGGGCCACTCCACCGCGACACGGTCCAACGAGCTCTACCGCCGCAACCTGGCCAAGGGCCAGACCGGGCTGTCGATCGCGTTCGACCTGCCGACGCAGACCGGCTATGACCCGGACCACGAGCTGGCGCTGGGCGAGGTCGGCAAGGTCGGCGTCCCGGTCGCCCACCGCGAGGACATGCGCGCCCTCCTGGACGGCATCCCGCTGGACCGGATGAACACCTCGATGACGATCAACGCGACGGCGGCATGGCTGCTGGCGCTCTACATCGTCACCGCCGAGGAGGCCGGCATCGAGCCCGCGGCGCTCCAGGGCACGACCCAGAACGACATCATCAAGGAGTACCTCTCGCGCGGCACCTACGCGTTCCCGCCGGCGCCGTCGATGCGGCTGATCGCCGACACCGTCGCCTACACGGTGGAGCACGTCCCGCGCTGGAACCCGATCAACATCTGCTCCTATCACCTGCAGGAGGCCGGCGCGACGCCGGTGCAGGAGATCGCCTTCGCCATGAGCACGGCCTCCGCGGTGCTCGACGCCGTGCGCGAGCGCGTCCCGCAGGACCGCATGGGGGCCGTCTTCGGGCGCATCTCGTTCTTCGTCAACGCCGGGGTCCGGTTCGTCGAGGAGCACGCCAAGCTGCGCGCGATGGGGATCCTGTGGGACGAGCTCGGCCGTGAGCGCTACGGCGTGGCCGACGAGCGCCACCGCCGCTTCCGCTACGGCGTGCAGGTGAACTCGCTGGGGCTCACCGAGCAGCAGCCCGAGAACAACGTCCAGCGGATCGTGCTCGAGGCGCTGGCGGTCACGCTGGGGCGCAGCGCCCGGGCGCGCGCGGTCCAGCTCCCGGCCTGGAACGAGGCGCTCGGCCTGCCGCGGCCGTGGGACCAGCAGTGGTCGCTGCGCATCCAGCAGGTCCTCGCCTACGAGACCGACCTGCTCGAGTACCCCGACATCTTCGAGGGCTCGGTGGTGATGGAGGGGCTCGTAGGCGAGCTGCTCGAGGGCGCCCGCGAGGAGATCGCACGGATCGGCGAGCTCGGTGGCGCGGTCGAGGCGGTGCCCTACATGAAGGCGGCGCTGGTGGAGTCCCACCGCGACCGGATCGCCCGCATCGAGTCGGGCGAGCAGGTGGTGGTGGGCATCAACCGCTACACGGAGACCGAGCCCTCGCCGCTGACGGCGGACGCCGAGGGCGGCATCCTCGTGGTCGACCCGGCGGTCGAGGCCGAGCAGCGCGAGGCGGTCGCCGAGTGGCGGGCGCGGCGCGACCAGGCCGCCGTCGACGCCGCTCTGGCCGAGCTCGCGCGCGTCGCCGCCGGGGACGAGAACGTCATGCCCGCCACGCTCCAGGCGGCCCGCGCGGGGGCGACCACCGGCGAGTGGGCGCACACGCTGCGCGAGGCGTTCGGCTCCTACCGCGCGCCGACGGGCGTCGGCGAGGCGGCGGCCGGGCCGGCGGGGGCGCCCGGCGAGGGCGCCGCGCTGCGCGACGAGGTGGAGCGCGTGTCCGACCTGCTCGGGCGCAAGCTGAAGATCCTCGTCGGCAAGCCCGGCCTCGACGGGCACTCCAACGGCGCCGAGCAGATCGCCGTGCGGGCGCGCGACTCCGGCATGGAGGTCGTCTACGAGGGCATCCGGCTCACGCCGGCCCAGATCGCCCGCTCGGCGCTGGACGAGGGCGTCCACGTGATCGGGCTCTCGATCCTGTCGGGCTCGCACCGGGAGCTGATCCCCGGCGTGCTGGAGGCGCTGCGCGAGGCGGGCGCGGGCGACGTGCCGGTGATCGTCGGCGGGATCATCCCCGAAGCCGACGTCGGGCCGCTCAAGGCCGCCGGCGTCGCCGCGGTCTACACCCCGAAGGACTTCGACCTCACGCAGATCATGCGCGACGTGGTGGCGCTCGTGGCGGAGGCGAACGCGCTCGGCGCGGACAACGGGCTCCCGTCGCGCGCCTAGATGGTTGATCCCACGGGCGCCGCCCTCGGCGCGCGGCTGCGCGCCCGCGACCTCAGCGCGGCGCCCGCGGCGCTGAACCTCGTGGAGAACCGCGCGCCGGCACGGCGCCCGGAGATCGAGGCGCTGCTCGCCGAGGTCTCGCCGGCCCGGCTCGGTGGCGAGGCGGGCGCCCACGTGGTGGGCGTCACCGGGCCGCCCGGGGCCGGCAAGTCGACGCTGCTGGGCGCGCTGATCGGCGGCTGGCGGGCGCGCGGGCGGACGGTCGCGGTGCTGGCCGTGGATCCGACCTCGCGGCGCTCGGGGGGCGCGCTGCTGGGCGACCGCGCGCGCATCGACGCCGATCCCGCCGACCGCGGCCTGTTCATCCGCTCGATGGCCGCCGGGGAGCGGCTCGGCGGGCTCGCGCCGGCCACCCGCGCGGCCGCGCAGGCGCTCGCGCCGGCGTTCGACGTGGTCGTCCTCGAGACGGTCGGGGTGGGCCAGTCCGAGACCGAGGTGGCCGAGGCCGCCGACACCGTCGCCGTGGTCGTCCAGCCGGGGTCAGGCGACGTCCTGCAGTTCCTCAAGGCCGGGATCATGGAGATCCCCGACGTGCTGGTCGTCACCAAGGCCGACCTCGGAACGGTCGCGCAGCGCGCGCTGCGCGACCTGCGCTCCGCGCTGCGCTCGCTCGGCGACCGCGAGGCGGCCGTGCTGGCGGTGTCCTCCCTCCCCCCGGCGACGGGCATCGACGAGCTGATCGACGCGCTCGACGCCCACCGCGCGGGCCTCGACCTCGCCGCCGCGCGCGTGCGGGGCCGGCGCCTGGGCGCGCTCGCCGACTACGTCGCCGAGCACGGGGAGCGCGGGCTGCGGGGGCTCGGCGGGCGGCGCGCGGCGGCGCGGTGGCTCGAGACCCTGGATCCCGGGCTCGACGAGCCGGCAGTGGTGCGCGCGCTCGAGGAACGGGCGGGTGGGTCGTAGTCAGGCGCGCCCGCCGGAGGCAGGCCGGCGGGCGCGCCATCAGCACTCCAGCATCCGGAGCTTGGAGCGACCTTGGCGGGAGCCGGGCGCCTACTGCAGGTAGCGCTCCACGGTGTCGGCGTCGCGCTCGCTCGCGCTGTCCGGGTCCTGACCGGCGCGCCGCAGCGCCCGCCGCTGGCGCATCAGGTCCCAGAGGCGGTCGAGCTCGACCCTGATCTCCTCCAGGCGCGCGTGGTCGGCGTCCGACAGCCCGCCCTGCTCGCCCTTGTGCTGCAGGTCGTGCTCCTCCGCGACCATGCGCTCGATCTGCTCGCTCACCTGCTCGTCGGCCACGGGGGCTCCTCTCGCTCGCGCATCGTGCCGTCCACCGCCGGACAATAGAATGGGCCTATGGACGGGTCGACCGAGCCACAGATCGTCGGCTCCTGGCTGCGCTGCTATCGGTGCTGGTCGCAGGAGCTCGAGGTCCAGGTTCACTACGAGGGCATCCACCGCATCGATCCCCAGACCGGCGAGCGCGCCGAGGTCGTGGACGAGATCCAGGAGGCGGTCGTGCAGTGCCTCGACTGCATGCACGACCAGCCGCACCTGGCCTTCCACAACGGGCGCATCGAGCCGGTGGAGGATCGCTGGGAGCGCATGGTGGCGGGGACGCCGTGGGTGGCGTCCTGCACGGTCACCGTGGACGCGGACGCCGTGGAGACGTGCTCGGGCCCCGAGGCCGCCGACTCCCTCGCCTACGCCGCGTTCGGCGACCACGGGACGCGCGAGTTCTTCACCCACGTGCGCTTCCACAAGCACGAGGACGACCAGATCGTCGTGCACCTGCTCGTCGAGCTCTACGCCCGCTCCGCCGAGGAGGCCTCGGGGGTGCTCGAGGACTCCGCGCGCGGCGGGCTGACCATCACCTCGCTGGCCGAGGAGTCCCGCCCGCCGGCGGCGACCGGCGAGCACCCGCACTGAGCCGCCTCAGCTCCCGTGGAATACGGCCTCGACGTTGTTGCCGTCGGGGTCGAGGACGAACGCGCCGAAGTAGCGCGGGTGGTACTGCGGGCGCGGGCCCGGTGGCCCGTTGTCGCGGCCGCCGGCCTCGAGGCCCGCGCGGTGGAAGGCGCGCACCACCTCCTCGCCGGCGGCCCGGAAGGCGACGTGGCCCGTCGGGCGCGGCTCGCCGCCGGCCGGCGCGAGCCAGAAGTCGGGCATCCCGGCGCCCATCCCGACCACCTCCGGGGCGGGCTCGAGGATCACCCTGTAGCCGAGGGGCGCGAGCGCGTGCTCGTAGAAGCGACGGCTGCGCCCGACGTCCGAGACGAACAGCTTGATGTGGTCGATCATCCGAGACCTCCGCTCACCGGGACAGCGACGATCCCACCCTAGGGTCCCCCGGATCGCGCGTCTTGGACGAATGCGACGGTAACCTCGTGCCCGTGAACCAGCCACCGCAGGGCCCTCCGTCGAGCGCGCTGGACCTGCTTTTCCAGGACCGGCGGGCGATGGTCGACGCCGCGCTCCCGCCCGTGGTCTTCGTCACCGTCAACGCGTTCGCGGGCCTCAAGCCGGCGGCCTACGTGGCGATCGGGCTCGCGCTGGTGTTCGTGCTCGAGCGCCTCGTGCGCCGCGCGCCGGTGATCAACGCGGTCGGCGGCGTGCTGGGCACCGGCATCGCGGTGTTCATCGCGCTGCGGACGGGGTCGGCCGAGGGCTACTTCGTGCCGCGGGCGCTGCAGAACGCCGGGCTGGCGATCCTCTTCGTCGGCTCGGCGGCGATCCGCAAGCCGCTCGCCGCCTACGTCGCGCGGGCCTTCCTGCGCCTCCCCCGCGAGTGGTTCGAGAACCCGCTCGTGCGGCGCCCCTACGCCGAGGTGACGCTCGTCTTCGCCGGCCTGTTCACGCTGCGCGCCGCGATCTTCACGGTGCTGATCGTGCTCGGCGAGGTCGGCGCGCTCGGCGCCGCCGCGCTGATCCTCGGCTGGCCGGCGTTCGCGCTCGTGCTGCTGTGGGCCTGGAAGTGGGTGCCGCGACGCCTCGAGCAGCTCGGCGCGCCCCCGCCCGAGGGCGAGGACGCCGACGCCGAGTCCCACGAGGCCGAGAGCCGCCGTCAGGAGGTCTGAGCGAGCCGCGCCTCGAGCGCGTCGAGCTGGCGGAGGAGCCCCGCGGGCAGGCGCTCGCCGAACTTCGCGAAGAACTCCCGCATCGGCTCGAGCTCGGCGTTCCACTCCTCGGGGTCGACGCTGGTCAGCCGCTCGAGGTCGGACGCGGAGACGCCGAGCCCGTCGGTGTTGAGCCCGCCGGGGGTCGGCACGAGGCCGATCGGGGTCTCCTGCGCCTCCGCGGCGTCGTCGCAGCGGCGGAAGACCCACTCGAGCACGCGCGCGTTCTCGCCGAAGCCCGGCCACAGGAACTTGCCGGTGTCGAGGTCCTTGCGGAACCAGTTGACGTGGAAGATCTTCGGCAGCCGCTCGGGCGCCGGCGCCTCCTCGCCGATCCCCAGCCAGTGCGCGAAGTAGTCGGCCATGTGGTAGCCGCAGAACGGCAGCATCGCGAACGGGTCGCGGCGCAGCTTGCCGACGTCGCCGACGATCGCCGCGGTGGTCTCGGAGCCCATGGTCGCGCCGAGGAACACGCCGTGCTCCCAGTCGAAGGCCTCGTGCACGAGCGGCACGACGGTCGAGCGGCGCCCGCCGAACAGGAACGCGTCGATCGCGACGCCGGACGGGTCCTCCCACTCCGGGGCGATCGCCGGGTCCTGGGCGGCCGCGACCGTGAAGCGCGCGTTCGGGTGGGCGGCCGGGTCGGGCGAGTCCGGCGTCCAGTCCTCCGTCGTCCAGTCGCGGGCGTGCGCCGGCGGCTTGGGCGTCATCCCCTCCCACCACACGTCGCCGTCGTCGGTGCGCGCGCAGTTGGTGAAGATGGCGTTCTCGGAGACCATCGCCATCGCGTTGGGGTTGGTCTTCTGGCCCGTTCCCGGCGCCACGCCGAAGAACCCGGCCTCCGGGTTGATCGCGTACAGGCGCCCGTCGGAGCCGAACTTCATCCACGCGATGTCGTCGCCGATCGTCTCGACCTTCCAGCCGTCGATGGCCGGGATCAGCATCGCGAGGTTGGTCTTGCCGCAGGCGCTCGGGAAGGCGCCCGTGATGTGCTTGACCTTCCCCTCGGGCGAGGTCAGCTTGAGGATCAGCATGTGCTCGGCCAGCCAGCCCTCGTCGCGGGCCATGACCGAGGCGATCCGCAGGGCGAAGCACTTCTTGCCCAGCAGCGCGTTGCCGCCGTAGCCGGAGCCGTACGACCAGATCTCGCGGGTCTCCGGGAAGTGCACGATGTACTTGTTCTCGGCGTTGCAGGGCCACGCGACGTCCTGCTCGCCGTCGGCCAGCGGCGCGCCGACCGAGTGCAGGCAGGGGACGAAGTCGCCGTCGTCACCGAGCACGTCGAGGGCCGCCGTGCCCATGCGGGTCATGATCCGCATGCTCACGGCGACGTAGGCCGAGTCCGTCAGCTCGACCCCCACGTGGGCGATCGGGGAGCCCAGCGGGCCCATCGAGAACGGCACGACGTACATCGTGCGCCCCCGCATCGAGCCGCGGAAGAGCCCCTCCAGCGTCGCGCGCATCTCCTTGGGGTCGCGCCAGTGGTTGGTCGGCCCCGCGTCCTCCTCGGAGGCCGAGCAGATGAACGTGCGGTCCTCGACGCGGGCGACGTCGCCGGGATCCGAGAGCGCGAGGTAGGAGTTGGGCCGCTTGGCGTCGGAGAGGCGCTCGAACGTGCCCGCGTCCACGAGCTCCTGCGCCAGGCGGTCGTACTCCTCCGCGGAACCGTCGCACCAATGGATCGCGTCGGGCTGGGTGAGTCCCGCCACCTCCTTCACCCAGTCGAGCAGCTTTGCGTTGCTGGTCGGTGCGACGGTCTCGACGGTCACGTGTAGATCAGCCTCCAGGGTGCCAATGTGAATGCCTCGATTGTGGCCTACCCGCCCGGCGGAATGCTCCACCTGAACCCGCCCGGACGGGCAGGCGGGGGCGCGCGGCTATCGGGATAAACGGATCGGAGGCCCTGTCTATTCGACGTCGGCCTCGGCCGGCTTGGGACCGGCCGCGCGGCGCGGCACCAGCACGAGGCGCTTGAACTCCGCCACCAGCACCCCGTCCTGATTGAGGACGCGCGTGTGGACGCGGACCGTGCCCCGGTCGGGCTTGGAGCGCGACGCCTTGACGTCGAGGACCTCGGACTCGCAGAACAGGGTGTCGCCGTGGAAGACCGGCGCGGGGTGCTTGAGCTCCTCGGTGGCGAGGTTGGCGATCGCCTTGCCCGACACGTCGGAGACGCTCATCCCGAGCGCCAGCGAGTACACCAGCGGCCCCACCACCACGTTGCGCCCCTGCTGTGACTGTTGCGCGTAGACGTCGTTGATGTGCAGCGGGTGGTGGTTCATGGTCAACAGGCAGAACAGGTGGTCGTCGCCCTCGGTGACCGTCTTGGCGGGCCAGTGCTTGTAGACGGCGCCGATCTCGAACTCCTCGAGGTAGCGGCCGTAGGGGTGCGCGCCCGTGGCCTCGCGGGCGGCCTGATCGGTCTCGGTGATGTGCTCGGAGTCGGTGCTCATGGCTGCGGGACTCTACGATCCCGCCCCTTCCCTGGTCGACCCGGAGGTCTGATGCGCAATCCCCGCGACTTCGCCAAGCCGCTGGCCATCGGGGCTCCCGCCCCGGTGGGCGAGATCCCTCTCACGCCGTCCCGCATGATCCACTTCTTCGACCCCGGCAACGAGCGGATCGTGGGCAAGCTGCCGGAGCTCGCGCGCACCACCGACATCCTGCTCGGCAACCTCGAGGACGCGGTGCCGGTCGACCGCAAGGAGGCCGCGCGCGAGGGGCTCGTGCGGGTCGGGCGTGAGGTCGACCTGGGCGGGACGGCGCTGTGGACGCGCATCAACGCGCTCGAGAGCCCGTGGATGCTCGACGACCTCACCCGCCTCGTGGGCGAGATCGGCGACCGGCTCGAGGTGATCATGGTGCCCAAGGTCGAGGGCGCATGGGACATCCACTACGTCGACCGGCTGCTGGCCCAGCTCGAGGCGCGGGCGGGGCTCGAGCGGCCGCTGCTCGTGCACGCGATCCTCGAGACGGCGCTCGGCATGACCAACGTCGAGGAGATCGCGACGGCGAGCCCGCGGATGCAGGGCATCAGCCTCGGCCCGGCCGACCTGGCCGCGTCGCGGCGCATGAAGACCACGCGCGTGGGCGGCGGCCACCCCGGCTACCTGGTGCTGTCCGACCCCGCGCCCGGCGCCGCCGAGGGCGCGCCGCGGTCGAGCGTCCAGCAGGACCTCTGGCACTACTCGCTCGCGCGCATGGTCGATGCCTGCGCGTCGGCGGGGATCCTGCCCTTCTACGGCCCGTTCGGCGACATCGGCGACGTCGCGGGCTGCGAGGCGCAGTTCCGCGCCGCATTCCTGATGGGCTGCGTCGGTGCCTGGTCGCTGCACCCGCGCCAGATCGAGGTCGCGCGGCGGGTGTTCAGCCCCGACCCCGACGAGGTGGCGTTCGCCAAGAAGGTCATCGAGGCGATCCCCGACGGCCGCGGCGTGCACATGATCGACGGCAAGATGCAGGACGACGCCACCTGGAAGCAGTGCCAGGTGGTGGTCGAGCTCGCCACGATGCTGGCCCGCAAGGACCCGGAGCTCGCCGAGGCCTACGGGCTCTGAGCGCAGGGGATGCCCGAGCTGCCGGAGGCCGAGCGCGCCCGCCAGGCGGTCGAGCGGGTGCTCGGCCGGCGGATCGTGGCGGTCGACGACCACGACCGCTACGTCTGCCGGCCGCACGGCCCGGGGGAGATCGCCGAGGCGCTCGTCGGCCGGCGCCTGGTCGCGGCCCACCGGCTCGGGAAGTTCCTGTGGGCGGAGACCGACGACGACGGCCCGAGCCTCGGGCTGCACCTCGGCATGGCGGGGCGGATCGCGGTCGACGAGGAGCCGGCCCCGCGTGGCTGGGACCGCTTCGCGCTCGACTTCGAGGACGGCGGGCGCCTGGCGCTGCGCGACAAGCGGCGGCTCGGCCGGGTGGTGCTCGAGCCGGACTACTCCCACCTCGGGCCGGACGCGGCGGAGGTCTCTCGCGACGTGTTCCGCCGCCGCGTCGGGCGGGGCGGCGCCCCGCTGAAGGCGCGGCTGCTCGACCAGGGGGTGATCAGCGGCGTCGGCAACCTGCTCGCCGACGAGGCGCTGTGGCGCGCGCGGCTCTCGCCGCACCGCCCGGCGGGCGAGCTGTCCGACGACGAGCTCGACAGGCTGCGGCGGGCGCTGCGGGCCGCGGTCCGCGACGCCATCCGCGGCGGCGGGGTGCACACCGGCAAGCTGATCGCGGAGCGCGGGCGGGGCCAGCGCTGCCCGCGCTGCGGCGGCGAGCTGACGCGCGAGACGGTGGGCGGGCGCACGACCTACTGGTGCCCGCGCTGCCAGGAATAGGCCCGCCCGCCGCCCCCGCCCGCCCACCCGCCGTCAGTCGCGGGTGACCGCGCCGCCCTCGGCGTCGCGGACGGCGCGGCGGATCAGGTCGTTGGCCTCGTCGTCGGAGCAGCCGGCGGCGCGCAGGAGGTCGACCGCCGTGGAGCGGATCTGGCCGACGATCACGCTGACGGACATGTTGCCGGTCTGCTCGAGCACCCGGGTCGCGCGGGCGGCGGCGCGCTGCGCGGCCTCCTTCACGGCCCGGCGGTCCCCGCCCTCGAGGGGGTGCTCGATCGCCCGTGCGGCGGCGGCGAGGTCGTCGACCGCGTCGGCGACCTCCGGCGGCACGTTCTCCTCCAGCCGCAGCGCCCGGATCGAGCCACGGGCGAGCACGCGGACGTTGCGGACCGCGAAGTCGAGGTGCTCGGCCGCCCGCGCGTAGACGTCGATGCGGCCGCGGGTGCCCCGCCGGGACGCCGTCCAGCGCGCGGTCTCGCGGCCCACGTCCACCGCGTCCTGCAGGCGGGTCGACAGCCGGTCGATGTCGCGCGCCCGCACCAGCGCCGCCTCGGCCCGCTCGACGTCGCGGGCGCGCAGCGCGCGGGCGACGTCCTCCAGCGCGTCGGACAGCTCCCGAACGACGGGCCCGGCCGCCTGGCGGAGCATCGTGAGCGGGTCGGCCGGCAGCACCACCGCGTTGGCGATGAGCGCCACCGCGCAGCCGATCAGGCCGTCGATCGATCGCGCGAAGGACACCCCCTCGCTCGGCGGCTGCAGGGTGATCACCAGCGCGGCCGATACCGCCGCCTGCGTGGCCAGGATCTGGCCGCTGCCGAGGAACACGGCGGCGGCCATCGCGAGGATCAGCACGAACCCGAGCTGGATCGCGCCGGTGCCGATCACGAGCGCAAGCGCGTCGGCGATCACGAGGCCGAGCGTGACGCCGAAGGCCAGCTCGTACGCGCGGCGCCCGCGCTCGCCCTGGGTGATCCCGAGCGTGATGATCGCCGCCACCGGCGCGAAGAACGGCTGGGAGTGGCCGACGACCTCGGTGGCGATGACCCACGCCACCGTGGCCGCCGCGGCGATCTGGAGGATCGGCCGCCAGGCGTCCCGCAGGCGGATCAGCCCCTGGCGCAGCGACAGCCGGGAGCGCTCGGTCGCCTCGCCGATGAGCGGCTGGGCCCGGTCCTGAAGCGCGCGCCCGCGGTCCCCGATGACGCGGCCGGACTCGGGCTTCAGGCGCGGCATGGACGCGATCGTGGCAGGTCCCCGCTCCCGGCGGCGCGCCGGAAGCTAGCCGCGTCGAAGCCGCCGTCGACGTCGCGCCGGTACTCCACGAGCGTCAGCCCCAGCCCCGCCTCGTAGTAGGGGTCGCCGGCCGTCCGGAAGCCCTCGCGCTCGTAGAACGCGCGCGCCCGGGCCTGCTCGGCGGGCGTGAACAGGCGGATCGTGGCGTACTCGCGCCGTCGCGCCTCGGCGATCGCCTCGGACAGGAGCTCCGTCGCCAGGCCCGTCCCCCACCACTCCGGCACGACGAACAGGTGCCACAGGTGGGCGAGGTCCGGCACGACCGGCGAGCCCGGGTTCCGGTTGGCGCGCGCGGACACGAGCGCGACGTGGCCGACGGGCGCGCCGTCGGCGACCGCGACCCGCGACCACGTGTCGGCCAGCCCGAGCCGCTCGCGGATCACGTCGAGCTCCCACTCGAGGACCGGCGGCTCCCAGCCGGCCGGCGCGAAGGCACGATAGGTCTCGAGGCCCGCCGACACCACGACCGCGACGTGCTCGGCGTCCGCGGGCCCGCCCGGCCGGATGTCGGCGGCGAGATCGGTCATCAGGGGCCACGCTACCGCTCGGCGATCCGCTCGAGGGAGGCGTGCGCGGCGGGGGCCGCCCGCAGCCGCAGCAGGGTCACCGGCCGGTCGGTCCCCGCGCGCAGGCGCTTGGCCCACGAGGACCCCGACGCGGCCACCTCCTCGGAGCGCGCGGGGCGCGCTTCGACCAGGCTCAGGCCCCGGCGCGCGTAGGCGGCGGCGAGCGTATCCGGCGGCGGCACCGCCGGCACGCCGTCGCGCGGCACCACCGAGAGGAGAATCGAACCCTCGGCGCCGGGCGCGAGCAGCGACGCCACGCCCGCGAGGACGAGCCTCGTCGTGGCCGAGGACGCCGCGGAGCAGCGACGCCCAGGGGAAGTTGACGGTCAGCGCCTGCGCCAGGCCGTGGAGCACCTACGGCGGGTGCTCGGCCGCCGCGACCGCGAAGAGCGCGTTCGGGAGCGCGCCGCGGCGCGCCGCCCGGCGGGAGGCGTCGGCCATCCCGGCCGCGTTCGCGTCGAGGCCGATCACCAGCGTGTCCGGCGACCGCGCGGCCGCGGCCAGCACGGCGCGGCCGTCACCGGTACCCAGGTCGAGCGCCACGCGTGCGTGGCGGGCGGCGAGGGATCAGACGTCGCGGTGGTGGAGCGCTTCGAGCTTGCGGCCTCGGACCACGCGGAGCATGGGCCGGAGCGTAGGGCGCGGCGGGCCCGGCCGCGGTGGGGGTAGCACCCGTCCGCCGTGTCCCGAGGGTGACACCCCCGGCGCACCGATGGCGTCCGCGCGCTCAAGGCCCCGGCCGACCTGCCGATGTCGTGGACGTGTCGACGCAAGGCGACATCCGTCTCCCGAACTCGCAGCCCCGTCGCGGCGTGCTCCGCCGCGCGGGCCTGAGCGCGATCCGGCGGATCCTCGTCGCCGGCCTGGTGAGCGCCGGGCTCTACGCCGCGGTCGTCGGCGCCTCGGGCGCCACCGCGGAGGAGCGCGCCGCGGAGCCCACGCCCGCGGCGAGCACCACCGCCACCTCCGCGGTCCCCGCCGCCACCGCCGCGCCGGCCGCCGCCGTCGCGACTCCGGCCGCGGCCGCCACCCCCGCCGCGACGGCGACCCCGACCCTGGCCGCCACCGCGACCCCCGCCCCCGCGTCCAGCAAGCGCACGACGCCCGCCACCACGGGCACGCGCACGGGCGCCGCCGCGACCGGCGGGCAGGGCGAGTGCTCGGCCCGCCTCGAGCAGGACAACCGCACGAACTACCGCGCGCTGACGTCGACCTCAACCTCGACTTCAGGGTCAGGCTGTGAGGTTGAGGGTGAGCCTGAGGCTTCGAAGCCGACCCAGGCCAAGCCGAAGAAGAAGCGCAAGGCGACCGCCAAGAAGAAGGCCGCCGCCAAGCGCGCTCCCGCCTCGACTCCCCAGCCGACCGTAAACCTCAGCCCGACCCCGAGCCCCACGCCCTCCGACGCGGCGACCTCGCTCGCGGCGCCCGGGCCCGTGCCGATCGGCGTCCCGAACTTCTTCATCGACAAGTTCCGCATCCCGCCCTTCCTGCTGCCCATCTACCAGGCCGCCGGCATGCAGTACGGCGTGCGCTGGGAGGTGCTCGCGGCCATCAACGAGATCGAGACCGACTACGGCCGCAACCTCAACGTGAGCTCCGCGGGCGCGCTCGGGTGGATGCAGTTCATGCCCGCGACCTGGACGGCCTACGGGGTCGACGCCAACCACGACGGCGCCAAGGATCCCTTCAACCCGGTCGACGCGATCTTCGCCGCCGCGCGCTATCTGCGCGCCGCCGGGATCGACAAGGACCTCCGGAAGGGGATCTTCGCCTACAACCACGCCGACTGGTACGTCGACTCCGTCCTCATGCGCGCCCGCGTCATCGGGGGCCTGCCGGCCGACCTCGTCGGCTCGCTCACCGGGCTCACCCAGGGCCGCTTCCCCGTCGACGCCAAGGCCCGCTACGAGGGCGACGTCACCCGCCGCGACAGCCGCCGCCAGGTGCGCGGGGGCAACGCCGCCTACGTCGTGGAGGGCAGCAACGGCCGCCGCAGCATCCCCATCTACAGCAAGCCCGGCGCCGACGTGGTGGCCGTCAACGACGGGCGCGTCGCGCGCATCGGGCACAGCGAGCGCCTCGGCCGCTTCATCCAGCTCGAGGACGTCTACGGCAACACGTACACCTACGCGGACCTCGGCAAGGTCAACAAGACCTACCTCGCCCCCAAGGCCGGCCACACGAGCAAGCGCGCGGTGGCCCGCGAGCTCGAGCTCCCGCGCGACCCGAAGCCCACCCGCGCCGCCTCCGCGGGCACCAACCGCGGCACGCCCGCGCGCCGCCCGGCGCGCGCTCCCGCCCCGCGCAAGCCCGCGGCGGCCCCCGAGCGTCCCGGCGCCCCCGTCAAGGAGCGCCTGTTCGCCCACCCCGCCCGGCCGAACAGCGCCAAGGCCGGCGGCACCGAGCAGCTCGGCCACTCCGCGAACGACTCCGGCGAGTCCCGTGGCAACTACACCGAGCGCCCCCTCAAGAAGGGCGCGCGCGTCACCGGCGGGACCGTCCTCGGGCACCTCGGTCGCCCCGCGGAGGGCGAGCCCGAGACGAAGGCGCACCTGCTGTTCGAGATCCGCCCCGCCGGACGCGGCGCCCCGCGCATCGACCCCAAGCCGATCCTCGACGGCTGGAAGCTCCTCGAGTCGACCGCCGTCTACCGCGCCGCGAACCGCAACCCGTTCTTCGGCCCGGACGCCGAGAACCCGTCGATCGGGCAGATCCTGCTGATGAGCAAGGCGACGCTCGAGCGCCACGTGCTCTCGAACCCGCGCATCGAGATCTACGAGTGCGGCCGGCGCGACATCCGCACGGGCCAGATCGACCGCCGCGTGCTCGCGACGCTCGAGTACCTCGCCGCCTCCGGCCTGCGCCCGACCGTCACCTCGATGCGCTGCGGCCACGGCTATCTGACCGCATCGGGCAACGTCTCCGAGCACTCCTCCGGCGACGCCGTCGACATCGCGGCGATCAACGGCATCCCGATCCTCGGCCATCAGGGCAAGGGCTCGATCACCGAGACGACGATCAAGCGCCTGCTCGCGCTCCAGGGCACGCTCAAGCCCCACCAGATCATCAGCCTCATGACCTTCGAGGACGCCGACAACACGCTCGCGATGGGCGACCACGCCGACCACATCCACGTCGGCTGGCACGCCGCCTACGACCGCGGCGAGCACGGCAACCGCGAGATCGACGCGGTCCTGAAGCCGCGCCAGTGGACCAAGCTGATCGACCGCCTCGGCCAGATCGACAACCCGCGCGTGCGCCTCACCCCCTCGCAGTACGCGGTGCGCACGGTCAAGCGCGCGTCGGGCGAGTAGACCGGCTCATCCGGCCTCGAGGAAGCGCTCCGCGAGCACGCGGAAGAAGTCGCGCCGGATGATCAGGCCCAGGACCTGGCCGTCGTCGACGACCGGGACCACCAGCACCCGATGATGGAGGAAGATCTCGGCGACCTGCGCGTCGGAGTAGTCCGGGCCGACGTCGATGTGCTCGGTGTTCATGTGGTCGCCGACCGCCTCGTGGCGACAGGCGCTGCGCTTCTCGAGCGTGTCCTCCAGCGAGCGCGGTACGAAGCCCGCGAAATGGAGCTCCTTGAGGTAGCCGGGGAACAGCGCCTCCATGAACTCCCGCTCGCCGAAGATCCCGGCGAACCGGCCCTGCTCGCCGGTCACCGGGAGCGCCGGAAACCCGCTCTCGAGGAGGCGGCGGACCGCGTCGCCCACCTGGTCGCCGACCCGCAGCGACGGGGCGTCCCGCAGGATCGGGTCGGTCAGCGACCGGGGGCTCATACGTATCTCGCAAGTACATACCCCGTGGCAAGCACGAGGGAGACGAGCGTGACCGGGACGCCGACGCGCAGGAAGGTGAGGAAGCCGATCGGGTAGCCGGCCCGTACCGCCATGCCGGAGGCCGCGACGTTGGCGGCGGCGGCGACGATCGTCGCGTTGCCGCCGAAGCAGGCGCCGAGGGCCAGCGCCCACCAGAAGGCGTCGTCCTGGGACCCGCCGAGCGAGTCGACCACGGGGATCATGGCGGCGGTGAAGGGGATGTTGTCCACCAGCCCGGAGCCGAGAGCCGAGACCCACATGATGCCCAGCAGCTCCGCGGTGCGGTTCTCGCCCGTGACCGAGGCGATCCCCTTGGCCACCTCGTCGAGGGCGCCGGTCTCCTCCAGCGCCCCGACCATCACGAAGAGCCCGACGAGGAAGAACAGCGTGGGCCACTCGATCGCGGCCAGCGAGTCGTGGACGGACTGGCGGGTGACGAGCAGCATCACGCTCGCCCCGGCGAGGGCCACGGTGGCGGGCTCCAGGTGCAGCACCTTGTGGGCGAAGAACACGAGGATCGTCGCCACCAGGATCGGCACGGTGCGCTTCGCCTCGACGGGATCCTCGATCGAGCGCGCGGCGTCGAGCTCCATGACCCGCTCGCGCGCCTCGGGCGCGATCTGCAGCCGCGGGCGATACACGGCGTAGAGGCCCGCGGTCACGACCACGAAGCTGACCAGCGCGATCGGCGCGAGGTTGCCGATGAAGGCCATGAACGACAGCCCGGTGTGCCCGGCGATGAGGATGTTCGGGGGATCGCCGATCAGCGTCGCCGTGCCGCCGATGTTCGACGCGATGATCTCGATGATCACGAGCGGGACCGGGTCGACGTCCAGGGTGTCGGCGAGCAGGAACGTGATCGGCACGACGAGCAGGACCGTCGTGACGTTGTCGAGGAACGCCGACAGGACCGCCGTCGTGCCGGCCAGCGCGACGACGACCAGGGGCGGGCGCCCGTGGGAGAGCTGCCCGGCCCGGATCGCCACCCACGTGTAGACGCCGGTCGTCTCCGTCAGGCGGACCATGATCATCATCCCCACCAGCAGGCCGATCGTGTTGAAGTCGATGGCATCGACGGCCTGCTCCTGGTCGAGCGTCCGCGTGAGCAGGACCAGCACGGCGCCGAGCAGCGCCACCTTGGTGCGCTCGACGCGCTCGGAGGCGATGACGGCGAGCGCCGCCACGAAGATCCCGACGGCCAGCGCCATCAGGCGATTCGCGGCAGGCGGAGGTGAGCGGGCAGGCAGGAGCGGGCCACCGCGGCACAGGATGACGCCGCCGGCGGCGGCGCCCATGTGCAGCCGGCCCCATCCGCGGCGCGCCCCGCCGGGGACCCGGACGGATGTCCGATGCACCTTCGCGCGGACCGGCCGACCACTGGGTCTAGGAAGACGTCGCCGGCAAGGGCACGGAGGCTCGGACCGATCGGCACGGATGTGACCCGTCGCGTCTTCCGGGGCGCGCCGCCGCGGCCGAGTCGGCCTGGCCGCGGCGGCGCCGCCCGCCGGACTTCTCTGCAGACGGCCGCCGCCTCGCTCCCCCCGCCAGGCGAGGCGGCGGCCGTCGGCTCTTCCCCCGGCCGCCCGCTCAGCGGGCGCGCAGCTTGCGGGTCCGCCCGCGCTCCTCCTGCTTCTCGACCACGTTCTGGATCAGCTTGAGGATCTCCGGCGGCCCGGTGGCCTTCACCGTGCCGGACTGGAACGCCTCGCGCCACTGGCGGACCCCGCCGTCGCGCACGAGCTCGTTGAAGTGCGAGCGCGGCACCGACAGGCGGACCTTCGCGTCGGACGCGATGTCCTTGGAGATCTTCGGCCCCGGCACCTCGACCCGGAAGAGCTGGATGTCGCCCCGGCCGCGGAGCTCGAGCTCGATCACCAGCTTGAGCTGCTGCAGGGCCGGCACCTCGGCCTGGAACTTGCGGATTCCCTGCTCGATCAGGGCCTTGGTGTCGGCGGTGGCCATCGACCGATCCTACAACCGGCCAAGCGCGGCGAGGCAGGCCTGACGAGGGCTTTCCCCACCGGGTACCGTGGGGCGCGATGCGCCGGACCAGTCCCGCCGTCGCCGCGGTCTTCGATCCCGTCCAGACGCCCACGACCTTCGAGGAGACGGTCGAGCGACTCGGCACGGCGATCCGCCTGGCGCTGCTGCCGCCCGGCACCCGGCTGCCGCCCGAGCGCGAGCTCGCCGAGCAGCTCGGCATCTCGCGCTCGACGCTGCGCCAGGCGTTCACCGCGCTGACCCAGAGCGGCCACCTGACGGCGGTCCGCGGGCGCTTCGGCGGCACCTTCGTGGCCGACCACCCGCCGCTGACCGAGGGCGCCGGCGTGGCGCTCGAGGGCCGCTGGCGCGAGCTGCTCGACTACCGCGTGGCCGTCGAGACCGGGGCGGCGCTGCTGGCCGCGGAGCGCGCGACCGACCCCGATCTCGCCCGCCTCCGCGAGCCCGTCGCCGAGATGGAGACCGCCGCCGACTTCCCGGCCTACCGCCGGGCCGATGTCTTCTTCCACCTCGGGCTGGCGGAGGCCGCCCACGCCCCGCGCCTCGTCGCCGCGATGACCGAGGTGCAGGCCGGCATGAGCGAGCTGATCGGCCACATCGCCCATCCCCAGGCCGTGCTCGCCCGCTCCAACGCCCAGCACGCACGCCTCATCACCTACCTGGAGCGCCGCGACGGGCTCCGCGCCGTCCGCCTCGTCCGCGAGCACCTCGAGGGCACCGAGCACATCCTCGCCGGGCTGATGCCGCAGGCCTAGATGGTTGATTCCGCGGCCGCGCGGTCGACTGGTGGATGCCCCGTGGATGCCGGGCGCCGCCCGCACGAGGGGAACAGTGCTGGACGGTGCGCCACGGGCCCCTCGGGCGGGTGGCGAACCGGCGCCGCGGGGCGCCGCCAGGCGCCCGAGGGGTCGTGGGATCAATCATCTGGGCCCTCGATCGGCGGCTCTGTACCCTGGGAACGGTGGCACCCGTGCGACGCCTACTGGTGGGCTGCCTGGTGGTCGCCCTCGTGATCGAGGTCCTCGCGGCCCTGAGCTGGTTCGACCTGGGCGTCCCCGCGCTGGCCGGGTGGCTCGCCCTCTGGGGCCTGCTCGTCGCCGTGACCGTCGGCCTCGCGCTCTACCTCATCGGCCGCCGCGGGCCGGACGGCGGCGAGGACGGCGGCGGCGGGAGCCGCCGCCCGGACGACGACCCCCCGCCCTGGTGGCCGCAGTTCGAGCGCGACTTCTGGGACCACGTCGAGGGCGGCGACCGCCCGCCCGAGCGCCCCGCGCCGCGCCTGCCCGTCGGTCTCTGAGCACCGGCGCCGGGCCTGGGTCCGTACCGTAGGCGTCGTGGGCGAGTCGCGGCTGTCGGCGACCGAATGGGCCGTGCTGGGTGTCGTGGCCCAGGGCCCGCAGCACGGCTTCGCGATCGCCAAGCGCCTGGCGAGCGACGGCGACGTCGGCCGTGTGTGGACCGTGCACCGCCCGCGTGTCTACCGCGCCCTGGGCATCCTCGAGGACGCGCGCCTCGTGGGCTGGGGGACGGCGGAGCCGGGGGCGAGCGGGCCGCCGCGCACCCCGGCCGAGATCACCGCGGAGGGCGAGCGGCTCCTGGACGGCTGGCTCCGGGAGCCGGTGGCCCACGTCCGCGACGTGCGCTCGCTCTTCCTCCTGAAGCTGGCCATCCTCGACGGCCTGGGCGGCGACCCCGTCGCGCTCGCCCGCGCCCAGCACGACCATCTGGCCCCGGTGGTCGCGGCGCTGCGCGACCAGGCGGCGGCCGCCCCGCCGGGGTTCGACCGCACGCTGCTGGCCTTCCGCCTCGAGAGCGCCCAGTCGGTGCTGCGGTTCCTGGAGGACCTCGCGCGCTCGGCCGCCTAGTAGTCACATATAGGCTACTCGCCCTCGCCGTGACGCCGACCAACCGCTTCATCCAGCTCGGCCTGATCGCCACGGTCCAGGTGCTCGCCATGGCGATGTGGTTCTCCGCCTCGGCGGTCGTGCCGGCGCTGCAGGCGCCCGGGCGACGTGATCACCGGCCGGGTCGCGGTCACCGACGTCCGCGCCGACAAGCCCGTCACCACGCTCGCGGTCAGCGTCAGCCGCGACGACGGGACCGTGGCACTCTCGGGGACGGCCGTCTGCTACACGGTGCGGCTCCCCGTCCGGGCGTTGTCCACCGCCAGTTGACAGCCGCCTTCAGGGCGCTTTAGCTTCCCCACGCAAAAGGCTGGATCGCCAGACCTTTGGGGGGCTTCGGTCCGGGGAGAGGAGAGGTTCGTGGCTGAGCAGACGCCGTCCCACCATCGCCGTTCGGCGGTGGACTACGAGCAGGTCGACCAGTCCTACATGGAGAAGCGCCAGCTTCAGGGGGGCGCGGCCGGCTGGGTGCTGCTCGCCGGCCTGGGGGTCGCGTACGTCATCTCGGGTGACTTCGCGGGCTGGAACTTCGGCCTCGCCGAGGGCGGATGGGGCGGCCTGCTCATCGCCACGATCCTGATGGCGACGATGTACACCTGCATGGTGTTCGGGCTCGCCGAGCTGTCCTCGGCGCTGCCCACCTCCGGCGGCGGCTACACGTTCGCGCGCCGCGCGCTCGGCCCCTGGGGCGGCATGGCCACCGGCACGGCGATCCTCATCGAGTACGCGATCGCGCCCGCCGCGATCGCGACCTTCATCGGGGCCTACGTGGAGTCGCTCGGCCTCTTCGGGATCACCGACGGCTGGTGGGTCTACCTCGCGTTCTACATCCTCTTCGTCGGCATCCATCTCTACGGCGTGGGCGAGGCGCTCAAGCTGACCTTCGTCATCACCGCGATCGCGGCCGTGGCGCTGATCATCTTCGTGCTCGGGATGATCCCGAAGTTCGACGCCTCGAACCTCACCAACATCGCGCCGACGGACGCCGCGGGGTCGTCGAGCTTCCTGCCGTTCGGCTACGTCGGCATCTGGGCCGCGTTCCCGTACGCGATCTGGTTCTTCCTCGCCATCGAGGGCGTGCCGCTCGCGGCCGAGGAGACGCGCGATCCCAAGCGCGACCTGCCGCGCGGCCTGATCGCCGGCATGGCCGTGCTGCTCGCCTTCGCCGCCCTCGTGCTGACGTTCGGCCCGGGCGGCGCCGGCTCCGACGCGCTCCAGGCCTCCGGCAACCCGCTGGTCGAGGCGATGGAGGGCCCGCTGGCCTACGACGGCGAGACGGCGGTCAGCCAGCTCGTCAACTACGTCGGCCTGCTCGGCCTCATCGCGAGCTTCTTCTCGATCATCTACGCCTACTCGCGCCAGACCTTCGCGCTCTCCCGCGCCGGCTACCTGCCCAAGGGCGTCTCGGTGACGAGCCGGCGCCACGTGCCGGTGCTCGCGCTGATCATCCCGGGCGTGATCGGCTTCCTCCTGGCCACCACCGGCGAGGGCGCGATCCTGATCAACATGGCCGTCTTCGGGGCGACGATCTCCTACGTGCTGATGATGCTCTCCCACATCGTCCTGCGCGCCCGGGAGCCGGGGCTCGAGCGGCCCTACCGGACGCCGGGCGGGACCCTGACCACCGGGGTCGCGCTGGTGCTGGCGCTCGCCGCGGTGGCCGCCACGTTCCTCGTGGACGAGACCGCGGCGCTGTGGGCGCTCGGGACCTACGCCCTGTTCCTCGCCTACTTCGGCCTCTACAGCCGGCACCACCTCGTGGCCAAGGCGCCCGAGGAGGAGTTCGCCGCCATCGCGGCCGCCGAGCGCGAGCTGGCCGGCAGCTGATGACGGTCGAGGAGCTGCGCAGGGCCGTGGCCGACGGGGAGGTCGACACGGTCCTGCTCGCGTTCGCCGACATGCAGGGCCGGCTGCAGGGCAAGCGGCTGACCGCCGAGTTCTTCGTCGACGAGGTGGTCGGCCACGCGGCCGAGGGATGCAACTACCTGCTGGCCGTCGACGTCGAGATGAACACGGTCGACGGCTACGCGATGTCCTCGTGGGACACGGGCTACGGCGACTTCGTGATGAAGCCCGACCTGCCCACGCTGCGCCCGGTGCCGTGGCTCGAGCGCACGGCCCTGTGCATGGCCGACCTCACGTGGGAGGACGACTCCGACGTGGTGGCGTCGCCCCGCCAGATCCTGCGGCGCCAGCTCGCGCGGCTCGCGGACCGCGGCTGGGAGGCGCACGCCGCCACCGAGCTCGAGTTCATGATCTTCCGCGACACCTACGAGCAGGCGTGGCACAAGGCGTACCGCGACCTCGAGCCGGCCAACCTCTACAACATCGACTACTCGCTCATGGGCACCGCGCGGGTCGAGCCGCTGATCCAGCGCATCCGGACCTCGATGGGGGCCGCCGGGATGCCGGTGGAGAACTCCAAGGGCGAGTGCAACTTCGGCCAGCACGAGATCAACTTCCGCTACCAGGACGCGCTCTCGGCGGCCGACACGCACGTGATCTACAAGAACGGCGCGAAGGAGATCGCCGCCCAGGACGGCATGGCGATCACCTACATGGCCAAGTTCGACGAGCGCGAGGGCAACTCGTGCCACGTCCACCTGTCCGTGCGCGAGACCGACGGCACGCCGCTGTTCTCCGAGCAGCCGAAGGTCTTCGAGTCCTTCGTCGCCGGCCAGCTCGCGGGCCTGCGCGAGATCACGCTGTTCCTGGCGCCCAACGTCAACTCCTACAAGCGCTACGCGGAGGGCTCCTTCGCCCCGACCGCCGTGGCGTGGGGCCGCGACAACCGCACCTGTGCGCTGCGCGTGGTCGGGCACGGGGCCGCGCTGCGCGTGGAGAACCGGGCGCCGGGCGGCGACGTCAACCCATACCTCGCGCTGGCGGCCATGATCGCCTCGGGGCTCGACGGCATCGACCGCGAGCTGACGCTCGAGCCGGCCTTCGAGGGGAACGCCTACAAGGCCGACAAGCCGCGGGTCCCGGGCACCCTCCGCGAGGCCCGCGACGAGTTCGCCGGGAGCCGCCTCGCGCGCGAGGCGTTCGGCGAGGACGTCGTCGAGCACTACCTCAACAACGCGCGCGTGGAGCTCGCCGCGTTCGAGTCCACGGTGACCGATTGGGAGCGCTTCCGGGGGTTCGAGCGTTTGTGAGTGAGGCGCAGCCGAACGGTCAAGGGCGGCCGGACGCCCGCGAGGGCGCTCCCATCGCGGTGCCGGTCGTCGGGCTGTGCGCGTCGCTGGAGCGCGCCCGCTACGGCGTGTGGGACGACGAGGTGGTGCTGCTCCCGCGCTCCTACCTCACCGCCGTGCAGGCCGCGGGCGCGCTCGCGCTGCTGCTGCCGCCCGACCCGCTCGCGACCGCGCATCCGGACCTGGTCCTCGACCGCGTCGACGCGCTGCTCCTGGCCGGCGGCTCGGACGTCGCACCCGCCGCCTACGGCGCGGAGGCCGACGCGCGGACCACGCCCGGCAGCGAGGAGCGCGACGCGTGCGAGCTCGCGCTGGCGTCGCGCGCGCTGGAGCGCGACCTGCCGCTGCTCGGCATCTGCCGCGGCATGCAGGTGATGAACGTCGCGCGCGGCGGCACGCTGCTGCAGCACCTGCCCGAGACGCTCGGCCACGAGGACCATCGCCGCACGCCGGGCTCCTTCGACGACGCCGACCACGACGTGCGCCTGCAGGCCGGCTCGCTGGCCGCGCGCGTCGCGGGCGAGACCCGCCACGGGACGAAGTCCCACCACCACCAGGGCGTCGACACGGTGGGCCGCGGGCTCGAGGTCACGGGCTGGGCCACCGTCGACGACCTTCCCGAGGCGATCGAGGACCCCGAGCGCCGCTTCGCGCTGGGCGTGCAGTGGCACCCGGAGGCCGACCCCGTCTCTCCCCTGATCGGCGCGCTGGTGGACGAGGCGCGCGGGCGCCTGGCGGCCGGGTCGCGCCGATGAGCGGGGCGACGCTGTCCGTGCTCGAGCCCGCCACCGAGCAGGTGCTGGCCGAGCTGCCGCGGGCCGGGGTCGAGCAGGCCGACGCGGCCGTCGCCCGCGCGAAGGCGGCGTTCCCCGCGTGGCGCGCGGTGAGCCCGCCGGACCGCGCCCGCCTGCTCTACCGGCTCGCTGACGCGCTCGACGCCCGGCGGGAGCCGCTCGCCGAGCTCGAGGCGCGCAACGTCGGCAAGCCCATCGGCGACGCGCGCGGCGAGATGGGCATGGTCGCCGACACCTTCCGCTACTACGCGGGCGCGCCGGAGCGCACGCTCGGCGACACGATCCCCGTCGCCGGCGGCGTGGCGATGACGTTCCGCGAGCCGCTCGGCGTCGTGGCGCTCATCACGCCGTGGAACTTCCCGCTCGCGATCGCCTCGTGGAAGCTCGCCCCGGCGCTCGCCGCCGGCAACACCGTGGTGCTCAAGCCCGCCGAGCTCACGCCGCTGACCGCGCTCGAGCTCGAGCGGATCGTGCTCGAGGCCGGGATCCCCGAGGGCGTGGTCAACGTCGTGGTGGGGCCGGGCTCGACGTGCGGGGCGCGGCTGGCCGAGCACCCGGACGTCGCCAAGGTCGCCTTCACGGGCTCGACCGAGGTCGGCCGCACGATCGCCGCGGCGGCCGCGCCGACCATCAAGCGGGTCACGCTCGAGCTGGGCGGCAAGTCGGCCAACGTGATCTTCGCCGACGCCGACCTCGCCGCCGCCGCGGCGGCCGCGCCCGCCGCGGTGTTCGGCAACGCCGGGCAGGACTGCTGCGCGCGCTCGCGCATCCTCGTGCAGTCCCCGGCGCTCGACACGTTCATGGACGCGCTCGAGGAGGCCGTCGAGGCGGTGCGGGTGGGCGACCCGCTCGATCCGGCGACCGAGATGGGGCCGCTGGTCTCCGCCGGCCAGCGCGAGACGGTCGCCTCCTTCGTCGGCCCCGATGCGCCCGTCGCGATCCGCGGCGCCGCGCCCGACGGGCCGGGCTTCTGGTTCCCGCCCACGGTGCTGTGCCCGGTCTCCCCCGACGACCGCGCCGTGCGCGAGGAGATCTTCGGCCCGGTCGCGGTCGTGCTGCCGTTCCGCGACGAGGCCGAGGCCATCGCGCTGGCCAACGACTCGATCTTCGGGTTGAGCGGGTCCATCTGGACCTCCGACGGCGCGCGGGCGCTGCGCGTCGCGCGGGCGATCGAGGCCGGCGTGCTCGCGATCAACTCGAACACGTCGGTGCGCGTGGCGACGCCGTTCGGCGGCTTCAAGCAGTCCGGCGTGGGGCGCGAGCTCGGCCCGCACGCCCTCGAGCACTACACCGAGCTCAAGTCGGTCTACTACGCGACGGAGGCGCCGGGCTAGCGCATGGCGGGACGGCTCGAGGGCAAGGTCTGCGTGATCACCGGCGCGGCCAGCGGGATCGGCGCGGCCGCCGCGGCCCGCTTCGGCGAGGAGGGCGCGGTGGTGGCGGGCGTCGACCTGCGCGACGACTTCGGCGGGACGGCGCTCGCGCTGGCCTGCGACGTGACCGACGAGGCCGCGGTGAAGGGCCTGTTCGCGGAGGTGCGCGAGCGCTGCGGCCGGATCGACGTGCTGTTCAACAACGCCGGCATCTCCCCCACCGACGACGCCTCGGTGCTCGACACCTCGCTCGATGCCTGGCGGCGGGTGCAGGACGTCAACCTCGCCGCCGTGTTCCTGTGCTGCAAGCACGGCATCCCGCACCTGCTCGAGGGTGGCGGCGGATCGGTGATCAACACCGCGTCGTTCGTGGCCACGATGGGCGCGGCCACCTCCCAGATCGCCTACACGGCGTCCAAGGGCGGCGTGCTCGCGCTCTCGCGCGAGCTCGGGGTCGAGTTCGCCCGCCGGGGCGTGCGGGTCAACGCGCTGTGCCCCGGGCCGGTCGACACGCCGCTGCTGCGCGAGCTCTTCGCCAAGGACCCCGAGCAGGCGGCGCGGCGGCTCGTGCACGTGCCGATGGGGCGCTTCGCCAAGGTGCGCGAGGTGGCCGACGCCGCGCTGTTCCTCGCCTCCGACGAGTCCTCGTACGTGACCGCCACCGCGTTCATGGTCGACGGCGGGATCTCGCAGGCGTACGTGACGCCGGAGTGAGCGGCTGGAAGGCCGCCCCGTGGCCGGCGCTGCTGGCCGCGCTGCCGCCCGCCGTGGCGCTCGTGCTGCTGCTCGGCCGGGTGCCGCCGGTGCGCGCGTCCCTGGCGGCGCTCGCCGCCGGGGCGGTGGCGGCGGCGCTGGCCTTCCCGGTCCCGTGGAGCGAGCTGGCCGACGCCCAGCGCGACGCGCTGGTGACCGCCGCCGAGGTCGCGGCGATCGTGCTCGGCGGGCTGCTCCTGGCCGAGCTGATGACGCGGCTCGGCGCCCAGGAGCGACTCGGGCACTGGGTGGGCGCGGTGTCGGCCGACCCGGCCCGCCGGGTGCTGCTCGTCGTGCTCGGGGTGACGCCGTTCGCCGAGTCGGTGACGGGGTTCGGGGTCGGCGTGGTGGTCGCGGCGCCGCTGCTGGTGCAGATGGGCTTCGCGCCCGCGCGGGCCGCCGTGCTCGCGCTGTTCGGCCTGGTGGCGGTGCCGTGGGGCGCGCTCGCCCCGGGCACGCTCGTGGCGGCGCGCCTGGCCGACCTCGACGTCGACGCGCTCGGGGTGCGCTCGGCGGAGCTGTCGCTGCCGGTGTTCCTGGTGGTGGGCGCCGCGGCGCTGGGGGTCGGCGTGGGCGCGCGGGGCGCGCTGCGGCGCGCCGGCGAGCTGGCGGTGGTGGCGCTCGCGCTGTGGGCGGGGATCCTGGGCGCCAACGCGGTGCTCGGTACAGCGCTGGCCGGCGTGCTCGGCAGCCTCGTGGCGGTGCTCGCGGTGGTGGCGCTCGTGTGGGTCCGCGAGGGGCATCGCCCGCCGCGCGACGCCGGCGCGGCGCGGGCCGCGCTCCCCTATGCGGTGCTGGTCGCGCTGCTGCTGCTGGCGCGGGGCGTGGTCGCGGTGGTCCAGGGGGAGCCGGCGGGCGCCGGGGCGGTCGTGGTCAGCCCCGCCCTCGCCCTGCTCGCCACGTGCGCGCTCACCCCGTGGCTGCTGGGCGCGCGCGGCGGCGGCGTGACCGCGGGCGCGATCCGGGCGGCCCTGCCGCGCTGGTGGCCGGTGGCGGCCACGACCGTCGTGTTCCTCGTGCTCGGCGCGCTGATGACGGTGACCGGGATGAGCGCGGAGCTGGCGCAGGCGGGCGCGAGCCTCGGCGACGCCTACGTCGCGCTCGTGCCCTGGGTCGGCGGCCTCGGCGGCTTCCTGACCGGCTCCAACGCGGGCGCCAACGCGATGTTCGCGGCCGCGCAGGCCGACGCGGCGCGGGCGCTCGGCCTCGCGCCGCTCGACCTCGTCGCGGCCCAGAACGTCGGCGCCTCGCTGCTCACCATGGCCTCCGCGCCGCGGGTGGCGCTCGCGGTGGGCCTGCTCGGCGCCGTGCTCGAGCCCGCCCGGCTGCTGCGCGTCGTGCTCGCCGTCGACGCCGTCGCGCTGCTCGCGATCGGCGCCGCGGCTCAGATCTTGTGACGCTGCAGCAGCTTGCGGCCGATCACCATCCGCTGGATCTCCGACGTGCCCTCGCCGATCAGCAGCAGCGGCGCGTCGCGGTAGAGCCGCTCGATCTCGTACTCCTTGGAGTAGCCGTAGCCGCCGTGGATCCGCAGCGCGTCCTCGACGACCTCCTTGCCCGCCTCGGAGGCGAAGAGCTTGGCCATGCCGGCCTCGAGGTCCGAGCGCTCCCCGGCGTCCTTCATGCGCGCGGCCTTGAGCGTCAGCAGGCGCGCGGCCTCGACCTTGGTGGCCATGTCGGCGAGCTTGAACTGGATCGCCTGGTGCTGGGCGATCTGCTTGCCGAACGTCTTGCGCTCCTGGCTGTAGCGCAGCGCGAGCTCGAGCGCCCGCTGGGCGATGCCCACCCCGCGCGCGGCGACGTTGACGCGGCCGACCTCGAGCGCGTCCATCATCTGCGTGAAGCCCTTGCCGAGGCCGCCCTCCTCGCCGCCGAGGATCATGTCCGCCGGGACCCGGTAGCCGTCGAAGACGAGCTCGGTCGACTCGACGCCCTTGTAGCCCATCTTCTTGATCTTGGGCGGGACCGTCAGCCCGGGGTTCTCCGAGGCGCCCGGCTCCTTCTCGCAGATGAAGCAGGTCATGCCCTTGTAGGGCGGATCGGCCTTCGTGTCGGTCTTGACGAGCACGAACACGATCCCCGAGGTCAGCCCGTTGGTGACCCACATCTTCTGCCCGTTGATCTCGTAGTCCGCCGTCGTCGAGCTTGCGCGCGGTCGACTTGATCGCCTGCACGTCGGAGCCGAGCTCGGGCTCGGACATGCTGAACGCGGCCCGCAGCTCGCCCGTCGCCATCCGCGGCAGCAGCCGCTCGCGCTGCTCGTCGGTGCCGAACTTCATCAGCAGGTAGGAGCCGATGAAGTGCGTGTTGACCACGCCGGAGATCGAGATCCAGCCGCGCGAGAGCTCCTCGACGATCATCGAGTAGGTCGTGAGGTCGAGGCCCATCCCGCCGTGCTCCTCGGGGATCGTGACCCCGAACAGCCCCAGCTCGGCCATCTGCTCGACGATCGGCGTCGGGTACTCGTCCGCGCTGTCGTAGTGCTCCGCGCGCGGGATGATCTGCTCGTCGGCGAACTGGCGGACCATCTCGGTGATCGCCTTCTGCTCGTCCGACTTCTCGAAGGGCTGGGCGGCTACGGCCATGGGTTCGGGCACCTCGTGGTCTCTCGAAAGGGGCGACGAGGATACCCGCGCGCGACCGCTCAAGTCCCCGGCGGCCCCTGCCGATCAGGGGAGTGAGGCGGGGACCTCCCTCTCCGACATCCCCCGCCTCCGCCACAGCCGGTCTTCCCCCCGCATCCGGCTGCCACGGGGCTCCGCGTCAGCGGGGCCCCGTCGCGTTTAACCGGTCCGGCGTCGAGGGACGACGGCCGCTGGGCCGGATATGGTCGGATCATCCGATCGATGACGTCAGACCCGTCCGACCCGCGGGCCGAGGCCGCCGCCCCGCCCGAGCGCGCGCGGCTGACCGGCGCGCGGCCCGCGCGGCGCAAGGGGCTGCCGCAGGAGGTCGCCGACCAGCTGCTGGACCTGATCGCGGGCAGTGGCACGCCGGAGGTGGTGCTCCCGCCCGAGCGCGAGCTGGGCGACGAGCTGGCGGTGAGCCGCAACGTGCTGCGGGAGGCGCTGGCGGCGCTGGACCACATGGGCGCGATCGAGACGCGTGGCAAGCGCCGCATCGGCATCACGCCGCGCGCGCGGGCGCTGGCGCTCGCGCGGGCCTCGACGTCGGCGCCGGTGCGCGAGCTGCTCGGCGACCCGATCGAGGTGCGGCGGATCCTCGAGCCGGAGTCCGCGGCGCTGGCGGCCGAGCGCGCCACGGAGCAGTCGATCCGGGAGATCGAGCAGACGATCGAGCTCATGCGCGAGGGCATCGAGCGCGAGGAGAGCGTGGTCGAGTACGACTCCGCGTTCCACGTCGCGATCGCGCGCGCGACCACGAACCAGATCCTCATCGAGCTCGTGGGGGCGCTGGGCGAGGCGCTGCGGCCGAGCCGCGAGCTGTCGTTCCGCCCGACGGGGGCGCCGGGCGCCGCCCTCGGCGACCACCAGGCGATCCTGGAGGCGATCCGGGCCGGCGACGCGGCCGCCGCCCGCACGGCGATGCGGTCGCACCTGGACAACGTCGAGCAGCTGATCCGCTCGACCGTGTCGGAATGAGGCCGCGGCGGGCGCGGAGCGGCTCGCGGCCTCCGCACCCGCCGGGACCCGGGGAGGTCAGGCCTTCGCGACCGCGGCGACGCCGGGCGTGGGGTCCGCCAGGTCGTCGTCGTAGGCCTCGGTGGCCTCGCGCATGGTGGTGAACCACACGTCGTCGTGGCTGTAGACGTGCTGGATCACCCGCTCCAGCCAGCCCATCTTCATGTCGCGCCCACACGCCTGCGGGTGCAGGATGGTGTTCCACACCCCGCCCGGAACGTGCTGATAGCAGTAGTCGAAGCTGCCCGAGAAGTTCTCGAGCACCTGCGAGGGTGTGTTGAACGGTGAGGGCGAGAACCAGGCGTTCTCGGTGTTGAGGTAATACCCGAGGAACTCGAACTGTGCGAAGTCGTTCGTGTCCCAGTGAAGCGGGATCTCCAGCAGTGAGGAGGGCTCCCCGAAGTGCACCTCGTAGGGCTCCTCGGTCTGGTAGGTGTCGCCGATGCGCAACCGGTAGGGCACGAAGTCGTGGCCCTGCAGGCTGCTGTCGTAGGTGAAGCCGAGCTCGATCAGGTACTGCGGCACGTGCTCGCCCACCCAGTCGCCGATCGGCGAGCGGAAGCCGACCGGGCGCTCGCCCGTGAGCTTCTCGAGGGCCTCGATCTGCTGCTCGAGGTAGCCCCGCTGCTGCTCTGGCGTCGCCGGCTCGACCCCGCTCATCGCGAGCCCGACCTCGTAGGGCGCGTGGTACATGCTGTGCGCGGCGACCTCGTGCCCGCGGGCGTGGATCGCCCGCACGGCGTCCGGGAACACGACGGCGGTGTGGCCAGGCACGAAGAACGTCGCCTTGAGCTCGTAGCGGTCGAGCAGCTCGAGGATCCGCGGCACCCCCACCGTGGCTCCGAACTCGCCGCGCGACAGCGGGTTGGCGGTCGTGAACCGGAACAGCCCGAGCCACAGGGACAGCGCGTCGAAGTCGAAGCACAGGCAGCACGCCATCCGCTTCGAGTCAGGCGTTCTCACAGCTCCCATGGGAACCTCTCCTTCCCTCGTGTGACAGTGAATGGCCCGGCGGACGGGGTGCCGCCGGGGTGCGACTCAGCTCGTCAGGGCCTCTGCCTCGGTGGGCGAGTGACCGCCGATGATCTCGTCGAGGTCCGTGCGCTCGTAGGTCTCGGGGGTCGCGACGACGTCGATCAGGTTCTCGATGTCACGCTCGTAGATCTCCATCAGGATGCTGTGGAGCGTGGCGTACGCCGTCGGGAAGTCGTCACAGGTGAACGACACCGTGCCGCGCCTGGGTGAGGTCACCTGGGGATGGGTGGCGAGCACGATGTCGACGTCACTGGGCAGCTCGCCGTCCCACCGCCGGTCGACGAAGCGCAGGTTGTCGTCGGGGCGCGCGCCGAGCGGGGTCTGGCCCACCGGGTCTGCCGACAGGTCGAGCTCGATGGTGACCGGCAGCTCGCACGGCACCGGGAGCTGGTGGCGCGCGCCGGCCACGGCGTCGCGCGCGGTCCGGCGCAGCAGCTCGCGGCTCTCGTCGAGCGGCAGGTGGTCGCCGCTCGTGTAGCCCGTCGAGGTCTTGACCTGGGCGTAGTGGATGTCGCCGAGGACGGGCCGGGACTGCTCGATCACGGCGTCGTCGCCGCTGAGCATCACGACCGGCACGCCGGAGGCGCCGGCGAGGAAGGTGTTCAGCGACGGCTCGGGTACGGACCTGCCGTTCACGCGCACGTCGAGGAAGCCCGTGATCCACGTGTGGCTGAGGATCGCCTCCGCGGTCCCGGCCTTGGCGTGGTAGCCGACCAGCAGCACCGCGTCGAAGGTCGAGTCGAACGTCTTCATCTGGCACCACTGCCGGCGGAGCTGCCCGCGCTTGAGCTGGACGCCCGGCACGAGGTCGTCGGGGCGGATGTTGCACATGTAGCCGTGCGAGTCGCTGACCACGATCTCGTCGGCGCCGCCCTCGATCGCACCGCGGATGACCGCGTTGGCGTCACCGGCCATGAGGCCGCGGAAGCGGTCGAAGCCCGGGAGCCCGCGGAAGATCTCCTCCAGGCGCTCGAGGCCGCTCGTCCCCTCCATGTCCACCGAGATGAAGATCCGCATCTGAGCCTCCTCGCCCGCTCCCCGGCCGTCTCAAAAGTCCATTGGTAGGATGATGGGACAGATGCTATGGTCACCCGGTGTCGATGTCAAGGGACCGGACGACAACTCGGGCCGCGGTCGCCTCCCCGCACCACACGGCGTCGGCCGCCGGGCGCGACGTGCTCGCCGCGGGCGGCAACGCCATGGACGCCGCGCTCGCGGTCAACGCGATGCTCGCGGTCGTCTATCCGCACATGTGCGGCATCGGGGGCGACCTGTTCCTCCTCTACCACGAGGCCCGCACCGGCGAGGTGCACTGCCTCAACGGCACCGGCCCGGCGCCGCGCGCCGCGACGCGCGCGGCGTTCGCCGAGCGTGGCCTGGACGCCGTGCCGGTGCGCGGCGCGCTCTCGGTCACCGTGCCGGGGACGGTCGCGGCGTGGGAGGTCGCGGCCGAGCGCTTCGGCACCCGCGCGCTCGGCGACCTGCTCGGCCCGGCGGTCGACGCCGCCGCGGACGGCGTCGAGATCGGCGACCGGCTCGCGGGCTGGGCGGCGGACGCGCGCGACGACCTGCGCACCGACCCGACCCTCGCCCGGCGGCTGCTCGACGCGGCCGGCGCGCCGCTCCCGCCCGGCGCGACGCTCCGCCAGCCGGAGCTGGCCGAGTCCCTGCGCCGCATCGCCCGCCACGGCGCGCGCGACTTCTACGCCGGCGAGCTCGGCGACGCGCTCGCGCGGGCGATCGGCGAGGCCGGCGGCCTGCTGGCCGCCGCGGACCTGCGCGCCTACGCGCCCCGCTGGGTCACGCCGATCGGGGTCCGGCACGCGGGCCTGGACATCCTCACCACGCCCCCCAACAGCCAGGGCATCACGGCGCTGCTGATGCTCGACCACCTCGCCGCCGCCCACCCGGAGCTCCCCGCCGGCGCCGGCTTCGTCCACGCGTTCGTCGCGGCCAAGCGGGCGGCGTTCGCGGTCCGCGACCGCTACGTCACCGATCCGCGGTTCATGCGGGTCTCCGCCGAGGACCTGCTGCGCGATCCCGCGCTGCGGGACGCCGCGGCGCCGGTCGCCGCGCCACCCGCGTGGGGCGACACCGTCTACGTCTGCACGGCCGACGCCGACGGCAACGCCTGCTCGCTGATCCAGAGCCTCTACTACGGGTTCGGCTCGGCGTTCGTCGCCGGCGACACGGGCGTCCTGCTGCACAACCGCGCGCACTACTTCTCGCTCGACGAGCACCACCCGAACCGCCTCGAGCCCGGCAAGCACACCCTGCACACGCTGATGGCGTGCATCGCGCTCGAGGACGGACGCCCGCGCCTCGTCTTCGGGGCGATGGGCGCCGACGGCCAGCCCCAGATGAACGTGCAGGTCCTGCACCGGCTGCTGACCGGCGACCACCCCGGGGACGCCGTGGCCGCGCCGCGGATCCTGCACGGCCGCTTCCTGCTCGAGGACGACGTTGGAGTCCTGCAGGTGGAGGCCGACCTCGACCCGGACACGCTGGCGACGCTGCACGCGGGCGACGGGCGGGTCGAGGTCCTGCCCGCCCGCGACGAGCGGATGGGCCACGCCCACGCGATCGCGATCGGCCCCGACGGCGCCGTGACCGCCGGGGCGGACCCCCGCAGCGACGGCTCCGCCGAGACGCTCTAGCCGGAAGCGGCGGCGCGCTCGGCAAAGGCGTCCATGCCGAGCGCCCGGTAGGCGTCGAGCGCCTGCGCGAGCAGGTCGCGCGCCCGCTCGCCGTCGCCCGGTCCGCCGCGGGCGAGCAGCGCCCGCGCGTAGTCCTCGCGGGAGTGCGCCAGCCACGAGCGCGCGCCGATCCGCGCGTTGACCCGCAAGGCGGCCTCGAAGCTCCGCTCGGCGTCGCCCCACCGGCCCGCCGTCGCGGCGCTCAGCCCCAGGTAGCGCGCCACCGCGCCGAGGCTGACCTCCGGGTAGCTCATCGCGATCCGCTCGCCGTACGGGCGCAGGCGCTCGAAGAGGGCGTCCGCGTGCCCGGCCTCGCGCAGGGTGCGGGCGGTCTCGGAGAGCAGGCACATGCTCACGATCCACTCCTCGTCGAACGGCAGGTCGCGGAACCCGCGGCCGGCCAGCCCGTCGAGGAGGTCGCGGGCCTCGTCCGTGTGCCCGAGCTCGGCGGCGGTCTGGGCCATCACGCAGCGCCAGACGGGATACGTGGGATACGCCTCGAACGAGCGGCGGACGAGGTCCTCGATCTCGGCGAGCCGGCCCTGCTCGCGCCGCAGCACGTAGAGCTGGAGGCCGTAGGTGACGCCCGCGCTCCAGCTCTGCGCGCGGTCCCCGAGCCCGCGCGTGGCCGTGATCACGCCCTCGGCGTCGGCGAGGCGGCCCTCGAGCAGCGCGATCAGCCCGCGGTGCACCCCCGTGAGCCACTGCTGCGACGGTTGCCGGAGCTCGCCCGCGACCTCGGCCATGGCCTCCAGCGCGTGCTTCGCCGCCTCGATGTCGGCGAACTCGATCAGCGCGTCGAAGCGTTCCTCGAGGCCCTCCACGACGCGCTCGCGGTCGCCCGCCCGCGCCGCGATCTCGATCATCTCGGTCGCGAGCTCGAGCTGCCGCCGCGTGTGCTCGGGCGAGTGGTTGGCGGCGATGTAGCCCTGGATCGCGTAGGCCAGCGTGGCCGGGTCCCCCAGCCGCCGGGCGGCGGCGAGCGCCTCCGCGCTCAGCGCGTGCCGCCGGGCCGGGTCGCGGCTGGCGTCGCGGAGCGGGCCGCCGGCCAGACGGGCGAGCAGCCGGACCCGCAGCGGGCTGTCCCCGGGGCCGAGCACGGCGAGCGCGCGCTCGAGAAGCCGTTCGAGCCGCTCGTCGTCGCGGGAGACGTCCCAGATGAGCCGCCCGCCGTAGCCGAGCGCCGCCCGGCCGAGGTGCTCGGCGAGGCCGCGGGCGTCGGCGAGCTCGGCGGCCTCGCCGAAGGCGCGCTTGGAGGCGGGCGTGTCCCCCGCGCGTGCCTGGGCATCGCCGAGCGCGAGCAGCAGCTCGCAGCGGGCGACCGGCTCGCGCTCGAGCGCGAGCGCCATCTCGTACAGGCGGACCGCCTCCTCGTAGGCGAGCTGGGCGGCGGCGCGGTCGCCGGCGCGGCGGGAGTAGGCGACCGCCTTCGCGGTGGCCCCGGAGGCCGTGAAGTGGTGCGCCAGCTCGGCCAGGTGCGGATCGAGGTCGGCGGCGTACACCGCCTCGAGCGCCTCCCCGGCGCGCTCGTGCAGGTCGAGCCGGCGCGCGGGGGTCAGCTCGTCGTAGAGCGTGTCGCGGATCAGCGCGTGCCCGAAGCGCAGCCGCCCGGGCGCCCCCGGGACGTCACCGATGAGGCGTTCGGCCATCGCCTCGTCGAGCGCATCGATCACGTCGCCGCGTGCCAGGCCGCTCAGCCGCTCGAGCACGTCGAGTCCGAACTCGCGGCCCAGGACGCAGGCGGGGACGAGCAGGCCACGGCACGGCGCCGACAGGTGCTCCACCCGCTGGCCGATCACGCTGCGGATGCCCTCCGGGATGCGCAGGTCGCCGCCGGGCCGCCCGAGGCGCGCGTCGGCGTCGAGCATCCGCACGACCTCGCCCACGAACAGCGGGTTGCCGTCCGTCTCGGCGTGGATCGCATGGGCGACGCCGGGCGCGGGCGTGGTGCCCGTCGCGAGCTCGATGTAGCGCCCGGCGTCGATCTCGCTGAGCCCGGCGAGCGTGATCCGGCTCGTCCCCGGCTCGCGCACCAGCGCGGCGACCGCGGAGCTCAGCGCGCCCCGCATGGTCGGGTCGACGTCGCGGAACGCGCCGACGACGAGCAGCCCGCAGTCGGTGGTCTCGCGGGCCAGGAAGCGCAGGAGCAGGAGCGAGGGCTCGTCGGCGGCGTGGAGGTCGTCGAGCACGAGCACCAGCGGCTCGGCCCGCGCGGCGGCCCGGATGAGGCCGCTCACGGCCTCGAAGAGGCGGAAGCGCGCGCCCTCGTCGTCGGCCGCCGCGGGCTCGCGCAGGTCGGGGACGAGCTCGCGCAGCTCCGGCAGCAGCCGGGCGAGGTCGTCCGCCCCCGCCCCGAGCCGCTCCCGCAGCGCGTCGGGATCCTGGTCGCGCACGTAGGCGCGGAGCGCCTGCACCCACGGCCAGTACGCCGGCGCGCCGCCCGCCTCCCAGCAGCGGCCGACGAGGACGCGGGCGCCGCGCCCGTGCGCGGTCCGGGCGAGCTCCTCCGCGAGCCGGCTCTTGCCGATCCCCGGCTCGCCGGCGAGCAGCACGATCGCCCCCCGCCCCGCCAGCGCCGTCTCGAGCCCCGCCTCCATGCGCCGCAGCTCGTCCTCGCGGCCCACGAACACCGCGCCACCGCCGTCGCGGGCGCCGGGCGGGACCGCGCGGGGGCCGGCGTCCAGCGACGGGGCCTGCGCGAGGATCGCCCGCTCGAGCTCCTGCAGCCGCCGGCTCGGCTCGACCCCCAGCTCGTCGACCAGCGCACGGCGCGTCCGGCGGTAGACCTCGAGCGCCTCCGCCTGGCGGCCCGACCGGTAGAGGGCGAGCATGAGCCGGCCGCGCAGCCCCTCGCGCAGGGGGTGCTCGGCCGCCAGCGCCTCCAGCTCGCCGACCAGCTCCGCGTGCCGGCCGGTCGCGAGCTCCGCGTCGATCCGCTGCTCGAGCGCCGCCAGCCGCAGCTCCTCCAGCCGCGCGATCTCGGCCTGCGCGAACGGCTCGTACGCGAGATCGGCCAGCGGCGGCCCGCGCCACAACGCGAGCGCCTCGCGGAGCCGCGCGGCCGCCACCTCCGGCTCGGCCCCGCGCGCCCGCGTCACGAGCGCCTCGAAGCGCGCCACGTCGAGCTCCGATGGATCGACCCGCAGCACGTAGCCCGGCGGCCGCGTCACCAGGCGCCCGTCCCCCAGCTGCTTGCGCAGCCGCGACACGTACACCTGCACGCTCTTGGCCACCGTGGCCGGCGGCGAGGCCCCCCACAGGTCGTCGATCAGCCGCTCGACCGGCACCACGGCGTTCGCGTGCAACAGCAGGTCGGCCAGCAGCGCCCGCTGCTTGCTCCCGCCGAGCGGCAGCGAGCGATCGCGTTCGGCCACGTCGAGGGAGCCAAGAAGCCGAAATTCCATTTGACGGTCCGAGCCGAGCCGACCGTACCAGCCCCCGGCGGGCCCGGCTACCGGCGCCTCAGCCCGCCTGCAGCGCAACCGTGAGCGCCGCCGCGGCGGCGAGGCCGGCGACGGTGCGGACGTGGTTCCCCGCCGTCCACTCGGAGTGGTACCGGCGCCACCGCGCGGCGGCGTCGGAGGCGGCCGGGTCGACCGTGGCCAGCGCGTCGTTTCGCGGCACGTGGAAGACCATCGTCACGCCGATCGCGCCCGCCAGGTAGAGCACCGCGCCGGCCAGCAGCCACGGCGCGTACGGCTCGCTCCATGACGTGACCGCCCACACCCCGAGCACGGCCACCACGACGGCCGTCCCGAACAGCGCGAGCATGAAGGCGAACGTGACCGCGGTGACGTTGATGGCCTGCATGGCGGCGAGCCCCTGGGCCGGCGGAAGGCGGCCCAGGCCCTGCATCACGAAGCTCGAGAAGGCGTAGAAGGCGCCGGCGCTGAGCCCGCAGCCGAGCGCGCCGGCCAGCGTCAGCGCGAACAGGATCCCGTCCATCAGCCGTTCACCGTCAGCGGGCTCCACGCGCCGCCGGCGGCGGCGTCGCGGGCGTAGTCGGCGAAGTCGCGGGGCTCGCGGCCGAGGGCGCGCTGCACGCCGTCGGCGAGCCGCGCGTTGCGCCCGTCCATGACCTCGGTGAAGAGGTACTCGATCAGCGCGACGTAGTCCGGCGGCACGCCCCATTCGCGCAGCAGGCCCGAGTACGCCTCGATGGAGATCTGCGCGTAGCGGAGGTCGCGCCCTGTCGCGCTCGCGATCTCGGCGACCGCGTCCGCGAAGGTCAGCAGCCGCGGGCCGGTCAGCTCGTACAGCCGACCGACATGGCCGTGCTCCGTGAGCGCCGCGACCGCGACGTCGGCGATGTCGTCGACGTCGACGAACGGCTCGCGCACGGCGCCGGCCGGGAGCGCGACCTCGCCGCTGCGCACCTGGTCGGTGAAGTACCCCTCGCTGAAGTTCTGGCTGAACCAGGTCGAGCGCACGATCGTCAGCTCGGCGCCGGAGTCGCGGACCGCCTGCTCGGCCTGCTCGGCCTCCGGCTCGCCGCGGCCGGCCAGCAGCACGAGCCGCCGCACGCCGAGGCGCACGGCCAGCTCGGCGAACGCGCCGACGGTCTCGACGGCACCGGGCACCGCGACGTCGGGGAAGTAGGAGATGTACGCCGCCTCCATGTCGCGCAGGGCGGGCGCCCAGGTCGCGCGGTCGTCCCAGTCGAACGGCGGCGCGCCGGAGCGCGAGCCGATCCGCGTGGGCACGCCGCGCGCCATCAGCCGATCGGCCACCCGGCGGCCCGTCTTGCCCGTCCCGCCGAGGACCAGCGTCGTCGGCCTCAGCATCGTCTCTCCCGTCATGGTCGCTCCCGTGGTCGATTGCGTGTCGTCCACTATCCGCGCCCGCACGGGGACTGTCCATGACCTTCAATCGTCACTTCATGCTCGATCGTCCACGAGATGTGGACGCTGGTGCGCAGCTCGGCGCGGCGCCCGAGCCCGTCGTAGGTGCGGGCCTTAGGCATCAGTCCCGCTTATCGCTGGGGGAATGATGTCTCGTTTGACCTAATCCCAGGGCTCCGGCACCATCGATGAGCACCTCGAACCAGGGGGTTCCCGATGGCCACCACCGACCACCTCTCCCACCACCTCGAGCGCGCCGACGCCGCGCTGATGTCGACCTGGATGAGTCGCGTCACGATCCGCCTCGCCGGCGACGCCGACCACGCGGCCGTCGCCGATCTTGCCGCGCTCGACGAGGCGTATCCGCCGCGGACACCCGTTCTCGTCGCCGAGCAGGACGGGAGGCTGCTCGCCGCCCGCTCGCTGCGTGACGGCGCGACCGTCGCCGATCCGTTCGTGCGCACCGCCCACCTCGTGCGATTGCTCGCCGCCCACGCGGCGCCCGAGCCCGCGAGGCCCGTCGGGCGGTTCCGCGCCTTCGTGTCGAGGCTCGAGGGCCTGTGGGATCGCCACGCCGCGGGCGACCACCTCGCCACCAGCGGCGGGGACGCGCTGCGCGCGCTCGGCCGCGACCTGCCCGGCGAGCCGTACCGCGTGCCGGGCGCGTAGCGAGCGCGCGCCCACCCACCCGGAGCGTCGCCGTCCGCCCGCCCCGACAAGACATGCATCGGGTATGTATTGTTCCGGGATGGCCACCGACCGCCTCGCCAACCTCCTCGGGGTCACCGCGCTCGCCGCGGCCGACCGCGTCCGCGAGGCGGTCGGGGCCGGCCTCCCCCACGGCGGCGCCGCGCCGGCGGCGCTCGTGCACCTCCAGGCCTATCCGGGGATCTCGGTCGAGGCGCTGCGACGGGTGCTGGGGATCTCGCAGCCCGCGACGGTGCGGGTGCTCGACCGGCTCGCCGCCGACGGCCTCGTCGAGCGCGGCGCTGGACCCGACGCGCGCACGCGCGCGCTCCACCTGACGCCGGCCGGCGAGCAGGCGGCCGACCGCCTGCTCGGCGAGCGCGCGCAGAGCGTCCGCGGCATGCTCGACGCGCTGGACGCCGACGAGCAGGCGCGCCTCGAGCCCCTGCTCGCGAAGCTCACCTCCGCGCTCGCCGAGGACCGCCCGCAGGCGCTCCATGTGTGCCGCATGTGCGACCGGGGCGCCTGCACGCAGGAGCCCGGCTGCCCGCTCGACCACACGAGCGACGGCGCGGGGCGATGACGACGCAGGCCCGGACGGGCCCGAGCCCGCTCGCCCTGGCCACCGCCGGCATCGGCGTGGTGGGCGCCGCGTTCGGCATGGCGCGCTACGGCTTCGGGCTGCTGCTGCCCGACATCCGCGCCGACTACGGCCTCGCCACCGCGGAGCTCGGCGTGATCGCGGCGGGGTCCTACGTCGCCTACCTCGGCGGCTCCGTAGCCGCGGCCACGCTCGCGCGGCGCCTGGGGCCGCGCCACATGGTCATCCTGGGCGGCGCCTGCGCGGCCGGCGGGATGCTGCTGGTCGGGCTTTCGCAGGGCCCGCTCCTGCTCGCCCTCGGGATCCTCGTCGGCGGCGTGAGCAGCGCGCTGGTGTTCCCGCCCTTCTCCGACGCCGTCGCGCTCATCCCCGACGCCGCGCGCGGGCGCACGCTGTCGGCGATCACCTCCGGGACCGGCTACGGCGTGGCGGTGGCCGGCCCGATCGCCGTCGTGGTGGGCGGCTCGTGGCGGACAGCCTGGCTCGTGTTCGCCGGCCTCGCGGTGCTCGTGACGCTGTGGGCGGCGCGCGTCCTGCCCGCGGGGGCGATCGGGCCGGCCTCGAGCACGCTGCCCCGCCTCCGCTGGACCTGGTTCGTCTGCCCTCGTTCCGGTCCGCTGCTCGCCGGCGCGTTGCTGATCGGCATGGGCGCCTCGGTGTTCTGGACGTTCGGCGTCGACTACCTCGTGAGCGCCGACGCGCTGCCCGCGGCCGGAAGCCGGCTGTTCCTCGCCGCGGTGGGGCTCGCGAGCGTGCTCGGCGCGCTCGCCGGCGACATCGTCCGGCGCCTCGGCGCCACCGCGGCGTTCGCGTCGGTGAGCCTCGCGCTCGGGCTCTCGGTGGCGCTGCTCGCGGTCGCCCCCGCGGCGCCGGTGGCGGCCCCGGTGTCCGCGGCGCTGTTCGGCGCCGCCTACAACCTCATCGTGGCCATCGAGGTCATCTGGAGCGCCCGCGTGTGGGGCGAGCGGCCGTCCGCGGGCCTCGCCGCGGTCATGTTCATGTCGGGCGCCGGGCTGCTCGCCGGCCCGCTGATCGCCGGGCCGCTCGCCGAGCGGTTCGGGCTCGAGGCGGTGCTGCTGGGCGGCGCCGTGCTGCTCGCGCTCACCGGCCTGCTGTCGCCGCGCGAGCGGCTCGTCGCGTCGCCGGCCCGCTGCGGCTAGGCTCGCCGCCCCGTGAACTTCGCCCGCGAGATCGTCGAGGCGGCGCCCGCCGGCGACCGGGCGCTCGTCGTCCACGCCCGCGACGGCTCCCGCAGCGAGTGGACCTTCGGCGAGGTCGCCCGCGGCGCCGCGCGCGTGGCCGCGCACCTGCACGACCTCGGCGTGCGCCCCGGCGACGTGGTGATGACGCTCGTCGGCAACCGGCCCGAGTGGGTGCTGACGCTCGTCGCGTGCTTCCGCCAGGGCTGGGTCGCGCTGCCCTGCAACGAGCAGCTGCGCCCACACGACCTCGAGCTGCGCCTGGCGGCCGTCAGTCCCGCGGTCGTGGTGGCCGACGAGCGCAACCGCGAGGTGATCGAGGCGGCGGGCTGGAGCGGGCCGACCGTGTGGTGCCCGTGGGGCGAGTGGCCGGAGCGCGAGCCGCCGCCGCCGGCCGAGCTCGCGCCCACCGACCCGTGCCTGATCACCTTCACGTCGGGGACCGCGGGCGAGCCCAAGGCGGTGCTGCACGGCCAGCGCTACCTGCCCGGCCAGCGCACCCAGTCCGGACACTGGCTCGGCCCGCGCGCCGGGCGAGCTGGTCTGGTGCACCGCCGCCTCGGGGTGGTCGAAGTCCGCCCGCAACGTGTTCATCGCGCCGTGGCTGCAGGGCGCCGCCGCCCTTCTGCACGACGCCCGCTTCGACCCCGAGGAGCGCCTCGAGCTGCTCGACCGCGAGGGAGTCGACGTCCTGTGCATGGCGCCGACCGAGTACCGCGTGATCGCCAAGCGCGCCCGGCTGCGTCCCCTGCCCGCGCTGCGCGGGCTCGTCGCCGCCGGCGAGGCGCTGAACCCCGAGGTGCTGCGCGCGTGGCACGAGGCGACCGGCGTGTGGATCCGCGACGGCTACGGCCAGACGGAGACCGGCCAGCTCACCGGGATGCCCGACGACCGGCCCGCGCGGCCCGGCTCGATGGGCCGCGCGCTGCCCGGCATGCGCCTCGACGTCGTCGACGGCGAGCTGGTCGTCGACCCCGCCAGCGTGCCGACGTTCTTCCTGCGCTACCTCGGGCAGGACGCGCCCGACGCCGACCGCGCCACCGGGGAGCCGTGGCGCACCGGCGACCGCGTCACGCGCGACGAGGACGGCTTCCTCTACTTCGAGGGCCGCCTCGATGACGTGATCATCTCGTCGGGCTACCGGATCGGGCCCTTCGAGGTCGAATCGGCGCTCGTCGCCCACCACGCCGTCGCCGAGGCGGCGGTCGTCGCCCACCCGGACGAGGAGCGCGGCGCCGTGGTGCGCGCGGTCATCGTGCTACGCGACGGGCACGACCCGTCGGAGGGCCTCGCCCGCGAGCTGCAGGACCACGTCAAGGCCCACACCGCGCCCTACAAGTACCCCCGCGTCGTGGACTTCGCCCGCGAGCTGCCGAAGACCGCGAGCGGCAAGGTCCGCCGGGCGCTGCTGCGCGCGCAGCGATAGCGCGCCGCCGGCCGGCGGCGATCGCGTCCGGCGCCCTCGGCGACGCCGCCCCGTCGCTGCGCCTCACCGCCGCGGCGCGCGTCCTCGGCCGCGGCGACCCTGGCGGGATCAACCCGGCGGCGCGGGACGGACGCTGCGCGGCACCCTCGGCGGCGAGCGGGGAGCGGGCCGCCCGCCGTCGTCGGGTCTCGACTGACCGCCCGTGTGCAACGCCCGTGCAACCTCGCCGGGCGTACGCTCGTGCCCACGCGAGGAGAGGAGCGAGGTGGAGCTCGAGAGCGCGGTACTCGACGTGCTGGGCGGCGTGCACGACCCGTGCTGCCGTGAACGCGAGATCTCGATCGTCGACATGGGGCTGGTGCGCTCGATCGAGATCGCCGACGGCCACGCGGACGTCGAGCTGATGCTGACGTCCGGATGGTGCCCGTTCGCCGCCCGCATCCTCGACAACGTACGCGAAGAGGTCGAGGCGCTCGACGGCATCGACAGCGCCAGCGTCGAGATCACCTGGGACGAGGCGTGGACGCCGGCCCGCATGGCGCCCGCGGCCGTCGCCAAGCTGCGCTTCCTGCCCGAGCCCGCCGAGGTCGGCGACCGCGACGCCTACCTCACCCGCCTGCACACCGATGATCGGAGCCGCGCATGATCGACGACGCGTTCGTGTTCGACGGGGTCGCCCACGTCTTCAACTTCGACGAGCGCAACGCGTTCGGCGGACCGGGCCAGATGTTCTCCAACCACCTCTACGCGTTCCACGCGGCGCTCACCCCGGACGGCCAGACGGTCATGCCCCCCGAGCAGTTCCTGCACGAGTGGAGCGTCGACGAGATCGACGAGATGGTCTTCGGCAACTCGGACACCGACATGCTCGTCGCGATGCCGCTGCCGCTCACCGACCTCTTCCGGGACGGCCTCTCCTCCTGGGAGAAGTGCGCCGAGCTGGCGCGCAAACGGCCGGACCAAACCGTGTTCTGGGGCTCGGTGAACCCGGTCGAGGGCCGGCGCGCGCTCGACCTCATGGAGATCCAGGTCAAGGAGTACGGCGCGAAGGCGTTCAAGTTCTACAACGTCCGCTACGACTCCGGCGAGCCGTTCCCGTGGCGCATGGACGACCCCAAGATCGCCTTCCCGGCGTTCGAGAAGGCGCAGGAGCTGGGCGTCAACCTCATCGGCGTGCACAAGGGCGTGCCGCTCGGACCGCAGCCGATCGAGCACACCCAGACCTACGACATGGACGGGGCGGCCGCGAACTTCCCCGACCTCAACTTCGTGATCTTCCACGTCGGGCTGCCGTTCCTCGACGAGGTCTGCTGGCAGCTCATCCGCTACCCGAACCTCTACGCGTCGATCGCCGCCACCGTGAACTTCGTCGAGCGCGCGCCGCGGCAGTTCGCCGAGACGCTCGGCAAGCTGCTGTTCTGGTGCGGGGAGGACAAGATCGTCTACGGATCGGAGGCGCCGATCTGGCAGCCGCAGTGGGCGCTGCGGGCGTTCCGTGACTTCCAGATCCCGCAGGACCTGCAGGACGGCTACGGCTATCCGGCGCTCACCGACCAGGCGAAGCGCAAGATCCTCGGCGAGAACCTGCTGCGCCTGCACGGCATGGACGTCGACGAGGCGCGCAAGGCGGCGGGCGCCCAGCCGGTGCCGGCGACGTAGGCCCGCTTCAGCAGCAGCGCGCCTTCGGGTTGGCCTCGAGGTGGTCCTGGCGCGCGCGCTCGAAGTCCCTCCGGGACATGATCAGCCCGTCGGGGTGGTCTGCGCGCATGTGCTCGACGTAGTGGTCGTAGGCCGACTCGCCGGACACCTCGCGCAGGTACCAGTGGACGCCGCGCGCCAGCGCGCGCAGGCGCCCGCCCGCGGTCGCGGCGGCACCGCTCATGGCCCACCGCCCCGGCTGCCGACCGGCTCGCGCACGGTCCCGTCCCCGTTGACCCCGGCCAGCACGGCGCGCTCCTCGGCGGTCGGGAACAGCCCGGCCGGCGCCACCAGCTTCGACTCGACGAACGGCACCTCGGTGGTCGGCAGCGGACGCCGCGCCCGGATGGCGCGCACCCAGATGCGCATGGCGTCGAGGATCACGACGATGACCAGCACGGCGAACAGCGCGGCCAGGACGCCGTCGACGGTGGAGTTGGTGACCACCGCCTGCATGTCGCCGGCGTTGGTGGCGGGCGGGAGCACCTCCCCATTGTCCATCGCCGCCTGGAACTTGTCACGCTGGGCGAAGAAGCCCAGCTTGGGGTTGCTCGAGAACACCTTCTGCCAGCTCGCGGTGAGCGTCACGGCGGCGTCCCAGGCCAGCGGGATGCCCGTCACCCACGCCCACTTGAGCTTGCCCGCCTTGATCAGCAGCGTCGTGCAGACCGTGAGCGCCACCGCCGCCAGCAGCTGGTTGGCGATGCCGAACAGGGGGAACAGCTGGTTGATCCCGCCGAGCGGGTTGGTCACGCCGGTGTAGAGGAAGTAGCCCCAGGCGCCGACGACGATCGCGCTCGTCGCCCACAGGCCGGGCTTCCAGCTGACCCGGCCGATCGGCTTCCACACGTTCCCCAGCGTGTCCTGCAGCATGAAGCGCCCGACCCGCGTGCCCGCGTCCACCGTCGTCAGGATGAACAGGGCCTCGAACATGATCGCGAAGTGGTACCAGAAGGCCCGCAGGCCGTTCCCGGTGACGCCGGAGAAGATCGCCGAGATGCCCAGCGCGAGCGTCGGCGCCCCGCCGGTGCGCGCGATGATGCTGTCCTCCTCCACCGCCGTCGCGGCGGACTGCAGGGTCTCCGGGCTGACCGCGAAGCCCAGGCCGGTGACGGCCTGCGACGCGCTCTGCACGGTGTCGCCCACCACGGCCGCGGGGGCGTTCATCGCAAAGTAGATCCCCGGGTCGAGGATCGAGGCGGCGATGATCGCCATCACGGCGACGAAGGACTCCATCAGCATCGCGCCGTAGCCGATGAAGCGCACCTGCGTCTCCTTCTGGATCATCTTCGGCGTGGTGCCGGAGGCGATCAGCGAGTGGAAGCCCGACAGCGCGCCGCAGGCGATCGTGATGAACACGAACGGGAACAGCGCGCCCGCGAACACCGGGCCCTCGCCGCTCGAGGCGAACTTCGTCACGGCCTCGTTCTTCATGACCGGCAGCGTCACGACGATGCCGATGGCCAGCAGCACGATCGTCCCGATCTTCATGAACGTCGACAGGTAGTCGCGCGGCGCCAGCAGCATCCACACCGGTAGCACCGAGGCGAGGAAGCCGTAGACGACCAGGCAGATCGTCAGCGTCTCCGGCGTCAGCGTGAAGAAGTCGGCCAGCCCGCCTCCGGCCTCCGACACCCAGCCGCCGGCGACGATCGCCAGCAGCAGCAGCGCCACGCCGATGGCGCTGGCCTCGAGCACGTGCCCCGGCCGCAGGACGCGCATGTAGAAGCCCATGAAGAACGCGATCGGGATCGTCATCGCGATGGAGAACGTCCCCCACGGCGACTGCGCCAGCGCGTTGACCACCACGAGCGCCAGCACCGCCAGCAGGATGATCATGATCGAGAACACCGCCAGCAGGGCGGCCACGCCGCCGACCGGGCCGATCTCGTCGCGCGCCATCTGGCCGAGGCTCTTGCCGTCGCGGCGCATCGAGAAGAACAGCGTGACCATGTCCTGCACTGCGCCGGCGAAGATGACGCCGACGATGATCCAGGCCGTGCCCGGCAGGTAGCCCATCTGCGCGGCCAGCACCGGGCCGACCAGCGGGCCCGCGCCCGCGATCGCCGCGAAGTGGTGGCCGAAGAGGACCCGCCGGTCGGTCGGCTGGAAGTCGACGTCGTTGTCCAGCCGTTCCGCCGGCGTCGCCCGCTTGTCGTCGACCCCCAGGACCTTGCGCGCGATGAAGCGTGCATAGAAGCGATAGCCGATGGCGTACGAGGCGAGGGCCGCGAACACCAGCCACGCGGCCGAGATGGTCTCCCCTCGCACGAGCGCGATCACGGCCCAGGACACCGCGCCGACGAGCGCGACGGCGGTCCAGATCACGATCGTGCGTGTGCGCGTCTGCGTCCTCACGTCTCTCTCCCCTGATCAGATGGCTCGGGCAGCCGGCCCAGGCTCGCGCGGAGCCCGAAGTCGGACGGAAGGTCCGAGGCGAAGCGCCGGATGCCCAGGCGGCGGCGGCAGTCGACCGCGACGTCGCGGCCGGCCAGGTGCACGGCCGCGTGCCGATGGGCGTAGACCGGCACGGGAGGCTCGGCGGGCAGCCGCCGGTAGGCGCGCGAGCCCTCGATGCGGCGCCGCTCGGCGCGGCGCAGCGACACCTCGCCCGCGCACGCGCAGCAGATGGCGACGCGATGCCAGTCGAAGACCAGCGCCTCGTCGTGACGCAGCTCGTCGCAGGCTTGCGACGTCAGACGGATCACCGACGTTCCCCTCCCGTTTTCTCCCTGGTACCGCTGTACCCGGTGCGGTGCCGCGGGGAACGGTACCGAGCGGTCAGCGCAGGACGCGCGCCTCGTAGCCCGCCCCGGCGAGCGCCGCCAGCACCGCGTCGCGGTGGTCGCGGCCGCGCGTCTCGAGCACGAGCTCCACCGCGGTCTCGCGCACGTGCAGGTCGAGCCCCTCGCGGACGTGGGCCACGTCCACCACGTTGGCGCCGGTCTCCGCCAGGAGCCCCAGCACCCTGTGCAGGGAGCCCGGCCGGTCGGGCAGCCGCGTGAGCAGCACCAGGCGCCGGCCCGCCTCGGTCTCGTGGCGGCGGGCGATCGTCGCCAGCAGCCCGGGATCGACGTTGCCGCCCGACAGCAGCGCGACCGTGGTGCCGCGCGGCGCGGGCGCCACCTGGCCGCCCATGAGCGCGGCGACCGACACCGCGCCCGCCCCCTCCACCACGAGCTTGCAGCGCTCCATCAGCAGCACCATCGCCTCCGCGGTCTCCTCCTCGGCGACCACCGCCATGCCGTCGAGCCAGCGCCCCAGCAGGCCGAGCGTGAGCTCCCCCGGGCGCTTGACCGCGATGCCGTCGGCGATCGTCAGCGAGCTGTCCACCGGCACCGGCTCGCCGCGGCGCAGCGACTCGGGGTAGGGCGCACACGCCGCCGCCTGCACGCCGACGACCTCGACCTCGGGGCGCGCGGACTTCACGGCGATGGCGATGCCGCTCGCCAGCCCGCCGCCGCCGACCGGGACGACCACGCGCGCGAGGTCCTCCACCTGGTCGAGCAGCTCGAGGCCGACCGAGCCCTGGCCCGCCACCACGTCGGGGTCGTCGAACGGGTGCACGAAGGCGAGGCCGCCCGCCTGCGCGCGCTCCCGCGCGGCGGCGAGGCACTCGTCGACCGCGGCGCCGCCGACGTGGACCGTCGCGCCCTGGTCGCGCGCGGCCTCCACCTTGGCCAGCGGCGCGTCGCCGGGGACGAACACCTCGCAATGCACGCCGAGCGCGGCCGCGGCGCACGCGACGCCCTGCGCGTGGTTGCCGGCCGACGCCGCCACCACGCCGCGTACGCACCCCTCCTCGCCCAGCGCGGCGAGCTTGGCGGCGGCGCCGCGGACCTTGAACGAGCCGGTGCGCTGGAGGTTCTCCGCCTTGAGGGCGACGACGCCGCCCGCGCGCTCGGACAGCGTCCGCGAGGACACGATCGGCGTGTGGCGCGCGACCGCGTCGACCGCCGGGCGGGCGGCGAGCACGTCGCGCGCGGTGACGGTCACCCGGAGAGCGCCAGGACCGCGTCCATCTCGACCTTGGCGCCCTTGGGCAGCGCCGCCACGCCGATCGCCACGCGGGCGGGCGGCTCGGTCTCGAAGAACGTCCCGTAGACCTCGTTGACCTCGTTGAACGCGCTCATGTCGGTGAGGTAGACGGTGACGCGCACCGCGTCGGCCAGCGTCGCCCCGCCCGCGGCCGCGACCACCGCGAGGTTCTCCAGGCAGCGCCGCGCCTGGTCTGCGAACGTCTCGCCGACCAGCTCCCCGGACTCCGGGTCGAGCGGCACCTGGCCCGAGATGAACAGCAGGTCGCCCGTACGGACGGCATGGGAGTACGGGCCGACCGCGGCCGGCGCCCCGAGCGCGGTAATCGTTTCACGATGATGCGGCATGGCTAGGACACTATCCACATGCCGAATCAGCTCGCGCACGAGACCTCGCCCTACCTCCTCCAGCACAAGGACAACCCCGTCGACTGGCGTCCGTGGGGGGACGAGGCGTTCGCGGCCGCCCGCGAGCGCGACGTCCCGCTCGTCATCTCGATCGGCTACTCCGCCTGCCACTGGTGCCACGTGATGGAGCGCGAGTCGTTCGAGAACGCCGAGATCGCGGCGCTGATGAACGAGCACTTCGTGTGCGTGAAGGTCGACCGCGAGGAGCGCCCGGACGTCGACGCGATCTACATGGAGGCCGTCCAGGCCATGACCGGCCAGGGCGGCTGGCCGCTGAACGCGTTCATCACTCCCGACGGCGTGCCGTTCTACGCCGGCACCTACTACCCGTCCGAGCCGCGCCACGGGATGCCGAGCTGGCCGCAGGTGCTCAACGGGGTCGCGATCGCCTGGCGCGACCAGCGCGCCGAGATCCTCGAGCAGTCGTCGCAGATCGTCGAGCGGCTGGCGGGCGCGGCGCGGCTCCAGGCGCCCGACGCCGAGCTCGACCCCGCGTCGCTGGACGCCGCCGTCGCCGCCCTCGCGCGGGACTACGACGCGGAGCGCGGCGGCTTCAACCGCCGGGCTCCGAAGTTCCCGGCCGCCTCGGTCATCGAGCTCCTGCTGCGCCGCGCCGCGGCGCGCGCACCCGCCGACCCCGGCGCCATCGGGTCCGCGAGCGCCGCCCCGGAGCGCGAGATGGCGCTGCACACGCTGCGCGCGATGGCCACCGGCGGCATCTACGACCAGGTCGGCGGCGGCTTCGCGCGCTACTCGGTCGACGCGGCCTGGATCGTCCCGCACTTCGAGAAGATGCTCTACGACAACGCGCTGCTCGCCCGCGCGTACCTGCACGGCTTCCAGGTGTCGGGCGACCGGCTGCTCGAGCGCGTGTGCACCGAGACGCTCGACTGGGCGCTGCGCGAGCTCCGCCAGCCCGAGGGCGGCTTCGCCTCGGCGCTCGACGCCGACAGCGAGGGCGTCGAGGGCAAGTACTACGTCTGGACGACGGCCGAAGTGCGCGAAGCCCTCGGCGAAGAGCTCGGGGCGGTGGCGATCGATCACTTCGGCATGAGCGAGGACGGCAACTTCGAGGGCCGCAACATCCCCGTGCGCGCGACGCCCGACCCGCCGCAGCTCGCCGAGATCAAGCGGGGCCTGTACGCCGCGCGCGAGCGGCGCGTCCGCCCCGGCCTCGACGACAAGCGCCTCACCGCGTGGAACGCGCTCATGATCTCCGCACTGGCCGATGCCGGCGCGGTGCTCGGCCGCGAGGACTACCTCGACGCCGCGCGCACGTGCGCGGACTTCGTGCAGCGCGACCTGCGCGATGCCGACGGCCGCCTGCTGCGCACCTACAACCATGGGCGAGGCCGCCTGCGCGCCTACCTGGAGGACCACGCGTTCCTCCTCGAGGCGCTGCTCACGCTCTATGAGGCGACGTTCGAGCCGCGCTGGTTCGACGCCGCGCGCGAGCTCGCCGAGACGATCATCGAGCGCTTCGCCGACCCCGAGCAGGGCGGCTTCTTCTCCACCCCGTCGGACGGTGAGCAGCTCGTCACGCGACGCAAGGAGCTCGAGGACGCGCCGATCCCGTCCGGGGCGTCGGCGGCGACCTTCGGGCTGCTGCGGCTGGCGGCGCTGACCGGCGAGGCGCGCTACGAGGACGCCGCGGCGGGCACGATCCGGCTGCTGCACACGATCGCGCCACAGCACCCGGTCGCCTTCGGCCACCTGCTGCAGGCGATCGACTTCCACCTCGCCACGGTGCGCGAGGTGGCGCTGGTCGGCGAGGACCGCGAGCCGCTCGAGCGCGTCGTGCGCTCGGCGTTCCGGCCCCACCTCGTGCTGGCCGCGGGCGACGGCGGCAACGGCGGGGTTCCCCTCCTCGAGGGGCGCGAGCCGGTCGAGGGCCGCGCCGCCGCCTACGTCTGCGAGCGCTTCGCCTGCCGCATGCCGGTCACCGAGCCGGCGCAGCTCGAGGAGCTGCTCGCCGCGGGGTAGGGACAACCGAACCCCGCCGGTCGAGCTACCCGCCTCGCCCCGGCCCTCGGGGGGTGCTCGGATGCGGGGCGGTCCGATCCCCCCGGCGGCGTGCTCCGTACCCACGGTGGCCGCCGTTTCGGCCGCTCCCCCGTGTCGAAGCTCTTCACCCTCCCCGCGCGGCGCATCCCGAAGTTCTTCGTCCTCGCGATCGCGCTCGTCCTCGTGGCCGCGGTCGGCCCGCTGTCGGGCAGGTTCGAGGACGCCCAGGAGAACGAGGCGACCTCCTTCCTGCCCGGCGACGCCGAGTCGGTCAAGGCGCTGCAGCAGATCGAGCGCTTCCCGGCCGGCGACACGGCCGCCGCCGTCACGGTCATCGCGCGCGACGACGGCCGGCTGACCCCGGCCGACCTCGCCCAGGCACGCGCGCTCGTACAGAGCCTGAAGGACGACCCGCCGCCGATCACCGCCGGCACCGAGGGACCGCTCCCCGCGCGCGACGGCGAGGCGGCGCTGATCGTCACCCAGGTGCGGGAGACGGGCGGCAGCGGCGACGAGTTCCTCGACTCGGTCACCGAGGTCCGCGATCGCGCGCATGCGCTGCGCGGTGACGGGCTGCAGGTGGAGGTGACGGGCGCCGCGGGCTTCGGGGCCGACGCGATCGAGGTCTTCGGCGACATCAACGGACAGCTGCTGCTGGCGGCCGGCGGTCTGGTGCTGATCCTGCTGGTCCTGATCTACCGCTCGCCGATCTTCTGGACCATCCCCTTCTTCACCGTGCTGTTCGCGGAGGTCAGCGCGCGCGGCTTCGGCTACCTGCTCGCGGAGGCGGGCGTGACGATCAACGGCCAGTCGGGCGGGATCCTGCCGGTGCTGGTCTTCGGCGCGGGGACCGACTACGCGCTGCTGCTGGTCTCGCGCTACCGCGAGGAGCTGCGCCGCCACGACTCCAAGCACGAGGCGATGCAGATCGCGCTCGGCAACGCCGGTCCGGCGATCCTCGCCTCCGGGCTGACCGTGATGGCGGCGCTGCTCGTGCTCGTGTTCGCCGAGGTCAACGGCACCGCCGGCCTCGGGCCGATCGGCGCGATGGGCGTCGGCCTCGCGATGCTGTTCATGCTCACGATGCTGCCGGCCGCGCTCGTGATCGCCGGCCGCCGCGCGTTCTGGCCGTTCGTGCCCGACGGGCCGGGCGGGCCGCTGCCGCCGCACCGCAGCCGTGCGCGCCGCGCGGTGGTGGCGGTCCTGATCGGCGCGCTCGCCGCCGCCGTGGCCGCGGGCGGAGGCGGCGTCGCGGCCGCGGCCGCGCTCGTCCTCGCCGCCCTCGTGACCTTCTTCCTGCTGGCGCCGGCCTTCCACCGCCTGGACACCGGGATGCTCTATCCCCGGATCGAGCGCCCGCTGGCCGCGCGCCACCGGCTCTCCGACGAGACCCACGGCTTCTGGCGGCGGATCGGCGACCGCGTCGCGGCGGCGCCGGGCCGGGTGGCGGTCGTCACCACGCTCGCGCTGCTGGTGCTGGCGGCCGGGCTCCTGCAGCTGAACACGGGGCTGACCAGCGGCAACTCCTTCCGCGGCGAGGTCGAGGCGGTCAAGGGCCAGGACCTCCTCACCGCCCACTTCCCCGCCGGCGCCAACGTGCCCACGACGGTCGTGGTCGACGACCCCGGGAAGGTCGCCGCGGTGCGCACGGCGCTGGAGCGCGACCCGGCAGTGGCACAGATCGGCCCGCCCGTGCAAGGTCCGCCGGGAGTCCGCTTCGACCTCCAGCTGAAGGTCGATCCCTACTCCACGGAGGCCTTCGGCGAGATCCCCGGCCTGCGCGCGGTGGCCAAGCGGGCCGGCGGCGAGGGCGTGCTGATCGGCGGCCCGACCGCCGCCGAGCACGACCTGCGCGAGGCCGCCGCGCGCGACAACCGGGTGATCATCCCGATCGCGTTGGTCGTCGTGTTCGCGATCCTGGCCGTGCTGCTGCGCTCGCTGTTCGCGCCGGCGCTGCTGGTCGCCACGGTGATCCTGTCCTTCGCCGCCGCGCTCGGGACCGGCATGTTCTTCTCCGAGAACGTGTTCGGGTTCCCCGGCATCGACCCGTCGCTGCCGCTGCTGACGTTCGTCTTCCTGGTCGCGCTGGGGATCGACTACAACATCTTCCTGATGGCGCGCGTGCGGGAGGAGACCCTCCGGTACGGGACGCGCGAGGGGATGCTGCGCGGGCTGGCGGTCACCGGCGCGGTGATCACCTCGGCCGGCATCGTGCTGGCGGGCACGTTCGGGGCGCTCGCCGTGCTGCCGCTGGTGTTCCTCACCGAGATCGGCTTCATCATCGCCTTCGGCGTGCTGCTCGACACGTTCGTCGTGCGCTCGATCCTCGTGCCCGCGCTGGTGTTCGTCGTCGGGGACCGGATCTGGTGGCCGTCGCGGCTGGCTCGCGGCGGGGGCGGCGCGCAGCCCGAGTCCGCGGAGGCGGCGCCCGCGACCCGGCGCACGCCGGGTCTGACACCCCGCCGCGGCCTTCTCCGGCGACAGGTCGAGCGAGAGGGCCGGCAACGTCGGCCGACGGCGGGTTCGCGATCGTCGGGCCCTACGCGGCGGAGGTCTGGCCGCAGCGCCTGCGGGCGTCCGGCATGGGCTCCGCGTACGGGTTCGGCGACGTCGGGCGGATCGCGGGCCCGTCGACGCCATCGCGCCGGCCTTCTTGTTCCTGGCCGCCTTCGCGGCGCTCGGCGGGATCATCTACCGCCTCGTAGGCTTCGAGACCCGCGGGCGGTCGCTCGAGGAGCTCGAGACCGGGCTCGGCGGCGGTCCGCCCCGCGCCGCCGGGACCACGCCGGCGTTCGTCCGCTCGTCCCCGATCAAGGAGCGCGTCCAGTGAAGTATCCGAGCACCGATCCCGTGATCATCACCTGTGCGCTGACCGGCGGCATCCACGGCAAGGAGGCCAACGACAACCTCCCCGAGCAGCCGGATGAGATCGTCGAGCAGGGGGTCGCCGCCTGGCGGGCGGGGGCGTCCATCCTGCACGTCCACGCCCGCAAGCCCGACGGCTCGAACACGATGGACCCCGCCATCTACCACGAGCTGCACTCGCGGCTGTGCGAGGAGACCGACGCGATCATCCAGCTCACCACGGGCGGCAGCCCGCGGCTGTCGATCGAGGAGCGGCTGACCACGGCGCTGCTCTCGCCCGAGATGTGCTCGCTGAACATGGGGCTGCTGAACTTCTTCATCCGCGGCGAGCGGGTGTTCTTCCCCAACCACCGCGAGGACATCGAGCGCTTCGCGCGGGAGATGGTCGCGCGCGACATCCGCCCCGAGCTCGAGGTCTACAACTCGGCGATGCTCGAGGAGGTCGCGTACCTGCTCTCGCAGGACATCCTCTCGCCGCCCTACGTCATCAACTTCGTGCTCCAGACGCCGACGCAGGGCGGCCACCGCGGGACCCCGGCCAACCTGCAGGACATGATGGCGCGGCTCGTCGACCTGCCGGCCGACCGCTCCGACCTGCGCGTCAACGTCAGCGCGATGGGCGCCACCCAGCTGCCGATGACGACGATCGCGATGGCCATGGGCCTCAACGCGCGCGTGGGGATGGAGGACAACGTCTTCTACCGCCGCGGCGAGCTGCTGACCGACAACGCCCAGCTCGTGGACCGCGCGGTGCGGATCGCCGCCGAGCTCGACCGGCGCCCGGCGACGCCCGACGAGGCGCGCGAGGTGCTCGGCGTGCGCGGGCGCGAGGCCGGCTCGCTGCCCGACGTCCGCGGGCCGCTGCCGGAGGGCCTGCAGGCGGAGGTCTAACCAGCTCACGCGTCGACCCCGCTGACACGGAACCGGCGCCACCGGGCGCTCAGGCCCTGCCCGTCGAGCGAGCGGCTGCGGCCGTCCCGGATCGGCAGCATCGTCCAGATCCCGATCCCGATGCGAACGTGCTCGGGGATCACGGTGCCGTGGGCCTCGTAGACCTTGCGGCCGTCGACGCGCCAGGCCGCGGTCGAGCGGCTCCGGTCGAGCGTGATCTCGCACGCGCGAAGCCGGGTGAAGTCGTCGTCGAAGTCCTCGTACGGCGACTCGATGACGTGGTAGAAGGGCTCGCCGGCTCCGCCACCGCCCAGTCCCAGCTGCTCGTGCAGCGCGAGCACGCGGGTGGAGGTGCCGCAGACGGCGAACACCCGGCTGGTCGCCTCGAGGTCGAAGACGTGGAAGGCGGCCATTCCCCGGCGGTAGTCCGCCGGGTCCCCGCCGATGCTCTCGACCGCGAGGTCGACGGCGAACGTCGCCGGCCGATCCGGCGGCAGCGCGAACCCGCGCGTCGAGAAGGCGAGGTACTTGGGGCTGTCGGCGGCCTGGAACGCGTCGTGCGACAGGGAGAAGCGCGGGATCGTCACTCGCATCTCGCCCTCGCCGACGGCCAGCTCGGCGTTGGGGTCGAGCGGGAGGTGCTCCCCTCCTGTCGGGAGCGGCAGGCGCGCCGAGGTCCAGTGCGCGGCGTCGAGATCGGGCCCGGTGAGCTCGTCGTAGGTGACGAAGCCGTTGCTCATGTGGAGAGGCGGGACGTCGATCGGCTCGCTTCCGCGGCGCGATCGGGCGTGCCTCGCTGCGCCGGGGCGGTCGACGCGTAGGCGGCCTTGAAGCCTTCTCGCCAGGTCGGGTGGCGAGGCTGCCACCCGAGCTCCCGCTTGGCCTTGGCGTTCGACGCGCCGCGCGCCTCGGTGCCCATCACGACGGCCGCCTCGCCGGCGACCAGGCGCGCGAGCCAGCGCGGGAAGCGCCGCGGCGGCTTGGCGCCCAGCGCCTCCGCGAGCACCGGCAGCCACTCGCGCACCGGCGCGGGCTCGTCGTCGACGACGTTGAAGATGCCCGGCCCGTCGTGCTCGAGCGCGAGCACGGTCGCCGCCGCGGCGTCGTCGAGATGGATCCACGACGCGACGCCCCCGCCGTCGCCGATGATCGGGTACTGCCGCTTGCGCACCGGCTCGATCAGCCCGTCGTTGGCGGCGCCGTAGAAGATGCCGTAGCGGAGCGCGATCCCGCCGGCGTCGGTGACCGCCTCCTCGAGATGGCGCATCGCGGCGCTCGACTCGCGCGTCGACGCGACCGGGGCGGGATCGAGGGGGTCGTCCTCGGTCTTGACCAGCCCGCCCTCGCGCGCGGTCCGGAAGCTGGCGAAGCTCTGCGCGACGAACCGGCCGACGCGCGCCTCGCGCGCGGCCGCGAGCAGCGCGTCGGTGCCCTCGGTCCGCAGCCGGTTCGTCTTCGCGAACGTGCGGTCGAAGTTGCGCGAGAAGGTCAGGTCCGCCAGGGCCGTCGCCTGGTGGACGATCGCGTCCGGCGCGGCCTCGAGCACGGTCCGGCGCACGGCCGCGCGATCGAGCAGATCGAGCGCGACCGGCTCGGCGCCGAGCGCCCGGAGGTGCTCCGCCTTCTCGGCCGACCTCGAGGTGCCGATCACCTCGTGGCCTCGCTCGACGAGCTGGGGGACCAGCCTGGTGCCGATCGCACCGCTCGCTCCTGCAACGAATACTCGCATTGGGTCGCTCCTTCGGTCACGTCGCCCCGCGTCGGGCGGGGTCTATGGCCATGACCCGGCCGGACGAGCGGATGTGACCGATGGATGAGCTCAGCGGGGGGTGGACATGCCCTCGAGGTGGCGGCGGGTCAGCTCGTTCGTGGCGTCCAGGAACTCGGAGATGAGATCGAGTTGGTCGCCGGTGAAACGGCGGGAGAGCTCCGCGTGCCACTCGGCGGACACCGGGCGCCAGATCGCGTCCGCGCGGGCATAGAAGTGGTCGGTGACCTCGATCCGGACCCGGCGGCGGTCCGCGGCGTCACGAACCCGGCGGGCGTAGCCGGCGCGCTCGAGCCGGTCGACGACGCCGGTGACGGCGCCGGTCGTGAGGCCCGCCTCCGCCGCCAGGGCGCCGGCCGTGACACCGCCGCGGTTCTCGACGATGTTCAGGCAGTGGAGGTCGGTGAGGTTGACGCCGAGCGCCTCGGCCGCGCGGGTGTCGAAGGCGCGGTCGAGGTTGCCGCTTGTGCGGAACGCCGAGATCAGCGCAGCGACCTTGTCCCGGCTGGAGGAATCTCTTGGCACCTGAACCTCTTAGATACTAAGCTACTTGGCCACCAAGAGTTTACCGGCGCCCTCGGCGGGCGCGCCGGGGAAAGGAGCGCACGTGAGCAAGCCGACCGAGGGTTCCGAGCTCCGAACGTTTCGGGCCGAGCTGCCGCAGGCCGGCCTCGACGACCTCCAGGCCCGCCTGGCCCGGGTGCGCTGGCCCGATGAGCTGCCCGACGCGGCGTGGCGCTACGGCGTCCCGCTCGGGTACGTCCGCGAGCTGGTCGAGCACTGGCGCACGGCCTTCGACTGGCGCGACCAGGAGGCCAGGCTCAACGCCCATCCCCAGTTCACGACGACGATCGACGGCGAGTCGGTGCACTTCATCCACGTGCGCTCGCCCGAGCCCGACGCGCTGGCGCTGATCTGCACCCACGGCTGGCCGATGTCGGTCTTCGAGTATCTCGACCTGATCGGGCCGCTGAGCGACCCCCGCGCCCACGACGGCGATCCAGCGGATGCCTTCCACCTGGTGATCCCCTCCGTACCCGGCGTCGCCTTCTCCGGCCCGACGACCGGCCCCGGTTGGAACACGCCACGGATCGCCCGGGCCTGGGTCGAGCTGATGGCGCGTCTGGGCTACGAGCGCTACGGCGCGCACGGCAACGACGCGGGCTCGCTGATCTCACCCGAGGTCGGCCGCCACGACCCGGCGCGGGTGGTCGGGGTGCACGTCACCCAGCTCTTCTCGTTCCCCTCGGGAGACCCGGCGGAGTTCGCCGGCATGAGCGAGGAGGACCAGGCCGCACTGCGGTTCCTCGAGCAGTTCACCGCCGGCGGCGGCCTCGCCTACAACGCCTATCAGTCCGCCCAGCCGCAGACGCTGGCCTACGCGCTGCAGGACTCGCCCGCCGGCTGGCTGGCCTGGGTGACCCAGCTCTTCCAGCGCTGGCTCGCGCCGGACGACATCCTCACGCACGCCTCCGCGTACTGGCTGACCGGCACCATCGGCTCGTCCATCCGGCGCTACTACGAGGAGACCCACGCCGGCGGGCAGCCGACGGAGCCCACCACCACCCCGACCGGCGTGGCGATCTTCGCCGAGGACTTCCAGTCGGTGCGGCGCTTCGCCGAGCGCGACCACGCGAACATCACCAGCTGGCACCGCTACGAGCGCGGCAGCCACTTCGCGCCCCAGGACGCCCCCGACCTCCTCCTCGACGATCTCCGGGGCTTCTTCCGGCAGCTGCGCTGAACGGCCCGGCTAGAGGATCGAGAGGTAGCGCTCGAGCTCCCAGGGGGTGACCTGGACCCGGTAGTCCTCCCACTCCTGGCGCTTGATCTCGACGTAGCGGTTGAAGATGTGCTCGCCGAGCGCGCGGAGGACGAGCTCGGACTCCGCGGTGAGCTCGATCGCCTCGCCGAGGGTCTCGGGGAGCTGCTCGATCCCGAGCCGCTTCCGGTCGTCGGGCGACAGGTGGTAGAGGTTCTTCTCCATCGGCTCGGGGAGCTCGTAGCCCTTCTCGATCCCCTCGAGGCCGGCGTGCAGCAGCACGGCGAAGGTCAGGTACGGGTTGCAGGCGGGGTCGGGGCAGCGCAGCTCCATGCGCGTGGCCTGCTCCTTGCCGGGGTGGTAGAGCGGGACGCGCACGAGCGCGGAGCGGTTACGCCGCGACCAGGCGCAGTACACCGGCGCCTCGTAGCCGGGCACGAGCCGCTTGTAGGAGTTCACCCACTGGGCGAAGATCGAGCAGACCTCGCGCGCGTGGCGGAGCTGGCCGGCGATGAACGCCTTGCCGACGTCGGAGAGGAAGTACGTGTCGTCGGGGTCGAAGAACGCGTTGCGGCCGTCCTTGAAGAGCGACTGGTGGGTGTGCATGCCCGAGCCGTTCTCGCCGAACAGCGGCTTGGGCATGAAGGTCGCGTGCCAGCCGTACTTGAGCGCGTACTCCTTGACCGTGATGCGGTAGGTCATGCAGTCGTCGGCCATCTTCAGCGCGTCGGCGTAGCGCATGTCGATCTCGTGCTGGGAGGGGCCGACCTCGTGGTGGGAGTACTCGACGCGAATGCCGAGCTTCTCGAGGGCGAGGACCGTCTCGCGGCGCACGTCGGAGCCGGCGTCGAGCGTCGTGAGGTCGAAGTAGCCGCCCTCGTCGAGCACGTCGGTCGAGACGCTGTCGCGGAAGTAGAAGTACTCGAGCTCCGGGCCGACGTAGAACCGGTCGAAGCCCATCGCGTTCGCGCGCTCGACGGCGCGCCGCAGGACGTGGCGCGGGTCGCCCTCGTAGGGCTCGCGCTCGGGCGTCTGGACGTCGGCGAACATGCGCGCGACGCCGCCGCCCTCGTCCTCCGGCCGCCACGGGATGACCGCGTAGGTCGTCGGGTCGGGCATCGCGATCATGTCGGACTCCTCGATCGCGTTGAAGCCCGTGATCGAGGAGCCGTCGAAGCCCATCCCGCCCTCGAAGGCGTCGTCGAGGTCCCCGGAGTTGATCGAGAACGACTTCAGCTGGCCCAGGACGTCGGTGAACCAGAGGCGGATGAAGCGGATGCCCTGCGCCTCGGCGAGGGCGATGACGTCGTCGGCGGTCTTGGGGGTGTCGGCGGTCTCGCTCATGGCGAGCCGAACCCTAGCCCACGCCCCGGGCGGCCGTCATGGACCGCCGGTCGAACCGACGGGCGCGGCCGTTCGCGCGAACCCGTCGTTCGGCCCGCCATACGGGCCGAACTGCAGTCTCGTCATTCCGCGGGGTGCGACTGGAGCCAGTCGTGCGCCCACGCCTTGAGCTCGTCGAGCGCGGGCGCCAGCGCGCTGCCCATCTCCGTGAGCTCGTAGTCGACGCGCACCGGCGTCTCGGGGTGCACGCGCCGCTCGACGATCCCGCGCGCCTCGAGCTCCTTCATGCGCTCGGACAGCAGGCGGTCGGAGATCTGCGGGATCGACTGGCAGATCTCCGAGAAGCGCATCGGCCCGCCGTGCAGCAGCACGTAGACGATCGCGCCCGACCAGCGCTTGCCCACCAGCTCCACGGCCTCGTGGAGGTAGGGGCAGCACTCGGAGTCCGCGGACCGGGGCTCCACCGTCGCGACGATGGCTCTGCGTGAGGCGCCCCGGGACATCGCGGATCAGGCGGCGCGGAGGACGCGCGTCTCTTCGAACGAGCCGTCCACCGGCACCTCGCCGGCGACGTTGACCATCGCCGTCAGCGACTCGAGGTTCAGGACCGCGATCGCCTCGAGCAGCTGCTCGTCGCTCCAGCCCGCCTCGCGGGCCTCCTCGTGCAGGTGCATCGGCGCGTGGCCCCGCTGCTCGACGAGGGGCCGCAGGTAGCGCAGCAGCGCGGCCTCGTGCTCGTCGCCGGAGTCCCACTCCGCCGCCCGGGCGACCTCGTCGATCCCGAGCCCCGCCTGCCGCGCGGTGCGGCTGTGGACCGCGATGCCCGGCTTGGAGCGGTAGTGGTGGGCGATCGCGAGCGCGATGCGCTCGAGCGTCGGGCGGGTCAGCGTCCCGTGCCGCAACTCCGAGCGGAAGCGCGCGTAGGCGCGCAGCGCCGCCGGGGACCCGGCGAGGACGCCGAGGAAATTGGGAAGCTGTCCCGCCGACTTGAGCGCACCCTTGAGCACCGGCAGGGAGCCCTCGGGTGCGGTGAGGTCGTCGTGGATCTGGAACCGACTCATCTGGGTCTTCATGGCAACCGCCAACGGTCCGGGGAGGATCTCGAAGGAGGCACGGCGCCGTCCGACCGGGACGAGCCGAGCCGCCCCCTTCTTACATTCCGTAAGTCTAGGTCCGGGGCGGGTCTCCTTCAAGACGCAGGGGTCTCGTTTCACCCCGCGTCCGCGCCGGTTTCCGGGTGCGGGGCCGGCGGGCCGGCCGGCCGGCCCCGCGACGCCGCTCAGCCCAGGCCGCCGGCCGTGACGACGGCGATCAGGATGAGCACGAGGCCGAGCGCGAACGCCCACGCCGCGAGCCGGTCGGGGCTGGCGCCGACGCGCTCGTGCACGGGGCGCGGCGGGCGCCGGCGCCGGGTCGGCCCGCCGGGGATGGCGTCGTCGGCTGCTTCGGGTCGGGAGCCGATGCGCACGGTGCGCCGGCCGGCGACGGGGGTCGGGCCGCGTCCGGCCTCGCTGCGGCCGGCCCCCGGGCCTCGGGGGCGCCCGGGCGTGTCGTCCGCGGGTCTCTCGGGCGCGGGGGGCGCGGGGCGGCGGAACCGGCCGGCGGCGACGTCGTCAGTGGGCGTCTCGCCCGCGGCGCGGGGCGCCGGGCGGCGGAACCGCCCGGACGCGGCGTCGTCGGTCGGGGCGTCGTCGGTCGGGGCGTCGTCGGTGAGCTCCGCCTCGAACGGCTCCGGGCCGCCGCGGCGCTCGTCGGCCCGCGAGAAGCGGCCGCTCGAGAGCTCGCCCGGGTGACGGGCCGTGGCGCCGCTGGCGTGCGGCGGCGCCGCGTGGCCCTCCGGGCGGGGGCCGGTGCGGGTGAAGCGCCGGCGGGCCACCCGCCCGCCGAACAGCTCGTCCCCGCCCCAGTCGGCGATCTCGCGGCGGCGGCCGCGGGAGTCCTCGTGGACGGTCACCGCGTCGCGGGCGTCGCCCGGCACCGGCTCGGCGCCGGCGTCGACGTGGTCCTCATGGTCGTAGACGACCCGCAGGTCGCGGGGCGCGCGCTCTTGCATGGTCCCTGGTCCTCTTCGTTGTACGGCCTGCGAAGTGAGCTGACGGGCTCGCGCCGAAGAGCAGCGCTACGCCATGACCGGCCGTGTCGACACGGCCGGTGGCCGGCGATTCGCCCCACCTACCCGGTTCCTCCGCTCCCCGGTTCTCCTCCGGGGATTCGGCGGTTGCGCGCGGCATCGTAGCAGTCCAGAAAATCCCTGCAAAGAGGCGGGTTTATGGGAAGCCGACATGAATCTTGCAACGGGCCGGAAACCCGGACGTCGATCACCCTGTTTCGGGCCGGCCGCCGCGCGCTATCCGCCACCCGCCGCCGCGCCAGGCGGCTGGCCGGTCTGGCCCACCGCCTTGGCGACGAAGGCGGCGACGTCCTCGGCGTCCTGGCCCTCGACCAGGCCGGCCGCCATCTGCCCGTTGCCGCGCGAGCGGCCGTTCTTGATCGCATCGAGCACGAGGCCCTTCGGCGGGCGCAGGTCGTCGAGGTTGGGGCCCACCTGCGCGACCGCGTTGGCCGCCTTGAGCGTGTGGCAGTTGCGACAGCGCTCCGAGAAGACCATGCGCCCGTGCTTCTCGGCCGCGGTGAGCCCGTAGACGCCGGCGGCAGGATCGTCGTCGCGGTCGTCCACCTCGGCGATCACGGCCGCCGGGACCGCGATGCCGAGGACCACGACGAGGACGCCGAAGCCCACCGCGATGCTCCGGCGGCTGCGGCGCGACTGGGTCTGCATCCGTTGGCGCGCACCCTTCGGCCCGCCGCTCAGCGCGACGAACAGGATGGTCAGCCCGACGATGACCCAGAAGAGGACGAAGAGGGCGACGGCCATGCGACGCGGCACCATACCTGCTCGCTCGGGCGGTCAGGGTCGCCGGTGAGGGCGGCTACCGGCGGCGCCCCGCCGCGAAGCTGAGCACCGGGGGCGCGACGCCGCGGAAGTCGGCGAGGCCCGCCCCGCCCCCGGCGGCGGCGACACGCTCCTCGCCCTCCCCGCCCGCTCCCGCCTGCTCCTCCGCCTCCTCGAGCGGGGCGGCCGCCGCGGCGCGCTCCGCCAGGTCGATGACCGCGCCCTGCTCCGGGGTCGGCGCGTCCAGCGAGCCGATCGAGTGCACCATGACGTTGATCGCTCCGCCGGCGATCGGCAGCTTCTCCAGCCGCCCCTCGGCGAGCAGCAGCGGCTCGGTCCGCACGGTCAGGCGATGGCGCTCGTAGACCGGCGGCGGGACGATCAGGTTCACCGTCCCGAACTCGTCCTCGAGCAGGAGGAACACGATCCCCTTGGCCGTCCCCGGCCGCTGGCGAGCGACCACCAGGCCCCCGATCCGCACCTTCGCCTCGTGCGGCAGCGAGCCCAGGTCCCGGCAGGAGACCGTGCCCGCGGGCAGCCCCGGCCGCAGCAGCGCGAGTGGATGCGCCCCGAGCGTCATCCCGGTGGTCGCGTAGTCGGCCACCATCGCGTCCCACGCCCCCAGCGGCCGCAGCTCCGGCGCCGCCGCCACCTCGAGCGGCAGCGACAGCTGCGTGCCCTCCCGCACCCGCTCGCCCGGCGCGGCGACCCCGAGCTGCCACAGCGCCGCCCGCCGAGCCTGGCTCGACTCCACGCCGATCACCCGGTCGCACGCGCCCGCCCAGGCCAGCTTCTCCAGCGACGGCCGCCCGGCCCCGGCCCGCGAGGCCAGCTCCGCGAGCGACCGGAACGGCCCGCCCTCCCGCCGCGCGGCGACCAGGGCGGCCACCTCGTCGGCGCGCACGCCGTTGACGTAGCCGAGGCCGATCCGCACGGCGGCGGGGGGCGACGACGGGGACGCGGCGGTGCCCTGGGACGCCCGGCCGTCCCGGGGCGGGCGGGCCTCGACCGTGCACTCGACGTCGCTCGCGTTGACGTCGGGCGCGAGGAGCTCGATCCCCCGGCGCTGGGCCTCGTGGGCGAGGGTGTCGCTGGGGTAGAAGCCCATCGGCTGCTCGTTGAGGAGGCCGCAGAGGAACTCCGGGGCGTAGTGGACGCGGAGCCAGGTCGACTGGTAGGCGAGGAGGCCGAAGGCGGCGCCGTGGGCCTTGGGGAAGCCGAAGCCGGAGAAGCCCTGGACCATCTCGTAGACGCGCTCGGCCGTCGCGGCGTCGACCCCGTGGGTGCGGGCGGCGCCCTCCACGAAGCGGTCGTGGTAGGCGGCGATGGCCTCGGCGGAGCGCTTGCGGCTCATCGCCCGCCGCAGGCCCTCGGCCTCGCCCAGGGAGAAGCCCGCGAAGGCGACCGCCACCTCGAGGACCTGGTCCTGGAAGATGATCGTGCCGAGCGTGTCGCGCAGGACGGGCTCGAGCGAGGGATGGTCGTAGGGGACCTGGTAGCCGGGGTCCTCGCGCAGGCGCTGGCGGCGGGCGATGTAGGGGTTGACCGCGCCGCCGACGATCGGGCCGGGGCGCACGATCGCCACCTGGACGGTGAGATCGTCCAGGGACTCGGGGCGCGTGCGGCGCAGCGAGGCCATCTGGGCACGGCTCTCGATCTGGAAGACGCCCATGGTGTCCGCCTCCTGGATGGCGGCGTAGGTCTCGCGGTCGTCGAAGGGGATCCGCGACAGGTCGACCCGCTCGCCGCGCGTGCGCGCGATGGTCTCCACGCAGCGCTCGACCGCCGAGAGCATCCCCAGGCCGAGCAGGTCGATCTTCAGAAAGCCCGCGTCCGAGCAGGAGTCCTTGTCCCACTGGCACAGCTGGCGCCCCTCCATGGCGGCGGGGAGCACCGGGCAGCAGTCGATCAGGGGACGGGTCGAGACGATCATCCCGCCCGAGTGCTGGGAGAGGTGGCGCGGGAGGCCGTAGGCCTCGTCGCAGAGCCGCGCCAGCCAGGCCCAGCGGCCGGCCCGGCCGCGCTGTGCGTCGCCCAGCGCGATGCCGATGTCCCCCTCCACCCCGCTACGCCCGCCGAACGGGTCGGCGCCGCGCGCGACGCGCTCGAGCTCCCCCGCCGGGAGGCCGAGGACCTTGCCGAGCTCGCGGATCGCCCCGCGCGTGCGGAAGGTCGGGAAGGCGGCCACCAGCGCCGAGCGCTCGCTCCCGTAGCGCTCGTGCACCCGCGGGATCAGGACCTCGCGGACGTCGCGCGGGAAGTCGAGGTCGATGTCGGGCAGCGCGGTGAGCTCGTCGTTGAGGAAGCGCCCGAGCATCAGCTCGTTGCGGATCGGGTCGATGTGCGAGAGGCCGGTGAGGTAGCAGACGATCGAGGACACCGACGACCCCCGCCCGCGCCCCGGCGGCAGCAGGGCGCGCGCCGTGTCCGGCCCCCGCACCTGCACCGCCACCTCCCGCGCGAGCTCGAGCAGGTCGCGATGCAGGAGGAAGAAGCCCGGCAGCCCCAGCGCCTCGATCACGCGCAGCTCCTCCTCCAGGCGGCTCTGCGCCGCGGCGCGCTTGGCATCCCCCGCGGGGTAGCGCTCGTCGAACCGGGCGGCGCACAGCTCGGCGAGCCGGCGCCCGGCCTCCTCGTCCTCCGAGCCGGGATAGCGGTAGCCCAGGTCGGCCGTGAGGTCGAAGGTCAGCCGCCCGGCGAGCGCGCGCGACTCGGCGACCGCGCGGGGATGGTCCTCGAAGCGCGCCGCCATCGCGGCCGGGCCGGCGAGGACATGGGCGAAGTTCCCGCGACGCTCGGGCTCCGAGGCGTCCAGCGTGGCGTGGTGGCGCAGGGCCACGAAAGCGTCCTGCAGCGGCGCCCGCGTGCGCGCGTGCGCGTGGACGTTCCCGGTGGCCACGCACGGCACCCCGAGCCGCCCGGCGAGCCCGGCCAGCGCCCGGTTGAGCGCCCGGTCGTGGCGCTGGAAGGGCCGCTGCAGCTCGACCCGGAGGTGATCGGGCCCGAAGGCCTCGAGCAGCCGGCGCAGGGTCGGCTCGTCATGCACCCCGCGCTGCGCGCAGCCGCTCAGGCACACGAGGCCCGCGGCGTGCTCGAGGACGAACTCGAGCGTGACGGCCGGGGGCCGGGCCACCCTGCGGAGCGAGCCGCGGGACCCCTCCGGCGAGGCGCCGTTCCTGCGCGAAGGGAGCGGAAGGCGGTCCTCCGCGTGCGCGCGCGTGATGATCCGGCACAGGTTGCGCCACCCCTGTGTGCTCTCCACCAGCAGCGTGAGGTGACGCTCGTCCTCGAGGTCGATCTCCGCGCCGTGGATGGCCCGGAGGCCCAGCGAGGCCGCGGCCTGGGCGAACTCCATCGAGCCGGCGAGGGCGTTGTGGTCGGTCAGCGCGAGCGCGTCGTACCCGAGCCGCACCGCGGCCGCCGCGAGCTCGTCGGGCAGCGAGGCCCCGTCGAGGAACGAGAAGGCCGAGTGGCAGTGGAGCTCGACGTACATGACGAACACATGTTCGCATGCGGGGTGGACGGCAAGCAGGTCCCTTCCGGGCGGCAGAACGAGCGGCGGTAGCGGTTGTCGAGTTTCGCGCGCCCAGCGCCCGTAACTCGACACGCGAGGATGCGCCGGGCCGCCGGCGAGGGTGAGCGGGCCCGCCGCCTACCGCTGCGCATACCACCCCTCCCCCTCGAGGTCGCGGAAGACGATCAGGTCGCGGCCGTCGACGGTCACCACCTCCCAGTACCGGCGGCGCAGCGGCTCGTCGGTCCACCAGCGGTCCTCGACCAGCCACGACTCCCGGACGGCCTCCACGGCGCGGCCGGCGATCGCCTCCGGGCGCCCGTCTTCGCGCGCGCGGACGGTGACCGGCCGGGGCTCGGAGAGGCGGCGGGGGCCGGTCACCGCGTCCGCGCCCCGACCGGCGCGGGCGGATGGCCACCCGGAGGTTCGCCGGTCACGAGGACCTCACTCCCCCGGGTCCCACGGCGCGAGGGCCAGGCGGCGCTCGGGCACGCGCGAGTCGGGATCGACCGGGATGATGCGCAGGGCGGCCTCTGGCCCGGCCACGGCGCGGGCCTGGCGCACCGCCTCGCGCAGGCGGGCGGCGCGCACCGCGGCGGGCTCGGCGAGCAGGGCGCGCTGATCGCCCGCGGGCGGGCCGAAGCCCTCCGCGCGCAGGCGCAGGGCATCGGCGGGCGCCGGCAGCTCGATCAGCCGCGGCGAGAGCACCAGCCGCATGCGCCGCGGGTCGGCCAGCGCCTCGCGGAAGGTCACGCGCGACCGCCAGGTCCCGCCCTCCACCAGCGCGGCGGACAGCACGACGGTGCGCAGCGTGCGCCCGCGGCGCTCGCGGCGGGCCAGCAGGCGGTCGATGAGCAGGCCGAGCGCATGCTCGAGCTGGGACCCGGAGGCGGACTCGGGGAGGTCCAGCGCCTCCTCCAGGCGCTCGGTGATCGTCCGGGGGACGAGCGGCGTGTCCCACCCGCGGGCGAGATCGCGCGCCAGCGGCCCGGCCGCCCCGAAGCGGTCGGAGAGCGCGGTGCGCGGGAGCGCCGCCAGCTCCCCCAGCGTGCGGATCCCGAGGCGCGCCAGCGGCTCCGGGAGCCCGGCCGTCTCCTCACGGGCGGCCAGCAGGTCGACCGGCAGCGGCGCCAGGTACCTCGCGAGCCGGGCGGGCGAGGACGGGGCGACCTCGGCCCGCCGGGCGCGGGCACGGCCGGCGGCGGCGAGGGCGGCGAAGCGCGAGGGCGCGACGCCCAGGCGCACCGGCGCCCGCAGCGCCCGGCGCACCGCGGCCAGCACGCCCTCCTGCCCGCCGTGCAGGTTGTGCAGGCCGCCCGCCTCGAGCCACGCCTGCCCCGGGAGGCCGGACTCGACGGCCGCGCCGATGCCCTCCAGGGCGGTCAGCGCGCGATCCCAGGCATCGGCCACCCCCGCAGGATCCGGCGCCACCAGCCGCAGGGTCGGACAGCGCGCGAGCGCCTCCCCCAGCCGCAGCCCGGCGCGCACCCCGCTGGCCTCGGCGGCCGCCGACGGCTGACCGATGCGCTGCTCGCGCCCCGGCAGGGGAGCGAGCGCGACCGGTCCCGAGGCCAGCACGGCACGACCGCCCGCGGCGACGGCGAGCTCGAAGCGAGGGAGCAGGACGCAGACGATCAAGGCGAACGCATGTTCGCATCAGTGCGAGTCGAGGGCAAGCCCCCGCATGCGCCTCGCGCGAGCCTCGGTGGGCTCCGCGTTTGAACCCATTTGTACAATGGGAGCCATCCGTCCGGGGCGATCCCGAATCGCAACCGCTCTGCAACTGGCCCACGATGGCGCAAAAGAGGTCGAAACCGCATATCACGGGGTACCTGACCGAGGGGATCGTGGGGCCGGGTCGGATCGACGCCACGTCACGCATGGGAAGGGCCCCCATCGCTGAGGGCCCTTCCGGTAGCAGACCTGTAAGCCGGATTCTGTCGATGAGCAGCCATCCATCTGAGCGGCCGACCTGGACCTTGGCGGGCAACCTGCAAACGGTCCTGCTTGGCCTTGCATCGGGTGGGGTTTGCCAGGCCGCCGCGTCGCCGCGGCGCCGGTGCGCTCTTACCGCACCATTTCACCCTTGCCGGCCCGAGACCGCTGACGCGGCCCCGGACGTAGGCGGTGTCATTTCTGTGGCACTTTCCCGCGAGTTTCCTCGGGTCGGCGTTACCGACCACCCGGCCCTGTGATGTCCGGACTTTCCTCGAAGGCATTCACCCCCGCGGCTGCTCGGTCTGCCGGTCCACGGTACCGCGCCCGCACGCCTTCCTCTCCCAAGGTCCAGCCAACGACCGCCCAAGGTGGGGCGACAAAGGTATCGTGAGCACACCAACCAAACCGTCCGCCTCAGGGCACACACTGAAGGACATGTACGACGTCATCTACATCGACGCGCAGGGAGCGGAGACGCCGCTTGCGCAGCACCTCGACGACCGTGGGGACGCGACCGACCTCGCGCGCGTGGCCGCTGCCGAGCGCAACGCGGGTCGCATGGTTCTCCCGGGGTCGACGAAGCTGCCGAACTGCGTCTGCGTGATTCCCACCCAGGGGCTGGACGAAGCCGCCTGACCCTGGAGCCGCCTTGTGGGCCGAGACGCTAGCGTCCCGGCCCATGCGAGTCGGTGTGATCGGTGGCGGGTTGATGGGCTCCGGGATCGCGGAGGTGTGCGCGCGGTCCGGGGTGGACGTGACGATCGTCGAGGCCGACGACGGCCGGGTCGGGGCGGCGCGCGCGGCGATCGCGAAGTCGATCGGGCGCGCGGCGCGGTCGGGCCGCCTCTCCCAGGAGGACCACGACGCCGCCACCGAGCGGATCGCCTTCACGACCGCGCTCGGTGACCTCGAGGGCGCGGATATCGCGATCGAGGCGATCGTCGAGAACGAGAACGCCAAGCGCGACCTGTTCCGCCGCCTGGACGAGGTCCTGCCCGACGCGACGTTCCTCGCCTCCAACACGTCGTCGGTGCCGATCATGAAGCTCGGCGCCGAGACCCGGCAGCCCGAGCGCGTGCTCGGCCTGCACTTCTTCAACCCCGTGCCGGTCCTGCCCCTGGTCGAGGTCGTGCGCTCGATCATGACCGGGGACGAGGCGGTCGCCGAGGCCCACCGCTTCGCCGAGGGGACGCTCGGCAAGTCCACGATCGACTCCCAGGACCGCGCCGGCTTCGTGGTCAATGCCCTGCTCGTCCCCTACCTGCTGTCGTCGATCCGCATGTACGAGTCGGGGTTCGCGTCGCGCGATGACATCGACGAAGGCATGGTCCAGGGTTGCGCGCACCCGATGGGGCCGCTGGCGCTCGCGGACCTGATCGGGCTCGACACGCTGCTCGCGGTCTCCGAGTCGATCCACGACGAGTTCCGCGACCCCGCCTCCGTCGCGCCCGCGCTCCTGAACCGGATGGTCGAGGCGGGCCTGCTCGGCCGCAAGTCCGGGCGCGGCTTCTACGACTACTCGAGCTGAACGCGGGGCTCAGGCCGCGTCGCCCGGCGCGCCGAGCCCGGAGTCGTAGTCGAGCACGACCGGCTGCACGCGGTCGCGGAGGCCGAGCTTCGAGAGCAGCCGGGTGACGTGTGTCTTGACCGTCGCCTCGGATGCTCACCGGCGGGCTCGGCCGCGCCGCGGTCAGCCCCGCCGCCGCCCGAACGCGCGAATGCGCCGCGCCCCGTCGCCCGCGGTGGGCGGTGAGGTGCGTCTGCGTTCTAGCCCGCGGCCGACAGCGTCCGCGCCGCGTGGGCGGCGCCGTCGGGGCGGCCGCGGAGCCCCAGCTTCGAGCGCACGCTGGCGACGTGGTGCTCGACCGCCTTGGGGGCGAGCTCGAGGCGCGCGGCGATCTCGTCGTCGCCGAGCCCTTCGCCGAGGAGCTCGAGCACCTCGAGCTCGCGCCGGCTGAGCAGCGCCGTGGCCCGCGGGCCGGAGCGCGCGATGCGAACGCCGAGGGCGCGCAGGAGCGAGGCCGCCGCCTCGGCGTCGCGGGCGGCGCCGGCGGCCTCGAAGCCCGCGAGGGCGGCCCGCGCCTCGTCGGCGGCCCGCTCCGGCTCGGCCTCGCGCAGCGCGCCCGCCAGCAGCAGACGGGCGCGGGCGGCCTCGAACGGCATGCCGAGGCGGGCGAAGCCGTCGCGCGCCCGCTCCATCGCCGGGACGGCCGCCTCGCGGTCGCCGTGCGCCGCCAGCACCCGGCCGAGCGCGCGGGCACCGCGGGCGGCGATGATCGGGCAGCCGAGCGTCTCGCCGAGCGCGACGAGCGTCCGGGCCCGTGAGAGCGCCGCGCCCAGCGCGCCCTGCGCGGTCTCGACCTCGCAGAGCAGCTCGAGCAGCGGGGCGCACTCGAGGCAGCGATCCCCAAGGGCGCGCAGCCGCCGGCGCAGGATCGCCGACGCCGCGGCGAGCTGCCCGCCGGCCAGCCGGACCGCCCCCAGCACGGGGACGGCGACCGCCTGGTCCTCGCACCCGGCGATCAGGCGCGCCGCCTCGTCGAGCCGCCCCTGCGCGAGCCGCAGCTCCGCGAGGCGCGTCAGCGCCTCGGCGTGGAGCGCCCGCTCGCCGCTCCGGCTCGCCGCCACCGCGGCCTCGAGCTCGGACTCGGCCTCGGCCCAGTCGCCGGTCGTGAACAGGATGCCGCCGTGGTGCACGCGGCACACGGTGAACAGGTGCGGCGAGCCGTAGCGGGCGCTGAGCTCGTCGCCGGCGCGGATCCACCGGCGCGCGCGCTCGAACTCGGCGATCCGGCAGCACCAGGCGATCGCGGTGCAGACCGTGAAGACGACCGTGTCGAGCCGGGCGCCCTCGCCGCCCAGCGCCCGGGCGGCCGCCTCGTCGAGCAGCCCGAGCCCCTCCCCGACCCGGCCCAGCCGCACGAGCGCGGCGCCGACCTGGCTGATGGCGCACAGCTCGAGGTCGGCGTCGCCGGCCGACCGGGCCGCCTCGCGGGCCTCGCGTCCCCAGCTCTCCGAGGCGGCGGGGTCGTCGCTGTCGTGCGCGCGCAGCAGCAGGACCCAGCCCGCCACCGACCCGAGCGCGCACTCGTCGACCAGCCGCGTCGCGCGGCCGAGCCAGCCACGCGACTCGGCGACGGCGCCGAGGCTGACGCGGTGGATGGCGTACAGCGCGATCGCCGTGGAGGCGGCGCGGGCCGGATCCCGGTCGGGCCCGCGGCGGAACGCGGCGTAGGCGGACGCGAAGCAGCGGACGGCCGCGTCGTTGTCGCCGAGCCGGTACAGCGCGGTGCCGAGGCCGAGGAGCGCCTCGGCGCGCTCCTCGCGCTCGAGCGAGACCTCGAACGCGGCCCGCGCGCGCGACCAGTCGCCCGCCTCGAGGGCCGCCTCGCCCGCGTCGAGGAAGTCTTCAGTGTCGCTTCGCACGGCGAGATCCTACGCCCGCGCCGCGTGTTGCTGCGGGCGCGTGTCGGAGCAGGGCGGCGGGTGTCGCGGCGACCGTGTGCGCTGGGTCGCCGGGACGAGCGAGCGCGCGGCGGTGGACGCCGCGGGCCGGCGCTCAGCTCAGCTCGGACCCACAGCCGGTGCAGCGACCGCCGAGGACCTCGGAACCGGCGCCCGCCCGAGGATGCATCTCCGCACCACACGCCGGGCACGCGACGGAGGCGTGCGCCGACAGGCCCTCCCAGGCCCCGGAGATGAGATCCTCGAGCGTCGGCGCACCGCGCACGGCGCGCGGCTCCTCGCCGGCGGGGACGTCGAGCGGCGTGGCCGGCCGCGGCGCGGCCTCGGCCGAGCCGCGGGCCGGGGCGAGCGCGGCGTCGTCCCACAGGCGCAGGTCGTCGCCCTCGCCGGCGTTCCTCGGCGGGCGGGTGAGGGTCGCGGGACTCATACGACCTGCCTCAGCACCCCGACGACGCGCCCCAGCACCCGGACGTCGCGCGAGCGGATCGGCTCCATCGCCGCGTTCTCGGGCTGCAGGCGGACATGGTCGGCCTCGCGGAAGAAGCGCTTGACGGTCGCCTCCTCCCCCACCATCGCCACGATGATCTCGCCGTCGGTCGCGGTGTCCTGCGGGCGGACGACCACGAAGTCGCCCTCGAGGATGCCCGCGTCCTTCATCGAGTCGCCACGCACGCGTAGGACGTACTCGCCCTCCTCGCCGCCGGCGAGGGCCGGCACCGGGAGGTACTCCTCGATGTTCTCCTCGGCCAGGATCGGCTGGCCGGCGGCGACGTGGCCGACGAGCGGCAGGCCGCCGGGCTTGACCACGGACTTCATGGCGTCGGCCGCGCGGTCCAGCAACTCGATGGCGCGGGGCTTCGTCGGATCCCGTCGCAGCAGCCCGACCTTCTCCAGGTTCGCGAGGTGCGCGTGGACGGTCGACGACGAGGCGAGCCCGACGGCCTTGCCGATGTCACGCACCGTCGGCGGGTAGCCGTACCTCGCCGAATAGCGCTTGATGAAGTCGAAGATCTCCTGCTGGCGCTTGGTCAGGTCCTTGCCGATATCCATGCCGGCGGGGGCTCCTCTAGTCGGGGATCGATCGAACACTTGTTCGGTACCGTAGCGCGGGGCCTGGACGGACTCAAGGCGCCGGCCCGCCGCGACATCCGACCTCCGGGGCTATACTCGGCGCTCGCCTGCGCCGATGGCGGAATTGGTAGACGCGCCAGGTTGAGGGCCTGGTCCGGGATAACCGGGTGGAGGTTCGAGTCCTCTTCGGCGCATCAGGAAAGCCCCGCAAACGCGGGGTTTCCTTTTGCATCAGGCTGTCTCCCCGGCAAGGTGTTGTCCAGCGTGACACCCCTCTGACACTTGGACAACGTTTTGGACAACACCCCCGGACAGGAGGCCCATCTCAGGAGATGGCGTGCAGGACGGTGCCCGACGTTTCGCGCCCGTAGGCGGTGCCCCTGGCGTCCGCCTCCCGGTCGGCGTAGAGTCGCACCGACCGCCAGACAGGAGGCCCCAACATGGCCGAGCAACTGCTGATCGGGCCGAGCCGGGCGAGTGTCAAGCTGCGCAGCCCGTGGGCGGTGGCGCTGCTTCCGTTCATCACCTTCGGCATCTACCACCTCGTCTGGTGGTATCGCATCAACCGCGAACTGCGCGACGTAGGCCACGCGAACGGCATCGACCTCGGGCAGAACCCGACCAGCTCGCTGCTCGCCCTGTTCCCGGGCGCGCTCATCATCATCCCGCCGTTCGTCAGCTACTACCGCGGCACCAACCGCGTCATCGGCGCCGCGCGGCTCACCGGCACCGAGCCCGTGAACGGCTGGATCGCGCTGATCCTGTTCATCGTCATCCAGCCCGCCTACTGGGCCTACCTACAGTCCTCACTCAACAAGGCGTGGGGAGCCGCCGCCCGGGAACCGACCGACACCTCGGTTCAGGGGGCGCCCCCGTCGCCCGCGATCGCGCCCGCCGCCGCCCGCGACGAGCTCGCACCCACGGCTGGCCAGGACGGGACCGCGCCCGCCGGGGAGCGGGCGCCGGCCGCGTCCGCCGCCAACGCCGGCGACACTGACCCGAACTCAACCGCGTCGCCCCCCGAGCGCGACCCGTCCCTCGACGCGCCCGTGCCCGCCGACCCCGACGCGCCCGTGCCCGCCGACCCCGATGCGCCTGCCCACGAGCCGGGCGGAGAGTCCGCCACGCGCCCCGACTGACCGCGGCGTCACCGGCCCGGGCCCGCCCGACCGGACGCGGCTAACGAGCGTCGGAGCTAGCGCAACCCAGCGGTTGCGTGACACTCTCCGTGACACTCGTCGGGATGTCGGGTGGAGGTTCGAGTCCTCTTCGGCGAATCGACAAGAAGCCCCGCTCTCCGCGGGGTTCTCTCGCCCAGGGTTGGCGATCGCTGGGCATGACGCGCAGACTCGTCGACAACACGTCCACCCGCGCGGTCAGGCGGCCGCGGCGACGACCGGTGCGACGCGGTCGAGCGCGACCGCGTACGCGACGCGCGACCCCGCGCCGATCGCGTTGGCCACCGACCGCGAGTGCGCGGTCGCGGCATCCCCGGCGGCGTACACGCCGGCGACGTCCGTCCGCCCGTCGGCGTCGGTGACGATCGTCCCGGCCTCGGTCAAGTCGCACCCGAGGGCGGCGGCGAGGCCGTTCGGCTGGTCGCGCCGCGTGTTCACGAACAGTGCCTCGCGGCGCTCGGCCGGGCCGTGCGAGAACTCGATCTGCGTGAGGCGGCCTTCGTTCCCGGCAAGCCGGGCGATCGGCTCCGTCCGGACCCGCACGCCCGCGTCGGCCAGCAGCGCACCGCCGGGGTCCGGCGCGCCGTCCGTGCACAGCACGACGTCGTTGCTCCAACCGGCGAGCACGAGCGCCGAGCGCACGGCGCCGGGGCCGCTGCCTTGGAACGCCAGGGGCCGGTCGCGCACCTCCCAGCCGTCGCAGAACGCGCAGTGGAACACCGACCGCCCCCAGAGCGCCTCGATCCCAGGCAGCGGCGGCGGGTCGTAGCGCAGCCCGTGCGCCAGCACGATCGCATGCGCGCGGACCGGCGCCGCGTCCGTCGACGTCACCACGAACCCATCCGCCGTCGGCTCGACGTCGTCGATGGCGTCATGACGGACCTCGACGTTCGCATGCTGCTCGAGCTGTCGCCGCCCGTTGCGCCGCAGGTCCTCCGGCTTCACCCGATCATGCCCGAGCAGCCCACCGACGCCCTGGGACACGGCGTTCGCCGGCCGGTCGTTGTCGACCACGAGCACGCGCTTGTTCGCCCGGCCCAGCACGAGCGCCGCGCTCAGGCCCGCGGGCCCGCCGCCGACGATCACGGCGTCGTACGGCGCGTTGCGCCAAGCATCGAGGTGAGGGGGCCGGTCGGTCATCGCAATGTAGACGCCGCGATCCCCCCTGACTCATCCCTCGCCGGCGAGATTCGGGGGTTAGCCGCACCTCGACCCCCCGGGCCGCTCTCCCCGTGCCCGGCATCGCTCGGCCCGGGCAAGGCGAGCGTGGTCGGCGATGCCGGTCCGGTTGCCGGTGGTCAGCGGCGTGTCACCCCGGCCCGCGCCATCGTCGCGAGCGTCGGCTCCTTGACCGGCGCGTCGCCGAGCGCCTCGTCGATCGCACCAAGCGTGTCCGGCGTGAGCTCGATGCCGGAGGCCTTTGCGTTGGCGTGCACCTGCTCGGGTCGTGAAGCACCCACGATCGCGGACGCGACCTCGGGGCGACGCAACACCCACGCGAGCGCGAGCTCGGTCATGGACAGGCCGGCCTGCTCGGCGACCGGACGGAGCCGCTCGACGGCCTCCAGCCTGGCGTCGCTCATCACGGGCTGCATCGCCACGTTCATGTCGCTGTTCGCGGCGCGCGAGTCGGGCGGCGGCGCGTGCCCGGCCCGGTACTTGCCGGTCAGCAGGCCCTGGGCCAGCGGCGACCACACGATCTGCGAGATCCCGTGCTCGGCGCACAGCGGGAACAGCTCGGCCTCGGGCGCCTGCCAGAGCATCGAGTACTGCGGCTGCGACGAGACGAACAGGTCGTCCCCGGCGATGTCGATCGCGGCCCGGATCTGCTCAGGCGTCCACTCGCTGAAGCCGAGGTAGCGGGCCTTGCCGGAGGCGACGACCTCCTGGAGCGCCTCGATCGTCTCCTCGATCGGGACGTCGGGGTCGAAGCGATGCGTCTGGTAGAGGTCGACGTGGTCCGTGCGCAGGCGCGCGAGCGAGGCGTCGATCTGCTTCGCGATCTGCGCCGCCGACAGGCCGCGGTCGCCGGGATCGTCGGACATCTGGCCCCACACCTTGGTGGCCAGGATGTAGGAGTCGCGCGGGCGGCCCGACAGGATCTCGCCCCACGCGCTCTCCGCCGCGCCGCGGCCGTAGACGTTGGCGGTGTCGAGGAAGTTGATGCCGGCCTCGAAGGCGGCGTCGGTGCAGGCGCGGGTCTGATCGAACCCCACGCCGCCGGAGAACGTCAGCCACGAGCCGAGGGAGATCTCCGAGACCTCGAGATCCGAGGAACCGATCTTTCGGTAGCGCATGAACATGACCCTACGCCGCTTCCGGCGGCGATTGGAGGCCTGGCGGTATCCGCGTCCGGGGCGCCGCGCGCCACCTTGGTCACAACCCGGACCGCCCCGCGACTCCGGCGTCCGACCCCCGGGTAGCGCCGAGCGCGCACATCCCCGATGCCCCGGAGGCGTCCCGTGATTCACCGCATCGATCGCTGGCTCACCGAGCTGCCGCCGCCGTCCGATCCCGATCCGGCCGGCGCCGCTGCCGTCCAGGAGCTGTTCGGCGGCCGCTTCGGCGAGATGTCGACGTTCATGAACTACACGATGCAGTCGTTCAACTTCCGCAACCGGGCCGGCGCGCGGCCCTTCTACGAGCTGGTGGCCAACATCGCCGCCGAGGAGTTCGGCCACATCGAGCTGGTCTCGGCGACGATCAACACCATGCTCACCGGCGCGTCGCCCGCGGAGTCCCGGCCGGACCCGAGCTCGACGCCGCTGGGCGGGCTCAAGGACGTCTGGAAGAACCCGCATCACTGGCTCGACGGCGGCGCTGCGACGCAGGTCCAGGACTCGCGCGGCCTGCCGTGGACCGGCGACAACGTCGTCAACTCCGGCGACCTGATCGGCGACCTCACCTGGAACTACTTCCTCGAGACCGGCGCGCGCAACGGCAAGCTCCGCGTCTACGAGATGTGCGACCACCCGGCCGCACGGGCGCTGACCGGCTACCTGCTGGTCCGCGGCGGCGTGCACCAGGTCGCCTACGCGCGGGCGCTGGAGAAGCTCACCGGCTCCGACCTGACCAGGATGTTCCCGGCCCCGCGGATCCCGACCGACAAGATCCCCGAGTGCCGCCCCCACCTCGAGGCGGGCGAGCACGCGAAGCTCTACCGATTCTCCCCCTCCGACTACCACCGGATCGCCGAGGTGTTCAACGGCCCGCACCCGGAGACCGGCGACGAGCTCCAGGTCGTCGACGACGACCCGTCCACCCGGCCGCCCGCCCAGGACCTGCCGGCCCAGACCGCGGTGTTCGCCCCCTCGTGGGCGCCGGAGGAGATCGAGGAGATCGCCCAGAACCTCCGCGAGAAGGCAGGAGGGTGAACGCCGGGGCCCAGCGCGCGAGGGAGATCGGCCACGGCGACGCGTGCACGTCGCCGTGGGGTGTGAGAGGGTCGGCGCGGAAGGATGCCGACCGGCCAGCTGAGCAGCGCGGGCGCGGCGACCTCTCGCGCCGCGGCCCGCAACGGCGACGAGGCGATCGCGGCGGCCCCGGACCCGCTCGGGGCCGTGCCCGAGCTGGCCGGCATGCTCGCGGTCAGCCGCCTCGTCGCCCACGGCGGGCCGCTGCCCGAGCTGCTCGACGGCGTCGCCGCGGAGGCCGCGGCCGTCGTCGGCGCGCGCGCGTCGAGCATCCTGCTGCTCGAGGCCGGCCGCGGGACGTTCAGGCTGGCCGGCTCCTTCGGCCTCAGCGCGCGCTACGCGGCGCTGCTCGACCAGGCGCCCGGACTCTCGCCCGGCCACGGGCCGTCGGGGCTCGCGGTGCAGCGGGGCGGGCCGGTGGCGATCCCCGACACCGAGAGCGACCCCGACTTCGCGCCGTGGCGGCCTGTCGCGCGCAGCGAGGGCTATCGCGCGATGGTCTCCGTGCCGCTCAGCGCCGACGGCGAGATCGTGGGCACGCTCAACGTCTACCGGCCCCGTCCCGGCCCGTGGCCGGAGCGCGAGCTCGCCCTGCTCGGCTTCTTCTCCGAGCATGCCGCGAGCGCGATCCGGACCGCGCAGGTGATCGAGGGGCAAGCCCGCCAGGTGGGCGCCCTCTCGCAGCTCGTGAGCGCGCTGCGCGAGCAGACGCACGAGCACGCCAATCGCCTGCACGCGATCGGCGGGCTGCTCGCCCTGGGCGCGCCGGAGGAGGCGCAGGAGTTCGTCGAGGCGCTCGAGACCGAGCACCACGTGGCGTACGGCAGCGTCTCGGGCGCCGTCGAGCAGCACGTCGTGGCCGGGCTGCTGCTGGCCGAGATGGCGCGGGCCCAGCGGCGTGGGATCGCGCTCGAGCTGGAGGACGGAAGCCACGTGACGCGGCTCCCTGCCCGGCTGACGGAGGCCGACGCGGTGACGATCCTCGGCAACCTGCTCGAGAACGCCTACGACGCGGTGGCCCCACTCGATCCGCGCCGCCGGCGCGTACGCCTCGGCATCGTCGAGACCGGGCGCGGGCTGCACATCCGCGTGGCCGACCGCGGCCCGGGGCTCTCCGACCGCGTCCTCGAACGCGGCTTCTCGACCAAGCTCGGCCACGCCGGGGTCGGGCTGGCCCTGGTCGGCGACGCGGTCGCCGCCGCCGGCGGGACGCTCGAGGTGGTCTCCGACGACCAGGGCACGACCTTCACGGTGACGATCCCCGATGGCTGAGTGGCGCACGGTGATCGCCGAGGACTCGCCCGCGGTCGCCGAGGTGAACCGGCGCTTCGTCGCCGCGGCGCCCGGGTTCGTGGTGGTCGGCGTCGTCCCGACGGCGGCCGAGGCGCGCCGGCTCGTCGCGCTGCACCGCCCGCACCTGCTGCTGCTCGATCTCGGCCTTCCCGACGCCGACGGGCTGTCCCTCCTGCGCGCGCTGCGCGGCGCGCGCGAGCCCGTCGAGGTGATCGCCGTCACCGCGGCGCGCGGCGCCCGGGTCGTGCGCGACTGCGTCCACCTCGGGGTCGTCGACTACCTGGTGAAGCCGTTCCCGCCCGAACGGCTGCGCCAGGCGCTCGGGCTCTTCGCCCACCGCATGCAGGCGTTGCGCGACGGGGAGCTCGCGCAGGTGGAGGTCGACCGCGTGTGCGCCAGCGGCCGGCGGGCCGCCCGCGCGCTCCCCCGCGACCTCGCACCCGAGACGCTCGCCGCGGTGCGCCGCACCCTGGAGACGTCTGCGGACCCGCTGTCCGCGACCGCCGTCGCCGAGCGGACGGGCGTCGCGCGGGTCACGGCGCGCCGCTATCTCGAGTTCCTGGCGGTCTCCGGCGAGGTGATGACCGAGAGCCAGATCGCGGCCCGCCCCGGACGGCCGACCAAGGCCTACGGATTCGTCCGCGACGCCGTGACCGAAACCGCCGACCCCGCCGGGGGCGGTCCCTAGGCTCGGGGCGTGCCACGACTCGTCGATCTCTCGCAGGAGATCTACCAGGGCATGGGCGTCTACCCCGGTCACCTCAAGACCGTGATCTGGGAGCACGCGAGCCACGAGGAGACCGCGGCGAAGTTCGAGGGCGGCATGTCCTACCAGTCGAGCGGGCTGATGATGTGCGACCACGGGCCGACGCACGTCGACGCGCTGAGCCATCTCGACCCGCGCGAGGACGCGCCGGCGATCGACGAGATGCCGCTCGAGACGTTCTACGGGCCCGGCGTGTGCATCGACGTCTCGGAGGTCGAGGCGCCCGACTACGTCACCGCGGCCGACCTCGACCGGGCGCTCGACGCCGGGGCCCAGGAGCTGCGCCCGGGCGACGCGCTGCTGCTGCGCACCGGGGCGCACGACCGCTTCGGCGGCACACCCGAGTACACGAGCCGCTACACGGGCCTCGACGAGGAGGCGGCCGAGTGGCTGCGCGCGCGGCGGGTCAAGGTCTTCGGCGTCGACTCCCCGAGCCCCGACAACCCCATCAGCCGCACCTATCCCGTCCACATGATGTGCCGCGCGAGCGGCATCACCCACTACGAGAACCTCGCCAATCTCGACGCCGTGGTGGGCCGCCGCTTCACGTTCATCGGGTTCCCGCTGCGCATCCGCTCGGGCACGGGCTCCCCCGTCCGCGCCGTCGCCGTCCTCGAGGACTGACGAGGTCTGAGTCATGAAGCCCCCGCCCTTCGCCTACGAGGCGCCCGCGACCGTCGACGAGGCCGTAGCCCTGCTCGGCGGCGCCGACGGCGCGCGCGTCCTCGCCGGCGGCCAGAGCCTCGTGCCGCTGATGAACGCGCACCTGGAGCGGCCGTCGGCGCTGGTGGACGTCAACCGCATCGCCGAGCTGGCAGAGCTGGACGCCGGCGGCGGCGTCACGGCGGGCGCCGTCGTCCGCGCCGACCGGCTCGCCCGGGACGGCGCGGTCCGGGCGCGGCTGGCCGTGCTCGCCGACGCCGCCGCCCGGGTCGGCCATCAGGCGGTCCGCAACCGCGGGACCGTCGGCGGCAACCTCGCGTTCGCCGACCCGGGGAACAACCTCCCGGTCGTCGCCGTCGCGCTCGACGCCGAGCTCGATCGTTCGCTCGACCGCGGGCGAGCGCACGATCGCGGCGGCGGACTTCTTCCGCGGGGCGCACGGGACCGCCCTCCAGCCCGGCGACCTGCTGTGCGCCGTGCGCTTCCCGGGCCTGCCCGAGGGCGCCGGCAGCGCGTACTACGAGGTGTCGCGGCGCAGCCGCGGATGGGGCCTCGCGGGCGCCGCCGCCGCGGTGTGGCTGGCCGCCGACGGCACCGTCGCCGGCGCCCGGATCGCGCTCGGCGGCGTCACGGACGTGCCGCGGCGCATGAGCGCGGCGGAGGCGTCGCTCGCCGGCGCCGAGCCCGGCGACGCGGCGTTCGCGGCGGCCGGCGCGGCCGCCCGCGACGCCGTGGCCGCGGCGCGCAGCGACATGCACGCCACGGCGGACTACCGGCGGCGGCTGGCGGCCGTGGTGGTCGCCAGGGCCCTGCGGGCGGCGAGCGCCCGCGCGGATGGGAGGACGCGATGAACCCGACGGTCAGGACGATCGAGCTCACCGTCAACGGGCGCCGGCGCCACGCGGCGGTCGAGCCGCGGCGGCTGTTGTCGGACTGCCTGCGCGAGGACCTCGGGCTCACCGGGACCAACCTCGGCTGCGAGCAGGGCGTCTGCGGCTCGTGCACGGTCAGCGTCGACGGGTCGACGGTGCGCTCGTGCCTCATGTTCGCCGTGCAGGCCGACGGCTCCGACGTGCGCACGGTCGAGGGCCTGGCCGGCGACAGCGCGCTCGACCCGGTGCAGGCGGCGTTCTGGGAGCACCAGGGCCTGCAGTGCGGCTTCTGCACGCCGGGGATGCTGATGACCGCGCACGAGCTGCTGGAGCGCAACCCGACGCCCGACGAGGAGGAGACGCGCGAGGCGCTGTCGGGCAACCTGTGTCGCTGCACGGGCTACCAGCACATCGTCGACGCCGTCCAGGCGGCATCGCGGGAGGTCGGGCATGGCCGTTGACGAGCACGCGCCCACCACCGGTGTGCGCTGGATCGGGCGCGACCTCAAGCGCCGCGAGGACCCCGCGCTGCTGACCGGCGCGGCGACCTTCGTCAACGACTTCGCGCTGCCCGGCATGCTGCACGCGGCGGTGCTGCGCAGCCCGCACGCCCATGCGCGCATCACCGCGGTGCGCACCGAGCGCGCCCGGGAGCTCGAGGGCGTCGTCGCCGTGCTCACGGGCCGCGAGCTCGCGGAGGTGATCGAGGCCCTGCCGCGGTTCTGCGCGGAGGAGGTCGTCGAGCACGCCGTCGCCGTCGACAAGGTCCGCTACGCCGGCGAGGCGGTCGCGGTCGCGGTGGCCGAGACGCGCTACCTGGCCGAGGATGCCCTCGACCTCGTCGACGTCTCCTACGCGCCGCTGCCGCCGCTCGTCGACATGGTCGCCGCCGCCGATCCGGGCGCCGCGCTCGTGCACGAGAACCTCGGGACCAACGTCGTGTTCGAGAAGACCTTCACGCACGGCGACGTCGAGGGCGACTTCGCGCGAGCCGCGCACGTCGTGCACCGCACCCTGCGCTGGCCGCGCGCGATGGCGGCGCCGATGGAGCCGGCCGGGGCGGTCTGCGCCTTCGACCGCGCCAGCGGCCGCCTGGACGTGCACTCCAACTCGAACATGCTCAACTTCGCCGCCTGGGTGCTGTCGGCGACGCTGAACCTGCCGCCCGAGCAGATCGACTTCCACCCCATGTACACGGGCGGGAGCTTCGGCTCCAAGCACCTGCCTGCCAAGGCCATCGCGATCGCCGGCGCGCTCGCGCAGGCGACGGGCCGTCCGGTCAAGTTCATGGAGGACCGCGCGGACAACCTCCTCGCCAACGACGCGCAGGGCCCGGATCGCCTCTACCAGTCCGCGCTCGCGCTCGACGCGGACGGGCGCTTCCTCTCGGTCCGCCACGACGTGATGGACGACTACGGCGCCTACTTCATCTTCGCCGTGGCCGGCAACACGAACGCGATGGCGCAGACCACCGGCCCCTACGCCATCGGCTCGTGCGAGACGGCCGTGCGGGCCGTGCTCACCAACAAGAACCAGCAGGGCGTCTACCGCGGTGCAGGCTCGGACGTCGGCAACTGGGCGCTCGAGCGCCTGGTCGACGCGGCGGCCGAGGACCTCGGGATCGACGGCGTCGAGCTGCGCCGGCGCAACCTGCTGCGGCCGGACCAGTTCCCGCACAAGATCCCCACCGGGAACCTCTACGACTCGGGCGACTACCCGGCGGTGCTCGACAAGGCGCTCGCGCACGCGGAGCTCGAGTTCTGGCGCGCCGAGCAGGCGCGCGGGCGCGGGCAGGGGCGCTACATCGGCATCGGCGTGGCGACCGCGCAGCAGCGCTCGACCTACTCCTCGACCGAGTTCTGGTTCCACAACCCGGGCCCCTTCGTCGGCATGTCGACGACCGCCGAGAGCGTGCGCATCGGGATCGGCCCGACCGGCGGGGTGAGCGTCACCATGTTCTCGCCGTTCTGGGGCAACTCGCCGGAGACGGTCGTCGCCCAGCTCGTGGCCGAGGAGCTGCAGATCGACCCGGAGACGATCTCGATCGGCTACGACTCCACCGCGCACGGCCTGCCGAGCGCGGGCCCGGGCGGCTCGCGCATGACCGTGATGCTCTCCGGCGCGGTGCGCGGCGCCGCGGCCAAGGTGCGCGAGAAGATGTTCCAGATCGCCGCCCACCAGCTGGAGGCCAGCCCGGAGGACATGGAGCTCGCCGACGGCGCGGTCCGGGTCCGCGGCGTCGCCGACCCGGCGCGCGCGATCTCGATCGCGGACATCGGGATGAAGGCCTACTGGTACAAGGCCGACCTGCCGGACGGGATGGAGAGCGGGCTCGAGGGCTCGTTCACCTACGACCACCCGTACACGACGCTGCCCTCCGACGACCGCACGGACCTCGGCGTCTTCTACCCGGTGATGGGCCACGGGGTGCACGTCGCGGTGGTCGAGGTCGACGTGGAGACCGGCCACGTGCACTTCCTCAAGTACCTCGCCGTGCACGACGTCGGCACCGTCGTCAACCCGCGCTCGCTGGCCGGCCAGATCCGCGGCGGGATCGCCCAGGGGCTCGGCGTGACGCTGATGGAGCACGTGCGCCACGACGCCGAGGGCCACGCGCTCTCCGGCTCGTTCGAGGAGTACCTGATGCCGCTGGCGGGCGACGTGCCCACCGTCGAGGTGCTGCACCACGAGACGCCCTCGCCGTTCACCGCGCATGGCGTGAAGGGCGGCGGCGAGGGCGGGCGGATGATCGCGCCGTGTGCGATCACGACCGCGGTGGAGGACGCGCTGCGGCCGTTCGGGGCGCGCGTCGACGCGCTGCCCATCACGCCGGACCAGATCGTGGCGTGGGCGCACCCCTGAGGCTCGACCACGGCGCGCTGCTGGTCGCGGACGAGCAGCGCGCCCGCGAGTTCTACGTCGACGGCCTCGGGCTGACCGAGGTGCCGCGGCCGCCGAGCTTCGACTTCCCCGGCTTGTGGGTGGCCGTCGGCGACCAGCAGCTGCACATGATCGGCGAGGCCGAGGCCGGCCGCGCGCACGCCGTGCACCCGGGCTATCGCGACGACGAGCTGGCGCGCGGCTACGCGACCCACCTGGCGCTGGACGTCGAGGACTTCGACGGCTACCTCGCGCGGCTCCGCGAGCGCGGCATCCCCCTCGTCGGCGGCCCCCGCGACCGCGGCGACGGAGTCCAGCAGGCCTACGTCACCGATCCCGACGGCAACGTGATCGAGATCATGGCCGGCCGCCCCGCGAGCTAGTCAGGTCAGCGGTCCGTCACGCCCGGGACGCGCGTCGTCGTCCACTCGTGGCGCGGTCGCGCGCTCGTCGCGCGCGAGGACCCGCGGGCTGTCCGCGATGAGCCCCCGGCGCCGCAGGCCCGCGAGGCCGTGACCGGCGCGGCCGAAGGTCACGAGCACGAGCCTGCTTGGGTGCAGTCGCAGCCTGAAGCGGCGCTCGTCGAGCGGGCGGCGCTGACCGTCGACCTCGGCGTAGAAGCCGGCGAAGCCGGGATGCACGTCGATGGTGACCGTGGCGCCGGCCGGGACGACGAGCGGAGGGCCGCAGCCTCCGTGCATCGCGATCGGCGTGCACACGATGGCCTCTGTGCCGGCGGCCAGGACCGGCCCCCCGGCGGCCATCGAGTACGCGCTCGAGCCCAGCGGCGTCGCGACGATGACCCCGTCGCCCGCCAGGCGGACGTACAGCTCCTCGTCGACGGTGACGTCGACCGCGAGCTGTCCGGCGCCCCGGCGGACCAGCACGAGATCGTTCGCGGCCCAGTCATCCGCGGCCCCGGGGACCTCGATCGCGAGCGCCGGCAGCCGCCGTGGCGTCCAATTGCCAGCCACGAAGCGGTCGAGCGCACCGGCGAGCTCGTCCGCCCTGACCGCGCTCATGGCGCCGACGCTGCCGCAGGCCACGCCGAGGACGGGCGTGTTCGTCTCCGCGGCGGCGCGCAGCGCCGCGAGCACCGTGCCGTCGCCGCCCAGAGCGAGCACGAGGTCGCCGGCCTCGACCCGGCCCGGCGCCGCGACCGCCCGCTGCGCCGCGCCGTCGCTGAGCTGGACGAGCTCGAGCCCGTGCGCTTCCGTGAACCGCGCGACCGTGGACAGAGCGTTCGCGGTGTCGCGCGTCGGGTGGACGACCACGCCCACGCGGCGCAGCGCGAGTCCGGTTGTCATGCCCCGACCTTATCCCTCGGCGTCCGCTCTCCTCGATGATGTAGGCATCCGAGGAGGCCGCCCATGATCCGCACGATCCCGAACCTGTTCGCCGAGGCCGTCGCGGCCGTGCCCGACAAGCCGTGGCTCCACCACGAGGACGGCACGTTCACCTACGCCGAGGCGGACGCGCGGATCCGCACGATGGCGGCGGGCCTCGCCGAGCGCGGGGTCGGGCGCGGCGACCTCGTGCTGGCGACCGCCCGCAACCGCCCCGCGTACCTGTTCGCGTGGCTCGCGACCGTGCACCTCGGCGCGATCTACGTCTCGGCGAACCCGCGCAGCAGCGGGGCCGAGCTCGCGGGGCTGATCGGGCAGGTGGAGCCGGAGCTGGTACTGAGCGACGCGGAGCTCGAGGCGGACATCGGACCCACCGTCGACGTGCTCGACCTGCTGGGATCCGACGCCTCCCCCGTCACCGGGACCGGGCCCGCCGAGCCGGGGGACCCGGCAGTGCTCATCCCGACGTCCGGCACCACCGGGCGCTCGAAGCTCGTGACCCAGACCCACCAGGCCTACGTGATGGCCGGCGAGGGGTTCCCGTGGTGGATGGAGCTCACCGCCGAGGACCGGCTCATGACGTCACTGCCGCTCTTCCACGTCAACGCGCCCGCCTACTCCGTGCTGGGGTCGGTCGCCGCGAGGGCAGGCCTGGTCCTGCTGCCGGGCTTCTCCGCGAGCCGGTTCATCGACTCGGCGCGCACCTATGGCGCGACGGAGTTCAACGCGATCGGCGCGATGCTCGAGATCCTCATGCGCCAGCCCGAGCGGCCCGACGACGCCGACAACCCGCTGCGGCTCTGCTACACGGGGCCGTCCCCGCCGGAGGAGCGCCAGCTCGAGATCGAGCGCCGCTTCGGCCTGCGGATCGTGTGCGGATACGCGATGTCGGAGACCCCGTACGGGATGATCTGGCCGCGCGGCACGCGGCCGTACGGCACGCTCGGCGAGCCGCGCCAGCACCCCACGCTCGGCCACGTCAACGACGCGCGCGTCGTCGACGGCGAGCTCCAGCTCCGCAACCCCGCGGTCATGAAGGGCTACTGGGGCATGCCCGAGGAGACCGAGCGGGTCCTCCTCGAGGACGGATGGCTGCGCACCGGCGACCTCGTGAGCGAGAACCCGGACGGGACCTACACGTTCCTCGGCCGCCAGAAGGAGGTCATCCGCCGGCGCGGCGAGAACCTCGCTCCGACCGAGGTCGAGGACGCGCTGATGGAGCATCCCGACGTCGCGGAGGCCGCGGTGATCGGCGTGCCGTCCGACCTCTCCGAGGAGGACGTCAAGGCCTTCCTCGTGCTGGGCGACGGCGCCGACGGCGACCTCGCCGCCATCCGCGGCTTCGCGGCCGACCGGCTGGCTCGCTTCAAGGTGCCGCGCTACGTCGAGGTCCTCGACGAGCTGCCCCACACGCCGACCGGCCGGATCGCCAAGCACGAGCTGCCGCGGGAGCGCTCCAGCGGCGAGACCGACTTCGAGGCCACCACGACCGGAAAGGGCAGCGAATGAGCGACGAGACCTGGCTGCGCACCAGCATCGCCACCTCCACCGCGGACTCGATCACGGTCCGCGATCGCGACCTCGCGAGCGAGCTGATGGGACAGGTGTCGTTCACCGAGCTGACGTTCCTGCTGGTCGCCGGCCGCCAGGCGACCCCGGAGGAGGCGCGGCTGCTCGACGCGGTGCTCGTGTCGCTGGCCGACCACGGGCTCACGCCGACCGTCCTCGCCGCGCGCCTCACCTACACGGGCGCCCCCGAGTCGCTGCAGGGCGCGGTCGCCGCCGGCCTGCTCGGCGCGGGAACCGTCTTCCTCGGCGTGGTCGAGGACACCGCGACGTTCCTGGCGGCGATCCTCGAGGACGTGGGCGACGCGCAGGACGACGCGGCGCTGCGCCCCGCGGCGGAGGCGGCGGTGCGCCTCCGGATCGACGAGGGCCGCCGCGTGCCCGGCCTCGGGCACCCGATCCACAAGGCCGAGGACCCGCGGACCCCGCGCATGTACGCGATCGCCGAGGAGACCGGCCTGCTCGGGCCGCACCTGCGCCTGCTGCGGCTCGTGGCCGAGGCGCACGCGGCCGCCACCGGCAAGTCGCTGCCGATCAACGGGGCCGGCGTGGCCGGCGCGGCGCTCGCCGACCTGGGCTTCCCCCCGGCGCTCATGCGCGGGTTCGCGCTCGTCGCGCGCACCGCGGGCATCGTCGGCCACCTCGCCGAGGAGATGGCGCAGCCGCTCGGGATGCCGCTCTACCAGGAGATCGACCGGCGGGCGGTCTACGAGCCCGGCGAGGACCCGAAGTCCTGAGGCGCGAGCTCGATCGGCGTGCCGTGGGGCGTGCGCTCCGCGGCGCGCGCCCACGCGTCGCGATGGCGGCGCAGCGCCGTGGCGTCGGTCGCGCCCTTCTCGGCCACGATCCGTTCGAGTGCCGCGAGCCAGTGGCGGTAGTAGGTCTCGCCGGTGTCCGCATCCCCCTCGGCCTGCGCGCGGGAGATCTCGGCCGCCAGCGCGCTCGCCCACTCCGGCCAGGTGAACAGCCCGCGCTCGTGCAGCGCGAGCGTCATCGCGAACGCCTCCGCCTCCCACGGCTCGCGGAAGACGGGGTCGCCCGGCGCGCTCAGGACGCCGGCTCCAGGTAGGGCTCGAACGCGTCGACCGAGACGGTGAGGCCGGGCTGCGCGTCCTCGCCCCACAGCTCGCGCGCGTCGAAGCGCACGGCGTAGAGCCACTGCGGGTCCTCCCCCAGCCCGTGCGCGTTCGTGTCCGGGAAGACCTGGCAGCCGTGCACGCGGTCGACGGTCCCGACGTGGCCGCGCACGTAGCGCGGCAGCCGCGTGTGCGTCGCCGGGTTGAGGTTGCGCGCCCGCACGCGGTCGCCCGCCGCGAAGCGAGCGGGGCGCGGGGCCTCGCGGGTCGTCGGGCCGCCGCGGCCGAGGCTCGCGGCGACCTCCGACGCGGGGAGCGTCCGCGCCAGCGGCCGCGGCTCGTGCAGCGAGTGGCCGGCCGCGACCTCGTCGGGCGCGACGAGGTCCAGGTCGGCCAGCTGGCGCTCGAGCGCCGCCAGCCAGATCTCGTAGTAGGTGCTGGAGAGGTACTGCGCCGGCGGCAGGCTCTCGCGCGCGTAGCGCGACGCGTCGAGGCTCCACTCGCCCGTCATGCCCATCGCGACCGCCATCGCGAAGACGCGCCCCTCCCAGCCGGCGTGGAACACGGGCTCGTCGGGCTCGGGCTCGACCGGGCCGAAGCCGTGGGCGCCGCCCATATCGTGCACGCCGTTCATCGCGGGCTCCGGGGCAGCGCCGGTGCCGATCATCGCGTCGCGGGTCACGAGGCCGGCGAGGTCCTCCTCGCTCCAGCCGTCGGTCCCCTCGGGCCGCATCGGGACCACCAGGTAGCGCATCTCCGCGGTGGAGTCCCACACGCGGATCTTGTGTCCGCCGGCAGCTCGACGCCGAAGTCGCGCAGCACGCCGCGGGGATCGGCCACCGCCCGCGACCGGTAGGGCGCCGACTTGTACCAGACCGGCGGCAGCCCGAGCACGGGCCACGGGTAGCAGGAGCACAGCGTGCAGACGACCATGTTGTGGACGTCCGGCGTGTTCTCGACCGCCACCATGTTCTCGCCCTGCCGGCCGACGTGCCCGAGCGCGGCGATGGCCGCGCCGCCGTCGGAGAGCAGCCACCCGCGGTAGTCCTCGTCGGCCCACGCCCGGGCGACGACGCGCGCGCCGTTGTGCGGGCCGACCCGCGTCTCGTAGGTCTCGATCAGCAGGTCGAGCGCCGCCGGGTCGACGTAGCCCTTCTCGGCGAGGACGCTCTCGAGCGCGCGGACCCTGAGCTGCGTCTCGGTCAGCTCCGAGCCCTCGTGGCGGTCGTGCGCGTGCGCCCCGGCCATGCTCAGCGGCCTCCCCGCTCGTGCCGGACCGCCCGCACCACGCGCCGCACCTGGTCGATGACCAGCTTCGGCTGGGTGAACATGACGTAGTGCGAGCTGCGCTTCGCGATCACGTGGCGGGCGTCGGGGGTCAGCTCCGCCAGCTTACGCTGCGCGTTCCTCCAGGCCCGCTCGACGACCGCCGAGGTGAAGCCGGCCGGCGAACCCTCGGGCAGCGCGAACGGCAGCCCGTGCGAGACCACGCTCACAGGGACGTCGGGAAACGGGCGCCTGCGCTCCGCCCGCCGCATCTGGGCGAAGCTCTCGCGGAAGCGGACGATCGCGAACGAGGCGAGAACGAGACGGCGCATGACGCGCGGGATGCTAGATGTGGCGACGACAGTTGCGGGCCGACGGTCCGCGTGCGCGCCGCACGCACCGGGTAGCCCGCGCCCGTTCCCGAGTCTCGAGGAGTCGATCGTCATGCCGATCATCGGTGTCTTCCTGGCGGGCGAGGAGCATTCCGCGTCCCGCCTCGTCGACGTGGCCGCGAAGGCCGAGCAGGCGGGCTTCGCCGGGTCCCGACCAGGAGGGCTTCCTGCGCTTCTACGAGCGCGAGGTCCTGCCGCAGCTCTGACCGGCATCATGCCGGGCACCGTCACGAGCAGAGGAGCTTCATGACCGGCATCGAGGAGCAGCTCACCGCCCATCTCGCCGACGCCCACGCGATCGAGGAGCAGGCGCTCGCGCAGCTGCGGCCCGCGCCGAAGATCGCGGGCGACCCGCTCATCGCCGAAGCCTTCGACGCCCACCTGACGGAGACCGAGGCCCACGAGGGGTGGGTGCGCGGGCGGCTCGAGGCGCGCGGCGCGCGCCCGTCGCCGATCAAGGACCGCCTCATGCAGGCGGGCGGGGCGGGCTTCGTGCTGTTCGCGCGCCTGCAGCCGGACACCCCCGGCAAGCTCGTCGCCCACGCGTACTCCTACGAGCACCTCGAGGAGGCCTCCTACGAGCTGCTCGCCCTCGTCGCCGACCGCGCCGGCGACGAGGCGACGGCCGGGATGGCGCGCCACGTCCGCGACGAGGAGCGCGCGATGGGCGAGCGGCTCGCCGGCCTCTACGACCGCGCCGTCGACGCCTCGCTCGGCGGCGCGGAGGACCCGGAGGCGCAGCTGGTCAAGTACCTGCGCGACGCGCACGCGCTCGAGGCGCAGGCCGACACGCTGCTCGGCCGGGCGGCGGAGGGCGGCGGCGACCCCGCGCTCGAGGCGCTCTACGCCGGCCATCGCGGGGAGGAGCGCAACCACCAGGAGCTCCTGCGGGTGCGGCTCGCCGCCCACGACTCCCGGCCCTCGCGCTTCAAGGACAGCGCCCTGCGCGCCGGCGGCCTCAACTGGAGCGCGCTCTTCCAGGGCCGGCCCGACACGCCCGCGAAGCTCGCCGCGTTCGCCTACGCGTTCGAGCACCTCCAGATCGCCGGCTACGAGCAGCTCATGCGGGTCGCCGAGCGGGCGGGGGACGCGGAGACGGTGCGAACCGTCAAGCGCATCCTGGCGGAGGAGCGGGCCGCCGCGCGGGGCCTCCGGGACGCCTTCGAGCGAGCCACCGACGCCGCCCTGGAGGCCCAGGGCGCGACCGCCTGACGAGATGGTCCTCCCGCACATCAACGGGAAACATGGCGAGCTTTGCACATCTTTCTCGCCAATATGTCATCGAGCCTTGACAAGCCGCCGGACCGGCGATCTAATCGGGCGGAGGCCCGCGAGCACTCGCCGCCGCGGTGAGACCCCTGCCCGCGGAGCAAGGGACTCAAGGCAGCAGTCCGGCCGCCGCTGGTATCGGCCGGGCCCGGGAGAGGAGCAGCGCCATGGCTGAGGCCCCCTACGTGATGGGCATCGACTTCGGGACCGGAGGCGTGCGCGTCGGGATCTTCGACCGCGAGGGGGACCCCGTGGTCTTCGAGGCCGCCGAGTTCGGGACCAACCATCCGCGCCCGGGCCAGGCCGAGCAGGACCCCGACGACTGGTGGTCGTCGCTCGTCGTTGCCGTGCAGGGCGCGATGAGCCGCAGCGGCGTGTCCCCGGAGGAGATCGCCGGGATCTCCGTGGACGCCACCGCCGCGACCGTGATGGCCGTCGACGAGGACGCGCGGCCCCTGCGGCCGGCGATCATGTGGATGGACGTGCGCGCGTCCGACCAGGCCGACCGGATCGCGGGGACCGGCGACCCGGCGCTCAAGTACAACGGCCACGGGCCGGTCTCCGCCGAGTGGGGGCTCCCGAAGGTGATGTGGATCAAGGAGTCCGAGCCGCAGACCTGGGAGCGCGCGGCCCGCATCTGCGAGTGCGGCGACTGGGTCACCCGGCGGCTCACCGGCGAGTGGGCCGGCTCGATCAACATGGCCGCCTCCAAGTACTTCCACGACCGCGACGAGGGTGGCTACCCGGAGAGCCTCTTCGAGGCCGTCGGCATCAGCGACGTGCTGGAGAAGTTCCCGCCGAAGGTGCTCGACCTGGGCGTCGTCGTCGGGGAGCTGCGCCGCGACGTGGCCGAGGAGATCGGCCTGAGGCCCGGGACGCCGGTGGCCGAGGGCGCCGTCGACGCCTACGCGGGCGCGCTCGGCCTCGGCGTGGTCGAGCCGGGCAAGCTCGCGCTCATCACCGGCTCCTCGCACGTGATGATCGGGCAGACGTCCGCGCCGATCCACGACCAGGGCTTCTGGGGCGCCTACACCGACGCGATGATCCCCGGCCAGTACACGGTCGAGGCCGGCCAGGCCTCCACCGGCACGGTCGTCGCGTGGTTCAAGAACCACTTCGCCGGCGACGCGATCCGCGAGGCGGAGCGGCGCGGCGTCGACCCCTACGAGGTGCTCACCGAGCTCGCCCGCGACGTGCCGGTCGGCTCCGACGGGCTCGTGGTGCTCGACTACTTCCAGGGCAACCGCTCCCCGCGCACCGACCCGCACGCCCGCGGAGTGATCTGGGGGCTCTCGCTGAGCCACGGCCCCGGCCACGTGTTCCGGGCCATCATCGAGGGCATCTGCTACGGCACGGAGCACATCTTCCGGACCATGCGCGGCCACGACTTCCAGCCGCGGCTGAACGTGGTGTCCGGCGGGCCGACCAAGAGCGACCTGTGGATGCAGCTGCACGCCGACGTCTCCAACGTGCCGATCTCGTTCACACGCGTGGCCGAAGGGCCCGTGCTGGGCTCGGCGATGCTGGCCGCCGTCGGCGCCGGGATCCATCCCGACGTGCAGACGGCCGCCGAGAAGATGGTCCATACGGAGCGGACCATCGAGCCGGACCCCGCGCGGCACGAGGAGTACCAGTTCTGGGTCGAGCGCTACATCGACACCTATCCGGCGATGAAGACCCTGATGCACCAGGCGGTGCGGCACGTCGCCGATGCGCACGCGCCGGCGGAGCCCACTCCTGCGTAACACGTGATCACACCGGTCGAGACGGCGGGGTGCCAATGACGAACGAACGGATCGAGAAGGCGCTGGAAGGCGCGACCGACACGCAGAGCGTGTCGATCGGCGAGGGGGTCCTCGGCACGGTCGCGGACCTTTACGCGCAGAGCTTCGGCGACCGGCCGGCCGTGGTCGTCGGCGACGAGAACACGTTCGCGGTGGCCGGTCGCGAAGTGCAGGGACACCTCGAGGCCGCCGGCCGCGAGCTGCGGGAGCCCTACGTCTTTCCGGGCACGCCGACCCTGTACGCGGAGTACGGCAACATCGAGGCGCTGATCGCCTCGCTGCGCGAGCACGACGCGATCCCGGTGGCGGTCGGGTCCGGAAGCCTCAACGACATCGCCAAGCGGGCCGCCTTCGAGTGCGAACGCCCGTACATGAGCGTCGCGACCGCCGCGTCGATGGACGGCTACACCGCCTTCGGCGCGGCGATCACCAAGGACGGCTACAAGCGCACGATGACCTGCCCGGCGCCGCACTCGGTGCTGGCCGACGTCGGCGTCCTCACCGGCGCGCCGCCGAAGATGACCGCGGCGGGCTACGCGGACCTCCTGAGCAAGGTGACGGCGGGCGCCGACTGGCTCGTCGCCGACGCGCTCGGGATCGAGCCGATCGACCAGCACGTGTGGTCGCTCGTCCAGGGCCCGCTCCGCGAGGCCACCGGGCGGCCCGCCGAGCTGCAGGCCGGCGACCGGCAGGCCATGGAGGGCCTGATCGAAGGCCTGGTCATGTCCGGCCTCGCCATGCAGGCGGCCGCGTCGTCGCGGCCGGCCTCCGGGGCCGAGCACCAGTTCAGCCACCTGTGGGAGATGGAGGGCCTCGGGCACGACGACGTTCCCCCGCTCTCCCACGGGTTCAAGGTCGGCGTCGGCTCGCTGGCGATCGCCTCGCTCTACGAACGCCTGCTCGAGCGCGACCTCGCCGCGCTCGACGCCGACGCGATCTGCAGCGCGTGGCCCGCGTGGGACGACGTCGAGCGCAACGTCCGCGCCGCGCACGCCACCCCCGGGCTCGACGACGCGGCGGTCACCGAGACCCGCGAGAAGTACGTCGACGCGGGCGAGCTCGAAAAGCGGCTCGCGCTGCTCGCGCAGCGCTGGCCGGACCTGCGCGAGCGCGTGCGCGCGCAGCTGCTGGGCCCCGGTGAGCTGCGCGAGATGCTGCGGGCGGCCGGCTGCCCGACCCACCCGGAGGACATCGGGCTGAGCGTCGAGGCGTTCCGGGACACGTTCCGGCGGGCGCAGATGATCCGCCGGCGCTACACGGTGCTCGACCTCACCAACGAGACCGGGCTGCTGGACGAGCTCGTCGCCGAGCTGTTCGCCGAGGGCGGCTTCTGGGCGCCTGCGACCGCGAGGAGCGCACGATGACCACCGTCGCCGTCCTCGGCTCAGGGATCATGGGCTCGGCGTTGGCGATCCCGCTGGCCGACAACGGCCACGAGGTCCGCCTCGTCGGCACCCACCTCGACCGCGAGATCATCGACAGCGTCAAGGCGAGCCGCATCCACCCCGGCCTCGGGCTCGAGATGCCCGGCACGGTGAGCGCCCACCAGCTCGAGGACGCGGCGGAGGCCTTCGACGGCGCCGAGATCATCCTCAGCGGGGTCAACTCGTTCGGCGTGCACTGGGCGGGCGAGCAGCTCGCGTCGCTGCTCGAGCCCGGCCAGCTCCTGATCGCGATCGCCAAGGGCATGGAGGCCGACGACGAGGGCAACCTCCGCATCCTCCCCGAGGTGCTCGCCGAGCCGCTGCCCGAGGAGACCCGCGCGCAGGTGGCGTGCTCGGCGATCATCGGCCCGTCGATCGCGGGCGAGGTGGCGGTCCGGCGCGACACCTGCGTCGTGTTCGCCGGGCCCGACCAGGTCGCGCTCGACCGCCTGGCGAAGACCTTCCGCACCGGCAGCTACCACGTGTGGACGACGACGGACCTGCTCGGCGCCGAGATCTGCGCGGCGATGAAGAACTGCTACGCGCTGAGCGTCGGCTTCGCCGAGGGCGTGCTCGAGCGCATCGGCGGGGCCGGCGACGGCTACCGCAACCACAACTACGAGGCCGCGCTGTTCGCCCAGGGCTCGCTCGAGATGCGCCGCATGGTGGAGGTGCTGGGCGGGCGCCCGGAGACGGCCGACGGCCTCGCGGCGGTGGGCGACTGCTACGTCACCAGCGCGGGCGGACGCAACGTCCGGGTCGGCCGCCTGCTCGGCCAGGGGATGGGCTTCAGCGACGCCTGGGAGCACCTCGGGCACATCACGCTCGAGGGGGCCGCGGCGATCCGCGTCATCGGCGGGGCGCTGCCCAAGCTCACCGAGCGCGGGATCGTCGGGGCGGACGAGTTCCCGCTCCTGCGCCACCTCTACGAGGTGATCGGCCTCGAGCAGCCGCTCGACGTGCCGTGGGAGCGCTTCTTCGGCGGCGAGCCCGACCGGAGCCGGGCGCGCGCCGCGCGGGCGACCGTCCCCGCCGGCGACGGGACCCTGACCGCCGATCCGGCCATGGGCGCCGATTGACGAGGCGGCCATGGTCGACCTCGTTCTCGTCCGGCACGGCGAGCGGGCAGGCACCCGGGAGCGCCGGTACCACGGCAGCACCGACGTCGCGCTGACGCCGCGGGGCTACGAGCAGGCCGAGCGGCTCGCCGAGTGGGCGAGCGAGGCGAGCCTCACCGCGATCTACTCCTCGACGCTCGTGCGCGCCCGGGAGACCGCGGCGGCCGCCGCGCGCGCCAACGGGCTCGAGGTGCGGATGGAGCCGCGGCTGCGCGAGCTCGACTTCGGCGAGGGCGAGGGGCTGACCGAGGGCGAGATGGCCGAGCGCTTCCCGGAGGCGCTGGAGGCCTTCTACGCCGATCCCGCCGCCCACCCCCTGCCGGGTGGCGAGGACCCGCATGCGGCCGTCGAGCGCGGTCTGGCGGCGGTGCGCGACATCGCCGCCGCCCACCCCGACGGGCGCGTGCTGGTCGTGATGCACACGACCCTCATGCGCCTGATGCTGTGCCGCTTCCTCGGCACGCCGCTCGGCGAGTACCGCCGGCTGTTCCCGCTCGTGCGCAACTGCTCGCTGACCGTGCTGCGCTACGACGGCGACCGCGCGGCCGTGCTCGAGTTCAACACCCCCGTCGACGGGCGGCGTCCGGCCTGATCAGCGCGCGGGCGCCGGCGCGTGCTCGTCGTCGCGGACGGTCAGGCCGTGGCCGAACGCGCGCTCGAACAGCTCGGCCTGCTTCTCCGCCGCCCAGCGCGCGACCCGCACGTCGTGGTCGGCCTGCAGCAGCAGCTCGACCTCCCCGTCCCGGACGCGGACGCGCGTGGACCGCACGCTCTGGTCGCGGGCGCGCTCGAGCTGCTCGGCGAGCCGCAGCACCGCGGCGCAGCGGACCAGCATCGCCTCGTCGCCGGGGCGCCCGAGCGGCTCGAACTCGCGCAGGCGCGGGTTGCCCTTGCGGTGGTAGCGGGCCATCTGGCCGATGAGCGCGGCCTCGCGCGGCGTGAAGCCCGGGAGGGCGGCGTTGAGGATCAGGTAGCGCGAGTGCTTGTGGTGGTCGTCGTAGTCGATCGCCATCCCGATGTCGTGCAGGATCGCCGCGGCCCACAGCAGCTCGCGCTCCTCGGGCGCGCCGGCGTGGACGCCGGCCTCCGCCAGCGCGTCCCACATCTGCAGCGCCAGGTCGGCGACGTGGTTCGTGTGGGTGAAGTCGGCGTGGTACTGCGTCGCGAGGTTGACCACCGCGGCGTGGCGCACGTCGTCGAACAGCGGCGGCTCGGTGCCCTCGAGCAGCGTCTCGAACAGCACGCCCTCGCGCAGGCCCGCGTCGGAGACCTCGATCGCGTCGAAGCGGCCCACGTCCATCACGGTCTCGATCACCACGGCCGCCGCGAGGATGAGGTCGCCGCGCTCCGGCTTGATGCCGGGGACCTCGCCGCGCTCGTCGGCCGGCAGGTCGGCCAGGCGCTCGACGAGGTCGCCCAGCGCCGGGCGCGTCAGCGAGAACCCCTGCACCCCGTAGGACGGCAGCCCGCCGGCGAGCTCGGCCGCCGACGCGAGGTTGCGCAGCGCGCCGCCGATGCCGGCGAGCCGCCCGCCGCGCTCGCCGGTCCCCGGCAGCCAGCGCGCGGCGGCGATCTCGGCGCGCACGTGCTCGCGCAGCGCGCGCAGCTGCTTGGGCTTGGCGGCGCGGCCGGGCAGGAAGCGCTCGGTCATGCGCACCGCCCCGAGGGGCCACGAGCGGCCGTCGAGCGACTGGCGCCGCGCGACCTGGATCAGCTGCATGGAGCCGCCGCCGATGTCGAGCGCGACGCCGTCGGCGAGCGTGGTCGAGTTGACCACCGCCAGATAGCCGTAGCGCGCCTCCTCCTCCCCCGCCAGCACCCGCACCTCGAGGCCGGTCCGGTCCTCGACGAGGTCGAGGAACTCGCGCTGGTTGGCCGCGTCGCGGATCGCCGAGGTCGCCACCACGCGGACCTCCTCGACGCCGGTGGCGCGGCAGAAGTGGGCGAACAGGTCGACGGTCTCCAGCGCGCGCCGCATCGGCTCGGGGCCCAGCACGCCCGAGCCGTCCAGCCCCTGGCCGAGCCGGACCGACTCGTGGACCTCGTCGGTGCGCTTCCACCACAGGTCCGGCACCCACGTGAACACGACGAGCCGGAAGGAGTTCGACCCCAGGTCCAGGACCGCGAGGCGGCGCTCGTCGCCTGCGCTCACTTGCGCTCCGCCAGGCGCCCGTCCCTCAGCGCGTCGAGGTCGACGGCGTCGAGCGTGGTCACGACGAGGTCGGCGCCGGCCTCGGCGAGGAGGGCGGCGTCGTCGGCGCGGGCAAGCCCGAGCGCGGCCATCTCGCCCGCCTTGGCGGCCTGGACGCCGGACACCGCGTCCTCGATCACGAAGGCCTGCTGCGGCGGAACGCCGAGCTCCTCGGCCGCGGTGAGGAAGATCATCGGGTGCGGCTTGCCCTGCTCGAAGTCGCGCCCCGAGAGGTCCGCGTCGAAGAAGTCGTTGAGCGTGAGGCCCTCGGTGATGAAGTCGTAGTCGAGTCCCTCCTGCTCGGCGAACTCGTCGAGGCGGATCAGCCGCAGGAAGCGCCACGCGTTCTTCGACGACGACGCGGCGGCCACCTTGATCCCGGCCGCGCGCATCGCGAGCACGAAGCGCAGGGCGTCGGGGTAGGCCTCGAACTCCCCCGCCTCGATGAGCTCGATGACCATCGTCTGCTTGTGGTCGCTGTAGGCCTGGGCCCGCTCCTCGGCGTCGGGGACGTCGAAGTACTCGAGCGCCGCCCGCGCGCTCGGGTAGCGCGGCTTGCCTGACATCACCGCCTGGTAGACCTCGGGCGTGAAGCGCTCCGGCGAGTAGGCCGAGGCGCCGCGGATGTCGCTCCACTCGCCCTCCATGAGCTCGCGCAGCGACTCGCGCCACGCGAGCTCGTGCGGCGAGTCGACCAGCACCCCGTCGACGTCGAAGATCGCGCCCTGGAAGCTCATCGCAGGTCCCCCGTGATGTCGTCGATCGCCGCCGCGAGGTCGCCCTCGTCGAGCCGGACCCGCGCGGCCGGCAGGCCATGGGCGCCGAGCGTCTCGAGATCCCCGTCCGCCCGGGCGTCGATGAGCCGCCGGAACGGCAGCGACTCACCGGGGATCTCGACGTCGCCGGCGCCGTCGTGCACCAGCTGCAGGAACGCGCCGGTATCCGGCCCGCCCTTGTGGAACCGCCCGGTCGAGTGCAGGAAGCGCACGCGGTCGGGACCGTACGCGCTCGCGGCGGATGCCGGCGGCTCGTCGGCCATCAGGATGCCGCGGCCGCGCTTGCCGGCGCTCTCGATCATGGCCGGTCTCTCCTCGGGTCTAGCTCGTCGGCAGTTCGTGGCTGCGGCCGGCGACCTGGGCGCGCGCGGCGTCGACGATCGCCTCGGGCGTGAACCCGAACTTGTGCTGGAGGTCCTTCAGGGGCGCCGAGGCGCCGAAGCTGCGCATCGCGATCGTGGTGCCGGTCGGGCCGACGTAGCGGTCCCAGCCGAACGCCGACGCCTGCTCGACGGCCACGCGCGCGGTGACCGCGGGTGGCAGCACCTCCTCGCGGTAGGACACGGGCTGGCGCTCGAAGAGCTTCCACGACGGCATGCTGACCACCCGCGAGCGGACCCCGGCCGCCATCAGCTGCTCGTGCGCGGCGACGATGAGGCCGACCTCGGTCCCGCTCGCCATCAACAGGACCTCCGGCGTCCCGCCGGGCGCGTCGGCGAGCACGTAGGCGCCGCGGCGCAGGCCCTCGGCGGCGGCGTACTTCGAGCGGTCGAGCGTCGGCATCGCCTGGCGCGAGAGCACGAGCACGACGGGATCGTGATGGAGCTCCATGGTCAGCCGCCACGCCTCGGCGACCTCGTTGGCATCGCCGGGCCGGATCATGATCAGCGCGGGCGTCGCGCGCAGCGACGCGAGGTGCTCGATCGGCTGGTGGGTCGGCCCGTCCTCCCCCACGCCGATCGAGTCGTGCGTGAAGACCATGATGGTCGGGATCTCCATCAGCGCGCCGAGGCGCAGCGAGCCGCGCTGGTAGTCCGAGAAGATCAAGAAGCCCGAGCCGAAGCCGCGGACCTTCGACAGCGAGAGCCCGTTGACGATCGCGCCCATGGCGTGCTCGCGGATCCCGAAGTGCATGTTGCGGCCGTGCCGGTCGCGCGCGCTGAAGTCGCCCGCACCGTCGAAGGTCAGCCGCGTCTTGGTCGACGGCGCGAGGTCGGCGGCGCCGCCCATGAGCCACGGGTGGTTCTGGGCGATCGCGTTGAGGACCTGCCCCGAGGACGCGCGGCCCGCCAGCCCCTTCGCGTCGGGCGGGAACTCCGGGATGTCGCGGTCCCAGCCGTCCGGCAGGTCGCGGCGCTGCATGCGCGCGAGCTGGTCGGCCAGGTCGGGGTGCGCCGCGCCGTACTCCTTCAGCCGCGTCTCCCAGGTCTCCCGCAGCGCCTTGCCGCGCTGCCCGACGCCCTCCGCGAACGTCTCGCGGACGCCGTCGGGGACGAGGAACTGCGCGTCCTCGGGCCAGCCATAGCCGCGCTTGGTGAGCCGGACCTCCTCCACGCCGAGCGGCTCGCCGTGCGCCGCCGAGGTGCCCTCCTTCGTCGGCGCGCCGTAGGCGATGTGGCTGTCGACGATGACCAGCGTCGGCCGGTCGGGCTCGCGCTTGAAGGTCTCGAACGCGCGGGCGAGCATCTCGCGGTCGTTGGCGTCGCCGACGCGGGTGACGTTCCAGCCGTAGCCGATGAACCGGGTCGCCACGTCGTCGGAGAACGCCAGCGAGGTGGAGCCCTCGATCGTGATGTGGTTGTTGTCGTAGATCCAGCAGAGCTTCGACAGCTCGAGGTGCCCGGCGAGGGAGGCGGCCTCGGCCGAGACGCCCTCCATCATGTCCCCGTCGCCGCACATCGCGTAGACGTCGTAGTCGAAGAGGTCGAAGCCCGGCCGGTTGAAGTGCGCGGCCTGCCACGCGCCCGCGATGGCCATGCCGACCGAGGTCGCCACCCCCTGGCCGAGCGGGCCGGTGGTGGTCTCGACCCCACTCGTCCACCGGTACTCCGGGTGGCCCGGGCAGCGCGAGCCGAGCTGGCGGAAGCGCTTGAGGTCCTCGAGCGGCACGGCGAGCTCCCCCAGCCGCTCGTACTTCGGGTTGACGGCCTTGACGCCGGTCAGGTGCAGCAGCGCGTACAACAGGGCGGAGGCGTGCCCGATCGAGAGCACGAAGCGGTCCCGGTTGGGCCAGATGGGGTCGTCGGGATCGAAGCGCAGGAACCGCTGCCACAGCGTGTAGGCGACCGGCGCCATCGCCATCGGCGTCCCGGGGTGCCCCGAGTTCGCCGCCTGCACCGCGTCCATCGCCAGCGTGCGGATCGTGGTGACCGCGAGCTCGTCGGGGGAGGCGTCGGCCAGCTCGGGCGGACGGCCGGCGGAGGGCGTGGTGACGGCGCTCATGGGGTCTCCTCCGTGGTCAGGCCGGCGGCGCGGTGCAGGATCTCGACCGGGTGGACCGTGCGCACGCCCGTCGCCTGCTGGATGTGCCAGCGACAGGTCTCCGAGTCGCACACCGCGAGGTCGGGCTTCGCATCGGCGATCTGGCCGAACAGGCCGGCGCCGACGTCCATCGCGATGTCGTACTTCTCGCGCTTGAGCCCGTAGGTGCCGGCGACGCCGCAGCACGTCGCGTCGTTCTCGATCACCCGCAGCTCCGGGACGAGCGCCATCAGGTCGAGCGCCGGCTTGCCGATGCCGTGGCCCTGCTGCTGGCAGGGCGCGTGGTAGGTGACCGTCAACGGCAGCGCGCCGAAGTCGGTCCGCAGCTCGCCGCGGTCGTGGAGCATCAACAGGTACTCGCAGATGTCGTACACGCGGTCGCTGACGATGCGCAGGTCCGGATCGTCGTCCAGCCCGAGGATCTCCCGCGCCTCGCGCTTGAGCATCAGCGTGCAGCTCGTCGAGGTGCCGACGATGTCGACGCCCGCGCGCGCCGCGGGCGCGAGCCGCTTGGCCATCCGCCGCACGTAGCGCCGCGCGAGGTCGAACATCCCGTTGGACTGCGCGGGGAGCCCGCAGCAGGTCTGCCGCCGCGGGACCTCCACCTGGCAGCCGAGGTGCTCGAGCAGCGCCACGGTCTTCTCGCCGGTGTCCGGCTCGTACCAGTTCGCGCCGCAGCCGTGGAAGTACGCCACGCGGCGGGCGGCCGGCGGAGACTCGTGCTTGCGGGCCCACCCCTGGAAGGTGCGGCCCGGGAACTCCGGCAGCGCCGCGCTGTGGTGCAACCCGATGACGCGCTCGGCGAGGAGGCGCAGCGGGCGGCTCGCGAGCGTCCGGTTGGCGATCGGCGCGGCGGGCGTGCCGAGGCGGCCGCCGAGGTCCGGGCGTGCCAGGACGCGGTCGCGCAGCTTGAAGCCGGTGCGCTCGCGCATATGGGCGCGGGCCTGGGTGTTGATCTCGGCGATGTGCACGCCCTGCGGGCACACCTGGGTGCAGATCCCGCACCCGGAGCAGTAGTCCAGCGAGGCGTCCGCCGACACCTCGTCGTGGACGCGGAAGCGCTCCGCCTGCGGCCCCACGTACTTCGGCCCCGGGAACAGCGGGGTCACGTTGGAGACCGGGCAGAACGACTCGCAGATCGTGCACTTGACGCAGTGGTCGAGCGACCCGCGCATGAGGTCGCCGAGGACGTCGTGGTCGTGCTGGATCGCCATTCGCTCAGGCCTCCGCGCCGGTGTGGACCGGACCCGCCGCGGCCGGCGAGGCGGGCGGGGCGGGCCGTATCAGCTCGGCGGCGCGGTACCCGGTCGCCAGGCTGATGCCGTCGCCGGACTTCTCGCGCCACGGCTCGGCGCCGGCGAGCGTCGCCCCGGCCACCAGGACGTTGTCGTACACGCGCTGCGAGCCGGCGTCGAGCGGCCGCAGCTCGGCGTCCGTCGCCACGCCGGCGCGCGCCATCGGCTGGTCGGCGAGGTAGTCCGAGCGGAAGCGCGGCTCGCCGGGCCCCGGCACCCCGGACACCGGCAGCCCGAGCGCGGTCTCGCGCACGGTCCAGCGCGAGCTGAGCTCGAGCCCGCCATGCGCGAAGCCGCCGGTCGCGAGCACCACCCAGCCCGCCCCGAAGTCGGTCTCGCGCAGGCCGATGTGCGCGCGCAGCGACTCGATGCGCCCGCCGGTGGCGCGGGCGCCCGTGACCACCGCGTTGAGGATGACCTTGCCGCCCGCGCGGCGCACCGCGTCGCGCAGGGTCGCGAACACGCGCATGCCGGGCACCGACGGCGGCAGGGTCGGCACCTCGAACACGGGTCGCCCGCAGCGGTGCTCGAGGTCCGCCCAGGCGGCGTGCGGGTCGGCGATCCCGAGCACGGCCGGGAAGCCGAGGCGCTCGGCGGCGGTGGGGCGGTTGACGAGCTGCGCGGCGACCTCGGCCCGGAAGCCCGGGTCGTCGAACGCGCGCGCGAACGCGAGCGGGGTGGCGTCCACCCGGCTCCCGCTCGGCGGCGTCACGTCGAGCTCGACGGAGCGCGTGCGGTGCCCGGCCCGGGCCAGGTTGTCCGCCGCCAGCGTCGCGTGGAAGTCCTTCAGCCCGCGCAGGCCGACGATGCACAGCTCGGCGTCGTCGCGCAGGTCGCCGCGGGTCATCGTCACCGGCGCGGCCGCCGTCGGCTTGGCGGCGCCGACCGCGGTGGGGAGCAGCAGGTTCTCCTCGAGCCCTCCGCTGTAGGCGTAGGGCGCGAGCGGGCCGGCCGCGACCTGCCCCTGGAACCACTCGAGCGCGGCCGCGACGCCGGAGGCGCCGACGGCGGCGTAGGGGTGCCCGGGCCGCTCCGACACGAGCGCGTCGACGGCCTCCCCGGGGTGCTCCACGCGGTCGGGCGCGTAGCCGAGGACGTCGATGGTGGCGCCGGAGTGGTGCGTGGCCCCGACCCCCTTGGCGAGCACCAGCACGCGCGCCCCCGACTGCGCCAGCCGGGCCGCCGCGGTCAGCCCCGCGAGCCCGATCCCGACCACGATCACGTCGTGCCTACTCATGGGCCCCCCTCGGTGCGGCGAACGCGGGCGGCGTGGCGCCGTCCGGCAGGTGCTCGACGTCCAGCAGGCCCTGGAAGATCCAGTCGTCCAGGCGCGCCTGGCGGAGCTGGTCGCCGTAGAGGATCGGCCACATGCCCTTCCAGCGCTCCTGCAGGAAGCGGCGCAGGGACTCCGTGGCCTCGGCGCCGTCGAGGCGGCCGACGCCGTGGAGGATCCCGGTCGCGCGGTAGATGCAGAAGCCGCCCTGGCACGGGCCCATGCCGAGCCGCAGGCTGCGGCGGATGTCGTCGAGGTTGGTGCTGCCGCGCCGGCGCAGCGTCTCCTCGAGTCGCCCGCGTCCGATCAGCTCGCACTCGCAGATGAGCTGCTCCTCCTGCAGCGTGTCCTCGCGCCGGCGCAGGCGCGAGCCGATGTCGTAGAGCTCGCCGTCCTCGTTGCCCGGTGGGACCTCCTCGGCCGTCCGGCTGGGGCGCTCGTCGCCGAGCTGGGCGCACATCGCGTCGACCAGGTCCTGCGCCATCAGGCGCAGCGTGGTGAGCTTGCCGCCCGACATGGTCAGCAGGCCGTCGACGCCGTCGCGCTCGCGGTGGTCCACCACGGCGTGGGTACGGCTGACGTCGCGGGTGTCGGCGACGGCGCCGGCCTTCGTGTCCTGGAACAGCGGGCGGACGCCCGCCCACACGCGCAGCGCGCGCGCCTCGCGGAAGCCGGGCACCAGGCGCTCGCCGTCGTCGAGCATCTGGTCGACCTCCTCCTGGGTGACCGGGATCTCGTCCGGGTCGGCGGCCTTCATGTCGGTGGTGCCGATCACCGAGACCGTCCGTACCGGCACGAGGATGTCGCCGTCCGCCGGCATCGTGCAGCGGTTGATCACCGTGTTCACGAGCCGGTGGTTCATGGCGATCATGATCCCCTTGCCGGGGACCACGCCGACGCCCTCGATCCCGCCCATGTGCGCGATCTGCGCGGCCCACGCGCCGGAAGCGTTGAGCACGAAGCCGGCCTCGATGTCGAACTCCTCGCCGGTGAGCTCGTTGCGCACGCGCGCGCCCGCGACACGGTCGCCGTCGCGGTGGAGGTCGATCACGCGGTGGTAGGTGAGGATGCGCGCGCCGTGCGCCGCCGCGCCGCGCGCCAGCGACCACACGGTCTTCCACACGTCGATCGAGGCGTCGGGGACCGTGAAGGCGCGCGTGATGCCGGGGTTGAGCCGCGGCTCGCGCCGCAGCGCCTCGGCGACGGGGATCTCCTCGGCCGGCAGGTTGGCGGTCCGGCATCCCTCCAGGAAGCGGTCGCCGTAGGCGGGGTCGTCATCGGGCGTGGTGACGAACAGGCCGCCGGTGTCCTCGATGCAGTCGGGGACGATGCGGCGCATGATCGCGTTCTCCTCGACGCACTCGACCGCCGCGACGGGGTCCTTGACCACGTAGCGGCCGCCGGAGTGCAGCAGGCCGTGGAACCGGCCGCTGGTCCCCTCGGCGAGGTCGGCGCGGTCGACCAGCACGACGTCATAGCCGCGCAGCGCGGCGTCCCACGCCACACCGGCGCCGGTGCCGCCTCCGCCGACAACGAGAACCTCGGTGCGCATGCCGCCCACCGATCAGCTCGACGCGGCCCGCTCGCGCCGGAAGCGAGCGTCCACGTCCTTCATCTTCTCCACCTTGGGGGCCGAGCCGCCACCCTCGAACTCCGAGGCGAGCCAGTGGTCGAGCACCTTCTCCGCCGCCTGGGGCGCGATCACCCGCGCCCCCATCGTCAGCACCTGCGCGTCGTTGGACTTGCGGGCGCGCTCGGCCGAGTAGGGGTCGTGCGCGGTGGCGGCGCGGACCCCCGGGATCTTGTTGGCCGTGATCGCCATGCCGAGCCCCGTGCCGCACACGAGCAGCGCCCGGTCGTGCTGCCCGTCGGCCACGGCCTCGGCCACCTCGGAGGCGACGTCCGGATAGTCCTGCTCGGTCCCGTTGCCGTAGTCCTTGACCTCGTAGCCGTGGTCGGAGAGGTAGCGGGCGAGGTGGTCCTTGAGTGGCGCTCCGGCCTCGTCGGCCCCGATGGCGATGGCTGGCATGTCCTGTCCTTTCCGTGAGACGGCGATCCGGCGCTCCAAGCCTGTCAGGCCGGCGAGGGCTCGTGGGCCTGCTCGGCGACCTTCTCGGTCATGCGGTGGACCAGCTCGCGCATGCGCGGGTACGTCTCCGCGTAGGCATCCACGAAGAACTTGTACTCCTCGTGGCGCGCGCTGTCAGGCTCGATGGTGTCCGTCTCGTGGACCATCGCGCCCGCGGCCTCGCCGATGCTGCCGAACAGGCCGGCGCCCGTGGCGGCGAGGATGGCTCCGCCGAGGATCACGGCGTCGCCCACCTCGGTGAACGTGATCGGCACCCCGCTGACGTCGGCGTGCATCTGCATCAGCTGGCGGCTCTTGGTGAACCCGCCGGCCGCCACGAACTCCTTGACGTCGAAGCCCGCGTCGCGCATGGCGCGCAGGATGTGCGCGGTGCCGTAGCAGACGCCCTCCTGGATCGCCCGGTAGACGTGCAACGGGCTGTGGTGGAGGCTGAACCCCCACATCATCCCGCGCGCGAGCGGGTCGGTGTAGGGCGTCCGGTTGCCCTGCCAGTAGTCGAGCACGATCAGCCCCTCGGAGCCGGGCGGCAGCGACTCGATGCGCTCGTTCATGTAGTCGTAGAGGCTCACGCCCTGCTTGTCCGCCTCGGGTGCGAGGTCCTTGCAGAAGTAGTCCTTGAACCACTTGAGCACCGAGCCGGTGGACACCTGGCCGCCCTCGACCGTGTACTGCCCGGGCACCACCGCGTCCGTGTAGGCGCCGAAGAAGCCCTCGCCGCTGACCGCGTTGTCGGTCTGGCCGATGAGCACGTGCGAGGAGCCCGTGATCAGCGCCATCTTGCCGGGCGAGACCACGTTGAGCCCGATCTGGCCGACCCACGCGTCGCCGCCGCCCTGGGCGACCGGCGTGCCCGCCTTGAGCCCGAGCTCCTCCGCCGCCTGCTTGCTCAGGCCCTCGACCGGCGTGCCGAGGTCGAGGACGTCCGGCGGCAGCTTGCCGAACACGTCGTCGAGGCCGATCTCCTCGTAGAAGCCCGTCGGCCAGCCGCCCGCGTCGCGGTCGTGGTAGCCGCGCGTCGCCGCCGTGTTGATGTTGGCGGTCAGGCGGCCGGTCAGGCGGTACGTGGCCCAGTCGGTCGCCTCCACGAGGTGCGCCGCGTCGTGGTAGGTGCTCGGCTCGCGCTCCTTGAGCCACAGCAGCTTCGACGGCAGCCACTCCGCGGACACGGGCCCGGCCCCGCCGCCGTTGTACTTGCGCGCCGGGTCCCGCGACTCCCCGATGCGCCGCGCCTGGTCGGCGGCGCGCACGTCCATCCACATGATCGCCGGGCGCATGTGACGGCCGCTCGAGTCCAGCGCGACGACCGTGCAGGTGGTCGCGTCGACCGAGAGGCCCGCGATCGAGTCGGGCGCGACGCCCGCCTGGTCGAGCACGGCGCGCACGGACGTGACGAGCGCCGACCACCACTCGTCGGGATCCTGCTCGGCCCAGCCCGGCCGCGGATGGGTGAGCGCGTAGGTGGTGGCCTCCGAGGCGAGCGGACGGCCGTCGGTGTCGAAGATGCCGGCGCGGCAGCTCTCGGTGCCGTAGTCGATGCCGAGCAGATACGGGCCGCCCTTGTCCCCGCCGTGCCCCGAGCTCATCGTCCGTCCTCCTCGTCGCTCCATCCGAGCTCCTCCCAGACGTCCGGCGGCAGCAGCCGGTCGATGCGATCGACCACGATGCCGGGGGTGTCGTCTGCGGGCAGCTCCTGCAGGTCCTCGGCGGTCGTCTCGCCCGTGAGCACGAGCGCGGCCGCCATGCCGGTGTCGAGCCCCATGCGGATGTCGGTCGAGAGCCGGTCGCCGACCATCACGCACGCTCCGAGCTCGACGTCGAGCCCCTTCAGCGCGGCGTGCAGCATGGCCGGGTCGGGCTTGCCCACGTTGGCGACGCAGGTCGTGCTGGTGCAGGCCTCGACCGCCGCGATGATCGCGGCGCAGTCCGGCTCGCCGCGACCGCCGGGGAACGGGCAGAACCGGTCGGGGTTGGTCCCGACCAGGATCGCCCGCTTGTGGAACCAGATCGCGTCGAAGGCGATCTGCAGCTTCTCGTAGGTGAACCCCCGGTCGTAGCTCGCGATCACGACGTCGATCTCGGCCGGGTCCTCGGACATCCGGATCCCCGCGCCCGCGAGCGCGTGCTTCAACGGCGCCTCGCTGATCGGGAACACCACCGCGTCCGGGTGGTTGTCGAGCAGCCAGCGCGTCATCGTCACGGTCGTGTTGACGATCTCGCCCACCGGGGCCGGGATCCCCAGGCGCGCGAGCTTGTCCGCGTACTGCTGGGGGTCCTTGGTGGGGTTGTTGGAGACGAAGCGCACGGCGCGGTCGCGCGCGTGCAGCTCCTCGATCAGGCGCTTGGCGCCCGGGAGGAGGTCGTCCCCGAGGTAGATCGTGCCGTCGAGGTCGAAGACGTAGGCGTCGTAGAGCCGGTCCGGCACCGCGACCACGCGCTCGGCCTCGCCGGCCGCCCGCGCCCCCGCGCCGGTCCGCGAGCCGCTCACGTCCAGGGCTCCCGCGCGCGGACGACGACGTCCCGAACCGGCGGCACGTCCTGTGCCGGCGGCAGCGCGTTGCTCGGCACGACCCCTCCTCACGTCGGTACGACGGGCCCGGCGGGCCCCCTTGACGCTACGGTACCGGCGCGGGACCCTCCGCCGGAGCCTAGTTCCGAGCGCTTCAAGATGTCAAGCGTCCGTGCGTTTTTGCGCTCGGATCGCGACATGACCGTCACCCCCGACGCGGTGCGGTCCGCCGGTCGGCCAGCGTGCCGCGTTCGTGCGCCCGATCACGGTCGACCGATCCCTCTGAGTAAAGGAACGGGGAGTCTTGCATCCGATGATCGCAGCTTTGCAGACTCGCTTGACATCTTGACAGGAGCGGTTCTACGCTCAAAGCGCACGAGAGCGCAGCCGCACCCGAGCGGGATCGCTTGACCCGGACGCCGCCCATTCCGCCAGAATCACGCTCGATGAGCGCACGCAGGCGAGCGCGGCGTCCGGAGCTGCGTCAGGAGCAGATCGCCAGGGCCGTCCTCACCCGCGGGTCGGCGAGCGCCCAGGACCTCGCCGCCGAGTTCAACGTCAGCCTCAACACCGTGCACCGCGACCTCGACGAGCTCGAGCGCCAGGGCGTCGTGCGCAAGTTCCACGGGGGCGCGAGCGCCGAGCCCTCCGGGATGTTCGAGTCCAACGTCGCCTACCGGCTGAAGCGCATGGTGCCGGAGAAGCACGTGGTGGCGCGCCACGCGACGCGCTACATCGAGCCGGGCATGTCGGTGATGATCGACGACTCCACGACCACCCTGCAGATGGTCCCGTTCCTCGCCGGCGCGGGGCCGCTGCGGCTCGTGACCAACTACCTCGAGGTGATGCGCCAGGCGAGCGGCCTCAAGGGCGTGAGCCTGATGGCCCTCGGCGGCGACTACGACCCGCTGCACGACTCCTTCCTGGGGGTCATGTGCATGGAGTGCATCGCCTCGATCCGCGTCGACGTGACGTTCATCTCGACCTCGGCGATCTCCGGTCCCGACGCGTTCCACCAGGAGCAGCGAGTCGTGAGCTTCAAGCGGGCGATGCTCGAGGCGGCCACCCGGCGCTACCTGCTCGTCGACCACTCGAAGCTGGGGCGCCGCGCGCTGCACCGCCTCGTCCCGCTGTCGAGCTTCGACAAGGTGATCGTCGACGACGGCGCGCCGCCGGAGGCGCTCGCCGAGCTCGACGGCCACCAGGTCCCCTACGAGGTCGCCCGCAGCTAGCGGGTTGATTCCGCGGCCGCGCGGTCGACTGGTGGGATGCCCCGTGGATGCCCTGATCGATCGCGCTACAGCAGTCCCGCGGGCTGCTCGCGCGGACGCGCTGCTGCGTTGCATGGAGGCTGTCGCACAAAGCGGTCGTGGAGTGAAGTCGTTGTTCATTCTCCAACGTGACGCCGAGCGAGCGCCAACTGCGACCCGCGTGTGAGCGTGGCCGCCGCTGCCGGCGGCGCTTTGACCCACACGTGGCGAGGAACCACGGGGTTTGCGAGCTACCGTCCTGCTTTACGGTCGTCTCGCGACCCCAGGGCAGGACGGAAGCGCGTTGGGGGTTTCTCCAAGGCGCGTGGTTTGTGCGACAGCCTCCATGGAAACCAGCAGTCGCTGCCGGTGGCGGCTCGGTACTGCTGGCAGGCGATTTGCAGAAGTGGAGGCCGTGACGGGGAACGCGGCGCGGCTGGTCAGAGCGCCCACGCTGTGCCTATGCAAGGCGCCGGGAGAGGAGGGGCCTGGCGGCGATGCTACGAGCGTCCGCAGCACCGGGGCGGAAACGGTCGCATCTGGGCGAAAGGAGCCGCGGGCGGCGCGGCGACGGAGTGCGACTCATGGCGACCGGCTGCCGGGTGGTCTGTCGATCGCCACGATCGGGGCGTTTGTGCTGATGCGGTGTGAGGGAGAAAATGCGCGCTAGAGCCTGACCGTAGGGCTGCGGCGATGCCCACAGTGACTGTCAACGGGACCGAGCTGTATTACGAGATCCGGGGTGCAGGGCCGCCGGTGCTGTTGATTATGGGAGCGACGGGAGATGGCGGCCACTTCGACGTGCTGGCGGACGTGCTGGCCGACGAGTTCACGCTCGTCAGCTATGACCGGCGCGGCAACGGGCGCAGTCCGACTCCGGACGGCTGGGAGACGACCTCGCCGGAGGAGCAGGCCGATGATGCGGCGGGCCTGTTGGATGCGCTCGGGACCGGGCCTGCGGCGGTGTTCGGCACGAGCGGCGGCGGCGTCTATGCGCTGTGTCTGATGGTGCGTTATCCGGGATCGGTGCGCGGTGCGATTCTGCACGAGCCGGGCTTGTATGCCCTGGTCGACGACTTCGACGCCGTTCGAGCCCCGGTGCGGGCGGTGGTTCAGAAGGCAATGGCGGCCGGTGGGCTGCCTGCTGCCGTGGAGCGCTTCTGGTGCTACGTGGCCGGCGACGACGGCTGGAGCCGGCTATCGCCGGCGCTTCGTGAGCGCCTGCGCGCCACCGCCGGCACGTTGTTCGAGGTCGAGCTTGGGACGTACGAGCTGTACTTCCCCAGCGAGCAGGCGCTGGCCGCGCTGTCCGCGCCCGTGCGCCTGCTCATCAGCGAAGACGGCCTGCCCTTCTCCCCCGAGATCACCGGTCGACTCGGCCAGCGGCTGGGCGTGGATGTCACCACCATCCCGGGCACGCACGCGGCATACCACGACCATCCTCGGGAACTCGCGGAGTCCATCCGGCCGTTCCTCCGTGAGGTCGCCGGGGTGCGCGCCTGACGCGTTGTTGCCGCGCCGGGGCTCGGCTGTCGGCATGGACGACCAACAGAAGCCCACTCGGCCAAACCCGTCGCATCCGATGCATAGGCACGACGTCGACTCGCGCGAGCTTGCCTTCGGACGGAGCTCGAGCAACCGTCGCTGTCGCAACGAGGCGCACGCGATAGCCCGGCTCCGGCCGCCTCCACTGTCGCGATCGACGACGACCAGCAGCGGGCGCGGTCACGGCCGCAGCGTGCTGTTGACCGGCACCACTGGTGCCCGGCGGGCGTGGACGGCGTCGATGATCTCGGCGCTGTCGATGCCCTGGAGGTAGATCGAGGTGATGCCGAGGTTGGTGTGTCCGGGCTGGCGTTGGATGACAATCAGCGGGACACCTTCGCGCGCCATCTCGACGGCGTGAGCGTGGCGGAGCTGGCGCGGCGCGAATCGTCGCCGGACGCCGGCGAGCGCCGCGGTGTGGCGCAGTTGTTCGCGTGCGGCGGCCTGCGTCCAGGCGCGGCCGCGCGTCGGCCCGGTGAGGATGCAGAACAGCGGGCCGACGGGCAACTCGACGCGGACAGCCAGCCACTGGTGGAGTCGTTCCCAAGCCCAGTCGTCCATGCCGACCTCGCGGCGGCGGCCGCCCTTGCCACGGCGGACGAGCACTGCGCCGCGGCGGGCGTCGAGGTCAGCCTCGGTGAGCGCGAGCGCTTCGTGGATGCGCAGCCCGGCGCGCCAGAGCACAACGATCAGCCCTCGCATTCGCAAGCCGTGCGGCGTGGTGCCGGCCCGGCGCATGACGGCGACGATCTCCTCGACGGTGGGTGGATCGGCGGGATAGCGACGGCCCTTGTTGCGCGGCGGTCGGCCGGAGTGGAAGCCAGGCATCGTGGCCGGTGATCGGCGGCGGCCGGCGGCATCGAGCAGCACCGGGCATGACACGCTCCTGACGATCGGAAGCGCTGAGCGTGGCCCGCCGTTCGGCATGGAAGGAGAATCCCGGGCGCGGGCCCGGCGGGGGCTATACCTCCTCACAGCACCGTGTCTCTCGTGGTCGATCTCACCCTCGCGGCGTGGGCGCTGCTGGAATTGGGTGTCCGGGTACGCGAGAGCGTCCAAGGCAAGGGTGGTCGCCACCGGGATCGCGGGACTCGCATCCTGGTCGCGTTGGCGCTGGGCGTGTCAATCGGCACGGCGGTCGCCGCACCGTTGGCGCAGTCGCTGCCGACGTTGGCGCCTCTGCTGGCAACCGGACTCGTCGTGATGTGGCTCGGCCTCGCTCTTCGCGTCTGGTCGATCGCAGCGCTGGGCGGCGACTTCCGCACGACCGTCGAGGTCGAGCCTGGCCAGGCGGTCGTTTCCACGGGCCCGTACAGGTGGGTTCGCCACCCGTCATACACCGGGCTGCTGCTGATCGCCGCTGGGCTCGGCGTCGCTCGCAGCGAGTGGGTGTCGCTGGCTGCATGCGTCTTACTGCTCTTGCCGGCTCTCGTACGGCGCATTCACGTCGAGGAGGCCGAGCTCGACCACGTGCTTGGCGACGCCTACCGCAACTACCAGTCCAATACGACAGCGCGCTTGATTCCGCGCCTTTGGTGATCGGAGCCACGGCTGTCGCAATGAGGCACCGGCCGCAGGGAGTCGGTCGACTTCGCGACTAGCGCATTGGACGAGAAGGAGGAGCGACGAAGCAGGCGCTCATTCGCCGACGTGAGCACTCGTGAGGCACTCGTCGACTCGACTGTCGAACTCGGCGGCCACCTGATCCACGACACACACCCGCTGAGGTGCGGGGCGCGGGTTGCAAACGAACCGGGGGGCGCCGCCAGGTGACCGTGAGGTCGTGGTATCGACCATCTAACCCGCCTTCGGCCGCGTGAGCTCGATCACGTGGCCGTCGGGGTCCTCGACGTGCAGCGTGCGCTCGCCCCACGGGCGGTCGGTCGGCGGCGCCAGCACCGGGACGCCGGCGTCGCGCAGGCGCCGGTGCTCGGCGTCCGGGTCGGAGACGAAGAAGGCCACCTCGCCCTGCGGCCGTGATTCGGAGCCCGCCCGCCCCGCTCCGCCGGGCCGGCCGATCAGCTCCGGCAGGAAGGCGTTGGCGAACAGCGCGAACTTCGCGCCCTCGGTGGCGAACTCCGCGTAGCTCTCGTTCGCGAAGCGGAACGGGAGCCCGATCACGTCGCGGTAGAAGGCGATCGAGCGCTCCAGGTCGGACACGAAGAGGATCGCGTAGCCGAGCCGGACGGGCGTCATGGGCGGGCCTCGCGCATGCGCGCATTGTGAGCGCCCCGCGCGCGGCGTGCGGGTAGGCCGTCGACATGGGCCAACCCCCACGCGCTCGCCGACGGCGTGCGCGGCGCGGTGCGGCGGGTGCTGGGCGACGCGGCGGCGGACGGCACCTGGCAGATCTATGACGTCGCGCACAACGTCGCCAAGCCCGAGCGCCACGGCGGGCGCGACGTGCTGGTGCACCGCAAGGGCGCGACGCGGGCGTTCCCTCCCGGGCACGACGAGCTCCCGGAGGCCCACCGGGCGGTCGGGCAGGCCGTGTTCATCCCCGGCTCCATGGGCACTCCTCGTTCGTGCCGGCGGGCCGCCCGGGCGCGATGGAGCGGGCGTTCGGGACCACGTGCCACGGCGCCGGGCGGGCGCTCAGCCGCGCCGGCGCCCGCAAGCGCGCCCACGGCCGGCATCACCGTGCGCAGCGCCTCCGACCGCGGGCTCGCCGAGGAGGCGCCGTTCGCCTACAAGGACGTCGAGCACGTGGTCGACGTCGTCGAACGCGCCGGGTTGGCGGTGCGGGTTGCGCAGCTGCGCCCGGTCGGGGTGGTCAAGGGCCGATCGCGGTACGCTCCCGCGACGCCGCCGGGTCGCGGGGACCCGGCCGGCGACACGAGAGGGGAGTTCACATGAGCAGACCGCCTGTGGGGTGGCGGTTGGGATCCGCCGTGGCCTGCGCGCTCGGGCTGGCGGCGACGGTCGCGGCTGCGCCCGCGATGGCCCAGGACGGCGCGATCCCGGGCTTCGGCGCGGCGAGCGCGAAGCACCAGCGCGAGTACGAGGACGCCTTCGTCCAGGGGGTCAGCCCGGAGAGCATCAGGCGCATGAGCCGGCAGCTGAGCCGCACGCCGCAGCTCATCGACACGCCCGGCGTGCGCCGCTCGGAGCGGCTGTCGGTCGAGGCGCTGCGCTCGTACGGACTGAAGGTCTCGACGTCGACCTACGGCGTGTACGCCTCGCGCCCGAACGACATCGAGGTCACGATGACGGCGCCCACCACGCGCCGGCTGGCCACGAAGGAGAACGGCTTCCCGTGGAGCGAGAACTTCGGGGACGTGGTCGAGGGCTACAACGCCTACTCGCCGTCGGGTGACGTCTCCGGCGAGGTCGTCTACGCGAACTACGGCCTGCCCGACGACTACGCGGAGCTCGAGCGGCTCGGCGTGAGCGTCGAGGGCAAGATCGTGCTCGTCCGCTACGGCCAGTCGTTCCGCGGCGTCAAGGCGCAGCAGGCCGAGCAACGCGGGGCGAAGGGCGTGCTGATCTACTCCGACCCGGCGGACGACGGCTTCAAGAAGGGGCCGGTCTACCCGGCCGGGCCGTGGCGCCCGGCCGACGGCATCCAGCGCGGCTCGATCCAGTACCTCGTCGAGTACCCGGGCGATCCGCTGACGCCGGGCTGGTCCGCGCTCCCCGGGGCGCCGCGGCTGGCCCCCGCCGACGCGGCGAACCTGCCGGGCATCCCCACCACGCCGATCTCCTACGGCGAGGCGCGGCCGCTGCTCGAGGGGCTGGGAGGCGGCGAGGCGCCCGAGGCCTTCCGCGGCGGGCTGCCGATCACCTACCGCGTCGGTCCGGGCGGCACGCAGGTGCACATGAAGCTCGACATCGACTACAAGCAGACGCCGGTCACCAACGTGACGGCGGAGATCCGCGGCACGACGCATCCGGACGAGAAGGTGGTCGTCGGCGGCCACTACGACGCCTGGACCTACGGGACGAGCGACAACACCAGCGGCTGGACCGCGGTGATGGAGATCGGCCGCAGCCTCGGCGCCCTGCTGCAGCAGGGCTGGCGCCCCGAGCGGACGATCGTCCTGGCGGGCTGGGACGGCGAGGAGTACGGCCTGCTCGGCTCGACCGAGTGGGCGGAGCAGTTCCAGCGCGAGCTGCGCCGCGACGCGGTCGTCTACGCCAACCTCGACGGCGCCGGAGGCCCGGACTTCAACGCGTCCGCGGTCCCGCAGCTCGACGACGCGATCGTCGCCGCCACCGAGTCGGTGCCCGACGCCCGCACCGGCGGGACGGTCCACGACACGTGGACGAAGGGCGGCACCGAGGACGCCGAGGTCGGGCGGCTCGGCAGCGGCTCGGACTACACGGCGTTCCTCGACCACATCGGCGTGCCGGCGTTCGAGGCCGGCTTCACCAACGAGGCCAGCGACGGCACCTACCACTCCGCCTACGACGACCTGTACAACATGGAGCGCCACCTCGACCCGGGCTACCTCGGGCACGCGGGCTCGTCGCGCATCACGGGCGTGACCGCGCTGCGGATGGCCAACGCCGACATCCTGCCGTTCCACTACTCGGACTACGCGGCGGCGGTAGTCGGCTACGTGGAGGAGCTCCAGAAGGTGCAGGCGGAGACGCCGGGGGCCGCGCAGCTCGACCTCACGCCCGCGCTCGACGCCGCACGGGCCTGGGGCGAGGCCGCGACCGCGCTCGAGGGCGCCGCGGACCGGCTCCTGGCCGCGGGTGACCTCGACACCCGGGCGGCCGCGCGCATCAACCGCTCGCTGATGCGCCAGGAGCGGGCGCTGATCACCAAGAAGGGGCTGCCGGGGCGGCCGTGGTTCCGCCACCAGGTCTACGCCCCCGGCCGCGTCACCGGCTACGCCGCGCAGTTCCTGCCGGGGCTGCGCGACGCGGTCGAGCAGGGCGACGCGGCGACCGCGCAGACCTACCTCGGCCTGCTGGTCGAGTCGCTCGAGGAGGCCACGCGCCTCGCGCAGAAGGGAGCGGCGCCGGCCTAGCCCGTTACGGCTCGCGGCCGCCCAGCCGAGCGGGGCTGGGCGGCCGCGGCGATCCTCAGACGCCCAACTCGTCCGAGGCCATGCGCGCGCCCTCGAGGCGCGCGGAGATCTTCTGCATCGCGACGTCGCGCGCGAAGTCGGGCGAGCCGTGCTTGGGCTTCTCGTCGCGGCTGAAGGGCGAGAAGCCGCAGTCGTCGGTCGCGCCCAGCCGCTCGACCGGGATGTACTTCGACGCGGTGACGAGGTCGTTCTTGACCTGCTCGGCGGTCTCGACCTCGGGCGTGAGCGGGTTGATCACGCCCATGAAGCAGACCTGCGCGACGCCGTTGGCATCGTCGCGGCTGTACTGGCCGCACAGCTTGTAGACGTTCTCCTTGTCGTCCTCGCTCGCGCACTGGATGAGGAAGTAGCCCGCGTTGAGCTGGAACATCCTGCTCAACAGCTTCTCGTAGGGGACGTCCTTGCTGTGCACCGAGTCCATGTCGCCGCCGGGACAGGTGTGGATCCCGATGTTGACCCGCTCCTCGGGCGTGAAGCGGTCGATGACCCGGTTGTTGAGGTCGATGAAGTCCTGCAGCATGTCGCGCCCCGTCCACGGGTTGCGCGAGTCGTTCTTGTTCGCCAGCCGGCCCTCGGTGAAGTCGATCGAGACGCGCACCGCGCCGGCGTCGAAGCACTGGCGGATGTCCTTCTCGACCTCGTCGCACAGGTCGCTGAGGAACTGCTCGCGCGAGTAGCCGGGGATCTCGCCCTCGAGCGGGTGCAGCAGCATCAGCATCGACGGGGCGATGACCGCCTGCTTGACGTCGTGCGTCGCGATCTTCTTGTTCTTCTTGACGAACTCCGACGCGTAGGTCTTGTAGTGGAAGGGCCCGCCGGTCAGCCGCGGGAGCTGCCGGTGGTGACCGTCGTCGAAGATCGCGAAGAACTGGCCGTCGCCGGCGAGGTTGTCGGCGAGGCCGGTGCCCGCCAGCGTGTCGGTGATCGGGTAGGTCGCGAAGCTCGACTCGCGCTGCTCGCCGTCGGTGACGATCGGCTCACCCGTCTCCTCGAGGCGCTTGATCGAGTCCTCGGCGGCCTTGTCCTGCTCGGCCACGAGGTCGTCGTGGCTGATCGTCCCGTCGTCGTAGGCCTGGAAGGCCTCCTGGAGCTTCATCGGCCGCGGCAGGGACCCCACGAGCTCGGTGGGAATCGGCATGGTCCTCCCTCTGTGACAGGTCGGTCTCCCTCTGGCGGCGAGGCTATTCCGCGGGGGCGGACCCGTCAACCGCCGTATCGTTCCGGCGGCCATGGACGCCGAGACGCGCGATCGCACGCTCACCGCGGGCCTGCGCGAGCGCGGCATCGAGACGGTCGTCGTCGCGGGCGCCGACACCAACGGGCTCCTGCGCGGCAAGCGGATCCCGCTCGACCACCTGGAGCGGGCGATCCGCGACGGCGTCCGGATGTGCGAGGTGGTGTGGCTGATGGACGTCGTCGAGGAGGCGCTCGTCCCCCGCCCCGACGGCCACGAGGGCTACTTCCCCAGCGAGCGCGGGGGCTTCGGAGACCTCCTGCTGCGGCCCGACACCGAGACGCTGCGGATCGTCCCCTGGCACGAGCGCACCGCGCTGGTGCTCGCGGACTTCGCCCAGCTCGACGGACGCCCGGTCCCGATCGCCCCGCGCACCGTGCTCGCCGGCGTGGTGGAGCGGGCGCGCGCCCTCGGCTTCGAGCCGGCGTGCGCGCTCGAGCTCGAGTTCCACCTCCTGCGGGAGACGCGGGACACGCTCCGGGACAAGGGCGCCGCGGAGCTCGAGCTGCCGGCGCGGCACCCGACGACCTACGGCGTCCACGGTGCCGCCCTCTCAGAGCCGGTCGTCGGGCCCATCCGCGACGCCATGCGCGCCTACGGCCTCCCGCTCGGGGCGTGCAACCCCGAGTCCGCCCCGGGCCAGTTCGAGATCAACCTGCGCCATGACGCCGCGGTGTCCGCCGCCGACCACGCCGTGCTGTTCAAGACGGGGGTCAAGGAGCTCGTCGCCCCGCAGGGCCTGACGGCCACCTTCATGGCCAAGCCGCACCCGGACTGGGCGGGCAACTCGTGCCACGTGCACGTGAGCCTGTCGCGCGACGGCGCGAACGCCTTCCACGCCGCGGGCGAGCCGGACGGCATGTCGCGGGTGATGCGCCACTTCGCCGGCGGCGTGCTGACGACGATGGCCGAGCTGACGGCGCTGTCCGCCCCGACCATCAACTCGTACAAGCGCCTTCAGCCCTACTCGTGGGCGGCGACGACGGCCACGTGGGCGATCGAGAACCGCACCGTCGGCCTGCGGGCGATCTGCGAGGGCGACGCGACGCGCCTCGAGCAGCGCCAGGGCGGTGGCGACGCCAACCCCTACCTGGTCACGGCGGCCGTGCTGGCGGGCGGCCTGCACGGCATCGAGCACGGGATCGAGCCGCCGCCCTGCAGCGACGGCGACGTCTACGCGCTCGCGCCCGGCGCGGTCCCGGCGCTGCCCGCGTCGCTGGCCGAGGCCACGGACCGGCTCGCGGAGAGCGCGGTCGCGCGCCGCCACCTCGGCGACGACTTCGTGGAGCACTTCGTCGCCACGCGGCGCCACGAGCTGGCGGCGGCGGCGCGCGCCGTGACCGACTGGGAGGTCGCCCGCTACCTCGAGGCCCTATGACGGCGGCGGCGCGCCGCGAGCGCCGCCACGAGGCCGCCGGTCGTCGAGCCGACGAGCGCCCCGGCGACGACGTCGCCCGGGTAGTGCACGCCGGTGTGGACCCGTGAATAGGCGACGAGGGCGGCGAGCACGCGCAGCGGCCCGCCGGCCACCGGGAGCGCCTGCCCGGCGGCGGTCGCGAACGCGAACGCCGAGGCGGCGTGGCCGGAGGGGAACGAGGTCGACTCCGGCAGCGGGACGAGGCGGGCGAGCGGCACGGCGGTCTCGATCCGGTCGGGCCGCGGCCGGCGGCCGATCCGCTTGAGCCCCTGGTTGGTGACCGCCGACGCGAGGCCGATCGCGACCAGGCCGTGGCCGGCGGCGCGGCGCCCAGCGGACCCGCCGCCGACCGCCAGCGCGCCCGCGGTCACCCCCCACAGACGCGAGAAGTCGGCGGCCCGCGACAGCCTGCGCATGCCCGCGTCGAGCGTCGGCGAGGGCGTCGCGGCGATCGTCGCGTAGATCTCCGCGTCCAGCGTCTCGGCCTCGCGCACCGCGCACCGCAGGGTGCTCCCGAACGCGGCCGGCGCCCGGCCCGCCGGGACCTCAGCGGACGCGCGCGGCCGGGACCGCATCACCCGCCTCGGATGAGGCCGCCGCCCGCGGCCCGCCCGTACGCTCGCGCCATGGACCTCATCGAACTCCAAGAGAAGGACGTGCTGTCCCGCGAGCAGGTCGCCGCGCGCCTGCACGCCATCGCCGACGAGCTCGCCGCCGGCAACGACATCATCATGGAGCGCAGCGGCCTGCGCTTCGTCGCCAAGGTCCCCGACGAGGTCAGGCTCAAGATCGAGTTCGAGATCTCGGAGGACGAGACCGAGTTCGAGATCGAGCTGACGTGGTGAGGCGCGCCGCCGGGCTCACAGGCCCGTCTGCGCGCTGAGGGTCCCGTCCCGGACCGCCGCCTCGAGGGCGGCGTAATCACGCTCGTTCTGGTCGGCGTAGGCCTCGGAGAAGTCCGCGAGCGCCCTGTCGAAGCGGTCGCCCGACCCGAGGTAGGCGGCGATCGCGATCCGGTCGCCCGAGCAGGCGTGCGCCCGCGCCAGCGACCACGCGCACAGCTCGCCGTAGACCTGGAGGGCGTCGGGCGCCATCGTCTCGACCTCCGCGGAGACCTTCCAGTCCCACAGCTGGCGGACGTAGAAGTCGCGTTCGCGCCCGTCGAGCCCGGTCACCCGCAGCCAGCCCAGGAAGATGTCGCTGGAGGCCTGCATGAGCCACTGCCCCTCGACGACGCGGCGGCCCTGGTTGCCGCGCCACGTGGCGCCGCTGTGGCCCTCGAGCACCGACGGGCCCGCCTCCTTGACCTGCAGGAACAGGGGGTCCCCGTCGTCGCGCCCGAGCAGGAGCGCGATCCACGCGCGCGTGCCGACGCTGCCCACGCCCACCACCTTGTGGGCGAGGTGCACGTAGCGGAAGCCCTCGAGCGCGCGCCGGCGGTCGGGCCGCAGCCCCGCCCGGTAGTCGCGCAGCAGGTCCCGGATGCCCTCCTGCATCCGGTCCCCCTCGGAGCCCGGCAGGAGGTCCTCGATCGGGACGATGAGCGGCGGGTTGCCCGCGATGCGCGGCTCGCCGTCGACGTCGCGCGTGAGCCGCGTGAGCGCGCGCGTGCTGTCCTTGGTCTGCGCGCGGGCGGTCCGCTTCTCGAACTGGCGTCGCTGACGGGTGTTGACGCGGTCGCCGAACTGGTCGCGGATCGACGCCGCGGTGCGGCGGGAGTACCACACCGCGAGGTTCGGCATCGCCGCGAACTCCCGCATCGCCTCACGGTAGGAGCGGACGGTCGCCTCCACGATGCGGCGGCGCGGGCCGTGCTTGATCCCCAGCTCGCGCGCGGCGATCACCATGCTCGCGGCGAGGCGCTTGACGTCCCACTCCCACGGACCCGCCAGCGACTCGTCGAAGTCGTTGATGTCGAACACCAGCTCGCGCTCGGGCGAGGCGAAGCCGCCGAAGTTCGACAGGTGCGCGTCGCCGCACAGCTGCGCCTGCAGGCCGGAGCGCGGGGTGCCCGCCAGATCGGCGGCCATGATCGCCGCCGCGCCGCGGTAGAACGCGAACGGCGAGGCGAGCATGCGCCCGTGGCGGATCGGGACGAGCTCGGGCACCCGATGGGTCGCCTGGTCGGCGAGGATCGCGACCGGATCCTGGCGGCCGGCGGGCGGCTCCCAGACGGCGTGGCTCGACCGCGGGGTCTCCGCGCGCGCGGCCCGGCCGCGCGCCGCCCGCTCCTCCGCCGTCGCGTGGGGCTGCCGGGGCCGGCTCGCGGCGCGCTCGGGGGTCTCGACGGTGGCGCTCATCGTCTCCTGCTCAGCCGGCGGCGCGGGCCTCGGCCGCGGACAGCAGGGCGTCGACCTGGTCCTCCGCGCCGCGCGGCAACACGAGGACGGGGCAGCTCGCCTTCGCCGTGACCTGCCGTGAGACCCCGCCCAGCATCACGGCGCGCAGCGGCCCGTAGGCGCGCGAGCCCATGACCAGCAGGTCGAGGCTCCGCGAGGCCGCGACGAGGCCCTCGGCCGGGTCCTGGAAGAGGATGTCGGGCTCGGTCTCGACGCGGCCCGCGAGCTCTGAGATCGCGTCGCGCAGGGTGCGCTCGGCGTCGATGCTGTGGCGGGCGGCGACGTCCTCGGCCGGGTCGTGGTCGCGGTGCTGGTCGGCCATCAGCCCCGGCGACTCCTCCTCGGCGTGCTTGGGGTCGAGCACCATCACGGCTCGCAGGCGAGCCTGGGCGGCGCCCGCGAGCAGCGCGGCGGCGCGCAGCGCCTCCCGGCCCTCGGGAGTGGGCGCGAACGCCACGCCGACCGTGCTGACGCCGTCCTGGTGGAGCTCGTGGCCGTGCGGGACCACCACCACAGCGCACGGCGCGCCGTGCACGACGCGCTCCGCGGTGCTGCCGGGGAGCGCCCGGCCGACGCCCCCGCGGTGGGTCGAGCCGAGGACGAGCAGCACGGGCTGCGCGCGCTCGATCGCCTCGGCGAGCCCGCGCGCCGGCGTGGTGTGCCGGACGACGTCGAAGGTCGCCTCGACCCCCGCGACCTTCAGGCGCGAGCGCAGCTCGTCGAGCGCGCCGTCGTCGTCCGCCGAGCCGGCGTGGCCGTGCTCACCCCCCGACAGGCGCTCGAGCACCGAGCCGCCGGAGAACACGGCCGCGACCACGAGCGGTGCGCCGGTGAAGCGGGCGGCGGCGGCGGCGAAGTCCACCGGCGCCGTGTCCGCGCTCTTGGGGTCGTAGCCGACGAGAATGGGCGAGCTCACGGTCTCCTCCGGGCGTGCGGTTGTCCCAACCCTATGCGCTCTCGGCGCCCGTTGCATCGCCCGATGCGGGTGGTCTGGCGCGCGCCCCCGGCCGTGCCCGCCTACGCTCCCGGCGATGAGTCGCTTCCAGCGCGCGCGCGTCGCCGGCGCCGAGCAGCACGCGACCCCGCTCGAGCTGTTCTACGACCTGGTGTTCGTGTTCGCGATCACCCAGGTCTCGCACCTGCTGCTCGACCACCTGACCTGGGAGGGCGCCGGCCAGGCGCTGCTGGCCCTGCTGGTGGTGTGGTGGGCGTGGAACTACACGACGTGGGTCACCAACGAGCTCGACCCGGAGTCGATCGCGGTGCGGGTGCTGCTGATCGGGATCATGCTCGCGAGCCTGCTGATGGCGGTCGCGATCCCCGAGGCGTTCGGGGACCGGGCGCTGCTGTTCGCGGGGTCCTACGTCGCGATCCAGGTCGGCCGCCACCTGTTTCTCACCTTCGCGGCGGCGGACGCCGGGACCATCGAGCGCGAGCGCGCCCTGCACATCCTCATCTGGTTCACGGCGGCGGGCGTGCTGTGGATCGCCGGCGCGCTCGCCGAGGGGCCGGCGCGGACGGCGCTGTGGCTGGTGGCCCTCGCGCTCGACTACGGCGCCCCGCTCGTCGTCTACCGCGTGCCGGGCCGCCCGCGGCTCGCCGAGGCCGTGTGGGACGTGGAGACCTCACACTTCGCGGAGCGCTTCCAGCTGTTCATCATCATCGCGCTCGGCGAGTCGATCGTGATCACCGGCGCGACCATGGCCGAGCTCGAGCTGACCACGGCGCGGCTCGCGGCGTTCGCGATCGCGTTCCTGGGGAGCGCGGCGATGTGGTGGCTGTACTTCAACTACGTGGCGCGGATCGCGCAGCGGCGGCTCGAGCTCGCGGCCGACCGCACCCGCCTCGCCCGCGACGGCTACACCTACCTCCACGTGGTGATGGTCGCGGGCATCATCGTCGCCGCCGTCGGCGACGAGCTGGTGATCGCGCACCCGACGGAGGAGCTGCCCGCCGCGGAGGTCGCGGCGGTCGTGGCCGGGCCGGCGCTCTACCTCGCCGCGCACGCCCTCTTCCGCTGGCGGATGGCGGGCAGCCTGAGCGTCAAGCGCCTGGGCGGGGCGATCGCGTGCGTCGCGGCGGGCGCGGTGGGCGCCGTCGCGCCCGGGATCGTCGTCGCCGCGCTCGTGCTCGCGGTGCTGGTGGTCGTGATCGGCTCCGAGCAGCTCGCGGCGCACCGCCGCGTGCAGCGGGGCGAGCCGTCGCCGCTCGAGCGCCTGGAGGCGGCGGCGGCGCGCCAGGCGCGGCAGTCCTGAGCGCCCTCAGCCCTCCTCCTCCGCGCGCACCTGCGCGGCGCCCGCGGCGAGCGACTGCAGCTTGCCGAAGGCCACGTCGCGCGGCAGGTACTTCATCCCGCAGTCGGGCGCGGCGATCAGCTCCCGCGGGGACTTGTGCGGCAGCGCGCGGCGGATGCGCTCCGCCACGGTCTCGGGCGTCTCGACCTCCTGGCTGTCGAGGTCGAGGACCCCGAGGATGATCGTCTTGCCCGGCAGCGTGTCGAGCACCGCGAGGTCGAGGCCGGACTGCGCCGTCTCGATCGAGATCTGGTCGCACGGGCACGCCTCGAGCTCGGGCAGGAACGAGTAGCCCGACGGGCGCTCGTGGATGATCGCCGCGTAGCCGAAGCAGATGTGCACCGCGGTGGTGCCGTCCACGCCGTCGAGGGCGCGCTCGAGCGCGGCGACGCCGTGCTCGCGGGCCTTCTCGGGACGCGCCTGCATGTAGGGCTCGTCGAGCTGCACGACGTCGGCGCCCGCGGCGATGAGGTCCTTGACCTCCTCGTTGACCGCGGCCGCGTAGTCGAGCACGAGCTCGCGGTCGCTCTCGTAGAAGTCGTTCTGGGCCTGCTGGGACATCGTGAACGGGCCCGGCACGGTGATCTTGACGGGACGGTCGGTGTTCGCCCGCAGGAACTCGACGTCGCGCCGCTGGATCGGCCCGGTGCGGCGGATCGGGCCCACGACCCGCGGGACCGGGTTCGGATGGCCGCTGCGGTCCAGCGCCGTCCCCGGGTTGTCGACGTCGACCCCGTCGAGGGCGGTCGCGAAGCGGTTCGAGTAGCTCTCGCGGCGCATCTCGCCGTCGGTGACGATGTCGAGCCCCGCCCGCTCCTGGTCGCGGATGGCGAGCAGCGTCGCGTCGTCCTGCGCCTCCTCGAGGAACGCGGGGTCCACGCGCCACAGCTCCTGTGCGCGCACGCGCGGGGGGAAACGGTCGCGCAGCCGCGCGCGGTCGATCAGCCAGTCGGGCTGCGCGTAGGAGCCGACCAGGCTGGTGGGAATCGCTCGGCCGTTCATGTGGTCGCCTTTCGTTCGCGCGGGTAGGACACTTGCGCCATGGCTGATTCCTACCGCGTCGGGCTGATCGTGCCGAGCTCGAACACGACCATGGAGGCCGAGGTCCCGGGGATCCTGCGCCGTCGCGCCGAGATCGCACCTGAGACGTTCACCTTCCACTCGAGCCGCGTTCGGATGCTCAACGTCACGCGCGAGGAGCTCGCGGCGATGGTGGCCGACAGCGACCGCTGCGCGATCGAGCTCGCCGACGCCGGCGTCGACGTCATGGCCTATGCGTGCCTCGTGGCGATCATGACCCAGGGGCCGGGCTACCACGAGACCTCGGAGCGCCGCCTGGCCGAGGTCGCCGCCGAGCACGGCGCGGCGGTGCCCGTCGTCAGCAGCGCGGGCGCGCTCGTCCGCGGCGTCCGGGCGCTCGGGGTCTCGCGCGTCGCGGTGGTCGCGCCGTACATGAAGCCGCTGACCGCGCTGGTCGTCTCCTACCTCGAGGACGCCGGCATCGAGGTCGTGGATGCGGTGAGCCTGGAGATCCCGCGCAACGCCGACGTCGCGCGCCACGACCCGATGCGCCTGCCGGACATCGCCGCCCGCCTGCGCACCGACGACGCGCAGGCGGTGGTCCTCTCCGCCTGCGTGCAGATGCCGTCCCTGCCCGCCGTGGCGATCGCCGAGGAGCGGCTCGGGCTGCCCGTGCTGTCCGCCTCCGTGGCGACGGCGTACGAGATCCTCGACCGCCTCGGGCTCGAGCCGGTCGCGCCGGGCGCGGGGGCGCTGCTCGCCGGCGGCGCCTACGCCGCCGGCTCGGGGCCCGCCTCCGTCGGCAGCCCGGCGGCCACCCAGTCGTCCTTGCCCTCGGCGTACTCGAGCACCGACGTGTAGCCGAGCGCCTCGAGCCGGCGGGCCGCCGACGAGGAGTTCTGGCAGCGCAGGTGGTCGCAGTAGGTGACGACCGGCGCGGAGCGGTCGGGCAGCCGCGCCGGCGCCTCGGCCGCGATGTCGAGGTGGTCGATGTTGATCGCGCCGGGCAGGTGCTGCTCCTCGTAGAAGCGTGAGGGCGTCGCCTCGACGACCGTCACCTCGTCCGCCTCCATGCGGCGGCGCAGGTCCTCGCGCGTGATGTGCTCGGGCATCGGGGTCCTCCGTTTCAGGGTCGGGATTCGATGACCTCGTCGAAGGCGAGCGCGCCGTCGCGGACGCGGTTGCCGCCGAACGCGGTCAGGGTCGTGTCACCGTTGCGGTCGATGTCGTAGGTACCGAGGACCGAGCGGCGCTCGCGGGTGTCGAAGAAGGCGTCGATCACCGCGGCGCGGTCGCCGCCCTCGTCGCCCGCCCGCTCGATGGCGGCGAGCACCGCGCTCATCGCCTCGTAGCTGTAGATCGCGAAGGGCTCGGGATCGGTGCCGAACCGCGAGCGGTACTCCTCGAAGAAGGCGCGGCCCGCGGGCGGGTAGGACTCCGGCGCGAGCGTCGGGCTCGTGATGTACACCTGCCGCTCGACCTCCGGCCCGAGGTTCTCGGTGAAGGCGGACTCCGACACGGCCGAGGAGCCGAACAGCTTGATCCTCGGGCCGGCGGCGTGGATGTCCTTGTAGACCTGCACGGCGTTGTTCTGGGTGATGCCGGCGAAGAAGAAGCAGTCGGCGCCGGAGGCGGCGATGCGGTCGGCGAGCGAGCGGTAGTTGACGGCCTTGGGGTCGATGCCGTCGTTGCCCGCGAGGTCGAGGCCGCGCTCGCCGGCGATCTTCGAGACCTGCGCGGCGAGGCCCTTCCCGAACACCTCGGTGTCGTCGAGGATCCACAGGCGGCGGCAGCCGCTGCGGGTCATGTAGTTCACGAGCGCGGCGGCCTGGACGTTGTCCGCCGGCACGACGCGCCCGAAGGTGCGCTCGCCGCCGGGGTAGTACTTGCCGGGCTCGTCCGGGGCGGCGCCCTCGGAGCGGGTGAGGCCGACGTAGGTGTTGGCCGGGGTCACGTGCAGGACCCCCGCCTCGTTGGTGATCGGCAGCGAGATCGCCGTCGCGCCGGAGTTGTACTCGCCGAGGTAGGCGATGGTGTCCTCGTCGCGGACGGCGCGGCGGGCGTTGGCGGAGACCTGGGCGGGGTCCCACTTGGCGGCCGCCGCGGTCGCGTCGTCGAGCGAGCGGTAGCGGATGCGGAACGACCCCGCGCGGCCGCCCGCCTTCTCGAGCGCCATCTTCGCGGCGCGCACCATGGCCTCGGACTGCGGGCGCGAGTCGCCCTGCAGGGGCAGCGAGGAGTAGACCGTGAGCGTCCTGCCGCTGTCCCCGGCGCTCGCGCCGGCGCCGTCGTCGCCGTCCCCCCCGCCGCAGCCGGCCAGGGCGAGACCCGCCGCCACGGCGGCGAGCACGGCCCACAGGGCCCGCGGCACGCGGCGCACTCCCATGGACCTCGGATAACCCGAAACCCTGGTCCGGCAAACGGGATTTTGGATTTCAGGCGCCGTGCAGCCGCGTCAGCGCGTTGAGCACGATCTCCGCGGCGACGGCCGCGTCGGCGGGGTCGGCCTCCTCGTCGGGCGCGTGGCTGATCCCGTCGCGGCAGGGGACGAACACCATCCCGCAGGGCGCCCGATCGGCGACGCACATCGTGTCGTGGGCGGCGCCCGAGGGCATCCGGCGGTAGGCGGCGCCCGCTTCCTGCGCCGCGCGGTCGAGCGCGTCGACCAGCGCGGGGTCCATCGCGGTGGCGGGGACCGACTGGCGCTCGCCGAAGCTCGCGGTCGCGCCCCGCCGCGCCGCCGCCTCGGAGGCGAACCGCGCGATGTCGCGCACCACGCCGCGGAACGCCGGCTCGTGCGTGCCGCGGACGTCGAGCGAGACCCGCACGCGCCCGGGGACGACGTTGATCACCCCCGGCTCGACCTCGACCTCGCCGATCGTCGCGACCGTCCCGTGGCCGGCCTCCCGCGCCAGCCGCTCGAGCTCGAGCGCGACCTCGGCGGCGACCGACAGCGCGTCGACGCGCATGTCCATCGGCGTCGCCCCCGCGTGGTCGTCACGGCCGGCGATCTCGATGTCGCCGTGGACGTAGCCCGCGATCGCCTCGATCACGCCGACCTGCTCGGACGCGTCCTGGAGCACCCGGCCCTGCTCGATGTGGCACTCGACCCAGGCGCTGATGTCGTCGAGCACGCCGGCCGCCTCCTTCCAGCGCGCGGGCTCGTAGCCGGCCTCCTCGGCGTGCTCGAAGAACGGCCGCCCGTCGTCGATCGCCCGGAAGCGCTCGCGCAGGTCGGCCTCCTCCACGCGGTGCGCGCAGATGCGGCTGCCGAGGAGCATCTGGCCGAAGCCGGAGCCCTCCTCCTCGAGGAAGGAGATCAGCCGCAGCGGCAGCTCGAGCCCGTGCTCGGAGGCCAGCCGGCAGACCTCGAGGGCGATCACCACGCCGAGCGTCCCGTCCCACGGCCCGCCGTTGCGGTTGGAGTCGCAGTGCGAGCCGAGGGCGAGGACGGGGGTGCCGGGCGGCACGTTCTGGGCGACGAGCGTGCCGACCGGGTCCTCCCACGTGTCGAAGCCGAGCTCGCCGAGCCGGGCGATGAACCAGTCGAGCGTGGCGCGGTACTCCGGCGTGTAGGCGTAGCGGCAGATCGCGCGCTCCGAGCGCGTGTAGGCGCGGGCCGGTGAGGTGGGCGACGGCGTCCGCGATCCGCTGCCGCGAGCGCTCGCGGTCGATCGCGAGGTGGGTCTCCGAGACCGCCATCAGGCCGCGGCGGGCGCCGCCGCGGGCGCGGCGAGCGTCGTCGGCGGGCGCTCGACGAAGCGCCCGTGGCCGGGCTGCGTGAGGATCTCGCCGCGGTCGAAGACGACCGTGCCCCGGCACAGCGTCGTCCGCACGCTGCCGGCCACGACGTCGCCGTCGTAGATGTCGTAGTCGACGTTCATGTGCGAGGTGTCCGTGGAGAAGCGGAACGGCGCCTCGGGGTCGAAGATCACGAGGTCGGCGTCCTTCCCCGGCGCGATGGCGCCCTTGCGCTCGAGCCCGAAGCGGCGCGCGATCGCGGTCGAGCAGACGTCCACGAGTCGCTCGGGCGTCATGCGCCCCTCGCGCACGCCGTGCTCCCACATCTTCACGAGCCGGTGCTGGATGCCCGCGAGGCCGTTGGGGATCTTCGAGAAGTCGTCGCGCCCCATCGCCTTCTGCTCGGAGTTGAACGGGCAGTGGTCGGTCGAGATGCTCTCGAGCACGCCGCGGTCCAGGAAGCCCCACATGTGCGGCTGGTTGGCGCGGTCGCGCAGCGGCGGCGAGCACACGTAGCGCGCGCCCTCGAAGTTCGGGCGGTCGAGGTCGTCGATCGAGGTGAACAGGTACTGCGCGCACGTCTCGGCGGCCACGCGGACGCCGCGGGACTGCCCGGCCTCGACCTCTTCGGCGGCGCGCTTGCAGCTCACGTGGACGATGTAGACGGGCGCGCCCGCGAACTCGGCGAGGCGCACGGCGCGGCTGGTCGCCTCGGCCTCCATCTCCTCGGGGCGGGTCAGCGCGTGGTTGATCGGCTCCATGCGCCCCTCGCGCCGCGCGCGCTGGACGAGGTGGTCGATCGCCATCCCGTTCTCGGCGTGGACCATGATGAACCCGCCGAGGTCGCGCGCCCGCTCGAGCGCGTGCAGGAACAGGTCGTCGGCGATCATCAGCTCGCCCGGGTAGGCGAGGAACACCTTGAACGAGGGCACGCCGAGCTCGACGATCCGCTCCATGTCGGCGAGCGTCTCCTCGTCGGCCTTCGTGATGGCCATGTGGAAGCCGTAGTCGACGTGCGCGGCGCCGCGCGCGCGGTCCTGCCACTCCTGCAGCGAGGACTGCAGCCCGCCGGGCTCCATCTGCAGCGCGAAGTCGACGATGCAGGTCACGCCGCCGGCCGCCGCGGCGCGGGTGCCGGTGTCGTAGTCGTCGCACGAGCGCGTGCCCTGGAAGGGCATCGACATGTGCGTGTGGTTGTCGATGAGCCCCGGCAGCACGACGCAGCCCGACGCGTCGATCTCGTTCGCGTCGACGTCGCCGAGCCGCCCGACGGCGACGATCTCCTCGCCGTCGACGAGGACGTCGGCGGGGCCCGAGTGCGACGCGTTGACGACGGTCCCTCCGCGGACGACGGTCTTCATGCGGTGGCTCCTTCCGGTTCGGAGACAACCTGCCCCGCGGCGCGCGTGAAGCTGCGCGTCACCAGGCGGGCATCGAGGTCGCGGGCGATCGCCACGAGCGTGGAGCGTCGCGGCGTCGTCCACTCGGCAAGGTGGCGCGGCTCGTAGACCGTGTGCTGGACCGCGTCCAGGACGAGCGGGCCGTCCGCGCCGGTGTCGAGCAGCGCCTTGACGCGCAGCAGCGACGGGCCGTGCGCGTGCAGCAGCGCGGTCAGCCACACGGTCACGAGCGCGGGGTCGACCGGGCGCTCGAGGGTCACCGACGAGGTCGACACGCCGGTGGTGTGGTCGTGGTCGTGGTCGTGCGCGCGGACGGGCCGCGCTCCGGCGCCGGGTGGGACCGCCGGCAGCGCGAGCGGGTCCGCGGCCCGGGCGTCCACGACCCGCGCCGCGGGGTTGCGCCGCGTCACGGCCTCGCCCAGCGCCGCGGCGGCCGCGCCGCCGGCGCGGTCGGCCTTGGTGATCGCGATGACGTCCGCACAGGCCACCTGCGCCTGCCACTCTGGCATGGCGGCGTGCGCCCGCGCGTGCTCGGCGTCGCAGGTGACGACCACCGAGCCGACCTCGAAGCGCAGGCCGAGGACGGGGTCGCGGTCGATCGTCGCGACGATCGGCGCCGGATCGGCCAGGCCGGTGGTCTCGACCACCACCCGCCGCGCCCGCGGCGCCGCGCCGGACTCCTCGAGGTCGACCAGCTCGCGCAGCGCCTCCACGAGGTCCTCGCGGACGACGCAGCACAGGCAGCCGTTGTCGAGCAGCACGGTGCGCTCGGCGATGTGGCGGAACTGGTGCTGGTCGAGGCCGATCTCGCCGACCTCGTTGACGAGCACCGCCGTCCCGCCCGCCTCGTCGCCGGCCAGCGCGCGCCGCAGCAGCGTGGTCTTGCCGCTGCCGAGGAAGCCCGACAGCACGACCAGCGGGCGCACGCCGGCGCCCCTCATGGGCGCGCCTCCGCGAGCGCCGCGGCCGCCTCCTCCGCGAGCGGGTCCGCCGGCCGGCCCGCGAGCTGCTCGGCCGCGGCCCAGCAGCCCGCCAGGTCGCCGGCCATCACCGTGCGGCCGCGGCCGTTGCCCACCAGGTAGGAGCCCTGCCACTCGGCGAGCGTGAGCCCATGCGCCGCCAGCAGGGCGCGCGCGTAGCCGGTGCGCGCCGCGCGGTGCCGGCGGCGCTGCGCCGCGTCGGCCTCACCGGGGGCGTGCTCGCTCCAGTGGGGCCGCGTGGAGAGGTCTCCGCACAGGCTGCACATCGGTCAGGGCATCACGTCGCCGCTGTTCGGCCCGAGCACCTGCCCGACGTAGAGGTTGCCGTCCGGCTCCGCGGCCAGCATCACCGCGGTGGGCGCGACCTCCTCGGGGCGCCCGAAGCGCCCCAGCGGGAGCTCGGCGCGCTTGTTGGCGCGCCACTCCTCGTCGAGCCCGTCGAGCAGCGGGGTCTCGATCGGCCCGGGCGCGATCGCGTTGACGAGCACGCCGCGCGCGGCGACCTCCTGCGCGAGCGACTTCGTGAAACCGATCACGCCGGCCTTGGCGGCGCTGTAGTGCGCGAGCTCCACAGCGCCCTTGATACCAAGCTGCGACGCGATCGAGATGATCCGCCCGCCGCCGGCCGCCAGCATGCCCGGCAGCACGGCGCGGCTGCACAGGAACGCGCTGCGCAGGTCGACGCGGATCAGCTCGTCCCACATCTGCACGGGCATCGACTCGACCGGCGAGCCGCTCGCCATGCCGGCGTTGTTGACGAGCACGTCGAGGCCGCCGAGCGCTCCCTCGGCGGCCGTGCAGGCCGACGCCGCGCCCGCCTCGTCGGAGACGTCGCCGGGCGCGAGGGCGACCTGGCCGCCGTGGCCGCGGCAGCGCTCGGCGACCTCGCGGAGCCGGTCGGTCTCCCGCAGGTCGTTGAGCGCGACCGCCGCGCCCTCACGCGCGAACGCCTCCGCGATCGCGGCGCCGATCCCCGACGCCGCGCCGGTGACGAGCGCCCGCCGGCCGGACAGCCGGCTCATCGGCGGGCGCTCCCGCCGCGGTCACTCGAGCACGGCATCGACGTCGTCCGGGCGGATGTTGCGGGCGCCGAACATGAGCGCGCCGGAGATCAGGACCGGGATCGCGCCGGCGATCGCCGCGGCCGGCGTGACGTCGAGGTCCGAGTTCAGCAGGGCGCTGAACAGCGCCCCGCCGAGGACCGCGCCCACCGGGCCCATGGCGTTGACCAGCGAGGCGCCCGACGCCCGGTAGCGGGTCGGGTAGGACTCGCCCATGTAGAACAGCAGCGCCGCGTACGGGCCGATGAGGAAGAACAGGCCGAGCGAGTTGAAGATCACCACCGGCCAGTAGCCCTCGAAGACGAACAGCATCAGCAGGTAGCAGACGCCGGCCGCGAACCAGCCGAGCGCGATCGCGTTGCGCCGCCCGATCTTGTCGCCGATCCGCCCGAAGGACATGTAGCCCACGAAGCCGACCGCGTTGGACACGATCAGGACGCCCAGCGAGCTCTCGAACGAGATGTCCTTGCCGTCGGTGAGCACGGTGGTCGACAGCACGTTGAGCACCTGGATGCCGAACCAGTTCAGCAGGAAGGCGCCCGCGAGGAAGATCGTGTGCTTGCGGACCTGGGGCTCGAACAGCGACTTGTAGGACTGCTGCTGGGAGCCGGTGTCGGCGAAGTCCACGCCGTATTCGCGGCCGAGCGCCTCGGCCTCCTCGCGCCGGCCCTCGGCGATCAGCTTGCGGCCGCGCACGAGCACCTCGTGCTGCGGGGACTCCTTCAGGCGGCGGCCCAGGATCGCGATCACGATCGCCGGGAACGTCGCGACCAGGAACACGCCCCGCCAGCCGACCAGCGGCAGCAGGATGCTGGACATCAGCGCGGCGAACAGCACGCCGACCGGCCAGCCGCCCTGCACGAGGCTGTAGAGGAAGCCCCGGTTGGCGCGGCGGCCGTGGCCCTCCTCGGCCGCGTAGAGCTCGTTGAGGTAGGTCGAGTTGACGGCCTGCTCGGAGTAGCCGAGGCCCGAAGCGCTGCGCGCGCCGATGATCCACGGCGTGGAGAACCCGCCCGGCGTGAGCCCGGTGAGCCCGGAGCTGATGGCGGCGCCCGCCGTGGTGGTGATCATCGCCATCCGCCGCCCGACGCGGTCGATCAGCGGCCCGACGAGCAGGGCCACGAAGAAGGTCCCGACGCTGACGAGCGTCGAGACGGTCGCGGCGTAGCCCTCGGACCAGCCGAAGTCGCCGCGCATCTCCGGCAGCAGCGTGCCGAAGAGGATGAAGTCGTAGACCGAGAACACCCACGCGATGAAGGCGATGAAGCTGGCGTAGCGGGCGTCCTTGGACGTGATCCGGGTCGGCCGCCAGCGATACCCGGCCCGCTCGGTGTCCTGGGTGCGAGCACCGGTTGCGCTCATGTCTGTCTCCCCTGTCTTGCGCCTTGGCTCAGCCGCGCGGATTGCGGCGCGCGAAGTCGTCGGCGATCTCGTCGAACGTCGACCACCGGACGCCGTCGTGACGGTTGATGTGCTCGATCAGCCGCTCGAGCATCAGCAGGTTCTGCGCCCGCCCGGACACGTCCGGGTGGATCGTGAAGCCGACCACCCCGTGGTCGAGCTCACGGTGGACCCAGTCGAACTGGTCGCGCCAGAGCTCCTCGAGGTGGCGCGGGTTGACGAAGCCGTGCGAGTTCGGCGACGCCTTGATGAACATCATCGGGGGCAGGTCGTCGAGGTACCAGGAGGCCGGGATCTCGATGAGGTCGGTCTCCTCGCCGCGGACGAGCGGCTTCATCCACGACTCGGCCGGCTGCGAGTAGTCGATCTTGGTCCAGGAGTCCCCCACCCGGATGTAGTACGGGGTGAAGTCCCGGTGCATCAGCGAGTGGTCGTACTTGATGCCGTTCTCGAGCAGGAGCTCGTTGGTGACCGGCGAGAACTCCCACCACGGCGCGACGTAGCCGGTCGGCCGGCGGCCCGACGCCTTCTCGACGAGATCGATGCAGTGCGTGAGCACGGCCTCCTCCTGCGCGCGCGTCATCGCGATCGGGTTCTCGTGCGAGTAGCCGTGGACGCCGATCTCGTGGCCCGCGTCGACGACCATCTGCGTCTGCTCCGGGAAGGTCTCGACCGAGTGCCCCGGGATGAACCAGGTCGTGCGGATGTCGTGGCGCCGGAACAGCTCGAGCAGCCGCGGCGTCCCCACCTCGCCCGCGAACATCCCCCGCGAGATGTCCAGGGGCGAGTCCTCCCCGCCGTAGGAGCCGAGCCACCCGGCGACGGCGTCGACGTCGACGCCGAACGCGCAATGAATCTCCTTTGCCACCACTCCTCCTCGCTGTCGTGGTCGGCGGTCTGCAGCCCCCCAGCCCCTGCCGCCGTAAAACTGTTTGCCCAATCGCGTGCGGAACATGCAAGAGGCTGCGCCGCGCGCCGAGCCGCGGCATCCAGGATCGTCCCGTCACCCTGCGGACATCCGGGCGACCCGGCCGCGGCCGGTGTGGGAGGTTGGGCCCATGACCCGGCTCCAGGAGAAGGTCGCTCTCATCACGGGCGGCGAGAGCGGGATCGGGCGCGCGACGGCGCGCCTCTTCGTGGAGGAGGGCGCGAGCGTCCACCTCATCGGCCTCGACGGCGGCAAGCTCGACGAGACGGTCGGCGAGCTCGGCGGGGACCACGCGCTCGCGGCCGTCGCGGACGTCGCCGACGAGGACGCGGTCCGCCGCGCCGTCGCGCGCGGCGTCGAGCGCTTCGGCCGCTTCGACGTGCTCTTCAGCAACGCCGGCAACAGCGGCCAGATCGCCCCGATCACCGACTACGCCTCCGACGTCTTCGCCCGCACGCTCGCCGTGCACGCGCTCGGCGCGTTCCACATCCTCAAGCACGGCGTGCCGCACGTCCCGGACGGCGGCAGCGTGATCATCACGTCGAGCATCGCCGGCCTCGTCGGCTACGCCGGCCTGAGCGGCTACGTCACCGCCAAGCACGCCCAGGTCGGCCTCATGCGGACCGCCGCGAAGGAGCTCGCACCGCGCCGCATCCGCGTGAACACGCTGCACCCCGGGCCGACGTCCACGCCGTTCCAGGACGCCATCGAGATGCAGCTCACCGGCAGGTCGCAGGAGGAGGCCAGCGCGGTCTTCGACGGCCTGATCCCGCTCGGACGCCACAACACCCCGGAGGAGATCGCCCAGATGGTGCTCTTCCTCGCCGCCGACGAAAGTGTCATGGTCACGGCCCATGCGCTCTCGGTCGACGGCGGCATGAGCGGTTGAGCGAACACGTTGACGTCCTGATCGTGGGCGCCGGCCTCGCGGGCGTCGGCGCCGCCTGCCGGCTGCGGCAGCGCTGCCCGGACAAGACGTTCGCGATCGTCGAGGCGCGCGGGGCGATCGGCGGGACGTGGGACCTCTTCCGCTTCCCGGGCATCCGCTCGGACTCGGACATGTTCACGCTGAGCTATCCGTTCCGCCCGTGGACGGGGTCGCGGTCGATCGTCGACGGCTCGTCGATCCTCGACTACGTGGCCGAGACCGCGCGGGAGCACGGCGTCGACCGCCGCATCCGCTTCCACCACCGCGTGGTGGCCGCCGCGTGGTCCTCGCAGGACGCGCGCTGGACGGTGGAGATCGAGCGCGGCGACACCGGCGAGACGGTCCACCTGACGTGCGGCTTCCTGTTCACGTGCACCGGCTACTACCGCTACGACGAGGGCTACACCCCCGCCTTCGAGGGCGTCGAGCGCTTCGGCGGCGAGATCGTGCACCCGCAGTTCTGGACCGACGACGTCGACCACGCCGGCAAGCGCGTGGTCGTCATCGGCAGCGGCGCCACCGCGGTGACGGTCATCCCCGCCCTCGCCCGGGAGGCCCGCCACGTCACGATGCTCCAGCGCTCGCCCAGCTACATCCTCTCCCTGCCGGCGATCGACCCGCTCGCGGGCCTGCTCGGGCGCGTCCTGCCGGCGCGGCTCGCCTATCCGGTCGTGCGCTGGAAGAACGTGCTGGTCGCGCTCGCGATCTACCGCTTCAGCCGCCGCCGGCCCGCGGCGATGCGGCGGTTCCTGCGCAAGGAGCTCGAGAAGCGGCTGCCGGCCGGGTTCGACATCGACACGCACTTCACCCCGCGCTACGCGCCGTGGGACCAGCGCCTGTGCATCGTGCCCGACGGCGACCTCTTCAAGGCGATCGCCGGCGGCCGCGTGTCCGTGGTCACCGACCGCATCGAGACGTTCACGGAGACCGGCCTCGCGCTGGCGTCCGGGGACGAGCTCGAGGCCGACCTGGTCGTCACCGCCACCGGGCTGCGGATGGTGCCCCTCGGCGGGATCCGCCTCAGCGTCGACGGCCGCGACGTCGAGCTGGCCAAGGAGCTCCTCTACCGCGGGATGCAGATCACCGGGGTCCCGAACATGGCCTTCGCGTTCGGGTACACCAACCAGTCCTGGACGCTCGGCGTCGACCTCACCTGCGAGCAGGTCTGCCGGCTGCTCAAGCACATGGACCGCCACGGGTACACGGCGTGCACGCCGCGCAACCGGGACCCGGCGGTCACGGGCGTGCCGTTCGCCGAGCTGACCTCGGGCTACGTGCTGCGGGCGATCGGCGAGTTCCCGAGTCAGGGCTCGAAGGACCCGTGGCGCCGGGAGCAGAACTACGCGCAGAACCGCCGGGCGATGCGGCGCGCCCGGGTCGACGACCCCGCGCTCGAGTTCGCCGGTCGCTAGCCGACGAGGCGGACCGAGGCGCCGGCCGCCCGCAGGGCGGCGGCCTCGGAGTCCGACAGGCCGTGCGCGAGGACGCCGCTGAGCTCCGCGACCGCCGCGACCACGCTGAGGCCGCGGACGAGCATCTTCGAGCGGTCGACGAGCAGCGTCATCGACCCCGGCGAGCTCGAGGAGCACTACCGCGCGCGCACGACGCTGCGCGTGAACGTCCTCCCGGGGGACGTGGCCCAGGCGGTGCTGCACTTCGCCTCCCCGGCACGCTCCGGCAAGAGCACGGGCAACCTGCTCAACGTGGACGGAGGGGTGCCGGCGGCGTACGCGCGCTGACCGGCCGCAAGATGGGGTCCGGCACGCATTTCGGCAACGGCGCGCCCGGGCGAGACTCGCTCCCACAGCGTCCCCTTCCGGCCGTGGCGGGGCACTTCCCCGTACCCCGCCACGCACCCTGACCGCCTACAGAGACGGGAGCCGGGCGCTGGGGCAGAAGACGACCGGCCCGGGCGCGTCTGCCGGCGCGCCCGGGCCGGGTGCCCGCCCCGGGGCGGAATGGGATGGCGCACCCATGGCCGCCCCCGGGTGCGGGACCTAGCGTCCGCCTCCCCAGCCCGGGAGCATCCGCGATGTCCCTCGTCGTGTCGCACACCGGCTACCCGGGGCACCCACCGGACCCCGGCGACGCCGCGTCCTCCATCGAGCGCCTGGCCCGGCGCCGCGGCGAGGCGCTCTCGTGCGGGCTCGTGCTCGGCGCCGGCCTCGCGGCCGCCGTCGTGGCCTCCCCGCCGCTCGTCGCGGCGCTCGCGGCGGGCCTCCTGGCGGCGGCGGCCCTCGCCGGGACCGCGCACCTCAGCCTGCTCGAGATGCTCGACCACTGCGCGCTGTTCCCGGCCACCAGCCGGCTCCCGGCCGTCGCCGCGCGCCAGCGCCGGCTCGCCGGGCCGCGGCAGCGCCGCGCGCTCGCCGCGGACCTCCGCGCCATCGTCGAGCTGCGCGCCGACGCCGCGCCGGTCGCGCTGCGGCTGGCGCTCCCCGGGCGGATCCGCGCGATGCGCCGCGACCTGCTCGAGCTCGCCGATCTGCTGGAGACCACCGAGCGGCCGGACCCCGTGGCGGTCGCCCGCACGGCGTGGCTCCTCCACGACGCGCTGCACAGCCCGCTGCACAACCCCGCCGTCCCGGTGGAGGCGCTCGAGGACGCGATCCGCCACGCGCGGACACGCCTCACGCTGGTCTGAGCCGGCCGGGCCCCGCCGTCGGCCACACTGAGGAGAATGCCCATTCCCCTCTCGTGGACGCCTGCCGCGACTCTCTTGGAGGAATCGCCATGTCCATCCTGCTGGTCCTCATCATCCTCGTGGCCCTCGCCGCGATCGCCCTGGCCGCCGCCGTCCGCATCCTGCGCGAGTACGAGCGCGCGGTGGTCTTCCGCCTCGGGCGCCTGCTCGGCCCGCGCGGGCCCGGCCTGATCCTGCTCATCCCGTTCGTCGACCGCATGGTCCGCGTCGGCCTGCGCACCGTCACGCTGAACATCCCGCCCCAGGAGGTCATCACCCGCGACAACGTCCCCGCCCGCGTCAACGCCGTCGCCTACTTCCGCGTGGTCGAGCCGGTCGACGCCGTCATCAACGTCGAGCGTTTCCTCGACGCCACCTCGCAGATCGCCCAGACGACGCTGCGCTCGGTGCTCGGCAAGGCCGACCTCGACACGCTGCTCGCCGAGCGCGAGCGGCTCAACGAGGACCTCCAGCGGATCATCGACGAGCAGACGGAGCCGTGGGGCATCAAGGTCAGCGTCGTCGAGATCAAGGACGTCGAGATCCCCGGCGACATGCAGCGCGCGATGGCGCAGCAGGCGGAGGCCGAGCGCAACCGGCGCGCGCGGGTCATCAACGCCGAGGGCGAGTTCCAGGCCGCGGAGCGACTCTACGACGCCTCGGAGATCATCTCCCGCAGCCCGGCCGCGCTCCAGCTGCGCTACCTGCAGACCCTCGGCGACATCGGGGTCAACCAGAACAGCACCGTGGTCTTCCCGCTGCCGATGGAGCTGCTGCGGGGCTTCGCCGAGAAGGCCGCGACCCCTGGGAACGGGGTGCCGCGCGCCTAGAATCACGCCGTGAGCCCGGTCACCGAAGGAACCGCCGGGGCCCGGGCGGATCGCACGCTCGAGGCCCTGCAGCAGGTGACCGACGTTGCCCTGGCCTACCTGCCGCTCGAGGAGCTGCTCGGCGCGCTGCTCGAGCGCATCGCCCGCATCCTCACGAGCGACACCGCCGCCTTCCTGCTCCTCGACGAGTCCAGGCAGGAGCTCGTGGCGCGGGCCGCGAAGGGCATCGAGGAGGAGGTCGAGCGCGGCGTGCGGATCCCGGTCGGCAAGGGCTTCGCGGGCAGGATCGCCGCGGCGCGGAGCTCGATCGCGATCGAGGACGTCGACCACGCCGAGATCCTCAACCCGATCCTGCGCATCAAGGGCATCCGCTCGCTGCTCGGCGTGCCTCTGCTGGTCGAGGGCCAGGTCATCGGCGTGCTGCACGTCGGCACGCTGACGCCGCGCATCTTCACCGAGGACGACCACAGCCTCCTCCAGCTCGCCGCCGACCGCGCGGCGCTCGCCATCGAGCGGGCCCGGTTCTACGAGCAGCGCCGCGGCGTCGAGGCGCTTCAGCGCGCGCTCCTCCCGGACCACCTCCCGGCGATCCCCGGGATCGAGCTCGCGGCCCGGTACCGGCCGAGCGCGGTGGGCCACAGCATCGGCGGCGACTGGTACGACGTCTTCCGGCTCGGCGGGGGCCGGATCGGGCTCGTGATCGGCGACGTCATGGGCCACGGGGTCGCCGCCGCGGCGCTGATGGCGGAGCTGCGCACGGCGCTGCGCGCCTACGCGCTCGACGGTCACCCGCCGGCCGAGGTCGCCGAGCGGATGAACCGCCTGCTGGCGCCTCGGCGCCCCACGACGATGACCACGCTCGCCTACCTCGTCCTCGACCCCGAGACCGAGTCGGTGAGCGCGGTCAGCGCCGGGCACGTGCCCCCGCTGGTGATCGACCCCGACGGTTCGACGCGCTTCCTCGAGCTCGCCGGCGACCCGCCGATCGGCGTGTCCAACGCCACGACCTACCACGAGCACCATTTCGCGATGCCGACCGGCACCTCGGTCGTGCTCGTCACCGACGGCGCCGTCGAGGTCCGCGGGGAGCCGCTCGACCGCGGGCTGGAGCGCCTCGCGGCGCTCGCCCGCCGGGAGCCGGACGTGGAACGACTGGCCACGGCGATCGGGCACGGCGAGGTGACGTCGGGCCGCTCCAACGACGATCTCGCGGTGCTGGCCGTGCACCTCGCGGAGCTCCCCGACCGCCTGCGGACGAGCTGGCCCGCGGAGCCCGAGGCGCTCGGCGCGATGCGCCACATGCTGCGCCGCTGGCTCGGGCGCCGCGACGCCGACGCGGACGAGGTCTACGACATCACGCTGGCGGTCCAGGAGGCGTGCGCCAACGCCATCGAGCACGCGTATGCGCCGGGCCCGGCCGCCTTCGACGTCGACGCCTCCCACGAGGACGGCCTCGTCACCGTCGCGATCCGCGACCGCGGCCGCTGGCGCGCGGCTCGCGGGCGCCATCGCGGGCGCGGCCTGCCGCTGATGGAGGCGCTCATGGAGAGCGTCGACGTGCATCGCACCGACGAGGGCACGACGATCGTCCTGCGCCGGACCATCGGCCGGCCGCCCGCGCCATGAACTCGATCGTCCGCATCCACGGGGAGCGGCACGGGGACACACCGGTCGCGCGGGTGGAGGGCGAGGTCGACGCCTCGAACGCCGACGCGGTCGCCGCCAAGCTGCACGCGTTGATGACCAACCGCTCGATGGCGCTCGTCGTCGACCTGACCGGGACGACCTACCTGGACAGCGCCGGGATCAACCTCCTGTTCGCGTTCGCCGAGGAGCTCCGCGCCCGTCAGCAGACGCTGCGGCTGGTGCTGGCCGGCGCGACCCCGATCGCCCGCATGGCGGGGATCACCGGGCTCGACCGGGCGTGCCCGACGCACGCGACGCTCGACGAGGCGCTCGCGGCGGGCTGAGCACGACCTGCGCGAAGGCGCGGCCGAGCGCGCCGGCGAGGCGCCGGTGCGCCGGCGTCTGCCGCTCGGACTCGGCGAGCAGGCGCTCGGGATCGCGGCCCACCGCCCGCAGGGCGCCGGGCGCACCGGACGCCCAGCCGCCGATGATCCGCGCGTCGACCTCGGGGTGGAACTGCACGCCCCAGGCGCGCCGTCCGTGCCGGAAGGCCTGCGGCCGCCCGTCGCTCGAGGCGAGCAGCACGCCGCCGGGCGGCGCGGTGAAGCCGAAGCCGTGCCACTCGAAGGAGCAGAAGCGCTCCGGCAGCGCGCCCAGCAGCGGATCGGAGGCCGCGTCCGGCGAGCGCTCGACCTCCACCCAGCCGATCTCGGGCGCGGTGAGCCGGTCGCTGCGGCCCCCGGCCGCCTGGGCGAGCAGCTCGGCGCCGAGGCAGACGCCGAGCACCGGCAGCTCCTGGCGCACCGCGTCGGCGAGCAGCACGCGCTCGGTGCCGAGCCACGGGAGGCGTTCGTCCTCGTCGGGGTCCGGCTCGCCGCCCATCGCGATCACGCCCGCGTAGCCGCCGAGCCCGTCCGGCGGCGCCTGCGCCGCCGGATACCACGTCTGGATCGCAAGCCCCGCCTCCCGCAACGGCGGCTCGAGCATGCCGAGCGGCTCGGCGTCGGAGACGAGCGCGACGAGGACGGTCGGGGCGGTGCTGCACCGGCCCAACCTAGCGGTCGACGTCGCGGGGTCAGCGCGCCTCGCGAGGTGTCAGAACACGAACACTCTCCCTTGACAGCAGGCCATCCCGTGAAAGCCTGACCAGGCATACGGTCAGACCGTATGCGATCCGGGAACAGGGAGGCAGGGTCATGTCTGCAGTGGAGGAGCGGGGCTCCGCGGCCGTCCGCACGCCGGGAGCCTCGGACGTCTCGGGGACGCTGAACCTGGCGGGCAGGTTCGAGCGGCTGCCGATGACGCGCTATCAGCGCACGATCTTCTTGATCATCGCGACCGCGTGGCTGTTCGACTCGATCGACCTCGCCGCGCTGACGTTCGTGCTGGCGCCCATCAGCGACGACTTCTCGCTCAGCACGGGCCAGGCCGGCCTGCTCGCGAGCGCGAGCTTCGCGGGCATGTTTGCGGGCGCGTCCGGCGCGGGGATGCTCGCCGACAAGGTCGGGCGCAGGACGATCTTCCAGACCTCGATGATCGTGTGGGGGCTCGCCAGCCTCGCCGCGGTCTTCACGTGGGACCTGTGGTCGATGGTCATCGCACGCTTCTTCATCGGCGTGGGCATGGGCGCGGAGTTCCCCGTCGCCCAGTCGCTCGTGTCCGAGTTCATCCCCTCCAAGTACCGCGGCAAGTACATCGCGTGGCTCGAGGGCTTCTGGCCGATCGGCTTCGTGTGCTGCGGCCTGCTGTCGGTGATCCTGCTGCCGACGCTCGGCTGGCGCGCGCTGTTCGCCGTCCAGGCGCTGCTCGCGATCTACGTGCTGGTGATCCGCCGCCGCGTCCCCGAGTCCCCGCGCTGGCTCGAGAGCCGCGGGCGCATCGAGGAGGCCGACAGGACCATGCGCCAGATCGAGCGCGAGGTCGAGGAGTCCTCCGGCCGGCATCTCCCCGATCCGGAGCCGCCGCGCTTCCAGGAGGTCGCCTCGTCGCGCTTCTCGCTGGCCGAGCTGTTCACGCGGCAGTACCGCTCGCGGACGATCATGACCTGGATCCTGTGGTTCTGCGCACTGCTCGGCTACTACGGGATCACGACGTGGATCGCGAAGCTGCTGGCCGACAACGGGCTGAGCGTCGCGAAGTCGACGAGCTTCGTGCTGCTGATGGCCCTGTGGGGCATCCCCGGCTTCCTGTCGGCGGCGTACCTGATCGACAAGGCCGGGCGCAAGCCGGTCGTGACCGCCTACGTGCTGCTGAGCGCGCTGGCCGCGTTCTTCTACGGCCAGGCCTCGAGCACGGCCGAGCTGATCGTCGCCGGCTCGTTCATGCAGTTCTTCTTCTTCGGCATGTGGTCGGCGCTGTACGCGTACACGCCGGAGGTCTTCCCCACCCGGGCCCGCGCCACCGGCTGCGGCACCGCGTCCGGGGTCGGGCGCATCGGCGCCCTGCTCGGGCCCTACCTGGTGCCGGTCGTGATCTCCGCGTGGGGCAACGGCATGGTGTTCACGCTCGCGGCCGGGTTCTTCGTGATCGCCGCGGCCATCGTGCTGCTGCTCGGGCCCGAGACCAAGCAGAAGGTACTCGAGGAGGTATCCGGATGAAGGAGCGCATCGTCATCGTGGGCGGCGGCGTCGCCGCCCACGAGTGCGCGTTCGCGTTGCGGCGCCTCGGCCACGAGGGGCCGGTGGAGCTCGTGGGGGCCGAGACCGAGGTGCCCTACGACCGCACGCTGCTCTCCAAGGACCAGCTCGCCGGGGAGGACGCCGGCGCCTGCGTGGCGCTGTCCGAGCGCCCCGCCTACGCGGACGCCGGCATCGACGTGCGCCTCGGCGTGCGCGCGGTCCGGCTGCCCGCCGGCGAGTCGCGCGTCGAGCTCTCCGACGGCGACGAGCTCGCGTTCGACCGGCTGGTCGTGTGCACCGGCGGGCGGCCGGTCATGCCGGAGGCGCTCGTCGCGCCCGGCGTGCTCGCGCTGCGCGAGGCCGCCGACCTGCCCCGCGTGCACGACGCGCTCGCCCGCGTGCGCCACCTCGTGATCATCGGCGGCGGCTTCATCGGCGGCGAGGTCGCCTCCGCGGCCGTCAAGCGCTACGCGCCGGTGACGCTCGTCGAGGCCGCGAGCGCGCCGCTCGCCCCGGTCCTCGGCGACGACGTCGCCGGCCGCCTGGCCGGGATGCACCGCGCCGCGGGCGTGGAGCTCGTGTGCGGCACGCCCGTCCGCGGCGTGCGGCGCGAGCGCGACGGGCTCGGCGTCGTCCTCTCCGACGGGCGCACGCTGTGGGCCGACGCGGTCCTCGTGGGCGTCGGCATGACACCCAACGTCGGGTGGCTGGAGGGCAGCGGCGTCGAGCTCGACGACGGCGTCGTGACCGACAGCGCCTGCCGCACCGCGCGGCCCGACGTGCTCGCGGCGGGCGACTGCGCCCGTTGGGAGCACCCCGGCTACGGCGCGCGCCTGCGCGTCGAGCACTGGGACGTCGCGATGCGCCACGGCGAGGCGGTCGCCGCCGCCGCCCTCGGCTCCGAGGAGCCGTTCGCGCCACTCCCCTACTTCTGGTCCGATCAGCACGAGACGAAGCTGCAATGGGTCGGCCACGCCCCCGCGTGGGACCGCGTCGACCTCTCCGAGGACGACGAGCCCGGCTTCGTCGCCCGCTACTTCGATTCCGAGCGCCTGGCCGGCGTGCTCACCGTCGGCCGCCCGCGCGCATGCGCGGCGGCGCGCCGCGAGCTGCAGTCGGCGGGCGTCGCACAGGAGGCGATGTCGAGATGACGATGGACGTGTTCGTGGACCCCGAGCTGTGCATCGGCTCGGCCAGCTGCATCCGCCTCGCACCCGGGGCGTTCGCGCTCGACGACGACGGGGTGGCCGACGTGGTCGACCCCGACGCCGCGCCCGAGGACCAGCTCCGGGCGGCCGCGCGGTCGTGCCCCACGGGCGCGATCACGGTCGACGAGGGCGCCGGCTGACCCAGGCAACCGACAAGGAGCGACGACCCATGGCCCTGATCACCGAAGAACCACAGCAGGCCGGCCGCGAGCCGCTGCCCGAGCTGCTGATCGTCGACACCGACGTCCACGTGCACGAGTCGCCCGGGGCGCTCGAGCCCTACTGCGACATGCCGTGGAGGGTGGCGCTGGACAACATCCGCGACGCGCGCGAGTGGTACCTGGACATCCCGGCCTTCTCGCCCGGCGTCTCGGACGGCAGCTACCAGGCGAAGTTCCCGACCGCGCACGAGGGCGCGCGCATGGTGTGGGACCAGGACCAGATGCGCGCCGAGCTCGACGAGATCCACACCGACCTCGCGGTCCTCTTCCCCGACCACCTGCTCAAGCTGCCGGTGCTCACGCAGACCGACTACGCGTCGGCGCTCGCGCGCGCGTACAACGCGTGGTTGGTCGACCAGTGGACGTCCGTGGAGAAGGGCCTGCTGGGCACGATCATCGCCTGCCCGCACGACCCCCAGGACGCCGCGCGGGAGATCGAGAAGTACGCGAAGCACCCCGAGATCGTCGGCGTCTACCTGCCGTGCGCGGGGCTCGACCCGCTGTGGGGCGACCGCAAGTACGACCCGATCTGGGAGGCCGCCGAGGCCGCCGACCTCGCGGTGCTGCTGCACTCGGTGACCGTCACCCACCCGGTGTTCCCGTTCAACAACCACGGGTTCGACACCGAGCTCGGCCGCCACGCGTGCAGCCACACGTTCTCGATCATGGCCAACATCGTGCACATGATCACCACCGGCGTGGTCGTGCGCTATCCGAAGCTGCGCATCGCGGTCACCGAGGCGGGCGTCTCGTGGATGCCGTTCCTCGTCAACCGGCTCGACAAGGAGTACCTCGAGCGCCGGCGCGACGTGCCGTTCCTCGAGGAGCGCCCCAGCCACTACCTCAAGCAGTTCTACGTGGCCACGCAGCCGATCGAGGAGCCCGAGGACCTCACCGACGTCGCGAAGATGATCGACCTCTACGACGGCTGGGACACCACGATGTTCGCGTCGGACTGGCCGCACCACGACTTCGACCACCCGATGAAGGTCGACCAGATCCCGATGACCGACGAGCAGCGCCGCAACATCTTCGGCGACAACGCCCTGCGGCTGCTGAAGATCGACGCCCAGGGCCGGCGGCTGAATCTCTAGGGAGGCGAGATGAGCGACGACGCCCCGTCCCATACCGACCACGTGGTGGGCGCCCTCGAGGACTTCCCCGAGGGCTCGCACCGCGTCGTGGAGATCGCCGGCCGGCAGGTCGGCATCTTCAACATCGGCGGCGAGCTGCACGGGCTGCCGAACGTCTGCCCGCACCAGACCGGGCCGGTCTGCGAGGGCAAGATCGTCACCGGCTCGCTGCGCTCGACGAAGGAGAGCGGCTGGCGCGCCGAGTGGGTGCACGACGGCGAGGTCATCGTCTGCCCGTGGCACGGGCTCGAGTACCACGTGCCGACCGGGCAGTGCATGGCCTTTCCGCACATCCGCCTGCGCCGCTACGACGTGCTCGTCGAGGACGGCGAGGTCGTCGTCCGGATCAAGGCGCCGAAGCGTCGGCGGAGCCCCGCGCGTGCCTGACCGCGATGCGCAGCCGGGGACGCTCGTCCCGGGCGGACGGCGGGATCGGCGGAGCGGGGCGGGTGGGCGGGATCCCATTCCCGGCCGGCTCGACGTCCTCGAGTCCGACGAGGCGTGCCTGGTCGTGGTCGACGGCGAGCCCGACGACTGGCTCGTGCGCTTCGAGAAGGCCGACGACTTCGCGGCGCGCGAGTGGGCGGACAACATGGCGCGGGTCTACAACCGGCGGCGCGGGCACTCGAGCGCGGAGGCGCGCTTCGGGGCCGCGCCGCCGCGTTGAGGCGACCGTCGTGCCGCCTCCCACCACGGGCCTGACGGGGCCGGCGGCCGGAGCCCGGGGTCTAGGCTCTCCGGGGATGGCCGCCTCCCCCGACGAGCCCGCGCCCAACCCGTTCAAGGCGGTCCGCCGCGTGCGGTCGTTCGACGAGGTCGTGATGCAGATCCAGAGCGCGATCCTCAGCGGGCACTACCGCACCGGCGACCGGCTGCCGAACGAGCGCGAGCTCTCGGCCATGCTCGACGTCAGCCGCCCGACGCTGCGCGAGGCGCTGCGCTCGCTGGAGGTCCTCGGCATCCTCGACATCCGCCCGGGCAAGAGCGGCGGCATCTTCGTCGCCGCCCCGAGCGGCAGCGGCGTCGGGTCGGCGCTCGAGGCGCTGATCCTGCTGCGCCGGGCGACCACCGCCGAGCTCAACGAGTTCCGCATGAGCTTCGAGGGCGAGACCGCCGCGTGGGCGGCCGAGCGCGCCGACGACGAGGACACGGAGCGCCTGCTCTCCCACACCGCCGCGGTGCGCGCGGCGGCGGCGCAGCCGGCCACCCGCTGGGAGCAGATGGTCGACCTCGACGTGCACTTCCACGAGCTCGTCGCGCACGCCTCGAAGAACCAGGTGCGCGTCGCGGTCATGCTCGGCCTCCTGCGGGCCGTGCAGCGGGTCGAGCTGCGGGTCACCCCGGTCGCCGACCCGAGCCTGCACCACGACGTCGGCGCCGAGCTCACGGCCGTCGCCGAGGCGATCCGCGACCACGACCCCGAGCGCGCCCGCGCCGCCATGCGCGCGCACCTGGGGCGCTTCTTCGCCCGCTACTTCGACGGCTCCGAGCCCACCGAGGACGACGAGGGAGGCAGCGCATGACGGACGTCGCCGAGCGCGAGCGCCAGAAGCGCACGATCACCGAGATCCGCGAGTCCAAGCACACCGGCGAGCGGATGGTCTACACGTCCGTGCCCGACTACACGTGCGCGCGCTGGGCGGAGATGGCGGGCGTCGACGTCGCCGTGGTGGGCGACAGCCTGGCGATGGTGGCCCACGGCCACCCCAACACCATCCCGGCCACGATGGACATGATGATCCTGCACACGCAGGCCATCCGCCGCGGCGCCCCGAACACCTTCGAGCTCGGGTGCATGCCCTACCAGAGCTACAACACCGTCGACCGGGCGCTCGAGAACGCGACCCGCTTCATGCAGGACGGCGGGTGCGACGCCGTCAAGCCGCAAGGCGGCCGCAGCCAGGCGCACATCCTGCGCGCGCTCGTCGACGCGGGGATCCCGACCGCCTCGCACATCGGCCTCACCCCGCACACCATCGCGATGTTCGGCGGCTTCAAGGTGCAGGGCAGGACCGCCGAGGCCGCGATGAAGATCCTCGACGACGCGCTCGCGATCGAGGAGGCCGGCTGCTTCATGCTCGAGTTCGAGGCCGTCCCCGGGGCGATCGCGCGCCGCATCTCCGAGCAGCTGCAGATCCCCACGATCGGCATCGGCGCCGGGGCGGGCACCGACGGCCAGATCCTCCTCGCCTACGACCTGCTCGGGGTGTTCACCGACTTCAAGCCGAAGTTCACCAAGCGCTACGCGAACCTCAGCGAGGTCGCCGTCGAGGGCCTCGAGCGATACGTCGAGGAGGTCAAGGACGGCTCGTTCCCCGACGACGACCACACCTACGGGGTCGACGAGGCCGAGCTCGAGCGCTTCGAGCGGATGCTCGAGCGGCGCGAGAACCAGATCTAGCGCGTGTCAGGACGGCAGGCGCAGCGCGAGGCGGTCCAGCGGCGCGCCCCAGTCCTCGAGCGAGGCGGGCGTCGGCACCGCGTAGCCGGCGCCGAACGCCGACACCGCGCCGTGGAGCGACCACTTCGCGAACGTGTCGGCGAAGCGCTCCTCGGGCGCGGCGCAGGAGCCGGTCATGTGCTCGGCCGCCGCGCACGGGCCGCCGGTGGGGATCAGGCGGTCCATCTGGCCACGCACGTCGTCGCGCACCAGGGTGAAGTCGAGGACGTGTCCGAGCTCGTGCAGCACGGTCGAGTCGCGGTCCGACACGCGGCCGCCGTTGAGCACCGGCAGGTCGAACCCGACGCGGATGCCGTCCGGTCCGGCCTCGGTGATGCCGAGGGCGCTGCCCCCGCCCGACAGGGAGCGGGGGTCCGTGAACGCGAAGATCTCCACGAGGCCGTCCACCTCGGCGATGAGGCGCCGCGCGTGCGGGCGGGCACGATCGATCGCGGCGAGGATCCAGCGGCGGTCCTCCGGCCCGACGCCGTCCGCGAAGCGCAGGCCGGCGCGGCGCGTGGCGGAGTCGATCGCGACCGTCCCGTCCGCCCGCGGCTCGGCCGGACGGGCGGGGTGGGCGGGTCCGATTTCCACGTGCAGCAGGCCCAGCCCCGCGACGGCCAGCGCGAGGACGCACGCGAGCGCCACGCCCAGCCGGCGGATCGTCGAGGTCGTCATGTCCACCCGGTGATCGCCCGGGCGCCCGGCGGGTTGAGTCAGGCCCGGCGGCGGATCTCCAGCAGGTAGGCGACCATGACGTCGGCGCCCCCCAGCCGCAGATGGTGGGCGTCCGACAGCGACTCCACGCGCTCGATCTGCTCGCGCGCCCCGCGGAAGTGCTCGGTGAACGGGAAGAAGCCGAAGTCGGCCACGCGGGCCTCGAGGCCCCGCTCGTCGAGCAGTTGCGCGGTGCGCTCCTGGGAGAGGATCGAGAGCTGCATCACGTAGGCCACGCCGTCGTCGTCGAGCGCCTCGGGCAGCATGCGGATCAGGTGGTCGAGCATGTTGCGGCCCCAGTAGTCGACCGGGCGGTGGGTGGAGACCTGGCGGAAGGGGTCGACGGGCGTCTGGTAGAGGCTCGCCACGATCACCTCGTAGCGCTCCTCGGGCACCCAGGGGAACAGGTCGACGGTCGCCGCCGTGACGCGGTCGGCCACCCCGTTGCGGAAGGCGTTGGTGAGCGTGTCGCCGACCGCGCCGGCGTCGAGGTCGATCCCGTGGACGTGGGCCGCGCCGTTGCGCGCGAGCTGGACGGTCTGCAGCCCCGAGCCGCAGCCGACGTCGAGGCAGCGGCAGCCGGCGCCGATGCGCTCGCGGAAGAGGTGGCGCCAGACCAGGAAGGAGCCCTCGGTCGGGACGAAGACGCCGGAGTCGACGCTCAGGTCGGGGAACTCCAGCGGGTAGAGGCCGCGGCCGTGGGCGTCGCGCCAGGGCTCGGAGTAGGCCCGCCCGCCCGCGAGCGCGAGGTCCGGCGGGCCGCCGTTGCGGCCGGCGGTCGCCGACCCGGCGTGCGGGGGGTGGGCCCGCCCGCCCGGGCGCGTCCCGGCGAGGCGCTCGCGGGCGGCGGAGATGTGCTCCGGCCCCACCCCGCAACACCCACCCACGATCTGCGCACCCTCCGCACGCCACCGCAACGCCATCTCCGCATACTCCTCACCCCCCACCCCCGGATCGAACCGCCACCCCTCATTCGTGAAATACCCCAGGTTCGGATACACCCCCAACGGCACATCAGTGAAATCCCGCAGATACGACACCATCCCCTCCACGTGATCCGGCGGGATGCAATTCACCAACAACGCCCCCACCCCCATCTCCTCAAACCGCCGCGCCGCCCGCCCAAACGCATCCCCCTCCGGCCCACCCCAATGCTGCCCATACACCCCACACAACCCATGCCGACACCGCCGGAACGACACCCACACCGGCAAACCCGTCCCCAGCAGCGCCTCCACCGTGCGAAACAGCGACGGACGCACCAGCGACAACGTCTCCAGCAGGATGAGGTCCGGCGGCTCGTGCGCGAAGGCGCGTGAGACGAGCCGGATGGTCTCCTCCCCCTCCGGCCGGTCCACGTCCTGGTTGAGGCTGAAGGCCACCGCGCAGTCGTCGCGCCGGCCGGCCTCCTCGGCCGCCTGCCGGGCGAGGCGGACGCCGCGCCGGACGACCTCCATCCAGTGGACCGGCTCCGCCTGGTCGTGCCAGAGCCGCGGCTCCTCGGCGTGCAGGGCGGAGGCGAGCCCCCAGGTGTGGGTGGAGATCACGTCGCATCCGGCCGCGACGTAGCGCCGGTGCACGTCGAGGACCTCGCCGGCGGCCGACACGAGGGCGCGCGTCCCCCACAGCCGCTCCTCCTCGGCGGTCCCGCGGATGGCGCGGCCGGGCAGCTCGGTCGCGGTCCCGCCGTCCAGGACCACGCAGCGCTCGGCGAGCAGCGCGTCGGCGACCGCCGCGTACGCCGTTCTCGGTGCGGCGGGGGCCTCGACGCCTATCGGTTTCATTCAAGGATGGTTGCGCCGTCCGGGCGCTCGCGCGCCTCCCGTGCGGGAGGGCTTGCCTTGCCGAAAAGTGGGGAAAGGGCTAGCGGCCGCCGGTCGACGAGCCCGGGACCTCGCCGCGGCGGAGGGTCAGCCGCAGGTAGCGCGAGGTCGCCTCCGCGCGGTTGGCGGCGTGCAGCTTGCGCAGGATGTTCTTGACGTGGAACTTGACCGTGCCCTCGGAGACCACCAGCTCGCGGGCGATGCCGGCGTTGGTGTCGCCCTTGACCATGAGCTCGAGCACGTCGAGCTCGCGGCGGGTGAGGAGGTCGCGCAGCGAGGAGTCCGCCGCGGCGGACCCGCCGGGAAGCGGATCGTCCTCGGCGTCGCGGTCCGCGCCGAGGTCGACGGCGCGGTCGGAGAGCTCGCTGGTGCGCGCGTCGGCCCAGGTCGCGACCTGGCGCATCTCCTGGCGCTGGATCCGCAGGCGGCGGCGGAGGATCGCGCGCTCGACGATGTGCGCGAACCCCTGCGCGAAGCTCGCCAGCGCGTCGCGGTCCAGCGGGCGCACCGTGCCGCCCGGCGCCGTCCGGTCCCCGTGGAGGAAGCCGATCACGCGGCCCTCGAGCACGATCGGCGCGGTGACGTAGTCGCGCCAGCCCATGACGTCGGCATGGGCGCGCCGCCGTCCCGGCTCGCCGCCGCCCGCCGCCACCAGCAGCGGGCGCCGGCGGCGCAGGAGCTCGCCCTCGATCAGCGGGTACTCGAGCGGCACCGGCGCTCCGCGCAGCCGCGCCAGGGTCGCTCGCGCGCCCTCCGGGTCGTCGCGGACGTGCAGCGCCTCGGCGACGAGCGCGCCGTCCTGGACGCGGCTGAGCAGGACCCGGTCGAGCCCGATCGCCACGGCCGCCTCGCGCGACGCCGAGGCGAGGATCTCGCTCACCGCAGCGTGCTCGCCGAGCCGCGCGAGCGCGGCTCCGACGCGCTCCGCGGAGTCGAGCCGCGGCGCGATCCCCTCCTCCACGAGCCGGCACGCGAGCCGGTGCAGCTCCGCGGCCTCGCCGGGCTCCGACGCGTCCTCGAGCGCGAGCAGCAGCTGTCCGGCGATCGCGCGGTGCGCGGCGAGCAGGTCCGCGACACCGCTGTCGGCCGGCTGGGCCCGCGCGCCGTCGCCGAGCAGCGCCGCCACGCGCGCGCTCGCCGCGGCGTGCGCGTCGAGCGTCACGCGCCGCGCTCCCACGGCACGGCGCCGTCGCGCCCGCCGCCGTCCTTGCGCCGGACCTCGAGGAGGTAGGCGACCATCACGTCGTGCTCGCTGAGCCGGAGGTGATGGGCGTCGCTCAGCTCCTCGACGCGGCGGATCTGGGTGCGGCTGTCGTCGATGTCGACGGGGAAGCGGAACAGGTCGTACTCCACGACCTCGGCGGTGAACCCGGCGGCGTCGAGCAGCTCGAGCGTGCGCTGCTGGGAGAGGATCGAAAGCTGCACGAGGTAGGCGACGCCCTCGGGCGCGAGCGCGTCGGGCAGCTTGGAGATGAGCTGGTCGAGGCCGCTGCGCCCCCAGTAGTCGACCGGCCGGTGGGTCGAGACCTGCTGGAAGGGATCGACCGGCATCTGCGAGAGGCTCGCCACGATGACCTCGTAGCGCTCCTCGGGCACCCACGGGTAGAGGTCGACGGTCGCGGCGGTCACGCGCTCGGCCACGCCGTTGCGGAACGCGTTGGTCTGGGTGTTGAGCACGGCCCGCTCGTCGATGTCGATCGCGTGCACGTGCGCCGCCCCGTTGAGCGCGAGCTGGACGGTGAGGATCCCGGCCCCGCACCCGATGTCCAGGCAGCGCTGGTGCGCGCCCGTCCCCTCCCGGAAGAGGTACTTCCAGGCGAGGTAGCTGCCGCCGCTCGGGACGAAGACCCCGGGATCGCACACGAGGTCGGGGAACGGCAGCGGGTACAGCGAGCGGCCGCGACGGTCCTTCCACGGAACCGGCGCGGGCGTTCGCGGGGCGCGCCCGGCGCCGTTGGCGACGGGATCCTCCTCCGGGCGGCGGTGCCCGGGCACGGTGCCCTGAAGGCGCTCGCGGGCGGCGGAGATGTGCTCGGGCCCCACCCCGCAACACCCACCCACGATCTGCGCACCCTCCGCACGCCACCGCAACGCCATCTCCGCATACTCCTCACCCCCCACCCCCGGATCGAACCGCCACCCCTCATTCGTGAAATACCCCAGGTTCGGATACACCCCCAACGGCACATCAGTGAAATCCCGCAGATAGGACACCATCCCCTCCACGTGATCCGGCGGGATGCAATTCACCAACAACGCCCCCACCCCCATCTCCTCAAACCGCCGCGCCGCCCGCCCGAACGCATCCCCCTCCGGCCCACCCCAATGCTGCCCATACACCCCACACAACCCATGCCGACACCGCCGGAACGACACCCACACCGGCAAACCCGTCCCCAGCAGCGCCTCCACCGTGCGAAACAGCGACGGACGCACCAGCGACAACGTCTCCAGCAGGATCAGATCGGCGGGCTCGTCGGCGAACAGGCGCGCGAGCAGCCGGATCGTCTCCTCGCCCTCGGCGCTGTCGACGTCGCCGTTGATCGAGAAGGCGACCGCGCACTCGCCGTCGCGGTCCGCCTCGCCGACCGCGCGGCGCGCGAGGCGCAGGCCGCGCCGGGCGACGTCCATCCAGTGCACGGGCCGGGTGGACTCCCACAGCCGCGGCCCGCCTCCCAGCAGCGCGCTCGGCAGCCCCCAGGTGTTCGTCGAGATCACGTCGCAGCCCGTCGCGACGTAGCGGCGGTGCACCTCGAGCACGTCGTCGGCGGCGTCGACGAGCGCCCGCGTCCCCCACAGCGGCTCCTCCTGCGCGCTGCGGGCGCGCAGCGAGCTCGGCAGCTCCGTCCCGATCCCGCCGTCGAGCACCACGCAGCGGCCGGCGTCGATCAGCCCGGCGATGCGTTGATGGGCAGGCGAGCGGAGCTCTGTCGCGCCACCGTGCTCCTGCCCGTCACTCATCGACCATCACTCCTGCCGCCTCGACCACGTCTAAGGCTGGGGGTCATCCTACCCCTCGTCGCCCCCCGTCGGAGTAGGGTCGCCTGCCCGCGTGGGCAGGCGATCCGCGGGTTCTCCGCGGCGTCAGCCCGCGAGGGCGAACGGCCGCGGCACCGCGGCGAGCCGTTCGAGCGCCTCGCACCCCACGTAGGAGAGGCCCGACGGGCGACCTGCCTCGAAGAGCGCATCCCACGCGGCGTCGGACGGACCGGCCTCGAGCAGCAGGAGGAAGCGGTCGACGTCCTCGCGCAGGACGGTAGCGGTCGTGTCCCCCAGGACGCCGGGGCAGACGGCGCCCACGGCGAGGCCGTGCGGCAGCCCGGCGTTGCGCAGGACGTCCGGCGAGCGCGGGCCCACGAGCGACACCGCGGCCACCTCGGACGCGAGATCGGCGCAGCGGATGGCGCTCCCGGCGATGACCGCCTCGCGGGCGAAGCGCCGCCACCGCGACACCGAGGGATGCGAGCCGATGACGAGCGCGCGCTCCGGGCTGGTCCGGCAGCACCATGTGCCGGCGACCCGGGCGGCCTGGCCGGTCGACGGGGCGCGGTCGCCGACGGCCTTCGCCAGCGCGTGGTCGAGCCAGGCCTCGCGGCCTCGCAGCTCGATCCGCTCGAGATCGGACCGGTTGGCGATGCCCACGCGCTTGACGCAGACGGCCAGCTCTCCCGCGACCGACCCGTAGTGCCCGGCCACCGAGCAGCCCCACCGGTCCACCATCACGGCTCCGGCGTGCCGGAGACGGGCGTCGAGCCCAGCCAGCGGCGCCAGGGTTGCACCGGAGACGGAAAGGGCGGGGGGCTGCGTCAGTGGCGAGTGCACTGCCCTGGAAGCTAGACCGGCGCGGCCGGGGCGGCACCTCCCCTTGTGGCCGTCTTCCCTACCCCTTGGGGAGGGGGTCGCCGCCCGGGAACAGGCAGGCGGTGACGCGGCGGTAGTACACCGGCCCGCGGTCGCTCGTGCAGAACGCGTGGCGCGTCTCGGACACGATGCGGTCGCCGTGCCGCGCGCCGAGCCTGGCGAGCAGGCTCTCGGGCACCGCGCGGGCGGCGCTCTGCAGCGACTGCAGCCACCGCGGGAGGAAGCCGTCGGCCTCGAGCGTCTCGATCAGCGTCGCGCCGGTGCGCAGCACGCCCTCGACGGCGGCGGGATCGGCGAGCGCGGCGGTCGAGCCGATCCCCTCCCACACCCCGACCCGCGCCCACTCGTCCGAGGCGAGCACATGCACGGCGTAGAGGCCGTCGCCGGCGAGCCCGACGTCGCGCGGACCGGCCGTATCTGGCGGAGCGGTGGCGAGCGGCGGCATCTGGAGGGGGGTGCAGCGCCCGGCCCAGTGCGGCCGGGCCGGACGCTGCGATGCTGCGGAGGGGAGGGAGACCGTCACGGTACGCCGCGCTGTGATCCACGTCCAATACGTGTTGTGAATGCTGTGATCCGAAATGCGGATCACGGGTGGGAGGCCAGGCGGAGCGCGGCCTCGCGTCCCGCCGCCCTCGCCACCTCGAGGAACCCCGCGACCACCGGCGAGTCGTCCCCCGCCCGGGTCGCGACGGCGAGCCAGGCCGTGAGCTCGTCGTCGCGCAGCGGCCGGTAGACGACCCCCTCGCGCGCCAGCATGCGCGTCGAGGCGGGGACGAGCGAGACGCCGACGCCCGCGGCGACGAGGCCGATGATCGTCTGCATCTCCGGCGCCTCCTGCGCGATCCGGGCCGTGATGCCCTCGCGCCGCAGGCGCGCAGTGAGCTCGTCGTGGAACTCGGGCGCCTGGGCGCGCGGGAAGAGCACGAACGACTCGCTCGCGAGCTCGTCGAGCCCGACCGCGGGCCCTGCGGCGAGGCGGTGGTCGGCCGGCAGCGCCGCGACGACCGGCTCGCGCAGCACCCGCTCCATCCGCAGCCCCTCGGGCGCCATGGCGATGCGGATGAAGCCGACGTCGAGCTGGTCGCGCCGCAGGGCCTCGATCTGGTCCTCGGTGGGCAGCTCGCGCAGGCTGATGTGGACCTCGGGGCGCAGGCCGCGGAACGCCCGCACGGCCTCGGGGAGGACCGCGTAGATCGCCGAGCCGACGAAGCCGATGCGCAGCTCGCCGAGCTCTCCGCGCGCGGCGCGGCGGGCGCGCTCCGTCGCGCGGTCCGCGTGCTCGAGCAGGAGCCGCGCGTCGGCCAGCAGCGCGCGCCCCGCGACCGTCAGCTCGACGCCGCGGCGGTTGCGCCGCAGCAGCTCGACGCCGACGTCGGCCTCGAGCTTTCTGATCTGCGTGCTCAGCGGCGGCTGGGAGACGTGGAGCCGCTCCGCGGCCCGGCGGAAGTGCAGCTCCTCCGCGACCGCCACGAAGTACCTCAGCTGCCTGAGCTCCACCGCGTCAGGGTAGGAGCCCGGCGTGGCAGCGGCGGAGACCCGCACCCAGGTCGGCATCGTCGGCGCCGGGCCCGCGGGCCTGATGCTCGGCCACCTGCTGCACCTGCGCGGGGTCGACACCGTGATCCTCGAGGCGCGCACCCGCCACTACGTCGAGCACCGGATCCGCGCGGGCGTCCTCGAGCAGGGCACGATGGACATGCTCGACGCGGCCGGCGTCGGCGGCCGCATGCGCGAGGTCGGCCTCCAGCACGCCGGCATCGAGCTGCGCTTCGACGGCGCCGGGCACCGCATCCCGCTCGCCGAGCTCACCGGCGGGCGCTGCGTGATGCTCTATCCGCAGACCGAGGTGGTCAAGGACCTCATCCGCGCGCGCGTCGACGACGCCGGGCTGCCGCTGCACTTCGAGGCCACGGACGTCGCCCTCGAGGGGATCGACGGCGACCGCCCGGCGGTCCACTACGTCCACGAGGGCGAGGCGCGCACGCTGCGCTGCGACGTCGTCGCCGGCTGCGACGGCTTCCACGGCGTCTGCCGCCCGGCGGTTCCCGCGAACCGGCTCCGCGTGCGGACGCGCGAGTACCCGTTCGCGTGGCTCGGGATCCTCGCCGAGGTCGCGCCCAGCACCGAGGAGCTCATCTACGCCTACCACGACCACGGCTTCTCGCTGCACAGCCTGCGCTCGCCGCAGCTCAGCCGCCTGTACCTGCAGTGCGACCCGCGCGACCGGCTCGACGACTGGCCGGACGAGCGCATCTGGGAGGAGCTGCACATCCGCCTCGCGCGCGACGACGGCTGGACGCTGGCCGAGGGCCCGGTCCTCGACCGCCTGATCGCGCCGATGCGCAGCTTCGTCGCCGAGCCGATGCGCCACGGCCGCCTGTTCCTGGCCGGCGACGCGGCGCACATCGTGCCGCCCACCGGCGCCAAGGGGCTCAACCTCGCGCTCGCCGACGTGAAGATCCTCGACGAGGCGCTCGCCCGCTGGTTCGAGCACGGCGACGAGTCCGGGCTCGTGAGCTATTCCGAGAACGCGCTGCGGCGGGTCTGGCGCGCCGAGCACTTCTCGTGGTGGATGACCTCGATGCTGCACCGCTTCCCGGACGACGAGAGCGGCTTCGAGGCCGGGCTCCAGCGCGCGCAGCTCGAGTACGTGACCTCCTCGCGGGCGGCCGCGACGACGCTCGCCGAGAACTACGTGGGGCTCGAGAGGATCTAGAACGGATACGGGGGGATCTGCCCCTGCATCGTCAGCCACTGGCAGTCGGTGAACGCCTCCACGTTCGCCGCCGCGCCGCCGAAGCGCGAGCCCGTCCCGGAGGCCCCCACCCCGCCGAACGGGATCTGCGCCTCGTCGGAGACCGTCTGGTCGTTGATGTGCACGATGCCGCTCGGGATGCGGTCGGCGATCTCGAGGCCCTTCATCACGTCGCGGGTGAGGATGCCGAGCGAGAGCCCGTAGGGCGTGTCGCCGGCGATCCGCACCGCGTCCTCGATGCTCGCGAAGGGCGCCACCGGCGCGACCGGCCCGAAGATCTCGTTCGTCCACGCCGGCGTGTCCGGGGTGAGGCCGGTGAGCACCGTGGGGCGGTAGAAGAGCTCCTCGTAGGTGCCGCCCGCCGCCACCCGGGCGCCGACGTCGACGCTCGAGGTCACGAGGCCGTGGACCTTGTCGCGCTGGGCGGCGTCGATGATCGGCCCGAGCGCGACCTGCTCGGTGGCGGGGTTGCCGACCGGCAGCCCGCTCGCCTTCGCCGCCAGCCGCTCGACGTAGTCGTCCGCGACCGACTGGTGCACGAGGTGGCGGCCGGTCGTCATGCAGATCTGCCCCTGGTGCAGGAACGAGCCCCACGCGCCGGCGCCGGCCGCCAGGTCGAGGTCGGCGTCGTCGAGGATCACCAGCGCGGAGTTGCCGCCGAGCTCGAGGTGGACGCGCTTCAGGAGCCGCGCGGCGGCCTCCCCCACCTTGCGCCCGGCCTCCGACGAGCCCGTGAACGAGATGACCCGTACGTGCGGGTCGGCGATCAGCGCCTGCCCGGCCGTCGCCCCACCCGGCATGACCGAGAGCACGCCCTCGGGCAGGCCGGCCTCCTCGAACACGCGCGCGATCGTCACCCCGCCCGACACCGCCGTGCGCGGGTCCGGCTTGAGCACCACCGCGTTGCCGAGCGCGAGCGCGGGCGCGACCGAGCGGATGCCGAGGATCAGCGGCGCGTTGAACGGCGAGATCACGCCGACGACGCCGACGGGGACGCGGCGGGCGAGGCTGAGGCGGGGCTGGTTGCTCGGCAGCAGCTCGCCGTAGGGCTGCGACGGCAGCGCCGCCGCCTCGTAGCTCTCCTCGCGGGCGATGTGGGTCTCGTTGGCCGCGGCGGGTGGGACGGCGCCGACCTCGCGCACGATCCAGCCCTCGATCTCGTCCTTGTGGCGCTGCCACAGGTCGCCGGCGCGGCGCAGCACCGCCGCGCGCTCCTCGAACGGCGTCGCCGCCCATTCGGGCTGCATCGACGCGGCGCGCGCGACCGAAGCGGTGATCTCCGCCGGCCCTGCGAGGCCGACCTGCCCGAGCTCGGCGCCGGTGGCGGGCTCGATGACCGGCCCGACCGTCGCGGCCGGGCGCCAGCGCCCATCGAACAGCGACCCGGCCCACGTCGCCGGGTCGAGGAGGCTCTGCGTCGCGGGGTCGAGCACGGTCATGGTTCCTCCTGGGGATCCTGGCGTCAGGTGTGGAAGTCGGGGTCGGGGGCCACGGCGACCTCGAGCACGAGCGGCTCGGTGCGGTCGCGGAGGCCCGGGACGACCTCGTCGAGCACGGCGACGAGATCGTCGTGACGTTCGACGCGCCGCGCCGGGCAGCCCTGCGCGCGGGCCATCGCGGCGAGGTCGATGCCGGCGAAGCCGGGCCACGGGCCGGGCACGCCCTCGCGCTCGGCGAGGCGGTCCATCACCGCGTAGCCGCCGTTGGCGAGAATCACCACCAGCACGCCCGCACCGTAATGCGCGGCGCTCCACAGCGCCTGCACGGCGTACAGCGAGGCGCCGTCGCCGACGACGGCGACCACGGGGCGGTCGGGCCGGGCCATCCGCAGCCCGATCGCGCCCGGCACGGCGAACCCGAGGCCGCCCATCGCGGCGCTGAGGAAGCCCAGCGGCCGGCGGGCGGGGATCCGCGCGTGCAGCTCAGGACGGTTCGACGGCGCCTCCTCGACGAGCACGGCGTCGGCCGGCAGCCGCTCGGCGAGCGCCGCGAGCAGGTGGCCGGCGCGCAGCGGCTCGTCGCCCCGCGGCGGCTCCGGCGGCGCGGGCGGCTCGCGCGGCGGGGGCGCCGAGCCGTCGCGGGCCGGCACCGCGGCGGCGAGCGGCGCGCACACGGCGGCGGGCGCGGCGAGCACGACGATCTCCGCGGCGCTGCGGTGCGCCTCCGCGGGATCGTCGGTGACGACCGCCACGCGGGTCCCGGGCTCGACCAGCGGGCCTTCTTCATAGGCGTACTGGCGGAAGGCCGCCGCGCCCACCACGAGCACGAGGTCGTGGCCGCCGAGCGCCGCGCGCAGCCGGCGGCGCGCCGCCGGCAGGTGGCCGGCGAACCGCGGGTGGTCCTGAGGGAAGCCGGCCCGCGCCCCGAAGGCCTCCTGCCACACCGGGCAGCCGAGCCGCTCCGCCAGCGCGACGAGGCCCTCCCACGCGACGGGGTCGTCCGCGCCGGCGCCGACGACGATCGCCGGGGAGCGCGCCTCGGCCACGAGGCCCGCGAGCGCGGCGACGTCGCTCGCGCCGGCGGCGGGCGGTCCGCAGCACGGTGGCGGGCGCCGCGCGCTCGGGACGGTCGTCGGCGGGAGCGTGCCAGTCGTCCATGGGCACCACGACCAGCGCGGGCCCGCGGCCGGCGACCGCCTCGTGCCAGGCGCGGTCGAGCGCCCCGGGGGCGTCCTGCGCGCGCACGGGTTGCTCGGCCGACACCGGGTAGTCGCCCGCGAGCCCGGCCAGGCGGCCGGCGAGGAACGGGGTGCGCACCAGGTGGCGGCGGTCCTGCTGGCCGACCAGCACCACCAGCGGCGCGCGGTTCTCCCTCGCGGTCGCCAGCGCGCCGACCGCGTTGCCCAGCCCCGCGGTCGTGTGCAGGACCGCCAGCGCGGGCGCGCCGGTGCCGATCGCCCATCCGGTCGCCATCCCCACCGCCGAGCCCTCGTGCAGCGCCAGCACGAAGCGCAGGTCGTCCGGCAGGCCCGCCAGCAACGGGATCTCGGTCGAGCCGGGGTTCGAGAACAGCGTGGTGAGGCCCCGCTCGCGCAGGACGGCGAACGCGGCGTCGCGCACGGTCGCGCCCTCGTGGCGGGACGCCTGCCCGGCGGCCGCCGACGCGCTCTCCCCGGTCACGCGCATGTGCCCGCCATCGTGGCGCGCAACCGTAGTCCCGGCTCCCGGGGATGTCAAGAAATGATTTGACTTATTGCCCGGGCTGGACCAGCATGACCACGCCCGCATGCCCGCCGAGCCCCAGCCCGACTCGCTCGACCCGCGCTTCGCCCCGGCCCGCTCGGGCGCCAGCGAGCAGGTGGCCCTCGAGATCCGCCGCTACCTCGAGGCGAAGGGCCTCGAGCCGGGGGACCGCATCGGCACCGAGCAGGAGCTCGCGACGGAGTTCGGCGTCAGCCGCCCGACCTTGCGCGAGGCGCTGCGGCTGCTGGCGAGCTCGCACCTGGTCCGCGCCCGCCAGGGCCCGGGCGGGGGCATCTTCGTGGCCAGCACGCCGAACCAGGGCATGGGCCGCAACGTCAGCGAGTCGATCGCCACGATGCTCGCCACCGAGAGCGTCACGCTGCCGGAGCTGCTCGAGGCGCGGCTGTTCCTCGAGGTCCCGCTCGCCGGCCTCGCGGCGCGCAACGCCGACGAGCGCACGATCCGCGAGCTCGAGGCGGCGGTGGCCGAGGCCGAGGGGCACCCGCCCGGCACCGAGCCGTTCAACCGCGCCGACGCGCGCTTCCACCACCTGATCGCGGGCGCCGCCGGCAACGACCTGCTGGTCGCCTTCACGAGCTGGATCCTCGAGGTGCTGCAGCCGTCGCTCGTCGCTCGCATCGGCAGGGCCGTCGTCGGCCCGGAGATCATCCGCCAGCACCGCGAGATCCTGCAGGCGGTCCGCCGCGGCCGGCCTTCGGCGGCCGAGCGCGCGATGCGCCTGCACATCGGGTACCTCTCGGATGTCGTCCGTACGCTCGACGAGCGCGCCGGATAACGGCCCACCCACCCGCGCGCGACCGACATCGTCAGACAGGGGAAGCGAGGACCATGGCCACCGGGACCACGACGCCCTATCGCGCCGAGACCGTCGGGTCGCTGCTGCGGCCCGAGTGGTTGAAGACCGCCCGCGCCGACCGCGCGGCCGGGCGGCTCGGGCCGGCGGAGTTCAAGCGCATCGAGGACCGCGCCGTCGACGCGGCGATCGAGCTGCAGGAGGGCGCGGGGCTCGACGTCGTCACCGACGGCGAGATGCGCCGCGCCCACTTCACCGGCTCGCTGACCGAGGCGATCTCCGGGCTCGGCGAGGCGCCGGCCGAGGAGATCGCCTGGCACGGCGAGACGCCCGAGGACGAGATGGTCTACCGGCACTCGGTCGCGGTCACGGACAAGCTCCGCCGCGTGCGCTCGCTCGCCCAGGAGGAGTTCGTCTACCTGCGCGCGCGGGCGACGCGGCCGGTGAAGATGACGCTGCCGAGCCCGCTGATGCTGCAGACCTTCTGGTCGCAGCCGCTCTCCACCGCGGTCTACGGCGACCCGTTCGAGATGTTCGCCGACGCCGCCGAGCTCGTGCGCGAGGAGATCCGCGAGCTCGTCGCGCTCGGCTGCGACTACGTCCAGATCGACGCCCCGGAGCTCGCGACGCTCGTCGACGAGTCGGCCCGCGAGGGCTTCCGCGCCCGCGGCATCGATCCCGACCGCATGCTCACCGACGGGATCGAGATCCTCGACTCCGTCACCGGGGAGGGGGGCCCCGGCCGCCCGCGGTACGCGCTGCACCTCTGCCGCGGCAACCGCGAGGGCCACTGGATGGCCTCCGGCGGCTACGAGGCGATCTCGGGCGCCGTGTTCGCCCGCGCGCCCGGCTTCGACAGCTTCTTCCTCGAGTACGACGACGCGCGCTCGGGCGGCTTCGAGCCCCTCGCCGACGTCCCCGGCGACAAGACCGTCGTGCTGGGCCTCGTGTCGACCAAGCGCGGCGAGCTCGAGGATCCCGACGAGCTGCTCGCCCGGATCGAGGACGCCGCGCGCCACTTCCCGCGCGACCAGCTCGCGCTCTCCCCGCAGTGCGGCTTCGCCTCCGTGATCGGCGGCAACCCCGTGCCCGAGGAGAGCCAGGCGGCCAAGTTCCGGCTCATCCGGGAGGTCGCGGCGCGCGCCTGGCCCGGATAGCGTCCGTCCATGGCCGCGACCGATCTCCGTGACTACGCGCACGGTCGCCGGCGCCTCACCGGTCGCGATCCGCTCGAGCCCCATCGCTCCGCGACGCCGCTCGAGCTGCTCTACGACCTGACGATCGTCGTCGCGATCGGCACCGCCGCCAACGAGCTGGCCCACTACGTCGCCGACGACCACGTGCTCGCCGGGGTCGCCGGCTTCGCGTTCGCGGCGTTCGCGGTGTCCTGGGCCTGGATCAACTACTCGTGGTTCGCGTCCGCCTACGACACCGACGACTGGGTCTTCCGCCTGGCCACGATGGTGCAGATGGTCGGCGTGATCGTCCTGGCGCTCGGCCTCGAGCAGATGTTCGCCTCGATCGACCACGGCGCGACGCTCGACAACGGGGTGATGGTCGCCGGGTACGTCGTGATGCGCACCTCGATGGTGTTCCTCTGGGCGCAGGCCGCGCGTCACGACCCCGCACATGCTCCCTCCGCGCGGACCTATCTGTGGACGATCTCCGTCGCCCAGGTCGGCTGGGTCGCGCTCGTGTTCCTCGAGCTCCCGGTCACGACGACGTTCGCGCTCGTCGCGGTCCTCCTCGCGGTCGAGGTCGCCGGCCCCGTGATCGCCGAGCGCCGCTACGGCGGGACGCCGTGGAACGCGGAGCACATCGCCGAGCGCTACGGCCTGCTGGTGATCATCACGCTCGGCGAGGGGATCATCGGCACCGTCGCCGCCCTCAACGCGGTCGTGCACGGCGACGAGGGGTGGACGGTGGACGCCGCGCTCGTCGCCATCGCGGGCGTCGGGCTCACGTTCGGCAGCTGGTGGATGTACTTCGCGATCCCGTGGGCCGTGGCGCTGCAGGTCCCCAACCGCCGGATCTTCACGTGGGGCTACGGCCACATCTTCATCTTCGCGGGGCTCGCCGCGATCGGCGCGGGCCTCCACGTCGCGGCCCTGTTCCTCGAGCACGAGACGGAGATCGGCCCGGTCGCCACCGTGCTGAGCGTCGCGCTCCCGCTCGCCCTCTACGTCGGCGCGTTGTACGCGGTGTACTCGGCGTGCATGCGCGAGGCCGACCCGTTCCACCTCTGGCTGCTGGCCGGCACCGCCGCCGTCCTGCTCACGGCGGTCGTCCTCGCCACCGCCGGCGTCGGCATGCCGGTGTGCCTCATCGTCCTCATGTTCGCGCCCGCGGTGACGGTCGTGGGGTACGAGACCATCGGGCACCGGCACGTCGCCGCCGCGCTGCAGCGCATCCAGGGGTGAGCGTGCCCGGATGGCGCCCTCCGAGCCGCGGCTGCTCGCGACGTACGGGGTCTTCGCGGCCGGGTACCCGATGCGCCCGCTGGGGGCGATGTTCTTCGGCAACCTCGGCGACGCACGCGGGCGCAAGACGGCGCTCACCTACTCGGCGGTGCTTGGTCCTGAGCATCGTGCAGGGCTTCTCGGTGAGGGAGGACGTGTCCGCGATGCCGATCCAGTGGACCCTGCGCCACGAGGGCCGTGGAATCACCCAGCTTCCGGGAACCCGATCGGCCTGAGACCCTGGGAGCGACGCGTGGTGCCGGCCCGGCTCCCCGAGACCGATCGCGGCGACGTCGGCCGAGCGGCGCCGCACCCGAGGTGGTGTCCTGGATTGGGGTCGCTATGCGACCCCGCGGCAGGACGGTAGCGCCGAGGCGCCAACCGCGCCGGGTAGCCGCCTACCCGGACTCGAGCAGCAGGGTGTCGAGCCCGCGCGGCCGCCGTCCGCGCGGACCGGCATGGCGTGCGAGGCTCAGCCGAGTTGTGCGTCCACCTCAGCTGCCCTCGCCGGATCGAGGCGCCTCCAGGCGTGGCGGCAGCCGGAGGCGTAGGGGCATCCCGGACGGAGTCGCGTAGGTCACCGGCCCCGTGCGCATGCTCGGATGGTCGCCGCTGCGCGGCCTCGTCCGACGCGCGCCGACGCCGCCGCACCGGCCCCTACCCGGACTCGAGCAGCAGGGTGTCGAGCCCGCGCGTGACCCCGATCCTCCCGGGCACCCGCCGCACCGCGAGCAGCGTCCCCTCGACGTAGAGGTCGGGGCTCGCGCCGGCGTCGTGGCGGATCGTCAGGCGCTCGTCGGGCCGGCCGAAGACGACCTCGGTGGACACGACGAAGCTCGGTAGGCGCACGGAGTGCACGCGGGCGCCGGCCACGTCGGCGCCGCGCGCCTCCCGCGGCCCGTGCAGCTCATCGATCGGGTACCCGAGCTCCGGGCGGTGGACCTGCCCCAGGCGCTCGGCGAGCTCGCGGGCGGTCCCCGAGGGGACGTCGGGCTTGGCCGCGCCCGCGTAGTCGATGACCTCCCACTGCGGCAGGTGACGCGCCGCCAGCAGCGCCGCCGCCTGGCACATCGCGGCGGTGAACGAGAAGTTCCCCGACGCGACCACGCCGACGGAGCGCTCGCGCGCCGCCGCGTCGATCTCGGCGAAGTCCGAGGCGGTCAGCCCGGAGCTGCCGACGACCACCCCCACCCCGGCCCCGACCGCCGCCAGCACGTTGCCCTTGACCGCCGTCGCCGAGGTGAAGTCGACGAGGACGTCGACGCCCTCGAGCGCCTCGCCGACGCTCCCGAAGACCGGGACGCCCAGCGCGTCGCCGCCGAGCGCCTCGCCGAGGTCGCGGCCCGCCGCCGACCGGCTGACCGCGGAGGCGAGCACGAGGTCGGGGGCGTCGAGCACGCCCGCCACGAGCGCCCGCCCGGTCCAGCCGGTGGCACCGGCGATGCAGACCGACAGCTGCTGCCCCTCCGCCATGGTCGCGCGACATCATCGCCGAAGCGCACGGGGTGGAGCCCGGCGCCCGCGTCCGGCACGATGCCGCCCATGGACTCCCTCCGCGAAGGCCAGAAGATCTGGGTCGAGCAGGCCGACGGCTCGCAGCGCGCGGGCATCTTCGTCGGCGAGGCCGAAGGCACGTGGTTCGGCGGCACCCCGGGCGCGTACGTCGTCTACCCCGACACTCGCTCGGGCGAGGAGGTGGCGATCATGCGGGTCGTCCCCCGCGACGACGACGGGTAGGCGCTACGCCGGCGCGGGCACCGCGCCGATCTGCACCAGGAGCCCCAGCATGTCGGCCTGCGAGAAGCGCTCGGCCGTCCGGTCGCCCTCGAAGCGCAGGATCGTGATCCCCGGCAGGGCGGGTATCCCGGCCGGTCGCCGGGATGCCCATGAACCCCGCCACATGGCGGCCGGTCATCGTGAAGCGGATCGTGCACGCGTCGCCGTCCCACAGGACCTCGATCGAGGTCACCGGCGTTCCGTTACTCGTAGACCATCTCGTTCACGTCAGGCGCCTCCTTGATGATCCCGTAGCGCTGCGTGTACTGGGCCGCCTCCTGCAGCTGCTCGCGGTCGAGCTTCGAGCTCCACACGGGCAGCCGGATCTTGTCCGCGACCTCCGGCGGGATCTTGGTGAAGGTCGGGATGAGCTTGCGGACCTCGCCGGGGTTGGCCTGCGCGTAGTCGACCGAGCGGTCCATGGCGCGCTTGAAGCGCTCCGTCACCTCCGGGTTCTTGGAGATGAACTCCTCGCTCGCCTCGTAGGCGCCGTTGACGAAGTTCGGCGCGATCGTGACGAGCGGCGCGTCGACCTGGCGGCCGCCGTCCTCGAGCACCTGCGTGAGGAACGGCTCGGGGGCCCAGATCGCGTCGACGCGGTCGCTCTCGAGCGCGGCCGGCATCTCCGGGAACGGGACCTCGAGCAGCTTGATGCGCTCCGGGTCCACGCCCTGCTTCTCGAGCGAGGCCTTGATGACCACCTCGCCGACCCCTCTGAGGCCGTTGACCGCGATCGTCTTGCCCACGAGGTCGTCGGGCCCGCGGATCTTGCTCTCGGGCTTGACGAGCAGCACCGTCCACTCCTTCGAGGCGGTCTTGGCGCCGATGTCGCTGGCGGAGACGATCGTGATCGGCAGCCCCTTGGAACGCGCGACGATCGACGGGATGTAGCCCGCGAAGATGAAGCCGTAGGAGCCCGACAGCGCGCCGGTGATCAGCTCGTTGCCGCTCTGGGCCACCTCGGGCTTGACCTCGATGCCCTCCTCGCGGAAGAAGCCCTTCTTCGCGCCCAGGTACAGCGGCGCGGCGTTGGAGATCGGCAGCGTCCCGACCGTGACGGTGGTCGGCTTGCCCTCCCCGCCGCCGCTCGTGCTCTCCTCCGACCCGCCGCCGCAGCCCGCCGCCAGCGCGAGCACCGCAGCGACCCCCAGCGACAGCCACGCCCTGCGCCTGACCATGCCCCCTCCTCCCTCGGTGGTGCCTCGAACCACCAGTCCCCGGCTCCAACTGGCCGTAATCCAAAACAGATCTTTTGTCCCATTGCCCCGCTGGGTATACGGGCCGTACGGTTCAGCCGAGGGAGGAGCGGGAGACGTGCGGGAGATCATGGCCGGTTGGGGACGTCGCGTGCCGGGCCTCGCGGCGCTCGGGTGCGCGCTCGCGCTCGCCGCCTGCGGAGGGGGCGACGACGGCGGTGGCGGCGGCGAGGCGGGCAAGCCCGCCACGCTGAAGGTCGGGGTGATCCCGATCGCCGACGTGGCGCCGCTCTACGTCGGCATCGACCAGGGGTTCTTCAAGGCGGAGAAGCTCACCATCCAGCCCCAGCTCGCCGAGGGCGGCGCGGCGATCGTGCCCGCCGTCGTCTCCGGCGACAACCAGATCGGGTTCTCGAACACCACGTCGCTGATCATCGCCGCGAGCAAGAAGCTGCCGGTGCAGATCATCAGCCAGGGGGTGCTCGGGGGGAAGGGCGCCGACGACGCGTTCGACGCGCTGCTCGTCTCCAAGGGCTCGAAGATCCGCGGCCCCGAGGACCTCGAGGGCAAGACGATCGCGGTCAACACGCTCAACAACGTGGGGCCGCTGACCATCAACCGGTCGCTCGAGAAGGAGGGGGTGGACTACCGCAGCGTCAAGTACGTCGAGGTGCCGTTCCCCGACATGAACGCCGCGCTGGAGAGCGGGCGGGTCGACGCGGCGTGGGTGGTCGAGCCGTTCGTCTCGCAGGGCCGGGGGTCCGGCGCCAAGGCGCTGCTCAACCCCTTCGAGGAGACCGCCCCCAACCTGACCGTGGCCACGTACTTCGCCTCCAAGCAGTACATCGAGCAGAACCGCGACGTCGTGGACCGCTTCAAGCGCGCGATGGACAAGTCGCTCGAGTACAGCGCGAGCAACCCGGACGCGGTGCGCAAGGCCGTCCTCGGCTACACGAAGATCCCGCCGAAGGCGGCGGAGTCCATGCAGCTGCCGCAGTGGCAGGCCGACCTCAACGAGCCGACCATCGAGCAGACCGCCGACCTCGCGAAGAAGTACGGCTTCGTCGAGCAGGCGCCGCCGCTGGACGAGCTGATCCTGCGCCAGGGATGACGGCGTAGATGGCCACGATCGCCCAGCGCGCGGCGCCGCGCGGCGCGCGGCTCGCGCTGCCGAACTGGCTGGCCCCGTGGGTCGGCGTGCTCGCCGTGCTGGCGCTCTTCGAGCTCGTCTCGCGCACCGAGCTGATCTCGAGCGAGTACTTCCCGCCGGTGAGCGACATGTTCGCCGCGCTCGGGGGCCTCGTGGTCACGGGCGGCTTCTGGACCGCGGTCGGCCAGACGCTGCAGGGCTGGGCGCTCGGGCTCGGCATCGCGATGCTGATCGCCGTCCCGGCCGGCATCCTCATCGGCTCCGGGCGGCTGCTGTACCGGTCGCTGCGCGCGGTGATCGAGTTCCTGCGCCCGATCCCGTCCGTGGCGCTGATCCCGCTCGCGGTGCTCGTCTACGGCAGCGGGCTCGAGAGCAAGGTGTTCCTGGCCGCGTTCGCCGCAACGTGGCCGCTGCTGATGCAGACGCTCTACGGCGTGCAGGACGTCGACCCGATCGCGACCGACACCGCCCGCTCGTTCGGCTTCGGCCGCGGCGCCCGGCTGCGCCGCGTGACGCTGCCGAGCGCCGTGCCCTACATCGCCACCGGCGTGCGGATCTCCTCGGCGGTGGCGCTCATCCTGGTGGTGACCGCCGAGCTCGTCATCGGCGCCCCCGGTCTCGGCCGCGAGATCAACGTCGCGCGCCAGGGCGGGGCGGTGGACGACATGTACGGGCTGATCATCGCGACCGGCCTGCTCGGGTGGGCGCTCAACGCGCTGTTCACCCGCGTCGAGCGGCGCGTGCTGCACTGGCACCCGTCGCACCGGCCCGGCGAGGAGGTCGGCGCATGAGGCGCGAGCGCCTGCTCGGCGGCGCGCTGGAGATCGCCGTCCCGATCCTGCTGCTGGTCCTGTGGGGCGTGTGGTCCAGCGCCAGCGATACGTATTACTTCCCGCCGCTGACCGACATCCTGACCACGTTCCGGGAGACGTGGCTGTTCGACCGCTTCGGCTCGGACGTCGTCCCGAGCCTCGTCCGGCTCGGGCTGGGCTTCGGGCTCGCCTGCGTGGCGGGGGTGGTGCTCGGGATGGCGCTCGGCCTCCACCCCACGCTGCGGCGCCTCACCGACCCGGTGGTCCAGTTCCTGCGCTCGATCCCGCCGCCCGCGCTGCTGCCGTTCGGCATCCTCGTCATGGGCGTCGGGAACTCGATGAAGGTCTTCATCATCGCCTTCGTCTGCGTCTGGCCCGTGCTGCTGAACACCATCGACGGGGTCGCGGGGGTCGACCCGACGCTGCGCGAGACCTCGCGCGTCTACGGGGTGACCTCGCGCGACCGCCTGTTCCACGTGATGCTGCCGGCGGCCACGCCGCAGGTCTTCGCGGGGATGCGCACCAGCCTGTCGCTCGCGCTGATCCTGATGGTGATCTCCGAGATGGTGGCGAGCACCAACGGGATCGGCTACTTCGTCCTGCAGTCCCAGCGCACGTTCGCGATCCCCGAGATGTGGTCGGGCATCCTGCTGCTGGGCATCCTCGGCTACGTCCTCAACGCCGGCTTCGTCCTGATCGAGCGGCGCGTCCTGCGCTGGCACCGCGGCGCTCGCGCCAGCAGCCTGAGCTGATGGTCGATCCCTCGACCCCACGATCGCCTGGCGGCGCCCCGCGGCGCCGGATCGCCACCCGCCCGAGGGGCCCGTGGCAGCCAGCACTGTTCCCCTCGTGCGGGCGGCGCCCGGCATCCACGGGGCATCCACCAGTCGACCGCGCGGCCGAAGAATCGACCATCCTCGAAAGGAAGCGATGCTGCACGTCGAGCACCTGAAGAAGACCTACGGCGAGGGAGTGCGCGCGGTCGAGGCGATCGGCGACGTCTCGCTCGAGATCCGCGAGAACGAGCTCGTGTGCATCGTCGGCCCGTCGGGCTGCGGCAAGACGACGCTGCTGAAGTGCATGTCGGGCCTGCTCCCGCCGACGTCCGGCGAGGTGCGCCTCGGCGACGAGCGGGTCAGCGGCCCGCCGGAGCGCATGGCCCTCGTCTTCCAGGAGTACAGCCGCTCGCTGTACCCGTGGATGACCGTGCGCCAGAACGTCGCGTTCCCGCTCAAGCGCAAGCGGCTCGGCAAGGACGAGGCGCGGCGGCTCGTCGAGGAGGCGGTCGGCTCGGTCGGCCTCAGCGGCGCGCTCGACCGCTATCCGTGGCAGCTCTCGGGCGGGATGCAGCAGCGCGTCGCGATCGCGCGGGCGCTCGCCTATCAGCCGGACATCCTGCTGATGGACGAGCCGTTCGCGTCCGTCGACGCGCAGACCCGCGCCGACCTCGAGGACCTCGTGCTCGAGGTACGGCGGCGCTACGGCGTGACGATCGTCTTCGTCACCCACGACATCGACGAGTCCGTCTACCTGTCCGACCGCATCATGGTCCTCACGCCCTCGCCCACGGAGGTGCAGGAGGTCCTCACCGTGGACCTCCCCCAGCCCCGCGACCAGGTCGCGACCAAGGAGCTCCCGGAGTTCGCGCACCTGCGCGGGCACGTCTGGCGCTCGATCAAGCGCCGCCAGGCGGACGAGGACGCCGGCGGCGCGGCGGCCTCGCACGTGGCGTCCGCCGGCTGAGCCGTGGAGCAGCTGTCCCGCCTGCGCGAGCTCGTCGCGCTGGTGCGCGAGCGCAACCCGTTCATGCGCGAGCGGCTGGAGACGCTGCCCGCGACCGAGGAGCTCACGCTCGGCGACCTGCCCCTGCTGACCAAGGACGAGCTCGTCGACGACCAGCGCGCCCACCCGCCGTTCGGCACGAACCTCACGTTCGAGCTCGCGCGCTACACGCAGCTGCACCAGACCAGCGGCACCACCGGGCCGCCGCTGCGCGTCCTCGACACCGCCGAGGACTGGGCGTGGTGGCGGGCAGCCTTCGAGCGCACGTTCCGGGTCGCCGGCGTCGGCCCCTCAGACCGCGTCGCGCTGGCGTTCTCGTTCGGGCCCCACGTGCACTTCTGGGCGGCCAAGGAGGGTGCGCAGGAGGTCGGCGCGATGGCGATCCCGATGGGCGGGATGACGACCGTCGGGCGGCTGCGCACGATCGCCGACACCGGCGCGACCGTGCTCTGCTGCACGCCGACCTACGCGCTGCGCCTCGCCGAGGTGGCGGTGGAGCAGGGCCTCGAGCCGGCGCTCGCGTCGATCCGGCGCGTGTTCTGCACCGGCGAGCCCGGCGCCTCGCTGCCGGCCGTGCGCGCGCGGCTCGAGGAGGTCTTCGAGGCCGACTGCCTCGACCACGCGGGGCTCACCGAGGTGGGGCCCTTCGCGTACCCGTGCGCGGAGGGCGGCGGGATGCACGTCGACGAGGGCGAGTTCGCGTGCGAGATCCTCGACGCCGGGCTGGCGCCGGCGGCGGCCGGCGAGCGCGGCGAGCTGGTCCTGACCCCGCTCGGCCGCACCGGCTTCCCGGTGCTGCGCTACCGCACCGGCGACGTGGTGGTCAACGCGCCGGAGCGCTGTCCCGGCGGCCACTCCGACCGCTGGCTGCCCGAGGGCATCGTCGGCCGCACCGACGACATGGTGATCATCCGCGGCATGAACGTGTACCCGTCGGCGATCGAGGAGGCCGTCCGCGGGGTCAGCGGCGCGGGCGAGTTCCGCATCACGCTCTCGACGGAGCGCAGCGGCCTCGACGAGATCAAGCTCGAGGTCGAGCTGGCCGACGGCCGCGCCGCGCGCCGCCTGCAGGAGGTCATGCGCCAGCAGCTCGGCCTTCGCGTGCGCGTCGTCCCGGTCACGCCGGGGATCCTGCCGCGCAGCGAGGGCAAGGCGCGCCGGCTCGTCGACGAGCGCCGGGAATGGGCGCGATGACCGAGCTGCGGCGGCCGGTCCGCGGCGCCAGCGAGCGCGTCGCCGCGCAGATCCAGCACTACATCCAGCGCCAGGGGCTGCGGCCCGGCGACTTCCTCGGCCGCGGCGAGGACCTCGCCGCCGAGTTCGGGGTCAGCCGCCCCACGCTGCGCGAGGCGCTCAAGCTGCTCGCCAGCGGCAACCTCGTGCGCGCCAGCAAGGGTCCCGGCGGGGGCATCTTCGTCGCCAACACCGCCGAGGAGGGGATCAGCCGCAGCCTCAGCGACGCGATCGCGATGATGCTCGACACGGGCGCGGTCTCGCTGCTCGAGCTGCTCGACGCGCGGCTGCTGATCGAGGTGCCGCTGGCCGGCCGCGCCGCCTACGCGGCCGACGAGGCGATGCTCGAGCGCATGCGCGCCGCGATCCGCGCGGAGGCGGCGGCGCTGCCCGACGACGAGGCGCGCCTCGGGGCCGCCGACGCCGAGCTGCACCGGATCGTCGCGAGCGCGTCCGGCAACCGCATGGTCACGGCGCTCACCGAGTGGATCTTCGAGGTGCTCCAGCCGTCGCTCCTCGAGGCGCTGCGCCCGGCGATCGTGCACGCCGCCGTCGTCGACCAGCACGAGGCGCTGCTGGCCGCGATCGAGAAGGGCGACGCCGCCCGCGCGGAGCGGGCGATGAAGGATCACCTGCTCTACCTGCGCGACCTGCTGGCGATCGAGCGACCCTATCCTGTGGCCTGATGGCGGAGATCCTCGGGCTGGGCGAGGCCGTGGCCGGGCTCGTGCACGACGGCGACAGCGTGGCGCTCGAAGGCTTCACGCACCTGATCCCCTTCGCGGCCGGCCACGAGATCGTCCGGCAGCGGCGGCGCGGCCTGACGCTCATCCGCATGACGCCCGACCTCGTGTTCGACCAGCTGATCGGCATGGGGTGCGCCCGCCGGCTCGTCTTCTCGTGGGGCGGCAACCCCGGCGTGGGCTCGCTGCACCGCCTCCGCGACGCGGTCGAGCACGCGTGGCCCGGACCGCTCGAGCTCGAGGAGCACACCCACGCCGGCATGGCCAACCGCTACGTCGCCGGCGCCTCGAACCTGCCGTTCGCGGTGCTGCGCGGCTACGTCGGCACCGACCTCGCTGAGCGCACGGCCACGGTCGCCCCGATCACGTGCCCGTTCACCGGCGAGACGCTGACGGCGGTCGCCGCGCTGCGCCCCGACGTCGGCATCGTCCACGCCCAGCGCGCCGACCGCGAGGGCAACGTCCAGCTGTGGGGCATCACCGGCATCCAGAAGGAGGTCGTGCTGGCCTCCGGCCGCTCGCTCGTGACCGTCGAGGAGATCGTCGACGAGCTCGAGCCGCGCCCCGGCGCCGTCGTGATCCCCACGTGGGCGGTCACGGCCGTCGCGGAGGCGCCCCGCGGCGCCTACCCGTCCTACGCGCACGACTACTACGACCGCGACAACGACTTCTACCGGGAGTGGGACGCGATCAGCCGCGACCGCGACGGCTTCCGCGAGTGGATGGAGCGCCACGTGATGGCGGGCGCGACCGTGGGATGAGCGACCCCACCCCCGACGAGCTCATGACCGTCGCCGCCGCGCGCGAGCTGACCGACCGCACGGTCTGCTTCGTCGGCATCGGCCTGCCGTCGACGGCGGCCAACCTCGCCCGCCTCACCCACGCGCCGCGCACGGTGCTCGTCTACGAGTCGGGGACGATCGGCTCCAAGCCCGCGATGCTGCCGCTGTCGATCGGCGACGGCGAGCTGGCCGAGACCGCCGACTCGGTGGTCCCCGTCCCGGAGATCTTCAACTACTGGCTGCAGGGCGGGCGGATCGACGTCGGCTTCCTCGGGGCGGCCCAGATCGACCGCTTCGGCAACCTCAACAGCACGGTGATCGGGTCCTACGAGGAGCCGAAGGTGCGCCTGCCGGGCGGCGGCGGGGCGCCCGAGATCGCCACGCTGGCGCGCGAGGTGATCGTGATCATGCGCCAGACGTCCCGCTCGTTCGTCGAGCGGCTGCACTTCCGCTCCTCGCTGGGCTTCGGCGACGGCCCCGGAGACCGCGAGCGGCTGGGGATCTCCGGCGCCGGTCCCACGGTGGTCATCACCGACCTCGGCGTGCTGCGGCCCGACACCACGACCTGCGAGCTCACGCTCACGGAGGTCCACCCCGGGGTCGCGATCGACGAGGTCCGGGAGGCGACCGGCTGGCCGCTGGCGGTGGCGGACGACGTCGCCCCCACCGCCGCCCCGACACCCGCGGAGCTCGAGGCCCTGCGCGCGCTGCAGGCCGCCCGCGCGAGGACGGCGGCCTGATGGCCGAGGCCTACATCGTCGACGCCGTCCGCACCCCGGTCGGCCGGCACGGCGGCGCGCTCGCCGACGTGCGGCCCGACGACCTCGCCGCCTACGCGCTCGAGGCGCTGATGGCGCGCAACCCGGACCTCGATCCGGCCGCGGTCGAGGAGGTCGTCTTCGGCGACGCCAACGGCGCCGGCGAGGACAACCGCGACGTCGCCCGCATGGCGGTCCTGCTCGCGGGCCTGCCCACCTCGGTGCCGGGCGCCACCACGAACCGCCTGTGCGGCTCCGGCATGGAGGCCGCGATGCAGATCAGCCGCACGATCGCGGTCGGCGACGCCTCGGTGGGCATCGCCGGCGGCGTCGAGTCGATGAGCCGTGCGCCGTGGGTGCTGCTCAAGCCCGAGCGCGGCTACGCCCGCGCCCACGAGACGCTGCACTCCACCACGCTCGGCTGGCGCATGGTCAACCCGCGCATGCCCGAGCAGTGGACCGCCTCGCTCGGCGAGGGCGCCGAGATCCTCGCCGAGCGCTACGAGCTCTCGCGCGGGGAGCAGGACGCCTTCGCGGTGCGCAGCCACCGGCGCGCGGCCGCGGCCTGGGAGCGGGGCGCGTTCGCCGACGAGGTCGTGGCGGTCCCCGGCGTCGACCTCGAGCGCGACGAGTCGATCCGTCCAGACGCCTCGCCGGAGGGCCTCGCCCGGCTGCGCCCGGTGTTCCGCGAGAACGGCACGGTCACGGCGGGCAACTCCTCGCCGCTCAACGACGCCGCCTCGGCCCTGCTGCTGGCCGACGAGGCGGGCGCCGCGGCGATCGGCCGCGAGCCGCTGGCGCGCGTCGCCGCGCGCGCCACGAGCGGCGTCGAGCCGCATCTGTACGGGATCGGCCCGGTCGAGGCGGCCAACCGCGCGCTCGCGCGCGCGGGCATCGGCTGGGACGACCTCGCGGCGGTGGAGCTCAACGAGGCGTTCGCGGCCCAGTCGCTCGCGTGCCTGGCGGACTGGCCGGAGCTCGACCCGGAGATCGTCAACGTCAACGGCGGCGCGATCGCGCTCGGCCACGCGCTGGGCAACTCCGGCACGCGCCTGCTGACGACGCTGGCGTGGGAGCTGCGCCGGCGCGGCGGCGGCTGGGGCCTCGCCACGATGTGCATCGGCGTGGGCCAGGGGATCGCGATGGTGCTCGAGGCATGAGCGAGGAGGCGGGTGTGGCGCAACGGACGACGAGCGAGACCTCGGTGACCGGCTACCGGCGCGAGCCGGCGGAGAGCCGGCCGCCGCTCGACTACCCGGGCTACGGCTCGACCCGGCTGCGGGCGCCGACCCGGCCGCCGATCCTGCTGCCGCACTCGCTGTCGGAGATCACCGGCCCGGTCTACGGCCACGACGGCGTCGGCCCGCTCGACCACGACCTGACCCGCCGGCACGACGGCGAGCCGCTCGGCGAGCGCATCGTGGTCGGCGGGCGCGTGCTCGACGGCGACGGGCGGCCGGTGCGCAACACGCTGCTCGAGATCTGGCAGGCCAACGCCGCCGGGCGCTACATCCACGCCGCCGACCAGCACCCCGCGCCGCTCGACCCGAACTTCACCGGCGCCGGGCGCACCGTCACCGACGACGACGGCCGCTACCGCTTCATCACGATCAAGCCCGGCGCCTACCCGTGGGGCAACCACGAGAACGCCTGGCGCCCGGCCCACATCCACTTCTCGCTGTTCGGCCCCGCGTTCGCCACCCGCCTCGTCACCCAGATGTACTTCCCCGGCGACCCGCTGTTCGCGTACGACCCGATCTTCAACTCGGTCCGCGACCCCAGGGCGCGCGAGCGCATGGTCTCGGCCTTCGACATGGACTCCACCGTGCCCGAGTGGGCGCTCGGCTACCGCTTCGACATCGTGCTGCGCGGGCGCGAGCCGACGCCCTTCGAGGACTGAGATGACCACCGGGTCCACGCCCTCGCAGACCGTCGGGCCGTTCTTCTCCTTCGCGCTGCCGATCGAGGGCGGCGACCGGCTCGTGGCAGACGACGACCCCGCGGCGATCCGCATCGAGGGGCGGCTGTTCGACGGCGCGGGCGAGCCGGTCGCCGACGCGCTGCTCGAGGTCTGGCAGGCCAACGCCGCCGGGCGCTACGCGCACCCCGAGGACGCGCGCGACGACGTCCCGCTGCAGCCGGGCTTCACCGGGTTCGGCCGCGTGCCGACGGACGCCCAGGGGCGGTTCGCGTTCACCACGGTCAAGCCGGGCCCCGTGCCGTGGCCCGACGGGCGCGCGCAGGCGCCGCACCTCGAGGTGTCGGTGTTCGCGCGCGGGCTGCTCGACCGCCTCGTGACCCGCATCTACTTCCCCGACGAGGAGGCCGCCAACGCGGCCGACCCGGCGCTGTCGGGGATCGAGCACCCGGCCGCGCGCGCGACGCTCGTCGCGGTGGACGAGGGCGACCGCCGGCTGCGCTTCGACATCCACCTCCAGGGCGACCGCGAGACCGCGTTCTTTGACGTCTAGCGGCCTGCTCAGCGCGCTGTCCGTCTCCGACGCCGCCGCCGAGGCCGTCTCCGACCGCGCCTGGCTGCAGGCGATGCTCGACTTCGAGGCGGCGCTGGCGCGGGCCGAGGCGCGCGCCGGGGTCGTGCCGGCCGCGGCCGCCGAGGCGATCGCGGACTGCTGCGACGCCGGCCGCTTCGACGGGGACGCGATCGGCCGCGACGGCCGCGCGTCCGCCACCCCGGTGCCGCCGCTCGTGCGCGCGCTGATCGCCGCGGTGCGGGAGCGCGACGAGGACGCCGCCCGCTACGTGCACTGGGGCGCCACGAGCCAGGACGTCCTCGACACGGCCGCGATGCTGGTCGCCCGCCGCGCGCTCGACCTCATCCTCGCCGACCTCGGGGGCGTCGCGAGCGCCGCCGCGGCGCTCGCGCGCGAGCACCGCGAGACGCCGATGGCGGGCCGCACGCTGCTCCAGCAGGCGCTGCCGGTCACCTTCGGGCTCAAGGCGGCCGGCTGGCTCGTCGCGGTGCTCGACGCCCGCCGGCGGCTGGCCGCGGTGCGCGCCGAGGGCCTCGCGGTCCAGCTCGGCGGCGCGGCCGGCACGCTGGCCTCGCTCGGGTCCGCGGGCGAGGCGGTCCTGCGCGAGCTCGCGGCCGAGCTCGAGCTCGGAGAGCCCGTCCTGCCCTGGCACACCGCGCGCGGGCGGATCGGCGAGCTGGCGGGCGCGCTGGCCGTCGCGGCGGGCGCGCTCGGCAAGATCGCCCTCGACGTGATCCTGCTCGCGCAGACCGAGGTCGGGGAGGTCGCCGAGCCCGGCGGCGGCGGCCGAGGCGGCTCCTCCACGCTGCCGCACAAGCGCAACCCGGCCGGCGCCGTGCGCGCCGCGGCGGCCGCGCGCCGCGTGCCGGCGCTCGCCGCCACGCTGCTGGCCGCGATGCCCCAGGAGCACGAGCGCGCCGCGGGCGCCTGGCAGGCCGAGGCGGAGACGCTCGGCGAGGCGCTGGCGTTGACCGGCGGCGCGGCTGCGACCATGCGCGAGGTGCTCGAGCAGCTCGAGGTCCACCCCGGCCGCATGCGCGAGAACCTCGACGCCACGGGCGGCCTGCTGCTGGCCGAGCGGGTGACGATGGCGGTCGCCGAGCGCGTGGGGCGCCTCGAGGCCCACGGCGCCGTCGAGGCCGCGTGCGAGCGCGTGGCCGCGGGCGGGGGGTCGCTGCGCGACGAGCTGCTGGCCGAGGACGCGGTGGCCGCGCACCTCTCGCCCGCGGCGCTCGACGAGCTGCTCGACCCCTCGGGCTACCTCGGCTCCGCGGGCGCCTTCGTCGAGCGGGCGCTCGCGGCCTACGAGCGGGAGGAGACCGCGTGACGGTCGGCCCTCGCCCACCGCCTCGACGGTCCCGAGGACGCGCCGCCGCTGGTGCTGTCGAACTCGCTGGGCACGACGATGGCGATGTGGGACGCCGCAGCTCGGCCCGCTGTCCGCGCACCGGCGCGTGCTGCGCTACGACCGGCGCGGCCACGGCGCCTCCCCGGTCCCCGACGGGCCGTACGCGATCGACGACCTCGGCCGCGACCTGCTCGCGCTCCTCGACGCCCTCGGGATCGAGCGCGTTGACTTCTGCGGCCTCTCGCTCGGCGGCATGGTGGGGATGTGGCTGGCGTCGGAGGCGCCCGAGCGGGTCGACCGCCTGGTCCTGTGCAGCACCTCCGCGCTGCTGGGGCCGCCCGAGCAGTGGACGGAGCGGGCCGCCACGGTGCGCGAGCGGGGCATGGACGCGATCGTCGAGGCCGGCCTCGAGCGCTGGCTGACCGCGGACTTCCGCGCCGCGCGCCCCGACGTCGCCCGTCGCATGGGCGACATGCTGCGCTCGGCGCCGCCCGAGGGCTACGCGGCGTGCTGCGAGGCCATCCGCGACCTCGACCTCCGCGAGCGCCTCGGCGCGATCACCGCCCCGACGCTGCTGATCGCGGGCGCCGACGACCCGTCCACCCCGCCCGCGCACCTGGAGCGGATCCGCGCCGGCGTGCCCGGCGCCCGCCTCGCGGTGCTGGAGCACGCCGCCCACCTGCTCAACGTGGAGCACCCCGACGTGGTGACCGGCGCGATCCTCGCCCATCTCGGGGTCGAGCGGCCGGCATGAGCGACCCGCGCCACGAGGCGGGCATGCGGGTCCGCCGCGAGGTCCTCGGCGACCGGCACGTCGACCGCGCGATCGAGCGCACGACGGACTTCACCGCGGAGTTCCAGGACTTCATCACGCGCTACGCGTGGGGCGAGATCTGGACCCGGCCGGGCCTCGACCGGCGCACCCGCAGCTGCATGACGCTGACCGCGCTGATCGCCGAGGGCCACTTCACGGAGTTCGAGATGCACGTGCGGGCCGCGCTGCGCAACGGCCTCACGCCGGACGAGATCAAGGAGGTCGTGCTGCAGGCGGCCATCTACTGCGGCGTCCCGGCGGCCAACGCCGCCTTCGCGGTCGCCCAGCGCGTGCTCGCGGAGGACGATCCGACGGGCGCCTAGCGCGGCCCGCGGAATAGGGTGCCCCGCAATGCCGGGCGACGGGGTCGACGAGACGCGCCGCTTCTGGGAGGAGGCCTTCAACGGCCGGGACCTGACGCTCCTCGACGACCTGATCGCGGACGACTACGTCAACCACGCGGCGCAGCCCGGGACGCCGCCCGGGCCCGCGGGGCAGGCAGCGGTGCTGCGGCGCCTGTGGGCGGCGCTCCCCGACGCGCGCTTCGAGATCACGCATCTCGCCGCCGATGGCGACGTCGTCATCTGCGTCGGAACCATGTCGGGAACGCACGACGGCGAGCTGCTGGGCGTCCCGGCGTCCGGCCGTCGCGTCGAGTGGCGCATGTGTCACCTCATGCGGTTCGGCGCCGACGGCCGCGCCGTCGAGCACAGCGCGATCCGCGATGACCTCGGGCTGATGCGGCAGATGGGCTCCCGGTAGTCGCGGGCCGGCGATGCTCGGGGCCTAGACTGCTGCGGGTGCCGTTCTACGCGCCGCGAGAGGATCCGCTCCCGAGCGACTCGGGGCCGCGCGAGCACCGCTACCGGGCGCGCTCGACCCCGGTTGCCGCGGGTACGCTCGCGTGCCCGCGCTGCGACGCACCGGTCGCCCCCGCACGCCCGCTGTCGCCGGCCGAGAGGATCGCGTGCCCGTTCTGCGCGCACGTCGGGGCCGTGCGCGAGTTCCTCTCCCTCGGGCCGCCCACGCGCCCGGCGCGCGTGGTGGTGCGCGTCTACGCCGCCCAGCGGAACCCGGTCGCCTCGGGGCGCGGCGCCAGCGGGCTCCCCGGCAGGGCGCCCGGCGGGTCCTCTTCGTTGTAGGCGCTCGGCGCCACGTCGTTGGGCGCGTCGGCGTGGAACAGCGCGGCGAGCAGCTCGATCTGCCCGCGGCCCACGCCCAGCTCGCCCATCCCGCCGCCGTACATCGGCCGCCGCTCCCGCGCGCAGCGCGCGTAGACCTCGAACAGCCGGCGCAGGCTGCCGATCCGCGACGGCTTGACGTTCACCACGCGCGCGGCCAGCGGGGTCGCGCCGATGTCCTCGGCGCTGCGGATCGGCGAGTCGTAGGACACGCGCTCGAGGTGATCGCCGAGGCGACGCGCGATCTCGGGCAGGTCGTGCGGATCCTCCAGGTAGGCGTCCGGGAACGCGGCGAGGACGTGGTCGTAGAGCGCACCAAGCGCCTCCGGATCCTCGACCTCGAAGCCGTAATGGCCCTTGAAGTCGATCGTGTCGACCGCTCCGGTCGCCGCGACCTCGTCGACGAGCGCCGGCGCCCAGGTCGCCTCCGCGTCGAGCTTGAAGCGCACGCCGGGGGAGCGGGCGAGCCGCCGGCGTACCGGCTCGATCGAAGGCTCCTTGCCGAGGCCCAGCGAGTTGACGAAGCGCACCGGCTGCGGCTCCAGCCCGAGCACGTCGTGCAGCGAGCGGCCGGCCTGGCGCAGCGCGAGGTCGAGCGCCGCCGACTCGAACGCCCAGTTGCGGAACCGCAGCGCCACGTCCCACTCCGGCGGCTCCGGCCACAGCGCGAGCGTGGCGAGGTGGTCGCAGAAGCCGGCCAGCGTCCACTCGCCCTCGAGCGGCAGCGAGGGCCGCGTCTCGTGCAGCGTGGTGCCGTCCTCGCGGAACACCGAGACGTCCTCGCCGAGCCCGTCGGCGCCGGCGCCGGCGAGCCGCACGTGCGTCGTGATGCGCTCGAAGTCCTGGGCGAGGACGGCGTGCAGGCGGTCGTACTCGCACGCCTCGATGACGAGCGGCAGCTCCGCCAGCCGCGGAAACAGCGATTCGGCGTTCATCGTCGGGCCTCGCCCTCAGAAGCGCCAGCGCGTGGCGCCGTACGGCTCGGCGGTCGCGACGCCGAACACGGTGTGGGTCTGAAGGCGGAAGAGGTGCCACGGCGGCGGGCCCGCGCTGGGTGCGCTGTAGGGCGCCGTGAACGCGTCGCCATCCACCTGCACGGGCCAGCCGCCCTCGCGGTAGAGCGCGGCGACGGCCTCGAGGGTCGGCGCGTCGGTGACGCGCCGTGCCTCGCCCTCGAAGACCAGGTCCATGCCCGGCACGCACCCGGACATGGTGCAGGCCGCGTTCACGGCGAGGTTGCGCGCCTTGCGCGTGTTCGGCCCGCACTGGAAGTGCAGCTCGCCGTCGTACCAGGCGGCGCCGATCCCGGCGGCATGCGGACGGCCGTCGGGCCGCACGGTGCCGAGGAAGAAACGCGCGTCGGGGCCGAGCGCGCCGGCGGCCAGGTGCTCGCCCGGGCGGCTCCACGGGACCGCCTCCGATCCATAGATCGTGTCGAGGTTGGTCGTCTCGGTGGGCTCACGGTTGGGCATGCCGGTGTAGACCGCGCCGAAGGCCAGGACTCATCGCGCCGCGTCGGCGATCTGACGGCCTAGCGCTTCACGCGCTTGAGGTCGACCACGAACACCAGCGTCTCGTTGGGCGCGATGCCAGAGGAGCCCTGCGCCCCGTAGCCCTTGTCCGCGGGGATCACGAGCAGGCGCCGGCCGCCGACGCGCATCCCGGCCACGCCCTCGTCCCAGCCGGGGATCACGTCGCCCGCCCCCAGCCTGAAGCTGAAGGGCTCGCCCCGCTCCCAGGAGGCGTCGAACTCCTGCCCCGAGCTCCAGGCGACGCCGACGTACTGCACGCTGACCTCGTCGCCGCGGCGGGCACGCGGGCCGTCGCCCTCCACGAGGTCCTTCTTCTGCAGCTCCGCGGGCGGCAGCGCATCGGGGACCTTGATCGCCGGCTTGGCCTCGAGGTCAGTGGCGCCGCCGACCTCGACGTCGTCGATGTCCCCCGGGCCGAGCGACGCCTGCGGCTCCGCGGTGCCGGACCCCTCCGAGTCGTCGCCGCCGCAGGCCGCCGCTCCGAGGAGGACCACGGCGAGCAGGAGCGCGAGGAGCGGGCGCAGCGACGGCACGGCGGGAAGCCTACGAATGCGAGCGGCGGCGATGCGGTAGAGACTCGCCGGGCGGGGCGGACGACCGAGTGGATGTCAAAGGAGGGCTCGGGTCTCCTGAGACGCGCAGGTCCCCCACCCCGCCCGGGATCTTCACCGTACCGCTGAATCAGAAATGCTCAAGCCTCGTTGACCAAAGGCCACCGCGAGCGGGCGCGCGCCAACCCGCTCCCGCGCGCCGCCGGGACTCTATGCCGCGGACCCCGCCGCCGCGCCCGCTTGGGCGCGCGCGGCCTGGAGGGTGTTGCGCAGCAGCATGGCGATGGTCATCGGGCCGACTCCGCCCGGGACCGGAGTGATCAGCCGCGCGCGCTCGCGAGCGCCCTCGAACTCGACGTCGCCCACCAGCCCGTCGTCGGTCCGGTTGATGCCGACGTCGATGACGGTGGCGCCCTCCTTGACCCAGTCGCCCTGGATCATCCGGGGGCGCCCGACGGCCGCGATCAGCACGTCGGCGCGGCGGCAGACGCCCGGCAGGTCGCGGGTGCGCGAGTGGCACACGGTGACGGTGGCGTTCTGCTCGAGCAGCAGCTGGACGAGCGGCTTGCCGACCAGGTGCGAGCGGCCCACCACGACCGCCTCCGCGCCCTCGAGCGGCACGTCGTGGCGCCGCAGCAGCTCCATCGCGCCCGACGGCGTGCACGGCCGCAGCCCGGGCCGGCCCTTGGTCAGCAGCCCGACCGACACCGGCGTGAGCCCGTCGACGTCCTTGGAGGCGTCGATCATCTCGCTGAGCACGGCGCCGTCGACCTGCGGCGGCGTCGGGAGCTGGAGCAGGATCCCAGAGACCTTCGGATCGGCGTTGAGCTCGCGCAGCAGCGTCTCGACCTCGGCGTGCTCGACATCCTGGTCGAGGCGGTGGTCGAACGCGGTCATGCCGACCTCCGCGGAGGCCTTCTGCTTGCCGCCGACGTACACCGCAGACGCCTCGTCGTCGCCGACCAGCACGGTCGCGAGGGCGGGCGCGGGGTTGCCCTCGGCCACCCACGCGGCGACCTCGTCGGCCACTTCCCGGCGCACCTGCTGGGCGATCGCCTTGCCGTCGATGAGCTCAGCCGCCATGCGAGGCGGAACCATAGACGAGGCCGTCGGAGGACGTCCGGGCGGGCGGGCGGCGGGTGCGCGGGCGGAGCGCGAGGCATCGGGCGGCGCGGTCGTGCGAGTCTTCCGCCTCGTGAGCGGATCGGAGGAAGCGATGCGTAATGACGACGTTGATCCCGAGGAGACCGCCGAGTGGCTCGAGGCGCTCGACGCCGTGCTGGAGCGCGACGGCCCGCCACGCGCCCAGGACCTGCTGGCACGGCTCGCCGAGCACGCGCGCAACGGCGGCGCGACGCTGCCCTTCGAGGGCACGACCCCGTACATCAACACGATCCCGCCCCACCTCGAGGATCCCTATCCGGGCGACCCGGACCTCGAGCACCGCATCCGCTCGCTGATCCGCTGGAACGCGATCGCGATGGTGCTGCAGGCCAACCGCGAGACGTCCGAGCTCGGCGGGCACATCGCGAGCTTCCAGTCGGCCGCGACGCTCTACGAGGTCGGCTTCAACCACTTCTGGCACGCGCCCTCCGAGGCCCACGGCGGAGACCTCGTCTACTTCCAGGGCCACTCCTCCCCCGGCTTCTACGCGCGCGCCTTCCTGGAAGGCCGCCTCACCGAGGAGCAGATGCGCAACTTCCGCCAGGAGGTCGGCGGCGAGGGCCTGTCCTCCTACCCGCACCCGTGGCTGATGCCGGGCTTCTGGCAGTTCCCCACGGTCTCGATGGGCCTCGGCCCGCTGATGGCCATCTACCAGGCGCGGTTCATGAAGTACCTGCAGGGCCGCGGCCTGAGCGACACCTCCCTGCGCAAGGTGTGGGCGTTCATGGGCGACGGCGAGATGGACGAGCCCGAGTCGCTGGGCGCGATCTCGATGGCCGGCCGCGAGCGCCTCGACAACCTCATCTTCGTCATCAACTGCAACCTGCAGCGCCTCGACGGCCCCGTGCGCGGCAACGGCAAGATCATCCAGGAGCTCGAGACGAACTTCCGCGGCAACGGCTGGAACGTGATCAAGGTGGTATGGGGCTCGCGCTGGGATCCGTTGCTGGCGGCCGACCGCAACGGCCACCTGGTGCGCCGGTTCAACGAGGCGATCGACGGCCAGTACCAGACCTACAAGTCGCGCGACGGCGCCTACGTGCGCGAGCACTTCTTCAACACGCCGGAGCTGCGCGAGATGGTCGCGCACATGTCCGACGACGAGGTGTGGGCGCTCAACCGCGGCGGCCATGACCCGATGAAGGTCCATGCCGCCTACGCCGCCGCCAGCCGCCACACGGGGCAGCCCACGGTGATCCTCGCCAAGACCGTGAAGGGCTACGGGATGGGCGAGGCCGGCGAGGGCCAGAACATCACCCACCAGCAGAAGAAGATGACCGAGGAGGCGCTGCGTACGTTCCGCGACCGCTTCTCGCTCGAGCTCACCGACGAGCAGGTCGCGGCCACGAGCTTCCACAAGCCGCCGGAGGACAGCCCGGAGATGCGCTACATGCGCGAGCGCCGGGCGATGCTGGGCGGCAGCCTCCCCGATCGCCGCCAGACCGCCGCGCCGCTCGAGGTCCCGGACCTGTCGGCGTTCGCCTCGCAGCTGCAGCCGACCGGCGAGCGCTCGATCTCGACGACGATGGCCTTCGTCCGCATCCTCTCCGCGCTCGTGCGCGACAAGACGATCGGCCGCCACGTGGTGCCGATCGTGCCCGACGAGTCACGCACGTTCGGCATGGAGGGGATGTTCCGCCAGCTGGGGATCTTCTCCCAGGTCGGCCAGCTCTACCAGCCGGAGGACATCGACCAGCTGATGTTCTACCGGGAGGACAAGTCGGGTCAGATCCTCCAGGAGGGCATCAACGAGCCGGGCGCGTTCTCCTCGTGGATCGCCGCCGCGACCTCCTACTCGAACCACGGGATCCCGATGATCCCGTTCTACATCTACTACTCGATGTTCGGCTTCCAGCGGATCGGCGACCTGGCCTGGGCCGCGGGCGACAGCCGCGCGCGCGGGTTCCTGCTCGGCGGCACCGCCGGGCGCACGACGCTCAACGGCGAGGGACTGCAGCACGAGGACGGCCACAGCCACGTCCTCGCCTCGACCATCCCGAACTGCGTCGCGTACGACCCGACCTACGCGCACGAGGTGGCGGTGATCGTCCAGGACGGCCTGCGGCGCATGTACGCCGAGCAGGAGGACCTCTTCTACTACCTCACGCTCATGAACGAGAACTACCCGCACCCCGGCCTCACCGAGGGTGACGAGGAGGGCATCCTCAAGGGCATGTACCTCCTGCGGGCCGCCGAGGGCGACGGCCCGCGGGTGCAGCTCATGGGCTCGGGCACGATCCTGCGCGAGGTCGAGGCGGGGGCCGAGCTCCTGCGCGACGACTTCGGCGTCGTGGCGGACGTCTGGAGCGTGACGAGCTTCACCGAGCTGCGCCGCGACGGGATGGACGCGGAGCGCTGGTCGATGCTGCACCCGACCGAGGAGCCGCGGCCGTCCTACGTCGAGTCCCGGCTCGCCGACCGGCCAGGACCCGTCGTGGCGGCCACCGACTACATGCGCACGTTCGCCGACCAGATCCGCCCGTACGTGCCCAGGGTGTACCGCGTCCTGGGCACCGACGGCTACGGCCGCAGCGACTTCCGCGCGGCGCTGCGCGGCTTCTTCGAGGTCGACCGCCGCTACGTCGCCGTGGCCGCGCTGGGCGCCCTGGCCGCGGAGGGCGCGGTGGAGCCGGCCACGGTCCATGACGCGATCGAGCGCTACGGCATCGATCCGGACCGGCCCGCGCCGGCCCGGGCGTGAGGGGGGAGCGATGAGCGTTCGCGAGGTGGCGGTGCCGGACATCGGCGACTTCGCCGACGTCCCGATCATCGAGGTGCTGGTGAGCCCGGGCGACACCGTCGCGCCCGAGGACCCGCTGGTCACGCTCGAGTCCGACAAGGCCACGATGGAGGTGCCGGCGCCCTTCGCGGGGGTCGTCCAGGAGCTCAAGGTCGCGGTGGGCGACACCGTGTCGGAGGGCTCGCCGCTGCTGACGCTCGAGGAGGCGGGCGAGGCCTCGTCGGATGGGGGCCCGCCCACCCCGGCCGAGACCGAGGCGCCGGGGGACACGAGCGCGCCGGCGACCGACGCCGCGGCGCCTGCCGAGGCCGGCGCGCCGGCGGCGGTGGAGACGGCCGAGGTGGCGGAGGCCTCGGCGGATGCCGCGCCGCCCGCCCCGCCCGCTCCGCCGCCGGTGTCCGACGCGCCCGCCGACGGCCCGGCCTACGCGAGCCCCGCCGTGCGCCGGCTCGCGCGCGAGCGCGGCGTCGACCTGGCCGCCGTCACCGGGACCGGCCGCAAGGGCCGCATCACCAAGGCCGACATCGAGGCGTTCGTGGAAGGCGGCCCCGCCGAGGCCCCGGCCGCGGCCCCCGCCGCGGGCGCGCCGGCGGCCGACGGCGCCGGGCTCGGGCTGCTGCCCTGGCCGGTCGTCGACTTCGAGAAGTTCGGCCCGGTCGAGCGGGTGCCTCGGTCGCGGATCCAGAACATCTCGGCCGCGAACCTCCACCGCAACTGGGTGATGATCCCGCACGTCACCCACCACGAGGAGGCCGACGTCACCGAGCTCGAGGCCTTCCGCAAGCGCGTCAACGAGGAGCACGCCAAGCAGGGCGTGCGCATGACGATGGTCGCCCTGCTGCTGAAGGCGTGCATCGCCGCGCTGAAGCGCTTCCCGCAGTTCAACGCCTCGCTGGACGGCGACGACCTCGTGCTCAAGCGCTACTACCACCTCGGCTTCGCGGCCGATACGCCGGGCGGCCTCGTCGTCCCGGTGATCCGCGACGTCGACCAGAAGGGGCTGCTCGAGATCGCCGCGGAGCTCGGCGAGCTGTCGGGTCGCGCCCGCGAGGGCAAGCTCAAGCCGGCCGAGATGCAGGGCGGCACGTTCTCGATCTCGAGCCTCGGCGGCATCGGGGGGACGGCCTTCACGCCGATCGTCAACGCGCCCGAGGTGGCGATCCTGGGCGTCTCGCGCTCGGCCCAGAGGCCGGTGTGGGACGGCACCCAGTTCGTCCCGCGGCTGATCCTGCCGCTGTCGCTCTCCTACGACCACCGCGTGATCGACGGGGCCGCCGCCGCGCGGTTCGCGGCCTACCTGGCCGGGGTGCTCAACGATCTGCGAAGGGGGCTGTTGTGACCGCACAGCCGGGCGATCTCGTCGAGGTGAAGGTCCCCGACATCGGCGACTTCGCCGACGTGCCGGTGATCGAGGTGCTGGTCGAGCCGGGCCAGACCGTCGCGGTCGAGGATCCGCTCATCACGCTCGAGTCCGACAAGGCCACGATGGAGGTGCCCTCGCCACAGGAGGGCGTGGTGCGCGAGCTCAAGCTCGCCGTGGGCGACGCGGTCTCCGAGGGCTCGCTGATCCTCCTCCTGGAGGCCGCGGCGTCCGGCGACGGGGCCGCTCCCGCGGAGGCGCCGGCGCCCGAGGTCGCCGAGCCGGCCGCCGCCCCGGCGGCGCCGGCCTCCGAGGCGGCGGCGCGCGGCGACCACCACGCGCAAGTGGTCGTCATCGGGTCCGGCCCCGGCGGCTACACGGCCGCCTTCCGCGCCGCCGACCTGGGGCTCGAGACGATCCTCGTCGAGCGCTACGCGACCCTCGGCGGCGTGTGCCTCAACGTCGGCTGCATCCCGTCGAAGGCGCTGCTGCACATCGCGCGCGTGCTCTCCGAGGCCGAGGAGGCCGCCGAGTCCGGCATCCGCTTCTCCGAGCCCGAGATCGACGTCGACGCGCTGCGCGCGTGGAAGGAGAAGGTCGTCGGGCGGCTCACCGGCGGCCTGGCGGGGATGGCCAAGCAGCGCAAGGTCGAGGTCATCACGGGCGTCGCGCAGTTCGCCGGGCCGAACCTGCTCGAGGTCGAGGGCACCACGGTCTCCTTCGACCACTGCATCGTCGCGGCGGGCTCGCAGGCCGCCCAGCTGCCGGGCGTCCCGGAGGACGACCCGCGGGTGATCGACTCGACCGGCGCGCTCGAGATCGAGGAGGTCCCCAAGCGCCTGCTGGTGGTCGGCGGCGGGATCATCGGGCTCGAGATGGCCACGGTCTACGACGCGCTCGGCGCCGGCGTCACCGTGGTCGAGCTGCTCGACGCGCTGCTGCCCGGCTGCGACCCCGACCTCGTGCGGCCGCTGCAGAAGCGCATCGCCGGCCGCTACGACGCGATCCACCTCGGCACGCGGGTCACGGGGGTCGACGCGCGCGACGACGGCCTCCACGTGAGCTTCGAGGGCGACGGCGCCCCCGAGCCGCAGCCTTTCGACCGCATCCTCGTGGCGATCGGCCGGCGCCCCAACGGCGGCCGGCTCGGAGCCGAGAAGGCCGGGGTGCACGTGGACGACCGCGGCTTCATCCCCGTCGACCGCCAGATGCGCACGAACGTCGCGCACATCTTCGCCATCGGCGACATCGTGGGCGAGCCGATGCTCGCCCACAAGGCCAGCCACGAGGCGAAGGTGGCCGCCGAGGTGATCGCCGGCCACGACGTGACCTTCGACGCGCGCACGATCCCCTCGGTCGCCTACACCGACCCCGAGGTGGCGTGGATGGGGCTCACGGAGACCGAGGCCCGGGCCAACGACATCCCCTACGAGAAGGCGAGCTTCCCGTGGGCGGCGTCCGGCCGGGCGCTCTCGCTCGGGCGCCCCGACGGCCTGACCAAGCTGCTGGTCGACCCCGAGACCCGGCGGGTGCTCGGCGCCGGGATCGTCGGCGTCAGCGCGGGGGACCTGATCGCCGAGACGGTGCACGCGCTCGAGATGGGCGCCGACGCCGAGGACCTCGCGCTCACCGTCCACCCCCACCCGACGCTGTCCGAGACGGTCGGCTTCGCGGCCGAGATCGCCGAGGGCACGATCACGGACCTCTACGTGCCCAAGCGAAAGGAGCGCGCATGACGCCGATCCTGCAGCCCTCCGCCTCCTACAGCATCACGATGCGGGTGCGGCTCGCGCAGAAGCCCGGGGCCTTCGCGCGCGTCGCGAGCGCGATCGGCGACACGGGCGCGATCCTCGGCGCGATCGACCTCGTGCGCGTGGAGAAGGGGCGGGTCGTGCGCGACGTCACCGTGTCGTGCATCGACGCCGCCCACGGCGGCAACGTGGTCGAGGCGGTCCGCGCGCTCGACGGCGTCGACGTCGACAGCGTCTCCGACCGCACCTTCCTGATGCACAAGGGCGGCAAGATCGCCATCCGCGGCCGCGTGTCGGTCGAGACGCGCGACGACCTCTCGATGGTCTACACGCCCGGCGTCGCCCGGGTCTGCATGGCGATCAAGGAGGACGCCGAGAAGGCCTGGCCGCTGACCATCAAGGGCAACGCGATCGCGGTCGTCACCGACGGGACCGCCGTCCTCGGCCTCGGCGACATCGGCCCCGCTGCCGCCATGCCGGTGATGGAGGGCAAGTCGCTGCTGTTCCGCGACCTCGCCGGCATCGACGCCTTCCCGCTGTGCCTGGACACCCACGACACCGAGGAGATCATCCGCTTCGTCAAGGCGATCGCGCCGACCTTCGGCGGGATCAACCTCGAGGACATCTCCGCTCCGCGCTGCTTCGAGATCGAGCGCCGCCTGCAGGCCGAGCTCGACATCCCGGTCTTCCACGACGACCAGCACGGCACCGCGATCGTCGTCCTCGCGGCCCTGCTCAACGCGCTGCGCGTGGTGGGCAAGCGCGCCGAGGACGCCAGGATCGTGGTGGTCGGCGCCGGCGCCGCGGGCGTCGCGTGCGCGAAGATCCTGCTCGCCCACGGGGTCGGCGAGCTCATCGTGTGCGACATCGGCGGCGCGCTGTACGCGGGCATGCCGGGGATCGACCCCGAGCGCGCGATGCTCGCCGAGCGCACCAACCCGCGCGGGATCCGCGGCAGCGCGGACGACGTGCTCGCGGGCGCCGACGTGATGATCGGCCTCTCGCGGCCCGGCGCGGTGTCCGCCGACGCCGTGCGCACCATGGCTCCCGACCCGATCGTCTTCGCCATGGCCAACCCCGTCCCCGAGGTCCAGCCCGAGGAGATCGGCACCGAGGTCGCGATCATGGCCACCGGCCGCTCCGACTACCCGAACCAGATCAACAACGTGCTCGCGTTCCCCGGCGTGTTCCGCGGGGCGCTCGACGTCCGCGCCCGCGCCATCGACGAGGGCATGAAGCTCGCCGCCGCGCGGGCGATCGCCGGCGTGATCGGCGAGGACGAGCTCGACGCCGAGTACATCATCCCCAGCGTCTTCAACCGCCAGGTGGTCGAGGCGATCGCGTCCGCCGTCGGCGCGGCCGCGCAGGCCTCGGGGGCGGCGCCGGAGAAGAGCGACCGCCGCGAGGAGGCCGCCTGGATGCCGCCGGCCTAGGCGGCGGCCCCGCCGCTCCGCGGCGCCCCGCCCCCGGCCACCGTGCGCTGGTTGACGATCGGCAGCGGCGAGGCGCCCTCGAGGGCGCGGCGCACGTGCAGGTCCAGGCCGCCGGGCGCGAAGACGTCGCAGGACCACTGGATCGGCTCGCCCGATGTGAGGTGCATGACCTCCTCGAGCTCGAGCACGGCGGTGGGGCCGCGGAGGCCGAACGCCTTGCCGGCGCGGTCGTCGCCGGTGACGAGCCGTGCGGCCACGCGCGTCCGGGCGTGGCCCACGGGGACCCGGTGGTCGAGCAGGACGTCGAGCACCATGTCCCCGCGCCCGAACGCCAGCTCGAGGGCGTCGTCCGCCGGCAGCGGCACGTCCGGGTGGATCACGTCGCGCATGAGCGCGGCCGGCTCGCCGTCGGCGAGCACCACCCGCTCGACGGTCATCGCCTCGGTGCCCGGCTCGAGGTCGAGCAGCTCGGCCGGGCGGGGCTGGATCGGCTCGCGCGCGACGATGAGCCCCTGCACGGCGAGCTGGATGCCGCGGCCGCGGGCGAGCCGGCTGTAGGTGACCAGGGTCTCGAGGCCCTCGTCGAAGGCCGTGGGCACGGCGAGGCGGCCGACGAAGGTGCCGCTCCCCTGGCGGCGGACGATCTCGCCGGTCGCCTCCAGGCGCTCGAGCGCGGTGCGCAGCGTGCCGCGCGAGACGCCGAGCATCGAGGCGAGCTCGAGCTCCGGCGGCAGGCGGTCCCCGGTCCGGTGGGCGCCGTGCTCGAGCCAGTTGCGGAGCGCGAGCTCGGTGTTGTCGACCAGCGAGACGCGCGCGGAGGCGGGTTCGGGCGACTGGCTCATGCGCGTGCCCCCGAACGCATCCCGGGCGCTCCTAGAACAACCCTACGGTGCGGCCGTCGCCGTCGATGTCGACGTTGAGCGCGGCGGGGCTCTTGCCGAGGCCGGGCATCTGCATGATGTCGCCGCACAGCGGCACCAGCCAGCCCGCGCCGGTGTAGGCGCGGATGTCGCGCACCGGCAGGCTGAAGTGCTCCGGCGCGTTGAGCAGCGACGGGTCGCTCGACAGGCTCAGATGCGTCTTGGCCATGCACACCGGGAAATGATCCAACCCGTCCTTGATGAACTGGCCGATCTTCTTCTCGGCCTCCGGATAGAAGTACACGTCCGACGCACCGTAGACCCGCGTCGCGATCGCCTCGATCTTGTCCTGGATCGTCCAATCGTCGTCGTAGAGATGCCGGAACTCCGACGGCTGCTCACACGCATCGACGACCGCGCCCGCGAGGTCCGCCGCCCCGATGCCACCCTTCGTGAACCCCTCGTTGGCCTCCGCCGCAAACGCGCCCGCCTCCATCGCCAGGCGCTTGACCAACTCGACCTCCTCGTTGGTATCACCCGGCCGGCGGTTCACCGCCACCACACACGGCACCCCGAACTGCTTGACGTTCGCCAGATGCCGCCGGACGTTCGCCATCCCGCCCTCGATCGCCGACAGGCCGTGCTGGCGGTCGCTGCGCGGATCGTCCTCCATCCCGCCGTGATGCTTGATCGCCCGCACCGTCGTCACCAGCACCGAGGCGCTCGGCTGCAGACCGCCGAAGCGACACACGATGTCGAAGAACTTCTCCGCGCCCATGTCGGACCCGAAGCCCGACTCCGTGACCACGTAGTCGCCCATCTTCATCCCGATCAGATCCGCGACCAGGCTGTTGTTGCCATGCGCGATGTTCGCGAACGGGCCGCAGTGCATCAGGCACGGCTGCCCCTCCAACGTCTGGATCAGGTTCGGCTTGATCGCATCCTTGAGCAACACCGTCATCGCGCCCGCCGCACCCAGGTCCTCCGCCGTCACCGGCTTGCCGCCGTCGAACGACGCCCCCACCGTGATCCGCCCCAGCCGCGCGCGCAGATCGTGCACGTCACGCGACACCGCAAGGATCGCCATCACCTCGGACGCCGCCGTGATGTCGAACCCCGTCTCCCGCGGATAGCCGTTCGCGCGACCACCCAACCCGATCGTCGTCTGGCGCAACGCCCGGTCGTTCATGTCCAGCGCCCGACGCCACCCAACCCGCAACTGATCGATCTTGTGCGGATTGCCATGCAGGATCGACGCATCCAGCATCGCCGCCAGCAGATTGTTCGCCGCCCCGATCGCATGGATATCACCCGTGAAATGCAGGTTCAGATCCTCCATCGGCACCACCTGCGTCATGCCGCCGCCCGCAGCGCCGCCCTTCACCCCGAACACCGGCCCCAGCGACGGCTCGCGCAAACACGCGACCGGCCGCTTGCCGATCACCCCGAGACCCTGCGTCAGCCCCACCAGCGTCGTCGTCTTGCCCTCCCCCGCCTTCGTCGGCGTCATCCCCGTCACACACACCAGCTTGCCGTCCGGCTGATCCGCCATGCGGTCGAGCACCGACAAATCGACCTTCGCCTTGTAACGCCCGTAAGGCTCATACTCCGACCTCCTCGAGCCCGCTCTGCTCCGCGATCGCGTCGATCGGCTGAAGCTCGGCCTCCTGCGCGATCTCCAGGCTGCTCTTCATCTCGGCTCCTCTAGTGACTGACGGCGGCGGCGGCCAGCTCGGACACGAGCCGGTCCTCGTAGAAGCGCTCGAGCTTGAACGGGGCGATCAGCTCGGGCGTGCGGCCCGTGTCCACGAGCTCGGCGAGCGTCTTGCCGACGATCGGCGCGGCCTTGAACCCGTAGGTCCCCCAGCCCGAGCTGACGTGGAAGTTCTCCACCTCGGTCTTGCCCAGGATCGGGCTGTAGTCCGGGCTGAGGTCGCACAGGCCGGCCCACGCCCGCAGGATGCGGGCCCGCTCGAGCTGCGGGAACAGCTCCAGCACGTGGCGGCTCAGGTCCTGCAGGAAGTTCAGCGTGCCCTGCATCCGGTAGGTCGTCCACGGCTCGATCTCCGAGCCCATGACGAACTCGCCGCGATCGGACTGGCTGATGTAGACGTGCATCTGCGAGGAGACGATCACCACGTCGAGCAGCGGCTTGACCGGCTCGGTCACGCACGCCTGCAGGATGTGCGTGGTGATGGGCATCTTCACGCCCGCCATGTCGGAGATCAGCGAGCTCCACCCGGCGGTGCAGTTGAGGACCACGCCGGCACCGACGTCGCCCTTCGTGGTGCGCACGCCGGTCACCTTGCCGTTGTCGCGGGTGATGCCGGTGACCTCGGTGTAGGGATGGATCTCCGCCCCGCCCTCGTCGGCGCCGCGGGCGAAGCCCCACACCACCGCGTCGTGGCGGATGATCCCGCCCGGCGGGTGGTAGAGCGCCGCCTGGATCGGGTGGGTCGCGGTCGGGCTGACGTCCATGGCCGGCACGAGCTTTGAGATCTCGTCCGGGAAGATCAGCCGCGAGTCGATCCCCTGCAGGCGGTTGACCTCCGCGCGGTCGGCCATCACGAAGCGCGCCCGGTCGGCGTGGGCGAGCGTCAGGTGCCCGATCTGGGAGAACAGGAGGTTGAAGTTGAGCTCCTGCGAGAGCCCCTCGTAGAGCTTGACGCTCGCGTCGTAGAAGCGGGCACCCTCCGGCGTCTTGTAGTTCGAGCGCAGGATGGTCGTGTTGCGCCCGGCGGCGCCCGAGCCGATGTAGCTCTTGTCGATCACCGCCACGTTCGTGATCCCGCGCTGCCGCAGGTAGTAGGCGGTGGCGAGCCCGTGGGCGCCGCCGCCGATGATCACCACGTCGTAGTTGCGCTTGAGCTTGCCGGTGCGCCGCCACATCCGGCGCTTGCGGAACAGGTCACGCATGGGCGGTCGCCTCCTCGGCCGGCTCCGCGATCGGATCGAGCGAGTCGACCCCGATGGGCCGCCCGCCGAGGTGGCCGGCCGCGTCGGAGACCACGGTCCACAGGTAGGCGCCGAGCGCGGCGCCGACGAGCACCAGGTAGCGGTCCTCGGCCTCGCAGATCACCGTCCCGGGGGTGCGGGCGACCGAGCCGGGCCGCAGGGCGCCGACCGGACACTCGCGCGGGCGCAGGTCCAGCGCGCAGAAGCGGGCGAAGACCTCGCGGGCCTGGGCGCCGACGATCGTCAGCGCGCAGTACTTGGTCGTGAGCTCGGTCACCGCGGCGGTGCCCGGCACGGCGGCGGCCGCCTCCTCGAGCCGCCCGCGCAGGGCGGCCGTGTCGCCGGTGGCGCAGATCACGAGCGCGCGCTGCGGCGTGAGCGGGCACCACCACGCGCCCGCGACGCGGGTGGCGCGGCCGAGCGTCAGCGTCGCGCCGCCGGACGCCTGCGCCACGATCGCCGCCAGGTCGTCGGCCGAGGCCTGGATCTCGAGCTTGCCGAGGTGGGAGACGTCGGCCCAGCCGGCGGTGCGCGCCGCCGCCTCGCGCTCCTGCTCGGCGGTCGTGTAGCGCACCGCGACGTTCCAGCCGTCGCGGACCTCGAAGGCGGCCCCCGCGGCCCGAGCGTCGCGCTCCATCGGGCTGCGCGCCAGCGGCGCGAAGCCGTCGGAGGGGACGGCGCCGTCGGGCGCCAGGAACTCGTAGCTCATGAGCGGAGCACCTCTCCCTCGGGGTCGTAGAACGGTTTGGTGACGACCTCGGCCCGCAGCCGCGCCTCGCCGTCGGAGATCGTGAACGCGGAGCCGTCGGAGGCGACGCCGCTCGGCACCCACGCGAGCCCGATCACCTTGCCGAGCTTGGGCGAGAAGCGCGAGCTCGTCACGCGGCCGAGCGCCCTGCCGTCGGAGGCCAGCACCGCCGCACCCTCGGTGGGCACGTGGCCGTTGGCCATCGTGAAGCCGACCAGCGCGGTCTCGGTCTGCTGCTCGGCGGCGTGCTCGAGCGCCCAGCGGCCGATGAACTCCTCCTCCTTGTCGAGCTTGACGATCCACGGCATCGCGGCGTTGTAGGGCGTCGACTCCGAGTCGGTGTCCTGCCCGATGAGCACGTGCATCTTCTGCAGGCGCAGGAGCCGCTGCGGCTCGAGGCCGAACGGGCGGACGCCGTGCTCGCGGCCGGCCTCCATGATCGCGTCCCACAGGTACTCGCCGTGGGCGGACGGGAAGTGGATCTCGTAGCCCACCTCGCCCACGAAGCCGATGCGCATGATCAGGCACGGGACGCCCGCGACCGCCGCGCGCTTGGCGTCCATGTACTTGAACGCCTCGTTGGAGCAGTCCAGGTCGGTGAGGCCGCCCATGATCTCGCGCGCCCGCGGGCCCGCGAGGTTGACGGCCGACAGCGCCTGCGTGAGATCGGTGATGTGGACGTCCATCTCCCAGTCGGACTGCCACCAGCCGAACCACTCCTCGACCGCGCCGGCGCCGCTCGAGGTGGTCGTCACGTAGAACGCGTGCTCGTCGATGCGGCCGATCGTGCCGTCGTCGACGATGCGCCCCGCGTCGGAGGCGATCACGCCGTAGCGGATTCGCCCCGGCTTGAGGTTCGAGAACCGGTTCGGGTACAGCCGGTCGAGGAACGCCCCGGCCTCGGGGCCCTGCACGAGGATCTTGCCGAGCGTGGAGACGTCGATCAGGCCGGCGCGGTCGTGCACCGCCATCGCCTCGCCCGCCGGGTCGCCGTAGTCGTAGGCGCGGCGCCAGTCGCCGGCCCACTCGATCGTCGCCCCCAGCTCGCGGTGGCGGCCGTGGATCGACGAGCGCTTGGCCGGCTCGAACGGCCGGCCGGCGAGCACGCCCATGGGCACGGTGACCCACGGCGGGCGCGCCGTCGTCTGGCCGACGTCGCGCAGCGTCTCGCCGGTCTCGGCGGCCATCAGGCGGGCCATCGCGAGCGAGGAGAACCGGCCCTGCGACGGGCCCATCGTCACGGTCGTGTAGCGCTTGGCGAGCTCCATCGAGTCGTAGCCCTCGGCGATCGCCTGCTTGACGTCCTTGACGGTGACGTCCTCGTCGAGGTCGATGAAGGCCTTGCCGCGGTCCGCGCCGCTGACGGCGGGCGGGACGGCGACCGGCGCGCCGGCGCGCTCGGCGGCGAGCGTCCGCAGGCGCTCGGCCGACTCCCGCGCGCGCTCGCGGCCCGCGTCGTCACCGAGCCCGAGCGCATGCGCGGCCGCGGTGCCCGCGACCTCGCCCGACAGCTCGGCCAGCGCGGGATCCCCCTCGCCGGCGAGCTCGCCGGCCGCGTGGTTGCCCGGCGCCAGGTCGGTCAGCGCGAAGTGCCCGCGCGCCTCGTCGTAGAGGGTGCGCGCGCCGGCCTGCAGCGGCAGCGACGCCGCGGGCGCCTCGCCGCCGGAGACGACGAGCAGGTCGCACTCGATCTCGCGCTCGCCGCCGCGGCCGTCGAGCGGGCCGAGCACGACGCGCTCGAGCGCCTTGGCGCCCTTGCCGGCCTTGGCCTCGAGCACGGTGGTGCCCGACAGGACCTCGGTGCCGTCGCGGGCGAGCTCGGCCGCGACGCCCGCGGCCGGGCCGGAGCGCAGGTCGGCCACGGCCGCGACCTGCACGCCCGCGGCGCGCAGCGCGACGGCCGCCTCGAGCCCGCGGTCGGAGGTCGTGGCCACCACGGCGCGCGTGCCCGGCGCCACGCCGTAGCGTGCGACCAGCTCCCGGGCGCCGCCGGAGAGCATGACGCCCGGCACGTCGTTGTTGGCGAACACGAGCGGCTGCTCGATCGCGCCGGTGGCGAACACGAACTGCTGCGCGCGCACCTGGTGCAGCGTGGCGTCCTGCCACACGGGAACCAGGCCGTCGAAGCAGCCGAGCGCCGGAGCGCGCAGGAGCAGCTCGACGCCGGCCTCGCGGGCCCGCGCCTCGAGCTCGGCGGCGCGCTCGTGCCCGCCCTCGGCGAGCAGGCGCCCGCCCGCGTCGAGGCCCTCGTGGGCGAGCACCACGTCCGCGCCGAGCTCGGCGGCCGCGATCGCCGCGGACAGGCCGGCCGCGCCGCCGCCCACGACGAGCACGTCGGCGTGCCGGCGCCGGTACTCGGTGCGCCACTCGCGCTCCGCCTGGCGCTTGCGCAGGCGGCCGAGGCCGGCGGCGCTGCGCAGCACCTTCTCGTACAGCGGCCACAGCCGCCGCGGGCGGATGAACGTCTTGTAGTAGAAGCCCACCGGCGTGAACGGGCCGCCGACGATGTCGGTGGCGCGCATCACGTCGAACTCCAGGCCCGGCTGGGCGTTGAGGTGGCCGACCTGCATCCCCGGCCGCACCGGCTCGGTGCTCGCCCGCACGCCCGGGCTCCCGTCGACCTCGACGAGGTCGGTGCCGAGGCTCAGCCCGGCGCCGCCCAGCAGGCCGCGGCGGCGGTGGTACTTGAAGCTGCGCGAGAACGTCCGGCGGCCCTGGGCGTAGAGCGCGGAGGCGATCGTGTCGCCCTCGAAGGCGCCGACCGGCTTGCCGTCGAACGTGAACGAGACCGGCTTGGAGCGGTCGATCCGCTCGCCCGGCTGCACGGGCAGGCGCGTCATGTCAGGCCCGCCGTCCCGTGGGTCGTGGAGGCCACCGGGGTGCTCGGGTCGGCATCGCGCTCCTCCTTGGGCAGGAACGTCCGCAGGACGTCGTTGGTGCGGGTGTCACGCTCGGCGTGGAACCAGGCGCGGCATCCGGAGCGGTGGAACCACCACTCCCGCTGCACACCCGCGACGTTCTCGCGGAAGTAGTTGTAGGTGTTGAGCTCTCGCCGGGAGGGGCGGCCCTTGGGGCGCGACGAGATCTCGCCACCGAAGCTGAAGTCGGTGACCTCGCGCGCGCCGCAGTTCGGACAGGTCAAGACGAAGGACATGGGCGCTCAGGTCGGTCGGGTGCCGGGACCAGGGGCATCGTAAACAAATAGGTACAAAAAGCAAGCGGACTTCGCGCGGGACACGGAAACCCGGCCGGCGCGCGCGGTCGGCGGGCCGCTCAGCGGCCGTCGCGCCCGGGGATCCAGGTCGTGCCGGCCAGCGGCACGCGGGCCATCGCGGCCGCCTCGACGGTCAGCGCGACGAGGTCCTCGGGCTCGAGGTTGTGCACGTGGGACTTGCCGCACGCGCGCGCGAGCGTCTGGGTCTCGAGCACCATCGTGCGCAGGTAGTTCGCGAGCCGGCGCCCGCCCAGCATCGGGTCGAAGCGCGCCGACAGCTCGTCCTCCTGGGTGGAGATGCCCGCCGGGTCGCGGCCCTCGTGCCAGTCGTCGTAGTAGCCGGCCGACGTCCCGAGCTCGGCGTAGCCCGCCTCGTGGTCGGGGGCGTTGTCGCCGAGCGCGATCATCGCCGCGACGCCGATCGACACCGCGTCGGCGCCCAGCGCGAGCGCCTTGGCGACGTCGGCGCCCGAGCGGATCCCGCCGGAGACCACGAGCTGCACCTCGCGGTGCATCCCGAGCTCCTGCAGGGCCTCCACGGCCTGCGGGATGGCGGCGAGGATCGGGATCCCCACGTGCTCGATGAACACGTCCTGGGTCGCCGCGGTCCCGCCCTGCATGCCGTCGAGGACGATCACGTCGGCGCCCGCCTTCACCGCGAGCGCGGTGTCGAAGTACGTGCGCGTCGCGCCGACCTTGACGAAGATCGGCTTCTCCCAGTCGGTGATCTCGCGCAGCTCCCCGATCTTGATCTCGAGGTCGTCGGGGCCGGTCCAGTCCGGGTGCCGGCACGCGCTGCGCTGGTCGATCCCCTTCGGAAGGTCGCGCATCTCGGCCACGCGGTCGGAGATCTTGTGGCCCATGAGCATCCCGCCGCCGCCGGGCTTGGCGCCCTGGCCGACGACGACCTCGATCGCGTCGGCGCGCCGCAGGTCGTCGGGGTTCATGCCGTAGCGCGAGGGCAGCAGCTGGTAGACGAGCGTCTCTGAGTGCTCGCGCTCCTCGGCGGTCATGCCGCCGTCGCCTGTCGTGGTGCTCGTGCCCATCGCGGTCGCCCCGCGGCCGAGCGCCTCCTTGGCCGGCGCCGACAGCGCGCCGAAGCTCATGCCGGCGATCGTGATCGGGATCTTCAGCTCGAGCGGGCGGCTCGCGTAGCGCGTGCCGAGCGTGACGTCGGTGTCGCAGCGCTCGCGGTAGCCCTCGAGCGGGTAGCGCGACACGCTCGCGCCGAGGAAGAGCAGGTCGTCGAAGTGCGGCAGGCGCCGCTTGGCGCCCCAGCCGCGGATGTCGTAGATCCCCTCGCGCGCGGCGCGCTGGATCTCGTGGATGACGTCGCGCGGGAAGGTGGCGGACTCGCGCCAGCCCGGGTGGATGGTGCTCATTCGTACGGCCCCGCGTCATCGACGTCGAAGTTGTAGAGGCGGCGCGCGGACCCGTAGCGGCGGAACTCCGCGGGGTCGACGCCGTCCATGCCGGCCTCCGCCAGCAGCGCGGCGAGCTCCTCGCGGTGCTCGTCGCGCAGGTCCTTCTCCACGCAGTCGGCGCCGAGGCCGGCGACGGTGCCGCGTACGTAGAGGCGCGCCTCGTAGAGCGAGTCGCCGAGCGCGTCGCCGGCGTCGCCGCAGACCACGAGGCGCCCCTTCTGGCCCATGAAGGCGGCCATGTGCCCGACCGACCCGCGCACCACCACGTCGACGCCCTTCATCGAGATGCCGCAGCGCGCCGAGGCGTCGCCGTGGATGACGACCAGGCCGCCGCGGCCGGTGGCGGCCGCCGACTGGCTCGCGTTGCCGTCGACCACGACGCGGCCGGACATGATGTTCTCCGCCACGCCGACGCCGCAGTTGCCGCGCACGCGCACGGTCGCGTGCTGGTTCATGCCGGCGCAGTAGTAGCCGACGTGACCCTCGACCTCGACGTCGAGCTCGGCGTCGAGGCCGACCGCCACGTTGTGGGCGCCGTGCGGGTTGAGCACCCGCCAGCGGCGGGGCAGCGTGTCGTCGGAGGCCGCGGCGTGCAGGCGGGAGTTGAGCTCGCGCAGGCTCGTGACCGAGAGGTCGACGGCCTCGACGGTGGGGGCGCTGACGCCGGCCATCAGACCCGCTCACGCTCCCAGCTGTACACGCGCCCGGGGGTGGGCTCCCACTGCTCGGCGTCCTCGGCCCCCGGCAGCACCGCGATCGCGCGGTACTCGGAGGCCATCGCGACCCACTGGTCGGTCTCGGCCATCACCGCGGGCTTGCAGGCCACCGGGTCGCGCAGGACGGCGAAGCCGTCGGCCGTGCCGACCGCGAAGGTGTAGAAGCCGTCGAGGTCGCGCAGGCAGCCCTCGAGCGCCTCCTCGAGGCTGGCCCCCTCGCGCATGCGCCACGTGAGGTAGCCGGCGGCCACCTCGGAGTCGTTGTCGGTCTGCAGCTCGATCCCCTCGCGGCGAAGGCTCCGCCGCAGCAGGTTGTGGTTGGAGAGCGAGCCGTTGTGGACGAGGCACAGGTCGAGGCCGGTCGAGAACGGGTGCGAGTGCTCGGTGGTGACGCGGCTCTCGGTCGCCATGCGGGTGTGCCCGAGGCCGTGGCTGCCCTGCATCTCCGGCAGCCCGAAGCGCGGCACGAAGGCCCGCGGGTCGCCCATCTCCTTGTAGATCTCGATCGTCTCCCCGGCGCTCATGACGCGCACCTCGGGGTGGCGCTCACGCAGCCAGGCCTGCGCCGTGCCGGCGTCGGTGCCGACGACGAACACCGCGTGGCTGGCGACGACCTCCGGATCGACGGCGTCGCCGAACTCGTCCTCCAGCGCGGCGTGCAGGGCGGCCCAGTCCTGGCGCGGGTCGGGCGAGAACAGCGTGACCTTGCTCGACCCGGCCGGTGCCGGGTCGCGATAGACGGCCACGCCCGCCGAGTCCGGGCCGCGATCGCCCATCTGGCCGAGCATCGCGCCGAGGTGCTCGCCGAGGCGCTCTCCGACCTCATCCGACTTGCTGAACAGACCTACGATCCCGCACATTCGCGTACTCCGTGTCGACGCTTGATCGGTGAGCGAGTCTAGTGTCAAGACTCCCCACGTCCCATGGGCTGAATCCCACAATCCGGCGGCCGGTTATGTGGAGATCTCCATATCCGCCGTGACCGGTGGGGCGTCGAGCGCCGCCAGGAGCGTTGTCGCCGCCGCGAGGGCGTCCGCGAGCCGCCCGAGCGGCCCGTCGACCGTGAACTTCGCGCGGCGCACGACGCGCCACAGCCCGACCTCGCCGCGCGCGAGCTCGTGCACGACGCGGACGCCGCCGGCGCCCGCGAGGATCTCCTTCGTGCGCGGGTCGTGCAGCAGCGCGCCGGCGGCCTCGAAGGGCGCGAGGTCCGGCGCCGCCGGCGTCGGCGTCGCGATCCGCGCCGGGTCCGGCCATCCGGCGGGCACGGGGTGCTCGCACGGGAAGCGCCCGCCGGAGGACACGGTGTCGAGCTCCTGCGGGCGCAGCACGATGTCGACCGGCGCGGCCTCGAGCGGCGCGAACACCGACACCACGATCCACAGCCGCGGCAGCCGGCGCATCATCAGCGTGTCGGCGACGAGCTCGGCCCGTACGCGCCGGCCGTCGAGCGTGCCGGTGAGCGCGGGATGGCCGATCCCGTGCTGGGTGACCTCGGCGTCGTCGAGCAGGGCCTCCGCGCCGTCGAGCAGCGCGCGGCGCTCCTCCCCCACGCGCCGGACGTGGGCGCGCTGGATGACCACCAGCACGCCCACCGCGACGGCGGCGGCGACCGCGCCCGCGAGCATCGCGAGCATGGTCAGTACCCCCGCGGCCGCGGCCACGGCATCGAGAACTGCGCGCCGCGCTTGACGTACCGGTACCGGAACGCGACGAACCACACCGACGCCAGCAGGTAGAAGATCACCAGCGTCATCAGCGTCGTGCCGTAGCCGAGGAACGTCGCGAACAGCACCAGCGAGGCGATGATCGCGAGCGTGATCGCCGGCACCGGGTGGAACGGGTGCGTGTAGCCGCGGTGCACCGACCCCAGCGGCCACAGCCGCCGGAAGCGGAACATGTTCGGGACCATGAACGCGTACATGAGCAGCGCCGACAGGATCGAGAACGTGATCACCGTCGCCAGCAGCTCCGGCTTGTCGAGCAGCACCGGCAGGATGGCGAACGCGACACCCACCGGGACGAGGAACAGGATCGCCCTGAACGGCGTGCGGTAGCGCGGGTGGATGGCGCCGAACCACGACGGCAGGTAGTTGTCGCGCGCCATCGAGAACCACGCGCGCGAGGCGTCGTTGATGCAGCCGTTCGCCGAGGCGAGCGTGGCGAGCACGGTGCCCAGCGCCAGGAGCGCGGCGAGCGCGCCGCTGCCGGAGATCAGCGCCGTGTCGAACAGCGGCGTGATCGAGACGCCGAGGTACTGCCACGGCAGCGTCCCCGAGCACACGTACCACGTCAGCACGGCCGCGATCAGCAGCGTGATGATGCCCGTCATCGTGCCCAGCGGGATCGAGCGGGCGGCCGAGCGGCATTCCTCCGCCGCCTGGCAGGTCCCCTCGATGCCGAGGTAGTACCACATGCCGAACTGCAGGGCGGCGATCGCACCGAGCCAGCCATAGGGCAGCCCCTGGTTCGAGCTCTCCGCGAGGCCCTCGAAGTACAGGCTGGTCGAGTTGCTCCAGCCCTGGAGGCCGATGAACAGGATCAGGATCGCCACGAAGGCGATCGCGGTGATCACGAAGTTGACCGACAGCGTCGCGAACACGCCGCGGTAGTTGAGGAACGCGAGCACCATCACCGCCAGCACGATGAACGCGTACTGGTTGATGGAGCCCGTGTAGCCGAGGTGGTCGGCCACCGTCGTGGCCAGGTAGCTCATGACGTTGGCGTCGGCCGCCTCGAGCATCGTGTACTCGAGCACGAGGAACAGCCCCACGTTGAACGCCATGAGCGGGCCGATCGTGTGCTTGGCCTGCGTGTACTGCCCGCCCGCCGCGGCGACCGTCGAGGTCACCTCGGAGTCGATCATGGCGACGCAGGTGTAGAGGATGCCCACCACCCAGGCGGCGATCAGGGCGCCGAACATCCCGCCCTTCTCGACGGAGAAGTTCCAGCCCATGTACTCGCCGACGAGCACGATGCCGACGCCGAGGCCCCAGATGTGGGCGGGCCCGAGCACCTTGGAGAGGCTCAGGCGCTCGCGCGGCGGCGCGGCGGTGCCGGCCGTGGCGGCGGAGTCCTGTGGCTCGACGCTCGTCACCGCTCACCCCCGGCCATGGCGGCCTCCTCCCGGCTGAGCAGCTCGTCGGTTCCCTCCACCGACGTCGTCAGGTAGGCGTCGTCGTACTCCCGCGAGACCTTCACCGCGTCGACGAGCATCCAGGCGCCGAGCCCGGCGCTGATCACCCATGCTGCGTACTCCAGGACCGTCACGATCATGTGCCCACCTCCGAGCCGGTGCCCGCCGAGCCCTGGCCCGGCGAGTCGAATCGCTCCCGCACGACCTCCCGGTACTCCCGGAAGGAGACGACGTAGACGAAGACCAGGTAGATGCCGATGACCCCGAAGGTCGCCAGCGCGGCGCCGATGCCGATCGGGTACTTGTCGTCGCGCGGGCGGTTGTCGGCGACCTGCTGGTTGACGCCCTCGAGGTCGACGATCCCCTCGTCGACCGCCTTCTGGAACTGCTGCTTCTCGGTCGCGCTGATCGGCAGCTGGGAGATCGGCTTCGGGCGCTCCGGCGTCGCCGTCTCCTCGCTCGACTGGACGTAGTAGGTGACCCCGAAGAGCACCGCGAACAGCAGCGCGAGGATGATCACCGAGTCGACGATCTGCCCGCGGACCCCTTGCCGGGGCGGCTCGTAGGGCGTCATGCCTTCTCCCGCGCCAAGCGCCGCGCGGCGCGCAGCTCGCGGAGGTGCGCGACGTCGCGCCGGTAGATGAAGTCGCGGTCCTCGCGATAGGTCCGCACGAGCTTGAGCATCGACGCGACGTTGTAGATCCCGACCACCGTCCCGGCCGCGATGAGGACCGCGCGCGTGCCGGGCGAGGCGATGCTCCACATCGAGATCACGATGAACGGGAGGACCACCAGCAGCGCCGCGACGAAGGCCAACGACATCCAGCGGTCGCGCACGTACAGGCTGTCCATCTGGCGCCGGACGCCCGCCTCGGTGGCCTCGTCCTCGGGGTTCAGCGCCGCCTCGGCGGCCTGGACCGCCTCCGCGAGGATCTCCGCCTCGCGGTCCCCGTGGGGCCGTCGATCCCCGTCGGGCCCTGCGTCTTCCACGGCCATACAACCTCCCTCGTACCCTGATTCGCCTGGCGGGAGGGAGTACACAACGCCCCCCGTGGCGTCAAGGATCCACACGCATTCGCTGACCACGTGCGCGGATTTGTGGTCACTTCCTCCACCATCCGCCGTAAGATCGTGGCCAACGCGGACATTCCTCCCGCATCGGCGAACGGCTATACCTCAGCGGCATTCCGCCCGGACGAGGAGAAGAGGCATGAGCACCGGCGACGGCACGACCACACTCGCAACGCCGCCGGGAGGCGGCGCCGCATTCACGCGGCCCGAGAGCGTCGAGGACGTCCGCGACTACGTCCACGCGAACGGCATCCAGTTCCTGTTCGCGCAGTTCGTGGACATGCACGGCAAGCCGAACGCGAAGCTCGTGCCGGCGAGCCACCTCGACGACCTGCTGACCGAGGGCGCGGGCTTCGCGGGCTTCGCCGCCGGCGACATCGGCCAGGTGCCGAGCGACCCGGACATGATCGCGATGCCCGACCCGCGGAGCCTGACGCCGCTGCCGTGGCGCCCGGAGGTCGCCCGCTTCGCCTGTGACGTCCAGGTCGAGGGCGAGGCGTGGCCCTACTGCCCGCGGACGATCCTGCGCCGCCAGCTCGACCGCGCGAAGGCGCTCGGCTACGAGTTCAAGATCGGCATCGAGCTCGAGTACTTCCTCGTGCGCCGCCGCGAGGACGGCGGCATCGAGCTCGCAGACCAGCAGGACACGCTCGACCAGCCCTGCTACGACATGCGCGCGCTCACGCGCAACCTCGACTTCGTCGGCTCGGTGGCCCGCAACCTCGACGCGCTGGGGTGGGACAACTACGCGACCGACCACGAGGACGCCAACGGCCAGTTCGAGCAGAACTTCGACTTCGCCGACGCGCTGACGTCGTGCGACCGGGCGATCTTCTTCCGCTACATGGTCGAGTCGATGGCCCAGGAGCGGGGCCTGATCGCGACATTCATGCCCAAGCCGTTCGCCGACCTGACCGGCAACGGCTGCCACTTCCACATGAGCCTGTGGAAGGACGGCGAGAACGTCTTCGACCTCGACCCCTCCGAGGACCCGCGCAAGATCGGGCTCTCGCCGGCCGCCTACCACTTCCTCGGCGGGCTCAAGGCGCACGCCAAGGCCTACATCGCGCTGACCGCGCCGACGGTCACCTCCTACAAGCGGCTCGTGGTCGGCTCGCCGCGCAGCGGGGCCACGTGGGCGCCGGTCTACATCAGCTACGGCTACAACAACCGCACGCAGATGCTGCGCATCCCGGCGCCGGGCCGGATCGAGGACCGCACCGTCGACGGCTCCTGCAACCCCTACCTCGGCGCCACCGCGATCCTCGCGGCCGGCCTCGACGGCCTCGAGCGCGAGCTCGACCCGGGCGAGCCGACCACGGAGCTCAACCTCCACGAGGTCACCCAGGCCGAGCTCGACCGGCGCGGCATCGAGCTGCTGCCGGCCAACCTGCTCGACGCCACGCGGGAGCTCGAGCGCGACGACGTCCTGCGCGAGGCCCTCGGCACCACCGCGCGCGAGGACTACGTCGACTACTTCGTGGGCGTCAAGCGCGACGAGTGGAAGCAGGCCCACGAGCAGATCACCCAATGGGAGCTCGACCGCTACCTGCAGCTGTACTGAGATATCCGGCCCACCCGCCCGCGTGACCGCTCCCGGGCTCGATCGCGACCAGCTCCACAGCGAGACCCTCTACGCGGTCATCGGGGTCGTGGCGTCCTCGCCCGACCTCGACCGCGTACTGGAGGGCATCGTCGACCTGCTCACGGAGGCGACGGACTGCCACGCGTGCTTCGTCTACCTGCGCGACGGCGACACCCTCCGGCTGCAGGCCGCCTCGCAGGTCTACGCGCACCTCGTCGGCCGGCTCGAATGGGGGATGGACGAGGGCCTGACCGGCTGGGTCGCGCGCCACAACCGGCCCGCGTTCATCCGCGACCAGGCGCTGTCGGATCCGCGGATGAAGTACGTGCCCGAGATCGAGGAGGAGCACTTCCAGTCGATGGTCGCCGTACCGATCCCCGCCCGCTCCGGCGAGGTCCTCGGCGTCGTCGTCCTGCACACCGTCGCCCCCCGCGAGTTCGACACCGGCGTGCTCACGTTCCTCAGCCACACCGCCTCGCTCGTCGCCGGCGCGATCGAGAACGCCCGCCTCTACGCCGACACCCGCCGCCGCGTCGACGCGCTGACCACCCTCTCCGCCCTCAGCCAGCGCATCGCCGCCGTCACCCGCCGCGAGGAGCTCTTCCCCGTGGTGACCGAGGGCGTGCGGCGGCTGCTCGGCGGAGCGCTGTGCCAGCTCTACCAGCTCGACGCCGAGAGCGGCCGGCTCGAGCTCGCCGCCGCCGATCCCCCCGAGCGCTCGGAGTCGTGGCTCGGCGGCGACGGCGCGGCGCGGCTGCTCGACCTGCTGCAACGCGGGGGCCGCGACACCGCGCGCGGCGCCGGCGGGGAGCGCGCCGGGGCCGTGCTCGCGGCGCCCGTGCAGGCGGGCCGCGAGCCGCTCGGCGTCCTCGCCGTGCTGCGGACAGAGCCGTTCCGCGACGACGAGGACGAGCTGCTGCGGGCGGTCGCCAACCAGCTCGCGGTGGCGCTCGAGAAGGCGGCGCTGATCGAGCGCCTCACGGCGGAGAACATCGTTCGCGACCTGTTCGCGGCGCTGGCCGACGGCGACCAGGACGTCGCCGACGCCCGCGCGCGGGCGGCCGGGTTCGAGCTCGCCCGCTCCTACGTCGTGATCCGCGGGGCGCCGGCCGCCGCCCCGCCGGTGGAGCGCTCGTGGCCTGCGGTCGCCGCGCGGGCGGAGGCGCGGCTGCGGCGGCTCGCGCCCGGCGCGCTGTTCGACGCCGGCCGCGACGGCCTGCTGGCGCTGGCCGGCGTCCCGGTCCCCGGCGCCGAGGCGCCGGACCTGGAGGCGGAGCTCGCGCGCCTCGGCGCCGAGGAGGGCGTCGCGTTCGGGCTCAGCGTGCCCGCGACCGGCGCGGCCGGCGGCCGGCGCAGCGTGCGCGAGGCGGCCGAGGCGGCCCGCATCGCCCAGGCGCTCGAGCGCGGCGGCGGCGCGCTCGCCTACGACGCGCTCGGCGCCTACAAGTACCTCGTCCACCTCTCGCTCGACGACGCCCCCCGCGACCGCCACTGGACCGCCATCGAGCGCCTCCTCGACTACGACGCCCGCCGCAACACCCAGCTGGTGGACACCCTCGAGCGCTACCTGCAGGCGCGCCGCAGCGTCACCACCACCGCGCGCGACCTCTACATCCACCCCAACACCCTGCGCCAGCGGCTCGACCGCATCGAGCAGCTCACGGGCCTCGCGCTCGCCGACGAGGACCTGCTCGCGCTCGAGCTGGCGATCAAGCTCGTGCGGCTGCGCGCGGCGGGAGAGCGGATCCCGCCCGCCCCGCCCGCCACGGCCTAGCCCGCCTTGTCCTCGGCCTCACGGCGCCGCCGGCGGATCACCGCCAGCCAGATGCGCAGCGCCAGGTAGGCGGGCACGTTGAGCAGCACCACGAGCAGGTACCACCACACCTTCACCTTGCCGTCGACGGGCTCCGCGCGCAGGTCGAGCCAGCTCAGGTACACGAGCAGCGCCAGCAGCAGGATGAGGAAGGCCGGCGCGCGGCCGGTGAGCACGAACAGGATCATGGCCGGGCCGACGATACCCGCGCCCGTGGTTGCCCGCGCGCGGTCGCGCGGCGATGATGACGCCGGCCGGAGGCGAGCCCGCCGGAGCGGATCCCGCCCACCCGCCTGTCATAGGAGCGTCGTGTGAGCATCCGCGCAAAGCTGTTCGCGGCGATCGTCATCACCGCGATCGTGCCGATCGTCCTGACCGCCATCGCGCTGAACGGCATGAGCACGCTGGACGCGCGCTTCGCCGACGCCGAGCGCGCCGCCCGCGGCCAGGAGCTGGCGCTCGACCTCAAGTTCGGCGTCACCGACCTCAACGGCTGGCAGACCGCCTGGGGTTACGACGACGGCGAGAGCCGCCCGCGCTTCGACGCCGCCGTGCGCGCGTTCCGGCGCGACCTCGCGGTCGCGCGGGCCCGCTTCACCGACCCCGGCGAGCAGCGCCTGGTGGAGGATCTCGCCGCAGGGCTCGACCGGTTCATGGCGCTCGACGCGCGGGCCTGGAGCGCGCTGCAGAGCGACCGCCCGGAGGTCACCAAGCGCATCCTGCTCGGTCCCGAGATCCGCCAGTTCGAGGCGATGGCGGCCACCGCCCAGGCGCTCGCGGATCGCGAGGCGGCGCGGGTGCGCGCCTCCCGCGAGGGCTTCGCAGCGGCGCGCCGCGACGCCCGCCGCAAGATGGTGACGGTGGCGCTCGGCGCGGGCGCCCTGATCGTCCTGCTGCTGGTGACGGCCGGGGACGTCGCCCGCCTCGCGCTCGAGCGCGAGCGCGAGCGCGAGACGCCGGCGTGACGCGCGAGGTCATCCTCACGCTCAGCGTCCTGCTGGCCGCTGGGCTGGCTTCGCGTCTGCTCGCCGAGGTCCTGCGGGTGCCCGAGGTGCTGGTGCTCGTCGGCCTCGGCGTCGCGATCGGGCCGCACGCGCTCGACGTGGTCGACGTCCCGCTCGACTCGCTCGGCGCGCAGCTGATCTTCACGCTCGGCGTCTCCACGATCCTCTTCTACGGCGGGCTGAACCTGTCGCTGCGCGTGCTGCGCGGCGTCGCGATGAGCCTCGGCGCGCTCGTGCTGCCGGGCGTCGTCATCACCGCGCTGATCACCGGGGCCGCCGCGCACCTGGCGTTCGGGCTGTCGTGGACCGAGGCGATCCTGCTCGGCGCCGTGCTCGCCCCGACCGACCCCGCGATCCTCATCCCGCTGTTCCTCGGCGGCCGCCTGTCGCGCAAGGTGAGCCAGACGGTGATCGCGGAGTCGGCGTTCAACGACCCGACCGGCGCCGTGCTGGCGCTGGCGGTGGCGGGCGTCCTGCTCACCGGCGAGGACTCCGTGACCGCCCCGGCGGCCGACTTCGTGACCGAGCTCGGCATCAGCGCGGTCATCGGCATCCTGGCCGGCGTGGTCCTGTCGGCGGCGATCTCGAGCCGGCGCGCGGGGATCTGGCGCGAGTCGTCGGCGATCGCGGTGCTGACCGTCGTCTCGATCGCCTACGTGTCGCTCGACTCGGCCGGGGGCTCGGGCTACCTCGGCGCGTTCCTGGCCGGTCTGATCGTCGGCAACATGGACCTCCTGCGGCTCGACATGCACCCCGAGCACGAGCGGGACATGCACGTCTTCACGTCGAGCCTCGCCGACGTCGTGACCCTCTTCGTGTTCCTCGTCCTCGGCGCCAGCCTGCCGCTCGACACCCTCTCGGGGCACCTCCTCCCCGCGCTCGCCGTCCTCGCCGTGCTGATGCTCGTCGCGCGCCCCGTGACGGTGCTCGTGTGCGCGCTGCCGGACCGCCGCGCCGCCTGGACCTCGCGGGAGCTGGCCTTCCTGTGCTGGACGCGCGAGACCGGCGTCGTCCCGGCGGCCCTGGTGGGCTTCCTCGGCGCGCTCGGCGTGCCCAACCTCGACATCCTCACGAGCGTCGTCGCGCTCGCGATCGTCACCACGCTCCTGCTGCAGGCGCTGCCCGCGGGGTGGCTGGCCGGGCGGCTCGGGCTGCTCGAGCCCGCCCCGGTCACGGACGAGTTGCCGACGCGCGCAGCCGGACGAGCTTGACCGCCAGCTCGAGCGACAGGGGATCGACGCGGTCGACGTCGATCCCCGAGATGCTGTGGATGCGGCTCAGGCGCTGGCGCAGCGTGTTCGGGTGGATGTAGAGCGCCCGTGCGCTCGCCCCGATCGAGCGCCAGTTGGTCAGGAACTGCTCGAGCGTGTCGACCAGGTGCGTCTGGCGGCGGACGTCGTAGTCGAGCAGCTGCTCCACGCCGCGGTAGAGCGCGTCGCGCGGCACGTCGTCGGCCGTGAAGCGCACGAGGTACTTGTAGGCGCCGAGGTCCTCGTAGCAGAGCGCCCCGCCCGCGGGCTCCAGCACGCGCGCCATACGGGCGGCGTCCGCGGCATCGCGCAACGAGCGCGTGCCCTCCTGCGCGCCGCGGCGGACGCCGGTGAACCCGATCACGAGGCCCTCGGCGGCGGCGAGCTCCGCGCACGCGAGGCGCAGGTCCCCCAGCCCGTCCGCCGCGCCGTGCAGCGGGACGAGCCCGCGCAGGCGCTCGTGGCCGGCGTGGAAGACGGCGGCGGGGAAGTCCGCCCGCAGACGGCCCTGGACCCGGCCCGCGATCCCGGCCCACGGCTCCGGCCCGGTCGCGGGCGCGCCAGGGGCGCGCTCGGCCTGCAGGATCGCGTGCGGCCGCGCGAGGTCGAGCGCCACCCGCGCCGCCCGCTCCATCGCGGCGTCGGGGGCGTCCTCGGCCAGCGCCTGGAACATCCCGTGGACGAGGCTCTCGGCGGTCAGCCCCTCGATCAGCTCGACCCGCGCGAGCCCCACCGCGGCCTGGTGGGCGACGGAGCGCAGCAGCTCGGCGTCCTCGGGGCCGAAGCGCCGCGGCGCGTGCGTGCGGCAGCACAGGACGCCGAGGCGCTCGTCGCCGGCGACCACCGGCGCGATCAGCAGGCCGCCCTCCTCCTCGGTGGCGATGTCCGCTCCGCGCCCGAGCACGTCGAACAGCAGGCCGGTCCCCTCGGCCCGCCGCGGCGCCGCCGCCTCGGGCGGGCTCGCCGCCACCAGCTCGAGCTCGCCGCTCACGGGCTCGTGGCGGTACAGCCGGCAGGTGTCGGCGCGGGTCAGCTCGCGCGCGCCGCGCGTCACGGCGTCGTGGAGCTCCTCGCGGCGCGTCGCGCCCGCCAGCGCCTGGGCGAGCCGCGAGAGCGTGGTGAGCGCGTCCACCCGGCGGCGGGTGGCGCGGTAGAGCTCGGCGTTCTCGATCGCCCCGGCGACGAGCGAGGCCGCGTTGACCAGGAAGTTCACCACGGCGTCGTCGAACTCGCGCGGCGCGACAGTGTGCAGGACGACCACCCCCGCGACCGCCCCCGAGCGGCGCGCGATGGGGACCGCGACCATCGACTGGAAGCGCTCCTCCTCGAGCTCGGCGACGTACTTCATGCGGGGGTCGGCGAGCGCGTTCTCGCGGATCAGGGCCGGCTCGCCGGTGCGCGCGACCCAGCCGCACACGCCTTCGTCGACGCCGAAGGAGAGCCGTCCCACGAGGTGGCGGTGGACGGCCGAGGCGGCGCGCAGCACCAGGCGCTCGTCCTCCACCAGGTAGACGAATCCCGCGTGGCAGCCCGTCGCCTCGCGCAGGATGGCGACGATGTTGGTGAGCACCTGCTCGCGCTCGAGCGACGACGAGATCGCCCCGATGACCGCGTAGAGGAACGCGTTCTCCTCGCGGACCCGGGCCAGCGCGAGATCGCCGGCGGGCGCGGCGTGGTCCCCGTTCGTCCTCTGGCCGTCGCCCCCGGCAGACCGGGCGACCGCCTCGTCAGCGATGTCCGTCACGGCTTCCCCGAAGGGGCGATCGTACCCGGGGCTCACCGGCGCGTCGAGTACCGGATATGTGTGGCGGCCACACCCCGGCCCGGCGAAGAGTGGCGCCGCGAGCCATTACGCGGTCCGGGCGTGCCGGAGAGCATCGGCGCCAGGTGGGCGTACCGCGCCCGCCCGCGACGCTAGAGGGGCGCCGCGCGTGATTCGGAGGAGGTCTGCGTGTTCAGCCAAGTGATCGCCCAGGTCGGCGCCCTGGAGGATGCCGCTGCCCAGGAGTCGCTCACCAGGGACTCCGCGATCCTCGCCGAGCAGTTCTACTTCTTCACCGTCGTGCTGATGTGGCTCATCCACGCCGGGTTCATGAGCTACGAGGCGGGCGTCGCACGGCGCAAGAACGTGATGTCGACGGCGATGAAGAACATCCTGACCATCGCCGTGGTCACGCCGTCGTTCTACTACTTCGGCTGGATGATCTACGGCTGCGCGCAGCCGGGGATCCCGATCAGCCCGGGCTCCGACGACTTCACGTCGATCACCTGCGCCTCCTCGATCATGTGGAGCGACGCCTTCGGGCCGAACCTGACGAACAACATCAACCTGATCTTCTTCCTGGCCTTCCTCCTGTTCTCGTGGACGACGGCCTCGATCATGTCCGGCGCGATCATCGAGCGCGCGCGGATCTCCGCCTACCTCGTGCTCGCCGTCCTGCTCGGCTCCGTGGTGTGGATCCTCGACGCCGCGTGGGGCTGGAGCGCCGGCGGATGGCTGACGCTGCGCTTCGGGTTCCACGACTCGATCGCCTCCGCCGTGGTGCACGGCGTCGCCGGCGCGTTCACCCTCGGCGTGCTGTTCAACCTGGGACCGCGCATCGGCAAGTACACCCGGGAGGGGCTCGCCCGCCAGTTCAGACCCCACAACCTCCATATCACCGCGCTGGGGCTGATGCTGATCTTCACCGGGTTCTACGCGTTCTACGGCGCGTGCCTGGTGATCAGCTCGACGGCGTTCCCGGGCTGGGCGACGATCTACCTCAGCCCGACCACCCTCGGCTCGATCACGATGGTGATCACCTTCGGCTTCGCGGGCGGGTTCACCGGCGGCTACTTCGTCAGCCGCGGGGACCCGTTCTGGACGATCTCCTGCGGCCTCGCCGGCGTCATCGGGGTCTCGGCGGGCGCCGACGTGTACGCCCCCACGCTCGCCTACCTCGTCGCGATGCTGACCGCCGTGCTCGTGTACTACGCGGGCGGGCTGATCGAGAGGCGCTTCCGGGTCGACGACGCCGTCGGCGCGGTCGCGGTGCACGGCGTGGCGGGCTTCCTCGGGATCATCTGGGTCGGCGTGCTTCGCGGCCGGCTACCCGACCGGCCTCAACAACGTCGAGAGCTCGATCGGGGGCCAGCTCATGGGCCTGGCCACCTTCCTGCCGCTGGGCTTCCTGTCCGGTTGGGGGGCCGCGTGGATCCTCAAGCAGCTCGGCGTGCTGCGCGTGCCGGTCGAGGTCGAGCTCGAGGGCCTGGACGTCGCCGAGTACGGCTATGACTTCTATCCCGAGCACGCGGCCGTCCTCGAGAGCATGCAGGAGCCCGACGGGACCATCGTGCAGTCCAAGCCGGTCATGGACGTGGCGCTCGGGGACCTCAACGGCCACTCGCACCCGCCTGACCGGGTGCCGGCCGGAGGGTCGTCATGACCTTCCTGCTGATCTCGCTGGCCGTCATGTTCGCCCTCGCCGGCCTCGCGGGCCGGTGGGCGTCGCGCAAGCAGCGCCGGCTCGCCGGCGACGGCATCAACCTCGAGCCCACGGAGGAGCGGCATGCCCGCGATCATCGATAGCGCGCCCAGCTGCGTCCAGGCGGTCCAGGGTGCCGTCAAGGGCGACGACGCGGACTTCATCCTGCAGGCCGCCTACGAGAAGTGCGCGGGCTTCATGACCTTCGGGCCCGGGACGGTCTACGGCGAGGACGGCGCCTCCGCCGCGACCGGCTACTACGTCCTGACCGTGATCGGCCTCGCGGTGTCGCTCATCGCGCTCGTGGCCTGGGTCATGTTCGAGCACCGGCGCCTGATGAGCCACGCGGAGCGCCTGTCGGCCCGCGACGGTGGCACGCCGCCCGCCGTCGAGGCCTGAGACCGAGGAGACGAGACATGTCCACCGACCCCACCCCCTCCTGGCGCGTCGACCGGCGCCGGCAGCCGCACTTCCCGCCGCTCGAGACCCACTCCAAGGCGCTTCGAGGCCTTCATGGTCGGGTTCTCCATCCTCTGCGTCGTGATCGTGCTCGTGATCGTGCTGGGGACCGACATCGGGACGCTGACGCGGTAGTGACCGGGAACGGGCACGCCGCCGCGGCCGGTGACGGGCGCGGGCCTGTGGCCGCCAACGGCGGCCGCCGGACCGGCGCCCGCGGCATCCCGTGGCCGCGGGTCCTGGCCCTCGTCGCGCTGGTGGGGGCGACGATCTTCGTCGCGAACTCCTGCCAGCGCTCGCAGGTCCGCATCGACGAGCAGCAGGCGATCGCCACCGCGCGCGAGCAGGTCGACTTCCGCCCGCGCACCGAGCAGGTCCGCCTCGTCCGCCAGGGCCTCACGTCGCGCCCGTTCTGGGCGGTCTCGCTCTCGATCCCGGCCGGCGCCGCCGGGTTCAAGGAGCTCGCGGTGGTCAAGGTCGACGCCAACACCGGCAAGGTCGTCTCGGTCGCGACGCAGCCGTCGCCAGAGACGCCACCCCCGTGACCCCGGGGGCGAGGAGCCGTGGGAGCACGACCGCTGCCGGGTTCCGAGCCGACGGACGCGGAGCTCGCCGCACGGCTGGAGCAGGTCCAGCTCCGGAGTGAGACGCTCTACGCGGTGATCGGGGTCGTGGCGTCCTCGCCCGACCTCGACCGCGTACTGGAGGGCATCGTCGACCTGCTCACGCGGGCGACCGATTGCCACGCCTGCTTCGTCTACCTGCGCGACCGCGACACGCCTTCGGCTGCGGGCCGCCTCGGAGGTCTACGCGCACCTCGTCGGCCGGCTCGAGTGGGGTGTCGAGGAGGGGCTGACCGGCTGGGTCGCGCGCCACAAGCCGGCCCGCGCTGATCCGCGACCAGGCGCTGTCGGATCCGCGGATGAAGTACGTGCCCGAGATCGAGGAGGAGCACTTCCAGTCGATGGTCGCCGTACCGATCCCCGCCCGCTCCGGCGAGGTCCTCGGCGTCGTCGTCCTGCACACCGTCGCCCCCCGCGAGTTCGACACCGGCGTGCTCACGTTCCTCAGCCACACCGCCTCGCTCGTCGCCGGCGCGATCGAGAACGCCCGCCTCTACGCCGACACCCGCCGCCGCGTCGACGCCCTGACCACCCTCTCCGCCCTCAGCCAGCGCATCGCCGCCGTCACCCGCCGCGAGGAGCTCCACGCGACGGTGGTCGACGGCGTGCTCCGGCTGCTCGGGGCGGACGTGAGCCGGCTGTTCCTGCTCGAGCCGCAGACCGGCCGGCTCGAGCCCGCCGCCACGGCCGGCGACGACGCCGGGCGCCTGCCGGCGGCCGACGCGCTGCTCGACCTGCTGCGCCGCCGCGGCGCGCGCCCGCCGGCGCCCGAGGACGGCGCCGCCGTGCTCACCGCGGCCGTGGAGGCCGGCGACAAGCCGGTCGGGATCCTCGCCGTGGCGCGGTCGCTGCCGTTCGGCGACGACGAGGACGAGCTGCTGCGCGCGGTCGCCAACCAGCTCGCGGTCGCCCACGAGAAGGCGGCGCTGATCGAGCGGCTGACCACCGAGAACATCGTGCGCGACCTGTTCACCGCGCTGGCCGACGGGGCCGTCGAGGTCGCCGCGGCGCGCGCCCGCGCCGCCGGCGCGGACCTCGACCGCCCGTACCTCCTGATACAGGCTCTGCCGGCCCGGCCGGGCCCGGACGCCGAGCCGTGGCCGGACGTGGCCGCCCGGGCCGAGGCCGGCCTGCGGCGCAGCGCGCCCGGCGCGCTGAGCGACACCGCGCCCGACGGCCTGCGGGCCTTTGCCCCGGCGGGCGCCGCGGACCTCGTCGCGGAGCTCGCCGCGCTGGGCGCCGCCGAGCGGGTCGCCTTCGGCGTGAGCTCCGCCCGGCAGGGCCCCGCCGAGGGCCGCCGCGGCGTGCGCGAGGCCGCCGACGCCGCCCGCATCGCCCAGGCCCTCGAGCCCGCCGGCGGCGCCCTCGCCTACGACGCGCTCGGCGCCTACAAGTACCTCGTCCACCTCTCGCTCGACGACGCCCCCCGCGACCGCCACTGGACCGCCATCGAGCGCCTCCTCGACTACGACGCCCGCCGCAGCACCGAGCTGGTGACGACGCTCGAGCGCTACCTGCACACCCGCCGCAGCGTCACCACCACCGCTCGCGAGCTCTACATCCACCCCAACACCCTGCGCCAGCGGCTCGACCGCATCGAGCAGCTCACCGGCCTGGACCTCGCCGGCGAGGACCTCCTGGCGCTCGAGCTCGCGGTGAAGCTGGTGCGGCTCGAGCGCTAGGAGCCTCGTCGAGTCGGGTCAGGCCTTGCCGGGCGCCTCGGCCGGCTCGGCCGGCTCGGCCGCCGGGCGGCGCGGCGTCTCGGTGTCGCCGTGCGGCGGCTCGATGGTGATGTCGGGGAGCAGGCGGTCGAGCCACCGCGGGAGGTACCACGACTTCTCGCCCAGGAGGGTGAGGAGCGCCGGCACGAGCGTCATCCGCACGATCAGCGCATCCGTGAGGATCGCGACCGCGAGCAGGATCCCGAACTCCTTCGGGATGCGGTCGACGCTCAGGATGAACGCCGCGAACACCGTGCCCATGATGATCGCCGCGGCGACGACCACCCGCCCGATCGCGGCGATGCCGTGCTCGACCGCCGCGCGCGTCCTGAGGCCGTTGACGTGCTCCTCACGGATCCGGCTCATGAGGAACACCATGTAGTCCATCGAGAGCCCGAAGAGGATCGCGAAGGCGATCGGTGGGACGAACGTCTCGATCGGCCCGGTCCGGTCGAGCCCGGTGATGCCGAGCAGGTGGCCCTCCTGCACCACCAGCGTGAGCACGCCGAAGCCGACGAACGCGGAGAGGATCGTGGTGATCGCCGCAGTGGCGGAGATCACGATCGACCGGAACGCCATGGCCAGGACGATGAGCGTCACGCCGACGATGTAGAGCAGGAACAGCGGCAACCGCTCCATGATCCGGTCGGCGATGTCCTTGAAGGCCGCGGTCTGGCCGGAGACGTAGGCGACCGCGGCGCTGCCCCCGGTCGCGGCCGGCACGACCTCCGTCCGCAACCGGTCGACGACGTCATCGGTCGCCTTGTCCTGCGGCGCCGACTTCGGGGTCACGAAGACGATGCCGACCGACTTGTCCTTGTTGAGCTGCGGCTCGCCGACGGACGCCACGCCGGGAAGGCCCTCGACGCGGTCGTGGATCCGCTGCGGCGCCTGCGCGTCGCCGTTGGTGTCGACGACGATCGGGATCGGGCCGTTGAAGCCCGGCCCGAAGCCGGAGGCCAGCAGGTCGTACGCCCGGCGGCTGGTCTGCTGGGTGGGCTGCGTACCCTGGTCGGCGGCGCCGAGGCGCACCATCAGCGACGTCGAGGCCAGCGCGAGGATCAACACCACGACGACGGGGAAGACGAACCGCGCGTTGGCGGTCACGAAGCGGCCCCAGCGCGCGACGAGCGTCTTGTCGCGCGCGGCCTCGGAGTCGTCCAGCGGGCGCAGGAAGGGCACCTTCAGCCGGTCGACCTTGTGGCCGAGCAGCGCCAGCGCGGCGGGGAGCAGCGAGTTCGCGAGGAACACGGTGGTGAGGACGCCGAGGGCGCTGCCGATGCCGAGCTTGGTGATGAAGTCGAGCCCGATGAAGGCCAGGCCGGTCACCGAGATCGCGACCGTCAGACCGGCGAAGAGGACGGCGCGGCCCGCGGATGCCCCGGCCTCGGCGGCGGCCTCCCTTGGTGGGAGCCCCTCGTGCAGCAGCTGCCGGAAGCGGGTGACGATGAAGAGCGAGTAGTCGATGCCGACGCCGAGCCCGATCATCGAGACGAGGATCGGCGTGATCGTGTTGATGTCGGTCAGCCCGGCGAGGATGTAGAGCAGCAGGAACGCGGTCACCAGCGCGCTGATCGCCAGCGCGATCGGGATCAGCATCGCGGTGAACGTGCGGAACACGATCAGCAGCACGACGATCGCCGCGAGCAGGCCGAGGATCTCGGAGGTCCCCTGCTCGATGGGCGGGAACTCCGCCTCGCCGTTGTACTCGACCGTCACGCCCGCGGGCTGGACGACGTTGCGGACCGCGTCCTCCACCGCGACGACCTGGTCGCGGTCCTTGTCCTCGATCGTCTCGTTGAACTGCGCCTCCGCGTAGGCGATGCGCCCGTCCTTCGAGAACGTCTGCGGGCTGAAGGGGTCGCCCACGCTGTCGAGCCCCGCCTTGCCGTCATGGGGCTTGAACTCGGAGGAGCGGATCTTCGCGATCGCCTCCTCGACCGCCGCCTTGCGCGCGGGCGTGTCGAGCCGTTGGCCCTCCGGCGCCGCGAAGACGACGTTCAGCACCGCGCCCTGCTCGGACGCGAACTTCGACTCGAGCAGGTTGGTGGCCTTCTGCGTGTCCGACCCCGGGATCTCGAACTCGTCGCGCAGCGACCCGCCGACCGTCCCCACGAGGCGCGATCAGGACGATCAGGATGCCCACCCACGCGCCGACGACGCGCCATGGATGCATGGCGCAGCGGCGCACCCAGCGCGCCCAGGCGCCGGTCGACAAGACGCTGGTGAGCGGAACGGCGTTCGGAAGCGGGGTGTTCGGTCATTCCGAGCCCTTCGGGTTGCGCGGCAGAACGGTCGCAAGAGCGTCCCCGGCAGGCCGTAGGGGGTCCAGCGGGGGTGCCCGGTGTGTCCCCGGGCAGCCGTCCGCACCGGGGCGGTACGGTTAGCCGCCGGTCGCTAGCCGCCGACGAGCCCGAGCGTGGCGACGCTCACCAGCACGAGCCCGATGCCGACCCACTGCAGGGCGGCCGGGCGCTCCTCGAGCAACAGGACGCCGAGCACGATCGGCACCACCGCGTAGGGCGCGGCGGCGCCGGCCACGATCGCGGTGTCGGCGTGGCCGGTGCCGACGTTGAACGCCACGTAGCCGCCCGTGTCCAGCAGGGCCAGCAGGACGATCACCGGCAACAGGCGCGCCGTCACGAGGCGGGGCGAGCCGCGCAGGTCGCCGGCCAGCGCCGCGGCCAGCACGACCAGGGTGGACGCGCGCCCGAGGAAGATCGGCAGCAGCCAGCCGAGGTCGTCGGCGTAGTAGGCGAGGCCGAAGACGAACCCGCCGAGCGTGACCATGGCGAGGATCGCCAGCAGCACGCCCTGGGGCCGGGCGGAGTCGCGCATCCGCACCGAGGCGAGGTCCGAGGAGGCGAGCATGACCCCGCCGACGGCGAGCACCACAGCGCCCGCCTCGAGCACCGACAGCGTCTCGTCGAGGACGATGAGCGCCAGCACCACGGTGGTCGCGGCGTAGCCCGAGACCACCGGGCTGACGATCGAGATCGGCCCGATGGCCAGCGCCCGATAGAAGGCCAGGTATGCCACGGCGCCGACCGCGCCGACCAGCGCGAGCACCAGTACCTGCTCGCCGCCGGCGCGGCCCAGGTCGCTCGTGGCGAAGACCGCGATCCCGAGCAGGACCACGGCCACCACGTGGAACCCGAGCACGACGCGCAGCGCCCCGACCTCGCGCGACGCCAGGGCCGCGCTGTAGTCGGCGAGGCCCCAGAGGAGCGCCGCCGTCAGCCCGAGGGCGACGCCCACCGGCCCGGCTGCCCGTCGCGATGATCACCCATGACCACTCCTCCTCCGGTGGACAAATAGGTTCGTATCACAGGCCCGGAGCAGGGGCCGCGTGCTGCCGTGCGGAGGTGCGGACGGTGCCGTCCCCGCCCGCAGGCCGGGCGAGGGACGGCATCCGCCACGACTTGCTAGTGGCCGCCCACTAGGCGCCGACCGTCGCGCGCTCGTCAGCGAGGACGGCGTCGAAGGCGGCGAGCACGCGGTCGGCCGTCTCGGTCGTCGCGTTGTAGCCCATGAGGCCGATCCGCCACATCGCGGGCGCCTCCGGCCCGAGGCCGCCGCCGACCTCGATCCCGTGCTCGCGCAGGATCCGGGTCTGCACCGCCTTGCCGTCGACCCCCTCGGGGATCCGCACGGCGGTGAGCGGCGCGAGCTGATGGTCCTGGTCGGCGAGCAGGGTGAGCCCGCGGTCGAGGACCTGGCGCTGGAAGTAGCCGCCGACCTCGTCGTGGCGCGCCACGCGCGCGTCGAGCCCCTCCTCCATGAGGCCGCGCAGCGCCTCGTGGAGGGCGTAGATGTGCAGGATCGGGACGGTGTTGTGGTAGACGACCGGCCGCTGGATCCAGTACTTCTCGAGCAGGTCGAGGTCGAACGAGTACGGCACCGGCGTCTTGCGGGAGCGGAAGCGCTCGAGCGCCCGCTCGGACACCGCGAGCGGGGACATGCCCGGCGGGGCGGCAAGGCACTTCTGCGTGCACGAGTAGGCGAAGTCGACGCCCCAGCCGCCGACGTCCAGCTCCACGCCGCCGAGCGACGTCACGCAGTCGGCCAGCAGCAGCGTGTCGCCGCCGCGGTCCTTCATCGCCGCGCCGAGCTCGGCGAGAGGATGCTCGACGCCCGTCGAGGTCTCGGCGTGGACGATGGCGAGCACGCGGGCATCCGGATTCTGGTCCAGCGCCTCGAGGAGCCGCTGGTTGTCGATCGACTCACCCCAGTCGCCCTCGACCCCCACGACGTCGACGCCGTAGCGCTTGGCGATCTCGACGATGCGGCGGCCGAAGAAGCCCGTGTAGCCGATGATCGCCTTGTCGCCGGCCTCGAGGAGGTTGGCGATGCCGGTCTCCATGCCGGAGGTGCCGGTGGCCTGCAGCGGGAACACGAGCCCGTCGGGCGCGCGATACGCCTGACGGAGCAGGTCGACGACCTCGAGCAGGATGTCGTGCATGTCCGGGTCGAGGTGGCTGAGCATCGGCTTCTGCATGGCCGCGAGCACCGCCGGATCGACGTTGCTGGGGCCGGGGCCGCAGAGCAGACGGACTGGAGGATCGATCGGAGAAATGGTCATAAATCCCCACCATGCCCGATGACCAGGGGGGCCGCAACCGAAATCTCGCGCGCAAGCACGGGGCAGATCAATACATTGGCCCAGGCATCGGGGGCATGCGAATTCCTCTATCCCCGGTTGTTATGCAGGCCTCGGGGAAGTCTACTTGTCACATGACCCGTCAGAACGCGCCCCGCCTTCACCGCTCCGAACTCGCCGTCCCCGGCAGCAACGTCCGCATGCTCGAGCGTGCGCCAGACGCCGGCGCCGACATCGTGATGCTCGACCTCGAGGACGCCGTCGCCCCCGACGACAAGGAGCGCGCGCGCATCAACATCATCGATGCGCTGCGCGAGCTCGACTGGTCGAAGTGCTCCGTGTCGCTGCGCATCAACGGCCTCGACACCCACTACTGCTACCGCGACATCGTCGACGTGGTCGAGCAGGCCGGCGACGAGATCGACACGATCATGATCCCCAAGGCCTCAGGTGCGGGCGACGTGCACCTGGTCGCCACGCTGCTGACGCAGATCGAGGACGCGACGGGGCTGCAGGGCAAGATCGGCATCTCGGTGCTCATCGAGACGGCCATGGGCATGGCCAAGGCCAACGAGATCGCCGGCTCGGCGCCGGATCGCATGGAGGCGATGGTCTTCGGCGTGGCCGACTACGCCGCCTCGCTGCAGAGCCACACGACCTCGATCGGCGGCGCCACGCCGGACTACGCGGTGCTCACCGACGCCAACGGCAGCGAGGCCCGCGAGTGGCACTGGGGCGACCAGTGGCACTACGCGCTCTCGCGCGTCGCGGTGGCCTGCCGCGCCCACGGCCTGCGCCCGATCGACGGCCCGTTCGGCGACTTCAACGACGCCGAGGGCTACAAGGCCGCCGCGCGCCGCGCCGCCGTGCTCGGCTACGAGGGCAAGTGGGCGATCCACCCCTCGCAGATCGAGCTGGCCAACGACGTCTTCACGCCCGATCACCACGTCGCCGAGCAGACCCGCCGCATCGTCGACGCGATGCGCGACGCCGCCGCGAAGGGCAAGGGCGCCGTCTCGCTCGACGGGCGGCTGATCGACGCCGCCTCGATCCGCATGGCCGAGACCCTGCTCGCGAAGCTCGACCAGATCGAGGCCAAGGACGACGAGCACGAGGGCGATCGCGCGAGCGCGCGCCGCCAGAAGCTCTCGCGGCGCGAGGAGCGCCAGGCCGAGGTCGAAGGCTCCGACGACTCCAAGCCAGAGCCCGACCCCGAGCCGGCCCAGGCGGGCTCGTAGGCCGATGGCCGTCACCCTCCCGCCAGCGGCCTCCGACGCGGGGGCCAAGGACGCTGCGGCCGCGATGGCCGACGCCGAGCGGCTCGAGCGGCTGTTCGCCGACGTGCTGGTCGAGCAGGAGGGTCCGGCGCTCGCCGACGAGGTCCAGTCCCTCTACGACGCGGCCGCGGCCGTGCGCCGGGACGAGCCCGGCGCCGAGGCCGCGCTCGCGTCGATCGTGGACGGCGCCCGCTCGCCCATGCTGCTGATCCGTGCCTGCACGGTCGAGCTCGCGCTGGCGAACATCACGGACGAGCTGCGGCGGGTGCGCGAGCACCGCGCCGGCGACACCGGCGGCGACCCGCCGCCGGCGTCGCTCCCCGAGGCCGCGGAGCGCATCAAGCGCCATCCGGAGGCCGCGGACGCGCTCGACGTGCGCCTCGTCCTCACCGCGCATCCCACCGACATGGCCCGGCGCTCCGTGTTGGGCAACCAGCGCATGGCCTCGACGGCCATGGAGCAGCTTGCCGACCCCCGCCTCGGCGCCACCGAGCGCGCCGCGCTCGAGGACGAGATCCGCGAAGGGCTCGCGGTGTGGTGGGCCACCGGCGAGCTGCGGGCGATGCGCCCGCGTGTGATCGACGAGGTGCGCCGCAAGCTGTTCTTCTTCGACAAGGTGCTCTTCGACGCCGCGGGCGAGCTCGCGGTCCAGTACGCGCGCGTGGTCGGTGAGGAGGTCGCGGTGGAGTCGCCGCCGGTGCGCTTCGGCAGCTGGGCCGGAGCCGACATGGACGGCAACCCCAACGTGACCTCGCAGACGATCCTCGAGACGCTGCAGGCGCAACGCGTGCTCGTGCTCGAGCTGCTGCGCGACCGGATCCGCCCGCTGCGGCGCGCGTTCTCCCAGCGCGAGTCCGCGCTGGCGATGACCGACGAGCTGCGCGAGTCGCTCGCCCGCGACGAGCGGCAGCTGCCCGACCAGGCTGCCTACCTCGTGGCCCGCTACCCGCACGAGGCCGGCGAGCCGCTGCGCCGCAAGCTCGCCTTCGTGCTGGCGCGCATCGACAACACGCTGGACTCCGCGCGCGGCGGCCAGCCGCGCGAGCCGGGCTACGCCTCCCCCGACGAGCTGATCGCCGATCTCGAGGCGATCCGCTCGAGCCTCGGCTCGAAGATCGTCGCGCGCGGCCGCATCGCCCGGCTGATCTGGCAGGTGCGCATCTTCGGCTTCCACCTCGCGACGCTCGAGGCGCGCGACAGCGCGCCCGAGCTGCACGACGCCTGCCGCGCCCTGCTGCCCGGCTACGGGGCGGCCGAGAGCGAGGAGCGGCGTGTGGAGCTGCTCACCGACGCCTGCCTGGCGGACGACGTGCCGCCCCGCCCGGGCGGCGACCGCCCCCGGGCCGCCGCGACCTTCGACACGATCGCGACCGCGATCGCCACCTACGGCCGGGCCGGGATCGACACGTTCATCGTCTCCAACGCCGAGCAGCCCTCCGACGTGCTCTGCGCGCTGTGGCTCGCGCGGGCCTCGGGCCTGTTCCATCCCGGCAACGGGGAAGGCGTCGAGCGGCGCTCGCAGATCGAGATCGTGCCGCTCTTCGAGCGCCGCGTCGCGCTCGAGAACAGCACCGACACGATGCAGGCGCTCTACGCCAACCCCGCCTATGCCGTGCACCTGGACGCGCGCAAGCGCGGCCAGGAGGTCATGATCGGCTACTCCGACGCCGGCAAGGACGAGGGCTTCATGCCCGCGCAGTGGTCGATGTACCGCGCGCAGGAGGCCCTCGCGAGCCAGGCGAAGGAGAACGACGTGAACCTGCGGCTCTTCCATGGCCGCGGCGGGTCGCCCCCGCGCGGCGGCGGACCCTCGTCGCGCACGATCCTCGGCCAGCCCCCGGGCACCGTCGGGGGCCGGATCAAGATCACCGAGCAGGGCGAGGTGATCACCGCCAAGTTCTCGCATCCGCAGCTGGCGGTGCGCTCGCTGGAGCAGACGGTGGCCACCGTCGTGCACGCGACCGTGGATCCCGCCCCGGAGCCGCCGGAGGCCTGGCGGACGGAGATGGAGCGCCTGGCGGACGCCGGACGCTCCACCTACCACGACCTCGTGCGCGATGAGGACTTCCTGCGCGTCCTGAGCGAATGCACCCCGCTGGCGCTGATGGACGAGCTGAACATCGCGTCGCGCCCGTCCTCGCGCAAGCCGAAGGGCGCCTTCAGCGACCTGCGCGCGATCCCGTGGGTGTTCGCGTGGATGCAGACGCGCATCGGGCTGCCGTCCTGGTACGGCGCGGGCACCGCGCTGGCCGGCGGCGACCTCGATCTGCAACGTGAGCTGTGGGCCGAGTGGCCGTTCTTCCGCAACGTGATCACGACGCTCGAGACCGCGATGGCCGCGTCCGACCTCGCCATCGGCGAGCGCTACATGGCCTTCGCCGACGACCAGGAGGTGGCTGAACGGGTGTGGACCGCGATCCGCGACGAGCACGAGCGCTGCATCGCACGACTGCTGGAGATCACCGGCCACGAGCGGCTCGGTGACCCGACCCCCGACGCGCTGGAGCGCTTCGACCGCCGGGTTCCCTGGCTCGACGCGCTGTCGTACTTCCAGCTCTCCCTGCTCGAGCGCGATCGCGCGGGCGACGAGGATGCCCGCGACCCGCTGCTGGCGACCGTCGCCGGCATCGCCACCGGACTGAGGACGACGGGCTGATGCGCTTCTTCGAGTACGAATCCCGTCGCGTCGTCGAGAAGGCCGGCATCCCGGTGTCGCCGCACGGCTTCGCCCGCACCGCCCTCGACGCGCGCAAGATCGCCGAGGAGATCGGCGAGCCGACCGTGATCAAGTCGCAGGTGCTGACCGGCGGCCGCATGAAGGCGGGCGGCGTGAAGTTCGCCGACACGCCCGAGGAGGCCGAGCAGCACGCGGAGGAGATCCTCGCGCTGGAGATCAACGGCCACATGCCGCGCGGCGTGCTGGTCGACTCCCGCGTGGACGTCAAGCAGGAGTACTACGCCGGCGTCACGTGGGACGGGACGCGCAAGCGGCCCGTGCTGATCTTCTCCGACCAGGGCGGCATCGACATCGAGGAGGTCGACCCGGACCGGATCGCCCGCGCGCACTTCTCCACGCTGCGGCCGTTCGCCGACTACGAGGCCAAGCAGGTGATCGCCTCCCTCGGCGTGACCGGCCGCCAGATGACCCGGCTGATCCCCGTCCTCGTGGGGCTCGCGCGCCTGTGGAAGCAGTACGACATGACGCTCGCCGAGATCAACCCGCTGGCCGAGCTGAACGACGGGAGCTTCGTGGCCGTCGACGCCCACATGGACATGGAGAACGAGGCCCGCCCGCGCCAGCAGGCATTGCTCGAGGAGCTGGGCGTCGGCAAGGACGAGACCCGCCTCGCTCGCGAGCCGACCGCGTTCGAGATCGACGGCGAGGCCGTCGACGATATGGACCACCGCGGCGTCGCGGGCAACGTGACCGAGTTCGACGGCAACCTCGGGCTCGTGATCGGCGCGGGCGGCGGCTCGCTGACCCTCTTCGACGCGGTGCGCGCGCACGGCGGCGAGCCGGCGAACTACTGCGAGATCGGCGGCAACCCGTCGGTCGCGAAGGCCTGCGGGCTGACCAAGCTCGTGCTGCAGAAGCCCGGCGTCGAGAAGATCGCCGTGATGATGAGCATCGTCTCCAACACGCGGGTGGACATCGTCGCCCGCGGAGTCATCAAGGCCTGTGTCGAGCTGGGGTACGACCCGGCCGACAAGATCACGATCTTCCGCATCCCCGGGGCGTGGGAGGACGAGGGCTTCAAGATCCTCGACCACTACAACGTCCCCTACGCGGACCGCTCCGTGTCACTCAACGAGGCCGCGCGGCAGGCCGTGGAGGCGCTGGACTCATGAGCATCCTGATCGACGCAGACACGACGTTCATCGTCCAGGGCATCACCGGGCGAGAGGCCGTCAACCTGACCCGCGAGTGCCTCGACTACGGCGAGGGCGCGAAGGTCGTCGGCGGCGTGACCCCCGGGCGCCTGGGCCGCACGGTTCACGGCGTCCCGGTGTTCGACACCGTGCAGCAGGCGGTCGCCGACCACGGCGGCCCCATCTACGGGTCGGTCGTCACGGTACCCCCCGCCTTCACCAAGGACGCCGTCTTCGAGGCGATCGTCAACGGCGTCAAGCTGATCGTCATCGTCACCGAGCGGATCCCGCGCGGCGACGTCGCCGAGATGGTCGAGCTCGCCGAGGAGCACGGCGCGCGCATCATCGGCCCCAACTGCCTCGGGATCATCTCGCCCGACGTGGTCAAGATGGGCGGCATCGGCGGCCCGGCGGTCAACGCCGAGCAGGCCTACTCCAAGGGCCCGGTGGGCGTCATGAGCCGCTCCGGTGGCATGACGACCGAGATCTCCTCGACGCTGAGCGCCGCCGGGCTCGGCCAGTCGACCGCCGTGTCGATCGGCGGCGACCCGATCATCGGGTCGACCTACGCCGAGCTGATGCCGCTCTACGAGGAGGACCGCGAGACCGAGGCGATCGTCATCTACACCGAGCCCGGCGGCCGCATGGAGGCCCAGCTGTCCAACTGGGTCAACGAGAACGACTCGCGGCTGCCGATCGTCGCCTTCATGGCCGGCCGGTTCATGGACGAGATGCCGGGCATGTCCTTCGGGCACGCCGGCACGATCGTCGAGGGCAAGGAGGACTCCGCCGGCGAGAAGATCGCCCGGCTCGAGGCCGCCGGCATCGCGATCGCCGAGCGGATCGAGGACATCCCAGAACTGGTGAAGGAGCGGATGGGGGCAGCGGCCTGATGTTCATCGAGATCGAACTCACCGACGAGATCAAGTCCGACAAGGAGGCCGCGGAGCGGCTTTCGGAGACCTGCCCGGTCGACATCTACGCGCAGGGCGACGACGGCACCCTCGAGATCGTCGACGAGAACGTCGACGAGTGCGTGCTCTGTCGCCTGTGCCTCGACGCCACGCCCGAGGGGGCGGTCACCGTCCGCCGCCTATACGATGACGGCAGACCACTATGAGCGCCGAGGCCCACACGGACGAGCGCCTCGCCGTCATCGGCAGCGGCACGATCGCCTGCGGCCTCGCCGCCACCGCTGCGCGCCGCGGCCTGGTCACCATGTGGGCGCGCTCGGACGCCTCGGCCGAGCGTGCCGAGCGCGCCGTGCACCGCGTGTGCCAGAAGCTCGAGGACGACGACGCGGCCGGCCGGGTGAGGGTGACCACCGACCTCGGCGCCGTCGGTGACTTCAGCTTCGCGATCGAGGCGATCGCCGAGGACCTCGAGGCCAAGCGGGCGATCGCCGCCGAGCTCGGCCGCCGCCTGAACCCCGAGGCCGTGCTGGCCACGACCACCTCGAGCCTGTCCGTGGACACGCTCGCCCGGGCCAGCGGCCGCCCGGAGCGCTACCTCGGCTTCCACGTGTTCCACCCGGTGCCGCGGATGCCGCTCGTGGAGCTCGCGTTCCCCTCCGTCGCCGACGCCGACACGCGCGCCCGCGCGTTCGCGCTGGCGGAGCAGCTCGAGAAGCGGCCCGTCGAGGTGCCGGACTCCGCGGGCTTCGTGGTCAACCGGCTGCTGTTCCCGTTCCTGCTCGACGCGGTCCGCCTGACCGAGACCGCCGGCCTGGCCCCCGAGGACGTCGACGCGTGCATCACGCTCGGCGCGGGGCACCCGATGGGTCCCCTGACCCTCCTCGACTTCGTCGGCCTCGACGTCGCGGTCGCGATCGCGGAGTCGATCGGCGCCGACGTACCCGAGCGCCTGCGCGCGCTCGTCGCCGAGGGCGCCCTCGGGCGCAAGGCCGGGCGCGGCTTCTACACCTACGACGCCTCGTAGGCCGCCGCGGGGGTCAGCCCTCCGGCAGCGGCGCGTCGAGGCCGAACGGTGGCGAATCCGGTTTCCGGCGCGGTGCCGGGCTCGGCGGTCAGCGACTCACGTCGTCGTAGTTGAGCGCCGTCTCCGGGCGCTCGCCCGCGAGCACGGCCAGCGCGTTGCGCGCCGCCAGCTCGGCCATCGCCGTGCGCGTCTCGATGGTCGCCGACCCGAGATGGGGCAGCAGCACGACGTTGTCGAGCTCGAGCAGCCGCGGGTCGACCTGTGGCTCGTTCTCGAACACGTCGAGGCCGGCGCCGGCGATGACGCCGTTCTGCAGCGCCTCCGCGAGCGCACCCTCGTCGATCAGCGGCCCGCGGGCGCTGTTGACCAGGTACGCGTCGGAGCGCATCTTGGCCAGCCGCTCGGCGTTGAAGAGGTGGCGCGTCGAGTCCATCAGCGGCGCGTGCACGCTGACCACGTGGGAGCGGGCGAGCAGGTCGTCGAGCTCGAGGCGCTCGGCCTCGAGCTCGGCTTCCAACTCGGGCGGCGCCTGGCGCTCGTCGGAGTAGACGATCGTCATCCCGAACGCCTTCGCCCGGCGCGCCAGCGCGCCGCCGATCTGCCCCATCCCCACGACGCCGAGCGTCTTGCCCTGCAGCCCGGTGCCGAGCAGCATGAACATGTGCCATGCCCACGGGCGCTGCTCGCGGATCCAGCGCTCGCCCTCGGCGAGCCGGCGGGTGGCCATGAGGATCAGCGACATCGCCAGGTCGGCGGTCGCCTCGGTCAGGACGCGCGGCGTGTTCGTGACGACCACGCCGCGCTTCGTCGCCGCCGGCACGTCGATGTTGTCGAAGCCGACGGCGACGTTGGCGACGACCTTCAGCTGTGGCCCCGCCGCCTCGAGGAACGCGTCGTCCACGCGGTCGTGCAGCAGCGTGACGACGGCGTCCGCACCGGCCACCGCCTCGTGCAGCTCGGCGGTCTCCAGCGGCCGGTCATCGGGTGAGACCCAGACGTCGCCGGCGCCGCGGAGCTGCTCCACGGCGGGCTCGGGGATACGCCGGGTGACGACGATGCGAGGCGGCACGATGGCGGCGCGGGCCTACGAGCGGGGGCGCCGCTTGGCGGTGTCGTAGATGGGGAACGTCGCCACGGTGGCGGGCACCGTACCACGGCCGAGCGCGACGTCGACCTTGGAGCCCTCTGTTGCAAGTCCGCGGTCGACGATCCCCATCGCGATCACCTCCATGCCGAAGCTGGGGCTCTGGCAGGGGCTGCGCACGATGCCCACCTCGTTGCCGTCCTGGGTGACCTTCGCGCCGTACTCCGGCACCTCGTCACCCTCGATGCGCAGCGTCACGAGCAGCCGCGGCGTACCCGACGCCGCGATCTCGCGCAGCGCCTCCTTGCCGATGAAGTCGCCCGGCTTGTCGACCTTGACCACCCCGTCGAGGCGCACCTCGAACGGGTCGGTCTCGTGCTGGAAGTAGTCGACGTCGGGGAACAGCAGCCCGGACTCGATGCGCAGCGTCTCGATCGCCGACAGGCCGATCGGGAGCATGCCCTTCGGGCGGCCGGCCTCGAGCACGGCGTTCCAGAGCTCGGAGGCGCGGTCGACGTCGCAGTAGAGCTCGTAGCCCAGCTCGCCGGAGTAGCCGGTGCGCGACACGACGCACGGCACGCCGGCGACCGTGGGCCGGGACCCGCCGGGCGTACCCTCGAAGCGGAAGTAGCGCAGCGCGTCGAGGTCGATGCCCTCCATCAGCGGCGAGAGGATCTCGCGCACCAGCGGACCCTGGACCTGCAGGTGCGGCATCGCCGCGGTGACGTCGGAGATCTCCACGTCGAGCCCGCGGTCTGAGGCCACCTTGCGGAACCAGTCGAGGTCCGAGTCATAGCTCGTGACCGAGAAGCAGTGGTCCTCGGCGAGCTTGAAGATCGTGCCGTCCATGATCATCTTGCCCTGCTCGTCGCAGATCGCGCCGTAGCGGACCTGGCCCACCGCCAGGGCGGCCATGTCGTTGCTGAACAGCACGTCGGCGAGGGCCAGCGCGTCCTTGCCCTGCATGTCCCACTTGCGCAGCGGCGACTCGTCCCACAGGTTCGAGGCCTCCCGCGTCGCGCGGTGCTCCGCGACCGGGTCCCCGAAGTCGGCCGCCCACGCCCACCCCTCCCAATCGGTCCAGCTGTCGGTGAGATCACGCTGGACCTGATCGAACGCGGTGCGATGCAGCTCGCTCGTCGACACCGGGGTCACCCTCCTTTGGACGAATTGGTCTAGCTCCCTCGGTCCCGGCCTTATATCGCACTTCGGCGTGGCGCGAAAGCCGGGGGGTCCTGGAATCGACCATCTAGTCCCGACCGGTCATCCCCAGCCCCTGGGCGATCGCGAGGCGCCCCGCGGGCGACCCGAGGAAGTCGATGAAGGCGTCCACGTCGGCGCGCGCCGGGCCGACCGCGGAGCGCACGACGTGCCAGTGGCGGCGCGGCAGGCCGCCGCGCGGGCGCACGCCGGCGAGGATGCCGAGGTCGAGCTCGAGCGCGACGGCGGCGCGCGACTGCAGCGCGATGCCGAGCCCGGCCCGCGCGGCCTGCTTGATCGCGCCGTTGGACCCCAGCGTGCGCAGCCGTGGCGAGAGCCCGGCGGCGGCGAGGTACTCCTCGCACAGCTTGCGCGTCCCCGAGCCGGGCTCGCGCACGAGCCACGGCCGCGAGGCGAGCTCCTCGATCGCCACCCAGGGCCGGCGCGACAGCGGGTCGCCGGGGGCGGTCACCAGCACGAGCTCGTTCTCGACGATCGGGCGGCCCACGATGCGGTCGTCGTCGGGCAGCCTCCCGGTGATCGCCACGTCGGCCTCGTGGTCGAACAGCGCGCCGAACACGTCCTCGCGGTTGCCGACGTGGAGGCTGATCTCGATCTCGGGGTGGCGCGCCACGAAGGCCTGGATCACCGGCGGCACGAGGTGCTCGCCCGCCGTGGTCACCGCGCTGACGCGCAGCAGCGACGGCCCGGCGCGCGCCGCCTCGGCGGCCGCCCGCTCGCCGCGCTCCAGGAGGCCGAGCACGTCGGCGGCGTAGGGGGCGAACGCGTTCCCCGCCGCCGTCGGGCGCACCTGGCGCCCGTCGCGCTCGGTGAGCTTCACGCCCAGCTCGCGCTCGAGCGCCGAGACCGCCGAGGACACGGAGGGCTGCGTCACGACCAGCTCCTCGGCGGCCGCCGTCACCGAGCCGCGCCGCACGACGGTGAGGAACGCCACCAGCTGGGTCAGGGTGATCGCCACTGGCGTTCGGTGTCCGCCGCCGGTGGCCGCTCAGGCGTGCAGCGCCGAGTCGGCGCCGGACGCGGGCTTGCGCTGCTCGCTGCCCACGAGATCCGTCCTGCCGCCCACCGCGAGCGCGGCGTGCGCGGTCAGCAGCTGGTAGAGGACGAGCAGCTGCACGAGCGCCAGCGAGTCCGAGCGGTGCAGGTCGGTGCCGACCGTGAACTCGCCCAGCCGGCGGATGCGGAGGTGGTTGGCGAAGCTCATCTCCTCCCAGACCGCCTGCTCGAGCGTCGCGGCGTGGTCGGAGTCCATCCCGCCGGGGATCCGCAGCAGCTCGCCGCGCTCGTGCGGCTCGAGCGTCGGGCCGTCGTCTCGGCCGTTGAGCAGCGGCGAGAGGTCGGGGTGTACGAGCGAGTCGCACAGCGTCACCTCGGCGTCGAGGTGCTCGGCGTCCCGGGTCGCGCCGGCCCTGAAGGACACGATGAGGTCGGCGAACTCGCGCTGCGGATCGATGAAGCGCTTCACGTCATCCGCCTGGCGGTCGAGCTGCGCGAGCACCTCGTCGCTCGTGTAGCCGCGGCGGGTGCAGTCGCGCTTGAGCTTCCAGGCGCGCCGCAGCTCTTCCTGGGGCCCCAGGAAGACCAGCACGTCCTGGGCGCTGCGCAGCGTCTCCGAGCTGAAGTTCAGCAGGCCCTCGACGATCAGGAAGCGCATCGGGCGCACGTAGACCGGCGGGCCGAAGGTGCCGTCGCGGTGGCGGTAGACGGGCTTGAGCACCGGCTCGCCGCGGCGGAGGTGCAGCAGGTGCTGCGTGAGGATGTCGATGTGGTTGGCCTCGGGGTCCTGGGGCGAGAGCCCGAGCTCGGCCCGCTGGCGGCGGTCGTAGCGGTGGTAGTCGTCGGCGGAGACGCGCGTGACGTGCTCCTCGCCCAGGATCCGGGTCAGCCCGCGCACGAGCGTGGTCTTGCCGGAGGCGGAGTTGCCCACCACGCCGAGGATGATCGGACGCGACACGATCGCCTACCGCCCGTCGGCGGCAGCCTCCACGAACCAGTCGAAGACGCGCAGGAAGCGCTGGTCGATCCTCCACTCCTCCTGCAGCTCCCACTGCACGGCGAGCACGTCGGCGTCGGCCAGCTCGACCGCCTCGACCACGCCGTCCGGCGCCGTCGCCACCACCTCGAGGTCGTCGGCGACGCGGTCGAGGGCCTGGTGGTGGAACGAGTTGACCTCGGCCTGCGTCGCACCGAGCGCGAGCGCGAGGTTCGAGTCGGGCTCGACGTCGATCGAGTGGCGCGGGTGCGGCGCCGGGGGGTCCTGCAGCAGCGAGGCGTGCTCGACCTCCTTCCAGGCCGACCAGCCGGGGTCGGAGGGGTGCTCGCTCCACTCTGCGCGCATCGCCAGATCCTGAACCAGCGTGCCACCGAGGGCAACGTTGAGGATCTGGATGCCGCGGCACATGCCGAGCACCGGCAGCCCGCGCTCGAGCAGCTTGGGCACGAGGTCGAGCTCGAAGCGGTCGCGCTCGGGCTCGGTCGGCGCGAGCCGGGGGTCGGGCTCCTGGCCGTAGACGCGCGGGTCGATGTCGCGCCCGGGCGCGAGCACGACGCCGTCGAGCAGGTCGAGCGTGGCGCCGAGCGCCTCGGGGACCCGCGACAGGATGACGGGGACCGCGCCCGCGAGCGCGAGCGGGCGGGGAACGCCCACCGCGCCGTAGTCGCCGAAGTCGTGGTAGCTGGCCGAGATGCCGATCAGCGGCCGGGTGTCCTTGGCCATCAGGCCGCTGATCCTACGGGCGCGGGCGCGCCGACGGCCTCCTCGATCAGTTCCGTGAGCTCGCGGAGCTCGATCTGCTCCGCGTGGCCCGAGGTCTTGATGGCGTCCTCGTACATCGTGACGTCCTTCGGGCACGCCACCACGAAGTAGTCGAGCTCGCCCAGGTCCACCGCCTCGCGGATGCGGTTCTCCGACGGGCGCTCCTGGCCCGGCTCGTCCGGGATCCAGATGCGGCCGCCGCCCGCGCCGCAGCAGAACGAGTTGTCGCGGTTGCGCGGCATCTCGACCAGCGTGCATCCGAGCGCCTCGAGGATCGTCCGCGGCGCGTCGTAGCCGCCGTTGTGGCGGCCCAGGTAGCACGGGTCGTGGTAGGTGACCTTGTAGTCGAGGCGCCCGGCCACGTCGAGCTTGCCGGCCTCGATGAGCTCGAGCAGGAAGGCGGTGTGGTGCGCGACGTCCCAGCTGCCTCCGAGCTCGGGGTACTCGTTGCGCAGCGTGTTGAGGGAGTGGGGGTCGCTCGTGACGATGCGCTTGAACTCGCAGGAGCCGAGCGTCTCGATGTTCTCCTCGGCGAGGGCCTCGAAGAGCCCCTCCTCCCCCACGCGGCGCACGTCGTTGCCGGCGTTGCGCTCGCCCTCGTAGAGGATCCCGAAGTCGACCTCGGCGGCGTGGAAGAGCCGCGCCAGCGACTGCGTCACCTTCTGGCTGCGGGGGTCGAACGACGCGTAGTCGCCGACGAACCACAGCACGTCCACCGGCTCCTTGCGGGCGTCGGTGACCTCGAAGTCGAGCTCGCGCGTCCAGCGGCCGCGGCGGCGCTTGTTCTCGCCGAAGGAGTTGCCCGACTTCTGGATCACCTGCAGCGTGGACTGGAGGTTCGAGGGCATCTCCCCCTCCTCCACCAGGGCGCGGCGCATCTGGTTGATGATCGGCGCCTGCTCGATGCCGACCGGGCACGCCTCGACGCAGGCGTTGCACTGCATGCACGACCAGACGGTCTCCTCGCGCACGCGGTCCTCGCCGACCACGCGCACGTCGAGCACCCCGTTGCCGTCGCCGTCGCTGCGCATCAGCGTGCCGAGCACGCCGCCGACGCCCATCGCGCGCGAGGCGACGTTGGCCTGCTCGCGCAGCTCGAGCACGACGTCGCGCGGCGACAGCGGGCGCCCGGTGGCGTTGGCCGGGCAGGCCTCGTGGCACTTGCCGCACTTCGTGCAGGCGTCGAGCTGGAGCAGGTGCACGGGGCTGAAGTCGCGCAGGGTGGAGTAGCCCGCGGGCTCCTCGGCGCTCTCCTCGGGGATGCCGCGCAGCCGCTTGCCGGCCATCGGGTCCTTGAGCACGAGCGACGCCGAGCTCGTGAGCATGTGGGTCGCCTTGGTGAACGGGATCGCCGCGACGAAGCTGATCGCCAGCAGGGCGTGGAACCACCACACCGAGTGGCGCACGACCGTGAGGCCGTCCTCGCCGAAGCCGAGCCCGAGCCACACCTGGGCGGCCACCCAGCCGAGCGGCGAGAACTCGTTGTAGCCGGGGTTGTCCATCGCGACCCGGACGCCCTCGAGCAGGTAGCCGGTGACGCCGAGCACGAGCAGGATCCACACGAAGGTCCAGTCGCCGATGCGGTACGTGCGGCGGTCGTACTGCTCGTCGCCCGGCTCGCGGTCGGGGCGCGTGTAGTCGAGCTTGCGCGGGCGGATCAGCCGGCGGCGGACCATCATCGCGATGACGCCGGCCACCAGCGCCAGCCCGAGCACGTCGAGGACGATCGAGTACCCGAGGTAGAAGTCGCCCTTGAAGAAGCGCCAGCCGAAGAAGCGCTCCGTGACGTCGGTGTTGATCGCCAGGATCACCGTCCCGATGAACAGCGTCACGAAGCCGTAGAAGATCCCGCGGTGGGCCCAGCCCACGTACGGGTCCCGCATCCGGATCGACGCGTGCGAGGCGATCGTGCGCAGGCCGGTGCGCAGGCGCCCGGGCAGCTCCGAGCGGGGCGGCACGTTGCCGCCCCGCCCGCGCACGTACTTGGACACGGGACGGGCGACCCCGTAGGCGAACACCAGCACCGAGGCGACCGCCAGGCAGTACCAGAAGATCTCCAGCCCGGTGCTGAAGTGCCAGAAGACCTCCCGCGTCTTCTCGGCGGCGAATGGCAGGGTGGAGGTCAAGGGGCGCTACTTGAAGTGCTGCTCGAGCTCCTCGGCGACCTCGAACAGGTCGGCTACCGCCCCGTAGTGCGCGACCGAGAAGATCGGCGCCTCGGGGTCCGTGTTGACGGCGATGATCATGTCCGCCCCGCGCATCCCGGCCAGGTGCTGCACGGCGCCGGAGATGCCGAGGGCGAGGTACACCTTCGGCTTGACGGTCTTGCCCGACTGGCCCACCTGGCGGGCGCTCGGCATCCAGCCGGCGTCCACCAGCGGGCGCGACACGCTGAGCGTCGCGCCCATCGCGTCGGCCAGCTCCTGGAACTGCTCGATGGCGTCCTTGTCCTCGATGCCGCGCCCGATGGAGAGCAGGAACTCCGAGGTGGTGATGTCGACGTCGCCGACCTCCGCCTCGCGGAACTCGACGTGCTCGGAGGCGATCGCCGACTCGTCGAAGTCGACGTCGACCGCGCGCGTCTCCGCGGAGCCCGAGCCCGACGCCGGGTCGAAGGAGCCGGCGCGCACGAGCACGACCACGGTGTCCTTGCCGGGGAAGTCGAGCTCGGCGACGAGGTGGTCGGCGTAGGCGCCGCGGCGCACCACCGGCCCGCCGTCCCAGCTGATCTCCAGCGCGTCGGAGGCGAAGCCGTGGCCGCCCTTGGCGGCGACCGCCGGCGCGAAGCCGAACGAGTCGACGCTGTGGCCGAGCACCACCACGGAGGGCTCCTCGGCCGCGATCAGCGCCTCCAGCGCCTGCCCCGCCGCGTGGGCGTCGAAGTGCTCCTGCGGCGTCTGCACCGTGAGCACCTCGTCGACGCCCTCCACGTTGAGGGCGTCCGCGTGGGCGCCGGGGTTCCCGTCCACGACGGCGACCTTCAGCCCGCCGGCGTCGCCGGCGACGGCGCGGGCGGCCGTGACGAGCTCCAGCGAGGTCTCCCGCAGCTCGCCGCGCCGGGTCTCGGCGATGACCAGGACGCCGCTCATCCCACCTTCTCCTTGACGAGGTCCGCGATCTTGGCCGCCACGTCGGAGGGGCCGCCCTCGAGGATCTGGGCGCCCTCGCCCTTCTCCGGGTGCCCGAGGCTGCGGACCCGCGAGCCGGCGGCGCCCGCCAGCGCGTCCGCGTCGACGCCGAGGTCGCCGGGCTCGACGACGTCGAGCGGCTTGTCCTTGGCCTGCTTGATCGCCCGCAGCGTCGCGTAGCGCGGCTCGTTGATCCCGGTCTGCACGGTCAGCAGCGCCGGCGTGCGCACCCGCACGACCTCGACGAGGCCGCCCTCGAGCTCGCGCTCGACGGTGGCCGAGCCGCCGGCGTCGTCGTAGTCGATGGCCTTGACCACCGCGACGTGCGGCAGGCCGAGATGGCCCGCCACCGCGATCCCGGTGGCGCTGTTCACGGCGTCGGAGGACTGCACGCCGCAGAGCACGAGGTCGGGTCCCTCGCGCTCCACGGCGGCCGCCAGCGCCCGCGCCACCTGCAGCGCGTCGGCGTCGGCCAGCGAGTCGTCCCAGATGCGCACCGCGCGGTCGGCCCCCTTGGCGAGGCACGTGCGCAGCCCCTCGTCGGTCTCCTCGTCGCCGACCGAGATGACGATCACCTCGCCCTCGCCCTCGCCGGCGTCGCGGATCTGCAGGGCGGCCTCGAGCGAGAAGTTGTCCCACTCGTTGAGATCCCACTCGATGAAGTCGGGATCCACCCCGCGGCCGTCGTCGCGGAGCTCGAACTCGTCGTCGAGCGCCGCGACCTGCTTGACCGGAACGACGATCTTCACGGGCACGCCTACGCGGTCGCCGGCTCGGCGGGGACGTCGGACGCCTGCAGCAGCTGGCGCTCGAAGTCGTCGTTGGTCGAGTCGCCCCACAGCCGCCGCTCACGGATGAACGGCAGCGGCATGGCCGGGTTCGGGCTGTCGATCTCGCGCGCGAGCCGGTGGCCGTCGAAGATCGAGTCGACGATCATCCGCGGCGCCGAGGCGTCGCCGATCACGTACAGCGACTCGATGCCCTCGCGCTCGAGGGCGGCCTTGTCGGACCGCAGCTCGAAGTAGAGCTCGTCGTCGGAGATGCGCTGGGTGCAGAGCACGACGCTGTCCACCTCGAATGTCTCCGAATGCGCGGGATTCCACACGTTGGAGGTGTGGCACACGCCCGGCTCGATCTTGTCGAGCATCGTGTAGGTGCGGATGTCGACGCCGAGGCGGTGCAGGTCGCGGTGGAGCATCGGCGCCTCGAGCGTGTACTCCATGTAGCCCGCGACGTCCGAGGCCTGCGTGACCAGCGTGACCTGCTTGCCCTCACCCGCGAGCTTCTGGGCGATCGAGGCGCCCATGTAGTAGCCCTCGTTCTCGAGCACCAGCACGCGCTGGCCGACGCCGGCCCTCGCCCTTGGCGACCTGGTCGGGCGTGAACTGCCAGTCGAGCGTCGTGTCGGCGCCCTCGATGGTGGTGTGCGTCGCGGGGTTGAGGCCGTCGGTGGCGAAGTGGCAGCCGGTCGCCATGATCACGATCTCGGCGCCGTACTCGAGGATGTCCTTGGCGCTCAGCCGCGCGTTGAGGTGCACATCGACGTTCTTGAGCTTGTCGAGCTGGATCTGCCGGTAGTTGACGATCCGCTTCCACTCGCCGAGGCCGCGCGCGGTGCCGCGGAACAGGTTCTCCTTGCCGTCGGAGTGCCCGAGCAGCGAGATCCAGTTCACGCAGCCGCCCATCTCCTTGTCGGCCTCGACGACGTGCACGGCGGACATGCCGCGCTTGCCGAGCACCATCGCGGCCTCCATGCCGGCGGGGCCGGCGCCGACCACGAGCACGCCCTTGTCGGCGTTCTTGGCCTTGGAGAACTTCTCGGGGTGCCAGCCGCGGCGGTACTCCTCGCCGGCGGTCGCGTTCTGCGTGCAGACCATGGGCGGGCCGCCGATCTCCCAGCGCGAGATGCACTGGTTGCAGCCGATGCACTCGCGGATGTCGTCCGCCCGGCCCTCCTCGATCTTCTTCGGCAGGAAGGGGTCGGAGATCGACGGGCGGGCGGCGCCGATGATGTCGAACTGGCCCGACTTGATGATCGCCACCATCGTGTCGGGGTTGGTGATCCGCCCCACGCCGACGACCGGCTTGTTCGTGTGGTTGGACGCCTTGACCACGCCCGTGTACGGCTTCTCGTGGTTCTCCTCGAAGAAGCGCGACGGGCCCGCGTTCTGGCCCCACTCGGCGATGTCGCCGACCGTGAGGTCCCACAGGTCCACGAGGTGGTCGACGTACTCGACGAAGCGCACGCCGTCCTCGCCCACCTGGATCGAGAGGTTGCCGAGGAGGTGGTCGACGGCGAAGCGCGATGCGATCGCGCAGTCGTCACCGACCGCCTCGCGCACCTTCTCGAGCGTCTCGCGCCAGAAGCGCGCGCGGTTCTCGAAGCTGCCGCCGTAGGAGTCCGTGCGGTGGTTGTAGAACGGCGAGAGGAACTGGAACGGCATGTAGGCGTGGGCGCCGTAGACGTAGACGATGTCGAAGCCCGCGTCGCGCGCGCGGATGGCGGCGTCGACGTACATCTGCTGGAGCTCCGCGATGTCGTCGTAGTCCATGTTGCGCGGGTGGATGTTGATCTCGAAGTCCGACGGGATCTGCGTCGGCCCCCGCGGCGTCGCGCGCGACTCGTGGCACGGCGCGTGCGGCCCGCCGTACCAGAGCTCGATGCCGGCCAGCGCGTCATAGGCGTGGAGGCGGTCGCACATCGCGGCGAGGTTGCGGACGTCGCCGTCGTCCCAGATCCGCGCCGACACCCGCATGGTGTCGTCGGACTCGGGGTGGATCGAGCAGTACTCGGTACAGCACGCGCCCCAGCCGCCCTCGGCCTTGATGCCGCGGTGATAGGCCTGGAATCCGGGCTTCTCCGAGCCGGCGCCGATGCAGTGGGGCACCTGGTAGAAGCGGTTCTTCAGCGTCTTCGGACCGATCTGGATCGGCTCGAAGAGGATGTCGTACTTGGGGTCGCGCGCCACGCTGCCTCTCCTCTCCCTACAGGCGGAACGTACAAATTCGTTCAGGCCGGAGGTTTACCGCAACGCGGCCCCGCTGTCCATGGCGCGAACCGCGACGTGACGAGGGTCGACCGGCGGCGGCGACGGGCGGCCGACCGGGCGGGCGGGGTCCGCGGGGACCCCGCCGCCGCGGCGGCCTAGAACGCGGCCACGGGATGCTCCGCGGCGCCCCTGCGGACCGTGTCGGTGTCCCGCGGCCCTTGGAGCTGGTTGTCGTAGTCGTTGTCCGAGGAGGCGCCCCACAGCCGGCGCTCGCGGATGAAGGGCAACGGGATGGCGGGGTTCGGCGAGTCGATCTCGCGCGCGAGCCGGTGGCCGTCGAAGATCGCGTCGGGAGGCATCCGCGGCGCGGACGCGTCGCCGATCAGATACAGCCCCTCGATGCCCGCGGCCGTGAGCGCCTCGCGGTCCGCCTTGAGCTCGTGGTAGAGCGCGTCGTTGGACGCGCGCTGGGTCACGAGCACGACGCCGTCGACCGCGAAGTGCTCCTTGCGCTCCTCGTGCCACATGTTGAAGGCGGTGACGTGCCCGGGGTCGATGCGCTCGACCATCGTGGCCGGGTACATCTGCACGCCGAGGCGGTGCAGGTCCCGGTGCATCATCGGTGCCTCCAACGTGAACTCCATGTAATCCATGAAGCTGTCCATCTGGGTGAGGAAGAACACCTCGTGGCCCTCGCTCGCGAGCCGCTGGCACATGGAGGCGCCCATGTGGTACGCCTCGGTCTCGAGGACCAGGATCCGGCCCGTCAGGCGCTTCGTGCCCAGCGCGATCTCCTTGGGCGTCGCCTGCCAGGGCAGCGTCGCGTCCGCGCCGGGGATGGTCTCGTGGGTCGCCGGGTTCATCCCGTCCGTGCGCCAGCTCGCGCCGGTGGCCACGACCACGATGTCCGCGTCCCAGTCGCGGACGCCCGCGGCGTCCAGCCGGCGCCCGGTGTGCACCTCGACGTTGTCGAGCTTGGCGAGCTGCTTCTTGCGGTAGTCGACGAGGTAGTAGAACTCGTCGAGCCCCTTCGCCGCGCCGCGGAAGTCCCCGTCGCCCTGCGCGTAGCCGAGCTTGTGGATGTAGTTGAAGGAGCCGCCGACGTCGGGCTCGGCCTCGACCAGGTCCACCTTGGACATCCCCCGGCGCCCGAGCGTGACGGCGCACTCCATGCCGGCGGGCCCGGCCCCGACGACGAGCACGCGCTTCTCGGCGTTCGTCGCCCTCGTGAAGCGCTCCGGGTGCCAGCCGCGGCGGTACTCCTCGCCGGCGGTCGCGTTCTGCGTGCAGATCATCGGCGGACCGCCGATCTCCCACCGCGAGATGCACTGGTTGCAGCCGATGCAGCGGCGGATGTCGTCCAGCCGCCCCTCGGCGATCTTGTTCGGCAGGAACGGGTCGGAGATGGAGGGCCGCGCCGCGCCGATGATGTCGTACTCGCCCGAGGCGATGATCTCGATCATCATGTCCGGGTCGGTGATGCGCCCCACGCCGATGACCGGCTTGTCGGTGTGCTGTCCCGCCTTCACCGGGCCCGTGTTGGGGCGCTCGTGGCCCTGGACGAAGAACCGTGAGGGTCCCGCGTTCTGGCCCCACTCGGCGATGTTGCCGACCGTGAGGTCCCAGACGTCGACGAGGTGGTCGACGTGCTCGACGAACCGCACGCCGTCCTCGCCGACCTTGACGCCGGTCGGGCCGGGGTCGTCGACGGCGAAGCGCGAGGCGATCGCGCAGGTGTCGCCGACCGCCTCGCGCACCTGCTCGAGCGTCTCGCGCCAGAAGCGCGCCCGGTTCTCGAAGCTGCCGCCGTAGGCGTCCGTGCGCTTGTTGTAGAAGGGCGACAGGAACTGCAGGGGCAGATAGGAGTGGGCCCCGTAGACGTAGATGATGTCGAAGCCCGCGTCGCGCGCGCGGATCGCGGCGTCGACGTAGTAGCGCTGGACCAGCGCGATGTCGTCCGAGTCCATCGTGCGGGGATAGCTGTTGACCTCGAAGTCGGAGGGGATCTGCGAGGGGCCCCGCGCGGTATGGCGGCTCTCCATGTTCGGCGCGTGCGGCCCGCCGTACCACAGCTCGATGCCGGCCAGCGCGCCGAAGGCGTGCAGCCGGTCGCACATGTAGGCCAGGTTGCGCACGTCGCCCTCGTCCCAGATCCGCGCCGACACACGCATGGTGTCGTCGGACTCCGGGTGGATCGAGCAGTACTCGGTGCAGACGGCCGCCCATCCGCCCTCGGCCTTGATGGCCCGGTGGTAGGCCTGGAAGCCGGGCTTCTCGGAGCCCGCCCCGATGCAGTGGGGCACCTGGTAGAAGCGGTTCTTCAGCGTCTTCGGGCCGATCTGGACCGGCTCGAACAGGACGTCGTACTTCGGGTCGCGGCCGTTCGCCGTGCCGAGCTCCATCGCTGTGCCTCCCTCGGGTGGATCGAGCCGGCTCGCCAGTCGTTCCGAGCCCGCGTCCACGAGTGTCTCACCGTCGGCCTACTCGTGGCGGCATCCGGGCGCGTCGCTGCGCTCGCCCGCGGACGCCGGGCAAGCGGCTTTACCGGTCAGGAAGTTGACCCCCGATGCCGCTACCTGCTAGAACCGCGCGGTCGCTGGGCAAATTGGTTCAGCACCCGCTCGGGCGGAGCGGTGTCAGGGTGGAGGAGGAGAGCAGCGTGGCAATTGCGCAGGTCGAGGAGCGGCAGCTCCTGAAGGCGATGACGTGGTGGGACGGCTTCGTGGTCGCTCTCGCCAACCCGGGCTTCCTGATCGCGGCGCTCGGTGGTTCCATCGGCGCCCTCGGCACCACCGGCGCCTGCATCCTGTGGACGATCTCGATCGTCCTCGGGGCGCTGCAGAACAACATCCACGCCGAGCTGGCGAGCATGTTCCCGAGCGTGTCCGGCGGCATCGCGCTCTACGCGCACGAGGCGTGGCGCAAGTACCTCACGCTGATCGGCCCGCTGGCCACCTTCGGCTACTGGATCGGCTGGTCGGTGGTGCTCTCCATCAACGGCCTGGTCGCCGGCACGCTCATCCAGGCGGAGTGGTTCTCCGACGTGACGTGGACGACCTCGGGCGCGGGCTTCGACCTCTCGCTGCCCATCCTGATCGGGGTCGGCCTGATCGTGCTGGTGTGGGCGTTCAACGTGTTCGGCGTGCGTCCGGCGGTGTGGTTCGGCTACGTCACCGGCGGGCTGCTGCTCATCCCGGCCTTCGCGCTGATGTTCCTGCCGTACGTCACCGGCGACTGGAGCAGCTCGAACATGAACTCGCTGATCGGCTCCAGCGGCGGGCTGCCCCTGGCGATCACGTGGCTGTACTTCATGTGCCTGGTCGTCGTACGGGATCGAGGTGGTGGCGACGTTCGCGCCCGAGTACCACGACACGGAGCGCGACACCACGAAGGCGCTCCGCGCCGCCGCGCTGTTCTCGGTGCTCGTCTACGCGCTGCTGCCGCTCGGCCTCGGCGGCACCCTCGGGACCGACACGGTGGCCGCCGACGACACCGTGATCGCGTTCTACACGCAGGCCTTCGACGAGCTCGTCGGCAGCGGCCTGGCCAACGTGATGATCTTCTGCATCGTCGCCGGGCTCGTGCTGTCGATGAACACCGCGACCATGGACGGCTCCAGAGCGCTCTACGGCATCGCCAAGGACGGCATGACGATCCGCCAGTTCGGCACCCTCAACAGGAACAACGTGCCGGGGCTCGCGATGACCGTCGACGCCCTGTTGAACATCTTCCTCATCACCGCGCTGGCGGGCGTGTTCGAGATCCTGGCCGTGAGCAACATCGGCTACGTGTTCGCCACCTGCACGGCCCTCAGCGGCTTCCTGCTGCTGCGCAAGGACCGCCCCGACTGGCCGCGGCCGGTCAGGCTGTCGCGCCTGTGGATCCCGCTCGCCGCGGTGCTGCTCACGATCAACCTGATCCTGCTGATCGGCGGCGGCTTCATCTGGTCGGGCGGGTTCCTCGGCATCGAGGGCTTCGGCTACGGCTGGGACAAGACCCGCATCGGCCTGCTCGTCCTGCTCGTCGCGCTCGTGCTCTACGTCTACCGCCACGTCGTGCAGGACAAGATCCCGATCAAGCTGCGCGAAGAGGTTCCGCTCACGCCCAAGGAGGAGGCCGAGCACCCCGAGCTGCGGGTCGCGCCGGACGCGCCGCCCACGGCGCTCTGAGCACCTGGCCCGGCGCCCGCAGCCCCTCCGGACACCGCCACCGCCCCGGGAGAGGTCCCGCCCGCCCGGGGCGGACCGGCGGTGCTACTCGGGGTGCAGCTCCCAGCGCGGGAGGTCGGCGATCGCCTGGCGGTAGCGCCGGCGGTGCACCGGGCGGATGAAGACGAACCAGGTCGTCAGCGCCAGCGGCAGCAGGAAGAAGATGCTGAAGACGTTGCCGGTGAGGATGAAGAACAGCGCGACGAGCGAGACGAGCACGCCGAGCGCCGCGGGCAGCGCCCGGAAGCGCATCTGCGTGCGCCGGATGGCGTCGTACTGCTCCCGCGGGATCTGGTTGGTGTCCCAGCGCCGGCCGCAGGACTCGCAGGTCCAGGCGTCGCCGTAGCGCACGTCCTGGCGCTCGCCGCAGTCGCACGCGACCGAGATCGGCGGGCCGCGGAGGACCGCGCCGGGCGCCTCGTGGCCGAGGCGCTCGCGCCGCGGGCGCTCGGGCTCAGCCCCGGTGCGGCGCCGTCTGCGGCCCATCGTCCCTGGTGCCGGTGAGCCTCGCGGGCGCACTCGGCGGCGCGAACCCGCTTGCACGATCCATGCACGAAATGGTACAAAACGCGCTCGTCGCGGATGTACCAATTTGATCAAAGGCGGCCGCGGCGGACTGTCTTCGAGGGCCGGGGAGGTCGTCATATGGCTACGGCTGCAGTCGAGGAACGGCAGCTCGTCAAGAGCATGTCGTGGTGGGACGGGTTCGTCGTCGCGATGGCGAACCCGGCGTTCCTGATCGCCGCGCTGGGCGGCTCGATCGCCGCGCTGGGCACGACCGGCGCCGTCGTGCTGTGGCTCATCTCCGTGCTGGTCGGCGCCATGCAGAACAACATCTACGCGGAGCTCGCGGCGATGTTCCAGGACAAGCCGGGCGGCATCACGATGTTCGCCCACGAGGCGTGGCGCCGGTACGCGTCGTTCGTCGGGCCGCTGGCGACCTTCGGCTACTGGTTCGCGTGGTCGAGCGTCCTGGCGGTCACCGGGCTCGTGGTCGGCACGATGGTCCAGGTCCAGTGGTTCGACACGGCCACGTGGAGCAGCACCGTCGCCGGATTCGACTTCACGCTGCCGATCGTCATCGGGATGGTCGCGATGACGATCGTCGCGGTGATCAACATCGTCGGCCTGCGGCCGGCCGTGTGGTTCACCTACGCCACCGGCGCGATGCTCTGCCTGCCGCTGTTCGCCCTCATGTTCCTCCCCTACATCACGGGCGACTGGCAGAGCTCGAACATGACGTGGGAGATCGGCTCGGGCGGCGGGCTCGCGCTCGCGCTGACCTGGCTGTACTTCATGGGCTGGTCGTCCTACGGCTTCGAGGCGGTGGCGTCTCTGGCACCCGAGTTCCACGACCCGGCGAACGACACGGCCCGCGCCCTGCGCGCCTCGGCGGCGTTCTCGGTGCTCGTCTACGGCCTGCTGCCGCTCGGCGTGGGCGGCACGCTCGGCACCGAGGCGATCGCGGGCGACGAGACGCTGATCGCCTTCTACAACCAGGCCTTCGACGCCATCGGGGGCGCCGGCGTCTCCGACGTGCTCGTGGTGTGCCTCGTCGCCGGGCTGCTGCTGTCGCTGAACACCGCGGCCCTCGACGGCTCGCGCGCGCTGTACGGGATCGCCAAGGACGGCATGACCGTCCGCCAGCTCGGCATCCTCAACCAGGCCAACGTCCCCGGCCGGGCCGTGCTCGTCGCGCTGGTGCTCAACCTGATCCTGATCTCGTTCTTCGCGAGCGCGATCGAGATCCTCGCCGCCGGCAACCTCGGCTACATGCTCGCGCACGTCTTCGCGCTCTCGGGCTTCGTGCTCCTCCGCCGCGATCGCCCGGACTGGCCGCGGCCGATCCGCCTGTCGGGCTTCTGGGTGGCGCTCGCGGGCGTGCTGGCGGCCTGGAACCTGATCCTCGTCATCACCGGCGGCTTCATCTACGCCGACGACTACGGCTACGGGCTCTCGAAGACGCTGATCGGCCTGCTCGTGCTGGTCATCTCGCTCCTGCTGTGGGCCTACCGGCACAAGGTGCAGGACCGCACGTCGCTGCGCCTGCGGGAGGACACGCCGCTCGTTCCGCCGTCCTAGTCCACGACCCCGTCGATCTCGACCGGCAGGTGCAGCGGCCCGCGCAGGATCGGGCTACAGGGCGCCGGCGCCGACCGCCACCACGCCGCCAGCCGCGGCCCGAGCCGCAGCGCGAGCGCGTCGAACAGGCAGTAGCCCGCCGCGACGCCGCTCGGCGGGTTGCCGCCGGGAAGGCCGGTGACCGGCCAGGTGGACTCCCAGGTCCACGTGCCCATCTGCGTCCCGTACAGCTCGAGGAAGGCCACGACGGCGAACATCGCGGCGAACAGCACCGGGTCACGGCCGCGGATCAGGAACGCGAGCAGCGCGGACATGACGAGCGCGCCGGCGATGTCGGGGCGCCCTGGGAGCAGAAGCGCGAGCGCCGCCCACGCGATCCCCGCGACGATCGCCGTCCGGATCGTCCGGGTGGGCCGGCGCCGGAGCAGCGCGCTGCGCGCCAGATGGTGTCCGGCGAGGTAGACGAGCCCGTGGCCGGGTGGCACGAACAGCGGGATGCCGCCGCGCCGGTAGGCGTAGAGCCCGAGGATCAGCGACCCCAGCACCTCGCCCGCGCTCGCGACGAGCACCACCGCGGCGACGCGCGCGCGGATCGCGGCGGTGAGCGGGCGGACGGCGACGATGAGCGCCAGCCACGTCGCCCCGCCGAGCAGCCCCTCGCCGGTCCGGCCGCCGTGGCGCTCGAGCAGGAGTGCCAGGGCCACGTAGGCGAGCAGGAGCAGCGCGAGGCAGCCGGGATCGACCCGGGCGGGGCGGCGGAGCATCGATGGAGGAGGCGGCGGCGGGGCGCGGGGGCGGGACGCGGATCTCTTCGCCGGATCCCGCGAAACGGATCACCGCGGCACCGATGAGTTCCGCCGCCCGGCCCGGTCATTACGGGTGAGAGGCAGGACCAACCAAAGAGCGGAGGAGGAGTCATGAGCACACCGACCGTCAGCGAGATCACCCGCCGGCCCGAGCCCGTCGCGCACGACGCGTTCATCGACGACCTCCGCGTGGTCGTCCGGGGTGGTTCAGGCGTCACCGGCTCGCGGAAGGGGCCGCGGCGGTGAGGCCGCGCGGCGCGCCCTAGGCGCTCCAGAAGTCGCCGACCATCTCCCCGTCCCCCTCGACGTGGGGGCCGAAGATGAGCACCTCGAGGCCGTTCGGGCCGGCCTCGAAGGCGCGGGCGACGCCCGGGCTGACCCGCACGGCGTCGAGGGGCGCCAGCTCGACCAGGTCGTCGTCGAGCTTGACGCGCCCCGAGCCCGCGAGCACGACGTAGATCTCCTCCGCCGTCCGGTGGCGGTGGGCGAACGCCTCGCGCTTTCCGGGCTTGACGGCGAGGAAGTTGATCCCCGTCTGCTCGGCGCCGAGGTCCCCCGCGGGGAACCGGGCCTCCTGCATCTCCGACAGCCCGTGCCGGACGGCCGCGTCCTCGATGTCGCGGAGGTTCCTCTTCGCGTAGCCCACGGTGCCTGATCGTACCCGGGACTCGGGGCGCGCGGCCGTCCGTGGCCGGCGGCGGCCACGGACGGCGCGACGAGGCCGGCGCGCTCTCAGTGCAGCGGGGGCTCCCAGCCCTCGAGGACCGGCGGCTTCCAGTCGGTGCCGACGGTCTTGGAGCCCGGCACCCAGGGGCCGAGCTCGGGCTGGGGGAACTTCGTGTGGGCCTCCTTGAGCACGATGCCGTAGGAGTTGCCCTCCTGCAGGTGGCGGATGAGCACCTTGCGGGCGATCTCGTCCTCCCGGCCCTCGGGGATCGGGAAGTAGATCTTGATGAACGAGTTCGAGTAGCGGTCGAACACCGCGGGGACGCCGTCCTCCTCGAGCAGCGCGATGTCCTCGAGCCAGTTGATGTCCTCGCCCGGGGTGGCCGCGAGGAGGTCGATGTCCTCGACCTCGCCCATGTCCTCCTGGTAGCTGAAGCGCCGGCCGGAGAGGTACTCGGCGTCGATGCTGCGGATCTTCTGGGGCTCCGCGGGGTTGGTCACGAGCGCACCTCCGTCTCGTCGCCGGAGGGCAGGTAGTCGACGGGGTTCTCGATGTGGCGCTCGAGCAGGCGCTCGATGCGCGCGAGGGCCTTCTCCTCGGTGACGCCGGGGATGTACTCCGTGCCGGCCAGCGGGACGCGCGCCATCGCGGCGGCCTCGGTGGTCAGCGCGCACAGGTCCTCGGGCTCGAGGCTGTGGACGTTGGTCTTGCCGCAGGCCCGCGCGAGCACCTGCAGCTCCAGCGTCATCGTGTGCAGGAAGTTGTAGACCCGCTGCGCCGCGTCGTCGACGTGGAGGCGCTTGCGGAGCTCGGGATCCTGCGTGGTGATGCCGACCGGGCAGCGCCCGGTGTGGCAGTGGTAGCACTGGCCCGCCGGCACGCCGACCGAGCCCTCGTAGTCGGTGACCCCGGGGATCTCCTTGTTGCAGTTCAGGGCCATCAGCGCGGAGTGGCCGATCGCCACGGCCTTGGCGCCGAGGGACAGGCACTTCGCGACGTCGCCGCCGTTGCGGATGCCGCCCGCCACCACGAGGTCGACCTCGTCGGAGAGGCCGACGTCCTCGAGCGCGCGGCGCGCCTCGGGGATCGCCGCCATCAGCGGGATGCCGGTCTCCTCGGTGGCGATGTGCGGGCCGGCGCCGGTGCCGCCCTCCGCACCGTCGAGGTAGATGATGTCCGGGCCGCACTTGGCCGCCATGCGCACGTCGTCGTACACGCGCGCGGCGCCCAGCTTGAGCTGGATCGGGACCTGGTAGTTGGTGGCCTCGCGGATCTCCTGGATCTTCAGCGACAGGTCGTCGGGACCGAGCCAGTCAGGGTGCCGGGCCGGCGAGCGCTGATCGATGCCGGCGGGCAGCGAGCGCATCTCGGCCACCTGCTCGGTGACCTTCTGGCCCATCAGGTGGCCGCCGAGGCCGACCTTGCAGCCCTGGCCGATGAAGAACTCGATCCCGTCGGCCAGCATCAGGTGGTGCGGGTTGAACCCGTACCGGCTCTGGATGACCTGGTAGTACCACTTGGTCGACAGGTCGCGCTCCGGCGGGATCATCCCGCCCTCGCCCGAGCAGGTCGCGGTGCCCGCCATCGAGGCGCCCTTGGCCAGGGCCATCTTGGCCTCCAGCGAGAGCGCGCCGAAGCTCATGCCCGTGATGTAGATCGGGATGTCGAGCTCGAGCGGCTTCTTGGCGAAGCGGGCGCCGAGCACGGTCTTCGTCTCGCACTTCTCGCGATAGCCCTCGATCACGAAGCGCGTCAGCGTGCCCGGCAGGAACATCAGGTCGTCCCAGTGCGGGATCTTCTTGAACATCGAGAAGCCACGCATCCGGTAGCGGCCGAGCTCGGCCTTCATGTGGATGTCGTTGACGACTTCGGGCGTGAAGATCCGCGAGCGGCCGAGGCGCGTGGTCTCGGTGGGGGCCGTCTCGTCAGCCATGTGCATGCACCTCCCCTAGAGGACGAGCTTGCGCTCGGACGGCTCGAGGGTGTCGTAGTTGTAGAGCTTCTTGCCGCAGACGAACTTCTTGAGCTCGGGCGGCGATCCGAGCCCGTGGATCCGGAACTTCCGCTCGATGAACTCGGTGTCGGTGTCGGTCCACTCGCCCGGGACGCAGTCCACGCCGAGCGACTTCACGGCGCCGCCGACGTAGATCGTGCCGTCGTACATCGAGTCGCCGAGGCCGGGGCCCACGTCGCCGCAGATGATCTGGCGGCCGCGCTGCATCATGAACCCGGTCATCGAGCCGGCGGACCCGAGCGTGATGATCGTGCCGCCCTTCTGGTCGATGCCGGTGCGGGCGCCGACGCGGCCCTTGACGACCAGGTCGCCGCCGCGCAGCGCGGCGCCGGTGAGCGACCCCGCGTTGCTGTCGATGACGACGACGCCGGACATCATGTTCTCGCACGCCGACCAGCCGACCCGCCCGGTGATGTGGATCTCGGGGCCGTCGACGAGCCCGCACGCGAAGTAGCCGAGGCTGCCGTCGAAGGTGATCCGGCAGCGCGTGAGGATCCCCACCCCGAGCGAGTGCATGGAGCCGGGGTTGTGCACGGTGACGTCGTCGACCTCGGTCTCGTAGAGGAGGTGGCGCAGCTCGAGGTTGACCTGGCGGGTGGTGAGGTCACGGGCGTCGATGCTCGCGCGCGTCCCGTCGATCTTCGCGACCCCCGGGAGCGTGTCGTCGGGCTCGACGAGCCCTCGAGCGTCGTAGGTCAGCGATGCCACACCATCACCTCGCCCTCGTAGGGGTCATACGTTTCGATCTCCCGGTCGATCACCTTGCGGATGGCGATCTCCTCCGACGCCATCGCCACGACGTCGTCGGCCTCGTAGAGCACGAGGGGCTTGGCGGCGAGCTCGTCCTTGGCCATGCCGAGCTCGTCGCCGGTGACGCACAGGTAGGTGAACACGCCGTCGAGCTCCTGCATCGAGGCGCGCATGGCGTCCTCGAGCGAGTCGCTGCCGGCCATCCGCTCGGCGAGGTAGACGGCGATGATCTCCGAGTCGCACTCGGACTGGAAGCGGTGCCCGGCCCGCTCGAGGCGCCGGCGCCAGTAGTGGTAGTTCGTGAGCTGGCCGTTGTGGACCACCGCGACGTCGGAGAACGGGTACGCCCAGTACGGGTGCGCGCCCGCGATGTCGACGTCGGACTCGGTGGCCATGCGCACGTGGCCGATCGCGTGACTGCCCTGGAACCCGTCAAGCCGGTAGTCGGCGGCGACGGTCTCGGCGTCGCCGAGGTCCTTGACGATCTCGAGCTGGTGGCCGAGCGAGAGCACCTCGGCGCCGTTGACGTCCTCGACCCGGTCGGCGAGCGACTTGAGGTCGTCGCCGTCGTAGTCGAAGGAGATCGTCAGCGCGTAGTCGTGAGCCTCGGCGACCTTGCCCACTCGCGCGCCCATGGCCGCCATCCGCCGCTCGACCTCGCCGCGGTTGCGCCGCAGGCGGTCGTGGAAGTCGAAGTCCCGCGGCGTGTTGGCCTCGGCGAGGTTGACGTGCATCACCCACCCCTCCTCGGGCGGGCGGTACAGGGCGTAGCCGGTCGAGTCCGGCCCGCGATGCTTCATCGCCTGCAGCATCCGGGTCATGTCGTGGCCGATCGACGTCTGGCCGTCCTTGTAGATCAGTCCTGCGATTCCGCACATGGGTTGCCTTCTGGGTCGGGAGAGAGGGCGGTCGCGCCGGGGACTAGGGCAGCACCTCGAGGTACTCGTCGCGCTCCCAGTCGGTGACCGCCGCGAGGTAGCGCTCCCACTCGTCGCGCTTGTAGTGGTTGAAGACCTTGTAGAGCCGGCCGGGGAGGGCGCTGCGCACGACGTCGTCGGCGGCCAGCGCCTCGAGCGCGGCGCCGAGCGAGTCGGGCACCTTCTCGATCTCCTTGCCCTCCTGCAGCAGGTCGTAGGTGTTGCCCTGCTGGGGCGGGCCCGGGTCGACCTTGCGCCGCACGCCGTCGAGGCCGGCGCGCAGGAGCGTCGCGATCGTCAGGTACGGGTTGCAGGAGGAGTCGACGCCGCGGTACTCGAAGCGCCCGCCGGCGGCCACGCGCACGGTCGTGGTCCGGTTCTGCCAGCCCCAGTTCTTGTAGATCGGCGCCCAGAAGCCGGTGTCCCACATGCGGCAGTAGGAGTTGACCGTCGGGTTGCCCACGCACATCAGGGCGGGGAAGTGGTCGAGCATCCCGCCGAGGAAGTTGCGCGCGATCTCGGACAGCTGCGCAGGGCCGTCGGGATCGTGGAAGACGTTCGTGCCCTCCTCGTCGATCAGCGTGAAGTGGTGGTGGTGGCCGTTGGCCGCCACCCCGGTGAACGGCTTGGGCATGAAGGTCCCCAGCAGGTCGTGCTTGCGGCCCACGGCCGCCACCACCTGGCGGTAGGTGGTGATGTTGTCGGCGGTGCGGACCGGGCGGTCGAAGCGGAAGTTCAGCTCGAGCTGGCCCGGGGCGTCCTCGTGGTCGCCGTAGCTCATGTCGAGGCCCAGCGCCTGGCCGTACTCGACCACGTCCATCAGCACGGGGCGAAGCTCCTCGAACTGGTGGATGTGGTAGCAGTAGGGCTTCGTGACGCCCTCGGGGACCGCCCCGTCCTCCGGCTTCTTGAGCCACATCATCTCGGGCTCGATGCCGATCAGGAACTGGTAGCCGAGCTCCTGCTCGAACTCGTGGGCGATGTTCTTGAGGTTCTGGCGCGGGTCGGCGTCGAGCAGCTCGCCGGTCTCCGTGTCGTAGCAGTCGCAGTACACGCGAGCGACGCGCGGATCCCACGGGAGCACCTTGAAGGTGTCGAGATCGGCGACGGCGGCGAGCTCGGACTCCTCCGGGCCGAAGCCGATGTAGTTGCCGTAGCGGTCCGTAAAGAGGTTGGCGGTGGCGCCGTAGACGAGCTGGTAGCCCTTCGCGGCGACCTGCGGGAAGAACGAGGACACGACGCCCTTGCCCATCACGCGGCCGGTGACCGAGACCTGCTGGAAGAAGACGTACTTGATGCCCTCGGCCTCGATCTTGCGCGTGAGCGCCTCGATGCGCTCGCGGCGGCCTGGAGCGTTGCGGGCCTCCTCGAGCGTCTTCGGCGCGGGCGCGATCCTCGGGGTCTCCATCACCGTCTCGACGGTGCCTCCGAATGTGGGCGAGCTCTCCACCGCGACGCTGCCGTTGCCGTCGACGTTCATCTGCCTCTCCTCTTCCCCGGGCTTCGATGAGAGCGCTCGTCGCCGCCGCACGGCCGGACCCTCGCTCCGCCCTCGTGGTCGATGCTTCGCGGGACTATAGCGAGGCGTTGGTCAAATTGGTACAAATCGGCTGATCGCCGCTCGCGCGCGGTCGCGGAGTGGGCGGCAGCACCGCGACCATGTCCGCGTCGAGCCCGACGCCGACCACGGTCCCGGCGATCGGCGGCTCGGCGCCGAGGGGCAGGTGGGCGCGCAGCGTCGCCGCGCCGTCGAGTGCGACCTCCCAGCGGCCGGGGCCGGGCGCCACCCGCGCCACGGTGGCGGTCGGGGCGCCGGGCCCGGGCGGCTCGAGGCGCACGCCCGCGGCCCAGGCCGCGACGACCGCCGGGCCGGCCGGCAGGCCGGCGGTCAGGCCCGTGGGGCGGCCGCCGACGAGGACCGCGCCGCCCGGGCCGACCGTCGCCTCGAGGAGGTTCTCGTAGCCGACCAGCCGCGCCACCGCGGCGTCGGCCGGCCGGCGCGCGACGGCCTCGGTGGTGCCGAGCTGGCGCATCGCGCCCTCGACCAGGATCGCCACGCGGTCGGCGAGCCGCAGCGCCTCCTCCGCGCGGTGGGAGACGTGGACGACCGTCGTGGAGCGGTCGGCCAGCGCGTGCTCGACGTCCGAGAGGAAGGCGGCGCGCGCCTCGGGGTCCAGCGACGCGGCGGGCTCGTCGAGGAGCAGCAGCTTCGGCTCGGTCGCCAGCGCCCGGGCGAGGCTGACGCGCTGGGACTCGCCCTCCGAGAGCGCCCGCGCCGGGCGGTCGGCGAGGTGCGCGACCCCGAGGCGCTCCAGCGCGGCGGTCGCGCGCGCGCGGCGCGCCGCGCGCGGGACACGACGCCAGCGCAGCGGCAGCTCGACGTTGCGGCGCACGCTCGTGGTCAACAGCCCCGGCCGCTGCGCCGCGTAGGCGACCCGCCGGCGCAGCGCGACCCCGCCCGTGGCGGTCGGCACGCCGTCGACGAGCACCTCGCCGGCGGTCGGCGGCTCGATCGCAGCGAGCAGGCGCAGCAGCGTCGTCTTGCCGGCCCCGTTGGGGCCGAGCACGGCCAGCCGCCCGCCCGCGTCAACCGAGAGGGCGTCGAGCGCGAGCACCTCGCGGCCGCCGCGGCGGTGGCGGACGTCCCGCAGGCTCAGGATTGCGCCCATGCGGCGCTCCGCTGCTGGACCGAGGTCAGCAGGCCGTTGATCGCGAAGGCCAGCGCGAGCAGGACCGCCGCGTAGACGATCGCCGACGCGAAGTCTCCGCGGCCGACGTCCTCCACGATCGCGGTCGTCATCACCTGGGTCTGCCCGTGGAGGTTGCCGCCCACGATCGTCGCGGCGCCGACCTCGGAGATCGCGTGCCCGAACCCCGCCATGGCCGCCGCGAGCAACGGGAGCCTGGCCTCGAGCCACAGGCGCACGATCATCTGCGCACGGCTCGCGCCGAGCGCCCGCAACTGGTCGGGCAGCTCGGGCGGCAGGGCCTGCAGCGCCGCCATCGTGATGCCCGTGATCAGCGGCGTGGCGATCAGCACCTGCGCGATCACCATGCCGCGCAGCGTGTAGATCAGGTCGAGGTTGCCGAGCGGCCCGCTGCGCCACAGGACGAGCGCGACGAGCAGCCCGACCACCACGGTCGGCACCGCCATGCCGGTGTTGGCCACCGTCGCGAGCAGCCGCCGGCCGCGCATGCGCGACAGCGCGAGCGCTGTGCCCAGCGGGATGCCGATCGCCAGTGCGATCAGCGTCGCGGACACCGACACCGCCACCGAGCGCGCGAGGACCTCGTGCAGCGGGTCGGACATCGGCGGGCGGGCGGACCTACTTCCCGGCGTCGGGGAAGAACAGCGGCTCGCCGTACTCCTTGACGCCGAAGTCCGCGATCTCCTTCTGGGTGGGGGCGCTGGTGATCCAGCTCGAGAAGGCCTTCGCGCAGGCGGCGTTGGTGCCCGGGGCCTTGACGACGATCACGTGGTAGTTGTTGCGCAGGTCCTTCCCACCCTCCTTGAGCAGCTTCGAGTCGAGGTTCTTGGTGGCGAGGAACGTGCCGCGGTCCGACAGCGTGTAGGCCTCCTTCTGGCTGGCGACGGTCAGCGTCTCGCCCATCCCCTGCCCGGTCTCGAGGTACCAGGAGCCGCTCGGCTTGATGCCGGCCTCCTCCCACAGCTTGAGCTCCTTGGCGTTGGTGCCGGACTCGTCGGCGCGCGAGGCGAACGGCGCCTTCTCGCGGGCGATCCGGCGGAAGGCGGTGGTCGCGTCGGGCGCGTCGGCGATGTTCGCCGGATCCGACGCGGGGCCGACGATCACGAAGTCGTTGTGCATCACGGCGGTGCGGCTGGCGCCGTGGCCCTCGTCCATGAAGGTCTCCTCGGCGTCGGGCGAGTGGACGAGCAGCACGTCCGCGTCCCCCTTCTCGCCCATCGCGAGCGCCTGGCCGGATCCGACGGCCACCGTCTTGACCTTGCAGTCGCCGGTGCGCTCGAAGGCCGGCACCAGCTCATCGAGGAGCCCGGAGTCCTTGGTGCTCGTCGTCGTGGCCATGATCATCGTGCCGCTCGGACCCTTCGACGCCGTCTCGGAGTCGTCGTCGCCGCATCCGGCGATCACGAGGGCGAGCAGCGCCAGGACGAGCGCCGCGAGGGTTCGGGTCATTCGGGTCTCCTCGTCGTGCCGGTCCGGGTGAGGTCGTAGCCGGGGAGCGCGCCGATCCGGGCCTGGGTGGCCGAGCTGGCCAGCACGTCGAGCAGCGCCTCGGCCGCCGGCAGCGCCTCCGCCCGCAGCGCGAGCTCGAACGGCTCGACCGCCACCGGGACCCAGTCCGCGTCGGCCGACTCGGCCGCGGCCCGGACGGCCAGGCCGGAGTCGGCGGCGCCCGTCGCCACGGCGGTCGCGACCTCGAAGTGCGAGCCCGCGGGCTCGGCCAGGTCGGGCCGCGGGGGGACGCCGGCCTCGCGCAGCAGCCGCTCGAGCAGCAGCCGCGAGCCGGTGCCCGGCCCGCGCCAGGCCAGCCGGCGCCCGGCGAGGTCCTCCGGACCCCGGATGCCCTGCGGGTTGCCGCGCGGGACCACGAGCCCCTGCTCGCGGCGCCACAGATGGACGAGCACGGCCGGCTCGCCGCCGAGCAGCCCGCGGACGAAGGGATCGTTGTGCCGCCCGCTGCCGGCATGGAGCAGGTGGATCGCGGCCGCGTCGGCGGAGCCGCGCGCGAGCTGTGTCAAGCCGGCGACGCTGCCGCGCGAGCCCGGAGTCAGCGCGACGTGCTCGGCGGCGGCGCGCAGCAGCGCGTCGAGCGCCGGATCGTCGCTGCCCGCCAGGCGCAGCATCCCAGCGCCGGCGAGCAGGATGCGCGCGGCGGCGGGTCCGCCGGGGGCGACGGTCGCGCGTGCGCGGTCGTGCGGGCTGATCACTCCGGCGTCGCGTAGACGCGCGTACGCGCGCGCGACGGTGCCGGGCGCGCAGTGGCGCTGCTGCGCGAGGGCGCGGATCGCGGGCAGCCGCTCGCCGGGCGACCGCGCGCCCGCGGCGATCTCGTGCGCGAGCTCGGAGACCAGGTCGTCTGCGCTCATCTGCACCAGGACAGAAACGCTACTGATGGCGACGGATCGTCGCTCGCCCCTTGCGACCGCCCCGGCAACACCTAGGTGTCGCCCTATACGCCTGGCTCTTGCCCGTTCCGCAGATCGCCGTTACGATGGCCGGAGTCCAGACTGGCAACGCTATTGCACGATAGGCAATAGCACGGTAGGAGGCTTCACCCTATGTCCGCCGCCCCGCTTCCCTCAGCGGTCTCGCACCTCGTCATCGGCGCCGGCGTCCACGGCCTTTCCACGGCGTGGCACCTCGCCCGGCGCGGAGAGGACGTTCTCGTCGTGGACAAGACGGGTGTCGCGGCCGGTGCCTCGGGCATCGCGTGCGGCGTCGTGCGCAACAACTACTTCCAGCCCGCCATGTCCGAGCTCATGGCGGCCTGCGTGGAGATCTGGGAGTCGGATCCCGCCGCCTTCCACTACCACGGCTCGGGCTACATCGCGCTCGGCCCGGCCACCCAGGAGCCCGACCTCGTCGCGGTCGCCGAGCGCCAGGAGCGCATCGGCTACCCGTCCGACCTGATCACCGGGGAGAAGGCCGTCGCGAAGCACATGCGCGAGCTGTACCCCGACTGGCGCGCGCGCGGCCTGACCGCCTGCCTGCACGAGCGCGCGGGCGGCTTCGCGTTCAACCGCGAGTCGATGCTCGGCCTGGCCGACAAGGCCCGCGCCGCCGGCGCTCGCATCCACTCGGGCATCGAGGTCGTCGGCTTCGACTACGACGAGTCCGGCGCGGTGAAGACCGTGCGCACGAACGCCGGCCCGATCGCCGTCGAGCAGGTCGTGATCGCCGTCGGCCCGTGGATCGAGCGGATGTGGGACATGCTCGGCCTGCCCGCGCAGCTCGACGTCCACCACCCGGACGGCTCGGTGTCGCGCGACACGCCGATGTGGACGTACTGGTACCTGCAGGAGGGCGAGGTCGCGGTCGACCCGGCCAGCTTCACGACGGCGCAGGGCCGTCCGTCGCCGGTGCTCCACGTCGACTCCGACGCCGAGCTCTACGACGACGCCAACCGGCTCATCACCGACCAGCCATGGGGCATCTACGCCAAGCCGGACCGCGACTCGGTCCAGGGCGGCGCCTCGCCGCTGGTCGTCGGGAACGACTTCGAGGTCGACCCCTACCCCACCGGCACCGTCGAGGAGGGCTTCCCCGACCTGTTCTGCGCGGCGCTGTCGCACTGCATGGGCCGCTTCCGCGGCTCGCGGGAGCTGTACCGCCAGGTGCGCTCGGGCGGCGTCGGCGCGTTCACGGCCGACAACTTCCCGGTGTTCGACTACATGCGCCCGAACGTGTTCGTCGCCGCGGACTCCAACCACGGCTACAAGATGATCGCCGTGGGACGCGAGATCGCCGAGGTGCTCACCGGCCGCCACTCGACGCTGCTGTGGCCCTTCCGCTACGAGCGCTTCGCCTCCGGCGACCTGCACCCGGTCTCGAACAGCCCGTACCCCTGGAGCTAGATGGTTGGTTCCGCGGCCGCGCGGTCGACTGGTGGATGCCCCGCGGATGCAGGGCGCCGCCCGCACGAGGGGAACAGTGCTGGACGGCGTGCGCCACCGGAGCCCCTCGGGCGGGTGGCGATCCGGCGCCGCGGGGCGCCGCCAGGCGCCCGTGGGGTCGTGGAATCAGCCATCTACTGATCGGGCTCGTGGCCGACGGCGCGTGACAGCGCGGCGGCGGCCTCGCGCAGGCTCGGCAGGACGGTCCGGCGGCGCTCGTCCGTGAGGCGCGCCGCCGGGCCCTGCAGCCCGACGATCGCCATCAGCGCGCCGCGGTGGTCGAATACCGGCACGGCCATCGCGTTGAGATCGGGCTCGCGCTCGCGGTCCGCGACGGCCCAGCCGTGCTCGCGGACCGCCGCGACCTCGCGCTCGAGCCTCGCCGGGTCGGTGATCGTGAGCTCGGTGAAGGCGGGCAGGTCGCCGGTGGGGGGCTCCGCCTCGCCGCCGAAGGCGAGCATCACCTTGCCGACCGCGGTGGCGTGCGCGATGCTCGGGCGCCCGACGTGGGCGATGCTGACCACGCTCGCCTCGCTGGCCACGAAGTCGACGGTGACCGCCTCCGTCACGCCGGGGACCGACAGCGTCGCGGTCTCGCCGGTCTCCACCACCAGCCGGCGCAGGTGCGGGCGGGCCAGCTCGCGGATGTCGAGCCGGGCCAGCACGCCCTCGGCGAGCGCCACCAGCCGCAGCCCGAGTCGGTAGGGGCCGCCGGGGTCCCGCTCCACGAGGCGGCCGCGCTGGAGCGTGGCGAGCAGGCGCGACGCCGTGCTGGCGTTCACGCCGATCCGGCGCGCGAGCTCGTTGACGCCCAGGCCCGTGGGGTGCTCGGCCAGGGCGTCGAGCAACGCCAGCGCGCGCGCCACCGACGCCACCGGCCGGCCGCCGGGCTCGCGTGGCTCATCGTTCAAGCGGTTTCCTCCATGGGGGCGGTCAGGCGCTAGGTGAGCCCGGCACACTATTCGGCCTCCGCAAAGCGCTGCTCAACCCGTGCCGCCCGACGCGGGCGACCAACTAGCATCGGCCCATGCCAGAGATCGGAGGCATCGTGCTCGCCGGCGGCCGCTCCACGCGGATGGGCGAGCCCAAGGCCGCCCTCGAATGGCACGGTTCGACCCTGTTGCGCCGCGTGACCGGGATCGTCGGGCGGGCGGTCGGCGGCCCCGTCGTGGTCGTGCGCGCTCCCGGCCAGGCGCTTCCCCCGCTTCCCGCCGGCGTGGAGATCATCGAGGACGCGCGCGAGGGCCGCGGGCCGCTGCAGGGACTCGCCGCCGGGCTCTCCGCGCTCGACGGGCGGGCCGACGCCGCGTTCCTCTCCTCCACCGACGTGCCGTTCCTGCATCCGGCGTTCGTGCGGCGCGTGGTCGCGGCGCTCGACGACGAGACCGACGTCGTGCTCCCGCGCGCACGCGGGCACCAGCAGCCGCTGTCCGCCGCCTACCGCACCTCGCTGCGACCGGTGGTCGAGCGCCTGCTGGCCGCCAACCGCCTCCGGCCCGCCTTCCTGTTCGAGGCCTGCCGCGTCAAGCGGCTCGACGAGGACGCCCTGCTCGCCGACCGCACGCTCGCCAGCCTCGACGCGCGGCTCGACTCGGTGCTCAACCTCAACGAGCCCGACGACTACGAGTCCGCGCGGGCCAGGCCGGCGCCCGAGGTCGCGGTCCGCCGGTTCGGCGCCCTGCGCATCCCAGGCGAGCGCGGGCCACAGACCGTGCACGCCGCCACGCTCGCCGCGGCCGCCGCGGCCGCCGGCCTCGCGCTCGACGACCACGTCGTCGCGGCCCTCAACGGCGACCAGATCTCACGCGACCCCGAGCTGCCGCTGGCGGGGGGCGACGAGGTCGCGTTCATGGCCGCCGACGCGGGCGGCTGAGCTGCGGCGCAACAGCCCCCGGACCGACCGCAACACATCTGGTATGTGGGATACCAGTAGTCCTCCGCGATAGACTCCGCAACATGGAGACGGATGCACCGGGTGGCTACTTCGGCCGCGCGCTCGTGGTCGACGCAGCCGATGCGTCGGCCGACGTGCTGCCTCTCTCCGCTGCGGTCCTGCGCCGCTACATCGGCGGTGTCGGGCTGGGCACGTGGCTCATGCACCGCCTCGCTCCGGTGGGCGTCGACCCGCTCGATCCCGAGTCGCCGCTGGCCTTCGTCTTCTCGCCGCTGGTGGGCACGCCGCTGACCACGAGCGCGAAGTTCGCGGTGGTGGCGAAGTCGCCGCTCACGGGGCTCCTCAACGACGCGCTGTCGTCCAGCCACTTCGCGATCGCCGGCAAGCTCACGGGCAACGACGCGATCGTCGTCCACGGCCGCGCCGAGCGCCCGTCCGCCCTGCTGGTCGACGGCGACGGCGCCCGGATCGAGCCCGCGGAGGACCTCTGGGGCCTTACCGCCGACGAGGCCGAGGAGCGGCTCCGCGAGCGGCTCGGCAAGGGCTGGCGGGTGGCGTCGATCGGCCCCGCCGGCGAGCAGCAGATCCGCTACGCGACGATCTCCCACGACGGACGTCACGCCGGCCGCGGCGGGCTCGGCGCGGTGCTCGGCGCGAAGCTCATCAAGGCCGTGGCCGTGCGGGCGGCGACCAAGGTCGCGCCCCACGACCAGCCCGGGCTCCTGGCCGCCGCGCGCGACCTGCGCACCCGCTCGTTCGGCCCCGCGACCGCCAAGTACCGGGAGCTCGGCACGCTGGCCAACCTGCTGGCGTTCAACGCCATCAGCACGCTGCCCACGCGCAACTTCCAGGCCGCCACGTTCGGCGAGGCGCCCAACCTGGCCGCCGAGGAGCTCGCCGAGGCGCGCACCACGGCGCGCGAGCACTGCGCCTCGTGCACCATCGGCTGCGAGCACATCTACAAGGGCGCGGACGGGAAGAGCACCCGTGTGGAGTACGAGAACGTCTTCGCGCTCGGCCCGCTGTGCGGGGTGTCCGACGCCGACGCCGTGCTCGCAGCCAGCCGCCGGTGCGACGAGCTGGGGCTGGACACGATCTCGGCCGGCGGCACGATCGCCTGGGCGATGGAGTGCGCCGAGCGCGGCCTGCTCGACGCGCCGTGGCTGCGCTTCGGCGACGGGGATGCGCTCCTGCGCGCGCTGGACGAGATCGGCACCCTGACCGGCCTCGGCCCCCTGCTGGCCGAAGGCACGCGCCGCGCCTCCGCCCAGCTCGGCCCGGACGCCGAGGCGCTCGCCGTCCACGTGAAGGGCCTCGAGCTGCCCGGCTACGAGCCGCGCACGCTGCAGGCGATGGCGCTGGGGCTCGCCGTCAACTCCCGCGGCGCGGACCACAACCGCTCGGGCGCCTACGAGGCCGACCTGGGGGGCGAGCTCGACCGCCTGCATGGCGACGCCCGGCACGCGGTCGCGGCGATCGAGACCGAGGACCGCGCCGCGGTCATGGACTCGCTGATCTTCTGCAAGTTCCTGCGTGGCGTGTTCACCGATCCCTGGCGCGAATGGGCCGAGCTGCTCGAGAAGGTCACCGGCTGGGACGTCGACGCGGAGGAGCTGCGCGCGACCGCGCGCCGCATCGTGCTGGCCAAGCGGATGTTCAACCTGCGAGAGGGCTGGAAGCCGGCCGACGACTGGCTGCCCGACCGCTTCCTGTCCGAGCCGCTGGAGCTCTCCTCGGGCCGCTCGGCGGCACTGAGCCCCGAGCGGCTCCGAAGCATGATCGATGCTTACTATGAGGAGCGAGGGCTCGACGCGGCCGGGCTCCCCGGGTCGGGGCAGCTCGCCGACATGGAACTTGATGTATTCGTCTACTGAGGGGTACTGATCGACCGTGGCCATCACCGAAGCGACTGAGACCGCGGCCCGGACCGTCACGCTGAGCATCGACGGTCGCGAGGTCACCGTCCCCGAGGGGACCACCATCTGGACGGCGGCGAAGAGCCTCGGGATCGAGATCCCTGCCCTCTGCCACGACGAGCGCTACGACCCCGTCGGCGTGTGCCGCACGTGCGCGGTCGACGTCGGGGGGCGCGTCTACGCCGCCTCGTGCGTGCGCCCGTGCGAGGACGGGATGGAGGTCAAGACCAACACCGAGGACCTCGAGGCCAAGCGCTCGATGCTCACCGAGATGCTGCTGGCCGACCAGCCGCCCGAGACCCTGGACCCCAAGGAGATCACGACCGGCGACAACGAGTTGCTCGTGATGGCCCGCCGCTACGGCCTCAAGCACGGGGACGACGGGCTGCCCACCGCCTCGGGCCGCGGCGAGGACCACTCCAACCCCGTGATCGCGGTCAACCACGACGCCTGCATCCTCTGCGACCGCTGCGTCCGCGCCTGCGACGACATCCAGGGCAACGACGTGATCGGCCGCTCGGGCAAGGGCTACGCGACGCGCATCGCCTTCGACCTCAACGACCCCATGGGCGAGTCCTCGTGCGTGACCTGCGGGGAGTGCGTGGCGGCGTGCCCGACCGGCGCCCTGGTCAACCGGCCGATCCACAACGTGCCGATCCGCCCGCGGGAGGAGCTCGACCAGGTCGACTCGGTGTGCCCGTACTGCGGCGTCGGCTGCGCGCTGACCTACCACGTGGACCGGGAGCGCAACGCGATCGTGTTCGCCGAGGGCCGCGAGCAGCCGGGCTCGCAGAAGCGGCTGTGCGTCAAGGGCCGTTACGGGTGGGACTACTCGTCCTCCCCGCAGCGGCTGACCAAGCCGCTGATCCGCATCCCCGACAGCTACCCGAAGGGCCCGCTGTCGAGCGACGTCCGCGGCGACGGCAACGGCCGGCGCAAGCCCGGCGGGCTGGTGGACTACAACGACGTCCTGCCGCACTTCCGCGAGGCGAGCTGGGAAGAGGCGCTCGACCTGGCCGCCTCCCACCTCAAGGGCATCCACGACGAGCACGGCCCGGGCGCGATCGCCGGCTTCGGCTCGGCGAAGTGCTCCAACGAGGAGGCCTACCTGTTCCAGAAGCTGATCCGCGCGGGCTTCGGGACGAACAACATCGACCACTGCACGCGCCTGTGCCACGCCTCGAGCGTCGCGGCGCTGTTCGAGGGCGTCGGCTCCGGCGCGGTCTCGACGACCTACGGCGACATCGTCAACGCCGACGTCGCGATCATGGCCGGGACCAACACCACGGCCAACCACCCGGTCGCGTCCTCGTTCTTCAAGCAGGCGCGCCGTCGCGGGACCACGCTGATCGTGGTGGACCCCCGGCGCGAGCGGATCGCCGACCACGCCGACATCTACTGCCAGATCAAGCCGGGCACGGACGTCGCGTTCTACAACGGCGTGATGCACGAGATCATCCGGCTCGATCTCGTCGATCGCGAGTTCATCCAGCAGCGCACGAGCAACTACGGCGCGCTGGCCAAGACGGTGCGCGAGTATCCGCCGGAGCGCGCCGCGCAGATCTGCGGCGTCGACGCCGAGGTCATCCGCCAGGTCGCGCGGCTGTGGGGCGAGGCCGGCGCCGCGGTCGTCTTCTGGGGGATGGGCATCTCCCAGCACACGACGGGCACCGACAACGCCCGCTGCCTGATCGCGCTGTGCTCGATCACCGGGCAGGTGGGGCGGCCGGGGACCGGCCTGCACCCGCTGCGCGGCCAGAACAACGTCCAGGGCGCATCCGACGCCGGGCTGATCCCGATGTTCTATCCCGACTACCAGCCGGTCGACCAGCCGGCGGTCCGTGAGCGCTTCGAGTCGGTGTGGGGGCGCGAGCTCGACCACGAGAAGGGCCTGACGGTCACCGAGATCGTCGCCTCGGCCCTGCAGGGCGGCGTGCGCGGGATGTACATGATGGGCGAGAACCCGTTCCTGTCGGACCCGAACATCAACAAGGTCCGCAAGGCGCTCTCGGCGCTCGACTTCCTCGTCGTGCAGGACATCTTCCTCACCGAGACCGCGGAGTTCGCCGACGTGATCCTGCCCGCCAGCTCCTACATGGAGAAGGAGGGCACGTACACGAACACCGACCGCCGGGTCCAGATCGGCCGCAAGACCCTCGACCCGCCCGGCGAGGCGCGCGAGGACTGGCGGATCATCATGGAGATCTCCAACCGCGTCGGGCTGGAGATGGGCTACGAGTCCCCGAGCGAGATCTTCGACGAGCTCGTGTCGGTGATGCCCAACTACGCGGGGCTGGCCTACGGGAACCTCACCGGGACCGGCAAGCTGTATCCGAACTCCGACCCGGAGCACTCCGACGGCACGGTGGTGCTGTTCGACGAGCGCTTCGGCACCGAGGACGGCAAGGCGCACCTCGTCCCCGCCGAGTGGCTGCCGGCGCGTGAGCTGCCCAACGAGGAGTACCCGTACGTGCTCAACACCGGCCGGCTGCTCGAGCACTGGCACACCGGGTCCATGACGCGGCGCTCCTATGCGCTGGACGCGATCCAGCCGCGCGCCCACGTCTACCTGCACCCCGACGATGCGGCCCGGATGGGCGTCGAGCACTTCGACTTCGTGCGCGTCACCTCGCGGCGCGGCACGATCGAGCTGGAGGCGCGCGTCTCGCACCGGGAGACGCCGGGGAGCTGCTTCATCCCGTTCCACTTCCGCGAGGCGGCCGCCAACGTGCTGACGATCGACGAGATCGACCCCACCGGCAAGATCCCGGAGTTCAAGTTCTGCGCGGTCAAGATCGAGCCGGTCGGCGGCAAGGGCGACCTCCACGAGTCGATGTCCGCGCAGGAAGGCGCCTGATGGTTCCTGACAACGGAGGCAACGGCGACCGCGGCGACATGCCAGTCGTCCAGGTCGAGGGCGCAGGCCGCCGCACGAGGGCGACCGCACCGGGCGTCGAGGGCCGCGCCGGGAAGTTCCCCGGCCCCTCGTTGATCCCCGCGCTGAACGCGATCCAGCGGGAGCATGGATGGCTGCCGCGCGAGGAGCTCGTGACGCTCGCGCGCGAGACGCGCCGCCCGCTGTACGAGATCGAGGGCCTGATCTCCTTCTATCCGCACTACCGCACCGAGCCGCGGGCCTCCGTGCAGCTGGCGGTCTGCCACGACCTGACGTGCTGGCTGGCCGGCTCCGACGAGCGGATCGCGGAGCTGCGCGAGCGCTACGGCGACGACGTCGAGGTCGAGCTTGTCGAGGTCTCGTGCCTCGGGCGCTGCGACATCGCACCCGCGGTGGCCGTCGACGAGCGCCACGCTCCCGCCGTCGAGGCCGAGGAGCGGGTCGAGGCTGCCCGCGGCGGCGCGCACGTGCCGGTGAGCGCGATCGACGCCCTGCGCCCCGATCGCACGTGGGCCAACGACCCCTACGAGGAGCCCGAGGAGCACTACGGCGTGCTGAAGCGCCTGCTGGCCGGCGAGATCAAGCCCGACGAGATCATCACCGCCCTGAAGGACTCGGGGCTGCGCGGGATGGGCGGCGCGGGATTCCCCACCGGCACCAAGTGGGAGCTCGTGCGCAAGCAGGAGAACACGCCCAAGTACGCGATCTGCAACGCGGACGAGTCCGAGCCGGGCACGTTCAAGGACCGCCAGATCCTCGCCGAGCAGCCCCACCTCGTGCTCGAGGGGCTGCTGCTCGGCATGGTCGTCTCGGGCGCCGAGGAGGGGTGGGTGTTCATCCGCCACGAGTACGAGCCCGAGGAGCACGTGCTGCGCGAGGAGCTCGACCGCCTCGAGAACGAGGGGCTGCTCGGCGCCGACGTGCTCGGCACCGGCAAGCGCCTGCGGGTGGAGGTCTTCACCTCGCCGGGCGGCTACATCCTCGGCGAGGAGTCGGCGCTGATCGAGTGCATGGAGGGCCACCGCGGCGAGCCGCGCAACAAGCCGCCGTTCCCCGGCGTGTGGGGCCTCCACGGCCAGCCCACGCTGATGAACTCCGTCGAGACGTTCGCCGACGTGCCGGTGATCGTCGACCGCGGCGCGGAGTGGTGGAACGACCAGGGCATCAACGGCGGCACAGGGCTGAAGTTCTTCGCGGTCTCCGGCGACATCGCCGAGCCCGGCGTGTACTGCGTGCCGATGGGATCGACGGCGCGGGACCTGATCGAGCGCGCCGGCGGCATGCGCGACGGCGCGACCCTACAGGCCTTCCAGCCCGGCGGCGCGTCGTCGAACTTCCTCGGCGCCGAGAAGCTCGACGTCCAGCTGGACTTCAAGCCGCTCGCCGACGCCGGCTCGATGCTCGGGTCGGGCGCGCTCGTGGCCGTCGCCGAGGGACCCGACCTCCTTGCCGCCGCCACCAACGTGCTGCGCTTCTTCCGCAACGAGTCCTGCGGCAAGTGCGTGCCGTGCCGCGTCGGCTCCACCAAGGCCTACACGATCCTCTCCGAGCTGCTCGCCGAGGGGCGCGGGAGCGAGGCCGTCGACGCCCGGATCCCCGAGCTCGAGGCCACGCTGCGGATGACGTCGATCTGCGGCCTCGGCCAGGTGGCCCTGGGCCCGGTGATGAGCGTCGTCGCCATGGAGCGCGACAGCGAGCAGGCCGCCGAGCAGGCCGACGAGGTCGGCGACGTGAAGACGAAGACCGACTGATCACGGCCAACCCACGGACACACCCGCCGGGCGCCATGCGCGAGTTCTTCGCGGTCCGCACGGTGGCCGAGGCGCTGAGCGGCTTCCGGCCGGCGCGACGGACCGCGGTCGAGGTCGTCGGGCTCGACGCCGCGCTCGGGCGTGTGCCGAGCGCGCCGGTCCCCGCGCGCGAGGACCTGCCGGGCTTCGCGCGCGCCACCGTGGACGGCTACGCCGTGCGCGCCGCCGACACCTACGGCGCCTCCGAGGGGCTCCCGAGCTACCTCGACGTCGCCGGGGCGGTCCGCATGGGAGCCGCGCCCGACGTCGAGGTGGTGGCGGGCGCGGCAGTGACCGTGCCGACGGGCGCCGTCCTACCGCCCGGAGCCGACGCAGTGGTGATGGTCGAGCACACCCAGGAGGCGCTCCCCGGCACGATCGAGGTGCTGCGGCCCGCGGCCCCCGGGGACGGCCTCGTGCGCGCGGACGAGGACGCCGCCGCGGGCGCCGAACTGGCGCCCGCGGGCCGCCCGCTGCGCGCCCAGGACCTCGGGATGCTCGCGGCCGCGGGGGTCACGACGGTCGCCGTCCACGCCCGCCCACGCGTCGCGATCGTCTCCACCGGCGACGAGGTCGTGCCGCCGGAGACCGCGACGCTGACGGCGGGCCAGGTGCGCGACGCCACCGCGCCCGCGCTCGCCGCCCTGGTGGCGCAGGCGGGCGGCGCCCCCGATCCGCGCGGGATCGTGCCCGACGACCCCGCGGCGCTGGCCGACGTGCTGCGCCGCGCCGTCGCCGAGTCCGACGTCGTCGTCGTCTCGGCGGGCTCCTCCGTCGGCGCCCGCGACGAGACCGCCGCGGTGGTGGCTGGGCTCGGCGAGCCGGGCATCTATTGCCACGGCCTCGCGATCAAGCCCGGCAAGCCGACGCTGCTGGCCGACGTCGGCGGCGTGCCGGTGGTGGGCCTGCCCGGCAACCCGCGCTCGGCGCTCGTCGTCTTCCGCCTGGTCGGCATGCCGCTGGTGCGGCTGGTCGGCGGCTGCACCGTCACGCCTCCCGAGCCCACGGTGCGCGCGCGCCTTGACCGCGACCTGCCCTCGGCCGCCGGACGGCTCGACGTGGTCCAGGTGACGGTGCGCGTGGGCGTCGCGACCCCGCTGTTCGGCTCCTCCGCGCTCCTCTCCGTGCTCACCGCCGCCGACGGCTGGATCGCCGTGCCCGAGGCGGACACCGGCCTCGCCGAGGGCGCCGAGGTCGAGGTGACCCTCTACCGGTGACCACCCGCCACTACATCTCAGACCGGCCGGCGGCCGAGGCCCGGGCGGCCTGGGCCGACGCGTGCGCCGCGGCCGGCTGCCCCGGGCGCCTCGAGGCGGTCACCGTGGGGCTCGCCGACGCCGTCGGGCGGGTCACCGCCGAGCCGGTGTGGGCGACCCGCTCCTCGCCCCCGTACGACGCGGCCGCGATGGACGGCATCGCGGTGCTGGCGGCCGACACCGTCGGCGCGAGCGAGACGGCGCCCGTGCGACTGGAGCCCGAGGGCTACGCGGTGGTCGACACGGGGGACGCGCTCCCGGCCGGCCGTGACGCCGTGATCATGCGCGAGCAGGTCCGCTACGACGGCGGGGCGGCCGAGCTGCGCGCGGCGGCGGTCCCCTACCAGCACGTGCGCACGATCGGCGAGGACGTCAGCGCCGCCGAGCTGCTGCTGCCCGAGGGCCATCGCCTGCGGCCCGTGGACGTCGCCGCCGCAGCCGCCGCCGGCGCCACCGAGCTGCGGGTGCGCCGCCGCCCCGTGGTGGCGGTCCTGCCCACCGGCGACGAGGTCCGCCCGATCGGCAGCGAGACCGCCGCGGGCGAGGTGCTCGACACCAACTCGCTGATGCTCGCCGCCCAGGCCGTGGAGGCGGGCTGCGAGGTCGTGCGCCTGGACATCGAGCCCGACGATCCCGAGCGGATCGCCGCGGCGGTCCGCGCCGCCACCCGATGCTGCGACCTCGTGCTGGTCCTGGCCGGCTCGAGCGCCGGCCGCGACGACTACACGGCGGCCGTCGTCGAGCGCGTCGGCACCCTCGCGGTCCATGGAGTCGCGGTCCGTCCCGGCCACCCGGTGGTGCTCGGGGCGGCCGAGGCGACCCCCGTGCTCGGCGTCCCCGGCTACCCGGTATCCGCCGCGCTGACCTTCGAGATCTTCGCGGCGCCGCTGCTGGCCTCCCTCGAGGGCGCGGCGGCGCCGGAACGCCCGCGCGCCCGCGCGCGGCTGGCGCGCAAGCTCGCCTCGGTGATGGGCATGGACGACTGGGTCCGCGTGCGACTCGGGCGGGTCGGCGGCTCGGTCGTGGCCACGCCGCTCCCGCGGGGTGCCGGGGTACTGACCTCGCTGGTGCGCGCCGACGGCCTGCTGGTCGTGCCCGCCGCGCTCGAGGGCCACCACGCCGGCGAGGAGGTCGACGTCGCGCTCCTGCGTCCGCTGGGCGAGATCGAGCGCACGATCGTCGCGCTCGGCTCCCACGACCTGGTGCTCGACCTTGCGGCGTCGCGGCTGCGGGCCACCGATCCGGCCGTCTCGCTGGCCTCCTCGAACGTCGGCTCCCTCGGCGGGCTCGTCGCGCTGCGCGACGGCCTCTGCCACATCGCGGGCTCGCACCTGCTGGATCCCGCCACCGGCGAGTACACCCTCCCCTACGTCGAGCGCGTGCTCGGCAGCCGCGACGTCGCGGTGATCCGGCTCGTGCACCGTGAGCAGGGGCTGATCGTCGCGCCGGGGAACCCGCTCGGCCTGGGGGAGCTGGACGACGTCGCCCGCGAGGGCGTCCGCTACGTGAACCGCCAGCGCGGCGCGGGCACGCGCGTGCTGCTCGACCACGAGCTGTCCGAGCGCGGGATCTCCGCGGCGGCGATCGACGGCTACGAGCGCGAGGAGCACACGCACCTGGCGGTCGCCGCGGCGGTGGCCGCCGGACGCGCCGACTGCGGGCTCGGCGTGCTGGCCGCCGCCCGCGCCTTCGGCCTGGACTTCATACCGCTGCGCCGCGAGCCCTACGACCTCGTGATGGCCGCGGAGACGGTCGACGACCCGCTGCTGGCGCCGCTCTGGACCCTGCTCGCCGACGACGCGTTCCGTGCGGCGGTGCAGGGCCTCGGGGGCTACTCGACCGAGGAGACGGGTCGCCGCGTCGCCTGACCCGCGCGCCTACGCCGTGCGCGCCGACCAGCTCGAGCCGCGGCGGGCGCTGCGCCGAGTAGCGCCCGGCGGCCCCCTCGAGCACGTCGAGCATCGCGGCCGCGGCCGGCGAGCGGTACCCGCCCGAGCCGACGGCGGCATGGATCTTGCGCACCGGCGTCTCGCGGCCCAGGGAGCGGACCACGACGTCGTCGCGGACCATGGTCAGCCCGAGCTCGGCGATCAGCGACACGCCCACGCCGGCGGCGATGAAGCCCTGCATCGCGGTGTAGTCGCCGGTCTCGAACACGATCCGCGGGTCGAACCCGGCGATCGCGCACGAGCGGTTGATCAGGCGGTTGCACTCGCAGTCGCCGGGTCCGGCGATCCAGGGGTCGCCGGAGACGTCGGCGAGGCGGAGGTGGCGCTTCTCGGCGAGCGGATGGGTGGCCGGGAGCACGAGGTACATGGGGTCGTCGATGAGGTGGCGGAACTCGATGCCGTCCTCGTCGGAGAGGTCGCGCGAGCTGAAGACGATCGCGAGGTCGATCTCGCCGCTCTTCAGCTGGGGCATGGCGTCCTCGGGCTCGTGCAGGGCGAGCGACAGCTCGACCCCGGGATGGCGCTCGCGGAAGGCCGCGATGGCGAGCGGCATGAGCGAGGAGGCGGCGGACTCGAAGGCCGCCATCCGCAGCCGCCCGCCGCGCAGGCCGGCGATCGACTCGAGCTCGGCCTCGGCCTCGGCGAGCCGGGAGAGGATCGCGTCGGTGTGGCGCACGACGGCCTCGCCGGCCTCGGTGAGCCGGACGCCGCGCGCGTTGCGCTCGACCAGCACGGCGCCCGCCTCGCGCTCGAGCGCGGCGATCTGCTGGGAGACGGCGGACTGGGTGAACGACAGCGCCTCGGCCGCGGCGGAGAACGAACCTCGCACCGCGACCTCGCGCAGCACTCTCATGCGGCGGACGTCGAGCATCAGGCGGACTTATAGCACAGCCTTGAAATCGTCATTTGTACTGATGAGCCGGGTGCGCGACCCTGGTACTCACGTTCCGCCGACCGCCCCCGTTGAAGGAGAGTACCATGTCCCCGCTCACCCTCGCTCCTACAGTCGTCATCCGGGCCGCGCGCGGCTCAGACGGGCCCGCGCTGGAGCGCCTCGCCGCGCTCGACTCGCAGCGCCTCCCGGCCGGTCCGATGCTCGTCGCCGAGCAGGACGGCGAGATCGTCGCCGCCCTGGGGCCCGAGTCCGGCGCCCGGATCGCCGACCCGTTCCGCCGCAGCGCCGCGCTGCTCGACCTCCTCGAGGTCCACGCGACGCGTCCAGCGCGCCGCGAGCGCCGCCGGCAGCTCCGGCTGCGGCCCGCCGCCGTGTGACCCCGACCCCCAGCCTCCCCTCCTCCTCCGCGGCCGGCGCGCCCCCAGCGGGCGCGCCGGCCGTCGCGCGTCCGTGGCGGGTCTGGGGGGCGCTGTGGATCGTCTACATCGTCTGGGGCTCGACCTACCTCGGGATGCGCGTGACGGTCGAGACGATGCCGGCCCTGCTCGGCGCAGGCGCGCGCTTCGTGCTCGCGGGCGCGCTGCTGTGCCTGCTCGTGGTCGCCCGCCGGGGCCCGCGCGGGATCCGCGTCGGGCGGCGCGAGGCCGGCGGCGCGCTGCTCACCGGGACGCTGCTCATGGGCGCCAACGCGACGGTCATGGCCGCCGAGCAGGAGGTGCCGTCCAGCCTCGCCGCGCTGCTGATCGCCTCGGTGCCGCTGTGGGTGCTGATCTACCGCACGTTCGCCGGCGAGCGCGTGGGCCGCGCGGGCGTGGGCGCCCTGGTCCTCGGCTTCGCGGGCGTCGCGCTGCTGCTGCTGCCGGGCGACGGCGGCCGCTCGCAGGCGCCGTTGCTGGCGCTGGTGGTCGTCCTCGGCGCGGCCGCGTTCTGGGCGCTCGGCTCGTTCACCACCTCGCGCGTGACCCTGCCGGCCGACCCGCTGGCCTCGACGGCGTGGCAGATGCTCTTCGGCGGGACGGCATGCCTGGCGGCGGGGCTGATCGGCGGCGAGGCGGGCGCGGTCGACCCCGGCGCCTTCTCCGCGCGCTCGCTGGTGGCCTTCGCCTACCTCGTCGTGTTCGGGTCGGTGATCGCCTTCAGCGCCTACGCCTGGCTGCTGCGCAACGCGCCGCTGGGCCGGGTCGCCACCTACGCCTACGTCAACCCCGTGGTGGCGATCGCGCTCGGCGCCGTGGTCCTCGGCGAGACGATCACGGCGCCGATGCTGGCGGGCGCCGCGGTGGTCGTCGCCTCGGTCGCGCTGGTGGCCCGCCTCGAGGCGCGGCGGCGCGCGGCCGCGGCGTGTGAGGGAGCTCACGAAACGGCGCCGGAGCGCGTCTCCGGCTCGAGTGTCACAAGCGTGTCACAAGCCGGATGAGACCCCCGGGTCCTCGCGAGCAAGGATCCACGCCATGACCTCCATGCTCAGAGGCGTCGGCCGCTTCCTGGCCGCGAACCTCAACCCCGTCGAGCATGGTGTGCACCATCACGCCGGACCCGCGGGCGCGTACGCGTGCCGCAGCCGGCGCTGCGTGTCGCCGCGGCACGCGGACGACCTATAGCCCGAGCACGAGCTCCAGAGCATCGTCGACCGCACGCAGCTCCGCCGGGGTGAGTCGGCCGGCCGACTTGTCGAGACGATCCAGGTCGACGGCACGGAGCTGTTCCACCAGCACGCGAGTGACCTCGCCGGCGACACGTACGTCGGGGCGAAATGTCGCGGCCGCGGCGCCCCGCGAGGTGGGTGCGACAACCACAGTGGACAGGCCGAGAAGTTCGTCGGCTTGGACGATCACCCCATAGCGCGGCCCCTGTTGCTCGCGACCGCGGCCGGTGGGGAGGCGGATCCGGTAGACGTCGCCCCTTGTCACGCGGGCCAGTCGGCCGACGCGGCATCCATGTCGGCCATCACCGCGTTCCGCTCGGCCGTATCGGCCGGATCCGCGGCCAGCCGGCGAACCTCCTCGGCGAGCGCCGAACGCCGAAGCCGCCGCTCACCCGCCTCCACGAGGGCGGTCCGCACGGCCTCGGACTCGTTGCGGCCCTCGCGCATCAGCGTCGCCAAGGCGTGCTGGGACGGTTCATCCAGGCGTGCCCTCACGACTCGAGAAGCCATCCGTGCGACTGTAGCACAGAACGTGCTACGAACGGACTGACGGCCGTCAGCCGTCCGGCGCGATCCAGACGAGGCAGGGCGCCTGCTCGCGGACGCGCCGGGCGGCGCGGCTGAACGTCCGCGGCCGGGTCAGCTGCAGGTCGGGGCCGAACACCAGCAGGCCGGCGTCGACCTGGACCACCAGCTCGAGCAGCGCCTTGACCGGCCGGCGGCTCGAGACGCGCAGCAGCTGGGTCTCGATCCCCAGCGCCGCGGCGCGGTTGGCCGTGGCGCGGACCGCCTCGAGGTCCTCCTCGTGCGGCAGCGTGACTCCCGCCGGCCCGACCAGCACGAGCGTCGTGGGGAAGAACGGCAGCGGCAGCATGTTGGCCACGTAGAGCGGGACGTCGGCCTCGAGCGCGCTCTCCAGCGCCATCCGCTCCGCGGAGGGGTCGACCCGCACCGAGAGCGTGCCGAGCAGGACCGGCCGCGCCCGGTCGCGGCCCGCGACGAGCGGCGCCTCGACGACGTCGTGGTCGGAGACGCGCGGCATGCCTCGATGGTACGCCTCCACCGGTCCGCCGGGGGCAGGTCGTGGGACACTCGCGGGGTGGACAAGCGCACGATCAAGCTCGTCACCCGGATCGCCCGCCGGATCGAGGACGAGGGGCTCACGCCGGCGGCGCTGGACGCGCTCACGCGGGCCGGCGTGGAGCTGACGATCGACTGGCACCCGACCGTCGTGGACGCCTGGCGCGCCACCGTCACGATCGACGGCCGGGCGGCGCCGCTGGTGGTCGACGGCGACGCGGCCACGGCGGCCGCGCGGGCCCTGCGCTCGGCCGCCGTGCACGGCGTGGGCGGCGACTCGATCCGCCGGCGCTGACGCCGTTTGCCCTGCCCCTCCCCGGGGCAGCCAACCGGCCATGACCACTGATCCTGCGCTCACCGTCGCCGTCCTCGGCACCGGCACCATGGGGGAGCCGATGGCCCGCAACCTCGTGCGCGCCGGGCACGCCGTGCGCGCGTGGAACCGGTCGCCCGAGCGGGCCGCGGCCCTCGAGTCCGACGGCGCCCGGGTGGCCGGCTCACCGGGCGAGGCGGTCGCGGACGCCGACGTCATCCTGACCGTGCTCAGCGACGCGGCCGCCACGCTCGAGGTGGCGGGCGGCGCGCTCGGCCAGGCTCGCGCGGACGCGGTGTGGGTCCAGTCGGCGACCATCGGCATCGAGGCCACCGAGCGCTGCGCGGCGCTCGCCTCCGAGCACGGGATCGCGCTCGTGGACGCCCCGGTGCTCGGCACGCGCCAGCCGGCCGAGCAGGGCAAGCTGGTCGTGCTCGCCTCCGGGCCGGAGGACCAGCGCGCGCGTGTGGCGCCGGTGCTCGACGCCGTCGGCGCGCGGACGCTGTGGGTCGGCCCCGCCGGCGCCGGCACGCGCCTCAAGCTCGTCTGCAACACCTGGCTGATCGCGCTCATCGAGGGCCTGGCCGAGACGCTGGCGCTCGCCGAGCGCCTCGGCGTGGACCCGGACCACTTCTACGGGGCGATCGAGGGCGGCGGACTCGACGCCGGCTACGCCCACGTCAAGGGCAAGGCGATGCGCGAGCGCGACTTCACGCCCTCGTTCAAGCTCGCCCACGCGGCCAAGGACGCGCGTCTGGTCGACGAGGCCGCCGCGGCCGAGGGTCTCGCGCTCCCGCTGGTCGCCGCCGCTCGCGCGACGTTCGAGCAGGGCACCGCGGCGGGCCACGGCGACAAGGACATGGCGGCCGCGTTCCTCGCCCTGGTCGACGACGATTGACGACCCTAGGGAGTCGCTCCTGAGCGGCTCTCCTGGAAGGGGCGCTCGAAGAGCGTCGAGAGCACGATCTGGGTGTGGGTGCGGGTGACGCCCTGGTGGTCGCGGATGCGCTCGAGCGCCTCCTCCAGGTGCGAGGTGTCCCGCGCGCGCACGTGCAGGACGGCGCTCGCCTCGCCCGCGACCGTGTAGGCGGCCTCGACCTCCGGATGGCGCTCGACCGCCTCGCGGACCTCGGCGGCCGCCATGCGCCCCTCGCAGTAGAGGGCGACGAAGGCGTGCGTCCCCCAGCCGAAGCGGCCCGGGTCGACGACCGCCGAGTAGCCCTGGACGACGCCGTCGTCCTCGAGGCGGTCGACCCGCCGCTTGACCGCCGGCGCCGAGAGCGAGACGCGCACGCCGATGCTCTGGAACGAGCGCCGTGCGTCCTCCCGCAGCAGAGCAACGATCTGACGGTCGATGTCGTCCATCCTCTCCCTCGCCTCGAGCTTGACGCAACGGATCGTGCTTGAGGAGCACGTTCCGCAGCGCAATCATAAACAACGCTGCGCCATCCGCGAGAGAGAGGACCGTTTCCATGAGCACCGAGAGCATCCGGGCAGAGACGCTCGATGCCGCGGCGGACCGGGACTTCATGCCGCTCCATGGCATCGACCACGTCGAGTTCTACGTCGGCAACGCCGCCCAGGCCGCCCACTACTACACGCGCGCGCTCGGGTTCGAGGAGGTCGCCTACGCCGGCCTGCACACCGGCGTGCGCGATCGCGTCTCGCACGTGCTCGAGCAGGGGCGCATCCGGCTGGTCCTCACCGGCGCGCTGCGCCCGGACCACGAGATCGCGGGCCACCATGCGCGCCACGGCGACGGGGTGAAGGTCATCGCGCTGTCGGTCCCCGACGCCGCATACGCCTACCGCACCGCCACCGAGCGCGGCGCGCGGGGTGTGCGCGAGCCGTGGGAGGCCACCGACGAGCACGGCACGGTGCACATGGCGACCGTCGCGACCTACGGCGACACGCTGCACACGTTCGTCGACCGCTCCGGCTACCGCGGCGCCTTCCTGCCCGGCTACGTCGCGCGCGGAGGCAACGGCGCGACGTCCACCGGCCTGCTCGCGATCGACCACATCGTCGGCAATGTCGAGCTCGGCGAGATGGACCGCTGGGTGAAGTACTACGAGGACGTGTTCGGGATGACCGAGATGATCCACTTCTCCGACGAGGCGATCTCGACGGAGTACTCGGCGCTGATGTCCAAGGTCGTCACGTCGGGCGACGGCCGCATCAAGTTCCCCATCAACGAGCCCGCCGAGGGCAAGCGCAAGTCGCAGATCGACGAGTACCTGGAGTTCTACGGCGGGGCGGGCGCGCAGCACATCGCGGTCGCCACGCGCGACATCGTCGGCACCGTCACGGAGCTGCGCTCGCGCGGCATCCAGTTCCTCGCGACGCCCGAGGCCTACTACGACGAGGTCCCCGGCCGCATCGGCGAGATCGCCGAGTCCCTCGACGACCTGCGGCGCCTCGGCATCCTCGTCGACCGCGACGACGAGGGCTACCTGCTGCAGATCTTCACCAAGCCGATCGGCGACCGCCCGACCGTGTTCTTCGAGATCATCGAGCGGCACGGGGCCCGCGGCTTCGGCGAGGGGAACTTCAAGGCCCTCTTCGAGGCGATCGAGCGCGAGCAGGAGCTGAGGGGGAACCTCTGATGCGCTACCACAACCTCGGCCAGATCCCGGCCAAGCGCCACGTCCAGTTCCGCGATCCCGACGCGCCGGGCGCCGGCAACGGCTCGGCGCCGCTGCTGGTGGAGGAGGTCCTCGGCTTCGAGGGCTTCAGCGGCAACGAGTCGATCCTCTACCACCTGTGGTCGCCCTGCCGCGTCAAGGACGTGGGCGAGTTCACGCCGATCGAGCTCGAGGAGTGGGTGCCCGAGACGCACGTGCACCGGCTCACCGACACCGCGGGCCTCGAGCCCCAGGGCGACGCAGTGCTGGGCCGCCGCGTGCTGCAGTACAACGCCGACGTCGAGATGGGCATCTGCATCCCGGAGGCGGAGGCCGACTACTTCTACCGCAACGGCGAGGGCGACGAGGTCGTCTTCGTCCACGAGGGCGAGGGCGTGCTCGAGACGGTGTTCGGCACGCTGCCCTACCGCCGGCACGACTACGTCGTGATCCCGCGCGGGACGACCTACCGCTTCCGCTTCGACGGGCCGCAGCGCTGGCTTACCTTCCACACGCCGGGCGAGATCGAGACCCCGAACCGCTACCGCAACCGCTACGGGCAGCTGCTCGAGCACGCGCCGTTCTCGCAGCGCGACTTCCACCCGCCGGCCGAGCTGCTCACGCACCGCGACCGGGGCGAGCACGAGGTCAAGGTGCGCGTCCGGGGCGGCTACCAGGACTACGTGCTCGACTACCACCCGCTCGACGTCGTCGGGTGGGACGGCTACGTGTACCCGTACACGTTCAACATCGCGGACTTCGAGCCGAAGTCCGGCCGGCTGCACCAGCCGCCGCCGGTCCACCAGACGTTCCAGGGCCCGAACTTCGTGATCTGCTCGTTCTGCCCGCGCCGGCTGGACTGGGACCCGCAGGCGATCGCCCTCCCCTACCACCACTCGAACCTGCAGTCCGAGGAGGTCATCTACTACGTCGACGGGCAGTTCGGCTCGCGCAAGGGCGTCGACGTCGGGGCGATCACGCTGCATCCGAGCGGGCTCCCGCACGGGCCGCAGCCGGGCCTCGTGGAGAAGTCGCTGGGCGTCGAGCGCACCGAGGAGCTCGCGGTGATGTGCGATACGTTCCGGCCCTTGAAGCTCACGACGCTCTCGCGCGACCTCGACGATCCCGCCTACGCGTACTCGTGGTACGAGGAGGAGGCGGAGAGCTCTCGACGACGGGGTGAGCGGTCGCCGGCCGGCGGCCGCCGAGCCCTTCAGCTGGCGCGACGGCGAGCGCCTAATCCACTTCGGCCGCGGGATCGCGGCCGAGGCGGTCGAGCGGCTCGGCGGCTCGGGCTACGCGCTGCTGACCACCGAGCGCGCGGCCGGCGCCGCCCCGCACGTGGCCGAGGCCGCGGGCTCGGTGCACGTCGTCGGGTCCGGGCTCGTCGACGAGCTCGCCGCCGGCCTGCTCGAGAGCGTCCGCGGCGACCGCATCGTGGCGCTGGGCGGCGGGCGGGTGGTCGACGTGGCCAAGGCGATCGCGGCGGCGCGGGCCGCCGCGGGCGACGGCGGCGCGCCGGTCCGCGCCATGGCGGTGCCGACCACGCTCTCGGGCGCGGAGATGACGCGGATCCATCGCCACGCGACGGGCGTCGACCCGGGCGCGGCGAAGGTGCGCTGCGCGGTCGTGGTCAACGACCCCGCGCTGTCGGCGAGCCAGCCGGTGCCGGAGCTGGCGGCAAGCGCCGGGAACGCGCTCGGCCACGCCGCCGAGGGCCCGTGCACGCCGGCCGCCAACCCCGTGTGCCGGCTGGCGGCGCTCGAGGCCGCGCGGCTGATCGCGGGCGCCTTCTCCCGCCGCGACGGCGAGCCCGACCGCGACGCCCTCGGCCTGGCCGCGCTGCTGGCCGGCTACACCATCGACTCCGCCGGCTACGGCCTGCACCACGTGCTCTCCCAGACGCTCGTGCGGATGGGCGGCGCCGCCCACGGGCCCGCCAACGTCGTGCTCCTCCCCCACACCCTCGGCGCGCTCGCCTGGCGCTTCCCGTCGCAGCACGCGGCGCTCGGCGAGGCGCTGGGGGGCGACCCGTCCGACGTCGCCGCCCGCCTGCGGGCGATCAGCGGGGTCGAGCGGGTCCGCGACCTCGGGGTCGAAGCCTCCGCCCTGGCGGCCTGCGCCGACGCGGCCGCGGAGCGCCCGGACCTCGACAACACGCCGCCGCGCGCAGACCGGGCGGAGCTCATGGCGCTCTACGAGGCCGCCTTTCTAACTCCGGGGGCGAATCGCGGAGCCGTCCTGGCTAGGGGTCGGTATGCGACCACAGGGCAGGACGGTGGCGCGGGAGCTCGCCCGGATCGCGGGTGGGCAGCACGGGGTGGTAACGCGGCGGCAGCTGCTGGCCGCGGGGCTGTCGGCGGGTGAGATCGCGCGGCGGGTCCGCACCGGCGCGTTGCTGCGTGAGCACCGGGGCGTGTACCGGGTGGGGCATCGGGCGCCGAGCGTGGAGGCGCGGTACCTGGCGGCGGTGCTGGCGTGCGGCGACGGCGCGCGTGCTCAGCGGCCTCGCGGCCGCGCATCTCCTCGGCCTCGGCGGCGGCGCCCCGCCGGTCCCGGAGGTGACGACGGCGACCGAGCGGCGCGTCGCGGGCGTGGTCACCCGCCGCGCGCGGGCGCGGGACGCCCGCGACGCGGCGACGTGGCGGGGCATCCCGGTCACCACCGTCGCGCGCACGCTCGTCGACCTCGCTGCCGTCCTCGCCGCTCCGGACCTCGCCCGCGCCTGTCACGAGGCCGGGGTCCGCCACGGCACGACCCCCGCCCACGTCGAGGCGGTCCTCGCGCGACGCCCCACCAGCCCGGGCGCGGCGAACCTGCGGGAGATCCTGCGCGGAGAGGTCCGCGTCACCCTCAGCGCGCTCGAACGGCGGTTCCTCGGGCGGCTGCGCGAGGCGGGGCTGCCGCTTCCGCAGACCAACCGGCCGGTAGGCGGCCGGCGCGTGGACTGCCACTGGCCCGGCCGTCGCCTCACCGTCGAGCTCGACGGCTACCGCTACCACAGCTCCCGCCACGCCTGGGAGCAGGACCGGCGCCGCGAGCGCGAGGCCCGCGCCCGCGGCGACGAGTTCCGCCGCTACACGTCGGGCGACGTCTTCGAGTCTCCCCGCCTGATGCTCGCCGAGCTGCGAAGCATCCTGGGTAGTGGTCGGTAGGCGAACACTGGGCAGGACGGTGGGTAGCCTGCCCGCCGTGCTGGACGTGGATCTGGAGGCGCTCGCCGAGCGCGCGCTCGGCCATGCCGGCGGCGACGCGCAGGCCGCCGCCGTGCACCGCCGCCGTGTCGGGGGCGGGCGCCTCGACGAGGCGGTGACGGTCGAGGTGACGTGCGTGGCCGGCGGGGCGGTGGGCAGCGCGCGCACGACGCGGCTCGACGACGCCGGGCTCGCCGCGGCGGCCGCCGCGGCTCGGGAGGCGACCGCGGGCGCGCCGGGCGCCGAGCCGCATCCCGGCCTGCCGGCGCCGCTCCCCGGGCGACCGCACGACGGCTGGGACCCGGCGGTGGCGGCGCTCGCGCCGGGCGCGGAGGGCGGCGTGGAGGCGTGGGCGGAGCGGACGGCGATCGCGTCGGCCGCCGGCGTGCGCGCGAGCGAGCGCCGGACGTGGGCGCGCCGGGGCGACCGCCTGGCCGTGCGCCTCGCCGACCTCGACCGGCCGCCCGCCCTCGACCCCCTGCCGGCCCCCGCCGGCGAGGCGATGGTCCCGGTGGAGGGCGAGTGGCCCGCCGTGCTCGGCCCCGTCGCCGTGGCGGCGCTGCTCGAGACGCTGGGTCGCACCGCGTTCAACGGGCTGCGCGTCGCGCGCGGGGACAGCCCGCTCGGCGGCCGCCTCGGCACCCGGGTGGCGGCGTCGGCGATCAACCTGTCCGAATCGCCGCGCTACACGGGCACGCTGCCGCGCAGCTACGACGCCGAGGGGACGCCGGTGCAGCCCGTCCCGTTGATCCAGGACGGTGTGGCCCACCGGGTCGTGCACGACAGCCGCTCGGCTGCCGCGGCCGGCGGCGGCGCGGCCTCGACGGGCCACGCGCTGCGGGCGGGCGGCGACCCGGACGGCCCGGCGCCCCGCAACCTCGTGCTGGTCGGCGGCGGCGCCGAGACCCTGGCCGAGCTGGCCGCGCCGGTCGCCGACGGCCTGTACGTCGAGGCGCTTCGCGACGTGCACACGCTCGACGAGACCGGCGTGATCAGCGCGGTGCTCGAAGGCTGCGTGCTCCGCGGCGCCGAGCCCGCCGCTCCGCTGAAGCCGATGCGCTTCACCGGCGCGCCGCTCGCCCTGCTGGCGAGCGTCGAGGCGCTCACGATGCGCCAGGCGCTGGTCGCCGGCGGCACCGTGTGCCCCGCGATGCGGGTGCCCGCGCTGCCGGTCGAGCCCGTGTGAGGGCGCTCAGCAGCCGTCGGGGCCGCAGGCGTCGCCGGTCGCGACGACGGGGATCGGCGAGCGCGCCTCCCACCCCCGGCGCAGCAGCTCGCCGAGCACCTCGGGCGGCTGGGCCCCGGAGGCGCCGAAGGCGCGGTCGACCACGAAGAACGGCACCGCGTGGATGCCGAGCGACGCGGCCGTCCGCTCGTCGGCGCGGACCTCGGCGGCGTAGGCCTCGGTGGCGAGCAGCTCGCGCACCTCGTCCTCCGGGAGGCCGACCTCGAGCGCCAGGCGCTCGAGGGCGGCGGGGTCGCTCATCAGCTCGCCCTCGGTCAGGTAGGCGCGCATCAGGCGCTCCTTCATCGCGTCCTGGACGTCGTGGCGGGCCGCGAGGTGCAACAGGCGGTGCGCGTCGAAGGTGGCGCCGGAGCGCGCGCGGTCGAAGCGGAAGTCGAGCCCCTCGCCGGCCGCCACGTCGGTCATCTGCCGCTGCATGGCGTGCGCCTGCTCGACGCTGCAGCCGTACTTCGAGGCGAGATGCTCGGCGCGGTCACCGGCGCGCTCGGCGGGCGCCTCGGGGTCGAGCTCGAAGCTGCGCCACGTCACCCGGACCTCGTCGCGGTGCTCGAATGCCTCCAGCGCCGTCTCGAACCGGCGCTTGCCGACGTAGCACCAGGGACACGCGATGTCGGACCAGATCTCGACGTGCACGGCCCTAGATCTTCAGCAGCGCGATCGTGTTCGCGACGAACAGGATCGCGAAGGCGATCGTCCAGCGGTCGAGGTTGCGCTCCATCAGCGAGCCGCCGCTGGTGCCGCCGGCGGTGCCGACGCCGAAGGCGCCCGACATGCCCGCGTCCTTCCCGGAGTGCAGCAGCACCAGGAAGATCAGCACGACCGCGATGAAGACCTGCACGACAGCGAGAATCGTGTACACGAGAAGGAGGGTAGCGGCGGACTCGCCCAGGGGGCGACTCCGTTGGGAGTTGTCAGTCCTCGTCGGGCGTGGTCCCGTCCAGCTCGTCGAGGCGGCGCAGGATCTCGACCGCCTCGCCGCGCAGGGACCGGTCGAGCGCACGCCAGTCGGCCTCGGAGAGCTTGCCCGTGCGGTAGTCCATCTCGGCGTCGCGGATCTCGCGGTACTTGGCCTCGCGGGCGGCCTCGAGGTCGGCGCTCTCGGCCGTCGAGGCCACCTCGCGCGACCGGCGGTAGCCGGAGCGCAGGGGCGCGCCGACGACGAGCACCACCACGGCCAGCACGACCACGACCACGAGAAGGTCCACGGCGGGCTAGATGGTTGATTCCGCGGCCGCGCGGTCGACTGGGGGATGCCCCGTGGATGCCGGGCGCCGCCCGCACGAGGGGCACAGTGGCCGACGCCGGCGCCCGGCCGCGCGAGAAACGACACTCGACGTCCGGGCGCGGGCGACCACGCGGAGCAGGGGGCCCCTCGGGTGGGTGGCGATCCGGCGCCGCGGGGCGCCGCCAGGCGATCGTGGGGTCGTGGAATCAGCCATCTACGCGGGCTCGAGCTCGCGCGCCACCCGCGCCTTGTACGCGGCGGCGGCCGGGCGCCGCAGGCCGCCGGGCGGCGGCCACATGGCGATCAGGCCGCCCAGTGACACGATCAGGGCGCCGATCCAGATCCAGGTGACCAGCGGGGAGACGAGCAGCCGGAACGTGGCGGGCGGCGGGTCGGACGCGTAGCTGCTCACCAGGCCCTGCAGCGCGCGGACGAGCAGCGGCCCGGACTGCTCGGGCGAGAGCCCGGCGCGCGCGGCGCGCGCGAAGACGCGGTCGCCCTCGGCGATCCGGGGCTGCAGCCGGTTGATGTCGGGCGAGATCGCGCTCCACACGTCGCGGCGCCAGCCGGCCCGGAGACCCACCTCGCTCGTCGCCTCGCCCTCGAAGAAGCGCGAGACCGGGCCGAGCGACGGGTCCGAGCTCGGGAAGTAGGAGCGCTCCGTGCGCAGGCGGCCGAGGGTCTTGCCGTCGCGCCGCACGAGCAGCACGGCGCCGAGGTCGATCTTCTCGAGCCGCCCGTTGGACGCGGCCTTCAGGTCCGAGGTGGTGCGCTCGTAGGTGATGTCGTAGCCGCCGACGCGCGCGGTCTGGCCGGGCCGCAGCTGCACGTCGCGCGCGTCCTGGAAGGCCGAGGACGCCGCCACGCCCACGAACACCACGGTGACCCCGACGTGGACCAGGTAGCCGCCGTAGCGGCGCCGGTTGCGCCGCACGAGCGAGAACAGGGCGACCGGAGCGGACTCCCCCGACATCGCCCGCCGCGCGCGCACGCCGCGCAGGAACTCCTGCCCCACGGCGCCGACCACGAAGGCGCCGAGCACGAACATCGCCAGCGCCGCCGGCTTGGCCGCCACGCCGCCGGCCACGAGCAGCAGCACGAGCACCGCGAGGGCGAACAGCACCGGGCGCAGGAGGTTGCGCCGCAGGTTCGCGAGCGTCGCCCGCCGCCAGGCGATCACCGGGCCGACGCCCGACAGCAGCACGAGCGCGAGGGCCAGCGGGACCGTGTAGCGGTCGAACCACGGCGGGCCGACGGACGCCTCGCGGCCCGTGATCGCCTCGGAGATCAGCGGGAAGAACGTTCCCCACAGCACAACGAAGGCCATCGCGACCAGCACGAGGTTGTTGAGGAGGAAGACCGACTCGCGCGAGAGCAGCGAGTCGAGCCGGTGCTCGGAGCGCAGGGCGTCCCCGCGCGTGACCACGAGCGCGATCGAGCCGCCGATCATGATCGCGATCAGCACCAGGAACGGCACGCCGAGCGTCGAGGCCCCGAAGGCGTGGATGGAGTCGAGGATCCCCGAGCGCACCAGGAAGGTGCCGAGGATCGCCAGCACGCCGGTGGCCAGCACCAGCGAGACGTTCCACACCTTCAGCATCCCGCGCTTCTCCTGGATCATCACCGAGTGCAGGAACGCCGTGCCGGTCAGCCACGGCAGCAGCGACGCGTTCTCGACCGGGTCCCAGGCCCAGTAGCCGCCCCAGCCGAGCTCGGAGTACGACCAGCGCGCCCCCAGCACGATGCCGATGCCGAGGAAGAACCACGCCGCGAGCGTGAACGGGCGCGTCGTGCGGATCCACTCGGGCCCGGTCCGCCGCGTGATCAGCGCCCCCACCGCGAACGCGAACGGCACCGCGAACAGCGTGTAGCCCGAGTAGAGCATCGGGGGGTGGATCATCATGCTCGGGTGCCGCAGCAGCGGGTTGAGGCCGGCCCCCTCCGGCGGGACCGGGCTGTTGACCGCGAACGGCGACTCCAGGAAGACGAGCATCGCCGCGAAGAACGCCGCCAGGCCGAGGAGCACCGCCGTCGCGTAGGGCGCCACGTCCCGCAGGCGGCGCCGCGAGATGCGAAGGATAAGGCTCGACCAGAGGCTGAGCAACGTGGCCCACAGCAGCAGCGATCCCTCCTGCGAGGACCACATCGCGGTGAAGCGGTAGAAGTCGGGCGTCGTCGTCGACGAGTGGGTCGAGACCAGCGTGAAGCTGAAGTCCGAGCGCAGGAACGCGGCCTCGAGGATCACGAACGCCACGACCAGCACGCCCGCGAGCGCGTACACCGCGCGGCGACCGGAGTCGACCCACTCGCGGCGGCCCGTCCGAGCGCCGTAGAGCGACGCGGCGATCCCATAGACGGCGATCGCGAGCGCGAGGATCAGGCAGGCGCGGCCGGCGATCAGCACGTCGGAGACCGGGGCTCGGGGGCTAGGTCGATTTCTCGGCCGTGAACTTCGAAGGGCACTTGGTCACCAGCGAGTCCTTCTCGCCCACGAAGACGTCGCCGTCCTTGCGCACGTCGACGATCACCTCGCGGCCGGTGCGGAAGGGATCCGGGACGGCGCCCGTGTACTGGACCGGAACCGACACGTTGCCGGCGCGGTCGCGCACCCGGAAGTGCGTCGTCGTCCCCTCACGGCGCCACCCCGGCGCGACCTTGCCGGTCAGCTGATACGTCTGGCCCGCCTCCGCGCCGGCCGCCAGCTGGCTCGGCGTGCTGGCCTCGCTGGAGGCCGAGAAGCTCGTGTAGGCCAGGGCTCCGGCGAGCAGCACCGCGCACGTCAGGGCGACGGCGAAGCGGATCTTGCGCTTGCGGGTGGGATCCATCGCTCCTGCAGTATGCCGTGTCCCCTTTCCGGACCCTGCTCCCGAGTGGCCATGAGCCAGAAGCAGGTTTGTCGGCCGCGGAGGAGAAACTTCACGGAGGGATCGGCGTTAGGTGCCCTAGAGAAGCTCAATGGAGCTAGCCCACCACCTCCACCTCCGCGGCCGGCACGGCCGGAAGCGCGCCCGCCCCCCGGAGCGGGCGCCCCGCCCCAACCCCGCTACCCCGTCGGATCCTCCGACCTCGGAGCTCCAGCGGGCCCAGCGGACGCCGGCCCCCGAGGATCGCGCCCTGTATGCGTGCGGCTGCGGCTTCGCGTTCACCGCGGGCGTCACGACGTCCGTGGCGTGCCCCCACTGCGGGGCCGCGCAGGCCTGGTAGCGCCGCCGCGGCGTAGGCTGCGAAGCCCGTGGCGACCGCCGACCTGACCGTGATCTCCCTCGGCCGCGCCGAGGCCGGCGCGACCGCCTACGTCGCCGAGATCCAGCGGCGGCTGGCCCGCCAGGACCGCGTGCGCTACGCGATGCACGCGATGGGCACGTCGCTGGAGGGGGAGACCGCCGACATCCTCGCGGTCGTCGGCGAGCTGCACGCGGTGCCCTTCGAGCTGGGCATCCCGCGCGTCTACACGGTCCTCAAGCTCGACGAGCGCCGCGACAAGCCGCAGACGCTCGAGGACAAGGTGGCCTCGGTCCGCCGCGCCCTCGACGAGGACCCAGGCTGACGGGAGGCCGCAATGCTGCACGTCCTCTTCTACGAGCCCGCCGACGACGTCGCCGCCAAGGCGCCCGCGCACTTCCCGGCGCACCAGGCCCGCCTCGAGGAGTTCCACGCGCGCGGCGACCTGCTCATGGTCGGCACCTTCGGCAACCCCCAGGAGGAGGGCTCGATGGCGATCTTCTCGTCGCGCGCGGCCGCCGAGGACTTCGTGGGCGGCGACCCGTTCGTGCTCAACGGGGTGGTGCGGGCCTGGCGCGTCCTCGACTGGGACGAGATCTACAGCGGGTCCTGAACCAAAGCGGGCGAGGGGAATCGAACCCCCATTTCTGGCTTGGGAAGCCAGCGTCTTGGCCGTTGGACAACGCCCGCGGAAGCTCGCCGAGGATACCGGCTCGAGGCCGATTACAGTGAGGAGGATGCGCATGCGCCTGTACTGGCCCGTGGTCATCGCCGCCACGGCGCTCGTCGGGCTGCTCGCGTACGGGGTCGCGGCCAAGCAGACGGACACGTCGATCGACCAGGCCGTCGCGAGCGGCGAGCGGATCGACGCCCCCGAGGCGACGCTGCCCCTGCTCGACGCGAGCGGGAAGGGCTCGCTGGCCGACCACCGCGGCAAGGTCGTCGTGCTCAACTTCTGGGCCTCGTGGTGCGGGCCGTGCGTGAAGGAGCTGCCGCTGCTCGAGCGCACGCAGGAGAAGATCCGCGACCAGGGCGGCATGGTCCTCGGCGTCGACTACAAGGACGTCCGCGAGAACGCCCAGGAGTTCGTCACGCGCTTCAACCTCAGCTATCCGCACCTGCGCGACCGCGACGGCGCGTACGCCGAGAAGTACGACTCGCGGGCGTTCCCGGAGACGTTCGTGATCGACCGGCAGGGGAAGATCGCCGCGGTCCGCCGCGGTCCGGTGACCCGCGAATGGCTGGACGCCACGCTCCCGCCGCTGCTCGAGGAGAAGACCTGATGCTGCCCCGCGCGCTCGCCGTCCTCCTGCTCGCCCTCGCCGTGCTCGTCGCGCCCGCCGGCGCCTCCGCGGCCACCCCGCGCGCCTCGCTGCCCGACATCGAGGACGAGGTGATGTGCGTCGAGTGCGGGACGGCGCTGTTCGTCTCGGACTCGCCGGTCGCGAGGCAGGAGCGGGCCCTCATCCGCCGGCTGATCGCCCAGGGGAAGACGAAGGGGCAGATCAAGGACGCGCTCGTGGCGGAGTACGGCACCGGGGTGCTCGCGACCCCGCAGCGCAGCGGGTTCGACTGGAGCGCCTACCTCGTGCCGGTGCTGCTCGTCGTGCTGGCCGTCGGCGGCGTGGGGTTCGCCGCGTGGCGCTGGCGGCGGCCACGGGACCAGGAGCCCGGCGAGCCCGAGCCGGAGCCCGAGCAGCCCCCGCTGGACCCCGAGGACTCCCGCCGGCTCGACGCGGAGCTCGCGGCCTTCGACAAGTGAGATGACCGGCGGCGTCGACACGACGGTCGTGGCCGCCTTCGCCGTCGGCTTCGTGTCGTTCGTCTCGCCGTGCGTGCTGCCGCTCGTCCCCGGTTACCTGTCCGCCGTCTCGGGCGTCTCGCTGGCCGAGATGCAGCGCGGCGGCCACGCCTCGCGGCGCGTGCTGCTCCCCGCGATCGTGTTCTGCCTGTCGTTCACGGTCGTCTTCGTGGCCCTGGGGATGACCGCGACCGGGCTCGGCTCGACGCTGCAGGACAGTCGCGGGACGCTCGACAAGGTCGCCGGCGCGGTGATCATCGCGCTCGGCGTCTTCTTCCTGCTCACGCCGTTCGTCCCCCGGCTCAACAAGGAGTGGCGACCCGACGTGCTGATCTCCCGCGCCGGCTCCGGCGGACCGCTCGTGGCCGGTGCCGCGTTCGCGTTCGCCTGGACGCCGTGCGTCGGCCCCACGCTCGGCTCGATCCTCACCGCCGCCTCCATCCAGGACACCGTCGGCAAGGGCGCGGTCCTGCTGCTGTTCTACTCCGCCGGCCTCGCCGTCCCGTTCCTGATCACCGCCGTGGCCTTCACCCGCGCCACCACGGCGTTCCGCTGGCTGCGCGACCGCTACCTGATCGTGACGGCGGTCTCCGGGCTCGTGCTCGTGGCGATGGGCGTGCTGCTCTTCACCGGCGAGCTCACGCAGCTCAACAGCCAGGCCCAGCAGGCGCTGGACTCGATCGGGCTCGATATCTGGAACTTGTGAAATCGCCCTGGGGGCGATTTCACAGGGAGTTTCGCCCGCCGTAGGCGCGCCTTGGGCGCCGGCCGGTGTGCCCGGGCGAAACATCCCGCGTGGCGAGGGCGCGGCACTACATAGATTCGGGGGCGTCGACGCCCAGCAGCGTGAGGCTGCGGGCGATGACGCGCTGGGTCGCCACGCTGAGGGCGATCCGCAGCGACTCGAGCGACTCCGGCTCGGCGCCCACCACGCGGCAGTCGCGGTAGAAGGCCGTGAAGCCCTGGGCGAGCTCGAGCGCGTAGTTGGCGATCCGGTGCGGCGCGCGCCGGCCCGCCGCCTCGGCGACCTCGCCGGGGAAGGCCAGCAGCAGCTTGACGAGCTCGCGCTCGGCCGGCTCGAGCACGACGCCCTCGCCGGGGCCGTCCCCCGCCGCGGCGATCGCCGCCGCCACGCGCTCGGAGCCGGCCTTGCGCAGCATCGACGCGATCCGCGCGTGCGCGTACTGCACGTAGTACACGGGGTTCTCGTTGGACTGCTCGCGGGCCAGGTCGAGGTCGAGGTCGACCGTCGTGTCGTGCGAGCGCTGGAGCATGAAGAAGCGCGCGGCGTCGACGCCGATCTCGGCGATCAGGTCGTCGAGCGTGATGAACTCGCCGCGGCGCTTGGACATCGAGGCGCGCGCGCCGCGCTCGACGATGTGCACGAACTGGAGGATCTGGATCTCGAGGCGGTCCGGGTCCTCGCCGAGCGTGGCGATCGCGGCCTTCATGCGGCCGATGTAGCCGTGGTGGTCGGCGCCCAGGACGTTGATGAGGCGGTCGTAGCCGCGGAGGAGCTTCTCCTCGTGATAGGCGACGTCGGCCGCGAAGTACGTCGGCTCGCCGGTCGAGCGCTGCAGCACGCGGGGCTTGTCGTCGCCGAAGTCCGTGGTGCGCAGCCACAGCGCGCCCTCGCTCTCGTACAGGTGGCCCTGCTCGCGCAGCCGCTCGTAGGCGACCGCGATCGGCGACGGCTCGCCCTGGTGCAGCGAGCGCTCGAGGAACCACCGGTCGAAGTCGACGCGGTAGGTGGCCAGCGTGGCCTTGATGCGCTCGAGCAGGATCGCCACGCCCGCCTCGGCCAGCGCGTCGGTGTCGGCCTCGGCGGCGCCCGGGATCTCCGCCGCGAGGTCCGCGACGTAGTCGCCCTGGTAGCCGTCCTCGGGGAGGTCCTCGCCGCGCGCCCGGGCCCGGATCGACTCGCCCAGCCGCCGGATCTGCGACCCGGCATCGTTGAAGTAGTACTCGCGGTCCACGCTGTGGCCGTGGAACTCGAGCACGCGCGCGAGCGCGTCGCCGTAGGCCGCGTGGCGGCCGCTGGCCGCCGTGAGCGGGCCGGTCGGGTTGGCCGAGACGAACTCGACGTTGATGCGCTCGGCCATCTCGGCCCCGCCCCCGCCCCACGCGTCGCCGGCCGCGAGCAGCTGCGCGACGGCCGCGACGTGCCAGGCGTCGGCCAGGAAGACGTTCAGGAACCCCGGGCCGGCGACCTCGACGCGGTCGAGCCCGTCGCCGAGGCGCTCGCGCAGCCCCTCCCCCAGCCGCTCGGCGATCGCCCGCGGCGGCGCGCCCATCGCGGGCGCGAGCAGCATCGCGGCGTTCGTCGAGTAGTCGCCGAAGTCGGCCCGAGGCGGGCGCTCCAGCGTGGGGCGGGCGCCCGACGGCGCGGCGCCGTCGCGGAGGTCGGCGGCCGCCTGCTCGACGGCGGAGCGGAGCTGTTCGAGGGGCGTCATCGGACTCAATGATGGTAGGGCTCGCCGGCCAGGATCTTGTGGCCGCGGAACACCTGCTCGAGCAGCACCACCCGCGCGAGCTGATGCGGGAGCGTGAGCGGCCCGAACGAGAGCCGGTGGTCGCAGCGGTCGAGCTGCGTGCCGAACGGCCCGCCGATCACGAAGCAGAGGTCGCGCCCCGACTGCCGGCGCTGCTCCAGCCAGCGCGCGAACGCCTCGGACGAGTAGGCCCGCCCGCCGGCGTCGAGCAGGGACAGGAAGGCGCCCTCGGGGATGCGCCGCGGCACGTGGTCGTCCTCGCGCACCTCGATCAGATCGACCCTGCAATGCCTGGAAAGGAGCTTCTCGTAGTGCGAGACGTCGTCGGCGAACGGCGGTCGCAGCCGGCCCACGGCGAGGACGGTGATCCGCACGGTGCGATACTACGACCGCATGGCGGGCGACGACGACGACCGCGAGCGGCACATCAACATCCACACCTCGCCGGAGATCATGGCCGGGGTGTACGCGAACTTCGCGAACGTGTCGCACTCGGACTACGAGTTCACGATCACGTTCGCGCGGGTGGACCACGAGGTCGAGGACGAGGAGATCCCCGGCGTCGTGGTGTCGCGCATCAACCTCTCCTCGCGCTTCATGCGCGAGCTGATCGACGCGATGGAGGACAACTACTCCAAGTGGCGCACGCGCGAGGGGATCAAGAGCCTGCCCGAGATCGAGGACCGCGGCGGCTCGCGCCGGCCGGACGGCGGCGCCGGCCAGGATTAGATGGTTGGTTACCCCAACCATCTAGTGCTCAGCCGCCGCGCTGCTCGCGCTCGAACGCGACCCCGGCGCCGATGCGCTCGAGGGTGGTGGGGTGCGTGCCCAGGAGGAAATGCGCCCAGTCGGGCGGGTCGACGTCCGCGACGTTCGTGATCGCGATCCGCCGCTCGAAGTCGATCTGCGCCTCGGCGTCCTGGGTGAGCTCCATCGCGTAGGCGTCGGCGCGCTGCTCGACCTGGCGCGAGAGCTGGTTTGAGACGCACATGATCACGGGCGTCACGATCGCCAGCGAGAGCGCCACGGCGGGGAGCACCGCGGGCGTGCCCTCGGCGCCCTCGGGGGCGAGGCGCCGGCTCAGCGTCGCGACCGCGAGCACGCCGAACGGCGCGACGATCGCGAGCCACAGCAGCCCCCGCGGCACGTCGCGGAAGTGGACGTGCCCGAGCTCGTGGGCCACCACGAGGCGCGTCTCGTCGGGCGGGAAGTCCTCGATCAGGTTGTCGTAGATCACGACCCGCTTGGTCTGGCCGAGGCCCGCGACGTAGGCGTTGGCGCCCGTGGTCCGGCGCGACGCGTCGACCTCGTAGACCTGGCCGACGTCGACCCCCGCGCGGCGGGCGAGCGCGAGGACGTCGCTGCGCAGCTCGCCCTGCGGGAGAGGCTTGAAGGTGTTGAAGATCGGGTCGAGCACCACCGGGGCGGCGATCGTGATGACGACGCCGTAGGCGACGACCAGGATCGTGCCCGGCGCCCACCAGCGCGGCCCGAAGCGCCGCATCATCACGAGCAGCAGCGCACCGCCGCCCGCGGCCAGCACTGCGCCGATCGCCTGGCTGCGCACCCAGTCCCACGCGTAGCCGCCCCATCCCTGCGTGACCAGCCCGACCTCGCGCGCACGCTGGCGCGAGGCGACGCTCACGGGCAGCGTGGCGACCGCGAGGGTCACGGAGAGCGCCGCCGCCGCGGCCGCCCCGGCGGCCACCGGGCGCCGGAAGTCGCGCGTGAGGATCGCGGGCGGGCGGCGGACGAGCACCACCAGGACCGTCAGCTCGACCGCGACCCTCAGCCCGAAGAGCCACAGCTGACCACTGCGGAACGTGTCACCCTTCTCGATCTGCGCCGGGCTGAAGTAGGCTCGCGGATCGACGGGAACCGGCTCCGGCCCGCGGTCGCGCGGTCGCATGAGCAGGACCGCCGCCTCGGCCACGACGACCGCCGCGACGAGGACGATCGGCAGGCGCAGCTTCCTCCGCACCGAAGAGACTCTACGCACCGTCAGCCCCCGGGCCAACCGAGCCCCCGCCCCTTGCACATCGCCATCTGCTCCGACATCCACGGCAACCGTCACGCCTTCGAGGCGGTGATCGCCGCCGCCGAGGCCGCGGACGCCGAGGAGCTGTGGTGCCTCGGCGATCTCGTCGGCTACGGCGGCGATCCCGACGACTGCGTGCGGCTGGCGGCGGACCACTGCACGATCTGCCTGGCGGGCAACCACGACCTCGCGGTCATCGACGTGCTCTCGCTGTCGGACTTCTCGCGCGGCGCCGCGCTCGCGGCGCAGTGGACCAAGGAGACGATCCAGCCCGAGACGCGGGACTACCTCGCCTCGCTCGAGCCCAAGGGCGCGGTGGGGAGCATCGGCCTGTACCACGCGTCCCCGCGCGATCCCGTGTGGGAGTACGTGCTCTCGACGCTCACCGCGGAGCTCTGCCTCGACGCCACCACCTACCGCGTGTCGATGATCGGGCATTCGCACGTGGCGCTCGCCTTCACCCGGCCCGACGGCGAGCCCGCCACCGGGGCCACCCGCCGCGCCGGCGAGGAGGCCGACCTCAGCACCGGCGAGTGGCTGGTCAACCCGGGCAGCACCGGGCAGCCGCGCGACGGGGACCCGCGCGCGAGCTGGCTGATGCTCGACACCGACGCCTGGACGGCCACCTGGCGGCGCGAGGAGTACGACATCGCGGGCGCCATGGCGTCCATCCGCGCGGCTCGGCTGCCCGATTCGCTGGCGGAGCGCCTCCAACATGGTCAGTGAGGCGCATCGCCCCGTACTAGCCTCTCTGGGCTCATGGGCCGCCGCGCCATCTTCTGCGTGCTCCTCGCCGCCCTGCTGCTCGCCGGATGCGGGCAGTCGAATCCTGCCCTGATCCCGCAGAGCGACGCGGATGACCTCGCCAACACCGTCGACGCGGTGCCCGGCGCCGTCCGCAGCGGCGACTGCGAGGCCGCCCGCGAGACCGTCCAGCAGGCCCGGGGCCAGGTCAACGACCTCCCGGCGCGCGTGTCGGACAGGCTGAAGCGCAACCTGCGCCAGTGGTTGAACCACCTCGACCAGGAGGTGGTCGACACCTGCGAGCCGGCCACGGAGGAGACGCCGACGCCCACTCCCACCGAGACCCCCACGCCGACCGAGACCCCCACCCCCACCGAGACCCCGACCCCCACGGAGACGCCGACGCCGACCCCGACGCCGACGCCGACGACCGGCCCCGAGGGCGGGACCGGGAGCGACAACGGGAATGGCAACGGCGGAGGCAACGGTTCGTCCGGGCAGGAACCGTCCGGCGACAGCGGTGTTGGTGGGCAGAACGAGCAAGGAAGCCAGACGCCGTGAGCCCCGACCAGCTCTTCGCCGACCGCTACCGCCTGGAGCGCCGTCTCGGCGTGGGCGGCATGGCCACCGTGCAGCTCGCCTTCGACACGCGGCTCGAGCGCTACGTGGCGGTCAAGCTGCTGGCCGAGCACCTCGCCGAGGACGGCGCGTTCGTCAACCGCTTCCGCCGGGAGGCGCTCGCCGCCGCGCGGCTCGTGCACCCCAACATCGTGCAGGTCTACGACTTCGGGCTCGAGCAGGCCGGCGACCGCCAGTTCATCGTCATGGAGTTCGTCGACGGCGCGTCCTGCGCGGAGCTGCTGCGCGACGAGGGCCGCCTCGAGCCCCGCGAGGCCGTCGCGGTCCTGACCCAGGCCTGCCGCGGGCTCGACTACGCGCACCGCAACGGCGTCGTCCACCGCGACGTCAAGCCCGGCAACCTGTTGCGCAGCCGCGACCACGTGGTCAAGCTGGCGGACTTCGGCATCGCCAAGGCCGCCGAGCAGTCCGACATCACCAAGGTCGGCTCGGTGCTCGGCACCGCCGCCTATCTGTCGCCCGAGCAGGCGCGGGGCGAGCCGGCCGGCCCGCCCGCCGACCTCTACGCGCTCGGCGTCGTCTCCTACCAGCTGCTGACCGGCCGCCTGCCCTACGAGGCCGCCTCGCTGACCGATCTCGCCCGCCAGCAGGAGAGCGGCCCCCCGGTGGCGCCCGACGAGCTCGAGGCCGACGTCACGCCGGAGCTGGCGATCGCGGTGATGCGGGCCCTGAGCCCGACGCCCGAGAAGCGCTACGGGTCGGGCAGCGAGATGGAGCGCGCGCTGCTCGACGGCGCGCGCGGCGTCGTCCCCGCGCGGCCGACCGGCGCGACGCAGGCGCTCGGCGCCGCGACGGCGTCGACGCGGGCGCTCACGCGGGACCGCACCGCCGCGACGTCGGCGATGCCGCGCACGACCTCGCGCCGGGCGACAGGACAGATGCCCCAGGAGGCGCCGCCGCGCAGGGCGCCGTCCCGCGCGGCGCCCGCGGCCGCCCAGGCCCGCGGCCGGCGCAAGCGGCGCAGCCCGCTGAAGTGGATGGTCGCGCTCGTGGTCCTGCTCGCGCTGGCGGCGGGCGGCGTGGCCGTCTACCAGGCGACCACCGAGCAGACGCGCCAGGCGGTCCGCCTCAAGGAGCAGGTCCGCGGCGACGTGCAGGACAGCGTCGACTCGATCAAGGATCTGATCCGCGACAACACGCGCTGAGGCGGCGCAGAGGTCCGGCGTCGCGGGTCGTGGGGCGTGGCCCGCGCACGGCGTGCCATTCATCGAGTGTTGAAATTGGGCCACGGGAGCGCTACGCTCGCATTCAACAGTCGTTGAAACGTCGCCCGAGGAGGTCTCTCTCGTGGTTTCCGCGCCCACCACCACCGCGCCGACGGCGCACGCGCTGCGCTGGAAGACGCTCGGCGTGCTCTCGCTGAGCCTCGTGATCATCGGGCTCGACAACACGATCCTCAACGTGGCGCTGCCCACGCTGCAGGAGGAGTTCGACGCGTCCGCCTCCACGCTGCAGTGGATGGTCGACGCCTACCTGCTGGTGTTCGCCGGGCTGCTCCTCGTCTTCGGGACTCTCGGCGACCGGCTGGGGCGCAAGCTCGCCCTGCAATCGGGCATCTCGATCTTCGGGCTCGCGAGCCTCGGCGCCGTGTTCGCCTCGAGCGCGGGCGAGGTCATCGCGATCCGCTCGCTGATGGGCGTCGGCGCGGCGCTGATCATGCCCGCGACGCTGTCGATCATCGCCAACGTCTTCCCGCCCGAGGAGCGCGGCAAGGCGATCGGGATCTGGGCCGCGCTGGCGGCCGTCGGCATCGGGCTCGGGCCGCTGGCCGGCGGGCTGCTGATCGACTGGTTCGACTGGTCGGCGGTCTTCCTGCTCAACGTGCCGGTCGCGCTCGCGGCCGTGCTGCTCGGCATCCGCTTCGTGCCCGAGAGCCGCGACCCGCGGCCCGGGGCGTTCGACGTCGCCGGCGCGGTGCTCTCCACCGCCGGCTTCACCGTGCTCGTCTACGCGATCATCGAGGCGCCCGAGGAGGGCTGGGGCAGCCCGCTCATCCTCGGCCTGCTCGCCGTCGCCGCCCTCCTGCTCGCCGCCTTCCTGTGGTGGGAGCGCCGGACCGACGAGCCGATGCTCGACCTCGCCTTCTTCCGCAACCCGCGCTTCAGCGTCGGGACGTTCGCCGTCAGCGTCGCGTTCTTCGCGCTCCTCGGCGGCATCTTCGCGCTGACCCAGTACCTGCAGTTCGCCCACGGCTACTCGGCGATCGAGGCCGGCGCGGTCATGAGCCCGATCGCGCCGGGGCTGGTCATGGGCGCCGGCTCGTCGAGCCGCGCGGTCGGGCGGATCGGGACGGCGCGGGTCGTCTCCATCGGGCTGACGGGCCTGGCGCTCGTGCTCGCGACCACGCTGCTGTGGGAGGCCGACACCGGCGCCGGCGTGCTGCTCGTCTGGTTCTTCGCCCTCGCGCTGTCGATGGGCTGGGTGATGGCCCCCGCCACCGACGCGGTCGTGGGCGCCGTGCCGGCCGCCCGATCGGGCGTCGCGTCGGCGATGAACACCGTCGCCCGGATGGTGTCCGGCGCGCTCGGCGTCGCCGTCATCGGATCGCTGGTGAACTCGCTCTACGGCGACGACCTCGAGTCGCGCCTCGCGGCCGTGCCGGCCCCGGCGCGCGACGCGGCGGCGGAGTCGATCGGCGCCGCCCACGCGATCGCCGCCCAGCTCCCGCCGCCGGCGGGGTCCTCGCTCATGGCCGAGGCCGCCGACGCCTTCGTCTCGGCGATGGGCGCCGGGCTGCTGCTCGCCGCCGCGATGAGCCTCGCGACCGCGGTGGTCGTCGCCCGGGTGCTGCGGCGGCGGCCGGCCGAGGCGGCCGCGCCCGCCGGCGTTCAGGCGCCCAGAGCGACGTCGCCCGTCAGGTAGCGCTGCAGCGTCGGCCCGACCGCGGCGACGAGCGTCTCGGGATCGCAGGTGGCGATCGGCTCTACCCGCACCACGTAGCGGGCCATGATGATGCCGACCATCTGCGATCCCGCGAGGGCCGCGCGCAGCTCCGGCGACGGCGCGTCGATCGCCATCGCGATGCGGCCGAGCAGCTCGCGCTCGAGGAAGCCGCGCAGCAGGTCGGCCGCGCGCTCGTTGGTGGCCGCCGAGCGCACCAGCGCGACGAACGGGCTGCCGCTGCCGGGGTCGTCCCACAGCGCGAGCAACGCACGGAGCAGCCGCTCGCCGAGGCCGTCGGTCCCGTCGCGCAGCAGCTCCTCGACCAGCTCTGCCGGGTTCACGGCCAGCGCCATGGCGGCGGCGAACAGCCCGTCCTTGCCACCGAAGAAGTAGCTGACGAGCGCGGCGTCGACGCCCGCGTCGGCGGCCACGTCGCGGAGCTTCGTCCCGTCGTAGCCGTGCTCGCCGAAGCGCGCGCGGGCGGCCTCGAGCAGCGCGCCGCGCGTGTCCTGCACGTCGGACCGCGGGCCGCGCCGGCGCTCGGGGCGGCTCACGGCTGCGCCGCCACCCCGACCTCCCACGGCGCGGCGCCGGCCCGCAGCGCCGAGGTCGCATCCCCCAGCCGGCCGGCGTCGATCGCCGCCCGCAAGGTGGCCATGAGCTCGGCCAGGTAGGCGAGGTTGTGGATGGTGATGAGCCGCATCGCGGTCATCTCGCGCGTGCGCAGCAGGTAGTGCAGGTAGGCGCGCGAGTAGCCGGGCGCGCACGCGGGGCACGGGCAGCCCTCGAGCACCGGCTCGTCCGCGGTGCGCCAGCGGCCCTTGGCGAGGTCGACCCGCCAGCGCGCCCCGGGGTCCGGGACCACCGCCATCCCGTGACGGCCGAGGCGGGTGGGCATCGCGCAATCGAACGTGTCGATCCCGAGCTCGACGCCGCGCAGAAGGTCGTCCACCTCGCCGATGCCGAGCAGGTGGCGCGGACGGTCCTCTCCGAGCTCGTCGACCGCCCACTCGACGACCTCGTACATCTGCGGCTTGTCGCGGCCGAGCGTGCCGCCGATCGCGATGCCGCCGACGCCGCGGGCGACGACCTCCTGGGCCGACCAGCGCCGCAGATCCTCCTCGGTGCCGCCCTGCACGATCCCGTAGACCATCTGATCGGCGGGGCCGTGCTCGGCGTGCCAGGCGAGGCAGCGGTCGAGCCAGCGGTGCGTGCGCTCCGTCGAGCGCGCCGTGTAGTCGCGCGAGACGTGGAACGGCAGGCACTCGTCGAACACGAGCGCGATGTCGGAGCCGAGCGCCGCCTGCACCTCCATCGACGTCTCGGGGCCGATGAAGCGCGCCCCGCCGTCGAGGTAGGAGCGGAACGTGACGCCGCGCTCCTCGATGGAGAGGATCGCGCCCGCACTCGGGGCGCCCGCGTCGGCCGCCCCGCGCTCCCGCGCCGAGTGGCCGCGTCCCTTGATCTCGTCGGCGACCGCCCCATGCCCCATGGAGAAGACCTGGAAGCCGCCCGAGTCGGTGATCACGGGGCCGTCCCAGGCCATGAAGCGGTGCAGCCCGCCGAGCGACGCGATCAGCTCGTGGCCCGGCGTGAGGAAGAGGTGGAACGTGTTGCCGAGCACCATGTCGTAGCCGAGCTCGGCGGCCTCGCGCGCCTCGAGCGTCCGCACCACGGCCTTGGTCGCGAGCGGGACGAAGGCGGGGGTGCGGACCTCCCCGTGGGCCAGGCTCAGGGTCCCGGTGCGCGCCCGCGAGGCGGGGTCGCGGGCGTGGATGGCGAAGGCGGGCATCCGCGGCGGCAGGCTACTGGCCCCCGCGCGCGGGGATGGGGCCCCCGGCGATAACCGCCGGGGGCCGGTCCGGCGGTACGTGCTAGGCGGCCTCGCCCTCGGAGGCCTTGCCCTCGATGGCCGGCGCGCCGGCGCCCTCGACGGCGATCGCCACGCGGCGCGGCTTGCGCTCCTCGGGCTTCGGGATCCGGACCTCGAGGACGCCGCGATCGAAGCCGGCGGTGACGGCGGCCGGGTCGACGCCCTTCGGCAGGGTCAGCGAGCGCGAGAAGGAGCCGAAGCTCCGCTCGACGCGGTGGTAGCCCTCGCGGTTGGACTCGTGCTCGGAGCGGCGCTCGCCCGAGACGGTCAGCGTGGAGTCCTCGACCTCGATCTTGACGTCCTCCTCCTTCAGGCCCGGCAGGTCGGCCCGGAGCACGAAGTGCTCATCGGTCTCGACCAGGTCCATGGCCGGGATCCAGCGGCGATGACCGTTGCCGGTACCGGCGCGCGGCGCGTCGAACACCGTGTCGAAGAGACGGTTTACCTCAGTCTGGAGCGAGCTCAGCTCTCGAAGCGGCTCCCAGCGGACGATGGTCACAGTTCACACACCCCCTGGGTGAGTTGGGTTGGAGAAACTGCGGCCGAGTATATCGATCTCAGTGGCTTGCTATCAAGTTTTCCTCAGCCCGATGGACTGAGATCTTCTAAGTGTCGTCCCGCTCCGTGGCGGCGGCCCCCGGCTGCACGCGATCCCACCAGTCCGCGAGCCGGCGCAGCTCGGCGTCGTCGAAGTGATCGAGGAAGCGCTGGCGCACGCCGTCGAGGTGGGTCGGGCGCGCGCCGGCGAGGAGCGCCTCCCCGGCCTCGGTGAGGACCGCGAAGTAGCCCCGCCGGTCGGACGAGCAGGCGGTCCGCTCGAGCAGCCCCTCCCGCTCGAGCCGGTCGACGAGCCGCGTCATGCCGGAGCGGCTGAGCAGCACGTGGTCGGCCAGCTCGGCCATGCGCAGCCGCTTGCCGGGCGCGCTGCGGAGGTAGATGAGGACCTCGTAGGAGGACAGCGGCAGGCCGTGGGCGGCCTCGAGCTCGGCGTCGAGCGCCTTGACGAGCGCGCTGTGGACGCGCAGGAACCCGCGCCAGGCGCCCAGCTCGATGGCGCTGAGCTCGTTGGGGGCGGGGCCGGCGGCGAGCGCCTCGGCGGCCGCGAGCTCCGGCGCGTCGCCGGGGCGGGCCTGCTCGCCGGCGAGCCGCGCGGCCCGGTCGCGAACCGTCGCGGCGTCGGGGGCGTCCCCGGTGCTCATGGAAGTCGGGAGGGCGTAACCATGCGCCCCAGCGTAGCGATCCGGTTGCGCGCGCAAATACCGGCGCGGCGCAGCGGCTACGGGGTCGAAGCGCCCGTCGTAGAGCGCCAGCGGCGTCCGCTGCGGGTCCTTGATCACCGCGATGCGCCCCGGCCCGACGTCGACCGGGCCGAACAGCACCTGTCCGCCGGCCTTCCCCACGGCTCCGACCGCCGCGTCGAGGTCGGCCACGCCGAACGTCGGGAGCCAGTGCGCCGGGGTGTCGCCCTCCATCGCGGTGATGCGGCGGATCCCGCCGTTCAGCGGCTCGCCGTTGCGGATCGTGAGGTACTCGGTGCCGGTGTCGAGCTCGCCCTCGCCCTCGAAGGTCCAGCCGAACAGCTCGCCGTAGAACCGCTGCGCGGCGTCGGGGTCGCGCGTGCCGAGCTCGTTCCACACGAGCGCGCCGGGGGCGTTGACGAGCGCCGCCCCCTCCATCCCGCGCGCCTCCCACAGCGACAGCCGGGCGCCCTCGGGATCGGCCAGCACCGCCATCCGGCCGGCGCCCTCGACGTCCACCGGCTCGCCCTCCACGGTCGCGCCGAGCTCCGCGGCGCGGGCCGCCGCGGCGTCGACGTCGGCCACCGTGACGTAGTTGTTCCACACCGGCACGCCGAGCGACGGCTCGGCCTCGGCGTACAGCGCGGCCACGGGCCGCTCCTCCACGGAGCAGAGCGAGTAGACGCCGCCCTCGGACGGCATGTCGGCCGCGGTCCAGCCCAGCACCGCGCCGTAGAAGGCCTTGCCCGCGTCGACGTCGGGCAGCCCGAGGTCGACCCAGCAGAACGTCCCCGGCGCGTAGCTGGTGCGCTCGCCCACGGACGCGATCCTACGCCAGCAGCGAGCGCCCCGTCATGACCTCCGGCTGCTCGAGGCCGAGCAGGGCGAGCGCCGTCGGGGCGACGTCGGCGAGGATGCCCTCCCCCGCGAGCGCGACCGGCGGCCCGTCGGGGCTCGTGACGATGAGCGGCACCGGGTTGAGCGAGTGCGCGGTGTTGGGCGAGCCGTCGGGCTCGAGCATGTGGTCGGCGTTGCCGTGGTCGGCCGTGATGATGCAGGCGCCGCCCTTCGCGTGCACCGCCTCGACGACGCGGCCGAGGCAGGTGTCGACGGTCTCCACCGCCTTGACCACCGCCGGGATGACGCCGGTGTGGCCGACCATGTCGGCGTTGGCGAAGTTGATGATCGCGAACGCGTAGTCGTTGGCGTTCCAGTCGCGCAGGAAGTCCTCGGTGGCCTGCACGGCGCTCATCTCGGGCTTGTGGTCGTAGGTCGGGACGTCGCGCGGCGACGGGGTCAGCTCGCGGTCCTCGCCGGGATACGGGTCCTCCTCGCCGCCGCCGAAGAAGTACGTCACGTGCGGGTACTTCTCGCTCTCGGCGACGTGCAGCTGCGCGAGCCCGCGATCGGCGAGGAGCCGGGGCAGCGTCATCGCCGGGCGCTGCGGCGGGAAGAGCACCGGGTAGTCCCAGTCCTCGTCGTACTCGGTCATCGTCGCGTAGCGCTCGACCGGCGGCGCGCCCCCGCGATCGATCTGCGCGAAGCCCGGCTCGGCCAGCGCGCGCGTGATCTCGCGCATGCGGTCGGGGCGGAAGTTGAAGCCGATGACCGCGTCGTCCGGGCGGATCGCCGCCTCGCCGCCGACCGTGGTCGGGGTGATGAACTCGTCGGTCTCGCCGCGCTGATAGGCGGCCCTGACCGCGGCCTCGCCGCTCTCGACCTCGTGGTCGCCGCGACCGTGCACGAGCAGGTCGTAGGCGCGCTGGGTGCGGTCCCAGCGCCCGTCGCGGTCCATCGCGTAATAGCGGCCGATGACCGTGCCGACGCGGCCGCTGCCCAGGCGCGAGCAGAACGCCTCGAGCTCGGCCACGAGGCCGGCGCCGGACGTGGGCAGCGTGTCGCGCCCGTCGGTGAAGGCATGGACCACGACGTCCTCGATGCCCCACTCCGCGAACAGCTCGAGCAGCGCCTGCAGATGGCGGTCGGCGGAGTGCACCCCGCCGTCGGACACGAGGCCGATGAGGTGGACGCGGGGCGCGCCGCGCACGGCGTCGCGCAGCGCCTCGTTCTCGGCCAGGGACCCGTCCTCACAGGCGGCGTCGATGCGCGCGAGGTCCTGCGGGACGATGGCGCCGGCGCCGAGGTTGAGGTGGCCGACCTCGGAGTTGCCCATCTGCCCGGCGGGCAGCCCGACGCTCTCGCCCATGGCGATCAGCTGCGTGTGCGGGTGCTGCTCCCACAGCGCGTCGAACACCGGCGTCTCGGCCAGCGAGACCGCGTTGCCGGGCCCGTCCGGTGCCAGCCCCCAGCCGTCGAGGACGACGAGGCAGACGCGCGGGTAGGTCATCACCGGTAACTCCCGAGATCGGCGAAGCCGATCTCGCAATGGCCGGCGAAGCCGGGCACGGTCACCGGGTGACCAGCAGCCGCCGCGCGACCTCGACGATCTCCGCGAACGAGCTCGGGTCGAGGCTCGCGCCGCCGACCAGGGCGCCGTCGCAGTCGGGCAGCGCGAGCAGCTCGGGCGCGTTGTCCGGCTTCAGCGAGCCGCCGTAGAGGATGCGCACGCGCTGGCCGGCCTGCTTGTCGAAGCCCTCGACGAGCGCCCGCACGAACCCGATGGCGTCCTGGGCCTGCTCGGGCGTGGCGACGAGGCCGGTCCCGATCGCCCAGATCGGCTCGTAGGCGACCACGACCTCCGGCAGTCGCTCGAGCGGCACCTTCTCGAGCCCCTCCTGGACCTGGTGGCGCAGCTTGCGCTCGGTGTCGCCGCGCTCGCGCTCCTCCTCGGTCTCCCCCACGCACAGGATCGGGACGAGGCCCGCGGCCAGCGCCCGCGGCACCTTCTGCTGCAGCGCGCGGTCGGTCTCGTTGGCGTACTCGCGGCGCTCCGAATGGCCGAGGACCACGCCGCCGACGTCGATCTCCGACAGCATCGGGGCCGAGACCTCGCCGGTGAACGCCCCCTCGTCGGCCTCGTGCATGTTCTGCGCGAAGACGCCGACGCGCGAGCCGCGGGCCGAGTCGACGAGCGCCTGCAGCGAGAGGTACGACGGGCAGATCGCGATGTCGACGCCGTCGGCCGTCGCCACCTGCGGCAGCAGCGCCTGGATGAAGGCCTCCGCCTCGGCGATCGTCTTGTGCATCTTCCAGTTGCCGGCGATGAACGGCGTACGGGTCATGACAGCGCCTCCACCCCTGGCAGGGTCTTGCCTTCCACCATCTCGAGCGAGGCCCCGCCGCCCGTGGACAGGTGGTCCACGCCGTCCTTGAGGCCGAAGTGGCCGAGCGCGGCGAGCAGGTCGCCGCCGCCGGCCACGGTCGTGCCGGGCGCCTCGGCCACCGCCTCGGCCACGGCGCGGGTCCCCTCTCCGAACGGCTCCAGCTCGTAGGCGCCCATGGGGCCGTTCCAGAACACCGTCCCGGCGCCGGCGATCACCTCGGCGTAGCGCGCGGCGCTGGCGGCACCGATGTCGAGCCCCATCCATCCGTCCGGGACGTCGACGCCGTCGAGCCTGCGCACCTCGGTGTCGGCGGAGAACTCGCGGCCGGCCACGAGGTCGCTCGGCAGCTCGAGCTTGCCCTCGCCGGCGTCGAGCGCGCGGCGGGCGGGCTCGATGCCCTCCTCCTCGCACAGCGAGTCGCCGACCACGTGGCCCTCGACCTTGAAGAACGGGAAGCACATCGCGCCGCCGAGCAGCACCGCGTCGGCGCGCTCGAGGAAGGCGTCGAGGACGCCGATCTTGGTCGTCACCTTGGCGCCGCCGATGATCGCGACCAGCGGGCGCTCGGGGTCGGCGAGGATGCCGGTCAGCACGCGCACCTCGCGCTCGAGCAGTCGCCCGGCCGCGTGCGGCAGCAGCTGCGCCACGGCGTGGGTACTCGCGTGCGCGCGGTGGGCGGCGCCGAACGCGTCGTTGACGTAGAGGTCGGCCAGCGCGGCGTAGCGGCGCGCCAGCTCGGGGTCGTCCTTGGTCTCGCCCGGCTCGTAGCGCACGTTCTCGAGCATCACGATGTCGCCGTCGGGCACGTGGTCGAGGTCCGCGGCGAGCTCCACCGGCGCGCCCAGCAGCTCGCCGACGCGTTCGGCCACCGGCGCCATCGACAGCTCGGGCTCGCGGTCCTTGGGACGCCCGAGATGCGCCGCGAGCAGCATCCGGGCGCCGCGCTCGCGCAGCTCCCGGAGCGTCGGCAACGCGGCGACGATCCGCGCGTCGTCGGCGATGCGCGTGCCGTCCAGCGGGACGTTGAAGTCCACGCGGACCAGCACGCGCTTCCCCTCGACGTCGAGGTCGTCAAGCGTGCGCACGCACCAGCACCTTCTGCGCGAGCTCCACGCAGCGGTTCGAGTAGCCCCACTCGTTGTCGTACCAGGACACGACCTTGACGAGGTTGCCCTCGAGCACCGCGGTCAGCCCCGAGTCGAAGATCGACGAGTAGGGGTTCTTGACGATGTCCGAGGACACCAGCGGCTCGTCGGTGTAGGCGAGGATCCCGGTCAGGTCGCCGCTGTCCGCCTTCTCGGCGAACGCGGCGTTGATCTCGTCGACGCTGGTGTCGCGCGAGGCGACCGCGGTGAGGTCGACGACGGAGCCCGTCGGCACGGGCGCGCGCACCGCGAAGCCGTGCAGCTTGCCCTGAAGCTCGGGGATCACCAGGCCGATCGCCTTGGCCGCGCCGGTGGAGGCCGGCACCAGGTTGATCGCGGCCGCGCGGGCGCGGCGCAGGTCCCGGTGCGGGGCGTCCTGGAGGTTCTGGTCAGCCGTGTAGGCGTGGATGGTCGTCATCAGCCCGCGCTCGATGCCCACCGTGTCGTGCAGCACCTTCGCCACCGGCGCGAGGCAGTTCGTCGTGCACGAGGCGTTGGAGATGATGTGGTGGTTCTCCGGGTCGTAGGCGGACTCGAAGTTGACCCCCAGCGCCACGGTGACGTCCGGCTCGGTCGCCGGCGCGGAGATGATCACCTTGCGCGCGCCCGCGTCGAGGTGCTTGGCGGCGTCGGCGCGCTTGGTGAACAGGCCCGTCGACTCGATCACGACCTCGACGCCGAGGTCGGCCCACGGCAGGGCGCCCGGGTCGCGCTCGGCGAGCACCTTGAACTCGCGGCCGCCGACCGCGATGCCCTCGTCGCGGACCTCGACGGACTCGCTCAGCGGCCCGTAGACCGAGTCGTAGCGGAGGAGATGCGCGAGCGTCCCCGCATCTGTGATGTCGTTGACCGCCACGACCTCGACGTCCGCCTGGGATGCGAGCGCCGCGCGGAACACGTTGCGGCCGATGCGGCCGAAGCCGTTGATGCCGACACGTACGGGCATGGACGAAACCTTTCTGCTGGTACCACGGGCAAGGGGCCGGAGGCGGCGCCCCGGCGCGAGCGCGGGCGCTAGGCTACCTGACGGTCACGGACGCCCGCCTATGGGTGGGCGTTCCCTCCGAGGCGGCGCCACATGCCTGCCGGCGGGGGAGACCACAGGGGAAGACCGGAAGATCCCGGTCACGTACGAGGATGGAGGGAAGGATGACGATGAGGTGGCGCGCGATCGCGGCGCTCGGTGCCGCGATGGCGCTGGCGGCCGCAGGGTGCGGCGGCGACGACTCGAGTGAGGAGTCGGCGAGCGAGGGCTCGCCGGCGCAGGGCAAGCAGGGCGGCGCGCTCACGATGCTCTACGCCGCCGACGTCGACTTCATCGACCCGGGGCTGAGCTACTACCAGTACGGCCTCAACATCGCGTGGACGACGCAGCGCCCGCTGTACTCCTACAAGCCGAACGACGCCAAGACGCCGGTTCCGGACCTCGCCGAGGGCGATCCGCAGATCTCCGGCGACGGCAAGACCGTGACGGTGAAGATCAAGAGCGGGGTGAAGTTCTCGCCGCCGGTCGACCGCGCGGTCACCTCCGACGACGTGAAGTACGCGCTCGAGCGCGGGTTCACCAAGAACGTCCCCAACGGCTACCTCGGCGCCTATATGGGCGACGTGACGGGCCTCAAGGCGTTCCAGGACGGCAAGTCCGACCGCATCAGCGGCATCGAGACCCCGGACAAGTCCACGATCGTCATCAAGCTCGACCGGCCGCGCGGCGCGATCGTCGCGGGCATGCTGAGCCTCCCGGCCTCGGCGCCGGTGCCGCGCGAGTACGCGAAGAAGTTCGACGCCAAGAACCCGTCGACGTACGGCCAGAACCAGGTGGCCACGGGTCCGTACATGATCGAGAACGACTCGTCGGGCAAGCTCACCGGCTACAAGCCCGGGCAGGAGATCCGGCTCGTGCGCAACCCGAACTGGGACAAGGCGACCGACTACAAGCCCGCGTACCTCGACTCGATCACGGTCCGCGAGGGCGTCGAGCCCGACGTGGGCAGCCGCCAGATCGTCTCGAGCCAGAGCCAGGTCTCCGGTGACTTCCAGCTGCCCCCGGCGACGCTGCAGCGCGTCTCGCGCACCGAGAAGGAGCTGCTGACGCTCACGCCGCCGACCGGGCGCTACCGCTACATCGCGCTCAAGTCCGACGTCAAGCCGTTCGACGACATCAACGTGCGCAAGGCGCTCAGCGCCGCCTTCGACCGCAACGCGCTGCGCCAGGCATTCGGCGGCCCGCTGACCGGCGACATCCCGACGCACTTCATCCCGCCGGGGCAGCCGGGCTTCGAGGAGGCCGGCGGCGCCAAGGGGCCGGGCGTGGACTTCCTCGCCAAGCCCGAGGGCGACATGGCCCTCGCGCAGTCCTACATGAAGAAGGCCGGCTTCGCGTCGGGCAAGTACGACGGCAACAAGACGTTCTCGGCCGTGTCGGACAACGCCACCCAGCAGCGCAAGGTCAGCGAGGTGGCGACGCAGCAGTTCGCGAAGCTCGGCTTCAAGGTGCAGATGCGCTTCGTGTCGCGCGACTCCATGTACACGAAGTTCTGCCAGATCCCCGCCGAGCAGCCGGACATCTGCCCGAGCGTCGGCTGGCTCAAGGACTTCGCCGACCCCGAGACCCTCCTCGGCCCGGTGTTCAACGGCAAGAACATCCTCAAGGTGGGCAACTCGAACTTCAACCTGCTCGACGACAAGGCCGCCAACGAGCAGATGGACAAGGCCGAGGTCGTCAACGAGCCCGGGCAGCGCAACCAGGCGTGGGCCGACGTCGACAAGACCGTCACCGGGCTCGCCCCGGGGATCCCGTGGCTGTGGGACAAGCAGCCGATGCTGCACTCGAAGAACGTCAACGGCGTGGTGAACGTCTCCCAGGCGACCTGGGACCTGAGCTTCACGTCGCTCAAGTAGGGGAGTCGCCCGGGGGGCGACTCCCTTGGGAGTTCGCAGTGCATCGCCCGGGGGGCGATGGCTGCGAACTCCCGCCTGGTGACGGGTCGGCCGACTCGCTAGGGCAGCGCCGGCGCCCGGTCGACGTCGCGGTGCTGGACCTCGACGAAGTAGTCGTCCTGCCCGCGGAAGTGCGCGCCGAGGTGCTCGGCGACCGTCACCGAGCGGTGGCGGCCGCCGGTGCAGCCGATGGCGACGACGAGGTGCGCCTTGCCCTCCGCCACGTACTGCGGCAGCAGGTACTCGAGCAGCGGGATCACGTGGTCGTAGAACTCCTGCAGGCGCCCGTCGCGGCCGACGTAGGTGACGATCCGCTCGTCGAACCCGGTGAGCGGCCGCAGGTCGGGCTCGTAGTGCGGGTTCGGGAGGAAGCGGACGTCGAAGGCGAGGTCGGCGTCGCGCGGCGGGCCGTGCTTGTGGCCGAAGGAGGTGAAGCTGACCGCGAGCTTGCCCGGCGACTCGGGCGCGAGCAGCTCGTCGGCCACCTTGCGGCGGAGCATCCCGGCGCTCAGCCCCGAGGTGTCGATGCACAGGTCCGCGCGCTCGCGGATCGGGGCGAGCAGCTCCTGCTCGCGGCGGACGCCGTCGGCCACGCTGCCGTGCGTCGCGAGCGGATGGCGCCGGCGGGTCTCCTTGTAGCGGTTGAGCAGCGTCTGCTCGTCGGCCAGCAGGAACAGCAGCCGGAACGCGACGCCCTCGGCGCGCAGCTCGTCGACGATCCCGGCGAGGCCGCCGAAGACCTCGCCACCGCGCAGGTCCGAGACGACGGCCGCGCGCTCCACCTTGGAGCCCTCGTGCATGCACAGGTCCGCCAGCGAGCGGATCATCTCGGCGGGCAGGTTGTCGACGCAGAAGTAGCCGGCGTCCTCGAAGACGTTCATCGCGGAGGACTTCCCGGCGCCGGAGAAGCCGGAGATGATCACGAAGTCGGTGAGGCGGGAGGCGGGCGGAACGCGGCCGTTGCCGCTCATGGCGGCAGTGTCCTTCGTGCGGCGGACGACAGGGTCGGGCCTGCGGCTCGTCTCGGTCATCGGCCCGTCCGGTTGACGTGGGCGTAGATCGCGCGGGCGACCTTCTGCGGCAGCCCCGGCACGGCCTCGAGCTCCTCGCGCGTCGCCGCGAAGACGCTCTCGGGGGAGCCGAAGTGCTGCAGCAGCGCCCGCTTGCGCGCGGGCCCGATGCCGGGCAGCTCGTCCATGATCGACTCGGTCATCGCCTTGTCGCGGCGGACGCGGTGGTGGGTGAGCGCGAAGCGGTGGGCCTCGTCGCGCACCCGCTGCAGGAGCTGGAGCTCCGGGGTCTCGTGGTCGAGCACCAGCGGATCCGCCCGGCCGGGGACGAAGACCTCCTCGATGCGCTTGGCCAGCGAGACCACGGACACGCCGCGCTCGCGGAAGCCCTCGAGCGCGGCGAGCCCGGCCGACAGCTGCCCCTTGCCGCCGTCGATGACGATCAGGTTGGGCAGCGCGGCGAAGGAGTCGTCGCGGTCGGAGTCGTAGGGCGACTTCTCGTGCTGGGCCTCGAACTGGGCGTGGCGCCGGCTGAGGACCTCGTTCATCGACGCGAAATCATCGGACCCCTCCACCGTGCGAATGGTGAAGCGCCGGTAATCGGACTTCTTCGGCGCGCCGCCCTCGAAGACCACCATCGACGCGGTCGTGTGCGTGCCGCCGAGGTTCGAGATGTCGAAGCACTCGATGCGCACCGGCAGCGCGTCGAGCTCGAGCGCCTGCTGGAGCCCGTCGAGCGACTCCACCCGCTGCTGGCGGCGGCGCTCGGTCTTGAGCTTCTCCTGGTCGAGGGCGAGCCGCGCGTTGCGCTCGGCGAGGTCGAGGATCCGCCGCTTGCCGCCGCGCTCGGCGGCGCGGATCTCCACGGAGCCGCCGCGGCGCTCGGCGAGGATCTCGGCCAGCACGTCGAGCGCCGAGCCCGCCTCGAGCTCGCCCTGCACGATGAGCAGCGGCGGGATCGACAGCGCGCTCGCGTAGTACTGCAGGACGAACTCCTCGCCCACGCGCGCGGGAGACTGCTCGGCCTGGTTGTCGAGGTAGAAGGACTGGCGGTCGGAGAGCACGCCGTCGCGCACCTGGAAGACCTGGGCGTTGGCGTCGCTGCCGTCGACCGCGACCGCGACGGCGTCGAACGACCCGCCGCCCTCGGTCGCGACGCGCTGGCGCTCGAGCAGCGCGCGCACCGCCTGCAGGCGGTTGCGCTCGATCGTGGCCTGCTCGTAGTCGCGCTGGCCGGCCGCGAAGTACATGCGCTCCTCGAGGTCGCGCTCGATCTGCTTGAAGCGGCCGGAGAGGAACGCGATCACGCCGTCGATGCCGCGGCGGTACTCCTCCTTGGAGACGTAGCCGACGCACGGCGCCCCGCAGCGCTTGATGTAGTAGTCGAGGCACGGCGAGCCCGAGCGCCGCCCGGGCTCGGCGCCCTCGCAGGAGCGGAACAGGAAGACCTTGCCGAGCAGGTCGAGCGTGCCGCGCACGCGCTTGGCGCTCGAGTAGGGCCCGAAGTAGGCGCGGTCGCGCCGGTGGCGCTCGCGCGTGAAGTAGACGCGCGGGTAGTCCTCGTCCAGCGAGATCGCGATGTAGGGATAGGACTTGTCGTCGCGCAGCCGGATGTTGAAGCGCGGCTTGTACTGCCGGATGAAGTTCTGCTCGGTGAGCAGCGCCTCCGCCTCGGTGTGCACGACGATGTATTCGATCTGCTCGACCTCGTCGGTGAGCGCGCGGGTGCCGTACAGCGTCGGGTTCGAGAAGTGGGACGCGACGCGCTTGCGCACCGACTTGGCCTTGCCGACGTAGATCACGCGCCCGCGGGCCCCGCGGAAGAGGTAGACGCCGGGCTCGTCGGGAAGTGCGCGACGCTGCTCGGCGAGTCGCTCGTGCCGAGCCTGCGCGGCGGTGTCGATGCCGGTGGCCATCCTCTCTAGAGGAGGGTACGAGGCGTCGGGCGCGAACTTGCAGCGGAAATCTTTATCCGCGACGGCGGCAACTCCGCGACCCCAGGAGGGTTTGACCTGTTCATGCGCCCCAGAATCATTGTTCCCCTCGCCCTCCTGATGGCCCTCGCCGTGTCCGCGCCGGCGAGCGCGGCGTACCGCGTCGGCCTCAGCGAGCAGAGCGCCGGCGTGTTCGCCGATGGTGCTTGGCAGCAGCTCAAGCTCAAGCGAATGCGCTACATCGTGCCGTGGGACGTGCTCAAGCACCCCGACCAGCTCGCCGTCGCCGACCAGTACCTGCAGGCCGCGCGCGCCAACAAGCAGGACATCCTGCTGACGTTCACCGCCGCCCAGGGGTGCTTCGTCAACGGCAAGTACTCGAAGAAGAAGGCGTGCCGCCCGCCCAGCTCGACCGCCTACAAGCAGCAGTTCCTGGCGTTCAAGCGCAAGTATCCGTTCATCAAGTCCTACTCGGTCTGGAACGAGATCAACCACGTCTCGCAGCCGACCTCCAACAGCCCGAAGCGCGCCGCCGGCTACTACAACGCCGTCCGCAACTCCTGCAAGGGCTGCAAGATCATGGCCGCCGACGTGCTCGACCAGACGAACCTGGTCAGCTACCTGCGCCAGTTCCAGCGCTTCGCCAAGGGCAACCCGCGCCTGTGGGGCCTGCACAACTACAAGGACGTCAACCGCAACCGCAGCACCGGCCTGCGCGGGATCCTGCGCACCGTCCCGGGTGAGGTCTGGCTGACCGAGACCGGCGGGATCGTCAAGCTGCAGCCGCAGTTCAGGTTCTCGACCAGCCGGGCGGCGACGGCCACGAAGTTCCTGTTCAGGCTGGCCAGCCAGTTCGACTCGAAGCGCCGGGGCAACCGCTCGAAGATGACCCGGGTCTACGTGTACCGGTGGTTCGGCGAGCCGGCCAACTCGCGCTTCGACGCGGGCCTGACCGACGTCAACGGCAAGCCGCGCCCGGCGTTCTCGACGTTCTCCCGCGTCGCGAAGCGCCACCGCTGAGCGAAGCCGTCACATCCTGACGTGACCGACGCGCCGGCCCTCGGGCCGGCGCGTCGCGTTTGCGGGCTCACCCGCGCTGGGCGATAGCGTCCCGCGACATGCCGCTCGTCGATCTCTTCTCCGACACCCAGACGCGCCCGACGCCCGCGATGCGCCGGGCGATGGCCGAGGCCGAGGTCGGCGACGAGCAGCGCTTCGAGGACCCGACCGTCAACGCGCTGTGCGAGCGCGTCGCCGGCCTGCTCGGCTTCGAGGCCGCCGTGTTCCTCCCGTCGGGAACGATGTGCAACGCGATCGCGATGCGGCTGCACGTGCGGCCGGGCGGCGACGAGGTGCTGCTGCACCGCAACGCGCATCCGCTGCGCTTCGAGGCCGCCGGCCCCTCGGCGCTGTGGGGCGCCGTGCTGTGCCCGCTCGACGGGCCGCACGGCATGTTCGACGCCGCCGCCGTGCGGGCGAACCTGCGCTCCCCCGGCGACCGCTACGCCCCGCGCTCCCGGCTGGTGGCGGTCGAGAACACCACGAACGTCGGCGGCGGGCGCGTGTGGCCGCGCGAGCAGCTGCGCGAGGTCGTCGAGGTCGCGCGCGAGCACGGGCTGCGCCTGCACCTCGACGGGGCGCGGCTGATGAACGCGGTGGTGGCGAGCGGGGTCACGGCGGCGGAGTGCGCGCGCGGCTTCGACACCGCGTGGATCGACTTCACCAAGGGCCTCGGCGCGCCGCTGGGCGCCGTGCTCGCCGGCTCGCGCGAGCTCATCGACGAGGCGTGGCGCTACAAGCAGATGATGGGCGGCGCGCTGCGCCAGGCGGGCATCGCGGCGGCGGGCGCGCTGTACGCGCTCGACCACCACGTCGACCGCCTGGCGGACGACCACGCGAACGCGCGCCGGCTCGCCGAGGGACTCGCCGAGCTGCCGGGGATCGACATCGACCCCACGGGAGTGGAGACCAACATCGTGGTCTTCGGCGTGCCCGACGCGGCCCGGTTCTGCGCGCGCCTCGAGGAGCACGACGTCCGCATGGGGCCGCTCGACGGGCGCACGGTGCGCGCGGTCACGCATCTGGACGTCGACGCGGCGGGCATCGAGCGCGCGCTGGCCGCGGCGGTCGACGCCGCGGCCTGAGCGCGGGGGAGAGCTTCGCCGGGCGGCGGTCAGCGGACCGCCGGCTCGCCGTGCAGCGCGTCGAGCTCGCTCGGGGGCCAGACGCGCGGGTGGGTCCGGAAGGCGTCCTTGTGGCGGCGGCGCAGGTCGCGGCCGCGCTCGGCCAGCAGCGCGACGAGGTCGCCGCTGAGCCGGAACGGGTCGGCCACCGCGTGCCCGTCGTCGACCGACAGGGCGGCCCACGCCTCACCGTCCACCTCGGCGACCAGCACGAGGCCGCGCGGGGCGTGGCTCGAGTCGAGCTCGGCCAGACGGCGCCAGGGTGGGCTCGTCGCCGGGCACGGCGGCGCGGATCGTCAGCGAGCGGCGCCCGCTGACCGCCGTCCGCCCCGTGTCCTTGCGCTGGGTGAGCTGCTTGAGCAGCGATCGCATGCCGGCCTCCTCGGGTTGTCGGGTCGAGTTCATGCAAGAGCCATGGTGGCCGGTCGGGGCGCTTCCTCCATCGGGCGGATGGAGCGCGTTTCAGGGGGTTCGGCCTTACCTCGCGAGGCCCTGGCCTTACGTCCTCATCGGTCTTGACAACTTTCTTTGTCAATGCTTTCCTGAGGGTCGTGCTGGACGTCGAGGTCATCGATGACCCGGCCGCCGCGGTGGTGGCGCTGGACCCCGTGCGGGCCCGCCTGCTGTCCGCGCTGGCCGAGCCGGGCTCCGCGGCGACGCTCGCCGGCAAGCTGGGGCTCGCGCGCCAGAAGGTCAACTACCACCTGCGCGCGCTGGAGGCCCACGGCCTGGTGCGGGTGGTCGAAGAGCGCCGCTGGGGCGGGCTCACCGAGCGCGTGCTCGTGGCCACGGCGGCGTCCTACGTGGTCTCGCCGGGGGCGATGGGCGCCGCCGCGAGCGATCCCGGCCGGACGTCGGATCGGCTGTCCGCGCGCTACCTGATCGCGCTGGCCGCCCGCATCGTGCGCGAGGTGGCGCAGCTGGCGCGCCGCGCCGAGGCGGAGGACAAGCGACTGGCGACGCTCGGGCTCGATGCCGAGATCCGCTTCCGCTCCGCGGCCGATCGCGCCGCCTTCACCGACGAGCTGACCGCGGCGGTCGCGTCGCTCGTGTCGCGCTACCACGACGAGCAGGCCCCCGGCGGGCGTCCCCACCGGCTCGTGATCGCCGCGCACCCCCTTCCTTCCGACCCCGAACCCGAGGAGGCGCCATGACCCCGCGCAACGACGACCCTGGCCGCGACCGCGTGGTCGAGGCCGAGATCGACGTCCCGGGCACGCCCGAGGAGGTCTGGCACGCGATCGCCACCGGGCCGGGCATCACGGCCTGGTTCGTCCCGACCGAGGTGGACGAGCGCGAGGGCGGCACGATCACCCAGCACCACGGGCCCGAGCTCGACATCGGCGGCGAGATCACCGCCTGGGAGCCGCCCCACCGCTTCGCCTACCTCAGCGACCCGTGGCAGCCGACGGACGACGTCGCGCCGGAGCGGATCGCCACCGAGTTCCTGATCGAGGCGCAGGCCGGCGGGACGTGCGTCGTGCGCGTGGTCAACAGCGGCTTCGGGAGCGGGGCCGGCTGGGACCAGGCGATCGGCAGCACGAGGCAGGGCTGGCCGCCGGCGCTCTACACCCTGCGCCTCTACCTCACGCACTTCCCCGGCCTGGCCCCCGCCTCGTTCGCCGTCGGGGGCACCGCGAGCGGGACGCGCGAGGAGGCCTGGAACGAGCTGCTCTCCTCGATCGGCCTGCCGGCCCCCGCCGAGGGCGAGCGCCTGGCCAGCGGCGCCGGGTCGCCGCCGCTGGCCGGGACCGTCGAGCGGCTGTCGGACGGTCAGCTGCTGATGCGCACCGACGAGCCCGGGCCCGGCCTCGCGTACGTCGGCGCCGGCGGCCCCGGGTACGAGGTCTACACGTTCGTCCGCGGGATCTTCTACGGCGACGAGGCGCCCGGGATCGCCACGCGGGCCGGGGCCGAGTGGCAGGCGTGGATGGACGAGCACTTCCCCGCCGCGCAGGCGGCCGGCGCGGAGACGGACGCATGATCCGGGCGCGGTCGGCCGAGGTCTCCGTCGAGGTCGCGGGCACGCCCGAGGAGGCGTGGGACGCGATCGCCACCGGGCCGGGCATCACGGCGTGGTTCGTCCCGGCGGAGGTCGAGGAGCGCGAGGGCGGCGCCGTCTCCCTGGACGTCGGCACCGGCATGGGGCCCGCCGGGACGGTGACCGGATGGGACCCGCCGCGCCGGTTCGCCTACGAGGAGGCCTGGCCGGCGCTCGACGGCGAGCCGGCGGGACGGCTCGCGACCGAGTTCCACGTCGAGGCCCGCGGCGGCGGCACGTGCGTCGTGCGGATCGTGAGCAGCGTCTTCGCGAGCGGCGAGGCCTGGGACACCGAGCTGGACAACCTCAACGAGGGCTGGCGGTCCTACCTGCGCAACCTCGCGCTGTACATGAGCCGGCACCGCGGGCAGCGGTGCGCGACGATCCTCGTGACCGGCGTCGCGCCCGGGTCGCCCGCGGACGGCTGGGCGGCGCTCACGGGCGCCCTCGGCCTGGTGGAGGCGGGCGAGGGCCGGCGGACGGGCGCGACCGCCGCGGGCACGCCGGCGCTGGCCGGCGTGGTGGAGCGCGAGAGCGCCGGCCCGCATCACCGCGACCTGCTGGTCCGACTCGACCGGCCGGCGGTGGGGAGCGCGTTCGTGTACGCCTACGGCCACGGCGACCAGGTTCACGTGAACGTCCACGCGTACCTGTTCGGCGAGGACGCGGAGGCGGTCGCGGCGCGCGACCGGCCGCGCTGGGAGGCGTGGATGCGGGAGCGCTTCGGGGTCCCCGCGGCGGCGGGCTGAGCCGGCGCTATCCGACGCGCATGTGCAGGCGCACGACGCTCCCCACGGGGAACGAGCGCACCTGCACCAGGTCGCACAGCTGGTTGGCGAGCCACAGACCGTAGCCGCCGAGCTGGCCGTCGGCGGGCCGCTCGCGGCCGACGAGCGGCTGGTCGATGCGGCCTGAGTCCTGGACCTCGCAGATCAGGACCCGGCCCTCCCGCCACACGCGCATCCGCCCCTCCCCGCCCGCGTGGCGGATGCTGTTGGAGGCGACCTCGGTGGCGGCGAGGAGCAGGTCGCCGAGCTTCGCGGGGCTGAAGCCCGCGGACGACGCGCACCCGGACACGAACGGCCGCACGCTGCGCAGGGAGCCGCGCCGGAAGGCGAGCTCGCGCGGGCGCACGGAGGGCTCGGGCAGCGCCGCGGCGAACGGCGCCTCGACGGTCTCGAGCCCCTCGTAGCTCGCGCTCTCGCGCTCGACCCCGTCCTGGCGGATGTGCGGGTGGTTGGCAGTGGCCTGGTCGATCACGTCCGGCCCGAGCGCCGACACGTCGTAGGGGCACAGCAGGTGGAAGCCGGGGGTGTCGGCGAAGGCGAGGTTGAGGAGCGACTCGTGCCGGTGGCACTCCACGAGCTCGGCGGCGCTGCGGCTCGGGGAGATCGGCTCGCCGATGCCGCGCAGCCGACGCCCGGGCGCCGCGTGCTCGGTCACGAAGTCGCGCCAGGCGGGGATGATCCGGGCGGGGTTGGCGCCGACGCCGGCCATATCGGCGAAGCGGACCTGGCCGCCGGCGTCGTCGCCCAGCCCCTCGCGCAGCCAGTCGAGCTTCGCGCGGTCGACGACCACCAGGATCGGCTCGCCCGCCTCGAGGCCCTCGCGGATGAACGTGAGCGTGCCGTCGACGAACGCCTCGTCGGAGGCGTAGAACATCGCCTCGTGGCGGAACGCGGATCCGCCGTCTCGACGATCGGCGGATACCGGGGCCACCGTCACGTCACGCCTGCTCGGGTGACCCGCGCGCTGAGCCTGGATCCGGCTCCGTACATCGTTGTGGTCGGGGCCGCCCGCATGGTCTTCCTGTTCCCGAATTGCCGTCCGATGGCGCCTGGACAAACGTCCAGGGTCAGAGTACCGACATACCCTTGGACGCCCACCGGACGAACTCATTCCATCGCTCTGAACGGCGCTCACGACGCCGCCGCCGCCAGCGCGTCGGCGTTGCCCTGGCAGTCGTAGAGCGCGACGGTCGTGCCGCCGGCCGACACCGACACCGGCGTGCACGTGTCGGCGACCGCGGCCATGAGGGCGCTCGCGCCCACGCGGCCGTCGTTGCCGGGACCCGCCTGGCCGCCGCCGTCGGCCAGCACCCACCGGACCTTCCCGTCGCGCACCGCCTGGGCGAGCCACGCCGCGTCGACCTCGCTCTCCCGTCCGGAGAAGCCGCCGAGCGCCACGACGTCCGCGCCGGAGTCGACGATCTGCGGCGCGGCCGCGGACTGGCTGGACACGGCGACCGCGCCACCGCCGTGGCGCTTCGCGTAGGCGACCGCGGCGGTCAGGGCGCCGCTGTCGCGGCCGGGACCGGCGAAGCCGCCGCGACCGGGCATGCCGCCGCCCGCGCCGGGTGACGTGGGGCCGGCCGTGGGCGGAGCGGCGCCCATGCCGGGCGGCGTCGCGCCCATGCCGCCGCCGGCCCGCGGCGGGCCGCCTCGGAACCCGCCGCCCGGGCCGCCCGCGAACGCGGACGTCGCCGGGCCGCCCGCGGGGAACGTCCCGCTGGCGGCGTGGCCGAGGGTCTGGGCGGACCAGGTCACGGGGGCGGCGAACAGCAGGACGAGCGCGGACGCGACGACCGCCGCGCGCACGCGCCCGGCGCCCAGCCCGGCGAGCCCGACGGCGGCGCCCATGCCCCCGACGAGGAGCAGCGGCACCAGCCACCCGAGCGTGCCGGGGCTCTCGCGGAGCACGAGCAGCTCGCAGAGCACGCCGGCGACGACCGCGGCCGGTCCGAGGATCCGCGCGGCGCGCCCTCCGGCGAGGATCTGCGCGACCCCGGCGCCCACGAGCGCGGCCGTGAACGGCGCGAGCTGCGCGACGTAGTACGGGTGGAAGATCCCCTGCGCGCTGCTGAACGCGACCGCGCAGGCGAGGAAGCTCCCGCCGACGGCGATCAGCCAGCCGGTGCGCGCGTCCGTGCGGCGCAGGCGGCTCGCGACGACGAGGCCGATGCCGGCCACGAGGGCGAAGCCGAGCAGCCAGCCGGCCTGGCCGCCGAGGCTCGCGTCGAGCAGGCGCAGGACGCCGGCCGGGCCGCCGAAGGGTCCGCCGCCCCCGCCACCGCCCGGCCCGCCCGCGCCGAACGCCTGTGGCCCGCCCGACTGACCGGCCAGCCGCCCGAGGCCGTTGTAGCCGAGGATCAGCGACAGGATGCTGTTGTCGCTCGTGCCGGACACCCAGGGCCGGTCGGCGGCCGGGGTCAGGGCGAGCAGCGCCGGCCAGGCGCCGCCCACCACGACCATCGCGGCACCGCCGGCGAGCAGCTGGCGCAGCGCGCGCAGGCGGCCCAGCGGCGCGACCCACAGCCATGCGGCGGCGAGCGCCGGCACGATCAGCAGCGCCGCGGCCATCTTGGTCTCGAAGCCGAGCCCGACGCACACGCCGGCGGCCACGAGCCAGCGCGTCCGGCCGTCCTCGAGCCCGCGCACCACGAGCCACAGCGCGGCGACGCAGCAGAGGATCAGGAGCGCGTCGGGGTTGTTGTGGCGCGAGATCGCGACCACGATCGGCGTGGTCGCGAGCGCGAGCCCGGCGACGAAGCCCGCCACGCGGCCGAACCGCCGTCGCGTCAGGTCGTACACGAGCGCGACGGCCGCGACGCCCATGAGCGCCTGCGGCACGAGCAGGCTCAGGGGATGAAAGCCGAACACCTCCGCGAAGCCGGCCTGCACCCACAGCGCGAGCGGCGGCTTGTCGACCGTCATCACGCCCGCCGCGTCGAACGACCCGTACAGGAACGCATGCCAGCTCTGGGTCATCGACCGGACGGCCGCGCTGTAGTACTCGTTCGCCCAGCCGTTGCGGCTGAGCCCCCACAGGTTCAGGCCCGCGCTGAGCACGAGCAGCAGCACCAGCTCGGGGCGCGGGCGGGACAGCGACGCGAGGCGCGACCGCAGCCCGGCGCGGGCGCGGACGGCGGGGGACGGCGAGGGTGCGAGGGTGCCTCCGAGCGCGCCCAGCGCGCCGGCACCCGGATCGGAAGTCGGGCTCATGGGGGCAGCGTCGGCGCGGTCGCTGAGAGCCGCGCGTGCGCAGCCTGAGAGGGACCTGAGAGCGGTTTCCCAGGAATCTCCCAGGATCTGTGTCGATACTCGGGACCGATGACTACGCAGTCCGAGCCCAACCGCGTGCTCGTCGTCGACGACGAGCCGAACATCCTCGACGTGGTCAGGATGGCCCTGGACTTCCAGGGCTTCGCCGTCGAGACGGCCGCCACCGGATCCGCCGCGCTCGCCGCCGTGACGGACTTCCGCCCGCACCTGATCGTGCTCGACGTGATGCTCCCCGACATGGAGGGCTTCGACGTCGCCGAGCGGCTGAGCGCCCGCCAGGACCGCGTCCCGATCATCTTCCTCACCGCCCGGGACGCCACCGACGACAAGATCCGCGGGCTCACGGTCGGCGGCGACGACTACGTCACCAAGCCGTTCAGCCTCGAGGAGCTCGTCGCGCGGATCCGCGCGATCCTCCGCCGCGCCGGGCTGTCCGAGCCCGAGTCCAACCGCCTCGCCTTCGAGGACCTCGAGCTCGACGAGGACGCGCACGAGGTCACCCGCGCGGGCGAGCCCGTCGAGCTCACCGCCACCGAGTACCGGCTGCTGCGCTACCTGATGCTCAACCCCCGGCGCGTCCTCACCCGCGCGCAGCTCCTCGAGCACGTCTGGCACTACGACTTCGGCGGCGACGCGCGCGTGCTGGAGACCTACGTGAGCTACCTGCGCAAGAAGCTCGACGCCCATGGCCCGCCGCTCATCCAGACGGTGCGCGGCGTGGGCTACGCCCTGCGCCCGCCGCGCGCGTGATGCGGTCGCTGCGGGCACGGCTGCTGGCGGGCCTGCTGGGGCTTGCCCTCGTCGGCCTGCTCGCCCTCGGCGGCATCACCTACGCCGAGCAGCGCTCGTTCCTCATGGAGCGCCTCGACCAGCAGACGCGCTCCGCGCCCGAGGCGGTGGCGGGCGCGCTCGGCGAGCCCCGCTTCGGCGGCTCGCCCATGGATCGCCGCCGCGGGCACGAGCCCGGCGAGGGCCGGCCCGGGGTGGGTGGGCCGGGTTCCGGGCCGAGCGTCGGGCTGCCGCCCGGCACCTACGGCGAGCAGCGCGACGCGAGCGGGAAGGTGGTCGGCGACCCCGTGGTCTTCAGCTACGGACAGGAGGAGGTGACCGCCGACCCGGCGCTTCCCGCCCACCTGCCGCTCGGGCGCCTGTTCACCGTGTCGGGCCGTGACGGTGACGACACCCGCTACCGCGTGCTGGCCGAGCCGCACCCCTCGGGCGCGGGCACGATCGTCGCCGCCGTCCCGCTGCGCGAGGTCGACCAGACGCTCGAGCGCCTGCTGCTCGTCGAGGCGCTGGTGATCGCCGGCGTCCTGCTCGTGATCGGCTGCGCGGCGTGGATCGTGGTGCGCGTCGGGCTGCTGCCGCTCGACCGGATGGGCCACACCGCCGGGCGGATCGCGGGCGGCGACCTCTCGCACCGCGTCGACTCGACCGACTCCCGCACCGAGGTCGGGCGCCTCGGCATCGCGCTCAACGCGATGCTCGACCGGCTCGAGGAGGCCTTCGCGGAGCGCGAGGCCAGCGAGGAGCGCCTCCGCCGCTTCCTCGCCGACGCCTCGCACGAGCTGCGCACGCCGCTCGTCTCGATCCGCGGCTACGCGGAGCTCTATCGGATGGGCGCGGCCAGCACGCCGGCCGACGTCGAGAAGGCCATGCGCCGGATCGAGGACGAGGCGACCCGCATGGGCGTGCTCGTGGAGGACCTCCTGACGCTGGCGCGGCTCGACGAGATCGCCGCGCTGCCGCACGCCGAGCTCGACCTCGCCGACCTCGCGCGCGACGCCGCCCAGGACGCGCGCGCCACCGCCCCCGACCGCGACGTCGGCCTGCACGTCGAGCCGCCCACCGCGGTCGTCGGCGAGGCCCATCAGCTGCGCCAGGTGCTCGCGAACCTGCTGCGCAACGCGCTCGTCCACACGCCGCCGGGGACGCCGATCGAGATCCGCGTGGGGGCGGCGGGCGACGAGGTCCGGCTCGAGGTCCGCGACCACGGCCCCGGGCTGCCCGACGCCGACCCCGACGCGCTGTTCGAGCGCTTCTGGCGCGCCGAGGGCGGCCGCGAGCGCGGTCGCGCCGGCGCCGGGCTGGGGCTCGCGATCGTCGCCGCGATCGTCGACGCCCACGACGGGACCGTGAGCGCGGGCGCCGCCCCCGGCGGCGGCGCGGCGTTCGTCGTGCGCCTCCCCGCGGCGCCCGCCTCCCGCACCGAGCCGGTCCCCGCCTAGATCTCCGGGTCTCAGGCGCCTCTCAGCCTCCTCACACCGGGCTCTGACGTCGCGGGCCGACGCTGGTCCCATGACCGACACACGGCCCCTCCCCCGCCCCGCCCCCCAGATCGAGATCGTCGTGCCGGTCTACAACGAGGAGGCGATCCTCGCGCGCAGCATCCGGCGCCTGCACCGCTTCCTGTCCGACGGGTTCCCGTTCACCTGGCGGATCGTGATCGCCGACAACGCGAGCACCGACGCCACGCCCGCGGTCGCCGCCGCCCTCGAGCGCGAGCTCGGACGCTCGGTGGCGGTCCGGCGCCTCGAGCGCAAGGGCCGCGGCCGTGCGCTGCGCGCCGCCTGGTCGGCGAGCGAGGCGCGCGTCGTCTGCTACATGGACGTCGACCTCTCGACGGACCTGCGTGCGCTGCTGCCGCTCGTGGCGCCGCTGCTCTCCGGCCACAGCGACCTCGCCGTCGGCACGCGTCTCGCCCACGGCGCCCGCGTGGTGCGCGGCCCCAAGCGCGAGCTGATCTCGCGCGCCTACAACCAGGTGCTACGTGCCGCGCTGCGGGCGCGCTTCAGCGACGCCCAGTGCGGCTTCAAGGCCGCCCGCGCCGAGGCTCTCGACGACCTGCTGCCCGCGATCCGCGACGACGGCTGGTTCTTCGACACCGAGCTGCTCGTGCTCGCCCAGCGGCGCGGCCTGCGGATCCACGAGGTCCCCGTCGACTGGATCGACGACCCCGACTCGCGCGTCGACATCGTGCGCACCGCCCTGGAGGACCTGCGCGGCGTCGCGCGCCTGGCGGCCGACGGCCCGGTGGCGCGCTTCCTCGCGGTCGGCGTCGCCAGCACGCTCGCCTTCGCCCTGCTCTTCCTCGCCCTGCGGACGCCGCTCGGCGCCGCGGGCGCCAACGCGCTCGCGCTGGCGCTGACCGCGATCGGCAACACCGCCGCCAACCGCCGGCTGACGTTCGGCGTGCGCGGGCGCCCGGGCCTGGTGCGCCACCACCTCGGCGGCGCGCTCGTGTTCCTGCTCACGCTCGGTCTGACGATGGGCGCGCTCGGCGTCCTGCGCGGGCTCGACCCGCACCCGGCGCGGGTGCTCGAGCTCGCGGTGCTCGTGGTCGCGAGCACGGTCGCCACGGTCACGCGCTACGTCGCGCTCAGCACGTGGGTGTTCGCCCGCGCGCAGCGCACATCCCGGCCGGCGGCCGGCGCGACGCCCGTCCCGGGCGTGGAGCGCTGACCTCGCGATACTGCCGGGATGCCACCCACCCTCGGCTTCATCGGCCTCGGGCGCATGGGCGCACCGATGTGCGCCAACCTGCTGGCCGCCGGCCACCGGCTCGTGGTCTGCGACCGGCGGCCGGACGCGGGGGCGGAGCTCCGCGCGCGCGGCGCGGCGTGGGTGGCGAGCCCGCGCGAGGCGGCGGCGGGGGTCGAGGTGCTGATCACGATGCTGCCCGGGCCCGCCGAGGTCGAGGACGCGATGCTCGGCCCGGGCCGCGGGCTCGAGGGACTGCGCGCCGGCGCGACGTGGATCGACATGGGGACCGGCACGCCCGCTCTCGCGCGCCGGATCGCGCCCGGCGGCGGCCCGCGCGGGGGTCGAGGTGCTCGACGCCCCGGTCGGCGGCGGGGTCGCCGCCGCCGTCGACGGCACGCTCGCGGTCTTCGCAGGCGGCGACGCGGCCGTGCTCGAACGCCGGCGTCCCTTGCTCGCCGCGGTGGCCGACCCCGAGCGCGTCGCGCACACCGGCCCCTACGGGTCCGGGTACACGACGAAGCTGCTCGTCAACCTCGTCTGGTTCGGCCAGGCGCTCATCACCGCGGAGGCGATGCTCGTGGCCGCGCGCGCCGGGCTCGACCTCGACGGCTTCCGGCGGACGCTCGCCACGAGCAGCGCGACGAGCGCGTTCGTCCGCGAGGACGCCGCCCGCCTGCTCGCCGGCGACTACCTCACCTCCTTCGGGCTGAAGGGCTGTGTCGAGGAGCTCGAGGCGATCCTCGGGCACGCCCGCGAGCACTCCCTCGAGCTCCCCGTCGCACCCGAGGTGGAGCGCAGCTATCGCCGCGCGCTCGAGCGCTACGGCGACGTCGACGGCGAGCTGCTGGCCGTCCGCCTGCTCGAGGACGTCAACGGCGTGGCGCTCCGCGGCGGCCCGGATCAGGCGGCGAGCTCGGCGAGCAGCGCTCCGTAGGCCGCCACGTAGCGGTCGACGTCGTCCCCGGTGGCCGGCACCGAGCATGTCGGCCCGGAGCCCTCGATGGCCTCCCACACGCCGCGGTTGGCCAGGTAGTGCCAGGCGACGTCGGTCAGCTCCGGGTCGGAGACCGCGCGCGCCTGGGCGGCGTCGCGTGGCAGCTCGGGCGCGAACGTCGTGCCGGAGCGGGGCCCGAAGCGGTGCGCGACCCACGGGAGGCCCGCCTCGTCGATCGCGGCCTGGATGCCGTCGGCCAGGCGCGCGCCGAGCGCCTGCGTGCGCGTGTAGGCCTCATCGGTCAGGACCTCGCCGAGCGCGGCCCGCGCCGCGGCCATCGACAGCGCGTTGCCGAACAGGGTCCCGCCCGTCGCCACGGGCGGCGGCGCGCCGGCGTCGTCGCCCGGGCGCTCGATCGCGGCCGCGATCTCCTCGGTCATGCCCCACGCGCCGAGCGGGATCCCGCCCGCGATCGCCTTCCCGATGGTCAGGATGTCGGGCTCGAGACCCCAGGCCCGCGTCCGCCCGCCGGGGCCGGTGACGTGCGTGTGGGTCTCGTCGTAGGCGAGGAGCGTGCCGGTCTGCCGGGTGGCGGCCCGGAGGGCGTCGTGGAAGCCCGGCTCGGGCAGGATGAGCCCCTGGTTGTTGGTCATCGCCGGCTCGGTGATCACGATCGCGACATCGCGCGGCTCGAGCGCCGCGCGCAGCGCCTCGGGGTCGTTGAACGGCACGACGCGGAGGCGGTCGACGACGCCGGCCGGCAGGCCCCGCTCCTCGGCTTCGAGCCCGCCACCGTCGGCGAGGTCGACGAGCGCCTCGTCGAAGTGGCCGTGGTACTTGCCGGCGAAGAACAGGACGCGGTCACGGCCGGTCACCGTCCGCGCCGTCCGGATCGCCTCGGTGTTCGCCTGGCTCGCCGCGATGGTGAACTGCCACTTCGGCAGCGGGTAGCGCCGGGCGAGCTCCTCGGCCACCCACACGGCGTCCTCGCCGCCGAGAAGGAACTGCGAGCCGGCGGCGACCCTCCGCGACACCGCCTCGACCACCGGCGGCGGCGCGAAGCCGCAGAACATCGAGGAGTCCGAGAGGTTGAAGTCCGCGTACTCGTTGCCGTCGACGTCGCGGAACCGCGAGCCGCGCCCCTCGGCGGCGAACACCATCGAGTCGCCGTAGAACTGCCGGATCCACGCCATCGGCACGCCGTTGGGCATCGAGCCCCGGGCGCGCCGCCACAGCTCGAGCGAGCGCGGATGGGCGTCGGCGAAGGCCTGCCGCTCCCGGCGGCCGACGTGGTCCAAGCGTGAGCGATCGATGATCGAGCCGGCGACCATGGCACCTCCGGGGGGCGAGTGGCGGTCGGGAGGCGACCGTATCCGAACCCGGTCCGGAGTGGCGATGGCTCTGCCGATTCCTTTCTGCGGGGGCGGAGGTCTACATGGTCGACGGTGCGGCCCGGCGGAGAGGCCGCTCGCGACCCCTAGCCAAGACCAGCGAACCAGATTGCCGTGAGCAGCCCGACGACGATGCGCGCCCTGCAGCAGATGTCACTGCACGGCCCGCAGGACCTGTCCCTGATCAGCGACGCACCGGTACCGAGCCCAGGCCCGGGTGAGGTCCTGATTCGGGTAACCGCAGGTGGCGTCAACTTCGTCGACGTCCAGCAGGCCCGCGGCACATTCCCGGGCGGCCCGCAGCCGCCGTACTTGGCCGGCATGGAGGGCGTCGGCGAGGTCACCACGGTTGGCGAGGGGGTGACCGATTTGGAGCCCGGCGCTCACGTCATCGGCGCTTGTATCGGAGGCGGCGCCTTCGCCGAGTACATGGTGCTGCCTGCGGCTGCGGTGGTCCGTGTGCCTGCGGGCTGGGCCGACGAGCAAGCGCTGGGCCTGGTCGTGAGCTGGCCGGCCGCGCTGGCGGCGCTCAAGCCACTGGGCCGGATCGCCGCAGGGCAAACCGTCCTGATCCACGCCGCGGCCGGCGGGACCGGCCAAGCCGCGGTCAAGATGGCCAAGCACTACGGCGCCACGGTGATCGCCGCCGCCTCGCCAGACAAGCACGAGGTTGTGCGGGCGCTGGGCGCTGACCATGTCATCGACGCCCGCGGCGCTGATCTCGCCGGCGAGGTCTTGCGGCACACCGGCGGCGCGGGCGCCGACCTGGTGTTGGAGTCCGTCGGCGGCTCCACCTTCGAAGCAAGCCTGGCCGTGACCAAGCGGGTCACCGGCCGGGTCGTCGTCTACGGCATGGTCGGTGGGGATGCCGCAATCACCAACTGGGACTTGGTCTACAAGCACCAGGTCCATCTCATCGGCCTTAACGTCGGGATCCTGATCCAAGCCGCACCGCAGATCTTCGGGGAGGTCATGGGTGAGATGTTCGGGCTGATCGCCGCCGGGGTGCTCGGCCCCGTCCAGCCGACCACCTTTGCGCTGGCCGACGGGCAGAAGGCCCTCGCGGACCTGGAAGCGCGGGCGACCGTCGGCAAGTTGGCCCTGCTGCCGTGAGAAGACCTGCCGGTACGGCGCCGGTGACGCTGCACACCAGAGATTCCCCCAACAGGAGTTGTGGCAGATGACCCCGCGGCATGATCCTGCGGCTCGACGAGGCCTGATCGCGGACGGCGGGAGACGGAAGCCATCGCGCATCTTGGCGGCTGGTCGTGAAAGCTAGGCTCGCGGCATGACGGCACACGTAGGGGAGGGGGCGAGCCGGGAGCAGTTCGCCGCCGAGACCGAGCGGCACCGTCGGGAGCTGCTGGCGCACTGTTACCGCATGGTCGGTTCGGCGCATGATGCCGAGGACCTGGTGCAGGAAACGTATCTTCGGGCGTGGCGTTCCTACGCTGACTTCGAGGGTCGTGCATCGATTCGATCCTGGCTCTACAAGATCGCGACGAACGTCTGCCTGACTGCGTTGGAGCCGCGCCGGATCAGGATGCTGCCTTCGGGCCTGATAGGTCCATCCGACAGTCCCGGCCGTCCGCCCAGTCACGTCGCGCCGGGCGAAGTCTCGTGGCTGGAGCCGTTGCCGGACCGATGGATCACCTCGGACGCTGATGATCCGGCAGCGGTGGTGGTCGCGCGCGAGTCGCTCCGTCTGGCGCTGATCGCGAGCCTGCAGCACCTGCCCGCCCGCCAGCGCGCGATCTTCGTCCTGCGGGAGGCGCTGGCGTTCTCGGCGGCCGAAACCGCGGAAATCCTCGGCACCACGACGGCGGCGGTGAAGAGTGGGCTGCAGCGCGCCCGCTCCCGGCTGGACGAACTGGAGCCAGAGTCCGAGCACCTGCTCGAACCGAGCGACCAGCGGGCGCGCGCGCTGCTCAACGGCTACGTCGCAGCCTTCGAGCGCTCCGACGCCGGCCTGCTGGAACAAGTGCTGCGCGCGGACGCCACGCTAGAGGCGACACCATTCCGCGAATGGCAGGCGGGACGGGTGAACTGCATCCACCTGCTCGACGCCTACGTGCTTGGCTCGCCGGGCGACTGGCGGATGATCGCCACAACAGCGAACGGCCAGCCCGCCGCCGCCGTCTACCACCGGGACACCGACGGCACGATGCGGGCCCACGGCATCGTGGTGCTAGCCGCAACCGCCAGCGGCGTCTCCCGCGTGATCGAGTTCCACCATCCGGCGCTAGTGGTCACGTTCGGCTTCTCGGACGCACTCGCCGACTGATCGCGAGCTGATGGGGGTCGCCGTTCGTCGTCCTCGCCCGCCTGCCCGGAAGTGTCCTGCGCTGACCCGCTCCTGCCAGGGCTGGGCAGGACGGTGTAGCGAGAGATCGGCTCAGCCCGGCACGCTACGGGCGTCGAGGCCGAGCGCGGCGTCCGCGGTCACCAGCAGCGGGTTGACCTCGAGCTCGCGCAGCTCGGGGTGCGCGGCGGCGACCGCCGACAGGGCGGCCACGGCCTCGGCCGCGCGGGCGAGCGCGAGCGGCGGGCGCCCGCGCGCGCCGGTCAGCAGCGCGGCGCCGCGGAGCGAGCGCAGCAGCGCCTCGGCCTCCTCGGCGGTGACCGGGCCGAGCGCGACCGCGACGTCGTCGAGGACCTCGGCGTGCAGGCCGCCGAGGCCGACGGCGATCACCGGCCCGAAGCGCGCGTCGCGGCGGCTGCCGGCGATCAGCTCGACGCCGTCGTCCACGGCCGCCATGCGCTCGACCGCGTAGGCGTCGGTGGCGATCGCCGGCCATGGCGTCGAACGCCGCCTCGAGCTCGGCCGCGGAGCCGAGGCCGAGCGCCACGCCGCCGGCGTCGGACTTGTGCAATGCGCCGGTCGCCTTGAGCGCGACCGGGTAGCCGAGGCGGCCGGCGGCGGCACGCGCCTCCGCCAGCGTCCGCACCCGGGCGGACTCGACCAGCGGGACGCCGCCCGCGGCGAGCAGGTCGCGCGCCGCCCAGTACCCGCCTTCCCCCGAGGGCGCCGCCGGCGGCGGCAGGGCGGGGATCGCCCGCCGCCCGTCGCCGGCCGCCGCGACCGCGCCGAGCGCGCGCGCCGCCGCCTCGACCGTGCGGTAGACGGGCACGCCGGCGTCGCGCAGCGTCCGGGCCGTCGGCGAGTCGTGGTGCATGGAGTGGACGGCCAGCGCCCGGCCCGAGGCGCGCGCGGCCGTCGCGAGCTCGCGGGCGACCTCCATCTCGAGCGACTCCTGGCCCCGGTCCGCCCGGCTGTAGCCGCCGAAGTAGCCGGTCAGCAGCACGCTGTCGACCTCGCCGGAGCGCAACAGCGCCGCGGAGACCTCGGCGTAGCGGCGCAGGTCGCGCTCGCCCGCGCCGGCGAAGTCCACCGGGTTGACCGCCACCGAGCCCGGCTCGAGCAGGCCGCCGAGCCGATCCTGCAGCGCCGGCGACAGGCGCGGGAGCGACAGCCCTCGATCGGCGAGCACGTCGGCGGCGACCACCCCGTGCCCGCCCCCGTCGGCGACCACCCCGACGCGCCCGCCGGCCGGCCGGTGGGGCGCCAGCAGCAGCGCGGCGGCGTCGATCAGCTCGGCGGGCGTGCCGACCCGGATCGCGCCCGCGGCGCGACACGCGGCGTCGACCGCGCGCCGGTCGCTGACCAGCGCGCCGGTGTGCGAGCGCGCGGCCAAAGCAGCCGCCGCGGTGTGCCCGGCGGCGAGCACGACGACCGGCTTGCCGGCGCCGGCGATCGCCCGCGCCAGCGCGCGGCCGTCGCGGAAGTCCTCCAGGTAGAGCGCGATCAGCCGGGTCGCCTCGTGCGCGTCGAGGTGCGCGACCAGCTCCGCGGCGGCGACGTCCGCCTGGTTGCCGATCGACACGAAGCGCGTGAAGCCGAGCCCCGCCTCGCCCGCCAGCGCGATCAGCTCGAGCGCGAGGTTGCCGCTCTGGGAGACCAGCGCGATGTCGCCGGCGGGGACGTCGACCGTGGCGAGGTCGAGTCCCGAGTCGGTCGCCACGAGCCCGAGGCAGTTCGGTCCGACCAGCCGCGCGCCGGCCGCGCGGACGCGCTCCACGAGCGCGCGCTCGCGCCGCCGGCCCGCCTCGCCGGTCTCCCCCAGTCCGGCGGTGATCACGACGAGCGCGCGGGCGCCGGCGGCGAGCGCCTCGTCGGCCGCCGCGTCGAGCCCGGCCGGCGGGACCGCGAGCACGACGAGGTCCGGCGGCTCCGGCAGGTCGGCCGTGGAGACGTGGACCTCGCGGCCGAGCACCTGCCCGCCGCGGCGGTTGACGAGGTGGACGGCTCGCCGGCCGACCCCGCGCAGCGCCGAGCGCGCGAGCCAGTTCCCCCACTTCATCTCGTCGTCGGACGCACCGACGATCGCGACCGAGCGCGGCTCGAAGATGGCGTCCAGCGCCATCGCCGCTCAGCGGCCCGGTGCGGCGGCGGCGCGCGGCGCGCGGTCGGCCGCCTCCGCCGCGCGGCGCGCGGCCAGCGTGCCCTCGAGGATCGCCTCCTCCAGCGACCGCGGCGACAGGCAGTCGCCGGCCTCCTCCACGGCAACGCCGAGCCCGCGCGAGCTCCTCGGCGGTCCCGGCGTCGGGCACGCGCCCGAGGGCGAGCACCAGGAGGTCGGCGGCGAACGCCCGCTCGAGCTCGGGGGCGAACACGTTGCGGAAGCGCACGGTCCCGTCCTCGGCGCCCGCGAGCTCGAGGTGCGGGTCGACCTTGGCGCCCTGCCGGTACAGGCGCGCCAGGTGGTCGTTGCGCGCGTACTGGTGCAGCGTCTCGCCCACCGCCGCGGCGGCGGTGACGAACCGGACCGAGCGGCCGTCGGCCGCGAGGACCTCGGCGGCGTCGAGCCCGATCGCGCCGCCGCCCCAGTCCGCCACCACGACCTGGCGGCCGTCCGGCGGGCGCTCGGCGGCGAGCACGTCCCAGGCCTGCACGGTGCGCACGCCGCCGGTGTCGAGCGGCGGTTCGTACGGCCGTGCGCCCGTCGCCACCACGATCGCGTCGGGTGCGTCGGCGCGCAGCTCCTCGAGGCCGGCCTCGGTCCCCAGCCGCAGCTCGACCCGCGGGTCCTCGGCGAGCCAGGCGTAGTTCTCGCGCAGCCGCGCGGCGAGCTCGCGGTGCGCCGGCGCGGCGCCGGCGAGGGCGATCTGGCCGCCGACCGTCCCGCCGCGCTCGAAGACGACGACGCGGTGCCCGGCGGCCGCCAGCTCGGCGGCGGCCGCGAGGCCGGCCGGCCCGGCGCCGACCACCGCCACGCGGTGCGGCCGCGCCGCCTCGCTGACGCGCGGGAGCGTCCGCTCGCGGCCCGTGCGCGGATTCTGCCCGCAGGCGATCGGCGTGCCCGCGTGGTAGTGCGAGATGCACACGTTGCAGCCGATGCACCGCAGGATCGACTCGAGCCGGCCCTGCGCCGCCTTGTGCGGGAGGTCGGGGTCGGTGATCAGCGCGCGGGTCATCCCGACCGCGTCGGCGGCCCCCACCGCCACCGCGCGCTCGGCGACCGCCGGATCGGTGATCCGCGTCGTGGCGATGATGGGGGGTGGGCCGGCGCTGGTAGGGGCCCGTCAGCGCGACGATCTCCGGCCGGTCGGACGGCCCCGGCGGCGGGGCGATCCCGCTCGACCCGTGGTAGGTGGAGGAGTCGCCGAGCGCGAGGCTGAGGTAGTCGACCCGCTCGCCGATCGCCTCGGCCGCCGCGGGCGACACGGGGTCGTCGGCGGTCAGGCGCACGCCGACCGCGAGGCCGGGCGCGGCGTCGCGGACCGCGGTCACCACCGCCTCCAGCAGGCTCGTCCCGTGCGCCCAGCGGTCGTCGCGGTGGTTGAGCTCGGGCGCCATGAACTGGGCGAGCAGGTAGCGGTGGGCGGCCGAGAGCTCGACCCCGTCGAGCCCGCCGGTCGCGGCGAGCGTCGCGGCGTGCGCGTAGCCGGACACGATCTCGTCGATCTCGCCCGCCCGCAGGGCGCGCGGCTCGGCATGGAAGCGGAGGCTGGGGACCGCCGAGGGGGCGACCGCGGGCGGCCGCGGCGACGGCGTGATGAGCTCCCGCCCGCCGTGGAAGAGCTGGACGAACAGCCGCGTGCCGTGCGGCTGCACGGCCGCCGCGATCCGCTCGTAGCCGGCCACGATCTCCTCGCGATAGCCGGCCAGCGTGTGCCCGGTCAGGCGGCCCGTCGGATGCACGGCGGTGGCCTCGATCACGATCATCCCGGCGCCGCCGCGCGCGCGGGCCTCGTGGTAGGCGACCATGTCCGCGGTCGGGAGGTGGCCGGCGACGAGCGTGGTCTGGTGGGCCGTGGAGACGATCCGGTTGCGCAGCTCCACGGGGCCGAGCGCCAGCGGGCGGAAGAGGTGGGTCAGCGCCATCAGTGCAGCACCCGCTCGACGCCGCGGCGCTCCAGCCCGCGCGCCACGATCAGCCGCTGGATCTCCGACGTGCCCTCCCAGATGCGGTCGACGCGCAGCTCGCGCAGGAACCGCTCGGCGACGTTCGTGCGCAGGTAGCCGCGGCCGCCGAACACCTGCACGGCACGGTCCGCGCAGCGCCACGCCGCCTCCGAGACGAACAGCTTCGCCATCGCGGCCTTGGCGTGCAGCACCTTGGGGTCGGCGCCGGCGTCGGCCAGCCGCGCCACCTGGAGGACGAGCGCGCGCCCGGCGGCGGCGTCGGCCGCCGAGTCCGCCAGCGGGAACGAGACGCCCTGGTGGTCGTAGATGCGCGCGCCGCCCTGCCGGCGCCCGGTGGCGAAGGCGACGGACTCGTCGATCAGCCGCCACATCGCGCCGAGCCCCCGCGCGGCGATCCACAGCCGCTCCTCGGTGAACCACGCGCGCTGGAGCACGTCCCCCTCGCCGACGCCGCCGAGGACCGCATCGGCGCCGACCTCGACGCCGGTGAAGCGCACGGTGGGGTGCCCGTGCGGATAGTGGTGCGTGAACGGCGGGTCGTCGACGATCTCGATCCCCGGCCTGTCGCGCTCGACGAGCAGGAGCGTCGGCAGGCGCCGGTCGCCGTCGGCCACGTTCGCCATCACGACGAACGCGTCGGCGACGTCGCCGTAGGTCACGAACCACTTCTCGGCGTCGAGCCGGTAGCCGCCGCGGTGCGGCGTCGCGACCGCCGCGATGCCGGACGGATCCGAGCCGGCGTGCTCCTCGGTGACCGCGTAGGCGGCCCGCGCGGCCCCGCGCAGGGCGGGGACGAGGTGGCGGGCGATCTGCGCCTCGGTGCCGTGGGCGAGCACGTTGTAGGCGTTGGGCACGAGCGAGTAGAGCCCGTTGGTCGCGCGCCCGAGCTGCTCCTTGACGAGCATCGTCTCCACCGCGGTCCAGCCCTGCCCGCCGTGCTCGGGTCGGTGTCGGCCGCCCTGCAGGCGGGCGTCGATCGCCGCCGCCTCGATCCGCTCGCGCAGCGCGTCGTCCAGCCGCCCGCCGGCGAGCTCCGCCGTCTCCTCGTGCGGGATCAGGAGCTCCTCGACGAAGCGCTGCGCGCGCCGCGCCGGCTCGAGCTCGGCGGCCGTCGGCTCCGCCGTCACGCTCGGCGCGCCGGTCATCCCGCCTCGCGCTCCGCGTGCTCGAGCGGGATCCCGAGCGCGAGCGCCGCCGTCCGCAGCACGAGCGTCCGCAGCCGCTCGGCGTCGAGCGTGTCCGTCCCGGCCGCCACGGCGATCTCGCAGCCGTCGACCACCGTCACGAGCAGGTCGGCGACCTCGTCGGGCTCGAGGGCCGGGTGGAAGGTGCCCGCGCGCACGCCCTCCTCGATCGCCTCGGTGAGCAGGCCGCGCCAGGCGAAGTAGACGCGGAGGAACCCCGGGCGCAGCGCGGCGTGCCGGGCGGCGCCGGCGCTGAACTCGATCCACACCTGGCAGTGGCGCCGCAGCAGCGGGTCGTCGGAGAGCTGCTCGACGAGCGCGGCGATCCGCTTCCACGGGTCGGTCTGGTGATGGGTGACCTCGGCCCAGCGGTCGAGCAGCTCCATGCTCGAGCGCTCGAACGCGCGCAGCATGAGCTCGTCGCGGGTCTCGAAGTAGTGCTGCAGCAGCCCGATCGACACCCCGGCCTCCTGCGCGATGTCGCGCAGGCGGACCGCCTGGTAGCCGTGGGCGGCGAGGGAGTCCGTCGCGGCGCGCAGGATCCGCTGCCGCTGGTCCTCCGATCCCCCTCCAGCCTTGAGGGTGCGCGTCGCGGGTCCGGACACAGGCGCCAATAATACGTTATTGTTGGCCGCCGAGGGAGGTCACTGCGTGGGCGCGGCAGGCGCCGCACGCCATCTCCACACAGCACGAGCTGCCAGCCAGTCGGGGGGACTGATGAAGCCGCGAAGTGATGCTGTCGGACGGACGATGCCGATCGGGCGCGCGCTGCTCGCGGCGCTTGCCGTCGCCGGCGTGCTCGCCGCGGGGGGCTGCGGCGGCGGCGACGACGAGGCGGCCGAGTCCTCGTCGAGTGGGAAGCCGAGCGGGACGCTCACCTACGGGACGTGGGGCGGCGAGTACACGAACGCGCTGAAGAAGTCGATGCTCGACCCGTTCGCACGGGAGAGCGGCGTGAAGATCGAGACGCCCTCGGCGCCGGGCGAGTTCGTCCCCAAGCTGCAGGCCCAGGCGCAGGCCAACCAGGTCAAGTGGGACCTCATCGACCCCGGGGAGGACGACGTCGAGGTGCTCATCCAGCAGGGCCTCCTGCAGAAGCTCCCGGCCGACCTCAAGGCGTTCATGGCCGAGAAGGTCGGCAAGGAGAACGTCACCGACTACGGCGTCTCGATGGGCGCCTACTCGGACGTGATCGCCTGCAACCCGGAGGTCGCCAAGCGCTGCCCGGCGAACCCGCAGGAGTTCTGGGACGTGCAGAAGTTCCCGGGCCGGCGCTCGATGTACGGCGACGGCTGGAACATGAACATCCCCTACGCGCTGCAGGCCGACGGCGTGCCGGGCGAGCAGGTCTTCCCCGAGCCCGACGTCGATCGCGCCTTCAAGAAGCTCGACCAGATCAAGCCGCACGTGAACGTGTGGTGGAAGACCGGCGACCAGTCGCAGCAGATCCTCCGCGACAAGGAGGTCGCGATGTCGATCATGTGGGACGGGCGCGCCTACCAGCTGCGCGACCAGGGGATGAAGAAGCTCGAGATCTCCCACGACGGCATGCGCTCCCAGCGCGAGCTGATCGTCATCCCCAAGGACGCGCCGAACCCGCAGGCGGCGTACGCGTTCCTGCGCTGGTACGTCACCCATCCCAAGGCGGGCGCGGAGTGGATCGAGGAGATCCGCTACGGCGTGGCCGATCCGAAGGCGCTCGACCACCTCTCCAAGGACGTCGCGAGCGAGATCGCGACCTCGCCGGAGAACACGAAGGTGACGTACCCGGCGGACGCCAAGTGGGCGGCGCAGGCGCGCCAGGACGTGCTCACGCGCTGGACGAACTGGCTGGGCGAGTGAAGCGCTGGCGGCCACACGCGCCGGCCGCCGTCGGCGTCGCGCTGCTGGCGCCCGTCGCGGTGCTCCTCGCGGTCGTCTTCGTGTGGCCGTTCCTGCGGATCTTCTGGATGGCGGTCTCCGAGCCCACGCTCGGCATCGACAACTTCCGGACGTTCTTCGACACGCCCGCCTACGTGCGCGCGATGGTGACCACGCTGCGGGTGAGCGCGTTCGTCACCGTGCTCGCCGTCGTGCTCGGGACGATGATCGCCTGGGAGCTGCGGGCGTCACGGTCGCGGATCGTGCGGGCGCTGCTGTGGTCGGCGGTGCTCTTCCCGCTGTGGGAGAGCGTCGTCGTGCGCAACTACGCGTTCACCATCCTGCTCCAGCGCGAGGGGCTGCTCAACGACGCGCTGCTCTCGCTCGGCGTCATCGACGGGCCGCTCGGGATCCTCTATACCGAGACCGGCGTCACGATCGGGATGCTCTACACGATGCTCCCGTTCGCGATCCTGCCGCTGTACGCGAGCTTCGCGAGCATCGACCTCGACCTGCTGCGTGCGGCCGAGGGGCTCGGCGCCTCGCGCCTGCGGGCGTTCTTCTCGGTCGTGGTCCCGCTGAGCGTGTCGAGCCTGCTCGCCGCGGCGGCGATCGTCTTCGTGGTCGCGCTCGGCTTCTACATCACGCCGATCCTGCTCGGCGGCGCGCAGACGCCGTTCATCGCGACGGTGATCGACCAGCAGATCTACAACATCTTCAACCTGCCGCTCGCGGCGGCGTCGAGCACGGTCCTGTTCCTCGCCGCGCTGGCGATCCTCGCGATCGCCTGGCGGGCGGTCGGCTTCGAGCGCATCCAGCGGACGGTGGCCTGAGATGAGCGCCTCGCGCATCGGCCGCCTCGCGCTCACGGGGATCTACCGCCTCGTGCTCGTCGCCGTGGTCGTCTACATGCTCGCCCCCACCGTGATCGTCACGGTGCTGTCGTTCTCGGCGACCGACTTCATCAAGTTCCCGCCGGCCGACTGGGGCTTCCGGCAGTACTCCGCCTTCTTCGGCTCCTCCGACTGGGTCACGCCGATGCTGCGCTCGCTGGCCGTCGCCGCGGCGGCGAGCGTGCTCGCGACGATCGCGGGCCTCGGCGCGATCCTCGCGCTGCACCGCACGCGGACGCGGGGCCGCACGGCGATGCAGGTCCTCGGCATCGGGCCGCTGCTCGTCCCCGGCGTCGCGTACGCGATCGCGCTGTACTCGCTGTTCTCCTCGCTGCACATCCTCGGCGGCCCGGTGGCGCTGACGCTCGCGCACGCGACCTACGTGCTGCCGTTCGTACTGCTGATCGTCGGCGCGGCGATCGCGCGCGTGCCGCACGACCTCGAGCTGGCCGCCATCGGGCTGGGCGCGAGCCGGTCGCGCGCGTGGTGGGACATCACGCTGCGGCTGCTGCGGCCGGCGATCGGCGCGTCGCTGATCTTCGCGTTCGTCAGCTCGCTCGACGAGGCGGTGATCGCGAGCTTCCTCGGCTACAACACGCTGCCGGTGGCGATCTTCAACTCCGTCCGCTACGGCGTCGACCCGGTGATCACCGCGATCGCGACGCTGCTGACCGTCGGGGTCGGGGCGCTGCTGTGCGTCTACGCGGCGCTGCGACGCGCGGAGCCGGGACGATGACCGCCGAGCCGCACGGGCAGACGCTGCAGATCAGCGGCCTGGAGAAGCACTTCGGGCCGGTCGCCGCGGTGGCGGGCATCGACCTCGACGTGCGCGCCGGCGAGCTCATCACGCTGCTCGGCGCCTCCGGCTCCGGCAAGACCACCGTGCTGCGGCTCGTCGCCGGCTTCGAGGAGGCGGACGCGGGCCACATCCTGCTCGGCGACCGCGACATCTCGACGCTCGCGCCCGCCGCGCGCGGGATCGGCATGGTCTTCCAGCACTACGCGCTGTTCCCGCACATGACCGTGGCCGACAACATCGCCTACCCGCTGAAGCGCCGCAAGCAGGGGCGTGCGGAGATCGAGGCGCGCGTGGCGGAGGCGCTCGAGCTCGTCCGCCTCGCCGAGTACGGCGAGCGCTATCCGCGTCAGCTCTCGGGGGGGCAGCAGCAGCGGGTGGCGCTGGCGCGCGCGATCTCGTTCCGCCCGTCGCTCCTGCTGATGGACGAGCCGCTCGGCGCGCTCGACAAGGCGCTGCGGGCCGAGATGGTGGAGGAGATCCGGCGCGTGCACCGGGAGTCGGGGACGACCGTCATCTACGTCACCCACGACCAGGAGGAGGCGCTCACGCTCTCGGACCGCATCGGCATCGTGCGCGACGGCCGCCTGCTGCAGGTCGACACGCCGCAGGAGCTCTTCGAGCGCCCGGGGACGAGCTACGTGGCGACGTTCTTCGGCGAGTGCGCGCTCGTGCCGGTCGACGTCGCCGGCGAGCGCGGCGACGGGACGTGGCGGGTGGTCGCGCTCGGCCGCGAGGTCGACGTGCGCGGGCAGCCCGCCTCCAACGGCGCCCCGAGCCACGTCGCCGTCCGCCCGGGCCGCTTCCGCCGCGAGCCGCGCGACGGCGACGTGGTGCTGCGCTCGGCGATCACCGACGTGCTCTACCTCGGCGAGACGGTGCGCGCGGTGTGCGAGACCGAGTCGCTCGGGCGCTTCGTGGCGCGCTTCGACGCCCACGATGCGCGCGGGCTGCGGCCGGGCGACGAGCTCGAGCTGGGCGCCGACCTGCGCGGCGCGCCCCTGCTGCCCGAGTGACCGTGACCGGCGAACCGGCGCTGCGCGGCGGCATCGAGCCGCTGCTGGCGCCGCGCTCCGTCGCCGTCGTCGGCGCCTCCCCGCGGCACCCGCGGCTGATCGCGAACCTGCTCGGGTCCGACGCGCCGGTCTGGGGCGTGCACCCGACCCGCGCCGAGGCGTGCGGGATCACGTGCTTCCCGTCGGTGGCCGAGCTGCCCGACCGCCCCGAGCTGACCGTGCTGCTGGTCGGCCACCGGCACGTCGAGGACGCCTTCGCCGAGGCGGTGGCGGCGGGCGCGCGGGCGGTCGTGCTGCCCGGGCTCGGCAACGAGGCGGGCGCCGACGCCGGCCCGGTGATGGCCCGGATCGCGGCCGCGGCGGCCGAGCACGACGTCGCGGTGCTGGGGCCGAACTGCATGGGCGCCGCGATCCCGGGGCGCCCGTCGCCGTGGCTGGCCGAGATCCCCCGCGAGGTGCGGGCCGGCCACGTGGCCGCCGTCGTGCAGTCGGGCTCGGTCGGCGAGGCGCTGATGTCGATGGGCGCGCGCGTCGGGCTGCGGTGCGTGATCTCGGCCGGCGCCGAGGCGCTGCGGGACGCCGCCGACTACGTGGCGTTCCTGGCCGACGACGAGGCCACGCGCGTGGTGGCGCTGTTCCTCGAGACGGTCCGCCGGCCGGCGGCGTTCGCCCTCGCGCTGGAGCTCTGCGCCGAGCGCGGCAAGCCGGTCGTGTGCCTGCGCGTCGGCCGCTCGGAGGGCGCCGCGCGGATCGCGGTCGCGCACACCGGCGCCGTGGTCGGGTCCGACGTCGCCCTCGCGGGCGTCCTGCGGCGCTTCGGCGCGATCGACGTCGAGGACTACCACGACTTCATCGAGACGCTCGAGGTGCTCGGCCGGGAGCGGCGTCCGCGGGGCGCGCGCATCGGCGCGATCTCGGAGTCCGGCGGCTTCGCCGCGCTGCTGGCCGACCATGCGGAGCGCGCCGGCGCGCCGCTGCCGGAGCTCGGCGACGAGCTCGCCGGGGCGCTGCGCGCGGCGTTCCCGAACTTCCTGTCGCCGCAGAACCCGCTGGACGCGTGGGCGATCGACGAGCCGGAGCGCGTCTACCCCGGCGCGCTCGAGCTGCTGGCGGCCTCCGGCCGGTTCGACGTGCTGCTCGCCCAGATCGAGCTGTCGCAGTTCCGCGGCTCCGACGAGGAGGCGTGGTGCGGGATGATCATGCGCGCGCTGGCGCGGATCGCCGCCGAGCACGGGCTGTTCGGCGCGGTGAGCTCGGTCGGGAGCTCGGATCCGCCGCCGTCGCTGGCCGCGGCCGCCGGGGAGCTCGACCTGGCGCTGCTGCGGGGCGCCGATCACGCGGTGCGCGCGCTGGCCGCCGTCGCGGGCTGGGCGCCGGCGCCGCCCCGGCGCGCCCCGGACGGGCCGGCGGTCGACCTCGGCGACCTGCTCGTGGGAAGCCCGGGCCCGCCGACCCCGCTGCCCGAGTACGAGTCCTCGCTGGTGCTCGAGCGCTACGGCATCGCGGTGGCGCCGCGGCGGCGCGCCGCGTCGCCCGAGGCCGCGGCGGAGGTGGCGCGCGAGCTGGGGTTCCCGGTGGTCGTCAAGGTCGACGGTCCGGCCCACAAGAGCGCCGCGGGCGGGGTGGTCCTCGGCCTCGCGACCCCCGGCGCCGTCGCGGACGCCGCGCGCCGGCTCGGCGGGCGCGTGCTCGTCGCGCAGCAGGTGCCCGCCGGGGCCGAGTGCCTGTGCGGCATGGTCCGCGACCCCGGCTTCGGCCCCGTGCTCGCCGTCGGCCGCGGCGGCACGGACGTCGAGGCGCGGCGTCCGCACGCGGTTCTCGCCCCCGTCGGCCACGCCCTCGCCGACCGGGTCGTCGCCGAGGCGGGGCTCGGCGACGAGGCCGCGCCGCTCGCCGGCACCCTGGTTGCGCTCGGGCGGCTCGCGCTCGAGCATCCGCGCGTCGCCGAGGTGGACATCAACCCGCTCGTGCTCACCGCGGCGGGACCCGTCGCGGTCGACGCCCTCGTCGTCGTCGAAGGAGACTCCCCATGAGTGATCCCGTCCTGCTCGAGCGGCGCGGCCCGGTGGCGTGGCTGCGCCTGAACCGCCCGGACAAGCTCAACGCGCTCAACCACGCCATCGTCGACCGGCTCTTCGAGCACCTCGACGCCGTCGCCGCCGACGACGACGTGCGCGTGGTCGTGCTCACGGGCGCCGGCGAGCGCGCCTTCTCCTCGGGCTTCGACATCTCCGAGGAGGCGGACGCCGCGATCGAGGGCGCCGACAACTGGCGCGAGCTGCTCGCCCGCGACGTCGACGTGACCATGAAGCTGTGGGCGCTGCCCAAGCCGACCATCGCCGCCGTGCGCGGATGGTGCCTGGCGGGCGCCTGCGAGCTGGCGATGGCCTGCGACATGATCCTGGCGAGCGAGGACGCCCGCTTCGGCGAGCCCGAGATCCGCTACGGCTCGGGGCCGGTCACGCTGCTGATGCCGTTCGTGCTCGGCCAGAAGAAGACCAACGAGCTGCTGTTCACCGGCGACGCCATGCCCGCCGCCGAGGCCGAGCGGTGCGGGCTCGTCAACCGCGTCGTGGAGGCGGACGAGCTCGAGGACGCGGCGCAGGAGCTCGCGCTGCGGATCGCCCCGACCCCGCTCCCCGTACTGCGCCTCACCAAGCTCGCGCTCGTGCGCGCCTACGAGGCCATGGGCCTGCGCCAGGCGGTCGGCGCGAACCTCGACATCTCCTCGATGCTCAACGCCGCCGAGACCCCGGAGCAGCGCGAGTTCGACCAGATCGTGCGCGACCAGGGGCTCAAGGCGGCGCTGCGCTGGCGGGACAGCCGCTACGGGCAGGCGCTGTCGGCGGGCGGCTGAGCGCGCCCGCGGGGAGCTCCCGGGAACACGATCCAGAACAGGAGGGCCTCGCCCTGGCCGAGGTTGCGCCAGCCCTCGACGCGCTCGTTGTCGGCGAGGAGGACCTCGCCGTGGCGGATCGCCGACGCCTGGCCCGCCACCTTGACCTGCACGAGCCCGCTGGCGACGGCGAGGATGCCGAGGCCCGGGCGCGTCATGGGAGGGGCCCCGGCCTGGCGCGGCTCGAGGTGCACGAGGTCGATCCGAAGGCCCGAGGCCGCATCGCCGATCAGCGTGTGGGTGTGCTCGATCCCGTGTCGCGGATCGTCGGGCCGGCGTCCGATCCGGTAGCCGGGGTCCACGCCCCGCAGCAGGTCGTCGATCGTGACGCCGAGCGCGGCGCTCAGCCGCACCACGGTCGCCAGCGAGAGCCCTCGCTCCGCCCGCTCGACCTGTGAGATCGCGCTCGCCGTCACCCCGGCCATGTCCCCGAGCGCGTGCTGGCTGAGGTCGCGCGCGTGACGGATCCCCCGGAGTGAGGCGGCGACGCGGTCGACGATCGCCGGCGGCTCCAGCACGGGCCGCCCCGCCTCGTCGTGCCAGTGCAGCACGGTGCCGATCACGTCGTCGCCGCGGCCCTCGGCCTTGACCACCTGCACGCTGCGCTCGTCGACGCGCAGCAGGCACTGCGTCATTCCCGCGACCGCGTCGCGCAGGACCGCCGGCGTGTCCCGGGCGCTCATCGACCAGTACGCGATCGCCCCGACCTCGAGCAGCAGCGGGCAGCAGCGCGTGACGAACTCGCGCGTCTCGCTCACCCCCCAGGTGCGCACCATGGCGTCGAGCGACTCGAACAGCACCAGGCGACGGCCCGGTCGCTGGCACACGCGGTAGATCTCGCGCAGCACCTCGCCGGGGTCGGGTGTCCCGTCGCCGCCCGCCGCGTGCATGACCGCAAGCCCGGGGACGCCGTACGTGTTGACCGCGTCGCCGAGCGCGACCACGCTCTTCGTGTCGAACACCCCGCTCTGGCCCGCGATCGCCCGGTAGAAGGGCTCGACGGGCGTGCCGTCGAGTTCCCAGACGACGTTGTCCCCCCAGTAGAGCCCGCCGAGCACGCCGTCGAGCGGGTCCAGGCCCGTGCTGACCTTCGGCTCGGAGGTGTCGCGCGCAAGCACCGCTCTCACGCGCAGCATCTCATGAACGATCCCGGTCTTTCCGGGCCGTCGGCACGATCATCCCCTGGCGCTGGGCACCGGTTTCCGGGGTCTGTGAACGCCGTAAACCGCTGCTGTCGAGGCCTTGACACCACCTCGCGGGACGGCGTGAATCGACAGCACCGAGCTCGTCGCTCGTGGTCCCTCGAGTGGAAGGGAGAAGCGCGTCCCGATGAGCCAGGAACCGAGTCAGGATCCGGCTGCTGCCAGCAGCGCGCCGCCGCCCACGATGTCGATCAACGGGACGATGCCCGCGTGGGGGGAGCGGATGGACGGCAACCCGTTCCTCGCCTTCATCGACTCCTGCCTGCGCGGCGTCGGGCAGGTCTGCTTCATGAACAACCCGATCACGGGGCTCGCGATCCTCGTCGCGATGTTCGTCGGCGAGGCCTGGCTCGGGTTCGCGGGCGCGCTCGGCCTCGTCGTCTCGACGCTGGCGGCGATCGCGATCGGGATGGACCGCGGCGCGATCCGCGCCGGGCTGTTCGGCTTCAACGGCGTCCTGGTCGGCGCGGGGATGTCGCTGTTCCTGCAGCCCGACTGGAGCGGCGTGGTCATGGTCTGGATCGTCGTCGGCGCGTCCTTCTCGACGGTGTTGCACGCCGCGCTGGCCAACGTGTTCATCGGCGCGTGGAAGGTGCCGCCGTTCACGCTGGCGTTCAACTTCATGACGCTGCTGTTCCTCGTCGGCGCGCTCCAGTACGCCAACGGCAGGGTCGGCGGCCTCATCGCCCCCGCCGATGCGCAGGTCACCGCGGGATCGGTCTCCAACACGCTGCGCTCGGCCGCCGACGCGGCGTCGAGTCGAACAACGTCGAAGGCGTCCTCAACGCGATCTTCCGCGGGATCTGGCAGCTGTTCTTCGCCAACAGCGTCGTGTCGGGGATCATCATCGTCGCCGGGCTCGCGGTGTGCTCGCGGATCGCGGCGATCTTCGCGCTCGTCGGCTCGACGGTGGGCATGCTGACCGGGCTGGCGGTCGGCGCCAGCGGCGTGGCGATCTACAACGGCCTCTGGGGCTTCAACTCGTTCGACGCGGCGCTGGCCATCGGCGGCGTGTTCTTCGTGTTGACCGTGCGATCGGGCCTGCTCGCGGTCGCCTGCGCCGTGCTCACGGCGCTGCTGTTCGGGGCGATCGGAGCGCTGTTCGTCCCGTGGGGGCTGCCCGCGCTGACCTTGCCCTTCTGCTTCGGGACGCTCGCGTTCGTGCTGCTCAAGGGCGCCTCGACGAAGCTCGAGCCGGTTGCCGTCGAGGACATCACCACCCCCGAGGAGCACCTCAAGCACATGCGTTCCGAGCGCGACGTCGGGCGCCGCGCCGTGCCGGCGTAGTCGTCATCGATCCGAACTGGAGGACACGCTTCATGCCGCAGAATCTGTTCCCGCTGGACAACACGAAGAAGTTCACCGACCAGAAGCACGTCGGGCACAACCGGTGGCACCCGGATGTTCCTCCCGCCGTCAGCGTCAAGCCCGGCGCCGTCTTCCGGGCGGACTGCCGGGAGTGGTTCGACGGCGCCATCCACAACGACGACTCCGCCGAGGACGTCCGCCACGCGCCGCTCCCCGGCGTGCACGTGCTCAGCGGCCCGATCCGCGTCGAGGGCGCCAAGCCGGGCGACCTGCTCGTCGTGGACATCCTCGAGATCGACGCCTGCGACCAGGAGGACGAGGGTCCCCTCTCCGGCATGGGCTGGGGCTACACGGGCGTGTTCGCCAAGACCAACGGCGGCGGCTTCCTCACCGACCGGTTCCCGGACGCCTACAAGGTGATCTGGGACTTCACCGGCGACGTCGCCACCTCGCGCCACATCCCGGAGTGCTCCTACGTCGGCATCCACCACCCGGGCCTGATGGGCACGGCGCCGTCGGCGGAGCTGCTCGCCAAGTGGACGAAGCGCGAGACCGACCTGATCGCGACCGACCCCGACCGCGTCCCGCCGCTGGCGCTCCCGCCATTGCCCGACAGCGCGATCCTCGGGACCCTCGAGGGCGCCGAGTTCGACCGGGTCGCCGGTGAGGCGGCACGGACGGCGCCGCCGCGTGAGAACGGCGGCAACCAGGACATCAAGAACTTCACCGCCGGGACCCGGGTGTTCTACCCGGTCTTCGTCGACGGGGCGAACCTGTCGTTCGGCGACCTGCACTTCTCGCAGGGCGACGGTGAGATCACGTTCTGCGGCGCGATCGAGATGGGCGGGTTCATGGACCTGCACGTCGACGTCATCAAGGGCGGCATGGAGACCTTCGGCGTCTCCGAGAACGCCATCTTCATGCCTGGCCTGCGCGACCCGCAGTACTCCGAGTGGATCGCCTTCTCGGGCGTGTCCGTGGACCTCGCGGGCAAGCAGCACTACCTGAACTCGCAGCTGTCCTACGAGCGGGCGTGCCACCACGCCATCGACTACCTCATGAAGTTCGGCTACAGCGACATCCAGGCGTACATGATCCTGGGCTCGGCGCCGATCGAGGGGCGGTTCTCGGGCGTGGTCGACATCCCGAACTCGTGCGCGACGGTCTACATCCCGCGGCGCATCTTCGACTTCGACGTCGCGCCCGGGGGCACGCCGCATCAGGTGACGCAGGGCATGCCCGTCCCGAAGTCCGCGAACTAGGAGGACCGCAGTGGCGATCTACGAGTACCGGTGCGCGGTGCACGGTGGGTTCGATCAGATGTGCCCGATCGGCACGGCCCCGGCGTCGATCGCCTGCCCGGTGTGCGCGAGCGAGGCGGAGCGGGTGTTCTCCAGCCCGCTGCTCTCGTTCGCGCCACGGGCGCTGGTCGCCGCGCTCGACCACGAGGAGAAGACCCGTACCGACCCGGACGTCGTGACCTCGCTGCCGCCGGCGCCGGCGCACCAGCGGACGCCGGTGCTGCCGCTCACGCCGACGCTCCGCCGCCTCCCGCGCCCCTGATCCGGCTCACACGAGCGGCGGGATCCAGCCGGGCGGGCGCTTGCCCGTGCTGAGGTAGCGGTACGCCTGGATGTGATCGAACTCGGCGCTGTCGGGCTGGTAGGCCATCATGGCCTGGTCGATCCCGCCGTGCCTGGCCACGAGCTCGGCCCCGACCTTCGCATTCGGCGCGTCCAACCCGGGCGGCGGCGGGGGCTCGGTGGTCACCTTGCGTGGGGGACCGGCGGGCTCGGGAGCGAGGCGCACCCGCTCGTCGGGGAACGGCAGGCGCCCCGTCCGCATCGCCTCGAAGTCATCCCGCCGGGTGTGCTCGTCGAAGCGGTCGGACGCGTTCGTCCGCAGCCGCGCGAGCCGCGGCCCGATGTCATCCGAGATCTCGTGCAGCAACGCGGTCGCGTCGATCCAGTCGTCGCCCGCCATCTGCTCGACCGCGGACTTGAGGCTGACCATCGTCTCGGAGAGGTGGTCGCGTGCCCGGCCGAGGTTCCTGAAGTGGTGCTCGTGGAAGCTCATGCTGTTTCCCGGTGTACCCGCAAGGTTCGAGGTGTCCGATTCGGCTGACGTCAGCGATGCGACTCCAGCGGTGACCGAGCCGGCCGAGGGTCGAGCCCGCGCCACGGGACGCGTCGCTCCTCGGCCTCGCTCTCGCCGGCGTCGGCGTCCGGTGCTGCCGGCGGTCCGCCGTCGGGCTCGCCGGCATCGCCGTCTCCCGCGCGGTCGAAGAAGATGTCGGCGGGCGAGCAGCGCTGGCGGGCGGCCTCGGCCTCGAGCTCGTCCCACGGCAGCGTGGCCCGCCGGACGCGCCGCCGCGTGCAGGACCTCCTTCAGGGACTGCAGGACGCTCATCCGACCGCGACCGGCACGGCTTGGATCGACGGGTTCCCGGGTGGCAGCATCGCTCTCATCTCGCCTTTGGACAGTTATCGGGTTGATCGCAGAGATACCCGGGAGGCGCCGCGCGCATTCGCGACGCCTCCGCTGCCCGGCCCGCGATCGCCGCTACCGGCTCAGGCCGGCGGACGGCCGCCGGGGACCGTGACCGTCGGCGCCAGGCCGAGACGGGCGGCCTCGTCGACGTCCACGATCTCGCGGCCGAACGGGGTCAGCGACACCGGGATGAGCTTGAAGTTCGCGAGGCCGAGCGGGATGCCGATGATCGTCAGGCACATCAGCACGCCGGTGACGATGTGGCCGATGGCGAGCCACCAGCCCGCGAGGATGAACCAGATGATGTTCCCGATCACCGAGCCGGCGCCGGCGCTCGGCTTGCGCACGATGGTGCGCCCGAACGGCCACAGGCAGAAGAGCGCGATGCGTGCGGCCGCGATGCCGAACGGGATCGTGATGATCAGGATCAGCATGACCAGCGCGGTGAGCGCGTAGCCGACCGCGAGCACGAGGCCGCCGAATACCAGCCAGATGATGTTGAGGACGATGTTCATCTGGCTGCGACCCTAGTCCGGTCCGGGCCGCTCGGGCGGTTTTCGTGGCCGCGCCCGCTCAGTGGCCGGCGCCCGGGAACGCCGGGAAGTGCTCGAGCACCCACTCCGGCCCGAGCACGGGCCGCCGGTAGCTGCGGCCGCTGACGAGCACGTAGTCGCCCGTCCGCGGGTTCATCGGGAGGTCGCGCTCGACCGGGTACCACTCGTTGTGCTGGCGGATCAGGTCGTTGAGCTCGTCGTCGTAGCGCCAGGTGCGCGCGAGCGAGCGCCACCGGCGCGCGAACAGGCCCTGGTCGGCGCCGCACTCCTCGCGGAGCGCCCGGTAGGCCCGCTCCAGGCGCCGCCGCTCCATCGCGATGCCCTGGTCGATCTCGGTCACGCGCTCCATCCAGCGCGGGCGGACGCCCGCCTTGAGGTAGGCCTCGACAGAGCGCTGGGAGAGGCGTGCGCGGCTGCTCAGCGGCCGCCCGAGGCGGCGCTCGTCCTCGAGGCGCTCGGCGAGCAGCCGCTCGACGGACGACTTGCGATCCTCGCGCGGGGTCTCGCGGTCCTCGTACACGCCCTCATGGTGACAACCCGCCCAGGCCGCCGTCAGCCGCCTCGCGGTGATCCCCTGCGCCGCGCCGGCGAGCGGCCCTGCGGTGCCCGCGCTCGTCGATCCGGGCTGAGCTCAGAACACCCAGCGCACGCGCATGCCGCGCTTGCTGGCGACGTAGCGGTCCGAGGAGCCGCGCAGGTCGCCGGAGACGCTCCAGCCGTTGTAGGTGAAGCGGCGCACGCCGGTCGGCGGGGGCGTGATCCCGAGCGCCTTGCGGTGGGCGCCGCGGACGACGCGCCGGGCGCTGCGGCAGGAGACGTCGGTCGCGCGGATGCGCCGGAGGTCCGCGCCGTCGTAGCGCGTGCCCTTGTAGGGGTTGACGATGCGCTCGCAGGACCGCGTCGCCGCCTGGGCGCCCGGGGCGCCCGCCACTGCCAGGGCGCAGGCCACGCCCACCGCCGCCCACCGTGTCCTGCCGACCGCCGACCGCACTCGAGACCTCCCGGATCGCTGCGCCACGGCGTGGCAGCCTACTGCCGCCGCGTGCCAGGTAGCGTGCCCGGCGTGGCAGCGGCACTCGGATGGGGCGCGCTCGCAGCGTCGTCGCTGGTCGTAGGCGCGCTGCTCGCGCTCGCACGGACGTGGCCCGACCGGATCGTCGGCATCGTCCTCGCCTTCGGCGCCGGCGCGCTGATCAGCGCCGTCAGCTTCGACCTCGCAGCGGAGGGCGTCGAGGCTCGGGGGCGCGGATCCGGTCGCGCTCGGCCTTGCGGCCGGCGCGGTCACCTACTTCCTCGCCGACCGGGGCGTCGACCGGATCGGCCGTCCGCGGGGCGCGCGCGGGTCGGCGAGCGACGACGCCGGGCCGGCGCTCGCTCTCGGGGCGTTCCTGGACGGCATCCCCGAGCAGCTCGTGCTCGGGATCGGCATCGCCGCGGGCGACGGCGTCAGCGTCGGCCTGCTGGCCGCGATCTTCGTCTCGAACCTGCCCGAGTCCATCGGCTCCGCCAGCGACATGCGGGCCGCCGGCCGCGGCGCCGCCGCCATCGTGCGGCTGTGGATCGTCGTCGCGCTGATCTGCACGCTCGCCACGGTCGCCGGCTACGCGCTGGCCGACTCGACGTCGGGCGACCTGCAGGCGGGGATCAACGGCTTCGCGGCCGGCGCGCTGCTGGTGATGCTGATCGACTCGATGATCCCCGACGCCAGGCGGAAGGCCGGAGACTACGCGGGGCTCGTGACCGTGCTGGGCTTCGCCGTCGCGGCCGCGCTGTCCGCGGCGAGCTGACCGGCCTCAGCAGGGGACCACGACCGCCCGGCGCGCCCGGCGGTGGGCCCGCCACGCCAGCGCGACCACGATCACCACGGCGAGCGCGAACGCGCCGTGGGTGATGGCGCCGGCGGCCTCGTCGAAGGAGCGGTGGAAGGCGAAGCCGACCATCGTGAACGCCGTCGCCCACGCGGCCGTGCCGAGCAGGCTCCAGGGGAGGAAGGCGCGCAGCCGCATCCCGGACGCGCCGGCGAGGAACGGGGCGACCGCGCGCACGATCCCGATGAAGCGCCCGATCAGGATGGCCTTGGCGCCGTGGCGGTCGAAGAAGCCCTCGACCCGGTGAAGGCGCGGCGCGGTCACGCCGAGCCGCGGCCCGCGCCGCAGGAGGAACGGCCGCCCGAGCCGGCGGCCGAGACCGAAGCTCGCGAGGTCGCCGGCCGCCGCGGCCAGCCAGGCCGTCAGGAGGATCACCGGGAGGTCGACCTCGCCCTGGGCGGCCACTACGCCGCCGAGCACGATCGCCGTCTCGCCCGGCGCGATGAGCCCGACGAATGCGCCGGTCTCGAGGAAGGCGAGCGCTCCGACGAGCGCGTAGGTCCAGGGCCCGAGCGCGTCCGCGAGGTCCGTGAGCGCGGCGTCGAGGTCCGGCAGCTGCACGAGGCCGGCCGTCACGGCCGCGAACCCTGCCGCGGCGACCGCGGCGACGGCCACCAGGACGGCGGGTGGGCGACGGGTCATGCCGCGGCCGGCAGGACGCAGTCGGGGCACGGGCCGCCGTGCGCGGCGGACAGCGCCCGTGCGCCGGCGAGCACCGGGATCGGCCGCGCGCCGGCCGCGGCGGGCACAGGCCGCGGCGGGACGACGTCGAGGCTGGGAGCCACGCCCGCTCCGCCGGCGGCGGGGACGGCCTCGGCGGCCGCGGGCGCCGCCGCCTCGTCCTCGTGCGCCCAGCGGCCCACGGTCCGGCGCAGGCCGCTCAGGGCCACCAGGCCGATCGGGGTGGGGAGCCAGATCGCCACGGCGCGGTAGGCGAGCACGGAGCCGAGCGCGAGCTCGGCGTCGACGCCGAAGGCCAGCAGCACGCCGACCAGCCCGCCGCTCGCGGCGCCCGGGACCGGGATCGTGTTGGCGACCTGCCCGACGAAGTAGGCGAGCACCACGACGGCCAGCGCCGGCGGGCTGCCGAACGCGTTGAGCATCGACCACAGCACGGCCGCGTCGAAGCCCCACCAGGCCAGCGCGCCGAGCAGGCGCGGATCGGCCGAGCGCACGATCCCGAGCGCGTCGCCGACCGCCGACCCGAGGACGCCGGGGGCGCTGCGCACGACGGTGTAGACGCGCGCCGCCCGGCCCGCGCCCGCGACCGGGGCGGGCTCGACGCCGATGCCGCGGCGGGCGGCGTACGCGAGGCCGAGGGCGATGGCGATCGCCAGGGTCGCGCCGGCCGCGGGGACGGCGGTCAGCGCGACCGGGCCCGAGTAGCCGTCGACGAGCCCGAGCGCGAGCGCGCCGCCGGCCACGGCGATCGAGCCGAAGAACACGGCGTAGAGGAGCACGAGGAAGGTCAGCAGCGTCCGGGCGGCGCCGCGGGCGCCCAGGCCGGCCCGGCGCAGCGCCCACAGCGTCATCGCCGCGCCGCCGGCGCCGCCGGTGGGCAGCAGGCGGGTCGCGGCGGCGCCGCCGAGCGTCACCTGCGCGCTCGCGCGCAGGTCCAGCCGGCGGGTCGCGCGGCGGCCCACCAGCCACAGCAGGGCGATGTAGCCGCCGAAGGAGGCGAGCTCGAAGACGGCCGCCGCGGCGACCCAGCGCGGGTCGGCGTCGAGCGCGCGGGCCAGCGCGTCGGCGAACGCCTGCAGCGGGCCGCCGGCGGCGACGACCAGCGTCACGGCCACGGCCAGCAGGCCGGCGGGCAGCGCGGCGCGGCGCGCGAGGGCCCGCACGTCGAGCGACGGCAGGGCGAGGTCGGGGGCGAGGTCGGCGGAGGCGGACATGGGGTTTGGTCGCGGAGCGCCGCCCAGCGTTACGCCAGGGGCTCCTACGCTCGGACGCCCGAAACGGATGCCTTCATCCGGGGCGGTGAGCGGGGAAGCGTCTGACGGTGCGGAGGCGACGGCCATCTGTACCGACGATTCTCCGGATCGAAGGGCGCCGCCGCACGCATGGAACCCGGCCGCCTGGGGTGGGGCCAACCGTACCCGCGGACAGTCCCTACGCTTGACGCCCCATGGACGCCTCCACCCCGAGGACCGGAGCCCCCCAGCCGGCCTATCTCCCGACCGCCGGCGGCCCGCTGGCGGTCGACCGCGATCTCTACGGCCGCCTCGCCTCAGAGACCGGCCGCCGGACGCTCGTCAACGAGTTCGTGATCCCGATCCGCTCGGGCCGCGCCTGGACCGTCAAGGCGGGCCAGCTGTGCCGCATCGTGGTCGTCGAGGGGCCGCAGGTCGCCGACCTCAACCTGTGGAACCTCCACAACCCGCGCGAGCGCTTCTGGGCGTCGCGCACCCGCCAGCTCCACCGCGCGCACGTGACCACCTACGACCGCCTGTGGTCCACCCTCCCCTACCTGCGCCCGCTGGCCACGATCACCAACGACACCGTGGACTACGGCGTCGACGAGGACGGCGCCCGCTGCCACGACCTGCTCGGCACGCGCTGCGACCCCTACGTCAACCAGCTGCTCACCGGCGAGTCGTTCGACTTCCACTGCCACTCGAACCTGGTCCGCGCCGTCCTCCCGCACGGGCTCACCGAGCTCGACGTCCACGACGTCATCAACGTCTTCCAGGTCACCGGCCTCACCGACGACGGCGACCAGTACTACATGAAGGCGAGCCCGGCCCGGAAGGGGGACTTCTTCGAGTTCCTCGCCGAGGTCGACCTGCTGTGCGCGCTGTCGACGTGCCCCGGCGGCGACCTCTCGGTCCCGCTGTGGGGACCCGACGCGGGCGACCCGCTGCCCACCTGCCGCCCGCTGGGGATCGAGGTCCACCAGCCGGACCCCGAGCTGCTGTCCGGCTGGAGCTCACCGCAGCCCGCGGGCTACCGCGGGCTGCACGGGATCACGCTACCGGAGCACGGTCCGCGCTGACGTCCTCCGCGGGCCTGGCGCGGCGGTGGGTGCCGGCAGAGCCCGCCGCCTCGGCGAGCGTGAGGTCCTTGGTCTCGGGCGCCATCGCCCACGTGATCAGCAGGCCCGCCAGCGTCAGCGCGACCGCGACGAACAGCGTCCCGCTGATGCCGATCCAGTCGATGAACAGCGGGACGAGGAACGTGCCGCTCGCGGCGCCGATGCGGCTGAACGCGGTCGTGATGCCGAACGCGGTCGCGCGCACGTCGGTCGGGAACAGCTCGTTGGGATAGATCCACTGCAGGATGAACGGGCCACCCGAGAACAGCGCATAGACCCCGAAGCCGATCAGCACGGCGGCGGGCTGCCCGGGCGCGACGGCCGCGAGCGTCAGCCCCACGGCCATCAGCGAGAAGCACCACAGGCTCAGCGGCCGGCGCCCCATGCGCTCGCTCGCGAACATCGCCGGGAGCGTCCCGACGAGGAACGCGATCTCGATCACCGCGGCGACGATGTAGGTCTCCTTGCCCTCGCCGAAGCCGAGCTCCTCGAAGATGCTCGGGCCGTAGGTGAGCACGGCGTACAGCGGCGTGACCTGGAGCATCCAGTACAGGCCGGCGAAGATCATGCGGTTGAGGTAGGGCTGGCGCCAGACCTTCGCGAAGTCGGTCTCGACGGCCTCCTCCTCGGGCAGGTCCTCGAGCCGGGCGTCCTCGCCGTAGACCTCCTTGACGACCTCGTGGGCCTCCGCCGTACGCCCCTTGGAGAGCAGCCAGCGCGGCGACTCGGGCGTCCCGAGGCGCAGCAGCACGGTGGCGATGCCGGGGATCGCCGGCGTGGCGAGCATCCAGCGCCAGGCGTCGTCGCCGAGGCTGAGCATCGCGTAGCCGACCAGGTAGGCGACGACGGCGCCGGCGGCCCAGGCGAGCGTGAGCGCACCGAGCAGGAAGCCGCGGCCGCGGCGCGGCACGAACTCCGCCAGCAGCGAGGTGGCGATCGGGTAGTCCGCGCCGATCGCGAGGCCGAGCAGGAACCGCAGCGCAATGAGCTGCCACGCCTCCTGGACGAAGAGGCACAGGATCGACCCGACGATCAGCAGCAGCAGGTCGATCGTGTACATCTTCTGGCGGCCGACCTTGTCGGTCACATAACCGAAGATCAGGCCGCCGAAGAAGATGCCGACCAGCGCCGAGGCGCCGATCAGGCCGATGGTGACGCTCGACAGGCTGAGCGCGTCCTCCGCCTGCACGAGCGCGACGCCGATGATGCTGAGCACGTAGGCGTCGATGAACGGTCCGCCCGACGAGTACAGCGTCAGACGGCGGTGGAAGCCGGTCTGCTTCGCGTCGTCGATGAGGCTGGGTCGGGCCATCGTGCTCTCCTTCTCAGTTCGGGGCGAGCAGCTCGATCTCGAGGCTCGTCGGGTTGCACCCGTTGATGGGGACGATGTCCTGGGGGCAGGCCGAGACGACCACGATGCAGTCCAGGACCGCGCGCAGCGTCGCGCCGTCGCCCGGCTTCGTCTCCGCGGGCTCCCAGCCGAGCGACCCGTCGGGCGCCACCGGGATGTTCATGAAGAGGTTGATGGGCTGGGGCACCTCGATGTCCTCGTGGCCCAGCTCGCCCATCGCCTTGCGCAGGTTCTCCTCGCACGACGCGTGCCAGCCCTCGACGCCGAGCCCCCAGAAGCGCTCGGGATCGCAGGCGGCGCAGAGCATGTCGTGGTGGCCGGGCGACTCGTCGCGCTCGAACTCGAGGATGGGCCGCCGCCGGTTGGTCACGAACGGCTCCCCGATGCGCGGGAAGAGCCGGTCGACGAACGCGCGCGTGTGCTCGGCGCTCGCGTACTCGGAGACGTCCTCGGCGTTGAAGGCGAACAGGTCGCCGACCTGGCCGCCCTCGAGGTCGGTCACGCGGAACGAGCGACCCGCCGGCACGTGGAGACTGCGCCCCTCGCGCGCGGGAATGACGATTCTCTCAGCGATATCCGGCACGTACCCCCCTGAACGCCCGTGGTGAAGCGGGCCTCCTCTACACACTCTCCCCGATGGCGCTGTAGCCCAACCGGACTTTCCGCGGCCTTGCATCGGCTGGGCCGATGCGAGGGAGATCAGCGCTCCGCGAGCGTGTCCACCAGCCCGCGCAGCAGGGCCTCCGCGCGCGTGACCTGGTCCGCCTCGACGTACTCGTCGGGGCGGTGCGCCTGGGCCATGCTGCCCGGCCCGCATACCACGACCGGCACCCCCAGGCGCTGCCGGTAGAGGCCGGCCTCGGTGCCGAAGTCGACGGCGAGGCCGCGCTCGCCGCCGGCAAACCCCGCGACGAGCGCGGCGGGACCGTCGTCGCCGGCCGGAGCGAGGGGCGGATAGGCCGCGAGCGCCTCGATCTCGATGCCCGCCTCGGGGGCGACGCGCCGCATCTCCGCCTCGAGCGCGGCGGCACCGCGGAGCGCCTCGGAGAGCAGCGCCCCGGCGTCCTCACCGGGCAGCGCGCGGGCCTCGATCTCGAACGTGCAGGCGTCGGGCACCGTGTTGAGCGCCATCCCGCCCCGCACCGGGCCGACGCTGAGCGTCGCGGTGGGGACGGAGAACCCCGGGTCGCCGTCACGGGCGGCCAGAGCGCGCCCCGCGTCCCCGGCCGCGACGATCAGGCGCGCCGCGTACTCGACCGCGTTGACGCCCCGCGGCGCCGCGCTCGAATGGCAGGCGCGGCCGCGTACGTGCACCCGCGCCGCCGCCTTGCCCTTATGGCGCACCGCGACCCCGAGGCCCGTGGGCTCGCCCACGACGCAGAACGCGGGCCGGACGGGGAGATCCTCGAGCGCGTCGAGCAGCGGGCCCACCCCGCGGCATCCCAGCTCCTCGTCGGACGAGAGCGCGAGGTGCAGCGGACGGCGCAGCCCGCGCCGCGCCGCGTACGGGGCGACGGCGAGCACGGCGGCCAGGAAGCCCTTCATGTCAGCGGTACCCCGTCCGAACAGGCGTCCGCCGTCGCGGCGCAGCGCGAACGGGTCGCCGCTCCAGGCCTGACCTTCGACGTCGACCACGTCGCTGTGGGCGGCGAGCAGGATGCCGGGCTCGTCGCGCGGCCCCACGACCGCGTGCAGGTTCGCCGCGTCGTCGCGCTCGCCGGGCAGCACCGTCGCCGCCGCGCCGTGCGCCTCGAGGTGCTCGGCCACGAAGCCGACGAGGTCGAGGTTCGGCCGCCCCGCCACCGTCGGGAAGGCCACGAGGCGCTCGAGCAGCGCCTCGGCCTCAGCGCCCATCCGCGCTCAGCCCGGGGACGGAGGTCGCCGTGATCATCGCCCGGCAGTGCTCGCGGAACGCGGTCACCACCCGGGTCGGCCGTCCGGCGGCGAGGCGCGCGACGCCCAGCACCATCGCCCGCGGCTCACCGGCCAGGCGGATCGTGCGCACCCGCCGCCCGTCGAGCGCCTGGTCGATGACCGGCCGGGCGTTGATCAGCGTGTAGCCGTACCCGTTGGCGACCATCGTGCGGATCACCTCGGGATGCTCCGAGCGGTGCCCGACCGTCGGCTCGACCCCCTCGGCGGCGAACAGCGAACGGAAGTACTCGCGGCTGTGCGGGAGGTCGAGCAGCACGAGCGGCTCGCCGGCCAGCTCGGCCAGGCTCACCTCCCGGCGCCGCGCGAGCGGATGGTCGGCGGCCACGACCGCGTAGGGCGCGAGCGTCGCCAGCCCCTCGAAGGAGATGTCCGCGCCGAGCTCGAGGTCGTAGGTCACGGCGAGGCTGAGGGTCCCGGTGCGCATGCCCTCGAGCAGCGCGTCCTGGCCCGCCTCGACGACCGCGATCTCCACCGCCGGGTAGCGGGCGCTGAACTCGTGGCACAGGCGCGGCGTGACGAGCGGGGCGATCGTCACGAGGCACCCGAGGTCGAGGCGGCCGCTGACGTCCTGGGTGAGGTCGGCGGCGAGCCGCTCGAGCTGCTCGGCCTCCGAGAGCAGCTCGAGCGCGTGCTCGAGGAACCGCCGCCCGGCGGGGGTCGGGGACACGCCCTGGGCGTGGTGGCGGATCAGCAGCTGGACGCCGACCGCCGCCTCGAGCTGCGCGACCGCGGCCGACACCGACGACTGCGAGACGGGGATGCTGAGCGCGGCCTCGGTCACGCTGCCGGCCTCGCAGGTGGCCACGAAGTACTCGAGCTGGCGCAGCGTGAAGCGCACGCCAGGATGCTCCCACGCAGGGAGAAGCTCAGCGTCGCGGCTCGTCGCCGGGGACACCGAAGGAAGGCGCGCGCTCCGGATGCAGCGCGCGCGTGACGTAGTCGTCGAGCTGGGGCTCCCACACCTCCCACAGCGCGCGCAGCTCCGCGGCGGGATCGTCGTGCCAGTCCACCCGCAGGTCGGCCACCGGCCACGGCACCTCGGCGCCGATCAGCAGGCCGGCGGAGCGCACCGGCCCCTCCTCGCCGCCCGCCGCCAGCCCGGCGTCGAGCGCGGCGAGCAGGCGCGCTGCCAGGTGGCCGTCCGGCGCGGCGGCGAAGGCGGTCACCAGCGCGTCGAGCACGGCCTCGTCGGCGAGCAGGTTGGCGGCCGCCACGCAGTCGGCCCCCAGCCGGTGGCCGTGGCGCCCGAGGGCGCGCTCGCCGGTGTAGGCGCCGGCGCCGCCGTGGGCGTCGAGCGCGGCGAGCTGGCGGTGCTCGCGCCCGGGCGCCCCGGCCGCGACCCGGTCGACCGCCTCGGCGGCGGAGGCGCCGTCCGCCATCGCGTCGAGCAGCGCCGGGCCGAGGCGCGGGTCGGTCACGTTCTGCGTGGTGGCCACTCCGGTGCCGGGACGCACGAACGCGCAGCGCGCGGCCACCGCCGGGCTCGAGGAGGCGATCACGACGCCGGCCATGCCCGTCCGCGGGCAGCGGCCGAGGAGCGCCAGCGTCATCGCGACACCACCGCCGTGACGTCGATCTCCACGAGCCACTCGGGCCGCGCCAGCGCGGTCACCACGACGCCGGTCGAGACCGGGTGGACGCCCTTCAGCCAGCGGCCCATGACGCGGTAGACCGGCTCGCGGTAGCGCGGGTCGACGAGGTAGACGACCACCTTGCAGACATCCTCGAGCCGGCTGCCGGCCTCGTCGAGCAGCTGCGCGACGTTGGCCATCGCCCGCTCGGCCTGCGCCTCGACGTCGCCGATCCCGACCGACTCGGACGTGTCGAGATCCTGGCCGACCTGCCCGCGCAGGTAGACCGTGTCCCCGGCCACGACCGCCTGGCAGAGGTCGTTGTCGAGGTCCTGCTCGGGATAGGTGTCGCGCGTGTTGAAGGGGCGGATCCGCCGATGTCTCACTGGCGCGCCTCGGCGGGCTCGGCGCCGGGGTCCGGGGCGGGCTCGTCGACCAGCCCCGCGGAGCGCTTCACGAAGTCCATCGGGCCGTCGAAGTCGAAGCTGTTGTAGACGGCCGCGAGGTGCGCGAACGGCGGCGACTGCGCGAACAGCTGGAACGTCAGGCGGTGCCCAGCGAGGTCGGAGTTGAGCAGGTCGCGCGCGAAGGCGAGGAAGCGCCGGCGCTCCTCGGAGTCCCACTCCCCGCCCAGCGAGTAGTACTTGTCCATCCAGTGCCCGACCTCGGGGCTGTGGAAGGTCGCGGCGTCGGGCGAGAGGCAGATCTGCCCGCCGCAGAGGTCGCGGACCAGGTGCATCATCGCCGGGAGCTGGGAGCAGGCGAGCACGCGGCCGGTGTAGAGCAGCGACTGGTTGGGCATCAGCAGGCCGCTCGGGCTCTCCTGCGCGTCGGCGATCGCCGCGGTCAGGTGGGCGTTGATGCCCTCGCGGTAGCAGGCGAGCTGGGCGAGCTTCTCCTGCACGGCCTGGCGCTTCTCGAGCCCGGTCTGGCGGACGTTGAGGAGGGCGGTCCCGACGAGCAGGTCCGCGATCCGCTCGAGGCGCTGGACGAACGGGAACATGCTGTAGCGGTGCAGCGTCGCGCGGATGTGGCTCGCGGCGCGGGTGTGGCGGTAGAAGAGCACGTCCTCCCAGGGGATCTCGACGTCGTCGAAGATCACCAGCGTGTCGATCTCGTCGAAGCGGCTCGACAGCGGGTAGTCGATCGCGGGCGCGCGGCCGGCGAACCCGGTGCGGCACAGGTGCTTGAGGCCGGGGGCGCCCATGTCGACGACGAAGCCGACGGCGTAGTCGGACAGCTCCGCCTTGCCCCAGTTGCCGATCGTCGGCTTGGTGAACGCCTGGTTGGCGTAGGCCGCCGCGGTCTCGTACTTCGCCCCGCGCACGACGATGCCGTTGTCGGTCTCGCGCACCACGTGCAGCAGCACGTCCGGGTCCTGGTCCTGGGGGCGCTTGGAGCGGTCGCCCTTGGGGTCGGTGTTGGCGGAGACGTGGAACGGGTCGGCGCGCACGGCGCGGTCGACGTGGCGGCGGATGTTCTCCGAGAACGCCGGGTCGACCTCGTCGAGCACGTCCTGGCCGTCGAGCAGCGACCACATCTCGCCGATGGTCTCGTCGCCGACGCGGATCACCACGCCGCCGATGTCGTCGAGCACGGCGTCGACCGCGCGGCGCTTGGCGTGCCAGTCCTCGCGCGTGCGCGGCGGCTTGAGCGCGACGGCGTTGGCCTCGCCGGTCTCGGCGTCCGTGTAGCGCATGACGTCGCGGGTGGCCTCGTCGTGCGCCATGTCGTAGATCCGGGCGCGGACGTCGACGATCGGCTTGAACGCCGGATGCGTCGTCACGTCGTCGACCCGCTCGCCGTCCATCCACACCTCGCGCCCGTCGCGGATGGACTCGCGGTACTCGTCTCCCGTCCGGATCATCCTTCTCACTCTCTTGCTCGAGGGGCCGCCGGGACCATTCCCGCCGGGCGGGGCGCGCTCAAGCGGAAGTGCGCGCGCGCTGGATCGGCGGCGGCGATGCAGGCCTATGCTTGGGCCCGTCGTGGCGTCGAGCGAACAGCAGCCGGTCGCGGTCGTGACGGGCGCCGGGTCGGGCATCGGCCGCGAGGTCACGCGCGCGCTGCTCGCGGCGGACTGGAGCGTCGCGGTGGCCGGCCGCCGCGAGGACGCGCTGCGCGAGACGCTCGGCGATGCCCCCGGCCTCGTGGCCCCCACCGACGTGACCGACCCGGAGGCGGTGCGCGCGCTGTTCGCCCGCGTGACCGGCGAGCGCGGCCGCATCGACCTGCTCTTCAACAACGCGGGGATCTTCGGCGCCCCGACCCCGCTGGAGGACCTGCCGCCCGAGGAGTGGCGCGCGGTCGTCGACACGAACCTCACCGGCGCCTTCCTGTGCGCCCAGGAGGCCTACCGCGCGATGAAGGCGCAGCGGCCGCAGGGCGGGCGGATCATCAACAACGGCTCGATCTCCGCGTCCGTGCCCCGCCCCCACCAGGTCGCCTACAGCGCGACCAAGCACGCCATCTCGGGGCTGACGAAGACGATCTCGCTCGAGGGGCGCGCGTACGACATCGCGTGCGGCCAGATCGACATCGGCAACGCGCTGACCGAGCTGACCGCGGGGGTCGCGCGCGGCGCGCTTCAGGCCGACGGGTCGGTGACGGCCGAGCCGACCATGGACGCGCGCCACGCGGCCGAGGCGGTCGTCTTCATGGCCGGGCTGCCGCTCGACGCCAACGTCGAGTTCCTCACCGTGACGGCGACGAAGATGCCGTGGATCGGGCGCGGGTGAGCACCGTCTCCGAGCCGGCGGTCGTCGAGGTGACCTTCGAGGAGCGCTACTGGTACCCCGACGACGGGGGCATCGTGTGGCTGGCGGGCTACCACGTGGTCGACCCGGAGTCGGGCCGCTACCTCGCCCGCGACGCCCCGGAGCTCGCCGGCCGCGGGCTGCGCATCGCCGGCGCCGCGGGCGCGGCGCGCCACCACTCCGAGGCGCTCGCGTCCGACGAGGTCGCGCCGGGCCGCGCGCTGCGCCTGCGGCGCGACCCCGAGAATCCGCATGACCCCCATGCGATCGCCGTCCACCCCGCGGGCGGCGGCGACCAGATCGGCTGGGTGCCGCGCGAGCTGGCCGCCGAGCTGGCGGGCGACCTCGACGCGGGCCGGCCGTGGTCCGCCGTCGTCCTGCGCGAGCAGCGCGCGTCGCCGCGCGACCCGCGGACCGGCGTGACCATGCTGCTCGCGGCCGCCCCGTCGATCGAGCTGCGCGTGCGGGCGGCCTGACCGTGGCGACGGAAGCACCCGACGACCTCGCCGACCGCCTCTACGGTCTCGAGCTCGACGAGTTCACCCCGGCCCGCGACGCCGCCGCCAAGGAGCTGCGCAAGGAGAAGCGGCGCGACGAGGCCGCGGTGGTGGCCAAGCTGCGCAAGCCGTCCGCCGCGGCGTGGCTCGTCAACCGGCTCGCCCGGGAGCGGCCCGAGGACGTCGACGCGCTTCTCGAGGCGGGCGAGGCGCTGCGCGACGCGCAGGAGCGGGCGGTCGCGGGCGAGGGCGCGGGCGGCGACCTGCGCGAGGCGGCCGACGCCGAGCGCCGGGCGGTCGACGAGCTGGTCCGCGCCGCGCGCGAGCTCGAGCCCGGCGGGCGCAAGCCGAGCCAGGCGGCGCTCGAGCAGGTGCGCGCGACGCTGCACGCCGCGGCCGCCGACCCGACCGTGCGCGAGGGCGTGCGGGCCGGCCGGCTCGTGCGCGAGGTGGCCGCGGGCGGCGCCTGGCCGTTCGCCGACCCGGCGGATGAGCCGGTGCTTCCCGCCGAGCCGCGGCCCGAGCGCCGCAAGGCGCCGGCGCGCGGCGACCGCAAGCCGGACGCCGACGAGCGCAAGAAGGCACGGGAGGAGGAGGCCCGGCAGCGCGACGAGGAGAAGGCGGCGGCCGAGGAGCGTCGCCAGGCCGAGCAGGCGCGGCGCAAGGAGCTGACGGTCGCACGCCGGGAGAGCGACGCCCGCCGCCGTGCCCGCGAGCGGGCCGAGCGCCGCGCGCACGACGCCGAGGCCCGCGCGGCCGAGGCCGCCGAGGCGGCGCGCGAGGCCGCGGCCGAGCTCGAGGAGGCGCGCGAGGCCGAGGAGGCCGCCGACCGCCGCCTGGCCGAGCTCGAGGGCTGACGCGGGCCGCCACGGGCGGCGGCGAGCCCGCGGCGGCGCACCGGCGGCTGGTAGGACTCCGCGGTCATGCACCTTCTGCGACTCGGCCCCGCGGGCTCCGAACGGCCCGCCGTCCGCGCCGGTGACGGCGCGGTGTACGACCTCTCATCGCTGACCGCCGACATCGACGGCGACTTCCTCGCCGCCGACGGCACCGCCCGGGCGCGCGCCGCGGCCGACGGCGGCCGTCTCGACCGCCTCGACCCGGACGGGCTCCGCGTCGGGCCACCGGTCGCGCGGCCCGGCGCGGTCGTCTGCATCGGGCTCAACTACGCCGCGCACGCCGCCGAGTCGGGCGGTCCGCCGCCCGAGACGCCCGTCGTGTTCTTCAAGCATCCCAACACGGTCGTCGGCGCCTACGACGACGTCCGCATCCCCGCCGGCGCGACGCGGGTGGACTGGGAGGTCGAGCTGGCGGCGGTCATCGGGCAGCCGGCGCGCTACCTCGAGTCGCCCGAGGCGGCCGCGGCGTGCATCGCCGGCTACTGCGTCTCCAACGACGTCTCCGAGCGCGACTTCCAGCTGGAGCACTCGGGCGGCCAGTGGTCGAAGGGCAAGTGCTGCGAGACGTTCAACCCGCTCGGCCCGTGGCTCGTGCCGGCCGACGAGGTCCGCCCCCAGGAGCTCGGGCTGCGGGCGTCGGTCAACGGCCAGCCGCGCCAGGACTCGACGACCGCGGACATGATCTTCGGCGTCCACCACCTGGTCTGGCATCTGTCGCAGTACATGGTGCTCGACCCCGGCGACGTGCTCAGCACCGGGACGCCGGAGGGCGTCGCGCTGTCGGGGCGGTTCCCGTACCTGGCGCCGGGGGACGTGATGGAGCTCGAGGTCGACGGCCTCGGCCGGCAGCGCAACGTGCTGGTGGGATGACGGCGGCGCGCCGGCTGGATGGTCGATTCCGTGGCCGTGCGGTCGACTGGGGGATGCCCCGTGGATGCCGGGCGCCGCACGCACGAGGGGTACAGTGGCCGACGGCGGCGCCACGTCACGCGCGGAACGACCGTCGACGCCCGGGCTCGGGCGACCACGCGGAGCAGGGGGCCCCTCGGGTGGGTGGCGATCCGGCGCCGCGGGGCGCCACCAGGCGATCGTAGGGTCGCGGGATCGACCATCTAGGTCGCGACGGCGCGGCGCAGGCAGGCGAGCGTGGCGCCGGGGTCCGGCGGATCGGCGCGCCCGGCCACGTAGCCGTCGGGACGCACGAGCACGAGCGCGCCGTCGTCGCCGGCGCCGTAGCGGCGGGCCACGCGGCGGCCGGGGTCGAGCACCACCGTGGCGCCGTCGATGGCGTCCGCCGGACCCGGGAGCACCACGACGTGCGCGAGCGCGTCGCCGGCCTCCCGCAACCGACCGACGGCCGCGGCCGCGTCGCCCGCGTGGATCGCGAGGTGCACCGCCGTGTGCGCGCCGGAGCCCAGGAGCGCGTGCATCGTCGTCGTGCCGCCCTCGGCGGTACGGAGGTTCGCGACGTCGGGGGCGTGCTCCCCGCTCCCGTCGACGACCGGGCTGTCCGGGTAGGCGATGTCGGTCTCCTCCACCTGCTCCGCGGCCTTGCGCTCGACCGGGCCCAGCGACGTGAGCAGCGAGGCCGCGTGGTCGCGCACGCGCTGCACCTGGAGCGGCCGCACGGTCGCGACGCGCGTGAGCGCGGTCGTGCCCTGGATGACCCGGCGGGCGACCGGGTGGCGCTCGGCGTGGTAGCTGTCGAGCAGCGCCTCGGTGGCGCGGCCGCGCGCGGCGAGATCGAGCTTCCAGGCCAGGTTGAAGGCGTCCTGCATGCCGGTGTTCATGCCCTGCCCGCCGGCCGGCGAGTGGATGTGCGCGGCGTCGCCGGCCAGGAACACGCGGCCCGTGCGGTAGCGGGGCACCTGCCCGTGGTGGATCTCGAAGCTGCTCAGCCAGTGCGAGCCGGTGACGCGGATCCCGCCGGCACGCGCGTCGGCGACGGCCTGGGTCTCCTTGAGCGTGGGCGTCGCGTCGTCCCCTCCGTCGAGCTGCGCCATCAGCCGCACCCGCCGACCCGGCATCGGGAAGAGCAGGAACGGGCCCTCGGGCGTGAAGAAGATGTGCATGCGCCGCGGGTCGTAGTCGTGCTCGGCGTCGACGTCGGCGAGCAGGAAGCGCTCGCCCTTGAACGAGCCCTCGAGCCGCTGGCCGACCAGGGAGCGCACGCGGCTGTGGCCGCCGTCGGCGCCCACGACCCAGCCATAGACCTCCTCGCGCTCCTCCCCCGCCGGGCCTCGGAGCGTGGCCTGCACGCCGTCGGCGTCCTGCGTGAGCCCGACGAGCTCCACCGGCCGCTCCACGCGGCCGCCGAGCGCGGCCAGGCGCTCGCGCAGCACCCGCTCGGTCTCGGTCTGGGCGAGCGAGGCGCTGAACGGGTACGGGCTGTCGACGCTCGTGAAGCCGATCTTCGCCAGCCGCTTGCCGCGGCTGTGCAGCTCGACCCCCTCCAGCGGCACCGAGGCGCCGATCAGGGCGTCGACCGCGCCGACGGTCGCCAGCATCTCGAGGCTGCGTGCGTGCACGACGATCGCGCGCGACTCGGTCGTGGGCTCCGGCAGCCGGTCGATCAGCCGGAACGCCGTGCCGCGGCGGGCGAGCTCGCAGGCCGTGAGCAGGCCGACCGGCCCCGCACCGGCCACCAGCACCGTCCGCTCGGCCGGGCCCGACATCGGCGCCACCGTACCGCAGCGGCGGGCGCGGGCTAGGCGCTCGTAGCCATCCGGGCGCGCAGCCGCCGCACCGCCGGAGACGGCGCGCCCGTCGGCCACAGCACCACGAGCGGCAGCGTCACCTCGTCGGCGAGCGCGAGGAGGACCACGTCCGCGCGGCCGGGCCAGCCCTCGGGCATGAGCGCCACCGCGTTGCGCTCGGCCAGCTCGGTGAGGCCGGCGCTTCCGGTGATCCGGGACTCCACCGGCTCGACGCGGGCTCCCGCGGCGGCGAGGCGGGACACCAGCAGGTCGGTGTACGGGGTACCGGACGGACTCCAGGTGAGCAGGCGCTCGCCGTCGAGCTCCGCGAGGCGCACCGCCTCCGCGCCCGCGAGCGGGTGGCCGGCCGGGACGGCCAGCACCGCCGGCGTGGGCCGCAGCGCGGCGCTGTCGGCCTCCGGCCCGTCGAGCGACGTGCGCGCGACGACGAGGTCGAGCTCGCGGTCGCGCAACAGGCGCCCGACGTCGCCGGGGCGGACCTCGAGCAGCGAGATCGCCAGCTCGGGCGCGCCGTCGCGCAGGACCGCGGCGATGTCCTCGAGCACCGCCGGGCCGACGGCCGGCGAGACGCCGATGCGCACCGTGCCGGCCAGCCCGCGGCCGACGTCGCGCGCGCGGGCGAAGGCGGCGTCCGCTGCTCCGAGGGCCTCGCGGCCCGACTCGAGCAGCGCCGCGCCCGCGGCGGTGAGGCGCACCTCGCGCGTGGTGCGCTCCAGCAGCTCGACGCCGAGCTCGCGCTCGAGGCGCCCGACCGACTTCGACACCGCCTGCTGGGCGAGGTGGAGCCGCTCGGCCGCCCGGGTGAAGTTCCGCTCCTCGGCGACGGCGACGAAGGTCCGCAGCTCCCGCAGGTCAGGCACGGCCCGGACCTACAACGCGGAGGCGTGGAGTGACCTCCGACGGGTGTTTCAGGGAGGCGCGGATCACGGGCACCATCGTAGGTGTCACCCCGAACCGGACACAGGAGACGACCATGACCCGCACGCTCGGCAGCACCGGCCCGCAGGTCTCGGACCTCGGCCTCGGCTGCATGGGGATGTCCGACCTCTACGGCCCCGCCGACGAGGCCGAGAGCATCGCCACCATCCACGCCGCGCTGGACGCCGGGCTGACCCTGCTCGACACCGGCGACTTCTACGCGATGGGCCACAACGAGCTGCTCATCCGCGAGGCGCTGCGCACCCGCGACCGCGACGCGGTGACCATCAGCGTGAAGTTCGGCGGGATGCGCGGACCCGACAACCGGTGGGCGGGCTACGACGCCCGCCCGGCGGCCGTGCGGAACTTCCTCGCCTACTCGCTGCGCCGGCTCGGCACCGACCACATCGACGTCTACCGGCCCGCCCGCCTCGACCCGCAGGTGCCCATCGAGGAGACCGTCGGCGCCATCGCGGAGATGATCGAGGCCGGCTACGTGCGCCACATCGGGCTCTCCGAGGTCGGCGCCGAGACGATCCGCCGCGCCGCCGCGGTGCATCCCATCACCGACCTGCAGATCGAGTACTCCCTGCTCTCGCGCAGCCTCGAGCCCGAGATCCTGCCCACCTGCCGGGAGCTCGGCATCGGCATCACCGCCTACGGCGTCCTCTCCCGCGGCCTGCTCTCCGGGCACTGGTCGGCCGGGCGCGAGCTGGCCGCCACGGACTTCCGCGCCCACAGCCCGCGCTTCCAGGGCGAGAACCTCGAGCGCAACCTCGAGCTGGTGGAGGCCCTGCGGACCGTCGCGGAGGCCCGCGGCGCCTCGGTCGCCCAGGTCGCGATCGCGTGGGTGCTCTCGCGCGGCGAGGACATCGTGCCCCTCATCGGCGCGCGCCGGCGCGAGCGGTTGCACGAGGCGCTGGGCGCGCTCGAGCTCACGCTCGACGCCGGCGATCTCGCGCGCATCGAGGAGGCGGTCCCGCCGGGCGCCGCCGCGGGCGACCGCTACGCCGCGCCGCAGATGGCGATGCTGGACAGCGAGCGGCGGGCCGCGTGAGCGGCAAGCGTAGGCAAGCGTCCTGCTTCGGGGTCCGCAGACGACCCCTAGGCAGGACGCTCCCCCGCGTCGGTCAGCCGGCGACGGCCTCCCGCGGGCGGCCGACCACGATGTCGCCGATGGAGGTGCGGGCGCGCACCTCGACGGTGTCCGCGGAGGACTCGGGCGCCTGCGCGGCCTCGAGCGCGTTGTGCACCTTGCCGGCGCCGGCGCTGACGTCGAGCCAGGCGGCCGTGCCATCGCGGATGCCGACCTCGACGTCGCCCAGCCGGGTCTCGAGCACGACCGTCCCGCGGACGGCCTCGCCCAGGCGGACGTCGCCGTTGGACGACTTGGCCACGAGGCTCGCGTTCGCCACGTCGACGGAGATCCCGCCGTTGGCCGCGCTGACCCGCAGGTCGCCGCCGGCGGCGCCGACCCACGTGTCGCCGTTCGAGCTCTTGATCACGGCGGTGCCGTCGAGCGCGCGCACGCGCACGTCGCCCGACCCGGCCGCGACTTCGGCGTGGCCGGTCGCGTGGTCCAGGGTGATGTCGCCGGTGCCGGTCTTCAGGTTCGGCGTGTCGGCGCGGTCGACGAGGATGCTCCCGAGGCCGGTCTTGAGCCGGCAGTCCCCGAGCGCGCCGTCGCAGCGGAAGTCGGCCCACGCCGCCGTGCCGTGCACGTGCGAGCCGGCCGGCAACTCGACCGTCACGTCGATCGACCCGCCGGCGCTACGCAGTCGCCAGGACTGCAGCTTCGGCGCCTTGACGAGCAGCCGCCCGTCCGCGTACTCGACGCGCGTGAGCTCGGCGAGCTTGCGGTCGTCCGGCTCGGACGCGTCGCTGGGACGCACCTCGACGGTGGTGCTGGCGCGGTCGCCGGCGCTGATCCGGACGTCGCCTCTGGCGAGGGTGATGGTGGCCGAGATCGGTTCGGGAGTGTCGAAGGTCGACATGGGCTGCCCTCCTGCGGGTCAGGTTCGAGAGACGGGGTTGGTGTGGAAGCGGTTGCCGGGCGGTCAGCGCACCCAGCCGGTGTAGGACTCGCCGATCCGGCCGCCGCGCTGTCGCTGGGAGCGGTCGGGACCGCCGAACGCGACCGCCGCGGCGGCGACGCGGACGAGCCAGGCGTTGACCGACAGCCGGTCGCGGCCGGCCGCCTGCTCGATGTCGGACTTGAGCTGCTCGGGGACGCGCAGGTTGATGCGGGCCGGCGCCCCGTCGTCGGCCTCGCCGAGCGCGGGCGGCGGCGCGGCGCCGGCCGCCGGCTCGCCAGGCTCCTCGGCCGCCGCGGGCGTCACCACGAACTCGGGGTCACCGGCGCGCAGCCGCAGCTCGACCGAGCCGGGCGCGAACTCGCGCGTGATCTCGTCCGCGGCGGCCGACAGTGCATCGAGCAGCGTCAGGCGGATCGCCGACTCGAGCGGCGCGGTCAGGCGCTCGGCAAGCACGCGGGCCTCCTCCCCGCCCGCCTCGGCGGCCACGGCGAGCTCCCGGCGGAGGTTCTCGACATAGGGCGTCAGGTTCATGGCGCCAGTATGGCACCACTATGGCGCCATCGCAAGGCCATGATGGCGCGTCAGGCTGGCGACCGGCGACAGCTCCCGCTGCCCACCTGGACGACGCGGAGCGCCAGGTCCCCACCCGGCCCCTCGCCGGGCGCCGGGAAGAGGGCGCACTCCTCGGGGGTCGCGCAGCCGCACTCCTGCGCCATCTCGAGCCACCCCTTCATCGCCTTGGTGCGCTCGAGGAGCGCCTCGACCTCGCCGAGCTTCCGGCTCGAGAGCGCGCGCATCGGCTCGCCGAGACCGTCGGCGCCGTCCATCAGCGCCTTGATCTCACGCAGCTTGAATCCGGCGCTCTGGGCGACGCCGATGAACCCCAGCCTGTCGAGGACGTCCGCGCGGTAGCGCCGCTGGCCTCCCGACCGCTCGGGCCGGGGGAGCAGGCCGATCCGCTCGTAGTACCGGATCGAGGACGTCGCGACGCCGGCGCGGCGCGCCACTTCGCCGATGGTCAGCTCCGCGAATCCGTCCATTCGCCGGTGAGCCCCTTGACTTGAACCGCGGTTCAAGCGCGATGGTAGTCCGCCGTAGGGATCAGGTCCACCGACCGAACGGAGGGACAGCATGCCGAAGGCGTCGAAGGAGACCGCGTCGGAGCACGAGACGCTCGAGGGCTACGAAGGCCACTTCGAGCACTTCGACGGGGGCTGGACCGTCGGGTTCGAGACCTACACGGAGGACGCGGACCTGTCTCCGCTCTTCAAGGGCCTTCCCGGCGACGAGTGCCAGTGCGCGCACATGGGCTACGTGATCAAGGGGCGCCTCGCGTTCCGCTCCGGCGGCACCGAGGAGGTGTTCGAGGGCGGGGACGCGTACTACGTCGGCCCCGGCCACACGCCGATCCTCTACGCCGGGACGGAGGTGGTCGAGTTCAGCCCCACCGACGAGCTCGGCAGGACCATGGAGGTCGTGACCCGGAACCTGGAGCAGGCGGCGTCCGCGCCCTCCTGAGGCCTGGGCCGGTCGCCGGTCTAGAGGCGGCCCGCGCGCGGGCTGCTGCCCGCCTCCTCGAGCGCCCCGCGGACCACCCCCGCGAGGCGCTCGACGGCCACGTCGAGCTCGGCGTCGGTCAGGTGGCTGAACGACAGCCGCAGCGTGTTGCGGCCGCCGCCGCCGACGTGGAACGGCGGGCCCGGGACGTAGGCCACGCCGGCGTCGAGCGCGGCCGGGCGCATGGCGAGCACGTCCAGCCCCTCCGGCAGGGTGAGCCAGGTGAGGAAGCCGCCGGTCGGCTCGGTCCAGCCGGCGTCCTCGGGCATGTGGCGCGTCAGGGCCGCCGACAGCGCCGCCCAGTGCGACGCGTACAGCGCGCGGGCGGCCGGGAGGTGGCGCTCGAAGCCTCCGGCGCGCCCGTACTCCTCGACCATGCGCTGCCCGAGACCGCCGGCGCACTGGTCGGTGTTCTGCTTGGCGGCGGCGAGCTCGGCGACCACCTGCGGCGGGCCGGCGGCCCAGCCGAGCCGCACGCCGGGGAAGAAGCTCTTGGAGAACGTCCCGGCCTGCAGGACGATGTCCGGCCCGAGCGACCACAACGAGGGCAGCGAGGCGCCGTCGAAGGCCAGCTCGCGGTAGGCGACGTCCTCGAAGATGAGCACGCCGTGGCGGCGGCACAGCTCGACCAGCGCGCGGCGCCGGTCGAGCGGCAGCGTCCGGCCGGTCGGGTTCTGGTACTCGGGGATCGTGTAGAGGAACTTCGGGCGCAGACCCGCGGCCAAGCGCTCGGCGAGCGCGTCGACGCGCAGGCCGTCGTCGTCCATCGGGATCGCGACCACGCCGGCCTCGGCGCCGCCGAAGGCCATCAGCGCGCCGAGATACGTCGGCCCCTCGACCGCGATGGTGTCGCCGGGATCGATGAGCGCCTGGCACATCAGCGCGATGCACTCCATCCCGCCGCTCGTGACGATCAGCTCGGCGGGCTCGGGGCGGCGGCCCTGCACCTGCTCCTGGCGGTCGGCCAGGTACTCGCGCACGCTCGCGATGCCCGCGCACGGCGTGTACTGCAGCGCGACGGCGGCGTCGTCGCGCACCAGGCGCGCGGCGATCTCGTCGAGCTCGCCGGTCGGGAACGTCGCCGCGTTCGGGAAGCCGCCCGTCATGGACAGCACGCCGGGCGGGGCGCCCGCGAGGATGGTGGTCAGCTCGTCGCCGCCGCGCAGGCGGGTCCGGCGCGCGAAGACGGGCGCGAAGTCAGGCATCGACCCTGAACGCCAGCGCGCTCGCCTCGCCGCGGTCGAGCGCCGCGACGTGCTCGCGGTGGTTGGTCAGGCCGTTCAGCGCCTCGCCGCGGGCCTGCGCGGCGAGGATCGCGCGTTCGCTGCGGGCGATCAGCTCCGCGGTCTCGAGCGCGGCCGCGACCCGCTGCACCGGGGCGATCAGCACGCCGTCGTCGTCCCCGAACACGATGTCGCCCGGCGACACCTGGGCGCCGCCGCAGACGACCGTCGCCCCGGGCGCGGCCCGCGACACGGTCGTCCCGGAGCGCGGCGTCGTGCCGCGCGCGAACACCGGCAGCCCGATGCCGCGCAGGCTCCGCAGGTCGCGGCAGAGCCCGTCGGTGACGATCCCGGCCAGCCCGCGTCGCCGCGCCTCGGTCGCGAACAGCTCGCCGAAGACGGCGACCGAGCCCCGGTTCGCCGCGATCACCAGCACGTCGCCGGGCGCGGCCTCGGCGAGCGCGGTCATGACCGGCAGATGGTCGTCCTCGGCGAGCACCGTGAACGCCGGCCCCGCCATGCGTACGTCTCCGATCATCGCCCGCACCGCCGGGTCGACCACCGGCAGGGACTTGTCGGCGTCCGAGAGCGCCGAGACGTCGATGTCCAGCAGCCGCTCGATCACGTCCACGGGGCAGAGCGTGCCATACGCGTCAGGCCGGCGGGCGCAGGACGTCGAGCAGCAGTGCGCGGAAGCGCTCCGGCGTCTCGAGCGGGGCGAGGTGGCCCGCGCCCTCGATCGTCACGAGGCGGGCGTCCGGCAGCCTCCCGGGCCAGCGCCTCGGCGCCGGCCCGGAAGTCCTGCATGTCCGCCTCGCCGGTCGCCACGAGCGCCGGCATGCCGAGGCGCGCGAGCGACTCGGGGTCCTCGTCGAGCGGGTCCGGCGCCTCGGCGACGTCGCCCGCCTCGGCCTGGAGCTCGAACGCGCGCCGCTGCATGTCCGCGACCCGGTCGCGCAGCTCCGCCGGGGCGCCGGGCTGCGTCCACGCCTCCACGACCGCCCGCACCGCCCCGTCGAGGTCGCCCCGCTCCAGCGCGGCCTCCTCCTCGCCCCACGCCGCCTGGAGCTCGGCGGAGGGCTCGATGCCGGGCGCGGGCGCCGAGACGAGCACGAGGGCGGCGATCCGCTCCGGCGCCACGACCGCCACGCGCAGCGCGACGGCGGCCCCGAAGGAGTTGCCCACCAGCGTCGCGCGGTCGATCCCCAGGGCATCCATGGTGGCCAGCACGTCGGCCCACGGCGCCTGCTCGCCGGGCGCCACCGCCGCCTCGCCGAAGCCCGGCAGGTCCATCGCCACCACCCGGAAGCCCGCGGCGGCGACCTCTCCGAGCAGCTCGGACCACATCGTGCGGTCGGCGACGCCGGCGTGCAGCAGGACGACCGCAGGCCCCGCTCCCGCCTCGTCATGGGGCAGCATCAGGACACCGGCGGGCGGCGCTCCGCCCACGGCCGCGCGGCCTCGAGCTGGGCGGCCAGCGACAGCAGCGTCGCCTCCGCGCCGGGACGGCCGACGAGCTGGACCGCGAGTGGGAGTCCGTCGTCGCTGAAGCCGGCGGGGACGGAGGCGGCGGGCTGGCCGGTGGAGTTCCAGAGGACCTCGAACGGGACCCAGCTCGACTCCCACTGGAAGGTCCGGATCGCGCCGCGGCCCTCCATGAGGCCGGCGCGGACGGCCGGCTCGGACATCACCGGCGTCATCATCACGTCGTAGTCCTCGAAGAAGGCGCCGATGCGAGCGGCCATCCGCTGCTCCGCCGCCAGCAGGCGCCCGCGCGAGCGCTCGGAGACCAGCGCACCCGGCCGGGCCATCGCGCGGCTGCGGCGCTCCAGGCGCTGCGGGCGCTCGACCTCCTCGACGAAGTCGCGGATCCCCCGGAACATCGTGCCGAGCACGGTCACGACGTCGCGGAGGCTCCGCTCGTGCTCGTCGTCGGCGACCTCGTGCCCGAGCGAGCGCAGCAGCTCGGCCGTACCGGCCAGCGCGCCCCGCACCTCCGGCTTCAGCCGGCCCACGGTCCCGACCGGGAACGCGTCCGAGACCGCGATGCGCAGCCGGCCCGGGTCGGCCGCCGCGGCGGCCGCGAACGAGCCCGGCGGATCGCCCGGCAGCGGGTCGGCGAGCACGTCGAGGACGAGCGCCGTGTCGCGCACCGACCGCGTCAGCGGGCCGTAGACGATCCACGGACGGTCCTCTCCGTCGCGCGGCGCGAGCGACACCCGCCCCCGCTGGGGCTTGAGCCCGAACAGCCCGCAGCAGGCGGCGGGGATGCGGATCGAGCCCGCACCGTCGGCCGCGAGCGCGAAGGGCACGAGGCCCGCGGCGACCGCGGCCGCCGAGCCGCCGCTGGACCCGCCCGGCGTGCGCTCGGCGTCCCATGGGTTGCGGGTCACGCCCCACGTCAGCGACTCGGTGAACGGCCACAGGCCCAGCTCGGGCATCGTCGTCTTGCCGACCACGACGGCGCCCGCGGCGCGCAGCCGCCGCACCGACTCGGCGTCCGCCGCCGCGCGGGCGGTGTTGGCGCCCGACCCTCGGCTCGTCACCTCGCCGGCGAGGTCCATCTCGTCCTTGATGCCCACGGGCACGCCGAGCAGCGGCGCGTCCTCCCCGGCGGCGCGGCGCCGGTCGGCCGCGTCGGCCTCGGCCAGCGCGCGCTCCGGGTAGACCGCCCCGAACGCGTTGAGCTCGGGGTCGAGGCGCTCGATCCGCGCCAGCGCGAGCTCGGCCAGCTCGCGCGCCGAGGCGTCGCCGCGGCGGACCAGGTCCGCCTGGCCGGCGACCCCCGCGAAGGCCGTGTCGGTCTCGAGCATCCACAACCGCGCGCACGCACCCGGCGCGCCCAGCCGGAGCGCGCCCAGCCGCCCCAGCCAGATATCGCGTCCAGCGCCCGGCGGATCTCGAGTCCTCGACAGGTCGTGCACATGCCAGCGCAGGCGGCGTTGCTCATCGGAGCGATCAGCGACCAGGTCGTCGTGATGGTCGAGCAGCAGGCGTATCTCCAGCGCCCGCTCATCCAGGTGCGCCCCCGGCAGCCGCTCGACGCCCTCGCGCAGCGCCGCCCGAGCGACCGCGGCCGCATCGATGCGATCGGACTTGCCGCGCTCGCGCGCGCAGCGGCGCGCGCCATCAGCCTCGGCGCCACCCGCACCGTGCGTTCGCCGCGCGCGACCAGTTCGCGCTCCAACCGCCCAGACACGTGCCGGCAGTCCTCGATCGCCCACCCGCGCTCACCACCAAGCGCACGCGCCCACCGCAGCGCCCGCCGGTCCCCGCACGCGTCGACGCCACCGTCAGCGTGCCGCGCATCTCACCCGTCGCCGCGTCGACCGCGGCAAACGTGTGGCGCGCTGTGGGTGTCCGCACCAATCACGATCATCCGCACCGTCCCCTCGTCGATGACCGTCGAAGCGGACCTCCGGCGGACACACCTCAGTCGGGGCGATGCCACGCTCCTATCAAGTCACGCCGGTGATCCTCAACCGGCGGCGAGCGACACAACGTTGAAGGTCAGACCACCGGCCGACACCGACCCTACGAGTCAGCTCGCCGCCGGCCGAGGAGCCTTCACCGCCGGTCGGACGAACGTGCGAAGAGTATAGGCGACCCTAACGATGCCGCGCGGGTGGGGGGGATGGTACCCCTCCTCCTCCGCGGCCGGGTACCTTTGGGACGAGCGGCGCGGGAGCCCGCGAGGGAGAGGAGGAGAGGCAGATGGCAACGTCGACGGGCGCGGTGGGGTCGTTCCCCAGTCCGTTCGAGATCGAGACCCCGGCCGGCTGCGAGGGCTGGGAGGAGATGTACCCGTACTGGGCGCTCTTCGACGAGCAGCGGCGCGAGGCGGACGAGAGCCGGCTCTGGTTCTGGAACTCGATGCACTTCCCGGTCCCGATGCCGGCGTTCGACGTCGCGTCGATCGACGGCCCGTACTACACGCTCGGCGGCTGGCAGAACCGCGCCTTCGCCGTGCCGCCGGCGATGGGCATCGACTACCGCGTCGTCAACTGCTACGTCTACATCTCGCCCAACCCGGTCACCGACCCGGCAGAAGATCGCCGAGCGGGCCGAGTACTTCCAGAAGCGCGCCGGCCACTACTTCCAGAACTGGGACGAGCTCTACGGCAAGTGGCGCAAGAAGATGGAGGCGCTGATCGCGAGGTCAAGGCGATCGAAGTCCCGCGACTGCCCGAGTACGAGCCCGACGAGGTCGTCTTCGGCGACGCGAACTCGACGCTTCTACCGTGCTCGACGCCTACTCGCCGCGCGCTGCGGATGCGGAGCTGATGTGGCAGCACCACTTCGAGTTCCTGCTGCTCGGGCTACGGCGCCTACCTGACGTTCGCCGAGTTCTGCAAGCAGGCGCTGCCGGACATCCCCGACCAGCACATCGCCCAGATGGTCGCCGGCATCGACGTGGTGCTGTTCCGGGCCGACGCCGAGCTGCGCCGGCTCGCGCGGCTCGCGATCGACACGGGCGTCGCGCCGGCGTTCGCCGAGGGCCGCACGCCCGGACGAGATCGACGCGGAGCTCGCCAAGAGCGACGCGGGCCGCGCTGGCTCGAGGAGCTCGAGGGGATCAAGGACCCGTGGTTCAACATGGGCACGGGCGACGGGCTCTACCACTACTACGGCAGCTGGCACGACGACCCGAGCATCCCGTACGCGTCGCTCGCCGGGCCACATCAGCGCGCTCGAGGAGGGCCGGCGACATCGAGCGCCCGACCGAGGAGCTCGCGCGTGAGCGCGACCGGCTGGCGGAGGAGTACGGCGCGCTGCTCGCCGAGGAGCAGCGCGGCCCGTTCCAGGAGCTGCTCGGGCCTCTCGCGCACGGTCTTCCCGTACGTCGAGGAGCACAAGTTCTACTGCGACTACTGGTTCCTGATCGCGCTTCTTCAACAAGGTGCGCGAGTTCGGCGCCCTGCTCGCGGAGCACGGCTACCTCGAGGACGCCGAGGACGTCTTCCAGCTCTCGCGCCACGAGGTCATGCAGGCGCTCGAGGAGCTCGTCGCTGCACTGGGCGACCGGCGGCCAGCCGCTCGGGCCGAACCACTGGCCGCCGATCGTCGCGCGGCGCAAGGAGCTGCTCGAGCAAGCTCGCCGACTGGACCCCGCCGCCGGCGCTCGGCACGATGCCCGAGGCGGTGAACGACCCGATCGTGGTGATGCTCTGGGGCATCACGCCGGAGCGCCTGCAGGCAGTGGGCGCGCGACGACGAGGGCGACGAGCTGAGCGGCTCCGCGGCGTCGCGCCGGCGTGGTCGAGGGCCCCGCCCGCGTGGTGCGGAGCGTCGACCAGATCGACGAGCGTGCGCGCGGGCGAGATCCTGGTCTGCACCATCACGTCGCCGGCGTGGGCGCCGATCTTCTGCAAGATCGCCGCGACCGTCACCGACATCGGCGGCATCATGTCCCACGCCGCGATCGTGTCCCGCGAGTACGGCCTGCCGGCGGTGGTCGGCACCGGCCGCGCGACCGCGCGGATCCGACCGGCCAGCGCCTCCGGGTCGACGGCACGACCGGCACCGTGACGATCCTGGACGGCGACCCGTGAGCGAGGGCCACGCCCGCCCGCTCGCCGACCTGCGCGCGCCGACGAGGGGCGGTTCGGCGGCAAGAGCGCGAGCCTCGGCGAGCTGATCGCCGCGGGCTTCCCCGTTGCCGCCCGGCTTCGCGGTCGCGGGTGAGGCCGACGTCGCCGAGATCGCCGCCGCCTACGCGGAGCTCGGCGGCGCGTCGCGGTGCGCTCGAGCGCGGTCGGCGAGGACAGCGCCGAGGCGACCTTCGCCGGCCAGCAGGAGACCTACCTGTGGGTCGGCGGCGACGACGTCTGCAGGCGGTGCGCGACTGCTGGGCGAGCCTCGACAACCCGCGAGGCGATCGCCTACCGCGCGCGGATGGGCGCCGACGGGCCGCCGGCGATGGGCGTGACGGTCCAGCTGATGGTCGACGCCGCCGTCTCCGGCGTGATGTTCACCTGCAACCCGGTGAGCGGCGACCCGAGCACGGTCGCGATCAACGCCAGCTGGGGCCTCGGGCTCGCCGTGGTGGGCGGCGAGGTGACGCCCGACGAGTACCGCGTCAGCAAGGTGACCGGCGAGGTGCTGCGCGACGCGTCGGCGCCAAGCACGTCGAGTACCGCGGCAGCGGACGGCGCGGGACCGAGCGGGTCGAGGTCGCCGAGCGCCGCGAGGGCGTGGCGTGCCTCGACGAGGCGCAGCTGCGCGCGCTGCGTGGACGTCGCACGGCGGGTCGAGCGCCACTTCGGCTCCCACCAGGACATCGAGTGGGCGATCGCCGCACGGCGAGCGGCGAGCTGTTCGTGCTCCAGTCGCGGCCGGTGACGGTCGACCGGCGCGAAGGAGCCGCGCCGCGCGCGCTCGGCGCTGTCGCTGGTCATGGGCACCTTCGGCGTCCGGACGCGAAGGACCTGATGGCCCTCACCGACGACGACGTCCGCGAGATCCTGCGGCTGATCGACGAGTCCGAGCTCGAGGAGCTGCGGATCGAGACGCCGGACTTCAAGCTGCACGTGGGCGCGGCGGCGCACCGCCGCCGGAGGCCGGAGCCGACGGCGACCGGTCCGGCGGAGCGGCCGCCGACGGCGCCGCCACGATCGACGCGCCGATGCTCGGCACCTTCTACCGCGCCGAGGCGCCCGGCGAGCGAGCCGTTCGTGGAGGTCGGCGCGCGCGGTCGAGCCCGACACCGTCGTCGTGCATCATCGAGATCATGAAGATGATGAACTCGGTGAAGGCCGGGGTGGCCGGCACGATCGTCGAGGTCTGCGCCGAGGACGCGGAGCTCGTGGAGGCCGGCGCAGCCGCTGTTCCGCGTCGAGCGCGTGATGCGCAGCTGGTCGAGATCGTCGACACCACGACCCGCGACGGCAACCAGAGCCTCTGGGGCGCCACCGGGCTGACCACGCCCGACGTGCTCGCGATCGCGCCGACGATGGACCGCGTCGGCTTCCGCGCGCTCGACTTCACCTCGAGCACCCACATGGCGGTGTCGGTGCGCTTCCACCGGGAGGACCCGTGGGAGCGGCTCCGGCTGGTCAGCGCGGCGATGCCGGACACCCCGCTCGATGATCACCACCGGGATGCGCTTCATCTCCTGGGTGCCCGCCGGCGAGGACGTGCTGGCGCTCGTGTTCCGCTGCGCGGTCCGCAACGGGATGCGGCGCGTCCAGATCGCCGACCCCTCGAACGACCCCGACGAGCTCGCGCAGCATGGCCGCGATGGCGCGCGAGGAGGGCGTCGAGGAGGTCGTGGTCGGGCTCACCTACTCGATCAGCCCGGTGCACACCACGAGTACTACGCCGAGCGCGCCGGCGGCGATCGGGCGGCTGCCGAGCACATCGACCGCCTCTACCTGAAGGACCCCGGCGGGCTCGTCGACCGTCGACGCGGTGCGCGAGCTCGCGCCGCTGTTCATCGAGGGCTTCGCCGGCCGGCCGGTCGAGCTGCACAGCCACTGCACGATCGGGCTCGCGCCGCTGGCGTACATGGAGGGTGCGCGGCTCGGCTTCGGGACGCTGCACACCGCGGTCGCGCCGGTCGCCAACGGCACGTCGAACCCGGCGGCCGAGACGACGCTGCGCAACCTCGAGGCGAGCGGGCTCGCGCACGCGCTCGACCTCGACGCGCTCGCCGCGATGTCGGCGCACTTCCGCGAGCTCGCGCTCGACAAGCGGCTGCCGCTCGGCGCTCCCGGCGGAGTACGACGCCGCGTACTACCGCCACCAGATGCCCGGCGGCATGGTCACCACGATGCGCCGCCAGCTCGCAGGAGATGCGCCGCCCGGAGCTCTTCGACGCCGCCCTGGAGGAGTGCGCGCGCGTGCGCGCCGAGTTCGGCTACCCGATCATGGTCACGCCGGTCTCGCAGTTCGTCGGCACCCAGGCGGTCATGAACGTGATGGGCGACGAGCGCTACGCGAACATCCCCGACGACGTCGTCGTGTACTTCCTCGGGCACTTCGGCCGGCCGCCCGCGCCGCCCGACCCGGAGGTCGCCGACCGGGTGCTGTCGCTGCCCGCGCGCGGACGAGCTGCGCGGAGTCGAGCCGCTCAGCCTCGACGGCGCGCGCGAGCGCTTCGGGACGCGCATCTCCGACGAGGAGCTGCTGCTGCGCCTGACGATGCCCGCCGAGCAGGTCGACGCGATGGTGGAGGCCGAGAAGGGCGAGCGGCCCGCGCCGCCGCGCCCCGGCCGCGACCCGCTCGTCCGCCTGCTGGACGAGGTGAGCCGGCGACGCTCGATCACCTACCTGCGGCTGGTCAAGGGCGACGACGTCGTGGAGTACCGCCGCTCGGAGGCCGGGCGTGCGGCTTGACGACGTGCGCGGCTTCGTCTTCGACGTCGACGGCACGCTCGTTCGCCGCTTCCCCGACGGCGTCCATCCGCTGCCGGGGGCGGTCGAGGTGCTCGACGCGATCCGCGCCTCCGGGCGGCCGCTCGTCGCGATGTTCACCAACGGCAGCCACCTGCCGCCCGCCGAGTTCGCGCGCGCGCCTGCGGGCGGACGGCCTGCCGGTCGCCGACGACGAGATGGTCTCGCCGGTGAGCAGCGCGCTCTCCTACCTTCGCCGGCGCCACGAGGGCCGCCCGGTGCTGCTGTTCGCCCAGGACCCCGTGCGCGAGCTGATGGTCGAGGCCGGCGTGCAGGTCGTCGACGGCGAGGCGGCCGAATCGGCCGCGGTCGTGCTCGTCCTGCACGTCGACGACGCGCCGATGGCCGAGCTCGAGCGCGCCGCGCGCGCGGTCGTCGCCGGCGGGAAGCTGCTGACCGCCAACTACCTGCCCGCCTACGCGGGCGCGAACGGCCCGATCTTCAGCCGCGGCGCGATGCTCACCGCCGCGATCGCCAAGGCGGCGAGCGTGCGCCCGATCGTCGTGGGCAAGCCGTCGCGGGCGGCGGTGCAGGAGCTGCGCGACCACCTCGGCGTGCCGTCCGAGCGCCTGCTGGTCACCGGCGACGACGTGCGGATGGACATCGGCCTCGGCCGGCAGGGCGGCTCGCGGACCGTGCTGGTGCGGACCGGGATCACCGGCGGGACGGACCTGTCGCGCCTGCCCGAGCACCGCCGCCCGCACGCGGTGGTCGACGAGGTGGGGGAGCTGCTGCGATGGCTGTGAGCCCCGGCGAGCGGTTGTGGTCGCCCCCGGCGGACGTGCGCCGCACCACGCAGATCGGGCGCTACCTCGACTGGCTGGCGTCCGAGCGCGGCGTCGAGCTCGCCGGCTACGACGCGCTCTTCGACTGGTCGGTCGCCGAGCTCGAGGGCTTCTGGGCCTCGATCTGGGACTTCTTCGGGGTGCGCGCCCACGCTCCGTACGAGCGCGTCCTGCGCGAGCGGGTGATGCCCGGCGCGCGGTGGTTCGAGGGCGCGCGGCTGAACTACGCCGAGCACGCGCTGGGCACGGACGAGGACACCGGCCGCGTCGCCGTGCACGCCCGCTCGCAGACGCGCCCGCCCCTGGAGCTCACGTTCGGCGAGCTGCGCGAGCAGGTCGCGCGGGCGCGCGCGGGGCTCGAGCGCCTGGGCGTCGGCCCCGGCGACCGCGTCGCCGCCTACCTGCCGAACATCCCCGAGACGCTCGTCGCGCTCCTCGCCACCGCGAGCCTCGGCGCGGTGTGGGCGGCATGCGCGCCCGAGTTCGGGCCCCGCAGCGTGATCGACCGCTTCGGGCTCATTGAGCCGAAGGTGCTGCTGGCGGTGGCCGGCTACGGCTACCGGGACCGGCGCATCGACCGGCGCGCGGAGGCCGCCGCGATCCTCGCCGAGCTCCCCACGGTGGAGCACGTCGTGCACGTCCCCTACGCCGGCGGCACGGACGACGCGCTGCCCGGCGCCCTGGGCTGGCCCGAGCTGCTGTCCGGCGACGGGCCCCTGCGCTTCGAGCCGGTCGCCTTCGACCACCCGCTGTGGGTGCTGTTCTCCTCGGGGACGACCGGGCTGCCCAAGCCGATCGTCCACGGTCACGGGGGCATCGTCGTCGAGACCTTCAAGAACCACGGGCTGAGCTGGGACCTCCAGCCCGGCGACCGCCTGCAGTGGTTCACGACCACCGCGTGGATGATGTGGAACGCGCTCGTCTCCTCGCTGCTGCTGCGCGCGTCGATCGTGATGCTCGACGGCGACCCCGCCTACCCCGACCTGTCGTACCAGTGGCGGCTGGCGGAGGAGACGCGCCCGACGTTCATGGGCGCGAGCCCCGCGCTGCTCATGGGTTGCCGGCGGGCGGGCCTGGACCTGCGCTCGGAGCTCGACCTCTCGAGCCTGCGCCAGCTCTGCGCGGCCGGCTCGCCGCTGCCGCCGGAGGGCTACGCATGGGTCTACGAGCAGCTCGGGCCCGACATCCTGCTCAACGTCGGCAGCGGCGGCACGGACGTGTGCACGGGCATCGTCCAGGGCGGGCCGCTGATGCCGGTCTACGCCGGCGAGATCGCGGGGCGCTGCCTGGCCGTCGACACGGCCGCGTTCGACGCGGCGGGGCGCGAGGTCGTCGGCGAGCTCGGCGAGCTCGTCATCCGCGCGCCGATGCCCTCGATGCCGGTCGGCTTCTGGAACGACCCGGGCGGCGAGCGCTACCGCACCGCCTACTTCGAGGACTTTCCCGGGGTGTGGCGCCACGGCGACTGGGTCCGCTTCACCGAGCGCGGGAGCTGCGTGATCACGGGGCGCTCCGACGCCACGCTCAACCGCGGCGGGGTGCGCATGGGGACGGGCGAGTTCTACGCCGTGGTCGAGGAGCTCGGGGAGGTGCTCGACAGCCTCGTGGTCCATCTCGAGGACCGCGAGGGCGGGCCCGGCGAGCTGCTGCTGTTCGTCGTGCTCGGCTCCGACGCGGTGCTCGACGAGGAGCTGCAGGCGCGGATCGCCGCCCGGCTGCGCCGCGAGCTCTCGCCGCGGCACGTGCCCGACACCGTCCACGCCGTGCCCGCCGTCCCCCGCACGATGACGGGCAAGAAGCTCGAGCTGCCGGTCAAGCGCATGCTGCTCGGCGCCCCGCCGGCGGAGGTCGCGAGCCGCGACGCGCTCGCCGATCCGACCGCGCTCGACGGCTTCGCGGAGTACGCGCGGGCGCGGTCGGCCGCCGCGTGAGGCGTCAGGGGCCGCGCAGGCCGAGCAGCCGCGCCGCGTTCTCCTTGAGGATCAGCGGCTTGACCTCGTCCTTGACTTCGAGCGTGTCGAAGTCCCGCAGCCAGCGCTCCGGGGTGAGCGCGGGGTAGTCGGTCCCGAACAGGACCTTCTCCTTGAGCAGCGAGTTCGCGTAGCGCACGAGCTGCGGCGGGAAGTACTTCGGCGACCAGCCCGACAGGTCGATGTAGACCTGCGGCTTGTGCACCGCGACGGACAGCGCCTCGTCCTGCCAGGGCACCGACGGGTGCGCCATGACGATCGGCATGTCCGGGAAGTCCGCGGCGACCTCGTCGAGGTGCATGGGGTTCGAGTACTTCAGGAGGATGCCGCCCCCGCCGCGACGGCCCGCGCCGACCGCCGTCTGGCCCGTGTGGAACACCGCCGGCAGCCGGTGCTCGGCGATGACCTCGTAGAGGCCGTAGGCCATCCGGTCGTCGGGGAAGAAGTGCTGCAGGCTGGGGTGGAACTTGAAGCCGCGGACGTCGTGCTCCTCGATCAGCCGCCGCGCCCACGCCACGCCCTCCCTGCCGCGGTGCGGGTCGACGCTCGCGAACGGGATCAGGGCGTCGCGCTCGCCCGCCGCCAGCTCGAGGATCTCCTCGTTGGAGACCGGGCCGCCCCAGCGCACGCTGTCGACCATGAAGCAGACGGCGACCATGTCGCGCTCGCGGTAGTAGGCGGCGAGCTCGGGCACGGTCAGCAGGGCGTCGGAGCCGAACACCTCCGCGACGGCGCGCTCCGGCGAGTCCTCCGGGAAGCCCCCGCCGCGCACCGACGCCTGGACGTGCGTGTGCACGTCGATGGCGACGACGGCGTCGAGATCGATCGTCGCGGCCATGGCGACGCGCAGGGTATCCGGCCTCAGCGCACCGGCGCGGGGCGCCGCGCGGCCAGCGCGCGCACGTCCTCGGGCCGCACGGGCAGGCGGCGGATCGCGCCCGGCATCTCGAGCGCCGCGTCGATCGCGGCGGCGATCGCCGCCCCCGCGCCCGTCGTCCCGCCCTCGCCCGCGCCCTTGGCCTCGAGCGGGTTGCCCGGCTCTGGCGCGTCCTCGCGGATGCACACGGTCACCGGCGGGACCTCGGCGGCGGTGGGCAGCAGGTAGTCCATGAACGACGTCGCCTGCGGCTGCCCGGTCTCGTCGTAGCGGAACTCCTCCAGCAGCGCGCCCGCGATGCCCTGCGCGGCGCCGCCCACGAGCTGGCCCTCGACCAGCCGGCGGTCGACCGCGCGCCCGACCTCGTAGGCGATGTGGTGGCGCAGGGGCCGCACGCCGCCGGTGCCGGGGTCGATCTCGACCATCGAGACGTGGACGCCGTAGGGGTAGGTCATGGGGCTGCCCGCGTACGTCCGCGTGGCGCCGAGCCCCGGCTCGTGGCCGCGGCGCGCCGCCGAGACGGGATCGCACGCGGCCGCGACCTCGCCCAGCGCGATGCCGCGCGCCGGCGCGCCCACCACGTGCGCCCGCCCGCCGGCCAGCCACACGTCCTCGGGCGCGCACTCCAGGCGCTCGGCGGCGATCTCGCGGACCCGGTCGGCGGTGGCCTGCGCGGCGCGCAGCGCGGCGCCGCCCGCGAAGATCGTCGAGCGGCTGGCCCACGAGCCGGCGCCGGACCCCACCCGGCCGGTGTCGCCCACGCTGACGTCGACGTCGGCGGGCTCGATTCCCAGCTCCAGCCCGACGACGCGCGCGAGCACGGTCTCGATGCCCTGGCCGAGCGTCGCGCTCCCGGCCGCCACGCGCGCCGAGCCGTCCTCCTCGACGGCGACGTGCACCGTCTCGAAGCCGCCGCCGCCGCTCTTCTCGAGGAACACCGCGAGCCCGACGCCGACGAGCCGCCCGGCGTCGCGGGCCATCGCCGCCTCGCGCTCCCACGCGTCGTGGGGCGCCGTGCGCAGCGCGTGCTCGAGCAGGCCGCCGAAGTCCCCCACGTCGATCTCGACGTCGTGGCCGACCACCGGCAGCGGCCGGTGGACCGGCAGGTCCTCCGCGTCGAGCAGGTTGCGCCGGCGCAGCGCGACGGGGTCGACGCCCAGCTCGGCGGCCGCGGCGTCGAGGAGCCGCTCGCGCGCGAACGTCGCCTCGTAGCGCCCCGGGCCGCGATACGTGCCGCACGGCGTCTTGTTGGTCAGCGCGACGTGGGCGACCCCCGCGTAGGCCGGCACGAGATACGGCCCGGGCAGCATCGAGAGCGTGAGCTCGGGGACGAGCACGCCGTGCGTGCGCAGGTAGGCGCCGTTGTCGTGGAACACCTCGTCGCGCAGCGCGAGCAGCCGGCCCTCGGCGTCGAAGGCGCCCGCCAGCGTGCGCCACTGCTCGCGCGAGTGGTTGGTCGCCACGAGGTGCTCGGCGCGGTCCTCGACCCACTTGACGGCCCGCCCGAAGCGCCGGGCGAGCAGGCATACGAGCACGTCCTCGGGGTAGAGCTCCCCGCGCACGCCGAAGCCGCCGCCGGCGTCCGAGGCGCGCAGCACGAGGCGCTCGGGGGCGAGGCCGAGGATCCCGGCCAGGACGTCGCGGTTCCAGTGCGGGACCTTGGTCGCGCCCCACACCACCAGCCCGTCGCCGCCCGGCTCCGGCTCGGCCGCCAGCCCGCGGCACTCCATCGGCACGGCGGAGTGGCGGCCCACCCGCACCTCGACCTCGACGACGTGGGCGGCGCGCCGGAAGGCCGCGTCGACGTCCCCGTAGGAGCGCACCAGCCGCGCCGCCTCGTTGCCGGCGCCGGCGCGCAGCTCCACCGCGCCCGCCCGGATCGCCTCGCGGGCGTCGAGGACCGGCTCGAGCGGCTCGAGCTCGACGCCCACCAGCTCGGCGGCGTCCTCGGCGACGTAGGCGTCCTCGGCCAGCACCACGGCGACCGGCTCGCCGGCGTAGCGCACGCGGTCATGCGCGAGCACCGCCTGCAGGTAGGGCTCCTGCTCGGGGTCGTCGGGGCCGACGCGGACCGGGATCCGCGGCAGCGGGTCGAGGTCGGCCGCCGTGACGACCGCGTGCACCCCTTCGAGCGCGAGCGCCGCCGCGGCGTCCACCCCCTCGAGCCGGCCGTGGGCGGCCGGCGAGCGCACCACCCGCATCCACAGCTGCCCGGGGCGGTCGACGTCGTCGAGGAAGCGCCCCGCGCCACGCAGCAGGCGGCCGTCCTCGACGCGCAGGGTGGGCGCCGTCACGACCCCCCGTTCTCGACGGCGACGTCGGCGCGGACGCGCCCGTTGCCGCCGGGATCAGGTCCCGCCCCACCACCCCCGGCCGGGTTCCCGCGCGCGACCGCCCGCACCGCGTCGAGGATCGAGCTGTAGCCGGTGCAGCGGCACAGGTTCGAGGCCATCGCCTCGCGGATCTCCTCGTCGGAGGGGTCGGGGGTGCGGCGCAGCAGCGCGGCGGCGAGCATCAGGAAGCCCGGCGTGCAGAACCCGCACTGCAGCGCGTGGTGGTCGGTGAACGCCTGCTGCAGCGGGTGCAGCTCCTCGCCGTCGGCGAGACCCTCGACGGTCTCGACCTCGCAGTCGTCGGCCTGCACCCCGAACATCAGGCAGGCGCGCGTGGGCTCGCCGTCGACCAGCACCGTGCACGCGCCGCAGATCCCGTGCTCGCAGCCGAGGTGCGTCCCGGTGTAGCCGAGGTCGTGGCGCAGGACGTCGGCGAGCGTGCGCCGGGCCTCGACCGCCACCTCGTGGCGGGTCCCGTTGACGCTGATCGCCACGAGGTGCACGTCGGTCATGCTGGGCTCCTTTCCGCGCGGGCGTCGCGCAGCCCGCTGAGCAGGCGCTCGGGCGTGATCGGGATGCGGTCGACCTCGAGGCCGAGGTGGGCGACGGCGTCGGTCACCGCGCACGCGATGCACGCGGGCGCGCCCATCGTCCCGCCCTCGCCGAGCCCCTTGGCGCCGGTCTCCGAGAACGCCGACGGCGTCTCGAGGTGCAGGATCTGGATCGGGGGGATCTCCGCCGCGGTGGGGACGAGGTAGTCCATGAGCGAGGCGTTGAGCAGCTGGCCGTCCTCGTTGTAGGCGAGCTCCTCGTAGAGCGCCGCCGCGATCCCCTGGGCGACCCCGCCGCGAACCTGGCCCTCGACGATCATCGGGTTGACCATCACGCCGCAGTCCTCGACCACGAGGTAGCGGTCGATGCGCACGGCGCCGGTCTCGGGGTCGACCTCGACGACCGCGCCGTGGCAGGCGTTGGAGAACGTGCCGGGCGGATCGAAGGTGGAGGTCTCCTCGAGCCCCGGGGCCTCGTCCTCGGGCAGGCGGTGGGTCTCGAGGTAGGCGAGCCGGCCGACGTCGCGCAGGTCCACCCCGCGGTCGCCCGACCCCCGCACGACCGCGCGGCCGTCGCGCAGCTCGATGTCCTCGGGGGCCGCCTCGAGCAGGTGGGCGGCCAGGCGCCGGACCCGTATGGCCAGGGCCGCCGCCGCCCGCCGCGTGGCGCCGCCGCCGATCACCATCGAGCGCGAGGCGAAGGTGCCCCACCCGTACGGCGTCGTGTCGGTGTCGCCCTGGCGCACCTCGACGTCCCGCGGGTCGAGGCCGAGCTGGTCGGCGGCGACCTGGGCGAGCGTCGTGTGATGGCCCTGGCCGTGGCCGGAGGTCCCGACCGCGACGGACACCGTGCCCGAGGGATCCATGCGCACGATCGCGGTGTCGTAGCCCGGCGTGACGGCCATCCGGCGCGGGCTGAACGCCGACGTCCCGTAGCCCGAGCGCTCCGCGTAGCAGGAGAAGCCGATGCCGACGAGGCGCCCCTCCGCCCGCGCGGCCCGCTGCCGGCGGCGGAAGGCGGGGAGGTCGAGCTCGGACGTGCACAGCGCGAGCGCCTCGTGGTAGGAGCCCTCGTCGATCTCGAGGCCGGTGGGGTGGCGGTGCGGGAACGCGCCGGGCGGGATCAGGTTCGCGCGGCGGACCTCGTCGACCTCGAGCCCGAGGCCGCGCGCCGCCTTCTCCATCAGGCGCTCCATCGCGAGGATCATCTGCGGGCGCGCCACGCCGCGGTAGGGCGCCATCGGCGGCTTGTTGGTGCACACGGAGCGCGCGCGGGCGCGGTAGTGGCCGACGCGGTAGGGCCCCGGCATCTCGGTGGCGGCCATCAGCGCCTCGACGCCGGCGGTGAACGGGTGGCAGTGGTAGGCGCCGACGTCGGCCAGCACCACGGCGTCGAGCGCGACCAGGCGGCCGTCGGCCGCGAAGCCGGCGCGCACGTCGAAGCGCTGCTCGTGGCCCTGGAAGCCCGCGCTGAGGTTCTCCCGCCGGTCCTCGGACCACTTCAGCGCCGAGCGCGTGGCGCGCGCGGCGGCGCACAGCGCGACCTCCTCGCGGGCGACGACGCACTTCTGGCCGAAGCCGCCGCCGACGTCGGGGGCGACGACGCGGACGCGGTGCTCGGGCATCGCGAGCAGCTCGGCGACCGTCGTGCGGACGATGTGCGGGACCTGGGTCGAGGTGTGCAGCACGAGGCGCTCGGTGCCGGGCTCCCACGCCGCGAGGCAGGCGCGCCCCTCGAGCGGCAGCGCGCTCAGCCGCCCGGAGGTGAAGGTCGCCTCCACCACGAGGTCCGCGCGCTCGAGCTCCCCCGCGACCGCGTCGTCCTCGGCGAACTGCTCGTCGAGGAGCAGGTTGCCGTCGAGGCCGTCGTGCACGCGCGGGGCGTCGCCGGCGAGCGCGGCGTCGATGGACGCCACGGCGTCGAGCGGCTCGTAGTCCACGTCGACGCGCTCGGCGCCGTCCTCGGCGCTGTGCGGGGAGTCGGCGACCACGATCGCGACGGGGTCGCCGACATGGCGGACGACGCCGTCCGCCAGCGCCGGGACGTCGACCACGCGGAACCCGTCGCGGTGCAGCTGCGGCCGCCACGGGCGCAGCTCCCCGAGATCGGCGGCGGTCAGGACCGCGTGCACGCCGTCGCAGGCCAGCGCCCGGCCGGTGTCGATGCCGGTCACGCGGGCCGCCGCGTACGGCGAGCGCACGAACACCGCGTGGCGCAGTCCCGCCGGGCGCAGGTCGTCCACGAAGGTCGCCGTGCCGCGCAGGTGGCGTGGGTCCTCCAGGCGCCGGATCGGCTGTCCGACCCACTTCGGATCGGGGCCGATGTCGCCCTCAGCCGGCATCGCGGGCCTCGTCGAGCGCGCGGCGCACGAGCACGCCGGTCAGCTCGCGCCGGTACTCCGCGCTGCCGTGGATGTCGCCGGAGGGATCGACCTCGGCGGCGGCGGCCTTGGCGGCGTCGGCGAACGCGTCCGAGGCGCGGCCGCGCAGCGCGGCCTCGGCGGCCTCGGCGCGGACCGGGACCTCGTCGACCCCGCCGACGACCACGCGGGCGTCCCGCACGACGCCGGGGTGGGTGGGATCGATTTCGAGCGCGACGACCGCGGCGACGATCGCGAAGTCGCCGTGGCGGCGGGCGAACTCCTGGATCGCCGCGTGGCGCCAGGGACGGGGGAAGCGCACCTCCTCGACGATCTCGGCGGGTTCGAGCGTGGTCGTGAAGAAGCCGGCGAAGAACTCCCGCGCCGGGACCGTGCGCCGGCCGTCGGGGCCGCGGACCACGATCTCGGCGTCGAGCGCCACCGCCAGCATGCACCACTCCGCGGCCGGGTCGGCGTGCGCGACCGAGCCGCCGAACGTGCCGCGGGCGCGGATCGGGAAGTGGCCCACGAAGCGCGCCGCCCGGCGCAGGATCTCGAAGCCGCCGGCCAGGTCGTCCGCGGCGGCGTGCTCGACCTCGGCGTGGCGGGTGAGCGCGCCGATTGCCAGCGAGTTACCCACGCGCCGCAGCCCGCGCAGCTCGGCGACGCGCGAGACGTCGACCAGCGCCGGCGGGCGCACGAGGCGGAAGTTCATCATCGGCACCAGGCTCTGGCCGCCCGCGAGCACCTTGGCCTCGTCCCCCAGCTCGGCGAGGCGCTCGATCGCCTCGTCGGCGGTGTCCACGCGGTGGTAGTCGAAGGCCGCGGGCTTCACCGCGGCTCCCCGGTCGCGGCGGGCTGCATGAGCGCGGCGCCCGCGGCGAGCGCCCGGCGCTCCCCGGCGGCGATCAGCTGCACGCCGTGCCCGTCGTCGCCGGCCGGCACGCTCAGGGAGGCGAGTCCGGCCGCGTTGACGGGCCCGCACAGCCGCGTGAGCAGACCCGCGCTGCGGAGGTCGGCCGCGGCGTCGCCGGTCGCCTCCGCGCGCGCCGGCGCGGGGACCGGCAGCGTGGGCACGATCAGCACCCCCGCCTCGGCGAGCGCCTCGCGCAGCGCCCGCGCCAGGTCCGCGAGCGCCTCGCGGGCCGCCTCGACCTGCGCGGCGTCGAGCCCCTCGGCCTCCTCGAGCTGGCGGCGCACGTCGGCGGGGTAGTCGTCCGCGCGCGCCGGCCACCAGCCGGCCTCGCGGTGGACGGCGAGCGCCTCCGCGCCGATCACGACCGCCCGGTGCGGGCCCCACGCGCCGAACGCCGGCACCTCGGTCTCGTCGACCCGCGTGCCGGTCTCCGCGAGCCGCGTCGCGGCCTGCAGGGCGGCGTCCACCACGGCGTCGTCGACCCGGCCGAGCGCCGCCGTGGGCACCGTGCCGGCGCGCTCGGCGCCGGGGGCCGCGGCCTCGCCGGTGAGCGCGGCCCAGGCGAGCGCGAGGTCCCCCGCGCTGCCGGCCAGCAGGCCGACGGAGTCGAAGCTCGGCGCGCCGGGGATCACGCCCTCGCGGGAGAGGCGCCCCGGACGCGGCATGAGGCCGGCCACGCCGCAGCAGGCGGCGGGGATCCGGATGCTGCCGGCCGTGTCGGTGCCGACCGCGAGCAGGCAGCCGCCGGTGGCCACCGCGGCGGCGGACCCGCCGCTGGACCCGCCGGCGATGCGGTCGGCGGCGACGGGGTTCGTCACCGCGGGCGTCGTGACCCCGAGCGCGAGCCCGTGCGTCGCGGTCTTGCCGAGCACGATCGCGCCGGCCTCGCGCAGGGCGGCCACGATGCCCGCGTCGCGCTCGGCCGGCGCCTCGCCGACCACCGCGGGCGCGCCCGCGCGGGTCGGCAGCCCGGCGACGTCGACGAGGTCCTTGACCCCGACCGGGATCCCGTGCAGCGGTCCGCGGACCGGCTCGGCGGCGAGCCGCGCCGCGTCCGCCCTGGCCCGCTCGGCGTCCAGCGCCACCCAGGCGCCGAGCTCCGCGGTCTCCTCCGCGCGGGCGAGGCAGGCGTCGACGAGGTCGACCGGCGAGAGCTCGCCGCTCTCGATCGCGGCCGCCGCGGCGGTCAGGGTCGGTCCGAACGCGTCAGGCAAAGGCGTTCACTCCCGTCAGCGCGCGCCCCAGGATGAGCGTGTGGACCTCGGGCGTGCCCTCGTAGGTCATCACGGCCTCGAGGTTGGCCATGTGCCGCATGGCCGGATAGGCGTCGGTGATCCCGTCGCCGCCGAGCAGCCGGCGGGCGTCGCGCGCGACGGACGCGGCCGCGCGGACGTTGTCGAGCTTGGCGGCGCTGATGTGCTCGGGGGCGCAGCGGCCGGCGTCCTTGGCGCGGCCGACGTGCAGCGCCAGCATCTGGGCCTTGCCGAGCGCGAGCGCCATCTCCGCGAGGCGCGCCTGCACGAGCTGGAAGGAGGCGATCGGGCGGCCGAACTGCTCGCGCCGGCCGGTGTGCTCGAGCGCGGCCTCGTAGCACGCGCGCGCCGCGCCGCAGACGCCCCACGACACGCCGTAGCGGGCGTCGGTCAGCGAGGTGAACGGCGCGCTCAGGCCGGCGGCGTCCGGCAGCCGCTCGTCCTCGCCGACCATGCAGGCGTCGAAGGTCAGCTCGGACTGCAGCGACGCGCGGAGCGCGCGCTTGCCGGTGATGTCGCGAGTGGTCAGCCCGGGGGTGCCGCGCTCGACGAGGAAGCCGCGCACGCCCTCGTCGGTGCGGGCCCACACGACCGCGACGTCGGCGATCGAGCCCATCCCGATCCAGCGCTTGGTGCCGTCGAGGCGCCAGCCGCCGCCCTCGCGGCGGGCGGTCGTCGTCATGCTGCCCGGGTCGCTGCCCGCGCCGGGCTCGGTGAGCGCGAAGCAGGCGACGGCCTCCCCGGCGGCCAGGCGCGGCAGCCAGGCGCGGCGCTGGTCCTCGGAGCCGAACGCGTGGATGGCCGTCATCGCCAGCGAGCCCTGGACGGACGCGAAGGTCCGCAGCCCGGAGTCGCCGGCCTCGAGCTCCTGGCACGCGAGGCCGTAGGAGACCGCGCTCGCCCCCGCGCAGCCGTAGCCGTCCAGGTGCATGCCGAGCACGCCGAGGTCGCCCAGCTCGCGGACGATCTCGCGCGGCCAGCGCGCCTCCTCGAACAGCGCCTCGGCGTCGGGCAGGAAGCGCTCGCGGACCCACGCCCGCACCCGGTCGCGCCCGGCCCGCTCCTCGTCCGAGAGCAGCGGTTCGATCCCGAGGGGATCGTGGGGGTCGAGCCGGGGGCGGGACGCTCGGTCCGTGGTGCTCACCTCCGCAGCTCGCGCAGCCGTCCGAGCAGGTAGCCGTAGCCGAAGCCGATGAGCGCCGGGCCGAGGACGGGCAGGACCCGCTTGAGCCCGGGCCCGGCGATGAGCGAGAGCGGGTCGAGCGCGGCGGCGTCGCCGGCCGGCTCGGGAGCGGCGGGCCGCGGGGCGGCCTCCTGCGCGGCGGGCTCGCCGGCCGTCGCTGCCTCCGCGCCCCCTTCGCCCGGCGCCTCGGCGGCGCCGGCGTGGTCGCCCGGCGGCGGCTCGGCCGGGGCCTCCGCCGCCGCGGCGGGCGGGGCCTCCCCCGCCAGCTCGCGCTCGAGGTTGCGCGCGAACTCGGCGAACATGCGCTCGGAGATCTTCTCCATCGCGCCGCGGCCGAACTGCGCCACCCGCCCGCGCATCTGCAGGTCGGTGTCCATGCGGATCAGGCTGCCGCCGCCGTCCGCGTCCTCGATCGCGGTGACGATCCGCGCCTCGGCGTTGCCCTGGCCGCCGGCCTCCTCGGCCCGCGCGCGCATGACCGCGCGGCGGCCCTGCTCGTCGAGCTCGAGGAAGCGCAGCTTGCCCTGGTAGTTGGCCGTGATCGGCCCGACCTTCACGCGCATGGCGCCGAGCCAGTCGTCGCCCTCGCGCCCCTCGATGCGGGCGCCCGGCAGGCACGGCGCGACGCGCTCGACATCTGAGACCGCGCCGAACACCTCCTCGGGAGGCGCGTCGACGGTGATCTCGTTGGAGAACCTCACCGGCCCGCCTCGACCGCGACGGGCGCCTCCTCGTCGAGGTCCATGATCGCCTTGCGCTGCGCGCCGTCGATCGGGATGTGGGCGCCGTTGATGAAGCTCGCGCGCGGCGACGCGAGGAAGGCGACGAGGTTGGCGACCTCCTCCGGCGTGCAGATGCGCCCGAGCGGGATCGAGCCGACCGCCAGCTCGTGCGCGCGCTCGCGGTCCACGCCCTTGTCGCGGGCGAAGGCCTCCTCCAGCCCGTCCCAGCGGTCGGTGTCCACCGGCCCCGGGTTGACGGTGTTGACGCGGATGCCGTGCCGGCCGTACTGCTCGGCGAGCGAGGACGCGAAGTTCAGATCGGCCGCGTTGGCGGCCCCGGCCGTCATCTCCCAGTAGCTCGGCTTGAGGCCGTCGTTACCGACCACGAGCACGATGTTCCCGCTGCCGCGCTCGCGCATGTGCGGCAGCACGGCGCGGCAGGAGCGCACGTAGCCCATGAACTTGAGGTTCAGCGATGCGAGCCACTGCTCCTCGGTGAGGTTCTCGAGCAGCCCGCCCGGCGACGAGCCCGCGCACGTGACGAGCACGTCGATCGCGCCGTAGCGGTCGATCGTCTCGGCGACCGCGCGCTCGACGTCCTCCGGCCGCGTCATATCGCCGGCGATGCCGTGCGCCTCGCCGGGACCGAGGTCGTCGAGCTCGGCGACCGCGCGCTCGAGCCCGTCGGGGTTGCGGGCCGTCACGACGACCTTGCAGCCCTCCTCGACCAGCGTGCGGGCGGACGCGAGCCCGATGCCCTTCGACGCGCCGGTGATCAGCACCACCTGACCGCTCATTCCGAGATCCATGCTCGCTTCGCTCCTCTCTCTAGTTGACGTGCTCGCGCGCGCCCAGCTCGGCGAGCCGGTCGCGCTGCACCTTTCCCATGCGGTTGACCGGAAGCTCGCGCAGCGCGACGACCCGCTTCGGGCACTTGTAGGCCGACAGGCGCTCGCGGCAGTGGGCGATCAGCGCGTCGGCATCGAGGTCCTCGCCGGCCGCGACCGCGAAGGCCACGACCTCCTCCCCCCACCGCTCCGACGGCACGCCGGCCACGGCGGCGCGCGCCACCGCGGGGTGCGTCTCGAGCGCCTGCTCGACCTCCGCGGGGTAGACGTTCAGCCCGCCGGAGACGATCAGCTCCTTCAGGCGGCCGGTGATCGTGAACCACCCGTCGGCGTCGACGGCGGCGAGGTCGCCGGTGCGGAACCAGCCGTCGGGGGCGAGCGCCTCGGTGGTCGCGTCGGGCCTGCCGCGATAGCCCCCGAAGACCTGGGGGCCGCGCACGAGCAGCTCGCCGTCCTCGCCCAGGCGCGCCTCGACGCCCGGCAGCGGGAAGCCCACGGCGCCGGCGCGGCGCGGGCCGTCGTACAGGTTCGAGAGGTCGAGCCCGGCCTCCGTGCTGCCGTAGCGCTCGAGCGGCAGCCCGCCGAGGCGGCCGGCCAGGCGCTCGGCCAGGCGGGGCGGCAGCGGTGCGGACCCCGAGACGGCCAGGCGCAGCCGCGGCGGGCGCTCGAACGCGAGCCGCTCGTACATCGCGGGGACCGCGAACAGCACCGACGCGCCGTCGAGGGCGGCCTCGAGCCGCTCGGCGTCGAAGGCCGAGTGGACGACCGCGCGCGAGCCCGCGAGCAGCGTCGCGTGGACGCCGCTCAGCCCGTGCTGGTGGGAGAGCGGCAGCGCGTGGACGAGGACGTCCTCCTCGCGCCAGCGCCACGCCCGCATGGCGGCGCGGATCGAGCTCAGCACGTTGCCGTGCGAGAGCAGCGCGCCCTTCGGGCGCCCCGTGGTGCCCGACGTGTAGGCGAGCATCGCGGGCGCGTCCGCGGGCCCGGCCGGCAGCGCGGGGCCGTCCAGGAGGTCCGCCACGCGAGGGCCGCCGCCGTCCGCCTCGAGCCCGACGACCAGCGACGGACCGTCCCCGCCGTCCGCGAGCAGCTCGCGGACCGGGGCCGAGACCACCGCGGCGGCCGGCTCGGCGTCGCCGAGCAGGTGCTCGAGCTCGCCCGCCGTGAGGCGCGGGTCGGCCGGGACCACGGTCGCCCCGGCGCGGAGGATCCCGAGGTAGGCGGTGACGAGCTCGAGCGAGCTCGGACCCGCCAGCAGCACGCGGTCGCCGGGCGCGAGCCCGCGCTCGCGCAGCGCGCCCGCGGCGCGCGCCGCCCGCGCGTCGAGCTCGGCGTGGGTCGCCGCCCGGCCGTCGATCTCGAGCGCCGGCGCGTCGCCGCGCCGCGCCGCGGTGGCGGCGAACGCCTCCGGCAGCGAGCCGGCGGCGAGCTCGGCCCGCAGCGCGGCGGGATCCACCGGCCCGCCGAGGTGGCGCTCCCAGCCCGCGACGCTCGCCGGGTGCGGATCAGCCACGGCGCATCCCCGCCAGCGAGCCGCCCCAGGTGCCGACGTTGCCGTCGCGCTCGGCCGCGAGCGCCTCGGCCCGCGCGGCGGCGATGGCCGCGACGGACTTCACGCGGGCGACGGCGTCGGCGTCCAGCGCCGCGATCTCCGTCGCGAGCTCCAGTGCCGCCGCCTCCGGCGCCTCGCAGAAGTGGTCGACGAGCCCGATCGCGAACGCCTCCTCCGCGGCGACGGTGCGCATCGTCAGGCAGATGTCGAGCGCGCGGCCGCGGCCGACCAGCGACGGCAGCGCCCACGCCCCCACGGCGAGGCCGTGCCCCGGCCCCACGAAGCGCAGCGACGCCCGGCGGCTCGCGAGCCGCAGGTCGGCGGCCACCGCGAGCTGCGCCCCGCCGCCGACCGCCGCGCCGTCGAGCGCGCACAGCACGACCGCGGGCGACGCCAGCATGCGGCCGTAGAGCTCGTAGAGCCGGTCGGAGAGGGTCGCGCGCTCGGCGTCGCCCATGTCGCGGTCCGCGCCCGAGCAGAACATCCCGGCCTGCGCCGAGCCCAGCACCACCACCGAAATACGCTCCCGCCCACCCTCCGCGAACGCGTCGAGCAGGGCGTCGACCATCGGGGTGTCGATCGCGTTCCGTGTCGCCGGCCGGTCGAGCCGCAGGCGCAGGATCCGGTCGCCCGGGCGGTCGGTCAGGACCGGGTCGCTACTCACCTCGACCACCTCGAGATCGGCGGCAGCCGATCTCGCATGGGCGGCGAAGCCGGCCCGTCACCCCGCGGCCTCCCCGAGCGGCTCGCAGAGCTCGACGAGGATCCCGCCGAACTGCTCGGGCTCGAGGAAGGCGATGATCGTGTTCCCCGCGCCCGGCCGCGGCGCGTCGCCGAGCACCCGCACGCCGCGTCCCGCCAGCTCCTCCAGCGCCGCCTCGAGGTCGTCGACCTCGAACGCCACGTGCTGGATGCCCGGGCCGTTGCGCGCCAGCCAGTCGGCGTTGTCGCCGGTCTCCTTCAGCGGGCGGATGAGCTCCACCTGGGTGTCCCCGCAGGGCAGGAACGCGATGTCGAGCTCGTCGCCGTAGCGCTCCGTGTGCTCGAGCGGCAGCCCGAGGTGCTCGCGGAAGCCCTGCAGCGCGCCCTCGAGGTCCGAGACCAGCACGCCGAGATGGTTGACGCGCGAGAGCCTCATCGGCCGAGCGCCGCGACGACCCGGGTCGGTCCCCCGTTCTCGCCCTCGAGGCGCAGCGGGAAGGCGGTCACCTCGAAGCCGTCGCGCGGCAGGCCCGGGAGCCCCATGAGGTTCTCGATCAGCAGCACGTCGGCGCCGAGGAGGATCGTGTGGTTCGGCCAGGGCTTGGCGGCGTCGACGGCGAAGTCGAGCCCGAGCGCGGACGGCGCCGCCTCCGCGACCGCCTCGGCCGCGTCGGCCGCGAGGTGCGGGTTGCCGCCGTAGAGCCGGCTCTCCCGCCACGCCTCGTCGCTCCAGCCGGTGGCGAGCAGCAGGATCGCGTCGCGCGCCTCGCCGGGGTCGAAGCCCGCCGCCTCCAGCTGGGCGAGCGTGATCGGCTCGCCCGGGATGGCGCCGGTGAGGTCGAGCCGCACGCCCGGGCGCCGGAAGCGGTCGATCGGGACCTCGTCGATCGACGCCCCGTCCTCGATGAAGTGCGACGGCGCGTCGATGTGCGTCCCGGTGTGGATGCTCATGCACATGATCGTGTTGCGCACGCCGTCGCGGTCGAGCGTGTGCAGCGTCTCGAACGTCGGCGCGGGATGCCCGGGCACCGGGATGGTCCGCGGCGAGAAGGGCATCGTCAGGTCGACGAGCGTCGAGGTGGAGCTCATGAGATCGCGACCCGCTCGCGCGCGGGCTCGGTCGATCCGGTCCGCTCGAAGCGCCGGGTCTCGTCGAACGTGTCGGCGAGCGCCTCGGACTTCGTCTCGCGGCCGAGGATGCCGACCGCCAGCGCGGCGGCGGCGAACGACAGCGCGTACAGCGTCAGCGCCGCCTCGAGCGACAGCGGGATCAGCACGCCGCCGAGGATCGGCGCGAGCACGCCGGCCACGCGCGCCATCCCGCTGGCGGCGCCCATGCCCGTGGTGCGGATCGCGGTCGGGTACAGCTCGGGGGTGTAGGCGTACAGGCACGCCCACGCGCCGAGCGCGAAGAAGCTCATCAGCACCGCCGCCCCGACGATCAGGCCGGTGTTGGTCACCACGGCGTAGAGCCACGTGAACACGGCGCTGAAGGCCAGGTAGATCACGAACGTCCGCTTGCGGCCCCACTTCTCGACGAGCCAGGCCGCCGAGAAGTACCCCGGCAGCTGCGCCGCGGCGAGGATGAACGTGTACGAGTACGTCTTGACGAAGTCGAAGCCGCGCTCGAAGAAGATCGTCGGCAGCCAGCTGAACAGGCCGTAGTAGGCGAGCGCGATGAAGAACCAGGCGAGCCACAGCATCACGGTGCTGCGCACGAGCTGGCGCGACCACAGCTGCTTGACGCTGTGCGCGCCGGCCTCGGCCGCGCGCGGCGCCGCCAGCTTGATCTGCTCGACGGCCTTCCCGTTGGCGCGCGCGATCCGCCGCAGGATGCCCTCGGCCTCCTCCTGGCGGCCGTTGGCCGCCAGCCAGCGCGGGGACTCGGGGATGCGCAGGCGCACCCAGAAGATCAGCAGGCCCGCGATCGCGGAGGTGGCCATCAGCGGCCGCCAGCCCCAGTTCGGGACGATGATCCACGCCAGCAGCGCGGCGAGCACGGTGCCGACGCCCCAGAAGCTCTCGAGGATCACCAGCCAGCGTCCGCGGTTGCGCCGGGGGAGGTACTCGGCGAACAGCGAGAAGTCCAGCGGCACCGCGCCGCCGAGGCCGAAGCCGGTCATGAAGCGCAGCACGCCGAGCCACAGCGCGCTGGGCGCGAAGGCCGACAGCAGGCCGAACACCGCGAAGACGCCGATCGTGATCGAGAAGCCGGTGCGCCGGCCGATGCGGTCGGCGATCGTGCCCCAGAACCAGGCGCCGCAGAGCATGCCGACGAACGTGGAGGACACGACGAGCGAGGACTCGAACGTGCTCAGCCCGAAGTCCTCGGTGATCGCCGGCAGGGCGAACGCGAGCAGGAAGATCTCGGCCGCGTCGGCGGCCCAGGTGAACCCGCAGACGGCGAGCAACCCGAGCTGGAACCGGCCGAAGCCGATGCGGTCGATGGCGTCCTGCACCGTGACGGAGCCGGCACCGGTGGCGCTCATGCGAAGGTTCCTCCTCCCGGGGGACTGATGCGCAGGCGACCCTCCCACCGCCCATAGCCACAAGCTGTGGCCGGTGGCGCCCAAGACGTGCCTACCCGGCGGGGGTGGGGGTCAATCGGGGCGCGGAAGATGGATCCTGGATCGATCCAATAGGCTGTGCCTATGACGCTGCGCCAGATGGAGTACGTGCTGGCGATCGCCGAGACGCGCTCGTTCACGCGCGCGGCGCAGCGGCTCCATGTCTCGCAGCCGTCGCTGTCCCAGCAGATCCAGGCGCTCGAGGTCGAGCTCGGCGGCCCGCTGGTCGAGCGCCCGCCCGGCCCCGTCCGCCTGACGCCCGCGGGGCGCGCCTTCGTGGCCGAGGCGCGCGTGGCGCTGAGCTCCTCCGAGCGGGCGGCCGACGCCGCGCGCCGCGCGATGCGGATGCAGACGGGACGGCTCGAGCTCGCGACGGTGCGCTCGCTCGCCGTCTCGATGCTGCCGCCGTGCATCCGCACGTGGCACGAGACCTACCCCGGCGTCGTCATCCACCTGCACGAGCACGGCCACGCGACGCTCGTCGAGGACGCGGTGCGCGACGGCGCGGCCGAGGTCGGCGTCGGACCGCGGCCGACGGGGTGGTCCGGCGTCGTCAAGCGCCTGGGCTGGGACGAGCTCGTGGCCGTCCTGCCGCTGCAGGACCCGCTGCTGCGGTCGGGCGCCCCGGTGCCGCTACGCGCGCTCGCCGATCGCGACTGGGTGGTGTTCGAGCCCGGCCACGGGCTGGCCGAGTACGTCGCGCGCGCGTGTGCGCATGCGGGTTTCGCTCCCCGCGGCGCTGTCACCACCGCGCAGGTCGACGCGGCCGCGCGCCTGGCGGCCGCCGGCGTCGGCCCGGCGCTCGTGCCGGCCAAGACCGTGCCCGGCGAGCTGCGCGACGAGGTGCGCCGGCTCGAGCAGCCCGTGGTGTGGCCGCTCGCGGCGTTCGGCGCTGGGCCCGCGTGGTCGCCGCTGGCCGCGGCGTTCGTGGCGGTGCTGGCCGGCGGGGAGTGGCTGCGGCGGCGGCCGCCGGGCGCGCTGGTGCTCGACCAGGGCCCCGCCCCGGCCTGAGCGCGTCTGGCTATCTCCGCGAGCGGGTGGCGATCGCGACCCCGAGCCCCGCGAGGCCGAGCCCGAGCCAGGCCGGGGCCGGCATCGCCTCACCGAGCAGCACCCACGCGATCAGCGCGGCGATCGGCGGGACGAGGAAGAACAGCGCCGACACGCGGGCGGCGTCGCCCCGGCGGATCATCGCCAGCAGCAGCGTGATCGAGATCAGCGAGTTGCCGACCACGAGGTAGGCGAGCGAGATCACGAGGTCGCCCGTCCACTCGATCCGGAAGTCCTCGAACAGCGCCGCGACCGGCAGCGTGACCGCGAGCGCCACCGCGTACTGCACGAGGTTGGCGGTGACCGGATGCTGGTCGACCCCGAAGCGCTTCTCGGCCAGCGTGCCCGACGCGATCGCGAGCAGCGCCGCGCCGGCGAACACCAGCCCGGCCAGCGAGGCGGCCTCGACGGCGCTGCGGGCGACGATCACCACCGCGGCCCCGAGCAGCCCGAGGGCGAGCCCGACCCAGCGGGCGGCGCCGACCACCTCCCCGGTCAGGCGTGGCACGGCCAGCCCGACGAGGATCGGCTGCAGCGACACGATGAGCGCCGTGGCGCCGGCCGAGATCCGCTCCATCGCCAGGTAGGCGAGCCCGAAGTACAGCGCCTGCATCAGCACCCCGACCAGCGCCAGGTGCGCCCACTCCGCGCGGGTCGCCGGCATCCGCGGTCGCAGCAGCACGAGCAGCGGCAGGAGCACGGCGACCACGAGCGCGAAGCGCAGCGCCAGGAACGAGAGCGGCTGCGCGTGCGCCAGGCCCATCGTCACGAACGCGAAGCCGCCGGACCACAGCAGCAGGAACACCACCGGCGCGCAGCGCAGCCACAACGGCTCCCCCTGCCGCGTCGTCGTCCGCACCGCGTCGTGCATCGTCCCCGCCATCGCGACCTCCCACCCTGGCAGACGCCGCGTTCGCCCTAGCGCGCCACCGACCGCAGCGGTTAGCCTGCGCGACAGTCGAGAAGGAGGAGCAGCATGCATCCGGTGCGGACGTCGGCCTTCCTGTTGGTGGCGCTCATCGCCGCGGGCGCGGCAATCGCTGTGGCCCAGCCCGGTGGGGGCGGCAGGGGTGGCGACGAGCGCAGCGCGACGCTCCGCGACGGGAAGGGCAAGCGCGTCGGCACCGTGACCTTCCGCCAGCGCGACGGGCGCGGTCCGGTGTCGGTCACGGCGCGCGTCCGCGGCCTGCCGGCCGGCTTCCACGGCTTCCACATCCACGCCGTGGGCCAGTGCCAGGCGCCGACCTTCATGTCCGCCATGGGCCACCTCAAGCGCGACGCCCAGAACCACCCGACGCACATCGGCGACCTCCCGGTGCTGCTCGTCAACCGCAGCGGGGCCGGCCGTCTGAGCACGCTGACCGACCGCTTCGACCTGCGGAACCTCCGCGACGCCGACGGCGCCGCGGTGATCGTGCACGCGCTGCCCGACAACTACGCCAACATCCCGACGCGCTACCAGCCGCAGCCGCCCGACCAGATGACGCTCGACACGGGTGACGCGGGGCCGCGCCTCGCGTGCGGCGCCGTGCGCTGAGCGGGCGCCAACTCGGTCAAGGAGCGGACGCCCCGGTCGATACCCGGGGCGTGGATGCGCCGTTCATCACCGCGACGACAACGCGGCGGCTCCTGCCGTACGCCGCGGCGACCGCGCTCGCGTTCGTGCTCGTCGTGCTCGACGAGGACGTGATCTACGCGAAGTTCGCGGGCGCGGCGGCGCTCGTGGGGCTCGTCGGCGTGCTCGCGGTGGCGTTGCCGTGGACGACCCTCCCCCGCTCCGCAACCCTCGTCCCCGCCCTGCTCTACCTGGTCGCGGTCTCCCTGCTGCGCGACTCCGCGGGCGGGTCGACCGCCGGCGTCGGCGTGCTGACGATGCTGCCGATCTGCTGGCTGGCGCTGCACGGCACCCGCGGCGAGCTCTTCCTCGCCCTCGCCGGCGTCGCGGCGTTCTGGGCGCTGCCCGTGCTCTTCGTCGGCGGCGACCACTACCCCGTCACACAGCTGCGGACCGGGACCCTCTACATCGCCGTGGCGAGCATGATCGGGCTCACCGTCCAGGCCCTGGTCAGCGCGCTCGCCGGCCACGCCGACAACGTCGCGCGCGTGGCGTCGGCGGCCCGGGCGATCTCTGCCGCCCCCGACGCCCGCGGCGAGATCTGCGCGGCCGCCTGCGATGCGTCCGGCGCCAGCTTCGCGGTGCTGCTCGAGCCCACGGACGACGGCGGCCTGCGCTCGACGGCGATGGCCGGCCTCGCGGCGGAGCCGATGACGATCGCGGCCAGGACCGAGCCGTCGGCGGCGATCCTCGCCTTCACGGCCCGGCGCCCCGTCTTCGCCCAGGCCGCGGGCCTGCACCCGGCCGTGAGCCGGCGTCTGTGGGAGGCCAACGGCCGTCCCGCCTCGATGCTCTTCGAGCCCGTGCTGCGCGGCGACGCGACGGTCGGCGTCCTCGCCGTCGGCTGGGCCGAGCCCGTCGCCGACGCGCACAGCGGCGGCCCCGCGCTCATCGGCCTGCTGGCGACCGAGGCCGGCAGCGCCATCGCCCACGCCGACCTCGTCGCCCAGCTCGGCCGCCTGGCCGCCACCGACCCGCTCACCGGGCTGGCCAACCGCCGCACCTGGGACGGCGAGCTCGACCGCGTCCTGCGCGCCGAGCCGCGCCCCGAGGGCTGCGTCGCGATGCTCGACCTCGACCACTTCAAGGCCTACAACGACGAGCACGGCCATCTCGCCGGCGACCGCCTCCTCAAGCAGGCCGCGGCCGCCTGGGCGGACGAGCTGCGCACCGGCGACGTCATCGCCCGCCTCGGCGGCGAGGAGTTCGGCCTGCTGCTGCCGGGCTGCACCCCTGAGCACGCCGCGACGGTGGTCGAGCGCCTCCGCGCCGCCACGCCCGCCGGCCAGACGTGCTCGGCCGGCCTCGTCTCGCTGCGCACCCGTGAGCCGGCCGAGGCGGTCATGACCCGCGCCGACGACGCGCTCTACGCCGCCAAGCAGGCGGGCCGCGACCGCCTCAGCGTCGCCCGCGACTAGACCATCTGGCCCAATCCGTCCGCGGCGCGTTGCGCCCGGCCCGCGCCGCGTGAGAGGCTGGCGTCCATGCCCGACCCCATCGCCGGCCGCTCGCTCGAGACACTCGTCGAGGAGCTGGCCACCGCGACGTCGGGCGCGGGCGGCGGCGTGGCCGCGGCCTCCGCGACGGCGCTGGCCGCCGCGCTGGTCGAGCTCGTGGCGCGCGCCTCGTACGAGGGGTGGGACGAGGCGCCCGCCACCGCCACCCAGGCCCAGGCGCTCCGCGTCCGCGCACTCGAGCTCGCCGACGCCGAGTCCGCCGCCTTCGCCGACGCGCTGGCCGCCCTGCGCCCGGCCCCGGACGGCCCGCGCCCGGAGCTCCGGCCGGCGCTCGAGCTCGCCGCCAACGTCCCGCTGCGGATCGCCAAGGCGGCCGCCGAGGTCGCCTCCCTCGCCAAGGAGGCCGCCACGCGCGGCGTCGACGACCGCCGCGCCGACGCCGCCGCGGCGGCGCTGCTCGCCGAGGGGGCCGCCCGCGCCGCCGCGCACCTCGTCGAGGTCAACCTCGCGGTCCAGCCCGGCGACACCCGCTCCGCGGCCGCGCGCGTGGCGGCGACGTCCGCGGGCGAGGCGGCGAAGGCCGCCACCAAGACCAGGTAAGCGCCCGAACAGCGCGGCCCGGGCCCCGCGCGGCCTGTGCGATGCTCGCGGGTCAGTGGCGATCCGGATCGTCGTGGCGGAGGACAACTACCTCGTCCGCGAAGGCCTCCGCCGCCTGCTCGAGACCCAGCCCGGGATCGACGTCGTGGCGACGTGCGGCGACCTCGACGCACTGCTGCGGGCCGTCGACGCCGAGCGTCCCGACGTCGTGCTGACCGACATCCGCATGCCCCCGGGCGACGAGGACGAGGGCATCCAGGCCGCCGAGCGGCTGCGCACGAGCCATCCCGACACCGGCGTGGTGGTGCTCAGCCAGTTCTCCGACCCCGAGTACGCGCTCGCGCTCTTCGAGGAGGGCTCCGCGCGCCGCGCCTATCTGCTCAAGGAGCGCGTCAACGACCTCGAGCAGCTGGTGGCCGCGATCCACGAGGTCGCCGCCGGCGGGTCCGCCATGGATCCCAAGGTGGTGGACGCGCTCGTCGCGGCCGGCTCGCGCCGGGAGGGCTCGCCCCTCGACGAGCTGACGCCGCGCGAGCTGGACGTCCTGGCGGAGATGGCGAGCGGCAAGAACAACGCGGCGATCGCCGAGTCGCTGGTCGTGACGCCCCAGTCGGTGGAGAAGTACATCCACTCGATCTTCCAGAAGCTCGGCCTCACCTGGCAGGAGGACGTCCACCGGCGGGTCAAGGCCGTGCTCCTGTTCCTGTCCGACCGGCGGTGACGAGCGGGATCGTGCCCGTGATCCGGACCCCGTGGCCGGGCGAGGACGCGATCCGCAGGCTCCCGCCGATCGCGCCGAGCCGGTCGGTCATGTTCTCGAGGCCGGCGCCGCGTACCGCGCGGCCGGGATCGAAGCCGGAGCCGTCGTCGGCGACCTCGAAGAGGAGCCCTCCCGCCTCCTCCCAGACCCTGAGTGTCGCGGTCGCCGCCGCTCCGGCGTGCTTGCCGACATTCTGAAGAGCCTCGAGGCAACAGAAGTACACGGTCGCCTCGACCGGCGGCGGGTAGCGGCTCCGCGCGTCGGCCTGCACGGAGACCGAGATGGGGGCGCGCGCCGCGACCGCGGAGAGCGCCGGGGCCAGCCCACGGCCGGCGAGCACCGGTGGGTAGATCCCGTGCGCGAGCTCCCGCAGCTCCTCTACCGCCGCCTCGAGGTCGTCGCCGAGTTGGGCGAGGATCTCCGTCGCCTCCGCGGGCTCCGTGCCGGCGAGCTCGCGCGCGAGACGCAGGTTCACCATCAGCGCGATCAGGCGCTGCTGGGCGCCGTCGTGGAGGTCGCGTTCGATCCGCCGCCGCTCGGCGTCCGCGGCCGTGACGACCCGCGCGCGGGACGCCCTGAGCTCGTCGGCCTGCCGCCTGACCTCGTCGAGCGACGCGCGCAGCTGGGAGTCGAGGCGGATGTTGCGCAGCGCGAGCCCGGCCTGCCGCGCGAGCTCGGCGAGGACGCGCTCGTCCTGCTCACCGAACGGCTCCCCGCCCGGCGGGCGCTCGACCACGACGAGCCCCAAGAGCTCGTCCGCCTGCACCAGCGGCGCGACCCGGAGCGGCCCGTCGCCGCGGCTGTCGAGCAGCTCCGGCAGCCATACCGCGAGCCAGCCGGGCCCGGAGACGCCGGCCCGCGCGACCACCGCCTCCTGGGACGGCGCGAGCGTGAGGCTTCCCCAACCCCGATCCGGGTCGGAGGCGGCCCGCTCGAGCAGGCCGCCGGACCCCGTCCAGATCTCGGCCGACTCCAGCCGCAGGCCGCGCCGCAGCGACTCGGCGAGCTCCAGCAGCAGCTCGTCGAGCGGGGTCGCGCGGCTCAAGCGAGCACTGAGCGCGCGCAGCATCTCGCCCGGCGGCTCACGGCCGGCGGGGAGGAGCCGCCCGGTGAAGCGCTCGAGCCCGGCGCGGAGCGGCTGGTAGACCAGCGCGGCGACAACCGCGGCGAGGGCGGAGACCGCGAGCACGGCGCGCTCGCTGCCGGTCGGCAGGCGACCGAGCACCAGGAGCACGAGGAGCTGGATCCCCACGACCACCGCGGCCAGCGCCGCGAACAGGAGCACGGCGACGAGCAGGCGGTCGAGCCGCCGCGACGCCGTCACGCCGGACACCTCACTCCGCCCTCAGGACGGCCGCGGGCCGCGTGCGCGCCGCCAGGCGGCCGAGCGGCAGCGCGACCAGGTTGGCGAGCAAGAGCGCGGCCGGCACGAGCAGCAGGCCGGCAACCACGGGCGCCACCACCTCGGGGACGACGCCGAGATCCGCGGCGTAGACGTTCCACGCGAAGCGGCCGATCCCGACCCCGAGCGGCACGCCGATCAGGAGGCCGACCGCGGCGATCGTCGTCGCCTGCCAGGCGACCATGGCCGCCAGTTGACGACGCTCGAGGCCCAGCGCCTTGAGGATCGCGAGGTCGCGCCGCCGCCGCCGAACCGAGGTGACAAGCGCGTGCGCGAGGACGCCGGCTGCGCCTACCGCGACGACGCCCGCGAGCAGGTAGGGGAAGCTGCTCACACGGCCCCAGTTGCCGACCTCCGACGGCCGGCTCGGGACGATCGCGGCGGCGTCGCGCTGGAGCCGGGCGAGCGTCGCGGCGCGGTCGGCCCCCGAGCGCCAGGCCGAGCAGGATCACCTGTGGCTTGGCGCTTGGGATCGAAGCGCCGCACGCCCTGGAAGGTCATCGCCGCTCCCCCACCCAGACCGAGCACGCCGATGCCGGTGAAGCCGACCTCCGGCATCACCCCCCGCCCCACGACGCGGAGCACTCGAGTGCGGCCGGCGAGCGTCCCCGCGACGATCGTCGCCGACCGCGGTGTCGAGGTCGCGCGCCGTCGTCGTGCCGAGCATGATCTCGTCCGGCGCAGCCGGAGAGCGGCCCTCGAGCACGGTCAGCGAGAGCGGGCCGCGGATCGGGATCGAGACCGAGGACGGCAGTCGACCGCCCGTTCAGCCGGGGTACGCGGGCCGTTCCGATCGCGAGCTCGCGCGACCGCCCGGTCCGCGCGCAGCCCGGCGATGAACTCGTCCGAGTAGCTCGGCGTGTCGCCGTCGCCGATGACCGCGTCCCAATTCTCGCCGTAGAGCCGTGGCGTGGTGACGAGGCGATCCGCGCTTGCGGTGATGGTGAGCGCGGCCGCGACGGCCGCCAGGCCGATCACCGCGCTGAGCAGCGTCGAGCGGACAGGCACCGCGGTGCGTCCCCGGCCCGGGTCGAGCGCCATGCGGGCCCCGGCCACGCCGCTGAGCGGGAAGCCGGCGCGAGCGAGGAAGGTCCCGACCCGCGAGGACCCGGCAGGCCGCTCGTCGACCGGCGACGCCGCGGCGCGCAAGGCCGGCACGATCGCCGCCAGCAGCACGACGGCCGCCGTCGCCGCTGCGCCGGCGACGAGCACCGGGGCGTCGAGGGCGAGGCCGGGCTCGGGCTCCGCGATCCGCGCGGCGCCGATCGGGGCCAGCGGAGAAAGCACGTATGCGACCGCGGCCGCGAGCACGCCCGCGACAACGGCGACCGGGAGGACGCGCCCGACGCCAAGCGCGAGGAGGTCCACGCGCGTCATCCCGAGCGAACGCAACAGCGGGTGGTCCGCCGACTCGAGCGCGGTGTGACGCGCCACCGCCTGCCCGATGAGGAGCACGACGGCGAGGCAGCCGAGCGCCGCGAGCATCCACAGCGCCTCCACCTGGAAGTGGATCGAGCGCTTCAGGCTCGCCTGGAGCGTGCGCTTCGGGTAGAGCTCGACCCGGTTGCCCCCGCCGATCCTCTCGACGCCGGCCCGGAAGGCGTCGAGGTCGGCGTCCCCACGCTTCAGCCACACGCCGGAGAGCTCGATCCAGATGCCGAGGTCGCGCCGGTACCGCTCGTAGAAGGCCTTGGAGAGCGTCATGAACATGAGCCCGTCCTCGGACTGCACGTCGGCGCGGATGCCGACCACGCGCAGGGTGACAAGCGGGCCCGTGCCGGTCGTCCCGGGATCGGCACGCGGGTCGTTCTCGCCGGTCTCGGCGATCCGCTCGAGCTCGCGCGGCGTCGTGAACCGCATTCGCAGCGTGCTGCCCACCCGCAGGCCGTAGGCCTCGGCAGCCCGGTCGCCGACGAACACCTCGTCGACGGCATCCGGGGCCCTGCCGTCGAGCACCTTCGGGTGTCGCTGCGCCCCGTCGAGGCCGGCGGTCGCGACGCCCAGCTCGACATCGTCGTTGGTCACGGGGACGCCGGTGTCGGTGCGTCCCCAGAACGCGAGATCGACGGAACGCGTCGCGGCCGCGACCTGCGGCAGGCGCTCGACGCGCGCGAGGTCGAGCTTCAGCCCGAAGAAGTCGCTGCGCCCGACCCAGACGTCCACCGACCCGCTGGCGGCCCGGAAGCGGTCGATGGCGCTGTCGGTGCGCCGGGCGGCCGCGACGGTCGCGATGACCGGCCCCGCCAGCAGGCCGGCCATGAGAGCGAGACCGAGCCACGCCCGCCGCCGCGAGCGGAGCTCGGCGCGCAGCCGGATCCAGACCGCCGCCATGTCATCTCCAGGCGGGAACGGGAGGCGTCCGGCGGTCGGCCTCGATGCGCCCGTCGCGCATCGACACGACCCGGTCGGCGGTCTCGGCGACCCGCTGGTCGTGCGTGACGAGCAGGATCGCCTGGCCACCCGCGTGCAGCCGCTGGAAGAGCTCGCCCACCTCCATCGCGCCGGCGGAGTCGAGCGCGCCGGTCGGCTCGTCGGCGAGCAGGAGCGTCGGCTCGTTGACGAGGGCCCGGGCGATCGCGAGCCGCTGGCGCTCGCCGCCGGACAGCACGCCGGGAGGCTCGTCCGCCTTCTCGCGAGCCCGAGGAGGTCGAGAAGGTCCCGGGCGCGCTCGGTCGGCCCGCCGGCGCGGCGTCCGTGCAATGACCGCCGCGAGGGCCACGTTCTCGAGCGCGCTCATCCCCTCGAGCAGGTTGAAGAACTGGAACACGAACCCGATGTGCTCGCGGCGCAGCCGCGCACGGCCGTCCTCGTCCTGGCCAGAGAGCGACACCCCCGCCAGCACGACCTCGCCGCTGGTGGGCGTCGTCGACGCCCGCGATCAGTTGCAGAAGCGTCGATTTCCCGCACCCCGACGGCCCGGCGATCGCCACGAACTCGCCGGCGGCGATCTCGAGGTCGACGCCGCGGAGCGCCCGCACCGGCGCCTCGTCGGCCCCGAAGCTCCTGCGGAGACCGTGGACTCGCAGGACCTCGTCCATGGGCTGAGTTGACTCCTCCGGTCAAGGCGTGTCAAGGCGGTCAGCGGGGTGCCCGATCGCCCTGCTGGCCACCCCTCCAAGACCCCGGGCAGCGAGATTGGCGGGCGCACGAGCCGGGCGTAGCTTCGCCGGACCAACCGAAGGAGAAGCCATGAGCCGGACCGCAACACGCAGTCTCAAGTCGGGCCTCGTGCCGCTGGCGATCGTGCTCTCGCTTGCGATCCTCGCGGCCCCGGCTGCCGCCAAGGCGCCGGTGTTCAACTACCCGAACCGGTGCGAGCCGACCGTCGGTAGGGGCCAGCAGCCGCCGCACATCCGCGCGGTCTGCGCCCGCAGCACGACGTCGACGGCACCGCGCACGACGCCCGTCGCCGACACGCGCGGCGGGTCCGATACCGCCGGCTTCATCGCCGGCAGCCTCGTGACCTTCACGGTCCTGGTCGTCGGCGCGATGTTCGTCATGGTCATCCGCCGCGGCGGCCCCGGCGAGGGGCGCGAGGCGCCGCAGAGCTGACGCCGGCCGGGCGGCGGCGCCGCAGGACGCGGCGCCGCCGCCGCGCGGGGTCAAGCCCGGCGCGTTCGCGCCGAGTATCCAGGCGATGGAGCCCGGCTGGTCCACCCCCGCGGCCGTCGTGCGGCTGCTCTCCGGCCCCCGCGCCCGGCGGGGCACGCTCGCCGTGCTCGCCGCCGGGCTGGCGCTGTACGTCCTCCAGCTCACGGTCGGGCTCGCCGACGGCGCGCTCGAGTGGCCGCTGACCAGCGGGCTGTACTACGCGCTGATCATCGCCGGGGCGCTCGTGTGCGCGGCCCGCGTGGTCGCCGTACGAGAGGACCGGCTGGCGTGGGGGCTCGTCGCCGCCGGACTCGTCGCGTGGGCCGTGGCCGACATCTACTGGGAGGTGGCGCTCGCGCGGCTGCCGGAGCCGCCCTACCCCTCGCCCGCCGACGCCGGCTGGCTGGCCGTCTACCCGACGAGCTACGCCGCGATCTTCCTCCTGGCCGGGCGCGGGCCGCGGAGGCCGACCCCGGGGCTGTGGCTCGATGGCGCGATCGCGGCGCTCGGCGCGAGCGCGCTGGTGGCCGCGGCGCTGTTCGGGCCGATCCTCGAGACGGTGGCCGAGGGCGGGACCGCCGTCGTCGTCACCAACCTCGCCTATCCGGCCGGCGACCTGCTGCTGCTCGCGACGGTGGGTGTGGTGTTCGGCCTGCGCGCCTGGCGCCCCGACCGGATGTGGATCCTCTTCGGCGCCGGGCTGGCGCTGAGCGCGGTGGCGGACAGCTGGTACCTCGCGGCGGCCGCGGGGCACAGCTGGCAGGCGGGCGACATCCTCAACGCCTTCTGGCCCGCGTCGATCCTGCTGATGGCGTGGGCGTCCTGGCAGCCGCGGCGCACCGCCGAGGCGCCGCTCGCCGGCCGCCGGCTCGTGCTCGTGCCGACGGCCTTCGCGCTGGTCGGGCTGGCGTTGCTGACCCTCGACCACTTCGTCCGCCTCAACCCGCTGGCGCTCATCCTCTCGTCCGCGACGCTCGCCGCCGCCGTGCTGCGCATGGGGACCGCGTTCCGCGCCAACGTGCAGATGCTGCAGCGCAGCCGGCGCGAGGCGGTCACCGACGCGCTCACCGGTCTCGGCAACCGGCGCCGGCTGACGGCCGACCTGGACGCGCTGATGGCGTCGGCCGGCGACGACCACGAGCTGCTCGTGCTCTTCGACCTCGACGGGTTCAAGAGCTACAACGACACCTTCGGCCACCCGGCCGGCGACGCGCTCCTGCAGCGCCTCGGCGGCAAGCTCGGCGCGGTGGTGGAGGGCCGCGGCACCGCGTACCGCATGGGCGGCGACGAGTTCTGCGTGCTCCTGCGCGCGCCAGGCGCTCAGCGGGACGCGCTGGTGGACGCCGCGGCCGAGGCGCTCAGCGAGCACGGGCACGGCTTCGTGATCGGCGCTTCGCACGGCTGCGTGGTCCCGTCGCTCGAGGCGAGCACCGCGGTCGAGGCGTTGCAGGTCGCCGACCACCGGATGTACCGCCACAAGGCGGGGCGCCAGAGCGGGCGGGCGAGCGACTCGCGCGACGTGCTCCTGCGCGTCCTGCGCGAGCGCGAGCCCGACCTGCACGAGCACCTGACCCAGGTCGCCGAGCTGGCGTGCGCGGTCGGCCTCCACTACGGGCTCGGGGCCGAGGCGCTCGACGAGCTCGCGCGCGCCGCCGAGCTCCACGACGTGGGCAAGATGGCCGTCCCGGACGCGATCCTCGACAAGCCCGGCCCGCTCGACGAGGAGGAGTGGGCGTTCATGCGCCGCCACACGGTGATCGGCGAGGCGATCCTGAGCGCCGCGCCGGCGCTCGTGCCGGTGGCGAAGATCGTCCGCGCCAGCCACGAGCGCTTCGACGGGGCGGGCTACCCGGACGGCATCGCCGGGACCGAGATCCCGCTCGGCGCGCGCATCGTCGCGGTGTGCGACGCGTTCGACGCGATGACCAGCGACCGCAGCTACCGCCGCGCGATGAGCGTCGATGCCGCGCTCGCCGAGCTCCGCGGCGCCGCCGGCTCGCAGTTCGATCCCGGCGTGGTCGAGGCGTTCTGCGCCGCGCTCGCGGCCCAGCTCGAGCCGGTCGCGCGCTGACGCCGCGCGGCGCCGCCGCGGCGGCGGCGGTCGGCGTAGCATGGGACGCCCGGCTGCAAGGAGGTCCGAGATGGCTGGTCCACGGGCGACCGCAGGCCCCGCGGGCATCGCGCTGGTGACCCGCTTCCTCGAGGATCACGGCCTGCCCTACGAGGTCCTCGAGCACGAGCCGACGCTCTCCGCCGTGGCCGAATCGCGGGCGGTCGGCGCCGATCCGGCGGCCACGGCCAAGACGGTCGCGCTGCACGACCGCGGCGGCTACCGGCTGGCGGTGCTCCCGGCGTCGCGGCGGCTCGACGTCCGCCGCGCCCGCGAGCTGCTCGGCGCGAGCCACCACCTCCGGCTGGCGAGCGAGCAGGAGCTCCGCGAGGACTTCGGCGACTTCGAGCTGGGCGCGCTGCCGCCGTTCGCGACCGGGTCCCTGCCGGAGATCGTCGACGTGAACCTGCTCGGGCACGAGCGCCTCGTGTGCGCCGGCGGGGAGCAGCGCTGCTCGGTGGTGATCGGCGCGCTCGACCTGCTGCGGCTCACCGAGCCGCGCGTGGCGGACATCTGCGAGCACCCGGAGGACCGCGACCCGGCCGACAAGCTGCCGACGTCCTGACTCGCGGGCCCGCCGGGACGTCCCGGCGCCCGCGCGGCTAGGTCGTCTCGGCGGCGGGCGCGGCGCGCTGCACCGGCGACTCGTCGGCCTCCTCGCCGGCTCCGTCGGGCTCCTCGCCCACGCCGTTGGACTCCTCGCCCACGGCGTTGGGCTCCTCGCCTCCGCCGTTGGGCTTCGCGTGCGCCGGCGGCTCGATGCCGATCGCTGTCGCGAGCTCCGTCCGGAGGCGCTCCAGCTCGCCGATCGCGGCCTTGCGGCGCGTGTCCAGCTCGGCGATCGCCGCCTCGATGTTCGCGCGCCGGCGCTCGCCCTCCTCGACGGTCTTCTGCGCCCGGGCGGCGGCCGAGGACTCGGTGCGGCGCGCGTCCTGCCCGGCCTTGTCGCGCGTCTTGGCCGAGTAGTCGTCGGCGGCCTGTCGCGTCTCGGCCGAGTAGCGGTCCGCCGCCTGGCGCGTCTCCTGCGCCTTGGCCTCGGTCTCCGCCCACAGCTCGTCGCACTCCTCCTGCGCGCGGCGGCGCATCTGCTCGGCCTCCTGCTCGGTCGTGAGCAGGATGCGCGACGTGGACTTGCCGACCAGCTCGAGCTTGCGCTTGACCGCGAGATCGCCCAGGTCGGTCACCGCGTCGGTCTCCAGCCAGTCCACCAGGGACCCGAGGAGCTTGTCCACGGCGTGGCGGTCGTAGCCGCGGCGCTCGAGCGCAAAGCCCGGATCACGGAGCTTGTCGATGTCGTTCCAGTCCATGTTTTCCCCACCCTCCGGCCGGTTCCGGCGCCGCCCGGTGAGCACTAAACCATGCTTGAGCGGTGTCCGCTAGACCCCGATGTCCTCATTCCACACGTCGGGCCGCCGCCGGATGAACGATCCGAGCAGGTCGATGCACTCCTGGGAGGCCAGATCGACGATCTCCACGCCGTGCTCGGCGAGCCATGCGGCGCCGCCCTGGAAGGTGTGCGAATCGCCCACCACGACGACCGGGATCGCGAACTGGCGGACCAGCCCGCTGCAGTACCAGCAGGGCGCGAGCGTGGTGACCATGATCGTGTCGCGGTAGGTGGCCCGGCGCCCGGCGTTGCGGAACGCGTCGACCTCCCCGTGCGCGGAGGGGTCGTCGTGCTGGACCCGGCGGTTGCGGCCGCGGCCGAGCAGCGCCCCGGACGCGTCGAACAGCGCGCTGCCGATCGGGATGCCCCCCTCCTCCATCCCGGCCCTCGCCTCGGCGACCGCGACCTCGAGCAGCGCCGGGTAGTCCTTCGGATCCACGTCGGAGAGATACCCGCTCCGCCGCGCGGCGCTACCCGCCGGCGACGTCGCGCCGCACGAAGACCGTCAGCGCGGCCGCGGCGGCCGGGACCCCGTAGAGCGCCGACACCCACGCCGAGTGGACGATCGGGGACCAGTCCACGGGGTCGCGCAGCAGCCCCTGCCAGGCGTCGAACTGGTCCGAGAGCAGGTACGGCTGGAGCGAGTCGAGCGCGGAGATCACGCCGAAGACCTGCAGGATCAGCGAGAACATCAGCGTGCCGACCACCGCGGCGGCGGAGTTGCGCGTGACCGTCGAGAGCAGCAGGGCGATCGCGGCGACCGCGAGCATCGGGATGAGGTAGGCGAGCGCGCTCGCGCCGATCAGCAGGATCCCGCGACCGGCCGGGATCGGCGTCCCGGAGAGCGAGACGAGCGGGTCGAAGCCCCACACCAGCCCACCCGCCACCAGCCCCGTGGCCACGAAGACGGCGAGCGCGAGGAAGGTGTAGGTGAACGTCGCGAGCGCCTTGGCGGCGAACACCTGGCTGCGCTCGACGGAGCGCGTGAGGATCGTCTTGAGCGTTCCGTGGTTGTCCTCGGTGGCGATGATGTCGCCGGCCACCAGCGCGGTGATCAGGGGGAACAGCCACACCGAGCTGAAGATCAGCCCCACCAGCGGGATCGCCAGCCCCGTCTGGCGCACGTAGCGCCCGAAGGCGACCTCCTCCGGCCCGCCGCCGCCCCCGTCGAGCGCGAGCCCCAGCACGAAGATCAGCGGGACGACCAGCGCGGCGCCGAGCCCGATGTAGGTGCGCTTCTGGGCGATCAGCTTGCGGATCTCCCAGCGGTAGACCGTGCCGGTGCCCGGCCGGCGTGCCGCGCGCGCCCGCGGCGCGGGGAGCGCCCGGGCGCTCATGACCGGTGCCCCTCGGTCGGCAGCCAGGCCTGGACGCGCACGCCGCCGTCGGTGTCGCCGGCGCGTCCGGCGGTCATCCCGCCGCCGATCGCGGCGACCCGATCGGCGACGCCCACCAGGCGGCCCACGTAGAGCGACGGCGGGGCCTCGGCCTCCGCTCCGGTGACGCGCAGCACGACGGCGCCGGGCGCGAAGCGGATCGTCACGGTCGCGCTCTCGCCCACCTCGGCGAGCGACTCCTCGACGACGCGGCAGGCGCTCGAGACCACGATCGCCGGCAGCGGGCGCGGATCCCCGGCGAGCTCGACGTCGACCGCCATGCCGCCCGGCGCGGCGTCGATCACGGCATCGAGGTCGGAGAGGCTCATGGCGCGTGCTCCACGACGGGGAGATGGCCGTTGGCCGACGGCGATGTCTCCGCCGCGTCCTCGGTCATGCGGAAGAACAGCTCCTCGAGGCTCGCCGCGCGCGGCACCAGCGCGAGGATCCCCACGCCGGCGGCGGCCAGCGCGAGCGAGACCTCGCCGGCGGTGCGCTCGTCGGCGGCGAACGTCAGGCCGCCCGGCGCCTCCGCCACGCCGCCGGTCCCGGGATGATCGGCGAGCACGTCGCGGGCGCGCGCGTCATCCGTGGTGCGCAGCTCGTAGTGCCCGGCGGTGGTCGCGATCAGGTCCTGCAGCGAGCCTTCGTAGCGGACGCGGCCCGCGCTCACGATCGCGACGCGGTCGCACAGCTCCTCGACCTCGCCCATGAGGTGCGAGGAGAGCAGCACGGTGATGCCCTGGCCGGCCAGCCGGCGGATCAGGAGGCGCATGTCGCGCATGCCGGCGGGATCCAGGCCGGTCGTCGGCTCGTCGAGCAGCAGCAGCCGCGGGTCGCGCACCAGCGCCCCCGCGATCCCGAGCCGCTGGCGCATCCCGTGCGAGTAGCCCCCGACGCGGTCGCCGGCCCGGTCCGCGAGGTCGACGGTGTCGAGCGCCTCGTCGATGCGCCCGGCCGCCCCGTCGCCGTCGAGCGCCGCCACCAGCTCGAGGTTGCGCCGTCCGCTCAGGTACGGGTAGAAGCGCGGCTCCTCGACGAAGCCGGCGACGCCGTCGAGCGCGCGCGCCCCCTCGAGGAGGGGGTCGCGCCCGAACAGCGTCGCGCTGCCCGCGTCCGGCCGGATGAGCCCGAGGAGCATGCGCAGCGACGTGGTCTTGCCCGCGCCGTTGGGCCCGAGGTAGCCGTAGACGTCACCGGCCCCCACCGTCAGGTCGACGTGGTCGACCGCGGTGATGTGGCCGTAGCGCTTGACGAGGCCGCGGGCCTGGATCGGCGGCGCGCCGGCCATCTATCGCAGTCCTCGCGCCGCCGACTCGGCGGCCACCGGCGGGACCGACCCCGCGACGACGTACGCCACGCCGTTGCGCTCGAACGTCACCACCGTGCCGAGCGCGGTCGCGAGCTCCGTGCCGGTGGCGCCGCCGATGTTGATCTGCGGAAGCCGGACGTCGCCGCGGCTGCCGCCCGCCATCGGGCCCTTCTGTGCTTCGTCGGACGCCTTGCGCTGGAACACGGCGATCGCCCCGAGGCCCTTGCCGTAGACGCTGACCGCGCCGGGACCGTCCTGGTGGCGGACGAGGCGCACCTCGCGGCGCGGCAGCCCGGCCAGCTCGGCGGGGGCCGCGAGCGGGAAGTCGAGGTGGCGCTGGACGTCCTGCACGCCGCGCACGCGGCTCGGCCGGCCCTTCTCGTCGGTCGTCTGGGGATCGATCTCCACGACCTTCGCACCGGCGGGCGGGGCGGCCTTCAGGTCGGCGGCCGGGACCCGTCCGTAGGAGACCTCGGTGGCCTCCAGCTCCAGCACCGGCTCGGGCTGGCCCTGGGCGTAGACGGCGGCCCGCAGCGGCACGCCGCGCGCCGCGTCCCAGGCCAGCTCGGCCGCGCCGAGCAGCCCGCCGTCGTCCTTGGGGGCGATCCGCACCGTGTACGTCGGCTGTCCGGCGGTCGAAGTCGGGCGCGCGCCGGAGACCGACCAGAAGCCCGACAGCGACCGCAGGGCCTTCTGCACGCCGGCGAGGGTGGCGGGCTGGTGGCGCTGCTCGCGCTCGGCCTTGCGGTCCTGCGGCACGTCGGCGACGTAGACCGTGTTGGAGGCCGCGTCGTAGATGCTCAGGCGCTTGCCGTCGGAGACGATCTGCGCGTCGCCGCCGCCGGACTGCAACTCGATCCGGAAGCGCCCGTCGTCGGCCAGCCACACGCGGCCGTCGGCGCCGGCCGCCAGCGGCGAGGCCGACCCGCGGGGCAGCGCGCCCGAGGGCAGCAGCGAGTTCGTGAACTTGACCCGCGCCGTGATGCCGGCGACGTCCGGCGCGCGCAGCGCCGCCGTGACGGCGCGGTCGAGCGCGATCGGACGGGGCTTGGGGTCCGAGCGGTTCAGCGCGGCCTGGGCGATCCCGCCGGTGACGGCGAGCGCGGCGACCACCGCCACGATCGCCTGGAGCCGGCGAGTGGAGAGGGTGCGAAGTCGTCTCATGGGGAGGTTCCTTCAGAAGGGGGCGCCTGGAGTTCTACGCCCCGTGTTGGAGACAACTCTGAGAGCGCGGGCAGGTCGATCGTGAAGCGGGCGCCGTCGACCTCGACGCGGCCGCCGTGGCGCTCGGCCACGGCGCGCACGATCGCGAGGCCGAGGCCGGAGCCCTCGCCGCGCGCCTCCGGTCCGCGCCAGAAGCGCTCGAAGGCCCGCGAGGCGTCCTCGCCGCCCAGGCCCGGTCCCTCGTCGGCGACGCTGATCCGCGCGCGGGCGCCGTCGCGGCCGACCGCGATCGTGATGCGCCCGTCCGGCGGGCCGTGGCGGCGCGCGTTGCGCACGAGGTTGCCCACCGCCCGCTCGAGCGCCGGGCGCTCGGCGAGTACCAGCACCGCGCCGTCGGCGGGCTCCACCAGCGCGTCGGCGGCGGGGTCCGCCCCGGCCGCCTCGCGGGCCACCTCGACGAGGTCGACGGGCTCGCCGCGCACCGGCGCCGCGGCGTCCTCGCGCGCGAGCGCCAGCAGGTCGTCGAGCACGCCGCCGAGCCGCGCCGCGTCGGCCTCGAGGTCGGCGAGCACCGCCGGGTCGGCCCCGTGGCGGGCGACGTAGGCGACGTTGCCGCGCAGCGCGGTCAGCGGCGTGCGCAGCTCGTGCGAGGCGTCGGCCACGAAGCGCTGCTCGGCCTCGCGGGCGCGCTCGAGCGAGGCGAGCATGGCGTTGAGCGTCTCCGCGAGGTCGCCGACCTCGTCGCGGGCCGCCGGCGACGGCAGCCGCTGCGACGCGTCGCCGGTGCGGGCGATGGCCCGCGCGCCGGAGGAGAGGCGGCTCAGCGGGCGCAGCGCGCGGCGCGCCAGCAGGGTCGCCAGGACGGCGGCGAGCGCGGCGGCCGCCAGCGCGCCCAGGAGCACGAACCGGCGCGTCGCCTCGAGCGTGGCGCGGGTGTCGGCGGTGGTCGCGGCGACGATCACGGCGCCGCCCGCCGCCTGGCTCGAGCCGAGCTCGCCGAGCGGCGCGGCGTAGAGGCGGATGGGGTCGGTGCCGAGCATCGCGTCGGCGTAGGCGGGCCGGCGCCCGCGCAGCGCGGTGCGCACGGCCGGGACCTCGGGCAGCACCCGCGCGCCGAGGGAGCCCGAGCGCACGTAGAGCCGGCCGCGGCGGTCGACGACCTGTACGAGCAGCGAGCTGCCGCCGAGGCGGCCGTCGAGCGCCCCGGGGTCGTCGAGCACGCCGGGCGCCGACGCGGCGAGCTGCGCGACGTCGACCGCCCGCGCCCGCAGCGTCCGGTCAGTGGCGCCGTTGAGCTGGTCGTCGAGCCGAGCGAGCACGGCGATGCCCAGCAGCACGACGGCGACGACGATCGCGGCGGCGGCCGCGACCGCGACCCGCGCGCGCAGGCCGATCGGCCTCACGGGCCGCCCGGCCGGGTCATGCCCCCAGCCGGAAGCCGACGCCCCGCACGGTGTGGATCAGCGGGGGGTCACCGAGCTTGCGCCGCAGGTAGGCCACGTAGCGGTCGACCACGTTCGGGCTGGCCTCGCCCTCGCCGCCCCACACGCCGTCGAGCGCCCGCTCGCGGGTCACGACGCCGCGGCCGTTGCGCAGGAGCAGCTCCAGCAGCTCGGCCTCGCGGCGCGTGAGGTCGAGCGCCCGCCCGGCGCGCCGTGCCTCGCCGGTCTCGGGCTCGAGCACGAGGTCGGCGAACGCCAGCCGCTCGCCCGGCGGGGCGTTGCGGCGCAGCAGCGCGCGCACGCGCGCCGTGAGCTCCTCGACCTCGAAGGGCTTGACGAGGTAGTCGTCGGCACCCGCGTCGAGCCCCGCGACCCGCTCGGAGAGCGCGTCGCGCGCGGTCAGCAGGAGGATCGGCACCGCGAGCCCCTTGGACCGCAGCCGCCGCGTCACCGACAGCCCGTCGACCCCGGGCATCGCGACGTCGAGCACGATCACGTCGGGGACCGACCGCTCGACGTGGGCCAGCGCGGCCCCGCCGTCCGCCACCGCGGCGACGGTGTAGCCCTCGGCGCCCAGCGTGCGTTCGAGCATCCGCAGGATCGGCGCGTCGTCGTCGACGAGCAGAACGGCGGCCTCGGGCATGCTCTCGAGTCTAAGGAGGGGTCGGCGCGCGCCAATGCGGTTGCCTTCACCACTCGAGGGCGGTTATTCCTTCGCACTACACCCTCGAGGCCACGGAGGCGAGGCATGCGCACCAGGACCCTCATCGGCGGAGTCGTCGCCGCGACCCTCGCCCTGCCCGCATCGGCGCAGGCGGCGTCGCTGAGCCTGCCGGGACCCGTCCTCGGGGACATGTCGGCCGCCGCGACGACGGTGAGTGCGTCGGAGCGTCCGACCGTCCGGCTCTCGCGCGCCGGCTCCGCCGATCTCGTCATCGCCGCGATCGATCGGGACGGCAGCCGGTTCACGGTCGTCGTCGCCGCCTTCAACCGCAGCCCCGGCGCCGGCAGCGGCTCCACCCGCATCACGATCTCGGGCCGCGGCGTCAAGCTCAGCCGCACTCTGACCGCCGGTAACGTTCTCTTCGGTCAGCCGTCCCGCTGCACCGACTCCGAGGCCATCGCTTACGAGCAGACCGACACCGGCCGGTTCTTGGAGCTCAAGGGCAAGGTGCCCGCGCTGCCGCCCAAGGTCGGCAAGCCCGCCCGGCTCGTCAAGTACGCCGTGGACGAGATGTGCGGCGCGAGCTACCAGCAGCACGGATTCCTCACCCACTTCGCGTGGAACGTCGGGGCCGACCACAGCGCTGCCGGTGACCGCGAACTCCGCCACAGAGGCGTGGGAGCGCGGTGCGACGTCCGGGAGCATCTGCGCGAGCGTCGTCACGAACCCGCCGCAGCCGGGCGTCTCGGTGCGGGCCACGGTGGTGCCGGTGCGCGGTCGCTCGTTCTCCGGTACGGGAACGATCGGCGCCGACGGGACCGCCAAGGTCCCGATCGGAGTCGGGCTCCCCGGCACCTACGACCTGCAGATCGCGGTGGGCGGGACGCCGGTCGGCGCCGGCTTCCTGCTGACGCTTCCGGGGCCCGCCGAGGGGCAGCCGGCTCTGCCGTGTAGCTAGGCGGATCGGGCGACGGGCGCTAGCCTCGCCGCCCTGCCGATGACACGGTCACGGACTGCAGTCGAGCCCGCCGATCGGCGTTGACCCACGCGCCGGGCCTTCAGGCTGGCGACGCCTGGCACAGCCTCGAGCTCGACGACGTCGCGGGCCGGCTGGGTGCCGACCCCTCTGCCGGGCTGAGCGGCGACGAGGCCGCCCGGCGGCTCGACGAGAGCGGCCCGAACGAGCTCGACACGACCCAGGGCACCTCGCCGTGGCAGCTGCTCCTCGATCAGGTCAAGAACGTGATGATCCTGATCCTGCTGATCGCGGTCGGCCTCTCGATCGGGCTCGGCCACGGGACCGAAGCGATCGTGATCGCGGTGATCGTGCTGTTCGCGGTCCTGCTGGGGTTCGCGCAGGAGTACCGGGCCGAGCGCGCGATCGAGGCGCTGCGCGAGATGGCGGCGCCGACGGCGACCGTCCTGCGCGACGGCGAGCCGGAGGACGTGCTGGCGCGCGAGATCGTCCCCGGCGACGTGATGCTGCTCGAGGCCGGCGACCGCGCCCCGGCCGACGGCCGGCTCATCGAGGTCGTGAGCCTGCAGGTCGAGGAGGCGGCGCTGACCGGGGAGTCGCTGCCGGTCGAGAAGCAGACCGCCGCGCTGCCCGAGGGCGACCTGCCGGTCGGCGACCGGCTCAACATGGTCTACTCGGGGACGACCGTCACCTATGGCCACGGCCGCGCGCTCGCCGTGGCGACGGGGATGCGCACCGAGTTCGGCGGGATCGCGCAGCTGCTGCAGACGGTCGAGCGCGCGAAGACGCCGCTGCAGCTCAGCCTCGACAAGGTCGGGATGGCGCTGGCGCGGATCGCCGTGGTCGTCGTGCTGCTCGTCGTCGCGCTGGGGCTCGTGCGCGGCCAGCCGCTCCTCGAGATGCTGATCTTCGGCGTCGCGCTCGCCGTGGCCGTGGTCCCCGAGGCGCTACCCGCGGTGATCACGATCTCGCTGACGCTCGCCGCCCAGCGGATGGTCAAGCGCAACGCGCTCATCCGCCGCCTGCCGGCCACCGAGACGCTCGGGAGCGTGTCGGTGATCGCCTCCGACAAGACCGGCACGCTGACCAAGGACGAGATGACGGCGCGCAAGGCCTACGCGGCCGGCGAGGTGCTCGACGTCTCCGGCGCCGGCTACGCGCCGGAGGGCGAGTTCACGCGCGACGGCTCGCCCGCGGAGCTCTCCCCCGCCATGACCGAGACGCTCCGCGCGGCCACGCTCGCCTCCGACGCCCAGGTGATCCGCGACGAGGCCGAGGGGCAGTGGCGCATCCGCGGCGACCCGACCGAGGGCGCGCTCGTGGTCGCGGCGGCCAAGGCGGGCCTGCGCAAGGCGGAGCTCGACGCCGAGCTCCCGCGCGTCGGCGAGATCCCGTTCTCGTCGGAGACCAAGCGCTTCACCACCCTCCACGAGACGCCCGACGGCGTCGTGGCCTACGCGAAGGGCGCGCCCGAGGTGATCCTCGCCTCGTGCTCGCGGGTGCTGACCGCCGACGGCGAGAAGGCGCTCGAGGAAGGCGACCGCGAGTCCGTGCTGGGGACCGCGCAGGAGCTGGCCGGCGAGGCGCTGCGCGTGCTCGCGGTCGCGCGGCGTCCCGGCGCGACGGTCGAGACGGCCGAGGAGGAGATGACCTTCCTCGGGCTGGTCGGGATGATCGACCCGCCGCGGCCGGAGGTGAAGGACGCGGTCCGCACCTGCCGCGAGGCCGGGATCAAGCCGGTGATGATCACCGGCGACCACCCGGTGACCGCCGAGGCGATCGCCCGCGAGCTCGGCCTCCTCACCGACGGCCGCGTGGTCACCGGCGCGGAGCTCGAGGCGATGGACGACGCCGAGCTCGAGCGCGACGTGGAGGACATCGAGGTCTACGCGCGGGTCTCCCCCGCCCACAAGCTGCGCGTCGTCACCGCCTTCCAGGCCCGGGGCCACTCGGTCGCGATGACCGGCGACGGGGTCAACGACGCGCCCGCCCTCAAGAAGGCCGACATCGGCATCGCGATGGGCATCACCGGTACGGACGTCACCAAAGAGGCGGCGGCGATGACGCTGACCGACGACAACTTCGCCTCCATCGTGGCCGCCGTCGAGGAGGGCCGCGGGGTCTTCGGGAACATCAAGAAGTACCTGATGTACCTGTTGGCGGCGAACCTCGGCGAGATCTGCCTGCTGCTGGGGGCGTCGCTGCTGGGGCGCCCGCTGCCGCTCAGCGCGGTGCAGATCCTCTACGTCAACCTCGCCACCGACGGCCTGCCGGCCCTCGCGCTGTCGGTCGACCCACGCGAGCGCGACCTGATGCGCCGCCCGCCGCGCGACCGCGACACCGGCATCTTCACCAGGCCGGTGATCGCACTGATCGTGACCGGCGGCATCGCCTCGGGGATCATCACCTTCGGGCTCTTCCTGTGGGCGCTGTCGACCGATCGCGTCCTCGCCGAGGCGATGACGATGGTGTTCGCGACGCTCGTGCTGATCGAGTTCTTCAAGGCCTTCAGCTACCGGTCCGACCGGCATTCCGTGCTCTCGCGCCCGTTCGCGAACAAGTGGCTGAACCTCGCGATCCTGTGGGAGCTCACGCTGCTGGTGCTCGTCGTCAACGTGCCGTTCCTGCAGGAGGCGTTCGGGACGACCACGCTCGCCCTCGTCGAGTGGATGCTCGTGACGGGCCTCGCGTTCCTGATCATCCCGGTGCTCGAGGTCGCGAAGTGGAGGATCCGGCGCATGGGGCTGCACGAGCCGAGCGCGGCCTGACGGCCGCCGATGACCGGCGAGCGCGACCTGCGGCGGCTGCTGGCCGCGATGGAGCCGGTGCTGCGCCCCGGCGAGTTCGTGTTCGCGGCGCTCGCCGACGAGTCCCGCCTCCCGGAGGTCGCGCCCGAGGCGACCGTACGCGAGGAGGAGGGGCTGACCGTGGTGGTCGCGCGCGAGCGGGCGGATGAGCTCGGGCTCGCCTACGACTTCGTCGCCGCCTGGATCACCCTCCGCGTGCACTCGGCGCTCGACGCGGTCGGCCTCACCGCCGCCGTCAGCCGCGCGCTCGCGGACGCCGGGCTGAGCTGCAACGTCCTCGCCGGGCGCCACCACGACCACCTGCTCGTCGATGCGGAGCGGCGGCACGAGGCGCTCGCGGTCCTGCGCGAGCTGTCGCGCGCGGCCGCGGCGGCGTAGCGGTCAGGCCCTCAGCGCCGCGAGCATCGCGCGGATCCCCGCGTCCCAGCCGTCGAGGTCGCCGAGGTCGTCGTAGAGGGCGACCATCGCGAGCGCGATCTGCAGCGCGCGGAGCTCGCGGCAGCGGGCCAGCACGTCGGGGTCGGGCCGGTGGCGCGGGCCGATCGCCCCGGCGTCCATCATCGTCGCGAGGTCCCACTCGACCGGGCCGAGGCAGGCGTCCTCGAAGTCGATCCACACCAGGCCTTCGCGGGTGGCGATCACGTTGCCCGGGTGGGCGTCGCCGTGGAGCGGCTGGACGTGGCCGGGCGCCTCCATGAACGGTCGCAGCCGCTCGGCGGCGGCGCGCAGGCGCGCGACCTCCGGGTCGCTCAGCACGTCGCCGGCACCGTCGAGGGCCTCGAGGCCCCGCCGGATGTCGTTGCCGCCGAAGACCGGCAGCCGGCCCGGGTACGAGCGCAGGGCGGCGTGGAGGTCGACCAGCATCGCGGAGCAGTCGGCCGCGCCGGCGGTGCGGCCGGGATCGGGCCGCACGTAGGTCCAGTAGCTGAACGCGACGCCGTCGCGCTCGTGCGGACCGGGCGGCAGCTCCGGGCTCGGCGCGACGACCGGCGCGCCCTGCCGTGCGAGGAAGGTGGTGACGTCGATCTCGGTCGCGAGCCAGTCCGCGATCGGGGTCCGCAGGCGCGGCATCGAGGTCGACACGCGAGCCACCACCGGCGCGGGTCGCAGGTGGACCATGAGCGAGAAGACGTCAGCGAGGACGGCCGGCTCGTCGACGCGGATGCCGTGCTCGCGGGCATGGGCGGTGACGGCGGCGACCGCTCGGCGGGAGCGCTCCTCGCGGCGGCGGCGCCGCGGGTCAGCGTCCGTCATCGCGCCGCCGGATCGGCGCCATGGTGCGGACCGGATCGCTGGTCAGGAAGTCCACGATCATGAGGTTGCACAGCATCGGCTTCTCGACCAGCAGCCCGTGCGACGTGCCCGGCACGATCGCGAGCTCGGCGTCGGGCAGCCCGCGGTACAGCGCGGCCGCGTGCTCGAGGGTCACCTCGTCGTCGTCGCCCGCCATCACGAGCGTCCGGCTCGTCACGGCGGCGAGGTCGGCGTCGGTCAGGCCGGGCTCCTCGGCGTGCATCCGGGCGAGCTTGGCGGCCAGCGGCGTGACGTTGCCGCCGTTCGCGGCGGCGACCTCGTCCTCGATCACCCCCGGCGCCCAGCCGTCGCGGTGGAAGACGCCGGCGACGAGCACGACCCGGCGCGCCAGGTCCGGGCGGCGCAGGGCGGCATGGAGCGCCACGGTGGCGCCGTCGCTGCAGCCGACCAGGTGGGCGGGCCCGCCGACCTCGGCCTCGAGGAACGCGATGGTGTCGTCGGCCATCAGGTCGTAGCTGATCGGCCCGTCGACGTCCGCCGTCCGGCCGTGCCCCCGCCGCTCGGGCGTGAGGACCCGGAAGCGGGCAGCCAGCGCGCCGAGGTTGGGCGCGAAGGCCCGCGCGTCGACCCCGCCGGGATGCAGCAGGAGCAGCGGCTCGCCGTCGCCGTGCGCCTCGTAGTACGTCTCCACGTCGCCCAGCTGCACGTAGCCCACCGGTTGGCCTCCGTCGTCGTCGTCGAACGTGTCGTCGCCTCGTTTGACCCCCGGCGCGGCGAAGACTCATCGCCGTCGCCCCTTGACTTCAAGTGCACTTGAATATGTAGCCTGACCAGCATGAGCACGAAGACCTCCCCCTCCGCCAGCCGGCAGATCACCGACGAGGTCACGTCCTGGCCGGGCGTGACGGCCGGCGGCGGCCGCCGCGGCGAGTTCTCCTTCAAGGTCGGCCGGCGCGAGATCGGCCACCTGCACGGCGACCGCGCCGCCCACTTCGGCTTCCCCAAGGACGTGTGGACGGAGCTCTACGAGCAGGGGCGCATCGACTACCACCCCGTCTTCCCCGGCAAGCCCGGCTTCGGCGCGCGCCGGATCGACGGCGAGGCGGACGTGCGCGACGTGATCGCGATCCTCCGGATCAACTACGACCGCGTCGTGGAGCGCCACGGCCTGCCCGCGGAGGCCGCGTGAGCGCCTTCACCGATGACGAGCTCGCCTACCTGCGGAGCGGCCGCCGGCTCGCCCGCCTGGCGACCGTGGGAGCCGACGGCACGCCGCACGTCGTGCCCGTCGGCTGGTCGCTGAACGCCGAGCTCGACGCGATCGAGGTCGGCGGCCGCGAGTTCGCGGCGACCAAGAAGTTCCGCGACGTCCAGCGGACGGGACGCGCCGCGATCGTGATCGACGACCTCGCGAGCGTCGACCCCTGGCGCGCACGGGGCGTCGAGGTCCGGGGGCGGGCCGAGGCGGTCGAGGCGCCCCGGCCGCTCATCCGGATCCATCCGCGGCGGATCGTCTCCTGGGGGATCGACTCGGGCGGACGCCTCTCCCGCGCGGTGGACGCCGCCTAGACGACGCGCTCAGGGCGTACCCGCGCAACCCCTGCAAACCGCGGGAATACCCTGTAAACGGGGAACTTTCGGGCTGCCCGCCGCTGCCCGTCAGCGACCCCGAATAACCGCCCAGATCCGCCCTTGCAAGGACACTAGGAGGACACGGCCGGGAGGCCCGGCAACCGCAGCTCTACTGGGCGCTCGCTGCTCCTTCTGCCTCGAAGCAACAGCGCGTGCGGCTCGTGGGCTCAGTGCTGGTGATCGTCCGAAGCGGCAGCGTGTCGGTCTAGGCCGGTGCGACGGCGGTGCTCGCGCGCGAGCGGACGGTCGCGGTGGAGGCGAACCCGCGGGCGATCAGCCAGATGCCGAACGTCAGCTCGAACAATCCGCCGGGGATGGCGCCGACGAGCCCGGCGCCCGCGACGCCGAACAGCTCCAGCAGTGTGCCCCCGGCGAAGCACGCGTAGCCGATGAAACCCCAGACAGCTAGGAAACGCGGAACGAGTCCGGTGCGGAAGAGCAGAGCGCAGAAGAAGAGGCTTCCGATACCGAGCCCGGCCTCGGCGACGTTGTAGAAGACGGAATTCGCGTGGATGGCGGCGGAGCCGGTGAGGACGATGAGGCTCACGACACCGATGGCCAGAACGACGCCCTCGAAGATCCGCGTGCCCAGGTAGCCCGCAGCTATGGCCGTGTTGTGGGCTCGCAGGATCGGGAACATCAGGACACCGATGCCGATCACGAATGCCGAGTTGAGCAGCATCAGCGCGGCGCCGGTGACGAACAACGCGGTGGAGCCGCTGCGGTCACCGGAGCGGACGATGCCCGTCGCTATGAGGCTGCCTACGCCATATGCCAAGAAGCCCGCAAGGAAAAGGACCCCAACGATTCGGGCGGTCCGACGCACGCTCGAGTCCGGGCGAACGACTGGCGGGGAGGTCGAGTCGTTGAAGGCGGGTATCGGGTCCAGGCGCAAAATGGCCATGGTCAGTCATCCAATCCGCAAATGCGACGGCTTGCGTCGGAAGTGGATGGTGCCCGGGAGCTGCCAGCGACGCGATGACTACTACCACGAGCGACACTACACCCGACACCCGGCTGATCGCCAGTAGTGGAGCCGCCGAAGGCGAACCACGCTCATCTGGGAAGGGCCGCGTTTGCAGCAAGTCACTGCCGCTTCCGCTGCTCCTATGTCAAGAAATTGATGGTGTGGCGGTGTCCTGGTCCGGGGTGGGGCGGCTGGAGGAGGTGCCAGATGCGGCGGGCGAGGTGGCGTTTGAGGCAGCGGATGGCTTCCTTGGTGCTCTTGCCTTCGGCGCGTTTGCGGGCGATGTAGTCCTGGGTCTCGGGGTGGCAGCGCAGGCGGGTGACGGCGATGCGGTGGATGGTCGCGTTGATCTGGCGGTTGCCGCCGCGGTCCAGGCGGTGGCGGTTGGTCTTGCCGGAGCTGACCGGGATCGGGGCGACGCCGGCGGCGCGGGCAAGCTTGGCGTCACTTGCGAAGCGGTCCGGCGCCGGCGATCTCGCCGACGAGCTTGGCCGCGGTCAGGCGGTCCGAAGCCGGGCTCGGTGAGCAGCTGCGGAGCGATGCTGGCGACGAGTGGCGGCGATCTCGGCTTCGAGTGCCTTGATCGTCTGCGAGAGCTCGCGGATGCGGCGCAGTTCGTCGCGGGCGATGCGGACGCGCATCGTCTGCTCGGCGCGCGCGAGCCGACGCGCGACGCGCGGGCCCCAGTTGCCGTAGAACAGCGAGCTGCCCGGCAGCTCGCAGTTCGGGCCAGAGGTCGTGCAGATGCCACTGCAGCGTGTTGTTGAGCGCAACGCGCTGGCGGACCAGCCGCTCGCGATGGTCGACCAGCAGCCGCAGATCGAGTTCGGGCCTTCCAGCTGCGCCGCCGGCAGCGCATCCAGGCCTTCGCGCAGCGCCGCCCGGGCGACCGCGATCGCGTCGATGCTGTCGGACTTCCCGCGCCCGCGAGCGCGCCGACGCGTGTCGGCCATCAGCTTCGTCGTCGACGCGCAGGACCCGCTCGCCGCGGCCGATCAGAAACCGCTCGAAGGACCCCGAGACATGCCGGCAGTCCTCGATCGCCCAGACCCGCTCGCCCTGCCAAGCTCGCGCGCCCAGACCAGCAGCGCGGCGAAGCCCTTGGCGCCGACCCCGACCGTCTGCTCGCCCACCAACTCGCCGGTCGCCGCCGAGACCGCGGCGATCGTGTGCGAGCGCTTGTGGGTGTCCGCACCGAGCACGATCATTGACCTCGTCCACCTCCACCTCGATTGAGCCGACATCCGGCGGACACGGCTTGCTTGGGGCGGTGCCACGCTCCTATCAAGTCACGCCGGACATCCCCGACCGGCGACGAGCGACACAGCGAAAGGTGGTCAGGCCCAACGGCCGACAGCCTGAAAGAGAGTCAGCTCGCCGCCGGTCGCGGAGCCTTCACCTCGCGTCGGACGTCGCCGACAAGCCCAGATCGCAACAGCAAGCCTGAAGGAACAGCGTGGAAGCAAGGGCCGGGACCGGCGGAGCCAGCGCGAGTGCCGCGGGCACAGCGTCCGACCCGCCAGTTCGCAAGGACACCAGGAGGACACGGCCCCAACCCCGTCCTCACCTGCCCAAAGAAAAGGCCCCGTTTAGCGGGGCTTTTCTGTGGGCCAGGCGCCTCTACCGCGCGGTGGACGCCGCCTAGACGAAGCGCCTGACGAAGCCGAGCGCGGTGTCGGCGACGTCGCGCCAGCCGCTGTCGATCGTCAGCGCGTGCCCGCGCCCCGGGATCTCCACGATCTCGGTCACCGACTCCTCGTTGCGCTGCTGCTTCTTGAACGAGGCATTCGCGATCGCCCACGGGACCGTGTGGTCCTTCTCGCCGGAGATGATCAGCAGCGGGCCGCGCTCCGGGTTCTTGCTGTCGACCTTGGCCTCGGTCCACGGGTTGAGGTTGGCCGCCGCCGCCTGGAAGAGCGGCTCGCCGGGGGCGGGCACCGCGTAGGTGTCGTAGAGCTCCTTGGCCTCCTCCTCGCCGACCGCGTTGGCGAACGAGTAGCGGAACTGCTCGTAGGTGAGCGGGACCGCGCGGTGGCGGTTGGCGGGGTTGCCGAGCACCGGCTTCCCGGCGCGCAGCGCGGAGATCGGCAGCGGGAGCACGCCGCGGAACGGCGCGGGATCGATCGCCACCGACACGGCCGCGCGCCCGCGCCCGGCGATGATCTGGGTGAGCAGCCCCCCGAAGGAGTGCCCGATCACCGCCGGCTTGGCGTTCAGCCGGTCGATCACGTCGCAGTAGTGGTCGGCGACGTCGCCGACGGACTTGCCGGCGAACACCTCGGGCTTGGCGTTCGCCTCCTGCACGGTCTCGGGATCGTCCGGCCAGCCCGGCGTCAGGGCCGTGAGGCCCGCCTCCTCGAAGACCGCGGCCCAGCGGTCCCAGCTGCTCGGCAGCAGCCATAGGCCGTGGATGAACACGGCGGGGGTCTTCCCCGACGCGTTCGCGCGCTCGATCTGCTCGGTCTCGTGATCGGTGACCGTCGCCATGACGTCGTCTCCTGGTCCGGGGTGCCGACGCCGATCCTCCCAGCGGGGCGGCGCCGGTGAAAGGCGTCGCGGGCGATCCGGCACCGCGGGGCTCTCCGACCCGGGGCGCGGGAGCGGTTCCGACCACGGCCCGATGACCGCGACGCGTACGTTCGACCTCGACGCGGCGCCGAGCGCGCCGCCCGACGCGCTGCTCTCGGAGCTCACGCCGCGCGAGCGCGAGATGCTGAGGCTCAGCCCGGCAGCACCGCGTCGACCACGCGCGCGACCGGGTCCGGGTCGTCGTCGAGGATCGCGAGGATCGCCGTCAGCAGCGGCAGCGAGGGCCACGCCGCGTCGTCGCGCTGGTCGACGAGGTCGCGCGCGAGCCGTGCCGCCGGCACCCCCTCGACGGTCTGCTCGGCGGCGGTCATGGCCTCGAGCGCGGCGGAGGGCGTCTCCCCCCGCCCGATCCGCGAGCCGTAGACCTTGTTGCGCCCGGACAACCCGGTGACCTCGAGGTCGCCGACGCCGGCGAGCCCCGTCGCGGTCTCCGTCCGCCCGCCCACGAGGCCGGTGAGCACCACGAGCTCGCGGACGGCCTGCGCGAACGCCGCCGCCTTGAGGTCGTGGGCCGGCTCGCCGTCGCGCTCCCCGAGGCCGTCGGCCAGCCCGAGCGCGAGCGCATAGACGTTCTTCATCGGCGCGCAGATCTCGACGCCCGGCTCGTCGTCGGTCGCCTCGGCGCGGTAGGCGTCGGTCCCCAGGGTGCGCGCCGCCTCCTCGGCGACCGCGCGCTCGCGGCACCCGAAGATCGTCGCCGTCCAGCGCCCGGCGGCGACCTCGTTGGCCTTGCACGGGCCACCGATGGCGACGATCGGCGGGAGCTCCGCCCCCTCCCCGGCGGCGAGCTCGCGCAGCGCGTCGGGCAGCAGCCGCACGCGCCCGTCGCCGTCCGGCGCGAAGCCCTTGCTGGTAAGCAGCAGCGCGCGGGTGCGGGCGAGCCCGTGGAGCGCCATCCGCGCGACGTCGACCACGCCCACCGAGGCGATCGCGAGCACCGCGACGTCGGCGCCGTCGAGCGCGTCGCCCAGGCGGTCGCTGTCGAAGAGCTCCGTGCCGGGCGCGAGCAGGACGCCGGTCCGCGGGTGCGGCTCGCCCGCCCGGCAGGCCGCCAGCAGGTGGTCGTCGAGCCACGTCCCCCACAGGGCGACGTCCCAGCCCGCGGCGCGGTAGGGCGTGGCGAGCGCGGAGCCCATCGCGCCCGCGCCGAGGATCGCGACCCGGCCGCTCATGGCGCCGCCGGCGTCGCCGCGGTCTCGGTGCGCAGGCGCGCGAGCGCCGCCAGCGACGACTGGAGCGCCGGGAACAGCGGCTTGTAGACCTCGGCGAAGAGGCGGTCGTAGATCGCCGCGGTGCGATCGTCGGGCTCGAAGCGCTCGGCGACGTCGGTCATCGCCGCCGCGGCCTCCTCGACCGAGCCGTACCAGCCGACGCCGTAGGCGCCGAGGATGCCGGCGCCGAGGTTCGTCGCCTCGACCGTGTGGGCGCGCACGACCGGCGCGCCGAGCACGTCGGCCATGATCTGGCACCACAGGTCGCTGTTGGAGCCGCCGCCGAGGATCACGTACTCGCCGATCCGCTGGCCCGTCGCCTCCTCGACCCCGTTCATCGCCAGGCGGAACTCGTAGGCGATGCCCTCCTCGATCGCCCGGAAGAGCTGGTGGCGGCCGTGGCCCCAGTGCCAGCCCACGATGGTGCCGGTGGCCCCGCCGTCCCAGTACGGGCTCATGACGCCGTTCCAGTACGGCACCAGCACGAGCCCGTCGGCGCCGGGCGGGACCTCGCGCGCGGCCGCCTCGTAGCGGTCGTAGTCGGCCGCCTCGTCCAGCGCGTCGCCGAACTCGCGCATGAACCACGTCATGGTCGCCATCCCGCCGCGCAGGCACTCCTCGAGCAGGAACGTGCCCGGCGCCCCGGCGTACATCGTGCGGCACGACGCGTTCGAGACGTACCCGTTGCTGATCGGGCCGCCGGTGACCGCCGTGCCGAGGTTCAGCGAGGCGCGGTCGAGCGAGGTCACCCCCGCGCCCAGGCAGGCCGCCTGCCCGTCGCCCAGGCCCGCCACGACCGGCGTGCCCTCCGGCAGCCCGGTCGCCCGCGCGGCCTCCGCGGTCACCTCGCCCATCACCGTCCCGGGCGCGACCGTCTCGCAGAACTGGTCGGGGCGCAGCCCGATCCCGGTGATGAGGTCGTCGGCCCACGCGTCGCGCTCCACGTCGGTCATCCCGAACGAGTCCGCCGACGCGAGGCTCGTGGTGAACCGTCCGGTGAGCCGCTGCACGAGGTAGCCGTGGGCGTCCATGAAGCGGAAGGCCTGCTCGGCGATCTCGGGCTCGTGCTGGACGAGCCACAGCAGCTTGGGCAGCGACTGCGTCAGCGACGGCCCGCGGCCGGTGCGGCGGTGCAGCTCGTCGTGGCCGAAGCGCTCGCCGAGCTCGTCGAGCTGCGCCTGCGCGCGCCCGTCGTCCCACAGGATCGCGTTGCGCAGCGAGCGGTTGTCCTCGTCGACCGGTACGTAGGACTCGCGCTGGTGCGTGATGCAGACACCGGCGACGCGGTCACCGTCGAGCGCGGCGACGACGTCGCGCAGCGCCCCGGACGTCGCCTCCCACCAGCCCTCGGCGACCTGCTCGCTCTCGGTCGGCTTCGGCCGGATCTCCTCGAGCGGCGCCCGCCCCTCGGCGATCGCCTTGCCGTCGCGATCCCAGGCGATGACCTTGCTCGCGGTCGTGCTGCAGTCGACACCCAGCACCACGTCGCCCATCCTGCTCCTCCTCACCTCGCGAGCCGCTGAGGCCCGGATGTTGCCATGGCGCCCCGGTCACGCGGGGGCGGGCACCCCGCGCAGGAAGCCCAGCACCCGCCGCCAGGCGTCCTCGCACGCCTCGGCGTGCTCGGTGAAGGAGCGGTCGAAGAAGGAATGCGGGGCGCCGGGGTACACGACGATCTCGTGCTCGACGCCGGCCTGCTCGAGCGCGGCGTCGAACGCGTGTACCTGCTCGACCGGAATCGCGTGGTCCTCGCCGCCGAAGAGCCCCAGGATCGGCCCGCGCATCTCGGCCGCGTGCTCGCCCGGCGACGGCATCCCGATCCGCGTGCCGTCGAGCGACCCGTAGAAGCCGACCACGCCGTCGAGGCCGAGCGCGGCGTTGGTGGAGGCCAGGAACGCCAGCGCGCCGCCGTAGCAGAACCCGACCGCGACGACCCGCGCCGCGCCCGTGCGCTCGCGCAGCGCCGCGACCGCCGCGGCGATGTCGGCCTGCACCTGCTCGGCGGTCGCCTGCTGCACGTGGGGCCAGTACTCGAAGTCCTCGCCGCGCGGCCCGGTGCCGGCGGTGCGGCCGAAGTAGTCGATGGCGATCGCGTCGTGCCCCGCCGCGGCGAAGCGCTCCGTCAGCTCGGAGTAGAAGCGGTAGAGGCCGCGGACGTCGGGGAGCACGACGACCGCGGGGTCGTCCGAGTCGGGTGCCTGGGCGAGCGCGGCCGAGAAGCGGGCGCCGTCGGCGGACTCGAGCTCGAGCAGCTCCGCCCCGGCGCCGCCGGCCATGCGGGGCAGCGCGAGGTCGGCCGGGAGCTCGGGCGGTCGGGCGTCGTAGGCGAAGCACATGGCGGCCTCCTCTTGAGAGCAAATTGAACGCTTACGTTAAGATCAATCCTATGCCAAGCGTCCTCGCACCCACCGCGCGGTCCCGGCCGGGCGTCGACAGGGACCACCCGCACTACAAGTGGTGGGCGCTGTCGTGCACCAGCGCCGGCATGCTGCTCGCGGCCACGAACTCGGGCACCCTGATCATCGCCCTGCCGGATCTCGAGCGCGCGCTGCACACGACGCTGCTCGGGCTGGTGTGGGTGATCCTCGCCTACATGATCTCCTCGACCGTGCTCGTGCTCACCGCGGGCCGGCTGTCGGACCTCTTCGGGCGCAAGCGCGCCTACGTCCTCGGCTTCGTGGCCTTCTCGCTCGCCTCGCTCGGCGCGGGCTTCGCCCATGACGGCACGCAGCTGATCCTGTGGCGGATCCTGCAGGGCCTCGGCGGCGCGTTCCTGTTCGCCAACGCCGCCGCGCTCGTCACGGACGCGTTCCCCCGCGAGCAACTCGGCCTCGCCATGGGAACGAACACGATGGTCGCCGCGATCGGCCTCGTGCTCGGCCCGGTGCTCGGCGGCGTGCTGGTGTCGATCGACTGGCAGTGGGTGTTCTGGTTCAACGTCCCGCTCGGGCTGGCCGCCGCCGCCTGGGGCGGGCTCGTCCTGCGCGAGCTGAGCACGCCCGACACGCGCCGCGGGCTCGACCTCGCCGGCACCGTCACCTACGTCACCGGGCTGACCGGCCTCGTGCTCGCGGTGTCCAAGGGCGGGCTGTCGGGCTGGGACGACCCGGTCGTCATCGGCGGCCTGATCGCCGCCGCGATCCTGTTGCCGGCGTTCATCGCGATCGAGCGCAGCGTGAGCGTCCCCATGCTCGACCTCTCGATCTTCCGCAACCGCCTCTTCGCCGCGGCGACCGGCGCCGCGTTCATCAACGGGCTCTCGCGCTTCGCGCTGATGTTCGTGTTCGTCTTCTACTTCCAGGGCGTCATCGGCGACGACCCGGTCCTCGCCGGCGTCAAGCTCGCGCCGCTCGCCCTCGGGATGCTCGCCGCGTCGCCGCTCGCGGGCATCTACGCGGATCGCCACGGCTCGCGCATGCTGGCCGCGATGGGCATGGTGGTCTCGGCCGTCGGGCTCGGGCTCATGACCACGCTCGGCGTCGACACCCCGTACTGGCAGAGCGCGCTGTGGCTGGTGCTGGTCGGCGTCGGCTCCGGGATGTTCAACTCCCCCAACACCGCCGCGATGATGGGCACCGTCCCGCCGCAGCGGCGCGGCATCGCCGCCGGGGCGCGGACGATGCTGCAGAACACCGGCGCCGTGCTCTCGATCGCGTTCGTGCTGGCGATCGTCACCGCCGCGGTGCCGAAGCCCGTCCTGCTGCAGATCTTCTCCGGCCTGGCGTCGGGCCTGTCCGACCGCCAGCTCGACCCGTTCATCGCGAACATGCACACCGCCCTGTGGGCGCTGGCCGCCACGTCGCTGGTCGGCGCGCTCGTGTCGCTGCTGCGGCCGCCGCACGCCGGCAGCCCGGTGGGCGCCACCGAGCGCGCGCCCGCGAGCCTGGTGACCGGGGAGGTCGCAGGGTGAGCGAGGAGCCGCGCGGCCTGCGGATCGGCGAGGTCGCCGAGCGGACCGGGACCACCCCCCGGACCATCCGCTACTACGAGGAGATCGGACTCCTGCCCGCGGCGCACGAGCGCGCCCCGGGCTCGCACCGGCTCTACGACGAGGCCGACGTCCGCCGCCTCGAGGAGGTCCTGCGCCTCAAGCAGCTCCTCGGCGTCTCGCTGGACGAGCTGTCCGAGCTCGTCGCCGCCGAGACCGCCCGGGCCGAGCTGCGCAGCGAGTGGCACAGCCACGAGGCGTCGCCCGCCCGACAGCGCGCGATCCTCGAGGAGGCGCTCGGCCTCGTCGACCGCCAGCTCGAGCTGGTCGCCGGCCGCCGGCGCGAGATCGCGCGGCTGGAGGAGGAGCTCTCGGCGAAGCGCGGGCAGCTCCGGGCCCGCCTGGCGGAGCTGGAGCGGGAGCCCGCGGCCAAGGGCTGACGCGCCGCCTCATCCTCGAGGACGAGGGCGGCTCATCACCCCGACCGACGACGTCGCCGCCGGGCGGGAGCTACGTTGGCGGTGGTGAGGGACGTCTCCGGCATCGTCGCGCGCACCGGGCGCTCGTCCGGCCTCGACGCGCTGCTCGCGGCCGGCCTGACGATCGCCGGGGAGCTCGAGGTGCTGCTCTCCCCGCCCGCGGCGAGCGGGCGCCTGGCGAGCGCGCTGGTGCTGCCGCTCACCACCGTGCCGCTCGCGTGGCGCCGCCGCGCACCGCTGCTGCCCCTGGCCGCCGTCGCCGCCGGGCTGGTGACGCAGACGCTGCTGGGCGGGCTCGTCGCCGAGCCCGCGGTGACGTCGCTGGTGGCGCTCGTGCTCGCGCTCTACGCCGCCGGCCGGTACGTCGCCGGCGCCGCCGGGCTCGCCGTCGCGGTGGCGACCACCGTGGCGCTCGCGGCGATGCGGATCGCCTTCGACCCGGCCGTCGAGAGCGCCGGCGACGCCATCCTCACGCTCGCCTACGCCCCGGTCCCGCTGCTGGTCGGCCGCTGGCTGCGCGGACAGGCGCTGCTGCGCGCCGAGCTCGAGGGCAAGGCGGACGAGCTCGAGCGCGAGCGCGAGCGCAACGCGCTGCAGGCGGCCGACGAGGAGCGGATGCGGATCGCCGCCGACCTGCGGGCGGTCGTCACCGGGAGCCTCACCGCGATCCTGCGCGACGCCGAGGCGCTCCCGGGGCGGCTGGGCGCGCACGAGGGGGCGGCGGCGCGCGCGCTGTTCGCGGGCATCGCGGGCCGCGCGCGCGAGGCGCTCGCCGACGTCCGGCGGATCCTCGGCGTGCTGCGCCACGGCTCGCCCGCGCCGCTCGGGCCGGGCGCCCCGCCGGAGGCGACGGCCGCCGAGCGCGCCGCCGCACCGCCAACCGCGCCCGCGACCGCGCCCGCTGCCGTCCCACCCCCTCAGCGCACCGCGCGGCGCGCGCGCCGCCACGACCTCGCGCTCGTCGCCGCGCTGCTCGCGGGTGCCGAGCTCGAGCTCGCCTTCGCCGCGCCCGCCGGCGACCTCCCGCTCGCGGCCGTCAGCGCCGTGCTGATCGTGGCGCCGCTGCTGTGGCGGCGGCGGGCGCCGGTGGCGGTCGCGCTCGCGGTGCTCGCGGCGGTCGCCCTGCAGAGCGTCGTCCTGCGCCTCGACCCGTTCCCGGTCGCCGACAGCTTCGCGCTGATCTCCGCCTCCTACGCGGTCGGGGCGCATGCCGGCCGGCGCGCCGCGGTCGCCGGGCTGGCGGCGCTCGTGGCCGGGCTCGCCGCGCATGCCGCGGTGTTCCATCCCGACGGCGTCGCGCCCGCCGTCCTCGGCGCGGGGCTGGTCCCCTGGGTCGCCGGGCGCACGCTGCGCAGCCGCCGTCTGCTGGCGCGCGAGCTGGGCGAGCGGGCCGCGCGCATGGAGCACGCCCGCGAGCAGGAGGCGCTCGCCGCGCGGACCGCCGAGCGCGTGCGGGTCGCCCGCGAGCTGCACGACGCGGTCGCGCACAGCATCAGCGTGATCGCGATCCAGGCCGCCGGCGCCGACGGGCTCGTCGACCGCGACGGCGAGCGCGCCGCGCAGGTGGCGGCGCTGCTCGCGACCGTCAGCCGCGACGCGCTGGCCGAGCTCGGCCGCCTCGTCGCCCCGGCTGCCGCGGAGACGGCCGCGCAGCCGGGCCTCGCGGGCGTGGACGCGCTCGCGCAACGCGCCCGCGCGGGCGGGATGGAGGTCGACGTGCGGGTCGAGGGCGAGCCCGCCGAGGTGCCGTCCGGCGTGGACCTCGCCGCCTACCGCATCGTGCAGGAGGCGCTGGCCAACACCGCCAAGCACGCCCGCGCCGGGCACGCGTGGGTCGTGGTGCGCTACGACCGCCGCGCGGTGGAGGTCGAGGTGGCCGACGACGGCCGCGGCCCCAACGGCGCGCGCCCCGCCGGCGCCGGCGGCGGCCACGGGCTCGTCGGCATCCGCGAGCGGGTCGCGCTCTACGACGGCACGCTCGACGTCGGGCGGCGCCCGAGCGGCGGCTTCCTCGTCCACGCCCGGCTGCCCACCACGGCCGCATGAGCATCCGCGTCCTGATCGCCGACGACCAGTCGCTCGTGCGCGCCGGCTTCCGCCTCGTGCTCGAGAACCATCCCGACCTCGAGGTGGTCGGCGAGGCGTCCAACGGTCATGAGGCCATCCACAGCACCGGGCGACTGCAGCCCGATGTCGTGCTCATGGACATCCGCATGCCGGAGCTCGACGGGATCGCCGCCACCCGGCAGATCACCGCCCGTCACCCGACGCGCGTGCTCGTGCTCACCACCTACGACCTCGACGAGTACGTCTACGACGCGCTGCAGGCGGGCGCGAGCGGGTTCCTGCTCAAGGACACGCCGCCCGGCCAGCTCGCGGACGGGATCCGCGCCGTGGCCGCCGGCGAGGCGCTGCTCGCGCCGAGCGTCACCCGCCGGCTGATCGAGGAGTTCGCCCGCATCGGCCCCTCGCCCCGCGGCGGGCCGTCGGAGCTCGACGAGCTGACCCCGCGCGAGACCGAGGTCCTGCGGCTGCTGGCGCGCGGGCTCTCCAACGCCGAGATCGCCGCCACGCTCGTCCTCAGCGAGACCACGGTCAAGACCCACGTCGCCCACGTGCTGGGCAAGCTCGGCCTGCGCGACCGCGTCCAGGCGGTCGTGCTCGCCTACGAGTCCGGGCTCGTCACCCCCGGCCGGCCCGGCGAGTAGGACGACGCCGCCCTCCTCCGCGAGGAGGAGCGAGGGCTCCCGGATCACCCGCGCGGAGGCCCCCAGGATCGCTCGCCGCGCCGACGACGGATCGGCGGTTCCGGCGGACGCTCTGTCCCGTCAGCGATCACCGACCACGGAGCGTCTCCATGGCCCGCACCGGACAGATCATCCACAACCCCGTCACCGGCGAGCGCATCGAGTTCCTGCGCACGGCGGCCGACACCGGCGGGGAGCTGCTCGAGTTCGAGCTCGAGCTCACGCCCGACGGCCGCGTCCCGGGCGCCCACGTGCATCCCGAGCAGGAGGAGCGCTTCCACGTGCTCGAGGGCACGATGCGCTTCCGCCTCGGCCTGCGCACGATCGTCGCCGAGGCGGGCGACACGGTCGTGGTCCCGGCCGGCCGCGTGCACAGGTTCGCCAACGGCGGCGACGGGCCGGCCCGTGCCCGCGTCGAGGTCGAGCCGGCGCTCGACATGGAGGACCTGCTGTGCACGACCGCGGAGCTCGCCGAGGACGGCGACGTGCTGGCCTCGGGCATGCCGAAGCCACTGCACCTCGCGCTGTTCGTGCACCGGTTCCGCCGCGAGGTCCGGGCGCCGTTCCCGCCCGCCTGGATGGTGCACGCGCTCCTGGCCCCACTCGCCGCCGTCGCGCGGTCCCGCGGTCACGACGCCCGCTACGCGATCGCCTGAGCACCCGGCCGCGCCGCACCCCGGTGGGTGCGGCGCGGCCGCGCTCGGCCCACTGCTAGAACTCGTCCGATGGGAGGCCCCACGACGTCGCTCTGGCCCCGGCTCGCGGGGCTCCCGCTCGTCGTCGAGACCTACGAGCTCGAGCGCCTCGAGGTGCCGCCCGAGATCGGCGTCGAGCGCGTCACGACGGTCATCCGCCTGCGCGGCGGCGGTCTCGACGGCACCGGCGAGGACATCGGCCCGTTCCCGGCCGACCACGAGGCGTTCGTGGCCGCCGGGCCGGTGCTGCCGCTGGCGGGCGAGTGGACGCTCGAGTCCTTCTGCGAGCACGTCGCCGGGCTCGACCAGTGGCCGGAGCCCCCGCAGTGGGAGCCGATGCGGCGCTGGCGCAACTGGGCCTTCGAGGCGGCCGCGCTCGACCTGGCGCTGCGCCAGTCCGGCCGCGCTCTGCACGAGGCCCTCGGCCTGGAGCCCCGTCCCCTGCGCTTCGTGAACTCCCTCGGGCTCGGCAAGCCGGCGTCGATCGACACGATCCACCGCCGGCTGGGCACCCACCCGGGCCTGCGCTTCAAGCTCGACGTCGAGCCCGGGTGGTCGCTCGAGCTGATGGGCGAGCTGCGCGCCACCGGCGCGGTCGACACGATCGACTTCAAGGGCCGCTACGGGCTCGAGGTCGAGGACGGCGACGCGCTGCTCCCGATGTACGAGCGCGTGCTGCAGAGCTTCCCGGGCGCCGTGCTCGAGGATCCCCACGACGAGGCGGACATCACGGCGCTGCTCGACTCCCACCGCGACCGGGTGTCGTTCGACGCGCCCATCCACACCGTGGACGACTTCGCCTCGCTGCCGCTGCAACCGGGGTTCGTCAACGTCAAGCCGTGCCGCGTCGGCTCTCTGCGCGACCTGATGGAGCTCTACGCCCACTGCGCGCGAGAGGGGCTGCACATGTACGGCGGCGGCATGGGAGAGCTCGGCGTCGGCAGGCTGCAGATCCAGCTCCTCGCCTCGCTCTTCCACCCCGACGCGCCGAACGACGTCGCGCCCTCCGGCTTCAACGCCCCCGAGCCCGCGCCGGACCTGCCGGAGAGCCCGCTCGACCCGCGCCCCGGCGCGACCGGCTTTCGCCGGGGCTAGTGGAGCGGGCAGATCAGCGGCGGGAGCTCGCGGTGGGCCCCGTCGCGGGCCGTCGCGCCGGTCTGCCACGCGACGAGGGCCAGCGTCACGAGCGTGAGCGCGAGGCCGATGAGCAGGTCGCGGCCGAGGCGGCTCATGCCGGCTGCGGCGCCAGGCGTGGCGCCCTGCGCTCGCTGATCGGGACGTGGACCACGGCGGCGAACACGCTGAGCGCGATGCACAGCACCCACATCAGGTCATAGGAGCCGGTGCTCTCGTAGATCGCCCCGCCCAGCCACGCGCCGGCGAACGCCCCGACCTGATGACTGAGGAAGACCACGCCGAACAGCATGCCGACGTGGCGCGTGCCGAACATGAGCGCGACCAGGCCCGACGTGAGCGGCACCGTCGAGAGCCACAGCAGGCCGATCGTGGCGGCGAAGACGAGCACGGTCAGCGGCGTCGCCGGCAGCAGGAGGAAGAGCGTGAAGGCGACCCCGCGGCCGAGGTAGATCCCGGCCAGCAGCAGCCGCTTGGGATAGGTGCCGCCGAGCACCCCGGCGCTGTAGGACCCGATCACGTTGAACAGGCCGATGAGGCCGAGCGACCACGCGGCGAGGCTCGTGCCGAGCCCCAGGTCGGTCAGGTACGCCGGGAGGTGCGTCGAGATGAACGCGATGTGGAAGCCGCAGACGAAGAAGCCGGCGGTCAGCAGCATGTAGCTCGGATGGGTGAACGCCCGCCGCAGCGCGTCCCGCGCGGACTCGTCGGCCTGGCCGTGGTCCTCCCCGCGGCCGCTCAGCGCGCCGGCGAGGATCGGCACGAGCGCCACGAAGCCGCTCAGCAGCAGCAGCGCCGTGGCCGCGCCGTAGGCGGAGATGAAGCCCTGGCCGAGCGGCGCGAACAGGAACTGCCCCATCGAGCCCGCGGCGGTCGCGATCCCCATCGCCCACGAGCGCCGTTCCTCGGGCACGAGCCGCGCGAACGCCGCGATCACGATCGTGAACGACCCGCCCGCGAGGCCGAGGCCCACGAGGACGCCGGCCGAGAGCACGAGCGCCCCGCCGCTGGTGCTGACGGACATGAGCGCGAGGCCGAGCGCGTAGATCGCGCCACCGGCCGCGAGCACCCGCCCGTTGCCGAGCCGGTCGGCGATCGCGCCGGCGAACGGCTGCCCGAGGCCCCACAGCAGGTTCTGCACCGCGATCGCGAAGGCGAACGTCTCCCGGTCCCAGCCCCGCAGCACCGACAGCGGCTCGGTGAACAGGCCGAAGCTCGACCGCACGCCGAAGCCGACGGTCGCGATCAGGCAGCCGGCCACGATCACGACCGTCTGCCGCCGCCACCACGGAGTCGCCGCCGTCATGCGGCGGGAAGCTATCAGCTTCAGTTCGTTGATTGAACCGTGACGTGCTACCTTCCGCGCGGGCCATGCCGCTGCGCAACGACTACGACCGCCAGAACTGCTCGCTCGCCCGCTCGCTCGAGGTCGTCGGCGAGCGCTGGACGCTGCTCATCCTGCGCGACCTCCTGTTCGGGGTGCGCCGCTTCACCGACCTCCACGCCCACCTCGACATCCCCCGCGCGGTGCTGTCCGCGCGGCTGGCGGCGCTCGTCGACCAGGGGCTCGTGGTCCGCCGCCCCTACGGCCCGGGCCGCGACGAGCTCCTGCCCACCGACCGCGCGCTCGAGCTGTGGCCCGTCGTCTACGGCCTGATCCAGTGGGGCGACCGTCACTACGGCGCGGACGGCGGCGCGCGCCGGCTGTTCGCGCACGCCGCCTGCGACACGGATCTGGATGCCTCGGGGCACTGCCGCGCGTGCGACCGGATGCCGGAGCCGTCCGAGATCGTCATGCGCCCCGGCCCCGGGAAGCCGGCGACGGCGCGCGACGACCCGGTCAGCCTCGCGCTCCGCGAGCCGCACCGGCTGCTGTCGCCGCTCTGAGCGCCGGTCGGCTCAGCGGATGACGAGCCGGGCGACCACCCCCGCGTGGTGGTGCTTCCCACTCAGCCCGCGGTGCCGGCCGGCTGCGGTGGACGCCGTGGCGGTGGGCCGCGGCGAGCGTGGCGCCGGCGATTGCCAGGACGGCCGCCGCCGCGCCGCCGGCGACGAGCCAGGCGTCCTCCGTCTCAGGCCCGCTCCGGCCGCTCGTCGCCCAGGACGCGGGCGGGGCGGCCGACGTCGTACTGCGGGCGCACACCCCCCGGACGTGCGCGCTCTCATGCACGACCGTCTCGCAGCTCGCCGGGTGGCTGAGGAGCGGGGGCTTCGCGTCGGCGGGGGCCGCCGCGAAGGCGGCCGTCAGCGCGAGCAGGGCGATCAGGCGCAAGGCGTCGTCCTCAGCTCTGCGGCGCGGGGCCCCGAGGGCCCCGGCGTTGGATGGTCGCGATCGCCGTCCCGAGGAGCGCGACCCAGGCGGCGACCGCGCTGCCGCCGACGATCAACTCCTGCGCGTCGACGCCGACGCCCCGGACCGCGCGCGCCTCGACCCGAACCGCGCCGGACGCGCGGCGGCCGCAGTCCGCCCTGACGGAGGGCGGCGGCGGGTTCTGCCGCGAGATCCGGTCACACCAGCGGTTCAGGTACTGCTCGACGGGCGCCTTGGCGGCCACCGGCGCGGCTCGCACCTCGGTCGTCAGCATCAATGCGAGCGCGAAGGTCGCGAGCGCGCATCGGAGTTCGGCTACCTGCCGTCTGACGCATGGCCTCCAGCCATTCGAAGGGGCCCGTCGGGACGCCGCGGCGACCGGGGCGTCGGCTGCCGCCGATGCTCGACCGCGCGCGACGCCCTTCGCATCGGGGAATTCCCTGAGGTGCCCCGGCGGTCCGGTCTCGGACCACCTCGGCGGCTGGTCGGGTCCCGCCCTTGCAGGCCGCTGCACCAGTGAAGATGCTTGGCGCGCAGTCCCCGGGAGACCTGGCCGCTGGGGTGGTGAGCACGGGTGCTTGTGGGCCGGAAGTCGGAGCTCGCGGCGCCTGGCCGGGCTCGAGCCCGCCGCGGCGGCGGAGCTCGTCCGGCGGGAGGCGGAGACACGGGTCGCGAGCGCGGTGATGACGCGCTTGCACGAGGCCACCGGCGGCAACCCGCTCGCGCTCCGCGAGCTCGCCCGTTCGTTGACGCCGGCCCAGCTCGCAGGGTCCGAGCCGCTGCCGGCGGTGCTCCCGGTGGGCGCCGACCTCGAACGCGCGCTCGGGGGACGGCTCGCGCGGCTGCCCGAGGACACGCGGGCGGCCCTGCTGATCGCGGCCGCGAGCGACTCCGGGGCCGTCGACGAGATCACCGGCGCGCTCCGGCGCCGATCGCTGACGCTCTCGGCGCTCGCACCGGCCGAGATCGGCGATGTCGTGACGATGGCGGGCGGCGCGGTGGAGTTCACCCATCCACTGCTCCGCTCCGCCGCCTATGTCGGGGCGACTCCGCCGGTGCGCCGCGATGCCCATGCGGCGCTGGCGGCCTCCCTGCCACCAGATGCCGACCGCGTCCGTCGCGCCTGGCACCTGGCGCTCGCCACCGTCGAGCCCGACGAGGCGACCGCGGCCGAGGTCGAGGCCGCCGCCAGGGGAGGCGCGCGACCGCGGCGCACCCGCGGCCGCGGGCCAGGCGTTCGCCGCGGCGGCACGCCTGACCCCACGGGGGAAGGAGCGAGTCCGCCGGCTGATCGAGAGCGCCACCGAGTACCACCTGGCGGGCCTCCCGGAAGCCGCCCGGCGGCTGCTCGACGACGCGCTCGACGGCGCGCAGGACCCCATCATGCGCGCGGACGTGCAGCGGCTGCGAGCCCGCGTCCTCACAACCGGCCAGTCGCTCGCGGCGACGCGCGATCTCCTGGTCTCCGAAGCGACGCGGGTGCAGCCGCACGATCCGGTCCGCGCGGCGGCGATGCTGCTCGACGTGTCGCTCACCATGGTCGTGCTCGGCGACGTCCGCGAGTCGGCGCGGCTCGCCGAGCAGGCCTTCCGGCCGGTCCACGAGCGCGGCGGGACCGACGCGCTGATCGCCGCGTTCGTCCTGGGCGACGCCCGCATCCTGGCGGGCGACGCCCGTGCGGGCTGACCCGCTGCTGCGCGAGGCCCGCCCGCTCGTGGACTCGCAGGAGGTCTCGCTCTTCGGCTACATCGGCGCCATGATCGCGCTGGCGCACAGCTGGCTCGAGCACTACGAGGAGAGCCGCCGGATGTTCGCCGCGATCATCGCGCGGGCCCGGGCCCAGAGCGCGCTGATGACGCTCCCGCTCGCGCTCGCCTGGCTCGCCGACGTCGACCAGCGCCTCGGCAACTGGACGGCGGCGCTGGCGGAGGCATCGAAGTCCGTGCGCCTGGGCGAGGAGATCGGCCGCCCCGGGGAGCTGCTCAACGGTCTCGCCGCGCTCGGGTCGCTGCAGGCGCGCCGGGGGCAGGCCGCCGAGGGCCGTGTAACCCTCGCGCGGGCGGACGAGCTCGCGGCCTCGATCGAGGCGAACCTCATGCGCCCCAGCGCGCAGTCCGCGCTCGGCCTGCTCGAGCTCGGCCAGGGCAGGCTTCCCGAGGCGATCGAGGCGCTCGAGGCGGCCGGGCACGCGGCGCTGCGTGGCGGGGTCGAGGAGCCCGGCATCCTCCCGTGGGCGCAGGACCTCGCCGAGGCCTATGCCCGGGACGGGAGCCTCGCCGACGCCGAGGCGACGCTCGACGTGCTCGAGCGCCAGGCCGAGCGGACGGGGCGGCGCTCTGGCCCACGCCGCCGCGGCGCGATGCCGCGGCCTCCTCGCCGGCGACGACGCGTTCGAGGGCCACTTCAGGCGCGCGCTGGAGTGGCACGAGGGCGTGGCGAACCCGTTCGAGCGGGCCCGCACCGAGCTCTGCTTCGGCGAGCGGCTGCGCCGCGCCCGGCGGCGGCGCGAGTCCCGCGAGTGGCTGCACAGCGCGCTGGACGCCTTCGACCGCCTGGGAGCCGTGCCGTGGGCCGAGCACGCGCGGCGGGAGCTGGCGGCCAGCGGGGAGCGCGCCCGCCGGCGCACCCCCGACACCGCGGACGACCTCACCCCGAAGGAGCTACAGGTGGCGATGATCGTCGCCGAGGGCGCCACCAACCGCGAGGCGGCCGCCGCGCTCTTCGTCACGCCGAAGACCGTCGAGACGCACCTCAACAGCATCTACCGCAAGCTCGGCGTCCGGTCGCGGGTCGAGCTCGCGCGGCGGCTGGAGTAGCGCCACCGTCAGGTCCGGCGGGCGCCGAGCGACCCGTTCGCGATGGGCGTCGACATGGTGACGATGACGCTGCCGCTCCCGCTGGGGCGCGAGCCGGACTGGGAGGCGGCGGCGCTCGCCATCCGCAACCTGTGCCTCGACGTCGTGTGGGACGCGGACGAGCTGTACCCGTGGGAGGAGTGGCTCGCGGAGACCGAGAACCTCCCCGGGTCCGAGGCGGCGTTCGTCGCGCTGCGCGCGGCCCAGTGGCAGCTGCACCGGCACGCGTGCGAGCTGCGCGGCGCGATCGAGCACGGGTGGCCGGCGGAGCTCGTCTGTATACGGACGCCGACGCATCGCGCGTGGGTGTCGGGCGGCCCGAGCTGGGGAGACGACCCGACCGAGCTGATCACCCCGATGATCGAGCTCGCCGAGGCGGGGATCACGGCCGCGGCGGGCTTCGAGGGGCACACGCAGTACGTGAGCACCCCGATCGAGCGGCGGACGCTCGGGTTTCGGCGCCGAGGACGCGCGGCGAGTGTGCATGGGTCTCGCCGCCGCGCATGCCGCCGAGCAGGCCTGCGGCATGGCCGCCTCCACCGCGAGCTGGCCGGCCGAGCTCGACCACATGGGCCCGGACGAGTCGGGCGGCCGCGCGCTGCTGCGCTTCGTGGCCGCCGGGCTCGTGCTCTGCTCCCGAGACCCGGACGGGCCGGCGCGCGAGCTGGCGGCGCTGGGAGACCGGTGGGACCCGCCGCGCTACGACTCCTGGCGCGCCGCCCGCGACGAGCTGCGCGCCCTCGCCGAGGCCCTGCGTGCCCGCCACCCCGCGCATCCCGACCGGTCCCGCCTCGCGGCCGAGATGCTCGCCGGCCCGCTCCTCGCCGCCATCGGCGCCCTTGCCGACCTCCACGGCGACCGTGTCGGCGCGCTCGTCGACGCCCCGGTGCCCGAGATCACCTCCGCCGCGCCACCCGCCGGCCGCGGCGACCTCTCCCGGTTCCTCTCGCTGATGGTGGCCGACGACCTCGACTGGGACGCCGCGGCGGACGCCGTGAAGGCGCTCCCCGCCCGCGTTCGCACGGCGCGCCGCGGCGACCTCGCCACCCTCCGCGACGCCATGGAGGCCGGCTACCCGCGCTACCTCGCGCGCGACCGCGTCGGCGACCACGTCCTCTACATCGCCGCCCCGACGTCCGGCGACGAGCCCGACGCGGCCGCGAGCATCCGCCGCCTCGGCCCCGCCGGCGTCCTCGAGGCGGCCGGCGTGGTCAGCTGGTCGGCGCCGCCCCCGGCTTGACCGCCACAAACTCTCGCCCACGCCCGGTCATTGGAGGACAATCGGTCCATGACGCGCCTCGGCGACGTCTACGAGAACCGGGTGACCGGGGAGCTGGCGGTGGTCCTGCGCGGCGACGAGGATGGCGCCGGTCAGCCGGGCCTGGTGCACCTGACCGTCCGGCCACACGGCGCGGTGGTGGGCGAGCACGTCCATCCGAGGATGCAGGAGCGCTTCCGCGCGATCTCGGGTCAGCTCGGGACGCGCGTGGCGGGCGTCGACCGCACGCTGATCGCCGGCGAGGAGGTGACCGTGCCGCCGGGCACGCCGCACGACTGGTGGAACTCGGGCGAGACGAACGCCGAGGTGCTCGTCGAGTTCTCGCCGCCCGACCCGCGCTTCGTGGCGCTGATCGGGACGCTGTTCGGGCTCGCCAACGCCGGCAAGACGAACGCGAAGGGGCTCCCGCACCCGTTCCAGCTCGCGGCCATCGCCGTGGAGTTCGACGACGTCATGCACTTCACCAAGCCGCCCGCGCTCGTCCAGAGGGTGCTGTTCGGAGCGCTCAACGAGATCGGCCGCCGGCGCGGCTACCGCCCGACCTACCCGGAGTACCTCGCGCCGCACCGGCGCACGACGCCCGATCCGGAGGTCCTGTCGCTCGCCGGGATCGCGCCGCCCGCCGCGTAGCCGCGTCAGGGCTTGATCCGCGTGACGGTGTCGTCCTGGAAGTTCGCGGTCCACACCGCGCCGCCGCCGGCCGCGATCCCGATCGGATCCTTGCCGACGCGGATCGGCCTCCCCGCCACCTCCCCGGACGACGGATCGATCTGCGACACCGTGTTGTCACGGGCGTTCGCGACCCACACCGCGCCCTCGCCGACCGCGAGGTCGCGCGGGTCCTCGCCGACGCCGATCGGGTCGCCGTCGATCTCGGCGGTCTTGGGATCGATGCGGCTGACGGTGCCGTCGCCCGCGTTGGCGACCCACACGGAGCCCTCCCCGACGGCCACGCCGCGGGCCTCCTTGCCGACCCCGATCGGCTCGCCCATCGGCCTGCCCGAGGCGGCCGAGAGGCGGGTGACCGTACCGTCCGCGAAGCTCGTCACCCACACCACGCCGTCGGCGACGGCGACGTCGAGCGGACGGCCGCCCACCCGGATCGGCTCGCCCGACACCTGACCGGACGCGCGGTCGATCCGGCTGACGGTGCCGTCGGCGGCGTTGGTGACCCATACGAACTTCTCGCCGATGGCGAGCGACTCGGGCGCGCGGCCGACCCGGATGGGCGTCGTCTGGCCGCCCTTCACCTGGACCACGGTGTTGTCACCCGAGGCGACCACCCACACCACCCCGCCCGCCACGGCCGGGTTGTCCGGCTGGCGCCCCACCCGGATCGTCCGGCCCGCCTTCCCGTCGCGGATCCGCGTCAGGCTGCCCGCGCTCGCGTTCGTGACCCACACGACGCCCTGGTCGGAGACCGTGATCCCGTCCGGGCCCGGCGCGACCCGGATGGTGGCCGTGGCCTCGGGCGCCCGGGCCGCGCCGTCGCCGCCGCCCGAGGCCGGCGCAGAGGACGACGGCTCGTCGTCGCCGAAGACGCCCGCGCTGTTGAGGATCGCCACGAGCGCCGCCGCGATCAGCGGGGCCAGGACGACGAGAACGACCTGGCCGAGGGTCCGGTCGTCGTTCACGGCGACCGGCTCACTGCCCCGCGTTGTCGGCCACGTACTGCGCGACCGCCTTGATCTCGTCCGGCGAGAGCCGGTCCGCGAACGACGGCATCGAGCCGCTCCCGCTCTTGACGACCGCCTCGACCGACGCCGCGTCGGGGCTGAGGTCGTCGAGGTTCGGCCCGACCGCGCCCGAGGCGTTCGCGGCCGCGAGCGTGTGGCAGTCGCCGCAGCCGGCGGAGGCGAAGACCTTGCTCCCGTCCGCCGCGGGGCTCGCGGTCTCCTTGGCCGCCGGCGTGCCGGCCTCGGACGGCGTCGCCGTGGCGGTCGCCGCGGGAGCGGCGCCGGCCGTCTCGTCCTTGTCGGCGCCGATCAGCTGTGGCCCCGCGAAGAGGACCACGATCGTGAACGCGGCCGCCGCCCACGTCAGCGGCGCCAGGACCCGGTCAATCCACGCCAGCATCTCAGGGCGACGGGAAGCCGTTCTGCGTGATGAACCACAGCCCGCTCGTCAGCCACGTCGCGACGAGGACGGAGAAGAGCATCCCGCCCGCCAGCGGCAGCGCGATCCCCGGCAGCGACGGCGTCCGGACGATCACGACCTTCACGGCGAAGGCGCCGTAGAACGCGCAGCCGAGCATCGAGTGCAGCAGCACGCGGGTGGTCGTGTCCTGGAAGGCGAGCTGGTAGAGGCAGTGGTAGGCGACCGGGAGGCTGACCAGGAACGCGAGCCGGCCCGAGATGCGGTGCAGCCCGCCGAGCCACTGCGGCTGGTCGCCGAGCGGCAGCCGCCCGTACATCCACAGCGCGGAGCTCGCCTGGACGAGCGCGAACAGCAACGCGAGCGTCGCCAGCCAGACCTTCATCGACATCGTGTTCGCGAACCCGAGCGTGATCGACAGGTCGCTCGCCGGGTCGTGGACGCTGCCGTAGATCCCGAGGCTCAGCGCGACGAGCGCGCCGACCGTCCCGGCGACCAGGAGGCGGGTGCCCTCCTGCCCGCGGTCGCTCGCCCTCGTCACCTCCGCACCCACCGCCCACCTCCGCTCGTCGGTCCCGGGACCACGCCGATCCTCTCCGACCGCCGGTGCGCTGTGCAACCTCAGGCGCGCCGACGCGCCTCCGCGGCGCCGCCGGCGCGCGACCGGACAGCGTGTCGGACATCCGCGCCGTGATCCGGGACAGCACCACGACGAGCGCGACCTGCAGCACCACGCCCGGCAGCGCGACCAGGACGGGCACCGCGCCGAGTCGTGCCGCGAACACCACCGTGGCGGTGAACGCGAGGAGCGTGATCGCGGTCGCGACGCCGGCGAACGCCGCGCCGAGCAGCCCGATCGCGAGCCTCGCCCGCGGGATCGGCGTCAGCGCGAAGTGCTCGGCGCGCAGCACCGGCTGGCCGCCGTACGCGGGCGCCAGCATCCAGCCCAGCGTCCAGATCGCGAACACGACGGCGAGCAGGTCCAACAGCGTGGTCGCCCGGTCGGGCTCGAGCGTCGCGATCGCGATCGTCCCGAGCGCGGCGGCGACGCCGAGCACCCCGCCAGTGAGCATCGCGTTCGCCCGCGGCCCGGTGGCCAGGCGCCGCATCATCGTGAGCTTCATCGCGATCAGGACGCCAACCACGACAGCCCCTCGCCGCCGCCGACGTCGACCCCGACCAGCTCGACGAACGTCTCCTCCAGCGTCCGGCTCCCGCGCACCTCGTCCAGCGGGCCCTCCGCCACCACTTCGCCTCGCGCCATGACCGCGACCGTGTCGCAGAGCTGCTCGACCAGCGCCATGACGTGGCTCGAGAGCAGCACCGAGCCGCCGCCCGCGACGAAGCGCGTGAGGATCCGCTTGACGGTCGCCGCCGAGACCGGGTCGACCGCCTCGAACGGCTCGTCGAGGACCAGCAGCCGCGGGCCGTGCAGCAGCGCCGTCGCGAGGCCGATCTTCTTCCGCATCCCCGAGGAGTAGTCGATGATCAGCGTCCGCTCCGACTCGCCGGTCAGCTCGAGCACCGAGAGCAGCTCGTCGGCCCGCTCGCCGGTCGTGGCGTGGTCGAGCCCCCGGAGCCGGCCCAGATAACCGAGCAGCTCGCGGCCCGTGAGCTGCTCGGGCATCGCGAGGCCGTCCGGAAGCACACCCATCAGCGTCTTGGCGTGAAGCGGCTCCTGCCAGACGTCCGTCCCGAAGACGAGCGAGCGGCCGGCGTCCGGCCGCAGCAGCCCGACCGCCATCGACAGCGTCGTGGTCTTGCCGGCGCCGTTGGGTCCGACGAGCCCGTAGAAGGAGCCGGGCATGACCGTCAGGTCGGCGCGCTTGACGGCCGCGTGCTCCCCGAACACCTTGCGGAGCCCGACCACCTCGAACGCGGGGACGTCCCTGTCGCCGGCCGGCCTGTTCGCTGAATTCCCCGCCGTCACCGTGGAATCCGGAGCGTACGCCCTAGCGTGTCCCGGCGATGCCGCCCGCGAGCGACCCCCTGCGGATGTACCTGGTCCTGCGGCGCGGCGCCATCGAGGAGCTCTCGCGCGCCGGTGAGCTGGCGGGCGCGGCGGCCGTGGCGTGCGTCCGGCGCTATTCGGACGATCCGGCGTTCGCGGAGGCCTTCGAGGAGTGGCGCCCCCGCCCCGGCAAGGTCTGCCTGCGGGCGCGCACGGCGAGCCAATGGCAGCAGGTGCGGGCGGAGCCCCACGCCGAGGCGGGCGATCCGGAGGGCGAGTCGGCGGTCGCGCTGCCGCCGCGCCGGCGCTCTGAGCGCGGTCCCTTGCTGGAGCGCCTGCAGGCGATGAGCAGCGACCTGCGCGCGGCGCCCGCGCGCGCCGTCGAGTCCGACTCCCGGCCCGCCCTGACCTACGTGCTCAACCCCGCGGCGGTGATGAGCTCGGGCAAGACCGTGGCGCAGGTCGCGCACGCCGCGGTGTTGGCGGCGGACGGCGGTGGCGTCGAGGACTGGGTCGCGGCGGGCTGCCCGGGCCGCGTGCTCGCCCCGTCCGGGGAGGTGTTCGCGGAGGTGGCGGCGCGCCCCGACTGCGTGGCCCGCGTCGTCGACGCCGGGCTCACGGAGGTGCCGCCGGGCACGGTGACGGTGGTCGCGCTGGCGCCGGGGCCGGCTGGGGGGCTTCCGGCGTCGCTGCGGGGCGAGTCACAGTCCGGACCTGACTGTGGGCTCAGTCCTTGACAGTCGCGATCCGCGTGTGCGAGCGTCGCCGCGCCACGGGATCCGTGCAGTCCTGGGTTGTGTGACCGAGCGATCAGTCGCGGGATGCACAGTGACTCAAGGAGGGGGTTCACCCATGCCTACGCTCAGGTCGGTGCGTCGCGGCTGGTTCACGTCGGTGGGGGTGTGTGTGGCTGTCCTCGTCGCCGCGCCCGCGGCCATGGCGCGCAACGCGGACGTCTACCCGCCGGACTCGAAGCCGTTCGGCAAGAGCTATGGCGAGTGGAGCGCGCTCTGGTGGACGCAGGCGGTGAGCGACCGGGGCGCGGACGCCTTCAAGCCCGGCGAGGTCGACTGCAGCGCCCTGGGGACGCGGAAGGTCGTCTTCCTCGTCGGCACGTCGTCGACCTCCCCGGTCGAACGTTCCTGCCGGATCTCGAGGAAGGTGGCGATCCTCTTCCCGGTGATCAACGGGGAGTGCTCGCAGGCCGAAGGCGACGGGTCGACGGACGCGGAGCTGCGCGCATGCGCCGCCAAGCTGGCGGACACCTTCACCAACCTGCATGCCAAGCTCGACGGGAAGCCGCTCAAGCGCCTGAAGAGGTTCCGGTTCGCCTCGCCGCTGTTCACCTTCTCGCCGGTCGCCGGCAACCCCATCGGGATTCCCCCCGCGACGAACTCACCGTCGGTCGCCGACGGGTACTGGGTCATGCTCAAGAAGCTGAAGAAGGGCACGCACACCCTGTCATTCGGCGGCGCGTCACCACCGAACAACTTCACCACCGCGACGACCTACAAGCTCACGGTCCGGTAAGGGTGAGTTGAGGACCAAGAACGGAGAAGACCGCTCCTTTCTCGCCGCCCGCGCGTTAATTCCGCGCCCACCTGACCTCGACAGGAGCCGAGAGCGCTCGTGACCTGGCGTGCTGGATGGCGATCGACGGCCCCGACCCGGGTTCGACTGCTCGGGGTGGCGATCGGCGCGCTGTTGCTCTGGGCCGCTCCGTCCGCCGCCCATGCGGCGCCGCCCGCGAACGACGGTCCCGGATCACCGACCGTGATCGACGGCGCGCCCGCGACCGTGTCGGGCACCACGCGCGAGGCGACGATGGACGCCGACGAGCCCGCCCCGCTCGTCAGCACCATCGACAACCAGCCGCGCGGACTGGACCGCTCGGTGTGGTTCTCCTACACGGCCGAGCGCAGCCGCAACGTGCTGGCCGAGACGTGCGACGCGAACTTCGCGAACCACATCGACGTCTACACCGGACCGCTCGGCGCGCTCGTGCCGGTGCCGACGCGGAGCGACGACTTCTCGGAGTGCCCCGGCGAGCGGCGGACGTTCGCGGCGACCGCGGGGGTCACCTACCTGATCCGCGTCACGGCGGAGCGCGCCGGCGGGCGGGTTCCCGATGGCGGCAACTTCCACCTCGACCTCGTGCCCCAGGAGCCGCCCGCCAACGACGCCTTCACGCGCGCCACGGCGCTGCCGGGCCCCGGCAGCTACCTCGCCCGTCTCGCGTTCTCGACGATCGAGTTCGGCGACCCCTCCTTCTCGAGCGACACCGGCTCGGTCTGGTACCGCCTGGATCCTCCGCGCAGCGAGCCCTACACCGCCCAGATCCCGTCGAATCCGTTCGGCAGTTCGCTCGCGGTCTTCGAGGCCCGCGGCGGCTCGATCAACGGCCTGCGCCGGCTGACCTTCGACCAGACGTTCGGGTCCGAGGGGGCCAGCGTCTCGTTCAACGGGCTCAAGGGCCGGCGCTACTACCTGCGGGTCTCCACCGACCGCGAGGTCGCCGGCGACGTCAACCTGAACCTCACGACGAACACGGCCCGCGGGATCGGCCTGATCGTCACGCCGGCCCGCAACAGCCTGCGAAGCGTCCGCCGGTCCGGCCTTCGCGCGACGCTGTCCTGCGCCCGCACCTGCACGCTCGGCGTCGACCTCCTGGTCGGGATCCGCGAGGCCCGTCGCCTGAAGCTCGTCGACCGGTCGACGCGGCTCCGTCGCGCCCTGCGCGTCGGCCACGTCGGCGGCAGGCTCCAGACCGGCGAGGCCAGCACCGTCAGCGTGCCGATCTCCTCCGCCCGCGTCAGGCGCCGCCTCGCCGGCGCCCGCTCCGTGCGGTTCATCCTCCGCGTGTCCGTGCGCAGCGCGACCCGCTCGCGCCCGGTGAGCCGGACGATCGTGGTCCGGCGCTGAGAGCTCGCCAATTCGTCTCACGTACCCGGGTCCGGGGCCGCATGCTGGCCAACAGCAGCGACGGGTGCACAACCGGGTGGCTGCCGATCAAGGGCTGGTATCTCCGCACCGGATGGGAAGAGCTGCTCGATCGCACCTAGCCGTACATCGACGGTGTTGCGGGCCGCCGCGCACCGTGATCTGGAGGCCGCTGCGCCGGCGGCGAGCCGACGGGCCGCCCTACTCGGCGCGGATCACCTGACCTGCGGGGGTGAGCTCGACGAAGTGGGAGGCCTCACCTTCCCGGTAACGCCGGCACTGGTTCTCCGGCTCATCGTCGATGTCCTCACGAGGGTCGTGGGCGACGTCCGCCACCCAATCCGCCAAGCCTGGCAGCTGTTCCGCGATGCAGGGGCCGACGTCGAGGTCCTGACCCCGCGAGACCGCGTCCTCGTGGCTCTGCTTGGCCGCCGCGATCGCCCGATCCCGCTCCCGCCCGGACACCTCGTTCCCGCCGCCGCAGCTCGCGAGCACCAGCACTACCGTTGCAATCGCGACGGTGACCGGCGTGCGGAGCACGTCGTCCAGTATCGCCTCGTGAACGCCTGGCCGCCTGCTCTGCCGTCGCCCCCGAACGCTCTATCCGCACGGGCGGGCGAGTTGCACGACCGCGTGCCGCCTGCTCTCGTCGAGCCGACGCCAGCCGAGGCCGGGGCATCGATAGCGGAGGCCCGTGGCCGGGATCCGCGGGGCAGCGACAGGCATGCGAGCCGGCCGCGGGCAGTCGTCGGGGCGCCCGCGGAGCGGCGTGCCGCCGCGTGTCGCGGACCGTCCCGCGGACAGCCGCCAACGCGGCCGCGGCCTTGCGCCGTTCTCGATGCTCGGCGCCTTCCCGCTGCTAGCTGTTTGCTACGTTGGAGCTAACAGCAAGCACACACACACCCCCCGCCCCGCGACCAATCGAGGAACCAATGGCTACCAGCCGATCCGCCCGCCGCGTAAACGCAGCGCCAGACATTGACGGCATGATGCGTCTGGGGATGTATGCCGTTCGCTTGAGCGTCGACCTCTGCGAGGCCGGCGCCAAGTCATTCATCGCCCATCAGATCGAGGTTGCGAACCTGAAGCGGCGCCTCACGACGATCGCCGCCTCGACTGCCCGCCAGGGCCTGAGGTAAGTCACCCGCGTCGACTCGCCGTACCCCAAGCTGTGCAGGTGCCGACGCGCACCCGGGCCGCAGCCGCGCCGGCCGGTGAGCCGGCGAGCCTGACGGCGTACGTCTGCACGATCGACTCCCAGATGTCGTTCGTCATCGCCTGATCCGGCACGACACGTTCGATCACGTCGTCCCAGCGTCGTCAGGCAAGGTCCGGGCCGCAGCGCTGGTCGCGTCCGCCTTCGCAGCGACCGGCAGAGCCTGCGTCGCCGCCGCGGCGGCGTCGGCCTTCGCCGGGTCCGGAAGCGCCTCCATCGCGCTCTTGACCACGCGAGCGTCGCAGCGTCCGGGGCCGCCTGCAGCGCCTTTGCGGCGACGCCGGGCCTCGCGTCATCTGTAGCGAGTGCATCGCGCTCGTAACCACATCCACCCTCTCGGTGTCGGGAAGCGCCCTCATCGCCGCCGCCACGGTGTCGGCGCTCGCGGCGTTCAGGGGCGTCCGCGCGGTCGCCGTCACGAGGTCCGGCGGGATCCATCGGATCGGCCACGTCGGCTCTCCAGAGCTCCGGTCTCAGCCGACCTACGTCCCGCCGACCAGCGCGTGCCGGCTCACCGGCCGGCGATCCCGTCGACCGCGATTCCGACGACCTTCTGGAACAGGCGCACCGCCGCTTCCGTCTTGGTTCCGTAGATGCCGTCGATCTGCACGCCCAGATCGGGATCACCGGCCAGGTTGCGGAACTGGAGCTCCTCCTGCACGCGGCGCGCCGCGGTCGGTGACACGGGCGCCGCCCTGCCGCCGGAGCCTCGCCACAAGGTTTCGCCCACCACCTTCCAAGGTTCGCCCAAGAACTCTGCGGGACGGTGCGTTCAGGCCACACCGAGCCAAAGGAGCCCCCGAATGGTTCACCTGAGTCACGCGAGCGTGGCGTCGGAGCTGGACCCCGACCGGTTGTATGAGGCCCAGCGCGAGCACCGGGCGCGCGACGCGCGCAGCGAACGGATTCGCGCTCATCGAGTCGAGGCGGAGCGGGTGCGGGCGAGCCTGCTCCTCCCCCACCGCACATCACTCGACGGCGGGCGGGAGCGATGACATGCCTGCGAACGAGACGACACTCACCTCGATCGTGGACGCGGCCGCGTCGGGCGACCAGCAGGCGTGGGACGTGCTGGTACAGCGCTTCACGCCGTCGCTCCGTCGCGCGGCGCGCGACTACGACCTCTCGCCGCACGACATCCACGATGTCGTGCAGTTCTGCTGGCTCGCGCTGTTCGAGAACATGCGCGGCGTCCGGCAGCCCGACTGCGTGGGGGCCTGGCTGACGACCACGGCGCGCCGCCAGGCCTTGCGGCTCCGCGTACGCGAGACCCGAGAGGTGCCGACCGAGGCCGATCCGGCGGACAGGCGAGCCGATCCCGACTGCCTCGAGTCCGCAGTCGTGGACGCGGAACGTGGTCGCGCGCTGCGAGAGGCGGTAGGTCGTCTGCCCGGCCGGCAGCGGGCGCTGCTCGAAGAGTTCATCACCGCGCCCGAGCAGAGCTACGCCGAGGTCTCGCGATCGCTCCACATGCCGGTCGGCTCGATCGGGCCGACCCGCGAGCGGGGCCTGAGCCGGCTACGCCGGGATGAGCGGCTGGCAAGTGTCGTGGCGCAATGACCTCGCGATTCGGCGCAGTCCGTGAGCGACTTGCGTATCAGGCGGGCGCCCCATCCGCTCTTGGTTCATCGAGGGACCATCGATCGCCGGAGAGCACGTTGAGGGACGTCATCATTTCCGCCGGGTCGCGGCTCGACCCTCGCGGCGTTCAGAGCTCCGGAACAACCCGCAGGGCCGGGAGGTGAGTGTCATGTCGAAGTCCGGCCACGTGCTCGCAGGCTCGGTGGCGAACCTCAAGCGCGGTTCCCTCTTTGCTGAGTACCGGATAGAGGGATTGATCGACCGCGGTGGCATGGGTGTGATCTACAAGGCGACGGACCTCGAGCTCGACCGCACCGTGGCGCTCAAGCTGATCGCCCCCGAGCAGATTCACGATCCGGTCGTCGTCGCCCGCTTCAAGGTCGAAGCGCGCCTGGCCGCCTCACTCCACCATCCCAACATCGTCACGATCTATCGCGGCGGCGAGTACCACGGAGCGCTGTATCTGGCAATGCGCTACGTCCCCGGCATGACGCTCCGCGACGTCATCCAGAAGCGCCTGATGGACCTGCCGCACGTGGCCCGGATCATCCGTGACATCGCGGGCGCCCTCGATGCGACGCACGCGAGCGGGCTCGTGCATCGGGACGTCAAGCCCGCCAACATCCTTGTCACGGGAGATGACGGCCAAGGGCATGCCTATCTCTCTGACTTCGGTGTAACAAAGCGTGTGAGTGCCGCGGGGGATCTGACGCGCACCGGCACGTGGGTCGGCACGCCGGACTACCTCGCACCCGAACAGATCCAGGACGGACAGGTCGACGCGCGCACTGACGTCTACTCACTGGGATGCGTCCTCTACGAGATGCTGACCGGGGCGGTGCCTTATCGGAGGCGTGACTACGCCACGAAGCTGTTCGCTCACATGAAGGAGCCGCCGCCGACGCCGCGGGTCGCTCGCCCGGACCTCGTCGAGCGCTTCGATGACGTCGTCGTGAAGGCCACCGCCAAGGCACCTGCCGATCGGTACGCGTCGGCGGGCGAGTTGGCCGACGCTGTCGAGGCGGCCGTCGCGCTGCAACAGGAACTGACGCTGGAGACGGTCGAGCGACCTGCGCTGGAGACGGCGCACGAGGGCTCAAGCGCGGAAGCGTCGGCGGTCGCCGGGCCGAGCGCCCTCCCGCGGGGCCGACGCGGCAGCGTCCGGCGTCGACACGCCCCCGGCGACGGGCCCGGCCACGGCGCATCGGCGGCCTGCCGGGCGGCGTCGCGCACGAGCCGTGGCCGGCCTGATCCTGGTGGGCGGCGTCTCGGCGGCGGCGGTGGTGGCGGCCTTTGTCGTCCCGGCGACCGACCGCCCGGCCGATCGCCCCACGGGCCCGCCGGTAGAACGCTGGCCGACGGCACTTCAGCCCGTGCCGACGAACCACGTCGACGGAGCGGGCGACGCCGAGATCCGGCTCAACGGCACCATCGCCACGGTGACCGTGCGCACGTCGGGCCTCCTGGACGGCGTGCCTCATGCCATGCACATCCACGCGGACGGACTCGGGCGCTGCCCGCCGCCATCGGTCGCGAGGCGACACAACGGGCGCCGCGCGATCAGCTCCACCGACGCGGTCCCGTTCTTCGGCCGTCCACTCACGTCGCTCACGACGCGGGGAGACACCGGCGTCGACAGCATCCTCGCGCTGACGCGCTTCCCGGTGCAGGGGGACATCCGCTACCGCCGCACGATCGATGTCGGTGGCGCGGTAGCCGGCTTCATCCGCCAGGGCAACGCGACCGTTGTCGTACACGGGATCGACCACAATCGCAACGGGCGCTACGACGGCGTGTTGCAGGACAAGGCCAATCGCGGGTTTGCAGGTGAAGGCACCGCCCCCGCCGTGTGCGGACCCCTGCGTTCCGCACGACTCGACCGCGCGTCCGACGGCGTGACGGTCGCCGGCCAGGGCACTCGCCGGGAGAAGGGCGAGGTCTTCGTCGCCCACATCGATGCGCCTGCCCAGGCTCCACGGCTGTTGTGCCCGCTGCACCGATCGACGACGACGCTGTGATGCGGCCCGTCATGGAGAACCCCCGTCCCGCCGGCTCCCACGGAGGAGAACGCTGATGCCCCACGGCCGCTATCACCTCGGTCGCTCCGAGACCCCTCGGTCCCCCTCCTACGATCGCGGCCGCTTCGGCCGCCTGTTCCCCGCGCTGCCGCCGTTCGCGGAGGACACGCAGCCGGTCCGGGATGCGCTGGCCGCGCTCGGCGCCCCAGACGGCCCCATGAACGCCGGCGACGATCTGTCCGATCCTCTCACCTTGATCACGGACCCGGCGAAGAGCGCCAACAACCCGAACAACCCGGCCCTCACCGCCGGCTTCACGTTCCTGGGCCAGTTCCTCGACCACGATATGACGTTCGACCCCACGTCGAGTCTGGCGCGCCGGCAGGATCCGGAGTCGATCCGCAACTTCAGGGTCCCCGCGCTCGACCTCGACAGCGTCTACGGCGGCGGCCCGATCGCGTCACCGCACCTCTACGACTCCGAGGCCGAGGGCCGGACGAGGTTCCTCGTCGAGGAGATACCCGGTTCGGCGGAGGTGACGGTCGACGGGCGTCCGCACTTCGACCTACCTCGCAACAGCCAGCGGACCGCGCTGCTCGGGGATCCGAGAAATGACGAGAACCTGGTGATCTCGCAGTTCCACGTCGCGTTGCTGCGCTTTCACAACCGCGTGATCGATGACCTCGAGTGCGAGCCGGCCAACGGGCTCACTCCCGGCGAGCGTTTCGCCGAGGCCCAGCGGATCGTGCGTTGGCACTATCAGTGGCTCATCGTCCACGAGTTCCTGCCCGGAACCGTTGGCCAGGCTGTGGTCGAGGACGTCCTCTGCTACGGACGCAAGCACTACTTCTGGCGCCACGATCCATACATCCCCGTCGAGTTCTCGGTAGCCGCCTACCGGTTCGGCCATTCGCAGGTCCGGCCGAGCTACCGCGCGAACTTCGGCACCGACGCCAAGGATCCGTCGAAGCAGTTCTTCGCGATCGTCTTCGATCCGAGCCTCCCCAAGACGGACGATCCGGATGACCTGAGGGGCGGCGCACGGGCCCCTCGCCGGTTCATCGACTGGCAGACCTTCTTCGACTTCGGGGACGGCAACGTCCGCCCCAACAAGAAGATCGACACCAAGCTGTCGACGCCGCTCTTCGAGCTGATGGGCCAGCCTCGGCACGAGTCGCACTCCCTTGCCACGCGCAATCTGCTCCGCAGCCTGGTCCTGGGCGTCCCCTCGGGTCAGGCCGTGGCGGACGCGATGGGGCTTCCCGTCCTTTCGCAGGAGGACCTGAGCGAGGACCTGGAGCGCTTCGGCCTTCACACCCGCACCCCGCTCTGGTTCTACATCCTGAAGGAGGCGGAGGTGATGGCAGACGGCGAGCATCTCGGTCCGGTCGGTGGCCGGATCGTCGCCGAGGTCATCATCGGACTCATGCAGGGCGACCGCCAGTCCTACCTGCGTCAGGCGCCCGACTGGACGCCGACGTACGGGGCCGACGGCTCCTTCACCGTGGTCGACCTGCTGCGAGCCGCCGACGTCGTGACGCAACTCCCGGTGGAAGTCGCCTAGCCCTCGCTGCGGACCGCGACAATGTCCTTCAGCGCAATCCCGATGCCCGTCCCGCTGCCCGAATGGCCCTTGTTCGGGTGCGCGACGGTGGTGAAGCCTAGGCCATGAGCAGCCGGCTGACGGCTCGGTGCGTCGTCGCTGCGATCGGTATCGCAGGACTGCTGCCCTGCGTGGCGCTGGCCGCCCCGCCCCGGAACGACAACTACCTGGCGTCGACCACGGTCGCCGACGCGCAGGGTGGGTTCCCGTCGAGCTGGCGAGACACCCAGAACACGGCGGAGGCGACGACGCAGGCCGATCTGTTCAACCCGGATCGCGACGGCGCCCCGCTCGGCGGCGGGTCGCCGGAGACCACGCGGTGCGGGGACGCGAGCTATGGCAAGACGGTCTGGTACGACCTCGCGCCGCCGTTGGCGGGGGCCGTCGAGCTCACCGCCTCGGGGTTCGACACGGTCATCGCGGTCTACGAGTACAAGGTCGAGACGGCCAAGATCGTCCGGCAGATCGCGTGCCTGAACGAGACGGCCGGCACCAGCGAGGATCTCGCCCTGCCGGCCGACCTCGAGAAGGACCACGCCTACACCGTCCAGGTCGGCGGCGTGCAGTCGGCAGCGGGCATCGCGTCCGGCGCCCTCGACTTCGGGCTTCGCTTCCACGCCGACCGCGACGGTGACGGGGTCTACGACGCCGAGCCCGACCGCTGCCTCGAGCTGCCCGGCATCGCGCCCTCCGGCTGCCCGCCCGAGCTCAAGGCCGCCCCGCGCTACCGCTGGTCGCCCGCCGGCTCCGGCATCCGCCTGGACAGCCTGACCGTCAAGGGCGCCCCCTCCGGCGGACGGATCGAGGCACGGTGCGGCCGGTGCCGCCTCAAGCAGGTCGTCACGGTCAAGCCCGGGGCGTCGACGGTGCGGCTTTCGAGGTTCGTCGGCCCCAATCTCCCGCTCGGCGCCGCGCTCGAGATCCGCGTCACCAAGCCCGCCACGAAGACCGGGCGCTACCGCAATGGGGCGATCGGCAACTACTTCCGCTACACGACCATCCGCCGGGGGCTCAGCGAGCGACTCGACCGCTGCCTCCCGCCGGGCTCCGACGAGCCGAAACGGAAGTGCACATGAGACGGTGCGTGCTCCTCGGCGTCGCCGCGCTCGCGGCCATCCTGCTCATCCAGGCCGCGCCCGCAGCGGCACAAGTCCCTCCGCCGACCCTCGTCAACTTCGAGGGCCTCACCACCGGAGTGCCACCGGATGTCGGACAACTGACCTTCTCGACCACCTGCCCGATACAGGTCCAGGCCCGGCCGGAGGAGGCGCTGAGCGGAACGAACGTCGTGCTCGTCAACAACGACTGCTCGGCGTCGCAGGTCACGATCAGCTTCCCGGGGCCGCAGGCGTTCGTCAGCCTCGCCGTGCGGGCGTGCCAGAGCTTCACGACGCCGTGCGGAGCCGGCTCCGCCGGCCTCACGCTGACTCCGAACGGTTCCAGCGGCATCCCGGTGACCGCGGTGTCCGACGGGTGGCGCTACGTCGGCCTCAACGGCCAGGGCATCTCGTCCGTGGTGCTCGCCGGTTCGTTCACCAACGTCCTCATCGACGACGTGCGCTACTCGACGTCCGCCCAGCCGCAGGTGACGATCACCAGCTCCCCACCCAACCCGTCCAGCAGCGCCGACGGGCAGTTCGGGTTCACGTCGAACGTCGGGGGGGACGCGTCGTTCACGTGCTCCCGGGACGGTGGATCGGCCGCGGCCTGCAGCAGCCCCTTCACGTGGAGCGGCCTGACGGACGCGGTCCACACCTTCGCCGTGAGCGCGGCCGCCTACGGCGTGACCGGACCCGCGGCGACGTACCGGTGGTCTGTGGCGACTCCGCCCCAGACGACGATCACGGACGCTCCCATCAGCCCGTCCGCCGACAGCACGGGCACGTTCAGGTTCGTCTCGAGCGAAGCGAGCTCGAGCTTCAGGTGCACGATCGACTCCGGCCAACCCGAGGCGTGCACGAGTCCCAAGAGCTACCCGGGGCTGAAGAACGGCTCGCATACGTTCTCGGTCGTCGCGACGGATGCCGCCGGCAACGCCGACCCCACGCCGGCGACGCACGCATGGACGGTCAACGTGCTCGAGCCGACCCCGAAGCAGCCCAAGGTGGTCGACGTCGTCCCGAATGCCGGCGCGAAGGACGTCCTCCCCACGTCCGCGATCAGCGCGGAGTTCGACGACAAGATGAACCCCTCGCGGATCGACGAGTCCCGCTTCCAGCTGGCGGGCCCGACCGGACCCGTCGCCGCGACGGTGACCTACGACGATGTCGGCAAGCGAGCGGTGCTGACGCCGAACGCTCCACTCGCCCCGCTGACGGCCTACACGGCCCGCGTCCGCGGGGGCACCGACGGGATCCTGGACGCGACCGGGGCTCCGCTCGCCGAGGATCGGACGTGGTCGTTCACGACCATGAGCGCCGACCCGGACCGGGACTCGGTACAGGGGAACGACAACTGCGCGACGGTCAAGAACCCCGGCCAGAAGGACACCGACAAGGACGGCGTGGGCGACGCGTGCGAGATCGGCAAGCCCGGGAACCTCCCGCCGAAGGTGGGTGAGAGCGTCAACGTCAAGGTGTTGAGCGGCGAGGTGTTCATCAAGCTGGCTCGGGAGCGGTCCCGCAAGCAGGCTCGAGCGGCCGGCAACCGCGAGCCGGGGTTCGTGCCGCTGAAGGGCGTGGCCAACGTCCCGGTCGGCTCGGCGCTCGACACGCGTGCGGGGACCGTGGGGCTGACCACGGCCACGACGGCGGGGAAGCGCCCGAAGGTGGGGTCGGGCCGGTTCGCGACCGCGGTCTTCAAGATCAAGCAGCGACGGGCATCCCGGCGCCAGCGCCGCGCCAAGACGGCCGTCGCCGCGGATCTTCAGGTCACCACGGCACGCGGCGCTGCGGCGCGGGCCGGGTGCCGCACCGGCGACGACCCCGGCACCGGCATCGTCCGCACGCTCACCGGCGCCACGCGGAACGGCTTCTTCCGCACGATCGGGACGTCGAGCATCACGACGGTACGGGACGCCAACTGGGTCAGCAAGGACCGGTGCGACGGGACCCTCGTCGAGGTCGGACGCGGTACCGCCAACGTCTTCGACATCGGCCGCAAGAAGACGCAGAAGCTCACCGCGGGGAGGAGCTATCTCGCCAAGGGCCGGTTCCTCTCCCGCGAGGGGCCGAAGGGGCGGCCGCGCTGAGATCGGCGTGGGCCCTTCCCTCGGTGCACCCGGCCGCTCTAGTATCGCCGACGAGACACTGGCGACAACGCGAGATGCGGAGGGCGTCGGGCGTGACCGAGGCCGCCGACGTGCTGATTGTCGACCCGCAGTCGATCTACCGATGCGGGCTGGTGACTTGCTTGCGCTCGCTCGAGGAAGTGAGCTCGATCGCCGAGGCCGAGTCGATCGACGAGGCGCTCGAGCATCCTGACCTCGCGAACGCCGACCTGGTCATCGTGGACTACGAGCTTCCGGGAACGGAGGACTTCATCCGGGTCGTGCGCCGCACCACGGACGCGCGCGTCCTCGCGTGCACCGCCCGGGCCGACGAGGAGAGCCTCCTGCTCGTCATCCAGGCCGGCGCGGTCGGGCTCATGAGCAAGCAGACGCTGACGCCGGAGACCCTCGCGGCGGGCGTGCGCGCGACCCTCAACGGCACCGGCGTCGTCACGCCGGAACTGCTGGGGACGCTGCTGTCGGGGATTTTCCGGGTCTCGCGCGACGTCCTCGAACCCAAGGGCCTGACGCTGTCGCGGCTGACCCGGCGTGAGCAGCAGGTCCTGAGCCTCATCGCCGAGGGTCATCCGACGCGGGAGGTCGCCCTCAAGCTGAGTTACAGCGAGCGCACGGTGAAGAACGTGTTGCACGACATCGTCGTCAAGCTCAACGTCAGGACCCGCTCGCAGGCCGTGGCCTGCGCCGTGCGGGAGGGCCTCATCTGATGCAGGACGCGGCTCGGATCGCCGGCCGGTACGAGATCGTGCGACAGATCGGCCGCGGCGGGATGGCGAGGGTGTTCCTGGCGCGCCAGACCGACCTCGATCGCGATGTCGCCCTCAAGGAGGTCGCCGGTCTCCGCCAGGCCGACGACACGTTCATCCGGCGGTTCTTCCGTGAGTCACGCCTGGTGGGGTCGCTGCAGCACCCGAACATCGTCACGGTCTACGAGTACTTCGAGGACGACGGCGTCCCCTACATCGCCATGGAGTACCTCGAGGCGGGATCGCTGCGCCAGTACGTCGGTGACCTCACCCTCGTGCAGGTCGCCGGCGTCCTCGAGGGCGTGCTCGCCGGGCTGGCCCACGCGCAGGCACGCGGCATCGTCCATCGCGACCTCAAGCCCGAGAACGTGATGCTCGACGACGCGGGACGCGTGAAGATCGCCGACTTCGGCATCGCGAAGGCCACGGGCGACGCGGCGACGACGGGCGCGCTGACCGTCTCGGGGATGATGATCGGCACGCCGAGGTACATGGCTCCCGAGCAGGCGCTCAGCCTCGAGATCGGCCCCTGGACCGATCTGTACTCCGTCGGCTGCATGGCCTACGAGATGTTGACCGGCGATCCGCCCTTCACCGACGGCGCGACGCCGATGGCGCTCCTGATGCAGCACGTCAGCCGGCCGCCGGTGCCGCTGCATGTGCGCGAGCCCTCCCTCGATCCGGCGATCGCGGCGTGGGTCGACAAGCTGCTCGCCAAGGACCCCACTGAACGGTGGTCGAGCGCCGTCGACGCCTGGGATGAGCTCGAGGAGCTCGTCATCACCGTCCTGGGACCGCGCTGGCGCCGCGGGGCGCGGATCCCCGAGGATGCGGCGGCGCCCGCCGAGGCCTCGCGCCCGCTGACTCCCGCCCCGTTCGAGAGCGACCTTGCGCGGACGCCTCCGGAGGCCGGCGGCGTGACGCCGGACCCGGGCGTCCGGAACCCCCCGCCGCCGGCGGGCCGAGAACGGGTCCAGAGCCTCGCGGGCGCCCCCGTCGCGGTCGCATCGTCCGCGCCGACCGCAGAAGAGACCAGGACTCCGGAGCCGGAGCCCAGCGTCGTGCGGGCCGCTCCCGCCGAGCCGGTCGCGGCGCTCGCGCTTACGGCCGACCCGGACGTCCCACCGGCTGCGGCTGTGGGGCGAGCCGCGCTCGCTGCCACCCCCCGCCGCTATGGACGCGCGGCGGCCCTCGCCGGGACTGCCGTCCTGCTCGCGGTGGTGGGCTACCTCGCCGCCCCGGCGGGCTCGACGCGCCGCGCCCCTACGCCGCTCGCGGAGACTGCGACAGGCCCCGCGGTGTCGCTCTCCTCCCCCGCGCGGTTCGAGCCCGTGCGTGCTCCCTCGGGGCTGTCCCTGCGCGATCCCGTGGCGCTCGGGAAGGACGGCCGGCGCCAGGAGCTCGTCGCCGCGGGGACGAGCAGAGCGACCGGGCCGACGCTCCTGCCCGCCGGCCTGGCCGCCGGGTCGGACGAGGGCCCGGCCCCCACCCGAGTCCGGCTCGGGTCGCTCGAGGCGTATCGCTACGACGGGCTGCGTCCCCTGGGGTCGGACGAGCCTATGAACGTCTACGTCGCGCCGACGACGGCGGGCGTCGCCACGGTGCTCTGCATGGCGCCGCCCGAGCGTCTCGAGGCGTTCACGCCCGACTGCGAGCGCATCGCGCAGACGCTTCGGCTGCGCGGGGCGCGACGCCTGCCGCTCGGCCCGAGCCCCGCCTACGCGCGGCGTGTCGGTCGCGCCTTGCGGACGCTCGGCCGCGATCGTGCCGCCGCCGTGTCGCGGATGCGCTCGGCGACCCGCCCCGGTGCACAGGCGGCCGCCGCGACGGCGGGATCCCGTGCCCTCGCTCGCGCGAGTGCGGCGGTGGCCGCGAGCGCGTCGAGCCCGTACGACCGCGGCGCCAACTCGGCCGTGGTGGCGGCGCTGAACCGAGCCGCGAGCGCGTACGGCGGGCTCGCCCAGGCGGCCCGCGCCGGCGACCGCGCCCAGTACGCGGCGGGGCGGCGGGCGGTCACCCGCGCTGAAGACGTGCTGGACCGTTCCATCTCCGATCTCCGACCGCTCGGCTATGTCGTCGGAAGCTGATCGCACCCGGCGCACGACCCTGCTGCTCCTGGCGGCCGTCGGCGTGCTGGCCTTTGCGGCCGCGTTCGCGCTCGGCATCGTGCTCAAGCCGTCCACGGAGTCGGTGGCGGACGCCCGTCCCGCGCCGGTGATCTCCACGCCGGCGGCCCGCCCGCGCATCGCCGCGCTCGCGCCGCGCCCCGCGCTTCCGGACCTGCGGCGGGCACCGGCTCCGACGCCCACCCCGAGCCCGCAGCCGGTGGCGACGCCCGCGGGCGACGGCGGGGGCGCTCAGCCCTCCGCCGGCGGCGGCAGCAGCGGTTCGCCCTCGGGTGGGGACACGAGCACTCCGGCGCCCTCCACCGACGGCGGTGCCGACGACACGGCTCCGCCCTCGGACGGGACGGGTACCACTCCGCCGTCGGACGGCACCGGCACCACTCCGCCGCCCTCGGATGGTGGGGGCGGCGGTGGCGGCGGCACCGCGCCGTCGGGCGGCGGAGGGGGCGGGTAGGGGCCTCCCGGCTCGTCGGCGCCGACGAGCCGGCTGCGCCTCCTCGAGCCTCAGCGGCGAAACCGCTCCTGACGACGGCTCGTTCGGTGTACCGGAGTCACGTCATGGGGCGATCGGCGCGGCATCCTGGATCTTCAGCGGGGTGATGGGCGTGCCATCGCTCCAGCTGCCGAGGTTGCGGTGCTCGGGCGTGTCGCCCAGCGCGTAGCGGCAGAACGCCTGGCGATACGCGCACTGCTGCAGCGCGTCGAAGACCTTCCAGCAGAAGTTCCAGTCGTAGGCGTCGACCGCCGCGGCGCCGGCGTTGGGGCCGGCACACACGCCATGCTTGGAGGACAGCGCCGGGGTGCCGTGGCTGTCGGCATGGGTGAGGACGAGGTCCTTGTTGGCGTTCGGGATGTGCCCGAGCTTCGGGAACAGCGCGTTGCAGCTCGAGTTCTGCTTGCCCACCTCGGCGATCACGCCCTCGGCGCCGGAGTGGCACTGCACCAGCACCGTCGACGGGATGCCCGCCAGCGAGTCATCCAGCGCCGGCTCGCCGGCGCCCGCGAGGCCGCCGTCATGCGGGTCGTCGAGGAAGATCGCCCGCGGCTCGGGTAGCTGCAGCGACGTGGACCGGTTCGCAAGGTTGGCCGTGATGATGCCGCCGAAGGAGAAGCCGAAGTAGCTCGTCTCGCCGAGCAACGGCTTGACCCGGCCGCCGCCCTCCCGCAGATACTCCAGCCCACCGCGGATGCCGTGGAGCCCGGCGGTCATGCACGACTCGACGTCGAACGGACCCAGACAGGGGTCGGCGAGCGTCTGCCAGCGCGGGTAGATGACGACGTTGCCCTTGCGCACGGTGTGCCGGATCAGCGCGCGCATCTGGTCATAGCCGGCGAACTCGCCGTAGCCATGCATCACGATCGCCAGCGGCGCCCGCGCCGGGCGCGGAGCGGTCGGCTCGAAGACGTAGAACGCGTCGCTGCCACGGCCTCCCGCGTGCACCCTCCAGCCGCCATGGGCATAGTCGCTGCCGCCCGGTCCCGACGTCGGCTGCCCGGGCTGCGTGACCGCCGCCGCCGACGTCCCGACCCCGACCGTGAGCGCGAGAGTGGCGCACAACGCGACGATCGCTGCCAACACGAGCGGCAGATGACGGGCGTGCGGCGCGATTGCGTTGCGCCGCGGTCCCGCGGAGACCATCACCGGCTGCGCCCACCCTTCCCAGCGGCCCGTCGAGCCGCCGATCATCGAGCTGCGATGCCTGCACGCGAGCGTCGCAGCCTTGATCGCCTCCTTGCAGAAGAGGCGTTCGCGGTACTCGGTGTCGGTCGACACGCACATGGGGGCCTTCCTTGGTCGGATCCCACTGGTCCGGCCATGCTCCGCCGTCTCGGCCCGGTCGGATAGGCACCCTAGAGGTGGTGACCGCCACCCCTACCGAGCGGTCGTCACAAGGTCGCCGCCGTCTCATTCGACCAGGCGGACGATGAGGCCGGCGCCGGGTCCGAGCGCGAGCGGCTCGCCGGCGCCGGACATCAGCCCGAGGATCTTGGCCACGTACGCGCGAGTCTCCGCGTAGGGCGGCACGCAACCGCACGCGCGGACCGGCGCCGGGCCGGCGTTATAGGCGGCGAGCGCAAGCGGCACCGAGGAGAAGTCGCGCAGCAGATCTCGCATCAGATGCGCCTGCGCGTCGATCGCCCGCTCGGCGTCGAACGGGTTCTCCAGCCCGTACGCCGCCGCGGTCCCCGGCATGAACTGCGCGATCCCCTGCGCCCCCGCCGGGCTCTTGGCGAACGGGTTGAAGTTGCTCTCCGCATAGAGCTGCGCGGCCAGCAGCGTCGCCGAGACGTTCCAGCGCTGCGCCGCGCGGTTGAGCGCGGGCGCGAACTGCGCGGGCACGAAGGACGGCAGCCCACCTTTGCGCGACCCGGGCCGCGCAGCGTCTCCGTCGCCGCCAGTCGCCTTCGCACCCGGGTCCCGGTAGCGCGACCGGGCGTTCAGCGTGAACCCGAAAT
>CAVQBC010000005.1:0-236261 GCA_963710665.1 uncultured Solirubrobacteraceae bacterium
AGCCCCGCTAATGCGAGGCTTTCGTGCTGTTGGAGCAGGGCACACCTGAGGCGTGGGGTACGCGATGGGGTACATCGCGCCCGGGCCAGAGCGCGTGGCACGATGTTGCGCCCCACGGCCCCGAACGCTCGATTTTTGAGCGTCGCGACCGGACACGACCCCGGAGCGCGCCGAGCAAGAACGTCGCGAACGAGGCGTTGTCGACGGTGCCGCTATCAGGCGATAGCGAGAGCTGGCCATCGGGTCCCCGCGCGGCTGTCTCGTCCCGGACAAGGCGGCAGGCTTGCTGCGACCGGTGACGTATTCATAGGCTGATGCCGTATTCCGGTCTGGTGGCCTGGGAATCGGCCTGGTGCCATCGCCGGAGAAAGGGGGCCGAGCGGCATGAGTCTGGACCAGAAGAGGGCGCGTGTCTTCGGCGTGCTCTACCTCATCACGTACGTCACGTCGATCCCGGCGCTGGCGCTCTACCAGCCTGTCCTCGACCATCCCGTCGCCTACATCGCCGGCGCTGGGCATGACACGCAGATCTGTTCGCAGCCCTGCTGGAACTGCTGCTGATCATCGCGAACATCGGCACCGCGGTCGTGATCTTCCCGATCGTCCGACGACAGAACGAGGAGCTGGCGCTCGGCTACGTGACCGCACGAGTGATCGAATGCACGTTCATCCTCGTAGGCATCCTCTCGGTGCTCGGCATCATCACGCTGCGGAACCAGGTCGCCGGTGCGGCCGAGGGCACGGTCGCCTACACCCTCGCGGGGATCAAGGACTGGACGTTCCTCCTCGGCCCCGGCTGGGTCGTCGGTTGGGGGAACGGGCTGATCCTCGGCTACCTGATGTACCGCTCACAGCTGGTCCCGCGAGGGGCGTGCTGGCTGGGACTCATCGGCGGGCCGCTGCTCATTGCGACCGGCACCGCCATCCTCTTCACCGGCAACGACCCGAGCGACACGCTGCGTTCACTGCAAGGCATCGCGACCATCCCGGAGTTCCTGTGGGAACTCTTCCTCGGCGTCTACTGCACCTTCAAGGGCTTCAGGCCGTCGTCGCCGATCCTCCGGACCGACACTCGCGAAGACCGCCCAGGGGCAGCGCCCGCCGTCGCACCGGCCTAGAGACGGCAACTGCCGCTCCGGACGACGACCAGCAGCGCGCTGGGCAACACTGCAGTGTTCCTTCGAGGCAAAAGCAGCAGCGCCGGGAATGGTCGGCCAATCGGCGCGGATCAGCGGGAGAGGCCGCCGGCGAGCCGGTGGCAGCGGCGGCAGAGCATGATCAAGTTCGCCGGCGCATCGTTCGCGGGGTTGTGGTCGACGTGGTGCAGCTCCAGCGGTTCGATCGCGCCGCAGCGGCCGCAGCGGCCGCCCTGTGCGGCCGTCAACCGCGCGCGGCGCTTCTGGTTGCGACGGCCGCGGATGCGCCCGGGGTCCGCGGGCCGCGGCTGGCAGCGCGCGCAGTAGGAGCCAGCGGCGAGCAGGCGCCGGCAGGTGATGCAGCGCCGGCGCACTAGACGAACCCGAGCACCCGCGCCGGCTCCGGCCGGTTCTCGACCGCCTCGACCGCCATGCACAGCGCGATGATCGCGTCGTTCGGCGTCCGCTCGTCCGGCTTGTCGAGCCGCCAGCCGCGGCGGCCGTGGCGGGCGATCGTGTTCGCCGCGTGCTGGTGCAGCTCGGCGACGTCCGGCAGCTGGAGCCGGCGTTCGACCACCGCGGCGTGCAGCCGCGCCGACGCCGGGATCATGCGCGAGTCCGACTGCGGGAAGGCGACGCACCGCGAGCCCCTCGCGCTCCAGCTCGGCGGCGAGCTGGCCGGCGCGCCACGGGTCGAACGCGACCTCGCGGATCGCCAGCCGTCGCCGCCAGCTCGCGGATGACGTCGCCCGCGTCGATCACCGCGCCGTCGCCGTGGCCGATCCATACCCCGGCGCGGAGGTCGTCGGTAACCCACGCCACCGCCGTCGCCGAGCGCTGGCCGCCGACGTCCACGCCGACCCTGACCGGCTCGCCGTCCTCGATCGCCGGTGAGGTCACGCACGCCTGCCAGGCGCCCGGCGGGAGCCAGTGGCTCGCGCGCTCGGTCCACTGGTTGGCGACGAACCGCCGGAAGGCGAGGTCTGGGAGCCCGGCCTGGGCGTGGGCGATCGACTCCATCGTGATCCAGCTCGCGGGGTTCGCCCGCTTCACCGTCCGCGGCGTCAGACTCCGCGTCCTCGGGGGTCGCCCACTCCAGCAGCCGCACCCGGCCCGCGGGCCTCCGTCACCGCGCCGCGCCGGCGGACCGTGGGAAGCGCGAGGGCTCGAGCGCGCAGCCGGCCGAGCGGCGAGTCGGCGCCCTGGCCGGCGGTCGAGATGGTCACGAGCTGCGCCCCCGGGCGCTTGTGGATCGCCGACGCCATGGCGCGTACACGCCGTCTGACTCGTGGGCCTGTAGCTCGTCCACGATCGCCAGCGAGTACGTCAGGCCGTGCAGCTTGCGGGCGTCGCTGGCCCACACCTCCAGCGAGCGGGTCCACACCCGCTCGCGGTCCGGCCGCGGGCACCACCTGAGCACGAGGTGCCGGTGCACGACGTGCGGGTCGCCGAGCGCGTAGGCGTAGCGGGCCGCGAAGTCGTACAGGTGGGTCGCCTGCTGGCGGCTGGCGGCCGCCACGACGACCTTCGCGTCCGGCACGGTCACGAGGTGGTGCAGCGCCACGAGGGCGGCGAGCGACGTCTTCCCGTTCCCTCTGGGGAGCAGCACCACCACCTCGCGGGTGCCCGAGGCGATCGCCCGGAGGATGCGCCGCTGGAAGGGCTCCAGCTCGACGTCGCAGTCGTCGGCGAAGGCCTCCAGAGCGGTGATCGCACCCATCAAGCCAAGCCTATGGGTCCGCTCGGTCCTATAGCGTCCGCTCTATGCGGCTGCTGCGCCGACGCGACGACGAGGATCGGAACCTCTCGCCGCCGTCCGTGGATCCGCACCTCCCGCTGGCCACCGGGCCGCCGCTCATGGACGTCACCGCCTCGTCGGCGCTGCGGGTGGCCGACGCCTACGCCTGTGTGCGAGCGCTCGCGGACGCCGTCGCCAGCCTGCCGCTGCACGCCTACCGGCGCACCCCCGCGGGCCGCGTGCCCGCCGGTGACGACTCGCGGATCGTGCGGCTGCTCACCCGCCCGGCGCCCGGCTCGACGCTCCCCGACTTCCTCTCGCACGTGATGGTGCACCTGAACGTGCACGGCGAGGCGTTCGTCGGCAAGTACCGCTCGGCATGCGCTGGCGCAACCTCGCCACGATCGACGGCGCCCCGGTCGTGCGCCTCGAGCGCTCCAAGACCGCCGCGGGTCTGGCACCGATCGCGCTGCCGCTCTCGACCGCCCGGATGCTGACCGCCCGCCGGGCGGCGATGGGCGCCCGGTCCGACGACCTCGTGTTCCCGAACGCCGGGGGCCGCGAGCACGACCGCCGCAGCTGGACGCGCCGCGTGTTCAAGCCGGCCGCCGCCGCCGCCGGCATCCCGTGGGCGTCGCCGCACATGCGGCGCCACTCGCTCGCCACCCCGCCTGGCCGACCGCGGCGAGACGGCGGAGCGGATCGCGCGCGTGCTCCGCCACGCCGACCACGGGCGCACCGCCGGCCAGTTCTACATCCGCCCCGCGCTCGTGGACACGGCCGACGTCGAGATCGGCTAGCTGGGTACGCGGTGGGGTACATCGCCACCCGCAACCACCCCGATCAGGCCCCAACCTAGAGGGCCATGATCGGCCGCCTAGAGCCAAATCGCGCGCTGGCTGAGCCGATGCGGCCGAACTCGTAATGAAGGGGTCGCCGGTTCGAGTCCGGCCGTCGGCTCTCCAGGCTGAGAGCCAAACCGCCGCTCACGCCGCGCCGGCGCGTGGCGGCCGTCTGCGCACACCTGGCGACCTCGCACGCCTCGTTGCGACAGTGCCGGATTACGACGAGGCGAGCATCGAGCGCGAGTGGGCGCGGGCCTCGCGCCAGCGCGAGAGCCCGTACGCGTCCAACGCCAGCCAGACGGCGGTGACGAGCGCCAGCGCGGCGAGCACGGGAACCACTGTCGCGAGCGGCACCAACAGCAAGAGCACGAGCGCTGCCGCGAAGCGGCCGCGGATGACCGTGGCCCGCCGTTCGATCCGCATCCGGATCGCCGAGTACGCGAGCAGGTAGAGCGCGCTGCCGCCGCACAGCGCAAAGGCCGTCACGACGTCGAGCTCCTCACCAGACGTGCCCGATGATCTTCTTCATCGCGAACCCGAAGAGCACGATGCCGACGATCATCGGGAAATGCCCGTACGCGTACGCGTCGCGGGCGAGCGCCACGCGTTGCGCGCCCTTGAGCCGGCCGAGTATCCGCTCGGCGCGGATCGAGAAGACGTCGAAATAGGCGACCCAGAACGAGGTGGCGATGAGGAGCCCGAGGATCGCGGCCACGACCTCACCCACCCCGATCCCGATCCCCGTCGTGCCAATCCCCGATCGAGATGAACACCTCGCCGAGCGCGATGATCAGCATCAGGCCGTAGCGCTCCGCGAAATGCGAGGGGTGAACCTGCCGGCCCGTCGACCCGCTCAGCGCGGCGCCGACGTAGGTCGACGCGAGCGCGGCGAGCCAGAGCCAGGTGCGCGCGCCGTCGAGAACGCCCGCGACGAGGATCAGCGTCGCGCCGAGCAGCGTCCACGGCGCTAGCCGAAGCACGGCGCCGACCGACTCGCGGCTCCCGCGGCCGGCGAGGGCGAAGAGACCCGAATGCATCGCGCAGACGATGAGGAAGGCGCCGCCGAACAGCACCCCCTCGTCGTCGAACACGCCCGGCACCACGAGCGCCGCGACGAACATCGCGATCACCGCGACGAGCAGCACGGCGCCGACGACGCCCTCCTCAGGGTCGACCACGTTCATCAGCCAGGCATAGCCCGTCCACGCCCACCAGAGCGCCGCCAATACGAGCACACCGCGGCCGATCCCGGCGAACGTCGGGTCGTCGGCGAGCAGCGTCGCGACCTGCGTGAACGCGAACACGAAGACGAGGTCGAAGAACAGCTCTCGCGGCGTGACGCGATGCTCGTGGTCGACTGCCGGCGCGGCCATCCCGCGCGACCCTACGCCGCGATTTTCCGAACCCCAACGCCGGAACGCTGCCACTCCCTGCTACGCAGCGGTGCCTGGCGTGGGCCTGCGGTTCGCGGCGGCGCGGGCACGCGCCGAGCGTCCGGCCTGACGCCCGGGACGGGCTCCGAGGCAGGCGCGCGAGTTTACGAGCGCACGCCGCCGCCATAGAGTCGGGCCAATCGACGTCTAGGAGGCTCGCATGGCGCTTGCTCGTGTCGTCTCGTTCGATGGGGTCAGCCGGGATCGCGTCCGGGAGATGCAGTCCGAGATGGAGGGATCCGAGCCACCGGAGGGCGTTCCCGCCAAGGAGATCATCGTCCTCCACGACGCCGACGCCGAGCGGTCTGTCGTGATCATCTTCTTCGACAGCGAGGAGGACTATCGGCGCGGCGACGAGATACTCAGCGGCATGCCGGCCGACGATACGCCGGGGCGGCGCACGGCGGTGGCGAAGTACGACGTGGCCGTCCGCATGGCCATGTGATGCTCATCGAACATCGCGGCCTCCGCCGTCGGTCGATCGACCGCGTACGTCGCGCCGACGGCGGTGCTGTGTGGCGACGTGCGCGTGGGCCCGGAGGCGCGCGTGCTGTTCGGGGCGGTGCTGACCGCGGAAGACGGTCGCGTCGAGATCGGCGCACGCTGCGTGGTCATGGAGCATGCCCTGTTGCGGGCGCGCGCTGCGCACCCGGTGCGGCTGGGCGACGATGTCCTCGTCGGCCCGCACGCGCATCTCAACGGGACGGTGGCCGGGGACGGGTGCTTCCTGGCCACGGGCGCGGCGCTGTTCCCCGGCTCTCGGCTGGGCCGCGACGTCGAGGTGCGCATCAACGGCGTCGTGCACGCGAACACCGTGCTCGACGACGCGGCGCACGTGCCGATCGGCTGGGTCGCGGTCGGGGCGCCGGCGCGGATCCTGCCGCCGGGAGCGCACGACGAGATCTGGGAGGTCCAGCAGCAACTCGACTTCCCCGGCACCGTCTACGGCCTGTCGCGCGATGCGCCGGCGCGGGAGCGGATGGCGCGCCAGGCCGCCTGGTTCGCGGGATATCGCGAGGACCAGGTGCTCTGAGACTCGGCTTTCGCGAGGGCCCGCGTCGACGTGTCCTTGACGAGCGGTCCGTCCCTGTCGTGCTCGGCCTAGGCGATCCGGGAAGCGTGATCGTCGACGTCGCCAGCGGTCAGCCGGTGTCCGAGGCGCCCGAGTCGGGTTCGACGGGAGAGCCGCGCGCGACGAGCCGCACGACCAAGGCCACTCCTGCCACGAGGGTCCCGACCCCGAGGAGCCAGAAGGCCAGCTGGCCGTCGATCTGATCGACCATCCACCCGAAGTTCATCCCGAAGAACCCGGTGACGAAGGTGAGCGGCAGGAAGATGGTGGCCACCACGGTCAGCCAGTAGGAGGTCTCGTTCAGCCTCAGGTCGATCAGCGTCGCCAGCGCGTTCCCGGCGGCGTCGGCCTCGTCCACCAGGCGGTTGGCCTGCCCGCCCAGGTGGTCGAAGTAGCGTTCGTCGTCCCCGGCGAGGCCCTCGACCCGCTCGAGCTCCACGCCGATCCGGTCGAACAGCCCGCGCTCGGCGCTGGAGCGGCGCCTCAGCCTTGCCAGCCGCGAGCTGACCGCTTGCAGGGTCGCCATCCGTACCCGCCCGGCGCGGAGGTCACCCGATATCACCGCCAGGTCGTCCAACATCGCCTCGACCTCGTCCAGCGCGTCGAACGCGGTGCCGACCATCGCGTCGAGGATCGCGTAGACGACGTATCGGTCGCTGCGCCCCTCCGGTGTGTTGGGCGTCAACCGCTGCGGCAGCGACACCTGCTCCTGGTGGAGTGTCAGCACGTAGTCGCCACTCACCAGCACGTGGACTTCGACCGGGCGGAGGCGGTACGGCGTCTCCGCCGCGAGCCGGGTCGACTCGAGATAGCAGCTGACGGCGAAGAGGACGTGCTTTCCGTCCGCGTGGAACCGTCGGGCGGAGCTGAGGTCCTCCCCGAACCGGAGCAGCGCCTGGAGGGCGTCCTTCGGGACGTCCAGCGCGTCACCCAGATCGCCGGCGGACGCCTCGGCCAGCGAGGCGTCGATCCAGAAGAAGCGGCCACGTGCTCGCAGCGCAGCGATCCGGTCTCGCTGGGCGTCGTCGAGCCCTTCGAGGATCTCCGCCATCGGGCTCCGAGACTACGGCGGCCCGAAGACGGCACCATGGGTTCGCCGTCCCGATGCCGGCGTCCCGCTGGCCGGATGTACGACGGTATTCCCGCCAGTTTCCGGCGTACGCGGCGTTCCCGGTCCCGAGGCAGCGAGGCGAGAACCGCCCGCGGTGCCGCACCACCCCCGGTCCACCTAGGAGCTGGCCCTCCATGAGCACCATTCAGACCAACGGCGTCGGCGCCGCCCGCAACATGCCGGTCGTCCAGCTCGACGGCGAGGAACGCGAGGTCCTCCGGGAGCTCGTCGACAGCGCGGCGACGGCCGTCGTGGCGGGCGTCCTCGATGCGACCACTCCCGAGGAGCTCGACGCCGCCATCGTCGAGGTGCGGTACCGGTCCCGGCTCCTCCGCGCCGTCGAGGAGGGGCTGCTCACGCTCGACGCGCGGACCGTCGACATCATCCGCCAGGGTCGAGACGAGACGGTCGAGGCGCTCGAGCTCGACCGGTTGACCCTTGCGCGCGTTCGCGCCGGCGCGCTCGATCGCCGCATGGGCTTCCTCGAGTTGACGCGGGCCGACGCCGAGCGCAACGTCCTCCGGCACATCGACCGGCTGCTCGACGAGCTCACGATCTACGACCAGCTTCTGAGCCGGTCCGCGCGCCGAGCCGGTGCGCTTCACCCGTAGACGAAGCGCACCGGGTCGCTGAAGCTCTCAAGGCCGAGGGCGTTGGTCGCGTCGGCGAAGGCCTCGCCGGCGACGCGGCAGCCCGCCGGGAGCGGGACGCGGCCGTGGCGGGTCCGCACCACGGGCGCATCGGTGTTGGGCGCCAGGCGGATGCGCTCGATCTGCGGCGGCGGGTGGTGGATGGTGCGGCGGCGGCGCTCGCCTGCGCAGGTGGCGACGTAGTTCACCGTGAGGCGGATGCGGCCGGTGCCCTCGGGGTCGCGGATCACGGCAGTGGCGCGGACCTCGGGCCGGGACAGGGTCACGGGTGGCGAGCGGCGCGGGCGCACCGGGGAGCGGTGCTCGACGGGGCGCGCGCCGGCCCCGGGCCAGAGGCGCAGGAGCGCGAGCGGGGGCGTAGCGTCGCGCTCGGGCACCCGCACGAGGGCCGGACGCGCGGTGTCCGCGCCGTGCCCGGCGGCGACGCCGCCGTCGGGAACCGCCACCCCGTCGCCCCCGGTGTCGCCGCGCGGCGCGGCCCGGTCCGCCTCCGGCGGCCCGCCGCCGCATCCCGCCGGCACGAGCAGCAGCAGCACGATCAGGCGGCGCATCACGCCCCGACGGTAGGTCGCTCGCGGCGGCGTGGCCATCGCAACTCGCACGCATCAATAGGCTCTGTGCATGAATGTCGACCCGCGGCTGCTGCGCTCGTTCGTGGCGGCCGCGGACACGCTCCACTTCGGCCGCGCGGCGGCGCGGCTGCACATCACCCAGCCGACGCTCAGCCAGCAGATCCACCGCCTGGAGGGGCAGCTCGGCGTCACGCTGCTCGAGCGCACGTCGCGCTCGGTGGCGCTGTCGGCGGCCGGCAGCGAGGTGCTTCCCCACGCCCGTGCCGCGGTCGCCGCCACCGACGCGCTCGAGGCGGTCGCCCGCGAGCACGCCGGCGGCGCGCGGGGGGAGCTGCGACTCGGGTTCTCCCCGGGCGCCCACTACCTCGCGCAGCGGCTCCTCGCCAGGTTGGCGGAGGCGCGCCCGGACGTGCGCGTCGTCGCCCGCGAGGACAACACCGGCGTGCTCGTGCGGCTGATCGCCGGGGGCGAGCTCGAGGTCGCGCTCGGCTACTGCCCGCAGGCCGGCGACGGCGTCGTGGAGGAGCACCTGCTCGACGAGCGCGCCGTGTTGGGCGTCCGCGACGACCATGCGCTCGCCGGACGCCGCGCGGTCTCCCTCGCGGAGCTCGCCGACTACACGTTCGCGCTCGTCGACGAGACCGACGGCGCGGGCTACAACGCCGCGGTGCGCGAGCGCTGCCGCGCGGCGGGATTCGAGCCGCACACGCCGGCCCGCTCCCAGGGCCCGCTCGCGTGGGAGACGGCGGTGCGCTCAGGCACCTGCGTCGGCCTCACCACCCGGTCAGCTGCAGCGGCCACGGCACGCGGCGTGCGGCTCGTGCGCATCGACCCGCCGGTCACCTTCCCGATCGTCCTCCTCCGGGCCCCGGTCCTGGGCCCGGCCGCCGCCGCGTTCTCCTCCTTCGCCCGCGACTTCGGGAGATGATCCCGGGCATGGCCGGAGCACCCGCCATGCAGCTGCGCGTCGCGCGGCACACGGAGCGCCTGGAGGAGGTCGTCGCGTTCTACCGCGACGGGATCGGGCTGCGCGAGATCGGCGGGTTCCGCGATCACGCCGGCTACGACGGGGTGTTCCTCGCCGTGCCGGGGGCCGGCGCCCACCTCGAGCTGACCGCGGGCGGCGAGCACGGCGCGCCCGCGCCCCATCCGGAGTCGCTGCTCGTGCTCTACCTCGGAGACGAGGCTGCCGTCGAGGCGGTGACCGCGCGGCTCGGCGCCGACCCGGTGGCGCCCGCCAACCCGTACTGGGCGGAGCACGGGCTGACGTTCGAGGACCCGGACGGCTTCCGGGTCGTGCTCGTGCCCGAGGCCGGCGTCACTGCCAGTCCTTGAAGGCCGCCGTGCTCGCCTTGAGCATCAGCACGTCGAACCCGTTGAGGAGGACGCGGTAGCCCTTGGCCGTGAGGTCGGCGGTCTGCTCCTGCGTCAGCGCGACGCCGCCCAGCGGCACCTTGTCCCTGGCGGCGCGCTCCACGCGCGCGACCGCCTCGGTGAACGCCGGCATGTCGACCCGGCCGCGGAGCCCGATCGAGTTGCTGAGGTCGAACGGCGCGACCATGGCGAAGTCCAGGCCCGCGGTCTCGACGATCTCGTCGATGTCCTGGACCGCGGCGCCGGTCTCGATCAGCACGCCGCAGGTGACGTGCGTGCCCACCAGGCCCGCGTAGCGGTTCAGCGGCGTCCCCCACCGGGAGTGCGCGGCGAGCGGCCCCCACCCGCGCGCCCCGGCGGGAGGGTACGTCACGGCGGCGGCGCATCGCTCGACGTCCTCGGCGGAGCGGACGAACGGAAAGACGATGCCCTCGGCCCCCGCGTCGAGGGCGGCCTTGACCTCCGCCTCGTCGATGGCCGGCACGCGCACGAGCGGCGAGCACGCCGTGCCGGCGGTCGCCGCGATCATCGCGTGCATCGTCTCGCGCCCGATCGGGCCGTGCTCGCGATCGATCAGGATGAAGTCCGCCCCGGCGGCCGCGATCGCCTGTGCGGAGACGGCGGAGGGGATCACGCACAGGACGCCTCGCAGGAGCCCGTCCTCGTGCTGCAGCCTTTCTCTGAAGAACATCGCGGCAGCATTTCAGGGGTCGGGCCGCGGCCGCTCCGCCGCCGTATCGCGCCAGCAGGGGCGTCGCTTGGGAGGGCCTCGAGAGGCGATGTCGAGAACCGCGTCGCGGCTCCGACGTTCCCGCCAGAGCGGCGCGAGACGAGCGCCGGACCACCGAGCAGGAGGCACCGAGATGACCAAGGTCATATGCGACATGACGACGTCGGTCGACGGCTTCACGGCCGGCCCGAACCAGAGCGCCGACCTGCCGTTCGGCGAGCGCGGCGCGGACCGCCTGCACCGCTGGATGTTCGAGCAGGCCGACCAGCACGCCGACGAGATCGCGGGGATCACCGCGGCGGGCGCGCACATCATGGGGCGCAACATGTTCAGTCCCGGCCGCGGCGACTGGGACCTCGAGTGGAAGGGGTGGTGGGGCGACGACCCGCCCTATCACGCGCCGGTCTTCGTGCTCACGAACCACCCGCGCGAGCCGCAGCCGATGCAGGGCGGCACGACGTACACGTTCGTCACGGACGGGATCGAGTCGGCGCTGGCGCAGGCGCGCGAGGCGGCGGGGGACCGGGACGTCGCGATCGCCGGCGGCGCCGCCACCGTGAGCCAGTACCTCAACGCCGGGCTGATCGACGAGCTGCGGCTGCACGTCGCGCCGATGGTGCTCGGCGCCGGCGAGTCGCCGTTCGACGGGGTCGGCGACATCAAGCTCACGCCGGTCGAGGTGAGCGGCAGCGACCTCGTGACCCACGTGCGCTACCGCGTCGGCTGAGAGCGGCTCGGCGCCGGGTCGGTAGCCTTTCTGACATCCGAGCCGGCGCCGTTCCCTCCCGCCCTTGCCCCTGACGCCCGACCGCTCGTCGTACTACGCCCTGCGCGTGTCCCCGCGCTCGGAGGTCGACGGCTGGTGGTCCGCGGTGCGCCGGCGGCCCGACGCTCCACGCGCGATCACGGCGCTGCTCGCCGGGCGGTCACGTGTCGAGGTCTCGCGCGAGGAGGCCACCCACGCGCTCGCCTGGGCCGAGGGCGTCGACGGCTGGGCGGCCGCCGATCCCAAGCCGCTCGTCGTCTACCCGGCCGACCCGCCGCGCGAGCGGGCGCTCGGGGGCGTCGCCTGATTCACGACGTCATCCACTGCACGAACTGCACGACAACGCCGTTCGGGTCCGTGACCTGGAAGTAGCGCTCGCCCCACGGCTCGGTCTCGAGCGGGGTGGTGATCGCCACGCCCTCCTCCCGCAGCCGCGCGCACTCGGCATCGACGTCATCCACGACGAAGACGACGAGCAGGCCGCCGGCATGCTTGTCACGCATCGCCTCGGGCTTCAGGGAGGACAACCCGGTGCGGAGGAAGATCAGGTTGAAGCCGGCGTCGGGCCGCGAGAGCGACACGAAGCCGTCGGCGGACATGTCGGGCCGGAACCCGAGGTGGTGCTCGGCGAAGCCGGCCGAAGCGACCGGGTCGGCGACGTTGAGCGAGACGGCCGAGGCGGTGATGGGCACCGAGTCCTCCTGCGTCGGCGGATCATTACTCCGTACAAGGTATACCATACGCAGTACGGAGTAAACGCCTAGAATCCACGCGGATGAGCGATCCAGCTCGCATGCTCGAACTGCTCTGGGGCGGCGCCGGGCCGCGAGGCCGCCGCGGTCCACGCCCGGGCCTGACCGTGGAGGCGATCGTGCGGGCCGCCGTCGTGATCGCCGACCGCGACGGGCTCGACGCGCTGACGATGCGGCGCCTGGCGCAGTCACTCGGCGTCCGCGCGATGGCGCTCTACACCTACGTGCCGGGGAAGAGCGAGCTGCTGGAGCTGATGCTCGATGCGGTGTACCTCGAGATGCCGCGGGCCGTGTCGCCGGGCGACCCCTGGCGTGAGCGGCTCGCCGCCGTGGCTCGCGACAACCGCGCCCTGTACGAGGCCCACCCGTGGGCCGCGGCGATCTCCGCGAGCCGGCCTCCGCTCGGCCCAGGCCTGATGGCCAAGTACGAGCACGAGCTCTCCGCCCTGGCGGGGACCGGGCTCGACGACGTCGAGACCGATGCGGCGCTCACCTTCCTGCTGGATTTCGTGCGCTCCTCCGCGCTGGCCGCAGAGGCCGCACGCCGGGCGCTCGAGGACAGCGGGATGACCGACGAGGCGTGGTGGAACGCCAACGCCCCGCTCCTCGCGCGGATCCTCGATGCGGAGGCCTATCCCACCGCCTCGCGTGTCGGAACGGCAGCCGGCGCGGCCCAGGGTGGTGCCTACTCCGCCGAGCGCGCCTGGGCCTTCGGGCTCGAGTGCGTGCTCGACGGCCTTGGCGCCCTGATCGAGCGACGCCGCCGGGACGCCGCACACGCGCGCGAGGGGGGCCGGCGACAGCCGGAGTAGTCAGGTGCGCTCGAGGAGCGCTCAGCGCACGCCCGGCGTGTACTCGCCGACCAGCCAGCTCAGGAAGTACTGGCTGCGCCCGACGTAGGTCGCCACGGAGTTCTCCTTCAGGCCCGCCGCCCGCAGGTCGGCCTCGAAGCGGCGCAGCTCATCCTGGAGCTCCGCCATGGTCCAACATCGGCCCACAGGGTGTGCGTGATCGTCAGGTGTGGACATGTCAGGAGCGCCTCCGACGCTGTGCCTCGGAGGCCCGAGGGGTCGTGCTCGACGAGATGGATGTGTTCCGGACCAACAGGTCGCCGGCCGGAGACCGCGTCCGTGCGGCGTGAACCGGGGTGACCTGGTGGCGGCAAGGTAGCCCGAGCATGGGGCCGGGTCGGGGCCCCGGGCAGAGCCCTGACAGTGCTCTGACAGCCTCCCGTCGCCGGTGTCAGCCGCCGGACGCGGAAACCGGTGCCGGCGGCCACGCGCTCCCACGTGTCGAGCTCCGCGCTGCTGCCTGTCGAGCTTCGCGCGGATGGCCGCGACCGCGCTCCTCGGCCAGCTCTTCCCGGCCCTCGCCGCCTGACGGCCGGCGCGCGGGCGCCCGCCGAGTCTCCCCGGCGCCGTTTCGGATCGCCGCCGGGCGAGCAGACACCACTCGAACGCTGAGTACCGGACTGGAGTCACATATGGATCTGGGCAGAGTTGCGCTACGCGGCATCGTGGGCCCGCTCTTCATCGGACACGGGACGCAGAAGCTGTTCGGCTGGTTCGGCGGGCATGGCCCCGACGCGACCGGCAACGCCTTCGAGTCGATGGGCCTGCGGCCCGGCAAGCGCCATGCGACCGCGGCGGGCGTCGCCGAGACGGCCGGCGGCGCGCTGCTGACGCTCGGCGCGCTGACCCCGGTCGCCTCGGCGCTCGTCTCGGGGGCGATGATCACCGCCATCCGCAAGGTGCACGGCAAGAACGGCCCGTGGGTCACGGGCGGCGGCTACGAGTACAACCTCGCGCTCATCGGCATCGCCACGGCGCTGACCGAGGCGGGTCCCGGCCGGCCCTCGGTGGACGCGGCGCTGCTCCCGCGCTTCAAGGGCAACGGGCTCGCGCTGCTGCAGCTCGCGGCCGCCGGCCTCGGCTCCTACCTCGCGACGACGAGGTTCACCGAGGAGGAGGAGCCGGTCCCGAGCGAGCAGTCGCGCCGGTTCGTGCGCGAGCCCGCGGAGGAGACCGCGCCGCAGACGGTGTAGCGGTACGGCTCACCGCACTACGAAAGTCGTGGTAGTGACGGTTGCGGCGCGGGCCTCCGCCCGCGGATACTCGACGTATCGTGAAGCGTCGGGTCAGCAGCTCAGCCAAGGCGTTCGCCGCCACCCTCAAGAAGCTCCGGCTGCCGGAGACGCGCGGCCCCGGGTCGAGCGGCCTCGCGACGTGCGCCCTGTGCCGGCGTGACTTCGTCTCTCCGGTCGAGTGGGAGCCGGTCGACGAGGGGCACTGGTGGATGCTGCTGCGCTGCGGCGAGTGCGGCACCTTCCGCGAGGTGACGGTCGACAACCGGATCGCCGAGCGCTTCGACGACGAGCTCGCGCGCGGCACCTACGCGATCGACCGCGAGGCGCACCGGCTCGAGCACGCGCGGATGACGGTCGAGGCCGACGCGTTCGTGGCGGCACTGCACCACGACCTGATCGAGCCGGACGACTTCGCCAGCTGGGCCGACCGCGCCTGAGCCCCCGCGTCAGGGCGCCGAGGCGGCGTTCAGCGGCAGCGACGCGCGGATCAGCGTCCCCTCTCCGGGCGGGCTCGTGACGGTCAGCGAGCCGTCGCGCGCGCCCACCCGGTCCGCGAGCCCGGTCAGGCCCGAGCCCGCCTCGGCGCTCGCGCCCCCGACCCCGTCGTCCTGGACCTCGACGACCAGGGCGTCGCCGTCGGACGCCACCCGCACGGTGACGTGCGACGCCTGCGCGTACTTGGCGACGTTGGTCAGCGCCTCGGCGATCGTGAAGTAGGCGGTCGCCTCGAGCGGCGGCGGCAGCCGCTCGTCGGGGATCTCGAGGATCTCCACCGGCACCGGCGCGCGCGTCGCGAGCGCATCGACCGCCGGGGCGAGCCCGCGCTCGGTCAGCACGGCGGGGTGGATGCCGCGGGCCAGCTCGCGCAGCTCGGCCGAGGCCTCGGAGAGCTCCGTCCCGAGGCGCTCGAGGAACGGCCCGGCGGAGGCCGGCTCGGCCTTGACGCGTCCCTGGGCAAGCCGCACGTCCAGCGCCAGCGCGACCAGGCGCTGCTGGGCTCCGTCATGGAGGTCGCGCTCGATCCGCCGGCGCGCGGCGTCGGCGGCCTCGACGATCCGCACCCGCGAGGCCCGCAGCTCCTCGGTGCGCGCCTGCTCGATCTCCTGCCGGCGCAGCAGCTCCTCGGCCGCGCGGCGCTCGGTGATGTCGAAGATCGCCCCGTCGACCCACAGGCGCGTCCCGGGGCCGGACACGAGCTGGCCGCGGTCGAGCACCCAGCGCACCTCCCCGTCGGCGCGCACGATCCGGTACTCGAGCACGAACGAGCCCTCGCGGTCCGCGGCAGCCGCGATCGCCCGCTCGACCTCCTCGCGGTCCTCGGGGTGGACGACCGAGAGCAGCGTCCGCCGCGTGCTGGCGATGAAGTTGGTCGCGGGATAGCCGGAGATGCGCTCGATCTCGTCGCTGATCAGCTCCACCGACTGCCCGGCGTGCCACGCGGTGCGGTAGATCGCCCCGGGGATCGTGACCATCAGCGTCCGCAGCAGGCGGCTGTCCTCGCGCTGCTGCGCCGCGCGCACGCCGGCACGCGCCCGGGCGAGGAGCTGGCCGCGCGTGAACGGTCGCTGGAGGTAGTCGTCGGCGCCGGCCTCGAGCGCCGCGTCGGCCAGCCCCCGGCGCGCGCGGAACGTGATCGCGAGCAGCCAGGCCTCGCCGAGCCGCGCGTCCTCGCGCAGCGCCCGGCAGACGTCGGGGACGTCGAGCCCGGTGCGGTCGCGGTCGGCGATGACGAGGTGGGCGGCCGTCTTGTCGAGCGCGGTCAGCGCGGCCTTGACGCTCCCGACCGCCCGGATCTTGTGGCCCGCCGCGCGCAGCCACGACTGGACCTCCGGCTCGGCGGAGCCGACCACCAGCACCTCGGCCTGGCGGCGCCGGACGGATCCCTCGGCTGACACGCGCCGATTATGGACGGCCGTTCATCCCGCCCGCGCCGTGGCCCGTGCGCCGCGACGAGGACCGCGGCGCGGTCCCAGCCGAGCCGCGGCGGGCGGGACCGCCCAGAAGTTGCAGGATCCCTTGCAGAGTGCAGGAATTTCGCGCTCGGCTACTAGGGTCGCGGGCGGCTCGGGTACGTGGTGCACGCTGCCCGACGGGTGTTATGTCGATTCGTCTTCGCCGCATCGTTCCGATCGCGCTCGCCGCCCTGCTCGGCGTCGTCGCCCTCGTGGCCGGCTCGAGCCCGCCGGCGCGCGGCCAGGCGAGCCTCGAGAGCCAGCGGGCGGCGGCGGACGAGCTGCGCGCGGCCGTCGCGGCCGAGAGCCGGCGGATCGCCGCGACCGGCGCGGGGATCGCCGACGCCGAGCGCCGCCTCGCGGTGGTCACCGCCCGCGTGCAGCGGCGCCAGGCGCAGCTCGACCAGACCCAGGACCGGCTCGTGCGCGCGCGCGTCCGGCTGTCGCGGCTCCAGCGCCGCGAGGCGCAGGCCAAGCGCACGCTGGCGGAGAACCTCGCGGCGTCCTACAAGGGCGGCCGCCCGAGCTTCGTGACCGTCGTGCTCGACGCCAACGGCTTCGCGGACCTGCTCAACCGCGTCGAGCTGCTCAAGCGCGTGTCGAACCAGAACGCGTTCATCCTCGACGACACGCGGGAGGCGCGGCAGGCCGTGCTGGGGCAGACCGTCGCGCTCGAGAAGATCAAGAAGCGCTACAGCGCGATGGCGAAGGCCGCGATCGCCGACCGGCGCCAGGTCGCCGTGCTGCGCGGCGCGCTCCTGCGCCGCCAGGAAGCCCAGCTGGCCCGCCGCCGGGGGGTGACGGCGCGCCTCGCGACGGTGCGCGGCCGCATCCAGCGGCTCGAGCGCGAGCAGGCCGCCGCGGCGCGCCGGGCGGCGGCCGCCGCCGATGCCACGAACCAGGCGCCCGCGCCCTCGAGCGGTGGCGGCGGTGGTGGTGGCGGCGACGTCGTCGGCCGTGTGGTCGCCGCCGCCAACGAGATCGCCTCGACCCCGTACGTCTGGGGCGGCGGGCACGGCGGGTCCTCCGGCGGCTACGACTGCTCGGGCTCGATCAGCTACGCGCTCGCAGCGGGCGGGCTGCTCTCCAGCCCGCTGGACTCGTCGGGCTTCATGAGCTGGGGCGAGCCCGGCGTCGGCAGCCGCATCACCGTCTACGCCAACGCGGGCCACGCGTTCATGATCGTGGACGGCCGGCGCTTCGACACGAGCAACCTCTCCGGCGGCGGAACCCGCTGGAGCAGCTCCTCGCGCAGCACCGCGGGCTTTGTCGCCCGCCACCCGCCGGGGCTCTGAGCCTCAGCGCGGCGGCGGCGCGTCGGTGAGGTCGTCGTCGCCCACCTGCACGTAGAACGCGCGCGTCATCTCGGGCTCGATCACGTCGGCGATGCGGTCGTGGCGCGCGGACTCCTGCGGGCCGACCCGCTCCAGGAACGCCGGGATCTCGGACTCCGGGAAGTCGCTGAAGCCGATCGTGATCACCTCGCGCGGATCCTCGAGTCCCACCGCGCTGACGACGCGCGTCGGCACGCCGAAGCCCTTGTCGGGCAGCCAGGCCGCGCGGAAGTCCTCGTAGGTGCTCCCTTCGCGCAGTCGCCGTACCAGCACCGAGATGATCATCCGGGTCGCTCCTTCTGGCCGTGGGGTAGGGCGATCCTCGCAGCGCGTCAGACGCGGGCCGCGCGCGGCGACTCGTGGGCGACATGCCGCGCGATCTCTGGGACAGCCGCGACGCGATGAAGCGTGCGGCCCGCGAGCGCCTGACGCCGGCCGAATGGGCGTGGGTCTACCACCCTCCGCTGCTCGTGCCGCTCTACGTCGCGCTGGTGGTGCTCGCGTCCACGCTCGCCGACGCCGCGGCGGTCGCGATCGCCTGTCTGGCGGCCGCGCACGTGTCCACCTGGCTCGCCGAGGTGGCGGTCGAGCCGGGCGGCCGCCGCGCGAAGGCGGTCCTCGCGCGCCGGCTGCGCAACGGGCGCCACGTCTGGTCGGTGGCCGACGGAGACCGCGTCCGGGTCTACGAGCTCGAGGCGGCCGCGCGCGGCGGCGCGGATGCGGAGGCCGCGGCGCCCGCCCGGGTCATCAACGAGGGCCGCTCTCGGTGACGAATACCGCGAGCCTGTCGTTCGGCCCGTTCCCGGGGCCGAAGTGCAGCCTGGTCCAGTGTGAGCCAGATCGTCCCGTACGAGAATGTCTTGTACATGACGTGTCGCTGCTAGCATCGGCCGCATGGGCGACCCCGCGCAGCCGCTGAACAGCAACCTGTGCTGGCTGCTGTCGCGCGCGAGCTACACGCTGACCACGGAGATCACCGCCGCGCTCGAGGACCTTGGCATCTCGCCGCGCGCGCACGCCGTGCTGATCGCCGCGCTGAGCGGGAACCACACGCAGACCGAGCTCGCGCGCATGGCCGGGCTCGACAAGACGACCATGGTGGTGACGCTGGACGAGCTCGAGGCGACCGGGCTGGCGGAGCGCCGGCCGTCGAGCCGCGACCGCCGCGCGCGGGTGATCGCGGTCACCGAGGCGGGGAAGCGCAAGGTCGCGGAGGCGGAGGACATCACCGAGCGGATCCGGGCCGACGTGCTGAGCGCGCTGCCGGACGGCGAGCGGGAGGCCTTCATGGATGCGCTCACCCGCCTGGTCGGCGGGCGGCTGGCCGAGCCGGTCGAGTGCGCGCGCCCCGTGCGGCGCCGCGCGCCTCGCGCGGCGGCGGGACGGACCTGATTACGCGCGTCCGTAGCAGATAGTTCCGAACAAGACGATCTGCTACGGTCCGGCCATGAGCCGTCATCAAGACCGCTGGATCGCGCTGGTCGTCCTGTGCGCCGGGATGCTCATGGTCATCCTCGACCAGACGATCGTGAACGTCGCCCTGCCGTCGATCCAGGCCGACCTCGGCTTCACGCAGTCGGGCCTCGCCTGGGTCGTCAACGCCTACCTGATCGCCTTCGGCGGCCTGCTGTTGCTCGCCGGCCGGGTCGGCGACCTCGTCGGGCGCCGCAGCGTCTTCCTCGCCGGGCTGGCCGTGTTCACCGCGGCCTCGCTCCTGTGCGGCTTCGCCCAGAGCGAAGCCATGCTGATCGGGGCGCGCTTCGTGCAGGGGCTCGGCGGGGCCCTGACCTCGGCCGTGATCCTCGGCATGATCGTCACGCTGTTCCCCGCGCCGCGCGAGCGCGCGAAGGCGATCGGCGTCTACAGCTTCGTCGCCTCGGCGGGCGCCTCGATCGGACTGCTCGCCGGCGGCGCGCTGACCGAGGCGATCAACTGGCACTGGATCTTCTTCGTCAACGTCCCCATCGGGGTCGCGACCGCGCTCGCGGCGCGCCGCCTGCTCGACCGCGACGAGGGCCTCGGACTGGCGCGCGGCGCCGACGTGGCGGGCGCCGTCCTCGTCACCGGCGCGCTGATGCTCGCCGTGTACACGATCGTCGGCGCGGCCGACCACGGCTGGGGCTCGGCCCACACGCTCGGCCTCGGCGCCGCCGCCGCGGGACTCCTGGCCGCGTTCGTGGTCCGCGAGGCGCGCGCCGCGAGCCCGCTCGTCCCGCTGCGGGTCTTCCGCTCGCGCACGCTGGCCGCCGCGAACCTGATCCAGATGCTCATGGTCGCCGGGCTGTTCGGGATGTTCTTCCTCGGCGCGCTGTACCTGCAGCGGGTGCTGGGCTTCGACGCGCTCGAGGTCGGGCTCGCGTTCCTGCCGGTCGCGCTGACCATCGGCGCGATGTCGCTCGCGGTCTCGCCGCGGCTCATCCTGCGCTTCGGGGCGCTGCCGACGCTGCTGCCGGGCCTCCTGCTGATCGCCGCCGGGCTCGTGCTCTTCCAGCGCGCCCCGGTGGACGGCGACTACGTCCGCGACCTGCTCGGCGTGATGCTGCTGCTCGGCGTCGGCGCGGGCCTGTCGTTCCCGGCGCTGATGACGCTCGCCATGGCGGGCGCCGGCCCGAGCGACGCCGGCCTCGCCTCCGGCCTCGTCAACACGACGCAGCAGGTCGGCGGCGCGCTCGGCCTCGCCGTGCTCGCGACGCTCGCGACGACCCGCACCGAGGGCCGGCTGGCCGACGGCGCGCCCGCCGCGGCCGCGCTGACCGACGGCTACCACCTCGCGTTCGCGCTCGGCGCCGGGCTGGTGGTCGCCGCCATCGCCCTCGCCGTCGCGCTGCTGGGGCGGGCGGGTGCCCCGGAGCGGGAGACCGCGGGCGCGGAGCCGGCGTACGAGGAAGGCTGACTTGCCCGCTCGCACGGTCTCCGCGACGATGCCGGGATGGCAGCAGAGACCGAGCAGTTCTACATCGAGGCCAATCCGGCCGGCGGGTACCGGGTGATGCTCCGCGGGCACGCGGTCCCGGTGTCGCGGCATGACACCGAGGAAGAGGCCGTCGCGCGCATGGCGGCCTACGAGCGCGGCGCGGTGACCGCCGCGGTGCTCGCGGTCGCGGACCCCCCGGCTGGATGAGCCGCCTGACGTCCGCGCTGGCCGTCGCCGGCGCCGCCGGCGGGGCGTACCTCGGCGCTCGCGCCGTGATGTCGCCCCAGGCGCGCTTCGCCCGCATGAGCGGATCGTCGATCCTCGCTCCCGACGCCGCGGCGTGGGCGACCGACTTCCTCAACGCCGCCTACTTCCGCCGCACGCCCGAGCTGCGCGACGTCGACGACCTGCGGCTCGCGTCCGCCATCCTCACGACGCGCTGGCACCGGCGCGGCCATCGCCGCCTGCGGGCGGCCGACGCGCTCGCCTTCCACGGGGCCTTCGGGCGCGAGCGCTTCGTGGACGGCAGCCGGTCGCCGCGCGGGACCATGGACCGCGAGCAGCTGCTCACCGGCGCCGCCCGCCTCCTCGGCGACTGGTTCCCGGCGGCCTACGCCGACGACGCCCGGCGCGCCTGGGGGATCGCGTTCGAGTCGGTCGCGGCGCGTGAGGCCTACCGCCCCGAGGAGCGCCTGCGCAACGCGCGGCTCGGCGCGCTCACGCCGGGGACCGCCCCCGGTCGCGAGCAGACCTGGCACACGTACCCGCCGGTCGAGGTGCCGTCCGCCGACGGCGTGATCGCCGCGCTGTCGCGCCCGGAGACCTGGCCCGACTACGCGACCGAGGTCGGGCGCTTCACCCCGGTCCGCAGCGGCGGGCTCGCCGGGCAGACGTTCGAGATCGAGGTCGCCGCCGGCACGGCCGCCGGGCGGCCGGTCTACACGCGGGGGTACGTGACCATCACGACGCTTGTGTCCCCCGCGGATCCCGGCGCGCTGCGCGCCTACGTCGACGAGCTCAACGACGGGCTGGCGCGCTTCGGCCGCGACGAGCCCCCCGCGGTTCCCGCCGGGGCGACGCCGGTCCTCGCCTTCGACCTCACCACCCACGAGGGCCACTTCATGGGCAGCGGCAACAACCGGCTCGTGCTCTTCGAGGAGGGCGGTCGCGCCTACGCGCGCGCGGCGGGGACGTGGGACCCGATGCCCTTCCACCTCGCCCAGATGTACGAGCGCGCCGGGCGCGACGCGCAGCACGCCTTCTGGGGCGACGCCGAGCTCGTCAGCCAGAGCATGCTGCACCAGATCGCTCAGCGGGTCGCCGCGGCGGGGTGAGTGGGATCGACGTCGCACGCCACGACGCGCTCGTCGTGGGCGGGGGCCCGAACGGGCTCGCGGCCGCCATCACGCTCGCGGAGTCCGGGCGGTCGGTGCTCGTGCTCGAGGCGGCGGCGCGCGCCGGCGGCGCGGTCGCCACCGAGGAGCTGACGCTCCCGGGCTTCCGGCACGACGTGTTCTCCTCGGTCTACCCCGCGGGCGCGGCGTCGCCGGTGTTCGAGGCCATGGGGCTCGAGCGCCACGGGCTGCGCTGGGTGCATCCGCGCTACTGCGCCGCGCACCCGCTCCCGGGCGGGCGCGCGGTCGTGCTGGCCGCGGACCTCGACGAGACGGCCGCGGGCCTCGACGCGCTGCAGCCGGGCGACGGCGCGCGCTGGCGGGACTTCGCGGCGCCCTACCTCGAGAGCTTCGGCGCGCTGCGGCGCACGATGCTGTCCGGCTTCCCGCCCGTGCGGGGCCCGGTGGAGCTGCTGGCGCGGCTCGGCCCGCAGGGGGCGCTCGAGTTCGCGCGGCTGCTGCTGATGCCCGCCGACGCCCTGGCCCGCGAGCTGTTCACCTCGAGCGGTGCCCGCGCCTGGCTGTACGGGTCGGCGATGCACGGCGACGCGCTGCCGGCGAGCAGCGGGAGCGCGATCGCGGCCGCCTACCTCAACCTGCTCGGCCACGCGGTGGGCTGGCCGAGCCCCGAGGGCGGCGCCGGGCGGCTGGTGGACGCGCTGTGCGGCCGCCTCGCGGAGCTCGGTGGGAGCGTGCGCACGGGCGCCCGCGTCGCACGGGTCCGCGTCGAGGGCGGTCGCGCCACCGGCGTCGAGCTCGACGGCGGCGAGACCCTCGGCGCGCCGATCGTGATCGCCGACGTCATGCCCCATGCCCTGCTCGCGCTCGCGGGGCCCGACCTGCCGCGGCGCTACGCCGGGGCGCTCGGGCGCTACCGCTACGGCCCCGCGACGGTCAAGGTCGACTGGGCGCTGTCGGGGCCGGTGCCGTGGGAGGCGCCGGAGGTGCGAGAGGCGGGGACCGTCCACGTGGGCGGGGACGAGGAGGAGGTCCTCGCGGCCACGGCGGCGGCGCACCGCGAGTGGCCCGAGCGGCCGTTCCTGCTCTTCGGCCAGCAGTCGATCGCCGACCCGACGCGCGCTCCCGCCGGCTCCCACACCGCCTGGGCCTACACCCACGGCCCGGCGGGCGACCGCACCGCCGACGGCGAACGGGTCGCGGACCGCGTCGAGGCCCAGGTCGAGCGCTTCGCGCCGGGGTTCCGCGACCGCATCCTGGCCCGCCACGTGCTGTCGCCGGCCGACCTCGAGCGCCGGAACGCCAACCTCGTGGCCGGCGACGTCGCGGGCGGCAGCACCGCGCTCGACCAGCTCGTCTTCCGGCCGCTGCCGTCGCTCGCGCCCTACCGCACGCCGGTCGGCGGGCTCTACCTCGGGAGCGCCGCGACGTTCCCCGGCGGCGCCGCCCACGGGGTGCCGGGCCACGCCGCCGCGCGTCTCGCGCTGGCGGAGGCGCGGCTGCGGAGGTGGTAGCTGGACGAATGGCCCTAGACGCCCGAATGGTGAACCGGCGTCCACTGATCGGGCAGGCGTGTACGGTGCCGCGCGACATAGTCGTCCCTGGCACGGGGAGGTGCACGGAATGGGCGAACGACTGCGGGCCGGCAGGAGCCCAGGGCGTTACGGAATCGGTGGAGCCCCAGGGTCCGAGCCGCACGGCTCGTCGAGCCTGCGGTTCGTTCTGGCGCCGCGCGCGACGGCCGGCGTGCTGCTGGTCGCGCTGCTCACGCCGGCGCTCGCGCCGGCGGCCGCGCTCGCCGCGGACCCGCCGCTGAAGGATCCCGTCATCAGGCTCCCGCCCAACCCGGGCGGCGAGTCCGACGGCGAGGACGACAACGCGCTGCCGGGCGAGCAGACGGAGGAGAACGCGCCGGAGCCGACGCCTCCGGCCGCGCCGCCCGCGACGCCGCCGCCGGCGCCCGCACCGGAGCCTCCGCCGGCCGTCGCGACCCCGGCCCCGGCGCCGCCCGCGCCGGCGGTGACGCCGGAGGCGCCCGCGGCTCCGGGCCCCGCGCCGCCCGCGCCGACCCCGCCGGCGCCGCCTCGCCGGCCGCCCGCACCTGCCCCCGCGACGCCCGCGCCCACCCCGCAGGCCGGCACGCCCGCGGAGCAGGCCGCGCCGAAGCGGGCCAAGCGGAAGCGGCCGCGCCACACCCAGCGCCGGCGCACGGCGGCCAAGCCGCCGGCGGTCGCGCCGGCCACTGCCGCTCGCCCGCAGGCCGTCGCGCCACCGAGCGCGGCGGCGCCCGAGGCGGGCGCCGCACCGGTCGCCGGCACGGCCGTCGCAACCCCGCGGCCACGCGGCGTGCGCGTCAGCGTGTCCGGGCGCACGCACACCGTGCGGGCCGGCGAGTCGCTGTGGACCATCGCCCAGGCCGCGCTGCCCGCGGACGCGGGCGACGCCCGGATCGCGGCGTTCGTGCGCAGCCTGTGGAACCTCAACGCCGGGCGCATCGCGACCGGCAGCCCCGACCAGCTCCCGGTGGGCACGACCCTGCGCCTGCCCTCCACCGACCGATGACCAGAAAGGGAACGTCCATGACCGTGCTCCGCCGTCTCGCGCTGCTCGCGGCGGGCAGCGCCGCCCTCCTGGTCGTGCCGGCGGCGACGGCGAGCGCCGCGACCGAGCTGACGCGGGGCGTGCTCCGCGACGCCTCCGGGCAGCCGAGCGCGGGCAAGGTCCGCGTGTACGCGTGGCCGCACCACAAGCGGCCGATGCGCCTGCCGCTGCTCGGCGAGGCAGACGCCGGCGCGAGCGGCGCGTTCGTCGTGGCCGCCGCCGACGACGCCCGGCTCGCGAAGCTCGCCAAGCAGCGCCACGGCTGGCTCGACCTGATCGCGGTCGGCGAGACGCCCGGCTTCCAGGGCCGGTGGGCGTTCACGAGCTTCATCGTCGGCGAGCAGCGCGCCGTGAAGTCCGTGGCCCCGCGGGACGTGACCACGACCGCGGGCGTCGCGCGCGCCTCCGGCCCCACGCGCTCGCCGGACATCCGCATCACCGCCAAGCGACGCCTGCCGGCGGTCGTCCGGGCCGCGCAGGTCGGCGGCGAGCCGCCGAGCAACCGCTGCCGTCCCGAGTACCAGACGCTCAAGCCCGTCTCGACCCAGCGCTGGGCGCTGGTCGGGGAGCTCAACAACGCCTACAACGACGGCACCCGGGCGAAGTTCTCCTACGGCCGCGAGCAGACCGCCGACACGAACTTCGGCGTCGGCGTGAGCTCCGACAGCGGCGGCAGCTTCAGCATCGAGGGCGAGACCCACGTCGCGGACTCCGGAGAGCTCACGTTCCCGACCGTCAAGCGGCGCTACGCCCGCAAGCTGCGCTCGAAGTTCGAGTTCACGCGCGAGGCGGCGCGCACGTACACGTGCGCGAAGTGGGACGTCCAGGTGCGGGCGAACCAGTGGTTGCTCGGCACCGACGACGCCATCCGCCAGAAGCGGGCGCTGGACCGCTGCGACGCGAGCTACGTCGGCGGGACGGACGCGGGCGCGAGCTTCGCGCGCGCGACGAACAACGCCACGCGCTGGAAGAAGGGCGCCGGGGTGAGCTTCCCGACCGTCTCCGGCGTCTCGGCGGGCCTGTGGCTGACCTCGCAGAGCGGCTTCTCGCGCAACGTGACGCTGGACTACGCGTTCGGCGGCCCGCGCGGCAAGAAGCACTTCATCTGCGGCGGCGACCACGGCAAGCAGAGCGCGGCTGTCGCCGGCCGCGTGTGGAGCGGGTCGCTCAAGTAGCCTCGGCGGCATGAGCACGCGGGTCGAGTCGGCGGATGGCGAGGAGGTGCCGGTCAGCGGACCGGCCTCCTCCTCGCGGTCCCGCCGCCGGCGGCCGCTGCTGCTCGTGCTCGCGCTCGTGCTGCTCGCGGTCGCCGCCGGGGTGGCCGCGTGGCTGCTGCTGGGAGGCGACGAGCCGGTCACGCCGGGCCCGCTCGGCACCGGGGAGCGCAGCGGCGTCGGCGTCGGCCAGCGCGCCGGGGTCCCGTTCGGCTACGGCCTGCCGGTCGCCGTCAACCGCGGCAGCGAGCCGGCCGTGCTCGACCGCATCGAGCTCGTCGATCCCCCCGCCGGGCTGCGCGTGCTCGAGACGCGCGTCGGCGGCCTCGAGCGCAAGTACCTGTGGTACGCGAGCTCGACCCGCTGGCCGGATCCCGAGCGCTACAGCGACCTGCAGCCGGTGCGCGGGTTCCGCGTCCCGCCGCAGAGCGCGCCGGGCGGCGACCGCGGCGTCGAGCTGGTGTTCGCGCTCCAGGCCGACAAGCCCGGGCGCTACGCCTTCAACCGCGTCGCGGTGGAGTACCACGTCGGGGACCGCCGGCACCGGGCCGAGCTGACCAACGGCCTGCGCGTGTGCGTCGCCCCGCCCGGGCAGGCCCCGACGCGCAACTGCCCCGCGGTCCGGCCCTGACGCACCTGGCGCCGCCCCGCGGCCCCGGCGTAGGATCGGGCCCATGGACAACGTCGCGTACGTACAGGAGATCACCGGTCGCATGGCCGATCGCGACTTCGACCTCGACCTGGTCGAGAGCGACTTCGCGGACGACTTCGTCCACCACGCGAACGGCGTGACGGCGGACAAGGCGACCTACCTCGCGCGCGGTCGCAGCTACCGCGAGCGCTACGAGCGCATCGAACGCCCGGCCTTCGACGTGCTCGAGCCCGTCGGCGACGACCGCGTGCTCGTCGCCTACACGCTCGCGCTGACCGAGCGCGGCGGCAACACGGACCGGATCGCGGTCATGGCGCTGTGGACCATCCGCGACGGCAAGGTCGCCGCCCTGCGCGAGGTCGACGCCGCGGTGTCGGACCCGACCGACGTCTGAGGTGAAGCTCCTCGTCACCGGCGGTGCCGGCTACGTCGGCAGCGTCGTGGCCAAGCAGCTCCTGCAACGGGGCGACGACGTGACCGTGCTCGACGACCTCTCGCGCGGCCACCGCGAGGCGATCCCGGAGGGTGCGCGCCACGTCGAGGCGGACCTGCTCGACGCCGCCGCCGTGCGGGAGGCCCTGCGCGACGGCTACGACGGCGCGCTGCACTTCGCCGCGCTCGCGCTGGTCCCCGAGTCCGTCACGAGCCCCGAGCTCTACTGGCGCACCAACGTGATCGGGACCCGCAACCTGCTCGACGCGATGCGCGAGGCGGGGACCGCCCGGCTCGTGTTCTCCTCCACCTGCGCGGTCTACGGCGAGCCCGACCACGTGCCGATGACGGAGGACCTCCCCACGCGGCCCGAGACCTCCTACGGGCGCTCCAAGCTCGCGGTCGACCACATGATCGCCGACGAGTGCCGCGCCCACGGGCTCGGCGCCGTCTCGCTGCGCTACTTCAACGTCGCGGGCGCGAGCGGCGAGCAGGGCGAGCACCACGACCCCGAGACGCACCTGATCCCGCTGGTGCTGCGGGCGGCGCTCGGGCTGCTCGGTGAGGTGAAGGTGTTCGGGACCGACTACCCGACGCCCGACGGCACGGCGATCCGCGACTACATCCACATCGAGGACCTCGGGGAGGCGCACCTGCTCGCCATCGACGCGACCGAGGCCGGCCGCCACCGGATCTACAACCTCGGCAACGGCCAGGGCTTCTCGGTGCGCGAGGTGATCGAGACGGCGCGCGCGGTGACCGGCCGCGACATCCCGGTGGTCGAGGCCGACCGCCGCGAGGGCGACCCCGCACAGCTCGTGGCCGCCTCCGAGCGCATCCGCTCCGAGCTCGGATGGGTTCCGCGCCGGCCGCGCCTCGAGACGATCGTGGGCGACGCCTGGGCGTGGCACCAGGCGCACCCGGAGGGCTTCGCCGGCTAGGCGCGGGGGGCGAGCGCACGCCATGGCCCGACGACCGCTCCGCCTCACCGAACGCGCGCGGTCCATGGCGAGCGTCGGGCTCGTCGTGGTCGGCGCGATCCTGATCTTCTTCGGCACGGTCGCCCTCTACCTCCGGGAGCAGGTGGTCGACCGCGACGCGTTCGCCGACCGCGCGGTGGCGGCGCTCGAGGACGACGATGTCAGCCAGTTCGTGGGCCGGCAGGTCGTCGTCAACCTCATCGACCGCGGCTCCACCGACCTCATCGCCGCGCGGCCGCTGCTCGAGTCGGTGGTCCAGGGCGTGCTGCAGACCGACGCGTTCCGGCGCGTGTTCCGCTCCGCGGCGGTCGAGACGAACCGCGTCTTCTTCGTGCGCGAGCGCCGCAACGCGCTCTTCGACCTCAGCGACGCGGCGGAGGTCGTGAGCTTCGGGGCTCGCTCGGTCTCGCCGCGCCTCGCCCGGGAGCTCCCGCAGGACCTCCCGGTGCGGCTCTGGTCGCTGAGCCGGCGCGACTTCGCCGGCGCGACCCTGGCGGCGGCCGACTCGGTGCGGGTGCTCGGCATCGTGCTGCCGCTGATGGCGGTGCTGGCGTTCGTCTCCGCGATCGTCGTCGCGACCGACCGGCGGATCGCGGTGCTCCGCGGCGGGCTGGCCGTCGGCGTCGCGGGCGCGGTGCTCGCCGTCGCGCTGGTCGCGCTCCAGGCGCGCACGCTCGCGGGGGTCAAGGGCGACGACGCGGTGACCGACGAGGAGACCCGCGCCGCGGTCGAGGGCGTCCTCCAGGCCTACCTCGGCGACCTGTTCACGTGGGCGCTGCTGCTCGGGCTGCTCGGGCTCGTGGTCGGCGCCGCCGCCGCGGCGCTCGACCCCGAGGACGTCGAGGGCCCGGTGCGCCGCATGCGCGACCGGCTCCTCCAGCCGCCGCGCACGCGGGCGTGGCGGGCGGTCCGGGGCGCGGGCGCGATGGGGCTGGGGATCCTCGTCGTGCTCGAGCCGATGCTGTCCCTGCGCCTCGGGGCGATCGGCGCCGGCGCGCTGCTCGTGTTCTTCGGGGCCGGCGAGCTGCTGGCGCTGCTCGGGCGCCCCGGCCGCACGGCGGCCGAGGCCGAGCACACGCGGCGCCGCGCCTTCGCGCGGGCGGGCCTGGCCGGCACCCTCGTCGCCGCGGCGCTCGCGCTGCTCGTCGTGACCGTGGCGCGGGAGGGCCCCGAGCCGCAGGAGACGCCGCAGCTCGCCTCGTCGGCGGGTCGCTGCAACGGCTCCGTGGCGCTGTGCGAGCTGCGCCTCAACGAAGCCGTGTTCGCCGGGACCCACAACGCGTTCTCGGCCGCCGACAGCCCGGGCTGGTTCATCACCAACCAGCGGCACACGATCAAGCGCCAGCTGTCCGACGGCATCCGCCTGCTGCTGATCGACGCCCACTGGGGCGTGCAGGACGCCCGCGGGAAGGTGCGCACGGACTTCCGCCGCGAGGGCCGCGACCGCAACCGCGTGGCCGCCAGCCTTCCGCCCTCGGTGCTCGCGGCGGCCGAGCGGCTCGGCGGCCGGCTCGGCGCGGGGGACACCGAGGGCGGCAAGCGCGACGTCTGGCTCTGCCACACGGTCTGCGAGCTCGGCGCCACGCGGATGGCCGACTCGCTCGGCGACATCAAGACGTTCCTCGACGAGAACCCCGGCGAGGTCGTGATCCTGTTCGTCGAGCCCTACGTCCCTCCGTCGGCGATCGCGCGCGTGTTCAAGCAGGCCGGCCTCGACCGGCGGGTCGTGACGCTCGCCCGCGACCAGCCGCTCCCCACGCTCGGCGAGCTCGTGCGGACCGACAAGCGCGTGGTGGTGCTCACCGAGCACGACGCCGACGGTACGGTGCCGTGGTACCTCGACGGGTTCTCGTTCGTGCAGGACACGCCGCTGGGCGCCCAGCAGATCGGGCAGCTGAGGTGCACGCGCACGCGCGGGACGGCCGACAGCCCGCTGCTCATGCTCAACCACTGGGCCGACCTCTTCCCGCCGCGCCTGCGCGCCAACCGGCCCTTCCTGCGCGAGCGCGTCCTCCTCCACCGCGCGCACCGGTGCGCGCGCGAGCGGAGGATGCCGGTGAACCTCATCGCGGTCGACTTCTACGACCAGGGCCCGCTCATCGACGCCGTGGACGAGCTCAACGGCGAGCGCATCCGCGCCCACCGCCGCGCGCTGGCCGCCACCGCCGCCCCCAGCGGGTAGCGCCCGGCCTCGCCGACCGGGCTCGACGGCGTGCGAAGATCGGCCCATGGTCACCTCCACGGGCCCGCGCCGCCGCCTCGGCGCCGTCCTGCGAGAGGAGGAGCGGGTCACCCCGCTCGAGCTGTTCTTCGACCTGGTGTTCGTCCTCGCGCTCACGCAGTGCACCGCGCTGATGGCCGGCGAGCCGACCTGGGGCGGGCTGGCCAAGGGCCTGCTGGTGCTCGCCGTCCTGTGGTGGTCGTGGGTGGGCTACGCGTGGCTGACGAGCGTCGTCGACCCAGAGGAGGGCGCGGTGCGCCTGGTGATCTTCGCCGCGATGGCGGCGCTGCTCGTCGTGGCGCTGTGCGTGCCGGACGCGTTCGGCGACCTCGGGCTGACGTTCGCGCTCGCCTACGCGGGCGTGCGCGCCGCGCACATCGCGCTCTACGTCCTCGCCAGCCGCGACGACCCCGCGATGCGGAAGTCGGTCCTGGGGCTCGCGGTCAGCACGGCGATCGGGGTCGGGCTGCTGGTCGGCGCGTCGTTCCTCGACGGCCTCGCGCAGGGCGCGCTGTGGGCCGTCGCGATCGGGCTCGACATGCTCGGGCCGTTCCTGTTCGGCGCCGAGGGCTGGAAGCTCGTCCCCGGGCACTTCGCCGAGCGCCACGGCCTGATCGTGATCATCGCCCTCGGCGAGTCGATCGTCGCCATCGGCGTCGGCGCGGAGGCCGGGCTCACGTTCGGCGTGGGCGTCGCGGCGGTGCTCGGCGTCGGGCTTGCGGCGACGCTGTGGTGGGCGTACTTCGACGTCGTGGCGCTCGTCGCCACCCGGCGCCTGGAAGAGGCGCCCGCGGGCCGCGTGCGCAACGAGATGGCGCGCGACTCGTACTCGTTCCTGCACCTGCCGATGGTGGCCGGCATCGTGCTCGTCGCGCTCGGCCTCAAGAAGACGCTCGAGCACGTCGACGAGCCGCTCTCAACCGTGCCGGCCGCCGCGCTCGTGGGCGGGCTCGCGCTCTACCTGCTCGCCCACGTCGCGTTCCGGGAGCGCAACGTGCGCACGCTGAGCGTGCGCCGCCTGGTCACCGCGGTCGTGCTGGTCGCCCTGCTGCCGGTGGCGGTGGAGCTGCCGGCGCTCGCGACGCTCGCCCTCGTCACCGCGGTGATGTGCGCGCTGATCGCCTACGAGACGATCCGCTACGCCGAGGCGCGCGACCGGATCCGCCACCAGCTGGCGGCGGAGCCGCCCGCCGGGTAAGGCGGGCGGCCCCGGTCGCAGCGGGCGGGGTGCGGCCTACGCGTTGGCGGGCTCGCGCTCGGTCGCGTCGATCACGCCGGCGCGCTCCTTGTGGCGGCGCTCGTACTCGCGGACGGCCTTGCGGCGGTCCTCATCGGCGCTCGCCAGCGCGGTGCTGATCTGCTCGACGTTCTGCGAGTCGTAGCCGGTCCACGGCTCGTCCTCGACCAGCGTGTCGATGCGCTCGAGCACCGTCTGGCGGGACTCCGCGCCGCGCTCATAGGCCCGCAGCCGCATGAGCTCGGCCTGCGAGAGCTGCCGCAGCCGGGTGATGATGTCCTCGGCGGTCAGCGTCTCGTAGCCGGCGATCGGCAGGTCGGCCGGCGGCGTCGGAGCCGCGGGCGTCTGGGCCGTCGTGGTGCGCGGGGCGGGCGTGGCGCGCTTGGCCGACCGGTTGCCGGTGGCGGCGGTGGAGCGCTTCGCGCCCGTGGAGCCCCGCGACCCGGTCGAGCGCTTGGCGGCCGAGGCCGGGCGCTGCGCCGACGAGGAGCGCGAGCTCGTGCGCTTCGCGGTGGAGCGGGAGCTCGTGCCCGCGGGCTTCGGGGTCTCGGAGCGCTTCGGCGACGCGGCGCGCGCGGTGCGGCGGGCGGCGCCGGTGGCGGCCTCCTGGGCCTGGCGGCCGATCTCGCGCACGGACTGGCCGGCGCCGGTATCCGTCAGGCGGTAGGAGGAGCGGCCGTTGACGTCGGCCTTGGCGACGGCCTCGGTGAGCGCCGGGATCTCGCCCAGCACGAAGTCGAGCATGCGCTGCTCGTCCTGGCGGATGGATGCCGCCAGGCGGGCGGTCTCCTTGTCGCCGGTCTGGTCGGCGAGCCGCTCGATCGCGGTGTAGGTCGCGATCTCGAGCGCCTCGGCGGCCGCGGACTCCTTGGCGTTCTTGAGGACCTTCTCCTCGCCGCCGCTGCCGCGCAGCATGTCGAACGGCGCCTTGGCCAGCGCCAGCCACTGGGCGGACAGGCTCTCGACGGCCCCGAGCCCGGCGAGGACGGGGTTGCCGCCGTGCCCGAGCTCCCCGATGCGCTTCTCGAGGCGCTCGGCGTGCGAGCGCGTCTCGTCGAGGTGCTTCTCGAGCCCCTTGCGGTACGAGCCGCCCGGGGTGATCCCGATCTGGGACTGGAGGTCGCGGACGAGCCCCATCTCGGTCGCGTGCGCTTCTTCCAGGTACTGCGTGATCTTCTGCTCGGCGTTCGGCATCGGATGAATCCCTTCGATGGCGTAGTTGTGCCTTGCTTCGTAGGTACTGCCCAATCGGCCCCATCTCAACAGTGCGGCCCGCGCTGCGATCAGCGTGTCGCGCGGACGGCGGTCCGGGCGCGGCGCACAGGGGCGCGGCCGACCAGTGCTTGCAAGTTAGCAGCTTGCGAGCAACCAGCAAGCCCTTTCGGGGCCGTCAACCGGTGAAGATGGCCTCAGGCAGCAGCGCGCTGACGACGTACTGCCCCGCGTCGACGATCTCGGAGATCTTGAGGTCGACGACGAGGCTCGAGAGCACGTAGGCGTCCTCGGGGGAGAGGCCGTAGCGCGCCTCCAGGTGCTCGATCATCGCGCGGACGGCGTCCTGCGAGGCCGCGTAGAGGTCGCCGCCCACGCCCGTCGTGCCGTAGAACGCGCCGTGGTCGACGCGCGGCGTGAGTGGACCCGGAGCCGTGCGGAACTGCGGCGTGCGCACCGAGCGACCGCCCTGGTCGAGCCCGAAGCGCAGGCTCGCGTACATCGGCGCCTCGAGGCCGGTCACGCACACCTCGCCGTCGCCCTGGCACCCGTGGGCGTCGCCGCAGCTGAAGAGGGCCCCCTCGACCTGCACGGGCAGGTAGAGCGTGGTCCCGCTCACAAGTTGGCGCGTGTCCAGGTTCCCGCCGAAGGGGCCTGGCGGCATCACGGGCTGCGCGCTCGCGCCCGCCGGGCAGACGCCCATCGTGCCGAAGAACGGCGTGAGCGGGACCTCGATGTCCTCGCGGAACAAGAAGGCGTCGCCGCGCGTGAGGTCGAAGATGCGCAGGTAGGGCTCGGTGAATTCGTCGGCGAGCAGGCCGAGGCCGGGGAGGATGGCCGTCCATCCCCAGCCCTGCGTGTGGAGGTCGAGGATCTCCACCACCAGCGTGTCGCCGGGCTGCGCGCCCTTGACCGCGATCGGGCCCGCGAGCGGATACACGCGGTCCCAGTCCAGGTCGGGGATCACGCTCGCGTCCACGTCCGGGTTGATCTGGTTGTCGCTGACGTCGCGCGTCGTGACCACCACCGTGTCACCGGGGTCGATCTCGACGACGGGCGCGTTGCCGGCGTCCCACGCGAAGTGCACCTGATCGGTGGGGAAGTAGTGGGTCTTCGGGCTGTACTGCGTCTCGGCCATGGGGGCTCCTCCAGTCCGCGCCCGACCCTACCCGCTGGCGCGCCCTGCGGCCAGCGGGCGGTAGTAGCGTCCCGGGCCGCTACGCATGCCGGAGGCCACCATCCTCAGCCTGGGCGGCGCCACCCCGCGGGTCGCCGACGACGCGTTCCTCGCCCCCACCGCGGTGCTGATCGGCGACGTGACCGTGGAGTCCGGGGCGAGCGTCTGGTTCGGCGCCGTGCTGCGGGCGGACTTCGACGCGATCGTCGTCGGTGCCGGGAGCTGCATCCAGGACAACGCGGTGCTGCACACCGCCGAGGGGCTGCCGACGCTCGTCGGGGCCAACGTGGCCGTCGGCCACCTGGCGATGCTCGAGGGCTGCACCGTCGAGGACGGCGCGCTCGTCGGCATGGGGGCCATCGTGCTCCAGCGGGCGCGCGTCGGCGCCGGCGCGATGATCGCGGCCGGCGCCGTCGTCGGAGAGGGGCGCGAGGTCCCGGCCGGGATGCTCGCGGCCGGGGTGCCGGCGGTCGTCAAGAAGGAGCTCGACGGCAGCTCCCGCGAGTGGGTGGAGATCGCGGCCCGCGAGTATCAGGCGCTGCAGCGCCGCTACCGCGCCGAGGCGCGGCCGGCCTGAGCCGCCGCCCGCTGCAACAGCGCGCCGTCGCCCGTCTGCCAGCGGGTGTCGAGCGTCAGCGCGGCGATCCGCCAGCCGCCGCCGGCGCGCCGCAGCTCGAAGCGGTAGGTGCCCCCGACCACCCACGGGCTGCCGGGATCGCCGGCGAGCACGTGCGTGCCGATGACGTGCGCGGCGGCCCGCGCCGCGTCGCCGTCGACCTCGATCACCGGTAGGCCGAGCAGGTGCTGGTGGGCGTCGAGGCCGGCGAGCGCGCCCGCCCACTCGGCGGCGAGGTCGCGGCCGGCGATCTCGTCCGGCGCCGCGCCGGTCAGCGAGCTGTAGTCGCGGCGCACGGTGTCGGCCAGGTGGGCGGCGACGGCGTCCCAGTCGTGCTCGTCCACGGCCATCGCGAAGCGGGCGAGGACGTCGGCGACCGCTTCGGTCACGAGAGCACCTCCTCGAGCCGGCGCAGGACGTGCCCGACCGCCTCGCTGACGTAGGGGTCCTGGTCGTAGAGCTCGATGTGGTTGTGGGTCTCGATCCAGACGAGCTCCTTCGGCTCGCCGGCGGCGTCGTAGGCCGCCTGCGCGAGGTCGGGGAGCAGCGCGGTGTCGGTCGTGCCGTGCACGATGAGCAGCGGCGTGGGCGCGACGAGCGGCGCCTGCCCGATGGCGTTGAACGTCAGGTAGGGCTCGAGCGAGGCGGCCGTCGTCTCCCACGACCACGTCGGCGCGTGGTCGCGCGAGGTGCGCTCGTAGTAGCTGTAGGCCTCGGGGTTGGGCATGACGGCGACGGGGACGTCGGCGCTCAGCCCGGTGGCGATCGTCGGCACGTACTGCGTCTCGCCCGTGCGGCGCTCGCGGTCGCGCAGCTCGTTGACCGCGCGCAGGTAGGCGTCGAGCCCCTCGGGGCCCATCATGCGCTGCAGCGTGCCGCCGATGTCGTAGCCGCCCGCGATGCTCACGCACGCCGCGAGCCGGCGCTCCCGCGCCGCCGTGACGAGCGCGTAGCCGCCGCCCATGCACACGCCCACGGCGGCGACGCGCGCGGCGTCGACGTCGTCGCGCCCCATCAGGTAGGCCGCCGCGTTGACGTAGTCGGCGATCACCAGCCACGGGTCGTAGTGGAAGCGCGGCTCGCCCACGCTTTCGCCGAAGCCGCGGGGGTCGAAGGTGAGGACGGTGTGCCCGGCGTCGGCGAAGCGCTCGGCGTAGTGGGGGAGCGTCTGCTCCTTGACGCTCGACACCGGGCCGCACATGACGATCCCGCTCGTCACGTCCGTGGCCGCGGCGCCGGGCGGGCGGTAGAGGTGGGCGGCGAGCCGGTGCCCGTCGCTGTCGAAGGCGACGGGCTCGCGCCGCTCGGGGTCGGCGACCAGGAGGTCGGCGGGGTTCTCGGGGAGCCAGTGGTCGGTCGTGCTCATGCCCGCCATCGTGCGCCGCGGTGCCCCGGGCATCCAGTGTCGGGCGTTCCTGGTATCGCGCGTACCACCCGGCGCTCAGCCGTCACAATCGGTCCGATGAAGCGCGCCGCCGAGCTGGGGGAGTTCCTGCGCAGCCGCCGCGCGCGCGTGTCCCCGGAGCTCGCGGGGCTCGAGGGCGGCGCCCGCCGCCGCGTCCCCGGCCTGCGCCGCGAGGAGCTCGCCCAGCTCGCCCACGTCAGCGCCGACTACCTCGTGCGCCTCGAGCAGGGGCGCGTCGGCCGCCCCTCGCCCGAGGTCGTCGACTCGCTCGCGCGGGCGCTGCTGCTCGACGAGGCCGAGCGCCGCCACCTGTTCCGGCTCGCCGCGGCGATCGAGCCGCCGGCGGACCACGGCGACGGCGCGCGCGTGCGGCCCGGGCTCGCGCTGCTCGTCTCGAGCCTCGAGCCCTCGCCGGCGGTGCTGCTGAGCCGCCGCCTCGACGTCCTCGCGCTCAACCCGACGGCCGACGCGCTGCTCGGCCCCTTCGGCGACGAGCGCAACTACGCCCGCCTGGTGATGGGCGACCCCGCCACGCGCGCGCTGCACGCCGACTGGGAGGAGGCGGCGCGCCAGACCGTCGCGCTCCTGCGCTTCGCGTCCGCCCGCCACCCGGACGACGCGGCGCTGCAGGCGCTGGTCGCCGAGCTGCGCGCGGGCGGCGACGCGTTCGCCGCGTGGTGGGACAGCCACGACGTCGCGGAGAAGCAGCACGGGGTCAAGCGCTACGTGCACCCGGTGGTCGGCGAGCTCGCGCTGCACTACGAGGCGGTGCTGCTCGCCGGGGACGGCGACCAGCTGCTGACGATCTACGCCGCCGAGCCCGGCACGCGCGACGCCGAGCGCCTCGCGCGGATCACCGAGCCGGCGGGCAGCGTCGCGTACTGACGCCCCTCACCGGTGGACCGCCGCCAGCAGCGCCGCGTAGGAGCGGACCAGCAGCGCGCGCTCGGTGGCGAGCGCCGGGTCGTCCGGGTCGCGGCCGGCGGCGACCCAGCGGTCGGAGACGTCCATCGCCTCCGCGCGCAGGGCGGCGGCGGGGCGCGCGTCGGCGGGCTCCACCCCGTAGGTGTACGCGTACAGCGTGGCGAGCGCGTCGACCAGCGCCCCGGCCGCGCCAGGCCCGGCCCCGTGCTGGTTGTCGCGGTGCGCCCGCCACCACTCGACCTCGAGCTCGGCCGCCCGCACCGGGTCGAACGCCGCCCGCTCACTCGCCTTCAGCAGCGCGTAGAAGCGCGTCATGAGCGCGCGGGCGGCGGCCGGGTCGTTGTCGGGGAACGGCGCCCACTTCTGGTTCGCCCGCAGCACCAGCCATGCGCCGGCCAGCGTCCGCGGCCAGGTCATGCCGAACGCGGCGCGCACGAGGCCGACCGACGCCCGCAGGAACGCGGCCCACTTGCGGAGGTAGTACGTCTCCCACGCGCGGCACTCGAGCGCGCCGACCGCCCGCGGGTCGAACGCCCGCATCCGCCCCGGCCTCGCGCGGCGCGCCCGCACGGTGCTCAGGAGCCCGCGAGCGCGCCCAGGTCCGAGTTCTCGTCGGCCAGCGCGTCGCGCATGCCGCCGACGTCGCCGCGCCCCGCGATCAGCTCGCGCGCCGCCTCGAGGTCGTCGCCGCGCCCCACGCTGAGCGCCGCCGCCAGGCGGCCCCCGTCGAGGTAGAAGATCGTGAAGCGCCCGTCGTCGAGCGAGCCGCGGACGATCTCCTCGTCCCACGCGCGCGCCGGCCCGACGTACTCGAGCGAGGCCCAGTCGGCGAGGTCGGAGAAGAAGTACGGCACGACGTCGTGCGCCTCGGTCTGCCCGAGCATCGCCAGCGCGGCCGTGCGGCCGTGCTGCTCGGCGACGTCCCAGTGCTCGATGCGCAGCCACTCGCCGCCGTGGACGACGCTCTCGTACTCGCACGAGTCGCCGGCGGCGAACACGCCCGGCGCCGACGTGCGCAGCGCGGCGTCGGTGCGCACGCCGCCCAGCTCGCCGATCTCGAGGCCCGCGCGCTTGGCGAGCATCACGTCGGGCACGACGCCCGCGCCGACGATGACCGCGTCGGCCGCCACGCGCTCGCCCTGCTTGGTCACGACCCCCGTGATGCGCCCGTCCGCGCCCTCGAAGCGCTCGACCTCGTCGCCGCCGCGCACCTCCACGCCGTGGCGCTCGAGGACGTCCTGGAAGAAGCGCCCCGCCTGGGCGCCGAAGCCGCGCTCGAGCGTCACGTCCTCCTGCATGACGAGCGTGCAGCGCTTGCCGAGGGTGGTCAGCGAGGCGGCCACCTCGGTCGCGATGTAGGAGCCGCCGACCAGCACGACCCGCTCGGCGTCCTCGACGTCGGAGCGGATCGCGTCGGCGTTGCCGAGCGCGCGCAGGTAGTGGATGCCCTCGAGATCCGAGCCGTCGAGGCGCAGGCGGCGGATGTTGGCCCCGGTGGCCAGCAGCAGTTGCCGGTAGCCGACCGTCTCCTTGGTGGAGAGCTTGACCTCGCGCTCGGCGGGGTCGAGCGACATCGCGCTCGTGCGCGTGAGCAGCTCGACGTCGTGCTCGCCCCACCAGCCGGCGCCGGCGAGCAGGGCGTCCTCGCGCGAGGCGCTGCCCTGCAGGTAGCCCTTCGAGCACAGCGTGCGGTCGTACGGCGGGTCGGGGTCGCGGCTGACGAGCACGATCGACCCGTCGGCGCCGGCCTCGCGCAGCGTGGCCGCGCAGCGGTAGCCCGCGACCCCGCCGCCCACGATCAGGTGGTCCACCGTCCGGTCGGCCATCACGCTCCCTTGAACTCCGGCTTGCGCTTCTCGACGAAGGCGCCCATGCCCTCGGCGGCGTCCGCGCTTCCGAACAGCGTGCGGATGCCCTCGCGCTCGCGGGCCAGGCCGTCGGCCAGCGGCCGGTCGACGCCCTCGCGGATCGCGAGCTTGATCTCCCCGATCGCCCGCGTCGCGCCGCCCGCGAGCCGCCCGGCGTAGTCGCGCGTGGCGCTCTCGAGCTCGGCGGCGGGGAGCAGCCGGTTGAGGATGCCCGCCGCGTGCGCCTCGCCCGGGCTGAGCGGGCGCCCCGTGATCATCAGCTCGAGCGCGCGGCTCGCGCCGATCAGGCGCGGGAGGCGCTGGGTGCCGCCGTTGCCGGGCAGCAGGCCCAGCGTGACCTCGGGCAGGCCGATCCGGTAGCCGCCGCGGGCGCCGAAGCGCAGGTCGCAGGCGAGCGCGATCTCGAGCCCGCCGCCGAGCGCGTGGCCGCCGATCTCGGCGACGAACACCTTCGGCACCTCGGCGATGCGCGCGAGCACGCCGTGCGCGGTCTCGATCATCGCCATGTTGCCGTCGACGTCGTTGCCGGTGAACGCCTTGATGTCGGCCCCGGCGCAGAAGAAGCGCTTGCTCGCGCTGCGCACGATCACCGCGCGCACGTCGTCGTCGCCGGCCGCCGCCTCGACCGCCTCGCCGAGCTCCTCCATGAACGCCCGGTCGTAGCTGTTGGCCGGGGGCTTGTCGAGGGTGATGAAGCCGAGCGCGCCGTCGCGGCTGAAGTCGACCGCCATGCGCGCTACCCGAGCCCGCCGACGACGACGGACTTCTCCTCGAAGTAGGCCTCGAGGCCCTCCTGGCCGTGCTCGCGGCCGTAGCCGCTCTGCTTCATCCCGCCGAACGGCAGCTCGTCGTAGCCGAAGTGCAGCTGGTTGACCCACGTCATGCCCGCGTCGACCTCCTGGGCGACGCGGTGGATCGTGCGCACGTCGTTGGTCCACACGGACGAGCCGAGGCCGTACTCGGTGTCGTTGGCGAGGTCGATCGCCTCGTCGAGGTTCGAGACGCGCCACACCGGCAGCAGCGGCCCGAACACCTCCTCGCGCGCGACGCGCCCGTCGAGCGCCGGGTTGGCCACGATCGTCGGCTGCAGGAACCAGCCGGCGTCGCGGTCGGACGGGACGTCGCCGCCGCACACGAGCTCCCCGCCGCCGTCGAGCGCGTCCTGGAGCTGGTCCATGACCTCGCGGCGCAGGTCCTCGGTGTGCAGCGGGCCGATCCGGATGCGGGGCTTCTCCGCCTTCTCCCAGCCCTCGCCCGGCTCGTAGCGCTCGACCGAGCCGACGAGCTGCTCCATGAACGCGTCGTAGATCTCGTCGAACACGAAGAGGCGCTTGGTGGCCAGGCAGCCCTGCCCGCAGTTCCAGAAGCGCGCGATCGAGATGCCGCGGGCGGCTGCCTTGGGGTCGGCGTCGGGGCACACGATCACGGGATCCGAGCCGCCGAGCTCCATCGTGAGGCGCTTGAACTTGGGCGCCGCCAGCTCGGCGATGTGGCGGCCGACCTCGGTGCTGCCGGTGAAGGCCACGCGCCGGACCGCGGGGTGGGTCACCAGCGCATCGCCGACCTCGGCGCCGCGGCCGGTGATCACGTTGACGACGCCCGGCGGGATCTCGGCCTCCTGCAGGAGCTCCGCGACGCGCAGGGTCGCGAGCGGCGTCGAGGCCGCCGGCTTGACCACGATCGTGTTGCCGGCCACGAGCGCGGGGCCGAGCTTGGTACCGAGCAGCGTCAGCGGGAAGTTGTTGGGGACGATGGCGGCCACCACGCCGACGGGGCGCCGGATCACCATGCCGTACGCCTGTCCGAGCGCGGAGGGGAGCGGCTGGTGGACCCCGCGCAGCTTGGTCGCGAGGTCCGCGAAGTAGCTCAGGCCGTGGACGAAGTGCTGGACCTCGCCGTTGGCCTCGACGAGCGGCTTGCCCTGCTCGTGCACGAGCGTCTCGGCGAGCGTCTTGCGGTCGCCCTCGATCAGCTCGATCGCGCGGCGCAGCAGCTTCGCGCGGTCCTCGGCGTCGGTCTTCGACCACTCGCCGAGCGCGCCGGCGGCCGCCTCCACGGCGCGGTCGACGTCGGCGGTCGTCGCGCTCGGCACCGATTCGATCGTCTGCTCGGTCGCGGGGTCGGTCACCGCCAGCTCCTCGCCCGACGCGGCGGTCGCGCGCTCACCGGCGATCAGCATCTGGACCACGAGCCTCTCCTCCCTCGTCGACGGCAGCGGGTCGCGAACCGTATCGCGCTCACGCCAGGCTCCGCCCGCCGCAGGCGAGCAGCACCTGACCGGTCACGTAGCTCATGGCCGGGGAGAGGAGCGCCGCGACGGCGTCGGCGATCTCCCCCGGCTCGGCCATGCGCCGCATCGGGGACGCGGCGATCAGCTTGTCGAGCACGCGCTCGGGCATGGCGCGCGTCATCTCGCTGCCGGTCAGGCCCGGCGCGATCGCGTTCACGCGCACGCGCGGCGCGAGCTCGAGCGCCAGCGCGCGGGTGAGGCCCACGAGCCCGCCCTTGGAGGCGGCGTAGTTGAACTGGCCGAAGTTGCCGAGGTACGCCCGCGAGCTGACGTTCACGATCGCCGAGCCGTCGGCGAGCGCGTCGCGCAGCGCCAGCGTGAGCTCGTAGGCGCCGCCGAGGTTCACGCGCAGGACGGCGCGGACGTCGGCCTCCTCGAGCGTGCCGATGCGCCCGTCGCGGGTGATGCCGGCGTTGTTGACGAGGGCGGCCAGCGGCGCGTCGCCCACGCCGGCGCGCACCGCCGCCCGGCCCGCCGCGTCGGTGACGTCGGCGATCACCGGGATCCCGCCGAGCGCGGCGGCCGCCTCCTCGACGGCGGGGTCGAGGTCGACGAGGACCACGCGCGCGCCGTCCGCGGCGAGGCGCTCGGCGATCGCGCGCCCGATCCCGCGGGCGGCGCCCGTCACGACCGCGACCCCGGTCATGGGATCAGCTTCCCGGCGTGGGCCGCGTCGACCCGGACGAGCTCCCCGGAGACGCCCGGCTCGCGCAGCAGCAGGCCGGCCCACGCGGCCACGCGCTCGGGGTCGGCCTCGTCGCCGATCGCCAGGGCGTTGACGCGCAGCCCGTCGCGGGCGCCCTCGAGGGCGAGCGCACGCATCGCGCTCAGCAGCGCGCCCGCCCGCATCGCGGCCGGGGCGCCGCGCCCGCCGAGCAGCTCGGGCTGGGAGAGCACGTAGACGATCGGGTCCCCCGCGCCGGCCGCCTCGCGGCTGAGCCGGAACGCCTCGACCAGCTCGTCCTCGACCGCGGCGTAGTCCGCGGGCGGGTCGCCGGCGGCGCCGAACACGAGGCCCGTCGCGCCCCCCGCCTCGAGGGGCGCGCGCACCGCCTCGAGCGCCGGCGGGAGCCGCAGGCGCAGGCCGCTCATCCCGCCGGCCGCCGCCGCAGCAGCGTCACGAACTCGCCGTCCTGGACGACCGCGCCGTCCTGGTTGAGCACCTCGATCCGCTGCACCATCACGCCGCGGTCGGGCTTCGACGTCTCGCGGAGCTCGGTGATCTCGGTGACCGCGTGGATCGTGTCGCCGGGGAACAGCGGGGCCCGGAAGCGCCAGGCGCGGATCTCGAGGAAGGCCATCAGCGTGCCCAGGAACTCGCCCTTGCGCTGGCGCAGGCCGGTCACGATCGCGAGCCCGAGCACCCCGTGGGCGATCCGCCGCCCGAACTGCGTCTCGCGCGCGAACTCCTCGTCGGTGTGCAGCTGGTTGTAGTCGCCGGAGACGCCGGCGAACTGCACGAGGTCGGCCTCCGTGATGGTCCGGGCGGGGCTCTCGAAGCGCATCCCCACCGTCACGTCCTCGAAGTGCAGGCTCATCCGAGCTCGCGCAGCTTGAAGCGCTGGATCTTCCCGGTCGGGGTCTTCGGCAGCTCGTCGAGGAACACGATCGTCTTCGGGTACTCGTAGCGGCGCAGGCGGTCCTTGCACCATGCCTGCAGCTCCTCGGTCAGCGCGCCGGCGTCGTCCTCCTCGTCGCGCCTGACGACGTAGGCCTTGACCCGCATCGTGTAGTCGGCCTCGACGCCGATCGCGGCCGCCTCCAGCACCTGCGGGTGCTCGGCCAGCACGTTCTCGATCCCGATCGGCGACGCCCACAGCCCGCCGATCTTGATCATGTCGTCGGCGCGCCCCTCGTAGACGAACACGCCGTCCTCGGTCTCGCGGTAGCGGTCGCCCGTGAAGAACCACTCGCCGCGCAGGGCCTGGCGGGTCCTCTCGTGCTGGTGCCAGTAGTAGGCGAGCGCGCTGTCGCCCTTGACCACCAGGTTGCCGACCTCGCCGCGAGCGACCGGGCGGTCCTCCTCGTCGAGCAGCCGCAGCTCGTAGCCCGGGACCGGCCGCCCGCTCGTTCCCGGGTGCACGTCGCCGGGCCGGTTGGAGCAGTAGATGTGGAGCATCTCGGTCGACCCGATGCCGTCGACGATGTCGAGCCCGAACGCCCGCTGCCAGCGGCGCAGGACCTCGGGCGCGAGCGGCTCCGCCGCCGAGATGCACATCCGCACCGAGCCGAGGTCGCGCTCGGCGACGTCGGGCAGGCTGACCATCCCGCCGTAGAGGGTGGGCACCGAGAAGAACAGCGACGGGCGGTAGCGCTCGGCGGTGTCGAGGATCCTGGCGGGCGCCGGGCGGCCGGTCATCAGCACCGTCGAGGCGCCCACCCAGTACGGGAAGCTCATGTTGTTGCCCAGCCCGTAGGCGTGGTAGAGCTTGGTCGTCGAGAAGCAGACGTCGTCGGCGGTGATCCGGAGCACCTCGCGCGCGTAGGTCTCGCACGTGTACGGGATGTCGTGCTGCAGGTGCACGACGCCCTTGGGCGGCCCGGTCGAGCCGCCGCTGAACAGCCAGAACGCGACGTCGTCGCGGTGCGTGTCGGCCGGCGGCAGCTCGGGCTCCTGGGCGGCGAGCAGCGCCGCGAGGTCCTCGGTCTCGTCGGAGCCGTCGCCGCCCGCCACCACCAGCCGGGGGCGCGGGTCGGCGGCGTCGAGCGCCGGGCGGACGCGCTCGACCACGGCCGCTTCGGCGACCACGACCCGCGCGCCGCTGTCGCGCACGTAGTGGCGGAGGTTCTGGGGGGTGTCGACGAAGCTCACCGGCACCGGCACCGCCCCGATGCGGATCGCGCCGTGGAAGACCGCCGGCCAGGCGGGGGTGTCGTCGAGGACCATCAGCACGCGCTGCTCGGGCTGCACGCCGAGCGCGCGCAGCGCCCGGCCGGCCCGGCAGGCACGCCCCAGCAGGTCGGCGTAGGTGACCTCCTCGTCCCCGCAGCGGATCGCGACCCGCTCCCCACGGCCGGCCTCGAGATTGCGGTCCAGCAGGGTGCTGACGTTGTAGCGCTCGGGCACCTCGAGGGCCACGCAGCTCCTCCCTTCGACGCGGCGCGGCGCGATCGTACCGGATCAGGACCGACCGGTCGTAGGATGCGCGGCATGGACGCCCGAGCGGCCTCCGGAGGCGGGCCGGTGACGGCCCGGTCGCCCGGCTTCGAGCCCGCGGTTCCGTGGGAGCGCAGCTTCGACGCGCTCTACGGGCTCGAGTACGGGGAGCTCGGCGAGGGCCGCGTCGAGGGCCGCGTCGCGGTCGCCGAACACCACCTGGACGCGTCCGGCGTCGTCCCCGCCGGCCTCTACGCGGCGATGGCCGAGTCGCTCGCCTCGGTCGGGACCGCGGTCGAGGTGGTCGGCGACGGGGCGGTCGCCGCGGGGCTGAGCAACGCCACGACGGTGCTCGCCGACGTGGGCGGCGGCGTGCTCGAGGCGCGGGCGAGCTGCCGCGGCCGCGGCGCGGAGTGGGTGTGGGAGGTCGAGGTCGCCGACGCCGGCGGACGGGTGTGCGCGGTCGCGACCGTGGTGATCGCGGTCCGGCCCCGCTGAGCTGCCAGGCGCCCCGCGACGCGCCTCAGCGATCCTGCCAGTCCCCGATCCCGATGCGGACGTGCCCGACCTCGAGCCGGGGATCGCCGTTGTCGACCGCCGTGGCCACGGCGACGTCGAGGGCGGCGAGCACGTGGCGGATGCTCCCGTCCTTGTCCGTGTAGAACCGCGCGAGGGCGGGCATCGCCTCGCGCGCGACGATCTCCTCGACCGTCGCGTCGATGGCGAAGAACTCGAGGCGCTTGGCGAGGATGGCGACGAGGCCGTCCTCGATCCGGCCGTCGAGCACGGGGATGGCGACCTCGAGCGCGTGCGGTCGCAGCCGGCTGTAGGCGGCGACCTCGGTGTAGCGGCGCTGGACGGCCACGACGGTGGGCGTGTCGACCTCGCGCAGCATCATCATCAGGCTGCGCGTGAAGAAGCGGTCGCGCGCGCCGTCGTCGGCACCGACGCCCAGGACGGCTTCGGTGTCCTCGAGGACGAACACCGGGACCAGGCCGTGGTGGCTGAGGATCCCGAGCAGGCGGTCGAAGCCGTGCAGCCGGTCGATCGGCTGGACGCCGCGGGCGTAGTCGGCCTCGAGGGAGCCCAGCTCCATCGACACCTCGGCCGGCACCGGCCCGCCGCCGAGACGCCCTCGGAGGCCGGAGCCGCGCGGTCGGCTGAGGACGTCGTCGGCGCGGGCGTGCTCGACATCGGCAGCTTGCCGGTCCTCCAGCTCCACGGAGCCCGCCCGCGCCGCCTCGAGCGCGGCACCGAGCGCGACGCTGCCCAGCACCGCGGGGTCGGACGGGTCGTCCATGCCGACGACCGGGACGCGGATCGGCAAGTGGTCGGCGGGCAGGTTGCGGCAGGCCCATGCCAGAACGCTCGACTTGCCGCCTCCCGGAGCGCCGGTGACCACGGCGCTCGAGCCTTCGGCGATCGCGTCGAGCAGCGGGCGCTCGACCGTTTCGCTGCCGGTCAGATGGTCGAACGGCACGTGCTCGAGCCCGAGGTCGGCGAACTGCGGCTCGCGGAACGTGCCTCGCACGCGGATGTCTCGCAGCACGCTCATCCTCCCTACCGACGGTAGGGCTCAGCCCGGCGGCTCAGCCGGACGGTAGATCCGCCGTGGGCGGCCCCCGTTGGGAGACCGCTCGTCGGATCCGACCACGAGCCCGTGGTCCGCGAGCTCGCCGAGCACCTGCACGGCGCGGGGGCGCGTCCAGCCCAGTCGCCGAAGGAGCTCCGTGTCCGAGGCGCTCGCGCCGCCGAGATCCTCGAGCTCCGCCATCGCCATGCTCTGCGGACGCCCGAGCGAGGCCGCCTGCTCCTGGCGCCAGCGCCTGGCCGCCAGCGGATCGTGCCCGTCGGCGGCGGTCAGCGCGTCACGGGCGTCCTGCAAGGCGGCCCTGGCGGTGGGAGCGGTCTCGGCGATCTGCCGCAGCCGACGCTCGGGCAGGGCGGCGCCCCGCGCCCGAAGCAACCGCTCGAGACCCTTGCGGTCGAGGCTCAAGGCCACCACCTGGTCGAAGAACGCGTCGGCGGGAGGGGCCAGCAGCTCCGAGCGCTCTCCCTCGTCGACGGCGACCACCCACCGGTGGTGGAGCTGCCAGAGCTCGTCGCGCAATCTCCCGAAGAGCGCGTACGCCGCCGCGGCGGCGAGCGAGCAGTCGATCAGCATGACCGTCGCCGGCAGCTCGCCGAGCGCGCGTACACGCTGGACGAGCCGGAGCGACTCGGACCCCGGCTGCTCCCCGACGACGGCGCTCGCGCTCACGGAGAGCTCGCGCTCGATCGCGCCGATGAGCTCGTCGGCGCTCGACGCCTGCGTCGCGTCGACGTAGGCCACCGCCCTCGCCTCCTCGCGCAGACGTCGCTGAAGCCGGCGAAGCGCCGTCGTCTTGCCACTTCCGCGCGCACCGACCAGGGCGACGTTGAACCGGTGGTCGACAGCCGCGACGAGCCGCTCCCAGCCGATCGGCTCGACGAAGAAGCGCGAATCGGCGCTCGTGTCGTAGAGAGGCCGTGCCAACAGCATGTAACACAGCTTACAGTAAGGACAGTTAGATGCGTCCGGCGGAGGGTCGCCGGACGCTACTACCAGGCGCCCGGCGCGTACTCCGCGCGCAGGTCGAAGTAGCCGATCGGCTCCGCGCAGCTCCCGCACGCCATCCGCGGGCGCGCGGGCTCGCCGCAGGCCTTGTGCACGAGCGTCACCGGCGGCTCGTCGACCTTGTAGCGGTCGCCCCACTGCATCAGCGCGAGCAGCACCGGGTAGAGGTCGAGGCCCTTGGCGGTCAGGCGGTACTCGTGGCGCTCCGGGCGCTCCTGGTAGCGGACGCGCTCGAGGATGCCCTCGTCGACGAGCACCGAGAGCCGGTCGGAGAGCAGCGTGCGCCCGACCTCGAGCCGGGACTGGAACGTGTCGAACCGCGTCGTGCCGCGGAACGCCTCGCGCAGGATGAGCACGGTCCACCGCTCGCCGATCACCGACCACGTGCGCGCCACGGAGCAGTAGACCTCGCTCAGCGTGTCGTGCTTCACCGCGCCCAGGGTAGCCAACGTCCGTATCGATACGGAACCCGCTGCGGTCCGGTACCTTCGCGCTCGATTGGCGTCGAGGCAGGGGGTTGCCGTGAAGCTGGGCATGCGGGGTGCGTCCGTCATCGCCGGGACCGTGGTCGTCCTCGGGCTCGGGGCCGCCGCGGTCGCGGCCGGCTCGTCCGGCGCGCGCGCGGAGGCGCGGCCGGGGTCGCAGGCGAAGCCGCTCGTGATCGGCCACCGCGGCGCGTCGGCCTACCGGCCCGAGCACACGCTCGCGTCCTACCGGCTCGCGATCGAGATGGGCGCCGACTACATCGAGCCCGACCTGGTCTCCACCAAGGACCACGCGCTCGTCGCGCGCCACGAGAACGACATCACGGGGACGACCGACGTCGCCGAGCACCCGGAGTTCGCGGACCGCCGGACGACCAAGGTCGTCGACGGCACGAGCATCACCGGCTGGTTCACCGAGGACTTCACGCTCGCCGAGCTGCGGACCCTGCGCGCGAAGGAGCGCATCCCGGACATCCGCCCGGCCAACACCGCCTTCGACGGGCTCGAGCGCATCCCGACGCTGCAGGAGGTCATCGACCTCGCCAAGCGCGAGGGCGTCGGGATCTACCCCGAGACCAAGCACCCGACGTACTTCGACTCGGTCGGGCTCTCGCTGGAGGAGCCGCTCGTGGAGGCGCTCGAGCGCAACGGCTACCGCGGCCGCCGCGCGCCGGTGTTCGTGCAGTCCTTCGAGGTCTCGAACCTCCAGCAGCTGCGGCGGATGACCAAGGTGCCGCTCGTGCAGCTCATCGACGCCACGGGCGCGCCGTACGACCTGCGCGCCGCGGGCGACCCCCGCACCTACGCCGACCTCGTCACGCCCGCCGGGCTGCGCGACGTCGCCCGCTACGCCGACGGGATCGGGCCGAGCAAGGACCTGATCGTCCCCCGCGACGCCGAGGCGCGCCTGCAGCCGCCCACGGGCCTGGTCCGCGACGCCCACGCGGCGGGGCTGGTCGTGCACCCGTTCACGTTCCGCCCCGAGAACACGTTCCTGCCGGCCGACTTCCGCCAGGGCGACCCGGCGAGCCCGGAGTACGACCGCACGCGCGGCGACCAGCCGGCCGAGCTCGCGCTGTTCTACCGGCTCGGGGTCGACGGCGTGTTCGCCGACAACCCCGACACCGCGGTCGCGGTGCGGGCGCGCGAGGCCGGTTAGATGGCTAGCCGGGCGGGGCGGCCAGCCCGCGCCGGCCGCCCTCCTCGAGCAGGCGCGCGTGGGTGACCGCGCCGCCGACGCCGGTCGGCTCGGTCACCGAGAGGGCCGCGCCGAGGACCGCCCAGCGGACGCAGTCGGCGATCGTGGCGCCGCGCAGGTCCGCCCACGCGTAGGCGGCCGCGAAGAGGTCCTCGGCGCCCGTGGGATCGACCGCCGGGCCGGCGTTCATGTCCTCGATCATCAGGATCTCGCCGTCCACCGCCGCCACGGCGCCCTCTGGCCCGAGCGTCACGACCGTGCCGTCGGTCTTCGCGCCGAGGCCCTCGGTGGCCTCGACGGGTGTGGCCGCGCCGGTGAGCGCGCACGCCTCGCGCTGGTTGACGATCAGCGCGCGCACGTTCGCGAGCCCGCGGGGCAGGCGCCGGCTGAACGCCCGCGCGTCGTCGTCGCCGCAGGTCACGTACGCGCGCGCGTCCTCGGGGACGAGGTCGAGCTGGTCGAGGCTGACCGACACCGCGCGGGGCTTGAGCGCGACGACGTCGATGGCGCGGGCGCGCACCCCCGGGTCCACGGTGACCATCGCCCGCTCGCCGCCCGCCGGCATCACCACTGTCGTCGGGGTGCGTGGCCCCCGCGGGTCGGCGACCGCGACGCCCTCGCTGCGCATCACCGCGCGGATCAGCTCGCCGGCCTCGTCCTCGGCCAGCGGCGCGACCAGCGCGGTGGAGAGGCCGAGGCGGGCAGCGCCGACGGCGGTGATCGCGCCGCCGCCGGGGGAGCGGCGGAGCTCCCCGGCGAAGCGCTCCTCGCCGGGACCGGGCACCGCCTCGAGCCCGATGAAGTTGAGGTCGAGGAACGCGGGCGTGGCGACCGCGAGATCGACGTTCATGCGCACCGCTCCGGTGCGAGCGCTGTAATGAGGGGGTCGAGCATGGCGATGGGCGTCATGTTGTCATCTGGCTCGGCCAGCCACCAAGCATCCGCCGCCGCGGCGGGGGAATGGGGTCCTTCACCCACTCCCCCGGAGGGCAGGCGGGGTTACGCATTGTCATCATGTCCGCCCGCGCTCAGCCATCGGCCGGCGACCCCTCGGCCGCCCCTTCCGCCGCCTCCGCGGGCGGCCGCCGGCGCCCGCGCCTCGGCCGCGCGGTATGGCTGGTGCTGCTGGCGGCGCTCGCGATCCGGCTCGCCTTCGTGCTCGCCACCCCGGGCTACGAGCTGGTGCACGACGCGCGCGACTACGACCGCCACGCCGCCTCGCTCGCCGCGGGCGACGGGTACGCCCCCTCGCTGGGCCGGCCGACGGCCTTCCGTCCGCCCGGCTACCCGTACCTCCTCGCCGGGGTCTACAAGCTCGCCGGCGTCGACACCCGCCTGGATCCGGACGGGATCCTCGCCGCGCGCCTGACCGGAGTGCTCCTCGGCACGTTGACCGTCGCGCTCATCGGGGTGCTCGCCGCCCAGCTCTGGGACCGCCGCGCGGCGCTGGTGGCGATGGCGCTCGCGGCGGTCTACGTGCCGCTCATCCTGGTCGGCGCCGCGGTGATGTCCGAGACGCTGTTCGTGACGCTGCTGCTCGCCACGCTGGTCGCCGGCATGGCGCACCGGCGCTCGCGCCACCGCTACCGATGGGCGCTCTTCGCCGGCGTGCTGGCCGGCCTCGCGATCCTGACGCGCGCGAACGCCGCCGTGCTGCTGCTCCCGCTCGGCCTCGCGGTGTGGGACGCGCGGCCGCGCTTCACCCTGCGCGCGCTGGGGCCGCCGGCCGCGCTGGTGGTGACGGCGATCCTCGTCGTGACGCCGTGGACGGTGCGAAACCAGGTGGTGTTCGGCACCTTCGTGCCGGTCTCGACCCAGGTCGGATCCGCGCTGGCCGGCACCTACAACGACCAGGCCCGCACCGACGAGGAGAACCCGGCCTCGTGGCGCAGCGTGCGCCACATCCCCGAGTACGACCGCATCTGGGCAAGCGTGAGCAGGCGGCCCGAGCCCGAGCTCGACCACGAGCTGCGCGACATCGCCAAGCGCTACATCGCCCAGCACCCCGGCTACGTCGCGGAGGTCGCGTGGTGGAGCACCGCGCGCATGCTCGACCTCACCGGGCTGAAGTGGTCGCGCCACACGATGGGGACGATCGGGATCGAGCCGCGGTGGGCGGATGTCTCGGTCGCGTGCTTCTGGGCCTTCGCGCTGCTGGCGCTCGCGGGCGCGTTCACGCGGCGCGCCCGCCAGGCGCCGCTCTTCGTGTGGCTCGTCCCGGTGCTGATGTACCTGAGCGTCGTCTTCCTGGTGGTGGAGACGCCCCGCTACCGCACCGGGATCGATCCGTTCATCGTCATGCTCGCGGCGCTGGCTCTGCTGTCCGCAGCAGATGCGCGAGCCGGTTTCCGGCGGCGCGGTGCTCGAGGATCGCCAGCGCCCGTTCCGCGATGACGCTCCCGGCCTCGGCCGGCGGCAACCCGCCCTCGTAGACGTTCGAGATCACCGTGTACTCGTAGCGGCCGTCCGGGCGCCCGCTGAACTCCGCGGCGGCGCGGCGGACGTCCTCGCCGTCGATCCGGAACGCGAGGTACGCCGACAGGCTGCGCGAGGAGCGCGCGTCGCCGCCTGGGCGCTCGCCGATGAGCACGATCACGAGCTGGGGCTCGAGCGCGTCGCCCACCGCCTCGGCGACCTTCACGCGGCCGTAGGGGACGAGGATCGGCGTGCCGGTGGCGACGTCGCGGCTGGCCAGCCCGTCGAGCAGCACGGGCAACAGCTCGGGCACGTTGCGGTGGACCGCCTCGGCGCTCAGCCCGTCGGAGACGACGATCTGGACGTCGGCGTCCTCGGGCTCGAGGCCCGCGAGCTCGTCGCTCGCCAGGCGCGCGCCGATGCCCGGGTCGTTGAGATGCTCCTCCTTGTTCGCGGCGGCGGTGGCGATCGTGCGGAAGCCGATGTCGCCCAGCTGGGCCTCGTCGAGCTCGGCGCGGATCGCCTCGCGCGCGAGCGCCTGGTCCGCCCGCATCGCGCGCGTTACACGGTTGGCGGGGCGGGGCCCCGCGTTGTCGAAGCCGTAGGCGGCGGGGACGCGCTCGCGCAGGCGCGCGAGCTCGGCCTCGGAGTCGCAGAACGTCGCCGGGTCGCCCCAGCGCGGGCCGCGGCGCACGGGCCCGTCACCGTCGCGGGCGAAGATCCCGCGCTCGAGCGCCCACTCGAGGTACTCGACCGCCGGGGTCAGGCCGTGGATCTCGCGCAGCGTCTGGTCGTCGTGGCCGCTCGTGTCGAAGTAGGCCAGCATGCGGTCGATGGACAGGTAGACGTCCATGAAGTAGTTCGCCCCGGCCGCGGTGAGCATCTGCGTGGCCATCTGGTGGCCCTCGATGCCGATCTCGGAGTGCAGCGTGTAGCAGGGGGCCATCCCCATGGGCAGCCCGAGCAGCTTGCCCATGAAGTGGTCCTGCAGGTTGGCGAGGATCATCTCGAAGTCGTCGCGGTGCGTCTCCGGCCCGATGAAGCCGGTGACGTTGTTGACCATGAACGGGTCGTAGCGCCGCGCGAGCCCGTAGCAGAGCGCCTCGCACGTGGCCATGTCGATGCCGTCGTGCTTGTCGTAGGTCAGCTCCGAGCCCTGGCCGGTCTCGAAGTACATGAACTGCTCGGCGCCGGGCGCGAGCGCGCCGTGCTCGGCCATCGTGCGGTAGGCACCGTCGAGCTCGTCGACGGAGAGGTCGAACTCCTCGCCCAGCGTGCGCTCGGTACCGGCGAGGCTCTGGAAGAGGATCTCGACCGGGGCGCCGCGCTCGAGGCACGCGAGCTGCGTCTTGACGTGGGAGAGCACGCAGATCTGCGTCGGCGCGCCGGTGTCGCGGCGCAGGCCGTCGAGGTGGGTGAGCAGGCGGGTGACGTTGTCGACGGTGTCGACCGCCGGGTTGAGACCGATGAGGCAGTCGCCGGCGCCGAGGCTCAGGCCGGTGTAGACGAGCAGGGTGACGCCGTCGAGGTCGTCCGTCGGGTGGTTGGGCTGCAGCCGCGAGGACAGCGTGCCGCGCTGCCCGATCGTCGTGCGCGCGGTGGTGGGCGCCCGCAGCCGGCCGGCGATCAGGATGAGCTCGTGGACGTCCATGAGCTTCGTGAGGGCGGCGGCCTCCACGCCGGTCAGCCCGCTGCCGATACGCGCGATCTCCTCGCCGTCGCCGCGCAGCAGGCGGTCCTTGAGCTCGCCCAGGGTGAGGTCCGCGATCTCCTCGTGCGCGTCGGCGTCGACCTCGTAGTTGACGCGCATCACGGTGTCGACGCGCCCCTTGTGGTCGGTCAGCGGGCGTTCGTGGAGGTGGCGGACGGTGAGCTCGGAGAGGATCGCGCGGGCCGCCTCACGCGCCACCTCGTCCTCGGCGTCGAGGCCCGCCAGCCGGTCGCCCGCCTTGCCGGTGTCGGACGCGCCCAGCAGCGCCTTCAGGCCGGTGAAGCGGAAGTCGCGATCGAGCAGGCGGAGCTCGTAGTCCTCGTCTGCCCGCGGCTCGGGCACCGGGATCTCGGCCAGGGGCGTCAGCTCGTGCATCGGGTCTCCTCGCTCATCGCATGCCGTAGAAGGACACGGGGACGATGCCGTCGCGCGCGCGGCCGACGTTGACGAACTGCGCGTCGCGCACCGGCACCTCGTCGATCACGATCAGGTCGACGCCCGATCGCCCCCAGTCGCTGGCATAGTTGCCGAGCACTTTGCCGACGTCGGCCTCCAGCAGCAAGACGATCGGCACCCCGGCGGGCGGCGGGACCGCGGCGAGCCCGTCGGCGAGCGCGCCGCCGAGCGCGCGCACGTCGGCGAGCGCGGTGCCGGTCTCGGTGAGCTGCACCGCCGCCCCGCGGGCGCTGCGGCGGGCGAGCGCGAGCGCCTCGCGGATCGTCTCGGGCGCGGCGCCGGCGCGCAGGTGGGCGACCACGGGCAGGTCGCGCAGCGGGAGCGCGGCGTCGTCGCGGAGGAACAGCGTGGCGCCGGACACCTGCATGCTGTGCAGCGCGAGGCCGTAGACGGTGGCGCGGCCGCGGTTGGCGGGGACGGCGGTGGCGACGTGCGCGGCCAGCGTGCCGGAGGCGAGGATCGCCTCCGCGAGCGGGACCCCGAGGTCGCCGAAGCGGGTGGGGGAGCCCGCGGGCTCGCCACCCGCCAGCGCGTAGACGAGCTCGCCGACGCCGCCCGAGAACGCGACGATCGGGTCATCCAGGCCGCCCGGGACGTGCAGCGCGAGCCGCTCGTGGCGGGCGCCGATCCCGCCGGCGAAGAACGCGTCGTCGCCGGTGACGATCGCCTCGAGGGCGCGCGCCTGGAAGGCCGCGACGGCGGCGAGCTCCTCCTCGGCGAGCTCGTCGCGCTCGATCCCGAGGTGCGCGAGCAGCGCGGTTCCGAGGTCGGAGCGGCCGGTGAGCCGGCGGGTGCCCGGCTCGAAGCGCAGGTGGCGGGCGCCGACCAGGTGGCAGCCCGTCGCCACCACCGCGCCGTCGACCCCCACCGCGGCGTTCGTCGTGCCGCCGCCGACGTCGACGTTGAGCACCTGGCGCCCGGGGTGGTCGCGCGAGAGCTCCGAGGCCGCACCCATGAACGCCAGCCAGGACTCGAGCGCGGGATCGTCCGCGGTCGCGATCACCGCCTCGCCGAGCCTGGCCTGGACGAGCTCCGCCAGCTTCGGCGCGTTGCGGCGCTCGGCGGCGAGCCCGGTGACGATCGCCCCGCCCGCGAAGACGTCGCCGGGGCGCAGTGCACTGGCCTCGAGCCAGCCGTCGAGCAGCGTCTCGACGCGCCCGAGGTCGATCGTCTCGTCGTCGGCGAACGGCGTGAAGACGGGGTCGGAGCGATAGCCCACGGTGGGCTCGGCGACCTCCAGGCGACCGGAGGCGCTCGCGCGGATGCGCGCCGTCGCGGTCATGGCGCTGCTCGTGGTGGAGCCGAAGTCCAGCCCGACGAGCTGAACGCGATCGTCCACCGGCTCAGGCCAGCAGCGTGTGGAGGCGGCCGCCGAGGTCGATCAGCCGGCGGTCGCCGCCGGGGCGGCCGACGAGCTGGACGCCGACCGGCATGCCGTCCGCGCCGCGCAGCCCGGGGACCGCGAGCACCGGGGTGCCGAGCAGCGTCCAGGCGCGGCAGAAGACCGGGTCGCCGGTGCTGTCGAGCCCCCGCGGGGCGGCGCCGCGGGCGGCGGGGGTCAGCAGGACGTCCCAGCGCTCGAAGAGCTCGGTGGCGCGGCTGCGGGCGTCCTCGCCGAGCGCGAGCGCGGCGACGTGGGCCTCCGGGCGGATGGCCGCGCCCGTGTCGAGCAGCGCGCGCAGGCTCTCGGAGAGGTCGTCCTCGTGGAGCTCGCGCAGGGGGCCGAGGGTCTCGGCGGCCTCGAAGGCCTGGATGGTGGTCTGCGCGTCGGTGAGGCCGGGGAACGGCTCCGGCGTCTCGAGCTCGTCGACCTCGGCGCCGGCGTCGGCGAGCCTCGCCGCGGCGGTCTCGATCGCCGTCCGGGTGTCGGCGTCGGCCTGGTCCCAGTGGTCGGTGCGGACGACGGCCACGCGGGGATGCTCGGGCTGGTGAATCCGATCCCGCCCGCCCTCGGCCGGGCCGGCCAGGACGCCGAGCGCGATCGCGAGATCGCCGGCGTGGCGCGCGAACCAGCCGAGCGTGTCGAGGCTCGGCGCCTGGGCGCCGATGCCGCGGCGGTCGGCGCGGCCGTAGGAGGCCTTGAAGCCGAACACCCCGCAGAACGCGGCGGGGCGGACGACGGAGCCGGCCGTCTGGCTGCCGAGCGCGAGCGGGACCATCCCGTCGGCCACCGCGGCCGCCGAGCCGCTCGACGAGCCTCCGGGCGTGCGCCCGGGGTCGTGCGGGTTGGTCGTCGCCGCCGGCTCGTAGGCGGCGAACTCGGTGGTGGCGGTCTTGCCGAGCACGATCGCGCCGGCGGCGCGCAGCGCGGCGACGCACGCCGCGTCGGTGGCGGGGCGGTGCCCGGCGAAGATCGGGCTGCCGTGCTGGGTCGGGAGGTCGGCGGTGTCGATGATGTCCTTGATCCCGACGGGGACGCCGTGCAGCGGGCCGGCCGGGGTCTCGCGGTCGCGCGCCGCGGCGGCCTCGGTGGGCGGCCGGGGGTCCCAGTCCACCCATGCACGGACCGTGTCGTCGCGCTCGGCGATGCGGGCCGCGCAGCGCTCGGTCAGCTCCGAGGGGGTGAGGTCGCCCGCGGCGATGCGCGCGGCTGCGGCGGCGGCGCCAAGCGGCTCCATGACTCCGGTCGATACCCGGGGCTCGCGCCCGGGAACCCGCCGGGGTCTGTCCACCGCCCCGGCCATCATCCGCGTCGCGGGGGCCCCGGACGGTGCCGCCGGCGTGAAGCCTCTGAAGAAATTTCCGTGACCCGCACCGCAACCTTCGCCGAGATCCTGCATTCTTATGTCGCGTTGGCCGAACCTGCGCCTCCCAGGAGGCGCGGGACGGGGGAACCAGTGCGGCATCTGCCGCAGGGGCGAATCGCCACTTGGAGGGTGGCGTAGCGCGAGCTCCGCGCGAGCCCGTCAGCTCACCTCGTAGGCGCTGAGAGCAATCAGGAGGACCTTCCGTGGACAACCGCTCGTCGGAGCTTGATCCCTTCCCACACTTCGAACGCGATCTCGCGACGCACGAGCTCTGGGAGCGTTCGCTCGAGCGCTCACGACACCGTCGCCGCCTCCGTGAGGCCAGCCGCCGCAGCGTGGCGCGCCGCAAGGGCGCGTCGCTCGCCACCGCCTCCGCACTGCTCGCCACGCCCGTCGCCCCGGTCTTCGCCGGGGGCGGCGCCAAGACGGCGCACGCGGCCGCCCCGAGCGGCCCCTCCACCGGGGACGTCTCGGCCCTCGCCGCCAAGGGCGGGAGCACGCAGCTGCTGCGCTACGGCGACGTCGGTGATGCCGTGGCCTCCGTGCAGCGCCAGCTGCGGATCGCCGACGACGGGATCTTCGGGCCCCAGACGCAGGCCGCGGTCGAGTCGTTCCAGCGCGCGCAGGGCCTGACGGTCACCGGCGTCGTCGACGCGAAGACCTGGGCGCAGCTGTTCGGCGGCCGGGTGCTGTTCTACGACCGGTCGGGGGAGCAGGCGCCGGCGGCGTCGGCCTCGACGGCTTCGGAGCAGTCGTCGGGCGACGAGGACGTCCAGGTGCTCGTGAACGCGCCGCTCGACGGGGTCGAGTCGTCCGGCGACGCGACGACCGGCGACGGTCCCTCCACCGGATCGGGCGACGACTCCACCTCGGCCGGTGACGACTCGACGTCGTCCGGCGACGCCACATCGCCCAGCCCCGCGCCGAAGACCGAGCGGGTGCGGACGCCGGGCGCCGGCGCCGACAAGCCCGCGACGCGTCCGGTGTCCGACACGCCCGATGCTGACGCCCCCGACTCCTCGGCGCCCGAGGCTCCGGCCGAGGAGCCGGCCCCCGCACCCGCCGCTCCCGGCGGCGACGGCTGCGGCGGCAGCGTGCAGACCCCCGTCAACGGCACCGTGACCGGCAACTACGGCGAGGACCGCGGCGATCACGCCCACGCCGGCGTCGACATCGCGGCCCCCACGGGCACCGCCGTCCGCGCGGCCGACTGCGGCACCGTCAGCCAGTCCGGCAACGACGAGAGCGGCTACGGCACGATGGTCTGCATCAAGCACGCCGGCGGCGTGACCACCTGCTACGCGCACCTCTCGCGCACCGACGTCACCGTCAACCAGGAGGTCAAGGCCGGCCAGCTGATCGGCCGCGTCGGCTGCACCGGCAGCTGCACCGGTCCCCACACGCACTTCGAGGTCCGCCGCAACGGCCAGGCCGAGGACCCCGCGCCCTACCTCCGCGGCGACAAGACCCTCAGCGGCGCCACCACCTCCAACGCCGACCGCGTGTCGCTCTCGTACGGCGAGGGCGGCACCGGCGGCAGCACCCCCGAGGCCCAGGCGGCCGCCAAGAAGAAGCAGCGCGAGCGGGCGACCGCCGAGGCCATCGGCACGTCCGGCGGCGCCGCCGCGCCCGCCGCGGTCGAGGCCCAGGCCGCGACGCCGGCGGCGGCGGAGGCGGCTCCGGCCGCGGCCGCGCCGGCGCCCGCCGAGGCGGCTCCGGCTCCGGTCGCCGAGGCTGCGCCCGCTCCGGCCCCCGCTGCCGAGGCGCCGGCAGAGGCCGCGCCGGCCCCCGCGCCCGCCGCGGAGGCGCCTGCGCCGGCTCCGGCCGAGTCCGCTCCGGCCGCCGAGGCGCCCGCCGCTGAGGCTCCGGTCGAGGCCGCGCCGGCCCCGGCGCCGGTCGAGGAGGCGCCTGCGCCGGCCCCGGCCGAGTCCGCTCCGGCCGCCGAGGCGCCCGTCGCCGAGGCTCCGGCCGAGTCCGCGCCCGCGCCGGCGCCGGTCGAGGAGGCGCCCGCCGCCGGCCTCCGGTCGCCGAGGCGCCCGCTGCCGAGGCTCCGGTCGAGTCCGCGCCCGCCCCGGCCGAGTCCGCTCCGGCCGCCGAGGCCCCCGCCGCCGAGGCTCCGGCCGAGTCCGCGCCCGCGCCGGCGCCCGCCGAGCAGGCGCCCGCCGCCGAGGCTCCGGCCGAGTCCGCTCCGGCCGCCGAGGCGCCCGCCGCCGAGGCTCCGGCCGAGCCCGCCGCCGCGGGTACCGGCGCCGCGACCGGCGAGTAGCCGGCCCGCCATCCCGACCCCGGACGGCGCCCGTCGCGCCGTCCGGGTCGCCCGCGGCTACGCCTCGCCCGCCGCGGCGTCCCGGCGCTCGAGGCCGCAGGCGTCCGCCAGCCGGTCCACCTCGTCCGGGTCGGTCGAGCACGGCATCGCGACGACCTCGTCGCACCCGGCCTGCTGGAAGGCGTCCATGCGCTGCCAGACCTCCTCCGGGGTGGTGGCCGCGCTGCTCGCGATGGCTCCCGCGGTCTCGGCGCCGAGGAACTCGTAGTAGTCGCCGAGGTAGGCCTGCGCGTCGCGCTCCGCCTCCGGGCCGAGGGAGAAGTACGTCAGCGTCATCAGTCGCGGGCGGCCGGGGCGGCCCGCGCGCTCCCACGCCTCGAGGACCGCCCGGGCGGCGTCCGCGAACTGGTCCGGGGCGCCGCCGCCCGAGATCCATCCCTCGCCGAGGCGCGCGGCGCGATCGATCGCGGCCGGTGAGGTGCCGCCGAGCACGAGCGGCGGCCCGTCCTCCTGAACGGGGCTCGGGCCGATCCCGCCGGCGTAGCCCACCTTCTCACCGCGCCAGTAGCGCTGCAGCTCATCGATCTGGCGCTCGATGCGGGCACCGCGGCCGCGCATCGGGACGCCGGCGACCTCGAAGTCGTCCGGGCGCGCGCCCACCGCGAGCCCCAGGACGAGCCGTCCGCCGGAGAGCTGGTCGATGGTCGCCGTGGTCTTGGCGAGCTCGGCGGTGTTGCGCAGCGGGGGGATCAGGATCGTCGTCGCGAGGCGGATCTCCTCGGTCACGGCGGCGGCGACCGCGAGCGACACCAGCGGATCCCAGTTCGGGTAGATGATGCGGTCGATCACGCCGAGCGTCGAGAAGCCGCGCGCCTCGGCGCGGCGCGCCCAGTCGAGCACCTCGCCGCGCTCGGCCCCGGGGATGGTGGTGGGCAATCCGATCCCGATCTCCATGCGCGCTCCCTTCCGGGGGTGACGGCTCGATGCTATTTGGTCGACTCCACCGGTCTGGGATCCCGGCGTGGCCCAGTCGCCGTGCCTGGCGCGCCGCCGCTCGTCTCCGACCGGCAGTCGCGTTCTGCAGACTGGCGGTGCGTCGGAGACTCGCCGCATGACCGACAGCACGACCTCCACCCGCATCCGCACGCCCTTCGGCTTCGAGTCGACGGCCGCCGACGTGATCGCGGGCATCGACCTCTCGGGCCGGCGCGCGATCGTCACCGGGAGCTCGTCCGGCATCGGGATCGAGACGGCGCGGGCGCTGGCCGGCGCGGGCGCGGACGTCACCCTCGCGGTGCGCGACACGGGCGCCGGCGACCGCACCGCCGCCGCCATCACCGACTCCACCGGCAACGACGAGGTCCGCGCCGCGCCGCTCGACCTGGCCGACCAGGCCTCGGTCGCCGCCTTCGCCGCAGGCTGGAGCGGCCCGCTGCACCTCCTCGTCAACAACGCCGGCGTGATGGCGCTGCCCGGTCTGCAGCTGACGCCCGAGGGATGGGAGATGCAGTTCGCGACCAACCACCTCGGCCACTTCGCGCTCGCCTACCGCCTCCACGACGCGCTCGCCACCGCCCCCGGAGCGCGAATCGTGTCGCTCACGTCCCGCGGCCACCTCCGCTCCCCGGTGGTCTTCGAGGACATCGACTTCAACTCCCGGCCCTACGACCCGTGGCTCGCCTACGGGCAGTCCAAGACCGCCAACGTGCTGTTCGCGGTCGAGGCGACGCGCCGCTGGGCTCGTGACGGCATCACCGCCAACGCGGTCCACCCCGGCGCGATCGCCGACACCAACCTCTCGCGCCACATGGACCCGGAGCAACTCGCGCGGCTGCGGGACTCCGGCGCCTACCGGTACAAGACGATCCCGCAGGGCGCCGCGACCAGCGTGCTCGTCGCGACGTCGCCGCAGCTCGAGGGCATCGGCGGCCGCTACTTCGAGGACTGCAACGAGGCGCCGGTCGTCGAGCCGCGACCCGCGCCTGCCGACCCGCCCAGCTTCGGCGTCGCCGCCTACGCGCTCGACCCCGTTGCCGCGAAGCGCCTGTGGGACGTCTCGCGCTCGATGCTCGCCCTGTAAGGAGACGGCCCGGGGACGACGCGAGGCTCCCCAGATACTGCGACAACTCGCGCGCAGCCGGCGGACGCCGCCACCCGGAGGGCTACGCTCGCTCACAGAGCCATGCCCGCCGCCGACCCCACCATTCCCATGCCGGGCGACGCCTTCACCGGCGAGGTCACGGTCCGGCGGCGGCGGTTCGCCAACCCCGACAGCGGCTTCGCGGTCCTCGACGGCGAGCACGACGGCGAGGACGTGGTGCTGGTCGGCCCCCTCGCGCACCTGGAGGAGCGCGAGCACGCGCGCGTCGAGGGCGTGTGGCAGGACGACCCGCGCTTCGGCCCCCAGGTCAAGGTCTCCGAGGCCCATCCGCTGGCGCCGGCCGGGGAGGCCGCGCTGGTCGCCTACCTCAAGCGCACGCGCCACGTCGGCGAGCAGCGGGCGCGCCGCCTGGTCGAGCGCTTCGGGGAGGCCGACGTCCTCGAGCAGATCGACGTGGACCCCCACCGGGCGTTCCGCGCGGTCCACCTGCCGACACGGCACGTCAACGAGGCGGTGCGTTCCTGGAACGGCCTGCGCGCCACCCGCACGCTGCACCTCCTGCTCGCCCCGCACGGGCTGGCGTGGCTCGTCCCCCGGATCCACCGCCACTACGGCGACGAGGCGCATCGCGTCGTCCGCGAGCGCCCCTACGAGCTGACGAGCGTGTTCGGGGTCGGCTTCCAGATCGCCGACCGCATCGCGCGCTCGGCGGGGGTGCCGCCCGACAGCCCGGCCCGCGCCCGCGCCGGCGTCCTGCACGTGCTCGCCGAGGCCGAGCGGGACGGCTCGACCTGCCTCCCCGTCGACCGCGCCCGCGCCGACGCCGGCCGGCTGCTCGGCGACGACCCGCCCGCGCGGGAGCTGCTCGACGAGATGGTCGACCACGGCGAGCTCACGATCGAGGTCGACGACGACGGCGCCGACTGGGCCTACCGGGCCGAGACCGCCGCGCTCGAGGCCGAGCTGGGCGAGCGGGTGGCGGATCTCGTGAAGGCGAAGCACTCGCCCCGCCTGAAACCCCCCGAGCAGCCGCCCGACGCGCCGCTGACCCCGGAGCCCGAGCAGTGGAGCGGCGTCACCGGCGCCTTCTCGCACCGCCTCTCGATCATCACCGGCGGCCCGGGCACCGGCAAGACGGCGAGCATCCGGCTGATCTGCGCCGCGGCCGCCGAGCAGGACGCCGACCTGCTGCTCGTCGCCCCCACCGGCCGCGCCGCGCGCCGGATGGCCGAGTCCGCCGGCGTCGCGGCGTCCACGATCCATGCGGCGCTCGCATGGGTGCCGGGGGAGGGGCCCGGCCACGACGAGGACCACCCGCTGAAGGGCGACCTGCTCGTGGTCGACGAGAGCTCGATGGCGAACCTCGACCTGCTCGTCACGCTGCTGCGGGCGGTCGGCCCGCGGATGCACGTCGTGCTGGTGGGCGACGCCGACCAGCTCGCGCCCGTGGGCGCCGGCAAGCCGTTCGCCGAGCTGGTCGCCTCCGGCGCGGTCCCGGTCGCCCGGCTGCAGCACATCTTCCGCCAGGCGGCCGGGAGCATGATCGTCCAGGGCGCCCACGCCGTCCGGCACGGCGAGGCGCCGGACGTCACCGCGCGCGAGGACATGCGCCGCGACCTGTTCCTGCTCGAGCGCCCGAACGCCCAGCACGCGCTCGACGACATCGTCAGCCTCGTCGCCGAGCGCCTCCCCGCGCACTACGGCGTCGACCCGGTCGCCGACATCCAGGTGTTCGCCCCCGTCTACCGCGGGGCGCTCGGCATCGAGGCGCTGAACACGCGCCTGCGCGACGCGCTGAACCCCGGCGGCGAGGCGGTCTTCGGCGGCCGGCTGCGGATCGGGGACAAGCTCATGCTCGCGGGGCGCAACCTGCACGACCTGGGGCTGATGAACGGGACGGTGCTGCGCCTGCTCGCCGTCGACGGCGACGACGAGGCGCTGACCGTGGAGGCCGACGGCGCGATCCTCCGGCTCCCCGCCGAGGAGGCGCCGCGGCTGCAGCTCGCCTACGCGTGCTCGGTGCACCGCGGGCAGGGGATCGAGCTGCCGGTGGCGATCGTCGTCGCCCACCCCGCCGCCGGCGCCTACTTCCTGCGCCGCGAGATGCTCTACACGGCCATGACCCGCGCACGCACGGCGACGATCATCGTCGGCCAGCGCGACGTCGTCGCGCGCGCCGCCCGCACGCCCGACACCGCCCGTCGCCACAGCCGGCTCACCGCTCGGCTGGATAAGGTCCGGCCATGACCCGCTCCACCGGTGCCGCCACCGTGACCGCCATGGCGCTCGACGCTGCCGCGCAGCACACGGGCACGGCCCTGCGGTTCCCGTCCGGCGACGGCTACGGCGAGATGAGCTACGCCGAGCTGGGGCAGGCGGTGCGGGAGATCGCGGCCGGGCTGCTCGCCCTCGGCGTCGGGCGCGGCGACCGCGTCGCGCTGCTGGCGGGCACGCGCGCGGAGTGGACGCTGTGCGATCTCGGCGCGCTGTGCGCGGGCGCCACCGTCGTGCCGGTCTACCACACGAACTCGCCGGAGGAGACCCGCTACGTGCTCGAGCACTCGGGCGCGCGGGTGCTGATCTGCGAGGACGAGGGGCAGCTCGCGAAGGTCCGCGGCGTGCGCTCCGAGCTCGCCGAGCTCGAGCACGTGGTCGCGTTCGCGGACGCCGGGCCGGACGAGCTCTCGCTCGCCGACCTGCGCCTGCGCGGCGCGGCCGGCGACCTCGCGGCGGTCGACGCCGTCGCCGCCGCGACGACGCCCGAGGACCTCGCGACGATCGTCTACACCTCCGGCACGACCGGGCCGCCCAAGGGGTGCGAGCTGACCCACGGGAACTTCATGTTCACCGTGCACGCCTACGACAAGGCGCTGCGGCTCGCCGAGGGCGAGCCGCCGCTGATCTTCCTGTTCCTCCCGCTCGCCCACGCGCTCGCGCGGGTGACCCAGCTCGCGGGGCTCGACCTCGGCGGCTCGCTCGCGTTCTGGCGCGGCGACATGACGCAGGTGATCGACGACCTCGCGCAGACGAAGCCGACCCACTTCCCGTCGGTGCCGCGGGCGTTCGAGAAGATCCACGCGCGCGCCGCCGGCACCGCCGACGCCAAGGGCGGCATCACCCGCGAGGTGTTCCGGCGGGCGATCCCGACCGCGCTGCGCGTGCGTGCGCTCGAGCGCCGCGGCGAGCGCGTGCCGCTTCCGCTCCGCGCCCGCCACGCGGTGCACGACCGGCTCGTGTTCTCGAAGGTGCGCGGCGTGTTCGGCGGCCACCTCACGCTGGCGCTGACCGGGGCCGCCCCGATCGCCCGCGACGTGCTCGAGTTCTTCGAGGCCGCCGCCATCCCGGTGATGGAGGGCTACGGCATGACCGAGTCGACCGCGGCCGCCACGCTCAACACGCCGGACGCCTACGTCCTCGGCACCGTGGGCCGCCCGCTGCCGGGCACCGAGGTGAGCATCGCCGAGGACGGCGAGGTCCTGATCCGCGGCCCGCACGTGTTCCGCGGCTACCACCGCGACGCCGAGGCCACCGACGCGATGCTCGACGGCGACGGGTGGCTGCACTCCGGCGACCTCGGCGAGATGGACGCGGAGGGCTTCGTCTCGATCACCGGGCGCAAGAAGGATCTGATCATCACCTCGAGCGGGAAGAACATCGCCCCGACCGTGATCGAATCCGCCCTCCGCGAGGCCCGCCCGATCTCCCAGGCCGTCATCTTCGGCGACCGGCGCTCCTACCTCGTGGCGCTGATCACGCTCGACCCCGACGAGATCCCGGAGCTGGCCGAGCGCCTCGGCGTGGCGCCCGATCCCGCCACGATGTCGCGCGATCCCGCGGTGCGCCAGGAGGTGCAGGGCATGGTCGACGCCGCCAACGCCCGCTTCGCGCGCATCGAGCAGGTGAAGCGCTTCGCGATCCTGCCGCACGACCTCTCGCAGGCCGCCGGCGAGCTCACGCCGACCCTCAAGGTCAAGCGCGCGCTGGTCTACGAGCGCTATGCGGGGGAGATCGACGAGCTCTACGGGGAGTCGCCGCAGGGCGCGGTGCGATGAGCCCCGGGACGGGTCCCGGCGACCGCCTGGTCGCGGCCGCCCTCGCCGGCGGCGCCGTCGGCTCGCCCGACGCGGCGATCGTGATGGTGGAGTGGACCGATCCCGGCGGCCCGACCGAGCCCCGCCGTTACATCGCCCCGATGCACATCCACCACGACGACGACGAGGCGTGGTACGTGCTCGACGGCGCGCTCGGCGTGCGGCTCGCCGACCACGACGTCGAGGTCCCGGCCGGCGGCGCGATCCTCGTGCCGCGCGGCATGCCCCACGCGTACTGGAACGCCCAGGAGGGACCGACCCGCTACCTGCTGGTGATGACGCCGCGGATCCAGGCGCTGGTCGACGCGCTGCACGCCCCCGGGCTCCCGGCGGACGCGATCGAGGCGACCTTCCGCGAGTACCACAGCGAGCTGATCGGGTGGCCGTGAAGCTCACGATCGTCGGCGGCGGCGGCTTCCGCGTCCCACTGCTCCACGGGGCGCTGTTGGCCCGGCGCGACGTCGTCCGCGTCGACGACCTCGTGCTGCACGACGTCGACGACGCGCGGCTCGGGCGCATCGCGACCGTGCTGCGCGGGCAGGCGGCGGAGCACGGCGACGGCGTGCCGTTCCGCACCACGACCGACCTCTCCGACGCCGTCGAGGGCGCGGACTTCGTGTTCTGCGCGATCCGCACCGGGGGCCTCGAGGGCCGGGTGGTGGACGAGTCGGTGCCCCTCGCCCACGGCGTGCTCGGGCAGGAGACGACCGGCCCCGGCGGCATCGGCTTCGCCCTGCGCACGATCCCCGCGATGGTGGACCTGGCGGAGACCATGGCCGCGCGCGCCCCCGGCGCGTGGCTCGTGAACTTCACGAACCCGGCGGGCATGGTCACCGAGGCGGTCGGCCCGGTGCTCGGCGACCGCGCGATCGGCATCTGCGACACGCCGTCCTCGCTGTGCCGGCGCGTCGCCGCCGCGCTCGGCCGCGACCCGGCGGCGCTGTGGTTCGACTACTTCGGCCTCAACCACCTCGGCTGGCTGCGCGGCGTGTACGACGGGGGCACCGACCGGCTGCCCGAGCTGCTCGCCGACGACGAGCGCCTGGCCGGGCTCGAGGAGGGCCGGCTGTTCGGCGGCGAGTGGCTGCGCTCGCTGGGGATGATCCCGAGCGAGTACGTCTACTACTACGACTACGGGGCGGACACGGTCGCGGCGATCCGCGCGAGCCCGGAGCCGCGCGGGGCGTATCTGCTGCACCGGCAGGCGGCCTTCTACGCGTCGACGGAGGAGTCGCCGGCGGAGGCGCTCGCCGCGTGGCGCGCGGTCCGGTCGGAGCGCGACCGCACCTACATGGCCGAGGCGCGCGCGGCCGCCGGGGTCGACGGCGGGCACGACGAGAGCGGGGCGGGCGGCGGCTACGAGGCCGAGGCGATGGCGGTCGTGGAGGCGATCGCCAACGACACCCGCGCGCTGCTGATCGTCAACACCGCCAACCGGTCGGCGCTGCCCTACCTCGACGAGCGCGCGGTGGTCGAGGTCCCCGCCGTCGTGGACCGCAGCGGCGCGCACCCCGTCGCGGTCGGCGACACCCCGGGCCACGCGCGCGCGCTCGTGCAGGCGGTCAAGGCCGTCGAGCGCGCGACGATCGAGGCGGCGCTCACCGGCTCGAGCGAGCTGGCGGTCAAGGCGCTCGCGCTGCACCCGCTGGTGCCGTCCGTCACCGCGGCGCGCGCGATCTTCGCCGGCTACCGCGAGCGGCTGCCCGGGCTGGCCGAGCGCTTCGGCCCCGCGCCCGCGGGGGTGGCGTCATGAGCGTCGACCTCGTGTGCGCCGCGCCGGTCTTCCTCGACCTCACGTTCACCGGCGTCCACGAGCTCCCCGGGCCCGGGCAGGAGCGCTTCGCCGAGGCGCTGCACCGCTCGCCCGGCGGCGGCGCGATCACCGCCATCGGCGCGGCGCGGCTCGGGCTGTCGACCGCGCTGGCCAGCCCGCTCGGCGCCGACGGCGACGGCGACTTCCTGCGCGTGCAGCTGCGCGCGGAGGGCATCGAGGTCTCCGAGCGGCGCGCGGAGCGCACGCCCGTCACCGTCGTGATCCCGCTCGACGGCGACCGCGCGATGCTCACCTACGACCCGAAGGCGCCGGTCGACACCGAGGAGATCGCGGGCCTGCGGCCGCGGGCGGTCGCGTGCGGCCTCGACCAGCTCGGGATCGTGCCCGACGGCGCCCTCACCTACGCCACGGTGGGCGACGCCGACGCGACGACGTTCGCGCTGCGGCTCCCGGACGCGGTGGCCGGCGTGCGCGCCCTGCTCCTCAACCGCGACGAGGCGTCCACGCTCAGCGGCGAGTACGAGCCCGAGGCAGCGCTGCAGACGCTGGCCGAGCGCTGCCCGACCGTGGTCGTCACCCTCGGCGCCGACGGCGCCATCGGCTATGTCGACGGCGAGCCGCTGCGCGTCGGCGGCGAGGCCGTCGAGCGCGTCCGCGACACGACCGGCGCGGGCGACCTGTTCGCCGCCGCCTGGGCGTGGGGCGACCTCCGCGGTCTCGATCCCGAGGCCCGCCTGCGCTACGCGGTCCTCTACGCGTCGCTGTCGGTGACGACCGCCACCGGCGCCGACGGCGCCGTGACGGCCGAGCGCCTGATCGCGGAGGGGACGCGGCGCGGGCTGCCCGACGTCGCGGCCTGACGGGTCACTCCGGCTTCTCGCGCGTGCGCGCGAGCTCCTCGTCCAGCTCGTGGGTGAGCTCCTCGAGCTCGGCGCCGCCGGCCATCATGCGCACGAGCTCGTCGCGGCTGACGTCGCGGCGGTCCCACGCGCCCATCAGCCGGCCGCGGTTGAGCACGACGAAGCGGTCGCCGACGGGGAAGGCGTGGTGCGGGTTGTGGGTGATGAAGATCACGCCCAGGCCACGCGCGCGGGCCTGCACGATGTATCGCAGGACGATGCCGGACTGCTTGACGCCGAGCGCCGAGGTCGGCTCGTCGAGGATCAGCACGCGGGCACCGAAGTAGACCGCGCGGGCGATCGACACCGCCTGGCGCTCGCCGCCCGACAGCGTCCCCACGAGCTGGTCGGAGTCGCGGACGTCGATGCCCATCTTGGCCATCTCCTCGCGCATCGTCCGCTGGGCGAAGCGGACGTCGATGCGCCGCAGGGGCCCGGCGCCCTTCATGGGCTCCGAGCCCAGGAAGAAGTTGCGCCAGATCGACATCAGCGGCACCGTCGCGAGGTCCTGGAAGACCGTCGCGATGCCGGCCGCGCGGGCGTCGCGGGGGGAGTCGAAGTGCCGCGGCTCGCCGTCGATCAGCAGCTCGCCCTCGTCGTGGCGGTGCACGCCGGAGAGGACCTTGATGAACGTCGACTTCCCGGCGCCGTTGTCGCCCAGCACGCACGTGACCTCGCCGGCCTTGACGACGGTCGAGACGTCCTTCATCGCGATCACGCTGCCGAAGTACTTCGTGAGCCCGCGGACCTCGATGACCGGCGGGGCGGAGGCCGGCGCGCCGCTCATCGCCGGCTCGCCTCGGCGCGGTTGCGCACCCACGTGTTCACCAGCACCGCGAGCAGGAGGATCACGCCGAGGAACAGGAAGCGCCAGTCGGTGTTCCAGCCCGAGAACTGGATGCCGATGAACGTCATCCCGATGATCAGGGCGCCCATCGCGGCGCCGACCGCCGACCCGTAGCCGCCGGTCAGCAGGCAGCCGCCGGCGACCGCCGCGATGATGTAGTTGAACTCCTCGCCGATGCCCTGGCTGGCCTGCTGGCCGCCGAGGCGCAGCGCGATCATGATCCCGACCAGGGCCGCCGCCATCGCGGTGGTCATGAACAGGCCGATCTTCACCCGCGCGACCGGGACGCCGACGTTGCGGGCGGCGACCCGGTCGCCGCCCACGCCGAAGATCCAGTTGCCCACGCGGGTGCGCGAGAGCACCCACGTGGCCAGCGCCGTGATCGCGATCCACCAGATCACGCTGATGCGGAAGTTGTTCGGCTCCCAGAAGGAGGACGCGAACACGCGCTGGGCGCTGTCGTAGCCGTCCGCGGAGAGCAGGCCCGACACCCGCACCGTGCCGGTGATCGCCTTCGTCCCGCCGAGGTTGACGCCCTGCAGGATGAAGAACGTGCCCAGCGTGATGATGAAGCTGGGCAGGCCGGTGCGGATCACGAGCACGCCGTTGATCACCCCGATGACCGCCGCGAAGGCGAACGTCAGCAGGATGGCGATCCACAGGTTCATCCCCACCTCGGTGGCGAGGATCCCCATCAGCAGCCCCGTGGTGCCGGTCATCACGCCGGCGGAGAGGTCGAACTCGCCGCCGATCATCAGCAGCGCGACCGCCACGGCCATGATCCCCAGCGTCGAGGCCACGTCCGTCCAGCGCGCCGCGCCGCTGATCGTCCCGAACTGCTCCGTGGTGACGGAGAAGAACACCAGCACCGCGAGCGCGCCGAGCAGCGCCCCGAGCTCGGGGCGCCGCAACAGGCGCGCCAGCGCGCCGACCTTCGCGAGCCGCTCGTCGACCGAGCCGGGCCCGGCCGGCTCGATGGGGTCGAGTGTCGCCGGCTCGCTCATCCCGTCAGCGCGTGCCGGCCTCGGCGAGCTTCTGGACCGTGGCCGCGTTGCTCTTCTCCACGAAGCCGGGCCCGGTGAGCACCGGCTGGCCGCCGCCGACGGTGTTCGCGTTGGTGTTGTTGAGCGTCAGGAACACGATCGGCAGATAGCCCTGCAGGTACTGCTGCTGGTCGACCGCGAACAGGATCGAGCCGTCCTGGATCGACTTCACGACGTCGCCGGACAGGTCGAAGGTCGCGACCTTGGCGTTCGAGCTCGCCCCCTGGACGGCGTCGCGCGCGGCGATCGCGATGTCCGGGTTGAGCGCCAGCACGCCGTCGATCGACTTGTCGGACTCGAGCTTCGACTGGATCTCGGTCAGCGTCGTCGAGATGTCGTTCGTCCCCGCCACCTGCAGGTTCTCGACCGAGCCGCCGAAGCCGTCCTTGACGCCCTCGCAGCGCTGGTTGAGGCCGACGTTGCCCTGCTCGTGGATCACGCAGAGGATCTTCTTGGCGCCCGCCGCGTCGAGCTTCTCGCCGGCGCCGCGGCCCGCGATCGTCTCCGTCTGCCCCACGTGGGTGAACGCGCCGAGGTCGGCGGACTCCTCGGCGCCGGAGTTCAGCGTCACGACCGGGATCCCGGCCTTGACCGCCTTCTGCACCGCGCCCTTGATCGCGTCGGGATTCGGCGCCGAGACCGCGAGGCCGTCGACCTTCTCGGTCACCGCGGCCTCGATGAGCTGCGCCTGCTTCTCGGGATCGTTGTTGGACTCCGAGTACTTCAGCTCGACCCCCTCGGCCTTCGCCCCGTCCTCGGCGCCCTTCTTGGCGACCGCCCAGAACGAGCCGCCGTCGCCGTGCGTGACCATCGCGATCGTGAGGTCCTTGCTCTGGGTCTGCTCGACGGAGTCGGAGTCCCCGCCTCCGTCGTCGCCGCTGCCGCCACAGGCGACCAGCGCCGCGGTTCCCAGGACCAGTACGAGTCCGAGCGCGACCTTCAGCAGTCGTCGCGTCATGGTGTGTCCTCTCCTCCTGTCTGCGGAGCCGGGCGGTTCCGACCGCCGCCGCGCCGGTGGCTCCTCGCCGGCGCGAGGTGGCTGCGCTGGGCGCGCTTGTCGCGCTCGTAGCCCGCGCGCGCCGCCTGCGTCGACTCGAGCGCCGACACGGCGGCGACGGGCACGTCCCACCAGGCCTCCGAGCTCGGCGCGTCCACGAGCGGGTCGGTCTCGACGTGCACGACGGTCGTGTGCGCCGCCGCGCGTGCGTCGCGCAGCGCCGCCTCGAGCTCGCCGACGGTGGCGGCGCGGCGCACCTCCACGCCGAGGCTCGCGGCGTTGGCCGCGAGGTCGACCGGGAGCAGCGTCGCCGTCGAGGCGCCGGTCTCCGGGTCGCGGTAGCGGTAGCGCGTGCCGAAGCGCTGCGACCCCACTGACTCCGACAGTGCGCCGATCGAGGCGAAGCCGTGGTTCTGGACGAGGACCACGACGAGCTTCACGCCCTCCTGGACGGCGGTGACGAGCTCGGAGGCCATCATCAGGTAGGAGCCGTCGCCGACCAGCACGAAGACCTCGCGGTCGGGCGCGGCGAGCTTGACCCCGAGCCCCCCGGCGATCTCGTAGCCCATGCACGAGTAGCCGTACTCGACGTGGTAGCCCTTCGGGTCGCGCGTCCGCCAGAGCTTGTGCAGCTCGCCGGGCATGCTCCCCGCCGCGCATACCACCACGTCCCGCGGCTCGGAGACGCGGTTGACGGCGCCGATGACCTCGCTCTGGGCGGGCAGGGGCCGGTGGCCGAGCGTGTAGGCGTGCTGCACCGTTCGCTCCCATTCCGCGGCGAGCTCGCGCGCCCGCGCCGTGTGGGCGGGGTCCGCGGTGTGACCTTCGAGGGCCCCGCGCAGCGCCTCGAGCCCGGCGCGGGCATCGGCGACGAGCGGGAGCCCGGCCTGCTTGAACGCGTCGACGGGGGCGACGTTGAGGCTGACGAACCGCACGTCGTCGTAGGCGAACAGCGACCGCGACGCCGTCGTGAAGTCGCTCCAGCGGGTTCCCACGCCGAGCACGACGTCGGCCTCGCGCGCGAGCGCGTTCGCCGCCGTCGTGCCGGTCGCGCCGATCGCCCCGACCGCGCACGGGTGGTCGTAGGGGAGCGACCCCTTGCCCGCCTGCGTCTCGGCGACGGGGATCCCGGTCGCCTCGGCGAGCCCGGCGAGCGCGTCGGTCGCCTCCGCGTAGATCGTCCCGCCGCCGGCCACGATCAGCGGCCGGCGCGCGCCCCGCAGGAGCTCGGCCGCCTCGGCGAGCGCGCCGGGCTCGGGCACGGGCCGGCGGACGTGCCACACACGCGGCTCGAGCAGCTCGCCGGGCCAGTCGAAGGCCTCCGCCTGCACGTCCTGGGGCAGCGCCAGCGTGACGGCGCCCGTGTCGACCGGGTCGGTCAGCACGCGCATCGCGGCCAGCAGGCTCGAGGGCAGCTGCTCGGGCCGGTTGATGCGGTCCCAGAAGCGCGACACCGGCCGGAACGCGTCGTTGACCGAGACGTCGTAGGAGCCCGGGTCCTCGAGCTCCTGCAGCACCGGGCTCGCGACCCGGGTGGCGAAGATGTCGCCGGGGAGGAGCAGGACCGGCAGGCGGTTGATCGTCGCGAGCGCCGCGCCGGTGACCATGTTGGTCGCGCCCGGGCCGATCGACGTCGTGCACGCGAACGTCGACAGGCGGTTGCGCATGCGCGCGTAGCCGGACGCGGCGTGCACCATCGCCTGCTCGTTGCGCGCCTGGAGGTAGGCGAGGCCGGGCTCGCCGGACAGCGCGGACTCGAGCAGCGCCTGCCCGACGCCCGCCACGTTGCCGTGGCCGAAGATCCCGAAGCAGCCGGCGAACAGCCGCTGCACGGTGCCGTCGCGCTCCGTGTGCTGGACCGCCAGGAAGCGCACGAGCGCCTGGGCGGTCGTCAGCCTCACGGCCGGACCCCCGCCGACGTCAGCGGCAGCCGCGGGTCGATGTCCTGGCCGGCCCAGGTGTCGCGGATCCAGGCGTGCGCCGGGTCGTCGCGGAAGCGCCAGACCCGCTCCTCGCCCGGCCCCGCCATGACGTTGAGGTAGTAGAGGTGGTAGCCCGGCGCCGCCATCGACGGCCCGTGGTAGCCGTGGGGGAGCAGCACGACGTCGCCGGTGCGGACCTCGGCGCGCACGTCGATCTCCCGGCCGGCGCCCGACGTGTAGACGCGCTGGTAGCCGACGCCGGGGCCGGCCGGCCCGTCGGCGACCTCGAAGTAGTAGATCTCCTCGAGCGCGACCTCCTCGCCCGGGACCTCCTCGTCGTGCTTGTGCGGCGGATAGGACGACCAGTTGCTCTCGGGCGTCAGGACCTCGACCGCGATCAGGCGGTCCGCCGGGAAGCCCTCCGGCGAGCAGAAGTTGTTGATCTGGCGGCTCGCCTGGCCCGCGCCGCGCAGCTCGACCGGGACGTCCTGCGCGTCGACGCGGCGCGGCTCGAGCCGCCGGCGGGCGCGCGCGGCGGGCAGCGCGAAGCGCCCGCCGGCCTCCGAGGCGACCTCGACCTCGGCGTCGCGCGGCACGTAGGCGAAGTCGCTGACCGCCGCGAACACGCTCTCGCGGCCGGTCAGCGCGAAGGTCTCGCCGTCGCAGGTGACCGTGCAGGCGCCGGCCAGGGGCAGCACGATCAGCTCGTCCTCGCCGCTCGCGAAGCGCTCGGCCCCGCCGGGTCCCAGCTCGAGGATCCGCAGCGCGCTGAACTCCCAGCCCGCGCTCGCGGGCGTGATCGAGAGGCTGTACGGGCCGTCGGCGGCCTCACCGCGGCGGACGTGGTGGCTCATCGCGGCGGGCTGGCGGCGGACATGCGGACCTCCTCCATCTGGACCTGGCGCCCCTCGTCCAAGGAGAGCTGCGCCGCCTCGGCGACGTAGAGCGCCTCGAGCGCGTCCTCGGGCGGGCATGGGTTGTCGATGCGGCCGAGCGCGTGGGCGACGAAGTCGGCGAGCTCGGCCGCGTAGGCGGCGGCGAAGCGGTCGTGGAAGCTCACGTAGGGCGGCTCCGGCGGCCACGCCACGCCCGGCTCGGCCGAGCGCAGCGGCGCGCGGTCGTCGAGCCCTACGGCGACCATGCCCGCGCTGCCGGCGACCTCGAGCCGGACGTCGTAGCCGCCGCCGTTGTAGCGCGAGCCGGTGACCGACGCGAGCGTGCCGTCGTCGAGGGTCAGCACCGCGGCGGCGGTGTCGACGTCCCCGGCCTCGGCGAAGAACGCCTCGCCCTTGTTGGCGCCGGTCGCCCATACCGAGGCGACCTCGCGGCCGGTCACGAAGCGCACGATGTCGAAGTCGTGCACGTGACAGTCGCGGAAGATCCCGCCCGAGGTGGGGATGTAGGCCGCGGGCGGCGGGGACGCGTCGGCGGTCGTGGCCCGCAGCGTGTGCACCGTGCCGAGGCGGCCGGAGAGCACCGCGTCGCGGGCCGCGCGGTAGCCGGCGTCGAAGCGGCGCATGAAGCCGACCTGGAGGCTGACGCCGGCCGCGCGCGCGTACTCGATCACCGCGACGGTGCCCGCGACGTCCGCGGCGAGCGGCTTCTCGCAGAACACCGGGAGGCCGGCGTCGGCGCCGCGCCGGACGAGCTCGGCGTGGGCGGGCGTCGCCGCCGCGATCAGCAGCGCGTCGACGCGGCCGTCGAGGATCTCGTCGACGCCGGCGACCGCGGCGCCCACCGCGCCGGCCACCGCGCGGACGCGCTCCGGGTCGGCGTCGGCGAGCACCAGCTCCGTGATGTCCGGGATCCGCCGGAGCGTCTCGGCATGCAGGACGCCGATCCGGCCGGTCCCGATCAGACCCGCGCGCATCCTCTCCTCCGGGCAGGCAAAGCGGTGACCGGTGTTCTACTGCATGCTCGCCCGGCCACCCAAGCGAGAAGGAGTGTCGTGGCGTACTCTCCGGCGTCGATTGCCGTCGATCGCAGGGACCTACGACGCCGGCCGGCGCGTCGGCGAGCTGGGCGACGATGTGTACCGCGCGTCGCGGTACACGTTCGAGTTCGTCCTCGCGGCGCGGTGAGGGGCCGGCGCCTCGCGATCGCCGCCGGGGCCGCGGCGCTGCTCGCGCCGATCGCCGTCGCGCGCCCCGCGGGCGATCCGGCGCTCGTGCAGGTCCTGGTCGCGCCGGCGGCGGGGCCCGCGGACGTCGCCACCGGGGTGCCGGCGGGGCGGGGGCGCGTGCTGACCGTCGCGCATGTGCTCGAGGCGGGCGGGCGCGTGTCCGTGCGGGGGCCGGACGGGCGCGCGCGGCGCGCGCGGGTGGCGCGGCTCGACCGGCGCGCCGATCTCGCCCTGCTGGACGTGCCGGGGCTGCGAGCGGCGCCGCTGCGCGCGGAAGGGAGTAGGCCCGCCCGCCCCGCGCGGCTGCTGTTGCGGCGGGCGGGCGGCGTCGAGGCCCGCGCGGTCGGCGTCCGCCGGCGGATCGTCGCGCGCTTCCACGGGCCGCCGGGCACACCGGTACGGGTGCGCCCGGCGCTCGAGCTCGCGGCCGAGGTCGCGGGCGGGGACTCCGGGGCGCCCGTGGTGACCGCCGGCGGGCGCGTGGCGGGCGTCGTCTATGCCCGCTCGCGCGAGCGGGCGGGCACCGCGTACGCGGTGAGCGCGCCCGCCGTGGCGCCGCTGCTCCGGGCGCGCTAGTCAGTCCGCGTCGCGGTGCACCGTCTCCGGCGAGAAGGCCGGGAGGCAGACCGCGACGTAGTGGGCGCCGCCCGCGCCGGGCGTCGAGTACCGCACCCACTCGCCGGCGCGCACCACCACCGCCTGGCCGGCGCCCACCTCGAGCGTCCCGTCGCGGGACTCGACCCGCAGCGTGCCGTCGAGCACGAGCGTGTACTCGTCGAAGTCCGGCTGCTGGCCGGGCTCGACCCAGCCCTCGGGCGAGCGCATGCGCGCGACGCTCACGCGCTGCTCGCCGGTGTTGACCCGGCCGGCGAACTCCTCGATCACCTTCGGGCGCGTGCCGGCGGCGGCGACGCGCGTGGGGGCCTCGATGAGCTCCGGCATCGGCGGCGACGATGCTACAGGTGCGTCGCGGCGTTGCCCGGAGCGCCGCCTGCGTTTACCCTGCCCCGCCGATGTGGGCGGCGCGCTCTCTTCGACGGTGGCTCCCGGTGTGCCTGACGCTCGGGCTGGTCGCCGGCTGCGGCGGCGACTCCGAGGACGGCTCGGCGCCGGCCGCCGGGTCCGCGGAGGACGGCGCCGACGGCCGCGCCACGCTCATCGAGAAGGTCAAGCCGAGCGTCGTGGCCGTGCAGGCGGTCCCGAGGACCGAGTCCCGCGACACCGACAAGGGGGGCGCGCACTCCCATGGCAGCGGGGTCGTCTACGACGCCGAGCGGGGCCTGGTCCTCACCAGCAACCACTTCGTCGAGCAGGCCGTCTCGCTGCAGGTCGACGTCAACGGGCGCGAGGTCCAGGGGCGGCCGGTCGCGCGAGCGCAGTGCAACGACCTCACGGTGATCCGCCTGCGGCCCAAGCCGCCGGATCTGACGGCCATCGAGCTCGCCGACTCGGGCAAGGTCAAGTCCGGCGAGGACGTCACCGCGCTCGGCTACCTCCGGCCTCCGAACTCGCCCGCCCCGGAGTTCATCTCCACCACGGGCAGCGTCTCCGTGCCCGACGTCAGCGGAGAGGTCCACCCGGATCTCCCGGAGTTCGAGTCGCTCCTGCTGTTCCAGGCGCCGTTGCGCCCGGCGATGTCAGGAGGCCCGGTCATCAACGACCGAGGCGAGATGGTCGGCCTGTCCACCTTCATCGACACCGGCCAGGGCGGCCCCACCACCGAGGCGCCCTACAGCGCGATCACGAGCGGGCATCTCAAGAAGCTGCTCGCCCAGCTCGAGCCCACGGAGGGCGCCGTCTTCAGCGGCTGGCAGTACCAGCACAAGTGCCACGACGAGATGGCGGAGCTCACCGGGTCGAGCTTCGTCCATCACGGCGGCCCTTAGCGCAGCAGCCGGAGCGCGTTGAGCGTCACGAGCAGCGAGATGCCCATGTCGGCCACGATGGCGGCCACGAGCGTCACGAGGCCAAGCGGCGCGAGCACGACGAACACCGCCTTGACGGCCAGCGACAGCGCGACGTTGTGGCGCATGACGCGCACCGCCCGGCGGGCCCGGACCAGCGCCTCGGGCAGGCGCTCGAGGTCGTCGGACATGAGGGCGATGTCGGCCGACTCCAGCGCCACGTCGCTTCCCGCCGCCCCCATCGCGACGCCCACGCGGGCGCCGGCCAGGGCGGGCGCATCGTTGACCCCGTCGCCGACCATCGCCACCCCGCCGGTCGCGCGCTCGAGCTCACGGACCGCGCCGAGCTTGTCCTCGGGCAGCAACCCGGCCCGCCATTCCGCGACCCCGGTCGCGCCGGCGACGGCGCGGGCGACGCGGGGCGCGTCTCCGGTCAGCATCACCACGCGATCCACCAAGCTGCGCAGCGCGGAGACGGCGTCGCGCGCCTCGGGACGGGGCGCGTCGGCCAGCCCGAGCACCGCGAGCACCTGCCGGCCCTCCCCGAGCAGCACGGGCGTCTGCCCGGCCGCCTCGACCTCGGCGAGGGCCTCGGGCACGACCGCGCCGCGCTCGGCCGCGAGCCGAGGACCTCCGGCCCACAGGGCGCGCGCCTGCACCACGGCCTCTGCGCCGAGGCCCGGCAGCGCCGCGAACGCGTCCGCAGCCGGGATCGTCAGGCCCCGCTCGCGGGCGGCCGCGACGATCGTCGCGGCGAGCGGATGCTCCGACCCGCGCTCCACGGCGGCGGCCAGCGCCAGCGCTTGATCGGAGCCGGCGCCGTCCAGCGCGCGGACGGTCGTCAGCTCCGGCGTCCCCGACGTGAGCGTGCCGGTCTTGTCGACCGCGACGGCGCGGACGCCCGCGAGGTCCTCGAGCACCTGGCCGCCCTTGATGAGCACGCCGCGCCTCGCCGCGCCACCGATCGCCGAGACGGCGGCCACCGGGACGGAGATGACGAGCGCGCAGGGGCAGGCGACGATCAGCAGCGCGAGCGCGCGGTAGATCCAGTCCCCGGGATCGCCTCCGAACAGGAGCGGCGGGACGACGGCGACGAGCAGCGCGGCGCCGAACACCAGGGGCGTGTAGATCCGCGCGAAGCGGTCGACGAAGCGCTCCGAGGGCGCGCGCGACCCCTGGGCGTCCTCCACGAGCCGTGTCACGCGCGCGAGGGTCGAGTCCGACGCGACGGCGGTCACGCGAACGGTGAGCGCGCCGAACGCGTTGACCGCGCCGGCGAACACCTGCGCACCGGCGCCCTTGTCGACCGGGACCGACTCGCCTGTGAGCGCTGACTCGTCGAGGCTCGACGCGCCCGCCTCGATCTCGCCGTCCAGGGGCACGCGCTCGCCCGGGCGCACGAGGATCCGCGCGCCGACCGCGACGTCGTCCACCGCTACGAGCCGCTCGTCCTGCCCCTCGACCAGCCGGGCGCGGTCGGGTGCGAGCTCGGCCAGCGCGGCGACCGACCGTCGCGTGCGCTCGAGCGCCAGCTGCTCGAGCGTGGTGCCGACGGCGAACAGCACGAGCACCCAGGCGCCCTCCGCGTAGTCGCCGATGCCTACCGCGCCCACGGCGGCGAGCGACATGAGCACGTTCATGTCGAGGCTGCGGCGGCGCAACGCCGTGACGGCCGCGCGGGCGATCGGCCAGCCGCCGACGGCAATGGCCAGCAGGTAGAGCGGCTCGGCCACCACGCGCGGCGCGCCGGCGAGCGACGCGCCGACTCCGGCCACCAGCAGCACCATCGCCACGGCGGTGCTCAGGAAGCGCGGCGACGAGCGCCAGGTCGTGCGCTCCGTGGCGCCTGCGCGACCGCGGACGGGCGCGGCGGAGTACCCCGCCTGCCGGACCGCCGCCTCCACGGCGGCATCCGGGGCCGCGCCGTCGACCAGCAGCGTCGCGGTGCCGAAGCGGACCTCGGCGCGCTCCACCTGGTCGAGGACGGACACCACGCGCTCCACGGTCTGGGCGCAGCCGGCGCAATCCATGCCGTCGACGCGGAAGCGCCGCGCCTCCTCGGGATCGATTGCCGTCGGCGCCTCGGGCGCGGGCGGGATCGCCATCGGCAGCTCGGTCACGCCGTCACCGCGCCGGCGATCGCGCCGACCAGCGCCCCGCCGACCTCCGTCAGCTCGTACATGACCATCTTCCCGTCGCGGCGCGACCGCACCAGCCCGGCGATCCGAAGTGCCCTGACGTGATGGGACACGAGCTTCTCGGAGCGCTCGACGACCCAGGCCAGGTCGCAGACGCACAGCTCCCCACCGGCGTCGCGCAGCGCGAGCGCCAGGCTCAGCCGCGTGGGGTCCGCGAGCGCGCGCGCCCGGTCCGCCGCCGGCTCGACCGCCCCGCGCGACGGCCGCCGGTGCCGGAGCGCCTCGGCGCGCTCGAGATCGAGGCAGAGCAGATCGCAGCGGTCATCCATGCCGCCAACATCCTAACGGTCATTGGTACGTGGGAGCGACGGCCGGTCAGCGGGGTGGGCGCACGTGCCCGAGCTTGTCCGGGTTGCGGACCACGTCGATCGCGGTGATGCGCCCGCCGTCGACCGTGAAGGCGCCGACGCTGATCGTCCCGGAGGCCTCCCGGACGAGCACGCCGGGCGCGCCGTTGACGTCGACGAACTCGACCTCGGCTCCCGCCATGCCCTTGCGGGCGAGGCCGAGGACGACGCGCCCTACGCGCTCCGCGCCCTGCACCGGCTTGCGGGCCGCCCGCACGCGCCCGCCGCCGTCGGAGCGCATCACGACATCCGGGTCCAGGACGGCCAACAGCCCGGCCACGTCGCCCTCGCCGACCGCGGCCATGAACGCCTCGACCACGCGCCGCTGGTCCTCGCGGCTCGCGGGGTAGCGCGGGCGGCGCTCGACCACGTGCCGGCGCGCGCGCGAGGCGAGCCGGCGTGCGCTGACCGGCGTGCGCCCCACGACCGCCGCGACCTCGTCGAAGCGATAGCCGAACACGTCGTGCAGCACGAATGCCGTGCGCTCGGCGGGGGAGAGCGACTCGAGCACGACGAGCAGCGCGTGGCTGACCGACTCGTCGAGCGTCACCCGGTCGGCCGGGTCGGGCTCCGGCGAGGGGGCCTCCACGAGCGGGTCGGGCAGCCACGGGCCGACGTACTGCTCGCGGCGGACCCGGGCCGAGCGCAGGGCGTCGAGCGCGAGGCGGCCGACCACGGTGGTCAGCCAGCCGCGCAGGTCGACGATCGCCGCGCGGTCGGAGCGCTGCAGGCGCAGCCACGCCTCCTGCACGACGTCCTCGGCCTCGTCGAGGCTGCCCAGCTGGCTGTAGGCGAGGCGGAGCAGGTGCGGCCGCAGCGCCTCGAACTCCGGTTCGCCGGTCATGCCGCCACCGCCGCCGTCGCGACCGGGCCGGGATGGTGCTCGGCGAGCCACTCGCCGAAGCTCGGGCCGCCGGTCACGGAGCCGTCGGGGATGAGCGCGCCGCGGGCGAGCGCGCGCGCGATGCTCCGCGGCAGCGGCGGGGCGACGCCGAGCACGCGGCGGCCGGTCGCCTCCCGCCACGTGCGCGCGAGGACGCCGAGGCGCCGGATCTCGGGGCCGGCGACGTGCTCCCACGCGCGCAGCGGCTCGCCCTCCGCGACGCCCGCGACCACTCGCGCCACCGTCCGCGGGTCGACGGGCTGGAGCAGGATCTCGGGGGCGAGCAGGAGCCCGGCGCGGGCGGGGGCGGCGAAGCTCGCGTCGAGCCGGTCGTGGAACTGCGTGGCGCGCACGATGCTCCAGGGGACGCCCCCGTCGCGGACCGCGCGCTCCTGCGCGAGCTTGATCGCCCAGTAGCCGTGCGGGACCTTCTCGATCCCCGCGAGCGAGAGCGCGACGTGATGCGCGACGCCGGCGCGCCGCTCGGCGGCGAGCAGCCGCGCCGTGCCGTCGACGAGCACGGCCGCCGCGCCCTTGCCGCCCTTCGCCCGGTTCGCGGCGTCGATCACGATGTCCACGCCGGTCAGCGCCTCGTCGAGGCCCTCGCCGCTGGTGAGGTCCACCGCGCGATGCTCGCCAGGCCCCTCCGCGGGCGGGCGCCGGGTGAGCACCCGCACCGCGTGCCCGGCCGGCACGAGCTCGGCCACCACGTGGCGTCCCACCGTGCCGGTCCCACCGGTCACCGCCAGCACCATCGCTCATCACCATCCCGATCGTCGCCACCATCCTGGTGGAGTGACGCGGCAGGGACGAAATATGTGACAGGGCAATGGCCCTGGGGGCCATTGCCTTGGGAGTTTCGCCCCGCGCCCGGTGCGGGGCGCGGGACGCTGGTGTGGCGAAACTCCCGGTGGTCTAGATCTGCGTTGACAGGGCAATCGCCCTGGGGGCGATTCCCTTGGGAGTTTCGCCCCGCGCCCGGTGCGGGGCGCGGGACGCTGGTGTGGCGAAACTCCCGGTGGTCTAGATCTGCGTTGACAGGGGAATCGCCCTTGGGGGCGATTCCCTTGGGAGTTTCGCCCCGCGCCCGGTGCGGGGCGCGGGACGCTGGTGTGGCGAAACTCCCGGTGGTCTAGAGCTGCGAGGTGCTGCCGCTGCCGCTTCCGCCGCCGTCCTTGAACGGGCAGTCGCCGTCGCGGTGGCCGTCGCGCGGGGTGCTGTCGTCGCGCTGCTGGATGGTCTGCGTGGGCGTGCGGTCGGAGCCGCCGCCACCGCCTCCGTCGCCGATCGCGGCGATGGCGGCGACCGGGGCGCCGATGGCCAGCGCCGCAGCGATCAAGAGGATGACGAGCGGGCGACGCAGGAGAGGTCTTCGGTCGGGCACTGGGCTGTCCTCGGGGTCGGGGTCGACGGTCGCGCTCCACGCTAGGCCGCGGGCCGTCGGATCCGGATAAAGCAGCTTTAGGTCGCCGTGACAGGTCCACCCTACCTTGGGCCGCCATGCGTGTGTTGCTGGCAGAGGACGAGCCGCGGGTGGCGTCGGCGGTGGCCCGCGGGCTGCGCCGCGAGGGCATGGCCGTGGACGTCGCGCTCGACGGCGCCGAGGCGCTCTACAAGGCGCGCGTCGTGGACTACGACATCGTCGTGCTCGACCGCGACCTGCCCGAGCTGCACGGCGACGACGTGTGCCGCGCGCTCACGTCCGAGCAGCCGCACACCAAGGTGCTGATGCTCACCGCGGCGCGCAGCACGAACGATCTCGTCGAGGGCCTCTCGATGGGCGCCGACGACTACCTGCCCAAGCCGTTCCGCTTCGCGGAGCTCGTGGCGCGCCTGCGCGCGCTCGCGCGGCGCAGCGGGGAGCCGCGCCCGCCGGTGCTGACCGCCGGTGACCTCGTGCTCGACCCGGCCAGGCACACCGTGATGCGCGACGACCGGCCGATCGAGCTCGCGCCCAAGGAGTTCGCGGTGCTCGAGGCGCTGCTGGCCGCGCAGGGCGACGTCGTGACCCCGGAGGCGCTCCTCGAGCGGGTGTGGGACGAGCAGACCGACCCGCTGTCGAACACCGTCCGCGTGACGGTGATGACGCTGCGGCGCAAGCTCGGCGACCCGCCGCTGGTGGAGACCGTGCGCGGGAGCGGCTACCGCGTGTGAGCGCCGTGCGCCCGACCGTCCGCGTCCGGCTCACCGCGTACTACACGACGCTGTTCGTCGGCTGCACGGTGCTCGTGATGGCGGCCGCGTACTGGCTGATGTACCGCCACATCACCGCGACCCTGCCCGAGGGCGAGGCGGGCCGGGCGCTCGCCGAGCTGGCGTGGCAGTTCGCGCTCGTGCTGCTCGGGGCGACGCTGCTGAGCGTCGCGCTGGGGTGGGCGATGGCCGGCCGCGTGCTCGCCCCGCTCAGCCGCATGACGGCGACGGCGCGGGCGATCTCCGAGGAGCGGCTGGACCGGCGCATCGCGCTCGACGGCCCGCGCGACGAGCTCCGCGAGCTGGCCGACACGCTGGACGCGATGCTCGACCGGCTCGGCGAGGCCTTCGAGGCGCAGCGGCGCTTCGTGGCCAACGCCAGCCACGAGCTGCGCAGCCCGCTGACCGTGATCCGCACCGAGGCCGACGTCGCGCTCGCCGACCCCGACGCCGGCCCCGACGAGCTGCGGGCGATGGGCGAGGCGGTGCTCGCGGCCACCGAGCAGACCGATGCGCTGCTCGAGAGCCTGCTGGTGCTCGCCCGCAGCCAACGCGGGCTGGAGCACACGGAGCGCGTCGACCTCGTAGACGCCGCGGGCGCCGCCGCCCGCGTGGTCGAGCTCGAGGCCGAGGAGCGGGGGATCGCGCTGCGCCTGGACACCGTCGGGGCCCCGCCCGTGACCGGCGACCGGCACCTGCTCGAGCGCCTGATCGGCAACCTGCTCGAGAACGGGGTCCGCCACAACCATCCCGGCGGCTTCGTGACGCTGACGGGGAGCGCCGAGGGCACACGCAGCCTGTTGCGGGTGGAGAGCTCCGGGCCGGTCGTCGCGCCCGCCGTCGTCGCGCGCCTGACCGAGCCGTTCGAGCGCGGGGCGCGCCACGCCGACGGCCGCGGGGCGGGGCTCGGGCTCTCGATCGTCCGTTCCGTGGCCGAGGCCCACGGCGGCGGCGTGCACATCGCCGCTCGCCCCGAGGGCGGCCTGGTGGTGGTCGTCGCGCTGCCGGCGACGGCGCTCGTGCCGGACGTGGCGGGCCGCGCGCCCGCGCCGCGCCGCGGCGCTAGGTCCGGTGCCGGGGGCAGTCGCCCCGGTCGCGCGCGGGGCGCTCCCAGTTCGCGGCGTCGCGCATCGCGGGCGGCTGCCCGGTGGAGCCGGCGTACTGGCCGGTGTGGCTGGTGCGGGCGACCTCGAGCGGCCCGTTGACCTTCACGACGCCCTGCAGGCCACCGGCCAGGAGCAGGACCCCGGCCGTCAGCGTCGCTGCGAACCCGGTACGACGAAGCAGCATCGGCGCAGTGAATCTCACGGATCTAAGGCGTGCCTAAGAGGCCCCTGAGCCCGGGTCGCCAGAATGAACGGGGCCATGGAGCTGGGCATCTACACCTTCGGTGAGCTGACCGCCGACCCCGCCACGGGCCGCACCGCCGCGCCCGCGGAGCGCCTCGGAGACCTCGTGGAGGAGATCGCGCTGGCCGACCAGGTCGGCCTCGACGTCTTCGGGGTCGGCGAGCACCATCGCCCGGACTTCACCGTCTCGGCACCGGCGATCGTGCTGGCGGCGGCCGCGGCCCGTACGCAGCGGATCCGCCTGACCAGCGCGGTGAGCGTGCTGAGCTCCGACGACCCCGTGCGGGTCTTCCAGGACTTCGCGACGCTCGACCTGCTCTCCGGCGGCCGGGCGGAGATCATGGCGGGGCGCGGTTCGTTCGTCGAGTCCTTCCCGCTGTTCGGGTTCGACCTCGACGACTACGACGAGCTGTTCGCAGAGAAGCTCGACCTGCTGCTCGCGGTGCGCGCGTCCGAGCACGTCACCTGGTCGGGGCGCCACCGCGCGCCGCTCGACGGCCTCGGCGTCTACCCGCGCCCGCTGCAGGACCCGCTGCCGGTGTGGCTCGCCGTGGGTGGCAACCCGGGGTCGGCGGTGCGCGCCGGCACGCTCGGGCTGCCGCTGGCGATCGGGATCATCGGCGGGATGCCCGAGCGCTTCGAGCCCCTCGCCCAGCTGCACCGCCGCGCTGCCGCGCGCGCCGGCCACCCGGCCCCGGCGCTCAGCATCAACTCCCACGGGTTCATCGCGCCCCGCTCGCAGGACGCCGCCGACGAGGCCTATCCGGCGGTCGCGACGATGATGAACCGCATCGGCCGCGAGCGCGGCTGGCAGCCGCTGACCCGCCGGGACTTCGAGGCCTCGCGGACGCTGCGCGGCGCCAACTTCGTCGGCAGCCCGCAGGAGGTGACCGAGAAGATCCTCTTCCAGCACGAGATCTTCGGCCACCAGCGCTTCCTGATCCAGTTCGGCGTGGGCACGCTGCCGCACGCGAGCGTCATGCGCGCGATCGAGCTGTTCGGCACCGAGGTCGCGCCGGCGGTGCGGCGCGAGGTCGAGCGGCGCACCGAGGATGCCTCCGCGGCTTAGGGTTCCTTGAGGGACATTTGGGGCGGCCGTAATCCACGTGGTGGAAGCTGGTCGCCATGCAAACCAGCGATGCCCCGGCCGTCGACGGCTTTGCCCTGTTCCTCGCGCGGATCGGGCGCACGCGCCTGCTCACGCCCGCCGAGGAGCTCGAGCTCGCCCGTCGCATCGAGCGCGGCGACCTCGCCGCCAAGGCGCACCTCACCGAGGCCAACCTGCGCCTGGTCGTGCACATCGCCAAGCGCTACCAGCGCGACAGCCACGGGCTCTCGCTGTCCGACCTCGTGCAGGAGGGGACGCTCGGCCTGGTGCGCGCGGTGGAGAAGTTCGACTACCGCCGCGGCCACCGCTTCTCCACCTACGCGACGCTGTGGATCCGCCAGGCGATCGGCCGCGCCATCGCCGACAAGGGCCGCGCGATCCGGCTCCCCGCCCACGTCGGCGGCCGCCTGCGCGAGCTCGAGCGGGCCGACCTGCGCCTCGCCGCCACGCTCGGCCGCGAGGCGAGCGCCGACGAGCTCGCCGCCGATCTCGGCTGGCCCGCGGAGGAGGTCGCGATCCTGCGCCGCACCGCCCAGACGCCGATCTCCCTCGACGCCGCGCGCGGCGAGGACGGCGAGCTGGCGCTCGGCGACATGCTCGCCGCCGAGGGTCCCTCGCCCGAGGACCGCGCCGCCGCCGGCGCGGACATGGAGGGGATGCGCGCCGTCCTCGAGCTGCTCGACGAGCGCGAGCGCCGGGTCATCGAGCTGCGCTACGGGCTCGGCGACGAGCCGCCCATCTCCGCCGCCCGCGCCGGGCGGAAGCTGCGCCTGACGACGCGCGAGGTGCGCCTCGTGGAGGAGCGCGCGCTGCGCCGGCTACGCGCGCTCCCCGGCACGCAGGCGCTCGCCGCCTAGATGATGGTTGATTCCACGACCCCACGATCGTCTGGCGGCGCCCCGCGGCGCCGGGTCGCCACCCACCCGAAGGGGCCCGTGGCTCCGCGTGGTCGCCCGCGCCCGGCGTCGCGGTCGTTCCGTGCGTCATGGGCGCCACCGCCCGCCACTGTGCCCCTCGTGCGTGCGGCGCCCGGCATCCACGGGGCATCCACCAGTCGACCGCGCGGCCGCGGAATCAACCATCTAGCTCTGGGTCGGGAAGCCGAGGTTGACGCCGGCCTGGCTCGGATCGGGCCAGCGCGTCGTGACCACCTTGCCGCGCGTGTAGAAGCGCACGCCGTCCGGCCCGTGCATGTGCAGATCGCCGAACAGCGAGGACTTCCAGCCCCCGAACGAGTGGTAGGCCATCGGGACCGGGATCGGGACGTTGACGCCGATCATGCCGGCGGTCGCCTCGTGCTCGAACATCTGCGCGGCCCCGCCGTCGCGGGTGAACACGGCCGCCCCGTTCCCGTAGGGGCTCGCGTTGACGAGCTCGATCGCCTCCGGGTACGTGTCCGCGCGCACGACGACCAGCACCGGGCCGAAGATCTCCTCGTCGTAGACGCGCATCCCCGGGCGGACGCGGTCGAACACGCACGGGCCGAGGAAGTAGCCGCCCTCGTGGCCCTCCACGGTGAGGCCGCGCCCGTCGACGACGAGCTCGGCGCCCTCCTCGACGCCCGCGTCCACGAGGCCGGTCACCTTCTCGAAGTGGCGCTCGGAGACGAGCGGGCCCATGTCCGAGCCGGCGTCGGTGCCGGGGCCGACCGTCAGCGCGCCGATGCGCTCGCGGACCTTGCCGATCAGCGGGTCGGCGATCTCGCCCACCGCGACGGCGACCGACACCGCCATGCAGCGCTGCCCGGCCGAGCCGTAGGCGGCCGAGACGAGGCCGTCGGCGGCGAGGTCGAGGTCGGCGTCGGGCAGGACGACGGCGTGGTTCTTGGCCCCGCCGAGCGCCTGCACGCGCTTGCCGTGCGCGGTGCCGGTCTCGTAGATGTGGCGCGCCACCGGCGTCGAGCCGACGAACGAGACGGCGGCGATGCCGTGGTGCTCGAGGATCGCGTCAACGGCCTCGCGGTCGCCGTGGACGACCGAGAACGCGCCGTCGGGGAGGCCCGCCTCGGCGAGCAGCCGCGCCAGCAGCAGGGACGGCGAGGGGTCCTGCTCGGACGGCTTGAGGATGAACGCGTTGCCGCACGCGAGCGCGACCGGCGCCATCCACAGCGGCACCATCACGGGGAAGTTGAAGGGGGTGATGCCGGCCACCACGCCGAGCGGCTGGCGCAGCGAGTGCGAGTCGACCCCGGAGGACACCGACGGCGTGGCCTCGCCCTTGAGCAGGTGGCCGAGGCCGCAGGCGAACTCGACGACCTCGAGGCCGCGGGTGACCTCGCCGGTGGCGTCGGAGAGCACCTTGCCGTGCTCCCGCGTGATCAGCCGCGCCAGGTCGTCCTTGTGGGCGTTGACGAGCTCCCGGAAGGCGAACATCACCTGTGCGCGCCTGGTGAGCGACGCCCGTCCCCAGGTCCGCGCGCCCTCGGTGGCCGCGCGCACGGCACGGTCGACGTCGGCGACGCTCGCGAAGGGCACGCGGGCGACGATCTCGCCGGTGGCGGGATCGCTCACCTCGCCGTGGCGATCGGCCGGCGTCTCGTCCAGCCGGCCGGCGATCCAGTGCCCGAGGGTCTCGCTGGCGGTGGTGCTCATCGGGGACGGCTCCTTTCGGTTGCGCCGGAGATGGTGGCAGCCCGTTCAGGCCGCCGCGCTCTCGACCGCTCGCTCGACCTCGGCCGCGGTGGGCATCGCGTCGGCGCACAGCAGCCGCGACGCCACGATCGCGCCGGCGGCGTTGGCGAAGCGCAGCACGCGCTCGAGCTCCCAGCCCGCGAGCAGCGCGTGGCACAGCGCGCCGCCGAACGCGTCCCCGGCGCCCAGGCCGCACACGACCTCGACCGGCACCGGCGGGACCTCGACGAGCTCGCCGGCCGCGGTGAGCCCGAGGACCCCGCGCGGGCCCTGCTTGACGATCGCCGTGCGCGGGCCGAGCTCCAGCAGGCGCTCGGCCTGCTCGCGCGGCGTGCCCTCGCCGACCGCGATCGCCGCCTCGGCCTGGTTGCCGACCACCACGGTCGCGCGGGCGACCGCCTCGCGGGCCCACGGCGTGTGGGCCTCGCCGTCGGGCCACAGCATCGGGCGGTCGTCGAGGTCGTGCACGGTCAGCGCGCCCGCGCGGGCGTCGAGGGCGGCGAGCGTGGCGGCGCGGCTGGGCTCCCGCGAGAGGCCGGTGCCCGTGGTCCACATCAGCGGTGCGGCGGCGATCGCGTCGAGGTCGAGCTCGCCGGGCTCGAGCATCAGGTCGGGGGCGGTCGGCTCGCGGTAGAAGAGCAGCGGGAAGTCGTCGGGCGGGAAGATCTCGCAGAACGCCACCGGCGTACGCAGGCGGGGGTCGGTCCCCACCCACCGCGGATCGACCCCGAAGCCCTCGAGCGCCGCGCGGCAGTAGGGACCGAAGGGGTCGTCGCCGACCTTCGTGATGACCGCGGCGCGGCGGCCGAGGCGCGCGGCGGCGACCGCGACGTTGGTCGGGCTGCCGCCGAGGCCCTTGGCGAACGACGTGACCTCGGCGAGCGGCACGCCGATCTGCTCGGGGTAGAGGTCGACGCTGATGCGCCCCATCGTGATCACCTCGGGGACGGCGCTCATCGGCGGGCCTCGAGCAGGGTGCGCAGGTGCGCGGCGCTCGCGCGCACGTCGGCGGCCGGTCCCTCGCCGCCGGCCGGCTCGGCGGCGAGCATCACGTCCTGCTCGAGCACGTAGTAGCCGTCGAAGCCGCGGTCCTCGAGGCCGTGCACGAGCGCGCGCACGTCGACCGTCCCCTGGCCGAGCGGCCGGTAGAGGCCGTCGCGCACCGCCTCGGAGTAGGGCAGCTCGCCGGCCCGCACGCGCGCGGTGAGGCCGGCGTCGACGTCCTTGAGGTGCACGTGGGCGACGCGGTCCCCGGCGCGCTCGGCGAGCGCCACCGGCTCGGTCCCGCCCACCAGGAGGTGGCCGGTGTCGAGGCAGAGCTCCGCCGCGGAGCCGGCCAGCACGCGCTCGACGTCCTCCTCGCGCTCGACCACCGTGCCGACGTGGGGGTGCAGCGCGCAGCGCACGCCGTGCCGGGCGCAGCGGGCGGCCGCCTCGTCGAGGGTGGCGAGCAGCGCGTCCCACTCGGCGTCGTCGAGCTCGGGGCGCTGGTCATAGGTGTACTGCCCGCCGGCGGCGGCGAGCACGGCGACGCCGGCGCCGGCTTCGCGGAGCCGCGCCGCCGCCCGCTCCACGGCCTCGGCGGCTCCGGGCTCGTGCAGGACGACCGGCACGAAGGCCCCGACCAGCGTGAGCTCGTGCTCGGCCAGCAGCGCCGCGGCGGCGCGGGGGTCGGCGGGCAGGAAGCCGTCGGGGCCGGCCTCGGTGGCGCGCAGCCCGGTGGCACGCAGCTCCGCCAGCACGCGCCGGGGCGCGAGCTGGTAGCCCCACCCGGGCACCTCGCAGACGCCCCAGGAGATCGGGGCGGCGGCGATGCGCGACGTCGGGCCGGGCGGCACTAGTTGAGCGACGGGTCCTCGGGCATCGTGGAGAGCAGCGCGTACTCGCGGCCCATGCGCCGCAGCACCGCCGCCCACAGCCCCTCCGGGTCGTCGGTGAAGACCTCCTCGCGGCGCGGCGCCTCGACGATCCAGGCCTCCTCGGCGAGCTCGCCCTCCAGCTGGCCCGGGCCCCAGCCCGCGTGGCCGGCGAACACGCGCGCGCGGCGGATCGACGCGGCCACGCCGTCGGCGTCCTCGGCGTCGGCGCCGACGAACCCGAGGTCGTCCTCGACGATGGCGGCCGCCGCCGAGGGCTCGCTGAACTCGGCCAGGACGATCACGCCGGTCGGTGCGACGGGGCCGCCCACGTACACCGGGTCCTCGGGCTCAGCGAGCCAGGTGAGGTCGGGTACCGCGTCGCGCACGGACGAGGTCGCCGCCCGATTGAGCACGAGCCCCATCGCGCCGTCCTCGGTGTGCTCGGTGATCAGCACGACCGTGCGCCGGAAGTTCGGGTCCTGCAGGGTGGGGGAGGCGAGCAGGAGCTTGCCTCGCAGGTTTTCGTCGCCGGTCATCCACTCCATTGTGGCCGTCCCGTGATCCGGGCGCCCCCCGCGTTGCGGCAGTCGGGCACGACGGCCCGCCTGCTCGGCAGCGGTCAGTCCGCGTCGCGCGGGTCCAGCAAGCCGCCCGCAACGGGCCGCAGCGTGTCCGTGACCGAGTACACGGTCATCTCGCTCGGCCGGGCCAGGAGACCGCTCAGCTCGAACTGGTAGCCGGCGAAGTGCTCGGAGCGGTAGTAGGCCTCCATGGCATCGCGCGTGTGCCACTCGCTGACGAGGACGAACTGGTCGGGCGTCTCCAGGGCGGCGGCGAAGACGTAGCGGCGCGAGCCCTCCAGCCCGCGCACGTGCCGCTCGGTCCGCGCCAGCAGCGCCACCAGCTCGTCGCGCCTCCCGCTGATCCCGAAGATCTCCGCGATCGCGATGACCGGCATCCGGCTAGCCCTCCTACCTGACGCGGCTCATCGCGTCACCGCCTTCAGCAGGCTGGGGGCGTCGTAGCCGCCGCGGTGCACCACGCCGTCGATGAACAGCGTCGGGGTTCCGCGCACCTCACCTGAGGCGATCCCGCTCTCGACGTCACGGCGAATGCGGTGCAGCACCGCGGAGCCGGCCCGATCGCGGTCGAACGCCTCGACATCGAGCCCGAGCTCGCCCGCGTACCGCAGCAGGTCGTCGTCCTCGAGCGCCTTCTGGCGGTGGAAGAGCAGGTCGTGCATCTCCCAGAAGGCGTCCTGCAGCGCCGCGGCCTCCGCGGCGGCGGACGCCGCGAGGGCGTGCGGGTGGATCTCGGTCAGCGGGAAATGCCGGAAGGCGAAGCGCAGGTCACCGCCGAGCTCGCGCTCGACGACCTCGATCTCCCGGAACGCCCGCCGGGAGTACGGGCATTCGTAGTCGCCGTACTCGACGATGACGCGGCCGGCCGGTGTGCCTCGAGCGTGGTCCACCGCATCGTCCAGCGGCTCCACCTGCCCACGGCTGATCTCCGAACGTTCATTCATCAAGGACGAGCCTTGCGCACCACGGGATGCGTCGTCGTCACCCGGTTCGGAGGATTCGAGGCGCCGATCGGCGTCCGCATCGCCGGACGCGCGAGCGCGGGCTCCTCGCGCCGTCCTCGGGCTACTCGTCCTGAAGCGCGTCGATCCCGCCGCGCAGGAAGAGCATGGCGTCATCGAGCACGGCGAGGGCCTGGGCCTTGGCCACCGGCGGGCTCTGCCCGGCCTCCGCGTCGAAGCTGACCTCGAGCGAGGTGAGCGCCGCCATCGCCGCGGCGGCCACGAGTCGAGGACGCAGCGCGTCATGCGGCTCGTCGAGATCGTCGGCGATCGCCCCGAGCAGCAACTCCTGGATGCGGGCCGTCATGCCGCCCTCGAAATTGGCCAGCCCCTCGTCCTCGCGGCACAACCGCTTGCGCAGGAGCGCCTCGTCCCCCTCGGCCATCCACTCGTCGAACATCGCGTCGATCCAGCGCCGCAGCGCGTCGAAGGCGGTCTCGCCGGGCAGGCGGTTGCGCAGCGCGCTCGCCAGGGCCTCGAGGTTGCGGTCGACGCTGTGGAAGACGACGGCCTCCTTCGACGGGAAGTAGGAGAAGAACGTGCGCGGCGCGACATCCGCTGCGGTGGCGATGTCGGCGATCGTCGTGGCCTGATAGCCGCGCTCGGCGAAGAGGCGCATGGCCGCCTCGATGATCTGCTCGCGCGTGCGCTGCTTCTTGCGTTCGCGCAGTCCTTCTGGCATGTGTCGATAGTAGCGAGCGTGCATGACGTGCATCGACGCAATCTGAGCAAATATGCATTGATTGCAAATTCGCACACGATGTGCTGTTCTTTCCGGCATGGCACATCTCCTCGGATCCCTGGCCGCCCGGGCGGCGGAACACTGGAAGCGCTCACTGGCGATCGTGGCGGTCGTGGTCGTCGCGCTCGGCGTAGCGGCGGGCGTCGCCGGCGGCTCGTTCGTCGACGACTTCAGGACCCCCGGCACGGAATCGCAGCGCGCGACCGATCTGCTGGCCAAGCGGTTTGCGGCGGCGTCGGGCGATACCGCGAACGTCGTCTTCGCGGTGGAGTCGGGCACGCTTCGCGAGCCCGCGCGACGTGCGGCGATCGAACGGACGATCGAGGAGATCCGCGCCCAGCCGCACGTGACGCTCGCGCCGAGCCCGTTCGCCGCCGACAGTGGCCGGCTCTCCGCGAACGCCCGCATCGCCTACGTGCCGGTGCAGTACGACGACACCGCCGCGGCGCTGGGCAGGCAGCCGGGCGAGCGGCTCGCGCAGGCGTCCGAGCGCGGCGAGCGCGCGGGTCTTGAGGTGTCGCGCAACGGGGCGGTCGTGGACCAGGCCGAGCAGGCGACCGCTCCGATCGGGGAGCTGATCGGCGTGGCGGTCGCGGTGATCGTGCTCACGCTGGTGTTCCGCTCGGTGGCGGCGATGGCCCTTACGCTGATCTCGGCGCTGATCGCGCTGGCCGGCGGCCTGCTGCTGCTGCAGTTCGCCGGCGCGTTCACCGCGTTCCCCAGCTTCGCCCCCACGCTGGGCGTCATGCTCGGGCTCGGCGCGGGCATCGACTACGCGCTGCTGATCGTCGGGCGCTATCGAGAGCAGCTGGCGAGCGGCGACGGGGTCGGCCGTTCCGCGCGCGTCGCGAACGCCACCGCCGGCACGTCGGTGGTGGCGGCGGGGGCGATCGTCGTGGTGGCGATCGCCGGCCTCCTGGCCACCGGCATCCCCTTCGTCGGCCGCATGGGGGTCGGCTCGGCCATCATCATCGCCACGGTCGCGGTCGGCGCGATCACCGTGCTGCCCACGCTGATGGGCGCCTTCGCCCGCCGGCTACAACCGAAGCGCCCCGAGCACGTGGAGCCCTCGCAGCGCTTCGCGCGGTGGGCGGGGCTGATCACCCGCCGCCCACTCGTGGCCGCCGTCGTCGGCACGCTCGTGCTCGTGCTGCTCGCCATGCCTTTCGCCTCGCTGCGCCTTGGCCAGCCCGACGACGGCAACGACCGCGCCGGCTCGACCACCCGCGTCGCTTACGACCGGCTCGCCGAGGGCTTCGGCCCCGGCTTCAACGGCCCGCTCGTGCTGGCCGCCACCACGCCGGCGGACGGCTCGGGCAAGGCCGCACTGAGCCGCGTCCGGCAAGCCGTGGCGGCGGATCGCGACGTGGCCTTCGTATCCCCGGCGCAGCTCTCGCCGGCCGGAGACGCCGCGGTCCTGAACGTGATTCCCAAGAGCTCGCCCCAGGACCAGCGCACCAGCGAGCTGGTCGACCGACTCCGCGCCGACGTGCTCCCGCGTGCCACGCGCGGCTCGCAGGTGGACGTCTACGCCGGCGGGGCCACCGCGACGCTGCAGGACCTGGCCGACAAGATCGCTGCCCGGCTGCCGATCTTCATCGCCCTGGTGGTCGGTCTCAGCGTGCTGCTGTTGATGGCCGTGTTCCGCTCGCTCTGGGTCCCTCTCGTCTCCGCCGCCTTCAACCTGCTCTCGATCGCCGCCGCCTACGGCGTCGTGGTGCTCGTCTTCCAGCAGGGGATCGGCTCCGGCCTGCTGGGCGTGGATGGCGAGGTGCCGATCGTGTCCTTCGTACCGCTGTTCATGTTCGCGATCCTCTTCGGCCTCTCGATGGACTACAACGTGTTCCTGCAGTCGCGCATCCGCGAGGAGTACATCGGCGGCGCGGGCCCTCAGCAGAGCGTGGTGCGGGCGATGGCGCGGGTCGGCAGGATCATCCTCGCGGCCGGCGTGATCATGACGAGCGTCTTCCTCGGCTTCGTCACCGATCCGGACGTCGTCGTCAAGACGATCGGCCTCGGCCTCGCCGCCGCGATCCTGATCGACGTCTTGGTGGTACGCATGGTCGTCGCCCCCGCGGTGATGACCCTGCTCGGCGACCGCGCGTGGACGCTGCCCACCTGGCTCGACCGCGCGCTCCCGAGGATCTCGCTGGAGGGGGAGCTCCACGACGAGGAACGCCCCCCGGGCGGCCGGCACAGGCCGGCGGCCGCGGGCCGCCCCGCGGAGGGCGCCGGATATTCGTGACCGCGCGTGACACCGCGCGGAGTCGGGCGAACGCTCAGCTCATCCGCCGGTATCGCCAGACGCACAGCGGGATGAAGATCGCGAGCATTCCGATGATCCAGGCGGCCGCCCCCCCGAGCGACTCCGGCACGCCGCCCACGAGCGCGTAGGTGCGGGCGGTATTCGCGGTCAGCGTGACCGGGCTCACCTCCGCGAACGCCTGCAGCCAGTCCGGCATGGTCGAGACCGGCACGAACACGGAGCTCGCGAACACGAGCGGGAAGAGCACCACGAAGCCCGCCGACTGCGCGGCCTCCGCGCCGCGCACCGTCAATGCCACGAAGGCGAAGAGCCAGCTGAGGGCCAACCCGAACGCGCTGACGACCGCGACGCAGGCGAGCGCGTTCAGCAGCCCGGCCTGGAAGCTGAAGCCGATGAGGTAGCCGACCATCGTCATCAGCAAGATGATCAGGACGTTGCGGACGAGGTCGGCGACGGTGCGGCCGACCAGCACCGCCGAGCGCGCCATGGGCATCGAGCGGAAGCGGTCGATGACGCCGCGCTCGAGGTCCTCGGACAGGCCGACCGCGGTCTGTGTCGCGCGGAAGGCCACCGACTGCACGAAGATGCCGGGCAGCAGGAAGTCGATGTACGTCACCCCGGACGGAAGCGAGCCCTTCACGGCGCCGCCGAACACGTACACGAACAGCAGCACGAACATGATCGGCTGGATCGTCGAGAAGATCAGCAGCTGGGGCTGGCGGATGAAGTGGCGCAGGTTGCGCCCGGTGACCACGAGCGCGTCTCTGCCGGCCGACCGCACCGTCCGGGGCGAGGGGAGATGCACGGGCACCAACCGCCGCGCGCGGTGGTCGGCCGCGCCCGGAGGGCTCGTCGCCGCCGGCGGGCGCCTCGCGCTCGCGGACCCGTCCGGACCGGCACCGTCCTCGCTCGGCGGCGCGCCCGTGAGCTGCAGGAACACGTCGTCCAGCGTCGGGCGGCGCAGCCCGAGATCGCTGACCCCGATCCGCGCGTGACGCAGCGCCGAAGCGGCGTCCTCGATCAGCTCGAGGCCATCGCGCGGCGCGGGAAGCGTGAGCTGGTCCAGGCGCTCCCCCGGCTCGGGCTCGCCGCAGCCGACCCGGGCGAGCACGGACTGCGCCTCGTCGCGCTGACCGGCGTTCGTCAGCTCGACCTCGAGGATCTGCCCTCCGAGTCGATCCTTCAGCTCGTTCCCGGTCCCCTCCGCGATCACCCGGCCGTGATCGACGACGGCGATCCGGTCGGCGAGCTGGTCGGCCTCCTCGAGGTACTGGGTCGTGAGCATGATCGTCGTCCCCTCGCGGACGAGCTCGCGCACGATCGCCCAGATCTCGTTGCGGCTGCGCGGATCGAGCCCGGTCGTGGGCTCGTCGAGAAACAGGATCCGAGGACGGGTGAGCAGGCTCGAGGCCAGGTCGAGCCGGCGGCGCATCCCTCCGGAGTACGTGCGTGCCGGACGGTCGGCGGCGTCGGCGAGCTCGAAGCGCTCCAGCAGCTCGTCCGCCCGCTGTCGCGCCTCGTCCCTCGAGAGGTCGAACAGGCGCCCGAACATCTGGAGGTTCTCCCGTCCGGTGAGGATCTCGTCGACGGCCGCGAACTGCCCGGTGAGCCCGAGCAGCCGCCGAACCGCCGCGGCCTCGTGCACCACGTCCAGCCCGAGTACCTCCGCGCGCCCCGCGTCCGGCGCGAGCAGGGTCGCGAGCACGCGCACGAGCGTGGTCTTCCCGGCCCCGTTCGGGCCGAGCAGTCCGAAGACCGTCCCCTCCGCGACGTCGAGGTCGACTCCCGCCAGCGCAACCGTCGCACCGAAGCGCTTGATCACACCCTCGACGTGGACGGCGGAAGCGGAGGAGCGGGGCGTAGCCATCGCTCGCGCGACCATACTCGGCGCCCGTCGCACGAACGATCCGTGGCGGTTCCGAGCAGATCCGTCATGAGCGGGCTTCTGGGCCGGCGGCGTCGATCTGTCGGATCTGGCCCGGGGTGAGCTCGATCAGCGCTGCTCGCACGTTCTCCTCGAGGTGCGCGACCGTCGAGGTGCCGGGGATCGGCAGCACGACGGGTGAGCGGTGCAGGAGCCACGCGAGCGCGAGTTGCGCGGGTGTGACGGCGTGCTGGTCGGCGATCCGCTGCAGCGGTCCGCCGGGTCGCGCGAGGCGGCCGGTGGCGATCGGGAACCACGGGATGAAGCCGATGCCCTCGCGCTCGCAGTACTCCAGGACGGGCTCGGCGCTGCGGTCTGCGACGTTGTAGCGGTTCTGGACGGTGGCGATCGGCGTGATCGCCCTGGCGGCCTGGATCTCGGGCACCGTGACCTCCGAGAGGCCGATGTGCCCGATCTTGCCCTCGGCCTGCAGCTCGACGAGGGCGCCCAGCTGATCGGCGAGCGGGACCTGCGGATCGATGCGGTGCAGCTGAAACAGCTCGATCCGCTCCAGGCCGAGCAGCCGGAGGCTCTTCTCGGCCTCCGCCTTGAGGTACTCGGGCTTCCCGTTCGTCTCCCAGCGGCCGGGGCCGGGTCGCATGAAGCCGGCCTTGGTCGCGACGACCATGCCGTCCGGGTAGGGGTGCAGCGCTTCGTGGATCAGCCGTTCGCTGACCTCGGGGCCGTAGGAGTCGGCGGTGTCGATGAACGTCACGCCGAGCTCGAGGGCGCGGCGGAGGACGCGGATGATCTCGTCGTGGTCGCGTGGCTCGCCCCACACTCCGGGCCCCGGGATCTGCATGGCGCCGTATCCCAGCCGCACGACGGGCAGGTCGCCGCCGATCGCGAACTCGCCGCCGGCACGCGCGGGCTGCGTCGTGAATCCGCTCACGGCGCGGCTCCCTGACCCTGCGCGAAGACGCCCTGGGCCGCGGTCCACAGCGTGTACGGGTTGCCGAGCTCGCCGTGGAGGACCATCATCCGGTCGACCAGCTCCTGGGCCGAATGGCTCTCCGCGAGCGATCGGTCGAAGTCGCGGATGTAGGTCCTGGTGTCGCCGAGGATGGTCGCCGGGTCGTCGTCGCGCGCGTCCGGGCGCTTGTGGCCGGCGACGACGATCCTGGGCTCGAGCGCCTCGATCTGGTCGACGCTCGCGATCCACTGCAGTCGCTTCTCGTGGTCGGTCTGCGCCAGCCACTGATGGATGCCGTTGTAGGCGACGTCGCCGGCGATGACGGCATCCAGGTCCGGGATGTGGACGATCGTCGAGGGAGCGGTGTCGGCCTGCCCCACGGTGATGATCCGCAGCTCGTGACCCTCGAGGTCGATCACGTCGCCGTCGAGGGCATCGGGCACGATCGGGTGCGCGGGGATCTGGCCGGGGAAGATCGCGTTCCAGAACGACATGAGCTCCGGATCGAGCTGCTTCCGCGCTTCGGGGATGACGCCCGCCGCCGTGACGGCCCGGGCGTCCGGGAACGCGGCGAGGATCGTGTTCAGGCCGAAGAAGTGATCGCCGTGGCCGTGGGTGATGTAGACGGTCGTGAGGCTCTTGCCGGTCGCCCGGATCCAGTCCACCACCCGCCCCGCGTCCTCTGGGGTGAGCACGGCGTCGATCAGGACCGCGTCACGCTCGCCGCTGATCAGCGACACCGACGTGGCCGGCCACGTCGCCTCCCCGTCACCCATCGGCGGTATCACCCCGACGATCGGCTTGTACGGGACGACGAAGACATCGAGATGCAGCGGACCGGACATGGACGCTCCCCTTCAGTTGTCGATCAGGCCGTGGACGGGGAAGCACGCCACCTCTGCACTGTCCCGCGGTGGCACCGACTCGTTGGTGGCGGCGCGGGCCGCTCGCGGGCGAAGCCGGCGAACTCGTCCCACGATGGCGCCGACTTCACCACCGCCGGCCGCATTCTCGGTCGGGCCGGCCGGCCTCGCCCCTCGAACCGCCTCGATGAGCCGGTCGAGCACGCCGCACTCGCGGCGCCGGCCCTTCAGCGCAGCCGCGCGTGCTCCGATGGGCGAGCGGGTGGCCATCGGCCCGCCACCGACCCTACACCCGCGTACGCCGAGTCCGTGCTCGATCCCGACGAGGGCACCGTCTCGCTTGCCAACCCCTGCGAGGGCGGCGCGCACGCCCCTTGCCGGGTCGGGCGCGCGGGCCTAGGTGACCTGCGCCGCGAGGCTCTCGACGAGGTCGAGCTCCTTGCGGGCGAACGGACGCTCGGGCTCGCTGCGCGCGACCGTCAGCGCGCTGGTGGGGTGGTCGAGCGGGATTGCGAGCGCCGTGGCGACGGGGCAGCCGAGGGCGCGGCTGAGCGGACGGGGGTCCGCGACGTGGGTCGAGCGATGCCGCTCGAGCGTCTCGCGCAGCAGCGCGTCGTCGGTGCTCAGCTGCGCGCCGAGCCGACCGGGGTCGATCCCCGAGCCGGCGAGCAGGACGGCCAGGCGCGGGTCGTCGGGATCGCGGACCACGAGGCCGACCTGCGTGTCGGGCAGCGCGCCCGCCACCGCGTCCACGAGCTGCGCGATCGCGGCCGGATCGCGGTCGCCGAGGAGCCGCGACGAGGCGGCGAGCACCAGCGCGGAGCCGGCCTGTCCCTGGGTGAGCACGACGCGCCGGCGGTCGGAGCGGCTGCCGACCGCGACGATGGCGAGGAACACCGCGGCGACGAGGAGCCAGATGGCGCCGATGATCGTGACGAGCTGGAGCGACACGACCGCCTACGCCCCCGGGGCGGACACCATGGGGACGGAACCCATGGTGCGTGTTTTAGCCGGTCAACGTTCCTTGAGCGGTCAGACATCTGTCCAGGGGGAACTCGCCCAGGGGCTCGTTCCCTGTGGAGTTCGGCCGGGTGGGCCGGGTCTGGGCTCCGTCGGGTGTGTTCCGGCCGAACTCCCGCGGTATGCGGGCTGACCCCACTGTCGCCGAAGTGACTAGTTCAGGCGGGAGTTGAGGTGGCGGAGCCTCGCTCTCGCGTCGGCCCTTGACTCGTCGTCGAAGGGCAGTAGGCAGCGGAGCTCGGCGACGCGGAGGGCGTGGCGGAGGTCGCCGATGCGCTCGTAGCGGGGCTGGGCCAGGTCGAGCAGGGCGGCGACGACCTGGTGGGCGCAGCGCCAGGTGAGCTCGCCGTCGAGCACGGTGGCGTCGATCACCTGGCCGGTCGCCGGGTCGAGCAGCCAGGGCTCGTCGGAGTGCTGGTCGGCGAGGTAGTGGTCCGCGCCGCCGGCGACGATCCCGACGTCGATGCCGGCGCGGCGGGCGACCTCGACGAGCACGACGGCGAGCGCCAGCGGGTGGCCGCGGCCGTCGGCCACGACGTCGCCGATGAGGAGGTCGCGGACGCCGCCGTGCGCGCGGGGGCGCAGCGCGCCCGCAGTCACCGGCTCGCCGAGCGCGGTCAGCCGGGCGGCCGGGTCGGCGGGCAGGTCGGTGAGCGTCGCGGCGGCGAGGACGTCGAGGCCGCACTCGAGCTGGTGGCCGTCGAGGTCGGAGAGCTCCCAGGCAAGCGAGACGGCGAGGTCGGCGTGGGGCGGGCAGCCGAGGGAGGCGTGCAGGCTGAACGGCAGCGGGGTCAGCATCGGCCGCCTACCTCCGGCTGTAGTGCTCGACGACGAGCTGCTCATCGCTGGGCGGGATGACGTCCTTGCGCGTCGGGTCGCGCAGCGCCCGGCCCACCAGCGCCTCCGAGTCGGCCAGCAGCCAGGGCGCGACGCGCGCCAGCAGCTCGGTCGCCCCGGCGGCGGCCGGCCGGACCGGGCTGTCCTGGGCCAGCGCGACGACGTCGCCCGCGGATACGCGGAAGGACGGGATCGTCACCCGCCGCCCGTTGACGAGCACGTGGCCGTGGCTGACGAACTGGCGGGCCTGCGCGCGCGTCGAGGCGAACCCGAGCCGGTAGAGGACGTTGTCGAGCCGGCGCTCGAGCAGCTCGAGCAGCCTCTCGCCGGTCCGGCCGCGCGAGCCCTGCGCCTCGCGGACGTAGCGCCGGAACTGGCGCTCGCGGACGTCGTAGTAGCGCTTCAGCGTCTGCTTGGCGCGCAGCTGCAGCGCGAAGGTGGAAGGCCGCCGGCCGGAGCGCGCGCCGTGGTCGCCGGGCGGCGTCGGGCCGCGCCGGTCCAGGGCCGACTTGCCGGCGAGCCGCCGCTCGCCCTTGAGCTCGAGATCGACGCCCTCGCGTCGCGAGAGCCGCTCGCGCGGCCCGGTGTACCTGCCCAAGTCGCCGCCTCCTGGATGGCTCGACGTGTCGGGGGAAGTGCTGCGCCCGCCCGCGCGATCCGGGTGTCGCGGGCGGGCGCATTAGGGCACCCTAACAAATCCCGACGGTGGCGATGTGGATTCCCGCCGGACCGCGCTGGGCGGGCGCAGGCGACCGCGCCGCCCGGGGTCGGGAAGGGCAGAGGGGCGTGCAGAGGGCCGGCGCGGGGCCGGGAGATCAGACGCCCGCGAGCGGGCGCAGGTCGCGGGCCGGCTCGATCCCCCAGCGCCCGGCCACCGCGGCCAGGTCCTCGGAGATCGGCCAGCGGTCGGCCAGCACGTCGCCCTCGTGGTCCGGGGCGGCGCCCTTCAGCCGCATGCAGCCGGTGTTGTCGCCGATCGCTCGCACGGCGGCGACCTCGTCGGCGCTCAGCGCGGGCAGGCCGGGGACGGCCGCGAGCTCCGCGCGCTTGGCCTCGATCGGCTTGGCGTCGCGGCCGGGCTCCTGGATGAGCGTCGGCGCCACGCAGTGCACGGCCGGATGGGCGAGGTTCCACGCACAGGCGAGCTGCAGCGGCGTGATCCCGTGGCGCTCGGCGATCGGGCGCATCCGCTCCAGCCGCTCGCGCCCGGCCTCGATCCAGCCGTCGGGCCGGAACGTGCGGTGGTCGTGGCGGGCGAACGCGTGGCCGGGCAGGACGTCGTCGTGGAAGAGCCCGCCGTAGTCGACGACGCGCGTGATCACCCGGATGCCGTGGCGCTCGGCGGCGGGCAGCACGAGCTCGCCCGGCCACGGCTCCAGCGGGTTGAGGATCACCATCGCCCAGTCGATCTGCTCGCCGAAGCGCTCGAAGCAGGCGATGAGGTCGAGCGTGAACCCGTTGGCCGGGCCGGGGGCGACCCCGAGCGCGCGCGTCAGGCCGGCGTCGCGCAGCGCGGCCAGGCCCTCCCAGACCGCCTCGCTGCGGTAGCCGGTGCGGTCGGGGTTGTGCAGCAGCAGCAGGTCGAACGCGTCGGCGCCGAGCCGCTCGAGGCTGCGCTCGGTCGCCATCCGCAGGTAGGAGGCATACGCGTCCGGCCCGCGCAGACGGGCGTCGGTGAAGCGGGGATAGCCCTTGGCCCCCTCGCGCTCGCCCTCGTAGAAGTCGTGGCCGACGGCCCCGATGAGGCAGTAGGCGCCGCGGTCGGCGCCCGCCAGCGCGCGGCCGAGGAGCGCGTCGGCCTCCCCCGCGCCGTAGGCGTCGGCGGTCATCACCGTGTCGATGCCGTCACCCGGACGCAGCAGGGCGACGAGCCGCTCGTCGTCGAGCGGCTCGCCGAAGTGCATGAAGCGCCCGCCGCTCCAGGTCCCGATCGCGGTCTGGGTGGGCTCGGCCATCGAGAGCACTCTACGAGGCGCGCCCGCCCGCCCCACGCGCGCTTGCGTGTCAGCGGCCTGACACCCGCCTCAAGACGTCTCCTGGGCTGCCGATGACTGGTCAGGTGGGTCTCCGTCTCCCCGTGCTGGTCGTCCTCGTCCTGCTCGCGCTCGCGCCGAGCGCCCAGGCCGCCGATGAGACCCGCCTGATCGTCAAGCGCGACCCCGGCATGAGCGCCGCCGAGCGCGCCGACGTCCGCGCCGACGCCGGCGTCCGGCTCGCCGAGATGCTGCCGCTGCCCGACGCCGAGGTGGTCACCGCGCCGGCCGCCGACGCGGACGCCGCGCTGCGCGACCTCAACGCGGACCCCGACGTCCGCTACGCGGAGCGCGACACGGTGATGCGGGCCTTCGCCCCGCCGGCGCCCAGGACGGACACCCTCATGCGCTACCTGTGGGCGTTCGACAACGGCACGTCGACCCTGGACTCGCGGAGTCTCCTCCTCGGTGGTGCCACCGACGCCGACATCGACGCCCCCGCGGCGTGGGCGCGCAGCGCCACCGACGGCGCGGGCGTCACCGTGGCGGTGGTCGACACCGGCGTCAAGCAGGACCACGCCGACCTCGCCAGCGGGATGGCGGTCAACCCCGGCGAGTGGGACGGTGACAACCGGGACAACGGCCGCGACGACGACGGCAACGGCAAGGTCGACGACTGGCGCGGCTGGGACTTCGTCGGCAACGACAACACCGCTCAGGACGACAACGGCCACGGCACCCACGTGACCGGCACGATCGCCGCCACGCGCAACAACGGCATCGGCGTCGCAGGAGTCGCGCCGGAGGCCGACGTCATTCCGCTCAAGGCGCTCGGCGCCGACGGCAGCGGCTACGTCTCGCGCATCGCCGCCGCGTTCGACTACGCCGGGCGGGCGCGGATCCCGATCGTCTCCGCCTCGCTCGGTGGGCCGGCGGACGGCAACCGCCTCCTGGCGGACACGATCGCCCGCTACCCGGACACGCTCTTCGTCGTGGCGGCCGGCAACGACGGCAGCGACAACGACGCGCTCCCGACCGATCCCTGCAACGTGACGGCGGCCAACGTGGTCTGCGTGGGCGCCTCCGACGCCAACGACGCCCCGGCGTGCTTCTCCAACGTCGGGCGCACGAGCGTCGATCTCTTCGCGCCCGGCGAGGACATCATCTCAACGACTTGGGACGGGCAGTACGGGTGGGCAAGTGGGACGTCGATGGCGACGCCGCACGTCGCGGCTGTCGCGGCGCTCGTGCTCGCCGAGGACGCGCATCTCTCGACGACGGACGTCAAGGACCGGCTGCTCGACGGCGTCGATCACAAGACCGGCATGGCGGGCCTCTCGGTCTCCGGCGGTCGCCTGAACGCGCTGCGGGCGCTCGGCGGCGACCCGGCGGACAGCGGTGGCGGCGACGGCGCCTGGAACCCCTGCTCGCCGGACCGCGACGGCGATGGCGTGCCGGACCGCGTCGACGGCTGCCCCGACCGCTCCGGCACCGTCAACGGCTGTCCCGCCGCCGCCCCGGCCCCCGTGGCCGCGCCGGGGCGGGTGGGGTCCGATCCGACTCCCGCCCCCCGCCCCACCGCTCCAGTGGCGCCGCCGGCGAGCGGCGGCACCGCCGCGCGTCCCGCCGTCCGCTCGCTGAAGGCGACCGCGACGCCGTCGCGCTGCCGGAGGGGCAAGCGCTGCGCCAAGCGGGTCACGGCCGCCGTGACGGCCAGCCGCGGTGCGACCGTCGCGCTGACCCTCGAGCAGAAGCGGTGCCGCAAGCGGCGCTGCACATGGGCGCGCGTCGCGACCGTCCGGGTCACCGGCGCGGCGCGCGCGGTCACCGGCACGCTCGGCAGCCCGCGCGGGCTCACGCGCGGGGAGTACCGCGTGACGGCGGTGGCGACGTCCGGCGCCGGGAAGTCGTCGGTCCGCCGCGCGAGCGTCAAGGTCCGCTAGAGCCTGGCCGGAAGGCCAGGATGCACCGCCGTCCGGCGCGGCGGCGCTCCGGGATCTGGTAGGCATCCGGGCCGCAAACCCGGGCAAAGACGGAAAGGTCCGTCCGTCGCCTCCAGACACGATCCACGGGCGCCTGGGGTGCCCGGGAAAGGAACCTCGATGCTCAAGCGGATGCCGCGCGGTGCGCGCGCGGTCCTCGCGGGGGCGGTGACGGTGGTGGCCCTGGCGGCCGGCGGCGTCGCCGCGTTCGCCCAGGGCGGGACGCCGCCGACGCTCACGCTCGCCTTCGGTGCCGACGGCAAGCTCACGTTCAGCGGGGCCGAGGGGATCGTCGGCAAGGCCGCGACCGTGGCCGTCTCGAGCGCCGATCCCAAGAAGAAGGCGGAGCACGCGGCGGCACTCGTCCGCCTCGAGCCGGGCGTGACGCCCGAGCAGTTCGCCGCGGCGGCCGCGAAGGCCAAGAGCTTCGAGGACATCGACGGCGTCGGCGTCATCGACTCCTTCGTCGGCGCGCCGCCGAAGGGCGCCCCGCCGCAGACCTCGGTGACGAAGATCGTGGCCGGCGCGACCTACGTCGTGCTGGACTTCAGCGGCGAGCAGCCGATCCCGGTCGGCACGTTCGTGGCCGGGAAGGTCTCGCCGTCGGTGAAGCTCCCCACGGTCGACTTCAGCACCAGCGTCAAGGAGTACAAGTTCACGGCGAAGACGCTGCCGCGCAAGGGCACGATCCGCATCACGAACCGCGGCAAGCAGTACCACGAGATGATCGGCTTCCACGTCCGCAAGGGCGTCGACCCGAAGTCGATCGTCGGCCGCCTCCAGCAGGGCAAGGAGCCCAAGAAGGGCACCACCGACGGCGAGGCGTTCCTCTTGGCGCCGGTCGGCCCTGGGGCGGTCAACCAGGCCGAGTTCACCATCGAGCGCGGGACCTACGTGTTCACGTGCTTCCTGCCCGACAGCAAGGGACGCCCGCACTCCACGCAGGGCATGAACAAGGTCATCAGCGTCAAATGAGGAACGCGCGGGCGAGCGGCGGTAGGGTCACGCCGCTTGCCCGCGCCGCCCGCATCGCCCCGCCTCGGCGTCCTCGCCTTCGGCGACTCGATCACGAACGGCGGCGGCGAGCTGCAGTGGGGGGTGGCGCTGCAGTCGTGGGCGCTGTGGGTCGCCCGCGGACTCGGGGTGCCGTACACGGGCTGCGCGGTCGACGGCGCCCGCGCCGCCGGCGTGGCCGGCGAGCAGATCCCCGCCTTCCGCGCCACCGCGGCCGCGCCCGGCGGCCCGTACGACGTCGGCTGCCTGTACATCGGCGTCAACGACGTCCGCGCGCCCGACTGGGACGCGGCGGGCTACGAGCGCGACGTCCGCGCCGCGCTCGGCTTCCTCGCCGAGCGCTGCGAGCGCACGCTCGCCTGCACGCTGCCGCTCGACCTCGGCCGGCCACGGGCGGGCGCGCGGGTCGCCGACGCCAACGCGATCGTCGAGCGCGCGGCGCGCGACGCCGGCGCGCTGGTACTCGACCTGCGCGGCTTCGGCGCCCGCGGACAGGTGATGGCCGACCACGTCCACCCGACCGCGTTCGGGCAGATCGCGATCGCGGAGCGGGCGCTCGCCGTGCTCGCGGCCGACGGGCTCCCGACGCGCGTGCGCCCCCACACGCTCGTGCGCTACGAGACCTCCTGGCGGGGCCGGCTGCGCGGTGACGCGACCTACGTCTACCGCCACGCCAAGATCAGCCTGCGGGCGGCCTATGTGGGATTGCGCGCCGCGAGCATGAGGTTGTAGAAGACCCCGGGCGGCAGGCGCGGCTCCAGCAGCCGCCGGTCGAGGCCCTGCAGCAGCAGGTAGCCGCGGAACGCGTACTGGTACCAGAGGCGCGGCAGCTCGCCGGGCGGCGCGGTGGACTCGAGCGTGCGGTTGGCCCAGCCGAACCAGTTGGCGAGCAGCTCCTCGCCGCGCACCTGCACGCCGTCGAAGCCGGCCTCGGCCGCCAGCCGCTCGAGGTCGGCGGGCGTGAAGGCGTGCACGTCGACCATCGGCTCGAGGATGTGGTCGTCGACGACGTCCGGGCGGGCGGGGCGGGTCCCGTTGCCGTTCTGCGCCGCCGGCACGCGCAGCAGCGCGCGCCACACCGGCGCCGCGCGCCGCGCCGCCCCCTTGGGCACGCCGGCGATGCGGTCGCCGTAGCGCGACGGCTCGCCGGCGAAGAACAGCGTCCCGCCGGGCCGCAGCACGCGCCGCATCTCGGCCAGTGCGGCGAGCACGTCGGGCAGGTGGTGCAGGACCGCGTGGCCGAGCACGAGGTCGAACGCGCCGTCGTCGAAGGGGAGCGCCCCCGCGTCGCAGTCCGCCGTCTGGACCTCGACCCCGAGCGCGACCGCGTTGGCGCGCAGCGCGGCGAGCATCCCCGGCGAGATGTCGGTGCAGGTGGCCGAGCGCACGACGCCCGCCTGCAGGAGGTTCAGCGAGAAGTACCCGGTCCCGGCGCCGATCTCGAGCGCGCGCTCGAACGGCCCGGGGGCGGGGCCGAGCAGCTTGCAGAGCTTGCCGCGGACCTGGTCGATCCCGACCGCGCCGAACTGCACCCCCCACTTCTGGTCGTACTCGGCGGCCGCGACGTCGTGGTAGCGGCGGTTGACCTCGAGGATCGCCTCGGGCGTCGCGGGCGCGGCCATCGCGGGGGAGTCTAGGCCCGGATCCACCGATACCCGCGGCGCCTTGATCGGAGACCCGCCCACCCCTTCGCCAGTGCCGATCGGCCGCGACCCAGGTGGATCACCACATGGATGCGCGGCCGATCGACCCTGGCTCGGGGGCGGGTGGGCCCGATCGAGGCATCCACGGCACATCGGTGGATCCGGGCTAGGCCCGGACTTGGGACGGCGATCCCGGGGCCCGGTCCGCCGCCACGGTCGCCTCGCGCAGCCGCGCCGCGAGGGCCGGGGTCAGCGCCCCGTCCTCGAGCCGCCAGCGCCACGCCCCGCGCGCGGTGCCCGGCTTGTTCATGCGCGCCTCCGAGCCGAGCCCGAGGACGTCCTGGGCCTGCACCATCGCCACCCGCGCCGGCGACGCGAAGGCCAGGCGGATCAGCGACCACCACGGCTCGCGCTCGCCGACGCCGGCCTCGGCGACCGCCGCGTCGACCTCGGCCCGGGTCTCCGGCAGAAGCGACTGGTACCACCCGCGCACCGTGTCGTGGTCGTGCGTGCCGGTGTAGACGATCCGGTGCTCGACGTGGTTGGCGGGGCGGTGGGGGCTGCGCGGGCTCTCCGGCCCGAAGCCGAACTGCAGCACGACCATCCCCGGCAGCCCGAGGTCGTCGCGGAGGCGCTCGACGGCCGGCGTGATGACGCCCAGGTCCTCGGCGATGAGCGGCAGCGCGCCCAGCCGCGCGGTGGCGGCGTCGAACACCGCCCGCCCCGGGCCGCGCCGCCAGCGCCCGGCGAGGGCATGGCGCGCCCGGGCCGGGACCGCCCAGTACGCCACGAAGCCGCGGAAGTGGTCGATGCGGGCGAGGTCGAAGAGCGCGAACGTGCGCCGCAGTCGCTCGACCCACCAGCGGTAGCGACCGCGCCGGCGCAGCGCCGGCCAGTCGTAGAGCGGGTTGCCCCACAGCTGCCCCTTGTCGGTGAACGCGTCCGGCGGCGTGCCCGCCACGAGCCCGCGCTGAAAGAGCTCGGGGTGCGCGCGGTGGTCGGCGCTCCCCGGCGCGACGTAGATCGGGACGTCGCCGATCAGCCGCACGCCGCGCTCCGCGGCGTAGCGCCGCAGGGCGCTCCACTCGCGCTCGAAGCGCACCTGGTCCTCGACCGCCCCGCGGCCGGCGTAGCGCGCCCAGTCCTCGATCCACTCCGCCTCGCGCTCGCGGAAGTCCAGCGCCTCCTCCCGCGTCACCCGCGCCCGTGGACCGGCGAGCAGCCCCGGCCATGCGGCGAACGCCGAGTGCGCCTTGTAGGGGGAGCGGTAGCGATCCGGCGGCCCGAGTGGCAGCATCTGCCACCACGTCTGGCCGGCGGCCGCGAGCCAGTCGACGAACACATAGGCCTCCGCGCCGAGGCGTCCGCTCGGCAGGGAGGTGGGATGCAGCTGCACACCGCTGGATCGAGGGAGGTTCACGTGTGGGCGGGCTGCCGACCGGATATCCCGCGCTGCAGACATGCCCGCCACCCAGTCCCTCCAAGCGCCCAAGAGCCAGCAGGTCCAATCGCCCCGCCGGATCGTGATCGAGCATCCGGCGCCCGCCGTGGACGGCGGCCGCTACGCGGCCAAGCGCTGCGTCGGCGACATCGTCGAGGTCTCGGCGGACGTCTTCCGCGACGGGCACGACCAGCTCCGCGCGGTCGTGCACTACCAGGCGCCCGGCAGCGGCCGCTTTGCCGAGGTGCCGCTCGAGCCCATCGACGCCCACCTCGACGGCGTGCGCTGGGCCGGCCGCTTCCCGGTCGACCGCTGCGGCCGCTGGGAGTTCACGATCGAGGCGTGGACCGACGCCTTCGCGACCTGGCGCGACGAGCTGGCGCGCAAGATCGCCGCCGACCAGCACGATCTCGCGGGCGAGATCAGCGAGGGCGTCGTGCTGCTCGGGCTGGCCGCCGAGCGCGCCACCGACCCGGAGGACCGCACGCTGATGGAGCACGCCCGCGGCGTGCTGGCCGACCCGGACACGCCCGAGACCGCCAAGCACGACGCCGCGCTCGGCCCCGAGCTGTTCGCCGCCGTCGAGCGCCATCCCGACCGCTCGTCGTCCAGTTCGCTGCCGAAGCCGCTGCCGCTCGAGGTCGACCGGGAGCGCGCCCGCTTCGGCGCCTGGTACGAGATGTTCCCGCGCTCGTGGGGCGGCCTGCGCGGCGTGCAGGAGCAGCTGCCGCGGCTCGCCGACCTCGGCTTCGACGTCATCTACCTGCCGCCGATCCACCCGATCGGGCTCACCAACCGCAAGGGCCGCAACAACGCGCTGATCGCGGCACCCGGCGACCCCGGCTCGCCGTGGGCGATCGGGGACGCGACCGGCGGCCACGAGGCGGTCCACCCCGAGCTCGGCACGCTCGACGACGTGCGCGAGCTGTGCGCCGCCGCCCACCGCCACCGCATCGACATCGCGCTCGACTGGGCGATCCAGTGCTCGGCCGACCATCCGTGGCTGACCCAGCACCCGGAGTGGTTCCACCGCCGCCCCGATGGCACGCTGAAGTACGCGGAGAACCCGCCGAAGCGCTACCAGGACATCTACAACGTCAACTGGGACTCGCCCGACTGGCGCGGGCTGTGGGACGCGCTGCTCGAGATCATGCTCCAGTGGGTCGACGCCGGGGTGAAGGTCTTCCGCGTCGACAACCCGCACACGAAGCCGTTCGCGTTCTGGGAGTGGGTGATCGCGGAGGTGCACAAGCACGACCGCGACGTGATCTTCCTCGCCGAGGCGTTCACCCGGCGGGCGGTCATGCGCCAGCTCGCCAAGCTCGGCTTCACCCAGTCCTACACGTACTTCACGTGGAAGAACGCGCGCTGGGAGCTCACGGAGTACCTCTCGGAGCTCGCGCTCACCGACGAGGCGGAGTACTTCCGGCCGAACTTCTTCGCCAACACGCCGGACATCCTGCACGCCTACCTGCAGCACGGCGGGCCGGCCGCCTTCCACGTCCGGCTCCTGCTCGCCGGCACGCTCAGCCCCACCTACGGGCTGTACTCGGGCTATGAGTCCTACGAGAACGCGCCGGTGCGCGAGGGCTCCGAGGAGTACCTGGACTCCGAGAAGTACGAGCTCAAGGAGCGCGCGCTCGACGGCCCGCTGCTGCCGCTCGTGCAGCGCCTGAACACGATCCGGCACGAGAACCCGGCGCTCCAGCAGCTCACCAACCTCGCGTTCATCGAGACCGAGAACGAGGCGCTGATCGCCTACGTCAAGCGCGCGGAGGACAACACGCTGCTGGTCGTGGTCAACCTCGATCCCCACCACGCACAGGAGGGCGTCGCGATCGTGCCCGCCCACCTCGGCCTGCCGCCGGCCTTCGCCGTGTCCGACCTGCTCACCGGCGAGCGCTTCGACTGGCGCATCGGGCGCAACTACGTGCGCCTGGACCCGAGCTACCGGCACGGGCACATCCTCCGCCTCGAGGCGCCGTCGCTTTGAGCAAGAACACGGACCCCGGCCACTGGTTCGAGGCCGAGCCGCTCTGGTTCAAGACGGCGGTCTTCTACGAGATCCACACGCGCGCCTTCTTCGACGCCAACGGCGACGGCTCGGGCGACTTCCGCGGGCTGACCGACAAGCTCGACTACCTGCAGTGGCTCGGGATCGACTGCATCTGGCTGCTGCCCTTCTACTCCTCGCCCCTGCGCGACGGCGGCTACGACATCGCGGACTTCTTCACGATCCAGCCCGACTACGGCACGGTCGACGACGTGCGCGACTTCATCGAGGCCGCCCACCAGCGCGGCATGCGCGTGATCGCCGACCTGGTGATGAACCACACCTCCTCGGAGCACCCGTGGTTCCAGGAGTCGCGGTCGTCGCCGGACTCGCCCAAGCGCGACTGGTACGTGTGGTCGGACACCGTGCACCGCTACGAGGACGCGCGGATCATCTTCACCGACACGGAGACCTCGAACTGGACGTGGGACGAGACGGCCGGCGCCTACTACTGGCACCGCTTCTTCTCCCACCAGCCCGACCTCAACTACGACAGCCCCGAGGTGCAGGAGGCGATGATCGAGGTCCTGCGCTTCTGGCTCGACGGCGGCATGGACGGGTTCCGGCTCGACGCCGTCCCCTACCTCTACGAGCGCGAGGGCACCAACTGCGAGAACCTCCCCGAGACGCACGCCTTCCTCAAGCGCGTGCGCTCGGAGGTCGACGCCGCCTACCCCGACCGCGTGCTGCTCGCCGAGGCCAACCAGTGGCCGGCCGACGTCGTCGAGTACTTTGGCGACGGCGCGGGCGACGAGTGCCACATGGCGTTCCACTTCCCGGTGATGCCGCGCATGTTCATGGCGGTGCGGCGGGAGGAGGCCACGCCGATGTACGAGATCCTCGACCAGACCCCAGCGATCCCCGAGAACTGCCAGTGGGGCCTGTTCCTGCGCAACCACGACGAGCTGACGCTCGAGATGGTCACCGACGAGGAACGCGACTACATGTACGCGGAGTACGCCAAGGACCCGCGCATGAAGATCAACGTCGGGATCCGCCGGCGCCTCGCCCCGCTGCTCGACGGCGGGCGCGACGAGCTCGAGCTGATGCACGCGATCCTCTTCAGCCTGCCCGGCTCGCCGGTCCTCTACTACGGCGACGAGATCATGATGGGCGACAACGTGTTCCTCGGCGACCGCGACGGCGTGCGCACCCCGATGCAGTGGACGGGCGACCGCAACGGCGGCTTCTCTCGCGCCGACTTCGCCCAGCTCTACGCGCCGCCGCTGATGGACCCGGTGTACGGCTTCCAGGCCATCAACGTCGAGGCGCAGCTGCGCATGCCGACCTCGATCCTGCGGTGGCTGCGGCGGTTCGTCGCGCTGCGCAAGGAGCACCCGGTGTTCGGCCTCGGCGAGTACCAGCCGCTCGAGCCGAGCAACGGGCGGATCTTCGCCCACCTGCGAACCTACGAGGACGACGTGATGCTCTGCGTGCACAACGTGGCCCGCTCGGCCCAGGCCGTGGAGCTCGATCTCTCCGCCTACAAGGGGCGCTACCCGGTGGAGGTGTTCGGCCGCTCGCGCTTCCCGCGCATCGGCGAGCTGCCCTACCTGCTCACGCTCGCGCCGCGCGGCTTCTACTGGTTCCAGCTGCAGGAGCCGGGGGAGGACGCGGATGAGTGACATCGCCGGCGCCGTCGCCCGCGGCGACCTCTCCTTCCTCGACGACGGCGCCTTCCAGGACTGGGTCGTCGAGCAGCGCTGGTTCGCCTCCAAGAACCGCGAGGTCGCGTCGCTGAGCGTGCTCGAGGCCGTCACGCTGCGGGACGAGAGCCCGCTCCTCGTGCTCGCGCTCGTGGAGGCGCGCTTCCCGGCCGGGACGCACGAGGTCTACCAGGTGCCGGTCGGCCTGCGGCCCGCCTCGGAGAGCTGGCAGGAGCGGGTGATCACGCGGGCCGGCGACTGGACGGTCTACGACGGGCTCGCCGACCCGGCGCTCGGCCGCGAGCTGCTGGAGCACATGCGCGCCTCGCACGACGTGCAGGCCGAGGAGGGCGCGCTGGAGTTCCGCTGGGCCGAGGACATCGGCGACGGGAGCGGCCCGGCGGCCGACGTCGACGTGCGCCCCATGGGCGTCGAGCAGTCGAACTCCTCGATCGTCTACGGCGACGCGCTGGTGCTCAAGGCGATCCGCCGCGTGGAGCCGGGGATCAACCCCGAGCTCGAGCTGCTGCGCTTCCTCTCCTCGCGCGGCTTCGCCAACATCGCCCCGCTCGCGGGCTGGTACGAGTACGAGGGCCGCCTCATCGACGCGACGCTCGGGATCCTGCAGGAGTTCCTGCCCGACGGGCAGGACGGCTGGGAGCTCGCGCTCGACGAGCTCGGCACTTCGCCGGACGCGTTCCTCGAGCGCCTCGCGGCGCTCGGGACGGTGACCGGCGAGATGCACACGGCGCTCGGCTCGGACAACCACGACCCGGCGTTCGCCCCCGACGAGCCGAGCGTCGAGGCGCTGTCGCTGCTGACCGCCACCGTGGACGAGGAGATCGAGCGGATCTTCCTCGAGCTGAGCGAGGACGACCCGCGCGTGGCGCCGATCTACGGCCGCGGCCAGGACGTCCGCGAGCTGCTGCAGGCGCTGTCCTCGATCGGCGCCGGCGGGCGCGTGATCCGCACCCACGGCGACTACCACCTCGGCCAGACCATGCTCACCAGCCGCGGCTGGGTGATCCTCGACTTCGAGGGCGAGCCGGCCCGCCCGCTGCCCGAGCGCCGGCGCAAGACCTACCCGCTGCGCGACGTGGCGGGCATGCTGCGCTCGTTCGCCTACGCGGCGTCGGCATCGCGCATCCTGCGCGAGCGGCCGGTCGCCGACGACTGGGAGGACCGGGCTCGCGAGGTCTTCCTCGCGACCTACTTCGACGCGGTGGACTCGAGCCTGCTGCCGCCCGGCCAGGACGCGTCGCACAAGCTGCTGAGCGTCTTCGAGCTCGAGAAGGCCGTCTACGAGCTGCGCTACGAGCTGAACAACCGCCCTGACTGGGTCGGCATCCCCGTGGCCGGCATCGCGCGACTCCTGGAGGGTTCGGCATGATCGCCACCGCCGCCGAGGTCGAACGCCTGGTCCGCCGCGAGCACGGCGACCCCCACTCGCTGCTCGGGGCCCACGAGGCCGCCGACGGCGTCGTCGTGCGCGCGCTGCGCCCGGGCGCAGCGGGCGTCACCGCCCAGCCGGCCCAGGGCGAGCCGGTGGCGCTCGACGAGGTCCACCCCGCCGGCGTCTTCGAGGGACTGGTCGAGGGCGCTTCGCTGCCGCTCTCCTACGAGCTCGTCGTCGACTACGGCGAGCGCGGCGCGTTCACCACCCGCGACCCGTACTCGTTCTGGCCCACGATCGGCGAGCTCGACCTCCACCTCGTCGGCGAGGGGCGCCACGAGGAGCTCTACGAGCGCCTCGGCGCGCATGTGCGCGAGATCGACGGCGTCACCGGGGTCTCGTTCGCCGTGTGGGCGCCGGCCGCGAAGTCGGTCAGCGTCGTGGGCGACTTCAACTACTGGGACGGCCGCGTGCACCCGATGCGCGCGCTCGGCGGCTCGGGGATCTGGGAGCTGTTCATCCCCGGCGTCGGGGACGGGACGCACTACAAGTACGAGATCGTCGCGCCCGACGGCGAGCTGCGGCTGAAGGCCGACCCGCTCGCCTTCGCCGCCGAGGTCCCGCCGAAGACGGCGTCGGTCGTGCACCACCCGGCGCACGAGTGGGCGGACGCGGAGTGGCTCGAGTCGCGGCGCCGCACCGACCCGCTCGACCAGCCGATGTCGATCTACGAGGTCCACCTCGGCTCGTGGCGGTTGAACCCGCAGGAGGGCAACCGCTCGCTGACCTACCTCGAGCTGGCCGACGAGCTCGCCGCCTACGCCAAGGACATGGGCTTCACCCACATCGAGCTGCTGCCCGTGATGGCCCATCCCTTCAGCGGCTCGTGGGGCTACCAGGTCACCGGCTACTTCGCGGCGAGCCCGATCTACGGCTCCCCCGACGACTTCCGCGAGTTCGTCGACCGCCTCCACGGCCAGGGCCTGGGCGTGATCCTCGACTGGGTCCCCGCGCACTTCCCGCGCGACGACTTCGCGCTCGCCCGCTTCGACGGCACCGCGCTCTACGAGCACGCGGACCCGCGCCGCGGCGCGCACCCCGACTGGGGCACGCTCGTGTTCAACTACGGCCGCCACGAGGTCCGCAACTTCCTCGTCTCCAACGCCCTGTACTGGCTGCGCGAGTACCACGCCGACGGCATCCGCGTCGACGCGGTCGCCTCGATGCTCTACCTCGACTACTCCCGCGAGGAGGGCGAGTGGGTGCCCAACCAGTTCGGGGGCAACGAGGACCTCGACGCGGTCGCGTTCCTCAAGGAGCTCAACGAGGTGCTGTACGCCCGCGAGCCCGGCGTCGTCTCCGCCGCCGAGGAGTCGACCGCCTGGCCCGGCGTCTCCCGCCCGACCTACCTGGGCGGGCTCGGCTTCGGGTTCAAGTGGAACATGGGCTGGATGCACGACACGCTCGGCTACTTCCAGCAGGACCCGATCCACCGCCGCTACCACCACCACGAGCTGACCTTCAGCCTCGTCTACGCCTTCACCGAGAACTTCGTGCTCCCGCTCTCCCATGACGAGGTCGTCCACGGCAAGGGCTCGATGTACGGCAAGATGCCCGGCGACCGGTGGCAGAAGCTCGCCAACCTGCGCGCGCTGTACGCCTACATGTGGGCGCACCCCGGCAAGAAGCTGCTGTTCATGGGCTCCGAGTTCGCCCAGGAGCGCGAGTGGAGCCACGAGCGCTCGCTCGACTGGCACCTGCTCGAGAGCACCGAGCACGCGGGCATCCAGTCGCTCGTCCGCGACCTCAACCGCGCCTACCAGGCCGAGCCGGCGCTGTGGGAGCAGGACTTCGACCCCGCCGGCTTCTACTGGATCGAGCCCAACGACGCGGCGCACAACGTCGTCGCGTTCGCGCGCACGTCACGCGACGCGGAGCGCGTCCTGGTGTTCGCCGGCAACCTCTCGCCGGTGCCGCGCCACGGCTACCGCCTCGGCCTCCCGCGCGCCGGCCGCTGGCGCGAGGCGGTCAACACCGACTCCGGCTTCTACGGCGGCGGCGACGTCGGCAACCTCGGCGGCATCGAGGCCGAGCCGATCCCCTGGGGCGGCCAGCCCTTCTCGGCGAAGCTCACGCTGCCGCCGCTCTCGGGGCTCTGGCTGGTCCCGGAAGACGCCTGAGCGCGGGCCGGCGGCGGTCACGACGATCCGCGCCAGGCGTCGTCTTGGCGGCGTCGAAGCAATCCGGCGCCAGGGTTGACGCCCGAGCGCCGATGTGTTGCCAAGGGACGCTCGGACTCCGCGCCGCTAAATGGCGGGCGCCCGATGGAGTTCGGCCGAGTCGTACACCGCTCTCGATCGGGTCCTGCGGGCACGCAGGCTCGGCTGCCCGCCATCGGAACCCAGAAGCGTCGCCCTGGCGGTACCGCGGACCGTCCTGGATAGGGGTCGCGAGGCGACCACTAGGCAGGACACTGTCCGCAGAACTCGATCGCACAGTCCTGCGTGATGACGACGACTCCCAGCCACGACGACGACTCCACCTCATCGCACGACGCGCCGGCGACTTCGCGGTCGCAACAAGGAGCCGTTGACAGGCTCGGACTCGAAAGGCACGGCCGTGCGTACCGGCAACGGGGTCCGCTGCGCCGACGTGGCCGCGCGGGCTCACCGCGATCCGCCGGCCGCGGACGTCGTGACCTCCTCGAGGAACGCCAGCACCGCCGGGCCGGCCGGATCGATCAGGTGGCCTCCGCCGACCATGGCGGTGCGCGCGTCCGGCATCGCGGCCGCGGCCACGTCGTGCACGCGCCGGAACGCCGGAGGCGAGTCGGTCGCGGCGACCAGGAGCGTCGGCTTGCCGATCCGCCCGAGGTCGGCGGGGCGGATGTCCGGCAGCCAGCCGCCGCTGAGCTCGGCGAGGATCGCCGGTCCGTTGTCGAGGAACATCCGGCGCGTCTCGTGGTCCAGCCCGGACCAGCCCTCGTCGCCCAGCACCTGGCGGAAGAGCGTCTCGGCCGCCGCGGCAGGCCCGCGCTCCCCGGCGGCGAGCGTGCGCTCGGCCACGCCGCGCACCCACCGCTCGGCCTCCGGGTCGAGCGACTCGGGAACGCCTTCGAGCAGGACGAGCGCCCGGACGTACGCCGGGTAGCGCAGCGCGAGGTCGATCGCGACGGAGCCGCCGTAGCTGCGGCCGATCACCACGGCGGGGGTGGCGTCGAGCGCGTGGAGGAGGGCGGCCGCATCGTCGGCGTGCTCGGCCACGGACACCGGCCTGCCGGCCTCGGCGCTCCGGCTGCGTGAGAAGCCCCGCCGGTCGTAGGAGATGACACGGCCGCGGCGGGCCAGCTCCGGGATCGCGGGCGCCCAGGCGAACGCTCCGCTGCCGGTGCCGTGGACGCAGAGGATGGGTGCGCCGCTGCCGCGCTCGTCGTAGTGGAGGCGGGTGCCGGAGGTGGGTGTGATCGTGGCGGGCATGGCCGCGACGCTACGCCCGCGGTCCGCGCCCGGCATCGGGCGAACGCCCCATCCTCGGGGCCGTCGGTCACATCGGCTGGGCCTGCTTCGTCATACGAGTGATGGACGCAACGCGCACCACCGTGACGAAGGAGACCGACCGATGCCGCACTCACCCGAACCGACCCGCGACGACGGCCCCACCGTGGTCGAGATGCTCGAGGACGTCCTCGACCTGATCGGCGGCGGCGTCGCCGCGCTGCTGCCGCTGTTCGTCCTCTGCGTGCCGGGCATCGTCCTGCTCGGGATCGTGCTCGTGCCGCTCGCGCTGCTGGCGGTCCCGGTCGCGCTCCTCGTGGCGGTCCTCTCGGTGCCCTACCTCGCGATCCGCGCGCTCCGGCGCCGCCGAGGCCGGCCGGCGATGCCGGTGGTGATCGGGCTAGGCCTGCGCGTTCACCTGCCAGATCGACAGCGGGCGCCTGGTGCCGGTCGAGATCGCCATGATCCCGGCCAGCGCCTTGAGGTAGGCGGGCCCGTACTCCGGAAGGGGGCGGCGGGCCTGCTCCTCGCTGGTCCAGAGGATCACCATGAGGCCGTCGCCGTTGTCGGCGTCGGCGAGGTTCAGCGCGCCGGCGAAGCCGGGCTCGTCCTGGAGAGCGGGGATCAGCTCGTCGGTGACCAGGCGGTTCATGTCGCCGCGCTGCGCGGGCGTCGTGCCGCCCTCGATGACCTGTGCGTACATGGGTCTCAGGCTCCGATCGCGATGGGGTCGGTGATGTCGGACAGGGGGATGCGCTCGGCCTTGAGCACCGGGCGCCCGGCGGCGTCGAACCAGTCCTCGCGCGGGCGGTCGTACGTCAGCTCGACGCCGTTGCCGTCGGGGTCGTCGAGGTAGACGGACACGCTGCCGCCGTGGTCGGTGGCGTGGTCGACCGGATAGCCGTCCTCGAGCAGCCGGCGCACGGCCCGGGCCAGCTCGCGCCGGTCCGGATAGAGGAAGGCGACGTGGTAGAGGCCGGTGTGGCCGGCGGGGGGCGGCGTGCCGCCGGCGCTCTCCCACGTGTTGAGCGCGATGTGGTGGTGGTAGTCGCCGGCGGCGAGGAAGACGGCGTCCAGCCCGATCTCCCGCGCGTCGGCGGCGACGCCGAACCCGAGCGCGTCGCGGTAGAAGGCCAGGGCTCGCTCGAGGTCGGCGACGCGGAGGTGCACGTGGCCGACCCGGACGGCCGGATGGATGGGGTCGAATGGCATGGGCGGCAGTCTCCCGCGCCCCGGGCCGCCGGTCATCAGGGTGTTCATCGATCCGGCCCCCGTGGATCGGCGAGACTCGTGGCGAGATGGTGGAGGCCGGCACACTGCCCCCGCTCGTCGGCCGCGCGGCCGAGCGCGACGCGCTCGACGCGGCGCTGGCGCGCCTGCGGGCAGGGACCGGTGGCGTGGTCGTCGTCGAGGGCGAGCCCGGGATCGGCAAGTCGCGCCTGCTCGCCGAGCTGGCGGCGCGCGCGGAGGCGGCGGGCTGCCGCGTCGCCTCCGGCTGGGCGTCCGAGCTCGAGACCGACCTGCCCTACGCGGTGCTCGCCGACGCGCTCGGCCCGCTGCTGCAGGCATTGGGGGAACGCGCCGTCGGGCGGCTGGGGCTCTCGGACCCGGCGGCGCTCGCCGCCGTGCTGCCCACGCTCGGCGACCCGGCGCCGCCCGATCGCCACCGCCTCCACCGCGCCCTGCGCGACCTGCTCGAGCGCGCCGCGGCCACTCGCCCGCTGGTGCTCTGCCTCGACGACGTCCAGTGGGCCGATCCCGGCTCCCTCGACGCGCTCGCGGCGCTCGCACGCCGGCCGCCCGCCGGCGCGGTCCTGCTCGCGCTCGCGGTGCGCGAGGGCGCGCTCCCCGGCGCGCTCGCGGCGTCCCTCGCCGCCGCGATGCGCGAGGACCGCGTCACCCGCCTCGCGCTCCTGCCGCTCGCCGAGGACGAGGCCGCGGTGCTGGTGGGCGGCGACGTGACCGGCCTCTATGCCGTGAGCGGCGGCAATCCGTTCTACCTCGAGCAGCTCGCGCGGAGCGGCGGAGCCGCGCCGTCCGCCGGGGGCGAAGGGGACCCGCCCGCGCCCGGGGCGATCCCGCCCGCCGTCGCGCTCGCCCTCGCCGCCGAGCTCGCCGGCGTGCCGCCCGCGGCGCACCGCCTGCTCGACGCCGCCGCCGTGACCGGCGATCCGTTCGAGCCCGGCCTCGCGGCGGACGTGGCCGAGCTGCCCGAGGCGGCCGCCCTCGAGGCGCTCGACGAGCTCCTCGCACGGACGCTCGTGCGCCCCGCCGGCGCGGCCGCGGCGCTTCGCCTTCCGCCATCCCGTCGTCCGCCACGCGGTCTACGACGCGATCCCCGCCGGGACGGCGGCTGGCCGCCCACGCCCGGGCCGCCGCGGCGCTCGAGCGCCGCGGCGCCGGGATCGTCGCCCGCGCGCACCACCTCGAGCACGCCGCCGTGCCGGGTGACGCGGCGGCCGCGGACCTGCTCGCCGCGGCGGCGGCCGAGCTGCAGGGTCCGGCGCCCGCCTCGTCTGCGCGCTTCCACGCCGCCGCGCTCCGGATCCTGCCGGAGGACTCCGGCCGGCGCACCACGCTCGAGGTGGCGCTGGCCGAGGCCCAGAGCGCCGCGGGCGACCCGGCGGCCGCGCGCGAGACGCTCCTCGCGGCGCTCGCCCGCGCCCCGGCGCCCGAGCGGCGGGCGCTCACCGTGCGCGTCGCCAACGTCGAGAGCTGGCTGGGCCGCGACGAGGACGTCCGCCGCCGCCTCTACCTCGCGCTCGGCGACCTCGCGGCCGAGCCGTCCGGCGACCGGATCCGCCTGCAGTTCGCGCTCGGGCTCAACGCGCTGCTGGCGTGCGACTTCGCCGACAGCCGCGCTCGCGCCGCGGACGCGCTCGCGGACACGCGCGCGCTCGGCGACCCCGTGCTCGAGGCCTCCGCGCTCGCGCTCGGCGCCCTCGCCGCGGCGGCCGACCCGGCCGGCGCCGCCACCGTCGCGGCCGTCGACGCCGCCGCGGCGGCCCTGGAGCGCCTCGACGACGCGCAGCTCGCGACGCGCCTGCCCGCGCTGTGGATGCTCGCCTGCGCCGAGGGCATGCTCGGGCGCTTCGACGCGGCGCTCCGCGCCCTCGAGCGCGCCGCGGCCGCCGCGGAGGCGAGCGGGCGCGAATCCGTCCTGCTGCTGGTCAGCGCCGAGGCGATGCGGCCCCTGCGCGAGCTCGGCCGCGTGCCGGATGCGGTGGCCTCGGGCGAGCAGGCCGCCGACCGCGCGCGGCTGTCGGGCAACCCGCAGCTGCTGCTGTGGGCGCAGAGCGCGCTGGCGGGCGCCCGGCTCGCCGCCGGCGACGTGCCCGGGGCCCTGCGGGAGGCCGAGGACGCCGCCGAGGGCGCGGACCCGCACGCGGGGTTCCACCGCGCGGGCCAGCCCGGCTGGTGCCTCGGGACAGCGCTGACCGCCGCCGGCAACGCCGGCCGCGCGGTGCCGCTCATGCAGGACGCGTTCGGTCCCGGGCTGGCGGGCGTCGTCCCCGCCCTGCGCCCGGCGGCGGCCGCCGACCTGATCGAGGCGCAGCTCGCGGCCGGGGACGTCGCCGGCGCCCGCGAGACCCTCGGATCCGCCCGGGCGGCCGCCCGCCGGGCGGCCACGCCGTGGGCGGCGGCCGTCGCGGGCAGCGCCGCCGCCGCCGTCCTCCTGGCCGAGGGGCGCGCGGACGAAGCCGCGGCCGAGGCCGGCGCGGCGGGCCAGGTCGCCACCGGCGCACCCCTCCTCGCATCCCGCGCCCGGCTGCTCGAGGGCCGCGCGCTCGCGGCGGCCGGGGACCGGCCGGCCGCCCTGGAGGCACTCGCCGGCGCCGAGTCCGCGCTCGGCGCCGCCGGCGCCCGCCGCCGGCACGCCGAGGCGACGCGCGAGCTGCGCCGGCTCGGCCGCCGGGTCCGCCGCCCGGCCGAGGACGCCGCGCCCGACGCGCTCGGCCCGCTCACCGCCCGCGAGCGCGAGATCGCCGGTCTCGTGGCGGCCGGGCACACCAACCGAGAGGTCGCCGAGCAGCTGGTCCTGAGCCCCAAGACGATCGAGGCGCACCTGCGCAACATCTACGCCAAGCTCGGCGTGCGCTCGCGGGTCGAGCTGGCGCGCCGCGCGGGACCCCGCTGACCCCCGACCGCGTGCGATGGGGTCCCGGCGGGTAGGTTGCCGTGGCTCATGACCGCCCCCGAGTACCCCTGGGAGCGCCCGCTGGGCGCGCATCCCCGTCCCGACGGCGCCACCGAGTTCCGCGTGTGGGCGCCGCGCGCGGGCACGCTCGCCGTGCGCGCCGGCGGCGTCGAGCACGCGCTTCAGGACGAGGGGTACGGGGTCTACGGCGCCGAGATCGAGGCCGCGCCCGGGACCGACTACGAGTTCGTGGTCGACGGCGAGGCGCTCCCCGATCCGAGCAGCCGCTGGCAGCCGGACGGGCTCCGCGGCCCCTCGCGGGTCCTCGACGCGGCGGCGTTCGAGTGGACCGACGAGCGCTGGGCCGGCGTGCGCGTCCCCGAGCTCGTGATCTACGAGCTGCACGTCGGCACGTTCACGCCCGAGGGTACGTTCGAGGCCGCGATCCCCTACCTGGAGGGGCTCCGCGAGCTGGGGATCACCGCGCTCGAGCTGATGCCGGTGGCCGAGTTCCCGGGCCGCCACGGCTGGGGCTACGACGGCGTCTACATCTCGGCCGCGCACTCCGCCTACGGCGGGCCGCAGGGCCTCGCGGCGTTCGTCGACGCCGCCCACGCGGCCGGCCTCGCGGTGCTGCTGGACGTCGTCTACAACCACGTCGGCGCGTCCGGCGCGGCGGCGCTCGAGGCCTTCGGCCCCTACTTCACCGAGAAGCACCACACGGCGTGGGGGCGGGCGATGAACTTCGACGACGCCGACTGCGACCCCGTCCGCGAGTGGGCGCTGCAGAGCGCCGAGCAGTGGGTGCGCGACTTCCACCTCGACGGCCTGCGGCTGGACGCGATCCACGCGATCGTGGACGCCGGCGCCGAGCACCTGGTGGCGGCCGTCAGCCGGCGGGTGCACGACATCACGCCGAACGCGATCGTGATCGCCGAGAGCGGGCTCAACGACCCCAAGGTGATCCGTCCGCCCGAGCTGGGCGGCTGGGGCTGCGACGCCGCGTGGGCCGACGACTTCCACCACGCCCTGCGCGTCCTCACCACCGGCGAGACCGAGGGCTGGTACGGAGAGTTCGACTCGCTCGGCACGCTGGCCAAGGCCCTGCACCGCCCCTACGTCCACGACGGCAGCTACTCCGAGTTCCGGCGCCGTCGCTTCGGCGCGCCCGCCGAGGACCGCCCGCCGCAGCAGTTCGTGGTCTTCGCGCAGAACCACGACCAGGTCGGCAACCGCGCCTACGGCGACCGGCTGCCCGAGCCGGCGCGGCGGCTGGCCGCGTTCTCCACGCTGCTGGCACCGTTCACCCCGATGCTGTTCATGGGCGAGGAGCACGGCGAGCCGGCGCCGTTCCAGTTCTTCTCCGACCACATCGACGCGGAGATCGCCGAGGCCACCCGCGAGGGGCGCCGCGAGGAGTTCGCCGCCTTCGCGGCCTTCGGCGAGGACGTCCCCGACCCGCAGGACCCCGAGACCTTCGAGCGCTCCAAGCTCACGCGCCAGGGGGACCCCGAGCTGCGCGATCTCTACGGCCGGCTGCTCGAGCTGCGCCGCGAGCTGCCCCACGGCGAGGCGGCCGACATCGCCTACGACGAGCACAGCGGCTGGCTGAGCGCCCGCCGCGGGCCGTACCTCCTGGTCACGAACTTCGCCGACGCGCGCGTGCACGTGCCCTGCGAGGAGCCCGGCGAGATCGTGCTCGCCACGCACCGGCCGACGGTCGAGCCGGGCTACGTCGTGCTCGGCCCGCTCTCGGGGGTGGTGCTGCGATGAGCCAGGAGGTCTGGCCCGGCCGGCCCTTCCCGCTCGGCGTGCTGTGGGACGGGCAGGGAGCCAACTTCTCGCTGTTCTCCGAGAACGCCGAGCGCGTCGAGCTGTGCCTGTTCGACGCGGAGGACAACGAGACGCGCATCGAGCTGACCGAGCGCACCGCGTTCAACTGGCACTGCTACCTGCCGGGCATCGGTCCCGGGCAGCGCTACGGCTACCGCGTGCACGGGCCCTACGCGCCCGAGGAGGGCCACCGCTTCAACCCCTCGAAGCTGCTGATCGACCCCTACGCGAAGTCGGTCGAGGGCCCGATCCGCTGGAGCGAGGGCAACGTCCTCCCCTACGTGCCGAGCACCGAGGAAGCCGACGACGCCGACCTCGAGATGGACGACGAGGACGACGTCCTCGCGCTGCCCAAGTCGGTGGTGATCGACCCGCGCTTCGACTGGCAGGGCGACCAGCCGCCCAACACGCCGTTCCACGAGACCGTGATCTACGAGACGCACGTGAAGGGCTTCACGATGCGCCACCCCGGCGTGCGCGAGGACCTGCGCGGCACCTACGCCGGGCTCGCCTCCGACGAGGCGATCGCCTACCTCAAGGACCTCGGCATCACCGCGGTCGAGCTGCTGCCGGTCCACCACATCGCCGACGAGGCGTTCCTCGTCGAGAAGAACCTGACCAACTACTGGGGCTACTCGACGATCGGCTACTTCGCCCCCCACGCGCCCTACGCGGCGACCGGCTCGCGCGGCGACGAGGTGCGCGAGTTCAAGGGCATGGTCAAGGCGCTGCACCGCGCCGGCATCGAGGTGATCCTCGACGTCGTCTACAACCACACCGCCGAGGGCAACCACCTCGGGCCGATGCTCTCCTTCAAGGGCGTCGACAACAAGAGCTACTACCGGCTCGTGCCCGATGACGAGCACCACTACATGGACTACACGGGTACGGGCAACACGCTCAACGTCATACACCCGAGCGTGCTGCGGCTGCTCATGGACTCGCTGCGCTACTGGGTGACCGACTGCCACGTCGACGGGTTCCGCTTCGACCTCGCCTCTGCGCTGGCCCGCGAGCTCTACGACGTCGACCGCCTGAGCGCGTTCTTCGACGTCATCCACCAGGACCCGGTGCTCTCCCAGGTCAAGCTGATCGCCGAGCCGTGGGACGTCGGCCCGGGCGGCTACCAGGTCGGCAACTTCCCGGTGCTGTGGTGGGAGTGGAACGGCATCTACCGCGACACCATGCGCGACTTCTGGCGGGGGGAGGCGAGCGCGGGCGAGTTCACCTGGCGCATCACCGGCTCGAGCGACCTCTACCAGTCCGACGGGCGCCGCCCGTTCGCCTCGGTGAACTTCGTCACCGCCCACGACGGCTTCACGCTGCGCGACCTCGTCTCCTACAACGAGAAGCACAACGAGGCCAACCTCGAGGACAACCACGACGGCACGGACGACAACCGCTCGTGGAACTGCGGCGTCGAGGGGGAGACCGACGACCCCGAGGTGCTCGCGCTGCGGGAGCGCCAGCAGCGCAACTTCCTCGCCACGCTGCTGCTCAGCCAGGGGACGCCGATGCTCCTCGGCGGCGACGAGATCGCGCGCACGCAGCATGGCAACAACAACGCCTGGTGCCAGGACAACGAGATCTCCTGGTACGACTGGGAGCGCGGGGACGTGGGCGAGCGGATGCTCGCCTTCACCCGGCGGCTGATCGTGTTCCGGCGCGAGCACCCCGTGTTCCGCCGCCGCGCGTTCCTCACCGGCGAGGAGCACGGCTCGGGGCTGCCCGACGTGTGGTGGTTTCGCCCCGACGGCCACAAGATGACCAACCGCGACTGGCAGACCGGCGGGCGGGTGCTCGGCATGTTCCTCAACGGCGAGGAGATCCCGACCCACACCCCGCAGGGCGAGCGCATCCTCGACGACTCCTTCCTCGTGCTCTTCAACGCCCACCACGAGGACATCACGTTCGCGCTGCCGACGAAGCGCTTCGGCGAGCGCTGGGCGCTCGAGATCGACACCGCGGATCCGGACGCGACGGTCGGCGAGACGGTGGTGGGGGCCCGCTCGGAGGTGGTCGTCACCGCCCGCTCGCTCGTGGTCCTGCGGCGCGACGAGGACTGAGCGCGTGGTCGAGCCGCGCGCCACCTACCGCCTGCAGCTGGGCCCCGACCTCGGGTTCGCCGAGGCGCGCGCGCTCGTGCCCTACCTGCGCGACCTCGGCGTCTCGCACCTCTACCTGTCGCCCTCCTTCCAGGCCCGTCCCGGCTCGACGCACGGCTACGACGTCGTCGACCCGACGAGGATCTCCGAGGAGCTGGGCGGCGCGGAGGAGTTCGACGCGCTCGCGCGCGAGACGCGCGCGGCCGGGATGGGGATCGTGCTCGACATCGTCCCCAACCACATGGCCGCCGACGCGGCCAACCCGTACTGGAGCGACCCCACCCGCCGCCGGCGCTTCTTCGACCTCGACGAGAACACCGGCCGCCACCGGCGCTTCTTCGACATCGACCACCTCGCCGGCGTCCGTCAGGAGGACCCGGCGGTGTTCGAGGAGACCCACCGGCTCGCGCTGGCGCTGGTCGCCGACGGCAAGGTCGACGGGCTGCGCATCGACCACCCCGACGGCCTGGTCGATCCCGCCGGCTACCTCGAGCGGCTGCGCGCCGCCGGCGTGCCGTACGTGTGGGTGGAGAAGATCCTGCACCCGGGGGAGCCCCTGCGGGACTGGCCGGTGGCGGGCACCGTCGGCTACGAGTTCCTCAACGACGTCGCGGCGCTGTTCGTCGACCCGGCGGGGGAGGCGCCGCTGACCGCGCTGTGGGAAGCGGTCTCGGGCGACGCGCGGCCCTTCGCCGCGTGGGCGTTCGACGCCCGCTACGAGCAGGCCCGCGGCACCTTCGCGCCCGAGGTGGAGCGCCTGCGCCGCGCCGCCCCGCGCGACGTGTACGCGCTCGAGCGCTCGCTCGCGCTGTTCCCCGTCTACCGGACCTACGCCGAGCCGTGGTCGGGGCGCGTGGAGGACGCCGACCGCGAGGCGGTGGCCGAGGCTGGGCTGCCCGAGTCCCACGCCCGCGTGCTGCTGCTCGAGGAGCGCGGCTGGGACGCGTTCGTGACGCGCTTCCAGCAGACGAGCCCGCCGGTGATGGCCAAGGGCGTCGAGGACACCGCCTTCTACCGCTACGGCCGTCTGCTGGCGCTCAACGACGTGGGCGGCGACCCCGCGCGCTTCGGGCTGTCGGTCGACGCCTTCCACGCCGCCAACGCGCGCCGCGCGGAGCGCTTCCGGCGCAACCTGCTCGTCTCCCAGACGCACGACACGAAGCGCTCGGGCGATGTCCGGGCGCGCATCGGCGCGCTTTCGACGATGCCGACCGCGTGGGCGGAGCGCGTGCAGCGCTGGTTCGACGCCTGCGCGCCGCTCACGGAGAGGGTCCCCGCCGGCACCCCCGCCGCCCCCGACCGGGTCGAGCAGTACTTCGTGTTCCAGACGCTCGTGGGCGCGTGGCCGATCGCGCCCGAGCGGCTCGAGGCCTACGTCGAGAAGGCGCTGCGCGAGGCCAAGCGGGCGACGAACTGGGTCGAGCCCGACGAGGACCACGAGGCGCGCGTGAAGGCGTTCTGCCGCGCGCTGTACGAGCACGAGCCGTTCCTGCGGGACTTCGAGGCCTTCGCGGCCGAGGTCGCGCGCGCCGGCGACCGCGCCGCGCTCGCCCAGCTGCTGCTCAAGCTCACCGTGCCCGGCGTCCCCGACGTCTACCAGGGCGACGAGCTGCTCGACCTCTCGCTGGTGGACCCCGACAACCGCCGGCCGGTCGACTGGGACCGGCGGCGCGAGCTGCTGGCCGAGGTCATGCGCGGCGCCGCCCCCCGCGAGGAGACGCGCAAGCTGTGGCTGATCAAGCGGGCGCTGGCGCTGCGCGCGCACCGCGCCGACGCGTTCATGGGCGCCTACCAGCCGCTGGACGCCGGCCGGGACGCGTGCGCGTTCCTCCGTGGGCGCGGGCAGGTGCTCGTGGCGGCGGTGATCCGCGGCGACGGCACGGGCTCGACGCTCGACCTGCCCGAGGGACGGTGGCGCGACGTCCTGGGCGGCGGAGAGCGGCGGCTCGGCGGCGAGGCGCCGCTCGGCGAGCTGATCGACGACCATGGGCTGGCGCTGTTCGAGCGCATGGACCAGTAGGAGGATCACGGCATGCACACGACGCACACCCTTCGGACCTCGTCCTTCGCCATCACGGTGGACGGCGCGGCGGCCGGCCTGGACGCCGTGCTCCCCGGCTTCGGCGCGGGCGACCGGCTGGGGGTCGTCGTCCGCCGGCCGTGCGGCGGGGTCGGCGCCAGCGCGCTCATCCTCGCGGCGGTCACCGCCTTCTACGACGTCCAGCGCGCGCGCTCCGACGACTTCTTCATCTACCCCGACTACTTCCTGTTCCACGTCGGCGAGCGCCACGGCGACCACGGGATGCTCGACGTGTGGCCGATCCACAAGGAGGTCGTCGTCCAGGACGAGCCCGAGGCCCTCCTGCAGGCGATCAACGACCGCGGCGTCACCCGGCTCGTGGTCGAGGACGGCGTGGCGGGCGAGCCCGAGCTCGCGGCCGAGACGCTGGCCAGCGCGGGCAGCCGCATCGTCACCGCGCTCGCCTACTCCGCGGGCGGGCGCGTGCGCGACGGCGACGTCGCGATCACCGGCTCGACCGACACCGAGGGCTACGTGCACGACGTGCTCGACGGGTCCACCGACGTGTCCGCCGACCAGCGCCGGGCGATCGCCGACGGGCGGTCCGAGCTGCTCGCCGACGGCGCGCCGACGGAGACCTACCGCCGCATCTCCCTCGAGGAGGCGCTCGGCCTGCTCGCGCCGCAGCCGCACCTGCAGGCGGTCGCGGGCTAGGCCCGGACGGCCGCGAGCGCGGCGCCGACGACGGCCGCGTCGGCGCCGAGCGCCGCGGGGCGCACCGGCACCCGGGCGGCCGCCGGGTCGTAGACCTCGACGCGCATCGCGGCGACCGCGCGCTCGCGGTAGCCCGGGTCGAGGCCGAGCCCGCCGCCGATGACGAGCACGCCGGGGTCCAGCGCGTTGACGAGCGCCGCCAGCGCGGTGCCGAGGCGGCGCGCCGCGTCCTCGACGATGGCCGCGCTCGCGGGGTCGTCGAGGGCCTCGCGGGCGGTGCGGTGCCCCGTGCGGCGGGCGAGCGCGAGCCCGCCGGACCAGCGCTCGACATAGGGTGCGCCGGTGCCGATCGCGCTGCCGTGCGCGCCCGCCCGCGGCCGGCCGCCGGTCACGAGGCAGTGGCTGATGCCGGTGCCGACGCCGACGTAGAGGAAGTCGGGCTCGCCGCGGCCGGCGCCGAGCCGCGCCTCCGCCACCGCGGCGGCGCGCACGTCGGACTCGACCCGCAGCGGGCCGAGCGGCGCGAACGCCGCCGCCAGGTCGGTGTCGCGCCAGTCGACGGTCTCGGCGCTGCGCACCCGGCCGGCGGGGTCGACGAGCTCGCACACCGCGAGCCCCACGGCCGCGACCGCGCCGTCGCCCGCCGCCTCGCGCCCCAGCGCGACGCAGTCCGCCAGCACGGCCTCCGCACCGCGCCCCGGGTCGGTGGGCCGCCGCGCGGCGGCGAGGATCTCCCCGCTCGCGACGTCGACGCGCGCGGCCGCGAGCTTGGTGCCCCCGACGTCGATCCCGAGGGCGACCGTCACGGCAGGTAGCTCGGCGCGATGCCGCAGATCGCCCGGGCGGTGTCCCCGCCGGCGTTGCGGTACTCGTGCCGGCTGCCGGCCGGGAGGTAGCAGACGTCCTCCGGCCCGAGCTCGAAGACGTGCACGGCGTCCTCGTGGAAGGCGCGCACCCACAGCGAGCCCGACAGCGCCATCAGCACCTCGTCGCCGCCGTGCGCGTGCAGGCCGGCCACCTCGCTCGGCCCGATCTCGAGCGTCGCGACCGTGAGGTGCTCGGTGCTGGCCAGGATCCCGCACAACACGCCGAGGTCGCGCCGGTAGAGGACGTCGCCGGCGCGCAGGACGCGGAGCCGCTGGGCCGGCGGCTCCGCGGGCGGCCAGGCGCCGAGCCGGGAGTCGTCCGCATAGGACGAGACCTCGAGGTACGGCTGCGCCCGCGCGTAGGCGCTCGAGGCGCCCGCCGCGGGCGGCGGAGCGAAGAGCTCGAGCACGCGCAGCGGCTCGGGGCCGAGCGCGAACGCGTGGTGCCAGGTGTCGCGGCGGAAGAACACGCTCTCGCCGGTCGCCGCGCGCTGGACCTCGCCGGTCTCGGGGTCGGCGATGACGAGCGTGCCCTCGAGGACGTGCAGCACCTCGTCGGCCGCGAACACGGTGCGGAACGCCTCCGAGTGGCGGAAGGCGCCGCCCGGCGGCAGGCCGAAGACCAGCATGTGCACGCGCTCGGTCGAGGCGTAGATCCAGTCGAAGACCTCGCCGGACTCGGGCTCGCCCCACACGTGGCGGGTGACGTCCGCGCGGCGGATGAGCGCGGGGCCGGCGAACGTGGGGCGCGGCGAGGAGCCCGGCAGGGCGGGGCGCTCGACCAGGCTCATGCCGTGCTCCGCGGGTCGTGCACGCGGTGGTCGCGGACGCCGGGCTCGCCCAGCCGCTCGAGCGCCGGCGCGGGGAAGTCGCTGGTGATCGTGCGCGCCTGCCCGTCGGCCCCCGCGGCCTGCGCGGCGAGCATGATCTCCAGCGCGTGGAAGGCGTGCTCGGGACGGATCAGCGGAGGCAGGCCGGTCTCGATGCACTCGACGAGATGGCGCAGGCCCTCCGTCCACGGCCACGCGGGGTCGGACTCGGGATGCAGCTCCCAGGCGGCGGCGTCGTTGCGCCACAGCTCGTAGCCCTCGGGCGCCCAGTCGTCGCCGAGCATCTGCAGGACGCCATGGGTGCCGTAGAGCTCGATGCACGGCGAGCGATAGCGCTGCATGGTGAAGCCGGTGGTCACCACCGCGAAGCGCGCGTCGCCGAAGTCCAGCAGCACGTGCGCATTGTCCTCGGCCCGCACGCGGATGACCGCGCCGTCGACCGCGCGCTCGGGGATCGCCGTGCCGGTCATCGCGGTCACCCGCCGCGCCGGGCCGAAGAAGCCGCACAGGCTCGTGACGTTGTAGACGCCGAGGTCGAACAGCGCGCCCCCGCCGGGCTCGTAGTACCAGCGGCTCCAGTCCGGGCCGGCCCAGCCGTAGCGCGCCCGCGCGCTGAGCAGCCCGCCGATCTCCCCGGTGGCCACGCGGCCGTGCATCGCGCGGTAGGTCGGGGAGAGCAGGACCGCGGGCGTGCACAGCAGGTGGCCGGGCGCGGCCTCCGCGGCTGCGAGCACCTGCTCGGCCTCCGGCAGGGTCGTGGCCACCGGCTTCTCCACCAGCACGTGGCGGCCGGCCTCGAGCGCGGCGCGGGCGAGGCGGCCGTGGTCGTTCATGCTCGTGAGCACCAGCACCGCGTCGACCTCCGGGTGCTCGTAGACCGCGGCCTCGCCGGGCAGGTCCGGCGTGAGGTCCAGGCGGCCGGCGGCCAGGCGGCGCTTCTCGGCGTCGGAGTCGTAGACCGCGGCGACCTCGACCCGGCCCTGGCCGCGCAGGCGCTCGATCAGGCTCATGTACGGCGTCCAGAAGACGCTGCCGCAGCCGATGACGCCGAGCCGGACCGGCATCAGGGCGACGGCGCGCCGCGCGCGGTCTCGTAGTAGGCGTCGGTCCACGCCGGGCGGTCGACGTCGTGCCCGGCGGTCAGCGCCAGCCCGGCCGCGAGCGCGGCGGCGGCGGGCAGCGTCGCGATGGGCGCGAGCCGCGGGTCCGCGCCGTCGACCTCGGGCAGCCGCAGGGTGGTCGCGCCGGCCGCCGCGCAGAGGCGCATCGCCTCGGCGCCGAGCGGGTCGTCGGCCGGGTCGAGGCTGACCATCAGGTGGCCGCGGTCGAGGCCGAACATCGCCGAGGTCGCGCCCTCGCGCGTCTCCACGCCCTCGGCCGGCAGGCGCGAGACCTCCTTGAGCATCAGCGCGAGCTCGAGGGCGGCGGCCCAGGCGGTGCCGCCGCCCGCGGCGATGGCGGCCACGGGGCGGTCGAGGCGCGCGAGCGCGTCGTCCGCCCATGCCTCCGCGGCGGCGATCGCGCGCGCCGCGACGTCCGGCGCGGTCGTGACCACGTCGGCGAGCTCGGAGTCCCCGGCGACCGCGGCCCACAGCGCGAGGCCGCTCGCGTAGGCGCCGCACAGCGCCTGGGTGTGGGTCACGGCGCGCTGGGCGTCGACCCGCTGGAGCACGCGGGCGGTCGCCGCGGCCGCGAGCGATGAGCGCGCGTCGGCGGTGATGGCCACGCACGGGCGCGCGCCCGCGCGCTCGGCGATCGCCACCACGTCGCGGAACTCGCCCGAGGAGGAGACCGCCAGCACCGCGTCGCCGGGGCGCCAGCGGAAGCGCGCGCGCACGGCGAGCCCGCAGGGGACCGCGACGAGCGGCGGGCCGCCGGTGCCCTCCAGCGACGCCAGCCACAGCGCGTGGGCGACGTAGTAGGCGGCGCCGTTGCCGGTGGCGACCACGCGCTCGACGCCGGGCGCGCGCAGCACGCCGACCGCGTCCTCGAGGCCGTCGACCGGGCGCAGCGTGCCGGCCAGGGCGTCCGGGATCCCGCGCACGTCCGCCCACAGCCCGGTCTGGTGGAAGCTCACAAACCGCAACGTACCATCACGAACCAAAGGGGACCAAATGCTTGACATTGCGACAACACAAGGTGAATAGTCTTCGCGGCATGCCGATGAGCCAGGCGTCGCAGCCGCTCTACCATCGCGTCTACCGGCGGCTGGCGGACGAGATCGAGCGCGGCGACCTCGAGGCGGGCGACCGGCTGCCGTCCGAGCGCTGGCTGTGCGACGAGCTCGGCGTAAGCCGCGCGACGGTCCGGCGCGCGCTCGAGGAGCTCGTCGCCGACGGGCTCGTGGAGCCGCGCGGGCGCGGCTCGTTCGTCACCGGCGACGCGCTCGCCGAGCCGCCCAACACGCTCTTGAGCCTGTCCGAGCTGGGGCGCTCGCGCGGGCTCGAGGCGTCGTCCCGCGTGCTGGCGCGCGAGGTCCGGGCCGCCACGCTGGACGAGGCCGAGGCGTTCGGGATCGCCCCCGGCGCCGAGCTGTTCGAGCTCCAGCGGCTGCGCATGCTCGACGGGTTGCCGATCTCGCTCGACAACAACCGCGTGCCGCTGCGCCGCGCGCCGGCGGTCGCCGAGCTCGACTTCGCGACCGCGTCGCTGTACGAGGCGCTCGAGCGCGGCGGCCGGCGCCTCGCCCGCGCCCACTACGAGGTGGAGGCCCGCGTGGCCGAATCGCCCGAGGCGGAGCTGCTCGGGCTGACGCGTGGGGCGCCGGTCCTGTTCGCGACCACCGTGGCGATCGACGAGGAGGGCCGGGTCGTGGACATCGGCCGCACGGTCTACCGTGCCGATCGCTACCGATTCCAGGCGACGCTGATGCGCCGCCCGCCGAGGGAGAGGGAGAGCACATATGATCAATCGCTGGCTGCGCGCGGTCGCCGGGGTCGCGGCGGTGCTGGTCATCGCGGGGTGCGGCGGGACGCCGGGGCAGGACAAGCCGGATGAGTCCAAGCAGGAGTCCTCGGCGGCGGTCAAGACCGACGGCTTCGAGAGCCTCGGCGACGTCACCCTGCGCGCCGTCTTCTCGGAGGACTCGGGCGGCCCGCGCAACGCGATCCGCGACCTGACGCGCGAGTTCGAGCAGAAGTACCCGAACGTCACGGTCGACGTCACCTTCCGGGACTTCGCGAGCTGGATCAAGCAGGTCAAGCTCTCCCTGGCCGGCGACAAGCCGCCCGACGTCGTGGCCGGCAACCAGGGCTACCAGGTCGACGGCGAGCTGGTGAAGGCGGGGCTCATCCTCAACCTCGACAAGTACGCCAAGGCCTACGGCTGGGAGAAGCAGTTCTCGCCGCTGGCGCTGCAGCAGTTCAAGTGGTCGACGGACGGCAAGGACTTCGGCGAGGGCTCCATCTACGGCATCGCCCAGAGCGGCCAGACGACCGGCGTGTTCGCCAACGTCGCAAAGCTCCGCGAGGCGGGCGTCGACCCCGCCTCGCTGAAGACCTTCGCGGACTTCGAGAAGGCGCTCGCCACGGTCAAGTCGTCGCTGCCGGCGAGCGAGCCGGCGATCATGCTCGGCAACAAGGAGCAGTACCCGGCGATCCACATGTGGGGCACGATCCAGGGCGCCTACGAGCCCGCCCAGCAGGTCCGCGACTGGATCTTCCACCGTCCCGGCAAGACGTTCGACACCGAGGGCAACCGCGCGTCGCTCGAGAAGCTCGCGGCCTGGAACAAGGCCGGGTACATGGGCAAGGGCGACGACTACAACGGCCGTGCCGAGCAGGACGCGGCGAACCAGTTCGGCCGGGGGCAGGGCGCGTTCTTCCTCGGCGGCAACTGGAACGCCCAGACGATCGTCGACGGCCTCGGCAAGGACGCGATGTACTTCAACATGCCGCCCGGCCCGACCGGCAAGAGGGCCGCGATCGGCTCCGCGAGCGTGCCGATCCACGTGTCGGCCAAGAGCAAGCAGGCCGACCTGGCGGCGGCCTACATCAACGCGCTCGCCGGGCGGGACGCCAGCCAGCCGATGGTCGACAACAGCATGGTGCCGGCCGTGGTCGACCCGACCGCCCAGCCACGGCAGCCGTTCGCCCGGGAGATCGCGACGGGCTGGCAGGAGCTCCTCGACGCGGGCGGGCTGACGCTGTACCCCGACTGGTCCTCGCCGACCATGCTCGAGACCATGGGCCAGTCCTTCCAGGAGCTGCTCGCCGGGCGCGCCTCGGTGAAGGACGTGACGTCGCGCGTCCAGAAGGACTGGGACGGCTACAACGCGGAGCTCGGAGGGCAGTAGATGGAGGTGTCGACCCCGAGCGGGGTCGGTGAGCCAGACGCACGCGCCGGACCCGGAGCCGTGGAGGGGCCGCGGCTGCGGGTCCGCGCCCGCGCGCCGGGCGAGCCCCGCCGGGTCGCCTACCTGTACCTCGCCCCGGCGCTGGTCTTCTACCTGATCTTCGCGTTCGGGCCGCTGCTGTACACGACGTGGCTGTCGCTGTTCCGCTGGGACGGCCTGACCGTCGGGACGTGGGCCGGGCTCGACAACTACAGCCAGGTGCTGAGCGACCCGTCGATCCGCGGGTCGTTCGTGCACTCGCTGGTGCTGATCGTGTTCTTCTCGCTGATCCCGTGCGCGCTCGGGCTCCTCCTCGCCTCGGTGATCGCCCACAGCCGCGTGCGCGGAGCGGGGTTCTTCCGCGCGGTCCTGTTCATGCCCCAGACGATCGCGACCGTCGTCGTCGCGATCGCGTGGACGTGGATCTACGCCCAGCAGGGACCGATCAACGAGGCGCTGCGGGCCGTCGGGCTCGGCGGCATCGCGCGCAGCTGGCTCGGGGACTTCGACTTCGCGCTGCCGGCCCTCGGCCTCGTCGGCACCTGGGTCATGTTCGGCGTCTGCATGGTGCTGTTCATCGCCGGCATCCAGAAGATCCCGCTGGAGCTGTACGAGGCGGCGCGGGTCGACGGCGCCGGGCGCGTGCGCGAGCTCCTCGCGGTCACGCTGCCCTCGCTGCGCGGCGAGCTGGCGGTGGCGCTGACGATCACCACGATCTTCGCGCTGCGCACCTTCGACCTCATCTACGTGACGACCAGCGGCGGCCCAGGGTCGGCGACGACCGTGCCCGCGGTGCTCGTCTACCAGAACGCGTTCAGCAACGGGCGGGTCGGGCTCGCGGCCGCGGTCGCCGTCGTGCTGACCGTGGTCATCTTCGCCGTGGTGTTCCTCATCACCCGCATCGTCGACCGCGACCCGACGCGATGACGAACCGCCGGGAGCAGCTGATCAGCTACGCCGTCCTCGGGGTCTTCGCGATCATCGCGATCTACCCGATCCTCACCATCGTCCTGCTGGCCTTCCACCGGCGCAGCGACCTGGTGACCGGCTTCTCGATCCCGGACGCGCCGACCTTCGACACGTTCCGCATGGCGTGGGAGGAGGGCGGCTTCAACCACGGCCTCGTCAACAGCTTCATCGTCGCGGCGAGCGTCTCGCTCGTCACCGCGGTGCTCGCCACGCTGGCCGGCTACGCGTTCGGGACCATGCGCTTCCGCGGCTCGAGCGCGCTCTTCTACTTGCTGCTGATCGGGCTGATCTTCCCCTACGAGGCGACGGTCATCCCGCTCTACTACGTCTTCAAGGACGTCGGGCTGACCGACAGCCTGTGGGCGCTGATCCTGCCCCAGATCGGGCTCTCGATCCCGTTCGGCACGTTCTGGATGCGGGCCTTCTTCCGCTCCACGCCGGGAGCGCTGGTGGAGGCGGCGCGGCTCGACGGCGCGTCGAGCCTCTCGACCCTGGTCCGGGTGCTGCTGCCCCAGGCGTGGCCGGCGCTGACGACGCTCGTGGTGCTCGTCTTCATGTGGACGTGGAACGAGTTCCTGCTCGCGCTGGTGATGATCCAGAGCGACTCGCTGCGCACCGCGCCGCTCGGTCTCGCGCTCTTCGCCGGGGCCAACCGCTCCAGCGACCCGACGCTGATCGCCGCCGCGGCCGTGCTCGTCGCGCTGCCGATCGTGATCGTCTACGTGTTCCTGCAGCGCAGCTTCATCCGCGGGATGTTCGCCGGGGCGGTGAAGGAGTGACGCGGCGCGTGCTCGCCGTCGACGGCGGCAACACGAAGACGCTGGCCGTGGTCGCCGACGAGGGCGCGCGCGTGCTCGGCACCGGGCGCGGCGGGTGCGGCGACATCTACGGCGCGGGCTCGCCGGACGCCGCGCTCGGCGCCATCGCGGGCGCGGTGTCGGTGGCGCTCGCGGAGGCCGGGCTCGAGCCGGCGGCACTCGACGCCGCCGCCTTCAGCCTCGCGGGCGCGGACTGGCCTGAGGACTTCGAGCTGCTCGACCGCGAGCTGCGCGAGCGGCTCGGGCTGCGCTCGCCGCCGGTCGTGGTCAACGACGCGCTCGGCGCGCTGCGTGCGGGCTCCCCCGGCTGGACGGGCCTCGCGGTCGTCGCGGGGACCTACAACGCGATCGGCGCGCGCCACGAGGGGCGCACGTTCCACGTCGGGTTCTGGCCCGACGGGGCCGGCGGGCGCCACCTCGGCGACGAGGCGCTGCGCGCCGTCTACCGCGCGGACCTCGGGCTCGGCGGGCGCACCGTGCTCTCCGAGCGCGCCTTCGCGCTCTACGGGGTGCCGGACGCCACGGCGCTGTTGCATGCGTTCACGCGCCGCGGCGGCCTGTCCGAGGCCGAGGGCGACCGCATGGCGCCGGTGGTCATCGACGCCGCGGACGCCGGTGACCCCGTGGCGACGGAGATCGTCACCGGCAAGGGCCGCATCCTCGGTCGCCAGGCGCGGATCTCCGCAGAGCGCGTCGGGCTGCCGCTCGCGGGCGCGCGCGTGGTGCTGACCGGCGGGGTGTTCGGGCATCCCTCGGCGCTGCTCGCCGACACCGTGATGGCCGAGCTGCCGGGCGCGGTGGCGCTCCGCCACGGCCCGCCGCCGGTGGCGGGCGCGCTGCTGCTCGCGCTCGACCGCCTCGGCGTCGACGGCGACGCCGCGGTCGCGGCCGGGGCACTGTCAACGAGTCACGGAAGGAGCCCCGAGTGGGCGCCATCACCCTCGAGCGCGTGAGCAAGGTCTTCCCGGGCGACGTCACGGCCGTCGACGACGTCGCGCTCGAGATCGCCGACGGCGAGTTCATGGTGCTCGTCGGCCCGTCGGGATGCGGCAAGTCGACGCTGCTGCGGATGATCGCCGGGCTCGAGGGCGTGTCGGCCGGGCGCATCCACATCGGCGACCGCGAGGTCACCGAGCTCGCGCCCCGCAACCGCGACATCGCGATGGTCTTCCAGAACTACGCGCTCTACCCGCACATGCGCGTGTGGGACAACCTCGCCTTCGCGCTCAAGCTGCGCCGGACGCCCAAGCCCGCGATGCGCGAGAAGGTGGGCTCGGTCGCGGGCGTCCTCGGGCTCTCCGAGCTGATCGAGCGCAAGCCGGGCGCGCTGTCGGGAGGGCAGCGCCAGCGGGTGGCGATCGGGCGCGCGATGGTCCGCGAGCCGCAGGCCTACCTGATGGACGAGCCGCTCTCCAACCTCGACGCGAAGCTGCGTGTGGGGATGCGCGCCGAGCTCGCCCGCCTGCACGACCGCCTCGGGGTGACGACCGTCTACGTGACCCACGACCAGATCGAGGCGATGACGCTCGGCGATCGCGTCGCGGTGCTGCGCGACGGCTCCATCCAGCAGTGCGACACCCCGGACAAGCTCTTCGACGAGCCCGTGAACCTGTTCGTCGCGGCGTTCATGGGCTCGCCGCCGATGAACCTCGTGCCCGGGGAGGCCGCCGGCGGGCGCGTCCGCTTCGCGGGCGTCGACGTGGGTCTCGGCCCGCGCCGCGGGCACGAGGGCGCCGTCATCGCCGGCGTGCGGCCGACCGATCTCGTGCCGGCCGGCCCAGACGTCGACCCCGGCCTGCCGCGCCTGCGGGCGACCCTCGAGGTCGTCGAGCGCCTCGGGGCCGAGAGCCACGTGATCTTCCCCGTCGACGCCTCCCGGCTCGAGGGCGAGGCGGCGGGCGCGGCCGACGAGGCGACCGAGGAGCGCGAGGCCACGCTGCTGGCCGACGACCGCCGCGCCCGCTTCACCGCCCGCGTGGCGGGGCGCGGCCACCTCGAGCCGGGCGCGACCGTCGAGTTCGCGATCGACCCCGAGACGGTCCACCTCTTCGACCCCGCGACGGGGGCCGCGCTGCGGTAGGGGTGCTGCACGGTGTTACACTGTCTGGCCGATGCCTACCAAGCACCCTCGCCACATGGTCACCGAGACGGCGCCCGTCAAGGCGGCGCTCGATCAGCTTCGCGCAGAGCTGGGCGATGAACGAGTGGACTTCGGTGAGTTGGTCGTCCTGGGTGCCAACGCCAAGGCGGAGGCGCTGCGCCGATCGCGCCCGGAGGCCGTCGCCGCGCGCCGATGGCTGGCCGATCGCGTCCGCGGCGCCGACCTGCCGGTCGACTCCGCTGCCGCCGACGCCGTCAAGCGCCACGGGCTGATCGACCCGGATGCTGCTGCTTGACAACTCGGCGTGGGCGCGGCTGAACTCGCCGCGCCTCGCAGAGGGCCGGCGGGGGTTCGTGGCCGACCAGATCGAGGCCGGCGAGGTCGCGGTGTGCACCCCGTTCCTGCTGGAGGCGGGCTATTCGGCTCGCAGTGCGGCGGACCATGCCGGGATGCTCGAGCGGCTGATGGCGTTGCCCTGGGTGAGAGTGACTCCCGACATCGAGGACTCGGCGTTGCGCGCGCAGGCCGAGCTCGCCCGCGTCGGCCACCATCGCGTCGCGCCGAGCGACCTCGTGATCGCCGCTTGTGCCTCCTCGGTCGGCGCCGCGGTCCTGCACTACGACCGGGACTTCGACGTCATCGCCGAACGCACGGGCTTGCACGCCGGCAGCGAGTGGTTGGCGCCGCGCGGCAGCCTGTAGTCGCCGCTCAGGCGGGCTGCAGCCGCGCCGGGAGCTGCGCGCGGTGCGCGGCCGCCATCTCGCCGTAGAGGCGCTCTGCGAGGTCGATCGAGCGCACCAGCGGGTGGGCCGCGAGCGCGCGCACCGCGTCGCGGGGGCCACCGGACCACGCGGCGTCGGCGGCCGCCTGCTGGTACTCGCCGAGCGCCTCGACGAGCCCGCGCAGGTGGGTGGGCAGGCCCGGCATGGGGAGCGGGTGGACGCCGTCCGCGTCGCAGCGCCCGAGCGTCTCGACGACCAGCGTGTCCGCGAAGCCCGGCACCGAGCCCTGGTTGGGCACGTTGACCGGCAGCGTCTCGCCGCGGTCGTTGAACACGGCGTCCATGCAGTCGATCGCCAGCTCGAGCTCGTGGATGCCGCCGCGCGAGCGGCCGGGGTCGAGCACCGGGGCGCCGCTGCGCGCCTGCTCCTCGTAATGGCGCCAGTAGCCGGGGACCCACCCGAGGATGTCCTCCGCGCGGGTCGTGCCCTTGGCCTGCAGCTCGCCGAGGACCTCGCGCTCGAAGTAGTAGTACTGGAAGTACGCGCTCGGCAGCGCGTCCATCGTGGCGGCGAGGCGCAGGATGCGGCGCGGCTCGCCGGTCAGCGCGGGGTCGTCCCGGCGGCGCTCCCACGCCTCGCGCACGAGCGGCAGCAGGTCCTGCCCGTCGTAGCGGTGGCGGACGCTCCACGACGCGTGGTTGAGCCCGACGCTCGCGACGTCCAGCCGCCCGGCGTCGAGGCCGGCGGCCTCGGCGATCTCCTCGGGGTAGATGATCGGCCCCTCGCACAGGGACACGAACGGCGCGTCGCTGTGGTCGGTCACCGCCTGGGCGACGATGTTGACCGGGTTCGTGTAGTTGAAGATCCGCGCCCCCGGGCAGGCGACCGCCACGTCGTCGAGGATCTGCTGCATGACGTGGATCGAGCGCAGGGCCATGAAGAACCCGCCGGGCCCCTGCGTCTCCTGGCCGATCACGTCGTGGGCGAGCGGGATCTTCTCGTCCAGCACGCGGGACTCGAAGCCGCCCGGCCGGTAGCTCGTCAGGACGGCGTCGCAGGCGTCGAGGCCGGCGCGGCGGTCGGTCGTCGCCGACACCGTCAGCTCGAGCCCCCGCGCCGCGGCCATCCGCGTCGCGAGCTCGCGGATCAGCGCCAGCCGGTCGCCGTCGAGGTCGATCAGCACGACCTCCGAGCCCGCGAAGTTCTCGCCCTGCTCGATGAAGCTCGCCATCGTCCCGGCGGCCCGCGTCGAGCCCCCGCCCACGTACGCGATCTTCAGCCGTGCCACGCGGGCCATTCTCCCAGGCACCGGTAGGGTGCCCCTGCCGGCCGTGCGCCTCCGCGTCCTGATCCTGTCCTGGGAGTACCCGCCGATCGTCGAGGGCGGGCTCGCGCGTCACGTGCGCAAGCTCTCCGAGCAGCTCGTGCGCGACGGGGTCGAGGTCCACGTGCTCACGCGCGGCGGCGGGCGGCTCGCGGCGCGCGAGGACCGCCACGGGGTGATCGTCCACCGCGTGCGCGAGCCCGACTTCCCCAAGGACGACCTCGATGCCTTCATCTCCTGGGTCGAGCGCATGAACGACGACATGCGCGCCGCCGGGGCCGAGCTGGGGGCCGCGCTGGACTTCGACCTCGTGCACTCGCACGACTGGCTGGTGGCCGACGCCGCGCGGCGGCTCGCGGCGAGCTTCGCGACGCCGTGGCTCGTCACCGTGCACGCGACGGAGTACGGGCGCCACCAGGGCTGGGTCGACAAGCACCCGCAGTCGCACATCCACGGCGTCGAGCGCGCGATGGTGCGCGCCGCCGACCGCGTGATCACCTGCTCGCACTACATGCGCGGCCACGTCGCCGACGTGTTCGGCATCCCGGCGGGGCGGGTGACCGTGATCCCGAACGGGATCGATCCGAGCGACCTGCAGCCGGTCGCCGACCTGCCGCGGCTGCGCGCGCAGTTCGCCGAGCCCGAGGAGCGGCTCGTGCTGCTCGTCGGCCGCCTCGTCTACGAGAAGGGCTTCCACCTCGCGCTCGACGCGCTGCCGGGGCTGATCCGCCGCCTCGGCGACGTGCGCTTCCTCGTCGCGGGATCCGGCACCGCGGAGGCCGAGCTCAAGGAGCAGGCGCGCCGCCTCGGGCTGATGCGCCACGGCTCGTTCGTGGGCTGGACCGGCGACGACGTCCTGCACTCCCTGTACCGGATCGCCGACCTGTGCGTGGTGCCGTCGATCTTCGAGCCGTTCGGGCTCGTGGCGCTCGAGGCGATGGCCTCGGGCTGTCCGTGCGTCGTGGCCGACACCGGCGGCCTGCGCGAGGTGGTCCCCGGCGGGCAGCGGGTCGGGCTGCGCTTCCGCGCGCGCGACTCGGACGCGCTCGCCCGGATGGCGGAGAAGCTGCTCACCGACGAGGCGCTGCGCCAGCGCCTCGTCGCCGAGGCCGGCGAGCACGTGCTGCGCTTCGACTGGGCCGACGCCGCCCGCCAGACCGCGGCGGTCTACGCGGAGCTGGACACCGCCCGCGTCTGAGCGCTACGGTCCGGGTCGTGCCCGGCTGACGCTAGAACCTCGCGTACGCCCTGTATCCAAGGCCGCCGCCTTCCCGGTGCGCTATCACGGCTGCCTGCGGCGCGTCAGCGCAGCAGCTTGTCCGCCGTGATCGGCAGGTCTCGGACGCGGATCCCGGTGGCGTGATGGGTCGCGTTGGCGATCGCCGCGGCGGTACCGACGATGCCGATCTCGCCGATGCCCTTCGAGCCCATCGGGTTGACGTACGGATCGTGCTCGTCGAGCCAGTGGGCCTCCACCGGGGGCACGTCCGCGTGGGAGGCGATGTGGTACTCGGCGAGGTCGTGGTTGACGACGTGGCCGAACTGCGGGTCGATCACGCCTTCCTCGTGCAGCGCCATCGAGAGGCCCATCGTCATGCCGCCGATGAGCTGCGAGCGGGCGGTGCGGGGGTTGATGATCCGCCCGACCCCGAAGACGCCGAGCATGCGCGGGACGCGGATCTCGCCGGTGTCGCGGTCGACCCGCACCTCGGCGAACTGCGCGCCGAACGCGTGCATGGCGAAGCGCTCGGCGTCGGGGTTGCGCGGGGCGTCGGCCAACGCCTCGTCGCCGTCGGAGGGATCGGCGCCGTGCTCCTCGCGGAACGCGCGCGCGGCGGCGACGATCGCCGACCCCCAGGTGGTGATGCCGGATGAGCCGCCCGCGACCGACGCGTAGGGATGCTCGGTGTCGCCGATCGCGAGGCGCACGGACTCCACCGGCACGTCGAGGGCGTCGGCGGCGATCTGGGTGAGCGCCGTCCACGTCCCCGTGCCGATGTCCGCCGCACCGGTCCGCACCGTGTAGCGGCCGTCGGCCTCGAAGCGGATCGCCGCCGAGGCGCGCATCCGGTACACGGGGTAGGTGGAGCTGGCCACGCCCGTGCCGTACAGCCAGCCGTCGCGCACACGGGCGCCCGGCTCCGGGTCGCGCGACTCCCAGCCGAACCGCCGCGCGCCCTCGCGCAGGCAGGCCACGAGGTTGCGGCTGGACCACGGCCGCCCGCTCTCCGGGTCGACCTCGGGGTCGTTGCGGACCCGCAGCTCGATCGGGTCCACGCCGCAGGCGATCGCGAGCTCGTCCAGCGCGACCTCGGGGGCGAACATGCCCGGGCACTCGCCGGGCGCGCGCATCCACGACGGCACCGGCACGTCGAGCGCCGCCAGGCGGTGGCCGGTGCGGCGGTTCGGCGCCGCGTACATCATCCGCGTCGGGGTCGCGGTCTGCTCGGCGAACTCCTTGATCCGCGAGGTGTGCTCGACGACGTCGTGGGCGATCGCCTCGAGGCGCCCGTCGGCGCCGGCGGCGAGGCGGACCCGCTGGATGGTCGGCGTGCGATGGCCCGCCACGAAGAACATCTGCTGCCGGGTCAGCGCCAGCTTCACGGGCCGGCCCGGCAGCGTCTGGGCGGCGAGGCAGGCGAGGACCACGTGGGCATGCGGCAGCCCCTTCGATCCGAACCCGCCGCCGACGTGCGGGGCGATCACCCGCACCCGCTCGGGGTCGAGCCCGAACAGCTTCGCCACCGTCGAGCGCACCGCGTGGACGCCCTGGGTGGAGTCGTAGAGGGTGAGCCCGTCCGCCGCGGCGACCGCGACCGTCGCGTGCGGCTCCATCGGGTTGTTGTGCTCCATCGGCGTCCGGTAGGTCTCGTCGAGCGTGAACGGAGCAGACGCCATCGCGGCCTCGACGTCGCCCTCCGACGTGTCGGAGGGGAAGCGCGGGTTGACCTTCTCCGGCGTGTAGAGGCCCGCCAGGTCGGCGCGCAGCTCGACCTCGTGCGGCTGCGCGTCGTAGTCGATCTCGACGAGCGCGGCGGCCTCGCGCGCGGTCTCCGCGCTCTCCGCGATGACGGCGCCGACGAACTCGCCGCGGAAGCCGACGTCGGGCGACTGCAGGATCCACAGCTCGCGGTCCTCGTCAGAGGCGAGGCGGGGCGCGTTCTCGTGGGTGATCACGGCGAGCACCCCGTCGAGCGCCTCCGCCGCCGCGGTGCCGACGCGGGTGATCCGCCCCCGGGCCACCGTGGCCTGGATCGCGTGGACGTAGGCCGGCCCGCCGACCCGATGCTCGAACGCGTAGGGCGCGGTGCCGGTGACCTTGGCCGGCCCGTCGAGGCGCTCGAGCGCGGCGCCGATCGCCGGGGTCCTGACCGGGGTGCTCATCCCGCGGCAAGGTCGCGCAGCACCGCGACGATCGTGTTGCGGGCCATCGGCACCTTGAACGCGTTGTCGCGCAGCGGCCGCGCGCCGGCGAGCTCCGCCTCGGCGGCTTCCCGGAAGGCGTCCTCGGTCGCCGGGCCGCCGCGCAGGGCGTCCTCGGCGCGGGCGGCCCGCCACGGCTTGTGCGCGACGCCGCCGAGCGCGATCCGCACGTCGCGGACCTCGCCGCCGGCGACGTCGAGCGCCGCGGCGACGGAGACCAGCGCGAACGCGAACGACGCCCGGTCGCGCACCTTGCGATAGGCGGACCGCGCGGCGATCGGCAGCGCCGGCAGCTCGACGGCGGTGATCAGCTCGCCGTGCTCGAGCGTCGTGTCGCGGTCCGGCGCGTCGCCCGGCAGCCGGTGCAGGTCGGCGACGCGCAGGCGGCGCGAGCCGCCGGGCACCTCGACCTCGACGACGGCGTCGAGCGCGACGAGGGCGACGGCCATGTCGGAGGGATGCACGGCCACGCAGTGCTCCGACGCGCCGAGGATCGCGTGGTAGCGGGTGTAGCCGGCGAGCGCGCCGCACCCGGAGCCCGGCCGGCGCTTGTTGCACGGGGTGGTGACGTCCTGGAAGTACACGCAGCGCGTGCGCTGGAGCAGGTTGCCGCCCGTCGTCGCGAGGTTGCGCAGCTGGCCCGACGCACCCGCGAGCAGCGCGTGCGAGAGGACCGGATAGCGCTCGCGCACGAGCGGGTTGGCGGCGAGGACGCTGTTGCGCACCGCCGCCCCGATCCGCACGCCGCCGTCGGGCAGCGGCTCGATCGCGTCGTTGCCGAGGCGCGTGACGTCGACCAGCAGCTCCGGGCCGGCGATCCCGAGCTTCATGTGGTCCACGAGGTTCGTGCCGCCGCCCAGGAAGGACGCCTCGGGGTGCCCGGCGACGGCGGCGACGGCGCCGCTCGCATCCTCCGCGCGCTCGTAGCGGAACGGCCTCATCCGGCGCCCTCGCGGATCGCGCTGACGATGTTCACGTAGGCGCCGCAGCGGCACAGGTTGCCGTTCATCCGCTCGCGGATCTCGTCGTCGTCGAGCTCGGGGCGGGCGGTGAGGTCCGCGGTGACGTGGCTGGGCCAGCCGGCGCGGAGCTCGTCGAGCATCCCGACCGCCGAGCAGATCTGCCCCGGGGTGCAGTAGCCGCACTGGAAGCCGTCGTGCTCGAGGAAGGCCCGCTGCATCGGATGCAGCTCGCCTTCGTGCGCGAGGCCCTCCGCCGTGGTGATCTCGGCGCCGTCGTGCGCGACCGCGAACGCGAGGCAGGTCGTGACGCGCCGCCCGTCGAGCAGCACCGTGCATGCGCCGCACTGACCGTGGTCGCAGCCCTTCTTCGGCGAGATCACGCCGAGGTGCTCGCGCAGCGCGTCGAGCAGGGTGGTGCGGGTGTCGACGGTGAGCGATCGCTGCTCGCCGTCCACCCTCAGCGTGATCCGCGCGTCCATCGGGTCAGGGCTCCGACAGCGGCGCTTCCCGGCGCCGGGACGGTGCAAACCCGCGTCTAGGCCGCGGCGGCCTCGGGGTCCTGCTCGTCCTCGGGGTCGGCGTCGCCGGGGACCACGGCGAGCGCGCGATGGCGCGGGACCCCGGCGGCCACCGCGTCACGGCGCTCGCGGACCGAGCGCGCCGCCGGGCCGATGATCCGGCGCTCGGCCGCCCCCATCGCCGGCCAGCGCTCGCGCAGGCCGGCGAGGAGCGCGTCGATGCGGTCGACCGACTCCTGGACGCTCTGGTAGGCGCCCTCGGCCGCATCCGACTCGGCGCGGTCCAGCAGGAGGGCGGCATCGGCCACGCCCTTCAGGTCCTCGTCCATCCGGCCGCAACCGTAGAGGCCCGGCCGGACACCTCTTCTCCGGCGGGCAGCCACAGCGCGTCGTCGCCGGTGGCGTGCCGCGCCGCGCCGCCCGACGCGACGAGCGCGATCAGCGCGTCCTCGGCCGCTCCGAGGTCGGGCGCGGCGTTGTTGGGCGCCATCACCGCCGCGACCTCCGCGGTCGTGAGCCCGTCCGGGAACTCCGGCAGCACCTCCGCCGGGCTCCCGGCGGCGCCGCGGCGCTCGAGCGTCGGGTCGAGGTTGGCGATCAGCGCGTCGTAGACCTCGACGGGCTGGAAGCCACCGGCCTCGAGCCGGCGCCCGTCCTCGGCGGTGAAGACGAGGCTCGGGGCGGTGTAGCGGATCTCGCCCTCCGGGGTGACCGCGGCCCGGCCCATGAAGTGGGTCGGCGAGCCGCTGGCCCGGCGCGCCTCGGCGCGGTCGCCGGCGAACGCCTCCTCGGTCGCCGCATCGCCGGCGGCGGCGATCACCGCGTCGGGGTCGATGCCCGCGACGCCGCCGATGGCGGTGCGCAGGTCCTCCTCGCGCTCGAAGGAGAGCGTGCTGGTGAACTGCGCGAACTGGAGGGCGCGGAACACCGCCCATTCACGCTCGGGGTACAGCAGGCGCGTCGCCACGATCACGCGGCACGCCGGCCAGGTGCCGTGCGGGCGCTCGCGGGGGGTGGTGGCGAACGGCATTCCGCGATCGCGGAAGCGGCGGTAGCTCTGGGCCATGCGCTCGGCCGTGTAGCCGCGGCGGGCGTAGCTCTCGCCGGACTCGGAGAGCCCGATCATCACGTGGCGCCAGGCGAGGTCGTCGCCGTGGCGCCAGCGCAGCACGGCCAGCGCCGGCGACTCCGACCACGCCCACGGGCAGCCCGGATCCGAGAAGTGGGTGACGGAGATGGTTGACATCGCAACCATGTTGTCACATGGCACGCCGCGGCCGCGAGTTCGACCGGCGAGCCGCCAGGCGAGCCGCGCGAACTCGACAGCAAGCCGGCCCCCGAGCCGCCGATCCAGGTCGACCCGCATGACGGGGGCCGGCTTGCCGCCGGCTTGGCCCCTTCCGACCGGAGCGCTGTCTAGGTTCCGCCGCCGCCCTCCCCGCTCCCCCGAAAGGACGTTGCAGTTGGACACGGTCTCCGCTCCCACCCGGCCGGTACGGCGCGCCTCGCTGCCGCCGTGGCCCGCGTCGCGCCCCCTGCGCGCCTGGCAGCAGACGGCCGTCGCGGCCGTCGCCGCGCACGAGGGGAGCTCGTTCCTGGCCGCGGCGACGCCCGCGGCGGGCAAGACGACGTTCGGCCTGCACGTCGCTCACCGGATGCTCTCGGAGGCCCGGGTGGCGCGCGTGGCGATCGTCGCGCCGACCACGCACATCTGCCGGCAGTGGGCGGCGGACGCGGCCCGCTACGGGCTCGACGTCGAGCCCAACCGCCCGAACGCCGCGGGGCCGGAGCCGCGCGACCGTGCGGGCGTCGCCGTCACCTATGCCACGGTCGCCGCCGGCGCGGGCGTGCACCGCCGCCGTTGCGCGGAGTCCGCGACGCTGCTGATCGCCGACGAGCCCCATCACCTGGGCGAGCAGGCGGCGTGGGGCCGGGCGACGGTGGACGCGTTCGCCGGCGCGCGCTTCCGCCTGCTGCTCTCCGGGACGCCGTTCCGCTCCGACAGCACGCCGATCCCGTGGGTCGCCTACGACGACGACGGCGTCAGCCGCGCCGACTACGGCTACGGCTACACGGACGCGCTCGTCGACGGCGTGTGCCGGCCGGTGACCTTCCACACCTACGACGGCGACATGGAGTGGATGAGCGACGGCCGCCGGCGCCGGGCGGACTTCTCCGTCGTGCTGGGGGCGGGGGAGGCCGCGCGCCGGCTGCGCACGGCGCTCGACCCCGACGGCGACTGGGTCGCCCACGTGCTGCGCGACGCGCACGCCCGCCTGACCGACCTGCGCGCCGGCGCCGACCCCGACGCCGGCGGCCTCGTGGTGGCGATCGACAAGGACCACGCCGAGCGGCTCGCCGCGCGCCTCGCCCGCGTCACCGGCGAGCGGCCCGCGATCGTGACCTCCGACGCGCCCGACGCCTCGGCGCGCATCGCCCGCTTCGCCGCGGGCTCCGGCACGTGGCTCGTGTCCGTGCTGATGGTCTCCGAGGGCGTCGACGTCCCGCGGCTGCGCGTCGGCGTCTACGCGACGACCGCCCGCACCGAGCTGTTCTTCCGCCAGGTCGTCGGGCGCTTCATCCGCCGCACCCCCGGCGGGCGCGACCGCACGCAGATGGCGCACCTCTTCCTGCCCTCGGACCCGCGGCTCAAGCAGCTCGCCACGCGGATCGAGGAGGAGCGCAACCACGCGCTCGTACTCGAGACCAAGGGCGAGGCGGTCGTCGCCGAGCGCGAGCGCGGCGAGGCCGCCGAGGCCTTCCACGCCCTGTGGTCGAGCGCGCGCCGCGACGACGACGTCCTGCAGACCACCCAGCCCGGCGACGCGCTGCAGCTGTTCGCCGAGGCGGAGCCCGCCCCGAGCCCGGCGCTGGCCGCCTTCACCACGACCGCGCCGGCCGCCACGCCCTCGCGCCCGGAGGCCGAGACGGCCCACGAGCGGCGCGAGCGCCTGCGGGAGGAGCGCCGCACGCTCGTCGCCGCGCTGTCGCGCCGCACGGGCGAGGCCCATCGCGCGATCCACGCCCGCATCAACCGCGAGACCGGTGCCCGCTCGGTCGCCGGCGCGACGGAGGACCAGCTCGAGCGCGGCAACCGCCTGCTCGGCCGTACCCTCGGGTGATGCCCGACACGCTGCCCCGGTGGCCGCCCGGCACGGTGACCGTGCTCGCGACGGCCGCGGGCGCGCCGCACGCCATCCCGGTCTCGACCGCCGTGCGGGCGGGGGACCGCGCGGTCCTGTTCGCGCTGGCGCCCCGCCGGGTCTCGCTCGCCCGCCTGCGCACCGACCCGCGGTGCTCGCTGGCGATCCTCGCCGAGGACGTCGCGGTCACCGCGCACGGCCGCGCGACGGTCGTCACCGAGCTGCACGGGGTCGTCGCGCTGCGGCTCGACGTCGAGCGCATCCAGGACCACGACCAGCCGACCTTCGTGATGGAGGCGGGCGTCCGGTGGCGCTGGGTGGACGACGAGGCGCGGGAGCGGGACGCGAACGTACGCGCGGCGCTGGCGGCGCTCGCGCGGAGCGACGCCGGCGGCTGAGCCCTACTCGGCGGCGATCGTCATGTCGCGCCCGGCCGCCTTCGCGGTGGCCAGGGCGTCGGCGGCGCGCGCGATGAAGAGCTCGGCGGGCTCCTCGCCGTCCCAGCGGGCGACGCCGGCGGAGACGGTCTGGCCGCGCGGGGTCGCGGCGCGGATGCGGTCCACGACCTCGACGCCCTCGCTGAGGCCGCAGTTGGGCAGCACGAGCCCGAACTCCTCGTCCTCCAGGCGGGCGAGCAGGTCGACGTCGCGCAGCTGGCCGCGCCACAGGGCGCCGGACTCCTTGAGCAGGCGGTCGCCCTCGGCCTCGCCGTGGAGCATGTTGAACGCGCTCATGTGGTCCATGTCGAGCACCGCGATGGAGAGCGGCGCGTCGTAGCGGCGGGCGCGCGCGAGCTCGCGCGGCAGCTCCTCGTCCCAGATCCGGCGGCTGGCGAGCCCGGTGAGGCGGTCGGTGAGCGAGAGCGCGCCGGCGCGGGCGCGCAGCGACTCCTGCTCGATCGCGACGGCCGCCTGGGCGGCGATGAGCCGGAGGACCTCGCCGACGGCGGCGTTGGGCTGCTCCACCTGGGTGCGCCAGATGATGATCAGCACGCCCGCGACCTGGTTGCCGCGCAGCACCGGCTCGAACAGGGCGGAGCGGGCGTCGGTCGCGGTCACGAGCGGCTCGGCGAGCGCCGGGTGGTTGCGGGCGTCGGCGACGAAGTAGCTCTCGCGCGAGGTGAAGCCGCCGCGGCCGGTGGCGGCGAGGTCGGCGCGCGGCTGGATCGTCACGGGCGCGACGTCGGCGCCGTGCATCGCGGTCGACATGAAGTCGGCGCCGCGCGGCTCGAGCAGGAAGGCGACGGGGGCGCCGCCGGCCTCGCAGGCGGCGCGGCACACGGCCGGGCGGGCGTCGCCGGAGGAGGCGAGCGCCTGCGCGACGCCGGTCAGCGCGCCGAGCCGGCGGGCCTGCCCCCGGAGGGTGTCGTTGAGGCGGCGCAGGTCGCGCTGGTTCGACTCGCGCTCGAGCTCGGAGCTGAGCACGCGCGCGAGCAGCGTCATCAGGCGCTGGTCCTCGGGGCGGAAGCGGCCGGGCTCGCGCGCAAAGGCGGCGAGGCTGCCCACGCGGGTGCCGTCGGCGAGCTCCAGCGGCACCCCGAGGTAGGACCCGGCCCCGAAGCGGTCCTGCGCCTCGAGCGGGCCGTAGACCGGGTGGGTCGGCACGTCGTTGCACAGCTGCGGGCCGCGGTCGTCCGCCATCGCCGCGCAGAACGTGCCCTGCAGCGGCTGGGCGAGGTTGGAGCGCAGCCCGAACGGCCGGCCGTTGCGGCAGTCGACGATCCGGTGGATGGCCTGGCCGCGGTCGAGGTGGGCGAGGAAGGGCGTGGACTGCGGGAGGTGGCGCTCGAGCAGATCCAGCACCGTGCGGCTCGCCTCGGCGAACGACTGGTACTGGGCCGCCGATGCGGCAGCAGCGTCTTCGATCGCACCCGCGTCCATGTCCCACATTGTCGGCCGGATGCGACGGGTCTGTATCGGCCGATCGGCCAGTTACGCGCCAACGTGCGTAGCATGTCCGGCCGGATGCGCCTGACGACGTTCCTGCCTGGAGGCGAGCAGCGGCCCCTGGCGGGCGAGGTCCGCGGCGACGACGAGGTCGTCGCGTTCGCCGGAACCGTGCTCGACCGGCTCGCCTCGGGCGACCGCACGCCCGCCGACGGGCCGGCCTTCCCGCTCGCCGAGGTGAAGCTGCTGGCCCCCGTGCCGCGCCCCCGCGCGATCTTCGCCATCGGCTACAACTACGCCGACCACGCCGCCGAGCAGGGGACGAAGGTCCCCGAGTTCCCGCTCGTGTTCATGAAGCTGCCGTCCTCGAGCGTGGCCCCGAGCGGACCCGTGCGCTGCCCCGAGGTGGTCCGGCGGCTGGACTACGAGGCCGAGCTCGCCCTGGTGATGGGCACCGGCGGCGAGATCGCCGGCTACGCGGTCGCCGACGACGTCAGCGCCCGCGACCTGCAGAAGCGCGAGCCGCAGTGGACGCGCGCGAAGGGCTTCGACACGTCGTGCCCGTGGGGACCGTGGATCACCACCGCCGACGAGGTCCCCGATCCTGCCGGGCTGCGCATCTCGAGCCACGTCAACGGCGAGCTGCGCCAGGACGGCACCACCGCCGACTTCGTCTTCGGCCCGCGGGCGCTCGTCGACTTCATCTCGGAGACCTGCACGCTCGAGCCCGGCGACCTGATCCTCACCGGCACCCCGGAAGGCGTCGGGATGTCGATGGACCCGCCGCGGTTCCTGCAGCCGGGCGACACCGTGCGCATCGCGATCGAGGGGCTCGGCGAGATCGAGCACCCGATCGAAGCGGCGGGCCCGGCGCGTGGCTGACGTCGAGATCGTCGAGTTCACCGACCCCGCGTGCCCGTGGGCGTACAGCGCCGAGCCGTTCCGGCGCCGGCTCGACTGGCTCTACGGCGACCGCCTGCGCTGGCGGGTCCGGGTCGTCGGCCTCAGCGAGCGCCCCGAGGACTACACCGAGCGGGGCTTCACGCCCGATGTCCAGGCCTCGGCGCTGCGCCGCATCGCCAACGACCACGGCATGCCGATCGACACCTCGGTCCGCCCGCGCATGGAGGCGACCATCCCGGCCTGCCGCGCCGTCGTCGCCGTCCGGCGGCACGCGCCCGAGCGCACCCGCCGCCTGCTGCGTCGCCTGCGCGTCCGCCACTTCGCCGGATCGCTGCTGGACGAGCCCGCGACGCTGCACGCCGCCGCCGAGGACGCGGGCGTCGCCCCCGCCGACCTCGACCGCTGGGCGGCCGAGCCCGAGACCGAGGTCGAGCTGCGGGAGGACATGGCCGCCGCGCGCGAGCCGCTGGCGGCCGCCCGCGTGCTCGACCACAAGCTCGCGAACTGGTCCGGCGGCCGCCGCTACACCTGCCCGTCCTACGAGATCGTGCGCCTGTCCGACGGCGTCCGCATCGCCGTGCCCGGCTTCCAGCCCTTCGCCGTCTACGACGTCCTGCTCGCGAACCTCGTGCCCGGGCTCGACCGGCGCGAGCCGCCCGCCACCGTGGCCGAGGTCCTGGCGTGGACCGGCACGCCGCTGGCCACCCGCGAGGTCGCGGTCGTGCGCGACATCTCCCACGCCGACGCGCGCGAGCAGCTCGGGCGGGTGGCCGTCGAGCGGCACGTCGGCGCCGACGGGTTCTGGACGCTCGACGGCGAGTAGTCCATGGCGGACGAGCCCTGATAGCCGTCACCAGCGTGGGGCACAACGCAACGCCTCGTCACCCCGCCGGCATCGCGGTCGACGCCGTCCGCGCTTTCCGTAGCGACTCGTCTCATCCGGGGGCGACTCGGCCGGATGACACGCCGATGCCGCGCGCGGCGTCGCGGAGCGTCGCCGCGCTGCGCTCGAAGGCGCGACGTTCGTCCTGGGACATGCTCGGCTCGAGCTCGCCTGCCGCGCCCTCGCGCCCGACGACGGTCGGCAGCGCGATCGTCACGTCGTAGCGCTCGCGGTAGGCCGCCACCGGCATCACCACGCGCTCGTCGCGCACGATGGCCTCGGTGATCCGGGCGCACGCGACGCCGATGCCGAACCGGCTGGCGCCGGTGCCCTCGATGATCGTGATGTTCGCGAAGCGCACCTCGCGCTCGATCCGCCGGCGGAGCTCGTCGAGCGAGCCGTGCCGGTCGCCGACGGCGTCGGCCAGCGGTGTGCCCGCGACCCGCAGCGACGACCAGAGCATCACCTCGGTCGTGCCGTGCTCGCCGACCACGAGGCCCTCGACCGCAGACGGATCGACGCCGAGCTCCGCCGCGACGTGCACCCGGAAGCGCAGCGTGTCGATCGTCGTCCCCGTGCTGAGCACGCGGTCGTGTCCCGCCAGCGCGCGGGTCAGGTCGGCGAGCGGATCGGGCGGGTCGGTGACCGCGACGAGTACGGCATCGGGGGCTTCGGCGACGATCTGCGGGATGAGCTCCCGGTAGATCGCGGCGTTCGTGTCGAGCAGCCTGAGGCGCCCGCGCTCGTCATCGCGGTCCGTCGCGCCGCCGCTCTTCTCGTTGACGCCCGCGCAGATCAGGACCACGCTTGCCCCGGCGAGGTCGCTCAAGTCCCCTGAAGCGATCTCCGCCGCCGGCGACAGCGGCAGGCCGTAGCGCATGTCGGTCGCCACGCCGCGAGACCGTTCGGCGATCCGGTCGACGAGCACGATCTCGCGCGCCGACCCGCGGAGCATCAGGGCGAATGCGCACGCTTGCCCAACCGCCCCGGCGCCGACGACAGCAACCTTGGCCGACATCGAGACGATGTTGACCGCGCCCGGCGGCCCTGTCGATACGCGGCGCCGATCACGTGGGAGGGAGGTGCCGCCGATCATTCTCCGATCCGTCCGAGCACCCGGAAGATCGCCGCGATGTCGCGGTGCTCGTAGCCGAGCTCGGCCGCTCGTGCCAGCACATCGTCGGCGACGCCGGCGGAGGGCAGCGGCACGTCGCGCTCGCGCGCCGCCGCCAGCGCGAGACGGATGTCCTTGCGCATCAGCCCGACGTCGAACCACGCATCGTCGGGCAGGTCGAGGACGAGCGGCGCGCGCGCCTTGAGCATCGGCGAGCCGATCGCGCTGCCGGTCATCACCTCGGCGGCGAGGCGAGGATCGATGCCGTCGCGTTCGGCGAGCAGCAGGCCCTCGGAGAAGGCCAGCATCTGCACCGCCAGGCTGACGTTGATCGCAAGCTTGAGCACGAGGCCCTGACCGTTGTCGCCGATGCGGGTGGGCGTCCCGAGCACGCGCAACGCCGGCTCGACGCGCGCGTACGCCTCCTCGTCGCCGCCCACCATGATCGTGAGCGTCCCCGCCTGTACCTGCGGGACGCTTCCCGACACCGGCGCGTCGAGCATCGTCGCGCCGCGTTCGCGGGCCTGCACGGCGAGCGCCCGGCTCGCGCGCGGGCTGATCGTGCTCACGTCCACCCAGAGCTTCCCGGCGCCCAGCCCGGCGAGGATGCCGTCAGGCCCGGCCGCGACGGACTCGACCGCGTCGTCGTCGGGGAGCGACGTGAAGACGACATCGACCGCCTCGGCGATCGCGCGCGGCGTGTCCTGCCATCGCAGACCCTGGTCCACGAGCCACTGCGCGCGGTCGCGCCGGCGCGCGGACCCGTGGACGGCGTAGCCGGTGGCGAGGAAGCGCGCGGCCATGGTGCCGCCCATGTGCCCGAGCCCGATGAAGCCGACGGTCGTCATCGCGCGGCTGGCCCTAGCCCGGGCTCCTCCCGAGGCGGCGCGATACGGCCAGCAATGCGGCGAAGAGCGCCGCCGACCAGACCGCGAGCACCAGGATCGGCCGCGCGTGCTGGTAGCCGTTGAAGTAGATCGCCTCGCGAAGCGACGTGACCGTGGCGCCAGACGGAAGCCATTGCGAGATGAAGGCGAACGGCGCCGGCAGCAGCGGCGGCGAGACGGCGCCACCCGACGAGCTGTTGCCGAGCACGACGAAGAAGAGCCAGGTCGGGAGGACGGCCCACCGTCCGATCAACACCGTCATGAGCGACGCGAAGGATGTGACGGCCAGGATGTGGAGCACGAGGATGCCCCACGTTTCCGCCACCGGTACGTGGAACCGATTCAGGACGGGTCCGACCACGAGCGTGAGGGCGAGCGCCGCCGTGACCGCGAAGCCCGCAACCCACGCCGTCCAGTGGTAGAGCGGCAGGCCGCCCGCATTCGCGCGGACCTGGAACACCGTGAGGAAGCCCACGATCGTCGCGACGAGCATGACGTAGAAGATGTCGAGGCCGTTCGGGTCGCTCGGGGAGAGCGGGTGGGTGTCGACGAGGCGCACGACCGGATCGCTCGCCGAGATCCGCTCGAGGACGCGCGCCACGGATGCGCCCGCGGCGCTCGACACGTAGAGCGTCGGCCTCGCCGACGTGAGGTCGAGGGCCGCGTAGACGCGCTGGACATCGATCGCGTGACGCGCCGCCTGCACCGATCCGTACTGCTGGAAGCTGAGGCTCCCGTCTGCCAACTGCTGGACCGCTCCGACCGTGCGCGCGTGCTGCGCCGGGTCGCCGACCAGCGCGGCGTCGATGCGGTGGGGCATGGGGTCGCCGAGCGCGAGCGTGTAGGTCGTCAGGAAGAGCGACGCCATCAGGATCGTCACAGCGGCGATGAGCACGGCGCGTTGCGGCGGCGACCAGGCGTGGTCACGCACTCGGACGAGGCGTGCAAGGCGCCGCCGCAGATCCTCAGCTCGACGCCCGGATGATCGACGGCCCGGGGATCTTGCGGGCATTCGACGGGCCTCTTCCACCGGAAGCGGCGGCTGCCCCGGCGTGCGCGCAGCGCCATCCAGCGCACGCCCGGGCTCGGGGACGTCGGGGTCCACCCCAGGATGGTCAGGCGACATGGCGACCGACGCAAGAGCAGAACGCGAACGCGTGAGCGTCGCCGGCGATCAGCGAAGCACGCGCTCACCGTTCCGACCGGCAGCGACCGTGCGGGTGAGGGTGCTCATCACCCGGTCTCCGTTCGGCCGGCCGTGGTGTCGTTCCGCGCGCCGGTGCCGTTGCCGTGGGCCAGGCCGGCGGCCACGCGTGCGCCGAGGTCGGCGTCGACGTTGGTCCAGTAGGCGATCACGCGGCGCTGGACGTCGTCGCTGACGTCCTGGGAGGCGTGACCGATGATGTTGCTCGCGAGGTGCTCGCGGTCGGTGTCGTCCATCACGTCGCGGACGAGCGTGCCGGCCTGGCCGAAGTCGTCGTCCTCGGCGTGCCGGTGGTAGGCGTAGCGGCCGATCTCGGCGGCCTCGACCATCCACGTCGGCGGCTCGGCGGCGGGATCCGCCTTCGGGCCGCCGTAGCTGTTGGGTGCGTACACGGGCTGGCTGCCCGCGTGCCGGTAGGTCATCGGCCCGTCCTTCATGTACGAGTGGACGGGCGACCGGGGCGCGTTGATCGGCAGCTGCTCGTAGTTCGTGCCGATCCGGTGCTGGTGCGTGTCGTGGTAGGAGAAGATCCGCCCCATCAGCATCTTGTCCGGGCTGAGCCCGATGCCCGGCACCAGATTCGACGGCGCGAACCCGGCCTGCTCGACCTCGGCGAAGTGGTTGGCGGGGTTGCGATCGAGCACGAGCCGCCCGACGGTGATCGGCGGGTAGTCGCCGTGCGGCAAGACCTTCGTCACGTCGAACGGGTTGAAGCGGTAGTCCGCGGCGTCCTCGAACGGCATGATCTGCATCTCGAGGCGCCACTCCGGCGCGTCGCCGGCGCCGATCGCGTTCCACAGGTCCCGGCGGTGGAAGTCCGGGTCCTCGGACGCCATCGCGTCGCCCTCGGCCTGGGTGAAGTTCTCGATCCCCTGGACGGTCTTCCAGTGGTACTTGACCCAGAAGCGCTCGCCGCCCGCGTTGATCCACGAGTAGGTGTGGCTGCTGTAGCCGTTCATGTTGCGCCATGTCCGCGGGATCCCGCGGTCCGACATGAGGATCGTCACCTGGTGCGCGCTGGCCGGCGTCAGCGTCCAGAAGTCCCACTGCATGTCGTTGGACCGCAGCCCGGAGTCGGGCATGCGCTTCTGCGAGTGGATGAAGTCGGCGAACTGGTGCGCGTCGCGGATGAAGAACACCGGGGTGTTGTTGCCGACGAGGTCGTAGTTGCCCTCCTCGGTGTAGAACTTCATCGCCCATCCGCGCGGATCGCGCTGCGTGTCGGCCGCTCCGAGCTCACCGGCGACCGTCGAGAACCGCATGAACACCGGGGTGCGCTTGCCGACCTTCGACAGGAACGCCGCTTTCGTCCACGGCGTGACGTCCTCGGTCAACTCGAAGAAGCCGTGCGCGCCACTGCCCTTGGCATGGACGACCCGCTCGGGCACCCGCTCGCGGTTGAAGTGCTGCATCTTCTGGACCGTGTAGGCATCGTGCAGCACCGTCGGGCCGTTCGGTCCAACGGTCAGCGAATGCTCGTCGCTGGCGACCGGGACGCCCGAGTCGTTCGTGGTTCGCTTCTCTGTCATGGCCGTGAAGTTATGGCGTGCGCGGATGCCGACGAGAACGCTTCGCGAGCGGGTGATCACCGCGACCGATCACCGGCCCGCAGCGACGGCGATCACCCCGGTAGGCGTCCAGGCCGCTCGACGAGGACGAACCGGCCGCGGTCGAGCGCGTCGGCCACGGTGCGGGCCTGCTCGACCTGCCGCGGCCTGTACAGCTGCGGGTTGTGCGGCGTCTCGATCTGGACGCCGGGGCGGAGAAAGCGAGAGGACATCGCCGCACTGGAACGTCAGGTCTCGAAGCGAGAGCCCCGGATGTAGTCGCAGAAGTTGGGCCGCTCGTACCCGGGCACCGTCGCCTCGAGGATGTCGGTGTTCATCGTCCCGAACGTGGTTTCGGGCTTGTCGCGCATCCCGGCCGAGAAGGCCTCGATGATCCCCTCCTTGAACCCCGTGCGGGGATGGGCCGTCAGGACCGCGTCGCGCTGCTCGGGCGTCAGATCGGCGAAGTGCAGGCCGAGCACGTCGTACTCGACGCCCAGCGTCACCAGCCGCACCTCCGGTTGCTTGTAGCGCGGGACCTCCGGCGTCGTGTGCAGGGCGATCGCCTCCCAGACGGTCATGACGCGCTCCTCGGGCAGCCCGTGGCGCTCCAGGAAGGCGCGGGCGGCGTTCGCCCCGTCGATCTCGAAGCGCTCGTGCTCGGAGCGGTGGCCCTCGACGAGGCCGACGTCGTGGAACATCGCGCCGACGTAGAGCAGCTCGGGGTCGTAGTCCAGGCCGCGCTTCTCACCCTGGAGCGAGGCCCAGAGGAACACGCGTCGCGAATGGTCGTACAGCAGCTGCGTCGAGACGTCCAGGACGAACTCGGTCGCCTCACGCGCGATCGTGCTGTCGGGGATCGGAATCCCGGCGATGGTGGTATCGATGGTGGTCACGCAGTCCAGGCTGCCGGTGCCGAGGCCACCGGCAAGTCGCGGGGGCGACGCGTCGATCGGGTTGCGCGATCAACGGCCCGCGCGAGCGTCCTCGACGCGCGTCAGAGCGCCTTCTCGAACCAGAAGCTCGCCAGCGCGTTGCCGTTGTAGTCCGGGATCGCCTCGTAGCCGGCGGAGCGGAACAGCGCGAGCGCCTCCGGCTGCCGCGACCCGGTGTCGAGCCGGGCGCGCTGGTAGCCGGCGGCGCGGGCGGCCTCCTCGAGCGCGCCCAGCAGCGCCCGGCCGGCGCCCCGGCCGCGGTGCTCGGGGGCGACGTGGATCCGGCGGACCTCCGCGGCCGTGAGGTCGTGGCGCTGGATCGCGCCGACCGCGACGGGACCGCGACCGCCGGCGTAGAGGACGACCACGCAGCCGCCCGGCGGGCGGAACACGTCGTCCGGCGTCGGCGCGCGCAGCCGGCCGTACCGGCCGCGCATCTCGGCGTCGAAGCCCGCGAACAGCGCGCGGGCGTCGGGGTGGTCGACGGGGACCGCCTGCGCCGCGAAGCGCTCGCCGCGGCCGCCGGCCACGAGCTCGAGGCGCCAGCGCTCCTCGGAGACCTCGGGGCCCCAGCGCCGGCCGGGGAACGCGGCCACCCGCGTGAAGCCCGCCTCGCGGTAGAGGTGGCCGGCCGCGCGCAGCGCGGAGATGGTCTCGAGCACCACGGCGCGGTAGCCCTGGGCGCGCGCGTAGCCGAGCGCCTCGTCCAGCAGCCGGTGGCCGAGCCCGGAGCCGCGGGCGTCCGGGCGCACGATGAACCAGCGCAGCTGCGCCTCCTCGTCGGGCCGGCGGGTGATCCCCACCGATCCCAGCACGCGGGCCCCGCGCGCGGCGACCCACAGCCGCCCGGCGCGCTCTCCGTGCGCCGCGGTGGCGCGGGCGAGCTCACCGAGCCCGGCGGCGACGTGCGCCTCCATGCGCGCGTCGAGCCCGTGCTCGCGGGCGTAGACCTCGCCGTGCAGCGCGATGACCGCGCCGAGGTCGCCCGGCGCGAGCGTCGCCCGCAGCTCCGGCGCGACCTCCGCGTGCGGCTCAGCGGCGGCCACGCGACCACCGCATCCGACCCGCCCGGCCCGCATCTCGGCGCCCGCGTGCAGCGCCAGCAGCTCGAGCAGGCGGGCGCTGCGCGCGAACGGGTCGGCGACGACGCGGCCGTCCGCGAGCGACCGCGCGGCGACCGCGCGCCTGTCGCGCTCGGCGAGGAGGAGCGGCGCCGGGGGAGCGGGCGCGTCGTCGAGCGCGGCGAGGCGGGCGACGGCGGGACGGTCGCGCGGCCCGGCGAGCCGCAGGGTCACCGTGGCCATCCACTCCCGCACCTGCGCCGCCGTGGCCCGCGCCACCGCCTCCGGCGCGGCCGCGCCGAGCAGAGCCCGGTCGTGGTCGTGAAGCGTCTCCATGCGGGCGAGTGTCCTCGGCCCGGATCGATATGTCCAAGACGCGCTTGCACTGAGATCGATCACGCCTGACAATCGATCGGCCGTGGAGCTCCGCCAGCTGCGCTCGTTCCTCGCCGTGGCCCGCCTGCGCCACTTCACCCGCGCGAGCCGCGAGCTGCACATCGCCCAGCCCGCGCTCTCCCAGCAGATCCGCCGGCTCGAGGCCGAGCTCGGCGTCGACCTGCTGTGGCGCACGAGCCGCCGTGTCCGGCTCACCGAGGCGGGTGAGGTGCTGGCCGTGCGCGCGCAGCGCGCGCTCGCCGAGCTCGACAGCGCGGTCGCCGAGCTGCAGGAGCTCGGCGGGCTCGTGCACGGGCGGCTCACGGTCGGCGCGCTGCCGGCGGTCGGGCCGCTCGATCCGCCCGCCCTGCTCGCGTCCTTCCACGCCGCCCATCCCGGCCTCGACCTGTTCCTGCGCGAGGAGACCGCCGACGAGGTGCTCGCCCTCCTGCGCTCCGACGAGCTCGACCTCGCGATCAGCTTCGTCGACCCCGAGGGCAGCGCCGCGGACGTCGGCCGCGTGGTGCTCTTCGAGGAGGAGCTCGTGCTGGTCGTCGCGCGCGACCACCCGCTCGCGGCCCGCGACCAGGTGCGCCCCGCCGACCTCGCGGGCGAGGCGCTGATCGTCACGACGCCGGGCTCGGCGATCCGGCGCACGATCGAGCAGGCGCTCGCGGCCACCGGGGTGTCCGCCCGCATCGCCTTCGAGAGCAACGAGCGCGCCACGCTGCTCGGCCTCGCCGGGCGCGGGATGGGGGTGGCCGTGCTGCCGAGGACTTGGGTTCCCTCCCACCCGCCCTCAAATCCGGGCCCCCGCGACGCAGACGTCGTCGCGGTCTCGCTGGCGCCCGCCCCGCTGCGCCGGCCGGTCGCGCTGGTGTGGCGGCGCGGGCGCCGTCAGTCGCCCGCGGGCGAGGCGTTCGTGCGCCACCTCGCGGACGAGCTGGGGATCGACCCCGCCCGCCTCGACGCGCTCGTGCGCGTCAGTGGGACTCGATGACCCGGTCGATCAGGCCGTACTCGGCGGCCTGGTCGGGACGGAAGAAGCGGTCGCGCTCCATGTCCGCGTGCACCCGCTCCTCGCTCTGCCCCGTGTGGTGCGCGTAGATCTCGTCGATCCGCTTGCGCGTCTTGAGGATCTCGTTCGCATGGATCTCGATGTCGCTCGACTGGCCCTCGAACCCTGCCGACGGCTGGTGGACGAGGATGCGCGAGTTCGGCAGCGCCATGCGCTTGCCGTGCGCCCCGCCGGTCAGCAGCAGCGAGCCCATCGACATCGCGACCCCGACGCACATCGTCTGGATGTCGGGCTTGACGAACTGCATCGTGTCGTAGATCGCGAGACCGGCGTAGATCGAGCCACCCGGCGAGTTGATGTACAGCGAGATGTCCTTGTCGGGGTCCTGGGACTCCAGATGGAGCATCTGGGCGACGATCAGGTTCGCGACCTGGTCGTCCACCGCGGACCCGAGGAAGATGATCCGCTCGTTGAGCAGGCGCGAGAAGATGTCGAACTCGCGCTCGCCGCGAGCGGTGCGCTCGATGACCATGGGGACGAGTGGCATGTGGCCCAGGAGGCTAGCGCGCCGCGCCCCGCGGCCGGTGCGGATCAGGCGGCGGCGTGGCCCGCCGGGCGCGCCCGCAGGCGGCCCAGCAGGCGCTCGATGCGCCGCGCGAGGCGGCGGCGGTCGAGCCGCAGGGTCTCGGCGACGTCGGCCTGCGAGGTGCGGTCGACCAGCATCGCCAGCAGCGCGAGGTCGTCGGGGCCGGCGCGGCGGGCCGCGTCGTCGAACTGCTCGGCGGTGAGCGGCGGGAGCGCGGTGCCGCCACGCGCCACGCGCCGCACCGCCTCGAAGAGGTCGGCGGGCTCGGCCGCCTTGTCGACGACGCCCTCGGCGCCCGCCACGCGGGCCGCGAGGATCATCGACGGGTCGGGGTCGAGCGTGTAGAGCACGGCGAGCGGCGCCTCCGGCAGCGCCTTGATGCGCCGGCAGAGCTGCAGGCCGTCGCCGTCGGCGAGGCGGTGCTCGAGCACGACCATGTCGGGCCGGCGGCGCTTGAGCAGCGCCTCGGCCTCGGCGGCGCTCCCGGCGGTCCCGACCGGCACGAGGCCCGGCTCGGAGCGCAGCAGCAGGCTGAGCCCCGCGCGGGCGGCGGGCTGGCTGTCGACGACGATGATCCTGGTCACGGGGGCCACGTTCCCATCGGGGTCTTAGCCATGGGTAAACCTCCTGTGAGAGGCGCATGAGAGCGCCCGCTACCGTGCCTGCGGTGGCATTTCGCAACGGATCGACCGTCCCGCCGGCGCTCGCGCTCGAGGGCCTGACCAAGCGCTACGACGACGGGCTGCTCGCGCTCGACCGCGTCGACATGGTCGTGCCCGACGGCGAGTTCTTCGGCCTGCTGGGCCCCAACGGGGCGGGCAAGACCACGCTGATCTCGGCCGTGTGCAACCTGATCCGCGCGACCGCCGGCACCGCCCGCGTGTTCGGCCATCCGCACGACTCGCTCGAGGCGCGCCGGCTGGTCGGCCTCGCCGAGCAGGACGTCAACCTCGACCGCTTCCTCGACGTCTCCGAGACGCTGCTCTACCACGGCGGCTACTACGGCATGAGCCGCGCGCAGGCCCGCCGCCGGGCGCACGAGATGATGGACGTCTTCGACCTGCGGGGGAAGGCCGAGACGCGCGCGCCGCGGCTGTCGGGCGGCATGCGCCGGCGCCTGCTCCTCGCCCGCGCGCTGATGCACGAGCCGCGCCTCGTGATCCTCGACGAGCCGACCGCCGGCGTCGACTACGAGCTGCGCCTCGAGCTGTGGCGCTACATCCGCCGGCTGCACGAGACGGGCACGACGATCCTGCTCACCACGCACTACCTCGAGGAGGCCGAGGAGCTGTGCGAGGAGATCGCGCTCATCCGCGACGGGCGGATCATCGCGCGCGACTCGGCGCACGGGCTGCGCGCCGCCTACGCGGCCGACTCGCTCGCCGCCGTCTACGTCAAGGCGATGGCGCCCGCGCCCTGAGGCGCCGATGACCGCGACCGCGGCCTCAGGCGCCGAGCGCCGGGGCGGCACGCCCGCCGCCGTCGCGATGGTGCTCGCCGCGGTCGGCTCGCTGCAGTTCGGCGCGGCGTTCGCCGCGACGCTGTTCGACGAGCTCGGCCCGGGCGGCGCCGCCTTCCTGCGCCTCGCGCTCGCGGCGGTGATCCTGATGGCGCTGTGGCGTCCCCGCCTGCGCGGCCGCTCCGCCGCCGACCTGCGCGTGGCGGTGGCCTTCGGCCTCGTGCTCGGCGGGATGAACTGGGCGATCTACGAGTCGTTCTCGCGCATCCCGCTCGGGATCGCGGTCACGATCGAGTTCGTGGGGCCGCTGGGCGTGGCCGTGGCGGGCTCGCGGCGCGCGCTCGACCTGCTGTGGGTCGTGCTCGCGGCGGCCGGCATCCTGCTGCTCGCCGACCGGGGCGGGGGCGGCGGCCTCGACCCGCTCGGCATCGTGCTCGCGCTCGTGGCGGGGTGCTGCTGGGCCGCCTACATCCTGCTCAGCGCCCGCACCGGCCGCCGCTTCCCGGGCGGCCACGGCCTCGCCCTGGCGATGGTGGTGGGCGCCCTGCTGACGCTCCCCGCCGGCGTCGTCCAGGCCGGCGACGCGCTGCTCGACCCGCGGCTCCTCGCGGGCGGGCTCGTGGTGGCGATCGCCTCCTCGGTGCTGCCGTACTCGCTCGAGCTCGAGGCGCTGCGGCGGCTGCGGGCCGCGGTGTTCGGCGTGCTGATGTCGCTCGAGCCCGCGATCGCCGCGCTCGCCGGCCTGGTCGTCCTCGGCCAGGCGCTGGGCGCCGGCGAGCTCGTCGCGATCGCGCTGGTGCTGGCCGCCAGCGCCGGGGCGACGCTGACCCCGCGGCGCCCGGACGCCGGCGCCGCGGAACCCGTCGTCTAGCCTGGCTGGCCGATGTCGTCCCTGATCGCCGCCCACCGCGGGCTGATCGCCCTCTCCTCGCGCGAGGTCGCGCGCGTCCTCAAGCTGTGGACGCAGACGGTCGCCGCGCCGATCATCTCCAGCGCGCTGTTCATCCTCGTGTTCGGCCTGTCGCTCGGCGGGCGCATCCGCGAGGTCCACGGGGTGCCCTACGAGCAGTTCATCGTGCCTGGGCTGATCGCGATGGGCATGGCCCAGGCGGCCTACGCGAACAACTCCTCGAGCGTCTTCCAGGCCCGCTTCGACCGCTACCTCAACGACGTGCTCGCCGCGCCGATGCGCGGCTGGGAGGTCAACCTCGGCCTCAACCTCGGGGGCGTGGTGCGCGCGCTGCTGATCGGCGGCGGGCTGTTCGCGGTCGCGGTGCCGCTCACCGGCGTGCCGGTGCGCGAGCCCCTCGTGCTCGTCCTCTCCATCGTGCTGCTGCTGGCGCTGTTCTGCTCGTTCGGCGTCGTGGTCGGGGTGTACGCCGAGTCGTGGGACCAGTCGGCGTTCGTGACCAACCTCGTGATCCTGCCGCTGTCGTTCCTGGGCGGCGTCTTCTACTCGATCGACTCGCTGCCCTCGCCGTGGCAGGAGATCTCGCACGCCAACCCGATCTTCTATCTGATCAACGCGGTGCGGGCCGGCTTCTTGGGGACGGCGGACGTGTCGGTCGCCCTCTCGCTGGCGGTGACCGCGGTGATCGCGGCCGCGTCCGTCGCCTGGAGCGTGTGGCTGTTCGCCACCGGGCGGCGGCTGAAGCCCTAGGCGGTCCCAGGTCGGCGAGCGCGGCGATGATCCGCCCGGCGGTGGCGGCCATCCGCCCGCCGGCGTCGGCAGCGGGCTCGTAGGCCGTGACGGCGGCCGCGGCGACCTCGAAGCGGTCGCCGACGGCGGCGAGCGCATCGAGCACCTGGCCGGCGCTCAGCCCGCCGGGCGCCGCGTAGCGGTTGGCGATCCCCTCCGCGGGGTCGAGCGCGTCGAGGTCGACGTGCAGGTAGACCCGGCCGACCCGGCCGCGCAGGTCGTCGAGCGCGGCGGCGAGGCCCGCGGCCGAGCACGCGCCGGCGGGCAGCGCCGCGATCCCCGAGCCGCCGAGGCGCTCGCGCTCGTGCGGCTCGAGGTCGCGGACGGCCGCGAGCACGACGTCGCGCTCGGGGACCGGCGCGAGGCCGGGCACCGTGGCGCGCAGCGCCGGCCATCCGCGGCCGGTGAGCAGGGCGAGGCCCATGGCGTCGAGCGACCCCGAGCGCGAGTCCTCCGGCGTGTCGAGGTCGGCGTGGGCGTCGAGCCAGACGATCCCGAGCCCGTCGGCCCCGACGCCCGCGACCGTCCCGAGGCAGCTGTTGCAGTCGCCGGCGAGCACGAGCGGGAACGCGGCCTCGGCGACCGCGTCCCGCACGAGGCCGGCGATCGCGCGCGCGACCGCGAAGACCCGCGCCGCCTCGGGCGCGCCGGCGTCGGCGGGGCCGGCGACGCGCAGCGACGCCGGGCGCCCGGGGCGGGCGAGCGCGTCCGGGAGCCCGCCCGCCTCGAGCAGCCGCCCCGGGCCGCGCCCGCGGTCGACCCCGGCCAGCCCGTCGTGGTGCGGCGAGGCGATCAGCCGCAGCTCCCGGCGCCCCATCGGCGGATTGTGCCCGGCGCCGGGCGGCTCGCGGCTAGGGCGGCGGCGTGCCTACTCCCGCCCGTCGAGCCACTCGCGCATGGAGATCGGGCGCTCCGAGTACTCGCCGGTCTCGAGCTCCCGCCGCAGCTCGTCGAGCATCCCGAAGCGCTCGGCGACGACGTTGTGCTGGTGGATCGTCTCGAGGTTCTCCTGGCGGGCGGAGACGAAGTGGCGGTCGGTGAGATGCCCGAAGGCCTCGACCACGCCGCGCACCATCTCGCGCACGCAGTCCTCGACGAAGCGCGGGCGCCGGTGGGCCTTCTCGACCACCAGGCCCTCGTCGGAGCGCTTCATGAGCTCGTAGATCTCCGACGACATCGAGGACTCGACGATCTCGAGCAGCGTGAGCGCGTTGATGTCCGTCTCGCAGTTCTCGGGGCAGCCGATGTACAGCGTGCCGAGCCCGCGCTGGTTGTGGGTCGCCACGGGGACCGCGGCGAGGATGCGGCCGATCTCCTCCTCGGAGAAGCCGTCCTCGAGCAGCCGCTCGCGCGAGCGCGCCGCGACGAGCGTCTGCGCGCACGGGCACGCCGTCATCCCCTGCGCGGTCACGCCGCTCAGCCGGCGCGTGCCGGCGGCCGACGCGACGGCGACGCCGTGCAGCGAGTAGATCTCCTGGGTGAGGATGCCCGACTCGGGCGCCGGCTTGTGCTCCGGGTAGCGCGCCTCGATGCGCACCTCCGCCCGGCGGGCGCCCTGCCGGTCGCGGACCTTCTCGGCGATGTGCTGCGCGAGCGTCTCGGCGCGGAAGCTCGACTCTCCGAGCACCACCTCGCCGATCGCGTCGTTGATGACCTCCTCGAACCGCGACATATGGGCCCCCTTCTGCTGGGGCCCGAGGTCGACGAAGCAGTCCAGGCGCGCCGAATAGAGCTGCTCGGTGCCGTTCTCGGAGATGCGGATGACCTTCTCGACATCGGTGACGCCGACCCGCGAGAGCGAGACCTGGAGGGTCGGCAGCTGGGACTGGACGTCCTCGACGGCGAAGGTGGTGGGGGTTCGGTCGGACGTTGGCATGACGAATGGAGAGTAGCCAGACGGGTGAAAATGGGGTCGCTCTTGCGCGACAAGGCGGGAATCTTGTGCTATACGAGTTCGTTCAGAGGCGGAACGCCACCCTGGGCGACCACCCGGCGGACAGACGGCTAGCCCATCGCGACCGGTGTCGCGGCTCGCAGCGAAGCACTGCAAGACATAGCTCAAGGACAGGAGCGACCCCGTGGAGGCGGGGGCGTTCGCGATGCATCGCTTTCGAAGGATTGAGGGGTTGGGCACCAAGACCGATGCACTCCTGGCGAGCGACACGCCGATCGTCGAGATCGACGAGTTCCGCTCGCTCATCACCGACGGGCACGACCGCGGGTATCTGACATTCGAGCAAATCTCCTCCACCCTGGAGGAGGTCGAAGTCACCAAGGAGCAGGTCGCCGAGCTCCACTCGTATCTCGAGGAGCAGGGCATCGACGTGGTCGCCGAGGACGGGCGGCCCGCGGTCTCCGACGGCGGCCGGCTCGACCCCGGCAACGGGCGCGCGGAGAAGGCGCAGGACGCGCCACGCAAGCCGGAGATCGACCTGACCGTCGAGCCGAGCCTCGATTCGCTGAGGCTGTATCTGCGCTCGATCGGCCGGGTCCAGCTGCTCACCGCGGAGCGCGAGGTCGCCCTCGCGCAGCGCATCGAGCGGGGCGACCTGATCGCCAAGCAGGAGATGGTCGAGGCCAACCTGCGCCTGGTCGTCTCGATCGCGAAGGGCTACCTCGGCCGCGGCCTGTCCTTCCTGGACCTGATCCAGGAGGGCTCGCTGGGGCTGATCCGGGCGGTGGAGAAGTTCGACTACCGCCGGGGCTACAAGTTCTCGACCTACGCGACCTGGTGGATCCGCCAGGCGGTGACGCGGGCGATCGCGGACAAGGGCCGCACGATCCGCATCCCCGTCCACATGGTGGAGAAGCTCAACAAGGTCGTCCACGTCGAGCGGCAGCTCGTCCAGGAGCTCGGCCGCGAGCCGACTCCGGAGGAGATCGCGTCCGAGCTCGACTGCTCGGCTCGCGAGGTCCGCGACATCCTGCGCATGGCGCAGCAGCCCGTGTCGCTCGAGAAGCCGATCGGCGAGGAGGAGGAGTCGGAGCTGGGCGACTTCGTCGAAGACGAGGCCGCCGAGTCCCCGTTCGAGCTGGCGTCGGAGAACCTCCGGCGCGACAACGTGCGCCGCGCCCTCGAGGCGCTGCCACAGCGCGAGCGGGAGGTCATCGAGATGCGCTTCGGGCTCACGGGCGCCCGCCCGTACACGCTCGAGGAGGTCGGCCGCGCGTTCAACGTGACGCGCGAGCGGATCCGGCAGATCGAGAACCACACGCTCAAGAAGCTGGAGTCGCTGCCCGAGGCGCAGCGCCTCCGGGACACCGGCTGACGCCGGCGGCGCAAACGCCGTCCAGACGCCCCGACCGGCCCACGCCGGCCGGGGCGTCTGGCCGTCAGTCCCGGGTCGCTCAGGCTTCGACCGGCGGGCGCAGCCGGTTCTCGATGCGCTCGCGCGCCTCGATGATCAGCGGCGCCTTGGAGCGCTCGAGGAGGGGACCCGGGTGGAGCTCGGCGGCGGCCTCCTCCTCGCCCTCGTCGAGCAGGCGCTCGACGTCGAGGAAGTCCGCCTCGACGTCGGCGACGAGCCGGTACGGGTCCGCCATGAGCAGGCAGCCGAGCAGCTTGCGCAGGCGCGACATCTCGGCGCGGACGGACACGCTCTTGGCGTTGGAGCCGTAGATCTGCGTCGCCAGGTCCTTGCCGCTCATCCCCTCGGGATTCAGCGCGAGCAGCGTGAGGATCTCGCTGTGGCGCGGGCTCAGCTCGACGGTGCCGCCGCCCTGCGAGAGCGTGGCGCGCCGGCGGCCGAGCCCCTCCAGCCGGAGGGCGGCCTTGGGCGGCTCGCTCGAGCTGCCGACCTTCCACACGATCGAGGCCTGGCCGCTGTCGAGCGGCTCGGCGACCGCGCCGACGCCGGAGGACAGCGTGAAGCGTCCGCCCTCGGGTGGGACGTCGATGTGGTCTCCGAGCCAGCCCGGCGGGCTCGAGACCACCACGCGCCCGGACTTGTCGACCAGCCCGCTCGCCTGCTTGGAGCCGCGGGTCACGAGCGCGAGGTAGCGGGCGCGGTGATGCTCGTCCTCGCGCGCGGCCTCGAGCGCCAGGTGGCTCTCGGCGGCGCGCGCGATCGCGGTGATCAGCGAGAGGCTGTGAGGGTGGGCGGTCCGGAAGCTGCCCGACAGGTTGACCGCGCCGAGGAGCCTGCCGGTGGCCGGATCGTGGATCGGCGCCGCGGCGCACGTCCAGCCGTGGAGCATGCTGCAGAAGTGCTCGGCGGAGAACACCTGCACGGGGTGGTCGAGCACCAGCGTGGTGCCCACGGCATTGGTCCCGGCGGCGACCTCGCTGCACAGCCCGCCCGGGAGGAAGTGGGCGATGGCGGCCGCCTCGAGCATCTTGGGATGCCCGTCGGCCCAGAGCAGGAGGCCGCTGGCGTCGCTGAGCACGACCAGGTGCCGTGCGTCATCGGCGACGTCGCCGAGCATGCTCTGCAGCAGCGGCAGGACCCGGGAGAGCGGATGCGTCGCGAACCGGTCCGCCGCCTCTGACTCGCTGAGCATCCGCGGCACCGGCCGCGCCGGGTCGACACCGGCGCTCGCGCATCGCATCCAGGAGTCGAGGACGACCTCGCGCACGATGGCGCGGCCGTCCTGCGACTCGGCGAGCATCTCGGCCGTCACCTGGCCGCTCAGGACGAGGTCCTGGACCTTGCGGAGCAGCCGGGCCCGCTTCAGCGGGTCACCGTCTATGGGAGCGCCAAGCCACTGGCCGGCCACGGATCGTCTCTCCTTGTGCTGCGCTGCACGTCTCCTCCGTCCTCGCCTATTTTCCAGGCACTCGCGCGCAGCAAACCGGATCCGCACGCGGCATCGACCGGAAACATGACCGCTGCGCTCCCACGCCCCGCGGCGGTCGCGTCGGGCTGCGCCTAGGCCTCGACACCGCCGGCGAACGGGTGCCTTGCGGCGGGTTCCTCCGCCACCACGGTGTCCGCGCTCGGCTCGTTCGCGAGCGCGCGGGCGATCGACTCCTTGGTGGCGGCGTAGTTGTAGTCGAAGATCTTCTTGTCGTCCGTCGCCTCCCAGTGGATGAAGATCCCCACGATCAAGCAGAGGTCGTCGGCGTCCTGCGCGCTGAGGACGCCCTCGCGGACCGAGTCGACCACGGCGCGCGCCACCGCGGCCTGGGCGGGGCCGAACATCTGCAGGGCCTGCTTCTCGCCCTTGATCGTGACCTTGTTGGAGATCACCGTGTCGGGCTTGCACGGAAGGTTGGGGGCCACCACCGCGAGGAGGTTCGTGTGCCCCTCCTTCTGGTTGACCAGCGAGCTCGCGAACGCGTGACCGGCGGGCCCGTCCTTCGGCCCGATCAGCAGGTCGACGTGGGCGACCTCGGCGCCGTCTCCGACGAGTGACTCTCCGACCAGCAGTGACCTCGGCATTCGCTGACCCTCCTGCTCGGGCGATGCCCTCCACATCCCACGCAACCGCGACCCACGCGGCGCGAGGGGTCGGCCGACCCTACCCACTGGTTGCGCCACTGGCAAGGGATTCGCGCAATTTGCCAGGTTCCGGCCCTAGCCCACCCGCCGCGCCGGCCTGAGCACGGTGAGCCTGCCGGCGCCGCCCCCGCCGGCCCCGGCCGCGCCGGAGACCACGGCCAGGTAATCCACGCCGCCGATCGTGTAGACGATCGGCGCCGACGCGTAGCCGGTGTCGAACCGCCGCCGCCAGGCGATCCGGCCGTCGCCGGCGTCGAAGGCGTACAGCGTGCCCGCGGTGTCGCCCGCGAACACCAGGCCACCCGCGGTGGCGGTCGCGCCGCCGAGCATCGGGGCGTCGACGCACTGCCGCCAGCGCACGCGGCCGCGCTCGAGGTCGATCGCCGCGAACGTGCCGGCGGGCCGCTCCGCGCCGGTGGCGCCCGTCCCGCCTGGGACCGGCGGGGGCCCGGACACGTACGCCGCGCCGGACCTCGGGCTCAAGGCCACGGGGGCGGCCGACGACCCCGCGGGGACGCCGGGACAGCGCCGTGCCCGGTCCTCGGGGGTGGGCACCGGGCGGTAGAGCGGGCGCCCCGAGCGCGCGCTGAGGGCGAGGAAGCGGCCGCCCAGGCCGGCCTGGCCGACCGCGCGCACGCGGCGGCCGTTGGCCTTCGTCTCGAAGATCACCACCGCCGAGCCGGCGCCGTGGTCCCACGGCTCGTGGTGCAGCCAGTCGACCTCGCCCGTGCGCGCGCGCAGCGCGAGCAGCCCGGCCGGCGAGCGCCCCGCGCGGCGCGGGCCGGGCGCAGCCCCGCTGGGCGGGCCGCCGGTGCCGGCGTAGAGGATGCCGCGGGTCGTGTCGATCGTCGGCGGTGCCCACACGCCGCCGGTGCGCCGCCGCCACTCCTCCTCGCCGGTCTCTCCGTCGAACGCGGCCACGAACCCGCGCGCGCCGTCGTCGTCGCGCGTACCGGCCGCGAACGCGACGCCGTCCCACACGGTCGGCGCGGCCGTGCAGCGGGCGCCGGCGTCCGCGACCCGCGTCCGCCACAGCCGGTGCCCGGTCGCCTCGTCGAGGGCGTGCAGCCGGCAGTCCAGGGTGAGCGCGTAGACCTTGCCGTCGGCGACCGCCACGGCGCGGTCGGCCGGGAGCGGCACGCCCTGCTCCCCGCGGCGCGACGGGCGGGCGACGTGTCGCCAGACCAGTCGCCCGGTGGCGGCGTCGAGCGCCAGGACCTCGTCGGCGGGGGTCGTCACGTACATCCGCCGGCCGACCACCACCGGGTGGGTCGCGCGGCCCGGCGCCCCGCGTCCGGGCCCGCGCCGCCACGCGACCTCGAGTCCGGCCACGGTCGAGGCGCGGATCCGGTCGGCGGGGCTGAAGCGCGTGTTGTCGGCGGTCTTGCCGAACAGCGGCCAGTCCCCGCCGGAGTGCGAGCCTCCGCGCGCGCCCACGACCGCGACGACGGCGCCGGCCACCACCAGGGTGCCGACGGCGATCAGGGCGATCAGGCGGCTGCTCATCGCGCCCCACCGGCCGGGAGCGCGACTGGTCACCGCGGGCCGGGTACTCCGTCCGGCCGCAGCGTGCGATAGACGAGCGGCGTGTCGCCGTTGCCGGCGGAGTCACGCTCGCGCGCGTCGACGATCATGTCGTGGTGCGGCGACAGCCGGCACACCGGGTCCGCGTTGGTCGGGTCGCCGGTGAGCAGCATCGCCTGGCAGCGGCAGCCGCCGTAGTCGACCTCCTGGCGGCCGAGCGGGCAGCTCGCGCACGGCTCCTTCATCCACCCGGTGCCGCGGAAGGCGTTGAACGCACCCGACTCCTCCCAGATCCACTCGAGGGAGCGCTCGCGCACGTTGTCGAACTCGAGGCCGGGGATCACCGTGGCCGCGTGGCATGGCATCGCGTCGCCGCTCGGCGCCACCACGATCGCGTGGCGCCCCCAGCCGCCGCTGCACGTCTTCGGCAGGTCCTCGTAGTAGTCGGGGAGGACGTAGAGGATCTCCATCCGCGGGCCCAGCCGCTGCCGGAACTCCTCGACGACCCGCTCGGCGCGCTCGAGCTGCTCGCGGGTCGGCATGAGCGCCGCGCGGTTGGGCATCGCCCAGCCGTAGTACTGCGTGTTGGCGAGCTCGACCCGCTCGGCGCCGAGCTCCTCCGACAGCGCGAGGATCTCGTCGATGCGGTCGAGGTTCTGGCGATGCATGACGAAGTTCATCGTGAGCGGGAACCCGAGCTCGCGCGCGAGGCGCGCCGCCTCGAGCTTGCGCTCGAACGAGCGCGTCCCCGCCATGCGGTCCGACTCCTCCGCGCGGCTGTCCTGGAGCGAGACCTGCACGTGGTCGAGCCCGGCCTCGCGCAGCGCCTCCGCCCGCGCGCGCGTGAACGAGAGCGCCGCCGTGACGAGCGTCGAGTACAGCCCCGCCGACCGCGCGGCCGCCGTCAGCTCGACGATGTCGGGGCGGGCCATCGGCTCGCCGCCCGTGAGCCCGAGCTGCATCACGCCGAGCGCCCGCGCCTCGCGGAACACGCGCGTCCAGTCCTCGGTGGAGAGCTCGTCCTTGTAGTGGGCGTCCCCGATCGTCAGCGGGTTCGAGCAGTACGGGCAGTGCAGCGGGCAGCGGTAGGTCAGCTCCGCGACGAGCGTGAAGGGCTTCTCAGAGAACGTCACGGACGAGCCCCCTCTCGGCGAGCGCCACCAGCAGCTCGCGTACGTCGTCGCCGACATCTGCCCCGCCGTAGCGCTCGCCGAGCTCCGCCACGATCGTGCCGACCGTCCGCTCGCCGTCGCAGAGCTCCAGCACGGCGCTCGCGGTGTCGTTGAGCGCGACCGCCCCTTCGGGGACGAGCAGCACGCGGCGCTCGCGCACGTCGTCGTAGTCGAGGCGCGTGCCGCGCGCGAGGTGCGGCCGGGCGTCGTCGGAGACCGGGGCCGAGCTCACGGTCGTGCGGCCGGTGGGCGCGTCTCGCCCCGCTCGATCGCGTCGAGCTGGGCCCACAGCAGGTCGCACTTGAACGTCAGCGCCTCGATCGCCCGCTCCTGGTCGGCCCGGGTGGTGCAGTAGGTCGTGACGAGGTCGAGCGCGTGGCCGGCGTCGCGCGGCGCCTGCTGCAGCCGATGGCGGAAGTAGTCGAAGCCGGCCGGGTCGATCCACGGGTAGTGCTCCTCGAGCGCCGCGAGCCGGGCGCGCATCGCGTCGGGGCCGAAGAGCTCGGTGAGCGACGACGCGACGGCCTCGATCCACGGCTTCTGCCGGCAGAAGTTGACGTAGGCGTCGACCGCGAAGCGCACGCCGGGGAGCAGCCGGCGCAGGGAGACGACCTCCTCGCGCTCGAGCCCGACCGCCTCGGCGAGCCGCAGCCAGGCCTCGGTCCCGCCCGGGTCGTCCCCGGCGCCGTCGTGATCGGTGATGCGCCGGATCCACTGCCGCCGGACGTCCTGGTGCGGGCAGTTGGAGAGCACCGCGGCGTCCTTGAGCGGGATCGCGAGCTGGTAGTAGAAGCGGTTCGCCGCCCACCGCTGGAGCTCCTCGCGCGAGAGCTCGCCCGCGTTCATGCGCCGGTGGAAGGGGTGGAGGTGGTGGTAGCGCTCGCCTTGCGCGCGCAGCTCCGCGGCCAGCTCCTCCGCCGTCCACAGGGTCGTTCCTGGTTCCGCCACCTGCGCCACCCGGGCCTCCTAGAGCTCGACGAGCATCCCGTCGTAGGCGATCTCGATCCCTGCGGATTCCACGGCGCGTCGCTCCGCGGAGTCCTCCAGGAGGATCGGGTTCGTGTTGTTGATATGTACCAGAATCGTCCTGGGGCCCTTGAGCCGTGCGAGCCGCTCGAGGCTGCCGTCCGGCCCGGAGAGCGGCATGTGGCCCATCTCGAGCGCCGTGCGCCCGCCGATCCCCGCCGCCGCGAGCTCGTCGTCGCGCCAGAACGTGCCGTCCACGAGGATGCAGTCGCAGGCCTCGAGCCGGCTCATCATGGCGTCGTCGAGGCGCTCGATCACGGGTACGTACATCGCCCGGCCGCCGGTCGCGGGGTCGCGCAGCGCGAGCGCCACGGCGTCCTCCCCGGAGGCCGCGGAGTCGCGCACGAAGCGCGGCGGGTCGCCGCCGACCGCGAGCGGCACGACCTCGAGCGGCGCGGACGGCCCGCCGGCGCCGAGCGAGAGGCCGCGGCCGGGCTCGAGCGGGTGCCAGCTCACGCCGCTGTAGCCGTCGAGGACCCGCAGGAGGGGGTTGTCGGTCGTGAGCGCGCGCCGGACCGCCTCGGTGCTCCAGAGCTGCAGCGGCTCGGCGCCCTCGCGCAGGATCAGCAGGCCGGTCGTGTGGTCGATCTCGGCGTCGGTCAGCACCACGCCGGCGATCGGGCTCGAGCGGACGCCGTCCGCGGGCGCCTCGCGCAGCAGCTCGAGCTGCTGGCGGACGTCAGGCGAGGCGTTGACGAGGAACCACGGCCCGTCGCTCGCCCGCACGGCGAGCGAGGACTGGGAGCGCGGGACGGCCGGGGCGCCCCCCTCGCGCACGGCCCGGCAGGTCGGGCAGGAGCAGTTCCACTGCGGGAATCCTCCGCCCGCGGCCGACCCCAGGACGCGGATGATCATCGTCCGTACCGATGAGAAAGGGCCCGCCGGCGGCGGGCCCTCTCGAAGAAGATCTTGGCCAGCGCTGCCTTAGCGCCGGGCGACGTACAGGGTGACCTCGAGGGACCCCTCGATGATCTCGAACTCAGGCTTGAACCAGGTCATTCATCACCTTCCCGTCGATGGCACAACGTTCCCGTCAGGCGCACAACATGCCAAAACCGGACGGCATGACGCGGATCGCCCCGGGGGCTGCACGAGGGTAGCATCGCGCGATGCGCGTGGAGGTGGTGGGAGGCCCGCCGGAGGCGATCGAAGCCGACGTCCTGGGCGTCGGCGTCGTCGAGCCCGCCACGGAGCCCGGCGGGGCGGTCGCCGCGATCGACCGGCCCCTCGGCGGCCGGCTCGCCGACCTGGCGCGCGAGGGCGAGCTCACGGCGACGGGCGGCTCGGTGCTCCTGCTGCACGTCGATGGGGGCCCGCCGCCACCCCTCGCGGCCTCGCGGGTGGCGGCGGCCGGCCTCGGCGCCGCCGAGCGCCTCGACGCCGACGCGATCCGCACCGCGGCGGCCGCTGCCGCGCGCACGGCGGCGCGCTTCGGCGGGTCGCTCGCGTGGGTCGTCGACGAGGCGCTGCCGCTGCCGGCGGCCGAGCAGGCGCGCGCCGCCGTCGACGGGGCGTCGCTGGGGACCTATGACCCCGGGCGCTGGAAGAGCGGGCGCTCGGCCGGCAAGGACCTGCGGCGGCTCGTGATCGCGGGCGGCGGCCTCGACGGCGTCGCCGAGGCGGCCACCCGCGCGGGCGTCGTGGCGCGCTGGACCACGCGCGCGCGTGACTTCGTGAACGCGCCGGCCAACGAGATGACGCCGACTGCGCTCGGAGAGCGGGCCGAGGAGATCGCGCGCGAGGTGCCCGCGCTCACGGTCGAGGCGCTCGGCCCGGAGGCGATCGAACGACTGGGCCTGACGGCGTTCGCCGCCGTCGCGCGGGGCAGCGACGAGCCGGCCCGGCTCCTCGTCGCGCGCTACGACCCGCCGGCCCCCGCGCGCGACGACCTCGTCCTCGGCCTCGTCGGCAAGGCGATCACGTTCGACTCCGGCGGCCTCTCGCTCAAGAGCCCGGAGCGGATGACGTGGATGAAGGTCGACATGGCCGGCGGGGCCGCCGTCGTGTGCGGCCTCGGCGCGATCGCCGAGCTCGGCCTGCCGGTGCGGGCGCTCGGCGTGGTCGCGGCGTGCGAGAACATGCCCGGCCCGCGCTCCTACCGCCCCGGCGACATCATCCGGACGTTCAACGGCACGACGGTCGAGGTCACGAACACCGACGCCGAGGGCCGCATCGTGCTCGCGGACGCGCTCGCGCACGCGCGCGCGCTCGGGGCCACCCACCTCGTCGATCTCGCCACGCTGACCGGCGGCGCCCTCGGCGACGTCTACGCCGGGCTGTTCGCGCGCGGCGACGACTGGCGCGACGAGCTGCTCGCGGCCGCCGACGCCAGCGGCGACCACGCCTGGCCATGGCCACTGCATCGCCGCTTCCGCCGCCTGCTGGACTCGGACGTCGCGGACCTCAAGAACTCCGCCTCAGGCCGGGCGGCCACCGCCGCGGCGGCAGCGTTCCTGTCCGAGTTCGCGGGCGACGGGCCGTGGGCGCACGTCGACATCGGCGGTACGGCCTTCCTCGAGCGCAGCCGGGGCGACTACCTGAGCCAGCGCGGGGGCACCGGCGCGGGCGTGCGGCTCGTGGCCGAGCTGGGGAGGCGGCTGGCGTCAGCCCCGCCGGGCTGAGCGGCGGTGCAGCGGGGCCCGCCCGCGGCGGCCGGCCGGCTCGAGCACTTCGAGCGCGAGCAGGCAGGCCGCGGCGCGCTGGGCGAGGCGCAGCGGGGCGCCCATCGCGCCCGCCAGGTCGCGCGTGGTGAACGGCTCGCCGTCCAGCGCCGCGGGGAGCAGCTTTGCGACGTCGTCGGGGCCCGCCAGCACCACGCGGTCGAGCACCTCGACGAGCCGGCGCTCGCCGGGGTCGCGCAGGTACCGCCGGCCGCGCACCGGCGCCGGCGCGCGCACGTGGTCCTCGCGGCACAGCAGCACCTCGATCGTCAGGTGCGGATGGCCGAGCAGCGTCGGGAACGACACCAGCCCGTCGAAGATCGCGGTCGCGCCGTCGCGCTTCGGAGACCGCCGCGCCGAGAGCAGCTCGCCGCCCTCGCCGACGCGGACGATCCGCCGCTCGGCGGCCACCGGGTGGACGATCCGCATCCGGTGGCGGTCGAGCAGCGCGTCGAGCTTCGCGCGCAGCGGCGAGAACCCGCCGGTCTGCAGCTCGACAAGCTCGCCGTCCGCCCGCACGACGTCGATCACGTAGCCGTCCACCGCGGTCTCGAGCACGTCGCCGGGCCGCGCGAGCCACGCCTTCAGCGCCGCGTGCAGCGGTCCCTCGCGCAGCACGCCGATCCCCGACACGCCCCGGCACGCTACCGCGACGGGGGGACGGGGACCCGTGGTGCGCCGCTAGAATCCGCGCGTCCCCGGTGGGGTTCCCGAGCGGTCAAAGGGGACGGGCTGTAAACCCGTTGGCTCTGCCTTCGCAGGTTCGAATCCTGCCCCCACCATCGCGGTGCACCGGATAGTTGAGCGTGGCCTGTGTCCCGAGCGTGCCCCGAGAGGCCGTTGGGAGCATCGGGCTGCGGGGGTTGGGGACTCTGTCTCAAGTCAGCGCTCGGTTGGGCGCGGCGGGAGTGAGCGTGGTCATACGGAGATCGTCGAGCATCAAGCGCTGATGTACTCGTTTTCGGACCGCCTCCTCCGGCCTCGTTGTGGGCGACGGCGCATTTGCGCCGTACTGATTGGCGGACTGGGATTCGGGAAGAACCCTGCGCGGCGCATACGAAAGCGCGCCTGGCATTCGACCTCCAAGCCAAGCAGGGGAGAGCCTCATGAATATCTACACAATCGGCGCCATCTGCGGGATCGTCGCTCTGGTCCTCGTAGTCATCTTCGTGCTCTAGCCAGCTCTGGATCTCGCGAAGACTCCGTACCGCTTCAGTCGAGCCGGCGCGCGAGAAACGCAGCGCGTCGCGCCGGCTGAAGCGGTCCTGAGGGGATCCATTGCGGGGCGGCGCTCGTCAACCGCCCCGTTGCTTCTCGTCAGGCTTTCTTGCTGCGCGAGAGCGCGACAGCGTTGCCGGTCTCGCAACTGGCCTGCGTCGGTGCGCTTGCATTCGGCGAGCGTGAGTACGCTGAATGGGTCATGCCGCGCAGTGTTCGCCGGGCTGCCGAGGTTCTCGACCTGTTCTCCGTCGAGCGACCGTACTGGGGTCCGAGCGAGGTCGCGGTCCAGCTGGGGATCGCGAAGTCAACGCGCGCACGCGCTGCTGGGCGAGCTGGCGCGTGCCGGGCTGACCGAGCGCTTGCCGTGCGGGCGCCACCGGCTCGGCTGGCGGCTGGCGGGGCTGGCGCGGACGATGTTGCAGACCAATGGGTATCGCGAGACGGTTGCGCCGGCGGCGCGGGCACTCGCCGCGCATTTCGGCGAGACCGTGCACGTTGCCGCGCTCGAGCGCGAGAACGTTGTGTACGTCGGCAGCGAGCGCCCGACTGGCGGCGTCGCCGCGCCGCCGGCCCCGGTCGCGGCCGAGCTCACGCCGCTGGGACAGGTGCTGCTCGCCCAGCACCCCGGCGTCATCGTCGGCCCGCAGCGCGCGTTGGACGGCGTGGAGTGCGTCGCCGCCGGGCTGCGCACGAGCGCCGCGCCGCCGGCGGCGGCAATCGGACTATGCGCGCCGAGCGAGCGCTTCGCGTCGCGGCGCGACGTCTACGCGCGGGCGCTCGCCGCGACGAGCGAGCGCGTGTCCCGCGCCGTTCGGCTCTAGCGAACGCTGCTGGCCGCGCAAGCCGCGGCGCGGCACGCTGAGCGCATGTCCTTCAGCGCCGCACACTCCACGGTCTACGCCGAACCGACCTGAGCAGCGACGCATCGCATGCGCGACTTCAATGCCGCGCCGCCAGATCGTCGACCCGGTGACCCAACCCACCGTTTCGCCTGACAAGCCACATCCTCGCCCCTCGGAGGAACGATGACCACCACACGCACCACCGACGACGGACAGCTGCTGCACCGGCCCAGCGGCAGCGGGCTGGCCTTCTGGGGGCCCGGCGACTTCTACCGCTTCCTGATAACGGGCGCCGAGTCCGGCGGCGCGTACTTCGCGATGGAGGCGATCGTGCCGGCGGGCGGCGGTCCGCCGCCGCACATCCACCGCAACGAGGACGAAACCTTCTACGTGCTCGAGGGCGAGGTGGAGTTCCTGCTCGGCGACCGGCTCGTCAAGGGGACGGCGGGCGACTTCGTCAACGTCCCGCGCGGCACCGTACACCGCTTCCACAACGCCAGCGCGGCGCGCGCCCGCCTGATCCTCACGTTCACGCCGGCGGGCATCGAGAAGTTCTTCGAAGAGACGCTCGAGCGCGTCAAGGACCCCGACCAGCCGCCGCCGGACAACATCCAGGAGGTCGCCGCCCGCTACGCCGAAGCGGCGCCACGCTACGGCATCGAGTTCCTGGGATAGCCGACCGCTGTCGGGCGTTGGTAGATCAGCGGCGTGGTCCGCCTGGCACCCGAGTTGCGCCCGGTGGTGGTGAGCAGCAACACCGTGGTGCCCTGCCGGTCGTGGCCTTCCTCGCCGTCGGTTTCGCGGTATCTGTCGACGTGCTCCTGACCGAACAATGGGACACCCATCAGCCGATCTTCTGTGCCAGCTCGACGATGATCCCCGCCGGGCCGCGCACGTAGCAGAGCCAGTAGCTGTTCTCGTAGTTCTCCAGCTCGCCGACCAGCTCGCCGCCATGCGCTCGCAGGCCGGCGAGGGATGCCTCGATGTCGTCGACGACGAAGAGGATGTGGCGGATGCCCGGGGCGTTGGCCGGCGCCGGCCCGTCGTCGCCCTCGTATGAGGGCGAGCGGTACTTGGCCAGCTCGACCTTGCCGTTGCCATCCGGGGTCCGCAGGATCACGACATCCGCCCGGACGCCCTCGAGCCCGTTTATGCGGTCCACCGAGCCGCCCTCGACGGACGCCTCGCCCTCCAATTCGAGCCCGAGTGCGGCGAAGAACGCGGTCGCCGCCGCGAGGTCGTCGACGACGATGCCGATGTGCTCCAGGCGCTGGACGGTCATGAACGGCCTCCGGCCAGCTGCTGCGGCGTGTACTCGTCGTGCCTGCGTACCCACGCGCCGGTCCGATCCTGCGGCTGTTCGGTGATCTCTTGCGGGTCCATGACCTTCCTCTCTTTGGAGTCGGTGGAGCTACGGTGGTGGTCCTCGGGTGCCGCTGTCCGGGCGGAGGACGCGTAGTGAGACGACCTTCCTACAGCTCGGCCGGCCCGAGCGCGGGCGGCCCGGCGGACCAGGTGGTCGCGCTCGGCGACGTTCGTGCCGCGGCGGGCGGCCTCGGCGTATGCCGTGGCGGCGGCGGGCAGGTCGCGTCGAGCTCGTGCAGGCGCCCGCGCACGGCGCTGGAGCAGCAGATACTTCGGCATCGTGGTCTCCTGGTGTCGTCGGGCCGCGCCGCTCGCGGCCCTTCACCTGATGAGCGGAGCCGGTTGGCGCTTCTCGACACGCAACTGCTGCCGACGCGATCGCGGCCGCGCTGCCGAAGTCCACCGTGCCCGCTGAGAATCACGACGCTCCCGAGTCATCCGCGGTGATGCGGCGTGAGCGCTCGGCGTAACACACGCCAGCACACACGCGCCCCGCGCGGTGGCGCCACGCGGTCGTTCACGCCCCTATTCCCACCATCGTGAGGCGCGAGCGCCGCGGACGGTCGGCGTCGGTCATCCGTCCCGCGCTATCTGCGGGCCGACCTCGATGACCTCGGGGGCCGGCTGCAGCGCCCAGTCCGGTGGCTCCACCCCCTGCGAGGCGGCGGCGATCCGCGCGAAGAGGCGCTCGAGCCCGCCCGGCGTGCAGACCAGCAGATAGCGCGCGTCGGCGTCGCTGTGGTTGGCGAGCGCGTGGGCGACGTTGCGCGGGGCGAACGCGAGCTCGCCCGCGCGCCTGGTGAACAGCTCGTCGGCGACCTGGAAGATCAGCTCGCCTTCGAGCATGAAGAACGCCTCGTCGAAGTCGTGCCTGTGCAGGGGCGGGCCGGCGCTGTGCGCGGCGACCACGTTGTCCATGATCGAGACGTGACCGCCGGACTGCTCGCTGCGCAGCAGGACGTCGGAACGGAGGTCCGGTGCGGAGGCCATCGGCAGGCTCCTTTCGCGGTTCACCCCAGGACAATACATCAAGCGGGTTTGATGTATAGGCGAGGCGGACGGCGAGTAGTGTCGCGGCGTGTCGGCCGCAGCGTCGCAGCGCGGCGAGCAGGTCCGGAGCGCGGAGCTGGTGGCGGCCCTGTGCCTGGCCACTGACCTCGGCATGGGGTTCCCGTTCGAGCACGGGCTCCATACGACGCTGATCGCGATGCGGCTCGCCGACCGCCTGGGCCTCGACCGCGCGGGCGCCGCGCAGACCTACTACGCGTCGCTGCTCTTCCACTCGGGCTGCACCACGGACGCTCACGTCACCCCGCAGCTCTTCGGGGACTCGCTCACGACCCATCTGAACCCCGTCATCTTCGGGTCCGGACGCGAGGTCCTGACCGGGATCGTCCGCGCGCTGCCCGATCCCGGGCGCGCCGGGCCGGTGCGGGCGGTCCAGGTGATCCGCCGGCTGCCGGGCGCGGCGCGTGAGCAGCGACCGCATCTCACCGCCAGCTGCGAGGTGGCAGGGATGCTCGCCGGTGAGCTCGGGCTCGCCGAGCTGGTGGGCGACCACCTCCCCTACCTGTTCGAGCGCTGGGACGGCCACGGGCCGCTCGGCCGTGCGAAGCACGAGGAGATCCCGCTGCCGCTGCGGATCGTCCACGTCGCCGTGGACGCCGCCCTCCAGCGTGTGCTCGGCGGCGAGGAGCGCGTCGTGCGCCTGGTCCGCGAGCGCGCCGGGCACGCGTTCGACCCGGAGGTGGCCGGCTGCCTCACCGGCGATCCGGGACCCATCCTCGCGCTCGGCGCGGAGGGGTCGGTGTGGGAGGAGGCGCTGGCGTGCGAGCCGCGTCCGCCGCTGCTGCTCGGGGGCGACGACGTCGACCGGGCGCTCGCCGCGATGGGCAACTTCGCCGACCTGATGTCGCCGTACCTCGCGGGGCACTCGACGGGCGTGGCGGAGCTGGCCGCGGCGGCGGGCAGGCGGTGCCGGATCGACGAGGCCGGCGTCGTCGCGCTGCGCCGCGCCGCGCACGTCCACGACCTCGGGCGCGTCGCGGTCCACCCGCGGATCTGGGAGAAGCCCGGGCGGCTGAGCGCGGACGAGCTCGAGCAGGTCCGGCTGCATCCCTACCACTCCGAGCGGGTGCTCGCGCGGTCCGCGTTCCTGGCGGCGCTCGCGCCGACGGCGGGCACGCACCACGAGCGCCTCGACGGCTCGGGCTACCACCGCGCCGTCGGCGGCGCGGACCTCCCGCTCCCCGCGCGCCTGCTCGCGGCCGCCGACACATACCACGCGATGACCGAGCCCCGCCCGTACCGGCAGGCGATCCCGCCCGCCCGGGCCGCCCAGGTGCTGGGCGAGCAGGCCGCTGCCGGGCGGCTCGACGCCGACGCGGTGACCGCCGTCGTCGAGGCGGCGGGCCGGCGGGCGCCGCGGGTCGAGCGCCCGGCGGGCCTGACCGGGCGGGAGGCCGAGGTCGTCCGCATGCTCGCCCGCGGCCTGCAGACCAAGCAGATCGCCCGCGCGCTCGGGATCTCCGCCAAGACCGCCGATCACCACATCCAGAACGCGTACCGCAAGCTCGGCGTCTCGACCCGGGCGGGCGCGACGCTGTTCGCGATGGAGCACGGGCTCATGGCCTGGGGAGAACTCCCGATTCCCCGGCCGCCGGACCGGCCGTAGCGTCCTCGAAGGCTCGACCACCAAGGAGGACGGGATGACCACCGAGGCGACGGACAGCGCCCGAAGGGAGCTCTACGAGATCGCGGAGGCGATCGCGCCGACCTGGGAGCGCCGCCGCGCCGAGGTCGAGGAAGCCTCGGCTTCCGTGCGCGAGTGGATGGTGCGCGAGCTCGCCCCGCGGGCGGGCGACACGGTGCTCGAGCTCGCCGCCGGCGTCGGGGAGACCGGCTTCGACGCGGCCGACGCGGTCGGCGAGCGGTGCCGCCTCCTCTCCACCGACCTCGCGCCTGCGATGGTCGAGGCCGCGCGCCGGCGTGGTGCGGAGCGCGGGCTGGGCAACGTGGAGTACCGCGTGATGGACGCCGAGCGGATCGAGCTCGACGCCGACTCGGTCGACGGCGTGCTGTGCCGGTTCGGCTACATGCTCATGGTCGACCCGGCCGCCGCGTTCGCCGAGACCCGCCGCGTCCTGCGTCCCGGCGGCCGCCTCGCCCTGGCGGTCTGGGGCGCGATGGAGCGCAACCCGTTCTTCACGGCTGCCGCGATGAGCCTCGTCCAGCACGGCCACCTGCCGCCGCCGGAGCCCCCGGGCCCGCCCGCCTTCGCCATGGCGAGCGCAGAGCGCACCACGGCGCTGCTCGAGCGCGCCGGGTTCTCGACCGTGCGAACCGAGGAGGTCCCGGTCCGCTTCGAGGCTCCCGACGCAGACGGGTACGTGAGCCTGGTCGCCGACACGGCCGGGCCGCTCGGCCTGGCGCTCCAGCGGCTCTCACCGCGAGACCGTGAGGTGGTCGCGTCCGACGCGGCCGCGGGGCTCGCGCGCTTCGCGACCGCGCGCGGCTACGTGGTCCCGGGCGTCGCGCTGTGCGCCGTCGCCGCTTGAATCACGAACGAAGACGCCAGACCGCCCGCGCGGGCTTCGGGTAGGGTTCGAAGCTCCCACAGGAGGTGGCGATTGTGATCGGAGCGATCCTGCTGGGCTTGGTGGCCGGCTGTATCGGGCGGTTCCTGGTGCCGGACATGTGGAGCGAGCTGAGCGGTCCGAAGTCGTGGCTGTTCTCGCTTCTGCTGGGCCTCTCGGGCGCCCTTCTCGGCTACCTCATCTTCACCGTCGGGCTAGGGATCGGGGACGCGGCGATCTTCGACTTCGGCGGGATCTTCGGCGCCATCATCGGCGTGATCATCCTGCTGCCGTTCGTCGGCATCTTCACGCGCTTCGGCCGGCGGCACCGGACCTAGAGAGGCGGTCGACCCAAGGAGCGCGCCGATGGCCGGTTCGGACGCACACCCCGCCGGAGCCGAGACCGCCGAGGGGCTCACCGATCTCTCCGCCGGCTCGTGGACGGACGCGCTCAAGCGCACCGGCAAGGCGTTCAAGGCGCAGAAGCTCGGCGAGTGGGCGGCGGCGCTGACGTACTTCGGCATCCTCGCGATCTTCCCCGCGCTGCTGGTGGTGGTCTCGGTCCTCGGCCTGATCGGCCAGTCCGCCACGGACGCGCTGCTCAACAACCTCGAGGACGTGGCACCGGGGCCGGCGCAGGAGATCGTCTCCAACGCCATCAGGAACCTGCAGGGCGCCGGCAGCGCGTCGGGGATCGCGTTCGTGATCGGCCTCGTGGGCGCGATCTGGGCATCGTCGGGCTACGTCAACGGCTTCATGAGCGCGTCGAACTCGATCTACGAGGTCGAGGAGGGCCGCCCGATCACGAAGACGCTCCCGCTGCGCGTCGGGCTCACGCTCGTGCTGATGGTGTTCGCCGCCGTGATCGCGTTCGCGGTGACGCTGACGGGCGGCATCGCGAAAGAGCTCGGCGGCCTGGTCGGCGTCGGCGACACCGCCGTCGACGTCTGGGGGATCGCGAAGTGGCCGGTGCTCCTGCTGTTCGTGAGCGTCCTCTTCGCCGTCCTCTACTGGGGCGCCCCGAACGTGAAGCTGCCCTTCCGCATCATCTCGCCCGGCGGCCTGCTGGCGGTGGTGGGGTGGGTCGTCGCGTCGCTGCTGTTCGCGTTCTACGTCTCGAACTTCAGCTCCTACAACAAGACCTACGGCACGCTGGCCGGGCCGATCGTGTTCCTGCTGTGGCTCTGGATCACGAACATCTTCATCCTGCTCGGGCTCGTCTTCAACCTGGAGATCGAGCGCAGCCGCGCGCTCGCGTCGGGCGAGATCGCCAGCGAGGACGAGGACTTCGTCGAGATGCGCGACACCGAGAAGCTCGAGGACGAGGGCTAGCGGCCTACGCCCGCGCGGCGCCCGGCAGGAGGGCGTCGGCGACCGCGACGCCGCGGGGGATCAGGCCGTGGGCGGCCAGCAGGTCCGCGACGCGCTGCTGCTCGGCCACGAACGCGGCGGAGATCGGCTCGAGCCCGGGCCGGCGGTGCGCCAGGCGGCGGCGCCAGTGCGCGCCCGGCGTGGCGCCCGGGACGTGCTCGGCGAACAACGCCGCCGCGTCGTCGAGATGCGCGCCGATCCAGGCGTCGGCCTCGCGCAGCGCGGCCTGGATCACGTCGATCGCGTCCGGCCGGCGCTCCGCGAGGCGGCGCGTCGCGAACCAGACCGCGCGGTGGCCGATCACGCGGCTCGTGCCGCGGAGCACCTCCGTCGCGCCGGGGCCGACCGCCGGCTCGGCGGCGACCCACGCGTCCACGGCCCCGCGGGCCAGCGCCGCGTACCCCGCCTGCCGGGCGAGGTTCACGCGCGCGACGTCGCCGATGCGCAGCCCCGAGTCCGCGAGGGCGCCCGCCAGGACGAGCTCGTCCGACGAGCCCTCCGACAGCGCGATCCGGCGCCCGGCGAGGTCCGTGACCCGGCCGAGGCCGGCGTCCCGGCGCGTGAGGATCGAGGCGCGCTCCTCGCGGGGCGGCGAGTGCGCGACGTAGACGAGATCCGCGCCGGCGGCCTGCGCGTGGATCGGCGCGAGGACGCCGGCGCCGCCGAAGTCGATCTCGTCGTCGGCCAGCAGCCCGGCGGTCTGGCGGCGGTCGGCGCTCTCCACCCACGTCACGCGCAGTCCGACGTTCGCGAGCATGCGGTCGAGCAGGCCTCGCCGGCTGAGCACGAGCAACGCCGTGCTGGACGGGTCGACCGCGATGCGGAGTCGCGGGTCCGGTGGCATCGCGGGAGCATATAACAACCCTAAAGTCGCTCGGCTTTACAGGGTTTCGGCGTGGTCGGGCCACTACCATCCACGCGGTGAGCCAGACGACGACGACAGCGCCCGATTTCACCCTCGCCCCCGGGCTGAGCGAGGCGCGCATGCTGATCGGCGGCGAGTGGGTCGACGCCGCCGAAGGCGGCCGGATCGAGGTCGAGAACCCCTCGCGGCGGACGGTGCTCGCCACGGTGCCCCGCGGCGGCGCGCCCGACGTCGACCGCGCGGTGGCCGCGGCGGCCGGCGCCTTCGGCGCGTGGCGGGGGCTCCCCGCGCGCGAGCGCGGCACGCTGCTGACCCGGGTCGCGGACGTCCTCGCCGCCCGCGGCGAGGAGCTCGCGCGCACGATCGCGGCCGAGACCGGCAACGCGATCCGCACCCAGGCGCGCGGGGAGGCGGCGATGGCCGCCGACGTCCTGCGCTACTTCGGCGGCGTGGCGAGCGAGCAGAAGGGCGAGGTGCTGCCCATGGGCGACGGGATGCTGAGCTACAGCGTCCGCGAGCCGCTCGGGGTGGTCGCGGGGATCATCCCCTGGAACGCCCCGGTCCTGCTCGGCTCGCTGAAGATCGCGATGGCCCTGTGCACCGGCAACACGCTCGTGCTCAAGGCCGCCGAGGACGCCCCGCTCGGCGTGCTCACGATGGCGCAGGCCTGCGACGAGGTCCTGCCCGACGGCGTGCTCAACGTGCTCACGGGAACCGGCGAGGAGTGCGGCGCGCCGCTCCTGAACCACCCTGGCATCGCGAAGATCTCCTTCACGGGCTCGACCGAGGTGGGGCACATCGCGATGCGGGCGGCGGCCGAGCGGATCCTGCCGGTCTCGCTCGAGCTCGGCGGCAAGGCCCCGTCGATCGTCTTCCCCGATTCCGGCGACGACACCACCGCCGACGGGGTCATCGCCGCGATGCGCTTCGCGCGCCAGGGCCAGTCGTGCACCGCCGGCTCGCGCCTCTACGTCCACGAGCGGATCTTCGACGCCTTCCTCGAGCGACTGGCCGGCCGCCTGGGCGAGATGGTGGTGGGCGACGCGCTCGACGAGCGCTCGGACATGGGCGCGGTCGTCTCCGGCGCCCAGGACACGCGCGTGTGCGGGTTCGTCGAGGAGGCGATGGACCGCGGCGCGCGCGCCGTCATCGGCGGGGCGCCCGACGACGGGCGGCCGGGCTACCAGCACCGCCCGACGGTGCTGACCGGCATCGACCACGACTGGCGCGTCGCGCGCGAGGAGGTCTTCGGCCCGGTGCTCGTCGCGTTCCCGTGGTCGGACGAGGACGAGGTGGTGCGCTGGGCGAACGACTCCCACTACGGGCTCGCCGCCTTCGTGTGGTCGCACGACCTCGACGCCGCGCTGCGCACCGCCCACCGCGTCGAGGCGGGCTGGGTGCAGGTCAACCGCGGCGGCGGCCAGCTGCCGGGGATGAGCTACGGCGGCAAGAAGGAGAGCGGGCTCGGGGCGGAGTACTCGATCGAGGGCGCGCTGGAGGGCTTCACCCAGCGCAAGAGCATCACGGTCGGGATCGCGCCGGCGTAGCCGGGGCGTTCCGGATCACCCGCGGCCGGCCGGCGCCGCCGATCGGCTCCGGCCACAGCGAGTCGCTCAGCAGGCCCGAGACGCCGCGCGCCGTGCGCAGGACGAGCTCGACGAGCTCGGACTGGCGCTTGCGCAGCTCCGGCGGGCTGACCAGCAGGGTCAGCGAGGCCACGACCTCGTCGGTGGCCCCGAAGACCGGCGCGGCCACCGACGCCGAGAACAGGCGCACGTCGCGGTCGGTGACCGCGTACCCGCGCGCGCGGACCTCGGCGAAGCGGTCCCGCAGGACGGCGGGGTCGACGATCGTCATCGGCGTGAGCGCCTCGAGCGGCCGGTCGAGGTAGTCGTCGACGAAGGCGGGATCGGCGTAGGCGAGGAGGACGTGGCCCTTCGACCCGCAGTGCAGCGGGTAGTTGCAGCCGATCGTCGCCTCCGGAATGTGGTGGCGGGGCGCCTCCGCGACGCTCAGGATCACCGAGCGCCGGTGATCGCGCTTGACCAGCTGCGCGGTGGCGCGCGACACGGTCGCGGCCGCCTCGAGGTAGGGGTGCGAGACGTGGTGAAGCGGCAGGCGCGCGAGGTAGGACGAGCCGAGCGCGTACGCGCGCACGCCGACCGAGTACCGGCGGTCCGCGGCGTCCCGCTCGAGATAGCCGCGCTCCGTCAGGTACGTCAGCAGCCGGTGGGTCGTCGCCCAGGGGAGGCCGAGGTTGCGCGCGATGTCCGACGCGCGCATCGGGCGGTCCCCGACCTGCTCCAGGACCGCGAAGGCGCGCCCGACGCCCTGGAGGTCCCGGCCCGACCGCGGCTCCGCCGACGGATGGACATCGTCGGTCATCGGCGCACTCTATATCCGCCAGGCGGATATCTGGGTTGACGATCGGGGGTGCCCCCTATCGAATCGGCCTCCGGTCCGGTCGGCCGGCCACCCCGTTGTGCCCGCTTGCATGCCCAGGCTCCATTTCTTGTTCCGCCAGCGAACACGCTATTCGACAAGCGGTACAAGCCGTGCCACCGTGAGCTGTGACGACGGGCCATTGGCGACGGAGGAGGCGGCCGACAAGCTGCCGCTCGAGATCGGCAACGGACCTGAGGTGATCGAGGCCCATCGCCGGCATGTTTGAGGAGAGGAGTCCACTTGCCTGACGACCACCCCCACGTCTGGGAGATCGACACCGACACGATGGAGTGGGTCGAGCGGCCGAGGTCCCGGAGGCACTTCCTGATGGGGGTCGGCGGCACGGTGCTCGGCGCCGGCCTGCTCGGGACGCTGGCGGGCTGCGGCGGCAGCGACGACGAGGGCAGCGCGTCGGCCGAGGGCGGCAAGCCGGGCGAGGGCAAGACGCTCGCCCTCTCGCTCAACGGGTTCAACACCTACGACCAGGACACCGCCGAGGGGTTCCTGAAGGCGCTGCAGGGCACGGGCTACCGCCTGATCGGCGCCGAGGCCGCGTTCGACGCGACGAAGGAGCTCGACAACATCCGCCAGCTCGTCGCGCGCCAGCCGGACGGGCTCGCCGTCCTCGCCGCCAGCGCCGAGGGCGCGGCGCGCGGCGCCGCGGAGGCGAAGCGCAAGGGCATCCCCACCGTCGCCCAGATCTGGTTCCCGGTCTCCAAGGAAGTGGACTCCGCGGCCTGGGACGCCGCGCTGCAGCTCGACACCGACGAGGGCGGCAAGCTCACGATCGACTTCATCGCCAAGACCCAGGGCGTCACCGAGGGCAAGATCCTCGAGATCACCGGCCTCGACGCGCAGCCGTTCAGCGAGGGGTACAAGCAGGGGCTGCGCAAGGCGCTCAAGCAGTACCCCGGGCTGCGGGTGGTGGCCTCCCAGCAGGGCTTCTACACCGCGGACGGCGCGCTGAAGGTGCTGCGCCCGATGCTCTCGGCCCACCCCGACGCGAAGGTGATCATCGACTATGCGGCCGAGATGGGCAACGCGATCGCCCAGGAGCTCAAGCGCCGCAACAAGACGAACATCGTCCACGTCACCTCCGACGGCAACGACGCGATGATCCCGCTGCTCAAGGAGGAGGACGGCGCCTACATGAAGGGCGACCGCTGGTTCTCGCCCGGCGACCAGGGCGTCGTCTCGGTCAAGGTCCTGCGCGCGCGCATCGAGAACGACGAGGATCCGACGAACGAGAACATCGGCGTCGAGGGCTTCACGATCGTGCCGGGGACCAAGGACCCGATCGTGATCAAGACGCGCCAGGAGCTCGCGACGGCGGAGAACATCGACTCGCTGCCGCCGTTCGGCTACAACGAGCTCGCGAGCAAGATCCCGTTCGGCGGCTGATGGGGATCGAGTCCGATGCCGGCGCCCGCCTGATCGCCCTCCGGGGGCTCGGGAAGGAGTACCCGGGCGTGCGGGCGCTGGACGACGTCTCGTTCGACATCGCGCCCGGGTCGGTCCACGCCCTCGTGGGGGAGAACGGCGCCGGCAAGTCGACGCTGATCAAGCTGATCGCCGGCGCGATGCGCCCGTCCGCCGGCGAGATCGAGATCGACGGCCGGCCCCACGCCGCGCTGACCCCGCGCTCCGCCCGCGCGCTCGGGATCCGCCTCGTCGCCCAGGAGCGCCAGTCCTGCGGGGACCTGACGGTCACCGAGAACGTGCTGCTCGGGCGCATCCCGACGCGCGGCGGCGCGTACGGGCCCGTGTCCTACGGCCGCGCGCACAGCGAGGCGCGCGAGCGGCTGGAGGAGATCGGGCTCGACGTGGATCCCCGCCGCCGGATGCGCGAGCTGTCGGTTGCGCAGGTCCAGCTCGTGGAGATCGCGCGGGCGCTGTCGGCGAGCGCCCGCCTGGTGATCATGGACGAGCCCACGGCGGCGATGAGCGGCGCCGACGTGCGCGTGCTGTTCGGGGTGATCGCCAAGCTGCGGGCGCGGGGCGTGAGCTTCCTCTACGTCTCGCACCACCTCGAGGAGATCTTCGAGCTCGCGGACACCGTGACGGTCCTGCGCGACGGCCGCCACGTGACCACGCAGCCGCTCGAGGGCCTCGACATGGACCGGCTCGTCGAGCTGCTGCTCGGCCACAAGCCGGAGACCCTCGACGTGGCCCAGCGGGAGAGCCGGCCGTCGGAGACGATCCTCGAGGTCGTCGACGCCCACAAGAAGCCGGGGCTGCGCGGCGTCGGCCTGCGCGTGCGCGCCGGCGAGGTCCTCGCCGTCACGGGCGGCATCGGCTCCGGGCGCCGCGAGCTCGCCCGCTGCGTCGCGGGCATCGAGCAGCCCGAGGCGGGCGAGGTGCGGCTGGCGGGCGGAGCGCGCCTGCGCAACCCCCGCCAGGCCATCCGCCACGGGATCGCCTTCCTGCCCGAGGACCGCAAGTACGAGGGCGTGCTGGCCGACCTCGACGTGGTCGACAACGTGGGGATCGGGCGGCGGGCCGCGCAGCGCTCGATGCTCGACCTGCCCGGCCGCCGCCGCCGCGACGCCGCCGAGATGGTCGCGCGCCTGCGCGTCAAGACCCCGAGCCTGCGCCAGGCGGTGCGGCTGCTGTCGGGCGGCAACCAGCAGAAGATGCTGCTCGGCCGCTGGCTGAACGTCGGGATCCGGGTGCTCGTGCTCGACGCTCCCACGGAGGGCGTCGACATCGGCAGCCGGCTCGAGATCTACGGCTTCCTGCGCGACCTCTCCGACGCCGGCGTGGCGGTGGTCATCTTCTCTTCCGACTTCGAGGAGGTCCGGCTGGTGGCGGATCGTGCGGTGGTGCTCCGGCGCGGGAGGGTCGCGGGCGAGCTGAGCTCCGGCGAGATCACCGAGGAGCGCCTGTACACGCTCGAGTACGGGACCCCGCCCGAGGGGGTGAAGGCGGCATGAGCACGACCGAGCGGGCTCCGGCCACGACCCGCGAGCGCGCCGGCGCGCGCCAGGCCGCCGGCGGGCTGCGCGAGCGCCTGCGCTACTCGGAGAACCTGCGCACCTACATCCCGCTGCTGGTGGCCATCATCGGCCTGAGCCTCTACGCCGCCGCCAACTCGGACCTCTACCTCACGCTCGACAACATCCAGGTCCTGCTGTCGAGCGTCGCGGTGCTCGGCCTCATCACGGTCGGGATGACGCTGATCATGATCGCCGGGCAGCTCGACCTGTCGGTCGGGGCGGCCGCGACGCTCTCGAGCGTCATCGGCGCGCAGATGATCTCGGGCGGCAGCAGCACGGTGGTCGCCGTCCTCGTGATGCTCCTGCTGCCGATGGCGATCGGCTGCCTGGTGGGCATCCTCGTGGTGAGCACGGGCGTGCAGCCGTTCATCGTGACCCTCGGGCTGCTGAGCGTGCTGCAGTCGATCTCGCTGATCCAGACCGGCCAGCGCCCGATCTCCATCGGCTTCAACCTGTCCGAGATCGACACGACGATCGTCCTCGGGATCCCGCTCCCGTTCTGGATGTTCGTGATCGCGCTGCTGGTCGGGAGCCTGATCCTGCACTTCTCCCGGCTCGGGCGCAACGCCTTCGCGGTGGGGTCCAACGAGGAGGCGGCGTTCCTGTCGGGCGTCGCGGTCGGTCGCGTGAAGATCATCCTGTTCTCGCTCAACGGGCTGCTGGTCGGCCTCGGCGGCCTGCTGCTCCTCTCGCGCCTGGGGGCCGGCGACGCGGCGTCCGGCCAGGGCCTCGAGCTCGACGCCATCGCGGCGGCCGTCATCGGCGGCGCCTCGCTGCTCGGCGGCCGCGGCTCGATGTTCGGGACGTTCCTCGGCGTGATGCTGCTCGGCGTGATCGCCAACAGCCTGACCCTGCTCGACGTGTCGTCCTTCTACCAGCGTCTCGTCCTCGGGCTGCTCCTCATGTTCGCGGTGACGGCGACCGCGATCGCGGAGAAGCGCAGGGGGTCGGCGGAGTCCGTCGCCGACGTCCTGCGGCGCGTCACCACTGGTCGCCGAACCATGCCCTCGGGCGGAAAGGAGCCCAGCTGATGCGCGTGGGTATCGATGTCGGAGGGACCTTCACGGACCTCTTCGCCTACGACGAGGCCAGCGGCGAGACCCACTCCGCGAAGGTCCTCACGACGCTCGACAACCAGGCGCGCGGGGTCAGCCAGAGCGTGCGCGCCGCCGGGATCGACCTCGCCGGGGTCGCGTTCCTCGCGCACGGCACGACCACCGGCACGAACGCGCTGATCGAGCGCAAGGGGTCGCGCTGCGGGCTGCTCACGACCGAGGGGTTCCGCGACGTCCTCGAGATCATGCGGACGGACCGCGAGTTCGGCTACGACCTGTCGTGGGAGAAGCCGCGCGCGCTCGTCCCGCGGCGCCTGCGCTTCGAGGTGCCCGAGCGCGTGCTCATCGACGGCTCCATCGAGACGCCGCTGGACGAGGACGCCGCCCGCGCCACGATCGCGGCGCTGCTCGCGACCGGTGTCGAGGCGATCGCCGTCGCCCTTCTGCACTCCTACGCGAACCCGGTGCACGAGCAACGGCTGCGCGAGCTGATCGCGGAGGCCGACCCCGGGGTCGCGGTGTCGATCTCGAGCGACGTCAACGCCGAGTACCGCGAGTACGAGCGCACGAACACGACGGTGGTCGACGCCTACGTCAAGCCGGTGATGGTGCGCTACATCGAGCGCCTCGTCTCAGAGCTGCAGACCGGCGGCCTCGAGCCGCGCCCGTTCATCATGCAGGGCAGCGGCGGGATGGTGACCGCCGAGCGCGCGACCGAGCGCCCGATCGGCACGCTCTCCTCCGGTCCCGCGGCGGGCGCCATCGCCGCGGCCAAGATCGCCCAGAGCGCCGGCTTCGCCGACATCGTCACCTTCGACGTCGGCGGGACGAGCACGGACGTCGCGCTGATCTCCGGCGGCCGGCCGGACCTGAGCCTGCTCAAGCAGGTCGAGTGGGGGCTCCCGGCGCGCGTGCCGATGCTCGACGTCGAGTCGGTCGGCGCCGGCGGCGGCAGCATCGGGTGGATCGACCAGGGCGGCGCCCTGAAGATGGGCCCGCAGTCGGCGGGCTCGGACCCCGGTCCCATCTGCTACGGCGGTGGCGGCACCGAGCCCGCGCTGTCGGACGCGCTGCTGCTGCGCGGCGTGCTCGGCGAGCAGCTCGCCGGAGGCAGCCTGCACCTCGACCGCGAGGCGGCCAGGGCGGGCGTGCTGGCCCGGCTGGCGGAGCCGCTCGGGCTCACGCTCGAGCGCGTCGTGAGCGGGATGGTCGAGATCGCCCAGGCCAACATGGCCAACGCGGTGCGGTCGGTATCGATCTGGAAGGGGCTCGATCCGCGCGACCTCACGCTCGTCGCCTTCGGCGGCGCCGGGGGGATGGTCGCCGGCGAGGTCGCCCGCACCCTCGGGATCCCGCGCGTGCTGATCCCGCCCGTGCCCGGCAACTCGTGCGCGATGGGCCTGCTGATGACGGACTTCCAGGAGGACGAGTCGGTCGCGTTCCTGTCACGCGCGCGCGACGCGGACCTCGACGTGCTCAACGAGCGGCTCGGCGCCCTGCAGGACGCCACGATCACCACCCTCCAGCGCCAGGGCGTCGCGGAACGCGACATCGTGGTGTCGCACGTCGCGGACATCCGCTACCACGGCCAGATCCACGAGCTGCAGGTCCCGTTCGAGGCCTTCCCGGTCACCCCGGAGGTGCTCGAGCGGGCCATCGCGTCCTTCGAGGACACCTACGAGGACGTCTACACGATCCGCCTGCAGGGCGGGGTCCCCGAGATGGTCAGCCTGCGGGTCATCGCCTCGGGCGCCCTGCCGCAGTACGAGCCGGCCGGGTTCACCGACGGCGCGCACGGCGCCGCACCGACCGGGTCGCGCGACGTGCTCGAGGGCGACCGCTGGGGCGCGGTCGACGTCTACCGCCGCTACGACCTCGGCTCCGGGACCTCGCTGCGGGGCCCCGTGATCCTCGAGGAGGAGGGGTCGACCATCTGGGTCGCGTCCGACATGAGCGCGGACATCGACGCGCGGGGCAACCTGCTCATCACCACGAACGCGGAGCGCGGGACGGCCGAGACCCGGCCGCTCGCGGAGGAGGTGGCCTGACATGGCAACCATCGAGACGCCCCCCGGGCGGGCGAGCATCGACGCGGTCACGCTCGAGGTCATGCGCAACGGCTTCATCCAGGTGTGCGAAGAGGTCACGATCACGATGCTCAAGACCGCGCACTCGGTGATCTTCAACGAGGGCAAGGACCTCTCCACCGGGGTGTTCGACCGCGACGGGCGGCTGATCGCGCAGGACAAGCAGGGCTGCCCGGTGCACATCGCCGCCATGCCGCAGTCCGTCAAGGCCGGCATCGCCCAGTACGGGATCGAGAACATGAACCCGGGCGACGTCTTCCTGATCAACGACTCCTACAGCGGCGGGACGCACCTGCCCGACGTCACGATCTTCGCGCCGGTGTTCTGGGAGGACGAGCTCGTCGGCTTCATCGGCAACCGCGGCCACCACACCGACGTCGGCGGCATGGCCGCCGGCTCGATGCCCGGCGACGCCACGGAGATGTACCAGGAGGGCCTGATCCTGCCCGCGGTGCGCATCTTCACGGCCGGCGAGCGCAACCGGGACGTGTGGAACATCATGCTCGCCAACGTCCGCCTGCCCGGGAACACCGAGGGCGACATCGCGGCGCAGATGGCCGGGGTCCAGACCGGGATGCGGCGCTTCCACTCGATGCTCGAGCGCTACGGCACGGAGGCGCTCCAGGCCGGGATCGACGAGATCATCGCCTACTCCGAGCGCCACATGCGCAGGGAGATCGCGAAGATGCCGGACGGGACCTACCACTTCGCCGACTACATGGACACCGACGGCGTCACCGGCACGCCGGTGCGCATCGAGGTCACCGCGCGCAAGTCCGGGAGCGACATCGAGTTCGACTTCACCGGCACCGACCCGCAGGTCGGCGGCGCCGTGAACTGCGTCTTCAGCGTCACGCTCGCCTCCGTGTGGATCGGGATGCTGATGGTCACCGACCCGGCGATCCATCCCAGCGAGGGGGCCTTCGCGCCGGTCACCGTGACCGCGCCCCTGGGCACCGTCGTGAACCCGCGCAAGCCGGCCTCGACCGTGAGCGGGCTGACCGAGACCTGCAACCGCATCATCGACATCGTCATCGGGGCGCTCTCCCCGGGCGTCCCCGACCGTGCGGTCGCCGGCGAGCTCGGCAGCTGCAACGTCTACACGCTGGGTGGCCGGGGCGCCGGCGACGACGGGCGAGCAGTGGGTCGCGATCCTCAACCCCAAGGGCGGCTGGGGCGGCATGGAGGCCAAGGACGGGTGGACCTGCATCCAGGACCCGCTCTCGAACTGCCGCTGCCAGCCGGCCGAGGCGCTCGAGAACGCCTTCCCGGTGCGCGTGCGCCAGTTCGCCCTGCGGACGGGCCCGGAGGGCGCCGGGCGCCATCGCGGCGGCTTCGGGATCGTGCGCGACATCGAGGTCACCGCGGACTGCGTGGTCTCCACCTGCCTGGACCGCAGCGTGATCGCGCCGTTCGGGCTCTTCGGCGGCGGCGACGGCGCGCCGAACCTGATGTACCTGCGCCGCAACGGCACCGAGACCTGGGAGCCGCTCAACTCGCGGCAGTCGAACATGCCGCTCAAGACGGGCGACGTCGTGCGGATCGAGACCGCCATCGGCGGCGGGTTCGGCGACCCCCTCGAGCGACGCCCGGAGGACGTGGCGGACGACGTGGCCGACGAATACATCAGCCGCGAGGACGGGGAGACGGTCTACGGGGTCGTGCTCGACGACGCCCTCGGCGTCGACGAGGGCGCGACGGCCGCGTGCCGGGAAGAGCTGCGCTCCAACGGCGGCTCGCCCGAGCTGTCCCGGCCGCCGGCGGGCGTCGAGCCGCGCCGACCCGTCTTCGAGGCCGCCTCATGAGCGCCGGCCTCGCCTCCGGCGACCGCGCGCTCTCGGCGGAGTTCCTCACCGAGGTCCTCGGCGACCTGGTGCGCACGCCGAGCGTCAACCCCGGCATCTTCGAGGAGGCGATGGCCGAGCGCGTCCAGGCGTGGCTCGAGCCGACCGGCGCCGAGGTCACCACGGTCGAGATGGCCCCCGGCCGTCCCTCGGTGGCGGCCGTCCTGGGCAACCGGGACGGCGCGACCCGCCTGGTGCTCAACGGCCACATGGACACGGTGCCGATCGACGACGCGGCCGGGTGGGACTTCGACCCGTTCGGCGCCGAGATCTCCGACGGCTACCTCTTCGGGCGCGGCGCGTGCGACATGAAGGCCGGCCTCGCCACCCAGATCGGGGTCGCCCACCGCCTGGCCGCGCACGCGGACGAGCTCGACGGCGCGCTCATCCTGCACTTCGCCGCGGGGGAGGAGTGCGCCGAGCCCGGCTCGCTGTCGCTGGTCCAGGCCGGGTTCACGGGCGACGTCGGGATCGTCACCGAGCCGACCCAGCTCGGCGTCGCGGTCGCCGAGCGGGGCCTCGCCTACTACCGCATCCGGATCAAGGGGCGGTCGATCCACGCGAGCAAGGCGCACCTCGGGCTCAACCCCGTGCGGCGCCTCGCCCCCGTCCTCGACGCGCTCGCCGACTACCACGACGAGATCACGCAGCGCACGCATCCGCTGCTGCCCGGGGGCTCGTGCACCCCGACGGTGGTCCAGGGCGGGGTCAAGGAGAACGCGGTCGCCGACTACTGCGAGCTGCTGCTCGACCGCCGGCTGCTGCCGGGCGAGACGGTGGAGGGCGAGCTCGACGCGATGTCCGCCCGGCTGAAGGGCATCCAGCGCGACGATCCCGAGTTCCAGTTCGAGATCGAGCCGTTCGAGCATGCGTTCGCGCCCGCCGAGATCTCCGTGGACTCGCCGTTCGCCGGCCGCGTCGTCGAGGCGGTCGAGCAGATCACCGGGGTGCGCCCCGAGATCTCCGGCACGCCGTACGCCAGCGACGTGCGCACGCTCGTCAACGACGCCGCGATGGAGGCGGTCACCTTCGGCCCCGGCAACGTCGCGGAGTGCCACTGCGCGAACGAGCGCGTGTCGCTCGCCGAGGTGGAGCAGGCCGCGCGCGTGATCGACCGGGTCGCCCGCTCGCTGCTGCTGCCGTGAGCGGTGAGCGGTGGTTTGTATTCGGACAGCGAACATGACGTTCGACAAGCGGAAATGCCTGGAGTAGGGTCGCCGCCGTGAAGCCCGGGCGGTTCGAGTACCACCGGCCCGCGTCGGTCGCCGAGGCCGTCGAGCTCAAGGCGAGCTACGACGGCGAGGCCGCGATCCTCGCCGGTGGGCAGAGCCTCGTGCCGATGCTCAACTTCCGTCTCGCGCGCCCGCGCGCGGTCGTGGACATCAACGGGATCGGCGAGCTGGCCGGCGTCGAGGTCGGCGACGGGGTCGTGCGGGTCCGGGCGATGACCCGCCAGCGCGCGCTCGAGCGCCATGCCCCCGCGATCGCGGCGTGCCCGGTGCTGGCGCCCGCGCTCGCCCGGGTGGCGCACCAGGTCGTCCGCAACCGCGGCACGGTCGGCGGGAGCATCGCCCATGCCGACGCGGCCGCCGAGCTGCCCGCGGCGCTGCTCGCGGTCGACGGCCGCGTCCGCGTCCGGGGGCAGGGCGGCGAGCGGGTGATCGACGTGGGCGACCTCCTCGAGTTCCACATGTCGACCACGCTCGAGTCCGACGAGGTGCTGGTCGAGGTGGAGTTCCCGGCGCTCCCGGCGCGCACCGGCGCGGCGTGCCTCGAGGTCGCCCGCCGCCACGGCGACTACGCCCTCGCCGGCGTGTGCGCCGCGCTGACCGTGGACGACGACGGCCGCGTCGCCGGCGCCCGGCTCGCGTGCTTCGGCGTCGCGCCCACCGCGGTGCGGGCGACGGCGGCCGAGGAGCTCCTGGACGGCGAGACCGCGGGCGCCGCGGCATTCGCCGCCGCCGGCCGCGCCGCGCGGGAGGTCGTCGACGCCGTCGACGAGGAGCAGGCGAGCCTCGCCTACCGGACCCGCCTCGTCGAGGTGCTGACCCGGCGGGCGCTCGCCGAGGCCCACGCCCAGGTGGCGGCGCCATGAGCGCGCTGGGAGTCGAGCAGCGGCCGACCGCGGACGAGCCGTGGGTCACCGTCCATCTCACCGTCAACGGGGTGCCGGTGACCCGCACGACCAGCGCGCGCCGGCTGCTCAGCGACTTCCTGCGCCACGAGCTCGGGCTGCGGGGCACCCACGTCGGCTGCGAGCACGGCGTGTGCGGGTGCTGCACCGTCATGCTCGACGGCAGCTCGGCGCGCTCCTGCCTGCTGCTCGCCGCCCAGTGCGACGGCGCCGAGATCACCACCATCGAGGGCCTCTCGCCGGACGACGGCGGCATGAGCGTCGTGCAGCAGGCGTTCCGCGAGAGCCACGCGCTGCAGTGCGGGTTCTGCACGCCGGGCTTCGTCGTGACCGTCACCGAGTTCCTGCGCGAGCACCCGGGGCGCACCGAGTTCACCGACGACGAGCTGCGCGAGGCGCTCAGCGGCAACCTCTGCCGCTGCACGGGCTACCAGAACATCGTGGCGGCGGTGCGGCGCGCGGCCGAGCTGCAGGCGGCCGGCTGACGATGGCGACGCAGACCTTCGGCGAGCGGATCACGCGCAACGAGGACCCGCGGCTGCTGCGGGGCGAGGGCCGCTACCTCGACGACGTCGACGCCCACGGCGCGCTGCATGTCGCGTTCCTGCGCTCGGCGGTCGCCCACGCGCGGATCGCCAGGCTCGACGTCTCCGCGGCGCGCGCCCACCCCGGCGTCGTGCGCGTCTACACCGCGGAGGACCTCGGGCGGCTCGACCAGCCGTCCCCGCTGCTGATCCCCCATCCCGCGATGACCCACCCGCGCACGCAGCGCCCGCTGGCGAGCGACGAGGTCACCTACGTCGGTCAGACGGTGGCCTGCGTGGTGGCCGTCGACCGCTACGTCGCCGAGGACGCGATCGAGCTGATCGAGGTCGCCTACGACCCGCTGCCGGTGCTCGTCGACCTCGAGGAGGCGGCCGCGGAGGGCGCGCCGCTGGTCCACGCCGACGTCCCGGGCAACCTCGCCTGCCACCACGTGCAGACCAACGGCGATCCCGACCGGGCGTTCGCGGAGGCCGAGGTGACGGTGTCCGAGACGTTCACGATCGATCGCAGCGCCGGGATGCCGCTCGAGGCGCGCGGCGTGCTCGCGATCCCGGACACCCGCTCCGGCGAGCTCACGGTCTACGACTCGACGCAGGCGCCGATCTCGATCCGCGGCGGGCTCGCCTCGCTCTTCCGCCTGCCCGAGAACAAGGTGCGCGTGATCGCCCCCGATACGGGCGGCGGGTTCGGCACCAAGGTGATGATGTTCTACCCCGAGGAGATCGTGGTGCCGTTCGCGGCGCTCGACCTCGGCCGGCCGGTCAAGTGGGTCGAGGACCGCACCGAGCACTTCATCGGCTCGAACCACGAGCGCCGGCAGATCCACACGATCGAGCTGGCGGCGCGCCGCGACGGCACGGTCCTCGGGCTGCGCGACACCTTCCTCCACGACACCGGCGCCTTCATCCCCTACGGCATCGCCGTGGCGCAGGTCGCGGCCGCCCAGATCGCCGGCCCGTACAAGATCGAGCACATCGACGTCGGCTTCCGGGCGATCTACACCAACACCGTGCCGGTGAGCCCCTACCGCGGCTGCGGGCGCCCGCAGGCGTGCCTGACCATCGAGCTCGCGATGGACAAGCTGGCCGCCGAGCTCGGGATCGACCGCATGGAGCTGCGGCGGCGCAACTTCATCGCCCCCGACGACTTCCCCCACACCCGCGAGGGCCTGATCTTCGCCGACGGCAAGCCGGTCGTGCTCGACTCCGGCGACTACCCCGGCGCGCTCGCCGACGTGCTCTCAGAGCTCGACTACGAGGGCTTCCTGCGCGAGCAGGCCGCCGCGCGCGAGCAGGGCCGCTACCTCGGGCTCGGGCTGGCGTGCTACATCGAGGGGACCGGCCTCGGCCCGTACGAGGGCGCGCGCGTCCAGGTCCGCCCGACCGACGGCAGGGTGTTCGTCGCGACCGGGCTCACCAGCCAGGGGCAGGCCCACCAGACGACGTTCGCCCAGATCGTCGCCGACCGGCTGGGCGTCGACCCGTCCGAGGTGGAGGTCACGACCGGGGACACGGGCGAGTTCCCCTACGGCGTGGCCACCTTCGCGAGCCGCGCCGCCGTCGTGAGCGGCACGGCGATCCACCGGGCCGCGCAGGGGCGGTGCGCGAGCGGGCGATCGAGCTCGCGGCCAACATGCTCGAGGCCGACCCCGAGGACCTCGTGCTCGAGGAGGGCATGGTGCGCGTGAAGGGCTCGCCGGGCCACGGCGTGCCGCTCAAGCAGATCGCGGTGGCGTCGAACCCGCTGCGCTACGCCTTCGACGAGGACGCGCAGGCGGCCACGCAGTTCGCGCCCGCGCATCCCCCCGACGCGAACAAGCCGCTGCCCGAGGGCGAGCACCCCGGCCTCGAGGCCACCGCGTGGTACAGCCCGGAGCTCTCGACGTGGGCGAGCGGGACGCACGCGGCCGTCGTCGAGGTCGACCCCGAGACGTGCGAGGTGCGCTTCCTGCGCTACGTGTGCTCGCACGACTGCGGGAAGATGATCAACCCCCAGGTGGTCGAGGGGCAGGTCCTCGGCGGGGTCGCCCAGGGGGTCGGCGGGGCCTACTACGAGCGCATGTCCTACGACGAGGACGGCCAGCTCACCAACGCGTCGCTGATGGAGTTCCTCATGCCCTACGCGACCGAGGTGCCGGCGGTGACGGTCCTGCACCGCGAGACCCCGTCGCCGCTCAACGAGCTCGGCGTCAAGGGCGTGGGGGAGGCGGGCGCGATCCCGGTGCCGGCCCTGTTCGCCGCCGCCGTCCAGGACGCGCTGCAGCCGCTCGGCGTCCGCGTCACCCAGGTGCCGCTCAGCCCGAACCGCATCCACGAGCTGATCGAGGCCGCGGGTAACGGCGACCGGAGCGCTCAGTGGCCGGGGTGACCCGGACGCCAGCCGATCGCCAGCGAGAGCGACGCGGCGGCCTCGGACACGGCGCCCACGAGCCGCTCGAGGTAGGCGTCGTCGTTCATCCGCGCGCTGCGGGCGATCAGCGTGGTGCAGGCGACGACGTCCCCGCCCGCGTCGCGCACGGGACTCGCGACCGAGCCGACGCCCAGCTGGAGGTCGTCGCGGGTCACGGCGTAGCCGGCCGCCCGGACCTCCTCGATGCGCTCCCGCAGCTGCTCGGGGTCGGTGATCGTCAGCGCCGTGAACGGGCGCAGCGACCCCTCGAGCACGCGCTCGCGCACGACCTTCGGCGCGTAGGCGAGCAGCAGGTGGCCCTTGGAGGCGACGTTGAGCGGCCACGAGAAGCCGGGCTGGGTCTTGGCGATGCTCGTCGGGGCGTCGACGTACATCAGCGTGATGACGCGCAGGCCCTGGCGCTCGTTGAGCTGCGCGGCGCAGCGCATCTCCTCGCCGGCCGGCTTGAGGTGCGGCGGCGCGGCCTGCACGAGCGGGTGGCTGTTCAGGTAGGCCGAGCCGAGCCGGTAGAGGTGCGACCCCACGGAGTACACGCCGGTGGCGGAGTCGACCCGCAGGTACCCGTGCTCCTCGAGGTAGGCGAGCGTCCGGTAGGCCGTGGTCCACTTGAGGCCGAGCCGGCTCGCGAGCTCCTTGGCGCGCATCGGGCGCTCGGCGACCGCCTCGATGATCGTCATCGCGCGGCCGACGCCCTGCAGCGCGGCGTAGCGGCCGGGGCTCGAGCGCGGGCCCGCACCCGCCTCGCCGGTGAGCGCTTCGACGTCCGCGAGATCGGCTGACCGGCGAGCCATGGCGCGACGGCATCCTAACGCCGGTCCGGACAGCGAACACGGTATTCGCGAGGCGGACGTCAGCGCGGGAACACCGGGCCTGCGCGTCGCGGTCGACACCGGCGGCACGTTCACCGACGTCGTCGCGATCGACGAGGCGGCGGGGCGGACCTACGTGACCAAGACGCCGTCGACCCCGCGCGAGCCGTGGGTCGCGCTGATGGACGGGCCTGCGCAAGATCGCGGCCGAGGCGGGCGGCGAGCTCGGCGGCGTCTCGACGCTCATCCACGGCACCACCACCGCGACCAACGCGCTGCTCGAGGGCCGCTTCGACCGGCTGGGGCTGATCGTCACGCGCGGCTTCCGCCACCTGCTCGAGATCGCGCGCCAGTCGGTCCCCGACGGCTACGGCAACTCCTACTTCTGGGTCAAGCCGCCGCGCATCGTCGCGCTCGAGCGCGTGGAGGAGGTCGGCGGGCGCATGGACCACCACGGGGCGGAGCTCACCGCGCTCGACTCCGACGACGTGCGCGCCGCCGGCGAGCGCTTCGCCCGGCTCGGCGTGGACTGCGTCGCGGTCTGCCTGCTGCACGCCTACGCCAACCCCGCCCACGAGCTGCGCGCGCGCGAGCTGCTGACCGAGTCGCTGCCGGACGCGTTCGTGTCGCTGTCCTGCGAGGTCCTGCCCGAGTACCGCGAGTACGAGCGCGCGATGACCACCACGATCGACGTGATGGTCAAGCCACACACGCGCGACTACCTCATGCGCGGCCGGCGCGAGCTCGACGCGGCGACCGGCGGCGTGCCGTTCCTGATCATGCAGAGCAACGGCGGTGTCGTCGGCGTCGAGCGCGCAGCGGAGAAGCCGATCACCACGCTGCTCTCCGGCCCGGCCGCGGGCGTGCTCGGGGCGAGCTTCGTCGCCGAGCGCGCGGGCTACCGCGACCTGCTCACGCTCGACGCCGGCGGGACCTCCACCGACGTCGCGCTCGTCGAGGACCTGCGGCCGCTCTACACGACCGAGGGCCGCTTCGACCGCTTCCCGATCAAGACCCCGATGGTCGACGTCGTGGCGGTCGGGACCGGCGGCGGGTCGATCGCCTGGATCGGCCCGCAGCGGGCGCTCAAGGTCGGGCCGCGCAGCGCGGGGGCCGACCCCGGGCCGATCTGCTACCTGCGCGGCGGGACCGAGCCGACGGTGACCGACGCCAACCTCGTGCTGGGGCGGATCCCGCCGCGGCTCGCGTGGGGCCAGGTGCCGCTCGACGTCGACGCCGCGCGCGAGGGGGTCGCGCGCCTGGGCGCGGAGCTCGGGCTCGGGCTCGAGGACACCGCGCTCGGCATCCTCGAGATCGCGGCGTGGAACCAGTCCAACGGGATCCGCCGCGTGTCGATCGAGCGCGGCCGCGAGCCGAGCGACTACTGCCTGGTCGCCTTCGGCGGGTCCGGCGGCATGCTCGCCCATCACGTCGCGGGGCTGCTCGGGATCCGGACCGTGCTCGTGCCCGAGAACCCGGGGAACCTCTCGGCGTTCGGCCTGCAGGTGACCGACATCAAGCGCGACTACGTCCGCACGCTGGTGCGCGACGAGACGCGCGCGAGCGCCGCGGAGCTCGAACGGGCCTGGACCGAGCTCGAGCGGCGCGGGCGCGACGACCTGCTGGGCGAGGGCGTCCCCGCCGAGGCGATCGTCCTGCGGCGCTCGGCCGACATGCGCTACGTCGGCGAGGCGCACGAGGTGCAGGTGCCGGCGGCCGAGGGGCCGCTCACCGACGCGACGCTGCCGGCGCTGTTCGGCGCCTTCCACGGGGTGCACGAGCGGACGTTCGGCTACGCCTACGAGGGCCTCCAGCACGGCGAGATCGTCAACCTCCGGGTGGAGGCGGTCGGGTCCGTGCGCCGCCCGCGGCTGCAGGCCGACGAGGCCGCCCCGGCGGCGAGCGAGGCCGAGCCCGTCGAGCACCGGGACGTCGTCTTCGACGGCCTCGGCGCGGTCGCGTGCCCGATCCACCTGCGCGAGCGTCTCGCCCCGGGCGCGCGGCTGGACGGCCCCGCGGTCGTCGAGGAGTCGGGGTCCACCGTGGTGGTCTACGACGGCTGGACCGCGCGCGTGGACCGGTACCGCAACCTGATCACCGAGCGAGGTTGACATGGCGACCCAGTCACGCGAGCGCGCGGCGTCCGGCCGGCTGAACCCCGTCACGCTCGAGGTCATCGAGGGCTCGGTCCGCTCCGCGGAGCTCGAGATCGAGGCGGCGGTCGAGCGCACCGCCCGCTCGCCGATGATCCGCGACCAGCACGACTACCGCGTGGCGCTGTTCGACCGTCGTGGGCGCAAGCTCACCGGCCGCTCGTACTCGGCCCTGGTCGAGCCCGTGCTCGAGCGCTTCGACGTCGACGACATGCAGCCCGGCGACGTCTTCTTCTTCAACGACCCCTACCAGTCGGCGGGCGGGATCGGGCACGTGCCCGACCTGTGCACGACCGTCCCGATCTTCGCCGACGGCCGCGTGATCGCCTTCGCCCAGGTCTTCGGCCACCATGACGACGTCGGCGGGATGGTGCCGGGCTCGCTGCCTACCAACGCCACCTCGATCTACCAGGAGGGGCTGCTCGTCCCGCCGCTCAAGCTCTACGACGCGGGGCGGCCGAACGAGGGCGCGCTGGCGATGATCGAGCGCAACTCCCGGCTCCCCGACCACCTGCGGGGCGACATCGACGCCGAGATCGGCGCCTGCCTGGTGGGCTCGCGGCGCATCGTCGCGCTCGCCGAGCGCTACGGGGCCGGCGTCGTGGAGGAGGCGTTCGACGAGCTGATCGCCAAGTGCACGCGCGTGGTGCGCGAGGAGCTGCTCCCGAAGATCGCCGACGGCGTCTACCACTGGGAGGACTACGTCGAGAACGACGGCGTCGGCGAGCCGCGGCTGCACGCGCTGCGGATGACGATGACCAAGACCGCCGACAAGCTGGTCCTCGACTTCAACGGCACCGATCCGCAGGCCCGCGGGCCCATCAACTGGGCCACGAACTTCAACGACGGGCGGTTCGCCAAGAAGTGGATCGGCCCGATCCTGCGCAACCTTGCCGACACGCCCGAGCGCGCGGCCGAGATCGACATCAACGAGGGCATCTGCGACGTGATCGACATCGTCTTCCCGCCCCCGGGGACGCTCGTCTCGCCGCGCTTCCCCGCCCCGGTCGGAATGCGCTTCTTCACGTTCCTGCGCGTGCTGGGGATCTTCGCGGGGTGCCTCGCCAAGGCGACCGGCGGGCGCATGCCGGCCGACCAGGAGACGATCCGCATCTGGGGGATCCACGGCTCCGACGAGGAGCGCTTCTTCCTCTTCCGCGAGGTGCTCGGCGGCGGCTCGGGCGGCCGCTGGTACGCGGACGGCTCGGACGTCATCCACATCGTCCCGAACTCGCGCAACCTCCCGGCCGAGTTCTCGGAGACCCGCTTCCCGATCCTCGTCGAGCAGCTCGGGCTCAAGCAGGACTCCGGCGGCCCCGGCGAGCGCCGCGGCGGGCTCGGGTACGACAAGCGGATCCGCGCCCTGCGCGACGTCAAGCTGCTCTCCAACGCCGACCGCTCCATCCTCAACACCTACGGGCTGGCGGGCGGGCGCGCCGGCGGGCGCTACGCGGTGTCCGTCCAGCGCCCGGACGCGGACGCCGCGGAGCCCGTGCCGGGGCTGGCCGACGACGTCGACGTGCCCGCGGGCTCGGTCATCCGCATCGTGACCACGGGCGGCGGAGGCTGGGGGGACCCGCTGCGCCGCGACCCCGAGGAGCTGCGCCTCGACGTGTGGCGCGGCGTCGTGTCGCCCGAGAGCGCCGAGCGGGACTACGGCGTGGTCCTCACCCCGGGCGATCCGCCGCGGCTCGACCTCGAGGCGACGGCGGCGCGGCGCGCCGAGCTCGCCGCCGCGCGCGCCGCGCCGCGGATGTTCGACCGCGGGGCCGGCTACGAGGAGATGCTCGAGCGCGCGGGGCCGGTGCGGCGCCCGCCGGGCTGGGACGATCCGGACGCCGTCGACGCCGACGGTGAGCCCACCGCCTAGCCCGCCTTGCGCTCGGCGTAGGTGCCGCCCTCGCGGGCGAGCTGCTCGACCAGCCGCTCGAGGCCGTCGATGATCGCGGCGAGGAAGCGCTCGCCGGACTCCGCCGAGGCGGTCTGCGGCGCGCCGAAGATCGCCGGATGACCGGCCGCGGCCGTGGGGAACGGCGCGTACGTGCGGGCCGGCTCGACCGGCGCCACCAGGTCCCACGCGACGAGCGGCGCGTGCACGCCGTCGAGGCGCTCCATGTGCACGAGGTGCGGGCGGGTCGCGAGCTGGAACGACGTCTCGAGCTCGCACGCGTGCCCCATGCCGCCCACGGGGGAGCGGCGGAGCGCGTGCAGCTCGGCGGCCGCCGGCTCCCAGTAGCTCAGGGCGCTGATCTGTACGGGGGCAGCGCCGGCGGCGTCCACGATCCGGCGCGCGGCGACGTCGACCGCCGTGCCGTTGGGCCGGTGCCCGTTGAGCAGCCAGATGCGGCGGAAGCCCTGGCGCACGAGGCTCCCGCCGATCTCGACGAGGACCTGCTGGAAGGTCTCGGGCGACAGCGTGATCGTGCCGGGGAAGCCCATCCACATCTCGGCGTAGCCGTAGGGCAGCGCGGGCGCGACGACGCCGCCGACGCGCTCGGCCAGCAGCCGCGCGACCTCGCCCGCCTGGTGGGTGTCCGTGTCGAGCGGCATGTGCGGGCCGTGCGCCTCGGTCGACCCGATGGGCACGATGACCAGCCGGTCCGCCGCGGCGAGCTCGCCCGCCTCCGGCCAGGTGTGATCTCCGAGCAGGACGCTTGCCATGCCGCTCCTATTCGCTGGACGAACACGATGTTCGTTCAGACACGCTACGGGCGTCCGGCGACCGCCGCAACCCGCCCCCGGGGTCAGGCGCGCGCCGGCTCGTCCGGGTCGGCGCGGCGCTCCTCGGCGGCGGCCGCGTCCTCGAGCGCGACCGCCCAGTCGTGCCCGCCGACCGGCAGGACGGTCGCCCCGCGCGTGACCTCGTGGCGCTGCTCGGCGCCGCCGCCGCGCAGCGTCAGTGCCAGCACCGGCGGGAACACGTCGCCCGGCAGCGCCGGGTCGAGCCAGACCTCGAGGTCGGCGGCGGGCGGCGGCTCGAGCGGGCGGAGGGAGAGCGAGCGCAGGCGCCCCACGGCCGGGACCGCGACGTCGTCCCCGCGCGCGCGGCCCTCGCCCGCGCTGCCCGCCGCGTCGAGCTCGAGCGCGGCCGCTCGCCCGCCCACCGTCAGCCGGAGGTCGCCGGGCGGGGTGAGCGCGAGGACCGCCCGCGGCCGGAACGCGCCGTCGCGACGGGTCCGCCACAGCACCGCCGCCAGCACGAGAGCGGCGGCGCCGGCCGCGACGCGCTCGGCGGCGGTGTCGAAGAGGACCACCGAGAACGCCACGAGCAGCACCGCGTAGACCGCGGTGGCCGCGGCCACGACGGCGGGCGTGCCGAGGACCCCGATGGTGCTCGCCGGCCGCAGCTCGCCGCGCCGCCGGGCGCCGAGCACGAGCAGCATCGGGACGGCCCCCGAGACGACGATGTTCGAGATGACGCCTGCGAGCCCCATGACGTTGCTGAACGACACGTCCCCGAGCGCGAGCAGCACCTCGCCGATCGCGCACACGCCGAGCGCCGGCACGGCGCAGGCGAGCGTCCGCGCGGAGAGCCGCCTGCGTCGCCCGGTCGCTCCGAACCCGTCCGGCAGCCGCTCGTCCGTGAAGCGCACCAGCGCCACCGCGGTGCGCTCGAGACCGAGGCCGAGCAGCAGCAGCGTCGCGAGCGTGCCCAGGACGCCGACCACGGGGCCGGTGACGTCGCTGAGCGGGCCGAGCGCGGTGCCGCGCTCGCCGGCCAGGTCGGCCGCCGGCACGGCCGCCGTGACGGGGACGAGCCAGACCGCGCCGAGCACGACCATGGCGACCATCCCGAGCACGGTGCCGCGCAGCGACACGCTGCCGCCCGGATCGTGGGGCAGCATGCGCTTCGCGACGCCGATCACGTACACGTTGCCGATGTAGAACAGCAGCGCGAGCGCGATCAGCGGGCCGAGCGCTGCGGCCACCGAGCCCTCGCCGCCGAGCAGCGGCACGTCGGCCCGCAGGAGCGCGTCGCCGTCGATGTGCGCGACCGCGATCGCGGCGATCACCAGCAGCAGCACGCTGCTCACGAGCCCCACGAACGCCCCGGCGCCCACGGTGATGCGGATCCCACCGCGCAGCAGCAGGAGCGCGAGCGCGGCGAACGTCGCCACCGAGAAGACCGAGCGGGGGAGGCCGGTCAGCGACGCGAGCGAGAGCGCCAGGCCGATGTAGGCGGCCAGCGCCGACAACGCCGTGCGCGCGGCGGCCACGGGCGTCGTGATCGCGGACGCGCGGGTCCCGAGGAACTGGTCGGACAGCCGCCCGAGGAACGCGGCGCCCGACCGGAACGGGCCGCTGCGCGCCATGCTCTCCGTCTCGGCCGCCAGCGCCACCGTCAGCAGCGCCCCGATCACCGCGAGCACGGCGACCGCCGGGAGCGGACCGGCCGTCGCGGCGACGATCGGCAGACCGAGGATCGCCTGCGGCAGGCAGATGCCGACCACGAGCGCGGCGAAGACCAGCACCGGGGGCAGGGTGTCGACGCTCCGGCCCAGGCCGGCTACGGCGAGCCGCAGGCGCGTGACGGGCCCGGCGGCGTGCGCGAGCAGCCGGTGCAGCGGCTCGCCGTAGAGCGCGTCGTGCGCACGCCGGACCTCGCCGTCGTCGACCCCGAGCGCGCCGCGGGCGCCGTCCGCGGCGGCGAGCCCGCGCGGATGACGGTCCGCGACGAGCCGCGCGAGCGCCGCTCGGGCATGCGGGTCTCTTGGCACCGCGTCGCGCCACGCCCGGATGTGGCGCTCGAGGTCCGAGATGCGCAGCGGGCGCTCCTCACGAGCCGGTCGCCCGTGCTCGTGCAGCGCGGCGCTGAGCTCGTGCTCCAGGCGGTGGGCGTCGACGCGCTCGCGCACGCGGTCCTCGATCGCCGCGAGGGCCTCGCGGCCCTCCCGCTCGGCGGCGAGGCGCCGCTCGGACCGCGGTCCTCCGTCCCTCACGGCCCGAGCATAGTCGGGCCGTCACGGGCACCTAAAGGCTCCGGTTCCCGATCCGACTACCTGGGTCATGAGTCTCCAGGCCCGCCTCTCTACGACCCGCGTACCGAACTTCGCCCCGCCCGCCCCCACGCCCGCGAAGCGGCCGTGGGTCGACCACTGGCTTGAGACCTGCCGCGATCTGACCGAGCTCAAGCAGGCCCACCCGATGATGGACGCCGTCATCGAGGAGATCGACGGCCGCATGATCCGCGTCGGCGACCACTGGCTCGCGGACTTCGCCTCCTGCAACTACCTCGGCTTCGACCTCGACCGCGAGATCATCGACGCGGTCCCGGCCTACCTCGAGGCGTGGGGGACCCACCCGAGCTGGTCGCGCCTGCTCGGCAGCCCCGTCCTCTACGAGGAGATCGAGGAGCGCCTCACCGCGCTGCTCGGCAGCGAGGACTCGCTGCTGCTGCCGACGATCACCCACATCCACATGTCGGTGATCCCGCTGCTCGCCGCCTCGGGCACGATCTTCATGGACTCGCGGGCGCACAAGACGATCTACGACGGCTGCCAGGTCGCCCGCTCCCGCGGCGCCGCGGTGCGCCGCTTCCGCTTCGAGGATCCCGGCCACCTGGACGAGCTGCTGCGCGCCGAGCGCGACCCCACGCGCCTGGTGTGCATGGACGGCGTCAACAGCATGACGGGCAACGCGCCGGACATCCGCGCGTTCGCCGCCGTGTGCCGCGAGCACGGCGCGCTGCTCTACGTCGACGACGCCCACGGCTTCGGCGTCATCGGCGAGCGCTCCCCGCACGAGACCAGCGTCTACGGCACGCGCGGCAACAGCGTCGTGCGCCACTTCGACGAGACCTACGACAACGTCGTGCTCGTCGGCGGCTTCTCGAAGGCGTACTCGTCGCTGCTGGCCTTCATCGCCTGCCCGACCGACGTCAAGGACCTGCTCAAGGTCGCCGCGACCCCCTACCTGTACTCCGGCCCCTCGCCGGTGGCGTCGCTCGCCACGGTGCTGGCCGGCATGGACGTCAACGAGACCCGCGGCGACGAGCTGCGCCGCGTCCTCGCCGACCGCACCCGCCGCGTGCTCGACTGCCTCGACCGCCTCGGCGTCGCGACGCCCAACCGCTCGGGCTTCCCGATCGTCGAGATCCCGGTCCGCGACCACCGCCGCATCGCCGCCGTCGGCCAGATGCTGTGGGACCGCGGCGTCTACGTCACGCTCGCCGCCTTCCCGCTCGTGCCCAAGGCCGAGGTCGGGTTCCGCGTCCAGCTCACGGCGGCCAACACCGACGCCGAGGTCGACACGCTGATCGCGGCCATCGAGGAGCTCGCCGAGGCCGGCGAGCTCACCTCCTCCGATCCGGACGCGCTCGAGCGCGCCGCCTGACATGAGCCTCGCGGCCCTGCGCCGGCCCCAGCTGTGGCAGGCCTACCTCGCGGTGGGCACGCTGCTGTGCGCGCTCTACGCGCTCGTGCCGCCCTTCGCCGGCAGCGGCCCCGTGATGAACCTGCTGGGGCTCTCGCCCGTCGTCGCGATCCTCGTCGGCCTCCGGCTCTACCAGCCGAAGTCGCCCGGCCCGTGGTGGTGCTTCGCGATCGGCTTCACGCTGTTCTGGTGCGGGGATCTGTACACGTACAGCTACCCGCGCCTGTTCGGCGCCGACGTGCCGTTCCCGTCGCCCGGCGACGCGGCCTACGTGGCGGTCTACCCGGCGCTGATGGCGGGCCTGCTGCTCCTGGTCCGCCGCCGCAACCCGGAGTCCGACCGCCCGGGGGTCATCGACTCGCTGATCATGACCCTCGGCCTGGCGCTCCTCTCGTGGGTCGGCCTCATCGCCCCCTACCTCGAGGACGGCCAGCTCACGATCGTCGCGAAGCTCGTCTCGATCGCCTACCCGCTCGGGGACATCCTGCTCCTCGCGGCCGCCATCCGCCTCGCGGTCGACACCGGCAAGCGCCAGCCCGCCTTCTACCTGCTGACGCTGAGCATCGTCGCGCTGCTCGTGACCGACTTCGTCTACGGGCTCATGACCCTCAACGGGTCCTACGACGGCCAGGTCCTGCTCGACGTCGGCTGGATCAGCTTCTACCTGCTGTGGGGCGCCGCCGCCCTGCACCCGTCGATGCGCGGGCTGGAGGAGGCCGAGGCCGACCGCGAGCCGCGGCTCACCGGCTTCCGCCTCGCGCTGCTGACCGCCGCGTCGCTGATCGCCCCGGGCGTGGAGCTCGTGCAGGAGCTCAAGCGCGGGGACGTCGACCTGATCGTGATCATCGCGGCGTCGGTCATCCTCTTCGGGCTCGTCGTCCTGCGCATGGCCGGGCTCGTCCGCCAGCACGAGCGCTCGGTCGCCCGCGAGCGGATCCTCAGCGCGGCCGGCGCCCAGCTCGTCGCCGCCACGAGCCGCCAGGAGATCTACGACGCCGCCCTGGGCGCGGCGCGCGAGCTCGCCGGCCCGCTGGCCGACGCCCGCCTGTGCCTGGTCGAGGGCGGCCGCGTGACCGTCGTCGCGCTCGAGGGCGGCGCCCGCGAGGGCGGCGCCGGCGTGGAGGTCTCCGAGGCGACGGCCGCCGCGCTGCACAAGGCCGCCGCGGCCGGGGTCACGACGCTCGGCCCGGAGGCCCGCGCCGAGCTGCGCCTCGAGCCCGTCCACGCGCGCGCCGTGGTGCGCGAGCTCTCGCTGCGCGGGGAGACCCGCGGCCTGCTGGTCGTGGCCGGCGACACGCCGACCTCCCGCTCGCTGCGCGTCAGCCTCCGCGGGCTCGCGACCCAGGTCTCGCTGGCGCTCGAGAGCGCGGCGCTGACCGAGGAGGTCCACCAGCGCACCTTCGGCTCGCTGGTCCAGCACGCGAGCGACCTCATCACCGTGCTCGACTCCGACGCGACGATCGTCTACCAGAGCCCCTCGATCGAGCGCGTGCTCGGGTGGTCGCCCGACGAGGTCACCGGCACCCGCTTCGACCACCTGCTCGACCCGGCCGAGCACAGCCGGCTGTTGCACCTGCTCGCCGACGGCACGTCGTACACGGGCAACCAGACCGAGGTCTTCGAGTGCACGCTGCGCCACGCCGACGGCGGCACGCGCCAGTTCGAGATCCTCCACACGAACCTCCTGCACGACGAGCACGTGCGCGGGATCGTGCTCAACGGCCGCGACGTCTCCGAGCGCAAGGCGTTCGAGGAGCAGCTCGCCCACCAGGCCTTCCACGACCCCGTCACCGGCCTCGCCAACCGCGCGCTGTTCGGCGAGCGGGTCCGCCACGCCGTCGCCCGCGCCCGGCGCGAGAACGACGGGCTCGCGGTCATCTTCCTCGACCTGGACGACTTCAAGACCGTCAACGACAGCCTCGGCCACGCGGCCGGCGACCAGGTCCTGATGGAGGTCGCCAAGCGCCTCGCCATCAGCGTGCGCTCGGCCGACACCGCCGCGCGCTTCGGCGGCGACGAGTTCGCGGTCCTGCTCGAGGGCGTCGAGAGCGCGCAGGCGGCGGCCGAGGCCGCGAGCCGGATCCTCGAGTCCCTGGCCGAGCCGCTGCGGATCGACCAGAAGGAGATCCCCATCCGCGCCAGCCTCGGGATCTCCGTGGTCGAGGACGACGGCGTCACCGACGCCGACGAGCTGATCCGCAACGCCGACGCCGCGATGTACATCGCCAAGCGCGACGGCAAGGGCGGCTACCGCCTGTTCGAGCCGGAGATGCACGAAGGGGTGCTCGCCCGCCTCGAGCTGCGCGCCGACCTCCAGCGGGCCATGACCACCGACCAGCTCGAGCTGCACTACCAGCCGGTCGTGCGCCTCGAGGACGGGCGCGTCTCGGGCGTCGAGGCGCTGCTGCGCTGGCGCCACCCGGAGCGCGGCCTGATCGCGCCCGACCAGTTCATCCCGTTCGCCGAGGAGACCGGCCTGATCGTCCCCATCGGCCGCTGGGTCCTGCGCGAAGGCTGCCGCCAGGCCAAGGCGATCCAGGACACGCTGCCCGCCGACCCGCCGCTGTCGATGGCCGTCAACCTCTCGGTCAAGCAGCTCCAGCACTCGGACATCGTGGCCGACGTCCGCGACGCCCTCGCCGACTCCGGCCTCGACGCGGGCAGCCTCACGCTCGAGATCACCGAGACCGTGATGATGGCCGACGCCGACCTCGCGGTGCAGCGGCTCGAGGAGCTCAAGCGCCTCGGCGTCCGGCTCGCGATGGACGACTTCGGCACCGGCTACTCGTCGCTGAGCTACCTCAGCCGGTTCCCGGTCGACATCCTCAAGATGGACCGCTCGTTCCTGGGCGCCGGCGCCTCGCCGACGGCCTCGGACCTCGCGACCGCGGTCGTCGCGCTGGGCGAGACGCTCGAGCTCGAGGTGGTCGCCGAGGGCATCGAGTACGCCGAGCAGTGGGCGACGCTGCGCGAGCTCGGCTGCGAGCTCGGCCAGGGCTTCCTGTTCGCCAGGCCGATGGACGCGGACGCGTCGCTCGAGTACCTGCGCTCCTACCGCAACGCGCCCGCGGCGCCGGACGCCTCCGTCGCCGATGCACCATAGCTACGAGGGGCTCGACCGGACCGGCGGCTTCAGCCGGGTCCGGCTCCTGACGCCGCTGCGCCACCGCGACTTCCGCCTGCTGTGGAGCGGCCTGTGCGTCTCGCTGCTCGGCGACGGCGTGTTCATGGTCGCGATGGCGTGGCAGGTCTACGCGCTCTCCAACGCGCCCACCGCGCTCTCGCTCGTCGGCATCGCGATGACGGTGCCGACGATCGTGTTCCTGCTGGTCGGCGGCGTGGTCTCCGACCGCTTCGACCGCCGCCGGGTGATGCTCGCGGCCGACCTCACGCGCGGGGTCGCGGTCGGCCTGCTCGCGGTGCTGTCGCTGACCGGCGCGCTCGAGCTCTGGCACGTGATCGCGCTCGTCGCCGTCTACGGCGCCGGCGCGGCGTTCTTCGGCCCGTCCTTCGACGCGATCGTCCCGGACATCCTGCCCGGCGACCAGCTCGCGCAGGCGAACTCGCTCGACCAGTTCGTCCGCCCGATCGCGCTGCGGCTGGCCGGCCCGGCGCTGGGCGGGGTGCTGATCGAGGTGGTGGGCGTCGGCGCGGCGTTCGCGCTCGACGCGGCCACCTTCTTCGTCTCCGCCGCGGTGCTGCTCGCCATGCGGACCTACCCCCGCGGCGCCGCCGTCTCCAGCGGCTCGATGGGCGGCGACATCCGCGAGGGCTTCGCCTACATCCGCGGGCACGTCTGGCTGTGGGCCACGTTCGTCACCGCGGCGGTCGCCTACCTGCTGTTCATGGGCCCGGCCGAGGTGCTGCTGCCCTTCGTGGTCAAGAACGACCTCGGCGGCAGCGCGGCGGACCTCGGGCTGGTGTTCGCGGCCGGCGGCATCGGCTCGGTCGGCTGCGCGGTGCTGCTCGGCCAGCGCGGGCTGCCGCGCCGCGACATCACGTTCATGTACCTCGCGTGGACGGCGGCCACGCTGGCGGTCGCCGGCTACGGCCTGGCGAGCACCGTGTGGCAGCTCATGCTCGCGAGCCTCGCCTTCAACGCGCTCGAGACCGCGGGCACCATCGTGTGGTCGACGGCCAAGCAGCGCCACGTGCCCCCGTCGCTGCTGGGCCGTGTGTCGAGCCTCGACTGGCTGATCTCCATCGGCCTGCTGCCCGTGTCCTTCGCGCTCACCGGTCCGGTGAGCGGTGCGATCGGCGCGCAGGCCACGCTCATCGGCGCCGGGCTGCTCGGCGGCGTCATCACGTTCGGCGCGCTGCTGCTCCCCGGGATGCGCGACATCGAGGGCCGTGCGGATCCGGCGCCGCGGCGGGCGGCAGGCGCGCTCGGCGAGGCACCCGTAGGCTGAGCGGTATCTCTCGACGAGGCTCCGGGTAGGCCGAATCCACGTGCTCGAATACCGCGCTCCACGGTCGCAGCCGGATGCGCGCGTGGTCGCCGACCGCGCGCTGCGGATCGTCGCGTTCGGCGGGGGCACCGGCCTGCCGGTCCTGCTGCGCGGCCTGCGCGACGCGCGCGCCGACGGCGTCACCGCCGTCGTGACGGTCGCCGACGACGGCGGCTCGAGCGGCCGGCTGCGCCAGGAGCTCGGCATCTCGCCGCCGGGCGACGTCCGCCGCTGCCTGATCGCCCTCGCCAGCCGCAAGCGCCTGGCCGAGGTGTTCGACTACCGCTTCGACGCGGGCGAGAACCTGCGCGACCACACGGTCGGCAACCTCATCATCGCCGCGCTCGTGGACATGTCCGGCGGGTTCGCCGAGGGCGTCGAGCGGGCGGCGCGCTTCCTGCGGGCCCGGGGCCGCGTGCTCCCCGCGGCCGTCGAGCCGCTCACGCTCGTCGTCCGCTACGCCGACGGCACCGAGAGCGTCGGCGAGTCGACGGTGCGCGAGGCCGGGCGCGTGGTGGAGCGCGTGCGGGTGGAGCCCGCCGGCGCCGCCGCGCCCGCTCCCGTGCTCGAGGCGATCGCGGGGGCCGACGTCGTCGTGCTCAGCCCCGGCAGCCTGTTCACCAGCACGATCCCCGCGCTCCTGGGCGCCGGGCGTGCCGGACGCGCTCGCCCGCTTCGCCGGTCCCGTCGTCTACTGCGGGAACCTCATGACCCAGCCGGGGGAGACCGCGGGCTTCACGCTGTCCGACCACCTGAAGGCGATCGCCTCGCACGTCGGGCCGGTGGTCACCGACGTCGTCGTGCACGGCGCGGCGCTGCCCGCTGCCGTGCTCGAGGCCTACGGGGCGGAGGGCGCCGGGCCGCTGACGATCGACGCCGCCGAGGTCGAGCGGATGGGGCTGCGCCTGCACGAGGCCGTGCTGACGGCGGACACGCCCGGGTCCGAGGCGCGGCACGACCCGGCCCGGCTCGCGCGGGCCGTCCAGGCGCTCGCGCGCGACGCCGCCGCGTCGCGGTAGACCGGCGCCGCCACTCGACCCCCGCCCGCGGGCGGGCGAGAATGGCCCCATGGCGACGAAGCGGCTGGCCGGCGGCGGCTGGGCCGAGCTCGCCGCGGGCCGGTGGGCCGCGGCGCGGACAGCGTTCGCGGAGGCCGTGGCGGCCGAGGAGACGGCGCGAGGGCTACGAGGGGCTGAGCTGGGCCGCGTGGTGGCTCGACGACGCCGCCCTGGTGTTCTCCGCGCGAGCGCGCGCGTACCGCCTCTACCGGCGGGCGGGCGACGCCGGCGGGGCGGCCCGGATGGCGACCTGGCTGGCCTGCGACGAGCTCGACTTCCACGGCGCGGGCACGGTGGCGGGCGGGTGGCTGGCGCGCGCCCACCGGCTCCTCGACCCGCTCGAGCCGTCCTCCGACCACGGCTGGCTCGCCTTCCTCGAGGGCTACATGGCGCACGCCGGCGGGGACAGCGCGACGGCCGCGCGGCTCGCCGGCGTCGCCGCCGGCCTGGGTCGCCGCTTGGGCGTGGTCGACCTCGAGATGCTGGGGCTCGCGCTCGAGGGCGCGACGCACGTGGCGTGTGCCCGCGTCCCCGAGGGCATGCGCTGCCTCGACGAGGCCACGGCCGCGGCGCTGGAGGGCGACGCGGAGATCCCCATCGCGGGCGCGTGGGTCTTCTGCTTCCTGGTGAGCGCATGCACGGCGGTACGCGACTACGAGCGCGCCTTCGCGTGGTGCGACCGGATCGCCGAGTTCGCCGAGCACTACGGCAGCCGCTACATGCTCGCCTTCTGCCGCGCCGAGTACGGGGCGGTGCACCTGTGGCGCGGCCGCTGGGAGCAGGCCGAGGAGGTGCTCGCGGCCTCGGTGGAGGACTTCGCGCAGTCACGCCCGGCGTGGTCGCCGCTGCCGGTCGTCGGCCTCGCCGAGCTGCGCCGCCGTCAGGGGCGCGACGCGGAGGCGCTGGCGCTGCTCGACGGGGTCGGGCCGTCCGCCTCGGCGCAGCTCTGCCGCGGGCGGCTCGCGCTCGACGCCGGCGACCGCGCAGGCGGCGCTCGACCTCGCCGAGCGGGTGCTGCGCCAGACGCCTGACGAGCGCACGCTCGACCGGGCGCCCGCCCTGGAGCTGCTGGTGCGCGCGCACGTCGCGCGCGGCGCGCTCGCCGAGGCGCGCGACGCCGCCGGCCGGCTGCGGGCGCTGGAGCAGCGGGTGGGGACGCCGGCGCTGCGTGCGGGCGCGGACCTGGCGGAGGGGACCGTGGCCGCCGCCGACGCCGACCACGAGGGCGCACGTCCGCTGCTCGAGGATGCCGTGGACCGCTTCGAGCGCAGTGGCGGGCCGTACGACGCCGCCCACGCGCGGATCGCGCTTGCCACGTGCCTCGGCGCCCTCGGCCGCACCGCCGAGGCCGAGCGCGAGGCGGCCGTCGCGCTGGCGCGGCTGACCGAGCTGGGCGCGGCGGCGGACGCCGAGCGGGCGCGGCGGGTCCTCCGTGCCGCCGCGGGCGAGGCGGTCGTGCGCGAGCCGACGCTCACCCCACGCGAGCGCGACGTCCTCGGCCTGCTCGCCGAGGGGCTCACCAACCGCGAGATCGCCGCGCGGCTGGTCGTCAGCGAGCACACCGTGCACCGCCACGTGACGAACATCCTGCGCAAGCTCGACCTGTCCTCGCGGACCGCGGCGGCCGCCTACGCCGTCCGCGCCGGCGTGCTCGAGTAGCCCGTCGTGGCCATCCGCCCGCGGCCGCGAAGATGGCCAGAACGGGCGAAGCGGCGGGGGGCCGGGCCGGCGTACGGTCGGGGCATGGAACGACTGGAGGCATCGGCCCGAGCGATGGCGGAGGCCCCGTCCGGCCCCAAGCAGGCGGCGCGGGCGATGTGGGCGCTCGGCGACTACCACCGCTTCGCGACCGCGACGGTCTGGGGCCTCGGGGCCGAGCTCGTCGCGGCCTGCCGCATCGGCGCGGGGGACCGCGTGCTCGACGTCGCCGCCGGCACCGGCAACGTCGCCCTGCGGGCGGCCGAGCGGGGCGCGCGCGTCGTCGCCTCTGACCTGACCCCGGAGAACTTCGTCGCCGGCCAAGGCGAGGCGCGGACGATGGGCGTGGAGCTCGAGTGGGCGGAGGCGGACGCCGAGGCGCTGCCGTTCGCCGACGGCGCCTTCGACGTGGTCACGTCATGCCTCGGCGCGATCTTCGCCCCCGACCAGCGCGCGGTGGCCGGCGAGATGCTCCGCGTGTGCCGGCCGGGCGGCACGATCGGGATGATCAACTTCGTCCCCGACGGCACCGCCGGCGCGTTCTTCGACCTGGTCGCGCGCCACGCCCCGCCGCCGCCCGCCGGCGCGCAGCCGCCGACCCTGTGGGGCAGCGAGGCGCACGTGCGCGAGCTGTTCGGTGACCGCGTGTCGTCTCTCGAGATGACGCGCCGCAGCTACGTCGAGCACAGCCCCGGCGCCGGGCGGGCCGTCGACTACCGCGAGCTGTTCAAGGCGACGTTCGGGCCGCTGGTCGGGCTCTACGCGAGCCTGGCCGGGCAGCCCGCGCGGGCGGCCGCGCTCGACCGCGACTTCCTGGACTTCGCCGAGCGCGAGAACGTCGCCCCGCCCGGCAGCCCCGCCGAGTACGAGTACGGGTACCTGCTCGTGGTCGCCCGCAAGCGCCGCGCCTAGCGCGACGTGCTGCGTTGGCGCGTCCCGTCCTCGAGCATGTCGACGAGCGCCTCCGCCGCCTCGAGGGCCTGGGCGTCGTCGATCAGATCGATCGGGTCGGTGCCGGGCTGGTGGCGGGTGGCGTCGAACGCCTCCCGGCGCGCTCGCAGGGCTTCGATCGCCCGTTCGCGCGTGTGCTCGTGCGGTGTGGACGTGCGCTGCCTCGGGTGGGCGCGGAGGTGCGATGGCGCGAACATGGAGAACAGGATGACGCGTGAGGTCCGCCGGTGCGACTGACAACCGGTCGGAGTTGTGACCTTCGACGCATCGACCATTGGTCCAGGCGCCCTCGGGCTCGCCCAACCCTGGTAAACGGTCGATCGATCATCCGAATTTCAATCGGTTGACAAGGTGGGGCGCGGGATACTCGTGGCGTGCGGCATCGCTCGCCTCTGGCTCGGAGGGCAGGAGCGTGCCTCGGCGTGGCCGGCGTGCTGGCCGCGCTGGGCGCCTGCCCATCGGCATCGCTCGCTTCTGGACTCGCAGACGTCCCCGCGGCGCCGGTCGCGGCTGACGTGCCGGCGCCGGTCGCGGCCGACGTACCGGCGCCCGCCGCGACCGTGGCGGACGTCGTGCAGACGGCGACCACGGCCGCCCCCGCCCAGCCCGCCTCGCCGGCCCCGGTCCAGCGCGCCGCCGCCTCGTCGCCGGTCACGAGGCCCGCGACCGCCGCCGCATCGCCGGCGAGGGACGCCACCCCCGTTCGGCGGGCGATCGCGCCGGCGCGGGACGCCGCCGCCACGCCGGTTCGGCGCGCCGCGGACCCGGCCGCGCCGGCGCGGCACGTCGCCGCCCCGGCGAGGAACGCCGTCCGGCGCGCCGCCGGCGCAGCCGCTCCGGTGAAGGACGTCGCGGCCCCGGTCGTCCGGCGCGCCGCCGAGACGGTCGCGCCGCTCGTCGAGGACGCCACCGACGCGACCCGTCCGGTGACGAGCATCGCGACGGGCCTGGTCGACCGCGTGGCCGGCTCGCTCCCGGGCTCCGCGCGGAGCCTCCTTCCCGGGGTGACCGGCGCGTTCGCCCCGATCGCCGACCCGGCCTTCGCTCCGGCGTCGCCGCTCGCCGCCCCGACCGTCGCCGCGGCGACGCCCGCCGACGGTGGCGCCGTGCTCGGCACGCGCGCCGAGTCGGTCGCGGGCGGGCGGAACGCGCGCGCCGTACCGCCGCCGACGTCGGCGGCGGTCTCGGCGCGGCCCGGCACCTCCGCCTCCGCGGCCACTGACCGCGGTCACGGCCACACCCGCCGGAGCGTGCCCCGGCGCGGGCCTCCGCCGCGCCCACGCCTCCACCGGAACGGGCGCCCACCACGGGCCCGGGGCCGATCCCGGCCGGCGGCACCGGATCCGTCACGGTCTTCTTCCTCTTCCTCGCGCTGGCCGCCGGCCTCGCGACCCGCCGGGCGCCCGCCACCGCGTGGCGCCTGCGGGTCCCGCCGGCCCTCTTCCGGCCTGCGCTCTTCGTGCTGGTGCCAGAACGGCCCGGCTAGCCCCTTCGGGGTCAGCCACAGGCCGCGCCGGGGGCCCCTTCCCGGCATCAGACACCAACACTGAAGACAAGGAGCAACTCGTGAGACGACATCGCCTCGCACTGCTTGCGAGCGTCGTCGCCCTCGGCGCCTGCGCGAGCCCGGCCTCGGCCGCGGACGTCCCCGGCGTCATCGGAGGAGCGACCGACCAGATCGTGCAGCAGGGCAACACCGCCAACGGCGGCAACGGCGGCGACCACACCACCGGTGGCGCCGGCGGACCGGCCATCACCGGCAACCAGCAGGTGCTCGACGGCAACGCGGTCGGGATCGCGCTGCCGGGCGGCGGCGCCGGCGCCCAGGGCGGCGACACCTCCGCCACCAGCGGGGACGCGACCGGCGGCGACGGCGGCGGCGCAAGCGCCGACGGCGGCGACGGCGGCGCGGCGTCCAACTCCGCCCGGACCCGCCCGTCCGGCGGCGCGTCGGTCGGCCAGGGCGGCAACTCCGCCGACGGCGGGGACGGCGGCGACCACACCACCGGCGGCGACGGCGGGCCCGCGAGCACCGGCAACGTCCAGGCGCTCAACGGCAACGCGGTCTCCGTCGGCGGCAAGGCCCGCGGCGGCGACACCCGCGCCAAGAGCGGCGACGCCAAGGGCGGCGACGGCGGCAAGGCCCGCGCCGACGGCGGCGACGGGGGCAAGGCCTCCAACGACGCCGAGGTCGACCGCAGCCATCGGAAGGGTCACCGCGGCAAGGACCACGGCGACCGCGGCAAGGACCACGGCGACCGCGGCAAGGACCACGGCCACCGACCCAAGGGCCACGACACGCCCCGCCACTGGAGCGGCCTGCCCGCCCCGGCCGCCACCCTCATCGAGCAGGGCGGCAACACCGCCGACGGCGGCGACGGCGGCGACTTCGCCACCGGCGGCAAGGGCGGCGACGCCTGGACGGGCAACCACCAGGTCGCGAACGGCAACGCGCTCGCCCTCGGCGGCGGCGCGAAGGACCGCTGCTCGCACTGCGACCACACCAGCGCCGCCGGCGGCGACACGCACGCCAAGAGCGGCGACGCCGACGGCGGCGACGGCGGTGACGCCGGCGCCGACGGCGGCGACGGAGGCAAGGCCTCCAACGACGCCGAGGTCGGCGACCACCACTGAACACGACGAACGATCCGGCTGTCCGGGGGCGTCCGCGCCCCCGGACGGCGGCCGGAGCCTCAGGCCTTCGCGACCAGCCGGCCCTCGAGCAGCGCGTCGCGGTCGACGTCGTCCAGCGACGTGACGAGCAGGTCGGGCTCGGCGCCGGCCAGCAACTCCTCGTCGTCGGCACGCGACAGCCCGAGCGCCGCCATCCCGCCCGCCTTGGCGGCCTGGAGCCCGTAGTAGGCGTCCTCGACCACGAAGCAGCCCGCCGGCTCGACCCCGAGCTCGGAGGCCGCGGTCAGGAAGATCTCGGGATGCGGCTTGCCCTGGGCGAAGTCGCGCCCCGAGATGTCGGCGTCGAAGAGCCCGAGCAGCGTCATGCCCTCGCGCAGGAAGTCGTAGGAGAGACCCTGCTCGGCCGCGAACGTGTCGAGCCGGATCTGCTCGAGGAAGCGCACGGCGTTCTTGGACGACGACGCGGCGGCGACCACGATCCCCGCGCCCTTGATCCCGAGCACGAAGCGCAGCGCGTCGGCGTAGGCCGTGAACTGCCCCTGCTCGATCAGCGGGATCACGACGTCCTGCTTGCGCTGGGCATAGGCCTCCACGCGCGACGCGGCGTCGGGGACCCCGAAGTAGTCCAGCGCCGCGCGGGCGCCGCTCATCCGCGGCTTGCCGGACATCACCTGCTGGTAGACCTGCGGCGTGAAGCGCTCCGGCGCCCACGTGGTCTGCCCGCGGATGTCGCTCCACTCGTCCTCCATGAGCTCGCGCAGCCCCTCGCGCCACGCCTGCTCGTGCGGCGAGTCGACCAGCACGCCGTCGACGTCGAAGATCGCGCCGCGGAACCCGTTCTGCACGGCGCTCAGCTCAGCTCAGCGAGAACGCGCAGCGCCCCTTCGCGCCGAGCTCGAGTACGTGATCGCCCACGCCGATCTTGATCGGGCGGCTGAAGCCCTCGATGTGCGCGTCGACGGTCAGCTCGCCCCCGGAGAGCGCGACCTTGATCGGCGTCCCCCGGAACTGCATCGAGAACGTCAGGCCGTCGAGCCGATCCGTGAGGCGCGGGTTGAAGTACAGGACGTCGTCGCGGATCACGCTGCCCATGAAGCCGCGCTGGACGAGGTCGAGCGTCCCGGCCATCACGCCCATGTGGATGCCCTCCTTCGTCGTGCCGCCCTGCACGTCGCCGACGTCGGACTCGAGCGCAACGATGAACCGCTCCCACGCGCTCTCGGGATCCAGCGCCGCCAGCACCGCGGCGTGGGTGATGAAGCTGAGCGTCGACCCGTGCGAGGTCCGCTTGTCGTAGTAGTCGACGGTCTTGCGGGCCGTGTCGGACGTGTACTCGTAGCCGAGGCGCTCGAAGATGGCGCGCAGCTCGTCCTCGGGGAAGAGGAAGAACAGCATCACCGTGTCGGCCTGCTTGGCGAGCTGGTAGTGGTCCGGGTCGTCGCCCTCGGCGCGCAGGATCCGGTCGAGGCGCTGGATGTTGCCGTACTTCGCCCGGTAGGCCTCCCAGTCGAGCTCCTTGAGGTCCTCGTAGCCCTCGAACTGGCTGATGATCCCGTCGCCGTGGAACGGGATGAACATCTTGCGGCTCATCTCCTGCCAGGTCTGGATCTCCTCGTCGGTGAGGCCGATCCGGGCGGTCAGCGCCTCGCAGCGGCTCTCGGGCAGGAGCGTGAGCACCTGCTCCGCGGTCTCGGCGATCCACGCCGCCATCACGTTCGTGTAGGCGTTGTTGTGCAGGCCGCCCTCGTCGGCGTCCGGGTACTTCTCGTGGAACTCGTCCGGACCCATGACGCCGTGGATCTCGTAGCGGTCGCGCTCGGCGTTGTAGTGCGCGATCGACGCCCAGAAGCGCGCGATCTCGAGCATCATCTCGGCGCCCTTGTCGCGCAGGAACTCGACGTCCTCGGTCGCCTGGTAGTAGTGCCAGACGTTGTAGAAGATCGCCGCGTTGACGTGGCGCTGGTTGTGGCTGAGGTCGGGCTCCCACGTCCCCGACAGCGGGTTGAGGTGGACGACCTGCGTCTCCTCGGAGCCGTCGCTGCCGCTCTGCCACGGGTACATCGCGCCCTTGTAGCCCGCCTGCCGGGCCGCCGCCCGGGCCTCGCCGAGACGCCGGTAGCGGTACATGAGCAGCTCGCGCGTGATCTCGGGCAGGCGGAAGTTCAGGAACGGATACACGTAGAGCTCGTCCCAGAACACGTGGCCGCGGTACGCCTCGCCGTTGAGCCCGCGGGCGGGGACGCCGGCGTCCTGGTCGGCGGTATGCCGCGAGCAGACCTGCAGCAGGTGGGAGATGTGCAGCCGCAGGAGCAGCTGCACCCGCTCGTCGCTGGGGAGGACGAGGTCGCAGGAGCGCCACAGCTCCTCCCAGGCGCCGGTATGGGACTTGAGCGCCTCGGGGAAGCTCGGGTAGCGCACGGCGGACTTGCCGGCGTTGGTCAGCGGCTCGTTGATCGCCCGGTCGTGCGACGTGTAGAACGCCACCAGCTTCTCGGCCCGCACGGGGACGCCCTGCTGCGCGTCCACCGCGAGCACCTGCTGGATGTAGTCCTCCATCTGGTAGAGGCTGCGGTCGGGCGTGGCGCGCTGCCCGTCGACGTAGAGGTCGGTGCGGGCGGCCTCGGCGATGTAGAGGCCCGACTGGCGCGTGCGGACCTTCACCGCGATCACCTCGGGCCCGAACGTGCGCGGGGAGACGGGGTCGAGGTGGCGGCCCTCGAGCTGGCGGTAGCGCGCGACGTTGCGGTTGGTCACCCGCCCGTCGAGGGCGGAGACGATCTCGAGGCGCCCCGACCAGTTCTCCGGCGTGACCGTGAACTCGATCGCGGCCTGGTGGACGTGGGCCATGCTGACGAAGCGGCGGCTGCGCAGCGTCGTCTCGCGGCCGGCCCGGTCGCGGACGCGCAGCGCGCGCGTCACCAGCGCATAGCGCACGTCGAGCTCGTGGCGGTAGTCGAGCAGCTCGCAGTTGTCGAGCTCGAGCGCCTCCTCGCCGTCGATGCGCACCTTGAGGACGAGCCAGTTCGGGAGGTTGACGAGGTCCTCGTTGAGGACCGGCCGCCCGCCCAGGATCGTCGTCTCGCGGTTGTAGCCGCCGTGCGCGTAGGTGCCGGGGTAGTGGACGTCGCTCGCGTCCTCCCACTCCATCGTCCCGCGCGTGCAGAAGTAGCCGTTCCCGGTCGAGGCCAGCGCCTCGCGCAGCCCCTCCTCCTTGGGCTCGAAGCTGTCGTAGGCGAGCGTGAATCCGACGGCTGGAGCGTCTTCTGTCGCGGTCATGCCGCTCAGCGTGCCAGCTTGTCCAGACACCGCTCCACCTCTTCGATCGAGTTGAGGACGAAATCGGCCGCCGTCGCACGGCCCGCGACCTCGGGATCGTCGGGATCGCCGACGAAGATTCCGATACCCCGGTCGCTGAGCGCGGCGAACGCGTCCTCGTCGGTGATGTCGTCCCCGAAGAACAGCGGCGTGACATCGTCGCGGTCGAGCCCCAGCGCCCGCACCAGGTACAGCACGGCCTTCCCCTTGTCCCAGTCGAGCTTGGGCTGCAGCTCGAAGACCATCTTGCCCGGCGTGACCTTGAGGTCGTCGGGGTGCTCGGCGAGCAGCTGGTCCACCACCTCCTTGACCGCCGGCCGCTGGTCCTCTGCCACGAGCCGGTAATGGGCCGCGACCGAGACCTTCTTCTCCTCGACCAGCGTCCCCGGGATCCCGTCGAGCGCCTCGTGCAGCCGCCCGGTCACCTCCCGGATCAGCTCCTCGCTGCCCTGGCCGGCGTCGTGCTCGAGCGTCCCCTCGGACGGGCTCCAGATGTCGAATCCATGGCTGCCCGCCACCACGAGGTCGTCGACGCCCATCAGCTCCTGGACGACCTTGCGGTCGCGGCCGCTGACCACGCAGACCGTGCAGCGCTTGGCGAGATCGCGCACGACCCGGCGCATGCTCTCGGAGATGACGGCGTCCTCGGGGCGGTCGACGATCGGCGTCAGCGTGCCGTCGTAGTCCAGGAAGACGGCCGGTTCCCGACGGTCCAGCCGGCGTTCGAGCTCTCCGAAGTCGGCCAGCGCGTTGGGCAGCTCGCGGATGCTCGTCGCCGCCATGTGCGCCCGCAGCATCGCCAGATCCGCGGCGGGAAGTCAAGGGACCCCCCGCGCCCGATAAAACACTTCCGGCGATGCCGCCCGACGACCGCCTCGCCGCGCTGGTCGCGCTCTCGCTCGAGCTCGGCGACCCGGCGCGCGACTACGTGATCCTGTCGGAGGGCAACACCTCGGCCCGCATCGACGAGCGCTCCTTCTGGGTGTCGGCCAGCGGCGTGCGCCTGGCGGAGGCCGACCGGGAGGGCGCCTTCGTGACGGTGGAGTCCGCGCCGCTGATGGCGGCCATGCGCGGCGACGCCGACGACGACGCCCGCCGCATCCTGCGCGACGCGATGGTGGGCGGCCCCGACGACGCCGGGCCGTCGATCGAGAGCTTCGTGCATGCGATCTGCTTCGAGCTGGGCGGCGCCGCGTTCGTCGGCCACACGCACCCCACGCCGGTCAATGCGCTGCTGTCCTCGCGCGCCGCCGAGGCCGCCTACACCGGCACGCTCTCGGCGGAGGAGGCCGCGCGCCTCGGCCCGGCGCCGGTGCTCGTGCCCTACGCGGAGCCCGGTCTCGCGCTCGGCCGCGCCGTGCTGGCGCGCTTCGAGGCGCTGCTCGAGCGCCATGGGGAGCCGCCGCGGGCGCTGCTGCTCGCCAACCACGGGCTGGTGGCGCTGGGCGACACGCCGGAGGAGGTCGCGGCCGTCACCGAGACGGCGGTCAAGGGCGCGCGCATCCGCCTCGGCGCGCTGGCGGCCGGCGGGCTGCGGTTCGTCTGACCGTCCTGCTTCGCGACGTCTCAGGCGCTCCACGCCCAGTCACGCACCTCCGGCATGTCGTCCCCGACCTCGCGCACGTACTGACGGTGCTCGATGAGCTTGTCGCGCACGCGCTGCATCAGATAGGCGGCCGAGGCGCCCAGCGAGGGGACCCGCTCGATCACGTCGGCGACGAGGTGGAAGCGGTCCATCTTGTTGCGCACGACCATGTCGAACGGGGTCGTCGTGCTCCCCTCCTCCCTGTAGCCGTGCACGTGCAGGTTGTCGTGGTTGCTCCGCTTGTAGGTGAGGCGATGGATCAGCGCGGGGTAGCCGTGGTAGGCGAAGATGATCGGCTTGTCGGTGGTGAACAGCGTGTCGAACTCCCGGTCCGACAACCCGTGGGGGTGCTCGTTCTCGGACTGGAGGCGCATGAGGTCCACCACGTTGATCATCCGCACCTTGAGCTCGGGGTAGCTCTCGCGCAGGTAGCTGATGGCGGCCAGCGTCTCGAGCGTCGGCACATCACCGGCGGCCGCCATCACCACATCGGGCTCGGCGCCGTCGTCGTTGCTCGCCCACTCCCAGATGCCGATGCCGGCCGTGCAATGCCGGATCGCCGCGTCCATGTCCAGGAACTGGGGCGCCGGGTGCTTGCCGGCCACGATCACGTTGACGTAGTTGCGGCTGCGCAGGACGTGGTCGGTCACCGAGAGCAGGGTGTTGGCGTCGGGCGGGAGGTAGACGCGGATGACCTCGGCCTTCTTGTTGACCACGTGGTCGATGAAGCCCGGGTCCTGGTGGGAGAACCCGTTGTGATCCTGGCGCCACACGTGCGAGCTGAGCAGGTAGTTGAGGGAGGCGATGGGCCGCCGCCAGGGGATGTCCGCGCGCGTCACCTTCAGCCACTTCGCGTGCTGGTTGAACATCGAGTCCACGATGTGCACGAAGGCCTCATAGCTCGACAGGAGGCCATGGCGTCCGGTGAGCAGATAGCCCTCCAGCCAGCCCTGGCAGGTGTGCTCGCTGAGGATCTCCATCACCCGTCCGTCCGGGGCGAGGTGGTCGTCGTCGGGGAGCCGGTCGGCCATCCACGCACGATCCGTGACGTCGAAGAGCGCACCGAGCCGGTTGGACGCGGTCTCATCGGGGCCGAAGACGCGGAAGTTGCGCTGCCCGAGGTTCAGCTTCATCACGTCGCGCAGGAAGGTCCCCATGACCCTCGTGGCCTCGGCTGTCGACCGCTCCGGGGCTCGCCGCCTCGACGGCGTAGTCGCGGAAGTCCGGCAGCCGCAGCTCCTTCAAGAGCAGGCCGCCGTTGGCGTGCGGGTTCGCGCCCATGCGGCGGTCGCCCTCCGGGGCGAGTGCCTTGAGCTCGGGGCGCAGCGCGCCGTCGGAGTCGAAGAGCTCCTCCGGCCGGTAGCGGCGCATCCACTCTTCGAGCAGTCGCAGGTGCTCCGGGTTCTCGGCGAGCCCGGACAGCGGCACCTGGTGGGAGCGCCACGAGCCCTCGGTCTTCTTCCCGTCCACCTCCTTCGGCCCGGTCCAGCCCTTCGGCGTGCGCAGCACGATCATCGGCCACCGGGGGCGCCGGGCGCCGTCCGCGCGCGCCTCCTGCCGGATGCGCTCGACGTCGGTGAAGACCTCGTCCAGGGTGGCGGCCATCCACTGATGCATCTCGGCCGGATCGGAGCCCTCGACGAAACGGGGCTCGTAGCCGTAGCCGGACAGGAGGCTGCGGAGCTCGTCCTGGCCGATGCGGGCGAGCACCGTGGGGTTGGCGATCTTGTAGCCGTTGAGGTGGAGGATCGGCAGCACCACGCCGTCGGTGACCGGGATTGAGGAACTTGTTGGAGTGCCAGGCCGTCGCCAGTGGCCCGGTCTCCGCCTCGCCGTCGCCGATCACGCAGGCCACGACGAGGCCGGGGTTGTCGAAGGCGGCGCCGTAGGCATGCGAGAGCCCGTAGCCCAGCTCGCCGCCCTCGTGGATCGAGCCGGGCGTCTCGGGCGCGGCGTGGCTCGGAACGCCACCGGGGAACGAGAACTGCTTGAACAGCCGGCGCATGCCCTCGACGTCCTCGGTGACGTTCGGGTAGAGCTCGCTGTAGGTCCCCTCCAGCCAGGTGTTGGCGACCATGGCCGGGCCGCCGTGGCCGGGACCGCAGACGTAGATCATGTCCAGGTCGCGCTCGCGGATGACCCGGTTGAGATGGGCGTAGACGAAGTTGAGGCCCGGCGTCGTCCCCCAGTGCCCCAGGAGCCGCGGCTTGACGTGCTCGATCCGGAGCGGCTCGCGCAGGAGCGGGTTGTCGAGCAGGTAGATCTGCCCCACGGACAGGTAGTTGGCCGCGCGCCAGTACGCGTCCACGCTCGCGACCTGCGCGGCGGAGAGGACCTTGTCCTGCGGCGGCCCGGCGACGATCGTCATGGCGCGGCCTCCGATGCTGTGGTGACGACCGCAGCAGAACCGTCGCGGCCCACCCCGGAGGTTACGGAGCGGTGATCGCGCGCTCAGGGCCGGCGGTGGTGCGGTGGCGGGGGCGGAGGTGGCGGCGGCCCGCCCTCCGGCGGCGCCTCCGGCCAGGCCAGGACGACCGTGCACGGCACGTGGTCGACCACGAAGCGCGTCGGCGGCGCGAGGCTCTTCGGGCCGCGGTGGTCGCGGTCCCCGTCGCGCGCGCAGACCAGCACGTCGGCGTCCTCCGCCGCCTCGACCACGACGTCCTCCAGGCGGCCGCGCCGGGCCTCGGTGGCGACCTCGCGGCCGATGCGCTCCGCGGCGGCCGCGAGCAGCTCGGCCGCCGCCTCGTCGGAGATCGCCTCGATCGTATGATGTGGCCCGCCGGCCGGGGGCGGCGGCGGCCGAGCAGCCCCGCGGCGGGCGCCTCCGCCGCGAGCTCCGCGCCGGCGTCGGCCACGTGGAGCAGCGTGATCTCCGCGTCGGTGGGGAGCAGCGAGGCCGCGGCATCCGCGAGCGCCTCCCAGCTCTCGGCGCGCAGCCACACGAGCGCCTTCACGGGCCGACCCCCTGGAGCGCCAGCCACAGCGCGGCGCTCGACACGACGAGGATCAGCGGGACGCTCACGGCGCCGATGCGGACGAACTCGCCGAGGTCCTGATCGTGGCCATGGCGCGAGAGGATACGTCGCCACAGCAGGGTCGCGAGCGACCCGGTGTAGGTGAGGTTCGGCCCCACGTTGAGCCCGATCAGCGCGGCGAGCACGGTGCCCGGCCCGGCCGCCGCGGCGGGAGGCAGGAGCAGCAGCGTCGCGGGCAGGTTGTTGAGCAGGTTCGCCAGCAGCGCGGCGACGAAGGCGGTGGCGACGAGGGCGGGGAGCGTCTCGGCGCCGGGCACGAGCGCGTCGACGGCATCGCCGAGGCCGTGGGCCGCCACAGCCGCCACGATCACGCCGAGGGCGAAGACGAACAGGAGGAAGGGCACGCCGATGGCCTGGGCGAGATCGGCGGGGCGGGCGCGCCGTCGCGCGAGCGCGGGGACGGCGAGCGCGAGCGCGCCGGCCGCCGCGACCCACGCCGGGTCGACGCCCAGGGGCGAGGCGGCGACGAACCCGGCCAGCACGGCGGCGAGGACGGCCGGGACGTAGCGCGGGACCCGGTGCGGCCGGTCTGTCCCGCCGCTCGGCTCGGGCCGCCCGCGCAGCGCCAGGTCGCCCGCCATCGCACGGCGCAGCACGAGCCACTCGATCGCGATCGCCGCGACCCACGGCAGCGCCATCAGCGCCGCGAAGCGGGTGAACGACAGCCCGGTGGCCCGCAGCGCGAGCAGGTTCGAGAGGTTCGAGACCGGCAGCAGCAGCGACGCCGAGTTCGCCAGGTGCACGCAGGCCAGCACGTGCGGGCGCGGCCGCAGCCGCAGGCCGGTCACCGTGGCGAACACGACCGGGGTCAGCAGCACCACGGTCGTGTCGAGGCTCAGGACCGCCGTCGTCCCCGCCGCGACCGCGAACACGAGCGCCATCAGCGCCACCGGGCGCCCGCGCGACGCCCGCGCCATCATCTCGCCCGCCGCCGAGAACAGGCCCTCGCGCTCGCACAGCTCCGCCAGCACGAGCATCGCGGCGAGGAACGCGACGGTCGGGGCCAGCTGCTCGATCTCGTCGCCGGCCGCGTCGAGGCCGACCGCGCCGACGACGATCAGCAGCAGCGCCGCCGGCACGGCCACCGCCACCTCCGGGATGCCCCGCGGCCGTACGACCGCCGTCCCGAGGACGGCGGCCAGCAGGGCCAGCGCGAGGATCTCCGCCGGGGCGCCGCTCAAGTCAGCCGCACCCGGGAAAGGGCGCCCACCGGCACCGTCACTTCTGGGACCATAGCCGCGCCCGATGCCGACCCTCGATCCCAGCCTCATCCCGCTCGCCGCGGAGACCGTCACGGGAGAGCTGGGGCGTGCCGGAAACCCGGACCTGCTCTCGGCGCGTCAGATGCAGGCGCTCTCCCTCGCCGTGCACATCCCGCTCGTGTGCTTCGGGATCGCGTTCCCGGCCATGGTGCTGTTCGTCGAGGGGCTGTATCTGAGGACCGGCAACCCGGTCTACAAGGCGCTCGCCAAGCGCTGGTCGAAGGTGATGCTGATCCTGTTCGCGGTCGGCGTCGTCACCGGGACGATCCTGTCGTTCGAGTTCGGGCTGCTGTGGCCGGACTTCATGGCGACCTTCGGCGACGTCTTCGGCCTCGGCTTCGCGCTCGAGGGCTTCTCGTTCTTCATCGAGGCGATCTTCATCGCGATCTACGTCTACGGCTGGGACCGCCTGCCGCGCCGCGCCCACATCCTCGTCGGGATCCCCATCGTGATCACCGGCGTGACCGGCTCGATGACGGTCATCGCGGTCAACGGGTGGATGAACCATCCGGTGGGGTTCGAGATCGTCGGCGGCCAGGTGGTGAGCCCGAGCCCGTGGAAGGCGCTGTTCAACAGCTACTTCTGGCACGAGCTGGTCCACATGTACCTGGCGGGCTACCTCGTCACCGGGTTCATCGTCGCGGGCATCTACGCGCGCGCCCACCTGCGCGGCCGCCGCGACCTCTACCACCGCGTGGGGCTGGTGGTGCCGCTGACCATCGCCGCCCTCGTCGCGCCGGTGCAGGTCGTGATCGGCGACTGGGCGGGGCGCGAGGTCGCCAAGGGCCAGCCCACGAAGCTCGCGGCGATGGAGGGGCTCGGCCAGACGACAAAGGGGGCGCCGTTCCACTTCTTCGGCTACTACGAGGACGGCGAGGTCAAGCGCGGGATCGAGGTCCCCAAAATGCTCTCCGTCCTGGCCTTCCACGACCCGAACGCGACCGTGGAGGGGCTCGACGCGGTCCCGGTGGACGACCAGCCGCCGGTCAACGTCGTGCGCTTCGCGTTCCAGACGATGGTCGGGATCGGCACGCTGCTCGCCGCCATCGGCGCGTTCTACCTCGTCGTGTGGTGGCGCAAGCGGCGGCTGCCGAAAACCGTCTGGTTCTACCGGGCGGTGTCGGTGGCCGGGCCGCTCGCGCTCGTGGCGCTGATCGCCGGGTGGATCACGACGGAGGTGGGGCGCCAGCCGTGGATCGTCTACGAGACGATGCGCACCGCCGACGCCGTCACCGCGGCGGGCGGGGTGCCGGTCGCGTTCGCGGTGGTGGTCGCGGTCTACATCGGGCTGGCCTTCGCGGTGGCATGGCTGCTACGGCGCCTGGCGCGACGCTCGCCGGAGACCGAGATCGGCGAGTCGGTGCCGGGGGAGGCCCACTGATGCCCGAGCTCTGCCTGGCGCTGCTCCTCGCCGGCATCACCGCCTATGCGGTGCTGGGCGGCGCGGACTTCGGGGCCGGTCTGTGGGACCTGACCGCCGGCGGCGACCGGCGCGGCGGGCCGGTGCGGGGGATGATCCAGCGGTCGATGAGCCCGGTGTGGGAGGCCAACCACGTGTGGCTGATCTTCGTGCTCGTGATCTTCTGGACGGCGTTCCCGGTGGCCTTCGGCTCGGTGATGTCGAGCCTGTACGTGCCGCTCTTCCTCGCCGCGCTGGGGATCATCTTCCGCGGCACCGCGTTCGCGCTGCGCGGCCAGGCGGCGACGATCGGCGAGGCCCGCGGGCTCGGCGCCACGTTCGCGCTGTCCTCCGTGATCGTGCCGTTCTGCCTGGGTGCGACGCTCGGCGGGGTCGCGTCGGGCCGGGTCGAGGTGGGCAACGCGCTCGCCGACCCGTGGAGCGTGTGGCTGAACCCGACCGGGATCCTGATCGGGGTGCTCGCGGTGCTGACGGGGGCGTATCTCGCCGCCGTCTTCATGGCCGCCGACTCGGTGCGCGCCGGGGTCGGCGAGCTCGCCGATGCCTTCCGCGCCCGTGCGCTGGGGGCGGCGGTGCTGCTCGGGGTGGTCGCGCTCGGCGGCATCCTCGTGCTGCGCTCGGACGCGCGGGCGCTCTACGACGGGCTGACCTCCGGCGGCGGGCTCGTGATGGTGCTGCTCTCGGCGGTCGCGGGGGTGGCGACGCTGTGGCTGGTGTGGAGCCGGCGGTTCGGTCCGGCGCGGGTGAGCGCGGCGGCGGCGGTGACCTGCATCACGGTCGGCTGGGCGCTCGCCCAGAGCCCCGACTTGCTCCCGGGCCAGCTGACGCTCGACGAGGCGGCGGCGCCCGACGCCGTGCTCACCGCGGTGCTGGTCACGGCGGGGCTCGGGTTCGTCGTGCTCGTGCCGTCCCTCTGGTACCTCTACCGGCTCGTGCTGCGGGGCGAGCTCGATCAGGAGTACGAGCCGCTCGATCAGCGCTTCCGCTCCGACGAGCCGGTGCAGGAATGAAGGGGCGGGGCCGGCTGCCGCTGATCGCGCTGGGCTGCCTCGGGCTCGGCCTCGTGCTGACGGTGCCGTTCGAGCGCTGGTTCACGCTGCTGTTCGGGGTCGGCTTCCTGCTGGCGTTCGTGGTCTGCGGCGTGTTCGCGATCGCCTCGCCGGCGTTCCTGGAACGCGCGGCGGAGGAGGATCAGCCTCCGGGCTGAAGGTGCTCGACCGCGCCGCCGCGGGCGATCAGCACGTCGCTGATCAGCTCCGGCCCGAACAGGCCGTGCTCGACGACGCCGGGCTGCGCGGCGAACCGGGCGGCGAGGGCCCGCGGGTCGTCGACGGGGCCGTGGTGGTCGGCGATCAGCCCCGCGTCGGGGCTGGGCGGCACGTTGCGCAGCCGGGCGGGGGCGACCGTGCGGAGCGTCGCGGACACCCCGAAGGCCAGCAGCTCGAGCGGCACGGGCGGGTGCAGCGCGTCGACCGCCTTGTCGGAGGAGGCGATGACCACGAAGCGGTCGGCCGCGGCGGCGACGATCTTCTCGCGGGTGTGCGCGGCGCCGCCGCCCTTGATCGCCCACCCGTCCGGCGTGATCTGGTCGGCGCCGTCGATCGCGATGTCGAGCCGGTCGATGCCGTCGACGCGGTCGAACGGCTCGACGCGCAGCCCGAGGCGCCCCGCGGCGTGGGCGGTCGCGGGCGAGGTCGCCACGCAGCGCAGCTTCAGGTTCCGCGCGGCCAGCGCCGGCAGCAGGTAGGCGACGGTCGAGCCCGTGCCGAGGCCGACGGCGTCCCCGTCGGCGACCAGTTCGGCGGCGGCCTCGGCGGCGGCGCGCTTCTCCTCCTCGACGGAGCTCAAAGGACGTTCGGCACGTAGCGCTGGGAGTCGCGCGGCGGCCGCATGTAGCCGTCGTCGTCCTGTTTCGGCGGCAGAACCAGCGGGGCCGGCGCCTGGTACTCGTAGGGGACCGACGAGAGCAGGTGCGTGATCGTGTTCAGCCGCGCCCGGCGCTTGTCGTCCGCCTCCACCACCCACCACGGGCTGCGGCCGGTGTCGGTGCGGGCGAACATCTCGTCCTTCGCGCGCGAGTAGTCGACCCAGCGGCTGCGCGACTCCATGTCCATCGGGCTGAGCTTCCAGTGCTTCGCGGTGTCCGCGAGGCGCGCCTGGAACCGGCGCTCCTGCTCGTCGTCGGAGACCGAGAACCAGTACTTGATGAGCTGGACCCCCGACCGCAGCAGCATCTCCTCGAACTGCGGGCAGGAGCGCATGAACTCCTCGTACTCCTCGTCCGTGCAGAAGCCCATCACCCGCTCGACGCCGGCGCGGTTGTACCAGCTGCGGTCGAACAGGACGATCTCCCCGGCCGCGGGCAGGTGCGAGACGTAGCGCTGGAAGTACCACTGGGTGCGCTCGCGGTCGCTGGGGGCCGGCAGCGCGACCACGCGCACGACGCGCGGGCTCATCCCCTCGGTGATCCGCTTGATCACGCCGCCCTTCCCGGCGGCGTCGCGGCCCTCGAAGATGACCACGACCCGGAGGCCGTTGGCCTTGACGTACTCCTGGAGCTTGACCAGCTCGAGCTGCAGCCGGGCGAGCTCGTTCTCGTAGATCGAGCGCTTGAGCTTCTTCGGCGCGGCCTGTGTGGTGTCGTCGGTCTTGGCCATGGCGGCAGTCTCTCACCGGGCGGAGCCGGTGGATAGCCTTGGGGTCCTTGCCGACAACGGAGAATCCGCGCGGGCCGAAGGCCGAGGACGAGTCGATCGTCCTGCACGGCAATCGCGTCACCTATCGCTCCGCCGGCTCGGGCCCGGCGCTCCTCCTGCTGCACGGCATCGCGGGATCGGGGCGCACGTGGGACGAGGTCGTGCCGTGGCTGGCCGAGGACCACACGGTGATCGCGCCGGACCTCCTGGGGCATGGCGGCTCGGCCAAGCCGCGCGGCGACTACTCGCTCGGCGCCTACGCCAGCGGCGCGCGGGACCTGCTCAGCGCCTTGGGGTTCGACGCCGCGACCGTGGTGGGGCACTCCCTGGGCGGCGGCATCGCGATGCAGTTCGCCTATCAGTTCCCCGAGCGGCTGGAGCGGCTCGTGCTGGTCTCGAGCGGCGGCCTCGGGCGGGAGGTCTCGCTGCTCCTGCGCGCCGCCGCGCTGCCGGGCGCCGAGTGGGTGCTGCCGGTGCTGGCGGGCGTGCGGCTCGATGCCGCGGGCGCCTGGGTCGGGCGCCAGCTCGGGCGCGTCGGGCTGCGGCCGGCGTCGGACCTCGACGAGCTCGCGAGCGGCTTCGCCTCGCTGTCCGACGGCGAGGCCCGCCAGGCGTTCCTGCACACCGTGCGCGCCGTCATCGACACCGGCGGCCAGCGCGTCGACGCGAGCGACCGCCTCTACCTGGCCGCCGGCGTCCCGTCGCTGCTGATCTGGGGCGACCACGACCGGATCATCCCGGTGGATCACGGGTACGCCGCGCACGAGCGGATGCCGGGGAGCCGCCTCGAGGTCTTCCCGGACGCCGGCCACTTCCCCCACCGCGACGACCCCCACCGGTTCGTGTCGGTCCTGCGGGACTTCATGGCCTCGTCGCCCGGGGCCCACCTGGACGGGGAGGCGATCCGGTCGCTGATGCTGCGCGACGGGCGTACAGTGGGTCAATGACCCGCGAGGAAGCAGAGCACGCCTGCGCCCAGCACAACGCCGGGCATCCTGATCGCGGTGAGTACCGGTGGGCCGCCCAGCCCGCCAACGGTGATGGCAAGTGGCGCGTCGTCCGGGTGAAGATCCCCGGCGGCCAGCCGCTCGACTTCAAGCCCACCACCGAGGCACGGCCGAAGCCGCCGTACTCGCCCGATCCGCGGCCGGGGCCCTTCCGCGACGCCCCGCCGTACGGCCCCGGCTTGTAGGACGACCGCCCGGCGCGCTACGTCCGGGCGACCAGCACCAGCGCCACCGCTGCGGCTGCCAGCGTCACTCCCGTCATGGCCTTGACCGCTTTTGGTTGCGCTGTCGGAGGGTCGTCGCCGAGACGGCGGCCGTAGGTCACCGCGCCGTGGCGCCACACGGCGACCGCGGCGATCAGCAGCAGGGCGGCCGCGACCGTCGCGAGCGGGTGGACGTCCGTGACCAGCGAGGCGTGCAGCGTCAGGCCGGCGATCGCCAGCAGCGACAGCGCGGAGCGCGTCCACGCGAGCGCGGTCCGGTCGCCGGCGCGGCCGGGGTCCTTTCCGAGCTCGCCGGTCCTCTCGCTCACCCGACCAGCTCCGCCACGACGATGACCGCGGTGATCAGGCCGACCACCGCCACGCCCGCCGCGAGCACCCGCGGGAGGCCGGACTCCGGCAGCGGCTCCCCGAGCCGCAGCGCATGCTGGTTGGCCTGCCAGCGCCCGTGGCTCGTCAGCGCGATCACGGCGCCCGAGCACGACCAGCGGGGCCGCGATGATCAGCCGGGCCCCGCGCGAGCCGGCGTCGAAGAACTGCGCCACCGCCAGGCCGCCCGCGATCAGCGCCAGCGCGGTGCGGTTCCAGGCCAGGAACGTCCGCTCGTTGGCGAACGTGAAGCGGGGGTCGGGCTCGTCGCCGGGCCGGGAGTCGTGCACGCCCTCCACGTTAGCCTTCGCCGCGTGGTCCGCTTCCTCATCACCTGGGCGTGCAACACCGTCGCGCTCTTCGTCGCCGCGTGGCTGCTGACGGACATCACCTACGGCGACGACTGGTGGACGCTCGTGCTCGCGGGCGGCGTGTTCAGCCTCGTGAACATGTTCGTCAAGCCGTTCGTGACGCTGCTCAGCCTGCCGCTGATCATCCTCACGTTGGGGATCGCGCTGTTCTTCGTGAACCTGCTGATGCTGCTGCTGACCGCGTGGATCGTGCGCGACTTCGACGTCGAGGGGTTCTGGACCGCGGTCGGGGGGACGTTGGTGATCTGGGCCGTCAACCTGATCCTGGACGCGGTGTTCGACCGGGATTGAGGAGCGCAGCTCCCTCCGTGGGTGCCGCGTCCCCGAGCCGCTCCCGGCGCGCCGTCGACGAGCCCGTGCCGGGGTCGATGTCGACGAGATCCGCCGCCAGCGGCTCGAACCCACCTCTGGTGTCGTAGATCAGCCGGCCGAGGCTGAGCTTGGTGTCCTCCGCGAGGTTGCCGGTGCCCCCGGCGCCGATGCTCCCGTCGTTGAGCACCGTGACGTTCTTCTGGCGCGTGAGCTGCGACTGGTGCGTGTGGCCGACGAGGAAGACGATCGGATGCGCCGGTGGCTGTTGTTTGAGCCCCTCGAGCGCGCCCTGGATGAGCGCGGGCTCGTGGACCATGACGACGTCGACCTTGTTGACGAGCGGGCGCAGCCAGCTGGTGAACTCGGCCTGCTGCTGGGGCGTCGGATCGGGCTGGAAGCGGTCGGCGAACTCCTCCAGGCTGCGTCGCTGGTAGGGGTCCGAGTAGCCGGCCACCCTGACGCCGGCGATGTTCTGGATCACGTCTCCGTGTGTGCCGTCCCTGTGGAGGCGACCGCGTTCCGTGAGCACGATCGCCCCGCGTCGCGCCAGTCGCTGCACCGAGACGTCCGAGTCGTGGTTGCCCGAGACGAACACGAACGGCCGGCCGCTGTTGACGATCCGCTCGGTGAGCTTGAGCTCGAGGGGCGAGCCGCGGTCCGTGAGGTCGCCGACGAAGAACACCGGGCCCTTGTTCGCGACCCGTTCGAGGACCGGGACCGCGAGCACGTTGTTGTGGAGGTCGGAGGCCACGGTGAAGCTGGGCCGGTCGGCGAGCGGTGCCCGTTCTCCGGGCCGGATGACCAGTCTTGCCAGCCCCACCAGCTGCGAGTCCAGCTCCTGGTCCAGTGCCTCGCTGGATCTTCCCGCCGCCTCGAGGGCCTGGAGCGCGCGGGGGATGTCGGGGCCGAAGGCGTAGTACTGGGGGCTGTCGATCTGGCCGCGGGGCGGGATGAGGAGCGCGATGGCCGCCGCCCCGGCGAGTGCCGTCGCCACGGCGGTGCCGGCGGTGAACCGCAGCCTGGGCCCGGCCCGGTTCCTCACCGCGAACGCGGTCAGCAGGCCGAGCCCGCTCGCGCACAGGAAGACCAGGACGATCAGGCCGCGCAGGTAGCCGGCGATCGCGTCCCTCGCCTCCGTTCGAACCTTCGTGACGTCGACCTGCTCGCCGGTCGCCAGCCGCGCCACGGTCCGGCGGTCGACCGTCCGCAGGTCGACCCGGAGCCGCACCGGCAGCTTGATCGCCTCGAACCGCGCGCCCCAGTCCACCAGCGGCGCGTAGAGGTCCAGCGCCCCCTTGTGCCCGGGGTCGACCGACAGCCGGATCTCGCCGACCGAGAGCTCGCGGTCCTGGTGGTACGCGACGAGCGCCAGGTAGCCGCCGGCGATCGTCGCCACGACGACCGCCGCGATCGCCAGCGCGCGCCTGACTACGAGCCCGGCGTCACGGGGCCCGTTTCGGCCGCCACCGGGTTTCCGCGGCGCGCGAGGAAGTCGCGCAGCGCGAGCCCGGTCGACCAGAAGGCCAGCTCGTCCCATGGGATCTCGGTCGGTTCGAATGCTCTGACGTCGATCGCCTCAGGCGTCCGCCGGGGCGCCCCGAGCGCCCTCGCTCCATAAACGACCAGCACCACCCGTTCCTGCGGTCTCGAGTACACGCCGACGAGGTCGTGCAGCTCGATCCGGATGCCCAGCTCCTCGTCGACCTCCCGGTGCGCCGCCTGCTCCACCGACTCCCCGAGGTCCACGAACCCGCCGGGGAACGTCCACAGGTCCTTGCCGGGGTCGAACCCGCGCTTGAGGAGGATGACGCGGTTGTTGTCGTCGGCCGGAATCGCACACGCGACCGGCTTCGGGTTGTAGTAGGCGCGGTAGCCGCAGCTCGGGCACGCGATCGAGCGGGGGAAGTCCACTTGCGCCGGCGTCGCGCAGCGAGGGCAGAACCGCGCGCCGTCCAGCGCCGGGTTCAGGCCATGAGGATCGAATGGCGGGGGCGCCGGCGCGCTCACGGGCGCTTCTCCCACAGATGGAGGGTCCCAAGCCGCCGATACCCAAGCGCCGCATAGACAGGTTCGCCCTTCGCCGAGGCCTGAAGCGTCGTCGACGTCTGCCCCCGCTGTCTGGCGTCCGCGAGCGCCCGCTTCATCAGCCGCGTCGCAAGCCCCTGGTGCCGCGCCTCCGGCACCGTCGCGACGAACCACACCGCGGTGTCCTCGCCATGGTCGCCGGCCATCATCACGCTCGCCGGCTCGCCATCGACGTCGAACCGAGTCCCCCGCGCCACATCGGCCGGCAGCCCACCGAGCATCGTCTCGATCGGCCGCCGCTCCCCAAAGCCATAAGCCACGTCGTTGACCCGCCCGACGGTCGGCCCATCGGCGGCCTTCGGCGGGTCTGTTCCGTCGAGTCCATCCAAAGTCATCTCATCGAGCGACGCCCCCATCGGCGCCGGATTCGAGTCGAGCACCAGCCCCTTCGCCGCCAGCGCCTCGGTCGCCTGCCCGTCCGACCCGTCGATCCACACACCCCACTTCAACACGCCCGCGTCCGCGTACACGCGCCCCAGCTCGTCGAGGTCCTCCAGCACCGCGGCCGGATTCGGCGCCACCACGGCATTCGGCAGCGACGCATACGGCACGGCACCAATCACCGACGCCACATACCCATCCCGCTCCAGGACCCGCCCCCCAGGCGCATGCCGCCCCATCAGCCGCTGAAGACAGGCCATCCCGTCCCACATCCGCGTCCAGAGCACGGCATCGTCCATCCTCCGACTGAGGCTAGCGGCGCCCAGCGCACCAACTCCCGGCCTCCGAGCCGCCGCAAGCTCGCTACGCTGCGGGGCCAGCGCCCTCTTAGCTCAGCTGGTAGAGCACTTCCATGGTAAGGAAGGGGTCGCCGGTTCGAGTCCGGCAGAGGG
>CAVQBC010000006.1:0-836545 GCA_963710665.1 uncultured Solirubrobacteraceae bacterium
GGAGCAAGCATTTGGCGGGCGCTGGGCCAGACGCTCGCTCGTCGAGGAACGCGGGCGTGAGCGGTGCGGACGCGGACAACTGCGCTGCGTGCCCCGCCTTCGCGGTCGAGCGGTCATGTCGCCTCCTCACGGCCCGCTCCACCTCGGAGATCGGCGCCACGCCGTAAGCGATGGCGCGCTTCGTCGAACCGCGTGTGTTCGTTATCGAGAGTCCTTCACCGCGGTCCTACGGGCCCGCCCGCACGGCGCGCCCCCTTCTTGTGCGGGGTGCGCGTTGGCGCGAGAGCGCAGCGGGCGCAGGCGGGCGCGAAGGTTCGCCCATGCCACCCCAACCGCGATGAGTAGCGCGGGGCCGAGGGACGCGAGGGTCTCTTCGATGGGGAGGCCGCCGACGTGCGCGAGGGGGGCGCTGATCATTGGAAGATCTCGGTTGTGCAGTCGCCGCCCTGCAGGCGCACTTCGTGGGCTCGCGCGGGACCGTCGGGTCGGTTGTGGAAGTCGACGAAGAAGTCCGGGTCGACCTCCATCTCGCCCTCGGGGTCGCAGTTGACCTTGAGGAGCCAGGAGCGGAGCCCGGGGTAGAACTGGTTGTCCCAAGTCGAGTAGAGCGAGTTGGTGACGTAGAGCCTGCGCCCGTCGAGGGAGAGCTGGATCATCTGCGGTCCGCCGCTCAGCTCGCGGCCGCGGTCGGTCGGCTTGCCGAGCAGCCCGCCGAGCCAGAGCCGGCCGGTCAGCCTGGGGTGGGCCGGGTCGGAGATGTCGTATTGGCGCAGGTCGCCGTGCAGCCAGTTGGAGAGGTAGAGGAAGCGGTCGTCCATCGAGACGACCACGTCGGTGATCAGGCCCGGCACGCCGCCGGGCAGCGGCCAGCCCTCAAGCTCCTCGTTGTCGACCACGATCACCGGCTCGGCCTGGAAGCTGCCGTTGGTGCGGTGGAAGCGGAGGATGTTGCTGGCCAGCGTCGCGCCGACGAAGCCCTGCTCGGCGTCGGGGTCGTGGAGGAAGCGCACCTCGAGCGGGATCAGTCCCTGCTCGCCGAGGTCGAGGGTCTGCTCGAGCCGCCGCTCGGCGAGGTTCCAGAAGTGCAAGCGCTGCCCGTAGCGCCCGGCGCCGACGTCGTCGATGTCGAAGCCGCCCTCGTAGGCGTTCGGCTCGCCCCACTCCGACGAGATGAGCACGTTCTGGCGCGGCTGGTACCAGAAGTCGTAGCCCAGCTTCGGCGTCGGGCCGCCATTCTCCCAGCGACCCTTGAGCTCGAACGTCTTGCGCGTCGAGCACCGCGAAGCCGCCGGCACCGTTGCCCTCGGCGTCGCCGAGCATCGAGACCACGACGTTGTCGCCCGGCATGCAGTGGACGGTGTGCGGTCGCGTGTAGCCCGTCTTCTCGACGAGCTCCTGTGGCTCGATGACCTTCTCGATCCGCGGCGCGCCGCGGGTCGTCGGCGACGTTCACGATGTGGATCCGCGAGGAGCGAAAGCCGGGGACGATCAGGTGCGAGCGGTCCGGCCCGTGACACGCCGAGCTGCAGCGGTTCCAGCCGAAGTGATGCAGCTCGTCGCCGACGTTCGGCATCGGCGTCTCGTGGACGACTCGTCCATCTTCGGCGTCGACGACGGCCAAGAAGTCGGGCGCGTCAACGCCCGTGCCCTCGTGCAGGCAGGCGAGATAGAGGAACTCCTCCGGCGGCGCCTGCAGCGCCTCCTCCGGCGAGGCGTAGAACGACGCGGTGCTGCGGTGCGGGTTGGCTTCGCTCATCGCGAGTCTCCTTCTCTGCTGTGTCGGCGTTCCTCAACCAATGGGCGTGAATCGCGGCGGAACGATCGTTCCGCCTCACCGTCACGAGCCAGTTGGGTCGGCGACAGGGCGGGCGCCGCAGACGCCCGATCGCGTCAGAGGGACCAGCTGGGTGGAGGGGCGCCGGGGGTGGCGTAGTAGCAGGAGCGCCCGGTCTGGATCGATGCCTCGAAGTGCGCGGCCAGCTCTGGGCAGTGCTTGTCGATGAGCATGATCGCGGTCCTGATGGCCTTCGTGACGCTGATGCGCGCCCGTTCGTCGGGCGAGGAGAACGTCCGGTCACGGCCCCGCAGCCCGACTGCGCGCGCGAGCTCCTGGGTCAGCAGGTCGCGGTCGTCCTGCAGGCGGGCGGCGCGTTCGATGTCGCCCCAGTCGCGCGCCTGCTCGAGCTCCTCTTCGAGCTCCTCGAGCCGTCGGGCGTAGTCCGCCTTGGCCTGCTCGTCAAGCACGGGATCGCGGTCGGACGGCCAGGAGCCGACAAGATCGTCGTCGGCGAGCCGCGCGCGAGCGTCGGCCGGATGACCCGTGGCGGCGCTCACGAGCTCGAGCACGTGCACCTTGCGACCGGGGCTGGCGAGGAGCGAGGCGATGTAGCGAAGCCCCTTCAGGTCGCGCAGGCGGAACGTCCGTCCCTGGTAGGCGATCGTCCAGAACTCGCCCTCGTGCCGGAAGACCGCATCGGCGGCCGGCGGCTGCGACTGCTGACGGCGGAGGGCCGAGAAGCGCTCGAAGAGACCGGTCATGCCGAGCCCGTCGCAGAGGCGCGCCGCCTCCTCGAGCATCGCGGCGATGCGTTCGCGGTCGCCTTCTTCGCCGCGCGCGGTCAGCGCTTGCGCGCGCTCGAGCAGCACGCGGGCGCGGATCGCGCGCGCGCAGAGCAGCTCGCAGCGCTTCAGTGCGGTCGCGAAGTGCCGATCGGCGTCCCCCCAGCGCTCGAGCAGCGCCGCGAGCTTGCCGAGGCGGAGGGCGACCGGTCCGAACGGCTGCTTGCTGTAGGAGACGGCGTTGTCGCCGGCGTGCGGAAGCAGGAGCTCGTACAGCTGCAGGCCGCGCCGCCGGTCGCCGACGAGGACGCACGCGTCGGCGAGCGCGGAAAGGTGAAGGAGCCAGAAACCGCTGCGCGGGAGCTCGGCGAAGCCCCGTACCGCGTGGCGCTCCAGCTCGCGCCGCGCCGCCTCCTCCTCGCCGAGCTCGGCGGCGGCGAGCGCGTCGCGCCACCGCGAGATCCACGGGAAGCGCTCGCCGTGGTCCTGAATCTCGGGCCAGTACTCGAGCAGGCGGCCCTGCGCCCAGCGGATCGCGAGCATCTGCGCATAGCGGAAGACGTACACCGTGTACTCGCTCTGCCACAGCCGCGCGAGCTCGAGCGCCTCCTGCGCGAGCCGCTCGGCATCGACGAAGCGGCCGTCGAGCGTCGCGCCAAGGGTGCGCAGGCACACCGTGTGCCACCGATAGAAGGGCTGCCTCATCCGCTCGGTGATCGCCGCCATCGCCTGCGTCTCGGCCTCCATCCTCCACCGGTCGCAGAGCTCGAGGTAGCAGTGCAATCGCGCGTCATGCGCCAGGAACTCGATCTCCGGGTTGACCGTCTCCTTCGCCACTCGAAGCATCTCCTCCGTGTGCGCCAGGCGCTCGGGCGCCCGTCCCGGGCTGGTCAGCGCCCAGTGGCGGGAGTGCAGGCCGGCGACGAGCGCTTCTGAGTCGCCGAGGCGGCGTGCCATTGCGATCGCTTCCTCGCTGATCGCCACGCGCCGCTCGACGCGCTCGGCACCCGACCACATCTCGAGGGCAAGGTGAGCGAGAAGATGGGCGCGCAGCTCGCTGTCGCCCGCCGGAAGGGCGGCGAGCGCTTCCTCCAGCAGCCCCATGCTTGTGTCGCCGACCGGGAATCGCGCGTAGAGCAGGAAGCCGCCGAGGGCGGTCACGTAGCCGAGCGCCGCTCGCGCAAGCATCTCCGGCTCTGCCGAGCGCCGCGCCACGTCGATCGCGCGCTCGAACGTCCCCCGCGCCCCGCTGCCGTCCCCCGAGCGCCACTGCGCGTCGCCGAGGCGCAGCAACAGGTCGCCGCGCCGTTCGCCCGAGGCGGCTCCCGCGGCGACGAGGAGCTCCAGTGCGCGCCGGAAGTGGATGGCAGCCTCCTCGTATCCGAGCATGGCGGACGCGCGATCGCCCGCGCGCGCGAGGTACTTGACGGCTTGGCCTGCATCGCCGAGGGGCGCCGCAAGAAACAGGTGATGCGCGATCTCGGACAGGTGCGGATCGAGGTCGTCGCCGTACACGGTCTCGAGCAGGCGACCCACCGCCTGGTGCAACTCCAGTCGCCTGCCCGGAGGGAGATCGTCGTACAGCGTCTCCCGCACCAGGTCGTGCGCGAACGAATAGCGGCGTGGTGTCGCGGAGACGTCGGTGATGAGGCCTACCGCCGCCGCCTGCGCGAGCATGGCCATCACCCGGGCGGGACTCAGCCGGCTTGCGCGCTGGAGCAGATGCAGGTCGAATTCGCGTCCGATGACGGCCGCGAGCCGGAGCGCCGTGACGGCCTTGCGGGGGAGGGCCGTCACGCGGCGGCGGATCAGGGCTCGGACCTCCTCGGGGATGCGAAGGAGGGGATCCTTGCTCGGCTCGTCAAGGCTCTCGAGCGTATCGCCGGCGGTCAGCAGGCGGACGACCTCTCCCAGGAAGTACGGATTGCCTCCCGTGACCTCATGCAGCCTCGCGACGGCTTTTCGACTCACCGTCGACCCGGTCACCGTCGCGACGTACGCGTCGATGTGCGTCGGCGTCAGGCCCCGAAGCGGGATCCTCGTCGCGACCCGCGCGAGCTCGGCGAAGACGTCGGACAGCTCACGGACGCGCTTCTCGGCGTCCCGATAGGACGCCACGAACAGGATCCTCGCCTCGGCGAGCATGTCCCCCAGGAAGCGCAGCAGCAGCAGCGACGGCTCATCTCCCGCGTGCACGTCGTCCAGGACGATCAGGATCGGGCGCCCGGACGAGGCCGCTGCCAGGAAGCGGCCCACCGCGTCGAAGACGCGCAGCCGCTCGCCTTCCGGCATTACCGCGGTCGGCGCCGAGCGCTGGGCGGCCTTCGAGCCGCTGGGCACGACGAGCTCCTCGAAATCGCCCCCCAGCGCGCGGATGACCTGAATCCAGGGCCAATAAGGTGGCGCGCCGCCCTCCGTCCAGCAGCGACCCGTGACGACGCACACCCCTCGCTCAGAGCCATCCCGGGCGAGCTCGCTCATCAGCCGGGTCTTTCCGATACCCGGCTCGCCGGTGACGAGCACGAGTGATCCGCGGCCGGAGGTCGCGTCCTCGAGTGCGGATGCCAGATCCGCCAGCTCCTGGTCGCGCCCGACGAACGGTCGCATCGAGGATCGCCAGGTGGCCGCCGGTGGCGCGATCTGCTTCGCGCCTCCTCTCTCCATCGCCCAAGTGTCGACCGGACCGTCCAGGCTGTCCAGCGAACCGGGGCGACGACCGCGCGCCGCCGCCCGGCTGTTGCCATTCGGTTGGTGGGGGAGATGTGCAGGCCCCAGCTCGGGCGTGTGGTGCAACACATCACGCGATCCGAGCGGAGGACTTGGCGTGCGGGTTCGCACCAGCGCGCGCGGCGTCCGCTTCTGCTGTCCGGCACCGGCGGTCGGTGCCTGGGACGCCGCCGGGCTCGAGGAGCCGGCACGGCTCGGCATCGAGCGCAGCTACGGCAACGTGCTCGGCGCCAATGCCTCCGAGGTGCTGGACGCCGTCGGCGAGTGGGATAGGGCCGCGGCCCTTGAGCTCGATCCCGTCGAGCATCAGCACCGCCAGGCGCAGATCCTCGAGCGGGCGGCTCATCAGCTCGATCAGGGTCTCGCGCGTGCGTGAGACGAACTCGCGGCTGACCCCCGATTTGCTCGTGGACCTGGCGATCGCATCGATCTCTGACCCGACCGGCTCACCCGTCCTGGCGAAGCGGCGCGTCGAAACGCCGGCCAAGATTCGCTCGAGCATCACGTCCGTCAGCCGGTCTCGCGCCGCGAAGTGCACGCGCCGGCCTGGCGGGCGACGCGTCGCAGCTCCGAGCGAGCGGCGGCGGCGCCCACGGCCGCCCGCGCGTGGCGCCGTTGACGACGCAGAACAGCGGCCCGATGGGCAGCTCGACGCGCGCCTCGAGCCATGGGGCGAGCTGTTCCCACGCCCAGTCGTCCATTCCGACCTCGCGGCGGCGGCCGCCCTTGCCGCGGCGTACTAGCAGCGAGCCGCGGCGCGGGTCCAGGTCGGCCTCGGCGAGCGCGAGCGCCTCGCAGATCCGCAGGCCGGCCCGCCACAGCACGACGATCAGGCCGCGCAGTCGGTGACCGTGGACGCTGTCGCCGGCCCACCGCATGACGGCGACGATCTCCTCGATCGTCGGCGGGTCGGCTGGGTAGCGCATCCCCTTGTTGCGCGGCGGCCGGCCGGCGTGGAACTCCGGCAGCGTGGCGGGTGAGCGACGGCGGCCGGCGGCATCGAGCAGCAGCTCGGACATGACCCCTCCTCGGGCGTGAATATCGCACCGAGGCTGCTCCCCGCAGCAGCGGTGCGCCCGCCGCCCAACCGCCCACCGTCGCGCAAAGAGGCGGCACTTCGCTCGGGGCGCGAGCTTGATTCGCGCGGGCAGGCAAAGCAGCAGCGCATTGTCCGCGCGACCACCGACGCCGGGAGCGCCCATCCGCATGGAAGGCGATAGCGGCGGCGCGACTGCTCCTTAACACGGATGCAGAGCGGGGTGGGGCCGATCGCGGGCCGGCGGACGACTGGTCTTCGTCTGAGCCGACAACGCGACCAGCATCAGCCGCGACGCCTGCTCTGACCACACACGGCAAGTAACTCCGGCGCGATCTCCCTGGCGCAGCTGAGAGGATCAGCGCGTGGTGCGTCTGGCCGTCCTTCGGGATGGACTCGAGCTGCCCTACGTCGAGCAGGGCGATCCTGACGGCGTTCCGGCTGTGCTGCTCCACGCCTGGCTGGACTCGCGGCGGTACTTCGATCAATTGATGGCCGTGTTGCCCAGGCGGATTCACGCGTTCGCGTTCGACCAGCGCGGGCACGGCGACGCCGCAAAGCCGGCGAACGGCTACGGACTGCGCGACTTCGCCGCCGATATCGGCGCGTTCATGGATGCGGTCGGGCTCGACGCGGCCGTGTTCGTCGGTGCGTCGAGCGGTGGTTACGTGGCTCAGCGGTTCGCCGTCGACAACCCGGGCCGGACGCTCGCTCTGGCGCTGCTCGGGTCCCCGCGCAGCTTGCGCGGGCCGCGGCCGCGGTTCGCTGACGTGCTGGCCACGCTCGAGGACCCAATCGATGCAGCCTTTGTCCGCGAGCTCAACGAGGGGATGGTCGGGCGTGCGGTGCCCGCAGTGGTCATGGCAGCGCTGTGCGAGGAGAACCTCAAGGTGCCGGCGCGCGTCTGGCGTGATGCGTTCGAGGGCTTGCTCGCCGCCGAACCACCGCTCGACACCGGGCGGATCTCCGCGCCGACCGTGATCGTCTGGGGGGTGCGCGACTCGCTGCTTCCGCGCGCCGACCAGGAGGCGATGGCGGCGGAAATCCCAGGCGCGCGGCTGGTGATCTATGCCGACGTCGGCCACCTGCCGGTCATCGAGGCGCCCGAGCGCGTCGCCGCCGACCTCACCGCGCTCTGCGACGCGGTCGCGGCGCGTTAGATGACAAGAGCGAACCCTGGAGATCACCCCGCTTCCACATGCGCAAACCCGGGTGTTGTGCTCCGAGCCCGTCGCAACTGACCACCGCGCGAGCGCCCGAGCATGCCGCACACGCCCGCTTCTGTCCGGGGAAGCGAGCGTCTCGACGCCCGCCGCCGAGACGACCGAGGCTCGTCCGGAGCGACAGCCTCGTCTTCGTGGACCGAAACGCGTGCTGGTGCAGCGGAGCGGGCGCGCCGGTCACGTCGCGGGAATTGTCCTCCTCGGAACTCGAGGTGCCGCCCGTGGCGACCGCTGTGCTTGCGGCGCCTGGGGGCTTGGTGCGTCCGTTCGGGCGCTCCGCCGTCTGTATGGGTGAGAGACTGTGCTGAATGGAAGGACGTTGTGATGGCCGTCGCGCCGATCGTCGATGCGGACGCTTTGCAGACCCGGAATACGCTGGAGATCGACTTCCTCTTTCTGGATCTGACGACCTGTACTCGCTGCCTGGGGGCCGCCCGTAGCCTCGAGTCGGCGCTCGAGGTCGTGCGCGACGTGCTCGAGGCGACCGACGTCACGGTCGAGGTCAACAAGGTGCTCGTGGAGTCCGAGGAGCTGGCGCGGGCGCAGCGCTTGGTGAGCTCGCCGACGATTCGGGTTGACGGCGACGACGTCGCGCGGGAGCTCCGCGAGAGCTCGTGTGGTTCGGAGGCGTGCACCGATGGTTGCGGTGACCAGATCGCCTGTCGCGTGTGGGTGCACAGGGGGCGGGAGTACACCGAGCCGCCGGTTGCGATGATCGTCGATGCGATCCTCGGACACGTCTACGGCGGCGCGCCGGGGCGGGCCGCCCCTGAGCCGGAGGCCTACGAATTGCCGGAGAACCTGGCCCGCTTCTTCTCAGGCAAAGCTGCAGCAGCCGCGTTGGAGGAGCTTGCCTGCTGCCCGCCCGCCGAGCTGCAGTCCTGCTGCGACGCCGACGTGAAGGCGGACTGTTGCGACGCTGCGCCCGGGGAGGGCTGCGGGTGTCGGTGACGCGTCGGTCGGAACCGCTGGGCGCCGAGGCGGTCTGGCGGGACTTCCACGCGCGGCTGCTGGGCTTCATCGCTCGGCGGGTTCGGGACCGCGATAGCGCCGAGGACATTCTGCAGGACGTCATGCTGCGGATCCACCGCCACGCCGCCGAGCTCGAGCGTTCGGCGGCGGTCGGCGCGTGGGTGCACCAGATCACCAGAAACGCGATCGCCGACCACTACCGCAGGGCATCGGGTCGTCGCGAGCGGCCGTCGGGAATCGACCTCGACCGCCAGCAGCAGCCGGTGCTCGAGGACGCTCCGGAGGAGCTTCGCAGCGAGCTCGCCGCCTGCCTGGGCCCGCTGCTGGAGCGGCTGCCCCCGCTCCAAAGGGATGCCCTCGCGCTCACCGAAATGGAGGGGCTCACGCAGGCTCGCGCGGCCGCCCAGCTCGGCCTGTCGACGTCGGGGATGAAGTCCCGCGTGCAGCGCGGCCGCGCCCAGCTCAAGGAGCTGCTCACCGCCTGCTGTGAGATCGAGCTCGACCGCCGTGGCGGGATCAGGAGCTACCGGCCCGTCCGCGGCACGTGCGACTGCCGCACCGAGCCGCCGGTCCGGCCGGAACGCTGACCCGTCGCCAACGGCCCGAGGCGGGCCGGATCGACGCTTGTCGAGCCGGGCATGCGTCCTTTCCCGGCGAGCACCGTCTCTCTTGTGACCAGCCGCGCGAGCCTCCGGCCGTGCACCCACACCGCCCGACCCGCGCGGCCGGTCCTAGACGCAACTCAGGAGCGCAGCATGACCAGGCAGTACGAAGTTGAGGAAGGCGGACGACGCACCGTCGGTGAGGACGCACGTGAGCGACTGCTGGCGGGCCTGCCCGTCACCGAGCGACGGTTGCAACTGGCCGGGGTGTCCACCGCCGTGCTGGAAGGCGGAGACGGCCCACCGATCGTGTTGCTGCAGGGGGAGTTCGCGGCCGTGTGGATGCGAGTGATCCCGGAGCTTGTGACGACCCACCGCGTGATCGCACCCGACCTACCCGGTCTCGGGGCTTCGGAGCTGTCCGACGGTTCTCCCGACGCCCAGACCGTCCTGACGTGGCTTGACGAACTCATCGAGCAGACCTGTCCGATCCCGCCCGTGCTGGTGGGGAAGGGGCCTGCCGGCGCCCTTGCCGCTCGTTTCGCGATCGAGCGCAGCGACCGTCTCGATCGACTCGTGCTGGTGGACACGCACGGGCTGGATCGGTTCCGACCGCCGCCAGGGATGGCGCTCTCGTTCATGGGCGTACTGTTGCGACCGACCGAGCGCGGGCTCCAACGCGGCTTCCGGCACTACTGCTTCGTCGACTTGGACAGGGTGCGCGCAGAGATGGGTGAGCGCTACGAATGGATGGCGGCGTACGCCCTGGACCGTTTTCGCACACCGAGCGTCAAGGCAGCGATGCGCAGCCTCATGAGGCAGCTCGCGTCGGCGATCCCGTCGCGGGAACTGGCCCGGATCGCCGTTCCGACGACCCTGATCTGGGGCCGACACGATCTCGCGGTGCGGCTGCACATCGCCGAGGCCGCCAGCGCCCGCTACGGCTGGCCGCTGCACGTGATCGAGAACGCCCGCGACGACCCCGCCATCGAGCAACCGCAAGCGTTCTTGCGTGCGCTGCACGCGGCGCTCGGCACGGAGGCACCATGAACATTGCTACCACGAATCAGGCGACGAGCACGCTGACCAACGAGGCCGTCGAGGCGTTCCGTCAGCGTGTGCGCGGCCCGCTCCTCGCCGCCGGCGACACGGGTTTCGAGGAGGCGACGCTGCTCTGGAACGCCATGATCGACAAGACGCCGGCGCTCGTCGTCCAGCCGAGTGGCACGGCCGACGTCGTCGCCGCGGTCGACTTCGCGCGCGACAACGAGCTCCTGCTCTCGGTGCGCGGCGGCGGCCACAACATCGCCGGCACCGCGCTGGCCGACGGCGGGCTGACCATCGACGTGTCCCGGCTGCGCGGGATCTTGGTGGATCCCGAGGCGCGGACCGTCACGGTCCAGGCCGGGTGTCTGCTCGGCGACGTCGACCGCGAGACCCAGCTGCACGGCCTGGCCACGCCGTTGGGCTTTATCTCCGAGGTCGGCGTGGCCGGACTGACGCTCGGCGGCGGCCTCGGCTACCTGACCCGCCGATTCGGATGGACGGTCGACAACCTGCTCGAGGTCGAGATCGTCACGGCCGACGGTCGCGTGCGCCGCGCCAGCCGCGACCGGAACGCCGACCTGTTCTGGGCGATCCGCGGCGCCGGCGCCAACCTCGGCGTCGTCACGTCGTTCACGTTCCGCCTACACGAGGTCGGCCCGACCGTCTACGGCGGGCTGATCGCTTGGCCGTTCGAGCGCGCCGACGAGATCCTACGGGCATACCGGACGACCACCACAGAAGCGCCCCGCGAGCTGGCCGTCTGGCTCCTTCTGCTCCATGCTCCGCCGGCGCCGTTCGTGCCGCCGCAGTGGCACGGCAGGAAGATCTGCGCGATGGCCGTCTGCTACAGCGGCGACCTCGGCGGCGTCGACGAGGCCATCGCGCCGCTGCGGGCGCTCGGCGATCCCGTCGTGGACCTGCTCCGCGAACAGCCCTACACCGAGGTGCAGTCCTACCTCGACGAAACCGAACCGAAGGGCATCCCGCACTACTGGAAGACCGAGTACCTCGCCGAGCTCAGCGACGACCTGCTCTCGACCATGCGCGACGTGGCCGCCGAAAACCATCACCCCGAGGGCGAGATCGGCGTGCTGCACGTCGGCGGAGCCCTCAACGAGCACGACGAGCATGACGGAACCGTCGGCAACCGAGACGGGCGCTACGCCCTCGGCGTGAAGGCCATGTGGGACCCGCATGAGCCCGACGGGCACCGGTTCCCCGAATGGGTCCGCGGCGGGTGGGAGCGGCTACGACCGTTCTCAACCGGCCGCACCTACATCAACTTCCAGACCGCCGACGAGGACGACGAGCGCATCCGCGCGACCTACGGCGCCAACTTCGACCGCCTCGCCGAGATCAAGCAGACCTACGATCCCGACAACCTGTTCCGATCCAACCGCAACATCCGGCCTCGGACCGACGGATGAGCGCGATCAAAGACGCGTCTGCTCGCCGCCGGCGTAGTCGCGCTGACGCTCGGCGGAGCGGACGCGGGCAGCGGCGCGCGAGCCGCCAACACGATCGACGAGCAGGCGAGCTACAAGAAGCGGGGCAGGCTGGTGCGGGGGACCGGACCGATCGCGTGCACGCGCGGTGAGCGTCAGCGCTATGGCCGACACGGTCGACAGCCTGATCCTCGACCTGCTCGAGTGGATGGGCCCCAAGCCCCGCCCGTATGCCGAGGTGCTGGAGGCGTGGCGGACGTCGTGTCCGCGCTTGCCGGTGTGGGAGGACGCCAACGACCGAGGCTTCGTCGCACGTCATCGTGCGGCCGGACGCGGAGCGCTCGTATCGGTGTCCGCGGCCGGGGCCGAGCACCTGCGCAGCCACCGCGAATCGTCACCGCGCCGGACTGTCGGCCGGCCACGATGAGGACACATCTGCTCCCGCTCGAGGCTGTCGCATAAGTCGGCGGCGTTGGAGAGAACTCCAATGCGATCCCAGACGCGACGCTGACCCCATCGGCGTGGCGCCAAGTCGACATCGGGCCGCCGACGACAACGCGTCGCGGTTGGAGGATTCGACAACGACGGGCCGCGGTCTCGGACTTGTGCGACAGCCTCGCTCCAGAGGGAGAGCGTGTAAACCAGCTCCGTCACTCTCGAGATGGGCGAGCACCAAGTGCGCTGAACCGGCCTCCTGTGACGCCCGCTCCGCGAGGGCGAAGCAGGTGTCGGCGCGAATTCGATCCGCGCACTCGGAGGTCGTCCGGAGCGGACGCGGAGGGAGCGATCGTGGAGACGCTCGCTCGGTCGCGCAGGAGCGGCAGTGCGACGTGCTGGGCGGCCGAGCGGGCGTTGTCGGTATGCGGTCCTTCGTGCCAGATGCCGAGCTGCCTCGACGGATGGGCGGGGGTAGGATCGAGGGTTCTGAGGAGGTGACGGGCGATGGCGACCGGAGATCTGCCGAGCGGTAGCGCCGGGCGGTGGGGACCGTTGTTCGGGGCGCGCGCCGGCGATTGGGCCGAGACGTGGGAAGGGCCCGGTGGCTGGGGCGGGCTGGTCTACGAGCACGTGTTGGGCCGGACGGCCATCGGCCCCGCGAGCTCGGTGCTCGACTGCGGGTGTGGGGCCGGCCGCTTCCTTCAGCTCGCCGCCGCTCGCGGGGCGCAGGTTGCCGGCATCGATGCCGCGGGGCCGATGGTCGAGATCGCCGCCGAGCGCACGCCGGAGGCCGACCTGCGGGTCGGCGATTTGGAGGACCTGCCCTGGGGAGACGGCTCGTTCGATGTGGTGACAGGTTTCAGCTCGTTTCAGTTCGCCGAGGACAAGGCTCGGGCGCTGGGCGAGGCACGACGTGTCGCACGGCGACAGGTCGTGGTCGTGATCCCCACTCGTGTTCCGGAAGCGGGGATCACCCAGGTCTTCCAGCCGCTCTTCCCGCTGTTCCCCGCCGAGGCGCTCGAGATGATGAAACAGAGCGGCATGTTCGCTTTATCCGCCCCTGGCCGACTCGAAGACGTGCTTGCTGCGGCCGACCTCAAGCCGCGCGAAGACGACGACGTCCAGTCCCTCACCACCTTCAAGGACGCCGCTACCGCGATGCGCGCGTTCGCGGGAGCGGGACCGACCGCACTGGCCATCCGACACTCGGGCCAGGAAGCCGTTGCCGAGGCGCTCCGCCACGCGCTGGTCGACGTCACCGACGACGACGGGGCCGTCCGGCTTCGCGGCTGGTACCGCGTTGCAATCGCCGACGTCTGATCCGGGGAGGTGAGCTCATAGTGCTCACCTGGTCCTCGCGCTCGTCCTATCGCGCGTGGCAGCGAGCGTCTCGCTCGTCGAGCCCGAGACGCCCGCTAGGGACGACCAGCGGAAGTCCCACTCGGCCGGAGCCGTTGCATCCGGTGCATAGGCACGACGTGCGCGCGCGATCGGAGGAAGCTCGCGCGGCGTCGCTGTCGCGATGAGGCATACGCAGCAGCTGCCCGCGACCGTCAGCCTGGGCTGAGGCTAGTTGGCTCGCCTGGTCCGGCGGGCCTCCAGGTCCGCGGGGGCGGGCGCCGGGGCCGAGCCCTCCAGGTCCGCGGGTTGCTCGTTCCAGACCTCGTCCAGCTTGGTCGCCATGGCTGCCTCCTCGCTGGGGTACAGGTGCGCGTAGCGGTCCAGGGTCATGCGCGTGCTGGCGTGGCCCAGGCGCTTGCTGACGAGCATGATGCTGGCGCCGTTGGCGATCAGCAGGGACGCGCACGTGTCGCGCAGGTCGTGCCAGCGCAGGTGCTGCTTCTCCGCGGGGAGGGCGGCTGCCTTGGCGGGCTTGAACACGCGGCGCACCCAGAGCTCGTGGCGGATGGGTGTGCGCTCGCCCTTCTTGCGTGCGTTGCCTCCGCCCGGGGCGGCGAAGACGAGGTCGGTGGGGTGCAGCTGGCGGGTGTGGGCTTGGAGTTGCCGGGCCAGGAAGGCGGGCAGGCTCACCACGCGGGGCTGGCCCGTCTTGGTCGTGGGCCGGAACGTGAGGGCGCCGTTCTCGGTCGTGAGGGTGCGGCGCACGTGCAGCTGGGGCTGGCCGTTGGTGGTGGCGATGTCCTGGGCTTGGAGCGCCCAGAGCTCGCCCGCGCGTAGGCCGGTGTACGCGGCGCACAGCACTGCCAGCCCGTCTTGTGGTCGTTGGGTGTGGTCCTCGGCGGCCTGGGCCAGTGCGCGCACCTCATGGGCCGTCAGCACCGTCATGTCCGGCTTGGGCTGCGCGGGGAGGCGGAGACGTTGGGCGGGGTTGGTCTTGAGCCAGCCCAGTTCCACGCCCTCGCTGAGGATGCTGCTGAGGGTGGTGTGCACCTTCCTCTGCGTGGCCGGGCTGGGGAACGGGTGCGTGCTGAAGTAGTGCTTGATGGCCGGGCGATCCAGGCGGGCCAGGGGTGTGGTGCCGAAGGCCGGGGTCAGGTACGTGCGCAGGATGGACGCGCTGCGCTCGCGGGTGCGCGGGCTGTGGTGTACGGCGCGCGTGGCCGTCCACTGTTCGGCCAGCTGGGCGAACGTCTTGCGGCCCAGCGCGGGGTCAAGCCACTCCCCGCTGGCCATCGCGGTGCCCTGGGCTTGCAGCCACCGTTCGGCGTCGCGCTTGCGCGGGAAGGTGCGCACGACCGTCTTGCCGCGGGGGCCGGGGTGGCGGGCCTGGTACGAGCGGGTGCCGTCCTGCTGCGTGCGGGTGCGGATGTGCCCGGCCATCACGCCACCAGCCCGAGCGCGACGGCCAGGTAAGGCGCCAGGGCCAGCAGCTGCGCGGCCAGGGCGGGCGCCAGGTACGGCGCGATCAGCGGCAGCAGGAGCACCCCGAGCTCGCCGGCGATCACGAACCACGGGAGCGCGGCCTTGGCCGCGCGCACCACGGCCTCGCGGTTGGGCATGGACACGCACGGGCCCGGGATGCTGGGCAGCTGGGGCAGCTGCGGGGTGGGCAGGCTGGGCAGGGACACGCGCGGGGTAGGCACGTGGACATGGGGCAGGCGGGGCGTGGGCACGGCGATCGTAGGTCCTCCTGCGGGGTGGTAGTGGCTGCTCGCCCGCGACGACGTCGCCGAGCCGAACCTGGTGTGGAAAGACACAGTGCTGGTGCGCACCGGCGAGACCGTCGACATCCTGCTCGACGTCACCAACGTCGGTCGGTGGATGGCGCACTGCCACATCGCCGAGCACCACGAGAGCGGGATGATGTTCAGCTTCAACGTCGCCCCGGCCGACGACGACGCTCCGAGCACATGACCGCTGGCGCGGCAGGCGACCGGCGCGAGGTGATCGTGGTCGGCGGCGGGCAGGCCGGCCTGGCGATCGGCTACCTGCTCGCCCAGCAGGGCCGGCAGTTCACGATCCTGGAAGCGGCCAACACGCCGGCGGCGGCGTGGCGCGAGCGCTGGGACTCGCTGCGGCTGTTCACCCCAGTCCGCTACGACAGCCTCCCGGGCCGGGCGTTCCCCGGGCACCCGGACAGCTACCCGGGCCGCGACGACGTCGTCGCCTACCTCACCGACTACGCGCGCGACTTCGAGCTGCCGGTCGAACTGAGCAGCCGTGTCCGCGCCGTCCGCCAAGGCGAGCGCGGCTACCTGGTCGAGCTCGACGGTCGCAGCTACGAGGCCGGCCAGGTCTTGATCGCCACCGGCCCGTTCCAGATCCCGCGTGTGCCGGCGCTCGCCGAGCGCCTGGACCCGGGCATCACGCAGTTCCACAGCAGCAAGTACCGCGGGCCACAGGACGTGCCGGCCGGCCCGGCGCTGGTCGTCGGTGGCGGCAACACCGGCTATCAGATCGCCGAGGAGCTCGCCCGCACCCACAAGGTGCACTTGTCGATCGGCGCCCGCCAGACGCCATTGCCGCAGCGGATCCTGGGCCGCGACCTGTTCCGCTACCTCGAAGCCACCGGCCTGATGGGCAAGACCATCGAGTCGCGGATCGGCCAACGCATGCAACACCGCGAGACGCTGATCGGCTCAAGCCCTCGCGCCGCCCGACGCCGGCACGGCATCGAGCTGCGCGGCCGAACGGACGACGTGTCCGGGTCCGAGGTGCGCTTTGGCGACGGCGGCCGGCTCAATCCCGGCACGGTCATCTGGGCGACCGGCTTCGAGCTCGACCACTCGTTCGTGCAACTGCCCGTCCTCGACACGGACGGCCACGTCGTGCACCAGCGCGGCGTCACCGCATCGCCCGGGCTGTACTTCCTCGGAATGCCGTGGCAGCACACGCGCGGCTCAGCGCTGCTGGGCTGGGTCAAGGACGACGCCCAGCACATCGCCGACCACATCGCCACCCTCGCGAGCACCGGCACGAGCCCGCCGGCGCCGGCGCTCGCCGCCGAGCCGCCGCAGCGATGAGCACGCCCACGCCCAGACGGCGGCCGGGACCGGGCCGACACGCGCGCTAGCCGAAGTGCATCCCTGCTGCGATCTCGCCAACGATGATCGCGGCGACGACCCAGTCGACGATCATGCAGAACGGCGGCCACCATCGCGTGTTGGCCACGAAGTGGGTTCGATGCTGCCAAAGGTCCTTGAGTCCGTGGCCGGCCAGGCCCGCCACGAGCAGCCAGGGTGATCCGGTGATCGCCGCGGCGGCTACGACGACGAACGCGAACGTCACGCTGCTTTCGATGGCGATGACCTTCGGCCGTCCGTCGGCGACCGCGAAGCCGACGTAGACGGCGGCGATCGCGACGAGCCCGAGCGCATAGACGGTCGCGCTGTCCAGCCACCAGAAGACCAGTGGCGTAGCGGCCTGGAGCAGGCCGACGACGATGCCCCACAGCATGGCGGCTCGGACTGCCGCGGGCCGCGAACCGGGGGACGCCGTGGCTGCCTGCTGGCTCATCGCGGCCCGATCATCCCGCACCTAGTGGCCGGCTCGCGACCGCCGCGTGCCGCCTGGCGAGGAATGCAGGCGCCGACCGAGCTGCTCGACGAGAGGGCCTCCACATGCGCCCATTCGTCGCTTCGACCAGCACATACAGCTCACGGCTGTCGGTGAAGTGACCCAGAGGCCCGTTCGCCACGAAGCCAGCGGTCTTCAGTTCACGACAGACTTCGGACTGCGGGCCCGCACCCCTTGCCGGTTGCCGTCAGGATCAACCACGGAAGGGCGCGAGCCGAATGCTTAGGTCGCTCATGGCGAAGCGGTGCAGGTACCAGGCGCGGCCACGAGGGACTTGCCTGGCCTCGGCTCGGAGAAGCCCGGCGAACTCCCGCTTGAAGCCCAACCGCGGGTACTCCTGGATGACGCTCTGGCGGACTGCATCGGGTATCTCGTTGCTGCGTAGGCCGAACACATCGACGGCTGCGCCGGCAGATAGGAGGTAGGCCTCGGCACCGGATTCGAGGCCAACGCCGGGGCTGTAGTGCATGGCGATCGCGTTTGCAACGAGCTCGCGGAGATCGGCAGGCACGTGGTGGCTGTCGGTGAACTCGCGTGCGAACGCGGCGCTGCGAACCGTGAAGTCGACGTCGGGCACCGGGCTCGGGATCCCGGTGTCGTGGAAGATTGCAGCCAGGTACAGGAGCTCACGGTCGAACGTGATCCCGTGAAGTGCGGCGATGGCCGCGCCCCACGTGTAGGCACGACTGGAATGGTTGAGGAGTGCCGGTGTCAAGAGGTCCTGCGCGGCGACCTCGGCATCTCTTGCGAGCGAGGAGTCGGGAGGCACCAGGCTCGCCGGATCGATGGAACTCCGGCGTCCCGAGTGCATTCGGAGCACCATCGCGAGACGGCCGGCAAGAATGCTGAGCTCCCCGCGCAGCAGGGGCCGGGCAAGTGTCAGGCATTCCCGAGCGGTCAGCACTCCCCCGGTGCGTTCGGTCCATCCAATGGATCCGATCGGATCGGTGGGTCGTGGCTGGCTCATGGGGCCTCTCAGTTCGGTGGTGTCGCGCTCAGGTGGCGGGAACAAGCACGCCGATGAGTCACCAAGCCGGCGCTGGGGGCCGAGAGCCCTGGTCAGCATCTCAGTGTCGCCGATAGGCGCGACCCGCGCTCCGCGACTCGCCCGCGACTGGCGCTGACGCTCAGCTCGCTCGCCGACTGTAAGCGGGAGCGGTTAGCGTGGCGCTCGCTCCGGAGGAGCAGCGGTCGTAGCGATGCGGCGCGGGATGACTACCGCTTCGAGGCGAGGCTGTCGCACAAACCACTCGTCGATCGCGTAGGCGGTCGTCCTGGCCGGTCTTAGGATCGCGGGATGACCATCGTGCTTTGTGAGATGACGCGCGACGTGGCCGACGCGATCCTCGCCGGTGAGCGGCCCGGTGGCGTGCGCGTCGCTGACGGCTACCCGACGGAGTTCTCCGCGGGCGTGGCGCGGTGCGTCGGCGCCGTGGGGCAGTTCGGCCCTTACGTCCTCCTGCGCTCTGAGGATGACGTTGTGGTCGGTGAGATCGGTGGCGCGTTCGTCGATGAGGAGGGGACGATCGAGATCGGCTACGCGGTGGTCGAGTCGCAGTGGAACCGGGGGTACGCGACCGCGGCGGTCGAGGCGCTCGTGAGGAAGGCGCGCGAGGCCTCCGAGGTGCGTCGCATCGTGGCTCATACGCCGCTGGAGCGCCCCGAGAGCGGCCGCGTGCTCGAGAAGGCGGGCTTCGCGATGGTGCGAGAGGTCGATGATGTGGACGAGGACGGGAACGTCGTGCGCGTCAAGGAGTGGGAGCTGGCGGTCTAGCTCCGCGGCGCACGTCGAGCCGCTCGCTTCCGCGCGAGGCTGCCGCATCAAGGCCCCTCCGTCCGGCGCGATCAAGACGATTCAGGTTCGTCGGTTATGAGCGCGAGCAGGCGTTTCTGCTGCCGCCCGACGTCCGTGACTGGTTGCCCGAGGGGCATCTGGCGTGGTTTGTCGGCGTTCGACGGCGCCTGCTGGGACGACGGTCACGGCCGCCCGGCCGATGACCCGGCGATGATGGTCGCGCTGGTGCTCTATGGCTACGCGCGGGGGACGCGGTCGTCGCGTGCGATCGAGCGCGCCTACGACGACGACGTGGCGTTTCGGGTGATCGCGGGCGAACCGCCGCCGGATCACGCGACGATCGCGCGGTTTGTCGAGCGCCACCAGGACGCGCTGGCTGTTCGGCGGCGTGCTCGAGCTGTGCGCCGAAGCGGGCCTGGTTCGCGTCGGCGTCGTCGCGGTCGACGGCACGAAGGTTCACGCGAACGCGAGCCGCGATCAGACGATGGGCTATGAGCAGATCGCGCGGGAGATCCTCGAAGAGGCTCAGGCGATCGACGCCGCAGAGGACCAGGTCGATGGCGAAGCTCGTGGCGACGAGCTGCCGCTCGAGGTCGCGACCAGCCAGGGCCGTCGCGGCTGGCTGCGCGATGCGCGCCGTCGTCTTGATCAGCGTCGCGCCGAGGAGGCGCGTCCGGTGCCGCGTTCGCGCGAGGCGCGGCTGCGCGAGGCCAAGCGGCGCCTGGAGGAAGGGCTCCAGGTCGTACGCCGCGCGAATGACGCCTACGAGGCCTACCGCACGCGCGGGGTGATGAAGGACGGCCGCCGGTTCGGCCGCCCGCCGAATCGCCACACGCCGCCCGCGACGCCTGAGGGCAAGATCAACCTCACCGATCCGGACTCGCGGCTGGTCAAGGGGATGCGCGGCCACCTGCAGGGCTACAACATCGGCTTCCGCAGCACGAGCCGACAGGACCTCGGCGCGAACCGTGGAATGCGTCGGCTGGATGAACGAGTTCTGGGACGACCCGCAGCGCCTGCGGCCCGGGGTAGTACCGGGCTGGGGCATGAGCTGGTGGTTCGCCGCGCAGGGCGTCACGCGCGCCGACCGGAAGGCGATGCCGCAGGACCAGTGGCTCGCGCTGCTCGGGCGTTATCGGCAGGCGGTGCGCGAGGGCTGGTGGCCGGACGTGCCGCGCTCCGACTGGGTCGGACCGCACCACCGGTTCAAGAACGACGACCCCGCGCGATAACGGCCTGTTCAGACATCCTCGTCCGCGGCCGTCGCCGCGCGTATATCGAGGCGGAGTGTCCGCAACGGGTTCCCTTCCGTACGCAGCATCCGCTTGGCGCGGTGGTCAACCGGCCCTCGGTGTGGTCTGACCGATGATTTTTCCGCGCCGTGTTGGTCTGTACGCCGAATACCGACTCACGGGAGGCTGACGCCATGCGGAAACTGACCTTTGGCATGAACCTGAGCCTGGACGGCTACATCGCCGCGCCCGGCGACGACCTCGGCTGGAGCGTGCCGAGCGACGAGCTGTTCCAGTGGTGGTCCGACCGGGTGGGGGCGACGGGCCTGGCGCTGTACGGGCGCAAACTGTGGGAGACGATGAGCTCCCACTGGCCGACCGCCGACCAGCAGCCTGGCGCCACACCGGCGCAGATCGAGTTCGCCCGCCGCTGGCGGGACATGCCGAAGGTGGTGTTCTCCTCGACGACCAGCGCGGTCGACTGGAACGCCCGCCTGGTCACCGGCGACGCGGTCACCGAGATCACCCGGCTCAAGACTGAGGATGGCGGTCCCATGGACGTCGCCGGCGCCACCCTCGCCGCGGCGGCCATGCGGGCCGGGCTGATCGACGAGTACGCGATCGTCACCCACCCGGTCCTGGTGGGCGGCGGCACGCCGTTCTTCACGGCCCTGGACAACTGGGTGAACCTGAACCTGGTGGAGACCCGGACGTTTCCCGACGGCGTGCTCCTGACCAGGTACGAGACCAGGCGCTGAATACCCGACCTCGGATCGGCGCGGGCTCGGGCCACCCAAGGATCTCGTGGCCGTTAGGGGATCGCCTTACGGGACACCGCTGCCGCTCTTCCACCGGATGTGGGCGTCCCGGAACGCTCCCCGAAGGTTGTCGCCGGGGACGACCAACGGAAAGCGCCAGTTGACCGGACCCGTGGAGCCCGGTGCATAGGCACCATGTCGGCGCGTGCGAACTCCCGATCGACGCGAGCCCGAGCACCGTCGCTGCGCAATGAGGCAGAACCGACACCGCCGGCAGCCACAGCCGCACTAGCGCTTTCGACGGAGGCTGTCGCACAAAGCGGTCGTGGAGTGCAGTCGTTGTTCATTCTCCAACGTGACGCCGAGCGAGCGCCGACTGCGACCCGCGTGTGAGCGTGGCCGCCGCTGCCGGCGGCGCTTTGACCCACACGTGGCGAGGAACCACGGGGTTTGCGAGCTACCGTCCTGCTTTACGGTCGTCTCGCGACCCCAGGGCAGGACGGAAGCGCGTTGGGGGTTTCTCCAAGGCGCGTGGTTTGTGCGACAGCCTCGACGAGAAGCAACAGTCGGTCGAGCAACCAGCGGCCGGTGTTCAACCCTGCCTGGGCACCACGCCAGCGCACTGGTTCGAGCCCGGTAGCGCCCATCGAGAGGCCTGCGTCCGCAGGCCTTGCGTCGTTTGGCGCGAGACCGGTCCGATCCGCCCGCTCCGCCCTGGCCGGGGGAGCCGGCTGGTCCGACGTCCGTGGCTTGGGTGGCATGCCGGCGGAAGCTCGCGTGCGCAGACCGATGCGGTGGTTGCTCGCCGTTTATCCTCCACGGGCGTCAATCGGCTGGGACTCGTTCTGCGTACTGGGGGCGTCGTAATGGCTGAGAGGAAAGCTGCAAGGAACGGCACGCAGCAGTCCGCCAAGCGCACCACCGGCAAGGCGTCCGAGGGGTTCACGGACGAGGAACGAGCCGCGATGAGGGAGCGCGCCCAAGAGCAGAAGGCGGCCGCGCGCCGCGGCTCGCGCGCGGGCAAGGCGGACGGGGAGAGCGACGTGCTCGCGAAGATCGCCGAGATGCCGGAACCGGATCGCGGCATGGCCGAGCGGCTCCATGTCCTGATCAAGGCCAGCGCGCCGGCCCTCTCGCCGAGAACCTGGTACGGGATGCCCGCGTACGCCAAGGACGGCAAGGTCGTCTGCTTCTTCCAGAGCGCGCAGAAGTTCAAGTCGAGGTACGCGACGCTCGGCTTCAGCGACGAGGCGAACCTCGACGAAGGCGCCATGTGGCCGACCTCCTTCGCGCTGAAGGAGTTGACCGCCGCCGAGGAGGCAAGGATCGGCGCGCTCGTGAAGCAAGCGGTGAGGTGAGCTCGCGACTGGGCCCCGCGCCCTCCTCGGTGGCCTCGGGCAACGAGACGTACGCAACTCGCCCGAACATGTCAAACGCCTCCGAGCGCGCGTCGCGCGGTGCCTGCGGCTCGTCCGCGGCGCCGTCACCACCCTCCCCGACGCTCCCGGCGCCGACCCGAGGATGGGAGGAACGCAGCCCGGCAGCATCAACGACCGCGGCCAGATCGTGGGTCTTGCCTACGACGCCCAGGGCGGCTCACGCGGCTTCCGGCTGGAACGCGGCGAGCTCACACCGATCGACGCGGCGCCCGACGCGGTGTTCACGCGCCCCCTCGACATCAACAATCGGGGCCGGATCGTCGGCGACTACGGCACGCGGCCGCCTGCCGGCGCGACCTCCTCGAGCAGCGGCTCGTCCGACCGGCGGGCGGCGGGCCCAGGCCTCCCGGATCGACTTGGCGGCCTCAGCCTGCGAGGGGCATGGCTTCCGTAAGCGAGACCTCGAGTCGCGTCAACGCGACGAACCGGTGCGCGCGACGTGTACTCGTACGCGCACCTTCCGATGATCGTCGACCCCGTCGCGGCGTTCGGGCTGCACGCCGCGGCGCCGGCGGACAGGTGCGTCAGGCGACGCGGAGCGCGACCTTGCCCTGGGTGTGGGTGGCGGCGAGCGCGTGCAATCCGGCCGGTGCCCGGGCGAGGTCGTACGTGGCTTGGATCGGGACGGTGAGGGTTCCGTCCGCGAGGTGCCGGGCGACGCGGCTGAGGATCCCGGTGGAGGGTGCGGACATGACGTTGGTCCGTCCGGGGCCTTCGCCGGCGGCGTTGGTGGCCGAGGAGACGCGGCCGCCGTCCTTGAGCGCGGTGTCGTAGGTGCCGGGCGCGTAGTTGACGAGGTCGACGACGGCGTCGACGCCGCCGGGGTGGCGCTCGCGGACGGCAGCGGCGACGTCGCCGTCGCGCGGCACGACGTCCGTGACGCCGAGCCCGCGCAGGTACTCCTCGTCCTCGGGCAGCGCGGGCGCGACCACGGACGCGCCGGCCGCGGCGGCGAGCTGGACGGCGAGGCTGCCGACGCCGCCGCTGGCGCCGGCGATCAGCACGGTCTCGCCGCGGGAGAGCTCGAGCGCGTCGACGCACAGCACGGCGGTGACGGCGGCCAGCGGGGCGGCGCCGGCCGTGGCGGTGTCGACGCCGTCGGGCGTCTGGGTCAGGCCGGACTCGGCGACGACGATCAGCTCGGCCCAGCTCCCGCCGTGCACCGCCGGAGCCATCGCCGGGACGAACCCGAGGACGGCGTCGCCCGTCGCGACGGCGCTCACCCCGTCGCCGGTCGCTTCGACGACGCCGGCGAAGTCGCGGCCGAGGGTGACGGGGAACTCGTGCGGGACCATGTCCTTGAGCATCCCGGACGCGATCGCGTTGTCGACGGGGTTGATCGAGGAGGCCTGCACGCGGACGAGTACCTCACCGGCGCCGGGCGACGGAGCGGGTAGGTCCTCGCGGAGCGCCGGCTGGGCGTCGAGCTGCTCCCAGATCACGGACTTCACCGGACGCTCCCCGGCTTGGCGGCGTCGGTGCGGCTGATCATGGGTCAGAGCTCCTCTGGGGTGGCGGTTGGCGAATCGGGGGCAGCGGTCGGTGACGGTAGGGTGCGCTGGTGAGTCGTGCGCCGCGTGCCGCCGGGCGACTGTCCGACCCGCGGACGCGCGTCCGCCGGGTGAGCGCGATCACCGTCGGGGTGCTCGCGGTCGTCGGCCTGGTGGTGGCGTTCTCGCTCAGCTCGACGCTCGTCAAGCGCGCTGAATCGCCTGGCGTGCTGGTGGCGTTCTGGAGGATGGTGACGGTGAGCGTGGTGTGGAACCTGGTGCTCTTGGGCACGGGCCGCCGGGTCACGATGCGCGACATACGGCAGGTGTGGATCCCGGGCGTCTTCTTCGGGTTGAACCTGGCGGTGTTCTTCGCGGGGGCGACGCACAACAGCGTCGCCAATGCTGCCCTGATCGGGTCGCTCGCGCCGTTCTTCATCGTGCCGGTCGGCGCCTGGCTGTTCGCCGAGTACATCGAACCGCGTGCGCTCCTGTTCGCGGTCGTCGCGTTCGGCGGCGTCGCGCTCGTGCTGTTGAGCGCGCCGCCGAACGGTGACGCCTCGTTGCAGGGGAACGTGTTCGGCGTGATCGCGATGCTGCTCCTGGTCGGATATGTCGCCTCGACCAAGCGCTTTCGCGGCGAGATGGATGTCACGACATTCATGTCGGCGATCTGTCCGATCGCGGCCGTGGCGGTGCTTCCGCTGGCTTTGGCGCACGGCGAGATGTTCCAGCTGAGCGGCACCGGGTGGACGTACATGCTGATCCTCACGTTCACCAGCGGGGTCGCGGCCCAGGGTCTGCTGGTGCTCGCGCAGAACACGATCCAGATCGGCACCATCGCGATCGCGCAGGTGTCTCAGCCCGCCCTCGCGGTCGTGTGGTCGTTCCTGATGCTGGGCGAGGTGGTGAACAACCGGCAGGTCGCGGGCATCGCGGTCGTCACCGGAGGACTCCTGGCCTTCGTCGTGCTCAACCAACGCGGCGCTCGCCTGCTCCGGCGATCTGCCTGACCGGGCGCGCGTCGCTCCGGTCGCGCTCGGTGATGAAGTGCGAGGCGGTCTCCATGCGCCGATCCGCCGTCTGGCACAGGTCCTCCGCCGAGGCGAGGTCGCCTGCCTCGAGCGCGATGCGCGCGAGCGCGTCGAGAGCGAAGACCTCGACCGGGGCGTCGTCGTCGGTGCGCGCGGCGTCGAGGATCTGGACGAGTCGCTGCTCCGCGCCGGGTACGTGATCCCGGGCGTCCAGCGAGGCCAGGAGACAGGCGCCCAGCGCGGCCTGTTCTCCGCCGCCGGCGTCGTCGTGCCAGGCCGCCGCCGCTTCGAGCGCCGCCCGCGCCGCCGCCGCCCGTCCGAGCGCGCGCAGGACGCGCCCGAGATGAACCCGCGCGAGCGCGGCCATGCGGACGTCGCCGACCGCTTCGGCCTTGTCGATGGCGATCTCCAGCGTGGCCGCGCCCGTCGCGTAGTCACCGGCCTGGCACTGAGCGCGTCCGAGGCTGGAGAGCTGGTAGGCCTCGGTCTGGAGAAATCCGAGCCGGCGCGATGTCTCGGCCGCTCTGGCGATGTCGTCGACGGCATCGTCGAAGCGATGCTCGACCCGGGCCAGCTCGCCGAGCATGGCGTCACGGCGAACCCGCAGCCACGGGTCGTCGACGGTGCGCAGCCAGTGCTGGACCTCGTCGCGGGCCTCGGCGGCGCGCGGGCGGTCGCCGGCCGAGATGGCGGCCCTGGAGGCGAACAGCGCGTTCGCGGCCTGATCCCAGGGTCGATCCAGCTCGTCGTAGAGGGCCTTGCTGCGAGCGGTCAGTTCCAGGGCGTGCTCCCAATCGCCGTGATGCGACACGACGTACGCCAGGTGGTAGCCGCCGCGCGCCCGGAGGTCACGGTCGTCGATCGCCTCCGCCATCTCGATGGCGGCGGCCACGTGCCGGCGGGCCGGTTCGAGATGTCCCGTGGATGCCTCGATCCACCCGGCGAGCAGCAGCGCGGTGGCCCGGTCCCGGACCGGGGCGGTGTCGTCGGCAGCGTCGAGGGCGGCCAGGATTCGTTGTGCGCCCCGGCTGTCGCCGAGGACGATCCACGCCCATCCGAACCCGTTGACGATGTCCAGCGCGACCGTCGGGTCGCGGCCTGCGCTCCAGGCCAGGGCGGCGTCGATGTTGGCGCGCTCGGCGCGGGCGAAGGCCAGATGCTCGGCCTGGTGAGCGCTGCGCACCCCTTGCGTGGACGATCCCGCCGCGGCGGCGTACCACGCGGCGTGGGTGTCGAGGCCGCGGTCGATCAGCCCTGCTTCGGCCATCTCCTCCAGCGCGAACGCGCGGATGCTGTCGAGCAGCCGGTAGCGGACGCCGTCCTCGACGATCAACAGCGAACGGCTCGCGAGCCGCCCGAGCACGTCGATCGCCGTCGACGCGGGGACGTCGAGCGCTTCGAGGACGGACTCGACCGCCGCGAGGGGCGCGCCGCCGGTGAACGTCGCAAGCGCCCACAGCCCCCGCTTGTCGTCGGGGAACAGCAGCTCGTAGCTCCACCGGATGGTCGCCTTGAGTGCCCGGCGTCGCTCGGGCTTGCGGCTCGCCGGGTCGCTCAACACGCTGAAGCGATCGTCGAGACGACGCGCGATCTCTTCGACCGACAGCGACCGGGTCCGCGCCGCGGCGAGCTCGATCGCCAGCGGCAGGCCGTCGAGCGACCGGCACAGGTCGTGCACCTCGCCAAGGTCGCCGTGGCGGGCGGCGCGGCGGGTGAACAGCTCCACGGCGTCGGAGAGCGAGAGCGGCGCGAGCTCGAACACGGCCTCGCCGTCGATACCGAGCGCGACCTGGCTCGTGCACAGGATCCTCAGCCCGGCGGCGGCGTCGAGCAGACGCTCCGCCAGCGCCGCGGCGGCGGAGATCACGTGCTCGCAGTTGTCGAGGATCACCACCGCGCCGGCGCGCCTGAGCCGCTCGAAGAGCGCCGCCTCGCCGCCGGTGACGTTCAGCGCCGCGATCACGGTGTCGAGGACGTCGTCCGCCGTCTGCGCGGCTTCGAGCCGGACCAGCCACACGCCCCCGGGCACGACGGCCAGTGCGCGGCCGGTCGCGATGGCGACGGCCGTCTTTCCGATGCCGCCTGGTCCGACGACCTCGACGAGCCGGCGGCCGGCGAGCAGGTCGGACAGGGTGGCGACCTCGTCGTCGCGTCCGATGAGCTCGGTTGACAGCGACGGCAGGTTCCCGGCCGGGGCGGCCGGATCGGGGAGGCCCAGTCCCGGGTCGTGGTCGAGGATCCGCCGCTCGAGCTCCTTCAACGTCGGTCCGGGTTCAAGGCCGAGCTCGTCGGCCAGCCGGGTGCGGACCCGCTGGTAGGTGGCGAGCGCGTCGGCCTGGCGGCCCGCCCGGTACAGCGCGGTGATCAGCAGCTCCCACAGCCCTTCCTGGTAGGGGTGGCCGGCAACGGCGGCCTCCAGCTCGCCGATGGCGCCGTGTCCGAGTTGCACTCGCGCCGAGAGCTGGGTCTCGAGGAGCGTCACGCGCGCCTCTTCGAGCCGGGCACGATGCGGCGCGGCCCAGTCGCCGGTCGAGTGCAGCACCTCTCCGCGGTAGCGCTCCAGCGCGACGGCGCTGACCTCGGCGGCGCCGGGAACATCGCCCGTCTCGAGCTGCCGAGAGGCGGTGGCGGCGTCGCGGAGGACGCGGAGCGCGTCGACGGCGTCCGGCTCGACCGCGAGCTCGTAGCCGCCGTCGCGACTGACGATCACCGACGGGTCGCCCAGCGCCCGGCGCAACCTGGCGACCTTCGACTGGAGCGTGTTGCGACGCGTGGCCGCACCGGCCCAGAGGTCGTCGAGCAGCCGGTCGGCGTCGACGACCACGCCGGCCTCGAGCGACAGGCGCACCAGCAGCTCCGACGTCTTGCCGCCCGGCACCGAGAGGAGCCGGCCATCGCGTCTGACCTCGACGGGTCCCAGCACCGCAATCTGGAACACCGGCCGAGTCTACGGCGGTGTCAGCGCGGTATCAGCGCCGCGTCAGCGGCGCCCGGCACGGTCGTCGCATGCCGCCAGCACTCGCAGGACAGCTGCTCCGCCGGCTCGTGGTCGGCGACGACGCGGCGATCGCAGCGATCGTCGAGGCGTCCAGCACCAGCGACGATCCGCTGATCCTCGTCGCGGCGGCGCTGTTCGCACCCGACGGCGACGGGCTCCTGGCCCACGCCCAGGAGGTCGCGGCGAGTACCCGCGACCGCCAGCTCGTGGCCATCGCCGCCGCGCACCGGCGCGGCGAAGGCGAGCTTGTCGATGCGCTTGCCCGGGACCACCTCGTCGACCACCCGGACAGCGTCCTCGTCGCCTGGATCGCCGCGGCCAGCCACAACCAGACAGTCGGCAAGGAGTGGTCATGAATCCCAAGCTCACCGCATCCCTGATGATCGTCGCGGCCGTCCTGGCCAACGTCGGCTTCATCGCGCTCGGCTCGATCTTCAACTACCCGGATGTGCTCGACGAGCCGCCGGGCGCGGTGCTCGCCTCCTTCCGCGACCACGAGGGCGCCGTCAGTGCATGGTTCTCGGTCCTGGCGCTGGCGGCTGCCCTGCTCGCCCCGGTCGCGATCGGCGTCGGGCGGCTCTCGTCGAAGCGCGGGATGCGCATCGCGGTGCCCATCGGCGTCGCGGCGGCTGTCGTGCAGGTCGTCGGCCTGTTGCGCTGGCCGATCCTCGTGCCCGGCTACGCGTCCGATGCGGCCGGCCCGTCAGCCGACGTCGCCGCAGCCGCCCGCGACTCGTTCACGACGGCGAGCGACATCCTCGGCACGGCCATCGGCGAGACGCTCGGCTATCTGCTCACCGCGACGTGGACCGCGCTCGTGGTCGTCGCGCTCGCTCGTCGCTTCGCCGGCGCCTGGTTCGTCGCGCTCGGCGCAACCTCCGCGGCCCTCGTCTTCGTCGGCGTGTTCTCACCGCTGGACCTCCCGCTGATCGACATGGCGAACTTCCTGGGGTACGTCCTCTGGAGCGTCTGGCTGATCGCCTTCGCCGTGGTCATCCTCGTGCGCGAACGACGCGCCGGTCGCGCCCGGTCGACCCCGGGCCGGGCGGCGGTGACGTCGTGAACGGCGCACGCGGGCGATGGCCGGCACTCGGCGTGCTGTGCACGAGCCTGCTCGCGATCGTCATCGACAACACGATCGTCAACGTCGCCCTGCCGACCCTGGTGCGAGACCTGGACGCGAACGTCAGCGAGCTCCAGTGGGTGGTCGACGCCTACACGCTCGTGTTCGCCGCGCTCCTCCTGTTGGCCGGCACGCTGGGCGATCGCTTCGGCCGCCGCCGCACGCTGCTCTGGGGGCTCGCCGTCTTCGGCCTCGCCTCGGCGGCCGCCGCGTTCGCCGGTGATGTCGATGTGCTGATCGCCGACCGCGCGGTCATGGGGGCCGGCGCCGCGTTCATCATGCCCGCCACGCTCTCGCTCCTGATCAGCGTCTTCACCGACGCCCGCGAGCGCGGGATGGCGATCGGCATCTGGGCGGCCACGGCCGGCCTCGGCGTGGCGCTCGGGCCGGTGGTCGGCGGCTTCCTGCTCGACCACTTCTGGTGGGGGTCGATCTTCATCGTCAACCTCCCGCTCTGCGCGCTGGCGATCGGAGTCGGTCGCAGGGTCATCCCCGAATCGCGCGACGCGGCCGCCCGGCCCATCGACTGGGCGGGCGCGGCGCTCTCCGGCGCCGGCCTCATCGCCTTCGTGTGGGCGGTCATCGAGGCGCCCTCGCAGGGATGGACGTCCGGCCCCGTGCTCGTGGCCGCCGGCTTCGCCGCGGTCGCGCTGACGGCGTTCGCCGTTCACCAGCGTCGTGCAGCGGACCCGCTCCTCGACCTCAGGCTCTTCCAGAACCCGCGCTTCACGGCCGCGAGCGGCGCGATCATGGTGCTGTTCTTCGCCCTCTTCGGGTTCCTCTTCCTGTCGACCCAGTACCTGCAGTTCGTCCTCGGCTACTCGCCATCGGCCGCGGGCGTGCGCGTCCTGCCCTACGCCACAGCCATGATCGTCTTCGCGCCCCTCTCGTCGAAGCTCGTCCTGCGCTTCGGCACCAAGCGCGTCACCACCACCGGCATGCTGCTGTTCGCGACCGGCCTGGCGGTCGCCGCGACGCTCACCACCGGCACGGGGTACGGCCGCCTCGCGCTCGCGCTCGTTCTCATGGGCGCGGGCATGGGACTCGCCGGCGCCCCGGCGACCGAATCCATCATGGGAGCGCTCCCGCCCGGGCGAGCCAACATCGGCTCCGCCGTCAACGACACCGCGCGCGAGCTCGGCGGTGCGCTCGGCGTCGCGATCGTCGGCAGCATCATGTCGTCCTTGTACGCGACGCAGCTCGCCGACGCCCTCGCCGAGAAGGTCCCGGGCCCCGTTCTCGCGGCCGCCCGCGAGTCGCTCGGGTCCGCCGTCCAGCTCAGCACCGCCGTCGCCGACCCCGCCCGGGAAGCCTTCGTCCACGCGATGTCACGCGCGTCGGCCCTCGTCGCGCTGGTGACCGCGCTCGGTGCGCTCATCGCTTGGCGGAATCTGCCGGCTCGCGCCGGCGCTCAGGTCGACCGCGCGCCCGGTGCAGACGGAGATCCGGCGCCTGCGCACGAGACGTCCGGCAGCCGAGTTGCTCGCGCGGGTGGGTGAGCCGACGTGGCAAGCGCAGGCAATCCACACGCCCGAACATCGATCGGCTCTCAGCGCGATCGGTCGAACTGCTCCGCGACGGCGCGCATGTGCGCTTCGACGTCCGCGATCAGCTCGCGTACGCCGGCCGAGAGCCGCGCCCCCGGCCGGGTGACGATGGCGAAGGTGTCATAGAGCGCCGGGCGGAAAGAGGCCGTGGTCAGGCCCGCGGGGTAGTAGGGCGCGTGCGTGTACGCACTGGGGAGATACGTGTCGCCTATGCCCGCGGCGACGAGCCGCAGCGCCAGGTCCTTCAGCTCCACCTCGACCTTCGGCTGCAGGCGGACCCCTAGCGCCTGGGCGCGTTCAGCAAGTTGGCGGCGGATCGGGTCGTTGTCGGCGGACTCGGCGTCGTAGAAGACGAGCGGCGTCGCTGCGAGCCGGTCAACCGTGGCCGGCTGCCGGGTGCGATCGGGATCCGCGCTCACGTAGAGGACCTCGTCGCGCACGATCGGGCGCACGTCGACCTTGTCGGCGTCGATTGGCAGCAGGACGATGCCGGCCTCCAGCTCGCCGCGCCGGATCCGTTCGACCACCGCCGAGGAGTTGCGGCCGACGAGCCGCACCGACACGCCGGGATGGCGGCGCATGAACGCAGCCACGACCTGATCCATTCGCCATGCGGACGGCTCGCCGAAGACGCCGAGCGCGGCGGTCCCGCTGCGGAGCGCGGTGAGCTCGCCGACGCTGTCGGCGGCCTCCTCGACGGCGCGGAGGCTGCGCGCGGCATGCACGGCGAAGGCGCGGCCGGCTTCGGTGGGTATCACGCCACGACCGGCGCGCACGAAGAGGTCGGCGCCGAGGGCCTGCTCGAGCTTGCGGATCTGCTCCGCGACCGCGGGCTGCGAGACGCGGAGGACCTCTGCGGCGCCGGTGAAGGAGCCGTGCTCGACCGCCGTGCAGAAGCAGCGGATCTGCTGCAGAGACAAAAGCTCAGCTTTGGGCTCCACCAGGAGATCAAGGCTACCTTGATGACGCGCCGCTGCGGATCATGGTCGCATGACGCGCGACGTGGTCGTGATCGGGGGTGGGATCGCCGGGCTCTCGGCGGCGTGGCGGCTGCGTCACCGCGACGTGCTGCTCCTGGAAGCGGAGGATCGTCTCGGCGGGCGCATGCGCTCGGACGTCCGGGGCGACTACTGGCTCAACTACGGCGCGCACCTCTTTCCCGCGCCCGGCTCGCTCGTCGATGGGATGGTGCGCGATTGCGCGCTGGAGACGGTGCCCGTCACGGGCGGCATGATGGGGCTCGCGCTCGGCGCGACGGTGCTCGTCGACGGCCGCGTCGAGACCTATCCGTTCCGCCTGCCGCTGTCGACGCGCGACCGGATCGCCTTCGTCAAGGCGGGCGTGAAGATCCGGCGCGCGGTCGCGAGGTATCGCCGGCTTGAACGGCGCCACGACTTCGAGGACGACCGCACCTTCGGCGAGTTCATCGGCCCGCTCCCGCCCGCCGCGCGCGCGATCTTCTCCTGCGCGGCACATCGCGCGACGGCAGAGCTGGACCAGCTCTCGGCCGGGTGCGGGATCGGGCTGTTCGCGCTCGTCTGGGGCGGCAAGGGCTCGTTGATCGCGCGCAACCTGCTGGGCGGGGCCGGTCAGTTGCCGGCGGCGATCGGCCGCGAGCTCGGCGATCGGGCTCGGACAGGCTCTCGAGTGCACGCCATCCGGCCCGACGGCGCCGAACTCGTGGTGCACTCCGGAGGCGAGGAGATCCGTGCGCGACAGGTCATCGTCGGCGCGCAGGCGCCGCGCGCGGTGCCGCTCGTCGCTCCCGTCGCCGAAAAGGCCGCCGCCGCGCTGGCGCAGCTCACCTACGGCCCGTTCCTGAGCGTTGCGGTCGAGACCAGCGAGACGACCGCGATGCCCTACGACGACGTCTATGCGATCGCCACCCCTGGTCGCGTGTTCGACCTGTTCACGAACCAGGCGCACGCGCTGCGCGACAACGGTCTGCGCCGCCGCGGCGGAAGCCTGATGCTGTTCGCCGGAGCCGGGGCCGCGGCAGCGCTCATCGGCGAACGCGACGACGTGATCGTCGAGCGGTTCCTGGCGGATCTGCACGACCTCTTCCCGCAGACTCGCTGCGCGATCGCGGGTGCCGCCGTGCAGCGCTGGGAGCTCGGCAACGTGTATGCGCGCCCCGGCCGGGGTCGCCTCCAGGCGGCGCTGGAGGGCGCGCTGGGGACGCATCAGAACCTGCACCTGGCGGGCGACTACTTCGCCGAGCTGGGGAATATGGAGGCCGCTGCCCGGACCGGGCTCGCGGCCGCCGAACGCGTCGACGCCCGCATCCGAGAGGTGATCCATGTCTGACCCGTTGCACGGAGTCCTGCCCGCCCTCATCACGCCGTTCACCGACGACGGCGACGCGATCGACGCGCAAGCGCTCGCCGCGATCGTCGACCGTCTTGTCGGCGCCGGCGTCGGTGGGCTGGTCCCCGGTGGAAGCACCGGCGAGTTCACCACGCTGACGAACGCCGAGCGCCGCCGGCTCGTCGAAGTCACCGTCGACGCGGCCGGGGGCCGCGTCCCCGTCGTCGCCGGCACGGGCGCGCTCTCGACACGCGAGACCGTCGAGCTGAGCGTGCACGCCGAGCACGCCGGCGCCGCCGCGGTGATGATCGTCCCGCCGTTCTATGACGCGCTCTCGTGGCCCGAGCTGCTCGCGCACTACACGGCGGTCGCGGAGGCGATCGAGATTCCGATCATGTACTACAACCTGCCGAGCGCGTCGGGGGTCACGCTGACCGCCGCCCAGCTCCGGGAGCTTCCCGTCGCCTGCCTCAAGGACACCGGTGGTGACGCGGTCGCCGCGACCGAGTTGATCCAGTGCGACGGCCCGACGCTGCTCAACGGTTGGGACACGCTCACCTTCGCCGCGCTCGCCGCCGGCGTCCGCGCCGTCGTCTGGGGCGTCGCCTCGATCGTGCCCGAGCAGTGCATCGAGCTGCACCGGCTCCTGATCGACGACATCGACCTCCCCGGCGCGCGTGAGCTGTGGGCCCGCCTGTGGCCGCTATGTCGGTTCCTGGAGAGCCAGAGCTACCCGGCTGCCGTCAAGGCCGCCTGCAGCCTCGCCGGCGACACGACCGGGCCCGTGCGGCCGCCGCTCCTGCCCCTCGACGACGCCGCCACGAGCGAGCTGAGCGCGCTGATCGACCACGCGACGCTCGCGGAGGCCGCCCGATGACCAGGTCTTCAGCCGGCGCGCCGGCGAGGTCACGACCCGGGTTCAGCTGTGGTCGGTCGTTCGCGCCGACTCGGCGAGGTCGATCGTCGCCGCCCAGCTCCCGAGCAGGTTCAGAGCCTCCTCGGAGCGAGAGCCGGGTTCGGCGGCGTAGGTGAAGAGCGTCAGCCCGTGGTCGGCGGCGACGTCCAAGCGGTTGAAGCTGAGGCTGAGCTCGCCGACGACGGGGTGGTGGAAGTGCTTGACCGCGGTGGCGTGGAAGCGCACGTTGTGTGCGGCCCAGTGGGTGCGGAACGCCTCGCTCTGCGTGGCGAGCTCGCCGACGAGAGCTGAGAGTTCGCGGTCGTATGGGTCGCGGCCGGCCGCCGACCGCAGGATCGCCGCGGTCTCTCGGGCGGCGCGGTCCCAGTCGGCATGGAAGGCTTCGGCGCGCGGGTCGAGGAAGACGAACCGCGCGTGGTTCGCCGGCCGCGCGGGTGCGGCGTACAGCTCGGAGAACAGCGCGCGTCCGAGCTCGTTGGTGGCCAGGATGTCGAGGCGGTCGTTGCCCACGTACGCGGCGGCGCCGGTGATCGCGTCGAGCGTCCACTGAATCTCGGGCCGGATGCGTAGCTTGGCCTGACGCCGGCCCGGGCGCGCCCCGGGCGGCTGGGCAGCGCGGGCGAGGTCGAAGAGGTGGGCGCGCTCGGCGTCGTCGAGCTGGAGCGCCCGGGCCAGTGCCTCCAGCACGCCCTCGGAAGCACCGCTCATGTCTCCTCGTTCCAGGCGCGTGTAGTACGGAGCGCTCACGCCGGCCAGGACCGCGACCTCTTCGCGGCGCAGTCCGGGAACGCGACGAGCACCGTAGGTCGGCAACCCGGCCTGCTCGGGCGTCACCCGGGCGCGGCGGGAGGTGAGGAACTCACGGATCTCCTTCTTCGTCTCCACGAAAACCAGCGTAGACCCGGCGACGCGCGCTTGGGAGACCCTGCCAGTACCTCTCTCAACAGGGACTCCCACCTTCTCCAGATCCGCGCTTTGCTCGACGTCATGACCACCGAGAAGAGGACCTGGCTCATCACCGGCGCCGGCCGCGGAATGGGCGTCGACATCGCCAAGGCCGCGCTCGCCGCCGGCCACAACGTCGTGGCCACCGGCCGCAACCGCGACGCCGTCGCCAAGGCCGTCGGCGACGCGGACCACCTGCTTGTCGTCAAGCTCGACGTGACCAGCACGCAGGACGCCGACGCGGCGGTGAATGCCACTGTCGACCGCTTCGGCGGCATCGACGTGCTCGTCAACAACGCCGCCAGCTTCTACGCCGGCTACTTCGAGGAGCTCACGCCCGCGCAGATGGACCGGCAGATCACCACGAGCCTCATCGGTCCGATGAACGTCACCCGCGCCGTCCTGCCGGTCATGCGCACGCAGCGCTCCGGGCACGTCGTGACGATCTCGTCGTCCGCGGGCTTCGCCGGGTTCGAGTACGGCACCGCCTACGCCGCATCGAAGTTCGGCGTGGACGGCTGGATGGAGTCGCTCGCCCCCGAGGTCGAGCCGTTCGGCATCCACACGACGGTCGTCAACCCCGGGTTCTTCCGCACCGAGCTCCTCACGCAGGACTCGACGAACTATGCCCCGCCGTCGATCGAGGACTACACCGAGCGCAACGCCGCCCAACGCGAGTTCTGGGAGAGCATGAACGGCAAGCAGACCGGCGACCCCGCCAAGCTCGCCCGGGCGCTCCTGAGCATCACCGACGAGGAGCAGCCGCCGTTCCGGTTCATCGCCGGCGCAGACGCGCTCGCGCAGGCCGAGGAGAAGCTCGCCGAACGCCGGCAGCAGATTGACGCCTACCGCGACCTCTCGTCGTCGCTGGCGCTCGACGAAGCGGAGGCCGCCGCATGAGCACGGATCAGCCCACCGGCCGCAGCGTCGCGGTCATCACCGGCGCCTCCTCGGGCTCATCGTGTCGTCTCCTCTTCGGTGGGCCAGGTATCAACCGATAATCGGCGACGTGCGGCTGGGCATCGCGGATCATCTCGGCTGGGCCGTCGCCGTCACGGCGTCGGGGGACCACGAGGTGGTGGACCGCCGGCGGATCGAGCTGGTCGAGCCCGGCGTCTCGGCGGCGCCGATCCACTACGAGAGCTCGCGTCTCGATGTCGCCGCGACGGCCGCGCTGGTCGCGGAGGTGCGGGCGTCCGTCGTCCGGGCGACGTCAGCGGCACTCGACGAGATCGCGACCTCGCTGCCCGCGCCGGTCCGCTCGATCTCGCTCCGGTCCTGGCCGCTCGACTTCCCCGAGGACATCGCCGTCCAACGTCGCGCGCCCTACGAGGCCCGGGCCGACGCCATCATGTACCGCCAGGAGCTCTCCGAGCTCGCGCACGCTCGAGGCTGGGAGGTCCACCTCTATGACGCCAAGGCGGTGGTAGGTCAAGCGGTCAGGCTGCTGGCCGGGCGGGCCGACGACGTCCTGCAGGGACCTCGGGCCACGCTGGGGCCGCCGTGGACGAAGGACCATCGCGTCGCGCTCGCCGCGACGATCGTGGCCGCCTGAATCCGTCGGGCGACCGTAGCGCGCCGTCGGGTCGGTCGGGGTTCAGCGCTGGACGCGGTAGTGCATGTGGGTGACGCCGCCCTCCCCCTCGAGGATCCGGGTGCGCTCCAGCTCGATCTGCTCGGGACGGAGGTTGTCGAAGAGACGGCGGCCCTGGCCGAAGAGCACCGGGATGACATGGATCTCGAGCTCGTCGAGGACGCCGGCGGCGAGGGCGAGCTGCGCGGTGGCGGCGCCGTGGACCAGCACGTCCTTGTCGCCCGCGGCCTGCTTCGCCTCGGTCATCGCGCTGCTGACGTCGCTCACGTAGGTGACCAGCGGCCACTGGCCGATGTCGATGGCGGGCTCCCGGCGGCTGTAGATGAAGATCGGCACACCGTCGTGGTGGTCGCCGCCCCAGCCGCCGGCCGGCTCGAAGGTCCCCCGGCCGGCGACAACCGCGCCGGTCCCCATGAACTCGTCGAAGACCTGGCCGTTGACGCCCGCCGGACGGCCGACGCTCTCGCGGCCGGCGTCGCCACCCGTCAGCGCCCACTCGTGCAGGCGGTGCCCGCCGTCGCCGAGCCCGTTGCCCGGTCCCTCGTTGGGGCCGGCGATGAATCCGTCGAGGGACATGGACATGTACAGAACGGTCGCGGACACGGCGCCTCCTTTGCTGGTCTGCAGCCTGAGACCGCGGAGTGTCGCGAAACTCACCGAGCCGATCAGCCGGCGGCCAGGTCGCCCAGCAGGCGGGCCAGGTCCATCTCCGCCTCTCGGGTCTGGAAGCCGCGCTGCATCGCGGCTCCGATCCGGCTCTGCGCCTCCGGATCGCGAACGCCCTCGCCGAAGAGGTCGGAATCGCGGCGGAAGTCGTCGGCCGGCGCGAGTGCGATCGCGTTGACCCGGTCCTTGACCGCGACACGGCCGGCGACCGGGAACCCCGCGATCCGATGCGCGAGCGAGCCGACGAACCCGCCGAGCTCGTGGGCGGGCAGCGCCCGGTTGATCCAGCCGTACCGTTCGGCCAGGTCCGCGTCGTAGTCCTCGGCGCCCAGCATGACCTCGAGCGCCCGGCCGCGGCCCATGAGACGCGTGAGGTGCTGGGCGGCGCCGCCGCCGGGGAGCAGACCGAAGGCCGGCTCCGGCTGGCTGAAGATCGCCGACTCGCGCGCGGCGAAGCGCATGTCGCACGCCAGCACGAACTCGCTGCCCGCGCCGCGGACGCGGCCCTCGATCTGCGCGATGGTGACGAGCCGGCTTGCGCTCAGGTGGTGGAACAGCAGGGCGATCGACGGCTCGCCGGTCAGCTTGGCCGCCTCCGCCCGGTACGCGTCGATCCGGGTGACGTCGACGTGGGGGATGAAGTAGTCGGGGTCGGCGCTCCTGAACACGAGCACCCCGACGGCGTCGTCGGCCTCGGCTCGCTGGATGAGGGCGACCAGGTCGCGGACGAGCTCGGGGCCCAGCAGGTTCATGGGCGGGGCCGAGATGTCGGCGAACAGCACGGCCCCCTCCGTGCGCACGGTGAGCGTCTCATAGACCGGACCATCTCCTGGGCCGGTCTTCGGGTCGGCGGCCTTCGACGCCGTCATCGTCTTCCCCCTTCAGCTCGTGCTTTCGCGCAGACGCCGTGAAGCCTCGTCGTCTCGTCCGCGTGTCGCACCCGCGAACACCCTGGCTCGCTCCCCGGCCTGCTCGATGGTGCGCCGACCAGCCCGGCCGGGCAGGAGAACGTCATGCAGATCACCCGCAACTCTCTCGAGACCACGCAGGGGCCGAGCGACTGGTTCACCGGCGCGGTCTTCATCGATGCGGTCGCGGCCCCGTCGGAGCCCTCCCGCCTGGCGGCCGCCAGCGTGCACTTCACCCCGGGCGCCCGCACCGCGTGGCACACCCACCCCTTCGGCCAGACGATCTACGTCACCGAGGGCACCGGGCGATGCCAACGGCGCGGCGGGCCGGTCGAGGTCATCCGCCCCGGCGACCGGGTGTTCTTCGAGCCCGGCGAGGACCACTGGCACGGCGCCGCCCCGGACCGCTTCATGGCCCACCTCGCGATGCACCAGGTCGACGACCAGGGGAGCGCCGTCACCTGGGGCGAGCACGTCAGCGACGAGGAATACGGCCGATGACTTCCGGATGATGGAGCGGTCTACACCGCACCATCGAATCGATACGGAGGTGAGACGTGGGTGAGATACACGTACACGAGTTCATGAGCCTCGACGGCGTCTTCGACGAGCCGTCGTGGACGTTCGACTACGGCTTCGACCCCAAGATGGGCGAGGCGATCGGCGCGGTCGCGGGACGCTCCGGCGGCATCCTGCTCGGGCGCACCACCTATGAGATGTTCGAGCCGGCGTGGTCGACGCGGACCGTCGAGGACGATCCCGGGGCGCCGTTCTTCAACGACACCACCAAGTACGTCGTGTCCGGCACGCTGAACGAGGCGACGTGGCGGAACTCGGAGATCATCGGGCCGTACGACCCGGACGCGATCCGCCGGCTGAAGGAGGAGGTCGACGGGGACCTCTACGTCAGCGGCAGCGGCCGGCTGGTGCGGGCGATGCTCGCCGACGGCCTGATCGACGGGCTGCACCTGTTCGTCTACCCGCTCACCCTCGGGGACCGTCCGCGGCTGTTCCCGCAGGACGCGAAGCCCGCCAAGCTGTCGCTGACGGCCACCGAGTCCTACGACAACGGCGTGGTCTACCTGGCCTACCGGCCGCAGGCGTGAGGCGGCGCGGGTCGTGACCGCGGCCGGACGCGCCGGCTCAGCCTCCCTCGAGGACCGCGCGGTTGGCCGCGAGCACGTCCCGCGCGCTCGTGGGCTGCCTGCCGGTGAGGTCCGCGACGGTGGTGCTCACGGGCGCGGAGTAGCCGCGACGCGCGCCGGTCCCGAACGTGGTGTACGTCCGCGCGACGGGCTCGGGCATGCCGGCGTGCTCGACCAGGCCGGCGGCGTAGACGTCGTCGCCGACCAGCACGGCCTCGACCGGGCGGCCGCCGACCTCGGCGTAGAGGCCGGCGACGTCGGTCGCGCCGAGCGCCTCCGGGCCGGTGACGTCGTACTCCTTGCCGTCGTGGCCGCCGGCGAGGAGGACGGCCGCGGCGACGGCGGCGCAGTCGGCGCGGGCGACGTAGGACACGCGGCCGTCGCCCTCGTTGCTGAAGTGCCGGCCGGTGGCGAGGGCGGGGGCGGCGCCGGCGACCAGGATCTCCGCGTAGATGCTGTTGCGCAGCATCGTCCAGCCCGCTCCGCTCGCCCGGAGGTGCTCCTCGGTCGCGCGGTGCTCGCCCATGACGGCGATCGGGTTGGAGTCCGACGGGTTGACGCCGGACGTGTAGGCGATCGACTCGGCGCCGGCGGCCACGGCGGCGTCGATCGCCGCCTTGTGGCCGGGGACGCGGGAGCCGATCCGGTCGGCGCTGATGACGAGGACCCGCGTGGCGCCGGCGAACGCCCGCGCCAGCGAGGCCGGATCGGTGAAGTCGCCGGCGCGGACGTCGGCGCCGCGCCCGGCCAGGTCGGAGAGCCGCGACGGGTCGCGCGTGACGAGGACGACGTCGGACGGGTCCGCGCCGTCGAGGACGGCCGTGGCGACGAGACGGCCGAGGTTGCCTGATGCTCCGGTGATGACGATGCTCATGGCTCCTCACCCTCGAGGACGGCGACCAGGCGCCGCAGGGTCGCTAGCGCGCGCCGGAGGTCGTCCGCGCCGACCTCCGATCCGATCGTATTGGCCCACGGCCGCTGGACGAGCGCGATGCGCCGGATCGCCCAGTAGCCGGCCTCCGTGCAGGCGAGCAGCTTGGCGCGCCGGTGGGCGGGGTTCGGGCGGTACTCGGCGAGGCCGCGCTCCACGAGGAGGTCGGCGACGCGCTGCACCCCCTGGCGGGTCATGCCCATGCGCCGCCCGATCTCCGCCACGGTGCGCGGCTCGTCGAGGACGCCGCCGAGCACCTGCCACCAGGCCGCGGTCAGGCCGCCCTCGGCCGCGCGCTCCTGGGCGACCTCCATGAGCCGGCCGTTGAGCCGGAAGGTCTCAAGGACGAGGTCGGTCAGCAGCTCGCCCGCCTCCGTCTGCGGGGGCGCCTCGGGCCAGCGCTCGCGCGGCGGGACCGCGGCGGCCCGGGCATCGGCGGCGCTCACGGGGCGGCCTGCGCCTCCATGAGGACCGGGAAGGCCGCCGGATCGCCGCGGTGGAAGAGGTCCTCGTAGGCGTCGAGCGTGCGCTCGGAGGCCAGCCCGAGGCGGCCCAGCGTCGCGCGCGCGAACTGCACGGGGGACTGCGGGCCGGCGGTGATGAGGTCGCCGTCGAGGACCGCGCGCGCGTCGACGTAGCGGTCGCCGCCCGCGTAGCCGGTCGCCGCCAGGTACTCCGGCGCGGCGCTGGTGTGGTCGCGCTCGTCGAGCAGGCCGGCGCGCGCGAGGCCCGCGGTCGCGCCGCAGATCGCCGCCACCGGCACCCCGGCGTCGAGGAAGCGCGCCGCGGCCGCGGCGAACGCGTCGCCGCCGCCGGCGTCCCAGATCTCGGCGCCGGGCAGCACGAGGACGTCGCTGTCGCCGGGCTCGAGGTCGGCGAGCAGCGCGTCGGGCAGCATGCGCACGCCGCCCATCGTCGTGACCGGCTCGGGCGACTCCGCGACGGTGACGACGTCGAAGCGCGTGCCGGTGAAGCGACCCGAGTGCAGCTCGGCGAGGAGGTGGCCGAGCTCCCAGTCCGCGAGGGTGTCGTAGACGGCGACGTGCGCTGTGCGGGTGTTCATGGACAGTATGCTGTCATAATGACAGCACGTTGTCAATATGCACGGGGAGGGGACAGGGTGCGTTTCCGCGGCTCAGCCGGGGAAGGTGAGGACCTCGAGACCGAGCAGCCCCTGGTCCCGGTGGTCGCCGGCCCCCGACCGGTCGACCGGGATCGGGGTGCCCGCCTCCGTCGCGCGGGTCATGGCGTCCAGCGAGGGCACGTGCCCGTCGATGCGGAACTGCGAGAGCTCGAACGGCAGCCCGTCGGCGACGAGCAGCGACGGCCGGGTCATGAGCTGGAAGTGCAGATGCGGGCCGGTGGTGTTCCCGGAGTTGCCCAGCAGGCCGAGCACCTCGCCCGCCCGCACGCGCTGGCCGGCGCGGACCCGCACGCTGCCGCTCACGAGGTGGGCGTAGCCGGCGTAGGTCCCGTCGGCGAGGCGCAGGATGACGTGGTTGCCGTCCGCCTCCTCGACGCCGGTCTGCGCGGGCTTGTCCGGCGGCTGGTCCGGGAAGCGATCGACGGCGGTGACGACGGTGGCGTCGCCCACGGCCAGCACGGGCGCGCCGAAGTTGACCCAGCTCGGGTTCAGCGCCGGGTCGCCGACGAGCGCGCGCCCGGAGGCGTCGAGCCGGGCGGCGAAGTCGACCGCGAAGCGCTGGCCGTTGTCGAGCGCCCCGTCGACCGGCTGGACGGCGCGCCGGTGGGCGCCCACGATGGCGATCCACCCGGACCCCGCCAGCGGCGGCGCGATCGCGACCGGCTTCCGGCGCGTCACGGCCGCCTCGCCGGCCACGTTCCGGACGACGGAGGGGACGGGCAGCCCCGGCGCGAGCCGGACCGTGAGGCGGTGGCGGATCCGCCGCGGGAGCGACCCGGCGTCCCGGAAGGTGAGGTCCGGGAACGCGATCCCGACGGCGAAGGGTGCGAGCCGCCGGGTCGCGCGCGGCGCGGTGGGCCAGCCCATGGCGGCCCGCAGGCGCGCGCCGGTCAGCCGCGCGAGCCGCCGGCCGCGCTGGTCGAGCACCTCGAGCGCCTGCACGGTGGTCGCCACCGGCGCGGCGTTGGTCAGCAGGAGCTCGTAGGAGAGGTGGACGCGGCCGTCGTCGCCCTCGTACCAGCGGGGCGGCGAGAGCACGTCCTGGATCACCGGCGTGATCTCCGGGGCGTCGGTGGCGGCGTGAGCGGTGGGCGCGATCAGCCCGGCGAGGACCATCCCGGCGCAGACAGAGCGAAGCCACCGCACACAGGAGAACCTATCCGGGCGGCGCCGGCCGGTGGGAGCGGCGGGCCGCCAGATACGTCAGCGGCAGGCCGCGTTCTCGGTGCGGCCCATCAGGCACCTGTCCGTGCTGCCGCCGCCCTCGCGGATCGCGAGCACGGCCAGCACCACGAACAGCGCCACGAAGGCGATCGCCATGGCGGTCCGGAGTCGCATCATCGCTTCACACGACAAGTATGGCCGGGGCGCCGCCGGTCAAGACCCGGACACCGCGGTGGCGGGGGCCGCGGGTCGCGAGTACGCTCGCCGACGTGGTCAGGCGCGTGGTGCTGCTCGCCGTCGTGGTCGCGCTCGCGGCGGCGGCGCCGGCGGAGGCGTGCGTCGGTGCGGAGTGCTACGTCTCGGTGGGCGTCCTCGGCGAGTCGCCGGCCACCGGGAGCGGGGTGTTCCGCTTCCCGCAGGCGGTCGCGTACACGCCGGGCGGCTCGGCGATCTTCGTCGGCGACCAGTACTCGAGCGTGGTGCAGCGGTTCGGCCGCGCCGGGGACTGGCAGCTCGACGTCGGCGCGCACGCGAACGCCCGCCAGCTCGGGCGGATCGGGGTGATCGGCGGGCTGGCGGCCGACCGCGCCGGGCATCTCTTCGTCCTCGACAGCGAGAACGACCGGGTGCAGGTCTTCTCGGCCGCCACCGGGGCGTGGCTCGCCTCGTGGGGCAGCAGCGGGACGCTGCTCGGCCAGTTCCGGCTCGGCGCGAACACGGGCGCGGGCGGGATCGCGATCGACCAGCCGTCGGCCGCCGTCGCTCCCGTCGTCTACGTCGCCGACCAGCAGAACGACCGGGTGCAGGCCTTCCGCCTGGAGCGGGCGGCGACCGGGGACGCGGGGCCGGTCCTGCCCGCGGGCGCCGCGGCGCCCGGCAACCCGGACGTCGTCCCCGTGCCGGCGACGATCGCCAACTGGGGCACGTCCGGGGACTGCTCGGCGACCGGATGCCCGAGCCCGGCCTTCGACCAGGTGCTCAACCGCCCGCAGGGCGTCGCCGTCGACACGCAGCCCGACGCGGCGGGCCTCCGCCACGTGCTGGTGGCCGACGACGACAACCACCGCATCGTCGAGTACCTGCCCAACGGCACGTTCGTCCGCCAGACCGGGAGCTACGGGACCGGGCCGGGGCAGTTCCGCTTCCCCTACGACGTCGGGGTCGACGCCCGCTCGCCGCGGCAGATCTACGTCGCCGACAACAACAACCACCGCGTGCAGGTCTTCGACGCCGCCACCTTCCAGTTCGCCGGCGGGTGGGGCGGCTTCGGCCCCGACCCCGGCCGGCTCGAGTTCACGCGCGCGCTGGCGGCGCTCGCCGACGACCCGGCCGGCGGCGTCGCGGTCGCCGACAACGCGAACAACCGCGTGCAGACCTTCAGCGCGGATGGCACGCTGCTCGCGTACTGGGGGATCGCGGGGCGTGGCCCCGGCTACGTGACCCGCCCGGGCGGCATCGCCGTGGACGGGAGCGGGGTCGTGCACGTCGCGGACACGTTCACCCACCGCCTCGAGCGCCTCGGCTCCGACGGCGCCTATCTCGGGCAGTCGGGCTACATCGCCGACCGCACGGGCTTCGCGGCCCCCAACACCGGCCCGGGGCAGTTCAACCGGCCGGGCGCGGTGGCCTACGACCCCCGCGACGGCACGCTGTGGGTCGCCGACACGGCCAACGACCGCATCCAGCACCTCACGCTCGACGGGGCGCCGATCGCCACGTACGGCTCGGCGGGGACGGCGGTGGGGCAGCTGCGGGATCCGCAGGCGGTGGCGGTCGACCCGGCCGGCGGCGTGCTCGTGGCCGACACCGTCAACGACCGCGTGATGCGGCTCGCGCCGGCGACCGGCGCGTGGACACCGCTCGACACCGGCGGCACCGCGCTCACGCGGCCCCAGGGCGTCGCGGCGTCGGCCGCCGGGACGGTCTACGTGGCGGACACGGGCGCCAACCGCGTCCTCGCGGTGACCGGCGGGACGGCGACGCCGCTCGCCCCGCCGCCGGCCGGCGCGCTCGCCGGGCCCACCGGGCTGTTCCTGCAAGGCGCCGCGCTGTACGTCGCCGACACCGGCACGAGCCGGGTGCTGCGCGTCGACGTGGCCACCGGCGCCTGGGACGTCATCGGGAGCGCCGGCACCGCGGTCGGGAGCTTCACGGCGCCCACCGGCGTGGCGACCGACGCGGCGGGCACGACGCTCGTCGTCGCCGACACCGGCAACGACCGCCTGCAGCGCTTCACGCTGAGCGGCCCGGCGCCGCCGGCCACGATGCGCCTCGACGTGGCCACCCGCGGGGGCGGCAGCGGGCAGGTGACGAGCGCGCCGGACGGGATCGCGTGCCCGAGCGACTGCCGCCAGGGCTTCAGCGCCGGCGCGAGCGTGTCCCTGGTCGCCACGCCGGCCGCGGGCTCGGCGTTCGCGGGGTGGAGCGGCGCGTGCGCCGGCACGGGTGGCTGCACGGTGCCGATGACCGGCGCCCAGCGGGTGGAGGCGGCCTTCGAGCCCGCGGGTGCCCCGGCGGCGGCGCCCGTCGCGCCCGCGGCGGGCCGGCCGCGGCGGGCGGCCCGCGACCGCCGCCGCCCCGTGCTGCGGCGCGTCAGCCTGCGCCCGGCCGCCTTCCGCGCGGCCCGGCGCGGCTCGCCGCTCGCGCCCAGCGGCCGCGGCGCGCTGCTGCGCTACACCGTCTCCGAGCGCGCCACGGTCACGATCGCCGTGCGCCGGCGCGCCAGGCGCGGCCGCTTCGTCCGCGTCCCGGGCCTCATCCGGCTCCAGGCGCGCCGCGGCGCGAACAGCGTCCGCCTCTCCGGGCGGCTCGCCGGCCGCACGCTGCGCCCGGCGCGCTACCGCCTGGCGATCGGCGCCTCCGACGCGGCGGGCAACCGCTCCCGCTCCCACGTGCTGGCGTTCCGCATCACACGTGGGGCACGGGGGAGATGACCGTCGCGCCGCCGCTCTTCGGCGTCTTCCCGGTGCCCGAGGCCGACGCCCAGGAGCGCGTGATCGAGCAGGTCCTGCTCGCCGACCGCCTCGGGCTCGACCTCGTGGGGATCCAGGACCACCCGTACCAGCGCCGCTTCCTCGACACGTGGACGCTGCTGTCGTTCCTCGCCGGCAGGACCGAGCGCGTCCGCCTCTTCCCGGACGTCGCGAACCTGCCGCTGCGCCACCCGGCGGTGCTGGCCAAGTCGGCGGCGTCGCTCGACCGGCTGAGCGGAGGGCGGGCGGAGCTCGGCCTCGGCGCGGGCGCGTTCTGGGAGGCGATCGAGGCGTGGGGTGCGCCGCGGCGCTCGCCCGGGGAGTCGGTCGACGCGCTCGCCGAGGCGATCGAGATCATCCGCCGCGTGTGGGCGGGCGAGCGGGGCATCCGCTTCCACGGCGCGTACTACCGGCTCCAGGGGGCGCACGGCGGTCCCGTCCCGGCGCACCCGATGGGCATCTGGATCGGCGCGTACGGCCCGCGGATGCTGCGCCTGGTGGGGCGGGCGGGCGACGGCTGGATCCCGAGCCTCCCGCGGCTGCCGGTGGAGGACGTCCCGCCGCGCCAGGCCGCGATCGACGACGCCGCGCGCGCCGCCGGCCGCGACCCGGGCGACATCGTGCGGATCGCCAACCTCAGCGGGACGGTCACCGACGGCGAGGTCACGGGCTGGCTGCACGGCCCGGTGGAGCACTGGGTGGAGGAGCTCGCGCGGCTCGTCAGCGACCTGCGCTTCGACGGCTTCGTCGTGTCGGTGGACGGCGACGACGTGCTCGGCCAGACCGAGCGGTTCGCCGCGCAGGTGGTCCCGCTCGTACGCGCCGCGTTCGAGTGAGCGGCCGGCCCGGCGCTTGACCCCGCGCGACGGCGCGGACGAGGATGGAGCCCCCCTCGGCACCTGGAGGTGTCCGTGTCCGTCGCCCGCTTCGCAGCCGGCCGGCGTTGGTCCTTCCCGCTCGACCTCCGCGTGCCGGAGCTCGGGCCGCCGCTGAAGGGCGGCGGCTGGGTCGCGGCGAACGGCTGCTGCGAGACCGACGGCATCCACCGCGCGACCGTGCTGCCGGTCAACGGCGGCCTGCACGACACCCAGCGGTTCGCGATCGACTGGATGCGGATGAACGACGAGGGCCGCCTGGTCGTCGGCGACCCGTCCGACGTGCACAGCTACGTCGACTACGGCGCGGAGATCATCGCCGTGGCCGGCGGCACGGTGGTGAGCACCCTCAACACGCTCGACGACCAGGTCCCCGGCCAGCTCCCCGATCCGAGCACGATCACTCTCCAGAACGTGGACGGCAACCACGTCGTGGTGCGCCACCGCGACGGCCGCTACGCCTTCTACGCCCACATGCAGAAGGGCTCGGTGACGGTCGAGGCCGGCGACCGCGTCCGGCGCGGCGAGATGCTCGGCAGGCTCGGCAACACCGGCAACACGTCGGCGCCGCACCTGCACTTCCACCTCATGGACGGCGCCTCGGTGCTCGGCTCCTCGGGGCTGCCCTACGTGCTCGGCCGCTTCGAGCTCGAGGGGCAGGTGGACGTGGCGCGGTGGAATGCCACCACGACGCTCGAGGGGATCTGGAACGAGGGGCTGCTGCCGACCGCGAGCCCGCGGCGCGACCAGTTCCCGCTCGACCTCAACGTCGTGGACTTCGGGGGAGAGGGGTGACGGCGAGCGCCTCGAGGATCGCGGTCACCCGGCACGACGGCTCCGCCGGCTCGAAGCGGTGCGGGTGCCGGCCCCATTCGGCGGCGAGCGTCTCGGGCCAGCCATACCGGGCGGCGACGTAGGCGGTGCGGAGCCGCCGCTGGCGATCGTCGAGCTCGGAGAGCGCCTCGCGCGCCTCGGTGGGGTTCATGGGAGCGGTGACCTCGGGGTAGGAGTTAGGGTGCCCTAAGCAGGAGTTAGGGCATCCTAACTACGGCGGCCGCGACGCGTCGTCCGGCGACGGTCCGCCGCCGCGGTCAGCTCGCCAGCGCCGCGCGCACGAGCTGCACGGGGTGGCGGGCCTGGCGCGCGGCCCCGTGGCCGATCTGCTGGCGGCAGGAGACCCCGGTGGCGGCGACGAGGACGTCCGGGTCCTCGCCCCGGAGCGCCGGGAACAGCCGCGACTCGCCGATCTGCATCGAGAGCTCGTAGTGCTCCGCCTCGAATCCGAACGAGCCGGCCATCCCGCAGCAGCCGGCGTCCAGCTCGACGACCTCGGCGCCGGGGATGCGCCGCAGCAACTCGACGGTCGCCGCCGTGCCGGCCAGCGCCTTCTGGTGGCAGTGGCCGTGGAAGACGATGCGCCGGCCGCTGACCGGCGAGCCCGGGTCGAGGCGCAGCGCCCCGTCGTCGATCGCCTCCACCAGCAGCTCGTCCACGAGCCGGGCCTGGCGGCCGACCGCCTCGGCGCGCGGGTCGCCCGGGAGCAGGGCGACGTGCTCCTCGCCGAGCGTGAGCACGCACGAGGGCTCGCAGCCGACGATCGGCACGCCGCGCTGCGCCTCCTCGGCGAGGCGGTCGACCATGTCGGCGGCCATGCCGCGCGCCTGGTCGAGCAGGCCCTTGGAGATGCTCGCGCGTCCGCAGCAGCCGGCACGCTCCAGGCGCACGGCGTGTCCGGCGGCCTCGAGCAGCTCGATCGCGGCGCGGCCGACGTCCGGCTCGGTGAACGTCGTGAAGGAGTCGGCGAGGAACACCACCTCGCCGCGGGTCCCCGCCGCCGCGGCGGGCCGGCGCCGGTGCCAGCGCACCAGGGTCTCGCGCGCGAAGCGGGGGAGCGGGCGGCGGCCGGCGATGCCCAGCCGGCGCTCCATCAGCGCGCGCAGCCGCGGCCGGGTGGAGGGGAGGTTCGACAGCGGGGCGGTCGCCGCGCCGAGCCGGTTGAGCGTCCGGATCGCCCCGAACAGCCGCGAGCGCAGGGGCACGCCGTGGATGTCCTGATAGTGCGAGAGGAACTCCGACTTCATGCTCGCCATGTCGACGCTCAGCGGGCACTCGCTCTTGCACGCCTTGCACTCCAGGCAGAGGTCGAGGATCTCGTGCAGGCGCTCGTCGCCGAGCGCGGCCTGGGGGTCGGGTTGCGAGAGCGCCCGCACCAGCGCGTTGGCGCGGCCGCGGGTGGCGTGCTCCTCCTCGCGCGTGGCCATGTAGGACGGGCACATGACCCCGGAGCCGGTCTTGCGGCACGCGCCGATCCGCTGGCAGCGGTCGGCGGCGCCGCGCAGCCCGCCGTGCTCGGCGAACGAGAGGCGCGTGGCGAGCGGCGGGGCGGGGGGGAGGGCCGGGTCGCGCAGGTCGGCGGTCATCGGCGCCGCGTCGACCATCACCCCGGGGTTCAGCCGCCCGTGCGGGTCGAAGAGCGCCTTGAGCCGGCGCATCGCCTCGTAGAGGTCGTCGCCGAAGATCCGCGGGTTGAAGCCGCTGCGGACGCGCCCGTCGCCGTGCTCGCTCGAGTTCACGCCGTCGAAGGCGGCCACGAGGTCGGCGATCTCGGAGGCCACGGTGGTCATCGTCTCGATGCCGCCGGGCGCGGTCAGGTCGACGTACGGGCGGACGTGCAGGCAGCCCACCGAGCAGTGGCCGTAGAAGCCGGCCCGCAGGCCGTGGCGGTCGAGGATCGCCTTGAAGCGCGCGACGTAGTCGGCGAGGCGCTCCGGGGCCACCGCGGTGTCCTCGACGAAGGCCAGCGGCCGGTTGGCGCCGGTGCTCGCCGCCATCAGCAGCCCGAGGCCCATCTTGCGCACCTTGGTGAGCGCCTCCTGCTCGGCCGGGTCCTCGGCGCGCCTCGTGTGGTAGCCGTGGCCGTGCCGGCGCCAGGCGTCCTCGAGGCGGTCGAGCTTGTCGCTCGCCTCCGCCTTCGTGTCGGCGGCGAAGCTCACGAACAGCAGCGCGTCGGGGTCGCCCTCCAGGTACTCCCCGAGACGGCGGAACTCGAGCTTCTGGCGCGAGAGGTCGAGCATCGTGCGGTCCATCAGCTCGATCGCCGAGGCCTCGAGCTCGAGCGCGTCGCCGGTCGCCGCGATGGCGCCCGCCACCGAGTCGAAGTGCCCGACCGCGAACAGCTGCGCGCCCGGCAGCCGCACCAGCCCGAGCGTCGCCTCCGTGACCGCCACGAGCGTGCCCTCGGACCCGACCACCAGGCGGGCGAGGTCGAACGGGGCGTCGCCGGCGAGGCGGTCGAGCCGGTAGCCGCCGGCCTGGCGCCAGTGGCGGGGGTAGTCGTTGGCGATCGCCTCGCGGTGGTCGCGCAGGATCTCCGGCACCCCGCGGTAGATGGCCGCCTCGAGCGTGTCCCCCTGCGCGCGGCGGGCGCGCTCGGCCTCGTCGACCGGCCCGAAGCGGGCGCGCGAGCCGTCGGAGAGCACGACCTCGAGCTCGTGGACGTGGTCGATCGTCATGCCGTGGACGATCGACTGGCTGCCCGCCGAGTTGTTGCCGATCATGCCGCCGATCGTGGCCCGGTTGGCGGTGGAGGTGTCGGGGCCGAAGCCGAGTCCGTGGGGCCGGGCGGCCCGGTTGAGATCCTCCTGCACGACGCCGGGACCGACGCGCACGCGCCGCGCGACCGGGTCCAGCGCGGTGATCGCGTCCATGTGGCGCGAGGTGTCGAGCACGATGCCGCGCGCCCCGATCGTCTGGCCGGAGAGGCTCGTGCCCGCGCCGCGCGAGATCACCGGCACGCCGAAGCGCCCGGCGACGGCGATCGCGGCGGCGACGTCGCCGGCGTCCCGCGGGAAGGCCACCACGAGCGGCTCGGCCGCGTACATGCTCGCGTCGCCGGCGAACAGGTGGCGGGAGTAGGCGTCGGCGCGCACGTCGCCGCGCAGCTCGCGGCGCAGGGCGCCGGCGACGGCCGTGGCCGCGCCGTCCCCCGTGTGCTCGTCCGTGTCCTCGCGCAGCCGCGTCGCCAAGGCCGTCCTCCCGGTCACCGGGCCACCTACCCGCCCGGCGGGCATCCAAGCACGCGCGGATAAGCTTGCCGGGCGCGCCCGTGACCCGCAGCGGACGCCACTTCCTGCAGATCCCCGGCCCGACCAACGTGCCCGATCGCGTCCTGCGGGCGATCGACGCGCCGACGATCGACCACCGCGGCCCGGATTTCGCCGTGCTCGGCCTGGAGGTGCTGGAGGGCCTCGGCCGCGTCTTCCAGACCGCCGGCCCCGTCGTCGTCTACCCGTCGTCGGGGACCGGGGCGTGGGAGGCCGCGCTGGTGAACACGCTCTCGCCGGGCGACCGCGTGCTGGCCTTCGAGACCGGCCACTTCGCGACGCTGTGGCGGGCGATGGCCGAGCGGCTCGGGCTCGAGGTCCAGTGGGTGCCGGGCGACTGGCGCCACGGGGTGGACCCGGACGCGGTCTCCGAGGCCCTCGCCGCCGACCGCGAGCACGCCCTGCGCGCGGTCATGGTGGTGCACAACGAGACCTCGACCGGCGTCACGAGCCGCGTGCCCGAGATCCGCGCGGCGATGGACGCGGCCGCCCACCCCGCGCTGCTGCTCGTCGACACGATCTCCTCGCTCGGCTCGATCGACTACCGCCACGACGAGTGGGGGGTCGACGTGACCGTCGGCTGCTCGCAGAAGGGGCTCATGCTCCCCGCCGGGCTGGGCTTCAACGCCGTCAGCGAGAAGGCGCTCGCCGCCGCGCGCAGCGCCCGCCTGCCGCGCTCCTACTGGGACTGGGAGCCGATCCTCGAGGCCAACCGCGCCGGCTTCTGGCCCTACACGTCGCCGACCAACCTGCTCTACGGGCTGCGCGAGGCGCTCGCGATGCTGCAGGAGCAGGGGCTCGACGCCGTGTTCGCGCGCCACCGCCGGCACGCGGAGGCCACCCGTCGCGCGGTGCGCGCCTGGGGGCTCGAGATCCTCTGCGAGGACGAGCGCGAGCACTCGGCCGCGCTGACGGCCGTGCTGGTACCCGACGGCCACGACGCCGACGAGGTCCGGCGCGTGATCCTCGAGCGCTTCGACATGTCGCTGGGCGCCGGCCTCGGCAAGGTGCGCGGCCGCGTGTTTCGCATCGGCCACCTCGGGGACTTCAACGACCTGATGCTGGCCGGGACGCTGTGCGGGGTGGAGATGGGACTCGCGCTCGCGGGCGTGCCCTTCGAGCGCGGCGGCGTCGACGCGGCGCTCGAGCACCTCGAGCGGGCCCCGGGGGACGACGGCGCAGCGGCCGGCACCGGCACACGCGTGCGCCAGGCGGCGGCCGAGCCGGCGGCGTGACCGGCGCGACGACGACCCCGCCGCTGGCCGGGATGCGGGTGCTCGAGCTCACCCAGGTGATGGCGGGCCCGTTCTGCTGCCAGGTGCTCGGCGACATGGGCGCCGACGTCGTCAAGGTCGAGCCGCCCGGCAGCGGCGACCAGGCGCGGCGCTCGATGGGATTCCGCATGAAGGGCGAGGACACCGCCGCGTTCCTGGCCGTCAACCGCAACAAGCGCAGCGTGACGCTGGACCTCAAGGACGAGGCGCACCGGGCGGTCTTCCACCGCCTGGCCGCGGACGTCGACGTGGTGGTGGAGAACTACCGGCCCGGCGTCGCCGCGCGCCTGGGCGTCGACTACGAGACGCTCGAGCCGCTCAACCCGCGCCTGATCTACGCGAGCATCTCGGGCTTCGGGCAGACCGGCCCGTACGCCATGCGGCCCGGCTTCGACCTGATCGCCCAGGGCCTCGCCGGCGTGATGAGCGTGACCGGCGAGCCGGGCAGCGACCCCGTCAAGTGCGGCATCCCGATCGGCGACCTCTCCGCCGGCCTGTTCTGCGCCGTGGCGATCCTCTCCGCCTACGCCGCGCGCGAGCGGACGGGCCGCGGGCAGCGCATCGACACGTCGCTGTTCGAGGGCGCGCTCGCGCTGTCGATCTGGGAGACCGCCGAGCTGTGGGCGACCGGGCGCATCCCCGGGCCGCTCGGCTCGGCGCACCGGCTGACCGCTCCCTACCAGGCGCTGCGCACCCGCGACGGCCACATCACCGTGGGCGGCAACAACGACCGCCTGTGGCGCCGCCTGTGCGACGCGATCGGCCGCCCGGAGCTGCCCGAGGACCCCCGCTTCGCCACCAACGACGAGCGCATGGAGCACCGGCCGGAGCTCGCGGCCGAGCTCGAGGCCACGCTCACCGGGCGCGACACCGACGACTGGGTCGCGACGCTGCTGGAGGCCGGCGTGCCGGTCGGGCCGATCCACGACTACGGGCAGGTCGTCGAGGACCCCCACACGCTCGCGCGCGGGATGGTGGCCGAGATGGAGCACCCGGTCGAGGGCACGATCCGGGGGCTGGGGATCCCGGTCAAGCTCTCCGACACCCCCGGCTCGATCCGCCGCGCGGCGCCGCTGCTGGGCGAGCACACCGAGGAGGTCCTGCGGCAGGCGGGCCTCGACGACGACGCGCTGGCCGCCGTGCTGGGCACCGGGGCGGGGCGGACCGCATGAGCGCCACCGAGGCCGCCGAGCTGCTCTCGGAGCGCCGCGGCGCCGCCGAGTGGATCACCTTCAACCGCCCGCAGGCCCGCAACGCGATGACCTTCGCGATGTACGAGGGCCTGTTCGACCGCTGCGAGGCGGTCGACGCCGACGACGACGTCCGCGCGCTCGTCCTGCGCGGGGCGGGCGGCAAGGCGTTCGTGGCCGGCACCGACATCGCCCAGTTCCAGGCCTTCAAGACACCCCAGGACGGGCTCGACTACGAGGCCCGCATCGACCGCGTGGTCGGGCGCCTCGAGTCCGTGCGCAAGCCGACCGTCGCGCTCGTCGACGGCTACGCGGTCGGGGGCGGCCTCGCGCTGGCCGGAGCCTGCGACCTGCGCGTCTGCACGCCGGAGGCGAAGTTCGCGCTGCCGATCGCCCGCACGCTCGGCAACGTCCTCTCGATGGCCAACTACGCCCGCCTCGTCGCGCTGGTCGGCGAGGGCCGCGTCAAGGACCTGGTGTTCAACGCGCGCACGATCGACGCCGAGGAGGCGGTCGCGATCGGGCTCGCCACCCGCATCGTCCCGGCGGAGACCGTGGAGGACGAGGTCGCGGCGCTGTGCGAGCGGCTCGCCGGGCACTCGCCGATCACCATGCGCTCGACCAAGGAGGCGCTGCGGCGCCTGCGTGCCGCGGGCCTGCCCGACGGCAGCGACCTCGTGCAGGAGGCGTACTCCAGCGAGGACTTCAAGGCCGCGGTGGACGCGTTCGTGGAGCGCCGCGAGGCGCCGGGCTGGCGCGGCCGGTAGAGGACCGCGCCCGCCCGCCGTAGGCCGCCGCTCGTCGATCAGCCGGCCGGCGCCAGCCGCATGACCGCGAACGAAGCCCCCTGGGGGTCGATCAGGCCGGCGAAGCGGCCGATCGGCGTGTCCATGGGCTCCGCCGTGACCGTCGCGCCGAGCTCGCGCGCCTTGGCGGTGGTCGCGTCGCAGTCGGCGACCGCGAAGCACACGCCCCAGTGCGGCGGGACCTCGGCAGGGAACATCTCGTCGGTCATCTGCATCATGCCCCCGACGGGCTTGCCGGCGACCTCCCAGACGATGTACGTCTCGGGCGCGCCGGGGAACGCCGCCCGGCCGGCGACCCATCCGAACACGGCCGGGTAGAACGCCTTTCCGGCCTCCGGGTCGCGCGTGAGCAGCTCGTTCCAGCAGAGCGAGTTGGGCGCGTTGACGAGGTCGGCGCCGGCGAAGGCCTTCGGCTGCCACACACCGAACACCGCGCCGGTGGGATCGGCGAAGACCGCCATCCGCCCGATGTCCATGACGTCCATCGGCTCGACGATCACGCCGCCGCCGGCCGCCTTGACGCGGCTTGCGGTCTCGTCGGCGTCGGCGACGTTCACATACGTCGCCCACACGGTCGGCTGACCTTCCTGCATGTGGCCCATCAGCCCGGCGACGGCCTGGCCGTCCTGCTGGAACATGCGGTACCCGCCGGTCTCCTCGGCCGGTCCGGGCTCGATCGCGTCCCAGCCCATGACATCGCGGTAGAAGGCCGCCGAGGCATCGACGTCGGGCGAGGACAGCTCGACCCACGAGGGCGTTCCGGGCGCGTAGTCGGGCATGCGTTCTCCTCTCGGTCAGCGGGTGTCCGGGCCTCGATCGTCGCACGCCGGCGCGGCCGACGGTGCCGACTGGGCGGGGCGAAGGGCTGCGCGGCATGACACCGGCAAGGCGCGGCCGTCAGGATGCCCGCCATCGCCGCGCCCCGCTCCACCGACCTCGACGAGCTCCTCCCCGCGGCACGCGAGCTGATCCGCGGCTGGGAGGCGGGCTTCGGCGCCGTCGAGCCGCACCCCGCCACCGCCGTCGACGGCGACCGCCTCGCCGCCGTCTGGGAGCGCTTCGCCGGGCGGATGGCCGGCAACCACCCGTTCTTCCATCCCCGCTACGCCGGGCAGATGCTCAAGCCGCCGCATCCCGTCGCGGTGGCCGGCTACCTGGCGGCGATGCTCGTCAACCCGAACAACCACGCGCTCGACGCCTCGCCCGTCACGAGCGAGCTCGAGCTCGAGGCGGTGCGCGCCCTGGCGGGCATGTTCGGGCTGCCCGGCGACGTCCTCGGCCACCTGACCGCGAGCGGCACGATCGCCAACCTCGAGGCGCTGTGGGTCGCGCGCGAGCTGCACCCCGGCAAGGCCGTGGTCTACGGCGCCAACGCGCATTACACGCACGCGCGCATGTGCCAGGTGCTGGGGATCCCGGCCCGCAGCGTGCCGGCCGACGCCGAGGGGCGGATCGACCTCGACGCGGCCGAGCGCGAGTGCCGCCGGGGCGACGTCGGCACGCTGGTGCTGACCCCGGGCACCACCGGCCTGGGGGCGGTGGACCGTGTGGACGAGGCGCTCGCCCTGCGCGAGCGCCACGGCGTGCGGCTGCACGCCGACGCCGCCTACGGCGGCTTCTTCACGCTGCTCGCGGGCGGGCCCGACCCGCTCGTCCCCGCGGCGCCGTTCGCCGCGATCGCCGGGTGCGACTCGGTCGTCGTCGACCCCCACAAGCACGGGCTGCAGCCGTACGGCTGCGGTGCCGTCCTGTTCCGCGACCCCGGGGTCGGCCGCCTCTACCAACACGACTCGCCCTACACCTACTTCACGTCGGCCGACCTGCACCTGGGGGAGATCAGCCTCGAGTGCTCACGCGCCGGCGCCGCCGCCGCGGGCCTGTGGCTGACGCTCCAGGCGCTGCCGCCGGCGCGCGACGAGGGCCTCGGGCCGATCCTCGCGGCGGGAGTCAGGGCGGCGCGCGCGTGGGCCGCGCTGATCGAGGGCTCGGAGGAGCTCGAGCTCCACGTCGCGCCGGAGCTCGACATCCTGACCTTCCTGCCGGGCGCCGCGCGCGCGCCCTCGGCGGACGCGGTCGACCGCGTCAGCGCCGCGGTCCTCGACGCCGGCATGGCCGACCCCGACCCGGTGTACCTCAGCACGCTGCGGATCGACGCCGACGACCTGCTCGCCCGCCATCCGCGCCTCGCGGGCGGCGGCGAAGGCCCGGCGCGCATCCTGCGCAGCGTGCTGATGAAGCCCGAGCACGAGCCCGCGGTCCCGTGGCTGCACGAGCGTGTGTGCGAGCTGACGCGCGGGGTGGTCTGACCGCGCCGGCGGCCCTACCCTGGCCCGCGTCACCAGACGGCGACACGGGAGGCGAACGTCGATGGCGAGGTTCCGGATCCAGCCGCACGTCCGGCTGCAGGAGTGGGTGGCGGAGGACGAGGGGTTCTTCCGCGAGGAGGGCCTCGACTACGAGTTCGAGCCCGGCGGCTTCGCCGGGGGCTCGCTGACCACGTCGGTCCAGCGTGGCGACGCGGCGCCGCTGTCCGTGCGCAGCGGGGCGTTCGAGGACATGGAGCAGGGCCGCGCGTGCAGCGTGTCGGGCGCCTGCCACTGGGCCGTCAACGCGGCCGCCTCGGCGAGCCACGGGAAGATGTGGGGCCGGGCCTACTCGATGTGCAACTCCGGCATCTTCGTCGCGCCCGACTCGCCGTACCGGCGGCCGGAGGACCTCGCGGGCGTCGAGGTCGGCGTCGGCTATCACTCGGGCAGCCACTACTCCGCGATCCAGGGGCTCGAGCCGTTCCTCGCGCGGGCGGAGATCGCGCTGGGCTTCGTGGGGCGCCCGTACGACCGCGTCCGGCTCATGCGCTCGCGCGAGATCGAGGCCGCCAACGTGTGGGGCGGGCAGTACTACGTCCTCGAGCAGCTCGGCTTCCGCAAGCTCGTCGACACCACGTTCATGATGGGCTTCATGGTCGCCGAGGACGCCGACACCGACGACCTCGAGCGGTACTTCCGGGCGCTGCGACGGGCGCAGGTCGAGATCGACCTCGAGGTCGAGCGCTACAAGCACTACTGGCGGCGCGAGATGCCGGAGGACCTGCTCGAGGCGGTCGACGTCCGCCGCTTCGGGCCCGGCGAGCGACTCGTGTTCGAGTCCTATACGCGCGAGATGTTCGAGCGCACCCACCGCTGGATGGAGCGCTGGGACCTGTTCGACGCGGGCGAGGCCGCGCGGCCGGCGTACGAGGACGCCGTGCTGGCGTAGGTCAGGCCGCCAGCAGGCGGTCGAGGTCGTCGTCGCTGGTCCACGCGCCGACCGAGGCGCGCAGGTACGGGCGGCCGGGCAGGTTGCGCACGACGACGCCGGCCTCGGCGAGGCGGGCGCGCGAGGCGACGGGGTCGTCGTCCTCCCAGGCGACGAGCGTGGTCGGCCCGCGCGGCGCGACGGTCCGGCCGCGCTCGGCCAGCCGCTCGGCCAGGCTCGCCGCCTGCTCGCGCGCGCGGGTGTGGACGGACTCCCAGCCCGCCTCGTCGAGCACCGCGCAGCGAGGCGAGGCTGAACGCGGCGCTCTCACGCGAGAGGGAGGGGGTGTCGTACCGGCGGGCGTCGTCCCTGAGCGGCCCGTCGATCCCCTGGCTCGCGTCCTCGAAGCTGATGTAGCTCGGGGCGTGGCAGCGCAGTCGCTCCCCGAACGTGGGCTCGACGTAGAGGAAGCCCGTGCCGTCGGCGCCGCAGAGCCACTTCTGCCCGGAGGCCGCGTAGGCGGCGCAGCCGAGCGCCCGGACGTCGACCGGCACCGCGCCGGCGCCCTGGGCGCCGTCGAGGAGCACGGGGATGTCGAGCTCCGCGAGCCGCGGGTCGGCGACCTCGCCCGAGACCCAGCCGACGTGCGAGCAGACCACGAGCGTCGTGCGCTCGCCGACGGTGTCGGCGAGCGTCGCGAGCGGCCCGGGGCGGATCGTCACGCCGCGGTCGCGCGCCGCCTTGAGCGGGCCGATCACGCCCGGATGCTCCTGGTCGGAGGTCACGATCTCGTCCTCCGGGCCAAGGTCGAGTCCGGCGAGGACGCGCCCGACACCCTCGCTCGTGGAGGTCTGCAGCGCCACCTCCTCGGGGGCGCACCCGGCGACCGCGGCGTACCCGGCGCGCAGGCGCCCGAGCAGCTCGAAGCGCCGCTCGAAGTGGGCGGTCGTGCGCCCGTCCGCCAGCGCGGACTCGAGCTCCGTGCAGGCGGCCTGCACCGCGGCGGCGGGGACCGGCCCGTCCGTGCCGGCGTTCAGGTAGGCGACGCGGTCGAGGACGGGGAACCGGGAGCGCAGGTCGGCGGCGTTCATGGGGCAGCGGAGCCTAGACGACGACCACTAGCATCAGGCCCCATGCAGGTGACCCTTCCCGACGGCAGCGCCAAGGACCTCCCCGAGGGCGCGACGGGCGCGGACCTCGCCGCGGCCATCGGGCCCGGACTGGCGCGCGCCGCGCTCGCCATCCGGGTGCTGGACGGCGACGGCGACGGGCGCCGCGACGGCAGCGCCTACGACGCCGGGCGCATCCAGGACCTCGCGCGCGCGCTGCGCGACGGCCAGCGGGTCGAGATCGTGACCGGCTCCGACGACGACGGCGACGCGCTGAAGGTCCTGCGCCACGACACCGCGCACGTGCTCGCGACCGCCGTGCTCGACCTGTGGCCCGGCACCAAGGTGTCGATCGGCCCGGCGATCGAGGGCGGCTTCTACTACGACTTCGAGTTCCCCGAGGGCGTCACGGTCTCCGACCACGACTTCGAGGCGATCGAGGCCGCGATGCGCAAGCACGTCAAGGCCGACGAGCCGTTCGTGCGCGAGGAGGTGCCGGTGGGGGACGCCCTCGCGCGCTTCGTCCGCGAGGGGCAGGACTACAAGGTCGAGCTGATCGAGGACCTCGTCCGCGACCAGGACCTCGAAAGCGTGTCGCTCTACACCAACGGCCCCTTCACCGACCTCTGCCGCGGCCCGCACGGGCCGTCCACCAAGCGGATCCGCGCCTTCAAGCTGCTGAGCGTGGCCGGCGCCTACTGGCGCGGCGACGCCAACCGGCAGATGCTCACCCGCATCTACGGGACGGCGTTCCCGACCAGGGAGGCGCTCGACGCCCACCTCCAGCAGCTCGAGGAGGCGCGCGCCCGCGACCACCGCAAGCTGGGGCGCGAGCTCGAGCTCTTCATGTTCAGCGAGCTGTCGCCGGGGTCGCCGTTCTGGCAGCCGAACGGCATGGCGGTGTGGAACGCGCTGACCGGGCTGTGGCGCGAGCAGAACGCCGCCCGCGGCTACCACGAGGTCAAGACGCCGATCCTCTACGACGTCGAGCTGTGGAAGCAGTCCGGCCACTGGGACAAGTACCGCAACCACATGTACTTCACGGACGTCGAGGGCCGGCCGATGGGCCTCAAGCCCATGAACTGCCCGGCGCACATCCAGCTCTACGCCGCCGAGCGGCGCTCCTACCGCGACCTGCCGATCCGCTACTCGGAGGCCGGGCTCGTCCACCGCCACGAGCCGAGCGGGACGCTGCACGGGCTGATGCGCGTCCGCCACATCACCCAGGACGACGCGCACATCTTCTGCACCGACGAGCAGATCCAGGACGAGGTCATCGCGTGCCTCGACTTCGGCTTCTACCTCTACGACGTCTTCGGGTTCCACCCGCAGCTCGAGCTCTCGACCCGGCCCGAGCAGCGCATCGGCTCCGACGAGATGTGGGACCGCGCCGAGGCCGCGCTCGCCTCCGCGCTCGAGGTCCGCGGGCTCGAGCACGCGGTCAACGAGGGCGACGGCGCCTTCTACGGCCCGAAGATCGATCTGCACATGACGGACTCGATCGGCCGCTCATGGCAGCTCGGCACCGTCCAGCTCGACTACTCGATGCCCGAGCGCTTCGGGCTGACCTACACGGGCGCCGACAACGCCGAGCACATGCCGGTGATGATCCACCGCGCGCTGCTCGGCTCCTTCGAGCGCTTCATGGGGATCCTCATCGAGCACTACGCCGGCGAGTTCCCGCTCTGGCTGGCGCCGGTGCAGGCGATCGTGCTCCCGGTGGCCGACCGCCACAACGCGTACGCGGAGGAGGTCATGGGGCGGCTGAAGGAGGCCGGCCTGCGCGTCCGCCTCGACGACCGCACCGAGTCCGTGGGCCGCAAGATCCGCGAGGCCGAGGTCCGCAAGATCCCCTACATGCTGGTCGTCGGCGACCGCGAGGCGGAGTCCGGCAGCGCCGCGCTGCGGCGCCATCGCGAGGGCGATCTGGGCACCGAGCCGGTCGAGTCGGTGGTCGAGCGCCTCGTCGCCGAAGCCGCCGACCGCCGCGCGCCCGCCACCTGAGCGGGTTTCGCGGCCGTCGCGAAATCGTCTGGCGAGGACGCGATCCGACGCTATACTGCCGCCCGTTGAGCAAGCATTCCCGTACAGCGTCGCGCCCTTGACGCACCGCACCAGCTAGTGCCGGTCCCCCGCAGGTTCGACCGGCAGCCGCCTGAGCGCGATCCCACCCGGATCAACGAGCGGATCCGGGTCCCCGAGGTCCGCCTGATCGACGAGAAGGGTCAGCAGGTGGGCATCATGCGCACCCAGGAGGCCCTCCGCTACGCGCAGGACCTCGATCTCGACCTCGTCGAGGTGGCTCCTGACGCCAAGCCGCCCGTCTGCCGCGTCCTCGACTACTCGAAGTACAAGTACGAGCAGGCGCAGAAGCAGAAGGCCGCCCGCAAGCACCAGCAGCAGATCACGATCCGCGAGATCAAGTTCCGGCCCAAGATCGCGCAGCACGACTACAACACCAAGAAGGGCCACGTGATCCGCTTCCTCAACCACAAGGACAAGGTCAAGGTCACGATCATGTTCCGCGGCCGTGAGATGGCCCACCCCGAGCGCGGCGAGGCCCTGCTGAACCGCCTCGCCGAGGAGCTCGAGGACCTCGCCGTCGTCGAGCAGCGCCCCCAGCAGGACGGGCGCAACATGACGATGATGCTTGCGCCGTCCAAAGCGGCCGCTGGCTGAGCCGGGCTCGGCCCCCGCGATCCGCGCTACGGCGGAGGTCCGGGGCTCGCGCCCACCAAGGCGTAGCGCGCGCCAACCGCGCAGCGGGGTCGGGCCTACCCCGCGACGAGCACCACGATCGTCTCGGGGCGTACCCCGTCGAACTTCATTGCCTCCGCCGCCGCCTCGGACTGCAGGGCCGCCTCCCAGGAAGCGGTGTCCGGCACCTCCATGATCAGCCCGACCCGGTTCGACCCGCCCGGGTCGCGGAACGTTCGCCCCGTCATTCCCAACCGCCCGAAGAACTCGTCTCGTCTGGGTGAGGCGAGCCAGTGATCGACGTCGTCCACCTCGTGGAAGACCATCAGCGTCTCCATAGCTCTCATCCTTCCCACGGCGCAGGCGAGCGCTGTGATGTCGTGGTGTGCCGACGCCCCCGGGCGACCCTAATCGAATCCGCGATGGCGCCGCGCGGGGCAGCCCGACGCCGGTCCGGGTCCCTGCGCTGAAAGCGGCACGCACCCGCGCGCCGGGCGCGGAAGCGGACGCGACGGCGTTCCGTTCTAAAGACGGCTTCTCCCGTCGCCCATGACCGTCCGCATCCCCCTGCTCGCGCCCGCCGCTGTGGCGGTCGCCCTCCTGGCCGCGCCGACCGCGGCCGGCGCCGCGGGCTCGCACTGGTGCCGGCAGGGCGACCCGCCGATCCACGCGTCCGCGCGCACGAGCTGCGCGCTGGCGGGCGCGATCGTCGACGCGTACGCCAACGCCCGCCGGCCCGCGAGCGGCGAGTGGGCGGGCCGCGTGCGCGACCCCGGCAACGGCGAGCGCCATCGGATCGGCTGCACGCGCCGGGGCGACGCCTTCACCGGCACCGTCCGCTGCCGGGGCGAGCGCGGGAGCGGCATCCGGGCCCACTTCTCGGCCGCGCCGTTCTAGCGCGCGCCGCCGGTTGCGGAGCGCCGGCTCCGATGCAACCATTCGCCGTCGTCAGCGCGCGCCCGCGCCAAGGGGACTCAGAGCGGCGCGCCATCTCAGCGGGGAGGGAGCATGACCACATCGGTGCGGCGCCCGGCGTCGTGGATCCTGGTGAGTGCGATCGCGCTCCTGGCCGCGCTGCTCGCCGCCGCGCCGGCCGCGCCGGCGGCGGTCAAGGCGCCGGCGTGGGCGACCTGCGGGAACGACGTGCCCGACGTGCAGTGCGCGGACGTCGCCGTGCCCCTGGACTACGACCGGCCGGACGGGGCGACCATCGACCTGCATGTCGCGCGCGTGCCCGCGAGCGACCAGGCGAACAAGCTCGGCGTGCTGTTCTTCAATCCCGGCGGGCCGGGCGGCCCCGCCGGCGGGTACCTCGAGGCCTTCGGTCGCGACCTCTTCCCGCGGCTGAACGAGCGCTACGACCTCGTCGCGTTCGACCCGCGCGGGACGGGCGCGTCCCAGGGCGCGATCGACTGCAGGGCCAACCAGGAGACCGAGGGGATCTACTCCCAGCCGTTCCTGACGCCCGAGAACCTCGACGCGGGGGCGCTCCTGCGAAAGACGCGCGGCTACGTCAAGCGCTGCGTGTCGAACAACCGGCCCGACCTCATGTCGCACTTCTCGACGGCCAACGCGGCGCGGGACATGGACGCGCTCCGTGGGGCGCTCGGCGAGCAGCGGTTGAACTACCTCGGGTTCTCCTACGGGACGTTCATCGGCGCCACGTACGCGACGCTGTTCCCGCGCAACTACGACCGCTTCGTCCTCGACGGGCCGCTCGACGCCGACCAGTACATCAACGACCCGAGCCAGGGGCTGCGTGAGCAGACGAGCGGGTTCGAGCGCGCGCTCGGCCGCTTCCTGTCCGCCTGCGCGGCCAACCAGGACGCCTGCTCGGGCTTCGGCGGCTCAGACCCGTGGCTGGCCTTCGACGCGCTCATCGACAAGGCCAACGCGACCCCGCTGCCGGCGACCGGCAACACCGCCGACCCGCGGCCGGTCGACGGCGACGACGTCATCAACGCCGCGATCGGCGAGCTGTACGCCCGCCAGCTCTGGGGCGAGCTGGCGTACGCGCTCGCGCTCGCCGAGGACGGCGACGGCTCCGCGATCCGCGCGCTGTCGAACGATTCCTACGGCCGTCAGGACGACGGCAGCTACGACCCCGGGCTCGACCGCTACTTCGTGCTCGGCGCCGTCGAGCAGCGCTACGGCACCGACGTCCGGGCGTACCTCCGCGACGGCAACCGCTCGTGGGGCCAGTTCGACCACTTCTACTTCAACGCCGGCTACGCCGAGCTCAACTACGGCCTGTGGACGATCCACGACCGCGACGCGTTCTACGGCCCGTTCGAGGTGCGCGCGGGCGCCCGCACGCCGCTCGTGGTCGCGAACACCTATGACCCGGCGACCCCGTACAACGGCGCCCGCCGGCTCGTGCGCGACCTCGGCAACGCGCGGCTGCTGAAGGTGCGCGCCGACGGCCATACCGCGTACGGCCGGTCCGGCCCGTGCGCGGACGCCGCCATCGACGCCTACCTCCTCGGCGGCACGCTGCCCGCGGCGGGCAGCGTGTGCGACGCCGTGCAGCCGTTCACGCGCTTCACGCCGACGCCGGTGCCACAGCTGCGCAGCGAGCCGCTGCAGCGGCCGCTGGTGCCCACGGAGGGTCGCGCGCAGCGGCACGACCTGCCGGCCCGGCTGGGCCGCTAGACCCGGCGCCACCGGCGGCGGGCGAGCCTCGCCCGCCGCCGCCGGCGCGCCGGTACGGTTGCGCCGTGCGCAAGGAGGCCCGATCCGCCGGCACACCGGGTGAGGGCCTGACCCGGCGCGCGACGCTCCTGCGCTTCGCCGGCGCGCTCGCGGGCGCCTGGCTGCTCGAGCGCCCCGGTTCCGCGCGCGGCACGCCGGCCGCCACCACCGCAGCCGCAGGCTTTCGCGACGCCGACTACTGGGCCTTCGCCGACCGTTGCCAGCCGCTCCTCGACGGCCTCTGGTCGGAGCAGCGCCGCTACTACGCGGCGGGAGGCGGCGGCGAGACCTCGTTCAACGCGAACATGCTGTTCACGCACGCGGCCGCGGCCCGGGCCGGGCACGCCGGCCCGTCGCGGCAGGACCAGCGCGCACGGCAGCTCGCCCGCCGGCTGTGCGAGTCGCCGCCGTGGCGCCCCGGCCCCATCGCCGCGGTGGGATCGGCGGAGTTCCGCGCGGCCGCCCGCGCCGCGGCGGACCAGACCCATCCGTGGGGCTGGGGCCACGGGATGCAGAGCCTCAGCGCCCAGCACGCCGTGATCGACACCGCGGTGATGCGGGGCCTCGCCCAGGCGTGGCTCGCCCGCAACGAGCTCGACCTCCCGGAGAGCACCGTGGTCGCGATCCGCGACCGCGTCCGGCGCTGCGCGTACAGCACCTTCTACCGCTTCCCGGCCCTGCGGCTGAACCAGATCAACTGGCCGGTGGAGATCTACGCGTGGGAGGCCATCGTCCACGGCGACCCGCTGCTGCTGCGCCAGGACTCGCGCCGCCAGCTCGGCCGCTTCGCCGATGCGCTCACGCGCCGCGCCGGGACGTTCCGCAGCCCGTTCACGGGGCCGGGCTACCGCTTCCACTACCTCCCGCAGTTCACGGAGGACAACCCGACGAACATCGACAGCGCGGAGTACGCCACGATCGTCTGCGGCGTCCTGCAGTTCTACGAGCAGGCGCGGCGGGCCGGCATGCGCCCGCTCAGCCGCGCGCAGATCCGCAAGCTGCGCGCGTGGGTGGACCGCGTGCTGTGCGGCTACTGGACCCACGGCGGCTACCTCAACTGGGACACCGGCATGAGCTTCCGCCGCTGGCACCAGGGCAAGAAGCTCGGGCTCTGCCAGGCGGCGCTGCTCGCGATCGCCGCGGCCCCGCGCTTCCAGCGCTCGCCCGCGTACGGCCGCTGGGCGAAGCACTTCTTCGATCGCGGCCTGCAGTTCTACGACCGGCTGATCTCCGAGAGCGGCGGCCTGCCTCCGGCGGTCATGTTCGGCGTCACCCGCACGCCCGGCAGCATCGGCGACGCACGGCTGGCCGCGTCGCGCATGCAGGCCAACGCCGCGCAGGCGGTGACGCTCGGCCTGGGCCGGATGCGCTCGAACCCTCCGCCGCCGCTGTACGCCTATGACCCGGACATCGGGCGCCTCGCGGTCACCACGCCCGCGTACAACACCGCGATCGTGGTGGTCGACGCCGACCGGCTCCCGTACGGCGGCGTCGAGCTCGCGCGCCTCTACGACGGCGACCAGCGCGTGGCCGCCAACATCGGCGGCCGGCCCGACGCCGCGTTCGGCATCGTGCTCCGCGAGCACGCCACCGGGCGCCGGCTCGCGACCCAGCGCGGCCGTCCGAGGCCGAACCTCCGCCATCCGCCGCTGCGGCTCGTGCGCGCGCCGAGGGGCGCCACCCGCCGCCCGGTCCGCTATCCGCGCCGTGCCTACGCCGGCTCGTTCTCCACGCTCGAGGCGGTCGGCGTGACCCGCTCGGGCGCCGCCACGATCTTCACCCGCCACCGCTTCCGCCCGGGCCACATCCAGATCCGCTGGACGCTCACCCCGCGGCGGCCGCGCGGCCGCTACACGGTGCGGGCGCAGTTCCCGTCGTGGGGTCGCAGGGCGGCGGTGTACGCCGTGTACGCCGACGGGCGGCGCGTGCGCCTCGGCTCCGGCGCCCGCCGTCTCGGCGACATCCGCTGGTTCCACGTCGCCGGCGAGGAGACCGGGTACGTGGTGGTGCCCGTGGGGCGCGTACACGGCCGCGCCCGGCTGTTGCGTCCCCGCCCGCAGTCCTCCGACCCGCGGCCAGGGCCGACGCTCGCGCTCGAGCTGCGCACCCGCGCCCGCTTGCGCCGCCTCACCGCGACGGTCCGCATCGCCCCGGCCACCCCGGAGGCGGCCGCCTCCGTGGCCGCCCGGCTCGGCGCCTGATCAGCGCCGGACGCTCAGCTCGAGCTGCCGCCCGTTGCCGGCCATGAACACCGCCACCAGGTGCCGGCCGGTCGCGGCGAGGATGGGGAAGTCACCGCTCGGCGAGATCACCTCCGGGCGACCGAACGTGCCCGCCGGACGCCGGAGCGTGGCGCGGACGGCATCCCCCGCGAAGGCCTGCACGGCGAGGCCGCCGTTGGCGACCACGAGCCGCGGCCCGGGTGCGTAGGAGGGCGCGCCCGCCTCGAGGCCCGGCACGACCTGCTCCGGGCCGATGCCGCCGCCCGGCGCGCGCACCGCGAAGTGCAGCGACTTGGCCTGCGGCGGCGCCGTCTCGAGGTTCGGGGGCGCGCTCCAGGTGACCAGCACCTCGCCGCCCCGCGACACCGCGACGTCCGCCTCGTGCACGGGCGCCGCGGAGATCATCCGCGCGGGCGCGGCGCTCGCGCCGACGGTCGTGCCGAACAGCGGCCCGTACTTGATCCCCTCGCCCTCGGAGTCCGGCGGCGCCGCGTGCCACACCACGACCGCCGCGCCGTCGGGCGCCGCGGCGATGCGCGGGCGGCTCGCCGGCACGCCGGACAGCGTGAGGCTGCGGCCCCAGTCGCCCCTCGGCGGGCGATGGGCGTACCGGACCGCGGGGCCGATCGAGCTCGTCCACGTGACGTGGACGCCGCCGCCGGAAGTCACCGCGGCCTGCTGGTGGTAGACCTCGTGCGGCCGGCCCGCGTCCGGCACCGTCTCGGCACGCCGGAAGCCGTGGCGCGGCGCACGCGTCGCGACGCGGACGGCCTCACCGCCGTCGCCGTCGTCGCCGCGCCACACCACCGCGACATGGCCGCGGGAGCCGGCGACGGGCTCCGGGGCAGCGAGCCGGAAGTGCGAGGAGATGCCGAGCCGCCGCGGCCGGCCGAGGCGGCCGCCGATCCGTCCGGCCACCGCCCGGATCGTGATCGGGCCGTCGACGGGTCCGCTCTCGCTCGCGGCCTGCGTCCACGTCACGATCAGCTCGCCCCGCCGGGTGATGACGACCCCGGGAGAGGTGACCGCGAAGGACCCGCGCGACAGGGTCCGCGTCTGCGCCCATCTCCCGCCGGGGCGGCGGAGCGCGAGCTGGACGCCGTCCCGCACGAAGGCCACCGCGACGGTCCCGTCCCCGGCGACGGCGACGCTCGCGGGATAGCCGAAGTCCATCGATCCCGGGACCGGCTCGGGCTCCGACCACGGCGGCGCCGCGGACGCGGCGCCCGGCGCGCACCCGGCGGCCACCGCAGCCGTGGCCACGGCCAGGAGCACGCGGACCGTGTGGGGCACGACCGGATGATAAGCCCCGCGCGCCGGGGTCCGGACGCGCATGTGAGCAGTTCCGATGCCTTGGGTAGACCCCGTAGCCCATGGCACGAGACACCGACACCGTCGACGAAACCGTCGCGCCCGACAAGCCGACCGACCTGCCCAAGCACTCCTGGCCGCAGGTCCTCAAGCGCACGTTCAAGCAGTTCAGCGAGGACAAGCTCACCACCTGGGCGGCCGCGCTGACCTACTACGCGATCCTGTCGATCTTCCCGGCGCTGCTGGCGCTGATGTCGATCCTCGGCCTCATCGGCCAGTCGGCGACGCAGCCGCTGATCGACAACCTCGGCGCCGTCGCGCCGGGCCCGGCGAAGGACATCGTCACGGGCGTGCTGGGCGATCTGCAGGCCAACTCGGGCGCGTCGGGCCTCGCCTTCGTGATCGGCCTCGCCGTCGCCATCTGGTCGGCGTCGGGCTACATCAACGGCTTCATGGAGGCATCGAACAGCGTGTGGGACGTGCCCGAGGGGCGGCCGATCTGGAAACGGATCCCGCTGCGCATCGGCCTGACCGTCCTCATGCTCGTCCTGCTCGCCGCCAGCGCCCTGATGGTCGTGCTCACCGGGCCGGTCGCCCAGAAGGTCGGCGACCTCATCGGCCTCGGCGACACGTTCATCGCCGTGTGGGCGATCGCGAAGTGGCCGGTGCTCGTGCTGCTCGTGTCCTTCATGATCTCGCTGCTCTACTACCTGGCGCCCAACGTCAAGCAGCCCGGGTTCCCATGGGTGACCCCGGGCGGCGTGCTCGCCGTGGTGCTGTGGATCGTCGCCTCCGTGCTGTTCGCCTTCTACGTGGCGAACTTCTCCTCCTACAGCAAGACCTACGGCAGCCTGGGCGGCATCATCGTCTTCCTGATCTGGCTGTGGATCACGAACGTCGTGATCCTGCTCGGGGCCGAGTTCAACTCCGAGATGGAGCGCTCGCGGCAGATCCACGGCGGGATGCGACCGCACGACAAGGAGCCCTACCTGCCGATGCGCGACGAGCCCAAGGAGACGTAGCCCGCCCCGACGGATGGAGGGATGCGGCGGCTATACTGCCGCGTCCGCATGCCGAAGATGAAGACGCACTCCGGCGCGAAGAAGCGCTTCAAGATCACCGCGCGCGGCAAGGCCCAGGGCCGGCACGCCTACTCGAGCCACATCCTCGAGAAGAAGTCGCCGAAGCGCAAGCGTCAGTTCAGGCGGGACCGCGACCTCTCGCCGACCGACGCGAAGCGCGTCAAGAAGCTCCTCGGAGGCCGCGGATGACCCGCGTCAAGCGCTCCGTCCACGCGCGCAAGAAGCGCAAGGCCACGCTCGCGCTCGCCAAGGGCTACCGCGGCGAGGCGCACTCCTCCTACAAGCGGGCGAAGGAGGCGGTCATGAAGGCCGACTCCTACGCCTACCGCGACCGGCGCAACCGCAAGCGCGACTTCCGCCGGCTGTGGATCACCCGCATCAACGCGGCGGCGCGGCAGAACGGCCTCAGCTACGGCGCGTTCATCCACGGCATCAAGCTGGCGGGCATCGAGCTCGACCGCAAGGTGCTGGCCGACATCGCCGTCCGCGACCCCGAGACGTTCCGCCGATTCGCCGAGGCCGCCCGCGAGGCGTCGAAGGCCTGACGGCCGCACGACACCACTCCGCCGGGCGCCCCTCCCACAGGACGGGCGCCCGTTTTCGTTAAATGCCGATCACCAGCCCCCACAACGAAGCCCTCAAGGAGATCCGCAAGCTCGGCGGGCGTCGCTGGCGGGACAAGCTGCGCGAGTTCGTGGCCGAGGGCGAGGACCTCGTGGCGGCGGCCGAGGCCGCCGGGTGGGCGCCGCGCATGCTGCTGTGCGCCGAGGGCTCCGGGCTCGAGGGCGTCGAGGTGGCGCCCCACCTGCTGCGCGACGTCTCCGCGCTCGGCTCGGGCTCGCGCGTGCTGGCGGTCTATCCGCAGCGCTGGGCGCCCGCGCCCGCCGGGCCGGTGTGCGTCGCGTTGTGGGGCGTCAACGATCCCGGCAACGTCGGCGCCGTGCTGCGGGCGGCGCTCGCCTTCGGGGCGGGCAGCGTCGTGCTCGGGCCGGGCAGCGTCGACCCATACGGGCCCAAGGCGGTGCGGGCCTCGATGGGGGCGATCTTCGAGGTCCCGGTCGCGCGCGTGCGCGAGCCCTCGGAGCTGCGGGGCCGGCGGATCGCGCTCGTCGCCCGCGAGGGACGCCCGCTGAGCGAGATCTCCGACCGCGACGTCACGCTCGTCGTCGGGGCCGAGCGGGAGGGGCTGCCCGACGAGGTGGTCGCCGCCTGCGACGAGGTGGCCCACATCCCGATCCGGTCGGAGTCGCTCAACGCGGCCATGGCGGCGACGATCGGCCTCTACGAGCTGACCCGAGCCCCTAGGATGGCGCGCCCATGAGCCTGGACCGCATCGCCGAGCTGCGCGAGGAGGCCGAGTCGGCGATCGCCACCGCGCCCGGCACGGCGCAGCTCGAGCAGGCGCGGGTGCACTACCTGGGGCGCAAGGCGGAGCTGCCGAACCTGCTGCGCGGCGTGGCGCAGCTGCCCCCGGAGGAGCGCGGGCAGGTGGGACGCGCCGCCAACGAGGCGCGCAAGCTGCTCGAGGCGGCGGTCGCCGCCCGCCACGCCGAGCTGCAGCGCGCCGAGCTCGACGCCCGGCTCGCCGCCGACGTCGTCGACGTCACGCTCCCCGGCGCGCCCGCCCAGCCGGTCGGCCGCCTGCACCTCCTCACGGCCACCCGGCGCGAGCTCGAGGACGTCTTCCTGGGCCTCGGCTTCCGCGTCGTCGAGGGCCCCGAGGTCGAGACCGTCTACTACAACTTCGACGCGCTCAACCACGCGCCCGACCATCCCGCGCGGCTCGAGTCGGACACCTTCTACATCGACGACGACGTGGTCCTGCGCACGCAGACCTCGCCGATGCAGATCCGCGCCATGGAGCAGCAGCCGCCGCCGCTGTACGTGATCGTGCCCGGCCGCACCTACCGGCCGGACTCGGACGCCACCCACACCCCGCAGTTCCACCAGATCGAGGGCCTCGCGGTCGACGAGGACGTCACGCTCGCCGACCTCCAGGGCACGCTGCTGGCGATGGCCCGGGCGGTGTTCGGCGACGACCGGGCGGTGCGCCTGCGCCCGCACTACTTCCCGTTCACCGAGCCGAGCGTCGAGGTCGACGTCTCCTGCTTCAACTGCAACGCCGGCTACCTGCGCGACGGCTCGCGCTGCCCGCTGTGCAAGGGCGCGGCGTGGATCGAGATCCTCGGCGCCGGCGAGGTCGACCCCAACGTGTTCGAGCACGTGCGCGACTACGGCTACGACCCCGAGCGCCACCAGGGCTTCGCCTTCGGGATGGGCATCGAGCGGATCGCGATGCTCAAGTACGGCGTGCCCGACCTGCGCCTGCTCTACGACAACGACGTGCGCTTCCTGGAGCAATTCGGATGAGCGTTGCGGCGGGCTCGACACCGCGGATGAAACCGCACGACGCATGCGGAGCGGACGGCTGACGATGAGGCTCCCGCTCCTCTGGCTGCACGACTACATCGACCCCGGCCTGTCGCCGGCGGCGCTCGCCGAGCGCCTCGCCATGACCGGGACCGAGGTCGAGCGCGTGACGTCCCACGGGGTCGGCGCGCTCGAGCACTTCGTCGTCGGCCGGGTGCTGACCGCCGAGCCGCATCCCGACGCCGACCGGCTCACGGTGTGCACGGTCGCGGTGGGGGAGGGCGACACCGCGCACATCGTGTGCGGCGCCCCCAACGTGGCCGCGGGCCAGACCGTGGCGGTGGCGCGCCCCGGCGCGGTCATGCCCGACGGCACGAAGCTCAAGAAGGCCAAGCTGCGCGGCCAGGTCTCCGAGGGGATGATCCTCGCCGAGGACGAGGTCGCGATCGGCACCGAGCACGCCGGGACCATGGTCCTCGACGACGACCTCGTGCCGGGCACGCCGCTGGCCGACGTGCTGCCGATCGCCACCGACGTGCTCGAGCTCGAGCTCACCCCGAACCGGCCCGACTGCCTCGGGGTCTACGGCGTCGCGCGCGAGGTCCACGCCGCCACCGGCGCCCCGCTGCAGCCGCCGCCGTGGACGGGCGACGGCGGGATCGAGTCGACGCCCGGCGAGGTCCCGGGGGTCTCCGTCGAGGTCCGCGACGAGGACCTCTGCCCGCGCTTCACGCTGCGGCTGTTCGAGGACGTGACCATCGGTCCCTCGCCGGAGTGGCTGAAGGCGCGCCTGATGGCGGCGGGGCAGCGCCCGATCGTAAACGTGGTCGACATCACCAACTACGCGATGCTGCTGGCCGGCCAGCCGATGCACGCCTTCGACGCCGACCGCGTCGCCGGCGGGCGTCTGGTGGTGCGCCGCGCCCGCGACGGCGAGACGCTCACGACCCTGGACGACGTCGAGCGCCGGCTGGACGGCGAGATGTGCCTGATCGAGGACGACGAGGGGCCGACCTCGATCGCGGGGATCATGGGCGGCGCCCGCTCGGAGGTCTCCGAGAGCACGACGCGCGTGCTGATGGAGGCGGCGACCTGGAACGGGCCGAACATCCAGCGCACCTCGCAGCGGCTCGGCCTGCGCACCGAGGCCTCGGGGCGCTTCGAGAAGCAGCTGCAGCCGGAGCAGGCGCTCGAGGGCCAGGCGATCGCCGCGCGGCTGATGGTCGAGCTGTGCGGTGCGCAGCCGGCCGGCGGGACGATCGACGTCGCCTCCGGCGCGGTCCGCGACGCCGCCGTGCCGCGGACGCTGCGGCTGCGCGAGGCGCGCGTGGAGCGGCTGCTCGGCGCCCCGATCCCCCGCGGCGAGCAGGCGGCCCTGCTCGAGCGGCTGGGGTTCGGCGTCGTGGAGGCGGCCGACGGGCTCGACGTCACCGTCCCGCACTGGCGCCGCGGCGACGTCACCCGCGAGGTCGACCTCGTCGAGGAGGTCGCGCGCCTGTGGGGGCTCGAGAAGCTCCCGGTGACGCTGCCCTCGCGCCGCGGCGCGACCGGCCGGCTGACCGCCGAGCAGCGGCTGCGCCGCCGCGCCGAGGACGCCCTGGTGGGTGCCGGGCTGCACGAGGTGCTCGGCTGGAGCTTCGCGGCGCCCGACCTCGCCGACCGCCTCGCGCTCGCCCCCGACGACCCGCGCCGGCGCGTCGTGGCGCTGCGCAACCCGATGTCCGAGGACCAGTCGGTCATGCGCACGACGCTGCTCGGCTCCCTGCTCGACGTGCTGCGCCGCAACCGCGCGCGCGGCGCCGGCGACGTGAGGCTGTGGGAGTACGGCGCGGTCTACCTGCAGCGCGCGCCCGGAGCCGGCGGCGCCGGCGGCGGCGGACCGGGTGGCAACGGCGCCGGCCGCAACGGCCGGGTCCCCGGCCTCGACCGCCTGCCCGAGGAGCGCCAGCACCTCGGCGCCCTGCTCTCCGGGCGCATGCGCCCCGCCACCTGGCGCGAGCCCGAGCCCCCCGGAGCGGACTTCTTCGCGGCCAAGGCCGTGCTCGCCGCGCTGCTGGACGCCCTGCGCGTGCCGTGGACGGTGGAGCAGGCCCGCGAGCCCTTCCTGCACCCCGGCCGCGCCGCCCGCGTGCTCGCCGGCGGCCGCCCCGCCGGCTGGCTCGGCGAGCTGCACCCCGCGGTCGCGGCCGAGTGGGACGTCGAGCAGGCGTCCGGCTTCGAGCTCGACTTCGGCGTGCTGGCGGACGCCGCCGTCGCGGTCCCCGACTACGAGGACCTCATCTCCTTCCCGGCGGTGCGCCAGGACCTCGCCGTGGTCGTCGCCGACGACGTGCCGGCCGCGACGGTGCTCGACGTCGTGCGCGACGCCGGCGGCCCGCTGCTGCGCCACGCCGAGGTGTTCGACGTCTACCGCGGCGCACAGGTGGGGGAGGGGCGCGCCTCGCTGGCGGTGCGGCTCGAGTTCCGCGCCGGCGACCGCACGCTGACCGACGAGGAGGCCGCCGAGCGCCGCGAGCGGATCGTCGCGGCGCTGGCCGAGCGCCTGGAGGCCGAGCTGCGTGGCTGACGGCACGCCCACCGTCGCCGTGGTCGGCGCCGCCGGGTACGCCGGCGCGATCGCCGCCGCGCTGCTGTACCGGCACCCCGGCTTCGAGCTGCGCCACGTCACCGCGCGCGCCGACGCCGGGCAGCGCCTCGACGACGTGCATCCCCGCGCGCGCGTCCCGCTCGCGCTCGAGGTGTTCGACATCGACGCCCACGGCGACGTCGACGCCGCCGTGGTCTGTTACCCGCACGGCGCCGCCGCGCCCACGGTGGCCGCGCTGCGCGAGCGCGGCGTACGGGTCGTCGACCTGTCCGCGGACTTCCGCCTGCGCGACCGCGCGATCTACGAGGACTGGTACCAGCCGCACGGCGCGCCGGAGCTGTTCGGCGGCGGCATCTACGGCCTCCCCGAGCTGCACCGCGACGACGTCCGCGGCGCCGACCTCGTCGCCAACCCCGGGTGCTACCCGACCGCCGCGCTGCTCGCGCTCGCGCCGCTCGCCCGCGCGGGGCTGATCGGCGACGTGATCGTCGACGCCAAGTCGGGCGTCTCGGGCGCCGGCCGCGAGCCGACCGCCGCCACCCACTTCATCTCCGCCGACGAGAACCTCACGCCCTACAAGGTGGGCAGCCACCGCCACACCCCGGAGATCGAGCAGGAGCTGGCGGGGCTCGGCGCGCCCGTCACCGTCACCTTCACCCCGCACCTCGTGCCGCTCGCCCAGGGCGAGCTCGTCTCCTGCTACGTCACGCCCGCGCGCGACGTCGACGCCGACGAGCTGGCCGACCTCTACGACGACGCCTACGCGCGCGAGCCGTGGGTCGAGCTGCGGCTCGGCCCGCCGGGCGTGCTCGACGTGCGCGAGACCAACTACTGCCGCCTGTCGGTGCACTTCGACCCGCGCGCCGGCCGCGTGATGGTCTTCGCGGCGATCGACAACCTGTGGAAGGGCGCCGCCTCGCAGGCGGTGCAGAACCTCGACCTGATGTACGGGCTCGACGAGCGGGCGGGGCTGCAGTGAGCGCGACCGGCTTCGCCTCGCGGTGGGTGGACGCGCCCGGCTACGTCACCGAGCTGCCGGGCGGGCTGCCGGCCGGCTTCCGCGCCGCCGGCGTCGCCTGCGGGCTCAAGCCGAGCGGCGCCCCCGACCTCGGCCTGCTCGTCGCCGACGCCCCCGCGACCACCAGCGCCGCGCGCTTCACGCGCTCCGGCGTCCTCGCCGCGCCGGTGCAGCTCACGCGGCGGCGCTGCCGGCTCGACGGGATCCGCGCCGTCGTCGCGAACTCCGGCAACGCCAACGCCGCCACCGGGCGCCGCGGCCTCGACGACGCCGCCCGCATGCAGGGCGCGGCCGCGATGGCCTCGGGCGTGGGGGAGGACCGGGTCGCCGTGGCCTCCACGGGCGTGATCGGGGTGCCGCTCGACACCGACCTCGTCGTGCGCGGCATCAGCGCGGCCCGCGGCGCGCTGGCCGCCGACGGCGACGCCGCCTTCGGCGAGGCGATCCGCACCACCGACGCGTTCCCCAAGCAGGCGTCGCTGGAGGTCGCGCTGCCCTCCGGCCCGGTGCGGGTGAGCGCGCAGGCCAAGGGCGCCGGGATGATCTCGCCCGCCTTCGCGACGATGCTCTGCTTCGTGCAGACCGACGCGGCGCTCGCGCCCGAGACCGCCGACCTGCTGCTGGGCGTGTGCGTCAAGCGCTCCTTCGACCGCATCTCCGTCGACGGCCAGCTCTCCACCAACGACACCGCGATCCTCATGGCCTCCGGGGCGAGCGGCGTCACGGTGGCGCCCGAGTCCGAGGACGAGCTGCGCCTCGGCGAGGCGCTCGACGCGCTGCTGCGCCGGCTGGCGCTGCTGATCGTGCGCGACGGCGAGGGCGCCCGGCGCACCGGCCGGGTGCTCGTGCGCGGGGCCGACGAGCCGACCGCCGCCCGGGCCGCCCGCGCCGTGGCCGACAGCCCGCTGGTCAAGGCCGCCCTGCACGGCGGCGACCCCAACTGGGGCCGCATCGCGCAGGCCGTCGGGGGCGCGCTGCCCGACCGGCCGCTCGCGCTCGACATCTGGATCGAGGACGTGCAGGTGTGCGCGGCCGGGGCCGCCGTGCGCCACGACGAGGCGGCGCTCGCCGCCGCGGTCGGCGGCGACGAGGTGGAGTACGTCGTCGGCCTCGAGCCCGGCGCGGACGGCGCCGAGGCCGAGGTGTTCTTCTCCGACCTCTCGCACGAGTACGTGTCGATCAACGCGGAGTACACGACGTGAGGACCCCGGCGCGCGACCTCGGCACGCTGCTCGAGGCGCTGCCCTACATCCGCGAGTTCCACGGCCAGACCGTGGTGATCAAGTACGGCGGCGCCGCGATGATCGACCCCGAGCTGCGCGAGGACTTCGCCCGCGACGTCGTGCTGCTCAAGTACGTCGGCATCAACCCGATCGTCGTCCACGGCGGAGGGCCGGACATCACGCGCTACATGGAGCGCCTCAACATGCCGGTCGAGTTCGTCGGCGGGCTGCGGGTCTCCGACGCCGACACCGTCGAGATCGCGAAGATGGTCCTGGTGGGGAAGGTCAACAAGGACATCGTGCTGCGCATCAACCGCCACGGCCAGCCGGCCGTCGGGCTGTGCGGCGACGACGGGCTGCTGTTCCGCGTGTCGACCATGGAGGGCCCGGACGGCGAGGACATCGGCTTCGTGGGGCGCATCGAGCGCGTCCACGTCGGCGTCATCGAGCACATCGCCGAGGACTACATCCCGGTGATCGCGTCGGTGGGCGCGGACCGCGACGGGCACTCCCACAACATCAACGCCGACGAGGCGGCCGGCGCGGTGGCGCGGGCGCTCGGCGCCTACAAGGTCATCTTCCTCACCGACGTCCCGGGCTGGCTGCGCGACCCCGCCGACCCGTCGTCGGTGATCTCCGAGTGCGGCGCCGACGAGGTCGAGGACGCGCTGGGCGCGCTCTCCGGCGGCATGCGCCCCAAGATGCGGGCGTGCGTGGACGCGATCCACGGCGGCGTCTCCTACGCGCACATCATCGACGGCCGCGAGCCGCACTCGCTGCTGCTCGAGCTGTTCACCGACGCCGGCATCGGCACGAAGGTGCGCCCCGCGTCATGAGCGTCGCCGAGACCACCGCGCTGGCGGCGACCTACGCGCGCTACCCGGTCGAGTTCGTGTCGGGGAGCGGGTGCGTGCTGCGCGACGTCCACGGCGCCGAGTACCTCGACCTGCTGGCGGGCGTCGCCGTCTGCAACGCCGGGCACTGCCACCCGCGCGTGGTGTCCGCCGTGCAGGACCAGGCCGCGCGGCTGATGCACGTCTCGAACCTCTTCTACACCGAGCCGATGGTGCGCCTCGCCGAGCGGCTGAGCGCCCGCTCGCTCGGCGGCCGCGTGTTCTTCTCGAACTCCGGCGCGGAGGCCAACGAGGCCGCGATCAAGCTCGCGCGCAAGGCGCGCCGCGGCGGCGACTTCCTCGTCGCCCACGGCGCCTTCCACGGGCGCACCTACGGCGCGCTGTCGGCGACGCCGCAGGAGTCCAAGCAGGCGCCGTTCGCGCCACTCGTCCCCGGCTTCACCGCGGTGGTGCCGGAGGCGATGGCCGACGCGATCGGCCCGCGGACCGCCGGGGTCCTGCTCGAGCCGGTGCAGGGCGAGTCCGGCGTGCATCCCATCGACGCCGAGGTGCTGCGCGCGGTGCGCGCCGCCTGCGACGAGCACGGCGCGCTGCTGATCTTCGACGAGGTGCAGTGCGGCATGGGGCGCACCGGCACGCTGTGGGCCTACGAGGCGCTGGGTGTGCGGCCGGACGCGATGACCCTCGCCAAGGGGCTCGGCGGCGGGATGCCGATCGGCGCGCTCGTCACCGACCCGGGCTGCGCCGACGTCTTCGAGCCCGGCGACCACGGCTCGACCTTCGCGGGCGGCCCGGTGGTGTCGGCCGCCGCGCACGCGGCGCTCGACGTCCTCGACGACGAGACGCTGCTGGCCTCCGTCCGCGCGCTCGGCGAGCGGATGGTGGAGGGCCTGCGCGAGCTGCCGCGCGTGAAGACGGTCCGCGGCCGCGGGCTGATGGTGGCGGCCGACGTCGACGCCGATGCGCCCGCGCTCGTGCGCCGCGCGCTCGACGAGCAACGGCTGATCATCAACGCCACCGGCCCGGGGACGCTGCGCTTCGTCCCGCCGCTCGTGATCTCCGAGGCGGAGGTCGACGAGGCGCTGCGGCGGCTGGCGGCGATCTTGGGGTGACGTCCGGGTGGGTTCAGGTGCGGCGGGCACTGAGCTGGACGTACGCGGTCCCGGCCCTCGCACTCGTCCTGCTGGCCGTGACGTGGGGGAGCAAGCCGCCCGCGCTCGTCCTCGCCGTCGTCGCGGTGTTCCTGGCCGGCGCGGTGCTCGCGGCCGTCCACCACGCCGAGGTGATCGCGCACCGGGTCGGGGAGCCCTTCGGGTCGCTCGTGCTCGCCGTCGCGGTGACGGTCATCGAGGTCGGGCTGATCGTGACGCTGATGGCGTCGGGCGGCGGGGAGACCTCGACCCTCGCCCGCGACACCGTGTTCGCGGCGGTGATGATCACCTGCAACGGCATCCTGGGCCTCTCGGTGCTCGTCGGCTCCCTGCACCGGCGGATCGCCTCCTTCAACCCGGAGGGCACGGCCACCGCGCTCGCGACCGTGGCGACGCTCGCGACGCTGAGCCTCGCGCTGCCGGCGTTCACCACCACCCGGGCGGGGCCCGAGTTCTCTCCGGCGCAACTGGCGTTCGCGGGCGTCGCCTCGCTTGCGCTCTACGGGTTGTTCGTCTTCGTCCAGACGGTGCGCCATCGCGACTACTTCCTGCCGGTGGACGTGGGCGCCGATCCGGACGAGCACGCCGCGCCGCCCACCGACCGGCAGACCCTCGCAAGCCTCGGGCTCCTGGTCGTCGCGCTCGTCAGCGTCGTCGGGCTGGCCAAGATCGAGACGCCGGCCATCGAGGACGCCGTCGCCGCCGTCGGCGCGCCAGCGTCCGCGGTCGGCGTCGTGATCGCGCTGCTCGTGCTGCTGCCCGAGACGCTCGCGGCGGTGCGAAACGCCCGGCGCGACCGCGTGCAGACGAGCTTCAACCTCGCGCTCGGCTCCGCCATGGCGAGCATCGGGCTGACGATCCCGGCCATCGCCCTCGCCACGATCTGGCTCGACGGCCCGCTCGTGCTCGGTCTCGACTCCACCCAGACGGTGCTGCTGGCGATCACCATCGTCGTCGGCGCGCTCACCGTGCTCCCCGGCCGCGCGACGCTGCAGGAGGGCGGTGTGCACCTCGTGCTGTTCGCGACCTTCCTCTTCCTCGCGCTGGTCCCGTAAACACGGCGCCGCTCGCGAGGATTGCATGCAAACGATGCCGAGTCCGGGTTGAGATCGCCTCCGGGCCCTGGAATTGTATGCAGCCATGGCGGACCCGCCCGGCCTGCGCACCAGCACCAGCCGCGTCGGAGACGAGCTGCGCCACGCGATCCTCGAGGGCGTGCTCGCGCCCGGCGAGCGCCTGCGGGCCGGGGCGCTGGCGGCGCGCTTCGGCACCTCGCGCACGCCGATCCGCGAGGCCCTGCTCGTGCTCGAGCGCGAGGGCCTGGTCGAGATGGAGCCCCACCGCGGCGCGCTCGTGCGCGCGTTCGACGCCGCCGACGCGCTCGACCTCTACGAGGTCCGCGCGCTGATCGAGCCCCACGCGGCGGCGCGCGCGGCCACCCGCATCGAGCGCCCCGCGCTCGAGCGCCTCGACGAGCTGTGCGCCCGCGCGGAGGAGCGCGGCGGCGCGACGACCGCCGCGGTCGCCGACCAGATCGCGTTCAACGAGGAGTTCCACCGCCTGATCGTCGAGGCCGCCGCCAGCCCGCGCCTGCTCGCCGCGATGCGCGCGGTGGCCGGGATCCCGCGCGCGTTCCGCGCCACCTTCTGGGCCAGCGACGAGCAGCGCGCGCAGTCGCTGTTCTGCCACCGCGAGCTGGTGGCGGCGCTGTCGGCCGGGCGGCCGGCGCTCGCGGAGGCCGTCATGCGGATGCACATCCTCGGCGCGCGCGAGTTCCTCGTGGAGATGACCGGCCGTGAGCAGCCCGGGGCCTGAGCCGCTCGCCGACGGCCCCCTGCAGGGCGTCCGGGTGGTCGAGTTCGGCCAGCTGCTCGCCGGGCCCTACGTCGGCACGCTGCTGGGGGACTTCGGCGCCGACGTGATCAAGGTCGAGGCGCCGCCGGACGGCGACCCGATGCGCGAGTGGGGGCGCCTGCGCCACAACGACCACTCGATGTGGTGGTCGATCCTCGCCCGCAACAAGCGCTCGGTCACGCTCAACCTGCGCGACGAGCGCGGCCAGCGCATCGCCGCGGAGCTGTGCGCGCGCGCCGACGTCGTGCTCGAGAACTTCCGCCCCGGGACCATGGAGAAGTGGGGGCTCGGCCCCGAGGCGGTGCACGCCCGCAACCCCGGCTGCGTCTACGCGCGCGTCTCGGGCTACGGGCAGACCGGGCGCTACCGCGACCGGCCCGGCTTCGCCTCGGCCGGCGAGGCGCTCGCGGGCCTGCGCTACATCAACGGCTACCCCGGCCAGCCGCCGCCCCGCAGCGGCATCTCGCTGGGCGACACGCTGGCCGCCCAGTCCGCCTTCCAGGGCATCCTGCTGGCGCTCTACGCCCGTGACGCCCGCGGCGCCTCCGGCCAGGTGGTCGACGCCGCGATCACCGACGCGTGCTTCGCGATGCTCGAGTCGACCGTCCTCGAGTACGAGAAGGTCGGCTTCGTGCGCGAGCCGAGCGGCCCGCGGCTCCCGCGGATCGCGCCGTCCAACGTCTACGAGTCGAAGGACGGCAAGTGGGTCGTGATCGCGGCGAACCACGACACGCTGTGGCGGCGCCTGGCGGCGCTCATGGGCCGGCCGGAGCTGGGGGAGGACGAGCGCTTCGCGACCCACCGCGCGCGCGGCGAGCACGAGGACCTGCTCGACGAGATCATCGGCGACTTCGCGGCCCAGCACACGGCGGCCGAGCTCGACGAGATCGTCAACGAGGCGGGCGTGGTGTGCGCGCCGGTGTACACGGCGGCCGACATCGCGGCGGACGGCTACTTCGACGAGCGCGGGCTGCTCGTCTCCTACGAGGACGAGGTCCACGGCCGCGTGCGCGCGCCGGGGGTGGTGCCGAAGCTCGGCGGGACGCCGGGACGCGTCCGGCAGCCGGCGCGCTGGACGGTCGGCGCCGACACCGAGGCGGTGCTGGAGGAGCTGGGGGTCGACGGCGGCGAGCGCAGCGCGCTCGCGGCCGACGGCGTGATCGGCGGGCGGCGCGACCGGGAGCACTGACCACGGGCGCGAGCCCGGGAGAGGAGAGGACATGGCGTATCGGCTCGGCGTCGACGTGGGTGGGACGTTCACCGACCTGTTCCTCGTCGACGACGAGGACCACCGGCAGTGGCGCGTCAAGACGCCGTCGACGCCGGCGGACCCCTCGGAGGGCGTGCTGGCGGGCGTGCGGCGCATCTGCGCCGAGGCCGGCATCGGCGCGGGCGACCTGCGCAACGTCGTGCACGGCACCACCGTCGCCACCAACGCGGTGCTCGAGGCCAAGGGCGCCCGCGTGGGGCTCATCACCACGAAGGGCTTCGGCCAGATCCTGCACCTCGCGCGCTCCCAGACGCCGGGCCCGCTGGCCGGCTGGATCATCATGATCAAGCCCGACCCGCCGGCCTCGCTGGCCGACACCCGCGAGGCGGTCGAGCGCATGGACGCCCGCGGCGGGACGCTTGTCCCCGTCGACCGCGCGCAGGTCGAGGCGATCGTGCGCGACCTCGTCGAGTCCGGCGTCGAGTCGCTCACGGTGAGCCTCATCAACGCCTACGTCGACGGCCGCCACGAGCGCGAGATCGGCGAGATCGTCGAGGGGCTCCATCCCGGCTTCCCGGTGACGCTGTCCTCCGACGTGCTGCCCGAGTTCCGCGAGTACGAGCGCACGCTCACCGCGTGCATGAACTCCTACGTGCGCCCCACGGTGTCCGCCTACGTCGACCGCCTGCAGGGCTCGCTGCGCAGCGCGGGCCTGCGCTCGGACGTCGACATCCTGCGCTCCGACGCCGGCGTCATGACGCCCGCCGAGGCCGCCCGCAACCCGGTCTACGGCGTGCTCTCCGGGCCGTCCGGCGGCGTCGCGGGCGCGCTGTGGGTCGCCACCCGCGCGGGCTACCCGAACATGCTGACCTTCGACATGGGCGGGACCTCGACCGACGTCTCGCTGGGCCAGGAGGGTGCGCCGACCATCGGCCGCGAGACGAGCATCGGCCAGTTCAACATCAAGGTCCCGAGCGTCGACGTGCACACGGTGGGCGCGGGCGGCGGCTCGATCGCCCACGTGCCCGAGCTCACCGGCGCGCTGCGCGTCGGGCCGGAGTCGGCGGGCGCCGAGCCCGGCCCCGCCGCCTACGGACGCGGCGGCGACGCGCCCACCGTCACCGACGCCAACGTCGTCGTCGGCCACCTGCCGCCGCGGCTGATCGGGGGCGAGATGGCGCTCGACGCCGAGGCGGCGCGCGCGGCGGTCGGCCGCATCGCCGAGGCCATGGGCCTGAGCGTCGACCAGGCCGCGGAGGGCATCCTCAAGATCGTCAACGAGAACATGGCGGGCGCGCTGCGCGTGATCTCCGTCCAGCGTGGCCACGACCCGCGCGAGTTCGCGCTCGTGGCCTTCGGCGGGGCCGGCCCGCTGCACGCCAACGCCGTGGCCGAGCTGATGGGCTCCTTCCCGGTGATCGTGCCCCCGTCGCCGGGGCTGCTGTGCGCGCTCGGCGACCTCGTGGCCGACTTCCGCAACGAGTTCGCGCGCACGCTCATCCGCCTCACCGCCGACGCGACCCCGGCCGAGGTGGGGGAGATCCTCGACGAGCTGGCCGGCCGCGCGCGCGAGTGGATGGCCGCGCAGAGCATCGCCGAGGGGCGGCAGCGCGTCGACTTCGTGGCCGACATGCGCTACCACGGCCAGGGCTACGAGATCCCCGTCCCGCTCGACCACGGCGAGATCGGCGACGGCGACCTCAGCGCCCTCGAGGAGCGCTTCAACGGCCTGCACGACCAGCTCTACGGCTTCCGCATGCCCAACACCGCCTCGGAGATCGTCAACCTGCGCGCGGTCGGCTCCGGCGAGCGCCCGAACCCCGAGCTGCCGCAGGCCGAGCCGGGCGACGCCGACGCGAGCGCCGCGGTCGCCGACACCGGCGAGATCCTCTTCGAGGGCGAGCGCCTCCGGACGCGGATCTACGACCGCGGCGCCCTGCGCCCGGGCCACCGCCTCAGCGGCCCCGCGGTCATCACCGAGTTCGACTCCACCACCGTCGTCCTGCCCGGCTACGAGGCCGAGGTCGACCGCACGTTCTGCATCCTGATCACCCCGGAGGAGGGTCGATGAGCGCCACCGCAGGTGAGCTCCGGATCGCCGAGATCCCCGAGCTGGAGATCGACCCCATCACCGTCGACATCATCGAGAACGCGCTGCGCCACGCGCGCTTCGAGATGGACGCGGTGCTGTTCCGCAGCGCCATGAGCCCGGTGATCCGCGAGCAGCACGACGAGTTCCCGATGCTCACCGACCCCAAGGGGCGCATGGTCGTCGGCCAGTTCGGCGCCTACATCTCGGAGATGATGGCCGAGTGGGACCGGGGCGTGTACCCGGGCGACGTGATCCTCACGAGCGACCCCTACAAGTGCTCGGCGTCGATCTCCCATACGAACGACTGGCTCGTGCTCGTGCCGATCTTCTTCGAGGACGAGCTCGTGGGCTGGTCGAGCCAGTTCGGCCACCAGATGGACGCCGGCGGCCGCCTGCCCGGCTCGCTGCCGACGGGCGCGAAGACGATCTTCGAGGAGGGGCTGATCATCCCGCCGCTGAAGGTCGTCGAGCGCGGCGTGGTGCAGGAGGAGATCCTGCGGCTGATCCTCAACAACGTCCGCCTGCCGGACATGAACCGCGCCGACCTGTTCGCGATCATCGCCGCCTGCCACGCCGGCGAGCGCCGCGTGATCGGGCTGTGCGAGCGCTTCGGCAAGGACGTCTACCTCGCGACCCTGCAGGCGCTGCTCGACCGCACCCACGAGGCGATGCGCAAGCTGATCGTCGCCGCGATCCCGGAGGAGCCGCAGACCTTCGAGGACTACATCGACGACGACGGGCTCGGCAACGGCCCCTACCGGATGCGGCTGACCATCTGGCGGGAGGGCGACCACGCCTGGTTCGACTGGTCGGGCACCGACCCGCAGGCCATCGGCCCCGTGAACTTCTACCTCTCCGAGGGGATGTTCAAGATGTTCATCGGGGTCTACCTGATCATGGTCAACGACCCCCAGATCCTCTTCAACGACGGCTTCTATCCGCTGCTGCACGTCGTGATGCCGGAGGGGTGCCTGCTCAGCCCGCGCTACCCGGCCGCGCTCGGGTGCCGCACGCACGGGCTGACGCGGCTGTTCGACGTCCTCGGCGGCGCGCTGTGCAAGCAGGCGCCGGAGCTCAACACGGCGGCCGGCTACGGCACCTCGCCGTACATGCTCTACAGCGGCTGGGACTCGGGCGGGGACTTCTTCTACGCGATGGAGATCCTCTACGGCGGGATCCCGGGGCGCCCGATCGGCGACGGGATGGACGGCCACTCGTGGTGGCCGCTGTTCGAGAACATCCCCACCGAGTACCTCGAGGCCTACTACCCCCTGCGGATCGACGGCTACACGACCGTCGCCGACTCCGGCGGCCCGGGGCTGCACCGCGGCGGCAACGGGGTCGAGAAGCGCTACGTGTACCTCGAGCCCGGCGAGATCTCGATCCACGACGACCGCTGGCTCACCCGCCCGTGGGGCGTGCTGGGCGGCGAGCCGGGCGAGCGCTCGACCAAGCTCCTGCGCCGCGCCGACGGCACCGAGCAGGTGCTGCCCGCCAAGTGCGACGAGATCGCCGTGCAGCCCGGCGACATGCTGATCTACCGCACGGCCGGGGGCGGCGGGTGGAAGGACCGGCTCGACCGGCCGCCCGAGGCGGTGGCGCGCGACGTGGCCTTCGGGCTGGTGTCGAGGGAGCGCGCGCAGAGCGGGTACGGGGTCGTGCTCGACGACGCGGGCGCCGTCGACGCGGCGGCCACCGAGGCCGAGCGCGCGCGGCAGCGCGAGGCCCGCGGCGAGCCCGAGCCGTTCGACTTCGGGCCGTCGCTCGCGGACACGCTCGCGCGCTGCGAGGAGGAGACCGGCCTGCCGGCGCCGCAGCCCGCACGGCCGCTGCGGTGGTCGCCGGTCGAGTCGCGCGAGGAGGCGCTCGCGCGCGTCCGCGCGGCGTCGGCGCCCACCGACGGCGCAGGTCCGGCGTGAGCGGTCCGGCCTGGCCCGGGTTCGGCGGCGCCGCGGGCTTCCCGCGGCGCCCCGCCGTGCTGGTGGTCGACCTCGTCCACGGCTTCACCGACCCGGCCTCGCCGCTCGGCGCGGACCTCGACGACGTGGTCGCCGCCACGCGCCGGGTGATCGACGCCGCGCGCGAGGCGGGCGCGCCGGTGGTGTTCACCACCGTCTGCTACGACGCCGCCGCCGAGCGGGCGGCGGCGGTCTTCCTGCGCAAGGTCCCGGCGCTCGCGGCGCTGCGGCCGGGCACGCGCGACGTCGAGGTCGACCCGCGGCTCGGCCGCGAGGAGGGCGACCCGCTGCTCGTCAAGGCGTTCGCGTCGGCGTTCTTCGGCACGCCGCTGAGCGCGCTGCTGGCCGCGGCCGGCTGCGACGGCGCGATCGTGTGCGGGGCGACCACCTCGGGCTGCGTCCGCGCCACGGTGGTCGACGCGCTCCAGCACGGCTACGCCCCGATCGTCGCCCGCGAGGCGGTCGGCGACCGCTCGCAGGCGGCCCACGACGCGTCGCTGTTCGACGTCGAGCAGAAGTACGGCGACGTGCTCGGCGTCGAGGAGGTGGTCGGCGCCCTGCGGGCGCTGCGCTCCGCGGCCTAGCCCCCGGCGGGGAACGGCCCGGCGCGGTGCACGAGGCCGGGCAGCTCCCGGCCGAGCACGCCCGACAGCCACTCCGCGACGCCGATGAGCGCCTCGAGGTCGACGCCGGTCTCCACGCCTTCCTCGTCGAGCAGGTAGACGAGGTCCTCGGTGGCGATGTTGCCGGTGGCGCGCGGCGCGAACGGGCAGCCGCCGAGGCCGCCGACGGACGCGTCGAACACCGTCGCGCCGTGCGCGAGCCCGGCCTCGGCGTTGGCGTAGCCGGTGTTGCGGGTGTTGTGGAGGTGCAGCCCGACGGGCCGGTCCCCGGCGGCGGCGATCGCGGCGGGGAGCAGCCGGCGGACCTGGCTCGGCACGCCGACGCCGATCGTGTCCGCCAGCATGATCTCGTCGGCGCCGGCGGCGGCCATCCGCCCGACGTGGTCGACCACCACGCCGGGATCGACGCGGCCCTCGAACGGGCAGCCGAACGCGGCGCCGAGCGTCGCGGTGGCGCGCAGGCCCGCGTCGTGGGCGGCGGCGATCATGGCCGCGGCGCCGGCGGCGGCCTCCTCGACGGTGGTGTTCTGGTTGCGCTGCGCGAAGGTGTCGGTGACCGGGTAGGCGAGGTGGATCTCGTCGGCGCCCGCGGCGGTGGCGCGGTCGAGCCCGCGGCGGTTGAGCACGAGCGCCGCCTGCACCGTCCCGTCGCGGCGGGAGAGCGCGGCGAAGACCTCCTCCGCGCCGGCCATCTGCGGCACGCGCTGCGGGTTGACGAAGCTCGCGGCCTCGACCCGCGGGAGGCCCGTCGCGGCCAGGCGGTCGCACAGGTCCGCCCGCACCGCGGGGGCGAGCGTCTCGCGGTCGTTCTGGAGGCCGTCGCGCGGCCCGACGTCGCACAGGGTGACCCGCATCCGGGCCTGAATGATCGCAATCAGCAGGGAGGCGGGCGCCACGACAGCGGCCCGGCGTGGTTGACTGATGTCGTCATGGACCTCGCCCAGCAGCTCGCGCGTCTCGAAGTCAGGCCCGCCAAGGGCTACTACGAGAGCCGCATTCCGAGCCCGGCCGACTCCGAGATCGGGCGCGTGGTCCGCGCGTTCACGGAGTCCGGCCCCCACGACCAGGCCCAGCTCCGGGCGTCGCTCGACGCCGACCGCGCCGGGCTCCTGCAGGTGTGGAGCGAGCGCATCGCGGCGCTTGCCGTGCGCCTGGACAGCCAGCAGCCGCTGGTGCTCGGGCTCGTGGGCCTGAGCCTGGCGGCCGGCGAGGACGCCCACGAGGCGGCGCTCGTCGCTCCCCTGCACCGGCGCAGCGCGGAGAAGCTGGGGGTCGACGCCTCCGGGGTGTTCGACGACGCCGCGGCGTCCACCGACCCGGACGGCGCGGCGTGGCTCGAGGAGATGCGCGACTCGGGCGAGCAGCCGGAGGACGCGGGCTACGTCGAGGACGCCGACGCCGACGGCTTCCGCTACCAGCGCGCCCACGCGCTGGGCGCGCGCGACCGCTTCGTGTAGGTGGCCGCCGCGGCGGACCTCGCGGGGCGCCTCGCCCGCGGCGAGGTGCTCGTGCTCGACGGCGGCATGGGCACCGAGCTGCAGGCCCACGGCGTGCCGATGGACGACGACGCGTGGTGCGGGGTCGCCAACCTCGAGCACGCCGACGCGGTCCAGGCCGCCCACGAGGCCTTCATCCGGGCCGGGGCCGAGGTCGTCATCGCCAACACCTTCGCCGCCGGCCGGCTCGCGCTCGGCCCGGCCGGGCTGGGGGATCGCATCGAGGAGGCGAACCGGCGGGCGGTCGAGGCCGCCCGGCGGGCGATCGACCGCGTCGCGACGCGGCCGGTGGCGGTCGCGGGCTCGATGTCCTCGCTGGTGGCGGGCGGCTCGACGGCCGCGAGCGACGAGGACCCCGCGGTCCTGCTCGACGCCTACCGCGAGCAGGCGACCGCGCTCGCCGCGGCGGGCGTCGACCTGATCGCGCTCGAGATGCTGCAGTCACCCCGCCACCGCCCCGCGGTGCAGGCCGCGGGCGAGACCGGGCTGCCGGTGTGGCTCGGGGTGAGCGCCGGGCACGCCGCGGGCGGCCGCATGCCGAACTGGAGCGGCGACGGCGACTTCGAGGACGGCCTCGTCGCCCTGCTCGAGCTGCCCGTCGATCTCGTGGCGGTGATGCACACCAACGTGGAGGACGTCGACGCCGCGCTCGAGGTCGTGCGCGCGCACTGGACGGGCCCGGTCGCGACGTATCCGCACTCGGGCGTCTTCCACCCGCCCGTGTGGGAGTTCGGCCACCTCTCGCCCGACGAGCTCGCGGACGCCGGCCGCCGCTGGATCGCCGCCGGGGTCGGGGCGGTCGGCGGGTGCTGCGGCACCGGCCCGGAGCACATCCGGCGCCTGCGCGACGAGGTGGCCAGACGCGCTCCGGCCGCCGTCTGACGTAGGGTTCCGCGCCCGTGACCGAGCCGCGCGAGCCTTCGACCCGCACCGAGGTCCACCGCGTCGCCGACCCCGCGACGACGCGCGTGGCCGGCTACCTCGCCCAGCCCGACGAGGTCGGCCGCGTGCTGCTGCTGTACTCCGGCGGCCTGGACACGAGCGTGATGCTCAAGTGGATCCAGGACGAGTACGAGGCCGAGGTCGTGGCGCTGACCGTCAACCTCGGCCAGCCCGGCGAGGACTACGAGGTCGTACGCGGCAAGGCGATGCGGCTGGGCGCGCTCGACTGCCACGTGGTCGACGCCCGCGAGGAGTTCGCCACCGAGTACGTGGCGCGCGCGATCAAGGCCAACGCCAACTACGGCGACGGCTATCCGCTGTTCACCGCGCTCGGCCGCCCGCTGATCGCCAAGCTCGCCGTCGAGTACGCGCGCCGCACGGGCTGCGACACGATCGCCCACGGCTGCACCGGCAAGGGCAACGACCAGGTGCGCATCGAGTCGACGATCGCGACGCTCGCGCCCGAGCTCAAGGTCATCGCCCCGGTGCGCTCGTGGGCGATGGGGCGCGACGAGGAGATCGCCTACGCGCGCAAGCACGGGATCCCGGTCAAGGGCGGGACCGAGAGCGCGCCCTACTCGATCGACGACAACCTGTGGGGCCGCTCCTCGGAGGGGCGCTGGATCGAGGACCTCTCGCACGCGCCCGACGACGACGTCTTCCAGCTCGTCACCCGGCCCGAGCTCGCGCCCGACGAGCCGCGGATCGTCGAGGTCAGCTTCGAGCGCGGCGTGCCGGTGGCGATCGACGGCGAGCGCATGGAGCTCGTCGACCTGCTCGAGCGCGCCGCGCAGCTCGGCATGGAGCACGGGGTGGGGATCGTCGACCACATCGAGGACCGCATCGTGGGCCTCAAGGTGCGCGACATCTACGAGGTGCCGGCCGCCGCGATCCTGCTGACCGCGCACCGCGAGCTCGAGCGCCTGACGGGCACGATCCACCAGAACCAGTTCAAGCCCGAGCTCGACCGCAAGTGGGCCTATCTCGTCTACGCCGGGCTGTGGTGGGAGCCGCTGCGCGGCGACATCGAGGCCTACGCCGACCGGGTCAACGAGCGCGTGACGGGGACCATCGGGCTCAAGCTGTTCAAGGGCAGCGTCAGGGTTGTGACGAGGGAGAGCCCGCACGCCGTCTACGACGCCCAGCTCGCCACCTTCGCCGACTCCGGCGGCCTCTTCTCCCAGTCGGCCTCGCCGGGGTTCATCGAGCTGTGGTCCCTGCAGTCGCGCATGGCCCACCGCCTGCGCGAGAGCGAGTAGGCGCGGAGGCGCTCACGTGAGCACCCGCACGGGCTTGCGGGGAGCACGTGCGGTACGCTCGGGCCATGTTCTATCGACTGCTCGGCTTGGCCGTGTGGAAGGGCGGGAAGCTGCTCGTCCGCCGCTACGGCTCGCTCTACGCGCGGAAGGTGCTGCTCGGCAGTGGTCTGGTCGCGGTGCTCGGCGGCGTCGGCCTGCTGCTGTTCCGCCGCCACGACTCAGACGACTAGCGAGGGCCGGCGGCTGCAGGATCGCCGCCATTGCACGAATTTCCTCCTCGGCCGCCGCGCCGTATGGAACGATCTTGCGCGGTGAACGAGTCGCCGTCATCCACGCCCCGAGGGGGTGAGGATATGGATCTTGAGGCCGTGGAATGGCTGCCTTCAGGGGGTGGTTCGGGCCTCGTGCGGGTCCGGGCCCGCTGGACGTCCGACGATGCGGGGGCCGGCGCGCTCCCGCGGCTGGGCGTGCGCGGCGGGCGGCCGGAGTCCGTGGAGCGCTTCGAGTCGCTGCCGGACGCCCGCGCCGGCGTGACCCGCCCCGGGACGGTCTGGCGCGGCGCCTATGTCGTGCCGGCCGCGCTGTTCGAGTCCTCACCGCTCGAGCTGTGGCTCGAGTGGGAGAACGGCTCGCGCGTCCCGCTCCCCGCGCCCGCCCGCCCGGCGCCGCCGGGCGCGGCCACCGCGAGCGAGTCCGAGTCCGAGCCCGCGCCGGAGTCGGCGCCCGAGGCGGCGGCGGCCGCGCCCGCCGAGGACGAGGGCGGCCAGGTCATCCACCGCGCCGTGCTCGCGGAGCGTCGCGCCCGCAAGGCCGAGACCGCCGAGCGCGCCCAGGCCCGCGTCGCCGCCGAGGCGCTGAAGGCCGTCGAGGTCCTGGAGCTGCGGGGCGCCGAGCTCGAGCGCCGCATGGAGGCGCTGAGCGCCGAGCGCGACGCGCTGGCCGCGCAGGTCGAGCGCGGCGAGCCCGCCGCCGCGGCCGCCGAGGCCGGCGCCGCCCTCGCCCGGGCCGAGACGCGCGCGCAGCACCATCGCGAGGCGCTCGGCAGCGCGCTGGACTCGATGACCGAGCTGCGCTCCCGCTCCCGCGAGTGGCGCCTTCACCTGCGCACCAGCGAGCTCGCGCGCACCAGCGAGGCGGTGCGCCTCGCGGTGCTCGAGTCCGAGCGCGCCGCGCTCGGCCCCGAGCTCGGCGCCGCTCGTGCCGACGTCGCCCTCGGCGCACGCGAGCTCGAGCGCGAGCGCGAGCGGGGGCGCGAGCAGGCCGAGTCGCTGGCCTCCGCTCAGGCCGAGGCCGCCCGCGCCGCCGCGGACCTGTCCGCCGAGCGCGCCGCCCACGAGGCGACGCGTCGGCAGCTGGCCGACCGCGAGGCCGAGCTGGCGACCGTCAGCACCGAGCTCGAGCGCGTCACCGCCGCCCTCTCCGAGGCCCGTGCGGAGGCCGAGGCGCGGACCTCCGCGCTGGCCGGGCGCGTCACCGAGCTCGAGACGGCGCTCGAGACCGAGCGCCGCGCCGGTGCGTTCGCGGCCGCCGAGGCCGAGACGGCGCGTGCCGCCGGCTCCGCCGCGGTGGCGCGCTCGCGTGTCGAGGCCATCGCCCGGGCGGCGCTGGACCACGAGCTCGAGCGCGAGCGGGAGGCCCGCGAGGCGCTCGCCGTGGTGCTCGAGTCCGAGCGCGCCGCGAACCTGCGCGTCGCCGCCCAGCTCGAGGACGCGCGCGCCGCCGCCCAGGCGGCTCCGAGCGAGCTGGAGGACGAGCTTGCGAGCGCGGTCGACGCGCGGCAGCTCGCCGAGGCCGAGCTCGCCGACGAGCGCCAGGCCCGCCTCGGCGCCGAGGCCGAGCTGCGCGCGGCCCGTCAGGGCCGGCTCGAGGCCGAGGCGGAGCTGAGCGCCGCGCGCCAGGGCAGGCTCGAGGCGGAGGCGGAGCTCGCCGCCGCCCACGAGGGCCGCCTGGAGGCCCAGGCCGAGCTCGCCGCCGCGCGCCAGGGGCGCCTGGACGCCGAGGCGGAGCTGGGCGTCGCGCGGCAGGAGCGGCTGGACGTGGAGTCCGAGCTGGGTGCCGCGCGGGAGGGCCGTGAGGATCTCGCGGCGGAGCTGGACGCCGCCCGCCAGGCGCGCCGGGACGCGGAGGCGGCGCTCGGCGACGCCCACCAGAGCCGCGCCGGCGTCGAGGCGGAGCTCGAGGCCGCGCGTCAGGGCCGTGCGGACGTCGAGGCCGAGCTGGACCGCACGCGCCAGGGCCGGCTCGAGATCGAGGCGGAGCTGGGCGCCGTCCGCCAGGGGCTCGCCGACGCCGAGGCCCAGCTCGAGAGCGCGCGCCAGAGCCGCGCCGAGGCGGAGGCCCAGCTGGGCTCGGCGCGCCAGGGTCAGGCGGACGTCGAAGCCGAGCTCGGCGCGGCGCGCCAGGGCCGCGACGACGCGGAGGCGGCGCTCGGCGCGCTGCGCGAGGAGCGCATGGGCGTGGACGCGGAGCTCGCGGCGGAGCGCCGCGAGCGCTCGGCCGTGGACGCCGCGCTGGCCTCCGCTCGCCAGGGCCTCGCCGAGGAGCGCGAGTCGGCCGAGGGGCTGCGCTCCGAGCTCGAGGCCGAGCGCGCCGCGCGCGAGGCCGACCAGGCGACGCTCACCGCGCTCGAGGCCGACGTGATGGCCGCGCGCGAGGCGCGGGACATCGCGCAGGCGTCGATCTTCGCGCTCGACAACGAGCTCGTGACGGCGCGCGAGGCGCGCGACAGCGCCCGGGCGTCGGTGGTCGCGCTGGAGGGCGACGTCACGGCGGCGCGCGAGGCGCGCGACGAGGCGCAGGCGTCGATCGCGTCGCTCGAGGCGGAGCTCGGGGCGCTGCGCGACGCGCGGGACGCGGCCCAGGTCTCGGCGGCCGCGCTGCAGACCGACCTGACGGGTGCGCGCGAGACCGCGCAGGCGTCGATCGCGTCGCTCGAGGCCGAGCTGGTGGCGACGCGCGACGCGCGCGACACCGCGCAGACGCGGATCGTCTCGCTGGAGGAGGACCTCACGCAGGCGCGCGAGGCGGGCGACCGGGCGCAGGGCACGATCGCCGCGCTGGAGGCGGACGTCGCGGAGGCCCGCGAGGCGCGCGACGAGGCGCAGGCGTCGATCACCTCGCTCCAGACCGAGCTCGACACGGTGCGCGACGAGCGGAACTCCGCCGAGGCCGCCGCCGCCGCCCTCGAGTCCGACCTGGAGCGCGCGCGCGACAGCGCCGAGGCGTCGATCGCCGCGCTGGAGGCCGACGTGGTGGCGGTGCGCGACGCGCACGTGGCCGCGCAGGCCTCGATCGCGTCGCTCGAGAGCGAGCTCGCGTCGGTGCGCGAGGCGCGGGACGCGGCGCGTGCGTCGGCGGCCTCGCTGGAGGGCGACGTGGCGACGACGCGGGACGACGCGCGCGCCTCGATCGCCTCGCTCGAGTCCGACGTGGCGGCGGCGCGCGAGGCCCACGAGGGCGCGCGGGCGTCGATCGCGTCGCTCGAGGGCGAGCTCGCGTCGGTGCGCGAGGCGCGCGAGGCCGCCCAGGCGGCGGCCGCCTCGCTGGAGGCGGATCTCGCCGGGCTGCGCGAGGCGCACGCCGGCGCGCAGATGTCGATCGCCGCGCTGGAGTCCGACGTGGCGGCGGCGCGGAGCGCGAACGCGGACGCGCAGTCGTCGATCGCCGCGCTCGAGAGCGAGCTCGGGGAGGCGCGCGACGCGCGGGACGCCGCGCGCGCGTCGGCGGCCGCGCTCGAGGCCGACGTGACGGCCGCGCGGCAGGCGCACGCGGGCGCGCAGGCGTCGATCGCGTCGCTCGAGACCGACCTCGCCGGCGCGCGCGAGGCACGGGACGCCGCGCAGGCGTCGGCCGCGGCGCTGATCGCCGACGTGGCCAACGCGCGCGATGCGCACGACACCGCCCAGGCCTCGCTGACCGCGATCCAGTCCGAGGCGCGCGCCACGCGCGAGGCGCGCGACGTCGCCGAGCGGTCGGTCGCGGCGCTCGAGACCGAGCTGAACGCGACGCGCGAGGCGCGCGACGCCGCCCACCGCCAGGTCGCGTCGCTCGAGGCGGACCTGCGGGCCGCCCGCGAGGGGCGCGAGGGGGCCGAGACGTCGATCGGCTCGCTCGAGGCCGAGCTGCAGTCCACGCGGGAGGCGCGCGACGCCGCGGAGCGGTCGGTCGCGTCGCTCGAGGCCGAGCTGGGGTCGACCCGCGAGGCGCGCGACAGCGCCCAGCGGTCGCTGACGGCGCTCGAGGCCGAGGTCGCCTCGACCCGCGAGGCCCGCGACGCCGCACAGGAGTCGGTCGCCGCGCTCGAGGCCGAGGTGCGCGCCTCCCGCGAGGCGCGCGAGGCCGCCGAGCGGTCGGTCGAGGCGCTCGACGCGGAGGTGACCGCCGCCCGGCAGGCGCACGAGGCCGCCCAGCAGAACGTCGCCGCGCTCCAGGCCGACGTGCTCGCCTCCCACGAGGCGCGCGACCACGCCGAGCAGTCGATGGCCTCGCTCCAGGCCGACGTGCTCGCCGCCCACGAGGCCCGCGACGCCGCCGAGGAGTCGCTGAAGGCGCTCGAGGGCGAGGCGATCGCCGTGCTCGACGCGCGCGACATGGCCGAGGCGTCGCTCGCCGAGCTCGAGAACGACTACCGCGACGCGTGCGCGGCTCGCGACGCGGCCGAGGCGTCACTCGCCGAGCTGCGCGACGCCACCGCCCGCGAGGGATCAAGCCTGCAGGCGCGCATCGTCGAGCTCGACCGCCGCGCCGCCGGGCTCGCCGACGAGCTCTCGCTCGAGCGCGCCGCCCGTGAGCACGCGGAGGCGTCGGCCGCCGTGCCGCGCCCGTCCGAGCCCGAGGCGCGCACGATGGTCGACGACATCGAGGCCGCCGCGGCCGCCCTGCGCCAGCGCTTCCCGACAGAGGCCCCGCCCGAGCCGCAACCTCGACCGGAGCCCGAGGCTCCGACCCAGCCCCCGCAGGACTTCCGGCGCACCGTCGAGCGCGAGCTGACCCCGTTCGCGGACGTGTCGCCCGAGGCCCCGCCCTACGAGGAGGCCGGGGTCGAGACGCAGCCGGCCGGGGAGGCCCCGCCGTACGAGGAGGCCCCGCCCTACGAGGAGACCGGGGCCGAGACGCGGCCGTATGGGGAGGCCCCGCCCGCCGGGCCGCGCCCCGAGCGCGTCAGCGGCACCGTCGTCGACGAGGACGCCGACTACGAGCCGGAGGACGAGGGCGAGGCGCCTCCCGCCGAGGAGCAGCCGCTCGAGGAGCCGCCGGTCGAGGAGCCGACGCTCGAGACGCCGCTTGCCGAGGAGCCCGAGCCGATGCCGCGGGCGATCCGCTCGCCCAGCCTGCCGCCGCCGCGCGCCCACATCACCGGCGACGCGGCGCGGGACTACCCCTGGCTCCGCGGCGCGCTGGTCAAGCTCGCCCACGACGATCCGCGGACCGCCGGGCGCCTGCTGGTGTCGCTGCTGCCCGCCCAGGGGCCGCTGCTCCCCGGCCCCGTCGACTACGACCTCACCATCCGCGGGCTCGGCACGTTCGCGATCGGCGTCGGCGGCGGCCGCGCCTCCGTGGCGCCGCTGGCGTCGCCCCGTCCCCGCAGCGACGCGGAGTTCCACCTGCAGGCCGACGCCCTCACGCTCGCCGAGCTGCTCGCGGGCGTGCAGCGCAAGATCAGCCGCTTCGGCGGCGCCGCGCGGGTCACCGGCCGCCGCCGGCGGCTGAAGGTGCTCGAGAACCTGCCGCACACCCATGCGAACCTCGTCGACGCCGCCAACTTCGGGGCGCAGTTCGAGCCCGGGGCGATCTTCCGCGCGCTGCCCTACGCCATCCACCCGGCGTGGACCAAGGGCCACGTGTTCACGGTCGCCCAGGAGATCACGTCCGACCCGCCGGAGACCTGGTACGTCAAGGTCGCCGACGGCTCGGTGTCGGTCGACTTCAACGAGCCGCCCGACGTCGACGCGACGGTGACGATGACGCCCGAGGGCTTCAACTGCCTGATGCGCCGCGAGACCCCGCTGCCCCGCGACCGGCCGGTGATCCGCGGCGACCGGCACGCGGTCGCCGTGCTCAAGGGCTGGCTCGACGAGGCGCAGGGCATCGAGGCCGAGGACGAGTCGGAGGACTTCGTCGACTAGCGGACCGCAGCCGGCCCGGCGGGCCGTGCCGACCCGGCACGGCCGGGAGTTCGGCCCCAAGAGAAGGTTGGAGCCCTGCACCACGCGCGGGGGCCGAACTCCGAAGACAATCGCCCCCAGGGCGATTGTCCGCCCACCAGGGTTGGTGCCCGGCGCGGCGTCTGACGCCGAAACTCCGAAGACAATCGCCCCCCAGGGCGATTGTCCGCCGCCCGGGCGCCTAGTCTCCAGGTCTCCGTGAGCACTCCGACCTGCGCGCACCTCCACGTCCACTCCGAGTACTCGCTGCTCGACGGCGCGTGCAGCATCGACGGCCTGGCCGCCCGCGCGGCGGAGTTCGGCCAGCCGGCGCTCGGCCTCACCGATCACGGCGTCATGAACGGCTCGGTCGAGCTCTTCAAGGCCTGCCGCAAGCACGGGATCAAGCCGCTGCTGGGGCTCGAGGCCTACTACGTCGACGACCGCACCGAGCGCGAGCAGAACGTCGAGCGCAACCACCTCACGCTGCTCGCCGAGACCGACGAGGGCTACCGCAACCTGGTCAAGCTCTCCAGCGCGGGCTTCCTCGAGGGCCTGCACCGCGGCAAGCCCGGGGTCGACCTCGAGCTGCTCTCGCGCCACGGCGACGGCGTGATCTGCCTCACCGGCTGCCTGGCCTCCCGCACGAGCCGCCGCATCGCCGAGGGCCGGCCCCAGGAGGCGCGCGCCCACGTCGACGAGCTGGTGCAGGTCTTCGGGCCCGAGGACGTCTACTTCGAGGTCCAGCGCAACGGGCTGGAGGAGCAGGAGAAGGTCAACGAGGCCGTCACCCGCTTCGCGCGCGAGCTCGGGCGGCCGCTCGTCGCGACCGCCGACGTGCACTACCTCCGCCGCGAGGACTTCCACCACCACGCCGCGCTGCTGTGCGTGCAGACCAAGTCGACGCTCGCGCAGCCCAAGATGTCCTTCGAGGCGAACGAGTTCTACCTCAAGAGCTCGGAGGAGATGGCGCAGTCGTTCTCCGACATGCCGGAGGCCGTCGCCGCCACGCTCGAGATCGCGGAGCGCTGCAGCACCGAGATCGAGCTCGGCAAGCAGCTCATCCCGCGGTTCGAGACCCCGGACGGCGAGCCCGAGCGCGACTACCTGCGCTCGCTGGTCATGGACGGGCTGCGGACCCGCTACGGCGACCCGCCGCCCGCCGCCGCCGTCGAGCGCGCCGACATGGAGCTCGAGGTCATCGACACCATGGGCTTCTCGGCGTACTTCCTGATCGTCTGGGACTTCGTGTCGTTCGCCAAGCGCAACGGCATCGCGGTCGGGCCGGGCCGCGGCTCGGCGGCGGGGTCGATCGTCGCCTACTGCCTGCAGATCACCGACGTCGACCCGATCCGCTACGACCTGCTCTTCGAGCGCTTCCTCAACGCCGAGCGCGTGTCGATGCCCGACATCGACATCGACTTCTCCGTGCGCGGCCGCGAGCAGGTCATCCGCTACGTGACCGAGAAGTACGGCTCGGACCGCGTCGCGCAGATCATCACCTTCGGCAAGATGTTCCCGCGCGCCGCGACCCGCGACGCCGCGCGCGTCCTCGGCCACGACTACGGCGTCGGCGACCGCCTCGCGAAGCTCATCCCCGACCCGATCATGGGCCGGCCGCCGAGCTTCGAGGACTGCCTGCAGCCGGGCACCGAGCTCGCCGGCGCCTACGGCAGCGACCCCACCGCCAAGCAGATCGTCGACGTCGCGCGCGGGCTCGAGGGCATCGTCCGCAACGCGTCGATCCATGCCGCCGCGGTGGTGATCTCCGACCGGCCGCTGACCGACATCGTGCCGCTGCAGCTCGCGGACGCCGGCAACGGCGAGGACGGCAAGAAGGTCTACCGCACGGTCACGCAGCTCTCCATGAAGCCGATCGAGGAGATCGGCCTGCTCAAGATGGACTTCCTCGGGCTGCGCAACCTCGACGTGATCGAGGACACGATCGCGATCCTCGGGCGCTCGACCGGCGAGCGGCTGGACATGGCCAACCTCCCGCTCGACGACGAGAAGACCTACGAGATGATGTCCCGGGGCGACTCGATCGGCGTGTTCCAGTTCGAGTCCGAGGGCATGCGCGAGGCGCTGCGGCGCGTGCAGCCGACCGAGTTCGAGGACCTGGTGGCGCTCGTCGCGCTCTACCGGCCGGGCGCGATGGACCAGATCCCCGCCTACGCGCGCGGCAAGCGCAACCCGGAGACCATCGCCTACATCGACGACCGCCTGCGGCCCATCACCGAGGCCACCAAGGGCGTCATCCTCTACCAGGAGCAGTCGATGCAGATCGCCAAGGGGCTGGCCGGCTTCAGCGGCCCGCGCGCGGACGACCTGCGCAAGGCGATCGGCAAGAAGAACCGCGAGGCGATGGCCAAGCTCAAGCCCGAGTTCTACGAGGGCTGCCGGTCCTCCGGCACGAGCGAGTCGGTGATCGAGCGCCTGTGGGAGACCAACGAGCGCAGCGCCGACTACAGCTTCAACCGCTCCCACGCCGCGTGCTACGCGCTGATCGCCTACCGGACCGCGTGGTTGAAGGCGAACTACCCCGCCGAGTACATGGCCGCGCTGATCTCCTCGGTGATGGACACCAAGGACAAGGTCCCGTTCTTCGTCAACCAGGCGGAGGGCATGGGGATCGAGATCCTGCCGCCCGACGTCAACGAGTCCGACCACGAGTTCGTCGTCGTCGACGGCAACATCCGCTTCGGTCTCGACGCGGTGAAGGGCGTCGGCCACGCGGCGGTCGAGGCGATGAAGGCGGCCCGCGAGGACGGGGGCCCGTTCACCTCGCTGTGGGACTTCTGCGCCCGGGTGGACGCGCGCACGGTCAACAAGCGCGCGATCGAGGCGCTGATCAAGTGCGGGGCCTTCGGCTCCACCGGCGCCTCGCGCAAGGGCATGCTCGCGGTGCTCGACTCGGCCCAGGGCGCCGGCCAGAAGGTCCAGCAGGACGCCCAGATCGGGCAGGGCTCGATCTTCGACCTGGCCGGGATGGACGGCGCCGCCGCCCCCTCGCCGTTCGCGGCGCCGAGCCACCCGCCCATCCCCGGCGAGGAGCTCGAGCGGCCCGCGCTGCTGGCGATGGAGAAGGAGTCGATCGGGGTGTTCATCACCGAGCACCCGCTCAAGCGCGTGCGCGAGGCGCTGCGCGTGAAGGCCGACTGCGCCTGCAACGAGGTGATGGACCGCCGCGACGGCGACTTCGTGAAGGTCGGCGGGATGGTCGCCGCGGCGAAGAAGATCCGCGCCCGCAGCGGCGCGCTGCTGATGTTCGCCACGCTCGACGACCTCGACGGCCAGGTCGAGCTGATGGTCTTCGAGAAGGCGCTGGCCGCCGCCGAAGGCGTGCTCGAGCAGGACCAGATCGTGCTCGCCCGTGGCCGGGTCGACCACAAGGAGGCCGGCAAGGTCTGCGTGCTGGTCTCCGACGTCGAGCGCTTCGACCCGAGCGACGCCGAGGTCGAGAAGGCGCGCGTGAAGGTCGCCCGCGACGCGGAGGCCGCCGCGCCCAAGCCGCTGTGGCTGCGGGTCGACGCCGGGCGCCTGCCGGCGACCGTGATCGACGAGCTCAAGCGCATCGTCGAGGACTTCCCCGGCGAGTCCGAGGTCGTGCTCGAGATGCACACCCGCACCGGCCCCCGGCGGCTCAAGCTCGGCGAGGGCTACCGCGTGGCGGCGCGCAACGCCGCGCTGAAGGCCGAGCTCGACCGCGTGTTCGGCCCCGCGCTGCGCCCGGCGACGCCGGCTGCGGCCTGACCGGGCCCTGTCGCGCGCCTACCCCGTCCGCGCCGCCAGCCCCTGCTCCCGCAGGTCGGCGGCGAGCCGGATGTCCGCCGCCACGACGCCCTTGCCGTCGACGCCGGGGCCCTCCAGCACGCACGGCAGCCCCTCGAAGCGCGGCTCGCTGAGGAACGCGGCGCAGCCCTCGACGCCGATCTCGCCGTCGCCGAGGCTGGCGTGGCGGTCGCGGTTCGAGCCGAGCGGCGTGGCGGAGTCGTTGATGTGCAGTGAGCCGAGGCGGTCGAGGCCGATCGCCTGGTCGAACTCGTCGAGCACGCCGGCGAGCGAGTCCGCGGTGCGGACGTCGTAGCCGGAGGCCAGCAGGTGACAGGAGTCCAGGCACACCCCGAGCCGCTCGCCGCCGCCGGTGAGCTCGAGCAGCCGCGCCAGCTCCTCGAACGAGCGCCCCAGCGTGCCGCCGGCGCCGGCGGTGTCCTCGAGGTGCAGCGGGCAGGTCTCCGAGTCCGCGAGCGCCTCGGTGATGACCTCCGCCGCCCGCTCGAGCGCCGGCGGCACCGCGCCGCCGTCCTTGAGCGCAGAGCCGGGGTGCAGCACGACGGCGAGCGCGCCGAGCGCCGCCCCGGCGCGCAGCGAGGCGGTCAGCGACGCGAGCGACTTCTCGCGGATCTCCGGGTCCTCGGAGGCGCAGTTGAGCAGGTAGACGGCGTGGATCAGCAACGCGTCGACGTCCGAGTCGTCCATGGCCTCGTGGAAGGCCGCGGCCTCCTCGTCGGTGTAGTCGCGGGGCTTCCACGCCCGCGGGTTCTGGTTGAAGATCTGGATCGAGCGGCAGCCCCGCTCGACCCCGCGCGCGACCGCGTTCGCCGGGCCGCCGGCGGGGGAGACGTGGGCGCCGATCAACACGCTAATTCCGGAATACGGTCCCGCCGACCCGTCCCCCACCACCCGACCGCGCGCGGCTCCGGGGGGTGTGGATGCCATCCTGTCGCCATGCGCCTGCGCTTTCCTCCGTCTCCGACCGGCGCGCTGCACATCGGCAACGCGCGCACGGCACTGTACAACTGGCTTCTGGCGCGGGGCCCGCAGGGCGCGGAGGGCGAGCCCTCGGGCAAGGGGACGCTCGTCCTGCGCATCGAGGACACGGACCGTGAGCGCTCGACGCCGGAGAACGTCGACCAGATCTTCGAGGCCCTGGAGTGGCTGGGGATCGACTGGGACGAGGGCCCGATCTTCCAGTCCGAGCGCCGCGAGCGCCACGCCGAGGCGGTCCAGCAGCTGCTCGACAGCGGCCACGCCTACCGCTCCACGGCGGGCCCGGACGAGGTCAAGGCGTTCAAGGCCGAGCACGGGAACCGGGGGTTCCGCGGCACCGACGAGGCGAGCGGCGCGGTGCGCCTGCGGGTGCCCGACGAGGGCGTCACGGTCGTGCGCGACGTCATCCGCGGCGAGAGCGCGTTCGAGAACGCGCTCCTCGACGATCTGGTCATCGCGCGGGCCGACGGCACGCCCGTGTACCACCTCGCGGTGGTCGTGGATGACCTCGACGCCCGTATCTCCCATGTGGTGCGGGGTGCGGACCACTACTCGAACACGCCCAAGCAGATGCTGATCGCCTCCGCGCTGGGCGCCGAGCCGCCGCTCTACGCCCACCTGCCGCTGCTGCACGGGCCCGACGGCAAGAAGCTCTCCAAGCGCCACGGCGCGGCGTCCGTGCAGGAGCTGCGCGACGCCGGCTACCTCCCCGAGGCGGTCGTCAACTATCTCGCGCTGCTGGGGTGGGGCTACGACGAGGAGACCACCTTCCACACCGTGGAGGAGCTCCAGCAGCGCTTCGCGCTCGAGCGCGTGTCCAAGAGCCCCGCGGTGTTCGACGAGCAGAAGCTGCGCTGGATGAACGGCCGCTACCTGCGCGAGCTCGACCTCGACGACCTCACCGGGCGCCTCGAGACCTTCACGGGCCGCACCGGCCTGCGCGACGCCGCGAGCATCACGCAGGAGAAGATCTCCACGCTGTCGGAGTTCATGCCGCTCGCGAGCTCGCTCCTCGACGGGCCGGTCGACGATCCGGCCGCGCGGGAGAAGGTGCTCGGCGCGCCCGGGGCGCTCGACCATCTCGCCGCCGCGCGCGCGGCGCTGGCCGAGCTCGCAGAGCCGTGGACGCCCGAGAGCGTCGAGGCGGCGCTGCGCGAGGTCGTGGAGACCGCGGAGGCCAAGCCGCGCCAGGTGTTCCAGCCGCTGCGCGTCGCGGTGACCGGCACGACGGTGTCGCCGGGGATCTTCGAGACCGCGGCCCTGCTCGGCCGCGACGAGACGCTGGCACGGGTCGACGGCGCGCTCGAAAGCGCGGCGCGGGCGTGAGGGAGGACCCCGTGGCACGCGGAGGAGGTTCAACCGTCCGTCCAGATCTGCCGATAGGGACTGAAGGTGAAGTCGGTAGTCCTCCAGATCAGCGCACACCGTCCGATGAAAGGTCCATGAGCCCCTCTCCCGCGACCGTCGCCGTCCCCGCGCGCTCACGCCCCCATGCGGCCGAGCCCCACACGGTCGTCGGGCGCTCGCACAACGAGGGCCACGGCAAGCGGCTCACGGCGGCCTTCGACGCGCTTGAGCTGTTCCCCGCGCTCGCCGAGTCGCGCAACCGGCTGCTGAACCTGATCGCCGAGGAGCGCCCCTCGACGGGCGACGTCGTCACCGCCATCGAGTCCGACGTCGCGCTCGTGATCGCCGTCCTGCGCCTCGCCAACAAGCTCGACGGCCCGCGCCGCGGCCAGGTCGACAGCGTGGTCGCCGCGGTCGAGGTGCTCTCGCCCGAGGCCGTCCAGGGCCTCGCCGCCACCGCCGAGACCTTCGAGTTCTTCGAGCGCGGCAAGACCTGGGACGCGGCGCCCGAGCGCTTCCGCCTCCACGCCGTCGCCGTCCAGCGCGCCGCGGACCGGCTCGCCGCCCAGGCCGGCTACGCGCATCGCGACCGCCTGCTCGTCACCGCCCTGCTGCACGACGTCGGCAAGCTCGTGCTCATGCACGCCTACCCCGGCTACCCGAAGCAGGTTCACGGCCCCGCGCGGACCCCCGAGGAGCGCCTGCACTACGAGCGGCGCGAGCTCGGCGTCGACCACGCGCTCGTGGGCGGCGTGCTCGCCCGCCGCTGGAACATGCCGTCGGCGATCGCGTCGGCGATCGAGCGCCACCACGCCGACGACGCGTCCGGCGACGCCGCCTTCGTCCGCCTCGCGGACATGCTCGCGCACTACGCGCAGGGCTCCCCGGTGTCCTCCAACGAGCTGCTGCGCGCCGCCCGCGCCGTCGGGTTCGGCCCCACCGAGCTGCGCTCCGTCCTCTACGACCTGCCCTACCCGAGCGCCGAGCGCCCCCGCGCGGTCGAGCCCTGCCCGCTCTCCGGGCGCGAGCTCGAGGTCCTCAGGCGCCTCGCCCAGGGCATGGTCTACAAGCAGATCGCCCACGAGCTGGCGCTCTCGACCAGCACCGTCCGCACCCACCTGCACAACATCTACGGCAAGCTCGGCGCGGTCGACCGCGCCCAGGCCGTGCTCTACGCCACCGAGCGCGGCTGGCTCTAGGCCCGGATCCGGGCTAGGCCGCGCCTCGCCGCGGCCACGGCGACCGTGTAGCGTCGTCGCCCTTGCAGGAAGTCGAGCTGATCCTCGTGAGCCTGCTGGTCGCGGTGGCCGTGCTCGGCGCCACGGCGCGGGCGATCAACGTGCCCTACCCGATCGTGCTCGTGGTGGGTGGGCTCGGGCTCGGGTTCCTGCCGGGGCTGCCCGACGTCGAGCTCGAGCCGGACCTCGTGCTCGTCATCTTCCTGCCGCCGCTGCTGTACTCGGCGGCGTTCTTCGCCAGCCTGCGCGACCTCAAGGCCGACCTGCGCAGCATCTCCATGCTGGCGATCGGGCTCGTGATCGGGACGACGGTGACCGTCGCGGTCGTGGCGCACGCCGTGATCGACGACCTCTCGTGGGCGGCGGCGTTCGCCCTGGGCGCGATCGTGGCGCCCACCGACCCAGTCGCGGCGACCGCCATCGCCCGCCGCCAGGCGGTCCCGCGACGGATCATCAACATCCTCGAGGGCGAGAGCCTGATCAACGACGGCACCGCCCTCGTCGCTCTACCGGGTGGCGGTGGTGGCCGCCGTGGAGGGGACGTTCTCGCCCGGGGAGGCCGCCACGCGCTTCGTCCTCGGCGCGGCGGGCGGCATCGCCATCGGCCTCGCCGTCGGCTGGCTGATCGCGGAGATCCGCCGCCGGCTCGACGACCCGCCGGTGGAGATCGTCATCTCCATCCTCAGCGGCTACGCGGCCTATATCCCGGCCGAGAGGCTCGAGTGCTCGGGCGTGCTCGCCGCGGTCACGGTCGGCGTCTACGTCGGGTGGATGGCGCCGCAGATCTCCACGGCGCGGATGCGCCTGCAGGGCTACGCCATGTGGGAGGTGCTCATCTTCCTGCTCAACGCCCTGCTGTTCGTGCTGATCGGGCTGCAGCTCCCGCTGATCCTCGACGGGCTCGCCGGCGAGCCGGCGGGGACGGTGCTCGGCTCCGCCGTGCTGGTCGCGGTCGTCGTCACCGCCACGCGGATGGCATGGGTGTTCGTGCTGCCGTACGTCATCCGGGCGCTCGACCGGCGCGAGAGCCAGGTGCGGCGGCGCGTGGGCTGGCGGTCGCGGGTGATCCTGGGCTGGTCGGGCATGCGCGGGGCGGTGTCGCTGGCCGCCGCCCTCGCCCTGCCCGCGGACTTCCCCGCGCGCGACCTCATCCTGTTCATCACCTTCGCCGTGATCTTCTTCACGCTCGTGCTGCAGGGGCTCACCCTGCCGGCGCTGATCCGGGGGCTCGGCGTGCGGGACGACGGCAGCGAGGAGCGCGAGGAGCTCGCCGCGCGGCGCGAGGCGGTCAGCGCCGCGCTCGCCCGCATCGATGAGCTCGCGGAGGAGGAGTGGACGCGCGAGGACACCGTGGAGCGGATGCGCGGCGCGTACCGCTACCGCGACCGCCGGCTGTCGGCCCGCGACGGCGACGGGGAGTCGCTCGAGGACCGCTCCTTCGCCTACCAGCGGATGGTGCGCGAGGTGCTCGACGCCCAGCGCGCGGCGGTCGTCGCGATGCGCAACCGGGGCGTGATCTCCAACGACGTGATGCACCGCCTCGAGCGCGAGCTCGACCTCGAGGACGAGCGCCTCGAGATCTAGATCCAGGGCCGCTCGGGCGGCGGCGTGCCGTCGGGGTCGGCGGCCCGCGCCTCCCACCCCGCCGGCCGGAACGCCCGGCCCGGCGGGGCGCCGATCCCGATGATCGCCGTATCGGGCTCGCCCGCGACCGCGCTGCGCACCACCGCCGGGTCGCGCACGAAGAGCAGCGTGCCGGCGGGGGCGTCGACCTCCTCGCCGTCGAGCGTGAACACCGCCCGCCCGCGGAGCACCACGTAGAGCTCCTCGTGGCCGTCGGTCTCGTACGGGCCGCCCTCGCGCTCGTCGTGGGGAAGGACGAGCGCCTGGCCCGCCTCGGCGGCCACACGGGCGTTGGCGCCGAACGCCGAGATCCCGAGGCGCCGGCGCACGGGCTTGAGCTCGGCGACCTCGGGGCCGCGGTCGTACCCGCGCGGGATCTCGTCGAGGTGGACGACGGTGAAGCGCGGGTCGGTCATCGCGCCGCCCCCGCCTGGCGCGTGCCCGCCGCAGGCGCGCGTGGAGGACGACCGCGAGGCCCGCCAGCCCGACACCCGCCGCGTCGATGCACCAGTCCAGCACCGACCCGTGGCGACCGTCCACGAAGTGCTGGTGCAGCTCGTCGGAGGCGGCGTAGACGAGCGTGATCGCGACCGCCGCCGGCGCGTGCCGGAACCCCAGCGCACGCCACCACAGCCACCACAGCAGCCCGAACTCCGCCATGTGGGCGAGCTTGCGCAGCACCGTGTCGAGCGTGCCGAGCCCGGAGTTCAGGTCCGGCTGCGCCGACAGGAAGAAGATCAGCGTCATCAGCGCGAGCGGCGGGGCGAAGCGGGAGACGGCGGAGCGCACCGACGGCATGGTGGCACCCACGGCGGGCGCCAGGCGGCACGTGGGCGGGCGACCATCTAGGATCGACCGGCGGCATGCTGTCGATCACCACCAAGTCGCCCTACGCGCTGCAGGCGCTCGTCGAGCTCGCGCGCTCCGGCGGCTCGACCCCCGTGCCGATCGGCGAGCTCGCCCGCCGCCGCGACATCCCCGTGCAGTTCCTGGAGCAGCTCTTCGCGGTCCTGCGCCGCGCGGGCCTCCTCAAGTCCCAGCGCGGGGTCAAGGGCGGCTACACCTTCGCCCGCGAGCCCGCGGACATCACGGTCCTCGAGGTCGTCGAGCTCCTCGACGGACCGGTCGGCGCCGAGGCCAAGTCGATCTTCGCCGAGGCCGCGGCCGCCGCCCGCGCCGTGCTCGCCAACGCCACCGTCGCGGACATCGTCGAGCGCGAGAACCGCGCGGCGGGCGCGTCGATGTACTACATCTAGATCCGAGGACCTCGCAGAGCCAGATTCCGCAGTCTAGAGCGGAATCAGACCGCTCCGGGACCGCTCAGGACCGCACGGTTAGGGTTCGATCGGGCGCGATTGGGCGATCGGTTGACATCGAGGCGGCCGAGGCCGCAACGACCCGTGGCCCCGCGGGAACGGACGCAGGTTCAAGCGCTGCCACGCCGCATGGATGAGGAGACGACCATGACCGGTATGACTGTCGAGGGAGCGATCCGGCTCCGCGAGCAGCCGGCGGCCGCCGCGCCGTTCTTGCCGCCCAACGTCGATTCGATCGTCGCGGCCTACCTTGCGTACGGCCTAACCGTCCGGCAGGCCGATGAGCACCCGGCGGCGCTGGCTGTATCCGGCACGCTCCCCGGAGGCACGCGCGCTGAACATACTCGGCGAGAAGTGGACGCTGTTGATCATCCGCGCGCTGCTTGACGGTCCGCAGCGCTTCGTGGGCCTGCGCGACGAGAAGGTCCCGGCGATCAGCTCCGTCCAACTGCAAACCCGCCTGGCGAGGGAGGCGGATGGGCTGATCACCAGGCGACCTATCGCGAGCAGCCGCCGCGGGTGATGTACGAGCTCACCTCGGACGGGTACGCCGCGGTGTCGGCGCCGGGTGAAAACTGGGCCACCTGCGCCGGGTGAAAACTGGGCCCCTTGAGGGTGTCGTCCGGTGGTCTGCGGAGCCTGGGCTCGTCTGCGCAGAGCGAGCTCGGGAGGACCGAGGTGGTTGGGGTGGAGCAGTGGGCCGAGCTGCGGCGCCTGCACTTCGTCAAGCGGCAAGTCGTCAGCGCGAGATCCGTCGGCGGACGGGGCTGTCGCGCAACACGATCCGGCGGGCGCTCGACAGCGAGCGAGCCGCCGGGCTATCGCGCGCGCGCCGGCGGGGTCGAAGCTCGAGCCGTTCAAGGACGAGATCCACCGGCTGCTGCGCGAGGACCCGAAGCTGCCGGGGTCCGGGTCCGCGAGCTGCTCGAGCCGCTGGGCTGCACGCGCGTCCAAGACGGTCGTCGATGACTACCTGCGCGAGGTCCGGCCGTTGTTCGCGCCGCCGCCGCAGGACGTTTCAGCGGACGGTCTATCGGCCCGGGCGAGATCTGCCAGTTCGATGTCTGGCAGCCGCGCGCGGAGGTCCCGGTCGGTCACGGCCAGACCCGCCGCGGCTGGGTCGTGATCGCGTGCTTGGGCTACTCGCGCGCCGGCGCCGGCGTGCTGGTGTTCTCGCAAGCAGACCGAGGACCTGCTGGCCGGGATCGCCGGCTGCCTGGAGCGCCTGGGCGGCGCTGCCGCGGACGCTGGTCTGGGATCGCCAGGCCGGCATCCACGGCCACGGCGGGCGCCCGACGCGAGGCGTTCGCCGCGTTCTGCGGCCAGCTGAAGGTCGGCTGGCAGTTCTGCGAGCCGGCCGATCCGCAGGCCAAGGGCGCGTCGAGCGGCTGCAGGGCTACGCGGAGACCAACTTCGAGCCCGGCCGCGCGTTCGCCAACGAGCTCGACTTCCAGGACCAGCTCGACGCCTGGTTCGCGAAGGTCAACGCGCGCACGCACAAGACGCTGCGCGCGCGGCCGATCGATCGCCTCGCCGACGAGCTCGAGGCCATGGCGCCGCTGCCCGAGCGCGATGCCCGACACGCGCCCGGCGCTGGGTGACGCGGGTCCCGCCCGACCCGCACCTGCGCCTCGACACCAACGACTACTCGCTCGATCCGGCGCTGGTCGGCCGGCGCGTCGAGGTCTGCGTCGATCAGCGCACGGTCACGGCGGTCGCGCTGGACACCGGCGAGCTCGCCTGCCGGCACGCGCGCGTCTTCGCGCGCCACCGGACGATCACCGCGCTCGAGCACGCCCGCGCCCTGCAGCGCCGGCCGCCGGCGCGTCCGCGGAGACGCCGGTCGAGGTCCGGCCGCTGGCCCGCTACGACGCGCTGATCGCATGACCCGCGCCACGAGCGAGCTCGCGCACCTGTTCCGCCAGCTCAAGGCGCCGGCGGCGGCGCGGGCGCTGCCCAAGCTCGCCGACCGGGCCCGCGCCGAGGAGTGGTCCTACGAGCAGTTCGCCGCCGCGCTGCTGAAGACCGAGACCGACAGCCGCGACAGCCACGGCGGCCAGGCCCGGATCAAGGCCGCGCGGTTCCCCGCGCGCAAGACGCTCGAGGAGTTCGACTTCGCCTTCCAGGCCTCGCTCAGGCGCGAGACGGTCCTGCACCTCGGCCAGCTCGACTTCCTCGCCGGCAGAGAACGTCGTCCTGCTCGGCCCGCCCGGCACCGGCAAGACCCACCTGGCGATCGCGCTCGGCATCCGCGCCTGCCTGGCCGGCCACCGCGTCGCGTTCCGCACCGCCACCGAATGGGTCGCGCTGCTCGCCGACGCCCAACGCCAAGGCCGCCTCGACGACGAGCTCGCCCGGCTGCAACGCATCCCGCTGCTGATCGTCGACGAGGTCGGCTACATCCCGTTCGACCCCCAGGCCGCGAACCTGATGTTCATGCTCGTCTCGCCGCCGCTACGAACGCGCCATCGCTGATCGTCACCTCCAACAAGCCGTTCAGCGGCCTGGGGCGAGATCTTCGGCGACGACGTCGTCGCCGCCGCGATGATCGACCGGCTCGTCCACCACGCCGAGATCCTCGCCCTCAAAGGCGACAGCTACCGCCTCAAAGACCGCGACCTCGCCCGACCCGCCACCCCCGCCGACTGACGCGCGCGCGGCGAGCGCCGCTCCGGCTCGCCCTACGGGCTCGCCTCCGCGCCGCCCGCCGCGAACCCTCGCCAGGTGGCTCACTTTTCGACCGGCGCTACCGGCCCACTTTTCGACCGGCCTTGACAGGGGTGCTCGATGCGCTCGCAGAGTGGGAGCGGGCGCGCGACACCGAGGCGGCAGCGCGATAAGCGAATCGACCAACAGCGTCGCAACACCAACTGCAGCCCGCCTCTCAGGGGACCGGCGCCGGGGTGCTTCGGCCGTACGCCGATGGGCGCGCGAAGCAAAGGCGCCCGCCGGGGAGGATCGACCGCCTCGTCGCTAGACGTTGCCGACGATTGAACCGGACACGATCCTGTAGTTGCGAGTCCCAAACCACGTCGCCCTTGACGAGGACCCCCGTCGTCGGGGACGACGTTGTAGATCGCCACGCGGGCCGCTCCCATGAGCGGCCTAACTTGGCCACCGATGATGCCGATTTCCGAGATCGACGCCATCACGGCACTGTTCCTCGTCACGACAAATCCGGGCGGGGGTGTGAACTCCCGAGAGAAGAAACGCAGTTGGGGAAAGTCAACGTGCCATACGCTCACATTCGGGGGCTGTGCCGGCGACAGGCGCATCGGTGGTGGTTTCCGGGATCACCTGGCCCGCCGCGCTCGACGTGGGTGTGGCGCTCGGGGTGGACGCGGCGCTCATGGCACCTCCGATGATCGGGCTTGCGCCCCCCGGAGCTCCCGACGAAGACGCCTCAGCCGGAGCCCCGTCAAAGGTAGCCCTCCGGCCGCTTCCGGCGCGGGGGCAGAGGCTTACGAGCGCCACCTCCGGTGCCGCGCGTCGACGGCCTCTACGCCTAGCTGATCCGCCGGCCCGGCGGTAGGTTCGCCGGGTGCTGGCTGGCACGGTAGGGGGCGCGGGCCCGATGCTCGACCTGTTCGCGGGTCCGGGTGGCTGGACGACTTCCCGTCCGTCGGCGGCCCGATGAGCGAGAAGTTCCGCCAGGTCGGCAACGTCGTACCGCCGCCGCTGGCTCGAGCTGTCGTACCCCGCTCGTTGAAACTCCGACTGCAGTCCCGGGCTAAGGCTTCAGACTGCAGCTACAGCGAGCGCCGGGCATCGCGGAGGGCACCGGCCAGGCACCCTCCGCGACGCCTTCAAGCTGAGCCTCTCAGCGGAGCAGGCGAACCGCTAGTGGGCCCGTGTTGTCCCGGAACACGAACGCCGGGTCGAAATTCGGGTTGCCTTGGACGAACTTGATGCAGATGTAGCCGTCCCCATTTTTGTCTTCGGGGTCGAAGTCGAAGCCAGGGGCCGCAATCTGTCTCTCTACGTCCCTGACGGTCCATAGGCCGCCGAAGACCACCTTTCCATTCTTAAGCGTGGCGCTGGTTTCCGACCAGGGGGCCGGGCATCCGCCGACCGGCGCGGCCGACGCGCTGGTGGGCACGGCGATTGCCAGTACGACCGCTCCCACCGCTGCGGTGAGGGTCATCCTGACGCGAAGACGTCTGGACATGGGGCAACCTCCCCTTCGCCGCGGTAGGTGCCTCCGAGCAGCCGCGGTCGCGGCGACACCGTGTGCTCGTGGCGCGCGTTGCCGGGTATCGGGTGGGATCGCCCAACCGTTGAGTGGTGGGCAACGTCGCACCGCGACCGTATGGCGGTCCCGCCGCGATGGTCAAGTCGCTGGGTCCGTGCGCGGACCTCGAGCGCGGTCGCCCTGCTGGGTCTCGCGGTCGCGGTCGCCGAGCGGGAGGCTGCCCCACCATCGCTCCGGTCGTGTGGCCGGCGCCTGATCTCGTAGGATCGGTCGATGGAAGCCAGGGTCCTGGCGGTCGGCTTGGCGGGCGGAAGGATCGCCATCGGCGTCGTCTCGCTCCTGGCGCCGGGACTTGTAAGCCGCGCGATGATGGGCCCTGACGGGCCGGGAGGGACGCGCGTTTTCCTCCGCGTCGTCGGTGCCCGCGACATCGCCCTCGGGATCGGCGTGCTCGTTGCCCTGGACCGCGACGCGCCCGTGCAGGGCTGGCTGCGAGCGTCGGCCGTGGTGGACGGTCTCGACGCGGCCGGAAGCCTGCTCGCCCGCCACCACCTCCGCCCGACCGTGTTTCCAGCGGCCGCCGGCGCGGCGACCGCAGGAGCGCTGCTCAGCGGCTGGCTGGCAGGGCAGCTCGACGCATAACCGCGGATGGACGGCGTCGGGCCCACCATCGTCGGTCGGCCGTACGCGGCGTCACGGGTAAGGGTTCAGGCGCTCCCTCTCCGCGCCTGGTTCATGAGCTTGCGCGCCTCCTCCTTGGTCCGCGCTCGACCTGGAACGTCGCGCCTGAGGGTGTCACGTTGGTCAGCCTGTAGCCCCGGCCAGTCCGATGCCAGACGCCAACCATCCCGTCGCTCTGGCGAATGTGCAGGTCACCACGCCAGGCCCATCCTCCAGCAGGTGGCCCAGCCGTTGATGAACTTCATCCCGTCCTCCTCGTCACGACGCCAGCACGTCAACCCATGCGGGCTCTTGGCTCTGCCCGCGACCGACGCCGATGATCGACCTCGGCAAGCGCGAGACGGAGAAGACGATGCGCTCCATCCGTGAGAAGCTCGGCGGCTGGAGGCCGACTGGAGTCGCCGAGCACGGCGAGCGACTGCAGTCGCACTTTCAACGAGCGGCCTGAAGCGCACCTCGAGGCTGGTCAGGGCGTTGGGACCACCAGCTCGTCGTCCTCGACGCCGCCGTAGACCTGCTCGTGGCTGAGCCAGGTAGCGCCGTTGAAGCGGTCCCGCGACAACAGTCAGACGCCGTCCACGACCGCCGAGCGCCCATGCTGCTGGTGAGCACAGCGTTGCGGTCCTGCGCCGCGGAAGCGGCACGGCCACCGCTTGTCGCGCGAAGCGAGAGCGACGTGGATGGGCGGTGTCTGCGGTTTGCGGGTCCGTCAGCCGTGTCATGCGGATATGAGAAGCTCCGCCGCGGAGAGGACGGACTGGTGTGCTGCTGAACGTCGGGGTGCGTTCTGGCCGGCGGCGAGTCGGCCGGCCGAGGAGTTCGCGGCCGTGACAGGCGTCCGTCATCGCGTGCTCGGCGGGTAAGCGGCCATCGAGGCTCCTCACTTCATCCACTTCGCACCGCCGCGCCCGACGCAGGAGGGGGTTGAGGACAAGCGCTGGTGGGGTCTGGGGGTCATCTGCGTCGCGATGTTCATCAGCGCGATGGACATGACGATCGTGAACGTCGCGCTGCCGGACATGTCGAACGACCTGGACGCCGGCATCGGCGAGCTGCAGTGGGTGCTCGACGCGTTCCTCGTCTCGCTCGCCGGTCTGCTGCTCGTCGGCAACGGTCTCGCAGACCGGTTCGGTCGCCGGCGCGTGTTCCTGCTCGGGCTGATGGGCTTCGCCGTCACGTCCGTGCTGGCGGCCATCGCCGGGACGGTGGGCGAGCTGATCGCGGCACGGGCGCTGATGGGCGTGGCCGCGGCCTGCGTGATGCCTCCGGCGCTGTCGCTGCTGGCCGTGCTGTTCCCGCCTGAGCTGCGGTCAAAGGCGGCGGGTGTCTGGTCTGCGGTCGCGGGGCTCGGGCTTGCGCTCGGACCGGTCCTGGGCGGTGCGCTCGTCGACGTGGCGGGCTGGCGCTGGGTCTTCCTCGTCAACGTCCCGTTCGTGCTGCTCGCGGTTCCATTCGGGCTGCGCTGGCTGCCGGAGTCGCGCCGCCCAGGGGTGCCTCCGATCGACATCCCCGGCGCGGCCCTCTCCACGCTGGCGCTGGGCGGCGTCGTGTTCGCGCTCATCGAGGGCGTCGACGCCGGATGGACGAGCCCGGCCGTGCTCATCGCTGCGATCACGGGCGTAGCCGCCGGCGTCGCGTTCCTGGCCACTGAGCTCCGCCGTCGCCACCCGCTGTTCGACGTGCGCGTGCTCGCACGTCCGCGCGTCGCGGCCGGTGCGCTGGCGATCCTCGCCGGGTACATCGCGACGCTCGGCATGCTGTTCGTCATCCCGCAGTACGTGCAGTACGTCCAGGACGGCTCGGCGTTCGTTTCGGGTCTCGAGGTCGCTCCGTTCGGCCTCGGACTCGGCCTTCTCGCGTCGGTGAGCGGGCGGCTCGTCGCGAGGTTCGGGTCGGCCGGCGTGCTGCTTGCGGGTCTGCTTGCTTCGACTGCCGGCTTCGTGCCGCTGCTGTTCCTCTCCGCCGACGCGTCGGCCGCGCTCGTGTTGCTCGGCACCGCGCTCGTCGGTTGCGGCATCGGCGCGATGGCCCCGCCGGCGACGGCGGTGATCATGAACGACGTGGGGACAGAGAAGGCCGGCGACGGGGCCGCGGTGAACCAGGTCGCGAGGCAGGTCGGAGGCGCGCTCGGCGTGGCGATCGTGGGAAGCGTGTTCGCCGCGGTCTATGCCGCCGAGATCGGGGAAGACAGCGGCGTGCCCGCCGCGGCGACGGAGTCGATCGAGAACGCGACGGACGTGGCGAACCGCCTGCACGGCGCGGCCCGTGCCGACCTTCTGAGCGACGCCGTCGCGAGCTTCGACGTGGCGGCTCGATGGGGTCTTGCCGTCTGCATGGCGGTCGTCCTCCTCGGGGCGGTGAGTGCGGCCGTCGGGCTGTCACGGACATCCCCGGCCGAGTGACGATCCGAACGCGGGCCGACTCTGGCGCGCCGTCGTCCATGGCAAGTCGATGTTCGGGTGCGCAGGCCGTTCGGCAGATGCCCGCCCCGCATCTCGCGCATTGCAGCACTGCGGCTCGCGTGGGCGGGACCTTCCGACGCATGGACGGCTCAGCGCTTCACTGCTTCGTCGTTGGATGCGGTAGCGCGCCGGCTCCGGGCGGCCACCAGCGAACGCCCGCTGCTCGTCCAAGGGAGGCACCTGCACCTTCAGTGCCGGCGTGACTCCTTCGCGCCGGTGCGAAAGCGGGGGCGCCAGGACCGATTGCGGCGAGAAGACCGATTGCGGGGAGTGTTCCTCACGTGCGCGCGGGACGCTGTCGCTCACGGTCGTTAGTCCGGTCCAGGGGCGAGGCGGACCTGTCGTCGATGGATGTCGCCACTCCGATTTCTTCAACCTCCTCGTTCGACTCACACGAGCCGGTAGCCGTGCTCTTTGAGCTGCTCGATCGCCCCGAACGAGACGTACTGTTCTGCGAGCATCGCGCGGAAGCCCTTCTCGTTCTCGATGAAGGCCATCGCGGCTGTCACGATCTCAGCTGCGATTCGCCTGGGCAGGACGACCACGCCGTCGTCGTCGCCGACCACGATGTCGCCTGGCTCGACGAGTGTGCCGGCGCAGACGACGGGCACGTTCACCGCTCCGTGCTCGACACCAGCCGGGTAGTGGTGGTTGCGCGGCGTGATGGCCCGCGCGAACGCCGGGAACCCGAGTGCCCGCAGCCCGGCCACGTCGCGGGCGGCGCCGTCGACTACGACGCCCTCGATCCCCTTGGCCTGCCAGCCGGTCGCGGTCATGTCGCCGAAGCAGGCGACGTCCGTGACGCCTCCGGCCGCCACGACGATGACATCGCCGGGCTCGGCCAGGTCGGCTGCCGCCGACCGGATGCGCCAGTCGGCCCCGAGGACGGTGACGGCCGGGCCGCAGAGGGTGGCGCCGCTCCAGACGGGCTTCATGTCGGGCGCCATGCAGCCCTGCTTGCCGAGATGGTCGAGTAGCAGGCCGGTGTAGAGGGCGCGGCAGCTCGCCACGAGTTCCGCCTCCGGCCGTTCGATGCTGGTCACGATCACACCGTGGTGGTCATGCGTGGTTGCCACGGGCGGTGGGCCGCTCGGGGCCGTAGTGGTTTCGGTGATGCTCATCTTGCTCCTTAACGCAGGTCGTCGATCACGTAGTTGTCCGGGCCGTCGTAGTCGGGCCCGTCGGGCCGGGCGCGCATGGCGAGGCCCACCAGCACGTCGGCGCGGAAGCCGCGGGCGAGCATCCGCCGGTAGGCGTCCAGCCGGCCGGTATTGACGCCCGCCACGATGTGCTCCAAGCCGGCCTCGGCCGCCAGGCACTCGCAGGCGTCCAGGAGCCGCTCGAAACGCGCCGGCGCCTCAGCGCCCGGGCGCGCGGCCCCGAATTTCACGAAGCAGGCACCGCTGCCGGCCTCCGTGCCGCTCCCGCAGTGGCAGACGGCGAGCCCGACCAGCTCGGCGCCGTCATGAAGGAGGATCGTGTCGCCGAGCGCCTGGGAGTCGACCGCGTGGATCTCGCGCTCGAGGTCCAGGCCGGCGAAGACGGCGTCCGTGAGGCCGCGGACGGCTTGAAGGATGGTGGGCCGCTGGGCGTCGGGTACCTCGGAGTACGTCGTGTAGTCGGCGGAGGCGTCACCGACCGCCTTCGACATCACCGGGTTGAGGAAGCGCGGCCAGAAGCCGTGCTTCTGGTAGAGACCGATGTGCTTGGCGCTGTGGGGGAAGGTGAAGAGGCCGCTCTGGCGCAGACCCCAGCTCTCGAAGGCCTCGACCACCGGCTCCATCAGCCGGCTTCCGATGCCGCGGTCCTGGAGGTCGGCGCGCACGGTAAGCGGCCCGAAGAACGCGAACGACCCCCAGCGCGTCGCGAGGTTGGAGCCCACCACCTCGCCGTCGATCTCGGCCGTCCAGGCACAGTCGGGCGCCGCCAGGAAGCGCGGTCTCACGTAGTCGGCGTCGCCGAACACGGTGACCGGGTCGGGCACGCCGAGGTAGGTTCCGAACGCGACGCGCATGATGTGGTCCGCCCACGCCAGGTCGGCGTCCCGCATCGGCCGCACGGTGATGGTCTGTGGTTCCTGCCTGCGAGCCAATGTCTGCATGGTTCCTCCTCGGCTCTCGGTTCTCGCCTTCGCGGACGCTCGCAGCGCCGCCGCGCGCGGGCATCGGCAAACGTGCCTATCCGCGCTTGCCTAAGTGAGGCCGAGCTCGGCCGCAGAGCGTGCGGCTGCGGCGCGCGAGTGCACGTCGAGCTTGCGGTAGACCGAGCGCAGGTGCGCATGCACCGTTCGGGGACTGAGCACCAGCTCCGCCGCGACCTGGGGATTGGAGAAACCCTTGGCGACGAGTCTGAGCACCTCGACCTCGCGTGCGGTCAGCCCCGCCGGGTAGGCGGTCGGCGCGCCCTCGTCGCTTCTTGTTCGGCTTGCGTAGCGTGCCGCCAGCTCTTCGCGCGAGCCGGCATGGAATTTTTCCAGAGCGCCCTCGACGCGCTCGGCGACGGTCTGCTCGGTGACGAAGAGTGACTGAGCGATGTCGCGGTCGGAGAGCCCCTTCGACACGAGTTCGGCCACTCGACGCTCGGTCGCGCTGAGCGCGTCGATGGGACTCGAACGCAGCGGGTCCGGACGCCAGCCCGCGGCGACCAGCTCGCCCCGTGCGCGTTCGGCGAGCGCTCGCGCACCGCAGCGATGCGCGAGCACCATGCTGCGGCGGAGCGGCTCGCGCGCGGCGGCGCGCCGATCCTGGCCCTGAAGCGCCAGGCCCAGATCACATAGCGCGCGCGCGAGCTCGAGCCGCGCCGGAGTGGCCTCGAGCACGGCGACCGCCTCGTTCAGCAGGCGGATACCGCGCTCACCGGGCGTCAATCTCCCTTCGGCGGACAAGGCGATCCCGAGTGCGCACCGGAGTCCGACCCGGCGCGCGGCCGTCACTTCGTCGGTGGTGAGTTGGAGCGCCTCCTCCCGCTCACCGGCTGCGTCCAGCGCCTCGGCCAGGCTGGGTCGCCACGGGATCACGGAGGGGTTGTTCGCACCCCACTGCCCCATGCGCGTCCCGCAGGCCCGCAGATCGGCGATCGCGGACCTCACATCCCCCGCAGCCAGTCGCAGGCGGCCCCGGCTGTGCAGGAAGAAGCTCCACGACCCGTAGTCGCTGATCTGGCCGCCCAGCCCGCTCCGTTCGAGCGCCTCGCTCGCGGCTGTCAGGTCGCCCTGGCCCATCAGGGCGTCGACGAGGAAGGCCCAGGTGGCGGGCATGCCGCCCCACCCGCGGGCGGCCGCCACCTCGAGCGACGTGCGGGCCTCGGTCTCCGCATCTGCGAGCCGCCCGCGTCGGTAAGCGATCGACGACCTCCAACACGAGGCGATCGCGAGCGAGCGGACAGAGCCCCGCGTCCGAGCCTCGGTCTCGAGCTGCTCGAGCAGCTGGTCGGCCCGATCCAGCCGGTCCGTCCACAGCAACGCGTTGGCCGCGAAGACCGCCGTATGGGCTCCGGCCCGGTCACTTGGCAGACGCCCACCCGCCACGGCTCGCTCCGCGAGCTCAGCCGCCACCTCCGGCCGCTCGCCTGACAGCGCCTTGTCCACCGCCAAAACCCCTGCGACGAGACGCTCCGCCGGGGTCGCACCTTCGACCTCGAGAAATCGATCGAGTCGTCCCGCCGCGAGAGGCCATGCAGACAGCGTCAGCCGGGCCGCGGCGGCGACGTGACCCTCGAGCCGCAGCTCGAGCTCCCGGTCGCGCTCACGGACGTCCTGCACCGCGGCGTCGAAGGCGTCGGCGGCCTCGCGGAAGCGGTCGCGCGCCCACAGCGCGTCGCCGAGCAGCAGCGCCGCCTCGGCTCGCTGGCGCGGGTCCTCGATCAACTCGACGGCCTCACGCAGATGCTCTACCGCCGGCGACTCTCCCTCCCACCCGACGTCGCCACCGACGAGCGCGCCTGCCCGAAGCTCCGCGTTGCCCAGATCCGTCAGCACCCCAGCGCGCTCGGGCCCGGCCGGAGGCTCGGCGAGCGCGCGCCGCAGGTAGGCGACCGCCGCATCCGGGGCTCCTCGCTCCGAGGCGCGCGCCGCCGCCCCGCGCAAAGCCGCCACCCGCCAGGCCGCTCCCTCGGGCTCCGCGACCAGCAGGTGCGCCGCGATCTCCTCCAGCGAGCCGGCCGCGTGCTCGAGCAGACGCGCCGCCTTGCTGTGCAGGAGCGCCCTGTCGCTCGGCGGGATCGACGAGTAGATCGCCCGGCGCACGATCGGATGGACGAAATCCAGTTCGCGCTGCTCGGCCAGGATGCCGGCGCGGGTGAGACCGTCACGAGCCCGTTCGACCTCGGACTCCGGGAGATCAGTCAAGCGGGCCACGGCCGCCAGGTCGGCCCCCGCGCTCAAGACGGCCACCGCTCTCGCGACGCTCGCCGCGGACGGCGTCAGCCGTTCCAGTCGCGAGACCACCGCCTGGGACACCGATTCCGGCCCGATGTCGCGCACGCGGGCCGCGTTCTCCGCGCGCGGCTCGATCCGCTGATGCGCCAGATCGGCGACCAGCTCCCCAAGGAGGAAAGGATTGCCGCCGCTGGCCTCGTGACACGCGTCGCAAAAGGCGTCATCCGCAAGCCGCCAGCGGGAACGCAGCACACGCGCGCACCCGCGGGCCGTCAGCGGCCTCGGGCGGACGACGTTTGAGGACGCAGAGCTCATGAGGTCATCGAGGGCGTCCCGCGCCTCGCGCTCCCCCAGCCGCATCGCAACCACAAGCAGCAGCGGCACGGCCTCGATCCGGCGGGCGAGATAGTCAAGCCAGCGGCGGGAGGCGCGATCCGCCCAGTGCGCGTCGTCGATCAGGAGCACAAGCGGTCGGCGGGCCGCCAAGTTCGCGGCCAGCCAATACAGGCCGTGGAGCACCGCGAACGACGGATCCTCCCCTCGGCCAGGCTCGCCCGGACCGGCTAGATCGAAGACCGGGCGGGCGAGCTTCGCCGCACCGTCAAGGAGCTCTTCCCGAATCGCCGATGCCTGGCTCGCAAGCGGCGGCTCGAACAGCTGCCGAACGATCCCAAACGGAAGCTCCTGCTCCAACTCGCCCCCCCGCGCGCGCAGCACCTCCAGCGACAGTTCACGCCCACGCACAGCCGCCTCTGCGACGAGACGGGTCTTGCCCACGCCAGCCTCGCCGACGATGAATGCCACCGCCCCGCTGCCGCTCAGGGCGGCAGTCAGCAGCCGATCGAGCTGCTCAAGCTCGTCCTCGCGCTCCACAAGCACGCGCTGCATCGCCCCCCAAGTATCCCGGGCACGAAGCTGCCCCACGCCCTCCGACCGGTTCCCGATCGGGACGAAATCGACGATCACCCCAGAGTGTCGCTTCCCGCCGTCAGAAGCTCTCGTCGGCCCGGCTGAGCCGGCCCGGCAATCGCTCTCAGCACCGGCGCGCGATTGGATTCGGCGCAAAGCGATCACGCCGCCAGTGACGCATCTGGTGACTGCTTCGGACGAGGTCCGGGCGCGGCGCTCGCATTGGTCGTGGAACTGGTGGCCGCGGTGAGCGTCCGGCGGGAGCGTGGGAGCGCTCCCGTTGTTCGGGACGGGTTGTCAGAGCCGGAGTCCAGCGGTGGCGGACATCATCGGTGCGCGAACAACGAGCGCGACGCCGGAGAGGTCCACGGCAGCCGCGTTGTCCGTCAGGAGCTCGGCGAGAGTCCCGGCGGCGAGTCCCGCCGACCGGATCGCGTCCGCATCAGTGCTTGCGCGGAGTGTGAATCGCGCGCTGTGCCGGTCAGCCGGCCGCCCAGGTCACCGCGCAGCCGGTCGTCGATTACCTGACGGAGACTCCGCGCACGCACTTCGGGAGGGCACCCCCATGGTCCCGGGGACCCCGAATGACCGCGAGACGCTCGCCGCCGAACTACGACAGCACGTCGCGAGCTTAGACGTCATCGACAGGCTCACCGCCTACGGACACGCGTTGCGGTTCGCCGAAGCGAGAGCCTTCTCGAGGTCCGAAGCTTCGACGACCCGATCGTCGCCGCAGACGCATACAGCGCCCTGGAACGGGCGACGGAGGACCAGCCTCGCAAGGACGTGGTTCTCGTCTCCGCCGAGTCGCTCGCCTCGCTGAGGCGCGCGTACCCGAACTACTTCCTGGATACCACCGCCTTCGCCGAAAGCGTGCGCGAGGCCATCGCGGAGCCGATTTCCCCCACAGCTTCCCTGACCCCACGCAGACGGCGGCGTAGAGCCGAGCCGGCTCGGCGCATTACATCTGGGAGCGACCTCGGCGGAGAGTCAACGTCGTAGCCTCGCTCATCGTGGTGCGCGTCAACGTCTCGTGGCGCTTGTGCCCGATGAGGAACTCGCGCATCGCCAGCATCCGCGGAATGAGCAGCACCGGCCGGTAGACGACCGGCTCGAGGATCGCCAGCAGCGCGAGCCGGACGACGTCGCGACGACCGTAGGTGTCGAAGAACGCGACGTCGAGGATCACGCCGGCGAGCCGGATGACAGCGCTCAGCCCGATCGAGAACGCGAGGAACAGCAGGCAGAACTGGGCGTCGAGGAGTCCGGCGCAGGCGAGCACGATGACGAAGAGGTACGCGAACACCTCGACGAACGGCCCGAGCCCCTCGTAGATGAGCAGGTAGGGCATCGTCAGCATCCCGACCGAGCCGTATCGCGGGTTGAACAGCATCGTGCGGTACTTCCACAGCGTCTCCAGCACGATCCGCTGCCAGCGCTTGCGCTGCCTGGTGATGTCGCGCCACGTCGTGGGCCCCTGGGTCCAGACGGTCGCGTCCGGCACCATGACGATCCGGTACGGCACCTTGTTGGCGCGGAAGTGCCGGTGCGCGTGGATCGTCAGCTCGATGTCCTCGTGCGTGACGTCCGTCGCGTAGCCGCCGAGGTCGACCACGACGTCGCGGCGCCAGACGCCGAAGCCGCCGGCGATGACGGGCGCTGCGTTCAGCCGGCTCCACGCAAGCCTGTGGCTCAAGAATGCGCTCACGTACTCGACGACCTGAAAGCGCGCGACGAGCGAGTTCGGGAGCCGCGACTCGACGATCCGGCCGTCCCTGACGATCAACCCGTTGGCGGGGCGCAGCTGCCCGCCGATGGCGATGGTCCGCCGCGGGTCGAAGTTGATCGCGCGGACCACCCTGATGAGCGTGTCGGGCTCGAAGATGCAGTCCGCGTCGGTGTGCAGGACGTACGGGTGGTAGGCGATGTTGACCCCCGCGTTGCAGGCGTCGGCTTCGCCGCCGTTGTCCTTGTCGATCACCCACAGGTTGGGGTGGCTGCGCGAGCGATAGATCTGGCGAACGGGCTCCGTCTCGATCGGCTGGGGATAGAACACGTCGCGCAGCTCCAGGTCGAAGCTCTCGCGCAAGACGTCAAGCGTGTCGTCGGTCGAGCCGTCGTTGACGACGAGCACCTCGAACTGCGGATGCGTCGAGCCGAGGATCGACAGCACCGTGTCGCGAATGATCGCCTCCTCGTTGTAGGCCGGGACGATGATGCTGAGGGCGACCGTCGCGTGTGAGTGCTCGAGCCGGGCGAAGTCGGTGTACTGGGCCTGCCGGCGGCGCGTCCGGTTCTCGCCGATTCCGATGACGATGAATCCCAGGGTCGACAGGTTGAGCGTGATGAAGTAGCTCATCAGCAGGGCGTAGATGATCTGGGCCGTGGGGCTCATGCCGCCAAACGAAGCTCCGACCCGGCGCTGTCCACCTCTTCGAGCAGCGTGACCAGGTGGTCGCGGGTCGCGGGATCGGCACCCTCGACGCTGCCCGCCAAGGTCTCGCGGGCCTCGGCCCGCACGACCGCCGCCAGTACGTAGCGCGCGGCGGCGGCCTCCGCAGCCGTGCCGTTGAGCGCCGCGATCTGCTCGGAGATGAAGCCGATCTCGATGAGAATCTCGGCCGCCTTGTTGCGAACGAAGCGATCGACGTCGTGGAGCAGCCGGCACAGGTGGTCAACCGATGCGTGGCCGAGCTGTTTGAGTGCGAGCGCTGCGCTCTGACGAACCCACCAGATGGGATCGGACATGAGCACGGTCAGGTTCGGCACGAGCTCGCTGACACCCGCGATGCCCACCGCCTTGGCGGCGCTGGCGCGGACGCGCCAGTCGTCGTCGCGCAGCAGCCTCTCCAGGACCTTTGGATCCGGAAACGATCCGTGGGCCTCCGCCGCGCTGGCGCGCACCTCGGCGGAGTCGGCGCTCGCGAGCGGCGCCAGCCACAGACGCGCTCGAGGATCATGGCAGCGCCCCAGGATGAACGCGACCCAGCTTCGCGTGGCCGGGTCGGCGCTCCCGGCCACGGCGGCAACGAGCTCCGGCGCCTCGCGGCAACGCGAGGTCTCGAGCAGCGTGGCGACGAGCGGGCGGGGGAGAGCCCCGCTCTGCAGCGCCGTCACGAGGGCGCCGCATGCGCGTCTGGAGTCGTATCCCGAGAGAGCCTGACCAGCGACGTAGGCGAGGTCGGGATCGCGCCCCCGCAGGTGCGCCGCCAGCACGGGCACCGACCGCTCGTCGCGCAGCCAGCCAAGCGTGAAGAGGGCGTCGGCGCGGCGCCGCTTGAGCCGGCTCCGGCGCAGCTGGTCTGTGACGGCGCCATGCCCGTCCAGCGTGAGGAGGGCGGCCCGTACCGCGTGTGACTCGAGTGCGGACAGATGCGTCTCGCACGCGCGGCGCATGTCGCGCAGGCGCGGCATCAGCAATCTGATCTCGACGTGCCGAAGCGGTCCCTCCTTTGCGACGGCGGCGCGCAGGCGCTCGGCCAGGTGTTCCACCTCGCGGTGATGGCGCCGGCGGCGGCGCCGTCGCACCGACATCGACACGAGCGTCAGAAGGAGCGCGAGGACATACAACAGCGCGGCACCCGGCGGGAACCACCACAGTCCAGCGAGCGACTCCTGGTTGACGCGAGTGAACACGACGAACCCGCCGATGAGCCCGATGTAGGGCGCTGCCAGCACAGGCAGGCGACTTGCCCTCGCCCGCCTGGACGCGGGCGTCGACGCAGAGTCCCGTCCGGAGTTGTGCCCGCGCGTGAACAGCATTGCCTACAGGCGACTGCCTGCGAGCGCCTGCGCCGGCGCTCGCCGGCGCCTCCGGGCCGGCTGGTGGTCGGTCTGCGCCGGTCGCCGCGTGTCGAGCAGCTCTCCGATCATGTCGTCGACCGAGTACAGAGGCGACCAGCCGGTGCACTCGCGGAGCGCGGTCGTATCCGGGATTCGCCGGCCGAGCTCTTCGTACCCAGAGCCGTATGCGCGTGCGTACGGCACGCAGATGGTCCGTGACCGTGACCGGGACCGCTTGATCACGCGGGCCGCGAGATCGTCGATCCGGACGGGGGTCGAGCTGCCGATGTTGTAGGTCGCGCCGGCGGCGCTGTCGCTGTCGAGCAGTCCCACGACCGCGCGCACCGCGTCGTACACGCTCGTGAAGCAGCGCGTCTGGCTGCCGTCGCCGTAGATCGTGAGTGGTTCGTTGGCGAGCGCCTGATCCATGAAGCGCGGGAGCACCATGCCGTAGGCCGTGCTCTGCCGCGGGCCGACGACGTTGAAGAAGCGGACGGCCGCGATGTCGGCGCCCTCGCACTGCACGTAGGCGTGGGCGAGGGACTCGCCGAACTGCTTGGCTATGGCGTAGCTCCAACGCGAGCGCGACGGCGCTCCGATCGTGCAGTCATCGAGCTCGGTCAGTGCCTCGCCGCTCTGCTTTCCGTAGACCTCGGAGCTCGAGGCGAAGAGGAGCTTGCGCGCGTGGCGAGCGGCGGCGGCCATGACGACGTCGGCACCCCGCACGTTCGCGAGCAGCGTCTCGAGCGGGTTGTCGACGACGTTCTCCACCCCCAGGGCGGCGGCCAGGTGCACGCAGGCGTCGGCGCGGCGCATGCAGTCCTCCACGGCCTCTGCGTCCTGCGTCGCCGCCTCGACGAGCTCGACGCGTCCGGTCCGGAGGGCGTCGATGAGGTTCTCGCGCGATCCGGCACTGAGGTCATCGAGGACGATCACGCTGTCGCCACGCGCGGCGAGCGCGTCCACGAGGTGCGAGCCGATGAAGCCGGCGCCGCCGGTCACGAGTACCCGACCACCACCGTTGCCCTCCACGAGTCCTCGCTTTCGTCTACGACCAGAAAGGGTGCACGTAGCGACCTCAGCGCCAGAGGCATCACAAACACACATCAACGGACCCAGGCTCCAGGCACCTGGGCGCGGCGCTGTCTACGCGCTCAGCTGGTCACTTCGGGTTGAGAGCGCGACCCGCGTTTCGCGGCTCGGTGTTGGCGTCTTCGGTGTGACTATCACGGATGCCGCGCTCGCCCTTCGCAAATACGCGGCTAGCCGCTGCGTACAGGCCCCGGTGGAGCCGAACCCGTGCCGAGCGCCACTCGGGGGGTTTCGATCGTCGCCGTCGGAGGCCGCGAGGTCGTCGACGAGCTGCTGTGCACGGCGTAGAGCCGATGCGCCAAGCTGTACTGCCGCCATGAGCGATTCGCCGTACCACCGCGACCCCCGCGTCGACGAGTACATCGACGCCCTGCCCGAATGGCAGCAGGCGATCTGCGCCGAGGTCCGCGACCTCGTCCACGCCGCCGACCCGGAGGTCGAGGAGACCATCAAGCGCAGGGTGCAGCCGTACTTCGTGCTGCAGGGCAACATCTGCGCGCTGCTGGCCACCAAGGATCACGTCAACGTGTTCCTCTACGACGGCGCGATCGTCCCCGATCCCGAAGGCATCATCACCGGGGGCCACGACAACCAGACGGCGCGGACGGTCGCCGTCTACGAAGGCCAGACGATCAACGCCGGCGCGCTCCGGGCGATGTTCGAGCAGATCATCGCCAACAACCGCGCCGGCGGATGGCGCAAGCTCAAGAAGACCGGCTGAGGCCGACGCACGAGGAGAACATGCCCATGGACATGCCACGCGGGCCGGGACCGGGAGGCCGGCGGCTGGGCAGGGAGCAGGTCCGGGAAGGGATCCAGTCCCGGCTCGACGGGATTCCGGACGTCCACCACGGCGACGACCGCCACTGGCGCTGCGGTGACCGCGGCGTCTCCGAGTGGACGATCCGCGGGACGCAGCCGACCGGCGAGCCCGTCGAGGTGCTCGCGTGCGACCTGTTCGAGTTCGCCGACGGGAGGATCAGCCGGAAGGACTCGTTCTGGAAGATCGTCGAGTGACCGGGGGCCTGCCCATGCGCGCCGGGCCTCGTCCTCGGACGACGCCCACCAACCCGCACACGCAGCTCGACCAGCAGCCGGCCGATCCGCAAGTGATCGAGGAGCTGGCGCGCCGGGTCTTCGCTCTGCCGGGCGTGGTCGAGGCGCCGAGCCGCATCTCGGTGCCGGGCGCGCGGGCCCTCGTCCTCGACCCGGGCGAACCGGCCGGACCGCCGGAGGCCTTCCTGATCGATCGGGAGTTCGCCCACCTCCATCCCGATCCGGATCGCAGCCTGCACGCGATGCTGCCGATCGAGACCGCCGCCGAGGCCGTCGAGGCGGGCTGGGCGGAGCCTCACCCGGTCGCGCTGAGAGGCCTCATCCCACCGACCGCGGTGATGCTGTACGCACCGCGGGACGCGGCCGAGCTCGAGGTGGTCGAACGGCTGGTCCGCGCCTCGCACGCCTTCGCCCGCCCGGTGACCGACCCGACCCGAGAGGAGTCTCCGTGACCGTCGCCCAGATGATCGCCCAGCTGCAGTTGTGCGAGCCCGACTTCGAGGTCCAGGTCCTCGAACCCCGCGACGAGCGCGACAGCGACGGGATGTTCACGGTCGGGGGCCTCGTCCCCGCCGACAAGGAGCCGGTGATGTTCATCACCGCGTGAGCGCGCGCGCGGCCGCCGCGAGCGCGCCGCCGCTACGCTGCCGCGCATGACGCCCGAGAACGTCCCGCTCACCGGAGGCTGCGCCTGCGGCCTCGTCCGCTTCGAGGCCGACGAGCTGCTGTGGGCGTCGTTCTGCCACTGCCGGCGCTGCCAGCAGCGCACCGGGGCGCAGGCGTCGGTGCAGGCGCGCGTGGAGCCCGGCACCGTGCGGGTGACCGCCGGGGAGGACGAGCTGCGCGCGTGGGTGCCCGAGGGCGGGCTGCAGAAGGTCTTCTGCGGTGCGTGCGGCTCGGCGCTGTTCGGCAGCACGGCCGAGGGGGAGATCACCCGGGTGCGTCTCGGGGCGTTCGACGACGACCCGGGGATCCGGCCGGTCGTGCATCAGTTCGTCGCCTATGCCGCCCCGTGGGCGGACATCCCGGACGACGGCCTCCCGCGCTTCGAGGAGCAGCCGCCGGCGGGCGGCCCGCCGTTCTAGCCGCCCGGGCAGGAGCGCGGTGATATCACCGGCGGTGCGGGCGGCTCTCCGCGAGCGCGCCGGATCCGCCGGTCGGGACCGGGCTAGCTTGGCCAGGCCGCGATGAGCACGACGATCGCGATGATCCCGACGATCGCCATCACCACGAGGTTGGCCATCAGGATGAGCGAGAGCTGGCTCCCGCGGTCGGGCGGCATCGCGAAGCGCGGGCCCGAGCGCTTGCGGGGCACGAGGTCGGTGGCCGCGGACGCCGTGCCGGCGTGCTTCGACGCGTCGGGCTCCGTCGCGCCCGGCGCCGGGGAGGCGGCCGGCGTCTCGGCCGACGGCAGCGCCGCCGGTTCTGGCGCCCGGCCGTTGGGGACCTTCTCGTCCGGGTGGCGCCAGGCCACGGCGCCCGCGAGGACGCCCACGATCAGCGAGTTGAGGCTGATCCCCTCGTTGTCGGCGGCCCTGGCGAGGTCGGCGTGGAGGGTCGGCGGCATGCGGACGAGCAGCCGCCCGCTATGGGTCGCCTCATCCTGCCGCTCTTCGGCCACCTGGCCCGGGCGCCGCGCCATGCCCGGAATCTACGCCCCCTCGTCCGGCCGTACAACTGGCCCTGGACCGATGTCGACCAGCGCGCCGCGCAGCTTGCTGAGCGCGCTGCGCATCAGGCGGGAGACGTGGACCTGCGAGAGCCCGACCTCGGTGGCGATCTCGCGCTGGTTGAGATCGCGGTAGAAGCGCAGGGCGAGGATCCGCCGCTCGCGCACGTCGAGCGTCCCGAGTGCGGCCGCGATCGTGGCGCGATCCTCGGCCGCGCCGATCGGATCCTCACGGACCGGCGGGGGCTCGTCGTCGCCGTCGGGGGCCAGCTGGGCGGGGATCCGGGCGGCTTCGGCGACCAGGGCCCCGACGACCTCGTCGGGCTCGAGGCCGGTCGCGTGGACGAGCTCGCGGGTGGTCGGGCTGCGGCCGGTCCGGGCGGTGAAGCCGGTCGCGACGTGGCGCACCTGCGCTCGCTGCTCCTGGAGCCGGCGGGGCACGCGGACCGCTGAGCAGCCGTCGCGGAGGTGGCGCTGGATCTCCCCGACGATGGTCGGCACGGCATAGGCCTCGAAGCCCGCGCCGCGCCCGGGCTCGAAGCGGTCGACCGCGTGGATCAGCCCGATGCAGCCGACCTGGACGAGGTCGTCGATGGGCTCGCCCCGGCGCCTGAAGCGGCGGGCGAGGACCTCGACGAGCGGCACGTGCGCCTCGATCACGCGCCGCCGCGCCGCGAGGCTCCCGTGCTCGCGGTAGGCCTCGAGCAGGGCGTCCGGGCGGCGGCGGTCGGAGGCCAGGCGGGCGGCCCGGGCGCCGTCGGAGCGGGGGGCGAGCGTCGGGTCGTCGGTCGTGGCCATGGCGGAAGCCTAGTCACATTTAACCGAAAGTCGCAACCATCCGATGGCTCAGGTTGCGCGCGCTCGGGTAGGTGAATATGTGACGGCCCGAGCCCCGAGACCGGCGGCCCGGCCAGGAGCAGCGGATATGCCACGGACGACCCGGACAGCACGGAAGCCGATCCGCCGGCGCGGAAGCGCGGCGGTGGCAGGAGCGCTGTTGGTCGTCGCCCTGGGGGCACCGCCGGTCGCCGCAAACCCGCTCCCCGAGCCGATATCGGGGCAGTATCACTCTGCGACGGGCGGCGTTGCGGCGGCCGATACCGCGGTAGCGGCCGCCGCCCAGGCCGCAGCCGCGGGCGCCGCGCGGGCGCCCGTGATGAGCCGCCCGGAGGCGCCGGAGGACGCGCCGGCGGTCGCGGCCGCCCCGCAGTATCAGGGTTCACCTGAGCAGTATCACAGTGAACCGGATGTCACATCTGGTGACACGTCCGCGAGCGGCGCCGAAGCGCCCCGTCCGGCGGCCCCGGCGTCGCCGCCCGTGACGGCGCCGGAGTCGCCGGAGGAGGCGTCGCCGCCGCAGCCGGCGAGCGCCGGCGCCGGGTCCGAGGGGACCGCCTCGGACGACGCGCAGCGGCCGGCCGGGGGAGGCGCGGGGCCCGGCGGCGCGGCCGGTGCGGAGGGGTCCCGCGAGGCCGACCGGCCCGCCCCCGCGGTCGCCGGCGCGGAGGACGGCCCAGGCGCCGCTCCGCGCGACTCCCTGTCGGCGCCGGCCCGGTCCGGCGGCGACGTGGGGTCCGGCGCGTCGCCGGCGGGGTCCGGAGGCGGCGGGGCGCCGGCCCTGGGGCACGCGACCGACCGGGCGTCCGGCGCCCCGTCGGCCGGCGCCGCGATGCCGGACGTCCCGTCGCTGCCCGCCGGCGCCCTGCCGGCCGGTCCCGCGGGCAGCGCGGTGCCCGACCTCCAGACCCAGGCGTCGCCGGCCGGTACCGGCGAGACGCCTGCGGTCCCGCTGCCCGCGGCGGGGCCGGCCGGCGCACCGGTCACCACGGCCGGGATCCCCGGCCTGGCGCTCGGCGCGAGCGGCATCGATCCGGTGACGACGCCGGGGCCTGGCCCGGCGCTCGTGCCGCCGGCGACCATGGGCGGGGCCGACGTACGATCCGAGCCCGTGCCGGCCCCGTCCCCGCCGGCCCCGGCGCAGCTGATGCTGCCGGGCAACCTCAACGTCTCGATCTCGATCCTCAGCCCGGGCGACCACGGGCCGGTGACGCAGACCATCGGCGATCCGGTGAGCGGCGCGACCGGCGCCGCGCCGCTGCCGTCCGGCGGCGGGCTCACGCCGCCGGCGACCTGGATCTGGACGTGGACCTGGGTGGGCGGCCCGGGCTGCGGGACCCCGGCCGCGCCTGGCGGGAACGCGGCGCCGGCCCTCGGCATCCCGGGCTGGACGTGGATCTGGGACTGGAGCTGCGGCGCCCCGGCGGCGCCGGCGCCCTCGGTGCCGTCGGTACCGGCCCTTCCGGCGTTCCCGAGCCTCCCAGCGGTTCCGGACGTGCGCGGCGGTTCCCGAGCCTTCCGGGCCTCCCGGCGCTCCCGAGCTTGCCGGCCCTGCCGGCCACGCCCGCCACTCCGCACCTGCCGCTGCTCTCGCCCGCGCTGCGGCCGCCGTTCGGCGAGTTGCCTCCCGGCCTCCTGACCGAGCCGCTGCCGGCGCTCGCCGAGGTGCCGTCCGGGCCGACCGAGGCCGCGCCCGCCGCGGCTCCGCTCGCCGCGCCGGTCTCCGGCCTCGCGCCGCGACGGCTCACGAGCGCGACCCCGCCGGCGCGCGCGCCCGTCCCCGCCGCCCACCCCGCCGCGCCCGCCGCGACGAGCCCCGCCCCCGCGGCCCGGGTCGCCACCGGCATGCTGTGGGGGACGGCGGTGGCGTCCCCGCCGGTGGGCACGCACCGCGAGCGCGCTACCGCCGGTGATATCACCCGTCGCGCGCGCTCCGAGCGGCCGCCCGCCGCCCCCGACGAGAGCCGCCACGCGCCGCCGCTCGCCACCGCGATCGCGGCCCCGGCCGGTGCCGCCGGTGGCGGCATGGGGCTCGCCGTGCTGGCGGCGATCTTCAGCTTCCTCTGTCTCCAGGTGGCGGGCGCGCTGCTCGCCGGCGTGGGCCTGCCGCGCCTGCGGCCACGCGCCGCCCGCCTCGAACGGCCCGGCTGACGCCTGCGGGCGAACCCAGGCGAGCGCCGGCGCGGATCCGGCGCACGGACCGTTTCCAACAGACCAGGAGAGACGATGAGAAATCATCTGATCGCGCTGGTCGCGGGCCTCGTGCTCCTGCTCGCAGCAGGAGCAGGGACAGCCATGGCGCAGACGCCGGTGCAGGCGGCCGATCAATCGGCCGGCAGCACGCAGTCGGCGAGCTCCACCGCGACCTCGACGCAGACCAACCCGACGAACCGCAACGTGGACGTCCGGATCTTCAGCCCGGGCGACAACGGCGCGGTGAGCCAGAGCAACACCTCCTCGGCCGCCTCGGCGGCGGGGAACGCCAACCAGACCGTCCAGAACGCGGCCCAGAGCCAGGGCGGCGGCAACGGCGGCGGCGGGCAGGCCGCGAGCCAGTCCGCGGGCAGCACCCAGACGGCGGACTCGACGGCGACGTCGGTCCAGAACAACCCGTCGAACAGCAACACCGTCGTGCGGATCGACAGCCCGGGCAGCGACGGGCCGGTGACCCAGACCAACGACTCGCAGGCCGAGTCGGCGGCCGGGAACGCCAACGAGACCGCGCAGAACGCCGGCCAGAGCCAGGGTGGCGGCGGCAACGGCGGCGGCGTCCAGGCCGCCGACCAGGACGCGGACAACGAGCAGTCGGCGAGCTCGTCGGCGTCGTCGACGCAGGACAACCCGTCCAACAGCAACGTCTCCGTGCGCATCAACAGCGGCGGCGACGGCGGCGCGGTCGAGCAGCGCAACAGCTCGGGCGCGGCCTCCGCGGCCGGGAACGCCAACGCGACCGAGCAGGACGCCGACCAGGAGCAGGGCGGCGGCGGCCACGGTGGCGGCGGCGTCCAGGCAGCCGACCAGAGCGCGGACAACGAGCAGTCGGCGGACTCGTCGGCGAGCTCGACGCAGACCGACCCGTCGAACAGCAACGTCGGCGTCCGGATCGACAGCCCGGGCGACGACGGTGACGTCTCGCAGTCCAACGAGTCCTTCGCGGGCTCGGCGGCCGGCAACCTGAACCTGACCGGCCAGGAGGTCGAGCAGGGGTACGGCTCCGGTGGTGGCAACGGTGGCGGCGGCGTCCAGGCCGTCGGCCAGGACGCGGACAACGAGCAGTCCGCCGCGTCCGAGGCGACCTCCACGCAGGACGGCGCGACCAACAGCAACATCCCGGTCCGCATCGGCAGCCCCGGTGACGGCGGCGACGTGTCGCAGTCCAACGAGTCCTTCGCGGGCTCGCTTGCCGGCAACCTCAACCTGACCGGCCAGGAGGTCGAGCAGGGGTACGGCTCCGGTGGTGGCAACGGTGGCGGCGGCGTCCAGGCCGTCGGCCAGGAGGCCTCCAGCGAGCAGGACGCCGTCTCGTCGGCGACCTCCACGCAGGACGGCGCGACCAACAGCAACATCCCGGTCCGCATCGACAGCCCGGGTGACGACGGTGACGTCTCGCAGTCCAACGAGTCGTTCGCGGGCTCGCTCGCCGGCAACCTCAACCTGACCGGCCAGGAGGTCGATCAGGACTACGGTGGCGGCGGCAACGGCGGCGGCGGCGTCCAGGCCGTCGGCCAGCTGGCGTTCAACGACCAGTCCGCCGAGTCGGACGCGACCTCGACCCAGACCGGCGCGACCAACAGCAACACCCCGGTTCGCATCGGCAGCGAGGGCGATGACGGCGACGTCACGCAGACCAACGCCTCGGCGGCGCTCTCCGCGGCGCTGAACGCGAACCTCACGGACCAGTCCGTCGCCCAGGAGTACTCGGGCGGCGGTGGCGTGCAGGCCGTTGGCCAGCTCGCCGACAGCGCGCAGGACGCCACCTCCTCGGCGACGTCCGAGCAGGAGGATCCGACCAACGAGAACGCGCCGGTCCGCATCGGCAGCGACGGCGGGGGCGGCGACGTCGAGCAGACGAACGCCTCGCTCGCCGCGTCGCTGGCCGCGAACGCCAACGAGACCGATCAGGACGCCACCCAGCTCCTGTCCGGGAACGGCGGCTACGCCGGCGTCCAGGCGCTCGGCCAGCTCGCGTTCAACGATCAGGCCGCCGGCTCCGCGGCGACCTCGAGCCAGTCGGGGGCGACCAACGCCGCCGGTGGCGTCTCGATCGCCGGCCCGGGTGGCGGGGGCTCGCTGACGCAGACGAACGCGTCGGTCGCCCTGTCCGCCGCGCTCAACCTCAACCGGCTGTTCCAGGCCGCCACGCAGAGGGGGTGACGCGCTGATCGACTGAGGCGCATTCCCGCGGCGCCGGCCCCTCCCCGATCGGAGGGGCCGGCGCGCGCAGGACCCGTTGACCGGTGAAGCCCCAGCGGCTACGGTCGGCGCGGACCAGCAAGGAGCGCTTCGGGGCACGGCTCATGAGGGATCGAGCATCGGCAGTTCGGCAGGGACGGATCCACGCGCGGACGGCGTTCGTCGCGGCCGTCTTCGCGCTGTGGCTCCTGCTCGTCGCGCCCGCCGTCTCGCCGGCCGCGCCGAGTCCGGACGCCCAGCCGGGCGCCTCGGCGCCCCAGCCCGATCCCGCGCCGGGGGCCGGGTCGGCGCCCGCGCCGGCGCCGAAGCCGGCGGCGCCCAAGCCGGCGCCTCCCGCGCCGGCGAGCACGGCGACGAACCACCAGGCGCCGGCGGCCGTCACCACGCCTGCTCCGAGCTCCGCCGGCGGCACAACCGAGCCGGCTCCGGCGCCCGCCGCCCGGCCGGCGACACGGGCGGCAGACCCGCCCCGCCGGCGCGCCCGGCGCACCCGTCGGCACGCGCGCCGCGAGGCCCACGAGCGCCGCTCCGAGGTCAGCCTGCCGAAGCTGCGCCCGCCGGTCTTCCCGAGCGCGGTGATCCCGCTGCGGACGACCGCCGCCGACCGGGCGACGCCGAGCGCCACGGACGAGGAGGGGCCGCTGCGCCTCGTCGCGCTCGTGCTCCTGCTTCTCGTGGTCGCCAACCTCGGCTTCGTGACGTTGGTGACCCGCCTCCGGCGGGACTGGACGGCGTTCTGATGGTGCGCCGCCTCGTGATCGCCGGGCTCGCGGCCGCCGCGCTGTTCGTCGCGGCGCCGGCGGCGCACGCCGAGCCGCTGATCAGCGTCACGTGCTCGCCCGGCGGCTGCGCCGGCTGGCACACGGGCCCGGTGACGATCGACTGGACCGTTTCGGCGACGTCGATCACGGGGTGCGAGGACACGACGTTGACCGGCGATACGGCCGGCAGCCCACAGGGCTGCATCGCCAGCGACGTCGACGGGACCGTGAGCCGCCAGGTCAACGTCCGCATCGACCAGACCGCCCCCTTCGTCACCGGCGCCACCCCCGCCCGACCCGCCGACGGCGACGGCTGGTACCGCCAGGCGATCGGCGTGAGCTTCGCCGGAGGCGACAACACGTCCGGCATCGCCGCCTGCAGCGACACCAGCTACGCCGGGCCCGACGGCGCCGGCGTGCAGGTCACCGGCATCTGCCGCGACAACGCCGGCAACGTGAGCCCGTCCGCGGCCTTCACGCTCAACTACGACGCGACCGCCCCCATCGTGACCGCGGGCCAGGCCGAGCGCCGCCCCGACAAGCGCGACTGGTACACCGCCCCCGTCGCGTTCGCCTTCCAGGGCGCCGACGCGCTGTCCGGCCTCGCGACCTGCGATCCCGTCACCTACGGCGGGCCAGACGGCGCCGGCGCGCAGGTGGTCGGCACGTGTCGCGACCGCGCGGGCAACGTCGGCGCGCGCGGCTTCCCGATCGCCTACGACGCGTCGCCACCGGCGCTCGGGCGCGTCCGCGTGATCCCCGGCGACCGCCGCGTGCGGCTGCGGTTCCGGCGACCCGCCGACGCGAAGCGGATGTCGATCGTGCGGTCGCCGGGTCTCCGGCGCAAGGCGCGCAGCGGCATGCGCCTGCGCTCCACCCGCGGGTTCAGCGACAGCCGCGTGCGCAACGGCCGCCGCTACCGCTACCGGATCACGGTCGTCGACGCGGTGGGCAACCGGGGGTCGCGCACGGTCGGGGCGACGCCCGGCATCCGCCTGCTCCGCCCCTCGGCCCGCGCGCAGGTCCGGCGGCCGCCGACCCTCACGTGGACCACCGTGCGCCGCGCCCGCTACTACAACGTCCAGCTCTTCCGCGGCGGCCGCAAGGTGATGAGCGCGTGGCCGACCGGCGCCCGCCTGCGCCTGCACCGCACGTGGCGCTACCGCGGCCGCAAGCACCTCACGCCCGGGACCTACCGCTGGTACGTGTGGCCGGGCCGCGGCCTGCGGCGCGCGCACCGCTACGGGCGCCTGGTCGGCGCGCGCACGTTCGTCGTGCGCGGCTGATCAGGCGCCCGCTGTACGGCGCGGTCGAGCTACTCGCCCGGCTTCACGTAGCCCACCGGCGGCTGCACGCCGCGGTAGCGCAGCGTCTCCTTCGGCCCGATGTGGGCCGCGTGCGGGTTCTCCACGCCGCGCTCCGTGAAGTACGGGTCGGTGAAGCGGCCGTAGGTGCCCTCCTGGACGTTGTAGGTCACCGAGCGCCGCCCCGCCCCGGCGTTGGCGAGGTACTTCTTCTCGTCGTTCCAGGGGCGGCCGTCGAGGTTGGCGAAGAACTTGAGATCGACGAGGACGCCGTCGCACAGCGGCGTGACCTCCTCGTACTGGGTGGGCCAGCCGGCGCCGCCCTTGGTGTCCGGGTAGCCGTCCCAGTCGCCGCCCTTCTGCGGGCACGCGCCGCCGCCCTTGTCGCCGTAGGCGGCGGGACGGTCGGGGTGGTGGACACCGTAGAGCCGCGTCCCGGTCACCTGGCTCGAGCCGCCGCGCTCGAGGCTGAACCTCGGCATGAGGGTGACGGTGGTCTTCGGCCTGCGTCCGCGGAGCCCCTCGTAGTACGGGCCGTCGGGCCGGACGTAGCGGAAGTCCCCGCTGTGCCGGTCGTCGAAGACGGCGGTGAGGAACAGGTAGGGCATGTTGAAGAACGGACGCTCGTAGAGATAGAACTCGGCGTTCGTGCGGCGGACGTCGATCGCCTTCCAGTGCACGTCGGTCTCGTCGCCGACGTTGACCCAGGCGCGGGCGTCGGGGTAGGGCTCGAGGCGCAGGACGTTGGTGTAGTTCTCCTTGATGTCGAGGCCCGCGCGCCTGCCGAGCGGCCCGACCTTGTTGGCGCCGGGCTGGGCGAAGGCGAAGCCGGCCGCCTTCGCCGCCTCCGGGAAGTTCTCGATCGACATCGTGCAGTACCAGTGCGGCAGGTCGATCGGCTCGTGGTCCTTGTAGCGGCCGCCGTACTTGGCGTGGGTGATCGGCAGATCGACGAAGTTGCGCATGCCCTGCGCGTTCACCGGCTCGAACGGGTCCTTGTAGCCGTCCGCGCCCTCGTCCGGCAGGTAGGCGGCATAGTCGCGCTCGAGCGTGGCGAGGATCGCCGGGTCGGCGAGGTCGGCGCCGGCGGGCAGCCCGGTCGCGCCCTTGCGCAGGTACTCGCGCACCATCCCGTTCTCCTGCACCCGCCAGAGTCCGTGCTTGCCCTCGCCCACGAGGTTGAAGACCTGCTCGGCGACGGTGAGGAAGCGGTAGGTGTCGTTGGTCTGCATGAAGCCCGTGTAGAAGGGCAGATGGGGGATCTTCGAATGCGTCGTGGTGGGCCGCGGATCGCGGTTGGCCGTGTAGTAGAAGGGGTCGCCGCCGGTCAGGTCGGTGATGTCCGGCTGGGCGCTGAAGAGCGCCCGGGCGCCGGTGGCGCCGTCCATCCGCGGAGGTGGCGGGCAGGCGAGCGCGCTCGCAACACCGACCGAGAAGAACGCGCAGAGCAGCGCGACGACGACTGCGAGCACCCGCTTCATACCCTCACCCCTGCCATGAGACATTGCGCCCGCGGCGTCCCCCGGGCCCCCAGGCGGTGGATCGCTACCAGACGCCCAAGCGGGTTGTCAATGATCTGACTACTCGGCGGCGAGCCCCTTGTGGGAAAGCTCACGCCGCGCGCGGTCGGTCTTGCGCAGCCTGTCGAGCCCCATGCCGCGCAGCACCGGCTCGGCCTTGCTGAACTGGATCTCGCGGTAGTCGACGATCTGGACGAGGTTGCCCCAGGGGTCGTGGAAGCAGAGTCCGCGGCCCGGGCGGATCTCGACGCCGGCCTCCTTGAGCGCCCGCCGCACCGCCGCCTTGTCATCGACGACGAGGCCGAAGTGGCGCTGCGCGTCGGGCGGCTGCGTGCGGCCGTCCGAGATCGTGACGAACTGGTCGCCCATGTCGATGAAGGCCATGCGGGGGCCCCGCCCGCGCAGCTCGAAGTCGAACAGGCGGCCGTAGAACTCGAGCGCGGCGTCGACATCGCCGACCTCGAGCGCGACGTGATTGATCCCGACGAGGCGTGCGGAGGTCATGACCGGGACGCTAACGCCTGCGCGCGGGGTCACTACCCTGTGACCCGGCAATGGGCCCTATCTCGATCAACATTGCCGACCACGTCGGTCGGACCCCGATGATCCGGCTGACGCGGCTCGCGCCGGACGGGCTCGGCGGCGAGCTCTACGCGAAGCTCGAGATGTTCAACCCCGGCGGCTCGGTCAAGGACCGCATCGGGGTGTCCATGATCGAGGCGGCGGAGGCCGAGGGGCGGATCGAGCCGGGCCGCACCACCGTCGTCGAGGCGACGAGCGGCAACACCGGGATCGCGCTCGCCTTCGTGTGCGCCGCCAAGGGCTACGACCTGATCCTCACCCTCCCCCAGGGGATGAGCCGGGAGCGCGAGGGGCTGCTGCGCCTCTACGGCGCCCAGTTCCACATCACCGAGTCGATGGGCGGGATGGACGAGGCGGTCGCGGCGGCGCGAGCGCTCGCGCGCGACGACGACTACTGGTTGCCCGACCAGTTCTCGAACCCCGCCAATCCCGACATCCACCGGCGCACCACCGGGCCGGAGATCTGGGACGCGCTCGACGGCCGCGTCGACTGCCTCGTCGCGGGCGTGGGCACCGGCGGGACCATCACCGGAGCAGGCGCTTTCCTGAAGGAGCGCAACCCGTCGTGCCGGGTCGTCGCGGTCGAGCCCGCGGCCTCCGCCGTGCTGTCGGGCGCGCCCCCCGGACCCCACAAGATCCAGGGCATCGGCGCGGGCTTCGTGCCGCCGGTGCTCGACCTCTCGCTGGTCGACGAGGTCATCGGCGTCGACGACGAGGACGCGATCGAGACCGCCCGCGCGTGCGCCCGCCGCGAGGGCGTCCTGGTCGGCATCTCCTGCGGCGCGGCCCTGTGGGCGGCGGTGCAGATCGCTCAGCGCGAGGAGGCCCGCGGCCGGCGGATCGCGGTCGTGCTGCCCGACTCCGGCGAGCGCTACGTCTCGACCCCGTTCTTCGCGCCGGAGCCCGCGGCCGCCACGCGCGACTGATGGCCGAGCCGCCGGCCGGCGGGCCGGCGATCCTCCGCCGCGCGCCCGCCTGGGCGGCCGTCGCGGTCGCGGTCGTCCTCGTCGGCGCTGCCTGCGGGCGCCTGGGGGTGCCGTCGAGCTACCTGTTCTCCGCCCTGGTGGTCGGCCTCGTGGTGGCGCTCGCGCGCCCGGGGTCGCTCGCCGTCGACCCGCGCGTGTTCACGTGCGCGCAGGCCGCGATGGGCGTCGTCCTCGGGACCTACCTCGACTCCGGGCAGCTCGGCGCGCTCCAGCACACGTGGCTGCCGGTGCTCCTCGTCAGCCTCGCGACGCTCGCGCTCACGATCGCCGCGGGACTGGTGCTCGCGCGGGTGACCGGCGTCGACCCGGCGACGGCGTCGCTGGGGATGGTGGCCGGCGGGGCCTCGGGCATCGTCGCGATGGCCGGCGAGCTGGGCGGCGACGACCGCCTGGTCGCCTTCATGCAGTACCTGCGCGTGCTGGTGATCGTGGTGCTCACGCCGGTGATCGTGAGCCTCGCGTTCGGCGGGACCGCCGAGGGGGCGGTCGATCCGAGCACCGCCGAGCCGGTGCTCGGCACCCCGCTCGGCTGGGCCTTCACGCTCGCGGTCGCGGCGGCCGGCGTCGCGGCAGGGACCCGGCTGCGGATCCCGGCGGGCTCGCTGCTCGTGCCGCTGGTGGTGGCGGGGGCGGTGTCGCTCAGCGGCGTGATGCCGGGGGCGACGGTCCCGCCGCTGCTGCGCGAGACGGCCTTCGCGCTGATCGGGCTGCAGGTCGGCCTGCGCTTCACGCCCGCCACGCTGCGGACCGCCGGGCGCATGATCCTCCCGGTCGTCGCCTCGATCCTCGCGCTGGTGGCGGCGTGCTTCGGCCTCGCCTGGCTGCTCTCGCTGACCACCGACGTGTCGCTGCTCGACGGCTATCTCGCGACCACGCCCGGCGGCCTCTACGCCGTGCTCGCGACCGCCTTCGGGGTGCGGGCGGACACGACCTTCGTGCTCGCCGTCCAGGCGCTGCGGCTGTTCGTGATGCTGCTCGCCGCCCCGCCGATCGTGCGCTGGATCGTCGCGCGCAACGTCGGCGCGCCGGACCGGCTGGTCAGTCCGTGAGCTCGTCGCGCTCGCCGCGCGCCCAGGCCTCGACCTCGGGCCACGGGCCGTGGCCCGAGTCGGGGTTGAGATGGCCCTCGCCGGCCAGCACGTCGACCGGCAGCTCGAGCGGCTCGCCGTAGGCGCGCGCCGCACCCTCCGGGCAGTACGGGTCGTTGTCGCTGCACACCAGGCGGGTGCCGCCCGCGGCCGAGCGGCGGACCGCGTCCGCGTCGAGCGGCACGGGGAAGAAGCTGCGCAGCTCGCGCTCGGAGATCCCGGGCGAGGGTGGCGCCACCAGCAGGACGCGCTCGGCGAAGGGCTCGGGCGACTCGTGCTCGGAGACGTGGTGCAGCCACAGCACGACGCCGAGCGAGTGGCAGAGCACGACGCGCTCGCCGCTCAGCCCCGCCAGCTCCTCCGCGAGCACGTGCTGCCAGCGCTGCAGCCGCGGCGTGTCGGTGTCGGGCAGCGCGGGAAGGGCGACGGTCTCCCCGCTCGCCCGCAGCCGCTCGGCCAGCCACGTGTACCAGTGCTCGGGCCCGGGGCCCTGCCACCCGTGCAGGATGAGGTAGGAGCGCGCGCTCAAGGGCCCGCTACGGTACCGGTGATGGCCGCGCGGACGCTCGACATCACCGGCCTCACGTGCCCCATGACATGGGTGCGAACCAAGCTCGAGCTCGAGCGCCTGGCGCCGGGCGAGAAGCTGACGGTGCTGTGCCCGGAGGGCGAGGCGCTCGAGAACGTCCCCGGCTCGGCGCGCGAGGCGGGCCACGGCGTCGCGGTCGAGGGCAGCGTCGTGCACATCGTGCGGGCATGAACAGCCGCCGCGCGTTCCTGCGCGGGCTGGCGAGCGCCGCCGTCCGGCCCGGAACCGAGCCCGCCGCGCCCGCGCCGCCGCCCGAGCCCGAGCCGGAGCCCGGGCGGGCCCCCCTCTCCGACGCCGAGCTCGACCGCTACTCGCGCCAGCTCGTGCTGCCGGAGTGGAGCGAGGCGGCCCAGGTCGCCCTGCGCGAGGCGGCGGTGCTCGTGATCGGCGCGGGCGCGCTGGGCTCGCCGGTGGCCACCTACCTCGCGGGCGCGGGCGTCGGGCGGATCGGGATCGCCGACGACGACGAGGTCGCGGTCTCCAACCTGCACCGCCAGCACCTGCACTTCACGCCCGACGTCGGCGTCCCCAAGGCCGCCAGCGCCGCTGCCAAGCTCGCCTTCCTGAACCCCGAGATCGTGGTCGAGCCCTACCAGGTGCGCTTCGAGCCCGCCAACGCCGCGGCGCTGGTCGAGGGCCAGGATCTCGTGGTGGACTGCTCGGACTCGTTCGAGACGCGGTATGCGGTCAACGCCGCGTGCTGCGCGGCGGGCATCCCGCTGGTGGAGGGCGGGGTGGTCGGCCTGGGCGGGCTCGTGATGGCCATCCGGCCGGGGGAGACCGCCTGCTACCGCTGCGCGTTCCCTGAGCCGCCGCCGCCCGGCGCGGCGCCCACCTGCGCGGAGGCGGGCGTCCTCGGCCCCGCGGCCGGCGTGATCGGGTCCCTGCAGGCCCTCGAGGCGATCCGGCTCCTGGCCGGCCTGCCGGGCGAGGCGGCCGGCGGATTCCTCGAGGTCGACCTCGCCACGCAGACGTTCGTTCGCGTCGCGGTGGCGCGGCGGCCGGCGTGTCCGGACTGCAACCCGCTTTAATTCCTGAAGCGATGCCCTCGCGGAACCACCTCCGCCGCGTCGCGGGCGAGCTCCGGCGCACCATCGGCGCCGCCCGCGACCGCGATCCCGCCGCCCGCGACGTCCACGGCGCCGAGATCCTCGCCGCCTGGCCCGGCGTCCACGCGCTGCTCGCCCACCGCGTCGCCCACCAACTGCGGGACGCCGGAGTGCCGTTCGTCCCGACGGCGATCGCCTACGTCGCCCGTTCGGTCACCGGGATCGAGATCCACCCCTGCGCCGAGATCGGCGACGGGCTGTTCATCGACCACGGGATGGGCGTGGTGGTGGGGGAGACCGCCGAGATCGGCGAGGACGTGACGATCTATCAGGGAGTGACGCTCGGCGGGACCGGCTTCGCCACCGGCAAGCGCCACCCGACGGTGGAGGACAACGTCACGATCGGCTCGGGCGCGAAGCTGCTCGGCCCGATCACCATCGGGCACGGCGCGAAGATCGGCGCCGGCGCGGTCGTGATCCACGACGTTCCGCCGAACTCGACCGTGGTCGGCAACCCTGGACATCCGGTCAAGGTCGAGGGTCGTCGCCCGGAGGGCCCGGACGCCGACTGGGTGCACCTGCCGGACCCGATCGCCGACGCGCTCTCCGCGCTCTCGGCCCGCATCTCCGAGCTCGAGCGCGAGCTGGCGCGGGCGCGCGGCGAGGCCGCCGCCGAGGGCGAGGTCCTGCCGCTGCGGGCCCGCGGCGGTCCGAACCCGGCGGGCGGCTGAGCTTCAGCGCGCGGCGAGCGGCGCGACCCCGATCGCTTCGCCGACCGCCGCGACGGTGGCCCCGAGCTCCGCGGGCTCGTCCCCCGGCCGCGCGAGCAGGGCCTGGGCGTCGCCGAGGCCGGCGCGAGCCACGAGGCGCTTCTCGTTGAGCACCCACTCCCGGCGCTCGGCCAGCCGCCCGTGCGCCGCGCAGAGGACGGCGCTCGCGAGCATCCCCGCGCAGCACACGGCGTCGCCGGCGCCCGCGTGGATCCCGGCGAACATCAGCGAGACGCTCGCCCGCCCGCGCCACCGCGTCGCGGCGGCCGCCGCGAGCGGCGCCGGGAAGCCCGGCCGCGGCAGCTCGCCGGCCACCGGCTCCGAGAGCGCGAGCTCGCCGGCGAGGACGTACGTCGGCGCGCCCACCAGGTAGCCGTTCTGCGACACCACCTCGAAGCGCCCCGCCCGCGCCTCGCGCAGCCGGCGCTCCGCCTCGTCGAGGTCGCGGTAGAGGACGTCGACCGGCAGGCCGCCGACCGTCAGCCAGGCGCCGCCGTTGACGATCGGCCCCCACTCGCCCAGCTCCGACACGTGGCCCACGTGGCCCAGGCGGCGGACGTCGCCGGGGTCGAGCGCCCGCCGCGAGCCGCGGTAGTAGACGCCGAGGTCCCAGTCGCTGTCGGGCCGGTGCGTTGCGGTCGCGCGGGAGCCGCCGAGCACCACGGCGACCGTGCCGGGCAGGCCGGCGAGCTCCGCGGCGAGCGCCGCGACCGGCGGCGGCAGCCGCGGAACGGTCATGCGTCCAGCGTAGGGGCGGCGTCGATAAGCCCGGATCCACCGATACCCGCGGCGCCTTGATCGGGGACCCGCCCGCCCCTTCGCCAGTGCCGATCGGCCGCGAACCAGGTGGCCCCACCACATGGATGCGCGGCCGATCGACCCTGGCTCGGGGGCGGCTGGGCCGGATCGAGGCATCCACGGCACATCGGTGGATCCGGGCTAAGCTCCCGCCCCGCCATGCCCCGCTTCGAGCACGCCATCGACATCGCCCGGCCGCCGGCCGAGGTCTTCCCCTGGCTCTTCGACGACGACAAGGTGCCGCGCTGGACGAGCAGCCTCGCGTCCTACGAGCGCGTCGGCAACGGCCCGCTGACGCCCGGGTCGCACTTCCGCCAGACGCTCGACATCAAGGGCCGCCGGATCACGGTCGACCTCGAGGTCACCCGCGTCGACGTGCCGCACGCCGCCGAGAGCCGCTTCAGCGAGCACGGCTTCGACGTGACGACCGCCTACGCCCTGGCCGAGTCCCCCGCCGGCACGCGCCTGACCCAGACGGTGGACGCCGGCTTCGGCTCGTTCTCGGCGCGGATGCTCGCCCCGATCGTCGAGCCCTACCTGCGCGAGAAGCTCGAGCGCGACCTCGCCGCGCTGCGCGACCTGCTCGGCTGAGCCCGGGCTGAGCGCCACGCTCGCCGGCGCGCCGCGGGCGCGCGGTTAGGGTTGCCCGGATGCTCCGCATCCGTCTCCTGGGGGAGCTCACGGTGGAGCTCGACGGTCGCCCGCTGCCGCGCATCGCGAGCGGCAGGGCACGGTCGCTGCTCGCGTGGCTGGCGCTGCACCCCGGCCTGCATCCGCGCAGCCGGGTCGCGTCGCAGTTCTGGCCGGACATCCTCGAGGAGAGCGCCCGCGGGAGCCTGCGGACGACGCTCGCGACGCTGCGCCGCGAGCTGGGCGCGCCAGCCGCGGCGTGCGTCGTCGCCACGCGCGACCGGGTCGGGATCGAGGACGGCCCGGAAGTGTGGGTCGACGTGCGGGCCTTCGAGCGCCTCGCCGGCGACGGCCGGGCCGCCGATGCGCTCGCGCTCGGCCGCGGCGAGCTGCTGCGCGACCTCGACGACGACTGGGTGCTGGTGGCGCGCGACGCCCACCGCCGCCGCGTGGCCGAGGTCCTGCAGGCGCTGGGCGACTCGGCCGAGGCCGCCGGGGACTGGGACGCCGCGGTCGCCTATGCGCGCGAGGAGCTCGTCCTCGACGCGCTCTCCGACCGCGCGGCCCGCGCGCTCGTCCGCCGGCTCGCGGGCAGCGGCGACCGGGCGGGCTCGGTGGCGGCCTACCGTGCGTTCCGGGCGACGGTGCGCGAGCAGCTCGGGATCGAGCCCTCCGAGGGCACCCGGGCCCTCGTCGATGAGCTGCTCGCCGAGCCGAACGGGGAGGCACCCGCCGTCGCGCCGCCGCTCGCACCGCCCCTCGCCCGGCCCGACCCGGTGCCGCTCGTCGGCCGCCACGCCGAGCTGCGGCGGCTCGAGGCGGCGTGGGGGAGGGCGCGCGCCGGCGACCCCGCGGTGGTGATGGTGCTGGGGGAGGCCGGCAGCGGCAAGACGCGCCTGCTCGCCGAGCTCTCGCGGCGGGTGCACGCCGAGGGGGCGACGGTGATGCTCGGCCGCTGCTACGAGGACGCGGTGATCCCGTTCGCGCCGTTCACGGAGGCGCTGCGGGGACGGGTCGCCGCGCGGCCGGGCGCGCTGCCCGAGTGGATCGCCGCGGAGCTCGGCCGGCTGCTGCCCGAGCTCGGCGCGCCGCCCGCGGCCGGCGAGGGCGGGCCCCAGGACGCGCGCCATCGGCTCTTCGAAGCGGTCGCCGCGGTCGTCGCGCAGGCGGCCGGCGACGCGCCGGTGCTGCTCGCGATCGACGACCTGCAGTGGGCCGACCCGCCGACGCTGCTGCTGCTCGCCCACCTCGTCCGGCGCCTGTCGAGGGAGCGGCTGATGGTGCTCGCCACGGTGCGCGACGACGACCCGGACGCGATCGCCGCCCTGCGGGACCTCATGGCCGAGCTCGAACGCGGGCGCCGCCTCGAGCGCGTCGCACTCGGCGCCCTGGAGGCCGGCGACGTCGCGGCGCTCGTGTCGGCGTGGCTCGGCGACCGGGCCTCGGCGGCGCTGGCGGACGTGGTGGGCCGCAAGTCCGGCGGCAACCCCCTGTTCGTGGAGGAGCTCGCGCGCCACGTCGGCGAGACGGGGGCGCCGGAGGACGACCTCGCCGCCGCGGCGACCGCCGCGCTGCCGAGCGGGGTGAAGTCGGTGATCGCCGGACGCCTCGCGCGCCTGGACGACGACGCCCGCGCCGCGCTCGCCGCCGCGGCCGTGGCGGGGGAGGAGTTCCGCCTCGCAGACGTGGCAGCCGCGGCGGAGCTCGGGGAGGAGAGCGTGGTCGAGGCGCTCGACGCCGCGGTCGGCGCGCGCTTCGTGCGCGAGGCGGCGACCCCGGGCGCCTACCGCTTCGCGCACGCCCTGGTCCGCGAGGCGGTCGCCGACGGATCGACCGCCACGCGGCGCGCGCTGCTGCACCGGCGTCTCGCGCGGGCGCTCGAGGAGGCCCCCGGCGGAGCGGACCTGCCGCGGCTCGTGCACCACCTGCTCGGCGCCGGCGCGACCGTCGATCAGCACGCCACCGCGGGCTATGCGCTGCGCACGGCCGAGCTCGCGGTAGCCCAGCTCGCCTACGAGGACGCCGCCGAGATCCTCGAGCGCGCCGCGGCGACGCTCGACCTCGGGCCCGGCGAGCGCGCGCTGCTCCTGCTCGCGCTCGGCGACGCGCGGGTGCGCGCGGGCGACCCGGCGGCCGCCCGCCCGTGCTTCGCGGAGGTCGCCGAGGCGGCGCGGGCGGTGGGCGACGCCGAGCTGCTCGCCCACGCCGCGCTGGGCGCCGCGGGGCTGGCGGTCACGGTGCTGCCGGTCCGCCCGGACGTGCGGGCCCTGCTCGAGGAGGCGCTCGCCGGCCTGGACGAGGACTCGGCCCTGCGCCCCGCCGTGCTCGGCCGGCTGGCGATCGAGCTCTACTACGAGCCGCCGGCCGCGGTCCGCGAGGAGCTGAGCGCGCGTGCCCTGGAGGCGGGACGGCGAGTCGGGGGCGAGGCGCTGCTCGAGGCGCTCGGCGCGCGCCACGTCGGCCTGTGGGGTCCCGACCACCTCCCCGAGCGGCTCGCGATCGCCGACGAGCTGGTGGCGGCCGCGAGGGAGCACGGCCGGCGGGAGGCGGAGCTCCAGGGGCTCAACTGGCGGGTCGTCGACCTGGTGGAGCTCGGCCGCTTCGACGCGGCGCGCGAGGCGATCGACGCGCACGAGGCGCTCGCCGCGGAGCTGCGCCTGCCGGCCTACCAGTGGTTCGCGCCGATGTGGCGCGCGATGCTGGCGCTGGCGGCGGGCGACGAGGCGGCCGCCCGGCGCCACCGCGAGGAGGGCGAGCGCAGCGCCCGGGCGGCCGACGACAACGCCCGCCTGCTGCTCGCGATCCAGGAGCGGACCATCCGCTACACCTTCGGGGAATTCGACTCGGACGACATCGCCGCGGTCGAGCGCGGCGCGGCGGCGTCCGCGGCCGAGCCCGCGTGGCGCGCCTGGATCGCCTCGATGTGGCTCGAGATCGGCGACACCGAGGCCGCGGGCCGGGAGGTCCGTCGCGGGCTGGAGCGGATCCCGTCGCTGTCCCGCGACGCGAACTGGCTCTACACGGTCAGCGCGTTCGGCGCGCTCGCCGCGCAGCTCGGCGACACGACCGCGGCCGAGGCGCTGTACCCGCGGCTCGCGCCGTACGCCGAGCACACGGTGACCGTCGGGCGGGCCACGCTGTGCCTCGGGTCGTCGTCCATCTCGCTCGGGCTGCTCGCCGGCGCGCTGGGCGACGACGAGGCCGCCCAGCGCCACCTCGAGGCCGCCGTCCGGCACTGCACCCGGCTGGGCGCCGTGCTGTACCTCGCCGCGGCGCGCTGGGCGCTCGCCGGGGTGCTCGAGCGGCGCGGCGCGGACGGGCGCGCGGACGACCTGCGCGCCGACGCCACCACCGCCGCGGGCCGGCTCGGGGTCGACCTGTCCGGCTCGCTCGTGCGGCTCTACTGAGCCCGGGCTGAGCGCCGCACGCACGACTCACGCAGCCCTCACGGTCGCCTCGCGGTGCGCTGGGACCGTTCGCCGCGTCCGGTCCCCGCCCAAGGAGTCCCCGCCGCCATGGCAACCGTCCCCGCCGCCGTACCGTCCTCCGTCGCCGCCCTCGCCGCCGGCTTCGGAGGCGAGGTCCTGACCGCGGCCGACGACAGCTACGACGATCGCCGCCGCGTCTGGAACGGCATGATCGACCGCCACCCCGCGATCATCGCCCGCTGCGCCGACGCCGGCGACGTCGCCGCCGCGATCCGCTACGCCGGCGAGCACGATCTGCAGGTCGCGGTGCGGGGCGGAGGCCACAACGTGGCCGGCATCGCCGTCAACGACGGCGGCCTCGTCGATCGACCTCTCACCGATGCGCGCCGTGCGCATGGACCACGCCCGGGGCACCGTCCACGTACAGGGCGGCGCCACCTGGGGGGACGTCGACCGCGTCACCACGCCGCACGGGCTCGCGACCCCCGGCGGGGTCGTGTCCGAGACCGGCGTCGCCGGGCTCGCGCTCAGCGGCGGCGTGTCCCAGCACCGCCGGCTGCACGGGATGACGATCGACAACCTCGTCTCCGCGGAGGTCGTCACGGCCGACGGCCGGCGCCTGCGCGCCGCCGCCGACGAGCACCCCGACCTCTACTGGGCCCTGCGCGGGGGCGGCGGCAACTTCGGCGTCGTGACGTCGTTCGAGTTCCGCCTGCACCCTGTCGGCCCCGAGGTCTACACCGTCGTCGTCTACTACCCGCTCGAGCACAGCGCGGCGATGTTCAAGGCCTGGCGCGACGCGGTCGCCGACGCGCCGGACGAGCTCACGAGCGAGGCGTTCGTGTGGGTGCTGCCCGACGTGCCCGAGCTGCCCGAGGCGCTGCGGGCGCTGCCCGTGTGCGGCATCTCCGGCACGTACACCGGGGCGGTGGAGGAGGGCGAGCGCGTCAGCCGTGCGCTGCGCGAGCTCGCGCCGCCGCTGCTCGACATGAGCGGGCCGATGCCGTTCGTCGACGTCCAGTCGTCGCTGGACCCGTTCTTCCCCGCGGGGCTGCGCTACTACTGGAAGGCGCTCTACCTGGACGGGTTCTCCGACGGCGTGGTGGACGACATGGTCGACTGGTCGATGCGCCGCCCGTCGCTCGACTCGCTCGTGATCGTCCGCCACCTCGGCGGCGCGATCGCCCGCGTCGGTGCCGATGAGACCGCGTTCGGCGACCGCGACTCCGAGTTCATGCTGAGCATCGACGCGACCTGGCGCGACGCGGGCGGCGACGACCGCAACATCGCCTGGACGCGCGACTTCTGGCAGGCGATGCGCCGCTACTCGGCCGGGAAGACGTACTTCAACTTCCCGGGCCTGCTCGAGGAGGGCGACGCCGCGATCCGCGACAGCTACGGCGCCAACCACGCCCGCCTGGCCGCCATCAAGGCCGCCTACGACCCGGAGAACGTCTTCCGGGGCAACCAGAACATCAAGCCGGCGAGCTGAGCCGCGAACCGGACCCGCCCGCTCGCCCGCGGGCGGGCGGGTCCGCTACGCCGGCACCGCGGCCAGGTGGCGGTCGACCATGCGCGCCACCTTCCGGCCCTCCGCCATCGCCGTGACGATCAGCGACTGGCCCACGCGGGCGTCGCCCGCGGCGAACACGCCGGTATGCGAGGCGGCGAACGTCGGCGCCCTGATGTTGCCCCGGCGGTCGAGCTCGAGGCCGAGCTGCTCGATCGGCCCCGGCCGCTCGGGACCGCTGAAGCCGATCGCGATCAGCACGAGGTCCGCGGGCAGCTCGAACTCCGAGCCCGGGACGGGCTGGACCTCCGGCCGGGGGCCGACCGCGCTGCCGCGCACCGCGACCGCGTGGCCGTCGCGGCCCTCGATCGAGCCCGCGGTCTGGGTCCAGCGGCGGTCGCCGCCCTCGTCCATCGCGTAGGTGTGCAGCACGCGGCGCGGCGCCTCGGGCCACGGCACGTAGTCGCGCGCGTGCTCCGTCGTGGGCGCGGGGTAGGTGTCGAGCACCGTCACGCTCGCGGCCTTCTCGCGGTGGGCGTTGGCCACGCAGTCCATGGCGGTGTCGCCGCCGCCGATCACCACGACGTGCTTGCCGGCGGCCGTCAGCTCGGGGTCGTCGCCCGGCGCGTCGCCGCGGGCGACCCAGCGGTTGCGGGCGTAGAGGTAGTCCATCGCGAAGCGGACGCCCTTGAGCCCGACGCCGGGGATGTGCAGCTCGCGCGGCACGCGGGAGCCGATCGCGACCACCAGCGCGTCGTGGCGGGCGAGCAGCTCGTCGGCGCCGACGTCGACGCCCACGTCCACGTTGCAGCGGAACTCGATGCCCTCCGCCTCGAAGACGGCGGTGCGGCGGTCGAGCACCTCCTTGCCGAGCTTGAAGTCGGGCACGCCGAAGCGCACGAGGCCCCCGAGCCCCTCGTCGCGCTCGTAGACCACCACGGTGTGGCCGGCGCGGTTGAGCTGGTTGGCGGCGGCCAGGCCGGCGGGGCCCGCGCCGATGACGCCGACCGTCCTTCCGGTGCGCTCCTCCGGCGGGCGGGGGACGATCCAGCCCTCCGACCAGCCGCGCTCGATGATCGCGAACTCGATGTTCTTGATCCCGACGGGGTCGTCGTTGATGGCCAGCACGCAGGCGGACTCGCACGGCGCCGGGCAGATGCGCGCGGTGAGCTCGGGGAAGTCGCTCGTGGCGTGCAGCGAGTCGAGCGCCTCGCGCCACCGCCCGCGGTAGACGAGGTCGTTCCAGTCCGGGATGAGGTTCCCCAGCGGGCACCCGTTGTGGCAGAACGGCACGCCGCAGTCCATGCAGCGCGCGCCCTCCTCGCCCGCCCGCTCGGCGTCGAGGACCTTGTAGATCTCGTCGTAGTCGACCGTGCGCGTGGCCGGGTCGCGCTGGGGCGTCGGCACGCGCGTGATCCGCAGGAAGGCTCCAAGCTCGCCCATGGGTGCGGAGAGTGTAGGGAGCAGGGCACGGCCGGGCGGGTGCCGGCCGGAAGGTTCCGGGAAGGTGGCGGGCCTAGCGTGGCGCGTCATGACGACGCTCGCCGCCCCCACCTCCGCCTCCACCCGCCCCCTTGGACCGCTCGGCCGTCTCGGCCGCTGGTCCGCGCGACGCCGGCGCCTGGTCTTCATCGCCTGGGCGGTCGTGATCGTCGCGCTCGGGGCGCTCGCTCCGCGCGCGGAGCACGCGCTGTCCGGCGGCGGCTGGCAGGCCGACGGCTCCGAGTCGGTCCGGGCGCGGCAGCTCATCGAGCGCCATTTCGCCGGCCACGGCAGCTCCGCCCTCGCGGTCGTCGTGAGCGCCCGCGGGCACGCGGCGGGCGAGCCCGCGTTCGAGCGCGCCGTCGCGCACGGCGTCCAGGCGCTCCGGCGCGACCCGGCCGTGTCGGCGGTCGAGCCGCCGCGCCGCGGCGAGTCGATCTCGGCCGACGGCCGCGTGGCCGTCGTGCGGGGCGGCGCCGGCGCCGACCCGGAGGAGATGGTCCGCGCGGCGGCGCGCGTGGAGGCGCGGCTGCGCGCGTCCGCGCCGGCCGGCGCCGAGCTGGCCCTGACGGGCTCGCCCGCCCTGTGGTCGCAGTTCAACGAGGAGAACAAGGCGGCCATGATGCGCTCCGAGCTGATGTCCTGGCCGCTCACGCTCGCGGTGCTGGTGGTGGCGTTCGGCTCGCTCGCCGCGGCCGGCATCCCGCTCCTGCTCTCGATCGCCGGGCTGGTGGCCACGGCCGGCGCGCTCTGGCTCGGCACCCGCGTCATGGGGATCACGATCTGGGCGATGAACTTCGCGCTGATGTTCGCCCTCGCGGTGGGCATCGACTACGCGCTCTTCGTGGTGGTGCGCTTCCGGGCGGCGCTCCGCGCCGGCCGCCGTCCGCTCGACGCCGTCGGCGAGACGATGGACAGCGCCGGCCGGGCCGTGCTGGTGAGCGCCCTGGCGGTCCTGGCCTCGCTGTCGGCGGTGATGCTGGTTCCGAGCCAGCCGTTCCGCACCAGCGCGCTCGGGATCCTGCTCGCCGTCGGCTTCGTGCTCGCGGCCTCGCTGACGCTGCTGCCGGCCGTCCTGGCGCGGCTCGGCTCGCGCATCGATCGCTTCGCGCTGCCGTGGGCGGGAGCGGTGCACCATCGCAGCGAGACGTTCGCGCGCTGGGGACGCCTGATCTGGCGCCGCCCGGTGGCGGTCGGCCTGCCGGCGGCCGCGGTGCTGGTGGCGCTGGCGCTGCCGGCCCTCGGGCTGCACACGGCGATGCCGGCGACCGGCGTGCTGCCCGGCGACGCCGGCGCGCGGGTCGGCGCCGAGCGGCTCCAGCGCTCGTTCGGGCCCGGGGCGCCGGCGGAGCTGCAGCTCGTGGCGCCGTGGCGGGCGGCGGAGGGCGCGCGCGCGGCGACGCGGCACGTGCCCGGGGTCGCCGCCGTGTCGCCGCCGCGGCGCACCGGGGACCTCGCGCTGATGCGGGTCCAGCCGGACACGGAGGCGGCGGGCGGCGTCGTCGAGCGCCTGCGCGACCGGCTGCCGCGGCGGCGTGCTGGTGGGCGGGGCGGCGGCCGAGGCGCACGATCTCGAGCGGGCGCTCGCCGGCCGGACGCCCCTCGTGCTCGGGCTCGTCGCGACGGTGGGCTTCCTGCTGCTCCTGCTCGTCGTGCGCGCTCCCGTGGCGGCCGCGATGGCCGTGGCGATGAACCTGCTCGCCACCGCGGCGGCGTTCGGCGTGGCGAGGCTGATCTTCCAGGAAGGTGCCGGGGAGGCCCTGCTGGGCTTCGAGGCGCAGGGCTTCGTCGACGCCTGGGCGCCGCTGTTCTTCTTCTGCCTGAGCTTCGCGCTGGCGATGGACTACAGCGTCTTCCTGCTGGCGACCGCGCGCGAGCAGCTGGAGCGCACCGGCGACGCCCGCGACGGGGTCGTCGAGGGGATGGCCCGGTCCGGGCGCGTGATCAACGCGGCCGGGGCGGTGATGGTGGTCGTGTTCTTCACCTTCGCGCTCTCGGGACCGCTCCCGCCCAAGGAGATGGGCGTGATCCTGGGGGTGGCGGTGCTGCTCGACACCCTGCTGGTGCGACTGCTCCTGCTGCCCGCCGCCCTGCGGCTGCTGGGCCGGCGTGCCTGGTGGTCGCCGGCCGTGCTGCGGCGGCTGCCCGCCCTCCGCCTGCGCCACGCGTGACGCCGCCTTGACCGGGGCCCCGGCCCCGGCGAGGCTTGCCCCGGTGGACCGCGTCGAGATCCGGCTGCTCGGAGGATTCGGTGTGGTCGTGGACGCCCGCCCGATCCCGGACGAGGCCTGGCCGCAGCGCCGGGCCGCCGACCTCGTCAAGCTGCTCGCGCTCGCCGACGGCCACCGGCTCGCCCGCGACCAGGTCCTGGAGGCCCTCTGGCCCCGGCTCGAGGCCGGGGCCGCGGCGGCCAACCTGCACAAGGCCGCGAGCCATGTGCGGCGGGCGCTGGGGGACCGCTCGGCGGCGGTCCTGCGCGGCGGGCTCGTGCTGCTCGCGCCCGGCGCCGAGGTGGTCACCGACGTCGAGCGGCTCGAGGCGGGAGACCCGGGCGTGCCCGCCGGGGAGCTGCTGCCCGAGAACCGCTACGAGGAATGGACCTTCGCGGCACGGGCCCGCGTGGGCGCGCTGCGCGTCGAGGGCCTCCGCGCCGCGGAGCGCTGGGACGAGCTGCTGCGCGAGGAGCCGGCGGACGAGGAGGCAGGCCGCGCGGTCGCGCGCGCCGCGCTCGACGGCCGGCGACCGGGTGGCGGCGGCGCGGACCCTGCGCCTGCTTCGCGACGAGCTGTCACGGCTGGGGGTCCGGCCCTCCGAGGCCACGCTCGCGCTCGAGGCGGAGGTGGCGAGCGGGCCGCCGGTACACGCGCCGCGGCTGTCCGCGACGCCGATGGTCGGCCGCGACCGCGAGCTCGAGCGCGCGCGCTCCCGCCTGCGCGAGGCCGCCGCGGGCCGCGGCGGCGCGCTGCTGGTCACGGGCGCGGCGGGCATCGGCAAGAGCCGCTTCCTGGACGCCCTGCTCGAGGACGCCGAGCGGCAGGGCTTCCACACCCTGCGCGGCGGCGCGCACGAGGAGGAGGGCAGGACCCCGTACGCCCCGCTCGTGGAGGCGATCGAGCCGCTGCTCGAGGAGCGTCCGGACGTGGCCGCGAGCCTCACGCCGGGCGCGCTGGCGGCCCTCGCGCTGCTGACGCCGGCCGCGCCGCGCGGCGCCGCCGGCGAGGGTCCGCGGACGGATCGCCATCGCCTGCTCTCCGCGGTGGGCCAGCTGCTCTCGCGAGCGGCTCGGGAGCGACCGGTCGTGCTCGCGCTGGACGACATGCACGCGGCCGACGACGCGACCGTCGGGCTCGCGCACTACCTCTCGCGCAGCGCCCGCCGGACGGCGCTCCTGTTGGTCGTGGCGAGCCGCGAGGAGGGGCTCGCCGGGCCGCCGGCGCGGCTCCGGGCGAGCCTGGTCGAGCAGCACGCCGGCGTGGAGGTGACACTCGATCGCCTCGACCGCGCCGCCGTCCGGGCCCTCGCGGAGCGCGTCGCCGGGCGCCCCCTGCCGGAGCCGACCGTGCGCGCCATCGAGCGCTCCAGCGCCGGCAACGCGCTCTTCGTGGAGGAGCTCGCGGCGGGCGTCGACGCGGAGGGCGAGGTGACCGTGCCGCGCCGGCTGCACCAGGTGCTCGAGGCGCGCCTCGAGCGGCTGGCGCCACTCGCCGGCGATGTGCTTCCGCCGCTCGCCGTGCTCGAGGACGGCTTCCGGCCGGCGGAGCTCGCGGCGACGGCGGGCCGCGACGAGGAGGAGGTCGCCTACGCGCTCGAGGCCGCTCGCTGGGCGGGCGTGCTGGAGCGGCGAGGGGAGGGCTATCGCTTCCGCCATCCGCTCATGCGCGAGGCGCTCGTGGCGAGACTGCCGCCCCGCGAGCTCGCGCGCGCCCACCGTGAGGCCGCGGCGCGGCTCGCAGACGAGGCCGCGCCCCCCGAGCGGATCGCCCACCACCTGCTGCACGGCGGCCGGCCGGAGGACGCCGTCCCCCTGCTGTTGCGGGCCGCGGAATGGGCCGCCGGCGTGGCCGCCTACGCGGACGGCGTGGCGTGGGTGGAGCAGGCGCTCGACCACGCCGGGGACGACCTCCGCCCTCGCCTGCTGGCGCTGCGCGCCGAGCTGCTGGACGGCACCGGCGACCTCCGCGCCGCCGCCGCCTACGAGACCGCGATCGCCGCGGCGCCCGCCGCCGCGCTCGACGACCTCCGCCTCAAGCGCGCGCGGGCCTGCATCGCCTCCGGCGAGATCGCCGAGGCGCGCCGGACCCTGGCCGAGGTCGAGGCGCGCTCGACCGGCGAGCGGGGGCGGGCGGCCCTGCTGCGCGCGCTCGTCGCCTGGTTCGAGGGCGACCTCGAGGCGGCCCGCCGCTACGCGCAGGAGGCCGAGCCCCTGCTCGAGCAGGCGGGCCTCGACGAGGACCTCGCGATGCTCGACGACATCCGCGCGATGCAGGCGCACGCCGAGGGCGACTGGGAGTCCCACTCCCGCTGGCGGCTGCGGGAGTCGGCGCCGCAGCCGGAGCTGGCGGGACGGGTCTTCGACGCCTACCTCTGCGTGACGGAGTACGTGCTCTACAGCGGCGAGCCGTACGGCCGGCTGGCCGGGTTCGCCAAGCAGCTGCGGGCGCAGGCGCGCCAGGCGGGCGCGCGCCGGGGCGAGGCCTTCGCCGCGACCCTGCTCGGCGAGACCGAGCTGCTCACCGGCAACCTCACGGCCGCCCGCGAGCACCTGTTCGAGGCGGCCCGGCTCAGCCGCGAGGTGGGCGCCTCGGGCGGCGAGGCGCTCGCCCGCATCCGCCTGGGCGAGACCCTGCTTCACGCGGGCGACCGCGACGGCGCCGCCGCCCAGCTCGAGGAGGCGCTGGAGCTGTCCCTCGGCTCCAGCCTCGCGCGCCACCTGCTCTACCTGGTCCACGCCGTGCTCGTCCAGGTGCCGGCGGGTCCGGACGAGGCGCTCGAGCTCGTCGACCAGTCGGAGGCGCTGCTGTCGAAGCAGCGCATGTGCGCGTACTGCCCGACGGGCTATCACGTCGCCGCGGCCATGACGTGCGCCGCGGCCGGTGAGCCCGCCCGCGCCCGCGCCCACCTCGCGCACGCCGAGCAGGGCGCCGAGCTGTGGCCGGCCGGGCCGTGGCGGGCCGCGCTGGCCGAGGCGCGCGGGCGGCTGCTGGTGGTGGAGGGCGCCGACGCGGAGGGAGCGGCGGCCCTGCGCCGCGCGGCCGAGGGGTTCGCCGCGGCCGGCCAGCGCCTCTACGAGCAGCGCGCCCGCGACGCGCTCGCCGGCCTGTCCTGAGCGCCCGCGGGCGCGGGAAGGTTCGGGGAAGGGCGCCGACCTAGCGTTCCGGCTCCCGACCGCCATCAAGGAGCCCTCCATGTCCGCCACCACCAGCCTCGTCGACGCCGCGCGCCTCGAGCGCGAGGTCAAGGCGATGTACCGCGACGTCGCCGAGCAGCCGGACGGCGACTTCCACTTCGAGCTCGGTCGCGGGCTCGCGGAGCGCCTCGGCTACCCGGCCGCGCTGCTGGACCGCATCCCCGCCGCGGCGCTCGAGTCCTTCGCCGGCGTCGGCTACGCGCTCGACCTCGCGGCGCTGCGGCCCGGCGAGACGGTGCTGGACCTCGGCAGCGGTGCGGGCACCGACGTGTTCGCCGCCGCCCGCCTCGTCGGCCCCGCCGGCACGGTGTACGGGCTCGACATGACCGACGAGCAGCTGGCCAAGGCCGAGCGCCTGCGGCGGGGCGCCGGGCTGCGGCACGTGGTGCTGCGCAAGGGATACGTCGAGGACCTGCCGTTCGAGGACGGCAGCGTCGACGCCGTCCTCTCGAACGGCGTGATCAACCTCTCGCCCGACAAGGAGCGGGTCTTCGCGGAGATCGCGCGCGTCCTGCGCCGCGGAGGGCGCGCCGCGATCGCCGACATCGTCTCGAGCCGGCCGCTGAGGGAGCAGACCGTGGCCAAGGCCGAGCTGTGGGCCGCGTGCGTCGCGGGCGCCGTGCCCGGCCTCGACTACGCGACGGGGCTCGAGGAGCACGGCCTGCGCGTCGAGACCATGCGCGAGAACGCCGCCTACCGGTTCGTGTCCGACCGGGCCCGCACCACGTGCGACAAGTACGGCATCCGGAGCATCTCGCTCCTCGCCGTCAAGCGCTGAACGGCGGACCCAATTGGTCCCACGGAGCGACGCTCGGATCGTCCAGCGATCGCAGTCCGGACCGGCGTCAGGGGCAGGCGCCAGACTCGAGCACGAAGCCTCGCGATCTCTCGACGTCGCTCGGCCGGGCTCGGTCAGCGGGGCGGTGTTCGGCAGGCGCCGCGGGCCCAGGCAGTCGATTCGTCTCGCCGGCGAGCTCGTGTTACGACGCGGGTGTCGCCACGGCGGCCCGATTCGTCCCTCGGAGCGACGCTCGGATCGTCCAGCAGTTCCGGCTGGTGGCGTAGATGCGGACGCTCGAGAGCATGCTCGGCTAAAGGCATCGTGCTCCCGCCGCTGGACATGCACCGGCTTGTGAGCGCCAAGAACCGGCCCGGTCTCCAGCCACTCGGCGATCTCAGGATCTGTGGTACTGCTGTGTACCTCGGCCAGGTGCGCGCTGCCGATGGGTCCACGGTCATCGGGTGGTGTCGCAGATCGCGGAGGCGATGACCGCCGCGACGGCCTCCGGATGTGAGATGAGCGTCAGGTGCGAGCCGCCGCGGAATGTCGTCACGCGGGCTCGGGCGCGACGGGCCATGGCCAGCTGTGAGGCCGGCGTGATGATCTTGTCGCCGGTGCTGACGAAGAACCAGGACGGGATCGTCTTCCAGGCGGCCGTTCGCGAAGGGGTCATGAACGCGGCGGTGGACGCTCCGCGCTGGGACGCCCAGAGCCGGACGGCCTCGGTCCGCGGCAGGTCGTTCGCGAAGTCCTCGACGAACACCTTCTCGCGCAGGTACAGCTCGTGGCCGCCCGGTGCGTACGACGGGCGCGGGACGGTCTTGTACAGCGTCGCCGGACTGCCCGTGGTGAGGACCGATCGGGAGCCGCTGAGCTGGCCGTTGGTCTCCCCGGGCGCAGGTGCCGCCGCGTCGACATAGACCAGGGCCTTCACCCCGGCGAGCCCGGCTGCGGCGTTGGTGATCACCGCTCCGCCGTACGAGTGCCCGACGAGCACGATCGGCCCGCGGATCGTCTGCAGGAAGTCCGCGACGTATCGCGCGTCGGTGGTCAGGTCCTCGACCGGATTCGTGATCGCTCGTACGCGGACGCCCGCGCGTTGCAGCACGCCGCACCTCGCCGGCCCAGCTGGACGCGTCCGCCCAGGCGCCGTGGACGAGCACGACCGTCGGGGCCGTATCGCCCGACCGGCATCGTCTGAGCCTGTCGACGGTGGACGACGCGTTCTCGGTCGCTGGTGCGCCGGTGGTGGAGAGCGCGATCGCGACCATCACCGCGGCGGCGACGGCGACCGCGGCGAGCAGAAAGGCACGGCTCATGCGCCCACCTTGGCCCGCAGGCCGCGCGCGCGAGCGCGAGTTGCCATCGCCGGATAGCGACACTCGACTACGCCGAGCGGCCGCAGACCGCTACTAGGCCTCCGTTGCGGTGCCGGCCTGGCATCGCAACTCCGGGGGCGAGCCGCCGATGGGCATCGCGGCGCTGATCAGCGTGCCGCCGTCGGTGGGGCTCTCGACCCGAAGCACGCCGTCGAGGGCGGCGAGACGGTCCGCGAGGCCCAGGAGACCGCTGCCGTCAGGGCGGGCGCCGCCGATCCCGTCGTCGCGGACGTGGACGGCGAGCGTGCTGTCCTCGATCCGCGCGGTCACTTCGGCGTGTCCGGCGCGAGCGTGTTTTGCGACGTTGGTCAGCGCTTCGGAGACCAGGAAGTACGCGGTCGCCTCGACCACCGCGGGGAGGCGGCCGACGGACACGTCGATCTCGACCGGCACCGGCATCCGCGACGCCAGCGTGTCGACTCCCGCGCGCAGTCCACCGCGGGTGAGTGACCTCTGGGAGGATGCCGTGCGCGAGCTCGCGCAGCTCGTCCGTCGCGCGTTTGGCGTTGTCGAGCGCCTCGGTCAGCAGGGCGGGAGTGTCCTCCTGCGCGTTCTCGAGGGCGCGGCTTGCCATCGTGAGCGTGGCGACGGTGTAGACCAGACGCTGCTGAGCGCCGTCGTGCAGATCGCGAACCACGCGCCGCCGCTCCTCGTCGGCCGCCGCCACGATCCGCGCCCGCGACGCTGCCAGCTCCCTCTGCGCTTCGGCGTTTGCGATCGCCGTGGCCACCAGCTCCGTGAACGAGGCGAGCTGCGCCTCGCTGTCGGGCGGCAGCGGATGCTCGGTCGAGGCCATCGTCATCACGCCCCAGCGGCGGCCCTCGACGACGATCGGCACCCCGACCAGTGAGGCCGGGCCCCACTCGCGCACGGCGACACCGATCCGGCCGGAGGCGTCGCCATAGCTGTCGATCCGGGCCGAACGCCCGGTCTCGAAGACCATCGTGCTGACGTTTCTTCCCCCGAGCGGCCACTGACTGCCGACGGGGAAGCTCTCAGCCAGACGCTCCGAGATCGCAACCATCGTCATCGTGCCGTCGGGCGCGTACCGGGAAAGGCCCGCGTGCGCGCCGGGCAACACGCGCTCGACCTCCTCGACGACCGCCGTGAACAGCTCCTGCGGCGGCGCCCCGTGCGCCACGAGCGTCGCGACCCGCCGCAGCGCAGCCTGCTCCTCGGCCAGCCGGGCGAGCTCATCGCGGCTCGCCGCCACCGTCCGCTGCGCCTCGCGCAACTCGGCCTCGGCGCGCCGCCGGTCGGTCACCTCCCTCCCAACCGCGAAGACGAGCCCTCGGGCACGGTCCGTGGGTTCCACTGAATCGAGTGCACCGAGCCGTCACCACAGAGCACGCGGTTCTCAAGCCCGATCACGTCATCGCCGTCGCGGTCGACGAGCTTGCCGAACACGTCGCGTACGCGAACGTGTCGTGGTCAGAGCCGTACGTCGGCTGGCTCGAGCGCCCGAAGCCGCGGCGGTCGTAGGCGTCGAGCAGGGCGAGCGTCTGCGTTTCCCACGAGCGCCCGCTCAGCGGGAACCCGTGCATCAGCACGACCGGCCGTCCCGAGCCGAACGTCGTCGTAGTGGATGGTGATCGGCGAGGAGTCTCGTGACCGACGGTGACGTAGGGCATGGCGCCGGTTCTATGCGGTCGCGGCCAGGCTCGCGCCTGTGGGAACACTGCCATCGCGCAGCCGTCCAACGGCTCGCTTGGGTGTGATCACTGAGAGGACGCTCAGGCCGGAGCGCCGAGCCGGCTGCCCAGAGCGCCCACCAGTTGCGAGCGCGACGTCACGCCGAGCTTCGGGAAGACGCGGTAGAGATGCGACTCGACGGTGCGGTGCGACAGGTACAGCCGTTCGGCGATCTCGCGGTTCGAGAGCCCGCGCGCTGCCATCTGCACGATCTGCAGCTCTTGCGGCGTAAGCTCGTCGAGCGCGTCGCGCCTGCGCCGCTGGCTGCTCTCGCCGGAGGCCCGCAGCTCCCGGCGCGCGCGTTCGGCCCACGGGTCCACGCCGAGCGCGTCGAACGCGTCGCGCGCGGCTCGGAGCGGGACTCGTGACTCGCGCCGCCGTCGATGTCGCCGCAGCCACTCACCGTAGGCGAGCTCGATTCGCGCCCGGATGAGGGGCCATGCGGTCAGATCCCGGCTCAGCGCATCTTCGAAGACCTCCTGCGCCTCGTCGTCCGTGGCGAGCTGCACGCGAGCGTGCAGCATCTGAGCCTGCACCCACGGAGACGGCGTCCGGGCCACTCGGGCCTCGAGCTCCCGCATCAGGGCCACTGCCATCTCGCGGTGACCGCTGTGCGAGGCCGCCTCCGCGAGGTCACCGATCGTGTGGCAGACCGTAAGGTGATGCCACGCCTGATCCCCGGGGTCCGCGATGCGCCGCAGCTGCTCGTAGGCTTCGGCGTGGCGCGCCTGCCCGAGCTCCAACATGCCGCGGGCGTACTGCACGAGGCTCAGAAGCGCCGAAGCGCCAGTCGGCAGCGCGACGCTCTCGGCCTCGGCGGTGAGCGCCTCGACCGCGGCTCGGTCACCGCGCAGCGCGGCGAGTGTCGCCTGTGCGATCCGCGCTCCAGTCTCCCACAGCGGGTTGCCCGTTTCCGACCACAGCCGGCCCGCCTCTTCGGCCGCCGGGATCGCAACCGCGAAGTCGGCGACCTCGAGCGCCGCCCACGCCCTGATCGCCAGAACCTGCGCGAGCATGCGCAAGCGCCCCTGTTCGCGCAGCCGCTCTGCGGAGGCAGTGAGCATAGGCAGCGCTCGATCGAACGCCCCGGCAAGACACACTGCCATGCCGCGGAGATACAGCTCTGCGGCGTCGTCCGGCGCAACGGTGCGATCCAGCTCACGCAGGACGACCGCGTCACGCTCGATCGGTGCGGCGAAGGCCTGGATGAACAGCATCCGGTGATCGTCGCCCGCCACTCCGAGCGCGTCGGCGACTCGCACCACCTCGAGACCTTCCTCGCGCAGGCTGCCCCAGTAGCAGCGTGAGGCGGCGGCCACGAGCAAGTTGAGCGCGAGGTCCCGGTCGCCGCCGGTGGCCGCCCCCGAGGCCGTCTTCACCAGCTCACGCACACGTGCGGGGTCGCCTATGAGGCCCTTGCGGAGACCGTCCTCGATCACCATCCGCTGCGCGCGCTCCTGAGGACGCAGCTGCAGCGAGTCAACCTCCCGCAGCAGTCGGATCACCGTCTCGGCGCGACCGAGGTCGCTCGCCGTCGCGGCCGCTTCGAGCAGCAGGCGCCCGCGTTGAACGGGATCCTGGGTAAGCGACGCGGCGCGCTCGAAGGCGGCAGCGGCCGTGGTGACGGCGCCGCGACGCAGCGCGCGGCGTCCTGCCTCCTCGAGCTCGGAGGCGGCCGCCGCGTCCGGGCCCACCGCAGCCGCCGCGCGGTGCCAGCCGCGGCGGTCGGGGTCGTCCGCGGACAACTCGGCGAGCGCTGCGTGCGCTGCGTGGCGCTGGGCCACGCTCGCCGCCTGGTAGATCGCCGACCGGACGAGGGGGTGGCGAAAGCGAATCTCTTGGCCATCGAGCTCGATCAGCTTGGCCCGCGTCGCCGGGACCAGATCCTCCAGCGTGCGGGGCGCACCGTCGACGATCCCTGCCGCTGCCAGCACCGTCGCCAAAGAGCTCTCCTCGTCCGCCGCCGCGACGCGCACCAACGTGCGTGTCGAGCCGGGCAGCTCCGCGGCCCGCGCCGCAAACGCCTGCTCCAAGCGCACCGTCAAGGGAAGCCGGGCCGGCAGCACCGCGTCGTCGTCGCGCGAGTCGGGACCGTGTGCCGCTGCGAGCTCCAGCAGCGCCAGCGCGTTGCCCTCCGCCCGCCGCAACACTCGTCTGCGTACCGGGCCTGACAGGTCGGGAAACGCGTCGTCGAGCAACCGTCCGGCCGCCTGGTCGCTGAGCCCGCCGACGTGCAACTCTGGCAGCCCTGCCTCGAGGAGCGGACTGTCATAGCCCTCACGGATCGCGACGAGCATCGCGATCGGGTCCGACTCGACGCGCCGGCCGACGAAGGCCAGCGCGTCCTCTGTCGGGCGATCGAGCCACTGCGCGTCCTCGATGCTCAACAGGAGTGGCCTGCGCGCGGCGGCATCGCTGAGGAGCCCGAGGGCTCCGAGGGCGATCAGGAAGGGCGCGGGAGCGGCGCCCTCCCCCATGCCAAAGGCCCTGCGCACGGCCTCGCGCTGCGGCGCCGGCAGGTCCCCGACGCGCGCCAGCACCGGGCGCAGCAGCTGATGAAGGCCGGCGAACGGGAGGTCCGTCTCCGACTGAACGCCCGCAGTGCTCATGACCGCCATGTCGCGATTGCCTGCGATCCTCTGCGCCTCGGCCAGCAGCGTCGACTTCCCGATGCCGGCGACCCCCTCCAGGACAAGCGCGCCGCCGCGAGCGTGGACATCCCCCAGCAGCCGGACGATCTGACCGACCTCATGTTCACGTCCCACAAGCCGCGCCCCAGGCACCCCCGGAATCATCACGTGAATCGCCGGGCGGGTCGAGCGCGCCGGTGCAACCGATCCTCGGGCATCCCCGTACGAGCACCTGCTCGTCAAGAACGCGGTTTCCCGGTCAACCAGGGCCTTGACGAGGGCCGGTTGACCCACACCCTGCGGCGCATGAAGCCGCTCGGGCTGCTGCAGGGCCCGGCGCCGCCAGGCGTCGGAGATCGTGGACCGCGCGCCGATCGACGCCGGTGAAGAAGATCGGCGGGCCGGTGGACGAGCGGTAGGGCTGCCGCTCAGCCCGGCCGCGCGTTGCGCAGCGAGTAGTCCAGCAGCGAGAGCGGGTGGTAGATCGGCACCGGCTGCTCGAGGTGGGCCGCGATCTGCAGCGCGCAGCCGGGGTTGCCGGCGGCGATCGCCTGCGCGCCGGTGGCGGCGAGGTTCGCGGCCTTGCGCGCCCCCAGCGTGCCGGCGGCGTCGGGCTGCGTGAGGTTGTAGATGCCGGCCGAGCCGCAGCACAGCTCCCACTCGGCCGGCTCGACCAGCTCGAGCCCGGGGATCCCGCGCAGCAGCTCGCGCGGCGGCTGCCGCACGCCCTGGGCATGGGCGAGGTGGCACGCGTCGTGGTAGGCGACCTTGAGCTCGAGCGGGTGGCGCACGATCCGCGGCTCGTGCTCGGCCAGCAGCTCGGTGACGTCCTTCACCTTGGCCGAGAACGCGGCGGCGCGCTCGCCCCACTCCGGGTCGTCGGCCAGCAGGTGCCCGTAGTCCTTCATCGCCGACCCGCAGCCGGCGACGTTGACGGCGATCGCGTCGAAGTCCTCGTAGGCCGCGATCGTCGCCTTGGCGAGGTCGAGCGCGTCGTCCTCGAGGCCCGAGTGCAGCTGCAGCGCCCCGCAGCAGCGCGGCGAACGGGGGGCGTGGACCTCGAAGCCCTCGGCGGCCAGGACGCGCACCGTGGCCGCGTTGACGTCGCCGAAGAACACGCGCTGGACGCAGCCCTGCATGAGCGCGACGCGGCCGCGCGCGGCCCCGCGGGCCGGGGTGACCTCCGGCAGCCGCCGGACGGCGTTGCGCAGCCCGACCTCGGGGGTCAGCCCGAGCAGCGCCTTGAGCTGCGGCACGCGCGCGAGCAGCTCGGAGCCCGCGAGGCGCTCGGTGATGCCGAGGCGGCGCTGGAGCGCGAGCACGGGGACCATCGCCCGCAGCCGTCCCGGGTGGGTGAAGAGCTCGAAGATCGCCCGGCGCCAGGCGCGCTCGGCGAGCGGGCGGTCCGCGTTGCGCTCGACCTGCGGCCGCGTCTGCTCGATCAGCCGGTCGTACTTGACGCCCGAGGGGCACGCGGTCACGCACGCCATGCAGCCGAGGCAGCGGTCGAAGTGCGTCGCCATCTCGGCCGAGACCTCGGCGCCGTCCTCGTGGCCGACGCGCATCAGCACGATCCGCCCGCGCGGCGAGTCCATCTCGTCCTTGAAGACCGCGTAGCTCGGGCACGTCGGCAGGCAGAAGCCGCAGTGCACGCAGTCGCGGATCAGCTCGGGGTCCGGCGGGCGCCGGTCGTCCCATGCGCCGCGGGCGGCGACCTCGGTGAGATCGAGGGACGACAAGCTCAGATCCCGCCGACGAAGGCGCCGGGGCGGAAGATCCGCGCCGGGTCGAAGCGCTCCTTGACTCGCCGCATCACCGCGAGCGTACCGTCATCGATCGCGCCCCAGGGGTCCGGTACCGCGGTCCGCACCGCGTCGGGGGCGTCGAGCAGGGCGCACGCGCGCGGCGCCAGCGCGGAGCGCAGGGCGGCGATTCGCGCCGGCAGGTCCTCGCCCTCGAAGCGCACCCACAGCAGACCGAGCGCCGCCCGGCCGACGAGCTCGCCGCCGCCGGCGGCCGCCGCCCGCGCGGCGGCGGGGATGTCCGTGGGGCGCCCGGAGACCCGCACGACCGCGCCGGTCGCGGAGCGCTGCCCGGCGCGCTGGCGCGCCCACAGGTCCTGGTCTGCGGCGGTGTGCTCGACGTCGGCGAGCCCCGCGCTGCGCAGCCGCTCGGTCGCCGCGGCCGCCTGGCGCTCCGCGGCGGTCCCGCCGAAGCGCACCAGCACCTCGCCGCGGCCGTCGCGCCAGGCGACGTCGAGGCTGTCGGCCTCGAGCGGCAGCCGCGCGAGCGCCATCGCGGCGGCGCCGAGGCTCTCGGGGTCGTCCGCGACGCCGTGCACCGTGGCGGTCGCCTCCGGGTAGGGGTGCAGCCGCACCGCGACGCTCACCACGAGGCCGAGCGTGCCGTGCGAGCCGGCGAACAGCTTGCCGAGGTCGTAGCCCGCGACGTTCTTGATCACCTTGCCGCCGGCCTTGGCGAGCGTGCCGTCCGACAGCGCGACGGTGATGCCCACCACGAGGTCGCGCACGCCGCCGTAGCGGTGGCGCAGCGGGCCGGAGTCGGCGGTGGCCACGAGCCCGCCGACGGTGGGGGAGCGACCCTCCCCGCCCGCCCTCGCCGGCGGCGGGGGGTCGAGCGCCAGCATCTGGCCGGCCTCGTTGAACGTCGCCTGTGCGTCCTCGAGCGGCGCGCCGGCCTGCAGCACCGCGGTGAGGTCGCCCTCGTTGTGCTCGAGCACGCTGCCGAGCCCGCCGGTGTCGAGCTCGACGGCGGTCGGCTCGCCCGCGGCGCCCCAGCCGAGCTTCGTGCCGCCGCCGCGGGGCCGGACGGTGCGGCCCTCGTCGCCGAGGGCGCGCAGCAGGTCGGCGGCCTCCTCGGGGGTGTCCGGTCTGCGGGTGTCCGCCGCGGCGGTCGCCATCGCCTAGAAGCGCTCCGCGAGGCCGGCGACCTCCAGCGGATGGCGCCGGTAGGGGCCCGGCACCTCGCCGCACAGGCGCGGCGTGGGCATGACCTTGCCGGGGTTGGCGAGGCCCGCCGGGTCGAAGGCGCAGCGCAGGCGCTGGAACGCGTCGAGATCCGACTCGTCGAACATCTTGGGCATGTGCTTCTTCTTGTCCACGCCGACGCCGTGCTCGCCGGTGATCGAGCCGCCCACCTCCAGGCAGGCGTCGAGGATCAGCCCGGAGAGCTCCTCGGCCTTCTCGGCCTCCCCGGGGACGGCGCCGTCGTAGCAGACGAGCGGGTGCAGGTTGCCGTCGCCCGCGTGGAAGACGTTGGCCACCTGCATGTCGTACTCGGCGGCGAGCTGGTCGATGCGCTCGAGCACCTCGGGCAGCTTGGTGCGCGGGATCACGCCGTCCTGCACGAAGTAGTTGGGCGCGATCCGCCCCATCGCCGGGAACGCCGCCTTCCGGGTCTTCCAGAACAGCTGGCGCTCGGCCTCGTCGCGCGCCACGCGGACGTCGTCGGACCCGCAGCTCTCGCAGATCGCCACGACCTCGTCGAAGCGCGCCTCGCACTCGTGCTCGGCGCCGTCGAGCTCGACGAGCAGGGCCGCCCCGCGGCCGACCGGATAGCCGGCGTGGGCCATCTCCTCCGAGGCGCGGATCGCGAGCGCGTCCATCATCTCGATCGCGCCGGGGACGACGCCCGCCTGCACGATCGCGGAGACCGCCTCGCCGCCCTGGCGGGTGGTGTCGAAGAACGCCACGAGCGTCTTGACCGTCTCGGGCGAGGGCATGACGCGGAGCCACACCTTCGTGGCCACCGCCAGCGTGCCCTCCGAGCCGACCACCGCGCCCAGCAGGTCGTAGCCCGGCGGGTCGAGCTCGCGGCCGCCGATCTCGACGCGCTCCCCGTCGGCCAGCACGAGCTCGAGCCCGCAGACGTAGTTGGTCGTGAAGCCGTACTTGAAGCAGTGCGCGCCGCCGGAGTTCTCGGCCACGTTGCCGCCGATCGAGCACACGATCTGGCTCGACGGGTCGGGCGGATAGAAGTAGTCCGGCGCGACCGCGGCCGACACGGACGCGTTGGTCACGCCGGGCTCCACGCACACGCGGGCGTTGTCGAGGTCGACCTCGACGATGCGCTGCATCCGCGAGACGACGATCAGCACCCCGTCGGTCAGCGGCAGGGCGCCGCCCGAGAGGCCCGACCCCGACCCGCGCGCCACCCACGGCACGCCGGCCCGGGCGCAGGCCCGCACGACGCCCTGCACCTCCTCGGTGGTCGCCGGCAGCACCGCCGCGATCGGCACCGCGTGGTACTGCAGCAGCCCGTCGGACTCATAGGTCCGGAGCTGGTCGGCCTGGGTGTAGACCCACTCGTCGCCGGCGACGCGTCGCAGCTCTCGGACCAGTTCGCTCATACCACCATCCAACCGAGCACGGCCGTGGACTGCAAGTACACCAGGATGCACATCAGAAGCAACAGCAGCAGGCTCCAGCCGAGGACCTTTCTGAACAGGTCGCCCTCCTGGCCGCCGAGGCCGACCGCGGCGGCGCCGATGGCCAGGTTCTGGGGCGAGACCATCTTGCCGAGGACGCCGCCGGAGGAGTTCGCGGCCGCGAGCAGCGTCGGGTCGAGGCCCGCCTCGCGGGCGGCCTCCACCTGCAGCACGCCGAACAGCGAGTTCGACGACGTGTCGGAGCCGGTGACCGCGACCCCGAGCCAGCCGATGATCGACGACAGGAAGCCGAGCAGGCCCCCGGCGCCGGCGATCCACAGCCCGAGCGTGATGGTCTGGCCCGACTGGTTGAGCACGTAGGCCAGGCCGAGCACCAGCGCCACGGTGACCGTCGCCCACTTGAGCTGGTTCAGCGACTGGCCGTAGATGCGCAGCGCCCGTCCGGGGCCGATCCGCAACACGGCCATCGTCAGCAGGCCGGCCACCAGCAGCAGCGTCCCCGCCGCGGACCCGACGTTGAGCTTGTAGGTCAGGCTCGTGAGCTCCTCGCCGTCGGCGTTGACGACGTTCAGCCCCGGCCACGTGAACTCGGTGCCGACGCTCTCGAGGAACGTCTTCACCGGGCTCCATTGGGCGATGCCGAAGATCACGATGATGATCAGGTAGGGCGCGTAGGCCTTGGCGATGTCGCCGCGCGTGTCCGGTCCCTTGCCGTCGCGCCGGCGCACCTCGGCCTCGTGCGTCGAGTCGCTGACCGCCGCGCCGGCCATCGCGGGACTCCCGGGCGCCTCGCCCACCAGCGGCTCGCTCGGCTGCCACACCCGCAGCAGCAGGACGATCGCGCCCGCGCCGAGCAGCGAGGCGACGATGTCGGTCAGCTCCACCGAGACGAAGTTCGAGCACGCGAACTGGCCGAGCGCGAAGACCGCGCCGCCCACGATCGCCGCGGGCCAGGTCTGGCGCACGCCCCGCATGCCGTCGACCATGCCGACGAGGATCAGCGGCACGATCAGTGCCAGGATCGGCGTCTGGCGGCCGACCATCGCGCCCAGGTCCTCCTTGGGCAGCTCGGTCAGCCCCGCGAGCGTGACGATGGGGATCGCGATGGCGCCGAAGGCGACCGGCGCCGTGTTGGCGACGAGCGCCACGGCGGCGGCCTTCATCGGCTTGAAGCCGACGGCGATCAGCATCACGGCGGTGATCGCGACGGGAGTGCCGAAGCCAGCCAGCGCCTCCAGCAGGGCGCCGAAGCAGAACGCGATCATCACGGCCTGGATGCGCTGGTCGTCGGAGATCGACGAGAACGAGCGCCGCAGCACCTGGAAGTGGCCGGTGGCGACGGTCATGTTGTAGATCCAGATCGCGTTCCAGACGATCCACATGATCGGGAACAGCCCGAAGGCGGCGCCCTCGATCCCGGAGTTCACGGCCTGGCCGACCGGCATCGAGTAGACGACCACCGCGACGATCAGGCCGACCAGCAGCGCCAGCCCCGAGGCGACATGCGCCTTGAGCTTGAGGCCGCCGAGCAGCACGAACAGCGCGATGATCGGCAGCGCGGCGAAGATCGAGCTCGCGAAGAGCGAGTCCCCCACCGGGTCATAGACCTGCGTGTACATGAGCCTCCCTCTCCCTCCCCTGGGGATACTGTGCCGTCGGGTACCCAACTGCCTGCCAGGCGAACCTCCATGCGCGTCGCCCTCTTCGTCACCTGCTTCAACGACACGCTGTTCCCCTCCACCGGCCGCGCGGTGGTCGAGCTGCTGGAGCGCCTCGGCTGCGAGGTCTCGTTCCCGGAGGCCCAGACCTGCTGCGGGCAGATGCACGCCAACACCGGCTATCAGCTCGAGGCGGTGCCGCTGGCACGGCGCTTCGTGCGGGTGTTCGGGGACGCCGACGTCGTGGTCTCGCCGTCGGCCTCGTGCGTGGGCATGGTCCGCGACCAGTACGCGAAGCTGGCCGAGCTGGCGGGCGATCCCGAGCTCGCGCGGGCCGTCGACGCGATCGTTCCGCGTGTCCGCGAGCTGACCGAGCTGCTGGTCGACGACCTGGGGGTGGAGGACGTCGGCGCGGTGTTCCCGCACCGCGTCGCCTACCACCCGACCTGCCACTCGCTGCGGCTCCTGCGCGTCGGCGACCGCCCGCTGCGGCTGCTGCGCGCCGTGCGCGGGATCGACCTCGTCGAGCTCGAGGACGCGCAGGAGTGCTGCGGGTTCGGCGGCACGTTCGCGGTCAAGAACGCCGACACGTCGATCGCGATGCTCTCGGACAAGCTGCGGCGGGTGCTCGACACGCGCGCCGAGGTCTGCACCGCGGCCGACAACTCGTGCCTGATGCACATCGGCGGCGCCCTGCGGCGCCAGCGCACCGGCGTGCGCACCTTGCACCTCGCCGAGATCCTGGCGGCGCGCTGATGGCCCGAGCGGGATTTCCAGCCTCCGCGCCCGCCAACCTGGCCAACAGCCAGCTGCGGCGCAACCTCGGCAAGGCGACCAGGACGATCCGCGGCAAGCGGGCCGAGGTCGTCTCCGAGCTCCCCGACTGGGAGGCGCTGCGCGACGCGGGCGCGGCGATCAAGGCGCGGGCGATGGCGACGCTGCCCGAGCAGCTCGAGCGCCTCGAGGCGGCGGTGACGCGCGCCGGCGGCACGGTGCACTGGGCGCGCGACGGGGCGGAGGCGAACCGCATCGTGGCGGGCATCGCCCACGGCCACGGGGCGCGCGAGGTCATCAAGGTCAAGTCGCTGGCCACCGACGAGATCAAGCTCAACGACGCGCTGGCCGCCGAGGGGATCGAGGCGATCGAGACGGACCTCGCGGAGCTGATCGTCCAGCTCGGCCACGACCGCCAGTCGCACATCCTCGTCCCCGCGATCCACCGCAACCGCGAGGAGATCCGGTCGCTGTTCATGCGCACGATCGCGCGCGGGCGCGAGCTCGGCCACGACCCGGAGGCGCTCACCGAGGCCGCGCGGCGCCACCTGCGCGAGCGCTTCCTGACCGTGAACATGGCCATCAGCGGGGCGAACTTCGGCGTCGCCGAGACCGGCACCGTGTGCGTCGTGGAGTCCGAGGGCAACGGGCGCATGTGCACGACGCTGCCCGAGGTGCTCGTGACCGTGATGGGGATCGAGAAGGTGCTGCCCGAGTGGCGCGACCTCGAGGTCTTCCTGCAGCTGTTGCCGCGCTCGTCCACCGGGGAGCGCATGAACCCCTACACGTCGCTGTGGACCGGGGTCCGCGAAGGCGACGGGCCGCGCGAGTTCCACCTCGTGCTGCTCGACGGCGGTCGCACCGACGTGCTGGCCGACGAGACCGGACGCCAGGCGCTGCACTGCATCCGCTGCTCGGCCTGCCTCAACGCGTGCCCGGTGTACTCGCGCACCGGCGGCTTCGCCTACGAGTCGGTCTATCCGGGGCCGATCGGGGCGATCCTCACGCCGCAGCTCGAGGGGCTCGACCGCGCGCCGACGCTGCCGTGGGCCTCCTCGCTGTGCGGCGCCTGCTACGAGGTCTGCCCCGTCAAGATCGACATCCCGAGCGTGCTCATCCACCTGCGCGGGCGGGTCGTGCGCGAGCAGAAGCGCCGGACCGACCCGGAGAAGCTGACGATGGGGGCGGTGGGGAAGGTGTTCGCCTCCCAGGAGCGCTACGAGCGCGCGCAGCGGCTGGTGCGGCGCGGGGCAGGGCCGCTCGCGAAGCTCCCGATCCGGGTGGGCGCGCTCGGAGGCTGGACCGAGGCGCGCGAGCTGCCCGAGGTCCCCGAGCAGAGCTTCCGGGACTGGTGGCGGGCGGAGCGGGGCGGGACGTGAGCGCCGCCCGCGACGACGTGCTCGGCCGCGTCCGCGCCGCGCTGGGCGGCGGGGTGGAGGTCCCCTCCGTGCCGCGCGACTACCGCGTGCCCGGCGACGCCGGCGCGACCGGCGACCCCGAGGTCGTGGAGCGCTTCTGCGAGCGGGTCGCCGACTACCGCGCGACCGTGCACCGCGTGGAGCGCGGCGGGCTCGAGGACGCGGTCGCGGCGGCCTGCGCGGAGCGGGGCGCCCAGCGCCTGGCGGTGCCGCCCGGCGGCCCGGCGACGCTGCCCGGGCTCGAGCTGGTCGTCGACGACCCGCCGCTGTCCGCGCGCGACCTCGACGGCGTCGACGGCGTCCTCACCGGCAGCGCGCTCGCGATCGCGGAGACCGGCACGATCGTGCTCGACGGCGGCGAGCGCTCCGGCCGCCGCGCGCTGACGCTCGTCCCCGACTACCACTGCTGCGTGGTGGAGGCGGCCCGCGTCGTGGCCTCCGTGCCGGACGCCATCGCCGTCCTCGCGGAGGCGGCGGCCGACGGGCGTCCGGTCACCTTCGTCTCCGGCCCGTCGGCCACCGCGGACATCGAGCTCGAGCGTGTCGAGGGCGTCCACGGCCCGCGCACGCTCGACGTGTTCGTCGTCTCCTAGTACGCGGTCGTCCGCGCGCGGTGGCGCGGGACGGCCTTGTAGCGGGGCTCCCCGCCGCGGGTCCACAGGACGTTGTCGACGTCCGTGGCGGTCGTGGCGCCATGCGCGGCGACGAGCAGCTCCACCGCGTGCAGCGCGCAGGCGCGGATCTCGACCTCCTCGGGCGAGCCGTGCTCGAGCAGCTCCCCGGCCTCGATCCGAGCGACGAGGGCGGGCTCGAACTCGAGCACGCCGTCGAGGCGCAGGACGTGCGGGACCAGGTTGTCGGCGAACAGCGTCAGCGATCCGATGTCGCGAGCGGGGGCGAGGCCCTGCAGATGCAGGTCGGCGGCGGCGATCTGGGCGCGCTTGAAGAACGGCACCGGCGTCCCGTCGTAGGGCGAGACGTCGTGCCAGGTCGGCCACGCCGCCAGGCGCTCGGCCAGCGCGACGGCCGAGCCGTCGCCGCTGCGCGCGAGCGCCAGGAAGGAGCCGCCGTGGTCGGCGGCGACCCGCTCGCCGAGCTCCGTCAGGGCGCGCGCGAAGAGCGCCATCAGCTCGTGGCCGGGGTCCTGGCCGAGCACGCGGGCGACGCCGGCGGGGGAGAGCCGGACGAGCTCCTCGGCCGGCCACGGGCCGTGCGCGCGCAGGCCGGCCTCGACGGTGCGAAAGCCCGACAGCCCCGGCGGCTTGCGCAGCGTCGGGAACCAGCCCGAGCCGAAGTTGATCGCGTTGAGCGTCAGCGAGAAGGCGGCGCGGGACTCGGGGTCCTCCCCGCCGAGGTCGGGGACGGGCGGCGGAGCGGCGGGCAGCGTGCGCGCGTACCGCTCGACCGCGTCCTTGTCGACGCGCACGTGGCGCGCCCGCGCGGCCACGCGCGCGCACGCGACGCGGATGTCGTCGGTGAGCGCCATCGGCTGGCATGATCGCCGCATGTCCGAGCTCCTGCTCGACCGGCCCGCGTGGTACGTCGCCGGTCCCCTCATCGGCCTGACCGTCCTCGGCCTGCTCGTGTGCATCAACCGGCGGCTCGGCGTCGTCGGCGGCTTCTCGGCGGTGGTGGAGCGGCTGACCGGCCGCACCGGCGAGCTCGGCTGGCGGGGCGCGTTCCTCCTCGGCGTGGTCGGCGGCGGCCTGCTGTTCGCCCTCCTCACCGGCGGCTTCGGGCGCTCCGGCGGCTACGGGTGGCTGTCGCGGACGCTCACCGGCGACGCCGCGGTGCTGATCGGCCCGGTCCTCGTCGGCGCCGGCGTGCTGATCGGCTTCGGGGGCAAGACCGCGGGCGGCTGCACCTCCGGTAACGGTCTGAGCGGGACCGCGTTCGGCTCGCCGGCGAGCTACGTCGCCTTCGCGAGCTTCATGGCCACCGCCATCGGCGTGTCCTTCGCGATCGAGGCGCTGCTGTGAGGGCCGCGGCGGCGGGCTTCGGGGTCGCGTTCGGCTTCCTGCTCTCGTGGGCGCAGGCGACCGATCCCGACCGCATCCGCGCGATGCTCCTCCTCGAGGACCCCTACCTGTACCTGATGCTCGGCTCGGCGGTCGTGGTGGCATCGGTCGGCGTGCGGCTGCTGCGTCGCCGCCGCGCCCGTGCGCTCGTGACCGGCGAGCCCCTGACGTGGGACACCGTGCGGCCGGCGCGGCGCCACGTGGTCGGCAGCGTCGTGTTCGGCACCGGCTGGGCGATCGCCGACGCCTGCCCCGGCCCGATCGCCGCCCAGGTCGGCCAGGGCTTCCCGTGGAGCGTGTTCACGCTCGTGGGCGTCGGGCTGGGCGTGTGGCTGGCGCTGCGCCGTCCCTTGACGCGCGCCGTCCTGCCTGGACCTGCCTGGGGGACGGCAGGGCAGGACGACGGCCGCGGGAGCGCCGCCGAGCGGGGCGCTACCGTGGCTGGCGATGGCTGAGACCACCGCGCGTCCCACCGCCTCGGCCGAGGCGCTGCTCGAAGGGCTGAACCCGCCCCAGCGCGACGCGGTGACCCATGGCGAGGGCCCGCTGCTGATCCTGGCGGGTGCCGGCTCGGGCAAGACGCGCGTGCTCACCCACCGGATCGCGTGGCTGATCCGCACCGGCCTCGCCCGTCCGGACGAGATCCTCGCGATCACCTTCACCAACAAGGCCGCGCAGGAGATGCGCGAGCGGGTCGAGCTGCTCGTCGGCCGCGCGGTGCGCGCGATGTGGGTGATGACGTTCCACTCCGCCTGCACCCGGATGCTGCGGGCGGACGCCCACCGGCTCGGCTACACCCGCCAGTTCACGATCTACGACGCGGCCGACTCGCGCCGGCTCATCAAGCGCTGCCTCGACGACCTCGACGTCGACGTCAAGCGCTTCACCCCGCGCGCGATGCAGTCCCAGATCTCCGACGCGAAGAACAAGCTGCGCTCGGCCGAGGAGTACCGCGAGCTCGTGGGCTCCTACTTCGAGCAGACGGTCGCCGACGTCTACGAGCACTACGAGCGCGAGCTGCACCGCGCCAACGCGATGGACTTCGACGACCTCCTGTTCCGCGCCGTCAACGTGCTCGAGCTCTTCCAGGAGGTCCGCGACCGCTATGCGGGCGCGTTCCGCTGGGTGCTGGTCGACGAGTACCAGGACACCAACCACGCCCAGTACCGCTGGCTGCAGCTGCTGGCCTCCGAGCACCGCAACCTCGCGGTGGTCGGCGACGACGACCAGTCGATCTACGGCTTCCGCGGCGCCGACATCCGCAACATCCTGGACTTCGAGGAGGACTTCCCCGACGCCCACGTCGTCAAGCTCGAGCAGAACTACCGCTCGACGCAGACGATCCTCAGCGCCGCCAACGGGATCGTGGCCAACAACCGCGGCCGCATGAGCAAGGCGCTGTGGACGGGCCTCGGCGACGGCGACCCGATCCGCGTGCGCGAGCTGGCCGACGAGCACGCCGAGGCGCGGTTCGTCGCGGCCGACATCGAGCGCATGGTCGACGAGGGCGTCTCGCGGGAGGAGATCGCGGTCTTCTACCGCACCAACGCCCAGTCCCGGGTGCTCGAGGACATGCTCGTGCGGGCCCAGATCGGCTACCAGGTGATCGGCGGCACGAAGTTCTACGAGCGCGCCGAGATCAAGGACGCGATCGCCTACCTGATCTTCCTGATCAATCCGCAGGACGCGGGCGCCTTCGTGCGCATCGCGAACTCGCCGAAGCGCGGGCTTGGCCAGACCTCGCTCTCGCGGGTGCTCTCCCACGCCGACACGATGGGGATCACGATCTGGGAGGCCGCCGCCGAGCCCGGGAGCGTCCCCGGGCTCGGCACCGCCGCGCAGCGCGCGCTCGGGCGCTTCATGTCCACGCTCGAGCGGCTGCGGGAGCGCGTCGAGGGCGGCGCCCTCGTCGGCGACCTGATGGAGGAGACGCTGCGCGAGACGGGCTACCTCGACGCGCTGGAGGCCGAGCGCACGATCGAGGCCCAGGGCCGCCTGGAGAACCTCGAGGAGCTCGTGCGCGTGGCCCGCGAGTACGACGCCACCGCCGAGGAGGGCTCGCCGGGCGAGTTCCTGCAGCAGATCGCGCTGCTCGCCGACGCCGACGGGATCCGCGACGACGAGGGCCTCGTGACGCTGATGACGATGCACAACGCCAAGGGCCTCGAGTACCCGATCGTGTTCATGATCGGGATGGAGGACGGCGTGTTCCCGCACTCGCGCGCGCTCGACGAGGGCGGCCTCGAGGAGGAGCGCCGGCTCGCCTACGTCGGCGTCACGCGCGCGATGCGCGACCTCACGCTCACCTACGCGCGGCGCCGCAACTCCTTCGGCGCGAACTCGCTGGGGATGCGCTCGCGCTTCATCGACGAGATCCCGCGCGAGCTGACCGACCAGCCCGACCCGTCGGCCCCCGGCGGGGCGTTCGCTCCGGGCCGCGTCGCCTCGTGGGCCAACGCCGCCGCCTCGAGCGAGGCGGCCGGCGCTCCGGCGCGCGCCCGCGCGGCGCCGGACTCCGCCGGGGCGGTGTTCCACACCGGCGACGACGTCGTCCACGCCGCCTTCGGCGAGGGCGTGGTGACCGGCACCGAGCCGGGCGGGATCGTCGTCGTGCGCTTCGCCGGCGACGGCTCCGAGCGCAAGCTCATGGCCGACTACGCCCCCATCCGCCGCCGCTAGGACGCTGATCCCCGGCCTCTCGTGAGAGAGTACCCGCGGGCTCCGCCATGCCTGCGCATCTGTCGACCGGCGCCGTTCTGGCCGGCCACCGTCTCGACGCGATCGTCGCCCGAGGGGGCATGGGCGTCCTGTACCGAGCGACCCATCTCGCGCTCGATCGCACGGTCGCGCTGAAGGTCATCCAGCCGGCGCTCGCGGCCGATCCCGCGTTCCGGGAGCGCTTCGGGGAGGAGTCCCGGACGGCGGCCGGCATCGACCATCCGAACGTCATCCCGATCTATCACGCCGGCGAGGAGGACGGCGTGCTGTTCGTCACGATGCGCTACGTCGAGGGCACCGACGTGCGCGCCCTGGTGGACAGCAGGGGCCCGCTCGAGCCCGCCCTCGCCGCGCACATCGTCAACGCGACCGGCGCGGCCCTCGACGCCGCCCACGGGCGCGGACTGGTGCACCGCGACGTCAAGCCGGCGAACATCCTCATCGACGGCCTGCCCAGCCGGACGCACGTCTACCTGACCGACTTCGGGCTGACGAAGCGGATGGGATCGACCGGCGGGCTCACGCGGAGCGGCCAGTTCGTCGGCACGCTGGACTACGTGGCCCCGGAGCAGATCCAGGGGAGCAAGGCGGTCGACGGGCGGGCCGACGTCTACGCCCTGGGGTGCGTGCTCTTCGAGACCCTGACCGGTCGGGTCCCGTTCCCGGTGGACGACGAGCGAGCCAAGCTCTTCGCGCATCTGGACACGCCGCCTCCCTCCTTGACCGAGCTCCGGCCCGACCTGCCGGCGGCGTTGGGCGAGGTGGTCTCCACGGCGATGGCGAAGGCACCGGGCGACCGCTTCGCCACGGCCGGCGAGCTCGGGCGCGCGGCCGTCGCCGCCGTGGACGCGCCCGCCACGAGGATCTCGGAGCCGGCCGGGCCCGCCACCGTCATCCGCGAGCCGTCCCGGCCCACCGTCGTGAGCGAGCCACGTCCCGGCGGGCGGGAGCGCACGGTCACGACGGCCGCGGCGGCCGGGACGTCCCGGCGGCGCGCCCGTCGCCTGCCGCTCCTGGTGGGCCTCGTCCTGCTCGCCGCGATCCTGGTGGTGGCCGGCCTGCGGCTCCTGCCCGAGGACGGCGAGCCGACCTCGATCGGGATCGGCGGCAGCCCCGGGACCATCACGACCGGCGAAGGCAGCGTCTGGGTCGTCAACGAGGACGATCGAACGGTGCTCCGGATCGCCGCCGAGGAGGGCGCCGACGGCGGCCGTCAGATCACCCGCTTCCGTGGGGTCGACCCCCGCGACGTGGCGGTCGGCGGGGGGAGTGCCTGGATCACGACGTCCGACCGGCGCCTGATCCGGGTCGATCCGGCGTCGGACAGCTTCACCGGAGACCCCCTCGCGCTTCCCGGCGCGGTCGCGATCGCCACCGGAGCCGGGGCCGTCTGGGTGGCCGACGGCGGGGCGTCGGTCGTCCGCGTCGACGACGACTCGCAGCGGACCACCGCGATCCCGGTCCGCGGCGGGCCATCGCAGGTCGCGGTGGGGGAGGGGTCGGTCTGGGTCATCCACTCCGGCGGACGCAAGGTCTCGCGGATCGAGCCGCGGTCGCGCCGGGTCGTGGGCGAGCCGATCGACGTCCCCGCGGGCTCGGACCAGCTCGCGGTGGGCGAAGGGCGCGTCTGGGTGGCGAACCCCCGGCGGCGGATCCTCTTCCAGATCGACCCGCGGTCGGGCCGTCTCACCGGAGCGCCGCTGCGCCTCCGGGCCGCGCCGAGCGACCTCGCGGTCGGCGAGGGCGCCGTGTGGCTCACGAGCGCGGCCCAGCGTGCCGTGATCCGGGTGGATCCGCGCGCGGCCGGCGGCGGCACGAGTACCGTCAGGCTCGCGAGCCCTCCGCGGCGGCTGGCCGTCGGTGAGGGCGCCGTCTGGGTGACGCTCCCGGCCGTCGACGGCATCACCCGGCTCGACCCGGCCGACTACGCCGACGAGTAGCCCGCGAGGCTTGCTTCGCGTCGCTCCGGATGGTTGAGTGACGCGACGAGCCAGCGGCCGTGACGACCAAGACGCCCTCCATCGCGGCCGGACTCACAGCGGCGCTGCTGCTGCTCTCGAGCGCGGGCTGCGCCCTCGGCGGCGGCGGCGACGACAAGAAGCCCGCCGTCGCGAAGAAGGCCAACGTCCAGACGGTCACCTTCCAGGAGCCCGACGCCCGCGGCCCCGACCCCTTCACCGAGCCGGCCGACGTCGAGGGCCCCAGGACCGTGCGCGTCTCCTCCGGCGCGCAGACGGGCGACACCGGCGGGGGCCAGCCCTTCGGCGGCAGCGGCTCCAATCGCGTCTGCGATCGCGACAAGCTGCTGCGCTTCCTGAAGGCGAACCCCGAGCGGATGCGGGCCTGGGCGCTGGCGCTCGGGGTCGCGCCCAGGCTCAAGGCGGTCAGGAGGTACATCGCGAAGCTGCACCCCGCGACCCTCACCCGCGACACGCGCATCACGAACCACGCGTTCCGGGACGGGCGGGCGGTCCCGTTCCAGGCGATCCTCAAGGCGGGCACCGCCGTGCTCGTCGACCGGTACGGGACGCCCGTCGTGCGCTGCTTCTGCGGCAACCCGCTCACGCCGGCCGTGTTCGCGAAGACCGCGAAGTGCGTCGGCTGTCCCGCGAACTACACGCCGCCCGAGCAGTGCAAGTACGGCCGCTTCCACGACTATCAGGAGGTCTTCTACCGCCGCTCGTACTACAGCAACGCGGACTACGACGAGGTCTTCATCAGCCGCCACCGCCGGAGCCGTTACGGCGACTGCTACGCGGCGTATCCGGACCCGCCGGTCGTGACGTTCATCAACGTCTTCAAGCCACCGGAGCCGCGGCCGGAGGCGCCGGGCGAGGCAACTCCGCCGGCGGCGCAGCCGCAGGGCGAGCCGCCCGCGCAGGAGCCCGACGGCCTGCGCTGCAGCGCGCCGCGCTCGCAGGCCGAGTTCGAGCAGTGCTGCGAGCGCCAGGGCGGCTGCGGATCCGAGCCGGCTCCGGAACCGCCCAGCGAGCCGTCACCGGAGCCGACCACGGCGCCGACCCCGGAGCCGACCGAGGCGCCCCCGCCCGGCTCCGACGTCTGCTCCAACGGCCTGGACGACGAGGGCGTCTCGGGGCTCGTCGACGGCGACGATCCGAACTGCCAGTCGCCGCCGTGAGCCGGCCGGCGAGCGCCCGTAGAGTGGCGCGGGATGCGCCGCCTGCTCCTCCTCGCCAGCGCGATCGTCTTCGTCGACACGCTGTTCTACGCCGCGATCACGCCGCTGCTGCCGGACCTGGCGCGGGAGTTCGGCCTCGACAAGGCGTCCGCCGGGCTGCTGGCGGCCGCCTATCCGGCGGGGACGTTCCTCGGCGCGCTGCCCGGCGGCTGGATGGCCGCCCGCGCCGGCGTGCGCCCGACGGTGCTGTTCGGGCTCGGGCTGATGTCGGCGTCGAGCATCGCCTTCGCCTTCGCGGGCAGCGTGCTCGTGCTCGACGTCGCACGGCTCGTGCAGGGCGTCGGCGGCGCCTTCTCGTGGGCGGGGGCGTTCGGATGGCTGATCGGCGCGGCGCCGCGCGAGCGCCGCGGGGAGCTGATCGGCGCGGCGATGGCCGCGGCCATCGGCGGCTCGCTGGTCGGCCCGGTGCTCGGCGCCGCCGCCGACCTGCTCGGGACCGAGCCGGTGTTCAGCTCGGTGGCGCTGCTCGGCGCCGTGCTGGCCGCGTGGGCGCTGCATACGCCGGCCGCGGCGCCGACCCGCCCGGCCCGCCTGCGTGAGCTGGTGTCGGCGGCGGCCGACCGCCGCGTCGCCGCGGGCATGTGGCTCGTCGGGCTGCCCGGCCTGCTGTTCGGGACGCTCGGGGTGCTCGGGCCGCTGGACCTCGGCGAGCTGGGCGCGAGCGCCGCCGCGATCGCGGCCATCTGGCTCGTGGCGGCGGTCCTGGAGGCGATCGTCAACCCCCTCGTCGGCCGCCTCACCGACCGCCGCGGCCGCACCGGCCCGGTCGCCTACGGCCTTGGCGGCTCGGCGTGCGTGTTCGCCGCCTTCGCGTTCGCCCACGAGGGATGGGTGCTCGCGGCCCTCGTGATCTGCGCCGCCCCGGCCGTGGGCACGCTGTGGACCCCTGCGATGGCGCTGCTGTCCGACGGCGCCGAAGCCCTCGGCCTCGAGCAGGGCTTCGCGTTCGCGCTGATGAACCTCGCGTGGTCCGTCGGGCAGACGGCCGGGTCGGCCGGCAGCGCCCGCCTGGCCGACGTCGCCGGCGACGCGCTGCCGTACCTGCTGCTCGCCGGGTTGTGCCTTGCCTCGCTCGCGGGCCTGCTGCGCGCGGGCCGCCGGCGCGAGGCCGCGATCGCGCGCGCCTGACCATGGTTGACGCTCCGCGGGAGGTTCCCGACAGTTTCCATCAGAGCGAACCGTATTTCATTGGACGGAACGCACAGCAGGGGTGGAGAAGTGCCTGAGCCGGCGCGGACCGCCGCGGCCTACCCCCGCAGCGTGCTCGTCGGCATCGGCGCGCACGTGGGGGACCTGGACCTCGGCGTGTTCGATCCCGGGCAGGAGGAGATCGTCACCCCGGCGCTGTCGGGTGAGCCGGAGGTCGGCGCCACGAGATGAGCGCGCCGCGCCGGCTCTCGCCCGCCACCCTGGCCGGCCGCGACGTCCCCGTGTCCCCGGCGCTCGACCGCCGCCCGGACGTGGGGATCGTCCACTTCGGGATCGGCGCGTTCCACCGCGCGCACCAGGCGGCCTACACGGCGGACGCGCTCGAGGCCGCGCCCGGGCCGTGGGGGATCTGCGGCGTCGCGCCGCGCCGGCCGGAGAGCGTCGATCAGCTCGCGCCCCAGGACGGCCTCTACAGCCACCTCGAGCGCGGCGCCGACGGGGACCGGCTGCGCGTCTACGCGCCGGTGCGCGAGGTGCTCGCCGGGTTCGAGTCCCCCGCGCGCGTCGTCGCCCGGCTGGCCGACCCCGCCGTGCACGTCGTCAGCCTCACGATCACGGAACGCGGCTATCCGCGCGACGGCGAGCTGGCCGCCGACCTCGGCGACCACCCGCCTCGCACCGCGCTGGGGCAGCTCGTGCGCGGCCTGCAGATGCGGGCGGCGGGCGGGGAGGCCGGCCCGGTGACCGTGCTGTGCTGCGACAACCTGCCGCGCAACGGCGCGATGCTGGCGGGCCTCGTCGAGGACGCCTGCGCCCGGCTGCCCGCCGCCGAGGGCGGCCCGGCGGGGGAGTGGATCGCCGCCCACGTGCGCTTCCCCGACACGGTGGTCGACCGCATCGTGCCCGCCGCGACGCCCGCCGACCGGGCCGACGCCGCACGCGTCCTGGGGCTCGACGACCGCGCCGTGGTCGTGTCCGAGCCGTTCCGCGAGTGGGTGATCGAGGACGCCTTCGCCGGCCCCCGGCCCGCATGGGAGCGCGCGGGCGCCCGCCTCGTGCCCGACGCCGCGCCGTTCGAGGCGCTCAAGCTGCGCTTCCTCAACGGCACGCACTGCGCGCTCGCCTACCTCGGCCTCCCGGCGGGCGCGCGGACCGTCGACGAGGCGGTCGCGCGCCCTGACCTCGCCGTCGTCGCGCGGCGCCTGATCGACGAGGATCTCGCCCCGACGCTCACGCCGGCCGCGGGCCTGGAGCCTGCCGCCTACGCGTCCGCGATGTTCGAGCGCTTCGGCAACGGCCGGATCGCCCACCGGCTCGCGCAGATCGCCATGGACGGCTCGCGCAAGCTGCCGCAGCGGCTGCTCGCGCCCGCGCGCGACCGCCTCGACGCCGGGGCCGAGCCGCGCTGGATCGCGCTCGTGACCGCCGCGTGGGGGGAGCACCTGCGCGGGGGCGCCGACGTCCACGACGAGCTCGCGGGGCCGGCCCGGGCGGCGCTCGACCGCGCCGGCGGCCCGGCGGCGCGCGCCCGGGCGCTGCTCGCGCTCGACGGCGTCTTCGGCGCCGAGCTCGCGGGCTCCGCGCGCTTCCGCGACCTCGTGGCGGACTGGCTCGAGCGCCTCGAGGCCGACGGGATCGAGCGCACCCTGCGCGCGGCCGCGGCCTGAGCGTCAGGCGGCCGGCGCCGCGGGCGTCTCCGGCGGGGCGCCGAGCGCGGCGGAGAGCGCCTGCGCCGTCGCCCGCACGCGGTCGCCGCACGCGTGCGCCTGCTCGACGCTGAGCTCGAAGGTCAGCGCGGACACGCTCACCGCCCCGATCGGCCGGGCGCGGTTGTCGAACGTCGCCGCGGCGACGCAGCGGATGTTGCGCTCGTTCTCCTCGTCGTCGACCGCGAACCCCCGCCGCCGGACCCGCTCGAGCTCACGCTCGATCGCGGGCACGGTCGTCAGCGTGTTGGGCGTGCGCCGCTCCGGCCGCCGGCGGGCGAGGATCCCGCGGACGTCGGCGGCGGGCAGCTCGGCCAGGATCGCCTTGCCGATCGCCGTGCAGTGGAGCGGCATGCGCCCGCCCACTCGCGACGCCGTCTGGTAGGCGCCCCGCGGGTTCTCGAGCTTCTCCACGTAGACCGCCTCGTCGCCGCTCAGCAGCGCCAGATGGACGGTGGGGGAAACCGGTTTCCCGCACGCCGGGCAGTGCTAGATCCGCGCTTCCGCGAGTGTCAAGCCGCCGGGGTAGCATCGCGCCGATGCCGGACCCCGACACCGCCCGCGGGACCCGCCTGCGCGCCCCCTCGCGCGTGCGCCTCGCCGAGGTCGCGCGGCGCGCGGGCGTCTCGAAGTCGACCGCCTCGCGGGTGCTCAACCACGACCCGACCCTGTCCGTGCGGCCCGGCACCCGGGAGCGGGTCGCGCTGACCGCGCAGGAGCTCGGGTACCGCCCGCACCCGCTCGCCCGCGCGCTCGCGGCCTCGACCACCGGCGCCCTGGCGCTCCTCGTCCCCGAGCTCAGCAACCCCGCCTACGTCGAGCTGATCCGCGGCGCCTACGGGCGCGCTCGGGAGCGCGACTTCGTGCTGCTGTGCGCCGAGGACTTCGAGGGGCAGGAGGCCGACGAGGCCTTCACGCAGCTGGTTGCGGCCGGCCGCGTGGACGGGCTGCTGATCGCCTCCGCGCGCCCCGCCCACCGCCTGCGGGCGGCGCTCGAGCGCCACTGGGTGCCGCACGTGTTCGTCAACCGCTCGGTCCCCGGCGCCGCCGCGAACGTCACGCTCGACCTGCCGCGCGCCAGCCGCGCCGCGCTGGACCATCTCACCGGCCTCGGCCACGTGCGCGTCGCCCACGTCGCCGGGCCGCAGGGCGTGCAGTCCGCCCGGCTGCGCGAGGACGCCTTCGTGCGCGCGGCGCTCGCGCGCGGGCTGGGGCCGGCTCCCGTCGCCCGCGGCGCCTTCACCGAGGCGGGCGGCGCGGCCGCGGCGACACGCCTGCTGCGCCGCCGGCCGGAGACCACCGCGATCTACGCGAGCTCGCTCGCGCAGGCCGTCGGCGTCCTGCACGCCGCCCGCCAGGCCGGGCGCACGGTCCCCGACGACCTCTCGGTCATCGCCTACGACGACGTCCCGCTGGCGGGCTACCTCTCGCCGCCGCTGACGACCGTCGCGATGCCGCTCGCCGAGCTCGGCGCGGCGGCGGTCGACGCGCTGCTCGAGGTGCTCGCGGGCACCGAGCCGGGCTCGCGGACGCTCGACGCCGAGCCGGAGGTCGTGACCCGCGCCTCCACCGCCGCGCCGAGGGCGCGATGAGCGAGCCCGGACCCCCGCTGGACCCGCGCCGCCTGCACGCGGGGGAGTGGCTGGCCGCCGCGGGCGCCGCGGTGCTCTTCGGCTCCCTGTTCCTGGACTGGTACGCGGTGCGCGCCGGGCCGGGTGCCCCGGCGCTCGCGCTCACGGGCTGGGAGGCGTTCGGCGTCACCGACGGGCTGCTCGCGGTCGTCGCCGCGTGCGGGCTCGCGCTCGCCGCCGTCACCGCCGCCCAGCGCGGGCCGACGCTGCCGCTCGCGGCCGGCGTGATCGCCGCGGTCGCGGGGACGGCGGGCGTGCTGCTCGTGGCGCTGCGGCTGCTCGACGCGCCCGGCCCGGACGACCTCGTGGCGCTGCGGGCGGGCGCGTTCGCCGGCCTCGCCGGCGCGCTGGGCGTCGCGGCCGGCGCGTGGCTGGCGCTGCGCGACGAGGCGCCGCGCGTCCCCGGCCGCGCCGCGGTGCCGGAGCTGCGCCCGACGCCGCCCCGCGAGCCGGAAGCCTAGAATCCACGGCTCATGTTGAGCCGTGACCAGGTCCTCTACGTGGCGCGCCTCGCCCGCCTGGAGCTGACCGACGCCGAGGTCGAGCAGTTCGCGGGGGAGCTCTCCCACGTCCTCGACCACATCGAGAAGATCGGAGAGCTCGGCGACCTCGCCGACGTCCCGCCCACGTCCCACGTCGTGGCGGTGGAGAACGCCCTGCGGCCGGACAAGCCGCGCCCGTCGTGGCCGCGCGAGGACGTGCTCGCCGCCGCGCCCGACCCGGCGCAGGGCGGCTTCCGCGTCCCGAGCCCGGGCGCGTGAGCACCGTCCTCTCCCTCACGGCGGCGCAGGCCGTCGAGCAGATCCGCGCCGGTGAGCTCGACCCCGCCGAGCTGTGGCACACCTACCGCGAGCGCGCCGCCGCCGACGAGCTCAACGCCTTCACCTGGGTCGCCGGCGAGGGCGAGGCGCCGGCCGTGGCGCCCGGCGCGCCGCTGGCGGGCGTGCCGGTGGCGGTCAAGGACCTCTTCTGCACGAAGGGGATCCCGAGCCAGGCGGGCTCGAAGATCCTCGAGGGCTACTGCCCGCCGTACACCGCGACCGCGGTCGAGCGCCTCCAGGAGGCCGGCGCGCCCGTGGTGGCCAAGACGAACCAGGACGAGTTCGCGATGGGCTCCTCCAACGAGAACTCGGCCTTCGGCCCGGTCCTCAACCCGTGGGCGCGCGACCGCGTGCCGGGCGGGTCCTCGGGCGGCTCGGCCGCGGCGGTCGCGGCCGGCGCGGTCCCGTGGGCGATCGGCACGGACACCGGCGGCTCGATCCGCCAGCCGGCCGCGCTGTGCGGGATCGTCGGCCTCAAGCCCACCTACGGCGCGGTCTCGCGCTACGGCATGATCGCCTTCGCCTCCTCGCTGGACCAGGCCGGCCCGTTCACCCGCGACGTCACCGACGCCGCGCTGCTGTTCTCCGCCATGGCCGGCAAGGACCCGTGCGACTCGACGTCGCTCGGCCTGCCCGAGCCGGTCCGCCTGCCGTCCGCCACCGACCTGCGCGGCCTCCGCCTCGGCCTGCCCGAGGACCTCCTGGCCGGCGAGGGCGTGGAGCCCGGCGTGCTCGAGAACTTCCGCGCCACCCTGGACCGCGCACGCGACCTCGGCGCCGAGGTCAAGACGATGGCGCTGCCGCACGCCGAGCACGGCCTCGCCGCCTACTACCTGATCGCGCCGGCCGAGTGCTCCTCGAACCTCGCGCGCTACGACGGCGTGCGCTACGGCTTCCGCGCCGACGGCGCCGGCGACCTGCTGGGCCTCTACACGCGCACCCGCGAGCAGGGCTTCGGCCCCGAGGTCAAGCGGCGCGTCATGCTCGGGACCTACGCGCTGTCCTCGGGCTACTACGACGCCTACTACGGCAAGGCCCAGAAGGTGCGCACGCGGATCGCCGAGGACTTCTTCGCCGCGTGGGAGGAGGTCGACTTCGTGGTCACGCCGACCAGCCCGGGCGTCGCCTTCGAGCTCGGCGCCAAGACCGCCGACCCGCTCGCGATGTACCTCAACGACTACTTCACGGTCCCGATGTCGCTGGCCGGCATCCCCGCCATCTCGATCCCCAACGGGCTGAGCGAGGGGCTGCCGACCGCCTTCCAGCTCGCCGGCCCGGCGTTCAGCGAGAACCGGCTGCTCGACGCCGCGCACGCGCTCGAGGGCGCGCTCGCCTTCGACGGCTCCCCCGCGAGGCAGGCATGAGCTGGGAGCCGGTCATCGGGCTGGAGATCCACGTCCAGCTCTCCACGCGCACGAAGATGTTCTGCGGGTGCGCGCTGTCGTTCGGCGAGGAGCCCAACACGCGCACGTGCCCGGTGTGCCTGGGCCTGCCGGGTTCGCTCCCGACGGTCAACGCGCAGGCGATCGCCTACGGGCTGATGATGGGCCTCGCGCTCGGCGCCGAGATCGCGCCGCGGTCGATCTTCCACCGCAAGAACTACTTCTATCCCGACCTCGCGAAGGGCTACCAGATCTCCCAGTACGACATCCCGCTGTGCCGCGGCGGGCGGCTGGAGGACGTGCGCATCCACCGCATCCACCTCGAGGAGGACGCGGCGAAGCTCGTGCACGTCGGCTCGTCCGGGCGCATCCACGGCTCCGAGGCCAGCGTGGTCGACTACAACCGCGGCGGGACGCCGCTCGCCGAGATCGTCACCGAGCCCGACCTGCACTCCGCCGAGGAGGCGCGCGACTGGCTCGGCCTGCTGCGCGAGACGCTGCGCCAGCTCGGCGTCTCCGACGTGAACATGGAGGAGGGCTCGCTGCGCTGCGACGCCAACGTGTCGGTGCGCCGGGCGGGCACGACCGAGCTCGGCACCAAGACCGAGCTCAAGAACATGAACTCCTTCCGGTTCGTGATGCAGGGCATCAACGCCGAGGTGGCGCGGCAGGTCGCGCTGCTCGAGGCCGGCGAGCCGGTCGTGCAGGAGACGCTGCACTTCGACCCCACCTCGGGCCGCCTGACCCCGCTGCGCTCCAAGGAGGAGGCGCACGACTACCGCTACTTCCCCGAGCCCGATCTCGTGCCGGTCGTGCCGACCGAGGAGATGCTGGCGGCCGCGCGCGAGGCGCTCCCCGAGCTGCCCGCGGCGCGCGCCGAGCGCTACGAGCGCGACTGGTCGCTGCCGACCGACACCGCGCGGCTGTTCGCCTTCGAGCCCGGCTGGGGCGACTACTTCGAGGCCGCCGCGCGCGCCGGCAACGGCGACGGCGCCGAGCCGCGGACCGTCGCCAACTGGGTCACCGACCTGCGCGGGCGCCTCGGGGCTGAGGCGGATCCCGCCGCGTCGAAGGTCGAGCCGGGCGCGCTCGCCCGCCTCGCCGGCCTCGTCGCCGCCCGCGAGGTCAACGCGACCGCCGCCCGCGACGTCCTCGACCGCCTCGTCGCCGAGGGCGGCGACCCGGCCGAGATCGTCGAGCGCGAGGGGCTCGGCGCGATGGGCGGCGGCGACGAGCTGGCCGCCGTCGTGGCGGCGGCCATCGCGGCGAACGCCGACGCGGCCGAGAAGGTCAAGGCCGGAAACCCGAAGGCGATCGGGCCGATCGTCGGCTTCGTGATGCGCGAGACCAAGGGCCGCGCCGACGGCGGCGAGGTCGGCCGCCTCGTCCGCGAGCAGCTCGGCGCCTGACGGGTCAGCCGCCGGCCCTTGCACTGGGCGATCACCGACGGGCGTAGAATCGCGCCCACTGGACGGCCCGCCCGGCCGGGGCGGGCAATCGCGGCCGAAGGGACACGCCAATGGCACGACTCATCCGCATGGATCGCACGGGTCACACGACGCTCGCCGAGTGGAACGCGGCCGACGAGGCATCGGTCGAGGCGGCCGTGGCGGCGTTCCGCGAGCAGCTCGACGCGGGGTACTACGCGGTGGTCAGCACGGGGGAGGGCAGCGCGGAGCAGGTCACCGAGCTCCCGCGCGACGCCGAGCTCGTGATCCTGCGCCGCCCGATCGCCGGCGGCTGACCCGGCCGCCGTGGCCGCGCGTCCGGTCCCCGCGGGCGTCGCCGCCGCCGGGCGGGCCGACGTCCTGCCCGAGACCGCGTCCGTGTACTGGCGGCCGCGGGTCGGCGCGGAGCTGCTGCGCCGCCGCGGGCGGGTGTGGACGCTCAACACCGTCGCGCACACGGTGCCGTTCGTGGCGGTCGCCGCGCTCCTGCTCCTGCTCGAGCCGCTGAGCTTCCCGGTCGCGGCCATCCTGCTCGTGCACGCGTGGACGATCCCCGAGCTCCACGCCAGGCGCGGCGCGGGCGTGCTGCGGCCGGTGCGCCGCCGCGCGGCGGCGGCCCCCGACGCCGAGGAGGCCCGGCGGGCGGAGACGGTCGCGCTCGGGCTCCTGGGGGACCTCGTGGGCCACGCGGCGCGCGACCTGCACCGCCGCACCGGGCTCGTGCTCGAGCGCGGCAGGCTCGGCGTCTGGCTGGTGGGCGAGCGCGGCGCGGTGATGCTGCGCCCCGGCGGCCGCCGGGTGGACTGCTGGTGCGTGCGCGCCGCGGGCGACGAGCTGCCGCCCGCCGACCGCACCGCGCACCTGCTGCTCGCCCTGCGCGCCGACGAACAGGGCTTCGCGACCGTGGCCAACCTCGCCTTCAGCGGCGCGCCGTGGCGGCTCCGCCGGCGCCTCGCGGCCCGGGCGCGCCCCGCGTTGAAGGACGCCCGCCGGGCGGCGGCGCGCCTCGACCGCCGGTCGAAGCCCACCCCCTGAGATCTTGTCCGCCGGTCCATGGCCGGGCGGCCCGCCGGGCGGCAGCATGCCCGCCATGACCTCCGCCTCCGCCCGCACCAGCGCCACGAGGCGCCGACTCGTGCTCGTCCCGGACACGAGCGGCCGGCGCGCCGACGACGCCGTCCGCCGGTTCCGCCTCGCCCATCGGCGCGTCGAGCCGCCGATGTCGCGCCTGGAGACCCCTCGCGCGCGCTCCGGGCTCGCCTCGCAGACGCGCGACTGAGCCGCCTCCCGGCCCGCTCGCGGCGGCCGGATCCGCCCCATCCGGCCGGCCGGGCCGACCCGCCCGGCCGGACATCCCGAGTGAGTATCCTCAGGTCATGAACTCCACCCTCGGGACCCTCGGCAAGCGAGTTCTCGCGTGGATCGTCATCGCGGTCGTCGTCGTGCTCGCCCTCAAGCTGGCCGTCGGGCTCGTGGTGGGCCTCGCGACGACCGTGTTCGTGATGATCCTCGTGGCGGTCGCGATCGTCGGGCTGGTCTGGGCCTTCCGCCACGCCTGACGTAGCGTGGGCGGCGCCGCCTACCTCGTCATCTGCTTCTCGTTCGCCCTCGCCGGCGGGATCGTCGGCAAGCTCAAGGGCTCGTCGTTCCTCATCTGGTTCCTGATCTCCGGGATCGCGCCGTTCATCGGCCTGCTCGCCGCGCTCGCGTATCGCAACGACCGCGACGAGAAGCGCCGCCAGTGCCCCGGCTGCGGGAAGGTCGTCAAGCTCCACGACGCGATCTGCACCCGGTGCGGGGAGGAACTGGAGTTTCCGGCTGTTGCGATCGCACCGGAATCCGCTGTGCGCCGTTAGACTGACCGGTCTTCCGTCGTTCGTCGCAAGGGAGGTCTGAGCCGATGATGCGTGCCGTCGATGCCGTCATGGAGTGCCTGAAGGCCGAGGGCGTCGACGTCGTATTCGGCTATCCGGGCGGCGCGAACCTCCCGACCTACGACGCGTTCTACGACTCCGGCATCCGCCACATCCTCGTGCGCCACGAGCAGGGCGGCGGCCACGCCGCCGAGGGCTACGCCAAGGCGACGGGGAAGGTCGGCGTGGTGTTCGCCACCTCCGGCCCGGGGGCGACCAACATCGTCACCCCGCTGACCGACGCGATGATGGACTCCGTGCCGCTCGTGGCCTTCACTGGCCAGGTGCGGACGGACCTGCTCGGGACGGACGGCTTCCAGGAGGCGGACACGTTCGGCATCACCATGCCGATCGTCAAGCACTCGTTCCTGATCCGCCACCCGAACGAGATCCCGCAGGTGGTGCACGAGGCGTTCCACATCGCGCGCTCGGGCCGCCCGGGCCCGGTGCTGATCGACATCCCGCAGGACCTGAGCCGCGCGGAGATCGACTACAAGCCGGTGACCGACGTCCGCCTGCCCGGCTACCAGCCGACCACCGAGGGCAACTCGAAGCAGATCCGCCTGGCCGCCAAGGCGATGGCCAACTCGCGCCGGCCCGTGCTCTACGTGGGCGGCGGCGTCATCAACGCCGACGCGTCGCCGGACCTCGTCGAGCTCGCGACCGCGGACCAGTTCCCGGTCACCTGCACGCTCAACGGCCTCGGCGCCTTCCCGGCGCCGCACGACCAGTGGCTCGGGATGCTCGGCATGCACGGCACGCGGGCGGCGAACTACGCGATGGACGAGGCGGACCTGATCGTCGCGATCGGCGCGCGCTTCGACGACCGCATCACGGGCAAGCTGTCGGAGTTCGCGCCGCGGGCGAAGTTCATCCACATGGACATCGACCCGGCGGAGATCGGAAAGAACGTCCCCGCGCACATCCCGATCGTCGGCGACGTCAAGAACGTGCTGCCGCGGCTCCTCAACGAGTACCGGGCGCTCGGGGCGGACCAGAACCGCCTGGCGGGCTGGTGGGAGCGCATCCGCGGCTGGCAGGCCCAGCACCCGCTGCGCTACGAGGACTCCGCGGACAGCGAGATCAAGCCGCAGTACATGATCGAGGCGCTGTACGAGGCGACCGGCGGCCGGTGCGTGCTCGCCTCCGACGTGGGCCAGCACCAGATGTGGGCCGCGCAGTACTTCCACTTCCAGGGCCCGCGGCGGTGGATCAACTCGGGCGGGCTGGGCACCATGGGCTTCGGCCTGCCGGCGGCGATGGGCGCCGCCGTGGGGCGACCGGACCTGCTCACGGTGTGCATCTCCGGCGACGCGTCGATCCAGATGAACGCCCAGGAGCTCGCCACCTGCGCCGAGTACGGGATCCCCGTGAAGGTGTTCGTGATGAACAACGGCTACCTGGGCATGGTCCGCCAGTGGCAGGAGCTGTTCTGGGACCGCCGCTACTCGCAGGTCGACATGGGGCGCTTCCCGGACTTCGTCAAGCTCGCCGAGGCCTACGGCGTCACCGGCATGCGGCTGCAGGACAAGACGTCGCTGGTGGCCGACATGAAGAAGGCCCTGGAGACCGAGGGGCCCGTGCTGGTCGACGTGCGCGTCACCCGCGAGGAGAACACGTATCCGATGATCGCCCCGGGCGCCGCCGCCCGGGACATGGTGGGGTGAGGCGCGATGGGTGAGCCAGGGACGAAGGAGCTGCTCAGCCTGGAGGAGCTCGAGGCGTCGGCCGGCACCTACACCGGCCGCAAGCACATCCTCTCGATCCTCGTCGAGAACAAGCCGGGCGTCCTGACCCGGATCGCCGGGCTGTTCGCCCGCCGCGGGTTCAACATCAACACGCTCGCGGTGGGCCCCACCGACGACCCGACGCTGTCGCGCATCACGCTGACGCTCGACGGCGCCCAGCACCCGATCGACCAGGTCACCAAGCAGCTGCACAAGCTCGTCAACGTGATCAAGATCCGCGACCTCGAGCCGACCGAGACGGTCGCGCGCGAGCTCGCGCTGTTCAAGGTCGCGGCCGACGGAGCGGCGCGCGGCGAGGTGATGCAGATCGTCGAGATCTTCCGGGCGAAGATCATCGACGTCACGAAGCGCTCGGTGATCATCGAGGTCACCGGGACGTGGGAGAAGGTCGAGGCGTTCGAGCGCATGGTGCGCCCGTTCGGGCTCGTCGAGATGGCCCGCACCGGCGAGATCGCGATCTCCCGCGGGCGCAGCGAGACCTAGCCGGAGAGCCGTGGCGGCCGGCGGGGTGGCCGGCCGCACCGCCCGGGTACGGCTGGCCGAACCACGGCCGGCCCTCCGGGTGCCTATAAACGGGCCATGCCCGCGCCCGAGTCGCTGCGAGAGGAGGTCCGCGCGACGGTCGGCGCCCGCCGCGAGCTGGGCGACGACTTCGACGCCGAGGTCGCCGACCGGCTGGTGACCCGCATGGCCGCGGAGATCGACGCCCGCGTGGACGAGCGCCTGGCCGCCCGCCGGGTCGCGATCCGCGAGTCGCACCGGCTGGACTTCTTCACGCTCGTGCTCGCGCTCGGCTCGTTCTCGCTCGGGCTCGGGGCGCCGAGCGCCTCCTCGGGGCTCGGCGACGTGGGCAGCCTGATCGTGACGCTGGTGGTGTGGGCCGCGATCGTCGCGGTCAACGTCGCGCACGCGGTCGCGCGCCGGCGCGGCTGAGGCCGCGCATGCCGCGCTCGCGCGGCAGCGTCAGCGCGAAGACCAGGCCGAGCAGCGGCAGCGCCGCGATCACGTACATCGTGGTGGTCAGGCCGTCGGCGTCGGCCACCAGCCCGAGCACGGGCGCGCCCAGGCCGCCGAGGCCGATCGCCAGCCCGAGCGTGATGCCCGACGCCAGCCCGATGCGGTTCGGCAGGTACTCCTGGCCGAGCACCACCGTCACCGAGAACGAGGCGACGACCGCCATGCCGACGAAGAACAGCACCAGGGTCGCCGGCAGCGCCGGCAGGAGCACGAGGATCGAGACGAGCACCGGCAGCGCGGTCATCCCGGCGATGATCACCGGCCGGCGGCCGATGCGGTCGGCCAGCGGGCCGCCGAGCAGCGTCCCCGTCGCCCCGCCGGCGAGCATCACGAACAGCGCGAGGTTGCCCTCCGCCTTGCTCGTGCCGAGCTCGCCGATGAAGTAGAGCGGGACGAACGTCACGAGCCCGAAGAACGCGAACGTGCGCGCGGTGATCACGACCCCGAGGCGGCAGAACGCGCTCCAGTTGTCCTCGCCGCGGTCGCCGGCGGCACCGGGCGAGCCGATCTCGCCGGGCGCCGGGCGGAAGGTCTGCAGGCGCGGGAGCTCGGTCGCCAGCATCAGCGCCCCCGCGCCGACCGGCACGATCAGCAGCAGCGCCCCCTCGAGGCCGAACAGCGCCACCAGCGGCGTCGTCAGCGCCGGCCCCATCGCGAAGCCGGCGTTGCCGCCCACCGAGAACAGGCTCATCCCGCTCGCCCGCTTGGAGCCCGACAGGTAGTTGGCGAAGCGCGAGCCCTCGGGGTGGAACGCCGCGACCCCGAGACCCGAGACCGTGATGGCCGCGAAGGTCAGCGGGTAGCTGCCCGCCACCGCCGCAAGCCCGACGCCGACGCCGGCCACCAGCACGCCGACCGGCATCAGCCACGACATCGAGCGCTTGTCGGCCGCGAGCCCGAACAGGGGCTGGATCACCGAGGAGGACACCGTGGCCGCGAGCACGAGCGCCGACGCCGCGGCGTAGGACCACCCGTGGGCGGCGATCAGGAACGGCAGCAGCGCCGGCACGGCGCCCTGGCAGGTGTCCGTGAGCGCGTGCCCGCAGGACACCACCGCCATACCGCGCCGATCGAGCTCATGCGTGCGGACGCCTGCGGGCGAGGCGGCCACCGTCCCCGTACCGGAAGCCATGACCGTGCATTCTGCCGCGAACGGTTCGCGCGTGCGAGTGGCCCGGCCGAGCGGAGTTCGGCCGGGGTTCGCCGCGCCGCCGGTCGCCGGGGGGCCGGTTTCACGCGGTCGAACTCCGAAGCGAGCGAGCCCTCTGGGCGAGCTCGCCGTAATCTCCCTGCCTCCGATGATCGTGGGGACCTCACACGCGGGCGGCGGCCTCGGCCTGGACGCCGCCGCGCGCGCCGAGCTCCTGCGCCGCGCCACGCGCGCGGTCCGCCGCGCGCGCCGGGGAGAGGGGGAGGTGCTGGCGGGGGTGACGTTCCGCGTCGGCGCCGGCGTCGACCCGAGCGCGGTCGCGTTCGCCTCGCGCGCGGCCGGCGAGCCGTGGTTCTGCTTCGAGCAGCCCGACCGGGACGGCTCGGCGCTCGCGACGCTCGGCTGCGTCCGGTCCATCCGCGGCCGCGGTCCCGACCGCTTCCGCGAGGCCGCCGAGGCGTGGCGCGAGCTGGCCGGCGGCGCGGTCGCCGACGCCCCCGACGGACCGCTCGGCGCCGGGCTGGTGGCCGTCGGCGGGTTCGCCTTCGCGCCCGAGGGGGGCACGGCGCGGCACTGGGACGGCTTCCCGCCCGGCGAGCTGACCGTGCCCGAGGTCGCGCTCGCCCGCCGCGGCGAGGACGTCCGGCTCACGGTCGCCGTGCTCGCCACCGCCGACGACGTGCCCGACGCGCTCGTGGAGCGGGCCGAGCGGCGCCTGGCGGCCCTGCGCGAGGCGCCGCTGCCGCTGCTCGACCCGGCGCCCTCGGGACGCTTCCACATCGCCTCGACGGCCCCGCCCGAGCACTACGAGGCGGCCGTCGCGCGCGCCACCGAGCGCATCCGCGCCGGCGCCTTCGAGAAGATCGTGCTCGCCCGCGAGGTGTCGGTCCACGCGCCCACGCCGCACGACGCCGCCGCGGTGTTCGGCGTGCTGCGCGCCGCGTTCGGCTCATGCTTCGTGTTCTGCGCGGGCTCCGGCGCCGACCCGGCCGCGGCCTTCGTGGCCGCCTCTCCGGAGCTGCTCGTCCGCCGCGACGGGATGCGGGCCTCGACCGTGGCGCTCGCCGGCTCGGCCCGGCGCTCGGCCGATCCCGCCGTCGACGCCCACCTCGGCGAGCGGCTCCTGCGCTCCGAGAAGGACCGCGAGGAGCACACGATCGTCGCGCGGCGGATCGCCCGCGCGCTGCGGCGCTGCAGCGTGTGGGTCGCCACGGCGGAGGAGCCGGCGATCGTCAAGGTCGCGAACATCCAGCACCTCGCGACGCCGATCCGGGCGCAGCTGACCGCGCCGGTGAGCGTGGTCGAGCTCGCCGGGCTGCTGCACCCGACGCCGGCCGTCGGCGGCGAGCCGCACGCGGTCGCCGCGCCGGAGATCCCGGCCCTCGAGGGTCTCGACCGCGGCTGGTACGCGGGGCCGGTCGGCTGGACGGACGCCAACGAGGACGGCGAGTTCTGCGTCGCGCTGCGGTGCGCGCTGCTGCGCGGACGCGAGGCCCGCCTGTATGCGGGCGTCGGCGTCGTCCGCGACTCCGAGCCGGCCGCCGAGCTGGCCGAGACCGAGGTCAAGCTCGGCGCGCTGCTGCCCGTCCTCTCGGGCTGAGCCCGGATCCACCGATTCCCGCGGCGCCTCGCCGCCGTCGCCCTTCGCCAGTGCCGATCGGCCGCGACCCAGGTGGTTCACCACATGAGTGCGCGGCCGATCGACTCTGGCTCGCCCGACGACGCCGAGGCATCCACGGTTGATCGGCGGACCTCGGGCTGAGCCTCAGATCTCCTCGACGACCTCGGACGCCGGCTTGCGGGCCGCCCGCTCGATCCACGCCTCCGGGCCGCGGCGCGTGGGCTCGACGGGGCGCGCGGGGTAGCCGAAGGAGAGCACGATCTGCACCTGCTCGCCCTCGGCGAGCGGCACGACGGCGGCCAGCGCGTCGGCGTCGCGGATCCCGTTGGGGCACGACCCGACGCCGTCGTTCCACGCCGCGAGCATCATGTTCTGCGCCGCGCGGCCGGCGTCGAAGCCGACCGGCCCCTTGCCGCGCACGACGATCGCCACCGCCACGGCGCAGCCGCGCAGGTTGCCGGGCGCCCACACGGCCTCCGCCGCGCGCTCGCGCGCCTCCGGGCTGCGCAGGACGACGAACCGCCACGGCTGGCGGTTCTTGGAGCTGCCCGCCACCCGCCCGGCGTCGACGATGCGCCGCACGACGTCGTCCGGCACCGGGCGCGGCGCGTAGTCGCGCACCTCGCGCTTGCTGGCGATCACGAGGTAGGCATCCATGGGCGGAGGAGGCTACCCGGCCGGGCGCGCGAGCGAGAGCGCGAACAGCTCGCCGGGATCGGTCAGCCAGGCGGCCCGCTCGAGCCCGGCCGCCGCGCAGTCGGCGGCGACGCGCTCGGGCGTGAACTTGGCCGAGATCTCGGTGCGCATCTCCTCGCCGCGGGCGAAGGCGATCTCGAGCCCCAGCGCCGCGATCCGCACGCGGCAGGCGCGGGTGGCGCGCAGGCGCATCTCGATCCACTCGCGGTCGGGGTCGAAGAACGCGACGTGCTCGAAGCGCTCGACGGGGAAGTCGGCGTCCAGCTCGCGGTTGAGGACGCGCAGGATGTTGAGGTTGAACTCGGCCGTCACGCCCTGGGCGTCGTCGTAGGCGGCCTCGATCACGTCGGGGTCCTTGACGAGGTCGGTGCCGAGCAGCAGGTGGTCGCCGGGCCCCAGCAGCGCCGCGAGCGTGCGCAGGAAGCGGCGCCGCGACCCGGGCGGCAGGTTGCCGAGCGTGCCGCCCAGCAGGGCCACGACGCGGGGGCGGCCCTCGGCGCGGGGCGGGATCGCGTCCAGGTGGCGCTCGAAGTCGCCGACCACGCCGTGGATCCCGAGCGCGGGGTAGGCCTCGCCGAGCGTCGACGCGCAATCGCGCACCACCGACTCGGAGACGTCGAAGGGGACGTAGCGCCACGCGGTGCCGGCGTCGCGCATGGCGTCGAGCAGCACGCGCGTCTTGCTCGCCGTCCCGGACCCGAGCTCGACCAGCTCGGCCGCCCCGGTGGCGGTGACGATCTCATCCGCGCGCGCCTCGAGGATGGCCCGCTCGGTGCGCGTGGGGTAGTACTCGGGCAGCTCGCAGATGCGGTCGAAGAGCTCCGACCCGCGCGTGTCGTAGAGGTGCTTGGGCGGCAGCTCCTTGAACGGGCGGGTGAGGCCGTCGAGGACGTCGTCGGCCAGGCTCCGCGGGCTGTGCGGGCCGAGGTGGCAGTCGATGCGGATGTCGCCGGCGGTGGTGGCGGGAGCGGGCATCAGGCGTCCCACGCGAGCCGCAGGCCGGAGAAGATCTGGCGGCGCTCGGGGAGGTCCCAGTTGCGGAAGGTCGGGGTCGCCACGCGGCTGCGCGTGGCCCAGGAGCCCCCGCGCAGCACGCGGTAGCGGGGGCCGAAGAACACCTCGGAGTACTCCTTGTACGGGTGGGCGACGAAGCCGGGGTAGCCGTGGAACGTCGTCGACGTCCACTCCCACGTGTCGCCGAGCATCCCGAGCGCGCCGCACGGCGATGCGCCGTCCGACAGCGCCGCCGCGGGGACCGGGCCGAAGGCGTCCTGGTCGAGGTTGGCGCGCCGGGCGCCGTCGCCGGCCTCGCCGGCCGGTGCCTCGGACCCCCACGGATACCGCCGTGCCGTGCCCGTCTCCTGGTCCCAGGTCGCCGCCTTCTCCCACTCCGTCTCGGTGGGGAGGCGCGCCCCATGCGCTCTGGCGAAGGCGTCGGCCTCGAACCAGGAGAGGTGGACGACGGGCTCGTCGGGGTGCAGCGGCGCCCAGCCGTCGAGGCGCCAACACCGCCAGCCGGTCCCGCCGGCCGACCAGCCGCCCGGGTGGGTGATGTCGTAGTCCTCCTTCCACTGCCAGCCCTCGTCGGTCCACCACTCGCGGCGCTCGTAGCCGCCGCCCTCGACGAAGTGCAGGAAGGTGGCGTTGGTGATCGGCGTGCGCCCGATCGAGAACGCCGGCACCTCGGCGCGGTGGCACGGGCGCTCGTTGTCGTAGGAGAAGGTGCCGGCGGGCGCGCCGAGCGAGCAGGCGCCGCCGGGGACCATGACGCGCTCGAGGCCCGTGTCCCGGCCGTGCGGCGCGGGCCGCTCCGGGACGGGGAGCCCGCCCTCCGGCACCAGCCGGGCGAGGGCGATCGCCTGGAGCATGGTCTCGGTGTGCTGGTGCTCGTGGCGGAGCACCATCTCGTGCACGCGGCCGTCGCCCGCGCCGTGGCGGTCGAGCACCGCGAGCGCGCGCTCGCGCACCTCGGCGAGGTACTCCAGCGCCTCCGCGCGGTTCAGCAGGCGCATCGACCCGCGCTCGGCGCGCGGCGTCTCGAACGCGTCGTAGGTGTCGGCCAGCTCGGGGTGCAGCAGCGGCTCGCCGGCGTAGCGGTGGGCCAGCCACAGGTCCTCGTAGGCCGCGATGTGCGCGAGGTCCCAGGCCAACGGGCTCATGATCGCGTTGTGCGCGGTCTCGACCTGGTCGTCGGAGTACGGCGCGACCAGTGCGAGGGTCAGCTCGCGGGCGGTGCCGAGCCCTTCCGCGAGCTCCTCGGTGGCGGTCCGGGTGGCCTCCACTCCGCCTCACCCTAGCGAGTCGGCGTGCTCGGCCTCGCGCCGACCGCGGCCCACACCTCCTCGTGCAGCGCGCGGTTCGCCTCGCGCTCGGTGCGGACCCGCAGGATCGTCGTCGCGGGCGCCTCCAGCGCCCGGTCCAGCGCGGCACGGAGCGCCTCGGGGCTCGCCGCGTCCTCGAACGCGCAGCCGTACAACGCCGCCGCATGGGCGAAGTCGAGCCCGTGCGGGGTGGCCACGTGCTCCTCGAAGTCGGCGCCTTCGCGCGCCACCGGGAGGAAGTTGAAGATCCCGCCCCCGTCGTTGTCGAGCAGGACCACCGTCAGCCCGAGGCCGAGGCGGCGCGCGGCGAGCAGGCCGCCGACGTCGTGCGCGAGGGCGACGTCGCCGGTCAGCAATACGACCGGGCCCCGCGCGGCGGCGGCCACCCCGAACGCGGTCGAGACGGTGCCGTCGATGCCGTTCGCGCCGCGGTTGGAGAGGACGCGCGGCGGGTCGTCGCGCACAGGGAAGAACGTCTCGACGTCGCGCACCGGCATCGACGACGCGACCACGAGCGTCGCCGCCCGCGGGAGCCGGACGCCGAGCTCCGCGGCGACGCGCGGCTCGCTCAGGCCATGCGGCGTCAGCGCGGCGCCGATCGCCGCGGCGGCGGCGCGGTCGGCGCGCCGCCAGCCCTCCATCCAGCCGCGGTCGCGCCCACGGCGCCGCACGCGGCCGGTCAGCGCCTCGGCGAGGGTCCGCGGGTCGGCGGGCGCGATGGTCGCCACCGCGCCGGCCGGGTCCTGCCACGCGGCCTCGGGGTCGACGACGACCTGCAGCGCGTCGTCGAGCCCCGCCAGCCAGGAGCGCAGCGGCTTGGAGGTGGGGAGGTCCCCGAAGCGGAGAACGAGATCGGGCGCGTGCGCCGACGCCCACCCGGGGTCGCGCAGGAGCGCGTCGTAGTGGGCGACGGCGGCGGGGCCGCGCCGCGCGCCGGACAGGGGGTCGGCGAGCAGCGGCACCGACGCGCGCTCGGCGAGTGCCGCCAGCGCGGGGCCGAGCCGCGGGTCGCGCTCGGCGCGACCGGCCACCAGCACCGCACGGGGGCGCTCGGCCAGCTCCGTGACGAGCCCGTCGAGCAGCGGCTCGGCGGCCGCGCCCGCGCCCGCGGCGGCCCGCGGCCGCGTGACCCAGGGCCGCCCGCCGGCCCGGCCGCGAAGCTCCGGCGGCTCGTCGCCCAGCGGCGCGTCGAGCACCAGCGGCTCGCGCAGCGCGAAGTTCAGGTGCACCGGCCCGGGCCGGCCCTCGAGCGCCGTCCACACCGCGCGGCACGCGAGCCGGCGCAGCCAGCGCACGCGGTCCGGCGTCGCCGGCTGGTCGTCCACCTCCAGGTACCACTTCGCGGCGCTGCCGTAGAGCTTGACCTGGTCGATGGTCTGCCCGGCGCCGACGTCGCGCAGCTCCGGCGGGCGGTCCGCGGTCAGCACGAGCAGTGGCACCCGCGCCTCGTGGGCCTCGAAGACCGCGGGCACGTAGTTGGCGGCCGCGGTGCCCGACGTGCAGGCCAGCGCCACCGGCAGCCCGCTCGCCTTCGCCAGCCCGAGCGCGAAGAAGCCGCCGCTGCGCTCGTCGAGGTGGGAGGTCGCGCGGATCCGCGGCTCGCGGGCGAGCGAGAGCACGAGCGGGGTCGAGCGCGAGCCCGGCGACGTGCAGGCCTCCCGCACGCCGCAGCGGGCCAGCTCGTCGGCGAACGCCCGCAGCCCGGCGTAGGCGTCGGCGGCGCTCACGGATGCGAGGCGGGGCTCATGTCATCGTCTGCGGGGCATGCCCGAGGACCTCGTGCTGCTCCACGGCTTCACCCAGACGGGGGCCAGCTGGGATCCGGTGGTCCGGGCGCTGCGGGAACGCTATCGAGCGGTGGCGCCCGACCTCCGCGGCCACGGCGCGGCGGGCGACGTGCGGCCCGTCGACATCGCCGGCGTGCTGCGCGACCTCGAGGCGCTCCTGCCGGAGGCCGCCGCCGTGCTCGCCGGCTACTCGATGGGCGGGCGCATCGCCCTGCACTATGCGCTCGCGCGGCCGGCGCGGGTGCGCCGGCTCGTGCTCGTCGGCGCCAGCCCGGGGCTCCAGGACGAGGCCGAGCGCAGCGCGCGCCGCGAGGCCGACGCCGTGCTCGCCGACCGCATCGAGGCGATCGGCATCGAGGCGTTCGCGCGCGAATGGGGCTCGCAGACCCTCTTCGCGGGCCAGGCGCCCGTGGTCGTGGCGGCCTCCCGCGCCGACCGCCTGCGCAACTCCGCCGCCGGCCTCGCGGCCGCGTTGCGGGGTCTGGGCACGGGGACGCTGGCGCCGCTGTGGGGGCGCCTGGAGGAGCTGGACGTGCCGGTGACCCTCGTCGTCGGCGAGCGCGACGTGAAGTTCCGGGCGATCGCCGCGCGCATGGCGGCGGGGTTCCCGGACGCCCGGGTCGTGGTCGTCCCGGGTGCCGGCCACGCGGCGCAGCTCGAACGCCCGGAGGCGGTCGCCCGGGCCATCGCGCAGGACCGCAGCGGCCCGGATGTGCTGGAAGCTGGCGCACCGCCACTCGTGCCGAAATACTAGGTTCCCGCGTCAGTGTCGGGTGGGGGCTCGGAACCACCCACGGAAGGGACAACTGACGTACTGGACGTACGGGTGGCGAAGGCCATGTCGCATCCGCTGCGCGCGCGGATCCTCGATCTGCTGCGCGGAAACGACGCCAGCCCGCGCGAGCTCGCGGCGCAGCTCGACGCTCCCCTGAGCACCGTGGCCTACCACGTGCGCGTGCTGGTCTCGCTCGAGCTCGTCCTCCTCGTCGGCCAGGAGCCGCGACGCGGCTCGGTCGAGCACTTCTACCGCGCCCTCTCGAACTGACGCCGGCCGTCGCCGGCGTGCCCTCTCGGTGCCCCTGCCGCGAGCGCCTACGCGCCAACATGCCGAGAAACACCGACCGATCAGGGCGGCTTGAGCATTATGAAGGGTGGCGCGCGCTGCGTGGCCCCGGTGCTCGACCGTTCCTGGCGGCTTCTCCCGGCACCGGGGCCACGCAGCGCGCGTTTCTCGTTGTCCCATGAACGGAGCCGGCAGCCCCGTTCTGACGCGGCGTCGGTCGCTATTGAGGGGGCGGGTTGCCGCAGGCGCGGGCGTGAGAGTGAGCGCTCACGGGAGGCGACGGTCGAGGCTGGACGTTCGTCAACAAGAGACGCGTTTTTCCTTTTTACCGGTTATCCAGATTTGACCATTGGGTAAGCCACACCGAGGTCGCGGTTTCCGCCCAAGCCAGGGGACGGATTACAGCCAGGCGGGATCGCGACGCGGCGACGAGCCAACCGAGCGCTCGCGCCTGAACTGAAATGCCGCCCCGACCGGGAGAGCGGGGCTGACCGGAGCCGGCGTCCAGGAAGCGCCGTGAATCGCCATGCCTTCCTGGACTTCCTCCTCGCAGGATCATCGACTGCTGCCCGAAACGCGCTGCGCCTCGCGGTCCGCGCCGGTCTCCGGCGGACTCGTCGCCCCCGCGGCGGCGGCGCTCTCGCTCGCCCTCCCGGGCGCGGCGGACGCCGACGTGGCGGCGCGCGTCGCGCAGGCGTGCCCGGGCGCGGACGCCACGGCCCACCGCCGAGACGCTGGGCGCCGCCGAGCAGGCCACCCTCTGCGCGGTCAACGCGGAGCGCGCCCGCCGCGGCCTCGCGCCGTTGCGAATGGACGCCAAGCTCGAGCGCGCCTCACGTACCCACGGCCAGGCGATGGTCCGCTCGGGCGTCTTCGCGCACGAGGTTCCGGGGGGCGACCCGCTCCTCCAGCGCGTGCGCCAGACCGACTTCGGCAGCGGGCGCTTCGGCGTCGGCGAGGTGCTGGCCTGGGGCACCGGCGTCAGGTCGAGCCCGGCCGAGACGGTCGAGGCGTGGATGAAGAGCTCCGGCCACCGCGAGATCATCCTGACCGGCCGCTTCCGGTACGCCGGCCCGGCGATCGTCCCCGGCGTCCCCAAGAAGGGCGCGGGCGGCGCGGGCGCGACCTACACGATGGACGTCGGCTGGAAGTAGCGGCGCACGCGGTGGCCGCGCGCCCGCGCGGCCACCGCGGCTCGGGTCATCGCGTCAGGGCGCGATGTTCCGGTTGTGGCGGAACAGGTTGTCCGGGTCGTAACGGCGCTTGATCTCCACGAGCCGGTCCCAGTTGTCGCCGTAGGACGCCTCGAGCTCCCCAGGGGCCTCGTCGCCCTGGAGGAAGTTCACGTAGGCGCCGCCGAGCGCGTGCGGGCGCATCGCGTCGTAGTAGTCACGCGTCCACGTGCGGATCGCGTCCGCGTTGGCGGGGTCGGGATCGACGCCGACGATCACCTGCGAGTAGCGCGCCTCGCGCCCGGCGAAGGCGGTCGCGTCGCGCGCCACGCGGCCGGCCGCGCCGTCGATCGGATACAGGTGCATCGAGGAGAGCATGGTCGGCAGGCGGGCGCCGTGCTCGGCGTGGGCCGCGATCGCCTCGTCGGAGAGGTCGCCCATGAGGTCGCCCTTCCAGTACCACTGCAGCCCCTTCGGGTACAGCGGGTCGAACGCGCTCTGCAGGACGGGCAGCGGCATCTCGGCGATGCCGTCGAGCGCCGGCGGGCCGAACGCGCGCACCGGCGCGAACACCGTGTCGGCCGACTCGGCGGGCCCGCTCCAGCACCACACGACGCCGCACATCTTCTGCATGTGCAGCTCGGGCGGGAACGGCGGCGCGGGCGGCACCGTCAGGAAGACGAAGAACCCGTTGAGGTCGTCCGGCGCGCCGCGGATCATCTCGTCGAAGAAGCGCATCGCGTCGGCGGCCATCTCCATCGGCCAGAGCGTCGGCCCGCCGACCACCGTGGCGACCGGCTGCGCGCGGAACTCGAGCGAGGTCACCACGCCGAAGTTGCCGCCGCCGCCGCGCACGGCCCAGAACAGGTCGGGGTGCCGGGACTCGCTCGCCACGACCATGCGGCCGTCGGCGAGCACGATGTCCACCGACAGGAGGTTGTCGACGCTCAGCCCGTGGCGGCGCGTGAGGTGGCCGATGCCGCCGCCCAGCGTGAGGCCGCCGACGCCGGTCGTCGACAGCACCCCGCAGGGGACCGCGAGGCCGAACGGGTGCGTGGCGTGGTCCATGTCGCCGAGGAGCGCCCCGCCCTCGGCGCGGACCGTGCGCCGGTCGGGATCCACGCGGATGCCGCGCATCTCGGAGAGGTCGATCACGAGGCCGTCGTCGACGACGCCGAGGCCGCCGGCGTTGTGCCCGCCGCCGCGGACCGCCGTCGGCATGCCCGTGCGGCCGGCCAGCCGCACCGCGGCCATCACGTCGGCGGCGTCCCGGCAGCGGGCGATCATCGCCGGCCGCCGGTCGATCATGCCGTTGTAGACCGCCCGCGCCTCGTCGTAGGCGGGGTGGTACGGGCCGATCAGCTCGCCGCGGAAGGCGCCGACGAACTCGTCGTCGGCCAGGGCGGGCACCATCTCGGTGGGTGCCGTCATGTGCTGATACCTCCGTCTCGGTGTGAAGTCGACGCCAGACCAGGGCGTCGCCGGAGGGTGAAGACGCGCGTCCGGCGGCTCCGATTCCGTGACGGGTCAGCCGAGGCCCAGCCCGGGCCCGCTCGGCACGCGGATCGCGCCGCGGACGGCGCGGAGGCCCTCGGCCGGCAGCGACTCGGGGGTGAAGGCGTCCAGCGTCGCCAGGCCGTGCGCCGGCATCGGGCCGCCGGCGGCCAGCCCGGCGGCGGCGTGCACCGCGGCGGCGATCCCGGCGGGCCCGTCGTAGCTCGAGGCCAGGTAGACCGCGGAGCCGGCCGCCCGCGCCATCGCCGCGTCGCGCAGCACGCCGAAGATACCCCCGCAGCGGGCGATCTTCAGGCACACCGCGTCCGCCGCCCCGGAGCCGGGGGCGCCCGGCTCGGCGGCCGTCTCGTCCATGGCCAGCGGCACGTCGACCGCGGCGCGCACCTCGCGGAGCGCCTCGATCCCATGGACCGGCTCCTCCGCCAGCTCGAGCCCGACGGGGGCGAGGGCCCGCAGCGCGGCGGTGGCCTCGGGCACGCTCCACGCGCCGTTGGCGTCGACGCGGATCGCCGTGCGGGGGCCGACGGCCGCCCGCACCGCCGCGAGGCGGCCGGCGTCGTCGCCGGCGCCGACCTTGACCTTGACGGTCGCGAAGCCCGCGCTCGTCGCCGCCGCGGCCGCCGCCGCCGCGCCGGCGCGGTCCTCGGCGCCGATCACCGCCCCGACGTCGATCGAGCGTGCGGCCTCGATGGACAGCAGCGCCGCGACGGGGCGCTGCGCCCGCTTGCCGGCGAGGTCCCACAGCGCGATGTCGACCGCCGCGAGCGCCTGCGGCAGGTCGCGCTCGGCGCGACACGCCGCCAGCAGCTCCTCCGGCGGGCGCTCGCCGAGGTCGGCCAGCACGCGCGCGTAGACGTCCAGCGCGGCGCGCACCGCCGCGAGCGGTACGCCGTCGTAGGGCTCGAGCGGCGCCGCCTCCCCGTGGCCGGCGAGCCCGTCGGCGGCCACCAGCCGCACCCGCAGCAGCGGCCGCTCGCGCAGCGTGCCCCACGCGGCGCGGAGCGGCTCGCGCAGCGCGAGGGCGACCGGCTCGGTCTCGAGGCGCATCAGCTGGCCAGGATGCCGAACGAGAGCAGCAGGCAGAACACGAGCTGCAGCATCCCGGTCCCGCCCAGCGCCGCGTTCAGCGCGGGCCCGTCGCTGCGGGTGCGCACCGTCCGCACGAGCGGGACCGCCAGCCACACGGCGGGCAGCGGCGCCAGCAGCCACGGCCCCAGCTCGCTGGAGCCGAGCAGCCACGGCAGCGGCGCGGCCACGAACGCCCCCGCGATCATCGCCGTGTAGAGGTTGCGCGTCCGGTGCCGGCCCAGGCGGACCGCCAGCGTGCGCTTGCCCGCCCGGCGGTCGGTCTCGAGGTCGCGCACGTTGTTGACCACGAGGATCGCCGAGGCCAGCAGCCCCACCGGGACGGCGAGCACGAGCGCCTCCCACTCGAGGCGCTCGACCTGGGCGAAGAACGAGCCCGCCACGGCCACCACCCCGAAGAAGAGGAACACGAAGACCTCGCCGAGGCCCTCGTAGCCGTAGGGGCGCGGCCCGCCGGTGTAGAGGATCCCGGCGAGGATCGACGCGGCGCCGACGGCCAGCAGCTCCCAGCCGGCGGTGGCGATCAGGTAGGACCCGGCGAGGACCGCGAGCCCGAACGCGACCGCGGTGGCGATCAGCACCTGCCGCGGCGGGACGAGGCCGCCGGCGGTGACCCGCACCGGGCCGAGGCGGTCCTCCGTGTCGGCGCCGCGGCGGGCGTCGGAGTAGTCGTTGGAGAGGTTCGTCCCGATCTGGATGAAGGTCGCCCCGAGCATCGCCGCGATGAAGGTCGGGACCTTGAACGTCCCCTCGGTGGCCGCCAGGGCGGTGCCGACGAGCACGGGCGCCACGGCGGCGGGCAGGGTCCGCGGCCGGGCCGCCATGAGCCAGATGCGCATCGCGCTCGGCCGCTCCGCGCCCGCGGGGTTGTGCCGCGGCGCCCGCCTCAGCCCGCTCATGGGCGGCGGGGGAACTTCCCGAAGTCGGGGCGCCGCTTCTCGACGTAGGCGTCGCGGCCCTCCTGCGCCTCGTCGGACATGTAGAACAGCAGCGTCGCGTCGCCCGCGAGCTGCTGGATGCCCGCCAGGCCGTCGTCCGCCGCGTTGAAGGACGCCTTGAGCATCCGCAGCGCCAGCGGCGACAGCGCGAGCATCTCGCGGCACCACTGGACGGTCTCCTCCTCGAGGCGCTCGAGCGGCACGACCGCGTTGACCAGCCCCATGTCGAGCGCCGACTGGGCGTCGTACTGGCGGCACAGGAACCAGATCTCGCGGGCGCGCTTCTGGCCGATCTGGCGGGCCAGCAGCCCGGAGCCGTAGCCGCCGTCGAACGAGCCGACCTTCGGCCCGGTCTGCCCGAAGCGGGCGTTGTCGGCGGCGATCGTGAGATCGCACACGACGTGCAGGACGTGGCCCCCGCCGATCGCGTAGCCGGCGACCATCGCCACCACGGGCTTGGGCGTGCGGCGGATCTGGATCTGCAGGTCGAGCACGTTGAGCCGGCCGATCCCCTGCTTGGCGACGGCGTCGTCGCCCATATAGCCGTCGTCGCCGCGGATCCGCTGGTCGCCGCCGGAGCAGAACGCGTCGGGCCCCTCGCCGGTCAGCACGATCACGCCGACCTCGGGGTCGTCGCGCGCGCGGTCGAAGGCCTCCGCGAGCTGGGTGAGGGTCTGGGGCCGGAAGGCGTTGCGGACCTCCGGGCGGTTGATGGTGATCTTCGCGATGCCGTCGCCGGAGAGCTCGTAGCGGATGTCCGAGTACTCGCCGGCGGAGGTCCAGGTCACGGACACGTGGAGGGCCTCCCGCTGGGGATGTCGTTTCGAGGGCGGCTCACACTAGTAGTCCGGCCCGCCCGCCCGGCTAACGTCGGGGCCATGCGACTCGACCCCTGGCTCCCGCGCGCGGCGGCGCTGCGCGGCGATCGCGCGGCGCTGGAGCTGCCCGGCGAGCGGGTCACCTACGCGGAGCTCGAGGCGGGCGCCCGCGCGGTGGCCGGCGCGCTCGCCGCCCGCGGGGCGGGGGAGGGCGACGTCGTGGCGCTCGACCTCCCGCCGGGCCGCGACCTCGTCACCGCGCTGCACGGCTGCGCCCTGCTCGGCGCGGTCGCGATGCCGGTCGACCCGCGGCTGACGGGGCGTGAGCGGGCAGCGCGCCTGCGCGGCACGGCGGCCGTCCTCGACGGGCCGGCGGACCCGGGCTCCGCGGCGCCGGGGCCCGCCTTCCGCCCGCGCGCCGCCGACCCGCTGCTGGTCGTCCACACCTCGGGCACCACCGGCGACCCGCAGCCGGTCACGCTCAGCTACGGCAACGTGCTGGCCAATGCGCTCGGCTCCGCGGTGGCGCTGGGGCTCGATCCCGCCGAGCGCTGGCTGTGCCCGCTGCCGCTGTCGCACGTGGGCGGGCTGATGGTGCTGCTGCGCTCCGTCGTCTACGGCACCACCGCCGTGGTCGAGCCGCCGCCGTTCGACGCCGACCGCGTCGCGGGCCTGCTCGGCGCGGGCGCCGTGACCGTCGCCTCGCTGGTGCCGACCATGCTCGCCCGCGTGCTCGACGCCGGCGTGGAGCCCGCGCCCGCCCTGCGGCGGGTGCTGCTCGGCGGCGCGCCCGCCGCGCCCGCGCTGCTGGCCCGCGCGCGCGACGCCGGCGTCCCGGTGTCGGCCACCTACGGGCTGACCCAGGCCTGCTCGCAGGTCACCGTCGCCGAGCCCGGCGACCTCGAGACCTCCGGCCATCCGCTGCCCGGCGTCGAGGTCGAGATCGCCGCCGACGGCGAGATCGTCGTCGGCGGCCCCACGGTGGCCGGCGGCGGCCCGCTCGCCACCGGGGACCTCGGCCGCCTCGACGACCGCGGCCGCCTGGTCGTCATCGGGCGCAAGAGCGACACGATCGTCACGGGCGGCGAGAACGTCGCGCCGGCCGAGGTCGAGGCGGTGCTCCTCGAGCATCCCGGGGTGGCGGACGCCGGCGTGGTCGGCCGGCCCGACCCGGAGTGGGGCGAGGCGGTGACCGCGATCGTGGTGGCGCGCGACGGTCGTCTCGACCCCGGCGAGCTGCGCGCGTTCTGCGCCGCCCGCCTCGCCCGCTTCAAGGTCCCGAAGGCGATCGTGCTCGCGCCCGAGCTGCCGCGGAGCCCGTCGGGCAAGCTGCGCCGGGGCGAGCTCGGCTAGCGTGTGGGGTTCGCGATGGCAGACGCGCAGGAGTACCGCAGGGAGAGCCGCGCGCGCTGGGGGCGCTCGGCCAAGGGCTGGAGCGCCGAGCGCGACACGATTCGCGCGTCCACCATGCCGGTGTCGGCGTGGATGGTCGACGCGGTGGCGCCGCAGCCGGGCCATGTCGTGCTCGAGCTCGCGGCGGGGATCGGCGATACCGGCTTCCTGGCCGCCGAGCTGATCCAGCCCTCCGGGACGCTGATCTGCTCGGACTTCGCCCCCGAGATGCTCTCGGCCGCGCAGGAGCGCGCCGCCGAGCTGGGGATCAAGAACGTGCGCTTCCGCCAGATCGACGCCGAGTCGATCGACCAGGAGGCCGCGAGCCTCGATGCCGTGCTGTGCCGCTGGGGCTACATGCTGATGGCCGATCCCGTGGCCGCGCTGCGCGAGACGCGCCGCGTGCTCAAGCCGGGGGCGTCGGTCGCGCTCGCCGCGTGGACCGACCCCGCGGAGAACCTCTGGAGCTCGCTGCCGGCCCAGGAGCTCGTCGCCCGCGGCCTGGCCGAGCCGCCGGACCCGGACGCGCCCGGCCAGTTCACCTGGGCCCCGGAGGGCCTGATCGCCGAGGCGATGGAGGAGGCCGGCTTCGTCGACCCCACGGTGGACACCGTCGAGTTCACGGTGGGGTTCCGCGACGTCGACGCCTGGTGGGACGCCACCGCGAGCATCGCGACCCGCTTCGCCGACGCGATCGCCGGCCTCGACGCCGCCGGCCGAGAGGACCTGCGCACGGCTCTGGCGCGCGGGGCCGAGCCGTTCGAGACCGCGGACGGCCGGCTCGAGATCCCCGCGCGCACGTGGGTCGCGACGGCGGCCGCCTAGACCTAGGCGGCGAGGACCTCCGGCTCGTCCTCCTCTGCCGGCGCCGCGACGACGGTGGGGCTCGCCTGCGGTCGCAGCAGCAGGGCTGCGACGATGGCGCCGGCGAGGCAGAGCAGCGCGCCGACGCCGAAGGCGAGGTCGAACCCGTTGGTCAGTGCGCGCTCCGCGCTGACGCCGAGCGCGCCGGACGTCCGGGCGTCGGCGATCGTGCTCAGCACCGCGAGCCCGAGCGCGCCGCCCATCAGCCGCGATGTGTTGAGCAGCCCGGACGCGAGCCCGCTCTGCGAGCCGACGACGCCCTGCATCGCGACGATCGTCGACGGCACGAGCGAGAAGCCCATGCCCACCGACGTCAGGACCGCGCCGGCGAGGACGACGCCGAAGTAGCCGCTACCGGGATCCAGGGCTGTCAGCAGCAGCATGCCGACCGCCGCCACGGACATGCCCGACGCGATCACCGGGCGGGCGCCGAAGCGGCCCACCGCGCGCGGCGCGAACGACGACGCGGCGAAGATCGACAGCGTCATCGGCAGGAACGCGACGCCCGCCGTGAGCGCGTCGTAGCCGAGCACCCGCTGCAGATAGATCGTCAGGAAGAACCAGACCGGGAAGAACGCCGCATAGAGGAGGACGACGACGAGGTTCGCGATCCGCAGCTGCCCGGCCCGGAAGATCGACAGCGGCACCAGCGGGCTGCGCGTCCGCGCCTCGACGGCCAGGAAGGCGACGAGCAGCGCGACGCCCGCGACGAGCGGCGCGAGCACGCCCGGCGAGCCCCAGCCGAGCGTGTCGGTGCGGACGATGCCGAACGTCAGCGCGACGAGGCCCGTGGTGACGAGCACGGCACCGGAGAGATCGAAGTGGCGCGGTCCGTCGTGCGCGAGCGACGGCGGGATCACGCGGAGGCCCAAGACGATGATGCCGAGCCCGAGTGGGACGTTGACCGCGAAGATCGCCTGCCAGCCGAGGCTCTGGGTCAACAGGCCGCCGATCAGCGCGCCGGACGAGGCGCCGAGCGCGCCCATCGCACCCCACAGGCCGAGGCCGCGGTTGCGCTCCGAGCCCTCCTTCAGCGAGCTCGTGAGGATCGCGAGCGTGGCGGGGGAGACGATCGCGCCGCCGAGCCCCTGCAGTGCTCGCGCGCCGATCAGCAGGCCGCGCGAGTCGGCGAGCGCGCAAGCGAGCGACGACACCGCGAACAGCGTGGTGCCCGCGAGGAACACGCGCCGGCGGCCGAGCAGATCCGCGGAACGCCCGCCGAGCATCAGGAAGCCGGCGAACGTGAGCGTGTAGGCGTTGACGACCCACTGCAGGCCGGTCGTCGAGAAATCGAGGCCGTCGTCGATCGAGGGGAGCGCCACGTTGACGATCGCGACGTCGAGGATGACCATGAACTGAGCCAGGCAGACCACCGTCAGGAGCGCGGTCTTCGAGGCGGGAGGGGAGACCTGGGTTGTTGTCACGCGATACAGTCTGCGAGACTTCGATCCAGGTACAAGAGAGGGCATTATCCTGGTAGCGGAAGTACCACCCATCGCTTCGCAGAGCGGCAACGACAACGGCGAGCGGCGGCGCGCGGAGTTCGCGGACTTCCTGCGCAAGCGGCGCGCCGGCCTGCAGCCCGAGGATGTCGGCCTCGCGAACGGCGGCCGGCGGCGGACCCCGGGGCTCCGGCGCGAGGAGGTCGCGCTGCTCGCCGGGGTCGGCACGACCTGGTACACGTGGCTCGAGCAGGGGCGCGACGTCCGCGCGTCGCTCGAGGTGCTCGAGGCGCTGGCGCGCGCGCTGCGCCTGACGCCCGCCGAGCGGACGCACCTCATCCTGTTGGGGCGCGGCGAGGAGCCGCCGCCGGTCGAGCTGCCGCCCGAGCACGTCTCGCCGGCGCTCCGGCGTCTGATCGAGAACCTCGGCCCCAACCCCGCGTTCATCCTCGGCCGCCGCTGGGACTACCTGGCGTGGAATCCCGCCACCGCCGCGCTGTTCGGCGACCTGGGCAGCCTCCCGCGCGCCGCGCGCAACCACGTCTGGCTGACGTTCATGGATCCGGCGCGGCGCGAGATGTTCACCGACTGGGAGCGCTCCTACCCGCTGATGGTGGCCAAGTTCCGTGCTGACAGCGCCCGCCATCTCGGCGAGCCGGCGTTCGAGGAGCTGACCCAGGCGCTCCGGCGGTCGAGCCCGGAGTTCTGCAAGGCGTGGGGGCGCCACGAGGTCGCGCACGGCGGCGGGGGGCGCAAGGAGCTGCGACATCCGGAGGCTGGTCTGCTCGCGTTCGAGCACGCGGTCTTCCACCCGAGCGAGGTTGCCGAGCTGCGGCTGGTCCTCTACTCGCCGCTCCCCGACCACGGCACGCCGGCGAAGCTCGCGCGCCTGCTCGACGCCCGCCCCGCCGACAGCGACGCGCCGTCGCCTTCGCGCGATCCCGCGAGCGGGGTCGCACCGGCGACCATAAGCCGAGCCTGACCCCCCGCCCGCCCGCGCGGCCCGCGCGGCGACGGCTGGAGCCGTCGCCGCGCCCCGTCTCCGCCGCGCCTACGCCGGCACCCTCTGCCGCTGGAGCAGGTGCTCCTCGAACCAGTCCGCGGCCGTGACGCTCGCCTGGTCGAAGCCCACCGTGTAGGCGTCGAAGTGGCCGCTCGGCAGGATCACCAGCCGCTTGGGCTCGTTGGCCTTCTCGAAGGCGGCGATCGCGAGGTCCGCCGGCACGAGGTGATCCTGCTGGGCGACGACCATCAGGAACGGGGTGGGGCTGATCGCGCCCAGGTAGTCGCCCGGCTCGTACTCGGTGAACATCTCGATGCTGCGCGCGGTGACCTCGTTGCGCCATGACGGCGCGCGCGCCGCGTGCGTCTCGGTGAACCACGTCCACGAGTCCGGGGTGGGGAGCGCGGAGGCCGCGAGCGGGTCCTCGGCGACGACCGGCACCATCGCGGGCGCCTCTCCGCGGTAGCGCGCGGCGCGGTCGGCGTCGAACTGCTCCCGGACGCCCGCGATGAAGTCCGCGCGCACGAGCGCGCGGAAGTTCGCCCGGCCGCTGATCAACGGCACCTGGCAGACGACGCACTTCACCCGGCGGTCGATCGCACCCACCACGATGACGTGCCCGCCGGAGTAGCTCGAGCCCCAGATGCCGATGCGGCCGGGGTCGACCTCGGGCCGCGTCTGCGCGTAGGTGATCGCGTCGCGGTAGTCACGGACCTGCGCCCACGGGTCGATCTCCTGGCGCGGCTCGCCGTCGCTCGCGCCGAAGTTGCGGTTGTCGTAGACCAGGGCGGCGAACCCCCGGTCCGCGAAGGCCTCGGCGAAGCGGTCGAGGTACATCTCCTTGACCGCCGAGAAGCCGTGCGCCATCACGATCGCCGGCTGGGGCCCCGAGGCCCCGTCCGGCGTGTACAGCCAGCCACGCAGGGTCACGCCTTCGGCGTCGAACTCGACGTCCTCTCTCATGCCCTCACTCTCCTCGCGTCGGGTCGGTCCCCCACGCTCCCAGAGCAGGGGTCGCGCGGCAAGCACGCGACGATTAGAGTGCGCCCTCGTGGACTTCCGACTCGAGCTGGTGGCGATCCCCGTCTCGGACGTGGACCGCGCGAAGGCCTTCTACGTCGACAAGGCCGGCTTCAACGCCGACCACGACCACGTCGTCAGCGACGACGTCCGCTTCGTCCAGCTGACGCCCCCGGGGTCGGCCTGCTCGATCGCCCTCGGCAAGGGGGTCATCGACACGCCGCCGGGCTCCGTCCAGGGCATGCAGATGGTGGTCGACGACATCCACGCCGCGCGCGCCGAGCTCGCGGGTCGGGGGGTCGACGTCTCGGAGGTCCAGGAGTTTCCCTGGGGCGCCTTCGTGTTCTTCAGCGATCCGGACGGCAACGGCTGGGCCGTCCAGGCGATCCCTCCGCGCGGCTAGCGCCCGCCGGGGGTTCCCACCCACCCGCCCCCTGCCACCGGCCGCTCTTTGCGGCCAGCTAGGCTGCCCGGCCATGTTCTACGACGACGACGCTGACCTCAGCCACCTCGACGGCAAGACCGTCGCCATCATCGGCTACGGCTCGCAGGGCCACGCCCACGCGCTCAACCTCAAGGACTCCGGCGTCGACGTCGTCGTAGGGCTGCGCCCCGACTCCTCCTCCGTCGAGAAGGCCCGCGCCGCCGGCCTCGAGGTCACCGACATCGCGGAGGCCGCCTCGCGCGGCGACATCGTCACCGTCCTGCTCCCGGACGAGCGGCACGGCGAGATCTACCGCGAGCAGATCGCCGACGGGATCGCCCCCGGCAACCTGCTGATGTTCGGTCACGGGTTCTCGATCCACTACGGCGAGATCGACCCGCCCGCCGAGATCGACGTCGCGCTCGTGGCCCCCAAGGGCCCCGGCCACCTCGTCCGCCGCCAGTACACCGAGGGCAGCGGCGTCCCGTGCCTGATGGCCGTCCACCAGGACACCTCCGGCAACGCCAAGGACCTCGCCCTCGCCTACGCCAAGGGCATCGGCGGCACCCGCGGCGGCGTGATCGAGACGAGCTTCCGCGAGGAGACCGAGACCGACCTCTTCGGCGAGCAGGCCGTCCTCTGCGGCGGCGTCTCCGAGCTGGTCCGCGCCGGCTACGAGACCCTCGTCGACGCCGGCTACGACTCCCGCCTCGCCTACTTCGAGGTCCTCCACGAGCTCAAGCTCATCGTCGACCTGATGTACGAGAAGGGCATCACCGGGATGCGCTACTCGGTCTCCAACACGGCCGAGTACGGCGACCTCACCCGCGGCAAGCGCGTCATCGGCGAGCCGACCCGCCAGGCCATGAAGGACATCCTCACCGACATCCAGTCCGGCGAGTTCGCCCGCGAGTGGATCGCCGAGAACCGCGCGGGCCAGGAGAACTTCAAGCGCATGCGCGCCGAGCAGGCCGACCACCAGGTCGAGCGCGAGGGCAAGGAGCTGCGCTCGATGATGGACTGGATCAAGACGGATTGGTGAGTCGCCCGGGGGGCGACTCACCAATCCGTTTGGGAGTTCGGCCGGGCGGCGCCGGTGTGGCGGGTCCGGCCTGACCGGGCCGGCCGAACTCCCGCGCGGGGCGGTTCGCCGTGGGCTCAGCCGCTGTTGGCGCGGCGCCGGCGCAGGACGACGAGGCTGACCAGGGAGGCGCAGACCCCGACGCCGAAGGCGGCGGCGAGCGCGCCCTGGCCGCCGCCGTCGGCGCCCGAGGAGCCGGAGGCCGTGGCCGTGGGCTCCGGGCGGCCGCGGATCTGGACGTAGTCCCACGTGGCGTGGGACCCGCCCTCGGAGCCGTCGTAGATCAGGACGAGGTAGATGCCCGGCGGCGTCGCGCTCGGCACGCGGAAGCTCGGGTGCTTGGCGGGGTCGTCGCGCGGTCGGTCCACGACGACGGCGGTCGGCGCGTCGGGCTGGTAGCCGCTTTCGAGGCCCTCGGGAGTCGGCCCGGTGAAGTCGCTCGGGGCCGGGTTCCAGATGACCTTGTACGCCTCGCCCGTGCGGACCTTGGCGCCGGCCTCCGTCACGGCGGGCGTGGTGCACTTGCACGGGCCGTGCGCGGCGGCCGCCGTACCCGGGAACAGATACAGCGCACCACCGAGGACCGAGACCGCGACGAGCCGACCGAGCACCGGTCACGGACCCTAGCCCTCCGGCCGGAGAACGCTGCAACGGAGCGACCAGGACGCATGCTCGCCTGGCGGCTCGCATGCGTTTGGGAGTTCCCCCGGGTGACCAGTCCGCAGAAGGTCCGACCGTGGCGGGCCGGGTGAACTCCCGGCCGTGCCGGCTCCGACCAGGACGCATGCTCGCCTGGCGGCTCGCTGCGTTTGGGAGTTCCCCCGGGTGACCCGTCCGCAGCAGGTCCGACCGTGGCGGGCCGGGTGAACTCCCGGCCGTGCCGGCTCCGACCAGGACGCGTGCTCGCCTGGCGGCTCGCCTGCGTCGGTGACCCGTCCGCAGAAGGTCCGACCGTGGCGGGCCGGGTGAACTCCCGGCCGTGCCGGCTCCGACCAGGACGCATGCTCGCCTGGCGGCTCGCCTGCGTCGGTGACCCGTGCGCAGCAGGTCCGACCGTGGCGGGCCGGGTGAACTCCCGGCCGTGCCGGCTCCGCTGCCAAACTGCGTCCCGATGTCCGACGAGCCGACCGTCTCCGGCTGGCTTCCCCCGAGCGCGCCCGGGGCCCAGCCGCCGCCCCGCTTCGAGGCGCGCCCGCCCGCTCCGGCCGAGGAGGAGCCGCCCGCGGAGGAGGCGACCGACGGCGGCGAGCAGCGGGAGCGGCTGTGGGCGCCGCCGCCCGCGGAGGAGGAGCGCACGGCCCCGGCGGGCTGGGCGCCGCCCTCCGCGCCGTCCGGATTCCGGGCCCCGGACGCCTCGCAGCAGACGCCGGCGCCCGAGCCGCCCCGGCCGATCTTCGCCGGCGACCGCCCTCGCGGCGCCCCCAACCGCCTGGCGGTGGTGGCGCTGGTGCTCGGCATCGCGGGCATCGCGCTGCTGGTGCTCTCGCTCGGCCTGTCGTTCATCTTCTCGATCCCGCTGTCGGCGGCGGCGTGGGTGTGCGCGCACCAGGCGCGCACGCGGCTGCGGCTGGGCCGCGAGGTCTCCGGCGCGGGTCAGGTCAAGGCCGGCCTGATCCTCGGGATCGGCGGCACGGTGCTCGGGATCGCCGCGATGATCGTGTGGATCGTGCTGATCGCGCAGGGCCTCTCGATCGAGGAGTTCCGCGACGAGCTGGAGCGGGAGCTCGAGCGCCAGCGGGCCCGCGACAGCCGCGCGGAGCTCGACTCCGTCCGCGCCGCGATCGCGATGCTGCTGCCGTGGCGATAGGTCTAACCTAGCCCGCGCGATGACCGCGAACCCCTTCGCCAAGCAGTACCTCATGACGGCCGGGCCCACCCCGGTGCCGCCAGCGGTCTTGCAGGCGATGGCGGCGCCGATGCTCTACCACCGCTCGCCGGACTTCGTCGCGATCTACCGCAGCGTCCTGGCCCGCCTGCCCGCCGTCTTCCGCACGTCCAACGAGGTCCTGGCGTTCGCGTCCAGCGGATCGGGGGCGATGGAGTCCGCCGTCGCGAACCTCGTGCGCCCCGGCCACCGCGCGCTGGCCTGCGCGGCGGGCAAGTTCGGCGAGCGCTGGATCGAGCTGTGCGAGGCCTACGCCGCCGACGTCGTCCCCTACGAGCCCGGCTGGGGCGAGCGGCTCGACCCGGCCGAGATCGCCCGGCTGCTCGCCGAGCACCAGGACGTCGAGGTCGTCTTCGCCACGCTCAGCGAGACCTCGACGGGGATCGTCCACGACATCGAGGCGATCGCCGCGGTGGCCCGCGAGCACGGCGCGATCCTCGCCGTCGACGCGGTCTCCGGCCTGGGCGCGGCCGAGCTGCGCCAGGACGAGTGGGGGATCGACGTCGTGGTGTCCGGCTCCCAGAAGGCGCTGATGTGCCCGCCGGGGCTCGCGTTCGCGTCGGTCTCCGAGCGCGCGCTCGAGTTCGCGGCCGGCCAGGTCGGGGGCCGCTACTACTTCGACTGGATCCGCGCCGCCGAGAGCCAGCGCAAGGGGGACAGCCCGTTCACCCCCGCGGTGACGCTGTTCCTCGGCCTCGACGTCGCGCTGCGGATGATCGAGGACGAGGGCCTCGACCGGGTGCTCGAGCGCCACACGCTGCTGGCCCGGGCGACCCGCGCCGGCGCCGCCGCCCTCGGCCTCGAGCTGTTCGGCGACCCCGACGAGCGCTCGACGGTGGTCACGGCGATCGACCTGACGAACCTCGACATCGACGGCGCCAAGCTGCCCGGCGCCCTCAGCGAGCTCGGGATCACCGCCAACGGCGGGCAGAACCAGCTCAAGGGCCGCATCCTGCGCATCGCCCACTGCGGCTACTTCGGCGCCTTCGACGTCCTGACGGCGCTGTCCGGGCTCGAGATCGCGCTCCAGCGGCTGGGCCACGCCGTCGATCACGGCGCGGGCGTCGGCGCCGCCCAGCGCGTGTTCCTCGATGCGGGCGTGCCCGTGAGCGCCTGAGCGACCGTTCCTTGCTGCACGAGCAGTACCGCATCCTCGTCTCAGAGCAGATCGCCGACTCCGGCGTCCGCCTGCTGCGCGAGCGCTTCGACGTCGACCTCGGGCTCGACTGGACGCCCGACGAGCTCGCCGAGCGGATCGGCGACTACCACGCGATCCTGATCCGCTCCGCGACGCGGCTGGACGCCGACATGATCGCCCGCGCCGGCAACCTGCGGGTGATCGGGCGGGCCGGCATCGGCGTGGACAACGTCGACGTCGCGGCGGCCACCAAGCGCGGGATCATCGTCGCCAACGCGCCGCAGTCGAACATCGTGGCGGCCGCCGAGCACACGGTCGCGATGATGCTCGCGCTCGCTCGCAACATCCCGCAGGCGCACGCCTCGCTGACCGCCGGACGCTGGGAGCGGGCCCGCTTCGGCGGGGTGGAGGTCTACGAGAAGACGCTCGGGATCCTCGGCTTCGGGCGCATCGGGCAGCTCGTCGCCGCCCGCGCGCGCGGCCTCGGCATGCGCGTGCTGGCCTTCGACCCGTTCGTCTCCTCCGAGCGCTTCCGGGAGCTCGGCGTGGAGAAGGCGGAGTCCCCGGCCGACATCTACGCGCAGTCGGACTTCATCACGCTGCACCTGCCCAAGACCTCCGAGACCCGCGGCTGGCTCGACGCCGAGGCCTTCGCCGCGATGCGCGACGGCGTGCGCATCGTCAACTGCGCCCGCGGCGAGCTGATCGACACCGAGGCGCTCAAGGCGGCGCTCGACGGCGGCAAGGTGGCGGGCGCGGCGCTCGACGTCTTCCCGGTCGAGCCGATCACCGACTACCCGCTGTTCGGCTACGACAACGTCGTCGTCACCCCGCACCTCGGGGCCTCGACCCACGAGGCCCAGGACCGCGCGGGCGTCCAGACCGCCGAGCAGGTCGTGGCGGCGCTGACCGGCGGCGTCGTCTCCACCGCGGTCAACGTCCCCGCGGTCTCCCCGGAGGACATGGAGGTGCTCGGCCCGTTCCTCCCGCTGGCCCGCCGGCTGGGGCGGCTCGTGATGGGCCTCGCGGAGGCCTCGAGCATCGAGCGCGTGGAGATCGAGTACCTCGGGCGGATCGCCGAGCGCGACACCCGTCTGCTGACCCTCTCGGTGCTCAACGGCCTGCTCAGCCACACGGGGGACGAGGTGAACCTCGTCAACGCGCCGGCGCTGGCCACCGAGCGCGGCATCGAGGTCTCCGAGCGCTACGAGACCTCGGCACGCGACTTCACCGACCTCGTCCGGATCACGCTCGATGCGGGCGGCCAGCGGCTCCGCGTCGTGGGCACGACCCTCGGCCACCAGCACCGCCCGCACCTGCTCGAGGCGTGGGGCGAGCGCTTCAACCTCCAGCTCGAGGACGACGACCTGGCGTTCTTCCGCTACGTCGACCAGCCGGGGATGATCGGCCGGGTCGGCACCATCTTCGGCGAGGCGGGCGTGAACATCTCCTCGGCGGCCGTCGGCCGCCAGGCGCCCGGCGACGACGGCCGCGGCAACACCGCGGTGATGGCCGTGACGACCGACACGCCGGTCCCGGACGAGGTCGTCGACCGGATCGCGGCCGAGGACGGGTTCATCACCGGCCGCGCGATCACGCTCTAGCACGTTCCGCTGTACGAGGCGGCCAGTCGGGCCGGCTCGCGTGCGCCGCGGCGGAGCTTTACCGGCGGACTGCGGTCCCCATAGGCTGGGCGGCCGATGGCGGTCACGGAGGTCAGTCCCCCCGTCGGTGACAAGGGACTCAAGAAGGACGCGCTCGGGTTCGTCTCGAGCGTCGTGATCGGCGTCGCCTCGACCGCCCCCGGCTACTCGCTGGCCGCCTCGCTCGGGTTCGTGGTGGCGATCGCCGGCGTCGGGCTGCAGGCGCCCGCGGTGCTGCTCGTGGCGTTCATCCCGATGCTGCTGATCGCGTCGGCCTACTACTACATGAACCGCGCCGATCCGGACTGCGGCACGACCTTCGCGTGGGTGACGAAGGCGATGGGCCCGTCGCTGGGCTGGATGGGCGGCTGGGCGATCGTCGTCGCCGACGTCATCGTGATGGCCAACCTCGCGCAGATCGCGGGGCTCTACTCGTTCCTGCTCGTCGGCTGGGAGAGCGCCGCGGCGTCCACGCTCGCGGTCACGTTGGTCGGCGTCGTGTGGATCGCGATCATGACCGCGATCTGCGTGATCGGCATCGAGCTCTCCGCGCGCACGCAGGTCGGCCTCCTCGGCGCGGAGATCCTCACGCTCGCGGCCTTCGCCGTGGTCGCGCTGATCAAGGTCGCGGCGGGCGACGCCGGGCCGGAGTCCGTCGATCCGAGCATCGCGTGGCTCAACCCGTTCGCGGTCGACAGCTTCGACGCGCTGGTCGCCGGCGTGCTCATCGCGGTGTTCATCTACTGGGGCTGGGACAGCACGGTGACCGTCAACGAGGAGAGCCGGGACTCCACCGAGGGCCCGGGCAAGGCCGCGCTGCTGGCGACGGTGATCCTGCTCGCGATCTACGTGATCGTCGCCTTCGCGGCGCAGGCCTACGGCGGCCCGCAGCAGCTCATCGACAACGCCGACGACGTGCTGAGCGTGCTCGGGACCCAGGTCTTCGGCTCACCGCTGGACAAGATCCTGATCATCGCCGTGCTGACCTCGGCGGCGGCGTCGACCCAGACCACGATCCTGCCCACCGCGCGCACCAGCCTGTCGATGGCCCGCGTGGGCGCGTTGCCGCACGCGCTCGGCAAGGTGCATCCGCGCTATCTGACCCCGCACGTGTCGACGATGCTCATGGGCGGCCTCTCGATCGTCTGGTACGTCGGCCTGACGATCATCTCGGAGAACATCCTCTTCGACTCGATCGCCGCGCTCGGGCTGATGATCGCCTTCTACTACGGCCTCACCGGCTTCGCGTGCACGATCTACTACCGGCACGAGCTGTTCCGCTCGGTGAAGTCCTTCCTGCTGATCGGCGTCGGCCCGCTGCTCGGCGGGCTGATCCTCGCGGGGATCTTCGTCAAGTCGTGCATCGACCTCTCGGACCCCGCGAACTCCGAGTCGGGCGACTCCTGGTTCGGGCTCGGGCCGCCGCTCGTGATCGGCGTCGGCTTCCTGCTCCTGGGCGTGGTGTTCATGCTGGCGTGGCGCAGCGGCCACCCGGGCTTCTTCAAGCGCCGGCCGGAGACGGCCGATCCTGCGCTGCTGGACGAGCGGGCGCAGGCGGCGGGCTGAGCGGGGCGAGCCCCGCGACCCAGCCGGGGGCGAGCGGCGCCGCATCGGCGAGCACCTGCTCGAGCGCGGCGACACAGCGGGCGTCGAAGGCCGATCCGACGTCCCGGCGCAGCAGCGCGAGCGCGCCCTCGGGCGTCCACGCCTCGCGGTAGACGCGGTCGGAGACCAGCGCGTCATAGACGTCGCACACGGTCAGCACGCGGGTCTCGAGGTCGATCGCCTCGGCGGTGAGCCCGCGCGGGTAGCCCGCGCCGTCGAGGCGCTCGTGGTGGTCGGAGACCAGCCGCCGGACCTGGGGCGGGAAGCCGCCGAGCTCGGCCAGCAGGCGCTCGCCCGCCTCGGGATGCCGCTTGATCTCCGCGAACTCGGCCTCGTCGAGCGGGCCGGGCTTCTGCAGGATCTCGAGCGGGACGCCGAGCTTGCCGATGTCGTGCAGCAGCCCGCCGATGGCCAGGTGCCGGCGGGCGGTGGGGGAGAGGCGCAGCGCCTCGCCGACCTGCGCGGCGAGCGTCGCCACGCGCCGGGTGTGCTGCTCGGTCGAGCCGTCCTGCTCGGCGAGCCGTACGAGCAGCGCGCGCACCCGCGGCCCGAGGTAGGCCTCCTCGGTCGCGACGAGCTCGAGGCTCGAGAGGTCGCCGACCAGCGGGCGCGAGGCGCCGCCGCGCGCCAGGTCGAGGGCCGCCGGGACGCCGACGAGCACCATCCCGGCGAGCTCGAGCAGGTGGCCGAGGTAGAAGCCCGCGGTCATCGGCGCCATCAACAGCGTGGGGAAGAGGGCGATGCCCAACCAGGCGCAGCCGGTCGCGACGGCGAGGTCGGCGGCGCGCCGGGTGAGCTGGAACGTGCGCGCGGCGCGCACCGCCAGGAGCCCGAAGCAGGCGAGGCCGACCGCGAGGAGGGCGACGGCGGCCGGGCTGCCCCGCTCCGGCACGGCCGGGACGGCCGACGGCGCGGTCAGCGCGACGGCGCCGAGGCCGAGCACGGCGAGGACCAGCGCCGCCTGCAGCACCAGCAGCCCGCGCACGTTGCGCGGGCGGCGCAGGGCGGGCAGCGCGGTGAGGGCGAGCACCAGCCCGCCGGCGGGCAGCGACGCCGCGCCGGCGAAGGCGATGACCCCGTTGGGGCCGACCAGCAGGCCCGGCGTGGCCGCGCCGTGGACCGCGAGCAGCGCGGCCATCGTCGAGAACCCGGCGCCGTGGAGGACCGCACGGCCGTCGCGCGACCGGGCGCCGGCCACGGTGAGCCCGAGCGCCGCCACGGCGGCGACCGCCGCGCTGGCGGCCACGAACCAGAAGTGCATGGAGGCGGGGACGTGCACCATGTGCCCGCCGTGGCCGAGCAGCACCGCCGCAGGCGTAGTCGCGGCGACGAGCGCGAGGACCGTCTCGGGGCGACAGCGCAGACCGAGCCTCATGCCCGTCGTATCGGCTGCAGGCGCGCCAGGTTGAGGAAATCGGCCCGCCCGCCGTCATCCCCAGGTCGCGGCGAGCACCCGCCGCCAGTTCCCCCAGGCGATGCGCTCGATCTCGCCCGCGTCGAAGCCGTCCTCGCGCAGCGCGTCGAGCAGCCGCGGCAGGCCCGCGGCGTCGCCGATGGCGTCCGGCACGGTGGCCCCGTCGAAGTCCGAGCCGAGCGCCACGTGGTCGACGCCGACGCGGTCGGCGACGTGGCGCACGTGGGCGGCGACCGTCGCGAGCGGCGTGTCGGCGTCCTCCTCGCCGTCGGCGCGCAGGAAGTGCACGGCGAACACGATCCCCACGAGGCCGCCGGACGCCGCGATCGCGTCGAGCTGGGCGCCGGTGAGGTTGCGCGAGCTCGGGCACAGCGCGTGGACGCCGGAGTGCGAGGCGACCAGCGGCGCCCGCGACCGCCGCGCCACGTCCCAGAAGCCGGCCTCGTTGAGGTGGCTGAGGTCGACGAGCACGCCGAGGTCGTTGCAGCGGTCGACCAGCGCCTGCCCCGCCGCGGTCAGCCCGGGCCCGGTGTCGGGCGATGACGGGAACGCGAACGGCACGCCGTGCCCGAACGCGTTGGGGCGGCTCCAGGTGATGCCCAGCGAGCGCAGGCCGCCGGCGTGCCAGCGGTCGAGCGCCTCGAGGCCGGGGTCGATCGCCTCGGCGCCCTCGAGGTGCAGCACGGCGGCGAGCGTGCCGTCCGCCGCGCAGGCGTCGAGCTCGGCGACGGTCCGCACCACCCGGAGGGCGCCCGCGTCTTCGAGCGCGCGCAGGAGCGCCGCCGCCTCGGCCGCGTGGGCGGCCGCCGCGGGCTGGGGGACGGGGTCGGCCAGCGGGGTGTCGTGCCCGCCGCCGGCGCGCGGGACCGGGTCGCGCTCGTCGCCCGGCGTGGGCGTGAAGATCGCGAAGATGCCGCCGCCCAGCCCGCCCGCGCGGGCGCGCGGGAGGTCGAGGTGGCCCTCGCCGCGGCCGTCGAGGAAGCCCTCGACGGTCGTCTCGAGCAGCACGTCGTTGTGGCCGTCGAAGATCATCAGCGGACGATGTGCACGCCCATCCGCGCGGGCAGCCCGGCGAGCGCGCGGGTCACGGGGTCGGTGCGCCGGCCGGCCTCGTCGGCGGCCTCCTCGCGCGCCAGCGCGCGGCGCAGCAGCGCGGCGCCCGCGATGCGCGCCGGCTCGGGCGGCAGCCGCCGCGGCGGCGGGTCGACGAGCGCGAGGCGGCTGAGCGCGTCGCGGCGGTCGAGCGCGAGCGACGCGAGGATGCGCCCCGCCAGGTGGCTCGGCCCGACGCCGTTGCCGGTGAAGCCGAACGCCGCGTGAACGGCGCCGCCGGGGAGCGCCGCGATCACCGGCAGGTGGGTGGGGGAGACGTCGATCGGCCCGCCCCAGGCATGCTCGATCGCCCGTCCGGCGAGACCCGGGAAGAACCGCAGCAGGTCCCGCCGGACCTGCCGGACGACGCCGGCGTCCACCTCCATGCGCCCGCCGGTGCGCGCGCCGGCCGCCATCCGCCCGCCGGCCCAGCCGAACAGGATCCGGCCGTCGCGCGTCACGCGCGTGTAGTGCAGGAGCGCGCGGCCGTCGGTGATCGCCTCGCCGCCGGTCCAGCCGAGCGCCTCGACGACGTCCGGCACGGGCTCCGTGAGCACGATGTGGCTCGAGCCGACGGTCTGGCGGTCGGCCAGCGGCGCGAGCGTGCCGCTGGCGGCGTTCATCGCCACCGCCCCGGCGCGCGCCCGCACCCGGCCCGCGGCGGTCTCGGCCGTGACTCCGACCCCACCCACGCGCAGCGCCCGCACGCGCGAGGCCTCGAACACGAGCGCGCCGCGAGCCCGCAGCGCCTCGCGCAGCCCGAAGGCCAGCCGGGCGGGGTGGACGGTGGCGCTCGTGCGGATGTCGACGCCACCGCGGAACACCGGCGAGTCGCAGCGCGCGCGGATCTCCGCGGCCGTGCAGGCCAGGATCTCCTCGCCGTCCACCGCGCCGGCGCCGCGGCCGTCCTGCCCGGGCGCGGTGGAGACGACCAGCTGGGAGCCGGGGCGGTACCACGCGTCGACGCCCTCGGCTTCGCAGAACGCGCCGATCGCGCGCACGGAGTCGCGCGAGGCGACGGCCACCGCGTCCGCCTCCGCGGCGCCGAACGCCGCCCGCATCGCGGGCCGGCTCAGCCACAGCGACTCGACGAAGCCGCCGTTGCGCCCGCTCGGGCCGAACCCGCAGCGCGCCGCCTCGAGGATCGCCACGCGGGCGTCCGGCTCGGCCTCGAGCACGTGCCAGGCGGTCCACATGCCGCAGAAGCCGCCGCCGACGACCACCACGTCGGCGTCGACCGTCCCCCTCAGGGGATGGGTCGGCAGCGGCGCGCCCGCCTCCGCGATCCACCAGCCGTGCGCGTCGTGGCGCACGGCTTCAGGCGCTCGCCGGCACCGCGTCGGGCGTCGCCGGCGGGCGCGCGGTGCGCAGGGCGTCACGGCGCGCCAGGCGGCGCTGCACCAGCACGTTCGCGCCCATGAGCGCGAGCACGATCACGAGCAGCGCGCTGGCCAGCACGTTGACCTCGGGCGGGACGCCCTGGCGGGTGGCGCCGAAGATGAACAGCGGGAACGTCTGCGTCTGGCCGGCGTTGAACGACGTGATCACGTAGTCGTCGATCGAGATCGCCGCTGCCAGCAGCGCGGCCGCGCCCACGCCCGGGGCGATCAGCGGCAGGGTGACCTTGCGGAACGTCGTCCACTCCGTCGCCCCGAGGTCCATCGCCGCCTCCTCGATGTGGCGGTCCATCCCCTCCAGGCGGGCCTTCACCGTCACGACCACGTAGGACACCGTGAACATCACGTGCGCGATCACGATCGTCACGAAGCCGGTGTTGAAGCTCATGGTGAGGAACAGCGCCAGCAGCGCGGCTCCCAGCACCACCTCGGGGGTCGCGAGGGGCAGGAACACGAAGAAGTCGACCGTCCGGCGCCCGCGGAAGCCGTAGCGCACGAGCGCCATCGCCATGAACGTCCCCAGCGCGGTGGCGATCAGCGTCGACACCAGCGCGATCAGCAACGAGTTCTCGAGCGCCTTGGCGAGATCGGGGTTGGCGAACGGGTCCTGCCAATGCCGCAGCGTGAAGCCCTGCCAGGTGAAGTTGAAGCGGCCCTGGTTGTCGTTGAACGAGAACAGGATGATGATGAAGATCGGGATGAAGAGGTAGAGCAGCGCGAGTCCCGACCACAGGCCGAGCAGCCACGTCCGGACGCGGTCGGCGCGCATCAGATCGCCGCCTCGGTCAGGTTGCGCGCCCCCAGCAGCCGCGCGTAGAGCAGGATCCCGATCAGGATCAGGCTCATGAGGATGAACGACAGCGCCGCCGCGGTCGGGTAGTCGAGGATGGTGAGGAACTTCGACTGGATGACGTTGCCGATCATGAACTGGCGCGGGGTCCCGAGCAGCGCGGCGTTGATGAAGTCGCCGCACGCCGGGATGAACGTGAGCAGCGAGCCGGCGAAGATCCCCGGGAGCGCGAGCGGCAGCGTGATCTTGCGGAACGCCGTGACCCGTGACGCGTAGAGGTCGGTGGCCGCCTCGATCAGCCGCCGGTCGATCTTCTCGAGCGACACGTACAGCGGCAGCACCATGAACGGCAGGAAGTTGTAGGTGATGCCGGCGATCACCGCGGTGCGCGAGGCCAGCAGCCGCCCGTCGTCGCCCAGCAGGCCGATGTCCCGCAGGCGCGCCACCACGAACCCCTCGTCGGCCAGGATCAGCTGCCAGCTCACCGTCCGCAGCACGTAGGAGACGAAGAACGGCAGGATGACCAGCAGCAGCATCAGGTTCTTGAACCGGCCCGCCTTGAACGCGATGAAGTAGGCGAGCGGGAACCCGATCACCAGGCACAGGATCGTCGCGGTCGCCGAGTAGCCGATCGAGCGCAGGAACTGCTCGTGGTAGTCGGCGATCGCGTCCACGTAGGTCGAGAAGGCCCAGCTGAACACGTAGCCGGTCTCCGGGTCGCCGGTCTGCAGCGACACGTTGAGCTGGTTGACGAGCGGCAGCGCGAAGAACACGAGCAGCCAGAGCAGGCCGGGACCGACGAACAGCCACGGCAGCAGCCGGCGGCGGGTGCGCAGCGAGAGCCGGAGCACGGCGGGTCGCGCCTACGCCCCGGTGACCTTGGCCATCGCCTCCTGCATCGCCCGCTCGTCCTCGGGGGACAGCGCCGGGTACGGGTGCAGCTTGGCGCGAATGTCGTCCGGCGGGAAGATCAGCGGGTTCTCCGCGAGCTTCGGGTCCTTCTTCTCGAGGACCTCGCGGACGCCGTCGACCGGCGGGATGTAGTTCACGTACGCCGCGATCCGGGCCGCGACCTCCGGGTCGTAGACGTAGTTCATCATCGTCTCGGCCGCATAGGGGTGCTCGACCTTGGCGGGCATCAGCATGTTGTCGGTCCACAGCACGGCGCCCTCCTCCGGGTAGACGAAGCGGAGGTCGGGGTTGTCGCTCTGCAGCTGGATCAGATCGCCGGAGTAGGCGACCGACACCCACACGTTGCCCTTGGTCAGGTCGGTCGTGTAGTCGTTGCCGGTGAAGCGCCGGATCTGGCCGGAGTCGTTGGCCTTGCCGATCTTCTCGATGGCGGCCTGGATCTGGTCGATGTTCGCCTTCGACGCGTCGATCCCGTCGCCGATCATCACGAGGTCGGCCGAGTCGTAGGGCTCGGAGAGGAACGTGACGCGGCCCTTGAACTTCGGATCGAAGAGGTCCTGGACGCTCTTGAGCTCCCGGCCGGTCTTCTTGATGTTGTAGCCGATGCCCGTGGCGCCGGACTGCCACGGCAGCGTGTACGTGCGCTTCGGGTCGTAGTTGATCGTCTTGAGGTTGGGGACGAGGTTCGCCGCGTTCGGCACGTTCCTCTTGTCGATCGCCTCGGCGTAGCGGTTGCGGACCCAGCGCGCCGCCATGTAGTCGGTCAGGACGACCATGTCGCGGTCGATCGGCTTGCCCTGCTCGAGCTGCTGGCGGACCTTGCCGTAGAACTCGAAGTTGTCGTTGATGTCCTCGACGTAGCGGACGTCGCCGCCGTGCTCGCGGTCGAACGAGCGCAGGACCTTCTTGTCGATGTACAGCGGCCAGTTGGAGAAGGTCCAGTTGCCGATCGTGGTCTTGGGGTGGCTGGCCGCGGCCGGCGTTTCCTCCGGCTGCTTGTCGGCCGTCCCCTCGACGCCGCCGCACGCCGCCAGCACCGCCGACAGCCCGGAGAGCGCGAGGCCTGCGCCGCCCGCGCGGCCGAAGAAGCGCCGGCGCGACAGGCGCTCGGCGGCGAAGAACTCCTCGAGCGCGCGCTCGTAGGACGGATCAGTCATGCGTGGGCTCCTTGGCGGAAACGACGAACGTGTGCTGGGGGCGCCAGGCGAGCTGGACTGCGCGGCCGGGCCCGAAGGCCTCCGGCTCGGCCCCCTCGAGGTTCGGGGCGATGACCGTCAGCTCCTCGCCGCCGGGCGCCCGCACCAGGTACTGGATGGAGACGCCGAGGAACGACGCGACGGTGATCGTCCCGCGCAGGACGTTGTGGTCGGCCGGCGGCTCCGCGTCGCCGGGTACGAGCGCGATCTTCTCGGGGCGGACGCCGACGCGCACCGCGTCGGACTCGTGCGGCCCGATCCGCTCCCGCGGCGCGAGCAGATGCGCGCCGTCGTGGGTCTCGACGCGTGCGAGCGAGCCGTTGCTGACGATCAGGCGTCCCTCGACGAGGTTCGACACGCCGAGGAAGTTCGCCACGAACGCGGTGCGCGGGGTCTCGTAGAGCTCGGGGGCGGAGCCGGCCTGCTCGATCCGGCCCTCGCTCATCACCGCGATGCGGTCCGCGAGCGACATCGCCTCCTCCTGGTCGTGCGTGACGTGCACGAAGGTGATGCCGACGTCCTGCTGGATGCGCTTGAGCTCGATCTGCAGCTGCTTGCGCAGGCGGAGGTCGAGCGCGCCGAGCGGCTCGTCGAGGAGCAGCGCGCGCGGGCGGTTCACGAGCGCGCGCGCGAGCGCCACCCGCTGCTGCTGGCCGCCGGAGAGCTGCGCGGGCTTGCGCCGGCCGAAGCCGCCGAGCTGGACGAGCTCGAGCGTCTCGGCGACGCGCGTGCGGACCTCGGCCTTCGGCACGCCCCGGCGCTCGAGGCCGAAGGCGACGTTGCGCTCGACGTCGAGGTGCGGGAACAGCGCGTAGGACTGGAAGACCGTGTTGACGTCGCGGCGGAACGGCGGGCGGTCGGTGACGTCGGCGCCGCCGAGGAACACGCGCCCTCCGGTGGGGTCCTCGAAGCCGCCGATCATGCGCAGCGTGGTCGTCTTGCCGCAGCCCGAGGGGCCGAGCAGCGCGTAGAAGGCGCCGCGCGGGATCGAGAGCGTGAGTCGGTCCACGGCGAGCGTCTCGCCGAAGCGCTTGCTCACCTCGGCGAGGTGGATGTCCGCGTCGGCGCCGTCAGGGGACGGCTCGGTCGCGGTCGTCGCCGCGCGCACGTCACTCGCGCCCACCGTGTCCTTCACGACGGCGTAGATTGACATGTCGCCGGGAGCGGGGGCGCCTTGACGGCCCGCGGCTGCTCCACCTTGCAGTGCGCCGGCGCGCGTTGGTAGCCTCCCGGTCCATGTCGCTCCGGCGTCTCCTCGCCCTTCTCCTCCCCCTTCGGGGGGAATAACGCGTGGCGGCCGCGAAGCCGCGAACCCAGGGAGAAGGAACCGAGGTAGAGCCAGACAGAGAGGAACGACATGAGCCCCGCTGAGCAGCGCCCGGACGACCGGGTCATCATCTTCGACACCACCCTGCGCGACGGCGAGCAGTCGCCCGGCATCTCGCTGAACGTGGGGGAGAAGCTCGAGATCGCGCACCAGCTCGCGCGGCTCGGGGTCGACGTCATCGAAGCGGGCTTCCCGATCGCCTCGCCGGGTGACTTCGAGGCGGTCCGCAGCATCGCCGCCGAGGTCGAGGGCCCGGTCATCGCCGGCCTGGCGCGCGCCCAGGCGCCGGACATCGACCGCGCGCACGAGGCCGTACGCGTCTCCGCGCGCCCGCGCATCCACACGTTCATCTCGACCTCGGACATCCACATCGAGCACCAGCTCCGGTCCACGCGGGAGGACGTCAAGGGCCAGGCCCGCGCCGCCGTGGCGCACGCGCGCTCGCTGGTCGACGACGTCGAGTTCTCGCCGATGGACGCCACCCGCGCCGACGTCGAGTTCACCGCCGAGGTGCTGCAGATCGCCCTCGACGAGGGCGCGACGACGATCAACATCCCGGACACCGTCGGCTACGCGATGCCCGCCGAGTTCGCCGCCTTCCTGGAGCGCCTCTACGAGCTCGCGCCGGGCCTGCGCGACATCGTGCTCTCCGTGCACTGCCACGACGACCTCGGGCTGGCCGTCGCGAACTCCTTCGCCGGGCTGCAGGCGGGCGCCCGCCAGGTCGAGTGCGCGATCAACGGGCTCGGCGAGCGCGCCGGCAACGCCTCGCTCGAGGAGATCGTGATGCTGCTGCACACCCGCGCGGCCGACGTCGGGCTGTGGACCGGCGCCCACACGCGCGAGATCTCCCGCACCAGCCGCCTCGTCTCCCGGCTCACCGGCTACGCCGTCCAGCCCAACAAGGCGGTCGTGGGCCGCAACGCGTTCGCGCACGAGTCGGGCATCCACCAGGACGGCGTGCTCAAGGAGCGCTCGACGTTCGAGATCATGGACGCCACCACGGTGGGGCTCGACGCCAACCAGCTCGTGCTCGGCAAGCACTCGGGCCGCCACGCGCTGAAGTCGGCGCTGCAGGAGCTCGGGTTCGAGGTCGACGGCCAGGCGCTCAACGCCGCCTTCAAGCGCTTCAAGGAGATCGCGGACAAGAAGAAGCACGTCACCGCGATGGACCTCGAGGCGCTCGTGACCGACGAGCTGCGCGACCAGCTGCGCGCGTACACGCTCGAGTGGTTCGACGTCGAGGCGTCCACGCGGCGCCCGCCGCACGCCCGGGTCGGCGTACGCAGCCCCGAGGGCGAGCTGATGGAGGGCGACTTCACGGGCGACGGCCCGGTCGACGCGATCTTCCGCGCGATCAACGCCGCCACCAGGCGCGAGGGGCGCCTGCGCGAGTTCCGCATCGACGCGGTGACGGGCGGCCAGGACGCGCTCGGCGAGGCGAGCGTGGTGCTCGAGCTCAGCGGGCAGTCCGCCGGCGGCCAGGGCGTCTCCACCGACATCATCGAGGCGGCGGCGCTCGCCTACGTGCGCGCGCTCTCCAACGCGGAGCGCCGCGTGCTGGCGGCGGCCGGCGCCGAGGCGCCCGCGGAGGAGACCGAGGAGACGGAGCTCACCGCGACGCCGTAGCGGCCGCTAACGGCCCGTCGAGGAGAAGTGCTGGAAGTCGGTCGCCGACGGCGGCTTCCACTCGCCTCCCCAGGACCACCCGACGCGGGTGAACGCCCGCACGAGGACGCCGCCGCGGTAGGCCATGCCGCGCCGGTGCCGTGAGCGGTCCAGGTAGGGGCGCGACGCCCGGTGGACGGTGGTCCCGTCGGGATGGACGTACGGGTTCTCGATCGGGTTGACGTCGATGGCACGGCCGTACGCGTGCTCGGAGAAGCGCGACGAACCCGTGGCCTTCCGGCAGTTGAACGCGGAGGTGTTGTCGGCCTCGATCGACGCGTGGTCGCTGCCGTCGTAGTCGTCGATCAGGCGCATCCGCCGGATGGGGAAGCGCTCGCCGAACAGCTCCTCGAACGCGCGGCGAACCGGATCGACCGCCGATGCGGCGACGATCATCCGCCCCACGTGCGCCCGCCGGTCGAAGCCCCAGTAGCCGATGCGCAGGAGGCGGAGGTCCGAGAGCGCGACCGGGCATCCCGGACGCCACGAGGATCCGGTCATCCGCGCTCGCATCGAAGGCCCGATCCGCCGGGCCGTGAACGTGAACGGGGGGTCGCCGGCCGTGCCGGAGGCGGCGACGGCGTCCCGAGTGGCCCCGGGCATCGCCGATGAGCCGGCGCCCCAGGCCGCCACCCCCAGGAGGAGCGCACATCCGGCGAGGAGACGGACCAGTGACACGTCTCGCTGCATACCCGTCGCGCGGTCCGAGACCAACCTACGCCGACGCCACCCGGGACGCGCCGGACCCGGCCGCGGAGCGCCGCACCCGGCGGCGCCGCCGCGGCTTGAACACCGACAGGCCGGTCGCGAGCGTGAGCGCCACGACGTCGTAGGCCGCGCCGGCGATGAGGCGCGCCTCCGCGCCGCCGTCGCCGGTGCGCATCGCCTCCGTGCCCGGGCCGATCACGAGCGCGCCGACGAGGATCACCCCGACGAGCAGCGCGAGCTTGGCCGCCACCCACGCGTGGCGCACCACGCCCCACTTCGACCCGAGGCCGAGGACGATGCCGGTGGCGAGCGAGAGCAGGCTCAGCGGGATGCCGAAGAGCACGGTGAACATCGCCAGCAGGTCGTAGGAGGCGGCGGCGAGGACCGCGTCGCCCGTGGTGGCCGCGCGGACGTTGACCGCGAGGACCGCGGCGACGTCGCCCAGCAGTCCCACGCCGGCGATGATGTGGACGGTGAGCACGGCCCGGCGGACGGCGGGGCCGAGGCGGATGCGGGTGGCGGTGGTCGAGGACACCACGCCACTGTGCGCCGTGCTGCGCTCGCCGTCGTCGGCCGGGATGGCGAACTCGGCGTCGTCCGCGCGGACGAGGCCTCATCCGTGAGGACGAGGCGCCCCCGCCGCTAGCCGGTCGTCGCGACCCGGACGCCCTGGGCGACCGCCGCGTCGAGGACCGCCTCGACGCGGCTCTGGTCCATCGAGTCCTCGCCGATCGCCTCCGCCGCGGCGGCGTCGGGCGCGAGCGTCGTCACCTCGGCGCCGCGGGCGCGCAGCGCCAGGGTCTCGGTCAGCACCGCCGCGCGGGCCACCGAGCGGCGCATGCCGGCCGCCGGCGAGGGCGCCACCTGCGAGGCGGTCGGATCGAGGCAGAGCACCTGCATGCCCCCGGCGGCCGGGACCGCGTCGAGGTTGGTCGGGCTCCACACGGCGCCGTCGACGTACTCGCGCCCGCCGATCTCCACCGGCGCGAACACCCACGGCATCGCACAGGACGCGAGCACCGCCTCGGCGACGCCGGCCCGCGGGGCGCCGGGCGCGCCGAACAGCACCCGGCGGCCGCTGCGGCGGTCCACCGCCGCGATGCGCAGGCGCCCGTCGAAGCGCGCGCCGAGGCCGTCGATGCGTTCCCCGAGGCCGCTCAGCGTGCGCGTGGGGCGCGGCATGCGCGACAGCGCGAGCGCGCGCGCCGCCGCGCCGCCCGGCGCCGTGGCCGCCAGCGCGAGCGGCGCCAGCGGCGCGGCCGCGGCCATGCCGGTCCGCGCGGCGCCCAGCAGCGCCGCCCGCGACGCGGCGGCGAGGCGCCCGGCGTCTGCCTCCCCGTCCGCCTCGGGGTCTTCCGCGTTCCCCTGCGCCGCGGCGGCCCACGCAGCGGCGGCGCGGTCGCCCGCCTCCGGCGCGCGGCCGCCGGCGAGCGCCGCCGCCACGATCGCCCCCGCCGAGGTGCCGACGAAGTACTCGCAATGGCGGAAGTCGATCCCGCCGGCGGCGCTCAGCCCGTTCAGCAGCCCGCGCATCCACGCCTCGCCGAGCGTCCCGCCGGAGCCCAGCACGAGCGCGTCCGGGCGATGGCGCAGCGCGTCGGTCACCGTGCGGACGCTAGCGGTCGGGCCCCTCCGGCCCGCCGGGACCGCTACCCCCCGCGGAAGTGCTCCTTGGCGATGCGGGCGTGCACGCCCTTGGTCCGGTCCACGACCTGCGAGACCACGTAGTCCGTCGCCGCGCTGAGGTAGGCGTAGGCGACCGCGCGCGGCATCCCCAGCTCGCCGTCGAGGAACTGGATCGACTCGCGCACCGCCTGCTTCATCGCCTCGTCGAGGTCGGCGTTCAGCCCGACCGCGAGCCAGAACTCGGCGTTCTCGCCGAACGGCACCTCGAGCCGCCCGCGGCCGCCCGGGATGGCCGTCGAGCCGGCCTTGAGCAGCGTGAGGCGGAACGTGCCGCGCAGCGGCGCCTCGAGCGCGGTGAGCGCCACCTCGCCGTCGCCCTGGACGTAGTGCGGGTCGCCGGCGAAGAACTTCGCGCCCGGCACGAAGACCGGCAGGTACAGCGTCGAGCCGACGGTCAGGTCGCGGATGTCGAGGTTGCCGCCCGCCACGGTCGGCGGGATGGAGTTGACCTTCTCCGAGGTGTCGAGCGCGACGCCCATGAGCCCCATGAACGGGTCGATCGGGAACTCGGCCCGGTAGCGGCCGGCCGGCAGCACGCCGCGGTAGTCGCCGCGGACCCGGCGCACCGGCGTGAACACCGACACGTTGTGGAACAGCTCCGGGTGCTGGGCGTCCGCCCCGGGCTCGGGCGGCGGCGTCTCGGGGAACTCGCCGGGCAGCGCGCCCTTGCCGTGCCGGTTGGAGATCACGCCGTAGGGCGCGCGCGGCACCAGGCCGACGACGTCGATCCGCAGCACGTCGCCGGGCTGCGCGCCGTTGACGGCGACCGGGCCGGTGACGATGTGCGGGCCGTCGGCGGCGAAGTCGTGGACGAGCGAGGACGCCGCGATGGCCTTCGCGTCGGCCATCACCCCGCGCGCGGGGACGCCGTGCTGGGCGAAGTAGCGCACCGGGTCGCGCCCCTGGTCCTCGAGGATCCCCTCGTGGGACACCGTGTCGATCGTCACCACCGTGCCCGAGTCGACCGACATGACCGGCTCGGTGTCGCGGTTGGGCAGGTAGCCCCACATGACCGTGTCGGGCGTGGAGGCCAGGTAGCGGCCGCGGATCCCGCCGCCGCCCGGCTGCAGCGCGGGCGGCTCGGCGTCGTCCGGATCCGCGGCCGCGCCCGCGATGCCGGGCGACGCGAGCCAGGCCGGCGCCACCGCGCCGGCCCCGACCAGCGCGGTCGCCTTGAGCAGGTCGCGCCGCCCGAGGCCCTCGGCGAGGACGTCGAAGGCGCGCTCAGGCTCGGGAGATTGATTGGGATGGGTTTCCATGGTGCGGGACGTGTACCCCGCCGGGGTTCGCCGGACACTGACAACGTGTCGGAACGCGGGCCGCCGCTATCCGCCCGCCGGTCCAGGCCGAGCGCCCCGAGCCGCTCCGGCAGCCACCGGGCCCATTCGCCGTCGACCCCGGCGGCCTCCATCCGTCCCATGAACGCCCGCCAGGCCTCCCGGTAGGCGGGGTCCGCCGTCGCCGCGATGGGGAAGATGTCGTCCTCCTCGACCAGCAGGACGCCGCCGGGGCGCACGGCGGCGGCGAGGCGCCGAAGCACCCGCTCGCGCTCGGGGATGTGGATGAGCACCAGGCGGGTGTGGACGAGGTCGAAGGCGTCCCGGGGCAGCTCGTCGGCGACGAGGTCCAGCCGGCGGACCTCCAGGCCGGGCGTCGTTGCCTGCTCCAGCAGGCGCACGTCGAGGTCCACGGCGACCACGCTGCCGGTGTCGCCGACCCGCCGGGCGAGCCAGCGGGCGAACGAGCCGCCGCCCGCGCCGGCGTCGAGGCAGTGCCGGCCCTCGCCGACGCCGAGCGCCTCCGCGCGGCGGATGCTCGCCGGGTCGTGACACGCCTCGAGCAGCGCAAGCCGGCGCCGCGCCTGCTCCCACGCGTTCGGCAGCGCGTAGCCCGTCTCGCCGAGGCGGCGCGGCCGTGTCTCCGGTGCGCTCAAGGCGTCCTCCTTCGTCGTGGCGGCGATCTCCCGAGGTGGACGACGAGTGTCCCGGCCTGCTTCCGGCGATGCGCCGCTTCTAGAGCACTCCCGCCCCGTACGCGGAGGCCAGCAGCACGACCGAGGCGGTCGCCAGCAGCGCGAGGCCGGTCACGGGCACCATGCGCCGGCCCTCCGGCCGCGTCTTCTCGTGCACCATCACCGCGGTCAGCAGGGCCATCCACACCAGGCTCGCGACGCCCGCCGCGAACATGACGAACATCAGCGCCCAGCAGCAGCCGACGCAGAAGGCGCCGTGGCGGGCGCCGAGGCGCAGGCCGCCCGCGGCGCCGCGCTCGTAGTAGCGCATCAGGAACTGGGCGGGATGCCGGCAGCGGTCCAGGCAGGCGTCCTTCAGCGGCGTGAACTGGAAGGCGCCCGCCAGCGCCAGCACCGCGCCGCCCAGCAGCCACTCGCGCGCGTGCAGCCAGGCGCTCGCGTCGACCGCCGCGTGCACGCCCAGGTCGAACAGGAACGCCAGCGCCCCGAAGGCCGACCACACGAGCGCGTAGCCGCCGAGGAAGGCCGCCATCGCCGCGCGCGGCCGCGGCTGGCCGGCCGAGGCGCGCGCGAACAGGCGCACGAGCGGCAGGCTCGAGGGCAGCATCATCGCCGCGAGCATCACCTGCCATGCGAGCAGGAACAGCACGAGGCCGACCGCCGCGCCGGGCCCGTCCTCGATGAGCGCGTCGTGGTGCAGCAGCGATGCCGCGCCGAGGGCGTGGCTCGCCACCGCGAGCGCCCAGGCGACGGCGATCGCCGCGAGGACGGGCCAGGGAAACCCCGCGACGGCTAGGCGCCCGCGAAGTCGATCTTCCAGTCGGACTGGATCGCGTTCTTTTTCTCGTACGACCACTGATAGCCGTGCTCGGGGATGTCGATCCGCTGGTGGTCGGCGACGGCGACGTACGCCGGCGAGCCCGGGACCGTCGAGAAGATCGAGTTGTTGAGCGTCGTCGTGCTCCCGTCGGGGCCGCGGTACGGGTGCATCGCGCAGTCGATGCGGTCCCCGACCTTGAGCGTCCCCGCCCCGTCGACGATCTCGTGCTCGATCGGCGCGCGCTCGACTCCGACGCGCTCGCCGATGAGCTTCGCGAGGTCGGCCAGCGGGCCGCCGAGCTTGCCGGTGAACGCGTCGACCATGGCCTCGGCCTGCTCGTCCGTCGCGCGGTCGTCGACCAGCAGCAGCTGCCGCCAGTTGCCCTCCAGCACGTTGCCGGGGATGAACACGGTGCTCACGAGCGTGAGGCCGCTCACGTCGACGCCGCTGATCCGCCCCTTGTCGAAGTGGTAGGCGACGACCGACTCGCAGACGCCGCCGTCGGGGTCCTCGCCGATCCAGCACGGGCACAGCACGTCGCAGGAGCAGACCTCGAGCAGCGAGCCCTCCAGCTGGTAGCCCTCGCTCCTCTCCGCGGGGGCCTCCTTCGGGGCGGTGGCCATCTCGCCTCCTCTGTGCGGGCGGTGGTGTTGCGAGTGACCCTAACCGCGTTCCGCCCGCGGAGCCAGAGCGCGTACGGATGTACGTGATAGCGTACGCCGCCGGGATGGCGACCACGCTTGAACCCGCACCCGGGACCCTCGGCGTCCGCATCCGCGCCCTGCGCGAGGCGGCCCGGCTCTCGCTGCGCGACCTCGCCCTGCGCTCCGGCGTCTCGGCGCCGATGCTCTCGCAGGTCGAGCGCGGGGAGACGAGCCCCACGCTTCAGGTGGCGGAGCGCATCGCCGCCGGGCTGGACCTGCGGCTCTCGCAGCTCCTGCGCCTCGACGAGGACGGGATCGTCACGGTCGTGCGCCGCGAGGACCGCCGCGGCGGGGGCGCCGCGGGCCACCGCTACGAGGTCCTCACGCCGCCGCTGCCCGGCCAGCGCGCCGAGCTCTCCCGCCACACGCTCGCGCCCGGCGCGGCCACCGGCGGGCCCGGCGACCCGCCGATCCACGAGCCCGGCTCGCGCGAGACCGCCGTCGTGCAGGAGGGCACCGTCGAGCTGGTGATCGACGGCGCGCGCCACGCCCTGCGCGAGGGCGACGCCGTGACCTTCGACGCCGACCTGCCGCACCATTTCGAGAACCCCGGAAAGGAGGAGGCCGTCCTGCTGGCCGTCGTGTCGGCGGGGCTCCGTCGCTCATGACCGCCACGCTGTTCGACAAGATCTGGGCGCAGCACGAGGTGGCGCCCGGCCTCATCTACATCGACCTGCATCTCGTCCACGAGGTGACGAGTCCCCAGGCGTTCGACGGGCTGCGGCTCGCGGGGCGCCCGGTGCGCCGGCCGGACCGTACGCTCGCGACCGCCGACCACAACGTGCCCACCGACGGCACGTCGGTCACCGCGCAGATCCGCGACCAGCTCTCGCGCGTGCAGGTCGAGACGCTCGAGCGCAACTGCGAGGAGTTCGGGATCCCGCTGTACTCGCACGGGCACGCGCGCCAGGGCATCGTGCACGTGATCGGGCCGGAGCTGGGCGTGACGCAGCCGGGCATGACGATCGTCTGCGGCGACTCCCACACCGCCACGCACGGCGCCTTCGGGGCGCTGGCGTTCGGGATCGGCACGAGCGAGGTCGAGCACGTGCTCGCCACCCAGTGCCTCGCGCAGTCCAAGCCGCGGTCGATGCGGATCCGCTACGAGGGCGACCTCGGCTTCGGCGTCACGGCCAAGGACCTCATCCTCGGCACGATCGGGCAGATCGGCGTGGGCGGCGCCGCCGGTCACGTCGTCGAGTACGCGGGGCCGGCCATCGAGGCGCTCTCGATGGAGGGCCGCATGACGATCTGCAACATGACGATCGAGGGCGGCGGCCGCGCCGGCATGATCGCCCCCGACGACACGACCTTCGAGTGGGTCGAGGGCCGGATCGCCGCGCCGGAGGACTTCGACGCCGCCGTCGAGCGCTGGCAGCCGCTGCACACCGACGAGGGCGCGAGCTTCGACAAGGAGATCGAGGTGGACGCCGCGGCGCTGTCGCCGCTCGTCACGTGGGGGACCACGCCGGCGCACGTCGTGCCGGTCACCGAGTCGGTCCCGGAGCCGCGCACGGAGGGCGAGGAGCGCGCGCTGCGCTACATGGCGCTCGAGGCGGGCACGCCGATGCGCGACATCCGCCTCGACCGGGTGTTCATCGGCTCCTGCACGAACGCCCGGATCGGCGACCTGCGGGCCGCCGCCGAGGTCGTCCAGGGCCGCAGGGTCGCCTCCGACGTCCACGCGATGGTGGTGCCCGGGTCGCGGCAGGTGCGCGACCAGGCCGAGAAGGAGGGTCTGCACGAGATCTTCACCGCCGCCGGCTTCGACTGGCGCGCGGCGGGGTGCTCGATGTGCCTGGGCATGAACCCGGACATCCTGCAGCCGGGCGAGCGCTGCGCGTCGACCTCGAACCGCAACTTCGAGGGCCGCCAGGGGCGCGGCGGGAGGACCCACCTCGTGTCCCCGCAGATGGCGGCCGCGGCGGCCATCGAGGGCCACTTCGTCGACATCCGCGACTGGGAGCCGGGCGAGGTCGCCGTCGGCGCCGGCGGAAACGGGAGGGGGCACTGATGGAGCCCGTCCGCCAGGTCGCCGGCGCGGTGAGCGTGCTCGACCGCGACCACGTCGACACCGACCAGATCGTCCCCAAGCAGTTCCTCAAGCGCGTCGAGCGCACCGGGTTCGGGGAGTTCCTCTTCTACGACTGGAAGGACGACCCCGACTGGGACCTGCCCGCGAACCCGATCCTCGCCACCGGCGAGAACTTCGGCTGCGGCTCCTCCCGCGAGCATGCGCCGTGGGCGCTGCAGGACTACGGCTTCAGGGCCATCGTCGCGCCGAGCTTCGCCGACATCTTCTTCTCCAACTGCACGAAGATCGGGCTGCTGCCGGTCGTGCTGCCCGAGGCGGAGGTCAAGGCGCTGATGAAGGCGCGCGAGGCCGAGGTCGACCTCGAGGCCCGCGAGGTCCGCTTCGACGGGCGCACGGTGCCCTTCGAGCTCGACGACGAGCGCCGCCACCGCCTGCTCGAGGGCCTCGACGACATCGCGTTGACCCTCCAGCAGGACGACGCGATCGGCGCCTATGAGCGCGAGCGGGAGCGGCCGGGACCGGTGACCACGACCCTATGAGCGCGAGCATCGCGCTCCTCCCGGGCGACGGGATCGGCCCCGAGGTCGTCGCCGCGGCCACCCGGGTGCTGGACACCGTCGGCGAGTTCACCTACGCCGAGCACCCCGTCGGCGGCGCCGCCATCGATGCCGCCGGGACGCCGCTGCCCTCCGACACGCTCGCCGCCTGCCGGGCGTCCGACGCCGTCCTGCTCGGCGCCGTGGGCGGACCGAAGTGGGACAGCACGGACCCCCGCGCGCCCCGCCCCGAGCAGGGCCTGCTCGGCCTGCGGCGCGAGCTCGGCCTGTTCGCCAACCTGCGGCCCGTGCGCCCGCTGCCGGCGCTCTACGACGCGAGCCCGCTGCGGCGGGACCGCATCGAGGGCACCGACCTGGTCGTCGTGCGCGAGCTGACCGGCGGGCTCTACTTCGGCGACCGGGGTCGCAACGGCGACCGCGCGCACGACACCTGCGTCTACACGGTCGCGGAGATCGAGCGCATCACGCGCACCGCCTTCCGCACGGCGCGCTCGCGCGTGACGAGCGTCGACAAGGCCAACGTGCTCGAGACCTCGCGGCTGTGGCGCGAGACCGTGGTGCGCGTGCACGGCGAGGAGTTCCCCAACGTCGAGCTCGAGCACCTGCTGGTCGACAACGCCGCGATGCAGCTCGTCAACGCGCCGCGGCACTTCGACGTGATCCTCACCGAGAACATGTTCGGCGACATCCTCTCGGACGAGGCGGCGATGCTCACCGGCTCGATCGGGATGCTCCCGAGCGCCTCCGTCGGGGAGCCCGGCAGGCCCGGGGTGTTCGAGCCCGTGCACGGCTCGGCGCCCGACATCGCGGGCTCGGGCGCGGCCAACCCGCTGGCCGCGATCCTCTCCGCCGCACTGCTCCTGCGCCACGGACTCGGCATGGAGGCCGAGGCGGCGGCTATAGAATCGGCCGTGGATCGCGCCCTCGACGCGGGGCTGCGCACCGCCGATCTCGGCGGATCGGCCACGACGGCCGAGGCCACCGGGGCGGTCCTGGCCAACCTCGAGTAGGAGTGCAGAAGTGCAGAACGCCGCGGACGTCATCTGGATGAACGGGCAGTTCGTGGCCTGGGACGACGCCAAGGTGCACGTCCTCACGCACGGCCTGCACTACGGAACCGGCGTGTTCGAGGGCATCCGCGCCTACGAGACCCCGCGCGGGACGGCGATCTTCCGCCACACCGACCACATCGACCGCCTGTTCAAGTCGGCCGAGCTGTACTACATGCCGATCCCGTACACGCGCGAGGAGCTGCGCTCCGCCACGCATGAGCTGATCACGCGCAACGGGCTGAAGTCCTGCTACGTCCGCCCGCTCGTCTACCGCGGCTACGGCCAGATGGGGCTGTACCCGCTCGACGCGCCGGTGGACGTGACGATCGCGGTGTGGAGCTGGGGCGCCTACCTCGGCGACGAGGGCAAGCGCACGGGCATCCGCGCCAAGGTCTCGTCGTGGCGGCGGATCGGCCCGGACTCGCTGATCCCGCACGCGAAGGCCTGCGGGCAGTACCTCAACTCGGTGCTCGCCAAGATCGAGAGCCACAAGGCCGGCTACGAGGAGGCGATCCTGCTCGACACCCGCGGCTTCGTGTGCGAGGGCTCGGGCGAGAACCTGTTCATGGTCAGCGGCGGCCGGATCCACACGCCGCCCCAGACCGCCTCGATCCTCGACGGCATCAACCGCAAGTCCGCGATCCAGATCGCGCGCGACCTCGGCTACGAGGTCGTCGAGCGCGACATCGCGCGCGCCGAGCTCTACCTCGCCGACGAGGTCTTCGTGACCGGCACGGCGGCCGAGCTCGTGCCCGTGCGCGAGATCGACGATCACGCGATCGGCACCGGCGAGCCGGGCGAGATCACGCGCGTGGTCCAGCGGGCGTTCGACGATGCGCTGCGCGGGCGCTCCGAGCGCTACGCCGAGTGGCTGGACGTCGTTCCCGCGCCCGCGCCCGCGACGTGATCACCGTCTACGACACGACCCTGCGGGACGGCATGCAGGGCGAGGGGATGTCGCTGTCCGCGGAGGAGAAGGTCCGCGTCGCGCACCTGCTCGACGATCTCGGCGTGCATCTCGTCGAGGCCGGCTTCCCCGCCTCGAACCCCAAGGAGGCCGAGCTGTTCGAGCGGCTCGCCTCCGAGCTGTTCTCGACCGCCGAGATCGTCGCGTTCGGCATGACGCGCCGGCGCGACCTCACCGCCGACGCCGACCCCGCGCTGCGCCTGCTCGCGGGCTCCTTCGCCCCGGTGGTGACGCTGGTCGGCAAGACCTGGGGCCTGCACCTCGACAAGGTGGTGCGCGTCGGGCGCGAGGAGAACCTGCAGATGATCGCCGACTCGGTCGCGTTCCTCGCCGGCGAGGGCAAGCGCGTCATCTACGACGCCGAGCACTTCTTCGACGCGTTCGCCGACGACCCCGAGTACGCGCTGCGCTGCCTGCGGGCGGCCGCGGACGCGGGCGCCTCCAACGTCACGCTGTGCGACACCAACGGGGCCTCGCTGCCGCACGACATCGCCGCCGCCACGACCGCGGTCGCCGGCGCGCTCGACGTCGAGATCGGCATCCACTGCCACAACGACGCGGAGTGCGGCGTGGCCAACTCGCTCGCCGCGGTGGCGGCCGGGGCGCGCCTCGTGCAGGGCACGCTCAACGGCTACGGCGAGCGCTGCGGCAACGCGAACCTCGTCTCGATCGTGCCCAACCTGCAGCTCAAGATGGGCCACGAGTGCCTGCCGTCGCTGGAGGGGCTCACCGAGGCCTCCCACTACATCGCAGAGCTGCTCAACTTCGTGCCGGACTCCAACCAGCCCTACGTGGGCAAGAACGCGTTCGCGCACAAGGGCGGGATGCACGTGGCGGGCGTGGCCGCCGACCCCGCCACCTTCGAGCACATCGACCCTGCCGTGGTCGGCAACAGCCGCGTCTCGCTGATCTCCGAGCTGTCGGGCAAGGGGACCGTGCTGCAGCGCGCCGCGGACGGCGGCATGGACCTCGACGAGGCGGCCGCCGCGCGGGTCGTCGAGCGCGTGAAGGAGCTCGAGCACCGCGGCTTCCAGTTCGAGGCGGCCGACGGCTCCTTCGACCTGCTGATCCGCCGTGAGACCGGCGACTACGAGCCGCTGTTCCGGCTCGAGTCCTGGCGCGTGATCGCCGAGAAGCGCGAGGACGGCCGGGTCTGCACGGAGGCCACGATCAAGATCTGGGTCGACGGGGAGCGCATCATGCGCACCGCCGAGGGCAACGGCCCCGTCAACGCGCTCGACCGCGCGCTGCGCGCCGCGATCACCGAGAGCCACCCGCACCTCGCGGGGATCAAGCTCGTCAACTACAAGGTGCGCATCCTCGACGAGTGGAAGGCCACCGGCGCCGTGACCCGCGTGCTGCTCGACGCCTCCGACGGCCACGACACGTGGGGCGCGATCGGCGTGCACGAGAACGTCATCGAGGCCAGCTGGGACGCGCTGGTGGACTCGCTGGAGGCGGGCATGCAGGATCCCCGCCGGGCTTCCGTCTCCCCGGTCGGCCAGACTTCCGCCTCTTGACCGCTCCCGCCTCGCTCGACGTGGTGCCGCTGGCGCGGCCCGTGCTCGGCCCCGAGGAGGAGCAGGCCGTGATCGAGGTGCTGCGCTCCGGCCAGCTCTCCCTCGGGCCGCGCGTCCCCGCGTTCGAGACCGCCTTCGCCGCGCGCGTCGGCGCGCGGCACGCGAGCGCGGTCTCCTCCGGCACCGCCGGGCTGCACCTCGCGCTGCGCGCGATCGGCGTGGGGGAGGGCGACGAGGTGGTGACCTCGCCGTTCTCCTTCGTGGCCTCGGCCAACGCGGTCCTCTACGAGGGCGCGCGCCCGGTGTTCGCCGACATCGACCCGGTGACGCTCAACCTCGACCCGGCGGCCGCGGCCGCCGCGCGCACCGAGCGCACCGCCGCCTTCCTGCCCGTGCACATCTTCGGCTACCCGGCCGACGTCGGCGCGCTCGAGGGCCACGGGCTGCCGATCGTGGAGGACGCGTGCGAGGCGCTCGGCGCCGTCCACGCCGATGGGACGCAGGTCGGGGGCCGCGGGCACCCGGCGGTGTTCGGCTTCTACGCCAACAAGCAGCTCACCACGGGCGAGGGCGGCATGGTCGTCACCGCCGACGCGGACCACAAGGTGCGCATCGACTCCGAGCGCAACCAGGGCCGCGCCCCCGACCTCGGCTGGCTCGACCACGACCGCCTCGGCTTCAACTACCGGCTGAGCGACATCGCGTGCGCGATCGGGCTCGTCCAGCTCGAGCGCCTCGACGGGATGCTGGCCGGCCGCGCGCGGGTCGCGGACCTCTACCGCCAGGCGCTCGCCCCGCTCGTCGCCGAGCGCGGGCTCGAGCTGCCGTGCCCGGACACCGGCGGGGACCGCCGCGGCTGGTTCGTCTACGTCGTCGGCCTCCCGGACGACGCCGACCGCGACGAGACGATGGTCGCGCTGCGCGAGCTCGGCGTGCAGAGCAAGCCCTACATGCCGGCGATCCACCTCATGTCCTTCTACCGCGAGCGCTTCGGGCACCGCCCCGGCGAGTTCCCGGTGGCCGAGGCGGTCGCCGCGCGCTCGCTCGCGCTGCCGTTCTTCCCGGAGCTCGGCGAGGGTCAGATCGCGCGCGTGGTCGAGGCGCTCGAGCGCGTGCTCAGCCCGCCGCGTCCTTGAAGTAGCCGACGAAGCCGGGGCCGCCGATCGCGCGCGCGGTGCGCTCGTCGGGCGCGTGGCGGACCTCGCGGCGCCGGAACCCGTAGCCCTCGTAGAGCGCGCGGGCGGGCTGGTTGGCGAGACCGGTGTCGAGCGCCACGCCGCTCGCGCCGTGCGTGCGCGCCTGGCGCTCGGCCTCCGAGAGCAGCGCGGTCGCGACCCCGCGGCGACGGGCCTGCGGCGCCGTGGCCAGCGCGTCGACGTAGTAGGCGTCGAGCGGCGGGTGTGGGGAGACGGTGCCGGCGGCGCGCAGATGGCGCACGAGGCCCGGCCAGCGCCACGCGGGCACGCGGGCGAACGTGAGCGACACGAAGTGGCGCGCCAGCCGGTCGCCCTCGCGGGCCGGGAAGCCCGCCAGCACCCCGATCACCTCGCCGTCGAGCTCGGCGACGTGGCAGATCTCCCAGCTCGCGGCGTGGCCGTCGCGGCGATAGACCCGGCGCAGCAGCCGGCGCGCGCGGGCCTCGTCGCCCGCGTAGGCGTCGTAGTAGGGCTTGGCCGACTCGTAGAGCAGCTCGTCGGCCGGGTCCTCCGGCCGGGCGGGGCGCACGATCAGCTGCATGGACGGCATGATGCCGTGTCGATGTCGCGCTTCTCCCAGCCCCAGGATCCCGTCTTCCAGCAGCTCAACGCGTCGATCGGGTTCGATTGGCGGCTGGGGCCCTACGACGTGGAGCAGTCGCGGGCGCACGCGACCATGCTGGCCGCCGCGGGGATCATCGCCGAGGCCGACCGCGACGTGCTGCTCGGCGGGCTCGACCGCGTGCAGGAGGAGCTCGACGCGGGCGAGTTCGCCTTCCGCCCCGACGACGAGGACATCCACATGGCCGTCGAGCGGCGGCTGACCGAGATCGTCGGCCCGGTGGGCGGCAGGCTGCACACCGCGCGCTCGCGCAACGACCAGGTCGCCACCGACATGGCCATGTTCACGCGCGCGCACGCGTTGCGCACGCTCGAGCAGCTGCACGACCTGCAGGCGGTGGTGATCGGGCTGGCCGAGCGCCACCTCGACTGGCCGATGCCCGGCTACACGCACCTCCAGCGCGCCCAGCCGGTCTACCTCTCCCATCACCTGCTGGCCTACTTCTGGATGTTCCGGCGCGACGCGCGGCGCTTCGAGTTCGTGCTGGGCTCGACGACCGAGCTGCCGCTGGGGGCGGGGGCGCTGGCCGGCGTGAACTTCGACACCGACCGCGGGCTGGTGGCCGGCGACCTCGGCTTCGCCGGCGTCGCGCCGAACTCGATCGACGCGGTCTCCAACCGCGACTTCGTGCTCGACTTCCTCGCCGCCGCCGCGACCTGCGCCACGCACCTGTCGCGGCTCGGGGCGGAGATCGTGCTGTGGTCGAGCGACGAGTTCGGCTTCTGCGAGGTCTCGGACGCGTGGGCCTCGGGGTCGTCGATCATGCCCCAGAAGAAGAACCCGGACGCGGCAGAGCTGCTGCGCGCCAAGGCGCCCCGCGTCTCCGCGCGGCTCGTCGCCCTCCACGGGGTCCTGCACGGCCTCCCGCTGACCTACAACAAGGACCTCCAGGAGGACAAGGAGCACCTCTTCGACTCCGTCGACACGCTCGACCTCTGCCTGAGCGCCGCGCGCGGGATGCTCGAGGGGATCACCTTCGACGCCGACCGGCTCGCGGCCGCCGCGGCCGACGAGCTCATCGCGGCCACCGACGTCGCCGACCTCCTCGTCCGCCGCGGGGTGCCGTTCCGGCAGGCGCACGGGATCGTCGCCGGCCTCGTGCGCGAGGCGCTCGCGTCGGGCCGCTCGCTGTCGGCGCTGAGCCCCGAGGAGCTCAGCCGCCACTCCGAGGCGCTGGACGACGAGTTCTACGACGTGCTCGCGCAGCGCTCGTGGCTCGAGTCCAAGGTCTCCGAGGGCGGCACGGCCCAGGCGCGCGTGCGCGAGCAGCTCGCCCACGCGCGCGCGGCGCTCGACGACCAGCCGGCTTGAGCGGCGATCCGTCAGCCGCCGGTCCGCTGCCCGCGGACTTCTACGCGCGGCCGGTCGTGGAGGTGGCCCGCGACCTGCTCGGCTGCACCGTCGGCCATGCGGGCGCGACGGGCGTGATCGTCGAGACCGAGGCCTACCACGAGTCCGAGCCGGCGTGCCACGCCTACGTCGGGTTGACCGCGCGCACGCACCCGCTGTTCGGGACGCCGGGGCGCGCCTACGTCTACCGCTCCTACGGCATCCACGCGCTGCTCAACGCGGTGGCCGAGCCCGAGGGCGTGGGCGCGGCGGTCCTGATCCGCGCGCTCGAGCCGCTCGCGGGCCTCGGCGCGATGCGCGAGCGGCGTGGCGCGCAGCGCGCCGAGGACCTCTGCTCGGGGCCGGGCAAGCTCACCCAGGCGCTCGCCATCGGACTCGACCTCAACACGACCGACCTCGCGACCGGCCCGATCCGCTTCGGCGGGCGCCCGCGCGGCTGGGAGGACGTCGAGGCCGTCGCCGGGCCGCGGATCGGGATCACCAAGGCGGCCGAGCTGCCATGGCGCTTCTGCGCGGTCGGCTCGCGCTCGGTGTCGCGGCCGTGGCCGCCCGGGCTGCGGGCGCGGCTCGCCGCCGCCTGAACTAGGGCTGCTCGGGCGCGACGCCGCCCTGGGGGGCGGCCTGGTCGGGCGCCGGCTCGGCCGGGGCGGGCTGCTCGGGCGCGGGCTGCGCGGGGGCCGGCTGCGCGGGCGCGGGCTGCTCGGGCGCGGGCGCGGGTGCGGCGCCGCCCTCGGGGGAGGGCTCCTGCGGCGCGGGCGCGGTCTCGTTCGGCGGCACGGCGGGCACCCCGTCGGTGGGGCCGGGCTCGGGCGGCGCCGGGGTGTCGTCCTTGCTCTGCTTGGGCGGGTCGAGCTTGAGCAGCCCCTCCATGAACGTCCGCCAGATGCCCGCGGGGTAGGTGCCGCCGGCCACCGGCTCGCCCTGGAACTCGGTCTTCATCGGCTTGAAGTGGTCCGGGTAGCCGACCCACACCGCGACCGTGTACTCGCGCGTATAGCCGACGAACCAGGCGTCGCCGTAGTTCTCGGTCGTGCCCGTCTTGCCGGCGGCCTCGACCTCGGAGAGCTGCGCGCGCGTCCCCGTGCCGTACTTGACGACGCCCTTGAGCAGCGAGGTGACCTGGCCGGCGACCGCGGGGTCGAGCACCTGCATCCGGCGAGTGCGGTTGCGGGCGCGCTCGCCGCTCGGCAGCTCCATGGGGTGGAAGTCGTCGCCGTTGCCGCGGCCGATCGCCGTGATCCCGACCGGGCCGGGCCGCCGGATCGAGCCCTTGTGCATCTCGCCGGGGCTGAGCGTCCCGTAGACGAACTTGCCGCCGGTGGCGAACGTCTCGTAGGCATGGGCCATGTCGAGCGGGGTGACCCCCTGCTTGAGACCGCCGAGCGTCATCGCCCAGTTGTCGGACACCGGCGAGCGGATGCCCATCCGCCGCGCCAGCCGCGCGATCTTCTTGGTGCCGACCTTGATGCCGACCTGCGCGTAGACCGCGTTGTCGGAGGCGTACGTCGCCTTCCCGAGCGTGGTGATGCCGTGGTAGGCGTTCTCGTAGTTGTTGACGGTGAACTTCTCCCGGCTGCCGGGGACGTTGAAGACCTTCTTCTTCGACTCCCAGGTGGTGCTCGGTGCGATGCCCGCCTTCAGCGCCTCGGCGAGCACGAACGGCTTGAACGCCGAGCCCGGCTGGCGCTGGCCCTGCGTGGCGAGGTTGAAGGGATGGCTGGCGTAGTCGTCGCCGCCGACCATCGCGCGCACCTCGCCGGTCTTGTTGTCGATCGCCACGAGCGAGGCGCGCGGGCCGCCGTCCGGCGGTCCCAGCCATTGCGTGATGGCGTTGTTCGCGGTCTGCTGGAGCTTGCCGTCGATCGTGGTGCGCACGCGCAGGCCGCCCTCGAAGGCCAGCCGCGCGCCGACCTGGCCGCCGCCGAGCTTGTCGACCACCTGCTGCTTGACCCAGGAGGTGAAGTACGGGTGCGCGGTCTCCTCGCGCGGGAGCTCGAGCTCCGAGCGGGTCGGGACCGGCTCGGCGACCGACTGGTCGTGCTGGACCTGGCTGATGTAGCCCTGCTGGAGCATCCGGTCGAGCACGACGTCGCGGCGGTGCTTGGCCGCCTGGGGGTGCTGCGTGGGGTCATAGGCGCTGGGGGACTGCACCATGCCGGCCAGCAGGGCGGCCTCGTGGGGCTCGAGGAGGGACGCGCAGTGCTCGGCCCCGCGCTCGCCGCAGCCGCCGTGCTGCTTGCCGAAGTACACGCGCGCGGCCGACTCGATGCCGTACGCGCCGTTGCCGAAGTAGATCGTGTTGAGGTAGTTGCGCAGGATGCGCTGCTTGTCCCACTTGCGGGTGACGTGGTAGGCGAGCGCCGCCTCGCGGATCTTGTTGAACAGCGTGCGCTCGTCCTGGGCGGCGAGCGAGGTCTTGACGAACTGCTGGGTGATCGTCGAGCCGCCCTGGACCACCTGCCGGTTGGCGATGTCCTGCCACAGGGCGCGGCCGGTGCCGCGGAGGTCGACGCCGTCGTTGGTGAAGAAGCGCTTGTCCTCGATCGCGACGATCGCGTGCTTCATCACCGGGGCGATGTCCCACGAGTTCAGGTAGATGCGCCGCTGGTTGCCGGTCAGCAGGCCGATCTCGCGGTTGTCGCGGTCGAGCACGACCGAGTTGGTCGAGGCGGGCTCCTCGAGCGCCGGCAGGTCGGAGGCGACGGCCATCAGCATCCCGAACAGCGTCGAGATGGCGGCCAGCACCCCGAGCCCCGCGATCAGCGCGAAGACGCGGAGCTTCTTGATGCGCACGCGCGGGCGCGGGGGCTCGTCCCCGCCGCCGCCCGTCCTGCCGTCGTCGGGCAGGTGCGCCCAGGCGAAGTCGGGGACGGTCGCGTCGGCGCCGCCGGACCCGGTCTCGACGTAGTCCTGCGGCCCCCGCGCGGCGCGGCCGCGGCGGCCGCGCGGCGTACTCGGGGCGCAGCGGGACGACGTTCCCGGGGTCTTCGTCGTCGCCTTGAGCCGGTCCGTCGGCGGCGGAGGAGTCGGTGGTTCGCTCGGGATCGCTCATGCCTGGGCTCAGGCCCGCGACGAGCGGGCAGGCCGAGCCGCCACGCCCCTCGGCGCTCCGGCCACGCGCCCCACACGCGGTGCCGGTACGGTTCGGCGGCGGCCGTCGGGAGGGGCCGCGCGGGGGCGACACTCTAGCATTGGCGCGGATGTCAGAACCCGGCCCCGAGGCCCGTCGCACGGCCGCCCATCTGGCCCGCAACGCGGTCGACTCGCTGCCCGCGGGAGGCCTCGCCGAGCGCCTCGAGACCGCGGCCGGCGAGGGCCGCCCGTTGCGCGTGAAGCTGGGGATCGACCCCACCGCGCCGGACATCCACCTCGGCCACACCGTGGTGCTGCGCAAGCTCCGCGAGTTCCAGGACGCCGGGCACACGGTCGTGCTGATCGTCGGCGACTACACCGCGCGCGTGGGCGACCCGAGCGGCCGCTCCGCGACGCGCCCCGTCCTCTCGGGGGCCGAGATCGACGCCAACGCGCGCACCTTCCAGCAGCAGGCCGGCTACGTCCTCGACACCGGCGAGCGCCTCGAGGTACGCCACAACTCCGAGTGGCTGGACATGACGATGGAGGAGCTCTTCCGCCTGGTGGGGACGGTGACCGCCGCCCAGCTGCTCGAGCGCGACGACTTCGCCAAGCGCTGGGCGGCGGGCGCGCCGATCTCCCTGCTCGAGCTGCTCTATCCGGTGCTGCAGGGCTACGACTCGGTGATGATCGACGCCGACGTCGAGCTCGGCGGCACCGACCAGACCTTCAACCTGCTCATGGGCCGGGCCGTGCAGTCGGCCTACGGCAAGCCGCCGCAGGCGATCCTCACGATGCCGATCCTCGCGGGCACCGACGGCGTCCAGAAGATGTCGAAGTCGCTCGGCAACCACATCGGGGTCACCGAGCCGCCCGAGGAGATGTACGGCAAGACGATGCGCATCCCCGACGAGCAGATCGCGCCCTGGTACGACCTGCTGCTCGGCGAGGAGCCGCCCGCCGGCGCGACGCCGCGCGACGCCAAGCGCGCGCTCGCCCGCCGCCTGGTCGCGCTCTACCACGGGGAGGCCGCGGGGGAGGCCGCCGAGGCCGCGTTCGACCGCATCCACGTCGCGCATGAGCTCCCCGAGGAGGTCGAGGAGGCGGAGCTGCGGCCCTCCAACGGGACCGTCCACCTGCCCGAGCTCATCGCGGAGCTCTTCGGCGGGTCGCGGTCGGAGGCGCGGCGCAAGCTCGCCCAGGGCGGTGTGCGGCTCGACGGCGAGCCGCTGGGGGCCGACCCGCTCGACCTACCCGCGGCGGACCTCGACGGCCGGGTCCTGCAGCTCGGCAAGCGGCACTTCCGGCGGCTGCGCCTGCCGGGCTGAGCAGGGTGGCGGCACGCCGCGTCGCCGTGCCGCCTCGCGGCCCGCTGGACCGCGGCGCCCAGCCCTTCCCCCGGCCCACCCGTGTGCGCTACACTCCACTGCCCCTCGGAGCCCCCTGCGGGCATCCGGGCGCGTCAGAACCGGGCGGAGTCCCCGCCCACGCGAGGCGCGACGGTCTTTGAAAACTCAACAGCATGCGCACCATGTCGGCCGGCCATCCGGTCGGTTCGGCTGTGTGCGTCCAGGTTCGACCTGCCGCCCGGGTGCTTAGCCCGTGCGGCAGCCAGAAAGAGCAGTACCCCGTCGAGGCATCCGGCTCGCGCATGTGTACGCGCGGCCCTCGAGCGATGCACCGACAGCTCAACGTGAGCAGTTCTTCACGGAGAGTTTGATCCTGGCTCAGGACGAACGCTGGCGGCGTGCTTAACACATGCAAGTGGAGCGACGAACCGGGGCTTGCCCCGGGGCAGAGCCGCGAACGGGTGAGTAACACGTGGGTAACCCACCCCGATGACCGGGACAACCCGAGGAAACTCGGGCTAATACCGGATGTGCCCGTTGACCATGAGGTCAACGTGTAAAGGTAGCTTCGGCCTCCGCATCGGGACGGGCCCGCGGCCCATTAGCTTGTTGGTGGGGTAACGGCCTACCAAGGCGACGATGGGTAGCTGGTCTGAGAGGACGATCAGCCACACTGGGACTGAGACACGGCCCAGACTCCTACGGGAGGCAGCAGTGGGGAATCTTGCGCAATGCGCGAAAGCGTGACGCAGCAACGCCGCGTGGGGGAAGACGGCCTTCGGGTTGTAAACCCCTTTCAGTTGGGACGAAGCTTCGCCGGTGAATAGCCGGCTGGAGTGACGGTACCTTCACAAGAAGCCCCGGCTAACTACGTGCCAGCAGCCGCGGTAATACGTAGGGGGCTAGCGTTGTCCGGAATCATTGGGCGTAAAGAGCGTGTAGGCGGCCCGGTAAGTCCGCTGTGAAAGTCGGGGGCTCAACCCTCGGATGCCGGTGGATACTGTCGGGCTAGAGTACGGAAGAGGCGAGTGGAATTCCTGGTGTAGCGGTGAAATGCGCAGATATCAGGAGGAACACCTATTGCGAAGGCAGCTCGCTGGGACGTTACTGACGCTGAGACGCGAAAGCGTGGGGAGCAAACAGGATTAGATACCCTGGTAGTCCACGCTGTAAACGATGGGCACTAGGTGTGGGGGGTGTCGACTCCCTCCGTGCCGAAGCTAACGCATTAAGTGCCCCGCCTGGGGAGTACGGCCGCAAGGCTAAAACTCAAAGGAATTGACGGGGGCCCGCACAAGCAGCGGAGCATGTGGTTTAATTCGACGCAACGCGAAGAACCTTACCTGGGCTTGACATGTTCCTGACCGCCCCGGAAACGGGGCCTCCCTTCGGGGCAGGATCACAGGTGGTGCATGGCTGTCGTCAGCTCGTGTCGTGAGATGTTGGGTTAAGTCCCGCAACGAGCGCAACCCCCGTCGCATGTTGCCAGCATTTAGTTGGGGACTCATGCGAGACTGCCGGTGACAAACCGGAGGAAGGTGGGGATGACGTCAAGTCATCATGCCCCTTATGTTCAGGGCTACACACGTGCTACATTGGCGCGTACAGAGGGCTGCGATACCGCGAGGTGGAGCGAATCCCTCAAAGCGCGTCTCGGTTCGGATTGCAGGCTGAAACCCGCCTGCATGAAGGCGGAGTTGCTAGTAATCGCGGATCAGCATTGCCGCGGTGAATACGTTCCCGGGCCTTGTACACACCGCCCGTCACACCACGGAAGCAAGCAACACCCGAAGCCGGTGGCCTAACCCTTTGGGAGGGAGCCGTCGAAGGTGGGGCTCGTGACTGGGGTGAAGTCGTAACAAGGTAGCCGTACCGGAAGGTGCGGCTGGATCACCTCCTTTCTAGGGAGCTCCAGGATTGGAGCGGCCTGTCCGGGCCGCCGGTGCATCTCGCGCCGGCGCAGATCCCGGGCGGCTCCTAGCGATGTCGACCGGACCTGCCGGGCCGCGCGCTCTGCGCGCGAAGCAGGGGCGGCCATTGGCGACTGCTCGCCTATGCCCCGCCCCGCCCGCATGCTGTTGAGTTTTGAGAGACCGGCCTCCGCCGGCCGTGGCGCTGATGGACGTGGCGCGCGGTACTGCCGGAGGGCGCCTCCTCGCGGACCTTGAAAACTGCACAGTATTGCCAACAAAACGGGTATCACCGACCGGTTGCTTCGGCGACCGGTTGATCACCGTCAAGATAGGAAGGGCACACGGTGGATGCCTAGGCACCAGGAGTCGATGAAGGGCGTGAACGGCTGCGAAAAGCCGCGGGGAGGCGCTGAATAGCCTGTGATCCGCGGATTCCCGAATGGGGAAACCCAGCGCTGGTAATGCGGCGCTACCGCATGCTGAATACATAGGCATGCGGGGGCAAGCGAGGGAACTGAAACATCTCAGTACCTCGAGGAAAGGAAATCAACCGAGACTCCCCGAGTAGTGGCGAGCGAAAGGGGATCCAGCCCAAACCCGGTCCGTGCAAGCGGGCACGCGTTGCGGATCGGGGGTTGTAGGGCGTCTGTCCGGGGTGTGCCTGCCCCGGCGGGAGTCAGAAAGTCACGAGGTAGTCGAAGCGCGTGGAACCGCGCACCACAGAGGGCAACCGTCCCGTAGACGAAATCTCGTGGCCTCCCGATGATGTCCCTGAGTAGGTCCGCTCCCGTGAAACGCGGACCGAAGCTGGGGGGACCACCCTCCAAGGCTAAGTACTCCCTGGTGACCGATAGCGGACTAGTACCGTGAGGGAAAGGTGAAAAGTACCCCGGAAGGGGAGTGAAATAGTACCTGAAACCGCGTGCCTACAAGCGGTCGGAGCCTCTTCGGAGGTGACGGCGTGCTTTTTGCATAACGAGCCGGCGAGTTACTCGTCTGCGGCAAGGTTAAGCGATGAGCGGAGCCGTAGCGAAAGCGAGTCCGAACAGGGCGCCATAGTCGTAGGCGGTAGACCCGAAACTGAGCGAGCTACCCATGGGCAGGTTGAAGCGGGGGTAAGACCCCGTGGAGGACCGAACCGACCTAGGTTGAAAACTGGGCGGATGACCTGTGGGTCGGAGTGAAAGGCTAATCAAGCTCAGAGATATCTGGTTCTCTCCGAAATATATTTAGGTATAGCCTCGGATAAATTCCGTTGCGGCCGTAGAGCACTGTTTGGCCTAGGGGCCCTACCAGGTTACCGAAGTCAGGCAAACTCCGAAGACCGTCACGGTTACTCCGGGAGTCAGTTGCTGGGGGATAAACTTCAGCGTCAAAAGGGAAACAGCCCAGACCGCCAGCTAAGGTCCCAAAGTGTTAGCTAAGTGGCAAACGATGTCCGAGTGCACAGACAACCAGGAGGTTGGCTTAGAGGCAGCCATCCTTGAAAGAGTGCGTAACAGCTCACTGGTCAAGTGTTCGGGCGCGGATAATTCAACGGGGCTCAAGCTAACCACCGAAGCTGCGGGTGCGTCGCAAGACGCGCGGTAGGAGAGCGTTCCCAAAGGCAGTGAAGCGGCGGCGGAAGCCAGTCGTGGAGCCTTGGGAAGTGAGAATGCCGGCATGAGTAACGAAAGAGGGGTGAGAATCCCCTCCACCGATTGCCCAAGGGTTCCTGAGTAAAGTTCGTCTGCTCAGGGTTAGTCGGGACCTAAGGCGAGGCCGAAAGGCGTAGTCGATGGCCAACAGGTTGATATTCCTGTACCACGTCGCAGTCGTTTGACCGATGGGGGGACGAGGAAGGCTAAGGGATCCCAGGCGATGGTCGTCCTGGGGTAAGCATGTAGGGGTGGCCCATGGGAAATCCGGGGCTGCATAACCTGAGGTGCGATGCCAGCTGGCTATAAGCCGGCGAGTCCCTGAAGCCAGGCCTCCAAGAAAAGCCTCTAGGGAGACTGCGCGTGCCCGTACCAAAACCGACACAGGTGGGCAAGTAGAGAATACTAAGGTGATCGAGATAACCCTCGTTAAGGAACTCGGCAAAATCGCTCCGTAACTTCGGGATAAGGAGCGCCCCAGTAGGGTGAAACCGCTTGCCGGTGGAGCCCGAGAGGGCCGCAGTGAATAGGTTCAACCGACTGTTTACCAAAAACACAGGTCTCTGCTAAGTCGCAAGACGACGTATAGGGGCTGACGCCTGCCCGGTGCCGGAAGGTTACGTGGAGATGTTAGGGGCAACCCGAAGCATTGAAACTAAGCCCCGGTAAACGGCGGCGGTAACTATAACCGTCCTAAGGTAGCGAAATTCCTTGTCGGGTAAGTTCCGACCTGCACGAATGGCGTAACGAGTTGAACGCTGTCTCAACGAGGGGCTCGGTGAAATTGCAGTCTCGGTGAAGATGCCGAGTACCCGCGGCAAGACGGAAAGACCCCGTGAACCTTTACTACAACTTGGTATTGGAGTTCGGTCCGTTTCGCTCAGGATAGGTGGGAGGCTTGGAAGCGCCGGCTGCGGCTGGCGTGGAGCCAACCTTGAGATACCACCCTTAGCGTATTGGGCTTCTAACACCGCGCCGTGAAACCGGGCGGTGAACAGTGCCAGGTGGGTAGTTTGACTGGGGCGGTCGCCTCCCAAAATGTAACGGAGGCGCGCAAAGGTTCCCTCAGTACGGTTGGAAACCGTGCGCAGAGTGTAAAGGCAGCAAGGGAGCTTGACTGCGAGACAGACGTGTCGAGCAGGTGCGAAAGCAGGCCTTAGTGATCCGGCGGTTGCAAGTGGAAGTGCCGTCGCTCAACGGATAAAAGGTACTCCGGGGATAACAGGCTTATCGAGTCCAAGAGTCCACATCGACGACTCGGTTTGGCACCTCGATGTCGGCTCGTCGCATCCTGGGGCTGAAGTGGGTCCCAAGGGTTGGGCTGTTCGCCCATTAAAGCGGCACGCGAGCTGGGTTCAGAACGTCGTGAGACAGTTCGGTCCCTATCTGCCGTGGGCGTTGGAGAGTTGAGAGGATTCGTCCCTAGTACGAGAGGACCGGGATGAACGCACCTCTGGTGTATCTGTTGTCCTGCCAAGGGCATTGCAGGTTAGCTACGTGCGGAACGGATAACCGCTGAAGGCATCTAAGCGGGAAGCCGTCCTCGAGATGAGCTCTCCCATCCCCTCGAGGGAGTAAGCCCCCTGGTAGACCACCAGGTTGATAGGCCGGATCTGGAAGGCTGGCGACAGCCGGAGGAGACCGGTACTAATGGGTCGAGGGCTTGACGGATATTTTTGTGACACCCGTCGCGTTGGCAATCTGTGCAGTTTTGAAGGCCCGCGCGGAGGCCACCGGTCTCGACATATTTCCGGTGGCTTTGGCGTGGGGGAAACACCTCTTCCCATTCCGAACAGAGCAGTTAAGCCCCACAGCGCCGATGGTACTTGGCCCGCAAGGGCCTGGGAGAGTAGGTCGCCGCCGGTTCTTACTGACGAGCCGCCCGCCGGGCGGCTCGTTTTCGTTAAGGGTTCCGCCGGCAACAGCTCGCGGCGCCCCGGGCACACCGGGCGGCGCGCGCCGCGGAGCGCCGGCCCCCACCGGAATGGCGCGCGGGCGAGCGCCCAGCAGTGGACGTGCGACACGTGGGCCTCCAGCCCCTCGAGCAGCGCCAGGGGAGTGTGGCGGTGCGACGTGCGGTCCGACAGCGCTCGGGCCGCCTGGGAGGCGGCCCGAGTGCGGTGGAGCCCATAGCGCCGCGGATGGCGGCACCAGCCTCTCCGGCGCGCCCGTCCTCCCAGACCGGGCGCCGGAGGGCAAGGGCGGTCAGTGCCTGCGTGCCGGGTGATGGGAGACCGGCGAGACGCAGACCTGGGCGCGCGGGCGGCCCATGCCGGGCCGGCGCGCGCGCACACGACGACGGAGTGGCCGGCGGTGCGGGTGCTCGGACGTGGGGGCGGTGGACCCGGCCTGCCGCGTGGGCGGCCGGGCAGGTGCCTCGCCCAGCGTGGCGAACTCCAGCGCCGTGTCGACGGCGCCTCGCACCAGCTCGCGAAACGAGCGCTTGGTCGGGCGGCCTGGTGTCGTCGAGGATGGGAACATGTGTTCGTGAGGCTAGGGCGGGGGTCGGACGGAACCGGGTGGACCGGACGCCCGGCCGGGCCCTCTCCGCCGATTCCGCTCTGGCGTGCGGATCGTGGGCCGCGATCCTGCAATGGAACTTGCACGCCGCCCCGCGCGAGGGCCGGGCCGGCCGGGGGTGAGGGCGCGAGTACGCTTGCGCAATGGTCCACCTGCGCATCGTCGCGCCGCCGCACCGCGCCGAGCGCGCGCTGGACCTGCTCCGCGACACGCCCTCGGTCTGCAACGTGATCTTCCTGCGAGGGGCGGCGATCCGGCCCGAAGGGGACGTGATCCTGTGCGACGTGGCGCGCGAGGACGCGAGCGTGGTCCTGTCCGACCTCAAGGAGCTCGAGATCCACAAGGAGGGGTCGATCGCGCTCGAGGTGGTGGACACGGAGATCTCCGAGTTCGCCGACGAGGCCGAGCGGCGCGCGAAGGGTGCGCCGTCGGACGCGGTGGTGTGGGAGGAGGTCGAGCAGCGGACGTCGGAGGGCGTAGACCTCTCGGCCGTGTTCCTCGCGTTCATGGTCCTGGCGGCGCTGATCGCGGCGGTCGGGATCCTGATGGACTCGGCGATCCTGATCGTCGGCGCGATGGTGGTGGGCCCGGAGTTCGGGCCGATCGCCGGGTTCTGCGTCGCGCTCGTGCAGCGACGCCGGGCGCTCGCGGTGCGCTCGTTCGTCGCGCTCGCGATCGGCTTCCCGCTGGCGATCACCGCGGCCTACCTGGCGACGCAGGTCTTCCGGGCGACCGGCATCATGCCGGACACCTTCAGCTCGGAGGCCCACACGCTCGCCGCGGGGATCTCCCACCCGGACCTGCTCGCCTTCATCGTGGCGGTCTGCGCGGGCGCGGCCGGGATGCTCTCGCTCTCCACCGCGAAGTCCGGCGCGCTGATCGGGGTGTTGATCTCGGTGACGACCATCCCCGCGGCCTCCAACATCGGCGTGGCGGCCGCCTACCAGAACTGGGAGGCATGGCGCGGGTCCCTGGGGCAGCTCGCGATCAACCTCTCCGGCATCCTGGTGGCGGGCACGGTCACGCTGCTCATCCAGCGCGCGCTGTACGCCCGCCGGTACGAGCGCCATCGCCACGACCTCGAGGCGGGAGGCTCCCTGGTGGCCGGGCGGTCGCTCATCGGAGCGGCGGCCGCGAACGCGAAACGGGCGGGACGCGAGCGCAAGCGGGCCCGGATCTAGCCGGGATGTCCGCATCCGCGGACGCGATCGCGCAGCGGATCGAGTCGCTTCCGGACCGGCGGACCGCGGCGACCCGCGGCGACCCCGCGGCAGTGCCGCGCTCAAGGCCTGGCCGGCCCGGCGGGGCGGCGCGCCTAGCCCGACCCGAGCGACGACCAGATGTCGAGCTTGGTCGCCACCCGGCCCACCACCGCGTCGGTGAACTCCGTGGTGGTGGCGTGGCCGCCGAGGTCGACGGTCTTCTCGCCGCCGGCGATCGTCTCGAGCGTGGCCTCGTAGATCGCGCGCGAGGCGCGCTCGGCGCCCCGGCCCCGGCCCGCGACCGCCGCGTACTGCAGCACCGCCGCGCCGGCCAGGATCATCGCCATCGGGTTCGCGAGGTCCTTGCCCTGCAGCGAGGGGGCGGTCCCGTGAGGCGCCTCGGCCATCGCCACGTCGACCCCGAAGTCCTCGTCGAAGGCCAGCAGCACGGACTCGGCGCCCGCGATCGAGCCGAACATCGGCAGCACGAGATCCGAGAGACAGTCGCCGTCGCGGTTGAGCGCCGGGATCACGAGCGGGACCTCGGCGGCGCCCGTCAGCAGCCCGGCGTAGGTCGCGTCGATCAGCACCGGCCGGTAGTCGACGTCGGGATGGCGCTCGGCCGCCTGGTCGAGCTCCTCCTTGAGCATCCCCTCGTAGACCGGGGAGACCGTCCACTTGGGCCCGCCGTAGACCCGGCTGCCGGTGCGCTCGGCGGTCCGGAACGCGTACTCGGCGACGGCGCGGCAGGTCGAGCGCGTGACCTTCTCCGTGCGGTAGGCGACCTCGTCGAGCGCGCCGTCGGAGCCCTCGCGCCACTGCTTGGCGCCGTACGCGTCCTCGACCGCCATGCGGACGACCGAGATCGGGTGGTGGACGCCGGACACGGGGCCCACCACGCCCGGGATGCGGCGGCCCGTGCGGACGATGACCTTGCCGCCGACCTCCTCGCGCAGGATCCGGTTCGGCGAGCCGACGTCGTCGCGGCCCTCCGGGGTCACCGTGGCCGCCTTGATACCGAAGCCGGCTTCACGCATCGCCGCCGCGGCCTCGTAGACGACCGCGTTGTCCGTCGCGCGCCGGTGCTCGAGCGAGAGGTCGAAGCGCTCGAGCGTGAGGTCGAGCCCGAGGACCTCGGGATCGAGCACGCGCAGCGCCTGCTCGAGCAGCTCCTGGCCGGTCTCGTCGCCCTCGAGGACGACGATCGTCAGCGCGTCGCCCGAGCTCACGACGCGGGGGTGGTCGGCGCCGGCTCCGAGGGCGACAGGCCGAGCTCGTCGGCGTGCTCCTCGAGGGCGGCGATCACGAACGCGAGGTGCTCGTCGAAGTCGACGCCGAGGTCCGCGGCGGAGCTGCGCAGCGCGTCGCGGTCGACCGCGGCCGCGAAGGCCGGCGTCTTCATCTTCTTCTTCACCGACTTGGGCGTCATCCCGTGGATGCCCTGCGGCCGCACGTACGCGCAGGCCATCAGGAAGCCGGAGAGCTCGTCGACCGCGTAGAGGGTCTTCTCCATCAGGCTGTCGCGGCTGACGCCGAGGAAGTCCGCGTGCGACGCCACCGCGCGCACGAGCTCGGGCGGGTAGCCCCGCGCCTCGAGCTCGGCGAGCGCCATGCGGGGATGGCCGGTCTCGAGATCGGGATAGCGCTCGTAGTCGAGGTCGTGCAGCAGGCCGGTCACGCCCCACAGCTCCTCGTCTTCACCGAAACGGCGCGCGTAGGCCCGCATCGCCGCCTCGACGGCGAGAACATGCTTGCGCAGGGAGGGAGATTCGGTCCATTCGCAGAAAAGGGACCAGGCTTCCGTGCGCGAAAGGGCTCCAGACATGGCTGTTACCCTAGCCCAGCCTCCGGGCCGGACCGACCTCCGGCCCTCGGCTCAGCTCCCACCTCTTATGGAGAAGCTCGTCATCGAAGGCGGCGTCCCGCTGTCCGGCACGATCGTGCCCGCGGGCAACAAGAACGCCGCGCTGCCGCTCCTCGCCTGCAGCCTCCTCACCGAGGAGCGGGTGGTCCTGCACAACGTCCCCAAGATCCGGGACACGGAGGCGATGCTCAGCCTGCTCGCCGGCCTCGGCGTGCGGGTCGAGCGCCTCGACGGCAACTCGGTCGCGCTCCAGGCCGACCGGGTGGCGAACACCGAGGTGGCCCCCGAGCTGGCCGAGCGCATCCGCGCGTCGTTCCTCGTCGCGGGACCGCTGCTCGCCCGCTTCGGCTCGGCGCTGATGCCGCCGCCCGGCGGGGACGTGATCGGCCGCCGGCGCCTGGACCCGCACCTGGACGCCTTCCGCGCGCTCGGCGCCATCGTCGAGGAGCGCCGCGACATCAGGCTCCACGCCCCCAACGGCGGGCTGCAGGCCTGTGACTTCTTCATGGACGAGCCGTCCGTGATGGGCACCGAGAACGCCCTCATGGCGGCGGCGTTGACGAACGGCTCCACGGTCATCCGCAACGCGGCCTCCGAGCCCCACGTGCAGGACCTCGCGCGCATGCTCAACCGCATGGGCGCGGCGATCGAGGGGATCGGCTCGAACGTCATGTACGTGCACGGCGTCGGCAAGCTCGGCGGCTGTGAGCACAGCGTCTCGCCCGACCACATCGAGATCGCGTCCTTCATGGCGCTGGCCGGCGTGACCGGCGGCGAGCTGCGGATCCGCGACTGCGTGACCGACGACCTGCGCATGATCCGCCTCGTCTTCAAGCGACTCGGACTGCACACCGATCTCGACGGCGAGGACGTGATCGTCCCCGGCGACCAGCGGCTCGTGATGCAGCGCGACTCCGGCGGCTACGCCGCGAAGATCGAGGACGGCCCGTGGCCGGCGTTCCCCGCCGACCTCACCTCGATCGCGCTGGCGCTCGCCACGCAGTCCGAGGGCACCGTGCTGATCTTCGAGAAGATGTTCGAGAACCGGCTGATCTTCACCGACAAGCTGGTCTTCATGGGGGCCAACATCATCCTCTGCGACCCGCATCGCGCGGTGATCAGCGGGCCGACCCGGCTGCGGGGGGAGCGCGTCGAGTCCCCCGACATCCGCGCCGGCATGGCGATGCTCATCGCTGCCCTGTGCGCCGAGGGCGTCTCGGAGATCGGCAACGTGATCCAGATCGACCGCGGCTACGAGCGCATCGACGAGCGGCTGCGCGGCCTCGGGGCGCGGATCGACCGCCAGGTCGCCTGAGGCGGGTCCACCGATTCCCGCGGCGCCTCGCCGCCGTCGCCCTTCGCCAAAGCCGATCGGCCGCGACCCAGGTGGTTCACCACATGAATGCGCGGCCGCTCGACTCTGGCTCGACCGACGACACCGAGGCATCCACGGTCGATCGGCGGACCTCGCCTGAGCCCGGACCGCAGTAGCGTGAGGGTGGTGATCCACCCGACCCCCAGCGGCACCCGCGACGTCCTCCCGGACGAGATGCGCGAGCTGCGCGCCGTCACCGAGAAGCTGCGCGCGGTGTTCGAGGCCGACGGCTACGGCGAGATCGCCACGCCGGCGCTCGAGTACGAGCAGGTGCTGGCGCGCGGCGACGCGGCGGCCGCGGAGCCCGTCTACAAGCTCTTCGACGAGGAGGGCAACGTGCTCGTGCTGCGGTCGGACATGACGATCCCGATCGCGCGGGTGGTCGCCAGCCGCTACACGTCGGCGCGCCCGCCGCTGCGCTTCTGCTACTTCGCCCACGCCTACCGCTCCGTCCGGCCCCAGCGCGGGCAGGCGCGCGAGATGCTCCAGGCCGGGATCGAGCTCGTGGGGGCACCGGCGCCGGAGGGGACGGTGGAGGCGCTCTCCATGCTGGTCGCGGGGCTCGACGCCGTCGGCCTCGACGGCTACCGCGTCGGGCTGGGCGACGCGAGCCTGTACCCGGCCCTGCTCGAGGGCTGCGCGGTGCCGACCGGCGCCCGCCCCGAGCTGCACCACGCGCTGGTCAGCCGCGACTTCGTCGGGCTCGAGCGCGCGATCGAGGGGCTGCGCCTGGGCCGGGAGGCGAGCGAGGCCCTGCTTCGCGTGCCGCAGCTGCGCGGCGACGCCGCGGTGCTCGACCTCCCCGCCGGCCCGGCCGCCGACGCCGTCCGCGGGCTGCGCACCGTATACGAGCGGCTGCCCGACCCGGTCGCCGAGCGGGTGCTGCTCGACCTCGGGCTGAGCCGCTCGCTCGGCTATTACACGGGCGCGATCTTCGAGGTCTACGACGCCGCCCTCGGCGTGCCGCTGGGCGGCGGCGGCCGCTACGACGAGCTGCTCGGCCGCTTCGGCCGCGATCTCCCGGCCGTGGGCTGGGCGCTGAACGTCGAGCGGCTGCACATCGCGCTGGTGGGCGAGGGCGAGCGCGGCGAGCGCGCGTTCCCCGAGGAGGCGGAGCGGTGGCCCTCGACGGCCTGACGGTCGCGGTGCCCCGCGGGGCGCTGCTCTCCGACACGCTCGACCTGCTCGACCACCTCGGCGTCGACACCGACGAGGTGCGCGCCAACGCGCGGAGGCTGCTGTTCGCCGAGGCGGGCATCGTCACGATGCGGCCGTCCGACGTCCCCACCTACGTCGAGGCGGGCGCCGCCGACCTCGGGATCACCGGCAAGGACGTCCTGTCCGAGCAGTTCGAGCGCGCGGTCTACGAGCTCGCGGACCTCGGCTTCGGGCCGTGCCGGATGGTGTTCGCGACCGTCGACGGCGACGACCCCGCGGCGCGGGCGCTGCGGCGGCTGGGCGTGATGCGGGTCGCCACCAAGTACCCGAAGGTCGCCTCCCGCTGGTTCGAGCGCACCGGCCGCCAGGCGGAGATCGTCGAGGTCAAGGGCTCGGTGGAGCTCGCGCCGCTGACGGGCCTCGTGGAGGGCATCGTCGACCTCACCGCCACCGGCAGCACGCTGCGCGAGAACGGGCTCGTGATCCGGGAGGAGATCTTCGCCTCCACGGCACGGCTGATCGCCAATCCGGTCGCGCACAAGCTCAAGGCGCCGGCGATCGACGCGCTCGTGGAGCGCCTGCGTGCGCCCTGAGCGGGTGGACATCGACGGCGACCCGGTCGCGGCGGCCGGCCGCGTGCGCGCGCTCGTACCCGCCGGCGAGTCGGTCGAGGCGGCGGTGCGCGAGATCGTCGCCGCGGTCCGCGCCGGCGGCGACAGGGCGCTGGCGGACCTCGAACGGCGCTTCGGGGGCGGGGACGCGCCGGTGCGGGTGGGCGCGGACGAGCTGCGCGCCGCGCTGGACGCCCTCGACCCGGCCGTGCGCGCCGGGCTCGAGACCGCGCGGGCCAACGTCGAGGCGGTGGCGGTCGCCGGGCTGGGCGCGGACCGCGACGCGCTGCTGCCCGAGGGGCACCGCGTGCGGCTGCGCGAGCTGCCGGTGGCGCGCGCGGCGGTCTACGCCCCCGGCGGGCGGGCGCCGTATCCCTCGACGGTGATCATGGGCGTCGTGACCGCGCAGGCGGCCGGCGTCCGGGACGTCGCCGTATGCGCCGCGCACCCGCTGATGCACGCGGCGGCGGCGCTGTGCGGCGTGGAGGAGGTCTACCGGATGCGCGGCGCGCAGGCGGTCGCCGCGCTCGCCTACGGGACCGAGACGGTGCGCCCCGTCGACGTGATCGTCGGGCCGGGCAACCTGTATGTCCAGGAGGCGAAGCGCCAGGTCAGCGGGCAGGTGGGGATCGACGGCTTCGCGGGTCCCTCGGACCTCGTCGTGCACGCGAGCGCGGGCGCCGACCCCCGGTGGGTGGCGCTCGACCTGATGGCCCAGGGCGAGCACGGGGACGACACGCTGGTGGCCTGCGTGAGCGACTCCGCCGCGCTCCTGGACGCGGTCGCGGCCGCGCTCGCCGAGCCGGGGGAGACCGTGGCGGACGCGCCGTGCGTGCTGGCCCGGGCCGCGTCGGCGGAGGAGGCGCTCGAGTTCGCCGAGGCGCTCGCGCCCGAGCACCTGCAGCTGGTGGGCGCGGAGGCGGAGGCGCTCGCGGGGGACGTGCGACGCGCGGGGTGCCTGTTCGTCGGCCCGTTCGGCGCGACCGCCTTCGGGGACTACGTCGCGGGTTCGAACCACACGCTGCCCACCGGCGGCGCCGCGCGCTTCGCGTCGGGGCTGAACGTGGGCCACTTCCGGCGGCGGATGGCGGAGGTCCGCATCCCCGCGGAGGCGGCGCGAGCGCTCGCCGGGCCCCGGGGCGGCGATCGCCCGCGCCGAGGGCTACGTCGTGCACGCCGAGTCGATGGAGGCCCGCATGGGGGAGAATGGCGCGCCTTGAGCACGCGTACCGCCGAGATCGAGCGCCGCACCGGAGAGACCCACGTCTCGCTGCGTCTCGGCCTGGACGGACGCGGGGCGGGCGAGCGCGCCACCGGTGTCGGCTTCCTCGACCACATGCTCGACCTGCTGGCGCGCCACGGCCGGCTCGATCTCGACGTCCGCGTCACCGGCGACCTGCAGACCGGCGCCCACCACACGGTCGAGGACACCGGGATCGTGCTCGGGCAGGCGATCGACCGCGCGCTCGGCGACCGCGCCGGCATCGTCCGCTACGGCCACGCCGTGGTGCCGATGGACGAGGCGCGGGCCATGTGCGCGATCGACGTCTCCGGCCGCCCGTACGCCGCGATCAGCGGCTTCGAGCGCCTGCCCGCCGGCGATCTCGCGGGCTTCGAGCTCGAGGTGGCCGAGGAGTTCTTCCGCGCCGTGGCCTCGAGCGCGCGGCTGACGCTGCACCTCGACCTCCAGGCCGGGACGAACGCCCACCACATGATCGAGGCGTGCTTCAAGTCCTTCGCGCGGGCGCTGCGGGCGGCCGCCGCCCTCGACCCGACCGAGGCGGGGGTGCCGTCGACCAAGGGGACGCTCACGCAGTGATCGCGATCGTCGACTACGGGATGGGCAACCGCCGCAGCGTCGAGAAGGCGCTCGAGCACGTCGGCGCGCGCCCCCGGATCACAGCCGGCCACGACGCGATCCGCGCCGCGGACGGGCTCGTGCTGCCCGGGGTCGGCGCGTTCCCGGAGGCGATGCGGCGGATCGGCGCGCTGGGGCTGGACGACGTGCTGCGCGAGCGGGTCTCGGCCGGCGTCCCGCTGCTCGGGATCTGCCTGGGCATGCAGCTGCTGTTCGAGCGCACCACCGAGCACGAGGGGGCGGGAGGCCTGGGGATCCTCTCCGGCGAGGTCACCGCGCTACGGGCGCCGCGGCTGCCGCACATCGGCTGGAACCTCGTCACGCTCGAGCGCCCGGCCGCGCTGACCGAGGGCCTCGGCCCGGCGACCGCCTTCTACCACGTGCACTCGTTCGCCTGCCGGCCCGCGGACCCGGCCGACGTCGTGGGCGTCGCGGAGTACGGAGAGCGCTTCGCCTCGATCGTCGAGCGCGGGACGGTGTCGGGCGTGCAGTTCCATCCCGAGAAGTCCTCGCGCGACGGGCTCGCGCTGCTGCGCAACTTCACCGCGGTCTGCGCGCGCGTGGCCGCATGATCCTCTACCCGGCCATCGACATCCTCCAGGGGCAGGCGGTGCGCCTCGTCCAGGGCCGCTTCGAGGACAGCACCGTCTACCACGACGACCCGCTCGAGGCCGCCCGGAGCTGGGTGGATGCGGGCGCGCGCATCCTCCACGTCGTCGATCTCGACGGCGCCAAGGCGGGCGAGCCGCGGTCGCTCGAGCATCTGCGGCGGATCGTCGCCGGTACCGGCGTGCCCGTGCAGTACGGCGGCGGGCTGCGCACCGTGGACGCGGTGCGCGACGCGCTGCGGACCGGAGCCGAGCGCGCGGTGGTCGGCACCGCCGCCTTCCAGGACGTCGACTTCCTCGACGAGATCATCTCCGCCTTCGGCTCGCGCGTCGTCGTCGCCGTCGACGTCCGCGCCGGGAACATCACCACCGCTGGCTGGACCGAGACCACCGGGCTGCCCGCGCTCGCCGCCCTGGACCGGCTGGGCCGCCGCGGCGTGTCCTCCTTCGTGTACACGAGCGTGGAGCGCGACGGCGGCCTTGTGGGCCCGGACCTCGACGAGGTCCGCCGGGTGGCCGAGGCCGTCCGCGGGCGCTTCCTGTACTCCGGCGGCATCGGCGACCTCGACCACCTCCGCGGCCTCGCCCACCTCCGCCAGGTCAACCTCGCGGGCGTCATCGTGGGCAAGGCGCTCTACGAGCGGCGCTTCACGGTCGCCGAGGGGCAGGCCGCGCTGGACGCGGCGGCGCGCGAGCACTGAGAGCGGGGCGCACCGTCCTGCCTGGGGGTCGCCAGGCGACCCCAGACCAGGACGCTTCGGGTGGAATCGCGGCCTGGCACGACGCGGCGATCGATCTCGACGTCAGCGAGTGGGACGACCCCGACTACCAGCTGCTGGCCTTCGTCGGCGCCGACGACCCCTTCGGCCGGCGGGAGTGCGACACCGAGCCCGGGGAGGGCTTCGAAGGGCTCGACCGCAGCGCGCCGGCGACCGCGGCGATCTCCCGAGCGCGCGGGGGGACGAGGACCTGGTCGAGCCGGTCGCGGGAGATCACGCAGTTCGACGAATGCATGTTCACCGTCGGAGCGGCCTCTCGCGCCGGCTACGTCTACGTGGACCAGGCTGGTCGCAGGAGCCTGCGTTCGGCATTGTCGTTCGACATGGGCGCCAGGCTGCCGCAGCTCGACCTGATGGCGTTCCCGGGCGAGGAGCCGCCCCAGATCGAATGCAACGAGGACGCCGGCGGCGAGTCGACCGAGGAGTAGCGGAGCGCACGACTCGCCGGGTTCGGGACGCGCTCGTGGCCGGTCGCGCGAAGTAGCCTTCTCGCCGTGCACTACAAGCGGGTCATCCCCTGCATGGACGTCGACGGCGGCCGCGTGGTCAAGGGCACGCGGTTCATCGACATCCGCGACGCCGGCGACCCGGTGGAGCTGGCGGCGCACTACGACCGGACGGGCGCGGACGAGCTGGTGTTCCTGGACATCACGGCGACGTCGGACAAGCGCGCGACGGTGGTCGAGCTCGCGCGGCGGGCGGCCGACGAGGTGTTCGTCCCGTTCACGATCGGGGGCGGGATCCGGTCCGCGGCGGACGCGCAGGCCGTGCTGGACGCCGGGGCGGACAAGGTGTCGGTGAACTCCGCGGCAGTCGCCCGGCCGGAGCTGATCGACGAGCTGGCGCGGGTGTTCGGGGCGCAGTGCGTCGTGCTCGCCATCGACGCGAAGCGGGCGGAGCCGTCGGGCTTCGAGGTCCACGTCGCCGGCGGGCGGACCGCGACCGGGAAGGACGCCGTGGCGTGGGCGCGCGAGGGCGTCGGGCGCGGGGCGGGGGAGATCCTGCTCACGTCGATGGACCGCGACGGCACGCAGGACGGCTACGACCTGGAGCTGACCCGCGCGATCGCGGACGCCGTCGAGGTGCCGGTGATCGCGTCCGGCGGGGCGGGCGAGCCCGAGCACCTGATCGAGGGCCTGCGGACGGGCGCCGACGCGGTCCTGTGCGCCTCGATCTTCCACTACGGCCGCTACACGATCGAGGCGGTCAAGCAGCGCCTGTCGGCGGCCGGCGTGCCGATGCGGCCGATCGCCTCCTGACCACGCGTCAGAGGTCGGAGGTCTGACACTCCGAGGGCCTCCCAAGTGGCGGTCCGCATAAGTCCTGGCGTCCTGGGCAACAGTGGGCTCATGGCCGTCCTTTCGCGGGACAGGGGCGAGGAGCGGTTCTCTCCGGACATCCCCGGCAAGGTCCTGCCGCGGATGCCGCTCAAGGACCTGCCGGACGCCCCGCCGCTCAAGCGGGTGATCGGCCCGGGCGTGATCCTCGTGGCGACCGCGCTCGGCTCCGGCGAGTACGTGATCTGGCCGTTCGTGGCCTCAAACCTGGGGCTCACCGTGCTGTGGGCCGCCATCGTCGCGGTCGCGATCCAGTTCTTCATCAACATGGAGGTCGAGCGCTACACGCTGGCCACCGGGGAGACGGCGATCACCGGCTTCACGCGCATGTGGAAGCCGTGGTGGTTCCTGTTCGTGCTGATGGCGATCGTCCCCAACGTGTGGCCGGGGCTCGCGATCGGGGCGGCGACGTGCCTGTCGTTCATCGTGGGCGGCCTGGACGTCACCCTCGTCGGGGTCCTCGGCCTGCTGGCGATCGGCCTCACGCTGACGGCCTCGCCGGTCGTCTACCGCACGGTCGAGAAGCTGCAGACGGTGATCATCGCGGGGGTCGTCATCTGGCTGGTCATCGCGGTCTTCGCCGGCACCACGGCCGACGCATGGGGCGACTTCGTCAAGGGGTTCGAGGGCTTCGGCACGATCCCGTTCGGCGAGAACGAGGCGGTCACGGCGGCGGTGATCGCGGGCGCGATCGCGTTCGCGGGCTCCGGCGGGTGCGGCAACCTGGCGGTCTCCAACTGGGTCCGCGACAAGGGCATGGGCATGGGCCACTACGTGCCGCGGATCGTCTCGCCGTTCTCGGGCGAGCAGGAGGCGGCGCCGTCGACGGGCGTCACGTTCGAGCCCACCAACGAGAACCTCAAGCGCTGGCGCAGCTGGTGGCGGGTCAGCAACGCCGAGCAGGCGATCACGTTCTGGCTCATCGGCACCGCCGGGATCGTGATCCTCGCCGTGCTCGCCTACTCGACGCTGTTCGGCCAGGAGACCGGCGAGGACTTCGACTTCATCCAGAAGGAGGGCCAGGTCCTCAAGGACGTCGTCGCGCCGTGGTTCGGGACGCTGTTCTGGATGGCGGGCTTCTTCAAGCTGCTGTCCACCACGCTCGGCAACTTCGACTACGTCAGCCGCATCACGGGCGACGCGGTGAAGATCAACGCGACGCCGGACAGCCGGTTCTGGAGCGAGAGCCGGATCTACGCGGCGACGGTGTGGCTCCTCGTCATCGTCGGCATCGTGATCCTGCTGACCATCACCGAGCAGCCGCTGCTGCTGATCGTCATCTCCTCGGCGATGAGCGCGGTCGTGATGTTCATCTACTCGATCCTGCTGATCGTGATGAACCGGTCCTTCCTGCCGGCCATGATCCGCCTCTCCGGCTACCGGCTGTGGATCATGGGCTTCGCGATCCTGTGGTTCGGCTACTTCTCCGTCCGCGTGATCATCGAGTACGGAGCGCAGCTGCTCTGATGCGCGCGATGCCCGGCATGCGGGTCCGCGTCCTCCTCGCGCTGGTGATCTGGATCGCGCTGATCCTGGTCGCGCGGCTCGTGGACGCCGTCGCCTAGCGCGTCTTCGGGCGCAGCGCGTACAGCGAGCTGTAGCCGGTGAGGAAGATCGTGCGCCCGTCGGAGATGACCGGGTTGAACGAGCCGCGCGGGAACCGGAACACCTTGCGGCCGGTGCGGGCGCCGAGGCCGATCGTCTCCTTCTTCGAGAGGTTCGCGAAGTAGACGATGTCGCCGACCACGGTGGCGCCGCCGGAGATCTTGCCCTTGGCGTTGTGGCTCCAGATCACCTTGCCGCTGCGCGCGTCGAGCCCGTAGAACCGCCCGCTGTAGGAGCCGAAGTAGACCGTCGGCTTGCCCTGGGGCACCTGGGCGACGGCGGGGGACGCGTACACGTAGCCGCCCGTGCCCTTGCTCCAGGCGAGCTTGCCGTCGCGCGAGGCGAACGAGTACATCTTGCCGTCGGTGTTGCCGATGTAGACGCGTCCGTAGGCGACGGCCGGCGTGGAGTAGAACTGGCCGGAGCCGAGCCCGAAGCGGGCGCCGCTCGTGCTCTTGGCCCACGAGACCGAGCCGTCGGCCTGGCGCAGCGCGTACACGCGCCCCTTGTAGTCGCCGAAGTAGAGCTTGCCGTCGGCGTTCGCCAGCCCGGCCTTGACCGCGCCGGAGGCCTTGTAGGTCCAGCGCACGTCGCCGTTGGACGCCTTCAGCGCGTAGATGGTGCCGTTCTCGGAGCCGAAGTACAGCCGCCCGTTGTCGAGCAGCGGCGAGGACTCCGAACGGCTCGGCAGCAGGCGGTTCCACAGCACCTTGCCGGTCTTCGCGCTCAACGCGATCACCCGCCCGGCCTTGACCGTGCGCCCGCGCTGGAGCAGCGTCACGAACACCTTGCCCTCGCCGTAGGCGGGCGAGGAGGCCGCGAGGAAGCCGAGGCGCTTCTTCCACAGCACCTTGCCGGTCTTCTTGGAGATCGTGTACAGCGCGCCGTTGTTCTTGAGCAGGAACAGCCGCTTGCCGCCGAGGACGGGCGGGAACTCGAGCAGGACGGAGCCGGTCTCCGACCACACGCGGTAGAAGGGCGGGCGCAGGAGCGTGGACGCGGGCAGGTAGCGCCGCCGGTCCTTGGAGTAGCCGTAGTGGGCCCAGACGAAGTCGTCGAGCGGGTCCTTCTTGCCCTTGCGCGGCTCCTCGACCGGCGTGGGCGCCGGCGTCTGGGTGGGCTCGGGGCGGAACTCGACGTCGGGGTTCGAGACGTCGCCCTCACGGGTGAGGGCGAAGACGGCGCCGGAGCCGACCAGGACGATCAGCACCGCGGCTACCCCGATCAGGATCCGCCGCCGGGAGCGCGGACTCTCCGACGACATGCCGGACTAGGGTAGAAGCGGTCCGGTCATGACCGCCCGAACCGACGATCTCGTGCCGCGCCTGCGGTCCCTGCCGGGCGCGGGACCGGTGGTGGATGCGCTCTCGGCCGAGCCCGGGATCTGGGCGGTCGGCGGCGCGGTGCGCGACCTCCTGCTCGAGCGCACCCCCCGCGAGGTCGACCTCGTGGTGGAGGGCGACGCCGTGGCCGCGGCGCGGCGGGCGGCGGAGCGCCTCGGCGGCGACGTCGTCGTCCACGAGCGCTTCGGGACCGCCACCGTGCGCGCCGCGGGCGCCGAGGCGGACCTCGCGTCGGCGCGCCGGGAGCGCTACGCGCATCCGGGTGCGCTGCCCGACGTCGAGCTCGGCGCGACCCTTGAGGAGGACCTCGCCCGCCGCGACTTCAGCGTCAACGCGATCGCCGTCGAGCTCGCTCGCGGGCGCCCGGCCGCGGTCGACGGCGCGCTCGCCGACCTCGCCGCGCGCCGCCTGCGGGTCCTGCACGAGCGCTCGTTCCTCGACGACCCGACGCGCCTGCTGCGGCTCGCCCGCTACGCCGCGCGCCTCGGCTTCGCCGCCGAGCGGCGGACCGGGCGCCTCGCCGCCGACGCCGTGCGCGACGGGGCGCCCGCGACCGTGACCGGCCCGCGCCTGGGCGCCGAGCTGCGGCTGCTGGCGGCGGAGCCCCAGCCCGCGGCGCTGGAGGCGCTCGCCGAGCACGGGCTCGGCGCCGCCGTGCTGGCGCCCGGCTTCGCGGTCGATCCGGCGCTGGTCGAGCGCGCGCTGGCGGGCTGCCCGCTCGACGCGCGCGGCGACCTCCTGGCGCTCGCTTCGGCGTGCATCGGGATCGGGCGCGCCGAGCTGGCCGCGCGGCTCGACGTGCTGGGCTGGCCCGCCGCCGAGCGCGACGTGATCGTGGCGGCCGCGAGCGGGGCGCGGACGCTGGCCCGCGAGCTCGCCGAGCCGGCGCGCGCGGCGCCGTCGCGGCTGTGGGCTCTGCTGCGCCGGGAGCCCGCCGAGGCGGTGGCGCTCGCGGGCGCGCTCGCGGCCGGCGGGGGGAAGGACGGCCAGGTGGCCGCGGGCCGCGCCGAGCGCTGGCTGCGCGAGCTGCGGCACGTCCGGCTCGACATCGGCGGCGACGACCTGCTCGCCGCCGGGGTGAGCGGCCCACCGGTCGGGACGGCGCTCGAGGCGGCGCTGGCGGCGACGCTGGACGGGCGCGCCCCCGACCGCGACGCGCAGCTCGCGGTCGCGCTGGCGGCGGTGGGGAAGGGCTGACGCGCGGCGCCGCGGCGCTCGGCCGCGAGCTGTGGCGCGCCTGCGGGTCGTAGGATCGGGGCATGGCCGATCCGGAGCTGCCCGCCCCGTTCCGCTGGCGCGACGGGCACATCGCCGCCGACCTCGACGGGGCGTACATGGTCTTCTCCACGCGCCGCGGCGGCGTCTCCGAGGGGGCGTTCTCGTCGCTGAACCTCGGCATCCTCACCGACGACGACCCGGACGCCGTGCAGGCCAACCGCGACCGCCTCGGCGATGTCGTCGGCGTGCCGTTCGAGCGCTTCCTCTACGGCCGGCAGGTCCACGGCGCGCGCGTGCGCCGGTCGACCGCGCCGCGCGACCCCGGCCGCCCGCCGGCCGAGGAGGACGGGCAGGCCACGGCGCTGGCCGCCGCGCCCGCGCTCGTGTTCGTGGCCGACTGCCTGCCGGTGATGCTCGCCGCGGGCGGCGCGGTCGCGGCGCTGCACGGCGGCTGGCGCGGGCTGGCCGGCGGCGTGCTCGCCGAGGGCGTGGCCGCGCTGCGCGAGCTGGGGGCGGACGGCCCCGTCGCCGCGGCGATCGGCCCGGGCGCCGGGGGCTGCTGCTACGAGGTCGGGGACGAGGTGCAGGAGGCGTTCGCGGGCTACGACGCGCGCCGCGGGGAGCGCCGCCTCGACCTCAAGGCCGTCGCGCGGGCCAAGCTCGCGGAGGCCGGGGTGGACGAGGTGCACGACGTCGGGCTGTGCACGCTGTGCGGCGACCCCGACCTGTTCTTCTCCCACCGGCGCGACGGCGGCGTCACGGGCCGCCAGGCGGGGGTCGTGTGGCGGACCTGATCACCGGCCTGGACGCCGGGCGCGTGAAGGAGAACGCGGCCAGGGTGCGCGAGGAGATCGCCGCCGCCGCCCGCCGCGCGGGCCGCGACCCGGCGGACGTCGCGCTGCTCGCCGCGGTCAAGTACGTCGCGCTCGAGGACCTGCCGGCGCTCGCGGACGCCGGCCTCGACCTCGTGGGGGAGAACCGCGCCCAGGACCTCGAGGCGAAGGCCGAGGCCCACCCCGGGGTGTTCCGCTGGCACTTCATCGGCCAGCTCCAGAGCCGCAAGGTCAAGCAGATCGTGCCGTACGCCGAGCTCATCCACTCCGTCGCCTCCGACTCCGCGCTGCGCCAGCTCGAGCGCCACGCGCCGCCGGAGTACGAGGTGCTGGTCGAGGTGGACGTCGCGGGGGACGAGGCCAAGGCGGGGATCGCGCCCGCCGGGCTGGGCGCGTTCCTCGAGCGCTGCCCCGTGCGCGCGGTGGGTCTTATGACGATGCCGCCGTTCGCCGAGGACCCGGAGGAGAGCCGCCCGCACTTCGCCGCGCTGCGCGAGCTGGCCGCCGAGCACGGCCTCCCGCACCTGTCGATGGGGACCTCGCAGGACTACGCCGTCGCCGTCGAGGAGGGGGCGACGATCGTGCGCGTGGGCAGCGTTTTGTACGCCTGACCGCCGGGGGTGGCCATAATGGGGGCACTTGCAGGGAACGCGCCGCCCGGCGCGAACTCCCCCCAAGCGCACCGCGATCGCTGGTCACCCCATGGCACTCAAGGACACCTGGCACCGCACGCTCGTCTACTTCGGCCTCGCGGAGGACCGCGACGACGCCTACGAGGACGAGTACGACGAGCCGCCCACGCCGCCGCCGCGTGAGGCAGAGGCCGAGGCCGAGCTCGGCGACCGCTACCGCGAGCGTCCCAACGTGCGCCGGCTCTCGTCGCGCCGTCGGCGCGACGAGATCGACGACATCTTCGCCGACGACCCGTCCTCCGACCGGCGCACCTCCGTGCTGCGCCCGGTGGGCGGCGGGCGCGCGGCCAACGGCCGCGGGGAGGTCCGTGTGCACCTGGTCATCCCGAAGTCCTTCAACGACGCGCAGGACGTCGCGGACAAGTTCAAGGACGACATCCCGGTGATCATCAACCTGCAGAGCTCGGAGACCGACCTCTCCAAGCGCCTGATCGACTTCGCGTCGGGGCTCACCTACGCGCTCGACGGCGGGATGCAGCGCATCGCCGACAAGGTCTTCCTGCTCACGCCGCGCGACGTGCAGGTCTCCGCCGAGGAGCGCGCGCGGCTCATCGAGAAGGGCTTCTTCAACCAGTCCTGACCCCGCGCGTCAGCCTCGCTGCGGCGGGGTAGACGATCGGCATGACCAGCGAGGTCGACGTCCTGTGGCGGCTCGGGCTCGCCCTCCTGCTCTCGTCCGCGATCGGCGTCGAGCGCGAGCTGCGCCAGAAGAGCGCGGGCCTGCGCACGCACACGCTCGTGGGCCTCGGGGCGGCGCTGTTCATGCTCGTCAGCGAGTACGGCTTCGCCGACGTCCTGCGCGACGACAACATCGTGCTCGACCCCTCGCGCGTCGCCGCCCAGGTCGTGTCCGGGATCGGCTTCATCGGCGGCGGGCTGATCTTCGTCCGCCGCGACGCCGTCCGCGGCCTCACGACCGCCGCCGGCGTGTGGCTCACCACCGCGGTCGGCATGGCGTGCGGCGGCGCGCTGCCGCTGCTGGCGGTCGCCACCACCGCGGGCTACTTCCTGGTCGCCTACGGCTACCCGGCCATCGCCCGGCACCTGCCGCGCTCCGGCGAGGCGCAGTCGGCGCTGCGGCTCGCCTACCTCGACGGGCGCGGCGTGCTGCGCCTCGCGCTCGCCGAGTGCACGCAACGTGGCTTCGCCGTGGCCGACGTCGCCGTGCAACGGGCCGGCGGGGACGGTGACGCACCGGGCGACCCGCGCACGGTCGTCGTGCGCCTCGAGGTGCTGGGCGCGGGCGCCGTGGCCGAGCTGGCCGCGGGCCTCGACGCCATCGAGGGCGTGGTCGCGGTGACCGCCGGCGACGCCAACGAGCGCGCCGCCTGAGCACCCCCGGCGGCCGCTCGCCGACGGCGCTGGGTAACGTGCTCGGCGTGCAGATCGGCTTCATCGGGTCCGGGAACATGGCTCGCGCGCTCGCGCGTGGCTGGGGCGAGCCCCTGCTGTGCACGGACTCGGGGTCGGGCCGCGCGACCGCGCTCGCGGCCGAGCTGGGCGGCGAGGCGCTCGCCTCCAACCGCGAGCTGGCCGAGCGCGCCGACCTCGTGATCCTCGCCCACAAGCCGGCCCAGCTCGACGCGATCGCGGGGGAGGTCGCCGGGGTCGCGAAGGCCGTCGTCTCGCTGCTCGCGCGCACGCCGCAGAGCGAGGTGCGGCGCGCGTACCCGGACACGCCGGTGTTCCGTGTGGAGCCCAACACGCCGGTGGCGGTGCGCCGGGGGGTCTCGGCCTTCGCCGCCCCCGACGCGCCGATCGACGAGGACCTGCGCCGCGCGGTCCACGAGCGCTTCGCGCGCGTGGGCGAGGTCGTGATCGTCCCCGAGCACCTGATGTCCGCCGCCGGCGCCTGCGCCGGGGTGGGGCCGGCCTACTTCGCCCTGCTGGTCGAGGCGCAGGTCGACGCCGCCGTGCGCCGCGGCCTCGGCGCCGAGCAGGCCTCGGTGCTGGTGACCGAGACCATGGCGGGCACGGCGGAGCTGCTGCGCGAGGCCGGCTACGACACGCTCGCCCTGCGCCGCGCGGTCGCCTCCCCCGGCGGGACCACCGCCCGCGGGCTCGCCGCGCTCGAGCGCGGCGGCGTGCGCGCGTCCTTCCATGACGCCATCGATGCCATCGTGGACTCCTGATGCTCGTCTTCGCCGCCGTCCGCGACCAGATCGCCGACTTCCTCGACGCCCTGATCCTCGTCTACACGCTGTGCATCTTCGCGTGGATCGTCGTCTCGCTCGTCTTCTCCTTCGGCGTCCGCGTGCCCTACTCGCGGCCGGTCAACGCGATCCTCGACTTCCTGCGCGACGTGACCGAGCCCTACCTGCGGATCTTCCGCAGGCTGGGCCTGCGGATCGGCCCGCTCGACCTCAGCCCGATCATCGCCCTGCTCGTGCTGCGGATCGTGGGCGGGATCATCACCGGGCTCATCCGCGGGTAGCGGTGGGCGACCGGGCGCGCTCGACGGCGCGCGCACTGGCCGTGATGGTCGCGGTGGTCGCGCTCGACCAGGTGGTCAAGGCGATCGTCAACGGCACGCTCGCGCTGGGGGAGAGCGTCGCCGTGTTCCCGGGCCTGGACATCGTCAACGTGCGCAACCGCGGCGTGGCGTTCGGGATGTTCGCCGACGGCGGCGCGCTGCTCGTCGTCCTCACCGCCGTCGCGCTGATCGCGCTGCTGGCCTTCTTCCTCACCCACAGCGGGCGCCCGCTCGTGTGGCTGCCCGTCGGACTGCTGCTGGGGGGCGCGGCGGGAAACCTGATCGACCGCGCGCGCCAGGGCTCGGTGACCGACTACATCGACCCGGTGCTGTGGCCGGCCTTCAACGTGGCCGACATCGCGATCACGCTCGGCGTGCTGTCGCTGCTCTACGTGCTCGAGGGGGCGCCGGCGCGCCGCGAGCGCGAGCAGCGGCTGCGCGGTGCCGGCCCGCGCACGCCCGTGGCCGGGCCGCGCGATGACCAATGACGGGTGGGGGGGACCCTCTGGTCGCGACCGTCCCGCCCGAGGCGGCGGGGGAGCGGCTCGACGTGTTCCTGGCGGACCACGCGGGCTCCCGCGCCGCCGCCCAGCGCCTGATCGACGCCGGGCGGGTGCAGGTCGACGGCGCGGCGCGGCCCAAGCGCCACGTGCTGGCGGCGGGGGCGCGCGTCACCGTCGACGTCGCGCCGGCCGTCTCCGAGCCGGAGGTCGCGCCGGCGCGGTTCGACCTCGCCTACGAGGACGAGCACCTGCTGGTGGTCGACAAGCCCGCCGGGGTGGTCGTCCACCCCGGGCCCGGCCACGCGCGGGGGACGCTCGTCCAGGCGCTCGAGGGGCGCGTGGCGGGCGGCGAGGACCCGGAGCGCCCCGGGGTCGTGCACCGACTCGACCGCGACACGTCCGGGCTGCTGCTGCTCGCGCGCACCGAGCCGGTCCACGCCGCGTTGCAGGCGATGCTGGCCGCGCGCGAGATCACCCGGATGTATCTCGTCCTTGTGGACGGCCGGCCGGCCGCGCGCAGCGGCACGATCGACGCCCCGCTCGGGCGCGACCGGCGCGTGCGCACCCGCATCTCGACCGACACCGACGAGCCGCGCGCGGCGATCACCCACTTCGACACCGTCGAGGCGCGCCCCGGCGCGACGCTGCTGCGCGTGCGGCTGCAGACCGGCCGCACGCACCAGATCCGCGCGCACCTGCGGGCGATCGGCCACCCCGTGCTGGGGGACCCGGTCTACGGCGTCACCGGCCGGCTGGGCCTGCAGCGCCAGTTCCTGCACGCCGAGCGGCTGGCGCTGCGTCATCCCGTCACCGGCTCCGGGCTCGACGTCCGCTCGCCCCTCCCCGACGATCTCGCCGCCGCGCTCGAGCGCGCGTGAGGCAAGCTCCGGCGGGGCGGCGCGAGCGCGCCGCCCCGCCGGGCGGGAAGCGCGGGCCGCGCCACCGGTGGTAGGGAAGGGGCGGACCCGCATCGGCTCACAACGCGAGGCGGCGGCCGAACTTGCGTACACTCATTGGCCGTTGTCCAACCGACCCCGGGGGATCACCCCTGGGGGCGGCGGCCCTGCCCGGCGCGCGTGCGCCGGGTCCGCACGCCCCCTTTCCGCCCGGGCGCAGTCCAATTCACATCACACAAGGGAGAGCAGCCACGATGGCCGCAGTCGGCATCAGGGAGCTGCTGGAGGCCGGCGTGCACTTCGGCCACCAGACGCGCCGCTGGAACCCCAAGATGCGCCGCTTCATCTTCGGCGAGCGCAGCGGGATCTACATCATCGATCTTCTGAAGACCGAGGCCCTGCTCGAGCAGGCCCGGCAGTTCGCCGCCGATCTCTCGGGCCGCGGCGGCACGGTGCTCTTCGTGGGTACCAAGAAGCAGGCCCGGGACGCGATCAAGGAGACCGCCGAGGCGGCGGGGATGCCCTACGTCAACCACCGCTGGCTGGGCGGCCTGCTGACGAACTACCAGACGATCTCGCAGCGCATCAAGCGCCTGCACGACCTCGAGCGCTTCGAGGCCGAGGACCAGCTGCAGCTCCTGCCCACGCGGGAGCGCCTGGCGGCCCAGGCCGACCTCGAGAAGCTGCGGGCGAACCTCGGTGGCGTCAAGAACATGCAGCGCGTCCCCGACGCGCTGTTCGTGGTCGACCTCAAGACCGAGGCGATCGCGGTCCGGGAGGCCCAGCGCCTGCGGGTCCCGATCATCGGCCTGGTCGACACCAACTGCGACCCCGACGGCATCGCCTACGTCATCCCCGGCAACGACGACGCGATCCGCTCCTGCTCGCTGGTGACGCGTGCGGTCGGCGAGGTCGTCTCCGAGGGCCACCAGGCGTTCCGCGCCCAGGAGGAGCAGGCCCGGCGCGAGGCCGAGGAGCAGGCGCGCCGCGAGCAGGAGGAGCGCGCCCGCCGCGAGGCCGAGGAGCGCGAGCGCCAGGAGGCCGAGGAGGCCGCCGCGCGGCAGGCCGAGCGTGACGCGCAGGAGGCCGAGCTGGCGCGGACCCAGACCGCCGAGGGCGCCACGCGCGACCAGGCCGAGGAGCAGGTGGCGAGCGCGGTGGCCGCGGAGGGCCGCCCGGCGCCGGAGGGCCGCGGCGCGGCCGAGGCCGGCGCGGCGGCGCAGGCCGCCGACGAGCCCGCCGTCCCCGCGGCCGGGAGCCCCGGCCCGCCGGAGCGCGAGCGCCAGAACCCCGAGTCCGGTGAGCGCGTGCCCCAGGAGGCCGGCGCGGCCGCCGGCGAGGGCGCCCCGGCGAGCGACACCGCCGAGGCCGCCCCGGCGAGCGACCCCGCCGAGGCCGCGACGCCCGTGGCCGAGACCGACACTGAGACCACCGACGACCCGAGCACCCAGGAGAGCTGAACAGACGTGAGCAACCCGATCTCCGCCGCGCAGGTGAAGGAGCTGCGTGACCGCACCGGCGCGGGCATGATGGACTGCAAGCGAGCGCTGACCGAGACCGGCGGCGACGTCGACAGGGCCGTCGAGCTGCTGCGCGTCCAGTTGGGCGACAAGGCCATGAAGGTCGGCGCCCGCGAGGCCACCGAGGGCACCGTGCAGTCCTACATCCACGCCAACGGCAAGGTCGGCGTGCTCGTCGAGGTGGACTGCAACACGGACTTCGTGGCGCGCAACGAGGACTTCGTGTCCTTCGCCCGCGAGGTCGCGTTGCACATCGCCGCCTCGCCGACGACCCGCTACGTCTCCGAGGCGGAGATCCCCGAGGAGGCCCGCGAGGCCGAGCTGCGCGTGTTCGAGCAGCAGGCCGCCGACAAGCCGGAGCGGGTGCGGCCCCAGATCGCCGAGGGCAAGCTCAAGAAGTGGATGGAGGAGGTCGTCCTGCTCAACCAGGTCCACGTCAACCAGGACAGGTACGAGGGCAAGACGATCGAGGAGCTGCGGACCGAGCTCTCCGGCACGACCGGGGAGAACGTCGTCATCCGCCGCTTCTCCCGCTTCGCGGTGGGGGTGTAGGCCGCGGCGGCCCGGGGGCCACAGGTGCCCGTGTTCGATCGCATCCTGGTCAAGCTCTCCGGCGAGGCGCTGCTGGGCGATCGCGAGTTCGGGACCGACGCCGGGCGCGTGCAGGCGATCGCCGCCCAGCTCAAGAGCGTGCACGACCGCGGCGTCGAGGTCGCGGTCGTGCTCGGCGCGGGCAACATCTACCGCGGGCTCGAGGGCGCGGCGGCCGGGATGGACCGGGCGACCGCCGACTACATGGGCATGCTGGCGATCGTGCTCAACGCGCTGACGCTCCAGGACGCCCTCGAGAAGGCCGGCGTGCACACGCGCGTGCAGTCGGCGATCACGATCTCCGAGGTCGCCGAGCCCTACATCCGCCGCCGCGCGATCCGCCACCTCGAGAAGGGCCGGATGGTGATCTTCGCGGCGGGGACCGGCAACCCGTTCTTCACCTCGGACACCGCGGCGGCGCTGCGCGCGCTCGAGATGCACGCCGACGCGCTGCTGATGGCCAAGAACGGCGTCGACGGCGTCTACACCGCCGATCCGCGCCTCGACGCCGGCGCTGAGCTGATCGACGAGATCACCGCCCGCGAGGCGCTGCAGCGTGGACTGAAGGTCATGGACTCGACGGCACTGTCGCTGTGCATGGACAACCACCTGCCGATCTACGTCTTCAACATGGACGACGAGCGGAACATCGATCGGATAGTTTCCGGCGAGAAGGTCGGCACCGTGGTGAAGACGTGACCATCATCGACGACTTCCTGCAGGACGCGCGGGAGCACATGGACAAGTCCGTGGACGCGACGCGGGCGAAGTTCTCCTCCGTGCGCACCGGGCGCGCGAGCCCGGCGCTGCTCGACCGCATCCAGGTCGACTACTACGGGGCCCAGACGCCGCTCAAGCAGCTCGCGACGATCTCGGCGTCCGAGGCGCGGCTGCTCACCGTCCAGCCGTACGACAAGAGCTCGATCAAGGCCATCGAGCGCTCGATCCTCGAGTCGGACGTCGGCTTGACACCCAACAACGACGGCCAGGTCATCCGCCTGGTGATCCCGGAGCTCACCGAGGAGCGCCGCAAGCAGCTCGTCAAGGTCGTTCGCGGCCTGGCGGAGGAGGGCCGCGTGGCCATCCGCAACATCCGCCGCGACGTCATGCACGACCTGCGCGAGCTGCGCGACGCCGGCGAGGCGGGCTCCGACGACGAGCACCGCGCCGAGGAGGCGCTGCAGAAGCTCACCGACGAGAAGGTCTCCGAGCTCGAGGGCCTGCTCAAGGGCAAAGAAGAAGAGATCCTCGAGGTCTGAGATGGCCGACCAGGGGGTCGCCGCCACCCACGTCGCGATCATCACCGACGGCAACGGCCGCTGGGCGTCCCAGCGCGGCCTGCCGGTGGCGGAGGGCCACGCGGCCGGCGCGGACACCGTCAAGGCGCGCCTGCGCGACGCGGTCGACCTGGGGATCCGCGAGCTGACGGTGTACTCGTTCTCGACCGAGAACTGGTCGCGCCCGGCCATCGAGGTGCAGGGGCTGATGGCGATGTTCTCCGAGCGGATCCTGGCCGAGACGCCCGAGCTGAGCGGCGAGGGCGTCCGCATGCGCTTCATCGGCCGGAAGGAAGGCGTCGACCCGCACCTCGTCGAGCAGATCGCGTGGGCCGAGGAGACCACGCGGGAGAACGACCGGATCACCTTCTACGTGGCGTTCAACTACGGCGGGCGCGCGGAGATCGTCGATGCCGCCCGGGCGTTCACCGGCACCACCGAGGAGGAGTTCCGCGCCCAGCTCTACGCGCCGGAGATGCACGACCCGGACCTGATCATCCGCACGAGCGGCGAGCGGCGCCTGTCCAACTACCTGCTGTGGCAGTCGGCCTACAGCGAGCTGGTGTTCACCGACACGCTGTGGCCGGACTTCTCCCGCGACGACTTCGAGGCGGCGCTGGCGGAGTACGAGGCGCGGCGGCGGCGGTTCGGCGGGCGCTGAGCCATGGCCGGCACCCCGCCGTCCTCGCGCGCGGCCCGCCGCCGGGCGGCCGAGCGAGCCCAGCGCGCCGAGCGTGCCGCGCCGCCCGCGCGCTCCAGATCGCGGTCGGGTGGGCGGGCTCGGCCGCCGGCCCGCGGCGGGAGCGACCTGCCGGCGCGTGTGGTCGTGGCGATCCCCGCGCTCGTCTTCGCGATCGTCATCATCGACCAGGGCGGCCTCGTGTTCGCGGCGGGCGCGCTCGTGCTCTGCATCGTGTGCCTGCACGAGCTGTTCCGCATGTACGAGCCGCGGGGGCCGGTCAAGCTGGCGGGCTTCGCGGCGCTGGTGGGTCTTGCCGCGGCTGCCTACTACGGCACCGAGCGCCAGGTGCTGCTCGCGACGGTGGCGTCCATCCCGGTCGTCTTCCTGCTCGGGCTGGCGATGCCCGCGCGTTCCGAAGCGACGCGCACGGACGGGCTGGCGATCACGCTGCTGGGGATCGTGTGGATCGGGCTCGCGCTCGCGCACGCGATCCTGCTGCGCCAGCTCGACGGCCCGGGCGAGCACGGGGCGGCGATCATCGTCGACGTCCTGGTCGGCACCTTCGTGGGCGACACCGGCGCCTACCTCGGGGGGCGCTTCCTCGGGCGGCGGCCGCTCGCGACGCGCATCTCGCCCAACAAGACCGTCGAGGGGCTGCTGATCGGCATGCTCACAGCGATCGTCGCGACGTGGTGCGCGGGGCTCTATCAGGACTGGCTCACGCACGGCCAGGCGCTGCTCCTGGGCCTCGCGGTCGCGGTCACGGCCCCGCTCGGCGACCTGTTCGAGTCCCAGGTCAAGCGCGACGCCGGCACCAAGGACGCGGGCTCCCTGTTCGGCGCCCACGGCGGGGCCCTGGACCGCCTGGACGCGGCCTTCTTCGCCCTCGTGGCCGGCTACTACGTGTACCTGGCCATGTCCTGAGGCCGCAGCTCGCGGTTTTCCTGCGTGTCGCACGGGTAGCCCGACGCAGGAGGTCTCGCAATCCATGGAAAGGAGACCTTCCAGATGCTGACACTCACGCCCGCCGCCTCCGAGGCGGTGAACTCGCTGATGGAGGTGACCGAGATGCCCGATGGTGCCGGCATCCGGATCTCGCCCGTCGGCGTGTCCGAGGGCCACGCCGAGCTCTCGATCGGGCTGGCCGAGGCCCCCGAGGCCTCCGACGACGTGGTCGAGCAGGAGGGCGCCCGCGTGTTCGTCGAGCCGGAGGTCACGCCGCTGCTGGACGACAAGACGCTCGACGCGTGGGTCGACGACGGCCGCGTCACGTTCGCGGTCCGCGACCCCGGCGCGGAGTCCAACGGCACGGGCCCCACGCCCGCCTGACGCCGGGCCGCGCGGCACTTCTCGCCGCGCGCCGGATGCGCAACCATTCGGCGCGTGGCGAGCAGCAGCAGCGGAGAGGTCGACTACGACGCGGACCGCGAGGCCGGTCGCCTAAGCGAGGAGGAGCGCAAGCGCGACCGGCAGATGATCGAGGTGCTCAACGAGCTCCGCGTCGCGATCCCCGGCGTCCAGATCCTCTTCGCGTTCCTGCTCACCGTCCCCTTCGCCCAGCGCTTCGGTGACACGTCGCAGTTCCAGCGCGACGTCTTCTACGGGACGCTGCTCGCCACGGCGGTCTCGACGTCGTGCCTCATCGCCCCGTCGGCGGCGCACCGCGTGCTCTTCCACCAGTCCGAGCGCGGCTTCCTGGTCGAGAACGCGTCGCGGCTCCTGATCGCCGGGCTGTTCTTCCTCCTCGTCGCGCTGACCCTCGCGGTGCTGCTGATCACCGACATCCTGTTCGACGGCGTGATCGTGTGGCTCGCTCCGGCGGCCTTCGCCGCGCTCACGATCGCGCTGTGGTTCGTCATCCCCCTCACGCGGCGCGTGAGCGACCGCGAATCGGGACCGTGAGCTACCGCGAGCACCCGCCCGCGCCCGCCCTCGCGGCGCGGGTCGCGTGCACGTGGGAGTCCGCGCGCGGCGACGGCGAGCCCGGGGTGATCCTGCCCGACGGCTGCATCGACCTCGTCCACCGCCCCGGGCACGGGCTGCAGACCGCCGGGCCGGACACGGTGCCGCGGCCGGCCGGTGCGCGCGGCGCCGGTGTCGCCGTGGGGCTGCGCCTGCGGACGGGCAGCGCGGACCCATGGGTGCTCGAGGCGACCGCGGTCGAGCTGCGCGACCGCGTCGTGGGCGTCGCGGCGCTGTGGGGTCCCGAGGGCGAGCGCCTGGAGGAGGCGCTCGACGGGGCGCCCACCCCGGCGCTGCGCCGCGCGCTGCTCGAGCGCGCGGTCGGCGAGCGGATGGCCGCGCGGGCGCGCGCCAGGGATCCGCTCGTGGACGCCGCCGTCGAGCGGCTCCGGCGGGACCCCGGCGGCGCGGTGGGGTCGCTCGCGCCGGCGCTGGGCGTGAGCGAGCGCCATCTGCGGCGGCGGCTGCGCCCCGTGCTCGGCTACGGGCCCAAGACCCTGGCGCGCATCCTGCGCTTCCAGCGCCTGCTGGCGCTCGCGGAGGCGCGGCGCGACGGCGAGCCGGGGCTCGCCGAGCTCGCCCTGGAGGCCGGCTACGCCGACCAGGCGCACATGACGGCCGAGTGCACCCGCCTCGCGGGCGCGCCGCCGACCGCGGTCCTCGGCGTGCGGGCGCCGCGCGGCGACGTCCGCTTTGTCAAAGACGCCGGGCTGCGCGCCGCGTAGCGTCGGCGCCCATGCCCGACACCATCGATCTCTCCGCGGCGGCGGGCTTCGTGTGGACGGACGCGCGCCTGCTCGACCGCCTGCGCTTCGCCCTGCATTTCGAGGACGGCGCGGCCGCCCCGGTCGTGGCCGCGCTGCGCGCCTACCGCAACGACGACGGCGGCTTCGGCCATGCGCTCGAGCCCGACCTGCGCGGGACGGCGAGCCAGCCCGGCGCGGTGATGACCGCGCTCGAGGTGCTCGACGAGGCCGGCGCGCTCGACGACCCGATGACGGGCGCCGCCTGCGACTGGCTCGAGCGCGTCGCGCCGCCGGAGGGCGGCGTCCCGTTCGTGCTCGACACCGTGGCCGAGCACCCGCACGCGCCGTGGTGGCAGCCCGGCGATCCGTCCCCGTCGCTGACGCTCACCGGGCTGACCGCCGGCATCCTGCTGCGCGGCGGCGTCGCCCACCCGTGGCTCGACGGCGCCACCGCGTGGCTGTGGCGCCGGCTCGAGGACCTGCGCTTCGATGGTCCCTACGAGCTGCGCGGCGCGATCGCCTTCCTCGACCACGCCGCCGACCGCGAGCGCGCCGACGCGACGCTGACCGCGCTCGCGGCCGCCCTGCCCGGCTCGGGCCTCGTGACGCCCGACCCGGACGCCCCCGGCGAGGGCCACACGCCGCTCGACTACGCGCCCTGGCCGGACGCCCCGAGCCGCCGCCTGGTGTTCGACGGCCTCGGCGAGGGGCTCGTGGAGCGCCATCTGGACGCCCTCGCCGCCGGCCAGCAGGACGACGGCGGCTGGCGCTTCGACTGGCCCGCATGGTCCCCCGGCGCCGAGGTCGAGTGGCGCGGCGTGGTGACGATCCACGCCCTGCGCGTGCTGGCCGCCAACGGCCGCCTGGAGGTCCTTAGCAGCCGCTGATCCGGGCGCTGCCACAATGACCAGCCGATGAAACGGCTGCTCATCCTCGGCGCCACCGGATCGATCGGAACCCAGGCGCTCGACGTCGTCGCGCGCGCCCCCGACGAGTTCGAGCTCGTGGGGCTGTCCGGCGCGCGCGCTCACGCCGACCTGGTGGAGCTCGCTGACGAGCACGGAGTGGACCGGATCGCGCTCTCGGAGCCCGACGCGGCCGCGCGCGCCGCCGAGCTGTGGACGGGCGGCGAGGTCTTCGCCGGCCCCGAGGGCCTCGTGCGCCTGGTGGCCGACTCGGGCGCCGACCTCGTGCTCAACGCGGTCTCGGGCTCGGCCGGCCTCGGCCCGACGGTGGTCGCGCTCACCGAGGGCATCGACGTCGCGCTGGCCAACAAGGAGTCGCTGGTGGTGGGCGGCGAGCTCGTCACCGCGCTGGCCGAGGCGACGGGCTCCCGCATCATCCCGGTGGACTCCGAGCACTCGGCGCTGCACCAGCTGATCACCGCCGAGCCGCGCCGCGGCACGATCGACCGGCTCGTGCTGACCGCGTCGGGCGGCCCGTTCCGCGGCCGCTCGCGTGCCGAGCTCGCGGGCGTGACGGTCGAGGCCGCGCTCGCGCACCCGACGTGGGCGATGGGCGGGAAGATCTCCATCGACTCGGCGACGCTGATGAACAAGGGGCTCGAGCTGATCGAGACCCACCACCTGTTCGGGACGCCGTATGAGCAGATCGAGGTCGTCGTGCACCCGCAGTCGATCGTCCACGCGCTCGTGGGGCTGTGCGACGGCGCGATGCTCGCGCACCTCGGCCACCCGGACATGCGCGTGCCGATCGCCTACGCGCTTCACCACCCCGAGCGGGTCGACGTGCCGGTCCCGACGCTCGACCTGGCCAAGGTGGGCACGCTGGACTTCGAGGCGCCCGATCTGGACGCGTTCCCGTGCCTGCGCCTCGCGCGCGAGGCGGCGGAGGAGGGCGGCACCGCGCCGTGCGTGCTCAACGCGGCCAACGAGGTCGCCGTGCACGCCTTCGCCGCGGGCCGGCTGCCGTTCCTGGGCATCCCGGCGGTCGTCGAGCACACGCTCGAGCGGCTGGGGAGCGAGCGGGTGCACTCCTTCGACTCCCTCTACGACGCCGACGCCGAGGCGCGCGCGGTGGCCGGCGAGGCGATCGCCGCGGGGGTGGCCCCGTGAGCTGGCTGCTCGCCTTCCTCGGCTTCGCCGCCCTGATCATCCTGCACGAGTTCGGCCACTTCACGGCCGCCAAGGCGGTCGGCATGCGGGTGGAGAAGTTCTCGCTCTTCTTCGGGCCGATGATCGCGAGCTGGCGCCGGGGGGAGACGACCTACGGCATCGGCCCGATCCCGCTCGGGGGCTACGTGAAGATCACCGGGATGAACCCGAACGAGGAGATCCCGGACGAGGTCGCCCATCGGGCCTACTACCGCCAGCCGGTGTGGAAGCGCATCGTGGTGATCCTCGCCGGGCCGGTGGTCAACCTCGTCATCGCCTTCGTGCTGATCGCCGGGCTGCTGCTCGCCAACGGCTACAACGAGCCGACCTCGAACGTCGGCACGGTCGAGCGCGGGTTCCCGGCGGCCGGGGTGCTCGAGCGCGGCGACAAGCTGGTGGCGGTCGACGGCGCGCGCGGCGACCAGCAGGCGCTCGCGGCGAAGATCGCGAGCCACACCTGTGCCGAGCAGCCGCCCAAGCCGGGCTGCAAGGCCTCCGAGCCGGCCAAGGTCACGGTGGTCCGCGACGGGCAGGAGCGGACGTTCACGCTCACGCCGGTCTACGACGGCAACCAGGGCCGCACGCGGCTGGGGTTCGGCTTCCAGGTCGACGCCAGGGACGCGAACCTCGCGACCGCGGCGCGCCTGAGCGCGCAGAGCATGTGGGACGTCACGAGCCAGACCGTGTCGACCATCGCCGGCGTCTTCCAGGCCGAGAAGCGCGAGCAGATCGGCAGCGTGGTCGGCGCCTACGAGGCCACGCGGCAGAGCTTCGAGTTCAGCACCACGCGCGCGATCTCGCTGCTCGCGATCATCTCGCTGTCGCTGGGCGTCATCAACCTGTTCCCGTTCCTGCCGCTCGACGGCGGGCACATCTTCTGGGCCGTGGCCGAGAAGGTCCGCGGGCGCGCCATCCCCTTCGCGGTCATGGAGCGGGCCGGCTTCATCGGCTTCGCGCTGGTCATCGGCCTGTTCATGATCGGCCTGACCAACGACATCGGGCGGCTGACGGGCGAGGGCTTCAACGTGCGCTGACGCCCGAGGGGTGGCCGAGACCACCCCTTGGGTGCCTGTGCGGGGCGCCGCGGGAGGCGAATACTTGGCGGGCTTCCATCGGGCCCGACGCCGTATCCGGCCCCGACGCAGGCGCCATGGAGGGAGATCCGCCGGCGTCGTGGGGACGGCGCCGGCACTCGAGAGAGGGGAAGCGGCTCCCGCGGGCGCGATCGCGCGCCCGCGGGAGCCATCCCTCAGCGCAGGGACCGGGCGAGCTCCTCGAGCACGTCCATCTGCTCCTGCATGCCGCCCTCCATCCCCGAGTCGATGATCGCGTCGCGGATCTCCTTGGTCGGGCACTCCACGAGGAGGTTCAGCGTCGTCCGCCCGCCGTCCTCGGCGAAGGTGACGACGTTCAGCGCCGCCGGGGGGTCCTCGGCGCCGGGCATCTCGTAGACCTCGGTCGTGACGATCCGCTCCTCGGGCACGATCTCGCGGAACTCGCCGTGGAAGGCGACCTCCTGGCCCCCGTTGGCGACCATCACGTAGCGCCACCTGCCGCCGACCCGCAGGTCGATGTCGGCGATCTTCATCTCGCCGCGGTGGCCGGCCCACCAGCGCTTGACCAGCTCGGGCGTGGTCCACGCCTTGTAGACCAGGTGCTTCGGGGCGTCGAACTCCCGGGTGATGAGGATCTGATCGTCCGCGGGGAGGGTCACCGTCGCCGCGCCGCTATGCGTCACTGCCATCTCCTTCCTCCTTCTGCTTGAGGTCATCCAGCACGTCGTCCAGCCGCTCGAACCGCTCCGACCAGAAGCGCTCGTAGTGCTTCACCCAGTCGTGGATGGGCTTGAGCGCGTGGCCGTTGAGCCGGTACAGCCGCTGCCGTCCTTCGTCGCGCACGTCGACCGCTCCCACTTCCCGGAGCACCCGCAGATGCTTTGACACCTGCGGCTGGGCGAGCCCGAGCAGGGCCACCAGGTCGTTGACGGGGCGCTCACCACCGGCGAGGACGTCGAGGATCTGCCGCCGCCGGGGCTCCGCGACCGCGTTGAACGTGTCCGCCGTGGTCGCCGCTCGTGCCATGGCGAGCATCATATGCCGATATAGGCATATGTCAAGTGGAAGCCGTGTGAACGGAGGGGAGGGTCCGGGAGGTGGCGGCTAGACTCAGTCGCCGATGGCTTCCAGGCGACACGTCACCGTGGGCGGCCTGCAGATCGGGGGCGGCGCTCCCGTCGCGGTCCAGACGATGACCAAGACCGAGACGGCCAACCTGGCCGCGACCCAGGAGCAGATCCGCAAGGTCGCCGACGCCGGCGCCGACCTCGTGCGCGTCGCCGTGCCGCGCGACCGCGACGTCGAGGCGCTGCGCACGATCGTGGCCGAGGCGCCGATCCCGGTCATCGCCGACATCCACTTCAACCACACGCTCGCGCTCAAGGCGATCGACGCCGGCGCGCACTGCATCCGGCTCAACCCCGGCAACATCGGGGGACCGGACAAGGTGGCCGAGGTGGCCGACCGCGCCCGCGCCGCCGGCACGCCGATGCGCATCGGCGTGAACTCGGGCTCGCTCCCCCGGCACCTGCACGAGCTCGAGCGGGAGAACCCCGTCGAGGCCCTCGTCACCGCCGCGGTCGAGTTCGTGGCGCTGATGGAGCGCCTCGACTTCGAGGACTTCAAGGTCTCCATCAAGTCGACGAACGTGCCCAACACGATCGCCGCCAACCGGGCGCTGAGCGAGCGGATCGACTACCCGCTGCACCTCGGCATCACCGAGGCCGGCACGAAGTGGTCGGGCTCGCTGAAGTCGGCGGTCGGCCTCGGCACGCTGCTGGCGGACGGGATCGGCGACACCATCCGCATCTCCCTGTCGACCTTCCACGCCGAGGAGGAGGTCAAGGTCGCCTGGGAGATCCTCAAGGCGCTGAAGCTGCGCGAGCGCGGCCCGGTGCTGATCGCCTGCCCGACCTGCGGGCGCCTGCAGTTCGACATGGACACCGTGGTGGCCGACATCGAGCGGCGCCTCGAGGCCTACGACGACCCGGTCGAGGTCGCGGTGCTGGGCTGCGCCGTCAACGGCATCGGCGAGGCCTCCCACGCCGACTTCGGGATCACCGGCGCCCGCAACGAGGGCCTGATCTTCTCCCGCGGCAAGCCGCTCAAGAAGGTCCCGCAGGAGCAGCTCGTCGACGAGCTGTTCAAGGAGATCGACAAGTACGCGAAGACGCGCACGATCGTCGCCGACGCCACGGAGCAGGCCGAGGGCGCCGAGTGGCTCCAGCGCATCGAGGACGAGAACGCCGGCGAGCTGACCCCCGAGCGGCTCGCCAAGCTCGAGGCCGAGAGCGCGCGCGCCGACGCGGACGCGATCGACGAGGCGCTCTCCCCGGTCGCCGGCCGGCGCTTCACGCGCGCCTAGGGACCCGGCCCGCCGGCGAACCCGACGTTCGGCCCGTCATGGGGGCCGAAGTGCGGCGTCAGCGGCCGGCGAGGCAGGCGTAGTGGACCGTGAACAGCCGCTCGGCCCGGCGCGGGGCGACCCGCCACGCCGCGTACCGGACGCCGGCCTTGGCCGCGGCGCGCGCCCGCGCGGAGCGGCCGTCGGCGAAGAACGCGTGGTGGGCGAAGGGGAGCGGGTCGGTGAGCTCCGCCGCCACCCGCAGGCCGGCGCCGGCGACGAGCGCGTGGACGTCGTGGCGGCCGAAGGCCTGGATGTGGCCGATGCGCGCCGCCTCGGCGCGCTTCCCGGGCCGGGCGGCCGAGCGGTTGGCCTCGAGCGGCACCTCGACGAGCACCCACGTCCCGACGCGGGCGGCCTCGGCCAGCAGCCGCGGCGGCTCGCGCACGTGCTCGAGGACGTGCGAGAGCACGGCGAGGTCGTAGGCGCCGTCCGCGGCGGGCACCCGCGCGCCGTCGTAGGCCTCGATCCGCCCGGCGCCGGGGATGTCGCGCGACCGGGCGATCTCCGCGGCGGGCGCCGAGAGCTCGAACCCGTCCAGCGCCGGCGCGACGCCGCGGGCGCTCAGCTCGCCGAGCAGCGAGCCGTCCCCGCAGCCGATCTCCACCAGCGAGCGCGGCCGCACGCCGGCGCGCTCGCACAGCGCCGCGACGTGCGCGCCCTTCGAGCGCGCCCCCAGCGCCCGCCAGCGGCCGAGCCGCTCGGCCTCGGCCCGGTCCGGCAGGGAGTAGCCCGCCTCGTAGAAGGCGGCGAGGTCGTCGCTCATGGGAAGTGGCGCCCGCCCGCCCGAGGAGATCCCGCCCGCCCGGGCCGGCGCCCGGCCGGGCGGCATCCCGTCCTCAGACCGCCGCGAAGCGCTCGGCGACCTTCGGCCAGTTGACCACGTTCCACCAGGCGTCGATGTAGTCGGGACGCTTGTTCTGGTACTTCAGGTAGTACGCGTGCTCCCACACGTCGACGCCCAGCAGCGGCGTCTGCCCGGAGGAGAGCGGCGTGTCCTGGTTGGGCGTGCCGACCACGGCGAGCCCCGAGCCGTCGTGCACCAGCCACGACCAGCCGGAGCCGAACTGGTTGACGCCCGTCTCCTTGAGCTTGGCCTGGAAGTCCGAGAAGGAGCCGAAGGCCGAGTCGATCGCCTGGGCGAGGGCGCCGTCGGGCGTGCCGCCGCCGTTGGGCGCCATGTTCTCCCAGAACATGCTGTGGTTGGCGTGGCCGCCGCCGTTGTTGCGCACGGCGGTCCGCTTGTCGGCGGGCAACGCGTCGAGATCGGCCAGGATCTCCTCGATCGCCTTGCCCTCGAACGAGGTGCCCTCGAGCGCCGCGTTCGCCTTGTCCACGTAGGCCTGGTGGTGCTTGTCGTGGTGCACGCGCATCGTCGCCTCGTCGATATGAGGCTCGAGGGCGGCGTAGTCGTAGGGCAGGGGCGGGACAGCGAAGGCCATGCGTTCCTCCCGGTCGGGGTTGGGAGCCGGATCCCTGGTTCTATCACCGCGCCGTCGCGGGCTCGTATCGCGGCGGGCGGACCCGGGTCAGCCTCGCACACTACGCTTGGCCACCGCATGACTCGCCTGAGCCAGTACTTGTTGCCGACCGAGAAGCAGGCGCCGGCCGACGCCGAGGCGGTCTCGCATCGACTGATGGTCCGGGCCGGCCTCGTCCGCCAGCTGGGGGCCGGGCTCTGGAGCTGGCTCCCCGCCGGCTGGCGCACGCACGAGAAGGTCGTGGAGATCGTCCGCCAGGAGATGAACGCCATCGGCGGCCTGGAGATGCTCATGCCGGTGCTCAACCCGGCCGAGCTGTGGCAGCGCAGCGGCCGCTACTGGATCGACGAGGTCTTCAAGCTCAAGGACCGCCGCGGCGCCGACCTGGTGCTGGCGATCACGCACGAGGAAGTGGTCACCACGCACGTTGCTCAGGTGGTGCGCTCCTACCGCGACCTGCCGCTCATCCTCTACCACTTCCAGACCAAGGAGCGCGACGAGCCGCGCCCGCGCGCCGGGGTGCTGCGCACGCGCGAGTTCATCATGAAGGACGCGTACACCTTCGACCGCGACGCGGAGGGGCTCGAGGTCGGGTATCGCAAGCACATCGAGGCCTACGACCGGATCTTCGACCGCGTCGGGCTCGAGTGGTACCGGGTCGAGTCCGACGTGGGGATGATGGGCGGCATCGGCGCGCACGAGTACATGGCGCCGTGCCCGGCGGGGGAGAACGACGTCGCGCTCGCGCCGGGCTACGCGGCCAACGTCGAGGTCGCGAGCGCCGAGGCCCAACGGGTCGACTCGGCCGTGCCGCTCGACGCCCCCGAGGACGTCCGCACCCCCGGCGCCACCACGATGGCCGAGCTCGAGCGCCAGCTGCACATGCCCGTGGGGCAGATGCTCAAGGCGTTCCCGGTGATCGTCGAGGACCGCGGGCTCGTACTGGTCGTCGTGCGGGGCGATCACCAGGTCAACGACGTCAAGCTCCAGAACGCGCTGGGCGCCGCCTTCCGGCCGGCGCGGCCCGAGGAGTTCGAGAAGGTCGGCCCGGCCGGCTACGTCGGGCCGGTGGGCGCCGACGCGCCGGTGCTGCTCGACGACGCGGTCACCCCGGACGGCGGCTGGGTCGCGGGCGCCAACCGCGAGGACACCCACCTGCGCGGCGTCGAGCCGGGCCGCGACTTCCCGTTCGAGCGCGCCGACGTGCGGCGGGTGGAGCCCGGCGACACCGTCGGCGGGCATCCCATCCGCATCGAGCCCGCGATCGAGGTCGGCAACATCTTCAAGCTCGGGACGCGCTACTCCGAGAAGCTGAACGCCACCTACCTCGACGAGTCCGGGACCGCGCGCCACATCTGGATGGGGTCCTACGGCATCGGCCCGGCGCGCGTGGCCGCCGCCGCCGTGGAGCAGTTCGCCGACGAGCAGGGCATCTCCTGGCCGCGGTCGGTGGCGCCCTTCGACGTGCACCTGGTCGGGCTCGGGCGCCCCGGCAGCGACGAGCGCGAGCTGGCCGAGAGCCTCTACGAGGAGCTGCGCGAGACCGGGCTCGACGTCCTCTACGACGACCGCGACGCCGGCCCGGGGGAGAAGTTCGCCGACGCCGAGCTGCTCGGCTGCCCCGTGCGGGTGACGGTCGGGCGGCGCACACGCGAGAGCGGCGAGGTCGAGGTCCAGGTCCGCCGGGGACGGGAGGCCCGGACGGTCCCCCTCGAGGGCGCCGCGCAGGCGGTGGCCGATCTGTGGCGAGGCCTCCCGTAGGCGACGAGCCCGCGACGGGCCCGCGCGCCGCCGGCCAGGAGGCCGCCGAGCGCGTCCGTCTCACGTTCCGCCGTCTCTCGGGCCTCGACCGGTCGGGCCCGCCGCCTCCGCAGACGCTCGCCGGCCAGCCGCTGCACCCGTGGACGATCCCGAACATGATCGGGTTCGTCCGCCTGGCGCTGATCCCGGTCTTCCTCTACCTCTCCTTCACCTCCGAGGACGGCTCGAGCGTGGCCGCCGCGGTCGTGTTCGCGGTGATCGCCGTGAGCGACTACGTCGACGGCATCAGCGCACGCCTGACCGGCCAGTACTCGCGGCTGGGCGCGCTGATGGACCCGGTGATCGACCGGCTGCTCGTGCTCGCGGGCGTCGTCGTGTGCTGGCACTTCGAGCTGCTGCCGCGCTGGGCGCTCGCGGTCCTCGCCGTGCGCGAGGTGCTGACGCTGCTGATCGCCCGCTGGGGCCTCCGCCATGGCCTCGACCTCAGCATCAACTGGCTGGGACGCTGGGCGGTGTGGCCGGTCATGGCCGCGCCGCTGCTCGCGATCGCGGGCGCCACCGACGTCGCGACGGCCCTGCTCTACGTCGGGCTCGTGTTCGCGATCGCGGCCACCGCCGCGTACGTGATGGCGGGCCGCGCGCAGCTCCGTGCGCGCGAGAGAGGAGGCCCGCCCGGACCCGGGCCGCAGGGCGAGGGGGGACCCTCAAGCTCAGCTTGACGGCTGCTATGCTCGCCGCTCGCCGAGATGACCACGTGCGAGGAGAGGACACGTTTTGACCATGGATACCTTCCCGGATCTCGGGTCGCTCTCCGACCAGGAGCTGAAGGACCTGATCCAGCAGCTCACCGATGAGGAGCAGGAGGTCTCCTACCGGCGGCGCATCCTGCACGGCAAGATCGACATCCTGCGCGCCGAGCTCGTCAACCGCCTGCGCAAGAAGCACGAGGGCGGCGAGGAGGTCATCTCCGGCGCCGACGTCCAGCGCCTGACCGACATCCTGGCCGGCCGGGCCGCCGGCGAAGAAACCTGACGCGGGCCGTCCGCGCGGAGCCACAGTGGCGCGCCACTGCCCCGAGTGCGGCTTCGTCGTCACCGAGGGAGCGAACTACTGCCCGAAGTGCGGGGCGTTCCTCGGCGCCGAGCAGACCAAGGAGGACGTCACGACGGCCACCTACGTCATCGATGAGCGAACCGGCGAGCTCAAGCCGGTCGACGTCGGCGACGTGGCCGCCGAGAGCGGCGCGCTCGTCATCCGCGCGGGCGGCGGCCGGGTCGGCCAGTCGTTCCCCCTCCACGGCGAGCGCGTGACGGTCGGCCGCTCGCCCGAGGCCGACGTGTTCCTCGACGACGTGACGGTCTCGCGCGACCACGCCGTGCTCGTGCACCGCGGCGGCAGCTGGCACCTCGACGACTCCGGCTCGCTGAACGGCACCTACGTCAACCGCAAGCGGATCGAGTCCCACCGGCTCGAGGACGGGGACGAGTTGCAGATCGGCAAGTACAAGCTCACCTACCTGGCGCGGTGACCGACACCATGTCGACCGACCCCGAGGCGGATCCCGGCCGCTCACCCGCATCGCCGCCGGCGACGGGCGAGGACGGCGTAGCACCGAGCGGCGACCACCCGCCGCCCACCGACGAGACGGCCGGGCCCGGTGCGCCGCCGCCGGCCGGCAAGTCGCTCACCATCGGGGCGGTGTGCAAGGCGCTCCAGCAGGAGTTCCCCGACATCTCGATCTCGAAGATCCGCTACCTCGAGGACCAGAAGCTGCTCGCGCCCAGGCGCACCGCGGGCGGCTACCGGCTCTACTCGACCTCCGACGTCTCGCGGCTGCGCACGATCCTGCGCCTGCAGCGCGACGAGTTCCTGCCGCTGCGGGTGATCCGCCAGGAGCTCGCGTCCGGCCGCGCGGAGGCGGAGGTCGCCGGGCCGCCGCCCGCTCCCGGCGACGCCCGCCCGGGCGCCGCGCTGCGCCGCATCACGTTCTCGATCCGCGACCGCGGCTCCCTGTACTCGCTCGAGGACGTGGTGGAGGAGACCGGCGCCGAGCGGCGGCTGGTCGCCGAGCTCGAGGACTACGGGATCGTGCGCGGCGAGGTGCGCGCCGGGGGGACGAAGTACTACGACGAGACCGAGCGCGAGATCGTGCGGGCCGTCGCGGAGCTCGCGCGCTACGGCGTGGCCGGCCGCAACCTGCGCGTGTTCCGCACCTCGGCCGAGCGCGAGGCCGCCCTCCTGCAGCAGATCCTCGCCCCGGCGCTGCGCTCGCGGAACCCGGAGCGCCGCAAGGAGGCCGTGGACGCCCTCGAGAACCTGGCGGCGGTCGCCTCGCACCTCAAGCACCTGCTGCTGGTGCGCGACCTGCGCCGGATCGCCACCTAGATGGTCTGATGGGCGAGTCCGCCGAGTCGCGCCTCTCCGCCGAGCTGCGGTCCCACATCCGCGACATCCGGGACTTCCCCAGGCCGGGGATCGTGTTCAAGGACATCACGCCGCTGCTGCTGGCGCCGGACGCGCTGGACTCGGCGGTGACCGCGCTGGCCGACTGGGCGCGGCCGCGCGACGTCGACCTCGTGATGGCGGCCGAGGCGCGCGGCTTCATCCTCGGCGCGGCGCTCGCCCGGGAGATCGGGGCGGGCTTCGTGCCCGCCCGCAAGCGCGGCAAGCTCCCCTTCGACACGCTGTCGGCCGAGTACATCCTCGAGTACGGCGTCGACGCGCTGGAGATGCACGCCGACGCGCTCTCCGACGGCGCGCGGGTGCTGCTGCACGACGACCTGCTGGCGACCGGCGGCACGGCGAAGGCCCTGGCCGACCTCGTGCAGGAGAGCGGGGCCGAGCTCGTCGGCTGCGCGTTCCTCGTCGAGCTCTCGTTCCTGCGCGGGCGCGACAAGCTCGCGCCGTGCGACGTGCACGCGCTGGTCACCTACGATCACGAGTAGCCCCAGCCCCGTCGGGGCCGTCCCGATGGCGACGACCACGTCGCGCACCACGGAGCGCCCACGCGCCGCGCAGCACAACCTCCCGGCGCCGTTGACCGCATTGATCGGGCGGGCGCGCGAGCTCGAGCGGATCGGCGAGACGCTGCGCCGGACCCGCCTGGTGACGCTGATCGGTCCCGGCGGGGTGGGGAAGACAAGCCTCGGGCTGGAGCTCGCCCGGCGCCAGGTCCCGCGGCGGGCCGACGGAGTGTGGCTCGTCGACCTCGCCTCGGGTCCGGGCCCGCCCGACGTCGCCGCCGAGACGGCACGGACCCTCGAGGTCCGCGGACCGAGCGGCACGACGCCGGCGGATGCGCTCCGGCGCTACCTGGGCAGCCGCGACGTGCTGCTCGTGCTCGACAACTGCGAGCACGTCGTGGGCGCCTGCGCCGAGCTCGCCGCCGCGCTGCTCGCGGCGTGCGCCGGCGTCCGGATCCTGGCGACCAGCCGCGAGCCGCTAGACATCGTCGGCGAGACGATCTGGAGGCTGGAGCCGCTGGGTCCCGAGGACGCCTACCGCCTGTTCGTCGAGCGGGCGAGGCAGCGGCGGCCCGAGTTCATGCCGGGCGCGGAGACGGACGCGACGATCACGCAGCTGTGCGCGCGCCTCGACCGCCTGCCGCTGGCCATCGAGCTCGCGGCCGCGGGGGTCGGCTTCATGTCGCCGGCGGAGGTGCTCGCCGGCGTGGAGGGCCGCCTCGGGTTGCCGGGCGGAGGCGGACGGCGCTCGCCGCCGCATCACCGGACGGTGCGGGCCACGGTCGAGTGGAGCCACCAGCTCCTCGACCCCGCCGAGCAGCGGGCCTTCCGGAGCCTCGCGGCGTTCGCGGGCGGGTTCGACGCCGACGCGGCGACGGCGGTCGCGCCGGGGCTCTCGCTCGACCTGCTCTCGGGCCTGGTGGACAAATCGCTCGTCGCAGTCGCCCAGAGCGCCCGCCGGCGCACGCGGTACCGGCTGCTGGAGACCGTGCGCGAGTATGCCGCCGAGCTCCTCGTGGGGGCGGGCGAGCTGGAGCTGGCGCGGGATCGGCATCTGCGGCACTTCGCGGCGCTCGCCGACGTGGCGCGCGAGGAGTGGCTGACGACCGGCGCGCAGCGGTTCGTCAACCAGCTCGACGACGACTACGAGAACGTGCGGGCGGCGCTCGAGTGGGCGGCGGATTCGGACCCGTGCGCCGGCACGCGGATGCTCGGCGGGACGCGGGACCTCTTCTGGCGGTTCGGGCAGGCCGACGGGCTGCGCCTGGCGAGGCTGATGCTCGAGCGCTGTGCGGCGCGCGATCGTGACCGCGCGGCGGCGCTGATCTCGGCCGGGCAGCTCGCGACCGCGAGCGGCTGCTCCGACGAGGCGAGGACGGTGCTGGCGGAGGCGCGCGAGCTGAGCGCCGAGCTCGGCGATCCCGTGCTCGAGGCGTGGACCCGCTTCTTCCAGGGGCTCACCGAGACGCTCGCCGGCCGGCTCGAGCCCGCGCGCGAGCACCTCGAGCCGGCGCGGGCGCTCCACCACGCGCTCGGCATCGGCGTCGGCGAGGGCCGCTCGGTGGGCGCGCTCGGCATGGCCTACGTGATGGCGGGCGAGGCAGCCCCGGCGAAGGAGCTGCTCGAGGAGGCGCTCGCCATCTACGTCACGGAGGACGACGTCTGGGGCCAGGGCAAGTGCCACACGTTCCTCGGCGTCATCGCCGCGTCGGCGGGCGACCCGGCGCGCGCGACCTCGCACTACCGCAGCGCCGTGGACGGCCTGCGCCCGTCGCACGACGCGACGCTGCTGCCGGTCGCGCTCATCGGCCAGGCGGGCGTGCTCGCGCGCCGCGACCCGGCGGCGGCGCTCCGCGTCGCCGCCGCGGCGGCCGCCATCCGAGCCCGGGTCGGCGGCGAGTTCGCGCCGTTCTACCGGACGCTCCTGGCGCGAGTCCGCGCCGACGCGGAGGCGGCGCTCGGCCCCGGCGCCGAGCGCATCTGGGCGGAGGGGGCGCGTCTCGGCTTCGAGGACGCGGTGGCGCTCGCCTTCGGTGCGGCGCGACCGCTCGCGTCGTCGGCGGCGGGTCTCAGCGCGCGCGAGCTCGAGGTCGCGGGCCTGGTGGCCGAGGGCCTCGCGAACAAGGCGATCGCCGGCCGCCTGCACCTCTCCGTGCGCACGGTCGAGAGCCACGTGCGCCACGCGCTCGCCAAGCTCAGGCTCGACAACCGGACGCAGCTCGCCACCTGGGCGCGCGAGCGCGCTCGGTAGCGGTTCCGCGTCCGCCGCTATGTCACCGGGCTCGGCTGAGGAGCCGGTCGTAGACGGCGACCTCGTCGAGCAACCGGTCGATCTGCCGGAGGGTCTGGCGCTCGCTCTCGGCCATCGTCATCCCGTAGCAGCGGCAGTCCGGGTCGCCGGCGCGTTGGCCGACCAGCCGGCGGTGGTCGTGTTCGAGCGTGTCGAGCGTCGCGGCGCGCTCTGCCTCGATGATCTCGACGGTGCGGGCATCGAGCGTGAGGACGCCGTCCTCGACGGTGTGGAGCAGGCGGGACCGGTGCCGCGCCTCGAGGATCGCCGCGTCCAGCTCATCCGCCGTCCTGGCGTCGAGGATGTCCGCCACCACCGCCTTCGCCTCGAGGTCGACGAGGTCCCGGAGGACCTCGAGCTCGATGCGGTCCAGCTGCACGACCGGCGCGGTCCCCGTGGCGCCGGCGCCGTCGATCCGCATGGTGCTCATGTAGGGCTTCCTCCTCCGTGGGCGCGGCCTGGGACGTTCCAGGGTCGATTCGGGGTCGTGAACGCCCGGCGGGCCGGAAACTGGCGGTCCGCCGCCAGCGCGGTCCGTAGCGAGTCCGCAATCGCACTGAAGACGGCGGAGGGCCGCGGACCTAGCGTTGCCGTCAGCCCGCACACGCGGGAAACGCCGAGGGAAGGAGCACCGATGGCGATCGGGATGATCATCGAGAACCCCGACCTGAACAAGGAGGGCTTCGAGCGGGTCCAGGCCCACCTGCGCGAGACGGGTCCGGTCCCGCCCGAGGAGGCGCGGCTCGTGGTCGGGGGAGCGACGGACACCGGCTGGCGGATGATCACGGTCTGGGACTCGGAGGACGCGCTCGAGCGCTTCGTCGGCGAGCGGCTCATGCCCGCCTACCGGCAGGCGGACGTCCGCTCCGACCGCGTAAAGCGGACGACGTTCGAGGTCTACGCGCTGTCCGCCGGCGACCTGACCGGCGTGCCGCTGCCGGCCTAACTGCTCGACGCGCTCCTCGCGGGAGTGGTAAGACCTCCCCGGCAGGGGAGCATGCCGACCGGGGAGGATCGGATGATGCAGGAGAGCGTGGGTGACCACGGGACGCAGCCGCCCGGCATCTCGAGGCGGCGGTTCCTGGGCTCGTCGGGGGCGGCGGGACTCGGGATCGCGATCGGGGCCGCGCCGCGGGCGGCCGCGGCCGCCCCGGCGCCGGTGCGCCGGCCGGAGCGGACATCGGACCTCGTCCTTCTCGACGCCGAGGCGCTGTCGCGGCTGATCAGGCGCGGCAGCGTCTCCTGCGTCGAGGTCATGGAGGCCTACCTCGACCACATCGAGCGCTTCAACCCGCGCGTGAACGCGATCGTCGCCCTCCAGGAGCGCGGCGGCCTCGTCGCGCAGGCGCGGGAGCGCGACCGGCAGCTGCGCCGCGGCGAGTACCTCGGCTGGATGCACGGGTTCCCGCACGCGGTCAAGGACCTGGCGGCGGCGAAGGGCCTCCCGTTCACGTCGGGCTCGCCGATCTACAAGGACCGCATCGCCGACGAGGACGACCTGTTCGTCGAGCGGATCAAGGCCGCGGGCGCGATCATCATCGGCAAGACCAACGCGCCGGAGTTCGGCCTCGGCTCGCAGACCTACAACCCGGTCTACGGGACGACCACCACGCCCTACGACACGACGCGGACCGCGGGCGGGAGCAGCGGCGGCGCGGCCTCGGCGCTGGCGCTGCGCATGCTGCCGGTGGCCGACGGCAGCGACTACATGGGCTCGCTGCGCAACCCGGCCGCGTTCAACAACGTGCTCGGCTTCCGGCCGTCGTGGGGACGCGTGCCCGAGCCCGGCTTCGTCTCCCAGCTGTCCGTGGACGGCCCGATGGCGCGGACGGTCTCCGATCTGGCGCTCCTGCTGTCGGTCATGGCCGGGCCCGACGCGAGCGCGCCGCTCGGCATCGAGGAGGACCCCGGCGTGTTCGCCAGGCGGCTGGAGGGCGACTTCCGCGGCGCGCGCATCGCCTGGGTGGGCGACTACGGCGGCTACCTCGCCACCGAGCCGGGGGTGCTCGACCTGTGCGTCCGCTCGTTCGCCGCCTTCGAGCGCCTCGGCTGCCACGTCGAGGAGGCGCGGCCCGACTTCGCGATGGACGAGGTGTGGCAGACGTTCCTGACCTGGCGCTGGTGGGCGCAGCTGACCCGCCACGACCTCTACGAGGACCCGGCGACGCGGGCCCAGCTCAAGCCCGAGATCATCTGGGAGATCGAGCACGGGATCCCGCTCCGGGCGCTCGACGTCAAGCGCGCCGACGACGCGCGCAACCGCTGGTACGAGGCCGTGGTCGAGCTGCTGGAGACCTACGACTTCATCCTCGCGCCGAGCGCGCAGGTGTTCCCGTTCGACGCCGACGTCCACTGGCCGGCGGAGATCGCGGGCCGGCGGATGGACACCTACCACCGGTGGATGGAGACCGTCGCGCCGTGGTCGCTCACCGGCCATCCGGTCCTCGGCATGCCGGTCGGCTTCGACGGCCGCGGCCTGCCGATGGGGATCCAGCTCATCGGGTCCGACAACGGCGACCTCGACGTCCTGCGGCTGGGCCGCGCCTACGAGGAGGTCACCGCCTGGGTGTCGCGCGTACCGCCGCCGATGCTCGGCGACGACGGCTCATAGGCGGCGGCGTCCCCGCCCGCGGCGCGAGCGGGGACCACCGTCATCGGCTCAGCACTCGGGCTTGTAGAGCACGTCGCGCATCTGGTCGAGGTTGTCCTTGGTGACGACCTCGAAGCCGGTGCCGATCTCCTTCTTGGTCGGCTTGCCGTCGAGCGCGGCCACGGCCTGCTCGACGCCCTGGCGCCCGATGTCGGCGGGCTTCTGGGCGATCAGCGCCTGCACGAGGCCGTCCTCGAGGTCCTTGACCTGCTTGGGCCCGGCGTCGAAGCCGACGATCTTGACGTCGCCGAGCTTGCCGGCCTGCCGCAGGCCGGCCGCGGCGCCCTCGGCGGAGAACAGGTTCGCGCCGAAGATCCCCTTGAGGTCGGGGTGCTTGGCGAGCGTGGCGGTGACGATCGAGGAGGCCTTGGCCGGGTCGTCGTTGGAGTACTCCTGGCCGAGGTACTCGACCCCGGGCTTGCCCTTGACGGCCTCCTCGAAGCCCTTGCCGCGGGCGTCGGTGGTCGAGATGCCGGGCTTGACGTTGACCACGAGCACCTTGCCCTTGCCGCCGATGAGCTTGAGCAGCGTGCGGCCGGCCTCACGCCCGCCCTCGAGGTTGTCCGAGGCGATCTGCGAGACGGCCATGTCCGGCTTCTCGAGCGTGGTGTCGACCAGCACCACCTTCGAGCCGCCGTCGGCGAGCTGCTTGATGGGCGCGTAGAGCGCCTTGGTGTCGGTCGGCGCGACCAGCACGGCGTCGGGCTTCTTCGCGGTGACCGAGTTGACGATCGGCGTCTGCTGGGCGGCGTCGAACTGGTCCGGGCCCTGGAAGTCGATCTTGGCGCCCGCGGCCTTCGCCGCCTCCTGGGCCCCGCAGTTCATCGTGATGTAGAACTCGTCGCCCTTGACGCCGGCGATGAGCGTCATCGAGTAGTTCTTGCCGCCGCCTCCGCTCGCGCTGCTCTCGTCCGAGCTGCTCTCGTCGTCGCCGCCGCAGCCCACGACCAGCGCGAGGCACACCAGCGGAACCGCGGCTGCCCACTTGCGCATCTTCCCTCTCCTCCTCCTGTGGTTAGTTCCGAGACTGCGCGCGCCGCCGGAGCTGGTCGAGGTAGACCGCGAGGATCAGCACCGCGCCCACCGCGACCTGCTGCCAGAACGGCCGCACGCCGGTGATCACAAACCCGTTCTGCAACACGACCGGGATGAACACGCCCACGACGGTCCCGCCGATCGTCCCGATGCCCCCGAAGAGGCTGGTGCCGCCGAGCACGGCCGCCGCGATCGCCTGCAGGTTGTCGGTGGCGTGGCCGCCGATCGTGGTCGTCGAGAAGCGCGCGAGCGACAGCCAGCCGGCCAGGCCGGCCAGCAGGCCCGCGAGCCCGTAGACCTTGATGAGGTGCCGGTCGACCGCGATGCCGGCGCGGCGCGCCGCCTCCGGGTTGGACCCGATCGCGTACGTGTAGCGGCCGAAGCGGGTGGCCGCGAGCACGACGCCGAAGACGATCGCGACCGCCGCGGCGATGATCACCAGCCACGGGATCTGCCCGAACACCTCGCCCGTGCCGATCGTGTCGATCAGCTTGAACGGCACCTCGCGCTCGTCGACGCCGTTGGTGATCAGCAGCGCGGCGCCCTGCGCCATGCCCAGCGTGCCGAGCGTGACGATCAGCGCCGGGACGCGCGCCTTCGTGATGAGGACGCCGTTGAGCATGCCCCAGGCGAGTCCGGAGACGAGCGCCGCGACGAGGCCGACGAGGATCACGCCCCAGTTGTCGCCGCCCATCCGCTCCATGACGTTGGCGGAGATCACGCCCGAGAACACGAGCACCGCGCCGACCGACAGGTCGATCCCGGCGGTGATGATCACGAACGTCATCCCGACCGCGATCACCAGCAGGATCGACGCGTCGGTCGCGACGTTGCGCAGGTTCGCGACGGTCGCGAACTGCTGGAACTGCAGGACGGAGAACACGACGATCATCCCGCCGAGGATCAGCAGGATGCGCAGCGTCGAGCTGAGCACCAGCCGTTGCCAGAGCGTGACGTGCTCGTCGCCGGGGCCGCCGTCGGGCTCGACCTCGGCGTCCGGCGGGGGCGGCGCGACGCGCTCGCTCACCGCGGTCCTCCGTTCTGGGTCAGGGCGCCGGTCATCGCCCCCACGACGTCCTCCATCGAGGCCTCGGCGGCGCGGAACTGCGCGACCCGCTCGCCCAGCCGCAGGACCTCGATGCGGTCGGAGACCTCGAAGACCTCGGGCATGTTGTGGCTGATCAGCACGACCGAGAGGCCCTGCTCGCGCACGCGCCGGATGAGGTCGAGCACCTTGCGCGTCTGCACCACGCCGAGGGCGGCGGTGGGCTCGTCCATGAAGACGACCTTGCTCGCCCACATCACCGCGCGCGACACCGCCACGCCCTGGCGCTGGCCGCCGGACAGGGTCGCGACCGCCGCGCTCGTGTTCTGCACGCCGACGCCGAGACGCCCGAACGCCTCCCCGGTGTGGCGGCGCATCGCGCCCTTGTCGAGGAAGCCGAGGCGGCCGAGCAGGCCGCCGCGCAGCTCCTCGCGGCCGAGGAACAGGTTCGCCGAGGGCTCGAGGTCGGGCGCCAGCGCGAGGTCCTGGTAGACGGTCTCGATCCCCAGGGCGCGTGCGGCCACCGGCGTGGGGATCTTCACCTCGGTGCCCTCGAAGAGGATCTCCCCGGCGTCGGGCTGGTGGACGCCCGAGAGCGTCTTGACGAGCGTGCTCTTGCCGGCGCCGTTGTCGCCCACGAGCGCGACCACCTCGCCCGGGTGGACGGTGAACGAGGCGCCCCGCAGCGCCCGCACGCGGCCGAAGCTCTTGACGATCCCGCGCGCCTCGAGGACGGGCTCGGCCATCAGGCGCCCACCTCCTCCGCGGCGCCCCGGCGGGGCGCCTCGTCGATCGACCACAACCCGGCCGCCCGCCCCGCCGTCAGCGCGGCGCCGCGCGCCCCGGTGAAGCCCTCGGGCGCGTGCTCGAACGGCCCGAGGTGGGCGGCCTTCACGGCCCGCGCGGCCTCGCCCTCCGCCCAGCCGCCGGTCACCACCAGCCGCGCGTGGGGGCCCGCGACGTCGGCCATGTCGCCGAGGACGCCGGCGCCGGCGGCGCCGGTGGACTCGAGCGCGGCCCGCCACACGCGGGCCGGGGAGACCTCCCGGCCGATGCCGTGCAGCTCGAGCGTCTCGGCGCGGATGCCCCGCAGCTCGAGGCCGCCGGGCTCGGCGTCGAGCGCGGCGCGCTCGAGCGCCGCCCGGCTCTCCGCGGGGACGCCGAGCAGGTCGAGCACGCGCTGCAGGATCGCCCCGGTCCGGATCGAGCCGAGCAGCGCCTGGCGGCCGGGCACCGCGTGCCAGCCCACCGTGATCCCGCGCGCCACCGAGCCGGCGACGCGCTCCGGCGGCAGCGGCGCCACGGCGCGCACCCACGCCTCGGCCGTGCCGCAGGAGTCCAGCACGTCGCCCTCGCCCGCGGCGCCGGCGCCGACCGCGGCGCTGAGGTGGTCGTGACCGCCGACGGCCAGGACGGCGCCCGCCGCGGCCGGGAGCGCCTCGCGGGGAGACGGTGCCGGCGGGCGTGCCCGCCTCGGCGGGCTCGGGCATGAGCCCGGGGGGCGCGCCGGCCCAGGCGAGCGCCTCGTCCCACCAGGCGCGCGCATGCACGTCGAGCATCCCCGTGCGGCACGCGAGCGACAGCTCGGAGACCTCGTCGCCGCCGAGCCCGCGCACGATCCACTCCGGCACGTTGAGCCAGCGCACGCCGCGGGCCGCGTCGTCGCCGTGCTCGCGCATCCAGCGGTACTTGACCAGCGTGCACAGCGGGCCGGCGGGGACGCCGGCGCGGCTGGTGAAGCGCTCCTCGCCGAGGTCGGCCGCGAGCCGGCGCGCCTGATCGGCCCCGCGCGCGTCGTGCCAGGCGATCGAGGGGACGACGGGCTCGCCGCGGTCGTCGAGCAGCACGCCGGTCTCGGCCATGCCCGCCACGCCGACGGCCGCCACGCGGCCCGCCGGGGCGGCGGCGAGCGCCTCCCCGGCGGCCTCGATGGCGCAGGCGACGAAGCCCGCGGGGTCGATCTCGGCCCCGGTGGGGACGGCGCGCCACGGCGTGGGCGAGCGGCCGTGCGAGACCTCGCGCCCGGTCTCGTCGATAACCGCGGCCTTGCAGGCGGTGGTGCCCGCGTCGAGCCCGAGGAGCAGGATCCCGCTCACCAGGCTCCCTCGGGCGCGGCCGGGTCGGCGGGGCGGCAGCGGATCGCCTCGACGTCGCCGCCGAGCGCGCACCGGCCGGCGGCGTGGGGGACGAGCACGGTCTCGCCCCGGCGCAGCGGCCGGCCGTCGAGCGTGCCCTCGCCGGCGAGCGCGACGAGGATCGAGAAGCCCGCGTCGAGCTCGTCGCCGCCGCGCACGCGCTCGGCGCGGAAGTAGGGGTCGGCCTCGGCGGGCAGCAGGCGGCGACCGACCCCCGCCCGCCCGCTCAACGCCGCGAGGCGGGCGTCGTCGAGGGCGCCGAGGTCGAGGTCCTCGAGCGCCCGGTCCCAGCCGATGCCGAGGTGGCCCTCGGGCTCGGCGACGCCGACGTCGCGCCACTCCATCAGCACCGAGTAGTCGGTCGGCTCCTGCAGCTCGACCAGCAGGATCCCCTCCCCGATCGCGTGCGGGGTCCCGGCCGGGACGAGGATCGCGTCGCCGGCCGCGACCGGCACCTCGCGCATGGCGGCGAGCATCGCGGGGGCGTCCTGGTCGCGGATCCAGCCGCGCACCGTGTCGGTTGTCACGGGCGCGGCGAACCCGAGGTGCACCGCGGCGCCGGGGGCGGCGGAGACGATGATCCACGCCTCGGTCTTGCCGTGGGGGTCGCCGAACGCGCGTCGCGCGAACGCGCGGCCGGGGTGGAAGTGGACCGGGAGCCGCTGGCCGGCGTCGAGGATCTTCACCAGCAGGCCGACGTCGGGGCCGTAGCGCGCGACGTGCTCCGGACCGAGGAAGGCCTCCGGGTCCGCGGCCATGACGTCGCGCACGAGCGTGCCGTCGTCGAAGCGGCTGAGGCCCTCGCCCTCGCTGCCGAAGGGGGCGTTGACCGCGCCGACCCAGTCCTCGGGCATGTGGTCGTCGGCCAGCTCGATCCCGCGCAGCTCCGCGATCCCCGCACCGCCGCGGTAGAAGCGGTGCAGGAGGTTGGGCGGCAGCGCGAGCGGGTTCACGGCGCGATCTCCCCGGAGCCGCGCCGGATGAGCTCGGTGGGGACCACGATCTCCTGGGGCGGGCGGTCGTCGCCGTCCAGGCGGCCGAACGCGAGCGCCGCGGCCTGGCCGCCCATGCGCGCCGGGTCGTGGCGGATCACCGTGATCGGCACGGCGAGCAGGTCGGCGAGCTCGAAGTCGTCGAAGCCGACGAGGGCGATCGCCTCGCCGCCGGCCGCGCGCAGCGCTCGCACGGCGCCCACCGTGTGGCGGTTGTTGCCGGTGAACAGCGCGGTCGGGCGGCGATCCTCCGGAAGCGCGAGCAGCTCGGCCACCACCGCCTCGGCCTGCTCGGCGTCGTGGCTGCCGAGGCGTACCAGGGCTGGATCGATCGGCACGCCGGCCCGCTCCATCGCACGCCGGTAGCCGGCGTGGCGCTCGGTCGCGGTGTACAGCCCCTCGGGATCGGAGACGAACGCGATCCGCCGGTGGCCCTGGGCGAGCAGGTGCTCGACCGCGAGGTGCGCGCCGCCGCGGTTGTCGAGCAGGACCGTGTCGGCCTCGAAGCCCTGCGGCGGGCGGTCGAGGAAGACCGCGGGCGTGGCGGGGCCGAGCTCGCGGCCGAGGTAGGCGTGGTCATGGGAGGCGGGGACGATCAGCAGCGCGTCGACGCGCCGGCGCGCGAGCGCGGTCACGAGGTCGTGCTCGCGCTCGGGGTCCTCCTCGCAGGAGCCGGTGATGAGCATGAACCCGCGGGCGCGCGCGACGCCCTCCACCGCCTGCGCGATCGCGGAGTAGAAGGGGTTGGCGACGTCCTCGATCAGCAGCCCGAGCGTCGACGACGTCCGGCCCTGGCGCAGCGAGCGGGCGAGGTCGTTGCGCTGGAAGCCCAGCTCGACGATCGCGTCGCTCACCCGCGACGCGGTGCCGGTGGCCACGCCCGCCTCGCCGTTGATGACCCGCGAGACGGTCTTGAGGCTCACGCCGGCGACCGAGGCGACGTCGCGCATGGTGGGCCGGGCCGTGGCAGTGCGGCGGGTTTGCATCGAGACTCCCTCACCCCTGACAACGTTGTCAGGTGCGGGCAGGCTAGGGACTGTCCCCGGGCGTGTCAAGGCGGTCGAGCAGCGCCCGCCAGCGTGCCGGGTCGAGGTCGCCCGCCAGCGGGACCTCGACGCTCGCGGCGCCCGCGGCCACGCCGGCGCGCGCCGCGGCGGCGAGCGGCTCGCCGCGCTCGAGCGCCGCCGCCAGCGCGCCCACCAGCGCGTCGCCCGCCCCGATCGGGTTGCGGACGGTGACGGTGGGGGCGGGGAGCCAGATGACGCGCGTCGCGGCGCGCCCCGCCGGCGCCGGGGGTCGCGGGGCGCGGCGTCCGCGGCGGCTCGCCGCGCTCGGCCAGCGCCGCGCCGGCGCCGGCGGCGGTGACGAGCGCGGCCCGTGCGCCCCGCGCCACCAGGCCGCGGGCGGCGGCCTCGGCGCGCGGCCGGGCGTCCGCGCTCGCCTCGACCGCCTCGCCGGCGCGGCCCTCGAGGACGCCCTCGGCCTCGCCGAGGTTCGGCGCGACGAGGTCCGGCTCGGCCTCGAGCGCCGCCTCGAGCGCGGGCCCGGCGACGTCGACCACGCAGCGCAGGCCGTGGGCACGGGCCAGCCGCGTCAGCCGCGCGTAGGCGTCCGGCGGGCTCTGGGGCGGCACGCTGCCCGAGCAGGCGAGCACGCCGTGCTCCGCCCGCGCGCCGTCGAGCGCGCGCTCGAAGGCCTCCCAGTCGCCCTCCGCGAGGGAGGGCCCGGGCTCGTTGACGACCGTCACGCGCCCGCCGGGCTCCATCAGCACGGCGGTCGAGCGCAGGTCGCCGGCGATCGGCACGCCCACGAGCTCGACGTCCTCGTCGGCGATCATCGCCGCCAGCGCCTCGCCGACGCGGCCGGGCACGAAGCCGACCAGCACCGCGGGATGCCCGAGCGCCCGCGCCGCGCGGGCGACGTTGAGGCCCTTGCCACCGGCGGTCACCTGCACGCCGTCGACGCGCAGGACCTCGCCGGGGCGCAGCTCCGGAAGGGTCGAGGTGCGGTCGATGGTGAGGTTCGGGCCGGCGATCAGCATGCTGGCACCTGTCTTGACAACGTTGTCAAGCCGCGTAGTCTCACCCCCTTCGCCCACCCGCGTCAAGGAGGTCCCGTGCTGCCCTACCGCATGAACCGGCTGTTCCGCTCGTCGGGACGCTGCTTCGCGATCGCCGTCGACCATGGCTTCCCGGGCGAGACGCACATGCTGGAGGGCATCGAGGACATGGAGGCGGCGGTGGACGTGCTGGTGGGGGCTCGACCGGACGCGATCCTGCTCTCGCCCGGCCAGGCGGACCTCCTGCAGCGCCGGCCGGGGCGCGACAAGCCGGCGCTCATCCTGCGCTGCGACGTGCCCAACGTCTACGCGCCGGAGCCGCCGGCGGAGGCGTACTGCACGCTGCTCGGCGATCCGGTCGGCCAGGCCGTGCGCCTCGACGCCGCGGCGGTGATCGTCAACCTGCTCGAGGCGCCCGGGCAGCCGCGCCTGCGCGCCGCGTGCGTCGAGAACGTCCTGCGGCTGCGGGCCGAGTGCGACCGCGCGGGCATGCCGCTGATGATCGAGCCGCTCGTGCTCAAGCCGGGCAGCGGCGGCTACGACATCGACGGCGACCTCGACCGGATCTGCGGCATCGTGCGCCAGGCGGTCGAGCTCGGCGCCGACGTCATCAAGGCCGACCCGCCGGCCGACCTCGCGGGCTACCACCGCGTGATCACGGTGGCGCGCGTCCCGGTGCTGGTCCGCGGCGGCGGGCGCGTGGGCGACCGCGAGGTCCTCGAGCGCACGCACGCGCTGCTCGGCCAGGGCGCGAAGGGGATCGTCTACGGGCGCAACATCATCCAGCACCCCGACCCGGCCGGCATGGCGGGGGCGCTCGCCGCGCTCGTGCACGAGGGCGCCGAGCCGGCCGCGGCGCTGGACCGGCTCGGCGTGCCCGCGGGCTGAGGACCGTCTATCCGGGCGGGACGTTCTGGTTGCGGCGCAGGACGTTGTTCGGGTCGTGGCGCCGCTTGAGCGCCCGCAGGCGGTCGAACGTCTCGGCGCCGAACGCGGCCCGCACGCGCTCGATCGGCTCGTCGGCCTGCATGTAGTTCACGTAGCCGCCGCCGCGGACCGACCACGGCTCCACGGCCGCCGCCGTCTCCCGCGCCCACGCCATCTCCTCGGCGTCGTGGGCGGGGTCCTGCCACTCGGCCATCGCGCTGATGTTGAAGGCGGCGCCCCGGAAGGCGACGGCGCCGGCGTCGCCGTCGGCGTCCTTGGGCGCGCCGTGCAGCGACTCGATGAGGATCTGCCCCGGCGGCCGCCCGAGCGCGACCATGCGCCCCACCAGCTCGTCGATCAGCTCGTCCGGCAGCTCGCGGACGAAGTGGCCCTTCCAGTAGTTGCGGTCCTGGCCGTAGGTGGGGTTGAACACGTGCTGCTGGCCGATGAACGCGTGCCGGCGCAGCCCGTCGCCCAGCAGGCCTGGGCCCGCGCGCAGGGTGCGCAGGTCGTCCGGGTCGCCGGCCGGCCCCGTGTAGCAGGGCGCGACGATGAGCAGCGGCTCGACGTCGTCGTCCGCCGCGAGCACCGCCGCGCAGCTGAGGTCGCGGGGCGAGCGCGCGGCGAGGTCCCGGAAGCGCCGCAGCGCCTCGCCGACCCCCTCGGCGCCGCGGTACACGATCCGCCCGCCGACGACGTGCCTGAGCGGGTGCAGGCGGAACTCCAGCTGCGTCGCCACGCCGAAGTTGCCCCCACCGCCGCGCAGCCCCCACAGCAGCTCGGCGTCGTCGCCGGCGCTCGCCCGGACCACGGTGCCGTCGGGGCGGACGACCTCCGCGCCGACGAGGTGGTCGCAGGTCAGCCCGTGCTGCGCCGTCAGGTGCCCGATCCCGCCGCCGAACGTCAGTCCGGCCACGCCGGTGGTCCCCACGACGCCGCCCGGCGTGACGAGCCCGTGCGTCTGCGTCGAGGTGTCGAAGTCGAGCCACGTCGCGCCGCCCTGCGAGCGCGCGATCCCGGCGGAGCCGTCCACGTCGACCTTGCGCATGAGCGAGAGGTCGATCACGAGCCCGTCGTCGCAGACGCAGTGCCCGGCGGGGTTGTGCCCGCCGCCGCGCACCGCCACCTCGAGCCCGTGGGTGCGCGCGAAGTCGAACGCGGTCCCGACGTCGCCGGCGCCGAGGACGCGCACGATGACCGCCGGCCGGCGGTCGATCAGGGCGTTGTACGAGCGCCGCACCGAGTCGTATCCGGCGTCGGCGGGGGCGATGACCGCCCCGGCCACCGACCGCCGCAGCTCGCCGAGGCTTCCGTCCAGCGCCGCGGAGTTGTCGTCACTCACTGGTCCTCCTTCGCTCGGTTGCCCCCGGTTAGACCGGGCGGGGGCCGCGGGCTCATCGCAGCATCGACGATCGGCGGGAACCTTGTCGCGGTCAGCGGAGCCGGAGTAGCGGCCCGGTCCGAGCGATGAGATCCCGGCCCGGTGGCGGTCTCACGAGGTGACCGTCACCGAACACTGGAGAGGACATCATGCAACGAGGACTGCGTCGTGTCGTGCTGGCCGGGCTCCTCGCCGGCCTGCTCGGCGTCGGCTGCGCGGCGACGGCGGTCGCGTCGGCCGCGGCGGACACCGACGGCCGGCGCTCGCTCACCGGCTCGATCGACGGCGCGGCGTACCGGATCGAGGTCCCGGAGCGCTGGAACGGCACGCTCGTGCTCTACAGCCACGGCTACTACCCGCCGGGCTTCCCGTCGTTCGGCCTCCCGGTCACCAACCGCCCGCCGGACCGCTCGGAGACCGAGGCGTGGCTGCTCGAGCACGGCTACGCACTGGCGGCGTCGCAGTTCAAGGAGGGCGGCACGGGCTATCAGATCGAGAGCGCGCTGCAGGACCAGACCGCGCTGCTGGACCACTTCTCCGGCGCGGTCGGGCGGCCACGCCGCACGGTCGCCACCGGCCAGTCGCTGGGGGCCACGATCGCGGTCCTGCTGGCCGAGCGCAACCCCGGCCGCTTCGACGGCGTCGCGACGATGTGCGGCGGCTACGACCCGCAGGGGATGTTCAACGCCGTGCTCGACATGAACTTCGCGATCAAGACGCTGCTCGCCCCCGGGCAGGACATCGACCTCGTGCGCCCGCGCGACGCCGCCGCGAGCACCGAGGCGCTCGTGCAGGCGATCCAGCAGGCGCTCGCGACGCCGCAGGGACGAGCGCGGCTGTCCCTCGCCGGCGCGTTCAACAACGTCGTCGGCTGGTACGACGCCCACGGGCCGCAGCCCACCGACCTCACCGAGTCGATCCGCCAGCAGGCCTCGTGGCTGCAGAACGCCTACGTCCTCGGCCTCGGCCCGGGCGCGCGGGTGGACCTCGAGCGCAAGGCGGGCGGCAACCCGTCCTCCAACGCCGGCGTCGACTACCGGCGCCAGCTCGCGCGGTCGGCCCGCAAGGACATCGTCCGCCGCGCCTACAGCGAGGCCGGGCTGAGCCTGCGCGACGACCTCGACCGGCTGGCGGACGCGCCGCGCATCTCCGCCGACCCGGGGGCGGTCGACTACATGTACCGCTACGGCGTCCCGCAGGGCCGCACGCCGGTGCCCGTCATCACCATGCACAGCACCGGCGACGGCGGCGCGGTGCCCGACCACGAGCGCTGGTACGCCGCGCAGGTCCGGCGCGCCGGCGATCCGGGCAAGCTCCGTCAGCTCTACGTCGGGCGCGGGAACCACTGCTCGTTCAGCGCGGCCGACGAGCTCACGGAGCTGCGCACGCTGTTCGAGCGCATCGAGACCGGCCGCTGGCCCGACACGAGCCCCGAGCGGACGAACCAGGAGTCGGCCGCGTTCGGCGATCCGTTCTCGCTCGTCCTCGACCTGGGGACGTTCACCGACGCGCCGATGCCGCCGGCGTTCACCGAGTTCACGCCGCCGCAGCCCCTGCGGCCGTCGCGGTAGCCGCCGCCGTCCGCCGCCGCCGCTCCGCCCGGGCGCCGGGCGGGGCGGCGGCGGGCCGTTCCGGTCATGCTTGCGCGATGACCACCCAGCCCCTTCCCTACGCGCACCTCGGCGAGGCGCTCGCGACCGACTACTTCCAGGTCCGCGAGGAGTTCTCCGACGAGGAGTGGGAGCACTTCATCGCCACGCGCCGCTTCGTCGACCGGGAGGTGCTGCCGGTCATCAACGACTACTGGGAGGCGGAGGAGCTCCCGTGGCCGCTCCTGCGCCGCCTCCCGGAGCTGGGGCTGCTGGGCGAGGACATCCGCGGGTACGGCTGCCCGGGCATGACGCCGCTGGCGCGGGGGCTGGTCAACATGGAGCTCCACCGCGGCGACGGGAGCGTCGGCACGTTTCTCGGCGTGCAGTCGGGGCTGGCGATGAAGTCGATCGACATGCACGGCTCCGAGGCGCAGAAGGAGCGCTGGCTGCCGGCGCTCGCGCGGCTCGACGCGGTCGGGGCCTTCGCGCTGACCGAGCCCGACCACGGCTCGGACTCCGTGGCGCTGGAGACGACCGCGCGGCGCGCGGGCGACGGCTGGGTGCTCGACGGCGCCAAGCGCTGGATCGGCAACGCGTCGATCGCCGACGTGGTGGTGGTGTGGGCACGCTCGGACGAGGACGGCCAGGTCAAGGGGTTCCTGGTCGAGAAGGACATGCCCGGGTTCGAGGCGACGACGATGACGGGCAAGGGCGCCTCGCGCGCGATCTGGCAGGCCGACATCCGCCTCGACGGCGTCGCGGTCCCCGAGAGCTCGCGTCTGCCGGGCGCCGAGCGCTTCAAGGACGCCGGCCGCGTGCTCGTCACGACGCGCATCACCTGCGCGTGGGGCGCGCTCGGGCATGCGGTCGCGGCGTACGACGCGGCGCTGACCTACAGCAAGCAGCGCAAGCAGTTCGGGCGGCCCCTGTGCTCGTTCCAGATCGTCCAGGACCGGCTCGTGAAGATGCTCGCGGACGTCACCGCGATGCAGCTCTACTGCATGCAGCTCGCGCGCCTGGAGACCACCGGCCGGCTCACGGACACCATCGCGGGGCTCGCCAAGCTGCACAACACGCGCAAGGCCCGCCACGTGATCGCGGAGGCCCGGGACCTGCTCGGCGGCAACGGCGTGCTGCTCGAGAACCACGTGATCCGCCACATGGGCGACATCGAGGTGATCCACACCTACGAGGGCACCGAGACCATGCAGGCGCTGATCGTCGGCCGCGACATCACGGGCGTCGGCGCCTTCGCGTGATCTGCGCGCCGCTCGCGGCGCGCGCTCACCGCCCGGCGAGCCAGTCGTTCACGCCGACCGGCTCGCTGCCGTGCCACTGGGCCCTCACGGCGAGCCGGATCAGCTCCTCCGGGTCGCGGTCGTACCGCGCGTCCCCGCCGTGGGCGGCCAGGTAGAGGGCGACGGCGCTCGCCACCGAGACCGCCGGATCCTCGCCCTCGTAGTCGGCGCCCTCGAGCGCGATCGCCAGGCGCTCCTCCAGGTTCTCGACGGCCGTCACCGGCTCGTCGTCGTCCTCGAACTGGGCCTCGAGGCGCCCGAGCCGCTCCTCGCGACCGTCCGGGTCGCAGACTTCGACGGCCCGGCGCACGACTTCGGCCACCGTGAGAGTGTGGCGCTCCACGCGGCTCAGCCCCCGAAGCGCACCACGGTCGATTGGAGCGGGAGTTCCCCCCGCCGTTGCGCGACGGGGTCGAGCCGCTGGATGTCGGCGGGCGCCTGGCCCGTGAGGAACTGCTCGACGTTGGTCACCGAGCCGACCAGCCCGAAGCGGGCGAACGTGTACGGGACGCCGTCCGAGGCAACCGGGTCGGGTCCGTCGCTGAGCTGGAAGTGCAGATGTGCGCCGCCGGTCTGTCCTGAGTTGCCGACCCGGCCGAGCACGTCGCCGGTGCGCACCCGCTGACCGCGCCGCACCCGCACGCTCCCCGTCTGGAGGTGGGCGTAGGTCGCGTACCGGCCGCCGCGGAGCCGGAGCACGACGTGGTTGCCGAGGGTCGTCACCGGGTTGAAGCTGGACGCGGGCGGCTCCATCAGCGGGGTGTTCTCCGGCTGGTCGTTGCCCGTGCTCACGACGCGCCCGCCGGCGACGGCGTAGACCGGATCGCCGAACGTGAAGAAGCTCTCGTTGCGGGAGAGGTCCCCGGCGCCCCCGCGGCCCTGGGCGTCGATCTGGATGAAGTCGCTCGCGAACCGCTCGGAGAGCCAGGGCGTCCCGTCGACCGCGGCGATCGCCGTCCGGTGCGGGCTGAGGCCACAGCACCCGTTGAAGTTCAGGTACTGGCCGCCGCGCAGCGGCGGCGCGAGCGACACCGCCTGTCGCCGGGTCACCCGCGTGCGCGCCGCGTCGAAGGTGAAGTCGCGCGTCTCGCCCCCGAGGGTCGCGCGGACGCTCATGCGGTGCACGAGCGCGCCCGGGACCTGGCGGGCGCGCCGCAGCACCAGGTCCAGCCAGAGCTTCCCGCCCTCGCTGGCCTCGAGCGAGGCCGTGGGCTGCCAGGCGAAGGTGGTCATCACCGTGGGGACCTGGTCCCCGGCGACGCGCAGCAGCGGACGGCCCCGTCCCGTACGCACGGCCAGCGACAGGACGTCGACGTGGACGCCCGCGTCGTTCTGCAGCAGGATCTCGTAGACGACGTGGATCCGCCCGTCGGTCCCCTTCACCGGCGCCGGCTGCGCGAGGACGGTCGCGATCAGCGGCGTGAACTGCGGCGCCGCCTGCGCGGGAGCGGCGAGCGCAAGGAGCGCCGCGACGAGGACGACACCGCAGACCACCCCGCGGCGCGGACCCACACTGCGTGATGTCCAGCGCTTCGCCTGGGGCGTGACCATCGGGTACTCCTATCGCTTCGGTGGCGTGAGGCCAGGGCGACGCTATCCGAGAACGCGGCCGGCCGCGCGAACCTGGCACCCGCAGGAGGCAGCCGCGGGAGCGCCTCGCGGTCCACGCGGCGCGTCGTAGAGTCCGCCGCCGTGCCCGGCTTCGACGCCCACTACGGCCTCGAGCTCCTGAGCGCCGCGGACGGCGAGGCGCGGGCGCGTGTCCGCGTGCGCGAGCACCACCGCCAGCCGGTGGGCCTCGTCCACGGCGGCCTGCTGGCCGCGATCGCGGAGTCGACCGCTGTGCGCGCCACCGCCCCGGCGGTGGACGGGGTCGCCCGCGGGCTCTCCGTCCAGACGAGCTTCCTGCGACCCGTGACCGCGGGAGACGTGCACGCGCTGGCCCGCTGCCGCCACCGCGGTCGCACGACGTGGGTGTGGGAGGTCGACCTCTCCGACGACGAGGGCCGCCTGTGCGCGCTCGCGCGCGTGACCGTCGCGATCCGGCCCGTCTAGGCGCCGCGCCCGAGCCAGTGCTCGGCGAAGGCGCGCAGGCGCGGATCGTCCGGGCCGTCGGCGCGCAGCAGCCGCCGCCACGCGGCGGCCGTCACCGGGCCGACGCCCGGCCGGCGCACCAGGACCACCGACTGTCCCGCGGCGGCGACCTCCGCGTCGAACCGGCCGGCGAGGTCGCGCTGCAGGGCCACGAGCGCCGCCGGCGGCCGCGTGCCCGGGTAGAAGATCACGACGTCGCCGAGCTCGAGGGCGTGCAGCACCTCGTCGTCGCTGAGCTCCTGCCGGTCGCGGGTGATGAGCTCCGCCCGGTGCGGACCGCTCGTGGGCGGGGACGCCGGCGGGCTGTCAGGGGCGCGCTCGCCGCCCTCGAGGTGGCGGGCGCCCTTGTCGGGCTGGAGCTCGCCGGGGCCACTCGCCGGCGCCACCGGCGCCTCGTCGCGCGCGCCGAGCGCCAGCAGCGCCCCGACCGCCACGACGACGGCGAGCACCCCCACGGCGACGACGATCGCGAGGCTGCGCATCCGGCTCAGGCGGCGGTGACCGGCCGCGGGACGCGTCGCCGGACGCCGGCGGCGACCGCGAGCTTCGCGATCGCCGCATCGAGGTCGGCCGCCAGCGCCCCGAGGTCTGGCAGGGCGTCGTAGTCGGAAAGCAGGCCGAAGTCGATCGTCCCCGCGTAGGACATGACCGCGATCCCCAGCGCGGTGTTGCCCGCCAGCGGCACCTGGGGATGGAACGCCAGCATCCGGCGCCCGAGCAGGTAGAGCGGCTCCTGCGGGCCGGGCACGTTCGTGACCGTCAGGTTGAAGAGGCGCTGGCGCGTCTGCAGGCGGGCGGCCTGCTGGAGCACGGTCGGCGGGGCAAAGCCGGTCAGCCGCGTCAGCACCTCGGCACCGACCGCCTGGCCCGACTCCTTGAGGCCCGCCATGGCGCCGTGGACGATGCGGAAGCGCTCCAGCGGGTCCGCCGCGTGCAGCGGCAGCGGCGCCCACACCATCGAGACGCGGTTGCCGAGGGCCCCGCGCTCCGCGTCGGCGCGCACCGACACCGGGACCATCGCGCGCAGCTCGACGCCGCCGACCGGCCGGTCGTGGGCGAGCCAGTGCGCGCGCAGCGCCCCGGCGACCACGGTGAGCACGACGTCGTTGACGGTGCCGCCGAGCGCGGTCTTGATCGCCCGGAACTCGTCGAGGTCGGCCTGCACCCAGTCGTAGCGGCGGTGCGGGCCGATCGGCACGTTGAGCGGGCTGGGCGGCGCGGTGTCGAGCCCGGCCGCGGCCATCGAGCCGAGCCCCGCGATGGCCCTCAGGAAGCGGCCGGCGGCGCGGTCCGGGCGGACCAGCGCGCCCCCAGCGGCGCGCGCGGCGGCGACCGGGAGCCCCGCCCGCTCGGCCATCGCGTCGGCGAGCAGGGCCGCCCCGCTCGGCTCGGGACCCGGGGTCCACTCCGGCAGCGGCCACTCCGGCTCCGGCGGCCGGGGGGAGGACTCGAAGAGCACGCTCACCAGGTCGGCGCCGGAGATCCCGTCGACCAGTGCGTGGTGGCTCTTGCCCACCAGCGCGAAGCGGTCCTCGCCGACGCGGTCGACGAGCCAGAGCTCCCACAGCGGCTTGCCGCGGTCCAGCCGCTGGGCGAGAACGCGGCCGGCCAGGCGCTTGAGCTCGGCCTCGCCGCCGGGCGCCGGGAGCGCGGTGTGGCGGACGTGGTAGGAGAGGTGGAAGTGCGGGTCGTCGACCCACACCGGGCGGCTCTGGACGAGCGGCGGGTAGGCGAGCTTCTGCCGGTAGCGGGGGACGAGGTGCAGCCGCGCCCGCAGGCGCGCGATGAGCTCGTCGTAGGCGGGCGCCGGGCCCTCGAACACGAGCACGGAGCCCACGTGCATGTGGACGCCGTCGTCCTCGAGGTGCAGGAACGACGCGTCGACGCCGCTGAGCCGGTCCGGGTTCGCCACGGGCGGCGATTGTGGCAGGCGGACGGCGCCCGTCCGGGGGTCACGTCAGGCCGGCAGGGCGAGCTCGAGGCGGCGGAACGACGCCAGTCCCGCCGCGGCGAGGACGACGGCGATCGCGACCAGGGCGGCGACGGGGAGCGCCGACGCTTACGCGGGCGGCGCCGCCAGCGTCTCGCGCAGGCTGTCGAGCATCCGCTGCTCGCCCTCGCTCACGCGCTCGGCGTGGAAGCCCATGAAGCCGCCCTCCTTCGCGGCGTTCGCTGCCGCTTGGGCGGCGTCGAGCAACCATGCGCGGACGGCCGCCGCGTCCTCGGGCGAGGCCTTCTCCGAGACGATGCGGTTGACGTCGCCCAGTTCGTCGAGGATCTCCACCCCTGCCGTGGCGCCCTTCGCCGGCTTGAAGCCTCCGAGCGGGTTCTTGTGCTGCCGCGTGTCGTCCGTGGCCTCGCGCGCGATCTCGCGGACCAGCTCGCCGTGGTCCCCGCGCTCGGCGCCTGCGAGCACGGTCTTCAACGTCGCCGACGTCTCCTTGAACGCCTCCACCGGGCCGCCTGGATCGGCGAGAGAAATGGCCATGCCCGCGACGAACGGCGCCCGCTTGAGCCGTGTCCACTCCTCGTCGGTGAAGTCAGCCTTCGACGTCATGGCGCCTCCTCGCTGGTCGAATCGCGACATCTTCGCCGATCGGACCCCGCTGTCGTGGCGCAAAGCGCGGGGCCGAGACGACGCACACTCGCCATGAGCCGCACTACGGCCGTCAACGGAGGCGATGGCGAGCAGATCGCGCCGTGAGACGCGGGAGCCCGGGGGTGCCAGCACGACACCGGACCCGCAGGACGGCCCCATTGCGGTGAGCCGGCGCACCTACGAGGCTCGGCGATGCGACCCCACCCCCGTGAAAGGAAGGTCGGAGTGCCGTGAGCGCCGGGACGAAGCTCGGCATCGAGAAGGTCGCGCGAGCCCTCGTGTACCTCGTGTACTTCTGGGCGATGCTGTCGATCGCGATCCTGGTGTTGGGCTTCTTCCTGCTGCTGTTCGGCGCCAACCCGGACGCGTCGTTCGCGGAGTGGACCTATCGCGCCCTCGACCGCGTGATGAAGCCGTTCCGCGGGATCTTCGAGTCGGTCGACCTGAGCGGCAACTCGGTGCTCGATGTCTCTGTGCTCTTCGCGATGATCGTCTACGGGATGCTCGCGCTCGCCCTGCGCGCGCTGATCGACTGGCTCACCTACCGGATCGTCCTGGTCCAGCGCGAGGCCGCTCTCGCGACCTCGATGCAGACCCCGGCCGTCACCGCGATGCCGCCGGTCTCGCCCCCGCACCAGCCGACGCCGCCGCAGGACTGAGGCGCCGGCCAAGGCGCGCTGCTCCTTTCGCTGCTAGCGGGAGCCAGCTCGCGCGCCGACTGGGCTGCTGGTTTCCATGGAGGCTGTCGCACAAAGCGGTCGTGGAGTGCAGTCGTTGTTCATTCTCCAACGTGACGCCGAGCGAGCGCCAACTGCGACCCGCGTGTGAGCGTGGCCGCCGCTGCCGGCGGCGCTTTGACCCACACGTGGCGAGGAACCACGGGGTTTGCGAGCTACCGTCCTGCTTTAGGGTCGTCCCGCGACCCCAGGGCAGGACGGAAGCGCGTTGGGGGTTTCTCCAAGGCGCGTGGTTTGTGCGACAGCCTCCATGCGACTGAGCGGCCACCGAACTGCTGTCCTACCGTCGCTCTGGCGACGAAGCGGTAGCCCGGCTGGTGATGTCGGGCGACCGCGACGTGAAGCTGGCAACTCGTTCGAGCCCGAGGAGGGTCGTGGCCAAGTTGCTGCTCGATGTGGCTGGTCGTCGTCGTTTGCCGGCGACGATGCCGGGATTCCACGCTGGCCGTCCGCCGCGAAACACGGGACAGCGCTACCTCGGCATCACCTCGATCTACCGCAGGCATCGACAACGCCGAGATCATCGAGGCCGTCCATGCGCGACGCGCGCCGATGGTCCCGGTCAGCGCGACGCTCCGACTCTGACTCCGCCCCTCACCACAACTCGCGCGAAGCAGCAGTGAGACCCGCCTCGAACGGACTGCCGGTCGTCGTCCGACGCGCAACTCCTGGCGGCGAAGCGCCTCGCTGCCACTCTTGCCCAGGCATCACGCCTAGCCGCGCTCGGTCGCCGTGCCGGGCGCGGGTGTCGCGGCGAGCCCGCCCGCAGCGCGGTCGCGCTCGCGGCTGGCGGGGAGCCGGATGGCGGCGGCGAGGCCGATGAGGCCAAGGACGGCCAGGGCGACCATCGCCAGGACGTAGGAGGTGTTCCCCGAGGCGAGTTCGGAGATCAGGATCGTGCCGGCGATCGCCGTGCCGAAGGACGAGCCGAGGTTGGAGACGCTGCGCGACAGCCCGGAGATCTCCGCCTGCAACTCTTCGGGGAAGCTGGACTGCACGAGGTTGACCGAGGGGGTCAGCATGACCCCGAGGCCGAGGCCGATCAACAGCAGGCCGGGCGCGAAGGCGATGACCCGCGACGAGGCCCCGACCAGGGCGAGCAGGAGTCCGATACCGGCCATCGTGACGACGAAGCCCGCGATGATCAGGGTCTTTTGCGGGCGTCGCTTGGCGAGTCGCTCCGCGGCGAGCGACGAGACGAGGACGCCGACGGTCGCCGCGGTGAAGATGACGCCCGTCTCGATGGCGTTGTAACCGCGGACCTCTTGGAGGAAGACGGCGACGGTGAACGAGACGCCCATGAGCAGCAGCCATTGGATGTTCTGGGTGATCAGCCCGAGGTTCGATGTGCGGTTCTTGAACAGGACGGTGGGCAGCAGCGGTTCCTTGCCTGCTCGCTCCCGAGCGCGGGTGTAGAGGAAGAACCAGATGAGAAACGCGGCTCCGGCCGCCAGCAGCACCGTCATCAGCACGGTGTTGCTGTCGGCTTGGAGAATCCCGAACACCACGAAGAACATGCCGACCGCGGACAGGACCGCTCCGAACCCGTCGAAGGAACGGGTCGGGTCGGGCGGCAGGGGGTCGGCGATCCGGCGGCTGAGCAGGACGATCAGCGCGATGACCGCGGCCTGGAAGATGAACGCGGCCCGCCAGCTGATCGCGGTGGTGATGAGACCGCCGATGAGCGGTCCCGCCGCGGCGCCGAGGCCTCCCAGCCCGCTGATGACGCCGAACGCCCGAGCGCGCGAGGTGAGGTCGCTGAAACGCAGTGTCGTGAGGATGTAGACGGGCGGGATCAGCAGGGCGGTGCCGACGCCCTCCAACACCGAGTTGCCGAGGATCAGCACCCCCAGCCCGGGCGAGACCGCGCTGAGCAGCGCGCCGATCCCGTACAGCACGAGGCCGATGGTGAAGCAGCGTTTGCGGCCCCAACGATCGCTCAGCTTGCTGCACGGGATCATGAGGATCGCCATGATCAACAAGAACAGGGTGATCGCCGCCTGCACACCCTGCACGGTCGTGTCCAGGTCCTCGGTGATGTCGTTGATCATCACGTTCATGTTCGAGCCCGCGAAACTGCAGATGAACTGGGCAAGCGCGAGCGGAGCCAGGAAGCTGCGCCGCGAGACGACCGAGCCTGCCGATGCGGGATCCGCGCTCAACGGGCCGCTCGCTTCGCGGCCGCCCCGTCCGCGCCGGATCTCGCGCGCCACGAAGATCAGCGTGAGGTGGCTGAACGCGCGCGAGAAGTCGGCGATGTCCGACCGCCGCCCCACGTTGAACCCCTCGGCGAGTCGGCCGGCGATCCTGCAGAGCACTTCGGAGCCGACGGACATCATCCCGACGACCTCGCCAAAGACGTCAGCTGGACGCTCGCAAGCCGCGCTCCCGACGCGGACCGGATCTTGAGGCCTCATGGCCGGGATGCTCGCCAAGCTCGAACGCGCCATTGGCCCGAGTAGCGTCCCCGCGCTTCTACGCGAGCGCTTTTGCCTTCAGCGCCTCGAACTCCTCCTGTGTGATCGCGCCGGCATCGAGCAGCTCCTTGGCCTTCGCGATCTCACCGGCCGACCCGCCGCCCGCCGCGTCGCGGACATAATCGTCGAACTCTCGCTTCTGAGCCTGCGCCTGCTTATTGCTGCGCTCCCGTATCCCGTCGTGCTCGACGATCAGATACACCAGCACCCCTAGCCAGGGCAGGATCACAACGAAGATCACCCATGCCGCCTTCGCCCATCCACCGATGTCATCACGGCGGAAGACGTCGATCAGCACGGTGATCACGATCCAGATCCAGATCACCCAGAAGAAGAAGATGATCATCGACCACAGCACGTCCATGAACGGATAGTCAGCCGCCATCACCATCTGCGCGTCTCCCCTCGATCGCCTGCAAGTCCAGCACGGATATTCGCCGATCGATCGGACACAGCGGCACCCGGCGCAACGTTCGCCTCCGCAGCCGGCCAGCGACGCGCCCGCGCAGCGTACGGAAATGAGCTCAGTGGAAGTGGCGAGGATCTCGCGGCGGCCGGTCTCGTGCACGCCGTGGGCGATTGCCAGCGCCTGGGACACGCTCGGCCGCCGTCGCGGACCTTCTCGACCTTCGCGTCCACGAAGACGTATCGTCGTTCGCGCCGACAGGAGACGATTGGAGGAAGCGATGGAAGCCCACGGCGGGGATCTCGGTCCGATCGACATCGTCGTGATCGCCTATCCGGCCGGCGCGCCGATGACCGGCGAAGCCGCGCCACTGCTCGTGGACCTGGTCGAGCGCGGGATCATCCGTGTGCTCGATGTCATGTTCGTGATCAAGAACGAGGATGGGACGTTCTCGGGGTTCGACGCCACGGACCTCGACGACAAGGGCGTCGGCGAGTTCACCGTGTTCGAGGGCGCATCCTCCGGCCTGCTCGTCGAGCGAGGATGTCGCGACGGCTGCAGACGCCATCGAGCCAGGCACCGCGGCGGTCATGATCCTCTACGAGAACCGCTGGGCGGGGCCCTTTGTCGCCGCGGTGCGCCGCAACGGGGGCGTTCCGATCGCATTCGAGCGCATCCCGGCACAGGATCTGATCGATGCCCTCGACGCCGCCGAGGCCGCGGCGTCCTGACCGGAAGGGGAGAGCCATGCCAGGCCTGCTTCGCGGAATTGCCCGTACGGCCGTCATGGCCGGCACCGCCACTGCGGTCTCGAACCGCGTGAGCCGTCGCCAGGCCAATCGCTGGGCCCAGCAGGACACGCAGTATTACGAGCCGGCGCCGCCAGCGGCGCCCGCCGCGGCGGCGCCAGACCCGATCGCGCAGCTCAAAGAGCTCGGGGAACTGCATCGGCAGGGAGTGCTCACCGACGAGGAGTTCGCCGCGCAGAAGGCAAAGCTGCTCGGCTGAGCCGCGGGGGTGGCTCGGAGACGACCACCCGCACCTCCACACCGCGCCGGGCGGCCGCGAGGACCCGCTCGACGGTGCCGGGGTCGGTGAAGTACGGGTTCATCACGTCGAGGCGCTCGCGCGCCTCGTCGATCTGCTCACGGATGGCCTGCGAGGCCGCGACGAAGCCGCCGGGGATCACCTGGGCAATGACGATCGGTGTCGCCCCGGCTTCGCCGGGCGCGGGGAAGTGACGGGACAGGTCGGGGGCAGCGGGCCCCCGTGGCCGTGAAAGCTCGTCAGGAACGCCGCCTGCGCCTGACGGACGACGTCACCGGTGACCCGCACCATCACGTCGTGGAAGCGGCCGTCGTTGAAGTGGTCCTCGATGCCGGCTCCGCCCGTCCAGGCGAGGCGTCCGTCGATGACGTACAGCTTGCGATGGTCGACGCGGCCGAGTTGGTCCAGGCGCCATACCGGGCGGCCCGCAGGGAAGAGGCCCACCCGGTCGGGCGGGAGGACGTCGTTGACGACGATCTCCGCACCCGCCGCGGCGAGCCGCGCGAACATCTCACGCGCCTGCCAGTACGGCCTGGAGCCGAGCCCGTCGACGATGACCCGCACCTCGACCCCCTCGGACAGCTTCCGCTCCAGCAGAGCAGCCATCCGCATGCCCACCTCGCCCTCCCGCCAGCCGAACATGAGGATGTGCACCGACGAGGCCGCCGCTTCGACATCCGCGAAGATGCGCGGGAAGAAGTTCACTCCGTCGGCCCAGGGCTCGACCGTCGCAGCGGTGGACCACGCGAACTCGAGCGCTGCGTCGCGAGCGCGAGCGCTCTCTCGTGCACCGAACGCCTCGGTCGCGGCTTGCGCGCCATCGGGGGTGACCGCGTCGGCGCGCGGCGGCCAGCTCGGTCGTCGCTCGATCCCGAGCACCCGCCGGTGTACGACGAAAAGGCCCGCCGTCGCCAACGCGACGAGCGTGAGCGCGTAGCGGCGCATCGGGGGATCGCTATCTCGACCGCGTCAGTCGCGAGCGGCCGACTCGTCGGCGGCGCGGATGCCCTCCGCCAGCTGGTCAGCCGTCACCGTCGTGGTCGCCCTCACGGTCTTGCGGGCAGCGGTCACGCTCGCGGCCACCCGGTCGGCCATGTCCGACGCGTACACGACCACCAGCCCCGCCTCGCCCTCGTCCAGGACCTGCCCCAGCGTCATCAGATCGGCGCGCGTCATGCCGGCGCCGGCGTGCCCGGCCACCGCCCCGAGGGCAGCCCCGGCGCCGCCGCCGACGGCCAGCGCACCGAAGATGCCGACGGCCGGGAACAACGCCGCCACCGCCCCGGCGGCGAGACCCCAGTTCAGGCCCACCGCAGTGCCGTGACGCGTCGGCTCGTCGTGCCTGCGCACGAGGTCCACCCAGCCGGACTCATCCTTCGCGATGACGGTCGCGTCGAAGTCGTGCGATGACCCGACGTGCCGGTAGACCGCCTTGATCGCCTCATACTCCGCCAGCGCGTCCTCGACGTCGTCGTAGGACGCGGCCAGCAGGTACAGCGTGTCGCTCATGCTCCGCCCCTCTCGTCGGACTCTGCGGAGCATGGTGCCCCACCGCCGGCGGCGCAATCGTGTCATGGCCCGGCCGCCGCATCGCGTCAGGCAGCACCACCGGACTGGCGTCGGGCCGCGGCCGTATGGTTGCTGCGTGCGCCCGGGAGATTGGCCCCACGTCTACGCCCACCTCGACGCCGACGCCTTCTACGTCACCGTGGAGCTGCTGCGGCACCCCGAGCTGCGCGGCAAGCCGGTGGTCGTCGCGCGGTCCGGGCCGCGGGCGGTGGTCACCACCGCGTCCTACGAGGCGCGCGAGTTCGGCGTCGGCTCGGCGATCCCGGCGGCGACGGCGCGGCGGCTGTGCCCGCAGGCGGTCTTCGTCGAGCCGGACTTCGAGGCCTACCGCAGCGTGTCGAAGCGGATGATGGACCGCGTGCGCGCGCACGTCGAGACCGTCGAGGTGATCGGGCTCGACGAGGCCTACGTCGACCTCGGCGGGATGGTGGCGCCGCGCGCCGCGGTACGCCGCCTGGTGTCCGAGATCCGGGCCGACACCGGGATCACCTGCTCGGTGGGGATCGGGCCGAGCAAGCTCGTGGCCAAGGTCGCCTCCGACGCCGAGAAGCCCGCCGGCTTCGTCGTGCTGACCCGCGAGGAGGCGTGCGCGCGCTTCGCCGCCGCCCCGGCGCGGCTGCTGCCGGGCATCGGGGCGAAGACCGCCGAGCGCCTCGAGGCGATGGGGATCGCCACGGTGGGCGCCCTCGGCGCGGCCGCGCCCGAGGCGCTGGCCGAGCGCTTCGGCGCGCGCCTCGGCCCGTACCTGCGCGCCCGCGGCCGCTTCGAGGACGACAGCCCGGTCAGCCAGGAGCGCATCGCGGTCTCCGAGTCGCGCGAGACCACGTTCCCCGCCGACATCGCCGACCGCGCCGAGCAGGCCGCGGTCCTCACGCGGCTCGCGCGCGAGCTGTGCACGGGCCTCGCGCGCCACGACCGCCGCGGCCGCACGATCGCGATCAAGGTCCGGCTCGCCGACTTCACGACGGTCACCCGCGCCCGCACCATCCCGTTCGCGACCAACGACGCCGAGCAGGTCGCCGCCATCGCCCGGGCGCTGCTCGAGGAGTACGCGCCGCCGCGGCCCGTGCGGCTGCTCGGCGTGCGCGTGGCGGCCTTCACGGACGAGCCCGCGGTCGCGGAGGCGGACCCGCAGCTCGCGCTGCCCTTCTAGGCCTCCCGGAGCCCGTAGAGCCGCGCGGCGTTGCCGCCCAGGATCGCCGCGCGCCCGGCCTCGTCGAGGTGCTCGAGCAGCGGCTCGATGCCGCCGCCGTGGCGGTGCGGGTGGTCGCTCGCGTACATGAGCAGCTCCGCGACCGGCATGAGGTCGGGCAGGCGGGCGAGCAGCGCCGGGTCGGCCGGCAGGTGCGCGGGCGCCGTCGAGAGGCGGACGTGGCGGTGCACGTAGGCCGAGGGTCGTTCCTTGACCCACGGCACCTCGCGCCAGACGCCCTTCCAGTCCTTGTCGAAGCGCCACAGCAGGAACGGCAGCCAGGTGAACCCGCACTCGAGCAGCGCGACCTTCAGCGCCGGGCAGCGGGCGAAGACGCCCTCGCTGACGAGGCTCGTCACGTGCGCCTGGACGATCACCTGCGAGTTGGCGAGGTAGTCCTCGAGGTAGGAGTGGGTGAACCCGCTGGCGGTCGGCGCGTTGCCGACGCGCCCCCACGCGTGCAGGCCGAGCACGAGGCCGTGGCGCTCCACCGCGCGGTGGACGCCGTGGTAGCGCGGGTTGCCGTACGGCGCCTCGGTGCGGACCGGCAGCAGGACCTGCACGAAGCCGGGGTGCGGGCCGAGCCGCTCGACCTCCTCGGCGGCCGCGTCGGGGTCGAGCGTCGGCAGCACGATGCTCCCGCGCAGGCGCTCGTCGCGCTCGAGCCACTCCGCGCGCATCCAGTCGTTGACGCCCCGGCACAGCGCCGCCTCGAAGTACGGGTTGCGGCTGGTGTCGAACGGCGTGATGCAGCTCAGGACCACCGTGCGCGCGTCGCCGGGCAGGTCGGCGGCGAGCTCCTCGGGGCTCGCCGGCACCGGGATGCGCGTGCCCTCCTCGCGGCCGGGGAGGAAGGCCGCGGGCGGGTACATCCCGTTCATCGTCGGCGAGAGGACCAGCTCCGCGTTGGCGACGTAGTCGCCCCAGTAGTCGTCCATGTAGGGCAGCAGCGCGTCGACCGTTGGCGGCGCGCAGTGCACGTCGCAGTCGACCAGCGCGGGCGCCTGCGCGGTCGTCATCGCGGCAGGCCGTAGAGCCGGCACGCGTTGCCCGCGAGGATCATCTCCTTGACCTCGCGGGGGATCGAGCGCGGCAGCGTCTGGCCGGGGGCGTCGAAGTCCCAGTGCGGGTAGTCCGAGGAGTAGAGGATCCGGTCCTCCATCCCGAGCGCCCGGAAGGCCAGCGCGAGGTGCTCGGGGTCGTCGGGCTCCTCGATCGGCTGCGTGGTGAACCAGAAGTGCTCGCGCAGCACCTCCGACGGCGGCCGCCGCAGGCCGGTGGTCGCCTGCTCGCCGAACGCCGACCAGGCGCCGTCCATGGTCCAGCCCAGCGCCGCGGCCCACGCGATGCCGCACTCGACGGAGACGATCCGCAGCCCGGGGATCTCCTCGAACACGCCGCTGCAGATGAGCGACATCAGCTGCATCGCCATCGTGTTGCCGTTCCAGACGTGCATCTCGAGGTAGTACGACGGCCAGCCGGCGCCGCGGTGCATCTCGTTGCCGCCCGTGTGCAGCGCCACCGGCAGCCCCGCCTCCGTGGCGGCGCGCAGGATCGGCCAGTACTTCCGGTTGCCGAGACCCTGCTCGGCGGTGGCCGGCAGCAGCACCTGCGCGAAGCGCCGGTCGCCGGCGAGCCGCTCGATCTCGGCCACGGCGAGCTCGGGGTGCTCGTGGGGCGGGCAGATCGAGCCGAGCAGGCGCGGCTCGGACGCGAGCCACTCGTCGCGGATCCAGTCGTTGAGGGCGCGGCACAGCGCGGCGGCCAGCGCGGGCGCCTCGCCGCCGAAGCTCTGCGCCTGCATCGGGGTCAGCACCGCGTAGGAGACGCCGTACTCGTCCAGGAGCTGCCGGCGCACGAGCCCCAGGTCGGACCCCGGGGCGCCCTGCTCGGGGCGGGCGTCGGCGCGGAAGCCGCCGTTGCGCATCCGCGGGAACATCGCGTAGGCGCCCGCCACGCGCGGCCCGAGCTCGGCGAAGTGCTCCCGCCAGCGGCCGCCGAGACGCGCGAGCAGCGCGTCGCGCGGCATCGCGGGGTGGACGTCGGCGTCGACGAGCGTGACGCGGGCGGCGGCCTCGGGCGGCGCCGCGCGGGCCTCAGACATCGACGACGACATAGTCCTCCTCGTCGACGTAGACCGGGAACGTCTCCGCCACGTAGGGGCCGGGCTCGCGCCCCGCGGCGCGCGCGCCCTCCGGGACCTCGGCGCGGCGCACGTCGCCGTCGAGCGTCCCGCCGCGGGCGACCGACACGTCGTAGGCCTTCACGCGCGTCTCGCCCGGTCCCAGGAACGACTGCCCGGTCTCGAGGTCGTACTCCCACCCGTGCCACGGGCACGCGACGAGCCGCGGCGGCCCCGTCATCTCCACCTGGCCGGGGGCGTCCGCGACCGCCCACGCCGAGAGCCGTCCCTCGCACAGCGGGCCGCCCTGGTGCGGGCAGCGGTTGCGCAGCGCGAAGAAGCGGTCCTCGACCCGGAACACGCCGATCGAGCGCGCGCCCGCCTTGACGATCCTGCGCGCGCCCGGGGGGAAGTCCTCGACGCGCGCGACGACGACCCTCACGACACCGACTGCCCGTAGAACGCCAGCGCGTTGCCGCGCAGGATCGCCTCGACGTCGGCGGTGCCGAGGTCGCGCAGCAGCGCCCCGCCACTGTCGCCGTGGTCGTGCGGATGGTCGCTCGCGTACAGCAGCATCTCCGGTCCGACCGCCTCCACGACCTGCGCGACCTGCTCGGGCGCGCGCGGGAGATGGGCCGGCTCGGTGGTGAGCCGCACGTGGCGGCGCACGTAGGCCGACGGGCGCTCCTTGACCCACGGGACCTCGCGCCACACGCCCTTCCAGTCCTTGTCGAAGCGCCACAGCAGCGCCGGCAGCCAGGCGAAGCCGCACTCGGCGAACACCACGCCGAGGTCGGGGTACTTGCCGAACACGCCCTCGGTGACGAGGCTGAGGAGCTGGAACTGCGCGATGTGCGCGTTGGAGGCGTAGTCCTCGAGGTAGGTGGTGGTGAGGCCGGTCGTGGTCGGAGCGGCGCCCGGGCGGCCCCAGGCGTGCAGGGCGATCCGCAGCCCGTGCCGCGCCGCCGCCTCGTACAGCGGGTGGTAGAGGCGGTTGCCGTAGGGGACGTCGGAGCGCACCGGCAGCAGGACCTGGGCGAAGCGCGGGTCGTCCCCGAGGCGCTCGACCTCCTCGACCGCGGTGACGATGTCGAGCGTCGAGACCGCGATGCTCCCGCGCAGCCGCTCGTCGCGGTCGAGGAGCTCCTCGCGCATCCAGTCGTTGAGGCCGCGCGCCATGGCCGCGGCGTAGTGCGGGTTGCGGTGCACGCCGTCGAGCGCCAGGCAGCTCAGCAGCGCGCGCCGCGGGGCGGTGCGCTCGAGCGCGGCCGCGAGCTCGGCCTGGTCCTGCGGCACCGGCTCGGCGCCGCTCGTGCGCGCGCCGGGCGGGTAGGCGCCGGACGGCGGCAGCCGGGCGGTGGAGTCCTCCACGTAGTCCCGCCAGTAGTCGCCGAGGCGGGGGAGGAGCGCGTCCATCGACCCCGGCGCGCAGTGCACGTCGCAGTCGACGACGTCCCGTGGCAGCTCAGCCGGCATCGCGCGTCCTCGGCAGCCCGTAGAGATCGCACGCCGTCCCGGCGAAGATCTTCTCGCGCAGCTCCTTCGGCACCCCGCGCGGGAGCGTCTGGGTCGGCGAGTCGAAGTCCCAGTGCGGGTAGTCGGTCGCGAACATCAGCCGGTCGGTCAGGTCGGCCTGCTGGATGATGTCCATGAAGTGCGCGGGGTCGTCGGGCTCCTCGATCGGCTGCGTGTCGAACCAGACCTGCTCGGAGATGTACTCCGACGGCGGCCGCTCGAGCAGCGGCGTCTCGTCGTGCAGCAGCGACCACGCCTCGTCCAGCCGCCAGCGCAGGGCGGCCGCCCAGGCGGCGCCGCCCTCGGTGAGCACGAGCTTGAGGTCCGGGATCGCGGCGAGCGCGCCCTCGCACACGAGGCTCGTCAGCGCCAGCTGCATGATCGTGCCGTAGCCCGCGTGCTCCTCGAGGTAGAACGACGGCCACCCGGTGCCGCGGTGCGCGTAGTAGCCGCCGGTGTGGATCGCCACCGGCAGCCCGTGCGCGGCCGCCGCCTCGTAGATCGGCCAGTACTTGCGCGCGCCGAGGGGCTCCTGCGCCGAGGCGGGGAACAGCACCTGCGCGAAGCGCCCGTCGGATGCGCGCCGCTCGATCTCGGCCACCGCGAGCGCCGGCTGGTCGTGCGGCACGCACAGCGAGGCGCGCAGGCGGTCGTCGCGGTCCAGCCACGCCTCGACGAGCCAGTCGTTGACGGCCCGGTTGAGCTCGGCCATCAGCTCGGGCGGGTCGTAGCCGTCAGAGCCGTGCAGCGCGAGCAGGATCCCGAAGTCGATGTCGTGCTCGTCGAGCAGCTGGTGCTGCAGCAGCGCGAGGTCGCTGCCGGGCACGCCGCCGTCTGGCCAGGCGTCGGCCCGCATCCCCTGGTTGCGCGGGCGCGGGTAGGTGTCGGTGATGTGGGGCGACCGGCGCCCGTAGCGCTCGAGGTGCCGGCGCCAGCGGGCGCTGAGGCGCCGGCTCGTCTCCGCCGGCAGCATCACCGGGTGGATGTCGCAGTCGACGAGCGTCACGGCCTTCGCGGCGGCGTCGTCCGGTGCGGTCTGCGTCGCGAGTCGGGTCACGGTCGCGCCCCCTTCCTAGGTCAGGACGCCGTCGACGCTGCCGGTGACGTCCTTGCCGGCCTTCACGGCCTTGACCTTCACCGCGGCGTCGTAGGTCGCCTGCCACTTCTCCGGGTTGGTCTTGAGGAGGTTCTCCTGCCCCTCCATCAGCCACGAGGTGCTGATGTAGTCGATGTACGCCTTCGCCACGGAGTCCTTCTCGAGCTCCGGGAAGTCGTACTCGCCGCGCAGCGTCTTGATCGTGGTCGCGAAGCCCGTGTCCTTGTCGTCGAGGATCTGCTCCATCGAGGCCTTCAGCGCGCGCAGGTAGGCCTCGATCTGCTCCCGGTTGGACTCGAGCCCCTTCTTCGAGGTGATGTAGTTCAGGCCGTCGGTGACGTGGTCCTCGGTCGGCAGGAACACGGCATCGGGCTGGGCCTCGCGGAACTGCTGCGTCTGCGAGGCGCCGATGATGAACCCGGCGATGCGCTCGCGCTCGACGAGCGTGAAGGTCCCCGGGGTGAAGCCGGTGACCTGGCGCGGCACCTCGCGGGGCTCGATGTCGTTCGACGCCAGCAGCAGGTCGAGCGTCGTCTCGCTCGTGCCGCCCTCGGACGGGATCCCGATCCGCTTGCCCACGAGCGCCTTGGGGTCGTTGAGCGGCCGGTCCTTGTGCGACACGATCGCCAGCGGCGAGCGCCAGCCGGTGAACGCGACGCTCGTGATGGGGGCGCCCTGGTCGGCGATCGCGATGACCGACTCGAGCCAGCCCACCCACGAGAGCATCGCGGTGCCGCTGAGGATCGCCTGGATCGCGGGGGCCGAGCCGCGGGCGGTCCCGACCTTGACCGAGATGCCCTCCTTCTTGAAGTGGCCGTCGAGCGCCGCGATGTACTCCGCCGTGTAGCCGAGCTGCGGCGGCAGGATGTTGACGACCTGGACGGTCTCGGTGCCCTTCCCGCTGTCGGAGCTCCCGGTGCCCGAGCCGGACGCCTGCTCGTCGTCGCCGCCGCAGGCCGCCATCAGCAGGCCGCTGCCGCTCAGCGCCGCGAGCGCCCCCGCGGAGTTGCGCATGAAGCCGCGCCGAGTGACCGCCCCTCCGCCGGCGCGCGCCGTCCCGTCGTCGTCCAGCTGCCATCGCGTCATCTCGTCTCTCCCTCCCATGCCGGCCGCGCACCCCTGCCCGGCCGGCGGTGTCGTCACGTGCTCGCCGTGGTGGTGTCGGACACCGACGAGTGCCACGGGATCAGGACGCGCTTGAGCGCCACCACGGCCAGGTACAGCAGGAAGCCGAAGAGCGTCAGCGTGACGATCACCGCGAACAGCCGCTCGGCCTCGAGGTCGTTGAGGCTCGTCACGATCTGGTAGCCGAGGCCCTTGTCGCCGCCCAGGTACTCGCCGACGATCGCGCCGATCAGCGCGAAGATGATCCCGACCTCCATGCCCGCCAGGACGTAGGGCAGCGTGCTCGGGTACTCGAGCCGGCGGAACGTCTGCCAGCGGCCGGCGTTGAGGCTGCGCATGACGTCGCGCTGGCCGGCGTCCACCGACCGCACGCCCAGGATCACGTTGAGCAGGATCGGGAAGAACGACAGCATCGCGACGATGATGATCTTCGAGGTGATCCCGAAGCCGAACCACACGATGAACAGCGGGATCAGCGCGACCTTGGGGACCACCTGCGAGGCGACGATCACCGGGCGCATCGCCTGCTCGAGCCACAGCACGCGGCCCAGCAGCGTGCCGAGCGCGATGCCGAGCACGAGCGCGATCGCGAAGCCGACGAGCGTCTCGGTCAGCGTGACCCGCACGTCGCCCCAGAACCCGTCGGAGGCCAGCAGCTCCTGGATGCCGCCGAGCACGTCCTCCGGCTGGGGCAGCACGTAGGGCGAGACGTCGAAGACCGCGATCACGAGCTTCCAGACGATGATCGTGACCACGAGCGAGGCCGCGGTGCTCAGCCACGGCAGGAGCTTGCGCATCGTGGGGCTCACTCGGAGATCCCTCCCTCGCGCCCGACGCGCTCCTCGTCCTCGGTGAGCTGGTGGCGCAGGTCGATGACCTTCTCCTGGAAGCCCGGCTCCGCGGTGATCTCGAGCTGCCGCGGGTGGCCCGCGTCGAGGTGGGTGATCGAGCGGATGCGGCCCGGGCGGGCGGAGAGCAGCACGACGCGGTCGGCGAGGAAGACCGCCTCGGAGATGGAGTGCGTCACGAGCACGACGGTCGCGTTCGTCGCGCCGGCGATGCGCTGCAGCTCCATGTTCATCTTGTCGCGCGTCATCGCGTCGAGCGCGCCGAACGGCTCGTCGAGGAGCAGGATCTCGGGGTGGTAGCTGAGCGCCCGGGCGATCGCGACGCGCTGGCGCATGCCGCCGGAGAGCTCCCGCGGGAGGGCGCGCTCGAAGCCCTGCAGGCCGACGAGCTCGCCGAGCTCGTGCGCGCGCCGCCGGCGCTCCTTCTTGCCGACCTTGCGCAGCAGCAGCGGCAGGCCGATGTTGTCCTCGACCGTGTACCAGGGGAAGAGGTTCGCGTCCTGGAAGACGAGCCCGAGCTTGCGCAGCGCGTCGTCGTCGCGCCGGTCCCCGCGCCACAGCGAGCGCCCGGCGATCGTCACGTCGCCGGTGGTGGGCTTGATCAGGCCCGCGAGGATCCGCAGCATCGTCGTCTTGCCGCAGCCGGACTGGCCGACGAGCGTGACGAACTCCTGCTTGCGGATGCCGAGGTCGATGCCGGTGAGCGCCAGCGTCTCGCGGTGGCGCGTGCGGAAGCGCTGCGAGACCCCGCGCAGCTCGATCTCGGCCTCACCGTCCGCGAGCGCGCCGCTCACGCCGGGGGCGCCGGGCGCCTCCCGCTCCAGGACATGCGCGCCGCCTGCGAGGCGCGCTTCGCCGTTCCCGCCACTGCCCATGTGCCGACGTCCTCCTCCCGCCATCCCTCGGCCGACGGTTCCGGACAGCCGCCAGCGCCGGGATGATTCCCTTGCATCCACCACTCACCGGTTCGGCGAATCGCAAACCGGGAGCTGACGATGCTGTCAGTACAGCGCGGTGGCGAGCTTGCGCCGCGACTCGCGCGCGACCGGGTGGGAGGCGCCGAGCTCGTCGAGCGTGCCGACCACGACGCGGCGCAGCTCCTCGCGGCGGTCCGGGTCCGCGTCGGCGACCGCGGCGATGAGGGCGTCGAGCCCCGCCTCGGGGTCGCCGTCGTCGAGGTCCTCGAACGCGCCGGCGAGCTCGGGATCGTCGCTCAGGCGGATGCGGGCGGCCAGGCCGTCGGCGGCGAACGAGCCGGTCACGTTGCGCAGCACGTCGAGCGCCTCCTCCGAATCCCCACGGGCGTGCAGGGCGCGCGCGAGGGGGACGGCGGCGTCGGCGCGGCCGGGCTCGATCGCGAGCGCCTGGCGCAGGCCCTCCTCGTCGCCCGCGGCCACGAGCGCGTCGGCCTCGGAGGGCGCCAGGCCGTCGAGGAAGCGCGCGACGTTCGCGGGCGGCTGCGCACCGACGAACTCGTCGACCACCTCGCCGTCGCGGAACGCCTTGACGGCGGGGATCCCCTGGATCCCGTAGGCCGCCGCGAGGCCGGGGTTGGCGTCGGTGTCGAGCTTGGCCAGCTCGACCTTGCCCTCGCGCTGGGTGACCTCGCGCTCGAGCACCGGCCCGAGCATCCGGCACGGACCGCACCACTCGGCCCAGAAGTCCACGACCACCGGCAGCTCGCGCGAGCGCTCGATGACCTCGGTCTGGAAGGTGCTCTCGTCGACGTCCTTGATCATGCTCACACGACGAGGATAGAGCGGATGGGGTAGACCTCCAGGGGCATGGCCGACTTGACCATCGAGGGCGCCGGCGGCGTCACGCTGAGCGGCGACGACGCGGGGGAGGGGACTCCCGTCGTGCTCCTGCACGGGCTGACCGCGACGCGGCGCTACGTGGTCATGGGCTCGCGCATGCTCGAGCGCGGCGGCCACCGGGTGATCGCCTACGACGCGCGCGGCCACGGGGCCTCCGGGCCCGCCCCGGCGCCGGACGCCTACGGCTACCCGGACCTGCTCGCCGACCTCCTCGCCGTGCTCGACGCCTGCGACATCGACCGCGCGGTCCTGGCGGGGGCCTCGATGGGCGGGCACACGATCGTCCGGGCGGCGATCGAGCACCCGGAGCGGGTCGCGGCGCTCGCGCTGGTGACGCCCGCCTACGAGCCCGGGCAGGAGCGCGACGCGGGCCGGCTGCAGCGCTGGGACGCCCTCGCCGGCGGGCTGCGCGACGGCGGGGTGGAGGGGTTCGTCGAGGCCTACGGGCGCCCGCCGGTGCCCGAGCAGTGGCAGGAGACCGTCGATCGGGTGATCCGCCAGCGGCTGTCGGCCCACGAGCACCCCGCCGCGGTGGCCGATGCGCTCAGCGCGGTCCCGCGCTCCGGCGCCTTCTCCGCCTGGGAGGACCTCGCGGGGATCGACGTCCCGGCGGTCGTCGTGGCCAGCCGCGACGACGCGGATCCCGAGCACCCCTACGCCACCGGCGAGCGCTACGCCGAGGCGATCCCCGGCGCCCGGCTGGTCTCCGAGGACCCGGGGTCGTCGCCGCTCGCCTGGCAGGGCGGGCAGCTCTCGCGCGTGATCGCCGAGCTCGCCGACCGCGCCGCGGTGTAGATGGCTCAGGGGGCCGGCGCGAGGCGCGCCATCAGCGCCAGCGCGCACTCGACCACGAGCTCGCGGTCGTAGCTGGTGGCGAACTCGAACACGTCGGGCTCGACCTCGCGCGCCACGAAGCACGCAGCGTGGCCGGGGGCGAGCACGGTCACCGTCCAGGAGTCGCGCAGCGGGTCGCCGGGCGCCAGCTCGCCGCCGCGCACGGCGGGGTGGGCGGGCGCCGCGCCGAGCACGCCCACGAACGCCGCCGTGGTCGCGAGGTCGTGGAGCCGGCCGGTGGCGACGCCGTCGGGAAGGGCGGCGAGCACCATCGCGGTCGCGCCGTGGTCCGCGGCCGGCATGGTCGCGAGCGCAGCGGTGCGCTCGGCCAGCGTGCGCGTGCCGCGGGCCGGCCGGCGCCAGTTCGTGACGCGCTGCCACGGCGTCGGGCCGTCGGGGTCGCCGCCGGTACTCGTCAGCCGCAGCGGCCGCCCGGCGGGCGGCAGCAGGGCCGGCAGCGGCGCGGGGGCGCCGAGCAGGAAGCCCTGGCCGAGCGTCGCGCCGACCGCCTGCGCGGCGGCGAGCTGCTCCTCGGAGTCGATCCCCTCGGCCAGCACGACCGCCTGCCGGCGCTGGCTCTCCGCGCCGACCGCGGCGACCACGCGGGCGACGTCGGCCGCCGAGCGCTGGGCCAGCCGGCCGAGGTCGAGCTTGATCACGTCGGGGTAGACGACCGGCATCAGCGCGAGCGCGCGCGGATCGGCGCCCACGTCGTCGAGCGCCACGCCCCAGCCGGCCGAGCGCAGCCGCCCCAGCGAGCGCAGCACCGCCTCGGGTCGCTCGACGAGCGCCCGCTCGGTGACCTCGAGCACGTAGGTCCCGCGTCCGGCGGGCAGCTCGGGGAGCTCGCCCTCGAGCGTGTCGGCGTCCGCGTTGATGAACAGAGCGAAGTCGTCAGTCAGGCCGTCGGCGCCCTGCAGGGCGGCGTCGCGGCAGGCGGCGTCGAAGGCGGCCACGCGGTCGCGGGCGCGGGCGGCCGCGAAGAGCTCGGCGGGGGCCTCCAGCGGCGAGCCCGCCGGGCCGCGGACGAGGGCCTCGTAGCCGACGACGGCGCCGTCGCGCAGGTCGACGATCGGCTGGTAGACCGCGTGCACCGTGCTGCGCAGCGCGCCCGCGCCGGTGGGCGCGGCCGTCGGCTGAGCGACGGGCAGCGGGTCGGGGACGACCTCCAGATGTCGAGTACGCACCGCTTCCATGCGGAATCCACCTTCGTCCGGGTTATCGGCCGCGGCGCGCGATCCCGTAGCGACGCCGTCCGGCGCTGGACGGGCGATCGGCAGGGGTGCGTGGCATCTGCACGCTTTCCGGCGTGGCCGCCACCCGGAATGCGTAGGAGACACGGATGTCCCGAGCACCGCGGCGGCGTACGGTCGCGACATGGACGTCCCCGCCCCCATGGGCACCTACCTGACCCCGAGCTTTCGACACGCGCGCGTGCGCGACGCGATGCGGCCGTGGGTCCTCACGTGCGACGCGTCCACGGCCCTGGTCACCGCCGCCCAACAGATGGCGCGCGAGCACGTGCATTCGGTCGTCGTCCTGCGCGAGGGGGTGGACCGCGGCGGCGCGATCGGCACGCGACCGTGGGCCGTCCTCACCGACCAGGACGTCCTGCGCTCCGCGATGGTGATCGACGAGCTGACCGCCGGAGACGCCGCGACCGGAGAGCTCCTCGAGGTCGCGCCCGACGATCCCCTCCGGGACGCGGCCGCGGACATGCTCGACCACGGCGTCACGCACGCGCTGGTGGTGGATCCCGGCGCGACGCGTCCGATCGGGATCCTCTCCACGCTCGACGTGGCCGGCATCCTGGCCTGGGGCCGGGCCTGACGCCCACCCTACGCGACGCCCTGCAGCAGCGTGCCGACCGCGAACGCCAGCGCGGCGGCGCATCCCCCGATCGCCAGGGTCTCGAGCCCCGATCTCCAGGGCGACTGGTCGACGAAGCGGGCCTTGAGCGTGCCGACCGTGAAGAACGCCACCGCCGTCAGCCCGGCGCTCCACGCGAACGGGGCCTCGATGTCACCGGGCACCAGGGCGTCGAAGACGAACACGGCAAGCGGGAGGAAGCCCAGGACGACGAACGCGACGAAGGTCGCGGCGGCGGCGCGCAGGGGATCGCTGCTGTCCGCGCCGTAGCCGAGCTCCTCGGACATCATGGTGTCCACCCACACCCCCCGGTTGGAGGTGATCACCTCCACTACCCGATCGAGGTCACCGCCGGTGAATCCCTTGGCGGCGAAGATCTGGCGGATCTCCTCCGCCTCGCCGGCCGGGACGAGCGCGACGTGGCGCTCCTCCTCGAGGCGCGCGTGCTCTCGGCGCTGGTGCTCGGTCCGGCTGCCGAGGAAGTTGCTGACCGCCATGCTGAAGCCGTCGGCGAGGAGGTTGGCCGCGCCGAGGATGATGATCACGGTGGCGCCGAGGTCGGCGCCGACGACGCCGGCGACGACCGCGAACGTCGTCACGGTCCCGTCGATGGCGCCGTAGACGAAGTCGCGCAGGTAGCTCGCCCGCGGCGGGGTCCGTAGGCGGGCCCGGACGCCCGAGGGCGTGTGCTCACGGCTGAGGGCGTCGTCGGCCGGCACCGGTGCCATGCTAGGACCCTGGCCGCTCGGGCCGGGTCCGGCATCGGTGGAGGGCCGCGGTCACCGCCCCGTAGTTCTCCGCGACCGCCCCGCGGCGGCGCGCGGATGGGGGCGCCGCAGGGTCATGCGACGCTTGCGGCCATGACGGACAGGACGCTCCCGGCCCAGTCGGATCATCCGGCATCGCCGGCCGGCCCCGAGGGCGTCCTGGTGGCGTACGCGACGCGGTACGGGTCGACCCGGGGCATCGCCGAGCGGATCGCGGCAGCCATGCGGCTGGGCGGCCACCGCGTCGACCTTCGCCCCGTCGAGGAGGTCGAGGGCGTCGAGGACTACGAGGCTGTCGTGTTCGGCAGCCCCGTCTTCGATCAGGTCTGGCCACCCGAGGGGCAGGCGTTCGTGCGCCGCAATCGCGAAGCGCTGGCCCGCATGCCGCTGTGGCTGTTCACCGTCGGCACCTTCGGCGACCGCAAGCCCCTGATCGGCCCGCTCGTGAAGCGGGAGCCCAAGGGCATCCGAGAGCTGCTGGCCGTGCTCCGGCCGCACGACTACCGAGTCTTCGCCGGCGCCATCAGCCGGCACCAGTGGCCGTGGTTCGGCCGGCTCCTCTTCCACGCGTTCGGGGGGCGGCTCGGCGACAATCGCGACTGGCCCGAGATCGACGCCTGGGCCGCGGGGATCGCGCGAGCGCTCGGATCGAAGCGGACCTGACCTCGGATGACCAGCTCGGCACAGGCGCCCACGGCGGGCGCGATCGGCTGCCGGGAGCTCGACGACCTGCCCGCCTGAGGCCCTCTACGTCACGGGACCGGGCCACGGCGGGCCGGCGCCTCCTGGCCAACGCCTCTCTCGAGGGCTCCCACTCGGAGGTGCATCCGGAGGTCTCGTGGTCGAGCGACCGGATGGAGGTGTTCGAGGCGGCCGCCGCACATGGCGACCCTCGTGCGCGCCTGGCGATCGATGTCTCCGCCGCCCATCCACCGCGCGAGTGGACGGGCGGTCGAGAGAACGAGACCGCCGGAGGGCGCCGGGGTCAGGCGGGGGTCGCGGCGGCTTCGCCGGCGAAGAGCGACTCGATGGGTGGCTCGGCGCCACGCGTGAGGACCAGCAGCGGGCAGTGCGCCGCGTGGGTGAGCCCGCGCGAGACGCTGCCGAGGAGCACGGAGCGCACGGGGCCGTATCCGCGCGAGCCGCAGACGAGGAGATCCCACTCCTCCGACCCGGCGGCGAGCGCCCCCACGATCGGCGCCGCGACGACCTCCACGGTCACGTCGATGCCGGGGACGAGCTCGCGGGCGGCGCGCTCGGCGGCCTCATGGGCCTCGACCCGCGCGCGCTCGACGTCGCGTTGGAGGACGTCGATGGGTGGCGCGACGACGCCGTTCCAGTCGATCGGCTGGATGGCGGTCAGGGCATGGAGCTCGGCACCGGTCCGGATGGCCAGCGCGCCCGCCGCGGCCAGCGCGGCGCGGCCCTCGTCGGTGTCGATGAACGCGACGCCGATCCGCTTCACCTCCGCCGGGGCCGTGTAGCCCTGGGGCGCCAGGGCGACGGGGCAGCCCCCGCCGTGCAGGACGTGTCCGGCCGCGCTGCCCGCGGTGACCCGTCCGGTCTCTCCCCGCGGGGTCGGAGCCCAGGACCAGCACCCCGGCCTCCCGCTCGGCCACGATCTCGTCGAGCACCTTGCCGGGATGGGAGCTCGGCACCGCAACGCGTCGCGTGGACTCCGGAAGCTGCGCCGCGGCCTTGTCGAGCGCCTGTTCGGCCTGCTCGCGCATCATCTGGTCATAGCCGGTGTGGGAGATGCGGCTGGGGATCTCGTGGCGCGGATACGCCGCGACAGCGAGCACGGGCGCGCCCGTGACCCGGGCGAGCATCGAGGCGAGCTCGAGCGGCGCTGCATCGTCACGCTTGGGGTCGACGCCCACGACGATGGACTTCGGCATCGGAACCTCCTCTTCGGATCGGTGAAGGTGTCCCGATCCTGGACGAGGCGGTCCCGGGGATCATCCGCAGCTCTCCACGGCGCTGTTGCGGGCGGCTACGGACTGGGTTGCGCCGGGTGGAGCCGGTGCCCGAGGAGCGGCTGTTCGCCGACCGTCGCGTGCCCTTGCGGCTGTTCCGGGCGATCCGTCAGACGCGGTCGAAGGGCGGCTCCGAGGGGCGCCGCCCTGGCGGGCGGCGGCGGACCGGCCGCGGTGAGCGCTCCGTAGAGCCCCGAAGCGAAGGTCGTAGAGGCCCCGATGGCGCCTGCCCGGCGCGGCCGTACGGTCGCGCCCATGGCCATCAGCTCGTCCCGGCCCCGCAAGCGATCCGTGTCCACCGCGACGGCCCTCATGCCGGCCGTTCGCCGCCGGCGTCGTCCTGGTCGTCGCCGGCCTGATGCTCTGGAGCCAGCAGCGCGTGCCGTCACCGGCTCCCGCCGCCGCGCCGGCGACGGAGTTCTCGGCCGAGCGGGCGATGGCAGACGTCGAAGCGATCGCGACGGAGACGCGGTTCCTCGGCTCGCCCAACCACCGGGTCACGCGGCGATACCTCATCGCGCGCGTGCGCGCGCTCGGCATCGAGCCGCAGGTCCAGCGCACGGCGGTCGTCAACCGGTTCAGCCCCGAGCTGGACCCCTCCGCGGCCACGGTCACCAACGTCCTCGCGCGGCTGCCGGGCACCGCGAGCACCGGCACCGTCGTGCTCAATGCGCACTACGACTCCGGCCCGGGCGGGCCGGGCGCGAGCGACTGCGGGGCGTGCGTGGCCGGCGTGCTCGAGGCCGCACGGGCGCTCCGTGCGGGCCCGCCGCTGCGCAACGACATCCTCTTCGTGTTCAGCGACGGAGAGGAGAACGGCGACCTCGGCGCGGCGGCCTTCGCGGGACAGAGCCCCTTGATGAACGACGTCGACGCGGTCCTGAACTGGGACAACGGCGGCAGCCACGGCGTGTCCGTGATGCTCGGCACCAACAGCTCGTGGCTGGTGGGCGAGACGCTGGCCGCCGCGCCGGACGCCCGGGCGTACTCGGTGCTTCCGTCGCTGTTCCGGGGCGCGCTGAAGGCCCAGCAGCTCAACTTCGACACGCAGGAGTACATGGACCGTGGCGCGGCCGGCGCCGAGTTCGTGTACTTCCGGGGCACGACCGACTACCACACCCGGCTCGACGACGTCGACCGTCTGGGGCGGGGCAGCCTGCAGATGAGCGGCGCGTATGGGCTCGCGCTGGCCCGCGGGCTCGGCGGCGAGCGCAGTCTCGAGCGCCATGTCGGCGACCGCTCGACGTACTTCAACGTGACGGGCGGGATCATCGTGCAGTACGGGCCGGCAGTCGCTGCGGTGCTCGCGGCGCTGGCCATCGCACTGTTCATCGCCGCGGTCGCCGTGGGCCTGCGCCGGCAACGGCTCACCGCGCGCGGGCTCCTGGTGGGAGTCGGTCGTCTTCCCGTTCGCGGCCATCGCGACGACCGCCGTCACGGTCGTCGCCTGGCTCGTGGTCAAGCGCGCCGTCCCCGACCTCCGCGTCCTCACCGTCGGGACGAGCCAGAACGCGCTCTTCGTCTTCGGGCTGGTCGCCCTCGCGCTCGCCGTGTTCGCCGCGCTCTACCAGCCGCTGCTACGCCGCGCGCACCCGGACAACCTCGCGCTCGGCGCGCTCGTCTGGTGGCTGCTGCCGGCCGTCGTGCTGACGGTCGCGGCCCCGAGCGCGGCCTACCTCTTCACCGTTCCCGCGCTCGCGACCGCGGCGGTGGCGCTCTGGCGCCTCAGCGGCCGCCGTGGAACGGCGTGGGAGGGGGCGGCCGGCGTCGGCATCCCGGGGGCGATGCTGCTGGTCGTCTACGCGCCGGTGATGCTCCTCTTCGCGGTCCTGGCCCTGCGGCTGGACGGCATGGGCATGCCCGTCCTCGGCGTCATGGCGCTGTTCGCGGCGTTGGCCGCCGGGTTGCTGATCCCCTGGCTGCGGCCGCCCATCGAGGGGCGGGGCCGCCGCGGCGGCCGGTGGGTCGTTCCCGCCGGCGCAGCGCTCATTGCCCTCGTGCTGATCGCGGCGGGCGCCTTGCGGCTCGACTACACCGACCGCTATCCGCGGCCGGACTTCTTCAGCTACGTCTACGACGCCGACACAGGCCGCGCCGCGTACGAGGCCGGCGACCGCGAGTCCTGGAGCCGGCCGCTGCTCGAGCACGCGCGACGGGGTGACATCGAGCTCGGGCCGTTCGCCGTCTTCCCGGGGTGGCGCGCGCCGGCGCCCGCGCTCGATCTGGCGGGACCGCGCCTCGTTCCCGCAGCTCGCACGGCGGACGGGACGACCACGACGCTGCGGCTGCACCTGACCTCGCCGCGCGGCGCCGAGGCCGCGGCGGTCCACCTGCGTGCGCCCGGACCCATCACGGCGGCCTCAGTGCAAGGCCGGCCCATCGCGGTCAACCGGACCATGCACGACGGCGAGCTCAAGCTGGACTACTCTGGCCTCACGCGGGCGGGCGTCTACCTCGTCGTCGCCGTGCGCGGGCACGGCACCGTCCGGGCCACCACCCGCGACTACACCCAGGGACTCCCGAACAGGCTGGACGTCCCCTCGCGTCCGCCCGACTCGATGCCCACGGCCCTCAGCTTCCGCGCCGACCCGACCGTCGTCATCTCGCGCACCACCGTCCGGCTCTGAACGGCTACGGACCGCTCCGCTCCCGCCGGCGCCACCACTTCTCGACCTCGACGACGGGGAGGACGACCGCGGCGGCGGCGACCGCCAGCAGCCAGCCTCCGAGGTCGAGCGAGGCGGAGCCGAACACCTCCTGCAGCGGAGGGGCGTAGATGAACAGCGCCTGGAGCACCAGGACCGTCGCGATGCCCGCGTATGCCCACGGGTTGCTCCAGGCGCCGGTCGCGCGCAGGGACTGCCGCAGCGACCGGCACTCCAGCAGGTAGAAGGCCTGGAAGAGCACGATCGTGGTCACGACGGTGGTCTGCGCCTCGGCGCCGGCGGCCGCCACGGTGGCCCCGGAGCCCAGGAGCGCGTCGCGGCGCGCCACGAACAGGGCGAGCGCGGCCGCGGTCATGAGCAGGCTCACGGCGATCGTGCGACCCAGCAGGAAGGCGCCGAGCACCGGAGTCCCGGGTGGCCGTGGAGGACGGCGCATGAGCCCGGCTCGCGCGCCTCGACCGCCAGGGGCAAGGCGAGCGTGACCGTCGCGATCAGGTTGATCCACAGGATCTGCGTCGGCTCCACGGGAGGCAGCGGTGCGCCGCCCCGAACGGGAAGGCCAGCACCGCTGCCAGCACGATCAGCGCCTCACCGAGGTTGGTGGGCAGCACGAAGGCGATCGCCTTCTGCACGTTGTCGAAGACGCGGCGGCCCTCTTCGACCGCGCCGGCGATGGTCGAGAAGTCGTCGTCGGTAAGCACGATATCCGCCGCCTCGCGGGCCGCGGCGGTCCCCGATCCCCCCATCGCCACGCCGATGTCGGCCTGCCTGAGCGCCGGCGCGTCGTTGACGCCGTCGCCGGTCATCGCGACCACCTCGCCGGAGCCCTGCAGCGCGCGGACAAGTCGCAGCTTGTGCTCAGGGGCAACCCGTGCGAACACCGTCGTCTCGCGGGCCGCCTCCAGGAGCCGGGCGTCATCGAGCCCGTCGAGCTCGCGCCCGGTGAGCGCCGGGCCCGTGAGCCCGAAGCGTTCCGCGATCCCGCGCGCGGTGGCGAGGTGGTCGCCGGTGATCATCTTGACCTCAACGCCCGCCGCGCGACAGTTGCGCACCGCGTCGAGCGCCGCCTCGCGAGGGGGGTCGACCATCGCGGCCAGGCCAAGCAGCTCGAACCCGCCGTCGGCGTCGTCGTCGCGCAGCTCGCCCCGACCGGCCGCGAGCGGCTTCGTCGCCAGCGCGAGAACGCGCATCCCGCCGGCCGCGAGCGCCTCGACGGCCTCGGAGGCGCCCGGCGCTGCGCCGCAGCGCGCGAGCACCACCTCGGGGGCGCCCTTGAGATAGGCCACCCGGTTGCCGCTCTCATCCGCGTGCAGCGTCGCCATGAACTTGCGCTCGGAGTCGAAGGGGATCGCGTCGAGGCGAGGGGCTCTGGCGCGCTCCCGCCCGACGTCCACGCCACCGCGTGCCGCCGCATCCAGCAGGGCGCCCTCGGTGGTCCGGCCGCCGCCCGGTGCCGCGTCGCTGCACAGCGCCGCGGCGCGCAGGAGCTCTGTCGCCGACGCTGTGGGGACCGGTTCCGTCTCCCACGCCAGCCGCTTCCCGTCCGTCCAGAGCGCGGTGACGACCATCTCGTTGCGCGTGAGCGTGCCGGTCTTGTCCGTGCAGATGACCGTCGTGGATCCGAGCGTCTCGACCGCCGGCAACCGTCGTACCACGGCACGGTGAGCGGCCATCCTCTGCACACCCAGTGCGAGGGCGATGGTCACTATCGCGGGCAGGCCCTCGGGGATCGCGGCGACCGCGAGCGACACCGCCGCCATCACGGCCTCGACGACCGTGTAGCCGCGCGCCAGCGCGGCCGCCAGCAGGGCCGCCGCCACGATGCAGATCACGAGCGTCAGGGTCCGGGTCACGCCGGCCAGGCCCCGGGTGAGCGGCGTCTGCACCATCCGCGTCCGGCGCATCAGCTCGGAGATGCGCCCGAGCTCGGTCCGCCGGCCCGTCGCGACGACCACCGCCGTGCCCGCTCCGTCAGTGACCAGCGTGCCGCCGTGGGTCATCGAGGCGCGCTCTGCGACCGGCGCCTCCGGAGCGACGGCGCCGGCGCTCTTGGCCACCGGCAGCGACTCGCCGGTGAGAGGGGACTCGTCGACCTCCATCCCGCGGCCGCTCAACACGCGGGCGTCGGCCGGCACGCGGTCGCCCGGACGCAGGTGGATCACGTCCCCGGGCACGACCCGCTCGGCCGGGACATGGGTGCGCTCGCCGTCCCGCAGGACGATCGCCTGCTCGGGCACGAGCGCCGCGAGCGCGTCGATGGCCCGTCCCGCGCGCCACTCCTGCGCGAAGCCGATCAGGCTGTTGACCGCCACCACGCCCAGCACGACCGCGCCGTCGGCGGCCTCGCCGAGCATCAGCGCGACCGCGCCGGCCACGAGCAGGACCACGATCAGCGGGTTGGCGAGCTGCCGCCACAGCACCGCGAGCGCAGGCTCCGGCGGGGCGGTGGGGATCACGTTCGTGCCGACGCGCGCGAGGCGCGCCTCCGCCTCCGCGCGGGTGAGGCCGGCCGGGTCGCTCGACAGGGTGCCGACGACGTCGTCGACGCCCATGGCGTGCCACGGCATGGCGGCTCCATCCGGCGCGCGCGGGCGCGCGGATGCCGGCGTGGCCTCGGTGCGATCCATCGGTCGCCACGCTAGGGGCCCAAGGCGCGTGCGCGCATCCGCCCGCGACCCTTCGCGGGGTGCGGGGACTCCGCGACCCGATCCGCCCGAACTGCGGATGACCCGGGTGGGGGAGGCCGCCTAGATTCGCCGCAATGTACGCGGTCGATGATCAAGAGCACGCGGCGATCCATGCGCAGGAGCTGACCAAGCACTACGGCCGCTCGCGGGGGATCGAGGACGTCTCGTTCACCGTCAGCGGAGGCGAGGTCTTCGGCTTCCTCGGGCCCAACGGCGCCGGCAAGACCACGACGATCCGTGTGCTGATGGGCCTGCTCCGCGCCACGGGGGGCGAGGCGCGCATCTTCGGGCACAGCGTGTGGGCCGACGGCGTCGCCGCGAGAGCCTGCACGGGGTACCTCCCCGGGGAGTTCGCCTGGCACGAGCAGGTGACCGGCGAGGAGCTGCTGGATCTCTTCGCGGACCTGCGCGGCGTGGGGGACCGCGCCTATGCGCGGACGCTCGCCGCGCGCTTCGACGCCGACCTGACGCGACCGATCGGCGAGCTCTCACGCGGCAACCGTCAGAAGGTCGGCCTGATCCAGGCGCTGGTCCATCGTCCGCCGCTCGTGGTGATGGACGAGCCCACGACCGGGCTCGACCCGCTGATGCAGGAGGAGTTCGCCGACCTCGTCGACGAGCTGCGCGCGAGCGGGACGACCGTGTTCCTCTCCACCCACAACCTCCCCGAGGTCGAGCGGATGTGCGACCGGGTCGCGCTCCTGCGCGACGGGCGGCTGGTGGCCGTCGAGACCGTGGCGGAGATCACCGGGCGCGGCTTCCGCCACGTGACGCTGGTCTTCGACCGCCCTGTACCGCCCGGCGAGTTCGGGCGCCTCGACGGCGTCGAGAGCGTGCGCGCCGACGGAGCGCGGTTGACGTTCACCGTCACCGGCGATCTCGACGCCATCCTGCGCACGGCCGGTCGCCATCGGGTCGTGGACATGGAGGTCGCCCGGCCCTCGCTCGAGGAGGCGTTCGTCGCCTTCTACGACCACCCCGCTGCGGAGGTGGCCTCGCGATGACCGTCGTGGACCGTCGCCCCGCCGACCCTCGAGGACGCGTCGCCGTCCCGCCGCCGATGCGCCGGCCCTGGTTGCGCATCGCGGGTTACGCCGTCCGCCGGCGCCGCCGGGCCCCGCTCGCCTGGGGGCTCCCGCTCGGCGTGCTGTGCCTGATGGTGGTCGCGGTGTTCCCGAGCATCGAGGGCTCGGCCCAGTTCGACGACCTCATCCGCGCCTACCCCGAGGCGTTCAAGGAGGCCTTCGGCGTCACCAACGCGAGCTTCCAGAGCGTCCAGGGGTATCTCGCCGCGGAGGTCTTCAACCTCATCGGCCCGTTCGCGACCGCATTCTTCATGATCCACGCGCTGGCCACGGGCATCTGCGGAAGCGAGCGCGGTGGGGCGATGGACGTGCTGCTGAGCGCGCCGCTCGCGCGCAGGTCGGTGATGGTGGGTTGGCTGGCCGGCTCGGCGATCGTGCTGCTCGCGGTACTGGGGCTCCTCGGCATCCTCATCCAGGCCGGCGCGCTCGTCTTCGGGGCCGAGCTGGCGCCGGGCGACACCCTGGCCGGTGTGCTGAACCTGTGGCCGCTGAGCGTCTTCTTCGGCGGAGTGGCCGCGCTGGTCGCCGGGGCCAGCGGCCGCGCGGTGATCGTGACCGGCGTCGGGGCGGGAGTGCTCGCGCTCATGTACTTCGTCGAGGTGCTCGGGAACATCTCCGACCCGATCGGCGCCGTCGATTGGCTCTCCGCCTTCCACTACTACGGCTCGGCGATCGAGCACGGCATCGATCCCGTCCACGCGGCCGGGCTCGTCGCCGCCGGGTTGGGGCTGACCACGGTGGGATGCGTGCTGTTCGAGCGGCGCGACGTCGGCCGCTGAGCCGGAGCCGCAAGTCGTGAGCGCGCCGGAGGGTTCCGCAGCACCGGATCTCGATCGCGCGGAAGTGGGGCCGTCCGGGGTCCTCGATCCGACGGAGCAGGTCGATCTGCTGCTGCGCGACCTCAGGGCCACTCCGTCCGGGTTGTCGTCGCGAGAGGCGGAGCGCCGTCTGGTGCAGTTCGGTCCGAACGTGCTGGCGCGGCGTGGGGGGCGGCGATGGCCGCGGGAGCTCGCGGCGCAGTTCGTGCACCCCCTCGCGCTGCTCCTGTGGGCGGCGGCGGGCCTCGCCTGGGTGGGCGGGATCGTTCCGGTCGCGGTCGCGGTCGTCGTGGTGATCCTGATCAACGCGGCCTTCGCGTTCGCTCAGGAGCTCCAGGCCGAGCGAGCGGTGGAGGCGCTCGCCGCTTTCCTGCCGGCGAACGCGAAGGTGCTGCGCGACGGGCAGGAGCAGGTGATCGACGCCACCCGCCTGGTGCAAGGAGACGTGCTGGTGATCGAGGAGGGCGACCGGATCTCGGCGGACGCGCGGCTGCTCACGGGTGGGATCGAGGTGGATCTCTCGACGCTGACCGGCGAATCGCTGCCGGCGTTCCGCTCGGCCGGCCTGTTGGACACCCGGGTGCCGCTGCTCCAGGCGCGCGAGCTGGTGTTCTCCGGTACCGCCTGCACGGAGGGCAGCGCGCGAGCGCTCGTCTTCGCCACCGGGATGCGGACCGAGCTCGGGCGCATCGCGGCACTGTCCGAGCGCGTCGAGCGCGACGAGAGCCCGCTGGAGGCGCAGGTGCGACGGGTGGCCTGGCTGATCGGATTGATCGCCTTCGTCACGGGTGCCGCGTTCGTCCCGATCGCGGTATTCGGCGCCGGCCTGTCGGTCTCCGATGCGGTGGTGTTCGCGGTCGGCCTGCTGGTCGGCAACGTGCCGGAGGGCCTGCTGCCCGTGATCACGCTCGCGCTCGCCGTCAGCCGTTCGCGAGCTGGTGCGCCGCGGGGCGGTGGTCAAGCGCCTGAGCGCGGTCGAGACGCTCGGCTCGACCGGCGTGATCTGCACCGACAAGACCGGCACCTTGACCGAGAACCGGATGCGGGTCACCGCGGTCTGGACTGCGCCGCAGACGCTCGACCTCGACGCGGCCACCGCGGGCACGCGACAGGCGCCTGTCCTGAGCCGGCTCGCACAGGCGATGACGGCGTGCAACAACGCCCACCCCCCTGTGGAGGGCCGCGAGGGGACGGGCGACCCGACGGAGCTGGCGATGGTAGTCGCGGCGGCCAGCATGGGCGTGGACGTGGATCCCGGCGCGCGCGACCGCGGGCGCCTCCGGCAGTTCCACTTCGATCCCGTCCTCAAGCTGATGTCGACGGTCGACGAGCGCGATGGCGAGCGGTGGGTCGACGCCAAGGGCGCGCCGGAGGCGCTGCTGCCGTGTTGCGCGACCGTGATCTGGGACGACGGTCGCGAGCGCGCGCTCGGCCCGGTCGAGCGCGCGGAGGTCTCGCGGTTGACCGATCAGTTCGCCGGGCGGGGGCTGCGGGTCCTTGCCGTCGCCGAGCGCAGGCTCGAGCCCTCCGCACCGCTGCCGGAGATCCGCGAGCAGGCCGAGCGCGACCTCTGCTTCCTGGGGCTCGTCGCCATGCTCGACCCGCCGCGGCCGGAGGTCGCCGACGCGGTCAGCGCCTGCCGGCGGGCCGGCATCCGCATCATCGTCATCACCGGCGACAACGGCCTGACCGCAGCTGCGGTCGCGCGGCGCGTCGGCATCGTGGGCGAGCATCCCACGATCGTCTCCGGCGAGGAGCTCGACCGTCTCGGTGAGCCCGACCTCGATCGCATGCTGCGCGACCACCCCGAGCTCATCTTCGCCCGCAGCTCGCCCGAGGCCAAGCTGCGGGTCGCCGACGCTCTGCGGGCCGAGGGCAACGTCGTGGCGATGACGGGCGACGGGGTCAACGACGCCCCGGCGCTCCGCCGCGCCGACATCGGCGTCGCGATGGGCCGTTCCGGAACCGACGTCGCCCGCGAGGCCGCGACGATGATCCTCGTCGATGACAACTTCGCCACGATCGTGGCGGCCGTCGCAGCGGGCCGGCGCGTCTACGACAACATCCGCAAGTTCATCCTCTACATCTTCGCCCACACGACGCCGGAGGTGACGCCCTTCGTGGTCTTCGCCCTCGCCGGCGGTGCGATCCCGCTTCCGCTCACCGTTCTGCAGCTGCTCGCGTTCGACATCGGGACCGAGACGCTGCCCGCCCTCGCCCTCGGCCGTGAGCGGGCCGAGCCCGGCCTCATGCAACGATCGCCGCGCGGGCGGTCCGAGAGCGTCATCCAGCCCCGGATGCTGCTGCGTGCCTGGCTCTTCCTCGGCCCGATCTGCGCCGCCCTGGCCATGGCCGGGTTCTTCTACGTCCTGCTCGGCGCCGGCTGGAGCCCCGGCGACCCGACCGGCGAGGGGTCGCCGCTGCACCACGCCTACCAGCAGGCGACCACGATGACGTTCCTCGGCATGATCGCCGGCCAGATCGGCACCGCCTTCGCCGCCCGTACCGATCGCGCCTCTCTACGCTCGATCGGTGTGCTGTCCAACCGTCTACTGCTGTGGGGCATCGCCTTCGAGCTGGCCTTGGCCGCCGTCCTCATCTATGTCCCGCCGTTCCAGGCGCTGCTCGGCACCGCCGCGCTGACGCCCGACATGCTGCTCTTCGTCGTCCCCTTCCCGTTCATCGTCTGGGGCGCCGACGAGCTGCGCCGAGGGGTGCTCCGCAGGCGCGCGGCGCGCCGTTCACCCCGGCCCGGCGAACCCGCGCGATGAGTCCATCCGTCGTCGCCCTCGTCGCGTCTGCCGGCGGGCTGGATGCCGTGTCCCGAATCCTGAGCCCGCTCGCCGAGGGCTGGCCGGCATCGGTCGTCGTGCTCATCCACCAGGAGCCGGCCCACGTGAGCCGATTGGTGCAGATCCTCGGCCATCGCTGCTCGCTGCCTGTCGTCGAGGCTCGGCATGGCGTCGAGTTGCGGCCCGGGTCCGTGTCCGTCGTCCCGCCGGGGAAGCACCTGCTCATCAGGCCTGGCCCGCGCATGGTGCTGATCGCCTCCGGCGCATACCCCCCGAACCGCCCGTCGGCCGACCTGCTGCTGGCGACGCTGGCGACGGCACTCGGACGCCGCGCATTCGCCGTCATCCTCTCTGGGGGTGGGCACGACGGAGCGACCGGCGCCACGGCGGTTCACGCCTGCGGCGGAACCGTTCTGGCCACGGACGAGGCGTCGTCCATCTCCTACTCGATGCCCCTCGCGGCGATCCAGCGAGACAGGGCCGTCGATCACATCGTGTCACTCGATGAGGTTGCCGGCCTGCTGACGACGCTGGTCAGTACGAGCAGGCCTTAGAACCGGTGAGCACGCTCCTGGCGTCGCCGGCGAGCGGCAAGCGCGGTGGCGCCGGCGACAAGCCCGCCGTTGACCCACGGTCTCGGGTTCCGAACGTCGGGCTGCTTCTGGAAGGACATCGGAATGAGGCCGAGGTGCAGGGCCGTCACCTCGCCGTCGGGTTCGCGGCTGAACACGACGCGAGAGGTGCCCAACTTGAGACCGGAGAGGTCGATACGGAAGGCGTACGGGTCGTCGCCCTCAGGATGAAGGCGAAGGCCCTTGCGCACCGCAGGGATCGGTGTCTGCCCGCGAATCGTGAGCTGCTCGCGGCGCACGACGACCTCGACGCCGGCCCCGAGCGTCGCCCTGGGCTGGGGGTCGGTGAGCACGCCGGGACCAAAGGAGTACCAGCCGCACAGGTCACTCCAGATCTCCGGATGCTCCGGGACATCGCGGCGCACAGTGTCATCCGGGAGGTCGAGGAGGTGACGGAGCAGCGCGTTCGCGACGGGCACCGGCGCGCCGCGCGGGTCGAACCATCCGGTGTTGGCGAACGCGAGGACAGCGATCCCCTCGTCGGGAGCGAGCACCATGTCCGTGCGGAAGCCCTTCCATATGCCGTCGTGGCTCACGGTCCGATGTCCGCCGATCTCGTCGCGAAAGAACCCCAGCCCCATGCCCGGTATCCGGGGATCGGGCTGGAAGTGGGGTTCGAACATCCGGGCGAGCGTCTCCGGCCTGAGGACGGAGCCGTGCTCGTTGGCGCCGCCGCCGAGAAGCGCCGATACGTAGCGAGCCATGTCGCTCGTCGTGGAGTAGACCCCGCTTGCGCCGGGTGTCGCCATCTCGCGGTCGGCGACCGCCTTGAGCCCGCCGGAGCCGAGCGCGTAGCCCGTGGCGAGGCGGGCCCGCACCCGCTCGGATCGGACGAGGTCGGAGCTCTCCATGCCGAGGGGCTCGAAGACCCGCTCGCGGAGGTAGCGGTCGAACGGGATCCCGCTGACGTCCTCGACGATCTGGCCCAGCGTGGCGAACCCGTGATTGGAGTAGGCCCACTTGCTGCCCGGCTCGACATCGACGCGCAGGCCCCCTGCGGTAGTACTCGGCGAGCGACCCGGCCGGGCGTCCCACCCGCGTGCCCCAGCCAAGCGCCGGCCGCAGCAGGTCAGAGGGTCTCCGCACCGCCCGGACTCCGGCGGTATGGGTCAGCAGGTGCCGCAATGTCGCCGGCCCAAAGCCGGCATGGGCGGGCACCAGCGAGTAGCCGCGCAGGTAGTCGTTGGCAGGCGCGTCGAGCTCGACCAGCCCCTGCTCCCACAGCTGCATCACCGCGACCGCCGTGATGGTCTTGGAGATCGAGGCGATGCGGAAGACGGTGTCCGCATCCACCGGCGTGCCCGCTCCGACGTCGGCGACGCCGTGCCCGTGAAACCACTCCAGGGATCCGTCGCGGACCACCCCCACCGCCAGGCCGGCGGTCGGCCAGCGGTTCAGGACCTCACCGACCTTCGTCCTCATCTCGATCTCATCGCTCGCCACGGTCCTCGGTCAGGCCGCGACCCGCCCGGCCAGGAAGGCGTCGAGATCGGTCCGGATGGCTTCTCCCTGGCCGAGCATGAGGTGGCCGCCCGACTCCAGGCTGATCAGACGGGCGCCTGCGATCCGGGCAGCAGCGCGCCGGGCCGCGTCGTAGGAGGCCAGGGGGTCGTCCTTGGCGTGAACGATCAGGGTCGGCGCCGTGATCGCTTCGAGCTTGTAGCCATTGACGTCCGGATCGGAGATGAAGGCGTCGAAGAGCGCGCCCTCGGCCCTCGGCGCGATCGGGAAGATGCTGTCGACCATCTCGGAGACGAACCGCGCGTCCTCGGCGGTGAGCGGGAATCCCTTCGGGACTCCCATCAACCGGACCAGGATCGGCCGTGCGAAGACCTTGAGCGCCCACATGGCGAGATCCCGGTACAGCAGCCGGGCAGCCTGCGGCGGGGCCACGGCCGTCGGGCTTCCAGGCAGGTTGCCGGACATCACCGCGAGGTGTTTCACGCGGTGGGGGTGTCGCAGGGCGAGCTGGAGGGCCGAGGTGACGCCTGCGGAGAAGGCGATCACGTCGGTCTTGTCGATCCCGAGCCCGTCCAGCAGGAGGGCGAACGCGTCGGCCTGGTCCGCCGGCCTGGCGCCGGGCGGCATGCTCGAGCCGAGGTAGCCGAAGCGCGACGGTGCGATGACCCGACGGTCGGACGGCAGGTCGCGACCGGACAGCAGCCCCCCGTCGCAGCCGTGGAAGATGCCGTGGCTGACGAGCAGCGGCTCGCCGGCGCCTCGTTCCGCATACTCGACGACGCCCAACGGCGTCATCGTCGTCCTGCGATCGACGGCAGCCAGCCGGGCGCGGGCCGCGTCAAGGTCGTGTCGGTACCGGCGCGCGAGGCGCCGGCCGGCGATCGCCGCTCCACCAGCCAGCGCGACAAAGACGAGTCGCCGCGTCACGAGCTACCCACACCGATGACCGCGGGCCCGTCGTGGTCGGACTCACGCGGTGTCATCAGACATGGACGGCAGGCGGCGGGCTGCTCAGCGGCTCGAGCACGCGCTCGGCCAGTTCCACCAGCCGGTTCGCGTAGCCCCACTCGTTGTCGTACCAGGCGACGACCTTGACCTGCGTGTCGCCGACCACGTTGGTGAGCGGCGCGTCGAAGATGGCGGAATACGGGGATCCGACGACGTCGGAGGAGACGAGCGGGTCCTCGCTGAACTCGAGGATCCCCGTGAGGCGGCCGGTGTCCGCCCGCGAACGCACGGCGTCGTTGACCTCCGACGCGCTGGTCGGGCGTTCCGACTCGAACGTCAGATCGACGAGCGAGCCGGTGGGCACGGGTGCGCGGACCGCGAGACCGTGCAGGCGCCCGGCGAGCTCGGGGATCACGACTCCGATCGCCTTCGCCGCCCCGGTCGAGGTCGGGACGAGATTGATCGCCGCCGCCCGCGCGCGCCGCGGGTCGGCGTGGGGCCCGTCGAGGAGGTTCTGGTCGGCGGTGTAGGCGTGCACCGTCGTCATCTGGCCGTGACGGATGCCGATCGCCTCATGAAGCACCTTGGCCACGGGGGCGAGGCAATTCGTCGTGCACGAGGCGTTCGTGATGATCCGGTGCTTCTCCGGGTCGTAGACGTCCTCGAAGTTCACCCCGAGCACCACGTCGACGTCCGCCGGGCGCTCGCCCTTCCCGGGGGCGGAGAGGACCACCTTGCCCGCGCCGGCATCGAGGTGACGCTCGACGTCCTCCCTGCGCCGGAACCGCCCGGTGCACTCCAGCACGACGTCCACCGCGAGCCGGCCCCAAGGCAGGTCTGCCGGGTCGTGTTCGGCGAACGCGGCGATGCGGTGGTCACCGAGGGCGATCCCGTCGTCCCGCAGCTCCACCCGTCCGGGGAAGCGGCCGTAGACCGAGTCGCGCGCGAGGAGCCGCACGAGCTCCGAGGCGTCGGCCAGATCGTTGACGGCGACGATCTCGAGGTCGGCGCCGCGCATATGAGCGGCGCGCAGCACGCAGCGGCCGATGCGGCCCAGGCCGTTGATGGCGATCCGAGTCGGCATGGTGTTCACGCCGGTGCTTCGGCCGTTCCCGCGAACAGCCGTCCGAACGGTGACTCGACGCCGCGCGGGATGACGACCACGGGGCAGGCGGCCCCATGCACGAGCCGGCCGCTGACGTCGCCGACCAGGACCGCTCGGAGCGGCCCGTAGCCGCGGGATCCGGCGATGAGGAGATCGAGCCCGCTGGACAGCTCCGCGAGCTCGCGCGCCGGTTCCCCGGCGGTCAGGACGCTCTGAGCGGACACGTCCGCCGGCAGCCGGTCCAGGGTGGCGTCGAGATCCTCCTGCAACGCCTGCTCGGTCTCTTCCCGGAACGGGGGGTAGGCCGCGCCGGCCATCATGGTGGTGCTCGCGTAGCCAAGCGTGTCCAGCACGCGGATGACGCGCAGCTCGGCCCTCGTGGCCCGGGCCACGTCGACGCCGGCACGGAGGGCCGCCTCGGCTTCGGGCGAACCGTCGTAGGCGACGCCGACGGAGCGGAAGGCGTGCGGTACGCGGCGGTAGTCCTTGGGCACGACGACGACCGAGCACATGGCGCCGTGCAGGAGTCGTTTGCCGGTGCTCCCCGGCATCACGCGACGGGCGGCCCCGACGTGCGTGGAGCCGACCACGATCAGGTCTGCGTGCTCGCGCTCGGCGACGTCGTGGAGGCCGTGGGCGGGCGACGTCCGGGCGATCACGGCGGTGCGGACCCGGCCGTCGCCGAGGTCGCCGAGCTCCGCGCTCATGCGTTCGACGGTCTGCAGGGCGTCGCGTTCGAGCTCCTGCCGGAAGGGCGGGTTCGAGATCCGGCTCGGAGCATCCTCGTAAGGGAACGCGCACGTCACGAGCACCGACGCGTCGGAGGTCATGGCGAGCAGGCGGGTGAAGGCGATCGCGTCGAGCGAGCGCTCAGAGGCGTCGACGCCGACGAGGATGGTGGTCATGGCGGGCTCCTTCTCGGGATGACCTGACGCTAGGCGCGACCTGACCTGCTGCCATCCGTGTGCTGCCGTCGTCCTTGGTGCGGCTTTCTCCGCATCGAGGCTCGGCTCGGCGGTCAGGCCGCCGGGCGGCCCCGGCGCTTCCGCCGGGGCACCACGCGGGTGCCCTCGGAGGGGTAGTGGACCGTCTCGTGCTCCTCGTCCCAGCGGACGCGGTAGTGCTCGTGACCGGGACGGCCCAGCACCTCGAGCACCTGGCCGTGGCGCGGGGCGCCTCCGCCGATCACGTGGACGTCGATCCAGTCTCCCTTCCGGATCCTGGGCCTGGGGCGATCATCGCCGGCGGTCATGGGTGTCCTCCTTTCCGGCACCATGAAACCGGCGGAGGAGCCGTCCTGCCATCCGGGAGTCACCCTTGGCCGACTCCGTAATCCGCCGCCGGCGATGTAGGTGATCGGCGAAGCGCGAAGTTGGCGCTGAAGTGAGCGGCGGGAGTAGGGTGGATCTCACCGACCATGCAGGATCGGGCGCTCCACACGCTGATCGAGCTCGGCCGGCGCGTGCTCGAGGAGACGGAGCTCGAGCCCGTCCTCGAGCGGGTGCTCGCGATGGCGCGCGAGCTGACCGGCGCGAGCTACGCCGCGCTGGGCGTGCTCAACCCTCGCCGGGACGCGCTGGAACGCTTCATCACCGTCGGGATCGACGACGACACGCGACTCGCGCTGGGCGAGCCGCCGCGCGGCCATGGCGTTCTCGGCGAGCTGATCCGCGATCCGCGGCCCCTGCGCCTGCCGGACGTCGGGGAGCATCCGCATTCCTACGGCTTCCCCATCGGCCACCCGCCGATGACGACGTTCCTCGGCGTCCCGGTCCTCGTCCGCGGAGAGGCGTGGGGGAACCTCTACCTCACGGACAAGGTGGGCGGCGCCGAGTTCACCGCAGATGACGAGGAGGCGGTCGGCGTGCTCGCCGACTGGGCGGCGATCGCGATCGAGAACGCCAGCCGGCTGCGCGAGGTCACGGGCGATCGGGACGAGCTCGAGCGCACGCTCGCGGCGATGCGCGCCACCGTGGAGATCTCGCGAGCGCTGGCCGGCGAGACCGACCTCGACGTCATCCTCGAGCTGATCGCCAAGCGCGGCCGCGCGCTCGTCGAGGCGCGCACCCTGGTCATCGAGCTCGTCCTGGGGGACCGGCTCCGGATCGCCGCGCTCGCCGGGCGACGCGGATCGCGGCCTCCTCGGCGCCGAGCTGCCCCTCGCGGGGAGCGCCTCGGGGCAGGCGCTGCGCGCGGGACGCACCCAGCGGCTCAGCGACGAGCTGGTCCGGGCCCGGTACGACGACGCGGGGCTCGGCAGCCTCGGATTGAAGGCCGATGCCGGCCTCTTCGTCCCGTTGCGGTTCCGGAGCGAGACCCCGGGCGTGCTGGTCGCCCTCGATCCACTGGGAGGGGACGGGTTCAGCGCGGAGGACGAAAGGCTGCTGACCTCGTTCGCGGTCAGCGCCGCAAGCGCGGTCGCGACGGCCCGGTCGGTCTCGAACGAGCAGATGCGCGAGCGCGAGCGCGCCACCGAGGAGGAGCGGCGCCGCTGGGCGCGCGAGCTCCATGACGAGACGCTCCAGGGTCTGGGGGCAGTCCGTCTCGCGCTCGCGGCCGCACGCAAGACCGAGGACCCGGAGCGCTGGCGCTCAGCCCTCGACCTCGCCATCACCGAGCTCGACACCGAGATCGCCAACGTGCGCGGCATCATCTCGGATGTCCGGCCGGCGGCGCTCGACGAGCTCGGCGCCGCCGCGGCGCTCGAGTCGCTGGTCGAGCGCATGCGCCGGCGAGGGATCGAGGTCGACCTGAAGGTCGACCTCGACTTCGAGTCCGGCCGCGCGTCCTCCACGACACGAGGAGGAGATCGAGACGGCGATCTATCGCATCGTCCAGGAGGGCCTGACGAACGCGAACAAGCATGCGGGCAAGCGGACCGGGTCGCCGTGGCGATCGTCGAAGACGAGGGGCTCGTGACGCTGCGGATCCGGGACGAGGGCCGGGGGTTCGACCCGCGAGCTCCTCCTCCGGGTTCGGGCTCGTCAGCATGCGCGAGCGGGCCGAATCGCTCGGTGGCACCCTCACGCTGGAGGCGGTCCCGGGCGCGGGTACGACCGTCACGGCGCGGATTCCGGGGCGGCGCCGCCCCGCCTCGCCGACGCTGTCCAAGCTGGCCTGAGAACGGCCTCCCGCGCGGCCGGCGCGAGTCGCTCGGCGGCCTCCTCCAAGAGGATGTAGCCGGCGGCACCCGCGCGGCGCGCGCGGGTGGCGAAGCCAGGGTGCGTCTCGACGCCGAGCACGAAGAAGGCGGTCATCGGCGCCACGGCCGCGAGCAGCGGGAGCCGGTCGAGACCGCCGTGGCCGAGCAGGGCCTGATCGATCACGGCGAGCTCCGGGCGCGATCCGCGGAGCGCGCGGATCGACGAGGCCAGGTTCGTGGCGCTCGCGACGTGCTCGAGCGTCGGCTCGCTCTCGACGAGCCCCTCGAGGGCGGCGCGCGCGCGGTCGTGTCCGGCGGCGATGAGCACGGTGATGGGCGCGAGCACGGCGGGATCAGGGGCGAAGTGGTGGGAGATGGCCGGAGGTGGCGTCATCAGCGGGGCAGCGCAGGCGATGCGGGGCCGGCCCCGGAGCAGTGAAGGGTGAGCATCGCCTGCCCGGCCCGGCACGTCATCGGGTGACGTCACGGACACGGCGGGCGGAAACTACGCGCGGCTGGGCCGGGAGGGCACGGGACCCGGACCCACCTGCGGGAAACCCGCGGACAGGAAGCGGGACGACCCGCGTCCGTCATCGAGCGATCCGCTGATGGCGGACCGGCGCCCCGCTGCAAGTGTGGGCCCGGACGACCGAGAGGAGCGACCATGAGCGACCCGGTGCTGGTGGCCTACGCGACGAAGAAGGGCTCGACGCAGGAGGTTGCGGAGAGTGTGGCCGGCGTCCTGCGAGAGCGCGGCCTCGAGGTCGAGGTGCGAGAGGCAGGCGACGTCCGCGATCTGAAGGGCTACGCGGGGGTCGTGATCGGCGGCGCGCTGTACATGGGGCACTGGCACCGGGCGGCCCAGCGGCTCCTCTCCCACCACCGCAAGGAGTTCGCGACGCTGCCGGTCGCGGTCTTCGCGATGGGGCCGCTCGGCACGGAGCCATCGGAGTTCGAGAGCGCGCGAAGCCAGCTCGACCGCGCGCTCGAGCGCGCCCCTGAGGTCGAGCCCGTCGCGGTCGCGATCTTCGGCGGCGTCGTCGACCCCGCGAAGCTGCACTTCCCGTTCAACCGCATGCCGGCCAGCGACACCCGCGACCCCGCGGCGATCCGCGCCTGGGCGCTGGACGTCGCCGCCGCGCTGGGCGCGGCGGCGACGACGTGATTCGCGCGCGGACCGGCCGGCCCGGCGGTCAGCCGGCGGGACGGGGCGACGTGGCCTCCTTGGCCATCGCCGTGAGGGTGCGATGCAGCAGCACGCCGATGAACGGCCCGAGGGCCTTCCAGTAGCGCTGGAACGCCGTGCTGGACTCCGGGTCCGTGACGGCGGTGCGGGCCTCGTAGGAGAGCAGCGTGCGGCCCTCGCCGTACGGGCGCGCGGAGATCGCAGCCGCGATCCTGCCGAAGCCGGGCCGGTCGAAGCCCTCGAACTCCGTGGCGTCGATCGTCTCCCAGGTGATCCGCGCGCCCCAGAAGCGGCCGATCGCGCCAAAGACGAACTCTTCGCCGGGCGTCTCGCCGAGGCGCACCCACTCGCCGGAGGTGGGGAGGTCGCGCAGCCGCCCGCCCTCGGTCGGCGCGGGCTCGCCGAACGGTTCGCCCCGGAGCATGGCCATGAGCCGCTCCGGCAGGATCCGCAGCGTGAAGAGCGCCCGGAAGACCGGGTCCTGGCGCGCGAGGGCGAACAGGTCGGTCCCGACCGCCGCCGCGTAGGCCCGCTCGGGCGGCGCCTCCACGACGACGTGCTGGATCGTCGTGGCGTCGTAGTGCGGCAGCCGGCGGTCGATAAGCATCGGCTCCGTCGCGTGCGACGGTTCGATGGCATGCGTGCTCATAGCTGGTCTCCTAGGGGTCGAGGCGGAACAGGGTACTCGTCGCGCATCAGGGCCGGTGAACAGCAGGCGATCGACGCGAAGAGGACGGCAGCGCGAGCGGTTGGGGTGGCGACGACGAGTCGCCGGAACAGACCGCCGGCGGGCGGCCGGATCCGGTGAACGAGCAGCGCGATCGCGAGCAGCCACCACTTCACAGGCGCCTTGCCGCGCGAGAGCCGCTCCGGATAGGGGATCTCGAGGCGCGCCGGGTAGTCGGCGTCGGCCGGCGTGAACGGCGGGTAGCGGTCGGTCCCGAGCGCGCCGAGGCTGTCGGACTCGACGCGCCGGTGCCGGCGCATGGCTCACCCCGATCACGGCGACCAGGCTGCCGACGACCACGAGGACGACGCGCCCGTGCTCCAGGAGGAGCCCGGGCGGGCTGGAAAGGCAGGCGTCGGGGCGCCGGCGGACATGCGGACTCCTTTCGATCGGAAGCGTCCCCCGGATGCTCGCTCGCCGGCCCCCGGCCGTCATCCGCCGAAGCCGCCGACCGCGGCTGCGGCAAACTCCCGATGCGCCGCGCGCTCGACGGCGATCCCGCACCGGGTGTGCGGAGGAGTACGGAACCCGGCGCGCGAGGCCTGCGGCATGCTGGCCCGGTGACCGACGCGCAGCCCAGCACCGTCGTCATCGCCGACGATCACGCGGTCGTGCGCAAGGGCCTCCGCATGCTCGTCGACGCCGAGCCCGAGCTGCACGTCGTGGCCGAGGCCGGCACGGTGCCGGATGCGCTGCGCATGGCGCGGGCCCATCGTCCGGACGTGCTCATCCTGGACCTCAACATGCCGGGCGGCTCGAGCCTCGAGGCCATCCCGGAGATCCGGGAGCAGCTGCCGGCGACGGCGATCGTCGTGCTGACCATGCAGGACAGCCCTGCCTTCGCGCGCAGCGCGCTGCGGGCGGGCGCGGCCGGCTACGTCCTCAAGGAGGCCGCCGAAGAGGAGCTGCTCGGCGCGATCCGCCTGGCGCGGGACGGCGGGACCTACCTGAACCCCCGGCTCGGCGCCCAGCTGGCCGCCGACCCGGCGCCGTCGGGACCCCCCGACGACCTCTCCGAGCGCGAGCTCGAGGTCCTGCGGCTGATCACGCTGGGCCACACCAACGCCGAGATCGCCGAGCGGCTCTTCCTGAGCGTCCGCACGGTCGAGTCACACCGCGCCCACATCCAGCACAAGACGCGCCGCGGCTCGCGCGCCGAGCTCGTCCGCTACGCGCTCGAGCACCGGCTGGTCGAGATCTGATTCCGTCGCAGCCCGACCGACAGCGTCACCGATCGAGCGACGGCATGGGCCGCGCCGGCGCGGCAGGAGCCACGCGGACCCGCGCGTCGACCACCGTGGCGCCGTGCGCCGCGACGAGGACGGGGTTGCAGTCCAGCTCGGCGATCTCGGCGTGGTCGCCCGCGAGCGCGGACACGCGCAGCAGGATGTCTTCGAGCGCCGCCACATCGGCCGGCGGCGCGCCGCGGTAGCCGTCCAGGAGCGGGAACGTGCGCAGCTCGCGGATCATCTCGGCGGCGTCGGGGGTCGTCAGCGGGGCGAGGCGCATCTGCGCGTCGCCCAGCAGCTCGACCGCCCGCCCGCCGGCCGCGCACCCGACAACCGGGCCGAGGTCGGGGTCGCCGGCCACGCCCACGAGCATCTCGACGCCGTCGGGAGCCATCTCCTGCACGAGGAAGCCGGTCGGCTCGGCGCCTGCGGCGCGCACGGCGGCGGCGACGGCGCGCGCCGCGCGTCCCGCAGCGGCAGCCCCGTGCACGCCGAGCCGCACGCCGCCCACGTCGGACTTGTGCACGAGGCCGGGAGCGATCGCCTTGACCGCGAAGGGCCCCTCGAGCTCGGCAGCGCAACGGGCGATGCCCGACACGGTGCGCGCCGTCCGGGACCGCGCCTGCGGGATGCCGTAGCTGCGCAGCAGGTCCGCCACCCGCTCGGGCGGCAACCACGCGTCGCCCTCGGCGAGCGCCAGCGCGAGCGTCGCGGCGGCGGCGTCCGCATCGATGCCCGCGAGCGCCGGCGGTGGCTCGGCGGAGCGCGTCCGCCGCCGCGCATACTCGCGGACCTGTGCCAGCGCGCGGACCGCCTCCTCCGGCGTCCGGTACGCGGGAACGCCGGACTCGTCGCCGCCCAGCGCGGCGAGGGACCGGTCGTCCTCGGCCATCCACACGGCCAGCAGCGGGGTCTCGCGGGCGCGCGCGTCCGCGGCGGCCGCCTGAACGGCGCTCGCGACGCTCTCCGCGCCGGTCCCGAGCGCGGGGATGAAGATCGCGACGATCGCGTCAACGTCGGGGTCCGCCGCGACCGCGACGAGGCTGCGGCGGTAGTCGTCGGCGCCCGCGGACGCGATCATGTCGACCGGGTTGGCAAGGGAGGCTTCCGGCGGCAGGTGGCGTGAGAGGCGCTCCCGGGTCCGCTCGCCCAGCGGCTCGACACGGAGCCCCGCCGCCTCGCAGGCGTCCGCGCAGGCGATGCCCGGGCCGCCCGCGTTGGTCAGGATCGCGACCCGGTCCCCTCGAGGGAGGGGCTGCCGCGCGAGCAGCGCGGCGATGTCGAACTGCTCGCCCACGGTCCCGGCGCGGATCACACCGGCATGCCTGAAGAGGGCGTCGTAGGCGGCGTCCGACGCGGCGAGCAGCGCGCCCGTGTGCGAGGCGGCCGCCCGCGCGCCGGCCGCCGACCGTCCGCTCTTTACGGCGATGATGGGCTTCGTCCCCGCCACGCGGCGCGCGATGCGCCCGAAGCGGCGCGGGTTGCCGAAGGACTCGAGGTAGAGCAGCACCACGTCGGTGTCCGCGTCACCCTCCCAGTACTGCAGCAGATCGTTGGTCGAGAGGTCGGCCTTGTTGCCCATCGAGACGAAGGAGGACAGCCCGAGTCCGCGGCGGGCGGCCTCGGCGAGGGCGGCGATCCCGAACGCGCCGCTCTGCGAGGCCAGCGCAAGCCGTCCGCGCGGGGGCGCCCGCAGGGCGAACGTCGCGTCAAGCGCGACGTCGGGCGACGTGTTGAGCACGCCCAGGCAGTTCGGGCCGACGAGCCGCATCCCGGTGGCGCGGCACGACTGGAGGAGCTCCGCCTGGCGCGCCGCGCCCTCGGGACCGATCTCGGCGAAGCCGGCGGACACCACCACCAGGGCCCGCACCCCGGCGGCGCCGCACTCCCGTGCAACCGCGGGCACGGCGGCGGCCGGCACGGCGACGACCGCGAGGTCGACCGGCGCGGACACCTCCGCGATGGAGCGGTGCACCTCGAGGCCGCCGATCGTCCCGCCATGCGGGTTGACGAGCGCGAGCCGGCCACGGTAGCCGGCGCGGCGCAGGTTGCCCACGATGGCGGCGCCGATCGAGCCGGGCTGGCCGGACGCGCCGATCACCGCCACCGACGCGGGGCGCAGCACGTGGGCGACGGCGGCGGCGGCCGCGATCCGGTCGCGATCGTCGAAGCGGGCGCGCGCATCCCCGCCGAGCGCGGCGGGCAGCTCGACGCTGAGCTCGCCGGGGCATGTGCGGACGTGCACGGCGAAGCCGGAGTCGCGGAACACCCGGATCATCTTGTGGTTCTCCGGCAGAACCGTCGCGGTGAAGGTCTCGATGCCGTCCGCGGACGCCAGCTCGCAGAGGTGTGCGAGCAGCACCGTGGCGATGCCTCGCCCGTGCCACTCGTCGGCGACCTCGAACGCGACCTCGGCCCGCTCCGCGCTCTCGCGCATGTATCCGGCGTGGGCGACGATCCGCTCGGGCTCGCCGGTGACGGCGACGAGCCCGCGGCCCTCGCTCGCGTCGAGCCCGGTCATCCCCGTCGCCGCGCGGCTCAGGTTGGCGCCGCCGGTGAAGAAGCGCAGGTAGCGGGAGTCGTCGGAGAGCCGCGTGAGCAGCCCGCGCAGGGCGTCGGCGTCGGATGCGAGCACCGGACGCACCCGGACGGTGCCGCCGTCGCGCAGCGCTACGTCGACCGGCTCGGGCAGAACGGTCACGGTTGGCTCCGATCGCTGCCGGTCGCCGTGCCGCGATCGTCGAGCGCGGCGGCCGCCGCGCGTAGCACGGCCGCGGGAGTCCGGTCGGTGTCCACGACCACGCGGCGCGCAGAGGGGACCTCCTCGAGCGGCTCCCACTCCTCGCGCTGGCGCGCTGCCACCGCCGGGTCGGCGTCCGAGATCCGGCCCGTATCGCGCATGCGGGCGGCGGCGCGCTCGAGACGCAGGCGCTCCGGCGCCCGGCACTCGACCCAGACGGCGTCCTCCGCCGCCGGCCCGAGCGCCGCCGCAAAGGCGCGCCGGTCGGCGGCGAAGCGGAAGGTGGCGTCCACCACGACGCCCTCGCCCCGGGCGAGCCGCGCGGCGGCCTGGTCCCCGAGCTCGGCGTAGGTCCGCCGGTTCGCCTCCGCCGTGTAGGCGGCCGCGGGAGCACGCTCGCGCGCCGCGACACCCGCGAGGGCCTTGCGCACCACATCGGAGGCCACGACGGTGGCGCCCGCGCGCTCCGCCAGCGCGATCGCCAGCGTGGACTTGCCGCTCGCGGCGGTGCCGCACACAACGGTGACAGGGCTCAGTCGCGCGCACCAGCCGAGACACTCGGCCAGCTGCAGCAGCGCGTCAGCGTCCGACTTGCGCCGCTCTGCGTCCGGGCCGGACACCTGGCCCGCGCGCACCAGCGCGACCTTCGCGCGGATGAGGGCGCGCTGGGCGGCGAAGAAGCTCATGAGCGCGTCGTCGCCCGGATCGCCGCCGGCGTCGCGGTAGGCCGCGAGGAGCGTCCGGGCGAGACGCTCGTCCCGGCGGGCGAGGTCCATCACCAGGAAGGCGAGGTCTAGCCCACAGTCCTGCTCCCGCAGCGCAGGGTCGAACTCGACGCAGTCGACGACGTCGATCCCGTGCTCGAGCACGATGTGCTCGGCGCGGAGGTCCCCGTGTCCGTCGCGCACTCGCCCGGCTCGCGCGCGGGCCTCGAGCTCGGCGCGCCGGCGGGCGAGCACGCCCGCCGCGAGGCGCGCGGCGTCATCGAGAGCCGCCCCCTCCGCGTCGTTGCGGACCAGGCCGCGCAGGCTCGCGAAGTTCTCCTCGAGCATCGCCCCGAGCGCCGCCACCGTCCGCTCCGGGTCGGACGGGATCGAAGCCTCGTCGTGGAATGTCGCGAGGCGCGCGCCGACCGCCCGCACGGTTGCCTCGTCAGCGGTACCGGCCGCCACCCGGCGGGCGAGCGTCGACGCCTCGTCGTAGCGGGCCATCTCGACGGCGTACTCGACGGCGCCGGGATCGTCCTCGGCGCCGATTCGCACGCCGCCGCCCGTGGGCACGATCGCCCGCACTCCGAGATAGAGCCTCGGCGCGAGCCGCCGATTGAGCCGCACCTCCTCGTGGCACAGCTCGCGCCGGCGCGCGAGCGTGCCGTAGTCGAGGAACGCCAGCCGCAGCGGCTTCTTGACCTTGTACGCGCGGTCGCCCGCCAGCAGGACCCACGAGATGTGCGTCTCGCGCATCTCGACGTCCGCCGGGCGGTGCGGGTAGGCCGCCGCGTCGAGCAGGCCGTCGAGCGGCGCCGGCAGGCGCACCGTCACGGCGGCCGTCATCCCGTGGCGGTGGGATGCCCGTCCCTGGCGGGCGCGGGATCGAGGTCGAGCTCGCGCTGCACCGGCTCGGCGTCCGCCGGCGGCTGCCCGAAGCGCTCGGCCTGCTCCCGGCCCACCAGATAGGGCGCGAGGTAGCGGGTGGCGATCTTCGTCGGGGGCCACCACAGCGCCTGCATGGCGCCGCGTGACGCGCCGGGCGTGGCGCCCTGGGGGCCGCGGAGCCAGCGCGGCTCGCCGCCGGTGAGCAGCATCCCGCGCAGAATGGGCCGGAAGGGCTCGGGGTCGATGTCGGTCCCGTGCCGCGCGGCGATGGCCTCGGCGGCCGCGACCGCCTGCTGGGCCGCGAGCCCGCCCTGCTTGACCGAAGCGTTCGTGACGTCCCCGGCCGCGAAGACATCGTGGACGCCCCACACCAGGCCGTGAGGATCGACCGGCAGGAAGCCGTCGGCGTTCGCGGGCAGACCGCGGATCCGGGGTCCGACGAGCACCGGCAGGGTCACCGTGCGGTCGACCTCGATCCTCCGGTCGCCGGCGAAGACCGCGCCGCGCTCCACCTCTGCGTCGACGCCGCCGACGAACTCGATCTGCTCGCGCTCGAGCAGATCGGCCACCATCGCGCTCGGGTCGTGGCCGAAGACCTCCAGCGGGCGCTCCTCGCGCGTCACAAAGGTCAGGTGGACCTTGTCCATGCCCATGCCCGAGGCGTCCCGGGCCGTCATCACCGCGAGCTCATAGAGCGGCAGGGTCCAGCTCACCCTGCTCGGGATCACGAAGGCGACCCGGCTGACGTAGCCCTCCTCGAGGTCGCCCAGCAGTCCGGCGAGCGCCTCGGGCGCACCCTCGGAACCGAACGTGATCGCATGCCGGAAGGCGGTCTCCGGGCGTGCACCCACCGCGATCAGCAGGGAGTCGTACTCCAGCGACGTCCCGTCTCGCCCGGTCACCCGCCGCGCGACCGGGTCGACCTCCGCCAAGGCGTCGCGCACCAGAGCGGCGCGGTGGTCCCGCGCGATGTCGGCGAGGGAGTGGTACTCGATGTGGCCGAGGCAGAAGGGCTCGGCGACCGCCATCGGGCGGTACGCGAAGTGCTGCTCGGGGGCGAGGAGCGTGATCTGGACGCGGTCTCCGGCGAGCTCTCGCAGCGCGATGAGCGCCTCGAGGCCGGCGACGCCGCCCCCCGCGATGACGACGCGGGGCGTTCGGCTCTGGGCTGTCTGGGTCATGGGGCCGAGGCTATGGCGAGGCCGTCGCGGCGTCATCGCGGCGGCGCCACCGAGCGGCTCCGTAGTCAGCCGCAGGCCGCGGGCGTCCGTCAGCGGCCGCGCAGGTACACGGCCCAGTAGACGAGGCCGACCATCACGGCCCCGCCGATCAGGTTGCCCGCGGTCACGGGCAGCAGGTTCCCGACGATCGCGTCCGCCCACGTCACGTCGGGGAAGGCGTCCGGCGTGGGCCGGACTGCGCCCAGAACCCGGCGGGGGCATGGTCGCGGATCAGCACCCCCATCGGCAGGAAGTACATGTTCGCGACGCTGTGCTCGAACCCGAGCGCCACGAACGCGCTGATGGGGAGCACGATCGCGAGCACCTTGTCGGCGACGGAGCGCGCCGAGTAGCACGGCCAGACGGCGAGGCAGACGAGCGTGTTGCAGAGCACGCCGAGGGCGACCGCCTGCACGAAGCCGAGCTGCCCCTTGGCCTGCGCGATCGCGAGCGCGTTCGCGCCGACCGCGCCCTGGCCGAACTCGTACTGCCGCGCGGCGAACACGAGCGCGACGGTGGCGAGCGCGCCGGCCAGGTTCCCGGCAGTAGACGATCGCGGCCGGCGGACCGGCGCCGTTCCCGGCGGCGGGCTCAGGCGGCCGCCGCTCCTCGACGCGGGAGGGAGGTGTGACGCGGGATGCGGGCGTCATCGGGGACAGCCTGCCGCCCGGGCGGGTCGTGCCATCGGGGGACCGCGAAGCCGCTGCGGCGAGGTGCGGATGCGAGGATGCCGCCCGTGCCCGCCACCCGCGCCGACTACCGCCACCGGATCCTGATCCCGACCCGGTGGGCCGACAACGACGTCTACGGGCACGTCAACAACGTCGAGTACTACGCGTTCTTCGACACCGCGATCAACACGTGGCTGATCACCGAGGGCGGGCTGGACATCCACCGCGGCGAGGTCATCGGCATCTGCGCGGAGTCGCACTGCACCTTCCACGGCCCGCTCGCGTTCCCGGACGTGGTCGAGGCGCATCTGCGCGTGGGCTCGCTCGGGCGCGCGAGCGTGCGCTACGAGCTGGCGCTGTTCGCGCAGGACGCGCCCGACGCCGCCGCCACGGGGTGGTTCGTCCACGTCTTCGTCGACCGTGAGACGAGGCGGGCGGTCACGCCGGACGGGCGGCTGCGCGACTGCCTGGAGCGGCTGGCGCCGGGCGACTGAGCCGCGGCGCCGCCGCCCCGGGGCTAGGTGTGATGCGACGCCGCCAGCCAGCGGTCGCGCTTCTCCGCGTACTCGGCCGGCAGCTCGCCGCCGGCCAGCGCGGCGGCGGCCTCGAGCGCCTCGATCGCCTGCGCGTAGTCGCCGAGCCGGGCGTCCTCCTCGGCCAGCAGCAGCGTCAGCTCGAGCGCCTCGTCGCGATCGTCGTCCGGGCTGGTGGCCGGGACGCGGTCGATGAGCGGCTGGGACGCGACCGCCACCGGCCGCGCCGTGGAGAGCATCGGGGCGAGGTAGCGACCTGCGACCTTGCCGGGGGGCCACCACAGCGCGCGGGTCGAGGCCTCGCTCTTCGGCGCCCGCAGCGGCCGCGAGGCGGGCCGGCGCGATGGCTCGGGCAGTCCGGTGGCGCCCACGTCGGCCCGCAGGTAGAGCGGCGCGCCGGCCGTCAACAGCAGCCCGCGCAGGACCGGCCGGAAGGGCTCCGGCGCGCGCCCCAGCATGCCGACAGCGGCCGCGATCGTCTCCGCCACGGCATCCGCCTGCTGCGTGGCGAGCCCGCCCTGCTTGAGCGGGAAGCTCGTGGCGTCGCCGGCGGCGTAGACGTCAGGGGTCCCGGACACGCGACCGTGGGCATCGACGGGCAGGAAGCCGTGGGCGTCGGCGGCGAGACCCGGCACCGCCGGGCCGTCGAGCGTGGGGAGGGCGACCACGTCGTCGCACTCGAGCCGTGTGCCGTCCTCCATGCGTAGACCTTCCTCCTCGACCGACGCGGCCCTGGCGTTCGTGAGCAGGGCGATGCCGCGCTCGGCGAGCATGCGGCGGAGCGCCTCGCTCGCGGCCGGGCCGAACATCCACAGCGGCTCGCGCTCCGGTGTCACCACGGTGAGCTTCGTCTCGGTCGCCGCGCGGTTGCGCAGCTCCACGGCCGTCATGATCGCGAGCTCGTAGAGCGGGAGCGGCCAGCTCACCCCGTGCGGAAGCACGAACATGACGTGGCGCGCCGGGTCACGCTCGAGGCGGTCGAGCAGCGACATCATCGCGCCGACGTCCGCCGGCCCGGTGAACGTCAGCGCTCCGGGCAGCGCCTCGCGCGACCGAGCGCCGACGGCGATGACCAGCGCGTCGTAGGGGATGGCGCGGTCGTCGCCGGTGCGGACGGTGTGCTCGCCTGGCGCGACGGAGGCGAGCGTGCCGTGGTCGAGCGTCACCTGCTGGCGCTCGGCGATCGGCTCGAGGGGCACCCGCAACGGCAAACCGAAGCCGAACGGGCCGGAGACCGAGGACGGGCGGTGGACGAACTCGCGCTCGGGCGCGAGCAGCGTGAGCCGCAGCGTCGGGCCGGCCAGCGCGCGGAGGGCGAGCACGACCTCGAGCGCGGCGACGCCGCCGCCGGCGACCACGACACGGGCTTGTGGGGATGCGGTCGTTGGGGTCATGAGGTGACCCTAGGTCCGCCCCGCGTGGGCGGCGACGGGTCGCCGCCCGGAACTCGCCTCCGTACTTCGCCGCACACCGTCCGGGGCGGCCTGCCGCGCGGCGCGGCGTCGCAGCCCGGCGAACTGCCGCAGTTGCATGACCCAGTGGGCGGGCTCCCAGGACAGGGCGTTCGCGGCTCGCACCAGCGCGCGCGGGCGCTCGCGCCCGCTGCCGGTCACGACCAGGCGGGTATGGCCGGCCGCGGTCGGGCGCAGGAAGAACCCCCAGGTGCCGTCGGTGAAGGCCCGGGGGAGCGGCCCCTCGGGATCGAAGCAGCGGCCGGAGGGGAGCCCGAGCGAGGCGCGGAGCACCAGCGCGCGCTCCGGGTCGAGCAGCGCGACGTCGAACCAGCGGCTGCCGTCGGGCACCGATGCCACGCGATCGCCCTGGCGGAGGTCCTGCCACTCCGGGTGGATGCGCTCGGCGCTCGGCCGGCCGCCGTTGTCGAGGTGGTCGAAGCTGTAGAAGCCGCCGCGGTCGGCACCCATCTGCACGAGCCAGGGCCAGACGTCGCGCGGCGGCGCCGCGATGGTGGTGGCCATCGTGGCGCCACGGCGACCGCCGGGCACGAGGTCGTCGCCCGGATAGGGGGCGCGCACCTCCTCCGGCGTCGCCCCCCAGGTCTGCAGGCGCGGCCGCAGCCCCCAACGATAGGCGGCGAGGACGGCCGCCGCGCCGGCGAGCAGACGAGGTCTCATCGCGCTCACGTGGCGGTCGCGGCCTCGGACGGGGCGAGCAGCGCCTCGAGGGAGGCCTCGGTCCCGCGCGGCAGCACGATCAGCGGGCACGGCGCGGATCTGACGAGCATGTGCGAGACGCTGCCCAGCAGGACGCGCCGCGTGGGCCCGTGGGCACGGGAGCCACAGACGAGGAGGTCGAGGTCTTGCGCCGCATCGGCGAGCGCCTGCACCGTCCCCTGCTCGATGACCGCGCTCTCCGCGCGGACGTCGGCCGGCAACTCGCTCATGGCCGCTTGCAGCGCCTTCTCGGCGGCCTCACGGCGCTCGGCGGCCGGCGCCGGCCAGGTCGGCGAGGCGATGTCGCTGCCCCACGAGACCGGCTCGACGATGGTGTACACGTGCAGCTCGGCCCCGCACCGCCTGGCGAGCGCCGCCGCACCGGTGAGCGCGTCGTGGCCCTCCGGCGTGTCGTGGAAGGCGACGCCGATGCGCGTCATCGGACCCTCGGGGAGGGCATAGCCGTGCGGGGCCACCGCCACGGGGCACGGAGCGCCGTGGATCGTCTGCTCGGTATGGCCGCCCGGGACGATCCGGCCGAGCGGTCCCCGCTGTGTCGAGCCGACGACGATCAGCCCGGCGTCGAGATCCTCGGCGACCACGTGCAGCGCGCGGGCCGGCGACGTGTTGTAGGCCGCCTTTGTCGTGACGTCGAATCCCTTGAGCGCCTGCGCGGCGCGGTCGAGCGCCTCGCGGACCTCCGTCGGCGCCTCGGCGGGCGGCGTGGAGTAGCCGCGACCGGCGGGAAGTCCCCACGGGAAGGTGGCGATCACGACGATCGGCGCGCCGGTCGCCCGCGAGAGGGCGCCAGCCAGCGCGGGCGGCGACGGGTCGTCGCGACCGGGATCGATGCCGACGAGGATGGGCTTGGCCATGGTGGTCCTTTCGCTCCGGTTCTCGGGGTCGGCGGGATCCTCGCGGCGCCTCCGTCACCGGGCATCCGGCCCGCTCCGCAGTCGGAGTGCGGGTTCCCACGGATCGGCGCCGGGCGGGACGATCAGCACCGGGCACGACGCGTCACGCGCCACGCGGGCCGAGACACTCGGCCACAGCAGCCCGCCGAGCGGGCCGCGGGCGTGGCTCCCGCACACCAGGAGGTCGAGCTCCTCCGACGCCCGCCGCAGCGCGTCCGCGGGCGCGCCGGTGAGCATGCGCCGCTCGACGGCTTCCTCGTGCAGGCCGCCGGCGGCGCTGGTCAGATCGGCCTCGGCCGCGAGCCGGGACCGACGCGCCGCCGGGCCCGGGGGCACCGCCTCGAGCAAGCGCAGGCGCGCGCCCGCGCTCCGGGCCAGCGGGACGGCGGCGGCCAGCGCCCGCCGCCCGTCGGGCGTGGGGAGGTAGGCCACGCCGACCCGCCGCAGCTGCTGACGGGGATTGCCCCAGTAGCCGTCGGGCGCGACCGCCACCGGGCAGTGCGCGACGTGGGCCAGCCGTTCGAGCACGCCGCCCGGCGCGAGCCGGGCCGCCGGGCCGCGGGCGCTCGCGCCGATCACCACGAGCGCTCCGGCATCCCGCTCGGCCACCCGCGCGAGGCCCCGGGCGGATGACGGGTCGCGTACCACGCGCGTTCCCGCGACGGTCACGCCCGCGAGCGCTCGCCGTCGGGCGGCGGCGGGACCACGAGCACGGGGACCGGCGGATGGCTCGCCACGCCGCTCGACACGCTGCCGAGCACCGCCCGCCCGAGCGCCCCATGCCCGCGCGAGCCCACGACGATCGCGGCGGCGTCCTGCTCCCGGGCCCGGCGACCAGGGCCTCCGGGCACGCCGCGAGGCGCGCTGCAGCGGCCTCCGGCACGGCCGCGACCCCCGACGCGCGCGGCGAGGTCGGCGCCTTCCTCGGCGACGAGCCGCGCCTCGTGCTGCGCCGGCCCGCCCGAACGCGCAGACGGCGAGCGCGGGCCGCGGGCGCAACAGCGCAAGCGGCGCCGGACGGCGTGCTCGGCGCCCGGCAGAGCCGTCGAAGGCGAGCAGGAGGGGCCCGGATCCCCGGTCGCCCGACGGGACGATCAGGACCGGCAGGCGGGCGTGGTGGACGAGCGCCATGGCCACGCTGCCGATGACGTTGGTGTGCGACCCCGAGGTCCCGTGAGCGCCGGCCACCACGGCTGCGGCGCCGCTGTCCTCCGCCGCCTCGAGGAGGGCCCGCCAGGTGGAGCGCCCGACGCATGCCGACTCGGCGCTGCATGCCGTGCCGCGGGCGCGGAGGTCGTCGGCGACCTCCTGCGCGGCGGCGCGCGCGGCCCGCTCGGACGCGGCGTCGACCTCGACGCGCGGGCTCGAGCACCGCCTCGGCCGCGTCGGCGAGCGGGCCGTGCCGGAACGTCGGGGCCGGCAGCCACGCCGACACCGCGATCGCGGACGGGGCAGCGAGCAGCTCAGCGCCGCGCGACGCGGCGGCACAGGACGCAGCCGAGCCGTCGACGCAGAGCAGGAGCGGGCGCGGATCGGGCTCCGGGACGGACATCGGCGCAGACGCTACGGCCCGCCCCGGGTGACCCGCCACGGCGAACTTCCGCGGGGCGCCTCCGCGGAAGCCCGCATCCGCCGGCGCCGCGCACGAGGCCGAGGTACAGCATGATGGGCGCATGATCGAGGAGCAGACGCGCCTCAAGGTCGTTCTGGCGGACGACCACGCCGTGGTCCGGGCCGGGCTGCGGCTGCTCATCGAGGCCGAGCCCGGTTACCAGGTGGTCGCCGAGGCCGCGACCGCGGACGACGCCGTCCGCTACGTCCGCGCGCACCGGCCGCGCGTGCTCGTGCTCGACCTCAACATGCCGGGCCGGTCGAGCCTCGAGGCGATCCCCGAGCTGCTGGCCGCGTCGCCGGAGACCGCGATCGTGGTGCTGACCATGCAGGACGATCCGGCGTTCGCCCGCGAGGCGCTGCGCGCCGGCGCGCTCGGCTACGTGCTCAAGGAGGCGGCCGACGACGAGCTGCTCGAGGCGGTGCGGCTCGCCGCCGCCGGGGACACGTACCTCAACCCGCGGCTGGGCGCGCGGCTGGCGGCGGAGCCGCCGCTGCCGCCGGGTCCGCCGGACGACCTGACCGAGCGCGAGATCGAGGTGCTGCGGCTGATCGCCCTCGGACACACCAACGGCGAGATCGCCTCGCAGCTGTATCTCTCGGTGCGCACGATCGAGTCCCACCGCGCCCACATCCAGCAGAAGATCCGCCGCACCACCCGCGCCGAGCTCGTCCGCTACGCGCTCGAGCACAAGCTCGTCGAGGTCTGAGCCGATCGGGGGTTACTGCGGATGATCCCGCCGCGCGGCGGCGGCAGCATGACCCGACCGTCCCCGAGTGCAGAGGAGCACGCCATGTCCGGCGCACCGAACCCCGCCACCCCCGGAGGGCCGCCCCCGAAGCGAAGCGACGACATGGTCACCCGGCTCGCCGAGCGCCTGGGGGCGCAGGTGAACCAGGCGACCGTCTACGGGGAGCCGGTCGAGCGCAACGGGCTCACGGTCATCCCGGTGGCGAGCGCCCGGTTCGCGTTCGGCGGCGGAACCGGCGGCGATGCGGAGTCCCAGCAGGAGGGCGGAGGCGCCGGCGGGGTGGGGTGGGTGGCGCCCGCCGGCTACATCGAGCTGCGCGACACGGGGAGCCGCTTCGTCCCGGCCGTCCGCCCGGAGCGGATGCTGCTCCTGGTCATCGGCGGCTCGCTCGCGGGCCTGGCGCTGTTCCGGGTGCTCGGGTCGCGTGGCGGCGGGCGTCGCGGCCTCGCCCGCGCGGTGAGTGACAAGCTCGGTCGCTAGGCCCGGGGGCGGACGACCAGGACGGAGCAGGGCGCCCGGTGCGCGACGCGCTCCGAGACGCTCCCCACCGCCGCCGGCCCGGTCCGTCCCCGGCTGCCGATCACGATGACGGAGGCGCCGACCACGTCGGCCGCCGCGACGATCGCCTCCGGAACGGAGCCGGGCTCGCCGAGCACGACGGGCTCGACCCCCGTCGCCACCTGGATGGTCGTCACCACCTCGGCGACGTGGTGCCGGGCGATCGCGGCGGTCCCGCAGGCCGCGATCGCCACGCGCGCGACGTGCCGGGTCGCCAGGCGGACGGCGACGCCGGTGGCGGCGTCCGCCCCGGCGGCCGTCGTGGCGAGCAGGATCTCCTGCGGGAACGGCGCCGGGCCCGGCGCAGGGCGGGCGACGAGCACGGGGACGGACGCGCGGTGGACTGCCGCCGTCGCGATCGAGCCAAGGAGAATGCCGAGCGTCCGCGAGTGCTCGCGCCCGCCCACGACGAGCAGGTCGTGCTCGGCGGCGGCCGCCAGGAGGCCTCCGGCAGTGTCCTCGTCGCTCACGGTCCGGAGCCTCGGCGCCGGGGCGGCGTCGGGCAGCGCGTGCCGGGTCCGCTCCAGCACTTCGCGGGCGTGGCGGCGGTTGAACACTCCGCCTCGTTCGTGGGCGACGGCGAGCAACGTGAGCTCGCCCGTCGTCCCGGCGATCACCGCCGCCTGCCGCGCCGCCTCGACGGACGCGCGGCTGCCGTTCACCCCGCGGAGCACCGAGCCGACTGCCGCTCTGGAGGCGGGACCTTGGACGCGGTGGCGGTGTCGGACGTCATGGCGACGAGGCCGGCCACGCTACGCGCGCTGGAGGGGGTCGTCATCGGGGTCCCGCGCGAAGGGCTCCGCGGCCGACTACGGACGCCGATCCGGGTCCTGACGCGATGCCCACGAGGGTGTCGCGCACCTAGCGTCCTCGACGAACCGATTCGCAGGAGGACTCCCATGGCCGTCCCGATCCCAAGGCAGCCCGCAGGCATCGCCACCGCCTTCGTCGCCGACATCATGCGCCCCGGCGTGCTCGGCTGCGAGCCCGACACGCCGCTGCGCGAGGTCGCCCGGATGATGGCGGGCCACCGGATCCACAGCGTCGTCGTGCACGGCATCACCGATCGTGCCGGAGAGCGCCTCGTCTGGGGTCTGGTCTCCGACCTCGACCTCGCGCGCGCCATCGGCGAGCCGCTCGACGAGCGCACCGCCGCCGAGGTCGCGGCGACCGACGTGGTCACCGTCGCGCCGGAGGACACGGTCGAGCGTGCGGCGCAGATCATGGCGGAGCACGAGACGGCGCACCTGATCGTCGCCTCCGACGAGGGCCGCCGGCCCATCGGAGTCATCTCGACGCTGGACCTCGCGCGCGCGATCGCCGATGCCCAGACCCGGACGCTGGTGTGAGCCGATGTCGTCCTCCGACACCATGGCGCGGCTCTCCGGCGGCGTCCCGCCCGTGCCTGACGGACGCATGAGCACGCCGGTCCGGGCGCTGATGCGTCCGGGCGTGATCGCCATCTCGCACGAGGCCTCGCTGCTGCAGGCCATGCGCGCGATGTTGCGCCACGGCACGCACGCCGTGCTGCTGCTCGGGGCCCGCAGCGGCCGGCCGGTCGGCTGGGTGACGAGCCGCGGCTGCCTCGGCCACGTCGGCGAGGACCCCGGGCTCGTGCCGGCCGGCTCGGCGGTGTCCGAGGCGCCCGTCTTCATCGATCCGGGCGCGTCGGCGCAGGACGCGGCGCTCGCGCTGTCGCAACCCGGCGTGAGCCATCTGCTCGTTTGCCATCACCCCGACTCGCCGCCCGAGGGCGTGGTCACGGAGCTCGACCTGATCGCCGTCGCCGCCCGCGAGGGTGGTGCATGACATGGCGTCCGCGGCGCGCACCCGCCTGAACCGGATCGGCCGGCCCATCGTGGTCGGGCTGTTGCGGTCGCCGCTGCACTGGCTCGTCAGCGGCCGGGTGACGGCGCTGAGCTACACCGGTCGCCGCAGCGGACAGCGCCGGACGGTCCCGGTCGAGTACGAGCGCGATGGCGACCTGCTCGTCGTGCACAGCCGACCGGAGCGCCAGTGGTGGCGCAACTTCGCCGACGGGGCGACGGTCACCGTCCGGCTCGCCGGTCACGACCGCCGCGGCGTGGGCTACGCCACGCGCGAGAACGGGCGCGTGACGGTGCGCATCGAGCTCGGCGAGGGCAACCGGTGACCACGATGCCGACCGCGCTGATCGTCTACGCCAGCACCCACGGCCAGACCGCCAAGATCGCCGCCCGCCTCGGCGAGGCGCTGCGGGCGCAGGGCCTCGAGACCCGCGTCGCCGAGGTGGGGGAGGCGGGCGCGCTCGATCCCGCCGCCTACGACCTCGCGGTCGTCGGCGCCTCGATCCACGCCGGTCACCACCAGCGCGCGATCGCCTCGTGGGTCAAGCGCCACCGCGCCGCGCTCGCCGCCATGCCGAGCGCGTTCTTCTCGGTCTGTCTGACCGTCGCGGAGGACACCGAGGCGTCCCGCGATGCCACCCGCGGCTACCTCGACGACTTCGCCGAGGCCACGGGCTGGACGCCGGCCCACGCGACGTCGTTCGCGGGCGCGCTGCTCTACCGCGAGTACGACTTCATGACCCGCCTGGTCATGCGCCTGCTGATGGCGCGCGGCCACCACCCGACCGACACCTCGCGCGACTACGAGTACACCGACTGGGAGGCCGTGGACCGCTTCGCGGCGCAGTGCGCGGGGGCGCTCGCGCGCACGCCGGGGTAGCGTTGCGGGCGCCATGAGCGCCCGCCCCGCCGGCTACAGCGGCACCCCGCTGCCCCGCAAGCTCGGCATCAAGCCGGGGCACCGGCTGCTGCTCCTGCGGGCGCCCGGCGGCTTCGAGCACGACACGCTCGGCGAGCTGCCCGACGGGGTGACCGTGCGCCGCCGCGCCCGCGGGCTCGCCGACGTGATCGTCGCGTTCCACACACGGCGAGCGGAGCTTGACGCGCGCGATGCCGTCGCTGCGGGAGCTCATGGAGCCCGCCGCCGGCCTGTGGATCGCGTGGCCGAAGCGGGCGTCCGGCCGGCCGACGGACCTCACCGAGGACGTCGTGCGCGAGCTCGCGCTTGCCAACACGCTCGTCGACAACAAGGTGGCGGCGCTCGACGACACGTGGAGCGGCCTGCGGCTGGTGATCCGCCTGCGGGACCGTCAGGGCTGAGCGCGCCGGGTCAGGTACCGTCCCGGCCGTGGACGCCACGCTTCCCGAGGACCAGCGGCTGATCGGCATCTCGCCGAAGGCCTACGAGCACCCGGCCGACCGGGCGGCGACGGCGGCGCTGCACTCGGTCCCGATGCTCGACACGGTGGTGCGGCGGCTGATCGAGTACGGCTACGAGCGCGCGCTGCGCCAGGAGCTGCTGTCCGGGTCGGTGCGGCTCGGGCCCGACCAGCTCCCGGAGGTGTGGGCGTCGCACAAGGCCGCGCTGGCGCGGCTGGACATCGCCGAGGTACCCGACCTCTACCTCACGCAGTTCCCGATCACCAACGCCGCGGCGATCGGGTCCGGAAGCCCGATGGTGCTGATCAACTCGCGGACCGTCGAGCTGCTCGACGAGCTCGAGCTGCGCACGGTGCTGGGCCACGAGGCGGGGCACATCCTCTCCGACCACGTGCTCTACCGCACGGCGCTGATGATCCTGCTCTCGCTGAGCGCCTTCCGGCGGCTGCCGGTGGTCGCGGGCCTGCCGCTCGCTAGGCGTGCGGCTGGCGCTGCTCGAGTGGTTCCGCGCGGCGGAGCTGTCGTGCGACCGGGCGGGGACGCTCGTCAACCGCGACCCGCTCGCGACCTGCCGGACGCTGATGGTGCTGGCGGGCGGCGCCACGTCGCGCAAGCTCAGCCTCAACGCGTTCATCCGGCAGGCCGGCGAGTACGACGACCAGGACTGGAGCTTCGACCGCGTCTCGCGCCTGCGGACCGAGCTGGGGATGACCCACGGGCACCCCGTCCGCCGGGTCAACGAGGTCATGAAGTGGGTGCACTCCGGCGAGTACGACCGGATCGTGCGCGGCGACTACCGCACGCGCGAGGAAAGTGCAGACGCCCGCGCGGAGGCGGGCGCGGCCTTCGACTTCTACGTCGAGCGCTTCCGGGGCCTGTTCAAGGACGCCGGGGCCGGCATGGAGAAGGCCGGCGACCGGGCGACCGAGGCGGCCGGGAAGATGACCGAGTGGTTGCGCGGAGCCCGGGGCTGACCCGCCCGGGTCCGTCCGGCGCAGCCCTCCTCCCGGCCCGGTGCACGAAGCCGAGCTGATCCTCGCCACGGGGGCGCTGCTCGCGGCGGGCCTGTTCGCGTCGCTCGTCGCCGGGCGGCTGCGGATCCCCGGCCTCGTCCTCTTCCTCGGCGTGGGGATGGCGATCGGCTCCGACGGCACCGGCTGGATCGAGTTCTCCAACTACGAGCTGGCGCGGGTCGTGGGGGTCATCGCCCTCGGCCTGATCCTCTACGAGGGCGGCCTGACCGCCGGCTTCGACGAGATCCGGCCGGTGCTGGCGCCCGCGCTGAGCCTCGCGCTCGTCGGTACCGCGATCACCGCCGCGGTCACGGGCGTGGCCGCGGCGTGGCTGCTGGACCTCTCGCTGCTCGAGGGGCTGCTGCTGGGCGCGATCCTGTGCTCGACCGACGGCGCGGCCATCTTCGCCCTGCTGCGCGGGTCGACGTTGCGGCGCCGGCTGGCGCGCACGCTCGAGGGCGAGGCGGGCATGAACGACCCCGTCGCGGTCCTGCTCGTCCTCGGCTTCATCGAGTGGATCATGCAGCCGGAGGGCGGGCTGGCGAACATGCTCGTGCTGTTCGTGCAGCAGCTGCTGATCGGCGGCGCCGTCGGCCTCTTTGTCGGCCGCGTCGCCGTGATGGCGTTCCAACGCGCGCAGCTGGCCTCGGCGGGGCTGTACCCGGTCGCCTCGATCGCGACCGTCGCGATCGCCTTCGGCGGCGCCGAGATCCTCCACGGCTCCGCCTTCCTCTCGGTCTACCTGACGGGCCTCGTGATCGGCAGCGCGCCGATCCCCGCCAAGCAGACCGTGACGATCTTCCACGAGGGCCTCGCGTGGGTCGCGCAGATCACGTTGTTCATCGTGCTGGGCCTGCTCGTGTTCCCGCACGAGCTGCCGGCCGTCGCGCTCGAGGGCCTGCTGATCACCCTCGTGCTGGTGTTCGTGGCGCGGCCGGCGGCGGTGGCGGTGGCGACGGTCGCCGGCGGCTACACGCTCCCCGAGCGCGTGGCGCTCTCCTGGGCGGGGCTGCGCGGGGCCGTCCCGGTCGTGCTCGCCACCTTCCCGGTCATCGAGGGCATCCAGGTCGCGCCCGAGTTCTTCAACATCGTGTTCTTCGCCGTGCTGATCTCGACGCTGCTGCAGGGCGCGACGTTCGAGCCGCTGTCGCGCCGGCTGGGGGTGACGACCAGCGATCCGGCGCTGCCCCGTCCGCTGACCGAGACCGGCACGATCCGCGGTCTCGGCGCGGAGGTGGTCGAGTACCCGGTCGGCGACGAGGACGCGATCGTCGGTCGCCGCGTGCGCGAGCTGGGGCTGCCGCGCGACGCGGTGATCAACGTGATCGTCCGGGGCGACGAGGCGATCCCGCCGCGCGGCTCGACCCGCGTCGAGGCGGGCGACGCCCTCCACGTGCTGATCCGCCAGGAGGTGACGCGCGAGGTCGGGCCGCTGCTCGAGCGCTGGCGCCACGGGCCGATGGGCGAGCCGCCGAAGCGTCCCCGCCTGCGCGCCTCCTCGGTGTCGTTCACGGTCCGGCCGTGGAACGACGAGGACGGCGATCCCGCGCACCCGCGGATGATCGGCGGCCACGAGGTGCTCGAGCACGTCCGCACCCGCCGCGACCGCCGCGGCGCCCTCGTGGTGCTCGACGACGGGCGCCTGGCGGTGACCGGCCCGCTCGTCGCGGTCGGGACCCCGATCGCCCTGCAGACCTTCGCGCGCCGGCGGCTCGCGCAGTCCTCCGACGACGCCGAGCGCGGCTGGTGGCAGGAGGTCGTGGGGTCGATCGCGACCCCGTGGCCGCACAGCTGAGGCGGCGTCGGGTCAGCGACGGCGCTCGGGTCAGCGGCGGCGCTCGAACGCGCGGCGCGTGACCGCGCGCAGGAGCCGGCGCCGGGTGGTCCCGCCGACGCTGATCGAGACGCGGTAGCGGCCGGTGCGGCGCAGGCGCACGCGGCCGCGGTAGGCGCCCCCGCGCAGGCGCAGGCGGCGCCGCTCGACGGTCGCCCAGCGGCCCCGGTAGCGCCGCTCGACGATCAGCGTCACATACGTGGCCTCGACCGGCTGGACCGTGCCGCGGACGGTGACCCGCCGGCCGATGCGCATGCGGCCGGCCGACATCGCGATCGCGACCCTGGGCAGGACCTTGACGCGCGTCGAGGCCGACTCGAGCCGCGGCCGTCCCGAGCCGCCGCCGTACACGGCGCGGACGAGGCCGCTCTGCGGGAGAGCCACCTGGCCCGTCCAGCGCCCGTCGGCGCCGCAGGTGGCGGTGCCGATCTGCTGCCACGCCGCGCCCCCGGCCTGGAACTCGATGGCGAGCGCGGCGCCGCTCGGGGAGGACCCGTCGCCGAAGCGGACGTCGCCCGAGAGCGTCACCGGGCGCAGCGCGCGCACGCGCCGGGTGCTCGGCTTGGCGGTCACGCGGGAGATGGGCGAGGCGTTGCCGGCGGCGCGCTCGCGCAGCGCGGGAAGCTGCGCGTAGAGCGCCTCGCCCGGGCACGTGGTCTCGTTGCCGTCGCGGTGCCCCGACACGCGCGCGAACACGACCGGGGTCCCCGCGGGGTAGCGGTTGGTGGACCCGCCCGCGGAGGTGACGGTGACCTCGCCCTGGACGGGTACGCCGTGCAGCGAGAGCTTCCAGCCGATCAGGCGCGCGAGCGCGGCCATGCCCGGCTCGGTCTGCGCGACCTCGGAGAACGTCCCGAGGCACGCGATCCCCGTCGAGACGGAGTTCCAGCCCTGCGCCTGGGCGCCGACGACGGCCTGGTCGACGCCGCCCGCGCGACCCTCGAACACCTGGCCGTACTTGTCGACGAGGAAGTTGTAGCCGACGTCGTTCCAGCCGTTGGAGTCGCGGTGGTAGCGCGCGATGCCGAGCACGATCGCGGCGGAGTCCGCCGGTCCGTAGTCGTTGGCCGTGACCGTGTGGTGGACGAAGGCGAGCTGTACCTCGCCGTAGCCGGCGGCCGCGCGCGGGGGCACGGTGTCGCCGCCCCATTCGGTGCGCGTGATGATCACGGGCGGCCCGGCCTGGGCGGCGCGCGCGCCGCCGGTCGCGCGCCGGCGGCGGCGACCCCGCAGGCGGGCGCCCGCGCGCCGGGCGACGGCCGCCGTCGGGCGCGTGCGGACGAAGCGGGCGCGCAGGCCGCGCGCGCTGCCGCGCAACCGCAGCTGGAAGAGGTCGGCGGGGCCCGTCCACGCCGGATCGGTGCCGGCGGGCGTGCCGTCGTCGTCGTCGGGCCGGTGGTCGCCGCGCGGGTGCAGCGGCACCCAGGCGCTCCAGTCGCCTCCGCGCCGGCGGGCGCGCACCTCGGCCTCGACGGCCGCGCCGCGGGCCCAGCGCAGGCCGATCAGGTCGAAGCGGCGCGGCGGGCGCAGGACCCCGGTCGTGCGCCAGCCGCCGGCGGCCGCCGCGCGGGCGCCCTCGTCCGCCAGGTCCAGCTCGAACAGCGAGGTCGGGTTGGCCAGGGCGGGGCCGGAGCGCAACGCGCCCGCCGCGAACGCGGCGGCACCCAGCCCGAGCGCGTCTCTACGGGTGAGGCGACGTCGGAGCACAACGGATGGAACACGCCATGGTGCCGAATGGACCGTTTTCGGGCGGTCCGGTGCGTCTCCTGCAACGGCGCCGTCAGTTGTGCGCGCAGTCGGGGCAGGCCCCGCGGAGCACCACGTCGTGCGCGCCCAGGTCGTACCCGAGGCGCTCGCCGACGCCGTGCAGCAGCCGTTCGAGCTCCGGATCCTCGAACGGATCGAGCTTGCCGCAGCGGTCGCAGATCGCGTGGTGGTGGTGCTCGCCGCTGGGATCGGCCGGCTCGAAGCACGCGACGCCGTCCACGTCGAGCCGGTGGACGAGCTTCAGCGAGGCGAGGACGTCGAGCGCCCGGTAGACGCTCGCGAGCCCGACTGAGCGCTGGCCCGCGCGCAGCCGGTCGTGGATCTCCTGCGCGCTCAGGCAGCAGTCCTGCTCGGCGAGGAGCGCGAGCACCTCCGCGCGGGCGCCGCCGGCGCGGTGGCCGTGCCGCGCCAGCTCCCGCTGCGCGTGCTCCGCCCAGCTCTCCTGCTGCGATGCGGCCATGCCGCCATGCTAGCGCCGCCGGCGGATGAGTGAGAACGAGAATGAGTTTCAGTACGCTGTGCGGCGGCCGTGGTCCGCCGCCTGCTCATCCCGGTGCTGGTCGCCGCGCTCGCGGCGGGCCTCGCGGCCTGCGGCGAGGACGACGGCGGCGCCGACCCGGGGCAGATCCCGGTCGTGGCCACGACGACCCAGGCCGCCGACCTCGCGCGCAACGTGGGCGGCGATCGCGTCCATGTCGAAGGGCTGCTCGCGCCCAACGCCGACCCGCACGAGTACGAGGTCCGCCCCGACGACGTCAAGGCGCTCGGCGGCGCCGACGTCGTCGTGCGCTCGGGCGGCGACCTCGACGCGTGGCTCGACGACGCGATCGAGAATGCCGGCGGCGACCCCGAGGTCGTGACGCTGCTCGACGCGGTCAAGCCGCTGACGGGTGACGGCCACGAGCGCGGCGCCGGGGAGGACGGGCACGCCGGCGACGAGGTCGACCCGCACTGGTGGCAGGACCCGCGCAACGCCGAGCTCGCGGTCGCGGCGATCGAGCGCGCCCTCTCGCGCGCGGACCCGGAGGGCGCGAGCGGCTACCGCGCCCGCGCGGACGCCTACACCGCCGAGCTGCGCCGGCTCGACCGCGCCGTCGCGCGCTGCTGGGACGAGGTGCCGGCCGCCCAGCGCAAGCTCGTGACGACCCACGACGCGCTCGGCTACTACGCCCGCCGCTACGGCCTCGAGGTCATCGGCGCGGTGATCCCGTCGCTGTCCACCCAGGCCCAGCCGTCGGCGGGCGACACCGCCGCCCTCATCGACCTCATCCGGCGCGAGCGCGTGCGCGCGGTCTTCGCCGAGAGCTCGGTGAACCCCAAGGTCGAGCAGGCGATCGCGCGCGAGGCCGGCGCGCGCGTGGGCCCGGCGCTGTGGGCGGACTCGCTCGGCCCGCCGGGCTCGGACGGCGACACCTACCTGCGCTCGATCGCCTCCAACACGCGCGCGCTGGCCGGCGGCGTCTCGGGCGGCGCCGTCACCTGCTCGCTGCCGGTGCGCTGAGGGCGATGCTCGACGCCTTCGCCGCCCCCTACATGCAGAAGGCGCTGGTGGAGATCCTGCTGCTGGCCATGCTGGCCGGCGTCCTCGGCAGCTGGGTCGTGCTGCGGCAGCTCGCGTTCTCGACGCACGCCGTCGGCACCGCGACCTTCCCGGGGCTCGTGCTGGCCGGGCCGTGGGGCATCGCGCCGCCGCTGGCCGCGCTCGCCAGCGGCCTGCTGTTCGCCGCCGGCGTGGAGCGGCTCGCGCGCACGCGCCGCGTCGCCGTCGACGCCGCGACCGGCCTGCTGCTGGTCGCGGCGCTGGCGCTCGGCGTCGTGCTCGCCTCCGACGTCTACGAGTCCGGCTCCGGGGTCGACCGGCTCCTGTTCGGCTCGCTGATCGGGCTCTCTCCGGAGGACCTGTGGCTGACCGCGGCGGTCGTCGCCGGCGCCCTCGTCGTCGACACGGCGCTCCGCCGGACGTGGCTGGCCGCCGGCTTCGACGCCGATGGCGCCCGCGCCCTGGGGCTCCCGGTCGCCGCCGCCGACCGCCTGCTGCTGGTGGCGGTGGCCGCTGCCGTGGTGGTCGCACTCGACGCCGTGGGCGCGCTGCTCGTGTCGGTCGTGCTGGTCGTCCCCGCCGCCACCGTCCGCCTCCTCGACCCCGGACTGCGCGGCATGCAGCTCGGGACCGCGGCGCTGGCCGCCGTCGAGGGCGTCGCCGCCGTGCTGCTGGCCGACGCGCTCAACGTCGGCCCCGGCCCGGCCATGGCGGTGCTGGGCGGCGCGGTGTTCGCGCTCGTCGCCGCCGGCACGGCGTGGCGGCGTGCCGGCCTGCCGCGGGGAGCGCGCGCATGAGCATCCGCGTGAAGGGGCTCGCGGGCGGCTACGAGCGCGGGCGCGACGCGATCTCGGACGTGACGTTCGCCGTCGAGGACGGTTCCATCCTCGGCGTCCTCGGCCCCAACGGCGGGGGCAAGACCACGCTCTTCCGCGCGCTGCTCGGCGAGCTGCCGGTACGCCGCGGCACCGTCGAGCTGCCCGGCCGCCCGGCCTACGTGCCGCAGACCGAGCGCGCGCGCCTCGACTTCCCGGTCTCCGCACACGACGTCGCGCTCATGGGCGCCTACGGGCGCACGCCGCTGTACCGGCGCGTCGCGCGGCACGACCGGGAGGCCGCGCGGGCGGCGCTGGAGCGGGTCGGGCTCGCCGACCGGGCCGGCACCCGCTTCGGCGAGCTGTCGGGCGGCCAGCGCCAGCGGGTGCTGATCGCGCGCGCGCTCGTGCAGGACGCGCATGTGCTGCTGCTCGACGAGCCGCTGTCCGGGGTCGACGCCGTCAGCGGGTCGCGCATCGAGGCGGTGTTCGCCGAGCTGCGGGCCGAGGGCCGCGTCGTCATGGTCGCCACCCACGACGTCCACCAGGCGCGCGCGTGGGACGCGGTCCTGTGCCTGCACGGGCGCCAGGTCGCGTGCGGGGCGCCGCGCGCGACGCTCACGCCCGAAGTGCTGCGCGCCACCTACGGCGACGAGCTGGTGGTGGTCGACGGCGGCACGACGGCGATCACCGTCGACCACCACGCCCACTGATGCTCGGCTGGCTGCTCGACCCCTTCACCGGCGGGATCATGCAGCGCGCGCTCGCCGAGGTGCTCCTGCTGAGCGTCGCCTGCGGGCCGCTCGGCGTGTGGATCCTGCTCTACCGCGAGAGCTACGCGGCCGAGTCGCTCAGCCACGGCATGCTGCCGGGGCTCGTCGTCGCCGCGCTCGTCGGGGCGCCGCTCGTGCTCGGCGCGGCGGGCGGCGTGATCCTCGCGGCGGCGGGGATCGCGCTGGCCGCCCGCGACGAGCGCCTCGGCGGCGAGGTGGGCGTCGCCGTCGTGGTGTCGGCGCTGTTCGGGCTGGGGACGATGCTGGCGCTCTCGCCGGAGACGCCGCCGCGGCTCGACGAGCTGCTGTTCGGCGACCTGCTCGGCGTGAGCGCGGCCGACCTGGCGCTCGGCGCCGCGCTCGCGGGGACGATCGCGCTCGCGCTCGCCGCGGCGTACCGGCCGCTGAGCCTGAGCGCGTTCGACCGCGCCGCCGCGCGCTCGCTCGGCGCCCGCCCCTGGCGCTGGGAGCTCGCGCTGCTGGTCGTGCTCGCGCTCACCACGGTGGCCGCGGTGCAGGGGCTCGGCAACCTGCTGCTCGTGGCGCTCGTCCTCGCGCCGGGCGCCACCGCGCTGAACCGCACACGCCGGCTGCCGGCGGCGCTCGCCCTGGCCGTGGGCCTGGCCGCGCTCGCGGGGGTGGCCGGGCTGCTGCTCTCCTACCACCTCGACGTGGCCGCCGGCGCGTCGGTGGCGCTGTGCGCGGTGGCGATCTTCCTGCTCGCCCTCGTCCGCCCGCCCGTGGCCGCGGCGCGGCGCTAGCGGTCGTCGCGGGGCGGGGCGGCCGGGTGGGGCGTCGGGCGCGGCGTGCCGTCGCTCTCGCTCTCGAGCGCGTTCCAGAGCGCGTTCATGGTGGGCGCGAGATGGGCGAGCTCGTCGAGGTGCAGCTGGCTGAGCGCCTCGAGCTTGCTCGAGCCCTTCTCGGTGAGGCGGAGGCGGACAACGCTGTGGTTCGAGGGGTCCTGCTCGCGGGTGAGCAGCCCGGCGATCTCGGCGCGGTCGACCAGTCCCACGGCGCTGTGGTGGCGCAGCAGGAGGTAGTCGGAGACGTCGCCGACCGTCGGGCCGCGCGGGTCCGGGTGGCCGCGGACGGCCAGCAGGAGCTGGTGGTGCGCGGGCGTCAGCCCGGACGCCTTCGCCTGCTGCTCGCTCCAGCGCAGGAACCGGCGCAGGCCGGTGCGCAGCTCGAGGAGGCGTCGGTAGTCCTCGCCGGTCGGGCCCGGGGGCATGGGCGGACTATCCCATCAGACGTCGACGCGGAGCAGCCGCGTCACCGCGAGCACTGCCAGGAGCCCCATCACGATCGCGCTGGCCACGCACCACTGGCAGATGGCGTCGATCTCGAACAGCTCGAGGTACGTGAGGTACGCGCTGAAGCCCGTGCCGGCGAGCGCGAGGAACGCCACGGCGGGCCGGGCGGCGGACGCGGGGGCGAGCGTGAGCGCCCCCGCGATCGCGAGGTAGCCGACGAGTCCGAGGAGCGCCACCGGGACGCCGCCGAGCTCCGCGTAGCGGGAGGTCTGGACGCGCTCGCAGGCGCCGCCGCCGCCCGCGCAGAACGGCTCGATGCCCGCGTAGTGCACCCACGTCAGGTAGCCCGCGATCGCCGCGCCGGCCAGCGCGAGCACGAGCATCGCCCGGGCCAGCGCGCGGTCGCTCATCACCGCAGCGCGGCGTCCAGCTTGGCGGTGAACTCGCCGGGGGTGAGCGTCTGGAGCTCGAGCGCCCGCGGCGGACCGCCTCCGCGGGTCACGAAGAACGTCGGGGTGGACTCGACGCCCGCGTGGTCGGCGGCGCGCGCTGCGGCCTGCACGGCGCGGGAGGCCGCCGGCGAGCTGCGCTGCCGGAGCGCCCGCTGGACGTCCAGCCCGGGGACGGCCGAGCCGATGCCACGCAGGAAGCCGTCGGTCACGTAGCCGGAGTTCTCCTGGCCCTGGTCGCGGTAGAAGAGCTCGGCGAACGGCCACATCCGGTTCTGCATCCCGGCGGCGGCGGCCATGCGCGCCGCGCGCACCGAGTCCGGGCCGATGAAGCTCATGAGCTGCAGGTCGAGCTTGAGCCGGCCGGGACGGACGTAGTCGCGGACCACGGTCGGGAGCACGTCCCTGGCGTACTCGGCGCAGAAGGGGCACTGGAGGTCGGCGAACTCGGTCAGCGTCGCGGGGGCGCGCGGGTCGCCGAGCACCGTGCCGCGCTGGGGGATGCCGGCGAACAGCGCGCCGACCTCCCGGCTCTGCGCGGCGGACGGCGCGCCGCCGGAGCTGGCGCGGCCCTCGCTCCCGCCGCCGCCGGAGAGGACCACCGCCGCGACCACGACGACCACGGCGGCGAGCGCCACCGCGCCGCCGAGCTGGAGGAGCCGACGCCGGCGCTCGGCGGACCGGCGCTCGGCGCGTTCCTGCTGCTCGCGGATGGCCCGCGCCGCCGCGCGGCGCTCGCTCTTCGTGCTCATCTCTCTCGAGGCTAACGACGGGCCGTGCTCGGCCCGCGCGCTCAGCCGCGCGTGACGCGCACGGTGGTGCGCAGCGGCGGCCCGCTTCCGGCGTAGAGGCGGACCTCCAGCGCCGCCGGGCGGCCGCGGGTGAGCCCCGCACGCGAGCGGCGGGAGAGGCGCAGGCGGAACGCGTGCGTGCGCCCGTCACCGCGCACCGCCAGGCGTGCGACGCGCTTGCCCTTGCGGCCCGCGGTCCACAGCTCCAGGCGCCCGCGGCCGGGGAGCCGGGCGCGCACGGCGAGCCCGCGCCGCAGCGCGGTCGCCTTCACCTGCTTCGGTGCGCGCAGCAGCGCGGTGGCGGGCTTCGCGGGCGTGCCGGGGGAGGAGGGCGTGCTCTCGCGCGGGGGCGGGGTGCCCGGCGTGGCCGGAGGCGTCGCGGTCACCGGGGGCGGGTTCTGGGGCGGCGGCGTGGGCGCCCCCACCGCCGCGGCGGCGTCCAGCCGCCCGCCGGTCGCGACCCGGCCGGCCAGGCCCGGCACCGGGGCAACCGTGCCGAGCAGGCGCTGGCGCAACGCGGCCACGCTGTCGGCGCGCCCGGCGCCGAGGACGAGCGCGGCGGCGGCCGACACGAACGGCGCCGCGTACGAGGTGCCTTGCTGGACGGTCGTGTCGGTGTGCGCGAGCGGCCCGGGCTCGCAGGTGAGCGTGACCGCGTGGACCCGGACGAACTCGCCGGTGGTCGTCGCGTCGCTGACCAGCCGCATGGTCAGGCGCACGTCGCGGCGGCCGGCGAGGCCGGTGGCCGGAAGCGTCAGGCGGGTCGGGCCGGCGTCGATCGACCGCCGAGGAAGTTCATCGCGCTCAGCGACGGAGCCGTCCTGGGAGACGAGCCGGAGGCGGAAGAAGTCACCGCCCCGATCAGGTCGCGCGTGACGTCGACCGCGAGCGAGCACGCCTGTCCTCGTCGCAGGTCGAGGACGCTGGCCGCGAAGGTCTCCGAGCCGAAGCTTCCCGACCCGGGGCCGGCGGTCGCCACGTAGTCGCCGCCCTGCTGCGCCCACGTGGTGTCCCCGGTCGTGGTCGGCAGCCAGCGGCTCGCGATCGGCGTCTCGAAGTCCTCGGCGTAGCGCTGGTTCGCCGGCGGCGGGAACCAGTCCGTCGTGAGGATCTCGGTCCCCGGGGCCGCGAGGTCGACGTTGGTGGCGCCGAAGCTCGAGAACGTCGCGAGCTGATCGAGGCGGTCCGAGGCCGCGACGCAGATCACGTTGTCGGAGTCGTCGTTGCAGGGGTAGGTGACGTCGCGCGAGGCGTCGTTGTCGACCGCGGCGTTGCCGGCCGCCGTCACCACGAGCACGCCCTGCGCCGCGGCACGGAGGATCGCCTGGTGGAGCGCCTCGCCCCAGCCCGGGGCCGCCAGCGAGAGGTTGACGACCCGTGCGCCGTTGGCCACGGCCCAGTCGAGCCCCTCGACGATGTCCGAGTCGACGCCGGTGCCGTCGGCGCTCAGGACCCGCACCGGCAGGATCGACGTGTGGGGCGCCAGGCCGACGAGGCCGGCGCCGTCGTCCCGTGCGGCGAGCACGCCCGCGACGCGCGTGCCGTGCCCGTCCGCGTCATCGGGGTCGGCGTCGCCCACGCCGACGAAGTCCTGGCCCGGGAGGAGGTTGGGCGCGAGGTCGGGGGCGTCGTCGGACACGCCGGTGTCGAGCACGGCCACGCGCACGCCGGGGCTCCCGAAGGTGGTGTCCCACGCGGCGGGCGCGCCGACCTGGGTGAGCCCCCACTCGTTCGCCAGCAGCGGGTCCGCGGGCAGCGCCTGGGCGTGGCGCACCCGGTCGGGCTCGGCGAACGCGACGTCTGGCCGAGACTCGAGCTCGGAGATGGCGGCCCGCGCCGTCCGCCCGGAGCGCGGCGCGAGGACCTGGACGCCCGAGCGCGGCAGGACGTCGACCAGGCGCGCGCCGGCGTCGGCGCGCGCATCCGCCCGGTGGGAGGCGGACGTGCCCGGCTCGAACCCGACGAGGACGTCACCGGTCGTCGCGGCGTGCGCCGAGCCCGCGCCCACGAGGAGCGCGACGGCGAGGGAGGCGCCCAGGGGCACGAGGCGTCGAAGCGGCGTCAAGGAGAGGTCGCCGCGGCCCCCGCGGCGAGAGTCCGGGATCGCGCCCGAAGCTAGCCGGGGCTCCGCGACCCCCGCCCATCCGAACGGCTAGGTCGCGCGGCGCGGTGACAGGACGCTGACGCCTCAGTTCAGGCGCGCCCGCAGGGCGCCGAGCTCGTCGCGCTGCCGGCTCAGCCCGCGGGCGTCGAGCGGGAGCGCGAGCCGCAGCTCGGTGGCCCGGATCGCCCGCATCAGATCGCCGGTCGTGCGCGCGCGGGCGCACAGCTCGTCGAGCAGCGCGAGCGACAGCTGGTGGGCGCACCGCCACGTCGGCTCCGAGGCCAGCGCGGAGGCCCGCAGCGCGCGGCCCCGGCGGGGGTCGACGAGGCGGTCCTCGTCGAGCTGCGGATGCGCGACCAGCCAGCGCCCGCGGGTGGCGACGATCCCGAGCGGCACGCCCGCCCGCCGGCCCGCCTCGACGCAGATGGCCGCCAGCACCGCCGGGTGCCCGCGCCGCTCCTGCAGCCCGACGTCGAGGAAGAGGTCGTCGGAGCCCCAGGTCGGCCCGGCGGGCGCGAGGTCGGTCGCCACCGCGGCGGCGCAGACGTCGAGCTGCTCGCCCGGGCTCAGCTCGCCGACGTCCCCGATGCGCGCGGCGAGCGCGTCGAGCCCGGCGTCGGCGCCGTCGACGTCGACGTCGCGGAACTCGGCCGCGAGCGCGAGCGCGAGCTCGGCGTGCGGGGGGCAGGCGCAACCCGCCTGGACCGCGAAGGGGATCAGCGAGGCCATGGTCTCCTCTGGTCGGTGGAACAGCCGTTAGGGTCACCTAACTCGGCTGACGCCGGAATCCATAGCACTCCGGTCGGAATTGCGTCAAGGCGCCGATGCTTTAGATGGCAGTTAGGGTCGCCGAATTCGTGTTAGGTTCCCCTAAGGAGGAGTGGGATCAGGATGTCTGCGCGCAAGAGGAGCGGTGTGGTGATGAGCATGAGTGGTGTGCGGCGGTCGCTGGCGGCGGCCGCGATCGCGGTCGGCCTGGCGACGGGGGCCGCGGCCTGCGGCGGCGACGACGAGAGCGAGCAGGCGGACGCCGAGCAGGCCGCCAACCAGGCGAGCTCGGACAAGGAGCTGGCGGCGATCAAGACGTACCTGCTCGAGCACACGGAGCGCCTCAAGGCCGACACGGCCGCGATCCGCGAGAACGCGGAGGCCTACTACAAGCTGGCCGAGAGCTCGGACTTCGACTACGACCGCATGCTCCAGGAGCACCGCGACGAGGTGCAGGGCCTCGTCGAAGAGGGCCAGAAGAGCTTCCAGCGCGCCAACCCGGCGTACGAGGAGATGGAGGGCGTGGTGGCCGGCGTGCCAGAACTGGCCGACTACGACGTGATCATCGACGCCGGCGGCGACGCCTCCGACCCGGAGAACGCCGTGCCGTTCAGCATCAAGACGCCCGACGGGCGCACGTTCAAGCAGCCCGGCAACTTCAACTACCTCATCGAGACGTCGACCTTCGGCACCGATCCGAAGTTCGCGGCCAAGGGGGTCAAGCCCGACCTCGACGGCGACGGCAAGGTCGAGTTCGGCGAGGCGCTGCCCGACGCGAACTTCTACGTCGCCGCCGCGCGCGACTTCGAGAAGCAGGCCACCGAGCTCGACGCGGCGGCGCGCAAGTGGAGCCCGACGCCCGAGGACGCCTTCACCGCGCTCGTCGTCATGACCCCGACCATGTCCGAGTACTTCGAGGCATGGAAGAATTCCCGCTTCGTGGCGGGGAACAAGGCGTCGGAGAACGCGTTCGTGGCCGCCTCGCGCCTGCAGGACATCGGCGACATCCTCGGGGGGCTGGAGCTCGTGTACGGCAATGTCGAGGACCGCATCGCGAAGGTCAGCCCCGACCAGGCCAAGCAGACGGGCCAGTCGCTGACCGAGCTGCGGCAGTTCGCCGCGCGCCTCGAGCGCCAGGAGGCCAACGGGCGCACGTTCACCGCCGAGGAGGCCGACCAGCTCGGCTCCGAGGCACAGAGCCGCGCCGAGGCGATCGCGGGCCAGGTCTCCCAGTCGGCCGGGAAGCTCGACATCAAGCTCGAGAACTAGATGGCGCGCGGCACCGCCCGCAGCCGGTTCGCGCGGCGGTGCGCCGTTCTCGTGCTCGCCGCCGCGGCGCTCGCCGTGGCGGTCCCGGGCCCCGCGGCGGCGCAGGACCGGCCGCCGTGGCGCGCGGCCGAGATCATCCGGGCGGACCTGTTCGGGGCCCAGACCGAGCTGATCCTCGGCGGTCGTGCCGCCGCCGCCCGCGAGGCCCGGAGCGCGGCCGCCGCGTACGACGGCGAGCTGCGCGACACGCTGCGCGAGGCCGCGCCGGGCGTCGCCGCACGCGTCACCCGCGCGCTGCGGGCGGCGCGCACGGCGGCCGCCGCCGGCGACGCGCAGGCGCTCGCCGCGGCGCGCGGCGAGGTGCGCGGCGCGCTGTTCGCCGGCGCCTACGCCGTCACCGTGGAGGCCGCCGGGCGCGGCGACGCCGCGACCGCGCGCTCGTGGCTGCTGCTGCGCGAGTTCCGTACCGCGACGCGCTTCACCCGGCCGGAGGCGAACGGCACGCTCGCGGTGGAGCGCCTGGCGAGCGGCCGCGCCGGCGCCGCGCAGGCCCGCCAGGCGGTCGCCAAGGACCTGCTGGACGCCTACCAGGCGCGGCTGCGCGAGCTGCTCGCCGACGCCGACGCGGCGCTCGAGCGGCGCTTCGGCGCGCGCCAGGCCGAGACCGCCGCGCAGGCGGCCGAGTACTGGACGATCCTCGACGAGCGCTACGCGGAGGACCGCGGCGCGCCCGCCGCCCGCGCCGCGAGCGCGGCGTTCACCCGCGCGGCGCGGGCGGCCGCGCGCGGCGACGCCGACGGCTACCGCGCCGCCCGCGCGGCGATCGACCGCGCCTTGAACGGGTTCACCGCCGCCCCGCTGACCGGCCAGGAGTCGGCCCGCCGGGCCCAGCAGCTCCTGCGCTTCCTCGCGCTGGTCCCCGTCGAGTACGACCGCGGGGTCAGCGGCACGCGCGTCACGCTCGACTTCGAGATCCAGGAGGCCGTCGCGTTCCGCACCGGCGCCGAGGCCGCCTTCGCCGACCTCGAGGAGCAGCTGTCCAAGCGCGACGCCGGCCGCACCAAGGCGGTCGCGGCCGACCTCGCGCGGCTGAAGGCCATCGTCGAGCAGGCCGCCGAGCGGCCCGAGCCGGTCGCCACGGCCGAGGACGTCGCGGCCGTCACCAAGCGGGCGGAGGACAACCTCGCCGCGGCGATGCCCAAGGCCTGGCAGGAGCCCACCGACGAGTCCGACTACGACCTCATCGCGCTGACGCTCGACCGCATGGAGGCGGCCGTCGGCGCCGGGCAGTACCGCCAGGCCGAGCAGGCCCGGCTCGAGGCCTACGCGTTCTTCGAGTTCGGCCCTGAGCGGCGGCTGAAGTCCTTCGACCCCGGGCTGGCCGTCGACGTCGAGGGCCTCGTGTGGTTCGGGGCGCGGGGCATGCCGGGGCTCGCCGAGCTGATCGCCGACCGCGCCCCGCGGCGCGAGGTGCACCTGACGCGCATCAAGCTCGACGACCTGCTGGCCGACGCGGCCGCGACGCTCGGCGACAGCGCGAGCAAGGCCACCGTGGTGACGAACTCGGCGATCATCGTCTTCCGCGAGGGGCTCGAGGCGGTCCTGATCCTCGCCGCCATCACCGCGTCGTTCGCGGGCGCGCGGTCGCGCATGCGGCGGCCGGTGCTGATCGGCGCGGCGCTCGGCCTGCTCGTCTCGGTCCTGACCTGGGTGCTCGCCCAGACGATCCTGCGCTCGCTGGAGCAGTACGGGGAGCGGCTCGAGGCGGTGGTCGGCCTGCTGGCCATCGCCGTGCTGCTGCTGATCATGAACTGGTTCTTCCACAAGGTCTACTGGACCGGTTGGATCTCGCGGTTCCACCGGCAGCGCAAGAAGATCGAGTCCGGCGCGCGCTACGGGTTCTTCTCCGCGCAGGTGCTCGGGCTCGGCCTGCTGGGGCTCACGAGCGTGTACCGCGAGGGGTTCGAGACCGTGCTGTTCCTGCAGTCGCTCGAGCTGAGCGCCGGCACGGTGACGGTGCTCGAGGGCGCCGGGCTCGGGCTCGCGCTCACCCTGCTCGTCGCGGTGGCGACGTTCGCGCTGCAGCGCAAGCTGCCCTACAAGAAGATGCTGATCGTCACCGGCGTGCTGATCGGCTTCGTGCTCGTCGTCATGGTCGGGCAGACCGCGCGCACGATGCAGGGCACGGGATGGCTGCCGATCACGCCGATCCACGTCGAGCCGCCCTACTGGCTCGGGCTGTGGCTCGGGGTCTTCCCGACGTGGGAGACGATCGGCGCCCAGGCGCTCGCGATGGCGTTCGTGATCGGCTCGTACTTCCTCGCGCAGGAGGTCAAGGTCAAGCGCCCGCAGCGGCGGTCGAAGGCGCCGCGCGCCGCGGAGGACGCCGTCGAGACGGTCGCGCCGGGCGCCAACGGCTCGGCGGCGGCGCAGCGGCCCGCCGACGAGCCGGCCTCCCGGCGCTGACCGCGTCCGAGCCCTGACGCGTCTCTCCCAACCGCCCGGCGCGCGGGTGGCTATCATGACCGCAGAATGGGTTTTGGCACGCCGAAAATTTATGTCTGCGGGTGCGCGTCCCATGACTTGGGAAAGCTGATCCGACGAGGTGGGCGATGAGCGCTCGCGAGCCGGTGTTCTCCGCGGCCGTGGAGGACTACGCGAAGGCCATCTATGCGCTCGAGCGCCGCGGCGACGGCACCGCCGTCAGCACCAACGCGCTGGCGGAGCGGCTCGCCGTGACGCCGGGCTCCGCCTCGGGCATGGTGCGCAAGCTCGCCGAGCTCGGCCTCGTCACGCACGAGCCCTACCGCGGCGTCCAGCTGACGCCGAAGGGCGTCCGCGTGGCGCTCGAGGTGCTGCGCCACCACCGCCTGCTCGAGCTCTACCTCGCGGAGTCGCTCGGCGTGCCGTGGGACCGGGTCCACGACGAGGCCGAGGTACTCGAGCACGTGCTCTCCGAGGAGCTCGAGGCGCTCATCGCCGCCAAGCTCGGCAATCCCACGCACGACCCCCACGGCGACCCCATCCCGTCCGCCGACCTGACCATCGACGAGCGGCCGACCCTGCCGCTCGAGGCGCTCGGGGCCGGCGAGCGCGGGCGGTTCGTCCGCGTCTCGGACTCCGACCCCGACATGCTGCGCTACCTCGCCGAGCGCGGGATCTCTCCCGGCGACGAGGTCGAGGTGGTCGACAAGCAGCCGTTCGACGGGCCGGTGTTCGCGCGCTTCGGCGACAACGTGCAGGTGCTCGGGGGCGCACTCGCGCACGCCATGCGGGTCGAGCTGGCGGAGTCCGCGTGACGCCGCCGCCGGTCGACACCCAGGCCGTCGCGGCGCCGCTGCCCCCGTCGGCGCTGCCGCTCGACACGCCGCTCGAGCGCGTGCGCGCCCGCGGCCGCCTCAAGGGCGCGGTCGCGCTCCTCGGCCCGGCGTTCGTGGCCGCCGTCGCCTACGTCGACCCCGGCAACTTCGCCACCAACATCGCGGCGGGCGCGAAGTACGGCTTCCTGCTGGTCTGGGTGATCGTCGCCGCGAACCTGATGGCGATGCTCGTGCAGTACCTGTCGGCCAAGACGGGCATCGCGACCGGCCGCAGCCTCCCCGAGCTCTGCCGCGACAACTTCCCGCGCCCGGTCACCTGGGGCCTGTGGCTGCAGGCCGAGGCGATCGCCATCGCCACCGACCTGGCCGAGTTCGTCGGCGCGGCGATCGCGCTGAACCTGCTCTTCGGCGTCCCGCCGTTCACCGCCGGCCTGATGACCGCGGCGGTCGCGTTCGGGATCCTCGCCCTGCAGACCCGCGGCTACCGGCGCTTCGAGCTGGCCATCGCCGGCCTGCTGGGCATCGTCTTCCTCGGCTTCGCCTACGACCTGCTGCAGGTCGGCGTCGACGCCCGCGGCGTGGCCTCCGGTCTCATCCCGAGCTTCGACGGCGTCGACAGCGTGCTGCTGGCCGTCGGCATCCTCGGCGCGACCGTGATGCCGCACGTGGTCTACCTGCACTCGGCGCTCACCCAGAGCCGCATCCCGACCGCCGACCTGTCGGAGAAGCGCAGGCTGCTGCGCTTCCAGCGCCTCGACGTGGTGCTCGCGATGGGCGCGGCGGGCGTGATCAACCTCACGATGCTGGTCGTCGCCTCCGAGCTCTTCCACGACAGCGGCCGCACCGGGGTGGACTCGATCGAGGGCGCCCACGCCGGCATGAGCGCGCTGCTGGGCGGCGGCGCGGCGCTGGCCTTCGCGGTCGCGCTGCTGGCCTCCGGCCTGTCGAGCTCGAGCGTCGGCACCTACGCCGGTCAGGTCGTGATGCAGGGGTTCATCAACCGCCGCATCCCGCTCTTCCTGCGCCGCGCGGTGACGATGGCGCCGTCCCTGGTCGTGCTCGGCCTCGGGCTCGACCCCTCGATGACGCTCGTCATCTCGCAGGTGGTCCTGTCCTTCGGGATCCCGTTCGCGCTCGTGCCGATGATCCTGCTCACGCGGAGGGCCGACCTCATGGGCGCGCTCGTCAACCGGCGGCTGACCACCGTGGTGGCCGGGGTGGTGGCGACGCTGATCATCGGGCTGAACGCCTTCCTGCTCTACGAGACCCTGCTCGCCTGATCAGCTCGCGCCGTTGACCGGCCCCGGGCGGTGCGGGACCATCGCCGGTCGTGTGGGTCGAAATGCCCGATCAGCAGCCGCTTCGCGCCCGGCGGCGCCGCGGCCGGGTGGGTCGGCGCGCGGCGGGCGTCGTCGCGACGCTGGCGCTGTTCGGCGTCGGCGCCGCGATCGCGCTGATGGTGCTGCCGGGCGGCCGCCTCGTGCCGCTGAGCGTGATGCCCTTCAAGGGCGACGCCCCGGTGGCCGCCGGCGACGACGCGGCCGCGGCCGCCGCCGACCGTCGCCGGATGCGGCGGGCGGCCGCCGCGCGGCGGCGCGAGCGCGTCCGCGAGGCCCGGCGCGCACGCGCCCGGGCCCGCGCCCGCCGGCGTGCCGCGGAGCGCCGGGTCCGCGCTCGCGCGGTCGCGCTGCTGCGCGCGAGCGGCTACCAGCCCACGCGGCTCACCGACTACCGGCCCGGAGCGGACCTGCGCGTGCTGGTCGGGCGCAGCGGCGGCGCGTGGCGGGCGTTCTTCTTCGCCGGCGATCGCTTCGTCGGCAACGACACGAGCGCGCCGAACGGGCGGCTGCGGGTCGCCGCGCAGCGCGGCACCACCGTCACGCTCGCCTATGCGCTCGCCGCCGGCGGGTTCGCGCGCGTGCGCTACCGCTGGCAGGACGGGCGGGTCACGCCGCTCGACCCGATTCCGCCGGTGTACGCGCGCTCGCCGGTGGTGCCGACGCAGTGACCGGCGGGCTCCAGGCGGTCCGGCCGCCGGAGCCCATCACCCGCGCCTGCAGCCACTCGAACGAGCCGGGCGTCCCGACGACGTCCTTCCAGCCGTCGAGCCGGCGCTCGACCTCGTCGAGGGAGAGCGGCTCGCCGAGCAGGTGGACGCTGCCGCCGCCGTGGCCCGTCAGGCCGTGCTGGACGAGGTAGAGCTCGCCGGTGTCCTGCACCCAGGCGGCGCGGTAGGTGGGGCCGCGCCGGGAGCGCCACCAGAGGCCGATGTCCCGCTCGCGGGAGCGGCGGCGGGCCGGGTCGGATGCATAGAACGCGGCGAGGGAGATGTAGGTCCGGGCGATCGGGCTGGGCACTCGGGGCTCCTGTCCGCGGGGGGAGGGGAGGAGCAAGGGATCATCCGTCCTGCGGCTGCTGCGGGCAGACCGGCCTGCTCGCGAGGTGGGGTACGGCTGCCCGTACTCCGGAAAATTGCCCAGGCTCGGCGCAACCTCGATTGCGGGCGTGCGTTCCGTAGGGGAGGGCCGCTACGGTGGAGCGCCCTTCGGGTGCGGCCGCGCCCGGCCACGCTCGGGTGGCCGGCCTTCGGCGCCGCGCCCCGCTGTCCCGTGCCACAACCCCCGAGCCGTGAGGTGAATCGCCCGCTCCCATGCTGTTCGCTGCCGTCTCCGAAGCTCGCCTGCACGACGTCTGCGGCCAGGACCCCAACTGGTCGTGCCGCGTCGCGCTCGAGCAGACCGACTCCGCAGGCTTCGCCTCGGCCGCCGAGTGGCTGGTCGGCAAGCCGCTGAGCATCCTGGCCATCGTCATCGCCGCGCTGATCGTCAACCGGCTCGCGCGGCGGGCGCTCAAGCGCGGCCTCCGGGGGCTCGCCTCCGGCGGCGTCAAGGAGCGCCTCGGGGCCGCCCGGCGCCGCACGCCGGCCGCGCTCCTCGACACCCAGGAGGTGTCCGTCCGCGCCACCCAGCGCATCGAGGCGCTGGCCACCGTCCTGCGCAGCGTGGTCACGTTCGTGATCGCGCTCGTCGCGGTCCTGCTGATCCTCGGCGAGCTCGGCTTCAACCTCGCGCCGCTGCTCGCCGGCGCCGGGATCGTCGGCGTCGCCCTCGGCTTCGGCTCCCAGACCCTCGTCAAGGACTTCCTCTCCGGCTTCTTCATCCTCGTGGAGGACCAGTTCGGGGTCGGCGACATCGTCGACCTCGAGACCGGCGTGACCGGCGTCGTGGAGGCCGTCAGCCTGCGGACGACGCGGCTGCGCAGCGTCGACGGCACCGTCTGGCACATGCCCAACGGCGAGATCCGCCGGGTCGGCAACATGAGCCAGCACTGGTCGCGCGCGCTGCTCGACGTCGAGGTCGCCTACGACACCGACATCCCGCACGCCCGCGAGGTCATCAAGCGCGTGGCGGACGAGCTCTGGCACGAGAGCGAGCACGTGCTCGAGGAGCCGGACCTGTGGGGCGTCGAGGACCTCGGCATGAACGGGATCAAGATCCGCCTGGTCGTCAAGACGACGCCGTCGGAGCAGTGGGCGATCAGCCGGACGCTGCGCGAGCGGCTCAAGGCGGCGTTCGACGCCGAGCGGATCGAGATCCCGTTCCCGCAGCAGACGATCTGGATGCGCCCCGACCCCGCGCACATCGCCAACGGCGGTCAGGTAGCTGACGGGTAGGCCCCGGCGGAGGGCGCGGCGCGCGATCCCGTAGCGAACCGCTGCGCGAAGTACTCATGGCTGCATGACGCCGGCGCGCCACGATCGGTCCCTGTCGCAGTTGAAGTGACAGCAGCGAGCCCTCCGCCACGGACGCGCGGAGGGTGGCGGCCCCGGCCGCAGGCACCACCCACGGAAGGCGAAGCACATGCACGACACATCCGCGACCGGCGGGCCTCCGCCGGTTCGAGCCGCCGGCGCGGTGATCGGCACCGTCTGTGCCCTGGCAGCCGGCGGCGGCATCCTCGCCGCCGCCGCGCTCGCCGGGGCGGAGCGGCCCGCCGTCGTCCGCGAGGCCCCGGCGCCGGGCGCCTGGTCCGCGCGGGCCGGCTTCGGCCCGGTCTCGGTGAAGCGGCTCGAGCGGCTCACCGGCGCCCCCCACGGCGCCGGCCACCTCGCCTCGCCCTCCGGCGCCGACCGGATCCGCGTGACGGTCACGCTCTCGAACCGCGGGCGCCGCACGATGCCGTACTCACCGGGGCAGCTCCGGCTGCGCCTCGACGGCGTGGGGACCACGGTCCCGCCCACGCGGCCCAACCCGCCGCCGGGCTCGATCACCGCCGGCAGGACCCTCGAGCAGCGCCTGACCTACGTCGTGCCCGCGCAGCTCACCTCGTTCGCCCTCAGCTTCTCCGACCTCGACCGCGCGGCGCCGCTGGCGATCGAGCTCGGCAGTCTGGCTCGTCCACGGAAGGACTAAGCGTGTTCGCCTCCGCCCGCATCCGCATCTCGACCATCGCCGTGCTGGGGGCGGCGCTCGCCTACGGCGCCGGCTTCTGGCTCGTGCTCGTGCACCACGCCGAGGGCGGCCACGAGGCCGGCGAGCCCGGCCTGCTCCTCCACGCCCTGCGCGACGGCACCCTGGCGCTGCCCGGGGTGCTCGCCGCCGTGTGGCTCGGCGGGACGCTCGCGCTCGGGCTCGTCGACCGCCACGGGCGGTTGCCGGCGCGCTGGCGCGCCGGGCTGCTGGCCGCCGGCGCGGCCCTGGTCGGCGCGATCGTGCTCGCCGCCGGGAGCCCGCTGCACGCGCTCTTCTTCAGCGCGGAGGAGGGCCACGGCCTGCCCCTGGCGCTGCACCTCGGACGCGACACGCTCCTCGCGCTGGCGGGGGCGCTGCCGATCGCGGGCGTCGTCGCCGCCGTGCCGGGCAACCCGGCGGCGGTGCCGGCGCGCCGGCACCGCCCGGCGGCGCCGGTGCTCGCGCCCGCGCCCACGAAGCCCGGCACGCTCACCCGCCGCACGCTCGTCGCGGGCGGCCTGGCGGGCGCCGCCGCGGCCGGCGTCGGGCTCACCCGCATGCCGAAGCCCGCGCGCGCCCAGGTCGTCACGGACCACCTGCCGCTGTTCATCAACGACGGCCACGTCCCGATGGTCGACGGCGCGCTCGTCTACATGCGCGGTTACGGCGGGTCTCCGGCGGGCGATCCCACGCCGAGCCTGACCATCGACCCGCAGCTCTTCCTGCGCGAGCGGGTGGGCCCGCTGGCGAGCCGGATCTACCCCGTCGTCGGCGACGACCGGATCCCCGAGGAGGGCGTGCCGTCCGACGCCGGCATCGACCCGAGCGGGGTCGGGCGGCACTTCATCCGCCGCCGGTTCTGGGCGAGCTTCTTCCCCCAGCGGACGATCGTCGCCGAGACCGGCAGCCGCATCCGCCTGCGCATCACCAACCGCCTGGCCGAGCCGCACACGTTCACGATCGACGGCGTCGTGGACGCGACGATCGCTCCGGGGGCGACCCGCGACGTCGAGTTCGACGCGCCCGGCCCCGGCACCTACATCTACAGCGACACCGAGAACGCGCCGGTCAACCGCGTGCTCGGCCTGTTCGGGGTGCTGCTCGTGGTCCCCGCCGACGCGCCGTGGACGTTCGACGGCCGCGAGGCCGAGTTCGAGCGCCAGTTCCTGTGGATCTTCCACGACATCGACACCGAGTGGGCCCGCCGTGCCCGCATGGGGGCGACCATCGACCCGGTCGCCACGCCGGCCGTCCCGCGCTACTTCACGATCAACGACCGCAGCGGGGTCTTCTCGCTCGGCATCTCGCCGGACGAGGCCTCGAACCGCCGCGCGCACGAGGACACGCGGCCCGGCGGCCACGGCCGCGTGGTCGACGTCCGCGACTTCAGCGACCCCGCCGTCGGGACCGGGCAGCTGATCCGGGTCGCCAACGCCGGCATCGCCGTCCACCAGCCGCACTGGCACGGCAACCACGTCTGGACGGTCGTCGTCGACAACGAGGTGCTGAGCCGCTCGACGCCGCGGATCAGCGCCGACGGCCACATCCTCCTCCAGCACTGGGAGGACGTGGTCGAGGTCGACCCGATGGTCACCAAGGCGGTGATCCTGCCGGTCAAGCCGCCGCCGGACGCGCTCGACGTCGTGCTCTCGAACCAGGCGTGCGAGTTCACCTACCCCATGCACTGCCACGCCGAGATGTCGCAGACCGCCGGCGGCGGCCTGTACCCCGGCGGGCAGGTCACCGACTGGATCCTGAGGCCCTGAGGACACCGACATGAGCCATGCCGACATCAGCGGATGCCCCGAGCACGAGCTGCACACGCAGGTCGAGTTCGCCACCAAGCAGCTCCACGAGGGCACCCCGGAGACCGAGTTCCGCCAGGACCCCGACCGCACGTTCCTGCGCAAGTTCTTCGGGGACAAGCTGGAGTTCCCGGACGGCCTCGAGGTCGAGATCTGGGGCTTCGAGGACGAGACCTCGGGCCGCGGCCTGCCCTCGCCGCCGATCCGTGCGCGGGAGGGCGAGATCGTCCACGTCACGCTCCAGCCGTCCAAGCGCGTGCACACGATCCACCTGCACGGGATCGAGCCGGACCCGCGCAACGACGGGGTCGGCCACACCTCGTTCGAGGTGACCGGCGAGTACACGTACCAGTTCCGCGCCAATGCCGGCGTGCCCGGGGACCCGAACGAGGGGATGGCGGGCACGTACTTCTACCACTGCCACGTCAACACGGTCCTGCACGTGCAGATGGGGATGTTCGGGTCGATGATCTTCGACCCGGCGGAGGGGCGCGGGAAGGCGTTCGTCGACGACCCGGTCGGCTACGACACCCGCGCCGAGACGATCCTCGTCCCCTACGGCGTGGATCCCCGCTGGCACGAGTTCAACCACGCCGCGGGGCTCGACGGCGAGGACGTCGGCCTCAACGACTTCCGGCCGACGAACTTCTACGCCCTCGGCGCCGACCTCGACAAGCCGTGGCCGGACACGCCGGTCAAGGTGCTCGACAAGATCCTCGCGACGGCCCGGCCGGACAAGCCGGGGCTGCTGCGGATCAACAACGCCGGATACATCCCCACGACCATCCGCTTCAACGACGGCCTGCGGGCCGAGGTGTACTCCCACGACGGCCGCGCGCTGCGCAACACGTCCGTGACGCCGAGCCCGCCCACGTCGGTGACCACCACGCTGCTGGGCTTCGGCGCCGCCGAGCGCTACGACATGCGCCTGCGCCCGCCCGCCGGCGCGCGTCCCGGCGACCGGTTCTCGGTGACGATCGAGTGGCACCAGTGGGTGACCGGCGAGGTCCTCGGCAAGGTGACGGTCCCGGTCGAGATCATCGAGACGGATCCGAGCTCGGTCGAGGAGCCGGAGACGGAGCCCGATGCCCAGCCCGGGCCGAACGCCGAGCCCGACGAGGGCGGGCCGCGCCTGCCGGGCGACCGGCCCGGGGCGGCGTCCCCGCGGCGGCCGGCGGCGCCGAGCCCGGGCCCGGCGGCCGGCGGCGGGGGCGGCGGGACGGCGCCGGCCCGGCGTCGCCGGCGGCGCCCGCTGCGCAAGCGCCGCAAGCCGGTCCGCCACGAGCGGCCGCGCAACCGCAAGGTCCGCCGCGACGCCGTGCGCCGGAGGCGGCGCCGCCCGCGCCGGCGCTGAGGCGCGCGCTCAGCCCGCGCCGGCCGGCGGCTCCATCAGGACCCAGCCGTTGCCGTCCGGGTCGGCGAAGGTCGCCGACGCGCCCCACGGGTCGTCGCGCGGCTCGCCCGTGAAAGGGACCCCGCGGGTGCGGAGGTCCTCGTAGGCGGCGCGCACGTCGGGCGTGTGGAGCACGAGGCCGGTGACGGCGCCGGGAGGCATCGACTCGAACCAGGTCACGAGCGCGATCGTCGCCTGGGAGTCGGGCGGCGCGAGCTCGACCCAGCGCATGCCCTCGCCGAACGGCCCGTCGAAGCGCTCCTCGAAGCCGAGGGCGTCCACGTAGAAGGCCTTGGCGCGGTCGACGTCGGAGACGGGGATCGAGACGAGGCGCAGGAACGAGATGTGCTGGGCCATGAGGACAGGTACCCTCCCGCGAGGAGCGATGGGAACCGCGCCATCCTACGCGCACGGCGCGTCACCGGTCCCGCTGCTGGGCGAGACGATCGGCGCGCGCCTCGACGCGACGATCGCCCGCTACGGCGAGCGCGAGGCGCTCGTCTCCCACCATCAGGACCTCCGCTACACGTGGGCGGAGCTGGGGGAGGCCGTCGACCGCGTCGCGCGCGGCCTGATCGCGCTCGGGATCGAGCCGGGCGACCGCCTCGGCATCTGGAGCCCGAACTGCGCGGAGTGGGCGCTCGTCCAGTTCGCGACCGCCCGCCTCGGCGTCGTTTTGGTCAACATCAACCCCGCCTACCGCACGACGGAGCTCGAGTACGCGCTGCGCCAGTCGGGCTGCCGGGCGCTGGTGGCCGCGCGGGCGTTCAAGACCTCGGACTACGTCGCGATGGTCTCCGAGGTGCGCGGCTCGCTCCCCGCGCTCGAGCACGCCGTGTTCCTCGACGGCGGCGACTGGGACGAGCTGCTGGCCGGCGGCGACGGCGTCGACCCCGGCGAGGTCGCCGCCCGCCAGGCCGCGACGCAGTTCGACGACGCGATCAACATCCAGTACACGAGCGGCACCACGGGCTTCCCCAAGGGCGCCACGCTCAGCCACCACAACATCCTCAACAACGGGTACTTCGTGGGGCGCGGCTGCCGCTACTCCGAGTCCGACCGGGTGTGCATCCCGGTGCCCTTCTACCACTGCTTCGGCATGGTCATGGGCAACCTCGCGTGCGCCGCGATCGGCTGCTGCATGGTGATCCCGGCGCCGTCGTTCGAGCCGGTGGCGACCCTCGAGGCCGTCGCGGCGGAGCGCTGCACGAGCCTCTACGGCGTCCCCACGATGTTCATCGCCGAGCTCGAGCACCCGCGCTTCGAGGAGTTCGACCTCTCGAGCCTGCGGACGGGGATCATGGCCGGCTCGCCGTGTCCGATCGAGACCATGCGCCGGGTGGTCTCCGAGATGCACATGGAGGAGGTCACGATCTGCTACGGCATGACCGAGACCTCGCCGGTCTCCACCCAGACGGCGGCCGAGGACCCGCTGGAGAAGCGCGTCACGACGGTCGGGCGGGTGCACCCGCACGTCGAGGTCAAGGTGCTCGACCCGGCCGGCGGCGGCGTGGTCGGCCGCGGCGAGCCCGGCGAGCTGTGCACCCGCGGCTACTCGGTGATGCTCGGCTACTGGGACGACCCGGAGCGGACCGCCGAGGCGATCGACCGCGGCCGCTGGATGCACACCGGCGACCTCGCGGTGATGGACGACGAGGGCTTCGTGAACATCGTCGGGCGGATCAAGGACATGATCATCCGCGGTGGCGAGAACGTCTATCCGCGCGAGATCGAGGAGTTCCTCTACGGCCATCCGGACATCGCCGACGTGCAGGTGATCGGGGTGCCCGACGCCCGCTTCGGCGAGGAGCTGATGGCCTGGGTCGTCCCGCGCGACGGCGCCGCGGTCGACCAGGCGTCGGTCGCGGCGTTCTGCGACGGGCGCATCGCGCACTACAAGGTCCCGCGCTACGTGGAGACCGTGACCGAGTTCCCGATGACCGTGACCGGCAAGGTGCAGAAGTACCGGCTGCGGGAGATGGCGGTCGAGGCGCTCGGCCTCGAGGAGGCCGCCGGCGTGCGGACCGCCTAGCCTTCGGCGCTCGCCATGCTGCTCGAGGGCAAGAACGCGGTGATCTACGGATCCGGCGCACTCGGCGCCGGCATCGCGCGGACCTTCGCGCGCGAGGGCGCGCGGGTGTTCGTGGCCGGGCGCACGCGCGAGAAGGTGGAGGCGGTCGCCGCCGACATCGGCGCGGCGGGCGGGTCGGCCGAGGCGACGGTGCTCGACGCGCTCGACGAGGCGGCCGTCGACGCGCACGTCGCGGACGTGGTCGCCCGCGCGGGGAGCATCGACGTCTCGTTCAACCTCACCTCTCGCGAGGACAGGCAGGGCACGCCGCTGATCGACCTGTCGGTCGAGGACCTCACCCGCGGCCCGCACACCGCGCTCGCCTCGCAGTTCACCACCGCGCGGGCCGCCGCGCGCCGCATGGCCGAGCAGGGCTCCGGGGTCATCCTGTCGGTCACGAGCGGCACGGCGCGCACCCCGTCGCCGGGGATGGGCAACACCGGGCCGGCGGACGCGGGGGTCGAGCTGCTCATGCGCACGCTCGCGCTCGAGCTCGGCCCGCGGGGCGTTCGCGTGGTGGGCATCTACACGGCGGCGGTCGCCGAGACCCTCACCCGCGAGCGCATCAAGGCGGTCTCGGGCCAGGACGTCGACCCCGCGATGGTGCTCCAGGGGGTGGCCCAGGCGACGACGCTGCGCCGGGCGCCGTCGCTCGAGCACGTCGCCGGCACGGCCGCGTTCCTGGCCTCGGACCGCGCCGGGGACATCACGGGGACGACGGTCAACGTCAGCTGCGGGCTCATCCCCGGCTGACCCGGTCAGCGCATCAGCGCCAGCACCTGCTCGCGGCTCGGGCCCGGCGGCGGGGCAAGGTCGTCACCGGCGACGTCGAGGATCCGCTCCGCAAGCCCGGGCCGCCGGAGCACGTCTCGCGGCAGCGTCAGGCAGTTGATCATCTCCGAGCCCGCGCGGAAGATCTCCGCGTCGCGCGCCATGGCCGCCGGGAGCGCCACCCGGACCCGGCCGGCGTCGTCCGTCGGCGGCGCCGGCGCCTTCCCGGCGCGGTTGGCGTCGATCTCCGCGAGCCGCGCCCGGTCGGTCGAGACCGTCGCGCGGTACCAGGGCGTGAGCTCGCGCTCGGTCGCCTCGTCCCAGGCGTCCGCGAAGCCGACCCGGTCGTCGCCGTGCTCGCTGACCACGCGGCGCAGCATCGCCGCGTGCGACAGCCCGAGCGCCATGCCCCGGCCCAGCGAGGGGTTCGTGCACGCCCACGCGTCGCCGACGCTCGCGACGCCCGCCACCGGGCCGGCGCCGTCGCCGGCGAAGCGGCGGTAGCGGTCGATCGCGCCGCCCATCGGCAGGATCCCGGTGATCGGCACGCCGTCGAGCCAGTGCGCCTGCAGCGGGCACGCGGCCACGAGCGCCGTCCACCGCGACGGGTCGCGCAACCCCTTGAGCACGCGGTCGCGCGACGACGCGTACACGGTGATCGACCACGTCCCGGCGTCCGACGGGATGGTGATCACCGAGAAGCACGCGTAATGGATGAGGAACTGGCCGCGGAGGGACGGCAGGCGGCCGTCCCGCGACCGGAAGAAGCGCGTGTAGTAGAGGAAGCCGGAGTCCGCGGACTCCTCGTGGACGTGCCCGGCGCCGGCGTCGGCGAGCATCGCCGGCAGCGCGGACCGGCGGCCGCCGGCATCGACGACGAGGTCGGCGGCGTGCGCCCGGCCGGTGTCGTCACGTACGCCCGCGACGTGCACGCGGCCGCCGATGCTGCGGGTCTCGACCGACTTCACCGACACCCCGCGGCGGACCTCGAGGCCGTCCTGGGCCTCGGCGGCGCGCCCGAGCACCTGCTCGATCGTGGTCCGGCGCGCGGTCAGCGTCATCAGCCGCTCGTCGCCCGGCCACGGGGCGCGGTCGGCGACGGACTCGGGCATCCGGTCGACGGCATCGAGGCGCAGCCCGCCGGCCGCCTCGAGCGCCCGGCGCACGTCGGGCAGCTCGTCGTCGAGCACCTGCCGGCCGCGCGCCTGCAGGAGGTGCGCCTGCCGGAACTGCGCGACGCCGTCGCGGCCCCAGCGCTCCCAGGCCGCCTCGGGGCTCTCCGGCACGGGCGCGGCGTCGCGCTCGAGCACCGTGACGTCGTGCCCGTCGCGGGCCAGCATCATTCCGGCGGCGAGTCCGCACAGGCCGGCGCCGAGCACGATCGCGTTCATGCGGTGCTGGACGCCGTGCGCGCGGCTTCATTCCGCGCCCGGCGGGGAGACCGCAGGCGTCAGTCGCCGCCAAAGCGGTACGTCGTCTGGCCGTGCGGGTCCTTGGCGAAGGCCATGACCTTGTCCGGTTCGATCCGGAACACGGCGGCGAGGTTCTCGCCGCCGCCGCCGAACATGCCGTCGACGACGTCGAAGTGCCAGAAGCTGCCGTATTTCGCCTCGATGGCGTCGGCCACGCGCTGCAGGACGTCGTCGTCGGAGATCCGCACGGCCGTGCCCTCGACGACCACGTCGAGCCCTTCGGCCCAGGTGTTGGTGCCGGTGGTCAGCGCCACGCGCGGGGCGTGCTCGAGGTTGCGGTACTTCTGCTCGCCCGGCCCGGTGCAGAAGTGCATCGCGCCCTCGTGCGCGACGCCGATCAGCGGCGTGACGTGCGGGCGCCCGTCGGCGCGCACGGTGGTCAGCCAGTACAGCTCGGCGCGCTCGAGCGCGTCCGCGACGTCCTGCCACGGCGTCGGGCCGGCCTCAGGGTCGCTGAAGCGGCGGTCGAGCGCGGCGGTGGGGGCGAGGCTCATGTCGGCACCTCCTGGGGTCGCCATCGGTGTCCGTTACGACCCGGCCGGCGGCGCGGACTCATCGGTCGGACGCGGGCCCGTCCGCCGGGCGGAACCCGGAGCACAGCACGCGCAGCCACTCGATCCGCCCGTCGCGCGCGGCGAGATAGGCCTGCTGCTCGACGAGGAAGCGGCCCTTCGGGTTGCGGACACGGAAGCGGTAGCCGATCCGCTCGCGGTCCGCGAACGCGTCGCCCTCCAGCCGCTCGAGCGCCAGGATCTCGTCGGTCTCCTCGAACCAGCGGGTGAGGATGCCCGAGATCACGGCGTCCGGGCCGGTGGCCTCCCAGGCGCGACTCGGTGTCAGCCCGCGGAAGTCGATGTGCGGATCGAAGAGGTCGCGGATGCGGTCGAAGTCCTTGGCGGCGAGCGCCCGGGCGAACGCCGCTCCGAGAGTGACCGTTTCCGGCACGGCGACATTCTGCACCGGGCCCGGAGGCTCGTCTACGGTTGCGCCATGGCGGACACGCGCGTCGCCTCGCGCTCGCTCTGGGTGCCGCCCCCGGCGGTGCTCACGGTCGTGTGGACGGCGCTCGGCATCCTGGTGGCCGTCTACGCCGCGCACGAGGCGCTCGGGCTGGCCGCCGGCTCGAGGGACCTCTTCGAGCAGTGGATCTACGACGGCCTGCTGTGGGCCTCGGCCGCCGCCTGCCTCGGCGGGGCGCTGAGCGAGCAGCGCGGCCGCGTGGCGTGGCTGCTGATGACGGTCGCGCTCGCGTGCTGGGCGCTCGGCGACACGATCTGGTCGATCCGCTTCGGCAACGCCGACGCGGGCCCCGTCACGAGCATCGAGGACATCTTCTGGCTGGCCTGGTACCCGCTGGTCGTCGCGGCGCTGGTGCTGCTGGTGCGCGACCGCGTCCCCGGCTTCGAGCTGCACCGCTGGATCGACGGGGTCGTCGTGATGCTGCTGGTCGCGACGCCGTGGGTCGCGCTCTTCCTGACCCCGGTCTCGGAGGAGTCGCACGTCGGCACGCTGGCGGAGACCGTCGCGTTCGCCTACCCGCTGGGCGACGCCGTGCTGGTGGGCGCCGTGGTCGGCGTCTATGCGCTGATGGCCTGGCGACCGGGCCGCATGTGGCTCGTGCTCGGGATCGGGCTCACCGCGATGGGGCTCGCGGACGCGATCTCGTCCGTGCAGGTGCTCGGCACCGATGCCAACGCCGAGACCGGGCTCTACACCACGGCATGGGTCGGCGGCGCGGTCCTGATCGCCTATGCCTCCTGGCAGCCCCATCCCGGTCGCCTCGAGCCGCGTGAGGTCACCGGATGGCGAGCGATCGCCCTCCCGCTCGTGGCGCAGTGCGTCGCGATCTCCATCCAGGCCTACGCGTACTTCGACGAGCTGCCCCGGATCGAGCGCGCCCTGACCATCGTCGTGCTGCTGATCGCGATCGTGCAGATCATCGTCGCCCGGCCGCGCGCGGGGCCGTCGGCGTCCTCGGCCTCGTAGGGTGTGAGGCCCATGTGCGGCCGCTACACCCTCACCGACGTCGACGGGCACCGGATGGCCCAGCGCTACGACTTCGACGAGCGGGGCATCGACCCCGCCACGCTCGGGCGCTTCAACGTGTGCCCGACCGAGTCGGTGCTCGCGGTCACCGAGCCCGAGCCGCGACGGCGCGCGCCGCTGACGGTGCGCTGGGGCCTCGTGCCCCGCTCGGCCCAGGCGGTCGGGAAGGGCTCCCAGCCGATCAACGTCCGCTCGGAGACCGCGGCGGGCAACCGCTGGTTCGGCTCGCTGATGGCCAAGGGCGGCCGCTGCCTCGTGCCGGCGGACGGGTGGTACGAGTGGCTGCGCTCCGAGGACCCCAAGGGCGCGCGCGTCCCGTTCCACCACCGGGTCGACGACGGTGCGCCGTTCGCGTTCGCCGGCCTCTGGAGCCGCGTGCAGGTCGGCGGGCAGGACGTCGTGTCCGCGGCGATCCTCACGACCGCGGCGAACGAGGTGGCCGCCCGGCTGCACGACCGCATGCCGTGCGTGCTGGCCGGCCCGGAGGCGGAGGCGGCGTGGCTGTCCGGCGACGTCGACGCCGCGTCCGCGAGCGAGCTGCTGGCGCCGCTGGACGCCGCGCGCACGAGCGCGTTCCCGGCCAACCCGGCCGTCAACCGCGCCGGCGTGGAGCGCCCCGACCTGCTCGTCCCTCCGAAACCATCCCCACCCGCCCCCGAGCAGCTCCAGCTGGGCTGATGGCCTCCCCGGTCGTCGAGCTCACGCTCGACCTGGTCCGCCTGGACACCGTCAACCCACCCGGCGACGAGGCGCCAGTCGCCGACCTGCTCGGCGAGCGCCTGGAGGCGGCGGGGCTCGAGGTCGCCCGCCATGACCTCGCGCCCGGGCGCCCGAACCTCGTCGCGCGCCTCCCGGGGCGCGACCCGGAACGCCCGGCGCTGAGCCTCACCGGCCACCTCGACACCGTGCCGCTCGGGCGCGCGCCGTGGTCGCGCGACCCCTTCGGCGAGCAGGACGGCGGCCGGCTCTACGGCCGCGGGACCACCGACATGAAGGGCGGCCTCGCGGCGATCGTGCTCACCGCCGAGCGGATCGCCGAGCTCGGCCCGCCCGAGGCGGGGCTCGAGATCGTGCTGTGCGCGGGGGAGGAGACCGGCTGCGAGGGCGCGATCGCGCTCGCGGCCACGCCCGGGGCGCTGGGCCGCGCGGGCGCGCTGCTCGTCGCCGAGCCGACCGACAACGTCCCCTGCGTCGCCCACAAGGGGATGGTGTGGGTCGAGGCGAGCACCGACGGGCGCTCCGCCCACGGCTCCGCCCCGCACCTCGGCGTCAACGCGATCTACCCGCTCGCCCGCGCGGTCGCCGCGCTCGAGGACGTGCGCTTCGACGTCGACGCGCACCCGGTGCTGGGCGACCCGACCCTCAGCGTCGGCACCATCGAGGGCGGCGTCAACGTCAACTCGGTGCCCGACGGCGCCCGCGCGCACATCGACGTGCGCACGGTTCCCGGCCTTGACGCCGACGCGGTGCTCGACGCGCTGCGCGCCGCCGCCGGGCCGGACGTGGCGCTCGAGCCCTGGGTGGCGCTCGGCCCCGTCGAGACCGACCCCGGCGACCCGTGGGTGGCGCAGGTCTACGACGCGTTCGGGGCGCCCGCCGAGCCCCGCGGCATGGCCTACTTCACCGACGCCGCCGCGCTCGCGCCCGCCTACGGCGGCGTGCCGACGATCATCTGCGGGCCGGGCGACACCGGCCAGGCCCACCAGACGGACGAGTGGATCGACGTCGGGCGGCTCGAGGCGGCCGCCGGCGCCTACGTCGAGATCGCGCGGTCCTGGTGCGGGGTCTGATCCGAGCGCTCGCGATCGCGCAGCACGTGCTTCTGGATCTTGCCGGTCGAGGTGCGGGGCAGCTCCCCGAACTCCACCGCCGCCGGGCGCTTGAAGCGCGCGAGGTGCTGTCCCGCGAACTCGATCAGCTCGTCCTCGCCGGCCTCCTCGCCTGAGCGGAGCTCCACGAACGCCTTCGGCCGCTCGCCCCAGCGCTCGTCGGGCGTCGCCACGACCGCCACCTCGAGCACGGCCGGATGGCGGGAGAGGACCTGCTCGACCTCGATCGTCGAGACGTTCTCGCCGCCGGAGATCACGATGTCCTTGGCGCGGTCGCGCAGCTCGATATGGCCGTCGGGGTGCCAGACCGCGAGGTCGCCGGTGTGGAACCAGCCGCCGCGGAACGCCTCCTCGGTCTCCTCCGGCGCCTCGTGGTAGCCGGACATCACGGTGTTGCCGCGCAGCACGACCTCCCCGAGCGTCTCCGCGTCGCGCGGGACGTCGGCCATGTCGTCGTCGACGATCCGGACGCGCTCGCCGGCCAGGAACGCCTGGCCCTGGCGGGCCGCGATGCGCGCCTGCTCGTCGTCTTCGAGGTCGTCCCAGGCCGGGTCCCAGGTGCAGCTCGTGTGTGGCCCGTAGCACTCGGTGAGGCCGTAGAGGTGGCGCGGGTGCAGGTTGAGCTCCTCCATGCGCGCCAGCAGCGTGGGGGTGGGCGGCGCCCCGCCGGTCGGCACGTTGACCGCCTGCTCGAGCCGGTGGGCGGCCGGGTCGTTGACGATGCCGATGTGCACGGTGGGCGCGCCGCAGAAGTGCGTGACGCGCTCGGCCTCGAAGAGCTCCCAGATCCGCCCGGGCTCGACCTTGCGCAGGCACACGTGCGTGGCGGCCACCGCGGTCACCGCCCACGGGAAGCACCAGCCGTTGCAGTGGAACATCGGCAGCGTCCACAGGTAGGTGCTCTCGCCCTTCAGCCCGCACTCGAGCGCGAGGCCGAGCGCCATCAGGTACGCGCCGCGATGGGTGACCACGGCGCCCTTGGGCTGCCCGGTCGTGCCCGAGGTGTAGTTGATCGAGAGCGGCTCCTCCTCGTCGGCGAGCCACGACTCGACGGGCTCCGGCGACCCCTCGGCCAGGAAGCGCTCGTAGGGGTCGTCGTCCGCGCCGCTGTCGTGCACGTCGACGACCTCGATGCCGTCGAGGTCGACCTCGGACAGGCTCTCGCGCAGCTCGCGGTCGACCAGCACGAGCCGCGGCCGCGAGGCGGCGACGATGTCCGCGACCTCGCGGGCGTGCAGGCGGATGTTGATCGGCACGAGCACCCCGCCGGCCGCCGGCACGCCGTAGTGCGCCTCGAGGATGGCGGGGGAGTTCGGGCACAGCACCGCCACCCGGTCGTGGTGCTCGAGGCCCCGCCCGCGCAGCGCCGAGGCGAGGCGGTTGGCGCGCGCGGCGAGCGTGGCGTAGGTGTGCCGCCGCTCGCCGTGCACCACCGCGGTGTGCTCCGGCACCAGCCCCGCGCTGCGCTCGAGGAACGCGACGGGGGTCACCTCGGTGCGGTCGGGGCGCTCGGCCATCGGGCGAAGCCTACGAGAGCACGGGCTGCTAGCCGGATCCCTCCGCGCCCAGTCCGGTCTCGGCCCGCACGTGGAGCTCGTGGTAGGAGCGCTCCGTCGCCCCCTCGCTGCTCAGCATGGTGCCGAGCCAGCAGAACAGGAAGCCCAGCGGGAAGGTCACGAGCGCCGGGTTCGCCAGCGGGATCGGGGAGCCCTGGGCGTCCGGCCCCGGCCAGACCGCGGGACTGAGCACGATCAGCACCAACGAGACGACGAGGCTGCCGACCACGCCGCAGATCGCGCCCATGGTGTTGAAGCGCGGCCAGAACAGCGCCAGCAGCAGGGCGGGCAGGTTCGCGCTCGCCGCGATGGCGAACGCCAGCCCCACGAGGATCGACACGTTGAAGCCCTCGCCGCAGAGGATCGAGACACCGATCGCGAAGATGGCGAGGACGATCGCGGCGATCTTGGCCACGACCACCTCCTCGTGCTCGGAGTCGCGGTTGTGGCGCACGACGTTCGACCACAGGTCGTGGGCCACTCCGCCCGAGGCGGAGATCACGAGCCCGGCCACGACGGCGAGGATCGTCGCGAACGCGACGGCGCTGATCACGGCCAGGAACAGGTCGCCGCCGACGGTGCCCGCGCCGCCGCCGAGCTCCTCGGCCAGCAGCGGAGCGGCGAGGTTGCCGCCGGCGCTCGCCTCCTCGGCGCCGGCGCCGAGGATGGCCCGGGCGCCCAGGCCCACGAGCATGATCATGATGTAGAAGCTGCCGATCAGCAGCACCGCCCACCAGACCGAGCTGCGCGCCGCGCGCGCGTCGGGCACGGTGAAGAAGCGCATGAGGATGTGCGGCAGCCCGGCGGTGCCGAGCAGGAACGCCAGTCCGAACGAGATGCCGTTGATCGCGTCGGGGTGCTGCAGCCCGCCCGACAGGTAGGCCTTGCCGTCCGAGCTCTCCGCCGCCGCCTGCTTGAAGAGCTCCAGCGGGTTGAAGCTGGTCTTCGCCAGCACGAGCACGGTCAGCACGACGCCCGCCGTCATCAGCATGCCGGCCTTGATGATCTGCACCCAGGTCGTGGCGAGCATCCCGCCGAAGATCACGTAGACCACCATGAAGGTGCCCGTAAGGACGACGGAGATCGCGAAGTCGATGCCGGCCAGCGCCTGGATCAGCACGCCGGCGCCGACCATCTGCGCGACGAGGTAGACGAAGGCCACGCTCATCGTGCCGAGCGCGGCGACCACGCGTGCCGGGCGCTGGCGCAGGCGGAAGCTCAGCACGTCGGCCATCGTGAACTTGCCGGCGTTGCGCATCCGCTGGGCCAGCAGCAGTAGGACGGGCAGGAAGGCGACGAGCGCGCACACCAGGCCGACGAACCCGTCGAGCCCGAAGAAGTAGATCAGCCCGGCGAAGCCGAGGAACGACGCCGCCGACATGTAGTCGCCCGCGACGGCGAAGCCGTTCTGCAGGCCCGAGATCCCGCGCCCCGCGGCCCAGAACTCGGTCGCGGTGCGGGTGCGCTTGGACGCCCAGTAGGTGACGACCAGCGTGACGCTCAACACGGCGGCGAAGACGACGAGGGCCAGCGTGTTGACCCCGGCGGCGAGGACGGTCATCGGACCGTCTCCCGGTGGCGGGCGCGGCCGTCGCCGGCCGCATGCGCGCCGGCGGCCTCGATCGCGCGCCGTTCCAGCGGCGACCACTCACGGTCGCTCTTGCGCAGGTAGAGCAGCGTGATCGCCCACGTCATGAAGATCAGCAGGACGCCGTAGACGAAGCCGAGCGTGATGTCGCCGGCCACCGAGGCGCCCATCACCCCGGGCGCGATGCTGCCGAGCACCACGAACAGGACGGTGGCGGCCACCCCGATTCCCAGCGCCCCCTTGACGAAGCGCGTGCGGCTGGCCACCAGCTGCCGGAACTCCGGCGAGTCCTCGATCGCCTTCCAGTCGACGGCATCCTGCCTGCCGTCGGCCGGCTCGGCACTGACCTCGTGCATGAGCTCCTCCCTCACTCGTCGGACCGCCCCACCCCGCCGCGGCGGCCTCTCGCGGGGGGTACCCGATCGGCGCGCGGGAGCAACGCCTCCGTGCCCGGTCGCTCGAACCGCCCCGCCGAGCTCGCCGCTCGGGCAATATCCCTGGGGCCCATGAGCCTCGACGCCCTCGTCCAGCGTCCGTCCCACCTGCCGCCCGGCGTCTGGGCGATCGAGCCGGTGCGCTCGCGGGTGTGGGTCCCGACCCGGATCGGCGCCGCGCTGCGGACGATCGCGGCCGAGGCGGCCGGCCGCCTCGAGGTCCATCACGCCGACGTCGAGCTGCTCGTGACGCTCGGCCCCGCCGCCGACCGCGGCGACTCCCGCGCCCTGCGCCGCGCCCTGTTCGGCCCGGCCGGCCGGCGCCCGCTCGTGCTGACCGCCTCCGACCCGCTGCCGCTCGCGCCCCCGCGGCTGTTCCTCGACGGCATGCTGCGCATCGGCGGCCGGCGTGAGGAGGCGCGGCTCGACGCGCGCGTGCTCGACCTGCCGCCGCAGGACACCGACCTCGGCGACCGCCTCACGCTCGAGGTCCGCTGCGGGCTCGGCTCGGCGTGGGAGACCGTCCCGCCGCGCCTGCGCGTCGACCGCGACGCGCGCCTGATCCTCGGTCTCAGCGCGATCAAGGTCGCCTGAGCGGCGCCCGGGCATGCAGCGCATCGAGGACTACGCGCTCATCGGTGACACGCACACCGCGGCGCTCGTCGGCCGCGACGGCTCGATCGACTGGTTGTGCCTCCCGCGCTTCGACTCGCCCGCCTGCTTCGCGGCGCTCCTCGGCGAGGCCGATCACGGCCGCTGGCAGATCGCCCCCGCCGGCGAGGTCCAGCGCGTCGAGCGCCGTTACCAGGACGGCACGCTCGTGCTCGAGACGGACTTCCACACCGCGGACGGCGCGGTGCGGGTCATCGACTGCATGCCGGTGCGCTCGCATCGGGTGGACCTCGTCCGCGTGGTCCGGGGCCTCGAGGGCCGCGTCCCCCTCCGCATGGACCTGCGCCTGCGCTTCGACTACGGCCGGATCGTGCCGTGGGTGCGCCGGGTGGACGGCCAGACGCTCGCGATCGCCGGGCCCGACGCGGTGGCGCTGGCCGCCGACGTCGATCTGCGCGGGGAGGACCTCAGCACCGTGGCGGACTTCACCCTCGCCGCGGGCGAGCAGACCGGGATGGTCCTGACCTGGTTTCACTCCTACGAGCCGGCGCCGCTGCCGGTCGACCCGATGCCCGCCGTCGAGGACACCGCGGCCTGGTGGCGGTCCTGGAGCGAGCGCTGCCTGTCTCGCATCCAGGGACCGTGGCGCGACGTCGTGCTGCGCTCGGTGATCACGCTGAAGGCGATGACCTACGCCCCGACCGGGGGCATCGTCGCGGCCGTCACGACCTCGCTGCCCGAGCGCCTGGGCGGCGTGCGCAACTGGGACTACCGCTACTGCTGGGTCCGCGACGCGACGCTGACGCTGGGCGCGATGCTGGCCACCGGCTACACCGAGGAGGCCGGCGCCTGGCGCGACTGGCTGCTGCGCGCGGTGGCCGGCGAGCCCGCGGAGATGCAGATCATGTACGGCGCCCGCGGCGAGCGCCGGCTCACCGAGTTCGAGCTCGACTGGCTGCCGGGCTACGCGGGCTCCAAGCCGGTGCGCGTCGGCAACGCCGCGTCCGAGCAGTTCCAGCTCGACGTCTACGGCGAGCTCATGGACGCCATGTACGCGGCGCGCGCCGCCGGGCTCGCGCCCGACCCGCACTCCTGGGACATCCAGCGGGCGCTGCTCGCCTTCCTCGAGACGAACTGGAGCCACCCCGACGAGGGGATCTGGGAGGTGCGGGGCCCGCGGCGGCACTTCACGCACTCGAAGGTGATGGCGTGGGTGGCGTTCGACCGTGCGGTCAAGAGCGTCGAGGAGTTCGGGCTCGACGGGCCGGTCGAGCGCTGGAAGCGCCGGCGAGAGGAGATCCGCCGCGAGGTCCTCGAGCGCTCGTGGGACCCGGTGCGCCGCACGTTCACGCAGTCCTACGGCTCGCAGGCGCTCGACGCCGCGCTGCTGCTCATGCCGATGGTCGGGTTCCTGCCGGCCACCGACGAGCGCATGTCGAGCACCGTGGCCGCGATCGAACGGGAGCTGATGCGCGACGGCTTCGTGCAGCGCTACCCGTCAGAGATCGCCGACGACGGCCTGCCGCCGGGCGAAGGCGCGTTCCTGCCGTGCACGTTCTGGCTCGTCGACAACCTCGTCCTCCAAGGCCGCACGGACGACGCCACGAGCCTGCTCGAGCGCCTCCTCGCGCTCGGCAACGACGTCGGGCTGTTCGCGGAGGAGTACGACGCCGAGGCGGGCTGCCAGGTCGGCAACTTCCCGCAGGCGTTCACCCATATGGGGCTGGTCAACGCCGCGCTCCATCTCGAAGCGGCTATGCGGTGACGCGCCGCGCGATCTCGTCGCCGATCGCCAGCGAGGCGGTGGCGGCGGGGGAGGGGGCATTGAGCACGTGCAGCACGCGCTCGGTCTCCGCGAAGGCGAAGTCGTCGACGAGCGAGCCGTCGCGGGCGACCGCCTGGGCGCGGATGCCCGACGGTCCGGCGACGACGTCGCGCGGGCCGACGGCCGGCAGGTAGCGCTGGATCTCGCGCACGACGAGCCGCCGGCTGGCGGCGTGGCCGAGCTCGCGCGCGCCCGTCCGCCACCAGCGGCGCACGAGGCGCGCCGTGCCGGGCCAGCGCAGGGTGTCGGCGACGTCGGCGGCGCGGACGCGGGTCAGCCGGTAGGCGTCGCGCGCGCCGACGAGCAGCGCGGTCGGCCCGAACAGCACGTCGCCGCCGACCGTCGGGGTGGCGTGCACGCCGAGGAACGGCAGCGACGGGTCGGGCACCGGGTAGACCTGCCCGCGCACGAGCCCGGTGCGCTCGGGGCGCAGCTTCAGGTAGCCGCCGCGGAACGGCACGATGCGCACCGACGGCCGGGCGCCGGAGGCGGCGGCCAGCCGGTCCGACCAGGCGCCGGCGCAGGTCACGACGCGCCGGGCGCGCAGGACGCCGCCCGCGTGGTGGACCTCGACGCCGTCGCCGCCCTCCTGGATGCGCGCGACCGCGCACCCCGCGGTGACCGTGCCGCCCGCCGCCGCCACGTCGCCGCGCGAACGCGCGCGCCACCGCGGCGAAGTCCACGCTCCCGGTGTCCGGCGAGTGCAGCGCGGCGAGCCCGTGGGCGGCGGGCTCGATCTCGCGCAGCTCGGCGAGGTCCAGGCGCGCGACCCGCACGCCGTTGGCGCGGGCGCGGCGCTCGAGCTCGGCGAGGCGGTCGAGCTCCACCGCGCGCGCCGCGACGATCACCTTGCCGCAGCGCACCGCCTCGATGCCGCGGTCGGCGCAGTAGTCGTACAGCGCCCGCGCGCCCTCGACGCACAGGCGCGCCTTCAGCGAGCCGGGCGCGTAGTAGATCCCGGCGTGGATGACGCCGCTGTTGTGGCTGGTCTGGTGGGCGCCGATGTCCGGCTCGCGCTCGAGCACCGCCACGCCGGGCGACCCGGGCGAGCCGGCGACGGCCCGCGCGACGGCGAGCCCGACGATGCCGCCGCCGATCACGGCGACGTCGCAGGTCGTGGGGGGAGCGGCCACGCGGGGCAGGATGCCAGCCGCGGGCGGCGGGAGCGGCCTAGCGCGTGATGCGCGTGCCGGTGGTGACGATCGCCACGGGCGGCGGCGCCGAGGGGAGGAACGGGTCCGGGGCCACGGCCTCGAGCCGGAGCGGGATCTCGGTGACTGTCGGCATCATCATGGCGGTCATCCTCAAGCGGTACTGACGCCTTGTTCGCGACAGGTATTCCGCCGGATCACAACTCGAGTGCGACCGCCCGCGCCCCTTTCAGGTAGTGCACCCGCGTGTCGCCGAGGCGCTCGACGATCCGACCGGGGTGCGGGTGGGTGTGCCCGTGCAGCAGGTGGCGCGGGCGATGGCGCTCGACCCACTCGCGCAGGGCCTCGTACCCGACGTGCGCGCGGTCCTCCGGGTCGTCGTTGACCCCGGCCGGCGGGCAGTGGCACAGCAGCACGTCGGCGGGCGGCAGGTCGCGCACGAGGCGCCGCGCCGCTCGCTGGGAGAACATGTGATCGCCGTCGCGCTTGTAGCGCACGCAGCCTTCGAACCCGCTGAAGCTCACGCCGTCGACCTGAGCCGCGCGCAGATGGAGGTCCTCGATGCCGTACCAGTCCATGTAGGCCTCGTGGTCATGGTTGCCGTAGACGCCGAGCTTGGGTACCCGCACCCGCTCGAGCGGCTCGATCCACGCCGGATCGAGGTCGCCGAGGCACAGGACGGCGGCCGCCCGCGAGCGGTGTACGAGCGCCTCGAGGTCCCCGTGGGGCGGCCGGTCGGCGAGGGCGACGATCCGCATCTCGGCTGGGATCCTGCCCGATCGGCCGCCCGGCCGGCCGGTCTGCGCTTGCGCCCGGACGCCGCTCTCGGATAGGAACGGGCGATGGTCCAGGTACTCGCCGAGCAGCGCCCGCCGTGGAGCGACGAGCAGCGTGCGCTGCTCGAGCGCCACGCGCCCAGCCTCGGATTCGACCCGCAGGACGCCCACCGGGCGACCGCGGCCGACACGATGGCCGAGTGGCCGCCGAACCGGCTGGCCCGCGACGACGGCGCGGTGATCGCCGACGGCGACGACCTCGCGCTCGCGATCCTCACCGACTACCCGTGCGGGCTCACCGCGGCCGGCGACGACCGCCTGATCGGGGGCTCGGACCCGGTGGCGGCGGCCCTCGTCCTGCAGGAGCGCCACCCGCCCGTGGCCTACGGGCGCATCGTGCAGGCGGACGACGGGCGGACCTGGCTTCAGTACTGGCTGTTCTACTACGACAACCCCAAGCACCTGTTCGGCTGGGGGCGTCACCAGGGCGACTGGGAGCTCGTCCAGGTCGAGCTCGACGCGGCCGGCACGCCGGTGACGGTCACGGGCTCCCAGCACGAGCACGCCGAGACCCGCCCCTTCCGCGCGGTCGCCCCGGAGGGCCGCCCGGTCGTCTACGTCGCGCCGTTCTCCCACGCGAACTACTTCGCGCCGAGGACGCGGTTCTACTTCCCCGGCGCCGACCACCCCTTCGGCGGGGGGCCTCGGCTCGTCCCCGAGGTGCGGCCGTTCGGCGAGTGGTCGCGCTGGCCCGGGCGCTGGGGCGCCGACCGCGGCCGCCCGCTCGCGGGCCTCGCGCCGATCGGGCGCAGCCCGGCCGGCCCCGCGCACCAGCACCGGCGCTGGGAGGACCCCGCCGGCTTCGCCGCGCCACCGCCGGCCGCGCCGCTCGCCGCCGCGCTGAAGTCGCTCGTCTGGACGGCGGGGAAGCTGCTCGCGCCCGCGAAGCCCGAGGTGTCGGCGGCCGCGCTGCGCGGCCGGCAGCTGACGGTCGGCTGGCGCGGGGCCGCGCGCCACCTGCTGGTCACCGCCCACCGGCCCGAGCCGCCCTTCGCGATGCTGCGCAGCGCGGTCCTGCGCGACGTCGCGCCCGCCGGCGCCACCGAGCTCTGCCTGCCCGAGGACGTGGACGAGTGCGCGGTCTGGGTGAGCACCTACAACCGGCTGCGCCAGCGCAGCTGGCCCGCCGGGCTCCCGCGCGCCCCCGACGCCGGCGAGCCCGCGCCCTACCGCGTCCTGCAGGCGCCGGCGGGCTGAGCCGTGCGCCGCTTCCAGGGCCGCCGGGCCGTCGCGCGGACCCTCGCGGTGTGGATCGTCACCGCGGTGGCGCTGCTGGCGCTCGGCTGGGTGTCGCCGACCGTCGAGGTCTCGGACGTCACGGGCGCGCTCGCCGGCGCGCTGGCGATCGGCCTCGTCAACGCGCTCCTGTGGCCGGTGCTGATCCGCTTCGCGCTGCCCTTCACCGTGCTCACGCTGGGCCTCGGGGCGCTGGTGCTCAACGGCCTGGTGGTCCGCGGCGTATCCGCGATCGTGCCGGGCTTCGACATCGGCGGGCTCGGCTCGGGGATCGTCGTGGCGATCTGGGTGACGGTCGTGACCACCGCCGTGACGGCGCTGCTGGCGATCGACGACGACGACTTCCACTACCGCAACTTCGTCCTGCGGCGGGAGGGCCGGGCGGGCGCGGTGCACGCCACGGACGTCCCGGGCGTGATCTTCCTCGAGATCGACGGCCTCGCCCACGAGGTGCTGCGGCGCGCGGTGCGCGACGGCAACGTCCCGACCATCGCGCGGTGGCTGCGCGACGGGACCCACCGTCTGCACCGCTGGGAGACCGACTGGTCCTCGCAGACCGGCGCGTGCCAGGCCGGGCTGCTGCACGGCGACAACGACGACATGCCCGCGTTCCGCTGGTGGGAGAAGGACCGCGGCCGCGCGATCGTCACCAACCACCCGCGCGACGCGGCCGAGCTCGAGCGCCGGCACTCCGACGGGCGCGGCCTGCTGCACGACGACGGCGCCAGCCGCGCCAACATCCTCTCCGGCGACGCCGCGCACAGCCTGCTGACGATGAGCACCGTGCTCGACCGCGACCGGCCCGGCCGCGTCGGCCAGGACTACTACACGTACTTCGCGCGCCCCTACAACGTCATCCGCACGATGCTGCTGATGGCGATCGACATCGTGCAGGAGCTGTTCTACGCCTCCCAGCAGCGGCGGCGGGACATCAGGCCGCGGGTCGAGCGCGACTTCAAGTACGCGCTCGTGCGGTCGTGGGGGACGATCATCCAGCGCGACCTCCAGGTGCAGGCCGTGATCGGCGACATCATGGCCGGCCGCCCCGTCGTCTACACCACGTTCCTCGCCTACGACGAGGTCGCCCACCACTCGGGCGTCGAGCGCCCGGACGCGCTCGCCACGCTGCGGCGCGTCGACCACGAGTTCGCCCGGCTCGAGGCCGCCCTGCCGCACGCGCCGCGCCCGTACCGCTTCGTCGTGCTCTCCGACCACGGGCAGTCGCAGGGCGCCACGTTCCGCGACCGCTACGGGACGACGCTCGAGGAGGTCGTGCGGGCCGCCTCCGAGCCCGACGCGGTGGTGGCCGGCGCCGTCGCCGGGGACGAGGCGAGCGGCTATCTCGACGCCTCGCTGGCCGAGGCGTCGCAGGCCGACAGCGCGGCCGGACGGACCATCCGCGCCGCGGCGGGCCGCCGTCTGCGCGAGCATCAGCTCGAGGCGGGCTCCGAGCAGGCGGCGGCGGACGCCGCGCCGCCGCCCGAGCTCGTGGTCATGGCGTCCGGGAACCTCGGCCTCGTGTCGTTCCCCCGCGAGCCGGGGCGCGTCACGCGCGAGCGCATCCGCGAGCTGCACCCGCGGCTGCTCTCGGCGCTGCGCGAGCATCCCGGCGTCGGCTTCGTGCTCGTCCGCTCCGAGGACGACGGCGCCGTCGTGCTCGGCGCCAGGGGCGCCCACTTCCTCGACGACGGGCGCGTGGAGGGGGAGGACCCGCTCGCGCCCTTCGGCCCCAACGCGGCTCGCCACGTCCGCCGCAGCGACCGCTTCCCGCACTGCGCCGACCTCATGCTCAACAGCACGTTCTGGGCCGACACCGACGAGGTCGCGGCGTTCGAGGAGCTGGTCGGCTCCCACGGCGGGCTCGGCGGCGAGCAGGGATTCCCGTTCGTGCTCGCGCCGGTCGAGTTCGACGTGCCGCGCGAGCCGCTGGTGGGCGCCGAGGAGGTCCATCGCGTGATGCGGAAATGGCTGCGCGATCTCGGCCATACTGGTTACGAGGACACGATCACCCCGCCCTTGACAACAAGTGAGTAGTCACTCACAATGCGGTGACTGCGAACGACCGAGACCGCCGTTCATGGAGGAGCGCCCATGGCCGCCGAGCGCCGAGCACCACGCCCCCTCAGCTTCCCGCTGGATGACATCCGGCCTTCCGACGCGGAGCGCGAGGAGGTCGTCGAGCAGCTGCGCTACCACGCGGAGCAGGGGCGCCTGGACATGGACGAGCTCTCGGAGCGCCTCGACCGCGTGTACGCCGCCAAGGCCCGCCGCGAGCTGGCGGAGCAGCTCGCGGAGCTCCCGGTCCCGCCCCCGGCGCCGGCCCCCGCGCCGTCGCGGACCGGCCCGCCGGCCGGGTCCTACGACACGCTCGACGGGATCATGGGCCGCTTCCGCGGCTACCTCGCCGTCAGCGTGCTCCTCGTCGCGATCTGGGCGCTGGCCGGGGCCGGCACGTTCTGGCCGGTCTGGTTCATCGTCTTCGGCGCGATCGGGGTCGTGACCGGCGGCAGGCACGGCCGCGGCGCGTGCGGCCACGGGCGCCGCGGCCGCCATGGGCCGGTGCGGATCTCGCCGCCTCTACGATGACGCCATGTCCACCGCACGCCCGGACGCGCCGGCCGGCACGCTCCCCGGCCCGCGGCGGGTGATCGTCGTCGAGCCGCTCGAGCGCCCCGCCGAGCGTCCCGCGCCCGCCCCGGACCCGCCGCGGGAGTCGCCGCCCGCGCCCGAGCGCGACCCCGCCCAGCCCGAGGCGGACCCGCAGCGGGTGTGACGGGCGCGGGCTTCGCCCACCCTTGGGAGATCGGCTCCGCCGATCTCCAGGGCGCGCCGGACCTGGTCGAGCCGGTGCTCGGGTTCCGGGCCTGGCGGATCGCCAACGGGCGGCTGCTGTCCCCGTACGTGCCGTGCCGGTGGGCCGGGCGCGTGCTGCACGCCGAGTGCCACGACGCCAACCGGTCCCTGCTGCACGGCAAGGGCTGGCTGGCCGAGCCCCACGCCTCGCCGCACCCGGACTGCCAGTGCGGCATCTACGCCTACCACCATCCCGGGCTGCGGACCTACTTCGGCGAGCACTACTGGTGCGAGGGCGTGATCACCGCGTGGGGGCGGGTGGTCGTCCATGCCGACGGCTGGCGCGCCGAGCACGCGCGCGTGGAGGCGCTGACGCTGGTCGAGCCGGACGACGAGCGGCTCGCCGCCGTCGTCGGGAGGATCGCGGGCGAGCTCGGCGTCCCGGTCGTCGACGCGGACGAGCTGCACGACGTGGCCTCGCGCGCCGGGCGGCCGATCCCCGCGACGCTGCTGCCCGCCGCCGGCTAGAGGTCGCCGGCGAGCCAGCCGTCGAGCAGCCTGCGGGCGATGGCGAAGCGCGGGGGCAGGCGCAGCGGACCGCGCTCCTGCGCCGCCGCCGCGACCGTGTCGCGGTCGAACCAGCCGACGTCGTCGAGCTCGCCGTCGCGCACGCGCACTTCGCCCGCGACGTAGCGCGCGGTGAAGCCGAGCATCAGCGAGCCCGGGAACGGCCACGGCTGCGAGGACACGTAGCGCGGATCGGCGACCTCGGCGCCGGACTCCTCGCGCACCTCGCGGGCGACCGCCTCCTCGAGGCTCTCGCCGGGCTCGACGAAGCCGGCCAGCGCCGAGAAGCGCCGGGGCGGCCAGGCGGGCTGGCGGCCGAGCAGCACCCGGTCGCCGTCGACGACGAGCATGATCACCACGGGGTCCGTGCGGGGATGGTGCTCCGCGCCGCACGCCGGGCAGACGCGCAGCAGGCCGGCCTCCTCGACCCGCGTGCGCGCGCCGCAGACGCTGCAGTGGGGATGGCGGCGGTGCCAGTTGAGCAGCGCCGCGGCGTAGGCGACGAGGCCGCCGTCGTGCTGGTCGAGGAGCGCGGCGGCGTCGCGCAGCCCGGTCGGGGCGGCGCCGTCCAGCGCGGCGGGAGCGGCGCCGGCGGCGTCGAGCGCGAACAGCGCGCGGCCGCCGTCCTCGAGCCCGAGCAGCACCGGCTCGCCCGTGCCGTCGAGCGGCACCAGCGCCGGGCCGCCGTCGGGGCGCAGGTAGACGCCGTCGGGGGAGATCACCAGCGCGCGGCTCTCGGGCGCAGACCGGAGGGCGGCCACGCGGTCGGCGTCGCGGCGCAGGGCGCCCGCCCGGTCGAGGCCCGCGCCGGTGAACGTGTTGCGCTCCGCCATCCACCCGACACGGTAGGACGGCCGTCGGGCGCGATCTTCACAATGGAGGCCGGTGGACCCCTTCGACGTCCTCGGGATCGAGCCGGACGCCTCCGCGGACGACATCGCGCGGGCCTATCGCCGCGAGGCCAAGCGCTGGCACCCGGACCGCGGCGGCGGCGCCGAGCAGCGAATGGCGGACATCAACGCGGCCTACGACCTCCTCCGTGCCGAGGCGCAGCGCGCCGCGCGCGGCAACAGGGCCGGCCCGGGCGGCGCGGTCAACGGCCATCGGCGCGCCAAGGTCCCGGGGGAGTGGCTGCCCGCCGCCGTGCGCCGGGCGCTCGGCGCCGAGCTGCTCGCCGCCCTCGACCACCGCGAGCCGGTGCACCTCGTCACCCCGACCGCGACGTGGGCGAGCCCGCAGGCGCTGCTGGCGGTCACCGACCGGCGGCTGCTGTGGCTGCTCGACGACCTGCCGACCGCGCGCGTGCGCCAGCTGCGCTTCGGCGCGATCGCCGAGGTCGACCACCGGCTGCGCCCGCCCCGCCGCCGTGTCGCCCAGCTGCGCGTCCGGACCGTCGGCGGCAAGCGCCACACGTTCTCCGAGCTGCGCCCGCAGACCGCCGCCGCCATCGCGCGGCTCCTGGCCGAGACCCGTTGAAGGCCCGCCGGAGCGGGCCTTCAAGGGGCGGAGAGCATGTGCCCACCCGCCCCACGCCCGTCCTGGGCGGTGGGGCGGGTGGGCACGGATATGAGGGCCGGCGACGTCCGTGTCGCCGCCGCGGTCCGGATGGGGGGCTCCGTCGTGACCGCGTGCCGGCATGCTCCCCGCGCCGGCTTGGGCGAAGCTTGGCCCGACCTTGGCGCCGCCGGGCGGCCGGTAGCCTCCCGGACATGGCCGGCGAGGACGCTCCCCAGCCGCTCGATCCCGCGGTCGTCGCCCGCCGCGCCGCGGCGCTCGCGCACGTGCGGATGTGGGGCGACCCCGTGCTGCGGACGGCGGCGCGGCCGGTCGAGGACTTCGACGACGACCTGCGTTCCGAGGTCGCCCGCATGGCGGCCCTGATGGACGACGCGCTGGGCGCCGGCCTCGCCGCGACGCAGCTCGGCGCCCTGCGGCGCGTGCTGGTCTACCGCCTCGGGCCCGACGCGCCGCTCGGCGTGGTCGTCAACCCCGAGATCGAGTGGACGTCCGAGGACGTCGAGTGCTTCGAGGAGGGCTGCCTCAGCCTGCCGGGCGTGTGGCTCGAGGTCGAGCGCCCCGCGGCAGTGCGGGTGCGTGCACGGGACGAGTGGGGCGAGGAGCACGTGATCGAGGCCGCGGGGCCCGAGGCCAGCGTGCTCCAGCACGAGATCGACCACCTCGACGGGGTGCTCGTGCTGGACCGCGTCGGACGCGAGCAGCGCCGCGACGCCGTGCGGCGGCTGCGCGAGCGGCTCGCGGCGGCCTGAGCCCGAGCGGCGGCTACGCCCAGCGCCGGTGCGTGGGGCGGCGGGTGCCCGGACGGGCGATCAGGCTCGCGCGCACGAGCTCGCGCTGGCGGTCGTGGGCGGTGCGGCCGGGCGCGAGCGCCGAGGCGACCATGTGCCGGACCGGGGCGGGGGAGGACGGAGTGGAGGCCATGCGCGGGTGATCGGCACCGCCCGCCCCGAGTTGACGCCGGTTGGCCGAATCTCAGTCGCCGCGGACGGCGTCGCCGAGGCGGCGCAGCCCGGTGGCGATCTCCGCCGGCGGGTGCGCGGTGAACGAGAGCCGCAGCGCCGCCCGGTCGGGCGGGCCGGCGAAGAACGGCGCGCCGGGGACGAACGCGACGTCGTGCGCGAGCGCTGCCGTCAGCAGGCGCTCGGCGTCCCCGCCGTCGGGCAGGCGCGCCCACACGAACATCCCGCCCTCCGGGCGGTTCCAGGTCGAGCCCGCGGGCAGCGCGGCGCCGAGGCCGTCCAGCAGCGCGTCGCGGCGCGCGCCGTAGGCCGCGCACAGCCCGGCGACGTGCGCGTCGAGGTCGATGCGGGCGAGGTACGCCGCGGCCGCCGCCTGGTCGACCGTGGACGTGTGCAGGTCCGCGGCCTGCTTGGCGACCACCAGCGCGCGGCGCAGCCCGGCGGGGGCGCGCAGCCAGCCGATCCGCAGGCCCGGCGCGAGCACCTTGGAGAACGTGGACACCGCGATCGTGCGGTCCTCCGCGCCCGGCAGCGCCGCGACGGGCGGCAGCGGGGCGCCCGAGTAGCGCAGCTCGCCGTAGGGGTCGTCCTCGACGATCCACAGCCCGTGGCGCGCGGCGGTGGCGGCGAGCGCGCGCCGGCGCTCGAGCGGCAGCGTCCGCCCGGTCGGGTTCTGGAAGGTGGGGATCGTGTACAGGAGCCGCGGGCGGTGCCGCGCCATCGCGGCCGCCACCGCGTCCGGATCGAGGCCCTCGTCGTCGCAGGCGACGGGCACGAGCCGCGCACCGGCGAGCGCGAAGCACTGCAGCGCCGCGAGGTAGGACGGCTCCTCGACGAGCACCGCGTCGCCGGGCTCGAGCAGCGCGGCGGCGACGAGCGTCAGTGCCTGCTGGGAGCCCGTGCACACGAGCACGTCGTCGGGGACCGTGTGCAGGCCACGGCCGCCGAGCCGCGCCGCGATCGCCGCCCGCAACGCCGGGTCGCCCTCCGTCGTCGAGTACTGCAGCGTCGCGGGGGAGGCCAGCGCGGCCGCGAACGCCTCGGCCAGCCCCGCGCGATCGAAGAGCTCGGGGGCCGGCAGGCCGCCGGCGAACGAGACGACGCCGGGGCGCGCGGTCAGCGCGAGGATCTCGCGGACGGGCGAGCTCTGGACGCCCGCGAGGCGTGCGGCCGGGGGCGGCGGGGGCGCCGCCGGGGCGGTGACCGCGGGCTCGAGCACGGACGGACCGTACCCGACCCCGGCGGGCCGCCGGGAGTGCACGGCGCCGCGTACCCTGTGAGGAGACGAACGTCCCCCCAGATGGAGCCCAATGAGCGACCTCACGCCGCGCCAGTCCAACCGCCCCTCTCGCCGCCGGCGCGAGCAGCGCGCCTACACCCTGACGCTCGCCACCGGGGCCGCCGCGCTGCTCACCGCGGTCACCCTCGTCCTCGCGGTCATCGGGATCACGAGCCTCGGCCTGATGCTGCTCTTCCTCGTCATCACGGTCGTGCTGGGCTGGACGCTCAAGCGGACGCTGAGCCCGTGAGTTTGGCCGCCCGCCGCGAGCGGTAGCCCGGACCGGGCAAGCGGAGATCGGAGGAGCGATGGCTGACGTCACACTGCTGGGCCAGGCCGGCCTCAAGGGCTGGCGGGAGAAGGTCGGCGACACGGTGGCCGACCCGGTCGCCAAGCGCACGCCGCTGAGCGCCGACCAGACCCGCGCGCTCGTCGGCGGGATCTTCTTCGCGCTGGCGCTCGTCTACGTCGTGCGGACGATCGCGACGGCGACGCGCGAGCTGCGCAACGCCTGAGCGGCGCGTCACGGGCGAGCGTCGAGCAGCCGCCGGAGGGCCGCGTCCTCCTCGCGGGAGGGCCGGATCGCGAAGCGGTCCCGGAGCATCGTCATCGCGGCCTCGGTCGTGAGCCGCTCCTGCCGCTCGCGCCCGTCGGGCAACGTGATCGTCAGCGTTCGCCCGACGAGGCGCCGGTGCTCGGCCCTCGTCCGGCGCATGGCGATCAGCCTCCCGGGAAACGGCGACGCGGGATGGGTCGCGGCATGACGGTTGCCCACCGCGAAGTCCTCGGCGGTCGCCGGGGTGCTGTCGAACTCGTGGACCGGGAAGATCGCGTCGCCGCGACGGGTCAACAGCCGCCAGCTTCCCGGACCGCGGCGTTCGAACCCCCAGAGCCAGCCGCCGAGCGTCGGCTCCGGTGGCCGCAGCGCCAGGTCGAGGGGCTCGAGCGGACCGGAGCCGAGCCCGACGTCGGCGATCACGTCCCCCTCCGGGAGCGCCACGCGCAGCAACGCGTGGGTGCGCGGCCGGTCGTTCCCGCGCTCCGGGCTCATGAGCGCCACGTGGCGGTGCGCGGTGAAGCCGAGGGCGTCGAGGGCGGCGCCGAACAGCACGACGTGCTCGAAGCACCAGCCGCCGCGTCCCTGCGCCACGAGCTTCTCCTGGACGCGGTCGAGCGAGAGGTCGGGGACGCGCCCGAGTGCGCACTCGAGGTCGTCGAACCCGATGGCGTCGAGATGTGCCTCCTGCAGCGCCGCGAGCCCACCGCGATCGGCCGGCGGAGGGTCCGGCCGCCCGATGCGCTCCAGGTACGCCTGGAGGTCGAACGTCGTCATGGCGCGGGGATCTCGGCGCGCAGGCGTGTGCCCCGGCCCTCCGGGCTCTCGAGCGAGAGCGTCCCGTCGAGCGCCGCGACGCGGTCCGCGAGGCCGCGCAGGCCCGAGCCCTGGGCGGCGTCGGCGCCCCCGACCCCGTCGTCTGAGACCTCGACGGTCACGCGGCCGTTGACGCGCCGGACCGCGACCGTCGCGTGCGTCGCGCTGGCGTACTTCGCGACGTTGGCGAGCGCCTCGGAGACCACGAAGTAGGCGGCGCTCTCCACCGGGCCGGGGAGGCGCTCGCGCGCGTCGGACTCGAGCGTGACCGGCACGGGGGCGCGGGAGGCGAGCGCCTCGAGCGCCGGCTCCAGCCCGCGCTCGGTCAGCACGGCCGGGTGGATGCCGCGCGCGAGCTCGCGCAGCTCGGAGAGGCTCGTCTGCAGCTCCTGCTGGGCGCGGTCGAGCAGGGCGGCCAGCTCGGGGTCGTCCCCGGCGCGCGATCGCGCCGAGCGCAGCAGGAGCGCGAGCGCGACGAGGCGGGACTGCGCGCCGTCGTGCAGGTCGCGCTCGAGGCGGCGCCGCTCGGCGTCGCCGGCCTCGACGAGCCGCGCGCGCGAGGCCTGCAGCTCCTCCAGCCGCGCGCGCAGCTCGGCGTCGAGCTGGGAGACGTGGCTGCGCAGCAGGCCGCCGAGGAAGGCGAACGGCATCAGCCCGGTCGCGATGAACGCGGGCCACCAGGCGAGGTCGCCGGCACCGGCGCGGGCCACCGTCACGAACGCGAAGGTGAGCAACGCACACACGTAGACCGGCGTGAGCTGGAGGCGCGCGAGCGGCGGCGTCGCCCGCCAGCGCTGCGCCGCGCGGATCAGCACGACGACGAAGAGCGCGAGGTAGAGCAGGGCGCCGAAGGCGGTGAGGACGTCCGCGAGCTCCGGGTCGCGGCGGATCAGCAGCAGGTTCTCGGGGCAGCCCTCGCACCCCATCTCGGGCGGCGCCCCGAACATCAGCGGGGGGACGAAGGCCAGCGGGAAGATCACGTAGCCCGCGATCACGAGCCCGCGGTCGAGGCGGTTCGTGAGCCGCCCCGAGGGGAAGCTCAGGCCGAGGTGGAGGAAGACGCCGCCCCACAGCCCGCCGACCACCAGCGCGGCGGTGTGCAAGGGCGGCCAGTCCGCGGCGGCCAGCGTGTAGAGGAACCAGGCGAAGCCGAGGAGCACCATCAGCTCGCCGATCCGGCTCTCGGGCCGGGCGCGCCACGCGTACAGGCCGGTGCCGATGAAGCTCCAGCCGACGACGGGTCCGAAGATCGCCCACACGGCCTTGACCTGCTGGTGGTCGCTCGTGAGCACGAGCGCCACGACCCCGAGGCCGGCCGCGACCGCCGCGGCGATGACCGCCCACATGCCGCGGGCGGTCATCGCGCGTCCTCGCTCAGCCCCTGCTCCGGTACAGGTGCGTCGTCAGCGGCGCGAACACCGCGGTGAGCGCCGCCGCGGTGGCGAGCACGATCGCGATGTCGCCGGCCACCGCCGAGCCCTCCATCAGCCCGCGCGACGCGGTCGCGAGGATCGAGATCGGGTTCACCTCGACGAACGCCTTGAGCACGCTCGGCAGCGTCTCGGGCTCGACGAACACGTTGCTCAGGAACGTCAGCGGGAAGATCGCCATGAAGCCCGCGTTCATGACCGCGTTCGGCGAGCGCAGCAGCAGGCCGAGCGTCGTGAACACCCACGAGAGGCCGAAGGCGAACACGATCACCAGCCCGAGCGCCGCCATGACGCCGGGCATCCCCGCCCCGGGCCGGTAGCCCAGGATCACGCCGAGCACGATGATCACCGTGCCCGCGATGAGGTAGCGGACGCTGTCGCCCACCACCGAGCCCACGAGCGGCGCGGCGCGCGCGATCGGCAGCGAGCGGAAGCGGTCCACCACGCCCTTGGTCAGGTCGGTGTTGAGCGCGACCCCGGAGTAGACCGTGGTGAACAGCACCGACATGACGAGGATGCCGGGGAGGATGTACTGCAGGTAGTCGCCGGTGGAGCCGGCGATCGCGCCGCCGAACAGGTAGGTGAACATCACGACGAACATGACCGGCGTGATGGTCACGTCGAGCAGCTGCTCGGGGACGTGCTTGACCTTGAGCATCCCGCGCCATCCGAACGCCATGGTGGCGGACAGCGCGCTCGCCCGCGGCGGGCGCGGGGTCGCGGAGAGCGCCTTGCGCAGCGCGTCCTGGTCGGTCCCGGTCGTCGCGGCCGCGCGCGTGGTCGGGGTCGTGCTCATGCGGCCTCCTTCTCCTCGACGAGGTCCTCGTCGGGTGGCTGCTCCTCCGCCGGGTGCCCGGTCAGCGCCAGGAACACCTCGTCGAGGCTCGGCTGGCTGAGCGCGAAGCCCGCGATGCGCACGCCCGCGCGGTTGAGCTCGGCCACCGCCTCGGCGGCCCGGTCGGCGTCGGCGCAGGGCGCGGACAGCGCCGCGGGATCGGGCTCGAGGTGCACGGCGTCGAGCCGCCGGGCCAGCACCTGCTCGGCCTGCTCGCGCTGGCCGGGCTCGAGCAGCCGCACGTGCAGCGCCCCGGAGCCCACCGAGGCCTTCAGCTGGGCGGGCGTGCCCTCGGCGATCACCCGGCCGTGGTCGATCACCGCGATCCCGTCCGCGAGCTGGTCGGCCTCGTCCAGGTACTGCGTGCAGAGCAGGATCGTCGTGCCCTCCGCGACGAGCGCCCGGACGATGTCCCACACCTGGTTGCGCGAGCGCGGGTCGAGCCCGGTGGTCGGCTCGTCGAGGAACATGAGCTCCGGCGTGACGACGATGCTCGCGGCGATGTCGAGCCGGCGCCGCATGCCGCCCGAGTAGTGCTTGACCAGCCGGTTGGCCGCGTCGGCGATCCCGAACGCCTCGAGCAGCTCGACGGCGCGCGCCTTGGCGGCGGCGCGCCGCAGGCCGAGCAGGCGGCCCAGCAGGACGAGGTTCTCGCGGCCGGTCAGATCCTCGTCGACGGAGGCGAGCTGCCCGGTGAGGCCGACGAGGCCGCGCACCGTGTCCGCCTCGCCGACGACGTCGTGCCCGAGCACGCGCGCCGAGCCGGCGTCGGGGCGCAGCAGCGTCGCGAGCATCCGGATCGTCGTCGTCTTGCCGGCGCCGTTCGGCCCGAGCACGCCGTAGACCGACCCGCTCCGCACGGCCAGGTCGACGCCGTCGACGGCGCGGGTCTGGCCGAACGACTTGACGAGGCCGGTGGCCTCTATGGCAAGAGCGGGCTGGACGGTCATCTGGCTCCTCGGGTGGTGGCAGGCGGCACCGGAGAACTGTGCGCGGATTTCTCCGCTTCATCAAGTGCTGTGTACTTGGACCACGAACCCCGGAGAAACTCATCGCGCCGGGCAGGTCAGGCTACAAGTTCAAGTGCGCTTCAAGTCAAGGGACTCACGATGAAGGCGGTCGTCCAGGACAGGTACGGCGCACCCGACGTCCTCGAGCTCCGGGACATCGACGCCCCGGCGGTCGCGGACGGCGAGGTGCTGGTGCGCGTTCGCGCGGCGTCCGTCAACGCCGCCGACTGGCACTTCATGCGCGGCCTGCCCTACGTCATGCGCGTCGTGGGCTCCGGCATGGGGTTCGGGGTCTCCGGGCCGAAGAGCCGGGTGCGCGGCCTCGACGTGGCCGGGGTCGTGGAGGCGGCCGGCCCGAACGCGCGGCGCCTCCGGCCGGGTGACGAGGTCTACGGGGAGGGCACCGGCGCGTTCGCCGAGCTCGCGTCCGTCTCCGAGGCCGCACTGGCCGTCAAGCCGGCCAATCTCACGTTCGAGGAGGCGGCGGCCATGCCCGTCGCGGCAGGCACCGCCCTCCACGGCCTCCAGGCGGCGGGGCGGATCAAGCCGGGGCAGAAGGTCCTCATCCTCGGCGCGTCGGGAGGGGTGGGCACCTTTGCCGTGCAGCTCGCGAAGGCGTTCGGAGCGGACGTGACCGCCGTGTGCAGCACGCGGCACGTCGACCAGGCGCGCTCGATCGGGGCGGACCGGGTCATCGACTACACCAGGGACGACTTCACCCGCCAGGCGGCGCGCTACGACCTGATCTTCAACGTCGCGGGAGCCCGCGCGCTGGCGGACCTCCGCCGCGCGCTGACCCCGAGCGGCACGCTCGTGCTCTCGAGCGGCGACGGGGGGAGCTGGTTCGGGCCCCTGGGCCGGATGGTTGCCGCGGTCGCGGTGTCGCCGTTCGTCCGTCAGCGCCTGCGGCCCTCGGCGCCGAAGCCGAGCCGCGAGAGCCTCGATGTCCTCCGGGAGCTCGCCGAGCGCGGGGCCGTCGCGCCGGTCATCGACCGCTCGTACCCGCTGAGCGCGGCCTCTGAGGCGATCCGGTACGTGGAGCAGGGGCACGCCGGGGGAAAGGTCGTCCTCACCGTGTGAGGCGCGACCGGCCCTACGCCTGCTCCGGCGCGGGCGCCGGGAACAGGCGCAGGAAGCGCTCGGCGGCCTGCTCGTCGCCCTCCAGCTCGAGGGCGCCGGAGCCTCGCGCGTCGGCGAGCGGCAGGCCCTGCCAGAGCAGCGCGGCGAGCGTGCCGGAATCCGTGGTGAGGGTGGCGGCGGGCCGCCCGCCGTCGCCGCGCGCGAGCTCCAGGCGCCCGCCGGCCACGGCGGCGCGGAAGCGGTCCTCGCCGAGGCGCAGCTCATAGGACTCGCTCAGGTCGCCGGCGGCGCCGGGGTCGAAGACCGTCTTGAGCGCGATCATCGTGGCGTCGGGGCTCATCCACGGCTCGCCGGGCCCGAACGGGACGGCGGCCCCCCAGCGGCCGAGCTCGAGCACCACGGGCTCGAGCGCCTGCCCGCGCGCGGTGAGCTCGTACACCTGCGACCCGGCGGGCGGCGGCAGCCTGCGGCGGCGCACGACGCCGGACGCCGCGAGCTCGCGCAGGCGCTGGGAGAGGATGTCGGGGCTGAGGCCGGGCAGGCCCGCGCGCAGGTCGGTGAAGCGCTTGGGGCCGAGCAGCAGCTCGCGCACGACGAGCAGCGCCCAGCGCTCGCCCACGACGTCGAGCGCGCGCGCGACGCCGCAGCGGTCGCCATAGGTGCGCCGTCCGGCCATGCGGAGGAGTCTAGATCCGGGTTCCCACCCTCTCGGTTGGCAACTCCAACCCCCCGGCCGGCCGCGGTAGGGTCACCGGCGATGGCCGATCTCCCCGACGGCGTCCGCGACCTCGTCGACGGGCCGAACTTCGCCCACGTCGCCACCGTGCTGCCGGACGGCGGGCCGCACAGCGTTCCCGTGTGGATCGGGCTCGAGGGCGACCGGATCGCGTTCTTCACGCTGCCGGACTCGCGCAAGGCGCGCAACCTCGACCGCGACCCGCGGGTGGCGATCTCGATCACCGACCGCGAGCAGCCCTACGTGATGGCGCGGGTCAGCGGCCGCGTCGCCGAGCGGCTGGAGGGCGACGCCGCGCTGGGAGTCATCGACCGGATCGCCGCCAAGTACCGCGGGACCCCGTATCCGCAGCGCGAGGACAACATCGCCTACCTGATCGAGCCCGAGCGGGCCTCGGCGCACGACTACCGCTGAGCGGCGGCGCCTCAGACGAGCAGGATCAGCAGCAGCGCGATCACGATCACGACGGCGAGGATCGACGTGGCGACCGCCGCCTGCCACTGGTTGCGCCAGAAGTCCGGCTTCGCCTTGTCGCGCGAATGGCGGCCCTCCGGCGGCTCGCCCGTCCAGTCGTCGTCGTCGCGCCCGCCCATGCTCACGCCCCCGCCGGGACCAGCGCGAGCGCCCGGGCCGGGCTCCCCGTGCCGCCCTCCAGGCGCAGCGGGGCGACGACGAGCACCGCGCCGGTCGGCGGCAGCTCGGCCAGGTTCGCGAGCTGGGTGAGGCCGTACTTGCCGGCGCCCAGCAGGTGGTGGTGGGCCGGGAACGGCGGGTCGAAGCCGCCGGCCGCGCCGGCGTCGGTGCCGACCGTCTCGACCCCGAAGCCGGCGATCGGGCGCTCCTGCGCGAGCCACAGCGCGCACGCCGCGTCCGGGCCGGGCGTCTGCGGTCGCCCCGAGGACGCGTTGAGGAACGCCTCCTGGTCGTGGGCGCGCGCGTCCCAGCCGGTGCGCAGCAGCAGCCAGGACCCGTCCGGCAGCCGCCCGTGCTCGGCCTCGAAGGCCTCGACGTCGGCGACCGTCAGCAGGTAGTCGGGGTCCGCGGCCGCCTCGGCCGACTTGTCGATCACCACCGCGGGGCCGACCAGGCGGGAGGCCGGGACCGACCCGAGATCCTCGCCGTCGCGGCCGCTGATCCAGTGGATCGGCGCGTCGAAGTGCGTGCCGACGTGCTCGCCGATCTCGAGCCAGCTCCACGCCCACGCAGGGCCGCGGTCGTCGTAGCGGCTGATCTCGTGGCGGGTCAGCCCGGGGGTGTTCGCGAACGGCTCCGGGAGCTGGATCACGGGCGTGGTCTCGCTCAGCGGCTGCGTGAGGTCGACGACGCGGACGGCGCCGGAGGCGAGGGCGGCGGCGAGATCGGCGACGGCGGTGGACGGCATGGGGCTCCTGGATCGTGGGTGGGCGGTCATCCGGCGCGGAAGGCCTCCTCGAGCCACTCGCCGCAGATGCCGGGGTCGACCTTGGCGTCGACCAGCAGCGGGCCCTCCGGCGCGGCGAGCCAGCGCTCGACGGCGCCGAGGTCGTCGAGCGAGCGCACCGTGACCCCGCCGCCGCCCGCCGCGCGGGCGAGCGCCGCGAGGTCGGCGTCGGGGAAGCACACGAGGTCGACCGGGTGGCCCTGCGGCCCGAAGTGGTGGACCTCGGCGCCGTAGGCCGCGTCGTCGTAGACGAGGATCAGCAGCCGCAGCCCGAGGCGGGCCGCGGTCTCGAGCTCGCTCAGCGCCATCAGCGCCCCGCCGTCGCCGAGCGCGGCCACCGTCACGCGGTCGGGCCGCGCCACCGCGGCGCCGATCGCGCTGCCGAGGCCGAGCCCGACGGCCTGGAAGCCGTTGGAGAACACCCAGGAGGCGGCGTCGGGGACGTCGAGGTACATCGCCGGCCAGCCGAGGAACGCGCCGGAGTCCACCGCCACCGTGCGCTGCTCCGGCAGCAGCCGGTCGAGCGCGATGCTCAGCGTGCGGGGATCGATGGTGCCGTCGGCGCCGCCGGCCTCGAACGGCTCGTCGCGCCACCGGCGCCGGGCGATCTGCTCCGCGAGCTCGGGCGTCCGCACGCCCTCCTGGGCGAAGCCGCGGGCGGCGAGCTCGGCGTCGAGGTCCCGGGCGGTCTCGCCGGCGTCGCCGATGATCCCCAGCTCCACCGGCCGGTGGGCCCCGATGGCGTCGGGCTCGAGGTCGACCTGGACGATCCGCGCCTCCGGGCCGAGGAGCGCCCCGTGGCTCGTCGTCCACTGGTTGAGCGCCGCGCCGAACGCGAGCACGAGGTCGGCACGCGGCAGCAGGGAGGCGGCCAGCGGCGTGGCGAAGCCGCCGGAGATCCCGGTCGCGTAGGGGAGGCCCGCGAACAGCCCGTTGGCGACCGCGGAGGTGGTCAGCAGCGCGCCGATGCGCTCACCGAGCGCCTCCAGCGGGTCGCGCGCGCCGGCCAGCACGGCGCCGCGGCCGGCCACGATCAGCGGGCGCTCGGAGTGCTCGACGAGGTCGGCGGCGGCCGCGACGGCCTCCGGGGCCGGCCGGGGGCGGTGCAGGCCCGGCGCGGGAGGTGGGCCCGCCCGAACCGGCGGTGGCAGATCGGGCGCGGGCTGCGCCTGCACGTCGATCGGGAGCATGAGCACGACCGGGCGGCGCTCGACCTCCGCCCGGCGCAGCGCGCGCCGCGCGTCGGCGACCGCGGTGGCCGGCCCGTGGATGCGCTCGGCGACGGCGCCGACCGACTCGACGAGCCCGTGCTGGTCGATGCGGAAGTTCGACCGCACCGCTGCCGCGGGGGTGTCGGCGGCGAGCACGAGCAGCGGCGTGCGGCTCTTGGCGGCCTCCGCGAGCGCGGTGAGCGTGTTCGTGAGCCCCGGCCCCTGGTGGACGCTCGCCACGCCCACGCGCCCGCTCACGCGCGCCCACCCGTCGGCCATGCTCACCGCGCCGCTCTCGTGGCGGGATGACGCGAAGCGAGCGCCGCGGGCGGCCAGCGCGTTGGTGACGAGGAGGTTGCCGCTGCCGAGGAGCCCGAAGACCGTGTCGACGCCCTGCTCGGCGAGCGCCGCGCCCACCGCCTCTGCGACCTGCATCCCGCGCGTCCTCCTGTTCGACCGGGCGCAAGTATGACGCCGCCGGGGAACTACGATCCGCCCGATGGACACCCGCGCCCCCACCGCCCCCGAGCTGCTCGCCGACCTCGCCGCCGCGGTCGGAGCCGAGCAGCTCTCGACCGGCGACGACGACCGGCTGCGTCACGGGACCGACGAGTCCTGGCACGACCCGGCCCCGCCCGACGCCGTCGTCTACCCCGGCAGCACCGAGGAGGTGGTGGCCGTGGTGCGGGCCTGCGCCGCGCACCGGACGCCGCTGATCCCGTTCGGGGCGGGCAGCTCGCTCGAGGGGCACGTCGCCGCGCTGCACGGCGGCGTGTGCATCGACATGACGCGCATGAACCGCATCCTCCGCGTGTCCGTGGAGGACATGGACGCCACGGTGGAGGCGGGCGTGACGCGCCTGCAGCTCGAGGCCAAGCTGCGGCCCGAGGGCGTCTTCTACCCGGTCGATCCGGGCGCCGACGCGACGATCGGCGGGATGATCGCCACCGGCGCCTCCGGCACCACCACCGTGCGCTACGGCGGCACCCGCGAGAACGTGCTCGCGCTGCGCGCCGTGACCGCGGACGGCCGGGTGATCACCACCGGCACCCGGGCGCGCAAGTCGTCGGCCGGCTACGACCTGACCCACCTGCTGATCGGCTCCGAGGGGACGCTCGGAGTGGTCACCGAGGCGACGCTGCGGCTGCGGCCGACGCCCGAGGCGATGTCGGCCGCCGTGTGCGCGTTCCCGACGCTCGACGCCGCGGTGGACTGCGTGATCGCCGTCTCGCAGTACGGGATCGCCGTGGCGCGCATCGAGCTGCTCGACGAGGCGTCGATGGACGCGGTCGAGCGCCGGTTCGAGCTCGGCTACGCGATCGCGCCGACGCTCTTCCTCGAGTTCCACGGGAGCGACGCCGAGGTGCGCGAGCAGGCTGCCGCGGTGGGCGAGCTCGCGGAGGAGCACGGCTCGGCCGGCTTCACCTGGACCACCGACGAGAGCGAGCGCCGCCGCCTGTGGGACGCCCGCCACCGCGCCTACGAGGCCGGGCTCGCCCTGCGCGCGGGGGCGCGCATCTTCACGGCCGACGCCTGCGTGCCGATCTCGCGCCTCGCCGAGACCATCAAGCTCACCCGCCGCGACATCGACGAGGCCGGCATCCTCGCGCCGATCCTCGGGCACGTGGGCGACGGCAACTTCCACGTGATGTTCGTCCTCGAGCCCGGCGACGAGGAGGGGCTCGAGGTGGTCAAGCGCCTCAACGACCGGCTGGTGGAGCGGGCGATCGCGGCCGAGGGCACCTGCACCGGCGAGCACGGGGTCGGCTACGGCAAGTCGGGCTATCTGGTGGCCGAGCGCGGCCGGGAGGCGGTCGACGCGATGCGCGCGGTGAAGGCCGCGCTCGACCCCGAGGGGCTCTTGAACCCGGGGAAGGTCCTCCCCGACCCCTAGACGCGCGGGAGTTCGGCCTCGCCGCGGAAGGGCCCCTCGGCGACGCCGGTGGCCGAACTCCTAAGGCTGATCGCCCCCTGGGCGATCAGCCCGGGGGCTCCTCCCCGGCCATCCCCTCGAGGAGGTCGAGGGCGGCGGCCTGGGCCGGCGTGGCGGCGACCTCGCCGTCGCCCAGGTCGTCGAGCTGGGGGAAGAAGCTCAGGTGGATCGCGATCTCGTCCTCGTCGGTGTCCTCGAAGACGATCACCGCTCGGCCGGGGGGCTCGCCCACCGGGTCCGGCTCGTCGTGGAGGGCGGCGCCGGCGGCGGCCAGCACCGCGACCGCGAGCTCGTGCCAGTGCGTGAGCGCCTGCTCGCGCTCGGCGTCCGTCATCTGCTCGAGGTGGTGGCGGTTGCGGTCGGCGAGCGCGGCCACGGCAGCGCGGACCGGCGCCTCGCCGAGGAGGTCGTCAGGAAGGGGCACGCCGCCAGTATGGCGCGCCGGAGGTAGCGTGCAACGAGTGAGCGAGAGGCGTGCCACACCGGCCGTCGATCTGGTGCCGTGGGGAGACGACGAGCTGGCGCTGCTCGAGCAGCTCGTGGGCGACCCGGCGATGATGGCCCACCTGGGCGGCCCCGAGAGCCCCGAGAAGATCGCCGAGCGCCAGGGCCGCTACGCGGCGGAGGGATCCGGCATGTTCAAGATCGTCGACCTGGCGACGGGCACGGCGGTCGGGTCGGTCGGCTACTGGGAGCGCGCGTGGCGCGACGAGGAGGTCTACGAGGTGGGCTGGTCGGTGATCCCCGCCTTCCAGGGCCGCGGCCTCGCGGCCGCGGCGACCGCACAGCTCCTCGCGCTCGCGGGCGCGGAGGGCACTCGGCGCTACGCGCACGCGTATCCCTCGGTCGACAACGCGCCGTCGAACGGGCTCTGCCGCAAGCTCGGCTTCACGCTGCTCGGCGAGCACGGGTTCGAGTACCCGCCGGGCAACCCCATCCGCTGCAACGACTGGCGCTACGACCTGCGATCCGGACCCGGCCCGTCGCGCTGACCGCCGGTCTCCGGGCCGAGCGCCAGCGCGGTCGCGAGAGCGCGCCCGAGCTCGTCGCGACCGGCCGCGCCGCGTGCGCGCCAGGCGACCACGCCGTCGGGGCGGACGAGCGTCGCCCCGCCGGCCGACAGGCCGTAGACCGCGGCGAACGGCTCGGCGTCGATGACGTGCGACGTCGCCCCGGGCGGCGCCCAGTCGTCGACGCCGTCCTCCGCGGGGCGCAACACCACGAACCGCGAGCCGAAGAGGTCGAGCGTCGAGCGGCCATCGGCGAGCACGACGTGGGGGGCACGGGTGCCCGGCCGCCCGTCGAGGGCGGAGGGCTGGAGGTGCAGGGCGCCGTCGTCATCGTCCTCGCCGAGGATCGCCTCGGAGCGCATGACGAGCCCGATCTCGATCTCGATGTCGGGGACGGGCGGCTCGACGCCCTCCGTGCCGCGCTCCGGTACGACGCGCGTGGCGTAGCGCGTATAGGCCTGCTGAACGGTCAGCATGCTCAGCGGCAGGCGCTCGGCCTCGTAGCTGTCGAGCAGGGCCGGCCCGGCCTCGCCCTTGATGACGGCGGCGAGCTTCCATGCGAGGTTGAGCGCGTCCTGGACGCCCGCGTTGCCGCCGAAGCCGCCGTTCGGCGGCACGACGTGCGCGGCGTCGCCCGCGAGGAACACGCGGCCCTCGCGGAGCCGCTCGGCCCAGCTCGCCTCGGCTCGCCAGCGGGCGACGTCGACGATCTCCATCGGCATGTCGGTCCCGATCGCGGTGCGCAGGAACTCCAGCGCCCGCTCCTCGGTCAGCCCCGACTGCACGTCGATCGCCGAGTCCTGCGTGACGTCCTCACCGACCGTGTTGATGACGAGGAAGCCGTTGCCCCCGGTGCGGTCGAGCCGGAAGAACCCGCGCAGCCGCGGGTTGTGCACGTAGATCACGCCCTGATTGCGATCGCGCAGCAGCTCGGCGCAGTCGGCGCGGAAGTAGATCGTGATGCTCCGCGAGAGCTGTCCGTAGCCGCGCATGCCGATCCCCAGCCGCTCGCGCATCGGGCTGCGATTGCCGTCCGCGGCGACGACGTAGCGCGCTCGGACCTCGCGCTCGTCGCCGGAGTCGAGGTCGCGGAGCGTGACCGTGACGCCGTCGCCGGCCTGCTCGACCGCGACCGCCTCCGTGCGGTTGCGCACCGTCGCCCCGAGCTCGAGCGCGCGCTCGCGCAGCAGCGGCTCGAGCACGTCCTGGTTGATGAAGACGCGCAGCGTCGGGCTGAACCCCTCGACGCCCTCGTTCAGCTCCTCGACGTAGGTGGCGAGCTCGCGACCCGCGAGCGACTCGACCGCGATGATCCCGCCCGTCGGGCTGTACGTCTCCAGCGACTTCTCGCGTACCCGGTCCTCGAGCCCGAGCTGACGGAGCACCTCCATCGTCCGGAGCTGGAAGTGCCCCGCCCGCGGGTGGATCGCCGTCCCGGCGTGGCGCTCGACCGACAACGACGGCACGCCGTGGTGGCCGAGCAGCATGGCGGTCGTCAGCCCCACCAGGCTGCCGCCGACGATCAGGACCGGAACCTCGTCGTCTGGCATGCCAGGACGCTAGCCGCGCGGGTGGCCACGTGCCAAACGAGAGTCAGGGTGGGGCTTTCGTCCGCGCCGGCGACGGGCCGTGCGCCGTGCTCATGATCGCGGTTCGGGCGCGAGGACTCCGCGCACTACGCGGTCGACGAGGCGGCGGCGAGGTACGACGCGCCGGTGACCGAGGCCACCGATGGCGGTCCAGTCTGGCCGTTCAGCCAGGCGCGCCGGCGAGGTCGCTCGAGTCCGTGGTCCGTCCGCTCTCCAGTCGACCGTCGCATCGCTCGCCGAGCCGCCTCATCTACACCGCCGGCGCCTCCCGTGAGGGACTAGCGGCCCTCGCGGATCTGCAGCCGGTTGCCGTCGGGGTCCTGGAACTGCGCGACGTACCCCCAGGGGAACTCGAGCACGTCCGAGACGAACTCGACGCCGCGCGACTTCAGCTCCTCGACCGTCTTCCGGCAGTCGTCGGTCTCGATCGTGATCGACGCCGGGGGGCGTCCCATCGCCGGCACGGCCTGCCCCGGTGTCCCGGGCCAGAGAACCAGCTGGAAGTCGTCCCCCTTGACGCCGACGGTCAGAAACCGCGGCCCGTCGGGTGTCGGGTTCTCCACGCGCTTCTCCAGGCCAAGGACGTCCGTGTAGAAGTCGAGCGCCTTGTCCTGGTCGCTGACGAGCACGCTCGTGTAGAAGACCTTCTCCAGCATTGCTGTCCCTCCGGTGGTCGTGGTCATTACCACTAAGACCCCGGACGAGAAGTGAGCGTGACAGCCGACGACCCGTCGAAGCGGACGACGGCGCCTAAGACGAAAGCCGGCGCGTCGCCGGCTTCCTAGCGGTGCCGCCGGGCGGTGATCAACCAGGAGCGCGAATCGAGCGCCACGCCGTGCTCGTGGCTGTAGTGGGCCGCGAGCATCTCGCGCAGACGCTCGACGGTGCGTGCCGCCTCGCCATCGCTCAGGCTCGCGAGGGCCGCACTCGTGTTCTGAAACCCCGTGACGACCGCGAGCGCGGCCTCGACGTCGGGGCCGTAGAGGACTGGCTCGTGGACCTCCTCGAAGCCGACGTCGTCAAAGCCGGCGGTCTCGAGGATGCGCGCGGTCACGTCGGCATCCCCGAGCGTGAACGGGTCCGCGCCCGGCGGCGTTGGCTGCGCCGCGTCGCCGAGCGCGGCGTCGATCAGCCGCGCCCATTCGTTGTGCTCGGGGCGCTGCCACACGAGCAGCACCAGTCGCGCCTCGGCTCGCAGCGCGGCGGCGATGTTCGCGAACGCGGCGACCGGATCGGAGAAGAACATGGTTCCGAACCGGCTGATCGCCACGTCGAAGCGCGCTGAGTCGAAGCGATGCACCTGCGCGTCACCCAGCTCGTACCGGACGTTGTCCAGCCGTTCGGCCACCGTCAGCTGACGGGCGCGCTCAAGCATCCGCTCGGACACGTCGACGCCGACAACGCGGCCCGGCGCCGCAGCGCGCGCCGCGTCGCGAGTCGTCAGCCCGGTTCCGCAGCCGATGTCGAGCACCTCATCACCGGGGCTGATCCCGTAGGCGGCGCGAAGGTGCTCGTGGTGAGCGCGCAGCTCGGCGTCATAGAAGTCCAGGCTGGTCGGCGAAGACACTGAGGTGATGCTACGGGCGAGGGCCGCACACCGGCGACGAGCGCCGGCGCATCGCGCGGCGACTCTCGCAATGGACGAGACGGAGCAGCGGTCTCACATCGGGCCCGCCGCAGGCCGGCTGAGGGCGCAGGCCGATTCGGGGCTCCGCCGAAGCGCCGTGCACGTCGGCGACACTCGCTTGCGCGAGGAGGCACGCCGTATGCGCGCAGCCGCCGGGACGCGCGCGCGTCTGGCCGCACGGCGCCCAGCGCGCGCATGCGCCGAACGCCTCGGCGTCACAGGCGGCGGTGACCTACGGTGCCAAGCGTGGAGGACAAGCAGGATGTGCGCGAGCGGGTCTGGCAGCTGCTCCAGGACGCGGGCGTCGCGCGGTTCCCCGGCGCACGCGGGCGGATCCCGAATTTCAAGGGGGCCGAGGCGGCCGCGGAGCGCCTCGCGGAGCTGCCCGAGTGGCGCGCGGCGGGCGTGGTGAAGTCCAATCCCGACGCGCCGCAGCTTCCGGTCCGCCGCCGCGCGCGGCGCGAGGGCAAGACGCTGTACATGGCCGTACCGCGTCTGCGCGACGACAAGCCGTTCGTGCGCGTGGACTCCGACCCGACGATCAAGAAGGCGATGAGCGAGGGCGTCCCGACGAGCGTCGAGGACCTCGGGCACGTCGACCTCGTCGTCTGTGGCACGGTCGCGGTCAACCGCGAGGGCGTCCGGGTCGGCAAGGGCGGCGGCTTCTCGGACCTCGAGCTCGCGCTGCTGACCGAGGCGGGGCTCGTCGACGACGCGACGACGATCGTCACGACGGTTCATGAGCTCCAGCTCGTCGACGAGGAGCTACCCGAGACCGAGCACGACTTCCGCGTCGACCTCGTCGTCACGCCGAACGAGGTGGTGCGTACGGGCACGAGGCGCCACTCGCCCGGCGTCATCTGGGACCACCTGGACGACGAGGCGATCGCCGCCATCCCCGTGCTTGCCGCCCGCCGGCCGTGACGCGACTGCCGCGCTTCGCCTTTCGGCGGCCGGCCACGTGCGCCGCTTCTCGCGCTGGACGCCGACGACCGTGTGTCGGACGGCTGCGCGCGGCCTGGGCCGGGCATGAGGGCGGACGCTCAGGCAGATCGGGACGCGCTCAGCTCGGCGAGCCGCGCTGCGCTCTTGGGGTCCATCGGCAGGAAGGTCTCGATCGCGAGGTTCGCCGCCGTGACGTCGAGCGGGGCTCCGAGCGTGGCGATGACCGTGAACAGCTTGACCTCGCCGAGGGGGGTCTGCAGTCTGAGCGAGACCACCGGCTCGATGGCCTGGCCGGACGGGGGCTCGCCGGGGAGGTAGGCCTCGACCTCCTCGATGAGCTTGGCGAGGGCGGGATCGGCGTCCTCGCGGCTCCTCCGCTTCAGCCGGTGAATCAGCGGCGCGTTGCACGCGGCGGTCATCGACGAGATCCGCGGCAGGCCGCCCGGGTGAACGCCGAGGCGGAGCATGTTGATCGGTGGCCCGAGGAGCTCCGGGTCGACCCCGTCCCAGAGGAGCGACGCGGCTCGATTGGACTCGATCAGGTTCCAGAGCCCGTCGACGATCAAGGCCGGGTTCGGCTCGTGCGCCTCGAGCAGCCGCTCGAGCGACTCCCGAAGCGGCTGCATCACCTCCCCGTCGTAGGGCAGCTCCAGATAGGCAGGCGCGAAGCCGCCCGCGAGCAGCAGTCGATTGCGCTCGGTGATCGGCAGATCGAGGTGCTGGGCCAGGTGGACGAGGAGCTGGCGACTCGGGCTGGACCGGCCGGTCTCGACGAAGCTCAGGTGCTTGGTCGACACGTTCGCGTCCAGGGACAGCTCGAGTTGGCTGAGGCCGCGTCGCGTGCGCCAGAAGCGGATCAGCTCGCCCGCGGTCTGGGGCTCCTGCTCGGTCTGGACGACCACCCGACTGAAGTTAGCGGGCGTCCGCTCGTTCCATTCCCCGGCGTCTAAAGCCGGCCGGCGTTACACGAGAGGTAATCGACGCGTGGGCCTTCCTCCGGGACCGTTGACGGCGTAGCGACCAGACGATCAACGGAGGTAACCGATGACCGACACACAGGCATTCGTCGAGATCTCGTCCCGGAGCGCCGCCGAGTTGGCGGAGAAGTACCTCGCGCTCTGGAACGAGCCCGACGCCGACCGGCGCCGGCGGATGATCGCCGAGCTCTGGACGGAGGACGGGAGGCATATCCTCCAGCCGCCGCAGGAGATCCGCGGGATCGCGGCGCGACCCGGGCTCGGCATGACGGCGATCCTCGAGGCACGGGGATACGACGAGATAGAGGCTCGCGCGACGAGCGCGTACGAGCACTGGGTCGGCTCCGGGGGGCTCAGCTTCCGGGGGCGCGACGACGCCGAGCGACTCGCCGACGTCGTCAAGTTCCACTGGGAGGCGGTCGCCAAGGACGGCGAGGTGTTCGGAGTCGGGCTCAACTTCCTCGTCCTCGCCGCGGACGGCCGGATCGAGCGCGACTACACGTTCGTCGTCGCCTAGGAGGGATGGACGCCGCCTTCCTCGGAGAGCAGGAAGCCAGTGGCCGGCGTCGACCGCCTCGACGCCGGCCGCACCCGGCGATGGTTCGGCCTGCGCTCGCGGCTCGACCGGTTACTCAGCGCTGAAGCCGCGCTGTGCTCGGTGGATCGCGGACCGCTTGCGTCCTGGGCCCTCGTCCGAGCCAGCTGTTCGCAGAGGAACGCCTTGATGGGCCGTGCCTTCCCCGCCAGCTGGGCCGCCTTCGGCCTGTAGGGGACCTCTCCACCATCCGAGGCGGGACTTCTCCTCGGATTTCTCGTCGGCGCGTGTCGAGAAACGGGCGGTCGGCTCCGACTCATGGGCACCGGCGGCCAAGGGGGCCGCCAACACGAGAGGAGCACGAACGATGACCAAGGTGACCGCCCAGATGTCGGTGTCCCTCGACGGCTTCTACACCGGACCGCGGGACACGCGGGCCCCCAAGGACATGAGTGGCTGGATGCGGGGCCCCGAAGCGCCCGGTTTCTTCCGGGTCACCCGCTGGGCCGTCGACGCCATGGCCTGGCGCGAGCGGCAGGGCTTCGCCGGCGGCGAGCAGTCGATCAACTCGGAGATCATCGAGGAGACGTTCGCGGCGGCCGGTGCCTATGTCATGGGCCGGCGCATGTTCGACGCCGGCGCGGTCCCCTGGGGCGAGGAGCCGCCGTTCCACGCCCCGGTGTTCGTCGTCACCCACCGTACCCGGGACGTGCTCGAACGCCAGGGTGGCACCTCCTTCACCTTTGTCACCGAAGGACTCGAGCGGGCCATCGAGCTGGCCCGGGACGCCGCCGGCAGCAAGGACGTGGCGGTGGCCGGCGGCGGGGAGCTCCTGCGCCAGGTGCTGACCGCCGGGCTGCTCGACCAGCTTGAGGTGCACATCGCCCCGGTGCTGCTGGGCGACGGCCAGCGCCTGTTCGACCCCAGCCTCGGCCTCGGCGCCGACGACGGCATCGAGCTGGTCCCGACCCGGGTCGTCGAGGCGCCCGAGGTCACCCACATCCGCTACACCGTCACCGGGCGGTCGAAGCTGGTGCTGGACGATCGCGGCGCCAGCGGCGACCTGGTCGGACCGGCCAGCCAGAGCAGTTAGAGAGGAGCGAGCTGTGAAGTACATGCTGCTGATCTACGGCAACGAGGAAGCCTTCAGCTCGGTGGGTGCGGAGACCTTCGCCGAGATCCTCCGCGCGACCGATGCCCTCAACCAGGAGCTGTTCGAGTCGGGTGAGCTGGTCGGCGCCTATGGCGTGGCCGACCAGGTGAACGCCAAGATGGTCCAGGTCACCGGCGGGACGCCGGTGGTGACCGACGGCCCCTTCGCCGAGGCCAAGGAGTACCTGGGCAGCTTCACGATCCTCGACTGCGACAGCCTGGAACGGGCCCTGGCGATCGCGGCTCGCAACCCGGCGGCGCGCTACTGGGGTGTCGAGGTCCGGCCACTCATGCACGAGGCCAACGTCGAGCCGTGACCGACTGGCGGGCCGTCCGGCGGCTGTTCCCGGAGGTGCTTGGTGCGCTGGTGCGCCCGACGAAACGCAGCAGTCCCGTCTACACGACACCACGCGGCTGAAGGTCTCCTATCCCTTGCGCTCGATCAACGCCTTGAACGCGGGCTCATCGCGGATCGGATCGAAGTCCGAATCATCCTTGGCGTATGAGCGACACCGCTCGGAGTGGTCGATCGCGAGTCCGAGGTGATCGACCGCGTCACCCGTCCGGCCCGCGAGGCTCTCGCAACAGGCGAGGTTGTAGAGCAACCCGGCGTACTGCGGGTGAGCCTCGACCAGTTGGCGTCCGCGATCGGCCGCCTCGGCGTACTCGCCTGCCTCATAGAGCGGGTTCAGCGGGGCCCAGAGCTCCCAGCCGTCGGGCTCGTACGCCTTTCCCGGGGTGCCGCCGAGCGCAATGACCGTCGTCTCCGGCTCCTCGGCAAACGCCGTCCGCTTCACGCCGGGAGGCGCAAAGATGAACGTCCCCGTGGGCGCAGCCACCCGGTCACCGTCGAGCTCGAACATCGCTCGCCCTCGCACAACGAGGTACAGCTCCTCGTCGGAGTCGGGGTCGGACTCGTCGTGCTCGTTGATGATCCGGTCTCCCACTTCGGCGGCCGTCCAAGCGTTGACACCGAATGACGTGATGCCGAAGTGGTGCCTGACAGGTCGAAACGGTTCGCGCCCGTCAGTCAGCTCTTCGATCTCTTCCAGTCGTGCGACTGCGTACCTCGTCATCCCCGTCCTCCACGTCGTCGTGCCCCGCGACCATCAGAACCTTGCCGTCGAGTCGCCTCATCTCCAAGCCGTGCTGTCGCAATGCGCGAAATCCGAGCGTCACTCGCCGCGCTCGAGCACCACCGGAACGACGTGGAGCTCAAGCTCGTCCAGCAGCCCGGCTGCCAGGTACTGCTGCGCGACCTGGCCGCCGCCCCAAAGGGCGCTGGCAGGCGAAGCGCAAGCGCCAAGCCGAGGTAGGATCGGCCACGACGTGATCCATCGGATCATTCCGAACCTCAACGTTCGCGACGCCGGCGCCGGCCATGACTTCTACGTCGGCTTTCTCGGCCTGAGGAAGGAGTTCGACCTTGGCTGGGTCGCGAGCTTCCGCTCTCCCGAGAACCGTGCGATCCAGGTCAGCCTCGTCTCCGGTGATGCCTCGGCGCCGGAGGACTCGGCGATCAGCGTGGCCGTCGACGACGTCGATACGGCCTACGCAGAGGCTCGCCGGCGTGGCTACGAGATCGTCCACCCGCTGACCGAAGAGCCGTGGGGCCCTCGGCGCTTCTTCGTCCGCGACCCGAACGGGATCGTCGTCAACGTGATCGGTCACCCCGACTGACCACCCGTGGCCCAGCGGCTTGCGGGGCCGGACCGTTACCGTTGGCGCCCGCCGGCCTGATCGAGCGCAGAGAAGAGGAGGCTGAGACATGCCATTCACCCGCGAGCAGCTTCGGGCCTCGTTCGAACGGGCGGGCGAGGAGCACTGGCAGGCCCTCAACAAGCACCACACGGAGGCTTACCCCGAGAGCAACCTCACGCCCGGTGATGTCGCGTGGGCCGAGGCCGACCGGCTGAACGACCTCGGCCTGGGGGACAACTCCGACCTCGAGCTGGTGGAGAGCCGCGTCGAGCGGGTGGAGCCCGCGGTCCGCATCACCCACGTCTTCGAGGATCGCGCCAAGGGCACCCGGTTCGAGACCGAGCCGTTCACCGGCTACGAATGAGCGCGAGGCTCCTCGACTCGACGGTCTAGGCGCGGCGGCGGTAGATCACCTTCAGGTCGTCCCGCCAGTCGCCCGGCGCCTCGGCGAGCTGCCATTGGCCCTCGAAGGCGTCGTGCCCGAGCGTGGCGGAGAAGCGCTGGTCGAACCCGGGGGCGTCGCGCCAGATGCGCAGCACGCCGTCCTCGAGCGACACGCCGTACGTCCGGCGCACGCCGCGCGAGTCGAAGTACTCCATGACGAGCCCGTCGCCGGCCTCGGGGGCGCCGATGACGCTGATCGCGTCGGGGAACGACTCGTGGTCGTTGCGGGACCGCTGGATGAGGAAGCGGCCGCCCTCCAGCCACTCGAACGTGACGCTGCCGGGAACGACGGCGTCGAACTGCGGGTGGGTCGCCTCGGTGGCCCACGTACCGATCAGCGCGTCGAACGGCTCGAGGGCGGGATCTCGATCAGTCATGACCACCAGGACCGTCGCACCGCGGGGAACTCATCGCCCGGCCGCGGTGACCCGGCGCGTCAGCTCGACGGCGAGTCCCTCCAGCCCGGGCGCGGCCGGCGGGTGGCGCTCCATCACGAGCGGGTCGTGGCCGGGGACGATCAGCGCCCGCGGCTCCGACGCGCCGGCGAGCTCATGGACGCGGTCGAACGCGCCGTACATCCCGGGCAGCGAGTGCACGATCGCGAACGGCCGGTCCTGCTCGAGGTTGGCGTAGAAGTGGCTCGCGTCCGAGGCCAGCAGCACGCGGCCCCCCGGCGCGTCCACGAGCACGACCTGCAGCCCCGGCGCGTGGCCGCCGACCCGGTGCACGGTGATCCCCGGCGCCACGCGCCCGTCGCCGTCGACGAACGCCAGGCGGTGCTCGAAGTTCAGCCGCACGAGGTCGATGACGTCGGCCGGCGTGACCACCGCGCCGATCTCGCCGCGCGCCGCGTAGCGGCCGGTCCAGAACGCCATCTCGGAGTCCTGCACCCAGAAGCGCGCGCGGGGGAAGGCCGCGAGGTTGCCCGTGTGGTCGTAGTGCAGGTGCGTCAGCACGACGTCCGAGACGTCGTCGGCCGCGACGCCGAGGCGGGCGAGCACCTCCACCGGGTCGCAGACGATCTCGCGGCCGCGCTCCCGCGCCACCTCGGGCGTGAAGCCCGCGTCGATCACCACCGCGGCCGCGTCGGACACCGCGACCCACATGAAGTAGTCCATGGGCATCGGCGCGTCGTGCGGGTCGTGCCCGTAGAAGTGCTCGCCGCTGCGCGCGTCGCGCCGCGCGTAGCGGATCGCGTACACGCGGTTGGTCATCGCTCGTCGACGTGCGTGATGACGGTCTTCAGCTGCGTGTAGTGGCGGAGCGCCTCGAGGCCCTTCTCGCGGCCGATGCCGCTGCGCTTGTAGCCGCCGAACGGCGCCTCCACGCCGCCCGCGGGGTAGCGGTTGATCTGCACCTGGCCGGCCTCGAGCCGCGCTGCCAGCCGGTGCGCCGCCGAGACGTCGCGCGTGAAGACGCCCGCCGCCAGCCCGTAGTCGGAGTCGTTGGCGATCGCCACCGCCTCGTCCTCGTCGTCGAAGGCGAGCACGCTCTGGACGGGACCGAAGACCTCCTCGCGCGCGACCCGCATCCCGTTGTGGACCCCGACCAGGACGGTCGGCGCGCAGAAGTGGCCGGGGCGATCCAGGCGCCCGCCGCCGGTCGCCACCGTCGCGCCCTCCTCGACGGCGCTCGCGATCAGCTCGAGCACGCGCTCGAGCTGCCGCGCCGAGCTGAGCGGGCCGAGGTCGCGATCCTCGAGCCCGGGGCCCACCTCGAGCGCCCCGACCCGCGCCACCAGCCGCGAGACGTAGTCGTCGTGGCGGGACCGGTGCACGAGGATGCGCGTCGTCGCGAAGCACGACTGGCCGGCGTTGCGCGTGACGGCCGCGACCGCCGCCGAGACCGCCGCGTCGAGGTCCGCGTCCTCCAGGACGATCGTCGGCGACTTGCCGCCCAGCTCGAGGCTCACCGGCACGATGCGGCGTGCCGCGGCGGCCATCACCGCCGCGCCGGTGGCGACCGAGCCCGTGAACGTGACGTGACCGACGAGCGGGTGGTCGACCACCGCGGCTCCGGTCGGGTCGCCGCGACCGACCACGATGTTGCACGCGCCCGGGCGGCAGCCCCGCCTCGGTGAACAGCGCGGCGGCGGCGAGGCACGACAGCGGCGCGACCTCGGACGGCTTGACCAGGACGGCGTTTCCGGCGGCGAGCGACGGCGCGACGCCGCGGGTCATCTGGCTGAGCGGCGAGTTCCACGGCGTGATGTGCGCGACCACCCCGAACGGCTCGCGGCGCGTGTAGACGAGCGCGCCGTCCGCGCTGGGGATCGTCTCGCCGCCGAGCTTGTCCGCCGCCCCCGCGTAGAACTCGAAGTAGCGCGCGGAGGTCGCGACGTCCGTCCGGGCCTGGCTGAGCGGCTTGCCGCTGTCGCGCGCCTCGAGCTCGGCCAGCTCTTCCGCGTGCACGGTCAGCGCCGCGGCGACGCGCGCGAGCACGCGCCCGCGCTCGGCGGCGCCCAGCGCGCCCCAGGCGCCCTCGTAGGCGGCCCGGGCGGAGCGGGCCGCCGTGTCGACCAGTCCCGGCCCGGCCTCGGCGAGCCGCGCGATCACCTCGCCGGTGGCGGGGTCCTCGACCTCGAGCGTGGTTGTCCCGTCGCCGGCGCACGCCACTCCGTCGACGAAGGCCGGGGCGGCGAGCCCGGCCGCGTCCGACACCCCTGTCATCTGTCGGACAATAGCCCAACCGATGGTACGATGCGGCCCGTGGCGGGGGAGCGCGGAGAGGCCGTGGGGCTGATCGGCCTCGGAAACATGGGCTCAGCGCTGGCGGGACGGCTCGCCGAGCGCACGCAGGTCGTGGGCTACGACCTCGATGGCGAGCGCTGCGCGGCCGCCGCGGCGGCCGGGGTGCGGATCGCCGGCACGCCGCGGGCCGTGGGGGAGCAGGCGACCACCGTGCTGCTCTCGCTCCCGCGCCCGGAGATCTCCCGCGGGGTGCTGGGCGAGCTGGTGCCGATCTTCGACGGCGGCCTGGTGATCGAGACGAGCACCGTGAGCCCGGCCGACGCCCGCGCCATGCACGCCGAGGCGCGCGCGGGCGGCGCGGGGTTCGTCGACGCGGCGATCCTCAGCGGCGTGGGCGAGGTGGCCTCCGGCCGCAGCGCCTTCCTCGTCGGCGGCGACGAGCCCGATGTCAAGCGGGCCGAGCCGGTGCTCGCGAGCGTCTGCGAGCGCACCATCCGCTTCGGCGGCCCGGGGACGGGCATGGCGGCCAAGGTGATCAACAACGCGGTCGCCCACGCCACGATGGTGGTGCTCGCCGAGGCCGCCGCGCTGGCCGAGGCCGAGGGCATCGAGCTCGACGTCCTGTGCCGGCTGCTCGAGGAGGACGACGCCGGCGTCAAGCGCCCGCTGACCGAGCGGCTCGCGGGACGGGTGGCGGCCGGGGACTTCGAGGGCGGCATGCCGATGGAGGCGGCGCGCAAGGACTCCGCGCTGGCGCTCGACCTCGCGCGCAGCCGCGGCGTGCCGCTGTTCGCCATGCAGGCCTCCGACAGCGTCTACGAGCTCGCGCTGGGGCGCGGGCTCGCGCGCCAGGACTACGCCGCCGTCGCCAGCCTGTGGTGGCCCACCCCGGCTCCGACGCGCTCCGCATGAGCGCCGGCTGGGAGAGCTTCGTGGCGCGCTGGCTGGCGCGCGCGGACGGCGACCGGCGGCTGCGCGCCGTCGGCACCGCCTCCGACGTCGCGTTCACGCTGCGCAGCGGCGGCGACTGCCTGTGGGTCCACCTGCGCGACGGCGCCGTCGCCGGCCACGCGCTCGACGCCGGCTTCGACCGGCGCGTGGACTTCGGGCTCGTCGCCCCGCCCGAGGTGTGGGCGCGGCTGTGGTCCCCGGTCCCGCCGCCGCGCGCGCAGACGCTGTTCGCCCTGCTCTCCAAGGAGCCGGCGTTCTCCGTGGAGGGGAGCCGCGAGTCGCTCGCGCAGTCCGCCCACCTCGTCTGCCGCCTGCTCGAGCTGGGCCGCGAGGACGCGCCGTCCGAAGCGACCGCGGACGGCCCGCCCGACCTCTCCGCGCTGCGCGGGCGCTACGTGCGCGTCGCGCTCGAGACGGGGGAGGCCGAGGTGTACGCCGAGCAGGCGGGCGACGGGCGCGACCTGCTGATGCTCCACACCGCCGGCTCCGACGGCCGTCAGTACCACCACCTGCTGGCCGACGCGGGCCTGCGCGAGGCGTGGCGGATGACGGCCTTCGACCTCCCCGGCCACGGCCGCAGCACGCTGCCGTCCGGGCTCGGGGAGGGCGAGTGGCGCCTGACCACCGACCGCTACGTCGAGGCGATCGTGGCCACCGCCGACGCGCTGGAGCTCGAGCGCCCGGTCGTCATGGGCTGCTCGATGGGCGGTGAGATCTGCCTCGAGCTGGCCTACCGGCACCCGGACCGCTTCGCGGCGGTCGTCGCCTGCCAGGCGGCCGACCGCGTCGAGGGCCGCCAGGTCGGCTGGGCCAAGCACCCGCGGGTCAACGAGAAGCTCTTCGTGCCCGAGTGGGTCGACGGGCTGATGAGCCCGACGGCGCCCGCCGCGCGCCGCGCCGAGGTCCGCTGGGCCTACGCGCAGAGCGCGCACGGCGTCTACTGGGGCGACATCGACTTCTACAGCCGCGAGTGGGACGCGCGGGACCGGGTGGGGGAGATCGACACGGAGCGCTGCCCCGTGCACATCCTGTGCGGCGAGTACGACTACTCCTGCACCCCGGAGCTCGCGGAGGCGACCGCGCGGCGGATCCCCGGCGCCCGCTTCACGCTGATGCGCGGCCTCGGGCACTTCCCGATGGCCGAGGACCCGGAGCGCTTCCTCGGCTACCTCGAGCCCGTGCTCGCCGAGCTGGCGGGCGACCCGGTGCCGCGGGGCACGGCGGCCGGCTGACGGGTGCCGCGCGCGGCCGCGAGCCGCACCCCGGCGCTGACGAGCACCAGCCCGGCGACGAGCGCGATCCGCAGCGGCTCGCCGAGCAGCAGGATGCCGAGCACCGCCGCGGCGATCGGGACGCTGAACAGCCACGCCGCCACGGCGCCGGCCTCGCCGCGCCGCAGCAGCGTCGTGAAGATCATCCAGCCCATCGCCGAGCCGCCGACGCCGGCGAAGCCGATCGCCCACACGACGTGCCACGTGAGCACGGGCGCGGGCTCGGTCGCCGCGGCGGCGGCCAGCAGCAGCGGCCCGCCGACCACGTGCTGCGCGGCGACGATCGCGAGCACCGGCTGCTCGGGCGTGGCACGGGTGATGAGCGTGCCGGCGGTCCAGCTGAGCGCCGCGCCGGCCAGGATCACCGTCGCCCACGGCGTCGCGTGCGTGATCTCGTGCGCGCTGATCACGGCCACGCCCGCCAGGCCGAGCAGGACGCCGATCCCCCGGCCCACGGTCAGCGACTCGCCGAGGAACGCCCACGCGCCGAGCGTGACGAGCACGGGCTGCACGTAGATGATCGCCGCGGCGGGGCCCGCGCCCACGTCGGCCAGCCCGATCATCTGGCCGCCGGTGAAGCCGACGATGTTGGTCAGGCCCAGCAGCACGGCGATCCGCCAGCCCCGGGCCGTCAGCCGCGGCGGGCGCCACAGCAGCGGGGCGAGAAGCACGGCGGCGACGAGCGACCGGCCCGCGGCGAGCCACAACGGCTCGATGGCTGAGGCGAGCGCCGAGCGCTGGACGATGAAGGTCAGCGCCCACAGCAGGCACAGCGTGCCCACCAGCGCCGCGGTGGGGAAGGCGTCGCGCCTCACGCGGGGAGACGCGCTCCGCCCGACATGATCAGTACCATAATTGTCCAACACTTCACGGCGAGTGAGTCAGTCAATGTCCCAGGCAACGACCGACACTTCAGCACGGGCCGGTTCGGCCGCCGCGACGGACGCGCTGCAGGTGGGCGTGCTCGGCGCGGGCACGATGGGGGCGGGGATCGCGGTGACGATCGCCCGCGCCGGCCATCGCGTCGTGCTGCGCGACCTCCAGGACGACCGCGTGGCGCGCGGCCTCGAGGAGGTCCGGCGCTTCCTGGACCGCAGCGTCGAGAAGGGCCGGCTCGAGGCCGAGGCGCGCGACGCGGCGCTCGCGGGCCTGACCGGGACGACGTCGCTCGGCGACCTCGCGGGCTGCGACATCGTCGTCGAGGCCGTGTTCGAGGACCTCGGGCTCAAGGCGGCGACGTTCGGCGAGCTCGACGCGGTGTGCCGCCCCGAGACGCTCTTCCACACCAACACGTCGACGCTCTCGGTGACCGCCATCGCCGCCGGGTCCCGCCATCCCGAGCGGGTGGTCGGCACGCACTACTGCAACCCGGCGCCGCTGATGCGCCTCGTGGAGGTCGTGCGCGGGCGGCTGACCGCCGACGCGGCCGTGGAGCGCACCGACGCGTTCCTCGAGGGCCTCGGCAAGCGCGCCGTCCACACCGCCGACGTGCCCGGCTTCATCGTCAACCGCTTCCTGGTGCCGTTCGAGAACGACTGCATCCGCGCCCTGGAGGCCGGCATGGGCACCGTGGAGTCGATCGACAAGGCGGTCGAGCTCGGCCTCGGCTATCCGATGGGGACCTTCCGGCTCCTCGACATCGTCGGGCTCGACATCCACAAGGCGGTGTCGCTGAGCCTCTACGAGCAGCTGCGCGACCCGCGCTTCGCCCCGCCGCCGCTGGTCGAGCGGATGATCAGCGCCGGGCACCTCGGCCGCAAGACCGGCCGCGGCTTCTACGACGACTACGAAGGGGGCTGAGCCGTGACCGTCGACATCGACCGCCTCGAACGGGTCGCGGTCCTCGGCTTCGGCGCGATGGGCGCCGGCATCGCGCAGGTGTGCGCGCAGGCGGGGCTCAAGGTCGCCGTGCTGGACGTCGACGCGGAGCACCTCGAGGCCGGCCGGGAGCGCATGGCGCGCTTCCTCGCAGGCGGCGTGGAGCGCGGCAAGGTCGCGCCCGAGGAGCGCGACGCCGCGCTGGAGCGGGTGCGCGGCGTGCGCGAGCCGTCCGACCTGGCAGGCGCCGACGTGGTGATCGAGGCCGTCGTCGAGGACCTCGAGCTCAAGCGGGACCTGCTGCGCGACGTCGCGCACGTCGTCGGGGAGAAGGCGCTGATCGCGACGAACACCTCGGCGCTCGCCGTGGCGGACCTCGCGGCCGCGGTGCCCGCCCCCGAGCGCGTCGGCGGCCTGCACTTCTTCAACCCCGCCCCGGTGATGAAGCTCGTCGAGGTGGTCGAGGCGGTCGCCACCGCGCCCGAGACGACGCGCACGCTGGAGGCCCTCGCGCGGCGGATCGGCAAGGAGCCGGTCGTCACCAAGGACCGCCCCGGCTTCCTCGTCAACCGCCTGCTGATGCCCTACCTCAACCAGGTCGTCCAGGACTACGACGACGGCCTGGCGAGCGCCGAGGACCTCGACGCCGCGCTGGAGCTCGGGCTCGGCTACCCGATGGGCGGCCTGAAGCTCCTCGACCTCGTGGGCCTCGACGTCCACCGCAACGCGACGGCGGCGGCGTGGGAGCAGACCCGCGATCCGCACCTCGTCCCGCCGCCGCTGCTCGAGCGCATGGTCGCCGCGGGCCGCCTGGGCCGCAAGAGCGGCCGCGGCTTCTACGACTACGACGACGACGCGTGAGCACCGACGTCCGGATCGAGCGCGACGGGCCGGTGACGACGCTCGTCATCGACCGTCCCGAGCGGGGCAACATGCTGCGCCGCGAGACCGCGCTCGAGCTCGCGGCGGCGCTGCGCGACCTCCGCGACGACCCCGCGCAGCGGGTGGCGATCCTCACCGGCGCCGGCGACCGCTTCTTCTGCGTCGGCGGCGAGCACGAGGACGCCGACACGCTCGACCACTCCGCCGCTCTGCCGGTCGTCGACCTCTATGAGCTCATCGACACGGTGGCCAAGCCGGTGATCGCCGCCGTCAACGGCTTCGCGGTCGGCGGCGGCAACGTCCTGCAGGTCGTCTGCGACCTCACGATCGCCGCCGAGAGCGCGGTCTTCCGCCAGGTCGGGCCGATCGTCGGCTCCTTCGACGCGGGCTACGGCACGTGGTACCTCGAGCAGACGATCGGCCGCAAGCGCGCCAAGGAGATGTGGTACCTCAACCGCAAGCTCAGCGCGCGGGACGCGCTGGAGATCGGCCTCGTCAACGAGGTCGTCGCCGACGCAGAGGTGCTGCCGCGCGCCCGCGCGGTCGCGGAGGAGCTGCTCGACCGCGGGCCGCAGGCGCTGGCCGGCCTGAAGGCCGCGTTCTCCGGGCGCCACCACGGCGTCCTCGGCCAGGCGCGCCTCGCGCACGACCAGCTCCTCACCCAGTACCTCACGACGCGCGAGGCCGGTGAGCTGTCGCGCAGCTTCTCCGAGAAGCGCGCGCCCGACCGGGAGCAGTTCAACCGATGACCGGGGTGCTCGCGGACCCGGCCGCCGGCCTCTCCGACGAGGAGGCGATGTTCCTCGGCGTCATCCGCGAGCTCACCGCCGCCGAGATCGAGCCCCGCGCCGGCGCGATCGAGGCCTCCGGGTCGGTGCCCGACGAGCTCGCGGCGCTGCTGGCGGAGAGCGAGCTCGCCACGCTCACCGTGCCGCAGGCGGCGGGCGGCGCGGGCGGCTCGCCGGCGCTCGCGGTGCGGACCGTCGCGGCGGTCGCCGAGGCCTCCGCCGCGGTCGCGACGCTCGCCGGCCATGCCCAGGCGTGCGCCGCGGCGGGGGCGACGGGCGCGGCGCCCGCGCTCGCCGACGCGGAGGATCTCGCGCTCGCGGGCGACGCGGTGACCGGCGCCGCCGGCCACGTGGTCGGCGCCCCGGGCGCCGGCGTGCTCGTGGTCCTGGTCGGCGAGCCGGTCGCGCTGGCGGTCGCGCCGGACGACGCAGAGATCGGCGCACCGCACGTCCGCACCGGGCTGCGCGGCTGCCCGGTCGCGCCGGTGCGCCTCGACGGCGCGCCCGCGACACGGCTGGGCGGCGCCGACGCGGTCGCCGCGGCGCGCGCCCTCCGCCGCCTCGCGCTCGGGGCCGCCGCCGTCGGCGTGTCGCGCCGGGCGCTGCGCGAGGCGCGCGAGTACACGGCCTCGCGGCGGCAGTTCGGCCGCGCCGTGGCGGAGTTCGGCGCGGTGGCGCGCATGCTCGAGGCGATGACGGAGGCCGTCGCGGCGGCCGAGGCCCTGGTGCACGCGGCCGCCGCGCGGCCGGATCCGCCGGTCGCCGACTGCGCACGCGCCGCGCGCGTCGCCACCACGACCGCCTTGCGCGTGGCCGACGACGGCGTCCAACTGCACGGCGGCTACGGCTACGTCGACGACTACCCCGCCGAGCGCCTGCTGCGCGACGCCGTCAGCCTGCGGGCGCTGGCCGGCGGGCGACGGGAGGGAGCCGAGCGATGAGCACACCGGTCGCCGCCACACGCCTGACCCCGGAGCTCGTCGCCTCCTACGAGGCGAGCGGGGCGTGGACCGACGAGCCGCTGCACGCCGCGCTGGCTGCCGCCGCCGCCGCGCGGCCGGACGGGCTCGCCGCCGCGTCGGTCGACGGCGCGACCGCGGAGGTGCGCGAGCGCTGCACGTACGCCGAGCTCGACGCGCTCGCCGACCGCCTCGCCGGCGGCCTCGCGGACCTCGGCGTGGGACCCGGCGACGGCGTCGCGGTCATGGTCCCCAACCGGCTCGAGTTCGGCGCGCTCGTGTTCGCGATCTCCCGCCTCGGCGCCGTCTACACCGGCATCCCGCTCGCCGCGGGGGCCAAGGACGCCGCCTTCATGCTGCGGCGGACGGGGGCGCGAGCGCTCGTCGTGGCGGCCCGCCGCGAGGGCGCCGACCACGTGGCGCTGGCCCGCCGGCTGCGCGACGAGGTGGAGCGCCTCGAGCACGTGGTCGTGCTCGACGGGCCGGCGGCGGACGACCTCGTGGCCTACGACGCGCTGGCGGCCGCGGCGCCCGCGGACCGCGTGCCGGACGTCGACGCCGGCTCGCTCGCGCACATCGGCTTCACGTCCGGCACCACCGGCGAGCCGAAGGGCGTGATGAACACCCACCAGACGCTGAGCGCGGTCTACCGCCATTGGATCGAGCACGTCGGCGGGCCGGCGACGCTCGGCGAGCCGGCGGTCAACCTCATCGCCTCGCCGGTCGGCCACCACACCGGCTACCTGTGGGGCACGCTGATGAGCGCGCACCTGGCCGGCGCCGCCGTCTACGTCGACCGCTGGGTGCCGGAGGTCGCCGCCGAGGTGATGGCCGCCGAGGGCGTGACCACGATGACGGGCGCGCCGACCTTCCTGCAGGACCTCGTGCGCGTGCCCGGGCTGGATGCGGCGCGCGTGCCGGCGCTGCGCATCGTCACGCTCGCCGGGGCGCCGATCCCGCGCGAGCTCGTGCCCCGCGCGGCCGAGCAGCTCGGCGCCTTCGTGTGCCCGGCGTGGGGGATGACCGAGTACGGCATCGGCATCTCGGCCCACCCGGACCTGCCGCCCGAGCGCCTGGCCGCCACCGACGGCGCGACGGCCCCCGGCTGCGAGGCGCGCGTGACGGCCGCCGGCGAGCCGCTCGGGGCGGGGGAGACCGGCGACCTCGAGATCCGCGGCCCGGGGCTCTTCCTCGGCTACCACGAGCGCCCCGACTTCACCGCCGAGGCGATCGTCGACGGGTGGTTCAGCACCGGCGACCTCGCGCGCATCGACGACGACGGCCTGATCTCGCTGCAGGGGCGCACCAAGGACATCGTCATCCGGGGCGGCGAGAACATCCCGGTCAACGACGTCGAGAACACGCTCTACCGCCATCCGCGCGTGCTCGACGTGGCGGTCATCGGCGTTCCCGACGAGCGCCTGGGGGAGCGCGCGTGCGCCGTGCTCGTCGTCCACGGCGCGCCGCTGACCGTCGCCGAGGTCGCCGAGTTCTGCCTCTCCGAGGGGCTCTCCAAGCACTACCTCCCCGAGCGGGTCGAGGTGGTCGACGCGCTCCCCAAGACCATGAGCGGCAAGGTGCGCAAGGTGGAGCTCCGGGAGCGCTACGGCCGGTAGAGGTCATCATCCAGGCGAGGAGCAACCACATGGCCTTTCAACCCAGCCGCGTCCGCCGCCCTCGCGAGCAGGTCGAGGAGCAGATCCGCGAGGCGATCCTCTCCGGCGCGTTTCGGCAGGGCGACAAGCTCCCCTCCGAGACCCAGCTCGCCGAGCAGTTCTCGGTCAGCCGCACCACCGTGCGCGAGGCGCTGCGCGCGCTCGCGGCCGCCGGGCTGATCAGCAAGGTCCCCGGCGTCGCCGGCGGCAGCTTCGTGCAGAGCGTCGACCACCACGCGCTCGAGTCCGTGCTGGGGGACTCGCTGCAGAACATCCTGCGCCTGGGCTCGATCACGCGCGCGGAGGTCCACCAGATGCGCGAGCTGCTCGAGGTCCCCGCCGCGGGGCTCGCCGCCGAGCACCGCGACGACGACGACCTGGCGCGCCTCGAGAGCCTGCTGGGGCGCGAGAAGGGGACGACGGTCGAGGACCCCGAGGTGCCCGACCTCGACATCAACTTCCACAGCGCCGTCGCCGGCGCGTCGGGCAACCGCGTGCTCGCCTCGGTCGTCGCCGCGCTGCACGCCGTCGCGCGGCCGGTCGCCGACCTCGATCTCTCGCCGGAGGTCGGGCGCACGACGGTCAGGCAGCACCACGCGGTCGTTGCGGCGATCCGCGCCGGCGACGCCCAGGCCGCGATGGAGGCCATGTCCACCCACCTGTCCTACCTGCGCTCGCTGGGCGAGGACTGGGCGGTCGGGACCTCCGTGGGCGCCCAGCGCGCCTAGCTGTAAACTGTCCATCAATTAGCAGGGAGTCCATTCGTGCTGCCGCTCGCGGACATCGAGGTGCTCGACTTCTCGACGCTGCTGCCGGGGCCGCTCGCGACCCTGATCCTCGCCGAGGCGGGGGCGAACGTGACCAAGGTCGAGCGCCCGGGCCGCGGGGACGAGATGCGCTCCTACGTGCCGCGCTTCGGCGACGCGAGCGTCAACTTCGCCCTGCTCAACCGCGGCAAGCAGTCCCTCGAGCTCGATCTCAAGGCGCCGGACGCGCACGCCCAGCTGCGCCCGCGGCTCGAGCGCGCCGACGTGCTGGTGGAGCAGTTCCGGCCCGGCGTCATGGACCGGCTCGGCCTCGGCTACGAGGCGGTGTCGGCGATCAACCCGGGCATCGTCTACTGCTCGCTGACCGGCTACGGGCAGGACGGTCCGCGTGCCGGGACCGCCGCGCACGACCTCAACTACGTCGCGGACACCGGGCTGCTCGACCTCGTGGCGGGGGAGGGCGGCGAGCCCGTGCTCCCGCCCGCGCTGGTCGCCGACATCGGCGGCGGCGCCTACCCGGCGGTGATCAACGTCCTGCTCGCGCTCGCCGAGCGGACGCGCACCGGCCGCGGCGCGCACCTCGACGTCGCGATGGCCGACAACGTCTTCCCGTTCCTCTACTGGGCGCTGGGCGCGGGCTCGGCGGCGGGGCGCTGGCCAGGCCGCGGCGCCGAGCTGCTCACGGGCGGCTCGCCGCGCTATCGCCTCTACCGCACCGCGGACGACCGCTTCGTCGCCGCGGCCCCGCTGGAGGAGCGCTTCTGGGCCGCGTTCTGCGAGCTGGTGGAGCTCGACGAGGCCCTGCGCGACGACGCGCGCGACCCGGCCGCCACCGCCGCGGCGATCGCGGAGCGGATCGCGGCCCACCCGGCCGAGCACTGGCGGCAGCGCTTCGAGGGCGCCGACGTCTGCTGCTCGATCGTCCAGAGCGTGCAGGAGGCGGTCGACGACGAGCACTTCCGCGCCCGCGGGATCTTCGCCCGGCGCGTCTCCGACGGCGGCGGGGCGGCGATCCCCGCGCTCCCGGTGCCGGTGGCGGACGCGTTCCGCCGCCCCGAGGACGAGCTCGGCTTTCCCGCCCTCGGCGAGCGGGAGGCCGTGTGAGGGCGCTGCTGGTCAACGAGTTCGGCGGGCCGGAGGCGCTCGAGCTGGCCGACGTCGCGCCGCCCGATCCCGGGCCCGGGGAGGTCGTGGTCCAGGCGCGCGCGATCGGCGTGAACTTCCCCGACCTGCTGGTGATCGGCGGCACCTACCAGACGCTCCCCGAGCGCCCGTTCAGCCCCGGCAAGGAGGTCGCCGGGGTGGTGGCGGCCACCGGACCGGGCGTCGAGGCCCCGCGCGCGGGCGACCGGGTGATCGCGCAGGTCGAGCACGGCGCCTACCGCGAGCTCGTCACCGCCCGGGCCGACGCCTGCGTGCCGCTGCCGGACGACATCTCCTTCGCGGACGGGGCGGCGCTCGGGCTCGTCTCGCTGACCGCCTGGCTCGCGCTCGTGCACCGCGCCCGCCTGCGGGAGGGCGAGACGGCGCTCGTCACCGCCGCCGGCGGCGGGATCGGCTCCGCCGCGGTCCAGCTCGCCCGGGCCCTGGGCGCGACCGTGATCGCCAGCGCCGCCTCGGAGGACAAGCGCGCGCTCGCCCGCGAGCAGGGCGCCCACCACGTCCTCGGCGCCGACCCGGAGACGCTGCGCGACGAGGTGCTGGAGCTCACGGGCGGCGGCGGCGCCGACGTCGTGATCGAGTCCGTCGGCGGCGCGCTGTTCGGCGCGTGCCTGCGCGCGACGGCGTGGGAGGGCCGGCTCGTGATCATCGGCTTCGCCGGCGGCGAGATCCCGGCCGTGAAGGCCGGCTACCTGCTCGTCAAGAACATCGCGGTGCTCGGCCTGCAGAGCAGCGACTACCGCGACCGCGACCCGGCGCTGATGGCGCGGGCGCTCCGCGAGTCGCTCGAGCTGCTGCGCAGCGGGCGGATGCGCAGCCTGGTGGGCTCGACCTATCCCCTGGAGCGGGCGGCAGAGGCGCTCGGGGACCTGGCCGCCGGGCGCTTCCGCGGCAAGATCGTGCTCACGGTGGGGGACGGGTGACGGCCGCCCCGGACAGCGGGCCGCTGGACGGCGTGCGGGTGGTCGATCTCTCGACCTCCTACGCGGGCCCGACGGCGACGATGTACCTCGGCGACATGGGCGCCGACGTCATCAAGGTCGAGCGCCCCGGCACGGGGGACGACGCCCGCGGCTGGGGGCCGCCGTTCGTGGGCGAGGAGGCGGCGTGGTTCCTCTCGGCCAACCGCAACAAGCGCAGCGTCTGCCTCGACGTCGGACGGCCGGAGGGCCGCGACGCGCTGCTGCGGCTGCTCGCGGGCGCCGACGTGTTCGTGGAGAGCCTCAACCCCGCCAAGCTCGAGGCGCGCGGGCTCGACCCCGACGCGCTGCGCCGGCGCTTCCCCGGGCTCATCTACTGCGCGCTGTCGGGCTTCGGCCTCGACGGCCCCCAGCACGACCGCCCCGGCTACGACCTCATCGCGCAGGCGCGGTCGGGGCTGATGAGCGTGACGGGCGCGCGCGGCGGGACGCCGCAGCGCGTCAGCACGGCGCTCTCGGACGTCGTGGCAGGGCTCGTCGCCGCGTTCGCCGTCGCCGCGGCGCTGCACCGCCGGCAGCGCACGGGGGAGGGGGAGCTCGTCGACGTCGCGCTGCTCGAGGCCGACCTCGCGCTCATGGCCCCGCGGATCGCGGCGCACCTGGCGGGCGAGCCGGAGCCGCTGCCGTCGGGCGGCACGGACTCCGTGCTCGCGATCTACCAGCCGTTCGAGACCGCCGACCGCCCGATCGTGCTCGCCGTCGGCAACGACCGCATGTGGCAGCGCTGCTGCGAGGTGCTGGGCTTCGAGGCGCTCGCCGCGGACCCGGAGCTCGAGACCAACGCGGGCCGGCGCGAGCGGCGCGAGGAGCTCGTCGAGGCGATCGGGGCGCGGCTGGCGGAGGAGTGCGCCGAGGAGTGGCTCGTCCGCTTCGCCGCCGCCGGCGTGCCGTGCCAGCCGGTGCAGACGCTCTCGGAGGTCGTCGAGGACGAGCAGGTGCGGGCGCGCGGGGTGCTGGGGGAGGCCGAGCACCCGGAGGCCGGCGAGTACCGCAGCGTGCGCGCGCCGTGGCGGCTCGGCTCCGCGGGCCGCGGGGAGCACCGGCCGCCCCCGGTCCTCGGGGCGCACACGGTCGAGGTGCTGCGCGAGGCGGGGCTGAGCGAGGAGGAGACCGACGATCTGCTGGAGCGGGGGGCGGCATGGGACGGCCTGACGACGGTGTCCTGAGCGGCGCCGGGACGTTGTCCCAACGCGACCGCGAGGTCCGCGACGCCGTTCGCGCCGTGGTGGCCGAGTCCGTCGCGCCCGCCGCCGGCGAGGTCGACGCGCGCTCGCGCTTCCCGGAGGCGGGCTACCGGGCGCTCGCGCGCGCCGGCCTCGCCGGGCTGCTGGTGCCCGAGGCGGAGGGCGGCAGCGGCGACTCGACGCCCGCCTACGTCGCGGCGATGGAGGAGATCGCGGCCGCCTGCGCGTCGACGTCGACGGTCTACATGACCCAGATGCACTGCGCCTACCCGATCCTGCTCGCGGGCGACGAGGCCCAGCGCCGCCGCTTCCTGCCGGCGCTGTGCGACGGCGGCGCCTACGGGGCGCTGGCGGTCACCGAGCCCGAGGCGGGCTCGGACGTCGCCTCGCTGCGCACCACCGCGCGGCGCGACGGCGACGCCTACGTGCTCGACGGCGCCAAGTCGTTCATCACCACCGGCGACCGCGCGGACGTCGTCGTCGTGTTCGCCACCGTCGACCGCGACGCCGGGCGGGACGGCATCACGGCCTTCCTGGTCGAGCGCGGCACCCCGGGCTTCGCGTCCGGGAAGGTGCTCGGCAAGCTCGGGATGCGCGGCTCCTCGACCGCCGAGCTGTTCTTCGAGGACTGCCGCATCCCCGCGGCGAACCGCCTCGGCGCCGAGCGCGAGGGGTGGGAGCTCTCGATGCGCTCGGTGGTGAAGTCGCGGCTGAGCGCGGCGGCGCAGGGGGTCGGGATCGCGCGCGCCGCCTGGGAGCGCGCCCGCGACTGGGCGCACGCCCGCGGGCTCACGCGCGGGTCGCGGGGCGCCGCACAGGACACGCAGTTCGCGCTGGCCGACATGCACGCCCGCGTGTCCGCGGCCCGCGCGCTGCTGCACGACACGGCGGCGCTGGTCGACGCGAGCGAGACCGACCCGGTCGCCGCGGTGGCCGAGGCGAAGCTGTGGTGCACGGACACCGCGATGGCGGTCGCCACCGACGCCGTCGACCTGCTCGGCGAGGACGGCGACCTCGCCGAGCACGCTGTCGAGCGCTGCCTGCGCGACGCCAAGGTCACCCAGATCTACGACGGCACGAATCAGATCCAGCGGCTCCTGATCGCGCGGGAGCTCCGGCCGGCCTGAACCTGGCGCGTTCGCAGGCCGACCCTTCCAGGCCTGCTATTGTCCAACAATACGGGAGGTTGTTTCGGTGCGACCGGACGACATCGTCACGCTCGACCGGCTCGGCGTCATCGGCTTCATCGGCTGCGGGCGTATGGGTTTGCCCATGGCCCGCAGGCTGCTGGCCATGGGGTCGTCCGTGCACGCGTTCGACGTCGCCCCGGCGGCGCTCGAGGCGGTCATCACGGCGGGCGCCGTGCGAACCGCGAGCCCGGCGGAGGCCGCGCGCGAGGCGACCATCGTCATCACGATGCTGCCCGACCCGCCCGCCGTGGAGGGAGCGGCGCACGGGGAGGACGGCGTGCTCGCCGGCCTGCGTCCCGGCGCGCTGTGGATCGAGATGAGCAGCTCCACGCCCGCCACGACGCGCGCGCTCGCCGGCGCTGCGCGCGAGCGCGGCGCCGAGCTGCTCGACGCCCCGGTGAGCGGCGGCGTGGCGGGCGCCGAGGCCGGCACGCTGACGATCATGGCCGGGGGCGAGGAGGCGCTGCTCGACCGCGCCCGGCCGCTGCTCGACGAGCTGGGCGCGGAGATCGTGCACGTGGGCGACCGCCCCGGCGACGGCGACGCGGCCAAGACGATCAACAACATGCTCTCCGCCACCAACCTGGCGGCCGCGGCGGAGGCGCTCTCGCTCGGCGTCCGGGCCGGCCTCGACCCCGAGCGCCTGATGAGCTGCGTCAACGGCGGCACGGGCGCCTCCAACGCCTCCCAGAACAAGGTGGCCGGCCAGGTGCTCACAGGCCGCTTCGCCTCGCGCTTCACGATCGGCCAGTACCTGAAGGACCTGCGCATCGCGCTCGGGCTGGCCGCCGATCACGACGTGCCCGCCCCGGTCAACTCGACGGCGTGCTCGGTGTGGACCTCCCACGCCGCGCGCGGCGCGGCCGGCGACGACCACACCCGCCTCGTCGACCTCGTCCTCCGCGACGCGGGACTCGAGATGCGGTGGGGCGAGAACTGACCCGAACCGACTCACGGGAGGCTGCGTGACGAACCCCGAGGCCCAGCAGTACCTGGACGACATGGTCCGCGCCCGCGGCTACGTGCTCGACTATCACAAGCGCCTCGTCGGCGCCGACTACGAGTTCGCGCGCGCGGCCAACGAGATCGTCGACGCCGCGTACCTGCGCGAGCGGCGGCTGGACCGCAAGGTCAAGGAGCTCATCTTCATCGTCTCCCTGACCGCGATGCGCGCCACCCGCGCGCACATCCAGAGCCACATCCGCGTCGCCCTCGACCTCGGCTGCTCGCCGGAGGAGATCCTCGAGGCGATCGAGATCGCGCTGCCCGAGGCCGGGATCGTCGCGTTCCAGGAGGGCTTCGAGGCGTGGGCCGAGGTGGTCGGGGCTCCGGCGCTCGAGCCAAGCGTGGCCGTCGCCGGTGATGGGAACACATAAGACACCAGGCGTCCTGAGGGAGGAGACACCGTGGCAACTGCAGCACCTGCCGTCGAGCTGAGCCGGGAGGAGAAGGGCCGCCGCGCCATCCGCGGCGCGTTCCTCGGCTTCTTCGTCGACATGTTCGACATCTACCTGCCGATCGTGGTGCTCGCGCCGGCGATCGCCTATTTCGTCTCGCCGGAGCTGTCGGCCGCCGAGACGTCGCTGATCACGGGCGTCATCTTCGCCGCCACGCTGGTCGGCCGGCCCGTCGGGGCCTTCATCTTCGGCCACTACGCCGACCGCATCGGCCGCAAGCGGGCCACGATCGTCTCGGTCAGCGGCTTCGGCGCGCTGACCGTGGTGATCGGCTGCCTACCGGGCTACCAGCAGTGGGGCATGGGGGCCGTCGTGCTGTTCGTGCTCCTGCGGTTCATCGTGGGGATCTTCGTCGGCGGCGAGTACACCGCGGCGAGCCCGCTCGCGATGGAGTACTCGCCCAAGGAGAAGCGCGCGATCAACAGCGCCCGCGTGATGGTCGGCTTCCCGCTGGCCTACGTGGCGATCTCGGTGCTGACGCTCGTGATGCTCGAGGTCGCTCCGGCCGGCGACCTGAACTCGCCGTACGTGCAGTGGGGCTGGCGGATCCCGTTCTTCGTCGGCGGCGTGCTCGCCGCGGCGTTCGTGTGGTACTTCGCGCGCTCGGTCGACGAGTCCGAGCTCTTCGAGGCCGGCGGCGGGACGGAGACCCCGATCAAGGAGCTCTTCAAGCCCGGGCCGAGCCTGCGCAACTTCGGCCAGGTGTTCCTGCTCATGACCGGCTTCTGGCTCAGCCTGAACACCGTCACGGCGATCGGCCCGGGGGTCCTGCAGGACACGCTCGGACTGTCGGGTACCGACACCAGCATCACGCTGATCGTCGCCTTCTCGGCCACGGCGTGCGCCTACGTCGCCGTCGCGGTGATCAGCCAGCGGATCGGCCGCCGGCCGTTCCTCATGGCGTGGGGGATCATCGCCGCGGTGGTCGGCACGTTCTTCTACTGGCTGCTGCTGTCCACCAAGCCGAGCAGCCTGCTGCCGGTGATCGTGCTGATGTCGCTCACGGCGGTGTTCGTGTTCAGCAACTGGGGGATCACGACCGCCTACATCAACGAGCGCTTCCACACCGGCGTGCGGGCGTCGGGCTTCGGCCTCGGCTACAGCCTCGCCGTGATCCTGCCCGCCTTCTACGCCTTCTACCAGGGCGTGCTGGGCAACGTCATGGACGCGGCCTTCACGCCGCTGCCGCTGCTCGTGCTCGGCGGGCTGCTGATCACTGTCGGCGCGTGGGCCGGGCCCGAGACGCGCGACGTGGACCTCGACGTGGGGCCCGACGCCGAGCCCGCGGAGGCCCCCGCGCCGGCGACCCGCCGCTTCGCTCGCACCCCGTCCGACGCGCCGGCGACGACCGCCGCCGCGGTCAAGGAGGAGTCCACCCACTAGACGCGCCGGAGAACTCCCGATTCGGCGCAGGAGGGAGCCGATCGCCCGAAGGCGCTAGTCTCGCCGCGCCATGTCAGCGTTCACGATCACCTTCCCGCCCCAGGAGGCCGAGCGGCCCGGGGACGAGATCGTGGACGTGCGGTTCGCCGACGGGCGGAAGGAGTCCCTGCGGATCCACGACTACGACCGGGTCTACGCGGTGCCCGGCCTGTACGAGGAGATCGTCCAGCATCGCCTCGACTGCCGGGCGCCCGCGGAGGTCGCCTCGCTGCTGGCCGAGGGCGCGGATCGCGTCGGCTGGGCCCGCGGGGACGTGCGGGTGCTCGACGTCGGCGCCGGCAACGGGGTCTCGGGCGAGGCCCAGGCGGCGCTGGGGCTCAACCCGGTGGTCGGGGTCGACATCCTCCCGGAGGCCCGTCTGGCCGCCCTGCGCGACCGCCCGGGCCTGTACGACCTCTACCTGAGCACCGACCTGCGCGAGCTCGACACCGACGCGGTGCGCGAGGTGCGCAGGCTCGCCCCCAACGCGCTCGCGTGCGTGGGGGCGATGGGCTCGGGGCACCTCCCGGCGGGCGCGCTGGCCGCGGCGCTCGAGCTGCTCACCGACGAGGCGCTGTTCGCCTACGCGGTCGACCCCGAGCTGAAGGAGCCCTCCGCCGACGCCCTGCGGGACCTGCTCGCCGGGATGGAGCGGGCCGGCCAGCTGGAGGAGGTCGAGCGCCGCCGCTACCGCCACCGGATGACCGTCGACGGCCGCGAGCGCTGGTGGGACGCGGTCCTCGCCCGCGTCGAGAAGTAGAGCGGAGCCGATTCTCCAGCACGCCAGCCTGGAGGTCCGGCCCGACCAGGTCGAGGCGTGCGTGGCCTTCTGGGGCCTGCTCGGCTTCGAGCCGATGACGCCCCCGCCGGCGCTGCGCCACCGCTTCACGTGGGTCCAGCGCCGCGGCACCCAGATCCACCTGATCCCCGTCGACCAGCCGGTCACCGCCCGCGAGGGTCACGTCGCGGTGCTCGCCGAGGACTTCGAGGCCGCGCTCGCCGCGCTGCGCGACGCGGGCTTCGAGGCGCGGCCGGGGAGCAACGCCTGGAACGCGCCGCGCTCGTTCGTGCGCGACCCGGCCGGGCACCTCGTCGAGATCATGTCCGCGCTGCCCGAGCCACCCTGGCCCGGGGAGGACTAGCTCAGTCGCCGCGCCTGCGGGCCTCCTGGAGCCGCCGGGCCTTCGCGACGGCCTGCCGCGCCTCGGCGAGCAGCGCCTGCGTGTCGGACTGCAGCTCGCCGAAGGTCTTCAGGAGGTCGCGGTACTCGGCGAGGACCCGGGTTGGGACGATCGCCGCCGGCGGGTCGGATGCGGGCGGCGTGACCCCGCGGAAGGACATCGCGACGCACGTTCCCGCCTCGGAGCCGCTCGGGCCGATCGTCACGCCGTCCGAGACCTTCCGGATGAGCGACAGGCCGACGCCGAGACCGGGGCTGTCGGTTCGCGGGATCATCCCGCGGCCGCAGTCGGAGACCGTGACGCACAGGCGGCGCTCGGACACCCCGGCGGCGACGTACACGGGGCCGGGCCGACTGCCGAGGTAGGCGTGGAGCACGGCGTTGGAGACCGCCTCGGTGAGCGCGAGCGCGATGTCGGTGCGCCGGCCCCCGTCCACGCCCAGCATCCGGAGGGCCTCGTCGAGCCCGCATCGGATGCGCCTGATGCTCGCCGGCACCGCAGGGACGATGCATTCGTAGACGAGCACCTCGGACGACGTCGCGGCGGCCGGCGGGGGCCGCGCGTTTCTCGGCGCCGCCTCAGACGACTCAGGCGAACGGAAGTCGCTCATGTCCCGTCACCGCGGAGCGGACCGCCACGATGGCCGGATGCGGTCCCGGGTCGGCGGGTGGCGGGCGGCGCGGGTCGTCGACCGCGAGCTCGCCGCCGCATCGCCGGCACGACGACCCCGTGGTCAGCAGCTGCTCGCGCGCCAGCGCGGAACCCTGATAGACCAGACCGCAATCCGTGCATCTGAGGCGCAACGTTCTTCCGACCTCCTCGCGGGCCGGGGCGAGAAGGTAAGCACGGTCGGCTGATGCTGACTGGTCTCCGACCGACGGCTTCCGCCACCGGCCCTCGTCCTTGGGACTCTCCCGCCTGTGTAACCGAATTGACGGTATGCCCAAACATATTTCCCGCGCTGGTCACTATGCTGACCCCGCACCCTACGCTGACCCCGGCATCCCGGCACACACGGGCCCGGACGCACAAAAGCCCCGCCTGTGCGGGGCCTTTCGTGCCCGGTCATGGATCACCGCTGAACTACTACGTCCCAGGACTTGTGTCTTGCCTGGGCGGCGTGACACTCCCGGCCACCGGGACTGGCCGCCGGCCGTGAGGCCGGCGCGTGGCCACGGGCGGTGCCGCTGAGGGCACCTCGGCCGAGTGGGCGATCCGCCGGACCCGACAGGCTAGCGACTCGCCGGCGGCCCGCCACATACGCGACGACAGGAGGCTTCGCATGACCACCGCGCCCGACGACGCCATCCGCCGCACGTTCACCGTGCCGGTGGCCGCCGACCGCGCGTTCGTCCTGTTCACGGAGGGGCTCGGCACCTGGTGGCCGCGCGAGTTCACGTGGTCGCAGGGCCTGCTCGAGTCGATCGCGATGGAGCCGCGCGCCGGCGGGCTGTGCTCGGAGCGGGGCCCCCACGGCTTCAGGGTCGACTGGGGACGGGTGCTGGCGTGGGAGCCGCCGGAGCGCGTCGCGTTCAGCTGGCAGATCAGCCCGCAGCGGGTGCCCGAGCCGGATCCGTCACGGGCCAGCGAGGTCGAGGTCCGCTTCGCGGCCGACGGCGCGCAGCACACCCGCGTCGCCCTCGAGCACCGGGCCTTCGCCCGCCACGGCGAGGGCGCGGACGCCTATCGCAGCGGGATGGAGGGCGGCTGGGACCACCTCGTGGCGCGCTACACCGACGCGGCGGCCTGAGCGCCGGGCCGCCGGGCGATTCAAAGGCGAGGTAGATTGCCTGCGATGGGCAAGCTCATTCGCAGGGTCATCGACGGGGACACGACGGTCGCGGAGTGGTCCCCCGACGATCCCGCCTCGCTCGAGGCGGCGCGGGCGAAGTTCCAGGACGAGATCAGCTCCGGCTATCACGCGGTGCGCGACGACGACGGCAAGAAGGCGCCGGTGACCGAGTTGCCGTCCGACGCCGACGTGGTGATCCTCACCATGCCGATGGGCGGCGGCTAGGCCGCTCAGAGGTCCACGACCGCGAGCCCCGGCCGCCGCGCGCGCAGGGCGTCGGTGAGCACGCGCCGGTGGCACGTCGCGGGATCCTCCTCGAGGCACATGAGCGCGGTGCGCGGCGCGCGCGGGAGCTCGTCCGCGAGCGCGTCGAGCTCGCCGGGCGCCGTGCGCTCCAGGTGCGCCGCGTAGGCGGGCGCGGCCTCGGAGAGGCGGCCGGCGTGGAACAGCCAGCGCAGGTCGGGCGGCGTGCCGAGCGCGCGCCGGTGCTCGTAGGCGATCCGGTGGTCGCCGAGCAGCTCGCCCAGGCGCGTCTTGGACATCCCGGGACGCCGCGACTGGGGGCGGTAGCGCACGTCGATGACGCGCTGCACCCCGGCCGCCTCGAGCTCCGCGACGAGCTCGAGGGGCAGCAGCCGCTCGTAGCCGATGGTCCACACGGTGGGCATGCCCGGCAGTCTCGCGGAAGCCGGGGCCGTCCGCGCTCCGCTACCGTCCCGCGCCGGTCGTGACCTTCGAGGAGCTGATCGCCGGCTCGCCGCCCCCGGCGCGGGAGATCGCCCGCGACCTGCTCGCCACGGCGCGCGAGCTGCTCCCCGGCGCGGTCGAGAGCGGGGAGGGCGGCGACTACGGCATCGGCACGGCGCCGGGCTACAAGGGGCTCGTGTTCGTCATCACGCCGGTGGCGGGCGGCGTGCGGCTGGGCATCCCCGGCGGGGCGTCGCTCGACGATCCCGACGGGCTCCTCCAGGGCCGCGGCAAGGTGCACCGCCACGTCCGCCTCACGGATCCGGAGGCGGCGCGATCGCCCGCGCTGCGCGACCTCATGCGCCGCGCCGCCGAGCGCTCTCGCTGACGCCGCCGCCTACGGCGTCCAGCGGTCGCCCGAGGGCGTGAGGACCAGCTCGTGGGTCAGCCCCCGCGCGCCCTGGTCGGCGAGGTACTCGACGGCCTCGGCGACCAGCGCCTGCTCGACGAGCGCGGCCTCCGGCGTGTCGCGCGTGCGCTCGGCGGTCTTGGGCGAGGCGATCGTCCCGTCGACGATCAGCAGCGCCACGTGGATGCCCTCGTCGCGCACCTCCTGCGCGGCGGCCTGGGTCATCGCCCGCAGCGCGGCGGTACCCGCGCCCCACAGCCCGCGGCCCGGCATCCCGCGGCGGGCGGACCCGCCGGTGACCTGGACGAGCGTGCCGCCCCCGCCGGCGGCGCGGAGCGCGCGGATGCCCTCGGAGAGGAACACGAAGCCCTGCTCGGCGGGCGCCTTCGTCCAGCCCTCGAAGTCCTGGAGGCTGGCCTCGCCGAGCGGGCCGCCGCCGAACGCGGCGGACCCGGCGGGCGGGGCGGCGGGCCGTGCGGCGCTGACCGCGTTGACCACGAGGTCGAGCCCGCCCAGCTCGCGGGTCGTGTCCTCCAGCACGGCGGCGAGCGCCGGGGGGTCGGCGGCATCGGCGGTGCGGGCGAGCACGCCGTACTCGCCGACGGCCTCGAGCGACGCCTTCGTCCGCGCCACCGCGGCGACCCGCCACGCGCGGTCGACGAGATGGGTCGCGATCGCGCCCCCGAGGTTGCGGGCGCCGAGCACGACGGCGACGCGCTCGCGCGGGCGGCCGGAGGCGCTCACGGGGCCTCCTCGGCGGCCGCGGCCGGCGCGAGGGCCGCGAGCCCCTCGTCGCCGGGCGGCTCGAGCCCGAAGGCCTCGGCGATCAGCTCGTAGGAGCGCCTGCGGGCGTGATGGTCGTGCGTGATCGTGACGATGATGACCTCCTCGGCCTCGTAGGCGGCGGCGAGGTCCTCGAGCCCGCCGCGCACGCGGTCGGGCGTGCCGAGCGTCATGCGCCGCCCGCCGCCCGGCGGCATCCCCTGCTCGGCCAGGAACCGCATCGCCTTCTCGACGGGCGGGACGGGGATGAGGCGCCCCTGGCGCAGCAGCGTCATCGCCATCCGGCTGCTCGAGGCGAGCCGCTCGGCCTCGTCGCCGGATTCGGCGGCCAGCGCCCACGCCCCGACGGCCACGCGCGGCTCGGCGAGCCAGGCGGAGGGGGTGAAGCGCTCGCGGTAGAGCGCCGCGATCTCCGCGCCGTCGGCGTTGATGAAGTCCGCGAAGGCGTAGGGGAGACCGAGCTGCGCGGCCCAGATCGCGCTCTGGGGCGAGGAGCCGAGCAGCCACGGCTCGGGGCGCTCCGGCTCGCCCGGCCGCGCGGACAGCCGCCGGAACGGGTGGTCGGCCGGGAGCTCCCCGCCGACGTAGGCGAGCAGCTCGACGAGCTGCTGCGGGAAGTCGTCCGGCGCCGCGTCGCGGCGGTCGCGCTGGAGCGCGAGTGTCGTGAGCCCATCGGTGCCGGGCGCGCGGCCGATCCCGAGGTCGACCCGACCGGGGAACAGCCCGCTCAGCACGCTGAACGTCTCGGCCACCTTGAGCGGGCTGTAATGGGGCAGCATCACGCCGCCGCTGCCCACGCGCATCCGCGACGTCACGGCGCCGATCGCGCCGATCAGCGCCTCGGGGCTCGGGCCGGCGAGCAGCGGCCCGTTGTGGTGCTCGGCGAGCCAGTAGCGGTGGTAGCCGAGCGACTCGGCCAGCCGTGCCAGGTCGACCGAGTTGCGCAGCGCCTCGGAGCCGGTCGAGCCCTCCGAGACCGGCGACTGGTCGAGGACGCTCAGGCGGAGCGTGGTGTTCGAAGTCATTCGAACATCCACGCTAGCGACCCGGGCACGGCGGCCGAGCCCGAGCGCCCTTACACGACCGTCGCGATGTTGAAGTCGGCGGTCCCCAGCGTGCCCATCAGCCGCACCCACAGCAGCACGTAGGCCTCGGTCCCGCGCGCCGCGGTGATGTCGCCGAGGTCGACGATCGACGCCAGCGGCCAGCCGAAGGCCTGCAGGAGCTCGCGCACCTGGTCCTTGGCGTCCTCGTCGTCGCCGGCGACGAAGACGTCGTGGGAGCCGGGCACGCGCGCCGGGTCGACCATCACGTTGCAGTTCACCGTGTGCAGCGACTTGACCACCCGGGCGTCCGGGAACGCGCGCTGGATGCGCTCGCCGAGGCTGTCGTCGCCGAACACGAACAGCGTCGGGGGCATGCCGCCGGAGAAGTCGAGCGGGTTGGACACGTCGACCAGCACCTTGCCCGCCAGACGCTCCGCGCCCGCGGCCCCGAGGGCGTCGAGCGACGCCGCGCCCGACGTGCAGTTGAAGACGAGCTCGCCCGCGTCCGCGGCGTCGGCGAAGGTGCCGTGCGCGACGCTCCCGCCCACCGACCTCGCCCACTCGGCCGCGGCCTCGTTGCCGGCGGAGCGCGAGCCCATCGTCACGTCGTGGCCGAGCCCGGCAAGCCGCGTGCCGATCGTCGTGCCGACCATGCCGGTGCCCAGTACCGCGATCCTCATGTCGCCCTCCGTGATGGCCGATGCCTGCGCCTCGATCCTTTCGCCCGGGCGCCGGAGGGTCAACGGGAAGCCGAGGCTTGGGCGCCCGCGCGATCGGGAACCCCGGTCACGATGCGCCTGGACCCGGATCTGATCGAGCAGCGCCTGGCCGCGATCGACGAGCACGTCGCCCAGTGCCGCGCCGCCGTGGCGACCGCCCGCGAGGGCGACCCGACGGCGCTCGAGGCACTCGGCGACGAGGTCGACGCGATGGCCGCGGTCGTCGCCGAGCTGCGCAGCGTCAGCACGACGTCGCTGTAGGAGGACCGACCGCCCGCTCGGTCACCATGCGGGGCATGCGGCCCGGGCACCTGCTCGTCGGGATCCTGCTCCTCGCCCTCGTCGCCGGCGGCGGGGCGTTGCGGTTCGCGCAGAGCGGCTCGCCCGGGCACCGACTCGTGCCCGACGAGGAGGAGTACGGCCGGCTCGCCATCGGGCTCGTCGAGCGGGGCGACTACGGCGATCCGCGCCTCGGGGAGCGGACGCGCTGGGCGCCCGGCGCGCCGGTCGCCTTCGCCGCGGCCGACCTCGCGCTGCCGTCACCCCCGGCGCGCCAGCCGCTCGAGGTGCCGGCCGCTCGCACCGCGCAGGCGATCTTCGGCACGCTGATGATCGCCGCCGGGTTCGCGGTCGCCGCGCTGCTCGCGGGGCCGTGGGCGGGCCTGGCGGCCGCGGCGGTGATCGCCGCCTACCCGCCGCTGATCGGGGTCGTCCGCTACCAGCTCTCCGAGCCGCTGGCCGCGCTGCTCGTGCTGCTCGGCGTGCTGGCGCTCGCCGCCGGCCGCGGCGCGCACGCCGTGCGCTGGGCGGCCGGCGCCGGCGCGCTGCTCGGGCTGGCCGTGCTCACGCGGGCGGACCTGCTGGTCCCCGTGCTGTGCGCGGGCCCGGCGCTGTGGCTGGTGGTGCGCGGCGGCGACGGGCGCCGGCGGGGCGCCGCGCTCGTCGCGGGCGCGCTCGTGGTGATCGTGCCGTGGTGCGTGTTCGCGTCGGTCAACCGCGGGCAGCTCGTGCCGGTCAGCGGCGGCGGGCCGGGGACCCTGGTGATGGGGACCTACCTGCCGGGCGACGGCACCGTGTACGGCTTCAAGGCGGGGCTGGCCGCCGAGGCCCGCGCGCGCTTCGCCGACCTCCGCGGCGTCCCGGCGTTCGAGATCCCGGCCGGGCGGGTGCTGGACGCGGTCGCCGAGCGCCACCCGGACGAGCCGCGGGACAGCGCGCTCATGACCGAGGCGCTGCGCAACGTGCGCCGTTACGCGCTCGGGGATCCGCTCGGCTACGCGGCCATGAGCCTGCGCAAGGTTGAGCGCATGTGGTCGACCGCGTTCCAGACCCGCGCGCCCGGATTCGTCGCGGTGCACCTCGCGGTGCTCGCGCTCGGGCTCGCCGGCCTCGTGCTCGCGGTCGCCCGCCGCGAGCCGGTCGCCGCCGTGCTCGCGGCGATCATCGCGGTCTCGACGCTCGACAACATGCTGTTGGTGGCCGAGCCGCGGCACAACATGCCGCTCATGCCGGCGCTGATCGCGGTCGGCGCGGCGGGCCTCGCGGGCGTCATCGGCGGTACCAGGCCAGGAATCCTGCGGCGCGCTCGCGCGCCGCTTCGTGCCGGCGCGCGATGAGGAGGCTCCAGACCGTCCCCTGGAACCGCCGCGCCTCGACGCACGCGTCGAGCGTCGCGTCGTCGACGCCCGGGCCGTAGCCCTCCTGCGCGGCGGCCACCGCCACGGGGTCGTGCCCGAAGGCGCGCGCGGACGCGTGCAGGCAGCCGAGGTCCCAGGCCACCGGCCCGAGGAACGTGTCCTCCCAGTCGTTCCACAGCGGGCCGCGCGAGGTGGTGATCACGTTGCGCAGGTGCGCGTCCCCGTGGACCGCCTGCCACGGGAGCGCGAGCGCAGCCACCCGTGCCCGGACCTCCCGGCCCACGCCCTCGAGGAGCGCGGCGTCGCCGGCGTCCAGCACGCCCTCGGCGGCCAGCCGGGCCACGACGTCCTCCGCCTCGTCCAGCACGGCGAGCGGCGGCAGCTCGCCGGGGAAGCCGGCCAGCGCCTCGTGGCACGTCCGCAGCGCGCGGCCCGCGCGACGCGCGTCCAGCGGCGCGTCGACCGCCTCGGCGAGCTCCCAGAACGTCAGCACCAGACCGTCGTGGTGGTGCGGTCCGGGCGGGAGCTCGCGGCTGGGCGCGACGACGGGCGCCCCCGCGTCCGCCAGGTAGGACGCGACCGCCACCTCCCGCGCCAGCCAGGCGTCGCCGCGGCGCATCTCGGCGGTCGCGGTGGCGACGCGCGCGACCACCGGCGCGGGCGACAGGTGCGCGAGCAGGTTGGTGTGGTCGCGCAGCACGACCGGCCGTTCGCAGCGCAGGCCCGCGGCGTCGGCGACCTCGACGGCGGCGCGCAGCGCCCGGCGGCTGAGCGCCGAGGACGGCGGTCCGGTCACGGCGCCATGATGCCCGACCGCCCCGCGGCGACGACGCCGGACCACCCTCGCGGCCACTACAGCCCACCGCGCCTCCGGCTGGGATAGTGCAAGCGTGGCCCAGGGACCGCAGATCGCGGTGGTGGGGGCCGGCATCGTCGGCCTGTGCACCGCCTACGCGCTCGCCGAGCGCCGCGCGGCCGTGCGCGTGTACGAGAGCGGCGTCCCCGGCAACGGGCAGTCCGGCGGCGAGACGCGCGTGTTCCGCCACGCCCACGACGACCCGCGCCTCGTCGCCATGGCCCGCGACAGCCGCGCGCTGTACGCCGAGTGGGGCGAGCGGCTGGGGGTCGAGATGGTCTCGGGCGACGGCGCCGTGGTGCTCGGGCCGGCGGTCGATCGCCGGCTGCCGGTGCTCGAGCGCGCCGGCGGCGTCCCGGTGCGCCGGATCGGCCCGCAGGAGGTCGCCGAGCGGCTGCCCCTGTTCGCCGGCTACGACGGGCCGGCGATGCTCGACGAGGCCGCCGGCGCGATCCGCGCGCGCGACAGCGTGGCCGCGCTGGCGGGGGCGCTGGGAGACGCGATCGTCGCCGACGAGGTGATCGCGGTGCGGCCGACGGGGCGGGGGACCGTCGAGGTCCGCGCGGGCGGCGAGCGCACCGAGCACGAGCGCGTCGTGGTGTGCGCCGGGCGCGGGACGGCGGCGCTCGCCCGCACCCTCGGGATCGCGATCCCCTTGCGGCTGACCGCGCACCTCCGCCTCACGTTCGCGGTCCGCGGCGCGCCCCCGGCGCGGCTGGCGTGCCTGCAGGACGGCAGCGGGCGCTTCGGCGAGCCCGCGGCCTACGCCGCGCCGGTGGCCGGCAACCGCCGCTATGCCGTCGGGGTCGCCGAGAACGTGGCCGTGCACCCGGACGGCGCGCTGCTCGACCCGCAGAGCCTCGCGCAGCTCGGCGAGCGCGCGCGGGCCTACGTGGCGCGGGCGATGCCGGGGCTCGACCCCGAGCCCGTCGGCCACCGCCACTGCTGGGTCACCGACCTGCCGTGGGCCGACGACGCCTTCGCGGTCTGGGAGGCCGGCGGCGTGCTCTGCGCCGCGGGGAACAACCTCTTCAAGCACGCGCCCGCGCTCGGCCGGGCGCTCGCCGCCACGGCGCTCGGCGAGGCCCTCCCGGCCGAGCTGCGCCCGGAGGCGCGGCTCGGCGTGGCGCCGGTCGCCGTCGCCGCGTAGCCCGGTCAGCGGGCGTCGTGGAAGATCACGCCGAGCGCGGTCCGCGAGCCGCGCGTCACCGTGCTCACCCCATGGCGCAGGCCGACCCGGTGGTAGCCGCTGCGGCCCGCGTTCGGCCGATGGTGGGTCGGGAAGAGCACGAACGCGCCCTGCGGCGGCGTGAGGACGTGGGCGCGGCTCTGGGCGCGGGGGCGCTGCTCGAGCAGCACGAACTCGCCGCCCTCGAAGTCGGCGCCGGGCTCGGAGAGGACCGTGAGGGCCTGGAACGGGAAGTAGACGTCGCCGTAGAGGTCCTGGTGCAGGGCGTTCCAGTCGCCCTCGCCGTAGCGCAGGATCAGCGGCGTCGGGCGCTCCTGGCCCGCCGCGCGGCAACGCGCCAGCAGCTGCTCGTGCTCGGCCGGGAACGTCGGCTCGTCGCCGCGCAGGCGCTCCGCCCAGGCGTTGGCGACCGGCGCGAGGTGGCGGTAGAACGCCTCGCGCAGCGCCACGACGGTGTCCGGCAGCGGGTGGTCGAAGTAGCGGTAGCGCCCGTCGCCGAAGCGGTGGCGGGCCATGTCGATCGTCGACCGGAAGCGGCCGTCGTCGAAGAGGCCGGACAGGGCCGCGCACTCGGCGGGGTCGAGCACCGGGTCGGTGAGGGCGAAGCCGCGGCTGTCGAGCTGGTCGCGCAGGTCGTCCCAGGGCAGCGCGTCGACGCGGTCGCGGACGGGGACGGTGGTCACGGTCGTCATGCCCGTTGCAACGCGCGGCGGCGCCGGTGTGTGAGGTCCGGCGCGCATCGCGGTCCTCCAGGTGCTCTACATAACGTTGCGCCGGCCGCCGTGAGGCTCAGGCGTCGGCGGCGCGGAGGTACCGCGCCGCCAGCTCCCGCAGCTCGCGCGCGAGCTCGGGGTAGGGGCCGGCCTCGAAGTCCTCGTCGATCATCGCCAGCCAGAACGCGAGCATGCGCGGGGTGTCCGAGCCGACGTTGGCGAAGCAGCTCCGCTCGTCGATCGCCTCGACCACGACGGCGGGCGGGACCCGGGCCGCGACGCGCTCGGCCGGGGCGTGCACCTTGACGCGGGCGCGGTAGTCCCACATCGCCTGCCCGAGCGTGCGCTCGAGGTAGGCGGCGAGGTCGGGCTCGGGGTCCGGGCGCCGCCGGAAGCGCGGGCCGTGGTGGGCGCGCGGCCGGATGCGGTCGACCCGGAACGTGCGCCAGTCGTCACGGCCGGGGTCGAACGCGACGAGGTACCAGCGTCCCCGCGTGTGGACGAGGCGCTGGGGCTCGACGGTCCGCAGGCCCGTCGCGCCCCCGTGGGTCTCGTAGTCGAAGCGCAGCCGCTCGCGGGCGCGGACCGTGGCCGCGATCGCGGTCAGGACCTCGGGGTCCGCCGCCGCCCCGGCGCCGGGGAGGGAGAGCGTGGCGCCGTGGAGCGCGGCGACGCGGTGGCGCAGGCGCGAGGGAAGCACCTGCTCGAGCTTCGCCAGCGCCCGCACCGAGGCCTCCTCGGCGCCCGCGAGGGCACCGCTCGCGGCCATCCGCATGCCGACCGCGACGGCGACGGCCTCGTCGTCCTCGAGCAGCAGCGGCGGCAGGGAGGTGCCGGCCCCGAGCCGGTAGCCGCCCGCGACGCCGGGCTCCGCGTGCACGGGATAGCCGAGCGCGCGCAGCCGCTCGACGTCCTTGCGGACCGTCCGCGTCGTGACCCGGAGGCGCTCGGCGAGCTGCGGGCCGGTCCAGTCCGTGCGCGTCTGCAGCAGGGCGAGGAGGCGGAGGAGGCGTCCCGAGGTCTCGCGCATCGCGGAACGAAGTGTTCCGCATTGCGCCGTACCGTGCAGGCATGACCACCACCGCCGCCGTCCGCCCGTTCCGCGTCGACGTCCCGCCGGCCGAGGTCGAGGACCTCCGCGACCGCCTGGCCCGAACGCGCTGGCCTTCGGAGGAGCCGCCGGGGATCGGATGGCGCCGCGGCGTACCGCTCGGCTACCTGCGCGACCTGGCCGGCTACTGGGCCCGCGACTTCGACTGGCGCGCCCAGGAGGCGCGGCTGAACGCGGTGCCCCAGTTCACCACCGAGATCGACGGCCAGCCGATCCACTTCCTGCACGTCCGCTCGCCCGAGGACGACGCCCTGCCGCTGATCATGACCCACGGCTGGCCGAGCTCGCCGTTCGAGTTCGTCCGCGTGCTCGGACCGCTGACCGACCCGCGCGCCCACGGCGGCGATCCCGCGGACGCCTTCCACGTCATCGCCCCGTCGCTGCCGGGCTACGGCTTCTCGACGCCGGTCGGGGAGGCCGGCTGGGGCAACCTGTTCCGCGTCGCGCAGGCGTGGGCGGAGCTGATGAGCCGGCTGGGCTACGAGCGCTTCGCGGTGCAGGGCACCGACGTCGGCTCCGGCGTCGCCGCGCTGCTGCCGATGGTCGCGCCCGGGCGGGTGGTCGCCACCCACGTGACCGGGACGACCGCCGCGATGCCGTTCGGCCCGCCCGTGGAGCTCGAGGGCCTCTCGGACGCGGACCGCGACCGCGCCGAGCGCTTCAACGCCTTCCGGGAGGACGGCCTCGGCTACCTGCACATGCAGGCGACCCGCCCGCAGACGCTCGCCTACTCGCTCGCCGACTCGCCCGTCGGGCTGCTGGCGTGGATCGTCGAGAAGTTCCGCGAGTGGACGGACCCGGCGGCCGAGCTGCCGGAGGACGCCGTCGGCCGCGACGACCTGCTGACGGGCGTGAGCATCGCGTGGTTCACCGGCGCCGGCGCGTCCTCGGCGCACGCGACCTACGAGGGCATGCAGGCGTGGCGCGCGATGGCCGCCCGCGGCGACGGCGAGGACGCGCGGGCACGCGGGCGAGGACGCCGGCCCGCCGCGGGGCGTGGCCGTCTTCGCCGCCGACACCACGATCCGCAGCCTGCTCGACCCGGCTGGCGCGATCGAGCACTGGTCCGAGTACGACCGCGGCGGCCACTTCCCGGCCATGGAGGTCCCGGACCTGCTCACCGGCGACCTGCGGACGTTCTTCCGCTCGCGCCGCTGACGGCCCGACGAGCGGAAGCATCCTGGCCAGGGGTCGCTCATGCGACCTCAGGGCAGGATGGTTCCCGCTCGACGACCCGACCGCCCTTGTGGCCAGCGCCCGCCACCGCGGTACGGCCTGCCGCACCGAGGCATCCCGCAGCGCGCGCCAAGTCCGGGGTGCCCACCCGGTGCGAGCACGGCCGCCGGGCCTCACCATCGCCCTTCGCACCTCGCCGTCAAGGACGGAATCCGCGGCGCACCCACGGCGTCTCGCGGGACACACGATCACGACCCCGACCGACTTGGAGCCATCATGTTGATCTGCACAAGGACCGGCCGCGTCCTGTCGCCGGGCCAGTCGCTCCGCGTCCTCACGCCCGGAGGCTTTACCGAGGGCGTCCTCGACACCATCACGGTGGCCGGCGCGATCCGCGTCCATGCGGGCGCTCGCGTCCACGAGGTCCCGGTCGACGAGGTGGAGGCCGTCTGGCGGCTGAACTGAGCGCGCGCGTCTTCAATGCTCGCTAATGGACGTTATGTCAACTTATGACGCGTGACGGCCTTGGCTTGCGCTAGCAGCGGCGCGGAAGGTGGCCGCCGTTCATCCTGTTCGGGTGATGCGCCGACGATACGTGCCTGTGATGGTCGTGTTCCATCCAGTCCCGTAAAAGGGGAACATCATGGCTGCCGCACCCTCAGAGGCGCCTGTCCTTGACACGCTTGCCGCGATGACCGCGGAGTCCTTGGCGCGCTGCAACCTCGACATGAACTCCCTGCTGACGGCGCGCATCGCGGCTCTGGCGGCCGTCGATGCCCCTCCGGGCTCTTACCTCATGCACATCGGACCCGCGATCGACGCGGGTGTCACGATCGAGCAGGTCCAGGGCATCCTTGTCGCTGTCGCGCCGATCATCGGCACGCCGCGGACCGTGGACGCCGCCGCCAACATCACCGAGGCGCTCGGCATCGCGGTCATGGCGCTCGCCGCCGAACGAGGACCCGCAATAGCCGCGTCCGAACCCGGGTGGGCGTGCTCCCGCCGGACGGTGTGGAGGCATCCAGCATGCAGGAGGCGCTGAGCATGAACGCCGCCAGAGCCCGCTCCATCGCTCACTCGAGACATCACGACCAGCGCGACCGCCGCGGCGCGCTGCTGATCGAGCACGTCGACCGGGTCGCCGCGCGCGTCGCTCCCGACGAGCGCGCGATCGCGTACCTGCATGACCTGCTGGAGTGGACGGACGTGTCGTACGCGACGCTTCGCGCCGACGGGCTGACGGATCACGAGGCCGCCGCGCTCGAGCTCCTCACGCGCACTCCGGGCGAGTCCTATGAGCTCTACGTGCTGCGCATCGCGCACGCCGAGGGCCGGACCGGGCGCCTGGCTCGAGCCGTCAAGGTCGCAGACCTCGAGGACCATCTACAGATCTCCGGCGACCACTCGCTTCCGGGCGATCCCCCGTACGGATGGGCCCGCCGGCAGATCGCCATCGCGCAGGAGCGCCGCGACGAGCGCGCGAGCCACGTGCTGGCATAGCTGGGCGCCCGAGTGCCGCGGGTCACGAGCGGCTTCCCCCCAGCGAACTCGGCGAACGCCTGGCCTGCGCTATCGCCTGCGATTCACTCTGCGCGAGCGCATGCGGTTCACGGTCAGTTCGACCGCGCCGAACAGTCGGAGGAAGAGCAGCGAAGACGTTCAGCGCGTCGAGGAAGATGCCGGCGGCCAGCGGCATCGCGCTCCTCGGTGCCGGCCCGCCGCAGCCGGTTGAAGTCCACCGAACCGTGTGGAGACCGAAGATCAGCGAGGCCGGCCAGCGACCAGGCTGTGGAGCACGCCAGGGATCGGTGACGAAGATCAGCACGATGCCCGAGCTGCCGATCAGCGCCAGCGGCAACCAGAAGCAACAGCCGGTAGCAGGCAACGACGAGCGTCACGGCGCACTGCGTATCCGCCGGACCGAACGCCGCCACGAACAGCGCCCTACGCCCCGAACGCCTGCCGGACGACGACCGCGATCGGTGTCGGCGTACGTAGTTGACCGTCGTGGCGACGCTCGGCGCCGACGAGCAAGCCGAACAGTCGAGCAGGAGCGCGAGCGTGCTCTGAGCCGAGGTGTTCGCGGTCGGGCTGCGGCGTCGTCGACATCGCAGCGGCCGACTCAGAGCACGTTTCCGGGCGTACAGCTACGCGGGCAGCGCGTCGAGCAGCCCTCGTATGCGTCAGTCGCGACCGCTTCCACGGCCATCCACATCGAGTCGCGTCCTCTCTGACGCTTGCACCAGCAAAGCCCGGTCACGCTCCGACCCGGGGCCACCGCGGCGATCCCCCGGATGGGATGACGTACACGGTTCGGGCGGCGGATAGCTTCGCGCGGATGGCGCACCACACGGGAAAGTCCAAGAAGCACGGGAAGTCCAAGACCGACGGGGAAAACGGTCGCGGCGTGCTGGACGTCCCGAAGGCGACCGAGGAGCGCCTGGCCGAGGGGCGCGCCGAGCGTGAGTCGGTCCCGCTGGAGGCGCACGGCGAGTGGGTGACGCCCGATGAGCGTCCGGACCCGGTCGGCGTTCTTGAGGCACAGGACGCGACGCGTGTGCCGGAGCTGGTGCCGATCCGGCACGGGCGGATGATCGTCTCGCCGTTCACGTTTTACCGCGGGAGCGCGGCGATCATGGCGTGGGACCTGTCGGCCACCCCGACGACGGGGCTGCGTGTGCAGGGTTGCGGCGACGCGCACCTGTCGAACTTCGGCGTCTTCGCGGCGCCCGATCGCCAGGTCGTGTTCGATCTCAACGACTTCGATGAGACGCTGCCGGCGCCGTTTGAGTGGGACGTCAAGCGCCTGGCGGCGAGTTTCGTCGTCGCCGCGCGTGCCAACGGCCATCGCCGCAAGGAGCAGCGGGCGGCGGCGCGCGCCACCGCCGCGGCCTACCGGACGACGATGGCCGAAGCGGCGACGATGCGCTTCCTCGACGTCTGGTACACGCGGTTCGACGCCGACGAGGTGCTCGGGGAAGCTCTCTGCGGTCTCCGACAAGGCCGCGGTCAAGTCCGCCAAGAAGACGCTCAAGAAGGCGCAGACGCGGACGAGCCTGGGCTCGCTGGCGAAGTTCGCGGAGCGGGTCGACGGCGGCTACCGGATCAAGCAGCAGCCACCCGTGATCGTGCGCCCGCCCGAGACGATCTCCGACGATTTCCAGACGATCGTCGACAAGGGGCTCGCCGACTATGCGCGTTCGCTCGCGCCCGATCGGCGCGTCGTGCTCGACCACTACCACTACGCGGATTTCGCGCGCAAGGTCGTCGGCGTCGGCTCGGTCGGGACCGAGGCGCTGATGGTCCTGTTGATGGGCGATCGCGAGGACGATCCGCTGTTCCTGCAGATCAAGGAGGCGACCACGTCGGTGCTCGCCCCCTATGCCGGCGACAGCGAGTACAAGCACCAGGGCGAGCGGGTGGTGCGCGGCCAGCGGCTCACGCAAGCCGCAAGCGACGCGTTCCTGGGCTGGTTCACCGGGGCCGGCGCGGGCCATCGCGAGTTCTATGTCCGCCAGCTGCGTGACAAGAAGGGCTCGGCCGAGGTCGAGGGGATGATTCCCGAGTTCCTGGCGACCTACGGCGAGCTCTGCGGCGCGACGCTGGCCCGCGCGCACGCACGCACCGGCGACGCAGCGAAGATCACCGGCTACCTCGGCGACGACGACACCTTCGACCGCGCGCTGGAACGCTTCGCAGTCGCTTACGCCGACCAGAACGACGCCGACTACGCCGCCTTCACCGACGCCGCCGACGCGGGGCGCATCGACGTCGAACGCGGCATCTAGCCCCGCCCCAGCCCGTGCGACCGAGCGTACGCCTGGGACGCGACATTCGTCGACAGCCGCCCAGGGATCTACCGCTGGCCGGAGGTGGCTGCGTTGCGGTAGTCCGGGGTCCTGCGCACGGCGCAGCGATCCACCTCGGGAAGCGCTGCCACTGCGCTCGTCACGTTCTCTAGATCGTCGGGGTCGCGCACGCGCACGTCGACCGCGACCGAGCGCGTGGATCCCCCGTTCGAGTCGCGGATGTTGAGGTCGTCGAGCTCCGCGCCGGCCTCTCGGATCGCATCGAACAGGGGGCCCATCGTGCCGTGCCCCTTCTGGTAGTCGACGTCGATCGTGCGCAGCGGGGTGGCGAATGGGGTGAGCAGCCGCGTGCTCAGCGGCCGCAGTGCAATCAGCACAAGCAGGGTGACCATCGCGCCGGCCGCGGCCACCCACCACAGGCCGGCCCCGGCGGCGAGGCCGAGGGCGGCGCTGGTCCAGAGCGCGGCGGCGGTCGTGACCCCGCGCACCGAGCCGCGGTCGCGGATGATCGCACCGGCGCCGATGAACCCGATTCCCGACGCAATCTGCGCGGCGACGCGCATCGGGTCCACGTTCGGACCGCGCGCGAGGTCCGGGAATCCATGAGCGCCCGCCAGCGTGAAGACCGCGGCACCTGCGGCGACGAGCGCGTGCGTTCGCATCCCCGCGAGCTGGTTGCGCGATTCGCGCTCGAGCCCGATCAGCGCGCCGCAGCCGCTGGCAGCACCAATTCGCAGGAACGCGTCCGCTACATCGACCGTGGGCATCGAGCGGTCCTCAGCGACTCGACGAGCCGCCGACGAGCACTCGCTCGTCGGTCAAGGCCGGTGGCTCGCCGCACGCTGGGCGATGGATCGCGCCAGAGAGCTCGATCGCAATGGCGGTCACCATGCAGGCGCGGGGTTGTTCATCCAAGGTCTCATGAAAAGGAACGAGCGGTCGTCGACGCGAGCCATGGGTCACGGCCCGACTGCGTTCTGCGATCGCGCCGGCGATCTCTGTTCAGATGCCCATAGGTCCGCGCACGGAAACCCCAACGACAGGCCGGCCGCTTGACGTCGGAGGCACTGGTTTCACGTGTCTTGCCGCGGTGGCGGCGTAGGCGCGCGGTGGACAGGGCGTCGTCGGCTCAGGTTGGGCCCAGCAGCTCCTGAAGGTCGGCAACGACCGCGTCGGCGCCGGCGCGGCGGAGCTGCTCGGCCGGGTAGTTCCCTCCCGCGACGCCGATCGCCAGCACCGCGCCCGCCGCGCGCGCCGCCTCCAGGTCGCTCGGCTCGACGCCGACGACGACGGCCCGATCAGACTCGACGTTGAGCTGGTCCAACGCGCCCGCGACGAGCTGCTCGACGTGCGGGCCGGTGACGACGACGTCGAAGCGATCGGCGATCCCGGCCAACTCGAGCGCGGATGCGACGCGCTCGCCCGAGGCCAGCACGCCGATCCGCTTGCTTTCGCTACGCAGGCGGTCGATCCACGCGATCGAGCCCGGCAACGGCCGCACGTCGCCAGAGCCCAGGTCGGCGGCCACCGCCTCTAGCGAGAAGATCGCCGCGTCGAACGCGTCGTGGTCGATGCGCTTCCGCAGCACGTCGAGCACAGTGGGGACCGGACGCGGGCGACCGGCGTCGGTCTGATGATCGGGGTCGCTCACTTGTTGGCCATGATGTAGATGCCGAGCGCGATGGCGCCGGCGATGGCCAGCACGCAGGCGCCGGTGACGACGTCGAGGGCAATGACGCCGCCTCGATGTGCACGGCGCCGGTCCTGGGAACGCAGCGACGCGACCACGGCGAGTCCGCCGATCAGGACCACGCCGATGCCGAACACCGCCGACACGTACGCGGCCTCCAGCAGCTTGCCCCAGTCGACGACGGTGGCGAGGATCATGCCGGCACCGTCACCGTGCCGAAGGCCGGATGCTGGGAGACCGCCTCGTCCGGCTCGACCGGATGGGCGCGGTTGGCGCGCCACAGCAGGAAGGACGCCATCACCATCGCCACGCTGACGACGATCACGCCGCCGACGCCGCCGCCGAGCAGCTCGATGATCGCGTAGACGACCGCTGACACGGCGGCCGCCGACGGCAACGTGAGCAGCCACCCGGCGACGATCTTGCGTGCCACGAGCCAGTCGACGACGGCGCCTGGGCGCCCGACGCCGGAGCCGGCGACGGCGCCCGAGACGACCTGCGTGGTCGAGAGCGGGAAGCCGACGTGCGAGGAGGCAAGGATCACCGACGCCGCGACCGTCTCAGACCCGAACCCCTGCGGCGGGCGGACCTCGACGACCTTGGTGCCGAGCGTCTTGATGATCCGCCAGCCGCCGGTGTAGGTACCCAAGGCGATGGCGGCGGCGCAGGAGACGACGACCCACTCGGGCACATCGAAGTCCGGCGCCGCCGGAGATCGAGCCGTTGGCGATCAGCGCCAGCGAGATCACGCCCATCGTCTTCTGCGCGTCGTTCGTGCCGTGCGCGAGCGCGACCATCGACGACGACGCGACCTGGCCCCAGCGAAACCCGCGCTCGGACCGGTCCGGCGCGAAGCGGCGGATCATCCGGTAGACGAGGTAGACGCCGATCGCGGCGGCCAGGCCGGCGACGATCGGCGCCGCAACCGCCGGGATGATCACGTTGGAGAGGATCCCCTCGAACTCGACGGCCCCCGTGCCGGCCGCGGCGATCGTCGCGCCGACGACGCCGCCGATCAACGCATGCGACGACGACGACGGCAGCCCGAACCACCACGTCGCCAGGTTCCAGGAGATCGCACCGATGAGCCCGCCGAAGACCACGGTGGGCGTGATCGCTCCGGCGTCGACGATCCCGCCCGCGACCGTGGCGGCGACCTTCAGCGAGATGAACGCCCCGACGAAGTTCAGGATCGCCGCGACCGCGACCGCCACTCTCGGTGGGAGCGCCCCGGTCGCGATCGTCGTGGCCATCGCGTTGGCGGTGTCGTGAAACCCGTTGGTGAAGTCAAAGGTCAGTGCGGCCGCGACGACCAGCCACAGGATCAGCTCCCCCGAACTCATCGAGAGCGGCAATCGTGGTGCTCGAAACCGAGCAGAAACGCTGTCAACGGTCCGAACGCCATGGTTCTCCCTTGCTGCTCGATGACACGCCATCTTTGCCGACGGCCGGCACCTCGATCCAACTCTTCCGTGCGGCCGTGTCGACCGCGTCATACCGATGGGATGAAACGTGTGATGGCGCTGCGCGAAGGTCGGATGAGAGTTCCGCCCCTGCGAGCTGCTGCAACGCCAGACCCTGCAAGGCCCGGGCGAGGGACGGCGTCGACACCGGCGTGAGTCCGCGCGCGGCACGACCTCGTGAAGATCGGCCACGAGAACCCGCCGCTCGGCGCTCGGCCTTCTGCAAGACGCAGGCAAGGCGGCACCGGCTGATCCAGGACGAAGGGGCCACGACCGCCTACCGTCACCTGCCTACCCCCCATCGTCGCCGTCATCCTCGGCGCCATTTCACCCAGTCGGGATGACGAGGAGAGCGAGGGCGAGGAATACGCTCCGGGCAATTCGCGATGTCGTCGTCAGCCCGCCAGACGACCGCCTCCCGCGGCGTCTCCGCCAGTAACCAACCAACGTCCGACGAAAGGGCGCACCATGGCCGATCCAACAGGCGAGACTCCGGTTCTCGACCTGCTCGCCGGCATGACCGCGGAATCGCTCGCCACGTCGAGCCTGGATCCGCAATCGCTGATGCTGGTGCGCCTCGCCGCGCTCGCCGCGGTCGACGCGCCGCCGATCTCGTACGAGCTGAACCTCGAGGCGGCGGTCGACGTCGGGCTGGACGCCGAGGCGGTCCGCGGGGTCCTCGCGGGGATCGCGCCGATCATCGGCACGCCGCGGGTCGCGTCCGCGATCGGCAACATCGTCGAGGCGCTCGCGATCGAGCTTGAGGACGCGCAGCAAGGCTGACGCAAGTCACGGCTCCCGGATGACCTCGCGCGTGAGAACGGAGGACAGCGAATGAAGCCCCGGCTCCTGGCGGCGTTGGCGCTCGTGCTCGCAGCGCTGACGGTCGTGGCTGCGGTGTACTCGGCGGTCGCCAACTTCCCGCGCGGCCTGATCCTGGCGGTGTTGTTGATCGCCGCCGCCAGCGCCGCGTGGTATGGGCTGCTGCGCGCGGATTTCCGGCGCGTCGTGGGGCTCGTCGCGGCGGCGGTGCTCGCGCTGGCGGCCGTCGTGCTCGTGATCGTCGACTCCGGGGTGCTCGAGCTGGTCCTGATCGGGGCCGCGGCGCTCGCGACCCTGGCCGCGACCAAGGCGGTCTTCTCGGTCCACCTGCCGCTCCCCGGCGCCGCCGACCCGGCCCACCCGGTGCTCTTCTACAACCCGAAGTCCGGCGGAGGCAAGGCGGAGCGGTTCAAGATCGCCGACGAGGCGCGCACGCGCGGCATCGAGCCGATCGAGCTCGGCCCGCCGTGGGACCTCGAGCAGCTCGTTCGCGACGCGATCGCCCGCGGCGCCGATGCGCTGGCGATGGCCGGCGGCGACGGCTCGCAGGCGATCGTCGCGGCGATCGCCGCCGAGCGCGAGTTGCCCTACGCCTGCATCCCGGCCGGGACCCGCAACCACTTCGCGCTCGACCTCGGGGTCAATCGCGACGATGTCGTCGGGGCGCTCGACGCGTTCGTCGACGGCGGCGAGAAGCGCGTCGACCTCGCCGAGGTCAATGGCCGCGTGTTCGTCAACAACGTCTCGCTCGGCCTGTACGCGGAGGCCGTCCAGCGTGACGGCTATCGCGAGGCCAAGCTCAGGACGATCATCGACACGCTGCCCGAGGCCCTCGGACCCGAGGGCGCGGGGCTCGATCTGCACTGGACCGGGCCCGGCGGCAACGAGCATTCCGCCGGTGCCGCGATCCTCGTCTCCAACAACCGCTACCGGCTCGGCAACGCGGTCGGCTCGGGCACCCGTCCGCACATCGACGACGGCCTGCTCGGGATCACGGTGGCCGGCGAACCCAGGGGGCGCGGTGAGGGCCAGCGGCGTCTCCAGCGGCCGTGGCGCGAGTGGACGGCGCCGGAGTTCGAGGTTCGCTCCGAGGGCCCGATCGCGGCCGGCATCGACGGCGAGGCGCTGGTGCTTCAGGCCCCGCTCCGGTTCTCGATCCGCCCGGGCGTGCTGCAGGTGCGGATCGCCCGCGCGCATCCCGGCGCCTCACCCTCGGCGACGATGCCGGACAGCATGCTCGGCACCGTGCGCGAGGTGCTCGCCATCGCCGCGGGACGCCAGGGCCACTGACGTATCACCCCGATGGCCTGAATTCCGGTACCCACGCGCGACGCGGCTCGAAATCACCCAGCATGGATGATGCCTGAGCACTCGTGGTCGGACACCGTGACCCCTGAGGTCCACGTCACCGATAGGAGACCGCATGTCCGACAGACCCGTATTTCTCTACGCCGCCGTCTACGACGAGATCGCTGACGCCGAGGCTGACTACGAGGCCGTGTTCGACCTCCACGCCGCTGGGGCGATCGGAACGTTCGACTCCGCGGTGATCCGCAAGGAGACCGACGGCAAGGTCCGGGTGACCAAGACCGAGAAGCCGACCCAGCACGGCGCGTGGACCGGGGCCGGGGTCGGAGCGCTGGTCGGGCTCATCTTCCCGCCGGCGCTGATCGGCAGCGCGATCGTCGGCGCCGGTGCCGGCGGACTGGCCGGGCACCTCTCGCGCGGCATCTCGCGCGGCGACCTCAAGGAGCTCGGCGACGAGCTCGAGGCGGGAACCGCCGCCGTGATCGTGCTCGGCGAGTCGAAGATCGAGGAGCAGCTCGAGAAGGCGCTGAAGCGTTCCAACAAGCTGATCGAGAAGCAGGTCGATGCCGACGCCGACGAGCTCAAGCGCGAGATCGATGCCGCGGCCCGAGAGGGCGCCGCCTAGGGCCGGCGATGATTCCGCTCCTCCTCGCGGCCAAGGGACTTGCGCTCGCGATCGTCGCCGTCTGGCGCGATCCCGAGACCAAGGCGCTGCCCGTCGTCGCGGGCGTCCTGGTGTCACCGGGACGCTTTCAGCAACGAGCTGCGAGGGCGCAGCGACGACCCAGGCTTGCCGGTCGCCGTGCCCAGGGGGCCTGCCCCGACCCCGCGGTAGACGGGCGGCGTGCACTGCTCCTCGTCGGGCACCGATAATCACCCGGACGGGACGATGCGTGCCGTCGTCGGGCGATCGAGGCTTGTGGCAGCGGCGCTTGGGCGCCGGCGGATCCGTCAAGCGGACTTGAAGGAGAGAGCGCAATGGCGATTGGACCCGTTCAGCTGATCGTGCTGGGCTTCGAGCAGCCCGAGTTCCACGGCGAGATCATCGCCGAGCTCGAGCGGCTGCGCGAGAGCGACACGGTACGCGTGATCGACGCGCTGGCCGTCTATAAGGACGCGGCCGGCGAGTTCGAGGTCGAGCACCTCAGCAACCTGTCAGAGGACGCAGGCGATCGAGCTGGGCAGCAAGGTCGGCGCGCTGGTCGGGCTTGGCATCGAGGGCGAGGAAGGCTTCGAGGCCGGCGCCGAGGCGGGTGCCGAGGCGGCCGCCGGGGGCGTCCAGGTGTTCTCCGACGAGGACGCCTGGGACGTGCTCGAGGAGATCCCGAACGACTCGGCGGCGGCGCTCGTCTTGATCGAGCACCAGTGGGCGGTGCCGCTGCGCGACGCCGTCATGCGCGCCGGCGGCTTCCGCATCTCCGACGGCTTCATCAGCCCGCTCGACCTCGTCGAGATCGGCCTGGTCACCGCCGAAGAGGCCGAGCGGTTGCACGCCCAAGAGACCGCCGGTGCGGCCGGCACGAACTGACGAAGACCGCTCACCTCATCGAGGAGACACGACATGTTCGCATCACGCAGAGTCGCACGACGCACCGGCCGCCGCACCGCACGACGCGTCTCACGGCGCCGCTAGGCAGCCTCATTCGTCCCATCTGAGCCGCGGCTGCATCGGCTCGGTTCACAACCCGGCTCGAGGTCGAGCAGCGGGAGCGTGAAGTCGAGCTCAAACTGAACCGGCCGAATTGCAACTTGCGCGTCCGTGATCCCAACGGCGCCGTGGATGCGATCGAGACGCGCCTGTGCGTCAGCTCGGTCATTGCCCTTCGTGGCGCTTGCGCCGGCGTTCCTGGATCCGCTCGCCCAGCGTCTGCCAGCGCGACCGCGCTTCGGCGGTGACCTCGTCCCATTGACGTTGGACCTCGTCGTCCGCGGGCCGCTCGCCCCGCCGGATGCGGCCGAGCTCATCGTCGATCTCGCGGCCGGCCGCCGCCGAGCCGACGACGACGAGCATGACGCAGAAGAGCGCCGAGATCATCGCGAAGACCGCGCCGATCACGCCGTAGCGGGTGGCGTAGCTGCTGAAGAGGTGCGGCACGTACACCGTCGCGCCAACCGAGTAGAGCGCGAGCAGCACCGCGCCGAGGATGCCGGTCGGGAGCAGGTCGTGGCGCTCGATCCGCTTGGCGCTGAGGACCCGGCTGCCCCAGACCAGGAACGCCGCTGTCAGCGGCGTGCCGAGCAGCGCCGCGCTGAGCTCGAGTCGGCCGCGCCCGAGCGCGGTATGGAGGAGTCCGCTGACCGCGAGGTATGCCGAGAGCCCGCCGATCCACAGGAGCCCGTTGAAGGTGTTGCGGACGCTCAGGGGGCTGAGTTCCCAGGTTTGCTCGACCAGCCGCTGCACGGCCCGGCTGAAGCTCAGGACCGCGACCATGAGAAAGAGGAACCCGACGATGCCGAGGGTTGTGCTCGTGCCGGCGGGCGGCGAGAAGATGTCCCTGACCGCCTCGGCGCCGCCTCCCGTCAGTTCGTAACGGTCGATGATGCGGTCGGCCGTGCCCTTCCCCCCGAGCTCCGAGGCCACCGCGCTCGTGACGATCATCAGCGGGATCGTCGCGGTGAACGCGCTGGAGGCCAGGGCGATCGCGCGGTCGAAGCCCGCGACCTTCTGAAACCGGTTGACGACGCGCAGCACGAACTCCGGACGCAGCCAGAACGTCAGCGTCCGCACGACGCGCTCGCGATTCAAGCGTCGTCGCCGGTACAGCTCGGGAGAATCTTCGCCCGCCATGGCTGACGTCCTCAGCGCCTCCGCGACCAGGTCAATGGTTCGTCTCGACGGCGCGGCCGCGGGTCATGGCGGACTGCAAGGCCGCCGACTGCACCGCCGCGCGTCGTGGGCTAGGTTGCCGGCGCGCGCTCGTCGTCTCCGAGCACGAGGATGCCCGAGATGATGTAGACGCACAGGGCGAAGATGGCGAGCGACCACCAGGGGTTGGAGCCGCCGATCGACAGCAGAGCCGCGATCGCACCGAGGCTGGCGCCGACGATGCCGATCACCCGCCCGTAGGTCTTGCCGGCCATCAGCGAGACGCCTCCGGTGAACTGAAGGAGGCCGAGGACGATCAGGACCCAGCCCATGGTGTTGAGGTTGGTGAAGATGTACCTCGTGTCGTTCGCGAAGATGTTCGCGCTGTCCAGCGCGCCGATGCCATAGATGATGTTGAGCGTTCCCGCAATTAACAGCAGTACCGCGGCGAATGTCGCTCGACCCACGCCTCGCATCCCGTACCTCCTCGGGTTATCGGGTTTCCATTCCAGAGCTTTCAGGCTGCCCTGACCGCATTTCCGACGCGAGCGTAGGCATGCGCACACGGGTCCTCCTCATCCCGCTGGTATGAAAGGCGAGTCCAGCAGCGGCGTCGGATGGCCTCGCGATGGCCCTCGCGGAAGTTCCTGCGGACTGAGGGAGGCCCGCTTCGGTGACCAACCCGACCGCCGCGCGGTAGTGGAGCGGTGGTTACCGGGCGCTGGCCGACCTCGGCCGCCGGCTTCGCCACCTCATAGCGGTGGGCTGACCCGTTGAGCCTGTCCGGCCGGTTTCGTTTGACTTTCTAAGACGTCGCCGTCCGCGGCAAAGCGCAGGGTCAGAGGCCCGTCTCGGCCGCGACGCGGCCGGACGCGACGGCCTCTTGCAGGGCGTTGTAGTCGCGCTCGTTCTGGTCGGCGTAGGTCTCGGCGAACGACGCCAGCGCGCGATCGAAGCTGTCACCCGTCCCGACATAGCTCGCGATCGCGATCGGGTCCCCGGAGCGGGCGTGGGCCTTTGCGAGCGTGTGGCCGCAGACTTGCGCGTAGAGGTGCATGGCTCGTGGGTTCATCAGCTCGACCAGGGCCGAGCCCTTGCCGTCCCAGAGCTGGCGCACATAGAAATCACGGTTCACGCCGTCCAGGCCGGCCACCTGTATCCAGCCGAGCATGATGTCGCTGGCGGCCTGCGTCAGTCGCTGACCTTCGACGACACGTTGGCCGTGCTTGGCGAATGCGCTCTTGCCCAGGAACGGCTCGAGCACCGATGCCTGCGCCTCCTTGAGCTGCAGGAACAGGGAATCCGTCTCGTCGCGGCCGAGCATGAGCACGATCCAGGCGCGCGCGCCGACACTGCCCACCCCGACGACCTTGCGCGCCGCGTGGACGTACCGATACCGCTCGAGCAGCCGCCGGCGGTCGGCGCTCAGGGTCCTCCGGTAGGAGCTGATGACACCGTGCACGAACTCCTCGAGCTCATCCTGCCGCGTCGCCGGACGCCAAGTCCTCGATCGGAACGATGAGCGGCGGGTCGCTCGCGATCCTGGGCTCGCCGTCCACCACGGTCGTGAGCTTCTCGAACGCCCTCAGGCTGTCCTTCGACCGCGCCTTGGCCACGTTGCGGTCGAACCGCTTCAGCTGCTTTCCGGTTCCCTGCTGGGCCGCCAGCGCCGCGATCTCCTCGATGTCGATGCGGGCGTACCAGAGGTCGAGGTTGGACATCGCGGAGAAGCCCTTGATCGCCTCGCGGTATGAACGCGTCACCGCTTGATTGATCGACCGCCGCTCCTTCACGTCAAAGCCTCGATCCCGGCCGGCCACGGCGAAGCTCGCGACGAGCCGCTTCACGTCCCACTCGAACGGTCCTGGCAGCGTCTCGTCGAAGTCGTTGATGCTGAACACCAGCCGCCGATCCGGCGCCGCGAACGCGCCGAGGTTCGACAGATGGGCATCGCCGCAGAGCTGAACCTCCAGGCCGGTCCGGGGCGCGCCGGCGAGATCGGCCGCCATCGGGTAAGCGGCGCCGCGGAAGAACGTAAACGGCGACACGAGCATCCGCCCGTAGCGGATCGGCACGAGCTCGGGCACCCGGGAGGCCGCCTGCTCCTCGAGCAGCTCGACGGGATCGCGTCGATCAGAGGCCGGCTCCCATTCGCCCTGGCCCGAGCGCGGCGCGATCGCTCGAGCCGCCTTGCCGGTTGCCGCTCGCTCCGCAACGCTCGGGTGCGGAACCGCCTTCGGCCTGGATCCCCGCCGCTCGCGCTTCCGCGCACGCGGCGCCGACTGAACGTCCGCCATGATGTCGCTCCGTTCTCGCGAGTGGCTCCGGATACCGGTCATGGAACCGGGGCCGAGCCGGCGCGTCATCGTCCGGATCGCATGAGACCCGTACCCCGGCCACGACGCCGGCCGCGGTCCTCCCGCTCGCGATGCGGGTCGACTTCTAGCGAGGCGGTTGCACCCGCACCGTTACCGGGACGTGCGGCGGCTGCGGCCGGGGCTCGAGTACCGACGCCATCTCGGCGGCCGCGGCGCGGCCGCGGGCCTCGGGGTCCCAGGGCCCGGCGTCGAGCGACTGCGCGAACACCACGCCCGGCGCGTCGAGCACGGCGCCGTCGATGGTCCGGTGCGGGACGCGCCCGCGCGCGAGCACGAGCGCGTCGCACTCGAGGCGCTCGAGCCGGCCGTTGCGCCGGGCCGTGACGGCCGAGATGCGCGGCATGCCCTCGATCTCCGCGACCTCGTCGACGGGAATGGAGCGCGCGCCCGTCGCCGCGAGCCGCCGCACGTCCTCGTCGTCCCACCAGTCCCGGCCGGCGACCACCACCTCGCGGCCGATCACCACCCCCTCGGTGAGCAGCCGGCGTGCCACCGGCGCGGCGAGGACGCCGCCGCAGCGGGTGCCGGCGATGCCGCACTCGGTGCGCGTCAGCGGGCGGTGGCCGGTGGCGACCACGAGGCCGTCGGCGGCGAACGTGCCCGTCGTGTCCCCGGCCGCGACGACGGCGTCGCCGAGCCAGCGGATCGCCTGCGTCGCGACCACGAGGCGCACGCCGGCGTCGGCCGCCGCCTGCGCCAGGGCCGCCGGCCGCGGCGCATCCAGGCGCTCGTAGACGGTCACGGAGACGCGCCCGGCCGGCGCCAGCGCCAGCGCGCACGCCAGCCCGGCCTCGCCCGCGCCGGCGACCGCGATCCGTGGACGCTCAGCCACCGTCGACGCCCCACTCGCTGCCGGGCTCGCCGAACGGCACCTGCGAGGGGACATAACCGCGCTCGGCGGCGAGGATGGCGCCGACGTCGGCCTGGCAGCAGGCGCCCTGGCAGCGCCCCGCCATCGCCCGCGTACGCTTGCGGACGCCCGCCAGCGACGTCGCGGGCACGGGACCGCCGCAGGCGGCGCGGATCTCGGCCACCGTCACGTGCTCGCAGGCGCACACGACCGAGCGGGCCTCGGGGTCGGCGACCGCGTCGATGCGCTCCGACGGCAGCTCGGCGAGGCGGTTGACGCGCGGCAGCCGGGCGACGGCTCGCGCGCGCACCGGGGCCTCGACGCCGGCGTCCCCCAGCAACCGGCAGACGAGCTCGGCGACGGCCGGCGCCGACGACACGCCGGTGGAGCGGATGCCGGCGACGTGGACGAGGTTGGGCACGAGCCGGGAGCGCTCGATCCGGTACGTCGGCTCGCCGGCCGGCCGCAGGCCGGCGAAGGTCTTGATCAGATGCGCCCGGTCGGCGCCGGGCACCAGCCGGCGGGCGTCGGAGAGCAGGCGCTCGAACGTGTCCGCGTCGGTCGCCGTGTCCTCGCGGTCGCTGCCGTCGACCGCCGTCGGCCCGAGGAGCACGGTGCGGTTCGTGGTCGGGACCGCGAGGACACCGCGGCCGTGCTCGGCCGGGATCGTGGCGAGGATCCGCGGCACCCGCTCGCCCAGCGCGCGGTCGAGGAGCAGGAACTGACCCTTGCGGGGCCAGGAGATCAGCTCCTCGGCGCCGGCCGAACGCGAGACCTCATCCGCGCGCACCCCCGCGGCGTTGACGACCGCGCGTACCTCGAGCGCCTCGCTCCCCGTCTCGACGTGGCTGATGAGGCCGCCGGGGTCGCGGCGGAACCCGCGGACCGGACTCGAGCGCCGGAGCTCCGCACCGTTGCGCACCGCCAGCGAGGCCCAGCCGAGCGTGAGCCGGATCGGATCGACGATCCCCTCCCCGGGGACGTGCAGGGCGCGCCGCGCGGCCGGCGCCTGCCCCGCCAGCAGCGCCCGCAGCCGCGGACCTTCCACGACCTCCGCGTCGACTTCGGCCGCCGCCGCCTGCGAGGCGAGCCGCCCGAGCCCGTCGAGGTCCTCGTCGCCGAACGCGAGCGCCAGCGCGCCGACCCGCGCGAACGGCACGTCGAGCGCACCGCAGATCGACTCCCAGCGCGGGCTCGAAGCGCGCACGAGCGCCGATTCGAGCGTGTCCGGGGCGATGTCGTAGCCGCTGCAGGCGATGCCCGAGTTGGCCTTCGACGCCCCCTCGCACACGTCGTGCGCCGACTCGAGCCAGAGCACGCGCAGCTCCCGCCGTGCGAGCTCGGCCGCGATCGCCGCCCCGACCACGCCGGCGCCGACCACGGCCACGTCGGAGACCGGCCGGCTCACCGACGCAGGCGGCCGGGGTCCAGCGCGGCGCTCGCGCCGACGAACGACGTCCAGCGCGCCCGGCGGGCATCGCGCTCGCCGGCCGGCAGGCGCGGCTCCACCGGCGCCGCGAAGCGGGCGCGCGCGGCCACCGTCGCGAGGTCCGTGGACCCGGCGCCGATCGCCGCGTAGGCGGCGACGCCCGCCGCGGTCGTCTCGCGCTCGAGCGCGGGCAGCACCGGCAGCCCGCACAGGTCGGCCTGCATGCGCAGCAGCGGCTCGCTCGCGCTCAGCCCGCCGTCGACACGGAGCTCGGCGGGCAGCCCCTGCTCCCGCCCCACGGCATCGATCACGTCCGCCACGCGGTGGGCGATGCCCTCGAGCACGGCGCGCGCGAGGTCGGCGGCGCTCGTCGAGGCGCGCAGGCACGCGAGCACGCCGGCGGCGCCCGGCCGCCACCACGGCGCGCCCACGCCCGTGAAGCTCGGCAGGAACAGCGCCTCGGACTCGCCGTCCGCTCGCGCGGCGAGCGCGCTGACCGCCGCCGGGTCCTCCGCGATCCCGAGCGACACGAGCCAGTCGACCGCGGTCGCGGCCGAGAACACGCCGCCCTCCAGCGCCCACGCCCGCTCGCCCCCGGGCAGCGCCCAGCCGAAGGTCGCCATCAGGCCGTTCGCGGGGCGGACCGCGCGGTCGCCGGCGTTGGCCTCGACGAAGCAGCCGGTGCCGTAGGTGACCTTGACGTCGCCCCGGCGGGTCGCGCCGATCGCCGCGAGCGCGGCCTGCTGGTCGCAGCTGATCGCGCGCAGCGGCGCGCCGAGCGTGGTCGGGATCGCCTCGGGCAGCACCGTGCTCGTCATCGCCGGCAGCAGCGCGGGGTCGAGGCCGAACGCGGCGGCGCACCCGGGATCGAACCGCAACCGGTCGAGATCCATGAGCTGGGTGCGACTGGCCGTCGACGGGTCGGTGATGAACGCCTCTCCGCGCGTGAGCCGGAACGCGAAGTACGCGTCGAGGGTGCCGACCGCCAGGCGCCCGGCCTCCGCGGCGCGGCGGACCTGCGGCAGCTCGCGCAGCATCCAGGCGAGCTTGCCCGCGGAGAAGTAGGGGTCGAGCGGCAGCCCCGTGCGCTCCTCGAGCAGCGCCTGGGACGGCGTGCCCGCCAGCTCCGCGACGATGTCCGCCGCGCGCCGGTCCGACCACAGGATGGCCGGCGAGAGCGCCTCCCCCGTCCGGCGGTCGAAGGCGATGACGGTCTCGCCCTGGTTGGCGATCCCGATGCCCGCCACCTCGGCCCCGGGCACGGCGGCGGAGGCCTCCGCGACGGTCTCCTCGATCGCGCGGAGGAGCGCCGGCCCGTCCTGCTCCTCCCACCCGGGCGCCGGATGCGCGGTCTCCGAGCGGCGGTACGCGCTCGCGACCACATGACCCGCCTCGTCGGCCAGCAGGGTCCGGGTGCCGCTCGTGCCCTGATCGACCCCGGCGAAGAGCTGCATCAGTTGTTCGCGCGCAGCAGCGCCGAGATCTCTCCCTCGTCCTCGAAGACCTTCACGACGTCCGCCACGCTCTTGACGGACGTGACGTCGTTGACGTAGACGACGTACGCGTACCGCCGGCCGCTCACGCCGTCGAAGTAGCCGGCGAAGTTCTGCGCCTTGAGGCCGGTGTCGTCGATGGTGGTCCCCGTCTTGGCGAAGACCTTGCCGAACGCCGGCGCGATCACCGGGTTGCGCGGGGACCGGCCCACGGTGGCGAGCGAGCCGTCGACGCCGAGCGCGGGCAGCGCGTCGAAGTACGGCTCGAACGTCCGGCGCCGGCTCATCTCCACGAGCAGCTTCATCAGCGCCGCCGGCGTCGCCTGGCTGTCGGGCGAGCCGCTGCCGTTGGTCGGGAAGCGGAAGCCGTCCGCCGGCAGGCCGTAGCGGCGTACGAGCGTGCGCCGCTCGACCGCGAGCGCGGCGCGGCGGGTCCGCGCGCCCTGGGTGAGGCCCGCGTACATGAGGCTCAGGTTGGCCCCGTAGTTGTGGCTGACCTTGAGGATGAGCTTCGCGTACTGCGAGTACGGCGGCGACACGTAGCGCGCGACGCGCGTTCGCGCGGGATACCGCCGGCGCGCCGGGAGCCGGCCGGCCGGGTTGCGCGCGACCGCCGCCGAGTCGACCTGCACCCCTTCGCGCCGCAGCGCCTCGATCAGCACCGTGCGCGCGTAGGCGGACGGATCGGGGATCGCGAAGGTCTGCACCAGCGTCTTCACCCCCGTCAGCGACGGCCGGTAGCCGACCGGGATCGACCCTCGCACGATGCCGGTGCGCCCGTCCTTCGAGGTCTCGAGCTTGATCGTCTGCGCGCGCCCGCGCGCGACGGTGCGCGCCGTCGAGCGCACGCGGAAGGCGGCCGAGTGTGGGCGCCAGGAGACCTTCGCCGGGCGCCCGGGCCGCGTCGGGCGGATCGTGACGTCGATCAGGTTGTCGTTGACCGTGATCGGCGTGATGAGCACGTTGCCGTTCGGGACGCGGAACTTCCGGAACAGCCGGTCGTCGACCACGACGTCGCCCTCGACGCGGCGCACGCCCGACGCCGCCACCCGCCGCGCGAGCGTCCGGATGCCGGCGAGCGGATTCGGCTTCGTGAGGATCGAGCTGCCGAGCGAGTTGGACTCGGTGTGGTCGAAGTTCGTGAACGCGACCCCGCCCGAGCGGGTGGTGCGCCCGCCGAGGGTGAGGTCGCCGCTCGCCACCAGCACGAGGTCACCGCGCAGGACGCCGTCCGGCCCGAGCGTCCCGCGCCGGTGGACCGGCGTCCTGAACCGGTGGCCCGGCCCGAGCGCGTCGAGCGCCTCGGCGACCGAGAACAGCTTGCGCACCGAGCCGGTGAAGAACAGCGAGTCCGGGCCGAGGCTCGACACGAGCGCGCCGGACTCGAGATCGACGACCCGCAGCCCCCACGTCGCCCCCGCGTACGGCGGGTCGGCCATGATGTCGAGCACGGCGGGCGGGACGGGTCGCTGTGGGGTCTGGCCGGCGGCCGCCGCCGCGCCCGCCCCGAGCGTTCCGATGCGTGGCCGCGGCGGCCGCGGCGATCCAGGACGTCCTCATGACGCGAGGTAGATCGCCTCGACGATCTTCACCTGGTCCTCGATGATCCCGGCGAAGCCCGCGATACTCACGATCGGCGCATTGGCGAGCATCACCGTGATCAGGTACTCGCGCCCGCTCCCGCCGGTCAGATAGCCGGAGAGGCCGCGCGGCGCCCACGATCGTCGCCGGGGCCCCCGGAGCCGACCCCGCTCTCGTGCCGGTCTTGGCCTGCAGCTTGCCGCGGGCCGGCGAGTCTGTGCCGAACGTGGCGATGTCGCCGCCGCCCGGTACGCCGAGGACCGGGAGGTCCTGCCGGTACAGCGCACCCCACGGCTGGGTCGCCGCGACGCGGTTGAGGGTGTTCAGCGCGTCCGGCGTGTCCCTGTTGCGGTCGTCGCTGCCGGCGCCGTCGAAGTGGTTGAACTGCAACCCCGGGACGCCCATGCGCTGCGCGATGCCGGTGGCGCGGGCGAGCCCGGCCACGCAGTCACGCAGCCCGACGCGCGCCCCGACGAGGCACGCCAGCACGTCGGCCCCGCGGTTGTAGCTGGTCTTGAGCACGACGTTGACGTACTCGTTGAGCGGTGGCGAGACCCACTGGCCGAGGCGCGTGCTCGCCGGATAGTCCCGGCCGCCCGGGAGCTTGCGGGTCGGGTTGTCGCCGCGCGCGCCGGCGTCGATCCGGACGCCGTTGCGCTCGAGCGCCGCGATGAACGCGCTGCGGGCGAAGGACTGCGGGTCCTCGACGAGGAAGGTGCGCACGGTCGAGCCGCTGCCCGCCTCGATCGTGCCGCTCACGCGCACCACTCCGGGGCGCGCCTCCTCGACCTCGATGGCGGTCTTCGCTCCGGTCCGCACCGTCGAGTCGACGCGCCAGGCCGCGGTCTTGGGGCGCCAGTCGACGCGGGCCCGTTCGCCGCGCGCCCCCGGACGCAGGGTGATGTCGATCAGGTTCTCGTTGACCCAGATCGGCGTGATCGGCCCGTCGGGCCAGACCTGCGTGTTCCAGAGCCGGTCGTCGACGACCACGTCGCCCGCGCGGCGGATCCCGGAGCGGCGCACGTCGCGGGCGAGCGCATCCAGGGCCCGCAGCGGGTCCCCCGAGACCTTCTTGACGAACCCCAGCGTGTTGGCCTCGTTGTGGTCGGCGCCGCCGTCCGCGTACGCGAGCTTGCCGCCCTTGCGGTCACGCAGGCCGAAGCTGGTGTCCCCCGCGCCGACCAGCGACAGGGTGCCGCGCAGGCGCCCGTCCGTCACCTGGCCGATCCGGTGGACCGGCGTCCGCAGGCGATGGTCCGGCCCGTAGGACCGCAGCGCCGCGGCACCCTGGAAGATCTTGGTGATCGAGGCGGGCACGAACATCTTGTCCGCGTTCCTCGCGTAGATCCGCTCGCCGGTGACCGCGTCGTCGACCACGATCCCCCAGGTCGAGTTGGCGTAGCGCGGCGTGGCGCTCGTGATGGCCTCGATCTGGGCCGCCGCTGACGCCGGCAGCGGCGCGGCCTGCGCGGTCCCGGCGACCGGAGCCGCCAGGGCGACCGCCAGACAGGCCGCCATCCATCCACGTCGCCGCGCGGGTCCGTCCCTCATGCCACCTCTCCTCACCTGGGTCCGACCGGTCCGATGACGCATCGTCTCCGCTGGGCGGCGCCACGGCAAGGCGGAACCCCGCCGCGGTCGCTCGCGGGCGAGGAGGCGGCACTCTAGGGTGGCCGCGTCATGGAGAGCGCCGGGGAGCGCGTCCTCGTCAACTTCTTCTACGCGCAGCCGGTGGGGCACGCCGTCGAGGCGCTGCACTACTGCCACGGCCACCACGCCGCCGGCCCGGGGCGCCACGTGTCCGTCGCGCTGAACGCGAACACCGCCACGGAGCTGGCGCGCTTCTGCCCGTTCGTGGAGCGCGCGTACGCCATCGATCACCCGTTCCTCGCGCCGTGCGCGGACTCGGACGCGCGGCTCGCCGCCCTCCCCCGGCACTTCGACTGGGTGCTCGACGACGGCCGCCGCCACCAGCCGTTCCAGCTCGAGGCGTTCCCGGGGATGCGCGACTACTACGCGGCGAGCGACCGCCGCCTGGTCGCCGCGCGCCGCCGCACGTTCGCGGGCAACCCCGAGGCGGGGTACGTCCCCCACCGGCAGCTCCGCCTGGAGCTGCCCGCGGCGGCCCGCCGCGCGGCGGCCCGGCGGCTCGGGGACCCCGGCGTCCCCCGCATCGCGGTCATGCCCGCAGGCTCCGGCGAGCGCGCCCTCTACCCGTCCGCCGGCTCGTGGACCCTCGTCCTCGACGCGCTCGCCGAAGCGCGCCCCGGCGTGCGCTTCGTGCTCGTGGGCCGGCTCACCGCCGGCGACGACCGGCGGACGGCCACCTCCCTGAGCGCCGGCGACCTGGAGGCGCTTCTCGCCCACCCCACGCGGCCCGCCGACGCCTTCGGCCTGCCGCTCGCCGAGCAGCTCGCGATCGTCGAGGCCTGCGACGTCTTCCTCGCGCCCCACACCGGCTTCGGCCTCGCCGCCCTTGCCGTCGCCACCCCGTGGCTCGCGCTCTCCGGCGGCCGCTGGTTCGAGTACTTCTTCAACCGCGTGCCGTTCCGCTCGGTCATCCCCGACGCCGGGCGCTACCCGTGCTTCACGCAGTTCGCGCCCGCGGACGTCCGGCCGGACGGCGACGACGGGCCCCGCACGCCCTCGATGAGCCGCGCGCGCATCCGCGAGGACCTCCCCCGCCTCGTCACGGCCGCCGGCGAGCTGATCGACGGCTCACTGACCTACGACGATGCGCTGCGCGACTACTTCGCGGCGCTCCTCGCGGCCCACGGCGGCGACGCCTCGGCGATCTGGTCGATCGACGGCGTCCACCGCGACTACATCGGGGGTGGGGGCTAGCCGCCGAGGCCCTTGAGCTCGCGCCAGCGCTCGCGGGCGCGGATCACCAGGAGCGCGATCTCCCCGAGCTCGTCGCCCTGCTCGACGAAGTGGGGCAGCGTGAAGCTGACCTCCTCGTTGCTCTCGCGGCGTATGAGCGTGATCCGCTGCTCGTCCTCGGTGTCGCTGCGCTCGATCGGCGCATAGAGCCAGCCGTCCGCCCCGGCGACCGGGACGCGCCCCTTGGCGTCGATAGGGCTCGCCTCGCGATAGGTGGGATCGTCGTCGTGCACGCGCGTCAGTCCGTCGGACGGCCGCCGTTGGCGCCGTCGCCCCCCGCCGGCTCGAGGCCGTCGACGTCGGCGGGCTCGAGCGAGTCGATGTCCACCGGCGGCGGCAGGTCGCCGCGGTCGTTCTGGACGAACTGGAAGCCGAAGCGGCCCTTGATGCACAGGTTGCCGCGCGTGATCGGATGATCGAGCGGCGAGGTGACCTTGACGATCTCGTTGTCCTGCTCGTGCAGCACGAGGTTGCAGCCCACGCCGCAGTACGTGCAGATCGTCGTCGTCTGCGACTGGCGCTCCTCGTCCCACGTGCCGTCCTGGCGCTTGTCGTACTCGCTCTTGAACATGAGCGCGCCGGTCGGGCACACCGCGATGCAGTTGCCGCAGTAGACGCACGCCGAGTCGGGCAGCGGGTTGGCGAACTCGGTGGCGATGCGGGCGTCGAAGCCGCGCCCGGCGACGGCGATCGCGAACGTGTTCTGCCAGTCCGTGCCGCAGCCCTCGACGCACTTGTAACAGAGGACGCACTTCGAGTAGTCGCGCACGTAGAGCTCGTTGTCGACCTTCACGGGCTGGTGCACGGTGGCCGCGAACTGGCCGTCGGGCGTCTCGTGGTGACCGGCGCGCAGCCGGTCGCGCTCGCCCTCCTCGAACGGCGGCGCCGGCGGGCCGTAGCGCTCGGGATCGGCGTCGTACTCCTCGATCCAGCGGTCGACGTCGGGCGTCGTCGACAGGTCGACCGAGGACGCGAGGAACTCGATCACCATCTTGCGGCTGTGGCGGACGCGCTCGGAGTGCGTCTCGACCTCCATGCCCTCCTCGACCGTGCGCGCGCACGACGGCACGAGCACGCGCGAGCCCTTGACCTCGACCACGCACACGCGGCAGGCGTTCACCGGCGTCAGCGTGCTCTCCCAGCACATCGTGGGGATGTCGATCCCCTCGCGCTTCGAGACGTCGAGGATCGTCTCCCCCTCGTGGGCCTCGACGGTCTCCCCGTTGAGCTGGAGCTCGATCGTGTGTGGGGGCGCTCCGGTGCGCGTCCTGCTCATCGCCGACCTCCGGTCTCGAAGACGTCCAGCTTCTTCAGCGCCGACTCGATCGCGTCGGCGGCGGTCTGACCGAGGCCGCAGATCGACGAGTCGCGCATCGACCGGGTGATCTCGTCCAGCAACTCGTACTCCTGCTCGGCCGAGCCCCGCGGCCGGTCGTTGACGAGGCGCGCGAGCGCCTCCTCCTGGCGGACGGTGCCCACGCGGCAGGGCACGCACTGCCCACAGGACTCGTCGCGGAAGAACGCCGCGAGCCGCATCAGGATCGCGGGAAGGTCGACGGTGTCGTCGACCACCATCACGACGCCCGAGCCCATGCTCACGCCGGCCTCCCGCGTCGCCTCGAAGGACATCTCGATGTCCAGCTCGTCGGGGGTGACGAAGCGTCCCGCGGCGCCGCCCAGCAGGACCGTGCGCAGCGGCCGGCCGCCGGCGACCCCGCCCGCCATGTCGAGGACCTCGCGCAGCGTGACCCCGAACGGCGCCTCGTAGAGGCCCGGCCGCTCGACGCAGCCCGACAGGCAGAACAGGCGCGTGCCGGTCGAGTTCTCGGTGCCGATCTTGGCGTAGGCCTCGCCGCCCTCGAGCACGATGTCGAGCACGTTGACGAGCGTCTCGACGTTGTTGATCACGGTCGGCTTGTCGAACAGCCCCTTGTCGACCGGGAACGGCGGCTTGTTGCGCGGCTCGCCGCGGTAGCCCTCGATCGAGTTGAAGAGGGCCGTCTCCTCGCCGCAGATGTAGGCGCCGGCGCCCTTTCGCAACTCGATGTCGAAGTGGTAGCCGTAGCCGAGGATGTCCTGCCCGAGGTAGCCGCGGGCACGCGCGACCGTGACCGCCTCGACCAGGCGCTCCCAGGCCAGCGGATACTCGCCGCGCAGGTACAGGTAGCCGTGCTCGCAGCCGGTGGTGATGCCGGCGATCGTCATCGCCTCGATGATCGAGAACGGGTCGTCCTCGAGGATCACGCGGTCCTTGAAGGTCCCCGGCTCGGACTCGTCGGCGTTGCAGATCAGGTAGTGCGGGCGCTTCGCGTTGCGGGCCACCGCCTCCCACTTGCGGCCGGTCGGGAACGCGGCGCCGCCCCGGCCCAGGAGCTTCGAGTCCGAGACCTCGCGCAGCACGCCGTCCGCGCCCATGTCGAGCGCGGCGCGCAGCGCCTCGTAGCCGCCGTGCGCGCGGTAGCTGTCGATGTTCTCGGGGTTGACCACGCCGACGCGGCGCAGCAGCCGCAGCGACGGGTCGCCGAGCTGCGGGACGCTGGGCGGCGGCTTCGCGGGCGCCTGTGCGCCGGCGAGCATGGCCGCGACGGTCTCGCCGTCCGCGGGCGCCAGCGACACCTCGTGCGGGACCTCCCCCGCCTCGGTGACCATCACGGCCGGGGCCCGCTCGCACATGCCCAGGCACGGGCTCTCGTGCCAGACCGCCTGGCCGTTGCCGGGGTGCTCGCCCTCGGGGCCGACGCGCCGCTCGAGGTCGGCGCACAGCTCGCCGGATCCGCGGGCGATGCACGCCACGTCCGTGCAGACGTGCGCGACCACCGGCGGCTCCGGCTCGAGCGAGAACAGCGCGTAGAACGTCGCCACGCCGTAGACCTCGGCCGGCGGGATCGTCAGCCGCTGGGCGACGTAGTTCAGCGCGCCCCGGCTGATCCAGCCGCGGCGCGACTGCACGGCGTGCAGCGTGGGCAGCAGGAGGTGGCGCTTGGCCCGCGCCGCGTGACCGCCGCGGGCCACGCGGCGGTCCCGCTCGCTGACGTCGAGGCCGCCCTCCCAGCTGCTCAGCGGCGGGCCGAGGACGGCGTCGACGGCCTCGCGCTCGCCGACGGACGGCGCATCGTCGTGGAGAACGATGTCCATCAGGTCGGCTGGCCGGCGGTGGTACCCGCCGCAGCCACCTCCTCTGGCTCCGCGGGGGCGATCGGGTCGACGCGGATGGCGGTCGCCTTGAACTCCGCGGTCCCCGACTTCGGGTCGGTGGCGTTCACCGTGAGCAGGTTCGTCTCCACCTCGTCGGGGAAGTGCAGCGTCATGAACGTCAGGCCCGGGCGCAGCGACGGGTCGATGCGCACGGGGGCGACCACGTTGCCACGGGCCGACGACACGCGGACGCGGTCGCCGGTGGTGACCCCGAGGTCCTCCGCGTCGGCGACCGAGATCTCGAGCTCCTCGCCGCGCCGCAGCGGCGACGAGTAGCCGCCGGTCTGCACGCCGGTGTTGAACGAGTCCAGGCGCCGTCCGGTGGTGAGCCGCAGCGGGAACTCCTCCGAGAGCTCCTCGCTCGGCGGCGAGTCCTCCACGGCGTGGAACACCGCGGCCGGGCCCTCGCGGGGCTCCTTCCACAGGCGCCCGTGCAGGAACGTCTCCTCGAGGGTGTCCTCGTCGAAGCACGGCCACTGGATGCCGCCGAGCTCCTCCAGGCGGGCGTAACTCATGCCGGCGTGGTTGGGCGCCAGCGAGCGCAGCTCGTTCCAGACGTCCTCCGAGGAGCCGTACTCCCACTCGTGCCCGAGACGGGCGGCGAGGTCGAGCATGATGTGGATGTCGTCTCGCGCCTGGCCGGGTGGCTTGAGCGCCGCGCGGACGCGCTGCACGCGCCGCTCGCTGTTGGTCACCGTGCCCTCGGCCTCGCACCAGCTCGCCGAGGCCGGCAGCACGACGTCGGCCATCTCGGCCGTCGCGGTGCGGAAGATGTCCTGCACCACGAGGTGGTCCAGGCCCTCGAGGAGGTGCCTGACGTGGTGGGCGTCGGCGTCGGACTGCACCGGGTTCTCGCCGAGCACGAACAGCGTGGTCAGCTCGTCCCGTTCCATCGCCTCGAACATCTCCGTCATGTGCAGGCCGTACTTCGGCTGGATCTTCACGCCCCAGGCCTTCTCGAACTTCGCGAGCGCCTCGGGGTCGGTCTCCATGTCCTGGAAGCCGGGCAGGCGGTTGGGGATCGCCCCCATGTCGCCGCCGCCCTGCACGTTGTTCTGCCCGCGCAGCGGGTTGAGGCCGGCGCCGTAGCGCCCGACGTTGCCGGTGAGCAGCGCCAGGTTGATGAGCGCGAGCACGTTGTCGACCGCGTTGTGGTGCTCGGTGATGCCGAGCGTCCAGCAGATCTGGGCGCGGTCCGCGCGCGCGTAGGTGTGGGCGACGTCCTGGATCACGTCGGCGGGCACGCCGGAGAGCGCCTCGGCCCGCTCGAGCGTGTAGGGCTCGACGGCGGCCACGTAGGCCTCGAAGCCCGAGGTCGCCCGCTCGATGAACTCGGTGTTGTGCAGCCCCGCGTAGATGATCTCTCGCGCCATGCCGTTCGCGAGAGCGACATCCGAGCCGACGTTGAGCCCGAGCCACGTGTCGGCCCACTTGGCGGACGTCGTCCGCCGCGGGTCCACCGCGTACATCCTGGCCCCTGAGTGGATGGCCTTGAGGATGTGGTGGAAGAAGATCGGGTGAGCCTCACGGGCGTTGGATCCCCACAGCAGGATCACGTCCGTGTCCTCGATCTCCTGATATGAGCTGGTGCCTCCACCAGCGCCGAATACCGTCGCCAGACCGACGACGCTAGGGGCGTGTCAAGTTCGGTTGCAGCTGTCGATGTTGTTCGTGCCGATGGCGACCCGGGTGAACTTCTGGGCGATGAAGTTGACCTCGTTGGTCGCCTTCGAGCAGCTGAACATCCCGAAGGCGTTCGGGCCCTTGGCGTCGATGGCCTTCTTGAACCCCCCGGCGGCGCGGTCCAGCGCCTCGTCCCAGCTTGCGGGACGAAGAGCGCCGTTCTCGCGCACCAGCGGCTCGGTGAGGCGGGGGTACTTCATTGGCATGGTGGACTCTCCGACGATTCGTTTCGGGGTCGCCCGTACGTCCGGAACGCCCCGGGCGGAGCCGGAGGGTACCAAGGAGGCCGGAACTGACGTAGTACAGATTCGGCACAGTGGGCATACGCTGCAGGGATGGCTCCGAAACCTCTCGGCCCGACCCGCTCGCGCGGCGCCCCCGGGGCCGGCGCGGGCGTGGTCGGCGCGCTGCTGATCGTGCTGCCCGCGATCTGCCTGCCGTCGATGGTCATGGTCTCGAACGTGATGGGCCGGCGGGCGACCGCGGCGCTGGCCGGCGGCGTCAGCCTCACCGGCCTGTTCGGGGCGGGTCTCCTGCTCGCTCTGGGAGGCTGACGGAGTGACGCACGACGCCCACGCGCCCATCCGCGACGAGCTCGCCCGCGGCATGTGGACCTCCGCCACCCACGACGGGCGCGAGGACGTGGTCGCGGTCGAGGAGCCGCTCGAGATCCGCGTCGCCGGCGCGCCCCTCGCGGTCACGATGCGCACGCCCGGCCATGACGAGGAGCTCGCGCTCGGCTTCCTCTTCACGGAGGGGCTCATCGACAGCCCGCGCGCCGCGGGCCCCACCGCCGACTTCGCCGTCAACACGATCGACGTCGCGGGGCCGCCGGTCCGCGAGAGCGCCACGCGGCGCTTCTACACCACGTCGTCGTGCGGCGTGTGCGGCAAGGGCGCGCTCGAGGAGGTCGCGGTCCACGCCGATCCCGTCCCGCCCGGCCCCGAGATTGACCGCACCCTGCTCGCGACGCTCCCGGACCGCCTGCGTCAGCCGACCTTCGAGCGCACCGGCGGGCTGCACGCCACCGGGCTGTTCTCCCCCGACGGCGACCTGCTGCTCGTACGCGAGGACGTCGGGCGCCACAACGCGATGGACAAGGTGGTCGGTCGCGCGCTGGTCGACGGGCTGCTGCCGCTGCACGGGCGGATCCTGTGCGTGAGCGGCCGGCTGTCGTTCGAGCTCGTGCAGAAGGCCGCGGTCGCCGGGGCACCCGTGCTCGTCGGCGTGGGCGCGCCCAGCTCGCTTGCCATCAGCCTGGCCGCCGACCGCGGCATGACGCTCGGCGGCTTCGCGCGCCGCGGCAGCGTGAACGTGTACACCGGCGCCGAGCGGGTCACGGGATAGCCGGGCCATGCCGGCACCGACCCCAGCCGAGGCCCTCGAAGCGTGGGCGCGCGCCTGCGCGGCGCGCGCCCCGCGACCTCCGGAGACGGTTCCCCTCGACCGCGCGCTCGGACGGGTCGCCCACGCGCCCGTGCGCGCGCTGCGCTCCTCGCCCGCCTTCCCGGCGGCCGCGATGGACGGCATCGCGGTGCGCGCCGCGGACGTCGCGGGGGCCGGCGCCGAGACCCCGGTCGAGCTCGATCCCTCGCGGTACACCCCGGTGGACACCGGCGATCCGATGGCGCCCGGATCACGACGCCGTGGTCATGCGCGAGCGCGTCGAGTACACCGGCGACGTCGCGCGCGTGACGGCCGCGGCCGGGCGCGGGAAACACGTGCGCCCGGTCGGCGAGGACGTCGCCGCCGGCGAGCTGCTCGTGGCGCCGGGCCGACGGCTCGGCCCGGTCGACCTCGCGCTGGCAGCTGCCGGCGGGCACGACGAGCTGGCCGTGCGCCCGCGGCCCACCGTGACGATCCTGCCGACGGGCGACGAGCTGCGTCCGGCACACTGGGAGCTGCGCGATGGCGAGCTCGCCGACACCAACTCGATCATGCTCGACGCGCAGGCGCGCGAGGCGGGCTGCGCGACCCGGTGCCTGCCGATCCTGCCCGACGACCCCGGCCGCCTCGAGGCAGCAGTCCGGCGCGCCGCGCGCGAGAGCGACCTCGTGCTCGTGGTCGCCGGCACCAGCGCCGGCCGCCACGACTACGCCCCCGGCGTGCTGGAGACGTGCGGGCGGATCGTCGTGCGGGGCGTGGCGATGCGGCCCGGCCACCCGGCGGTGCTCGCCGTCGTGGACGGCACGCCGGTCATGGGCTGCCCCGGCTATCCGGTGTCGGCCGCGCTGGCCTTCGACGAGCTCGCCCGCCCGCTGCTCGACCGGATCGGCGGCGCGGCGGCCGTGGGGCGGACGTCCGTGAGCGCCCGCCTGGCCACCGGCGCCTCGTCCCGCCAGGGCGCCTCCGAGCTCCTGCGCGTGGCGCTCGGCATCGTGGACGGCGAGCGCGTCGCCGTCCCCCTGCGCCGCGGGGCGAGCGCGCTGAGCGGCCTGGCGCACGCCGACGGCCTCGTCACGATCCCGCCGGACGTGGACGCGCTGCCGGCCGGCGCGCCGGTGGAGGTGCACGCCCCGGGCACGCATCCGCCCACGGAGCGCGACCTGCTGCTCGCGGGCCTGCCCGACCGCGCGCTCGAGCTCGTGCTGCTCGCCTGCGCGCAGAAGCGCCTCGCCGCGACACTCTGCGAGCTCGCGCCCGGAGAGGCGCTCGCGCTGGTCGCCGCCGGCGGCTGCCACGCGGCCTGGATCGACGGCGAGCATCCGCTGCCCTCCGGGATCGAGGGCGCCGTCGCGCTCCACGCGGTCGCCGAGCGCGACCTCGGCGTCGTGCTCGCCCCCGGCAACCCGGGCGCGATCGGCTCGGCGGACGACCTCGGGCGCGACGACGTCCGCGCCGTCGCCGCCCCCGCAGGATGGGCGACCGCCCCCGCGCACGCCGCCCGCGTGCGCTCCGACGACGCCGCGGTCGCGGCGGTCGCCGGCGGGCATGCCGACGGCGCGCTGGCCGGCATGCGCGCCGCCCGCGCCGCCGGGCTCGACACGCTGCCCGCCGGGCGCGGGCGGATCGCGCTCGCGACCCGCCCGCGCGCGAGCCGCCGCGACCCCGCGCTCGCCGCGCTGCTCGAGCTGCTCGCGTCCCCGGACCTCGCCGCCGCGCTGGAGCGCGAGGGCTACGAGGTCCTCGGCGGCGCCCGGAGGGCCGCATGAGCGCCACCTCCCCCGTCCCGCTGACGTCGCTCTCGCACGGGGCGGGCTGCGGCTGCAAGCTCTCGGCGGCCGACATCGGCCCGATCGTGCAGGGCCTCCCCGCGTCCGATGACCCCCGGCTGCTGGTCGGCAGCGCCACGTCCGACGACGCCGGCGTCGTGCAGGTGAGCGACGACCTCGCGCTGGTGCAGACCGTCGACTTCTTCACCCCGATCGTCGACGACCCCTACGACTTCGGCCGCATCGCCGCCGCCAACGCGCTGTCGGACGTCTACGCGATGGGCGGCGAGCCGCTGAGCGCGCTCAACCTCGTGGCGTTCCCGCTGGAGCGCCTCGGGCCCGACGTGCTGCGCGAGATCCTCCGCGGCGGGGCCGACGTCGTGCGGGCGGCGGGCGCGATGCTCGTCGGCGGCCACTCGATCGACGATCCCGAGCCGAAGTACGGCCTCGCGGTCACGGGCGCCGTCCACCCCGCGGAGGTCCTCACCAACGCCGGCGGGCGCGCCGGCGACGCGCTCGTGCTGACCAAGCCGCTCGGGGTCGGCGCGATCTCCACGGCGCTCAAGCGCGGCCGCGGCGACGACCTGCTGCCGCTGGCGGTGGAGACGATGACCACCCTGAACGCCGAGGCCTCGCGGGCGGCGCGCGCCGCCGGCGCCCACGCGATGACCGACGTCACCGGCTTCGGGCTCCTCGGCCACCTGCGCGAGCTCGCGGCCGCCAGCGGCCTGGCCGCCGAGGTGCACGCCGACGCCGTGCCGGCGCTCGAGGGCGTCGAGGAGCTCCTGCGAGACGGTGACGCGGTGTCCGGCGGCAGCCGGCGCAACCGCGCCCACGCCGAGACCTTCACGCGCTTCGCGCCCGACGTCGACGAGTGGCGCCGCAGCCTGATGTGCGACGCGACGACGTCCGGCGGGCTGCTGGTCGCCGTCGCGCCCGAGCGCGCCGCGGACGTCCCCGGGGCCGTGGTCGGGCGGCTGACCGGCGACGAGCCCGGCACCGTCGCCGTGGTGCGCGGAGCGGCAGCGTGATTCGTGGAGCGGCCAGGGCCCGGTGGCCCGACCGGCCTTCAAAGCCGGGGAGCCGCGGCAGCCCCGTGGTGGGAAGGTTCGACTCCTTCGCCGCTCCGTCGCCCTCGGCGCGTGGGTAACGCGCCGACCCCATCGAGATCGGCGAAGCCGATCTCGGACAGGCCGACGAAGTCGGCCGCGAAGGCGAAGCCTTCCCCGCTCACGGTCGGGACCGCCGGCCACATCGACCATGGCAAGAGCGCGCTGGTGCGTGCGCTCACCGGACGCGACACGGACCGCCTGCCGGAGGAGCAGGCGCGCGGCCTCTCGATCGACCTGGGCTTCGCGCAGCTCGACGTCGGCGGGCGGCTGCTCTCGCTGGTCGACGTCCCCGGCCACGAGCGCTTCGTGCGCACGATGGTCGCGGGCGCCAGCGGCGTCGACCTCTTCCTGCTCGTGGTCGCCGCCGACGACGGGGTGATGCCGCAGACGCTCGAGCACGCCGCCGTGCTGCAGGCGCTCGGCGTCACCGCGGGGGTGGTGGCGATCACCAAGTCCGACCTCGCCGACACGGCGCGCGCCCGTGAGGAGGCCCGCGAGCTCGTCGGCTCCGACGTCCCCATCATCGACTGCTCGGCGCGCACCGGGGCGGGCGTCGAGCAGGTCCGCGCCGCGCTCGGCCACGTCGCGCGGGCGCTGCCGGGCACCCACCCGCGCGAGGGCCCGGCGGTGCTGCACGTGGACCGCTCGTTCACGGTGCACGGCGCCGGCACCGTCGTCACGGGGACGCTGTGGTCGGGCTCGGTCGGCGCCGGCGACCGCGTGCTGCTCCTGCCGGGCGAGCGCCGTGTGCGCGTGCGCAGCGTGCAGGTGCACGACACCGCCCGGGAGCGGGCGGAGGCGGGACAGCGCGTCGCGGTCAACCTGGCGGGGGTGCGGGTCGACGCGATCGGCCGCGGTGACGTGGTCGTGGGCGAGGACGCCGACCTGCGGCCGGCGTGGATCCTCGACGTCGCGCTGGACCTGGGCGGCGCCCGCGCGCCGAGCCGCGCGCAGATCCACCACGGGACGCGCGAGACCCCCGCGCGCATCGTCGAGCGGGAGCCGGGGCGCTGGCAGCTGCGGTGCGAGCGCCCGCTGATCGCGCGCGAGGGCGACCGCATCGTCGTGCGCTCCATCGCGCCGCCCGGCACGCTCGGCGGCGGCCGCGTGCTCGACCCGCGGGCGCACCGCACCCGGCGCGCCGCCGAGCCGGAGCCCGCACCGGCGGCCTCCGCCTTGGCGCCTCCGCGCGAGCCGCGCCCGCTGTCGGAGGACGCCCTCGACATCGAACGCATCCTGCGCGAGGCGGCCGACCGACCGCCGCGCGACTCCGAGCTCGGCGACGGCGCGCCCGCCGCGCTCGCCGAGCTGCGCGACGCCGGCCGCGCGGTACGCCTGGACCGCACCATGCACGCGCACCGCGAGGCACTCGACGCGGTCGCCGCCCGGGCCGCGGCGATCATCGACGCCGAAGGCTCGATCACGCTCGCGCGCCTGCGCGACGAGCTCGACACGAACCGCCGCTACGCCCAGGCGTTCCTCGAGGCGCTCGACGCCGACCGGGTCACGCTCCGCCTGCCGGACGACAGCCGCGTCCTGCGCCGCCGCGGCGGCGCCTCCTGACTTCCGGCGCCGGCCGTGCTGGTCGGCCTACCTGGCGGCCGTCAGGGCGACCGCGTCGTCGTCGGCGGCGGAGCTCCTCCCGGCGCCGACCCACGCCAGGCGGAAGGCGAGTCCGGCGGCGAGGTACAGGACGCTCACGGCATCCTGCGGTCGTTGGCCGACGACCGGGCGCAGTGCCGTGAGGGCGAGGCCGGTCGCGACCGCGCCCTTCGCGCCCCGGAACAGCCGTCCGTCGCGTCCATCGTGGAGCGGGCCGGCGAGGCGGCCGAGGCGCCGTTCGTTGATGGATGACAGCGCCAGCTCGGCGAGCATCGCGCCGGTTTCGACGCTCTGGAGCGCCCGGTTCGTCGGGTGGCGGTCGGGGAGTCCGGTGGCGGTGAGCGTCAGCCGGGTCGCAGCCGCGCCGGTGGCGGTGGCGGTGGCGATGAAGATGGGACCGAGGAAGACCCGGCTGCGGGCCCAGAGCGGCACCGCGGTCGTTGCGAGCAGCACGCCGGTGTAGGAGCCGAGGTAGCTCGCGGCGACCGCCGCGGCGGCGCCCAGCGCTCGCCCGGCGCGGCGAAGGCCGAGCAGGTCGGAGACGACCGCGAGGCCGATGAGGTTCCCGAAGACGGTCAGGCACCACGTGCCTGTCGACATCGGCGAGCGCGGCTTGACGATGCGCAGCATGTTCAGGAAGCGCGCCGGCCGGCCGAGATCGCTGATGAGCAGCACCGGGCATGGCGCGAGCGCCGCAAGCGCGACCTTGCGCGCCTTCGCCGCCGACTGTCGGTCGCGCGCGAGATCGCAGGCGAGGCCGACGAAGGCCGACCCGGACGCGATGCCGCCGAGCCAGAAGTAGACGGGCACCTCCCAGCTCCAGACGGGCTCCTTGACGATCGGACCGCGGACGTCGGTGGGGCGGTCGCCGGTTCGCATCCGCCGGGCCGCGGCGGCGAGAGCGCCGCGCGCGGGCCGCTCGGTCGCGTATGCGGTGTCGGGGCCGTACAGGTACGACCAGCGGGCGTCCTCCCAGTCCGGTCGCACGAGCGCGACGCCGGCGTCCTCCGCGCCCGGGCGGTATGCACCAGGGCCGGCGGGGGTGCCGACGGCCGGTGTGATCTCCGCGCCCCGGCGAGGCTCGGCCCACGTCGCCTGGCGCTCCGCGGCCGTGTCCGGCGGGGCATCGGTGCGCGCCGGTGCAGGCGGGGCGCCGCCGCTGCGCAGCCAGCCACCGATGCGCGGCCAGTTCGGCCGTGGCCGCGTCATGGCCGGCGCCCGGTCCGGAGGAACGCCGCTGCCACGCCGGCGGCCGCGAGCAGGCCGGCGCCGACCGCGGCGAGCGTGGCGGGGCCGACGTGCTCCTGGATGGGCGAGTCGGCCTGGGCAGGCAGGCCGAAGCGCTCGGGCGGCTCGGTGAGCAGGAAGAAGGCCCCGAGGCCGCCGGCGAGGGTCTCGTCGGCGTCGTCGCCGGCGCCGTAGAGGTACGCGTCCTGCATGCCGCGGCGATGGAGCGTCGCGACGCGCTCGGCGGCGACCTCGACGAGGTCGTCCCAGGGACCGAACTGGATCGAGTCGGTCGGACACGCCTTCGCGCACGCCGGCTCGAGGCCGTCCTGGAGCCGGTCGTAGCAGAGCGTGCACTTGCCGGCCCGCCCGTCGATGTGGTCGCGGTCCACGACGCCGAACGGACAGGCGGGCACGCAGTAGCCGCAGCCGTTGCAGACGTCGGGCTGCAGGAACACGGTCTGGAACTCGGTCCGGATCAGCGCCCCGGTCGGGCACGCGTCCATGCAGCCGGCGTTCGTGCAGTGCTTGCAGACGTCGGACATGAAGATCCAGCGGTCCATGGCGGCGACCGCCTCTGCCACGTCGACCTGGCCATCGCCGTTGGCGTCGGTCGCGGGGAGCGATGGCGCGCGGCCGCCGGCGCCCGACGTCAGCGCCTCCGCCGCCTGTGTGCGGCGCTCCTCGGTCGGCTCCAGCAGGTCCAGGAACCGGACGTGCCGCCACGTCGACGCCGACAGCGCGCCCGTGTGGTCGTACGAGCGGCCCCGCTCGAACTCCGAACCGTCCGCCGGCAGGTCATTCCACTGCTTGCAGGCGACCTCGCACGCCTTGCAGCCGATACACACCGTGGTGTCGGTGAAGAAGCCGACGCGCGGGACGCCGTCGCGGCGCACCGAGATCTCACGCGGGTCGGCGGGGGTCACAGCTCGCCCGCCTCCTTGGGCTGCTCGGCATATGGGTCGTCCTCGTCGGGCGCGACCCGCCAGGGCGACCGCACGCCGGCCAACCGGGCCGTCGTGGGCCCGTCGCGGCGTCCGGCGCGCACGTCGCAGGTGAACCCGCGGGCCTCGTGGATGGTCACGTTCGGATCGCCGCAGAGCGCGATGAGGTCGTTGGTCGAATCCCCGGTCGCGACGCCACGCCAGCCGTAGTGCCAGGTCAGGCCGATCTGGTGGACGGGGCGGCCGTCGACCCTCAACGGCCGGATGCGCCCGGTCACGAGCGCCCGCGCCTCGATCTGCGCTCGCGCGGTGCTGACCGTCACCCAGCCCCCGTCGACGATCCCGCGGTCGGCGGCCAGATCGGGGTCGATCTCGACGAACATCGCCGGCTGCAGCTCGGCCAGCCACGGCAGCGTCCGCGTCATACCGCCGCCGGTCTGGTGCTCGGTCAGCCGGAACGTCGTCGCGACGATAGGGAAGCGCGGGTCGCCGGTGCTGTGGTACGGGTTCTCGGGGCGCTTCCAGCGGATCGCGCTGGGGTTCGCCTCGACCTTCGGATACAGGACGTTGCCCACGGGCGACTCGACCGGCTCGTAGTGCGTCGGGAGCGGGCCGTCGAGCAGCCCCGTCGGGGTGAACAGCCACCCGCGCCCATCAGCCATCATGATGAACGGCTCGTCGCCCGAGATCGCGTCCATCCCCTCCGCCTCGGGCGCCGCCCGGTAGGAGGGCGGCTTGCCGGCGGGAAAATCGGCCGTGTCGTAGCCGGTCCATCGTCCTTGCGCCTCGTCCCACCAGACGTAGCGCTTGCGCTCCGACCAGGGCCGGCCCTCCGGGTCCGCCGATGCGCGGTTGTAGAGGATGCGCCGGTTGGCCGGCCACGCCCAGCCCCACCCGGTCGAGGTGTAGCCCCCGGTCCTGTGGATGTCGCCGGGGTCGCGTCGGCGCGCCTGGTTGACGCCGTCCGCGTAGACGCCGGAGTAGATCGAGCACCCGCAGGCGGTGGTGCCGTCGGCGCGGAGGTCGACGAACCCCGCGACCGGCCGCCGGGTCGCGGTCCAGTAGCCGTTGATCTCCTTGAGCACGGCCTCGGGGTCCGGCTCGGCGCGCTCGCCGCGCTCGGGGTAGTCCCATGCGAGGTGGCGGATCGACCAGTCGCGCTCGCGGCTGGAGTGGGCGTACCGCGCCTTGAGCCGCTTGGCGAGGTGGTGCATGAACCACAGCTCTGATCGGGCGTCCCCAGGCGGTTCGAGCGCCTGGTCGCGCCACTGCACGAGTCGCTGCGTGTTCGTGAAGCTGCCCTCCTTCTCCACGTGCGTGGCGGCGGGCATGAGGAAGACCTCGGTCTCGATGGTCTCGGGCGCGAGCTCGCCGGACTCGATCTCGGGCGAGCTCTTCCAGAAGGAGGCCGTCTCGGTCTCGCTGAAGTCGCGGACGACCAGCCAGCGCAGCTTCCCCAGGGCGCGCCGTTGCAGACCGGCGTGCTGCGAGCCGACCGCCGGGTTCTGGCCCATGACGAGCATGCCGTCCACGCCACCGTCAAACGCGCGCAGCGACGTGGCGAAGTGCGAGTGGTTGCCCGAGATCTTCGGGAGGTAGCCGAAGCCGAAGTCGTTCTCGGCCGTCGCCGCGTCGCCGAACCAGGCGACGAGCAGCGAGACCATGTAGGCATCGAGGTCCGCCCACCATCCGCGGCGCATGCGGTTGGACTGGCAATAGTCGGCCAGCGTCTGCGGCTCCTCGTGTGCCCGCGGCATGTGCAGGTACCCGGGCAGCAGGTCGTAGAGCGTCGGGATGTCCGTGGACCCCTGGATCGTGGCGTGGCCGCGCATCGCGTAGATCCCGCCGCCCGGACGCCCGATATTGCCGAGCAGCAGCTGGAGGATCGCGGCGCTGCGGATGATCTGGACGCCGGAGCTGTGCTGCGTCCAGCCGACGGCGTACACGATCCCGCTCGTGCGCTCGCGCCCGGAGTTGCGGATCAGGGCCTCGGCGACCTCGACGACCTCCTGCGGAGAGATGCCGCACACGCGCGAGACCATGTCCGGCGTGTAGCGGCTGAAGTGGCGCTTGAGGATCTGGAAGACGCAGCGTGGGTGCTGGAGGGACTCGTCGATCACGCAGGCGTCGGTGGTCATCCCCGCGCCGGTCGTCTCCGTGAACGCCTGGGTGGCGTGCTCCCGCACACCGGCGGCGAACGCGGGATCGCCGCAGCCGTCGTACAGCCACGAGGCCGGGTCGTACACCCCGGTCGCCGGGTCGAAGCCGGAGAACACCCCGTCGAGCTCCTCGGTGTCGCGGAAGCGCTCGTCGATCACCGTGGCCGCGTTCGTGTAGCGCACGACGTACTCGCGAAACCAGCCGCCCGTCTCGAGCACGTGGTGGATGAGGCCGCCGAGGAAGGCGATGTCGGTGCCGGGTCGGATCGCGACGTGCTGGTCGCACACGGCGCTCGTGCGTGAGAAGCGCGGGTCGACATGGATCACGCGAGCGCCGCGCTCGCGCGCCTTCATCACCCACCGAAAGCCCACCGGGTGCGCCTCGGCCATGGAGGAGCCCTGGATCAGCAGGCAGTCCGAGTTCTGCAGGTCCTGCTGGAAGTCCGTCGCGCCACCGCGGCCGAAGGAGGCCCCCAGACCGGGGACCGTCGCGCTATGTCATATGCGCGCCTGGTTCTCGATCTGCACGGCGCCCATCGCGGTGAAGCATTTCTTGATGAGGTAGTTCTCCTCGTTGTCGAGGGTCGCCCCGCCGAGGTGAGCGAACCCCAGCGTCCGGTCAACCCGGCGCCCCTCGCGATCGGTGTCCTGCCAGCCGCGCTCGCGCGCCTCTACCAGGCGGTCGGCGATCATGTCCATCGCCGTCTCGAGCGGCAGGTCCTCCCATTCCGTCCCGCCCGGCCGGCGGTAGCGGACGGTCGTCAGCCGGCCCGGCTGCTGCACGAGCTGGCGGGACGCCGAGCCCTTCGGGCACAGCGTGCCCTGGTTGATCGGCGAGCGCGGATTGCCCTCGATGTCGACCAGCTCGCCGTCGCGCGTGTAGACGACCTGCCCGCATCCCACCGCGCAGTAGGGGCAGACGGACTCGGTCGCCTTCAGCCCGGCGATGCGCGCTCGCGCCGCCAACGTGCTCCGGGAGACCGCACCGGGACCCATCCCCCAATCGGCTGCTCGACCGATGAGCGGGAGCGCTCGGAGCCGTTGGAACGATCGCGGGCGAAACCCTCGCTGGTGCACGACGAAGCCGGGATACTGAACCACCCACCGCTGCGCCGCAAGCGCGGATGTCGGGGGCCGCCTGTGTGCTGACGTGAGAGCATGCGCGCGATGACGCCCGGAGCCTGGGAGCGCGTCCCGATCGACGCGCAGAGCGTCGAGGCGCCACTGTCGCGCTCGGCGGTGTTCCTCGTGATGGCGGCCGGCGAGAGCGACGGCGATCTGGCACGCATCCGCGACGTGCTCGGCGCGATCGGCGACCTCGTCAAGAACGTCGGCTTCCGCGACCTCGGCGGCCGGCTGTCCTGCGTCGTGGGGATCGGGTCCGCGTTGTGGGATCGCCTGTCGCCGGGCCGTCGCCCGGCGGACCTGCGTCCGTTCGCGCCGATCCAGGGACCGGTGCACGCCGCGCCGTCGACGCCCGGGGACCTGCTCTTCCACGTCCGCGCCGAGCGCGCCGACATGACCTTCGAGCTCGAGCGCCAGCTGCTCGACCTCATCGGCGACGCGGCTCGGGTCGTCGACGAGACGGCCGGATTTCGCTACTTCGACGCGCGCGACCTGCTCGGCTTCGTCGACGGCACCGCCAATCCGACCGGCGCCGAGCTGCCCGACGCGGCCCTGATCGGCGCCGACGCCGACCCCGGCTTCGCCGGCGGCAGCTATGTGATCGTGCAGAAGTACCTCCACGACATGGCCGGCTGGGCCGCGCTGTCGACCGAGGAGCAGGAGGCGATCATCGGCCGGACCAAGATCGACAACATCGAGCTCGACGACGACGACGCGCCGCGCAAGTCCCACAAGACGCTGACGACGATCGAGGACGACGCCGGAGGCGAGCTGGACATCCTGCGCGACAACATGCCCTTCGGCCGCCCGGGCGCCGGCGAGTTCGGCACCTACTTCATCGGCTACGCGGGCCGGCTCTGGGTGATCGAGCAGATGCTGGAGCGGATGTTCGTCGGGGTCCCGCCCGGCGCCTACGACCGGCTGCTGGACTTCTCGACCGCGGTCACCGGGTCGACGTTCTTCGTCCCCACCGCGGGCATGCTGGAGGACCTGGCGGAGCCGCCGGCGGACCCCGCCGCCGCGTCGGCGGACGCCGGAGACGTCGCGGCACCGGCACCGGCCTCACCGTCCCTGGGCATCGGCTCGCTGCGCGGTCAGACCTAGAGCGGCCCCCGCCGCCACGGTCCCGTCACCGCGCACGTCATGCCCGCCCCGGCGTGCTCGGCCGCCGTCCCCTCCGACGCCCCGAAGAGGTTGAAGAACATCGTCCTGCCGTCGGGGCTGAAGCAGACGCCGGCGACCTCCGAGTCGCTCAGGCAGTTGACCGCGAACTCGAACGCCTCGCCCTCCGGCGACAGGCCGATGACCCGGTTGACGTTCTCGATCCCGGGCGCCAGCGGGTGCGAGTCGGTGATCGTCTCGCCGGTGTCGTCCTCGCACAGGAGCAGGCCGCCGCGCGGGGTGACGGTGACGTTGTCCGGCGAGTCGAGCACGTCGTCGGCGGGCGACTCGAACCACAGCGTCACGGACCCGTCGCCGCGCCCGCCCGCGCGGTACTCCCACACCTGGCCGAAGCCCTCGCGGTAGCCGTCGTCGTTGACGTCGCCGTTCTCGGCGTCGCCGCCGCTGGTCGAGACGAAGAACACCGAGCCCTCGTCGTACCAGCAGCCCTCGAGCCGGTTGAAGAGCGCCGCGCCCTGCGCGAAGCCCTGGTGGAAGACGCTGCGGGGGTCGTCGATGATCTCGTACTCGGGATCCGGCTCGGCGATGTCGAACCACGTCGCCGCCAGCGGCTCGCCGACCGTCTGGCCCTTGCGCATGTCCTGCCGGGGCCGGCCGCGGACGCCGAGCATCTGCAGCCGCCCGCCCTCCGCCAGACGGTCGGGGTGCGCCGGCAGGTAGCGGTAGAACCCGGCGCCGATACCCGCCCCCGGGTCCTCGGTGAGGTACACGATGCCGGTCCGCTGGTCGACGGCGATCGCCTCGTGGGAGAAACGGCCCATCGCCGGGATCGGGCGGGACTGGTGGGACTCACCGGGGCCGCGCGTGAGCGGGACCTCGTAGCAGTAGCCGTGGCGGCGCGGGAAGACGAGCTTCGGATCGGTGTGTGCGGGCCCGCCGACGCTCTCCTCGCAGCTGATCCAGCCCCGCTTGCGGTAGGCGATGCCGCCCGCGCAGTTGGTCGTCGTCCCGGAGAGGCTGACGTAGTCGGCGACCAGGCGGCGGCGGTGCGGGTCGTAGTCGAGCGTCGAGGTCCCGCCGCCGCCCTGCGCGTCGTAGGAACGGGCCGGGTCGCCGGGGACGCTGCCGGCGCCCGCCGGGTTGCGGTCCTCGTGGTTGCGGATCAGGCGGACCCCGCCGCGCGGCCCCGCGAACGCGGCCATGCCGTCGAGCGCGAGCGGGGTCGGCGTGCCGTCGCTCATCGGCGCGCCGATGTGGCCGAAGGTCACGTAGCTGAAGCCGGCCGGCAGCGCGAGCACCTCGACGCCGCGCTGGTCGGCCATCCGCTCGAGCGGGCCGTAGCCCACCCCCGGGGCCGCGGCGCGCGCGTCCACCGGGCGCCCCGCGGCCGCGTGCGCCGCCCTTGCCCCCAGGCGCTCGAGCGCGACCGCGCTGAGCCATCCCCCGCCGGCCAGCGCCGCCCCGCGGCGCAGGAACGCCCGCCGATCCATGACCGTCATCCGCCCCTCCCCTGCCAGATGCACCCGGACGGGCGGAACGGTACTCCACTTGTGAACGTCCGACTTCCTTATGTTCCCCTTGGAAAGCGGCGCGAGACTGCCGCTCCCCATGGACCCCGCCAACCACCGAGGAGGTGCCATCGTGGCGTTCGCCGAGCCGCTGGTCCCCGATGACCAGACCCGCGACACCGCCGCCCTGCCGCTGGTCGAGGCCCCCTGGCGCGAGCGCACGCCCGCGACCCTTCCCGAGCTGGCGCCGGGCCGGTACCTGGCGCTCGAGGACGGCGGCGAGTACGTCGTGCTCGGCCTGGGCGAGGAGAGCATGCGGGTCGGCCGCAGCCCGTCCGCGGACCTGGTGATCGACGACGCCTCGGTGTCCCGCCGCCACGCGGTGCTCGTGTGGCGCGACGCGCGGACCGTGATCCTCGACGACCGCAGCCGCAACGGCATCGTCGTCAACGGCGCGCGCGTGCAGGACGCCGCGCTTGCCGACGGCGACGAGATCGCGCTGGGCAACGTCGCCCTGCGCTACCTCGAGGTCGCCGGCCAGCCCGTCTGAACCCGGCGCCGCCCGCCCGACCACCTATCGTTGGGCGGGCATGCGTCAGCAGCTCCGCCCCCTCTTCGACCGGGTCGTCATCAAGGAGCTCGAGCCCGACCGGGTGCGCCAGTCCGGGCTCGTCGTTCCTCCCGGCTCGCACGAGCCGCCGCCCCAGCACGGCATCGTGCTCGCCGTCGGCCCGGGGATCGACTGGTGGGAGGCCGCCGGCGTGCGAATGCCGGTGAGGCCGGGCGACCACGTGGTCTTCCCCGCGTCGGCCGGCGCCTGGGTCGAGGTCGACGAGGAGCGCCTGCTCGTCTGCCGCGTCGGCGAGCTGCTCGGCGTGCTCGAGCGGGTGGAGCAGTGCTCGGCCTGCACCGACCGCGAGCTCGCCCCCGGCGACCAGTGCCCGGTCTGCGGGCGCACCGGGGCCGCGAGCGCCTGAGCGGCTACCCGCCGTTGACGATCGCGTTGCAGTCCCAGTTCGACGCGCCCTTGCCGCCGTTCCAGATGCGGGTCGCGACGGCGTCCTGCTGGGACTTCGGCGCCTGGTAGGCGTGACGGCCGCTGCCGCCGAACATCTTCCAGGTGCCGGGGATGATCTGGTAGTAGCCGGAGGCGCCGGCCCAGTTCGGCGGCAGGTTCTGCCCGCCGGACTCGCACTGCACGATCGGCCACGGGATGGCCCACGGCCCACCGGGCCCGGCGGCGTTGGCCGCGCGCGCCTGCGCGGCCTCGAGGCGGCCGATGCGCCGCTCGATGGCCTGGCGGCCCGAGCGCGTCGACTGCAGCGCGGCGAGCCGGACGGAGCGGACCTCGACGAGCGTCTCGCGCCGGGAGGCGACCGCCTGGGCCATGCTCGCCACCGCGTTGCGCCGCGCCTGCACCGCCTGGGTGATGCGGGCCTGGCGCGCCTCGTCCCGCGAAAGCCGCTTGACCGCCGCCGTGGCCTCGGCGCGGGCGTCGCGGACGTTGACGATGATGCGGGTGTCCTGCTTCTCGATCCGGCGCAGGAAGGCGGCCTGCTCGATGAGGTCGGCGAAGCCCCGCGCCTTGAGCACGAGCGTCACGAGCTCGGGCTCCTCCGTCTTGTACAGCGCGACCATGCGCTCGGAGAGCACGCGGCGGGCCTCTGCCAGGCGGGCGCGGAGGCGGTTCAGGCGGACGCGCTCGGCGCGCAGCCGCACCTGCAGGCGCTCGAGCTGGGCCTGGTCGGCCGCCAGCTCGGCCTCGACCTGCGCGCGGCGGCGCTGCAGACCCGCGAGCTGGCGCTCGATCTGCGACACGAGCCCGCCGAGCCGCGCGACGTCCCCCGACAGCGACTGCTCCCGCGCGCGCTGGCGCTCCGCCTGCGAGCGCAGCGACCCCAGGTCCTGCTGCGCGTCCGAGGGCACCGGTGAAAGCATCCACAGGCCGACGCCGCCGGTCACCACCAGCGCAAGGGCCACGAGCGCGGTGGACCGGTCACGACGCATGTCGGGCGGCGAAGCTAGCAGCGCGAGGGCGTTCCGCCGGGCGGACGCTTGCAGGCCGCGGACGCGCTGCCGACGCCATGTCAGAAGGGGCGGGCCTCGCCGCCGCGCGGCGGTGGTCCGTCCGGTCTTGAGCGGTGAGCACTAGCGGACTGGTACCACGGAGCACGTCCGCCCAACCCACGAGGCCAGGATCGGCGTCACCGCGCGCTCTCGGGCCGGTACCCTCAGGTCCGTGAGCCCGCTGCTCGGAGACCCGGCGCCCAGCCACGGAGACGACGGGTTGCTGGCCGAGCTCGCGGCGCCGCCCCCGCTCGAGGACTCCCGCGAGGCGCTGGCGTACTGGCGCCACCGCCTGCGCATGCTGCCGATCCACCGGCGTGCCCAGCGGCGCGAGGCGCGGGCGATGATCGTCCGCTGCGAGGACCGCGTCCGGCGGGCCGAGCTCGCGCGCATGCCGATGCCGCTGCAGTGGGTCGTGACCGGGATGCACGCCCTGCGCCCGCTGTTCATCGGCATCGCGGCGGTGATCGCCCTGGTGGCGGTCATCTGGACGGTGCTGTTCATCGCGGCCATCGCCGCGCTCACCTGACGGTTCGCCCCGCGCGCCGCCGTGCGCCCACTCGCCTGACGGTTCGCACCCCGCGGGCCGCCACGCCCCCACTCGCCTGACGGTTCGCACCCCGCGGGCCGCCACACCCCCACTCACCTGACGGTTCGCACCCGGCGCCTGTCGGGGCGTATCTTCCGTCGGCGAGGCAACGATGCTGGTCGACACGGGCTGGCGCCCCGATCCACCCCCAGAGCCCGACCCCGCCCCGCGGGGCCGGCCGGACGTCCCGTGGGGGACGCTCGGATGGACCGCGCTCGTCGTCGCCCTGTTCGTCTGCGGCCTGCTGACCGCGGGGTGGCCGAGCGTCGGCCTCGTCTACGCCGCGGTGCTCGTGAGCTTCTGGCGCGGCTCGCGGATGCTCACGCCCCACGCGGGCACGATGCGCGACTACTCGCAGTAGGCGCGCTGTCACACTGGCCGCCGTGGACGGCTCGGCGCTCGCCCGCTGGACGATCCGGGGCCTCGTGGTCGCAAGCGCCGCGTGCCTGCTGGCGGGCGCGGTGGCGGCCGCGCTCACCGTGCGCTTCGTGGCGACCGCCGAGCGCGCCGAGGGCACCGTGATCGCCAACGCCCAGCACGTCGACCGCGCCGCCGGCGACCCGCAGCGCTCCGACGTGAGCTTCCGTCCCGTCGTGCGCTTCACCACCGCGTCGGGCCGCACGGTGACGTTCGAGTCCGAGCAGGGCTCCTCGCCGCCGCGCTACCGGCCCGGCGCGCGCGTCGACGTGCGCTACCCGGCCGGCGATCCCGCCGCCGCCCGCCTGGCGTCCTTCTCGGGCCAGTGGGCGCTGCCGCTCCTCCTTCCCGCCGTCGCCCTCGTGCTTCTGACCACCGCGCTGCTCACGCGGCAGTTCACTCAGAAGACGTGGGCCGAGAGCCAGTCGGCGGCGTAGAAGGCCAGGAACAGCGGGACGAGCGCGTACATCAGCGGGTGCACCTCCCGCGCGCGCCCCTGGGCCAGCATGACCGCGACGAAGCCGAGCACGCCGAGGCCGATCCCGGCGGCGATCGAGAACGTCAGCGGGACGCCGGCGATGATGAGGAACGCCGGCAGCGCGTGCTCGGGCCGGTCCCAGTCGATCGCGGGCACCAGGCGCATCATCAGGTAGCCGACCATCACGAGCGCCGGCGCGACCGCCGGGTGGATCGTCGTGTCGCCCACGCTCACGTCCCCGCCGACCAGCGCCATCAGCGGCACGAAGAAGATCGCCAGCAGGAACAGCCCCGCGGTGACGAGCGACGCGAGCCCCGTGCGCGCGCCCTCGCTGACGCCGGCGCCGCTCTCGACGTAGGCGGTCACGCTCGAGACGCCCATCGCGCCGCCGAGCGCCGCCGACCCCGAGTCGACCAGCAGCACCCGCTTCATGCCCGGCAGCTCGCCGCGCTCGTCGAGCAGCCCGGCGCTCGACGTGACGGCGACCACGGTCCCGAGCGTGTCGAAGAAGTCGGTCATGAACAGCGCGAAGATCACCGGGATCAGCGCGATCGCGAGCGCGTCGGCCAGGTTGCCGGGCGCGAGCGCGTCCCCGATCGTCGAGAAGTCCGACGCGGACGGCAGCCGCGCGACGCCGTCGGGCCCCGGGATCACCCCGAAGACGATGCCGAGCACGGCGCTGACCGCGATCCCCGCGAGCAGCGCGCCGCGGACCTGGCGGGCGGCGAGCACCGCGGAGGTGAAGATGCCCGCCAGCGCGATCATCGGCGGCCCGGTCGTGAGGTCGCCGAGAGCGATCCCAGTCGCGGGGTCGTTGACGACGATCCCGCCCTCCCGCAGGCCCACGAGCGTGATGAACAGCCCGATGCCGACGCCGATCGCGAGCTTCAGCGAGTTCGGGATCGCGCGCATGACGGCCTCGCGCAGCCCGGCGAGCACGAGCACCACGGCGATGACGCCCTCGACCACCACGCAGGCCATCGCCACCGGCCACTCGAGCCCGCGGCCCTGCACGAGGTCGAAGGCGACGACCGCGTTGAGGCCGAGCCCGGAGGCCAGCGCGAGCGGGTAGTTGGTGAGCAGGCCCATCGCGGCCGTGGCGATGGCGGCGGCCAGCGCGGTGGCGACCGCGACGGCTTCGAACGGCATCCCGGCGGCGGAGAGGATCGCCGGGTTGACGAACAGGATGTAGGACATGGTCAGGAACGTGCTGAGGCCGCCGAGGGCCTCGCGCCGCGGCGTGGTCCCGCGCTCGCGCAGCGCGAACCGGCGCTCGAGCCCGGCCCGGCCCCTGCCGACCGTGCGCATGCGTGCCTCCACGACCCGCAAGCTAGTGGTTCGCCCGGATCGCGGGTAGTGACGCCGCAGCGAACGAAGGAGGTTGCCCCGTGCAGGAATCGGTCTTCACCGTCGAGGCGACGCCGCTCAAGTTCGGGCCCGGGGCGTCCGCCGAGGTCGGCTGGGACCTCGCCCGGCTGGGCGTGACCCGCGCGCTCGTGCTCAGCGATCCCGCCGTGCGCGCGCTCGGGATGACAGAGCGCGTCACGGACGGGCTCGACGCCCGCGGGATCGCCTTCGAGGTGTTCGACCAGATACGCATCGAGCCCACCGACGCGTCGTTCGCCGAGGCGGCGGAGGTCGCGCGGTCCGGCGGCTTCGACGGGTTCGTCTCGGTCGGGGGCGGCTCGACGATGGACACCGCGAAGGCCGCCAACCTCATCTCGACCCACGGCGGCGAGGTCATCGACTACGTCAACGCGCCGTTCGGCGGCGGCCGCAAGCCGCCCGGGCCGCTGCGCCCGCACGTCGCCGTGCCCACGACCTCCGGCACCGGCTCGGAGGCGACCACGGTGGCGGTGCTGGACCTCGCCGGCGAGGGCGTCAAGACGGGGATCTCGCACCGCTTCCTGCGCGCCACGCAGGCGGTCGTGGACCCGGAGCTCACGCGGGCCCTGCCCCCCGAGGTCACGTCCGCCGCCGGACTCGACGTGGTCTGCCACGCCGCCGAGTCCTACACCGCCCGCGGCTACGAGGCGCGGGAGCGCCCCGACGATCCGGGCGACCGGCCGCCGTACCAGGGCGCCAACCCGATCGCCGACCTGTGGTCGGCGCGCGCGCTCGAGTACGGCGGGCGCTACCTGCGCCGCGCGGTGGCCGACGGCGACGACGTCGAGGCCCGCGGCGCCATGATGCTGGCCGCCAGCCTGGCGGGCATCGGCTTCGGCTCGGCGGGCGTGCACATCCCCCACTCCTGCGCGTATCCGATCGCCACGGGCGCCCGCGGCTACCAGCCCGCCGGCTACCCCGACGACCACCCGTTCGTGCCCCACGGGCACTCGGTCATCGTCACCGCGCCGGCGGCCTTCCGCTTCACGTGGGCGGCGTCGCCCGACCGGCACCGGTACGTCGCCGAGCTGCTCGGCGGCCGCCCGATCCCGCCCGGGGAAGCCGACGAGAACACGCTGCCGGGGATTCTCGCGGAGCTGATGCGCGACGTCGGCGCGCCGCGCGGCCTCGCCGAGCTGGGCTACGCGGAGGACGACGTCCCCACGCTCGTGCAGGGTGCGCTCAAGCAGGAGCGGCTGCTGGTGGGGTCGCCGCGGGAGGTCGGGGCCGATGATCTCGCGGAGATCCTGCGGGCCTCGCTTCGCAACTGGTAGGCAGCGACCGTTGGGGGATGACCGAACCGCGCCATCGCGTTATGGTTCGCAGCGAGGTGACCCTGGAGGGGTGGATCTTCATGGTTGGGCTGCGCGTCTTCGACGTCGGGGCGCTGATCGTGTGGCTGGTGTGGTTCTTCAAGCTGCGCGATGACGACGACGACGCGGGCGGCGACGACGACCACGGCCGCGGCGACGAGCCGCAGGAGCCCCCGCCCGACGGCGGCGGCGGCCTCGAGTTGCCGCTCCCGGACGCCCAGCCGTGGCCGAAGCGCCGCCGCGACCACGGCGGCGACCGGTCGCCCGCGACCTCCCCCGCGCACCGGCCGGCCCATCCGCGGCGGCTCCCCCAGCGGCCCCGCACGCCCGCGCGGCACTGACCTCGCCCTCCCGGGTCATCCGGCTGACCGGGTTCTGGCGCGTTCGCGCTCGTTCCGGTCTGATGTGATCGGTCCGGTCTCGGCTGAGACCCAAATCTGGACGAATCCGGTCGGCTTTGATCTGATTCGGCGGCCGATCATCCCCAGGAGGTGCGCATGGCGCGCTGGACGCCCGACCCGAGCTTCTATCCGTCCCCGGCGAGCGCCGCCGAGGCACCCGCCGAGAACGTCGCCTACGTCGTGACGCTGAACACCGGGAATGGCTCCGCCCGCCCCGCCGCCCCCGACGCGCTCACCGTCATCGACCTCGAGGAGGGGTCCTCGAGCTACGGAACGCTCGTGGGCCGGCTCGACATGCCCAACGTCGGCGACGAGCTGCACCACTTCGGGTGGAACGCGTGCTCGTCGGCGCTGTGCCCGTGGGCGCCGCATCCCCACGTCGAGCGGCGCTACCTGCTCGTGCCCGGCCTGCGCTCCTCGCGCATCCACGTCGTCGACGTCAAGGACGACCCGCGCGCGCCGACGCTCAAGAAGGTCATCGAGCCCGAGGAGATCGCCGGCAAGGCGGGCTACAGCCGCCCGCACACCATCCACTGCGGTCCCGACGGCATCTACGTGTCCGCGCTCGGCAACCCCGAGGGCGACGCGCCCGGCGGGATCTTCCTGCTCGACCACGACGACTTCTCGGTCAAGGGCCGCTGGGAGGTCGACCGAGGGCCCCAGGAGCTCTCCTACGACTTCTGGTGGCACCTCGGCTACGGGACCCTCATCACCAGCGAGTGGGGCACGCCGAAGATGGTCGAGGACGGCCTCGTCGGCGAGCTGCTGCTCGGCAACCAGTACGGGCACAAGCTGCACATCTGGGACCTCGACAAGCGCCGGCACACGCAGGAGATCGACCTCGGCCCCGAGCACCAGATGGTGCTCGAGCTGCGACCCGCGCACGATCCGTCGAAGGCCTACGGCTTCGTGGGCGTCGTGACCTCGACCGCCGACCTGTCGGCGTCGGTGTGGCTGTGGACACGCGCCGACGACGGCACCGTCTCGGCCGAGAAGGTCATCACGATCCCGGCGGAGCCGGCCGAGGCCGACCAGCTCCCCGAGCTCCTCAAGCCCTTCGGCGCCGTCCCGCCGCTCATCACCGACATCGCGCTGTCGGTCGACGACCGCTCGCTGTTCGTGTCCTGCTGGGGCACCGGCGAGCTCAAGCGCTTCGACGTCAGCGACCCGCGCAACCCGCGCGAGACCGGGTCGGTGCGGCTCGGCGGCATCGTCGGCCGCTCGCCCCACCCCGCCTCCGGACCGCTCAACGGCGGGCCACAGATGGTCGAGGTCTCGCGCGACGGCCGCCGTGTCTTCCTCACCAACTCGCTCTACGCCTCCTGGGACAAGCAGTTCTATCCCGAGGGGATCGACGGCTGGCTGGTCAAGCTCGACGCGGGCGACGACGGCAGCCTGACGCTCGACCCGGACCTGTTCGTGACCTACAGCGGGGAGCGTCCGCACCAGGTGCGCCTCGGCGGCGGCGACGCGTCCTCGGACTCCTACTGCTTCCCGAACGAGTGACCCCGGCGCGGTGAGCAGCCACTCCCTCTGGCCCTGGATCCTGATCGCCCTGCTGGGGGCGTACCACGGGCTGAACCCGGCCATGGGGTGGCTGTTCGCCGTCGCGCTGGGGATGCAGGAGCGCGACCGGCGGGCGGTGCTGCGCGCGCTGCCCCCGATCGCCATCGGCCACGAGCTCTCGCTGGCCGTGGTGGCCGGGCTGGTGCTCGGCCTGGGCGTGATCACCGACACGTCGGTGCTGCACATGGGGGCCGGGATCGCGCTGGTCGTGTTCGGCATCTTCCGCTTCGTCAAGCCCCGCGCCCACCCGCGCTGGACCACCCAGCGGGTCAACTCGAAGGAGCTGACCTGGTGGTCGTTCCTGATGTCCAGCGCCCACGGCGCGGGGCTGATGGTCGTGCCGGTCCTCCTCGGGCTCGGCGCCACCGAGGCCTCCGCCCACGACCACGCGCTCGAGCACGTCTCCATGGTCAGCGGCAACCTCCCCGCCAGCGGCCTCGCGCTGCTCCTCCACGTCGGCGCGATGGTCCTCGTGGCCGGCACGATCGCCCTGCTCGTCTACGAGAAGCTCGGCGTCGCCGTACTGCGGCAGGCGTGGCTCAACCTCGACGCGATCTGGGCGGGCGCGTTCGTCCTCGCCGGAGTGCTCACGCTCGTCACCTGAGCGCGGCGGGTCCGCTCGCTGACCCTCCCCTCCAGGTCGGTTTCATTCCCGCCCTCCAGGGGGGATACTTGTTTGTGGCGCGTCGGTAGCTCGGAATCTGGCGCGCCGGCACATCGAGTAGCAGAGCCTTGTCCCCGTCCGTTCGGGCCGCTTGGTCCGTGGAGCTCCGTTCGTGGCAAGCACACCGGACGTCGCCGGTCGTCTCAGCGCCGTGAGAAGGCGCCGGGCGGTCCTGCTCGCCGCCGCGTTGGTGGCAGTCTGGTGCGCCCTCGCGGGTCCTGCCTCGGCCGCGGACGTCGGTGACGTCGGCGGCGCGGTCGGCTCCGCCGTCAAGGGCGCGTCCGACGCCGCGGGCTCAGCCGTCGGCGGCGGGTCGTCGCAGGGCGAGTCGGCGGACCGCGGCGAGTCGTCGCAGTCCGCGTCCGATCAGCGGTCCACCCCGGCCGGCGACGCCCCACAGAGCTCCGCCCGCGAGACAACCGACCGCGCCGCGGACACCGTCGGATCCGCAACCCGCGAGGCCACGGACCGCGCCGCGGACACCGTCGGGTCCACGACCCGCGAGGCCACGGACCGCTCCGGCTCCGGGAGCACCGACACTTCCAGCACCTCGGCCCGCGAGGCGACTGAGCGCGCCGGCACCGCGGCCGCACCCACTTCCCAGGCCGATGCCCGCGAGGCCAACGGCTCCGCCGACTCCCACGCCGCGACTGACCGGGCCCGCGAGGTCGCGACGACCCCGACGCAGGCTGTCGATCGCGCCACCCAGCGGACCCAGCCGGCGGCGGACAGGGTTGCGACCCGTCCCGACATCGACACATCCGAGACGCCGAGGACCTCCTCCACCGTGGAGCAGGTCACCACGACGGTCGAGCGGAGCGTCCGCGAGCCGATCGAGGCCGCGCCGCAAGAGGTCACCCGGGCCGCTGCGCCCGTTACGGACCGGATCGCACCGGGCGTCGAGAGGGTCGCGCCGGCGGCCCCCGCCATCGACCGGGGGACGCCCGCCGACAAGCCGATCTCGCGCGCCGTCAAGCCGGTGCAGGACACGCTCGCCCCGACGGCGACACCGGTCCGAGACGCGGTCGAGCCGGCGGTCAGGCCCGTCGCCGATACCGTCGCCCCGGTGACCGACACGGTCCGGCGGGTCGTGGCGCCCGTGGCGCAGGCGGTCGAGCCGGCGGCCGCGCAGGTCGCTCCCGTGGCCGACACCGCCACGCGGGTCGTCGCGCCCGTGGCGCACGCGGTCGAGGCGGTCACGCCGGTCGCCGACACCGTCGGTCCGGTGGTGAAGCCGGTCGCTGACGCCGTCGCCCCGGCCGTGGACAGGATCGCGCCCGTCACCGACGCGGTCACGCCGATCGTGGCGCCCGTCACCGACGCGGTCACGCCGATCGTGGCGCCCGTCGCCGACGCGGTCACACCGGTCGTGAGGCCCGTCGCCGACGCGGTCACGCCGGTCGTGGCGCCCGTCGCCGACGCGGTCACACCGGTCGTGAGGCCCGTCGCCGACGCGGTCACGCCGGTCGTGGCGCCCCTCGCCGACGCGGTCGCGCCGGTCGTGGCGCCCCTCGGTGACGCCGTCACGCCGGTGGTAGACGCGGCCGCGACCGGTGGTCACGCCGGTGGTCGACGTGGCCTCGCCCGTGGTGGCGCCCGTCGCCGATGCGGTCGGCCCGGGGCTGACGCCGGTCGTCGACGCCATCGGGCCGGCGCTGGCGCCCGTTGCCGACGCGGTCGGATCTGTGCTGTCGCCCGTCGTTGACGCTGTCGCCCCGGTGGTCACGCCCGTCACCGATGCCGTTGCTCCGGTGGTCACGCCGGTTGTCGACGTGGCCTCGCCCGTGGTGGCGCCCGTCGCCGATGCGGTCGGCCCGGCGCTGACGCCGGCCGTCGACGCCATCCGGCCGGCCCTGGCGCCGGACGCGATTGCTGCGCCGACGCCTGTAGTCGACGCGGTCGCGCCGGCCGCCCCCGCCGCCGCGCCCCTCGCCGAGGTGATGGCGCCGGTCGTCCCGGGTTCCATGGGGCCGCGCCTCGTGGGCGCGCCCGCACGCGTCTCGGCGGCTGTGGGCCGCGAGGACGTGCCCGCTCCGGCCGCGCCGCCGGTGCGCGGCGCCGTTGATGCCGCCCATTCCACCTTCGCCCCATGGGCCGCGACCTCCGTGGCTCAGGACTCGCCAAGGCAGGCCACGGCGGCGTCGGAGCCCGGTCGCGGTGGCGTTTCCGATGTTCCCGGCGGGTCATCTGGCATCTCCGGATCCGGGGTGGCCGCGTCGGCTCAGGCGGCGTCGTCCACGACGACCGCTGCGATCCTCGTTGCGCTCTTGTGCCTGTCGATGGTGGGCCTCGGCAGGTTGGTCCTGACACCGGCCCGATGGCGGCCGGTGGTCTTCGTCTCGCTGCTCGAACGGCCCGGCTAGCCCCCGCGCGGGGTGGCCGCAGGTGCGTCGGCGCGCTGGTGCGCGCCGCGCTCGGTTCCGTTCGAGACAAGGAGACGACTCATGTTTGGCAATGGCTTTGCGCCTGTGGTGCGGCGCTGGTGGCCGGGGGTGTTGGTGGTGGCGGCGATAGCCGGAGCGCTGCCGGCCGGGGCGATGGCGGCTTCCCCGGATCGGCCGCGCATCGGTCAGCGGCCGCTCGAGCCCGCGGCCGGATGGCATGGACGGGCGATCGTCAGGGTGCACCGGCACAGGAGCGCTGTCCTGGCGTCGGCGACGCCTCGGCCCTCGGGCTGGTCGGCGGGGCCGGTGCGGATCGGCGCCGGGCTCTCGACGCCGGAGGGCTCGCGGCGCGTCCGTGAGATCCAGCGGCGGCTGAAGCGGCTGGGGTACGACCCGGGACCCGTCGACGGGCGCTTCGGCCGGCGCACGCGGGCCGCGGTCGGCTGGTTCCAGCTCAAGCACGGCATGCCGGTGACCGGCGTGGCGACCGCCGCGGTGGTCCGGCACGTCCGCGCGCGCAGGCACGGAGACAACGCCGGGACGCCGTCCCGCGCCGCGGAGCCGGCGCGGCCCCGGACGAGCCCGGCGGGCATGCCCGCCCGGGAGCTTCCGACCGCGGCGACCCAGGCGGCACGGGACGACGGAACGGCGTGGTGGTGGGCCGCAGGCGCCGCTGCCGCGGCGCTGGCGCTCCTCGCTCTGGGCCTCTGGCGCTTCGCGCCGCGAGGCCGGGACGACGAGGCCCCGACGGTGTACGAGCTGTGGGCCGAAGGCCACAGCCCGGATCCCGCGATCGGCGGCTTCAGGGGCGTGGTCAAGGCGGTCTCGGTACCGGAGGAGCCCCGTCCGCGCGGCTGGACCGGCGACTCGCAGTACCTCGTCGAGGACCCGACCAGGGCGGGCCCGTTCTGGGTGCCGGCGACGGCGGTCGAGGATCTCGGGGCGGCGCGGCAGGAGCCGACGCCGGCCGAGACGGGCCACCCACGGGCGATCGGCTACCTGAACATCGCGCCCGGTGAGGAGGCCGGAGAGCGCGCGGAGACGTCGGCGGCCGGGGAGGCGATGGACGACGCGTGCCGCGAACGCGACTGGGAGCTGATCCAGATCGTGCGCGACAGCGCATCCACCCCGGGCCATCGGTCCGAGCGACCGGGGCTGAGCTTCGCGCTGGAGCGCGTGGCCGCCGGGGAGGCGTCGTGCCTCGTCGTCGGGCGGCTCGGGCACCTGGCGCGCTCGGTCACGGAGCTGGGCGGCCTGCTGGATTGGTTCACCGAGCACGAGGCGACGCTGCTCATCTGCGACATCGAGCTGGACACCTCCACGACCACCGGGCGGCGCAGCGCGCAGACGCTCGCGGCGGTGAGCGCGTGGGAGCGCGCGCGCAGCGACGAACACGACCACGCGCAATGACGTCGGACACGCCATGACGCCATCCTCCGACCCGGTCGGGCTCGACCGCGCGCGCCGGGCAAAAGCCCGCGCCCGCCTGCGCCACCACGAGCGGCGGGAGCTCCGCGCCCTCCAGCTCGCGGTCCGGGCCGAGCACGATCCGACCGCCCGCCTCCTCGAGGCGCGCGCCGACCAGGCCTACCTCGACGCCCTCGCCATCGCCGGCGAACACCACATCTCGCACACGACCGACCACCGCTGACACCCCCTCCGACGCCCGCGACGCCCCGCTCGCCCCGAGCGGGGCCGGCGACTCGAGTCCGGAAGATGACGCTTCGCTGCGGGCGTTCCGGCGGCGGCATAGAATCGCCACATTGGCGCTCGGATAGCGCCGGTTCGTCCGCATCGCCGGGCATGAGCCCGCGGAGGTGACGGTGGCAAGCACGCCGGACTCGGATGGTCCAGTGGGCGCTTCGAGCCCCGCGGTCCGGCTCGCGCTGCTCACCGTCCTCGCCCTCGCCGGCTGGGCGCTCGCCCCGGCCGCGGTCATGGCGAACGTGGGCTCCGCGGCGATCGCCGCCGATGCCGCGACGGCAGCCGCCTCGACGTCCGCCGCCGGCGCGGTGCAGCAGGCGCAGGCGGCCACCGCGGCGGTGCAGGCGGAGGCCGCCGCGCGCGTGCAGGCCGCGACCGCCGCGGCCCAGCCGGCGGCCGCCGCCCCGGCTCCGCCGCCCCCGCCGGCCCCGCCGGTCGAGCAGCCACAGACGCCGCCCAAGCCGGCGCCGGCCGCGGCTGTGGAGCAGCCCAGGGCGCCGACCCGCGCGCCCCGGCCCGCCCCCGCGGCACGCCCGCAGGCGCCGGCCGGGACTACGGCGCCGCGCCCCGCCGAGCGGCGTCCCGAGCCGCTCACCGCCACGCGGCCCGCGCCCGACCGCCACGCCGCTCCGCAACGCGAGCCGGTGGACCGGGGTCCCGACCCGGTCGCCAGGCCCGGCGGCGCGCCCGCCGAGCCCCGCCGCGACGTGGCCGCGGACCCCCGCCCGAGCCCCCTCGCCACGCCGCGCCCGGAGGTGGGCCCGCCGCCGCCCGACGCGAGCTCGCTCGTCACGCCCATCCTCGACGCGATCGCCCCGCTGACCGCCCCGGCGCTGGTCACCGGCGACCTCGCCCGCTCGCTTGTCTCCGGCGTGTTCGCCGACGTCGCCCGGATCGTCGACCTCCGCGCCCGCGGGGCGCCCATCCCCCAGGACGTCGCCGCGCCACCCGCCGGAGCCGTCGCACCGCCCGCGCCCGCCGCGCCAATGGCGGCACCGCCGCGGGGCTCCCCCACCGTGCCGGCGGTGGCGCGGCACCTGCGCGCACAGGCGATCGCCGCGCCGGCCCCCAGGGCACGCGAGCCCGCCGTGCCGGCGGTGTCGCGCGCGGTGCACCGCACCGACGCGCCCCACCCCCAGCACGCCGTCGCATCCCGCGCCGCGCCGCCCCCGGCCGCCACACATCCGCGCGACCGGGCGACCGCGCCGCCCCCGTCGCCGAGCGGCCGCCCCGCCCGCGACCGCGCCGTCGAGCGGCCTGCTCCCGGCACCGGAGGCCTTCCCGGCAGCGTGATGGCGGCCGCCGCGTCCGCGGCGCCGCCGGCGTCGGTGGCAGCCGTCCTCGTCGCCCTCCTGGGCCTCGCGACCTTCGGCTTCTCCACGCTCGTCGTGCCCCCGGCCCGGTGGCGGCCGGTGGCCTACGTCTCCCTGCTCGAACGACCCGGCTGACCCCGGAGGGGTCCGCTCGGCGGCGTCCGCGTGCGCCCGCGCGCGAACGCCGGGGTGTCGTTCCGACGTCAAGGAGATGAGAGATGCGACGCGATGGCTTTGCGCCGTTGGCGCGGAGCTTGTTGCCGGGCGTCGTCGCGCTCTGGCTGGCGGCATTGTGCGCGCCGGCCGGCGCCGCGACCCCGCAACGACCCAGCATCGCGGAGCGACCGCTCGCGCCGGCGGCGAGCTGGCACGGGCGCGCGATCCGCGATGCGCACGACCACGAGCAGAGCCTGCCGACGGCGGGCGGCCGGCCGGAGGGCTGGTCGGCCGGCGCCGCCCGGCTCGGGACCGGCCTGCAGCGGCCCGGCGGCTCGCGGCGCGTGCGCGAGATCCAACGCCGCCTGCGCCGGCTGGGGTACGTCCCCGGGCCGGTGGACGGGATCCTCGGCCCGCGCAGCGAGGCGGCGCTCGGGTGGTTCCAGCTCAAGCACGGCCTCCCCGTGACCGGCGTGGCCACCGCCGCCACGGTCCGCCACGTCCGCCTGCGCACCGCTCCCCGGCCCGAGGAGCCGTCGACCCGCACCGCACAGCCCGAGGAGACCCCGCAGGAGCCACGCGCCGCCGCCGAGCCCACCGCGGATCGCACCGCCGCCGACGGCGGCGACGACGGAGAATGGCGGGACGCCGCCGCCGTCATCGCGGCCGCCGTCGCGCTCACGCTGCTCGCCGTGGTGCTGTGGCGGCGGCGCCGGCGCCCCCGGCTGGTCCAGGCGGTCGCGCTCTACGAGCTGTGGGCGTACGGCCACAGCCAGGACCCCGCCATCGGCGGCTTCAAGGGCGTGGTGCGGGCGGTCTCGGTCCCCGACGACCCGCGTCCGGCAGGCTGGACCGGGGAGTCCCGCTACCTGGTGGAGGATCCGACCCGGACGGGACCGTTCTGGGTCGCGGCGGCCGACGTCGACGAGCTCGGCGCCGCCCGGCAGGAGCCCACGCCGCAACCCCCGCCGGCCATCCGGGCGCTGGGGTACATCAACCACCCGCCCGCCGAGGAGGGCGGCGAGACCCACGCCGGCGAGGGGCCGTCGGACGCGGCCGTCATCGACGCCACCTGCGCGGAGCGCGGCTGGGAGCTCGTCCGCATCGTGCGCGACAGCACCCCCACCAAGGGCCGCCGGACCAAGCGCCCGGGGCTCGCCTTCGCGCTCGAGCAGCTCGCCGCCGGCGAGGCCGAGTGCCTCGTCGTCGCAAGGCTCGGGCACCTCGCGCGCTCGATCACGGAGCTCGGCGGCCTCCTGGACTGGTTCGGCGAGCACGACGTCCGGCTGGTGGTCTCCGACATCGACCTCGACACGTCCACCACCACCGGCCGCCAGGCGGCCCAGACGCTCGCCGCCGTCAGCGACTGGGAGCGCCGGCGCACGCACCCGACCCACTCGAAGCCATGACCGGACCCACCGCTCACGCCCCGCGGCCGGGCGCCACGACGCGCTCGCCGGGCCGGGACACCCCCCGCCCGATGAGCTCGGCCACGACCAACGCGGCGATCATCTCGACGCCGAGCAGCGCGAGCAGCACCGTGAGCTGCAGCCGCGCGGCCTCGGCCGGTGACGCGCCGCCGAGGATGAGGCCGACGAACGTGCCGGGCAGCGACACCAGCCCGACGTTCTTGGTCTGGTCGATCACCGGGATGAGGCCGGTGGTCACCGCGCCGCGGACGATCGGGGCCAGCGCCGCCTGCGCGGTGGCGCCGAGCGCGAGCCGCGCCTCGATCACCGCGAGCTCGCCGCCGACCGCCTCGACCATCCGGCGGCCGGTCAGCGACGTCGCGGCCATCGCGCCGCCGATGAGGATCCCCGCCACCGGGATCAGCTCGCGCGGGGTCGGGGAGAAGGCGCCGCTGAGCAGCAGCGGCGCGAGGCCGCAGCCGGCCCCGACCGCGATCGCGGCGCCCGCCCGCAGCGCCGGCCGCGACACGCCGCGCAGGCGGCCGCCCGCGGTGATCGTCGCGGCCCCCAGCATCACCGCCACGAACGCGGCGGCGAGCCCGGCGTGCTCGAAGACCACCGTGACCACCGCGCCCACCGCGGCGAGCTGCGCGGTGGCGCGCACCGCCGCGATCGCCAGCTGGCTCTCGAGCCCGATCCGCCGCACGCGCGAGATCACGATGGCGACGACCACGAGGCCGGCGGCGACCGCGACCTGGATCATCCGAGCACCTCGGCGACCGGCCCCTGCGCCCGCAGGCGCCCGTCCTCGAGCAGCGCGGCCCGCGTGGCCAGGCGCCGGACCTGGGCCGCGTCGTGGGTCACCACGACGACCGCGAGCCCGTCATCGGCCAGCCGGCGCACGAGCGCCTCCACCCCCGCCACGGCGCGCGCGTCGAGCGCGCCCGTGGGCTCGTCGAGCAGCAGCGCCTCGGGCCCGCGCACCAGCGCACGCGCGATCGCCACCCGCGCGGTCTCCCCGCCGGAGAGCTCGCCCGCCTCGCGCCCCAGGAACTCCGGCCCGAGCCCCGCCTCGGTCAGCGCGGCGCCGAACGCCTCCTCCCGCGGGTCCGCGAGCGCGAACGCGAGGTTCGACCGCACGTCGCCTGGCAGCATCACCGGCGGCTGCCCGACGAGCCCGACGCGCCGGCGCAGCTCACAGGGGTCGAGCTCGCGCGTGTCGTGCCCGCCGACCGTCACCCGCCCGGCCGCCGGCTCGTCGAGCCGCACCAGGCAGCGCAGCAGGCTCGACTTCCCCACCCCCGACGGCCCGAGCAGCGCGGTGACGGCGCCCGCCGGCGCGGTGAGGTCGACGTCGCGCAGCACCGTCTTCCCGGCCCGCGCAACCGTGAGCCCCTCCGTCGCCAGCACGGCCGGGACTCTAGGCGCCGGGCGCGCTCACGCGGCGGCCTCGTGCTCGCCCGCGGCGACCGCGAGCCGCTCGAGGGCGATCAGCTCGAGGTGCCCCGGGTCCTCCTCGTCCGCGCCGCAGGACAGCGGCCGCGGCGAGCCCGTCTGCGCGCGCAGGACGCGCGCGCGCAACAGCCGCTCACCGGGCACGCGCAGGTCGACCGTCGAGACGCCGTCGCCGAGGTCGGCGACCGCGACCACCTCGACGTCGGCGAGCCGCGTGAGCCCCTCGCGCAGGCGCACGTGGGCGTCGGCGAACTGGGCGGCGGCCGGCAGGCCGGCGCGGCCGCGCAGGTGCTCGAGCGCGATCTCGCCGCGCTCGGCCGCCGCCGCGATGGCCGGGCCTTCCGCGGCGGGCACGCGCCCGAAGACGAGCCCCGCGGGCAGGGCGATGAAGGTGGCGGCGAAGCGGTGGCCGCCGAGGTGCGAGGTCTCCCACGTGTCGGGACCGCGGTGGCGGCCGAGGGCGCGCGCCAGCGGGCGCCCGCGCTCGGCGCAGCAGGCGTCGCGCTTGGCGTGGGTGCAGACCGCGAACAGCGGCCGCTCCCATGCGGCGGCGGGATCGGTGCGCCGCCCGGCGGCCAGCGCCTCGAGGTCGAGCTCGAGCACCGCCTCGGGGGTCGCGAGCTCGTGACGCTCGAGCCACGCGTCGCCCGCCTCCACGGAGGCGAGGAAGCAGCTCCGCGGGCCCGGGGCGCCGCGGCGCGTCCCGTGACGCAGGAGCTGGACGCGGATGCCGAGCGCCTCCGCGCGCCGGTCGAGCTCCGCCGCCACCGCGGCGTCGAGATCGCTCTGGACCAGCGCCTTGCGCCCCCACGGCCCGGGCTGCTCGAGCAGCAGCCAGCGCCCCGCGGTCGGGGCCGAGCCGGCCAGCGGCTCGCCGAGCCGCTCGGACGCCGGCGCACAGCGGATGCGCGATGACACGTCCGGTCAGGCTAGCCGAAGGGCTGGACCATCTGGATGGTTGGTTCCCCAACCCCACGATCGCCTGGCGGCGCCCCGCGGCGCCGGATCGCCACCCGCCCGAGGGGCCCGTGGCAGCCAGCACTGTTCCCCTCGTGCGGGCGGCGCCCGGCATCCACGGTGCATCCACCAGTCGACCGCGCGGCCGCGGAACCAACCATCTAGGCTCGGACGATGCGCGCGATGCTGCTCGACGAGCCCGGCCGCCCGCTGCGCGCCGCCGACGTGCCCGAGCCGGAGCCGGGGCCCGGGGAGCTGCTCATCCGCGTCCACGCCTGCGGCGTCTGCCGCACCGACCTGCATCTGCGCGACGGCGAGATCCCCGCGGGCCACCTGCCGCTCGTGCTCGGCCACCAGATCGTGGGTACCGACGAGAGCGGGCGGCGCGTCGGGGTCCCGTGGCTGGCGTGGACCGACGGCACGTGCGCGTACTGCCGGTCCGGGCGCGAGAACCTGTGCGAGCAGGCGCGCTTCACCGGCTCCGACGTCGACGGCGGCTACGCGGAGTACGCCGTCGCCGACGAGCGCTTCTGCTTCCCGCTGCCCGGAGACCTGCCCGACGACCAGCTGGCGCCGCTGCTGTGCGCCGGGCTGATCGGCTACCGCTCCCTGCGCTTCGCCGGCGACGCGGAGCGCCTCGGGCTCTACGGCTTCGGCGCCTCGGCGCACATCATCTGCCAGGTGGCCGTCCACCAGGGGCGGCGGGTGTTCGCCTTCACGCGCCCCGAGGACACCGGCGCCCAGGCGCTCGCGCTGTCGCTCGGCGCCGAGTGGGCCGGCGACAGCCTCGCGCCCGGGCCCGAGCCGCTCGACGCGGCGATCATCTTCGCCCCCGCGGGCGCGCTCGTCCCCGCGGCGCTGCGGGCGACCGCCCCGGGCGGGACCGTCGTGTGCGCGGGCATCCACATGAGCGACATCCCGAGCTTCGCCTACGCCGACCTGTGGCACGAGCGCGTCCTGCGCTCGGTCGCGAACCTCACCCGCCGCGACGCCGAGGAGTTCCTCGCGCTGGCGCCGCGGGTCCCGGTCCGCACGACCGTGCAGCGATTCGCGCTCGAGGATGCCGAGGAGGCGCTGACGCGGCTGCGCGACGGTCGCATCGAGGGCGCCGCGGTGCTCGAGATCGCCGCGGCGTAGACCGCGCGGTCGCCAACCCCATCGCCCGGGCGGCAACGCTCCGCGTACGGGGTTGGGCGAACCCACAAACATGCGTCCGCTAGCGGACGGGAGGCCTTCTCAGATGCGCCCTCCGTGCCGTAGGGTCTGACATAAGCCGCCTCAAGGAGGTGACGCGTTGGAAGGCGCAGGCAAGCGACGGCGGGCAACATCGGGTAGCACTGACCAGTCGGCGGAGGAAATCCGCCGCCTGTTCGAGCGCTATCGCGAGATGGCCGCGCGGTCGGGCCCCCGGACGCAGCGGAGGTTCGCGCGCGTGACGGCCCCCCGCCAGCTTCGCACCCCCGCGAAGGAGCCCGTAGGCCCTAGCGGCCGCTAGCCCACAATTCCAAGCCGGGCGCGGGGCGGTGGGCCGGACGGCCACCGCCCCGCCTCGGTTTGGCTTGCGGCGGATACTGGAACCGTGGACGACCCCGCAGCGTCCTCGGGAGCGATGCACGATGTCGCCGACGACCTCGACCGCGGGCGCGAGGCCTACGCCGGGCACGCGTGGGCGGACGCCTCGGCGGCCCTCGAGCGCGCCGACCGCATCGTGCCGCTGGGCGCCGAGGATCTCGAGCGGCTGGCCACCGCCGACTACATGCTCGGCCGCGACGAGGCGTTCGGGGCGGCGCTCGCTCGCGCCCACCACCTCCACCTGGAGCACGGCGAGGTCGCGCCCGCCGTGCGCTGCGCGTTCTGGATCGGCGTCAACCTCCTGACGCGGGGCGAGATGAGCCGCGCCACCGGCTGGTTCGGCCGCGGCCACCGGCTGCTCGACCGCGAGGGGCGCGACTGCGTGGAGCGGGGCTACCTGCTCATCCCCACCGTCCTGCTGAGCTCGGACGCCGGCGAGGCGTACGCGGCCGCGGAGGAGGCCGCAGCGATCGCCGAGCGCTTCGGTGAGGCGGACCTGTTGGCGCTCGCCGTCCACGAGCAGGGCTTCGCCCTGATCCGCCAGGGGCGCGCGGAGGCCGGTCTCCGCCTGCTCGACGAGGCGATGCTGGCGGCCACCGCGGGCGAGCTCTCGCCGATCGCCACCGGGCTCGTCTACTGCAGCGTGATCGCCGGCTGCCAGGAGGTGTTCGAGCTGCGCCGCGCCCGCGAGTGGACCGACGCGCTCACCGCCTGGTGCGCCGGCCAGCCGGACATGGTGGCCCACACCGGCCAGTGCCTCGTGCACCGCGCCGAGATCATGCAGCTCCACGGCGACTGGCAGGCCGCGCTGCTCGAAGCCGAGCGCGCCCGCGAGCGCTTCGCCGCGCGCGGAAGCGACGCGCCGGCCGCCCACGCGCGCTACCGCCAGGGCGAGGTCCACCGCCTGCGCGGGGCAGCTCACCGCCGCCGAGGAGGCCTACCGGGACGCGAGCCGCGGCGGCTGGGAGCCGCAGCCCGGCCTGGCGCTGCTGCGGCTGGCGCAGGGCGACGGCGACGCCGCGGCCGCCGCGATCCGCCGCGTCGCCGCGGGGACCACCGACCCGCTGATGCGCGCGGCGCTGCTGCCGGCGCTGGTCGAGATCGCGCTCGCCACCGGCGACGAGCCGGCGGCCCGCGACGCCGCCCGCGAGCTCGACGAGATCGCCGAGCGCCAGGGCAGCGGCGTGCTGCGGGCGATGTCGGCGCAGGCGCGCGGGGCGGTGGCGCTCGCCGGCGGCGACGCGCGGGACGCGCTGGTCGCGCTGCGCGCCGCACGCGCCGCCTGGCAGGAGCTCCGGGTGCCGTACGAGACCGCGCGCGTGCGCGTGCTCGTCGGGCACGCCTGCCGGGCGCTGGACGACGAGGACGGCGCCGCGCTCGAGCTCGACGCGGCCCGCGGCGTGTTCGCCGCCCTCGGCGCGGCGACGGACCTCGCCCGCCTCGACGCGCCCGCCGCCGGCCACGGGCTGACGGCGCGCGAGCTCGAGGTGCTGCGCCTCGTCGCCGCCGGCGAGACGAACCGGGCGATCGCCGCCCGGCTCGTGCTCAGCGAGCGGACGGTCGACCGGCACGTGAGCAACATCCTCACCAAGCTCCGCGTGCCCTCGCGCGCCGCGGCGACGGCGTACGCCTACCGGCACCGGCTCGTGTGACCGACGCGCCGGCGCGGGCGCGGCTCAGCCGGTCGCGAGCATCACGTCGGAGGCCTTGACGATCACGGTGACCGCGCTGCCCTCCTTGATCCCCAGCTCCTTGACGGCCTCGACGGTGATCGAGGAGACCACCCGCTGGCCGTTGACGTCGACCTCCACGTTGGCGATCGCCGCGCCCTCGTTGACCTTCGTGACGGTGCCGGAGAGCTGGTTGCGCGCGCTGATCTTCATCGGTCCTCCTCGGGTGGACGGGTGAGGGAGCACATCACAGCGAGAGGAGCCGCGTGGCCGCGGCCTTGAAGGTGGCGACGGCGCGGATGCCGGGCTCGAGCCCGAGCTCGCGCGTCGAGACGTCCGAGATCTCCGCCGTCATCGGCTGCGGCGCGGCGAGCCCGACGCGGACCCGGTTGCCCACCGCGGTGACCGAGACGACGTCCACGGCGAGGTGGTTCTGGGCCGAGCCGGCGCGCGGGGTGCCGTCGGGATCGAGCGCGATCTCCCACGGGTAGATGCTCACGGCGACGGCGCCGTCGCCGGGATCGAGGCTGGCGACCTCGCCGCCCCCGTCGAGCGCGACGTGGGTGAGGCCGTCCTCGCCGCGGCGCGCGTTCCCGGTCAGCACCACCGCGCCGGTGAAGTCGGCCACGAAGGCCGAGGCGGGCGCGGCGGCGAGCTGGGCCGCGGTCCCCTCCTGGAGCACGCGGCCGCCGTCGATCACGCCGACGCGGTCGCCGAGCAGCGCCGCCTCGGTGAAGTCGTGCGTGACGAGCAGCGCGGGGACCCCCGCCTCGCGCATGACGGTCCCGAGCTGGCGCCCCGCCGCCGCGCGCGTCCGCGGGTCGAGGGCCGACAGCGGCTCGTCGAACAGCAGCGCGGCCGGCCGGCGTGCCAGGGCGCGCGCGACCGCCACGCGCTGGCGCTCGCCGCCCGACAGCGTCCGCGGGCGCTCGTCGGCGAGGTGGGCGACGCCGAAGCGGTCGAGAAGCTCGAGCGCGCGCTCGCGCCGCTGCGCGCGCGGGACGCCCCGGAGCGGATAGGCGACGTTCTGCCACACGCGCAGGTGCGCGAACAGCGCGTACTCCTGGAACACGTAGCCGCAGCGGCGGCGCTCGGGCGGCACGTCGATGCCGCGGGCGGTGTCGAGCCATGTCTCGCCCCCGCAGACGACGCGGCCGCGATCCGGCCGCACGAGCCCGGCGACGACTCGCAGCACGGAGGTCTTGCCGGCGCCCGACGGCCCCGCCAGCGCGAGGCAGTGGCCGGCCGGGACCTCGATCGAGACGTCGAGCGCGAACGCCCCGAGCTGTGTGGTGGCCTCAGCGCGCAGCACCGCCGAGCCACGCAGAGCCGCTGAGCAGCTTGACCGCCAGCAGCAGCGCGGCGGAGACCGCCACGAGCACCGCCGAGAGCGCGAGGGCCCCGGTGAAGTCGGTGGAGAAGCGCTCGTAGATGGCCAGCGGCACGGTCTGCGTCACCCCCCGGAAGGAGCCGGCGAACATGAGCGTCGCGCCGAACTCGCCGAGCGCCCGGCCCCACGCGAGCGCCAGGCCGGAGATCAGCGACGGGCCCGCGGACGGTATCGCGACGCGCACGAACGTCCGCGCCTCGCTCGCCCCGAGGGTCCGCGAGGCGTCGAGCAGGGTCGTGTCGAGCGCCTCGAAGCCCGCCTGCGCCTGCCGCAGGTAGAACGGCGCGGCGACGAAGGTGAGCGCGATGACGACGCCCGTCGTCGTGAGCACGAGCTGCAGGCCGGCGTCCTCGACGAGCCCGCCGAGGACGCCGTTGGGCCCGAGGGAGGCGAGCAGCCCGATCCCGGCGACCGCGGGCGGCAGCACGAGCGGAAGCTCGACGAGCGTGACGAGCACGCTGCGGCCCCGGAAGTGGCGCGTGGCGAGCAGGTAGGCGGCGGGCGTGCCCACCAGGAGGATGAGGGCGACCGCGGTCGCGCTGCAGAGCAGGCTCAGCCGCAGCGCCTCCAGGGCGCCCTCCTCCCCCAGGCTCGCGACCAGGTCGAGCGGCCCCGTGTCCACGAAGATCGCGACGATCGGCAGCGTCAGGAAGAGCAGCGCCGCCGACAGCGCCACGACCAGCAGGACCGGGAACCACCCGGCCCGGCTCACTGCCCCGGAGGCGGCTCGAACCCGGCATCCTTCAGCGCCTGCGCCCCCGCGCCCGACAGCAGCCCGTCGATGAACTGCTTGGCGATCTCCGGCTGCTTGGCGCCCTTGACGACCGCGGCGCCGTAGGCGACGTCCGGCTGCACGTCGGCGGGCAGCTCGATCGCCTTCAGCTTGCCGTCGGTGGCCCGGACGTCGGAGATGTACAGGAAGCCGGCGTCCACCGCGCCCTGCGTGAGCTTGCCGGTGATGCCGGCGACGTCGGGCTCCTCGGTGGCCACGTTGTCCATGATCGCCTCGCTCTGGGACTCCGGCAGCTTCTCGAGCACGGTGCGCGTGTAGGAGCCGACGGGCACGTCCTTGGAGCCGATCGCGATCTTCACATCGGAGTCCTCGAGGTCGTCGAGCGACTTCACCTTCGTGCTGTCCGCGGGCACGGCGAGCACGAGCCGGTTGCCGGCGAACACGACCGGCTTCTCCACGAGGCCCTTGTCGTAGAGCTGGTCGGGCAGCTTCGTGTTGGCGGCGGCGTAGACGTCGGGCTTGACGCCCTGCTCGATCTGGGCGGCGAGCTCGTCGGAGCCCGCGAAGGAGAAGCGCACGGTCGCTGGCTCGAACTCCTTGCCGTACTGGGTGAACGCCTGCTTGAGCGACGCCGCCGCCGACACCGTCAGCTGCGGCTTCTCCTGGCCGCCGCCGGACGACCCGCTATCGCCCTCGTCGTCGCCTCCGCACCCGGCGGCGATGAGCACCACCGCCGCCACCACCAGTCCGAGCAGCCACTTCAGCCTCATCGATCGCCCCTTTCGATCATCACGGATGTCGCCTTCACCGTCGCGGTCGCCCGCGATCCCTCGGTCAGCCCCAGCTCCTCCACGGCGTCGCGCGTGATGGCCGCGGTGATCCGGTGCGGGCCCGCCTCGATCTCCACCAGGGCCATCACCCCGTCGACCTCGACCGAGGTCACGACGCCCGGGAAGCGGTTGCGGGCCGACAGCGTGTCGCCGACCGTGTGGCGCGGCGGCCGGGCCGTGAGCCGCTCCACCTCGCGCCGCGGGACGCGGCGCCGGTTGCGCTCGTCCCGCGTCGTGCGCAGCTTGCCCGCGCGGTCCCAGCGCCGCAGCGTGTCGACGCTGACGCCGATCGCCCGCGCGGCATCGCCGAGGGTGAGGTCCGTCATCTGCCCAAGCATCGCATAGGTATTCCAGCGATGACTACCGCGGATGCCCGGGCACGGCGACTGTTGCAACCAGCGCTCAGGCGATCACTGCAGCGGCAGCGGGCGCGGCGGGACCGGCGTGGAGTGCACGATCGAGGTCGTCGTCTGGCCGAACGGCGTGAAGCGGTCGAGCACCTCCTCGAGGTCCTCGACGGCGCGCAGGTGCAGCTTCAGGAAGAAGCAGTCCTCGCCGGTGATCCGGTGGCACTCCACCACCTCGGGGCTGGCGCGGGCGATCTCGGGGATCCTGTGGAGCTGGCGCGTGGCGGGGCGCACGCGCACGACCGCCGCGATCGGGTAGCCGATCGCCGCCGGGTCGATGGCGGCGTGGTAGCCGGTGATCACGCCGGCCTGCTCCAGCCGCTGCAGACGCTCGGCCACCGCGGGCGCCGACAGGCTCACGCGCCGCGCCAGCTCGGCCGTGCGCAGGCGGGCGTCGCGCTGGAGCTCGGCGAGCAGGCGACGGTTGACGTCGTCGAGCAGATCGCTTCCGAAGGCGGCAGCACCATTCTGCCTTCGGGCCTGAGGCAACTGGTCCGTCATGGCTTCGATCGGCCATTCCACCACATCCCGCCGCCGGGCACCATTCCGTCGGCCATGACCCCCGAGCCCGGCTCCACCGCGGTCGCGCCCGCCCCGGGGCTCCGCGGCCGCGCCGCGCGGCTCGCGGCCACGGCGCCGCCGGAGAGCTTCTTCGTCGGCAGCGCGGTCTTCCACTACCTGGGACCCGCCTTCGCGGTGCTGCTGTTCGCGCGCGTCGACGTGCTCGGCGTCGCGTGGCTGCGGATCGCGGCCGCCGCGGCCGTGTTCGCGGCCTGGCGCCGCCCGTGGCGCGGCATACGGGCGCTCGACCGCGAGGGGCGGCGGCTGCTGGCCGCCTGGGGCGCGGTGCTCGCGGTCATGAACTGCTGCTTCTACGAGGCGATCGACCGCCTGCCGCTGGCGACCGTCGCGGCGATCGAGTTCCTCGGCGTGATCGTCGTCGCCGCGGTCGGGTTGCGAAGCGCGCGCAACCTGCTCGCGCTGGTGCTCGCCGCGGCCGGCGTCTATGTCCTCACCGGCGTGCGCTTCGCCGGCGCGCCGCTGGGCGTCGCGTTCGCGCTGGCCAACGCCGCGCTGTTCGCGCTCTACATCGTGATCGGCCACCGCGTCTCGCGGCGCGCCAGCATGGGCGGCGTCGACGGCCTCGCGGCGGCCATGCTGGTGGCCGCGGTCGTCGTCACGCCGATCGCCGGCTGGGCGGCGGCCCCGGTGCTCGGCGACCCCGTCGCGGTGGCGGCCGGGATCGGCGTCGGGATCTCCTCCTCGGTGATCCCCTACGTGTGCGACCAGCTAGCGATGGCCCGCCTCGCCCGCCAGACCTACGCGCTGCTGGTTTCGCTGTTGCCGGCCACCGCGACGGTCATCGGGCTGCTCGTCCTCGCCCAGTTGCCGACCGCGGTCGAGCTGGCGGGGCTCTCGCTCGTCGTCGTGGGCGTCGCGGTGCACCGGGAGCCCGCCTGAGGGCGGCCGGCCGGTCACGGCGCCGGCCGTCGAGGTCCGTCCATTGCGCGTCACGCCGGTGGCCGGGCCGGCCGCGACCCGCTCGTCGCCGCCCGGACGGAGGATCACGAGATCGCCGGGCGCGTGGTCGAGCAGCCAGGCGATGTCGGCGGCGAGGAAGCCGTCGTCGCCGTCGGTGGCCGCCGCGACGACCATGCGGTCGTAGCGCTCGTGCGACGATCAGCTCGCGCACCGCGTGGCGCGCGGTACGCCCGCGCTCGATGCGGGAGTCCACCGGGATCCCCTTCGCGGTCGCCTGCTGCTCGATCGCCTCGAGCAGCGGCAGCGCCGAGTCGCACTGGTACGGGCAGCGCCGTGTCCAGCGGCAGGCTCATGGGCACGCGCGCGAGGAACGCGGGGACCAGCGTCGCGCCCTCGGCACGCGCGATCCGCAGCGCGGCGTCGAGCGCGGACTGCGACAGCGCGTCGCCGACGAACGGGAACAGCACCCGCCGGTCGCTCGTCGCCGCCGGCGCGCCCGAAACCGACCGCCCGCCGCCGGCGCCACGTCACCAGGACCGCGACGAGAGCCGCGGCGAGCAGCACGATGAGGATGATCTCCAGGGGCGTCATCGGTCGTCACCTCCTTCTTCCCGCCGCGCGCGATCGGCCACGATCCGCAGGTCGACCCCGGGCAGCGCGTCCAGCAGGCGCATCGGCAGGGGCTCGCGCAGGCGCCACAGCGCGCCGCGGCGCGTCGGCGGGCCCATCAGGACGTAGGTCGTCCCGCGGTCGCGCGCCACGCGGCGCACCACCTCGACGACGTCGTCGCCGCGTCTCCATCAAGCAGGTGCGCGCCGAGCATCGTCGCCAGCCGGCGCAGCGCGTCGAGCTGCGCGGCCTCGCACCTCGCCCGGCGGGCGCCCCCGCTCGCCGACGTAGAGCAGGTCGAGCTCGGCGCCGAGCCGCTGGGCCGAGCGCCACGCCCGGCGCACGATCCGCTGCGAGCCGGGCTGGGGCGTGACGAGGGCGAGCAGCCGCTCGCCGACCGCCTGCGCCGCGGCGCCGTCGCGCAGCCGGTCCTCGCGCGTGCCGACGCCGGTGCTCTCGCGCACGAGCCGCTTGGACTCGACCTCCTCGGCGACCTGGCGCAGCGCGACCTCCCGCAGCGCCGCGAGGTTCTCCAGCTTGAAGAAGCCGTTGAGCGCGGCGGGGATCCGCGGCGCCGGATAGACCTTGCCGGCCTGCAGGCGCTCGATCAGCGCCTCGGGGGTCAGATCGACGATCACGACCTCGTCGGCGTCGCCGAGCACGGAGTCGGGCACCGTCTCGCGCATGCGGACGCCGGTGAGCTCCATCACCTGATCGTTGAGCGACTCCAGGTGCTGGACGTTGACCGTGGAGAACACGTCGATGCCGGCGTCCAGCACGTCGTCGATGTCCTCGTAGCGTTTGGCGTGCTCGACGTCCGGCGCGTTCGTGTGGGCGAGCTCGTCGATCAGGGCGAGCTCGGGGGCGCGCGCCAGCACCGCCGGGAGGTCCATCTCCTCGATCGCGGTGTCGCGGTACTCGACCTGCCGCCGCGGGACGACCTCGAGGTCGTCGGCCTGCGCCGCGGTCTCCGCGCGCCCGTGGTCCTCGAGGTAGCCGATCACCACGTCGCGGCCCGCCTCGGCCTCCGCCACCCCCTCGCGAAGCATCCGGTAGGTCTTGCCGACCCCCGCCGCCATGCCCAGGAAGATCGTGTAGTGGCCGCGCCGCGCGCGGCTCCATGCCCGCATTGTCAGGCGCCGAGGAGGTTGTGGACGATGAGGTCAATGAGCTTGATCCCGATGAAGGGGGCGATCAGACCGCCGAGGCCGTAGATGAGGAGGTTGCGCCGCAGCAGCGCGGTCGCCCCGATCGGGCGGTAGCGGACCCCGCGCAACGCCAGCGGCACCAGCAGCGGGATGACGAGGGCGTTGAAGACGATCGCCGAGATGATCGCCGACTCGGGGGTCCCGAGGGCCATGATGTTGAGCTGGTCCAGCGGCCCGCTGGAGCTGCCCACCGCCGCGTAGGTGGAGGCGAAGATCGCCGGCAGGATCGCGAAGTACTTGGCGACGTCGTTGGCGATCGAGAACGTCGTCAGGGCGCCGCGCGTGATCAGCAGCTGCTTGCCGACCTCGACGATCTCGATGAGCTTCGTCGGGTTCGAGTCGAGGTCGACCATGTTGCCCGCCTCGCGCGCGGCCTGCGTGCCCGTGTTCATCGCCACGCCCACGTCCGCCTGCGCCAGCGCCGGCGCGTCGTTGGTGCCGTCGCCGGTCATCGCGACCAGCCGGCCGCCGGACTGCTGGGAGCGGATCAGCTCGAGCTTGGCCTCCGGGGTGGCCTCGGCGAGGAAGTCGTCGACGCCCGACTCCTCGGCGATCTTCGCGGCGGTGAGCTTGTTGTCGCCCGTGACCATGACGGTGCGGATCCCCATCGCCCGCAGATGGTCGAAGCGCTCGCGCATGCCCTCCTTGACGACGTCCTTGAGATAGACGACGCCGAGCACCTGCGTTGTCGCGCGCGACGGCGAGCGGCGTGCCGCCCTCGCGGGCGACGCGGTCGAGCGTCGCGGTGAGCTCGCGCCGGCGCCTGTCCGCCCTCGCCGTCGACCCACCTGAGGATCGCTTCGCCGGCGCCCTTGCGCAGGCGGGTGCCGTTGACGTCGACGCCGCTCATGCGGGTCTGCGCGGTGAACGGCACGAAGCGCGGCTCGTGCTCGCCGAAGGCGTGCTCGCGGATCCCGTACTGCTTGGCGAGCACGACGATCGATCGGCCCTCCGGCGTCTCGTCGGCCAGCGAGGACATCTGCGCGACCTCGGCCAGCTCGCGCTCGGAGACGCCGGGCATCGGGAGGAACTCCGACGCCGCCCGGTCGCCGAGCGTGATCGTGCCGGTCTTGTCGAGCAGCAGCACGTCGACGTCGCCCGAGGCCTCGACCGCGCGGCCGGAGAGCGCGAGCACGTTGCGCCGTACCAGGCGGTCCATGCCCGCGATCCCGATCGCCGACAGCAGCGCGCCGATCGTGGTGGGGATCAACGCCACCAGCAGCGCGATGAGCGTCGCGATCGAGGCGTCGGTGTGGGCGAACTCGGCGAACGGCCGCAGCGTCACCACCGCCGCGAGGAAGATGATCGTCAGCCCGGCCAGCAGGATGTTGAGCGCGATCTCGTTCGGCGTCTTGCGCCGCTCGGCGCCCTCCACCAGGCCGATCATGCGGTCGAGGAAGCTCTGGCCCGGCTCCTGGGTGATCTCCACCACGATGCGGTCGGAGAGCACGCGCGTGCCGCCGGTGACCGCGCTGCGGTCGCCGCCGGCCTCGCGGATCACGGGGGCCGACTCGCCGGTGATCGCCGACTCGTCGACGGAGGCGATGCCCTCCACGACCGTCCCGTCGCCGGGGATCGCCTCGCCCGCCTCGACGACCACGCGGTCGCCCTTGACGAGGTCGGAGGCGGGCCGCGTCGTCCCGTCCTTCAGCCGCGCGACGGTCTCGGTGCGCATCGCCCGGAGGGTCGCGGCCTGCGCCTTGCCGCGGCCCTCGGCGAGCGCCTCGGCGAGGTTGGCGAAGATCACGGTCAGCCACAGCCACACGGCGACGGTGAAGGTGAACAGGGCCGACTCGTTCCCGCCGCCGAGCGGCTGCCCGCCGAAGGCCTGGATCAGCCAGCCGCCGGTCGTGATCAGGGCGCCGACCCAGACCACGAACATCACGGGGTTGCGGACCTGCACGCGCGGGTCGAGCTTGCGCAGCGAGTCCAGCAGCGCGGGGCGCAGGATCTCCGGGGACAGCAGCGAGCGCTGGGGACGGTCGGTCATCGGACCGGGAACTCCTTGTCGAGAGCGAGGTTGAGCTCGAGGACGTTGACCCCCGGCTCGCCGAGCACCCCGAGCGAGCGCCCGTCGGTGTTGTCGTTCACGAGCGCCCTGACCCGGATCAGGGGTGCGCGGCGCACGCGCGCCACGCGGCGGGACTGGATCTCGGCGTCGGCCTCGGAGATGTGCGGGTCGACGCCCGAGGCGGACGTCTGCACCGCGTCGGAGGGAACCGCCGAGGGCTTCAGGCCGGGGTTGTCGGGCCCCTCGCGGTGCAGGTAGACACGCAGGTTGTGGGCGAGGAGGTTGCGGAGATCGGCGCTGTTCGGCCCGAGGTTGTTGAAGAACGTGCCGGCCGGGTTGTAGTCCGTCACCGAGGGGCGGCTCTGGAAGTACCGGCGCTTGCCCGAGAAGTCCTGGCCGATCAGGCGCGAGCCCACGGTCTTGCCGTTCACCTCGATCTGGCTGCCGTCGGCCTTGTTCGGGAACGCCACTTGCGTGACGCCGGTCATGATCAGCGGGTAGGCCAGCCCGAAGAGGACGGTGAAGACGACGGCGCCGATCACGGCGGCGAGCAGGTCGCGTCGGATCGCGCGCATCAGAACAGCTCCGTGGAGAGGCCCTGCACGACCGGGCCGAGCAGCAGGGCGGGGACGAAGGTCAGGAGCGCGACGAGCAGGATCGTCGCGATCAGCAGCACCACGAACGTCGCCGTGTCGGTGCGCATCGTGCCGGGTCCGGCGGGCGCGATCCGCTTGCGGGCGAGCGAGCCCGCCACGGCCAGGGCGAACACGAGCGGCACGAAGCGCCCGAGGAGCATCGCGACGCCGCCGAGCAGGTCGGCGAAGGTGATCCCGAACGCGCCCACGTTGCCGGGCGCGTTGGGCTGCACGAAGCCCGTGTAGCCCGCGAACGCCGAGCCGTTGTTGTTGGCCTGCGACGTGTAGGCGTACAGCGTCTCGGAGAAGCCCTGTGGGCCCGCGTTGAAGATCGACGGCGCGCCGTACTTCGTCGAGATCGCCAGCGCCGTCGTGACGAGCACGAGCAGCGGGACCGCCAGCGTCCCCAGCGCCACGAGCTTGACCTCGCGGGCCTCGATCTTCTTGCCGAGGTACTCGGGCGTGCGGCCCACCATCAGCCCGGCGATGAACACCGCCAGCAGGACGAACAGCAGCATCCCGTAGAGCCCGGAGCCGACACCGCCGAAGATGACCTCGCCGGTCATCATGTTCGCCAGTCGGCACCGCGCCGCCGATGCCGGTCAGAGAGTCATGGGCCGTGTTGACCGCGCCGCAGGAGGCCACGGTCGTGACCACCGTCCACAGCGCGGAGTTCGCCATCGCCGAAGCGCGTCTCCTTGCCCTCGAAGTTGCCTCCGAGGACCCCGGCGAGCGTGCTGGGCGGGGGTGCCGTGGACCTCGGCGGCGTAGACGATCGCCACGCCCGCGAGGAACAGGACGAGCATCGCGGAGTACAGGGCCCAGCCCTGGCGGCGGCTGCCCACCATGCGCCCGAAGGTCGCCGTGAGCCCGGCCGGGATGACGAGGATCAGCAGCAGCTCGACGAAGTTCGAGAGCCCCGACGGGTTCTCGAACGGCATCGCCGAGTTGACGTTGAAGAAGCCGCCGCCGTTCGTGCCGAGCTCCTTGATGACCTCCTGGGTGGCGACCGGCCCGAGCGCGAGCGTCTGCTCGCCGCCGGCCGACCGTCGGGTAGGTCACGTAGGGCGCAAGCGTCTGGATGACGCCCTGCGAGACGAGGATCAGCGCGCCGACGATGGAGATCGGCAGCAGGATGTAGAGCAGCGAGCGCGTGAGGTCGACCCAGAAGTTGCCGAGCGCGGCTCGTCGAGTGGGCGGCGAATCCGCGGATCACCGCCACCAGCACGGCCATGGCGACGGCGGCCGAGATGAAGTTCTGCACCGCCAGGCCCGTCATCTGGGAGAAGTACGAGAGCGTCGTCTCGCCGCCGTAGTACTGCCAGTTGGTGTTGCTCAGGAACGAGGCGGCGGTGTTGAAGGACAGGTCCCAGGTCCCCGACTTGTAGCCCTCGGGGTTGAACGGGTGGATCCCCTGCGTCCGCAGGATCACGTAGAGCAGGACGAAGAACACCGCGCTGAACACCAGCGTGGTGCGGGCATAGCCCTTCCAGTCCTGGCCCTCCTCGGGGTCGGTGCGCAGCACCCGGTAGATGCCGCGCTCGAGCGGTCCGAGCACGCGCACCAGCAGGACGCGGTCGCCGGCGTAGACGCGCGCCATGTAGGCGCCGATCAGCGGCGTCAGCGCGGTGAGCACCACCACGTAGAGCGCGATCTGCGTCCAGCCCTGGAGGGTCATCTACAGCCGCTCTCCGCGCAGCAGCGCGTACATCAGGTAGACGAACAGGGCGAGCGACACCACCAGCCCGAAGAGCTCCGCGCCGCTCATACGAGCTCCAGCGCCCGCAGCAGGGCGAGCAGCGCGGCGAAGACGATGAGACCCAGAGCGATCGAGAGCACGTCCATGAAGCTAGGGTCGGACCCCCGCCGCCCAGGTTTCGTCAAGGTTCCCAGGGGGCGGCGTCAAGATCTCGCACAGACGCTGCCGCAGCGCCGCGCAGGGACTACGCTGGCACCGTGCCGGACGACGGCTTCTCCTGGTTCCCGCTGCCGCGGCGCGGCCCCTCGGCGCAGGCGCGCCGGCGGGGCGGCCACCTCGCCCACACCCCGGACCCCGACCAGGCGGGGAGCATCTCCGACGTCGGCGCCGCGGTGGTCGACTGCGCGCTCTACGACAGCGGCGAGCGCAAGGGCGGGCGGATCGAGCTCGAGACCGCGCTGCGCAAGGCCGACGAGTGCGAGGACGGCTTCGTGTGGATCGGTCTGCACGACCCGACGAGCGAGGTCGTGGAGGCCGTCGGCGGGCACTTCGAGCTGCACCCGCTCGCGATGGAGGACGCCGTGCACGCCCACCAGCGGCCGAAGCTCGAGCTCTTCGACGACTCGCTGTTCGCGGTGCTCAAGACGGCCCGCTACGTCGACAGCGAGGAGCTCGTCGAGATCGGCGAGGTCATGGTGTTCGTCGGGCGGCGCTTCGTCGTGACCGTGCGCCACGGCGAGGGCAGCCCGCTCCACGACGTGCGCCTCGACCTCGAGTCGCACCCGGACCTCCTCGGGATCGGCCCGAGCTCCGTCCTCTACGCGATCGCCGACCGGATCGTCGACGACTACGCCACCGTGATCGAGGGCCTCGCCACCGACATCGAGGAGATCGAGGCGGAGGTGTTCACGGACAGCGCCGACAATCCGGTCGAGCGCATCTACAGGCTCAAGCGGGAGGTGCTCGAGTTCAAGCGCGCGGTCACGCCGCTGCTGGCGCCGATGCAGCGCCTCTCCTCCAAGCAGACCGGCCTGCCGCTCGACCCGCGCACGGAGGAGTACTTCCGCGACGTCCACGACCACCTCGAGCGCGACGTCGAGCGCATCCAGGGCTTCGACGACATCCTCAACGGCGTGCTCCAGGCCAACCTCGCCCAGGTCGCCCTGCGCGACAACCGCGACGTGCGCCGCATCTCCGCGTGGGTGGCGATCCTCGCCGTGCCGACGATGGTCTTCGGCCTGTACGGGATGAACTTCGCGACCATGCCGGAGCTGCAGTGGCGCTACGGCTATCCCGCGGTGCTCGTCGTCGTGGCGGTCGCCTGCGCCCTGCTCTACCGCGCCTTCAAGCGCGCGGGCTGGCTCTGACCGCCGTCACGCGCCGAACCGGTACCCGACGCCGGGGTCGGTCCGGATGTAGCGCGGGGCCCCCTCCTCCGGCTCGACCTTGCGCCGCAGGTTGGCGATGTGGGTGCGCAGCGTGCGCGTGTCGTCGACGTAGCGCGGCCCCCAGACCTCGCTCAGCAGCATCCGGTGCGTCAGCAGGCGCCCGCGGTTGAGCGCCAGCACCCGCAGCAGCCCGTACTCGATCGGCGTGAGGTGGACCTCCTGCCCGTCGCGGCGGACCACGTGCGCGGCGAGGTCGATCTCGAGCCCGTCGACGGCGATCAGCGGCTCGTCGTCGGCCCGGGCCCCCGCGCGGCGCAGCACCGCGCGCAGGCGCGCGACGAGCTCACGTGGCCCGAACGGCTTGGTGACGTAGTCGTCGGCCCCCGCCTCGAGCGCGCGCACCTTCTGGTCCTCGTCGCCGAGCGCGGAGAGCACGAGGATCGGCATCGCGCTCCACTCGCGCAGCTGCCGGCAGACCTCGACGCCGTCGCCGTCGGGGAGCATGAGGTCGACGATGGCGGCGTCGGGCGGCCGGACCGCGGCGGCGTCGAGCGCCTCCTGGCCGGTGGCGACGGCCTCGACCTCGAACCCCGCCTCGCGCAGGACGACCTTCAGCGCGCGCAGGATCTGCAGCTCGTCGTCGCAGACCAGCACGCGGCCGGCGGGCGGGGCCGCGCTCACGGCGAGCCCGCCCCGGCCGGGATCCCCGGCGCCGGCTCCTCCGCCTGCGCGGGCAGCGGCAGCTCGACCACGAACGCGGTCCCCTGGCCGGGCAGCGACTCCGCCCACACGCGGCCGCCGTTGGCCTCCACGAAGCCCCGGACGATCGCCAGCCCGAGCCCCGAGCCGGGATGCCCCCCGCCCTCGTCGTCGCGGTAGAAGGGCTGGAAGATCCGCTCGAGGCGCTCGGGCGGGATGCCCGGCCCGCGGTCGACGACGCGCACGAGCAGCCGGCCGCCGCTCACGCGGGCGCGCACCTGGACGGGCGCGTCGCCGGAGTAGCGGCGCGCGTTCTCGAGCAGGTTGAAGAACGCCCGCTCGAGCTGCGCCGCGTCGGCGCGGACGAGCGGCAGGTCGCGGTCGAGCGCGAGGCGGACGGGCGGCCCGTCCTGCCCCTCGAGGTCGGCCACCGCGGCCTCCACGACCTCCTCGATCGAGCACCAGTCCTCGCGCGGCTCCGCGGTCCCGCCCTGCAGCCGCGAGAGGTCCAGCAGCTTGTCCACGAGCCGGGCGAGCCGGGACGCCTCCCCCGTGACGACCGCCGCGAGCTCCTCGCGCTCGGCCGGGTCGAGACCGGCGGAGCGCAGCGCCGACCCGGCGGTCACGATCGCGGTGAGCGGCGAGCGCAGGTCGTGCGAGACCGCGCGCAGCAGCGCGGTCTTGATCACGTCCGAGCGCCGCAGCGCCTGCGTCTCGACGACCTCGGCCTGCAGCGCCTCGCGGTCGAGCGCCGCGGCCAGCAGCGCCTCGAGCGACGGCGCGATCCGCTCCCTGACGCGCTCGAGCGCCTCCGGCTCGATGGCGGACGGCACGACGAGCGCCCCCGTCCGCCCGCGCCCGAGGTCGAGCGGCACCCCGATGCGGCGCGCGTCGGCCTCCACCGGGGCGAGCTCGACGCTCGCCGAGGCGAGGTCGAGCGCCTGCGCGAGGCGCCGCCCGACGGCAGCCAGCGCGTCCGGCAGCGACGAGCCGCCGAGCAGGAGCCGCGCCATCTCCGCGGCGAGATCCGCCTCGCGGCGCCGCAGCTCGGCCTCCTCGGCGCGGTGGCGGGCGACCTCGGCGACCGTCGAGGCGATCCCGGCCGCCGCGAGGAACACCGCGAGCGCGACCCAGTTCTCCGGCTGGGCGATCGTGAACCGCCCGGTGGGCGGGATGTGGAACCAGTTGAACGCCAGCGCGCTCGCGACCGCGGTGAGGACGCCCAGCCAGGCGCCCCAGTAGGTCGAGACGAGCAGCACCGCGATCAGGTAGACGACGCCGGTCGAGACCGGCGGCGCGACCTGCTTGATCGCGTAGATGAGCACCGTGGTGAGCGCCACCGCCGCGGCCGCGCACAGCACGCCCAGCAGGCGCGAGGGCGGGCGGTCGCGCAGCACGAGCAGGGACGTGCGGCTCATCGGTCCATCATCCCGCGATCGGCGGCGCCGGTCGCGATGCGGCCGGCCGCGCCGGCCGGCGGTCAAGGCGTCGGCGGCAGCGTGCCCTCGACGCGTCGCGTCCCCGCGTCCGTGACCTCCTGCTTCCAGATCGGCGCCTCGGCCTTGACCCGGTCGATCACCGCGCGGCCGCCCGTGAAGGCCTCGCCGCGATGGGGCGCGGACACCGCCACGATCACGCTCGGCTCGCTCAGCGGCACCTTGCCCGTGCGGTGCGCGACCGCCACCCCGCACAGCCCGTGGCGCTCGGCCTCCTCGGCCGCGATCGCGGCGATCCGCTCTTCGGCCATCTCCGCGTAGGCCTCGTAGTGCAGCTCGTCGACCTCGCGCGTGACGCCCTCGAAGAGCACCACGGCGCCCGCGCGCGGGTCGCGCACGGCGGCGGCGAGCGCCGCGAGGTCGAGCGGCTCGCCGGTCACCTGGGCGCCGCGCAGCGCCTCGCGCCGGCCGCTGCGCCCTTGCTCCGCGTGCCCGTGGCGGCGCCATCGCTCGTTGTCGACCCTGGCGAGTCCGCTGCGCCCCTGCTCCGCGTGCCCGCTGGCGGCGCCATCGCTCGTTGTCGACCCTGGCGAGTCCGCTGCGCCACCGCTCACCGGCGGCACGAGCGCGACCTCGTCGCCCTCGCGCACCGGCTCGTCGGGGCCCGCGTACTCGCGGTTGACCGCCACGACGCACTGCTTCGGCGCGAGCGCGCCCACCGCCGTCCCGCCCATCGCCGCGAGCACGTCGCGGACCACCGCGCCGTCGGGCAGCTGGACCTCGATGCGGTCGGCGCCCGCGCGCTCCCGCAGGCCGGCGAAGAGACGTACGGAGACGTACACGCTCGACATGCTAGTCCGCCCTCTGCTCGCCGAGACGTGTGGAGCCCACGGCGCGCCGTGGGTGCCGGCGAGCTGTCGCCGGGTGGTTCCGCGGTCCTGTCCACCGGGCTCTAATGCAAGCGAGTCTTGACATACCCTCGCCGCGCCCGTAGGTTTGACATATCGTGATTGGTTTTAGAGAGAGCACAGCGAGCGATGCCGGCACCGGGCGCCTGGCCCTCGCCGCGCCGGTAGCCGGGGCGCGCGCGATCGACTTCGACGCGCTCCAACGCGCGGCCCGCGACCTGTTGCGGGCGATCGGCGCCGACGTCGACGCCGAAGCGATGCGCGAGACGCCGCGCCGGGTCGCCGACGCCTACGCCGAGCTGCTGACGCCCCAGCCGTTCCGGGCGACGACGTTTCCCAACGAGGACGGCTACGACCAGCTGATCGTCGCCCGTGCGATCCCCTTCCACTCCCTGTGCATGCACCATCTGCTGCCCTTTCACGGGGTCGCGCACATCGGCTACCTGCCCGGGGAGCGGATCATCGGCCTGAGCAAGCTCGGCCGCGTCGTCGAGCTGTTCGCCCGCGACCTGCAGATCCAGGAGCGCCTGACCACCCAGATCGCCGGCTGGCTGCAGCGCGAGCTGGAGCCCAGGGGCGTCGGAGTCCTGCTCGAGGCCGAGCACCTGTGCATGTCGCTGCGGGGCGTGCAGAAGCTCGGCGCGAAGACTGTGACCTCGGCGTTGCACGGCCTGGTCCGTGACGACGCCCGAACCCGCCAGGAGTTCCTGGCGCTGACCTCGAGGACAACCCATGAGCAGTGACCAGACGTTCGTCATCGTCGGTGCAAGCCTGGCCGGCGCCAAGGCCGCCGAGACCCTGCGCGCGGAGGGGTTCGAGGGACGGCTCGTGCTCGTGGGCGCCGAGGAGCAGCGCCCCTACGAGCGACCGCCGCTGTCCAAGGAGTACCTGCGGGGCGAGGCCGGGCTCGACAGCGTCTACGTCCACCCCGAGGGCTTCTACGCCGAGCAGGAGATCGAGCTGCGTCTCGGCACCACGGCGGAGCGGCTGGACACCTCGAACCGCGAGCTGACGCTCGACGACGGGGAGCGGCTGCGCTATGACCGGCTCCTGCTCGCCACGGGGTCCGAGCCGCGACGGCTCTCGATACCCGGTGCTGAGCTGGACGGCGTGCTCTATCTGCGCAGCCTGCGCGACTCCGACGCACTGCGCGAGCGGCTGGACGGCGGCGGTGCGGTCGTCGTGGTCGGCGCGGGCTGGATCGGCTCCGAGGTCGCCGCGTCGGCGAGGCAGCGCGGCCTCGACGTCACCGTGGTCGATCCGGCCGCGGTCCCGCTGGAGCGCGTGCTGGGCCCCGAGGTGGGCGCCGTCTATCGCGACATCCACGCCGACCACGGGGTGCGGATGCTGCTGGGGACCGGCGTCGAGGCGTTCGAGGGCGACACGGCGGTCGAGCGCGTGCGCACCAGCGACGGCCGCGTCCTCGGGTGCGACTTCGTGGTCGCCGGCATCGGCGCGCGGCCGCGCACGGGCCTCGCGGCGCAGGCCGGCCTCGCGGTCGACGACGGGGTCCTCGTGGACGAGCACCTGCAGACCAGCATGCCCGGCGTGTTCGCCGCCGGGGACGTCGCGCTCGCCCGCCACCCGCTCTACGGACAACCGGTCCGCGTCGAGCACTGGGACAACGCGCTGCACCAGGGACCGGTCGCCGCCCGCTCCATGCTCGGCTTGCCGGCTGTCTACGACCGCGTGCCGTACTTCTTCTCCGACCAGTACGACGTCGGGATGGAGTACGCGGGCTTCGCCCGCGAGTGGGATCGCGTCGTCCTCCGCGGCGATCCCGCCGGCCGGGAGTTCATCGCCTTCTGGCTCGCCGGGGACCGCATCGTGGCGGGCATGAACGTCAACGTGTGGGACGTCAGCGACGCCATCCAGCGCCTGATCCGCGAGCGTGTCGCCGTCGACGACCGGCGTCTCGCCGATCTCGACGTCCCGCTCGACGACCTCGCCCTCGTCGAGAGAGGAAGCCCGGCATGACCCGCCTCGAACAGCTGCGCGACGCCGGCGTCTCGATCTGGCTCGACACGCTCTCGCGCGAGCTGCTCGACAGCGGCGCGTTCGCGAGCCTGATCGCCGACCTCTCGGTGACCGGCGCGACCTCGAATCCCACGATCTTCGCCAAGGCCATCACGGGCTCGGATCGCTACGACGACCAGCTCCGCGCCGCCCTCGACGCCGGGATCCGCGCGCCGCAGGAGCTCTTCTTCGAGCTCGCGCTCGACGACGTCGGCCACGCCGCCGACCTGCTGCTGCCCACCTACCGGGCGAGCGACGGCCGCGACGGCTTCGTCTCCTTCGAGTGCACGCCCGACCTCGCCGACGACACGAACGGCACGATCGCGCAGGCCCTCGAGCTCTGGGGCCGGCTGGCGCGGCCCAACGTGATGATCAAGGTGCCCGCCACGGAGGCCGGCATCCCCGCGATCGAGGAGCTCACCGCCCGGGGCGTCAACGTCAACATCACGCTCCTGTTCTCCGTCGCGCGCTACGAGCAGGTGATCGACGCCTACGTCGCGGGGCTCGAGCGACGCGTGAGCGCGGGGCAGCCCGTCGACGCGATCGCCTCGGTGGCCTCGTTCTTCGTGTCGCGCGTCGACACGAGGGTCGACGCCCTGCTGCCCGCGGGCTCCGGCCTGCGCGGCCGCGTGGCGGTGGCCAACGCGCGACGCGCCTACGGCCGCTACCGCGAGCGCTTCGCCGGCGCCCGCTGGGACGCGCTGCGTGCCGCCGGAGCGCGCCCGCAGCGGCCCCTGTGGGCCAGCACCGGCACCAAGGACCCCGCCTACTCGGACGTCCTCTACGTCGAGGACCTGATCGCCCCGGACGTGGTCAACACGATGCCCGAGGCCACCCTGCGCGCCTTCGCGGACCACGGCGACGTGTCCGCCGGCCCAACCCTCGACCCAGGCGCCGCCGAGGAGACCCTCCGCCGCGCCGGGGAGGCCGGCATCGACCTCGACGCCGTGACCGCGGAACTGGAGCGCGACGGCGTGCGCTCCTTCTGCGACTCCTACCGCGAGCTGCTGACGTGCATCGAGACGAAGCTGCGGCGCGAACGCGAGGTGCAACAAAGCGCGCCGGGATCCGGCGGGTCATACCATGGACGGTGATGGATGGCTCCCTGACGCATCTGGACGCCGCCGGCCAGGCGCGGATGGTGGACGTGGGCGGCAAGGCCGCCACCGACCGCCGGGCGCGCGCCCGCGCGGTCGTGCGCATGTCGCCCGAGGCCGCGGCGCGCGTCGCGGCGGGTGACAACCCCAAGGGCGACGTCGTCGCCGTGGCGCGGATCGCCGCCATCCAGGCCGCCAAGCGCACCGACGAGCTGATCCCGCTGTGCCACCAGCTTCCGCTCAGCCACGTCGACCCGCAGCTCGCGATCGACCCCGACGAGGGCACGGTGACGCTGATCGTGGAGACCGCCACCACGGAGCGGACCGGCGTCGAGATGGAGGCGATGGTCGCCTGCTCGATCGGGGCCCTGACCGTCTACGACATGGTCAAGGGGATCGAGCCGGGCGTGGTCGTCGAGCGCGTCGAGCTGCTGTCCAAGACCGGCGGGAAGTCGGACTACCACCGCGCATGAAGCCACTCGTCGATGGTCACGGGCGCCCCATCGGGGACGTGCGCATCTCGGTCACCGACCGCTGCAACTTCCGCTGCCAGTACTGCATGCCGGCCGAGGGACTGCCGTGGCTGCAGCGCGACGCGCTGCTGACCTACGAGGAGATCACGCGGCTCGTGGCCCTGCTCGGCACGATGGGCGTGCACGACGTCCGCCTGACCGGCGGCGAGCCGCTCGTGCGGCGCGAGCTGTGGCACCTGATCGAGATGCTGTCGGGCCTCGAGGACGTCCACGACCTCTCGCTGACCACGAACGGCTACCTGCTCGCGCGCCAGGTCGCAAAGCTCGCCGACGCCGGGCTGCGGCGCATCAACGTCTCGCTCGACTCGCTGTCGGCCGACCGCTTCTTCCAGCTCACGCGGCGCGACTCGCTGGCCCAGGTGCTCGAGGGGCTCGAGGCCGCCCAGCGCCACCCCGAGCTGCGCCCGATCAAGATCAACGTCGTGGCGCTGCGCGACTTCACCGAGGACGAGGTGCTGCGCTTCGCCGAGTTCGCGCGCACCAACCCCTACGAGGTGCGCTTCATCGAGTTCATGCCGCTCGACGCCGACCACATGTGGACGCGCGACAAGGTGCTGCCCAACGCGGAGATCCGCGACATGATCGACGCGGTGTACCCCCTCGAGCAGGTCGGCCGCGCGCGCCACGGGACCGCGCGCCGCTACCGCTTCGCCGACGGGGAGGGCGAGATCGGCTTCGTCTCGCCGGTGACCGAGCCGTTCTGCGGCGACTGCAACCGCATCCGCATCACCGCCGAGGGCATGCTGCGGACCTGCCTCTTCTCGCTGCACGAGACCGACCTGCGCGAGCCGCTGCGGGCCGGCGCCTCCGACGCGGACCTCGAGGAGATCGTCCGCGACGCCGTGTGGCGCAAGGAGCTCAAGCACCACGTCAACGACCCGGGGTTCGTCCAGCCGGCGCGCTCGATGTCCCGGATCGGCGGCTGATGCTCTCGATCGCGGAGGCCTGGGAGCAGGTCGCCGCGGCGGTGGACGGCGCGCTCGAGGCGGAGCGCATCCGCCTCGAGGACGCGGTCGACCGCGTGGTGGCCGAGGAGGCCCTGAGCGCCGTCGACCTGCCCCCCTTCGACCGCTCCGCGATGGACGGCTACGCGGTGCGCGCCGCCGACACGGCGCCGGGCGTCCCGCTGCGGCTCGCGGGCGAGCTCGCCGCCGGCGACGTCGCCACCGTGCCGCTCGAGCCCGGCACGGTCACCGGCATCACCACGGGCGCCGCCCTCCCGGACGGCTCCGACGCGATCCTGCGCTCCGAGCGCGCCGAGGTCGCCAACGGGAGCGTGACGCCCTCCGAGACCGTGGCGCCGGGCCTCCACGTGCGCTACCGCGGCGAGGACCTGCGCGCCGGCGACGTCCTCGCTCGGCCGGGCGAGCGCCTGACGCTGCCGCGCATGTCGGCGCTCGCCTCGGCCGGCGTCGGCGAGGTCGCGGTGCACCGCCGCCCCGCCCTGCACGTGATCGCCACCGGCAGCGAGCTGCTGCCGATCGGCGCGCCCCCGGAGCCGGGCCGCATCCACGAGTCCAACCGCCTGACGATCCGCATCATGGCCGAGCGCGGGGGCGCGATCGTCACCGACCACGGCGTGATCGCGGACGAGCCCGCCGCCACCCGCGAGGCGGTCGCCGCCGGGCTCGAGGGCGACGTGCTGGTCGTCTCCGGCGGGGTGTCGGTCGGTCCGCACGACCTCGTCAAGCCCGCCTTCGACGCGTGCGGCGTGGATGAGGTCTTCTGGCGCGTGAGCATGAAGCCCGGCAAGCCGCTGTTCTTCGGCCGCCGCGGGTCCACGCTCGTCTTCGGGCTGCCGGGCAACCCCCTGTCGACCATCGCCGGCTTCATGGTGTTCATCGAGCCGGCGCTGCGGCGCCTGGCCGGCGAGGCCGGCGCGCTCCCGCGCTGGCGGCGCGCCCGCCTGCGCACGAGCACGAGCGCCGACGACGGCCGCTCAACGCTGTTGACCTCGCGCCTGGTGCGCGGCGAGGACGGGATGCTCGAGGCGGTCCCGACCGAGCGCCAGGGCTCGCACATGACCGGCGCGCTCGGCGAGAGCGACGGCTTCGTGCTCGTCCACCCGGAGGACGGCGTGCTGCCGGCCGGGGCCGAGGTCGACGCGCTGGTGCTGGACTGACGCCGGCGCGCCGCTAGGCGCTCGGCACCGCGGTGGCGTACAGCATCGCCTCGAGCGCGTCGCGGTCGAGCGGATGGCTGAAGAGGAAGCCCTGGCCGAGGGGGCAGCGCAGCGTGCGCAGGTGGTCGAGCTGGTCGTCGTCCTCGACGCCCTCGGCGACCACGGTGAGCTCGAGGCTGTCGCCCATCGCGATCATGGCCGAGACCAGCGAGGCCTGCTCGCCGGCCACGGCGACGCCGTCGGTGAACGAGCGGTCGATCTTCAGCACGTCCATCGGGAAGCGGCGCAGGTAGTTCAGCGAGGAGTAGCCGGTCCCGAAGTCGTCGATCGCGATCCGCACGCCGAGCGCGCGCAGCTCCTGCAGGCGGGCGGCGTTGCGGCCGCTGTCGTCGATCAGGGAGGACTCGGTGAGCTCGAGCATGAGCGCGTGGGCGTCGAGGCCGCTGTCGGCCAGCGCAGCACGGACCTCGTCGACGAACCCGGCCTGCTCGAGCTGGCTGCCGGCGACGTTGACGCTGACGTAGGCCGGCGCGCGGTCGCCGAGGTCGTCGCGCCAGGCCGCGAGCTGCTCGCAGGCGGCGCGCAGCACCCAGGCGCCGATCGGCAGGATGAGGTTGGTCTCCTCCGCGAGCGGGATGAAGTCCGACGGCGAGACGAGGCCGCGGTCCGGGTGGCACCAGCGGACCAGCGCCTCGACGCCGCTGACCTGCCGGCTGTCGAGCATGACGATCGGCTGGTAGTGCAGCTCGAACTCCGCGTTCCCGATCGCGCGCTCGAGCTCGACCTTGTGGTCGAGACGGGCGAGCGCGGCCTCGTGCATCTCGCGGTCGAAGAGCTCGTAGCAGTCCTTGCCGCGCGCCTTGGCCGCGTACATCGCGATGTCGGCGTCCCGCAGCAGGTCGAGGCTGCGCTCGGTGCGGTGCGCGGGGGCGAGCGCGGCGGCCGCGTCGATCGCGATCCCGATGCTCGCGTGGACGTAGATGTCCTTGCCGCCGAGCGGGATCGAGCGCCGCAGCGCCGCGAAGATGCGGTCCGCGAGCTCGACGACCGAGCGGACGTCGTCGACGTCCTCGATCAGGATCGCGAACTCGTCGCCGCCGAGCCGGGCGACCGTGTCCCCCTCGCGCACCGACGCGCGCAGCCGCTCGGCGACCGCCCGCAGCAGCCGGTCGCCCGCCGCGTGGCCGAGCGAGTCGTTGACGATCTTGAAGTCGTCGAGGTCGAGGAACGCGACCGCGAGGCCGCGCCCGCGCCGCGGCGCCGCGGCGACCGCGTGGACGATGCGGTCCTCGAGCAGCACCCGGTTGGGCAGGCCGGTGAGGGCGTCGTGGAAGGCGAGGTGGCGCAGGCGGCCCTCGAGCGCCTGGCGCTCTGAGATGTCGCGGATGTTGAGGATGACGCCGCCGACGCCCGCGTGGTCGCGGCGGTCGTTGACCAGCACCTCGACCGGCACGGGGCTGCCGTTGGCGCCGCGGAGGTTGAGCGTCAGCCCCTCGGCGCCCGCGCCGGCGAGCAGCGCGAGCCAGCTCGGGGCGGTCGTGTCCTCGTCGCCGGTGAGCAGGATCGCGTCCAGCGGGCGGCCGCGGAGCTCCTCCGGGGTCCAGCCCGCCATGCGGGCGATCGGCTCGGTGACCGACTGCACGCGGCCGTCGGGGCCGACCACCAGCACCACGTCGGACGAGTTGCTGAGCAGGGCCGCGAAGTGCTCCTCGCGCTCGCGCCGGCCCTCGGCCGCGGCGGCCGCGCTCGCCCGGTGGCGGCGGGCGCGCTCGAGCAGCGCGAACAGGGCGGCCAGCACCAGCGCGGAGAGGAGGATCGCCACCGTCGCCCACAGCCGCGCGCGGCGCTCGCTGCGCCGCGACGCGCGGTCCGAGGTGGCCGCGGCGCCGCGCACGCTGCCGAGCAGGGCGTCGAACCCGGGCGCGACGCGGGTGGAGTCGAGCCGCCGCGCCGCGTCGCGCCGGCCGGCGGACAGCAGCTCGAGCTGGCGGCGGACCGCCGCCTCGTAGGCCACGAAGGCGACCCGCACGCGGACGACCTCGGGGCTGCGGCGGACGCCGTCCGGCAGGCCCGCAAGCCTGCCGTTCATCGCGCGCAGCGCGCGCCGGACCTCGCGATCGGCCTCGCCGCTCAGCCGCCCCTCGGCCACCGCCTGCCACTGCAGCGCGCTGACGCGGTTGGCCAGGGACTTGACGTCGACGAGGTCGTCACGGACCGCGTGCTGGCGGCTGGCCAGGCGGTCGATCAGGATCACGCCCGCCGCGGTGCCGCCCGCGATCAGCAGCACGCCGAGCACCACCGCGGCGACCCGCGGCCAGCCCACGGGCGGCCGCAGGACGCGGAGAGGGCGCTCGAGCCAGGCGGGCATACCTCCGAGTCGTCGGCGGGTGACCCCCAGTCTTGACCGTGCGCGCCCTGGCCTTTCGTCCACCCGCGGCGGGCGCCCCGCTCAGGGCAGCGGCTTCAGCCCGCCGCCGCGCTGCGCCTCGCTGCGGTAGTCCGCGCGCTCGCAGTTGCGGAACTTGTAGTCGCGCTTGCGCGACTTCGCGACGTGGTAGATGTCGCGTCCCCGTCCGCAGTCGACGATCCCGCGGCCGTAGTGGACCGAGATCGCGTCGTTCCCCGGCCCGCCGAAGACCAGGTTGCGGCCGTGGGAGCCGTAGATGAAGTCGTTGCCGGGGCCGCCGGAGATGCGGTCGGTCTGCGTGGCCGGCTGGTTGCCGCCCTCCCAGTCGCCCCACAGGACGTCCGAGCGCGCGCGGCCCGCCAGCCGGTCGGACCCGTGGTGGCCGAGCAGCTCGTCCGAGCGGCGCGTGCCGTGGAACACGGACGACTGGCCGTTGGCCTTCTCGACCTTCCCGTTGATCCTCGGCCAGTGGGCGTGCGACGCGCAGTCGTCGCACGGCTGTCCGGGGATGTGATCCCCCCACGCGACGGCCGCGGAGCTCAACAGCAGGAGCAGGGTCGCGGGAACGAGCTTGCGCAGCATCGATTCGGCCTCCCTCCGACAACAGCACGGCCCGCATGGCGGGCCGTCGACGTTCGGCGTCGAGGGTAGCGCGCCCGTCAGGTCCCGCGCGCCGCGGTGCGGCGCTCGCGCCAGCGCTGCATGGCCGCCGGCAGCTCCTCCTGCAGGAACGCGAAGAACTCGCGCGTCTCCTCGATCCGCCGGCCCGCCGGGCGGTCGGTCCCGATCAGCTCGGCGCCCTCCGCCATCGCCTGCTCCCAGCGCCGCAGGAGGGCGGAGCGGTGGAGGTACATCTCCACCCAGACGTCGTCGTGGAGCCGGTAGTGGTCGCGGCGGGCGCCCGGCTCGCGGCCGCGCACCGCGAGGCCGGCCTGGGTGAGGTAGCGCACCGCGCCGGAGACCGCCGCGGGGCTGGCCTGGAGGCGGTCCGCGAGCTCCGCGGCCGTGAGCCGGCCGGCGTCCTCGGCGAGCAGGCAGGCGAAGGCGCGCGAGGCCATCCGCGGCATGCCGGCCTCCGTGAGCAGCTGGGCGAAGTGCTCGACGAAGCGGCGCACCGCGTCGTCGTCGTCCTCCCCGGCTTCAGGAGTTTGTGTGTTGTTCAAAGTATTCACGAATGTCTGAAGGAAGTGTATCCTCGATGCATGTCTGACGCCACCTCGATCTCCGGCCTCGTCAAGACGTTCGGGCACGTCCGCGCTCTCGACGGCCTCGACCTCAGCGTCGCCACCGGGGAGGTGCACGGGTTCCTGGGCCCCAACGGCGCCGGGAAGTCGACCACGATCCGGGTGCTGCTCGGGCTGATGCGCGCCGATGCCGGCGAGGTGCGCCTGCTCGGCGGCGACCCGTGGAAGGACGCGGTCTCGCTGCACCGCCGGCTCGCCTACGTCCCCGGCGACGTCAACCTGTGGCCGAACCTGTCCGGCGGCGAGGCGATCGACCTGCTCGCGCGGCTCCGCGGGGGCATCGACCCGGCCCGCCGCGCCGACCTGCTCGAGCGATTCGAGCTCGACCCCACCAAGAAGGCCCGCACCTACTCCAAGGGCAACCGGCAGAAGGTCGCGCTCGTCGCCGCGCTGGCCTCGGACGTCGAGCTGCTCGTGCTCGACGAGCCGACGTCGGGCCTCGACCCCCTGAAGGAGACCGTCTTCCGCGAGTGCATCGAGGAGGCCCGCCGGGAGGGCCGCACCGTGCTGCTCTCGAGCCACATCCTGGCCGAGGTCGAGGCGCTGTGCGACCGCGTCACGATCATCCGCGCCGGCCGCGCGGTGGAGAGCGGGAGCCTCGCCGAGCTCCGCCACCTGACGCGGACCTCGATCGCCGTCGAGACCGTCCAGGCCCCCGACGGGCTGGCGACGCTGCACGGCATCCACGACCTGCACGTCGAGGACCACCGCGCCCACTTCGACGTCGACACGGTCAACCTCGACGAGACGCTGCACCACCTGCTGCGCTTCGGCATCCGCAGCCTGACGAGCCAGCCGCCGACCCTGGAGGAGCTCTTCCTCCGCCACTACGGCGACCAGATCGAGGATGCGGAGGCGGCATGAGCGCCGCCGCGACCGTCGCCGCCGAGCGCCAGGCCCGCCGCGCGGGCGGCGGCACGCTCGCCGGCACCCTCACCATGATCCGCTTCTTCCTCCGGCGCGAGCGGGTCCGCATCCCGCTCTACGTGCTCGTGATGGTGGCGCTGATCGCCTCCACGGCGGCGCAGAGCGAGGCGCTCTACCCCACCCAGGCCGAGCGCGACGAGTACGCCGCCACCGTCGCCGGCAACCCCGGGCTGATCGCGCTGGTCGGACCGACCTACCGGGTGACCGTGGTCGGTGGCGACGTGGCGTGGCAGTGGGGCGCGATCGGCGGCGTGATCGCCGCGCTGATGAGCATGTTCATCATCGGCCGCCACACCCGCGCGGAGGAGCAGAGCGGCCGCAGCGAGCTCGCGCGCGCGAGCGTGCTGGGCCGCTACGCGTCGACCGCCGCGGCGCTCGTGGTGGTCACGGTCGCGAACGTCGCGCTTGCCGCCGCGATCGCGGTGGCGATGATCGGCCTCGGCCAGCCCGCCGCCGGCTCGGTCGCGCTCGGCGCCTCGCTGGGCGGGGTCGGCCTGGCCTTCGCGGGCGTCGCGGTCCTCGCCATGCAGGTCAACCAGAGCACCGGCGGCGCCTACGGCGTGGTCGGCGCGGCGATCGGCCTCGCCTACGCGCTGCGCGCGGCGGGCGACGTCGGCGACGGGACGCTCTCGTGGCTGTCGCCGATCGGCTGGGGCCAGGCGATGCGCCCGTTCGCCGACGAGCGCTGGTGGCCGCTGCTGCTCATGCTCGCCTTCGGCGCGGTCCTCGTGGTCGCCGCCTTCGCGCTGCTCGAGCGGCGCGACGACGGCGCGGGGCTGGTCGCGCCGCGGCCCGGTCCGGCGCACGCGAGCCGCGCCATGACCCGCCCGCTCGGCTTCGCGGTGCGGCTCTCGCGCGTGGCCGTCCTCGGCTGGGCGGCCGGGCTCTTCCTCGGCGGCCTCTCGATCGGGCTGACCGGCCAGGACGCCGACCAGATCCTCGGCGACAGCCCGGAGGTCGACAAGCTCTTCAGCCAGGCGGGCGGGAGCCTGGTCGACAACTACCTCGCGGTGTCGCTGGTCTCGATGGGGCTGATCGCCTGCGGCTTCGCGATCCAGGCGGTGCTGCGGATGCGCAGCGAGGAGACCTCCGGGCATCTCGAGCCGCTGCTCGCCACCGCGCTCGACCGGCGGCGCTGGGTGGCGAGCCACGTCGCGGTCGCGGCGATCGGGACCGTCGTCGTGCTCGGCGCGACGGGACTCGGAACCGGGATCGCGGACGCGCTGGCGAGCCACGACGCGGGCCGCGTCGCGGTGCTGACCGGCTCCGCGCTGGCGCTCGTCCCGGCCGTGTGGGTGCTCGCCGCGGTCGCGGTCGCGCTGTTCGGCCTCGTCCCGCGGGCGGCGCCGGCCGCGTGGGGCGTGCTCGGCGCGTGCTTCCTGCTCGCCTACCTCGGGCCGCTGCTCTCGCTCCCGGACTGGGTCATGGACATCTCGCCGTTCACGCACGTCCCGCTGCTGCCGGCGGACGACTTCGCGCTCGGGCCGCTCGCGGTGCTCACGGCGGTCGCCGCGGCCTTCACCGCCGCCGGGCTCGTGGGGTTCCGCCGCCGGGACGTCCCCGGCTGAGGCCGGGTCAGCGCAGGGCGTCGAGCGCCGCGGGGGTGTCGACGTCGGTGGGGTCGCCCAGCCGGCCGCATTCGACGCCGCGCACCCGCGCGCCCGCGAGGAGGTCGCGGAAGCCGACGTCGCCGTGCAGCTCGCCGACCCGGTCGAGCAGGGCGCGGGAGAGCAGCACCGGGTGGCCGGGGCGCCCGTCGTAGGTCGCGCGTACCGCGTCGTCGTCGCCGCGCGCCGCGTCGAGCACGGCGGCGATGACCTGCGGGGTGATCAGCGGCTGGTCCCCGAGCGTCACGAGCGCGGCGTCGACGCCGCCGAGCGCCTGCACCCCGTCGCGCACCGACGCCGCCTGCCCCTCCGCCCAGCCCGGGCACTCGACCACCTCGGCGCCCCGCAGGTCCACGCCCGCGCGGATCTCCGCCGCGGCCGCCCCGAGCACGACCACCACCGGGCGCAGCCCCGGCACGCCGAGCATCGCGCCGACGGCATGCTCGAGCAGCGGCCGCCCGCGCAGCTCGGCGAGCTGCTTGGGACCGCCGAACCGCCGCCCCTCCCCCGCCGCGAGGATCAGGCCGGCGACGCGGGCGGGCCGGCTCACCCCGCGAACCGGCTCACCCCGCGCGGGCGGGGTCCGAGGAGGACCCGCCGCCGGCCGGAGGTTCGGCCCCGTCACCGTCGGTGCCCGGCGCCCCGTCCGCAGCCGAACCTCCAAGGGACGAGCCGCCAGGCGAGTCCCCTACATCATGGATGCGGCCCTTGGAGTCGGCCAGGCGGCCGCCCGAACGGCCGTGGCGCATCGCCACGATCTCCGCGATCACCGACAGCGCGGTCTCCTCCGCGGTCAGCGCGCCGAGGTCGAGCCCGACCGGCGCCGAGACGCGCGCCAGCTCGCCCTCCGTGATCCCGAGGGCGAGGAGCCGCTCGCGCCGGCGCGCCTGCGCGCGCCGCGAGCCCATGGCGCCGATGAAGCCGGCGTCCGAGCGCACCGCGATCTGCAGGGCGGCGTCGTCGAGCTTGGGGTCGTGGGTGAGCACGGCGATGGCCGTCGCGCGGTCGATGCCGCCGAGGCGGGCGAACGCCTCCTCCGGCCACGCCGCGACGACCTCTTCGGCGTCGGGGAAGCGCTGCGGCTGCGCGAAGCGGGCGCGCGGATCGACCACGAAGGGCCGCCAGCCCACGACACGGGCGATCCGGCACAGCTGGACCGCGAAGTCGACCGCGCCGAACACGAACAGCCGCGGCGGCGGGAACGTCACGTCGACGAACAGGAGCGTGTCACCGGCCGCGCGGTTCTCGGAGCGCTCCGCCCACATGAGCTCGTCGGCATGTGCGGCGGCGATGTCGTCCAGCTCGCCGTCGCCCAGGGAGCCCAGGCGGCTGCCGTCGGGCCGCACGAGGAGCTTCGCGCCCGGCGACGCTCCCGCCAGCACGGTGACGAGCGCCGCCCGGTCGTCATCCCGGGCCGCCTCGGTGAACGCGCCCTGGGGGTGCTGCGCGGCGCTCACGGCTCGTAGCGCTCCACCCAGACGTCGATCTCGCCGCCGCACGGCAGCCCGACGTCCCAGGCCTCCTCGTCGGCGATGCCGAAGTGCAGCAGCCGCGGGCCACTGCCGGCCAGCACCTCCTCGGCGACCTCGACGACCGAGCCCTCGACGCAGCCGCCGCTGACCGCGCCGCAGATCTCGCCGTGCTCGTTGACGGCCATCTTGGCGCCGGGCGGCCGCGGGGCGGAGCGCTTGACGCCCACCACGGTCGCGAGGGCCACCGCGTCGCCGCGGGCGGCCCAGGCGTCGACCTCGCTCAGCACGTCCTTCATGTCAGTCCCTCCTCCATCAGATCGGCCAGTGCCTCCAGCGAGGCGATCGAGTTGCCTGGCAACAGGTGGTCCACGTGCGGCAGCGCGGCGCGCATGCCGCGGGTCAGCGGCTCGTAGCGCGGGTCGGCGGCCAGCGGGTTGAGCCACATCACGCGGTACGCGCAGCGCCGCAGGCGCGCCATCTCCGCGGCCAGCTCGTCCGGGTCGCCCCGGTCCCAGCCGTCGGAGAGGATGACGACGATCGAGCCGCGACCCATACGGCGCCCGTGCTCGCGGTTGAGCTCGGCCAGCGAAGCGCCGATGCGCGTGCCGCCGGCCATGTCCACCACGTGGTCGGTGGCACGCTGCAGCGCGCGCTCCGGGTCGCGGCCCGCGAGCTCGCGCGTCAGCCGCGTCAGCCGCGTGCCGAACACGAACGCCTCGACGCGGCGCCGGGCGGCGACGCACGCCTGCAGGTACTGCAGGAGCATCCGCGCGTAGGGCGCCATCGAGCCGGAGACGTCGCAGACGAGCACGAGGCGGCGCGGACGCTCCGTCGGGGTGCGGTAGCGGCGCTCCATCAGCTCGCCGCCGTGGCGCAGCGACGCGCGCACGGTCGCGCGCAGGTCGTGCAGCTCGCGCCGGCGCCGGGTGGGGCGCGTGCGGCGGCTGATCCGGCGCGGCGCCCGCTGCGCCAGGCGGGTGATGAGGGCGTGCGCGGCGGCGCGCTCGGCGTCGCTGATCGCGGCGAAGTCCTTCGTCCGCAGCAGCTCCACTTCGCTCCATGCCGCCGGGACCGGCTCGATCTCGGCCTCGGGCGAGCGCTCGGGAGGCGCGGGCACCTTCGTCTGGGGCAGCGCGGCCGACGGCAGCGCGGCGAGCTCCTCGAGCGGCACGGGGGGCTCGTCGGACTCCGGCGGCGCGAACACGGCGGCGAAGGCGGCGTCGAACGCGGCCAGCTCGGCGCGAGACGAGCACAGCGCAGCCCGCAGCGCGTAGTAGGCGTCCGTGCGCGAGGCCGGGTCGACGGCCGCGAGCGCCCGGTGCCCGGCCAGCACCTCCCCCATACCCGCGCGCGCGCCCTCGGCGCGCATCAGCCGCGTCAGCGCCGTCAGCCGCTCGGTCACCACGGCGGCCTCACGCATCGCGCAGGACCCCCCGGTCGCGCACGCGGTCGACGTCCTCGCGTACCTTCAGCGCCACCCCGAGCGTCTCGTCGAGGGTCGTGCCTTCGTCGAGCGCGATCAGCGCTCGCGCCCAGGTGATGGTCTCCCCCACCCCCGGCAGCTTGTAGAGGTCCTCCTCGCGCAGCCGCGCAACCGCCTCGCACACCCGCCCCGCGATGTCCTCCGGCACGCCCGGCAGGCGCGCCCGCACGATCTCCGCCTCGCGCACGGGGTCGGGGTAGTCGATCCAGTGGTACAGGCAGCGGCGCTTGAGCGCGTCGTGCAGCTCGCGCGTGCGGTTCGAGGTCAGCACCACGAGCGGCCGCTGGCGGGCGGTCACGGTGCCGAGCTCGGGGATCGAGAGCTGGAAGTCCGACAGGAACTCGAGCAGGAAGGCCTCGAACTCGTCGTCGGCGCGGTCGACCTCGTCGATCAGCAGCACGACGCGGCCGTCGTGCTCGAGCGCCTCGAGCAGCGGCCGGCGCAGCAGGAACTCGCGGCCGAAGAGCTCGCGGGCGGGCGCGCCCGCCTCGGCGGCGCGGATCGCCAGCAGCTGGCGCTGGTAGTCCCAGTCGTAGACCGCGTGGTGCAGGTCGATGCCCTCGTGGCATTGCAGGCGGATCAGCTCCGCCCCCGTCGCCGAGGCCAGCGCCCGCGCCACCTCGGTCTTCCCCACGCCGGCCTCGCCCTCGAGCAGCAACGGCTGTTCGAGGGTCGCGGCGAGGAAGACGGCCGTGGCCAGGCCCCGGTCGGCGAGATAGCTCTCGCCGTCCAGGGCCCGGGTCACGTCGTCGACCTGCTCGAAGCGCACGCCTCCGATGATGACGGACGCCCTACGCGGCCCCGGCCGCCGCCTGTTCGAGCGCCCTCCGGCAGAGCACGCGCGCGAGGTGCTGCTTGTACTCCGCCGACGCGTTGAGGTCCGCGGGCGGCTCGGTGCCCTCGGCGGCCTGCTCGGCCGCCGCGGCGATCCGCTGCGCGTCCAGCGGCTGTCCCTTGAGCGCCGCCTCGGCCGCGCTCGCCCGCAGCGGCACGGTGCCCATGTTGGTCAGCCCGATGCGCACGTCCTCGCAGGACCCGTCGGAGGCCTTCTTGACCAGGGCACAGACGGCCACCATCGCCCAGTCCTCCTGGCGGCGGTTGAACTTCTGGTAGCCGTGGCCGTAGCCGTCCAGCGCCGGCAGCCGGACCTCGGTCGCGATCTCGGCCTCGCCCACCGCGGTGGTGAGGAAGTCCTCGAAGAGGTCCGCCGCCGCCACCTCGCGCTGCCCGCCGGGCCCGGTCACGGTGACCGAGCCCCCCATGGTCAGCAGGATCGCGGGCATGTCGGAGGCCGGGTCGCCGTGGACGAGGCTGCCGCCGAGCGTGCCGCGGTTGCGCACCTGCTGGTCGGCGATCGTCTCCGCCGCGGTCGAGGCGAGCCCCAGGTCGCCGGTGGCCACCGCGTGGTGACGGGTCATCGCGCCGATGCGCACGGTGCCGTTCTCGCGCTGGATCCCGGACAGGCCGGGCACGCGCCGCAGGTCCACCAGCAGCGAGGGCGCGGCCAGCCGCAGCTTCATCAGCGGCAGCAGCGAGTGCCCGCCGGCGAGCACCTTCGCCTCGTCGCCGCCCTCGCGCAGCGCGCCGAGCGCCTCGTCGAGCGACGCCGGCGCCACGTAGTCGAACTCGGCGGGGATCACGACATCCCTCCTTCCTTGCCCTGCTCCGTCCGCGCGGGCCCCTCGCCCTTGCCCTGGGCGGCCTGGATCGATTGCCACACCCGCAGCGGGCTCAGCGGCATGTTGATGTCCGTGACCCCCAGCGGCTTGAGCGCGTCGATCACCGAGGCCACGACGGCCGGCGAGCACGCGATGGTCGCGGCCTCCCCGACCCCCTTGACGCCGAGCGTGTTGGTCGGCGACGGCGTCTCGATGCGGCCGGTCTCGAAGCTCGGCACGTCGGCGGCGCTCGGGAGCGCGTAGTCGACGAACGTGCCGGTGATGAGCTGCCCGTCGGCGTCGTAGACGACCTGCTCGTAGATCGCCTGGCCGAGCGCGTGGACGATCCCGCCGTGGATCTGGCCGTCGATCAGCTGCGGGTTGATCGCGCGCCCGCAGTCGTCGAACGCGATGTAGCGCACGACGTCGACCCGGCCGGTCTCCACGTCGACCTCCGACACGCACGCGTGCGCGCCGGCCGGCCAGACGAAGTTGTCCGGGTCGTAGAAGCACATCTCGTCGAGCCCGGCCTCCATGCCCTCCGGGAGGTCACCCGGGATGTAGGCCTCGCCGGAGACCTCGGCGAGCGTCATCCCCTTGTCGGGCGAGCCGCGGACCTGGAAGCGGCCCTCGGCCAGCTCGATGTCCTCCGGCGCCGCCTCGAGCTTGTGGGCGACGATCCGCTTCGCCTTGTCCTGCACCTTCTCGGCGGCGCGGGCGATCGCCTCGCCGCCGACCGACATCGAGCGCGAGCCGTACGTGTTCTTGCCGAACGGCCCGGTGTTGGTGTCGCCGTGGATCACGTCGACGATCTCGGGGTCAACTCCGAGGCGGTCGGCGACGATCTGCGCGAACGCCGTCTCGAGTCCCTGGCCGTGCGGCGAGGTCCCGCTGTAGACGGTGACCGAGCCGGTCGGGTGCACGCGCACCTGGGCGGACTCGAAGTAGCCGCCCTGCATGCCCCAGCCGTCCGGGCCGAGCGCCCGCGAGGGCCCGAGGCCGCAGATCTCGACGTAGGTCGAGAAGCCGACGCCGCGGTAGATGCCGCGGTCGCGCAGCTCCGCCTGCTCGCGCCGGAACCCCTCGAGGTCGAGCATCTCGAGGCAGCCGTCGAGCGTGCCGTCGTAGTTGCCCGAGTCGTAGAGGAACCCGTGCGGGCGGGCGTTGGGGAACTCCTTGAGGAAGTTCTTGCGCCGCAGCTCCAGCGGGTCCATGCCGAGCTCCTCGGCGAGCGCGTCCATCGAGAGCTCGATGAGGTGCGTCGCCTCGGGCCGGCCGGCGCCGCGGATGGCGTCGGTCGTGAACTTGTTCGTGAACACGCCGACGATGTCGGTCTGGACGGCCTTGAAGTCGTAGCACCCGCTGATCACGCACGCGGTGAAGGTCGGGATGACCGGGCCCTCGATCAGGTGGTAGGAGCCGCAGTCCTGGATGACCTTCGCGTGGATCGCGGTGACGCTGCCGTCCTTCTTGGCGCCCAGCCTCACGTAGTCGATCTGGTCGCGCCCGTGATGCGTGACGAGCATCTCCTCCGAGCGCGTCGCCGTCCACTTGACCGGGCGGTCGAGCCGGCGCGAGGCCCAGCAGGCGAGGACCTCTTCGCCGTAGACCTGCAGCTTGGAGCCGAAGCCGCCGCCGACCTCCGGCGCCACGACGCGGATCTTGTCCTCGGTGATCCCGAGCTGGATCGAGAGGATCACGCGGACGATGTGCGGGATCTGGGTGGCGCTCCAGAGCGTCATCTTGCCCTCGCGCCAGTCCGCCAGCACGCCCCGCGGCTCGATCGCCGCGCCGGCGGTCCGGTGGTTGACGATCCGCTTCTCGACCACGACGTCGCTGTCCGCGAACGCGGCCTCGACGTCGCCGCCGGCCAGCGACCACTCGAACACCTTGTTGGTGCCGTACTCGTCGTGGACGAGCGGCGAGCCGTCCTCGAGCGCGGCCTCGGGGTCGACGACCACGGGCAGCGGGTCGTACTCCACCTCGACGAGGCCGGCGGCGTCGACGACGCCGTACTTGTCCGAGCCGAGCACGACCGCGACGGCCTGCCCGACGTAGCCGACCTTCCCCTTGGCCAGCGGATAGTGGTCGGGTACGAAGATGTCCACGCCCTTCGGCGCCCACACCATCGGGGTCGGCGCGACCTCGTCGCCGAGGTCCTCGGCGGTGAACACCGCCTCGATCCCGGGCTGCTCGCGCGCGACAGTGGTGTCGATCGAGACGATCTTCGCGTGCGCCTCGGGCGAGCGGACGATCGCCGCGTAGAGCGTGTTGGGGAGCGTCAGGTCGTCGACGTAGTGCGCACGGCCCGTGATCAGCCGCGGGTCCTCCTTGCGCCTGAGCGACCTTCCGACGTGGCCGTTGCCGCCGGGCGGGGTGGTCTCGAACGCCTCGACGCCGGGAGCGCCCATTACGCCGTCACCTCCTCACCGGTGCGCTGCGCGCTCGCGCCGCGCATCTCGCCGGCCGCGGCCAGCACGGCCTTGACGATGTTGTGGTAGCCCGTACACCGGCAGAGGTTGCCCGCGAGCGCCTCGCGGACGTCCGCCTCGGTCGGGTCCGGATTGCGGGCCAGCAGGTCGGCGGACGCCATGATCATCCCTGGGGTGCAGTAGCCGCATTGCAGCCCGTGCTCGGCCCAGAACGCCTCCTGGACCGGATGCAGGTCGCCCTCGCGGCCCATCCCCTCGATCGTCTTGACCTCTGCGCCGTCGGCCTGGACCGTGAGCACCGTGCAGCTCTTCACCGCCTCGCCGTCGAGGTGCACGGTGCAGGCGCCGCAGTTGGACGTGTCACAACCGACATGGGTACCGGTGAGCCCGAGCGTTTCGCGCAGGAAGTGCACGAGGAGCAGCCGCGGCTCGACGTCAGCCGAGCGCTCCACCCCGTTGACGTTCACCGCGACACGAACCATGCGTGCCATAGGCCACTCCTCCTCGGATTCGGACGTTGGCGGGACCTTACCGCGGCGCGGGCCCAGGGTCGGCGGTTTCCGCGCCGGGGCCGCCCACGGGTGCCCGGGGTCGCCGACGGTTAGCCTGTCTCGGCCGTGACCCGCCGGACGCGCTACGTGATGCGCCGTGCGCTGCCGGACGCCGAGCCGGAGGAGTGGACGCGCGCCGCCGCGGACCATCCGCCCGGCGTGCGCCTCGTGTCGGCGCAGCGCCCGGCGGCCGACCTGTTGCCGGCGCGCCTGCGCGCCTTCTCCGCCGGCCACGTCGACCACGCGCCCGAGCGCGCCCAGGCCGCGGTGCTCGAGCGCATCGTCAGCGGCCGCGAGGCGGGGCCGCTGCTGCGCTGCAGCCGCCTGGCGGTCGACGCGGCGGGCGGCGACGTCGTCGGCGTCGCGCTCGTCACCGACCCGCCCGTGCTCGGCGCCGAGGGCGGCCCGTGGATCGCCGACGTCTACCGCGACCCCGCCCCGCGCTGGTCCGGCCTCGGGTCGGTGCTGCTCTACTCGGTGCTGACCGCCGCGGTGGCCGACCACCACACCGCGATCGGCCTCGCGGTGACCGACGGCAACCCCGCCCGCCGGCTCTACGAGCGCCTCGGCTTCCGCGTGGTGCGCGAGGTGCGCCCGCGGCAGCCGGCCTGACGGCTCGGCCGGCGCGACCGGCCGGTCTACAGCCGGTCGCGCCAGCGGACGGCCGCCGAGGCGACCTCGGTGAGCGCCGCGGCCAGGAGCGCGCCCCCGCCGTTGGCGCGCGCCCGGGCGAGCCCGCGCAGGGCGGCCGCCAGCGTCGTGGGGCCCGAGGGTCCGCCGTCGCGCAGCGCGCCGAGCTCCGCGGGCGTCAGCCGGCGGGGCTCGCCGCAGACCAGCGCGGCCAGCTCGCGGGCGCGGCGCTCGGCCGCGGCGGCGCGCTCCTCGGCGGCGCCGGCCGCCCGCCACGCCGCCCCGTCGCCCGCCGCGGCGAGCTCGGCCCGCGCGGTCGCCTCGAGCCGCGCGGCGGCGTCCGCGCGCGTCTGCGCGTCGGCGGCCCGCAGCTCGGCCCCGCGGGCGGCGGCCCGCGCGGCGGCGGCGTCGCGCGTGGCGGCCTCGGCCTGGTCGTCCGCGGCGCGCACCCGGGCGTCGGCGTCGGCGGCGACGTCCTCGGCCTGCCGGTCGGCGATCCGGCGGCGCTCGCGCTCGGCGACGCGCACGCGGTCGCGAGAGCGGCGGGCGCGGCCCGCGGCGTCGGCCGCCCGCCGCGCACGGCGGCGCGCCTCGCCGATGCCGGCTTCGGCCCGCTGTGCGCGGCGCTCGGCGGCCTCGGCGCGGTCCTCGGCGGCGCGCACCCGCGCGTCGGCCTCGAGCAGCGCGTCGTGGACGGCGCGCGGCGGCGCGGGATCCCGCTGCGCCACGTCGGGGCGCGCGGCGCCGGCCGCGCGCCGGGGTCCGGGACGATGCGGCTCGAGCCCGGCCGCGCGGATCGCGGCGTCGAAGCTCCCCCCGAACGGGCGCTTGGCGGCGTTGGTCGACGGCCAGACGCCGACGCGGTAGCGCTCCGCGCGCCAGTCCTGCGCGCGCCAGCGCGCCAGCGACGGGTTCCAGTCGGCGGAGCAGGGCGGCTCGCCGTAGCGGGCCTCCCACTCCAGGATCTTCTCGACGATCTGCTCGCGGGACCAGCGCGTCACCCGACGCCCGCCCGCGGCCTGCGCGGACGGAGTCATGGTGGCGACCTCGTCCGCTAGCGCCCGGCCGGGATGAGCATGTGCGCCGCCATCTGCGCCCGGACGCCGAACGACGACCGGCCCGCGGCGGCGGGCGCGTCGGCGATCGTGTACTGGGCGGGGCGCAGGGCCATGTCCGGCCAAGGTACACGACGCACCGGGGACCGTCCAATCGCACCCCGGAGGGGGCCCGACCGGGTTCGAACCCGGGACCGGCGGGCAGAGCGTCACGGCCATCCACCATCATCTCTGTGACGAAGGGAGCCCGATGACCGACGAGAGACCGGCCGACGCGCCCGAGGACGACCCCGGCCAGCCCGGCGCCGAGGGCGGCTCTGAGGGCTCGCAGGACCGCCCGCCCCCCGCCCCCGCCGAAGATGACGACTCCGCCCTCGGAGACACCGACCAGCATTCCGAGTCCGACGCCTGAGGCGCCGCCGGCGCCTGCTGCCGGCCTCGCCGGGACGGAGGGCTCCGCGCCGGCCGGTCCCTCGCGGCGGCTCGGCACCCGGCTGTCGCTGGTCGGGCTCGCGGTCTCGGCGCTGGCGCTGGCGGGCGTGGTGTGGTGGGCGCTGCGCCAGGAGCCGCCGCGGTTCCCGTCGACGGTGGCCCAGTGGGCGTCGCTCGCGCTGGCGGTCGCCCTCTACGGGGTCGCCACGCTGGTGCGCGGCGAGCGGTGGCAGCGCCTGCTCGTCCACGACGGCGCGCATCCGCGGCGCATCGACTCCCAGGCGCTGAACGTGGTCGGCTACATGGGCAACAACGTGCTCCCCGCGCGCGCGGGCGACGCGATCCGCGTCGTGCTGATGGCCCCGCTGGCCAAGACCTCGATGCGCACGGTGGTCGGCACGCTGCTGGCCGAGCGCCTGCTCGACATCGCCGTCCTGCTCGTGCTCTTCGTGGTCGTCGGCTACGGCGTGCTGGGCGAGGTCGGCGCCGACAAGGTCGAGCTCGTCGCGCTCTTCGCGGCGGCGATCGCGGCGGCCATCGGCCTGGCGGTCCTGCTCGTGCGCCGCAACCGGCGCCTGCACGACTTCGTGGCGCCGATGCTCTCCGCCACGCTCAAGCTGCGCGGCCGCCACGGCGCGCTCATGCTCGCGGCCACGTGCCTGATCTGGGGGCTCGAGACGCTGGTCTGGATGTCGGTCGGCGACGCGGTCGGCTTCGACATGGGCGCGCTCGAGGGCGCCTACCTGGTGGCGCTCGCGAGCGTCTTCGCGCTCATCCCCTCAGGCCCGGGCTACGCCGGGACCCAGGACGCCGCGGTGGCGATCGGGGTCAAGGCGCTCGGCGGCACGGGCTCGCAGGCGATCGCCTACCTCCTGATGCTCCGCTTCGTCCTGATCGTCCCGATCACGATCGCCGGCTTCGTCCTGCTGGTCATGCGCTACGGCGGGCTGAGCCGCCTGCGCCAGGCCCGCGCGCAGGCGCCGACGGCGTGATCACGCGCTCGTCACTCGCGCCGCAGCCGGTAGAAGCGGGGGCGCGTCCAGTCGGGATAGGCGGCCTCGACGTCGCTCCGGCTCGCGCCCCGCGGTAGCGGACCCCGGCGCCTGCGCGCCCAGGCCACCATCAAGGGTCCGCGCGCGCTGACTACCGCGAGCCGCCGACCGTGAGCCCGCTGGCGCCGCCGAGGACGCGGACCATGAGGTCGAGGTCGCCGTCCGGCGCGCCTGCCGAGCGCACGCGCGGGGCGCCGCCGACGGCGCCGAGGTGCACGTCGTCGACGCGCAGGTCGGTCGCCCCGCCGTCGATCTCGACGGCCACGGGGACGTCGGCCGGCCGGCGGATCGTCGCCCCGCTGACCCCGCCCTCCACCCGCAGCACCGTCGGGCGCTGCGGCCGCGGCAGGTCGACCGCGATGTCGCTGGCGCCGCCGGTCACGGTCAGCGCCGACAGGCGCAGGGAGCTCAGGTCGGCGCGCATGCCCGAGACGCCGCCGCGGAGGTGGATCGCCCACGCGATGGCCGGATTGAGCGTCACGGTCAGCGACCCCCGGCGCGGGGCCATGGCCTTGAGCCGGCCCCCGAGGCCGTAGCCGATCTCGACCCACTCCGGGTCCTCGCGGACGGTCGGCTCGGGGCCATCCCAGCGGACCTCGTAGACGCGCGGGAGCGCGGGGTCGGCGGCGATCGTCAGCGCGGCGGCGCGGGGGGTGATCCGGAGCTCGAGGACGTCGGCGTCGGAGGCTGAGGGCGCGGGCGGCACGGCGGTCTCCTTCCGTTGCGAACAGTGTTCACCTGATGCGAACGGTGTTATACCGGGCTGCAAGCCGAATTGCAAACGCTGTTCGCAATGGAGTACGGTGTTCGCATGACGGACGACGACGGAGCGGGCCTGCCCGCCCCGCCCTGGGCGCCTGCCGGGCGCACGGCGCGGGCTCCCCGGCGGGCGCCGCTGACGCGCGAGCAGATCGTGGAGACCGCACTGGCGGTTCTGGACCGCGAGGGGCTCGACGCGCTGTCGATGCGGCGCCTCGCGACCGAGCTCGACACCGGCGCGGCGGCCCTCTACCGCCACGTGTCCGGCAAGGACGAGCTCCTCGACCTGCTGCTCGACCGCGTGATCGGCGAGCTCGAGGTGCCGGACCCCGACCCCGCGCGCTGGACCGAGCAGGTCAAGGAGGTCGCCCGCGACGTCCGCGCCGGGATCCTGCGCCACCGCGACGTCGTCCGGGTCTCGATGGGCCGCTTCCCCATGGGCCCCAACGGGCTGCGCTTCATCGAGCGCCTGCTCGCCGTCCTGCGGGCAGGCGGCCTGTCCGACCGCACCGCGGCCACCGCGTCGCACCTGATCACGGTGGTGATCAACGCGTTCGCGCTCGAGGACACCGCCCCGCTCGGCGGCGCCGAGGCCTCCGAGGAGGAGGTCGCCGCGATGATCACGAGCTACGTGGCGTCGCTCCCTCCCGAGCGCTTCCCGAACCTCGTGGCGATCGCGCCGCAGTTCGCCGCCGACGACCTCGACACGCGCTTCGAGCTCCTGCTCGACTTCTTCGTCGAGGGGCTCGCGCGTCGTGCCGCGTCGCCGGGCGGCTGACCGGCGCGGCGTCTACTCGGCGAAGTCGGGGACCGCGCGCCGCGCGGCCGCCGCCCGCCCCTTCGGCTCCTCCCAGTCCTCCTGGCGCCCCAGCGCGGTCAGGTCGAGGAAGTAGTAGGAGCCGCCGGTCTGCTCGGCGCCGCGGGCGAACGTCGAGTAGGTGTGGAAGACCCGGTCGCCGTCGCGCAGGAAGTAGCTGGCACCCGGCATCTCGATGGGCTGCTCGCCCGCGACGTAGTAGCCCGTACCCGACTGCTCGTGCTCGGCCGCGGAGCGGTAGTTGTACTCGACGGGCGCGACCGCCTCGTCCAGCGTGACGTGGAAGTCGTAGTTGAAGTCGCTCCCGTAGGACGAGTACCAGGGGAACGTCCACCCCTTGCGCGCCTTGTAGTCCTCGATCTTGGCCAGCGGCGCGCGCGAGACGTAGGCGAGCGTCGTCGAGCGGGTGTGCAGGTGCGCGAGCAGCCCGTCGGCGACCTCGTCGGCGCCGGCCGAGCAGCTCGGGCATCCGTCGTCCCAGCTCGGGTCGAACATGAAGTGCCCGACGATCAGCTGGAGGCGCCCCTCGAACAGGTCGGCGAGGCGCGCCTCGCCGTCCGGGCCCTCGAACACGTAGTCCTTCTCGATCTCGACCATCGGCAGCCGGCGGCGCTCGGCGTTGAGCGCGTCCCGGCGCCGCGTGGCCTCCTTCTCCTTGGCGAGCAGCTCCTTGCGGGCGAGCAGCCATTCGTCTCGCGACACGATCTGCGGAAGGGTCATCGGCGTCTCCTCAGGTTGGGCTCTCGAGGGTTGTGACCCCGCCGCGCCCGCAGACTCATCGCTGCGCGAGCGCCTCGGCGCGCTCGCGCATCCAGCGCGCGAGCCCCTCCGGCAGCTCGGGCGCGGCGGCGGCGGACTCGAGCAGGCTGTCGTCGAGCAGCACCGCCCGCGCCACGAGCGCCACAGTGATCCCGTGGTCCGGGCGGTCCGCGACCGTGATCGCGTCGCCCGCCCCGATCTCGCCCTCGGTGACGATGCGCAGGTAGGCGCCGGGGCGGCACGCGAGCGCGAAGCGCCGGACCATGAGCAGGTCGTCGAACCTGCGGGCGAGCTTCATGCACGGCCGCCGCGGCTGGCAGACCTCGAGCTCCACCGTGCCGACGCGCCAGCGCTCGCCGATCACGGCGCCGGTGACGTCGACGCCCTCCACGGTCAGGTTCTCGCCGAAGGCGCCGGGGCCGAGCTCGCGGCGGAGTCCCTCGGCCCACCACCCGGTGTCCTCGGCGGCGTAGGCGTAGACCGCCTTGTCGGGGCCGCCGTGGACCCGCCGGTCGGCCTGGTCGTCGCCCTCCACGTTCACGCCCGCGACCCGGACGCGCCCCGCCACCGGCACCTTGCCGATGGCGCTCATCACCGGGCGGCCACCCCGCACCCCGATCTGGACCGGCCGACCGGCGTTGACGGAGACGAGCGTCGCCATCCGTCCATCGTGGCAGGCGCCGGCGCCGGCGCCGGCGCGGACGAGCCGCGCCGGCGCGCCGGCCGCGAGGTCAGTCCTGCCAGGCCGCGAGGCCGGTGATCACCGTCCGCCGGCCGTCGCCGATGCGACCGGCCAGCTTCGTGCGCCCGTCGGCGAGGTCGAGGCGGTAGAGGCCCGCGCCGCGCCCGCCGGGGATGCGCGTGGCGAGGTAGCCCTGGTTCTCGGCGCCCGCGATGTCGAACCCGTTGTCGTCGGCGACGTCGAGGCCGAGCGGCTTGGGCATCGTGAGCGTGCCGGCCGCGGGCGGGTTCTGCACGTACAGCGTGTCGTTGCCCGAGTCGATCACGTACAGCGTGGTCGTCGCCGGGCGCATCGCGGTGAACGACGAGTTCGTGTAGTCCGCCGCGGTCACGCGCGGCGTGCCCGGGTTGAGGTCGGCGCCGGCCGCCATGACCTGGCCGGGGTCGACGTTCACGGCGAGGTTCTGCCGCTGGTCGGTGACCACGCGGATGAGGTCGACGGTCGGGTTGAAGCCGACGCCGGCCCAGTCTCCGCGCAGAGCGGGCGTGAAGGACGGCCCCTCCGCGACGGCGATCGCGGTGAACGGGTTGACGCGGTAGACGACCGAGTCGGAGCCGACGCCGTAGAGATCACCGGTCGCCGGCCGGAAGTCGATGCCGCGGAGCTTCACGCCGCCGGGCAGCCCGGTGACCGGCTGGGCGTCGAGGATGCGCTTCGGCCGCGCGGCGTCGAAGCGCAGCAGCAGGCCGGAGTCGGTGGTGGCGAACATGAGGCGCTCGGCGTCGCGGTCGCCCGGGCGGCCGGGCGGGTCGTGGCTGCGGCCGGTCGCCTGGGCGGCGACGGCGGCGGAGAGCGCCACGACCGTGGCGAGGACGATCGCCCGGCGCAGCGGGCGGAGACGAGACACGGGTCCCTCCTTGAACGGTGGAAACGGGTTGGCGGCCCTGCGCTCGCGCCGCCGGCCGGGATCACACGCGCCTCGAGTTGGCGCCTTCGCGCTCTCGAGCCGCGCGCGCTCCTAGGCTCTGTCGCTCGCGCATGCAGCAGACCGCCCTCGCCCCTCCTCGCCGCGCCACTCGCTGGGCCGAGCCGGCCGCCTACGTGCTCCTCGTGGCGGTCGCGCTCGCGCTGCGGCTGATCGCGCTCGGCGACCGCGTCTTCCACCACGACGAGAGCCAGGACGCGTACTTCTCGTGGCTGTTCTTCAGGACCGGCGACTACGAGTACCAGCCGATCCTCCACGGGCCGCTGCGGTTCTACCTGACGTCGCTGGCCTACCTCGCCGGCGGGCCGAGCGACTTCACCGCGCGGCTCGCTCCGGCGCTCATGGGGACGGCGATCGTCGTGCTGCCGGTGCTGCTGCGCGACCAGCTCGGGCGGGTGGGGGCGCTGACCACGGCGGCGTTCCTCGCCTTCACGCCGTCGTACCTGTACTTCTCGCGCTTCGCCCGCGAGGACATCTACATCGCCTGCCTCACGCTCGCCCTGCTGGTGGTCGTCTTCCGCTTCCTCGAGCGGCCCCGGCGCCACCAGCCGGCGCTGATCGGCGGGCTGCTGGCGGCGAGCTTCGCGACCAAGGAGACCACGTTCATCACGGTCTTCGTGGCCGGCACGTTCTTCCTCGTCCACACGCTGCGGGAGGCCCGCGCCGCCGGCTCGCTGCGCGAGGCGCCGATCGCCCGCACGGTCGCGTCGGTGGGCTGGGAGGCGTGGGCGTGGGGCCTCGCGGCCTTCGCGGGCGTCTTCACGCTGCTGTTCACCACGTTCCTGACCCACCCGGCGGGGCTGTGGGCCGGGATCTACGACGGGCTCGCGTACTGGCTCGGCCAGCAGCCGGTGGGGCGCGGCGGCGAGCCGTGGTTCTACTACCTCGTCGTGCTGTTCGCCGAGGAGTGGCCGGCGCTCCTGCTCGGCGGGATCGGGATCGTGGTCGCCCTGCGGCGGCCGACGCTGCTGCGCGCGTTCCTCGTGTGGGCGTTCGGCCTCTCGCTGGCGGTCTACTCGTGGGCGAGCGAGAAGTTCGCGTGGCTCGTCCTGCACCCGCTGCTCCCGCTGCTGCTGCTGGCGGGGATCGGGATGCAGGCGATCTGGGACAACCGGCACCGCGTCGCCGGCAAGCTCGGGCTCGTCGCGGCGGTGGCGTGCGCGGCCTACGTCGGGGTGGCCTCGTGGTGGGTCAACGTCGAGTACAACGCCGACCCGCGGGAGTTCCTCGTCACCACGCAGTCCTCGCCGGAGGTCAAGCGCGTCAGCAAGGAGGTGCTCGCGCGCGCCGCCGCCGCCCGCCGCGAGGGCCGCGACCTGCGCGTGGTGGTCGATACCGCGGACGGCGCGACGTTCCCGTACGCCTGGTACCTCCGCGATCTCGACGACGCGGCCTACGTCGACCTCACCCGCTCCGCGCTGCCCGACGCCGACGTGGCGATCGTCACCGCGGGCGGCCGCGCCCGCCAGGCCGCGGCGCTGCGCGGCTACGCGGGGCGGGAGTTCCCGTTCCGGGTGTGGTGGGTGCGTGACTACGGCGCCATGTCGCCCGCGAACTGGGCGCGCTGGTTCACCGAGCGCAAGCCGTGGAACCCGCCGGGCGGCATGCCCGAGTGGCTCTACGTGCGGCGCGGCGCCTAGGACAAGATCTCCCACACCGTCGTGCCGGCGCGGTCGTACACGCGGCGGCCGAGGTCGTCCCACTTCGCGAGGCCGCGCTCGCCGTAGGTGGCGCGCTCGAGCGGGCCGGCGACGACGTAGCGCACGCCGTAGGCCCCCAGCAGCCGCCGCGCCCGCGCGGGGTCGGGCGTCCGGTAGAGCGCCGCGACCCGCGCGGCGCGCGCGTCCGGGTCGTGGTCCCACTGCGCCTCGTGGCCGGGCCACCCGAGCACCGTCGGCCGCCCGGTGAACGTCGAGATGCGCGCATGCCCGGCCGCCGAGTAGTCCGGGCCGACGGCCTCGAGCACGACGGCGTCCCCGGGCGCATGGGCGCGCAGCCAGGCGATCGCGCCCGGGTCGCCCGGCGCGCGCGCCCGCATCCATCCCAGACCGTCGAGCGTCGGCCGCTCCTCGAAGCCCCTCTTGCGGGCGTAGGTGCCGGCCACCGGGTAGGCGACGGAGGCCGCCGCGAGCGCGATCGCCACCGCCAGCCACGGCGCGCGCAGCCGTCCCAGCCGCGCGCCTGACAGCGCCAGCACCCCGACGCCCGCGAGCGCCAGCAGGATCCATGCCTGGAAGCCGAGCTTGAACACGGTGTTCATGCGGTACAGCGAGCCGCCGTCGAACGCGTCGCGGACGTAGACGAACTCGGGCAGCAGCACGCAGATCGTGCCCCCCGCCACGAGCAGCCACACGACGCGCTCGGCGCCCTCGACCCGCGGCGAGAGGAGCGCGAACAGCGCGATCGCGGCGAGACCCGCCACGAGCGCGGCGCCCGCCAGGTCCACCGGCACGAGCAGGGAGAGGACCACCGCGGCGGCCACGAACGCCCAGACCAGGTTGCGCACCGGCTTCTCCGAGCGCAGCAGCCGCCACGCGTAGGCGCCGGCGGCGAGCCAGGCGAGCAGCCCGTAGAGCAGCGCCTGGTCGGCGAGGAAGCGCCCGAACGGCCGCTGGGTGTCGACGAGCCCGAGCCCGCGCGCCGCAGGGTCGAAGTGCACGAGGAACGGCAGGACGGCGAGCCCGCTCCCGGCCAGCACGAGCACCCCCCACCACATGGCCGCGCCCCTCCTCCCCGCGCTCGCCGGGCTCCGCAGCCAGGCCGCCAGCGCGAGCACCAGCAGGCCCGCGGTGACCGGATACGACCACGAGTTGATCGCGTACAGGACCCCGATCACGAGCGCCGCCGCGGCTCCCTCGGCCAGCCCGCGCCCGACCGGTCGCAGGCGCGGCCCGGCGAGCGCGACCTGCACGGCGAACGCCAGCCCGAGCACCGTGAAGGGCAGCGCCAGCACGTGGGCGTGCAGGTCCCCGAGCGTGAAGGAGAACGCGGGGAACTCGTTGATGGTGCCGGGGATGACGCGCGAGGGCGCGAACCAGTCGTAGTCGCGCAGGGGCCCCGAGTGCCGCAGCAGCTCGCGCGCGCCCGCCAGGTTGCCGAGCACCAGGCACAACCCGACCGCGCACAGCCCGCCCGCGATCGGGCCGCGCGCCCCCGGCCGCTCCGGGCGCGCGGCCGCCCACAGCGCCGCGCCGAGCGTGAACACGGCCGTGGCCGAGAGCGCCGCCAGCAGCGCCAGCGCGACGTTGTAGCCCCGGCTCGGCTCGACGTCGGCGAGCCCGCCCAGCACCGCCATCGCGAGGTGCCCGAGGTAGTAGTAGTTCAGATCGGATCCCGCCAGCCACGGGTCGTGCGGCGGGAAGCCCGTGCTCGCGCCGCTCGCGGTCACCATCGCCATGTCCATGGGCTTCTCGGTGTTCCAGACGTCGGGCGAGTAGGCGACGAGCACCGCCATCACCACGAACGCGGCGAGGAACACGGCCTCGCCCGCCAGCAGCAGCGGCCGGCGCAGCGGGTCGGGCGGCGGGGGCGCCGGCGCGGCGGGCCGCCACCAGCGGCGCGGGCGCGGCCGGGCGGCGCGCCGCAGGCGGCTCCATGCGAGGAGCCCCGCGAGGCAGAGGAGCGCGATGGCGCCCACCGAGGTCCAGGTCGTCGCCGGGATCCCGATGCTCCCGGCCAGCCACACGAGCCACGCCGCGAGCAGCAGCCCGAGCGGCTTGCCCAGCCCCAGCCCCGCGCCCGGCAGCCGGGCGAGCAGCAGCCCGGCGACGGGCGTGGCGGCGAGGCCGAGAAGCTCGATCAGCGCGAGGAAGCGCAGCGCCTCGGTCATGCGCGCCGCAGGCTACGTGTCACCGGTCCGACACCAATCCCGACCCCCGCGATCGTGATTTGTTAGGGTGCCCTTAGACCATGCAGGATCAGCCGAGCGACAACTCCCAGGACTTCCCGCGCACCGGCTTCCGCGCCCGCCGGTGGGCCCGCTTCGAGCGCGACCTCCACGCCTGGCTGGCGACCCCGGAGGGCCGCTTCGTCAGCTGGTCCGCGCGGCGGCAGGTGGACGGTAGCGAGAACGCGGGCCCCTTCGCCGGCCCGGCGCGCCTGCGCAGCGCGGAGTAGTTCCGCTACGCAGCCTGGCAGGCGGCGCACAGGCCGCTGACCACGACCTGCGCCTGGTCGGGCGCGAAGCCCGCCGCGCGCGCGGCGGCCAGCACCCCGTCGCGGTCGACCGCGGCGTCGACGTCGGCCACGGTGCCGCAGCGCCGGCAGACGATGTGATGGTGCTCGTCCGTGCGCGGGTCGTAGCGGACGGACCCGGACGCCGCCGCGACCCGGCGCACGAGCCCGAGCTCCTCGAGCAGCTCCAGCGTGGCGTAGACGGTCGGCAGCGAGACGCCGGGCAGCCGCCGGCTGACCTCCGCGAACACCAGTTCGGCGGTCGCGTGGCAGTCGAGCTCGCGCAGCGTGCGCGCGATCGCCAGCCGCTGCGGCGTGACGCGCTGCCCGCGCTCGCGAAGCGCGGTGGAGAGAGCGGTGTCCATGGTGTCCGGCACGACTGCCAGCATAGCGCAAGCGTTAGGTTCGCCTAAGCGAGATGCCACTTTGAATCACTTGTTATAGTCGCTCGCTGACGTTATCGAGCACGGCAAGGAGACCTCATGCCCACCACCCATCACGCCTCCGCGGGCATCCTCGCGGACCGCCATGCAGACAAGCGCCAGGAGATCGTCGAGCTCCTCACGCGGGCGTACTGGATGGAGATGGAGACGGTCATGAGCTACCTGGCCAACGCCGCCGCGCTCGACGGCATCCGCGCCAAGGAGATCGCCGAGGCGCTCGACGCCGACGTCGAGGAGGAGCTCGGCCACGCGCGCCGCTTCGCCGGTCGCATCAAGGAGCTCTACGGCACGCCCCCCGGCTCGATGGACTTCACCGCCGAGCAGCAGTCGCTGCAGCCGCCCGCGGACGCGACGGACGTCGTGACCGTCATCAACGGCGTGATCGACGCCGAGTCCGGCGCGATCGAGCACTACATGCGCATCATCGAGGTCACCGACGGCGTCGACTGGGCCACGCAGGACATGGTCATCGAGATCCTGCGCGACGAAGAGGGCCACATGCGCGACTTCGAGCGCTTCCTGCGCGAGTTCGAGTAGCCAGCTCGTACCCGGGTCGTTCGCCGGCGCGGCGGCGGGCTCCAGCCGCGCTGGTCGAACGCCCAGGATGGAATCTTGACCCTGAAGGAGCCCGCTGAGATGGTCGCTCGAGCACGTCCGCGCGAGCTCAAGAGGGTGTGCCGTGACCGTCGAGCGACATCAGGACCTCTGGGTCCCGAGCCACGGCGATGTGATCGCCGGCTGTCGGATCGAGTCTCTGCTCGGGCGTGGCGGGATGGGCGCTGTCTATCTGGCCACACACCAGCGGCTGCAGCGCAAGGTGGCGCTCAAGGTGCTCATCCCGGAACTGGCCGCGGACGTCACTTTCCGCGAGCGCTTCATCCGGGAGTCACAGCTCGCCGCGCTGCTCGAGCACCCCAACGTGATCCCGATCTATGACGCGGACGAGTACGAACGGGTGCTGTTCATCTCGATGCGCTACGTCGAGGGCACCGACCTGCGGTCGCTGCTCGCGGAGAAGGGCCACCTGAGCACCCCGCGCACGCTCTCAATCCTCGAGCAGACGGTGGCCGCCCTCGATGCCGCACACGACGCGGGCCTCGTCCATCGCGACGTCAAGCCGGCGAACATCCTGCTCGCCCAGCCGAGCGGCCACGTCTACCTGTCGGACTTCGCGGCCTCGCGGGCGGGTCGGGCGCGTCGCTAGTGTCCGGCCCGTGAGTACCTACGACCTCGTCGCCGGCCTTCCGCTCGAGGTCGAGGGGTACGCGCTCGACGGCCTGTCGCGGACGGTGTCGTCCAACTTCGAGCGCCGCACGACCGTCGTCCGCCTGCAGGGCGGCGGCGAGGAGGGCGTCGGCGAGGACGTGACCTACGCGCCCGACGAGCACGAGCGCCAGCAGCGGCTCGGGCCGGTGCTCCCGCTGGCGGGCTCGTGGACGTTCGACGCGTTCGCGGAGCACGTCGGGACGCTCGACCTGTTCCCGGAGGGCGAGCCCGAGCAGCCCGCCTACCGGCTCTACCGCCGCTGGGGGTTCGAGAGCGCGGCGCTCGACCTCGCGCTGCGCCAGGCCGGCCGCTCGCTCGCCGAGCTTCTCGCGCGCGAGCCGAGCCCGGTGACCTTCGTGGTCTCCACGCGGATGGGCGAGCCGCCGACCTTCGAGCCGGTCGGCCGGCGCCTCGCGGCCTACCCCGGCCTGCGCTTCAAGCTCGACGCCACCCCGGACTGGAGCGAGGACCTGATCGCCCGCCTCGTGACCACCGGCGCGGTCGTCTCGATCGACTTCAAGGCCGCCTACAAGGGCACGGTCGTCGACGTCGAGACCGACCCCGAGCTCTACCGCCGGATCGTCACGGCGTTCCCCGAGGCGTGGCTCGAGGACCCCGACGTCGACGATCCCGAGGCGCTCGCGGTCCTCGAGCCGCACCGCGACCGCGTCACCTGGGACGCACCGATCCACTCAGTGGCGGACATCCAGGCGCGCCGCTGGCCGCCCCGGACCGTCAACCTCAAGCCGTCGCGCTTCGGGTCGGTGCGGGCGCTGTTCGACGCGTACGACTTTTGCGCCGCGAACGGGATGGGCGCATACGGCGGCGGGCAGTACGAGCTCGGCCCGGGCCGCGGCCAGATCCAGTACCTGGCGGCGCTGTTCCACCCCGACGCGCCCAACGACATCGCCCCGGGCGGCTACGACGCGCTCGACCCCGCCCCGGGCCTCCCGTCCAGCCCCCTCGAGCCGGAGCTCGAGCGCGTCGGCTTCCGCCGCCGCGACGTACACTGAGAGGCGCCATGCCGCCCAAGCCACGTCAGGTCCGTATCGAGCAGAAGGGCGCGCTCGCCGCGATGCAGAAGCTCGAGTCGCGCTCCGACGAGGAGCTCGAGGAGGAGACCCGCTACAAGGCCGCCGCCCAGGCGCTGCTCGGGGCCCGCGCCGCCGAACGGATGGACGCCAAGCGGGCGCGCGAGCACTTCCGCACCGCGATCGCCGCGGCCCGCCCCCAGGAGCGCCTGCAGCTGCGGCGCATGGCCGAGGCGTCGCTGGCGCTCGCCGAGCGCCGCGCGGGCGACCTCAAGGTCGCGGCGGAGAAGCTCGGGCAGCCGGCGCCGTCCAACCGCCAGCTGCTCATGCTGCGCTTCATGGGCATCGTCGCGCCGCCTCCGAGCGCCGGGATCCCGCGCCGCATCGGCGGCATCCTCATCCTGGTGCTGATCGTCGTCGGCCTGCTGGCGCTGGGCTTCGGGATCATCCGCCTCGTCTCGCTGATCGTGCCCGGCTCGATCGGCGTGGCCGTGAGCTTCTTCTGGGGCTTCGTGCTCGTGGCCGTCGTGCTCGGCGTCCTGGCGCTCGTCGGGCGCCGCAAGCAGAAAGCGGCACGGGCCAAGGCCGCCGAGCAGCGCGCGTCGGCCTTCCGCGGCTGAGGGACCTCACATCGCGGGGCGCGCGGGCGTTGCAGCAGGTGTGACCGCGATCGCGCTCCCGCCGTTCTGGACGCTCGTCGAGCGCCACGGCGACGAGCTGCTCGCGCACGCCCGCCGCCTGGCCGGCGACCAGCTCGCCGAGGACGTCGTGCAGGAGGCGCTGCTGCGCGCGCTGCGCGCCTACCCGCGCCTGCGCCACGCCGACCACCTGCGGGCGTGGCTGTACCGGATCACGACCACCACCGCGATGGACGCGCACCGCGCGCGCCGCCGCGAGGTGCTGGTCGACGAGACCCCGGCGCCGCCGTCCGAGCCCGAGCACTACGACGGCGCCTTCGACGCGTTGATCGCGCCGCTGTCCGACGGGGCGCGCGACGCCCTGCGCCTGCGCTTCGTCGAGGACCTCGACTACGCCGCGATCGCCACGCGGCTCGACTGCTCCCCCGCGGCGGCACGCCAGCGCGTGTCGACCGCAGTCCGCACCCTGCGAGAGAGGCACCACGCATGACCCCGCTTTCCGATCGCCTGCTCGAGGCGCTTGCCGCCTCCGCCGTCCGCGAGGGCCTCGTCGACGCCGTGTTCACCCGCGTGGCGACCCCCTTCGGCCGCCTGCTCGTCGTCCAGGGCCCAGGTGGCGTCGTGCGCGTCGGCTTCGAGGACGACCCCGAGGACGCCCTGCTGGCCGAGGTGGCGGCTGCCCTCGGGCCGCGCGTGGTGGCCTCCGACGCCGAGACGGCCGCCGTCCGCGACGCGCTCTCCGCCTACCTCGAGGGCGACGACGAGCGCCTCGAGGTGCCCGTCGACCTCGGCCTCGTGCGCGCGCCGTTCCGCCGCGAGGTGCTCGAGACGCTGCACCGCGACGTCGTCCGCGGCCAGGTCGTCACCTACGGGGCGCTCGCGGCGCGCAGCGGGCATCCCAAGGCCGCCCGCGCGGTCGGCACCGCGTGCGCGCGCAACCCCGTGCCGATCATCGTGCCCTGCCACCGCGTGGTGCCGGGCAGCGGCGGCGTCGGGTCCTACGGCGGCGGGCCCGCGCTCAAGCGCGCGCTGCTCGAGTTCGAGGGCGCGATGGCGCCGCGGCTCGCGCCGGGCTAGCCCGCGGGCTCAGTCTCGATCCGGATCGAGCGGATGACGACCGGGCTGACGGGGACGTCGCCCGCGTCCGTCTCCACCGCGCCGATGCGCTCGACGACGTCCATGCCCCGGGTCACCCGGCCGAGCAGCGCGTAGTCGGGCGGCAGCTGGGCGTCGTCGGCGGTGACCACGAAGAACTGGCTGCCCGACGTCCCGGGCGGCTCGGTCTCGGTCTTGGCCATCGCCACGACGCCCTTGCCGTAGGTGAGGTCGCCCGGCGGCGCCTCCTCGATCGTGTAGCCGGGGCCGCCCTCGCCGGTGCCGAGCGGGTCGCCCGCCTGGATCACGAACCCGGCGACCACGCGGTGGAAGGCGAGGCCGTCGTAGAAGCCCTCGCGGGCCAGCGAGGCGAACGAGCCGCCGGTGAGCGGCGCGCGCTTGGCGTCGAGCGTGATCTCGAACGCGCCGCACGACGTCACGACCTTCGCGACGGTGGTCTCCCCCGCCTCCAGCCGCGCCGTCGGCCGCGGCAGGTCGCCCTCCGCGCGGGGCTTCGGCGCGGCGACGCGCTCGCACCCCGGGTTGGCGGCGGCGGGGGCCGGCGTTCCGTCCCCACCCTCGCCGGAGGAGGAGCCGCCGCCGCAGGCGGCCAGGGCGAGCGCGCAGAGCGGCACCGCGAGCGCGAGGCGGCGGCGCGACGGGCCCGGCATCGCGGGCGATGATAGAGCCGCGGGCTCAGCCCGGGCTAAGGTGCTGATGCGGTTACCCGCATGCCGCTGAGCCCCCAGATCCGCAGCTACGACCACATCCTCCTCGACCTCGACGGCTGCGTCTGGGTCGGCGAGGAGCCGACCGAGCGCGCCCCGGAGGCGGTTGCCGCGCTGCGCGAGGCCGGCAAGCAGATCGTGTTCCTCACCAACGACGTGCGGTCCGCGCCGGAGGACTTCGTGCGCAAGCTGTGGCGCCTGGGATTCCAGGCGTCGCTGAACGAGGTGATCACGTGCGGCGCCGCCCTGCAATACGCGCTCGCGGGGCGCCGCGCGGGCGGCGCGGCGTTCGTCATCGGGTCGCGCGCGCTGGTCGAGCACGTCGCGGAGGCGGGGCTGCGGATCGTCAACAACACCGAGTTCGCCTCGCGGGCCGACGTCGTCGCGGTGGGCGGGCACGAGGGCTTCCACTACGCCGAGCTGCGCACGGCGGTGCAGGCGGTGCTGCGCGGCGCGGAGCTCATCGGGCTCAACCGCGACCCGACCTTCCCGATGCCCGACGGCCCGTGGCCGGCCTCCGGGGCGGTGCTGGCGGCGGTCGAGACCGCCGCCGGGCGCCCGGCCGACCTCGTGGTCGGCAAGCCCGAGCCGCCGATGTACGAGACGGCCCGCGACCGGCTCGGCGACGGGCGCGCCCTGGCGGTCGGCGACCGGGTGGACATCGACGTGGCGGGCGCGCGCCGGGCGGGGATCGACGCCGCGCTCGTGCTCACCGGCGCCGGCACGCGCGACGACCTCCCCGCCGGGGACGACCCGCAGACGAGCGTGGCCGAGTCGCTGGCGACGCTGGTGCTGGGCTGATGCGCCGGCGCCGCCACCAGACCCACCACAAGCACAGCTCGCGCAAGGGCTACCGCCGGCTGCTCGACCGCCTGGCCGCGCACGAGGCGGTGCACCGGGTGGCCACGGGGCGCGTGACGCCGCGGATGGGCTCAGGGCGGCCGGTCGCGCCGATCTCCAAGGTGCGCCGGGTGGACTCGGGGCTGTCGATCACGATCAACGCCGACGGCGCGATGATCGACGCCTACGTGGTCACCGACCGGCCCGAGGAGGTCGCCGAGTGGTTGCGGGCGGAGGGCCTCGCCTAAGCCCGAGTCCCTCGATACCCGCGGCGCCTTGATCGGAGCCCCGCCCGCCCCTTCGCCAGTGCCGATCGGCCGCGACCCAGGTGGCCCACCACATGGATGCGCGACCGATCGACCCTGGCTCGGGGGCGGCTGGGCCGGATCGAGGCATCCACGGATCATCGGTGACCCGGACTAAGCTCTTCCGCCCCGTGGAGCGCGCCGTCAGCGTCATCTTCAACCCCAGTGCCGGCGCCGGACGCGCCCGGCGGCTGCTGCCGCGCGTCGAGTCTGCGCTCCGCGAGCTCGGCATCGCCTTCCGCGTGCGCAGCACGACGTCGCTCGCCCACGCCCGCGAGCTGGCGCGCGAGGCGGCCGCGGCGGGCGAGGTGGCCGCGGCCATGGGCGGCGACGGGCTGCTGAGCGCCGTCGCCGGCGAGCTGCGCGGCACGCCGGGGGTGCTCGGGGTGCTGCCGGCGGGGCGCGGCAACGACTTCGCGCGCAAGCTCGGCATCGGGTCCGATCCCGTGCGGGCGTGCCGGCTCCTGGCCGCGGGCGCGACGCGCAGGGTCGACGTCGCCGACGTCGGCGGGCGCGCCTTCCTCGGCATCGCCAGCGCCGGGATCGACTCGCTCGTGCAGGAGATCGCCGCCACCACGCGCCTGCGCCTCGGCGGGCTCGTCTACGCCTACGGCGCGGTGAGCGCGCTGCGGTCATGGCGCCCCGCCCGCTGGGACGTCGCGATCGACGGGGCGGCGCACTCGTTCACCGGCTACTCGGTGGCGGTCGCCAACACCGGCGTGTTCGGCGGCGGCATGCGCCTCGTCCCGACCGCCGAGGTCGACGACGGACTCCTCGACGTGGTGCTCATCGGGGACATCCCGCGGCGCCGCTACCTGGCCAACCTGCCGCGCGCGTTCTGGGGCGGCCATGTCCGCGAGCCGGGGCTGCGCCTGCTGCGCGCCCGCGAGGTCGCCGTGGCGGCCGACCGGCCCTTCACGCTCTACGCCGACGGCGACCCGGTGGCGGAGCTGCCGGCCACCGTACGGGTACAGCCGGGCGAGCTGGAGGTGCTGGCGCCGGCATGAACGTCGTCCTTCCCCGAGGCGCGCTCCTCGCGCCCAAGCTGGTGGCCGCCAAGGCCGTCGGCACGCTGGCGAGGCGCGCCGGGCGCGGCGGCGGGACGTCGCTCCCCGGCAAGGTCCTGACCCGCCTCGAGCCGCACGCGATCGGGCTGCTCGCCGGCCGGCTGAAGCACGGCAGCGTCGTGATCTCGGCGACCAACGGCAAGACCACCACCGCGGCGATGGTCGCCGCGGTGCTGGAGCGCACCGGCGCGCGGCTCGTCCACAACCGCGCCGGGGCCAACATGGCGGGCGGCGTCGCCTCCGCGCTGGCCGCCGCCTCGCGGCGCGGCGGGCGGGAGCTGTCCGGCGACCTCGGGCTCTTCGAGGTCGACGAGTTCTGGCTCGGGCCGGTGAGCGAGGAGCTGCAGCCGCGCGCGATGCTGCTCGCCAACCTGTTCCGCGACCAGCTCGACCGCTACGGCGAGCTCGAGACGATCGCCGACCGCTGGGCCGCGGTCGTCGCGGCCCGCCGCGGCCGCACGCGGCTCGTGCTCAACGCCGACGACCCGCTGGTCGCCGACCTCGGCCGCCATGACCCCGAGGCGCTCTACTTCGGCGTCGAGGACCGGGCGCTCACGCACACCGAGCTCCAGCACGCCTCGGACTCCAAGCACTGCCGCCGCTGCGGCGCCGCCTACGTCTACGAGGCCGTCTACCTCGCCCACCTCGGGCGCTACCACTGCCCCAACTGCGGCGCGCGCCGGCCCGAGCCCGCGATCTCCGCCGAGGCGATCGAGCTGCGCGGCATCCGCACGGCCGCCTTCACGCTGCGCATGCCGGCCGGCAGCGCGCGCGTCGAGCTGCCCCTCCCAGGCCTCTACAACGTCTACAACGCGCTCGCGGCCGCCGCGCTGTGCCACGCGCTGGACGTGCCGCTCGAGCAGATCGTGGCCGGCATCGAGGCCGTCGAGCCGGCGTTCGGCCGCGCGGAGACGCTCGTGCTGGAGGGCCGCCTGACCTCGCTGCTGCTGGTCAAGAACCCCGCCGGCGCCAACGAGGTGCTGCGCACGCTGGCGCTCGAGGCCGAGGCGCAGGGCCCGCTCGACCTCCTCGGGATCCTCAACGACCGCATCGCCGACGGCCGCGACGTCTCGTGGGTGTGGGACGCCGACTGGGAGGTGCTCGCCGGCCACGTGCGGCGCATGACCTGCTCGGGCACCCGCGCCGCCGAGCTGGCCCTGCGCATGAAGTACGCGGGTGTGCCGCCCGACCGCCTGCGGGTGGTGGAGAACCCGGCGGCGGCGCTCGACGCCGCGCTGGCCGACGGCCGGGGCCCGCTGTACGCGCTGCCGACCTACACCGCCCTGCTCGACCTGCGCGAGCTGCTCGCGGCCCGCGGCCAGGCGCGGGAGTACTGGCGGTGAACGCGGCGGCCTACTCCCCCGCCGTCGTCTGGCACGACGTCGAGTGCGGCGCCTACGCCGCCGACCTGCCGCTGTGGCGCGAGCTCGCGGGCGCGGCGCCCGGCCCCGTGCTCGAGATCGGCGCGGGCACCGGGCGTATCGCGCTGGACCTCGCGCGCGCCGGCTTCGCGGTCACCGCGCTCGACAGCGACGGCGAGCTGCTGGCCGAGCTGGCCGCGCGGGCGGCCGCGGAGGGGCTGCGGGTCGCCACCGCGCAGGCCGACGCCCACGCCTTCGACCTCGGCACGCGCTTCGGGCTCATCGCGGCGCCGATGCAGGTCGTCCAGCTCCTCGGCGACCGCCCGGCCTTCCTCGCGACGGCGCGCCGGCATCTGGCCGCGGGCGGCCTGGTGGCCATCGCGTTCGCCGACGAGCTCGAGGCGTTCGAGCCCGAGGAGGGCCGCGGCGGGCTTCCGGAGCCCGACCTCGGCGAGCGCGACGGCTGGCGCTTCGTCTCCCAGCCCGTGGCGGTGCGCGACCTGGGCGACCGCGTGCGCATCGAGCGCGTGCGCGTGGCGCTCGCCCCCGACGGCACGCGCGAGCGCAGCGACGACGCGATCGAGCTCGTCCGCGTCGACGGCGCCCTCCTCGCCGCCGAGGGCCGCGCGGCGGGCCTGCAGCCCGAGCCGTCGCGCCGGATCGACGCCACCGACGAGCACATCGGCACCGAGGTCGTGATGCTGCGTGGCTGATGTCCTGCGGGTGTGCGCGCTGTACCCCGACCTCATGAACATCTACGCCGACCGCGGCAACCTCGCGGTGTTCGAGCGGCGCTGCGCGTGGCGCGGGATGGGCTTCGAGCTGCGCGGCGCCGGCCTCGGCGAGCCCGTCGACCCCGACGCCCACGACCTCTTCTACCTCGGCGGCGGGCAGGACCGCGACCAGCAGCTCTGCGCCCACGACCTCGTCACCGTCAAGCGCGACGCCCTCCACGCGGCCGCGGCCGCCGGGAAGGTGCTCTTCGGGGTCTGCGGCGGCTACCAGCTCCTCGGCCACGCCTACGCGCTGGCCGACGAGCGCCTCCCGGGGATCGGCCTCGTCGACCTCGAGACCGTCCGCGAGGAGGGGCCGCGGCTGATCGGCAACGTCGCGATCGAGCTCGCCGGCGGTGACGATCCGCTCGGGCGCGCCCTCGACGGCCGCGTCCTCGCCGGCTTCGAGAACCACGCCGGGCGGACCTACCTCGGGCCGGCCGAGCGGCCGCTCGGCCGGGTGCTCAACGGCCACGGCAACAACGGGCGCGACGGCGCCGAGGGCGTCCGCGGCGGCCCGGCCGGCAAGGTCGTCGGCACCTACCTGCACGGTCCGCTGCTTCCCAAGAACACCTGGTTCGCGGACTGGCTCACGGCCGCGGCGCTGGACCTCGAGCCCGCGGACCTCGCGCCGCTCGACGACGAGCTCGAGGCCGCCGCGCACGCGGCCGCCCGCCGCGCCGCCGGGGTCTGAGGTCACCGGCCGGACCGGCCGCGCCGCCGCCGGTCCGCGACGTGACCTCGCCGATTGATGGCGCGGTCGCGCGTGCAGTAGGCGTTGCCCGATGACGAGGCTGCTCCTGACGTGCCTGGGCTCGCTGCTGCTGTGCCAGGGCGTCGCGTCGGCCGATGTGACCGGCGTCGCGATCACCTCCGACGCGGCGCTCGGGACGTTCGCGGGCAAGCCGTACCGCGAAGGGCGGCTCGAGGTCAGCGGCCGCGCGCCGGGCGGGCCGTACCGCGTGCCGGTGACGATCGCCTACCCGACCCGGCCCGCGGACTCAAACGGCGCCGCGCTCGTCGACGTCCCGGACACGACCGCGTCCGCGCCGCTCGTGGCGGCGCGCGCGGACCTCGGCGCGCGCTACCTGCTCGGAACGGGCAACGTCCATCTCTCGGTGCTGTGGGACAAGGCCGCGCTCGAGGCCGGCGGCACGGGCTCGATGGCCGCGGCGACGGACGCCGCGGAGGTGCTCCGCGACGCCGCGCAGCTCGCGCGCAACACCGGCTGGATCCCGTATCCCGCCGGCTTCGACCGCCCGCCGGCCGCCTCGAGGGTCGTCGCCTTCGGCTACGGCGAGCCGGCCGCCCTGCTGCGCTGGTTCCACGCCGGGCGCGAGAACACGCGGGAAGGCCTGGCGTTCGACGGCACGATCCTCGCGGCGATCGAGAGCGTGTGCGCCGGCCCCGCGGCGCCCCTCGCCTTCTCCCCCTGCGACGAGACGACCGCCGACGGCGGGAAGGTGAGCGTCGTCCACACGCAGACCGACGTCGAGCGCGGCGCCTTCCTCGCCGGCGGAGACACCGGCGACTACCGCGTGATCGAGCTCGCCGGCACGTCACGCCTCCCGGTGCCCCGGCGCGACCTCCGCGCGCTGGGCAACCCGGCCCAGAACCCGATCGGCCTCGGCCCCGCCCTGCGAGCCGTGCACCACAACCTGCTGGCGTGGATCAAGGGCACCCCACCGCCGCCCAGCCGGTACCTCACCCGCCTGGACGTCCCGCCGGCGACGAACCCGGACGGCACGCGGTCCGTACCGCTCGCCGTCGACGCCGACGGCAATGCCCTCGGCGGCGTCCGCCTGCCGCACCTGCCGTCCATCAGCCGCGGCATGCCGAGAGGCGCGCCGCTGGGCGCCTACGGAGGCCTGCTCCGCGACACCGCCGACCCGCTCCTCTCCGAGAGCGGGACGTTCACCCGGTTCCCGGAGTCCCGGCTGCGGGAGCTCTACCCCACGCACGAGGACTACGTCGAGCGCGTCACCCGCGCGGCCGACCGGCTCCTCGCGCGGCGCTACCTGCTGAAGGCCGGGCGGGACGCCTACGTCCGCGCCGCCCGCCGCGCCGCGGTGCCGTGAGCCGCCTCAGCCCTCGCCGGTGAGGCGCGCGGAGAGCTCGCGCAGCCGCCGCCGCGCTTCCGGGTCGAAGGCCTGGCGGTCGGGCGCGGCCTCGCGCGTGCCCTCGAAGTAGCGGCCGGTGACCCCGTCCAGCGCCGGGTCGGCGATCAGGCGGACCGTCGCGTCGGCGCCCTCGCGGATCGTGCTCATCCCGCTGCCGCGCGCCGCGAGGACCATCCTGGTCGGCATGTAGGTCGCCGGATGCAGGCAGTTCGCGGTGACCCCGCGGCCTTCCAGCTCCTCGGCCAGGTCGAAGGTGAAGAGGATCTGGGCGAGCTTGCTCTGCGTGTAGGCACGGCCGGCGCTGTAGCGGTGCTCGAGCATCACGTCGTCGAAGTCGATCGCCATCTGCCCGGCGGACGCGACGTTGACGATCCGCGCCGGGGCCGAGCGCTCCAGCAGCCCGAGCAGCCGCCGGGTCAGCAGGTACCCGGCCAGGTAGTTGACCGCGAAGCGCAGCTCGTGGCCGTCGGCGCTCTCCAGGCGCCGCCCGTCGCCCGGGTGCGCCGTCCCGATCCCGGCGTTGTTGACGAGCACGTCGAGGCGGGGCTCGGCGTCGAGCACCGCGTCGGCCATCCGCCGCACCTCGTCGAGCGAGGCCAGGTCGGCGTGGTACGGGCGGAGCCGGTCGCTGCCGGTGCGCTCGCGCACGGCGTCGACCGCCGCCTGCGCGCGCGCCTCGCTGCGGCCGTGCAGCAGCAGGGTCGCGCCCTCGGCGGCGAGGTCCGCCGCGACGGCGGCCCCGAGGCCGTCCGCCGCGCCGGTGATGAGGATCACCTGCTCCGAGATCGGCCGCACGCGGACAGCGTACGGCGGGCGCTCACCAGGGCACCGGCTGGGCGTCGCGGAAGAAGCCGCCGGTCGGGCCGTCGTCGGGGAGCGTCGCCCCCCACACCACGCCCGCCGCCCCCTCCTCCACCGGGCGCCCGCCCGCGCCGCCCATGTCGGTCGCCACCCACCCGGGGCAGATGGCGTTGACCAGCACCCGGTCGCGGCGCAGCTCCGAGGCGAGCGTGCGGGTCAGCGCGTTCAGGGCGGCCTTGGACACGCGGTAGGCGGGCGCCCCGCCGTTCATGGTCGCGAGCGACCCGGCCTCGCTGGAGACGTTGACGATGCGCGGATGCGGGGAGCGCCGCAGCGCCGGTAGCAGCGCCTCCACCGCCCGCCAGGCGCCGAGCAGGTTGGTGTCGAGCGCCTCCTGCACCGTGGCGAGGTCCGCGGTGACCGCCTGCTGCCACGTGTCGTAGAGGATCGCGGCGTTGTTGACCAGCGCGTCGAGGCGGCCGAAGCTCTGCTCCACCTCGCGCGCGACGGCCTCGAGGCTGCCGGCGTCGGTGACGTCGATCCGGCGCGGCAGGATCTCGCCCGCCCCGCGCAGGGCCTCGGCCGCCGCCGCGCCGCGCTCCGGGTCCCGCGAGCCCAGGATCACGGTGTGCCCGCGCTCCGCGAGCTGGCGGACGACCTCGCGGCCGATGCCGCGGTTCCCCCCGGTGACCACGGCGAGCGGCGGGTCGACGGACACGTCGTCAGCGTGCCGGATCGCCCCGGCGGCGGCAAGTAGGGTGCCGGACATGCTCGGCCACATCACCGATCCCTCGGCGCCGGGCGGCCTCGCCCGCCGCGAGCTGCCCGACCCGGAGCCCTCCGGCGACGAGGTCGTCGTCGACGTCCGCGCCTACGCGGTCAACCGCGGCGAGCTCTCCCTGCTCGAGCGGCGGCCGGACGGCTGGCAGCCCGGGCAGGACGTCGCGGGCGTGCTGGCCGACGGCAGCGGCACCCGCGTGGTCGCCCTGGCCGAAGGCGGCGGCTGGTCGGAGCGGGTCGCCGTCGCGGCCTCGCGGGTGGCGCCGCTGCCCGACGGCGTGTCGTTCGCGGCGGCCGCCGCGCTGCCCGTCGCGGGCCTCACGGCGCTGCGCACGCTGCGGGTGGGCGGGAGCCTCCTCGGGCGGCGCGTGCTCGTGACGGGCGCCACCGGCGGCGTGGGCGGCTTCGCCGTCCAGCTCGCCGTCGCGGGCGGCGCGCACGTCACCGCGCATGTCAGCGGCCCCCACCGCACGGAGGCCGCCGAGGCGCTCGGCCCGCAGCGCGTGGTCACGGCGGCGCTCGGCGAGGACGACGGCCCGTTCGACGTCGTGGTCGACGGGGTCGGCGGCCCGCTGCTCGCCGACGCGATCCGGCACCTCGCCCCCGGCGGCAGCGCGGTCGCCTACGGCGTATCGGGCGGCGAGCCGACGTCGCTGCACTTCTACGACTTCGCCGGCGGCCCGCTCGGCCGCCTCGTCGGGTTCTTCATCTACGCGACCGAGGAGCGCGAGCCGTTCGGGCCCGACCTCGCGACGCTCGCGGGCATGGTCGCCGACGGCCGCCTGCAGGTCCCGCGGCCGGTCGAGCGCCATTGGGCGGACACGAACGCCGCGGTCGACGCGCTCCGGCGCCACGAGGCGACCGGCAAGGTCGTGCTGACGGTCGACGGGGGGTAGCTCCATGCCCCACCCCGAGGCGCTCGAGGTCCGCCTGCTGCGCCCGGACGCCCGGCCGCCCGAGCGCACCCGCGCGGGCGACGCCGGCTTCGACCTGCGCGCCGTCGAGGGCCTCGCGCTCGCGCCCGGCGAGCGCGGCCTGGCCCCGACGGGCGTCGCGATCGCGGTGCCGCCCGGCCTCGCCGGCCTGGTGCTGCCTCGCTCCGGGCTCGCGCTGCGCCACGGGATCACGACGCTGAACGCGCCGGGGCTGATCGATCCCGGCTACCGCGGGGAGGTCGGCGTGATCCTCCACAACGCCGGCGCGGAGCCCTACACCGTGGAGCCCGGCGACCGCATCGCCCAGCTCGTGCTCGTCCCCTGCGCGACGCCCGCCACCCGGATCGTCGACGCGCTGCCCGAGGGGGGCGACGACCGCGGCGCCGGCGGGTTCGGCTCCTCGGGCCGGTAGCGGCGCCGGCACGGCTCCGCCCGCCCGCGGGATACTCGCGCCGTGACCGACCTCGTCAAGCAGCCGGCGTCCTGGATGGCCCACGCCGTCCGGGAGCGCGAGGTGAGCGCCGCCGAGCTGGTCGAGGCCCACGCCGCGCGCATCGAGGCGCGCAACCCCGACGTGAACGCGATCGTCGTCCTGCGCCTGGACGAGGCGCGCGTGGAGGCTCGCGCCGCCGACGCGGCGCTCGCCCGCGGCGAGCCGGCCGGCCCGCTGCACGGCGTCCCGTTCACCGCCAAGGAGGTCATCGAGGTCGAAGGGCTGCCGTGGACGAACGGGTCGACCCTGTTCGCCGGGCGCGTCGCGCCGCACGACGCCGTCGTGATCCGGCGCATGCGGCGCGCCGGCGCGATCCTGCTCGGCAAGACCAACCTGTCGGAGTTCAGCTCGTTCTGGGACTCCGTCAACCGCGTCTACGGGGCGACCCGCAACCCCCACGACCCGGCACGGACGGCCGGCGGGTCCTCGGGCGGCGAGGCGGCCGCGATCGCCGCCGCCATGAGCCCCCTCGGGATCGGCACCGACCTCGGCGGCTCGATCCGCGCGCCCGCCGCCTGGACCGGCGTCTTCGGCCTCCGCGCGAGCCGCGACGCGGTCCCCTACCCCTCCCACGACCCGCTGCCCCTCTCGGCCGGGCCGCAGATGTTCGGCGGCCTCGGCCCCCTGGCGCGCTCCGCCGCCGACCTCGACCTCGGGTTGAGCGTGATGGCCGAGCGACGGCTCGAGCCCGTGGCCGTCGAGCGGCTCGGCGTCTTCGAGGAGGACGGCCTGCAGCCCGTGAGCCGCGCCTGCCGCGACGCCGTGCGCCGCGCTGCCGCGGCGCTCGCCGACGGCGGCATCGAGATCGCCGAGGCCGCTCTGCCCCGCGCCGGGGAGCTGCGGGCGGCGTACGACACGATCCTCGGCCACGAGCTCATGACGAGCTTCGGCACCGCCCGGATCCCCGACGACGCGGACCTCACGCCGTACTTCGCCGAGATGGCGGCCGGCAGCGCCGGCTTCGAGCCGTCCTTCCCGGCCTACGTGGCGGCGTTCCGGCGGATCGCCGAGATCGACGCGGAGGCAGCCGCCTGGTTCGAGCGCCACGAGGTGGCGCTGTGCCCGGCCGTGCCCGACGTCGCGCCGCCACTCGGGACCTTCGCGTTCCCGCCCGTCGACGGCGAGCCCGTGCGCCCCGGCGGCAAGCTCACGCTGGCCACCTACGCGAACGCGCTCGGGCTTCCCGCGGTCGCGGTCCCCGCGGGCCGCACCGAAGCCGGCCTGCCGGTCGCCGTCCAACTGATCGGCCGTCGCGGCGAGGACCGCACGCTGATCGCGCTGGCCGGGCGCCTCGAGACGGCGCTCGGCGGGTGGGCCGACCCCGACTACCCGGCGCCGTTGGCGGCGTAGCGCCCGAAGCGGTCGGCCATGACGGCCGGCAGGCGCACGTTGACCCGCACGCCCTCGGCGGTGTCCTCGCGCTCGAGGTCCCCGGCGACGTCATGCAGCTCGCTCAGGGTGGCGCCGTCCGAGAACGGCACGAGCAGCTCGACGTCGCGGAGCGTGCGCTCGAACTCCGTCGCCACGCGGTCACCCAGCGCGTCCAGACCCTCGCCGGTGACCGCCGAGACCAGCACGGCCTCGGGATGGCGGAACGCGAGCTCGTGGCGGCGGTCCTCGTCGAGCAGGTCGGCCTTGTTGAGCACCAGGATGCGCGGCCGGTCGCCCGCGCCGACCTCCTCGAGCACGTCGTCGACCGCGCGGGTCATCTCCACGAGCTCCTCCTCGGGCACGCCCGCGTCGACGACGTGGAGGATCACGTCGGCCCGCAGCGTCTCCTCGAGCGTCGCGCCGAAGGCGTCGACGAGCTGGTGGGGCAGCTTGCGGATGAAGCCGACGGTGTCGGTCATCAGGTAGGCGCGACCCTGCAGGCGCAGCGTCCGCGTCGTCGGGTCGAGCGTGTGGAAGAGGCGGTCGCGCACGCCGACCTCGGCCCCGGTCAGCGCGTTGAGCAGCGTCGACTTGCCGGCGTTCGTGTAGCCGGCGAGCGCCACCGTCGGCAGGTGCGCGCGCTCGCGCTCGGCGCGCATCACGGCGCGGTTGGAGCGGACGTGCTCGAGCTTGCGGCGCAGGGCGGAGATGCGGTCGCGCGCCAGGCGGCGGTCCGTCTCGATCTGGCTCTCGCCCGGGCCCCGGGTGCCGATGCCGCCCACGCCGCGCCCGGCGCCGAGACGCTCGAGGTGCGTCCACAGGCCGCGCATGCGCGCCATGTTGTACTCGAGCTGGGCGAGCTCGACCTGGAGCTTGCCGTCGGCCGAGTGCGCGTGCCCGGCGAAGATGTCGATGATGATCGCCGTGCGGTCGATCACCGGCAGCCCGAGCTCCTTCTCGAGGTTGCGCTCCTGGCGCGGGGTCAGCTCGTCGTCGCAGGCGACCAGGTTCGCGTCCGTGGCCGCGAGCAGCTCCTTGAGCTCTGCGACCTTGCCCGGGCCGAGGTAGAGGTTCGGGTGCGGCTCGTCGCGGCGCTGGACCAGCTCCCCCACGACCGCGACCCCGGCGGTGCGCAGCAGCTCCCCGAGCTCCGCGAGATCGCCAGAGGGAAGCGCGCCGATGCAGAAGGCGCGTTGCTTGGCGCGGCCGAGTGCCGGCGGCGGGGCGGAGCGGGAATGGGCCGTGCGGCCGTTGCGAGTGCGCTGCATCTGTGCTTCTCCCAGTGTAGGAGGACCGGGAGCGGTCGCGCCAGGTGGTTGATTCCGCGGCCGCGCGGTCGACGGAATCAACCACCTAGGCGAGAACCGACCGCGACGGCGGGGGCAGCCGCTCGTAGCGGTCCAGCAGCTCCTGGGTGGGGAGCACGATGACGCCCTCGTCCGGGTCGCCGACCCACGTGCCCAGGCCCGTCGCCATCGCGTAGGCGGTGTAGGCCGCGGCGCAGGCGTCGAGCTCGTCGAGCGTGCGGTGCCAGAGCCCGCCGTCCTCGTCGACGACGCCGCGGTCGCGGAGCACGGCGATCCGCTGCTGGAGCCCCCACGGGGTGCGCTTCGGCGACGGCCGGTGGCCGAGCAGCGCGCAGAAGATCGCGTCCGGATAGGTCTCGCACAGCCGCCCGAGCGCCGGGGCGGTCTCGCCGACCCGGCCCTCGTACCGGCCCTCGAGGTTGGGCGGCCGGAAGACCTCGAGGCCGGCGAGCGCCTCGAAGAGCTCGAAGCCGACGAGCATCCACTGCTCCCAGGCCGCGGCCGCCTGGCCGGCGGCGGGCACCGGGTACAGCGGCAGGCCGCGGCGGAAGAGCATCGCGTCGCACACCCGCATGCGCTCGTAGCGGCCCTCCGGCAGCCGGAGCGCCTCGCGCGCGGGCGCGCCGGGGGCGAGCAGGTCGAGCCGCCGGGCGGACGGCGCGTCGACCGCGACCACGGTCTGGCCGCGGCCGAAGCCCTCGATGGTGCGCGCCACCCGCTCCACGCTGCCCGGCGTGTAGAAGGTCGCCACGAGCTCGACGCCGTCGCTCCCGCGGCGCTCGTGCAGCGTCACGAGCTGCTGGTTGGCCGGCTTGGCCGAGACGTCGATCCCGCAGTAGCGCATCGCGCGTGAGGGTAGAGTGCCCGCGGTGGCCGACGCAGCCCTGGCCGAGCGGCTGGCCGCCCGGACGCTCGAGTTGATCGACATCCCCTCCGAGTCGCGCGGGGAGGCGCGGCTCGCCGCGCACGTCGGCGAGCTGCTGGCCGCGCGCGACCTGGGCGACGGCTGCGTGCTGGCCGAGAACGCCGGCCGGGTCCTGCTCGCGGGCCACCTGGACACCGTCCCCGCGCAGGGCAACGTCCCCGGCCGCCGCGACGGCGAGCGCGTGCACGGCCTCGGCGCCAGCGACATGAAGGGCGCGCTCGCGGTGATGATCGAGCTCGCCCGCGACGGCGCGCCGTTCGACTGCCTGTTCTTCGGCCGCGAGGAGCTCCCGGTGGCCGAGAGCGCGCTCACGCCGCTGCTGGCGCGCGAGCGCCTGCGCTATGACCTGGTGGTGATGATGGAGCCGACCGCCAACGTGGTGCAGGCCGGCTGCCTCGGCAACGTCAACGCCACCTGGACCTTCCACGGGCGCAGCGGGCACTCCGCGCGGCCGTGGTTCGCCGACAACGCGATCGAGCGCGCGGCGGCGGGGATCGCGGCGCTGGCGGCGCAGGGCCCGCAGGAGCACCGCTTCGAGGGGCTGACCTTCACCGAGGTCGTCGCGGTGACCCGCATCGCGGGCGGGATCGCCGACAACGTGATCCCGGACCGCGTGGAGTGCCACGTGAACTTCCGCTCCGCGCCCGGCCGGACTCCCGCCGGCGCCGAGGCGCGCCTGCGCGAGCTGTGCGCCGGGCACGGCGAGCTCGAGGTGGTCTCCAACGCCCCGTCTGGCCCGGTCCCGCAGGGCAACCCGCTGGTGGCCGCGCTGCGCGGCGCGGCGGGCGGCGCGCTCGAGCCCAAGCAGGCGTGGACGCCGGTGGCGGAGTTCGGCCAGGCCGGCCTCGAGGCCGTGAACTTCGGCCCGGGCGACCCCGCGCAGGCGCACAAGCGCGAGGAGTCGATCGCCGTGGCCGCGCTGGCCGGCGCCTACCGCGTGCTCGGGGAGCTGGCGGCCGCATGAGGCTCTCCCCCGTCCTCACCGGCCTGCGCTCCTACCCGTTCCTCGCGCTCACCGAGGCCAAGCAACGGATCGCCGCGTCCGGCGTCCCGCTCGTCGACTTCGGGATCGGCGAGCCGCGCGAGGAGACGCCGGCCTTCATCCGCGAGGCGCTGGCGTCGTCGATCGCCGCACGCTCGACCTACCCCGCGGCGGACGGGCTGCCGGAGCTGCGGACCGCGGTCGCGGGCTGGGTGCAGCGGCGCTTCGGCGTCGCGCTCGACCCCGACGCCGAGGTCGTGCCCACGCTCGGCTCCAAGGAGGCGATCTTCCACCTCGCCCAGGTGCTCGACGGCGACGAGGTCGTGGTGCCCACCCCCGGCTACCCGGTCCCCGAGCGCGGGGCCCGCTTCGCCGGCAAGGCCGTGCTCGACCTGCCGCTGCGCGCGGAGGACGGCTTCCTCCCCGACCTCGACGCGATCCCGCCGGAGCGCTGGGACCGCGTGGCGATCCTGTGGCTGAACTACCCCAACAACCCGACCGCGGCGACCGCCCCGCCGGAGTTCTACGAGCGCGCCGCGGCGCTGGCGCGGCGGCACGACTTCGTGCTGGCCTCCGACGAGGCCTACTCCGAGATCTACTTCGGCGACGACCCTCCCGGCTCGGCGCTGCAGGTGTCCGACCGCACGAACGTCGCGGTGTTCAACACGCTCTCCAAGCGCTCCTCGATGCCGGGCTACCGCGCGGGCTTCGTGGCCGGCGACCCGGAGCTGATCGCCGCGCTGCGCCGCTACCGGCCCAACGTCGGCACGGCGCCGCAGGAGTTCGTGCAGCGCGCCGCGATCGCCGCGTGGTCCGACGAGGCGCACGTCGAGGACGTGCGCGGGCTCTACCGCGCCAAGCGCGACGTGCTGACGCCGGTGCTCGAGGCGGCCGGCCTGCGCCACGCAGGAGGCGACGCCACGTTCTTCCTGTGGCTGGACGCCGGCCCCGACGCCGACGCGCTCGCCGCCGGGCTTCTGGAGCGCGGCGTCGTGCTCGCCCCCGGGTCGATGTTCGGGCCGCCCGGTGAGGGCTACCTGCGGCTGGCGCTCGTGCCGACGCTCGAGGAGTGCGAGCGCGCCGCCGCGACGCTCGCCGACGCGCTCACTGGTTGGCGTGCAGCGCCGCGTTGAGGCCGGCCCAGGTGCCGGTCCGCGGCAGCGCCTCGACCGCGCCGGTGCGTGAGTTGCGGCGGAACAGGAGGCCGTCGGCGCCGCTCAGCTCGCGCGCCTTGACGACCTCGCCGTCCGGCAGGGCGACGAGCGTGCCGGCGGTGAGGTAGAGCCCCGCCTCGACGATGCAGTCGTCGCCCAGCGCGATCCCGAGGCCGGAGTTCGCGCCCAGCAGGCAGCGCTCGCCGATCGAGATCACGGTGGTGCCGCCGCCCGACAGCGTGCCCATGATCGACGCGCCGCCCCCGATGTCGGAGCCGTCGCCGACCACCACCCCGGCGCTGATGCGGCCCTCGACCATCGACGCGCCGAGCGTCCCGGCGTTGAAGTTCACGAAGCCCTCGTGCATCACGGTCGTGCCCGCCGCGAGGTGCGCGCCGAGGCGCACGCGGTCGGCGTCGGCGATGCGCACCCCGGTCGGCGCCACGTAGTCGGTCATGCGCGGGAACTTGTCGATCGAGTGGACCTCGAGCGGGATCCGGGCGGCGCGGAACCGCAGGCGCGCCGCCGCGAGCTCGGCCGGGTCCACCGGCCCCTGCGTCGTCCAGGCGACGTTGTTGAGCAGCCCGAAGACCCCGTCGAGGGAGATCTCATGGGGCCGCGCCAGCCGGTGCGAGAGCAGGTGCAGGCGCAGGTAGACGTCGTGCGGCTCGGTGGGCGCCGCTTGGAGGTCGTCGAGCACCACGGCGACCGCGGCCGTGCGCACGCCACGGCGCGCGTCGGCGCCGATGGAGGCGGCCAGCTCCGCGCCGCCCAGGGCCTCGGCCTCGGCGGCGTCGAGCTCGCGCGTGCCGGGCCCGCCGGGGGCGTCAGCGAGCCCGAGGCGGGGCTGGGGGAAGAACGTGTCGAGCACCCGGTCGCCCGGCTCGGCCAGCGTGGCCAGCCCGACGCCCCAGGCGCCCTCGTCGGCGGCGCCGTCGGTCATGGGACGCGCCAGGCTAGCGGCTCGGCGCGCCTCACAGCGCCTTCAGCGCGGCCACCAGCTCCGGGCTGAGCTCACCCGCATACACGGGCAGCGCCCAGCCGGTGAGCTCGACGTCCAGGTCGGGGCCGACGGCGACCTCGAGCTCGCCGCCGTCGAGACGGACGGTCACCGGCGGCGCGCCGCCGTCCAGGACGTGCGCGATCGCCGCCCCGCAGGCGCCGGTGCCCGAGGACAGCGTCTCCCCCACCCCGCGCTCGAAGATCCGCGCCCGGACGCGGCCGGGTCCCTCGGCATGCCAGAAGGACACGTTGGTCCGCTGCGGGAACAGCGCGGCGCGCTCGAACTGCGGCCCGAGGGCCGGAAGGTCGAGCGCCTCGAGCTCGGCGGGGTCGGCGACGTGCACGGCGCACTGGGGGTTGCCGATCGCCACGTGGCGGAACGCCCACGTGCGCCCGCCGGCCTCGAGCTCGCCGCGGCCGTCGGCGGGTCCGGCCGGGAAGGCGGCGGAGGCGAGCGCCGCGCGCCCCATCGCGACGCGGCAGGTGTCCGGGCCGGTGATCGTCGGGCGGATCACGCCGGCGACGGTGGAGACCGCGAACGTGTCGGCGTCCGTCCATCCGCGGTGGCGCAGGTAGAGGATCGCCTCGCGGGCGCCGTTGCCCGACAGCTCGGCCTCGGAGCCGTCGGGGTTGAAGATCCGCAGACGGGAGACGACGTCGTCGTCCGTGCCGGGCGCCGAGAGCTCGAGCACGCCGTCGCCGCCCGGGCCGGTGTGGCGGTCGCACAGGCGCCGGACGCGCTCGGGGGTGAGCGCGAACGGCAGCGCGGCCGCCTCCACGATCAGGTAGTCGTTGCCCAGCGCCTGCCACTTCTCGAAGCGCACGGCGGCAGATCATGCCCGAAGCGCGGCGTGCAGCTCCTCGGCGACGTCGGCGGGATCGCGGCCGGTCACGTCGATCACGCGGACGCCGGGCAGCTTGCGCATCCAGGTGAGCTGGCGCTTGGCGTAGCGGCGCGTGCGGACCTTCATGGCGTCGACGTCGCCGCGCAGCAGCTCCTCGAAGCCGAGCGCGCGCCTCGCCGTGGGCGACGCGCCCGCCGCGGCCGCGGCGCGCACCTCGTCGATCGCGCCGGCGGCGACCATGGCGTCCACCCGCGCCTCGATGCGGGCGCCGAGCGCGGCCCGGTCCATGGTCAGCCCGGCGAGCAGCGTCGGGTGGCGGGTGTCCCGGGTCCACAGCCGTGAGGTCGCGTCACCCGGCGCCGGCGGCGGAGTCGCGCCGGCCTCGGCCAGCTCGAGCGCGCGCACGATCCGCTGCGAGTCGGTCGGCGCGACGCCGGCGGCCGCCTCGGGAGCGCGCGCGGCCAGCTCGGCGTGCAGCGCGGCGGGGCCGCGGGCCGCCAGCTCGCGCGTCCAGCGGGCGCGCACCGCGGGGTCCGGCGGCGGGCGCAGGTCGAGCTCGGCGAGCGCGGCGCGCAGGTAGAGGCCGGTGCCGCCGACGACGAGCGGCCGGCGGCCGGCGTCGAGCAGCGCGTCGATCTCGGCGTGGGCGCGCCGGGCGTAGGCGCCGGCGCTGCAGGTCTGGTCGACCGGCACGAAGCCGGCGAGGCGGTGCTCGAGGCGCGCGCGCTCGGCGGCCGTCGGAGCGCCCGTCAGGGTCTCGAGCCCGGCGTAGACCTGGAGCGCGTCGGCCGACACGGCGACCGGGTCCTCGCCCTCCGCGCGCAGGCGCTCCGCCAGCGCGAGCGCCACGTCGCTCTTGCCCACGCCCGTGGGTCCGAAGATCGCGACCACGACCGGCGCCGGCACGATGCGGATTATGGTCGCGGCGGCAGTATCGTCCTCCGTGATGCCCGTCCGCGCCGGCACCGGCCTGTCCACGCTGCCCGATCCCTACGCCGGCGCCGAGGAGGCCGCGGCGGCCGCGCGCGCCGGACTGGACGGCGGCGGCTGCGACCTCGCCGTCCTGTTCGCCTCGGGCACCCACCTCGCCGCCCCCGAGACGACGCTCGCGGCGGTCCAGGAGGTGCTCGCGCCCGGACAGCTGATCGGCTGCGGCGCCGCCGGCGTGCTCGCCGGCGGCCAGGAGATCGAGGAGGGCACCGGCGTGGCGGTGTGGGCGGCGTCCCTGGGCGAGGGCTCGGCCGGCGCGTTCCACGCCACCGTCGAGCCGCTCGAGGACGAGGGCGGCGGCGAGCTCACCGGGATGCCCGACCTCGACGGCGCCGCCGGCGTGGTCCTGCTCGCCGACCCGTACACCTTCCCCACCGACCCGGTCCTGCGCTTCCTCTCCGAGCGCACGCCGATGCTTCCGCTCCTCGGCGGCCTCGCCTCCGGGCGCTCGGCCGCGGGCGGCGGCGTGCTGTTCCTCGGCGACGAGGTGATCGCCGAGGGCGCCGTCGGCGTGCGCTTCGACGGGGTCGAGATGCTGCCGTGCGTCTCGCAGGGCGCCGCGCCGATCGGTCCGGAGCTGACCATCACCTCCGCCGAGGGCAACGTCATCTCCGAGCTCGCCGGCCAGCCGGCGCTCTCGCGGCTGCGCGAGGCGATCGAGGCCCTCTCCGACGCGGAGCGCGGGCTCGTCGACGGCGGCCTGCTGATGGGCATCGTCATCGACCCCAACAAGCCGGAGTACGAGCACGGCGACTTCCTCGTCCGCGGGCTCGCGGGCGCCGACCCGTACAGCGGCCGCATCGTCGTCGGCACCGACGTGCGTCCCGGCCAGGTGGTGCGGCTGCACGCCCGCGACGCCGCCAGCGCCGACCGCGACCTCCGCGAGGCCCTCGGCATCCGCATGCGCGCCCTCGGCGGGCGGGTCCCCGCCGGCGCGCTGGTGTTCGCCTGCAACGGTCGCGGCGAGGCGATGTTCGGCTGCCCGGACCACGACGCCGCCGCGATCGAGCGCGAGCTGGCGGGCGCTCCCGCCGCCGGCTTCTTCGCCGCGGGCGAGATCGGCCCGGTGGGCGGCGAGTACTTCCTGCACGGCTTCACCGCCACGGTGGCGGTGTTCGGCCCGTGACGGGCCCGGGTCGGCACGCGCCCGGCTGGAGCGCCGCGCGGGCGGGGTCCGGCCGGTGAACCTCGCCGGGCGCGAGGCCCTCGTCACGGGCGCCACGGGGGGGCTCGGCCACGCGATCGCGCGGGCGCTCGCCGCGCGCGGCGCGCGCCTCGTCCTGAGCGGGCGTCGTACGGAGGCGCTCGAGTCGCTCGCGTCCGAGCTCGGCGCGCGAGCGGTGGCCTGCGACCTCGCCGATCCCGCCGCGGTGGATCGCCTGATCGCGGAGGCCGGCGCCATCGACGTGCTGGTGGCCAACGCCGGCATCCCGGCCAGCGGCCGCATCGACCGCTTCTCGGTCGAGGACCTCGACCGGGCGCTGGCCGTCAACCTGCGCGCCCCGATGGTCCTCGCCAAGCGGCTGGCCGAGGGGATGGCCGCCCGCGGCGGCGGGCACATCGTGTTCATGTCCTCGATGGCCGGGAAGGCCGCCAGCCCCGGCGGCTCGCTGTACTCGGCGACGAAGTTCGGCCTGCGCGGGTTCTCCCAGGGCCTGCGGGAGGACCTGCGCCCGATGGGCATCGGGGTCTCGTCCGTGTTCCCGAGCTTCATCCGCGACGCGGGCATGTACCACGACTCGGGCGTCCGGCTCCCCGGCTATGTGGCGACGCGCACCCCCGAGGAGGTCGCCGCCGCGGTCGTGCGCGCGATCGAGCGCGACCGCGCGGAGGTCGACGTGGCGCCGCTGTCCCTGCGCGCGGGCGCGGCCGCCGCGGGCCTGCTCCCGGAGGTCGCCGCCGCCGTCCAGCGCCGGCTGGGGGCCCGCGAGCTGGGGGACTCCTTCGCGGACGGGCAGCGCTGGAGATCGGGAGAGGAGAACGACCGATGAGCGCGCAGGGGGACGGCTGGGCGGCGGCGCACCTCGACGAGATGGGCACCGGGCCGGGCTTTCGCAAGGTGCGCCAGGAGCTCGGGGTCGGCGCCTTCGGGGTCAACGCGATCGTGCTGCCGCCGGGCTACACGTCGCGCTTCCACTACCACCAGCGCCAGGAGGAGCTCTACTTCGTCTACTCCGGCTCGCTGGACATCGAGTTCCATGCCGGCCAGGTCGAGCACCTGCGCCCCGGCCACTTCGTCCGCGTCGACGCCCGGGTGCCGCGGCGGCTGCGCAACGTCGGCGAGGACGAGGCGGTCTACGTGTGCGTGGGCGGGGCGGGCGGCTACGTCGGCCGTGACGGCGAGGTGGTGGAGGACTGAGCGGGGCGGACGTGCGCCGGGGTGCGATCCCGCCGGACTACGAGGCCGATCCCGAGCGCTTCCGGACGGCCCGGGCCGTGTTGCACCGCCACGCGGCGGCCGGAGACGTCCACGAGCGCGTGGCCGCCCGGATGGTCGCCGAGCGGCTGACGCCGGTGCTGGACGTCGGCTGCGGCGAGGGCGAGCTGGCGCGTCACCTGCCGCCGGACGCCTGGGTCGGGCTCGACAGCTCGCCGCGGCTGCTGGCCGCCGCTCCGCCGGGGGCCGTCGAGGGCGACGCGACCGCGCTCCCCTTCGCGGACGAGGCGTTCGGCTCCGTCGCGCTGCTCTACGTCCTCTATCACCTGGACGATCCGCGGCTCGCGCTCGCCGAGGCGCACCGGGTGCTGCGCCCGGGCGGGCTGGTCGCCGTCGCGGCCCCGAGCCGCCACGACTCGCCCGAGCTCGCCGCCGCGCTTCCCGCGCGCTCGCTGACGTTCGACGCCGAGCTCGCCCCGGAGCTGCTCGCCGAGCGCTTCGACGAGATCGAGGTCGAGCGCTGGGACGCGCCGCTGCTCTCACTGCCGACCCGCGACGCCGTCCGCGACTATCTCGTCGGCAAGGGTCTCGCGCGCGAGGTGGCCGCGGCGGAGGCCGCGTCCGTGGAGGCCCCGCTCACCGTGACGAAGCGCGGCGCGCTGGTGTACGGACGGCGGCGCGCCGGCGCCGCGACGCGCTGACGCTCCCGCTTCAGCCGTAGAAGCCGAGGAGCGGCCCGCGGCCCTCCTCGGGCATCGCGGGCCCGACGTAGTCGACCGGGGATGCGTCCGGTGGCAGCGCTCCGGTCGGCCGGAGCTCCTGCAGCTGCGCCTCCGAGAGCGCGTAGACGACCCGGCCCAGGCCGGACCGTGCGATCGCGCCGGTGCACATCGGACACGGCTGGCAGCTCGTGAACATCGTGGTCCGGCGAGCCGCGTCGGCGTCGAGCTGCCGGCCGGCCCACCGGGCCAGCTTGAGCTCGGGATGGGCCGTGACGTCCCGCTCGGTCACGACCGTGTTGCGGTCCTCGGCCAGCACGTCGCCGTCGGGCCCCACGAGCAGCGATCCGAACGGCATGTCGCCGGCCGCCCTCGCTTCGGCAGCCAGCTCGATCGCCCTGCGCAGGTGCTGTTCGTCGACTTCGGTCATCGTTCTCCTGGACCTCCTCAGACGGTGAGCATGCCTTCTGCCACGACGACGGCGGCTCCGCCGATGCGGACCCGGTCGCCGGTCACCTGCACCCGGATCCGGCTCGGGCGCCCCATCGCGTGGCCCTGCTCGACGACCGCGAGGGCGCCGTCGGGCACCACGCCCTCTGCGACCAGTCGGCTGACGAGCGGACCGGCGGCGCTGCCGGTCGCGGGATCCTCGTGGATGCCGACCGTCGGGTTGAAGAACCGCGCGTGCGCGACGGCGGCGGGGTCGACGGCATCCAGGCAGTACAGGTAGCAACCCTGCCCGCCGGCCTCCGCCAGGACCGCTTTGAGTCGCGGTGCGTCGGGCCGCGCGCGATCGACCGCGTCGCGGTCGCGAGCCGGCACCAGGAGATGCGCCGCGCCGGTCGAGACCACCTGTGCCGGCGCGTCGTCGGGCAGGTCTCCTCCGTCCGGGGACAACCCGAGCGCCGCCGCCAGCTCCTCGCGATCGGCCACGGTACGCCCGACGTCGGGCGGCGCCTGCTCCATCACGATCGCGTCGGGGTGCCCGTCGCGCCCCGTCACCTCCACGGGCAGCACGCGGCCGCCGATCTCCTGCATCGGCGCCGCGCCGCCCTCGGCGTCGAGCGGGATCCGCCCGGTCGTGGCGAGCCACCACCACGCGCCGAGCGCGTTGTGCCCCGCGCCCGTCACCTCGGCGCCGGCGGGGGTGAACGAGCGCAGCCGACACGTCGCTTCCGCCCGCGTCGGGGGCAGCACGAACGTCGTCTCGGACTGGTTGAACTCGCGGGCGATCGCCGGCATCACCGTCTCCTCCAGCCGCTCGGCGTCGGCGACGACGGCCAGCGGGTTGCCCGCCAGGGGAGCGTCGGCGAAGACGTCGACCAGGGCGAACGGAACGGCTGCGCTCACCCCGGCGCCGGCCTCCCAGGCGCGCACCCCTCGCCTGCGTGCGGCGGTTCGGCAGACATCTCGTGGAACGTACCCTCTGGGTCGCGGGTCCGGCGTGCCTCCCGGCTCCTGTGCGCGGCGCGATGAGCTTTCGGCGGTCGCGCCGTCCCATGTGTATGACCTCCATCACCAACAGCGACCGCGACCGCGCATCGTTCGCCGCGAGCGTGGAGCGCCACCGGCGCGAGCTCCGCGTCCACTGCTACCGCATGCTCGGCTCCTTCGAGGAGTCGGAGGACCTCGTGCAGGAGACGTTCCTGCGCGCGTGGCGCCGGCGGGAGACGCTCGCGCAGCCCGCGGCGCTCCGCGCGTGGCTGTACAAGATCGCCACCAACGCGTGCCTGGACGCGCTCGACAAGCGCCCCCGCGCGGTCTCCGCCGACGGTGAGGTGCCGTGGCTGCAGCCGTATCCCGATGAGCTGCTCGACGAGCCGGCCGACGAGGCCGAGCAGCCGCATGAGGCCGTCCCCGCGAGGGAGACGATCGAGCTCGCGTTCCTCGTCGCGATCCAGCGCCTCGTCCCGCTCCAGCGCGCGGTGCTGATCCTCCGCGACGTCCTCGACTGCTCGGCCAAGGAGACCGCCGAGGTGCTCGAGACGAGCGTCCCGGCGGTCAACAGCGCCCTCCAGCGGGCGCATGCGGCGATGAGGGAGCACCTGCCCGAGCGCCGCACCGACTGGGCGCCCGGTGTCGACGTCACGGCCGCCGAGCGGGAGCTCCTCGCGCGGTACGTCGAGTACAGCGAGTCGCCCGATCCGCTCGCCGTCAAGCGGCTGCTCACCGAGGACGTGCGCTTCTCGATGCCCCCGCAGCCCGGTGTGTGGGTGGGGAGCGACCAGGTCGTCGACGCATGGGTCGACGGCGGCTTCGGCTCGGAGTCGTTCGGGTCGCTGCGCTGCCTGATCACCCGCGCCAACCGCCAGCCCGCGGTCGCCGCCTACGTGCGCCGCCCAGGCGACGACGGCTACTCGCCGATGGCGCTCGACGTCCTGACCATCGCCGACGGCGCGATCGCCGACATCACGACCTTCGACGGCTCCGTATTCGGTTGGTTCGGGCTGCCGGAGTCGCTCCGCTGCGACGCCGATGCGATCACCCGCCGCGCCAGGGTGACGGTCAGAACAGGGCCTGCTGCACCGGCCGCGGCCGCCGGGACTCGCCTGGCCGCGGCCGGGCGGCGCCATCGTCGTCGTCCGGCGGGATGCGCGTGTCCGGCTGGGCGGGCGCGCCTGGCGACGCCCGCGAGCCGGGCCCGCTCTTCGCCGCCATCCCCTGCCCGGCGCCCCGGTGACCGAAGCGCTCGGCGCGTGGTCGGGTCCGGTGCCCGGCGAGCCCGGCGGCCTGCTCGATCGCCCGGCGTTCGGGCTCGGGCACGTACGCGCCGCGGCGGTACAGGTGCTCGTAGCGCTCGACCAGGTCCGGGCGCGCGGTCTTCAACCAGTCGAAGAAGATCTCGCGCACCGGCCCGCGGAGCCACAACGTGATGCCGCCGATGCTCACGGCGCCGGCCTCGTTGGCGATCTCGATGATCTTCTCGACCTGCTCGGGCGCGTCGTTGATCCCCGGCATCAGCGGCGCGATGAGGATGCCGGTGGGGATGCCCTGGCGGTTGAGCTCGGCCACCGCCTCGAGCCGCGCGCGCGGGTGTGGCGTGTGCGGCTCGGTCGCGCGCCAGGCCTTCTCGTCGAGCGTCGGTACCGACAGGCACGCGCTGACCTCGGCCCGCTCGGAGATCTCGCGCAGCAGGTCGACGTCGCGCAGGACGAGCGGCGACTTCGTCAGGATCGAGCACGGATTCTCCGCGTCGCGCAGCGCCGACCAGATCCCGCGCATGAGCTTGTAGCGGCCCTCGACCCACTGGTACGGATCGGTGTTGGTACCGAGCGCGACGTGCTCGCCCTTCCACGACGGCCTGGCCAGCTCGACCCGCAGGACCTCCGGCACGTTGACCTTGACGACGATCTCGCGCTCGAAGTCGCGCCCGGCGTTCATGTCCAGGTACTCGTGCGTCGGCCGGGCGAAGCAGTTGTGGCTCACGACCCCGTTGGCGATGAAGTCGCCGGTGCCCGTGGTGATGTCATAGAGCACCATCGGCTCCCCGAGGGGCTCGACGGACACGACGTCGAGCCGCGCGTCGGTCTTGATCGCGCGACCCTCCAGGTCGCGTTTGCGGGTAATGGCGGGGTCCACCGTGTGGAAGAACCGAAGCACCTCGCAGAGGCCTCCGCGCAGGCGCACAGACCTCAGTCCGTTCGCCTGTCGCGTCGACTCGACCACGACGTCGAACCCGAATCGCCGGAGACACTCGACCGTCCGCTCGATGAGCTCGCCGTCGGTGTTCGCGATGCGCAGCGCCTGTGAGCCGCACGAGCCCTCGGCGTCGAAGATGCCGGCGAGGAAGCCTTTACGCCAGCCGTCGCCCGGATCCTCCGGCCAGCTGATGAGCTCGGTCGCCCGATCGAAGACCGCGCGCTTGGAGCCGCCAATGGCGTGCATGGCCCTCGTCGTGGCCGTCGCGGCCTGGAACTCGTACTCGCGCGTCTCGACGCCCGCCGCCGCCAGGTACGCCTGCGCACGGTCGAGCGCCTCCGGATCCGCGAGCGCCAGCCGGAATCGATAGTGCGAATCGAGCCCTCGACCCGGCCGGTCGTAGGTGTAGGAACCGAGGTGCCCGTCCCCGCGGATGAGACCGCAGAGGTAGCCGCGGCGGTAGCCATCCGTCGCCGCAGGCGCAGCGGCGAACCGTCCCGTGCCAAGCAGCTCGGAGCCGACGGTGAGGTGTGGACGCCGCAACGCGCCCTGCTCCGCGCCGGTCACGTGCTTCCATCCCCGACCGGTGAGGAACCGGTGATCGCCGCTCGCGACGAGCTCGGTCCCGTCCCCCAGCTGGATCCGATACGCGGGCTTGACGGTGGTCCAGTGCGCGAGCACCTCCGTCCGGACGTAGCGCCGGTAGGTGCCACGACGCTCGGTGCCGTAGATCTCATCGCCGGCCTTGAGCTCTGCGATCGGTCGAGTCGTTCCGTCGCTCAGCAGGATCTCCGTGTCGCCCCCTACGCAGTAGGCGCACGCATGGGTGCAGCCCCGGTACGGGTTGATCGTCCATCGGAACGGCACGCGCGAGGCCTCGGGCACGCGGTTGAGCGCGGACTTCGCCCGGACCTCGTAGAAGCGGGTGTCGAGCGCCTCCGGCGCGTCGAAGTGGCGGACGACGGCGGGCTCGCGGTAGCCGGGGAGCCGGGCCTGCTCCTCGGTCTCCATGGTGAGGTTGTCCCAGCGCACGAACGTATGTTCGCATACGGGGCCGACGGACGTGGCGTCGGCGCCCTGCGAGGCCGAGACGCCCGCCGCTCAGGAGCGCAGGGCCGCGCTGGCGAGCAGCGAGCTCTCGCCCATGAGGGTCTGGCTGGTGGCCGCCGTGACGTGGACCGGGATCAGCTCGCCGGGCGCGGCGGCGCCCTCGAAGTTCACGACCTTGTTGTGCGACGTGCGGCCGCGGAGGCGGCTCGGGTCGGTGCGCGACGGGCCCTCGACGAGCACGTCGAGGGTGCGGCCGACGAAGCGCTGGGCGCGCTCGCGGGCGCGCCGCTGGACCACCTCGACGAGCCGCTCCATGCGCGCGACCTTGACCTCGTGGTCGACCCCGTCCTCGAGGCCGGCGGCCTCGGTCCCGCGCCGGGGCGAGTAGATGAACGTGAAGGCGCCGTCGTAGCCGACCTCCTCGACGACCTCGAGCGTGGCCTCGAAGTCCGCCTCGGTCTCCCCCGGGAAGCCGACGATGATGTCGGTGGTCAGGGCGCAGTCGGGGACGTGCTCGCGGATCAGCGCGACGCGGTCCATGTAGCGCCGGCGGTCGTAGGTCCGGCGCATCGCCTTGAGGATCGCCGAGGAGCCCGACTGGAGCGGGAGGTGGATGTGCTCGCAGAGCGAGGGCAGCTCGGCGTGGGCGCGGATGACGTCCTCGCGCATGTCCTTGGGGTGCGGGCTCGTGTAGCGGAGGCGGTCGACGCCGGCGATGGCGTCGACACGGCGCAGTAGGTCGCTGAAGCTCGCGCGCTCCGGGCGCAGGTCGCGGCCGTACGAGTTGACGTTCTGCCCGAGGAGGGTGATCTCGCGCACGCCGTCCGCGGCGAGACGTTCCACCTCGGCGACGAGCTCGGCGAGCGGGCGGCTGACCTCGCGCCCGCGGGTGGAGGGCACGATGCAGTACGAGCAGCGGCAGTTGCAGCCGACGCTGATCTGGACCCAGGCCTGGAACTCGCGGGCGCGCTTGGCCGGGAGGTGCCCGGTGAAGCCCTCGAACTCGAAGAAGCCCTGGGCGGTCAGCGAGTCGGACGTGAGGAACTCCGCCAGCTTGTGCACCTGGCCGGGGCCGAAGGCGACGTCGACGAAGGGGAACTGGCGGAACACCTCGTCCTTGACCGACTGGGCCCAGCAGCCGCCGACGCCGACGATCCGCTCGGGGTCCTCGCGCTTGAGCCGCTTGGCCTCGCCGAGGTGTGCGACGAAGCGGTCGTCGGCCTTCTCGCGGATCGAGCAGGTGTTGAAGAGGATCAGGTCGGCGTCGGCGCGCCGCTGCGCCTCGCGGTAGCCGAGCGACTCGAGCATGCCCTTCATCCGCTCGGAGTCGTGCTCGTTCATCTGGCAGCCGAACGTGGTGACGTGGAAGGCCTTCATGGGTCGGCGGGTCGCGGGTGGATCCTCACAGCCTGTCGTACGGCGCGGGGGTGTGCCCGCTGCCCCCGCCCTCCAGGCCGGTCAGCCCGCCGCGCTGGGGCTCGAGGCGCCGGCCGTCCATCCCGCGGCGACCCGTCCAGACCACGTCCTCGGGCTCGGCATCGGGGGCGTGGTCGAAGGCGCCCGGCGCCCTGGCGCCCCCGGCCGGACCGCGTGCCCTCTCGACCTCGGACGTCCAGCGGGCGATCGCGTCCGCTTGCCGGGGACGGCGCCGGAGCTTTGCCAGCAGGCTCATCGTGCGTAGTCGGTCGCCCGTGATTCGCGGATGACGGTCACCTTGATCTGGCCAGGGTACTCGAGCTCCTGCTCGATCTCGCGGGCGATCTCGTGCGACAGGAGGACCGCCGCGTCGTCGTCCAGGGCGGTGGGCTGCACCATGATGCGGATCTCGCGGCCGGCCTGCATCGCGTAGACCTTGTCGACGCCGTCGTGCCGGGTGGCGATGTGCTCGAGGTCGCGCAGGCGCTTGACGTACTGCTCCAGGGACTCGCCGCGGGCGCCCGGGCGGGCGCCGGAGAGCGCGTCGGCGGTCTGGACGATCACGGCCTCCACGGTCTGCGGCTCGACCTCGTTGTGGTGGGCCTCCATCGCGTGCGCGACGGCCTCGGACTCGCCGTGGCGGCGGACGAGGTCCCCGCCCACCAGCGCGTGCGGGCCCTCGACCTCGTGCGAGACGGCCTTGCCGATGTCGTGCAGCAGCGCGGCACGGCGGGCGGTCTTGGCCGACGCGCCGAGCTCGTGGGCCATCATCGCGGCGAGGTGGGCGCACTCGATCGAGTGCGCGAGGACGTTCTGCCCATAGCTCGTGCGGTACTTCAGCCGGCCGAGGATCTTGACGAGCTCGGAGTCGAGCGCCTGGACGTTGGCGTCGAAGCAGGCCTGCTCGCCGCATTCGGCGATGTGGCTCTCGAGCTCGGACTTGGCCAGGTAGTAGGTCTCCTCGATGCGGGCCGGGTGGATGCGCCCGTCCTGCAGGAGCTTCTCGAGCGTCATGCGGGCGATCTCGCGCCGCACCCCGTCGAAGCCCGAGAGGATCACCGCGTTCGGCGTGTCGTCGATGATGAAGTCGACGCCGGTGAGGTTCTCGAGGGCGCGGATGTTGCGGCCCTCGCGCCCGATGATGCGGCCCTTCATGTCGTCGGCCGAGAGCGGGACCACCGAGACGGTCGTCTCGGCCGCGTGCCCGGCCGCCATGCGCTGCATGACGACGGAGAGGATGTTGCGCACGCGGCGATCGGCGTCGCGCTTGGTCTCCTCCTCCACCTGGCGGACGAGGCGGGCCGAGTCGTGGCGGATCTGGTCCTCGAGCTCGCGCAGCAGGATCTGCTTGGCCTGGGAGGCGCTGAGGCCGGCGACCCGCTCGAGCTCGCGGACCTGCTTCTCCTTGGCCGCGCCGAGCTCCTTCTCGCGGTCGTCGAGGCCACGGCCGCGGCCGTCGAGCTCCGAGAGCTTCGTGTCGAGCGCCTCCTCCTTCGCCAGCAGCCGTTCCTCGAGCCGGACGATCTCCGCCCGGCGCGCCCTCAGCTCGGAGTCCTCTGCCACGGGCGGCGCCGGCAAGGCGGGCGCGGGCGAGGCGGGCGCCGGCGTCGTCTTCGCGGCGGGCCGCGTGGGCTGCGCCGGCGTGGGCGCCGGAGGCGGCGTCGACACCAGCCCCGGCATTCGCCGCTGCAGCAGCGTGACGGCGCCGATGAGCCCGATGACCAGGCCCAGCGCCACCACGACGGCGGCAATCACGATGTCCATGACCTTCCTCTCCTGATGGGCCGGAGGTCCCCGGCCCCGCTCACGTGTCCCCGAATTTGCGAGCGCAGACCGGGCCGTACCGCGGCACAGCGGAAGGTCGAGCATTCAGGCGGCCGGTAGGCCGCCGCGTCAGGTGGCGGCTACGTCCGTGTTGCTCTGAACTGCGGCGGGCGTTCTCGCCCGTAGGGGGTCGTGTGTGTGGTCGCCGTCACGTCTGAAGCTGCTGTATCCGCTTGAAAAATCAGGATTTGCTGGAGTTTCATCAGCCCCGGAGGGCCTGGTCTGTCGCTGGACCGGATCGTAGTACCGTGCGCGGACGCCTGCAACAAACGGTTGTCCGGAGGGGACCCGGACACCGTCCGGCGGGCGCGATCGCGTGCTCTCAGTCCAGCTCGTCCGCCCCGCCGTGTCGCCGCAGGGCGTCGGTCGCGAGCTCCAGCGCGTAGCCCTTGCGGACCAGCATGCCGAGCGCCCGGTCGCGGTCGCGGCGGGTCTCGGGCGCGACCGGGAAGCGTTGCTCGAGCAGCGCGACGGCCGCGTCGAGCTCCGTCTCCGGGTCCTGCTCGGCGAGGGCCGGGGCGATCGCCTCGTCCTCGACCCCGAGCTCGCGCAGCCGGCGCTCGATCCGCTCGGAGCCCCAACCGTCGAGCCGGCGGCGGTCGTCGGCGAAGCGCTGGGCGTAGCCGGCGTCGTCGACGTAGCGCTGCTCGCGCAGCTCGTCGACCACCTGGTCGATCGCCCACGGCTCGATCTCCTTGGCCGCGAGCCGCTCGCGCAGCTCGGCCGCCGTCCGCTCGCGGCGGTTGAGCCACCGCCACGCGAGCTTGCGCGCCTTCTCGAGGTGCTTGGCGGCGTCCGGCGCGAGCTCGGTGGGCGCGGAGGCGGCGGGGTCGCCGGGGCGGGGCGTCGTGCCGGGTGGGTCGGCCGCCGCCCGCGGAGGCAACGGCCGACCGCCCGCCCCGGCGTGGGCGGTGTCGACCGGCATCGCGACGTCCGGCTAGGCGGCCGCCGCGGCCGGCGCCGGCGAGTCGGAGCCCTCGGCGGCGACGGACTCCGCGTCAGGCGGCTCGATCGGCGCGATGTCCGGGCTGAGGCCGAGCGCCTCGTAGATCTTGGCCTCGATCTCCTTGGCGACCTCGGGGTGCTCGTCGAGGAAGCCCTTGGCGTTGTTGCGGCCCTGGCCGAGACGCTCGTCGCCGTAGGAGAAGAACGAGCCGGACTTGGCGATCACGTTGTGCTCGATCGCGAGGTCGAGGATGCAGCCCGAGGTGGAGACGCCTCTGCCGAACTCGATGTCGAACTCGGCCTGGCGGAACGGCGCCGCCACCTTGTTCTTGACGACCTTGACCCGCACCCGGTTGCCGATGGCCTCGGTCCCGTCCTTCAGCGTCTCGATACGGCGGATGTCGAGCCGCTGGGAGGCGTAGAACTTCAGCGCGCGGCCGCCGGGCTGGGTCTCGGGCGAGCCGAACATCACGCCGACCTTCTCGCGGATCTGGTTCGTGAACACGCAGAGGGTCTTGGCGCGGTTGAGGTTGCCGGCGAGCTTGCGCATCGCCTGGGACATCATCCGGGCCTGCAGGCCGACCGACTGGTCGCCCATCTGGCCCTCCAGCTCGGTGCGGGGCGTCAGGGCCGCGACGGAGTCCACCGCCACGACGTCCACCGCCCCGGAGCGCACGAGCATGTCGGCGATCTCCAGGGCCTGCTCGCCGTAGTCGGGCTGGGAGACCAGCAGCTCGTCGATGTCCACGCCGATCCGGCTGGCGTACAGCGGGTCCATGGCGTGCTCGGCGTCGATGAACGCGCACACCCCGCCGAGCTTCTGCGCCTCGGCGATGATGTGGTAGATCAGCGTGGTCTTGCCCGAGGACTCCGGGCCGAAGATCTCGACGATGCGCCCGCGCGGCACGCCGCCGATGCCGAGCGCCAGGTCGAGCGACAGCGCGCCGGTCGGGATGGCCTCGGCCTGGACCTGCGCGCCCTCGTCGCCCATGCGCATGACCGCGCCCTTGCCGAACTGGCGCTCGATCTGGGCGAGCGCTCCCTGCAGCGCGGTGTCGCGGGCCTTGGCGGCCGCGGGATCCTGGGTGCTCATCCGGGGCGAACTCCTCTGCGTTCCAAGTCTGGTGAACCCCGCACGGTAGGCGGGGCGGCGGACGGAACGGGAGGCTTCCAGCGGCCGCCTCACGGGACAACGCGCGTGTGTCGCGAGGGGCACACGAAAGTGCATCGAGAGGGGCGGCGGAACGAGCGAGGGGGCGGCGCCGGGCGGGCCGCGCGAAGTGGGCGGCGCGAGGTGGGCCGCGCGGGTGGCGGCGGGGTGGGCCGCGCGGGCGGGCCGCGCGAGGTGGGCCGCGCGAGGTGGGCGGCGCGGGAGTGGGCGGCGCCGGGCGGGCCGCGCGCAGAGCGGGCCGCGACGGGGCCCCGCCCCGGACTCACCCCGCCAGCGGCACCGACACGAGCGGCTCGTAGCGCGCCCCCGCGCGGGTGGGCAGCGAGCGGTAGAGCGTGACCGCCGCCCCGCGGAAGTCGAGCGGCGCCGGCTCGGCCGCCGCGTCCCCGCGCGGGGCGCGCGCGCCGCGGCGCAGCCGCGCCACCGTCACGTGCGGGCGGAACGGCCGGTCCTCCGGCTCGTAGACGCCCGCGTCGGCCAGCCGCGCCGAGACCTCGCCCTGCAGAGAACCCAGCTCGCCCTCGACGTCGCGCACCGACGCCGCGAGCACGCGCGGGCGCCGCGGCGGCAGCAGCAGCGCGCCGTCCAGCGCCAGCCGCGGGCCCTCCACGCCATCCGCCGTCGCCGTCACGACCTCCTCCGCGACCCCCGGCTCCGGAGCCCGCAACCACCCCAGGAACGCGAGCGTGAGGTGCAGCGCCTCGTCGGCGATCGGCCGCCACACCGCCGGGTCGGCCGCCGCCGCCCGGAACGTGGCGAGCTCCGACCGGACCGCCGGCGGCACGTCGAGCGCCACGAACAGCCGGAGCGCGGGCGCCTCGTCCGTCACGCCTCGCGCCCGGCGCCGGCGCGGGCGGACGCACCCGCGGCCGACCCCGCCGACCCCCCCAGCAACCTTCGCAGCAGGTGCATCACGACGGTCGTCGTGCGTTCCCGGATCGCGGTCCGGTCGCCCGGCAGCATCACCCGCCGGTCGAGCCGCTCGCCGCCGCGGCGCGCCACGCTCAGATGGACGGTCCCCACCGGCTTGTCGTCCGATCCTCCGTCCGGCCCGGCGACGCCGGTGATCCCGATCCCGATCGAGGCGCCGAAGCGCTCGAGCGCACCGTCGGCCAGCGCGACGGCCACCTCCTCGGACACCGCTCCCACGCGGGCGATCAGCTCCGCCGGCACCCCCACCAGCGCGGTCTTGACATCGTCCGCATAGGCGACCACCCCGCCCCGCACGTACGCCGACGAGCCCGGCCGCTCGGTGAGCCGCGCGGCCATCAGCCCCCCGGTGCACGACTCCGCCACGGCGACGCTCTCCCCCTCCAGGAGCCGCGCCACCTGATCGTCCACCGTCGAGCCGTCGTCGGAGAACAGCGTGTCGGAGTGCCGCGCCCGCACGCCGTCCTCGAACGCGCGGTAGACGTCCGCCGCCGACGGCTCGTACACCGTCGCGATCTCGATCTCCCCCCGGCGCAGGCAGGTCGTGATCTCCAGCCGGTCGAGTGGCACGCCGTCGGCCTCGATCGCCCGCAACGTCCCCGCGATCTCGGACTCGGGGATCCCGAACAGGCGCAGGATCCGCTGCTCGTAGGCGCCCGCGCCGGCGAGCGCGGCGCGCAGGGCGTCCGTGGACAGCGCGGTCTCCCACATCGGCTGCAGCTCTCCCGGCGGCCCCGGCAGCACGAGCACCGTCGGCCCCGAGCCACCGGCACCGTCCGCCGGCGGCACCACGAGCCCGGGCGCCGTGCCGACCGGCTCGAGGATCGTCGCACCCTCCGGCACCACCGCCTGCTTGCGGTTGCCCGCCCGGACCGCCTCCTCGTCGAGGTGGCGCCAGCGGCTGCGCATCCGCTGCAGGATCGTCCAGATCCGCTGTTCCAGCGCGGGATCGAGCACCATCTCGCGCCCCGCGAACTCGGCCACGACCTCGGCGGTGAGGTCGTCGGCGGTGGGTCCGAGGCCGCCGCTCGTGATCACCAGGTCGACGCCCTCGCGCGCCAGGAAGTCGAGGGCCGCGCGCAGGTCGTCGCGGCGGTCCCCCACGATCATGATGTGGGCGAGCTGGACGCCGCGCCCGCGCAGCTGCTCGGACAGCCACGGGCCGTTGCGGTCGGCGATGATGCCGGAGAGGACCTCGGTGCCGGTGACGACGATGCCGGCCCGCGCGCTCATGCGCAGGTGGGCCGCTGGGCCCCGCTCAGCGTGCGCCGGCCGCGCGGCGTGATCTCGTAGCCCACCGGCTCGGCGGTCTCGGGCACCTGCACGGTGCGGCCGTTGACGCGCATGCTGATCTGGCCGTTGCCGAACGTCACCCGGAAGCGCCGGCTGCGATACGGCCCCCGGCGGTCCCCCGCGCCCAGGTTCTGGCCCGGCACGAGCCGCCGGCCCGTGTTGTCGACCAGGCAGACGAACACCTCGCCGCTCGGCACGAGCGCGAGCGACACGATCCGCGCGGCCGCGGCGCGCCGTTCACGCGCGCGTCGCGCGCGGGCCCGCCGCCGGCGCTCACGCGCCCGCCGGCGGTCGGCGGCGCGCTCGCCGGCGTTCGACCCCTCGTCGGGCTGGCGGGTCTCGACCGGCGGCGGCGCGGAGCTCTCGTCCCCGCCGCCGCCACCGCTCTCGTCGCCCCAGGTCCCCAGCAGGTACAGGGCGCCGAGCAGGGCGACGATGCCGACGGCGACCAGCACGGCCGGGAGCGGGATCAGCGGGCGGACGCGGCGGCGCTGCCTGGTGCCGCCGAGACCGGGCGCGAACGGCGTGAGCTCCTGCGTCGTGGGGCGCTCGAAGCGCTCGCGGTACTCCTCCACCAGCATCCGGGCGTCCAGCCCGAGGTACTCGGCGTACGTGCGCAGGAAGGTCTTGACGAAGGTCGGCCCCGGGAGAAGGTCCCATTCCTCGTTCTCCAGGGCCCGCAGGTACTTGGCACGGATCTTCGTGGCCGCCTCGACCTCGGTCATGTCGATCTTCTGGCGCATGCGCGTCTCGCGCAGCGTCTGGCCGATCTCCGCCATAAGCGCCAAGGCTACCTGCGCACCGTCCCCTCACCGACCGCCGAACGAGGTCGTGCAGGCGGGGATCTCATCGGGGGTCGTCGGGTGGCGGCGGGGGCGGGGAGTCGGCCCCCTCGGCGTCGGCATCGGGCACCGGGATGCCGGTGCGCTCCTCGAGCGCGGCGAGCACCCGCGGCACGTCGGCCTCGGAGACCAGGACCTGGCGCGGCTTGGAGCCTTCGTACCCGGAGATGACGCCACGGCGCTCGAGCATGTCGATGAGACGGCCGGCGCGGGTGTAGCCGAGCCGCAGCCGCCGCTGGAGCATCGAGGTCGACGCGGTCTGCATCTCCGCGACCAACCGGATCGCGTCGCCCAGCAGCGGGTCCTCGTCGGGGTCGAAGCCGTCGTCGTCGCCCCCGCCGCCGTCCCCGGCCTCCGCGACCTCCTCGAGCAGCTGCTCGGCGAACTCCGGCTCGCCCTGCCGGCGCCAGCCCTCGGTCAGCGGCTCGATCTCGCTCTCGTCGATATAGGCGCCCTGGATCCGCTGCAGCCGCGAGGAGCCGACCGGCGAGAACAGCATGTCGCCCTGGCCGAGCAGCGTCTCGGCGCCGTTCTGGTCGAGGATCACGCGCGAGTCGGTCTGCGAGGACACCGCGAAGGCGATCCGCGAGGGGACGTTGGCCTTGATCATGCCCGTGATGACGTCCACGCGCGGGCTCTGCGTGGCCAGCACGAGGTGGATGCCGACCGCGCGCGCCTTCTGGGCGATGCGGATGACCGAGTCCTCGACGTCGGCGGGCGCGACCATCATGAGGTCGGCGAGCTCGTCGATCACGCACAGGATGTAGGGCAACGCCGGCTCGCCGCGGCCCGCCCGGACCTTGTTGAGCTCGGGCAGCGACCGCGTGCGCGCGAGCGACATGTACGAGTAGCGCTGCTCCATCTCCCGCACGAGGTTCTGCAGCGCGGTGGCCGCCTGCCGCGGCGAGGTGATCACCGGCGTGAGCAGATGCGGAATCGAGTCGTAGTGGTTGAGCTCGACCTGCTTGGGGTCCACGAGCACCATGCGGACCTCGTGCGGCGTGGCCCGCAGCAGGATCGACGAGAGCATCGCGTTGATCGCGCCCGACTTGCCGGCGCCGGTGGTGCCCGCCACCAGCAGGTGCGGCATCTTGGCGAGGTCGGCGCCGATCGCGCGGCCGGCCACGTCCTTGCCCAGCCAGACGGTCAGCGGCGACCAGTCGGCGGGCGGGGCCTGGAAGACGTCGCCGAGGTGCACGATGCGCCGCCGCGCGTTGGGGACCTCGACGCCCACCGCCTGCTTGCCCGGGATCGGCGCGAGGATGCGGATGTCCGAGGCGGCGAGCGCGTAGGCGAGGTCGTCGCGCAGCTGGGCGACCTTGCCGACCTTGGTGCCGGGCGCGAGCCGGAGCTCATAGCGGGTGATGTGCGGCCCGGCGACCATGCCGATCACGCGCGCCTGCACCCCGAAGTGCCCGAGCGCCTCGGTGAGCTGGGCGGCCACGCGCTCCTGGCCGGCGGTGTCGGGGCGGGCGGACTCCTCGCTCGAGCGCTTCAGGAAGCCCGGGTCGGGGACGGTCCAGACGAAATCGGGGGAGTCGGTGATCTCGGCGCGGTAGCGGCCCTGCGGCGTGAGCTGCGCCGCGTCGACCGGCCCCGGATGGCCGGTGCGCGTGACGCCGGGCTCGTCGGTCTCGGGATCCTCGGCGAGGCTCGGCTCGCCGGCGTCCTCCTCGTCCTCCGGCGGCGGCAGCTCCGCCTCGGCCGGCTCCTCGGCCTCCTCGGCCGCCTCGAGCTCGGCCTCGCGCCGGCCCGCCCCGTCGTAGAGCTCGGGGAAGCGCTCCTCGCCGGACCAGAATCCCGGCTCGTCGGCCTGCGTCGCGGCCGTCACGCGCGCCTCGCCCGACTGCTCGAGCGCGGCGAGCTCCTCGGTCGGCTCGCGCCGCCGGGCGACGCGCTCGCGCACCTCGGTGGTGCCCTCGCGCAGCCGCCGGCCCGTGGTGGAGACCGAGTCGTGGGTCGCGGTGATCACGCCCGCGATCGTCGCCCCGGTCAGCAGCAGGGCGGCGGCCAGGAACAGGAAGACCGCGAGGATGTTCGCGCCGAGGTCGCCGAGCAGGGTCGAGCTGCCCCAGTAGAGGGCCTCCCCCACCATGCCGCCGCGCGGCTTGACCCAGGCCGGGTCCCACAGCTCCGCCCGCCGGCCGCCCGGACCGAGCCCGAACGTGCCGGCCGTCAGGCCGAGCGCCAGGCCCGCGAACAGGCATGCGGTGCCGGCCCGGATCGGGCGCACCGCGGGCAGCACGGGGCGCATGACGATCAACCCGCCCGCCCCCAGCAGCGCCGCCGGGACCAGGTAGTGGACGGCGCCCAGCAGCCACCGCAGGCCGTCCACCGCGCCCTCGCCCGCGCGCCCGCCGTCCCACCCCAGGTAGACGACGAAGCCGAAGAAGATCGCGACGGCCACCAGGCCGAGGCCGATCAGGTCGAGATGGCGCTGCTCGAGCGTGGGCAGCGACGGGGGCCACGCCGGTGCTGAGCGACGGGCGCGGGACTTCCGTGACTTGGCGGGCGGCATGTCGGCTCGACCTGCTTCGACGCCCGCCGCCCGGCCCCTCCCGGGCGGGTGGGGACGGTGTCGATGATTGACGGTCCGTTAAGCCCTCCATCTACCATCCCGTGCGAATGGAAGCCTCAACCCGCCCCGTCCGCGTGCTGGTCGTCGAGGACGACCAGGAGATCGCCCAGGTGCTGCAGCGCTCGCTGCGCCTGGAGGGCTACGAGGTCCGCCTCGCCGCCGACGGCGAGACCGCACTGGAGCAGACGCATGCGTTCCTGCCCGACCTGATCGTGCTGGACCTCGGGCTGCCCAAGCTCGACGGCATGGACGTCGCCCGCCGCATGCGCTCCGACGACGACGACACCCCGATCCTCATCCTCACCGCGCGCGACGCCGTCGACGCCCGCGTCGAGGGGCTCGACTCCGGCGCCGACGACTACCTCGTCAAGCCGTTCGAGCGCCAGGAGCTGCTCGCGCGCATCCGCGCGCTGCTGCGCCGCCGGCCCCCGCGGGGCATGGCGCCGCTGCGCGTCGGCGACCTCTCGCTCAACCCCGACACCCACGAGGTGCAGCGCGGCGACCGCGACGTCGAGCTCACCCAGCGCGAGTTCGAGCTGCTCGAGTACCTGATGCGCAACGAGCGCCTGGTGATCTCGCGCCAGAAGCTGCTGGACGAGGTGTGGGGCTACGACCCGTTCTCGATCACGAACACCATCGAGGTGTTCGTGTCCAATCTGCGCAGAAAGCTCGAAGCCGGTGGCGAGCCTCGACTCCTACATACGGTCCGCGGCGCGGGGTACGTCCTCCGCGTATAAGGGCCTGCCGATCGGCTGGCGGCTCGCCGGCGGATCCGCGGCCCTCACGCTGGTGATCCTGCTCGGGTTCGCCACGATCGTCGGCGTCCTCACCACTCAGCGGATCCAGTCGGACTTCGACCGGCAGGTGGCGAACGCCGCCGACCAGCTGAAGGAGCAGGTCACCGTCCGCTACGACCCGGGTGGCGCCGCCGGCCCTTACGAGTACCAGGGCCCGTCGCTCAACGACTTCGCGGGCGGCCAGAACGCCGCGGTGCGCATCGCGCGCTGGAACGGCGAGGTGTTCCGCTCCTCGGTCGGGGCGCCGGACTTCGGCTCTCCGCGCGCGCGGTCGGTGGACGTCGGCGGCTGGCGCGTGGAGTCCCGCGCGATCCCGGTCCAGACCGACAGCCCGTTCGAGCAGGGCGGCGTGCTCTACGTCCAGTACGCCCGCCGCCTGTCCGACGTGAAGGCCACCGCCAACCGGGTCAAGGTCTTCCTCGGCCTGGGCGTCCTGGGCGGCGCCGCGCTCGCGCTCCTGGCGGGCCTGGCGACGGCGCGGCGCGCGATGTCGCCCATCACCGAGCTCACGGAGGCCGCGCGCACCATCCAGCGCACCCGCGACCCGTCGCTGCGGGTGCCCCACCCGGAGGCCGAGGACGAGGTCGCCGAGCTTGCGCGCACGCTCGAGGGCATGCTGCGCTCGCTGGACGCGGCCCGCGGCGAGACCCAGGCCGCGCTCGAGCGCCAGCGCGAGTTCGTCGCCGACGCCTCGCACGAGCTGCGCACGCCGCTGACCTCCGTGCTCGCGAACCTCGAGCTGCTCGAGGACGAGCTCGAGGGCGAGCAGCGCGAGGCCGCCGCCTCGGCCCTGCGCTCCTCGCGCCGCATGCGCCGGCTCGTCGCCGACCTCCTGCTGCTCGCGCGCGCCGACGCCGGGCGCCACCGCGCGCACGAGCCGCTCGACCTCTCCGACGTGCTCACCGAGGCGGCCGGCGAGCTCGAGCCCGTGGCCGAGGAGCACGCGCTCGCGGTGTCGGCGCCGCCCGGCGCGATCGTCTCCGGCGTGCGCGACGAGCTGCACCGCCTCGTGCTGAACCTGATGGAGAACGCGCTGCGCCACACCGACCCGGGGACCGCCGTGCGCGCGACGATCGAGCGCGACGGCGGGCAGGTCGTGCTGGCCGTCGAGGACGACGGGCCGGGCATCCCGCCGGAGCTGCGCGACAAGGTCTTCGAGCGCTTCTACCGCGGCGCGGGCGAGAGCAGCGGGTCGAGTGGCCTGGGTCTCTCGATCGTGCGCGCGGTGGCCGCCTCGCACGGCGGCCGCGTCACTCTGGAGGAGCCGCTGGACGGGCGCGGGGCGCGCTTCGTCGTGCGTCTCCCGGCGCTCTCGGCCTCCGAGCCGGAGCGCGAGCCCGTCCCCGCGGCGGGCCCCGTCCAGCCGTAGCGGCCGGGCTCAAGTTCCCCGGCGCCGCGGACGAAATTCGGCCGCTTTCCCCAGGGCTTGATCAGTCAAACGTCCAATTGGACGCTTGTTCGATAGTGCGTCGAACGGGCGTCCATAAGATGCTCCCAAGTTCAAGTCCGAGAGGCATCCCGCAGGACGCGGGTCGGACTGTCCCAGACGAAGCACGAAACGTGGCGGGACCGCCGCGTAGCCGGCCGTTCCTCCAGGACGGTGGCGCCTCGACGTGCACACAGACGAATGCTCGACCCTGGCGGGGAGAGGCAGGAAGGCAGGTACTTCATGGGCTGGCGTCACTAGTTCGTCAACGGGACGGCGCTCCGCTATGGAAGGCGGAGCGCGCGACCCTCTCCCTGCCCGAAGTTCTTGGCCGCCGGTGCTCGGGCCGGGACTAGGCCGCGACCAGCTCCGGTCGCATCACGTAGGGACGACGCTCGACCCGCAGCTCGGCCTCGAGATCGGCGTCGTCGTCATGGGCGAAGGTGATCTCCTGCTCCTCGAGCAGCCCCACGAACAGCCCGACCAGGTGTCCATCGAGCTGCGTGCCGGACACCCTGCGCAGCTCCGCGACGGCGTCCTCCTGGGACACCGGCCGGCGGTAGGAGTCGCGCGCGGTCATCACGTCGTAGGTATCCGCGATGGAGATGATGCGCGACAGGATCGGGATGTCGTCGCCGGCGACCCCGTTCGGGTAGCCCTTGCCGTCGATCCGCTCGTGGTGCGCGAGCACGATGTCCGCCACCGGCTCGAAGCCGTTCACACGGCGGATGATCTCGGCGCCCTGGCCGGGATGGAGCTTGATGATCTCGTACTCCTCGGGCGTGAGCTTGCGCGCGGCGGAGAGGATCGAGTCGGGGAAGATGAACTTGCCGATGTCGTGCACCAGCCCCGCGGTGTGCACGAGCTCCTGCTCGTCGAGCGAGAGCCCCGCCTCCTTGGCCAGCGCGCGCGAGTAGCGCGCGACCGCCGCGGAGTGGCGCGCCGTCATCGGGTCGCGCAGCGAGAGCGTCTTGAGCATCACGGCGAGCATCCCCTCGTGCATCGCCGAGAGCTGCTTCATCCGCTCCTCGAGCTGGAACCCGCGCTCCTCCGCCTGCACGATGGCCCGCAGCAGGTACTGGAAGATGAACAGCATCGCGGCGAGCAGGCTCAAGGCACCGAGCCCGTAGACGCGATAGGCGCAGGCGGTGAGGGCCGTGACGATGGCCGACGCGAGCTCCCAGGGGACCATCGGCACGAAGGTCGTCATGAAGGCGCGCGCGAGCTTGCCCGGGTGCAGGTGGAGGTCCGGGCCGACGATCAGCAGGAAGTTCAGGAGGTTCGTGAGCCATGAAGACGCCGACGAGGATGAAGCCGAAGGCGATGTCGCCCGGGGCGAACTCGTCCGCGCCCGCGAACTCCTGCATCATCAGCGCGCCCGCCAGCGGGAAGACGGCGTACGCGGCCACGTCGCTGAACACGAGCCGGCGGGGCTGGCGGCGGCGGATGCCGTCCACGATCACCGCGGTCACGGCGATCGCCACGGCCGGCGCCGGACCGAGCAGGGCCATCGCGAGCACGAGGCTCATGAACGATCCGCAGATGCGCAGGTTGCCGGTCTCGAACGGGAACAGATGGCTGCCGACCGACAGCGCGGCGATGAGCACGACGAGACCGACCGGCTGCCATTGGTCAGCGGTCGAGAGCGCGCAGGCAGCCACGAGGGCCGCAAGTGCCGTCGTGGCTTGGAACGCCTCCGTCATCCGTGAACGGGGGGACCTCACAGTGATCCTGATCGGACCTGGTGGGGTCCGACTTGAGCGGTCGAGGTCCCGGCCACTGTCGTATATGCGGCTATAGGCCGATAAACGGCCTAGGCTCACCTGCTCATGTCAACCGCCTTCGCCCCACTGCGGCTGTCCGGCTTCCGGAAGCTGGCCACCGCATACGCCATCAACGACGTGGGCGACATGGTCGGCGCCGTGGCTCTGGCCATCCTCGTCTTCGACCGCACGGGCGATGCGCTGGCCACCACGGCGCTGTTCGTGTCGGCCAGGTTCGTCCCGGCGCTGCTCGCCCCCGCGCTGACGGCGCGGATCGACAACCTGGCGACCGGACGCACGCTGGGCGTCCTGCACGCGCTGGAGGCGGTGTTCTTCCTGCTGCTGGCGCTGCTTGCGACGTCGGCCTTCTCGCTCGCGCCGATCCTCGCGCTCGCGCTCGCCGACGGGATCCTCGCGCTCACCGCGCGCTCGCTGATGCGCGGCTCGGTCGCGGGGATCCTCGAGCCGGCGGGCCTGCTGCGCGAGGGCAACGCGATCTTCAACGTGATCTTCGCCGCCAGCACGGCCGCCGGGCCCGCGCTGGCGGGCCTGCTGATCGCCTGGCAGGGCGTCGACGCGGCGCTGCTGCTCGACGCGGCGTCGTTCGCGCTCGTGGCGCTGCTGCTCGTCACCGCGAGCGACCTGGCGGCCGCGCGCGTTGACCTCGACACATGGCTCGCCCGCGTCAGGCGCGGGCTCGGCCACGTCCGCGCCGACCGCGAGCTGCGGCTGCTGCTCACCGCCCAGGCGACCGCACTGGTGTTCTTCGCCTGCGTCGTGCCGATCGAGGTCGTCTACGCCAAGGAGACCCTCGACGCGGGCGACGCGGGCTTCGGCGCCCTGCTGAGCGCCTGGGGCGTGGGGATCGTCGCGGGCTCGATGGTCTTCGCGCTGGCGCGCAAGATGTCGATGCTGGCGCTGATCGCGATCTCGACGCTCGCCATCGCCACCTCCTACCTCGGCCAGGCGGTGGCGCCGTCGCTGCTCGTGGCGTGCGCGTTCGCCGTCGTCGGCGGCGTCGGCAACGGCGTGCAGGGCGTCGCGGTGCTCACCGCGGTCCAGCTGCGGACCCCGAAGGCGCTGCAGGCCCGCGTCGCCGGGCTGCTCGAGTCGCTCGGGGCCGCCATGCCGGGGGCCGGGTTCATCCTCGGCGGCCTGCTCACCGCCGCCTTCGACCCCCGCGTGGCGTTCGCGACCGCGGGCGTCGCGCTCTCGGTCGTGGTGGCGGGCGGCGCGCTCGCGCTGGGGCGGGCCGGCCGCCGCGAGACCGCCTCCGCAGGCGACCGCCGGCCGGCGACGGACCCCTAGATACCCATCTAGACCTCGACGACGACCGGCAGCACCATCGGCCGTCGGCGCTCGGCGACGGCCTCTCTCCCTAGACCTCGACGACGACCGGCAGCACCATCGGCCGTCGGCGCCGACGCTGGTAGATGAACTGCGCCAGGTCGTCGTGGAGGATGCCCTCCAGCACGTCGATCTCGGTGATCCGCTGCTCGGCCGCGCGGTCGAGCGCGTCCTCCACCGCCTCGCGCAGCTCCTCGATGAACGCGCTGTCGCTCTCGAGGAAGGGCACGCCGCGGGCGAGCACCTCGGGGGGGACGACGGAGGAGCCGTCCTGCTCGGACACGGTGGCGACCACGATGAAGATGCCGTCGGCCGAGAGCATGCGGCGGTCGCGGAGGGCAACGTCGGTCACGTCGCCGATGTCCACGCCGTCCACGAACACCATGCCCGAGGTCTCGTGCGCGCCGAAGCGCGCGCCCTGCTCGTCGATCTCCAGCGGGAGGCCGTTCTCGCCGCGGAAGATCCGCTCCGGCGGGATGCCGACGGCCTCGGCGAGCTGGCCGTGCAGCCGCATGCGCTTGTAGTCGCCGTGCGCGGGCATGACGTAGCGCGGCCGCGTGAGGTTGAGCATCAGCTTCAGCTCCTCGGCATAGCCGTGCCCCGAGGCGTGGATCGCGGCGTCGGCGGCCGTCACGACGTCGCAGCCGATGTGGTACAGGCGGTCGATCGTCTCGTTGACCGACCGCTCGTTGCCGGGGATCGGCGTGGCCGAGAAGACGACGGTGTCGCCCTCGTGCAGCTCGACCTGCGGGTGGTCGCGGTAGGCCATCCGGCGCAGCGCCGACAGGGGCTCTCCCTGGGACCCGGTCGAGATGATCACGAGGCGGTCGTCGGGCCACTGTTCGATCTCGCGCGGGCCGATGAGCTGCCCCTCGGGCACGTCGATGTGGCCGAGCGTGCGGCCGATGTTGACGTTCTTGCGCATCGAGCGCCCGACGAGCGCCACCTTGCGGTCGAGCTGCGCGGCGGCGTGGACGACCTGCTGCACGCGGTGGATGTTCGACGCGAAGCACGTGACGACGATGCGCCCGGTGCACTGCGCGAAGGCGCGCTCGAGGTTGGGGCCGACGAGCGACTCGCTGGTGGAGATCCCGGGCCGGTCGGCGTTCGTCGAGTCGCCGAAGAGCAGCAGCAGGCCCTCGCGGCCGAGCTCGGCGAGGCGCGAGACGTCCGCCGGGGCGCCCCCCACCGGGGTCTGGTCGAACTTGTAGTCGCCGGTGACGAGGATGGTCCCGAGCTCGCAGCGCAGCGCGACGCCGGCCGCGTCCGGGATCGAGTGCGTGAGGTGCACGAGCTCGATGACGAACGGCCCGGCCTGCGCCTCCTGGCCGATCGGCAGCACCTCGAGGCGGATGTCGCGCAGCTTGTGCTCGTCGAGCTTGGAGCGGGCCATCGCGACGGTGAGCTGGCCGCCGTAGACGACGGGCGCGCGGTGCTCGCCGAGCTCTCGCAGCACCCACGGCAGCGCGCCGAGATGGTCCTCGTGGCCATGGGTGATGACGATCGCCTCGATGTCGTCGACGCGCTCGCGCAGGTACGTGAAGTCGGGCAGCACGAGGTCGATGCCCATCATCTCGGCGGTCGGGAAGCGCAGCCCGCAGTCCACGACGACGATGCGGCCGTCGTACTCGACGACCGTCATGTTCTTCCCGATCTCGCCGATGCCCCCGAGCGGGAGCACACGCAGGGTCTTGCTCAATGCGTGGCGGTCGCTGGGTCGGCCGCGCGCGCGCCGGCGTCGAGCAGCCCGTGGCGCTCCAGCACGGTGCGGATCTCAGAGAGCTCGGACTCGTCGACCTCGACCAGCGGCAGGCGCAGGCCGCCGGCGTCGTGCCCGAGCAGCTTGAGCGCCGCCTTGGTGGGCGCGGGGCTCGCGGTGATGAACATCGCGGCGTAGACGTCGCGCAGCGAGGCGTCGATGCCCGCGCGCTCGTCGGGCTCGTCGTACATACGGCGCATCTGGGGCCCCACGATGTGCGACGAGACGCAGATGCCCCCGGCGCCGCCCATGTCCAGGCAGGGCGCCAGGATGTCGTCGTTGCCGGCCAGCACGGCCAGCCCGTCGATCGGCTGCAGCTCCGGGCTGTTGGCCTGCTTGACGGCCTCGATGCCGTCGATCTGCGCCAGCTCGGCGAGCAGGTCGGGCGGCATGTTCGTCGCCGTGCGGCCGGGGATGTTGTAGAGGATCACCGGCGTGCCGGCAGCGGCCTTGGCCACGAGCTCGAAGTGGCGCTTGATGCCGCGGCGGTTCGGCTTGTTGTAGTACGGCGTGACCGACAGCACGGCGTCGACCCCGGTGGCCAGCGCGCGCTCGGTCAGCTCGATCGCATGGCGCGTGTCGTTGGAGCCCGTCCCGGCCACCACCGGTCCCTGGTCGCCGAGCTCGGAGGCGATGAGCTCGACCATCCCGATGTGCTCGTCGTCGGACAGCGTGGCGGCCTCGCCCGTCGTCCCGCAGACCACGAGGCCGTGCGAGCCGTTGGCGAGCAGGTGGCGGCCGATGGCGACGGCGGCCTCCTCGTCGACGCTGCCGTCGCCGGCGAAGGGGGTGACCATGGCCGTGAGTAGGCCTTCGAAGGGGCGCATGGGCGACAGTCTGGCAGGTGGGCGGGCGGCTCCGCCGGACGACCTACCGTTACAACGGATCGCCGTTTCGCGCGGACGCCGCGGCCTCGGGCCGCTCCTCGCGGACCGGCCGCTCCTCGCGGACCGGCCGTCCCTCGCGGACCGGCCGTCCGTGCTGGTCGTACTCGACGCGCGGTCCGCCTTGCGGCCCGCGCCGGCGCTGGGCGTCGTTGAACTGCCCCTGCACCTCGTCGACCTTCGCGTGCGCCTGCTCGGCCATCTTCCTGGCCTTGTCGAGGAACCCCATGTGTGAGCCTCTCCTTGTCGGATAGCCAGGAACGGCCGAAGTCAAGCGGACCACGCGCCCGGACACAAGGCGGCCGAGCGGCGTTGGCGTCCGAATTCGACGTCAGTCCAGCAGGTTCTCGAGTCCGACGACCGGCGAGGACTCGAGCCCTCCCACCCGCCGCACGGCGAGCAGCACGCCCGGCATGAAGCTCGTGCGGTCCGTCGTGGCGTGGCGGATGGTCAGCGTCTGAGCGACGTCGCCGAGGATGACCTCCTGATCGGCGACGACGCCTGGCAGCCGGACCGAGTGGATCGGCACGTCGCCGCCCATCAGCTCGGCCGTGCGCCGGGCGGTGCCCGACGGCGCGTCGAGCTTCGCCGGATGGTGCAGCTCGATGATCTCCGCGGCCCGCATGTGGCGCGCCGCCTCGGCCGCGAAGCGCATCATCAGCACTGCGCCGATCGCGAAGTTCGGGGCCACGAAGACGTTGGCCGCCTTGCTCTCGGCGACGATCCGCAGCTCGTCGAGGTCGAAGCCGGTGGTGCCGATCACCACGTGCACGCCGGCCTCGAGCGCCGTGCGGGCGTTGTGCACCGCCTGGTCGGGGATCGTGAAGTCGACGAGCACGTCGGCGTCGCCGAGCACGCCGGCGAGCGCGGTGCCCGCCGCCGGGTCGGCGCGGCCGGTCAGCGTCAGGTCGTCCGCGCCGTCGACCGCCTCGCACACGGTGCGCCCCATGCGCCCCTCGGCGCCGGCCACCGCGACGCGGATGCTCATGCGGACAGGGCCCGGGCGCCCGGGCCGGCCGCCGCGACGGCGGTGCGGAAGGCGTCCTCGTCGGGGCCGATCCCCGCGGCCGACAGCCGCGAGGCTCCCCACAGCTCGTCGGTCAGCTCGCGCAGGTCGTCGACCGTGACGGCCTCGATGCGAGCGGTGATCTCGTCGAGGTCGAGCAGCGGCAGCCCGAACAGCGTCGAGGTGCCGAGGCGGCTCATCCGCGCGCTCGAGGACTCGAGCGCCAGCACCACGCGCGCCTTGACGTTCTCGCGGGCGCGGTCGAGCTCCTCCTCGGTGGCGGGCACCTCGCGCAGCCGCTCGAGCTCCTCCCCCACCACCTTCATCGCCTCGTTGAGGTTGTCGGGGCGCGTGCCGACGTAGAGCCCGACCTGCCCCGTGTCGGCGTACTGGCCGGAGAACGAGAACACCGCGTAGGCGAGCCCGCGCTCCTCGCGCACCGACTGGAACAGCCGCGAGGACGAGAGGCCGCCGAAGATCGCGTCCAGCACCCGCACGGCGAAGCGGCGCTCGTCGGACCTTGGGATCCCCGTGCCGCCGAGGCAGATGTGGACCTGCTCGGTGTCCTTGCGCTGGAAGCGCACGGCGGGCGGCGGCTGCGCGGGGGCCGGAGCGGGCGTCGGGGCGCGGTCGCCCGAGCGCAGGCCATCGAGCGTGCGCTCGGCGAGCTCCACGATCGCGTCGTGGTCGACGGAGCCCGCGGCCGCGATCACCACCGAGCCGGGGACGTAGCGGCGCGCGTGGAAGGCCGCGATCGAGTCGACGTGCGCGTCGCGGATGACCGGCGCGCGGCCGATGATCGAGCGCCCCAGCGGGTGCGCGCCGAACACGGCGCCGCCGAGGACGTCGAAGACCGTGTCCTGGGGGTCGTCCTCGTACATCGCGATCTCCTCGAGCACGACCTCGCGCTCGGGGTCGACGTCGCGGAACGCGGGCCGCCACACCATGTCGGCGATCACGTCGAAGGCGGCCGGCAGGTGCTGGTCGAGCAGCCGCGCGTACACGGTGGTCGACTCCTTGTCGGTGCCGGCGTTGAGCTCGGCGCCCATCGCGTCGAACCGCTGGTCGATCTCGGCCGAGCCGAAGCGCTCCGTTCCGCGGAACAGCATGTGCTCGAGGAAGTGCGAGAGGCCCGCCTCCTCGTCGTCCTCCCCGCGCGAGCCGGAGCCCACGAAGAAGCCGAGGGCGGCGGAGCGCACGGACTCCATGCGCTCCGTGACGACACGGAGGCCGGAGTCGAGCTCTGTGAGCTGGTGCCGGGACATGGGTGGCCGGGAACCGCCGGGCCGGTCCACCACGCGGCGGACCGGCCCGGAGAGGGTCCCGTCGTTCAGTCGCGGTCCGGGTCGCGGTCGCCGCGCGGGCGGCGCGGGCCGCGGTCGCGGTCCCGGTCGCCGCGGCCGTTGCGCCGGCCACGGTCACCGCCGCCGCCGCCGCCGCGCGAGCCGCCGCGGTCGCCGGAGCCGACCGTCGCGAGCTCCTCGACCGACTTGCCCGCGATGTCCGGGTCGTCCGCCAGCCGCAGGCCGATGCGGCCGCGCTCGCGGTCGACCTCGACCACGCGGACGGACACCTCGTCGCCCTTGTTGAGCACCTCCTCGACCGTGGCGGGCCGCTGGCCCGGCGCGATGTTGGAGATGTGCAGCAGGCCGTCGGTGCCCTTGGCGAGCTCGACGAAGGCGCCGAAGGTGGTCGTCTTGACGACCTTGGCGGCGGAGAACTCGTCGCCGACCTCGACCTCCTTGGTCATCGAGCGGATCCGGTCGACGAGGGCGTCGCCCTGCGCGCCGGTCTGCGCGTAGACGAGCACCTGGCCCTCGTCGTCGACGTCGATCTGGGCCTCGAACTCCTCGCTGAGCCCGCGGATCGTCTCGCCGCCCTTGCCGATGAGCAGGCCGATCTTGTCGGGGTCGATCTGGATCGTGGAGATCCGGGGGGCGAACTCCGACAGCTCCGAGCGCGGCGCCGGCACGACCTCGGCCATCTTGCCGAGGATGAACTGCCGCGCGTCCTTCGCCTGCGCGAGGGCGTCGCGCATGATGTCGAACGTCACGCCGGTGATCTTGATGTCCATCTGCAGCGCGGTGATCCCGCGCTCCGTGCCGGCGACCTTGAAGTCCATGTCGCCGAGGTGGTCCTCCACGCCGGCGATGTCGGTCAGCACGATGTAGTCGTCGCCCTCCTTGATGAGCCCCATCGCGATGCCCGCCACCGGCCGCTTGATCGGCACGCCGGCGTCCATCAGCGACAGCGACGAGCCGCACACCGAGGCCATCGACGAGGAGCCGTTGGACTCGAGGATGTCCGACACGACGCGGATCGTGTAGGGGAACTCCTCCTGGGAGGGGACCATCGGGACGAGCGCCCGCTCGGCGAGCGCGCCGTGGCCGATGTCACGCCGCTTCGGGCCGCGCATGAAGCCCGCCTCCCCGACCGAGAACGGCGGGAAGTTGTAGTGGTGGAAGTAGCGCTTTGACGTCTCGAGCCCGAGGTTGTCCAGCCGCATCTCCTCGCGGGTGGTGCCGAGCGCGGCGACCGAGAGCGCCTGCGTCTGCCCGCGGGTGAACAGCGCGGAGCCGTGGGCGCGCGGCAGCAGGCCGGCCTCGATCGTGATGTCGCGGATCTCGTCGGCGGCGCGGCCGTCCGGGCGCACCTTGCGCACGGCGATCCGCTCGCGTACGAGCGTCTTCTCGAGCTTGTCGAACGCCAGCTGCGCCCTGGCGCGGTACTCGGCGTAGGTGTCGGCCTCGGGGTCGCCCGAGTACCTCACGAGCACCTCCTCCTCGACCGCCTTCGTGGCGTCCTGGCGCGCGAGCTTGTCCTCGATCGAGGTCGCCGTCTCGAGCGCGGCGCCGTGGGACTCCTGGATCTGGCCGTAGAGGCTCTCGTCGACCTGCGGCGCGACGACCTCGAGCTTCTCCTTGCCGGCCTTCTCGGCCAGCTCGCGCTGCACGGCGCACAGCTTGCGGATCTCGGAGTGCGCGATGTCCAGCGCGTCGAGGATCTCGGCCTCCGGCACCTCGTTGGCGCCGGCCTCGACCATGAGGATGGCCTCCTCGGTCCCCGACACGACGAGGTCCATCTCGGCCGTGAGGAGGTCCTCCTCGGACGGGTTGACGACGAAGTTGCCGTCGACCTTGCCGATCCGCACCGCGCCGACGGGCGTCGGGAACGGGATGTTGGAGATCATCAGCGCCGTGGAGGCGGCGTTCATGGCGAGGATGTCGTAGGGGTGGTCGTGGTCGATCGACAGCGGGAGCCCGACCAGCTGGGTCTCGTAGCGCCAGCCCTTGGGGAAGAGCGGCCGCAGCGGCCGGTCGATCATGCGGGCGGTCAGCGTCGCCTGCTCGCCCGCGCGGCCCTCGCGCTTGAAGAAGGAGCCGGGGATCTTGCCGGCGGCGTACATCCGCTCCTCGACGTCGACGGTGAGCGGGAGGAAGTCGACGTCGCGCAGGTTGCCCGCGGTCGCCGTGCCAAGGACCATCGTGTCGCCTGAACGAACCTGGACCGCGCCGGAGGCCTGCTTGGCCATGCGGCCGGTCTCGAACGAGATCTCCGTCCCGCCGATCTCGACGGAGACTCGATGCACTTCTGCCATGTGTTCCTTTCTGCGCCCGCGTCTCGTCTGCGGGCCCTCTGCATCTCTTGACGCTTCGGTAGTTAGTCGTCCAGCAGTCTAGAGGGAGGCGAGCTAGCCCAAGGGCTCGCTCGCTGAGGAGTTCGGCTGGGCTTGGCCAGCCGAACCCCGGCGGCGCCGCGTGGGCGGCCGTTCAGTCGCCCTTGGGGCGCTCGATGCCCTCCCCGAAGTCGCGCTCGATCTCCTTCTCGGGCGTATCCGGCAGGTCTTCCTCGCCCTCGCTGAAGCGGCCCTTGCGCGTGTGGTCGTGCGGGAGCGTCTCCTCGCCTTCGGCGAAGCTGCCCACGTGATCGTCCTCCGGGGTGTGGGGCTCGTGCTCGACGCCCTCGGCGTAGCCGCCCTCGCCGGGCTGCTCGGGGTCCGCCGGATGGTCCTTCTCTCGCTCCGCCATCGGTTCCTCCGTCGCTTTGGTCGATGTTGGTGGGCTACACCGCGGACCATGCCGGTAGAGGTCGCCGTACCAATCCCTCGGCGATTGCCCACTCGATGGTGCGGCGGAAGGTCTCACGGACCGGCGTGTAGTGCAAGCCGAGGTCGCGTTCGGCGCGCGAGCCGTCGTAGCGGTGGCCGTGCAGCAGCGTGCGGACCATCTCGCGGCACAGCGGCGGCGTGCGGCCGCGGAGGCGCGCGCCGGCCTCCACCGCGGCGGCGGCGGCCATGGCGACGCGTGCCGGCAGCAGCCGCGGGGTGTCGGTGAGGCCGGTCAGCGCCGAGACCACCTCGAGGACCTCGCGCGAGGTGAGCGTCGCACCGGACAGGACGTAGCGCTCGCCCGGCTGCCCGCGCTCGGCGGCCAGCAGGTGCCCCTCGACGGTGTCCGCGATGTCGACCAGGCTGATGTGGGCGTCGACGAAGGCCTTCAGCTTGCCGTTGAGGTAGAGCAGGAGGATGCGCCCGGTCCCGCGGGCGCGGCCCGGCCCCTGCACCGAGGCCGGGTTGACGCTCACGAGCTCGACGTCCACGCGGCGGGCGGCGGCGAGCGCCGCCACCTCCCCGTCGTGCTTGGAGCGCTCGTAGGCCGACAGGAACGTGCCGCGATGCGGCGAGTCCTCGCGGCCCACCGTGCCCTCCGCCTCGCCCAGCGAGGACGCAGACGAGGTCAGCACGACGCGACCGGCGCCGGCGCGCGCCGCGGCGCGCACCACCGCCTCGGCCCCGCGCACGTTGACGTGGAAGAGCTCCGCCGGGTCGGTCGGGCACAGCGTGTTGACCCCGGCGACGTGGTAGACGAGCCCGCACCCGCGCATCGCCTCCGTGAGCGCGTCCTCGTCGAGCACGTCGCCGCGCGCCACCGCGGCCCCGCGGGCGGCGAGCGCGGACGCCGCGCCGTCGGAGCGCGCCAGCGCGACGACGTCGTCCCCGCGCTCCACCAGCCGCGTGACGAGGGCCCCGCCGATCAGCCCGGAGCCGCCGGTGACGAAGGCCCGTGCCGTCAACGGCGCTCGGGACGGGCGGTCAGCGCAGACGAGAAGCGGACGAGGTAGTCGACCGCCGAGACGACCGTCACGGCCGCGGCCACCAGCATCGCCCACTCGTCGATGTACAGGCCGCCGAGCGGGTCGCCGGGACGCACGATGGCCAGCAGGATGGCGAGGAACTGGACCGCCGTCTTGCTCTTGCCCAGCAGCGACGGCTGCACCACGCTGCCGTCGACCGCCACCGCGCCCCGCAGGCCGAGGATCACGAGCTCGCGCCCGACGATGATCACGGCGATCCAGGGCGAGACCCGCTCCACCGCCACGAGGGCGACGAGCACGCCGCTCACGAGCAGCTTGTCGGCCGTCGTGTCCAGGAACGACCCGAGCGTGGTCGTGACGTTCCAGCGGCGGGCGAGGTAGCCGTCCACGTAGTCGGTCGTCGCGGCGATGAAGAACACCACCCCCGCGATCGCGGCGGTGGTGCCGGTGGCCCCGTCGTCGGCGAGCACCAGCGCCATCACCACCGGCACCAGCAGGATGCGCAGCGTGGTCCCGGCGGCGAGGACCCGGGCCGAGCGGAGCCCGCCTGAAGTCAGCACTTCGATCTCGACCAGTCCCTCGAGAGGTTGGGGGCGGGTTCGACCATCTCCGCCGGGCGATGCTAGTGGACCTCTAGGCGGTGTGCCCCGCGAGCAGGTCTGCCGCCAGCCCGCGCACCGCCGCGACGTCGTCGAGTTCGAGCGCGCGCTCGGCCGCCGCGCGGGCCGTCTCGAGGTCCAGCCCGCGGATCACCTCCTTGACCTCCGGGATGCGCGGGGCGGCCATGCTGAGCTCCGTCACGCCGAGGCCCACCAGCAGCGCGGCGGCGCCCGGCTCCCCCGCCAGCTCGCCGCACACGCCCACCCACGCGCCCGTGGCCGCCGCCGCCCGGGTGACCAGCGCGACCAGCCGCAGGACGGGCGGGAGCGGGCCGTCGATCAGCGCGGCCACGTCGGGGTTGCCGCGCTCGGCGGCCATCGTGTACTGCGAGAGGTCGTTGGTCCCGATCGAGAAGAAGTCGACCTCGGGCGCGAAGCGCTGCGCGGCGATCGCGACCGCCGGCACCTCCACCATCACCCCCACCTCCAGCCGCCCGCGCGCGCCGGTCTGCGCCTGCGCGCGCTCGAGCGCCGCGCGTGCGGCGCGCAGCTCGCCGAGCGTCGCGACCATCGGGAACATGACCTTGAGCGGGTGCTCGGCCGCCGTGCGGACGAGCGCGCGCAGCTGGGTGTCGAGCAGCTCGGGCCGCGCCAGCGCGAGGCGGATGCCGCGGCGGCCGAGGAACGGGTTGTCCTCCGGCGCCTGGCGCAGGAACGGCAGCGGCTTGTCGGCGCCCGCGTCCAGCGTGCGGATCACGAGCGGGCGATCGCCCAGCGCACGCGCGATCTCGCCGTAGACCGCGACCTGCTCGTCCTCCGAGGGCGGCGCGTCGCGGTCCAGGAAGAGGAACTCCGTGCGCAGCAGGCCGACCCCCTCGGCGCCCTGCTCGAGCGCGCCCGGCACCTCGGCCGGGCTGCCGAGGTTGGCGGCGACCTCGATCCGCGTCCCGTCGCGGGTCACGGCCGGCTCGTGCGCCGCGGCCAGCGCCCGCGCGCGCCGGCGCTCGCCCTCGGCGCGCCGCTCCTCGGCCTCGGCGACCGCGGCCTCCCCGGGGTCGACGCGCACCGTGCCCGCGTCGCCGTCGAGGATCAGCGGCGTGCCCTCGCCGACCGCGAGCAGCGCCCGCCCCAGCCCCACCACGGCCGGGATCCCGAGCGCCCGCGCGAGGATCGCGGCGTGGGCGGTGGCGCCGCCGCGGGCCGTGGCGATGCCGCGCACGCGCGCGGGGTCGAGCTCCGCGGCCTGGCCGGGCGTGAGCTCGTCGGCGAGGACGATCCCGGCCTCCACGGCGCCCGCCGCCCCTTCCGCGCCGGTCAGGCGCCGCAGCACGCGGGCGGCGACGTCCTCGACGTCCGCGGCGCGCTCGCGCAGGTAGGGGTCGTCGAGGTCGCGGTAGGCGCCTGCCGCCGCGGCGGCGGCCGCCGCCCAGGCCGCCGCGGCGCCGGCCTCGCCCGCCTCGATCGCGCGGCGGGCGGGGTCGAGCAGCGCGGCGTCGTCGAGCAGCAGCACGTGGGCGTCGAAGATCGCGGCCTCGGACTCGCCGGCGCGCCCGGCCACCGTCGCGCGCGCCCGCTCGATGTCCGCCCGCGCCTCCTCGCGGGCCGTCTGCAGCCGCGCCCACTCCTCGTCCGGATCGCCCGCCGGCTCGTCGTCGCGCGGCGTGAGCACGGGCGCGTCGAGCGGCCGGGCGGGACCGACCGCGACGCCGCTCGAGGCCGCGATCCCGGCGAGCTCCGCGCCCGGCGCGGGAGCTTCGGGCTCGGGCTCGGAGGGCGTGGCGGGCTCCGCGGGCGCCTGCGGGGCCGCGGCCGCTCCGCCGCCGTCCGCGTCGCCGAACCCCGTCGCCGCCAGCGCCTCGAGGGCCTCCAGCGCCGCCTCGGCCTCCTCCCCGCTCGCGCGCACCACGATGTCGTGGCCCTGGCGGACGCCGAGCGTGACCAGCGCGGTCAGGCTGCGGCCGTCCACCGGGCCCCGCCCGGTGGTCTCATCGCTGACCGTGACGACGGCCTCGAAGCGGCCCGCGGCCTCGACGAACCGGGCCGCCGGACGGGCGTGCAGGCCGAGGCGGTTGCCGACGTGCAGCCGCCGCTGCGGGCCGGGCGGGCCTGTCTCCTCGACCACCGGCGCCGGCGCCCCCGCCCCCGCCTCCTCCTCGACGCCGAGCGCGGAGGCCTTCATTCCGAGCGCCGCGCGCGCCTCCGCCGCGACCTCGTCGAGCGGCGAGCCGCCGCGGGCGCGCGCCGCCGCCGCTACCGCGCCCTCGACGAGCGGCGCCTCGCTGAGCACGACGCGCAGGTCGGCGTCCTCCATCGCGACCATCTCCGCCGCCATCTCGGCGCTCATCACGGCGCTCCCGAGGTCCATCAGCACGAGCACGCCGTCGTCGGAGCGGGCGCGCTCGATCGCCGCCTTGACGCGCTCGGCGTCGGTCCCGATCTCGCCGTCCTCCATCCCGCCGGCCGCCTCGAGCGCCAGCTCCTCGCCGCCCATCTGGCGCGCCAGCTCCACCACGCCGTCCGCGAGCCCGGCGCTGTGGGAGACGATCACGATGCCCACCACGCTGGGCCTCAGTCTCCCACGGGCGGGGCGCCGGCCCGGCGGCCGGCGCCCCCGTGGACTTCGATCACTCGGCCTCGAACCAGTCGAAGGTCCGCGTGACGGCCTTCTTCCAGAACCTGTAGTACTCGTCGCGCTTGGCGGGGTCCATGGTCGGGTTCCAGCGCTTGTCCTCCTGCCAGTTCTCGCGCAGGTCCTCCTGGTTGCCCCAGAGGCCCGTCGCGAGCCCCGCGGCGTACGCGGCGCCGAGCGCGGTGGTCTCGGCCACCTTCGGGCGGATCACCGGCACGCCGAGCAGGTCGGCCTGGAACTGCATGAGCAGGTCGTTGGCGACCATGCCGCCGTCGACCTTGAGCGACTCGAGCTTGACGCCCGAGTCCGCGTCCATCGCCTCGACGACCTCGCGGCTCTGGTACGCGGTCGCCTCGAGCGCCGCGCGGGCGATGTGCCCGGCGGTCACGAAGCGGGTGAGGCCGGCCACCACGCCGCGCGCGTTGGACTTCCAGTAGGGCGCGAAGAGCCCGGAGAACGCCGGCACGAAGTAGGTGCCGCCGTTGTCGTCCACCGAGCGGGCGAGCTCCTCGACGTCGGGCGCCGCCTTGATCAACTTCAGGTTGTCACGGAGCCACTGGATGAGCGCCCCGGTGATGGCGATCGACCCCTCCAGGCAGTACACGGCGTCGTCGTCGCCGATCTTGTAGCCGACCGTGGTGATCAGGCCGGACTTCGACTGCACCGGCTCCGTGCCCGTGTTGAGCAGCAGGAAGTTGCCCGTGCCGTAGGTGTTCTTCGCCTCGCCGGGCGCGAAGCAGGTCTGCCCGAACGTGGCGGCCTGCTGGTCGCCGAGGTCACCGGCGATCGCCACGCCCTGGAAGGCGCCGCCGGAGCGGACCTCGCCGTAGACCTCGCTCGAGGCGCGGATCTCGGGCAGCATCGGCGTCGGGACGCCGATCGCCGAGGTGAGCTCGTCATCGAACTTCAGGGTCGCCAGGTCCATCAGCAGCGTGCGGCTCGCGTTCGAGACGTCGGTGATGTGCTGGCCGCCGTCCGTACCGCCGGTCAGGTTCCAGATGACCCAGGTGTCCATGTTGCCGAACATCAGGTCCCCGGCCTCGGCGCGCTTCGGCCGCGCCCTCGACGTTGTCGAGGATCCAGCGGACCTTCGGGCCCGAGAAGTACGTCGCGAGCGGCAGGCCAGTCTTCGGGCGGAACCGGTCCTGGCCGCCGTCGGCGGAGAACTGGTCGACGAGCTTGTCGGTGCGGGTGTCCTGCCAGACGATCGCGTTCATCACCGGCTCGCCGGTGTTGCGATCCCATACGACGGTGGTCTCGCGCTGGTTGGTGATGCCGAGCGCCGCGATGTCGCCGGCGCTCGCACCCGCGGACGCCATCGCCTCGTCCATGACCTCCTTGGTGCGCGCCCAGACCTCCTTGGGGTCATGCTCGACCCAGCCCGGCTTCGGGTAGATCTGCTCGTGCTCCTTCTGCGAGACGCTGACCACCTTGCCCGCATGATCGAAGACCATGCAGCGCGTGCTGGTCGTGCCCTGATCAAGGGCGGCTGCGTACTTGGCCAATCGTCCTTCTCCTTGCCTTATCGCTCGTTGGACTGCTGCGGGCCAAGCGCCTCCGCCGCGCTACGCAGCAACAGGTAGGTGGACGTCGCGCCCGGGTCCTGGTGACCCTCGCTGCGCGGGCCGAGATAGCTGGCCCGGCCCTTGCGCGCGACGAGCGGGATCGTCGCCTTCATGCCCTGCTCCGCCGCGTCGGCCGCGGCCGCGAGGTCGCCACCGTTGCGGAGGGCCTCCAGCGCCGGCGTGAGGGCGTCGACCATGGTCTTGTCGCCCGGCTCGGCCTTCCCGCGGGCGCGCACGCCCTGGAGGCCGGCATCGAGGGCATCGGCGAAGCCCGCGACGTCCAGCTCGGACTTGCCCGCGGTCGCCGATCCCATCTGCATGAACAACGTTCCGTACAGCGGACCCGCGGCACCGCCGACGCTCGACACGAGCGCCATCCCGACGGCCTTCAGCGAGGCGCCGATGTCGCCGTCCTCGAGGGTCTCGAGGCGCTCGACCGCCTTGCGCATGCCGCGGTCCATGTTCGTTCCGTGATCGCCGTCGCCGATCGCGGTGTCGAGCTGCGTGAGCTCCGTGCGGTGCGTCGCCATCTCGTCCGCGAAGCGGACAATCCAGTCGCGAAACTGGCTCGAGGTCACGCTCCCCACCGGAGCGCCGGGGTGTTGACCGGCGCGTCCCACAGCCGCACGAGCTCGTCGTCGAGCTTGAGCAGCGTGATGGAGCAGCCCGCCATCTCCAGGGAGGTGATGTAGTTGCCGATCAGGTTCCGGGCGATCGTGATGCCGCGCCCGTCGAGGAAGCGGTGCAGCTCGCGATAGACGATGTAGAGCTCGATCAGCGGCGTGCCGCCCATGCCGTTGACGAACGCCAGCACCTGGTCGCCGGACTGGTAGGGCAGGTCCTCGACGACCGCCGAGGCCAGTCGCTCGACCACCTGCGAGGCGGGCCCGAGCGGCTCCCGGTAGCGGCCCGGCTCGCCGTGGATGCCGATGCCGATCTCCATCTCGTCGTCGCCCAGCTCGAAGCTCGGTGTGCCCGAGCCCGGGGTGATGCAGGGCGTGAGCGCCATGCCCATGCTGCGGCCCTGGCCGTTCACCCGGCGGCAGAGGTCCGCGACCTCCGCCAGCGGCTGTCCCGCCTCGGCGGCGGCGCCGCAGATCTTCTCGGCGATCACGGTGATCCCCACGCCGCGGCGGCCGGCGGTGTAGAGGCTGTCCTGGACCGCGACGTCGTCGTTGGTGACGACCGCCTCGACCTCGATGCCCTCGCCCTTCCCCAGGTCGGCCGCCATGTCGAAGTTCATGACGTCGCCGGTGTAGTTCTTGACGATGTGCAGGACGCCCGCGCCGCCGTTGACGGCCTTGGTGGCCTCGAGCATCTGGTCGGGCGTCGGCGAGGTGAAGACCTCGCCCGGGCATGCCGCGTCGAGCATGCCCGGACCCACGAAGCCGCCGTGCATCGGCTCGTGCCCGGAGCCACCTCCGGACACGATGCCGACCTTGCCCTGCACGGGCGCGTCCGCCCGTACGACGTAGTAGGGGTCGTAGTGGACCCGCACGCGATCGCCGTGGGCCAACTCGACGCCCTCGAGCGCCTCCCTTACGACGTCGTCAGGGCCGTTGATGAGCTTCTTCATCGCCATGGATCAGCCCGGGTAGAACGCGTCGAACAGCACCGCGCCGATGATGCCGCCGATGATCGGGCCGACGACCGGCACCCACGAGTAGCCCCAGTCCGACGGGCCCTTGCCGGCGACCGGCAGGATCGCGTGCATGATCCGCGGGCCGAGGTCACGCGCCGGGTTGATCGCGTAACCGGTCGGTCCGCCGAGTGACATGCCGATGACCACCACCAGGAGGCCGACGAGCAGGGGCACGAGGCCGGTGGCCACGGTGGCGTCGTCCGCGCCGAGCGCGAGGACGCCGAACAGCAGCATCATCGTGCCGATGATCTCGCAGAGGAGATTGGCGGGAGTGTTGCGGATGGCGGGGGCGGTGCAGAAGACCGCGAGCTTGAGGCCCGGGTCCTCGGTCTCCTCCCAGTGCGGGAGATAGGCCAGCCACACGAGCAGGGCGCCGAGGAATGCGCCGATGAACTGGCCGATGATGTAACTGGGGACGTCACCCCACTCGGTGCTGCCGATCACGGCGGTGCCGATGGTCACCGCCGGATTGATCTGGGCGCCGCTGAACTGTCCGACTGCGAACACCGCGATCGCCACCGCGAGGCCCCAGGCGAACGTGATCACGATCCAGCCGCCGTTCTGTGCCTTGGACTTGTTCAAGAGCACGGCGGCCACTACGCCATCGCCGAGCAAGATCAGGATCGCCGTCCCGATGATCTCGGCTCCGAGAATGCTCAACCTCTCCTCCTCCTGTCGTCCGGCACGTCCGCAGCCGACCCTATGCCGACGGAGGGCTCGGCGTCAATTGTGAGGAGAGGGTTGCGAACTCAGCCCGCGCGGGCGACGGGCGGCGTCGCCTCGCCGGGCGTGCCGGGCGCGGCACCGTTGCCGTTCACCCGCTCGCCGAGGCCGGGGATGGGATTCCCGCCCGCCCCCGGCTTCGGCCCCTGCTGCTGCTCCATGAACGCGCGCACACGATCCATCACGTCGCTGCGGTGCTCGCCGGGTGCCGGCGTGATCGGCTCCCCGAAGCGGACCTCGACCTTGTGGCGGCGTGAGAACGGGCGCCCGGGCTTGCGCTTCGGCCAGTTGCGGCCCGGCGGCATCGCGTCGTGCGTGCCGGCCACGTAGATCGGCACGATGGTGAGGTCGTGCTCGGCGGCGATCACGGCCGCGCCGGAGCGCAGCCGCCCGATCCGCCCGTCACGCGAGCGCGTGCCCTCGGGGAACAGCAGCAGGTTCCAGCGCTGATCGATCAGGCTCTCGACGTGAGCGGTCGAGTCCTTGCCGAGGCCGCCGCCGCGCCGCTGGATCGGCACGGTGTTGAAGATCAGCGAGACCGCATGGGCGACGAGGCGGTTCGTGTAGAAGTAGTCCGCCGCCGCGGCGACCGCCGTGCGCTGGCGCCACTTGCGCGGCAGCGAGCGCAGGATCGCCGGGGTGTCGAGGTGGCTCGAGTGGTTGGCGACGAAGACCACCGGCGGCTTCAGCGCGTCGAAGCGGTTGGAGCCGATCGCGCGGGCGCGCACGTAGAGGTCCATCATCGGCCCGAGGCAGTAGCTCAGGAACGTCTCGCGGACGAAGCGCGCGAAGCCGCAGCGCGCCCACGGCACATCCAGCCGCGCGCAGTTGCGCCCGATCTCGGTCCCTCGCTGACGCGCGGACCGAACCGCGCCCTTCAGTCTTCCGGCCCCCATGCCGTGAAGTACGCCGGTCCCATCCCCCGGTTACCCGGGTGTTATGGAGCCGGGTGTGCCCGGCCGCCGCGCCGGGTGGCGCGGCGGCCGGCCTCCGGGCGCCGTCCTGGCGCACGCGAGTCAGTTGACGGTGAGTGTTCCTTCCATGCCCGCCTGCTTGTGCTTGCCCACGGGGCAGTAGATCTCGTACGTCCCCGCCTTGAGGTCGACGCTGACGCTGGACTTGCCCTTCGTGACGACCTCGGTCTCCTCCTCGACCCCGTTGCCCTCCACCTCGACGGCGTGGGGCACGGACGACGGGTTGTCGAAGTCGATCTTGACCTTGCCCGCCTTGGCGTCCCACGAGCTCTTCGTGAACTTCAGCGAGCCGTCGGCCGGGGCCGCGATCTTGAGCGTCTCGCCTCCGCCGCCACTACCGGAAGAGGATGCCGCGGTCTCGGTCGGCGTGGCCTCGGGCGTCGATGCCGAGCCACTGCTCTCTTCGTCATCGCCGCCGCAGGCACCCACTCCGAGTGCCAGCACTGCCAGCGCGATGCTCGTCGAGATCCTCCAGAGCCGCATGCGTCCTCCTAGGTGTCGGGGTGACAGCGAGCCATACGCGCGCCTTCGCGCCACGGTTCGATCATCCGGCGAGATCGCCCATCAGCACGGGTGTGGTTCGAGGCCCGCCCGCCCCGCCGTCGGCAGCGGGCATGCGTCGCACGACGCGGATGCGATCGTACTCGCCGACGCGCGCGGCGGTCGTCAGTGCCGCGTAGCCGCGGCCGCTGCGGTCGACGCGGAAGGTGCCGGCGCTCGCGCTCCAGTCGCGCCCGTCGCAGTGGACCTCGTACACGGCCGCGGGATCGCGCGGCAGGTCGCGGACCCACAGGTGCAGCTCGGTGCCCTGGGGCTTGGGCTCGAGGGACGCCCGGGCCCGCGCGTTGGGCGCCCCGCGGGCGCCGTGCAGCGCGAGGTCGTAGCTGGGGGCCGCGGACGGCGGGTCGCCGGACCCGCCCCCGAGCACCACCACCCACGCGAACGCCGCCGCCACCGCGACGGCCGCGGCGCCCGCTCCCAGCAGCACGCGTGGGCGCAGCCACTCCGGCCGGCGGCGACGGCCGCCGCGGTGCTCGCGTGCGACGACGTCGAGCAGGCGCTCCTCGACGCCGGGCGGCAGCGGCTCGGCCTGGTGCTCCACCCGCGAAGAGAGGTCGAGCAGCTCCGGCAGCCCGGCGAGCGCGTCGTGCTCGGTGGCGCACAGGGGGCACTCGGCGAGATGCGCACGCACGGCGGCGGCCTCGTCGGGCTCGAGCGCCCCGAGCACGTAGCCGCCGAGCAGCGGGCGGATGTCGGCACAACTTCCGATCACGGCACTCCCATCTCCTCCAGCACCAGGCGCAGCGCCCGTAGCGCGTACCAGGTCCGGCTCTTCACGGTCCCCACCGGCAGGTTGCAGTGCGCCGCGATCTCCCGCATCGTCATCCCCTGGAAGTGCGCGAGCCGGATCATCTGCCGGTGGTCGGGTGTCAGGCGCTCGAGCGCCGCCGCCACCTGCCAGCCGAGCATCGCCTGCTCGATCGAGGGCGCGGCCGCCTCGGACTCCTGGGGCTCGTGCAATGGCAGCGCGGGCCGCACGGCGGCGCGCCGGCGGGCGTCGATGACCGCGTGGCGGGCGATCTGGTAGAGCCAGGTCCGCACGCTCGCGCGCGCCGGGTCGTACGCCGACGCGTGGCGCCACGCCCGCGTGAAGACCTCCTGCACGATCTCCTCGGCCATGCCGCGGTCGCCCAGCGCGTTCAGCGCGAAGCCGAACAGCTCACCCGAGTAGGTGCGATAGAGCGAGCGCAGCGCGTCGCCGGTGTGGTCCTCGCGAAGGCGTTCCATGAGCTGGGCGTCGGTCGTCACGGCGTCGCGCGGGTGTACGCAGCGGCCGGAACCGCGGTTCGCCTCAGCCGGCCAGCGCGCGCAGGGCCGCGTCGCTGCGCGGGTCGGCGATCGCCACGCCGTCGGCGAACAGCACCGGCGTGGTCATCACCCCCGCGCGGACCCCGGAGCGGAAGTCCGCCGCGACCCGCTCGGCCACCGCGTCGGAGCGGCGGTCGGCATCGAAGCGCGCGACGTCGAGCCCGAGCCGCTCGGCCCGCGCCCACAGGTGCGGGTCCTCGAGGCGCCCCTGGTCGCCGAACAGCGCGTCGTGCATGGGCCAGAACGCCCCCTGCAGCGCCGCCGCCTCCGCGGCCAGCGCGGCGGGCCGCGCCCGCGGATGGCGCGAGGCGACGGGGAAGTGCCGGTAGACGACGCGCAGCGGCAGCTCTCGCAACCGGAGCTCGAGCGCCGCGCAGTACGGGCACTCGTAGTCCCCGTAGACGATCACGCACCGCGCGCCGTCGGGGCCCCGGACATGGTCCGCGGGCGTGGGCTCGGGCACCGGCGCCGAGCGCAGGTCACTCACGCTCACCCCAGCGAAGCTAGCAGTCGCACCCCCGCGCCTCGCGGCGAGCGAGTTCGGCCGGCCGCGCACGGCGCGCATCTCGCGCCGGCGCCGTCCGGCCGAACTCGGAAGGGCCTGAGGGCGAGCCCCCGGGCGAGTCCGTCAGGCCCCGAACAACGCGGGGATCTTCACCGCCGTCTCGATCACGCCGTAGAGCAGGCCGCAGGCCACCAGGATCCACAGCAGCACGCCCTGGACGGTCAGGCGCGTCTCGCTTGCTTCGTGCGGGCTCATGAGGTCTCCTCAGCCATCTCGTAGGCCGGCTCGCGCTGCTCGGCGGGCCGCCGGACGTGGAACCGCTTGTCGACCGGGCGGATCATCAGGTTGGCGATGAAGCCGACGATCAGCACGCCGACCATGATGTACAGCGACAGCGTGTAGAGGTCGGCGCCCGACTTGCCCGCCGCCTCCTGGGAGTCGGCGAGCGCGTTGACGATCAGGGGTCCCGCGACGCCCGCCGCCGCCCACGCGGTCAGCAGGCGGCCGTGGATCGCGCCGACCTCGAGGCCGCCGAAGAGGTCCTTGAGGTAGGCGGGCACGGTGGCGAAGCCGCCGCCGTAGAAGCTGATGATGATCGCGGTGAGGACCACGAACAGGGCGATGGACGCGCTGCTCACCGACGCGACCAGGAAGTACAGGATCGCCCCGATCCCGAGGTAGCCCATGTAGATCGGCTTGCGCCCGATGACGTCGGAGGTCGAGGACCAGACGAACCGGCCGGCCATGTTGGCCAGCGACAGCAGCCCGACGTAGCCCGCCGCCGCCTCCGCGTCGACGTCGGAGAAGAAGTCCTGGATCATCGGCGCGGCCTGCTCGAGGATCCCGATGCCGGCGGTCACGTTCGTGAACAGCACGATCCACAGGAACCAGAACTGCGGTGTGCGGATCGCAGCGGAGGCGGTGACGTCGGCGGTGGTCTGCATGGAGCGGGCCGAGGACTCCGTGGGCTTCACCCAGCCCTCGGGGACCCAGTCGTCCGCCGGCACGCGCACCGTGAAGGCGCCGAGCATCATCATCACGAGGTAGATCGCGCCGAGCGTAAGGAAGGCCGGCACGATCGCGTCGGCGGGGGTCGACGCGAACCCGGCGAGCAGCGCGTCGGACAGCGGCGAGGCGATCAGCGCGCCTCCGCCGAAGCCCATGATCGCGAGGCCCGTGGCGAGCCCCGGGCGGTCCGGGAACCACTTGATCAGCGTCGAGACCGGCGAGATGTACCCCAGGCCGAGGCCGATGCCGCCGATGAACCCGTAGCCGAGATAGACGATCCACAGCTGGTCGACGGCGACGCCGAGCGCGCTGATGAAGAAGCCGGACGACCAGCACAGCGCGGCGACGAACATCGTCTTGCGTGGACCGTTGCGCTCGACCCAGGTCCCGCCGAACGCGGCCGAGAGGCCGAGCATCACGATCGCGATGCTGAAGATGATCCCGATCGGGGTCAGCTTGGTGTCGAACCGCTCGACGAGCGGGTTCTTGAAGACGCTGAACGCGTACACCTGCCCGATGGACAGGTGGACGGCAAGCGCCGCCGGTGGGATCAGCCACCGGTTGAAGCCACGCGGCGCGATCGTCCGCTCGCGATCGAGCATTGACATGCGAACGCCTCCCTCCCGTTTCCCCTGAAACCTGCCCGCCCTTCAGCGATTGTTACCCAGGCGGTTGACCGTGCAATCTCAGGGTTTCCGGGCGGCGCGCGGGGCGCGCCGCGAGCCGCGTCAGACCGCGGCGGAGAGCGCGTCGAAGATGAGGTTCGCGCCCGGCAGCTCGCTCGGGATCTCCGCCCGATAGCTCCAGCGCACGACGGCGTCGTGGCCCATCAGCACGAGCGCGCGTTGCGGGAAGCCACCGGGATGCAGCACGCCGAAGGCGCGGCACGTGGCGCCCTTGGGCTCGAAGTCCGAGAGCTGCTCGATGTCGATCCCCAGCCAGCGGTTGAACGCGTGCTGTGACCACGTCGCATCGCACGACACGCCGTACAGCGTGGCCCCGCGCTCCGCGAACTCCTCGCGCACCTCCCAGTAGACGCTCAGCTGGTCGGTGCAGACCGGCGAGAACGCGAACGGGTAGAAGACGAACACCGTCGTCCGGCCCAGGAGGTCGGCGCGGGTGAACGGCTCCTCCTTGTAGCGGTCGAGGCTGAACTCGGGCGCCGGCTGTCCGGCCTGGATGATCTCCATCACGCCCCTCTAGCGGCGGAGGCCGAGCTCACGGATGAGAGCGCGGTAGCCCTCGAGGTTCTTCTTCTGCAGGTAGTTCAAGAACCGGCGGCGACGGCCGACGAGCATCAGCAGCCCGCGGCGGGAATGGTGGTCGTGCCGGTGCGTGCGGAGGTGCTCCGTGAGGTGGTTGATGCGCGACGTGAGCATCGCGATCTGCACCTCGGCAGCGCCGGTGTCGTGCTCGTCCTTGCCGAAGCGCTTGACGAGCTCGGCCTTGTCCTCCGCGGTCATGGTCATCAGCGACGGCGCAGCGTAGCAGGCCCGCGCGGGCCTCTCAGCTCGCGCCGCGCACCCGGTCGCGCCCGGCCGCCTTCGCGTCGTAGAGCGCAGTGTCGGCGCGCTCGAGGAGGCGCTCGGCGTCCTCCCCCGCCCACGTGGCCCAGCCGACGCTGATGGTCGCCGAGAGCCCCGCCGCGACGACGCTCGAGCGCAGGCCCTCGGCCGCGGTCGCCGCGGCCTCGTCGCCGGCGTCGGGCAGCAGCGCGAGGAACTCGTCGCCGCCGAGGCGCCCGACGTGGTCCTCGGCGCGCAGCCGCCTCCGCACGGCGGCGGCGACGCCGGCCAGCACCCGGTCCCCCGCCGCGTGCCCGTGCTCGTCGTTGAGCTCCTTGAAGTGGTCGACGTCGAGCATGACCGCGGACAGGTCGTGCTCGTGCCGGCGCGCGTTGGCGACCAGGCGGTCGAGCTGGCGCAGCAGGTAGCGCCGGTTGGAGACCCCGGTCAGGGGATCCTCGAAGAGCAGCGTCTCGAACCGCCGGCTCTGGTCGACGAGCGTCTCCTGCAGGTCGCGCGTGCGCCCTACCGCGCGCACCCGCGCGCTGACCTCGGCCGGCACGTAGGGCTCGAGCAGGATGTCCTCGGCGCCGTGCTCGAGCCCGTCGCGCGCCCGCCCGGGCGAGAGGTCCCGCGGCGCCAACAGCACCACCGCCGTGCGGTACGCGCGCGGGTCGCCCTTGAGGTCGGCCAGCAGCGAGCGCTCGGGACAGCACAGCTCGACGTCGACGAGCGCCACGTCGGCCGCCGCCCGGCGGCACGCCTCGAGCGCCTCGGGCGCGTCGCCGGTCTCGACGACCGCGCAGCCGTCGCGCTCGAGGACCTCGCGCAACCGCCGGCGCGCGCCGTCCTCTTGATGGGCGATGAGGACCTTCACCGGTAAACCGCGTACCCCGAAGCCTGTACGCGATACGCCGAACTTCTGTCGACTGGACGATCGGTCTAGCCGCCGGGAGTTCGGCTGCCACCGCCGGTGGATGTCTCGCCGCCGCATCACGCAGCCGAACAGCCTGTGCGAGCCCCCTGGGCGAGCTAGGCCCGGGAGTTCGGCTGCCTCCGCCAGGTGGATGTCTCGTCGCCGCATCACGCAGCCGAACTCCAAAGCCTGTGCGAGCCCCCTGGGCGAGCTCAGGCCGCGATACGTCGCGTGGCCTCCACGTCGCGCGCCATCTGCTCCATGAGAGCCTCGGCGGAGTCGAAGCGCTGCTCGCCGCGGAGGCGCTCCAGGAAGTCGAGGCGGAGCTCGCGTCCGTAGAGGTCCGCGTCGAAGTCGAGCAGGTAGGCCTCGACCAGCACGCCGCGCCCGGTGACGAAGGTCGGCCGCACGCCGATGCTCGTGGCGGCCGGCGCCGAGCGCCACTCGCCGTCGACCTGCACGGTCGCGCGGCAGGCGTAGATCCCGTGGCCCGGGTAGACGAGCTTGTCGTCGGGGACGAGGTTGGCGGTCGGGAAGCCGAGGTCGCGCCCGCGCTTGTCGCCGTGCATGACCTCGCCCCGCAGCCCGAAGGGCGCGCCGAGCAGCCGGCCGGCCTGGCGGACGTCGCCCTCGGAGACGAGGCGGCGGATGTTGGTGGAGGTCACGACCTCGCCGTCGACCTCCACGAGGCCGACCACGTGGGTCGTGAAGGCGTCCTGGGCCGCCAGCAGGGCCGGGTTGCCGCGCGCCTTGTGGCCGAAGTGGAAGTTCTCCCCCACCGACACCTCCGCGGCCCCGAGCTGGTCGATCAGCACGTGGTCGATGAACTCCTGCGCCGACCGCTGCGAGAACGCGCCGTCGAAGGGGATCACGACGAGCTCCTCCACCCCGAGGCTCTCGACGAGGTCGGCCTTGGCGGCGAGCGTGGTCAGCAGCTTCGGCGCGGCGTGCGGCGCCACGACCGCCCGCGGGTGCGGCTCGAAGGTCAGCACCGTGTCGGCGCCGCGGATGACCTCGCGGTGGCCGAGGTGCACGCCGTCGAACTCGCCCACGGCGACGTGGCGACGCCGGTGCGCGCTGTCCGGGAGCCAGGTGATCCGCATCAGCCGCGGAAGCCTACGACGGGCTTGAGACTTCCGTCAGGCCGCGGCTCGGCGAGCGCGATCAGGCCGTCGTCGTCGAGCAGGCGCACGGTCCCGGCGCCCGGCGACGCCGCGGCGGGCGCGGCGACCGCCACGCCGTGGGCCGCCCGGCGCGCCTCCGGCCCGCCGAGGGCGACCGCCGGGAGGAAGCCGAGCGCGTCGCCGAGCGGCACGATCCGCTCCGGGTCGGCGTCGGCGACGTCGAAGTCCCCGATCCCGGTGCGCCGCAGCTCGAGGCAGTAGGCGTCGCCGAGGTCCGCCACCAGCGAGCGCACGTAGGTACCCGACGAGCACTCGATCGCGAACGCCGCGCGCTCCCCGTCGCGCCACAGCTGGTCGAAGCGGCGCACCGCGACCTCCCGCTCGGGGAGCTCGACGTCCTCGCCGCGGCGCGCCAGCCGGTAGGCGCGCTCGCCGCCCACACGGACGGCCGAGTGTGCCGGGGGCCGCTGGCGCACGATCCCGGTCGGCAGCGACAGCGGCTCGGCGGGCACGCGGCCCGCGGCGATGTCGCCCTCGGGATCGCCGGTGGTCGAGGTGAAGCCGAGCCGCGCGACGACCTCGTAGCGCTTGGGCAGCGCCATCACGAAGCGCTGCACGCGCGTCGCCCGGCCCACGAGCACGACCAGCAGCCCGGTGGCGAACGGGTCGAGGGTGCCGGCGTGGCCGACCTTGACCTTGCGCCCCAGGCGCCGGCGCACGCGCGCGACGACGTCGTGGGACGTGATGCCGGGCTCCTTGTCGACCAGGATCAGCCCGTCGGGGGCGGGCGGGCGGCTAGGAGAGCTGGTCGGCAACTTCCGTCCGCAGGAAGTCCACGAGCTCCGGGAACTCCATGTCGGTCGAGAAGCCGGCCGCCCGGCGGTGGCCGCCGCCGCCCTGGGCGCGCGCGATGCGCGAGACGTCGACGCGGTCGTCGGTGGCGCGCAGGGAGACCTTGCGCTTGCTCGTCGCCTCCGCGGAGAGCAGGTCGCGCACGAGCCCCGCCACCGCCGTGCCCGCGACCGAGCGCAGATGGTCCACGACACCCTCCGAGTAGCTCTCGTCGGCGCCCGCGGAGGCGTAGTCCTCGCGGGTGAGGTGGGTCACCGTCAGCAGGCCGCCGTCGAAGCGCCGCACGCCGGTCAGCCCGCGCGCCAGCAGCTCGAGCTTGCCCTGCGGCACACCCTCGTAGAGGCGGCGGTAGATGTCGTGGACGTCGATCCCCGCGGCGATCATGTCCGCGGCCATCACGTGCGCGCACGTCCCGGTGTTCTCGTACATGAACTTGCCGGTGTCGGTCACGAGGCCGACGTACAGCGCCTCGGCGATCGGCTGCGTCGCCTTCACCCCGAGGCCCTTCATCAGGTCCCAGATGATCTCCGCCGTGCACGAGGCCTCGGGCACCACGTAGTCGACGGTCCCGAAGTGGGTGTTGTCGTGGTGGTGGTCGATGTTGAGGATGTGCGCGCCGTCGCGCTTGAGCGCCTCGGCCGGGTTGCGGTCGATGTTGCCGCAGTCGAGGAAGACGATCGTGCGCTCGTCGAGGTCCTCCGGGGGCTCGGTGATCAGCCCCTCGAGCTCGATGAAGCGGTACTCGTAGGGCAGCGGGAACTCGTCGGCGGCCATGAACGCCAGCGCGTCCTTGCCGAGCGCGGTGAGCACGCGCTGCATCGCGGCGAGCGAGCCGAGCGCGTCGCCGTCGGGGTTCTCGTGCGTGGTGAGCACGAACTTGTCCGCCTCGCGCAGCTCGTCGAGCACGCGGTCGCGCGCGGCGCGGGCGCCGTTGGAGCCGGTCATCGCGGCTCCTCGGACTCCTCGGCGAGCAGCTCGGCGATGCGGAAGCCGCGGTCCGTGGAGTCGTCGTAGCGGAACTCGAGCGTCGGCGTGTTCTTCAGCCGCAGCTCGCCGGACACCCGCTGCTGGAGGAACCCGTGCGCAGACTGCAGGCCGTCCAGGGAGCGCCGGCGGACGCCCTCGTCCCCCAGCACGGACACGAACACGCGCGCATGGCGCAGGTCTGGCGATGTCTCGACAGCAGTCACGGTGACGAACCCGATACGCGGGTCCTTGAGTTGATGGGCGATCGCGTCCGAGAGGACCTCCTTGACGGCCTCGTCGACCCGACGCATCCGCTCCGGCTGAGTCATCCTATTGACTCCAAGTCGTTCCACGACGCGAGCCGCCGCTCCATCCGCACCCCCTGCGGGAAGCGCGAGTCGAGGAAGCGCCCGACGCTGTCGGCGATCTCGTCGGCCCGTCGCGCCGACCCGGCGACGAGCGCCACCGCGAGCGTCGAGCGCTGCCAGGAGTCCTGCTGGCCGACCTCGGCGACCGCGGCCCCGATGCGGTCCCGCAGGTGCGCCTTCACGCGGTTGAGCTCGGCCCGCTTGCCCTTCAGCGAGCCGGACTCCGGGAAGAACAGGTGAACCCGCAACACCACGACGAAGGCACGTTCGGACACTCGACGTTGACGCGGGCGGCCGTGCGGCTATCCGAGGGTGCGCTCGACCTGTCGCGTCTCGTAGACCTCGATCTGGTCGCCTTCCCTGATGTCGGAGAAGTCGCGCAGCACGATGCCGCACTCGTAGCCGGTCGCGACCTCGCGCACGTCGTCGTTGAAGCGCCGCAGCGAGCCGATCTCGCCCTCGTGGACGATCGTGCCGTCGCGGACGAGGCGCGCCTTGGCCCCGCGCGTGATCTTGCCGTCCGTGACGTAGGAGCCGGCGATGTTGCCCACGCGGGACGCGCGGAACACGGCCCGCACCTCGGCGATGCCGACGGTCTCCTCGACCTCCTCGGGGGCGAGCATGCCCTGCATCGCGTCGCGCAGCTCGTCGATGGCGCGGTAGATCACCGAGTAGGTCCGGATCTCCACGCCCTCGCGGTCGGCCAGCTGGCGGGCGTCGCCGACGGGCCGCACGTTGAAGCCGAGCACCACGGCGTCGGAGGCCGCCGCGAGGTTGACGTCGGACTCCGTGATGCCGCCGACGCCGCTCGAGATGATCGAGACCACGACCTCCTGCTGGGGCAGCTTCGCGATCTCGTCCTGCACGGCCTCCAGCGAGCCGGACACGTCGGCCTTGAGGACGAGGTTGAGCTCCTGGACGCCGCCCGCGCGGGCCTGGTCGAAGATCGTCTCGAGAGAGACCTTCTTGCCCGAGCGCCGGGCGAGCGCCTCGGTCTTCAAGCGGGTGGCGCGCTCGCCGGCGAGCTGGCGAGCCCGGCGGTCGTTCTCGACCGCGCGCACGAACTCGCCCGCCTCGGGCACCGAGTCGAAGCCGAGCACCTCGACCGGCTGGCTCGGCTTGGCCTCCTTGAGGCGGGTGCCGAGGAAGTCCGTCATGGCGCGCACGCGGCCCCAGTGGCTGCCGGCGACGACGGCGTCGCCGACCTTCAGCGTGCCGCGCTGCACGAGCACCGTGACGACCGCGCCGCGGCCCGGGTCGAGCTTCGACTCGATGACCACGCCGGACGCCTCGACGTCCGGGTTGGCCTTGAGCTCCTCGACCTCGGCCAGCAGCAGGATCGACTCGAGCAGGTCCTCGAGGTTGGTCTTCGCCTTGGCCGAGACGTCGACGAACATCGTGTCGCCGCCCCACTCCTCGGGCTGGAGCCCGAGCTGGGTCATCTCGGTGCGGACGCGGTCGGGCTGCGCGCCCTCCTTGTCGATCTTGTTGACCGCGACGAGCATCGGGACCCCGGCGGCCTTCGCGTGGTCGACCGCCTCGCGGGTCTGCGGCTTCACGCCGTCGTCGGCCGCCACCACGATGACGGCGATGTCGCCCGCCTGGCCGCCGCGGGCGCGCATGGCGGTGAACGCCTCGTGGCCCGGGGTGTCGAGGAAGGTGATCGGCCGGTCGCCGTGGTGGACCTGGTAGGCGCCGATGTGCTGCGTGATGCCGCCCGCCTCGCCCGCGGCCACCTCGGTCTCGCGGATCGCGTCGAGCAGCGACGTCTTGCCGTGGTCGACGTGGCCCATGATCGTGACCACCGGCGGGCGCGCGACGAGGTCCTCGTCGGCGTCCTCGTACTCGGGCTCCGCGTCGACCTCGTCGGCCGCGTGGACGATCTCGATCTCCTTGTCGAACTCGTCCGCGAGGACCTGGATGGCGTCGTCGGACAGCGTCTGGGTGAGCGTGGCCATCTCGCCCAGCTGCATCAGCTTCTTGATGATGTCGGGCACGTTGACGCCCATGTACTCGGCGACGTCCTTGACGGTCGAGCCCGAGTTCACGCGGATGACGTCGGCCTTGAGGGTCGAGACGTCCTGGGGCGCCGGCTCCTGGTAGGTGCCGCGCCGGCGGCGGCCGCCGCGGCGCGGGGGGCGGCGCTGCGGGGCGCCGGGACCCCCGCCGGGGCCACCGCCGCCCGGGCCCCCGCTCTGGCGGCGGGATGCCTGGGAGTCGATCACGACGCGGCGGACGCCGCCGCCCGCGCCGGGGGCGCGCTCACCCTGCAGCGAGGAGCGCGTGGGGCGGCGCGGCTGCGAGCCGGACTGGCGGCCGTCGCCCTTCGCGCCGTCGTCGCGGGACTTCGCGTCGTCCTTGCCGGCGCCGTTCGTGCTCGGATTCTCGTCGGACTTCGGCGGCTTGCCGGTCAGTGCGCGGTCGGCGGCCTCCTCGTCGACGGCGGACGCGGACGCCTTGACCTCGATGCCGTGCGCGGCCAGGCGCTTGAGCACCTCGGCCGAGGGCATGTCGTACTGCTTCGCTAGCTCGTGGACCCGCTTCTTTGCCATGTGGATACAGAGTCTACGAGGTCGTCGGGGATCGTCACGGCCCGTCGGAACGCGCGCTGGAAGCCGCCGCCGCGCAGCGCGCGCTCGAGGCACTCCCGCGCCGGGTGCAGCCACGCGCCGCGGCCCGGCAGCCGCGCCTCCGGATCGGCCACCACGCGGCCGTCGACGCAGGCGAAGCGGCGCAGCGACGCCCGCGGGGCGCGCTCGCCGCACCCCGCGCAGCGGCGGACCGGTGTATGGCCGCGGAGGCTCAGCCTCAGCCCTGCGCCTGGGCCTCTGAGACGACGTCCGTGTCCTGGCCCGCGAGCGCCTGGTGGGCGTCGAGCCCGCAGTAGCGCGAGCCGGGCAGCGCGGCGTTGGGGCAGCGGCGGCCGTTGGAGAGGATCGCCGCGCAGCGCCCGCCGGCCTCCTCCTCCTCGTAGCCGGACTCGGCCTCCTCCTTGGCGAACTCGGTCTCCGAGCGGATGTCGACGCGCCACCCGGTGAGGCGGGCGGCGAGGCGGGCGTTCTGGCCCTCGCGGCCGATCGCCAGCGACAGCTGGTCGTCGGGCACGATGACCGTCGCCTGCTTGTTCTCGTCGTCGACCAGCACCTCGCGCACACGCGCGGGCGACAGCGCCTTGGCCACGAAGCGGGCGGGCTCGTCGTTGTAGGGGATGATGTCGATCTTCTCGCCGCGCAGCTCGGAGACGACCATGCGCACGCGCGAGCCGCGCGGGCCCACGCAGGCGCCGACCGGGTCGACCCCGTCGGCGTGGGAGACGACCGCGATCTTCGAGCGGTAGCCGGGCTCGCGCGCGACGTTCGTGATGTCCACGAGGCCGTCGGCGATCTCGGGCACCTCGAGCTCGAAGAGCTTCTTGATCAGCTCGGGATCGCGGCGCGAGACGATGATGCTCGGGCCGCGGGTCGAGGAGGAGACCTCCTTGATGACCGCCTTGATGCGCTGAGAATGGTCGTAGCGCTCGCCGTCGACCTGCTCGGACTTCGGCAGCAGCGCCTCCACGCGCTCGCGCAGCTGGACGAGCGTGTAGCGGGAGTCGGACTGCTGGACGAGGCCGGTGATCAGCTCGCCGACGCGGTCGCGGTACTCCTCGTACATCTGCTCGCGCTCGGCCTCGCGGATGCGCTGGAGGATCACCTGCTTGGCGGTCTGGGCGGCGATGCGGCCGAAGTCGTGCGGGGTGACGTCGCGGGTCTCGATCTGGTCGGCGAACTCGGCGAGCCGCGCGGGGTCGATCTCGGGCGCCTCGGGCACCACGATCTCCCCCGTCTCGGGGTCGACGCGCCGGCCCTCCTCGAGCGCGGCCTGCTCCTCGGCCTCGTCGAGGAGCTGGTCCTCGAGGTCGGCCGGGAGCAGCAGCTCGTCGACGCGGAAGTCGCCGACGTCGCGGTCCATCGTCACGCGCGCGTACTTCGCCGCACCCGGCTGCTTCTTGTAGGCGGAGAGCAGTGCGTCCTCGAGGGCGAGCATGAGCTTCTCCTCGGAGATCCCCTTCTCTCGCCCCAGTGCGCGGACTGCATCGACGATCTCTTGCGACATGACGCTAGTCCCCCAGCAGGTTGGATCGGTGGATGTCGGCGTAGGCGATGGAGACCACGCCGCTGTCCGCGGCGACGGTCACCTCCTCCTCGGTGGCGCCGAGCAGCTCACCCGTGAACGACTGGCGCCCCTCGTGGTCCCCGCGCGTGCGCACGCGGGCCCGATGGCCGACGAAGCGGCGGAAGTGCTCGGGCTTGGTCAGCGGCCGCCGGGTGCCCGGCGACGAGACCTCGAGCGCGTAGGTCTCGCGGACCTGGGCCAGGTGGGAGGTGACGCGCTCGCACAGGTCGAGCGTGACCCCGTCCGGGTGGTCGATGTACAGACGCACGAGGCTGCCGCCGACAACCTCGGCCAGGAGCACCTCGACATCGGGCTCGACGTTCGAGAGTTGCGCTTCGATATCGGTCTGGATCCCACTCACCGGACACCTCCTTTCATGAAAAAAGCGGGCGTGCGCCCGCTTTCCGAAGAACGGCCCGGCCCGGGCCGCGAAAGCTGAAGAGAGCATTTTATACCACCGGTCCGGGGCCCTGGCACGGTCGGCGGAGCCGCCGGTCCGGCTTCCGACGGGGCCGCGAGGTGGTGCGGCTCAGCCGGGCTCAGGCGGCCGCGCGGGCCCGGTCGCGGTAGATCCGGTAGTCCCGCCGCTCAGGGCGCATGGTGGCCGCGAGGATGAGCGGCTTGCGCGCCTCGCCGTTGCGGCCGAGCTCCATCAGCGAGCGGCCGAGGCAGAACAGCGCGTAATCGTTGGTCGGCGCGCGCTCGACCACCGCCTCGAACTCGGCCCGCGCGCGCTCGTACTGCTGCGAGCGGAAGTACGCGCGCCCGAGCGCCTCGCGGATCGAGGTCTTCTCGGGATCCAGGTCGCGGGCGCGCGCGAGCGGGATGGTGGCCTGGTTGAAGTCCCCCGCCTCCAGCAGGCTCATGCCGCGCTGGAAGAGATCGTAGAGGTCGCTCATCGGTCAAACCCAACATACCGGGGAGTCGCCCAGGGGGCGACTCCCTATGGAGTTCGGCGTCGACACGTCACTTCAGGTACGGACGGGGACGGGCCGAACTCCCGCGCGTGCCGGGCTCATAACGCCTGCGGTGGGCGGAGGCTCCCGGGGGGCGACTCCCAATGGAGTTCGGCGTCGACACGTCACTTCAGGTACGGACGGGGACGGGCCGAACTCCCGCCCGTGCCGGGCTCACAACGCCTGGCACACGTCACCTCACGGACGGGGACGGGGCCGAACTCCCGCGCGTGCCGGGCTCACAACGCCTGCGGTGGGCGGGGGCCGCGGGGCCGCGGCGGGAGCGCCCACCACGAGCGCAGGCGGCCGCGCAGGCCGCCGCCGCGCGCGAGCTCGGCGCGCAGGCCGCGGCGCTGCGCGCGCGTCGGGACCGCGTGGCGCCCGCCGTAGCGCGACTCGCGCAGGGCGCGGACGTAGCCGACCGCGGCCGGGGTCGAGCCGAAGCGCGCCTCGAGCGCGGAGAGCGTCGTGGCGGGCGCGGCCGGGCGGCGGGCGCGGCGCAGCGCGCGCTCGAGCTCGGCCACCGGCCGCAGCGCCGGCGGCGGGCGGCGCGCGCGGCGGCGCCGGACCGCGAGGACGAGCGCCACGAGGGCGAGCACGGCCGCGGCGGCCAACAGCGCGATCTCCCACCAGGGGGTCGGCTCGCTCGTGGCGAGCGTGTTGCGCGACGTCGGGTCGGCGCCGCGGCGGCCGCCGAACTCGGGCGGGCGGTTGAGCTGGTTGGCGTCCGAGCCCGACTCGGCCTGGCGCGAGCGCGGCGGGGCCGCCGCCGGGGTCGGGTCGCGCGTCACCCAGCCGGTGCCGGGGAACCACACCTCGACCCACGAGTGCGCGTCGAGGTCGCGCACGACCCACTCCCGCGCCTTGCGGTCGAAGGACCCGGCCGTGAAGCCGGTGGCGACGCGCGCCGGGATCCCGCCCATCCGCAGCAGCAGCGCCATCGCGCCCGAGTACTGCTGGCAGAAGCCGGTGCGGGCGTCGAACAGGAACCCCGGGAGCGAGGAGGCCGAGCGCGGCGGGCTCTCCGTATAGGTGAAGTCCGGTCCGGACAGGTAGCGCTCGACGGCGCGCACGTAGCCGAACGGCGTGTCGGTGTCCTCGCGCAGCCGCTGGGCGAGGTCCCACACGCGGCTGAGCGCCGATTGCTCGAGCACCTCCTCGCCGGGCTGCTCGGGCTGGGCGGAGCCGGTGAGCCGCTGCATCGGGACCGCGGGACGGCCGTCGATGTCGCGCTCTCCGTAGGCCGGGAACGACACGAGCCGCTTCGCGCTGTCACCAGGGTCGCTCCCGAGCGGGGTCGGCAGCTCGAGCACGAGGTAGGGCCGCTGCCAGGCCTCGTAGCCGGTGCCGGCGTCCCGCAGCTGGGCCTCGGACGGGCTCGGCGTGTAGACGCGCGCGGTGTAGGCGTCGCCGCGCCGCAGCATGCGCGCGGCCGCGTAGACGCCGCCGAGGGGCATCGACCGCGCGCGCTCGGACTCGATGCCGGTCGCGACCCCGGCGGTGATGAACGTGCGGCTGCGCAGGTTGCGCACCGTGACCCGGATGTCCTGCGACCACCGCCGGATCTGCGCGACGTCGCCGGGAAGCTGGACCTCCGCCGGCTCCGCGCGCGCCGCCATGAACGGGTTCTCCTCCCACCGCCGGCCGTCGAACTCGTCGAGGTTCTCGGCCTTCCAGTAGGCCTGCTGGCGCGCCTTGACGCGGATCATCTCGCGGCCGTCGCGGGGCCAGTCGAGCGGCCCGTAGTCGTGGTCCCACGAGAACGCGGTGGACTTCGAGGCGGCGGTCGAGAGCGCCCACGTCTCGTAGTCCCACCACGGCTCGCCGGCGTCGAGCGCGGGCGCGAGGATGAGCGCGCCGACGGCGGCGGCGAGCGCCAGCGCGGCCGCGGCCGGCGCCTCGCGGCGGCGCAGCCGCTCGAGCCGCAGGAAGCCGATCACGAGCAGCGTCAGCAGCGCGCCGCGGAGGAACTCGCCGCTGAAGTCGAGCGCCACGGCGGGGACCGCGTAGAGCGTCACGAGCAGGACGAGCGCGACGCCGGGGAACCCGAGCCGCCCGTGGCCGCGCGGCCAGAAGGCCGCGAGCGCCGCGAGCACGACGAGCACGGTCCCGCCCAGGGCGATCGCCAGGCGCGTCCAGTCGTCGACGCCGCGGTAGGGCACGCGCGCGCCCGGCAGCGCGTCGATGCCGCGGCCCACGCCGGACATCAGCGCGCCCCAGTTGTCCGGGCGCAGCATCTCGTCCGCGAGCCCGCCCGCGAGCAGGGCGAGCGCGGCGCCGATCAGCGCGGTGGCAGCGGCGGCCGCCGTCCGGTCGCGGCGCCGGGGCAGGCGGCCCGCGGCCAGCAGGCCGAGCATCGTGAGCGCGCCGGCGCCCACCGCGTACCACGCCCGCCGGGTCGCGGCGGGCTCGAGCATCGCCATCCAGTGCAGGGACCCGACGAGCGCGAGCGCGACGAACATGCTCCCGCGCGCGACCGCCAGGGACAGCAGCGGCCGGCCCCCCGCCGTCTCCCGGACGGCGGGCGGCGCGGGGCGGCGGAGGGTGGCGGTGGCGGCGGCCATGTCACGCGCTCGCGCCCACCGCCGCCATCGCGGCGCCCGCTCCCGTCCGCCCACCGACGTAGCCGTGGCACCCCGCCACCTCGAACAGCGCCCGCCGGCCGGGCAGCATCCCGGGCACGACGAGCAGGCACCCGCCGGGCGTGCGCCCGAGCCCGCGCGGCGGGCGGTCCACCGGGCGGGCGCAGACGTAGGCGATGAGGCCGCGGCGGTTCTGGGCGGCGGACAGGGCCGGGCCGGTGCGGCCCTCGATCAGCGCGAGGCGGACGTGCGCCGCCGGCCACGCGAGCATGTCGGGCTCGATCACGTGCGCGCGCCGGTCCCCGGGCAGCAGCAGCGCGCACCCGCCGCGGCGGGCGAAGAAGACGGTCAGCGAGGCGGCCGCGCGCACGGCGGCGTCGAGGCCGTCGTCGGGGCCGTCCCCGGCGCCGCGGGGATCGAGCAGGACGAGCGGCCGCGAGTCGGCCTCCGAGATCAGCTTGCGCTCCATCAGCCCGTTGCCGCGGGCGAGCGACGGCCAGTGGATGCGCGAGGCCGGCGCGCCCTCGCGGTGCTCGCGCAGCCCGTCGATCTCGGTCTCGGCGGCGGCGGTCAGCTGCGCGCGGCCGTGCACGGCGTTGGCCTCCCCGCCGCCGCCGGTCGCCCGCACCGGGAGGATCCGCGGCAGGACGAGCACCTCGTCGCGCTCGCCGCCGAAGACCACGCGTTGAGCCAGCCCGAAGGGGTCGCGGAGCACGAGCGCCGGGGGCTCCAGCACGCGCCGCCCGCGGCGCGTGAACGTCGCCTCGATGCGCACGCGCGCGCTGCGGCGGCCGGCCCGGAAGCGCACCGGCTCGTCGAGCAGCGGCTCGTCGATGTAGCCGGGGGGCAGCGGGAGCCGGCCGGCGCGCGCCTGGATGCGCACGTGCAGCGGCTCCTCCTCGGTGACGCTGCGCGCGCCGAGCTCGCGCCAGACCTCGGCGCCCCACGCGCCCGCCGCGATCCACACCGCCGCGCCCGCGCCCAGCAGCACGAGGGCGGACCCGGTGACGTACAGCGGCTCGGCGTCGAACGTCCCCGCCACCAGCAGGAGCAGCACCCCCAGCGCCGCGCACCCGAGGGCGGAGCGCATGGCCGGTGCCCCTAGAGGGCCGGCGTCGACGCGACCGCGTCGGCGACGATCTGGCCGCGCTCCACGCCGGCCGCCTCCGGGACGAGCATGATCCGGTGGGCGAGCACCGGCACGGCGAGCGCCTGCACGTCGTCGGGCAGCGCGTGGTCGCGGCCCTCGATGAGCGCGCGCGCCTTGGCGGCGCGCAGCAGCATCAGGCCGGCGCGCGGGGAGGCGCCGAGCTCGACGCGGTGGTCGGCGCGCGTGTAGTGCAGCAGGGAGACGATGTAGTCGCGCAGCGCGCGGGCGGCGTGCACGCCGTGGGCGGTGTCCTGCGCGGCGATGACCTCGGCGACGTCGCAGACGGGCTCGAGCTCGAGCACGCGGTCGCCCACCTCGTGGCCGGCGAGCATGCCGGCCTCGTCGGACGCGTTGGGATAGCCGAGCGACAGGCGGACCATGAAGCGGTCGACCTGGGCCTCGGGCAGCGGGTAGGTCCCCTCGTACTCGACGGGGTTCTGCGTCGCGAAGACCATGAACGGGCGCGCCAGCTCGTGGGAGTACACGTCGACCGTGACGTGGCGCTCCTGCATGCACTCGAGCAGCCCGGACTGGGTCTTGGGCGAAGCGCGGTTGACCTCGTCCACGAGCACGACGTTGGCGAAGATCGGCCCCGGGCGGAACTCGAAGCGCTGCTCGCGCTGGTTGTAGACGTTGGTCCCCACGATGTCCGCGGGGAGCAGGTCGGCGGTGCACTGCACGCGCGCGAACTGGCAGTCGATCGAGCGGGCGAGCGCCCGGGCGAGCGCGGTCTTGCCGACGCCGGGATAGTCCTCCACGAGGATGTGGCCCTCGGCCAGCAGGGCGATCACGACCCGCTCGAGGGCCTCGTCGCGGATCTTGACGGCGCGGCGGATGTTCTCCGAGACCCGCTGGGCCAGCGCCGTGGCGGCCTCCACCGCGCCGGGGTCGAGGGCCTCCGGGGGCGGGTCCAGCGGCTCCATCAGGGCGCCACCTTCACCGGCGAAGATGAACGCAGGCTCAAGGCGGCCTCGAGCACCGCCGCGGCGACCGCGGCCTTCGACGTGACGGGCACGTGCTGCTCGTCGCGCTCGGAGAGGATCCAGACCTCGTTGTCGGGACTGTCGAACCCGATGCCGGCGCGCGAGACGTCGTTGACCACCACGAGGTCGAGGCCCTTGCGGCGCAGCTTGTCGCGGCCGTAGGCGAGCGCGCCGTCCCCGGCCTCGGCGGCGAACCCGACGAGCGTCTGCCCGGGCCGGCGCTCGGCGGCGAGCGCCGACAGCACGTCCTCGGTGCGCTCGAGCCGCAGCTCGAACGCCTCGCCGGCGTCGAGCTTCTTGAGCTTGCCCGCGCGCGCGGAGGCCGGGCGGAAGTCGGCCACGGCGGCGGCCATCAGCAGGACGTCGCAGGCGTCGAAGCGCTCCCGGCAGGCATGCGCGAGATCGGCGGCGGTCTGCACCTCGACGACGTTGATGCCCGCCGGACGCGGAAGCGAGACGTTGGCGGCGACGACCGTGACGTCGGCGCCCCGGCGGGCGGCCTCCTCGGCGAGCGCGAACCCCATGCGCCCCGAGGAGCGGTTCCCGAGATAGCGCACCGCGTCGAGCGGCTCGCGCGTGCCGCCGGCGGTGACGAGGACCTTCAGGCCGGCCCAGCGGCGGTCCCCGTTGGCGGCGGCGTCGTGGGCGGCGGCGAGCGCGGCCTCGCACGCGGCCAACAGCTCGGGCGGCTCGGGCAGCCGGCCGACGCCCCACTCCCCCGGCGACCCGAGCGCCCCCGTGCCGGGCTCGAGCACCTCGGCGCCGCGGGCGCGGAGCGTGGCGAGGTTGGCCTGCGTGGCGGGGTGCTCGTACATCGCGTGGTTCATCGCGGGCGCGACGAGCAGCGGGCAGCGGCACGCGAGCGCGGCGGCGGTCAGCAGGTTGTCGGCCTGGCCGTGCGCGAGCTTGGCGATCGTGTTCGCCGAGGCGGGCGCGACGACGAACAGGTCGGCGGACTCCGCCAGGCGCAGGTGCGAGAGCGGCGCGTGGGCGAGCGTCGGCTCACCGGGATAGGCGCCGCGGAGCGGGTCGGGCTCCCACTCCGTCACGAGCACGGGCGCGCCCGTGATGGCCGCGAACGTGTCGCGGCCGACGAAGCGGGTCGCGGCCTCCGTCTGCACGACCCGGAGCGCGTGGCCGGCCTTGGTGGCCAGCCGCGTGAGCTCCACTGCCTTGTAGGCGGCGATGCCGCCGGTGACGCCGAGGAGGATCCGTGCCACGGACTGGTCTCCGGCCCCGGCGCCGTACCGCCTACCTGTAGCGGTACTTGATCTTGCCGCTGGCCGTCTCCTCGAGGGCGATCGTCAGGTAGTTCTTGGACGCCGTCTCGATCATCGGCGGCGGGAACTCCTCGAAGGTGCCCTCACCGAGGTTGTGGTAGTAGGAGTTGATCTGCCGCGCGCGCTTGGCGGCGACGATCACGCTGGCATAAGGGGAGTCGACGTGCTCGAGCAGCAGGTCGACGCGGGGAGAGATCAAGGAGATGGCTTCCCTCGTTCGGTGGGCAAACGCTCACTAGATCCTAGCGCTGACACGACGACGTCCTCGAGAGTCGTCACAGCGTCCTCCAGGCGGTCGTTGATCACGACGTGGGCGAACTCGTCCTTGGCCCCCAGCTCCTCGCGTGCGGTCTGCAGGCGCGCCTCGACGTCCTGCGGCGCGTCGGTGCCGCGGCCGACGAGCCGGGTCCGCAGCGCCTCCTCGCTGGGAGGGGCGATGAACACCTGCACGGCCTCGGGCATCGCGCTGCGGACCTGGCGCGCGCCCTGCACCTCGATCTCGAGCACCACCGGCCGCCCGTCCGCGAGCCGGCGCTCGAGCTCCGAGCGCAGCGTCCCGTAGCGGCGCCCCGAGTAGCGGGCGTGCTCGACGAACTCCCCCGCCTCGACCCGCCGGTCGAACTCGGCGTCCGAGAGGAAGTGGTAGTCGACGCCGTCCTCCTCCCCCGGCCGCGGCGCGCGCGTGGTCGCCGACACCGCGAGCTCGAGCTCGGGGCGCCGCTCGCGCAGCGTCCGGATCAGCGTGCCCTTGCCGACGCCCGAAGGGCCGGTGATCACGAAGACCTTGGCCACCGGGCTGGGCCCGCTGCAGCCCCTACCGGCGCAGCATCGAAACGAGCTCGGTGCGCTGCCGCTGGGACAGCCCGCCGATCGTCTTGCTCGGGGAGATCCGGCATCCCTGGAGGACCTTGTTGACCTTGACGCGCCCGTACTTGGGCACGGCGAGGAGCATGTCGAAGACCTTCGCGGTCTCGACGTATTCCGGCGGCTCCAGGAGGAGGTCGTGGATGCTGACGCGCCCGCCCTTGAGATCCCGCTTGAGCTGAGCGCGGCGGGTGCGAATGTCGTTCGCGCGCTGGAGCGCCTCCATGCGCTGCACCAGTGAGCGCTCGGGGGCCGCCACGGCGGGCTTCGGGGGCGATTTCGTTGCCGGCGGCATGGGCGGCGAGTCTACATCTCTCCGTGGGCCGCTCAAGCCAAAACCCCCCAATTCGCCTTCACCTCAAGTTGAGGTCGAGCCGCGTGGAGGCTGCTTGATGGTTTTTGCCCGGTTTGCAGGACTTTTTCGGTCCTCATCTGCTATACGCGCGTGAGGCCACAGTACGCCTTCTGAGGTGACGCCGCTAATTGCGGCAATTCTTCCAATTCGGTGGCGATCCGTGCCCCAGCCAGCGGATCGCGGAACGATTCGGTGCCCACCGCCACGAGGTCGGCGCCGGCCTCCATCAGGTCACGCGCGTGCTCACCGCGCTGGACCCCGCCCATCCCCACGATCGGGACGCTCACGCGCGCGCGGACCTCCGCGACCTGGGCCAGCGCGATCGCGCGCACGGCCGCGCCGGAGACGCCGCCGGTGCCCCCGCCCAGCCACGGCCGGCCGGAGCCGTCGGGCGCGAGCGCCATGCCGCGGAGGGTGTTGATGAGCGAGACGCCGTCGGCGCCGTGGGCCTCCGCGGCGGCCGCGACCTCGGCGGGCGACGAGCAGTTCGGCGTCAGCTTCACGACCAGCGGCTTGCGGGTCAGCGAACGCACCGCGTCGAGGAGCGCCGCGGTCTCGCCCGGGTCGGCGCCCATGACGAGGCCGGTCTTCACGTTCGGGCAGGAGACGTTGAGCTCGAGCGCCGCGACCTCGGGGCGCGCGCCGACCGCCTCCACGAGCTCTGAGACCTCCTCGCGCCGGAACCCCATCACGTTGACGATCAGCGGCACCGGCAGCCGGGCCAGCTCGGGCAGGTCGGAGCCGAGGTATCCGTGCAGGCCCTTGTTGGGCAGCCCGATCGAGTTGATCATGCCGCCGGCCAGCTCCCACAGCCGCGGCGGCGGGTTGCCCTCGCGCGGGGCGAGCGTGACGGTCTTGGACACGAAGGCCGAGAACGGGAAGCCGGTCCAGCCCGCCGCGGTGCGGGCGGGCGGCTCCAGCAGGGCGTCCCCGAAGGCACGCCGCGCGGCGATCGCGTCGAACGTGCCCGACGCGTTGACGATCGGGTGCGCGAGACGCAGGCCCCACAGCTCGGTCATGGCCGCGCCGCCGCCGCCGCGCCGGCGTGCTCGCCGACGGCGTCGAGCCGCTCGGCATCGAGCACCGGGCCGTCCACGCACAGGCGCACGTAGCCGTCGCGGGTCGGGACCACGCAGCCGAAGCACGCCCCGTACCCGCAGGCCATGCCGGACTCGAGCGCGAGCTGCGCCGGCACCTCACGCTCCGCGCACAGCGCGCGCACCGCCTCGAGCATCGGCGGCGGGCCGCAGGCGTAGACGGTGGCGGGCGCCGCGCCGGGGTCCGCGAGCTCGGCGGCGAGCAGGTCGGTCACGAGCCCCTGGGTCCCGGCCGAGCCGTCGTCGGTGGCGACCCGTGCGTCGCGCAACAGCGACGCCCCCTCGGCGTGGGCGGCGTCGCGGAATCCGAGCAGCACGACGGCGTCGTCGCCGAGGTGGTCCTGCCAGATCGCCAGCGGCGCGATCCCCACCCCGCCCCCGGCGAGCACGGCGCGGCGCCCCGGCGCCGGCGCGCGGAAGCCGACGCCGAGCGGCCCGAGGATCCACAGCCCGTCGCCCGGCCGCAGCTCGCCGAGGCGCCGCGTGCCCGGGCCGACGTCCTCGAGCACGAAGTCGAGCCCGCCGTCGGGGTGGCGCCGCAGCACCGAGAAGGCGCGCGGCAGGAAGGGGCGCTCGTCGACACCCCCGCCCCACCGCTCGGCGGCGGCCAGCATGTAGAACTGGCCCGGGTCCGGGGCGGGGCCGTCGGGATCGTCGCAGGAGAGCACCTGGTAGGCGCCGACCCGGCGGCGGCCGGTCACCTCGGCCAGCCGGCGCCCGAGCGGCGCGAGCGTGCGGTCCGCCGCGGGCGCGGGGGCGGCGGCGCGCGCGCTCATGCCGGCACGGGCGGCGTCGACCCGTGGATCTCCTGCAGGGACACCACCGCCGGGTCGCCGCTGCGCGCCGCGGCGATCGCCCGCGTGGCGGCCATGCCGCCCGAGAGGGTCGTGATGCAGGGGATGCCGCGTGCCACCGCCGCCCCGCGGATCTCGTAGCCGTCCGTGCGCGCGGCGGTGCCCGTCGGGGTGTTGATGACGAGGTCGACGTCGCCGCGCTCGATCCAGTCGACCACGTGCGGCGAGCCCTCCCCCAGCTTGTTCAGGCGCTCGCACGGGATCCCCATGCGCGAGATCGCCGCCGCGGTGCCGCGCGTGGCGACGATCGTGAAGCCGAGGTCGTGCAGCTGCGCGGCGATGCCGACGGCGGCGGGCTTGTCGCCGTCGGTGACGGTCAGGAAGACCGTGCCGCCGCGCGGCAGTCGCGCCCCGGCCGCCGACTGCGCCTTCGCGAAGGCCGCCGGGAAGTCGCGCGCGACGCCCATCACCTCGCCGGTCGAGCGCATCTCGGGGCCGAGCAGCGCGTCGGAGCCCTGGAAGCGGTCGAAGGGCAGCACCGCCTCCTTGACCGACACGTGGTCGGACGACGGATCGGCGGGGAGGTCGAGCGCCGACAGCGACTCGCCGAGCATCACCCGGCAGGCGAGCTTGGCCAGCGGCAGCCCCGTCGCCTTGGAGACGAACGGCACGGTGCGGGAGGCGCGCGGGTTGACCTCGATGACGTGCAGGTCGTCGCCGAGCACCGCGTACTGGACGTTGAGCAGCCCGACCACGCCGAGCGCGAGCGCGAGGTCGCGCGTGGCCGCGCGGATCTCGCCGAGCATCTCGGAGCCGAGCGAGTGCGGCGGCAGCACGCAGGCGGAGTCGCCGGAGTGGATCCCGGCCTCCTCGACGTGCTGCATGATCCCGCCGATCCAGACGTCGGTGCCGTCGCAGATCGCGTCCACGTCGACCTCGATGGCGTTCTCGAGGAAGCGGTCGAGGTAGATCTCCCCGCGGGGCGCGACCCGCCGCAGGTAGTCCTCGAGGCCCGCGGTGTCGTAGACGATCTCCATCGCCCGGCCGCCGAGGACGTAGCTCGGCCGCACGAGCAGCGGGAAGCCGACCGCGGGCGCGGCGGCCAGCGCCTCGCCGGGACCGCCGGCGGTGGCATAGGCCGGCGCCTTGAGCTCCAGGCGCCCCAGCAGCGCGCCGAAGCGCCCGCGGTCCTCGGCCAGGTCGATCGCCTCCGGGGAGGTGCCGAGCATCGGCACGCCGGCGGCCTCCAGGCCGGCGGCGAGCTTGAGCGGCGTCTGGCCGCCGAACTGCACGATCACGCCCTCGGGCCGCTCGATCTCGACGATGCCGAGGACGTCCTCGAGGGTCAGCGGCTCGAAGTACAGGCGGTCGGACGTGTCGTAGTCGGTCGAGACCGTCTCCGGGTTGCAGTTGACCATCACCGCGTCCCGGCCGGACTCGCGCACGGTCATCGCGGCGTGGACGCAGCAGTAGTCGAACTCGATCCCCTGGCCGATGCGGTTCGGGCCCGAGCCGAGGATCATCACGCTCGGGCGCTCGCCGCGGACGACCTCGTGGGAGGGCGGGCGGGTGCTGGTGGCCGGGCGCTCCCAGGCGGAGTAGTAGTAGGGCGTCTCGGCCTCGAACTCGGCGGCGCAGGTGTCGACCGCGCGGTACGTCCGCTCCCCCTCCGGCTCGGGGTGCTCGGCGAGCCGGCGCAGCTCGCGCAGGAACCACGGGTCGACGCCGGTGCGGGCGCGCAGGGCGTCGAGGCCCGCGCCGCGGCGCAGCAGCTCGAGGAGCACGTCGTAGCGGTCGGCGCTCGGGGTCTCGAGGCGGTCGAGCAGCTCGTCGTCGGGGCCCTCGAGGAGCGGCGCCGCGTCGAGCTCGCGCGAGCGCATCGCCTTGCCGAAGGCCTGCGTGAACGTCCGCCCGATCGCCATCACCTCGCCCACGGACTTCATGTGGGTGGAGAGCCCGGTGTCGACCCCGGGGAACTTCTCGAAGGCGAAGCGCGGCCACTTGACCACCACGTAGTCGATCGCCGGCTCGAACGAGGCGGGCGTCCGGCGCGTGATGTCGTTGGGGATCTCGTCGAGGCGGTAGCCGACGGCCAGCCGCGCGGCGATCTTGGCGATCGGAAAGCCGGTCGCCTTGGAGGCCAGCGCGCTGGAGCGCGAGACGCGCGGGTTCATCTCGATGACCACGATCTCGTCGGTGGCGGGGTTGACCGCGAACTGGACGTTCGAGCCGCCGGTCTCGACCCCCACCGCGCGGATCACCGCGATCGCCTGGTCGCGCAGCTGCTGGTACTGGCGGTCGCTGAGCGTCATCTGCGGCGCGACCGTCACCGAGTCCCCGGTGTGGACGCCCATCGGGTCGACGTTCTCGATCGAGCAGACGATCACGACGTTGTCGGCGTGGTCGCGCATCACCTCGAGCTCGAACTCGCCCCAGCCCAGCACCGACTCGTCGATCAGCACCTGCCCGATCGGCGACGCGGCCAGCCCGCGCGCGACCACGCGCTGGAAGTCCTCCTCGGTGCGCGCGATGCCCCCGCCGCGGCCGCCGAGCGTGAAGGCGGGGCGGACGATCAGGGGCAGGCCGAACGTGTCGAGCGCCGCGCGGGCCTGCTCGAGCGACGTGGCGATCGTGTTGCGCGCGGTCCGCAGCCCCGCCGCGCGCATGGTGGCGTCGAAGGCCTCGCGGTCCTCGGCGCGGCAGATGGCCTCGTAGGTGGCGCCGATCAACTCGACCCCGTAGCGCTCGAGCGTCCCGTCCTCGTGCAGCGTCTTGGCGAGGTTCAGCGCCGTCTGGCCGCCGAGGGTGGGCAGCAGCGCGTCGGGCCGCTCGCGCTCGATCACCTGCGCGACCGGCCCGGGCAGCAGCGGCTCGACGTAGGTCCGCGTGGCGAACTCCGGGTCGGTCATGATCGTCGCCGGGTTGGAGTTCACGAGGACGACCTCGTAGCCCTCCTCCAGCAGCACCTTGCAGGCCTGGGCGCCGGAGTAGTCGAACTCGGCGGCCTGCCCGATGACGATCGGCCCGGAGCCGAGGACGAGGATGCGGTGGAGGTCGTCTCTACGCGGCATGGGCGGCGAAGCGGTCGATGAACTCGTCGAACAGCCCCACGGAGTCGTGCGGGCCGGGGCCCGCCTCGGGGTGGTACTGCACGCAGCCGGCGGGCACGTCGAGCAGCCGGATGCCCTCGACGGTGCCGTCGTAGAGGTTGAAGTGGGTGAGCTCGGCGACGCCCAGGTCGGTGTCGATGCGGACCGGCTCGTCGGCGATCGCGCCCGCGACCGCGAAGCCGTGGTTCTGGGAGGTGATCGCGATCCGGCCGGTGCGCAGGTCCTTGACCGGGTGGTTGGCGCCGCGGTGGCCGAAGGGCAGCTTGAACGTCTCGAGGCCGGCCGCGCGCGAGAGCAGCTGGTGCCCGAGGCAGATCCCGAACACGGGCTTGGCGGCGACGAGCTCGCGCAGCGTGTCGACGATGTAGTCGAGCGCCGCGGGGTCGCCGGGGCCGGGGACGAGGAAGAACCCGTCGGGGTCGGCGGCGAGCAGGTCCGCGGCGGGCGTGGTGCACGGGTGCAGCTCGAGCGTCGCCCCGCGCGTGACGAAGTGGTGCACGATCGAGCGCTTGATGCCGGTGTCGAGCGCGATGATGCGCGGGCCGCCGCCGGGCCCCTCGGGCTCGAAGACCTGCGGCGCCGCGGGCGTGACCTCGCGGGCCAGGTCCCGGCCGACCATGCTCGGCTCGGCGGCGATGCGCTCGCGCGCCTCGCCCTCGCCCATCGCGGCCGGGAAGATCCCGCCGCGCATCGCCCCCTGGTCGCGGATGTGGCGGACGAGCGCCCGCGTGTCGACGCCGGTGATGCCCGGCACGCCGCGCTCGCGCAGCCACGCCAGCCAGCCGGCCTCGGCGCCGGGGGCGTCGTCGCCCTCCGTCGCGTCGCGCATGATCACGGCGCGGGCGTGCACGCGGTCGGACTCCATCGCCACGGCCGACGCGCCGTAGTTGCCGACGTGCGGGAGCGTGAAGGTGATGATCTGGCTGTTGAAGGACGGGTCGGTCACCGACTCCTGGTAGCCGGACATCCCGGTCGTGAAGACGACCTCGCCGGTCACCCAGACGTCGGGGCCGCTTGCGGCGCACGCGTCGCCGTCGAAGCGCGTCCCGTCCTCCAGCAGCACGTAGGCCGAGGCGTTCATGCCGTCACGCCCGCTCCCCGGCGAGCTCGGCGGAGCGCACCGCGAACGTCCGCTCGCGGTAGGCGACCGCGCCCGCCGCGACCGTGACCAGCACCCGCCCGCGCAGCCGGCGGCCGGCGAAGCAGCAGTTCTCCGAGCGGCTCTCGTAGCCGGCCTCCCCGACCTCCCACTCGGCCGCGAGGTCGGCCAGGCACAGGTCCGCCGGCCGCCCGACCGCGATCTGCGGGACGGGCAGATCGAACAGGGCGCCCCCCGCGGTCAGCTTCTCGACCACCAGCCCGAGCCCCAGGACGCCGGGCAGCACCAGCTCGGTGTACAGCGCGGCGAACGCGGTCTCGAGCCCGGTGGTGCCCATCGGCGCCTCCTCCCAGGGCACCTCCTTCTCCTCGCGCGCGTGGGGCGCGTGGTCGGTCGCCACGCAGTCGATCGTGCCGTCGAGGAGGCCGCCGATGATCGCCTGGCGGTCGTCCTCGCTGCGCAGCGGCGGGTTCATCTTCAGCCGCGTGTCGAGCGCCACGGGCACCGCCGCGTCGGTGAGCGTGAGGTGGTGCGGGCTGGCCTCGGCCGTGATCCGCACGCCGCGCGCCTTGGCCTCCGCCACGGCGGCGACGGACTCGCGGGCGCTCAGGTGCTGGATGTGGATGCGCCCGCCCTCGTAGCCGGCGATCGCCGCGTCGCGGGCGATCATCGTGGACTCCGAGATCGACGGGATCCCGCCGAGCCCGAGGCGCGCGGAGACCTCGCCCTCGTGCATGACGCCGTTGCCGGACAGCGACGGGTCCTCCTCGTGCAGCGCGAGCACGCCGCCGCACAGGCGCTGGTACTGGAGCGCGCGGCGGAGCATCGCGGCGCGGTACACGGGCTTGCCGTCGTCGGTGAAGCCGAGCGCCCCGTCCCCGCGCAGCTCGGCCATCTCGGTCAGCGCGTCGCCCTGGAGCCCTCGCGTGACCGAGGCCAGGAAGCCGACCGGCACGCGGGCCTCGCGCCGCGCCGCCTCGCGCAGGGAGCGCAGGACCGGCGCGCAGTCGACGGTCGGATCGGTGTTGGGCATCGCCACCACGGCCACGAAGCCGCCCGCCGCGGCGGAGCGCGTGCCGGAGTCGAGGTCCTCCTTGTGCTCCTGGCCGGGGGTGCGCAGGTGCACGTGCGGGTCCACGAAGCCGGGGAACAGGTGGCGGCCGGCGCCGTCGATCACCTCGGCACCGGCCGGCGCCTCGAGCGTGCCGGGATCGCCGAGCTCGGCGATCTCCCCCGCCCGTACGAGCACGTCGTGCGGGGCGTCGAGGCCGGCGCGGGGGTCCAGCACGTGCGCGCCGCGGATCACCAGCTCGGCGGGCTCCTGCGGGCGGCAGACCAGGCGGTCGGAGGCGCTCATGCGAGCTGCGGGGCCGGGATGGACGGGTCGGGCCGGCGGTCGGGCGCGCCGCGGCCGGCGAGCAGCTCGTAGAGCACCGCCATGCGCACCACGACGCCGGCGGCCACCTGCTGCCCGATCACGGCCTGCGGGGAATCGATGACCTCGGCCGCGAGCTCGACGCCGCGGTTGACCGGCCCGGGGTGCATGAGCACCTGGCGGGCGCCGAGCCGGCGGCCGTCGATCTGGTAGACGGCCGCGTACTCGCGCAGGGAGGGCACGAACGAGTCGGTCATCCGCTCGCGCTGCATGCGCAGGGCGTAGACCACGTCGGCCTCCCCCAGGCGGTCGAGCGTGTACTCCACCGAGCAGCCGAGCGCCTCGAAGCCGCGGGGGATCAGGGTCGGCGGCCCGCACACGGTGACCTCGGCGCCGAGCTTGGTGAAGGCCAGCACGTTCGAGCGGGCGACGCGCGAGTGGGTGACGTCGCCGACGATCCAGATCTTCGCGCCGTCGAGCGAGCCGAGCCGCTCGCGCAACGTATAGACGTCGAGCAGCGCCTGCGTGGGGTGCTCGTGCTTGCCGTCGCCGGCGTTGACGACCGCCGCGTCGGTCCAGCCCGCCACGAGCGCCGCGGCCCCCACGTGCGGCGTGCGGATCACGATCAGGTCGGGGCGGTAGGCCGAGAGCGTCTGCACGGTGTCCTTGAGCGACTCGCCCTTCTCCACGCTCGAGCCGCCGGCGGCGAAGTTGATGACCTCGGCGCTGAGCGTCTTCGCCGCGAGCTCGAAGGAGGAGCGCGTGCGCGTGGAGGCCTCGTAGAAGAGGTTGAGCACCCGCCGGCCGCGCAACGCGGGGACCTTCTTGACCTCGCGCTCGGAGACCTCGGTGAACGACTTCGCGCGGTCGAGGATGCGCTCGATGCCGGCGCGATCGAGGTCCTCGATCGACAGCAGGTGCCTCATGCCAGGACCTCCTGGAGCTCGGAGATGGTCACCTCGTCGACCCCGTCGAGCTCCTCCATGCGCACGTTGACGCGCTCGCCGCGCGAGGTCGGGAGGTTCTTGCCGACGTAGTCCGGGCGGAAGGGCAGCTCGCGGTGGCCGCGGTCGGCCAGCACGGCGAGCTGCACGCGGGCGGGGCGCCCGAAGTCGAACAGGGCGTCGATCGCGGCGCGGACCGTGCGCCCCGTGTAGAGCACGTCGTCGACGAGCACCACGGTCACGTCCTCGAGGCGGAAGGGGACGTGCGAGCTGTGCACCGCCGGGTCCGTGCGCGTCGTGAGGTCGTCCCGGTAGAAGGCGATGTCGATGTCGCCGAGCGGAACCTCGCGCTCGAGCAGCTCGCAGACCAGCCGGTGCACGCGGTTCGCGAGCAGCGCGCCGCGACGGTGGATGCCGACCAGGGCAACGGGCTGCCCGGCGTTCTTCTCCACGATCTCGTGCGCGATCCGCACGAGCGTCCGGCGAATGTCGTCCCGGTCGAGGACGACCTTCTGCGTCTCGTTCATCCGTTCCTTCCTGGCCTCGCTGGACCGGGTTAAAGGACTCCGGCGGGGCACCCTAGCAGCGCGCCGCGACGGCACCGCAGGGTGCCGCGGCTACGTCTGCGCAGGGTCGAGCTCGGGCTCGTGCTCGGCCTTGACGAGGCCGGGCTCGCCCCGCTCGGGGAACGGGATCTCGATCGCGTCGAAGTCGCGCGGCACGACCGTGGCTCCGAACACCTCGCGCGCCTCGTCGCGTACCTCGCGCGGGAAGTAGCGCGTGGACAGATGGGTCAGCGCGAGCAGGCGGACGCCGGCGTCACGTGCGATCTCGGCGGCCTGGCGAGCGGTGCTGTGGCCGGTCTCGCGCGCGCGAGCGCGCTCGTCGGACAGGAAGGTCGCCTCGTGCACGAGCAGGTTCGCGCCGTGGGCGAAGACCTCGACGGCCTGGCACGGCGCGGTGTCGCCCGAGATCACGATGCGCCGCCCCGGGCGCGGCGGCCCCACGACCTGCTCGGGGCGGACGCCGGCGACCGTCTCCCCCGCCTGCAGGCGCCCGAAGTCCGGGCCGGGCGCGACCCCGAGCCGCTCGGCCGTCTCGGCGTCGAAGCGCCCCGGCCGGTCGTCCTCCACGAACGCGTAACCGTAGGCCGTGACGCGGTGCTCGACCGGGAACGGCGACACGAGCGCGGTGCCGAAGCGCACCTCGTCGTGGGGATCGAGCTCCACCAGCGCCATGGGGTAGCCGAGCCGCCCGATGACGCCCCGCAGGGAGCCGAACAGCGCCCGCAGGCCCGGCGGCCCGTAGACCGCCAGCGGCACCTCGCGGCCGCGCAGGTCGAAGGTCTTGAGCATCCCCACCACCCCGAGCCAGTGGTCGAGGTGGTAGTGGGTGAGGAAGATCGCGTCCAGCTCCGGCAGCCCGACCGAGCGCAGGAGCTGCTGCTGGGTGCCCTCGCCGGCGTCGAAGAGCAGGCGGTGGCCGCCCGCCCGCAGCAGCACGCCGGGCAGCCCGCGGCGCGCGGTGGGCACCGACCCCGCGGTGCCGGCGAAGAACAGCGACAGATCCATGGCGTGCGAGGGTAGCCCGGGGCCCTCAGTCGAGGACCACGTGCTCGAACCGGGCGCGCCCGTCGGCGACCTCCGCCACGCCCATGGTGTGCCGCGGCGCGCTGCGGCGCTCGGTCGGCGAGCCTGGGTTGAAGATCTGCAGGCCGTTCCCGGTCTCGTGGAGTGGCAGGTGCGAGTGGCCGAAGACGACGGCGTCGGCGTCGGGGAAGTGCCGGCGCAGCCGCTTGAGCCGCCCGTCGGCCGGCCCGGCGTCGTGGACCATGACGATCCGCACGCCCTCGACCTCGAGCGCGCGCACCTCGGGCAGCCGCTGCCGCACGTCGGGCCCGTCGACGTTGCCGTGCACCGCGTGCACGGGCGGGCCGAGCGCCTCGATCTCCCGCAGCACCTCGGTCGCCGTGAAGTCCCCGGCGTGCAGGATGGCGTCGGCGGCCGCCATCCGCTCGACGCACGCCGGCGGGAGCGCACGGCCGCCCCGCGGCATGTGGGTGTCGGAGATGATCGCGAGGCGCACAGGCGCACGGAGGGTACGCCCCGGCGCTAGGCTGCTGAGGCACGCGCCCGTAGCTCAGGGGATAGAGCGTCGGTCTCCGGAACCGAAGGTCGCAGGTTCGATTCCTGCCGGGCGCGCCTCACGAAAGCCCCGCGCACGGCGTCCTCGTGTTGGAGGTGCGCGACGACGGAGTCGGCGGCGCCAATCCCGAGGCCCAGGGCCTCATGGGCATCGCGGACCGGGTCGACGCGCTCGGCGGCTCGATGCGGATCGACAGCCCGGAGGGCGGCGGGACGATGTTGGCCGCACGGTTGCCGTTGTCGACCCGGAGGCCCCGCGAGTCGGAACCGCGCTGAGCGCGACACGGATTCGAGATCGTGTCTGCGGCGCACCGTATCGGCGTCGGCAGGTTACGGACGTAGGGTCAGGGAGTCTCGACCCGCCAGGAGGTCCCGTTGCCCGACTCACACACCGGCGAGCGCGTCACTGACGTGCTCGACTTCCCGTTCCGCGACGGGCTCGCCGTTCAGGCCCTGCGCGTCGACTACGAGCCAGGCGGGTTCACGCCCGGCACGCACCGGCATCCGGCCGGCGCGTACGTGTACGTCGTCGACGGCAGCGTGGAGTTCGGAATCGACAACGGCGAACCGTTCGTGCTGAAGGCCGGCGAGTCGTTCTACGAGCCGCCGGGCGCGCTGCATTCCGTGTCGCGCAACGCCAGCCAGGAGGTGCCGGCGAGCCTGATCGCGTTCTTCGTGCTCGGCGAGGGCGAGTGCCCGACCGTCTACGACCGCAAGTCGGAGGCGGTGTAATGCGGGTCGTCCGGCTGCGCGCGCCGGGCGGTCCGGAGCAGCTCGCGGTCGAGGAGGGCGAGCGGCCACGACCCGGTCCAGGGCAGGCGCTCGTCCGCGTGCACGCGGCGGCGATCACGCGCGACGAGCTGAAATGGCCGGTCGATCGCCTGCCGGCGATCCCGTCCTACGAGCTCTCAGGAGTGGTCGAGCAGGTCGGACCCGGCGTGGCCGGCGTCGCGGCCGGGGACGAAGTGTTCGCGCTCACGCCGTTCGACCGTGACGGCGTGGCGGCCGACTACACGGCGTTGGGTGCTGAGCTGCTGGTGGCCAGGCCGCGCGCGCTCGGGCACCCCGAGAGCGCCGCAATCCCGCTGCCCGCGCTCACCGCTTGGCAAGGGCTGTTCGACCACGGCCGTCTCGGCGCAGGCGAGCGCGTGCTGATTCACGGTGCCGCCGGCGGTGTCGGCGGGTTTGCGGTGCAGCTCGCCCGTGTCGCCGGCGCACGCGTGATCGGGACCGCATCGGCGGCGAACCTGGGACTGGTACGCGAGCTCGGCGCGCACGAGGTCGTCGATGCGGCGACCCCCTTCGAGGAGTCCGTTGGACCCGTCGACGTCGTGTTCGACACCGCCGGCGGCCAGCGGTTGCGTCGGTCACCCGCTCTGTTGCGGGACGGCGGGCGCCTGGTCTCGGTGGCGGAGGAGCCGCCTGCCGGTGGCGTGTTCTTCATCGTCGAGCCGAACCGCGACCAGCTCGAATCGATCGCGCGGATGGCGGATGCCGGCGACCTGCGGGCCCCGTCCGTCGAGGTGTTCCCGCTCGCGTCGGCGCGCGAGGCATTCGCGCGCAGCCTACAGCCGGGCCGACACGGCAAGGTCGTGTTGAGCACATGAGCGGGACGGTCGCGGGGGTTCTGATCCCGGACAGCGCACTGGCACCTGAGGCGACCGATTCGTGCGGGACGTCTCCACGCCGCTGCTGTTCGACCATTCCCGGCGAGTGTTCCTCGCGATGTTCCATGACCTCAGCCTGCTCGAAGGCCCCCGCACCGAGCGTGAGCGCTTCGAGATCGACGGCGGCAACGCCGCCCGCGCCTTCCTCGAGCGGCACGGCCTGCACGGCTCACGGCGTCTTCCTTCCGTCGGCGCAGGCGGCCGCAAAGCTAGCGCGGGCGCGCCAGACCGACGGCTCCCGCGCCGCCGCGTGTCGAGTTGGGCGCGCTCAGCGTGACGAACTCGACAAACGGCCCGTCATACTGGCCGAAGTTCAGTCTCGCCGACGCGGGGCCGGGGGCGCCGCCAGCGCGACGAAGTCGACGAACAGCTCGTCATATGGGCCGAAATGCGGTCTCGCTGACGTGCCGCAGTCACCGTGGGCTACGGCCAGCGCGTCGTATCCGCCGGCGAGCTCGCCGAGGCGGGGCTCCACGGCCGGCGAGCATCAGCGCGATGATCCCGGCATGGAGGCAGGGAGGGATCGGCGCGCCGCCGACGCCGACTCCAGGCGATGGGTCGAGCGACTCCGGACCACCGACCATCCACAGCACGAGCGGGCGGCCGCCGAGTTGCACGGCCTGCTGCTCCGGGTCGCCCACCACGAGCTGTCGCGACGACGCGGCCGGCTGCGGTGGATCGGCGGCCCCGAGTTCGACGACCTCGCACATCAGGCGGCCGACGACGCCCTGGTGAACGTCCTCGCCAGGGTCGACGAGTTCCGTGGCCTCAGCCGCTTTACGACCTGGGCCTACAAGTTCGTCGTGTTCGAGGTGTCCAGCAAGGTTGCCCGGCACGCGTGGCGCCGGCAGCCGCCCGGTCCAGCGGACCTCGCGTGGGAGCGACTGCCCGACGCTCTGGCGCCCCGGCCGGGCGATCGCCTCGAGCAGCGAGAGCGGCTCGAGGCACTGTCGGCCGCGATCGGCGAGCTCACCGAGCGCCAGCGCGAGGTGTTCGTGGCGATCGCGCTCAACGACGTGTCGATCGACGTGCTCGCGCTCCAGCTGCGCTCCAACCGCAACGCGATCTACAAGAACCTCTTCGACGCCAGGCGTAGTCTCCGCGCGAGGATGGCCGCCGCCGGACACCCCGTCGCCCACGAGGACGAGATCGCATGACGGCTCATCGTCGCCTCGAAGAGCTGCTGCGCGCGCAGGCCGGGGACGCCGGCTGCACCGCCGGCGAGGAGATCCTCGACGCCTATGTCGAGTTGGAGCTCGCCGGGGAGGACCCGGCTCGCGTGTTCCCGGGCACCGCGATCCACCTCCGGAGCTGCCCCGGCTGCCAGGCCGATCACGACGGGCTGCTCGAGGCCGCGCGCCGCTTCGCGGACGTCACGCCCCGATAGCCGGCCTTCGCGGGCCCGGACTCTCGCCTGGAATCGGGAGCCAGTAGAAGGCGTTGAACGCGGCGATCACGGCCACGCCGGCGACGGGGAGCAGGACGCCGAGCAGCGCACCGATCGCGAGCCAGGCGAGAGCGAGCTGGAAGCGCCTGCCGATGGCGGTCGCGCCTGCCGAGCCGAGGCTTTCGCTGAGCAGCCGGCAGCGGCGCGCGTACTGCCAGACGGCGTTGAACGTCAGCGCGATCACGTCGAACGCGATGCCGTAGAAGCCGACGGCGGTGCGCTGGCCCTGTCCGCTGCGCAGCGCGTCGGCGAGGACGGAGGTGGCGAACGGAAGGAACGCCACGGCCATCAGGAGCACCGTGTTCAGCAACAGCACGATCCGGTCGGCAGCCCGGATGTGGTCGAACATGACGTGGTGGTTGACCCACACCTGTCCGATGAACAGAAAGGTCACGGCGTAGGCGAGATAGGACGGCCACAGCGCGACAAGGCCGTGCAGCAGGTTCTCGCCGTCGGCCGGCGGCGTGATCTCGAGGACGAGCAGCGTGATCGTGATGGCGAAGACGCCATCGCTGAACGCCACCAACCGCATGGTGTCGCGGGACACCGAGCGGGATCCGGCGCCCGAGCTCACAGATCGAGCACCACGTCGTCGTGTGGCCGTGAGCAGCAGATGAGCGCGCTGCCGTCGGCGGGCGGTTCGACCGGGTCGGGGTCGTAGCCGACGCTGCCGGCGACGAGCGTCGTCTCGCAGGTGTGGCAGACGCCGGTGCGACACGACCAGCGGACGGGTACGTCGCAGGCCTCGGCGAGCTCGAGCAGGCTCGCGTAGCCGCCGCTCCAGGGGATCGCGAGATTGCTCCTCGCGAACTCGATCGTCGGGCCGCTTCCGGGCTCGCCGGCGGGTGGGTGAGGCGCCCGCGCGGGCGCCGCCGCGATGCCGGGAGTCAAGCCGGGCGCGGGTCCGAACGGCTCGGTGTGGATGTGGGAGGCGTCGAGGCCCATCGCGGCCAGGCCGGCGCTGATCTCGTCCATGAACGGCGCCGGACCGCACAGGTAGGCCTCGGCGTCGCGCGGCGGGTCGAGCTCGGCGAGCAGCGACGGGGTGAGACGGCCCGCGCGGTCGAAGTCGCGGCCTTCGCGGTCGTCCGAGCCGGGACGGCTGTAGTAGACGCGGCTGCGGACGTTCGGGAGCGGAGCAAGGAGCGTGCGCGCCTCGGTGGCGAAGGCGTGGTCGCGTCCACAGCGCGCGACGTGCAGCCACCAGATCTGCCGATCGGAATGCTCCGCCGCGAGTGCGTGAAGCATGGCGAGGACCGGCGTCGCGCCGATGCCGGCGCTGATCAGCAGCACGGGCGCAGGCGTCCGGTCGAGGATGAACGTGCCACGGGGTGCTGCGACGTCGAGCTGGTCGCCGACGGCGAGCCGGGTGTGGAGATAGCCGCTGGCGGTGCCGTCGTGCTCCCGCTTGACGGTGATGCGGTAGGAGCCGGCGCCGGGCGGACCCGACAGCGAGTAGTTCCGGAGCACCGATCGCTGCGCGTTCCCGGGCTGGATTCGCAGCGTGAGGTACTGGCCCGGGCGTGCCGCGGGGAGCGCTGCGCCGCGGGGGTCCTCGAGGCGGATGGAGATCACCGAGTCGCTCTCGCGCTCGATCCCGGCGACGGTCAGCCGGCGGAATCCGGGCCAGGCCGGAGGCGGGCTCGTGACGGCCAGGCCGGCATTGCCGGCACCCGACGCCCCGTCGAGCAGGGCGCGGAGCGAAGCCTGCCAGCCGGGGCTGAGCGCGTCGATCCGGAGCGCTCGGAGCAGCTGCTGCCGCGCGTGCCCGGGGAGGTAGAGAAGCGCGTCGACTTCCGCGACCGGCATCTGCTCGGCTCCCGAGGCGACCTTGAGGATCTCGTCACCCGCCTGGACCTCGCCCTCTTCGAGCACGCGGAAGTAGAAGCCCGGACGGCGGTGGGAGACGAGCAGCGCCGGAATCCGCGGATCGTTCAGGCGGATCCCCACGCGGTAGCAGGTGACGCGGGGCTGGGTGACCTCGAAGAGGGCGGTGCCGATCCGGTAGCGGTCGCCGACGCAGACCTCGTCGTCGCCGAGCCCTTCCACCGTGAAGTTCTCGCCGAACTGCCCGTAGACGAAGTCGCTTCGTCCGAGCTCCTGCTCCCAGTAGCGGTAGGACTCGATCTGGTAGACGAAGACGGCGCGGTGCTCACCGCCGTGCCCGGCGAGATCGCCCTGGCCGTCGCCGTCCACGTTGAGCGTGCGTACCCGGCGAGGCCCGCTGACGGGGGCCTTGAAGACGCCCGTGAACACGGTCTGCCCTCGCCACGGCACGTCCTTGGGCATGCCGACGTTGACCGCCAGAAGCCGTCCGGTCACCGCGCCGCGACCACGCTCATCAGGGCGCCGGCCTCGTCGATGCTCAGGTTGCGATCGATGCCGTGGGACGTGACGTTCTGGCCCGGCTCGAGCTCGAGACGCTCGTCGTCCAGGGTGACCTCGACCTTGTCGGGCTCGAAGGAGACCAGGTCGCCGATCGCGGTCATCTCGGCGAACGGCGCGCGATACGACCACCCGGCGTGCCGGATGCCGTCGATGTCGTAGTAGGAGGCGACGCCCTTGTAGGGGCAGAACGTCTGGAGGTCGACCGGGGTCAGCGCCTCGGCGACGACGGCGTCCCTCGGCACGTACCAGCGGGGGGCGAACCCCGACTCGTACAGCACCAGCGGACTGCTGGTGTCGGCCACGACCCGGTCGCCGGCGCGGACCACGAGATGGCGGGAACTGCGGCGGATGTCGATCCGGTGATAGGGGTCGGCCGCGTGCCCGAGGATCCGGTCGTCCTCCTCGTAGAAGCCGTCCATCGCCCGCCACGCGAGCGCGACCCTGCCCTCGAGGATGGCTGCGTGGTCCGGGAGCGCGACGTGCTGCCACGCGCCGCGCGCGGCCTGGCGCGTGCCACCGACGACCATGAACCAGGCGGTCTCACCGAGGTCGTCGTGCCGGCTGCGGTGGTCGCTCGGGCTGAGGGCGCCGTCGGCGAAGTCGGCGAGCGGGAAGTACGCGACCGGGTAGCGCCCGGGCTCGAACAGCAGGACGGCGTCGTCGCTCTGGACCACGGTGCGGTCGCCGAGCTCGGCGCGCAGCCGGCGCCGCAGCGGCTCGGCGTACAGCACCCGCTCCGGCATGGCCGGAACCAGGAACTGCCCGTTGGGGTTGCGGCCCAGCGGCCCTTGCTGCCATGAGAGGCCCATCAGCGCTCCAATCGTCCGGGGCGAGCGGCAGTCGTCACCCCTTGGTGGCGCCGCCGCCGGCCGTCTTACCGCGAGCCCGTCATCGCCGTCGCCGGCCGGCGAGGCCAGTTCCACGCGAACCACACGATCAGCAGGACGAGCGCGACCTCCATGACGCTGAGGAAGATCGAGTACGCCCATCCCTCGCCGATGGCCGAAGCGACGATCGTCAGTGCGTAGATCGCGCCCACGGCGACGTTCGTCCAGCGGCTCGCACCCGGCCGCAACGCCAACGACAGGAACACCATGACGCTCGGAACCGCCACGTAGACGCTGGCCGCCGTGAGGAACGCCTGCGTGACCTCGATCCCCGCGATCTCTCCGCCGAGGATCTCCCTCACCTTCTCGGCGCGGTACAGCGCGAAGAGGTCGCCGTAGGCGAACAGGAACACCGTCGCCGTCCACAGCGCCGCGATCTTCAGCTTCACGGGCACCGTGACGTCCTCGAGGGGCGGCGCTCCCAGGGTGGCCGTGCTCATCGCTGCTCCTTTCGGTCGTGCGGCCGGGCGCGCCTCGCGACGTCCCGTTCTGCCGGAATGGTGTCCGGCCCCCGCCCGTCTTCGGTGACTGTAGGCGGCATCGAGCCGGAGATGCCGTCCGGCGACAAGCACCGATTCTGGTCCACGGACCGCCAGACCCACGATCTGGCGCGCGGCCGGCCGGGCCGTCGAAGGTCGCAGGTTCGATTCCTGCCGGGCGCGCCTCGCGCCGGCGCGTCACCCGCCGGCGGCCGCCGGCCGGGGCTTGACTGCAGCGCCGAGCAGCGCCCGTCCATCCTCGGCCGCGCACACGATCGCGCCCACTCCGGGCCGTGCCTCGACGAAGCGGCCGAAGGCACGGTTGCGCTCCACGTCGTCGACGAGCGCGACGCCGCCGGCGGCGAGCGCCGGCCACACGTGCTCAAGCTCGAACGTGACGTTGCGCGTCGTGTGCATGCTGTCGTGGACGAACAGGCCCACATCTCCGAGCTGCTCGAGGAGTCCCGGCAGCACGTGGCGGCTGGATCCCTGAAGCAACGTCCAGCGCCCGGTGAGCTCCGCGGTCACCGCGGCGCCCGTTTCCTCTGCGAGCCGGCGCTCGATCAACGGCGGGAGATCGATGCTCCATAGGTGCCCTCCCCCATTTCGCTCGAGTCCCTCGAGGACCACCCGCGTGGTAAGCCCTCGAGCGACGCCGGTCTCGACGACCCGGTCGGGGCGGCAGTGGCGCACCAGGCACCACGCTAGCCGGCACAGGCGCACGTCGCCGTCGTCCCAGCCGCCGAAGCTGCCCCGGCCACCGACCAGCCCCCGCTCGGCGAGCGTTGCCGTCACCGCACCCCAGAGCTCCTCGAACGCGTCGTGCTCGGGGCACGGCCACGGCAGCCCGAGCAGCTCGTGCAGCTCGCGCTCGCCGCCGCTCGGCACCGGATGCTCTCCCGGCAGACGCCGCCGGTCCTGACGCTCCGCGAGCTTCTCCAGAACGCGCTCGAAGCCGTCACGCGGATGGGCGGCGATGACCTTGCCGGCCCGGATCGCGTAGGCGAGTCGTGCATGGGCGGACGACCTCATGGTTCCCTCCAGTGCGCCTCACCCGAGGCTACCCCAGGCCTCCACGCGCCGTCTCGTCCACCGGCTTCCACCGCGCCGGTACTGTTCCTCCGCGGACCCGGTGGGGGCGCCGGGCGGATGATGCCCCCGACCGACGGAGTCGCGACACGTGGTGACGAAGGACGAGATCGGTGCGGTCGCGCTCATTGCGGAGCTCAGAGGCGCGCTGGTGGGCCGCGGGGGCTGACCGGGCATCCGATGTACACGCCGGAGGAGCGCGAGCGCGTGCGAGCCGACCTCGTGGGCGCGGCGACCGCAGACGCGCGGATCACCGGTGTCGCGCTGACCGGCTCGGCCGCGGCCGGCTCGGAGGACGCGTGGTCGGACGTCGACCTGGCCTTCGGGGTCGACGACGCGGCGGCGGTGATGGCGGACATGACGGCCCGCCTCTACGACCGCCACGGCGCACTGCACCACCTCGACGTGATGGCCGGGGCGACCGTGTACCGCGTCTTCCTGCTGGCGAGCACCCTCCAGGTCGATCTGGCGTTCGCCCCGCGCGCCGAGTTCGGGGCGCGGGCGCCGACGTTCCGGCTGCTGTCCGGCGAGGCGGCCGACCGGCCGCACGTCCCGTCCCCGGCGGTCGACCGGCTGATCGGCTGGGGGTGGTTGTACGCCCTGCACGCGCGGCTCCTCCCTCGCCCGCGGACGGGTCTGGCAGTGCGCGACCGGCGCGCTCGTCGCCCACTGCGGACGACCTGGACCGCTGCTGCCGCGCGCTGCTCGGCGGCCGCCTGCTGCGAGCCGCGCAGCTGGCGGCGATGGAGACGATCGACCCTGTCACGCGCAAGGCGCCCGGGGGCGCCGGCTACGGCCTCGGGCTCCTCGCCGCCCCGACCCCGTGCGGGCAGGTGTGGGGGCACGACGGCCAGTACGCCGGCTACACGAGCCTCGTCCTCAACCGTCGCGCCGCCCGCGAGCAGATTGTTCGCGCCGCCGGCGCGGTCGATGCGAGAGGATCAGGCCCATCTGCGGCGCCTTCGCGGACCACGGCCCGCAGCGCGTCGAGGTCGATGCCGTGCAGGCGCGCCGCGTTCTCGCCGAGGATCTTGCGCTTGACGTCCTTCGTGAGCGGCGGCGAGCCGGTCATGCTCATGATCTCGGGCGGGAGCTCGAGGTTCCAGAAGCGCTCGAGCAGCGGCTGCGGATGAGCGAGCGCCGCGCCGGTGGCCCAGAGGATCCGGTCCTCGGCGCCCATGGCGAGCAGCGACGCGACGATCAGCGAGAAGCGGTCCGGCGCCTTGGCGAGCAGGCTCGCGGTCGCCTCGAGCGTGACGTAGGCGTTGTGGAAGCGCCCCACCTGGTGGGCGGTCTCCTCGAGGAACGCGAACCCGCCGTGGACGATCTCGATCGGCACGTCCGGGTAGGCCATGAAGGCGGCGTCCAGGTCATCCATCCGGAACGGCTCCATGGGGACGGGGCCGAGCGGGATCGCCTTGTGGATCGCGACCACCAGCCCGTGCTGCCGCGCGCGATCGAGGATCGGGAAGACGCGCTCGGGGTCGTCCATCGTGTACTGGCGGAGCTCCCCGAAGGGCGCGACGTCGGACTCGTAGAGGTCCGCGGGATACAGCTTCAGCGCGCTGATCGCGTGCTCTGAGACCAGCTCGTCGACGCGCTCGAGCGCGCCCGGCTGCAGCGGGGTCACGCCGCCGTAGAGCTTCACGCGCTCCGGATGGCGCGCACGCAGCTCGACGCCGTTCTCGAGCTTGGCGAGGCCGCGCTTGAACATCCCGTACATCGGGATCTCGTGGTAGAAGCACGCGTCCGTCCAGCTCTCGCGGAAGATCACGCTCTCGACCACGTCGGTGTCCTCGAGGATCGCGTCGAAGCCCTCGCGGCCGAGGCCCCACTCAGGCTCCTCGACGGGCACCGCGAGCTGGTGGATGCCGTAGTAGCCGAACTCGCGGAACGGCTCGCACACCGGCGGGTTGTTCCAGTTCTCGGGACGGAGATCGAGCGCATGCGCCACCGCGTCGATCACGACAACGTCATCGATCATCCAGCCGCCCTCCCGCGTCGTGCCTCCCGGATGGGGCGCCCCGGCAGAGCGCCGCCGGAAGGGACGTTACCGCCTCTCGGCCGCCGGGCATCGGAGGACCGAGGCCATGTCCGCCTACGTCCAGCTCGGCGACGTCCGCACCTACTACGAGGAGGACGGCGAGGGCGAGCCGCTGGTGATGCTGCACCCCGGGCACGCCGACTCGCGGGCGTTCGAGCCCAACCTCCCCGGGCTCGCCCGCCGCTTCCGCGTGTACCGGCCCGACCGCCGCGGCCACGGCCGCACGCCCGACGTCGACGGCCCGATCTCCTACGAGCTGATGGCGCGGGACACCATCGCGTTCATCGAGCGGGTGGTCGGCGGGCCGGCGTACGTGGTGGGGCACAGCGACGGGGCGCCGGTCGGCCTGCTGGTCGCGCTGCGCCGGCCCGACCTCGTCCGGCGGCTCGTGTTCGCCGCCGGGGTCTTCCACCACGACGGCTGGATCCCGGGCGCGATCGAGCTCGACGAGGAGACCACCGCGTTCTTCGTCGACTACTACGGCGCGGTGTCGCCCGACGGCCCCGAGCACTTCCCCGTGGTGGCGGAGAAGCTGCACCGCATGCACCTCGAGGAGCCGGCGCTCACGCCCGCGGACCTCGCCCGGATCCCCACGCCCACGCTGGTGATGGTCGCCGAGTCCGACGAGATGCCGCTCGAGCACACCCTCGCGCTCTACGACGGCCTCGCCGACGCGCAGCTCGCCGTGGTCCCCGGGACCGGCCACGGCCTGCTCGCCGAGAAGCCCGAGCTGTGCAACGCGATCATCGTCGACTTCCTCACCCCGGGCGGGTGATCCCGGCTCACCCTCGGGTCGCCCACGCTGCAGGATCCCCGACTCCGTCAGGAAGGATCTGCATGAGCAACCTCATCGCCGTCGCCTACCCGGACCTCAGCACCGCGCAGCAGGTCGCCGGGACGCTCACCGGCCTCCAGAAGGAGAAGTCGATCGTGATGGACGACATCGTCGTCGTCGAGCGCAGGCCGGACGGGAAGATCAAGCTGCACCAGGCGATCAGCACGGCGGGCGCAGGCGCCGCCGGCGGCGCGCTGTGGGGCGGCCTCATCGGCCTGCTGTTCCTCGCCCCGCTGCTTGGCATGGCGGTCGGCGCCGCCGCGGGCGGCGCGGCCGGGGCGATGACCGATGCCGGCGTGGACGACAACTTCATGAAGGAGCTCGGGACGCACCTGGACTCCGGGGGCGCGGCGGTCGTCGTGCTCGTGCGCCAGAGCACGCCGGACAAGGTGCTCCCGCGCATCCAGGAGTACGGCGGCAAGGTCGTGCACACGTCGCTGAGCAACGAGGCCGAGGAGCGCCTTCAGGCGGCGCTCGGCGAGACCGCGACGGCCTGACCCCGCAGGCGCGCCGCGCCCGGCCATCTAGCCCGGGCGCGGCGAGGCGCCCTCTCCCGGCTCCCCCCGCGCGGCCGGGCCCGTCGCCGCCACGGTCTCGCGAAGCGCGGCCATGCGCGCGCGGCGCGGCGCGCCCGCCTCGCGCAGCACGACCTTGATCACCGCGGCGAAGGGCACGGCGAGGATCGCGCCGACCACGCCGAGGAGCGAGCCGGCGATCAGCACCGCGACGATCGTGGTGAACCCGGTCAGCTCGACCGCCCGCCGGTAGACGATCGGGTAGACGATGTAGTTCTCGACCTGCTGGTAGATCAACTGGATCACGAGCATCACCACGGCGGCGGTGGTGCTCACGCTCAGCGCGACCGCCACGAGGATCACCGCCGCGATCGTCGCGCCCACCTGCGGGATCAGGTCGAGCAGCCCGGTGATCACCGCGAGCACGAACGGGAACGGCAGGCCCATCGCCCACGCGGAGACCCCGGCCACCGTGCCGGCTACCACCGAGATCGCGACGTTCCCGATCAGCGAGGACGAGACGGCGCTGATCGAGCCCTCGACCACCGGGCTCCAGCGCGCCTCCGTCTCGGGCGCGGCGAAGCCGAACAGCCAGCTGGTGATGGAGGGGCGCTCCATCAGCAGGAACAGCGTGAGGAACGTCAGGGTCACGAGCGAGAGCAGGGAGCCGAACACGCTCCCCGCCGCGCCCAGCAACGCGTTCGCGGCGTCCGGCAGGCCGGCGGCGAGCTCCTTGAGCGCGTTGCGGATCGTGTCGTCCGCGCCCGTGGTCGAGGTGATCTGCTTGAAGGCGTCCGACGAGGACACCTCGTCCCAGATCGCCGGGAGCTCGCGGGCGAACTCGACGATCTGCTCCCACACCGGCCCGGCCGCGACGAGGACGATCAGCAGGACGGCGACGAACAGCGCCGTCAGCACCGCGAGCGACGCCGGCCCCCGCTTCCAGCCGCGCCGTACCAGCGCGCCGACGACCGGGTCGAGGCCGAACGCGACCACCGCCGCGAGGAAGATCGACAGCAGCGTGCCGAGCGACAGGATCGCCAGGGCCACGAGCGCCGCGAACGCGAGCAGGACGAGCAGCGTACGCGTCGATACCACGACCTCCACGCGCTGCGCCGGCGACGGGTCCATAGCCGGGCGAACCTACCCGCCGCCCCGGATGGGAAGTCTTCACCCGATGGGGGTGACGCGCGGCCGCCCGCGGACTGTCAACGTCCCTGCGTGAGGGGACTGCCGGATTCGCTGTTCTCGTCGCTGCATCACTACCGCAGGGACTGGCTGCGCAGCGACGTCGTCGCCGGGCTGACCGTCTGGGCGGTGCTCGTCCCCGAGGCGCTCGCGTACGCGACGATCGCCGGGGTCTCTCCGGCGGTCGGCCTCTACGCCGCTCCGGGAGCGCTCATCGTCTACGCCGCGCTCGGCAGCTCCAGGCACCTCGTGGCGGCCCCGATGGCGGCGGCCGCCGCGCTGTCGGCCGCGACGGTGGGCGACGTGGCCGGTGGCAGCTCGGAGGCCTTCGTCCCGCTGACCGTCGCCCTTGCGCTGTGCGTGGGCGTGGCGACGACGGTCGCCGGGCTCCTGCGGCTGGGGTTCCTCGCGGCGTTCATCTCCGAGCCCGTGCTCAAGGGCTTCATCACCGGGCTCTCGCTGACCATCATCGCCGGTCAGCTCCCGAAGCTCTTCGGCGTGCCGGCGGTCGGAGGCGACTTCTTCGAGAAGCTCTGGGGCTTTCTCGGCGAGATCGGCTCGACCGATCTCCTCACCCTCGCGGTGGGCGCCGGCTCGCTCGCGCTCGTGCTCGCGCTCGGGCGCCTCGCCCCAGTGGTCCCGGGCGCGCTCGCCGCGGTCGTGCTCGGCCTTGTGCTGGTCGCGGTGTTCGACCTCGGCGCCCATGGGCTGAAGCTCGTCGGCGACATCGACAGCGGCCTGCCCTCGATCGGCCTCCCGGACGCGAGCGCATCGGACTACGGCGCGCTCGCGGCCGGAGCGATCGGCGTCATGCTGGTCGGCTTCGCGGGGAGCCTCGGCGCCGCCAAGACCTACGCGTCGCGGGAGCACTACAAGATCGACGCCAACCGCGAGCTGCTCGGGCTTGGGGGCGCCAATCTCGCCGCCGGTCTCACCAGTGGCATGGTCGTCGCCGGGAGCCTCTCGAAGACGGCGGTCAACGCCTCGGCGGGCGCCCGCACCCAGCTCTCGGGGCTCGTGGTCGCGCTGCTGACGATCGTCACGCTCCTGCTCCTGACCGGCCTGTTCGAGTCCCTGCCCGAGGCCACCCTTGCAGCCATCGTGATCGCCGCGCTGATCGAGCTCATCGACGTCGCCGGCCTCGTGGCGCTCTATCAGGTGTATAGCCGCCGACTCGGCCGCGCGTACGGCGTCGCCGCGCGGCCGGACTTCATCGCGGCGTTGGCGGCGATGCTCGGCGTGCTCGTGCTCGACACGCTGCCGGGCCTGTTCGTCGGGATCGCGGTGTCGCTGCTGCTCCTCCTCTATCGCGCCTCGCGGCCCCGGATCGCCGTCCTCGGGCGCGTCCCCGGCAGCGACGGCCAGTTCGCCGACATCGACGGCCACCCGGAGAACGTCGAGGTCGACGGCATCAAGGTGCTCCGGGTGGAGAGCGGGCTGTTCTTCGCCAACGCTGACACGGTGCGGGCGCAGGTCCGAGAGGCGGCCGCACCCGGCATCCGCGCGATCGTGCTCGACGGCGAGACCTCGCCGTTCATCGACGTGACCGCGGCGCACATGCTCGCGGAGCTGCACGACGACCTGCGCCGGGACGGCGTCCGCCTGCTGCTGGCGCGGGACGTCGGCCAGGTGCGCGACGTGCTGCGCCGCACCGGCGGCGACCCGGGCGTCACCCATGTCCACCCCACCGTCGAGGAGGCGGTGCGGGCGGTCGCCGGCGACGACGGCGAGTGAACCCGCCGGCGGATCACCCGCTTCGGGCGAAGGGTGCTCACCCCGGGTCCGCGGAGCTTGCCCGCGGATGGGCGAGGCGATCGGCCAGATCCTGTCGCTGGGCCTCGGCGTCGCCCTCTCGGCGGTGCCCGCCGCGCGGTCCACGTGCTGGACGACCTCAACACGTGGATGGAGCGCCACCGCGATCCTTGGCCGTGCTCGGCCTGCTCATCGGGGCGAAGCTGATCGGCGACGGGATCTCCGGGCTGTGACCGGCGCCGCCCCGGCCAATCACCCCGCCGGGGTGACCAAGCCTCACCCCGGCCGCGCGGACGATCCGCCCGTGCCGGTAACGGCGCCCACCTATGTGATCCGGGTGCGAGGCCGCCTCAGCGACGCGACCCTCGCCTCGTTCGAGGGCATGGACGCCGACGTCGCGCCGGCGGAGACCGTGCTCCGGGGACCGACCGACCAGGCCGGGCTCCACGGGCTGCTCGAGCGCGTCCAGGCGCTCGGGCTCGAGCTGATCGAGGTGCGCCGGCTGTCGCCGGACGACCCGTAGCGCGCCCGCCCATGGTGCAGGCACGAGCGGAGACGGAGAGGCGCGCACGAACGCGGCGGCGGGCGCGCGCCGCCGGCGAGACACTTGTGGACGCGGTCGCTGCCACGGCAGCACCGGTGAGACGGTCTCCTCCACGTGACCGGTGCGCTCGCATCCCGCTCCTTCCTACCCCGGCTCCCCCCGGCCACCATCGCGCGCCCGCGCCTGCACGCGCGACTCGACGCCGGGCCCGAACGCGCGCTGACCCTCGTCGCCGCCCCGGCGGGCTGGGGCAAGACCGTGCTGCTGGCGGGCTGGGCGGCGGACCGCGGCGCCGCGTGGCTGACGCTGGCGCCCCGCCATGCCGACCCGGCGCGCTTCTGGGCCGACGTGCTCGCCGCTCTGCGCCGCGCCGGGACGGCGCTCGAGGGCCTCGAGCCGCCGGGCGACGCGCTCGACGACGCGTTCTCCCTGCGGCTTGCCGACGCGCTGGCCGCCGCGCCCGGACGCCCGATCATCGTGCTGGACGACCTCCAGTGCATCCGCGGCGCTTCGATCGCGGCGCTGGGCGAGCTGCTCGGCCTCGGCGACGGGCTCCACGTCGTCGGTGCCACCCGCTCCGACCCGGACCTCCCGCTCGCCCGGCTGCGCCTCGCCGGTCGCCTCGGCGAGGTGCGCGCCGCCGACCTCGCGTTCACCCCGGAGGAGGGCGCGGCGATGTTCTCCGGCCTCGGGCTCTCCCTGCGCGCGGACCAGCTCGAGCGCCTCGTGCAGCGGACCGAGGGCTGGGCGGCGGGGCTGCGGCTGGCCGGGCTGTCCCTGGCGGGCGAGGATGACCCGGACGCCTTCGTCGCCGAGTTCGCCGGCGACGACCGCGCGGTGGCCGACTACCTGACCGACGAGGTCCTCGCCCTGCAGCCGCCGGCGCGGCGCGAGTTCCTCCTGCGCACGAGCGTGGCCGAGCGGCTGTGCGGCGGGCTCGCGGACGCGCTGACCGGCGGCGACGACGGCGCCCGCGTACTGCAGGAGCTCGAACGCGCGGGGATGTTCGTCTCCGCGCTCGACCGCCACGAGTGCTGGTTCCGCTACCACGGCCTGTTCGCGGAGCTCCTGCGGGCGCGCCTGCGGCTGGAGCACCCCGGGGTCGAGCCGGAGCTGCACGCGCGTGCCGCGGGCTGGCTCGCCGCGCACGGCGGCGGGCGCGAGGCGGTGCCGCACGCGATCGCGGCGGGGTCCGCGGGCGGGGCCCCCGGGCTGCTGGCCGACCACTGGCTCGAGCTCGTCCTCGGCGGCCCGGCCCCCGAGGCGGTCATCGCGGCGGCCGACCGTCCCGGCGCGGATGCCGCGCTGGCGGTGGCGGCGGCCTCGGCGTCACTGCTCCTGGGCGACGCCCCCGGCGCCGAGGTCCGGCTGGTGGGCATCGGCGACCGCGACGACGAGGTCGGCCGACTCGCGGTGCTGCTGCGGGCGCGCGCGGCCGCGGACCTGCCGGGCGCCCGCGGTGCCGCGGCGGCGCTGCTCGAGGGGCCGGGCCCGCCCGCGCCAGAGGGCGACGCGCTGCGCGCGCTCGCGCTGTTCCATCTCGGGGTCGCCGAGTTCGCCGGCGGGCCGCCCGAGGCGGCGGCGGAGGCGCTCGAGGCCGCGGCGGCGATCGCGGTGGAGCGCGGCCGCGAGGGCCTCCGGCTCGGCTGCCTGGGCCGCATGGCGGCGCTCGAGGTCGCGGCGGGCCGGCTGACCCGCGGCGCGGGCGCCGCGCGCGCGGCGATCGTGCTGGCCGAGACCTGCGGATGGCAGCGCACGGCGGCGGCGGCCTGGGCCTACGCGGCGCTCGCCGCCACCCACTGGCATCGCGACGAGCTGGACGACGCCGAGCGCCGCGCGGACGCCGCCGCGGCCGCGGCCTACGCGTCGCGCGAGGCGGGCGCGACGACGGCGATCCGCGCGCTGCGCGCCCACCTGGCCGCGGCGCGTGGCGACCTCGTGCAGGCGCGCGGGCTGCTGCGGGCGGTGCGCGACGCGCTGCCGGGGTCCGGTCCGGTGGCGGCGCGCTGGCTCGATGCGCTCGGGCCCGCCCCGTGGCTGCCCGACGGCGACGCCGGCCCGCTCGCCGAGGCCGCGGCGTGGCTCGTGCGCGGCGACCCGCTCGCGGCCCTGCGGCGCGTCGACGGGCTCGCCGACGCCGACCGGGAGGCGCCCGCCGTGGTTCGGCTGCACGCGTGGCTGCTCGACGCGCTGGCGCGGCAGGGGCTCGGCCGGCTCGACGACGCGGGGCGGTCGCTCGAGCACGCGCTCGCGCTGGCGGCCGGCGAGGGCTACCGGCGGCCGTTCGTCGCCGGCCTCCCCGTCCGCCGCCTGCTGGAGCGCCAGGTCGAGCGCCCGACCGCCTACGGCCCGTTCGTGGCCGAGCTGCTCGAGGCGCTCGAGCGGCAGGACGGCGGCGCGACGCCGGGCGTGCTCGAGCCGCTCTCCGAGCGCGAGCGCGCGGTGCTCCGCCTGCTGCCGACGCTGCTGTCCTATCCCGAGATCGCGGGCGAGCTGTTCGTCTCCGTCAACACGGTCAAGACCCACGTCAAGGGCATCTACCGCAAGCTCGACGTCACGAGCCGCCGGGCGGCCGTCGTGCGCGCCCGCGCGCTGCGCCTGATCTAGGGCGCCGGCTGCAGGACGATCCGCCGCTCCGCCGCGCGCTCGATCCGCCGGCGGGAGTACAGCAACGGCACGGTGCGCCCCGCCGCCCACAGCTCGAGCAGGTCGCGGTAGTGCGGACTGTCCGGGTCGCCGGACTGCCCGGGGTTGTTGATCGTCTCCGAGCGGTCCCACGCGCCGACGTCGATCAGCTGCCGGAACGACGCCCCGGAGGCGACGCGGAACCACTTGCGGAGCCCCTCGGCGTCGTCGGGCGGCGGGCCCGAGCTGTAGCCGGTGTCGCCCACCGTCTCGCCGCCGCCGCCGACCGGCACCGGGCCGACGTTCAGCCGGCGCCCGAGCTCCGGGCCCACGAGGGGCGAGATCGGGTGCTCGAACTGCGCGACGTGCAGACGGCCCCACGCCCAGCGCGACCAGTCGGCCCCGAGCAGCTCCTCCGTGCGCGCCGCGGCGCGCTGGAGGCTCTCGGCCAGGACGCGGTCGCGGGTCTCGCGCGGTTGCGCGCCGAGCCGCTCGTCCGGGCGCTCGAGCAGGTCTCCGAGCACGACGGGATCACCCGGCCACACGGCGTCGACCGCGTCCTGCGAGCCGAGCGCGGCCAGCAGCACCGCCTTCGGCAGCTCGACCGAGTTCCAGACCTCGAACAGCGCGGCCGCCGCGGAATCGGGCGCGAGGTCGAAGTCCCAGTCGCCGAGGAGCGCGATGGCGCGGGCGAGCCGCGGGTCCTGCGGCTCGAGCCCGGCGAGCAGCGGGACGACGCGGGTGGCGGGGATCGAGCGGTGGTCGACCTGCAAGCGCCGCGAGTGCCCCAGTGAGCTCCGGCGCTTGCGCTTCAGCACGGAGACGATGCGCTGCAGACGGAAAGGCGTCGCCCACTCGAAGCCGATCTTGCGCTCCCGGTAGGGATAGTCGTCGGGCAGGTTCTCGGCGTTCGCGGTCGCGATCCAGCCGCGCTGCGGGTCGAACTCGACCGGCAGCTTGTCCGGGTCCAGGAAGCCGTCCCACTCGTAGCGGCCGTCGCCGGGCACGGGCAGCAGCCCGTCCCAGTTGGGCCGCACCGGGGTCAGGCCGCACGGCTTCCAGCCGATGTGGCCCGACCGGTCGGCGTAGACCTGGTTCTCGCCGGGCGCGCCCCAGCGGCGCAGGCCGGACACGAACTCGTCCCAGGTGCCCGCGCCCATGTAGGCGATCGACGCGAAGTACGCCGACGTGCCGGGCTCGAACCACACGGAGCGCAGCGCGAACGCCGAGCGTTTCTCCGCGTCCTCGGCGACGACCGGCCCGTGGCGCGTGAAGCGCAGCGTCACGGTCTCGTCCGGCGCGCCGTGCACCGGCACCGCCTCCTGCACGACCCGCATCGCCTCCCAGCCGTCGCCGTAGCGGTACTCCTGCGGGCTGCCCGGCCGCGTCTCGTAGACGTAGAGGTCCTCCTGGTCGATCGCGAAGATCGTCAGGCCGAACGCGACGCTCCCGTTGTGGCCGATGGAGATGCCCGGCAGCGCGGGCTCGCCGGCGCCGATGACGTCCAGCCCCGGCGCCACGAGGTGGGCGAGGTAGCGCAGCGACGGGACGCCCTGCGTGCGGTGCGGGTCGTTGGCCAGGATCGGCCGCCCGGTGACCGTGCGCTCCGGCGAGATCGCCCAGTTGTTCGACCCGATCGCGCCCAGCCGCCGGGCGCGGGCGGTCGCCGCGGCGGCGCCCGCCTGCCGCGCCGCGTGCGCCTCCGCGGAGAACTCGACGGCCTGGGTGGCGAGGTCGTAGACGTCGAGGACGCCGTCGGGGATGACGCCGAGATCGAGCCCGTCGGGCACCTGAAACTCCCACGGCGGCTCGAGGCGCCGGCGCAGCGCCTCCGCCTCGGGCCCGAAGTCGCGGAGCACGAGGGCGCGCGCGACCTCGCTCGCCACGTTGTCGACCAGGCCGTGGCTGCGGATGCGCACGACGTCCTCGGGCGCCCAGCGCTCCGGCGCGTAGCCGAGCGCCTCGAACTCCACCGGCAGCGGGAGCTCGCCGCGCTCGACGAGGTCGATGCAGGCGTTGACGCCGGACGTGAACGCGGTCGCGATCGCCTCGGCGTCCTCGCCGTACGCGCGCCACTCGGTCGCGAGGTCGCCGCGGTAGAGGAACAGGCGCGCCGCCCGGTCCTGCTCGAGGTAGGACGGCCCGAACGCCGCCGACAGGCGGCCGAGCCCGCGCCGGCGCCACAGGTCGATCTGCCACAGCCGGTCGCGCGCGGCGTTGAAGCCCTGGAGGAAGAAGACGTCCGGCCGGCTCGCGGCGTAGAGGTGCGGGATGCCCCAGCGGTCGACGAGGATCTCGCCCGGCGCGGACAGGCCGGGCACCGCGTAGGTCGCCGGCGAGGCGGCGGCCACTGCCCGCGGGACGCTGAAGCGCGCTCCGAGCGCGTAGCCCGCCGCCAGCGCGAGCCCGCCGGCCCGCAGGAACCGCCGTCGCGTCAGCCGCCTGCCCATCGTCGTCTCCCCCCGTCGCCGGCGAGGGGCGGAGTATGCCAGCGGCGCATGCGGGCGCGGCCGCCCGCCCGGCGGCCGCGCCCCTGGTGCCCCCGGCTCAGGCCGAGAGCAGGCGCCTGAAGAAGGAGCGGTAGCGCTGCAGCGCGATGCGCAGGTCCTCGGTCGAGATGTCCTCGCCGCGGTCCCACTGCTGCTCGAGGCGGTCGCGCTCGCTCGCGAAGCCGTCGGCGAGCTGCTGCATCACCGTCGCGACGAGCGCGTCGGCCCGTTCGACGGTCTGGCGCGGCTCGTCCACGAAGCCGGTCTGGATGTCCTCCCACTGGCGGCCGAGGTCGTCGCGGTCACCGGCCGGCAGCAGCTCGATGTCGTCGTCGGCCGGCGATCGGGCGGCCCCGCCCGCCGGCGGCTCCTCGTGCGTGTGCACGGCCTCGCCGGTCTCCGGCGTCGCCGTGGCGGTCGCGCGGCCCTCGCCGGCGCCTGCCAGGCGCTCGTCCGGCGGGACCTCGTCGGCCGGCCGGACCTCGGCCGTCTCTGGCCGCGCCTCGGCCGTCCCCGCCAGATCGCGTGTCGTGAGCCGCTCGTCCTGGCGCTCCATTACCTGACCTCCCTCATCTCGTCCCTCGTATCGCCGTTCCCGGCCGCGTGGCGGTCCGGGCCCAGCAGGTCGTCGAACAGCGCGCGGTAGTGGACCATCGCCTGGCGCAGGTCCTCCGTGCCGGCGCGGCCCTCCGCATCCGCCGTCGAGATCCCGTGCGCCGCGCGGTAGTTCTCCACGACGTCCGGGTGATCGACCGACACATCGGCCGCTCGCTGCTCGAAGTCGTCCAGCGGGTAGCCGCGCTCCCGCATCACGGAGGCGACCAGCGTGTCGGCCTCCTGCACCGCGCCCGAAGGCTCGTCGACGAACTGCCGCTGGGTGGCCCTCCACCGCTCGGCGTAGCGCTCGCGCGCGCCTTCGTCGAGCGGCCTGATCTCGAACTGCTCCCGCCGCTTGCGTCGGTCGTCGAGCTCGGACTCGGCGGCGCGCCGGTCCCCCCGCTCCTCGACGACGCGGTCGTACTCCGGCCCGAAGCCCTCTCGGAGCTGGCTCGAGCGCCGTTGCCGCAGCATCAGGATCGCGACCACGGCGATCAGCGCGACGACGATCACCACCAGTACCCACACCATGGAACTGGCTCCTTTCGTTGCGGGGCGATCCGGATGACCGCCCGCACATGGGCGCTACCCAGAACGCCGCGGGGTCCAATCGGAGCCGCCGCGAACGCGGCGCTCAGCCGTGCCAGAGCTCGCGCTCGGCGGTCGCGCCGCCGCCGAGGCAGTCGGCGTACCCGCAGTGGGGGCACACCGTCGTGCACGCGCCGCGCAGGTAGCCGGGGTCGCCGATCGCCGGGTCGAAGTCGACGTCGGCCGCGCCGTACGGCCAAGCGCTGTAGCAGCGCCCGCAGCCCGGGCACTCGACCGTGATCTGCTCGCTGGATCGGGACCTGGCCACGGGCTCCTCCGCCCGGACGGTAGCGCAGCCGTCACCGGCGCACCAGGCGCGCCGCCGCGACCTCGACGAAGGTCGGGCATCCGCCGTGTGACGCGCCCTCCGGCCGCTGGTACGTTGCCGCCCGTCGCCGGCCCGGAGACCGGGCCGCCCCGGTCATGCCCGAGCCCCCCTCCCACACCCGCCGCTCGTTCTTCGGCATCGGCGCCGGTGCCGCCCTGCTGTGCACGATCGGCGGCGAGGAGGTCTCGCTCGACGGCCGCGACGCCGCACCGCGGGCCGATGCCGCCGCCGCCCGCGTGCGCCGGCCGGGCGCGCTCGCCCAGGCCACCTTCCCCGCGCCCCAGCCCGCCCCCGGCGGGACGCGGCGCGAGTACTGGATCCAGGCGCACAGCGTGATCTGGGACATCGCCCCGACGGGCCGCGACGCGTGGCACGACCGCCGCATCAGCGGCAAGACGAACTTCCGCGCGTTCGCCTACCAGCCGATGACCCCCGGGTTTGCGCAGCCGCTGGCCGAGCCGTCGATCCCGGGCCCGACGCTGTACGCGGCGGTCGGCGACCTGCTCGTCGTGCACTTCCGCAACGCCGAGCGCAAGCTCCGGCAGGCGGTCACCATGCACCCCCACGGGGTGCGCTACACCCCCGACCACGACGGGGTGTATCTCGGCGACCAGACCCGCCCCGGCGGCTTCATCGAGCCGGGCGAGACCTACACGTACCTGTGGGAGGCGACGCCCGACTCCGTCGGCGTCTGGCCCTACCACGACCACGGCCCCAACCACACGCTCAACACGTTCCGCGGGCTGTTCGGGGCGATCGTCATCCGCGGCCCCGGCGACAAGCCTCCGGACCGCGAGTTCACGCTGTTCCTGCACCAGCTGATCCCGCCCGTCACCGGGATCGACCGGACGTTCCAGGCGATCAACGGCCGCAGCGCCGCCGGCAACACGCCGACCATGACCGCCCGCGTCGGCCAGGACGTCGCGATGCACGTGATGGGCATGGACAACAACTTCCACGACTTCCACGTCCACGGGCACCGCTGGAAGGACGCGAGCGGCGCGTTCGTCGACACCCCGAGCGTGGGCCCCAACGAGACGATCACCGCGCGCTTCGTCGAGGACAACCCCGGCCGCTGGCTGTACCACTGCCACGTGTTCTCCCATCAGGACGGCGGGATGGCAGGCTTCTACGACGTGAGTCCGTAGTCCGACGTGCTGGGAGGCAGGAGTGCTTGACACCGCGACGCGCCGGCTCGCCTCGCTGCGCGCGCTGCTCGCCGACCTGGTGTGCATCGTCCGCCGGCGGGGCCTCGGCCCCACCCTCGGGCAGCTCGCCGGCGACGCGCGCACGCGCGCACGCGAGTTCGTGCGCTCGGAGGAGACCGACGACATCCTCGTCAAGGAGATGCGCGCGGACGCGGCGCCCGAGGGGACGGGCGAGTTCCGCCTCGAGCGGGTCGCCCGCCGGCACGCGCCCGAGCTGCGCGGCCTGAGCCTCGAGTCCGAGCCGTGCAACGCCCGCCGGAGCCGCTATGCGCTCGACTGCCTCGAGGCCGGCTACGCGGGGTTCCTGATCCGCCAGGGCGACACGATCGTCGGGCACTTCTGGTGGATCGACCGCCACCACGACCAGGGGCATCCCGACCTCGCGACCTACCACATCGAGCTTGGCGACGGGGACGTGTACGGCTTCGGCTACCGCCTCGCCCAGCAGGTCCGCGGCGGCGGCGTCTCGTCCCAGCTGCTGCTCGCCGTCGAGGCCGAGCTCGCCCGCGCCGGCTACGAGCGGATGTGGGGCTTCGTCGACACCGCCAACACCGCCGCGCGCTGGACCTACGTGCTCGGCGGCTGGACCGTCGCCCACACGATCAAGCGGGAGCGGCGGCTCGGCGTCTCGCGCGACACGGTGCTCGCCCCCGCGGGGGCCGGCGGCTAGGCGGTCGCTACCAGAGCCGGCGGCCGCGGGCGCGGAAGCGCTCGACGGCCTCCGGGGTCGGCCACGAGTAGTACGAGCCGTCCGCGAGGTTCAACGCGGTCCGGGTGACCGTGCCGCTCTCGATCGACGCGAGCACGTCTGCCACGAGGTCGGCGGCGATCGCCTTCGAGCGCCGCAGGAAGTGGTCGAGCGTCTCCTCGGGCGCGATGTCGAACGCGCGCTGGCCGCAGAGGTCGCCGCCGTCGACGCGCTCGTCGACGAAGAACACCGACACGCCGGCGCGCGTCTCGCCGTTGGCGAGCATCCAGAAGCTCGGCATCACGCCGCGGTAGGCCGGCAGCAGCGCCCCGTGGACGTTGAGGCAGCCCTGGCGCGGGAGGTCGATCAGGCCGCGCTCGAACACCTGCGGGCAGCTCACCGACACGACCACGTCGGGGTCGAGCGCCCGCAGCGCCTCGAGGAAGCCGGGGTCGTTGACGTCGGGCACGGGCCGGCAGTCGACGCCGCGCGCGCGGCACACCTCGGCGATCGAGCGCCGCCGCACGGCCGCGCCCGCCGTGCGGCGCGCGAGCGCGACCGTGTCGCGCCACCCGAACGTGCGCAGGTAGCGCCGCGCCGCCGCCGCGGAGCTCTGCCCCTTGTAGAGGGGCGGGGCGACGTAGACGGCCTCCGTGGCGACCCCGTTCGAGTCGAGCACGCGCGCGAAGAAGGCGGGCAGGTAGAGCGGATCGTTGGTGGTGAGGTAGACGACCCTCACGTGACACCCCAGGCGCTCAGCACCCGGTCGAAGCGGCCGAACGGCAGCCGCTCGACCAGCGCGGAGATCCGCCCGGTGACCGAGCGGCGGCCGATGCCCTGGGCGAGGAGCAGCTTGGGGTCGACCGCCCCGCGGTACTCGCCGAGCTCGCCGGAGCTGAACTCGTACGGGTGGCAGTAGACGACGGCGGGGGCGTGCGCGGTGATCGCCCGCAGCGCCCGCTCGAGCAGCGGGGCGGGCAGCACCCGGAAGTAGCCGCCGCCGGCGACCGGCAGGCGCCACGCGCGCAGCGTGAGGATCGCCACCGGCACCTCGAGGATCCGCGCGCCGCTCGGCGTCTCGATGTGGTGCGGCGCGACCTCCCAGCCGGCGATGCCGTAGCGCGCCGACTTCATCGGGAAGATCGAGGAGTCGATCTCGAAGCCGACCTCGGCGAGCGTGTCGAGCGCCCACAGGTTGCCGGCGAGGATCGAGAAGTCCTGCGCGCGGAACGCGGTCACGCGCGTGCCGGCCGCGTCCTCGACCGTCTTGCGCGACCGCTCGAGCTCGTCGTGCAGCTCGGCCCGGTTCATCGCGTACAGCGGGCGGTGGCTGTAGCCGTGCGACTGGACCTCGTGCCCCTGCTCGACGAGCCCGCGGACCATCGCCGGGAACGTCTCGGCCACCCGGCCCTGCACGAAGAACGTCCCCTTCACGCCGCGCGCGTCGAGCAGCTCGAGGATGCGGTCGGTGTTGCGCACGACCCGCTCGGTGATCGGCGCGTCGTAGTCGACGCACGACTGGTACCAGTCCTCGACGTCGACCGTGAACGCGCTCAGCGGCTCCCCGGCCGCCGGGCGGCGGAGCGCGGGGACGCTGACCGCGGCACGCGCGCGTGCCAGGGTGTCGGCCATCTCAGCGCTTGCGCTCGACGAACTCTTCGATGCTCGCGATGGTGCGGAAGTTCTCGGGAACCAGGTCCTCGGAGCCGACATGGATCTGGAAGCGCTCCTCGAGGAACGAGATCAGCTCGGTCACGCCGAGCGAGTCGATGAGGCCCTTGCTCAGCAGGTCGTCGTCGGGCTCGAGCGTGGTCACCCGGCGGCGCGGGGCCAGCTCGGTGAGCACGAACCCCCTGACTTCCTCGGCTGTCGTGTTCAACTCTCCACCGTCCTTGGTCACTCGACGAGGTATTTGCGGAGCACCTTGCCGGCCGGGCTCTTCCGGATCTCGTCCAGGAACTCGACCGTCTGCGGCACCTTGTAGTCGGCCAGTCGCTCGCGGCAGTAGCGGACGAGCTCGCGCTCCTGGCACGGCCCCTCGGGCACCACGACCGCCTTGACCAGCTCCTCGCCCTCCACCCCGCTGCGGACGCCGACGACGACGACCTCGCGCACCTTGGGGTGGACGGCGAGCACGTCCTCGACCTCGATCGGATCGACCTTGTCGCCCTTGACGTCGATGAGCAGCTTGGTGCGCCCGGTGATGAACAGCCGCCCCTCCTCGTCGAGGCGCCCCCGGTCGCCGGAGAGGAAGAAGCCGCCGCTGAAGGCCTGGCGGTTCAGCGCCTCCATGCCGGCGTAGCCGCGCGTCATGGCCGGGCTGCGGATGGCGATCTCGCCGATGCGGCCGGGCTCGAGCGTCTCGCCCTCGGGGCCGAGCACCACGACCTCGACGTCGCGCATCGGGCGGCCGACCGACGCCGCCGTCCCCCACGGGTCCTCGTCGACGTTGATCGTGACGGCGCCGGCCTCGGTGCAGCCGTACAGCTGGCGGACCGCGGCGCCGAAGCGCGTGCCGAAGGCGTCGAAGGTCGAGCGCGGCAGCGCGTTGGCGGCGGAGAACCACAGGCGCACGGAGCCGACCTCCGCCGTCCCGGGCGCCTCGGCCAGCAGCCGGAAGGTGAACGGCACGGCCGGGAAGACGGTCACCCGCTCGCGCTCGATGATCGAGAGCGCGTGCTCGCGCGTGAGCACGAACGGGTGCGGGTCCTCGAACAGCACGAGCGCCGCGCCGCTGCGCACGGCGGCGAGCAGGCAGCACCCCATCCCGTAGGTGTGGTGGAGCGGGATGGTGGCGAAGATCACCTCGTCCGGCGTCAGCGCCTCGGTGGCGACGATGCTGTCCGCCTCCGCGCGCAGCTGCCGGTGCGTGCGGGGCACGCGCTTCGGCCGCCCGGTCGACCCCGACGAGTACTGGAAGACCATGTCGTCGTCGCCGCGGCGGTCCTGCGCAGAGATCTCCCCGCGCGGGCTCCCATTCGCCAGCGCCGCGAGCGCGTCGGCGGTGAACAGCTGGACCGACGCGTCCCACCCGGCCACGACCGAGCCGCACGCCGCCTCGCGGCGCGCGTCCGTGATCACCGCGCGGACCCCGGAGTCGCGGAACGCGAAGTCCAGCTCGGCCTCCTTGAACTGCGTGTTCAGCGGCACCACGATGCCGCCGAGCCGCGCCACCGCGAAGAACGCGACCGCGAACGCGGGCACGTTGGGGAGCACGATCGCGATCGGGTCGCCCGGGCCGAGCCCGCGCGCGGCGAGCGCGCCGGCCACCCCGTCGACGCGCTCGCGCAGCGCGGCGTACGTCAGCCGCTCGTCGCCGTGGACGAGCGCGGGCCGCTCGCCGTGCGCCTCGGAGGCGCGGTCCAGGAGGTCGCCGACCAGCTCGCCCGTGCCTGACGCGGTCACGACGGCGCCCCGTCGGAGCCGACGGCGGCAGGTCGCGGCGCGTCGAAGCCGCCGCGGGGATCGGCCCGGGGGTCGATCGCGCGGATCAGCGCCTGCGCCTTGAGGAGCATCTCCTCGTACTCGTCCTGCTCGTCGGACTGCATGGTGATCGCGCCACCCGCGCCGATCGTCGTCGACTGGCCGTCCATCACGATCGTGCGGATCACGATGTTCAGGTCGCAGCCGCCACACAGCCCGAGGTAGCCGATCGCGCCCGCGTAGACGCCGCGCGGCTCGTGCTCGAGCTCGTCGATGATCTCCATCGTGCGCTTCTTGGGCGCGCCGGTCATCGAGCCGCCCGGGAAGCAGGCGCGGATGCCCTCCGCCGGGCCGACGTCGTCGCGCAGGCGGCCGCGGATCGTGGACACGAGCTGGTGGACCGTCTCGTAGGTCTCGATCTCCATCAGGTGCGGCACGTGGACCGTGCCGATCTCGCAGACGACGCCGAGGTCGTTGCGCAGCAGGTCGGTGATCATCAGGTTCTCGGCGCGGTTCTTCTCGCTCAGCCGCAGCTCCTCTGCAGAGCTCGAAGTCCTCCTCCGGCGTGCGGCCCCGGCGGGTCGTGCCCTTGATCGGCTTGGCCTCCGCCCACCGGTCGCGGCCGATGGACAGGAAGCGCTCCGGCGACGAGCTCAGGACCGAGGCCGCGCCGAAGCGCAGGAAGGCCGAGAACGGCGCCGGGTTGACCTGGCGCAGGTTGCGGTACAGCGGGAGCGGGTCGGGCGAGACCTCGGCCCAGATCTTGTTGGTCAGGCAGACCTCGTAGGTGTCGCCGTCGCGGAGGTAGTCCTTGCAGCGGCGGATGTCGTCGAGGTAGGTCTCGCGGTCGCGGCTGAGGCGGAACTCCACCACCTCGGTCTCCTCCTGGAGTCGCCGGGATCGGAGTTGCGGGAGGAAGCACGTAGAGCCGCCGGCTGGTCTCCGCCATCCAGCGCTCGTTCTCGGCCCGGCCGCCCTCGTCGGTGACGCACACGACGTAGGTGCAGCCCTCGAGGTGGTCGAAGGCGATCAGCCGGTCGGCGAGGATGAACGAGGCGTCGGGCAGCGTGGACGGGAAGGCCTGGTCGCCCTCGCAGTCGGCCTTGAGCTCGTAGCCGAAGTAGCCCACGAAGCCGCCGTTGAGGTCGAACGGAAGGTCCTCGGCGGGGACGTGCAGGCGGCGCAGCTCGCGGTCGAGGTACTCGAAGATCGTGCCCGGGACGGACTCGACGTCCTCGCCGCGCCGGACGCGCACCGCCTTGTTGGCGACGTCGTAGTCGATGACGGCGCCCAGCGGGCCGCCCGCGGCGCCCATGAACGAGAAGCGGGCGCGCTCGTCGACCTTGCTCGAGTCGAGCCAGAAGGCATGCGGCTCCGAGCCGAACAGGTGCACGAAGGCCTGCTCGGAGTCGTAGAGGCGGTCCAGCCGCTTGACCTCGAGCGAGAGCCGGGGTCGCGACGCGCTGTGGCGCGAGCCGTTGGTGGGCGCGGGCCGCCCCGCGGCCCCCGGCGCGCGCGACCGGCGCCGTCCCGTGGCGCGGATGTGGCTCGCGGTCAGGTCGCGGAAGTTGACGAGCAGTCGCCGCCCGAACGCGGTGCAGATCGACTCCGGGTGGAACTGCACCCCGTAGAGCGGGTGCGTGCGGTGCGCGACGCCCATGACGACGCCGTCGCTGGTCCACGCCAGCGGCTCGAGGTCGGCCGGCAGCGGCTGGGCGACGCAGAGCGAGTGGTAGCGGACCGCCTCGAACTCCTTGGGGATGCCGGCGAACAGCGGCGAGCCCTCGTGGCGGACGACGCTGATCCGTCCGTGCATGACCTCGGGCGCGTGCACGACGTCGCCGCCCGACAGGAAGCCGATGCCCTGATGGCCGAGGCACACGCCGAGCAGCGGTACGTCGGCCGAGGTGATGGCGTCGGCGCAGACGCCGAAGTCCTTCGTCTCGTCGGGCCGGCCGGGCCCGGGCGAGAGCACGATGTTGTCGTAGTCCCACTCGGCGAGCTCCGCCCACGTGGCGCCGTCGTTGCGCACCACGAGCGGCTCGTCGCCGTTGGCCTCCGCCAGCAGCTGGAAGAGGTTGTAGGTGAACGAGTCGTAGTTGTCGATCAGCAGTGTCTTCATGTCAGACCAGGTACTTGCGGAGGACCTTGCCGAGCGGACTGCGGGGGATCTCGTCGCGGAACTCCACCATCCTCGGCACCTTGAAGTTCGCCAGGCGGTCCTGGCAGAAGTCCAGCAGCTCGCGCTCCTCGCAGTCCTCGGAGAGCACGACGACGGCCTTGACGACCTCCTCGCCGGGGATCTCGCCGGCCACGCCGACCACGACCGCCTCGCGGATCTTCGGGTGCGCGATGACCACGTCCTCGACCTCGATCGGATCCACCTTGTAGCCCCCCACCTCGATGAGCAGCTTCTTGCGCCCGGTGATGTACAGGCGCCCCTCCTCGTCGAGGCGCCCGAGGTCCGCCGTGCGGAAGTAGCCGTCCTTGAACGCGACCTTGTTGAGCTCCTCCATGTCCGAGTAGCCGCTGGTGAGCGCCGGGCTCGACACCGCGACCTCGCCGACCTCGCCGGCGTCCACTCCGACGCCGTCGTCGTCGAGGATCTGGACCTGCACCTCGCCGACCGGCGTACCGACGGACTCGAAGGTCGCGACCGGGTCGGTGTCGACGTTGGCGGTCAGCGTCCCGGCCTCGGTGCAGCCGTAGAGCTGGCGGACGGGGACGCCGAACTTCTGCGCGAACGCGTCGAAGCTCGATCGCGGGAGCGCGGTGCCGGCGGAGAAGCAGAGCCGTAGCGCCGACAGGTCCCCGCCGTTCGGGGCCTCTGCCAGCAGGCGGAAGTTGAACGGCACGCCGGGGAAGATCGTCACGCGCTCGGACTCGAGCAGCTCGAGCGCCCGCCGGCGCCGCAACAGGAACGGGTTCGGCTCCTCGAGGATCACGAGCGGCGCGCCGGTGCGCACCGCGGCGAACATGCAGCACCCCATCCCGTAGGTGTGGAAGAGGGGGATCGCGCAGAAGATCCGGTCCTCCGAGGTGATGCCCATCGCGTCGTAGCTCTGCGCCTCCGACCAGCACTGCAGGTGCGTGCGAGCGACGCGCTTCGGGCGCCCGGTGGAGCCCGACGAGAACTGGTAGACGAGCACCTCCTCGGGCGCGCGCGGCGCGAGGCGCGCGGGCTCGCTCTGCTCGATCAGCATGTCGAGCGTGAGCGTCTGCCCGTGGGCGGCGCTCGTCGCGATCACCTCGACCGGCTCGTCCCACCCGCCGACGATCCGCTCGCACACGCCCGTGCTGCGCTCGTCGCTGATGACCCCGCGGATCCCGCAGGAGCGGAAGTGGAACTCGAGCTCCTGCTGCTTGAAGCCCGGGTTGAGCGGCACGGCGATCGCGCCGAGGCCGGTGATCGCCAGGTAGCTCGTGATGAACGTCGGGTCGTTGCCCAGGAGGAGGGCCACCGGGTCGCCGGGGCCGATCCCCCGCGAGGCGAGCCCCTGGGCGAGCCGCTCGATCCGCTCCGTGAGCTCCGCGAAGCTCACCCGCTGGTCGCGGTAGACGAGCGCGGTATCGGCCGGCCGCGCATCCGCGTGCGCATACAGAAGCTCCATCAACACGCGCTTACCGACCCTCCTTGATCAGGTGCTGTCATGGCCTTGCTCCGAGCAGGCCCGGAGAGGCTAGCTCTCGTTATAGCGACCGGCAAGCGGTCACCACCCGAACGTTCAGTGGACCCCTCATAGCCAGAAGGGGCGTCGCGGTTTACGCTCACAGGCCATGAGCACGACAAGCGCGGCAGAGCTCCAGCTGGTTGTCGTCATGAGTGGTCAGGCGACTGACGACGAGGTGGAGAACGTGCTGGCGCGCCTTGCCGCCGCCGGCTCGGAGAGCCGGGTCACACCCGGCCGCGAGTCCACCGTCATCGGCGCCACCGGCGACGGCGAGCTCCTCAACACACTCGGCCTCGAGGGCCTGGCGGGCGTGCAGAGCGTCCTGCCCATCAAGAAGCCCTACAAGCGCGTCTCGATCGAGACGTCACCCGACCCGACCGTCATCCAGGCGCGCGGGCGTCGCGTCGGCGGCGACTACTTCGCGCTGATCGCCGGGCCGTGCACGGTGGAGTCCCGCGAGCAGACGCTGACGACCGCGCGTGCGGTGCACGCCGCGGGCGCGAGCATGCTCCGCGGCGGCGCGTTCAAGCCCCGCACCTCCCCGTACAGCTTCCGCGGCCTCGGCGAGGCGGCGCTGGCGATCCTCGAGGAGGCGCGCGAGGAGACCGGCCTGCCGATCGTGACCGAGCTGATGGACCCCCGCCACGCCGAGGCGGTCTCGGCGTCGGCCGACGTGATCCAGATCGGCGCGCGCAACATGCAGAACTACAACCTGCTCGCCGAGGTCGGCCAGGGCGACAAGCCGGTGCTCCTCAAGCGGGGTCCCTCGGCGTCCATCGACGAGCTGCTGATGGCCGCCGAGTACATCCTCAGCGAGGGCAACCCGCGCGTGATCCTGTGCGAGCGCGGGATCCGCACGTTCGACCGCTCGATGCGCTACACGCTCGACCTCGGCATCATCCCCGTACTGCGGGAGGAGACGCACCTCCCCGTGGTGGTCGACCCGTCGCACGCCGCCGGCCGGCGGGAGCTGGTCCCCGCCCTCGCGCGGGCGGCCGTGGCGGCGGGCGCCGACGGGATCATCGTCGAGGTCGATCACGCTCCCGAGACCGCGCTGTGCGACGCTCGCCAGCTCCTCCCCACCTCCCAGTTCGGGGCCTTCGCCGACGAGCTGGCACAGCTCGCCGCGATGCTGGGCAAGGTCATCGGGTAGCCAACGCGCACACGGCATCGGCGCACCACCGCAAGGACGCGGCATGACAGGAACGTTCGAATCCAGCGAGGCCGGCAGCGCATCACGGGCGGCGACCGCCGTCCAGCTCATCACCGTCATCGCCCCGCTGCGCAACGAGGCGGACAACGTCGACGGGTTCGTGGTCGACCTCGAGTCGCAGGACTTCGAGGGCGACGTGGAGGTGCTGGTGGCCGACGGCGGGTCGACGGACGGCTCGCCGGAGCGGCTCGCGCGCGCCGCGGCGGCCGCCGGGGTCTCGCTCCGCGTGCTCGAGAACCCCGAGCGGATCGTCTCGACGGGGCTCAACCGCTGCATCGGGGCCGCCCGCGGCCAGCTGATCGTGCGCATGGACTGCCACTCGCGCTACCCGTCGGACTACCTGCGCCACTGCGCCACGGCCGCGCTGGCGACCGGGGCGTGGAACGTCGGCGGGGTGCTCGAGCCCAGCGGCATCACGCGCACCGAGCGCGCCGTGGCGTGCGCGATGGACAGCCCGTTCGGCGGCATCGGGTGGACGAGCGCGGCCTCGCGGCCCGAGCGCTCCGAGGTCGACACGCTGACGTTCGGCGCCTTCCGTCCGCACGTGTTCAGCAGGGTCGGCCTGTTCGACGAGCGCTTCGTGCGCAACCAGGACGACGAGCTCAACGTACGCATCCGCCGGGCCGGCGGGCGCGTCGTGCTCGACCCGTCGATCCGGGTGCTGTACCGGCCGCGCGGGAGCCTGCGCGGCGTCTCGCGCCAGTACTACGACTACGGCCGCTGGAAGGTGCCGGTGATGCGCAAGCACCGCCAGGTGCTGAGCCCGCGCAGCCTCACGCCGCTGGCCTTCGTCGTCGCCACCGTGCTGCTCGCCGTCGCCGCCCCGTTCTCGGAGAGCGCCCGCTGGCTGCTCGGCGCCGAGCTCGGGGTCTACGTGGCCGGCGCGCTGGTGTTCGGCGCCGCCGCGCTCCGCCGCCGCGGGGAGCCCATCCGGCTGCTGCCGCGCGTGCTCGCGACCTACCCGGCGTTCCACGTCGCCTACGGGGTGGGGATGGCGGTCGGGTTCGTGCGCGGCGCGCGCTAGCCGCGATGGCGACGCGGTCCCTCATGTACCACGACGTGTGCCGAGGCGCCGTGGACGAGACCGGCTTCCGCGGGCCCGGACCGGGGCGCTACAAGGTCTCGCGCGCGCGGTTCGGCGAGCACCTCGAGGCGCTCGCGGCCGCCTGCGGCGCACCGCCCTCGATCGCGAACGCGGGCGGGCTGGGTGACCGCTGGATGCTCACCTTCGACGACGGCGGCGCCGGCGCGCTGGACGCCGCGCGGGACCTCGCGCGGCGTCGCTGGCGCGGGCACTTCTTCGTCGTGCCCACGCTCGTCGGAACGCCGGGCTTCCTCGAGTGGGGCGAGGTGCGCGAGATCGCCGCGATGGGCCACGTGATCGGCTCGCACTCGCACACCCATCCCCCGCGCATCTCCGCCTGCACGCCGCAGGAGCAGCACGACGAGTGGCGCCGCAGCACGGAGGCCATCGCCGAGCGCGTCGGTGCGCCCGTGACCGTCGCGAGCGTTCCCGGCGGCTACGCCTCGCGGCCGGTCGCCCAGGCGGCCGCCGCCGCCGGGGTGGAGGTGCTCTTCACCTCCACGCCCACCGCGCGCTCGGCGACGGTGGACGGCTGCCTCGTGCTCGGCCGCTACGCGATCCTCCACGACACCCCCGCGGCGCGCGCCGCGCAGGCCGCGGCGGGCCACACGGCGCCGTGGCTCGCTCAGCGGGCGTCATGGCAGGCCCGTGCCGTGGTCAAGCGGGTCGCGGGTCCGCACTACCTGCGGCTGCGCTCGGCGATGCTCGCGCGCGAGCGATGACCGAGCCTCAACTAACCGCTTGACCGGGGCCGCCGGACCGGCCGGGCCGTAGCCTTCGCGACGCGATGGACCGCTCGACCTGGCACGACGCCACCCCGAGACAGCGCAGCGGGTGGTGCGCACGGACGGAAGCGGCCGGCGAGAGCCCGCAGTGAGCGGGGAATCGCTGCGCGATTCCCTTGGGAGTTCGGCTGCGCCGAACATCCCGGCCGCGACGGTCGGGCAGTACCGGGTTCGCCACCTGACCTCGGTCCACGCGGTCTCGGACACGCGCATCCTGCACAAGGAGTGCAAGGGCCTCGCGCAGGCGGGGTACGACATCGCGCTCATCGCGTGCCACGACCGCGACGAGACGGTGGCGGGCGTGAGGATCCTCGCGCTCGACCGGCCCCGCAACCGCTTCGACCGGGCGACCCGGGTCGGCTGGAACCTCTTCCGGCGTGCGCGGCGCGAGCGCGCCCGCATCTACCACCTGCACGACCCCGAGCTGCTGTGGGTCGGGTTCCTCCTCAAGCTGGGCGGCGCGCGCGTCGTCTACGACGTCCACGAGGAGTACCCGAAGCAGATCATGAACAAGTTCTGGATCCCGTCCTGGGCCAAGTGGTTCCTGGCCAACGGGGCGAAGCTCGCGGAGCGCATCGCGGGCCGGGTGCTCGACGCGATGGTGGTCGCCACCCCGACCATCGCGGCCAACTTCCCGGCCGGGAAGACCATCGTGGTGCAGAACTTCCCGGAGGCGACGGTGGCGCATACCAACGGGCACACCGTGCCCTTCGAGGAGCGCGAGTTCGCGTTCGCCTACACGGGCGGGCTCACGGAGGCGCAGGGCCTGCGCGAGATGATGGAGGCCTATGCGCTGCTGCCGCCGGGCCTCAGCGGGCACCGTCGCCGGCCGCTTCGACCAGGACGCGCTCGAGGCGGAGATCCGCGCGGGCGAGGGATGGAAGCGCGTGAGCTTCCACGGCCAGGTCGACCGCGACGGGGTGATGGCCACGATCCGCAGCGCGCGCTGCGGCGTCGTCGTGGACCGCGGGATCAGCAACTACCTCGAGGCCTACTCGACGAAGATGTTCGAGTACATGGCCTGCGGCGTGCCCGTGGTCGCCTCCGAACTTCCCGCTGTGGGTGCGGCTGATGACCGAGGCCGACTGCGGCGTGCTCGTCGACCCGTCCGACCCCCCCGCCATCGCCGAGGCGATCCGCTCGCTGGCGGACGATCCCGCGGAGGCGCGCCGGCTCGGCGAGAACGGCCGGCAGGCCATCCTGCACCGCTTCAACTGGGAGCACGAGCTCGCGAAGCTCGAGGACCTCTACGGGAGGCTCGCGTGATCTTCACGCCCAGCCGCGTGCTCGTGCTCGCGCCCCACACCGACGACGCGGAGCTCGGCTGCGGCGGCACGATGGCACGCTGGATCGACGAGGGCGCGGCGATGCACGCCGCGGTCTTCTCCACCGCCGAGACGTCGCTGCCCCCCGGCTCGAAGGCCTACCGGCTCAAGGACGAGTGCCACCTCGCGCTCGACCAGCTCGAGGTCCCGCGCGAGAACCGCTTCATCTACAACTATCCGGTCCGCGAGCTCGGCTACCACCGCCAGGAGGTCCTCGAGGAGATGGTGAGCCTCGCGCGCGACCTCCAGCCCGACGTGGTCCTCGTGCCCTCGGGGGCCGACCTCCACCAGGACCACGGCGTCGTCTACCAGGAGAGCCTGCGCGCCTTCCGCCACCTCACCGTGATGGGCTACGAGCTGCCGTGGAACCACATCACGTTCTCGACCGAGGCGTTCGTCGTGCTCGAGGAGCAGCACATCCGCCGCAAGTGGGCGGCGCTGATGAAGTACGACAGCCAGGTGGAGATCAAGCGCCCGTACTTCCGCTACGAGGCGATCGAGGCGATGGCGCGCGTGCGCGGCCTGCAGATCAAGGCCAACTTCGCCGAGGCGTTCGAGCTGATCCGGATCCGCCTGTGATCGTCACGGCGCACCAGCCCAACTTCGCGCCCTGGCTGGGGTTCTTCGACAAGATGCGCCACGCGGACGCCTTCGTGGTGCTCGACACCGTGCCGTACACGAAGCGCAGCCTGCAGAACCGCGTGCGCATCAAGGGGCCGAACGGGCCGCAGTGGCTCACGGTCCCGGTCGTCACCAAGGGCCGCTACGGGCAGCCGACGCTCGAGGTGATGATCGACGAGGAGACGGATTGGCGGGACGCGCACCGCCGCACGCTGCAGGGCGTCCTCGGGCGCGCGCCGCACCGCGACGAGCTGATGAGCGTGCTCGAGCCGGTCTACTCGGCGCCCGGCCTGAGCCGGCTGGTGGACTTCAACATGGCGCTCATCCGGGAGGTGGTGGCCCGCTTCGGCATCTCGACCCCGCTCGTCATGGCCTCCGACCTCCCGCCCACCGACGCCCACGCCACGCAGCTGCTCGGCGAGCTCACCCGGGCGGCCGGCGGCGACGTGTACCTGTCGGGCCCGAGCGGGCGCGACTACCTCGAGCCGGCGCTGCTCGGGCCGCTCGGCGTGGAGCTCCGCTACCACGAGTTCCAGCCCTTCGAGTACCCCCAGCTGTTCGGCGAGTTCGCCGGCGGCCTGAGCTGCCTCGACTACATCGCGAACGTCGGCTTGGAGCCGTGGGGCGACGGGTCGGCGGCGGCGGAGCCGGCGCACGCGCGCGACGGCTGATCAGCCGAGGCCGTCGACCATCGAGGCGTAGAACCGGTGCTCCCGAGCCGTACGCAGCACCTCGTTGTTGTGCCACAGGATGCCCAGGCACCCCTGGTAGCGCCGGCATTCGCGGGCGATGTCGGAGACCTTCGCGCGCGCCTGCTCCCGGGAGAGCCCCATGTAGCGCGAACAGCGTGACGTCCATGACCTGGAACGGGCGCTCCTGCAGGTCGAGCGCCCGGCGGTGCTCGAGGTCGAAGGCGCGGTACGGGTGGCAGGTCCCGGTGCGGAACCCCACCGCCTCCGCGTAGGCGAGCGTGCAGTCGTAGTCGAGGCCGGCCTCGCTCCAGTTGCGCCACGTCACCGGGTTCGCCCACTGGAGGAAGTGCTGCCGGCCGCCCCAGCGCTCCTGGACGACGCCCTCGGCGTCCGCGACCGCGCGCAGCCGGGCGAACTGCTCGGCGGTGCGCCCCGCGTCGCGGTAGGTCCCGAAGCCGGGGTGCAGGCCGACCTCGTGGCCGCGCCGGTGGACGTGGCCGATGAGCCGGCGGATCCACGGATGCTCGACGACGTAGTAGGCGCCCTCGCCCGCGTCGACCCGGGGGCTGGCGAGGAAGTAGAACGCGCTGCGCAGCCCGTTGCGCTCGCTGACGTCCATCATGAAGTCGAAGGTGTTGTGGGGGTCGAGGCGCCGGTCGCCGCGCCGCGCGGCGACGAGCGAGCGCGCCCGGCGCACGGCCAGCAGGGGGTCCTTGCGCAGCGCCAGGTCGCCCGCGAACTGGCGCGCGATCAGCGCGGGCCCGCGGCCGAGCCGCGCCAGCGGGTCGTCGACGTCGTGGGTGAGCGCGACCTCGAAGGCGCGCGGACGGCGCCGCAGCCGCGGCCACACCGCCGCCAGGGCGCTCCACAGCAGCTCCACGTAGGCGTCGACGAGCGGGATCTCGAGGAAGCCCTCGCGGGCGGCGACCGACGCCGCGGCCGGGAAGCGGTCGTGCGCGCCCCGGTCGGGCACGACCAGCTCCTCGTAGCGGGTGAGCATGAAGAACGCGCTGCCGAACACGTCGACGCGCAGCCGCACCTGACGACGGCCCACCTCCCCGGCCTCGAGCAGCCGCTCCCCCGTGCGGGCGCCTTCGCCGTAGAGCACCGGCAGGCGCTCGCCCGCCGCCGGCGCGACGGCCACGCCCTCGGCCAGCGGCGTGGCGGGAAGCGACGCCGCGGTGAGCCAGTCGCGCTCGGGCGTCGCGAACAGCACGTCGGGGACGGCCACCGCGGGGCCTGGCGGCTCGCCGTCGAGGCGCAGGCGCACCTCGCGCCCCGGCCGCGTCTCGAGGCGGTAGTCGAGGCCGAGCCAGTCCGCGAGCACGACGTCGAGCACGTAGCGGCGCTCGGCCTCGTAGCCGGCCGGCGCCTCGACGACGAGCGTCGTCATCCCCTGCCCCGCTCCGCGTCGATCATCCGGGCGGCCTCATGAACGACGGGCAGGCTCGCACACCCGCCCCGCCGGCCGCCGGCGCCAACTCGATCTTCCAGCAGCCGTGGTGGCTCGACGCGATGGCCCCCGGCCAGTGGGACGAGGTCCGCGTGGAGCGCGGCGGCCGGACGGTCGCGCGTCTCCCCTACGTGGCGCGCGGCCCGCGCCGCATGCGCGTGCTGACCCAGCCGCCGCTCACCCAGACGCTCGGCCCGTGGGTCGAGCGCGAGGAGGGCAGCAAGCCGTCCACCGCGCTCTCGGACGAGCACGAGCTGCTCGCCGCGCTCGAGGCCGGGCTCCCCGAGGCGCAGGCCTTCCACCAGGGGTTCTCCCCCACGATGCGCAACGCGCTCCCCTTCCACTGGGCGGGCTACCGGCTCGAGGTCCGCTACACGTACCGGCTCGAGGGCCTGGGCTCGGAGGAGGCCCTGTGGGACGGCCTCGCCGGCAACATCCGCCGCGAGATCCGCAAGGCCCGCAAGCGGGTCGAGGTCCGCGACGACCTCGGGCTCGACCGCTTCTACGACGTCTACGCCAAGACGTTCGCGCGCCAGGGCGTCGAGGTGCCCGACGCGTTCGCCACGATCGCCCGCCTCGACGCCGCCTGCGCGGCGCACGACGCGCGCGCGATGCTGTTCGCCACCGACGACGCCGGGCGCGTCCACGCCGTGTCCTACGCCGTGTGGGACCGCAGCGCCGCCTACTACCTGATGGGCGGCGGCGACCCGGAGCTGCGGACGAGCGGCGCGAGCAGCCTGCTCATGTGGGAGGCGATCATGCGGGCGCGGGCGGTGAGCGACGTCTTCGACTTCGAGGGCTCGATGCTGCAGCCGGTCGAGCGCTTCTTCCGGTCCTTCGGCGGCCGCCAGACGCCGTACCTGTGGGTCAGCCGGTCGAGCCGCGCGGCCCGGGCCGCCCTGGCGCTCCGCGGAGCGTGGGGGAGCCACGTCCGTACCATCCCACGGACACGCGCAAGGAGGCGGAGTGAGAAAGCACGACGGCGAGACCCGTGACGGTACGGAAGCGGTGCCCGGGGCCGGCTCCAACGGCGGCCGCGAGAACGGCTCCGCCGATCTCGGCGCAGCGCGGGGACGCCGCGGCGGCGCCGTGAGCATCGCCGCGGCTCCGGACGACGCCGCCGCGCTGACCGGCACGTCCGTCGCCCCGACCCCGCCCTCCCGCTCATCGTCCGAGGACGACGAGGACGGCGGCGTCCGCGCGTTCCGCTCGCCGGCGATCGCCACGAGCAGCGCCGAGGCGCTGATCTTCCGCTGCCTGCAGACGGTGGCGCTCGTACTGCTCGTCATCGTCACCGGCCGGCTCATGGAGCCCGAGGGCCGCGGCCTGTTCGCCCTCGCCTCGCTCGCGGTGACGCTGTGCGGGATCCCGCTCGGCGGGGTCTGGCTGGCCAACGGCGTCGAGCTGGCCCGCGCCCGCGCGACGCCGCGCGAGATCCTCGGCGCCTCGGTCGTGCTCGCCGTGGTCGGCGGGATCGCGACCGGGCTGATCGCGCTCGCCATCGCCCCGCTGCTCGGCGACCGCTGGTGGCTGATCGCGCTGCCGGCCGCCGTGACCCCGTTCCAGCTGCTCGGCACCTACCTCCAGGGCCTCTACACCGCGCTCGGCCACATCCGGGCGGTGAACATCATCGCGCTCGGGCGCGCGGTCCTGCCGCTCGTGTTCATCACGCCGCCCCTGCTCGCCGGGGCCTCCTCGCAGCTCGCGATCGCGTTCTGGACGCTGTCGTTCGCCGCCACGGCGATCCTCGCCTTCTTCCCGCTGCGCTCCCTGCTCGGCGGGCCCTCGCTGCCCAAGGACCGCCGCCTGTACCGGCGCGTCGTCAGCTACGGCATGAAGCTGTCGGGCACCAACGCGATCAAGATGGTCAACGAGCGCCTCGGCCTGCTGGCGCTCGGCATCTTCGCCACCGACGCCGCCGTCGGCGTCTATTCGATCGCCGTCGCGGGGGCGCAGGTGCTCCTGCTGGTAACTGACGCGCTGGCGCTCAGCACATTTCGTAGGGTCAGCGGCGGTACCCGCGAGACCTCCGCGTCGCTGACCCTGCACACGATCCGCCACACGTCCCTGCTCGCCGCCGTCGGAGGCACGCTGCTGTTCCCCGTCGTGCTCGTCGCCGTGCCATGGGTGCTCGGGCCGGGCTACGAGGACGTGCCCTACCTGTTCGCGCTGCTGATCCCCGGCGCGGTCGGGTTCTCCATCACGATCCCGCTGTACGGCTTCTTCGAGGTCCAGGCGCTGCGCCCGCGCGTTATCGTGACCGCCGCCGGCACGGCGCTGACGCTCAACCTGGCGCTGCTGTTCGCGATGACGCCGCTGTGGGGGACGTGGGGCGCCGCGGCCGCGACCACCCTGAGCAGCATCACCGGCGCCATCATGGCCTTCCGCTACTTCCGCCACGACTCGGGGGCGACGGCCCGGGACCTGATCCCCGGCCGTGACGAGTTGCGCGAATACCTGAGCCTGGCCGGGACCCTCTTCGGCCGCCTGCGGGGTGCAGGCCGGTGAGCGCCGTCGACGTGAGCGTGCTGACGCCCGTGCTCGACGAGGAGCGCGACCTCGACGGGGTGATCGCCAACATGCTCGCCCAGCGCTTCGACGGGGGCGTCGAGTTCCTGTTCATCGACGGCGGCTCGACCGACCGCAGCGCGGACATCCTCGAGGCCTGGCGGCAGCGCGACGGGCGCGTGCGCGTGCTGCGAAACCCGGCGCGCTGGACGCCGCACGCGCTCAACATCGGGCTGCGCGGCGCGCGCGGCGAGTTCGTCGCGCGCATGGACGCCCACACCCACTACCCCGAGACCTACCTGGCGCGCGGCGTCGAGCGGCTGCGCGCCGGGGACGCGGCCTGCGTCCTCGGCCCCCAGATCGCGGTCGGCGAGGGCCGCTGGTCGCGGCGGGTCGCCTTCGCGCTCGCCACGCCGCTGGGCGTCGGCGGCGCGCGCTTCCGCAAGCGCCTCGACCGGGACGAATGGGAGGTCGACACCGGGTTCACCGGCATCTGGCGGCGCGACACCCTGCTCGCGCAGGGCGGCTGGGACGAGGACTTCCTCAACGACCAGGACACCGAGCTCGCGGCGCGCCTGCGCGCGGCGGGCGGCCGCGTCGTCTGCGTGCAGGACATGGCCGCCGCCTACATCCCGCGCAACAGCCTGCGCGCCCTGTCGCGCCAGTACGCGCGCTACGGGCGCTACCGCGTGAAGACGAGCCGCCTGCACCCGGAGAGCCTGCGCCGCTCCCAGCTCCTGCCGCCGGCGCTGGCCGTGACGGCCGCGAGCGCGGCCGTGGCGCCGCGCGGCCTGCGGCGGGTCGCGCGCGCGGGGCTCGCGCTGTACGCGTCGGCGCTGCTCGCGACGTCCGCGGCGGCCGCCGTGCGCGAGGAGGAGCGGCGCCGCCTGGCCGCGTCGTTGCCGGTCGTCTACGCGACGATGCACTTCTCCTACGGCTGCGGCTTCCTGGCCGGGTGCGCGCGCGAGGGCGTCCCCGTGGAGGCCCTCCGCCAGGCGGCGGTGCCGGCGCGTCCGGAGCGCCCGGACGATCAGCAGCCGCCGGCGCCCGACGGCCGCTCGTAGGGCCCGATGTCGATGCCGCCGCCCTGCGGCCGCGTCACGCCGTGCAGGTCGCGCGACGGGGCGTCCATGCACGTGCCCGCGTCCACGGCCGGGCTCGACGCCGGGATCATGTAGTCGATGAGCTGCGCGAGGCTGGGGAGCCCGGGGTCGGTGGTGACCGTCCCGGACACCTCGGCGTCGGTGACGCGCTCGCTGAGCGAGCCGGGCTCCCGGTTGCCGAAGACGAGGTTGTCGAGGTAGCGGTTGCCGCCCACGCGGTGCTCGCCGTCGCTGCTCTCGTTGATGCCCGACAGCCCGTTGCGGGTGACGATGTTGTTGACGATGGTGCTGCCGGTGTTGCCGCGCGACGCGCCGCTGTCGCCGGAGCCGATGAGGATCCCGTTGCCGCCGTTGGCGGTCGAGAGGTTGTTGGCGATCGTGAGGGCGCGGGCGGCGTGCCAGCTCGTGATGCCGTCCCCGGCCGCCGAGTAGATGATGTTGTTGGAGATCGTCGCGTCCGGCACCTCGGCGTAGATCCCGTGCACGAGCCGGCAGCGGCCGTCCCGCGGCCCGTCGCCGACGTTGGAGATCACGTTGCGCTCGACGAGCACGTCGCGGGTGCGGTAGTTCACGATCGCGCTGCCGATCACGATGCCGGCGCCGCCGTTGCCCTGCTGCAGGCACGGCATCGAGATGTCGTGCACGCGGTTCTCGATCAAGGCGCCGTGGCTGCCCGACGCCTCGATGCCGCCGGTGCCGTCGCCGCCCGAGGCCGTGACGTCGAAGCCCTCGAAGACCACGTTGTCGCCCGTGATGAGCACCGCCGTCACGGCGCCGCGGCTCGACGCGGTGATCCTGGCGTCCCACCGCCGCTGGGAGATGAAGCGCACGGGCCGCCCGTCCGTGCCGCTGCGGGAGATGCGGACCGCGCCGGCGTAGCGGCCCGGCGCGACGTGGACGGTCATCCCCGGCCGGGCGCGGCGCGCGGCGTGGCGCACGGTGCGCCACGGATGGGCCTTCGAGCCGCTCGCGCGGTCGCTGCCCGACGGCGAGACGTAGCGGTGCAGGCGCTGCGCGGACGCGAACGCCGGCGCGGGGCCGGCGTCGGTCGACGGCATCACCGACGCGCCGGAGTCGCGCACCGACGGGGTGTCGCCCGACAGCTGCGATGCCGCCGCGGCGCCCGCGGCGAACGCGAGAACGGCGGCGACCGCCAGCGAGCGGACGATGATCGAGCGGCGGCTTCCGAGCGGATGCATGTCAGGCAGTCACGAGTCCTTCGATGGCCCGGAGGCGGGTGGCGCCGACCCCGGGGACGTCAAGCAGGTCTTCCGGCGAGGTGTACGCACCGAACTCCTCGCGGTATCGGACGATGCGCTGGGCGAGCGCCCAGCCGATGCCGGGGAGCTCGTGGAGCTCATCGGCGGTGGCGGTGTTGAGGTCGAGTATGGGGCCTGCATCACGGGGCCCCGCCGGCAACGCCGCGACGGCGCGTGTCCGCGTTCCCGCGACGGGCGCGGGGACGGGGGCCGGCAGCGCGGGCATCGGCGCGAGGCGCACTCCGCGCGGCTCGGGCGGGGCGGCATCTTCCGTCTCCTCGCGCCGGCGCAGGTCCTCCGTCACCGGCGGCATGAAGAGGATCAGCAGGAGGGCGAGCGCGACGCCGTTGGTGAGGATCGCCGTGAACAGGGCGCCCGAGTTGATCGCCAGCGCGGCGACGCCGAGCAGGGCGCCCACGATGCGCATGTCGCGGTTGCGCGACACCCCGTCCGCCGCCCAGAGCACGAGCCCGAAGACGACGCTGAACGCGAGGATGCCGGCGACGCCGAAGTTGGCGTAGGCGTCCGCCCACAGGCCGGCGTTGGCGTGCGTGCCCGTCCCGGGGAAGTACACGGAGCCGATGAGGTCCGGCGGCTCCTGCGCGTACGGCTGCGTGCTGAACCACCGCAGGAAGCTGTGTGACAGCTCGAACTTGGGGTGGATCGAGAAGTACTCGTAGTAGTAGTACGTGAGCTGGGCCGGGAGGACGTACATCCGCGACGCGAGGCCGAGCGCCGTGTTGCCGGCGGCGGGCAGCGCGGAGAGGACGAGGATCGCCGGAACGCCGACTGCCGCCAGCAGGCCGAACGACCGCCGGAAGTAGGAGACCGCGAGGTAGACCAGCGGGACGAAGGCGATCGAGAACAGCGTCGCCTTGTAGCCCGTCACCGAGTACACGAGCAGCTGGGCGACGACCGAGAGGATCACCAGCGACCAGCTCCGGCGCGCGATCCCCCAGGCCATCAGCAGCGGATAGATGACCCCGGTGGCCCAGCCGATCAGGTACCCCGCGCCCGGGACGCCCCCGACCGCGGACTTGAAGGCGTCGCGCGTCCCGTAGACGTCCGCCACGTTGGGCAGGCCGTGCACCCCGAACCCCGCGACCAGGTAGAGGACCCCGAGGATCCCCGTCACGGTGAGCATTCGCGTGAACGTCGTCGCCGACAGCGGGCGCACGTCGATCCGCGGCACCGGCACCCGCAGGATCAGGGCCACGATCGCCATCGAGGCCAGCAGCGCGAGGTCCAGGCGCAGCACGGTGCCGAGCTCGGCGCCGAGGAAGGGCGGCAGCACCACCGCGGGCAGGTAGCCCAGGAGGTAGACCACCCACATCACGATCGTCGACGCGCGGCGCGCCGGCACCGGGATCCAGATCGCGGGCAGCGCCGCGATCCCGGTGACGATCATCACGTCCGTCGCGGAGGGCCGCGCGTCGATCATCCCCGCGTAGGCCCACACCGGCACCATGTCCGCGCGGTAGATCCAGATCAGCACCGCGACGAAGACCAGCGAGGCGGCGATCGTCGCCGCGCGCGCCGGACCGGCGACCACGAGGGCGCCGAGCGGCAGCACGACGATCGCCGCCGCGACGACCCACGCTCCTCCAGGGCCCGCCAGGCCCAGCAGCGCGCCGGCCACGGCCGCGGCCAGGATCGCCAGCGCGGGGAGCACGGCGCGGCGCGGCTCGCGGAGGGAGAGCGAGGAGCTCAACTGGAGTCCGGCGGCTGCTACGGGAGATCCGTTCCCTCGGCTTGATCCATCTGCCCGAAAGGATAAGGCCCGGCCTGCCTGCCATCGCCCGGCAGGCGGGCTGGGACCTGGACCCCGCGGGACGCGCCACCTCGCCCGAGCGCCTGCTCCTACCCCGAGACCGGCGCGGCGCCCTGGCGCAGGCGCGCTCGATCCGGGCGCGTCAGGTCCCCCAGTCCCCCCTCACCGCCCAGAAACCCGTTTAAGTGAACAACGAATTTTCACTAATTTGACTCTGGTCTGAACGCTTCTGGGGCCTCGTCCGTTTTTCGTCCGAGTCTAGTTGTCACCCGTCAGGCCCAGGGCTTATCTTCGCCTGACTTACAGCCCGGCAGCCACTATGGAGGGTGCATGGATCAGGGCTCGGCTCGGTTGCGCTGGTCGGACGGCGCGCCGCTGAACGGACCGACGGAGGTCGGCGAAGGAGACGAGGAGGCAGCAGGTCGCCGTGCGCGTTCGCAGGCGGGTCGCCCCGGGCGCGCACGAGATCAGGAGGGCCGCCTCACACGCCGTCTCGACGGCGTCGCCCGGCGCGCGCTCGACATCCTGGTCGCCGCCATGGTCCTGCTGCTCGCCGCGCCGGCGCTGCTGGTGATCGCGCTGGCGATCGTCATCGAGTCCCCCGGCCCGGTCTTCTACCGCGCCGAGCGCATCGGCCGCCGGGGCCATCGCCTGCGCATGCTCAAGTTCCGCAAGATGTGGCCGGACGCCAAGGGCCGCGCGCTCACGGCGGACGCCGACCTGCGGCTCACCAAGGTCGGCGCGGTCCTGGCCAAGAGCCGCCTAGACGAGATGCCGCAGCTGTGGCACGTGCTGCGCGGCCAGATGAGCCTCGTGGGCCCGCGCCCGGAGGACCCCAACTTCGTCGCCGAGCACGCCGCGGCCTACCGCGAGATCCTGAACGTGCGCCCGGGACTCACCGGCTTCGCGCAGCTCGCGTTCGCCGAGGAGCGGCGGATCCTGTCGGTCGCCGACCCGGTCGCCGACTACCTCGGCCGCATCCTCCCGGCCAAGTGCCGCCTCGACCTCCTCTACGTGCGCGAGCTCTCGCTGTGGACGAACGTGCGCGTGATGACGTGGACCGCCATCACGCTGGTCCTGCGGCGCCCCGTCGCCGTGAACCGGTCGACGGGGCGGCTCGGCGTCCGCCGGCGGCCGGCCCCCGCGCACGCGCTGCCGCCCCGGCCCCTCGGCCCGCGCGGCCTGACCGCGACGCTCGAGCCCTCCCCCGCCGTCGCGGCGGCGGACCGGCCCGGCGCGGCGGAGATCATCGCGCGCAGCACGACAGGCGCCGAGGACGCCCGGAGGCTGCGCGTACTGCCCCGCTGGTGGTCCGGCGGGCTGAGCCGCGGCCTGCGGCGCCGGGGCATGACCCGGCGGGCCCGCAGGCGGGCGCAGATGGACGAGAGCTCTCGGAGTGAGCTCGGGAACCTCACCGACGCGGTGGGATCAACGGAAGGCGCGCACACGGAGGTGAGCCATGAGGGCCGTGGTACTGGCCGGAGGTCTGGGGACGCGTTTGCGTCCATACACGACCGTGATTCCGAAGCCGCTGGTTCCGGTCGGTGACCGGCCGATCCTCGAGCACATCCTCCATGCGCTGAACCGGGCCGGGGTCGGCCACATCGACCTCTGCGTCAGCCACCTCGGCGAGCTGATCGAGGTCTATCTCACGCACGCGGCGCTGCCGGAGGACCTCGACCTCCAGTTCCACTGGGAGGACGCGCCCCTCGGCACGGCGGGCGCGCTGAAGCTGATCCCCGGGCTCACCGGCACGTTCATCGTCATGAACGGCGACGTGCTGACGAACCTCGACTATGACCGCCTGGTGGACTTTCACCTCGAGCGTGAGGCGGCTGTCACCATTGCGATGACGGCCAAGCGGGTGCAGATCGACCTCGGGGTGATCGATCACGGTGACGGTTACGTGAACGGTTACGTCGAGAAGCCCACGCTCGACTATCACGTCAGCATGGGCATCTACGTGTATGACCAGCGCGCGCTGCGCTACCTCCCCGAGGGCGCGTGCCAGTTCCCCGATCTCGTCACGCGCCTGCTCGACGCCGGCGAGTCGGTGGCCGCCTACCTCAGCGACGCCGACTGGTTCGACATCGGGACCGTCGAGGAGTACGAGCGCGCGTCGCGCGCGATCGAGGCCCAGCCCGAGCGGTTCGGCATGACCCCCGAGCCGCCCATCAGGATCAACCACCGCCGGATCGTGACCCGCCAGGCTTCGCCGTAGGACGGGCGCGTCAGCTCGCGGCCGCCGGCGCGCCGGTGCCGCGGGACGCGTCCAGGGACCGCTGCAGGCCCTCCAGGACCCGCACGACCCGCAGGCCGCTCACCCCGTCCGAGAGCGGCCTGCGGCCGTCCCTCACGCAGGCGAGGAAGTGCTCGACCTCCACGCGCAGCGGCTCGTCGTCGGCGACGCGCGGCGAGCGGATGTCGCCCGCCCGGGTGATGTACTCGCCGTAGGTGTCGACCTTCTCGTCGAAGCCCTTGTCGTAGACGGTGACCTTGCGCTCGTTGTCCATGTCGTCGAGCGTCGCCATGCGCTTGGAGCCCACCACGGTGAAGCCGCGGGCCTTGTGCGGGTCGAGCCACGACAGGTGCAGGTGGGCGGCGAGGCCCGAGGGGAAGCGCAGGAAGCCGAACACCACGTCCTCGATGCCCTCGCGCATGTAGGACTCGCCGCGGGCCCAGATCTCGTCCGGCTCCTCCTCGGCGAGGTACAGCAGCACGGACACGTCGTGCGCGCCGAGGCTCCACAGCGCGTTCTCGTCCGCGCGCAGCTCGCCGAGGTTCACCCGCCGGCCGTAGATGTAGTAGATGCGGCCGAGCTCGCCGCCGTCGACGATCTGCTTGAGCCGCGTCAGCGCCGGGTGGTACTCGAGCACGTGGCCGACCATGAGCGTGCGGCCCGAGGCCCGCTCGGCCTCGAGCACGCGCTCGGCGTCGGCGACGGACTGGGCGAGCGGCTTCTCGACGAAGCAGTGCTTGCCCGCCTCGAGCACCCGCACCGCGAGCTCGGCGTGCGTCGGCACCGGGGTGGCGAGCAAGACCGCCTCGAGCCCGGGGTCGTCGAGCAGCTCCTCGAGGTCGCTCGCGAAGCGGGGCTCGCGGTGGCGCTCACGCAGGCGCTCGCGCTCCGCCGGACGCGGGTCGCAGCACCAGCGCAGGTCGGCGTGCGGCGAGGCGTCGAGGTTGCGCGCGAGGTTCGTCCCCCAGTAGCCCAGGCCGGCGACGCCGACCGTGACGGCGCGCGGGCGCTCGGCAGGACGGCTCTTCACCATCTGGAGGCTAGCGGCGGCGCGCGGGCGGCTGGAGCTCGGGGGGCGGCGCGGGCGGCGGCGCCGCGTTGTTGCCCGTCGAGGGATGGATCTCGCCGCGCCGCGGGCGGCTCCAGGCGAGGTTCTCCGTCGTCGAGTAGTAGTTGCGGTAGTCCTCGCGCGGAAGCAGCGGCTCGGTGCGGTTGAGCACGACCCCGAGGACGGGGGCGCGCGCACCGCGGAGCTGCTCGGCCGCGGCGGCGAGCCGCTCCCGGTCCACCGACGTCGCGTCGACGACCATCAGCAGGCCGTCGACGGCCGACGCCACGACCGTGGAGTCCGCCCCGATCATCAGCGGCCCGGTGTCGACGATCACGTAGTCGCCCGCCTTGCGAAGGCGGTCATAGAGCTCGGAGACCTGCTCGATGCCCACCACCGCCGAGGACGCGCGCTCGGGCGGCAGGACCCCGGCGGCGACCAGGCTCACCCCCGGCTCGGTGGTCTCCTGGTAGAGCGTCTTGTGCCCCGCGGTACCGAGGATCGCGTCGGCGAGGCCGGGCGACATCTTGCCGCCGAGCCGGTCGTGGAGCGCCGGGCGCCGCAGGTCGAAGTCGACGGCCACGACGCGGAAGCCGCTCAAGGCGAGCGCCTTGGAGAGCCCGACCGCCACCGCGGTCTTGCCGCTGTTGGGGACCGGGCTCGTGATCGCGAACACCCGCTCGTCCCACGGCCGCAGCTCGAAGCGCAGCTGCAGGTTCGCGCGCAGGAACTGGAACGCCTCGAGGTAGAGGCGGTGGTCGAGCGCCGAGCCCGAGTCGTTGGGGATGCGCGCGACGATCTCCGCGCCGACGATCTCCTCGATCTCCGCGTCGGTGAGGCGGCGGTCGTAGCGCGCCAGCCACAGCGCGAGGCCGACGCCGATCAGCAGGCCGAGGAAGCCGCCGAGGAGGGCGCTGCGCATCGGCCGCGGGGCGCTCGGGCTGCCGGGCACCGTCGCCGGCACCCCGACCGAGACGTCGCCGGTCTGCAGGCGGCGCTCGGTCTGCAGCTGCTCCTTGCGCGCCTGCAGCGTCTGGGCGGCGGCCGGGGTCACGCCAGGTGCGGTGAGGCTCGCGTCGATCGCCTGGATCACCCGCTCCACGCGGCGCTGCGCCTCGCGGCGGCGCGCGTCCACGATCACCTCGCTGAACGCGTTGGCGATCGAGGCCGCCTCGCGCCCGGTGTCACCGGTGCCGGTGACCGTGATCAGCTCGGTCTGGCCCTCGGGGGCGAGCGTGAGCCGGCCGCGGAGCTCGGCGGGGTCGAGCGGGCTGCGGAGCCGGCGCTTGACCTCCACCGCGGCATCGTCGGCCTCCGCGTCGGCGAGCTGGAGGTTGGTGGCCGCGATCGTGTCGGGGCTGTTGGGGTTCTCGGGCGGCGGGACGTTCGGGTCGATCTGCGGCACCGGGTCCTCGGCCCGGAAGAGCAGCTTCGCCGTCGCCTGGTAGGAGTCCGGCTGGCGCCACGACACCACGTAGCCCGCGAACGCCGCCACCAGGGTGATGACGAGGATGAGCGGCCAGCTCTTCCTGAGCGCGGCGAGCAGTCGCGATAGATCGAATGACGTCCTGTCGGGCATCCAAGCCCCCCAATGAGCTGATCCGGCGCTACGGAGACGGCCGGCGGGATCCATCCCACCGTCTCGGGCTCCGGTCGCGCTCCTTTTGTGGCTGAACGCCCGCCATTGTGTCAGGTTTCGGTCTTCTGCCAGAACGCCCGACCTGGCCATTCGGCGACCCTTCGGGCCCGCCTGCGCGCCGGGCTCCGTCCGCACGCGCCGGTACGGTCCGGCGCGTGGCTTCACTCACGGCGTGTCCGAACTGCGGCTCAAGGCTCATCCAGCCCCTGCGCCAGCATCCGCGCGGCAGCGACGAGGTGCTCGTGGACCTGCGGTGTCCGGAGTGCCACACGTTCGTCCAGAGCTCCTGCACCCAGGCGGACATCCGGGAGCTCGACCGGCGGCAGTCGGCCTCGCGGGCCGAGATCGTGACCGCCTACGAGCGCTCGGTGAGCGAGAACATGGAGGCGCTCGCCGACTGCCTGGGCCGCGCGCTGGCGCTCGATCTCGTGGGCGCCGACGACTTCGCTCCCCCGCGGCGCCTGCGCCGCGCGGCCTGAGCCGGGATCCGCTCCACCCGTGCGACGGCCGGCGCCCGCCTGGCCGGGGGCGGGCGCCGGGTCGCCGGGAGCTAGGCCTCGACCCAGTCGAAGGGCACGTCGCGGGTCTTCTCCGAGACGTACGCCATGTAGTGCAGCGGGTCGCCCGAGGCGGCGAGGCGGTGGCGGTAGCGGTGCTCCACCACCGGGTCCAGGACCCCTTCGTCGTGCATGCGGTGCAGCAGGCGCCCGAAGCCGCTCTGGTCGGCCCGGCGCGTGAAGCGGTCCTTGATGTTGAAGGTGATGAGCCCGCCGTCCTCCACGTAGTTGAAGGCGCGCGCGAACGCGTCCGGCGGGATGTCGCCGAATCCGAGCGCGGCGACCGTGGTCAGGCAGTTGAACCCGGCGGCCGCCATGGCGGCGTCATCGGCCGGCTCGGGATCGGTGAGGTCCATCACCCGGTAGTCGTCGTAGACGCCCGGGCGGTCGCGCTCGGCCGCCGTGGCGGCCTCCTCGATGATGTCGATCCCGACGATCGAGGTCGCGCCGAGCTCCGAGAGCTCCTCGCCGACCATGCCGTTGCCGGCGCCGACGTCGAGCACGACGAGCTCGCTCGCCTCCTGCCCGCGCTCGTCGAGGACGCTCGAGAGCAGCCGGCGGACCGTCTTCGGCGAGTCGCACTGCAGCTCCTCGTAGAAGAGATGCTCGTAGAGGCCGGGGATCGCGTAGATCTCGCCGTAGTCGTGGAAGCGGACGCGATGACGCCCCTCGGGCGTCTCCACTTCGCACCACTCGGCGTCCTGGTCGCACCGGGCCTCGGCGCCGCTCGGCAGGTGGACGGTGAAGGGAACCGGGTCCTGCTGGGGCTCCTGCGTGGTGGTTATGGAATAGGCCATGCCTTCTACATCTATCGCATTTGCCTTGAGGAGTACCTCCTCGCCGAAGGTTGCAACCACCCGCACATGAGCCGCCCGGCCCCCGCCGGGCGGCGTTCTTCCCTGGATCTGCCCTGGTTCTGGGCCTGCCGACGCGGCGTCAGCCGCCTGCAACAGCCGGCAGGATGGTCAGCTCGTCGCCGTCGGAGACCGCGGTCCCGAGCCCGTCGAGGAAGCGGATGTCCTCCCCGCGCAGGTAGATGTTGACGAACCGGCGCAGCCCGCCGTCGTCGTCGGAGATGCGCGTCCGCAGCTCGCCGTGCTCCGCGTAGAGCGCCTCGAGGACCTCGCCGACGGTGGCGCCCTCGGCCTCGGCCGCGACGGCGCCGCCGGCCGCGTCGCGCAGCTGCGTGGGCAGCTTCACGGTGACCGCCATCAGACCGCCACCCCCGGCTCGGAGGATGCACGGTCGTCCGGCTCGACGGCCGCCTCGAAGGCCTCCACGGTCGGCTCGATGTCGGCGACCTCGAACGTCCCGCGCACCGCGTCGATGGTCTTCAGCCCGTCGCCGGTGATGTAGGCGACGACGCGCTCGCCGGGGTCGATGTCGCCGCGCTCGGCGAGCTTGGCGAGCACCGCGGTCGTCACGCCGCCCGCGGTCTCGGTGAAGATGCCGGTCGTCTCGGCCAGGAGCCGGATCCCGGCGCGCACCTCGTCGTCGGTGACCGCGTCGATCCCGCCGCCGGTGGCGCGGGCGAGCTCCACCGCGTAGGGCCCGTCCGCCGGGTTGCCGATGGCCAGCGACTTGGCGATCGTGTCCGGCTTGACCGGGCGGCAGACGTCGGTCCCGGCCGCCCACGCCTGGGCCACGGGCGAGCAGCCCTCGGCCTGGGCGCCGTTCATCGCCGGGAGGGCGCCCTCGAGCAGTCCCACGTCCAGGAACTCGCTGAAGCCGCGCGCCACCTTCGTGAACAGCGACCCCGACGCGATCGGGGCGACGACGCGGTCGGGGAGCTCCCACCCGAGCTGCTCCGCGGTCTCGTAGGCGAGCGTCTTCGAGCCCTCCGCGTAGTACGGCCGGACGTTGACGTTGACGAAGGCCCAGCCGTCGCGCTCCGCCGAGAGCTCGGTGCAGAGGCGGTTCACGGCGTCGTAGTTGCCGCGCACGCCGACCACGCGGGCGCCGTAGGCGCCGGTGGCGAGGATCTTCTCCTCCTCGAGGTCGCCGGGGATGAAGACGTAGGCGGGCAGGCCGGCGGCCGCGGCATGGGCCGCGACGGCGTTGGCGAGGTTGCCGGTGGACGGGCAGGCCAGCGTGTCGAACCCGAGCTCGCGGGCTCGCGCCAGCGCGACGGAGACCACGCGGTCCTTGAAGGAGTGGGTGGGGTTGGCCGTCTCGTTCTTGATCCACAGCTCGCCGAGGCCGAGGCGCTCCGCGAGGCGATCGGCGCGCACGAGCGGCGTCATGCCGGTGGGCAGGGGCGCGAGCGGCGGCTGCGACGGGTCGCAGGGCAGGAAGTCGGCGTAGCGCCACAGCGTCTGCGGCCCCGCCTGGATCCGGCGCTTGAGCTCCGTGGGGTCGGAGTCCGAGATGGTGTAGGCGACCTCGAGCGGCCCGAAGCAGCGCTCACAGACGTAGCGGGCGTCGAGCGGGTAGGTCGCGGAGCATTCCTTGCACTTCAGGGCATCTGCCGGCATCTATGAAAAAACCTCCGCCCGGGTGTATGCGGCGGAGGCGTCTGCTGGCGAAGCCCATGACCGCATCTCCCAGGCCTTCGTCTTGGAGCCTGTTGGAGTTGCCACCGTTTCCGCCTTGCGGCGGAATGGTTGGCGGGGTTTCACAGGGCCAGTCCCTCCACCCCTCTGGATGCGTACTGCTATGTGGCGCAACACCCTAGCGAAGGCCTCCGATGGCCACAAGACGGCCCTCGGGGGTTGCAACCCGGCGGGCGGGGATCCGGTGTTTTGGCGCCGTTTTGGCTCTGCTGCGTAGAATCTCTTATCGAGATGCCGACGAGCGACGAGCCGCGAAGTCCCCATGCCGAACCTGCCGAGGACACCGTTCGGCCGTCGGTCGCTGCGCTCGCGCCGGGGCGCTCCCCCTGGTCCGCCTGAGCGCGAAGAGCCGCGCATCGAGATCGTCGAGGCGCCGGGGCTGCGCTGGATCAACGTCGAGCGCCCGCGCGCGCCGGAGATCGCCTGGCTCGAGGAGCACTTCGAGTTCCACGCGCTCGACTTCGAGGACGTGCTGTCGCGCAACCAGCGCCCGAAGGTCGACGAGTACGACGACTACCTGTTCTGCGTCCTGCACTTCCCCCGCTACGACAAGCGGGTCTCGCGCCTGAACGCGGCCGAGCTCGACCTCTTCGTCGGGCCGGACTTCCTCATCACGATGCCCAACGAGCCGCTGCAGCCGGTCGAGTACCTCTTCGAGCGCTGCCGGACCAACGAGGAGCTGCGCGAGAGCCTCTTCTCGAAGGGCCCGGGCTACCTGCTCTACCGCATCGTCGACGACTGCGTCGACGCGAGCTTCCCGATGCTGCGCAAGATGGGGAACAAGCTCGAGCGCATCGAGGAGGACATCTTCGAGGACGCCGGGTCGGACGTCGTGCGCGACATCTCCAACGTCAAGCAGGAGATCATCAACTTCCGCAAGATCGTCCGCCCGCAGCGCCCGGCCTTCCGCGACCTGGAGCGCACCAAGCAGCGCTACATCGCCGAGGACCTCGACATCTACTTCGACGACATCGTCGACGCCTCCGAGCGCATCTGGGACATGCTCGAGAACTACAAGGAGGTCGTGGAGGGGCTCGAGTCCACCAACGAGTCCGCGATCTCCCACCGCGCCAACGAGACCTTCCGCATCCTGACCGCGATCACGGTGATCGTCCTGCCGCTGACGCTGATCGCCTCGATCTGGGGCATGAACGTCAATGTGCCCGGCGAGGGCTCGCGGCCGGCGTTCTACCTGGTGGTCGGGTTCATGTTCGTGGTGCTGGTCGGCGTCGTGTTGTTCTTCCGGCGCCGCGGCTGGCTCTGACGCGCGTCAGAGCGCCAGCGGGTCGAGCTCGCCGTCTGCGACGAGCAGCGCCTCGAACAGGAAGTAGTCGCCCCAGATGAGCTCGTTGGCGGTGGCGAGCCCGATGCGGTGGTTGTAACAGCCGTCGGCGAGGATGCCGGGCGGCCGCCGGTCGTCGGGACCCACGGGCGTGAGGTGCCGCGTCGCCAGCGCGCCGAGCATCTCGGAGGCGCAGTCGCGATAGCGCGCGGCCCGCTCGGGCGCGAGCGCGGCGGCCTTCAGCAGGGAGGCCGCGGCGATCGCCGTGCCGGAGGTGTCGTGCTCGGCGTCCGGGCCCTCCGGCGCGTCGAAGTCCCAGCGCGCGACGCGATCCGCCGGCAGGTGGTCGACCCACCAGTCGCAGGTCCGGACCACCGGCTCGAGGAACTCGTCCGCCGACACCCACGCCGCGGCCTGGGCGTAGCCGAGCATCGCCCACGCCTGGGCGCGCGTCCACGTGCTGTCGTCGTGGACTCCCTTGTGGGTGTAGCGGCGCTCGACCGCTCCGGTCGCGGGATCGAAGGTGGCGGACTGGACCACCGACCCGTCGGCCCGCACGCAGAGCTCGATGTGGCGACGGGCGTGCTCGGCGGCGATCTCCGCGAGCCGGTCGTCGCCGGTCTCCCGCGCGGCCCAGCAGAGCAGCGGCGTCCCGCCCGGCACGCCGTCGATGTTCGCCTCGCCGCGACCGACGTCCGAGGACTCCTCGGCCTGCTCGCCGAGCGGGATCACGCGGGCGGCGGGGTTGTAGTCGGAGGCGAAGCCGCGCGCGCCGTGGATCGCGAGCTCGCGTGCCTCGTCGTCGCCGTGCAGCACCGACCCGAGCGCCGCGCCGTACCAGAACAGGAAGCCGCGGAACACGGTCTCCGACTCGACTCTCGGCGCGAGCCGCCGCGCCCACTCGAGCCCCAGCCGCCGGTATCGCTCCTCCCCGGTCGCGGCCGCCGCCAGCCACAGCAGCCCGTTCCAGAAGCCGCCGGTCCAGTCGCCGTTGGGCGAGCGGGTCCATGTGCCGGTGCCGGGGTCGCCGTAGTGCGGGAACCCGGGGTCGTCGCCGGCCGCCGTCTGATCGATGCGCTCCAGCATCCGCGTGATCGAGGAGCGGTGCACGGCGGGTGTCAGGGTGGTCATGGCCGTCCTCCTGGGCGTTGGCCGCGGCAGGCCGCGGGTAGTGTTGGGGGCGCATGGCACGCAAGGGGCAAGGACAGCGGGACGTCGCCGAATTCGAGCTCGTCCCGATCGAGAAGGTCGACGTCTTCCGGTCGGTCGTCGGCCAGCTCGACGCGATGGTGGCCAAGCTGCGACCCGGCGACAGCCTCGGCTCCGAGCGTGAGCTCGCCGAGCGGCTCTCGGTCAGCCGCGTGTCGGTGCGCGAGGCGCTGCGCGCGCTCCAGAGCATGGGCAAGATCGAGATCCGCCGCAACGCGGGCAGCTTCGTCGTGGATCCGGGGGGCAAGATGCTCGCCCCGCTGCTCACGTCGTCGCGGCCGATCGACGAGGGCTTCATCCGCGACCTCGTCGATGTCCGGGAGGCGATCGAGACGCGGGTCGTGGCGCTCGTCGGCGCGCGCCCTCCGGCCGAGCTCGTCCCGGCGCGCGAGGCGCTGGCGCTCGCCGAGCGCGAGATGGCCGCCAACGGCGCGGAGGGCCAGAGCGGGAGCCTCGACCTGCGCTTCGAGGCCGCCCTGGCCGCCGCGTGCGGCAACGCCCTGCTCGCCCGGGTCCAACGGGCCGTCCACGCCCTGTGGATCGACGCGGCGATCGAGCTCGGCATCGAGTACGGCGACCGCGCGACGCTGCACTCCCAGCACGTGGCGATCCTCGAAGCGCTCGAGGCCGGCGACGGCGACCGTGCCGTGCAGCTGATGGCCGAGCACGTTCACCAGGTCAAGCACCTGGCGTCGTAGCCACCGGCTCGGCGAACAGGCGCCGGTCCATCTCCACGAGCGGGTCGGCGATCCGCACCGGCGCGAAGCCCATCTGCGCCAGCACGTCCTCACGGACGTCGACGCCCGGCGCGATCTCGCGCAGGACCAGCCCGTCCGGCGTGACGTCGAAGACCGCGCGCTCGGTGATCAGCAGCGCCGACTGCCCCTCCGCCACGCCGCGGCCGACGCGGTAGGTGACCTCGCGCACGGACTCGACGAGCTTGTGGACCTTGCCCTCCCGTTCGATGCGGATGCCGTCGCCCGGGAACCCCAGCTCGAGCCCGCCGGTCGTCAGCGTGCCCGCGAAGACGAGCCTGCGCGCGTTGGCCGCGATGTCGATGAAGCCGCCGGCTCCCGGGTTCGAGCTCCCGAAGCGGCTGACGTTGACGTTCGCCTGCGCGTCGAACTCCGCGAACGAGAGGACGGCGAGCTCGCAGTTGCCGCCGTCGATGTAGTCGAACTGCGAGACGCCGTCGATCAGCGCCTCGGGTCCGATGTTGGCCGAGAACTGCCAGCCGGGCATGACCACGCCGCCGAACGAGCCGTGCTCGGTGGTGAAGCAGTAGTCGAGGATCCCGTCGTCCTCGAAGCAGCCGTCCTCGCTCATCGCGAGCGGCACGTCGGACGACGCGCCGAAGCCGAAGATCGTCACCTCGCCGGGACGGACCTCCTGCGCCGCCCGCCGCGCGATCACCTTGTCGGCGCCGAGCGGGAGCGGCGCCAGCCGGTCGGCGGTGAACGACTCCGGCACGAGGTAGGAGGCGTCGTAGGCGAGGTCCGTGCCCATCATCTGGTCCTCGGCGACCACCACCGCGTCCACCAGCGCGCCGGGGAGCTTGACCTGGCCGGCGGGGCGCGAGCGCGGCGGGACGACGCGCGCGACCTGCGCGATCACGCGCCCGCCGCACGCCTTGACGGCCATCGCGAGCGCGATCGACGACGACAGCAGCGGCTCGTCCTCGAACGACAGGTTGCCGTGGGGGTCGGCGGAGGTCGCGCGGATGATCCCCACGTCCAGGTCCCAGGCGGGATAGAAGAGATAGTCCCGACCGCGGAACTCGATGCGCTCGACCAGGGGATCGGTGGCGCGGGCGGTCAGCGCGCCCCCGCCGTGCGCCGGGTCGATGTAGGTGTCGAGCCCGATCCTCGTCAGGTAGCCGGGGCTGCGCCGCGCGACCTCGCGCAGCCAGTGCATCGAGGCGCCGATCGGCCAGCTGTAGGCCTCGATCGCATCGCGGTGGATGAGGTCCATGAGCCTCGGCCGCTCCCCCGTCTCGGGGTTCCGGGGGTTGATGTAGGAGCCCGAGACGATCCGCTTCATCAGGCCCGGGCGGGCCACGTGGTCCATGCCGGCGATCCCGATCGAGTCCCCGGTCCCGCAGGGGAAGAAGAACGTCAGGTCGCGCGGCCCTCCGCTGCGCTCGAAGCGGTCGGCGAGCGCCGCCAGCACGGCGTCTGGCGTCAGCCAGCCGATCACGCCGACGCTCGCGACGCTCTGGCCGTCGCGGATGTCCGCGACGGCGTCCTCCACCGTCGAGATCTTCGTCATTGCCGCCCCCTGAAGCGGGCCAAGCTCTCACGGGCCCGGTCGTCGTTGCAGTCCGATACGAAGAGCCGGTTGGCCTCGGCGTCGAGCGCCTCGCCGCCGCCGATCGCCAGCGCCGCGAAGGCCCGCTTGGTCGAGGCGATCGCCGACGCCGGCATCGCCGCGAGCTTGGCGGCGAGCCGGTCCGCCGCGGCGACCGCCTCGCCGTCCTCGGCGAGCTCGTCGGCCACGCCCCGGCGGTGGGCCTCGGTGCCGTCCACCGGATCGGCGCCCCAGGTGAGGCGCCGCGCGGCGACCGGCCCGACGCGGGCCGCGAGCGCCTGCAGGCCCCACGGCGGCACCCAGCCGAGCGACACCTCCGGCAGATGCCAGGCCGTGCTGCGACCCGTCACCACCAGATCGCAGGAGACGGCGAGCACGAAGCCGCCACCGAGCGCGAAGCCCTCCACGGCCGCGACGACCGGCGTCCCGAGCAGCGCGATGCCGCGCGCCATCGCACCCGTCTCGCTCTCGTGGGCGGACATCTCGGCGACGTCCATGCCCGCGAGCTCCTTGAGGTCGCTGCCCGCGCAGAACCCGGGTGGGCTGCCGGCGAGGACGATCGCGCCGACCGACGGGTCCGCGTCGAGCTCCGAGAGCGTGGAGCCGAGCCGCCGCACCAGCTCGCTGCTCAGGGCGTTGCGCGCGCGTGGCCGCTCGAGCGTCACGCGCGCGACGCGCCGTGTGGTCTCAATGCTCAGCATCGCGCACCCCTCGCGCCCCGACGGGCACCGGTGCCGCGACGGACCCGCCCGCCCGCCGAGCCGCGGCCGGCCGCGCCGCCCCGGCACCGCTGCTCGCCGTGAGCCGCCGACCGCTGGTCTCGGGCGTGAGCAGGACCGAGATCACGGTCACCGCGCACATGCCGGCGAGGAAGGCGCCGATGCCCCAGACGGCGCCGGCCGCGAGCAGCGCGGTCGCGATCAGCGGCGACGCGCCGCCGAGCACAGCCGTCGTCTCGCGGGCGAGCGCGATCCCGCTGTAGCGCACCCGCGTCTCGAACAGCTCGGAGAAGAACGCCGGCTGGCTGCCCGCCATCGCCGCGTACGCCACCCCGACCAGCAGCGCGATCGCCAGCCAGATGAGCGCCGTCGACCCGGTGTCGAGCAGCCAGAAGAACGGGAACGCGAACAGCATCGAGAAGGCGGCGCCGCCCGCGTAGACCGGCCGGCGGCCGATCCGGTCCGAGAGCGCGCCGAAGACCGGGATCAGCACGATCTGGATCGCCGAGGCGATCAGCACGCCGTACAGGGCCACCGTCTTGGGCAGCTCGAGGGCCTCGACGGCGTAGGCGAGCACGAAGGCGCTCCCCACGTAGAGCACCGCGTTGTCGGCGAAGCGCGCGCCCATGACGGCGAGCAGGCTCTTCGGGGCGGTCCGGATGACCTCCAGCACGGGCGCCTTGGCGACCTCGTGCTGGGCCTTGAGCTCCCTGAAGGCCGGAGTCTCGAGCAACCGCAGCCGGATGTAGAGGCCGACGCCGACGATCGCCCCGCTCAGCAGGAAGGGGATCCGCCAGCCCCAGCTGTTGAGCTGAGCGGCGGGCAGGGTCGCGACGAGGGCGAACATGCCGGTGGCGGCGATCAGCCCCAGCGCGACGCCCGTCTGCGGCCAGCTGCCGAAGAAGCCCCGCCTGTGCGCCGGCGTGCGCTCGACGACCATCAGGATCGCGCCCGTGAACTCGGCGCCCGCGCCGAAGCCCTGGACCATGCGCAGGAGGACGAGCAGCACCGGCGCCCAGACGCCGATCGCGTCGAAGGACGGCAGGCAGCCGATCAGGAAGGTGCTCGTCCCCATCAGCAGCAGCGTCGAGACGAGCACGGCCTTGCGGCCGATCTTGTCCCCCAGGTGCCCGAAGACGATGCCGCCGATCGGGCGCACCGCGAACCCGACCGCGTAGGTGGCGAACGCCGCCAGCGTGCCGGTCAGCGGCTCCGACGACGGGAAGAACAGCTCGTTGAAGACGAGCGCCGCGGCGGTGGCGTACAGGAAGAAGTCGTACCACTCGATCGCCGTCCCGATCACGCTCGCGGTGACGACTTTGCGAACGGAATCGACGTCCCCCTCGCGTTCGCCGCCGAGCTCCTCCGCCAAGGACGCACTGCGATGTGAGTCCATCCCTCTCCTCCCACGGATTGGTCAGTGGACTGTGGTCTGGTCAATACCACGTCCTGCGGGAGCCGAAACCACGTACCGCGTGAACGGCCGCCACGGGTCGGTGGGCGTCGGCGGCGCCCGGCCGCGGGCGTCAGTGGACGAGCGCCTTGAGCGCGATCAGCGCGCCGCCGATCGCGCCGACCGCCAGCGCGTGCGCGAGCGAGGCCTGCAGGCCGGAGCCGGCGAGCCGCGCGGCGCAGTATCCGTAGAAGGCGATCAGGCCGAGCCCCGTCCACCGGGCGATCACGAACGCGGTGTGGAGCTCGAGCGCCCCCGCCGCGGCGAGGACGAAGAAGACGGCCGGGAACGCGATCCCGAGCACCACCCCCGCCACCTCGTCCAGCTGCCGGCGGATCTCCACCCACGTGACGAGCCGGCGAGTCCGCGCCTCGGTGCCCAGCACGTCGGAGTACAGCTCGGCCAGCCCGACCGCGACGCCCGTGCCGAGCAGCGTGGCGACGACGACCCCGGCAGCGGGCGGGTGGTCCTGCAGCGCGACGACGAGCGCCAGCCCGATGATCGAGCCGTAGACGACCCGCGACACCTGCCGGGACTCGAGGTGGGCTTCCAGCGCGCGCAGCACGGACGGCGGCACCCTACCCCGTGCCGAGCCGCCACGAGACGAAGCGCCGACACGCGGGAGTTCGGCCCACCGGCGACGGCACCCAGCGGCGGTCGCGCGGCCGAACTCCCAGCCACCGAGCCGCCACGAGACGACGCGCCGACACGCGGGAGTTCGGCCCACCGGCGACGACGCCCAGCGGCGGTTGCGCGGCCGAACTCCCAGCACGCGGGAGTTCGGCCCACCGGCGACGGCACCCAGCGGCGGTTGCGCGGCCGAACTCCCAGCGACCGAGCCGCCAGGCGAGGTCGCCGGTAACCGGCGTTCACCCGCGGTGTTGAGGAGGCCATGTCCGTGCGCTCGACTACCGCCCTCGAGCGCCTCGCGGACGCCGCCGCGCAGACCCGCCCGGCGCGCGTCAGGCGGCTGCTCGTCATCGTCAACCCGTTCGCCACGACGATGTCGGACCGGCTGAGGCACCTCGTCGTCTACGCGCTGCAGGGGCGCTACGACGTCCACGCGGTCGATACGGAGCGCAAGGGCCACGCGATCGAGCTCTGCCGGGAGGCGGCCGGCGAGGGCTACGACGCCGTGGTGGCCTTCGGCGGCGACGGCACCGTCAACGAGGCGGCCAACGGCCTCGTGGGGTCGCCGACGCCGCTCACCGTGCTGCCCGGCGGCTCGACGAACGTGTTCTGCCGCATGCTCGGCATCCCCAACGACGTGGTCGCGGCCACCGAGCACGTGCTGGGCCTGGCCGACGCGTGGGCCCCGCGCGCGGTGGACCTCCCGAGCGTCAACGGGCGCGGGTTCACGTTCGCGGCCGGCGTCGGCCTCGACGCGAGCGTGGTCGAGCGGGTCGACCGCCATCCCGAGCGCAAGGCGCGGTTGGGGGCCTGGTACTACACCGAGTCGGCCGTGCGGACGTTCCTCGCGCGCTACGTCGTCAACCCGCCGCAGCTGGAGGTCCACGTCGGCGGGCGCACCTACCGCGGCGTCAGCGTCTTCGTCCAGAACGGCCGCCCGTACACGTTCTTCCGCGATCTCCCGGTCGACATCGACGAGGACGTCGCGCTCGACTCGGGCGACATCGCCGGCGCGGTGCTCACCCGCGCCAACGCGCTCGACCTCCCCACCGTGACGTGGCGGGCGCTCTCGCAGCGCGCCCGCGTCCGCGACCACCGCCGCGTGCGCCCGTTCTCGCGGGCGCTCGCGCTCGTGGTGCGCTCCGCCGACGGACGCGGCGTGCCCGTGCAGGTCGACGGCGACTACATCGGCGAGGACACCGAGGCCCGCTTCGCCGTCGCCGCCGGGGCGCTGCGCGTCGTCGCCTAGCCGATGAGTTTCGCCGCCGCCGGCGGTCTGGACCTTCGACGACCCGACCCCCGGGAGGTGCCGACATGGCCCAGACCACGACGACCAGGACCCGCATCACGCAGGTGGCGACGGTGATCGTCCCCGTGACCGACCAGGACCGGGCGCTCGGCTTCTACGAAGGCACGATCGGACTCGAGAAGGTCTCCGATTTCCGCTACGAGAGCGGCGAGCGCTGGACGGAGGTGGCGCCGTCCGGCGGCACGACGCGGGTGTCGCTCGCGGCCGCGCGCCCGGACCGGCCCGCCGGGATCGAGACGGGCGTCGCGTTCGTCACCGACGACGTCGAGGCGGACCACGCCGCGCTGCGCGCCCGCGGGGTCGACGCCGAGGCGATCATGCGCGCGGGCGCCCCCGTGCGGTACTGGGCCGGCGCCCCGCTGGCGGGCATGCCGGCGATGTTCCTGTTCCGCGACCCGGACGGGAACTCGTTCCTGATGGTCCAGGGCTGACCGTCAGGGGCTGGCGGTCGGCGTGACGCGGTAGGCGTCGAAGACCGCGTCGATCGAGCGCAGGCGGGTGATCGTCGACTTCAGCGTCCCGGTGTCCCCCACCTCCACCACGAAGCGGTTCTTGACCATCGGGTGGCTGACGATGCACCGCGCCTCGACGATGTTGATGCCGGCCTCGGCGAAGGTGCGCGAGAGGTCCTCGAGGAGCCGGTGGCGGTCCCAGCCGTCGACCTGCAGCTCGACCTTGAAGGACGTCTCGTTGTCGCCGTCCCAGTGCACCGGCACGAAGCGCTCGGGGTCCTTGCGCAGCGCGACGGCGTTGGGACAGTCCTCGCGGTGGATCGTGATGCCGCGGCCGAGCGAGACGTAGCCGACGATCGGGTCGCCCGACACCGGGCGGCAGCACTTGGCCAGGCGCAGCGGGACGTCCTCGACGCCCTCGACGCGGATGCCGTACTTCGACGACGAGGAGTCCGGGCGCCGCGGCTGGCGCTTCTGCTCGAGCAGGTCCTCGACCGCGGTCGGCTCCTCGACCGCCGAGTCGCCGGCCTTCAGTCGCGCCATCACCTTGTTGACCACGACCTTGGGCGAGATCTTCGCCCCGCCCAGCGCGATGTAGAAGTCGTCGGCCTTGCGGAAGCCCATCTCGCGGATGACGTCGGCGAGCAGCGGGGAGCCGGTGAGCTTCTGCGCGGGGAGGCCCGCCTTGTTGAGGTGCTCCTGCAGCTGCTGGCGCCCGGCGTGCTCGGAGTCCTCGCGCGACTCGGCCTTGAACCACGCCTTGATCTTGTTGCGCGCGCGGGTGGTCTTGACGACCGCGAGCCAGTCGCGCGACGGGCCCCGCTCGCGCTTGGCGGTCAGCACCTCGACGATGTCGCCGGAGCGCAGCTCGTAGTGCAGCGGGACGATCTTGCCGTTGACCTTGGCGCCGACGCAGCGGTGGCCGACGTCGGTGTGGATCTCGTAGGCGAAGTCGAGCGGGGTCGCGCCGGCGGTCAGGGACTTGACCTCGCCCTTCGGCGTGAAGACGAAGACCTCGTCGTCCATCAGCTCGCTGCGCAGGCTGTCCGTGAACTCCTTGGGGTCGTGGACCTCCTGCTGCCAGTCGAGCAGCGACTTCAGCCAGTTGAGCTTGGCGTCGGTCGGGTCGCGGCGGGCCTGGCGCGCGTTCTCCTTGTAGCGCCAGTGCGCGGCGACGCCGTACTCGGCCGTCTCGTGCATCTCGCGCGTGCGGATCTGGATCTCGAGCGGCCGTCCCTCGGGCCCGATCACGGTGGTGTGCAGCGCCTGGTACATGTTGAACTTCGGCATCGCCACCATGTCCTTGAAGCGGCCGGGGAGCGGCTTCCAGAGCGAGTGGATGACGCCGACGGCGCCGTAGCAGTCCTTCACGGAGTCGACGATGACCCGCATGGCCGTGAGGTCGTAGATCTCGTTGAACTCGCGGCCCTTCTTGGTCATCTTCGAGTAGATCGAGTAGAAGTGCTTGGCGCGCCCCGAGATCTCGGCGCTGATGCCGAGCGCCTCGAGCTCCTTGGCCAGGTAGCCGCCCGCCTTGGCGACGTAGCGCTCGCGCTCGTCGCGCTGCTGGCTGACGAGGCCCTTGATGTCCTGGTACTTGCGCGGGTGCAGCGTCGCGAAGGCGAGGTCCTCGAGCTCCCACTTGATCGCGTGGATGCCGAGGCGATGCGCCAGCGGCGCGTAGATCTCGAGCGTCTCCTTGGCCTTGTCGATCTGCTTCTGCTTCGGCATCGCGCCGAGCGTGCGCATGTTGTGCAGCCGGTCGGCCAGCTTGATGAGGATGACCCGGATGTCCGTGGCCATCGCGACCATCATCTTGCGGTAGTTCTCGGCCTGCGCCTCGTCGCGCGACTGGAAGGTGATCCCCGTGAGCTTGGTCACGCCGTCGACGAGGCTCGCGACCTCCTCGCCGAAGACGGTCTCGACCTCCTCCAGCGAGGCGGTGGTGTCCTCCACGGTGTCGTGCAGCAGCGCGGCGCACAGCGTCTCGGTGTCGAGCCGCATGCCGGCGCAGATCTTGGCCACGCCCACCGGGTGGGTGATGAAGTTCTCCCCGGACTCGCGGCGCTGGTCGGCGTGGTGCTCGCAGGCGAACACGAACGCCTGCACGACCCTTTCGCGGTCGATCGACTCCGCGACCTCGTCCGCGTGCTCCTCGACGATCGCGAACAGGTCGGCGAGCAGCCGCCGCTCGAGGTCGGTCAGCTCGGTGGGGACCGGGCCGTCCGCCTCGTGCGGGTGGGCGGTGCCGTCGACCGGCAGCCGGCCGGGCATCGCGACGCGACCGGCCGCGCCGTCGCCGTCGCCGTTGCCCGCCCCGTCGCCGTCCTGTGGCGGCGCGGGCGGCAGCGCCGCACCCGGCTCGTCGCCGGTGCTCAGGCCGCTGCTCGTGCTGTGCTGGTCGTCAGGTATCGGAGGCCGTCCTCGAGGCGTTGCCGGTACGCCCTGAAGGCCGCCGAGCGCTCGAGCGCGGTGCGCGCGGGCGCCTCGGCCACCCGCAGGGCGTGCCCTTCGTGCTCGAGGACCACCAGGCCCAGCTCGGAGAGCACTCGCACCAGGCGACCGCCGAGCGCCGGCGACCGCGGCTGCGGGTCATCTCCCCTGAGCGTCGCCTCGAGGGCCTCCCCCTCCCCGCCTCCGGCCGCGCGGACGGCGCGATAGACGGCGGTGAGCGGTGCGCGCAGGGCGTAGTCCCATTCATGTATGCGTCGGGCAAAGCGTAGCTCAGGCTCGCCCCATGCCATGTGGGTCCAGCCCGCGCCCGGCAGGCCGTCGAGCAGGTCGCGGCGGTGGGCGTGCGCCGGCGGGTCCAGCGCGACCACGTGGGCGAAGCCCTCCGCCAGCCCCGGATCGTCCTCCAGCGCGAGCCACGAGCACACGGCGAAGCCGCCGACGCGGCCGCCGAGCGCCCGTGCGCGGTGCGGCGCGTGGGCGGCGACGGCCAGCACCGTGGCACCGCTGTGCACGAGGTCCGAGAGCAGGCCGGCGATGCCGTTCCCCGTGACATCGCGGGGAAGTCGCCCAGGGGGCGACTTCCCTGGGAGTTCGGCCACGTTCGCGGTCGTCGCCCCGAGCCGGAGCGGGCCGAGCTCCCGGTCCGCCAGGGCCGGGGATCCGCCGGGCGGCCACGGGTCGAGCGCCCGCTCGAGCTCGGTCCGGACCCCGTCGGCGAACGTCGCCGGCTCGCCGATCACGTCGATGGACCCGACCCCGCCCGCCCGCGCCGGGCGCGCATGACGCAGGACGAGGCGCGGCTCGACCGATCCGCCCCAGCGGTCGATCTCGAGCCGGACGGCCGCCTCGACCGGCTCACCGGGCTCGGCCGGCAGCCGGCTGCCCGAGCCGAACGCGACGCAGCGCGAGCGCGCGCCGCCCGCGCTGAGCGTGAAGGCGACGTGGCGCCCCTCGCCCAGCGGCCGCGGCTCGTCGAGCAGCGCGGCGGGCACGAGCAGCGACGGCTCGGGGTTGCCCGCGCCGAAGGGCTCCAGGCGCTCGAGCTCCTCGGCCAGGCCGAGGCCGAGCGCGTCGCCCGGCACGACGGCGTCGATGGTCTGGGTGCGGACGAGGTCCTCCGGGCGCAGGACCTCCGCGGCGTGGGCCACGAACGCCTCGCGGAACGCGTCCACGCGCTCGCGGGCGATGGTCAGGCCCGCGGCGGCGCGGTGCCCGCCGTGGCGCAGGAGGTCCGCCGCGCCGGCCTCGAGCCCGGCCAGCAGGTCGAAGCCGGGGATCGACCGCCCGGAGCCGGTCCCCTGCTCGCCGTCGAGCGCGATCAGGACGACCGGGCGGTGATGGCGCTCCGCCAGGCGCGAGGCGACGATCCCGATCACGCCGGGGTGCCAGCCCTCGGAGGCCAGCACGTAGGCGGGCGCCGGCGGACCGGAGGGCAGCAGCGCCTCGGCCTCGAAGCGGATGCGGGTCTCGACGTCGCGGCGCTCGGCGTTCACGGCGTCGAGCTCCTCGGCGACCGCCCGCGCGCGCTCGGGGTCCTCGGTGAGCAGGAGCTCGAGCCCGGCGTCGGCCCGCTGCATGCGGCCCGCGGCGTTGATCCGCGGCGCCGAGCCGGAAGCCGATCGCCCGCGCGTCGAGGCCGGAGGGGTCCACGCGGCAGACCGCCATCAGCGCCTGCAGCCCCGGCTTGCGGGTGCGGCCGAGGCGCCGCAGGCCGGCGCGCACGAGCCGGCGGTTCTCCCCCTGCAGCGGCACGACGTCGCAGACGGTGGCGAGCGCCACGAGGTCGAGGTCCTCGTCGGCGGCCGCGGCGTCGAGCCCGGCGCCCTCGAGCAGCGCCTGGGCGAGCTTGTGCGCCACGCCGGCCGCGCACAGGTCCGCGCACGGATAGCCGCCGACGCGCGGGTGGACGATCGGGGCGTCGGGCAGGGCGCCGTCCGCCCGCGGCGCGTGGTGGTCGGTGACCACCACGTCGAGCCCCGCCGCGCGCGCCGCCGCCACCTCGTCGACCGCGGTGATCGCGCAGTCGGCCGTGATCAGCAGGCCGGTGCCGCGGGCCGCCAGCCGCTCGACGGTGGCCGGCGCGAGCCCGTAGCCGTCCTCGAAGCGGCTCGGCAGATACCAGTCGACCTCCGCGCCCAGGGTGCGCAGGACCCGCACGAGGATGGCCGTCGCGCACACGCCGTCGGCGTCGTAGTCGCCGTGGACCGTGATCCGCGTCCCGCGCCCGGCGTGGCCGAGGATGCGCTCGGCCGCCTCGCGCAGGCCGCCGAAGGCGTCGAGCGGGTGCGCGGTGTCGGCCGCGAGGAAGGTCCGCGCGGCCCCGGGGTCGCCGAGGCCGCGGCGGACGAGCACCTGGGCGAGCACCGGCGAGACGCCGAGGTCCGCGGCCAGGCGCTCGGCGGTGCCGCGGTCGTAGGGCGCGATGGCGAACGCGACGTCCGGCTGGAGCATCGCCGGAGCGTATGACGAGGTCCGCCGGAAGGATCGCCTTGGGGGCGATCCCTCCGGCGGACCCTTGGGAGTTTCGCCCGCTGGACCGCCGGCTGGGCGCCAAGCGGCCGTGGGCGGGCGAAACTCCCGCGCGTGGCGGTTCGGCTGTGCGTTACGGGGCTACGACGATCTGCCCCGTCATGTTCGGGTGGATCACGCAGAAGAAGCCGTAGGTGCCGGGGTGCGTGAACTTGATCCGCGAGTAGCCCGGCGATTCCGAGGCCTTGATGCGGTCGAGGAACCCGGTGTTGATGAACCCGTTGCCGTGGTTCACGCCGTTGTAGGCCGGCAGCACCGGTGGCGGGTCGCTGGGATACGCGCTGATCGGGCTCACCTGGATCGTCGGCGGGTTGCCGCTGCCCTCCTCCGGGAGCAGGAACGTCTGGGCGAGGTTCTGCAGGAACGCCTCCGGCCCGAACGTCACCGTGTGGATCTCCGTCGTCTGCTTGGACATCTTGAACGTGACGACGTCGCCGACCTTGACGGTCTTGCTCTGCGGGAAGAACCGCAGGAAGGTCGTGGAGATGGTGTCGTTGCCCGCCTCGACGGCGTTGCCCGACGGCCCGTCGAAGTTCGCGTCCTCCCGGATCTTGTCCACGACGTCGGTGAACTGCTGCTGCACCGCGCGGCGGTCCTCGGCGCGCGTCGGCACGCTCTTGTTGCTCGGGACGACCTTGACGGTGCCGCGCTGGCCGGGATGCACCACGCAGTAGTACTTGAAGGACCCGGTCTTGTTGAACGTCAGCGTGTACGGCCGCGGCTCGCCCTCGTCGGCCGGGACGCCCGAGCCGGTCAGGCGCTTACCGTTGTAGCTGCTGCCGCCCTGCACGTTCGCGCCCTGCGGGTTGAGGATTATGTTCGGCTGGCCGTTGAACCAGAACGGCTTGTTGTCGGGATCGAGCGCCCCGCTGATGTCCGACCCGGTCTGCGGGATGATGAACGGCGGCGGCTGGTCCCCCAGCTTCGGGAACGTGACCGAGTGGAAGCCGGCGAAGCGCCACTGCACCCGGTCGCCCTTGTGGATCGTGATCGTCTTGCGGAAGAACTGGTTCGAGTCCGCGTCCGGCGGCACCCCCGCCGGACGGTCCGACACCGGCGGCCCCGCCACGACCAGCTTGGTCGCGGCCGACGCGCTCGGCGCGAGCACCAAAACCCCGGCGACCACGGCGGCCGCCAGCACACCCCCTCGACGCATGTCCCTTCCCCTCTCTGGAGACTGCCACGCGGGGTCCACTGGCCGCCCCGGGGCCGCCTACCACTACCAGATCGCGGGGCCCGCGGGGAGAACTTGACCGGCGAACGCGCCTGCGCGCCTGCGTCTAGGCGGTTGATTCCGCGGCCGCGCGAATCGACTGGTGGATGCCCCGTGGATGCCGGGCGCCGCCCGCACGAGGGGAACAGTGCTGGACGGTGGGCCCGTGACGTCAGGAACGACCGCGACGCTCGGGCGCGGGCAACCACGCGGACGGGGGCCCCTCGGGCGGGTGGCGATCCGGCGCCGCGGGGCGCCGCCAGGCGATCGCGGGGTCGTGGAATCGACCGTCTACGCGAGCGCCGCGCGCTCGCGACGCAGGCCTTCGGCGTACAGCGCGCCCATCCCCAGGATCGCGCCGGGGACGGCCTCGAGGCCCGTGGCCAGCGTCGTGTCGCTCACGCCCGGCACCGACCCGCCGTTGATCGCGATGCCGAAGACGATCGACCCGACGAGCGCGGCGACGAAGGCGCCGACGATGCCGCCGACGAAGTGGTCGGGGAGCCAGATCGTGAAGTGCCACAGGGCCAGGCCGACCATGACCCACACGAGCATGCCCATCAGCGGCCCCCTCCCGTCCTACGGATGACGGCGGCCATCAGCGCGGCCTCCCGTGACGCTTGTTGCGGGGCTTGTTGGGCTTCTGGGGCTTGGGCGGCGGCTCCTCGCCACCGCTCCCGCCGCCCTCGCCCGAGGGCGGCTGCGGACGGTCGGCGCCGCCGTTCTCGCGCGCGCGGGCGCGGCGGCCGCCGGGCGGCCGGCGCGCGCCGGCCCCGGTCGCCGCCTTCTCGGCCTCCTCGATGCCGAGGTTGCGCACCATGTCGTCGAACTCCTCCCGCGACACGCCCTGCGACGGATCGGCGGCGGTGGCGGCCGCCTGGCGGCCGCGACGGCCGCGCTCGGGGGCCGGCGCGACGTCCACCGGTTGGCCCCCGGTGGCCACCGCATAGGGCGGGACGAAGCCGAACTGCTCGCGGATGCGCCGTTCGCGGGCGCGATAGGTGGGCTCGCGCTCCTTCCAGTGGCTCAGCACCGGCGTGGCGATGAACACCGACGAGTAGGTGCCCGAGGCGATGCCGACCAGCAGCGCGAAGGCGAAGTCCTTGAGCGTGTCGCCGCCGAAGAGCATCAGCGCGAGCACCGGCAGCAGCGTCGAGAAGCTCGTCACCAGCGAGCGCACGATGACCTCGGACAGCGACCGGTTCATGATCTGCGAGAAGGCCGCGCTCGGCATCCGCGGAACGTTCTCCCGGATGCGGTCGAACACGATGATCGTGTCGTAGAGGGAGTAGCCCAGGATGGTGAGCAGCGCCGCGACCGTCGACGTCGTCACCTCCCGGCCGGTGAGGGCGTAGACGCCCGACACGATGAGGATGTCGTGCATCAGTGGCGATCAGGACCGGCACGGCGAACTTCCACTCGAAGCGCAGCGCCAGGTAGACCGAGATCACCGTCAGCGAGGCGATGATCGCGATCAGCGCCGAGTTGGCCACGCTCCTGGCCGAAGGTCGGCCCGATCGACTCGATCTCCGGCTCCTGGGTGAGTCCGAACGACCGGTCGAGCTGATCGTTGACCTCGTCGACCTGCGGCGGCTGCAGCGTCGGCGTGGCGATCTGGACGACGTTGCGGCCCAGGGCGGGGTTGTCGATCGTCTGGATCTTGGCGTCCGCCGCGCTGGCCGGCAGCGCGTTACGCACCTGCTCGACCGTGGCCGAGCGCTCGAGCGGCGCCGTGATCCGGGTGCCCGACTCGAAGTCGATGCCGAAGTTGATGCCCTTGCCCGCGATCGCCAGCGCGCCGATCAGCAGGATCACGCCGGACATCGAGAAGAACCACCTCGACGCGCCCATGTAGTCCCAGCGGAAGCGCACGCGCTGGTCGCCCGCACCGAGGGCGCCGCGGCTGCGCAGCAGCCGGGTGCCGCGCAGCGAGTAGAGGATCGCCTGCGTGGCGAGCACCGCCGTGAACAGCGAGACGATGACGCCGAGGCCGAGCGTGAAGGCGAAGCCCTTGACCCCCGCCGTGGCGAGGATGAAGAGGATGAAGGCCACCAGCAGCGTGACGATGTTGGCGTCGATGATCGCCGTGATGCCCTTCCGGTAGCCCGCCTGGATGGCGGCCCCCACCGATCTGCCGGCACGCACCTCTTCCTTGATGCGTTCGTAGATGACGATGTTCGCGTCGGCGGCGACGCCGATCGTGAGGATCAGGCCGGCGATGCCCGGCAACGTCAGCGTGACCGGGATGAGCTTGACCAGCGCGTAGAAGTAGATCGCGTAGATCGCGAGCGCGGCCGTCGCGACGAGCCCGAGCACGCGGTAGTAGGCGATCAGGAACACCGCCACGATCGCGAAGCCGGCGAGGCCGGCGATCAGGCCCTGGTCGAGCGCCTGCTGGCCGAGCGAGGCCGACACCTGCGAGCGCGAGATCAGCTCGAGCTTGATCGGCAGCGCGCCGATCTGGAGGATCTTCGCCAGGTCCTGGGCGGACTGGATCGTGAAGCCGCCCGAGATCTGGGCGCCGGTGGAGCCGTCGATGCCGTCGGGGTTCTCGCGGAAGTTGATGAACGGCGCCGAGACGAGGTCGTTGTCGAGGACGATCGCGAAGTGCTGGGAGGCGGCCTCGGGGTCGGTGTTCAGCAGCGCGTTGTCGGCGCCGCGCTGGGCGATCCGGCTCGTGATCTCCTGGAACGCGCGGCGGCCCTTGTCGGTGAACTCGAACGTGACGATCGGCTGGTTGCCGCCGCGCTGGTCGAAGGTCTGCTCGGGGTTCTTGATGTCGGTGCCCGAGAGCGACGGGTTGTCGCGGATCACCCACCAGCGGTCGGGGTCGGGGGCGCTCGCGCTCGCCTTCTGGTCGCGGATGACGAGGATGCCCTCCGGCACCTCGAGCACGGTCGCCCGCTTGCGCTGGGCGTCCGTGAGGTCGGCGACCGCGCCCTCCTTGGAGTCCGACGCCTGGCCGTTGTTGAGCGGCTTCTTGGAGACCTTGTCGAACGCGTAGAAGCGCGGCGAGGCGGACTCGACGTTGTTGCTGTCCTTGAGCGCGTCGCAGGAGGACGCCTGGCGGACCGCGTTGTAGAAGCCCGTGATCGCCTGCTGACCGCCGTTGACCTGCGTGTCGTCGGTCTTGCAGTTCTGGTCGAGGATGTTCGCTTCCCAGTCGTAGAAGAACAACTGGGCCGTGCTCCCGACCTGCTGGGCCGCCCGTTCGGCGTTGGCGACGCCGGGCAGGTTGACCTCGATCTGCTCCCGGCCGACCTGCTGGATCTCGGGCTCGGCGACGCCGAAGGCGTCGACGCGCTGGCGGATGATGTCCAGCGCCCGCTGCACCGCCTCGGCGGTGACCGTCTTCTGCTGCGGCGTGGGCTCGCCCTGGTAGACGAGCTGGACGCCGCCCTGCAGGTCCAGGCCGAGCTTCGTCGGCTTGGTGAAGATCACCGCCAGCGACGCCGCGAGCAGGCCGGCGACGATCAGCAGGATGAAGACGTTGCGGCGACGGTCGGACATCGGGCCTGGGGGAACCCTACTTCGAAGGGGTCAGCACGAGCAGCAGTCCGCCGTCGTCATCGTAGGCCGGAAACAGGTCGGCGACCGCCTTGGCCGGCATGTCGCCCTCCGCGTGCAGGTGGACGGGCTTGCCGAGCTGGCGGACGCCCCACTCGAGGACCGTCGCCACGTGGTCGGTCCCGCCCTCGAAGTCGAGACCCAGGACCTCGCGGACCGGGCGGCCGATGACCTTCTCGTCCGAGAGGCCGGTGAGCTCGCGCGAGCCGCGGCCGCAGCCGATGATCCGGGCCTGCCCGTCGCAGACGAAGAACGCCGCGTTCGGGGCGGGGTAGTAGTCGTCGAGCAGCTCGAAGAGGAACCCGAAGCCGCAGTTCGAGCAGCCCTTCGGCTGGTTGCGGAAGCCCGCCGTGCGCTCGACGGCCGATGACCTGCGACCGCAGTTGGGGCAGATGAACAGGTGCGCCATGGTCGAGCGAAGAGGGTAGAGAGGGGAGAGCAAAGACTCGGTAAACGCCGGACGCGGTGAGCCGCCGAGGCCGGGCGCGGGCCGTTGGAAGCAGAGGCTACTCCGCTTCATCGGCGCGTCCGGATCACCCCTTGAGGGGTTAGAAGAGGCTTGCGCGCGGCTCGTCCGCCTCGGGCGGCGCGCCCGCCGCGCGCGCGGGCGGCGGCGTGAGCCCCAGGTGCCGGAACGCATGCGCGGTGGCGCAGCGCCCGCGTGGGGTGCGCTGGAGGAAGCCCCGCTGCAGGAGGTAGGGCTCGTAGACGTCCTCGATCGTGTCCGCCTCCTCCCCCACCGCGACGGCGAGCGTGGAGAGCCCCACCGGACCGCCCGCGAAGCGTTCGCAGACGGTCGCGAGGATCTCGCGGTCCAGCCGGTCGAGGCCCTCGTGGTCGACCTCGAGCAGGTCCAGCGCGGCGGCGGCGGTGGCGGCGTCGACCGCGCCGGCGCCGTGGACCTCCGCGTAGTCGCGCACGCGCTTGAGCAGCCGGTTGGCGACGCGCGGCGTGCCGCGGGCGCGCTCGGCGAGCGCCCGTGCCCCCGCCGGCTCGATCTCGACGCCCAGCACGCGGGCGGAGCGGGTGACGATGCGCCCGAGCTCGTCGGGCGTGTAGTGCTCGAGCCGGTGCTGGATCCCGAAGCGGTCGCGCAGCGGGGTCGTGAGCAGCCCGGCACGGGTGGTCGCGCCGATCAGGGTGAACGCCGGGAGGTCGAGCGTGACGACGCGCGCCCCGGCCCCGGCGCCGACCGTGATCGGCAGCTGGCGGTCCTCCATCGCGGGATAGAACGTCTCCTCCACCGCGCGCGGGAGGCGGTGGATCTCGTCCACGAAGAACACCGCGCCGGACTCGAGCGCGGTGAGGAACGACGCGATGTCCGCCTTGCGCTCGAGCGCCGGGCCGGCCGTGGAGACGAAGGGCACGCCCAGCTCGGCCGCCACGATCTGGGCCAGCGACGTCTTGCCGAGGCCCGGCGGGCCGGCCAGCAGGATGTGGTCGAGCGCCTCGCCGCGCGCCGCGGCGGCGCGGATCGAGACCTCGAGCTGGGCCTTCAGCGCCTCCTGGCCGACGAAGTCCTCCAGCCGGCGCGGGCGCAGGCCGGCCTCGGTGTCGTCGTCCGGGCGCACGTGCGGGGCCTGCAGGCGGTCGGCCGCGGGATCGACCGCGGTGACGCCGGGGGTGCGGATCGGCTCGGCCATCAGCGGCGGCCCTCGCGCAGGGCGTAGGCGATCAGGTCCTCGGGCGTGTCGCCGGGCGCGCCGTCGAGCAGCGACTCGGCCTCCTGGAGGCTGAACCCGAGCCCCACGAGGCCGTCGCGCGCCAGCAGCCGCGGATCGTCGCCGCGGGAGATCACGATCGGCGACTCCTCGAGGCTCCCCGCGCCGTCGCCGACCTTCTCGCGCAGCTCGACGACCACGCGCTCGGCGGTGCGCTTGCCGATCCCGGGCACCGCCTGCAGCCGCGCGGTGTCGCCGGCCGCCACGGCGGTCAGCAGCTCGCGCGGCGGCCCGCCCGAGAGGACGGCCAGCGCCATCTTCGGCCCTACCGACTGCACCCCGATGAGCAGCAGGAACAGGTCGCGCTCCTCCTCGGTGGCGAAGCCGTAGAGCAGCAGCGCGTCGTCGCGCACGATCAGGTGGGTGTGCAGCGTCACCGGCCTGCCCGCCGCGGGGACGCTGCGCAGCGTCTCGGCCGAGACCGCGACGCGGTAGCCGACGCCGCCGGTGGCGACGACGACGTGGTCGGCGCGGCGGACCGCGACCTCGCCGGAGAGCAGCGCGATCACGCCGCACCCTCGAGCGCGGCGGCCAGCGGCGCCGCGTTGGCGTGGCAGATGGCGACCGCGAGCGCATCGGCCGCGTGGTCGGGCCTCGGCAGCGCCTCGAGCGCCAGCAGGGCCTGCACCATGCGCTGCACCTGGTCCTTGGCCGCCCGGCCGGAGCCGCACACCGCGCCCTTGACCTGCTGCGGCGTGTACGAGGCACACGGGATCCCGCGCTGACCGGCGGCGAGGTAGACGACGCCGCGCGCCTGCCCGACCGCGAACGCGGAATGGACGTTGGCGCCGAAGTAGACGTCCTCGAGCGCGACGGCCTGCGGCCGGTGCTCGTCCATGAGCTCGCCGACGCGCGCGTGGATGGCGGTGAGCCGGGCCTCGGTCGGCCGCCCCGCCGTGGTCTCCACCACCCCGCCGTCGAGCGCCACCAGGCGCCCGGCCCGGTGGGCCACGACGCCGTAGCCGGTGTTGGCCACGCCGGGGTCGATGCCGAGGACGATCACGCGCACCGGGGGGATTCTGCTGCCCGGGGCGGATGTCCTCCCCGGGAGCCGTCATGCGAGTTCCGGCCGGAGGTTCGGCCCGTCCCCGTCGGGTGCCCGGCGCGGCGTCGGGGGCCGAACCTCCAAGGGACGAGCCGTCAGGCGAGTCCCCGCAGGTTCGGCGCGTCCCCGTCGGGTGCCCGGCGCGGCGTCGGGGGCCGAACCTCCAAGGGACGAGCCGTCAGGCGAGTCCCCCGCTACTTCTCGAACGCGGAGCGTCCCGCCTGGGCGACCTCGATGTCGGCGTCCGGCGTGGAGCCGGAGACGCCGATCGCGCCGACGACGTCGCCGTTGACCTTCAGCGGCAGCCCGCCGCCGATGGTCACGAAGCCGTCAGTGCCGCCCTCGATGCCGTACAGCGGCCCGCCGGGCTGGCTCATGTCCTGGAGGTCCTCCGTCGGCATGTCGAAGGAGCGGGCGGTCTTCGCCTTCTTCTGCGCGAGCTCGAGCGAGCCCAGCCACGCGCCGTCCATCCGCGTCAGCGAGATGAGGTTCGCGCCGGCGTCCACGACCGCGATGACGAACTTCTCGCCGCGCTTGTCGGCGGCGTCGATCGCGGCCTGGGTGATGACACCGGCCTCGTCATGGTGCAAGGGCATTCGTTTCTCCTTTTTGTCGCAAGCCCACGGGGCCTACCCTCCGGGCCGCTCTCGCACGCTTCGGCGGCGGGCGGGCCTCAGCCGGCGACGCGCTCGAGGACGTCGGCGTCGACGTCGAAGTTCGCGTGCACCGCGTCGACGTCGTCCTGGTCCTCGATGGCCTCGATCAGCCGCAGGAGCTTGCCGGCGGTGTCCTCCTCGAGCGGCACGAGCGTCTTCGGCCGCTGGCTGACCTCGGCGCTCGAGATCTCGACCCCGGCCTCGTCGAGCGCGGCGCGCACCGCGGCGAGATCGCCCGGATCGGTGAGCACCTCGAAGACGTCGTCGTCGGTGGCGATGTCCTGGGCGCCGGCGTCGATGGCGACCATCAGGTCGTCCTCGTCGTAGCGCTCGCCGTCGACGACGATCACGCCGGTCTTGTCGAACAGGTAGGCCACGGAGCCGGGCTCGCCGAGGCTGCCGCCGTGCTTGGAGAAGACGTGGCGGATCTCGGAGCCGGTCCGGTTGCGGTTGTCGGTCAGGGCCTCGACCAGGATCGCCACCCCGCCGGGGCCGTAGCCCTCGTACGTCACGGCCTCGAGCGCCTCGGCGTCAGCGCCCTCGCCGGTGCCCTTGGCGATCGCGCGCTCGATGTTGTCCTTCGGCATCGAGGCGTCCCTGGCCTTCTGCACCGCGAGGGCGAGCGCCGGGTTGCCCTCGGGGTCGCCGCCGCCCTCCTTCGCCGCGACCGTGATCGTCCGCGCGAGCTTGGTGAAGAGCTTGCCGCGCCTGGCGTCGACGATCGCCTTCTTGTGCTTGATCCCCGCCCACTTGGAGTGTCCGGCCATGGCGAGAGAGGTTAGCTCCGCGCCGCTAGGGCATGAACTTGCGCGAGCGCCACACGTGGTTGCGGTGCAGCACGAGCCGCGCCGCCGTCCACAGCGTCTTCAGGCCGTACACGACGGACTGGCGCAGCGTCGCCGAGGAGGCGGCGTCGAAGTACTTCGTCTGGCAGGGCACCTCGTGGAAGCGGAAGCCGAAGTGGCTCGCCTGCATCAGCAGCTCGGTGTCGAAGACGAAGTCCAGCGAGTTGCGCAGCCACGGGACCTCGAGCAGCAGGTTCCGGGAGAACGCCCGGTACCCGGTGTGCAGCTCGCTCATATCCGTGCCCATGACCCGGTTCTCGACCGTGGTCAGGAACCGGTTGGCGACGATCTTCCACCACGGCATCCCGCCCGCGCGCGGCCCGCCGGGCGTCGCGAAGCGCGAGCCGAGCACGAGGTCGGCCTCGCCGGCGAGGATCGGCTCCACGAGCTTGGGGATGATCGAGGGCTCGTACTGGCCGTCGGGATGCAGCATCACCACGACGTCGGCGTCGTGCTGGAGCGCCTGCAGGTAGCAGGTCTTCTGGTTGCCGCCGTAGCCCACGTTGTGGGGATGCCAGACGAGCTGCACCGGCAGCCGCCGCGCGAGCGAGACGGTCCCGTCGGAGGACTTGTCGTCGACCAGGATGATCTCGTCGACCCAGTCGTCCGGGATGCCCGACAGCGTCGTCTCGAGCGTGCGCGCGGCGTTGTGCGCGGGCATCACCACGATGACCTTGGCGCCGCGCTGGTCGCGCCCCGGACCCTCGGGCGCGCTCGTCCTGACCTCCGTCTCCGACACGGCGCGCCAGGATACGCGGCCTCACGACGCCCGCGTATCCTCCGGCGCCCATGACGACGATCGCGCCACCCGAGATCTTCAAGGCCTACGACGTCCGCGGGCTCTACGGAGAGCAGATCGACGCGGACGTCTCCTACGCCGTCGGGAGGGCGTTCGCCCGCGTGCTGTCCGACCTCGCCGGCAAGCCCGTGGCGGACCTGCGGGTGGGGCTCGGCCGCGACATGCGCCTCACCGCGCCGGAGCTGTCGGCCCGCTATCGCGACGGCCTCACCGACGAGGGCGTGCACGTGATCGACGCGGGGCTCGTCGCCACCGAGATGCTCTATTTCCTCGTCGGCTCGCGCGAGCTCGACGGCGGGCTGATGTGCACCGCCTCGCACAACCCCAAGGCCTATACGGGGGCGAAGCTCGTCAAGGCGGGCGCCATCGCGCTGTCGGGCGACGCCGGCATCCAGGACATCCGGCGCACGATCGAGGCGGGGCTCGGCGATCCGCCGGGCGGCGGCTCGGTCGAGGAGGTCGACGTCGCCGAGGCGTTCTACGCCAAGGCGCTCGAGTTCATCGACCCGTCGGCGATCCGCCCCCTGCGCGTCGTGCTCGACGGCGGCAACGGCATGGCGGGGCCGATGGTGGGCCCGATCCTCGAGGGGATCAAGGGCCTCGACCTGGTCCCCACCTACTGGGAGCCCGACGGCGACTTCCCCGGCCACGAGCCCAACCCGCTGCTCGAGGAGAACCGCCGCTTCATCATCGAGAAGGTGCTCGAGGAGGGCGCCGACCTCGGGATCGCCTGGGACGGGGACGCCGACCGCTGCTTCTTCATCGACGACACCGGCCGCTTCGTCGACGGCGACTTCATGACCGCGCTGCTGGCGGCCTCGGTGCTCGAGAAGCAGCCTGGCGCCGACATCCTCTACGACGTGCGCGCCTCCCGCGCGGTGGCCGACACCGTCGAGCGCCTCGGCGGCCGCGCGCTGATGAACCGGGTCGGCCACGCGTTCTTCAAGACCCGCATGCGCGACGAGGGCGGCGCCTTCGGCGGCGAGGTGTCCGGCCACTACTACTTCCGCGACTTCTACTGCGCGGACTCCGGCACGATCCCCGCCCTGCTGATCCTCGAGCTCCTCGGCAAGCAGGGCAAGACGCTCTCCGAGCTGCTCGAGCCCTACCGCTCGACCTACTTCATCTCGGGCGAGATCAACTCCGAGGTCGACGACCAGGACGCCAAGCTGGCGGCGCTCGAGACGGAGTTCTCCGACGCGGAGATCACGCATCTCGACGGCGTGTCGGTCGACTACGACGACTGGCACTTCAACGTCCGGGCCTCCAATACCGAGCCGCTCCTGCGCCTGTGCCTGGAGAGCCTCGTCTCGGAGGAGGACATGCGCTCCAAGCGCGACCGCGTCCTCGCGCTGATCCGCTCATGAGCCTGCCGGGCGGGGCCGGGGACGGCGCGCTGGCCCGCGCCCGCGCCGCCGGCATCCACCGCCTGCCGATCCCGACGCCGTTCGCCGTCGGCCGCGTCAACTGCTACCTGGTCGACGACGAGCCGCTGACGCTCGTCGACTGCGGGCCGAACTCCGGCAAGGCGCTCGACGCGCTCGAGCAGGCCCTCGGCGAGCACGGCCGGCGGATCGAGGACCTCGAGCGGATCGTCGTCACCCACCAGCACATCGACCACCTCGGGCTCGTCGACATCATCGCCCGGCGCTCCGGTGCCGAGGTGTGCGCGCTGGACCTGCTCGCGCCGGTGATCGAGCACTTCCAGGCCGACGCCGAGCGCGACGACGAGCTGGCCGAGGCGCTGATGCTGCGCCACGGCATCCCCCGCGACGTCGTGACCGCGCTGCGGGCGGTGTCGCGCTCCTATCGCGGCTGGGGCGGCTCGACGGAGGTGACCCGCACGTTGCGCGACGGCGAGGCGCTGGAGTTCCGCGACCGCCGGCTGCGGGTCCTGCACCGGCCCGGGCACTCGCCCTCGGACACCGTGTTCTGGGACGAGGAGCGCGAGCTCGCGCTCGTCGGCGACCACCTGATCGCCCACATCTCCTCCAATCCGCTGATCTCACGGCCGCTCGGCGGCAAGTCCGGCAATCCCGGGGACGGCCGGCCGCGGGCGCTGCTGACCTACCTGCGCTCGATGCGCGAGACGCGCGAGATGCCGCTGGACGTGCTCCTGCCCGGCCACGGCGACGCGTTCTGCGACCACGTGCAGCTGATCGACGAGCGCTTCGCGGGCCACGAGCGCCGGGCGGCGAAGATCGCGACGATGATCTCGGCCCGGCCGCGCTCGGCGTACGAGATCGCCCAGGAGATGTGGGGCAACGTGGCCGTCACCCAGGCCTACCTGACGCTGTCCGAGGTGCTCGGTCACGTCGACCTGCTCGCGGAGCGCGGCGAGATCGCCGAGCGCGAGCTCGGCGGGGTCGTGCGCTTCGAGCCGGCCGGCTAGCGGAGCTGGCGGATCCGCTCGGCGGGCGCCTCGATGTCGGCGAGGTGGCCGATGTTGGCCAGGTCGCCGGCGTCGAGCGACGGGATGGTGTCGAACCAGGCGTCGAGGATCTCGTCCAGCAGCGCGGGCGAGATCGTCCGCAGCGACAGCGCCAGCGCGTTGGCGTCGTTCCAGCGGCGGGCGCCGGCGGCGGTGGCCGCGTCGGGGCACAGCGCGGCGCGCACGCCGCGGACCTTGTTGGCCGCGATCGAGGCGCCGGTCCCGGTCCAGCAGCACACGATGGCCTGCTCGGCCCGGCCGCTGGCGACGTCACGGGCGGCGGCCTCGGAGGCCCACGCCCAGTCGTCGCGCTCGTCCGCGCTCAGGGCCCCGTGCACCAGCGGCTGGTGGCCACGGGCGCGCAGAGCCTCCACGACGGTGTCGGCGACGCCGGTTCGCTCATCTGCAGCAACGGCGATTCGCATCGCCGTTCGGTATAGCAGCGGGCACGCCGCTCGCCGGGGAGGTGGCTCGGATGCTCCCTCCCCCGCGAGCGCGTTCGCGACCTCACGGCTTGATGTACATGAGGAGGCTCCTCGAGTCGAAGTGGACGCTGTCGAGGGGTGGCCGCTACGGCTTGATGTACATGCGGGCTCCTTTCGTGCTCGTGGGCGTGCAGGGGCGGATGCGGCTGCCCGTGGGGCGCTCACGGCTTGATGTACATGTGACCTCCTCTAGTCCCGGCGCGCGACGAGGATCACCTTGGTGTCGCGCGCCGTCTCATCGACGGTGTCGTGCAGCACGCAGCCGGTGGTCTGGCCGTGGAGGGCCACCGGATCCAGTCCGGCGGCGCGCAGGTGCGAGCACACGGTGTCCGGCGGCCAGTGGCGCTGGGCGTGCTCTGAGACCCGGCGGTGCCAGCCTCCGTGCGGCCCGCGGGTGCGGATCTCGATGCGGCTCGGGCACGCCGCACCGGGCGGCACGTCCGGCGCCGCCTGGCCCCGCACCGTGAACTGCACGTCGCCCGCGTCGACCGTGAACGTCGACGTGAACGCGGTGCGGTAGGTCAGCAGCGAGTTGAGGTCGAAGACGAAGAGCCCGCCGGGCCGCAGGACGCGGGCGACGCCGGCGAAGGCGGCGTCGAGGCCGGCCTCGTCCGGCAGGTAGTTGACGGCGTCGTCCAGGCAGGTGACGAGGTCGAAGGGCCCCCAGTCGGGCAGCGCGCGCATGTCGGCCACCGCGATCGGCACGCCCGGCGCGCGCCGGCGCGCGATGCGCACCATCTCCGGCGAGACGTCGCAGCCGGTGACGTCGTAGCCGCGGCGCAGCATCGGCTCGAAGCTGCGGCCGGTCCCACAGGCGAGGTCCAGCAGGCGGCGACCCGCCAGTCCGTGGCGGTGGGCGAGCGCCTCGAGCGCCGCGAGCCAGCGCTCGTAGTCGTGATCGGCGGTCAGCGCGTCATATTCCGCACCTAGCGCGTCGTAGGCCGCCGACGGTGCGTCTGCTGGCAAACTTCCCGCAACCGCTGAAGTGCGGAATTCAGGTGTGAGCGGGTAGGGGGTCATCGGCTTGGAAGACCCGCTCAAATAGGACACCGTTTCACCAGTCTGTGCCGACTGATCGGTGAGGGGTAGATGACCGAGATGACCGTGGTACAGCGGCCTCCATGGGACTGGAGCGCCGCCCGTGTCCGCTGCCTGCGCGAAGCTCAACGCATGCTGCGAGATCCGTTGGCCGCCGAGGACGCCGTGCAGGAGGCGCTGTTGCGGGCCTGGCGCCAGCGGGACTCCTGCCAGCGTCCCGACGCGCCCATGGGATGGATGGTGCGGATCACCCGCAACGAGGCGTTGCGGTTGATCGAGCGCACGCAGGCGCGCGCCGAGAAGGAGCTGCCGTCGGCCTCGGACGTCGAGACCGCACAAGCGCCGAGCGGGCGTGAGCCGGAGCGGCGGCTCGATCTGCTCGACCTGCGCCGCGCGCTCTCGTGCATGAGCACCGACGAGCGGGCCCTGCTGGCGCTGCGCTACGGCTGCGATCTGAGCCAGCCCGAAGTCGCCGAAGCCCTCGACGTGCCCGAGGGTACGGTTAAAGTCAGACTGCACCGCGCACGGAAGCGCGTGCGTCAAGCGATGGAGGCTGCGTGATCAGACTCGATAAGGACGTGACAGACCCCAGGCTCGTGAAGGCCCTCGCGCATCCCCTGCGCGTGCGGATCCTCGCGGTCCTGGACGAGCACGTCGCGAGCCCCACCGAGCTCGCCGAGGAGCTCCACGCGCCGCTCGGCAACGTCTCCTACCACGTCCGCACGCTGCTCTCCCTCGGGCTCATCGAGCTCGTCAAAGAGACGCCACGCCGTGGATCCGTGGAGCATCACTACTCGGCGGTCGCCCGTCCCGCGATCAGCGACCAGGCCTGGGAGGCGGTGCCGGAGTCGGTCAAGCGGGCGATGATCGGCGCGGCGCTCCAGCAGGCCGGCGTGTACGTGAACGCGGCCGCCGCGGCGGGCAGCTTCAACCGCGCCAACGCCCACCTGAGCCGCACGCCGCTCGAGCTCGACGACGAGGGCTGGCACGCGGTCGCCGAGGAGCTGCTCAAGTTCATGGATCGCGCCCAGGAGATCGAGCGCGACTGCTCGGAGCGCCTCAAGGACGCGCCCGAGAGCCAGACCCGCGGGCAGCTGCTGATGATGCTCTTCGAGAGCCCGACGGGGCTCGAGGACGACGCCGCCGCCGCCCCTTCGCAGGGCGACGGCGCGGCCAATCACCACGCGCACCGGCCGCCCGACGGGGACTACGAGCTCCCGACGCGGGCGCCGTAGCCGCGCCTCGCGCCCGGCGCAGAGGGAGGCAGGCGACGCCGGGCGCATGCGCGGGACGCCGGGCGGCCCGCTGCGCCGCCTTGGAGGGCTGCGCAGCGGGGCCGGCGTGGCTCGAGCCGGGAGTGCGGACGCCCGGGCTCGGATTCGGACGGCCGCGGGGCTCGAACCTGTCGGAGGGCTCGAACGATAAGCCTGGCCTACGGCCGCCACAGTCCCGTGGCCCCCGCCCGGCCTGGCCCCTTCATTGGTGAAGGACGCTTGAGCAATTTGTAGGTTAGTTGAGAATACCTCGGGTCGTCAACCCCTGAACGGTGCAACGCCGCCGCGGTCGGCCGACGGCGGCCTGAGTGGTCAAGGGGCCGCTCGGAGAGGCGGCGGTATCGTCATCGCCATGGTCGACGAGCGCGTACTGCAACGGGAGATCCTCGCGGTCGGGCGCGCGCTCGCGGCGGCGATGCCGGCGCCGGCCCGCCATCCCCTCAAGGCGCTCGACGACAAGGCGATGGACCTCGCGTCCTCCGACCGCGAGCTCAAGGCGGCGCTCTTCCGCTTCGTCGACGTCGTGCCGGCGTGCCGGTCGCTCGACGACCTCGCGCGGCACCTGACCGGCTTCCTCGGCGAGCTGAACACTCCGCCGCCGCCCGTCTCCGCCGCGATGCGGATGGGCAACACGCGCGCCGGCCGCACGGCGCTCGGCAAGGCGGCGGCCTTCGGCGTGCGCCACATGGCCCACCGGTTCATCGTCGGCGAGGACCCGCGCGACGCCCTCCCCGTGCTGCGCGAGCTGTGGAAGGGCGGCGTCGCGTCCTCGGTCGACCTGCTCGGCGAGGCGACCGTCACCCAGCGGGAGGCCGAGCACTACGCGCGGCGCTGCTCCGACGCGCTGGAGGCGATCGTGGCGGCCTCGCGGGCGTGGCCGTCGCGACCGCAGCTCGAGCGCGACGCCGCCGGCCCCCTCCCCCGCGCCAACCTGTCGGTCAAGGTCTCGGCGCTCACCCCGCTGCTGCGCGCCGACGCGCCCGAGCGCGGCAAGCGCGACGCCGCCGAGCGCCTCCGCGGCCTGCTGCGCCAGGCGCGCGAGCTCGACGCCCACCTGCACATCGACATGGAGTCGCTGGATTCGCGCGATGCGGTGCTCGAGCTGGTGCTCGAGCTGCTCGCCGAGGAGGAGTTCCGCCCCGGCCCGTCGGCGGGCATGGTGCTGCAGGCCTACCTGCGCGACTCCCCGGAGACCCTCGACGCGGTCGTCGACTGGGCGCGCGGGGCCGGCGCCGCGCGCGAGCGCCCGCTGACGGTCCGCCTCGTCAAGGGCGCCTACTGGGACCACGAGATCGTGGAGGCCGCGCAGCACGGGTGGACGGCGCCCGTGTTCGAGGTCAAGGCCGACTGCGACCGCAACTACGAGGCGCTGACGCGGCGGCTGTTCGACGCCCGCCACGAGGGCACCGGCGTCCGCGTGGCGATCGCCTCGCACAATCTGCGCTCGGTCTCGCACGCGATCGCCTACAACCGGCTGTCCGGCGGCGCCGACCTGGACATCGAGCTGCAGGTCCTGCGCGGGCTCGGCGACCCGCTGCAGGTCGCGATCGCCGCCCAGGGCCTCCACGTCCGCACCTACTGCCCGGTGGGCGACCTCGTCGCGGGCATGGCCTACCTCGTCCGGCGGCTGCTCGAGAACACGAGCAACGACTCCTTCCTGCACGAGCAGGCGCGCGGCGTGCCCGTCGACGAGCTCCTGGAGCCGCCGGGCGGCACCCCCGAGGCGCCGGCGCCGGCGCCCGCGTGAGCACCGCCGCCGCCATGAAGCCGTTCGCCAACGAGCCGGTCCTCGAGCTGCGCCGCGCGCCGGTCCGCGCGCGGCTCGCCGACGGCATCGCCGCCCTCGACGCGGAGGGGCCGATCGACGTCCCCGTGTGGATCGGCCGCGAGCGCCGCGAGCGCGCGGACTTCACCTCCGCCGACCCGGGGCGGCCCGGCCACGTGGTCGCCCGCGCGGCGGCCGCGACCCCGGCCGAGGTCGACGCGGCGCTCGCCGCCGCCGAGCGCGGCGCGCGCGAGTGGGCCGCCGTACCGGCCGAGCGCCGCGCGGAGGTCCTCGCGGCGGCCGCGCAGTGGATGCGCGAGCGCCGGCTGAACCTCGCCGCGCTCGCGGTCCGCGAGTGCGCGAAGCCGTGGCCGGAGGCCGACGCCGACATCTGCGAGGCGATCGACTTCCTCGAGTACTACGCCCGCGGCGCGGTCGAGCTCGAGCGCGGCGACGCGCTGCTGCAGGTCCCCGGCGAGCGCAACGAGCTGCGCTGGGTCCCCCGCGGCGTGACCGCGGTGATCTCACCGTGGAACTTCCCGGTCGCGATCTGCTGCGGCATGACGAGCGCGGCGCTCGCCACCGGCAACGCCGCGGTGGTCAAGCCGGCCGAGCAGTCCCCGGCCTGCGGGCTGATGGTCGTGGAGGCGCTGCGCGCCGCGGGCGTCCCGCCCGACGCGCTGTCGCTGCTGCCGGGCGCCGGCGACGTGGGGGCCGCGCTCGTCGCGGACCCGCGAGTGCACACGATCGCGTTCACGGGCTCCCAGGCGGTCGGCCTCGAGATCCTGCGCGCGGCCGCGGAGGTCCCGCCCGGCCAGCGGCACATCAAGCGCGTCATCGCGGAGATGGGCGGCAAGAACTGCGTGATCGTGGACTCCGACGCCGATCTCGACGAGGTCGTCCCCGCCCTCATCACCTCCGCGTTCGTGTTCGCCGGCCAGAAGTGCTCGGCGGCCTCGCGCGTGCTCTGCCACGAGGCGATCCACGATGCGCTGGTCGAGCGGCTGGCCGGGCGCGTCGAGGTGCTGCGCGTGGGCCAGGCGTCCGACCTCGACGTGGACGTCCCGGCCGTCATCGAGCAGGAGGCCAAGGAGCGGGTGGAGCGCTACGTCGCGGAGGCGCGCAACGCGGGGCGCATCGCCGCCCAGGCGCACGACATCCCCGCGGACGGCTGGTTCGCCACGCCCACCCTGGCCACCGACCTGCCGCCGGACTCGCCGGTGCTCCAGGAGGAGATCTTCGGCCCCGTGCTGGCGATCGAGCGGGTCCGCGACGTCGCCGAGGCCTGCGACCGCGTGGACGCCTCCGCCTACGCGCTCACGGGCGGCCTGTTCGCCCGCAACCCCGACACGGTCGACTACGTCGTCGCGCGCTCGCCCGTGGGCAACCTCTACGTCAACCGCAACATCACCGGCGCGATGGTCGGGCGCCAGCCGTTCGGCGGCAACCGCTTGTCGGGCACCGGCGCCAAGGCCGGCGGGCCCGGCTACCTGCTGCAGTTCACCGAGCCGCGCGTCGTCACGGAGAACACGATGCGCCACGGGCTGGTCGTCTAGCGGCCCCGACCCGCGCGTCCCCGTCCGGCGCGGGACGTTGTGGGAACCCCCAACGCCGCCGGCGGAAGGTTGGCCGCGGGGCCGATGACGCCGGGCGCGCCAACTGCGACGCTCCTGACTCGCTTCGGCACGCGATTCGAGGGGGAAGGGCAAGCTTGGAAATCGGGATCGCGGCGGCGCTCGTATGCGCCGTCGCCACGCAGCTGGCGTTTCTGTGCAAGCACCGCGGCGCCACGCGCGCGCCGCGGGTCGAGCTCCGCCGCCCGCTGCGCAGCGCTCGGGCGCTGTTCGCCTCGGGCTGGTTCGCGCTCGGCATGGCGGTGGCGCTCGTCGCCTGGATCCTGCACGTCGGCGCGCTGGCGCTGGCCCCGCTCTCGACCGTCCAGGTCGTGCTCTCGACCGGCGTGGTGATCCTCGCCGTGCTCGGCGACCGGCTGTTCGGCCACTCGGTCGGCGCCCGCCAGTGGGTCGGCGTGGCGATGACCGCCACCGGGCTCGCGCTGCTGGTGCTCACGCTCCCCTCCCCCGACGGCGGCGAGAGCGCCTTCGCGGTGCCGGGCATGGTCGCCTTCGAGGCGGCGGCGCTCGCCCTCGGGACGCTGCTGATCGCGGCGCCCCGGCTGGGCGCGCCGGCCCATCACCACGGCGCGCTGCTCGGCGGCGCCGCGGGCCTGCTGTTCGGCGTCTCCGACGTCGCGATCAAGGCGCTGACGGGCGCCGCGCCGGAGGGCCTGCTCGCGGTCGCGCTCTCCCCGTGGCTGCCGGTCGCGGCCGCGGCCTCCGTGCTCGCCTTCCTCGCGTCGGCGCGCGGCTTCCAGGAGGGCGACGCGGTCCCGGTGATCGCGTGCACGTCGACCGCGGCGAACCTGACCTGCATCGTGGGCGGCATCGTGGTCTTCGGCGACGCGCTCGCCGCGGGGCTGCTGCTCGCCGTGCAGATCGCCGCCTTCGCCCTGGTCGCCGCCGCCGCGCTCGTCACGCCCGCCGCCCACGGCCGGCCGGCGGCCCAGCCGGCCTGACGCGGCGGCAGATCCCCTGGCGGGCGCGGGCGGGCGCCGGTAGATTCGCCGCCATGGCCGTCCCCACCACGCCGGGGCCGTCCCCGGAGGCCGCGCGGGTCGTCGGGACGCTCGTCAACGAGATCGAGGCGGAGCGGGAGGCGCTGGTCGGGCGGATCGGCGACCGGATCCGCGACGAGATCCCCGACTTCCGCCGGCTGCCCGCCGACGCGCTGGCGCGGGCGATCCGCGGCAACGTCACCCGCGCGCTCACGGCGGTGCACGACCTGCGCCCCCCGACCGACGCCGAGCTCGAGCAGGCCGCCGAGATCGGCCGCGAGCGCGCCGAGCAGGGGCTGACGGTCGACGCCGTGCTGCACGCCTACCGCGTCACGGTCACCGCGGTGTGGTCGCGCTTCGGCGAGCTGGCGCGCGAGCGCGGCGCCGACGTCACGAGCGTGCTGGCCTTCTCCGAGACCCTGTGGCTGTGGGCCGACGCGGTGATGGACATCGTCGGCCACGCGCACCGCGAGATCGAGCTCGAGCAGGCCCGCGAGGAGCAGCAGCGCCGCGACGGCTTCGTCGTCGCGCTGCTCACCGGCACGCTCGACGCCGCCGAGCTGCGCCGTGAGAGCGCCGCCTTCGGCCTCGACCCCGACTACCTCTACGTGCCGTTCCGCGCCCGCGGGCCGGCGGACGGCGGGGGGACGCCCCACCGCGTCGCGGCCGTCCTCACCGACGGCGGCGGCCTGATCACCGCGCTGGACCGCGATCTCGCGGGCATCTCCGTCCAGGCGCCGGCCGCGCCGCCGGGGACCGCGATCGGCCTCGGTCCGCCGGCCCGGCTCGAGGCGCTGCCCGCCGCCTTCGCCCTGGCCAGCCGCGCGCTGCAGACGGCGCTCGCGTTCGGCGAGGAGGGCGTCTTCACCCTGGCCGACCTCTCGATCCGCCCGGCGGTCCTCACCGACGAGGCGCTCGGCGACGCCTTCACCGCCCGGCACCTGGACCCGCTGGCCGGGCTCGGCCGCATCGGCGCCGAGCTCGAGCAGACCCTGCGGACCTGGTTCGACTGCGAGATGCGCGTCGAGGAGACCGCGAAGGCCCTGCACGTGCACCCCAACACGCTGCGCCACCGCCTCCACCGCTTCGAGGAGGCCACCGGCGCCACCCTCCGCGACCCGCGCGACCTCGTCGAGCTGTGGTGGGCGCTCGAGCGCCGGCGGCTGGAGACCTGAGCCAGTGGACCCGCCGTCGCAGGCCCGCTGGGCCACCTTCGACTGCTACGGGACGCTCGTCGACTGGAACGGCGGCATCGGCGCCGAGCTCGCGCGCCTCTTCGGGGCCGAGCGGCGCGCGCCGCTGCTCGCCCGCTACCACGAGATCGAGCCGCGCGTGCAGCACGATCAGCCGGACGCGCGCTACCGCGACGTGATGGCCACCGTGCTCGCCGAGCTCGCCGGCGAGGAGGACACCGAGCTGGCCGCGGACGAGCGCGACGCGCTCGGGCGCTCGCTGCCCACCTGGCCGGTGTTCGCGGACGTGCCGGACGAGCTGGCCGAGGCCCACCGCCGCGGCTGGCGGCTCGTCGCGCTCACCAACAGCGACCGCGACTTCATCGACGCCTCGCTGCAGGCGATCGGCGTCCCGTTCGCCGGCGCCATCGTGGCCTCGGAGATCGGCTCCTACAAGCCGGCCCACGGCCACTGGACCGCCTTCTTCGAGACCATGGGCGCCGATCCCGCCCGCGTCGTGCACGTCGCGCAGAGCCACTTCCACGACGTCGTGCCGGCCACGGAGCTCGGCCTCCCCACCGTCTGGATCAACCGCCTCGGCGAGCGCGGCGACCCCCGCCCGACCCGCGAGCTGGCCGGCCTGACCGGGCTCACCGACGTGCTCGACGAGCTCCTGCCGGCGCGCTAGCGACCCGACGGCGCGGCCGCCCTGCCGAGCTGCCGCAGGAACCGCCGCAACGTCTCCGCGAGCTCCACCGGGTGATCGCCGTAGGCCGTGTGGGTCCCCGGCGCCGTCGACGGTGCGCATCCGCCCCGCACGCCGCGGGTGGCAACCCGGCGTCCGGCGGCTACGCCCAGGGCAGCGCGGCGCGGGTCGCCCAGTAGGCGTCGGGCTCCTCCAGGATGCCGACCAGCTCGGCCTCGACCGTGCCGTCCCAGACGGCATCCGGCGCGCCGAGGTTGCTTCGCAGGGTCGCGACGTCGGCGGCGCCGCTGAGCACCACGTCGACCCAGGGCTGGGCGAGCACGGCCGCCAGGGCGAGCGCGTCCGGCGCCGTGCCCCTGGCGCGCGCGACGTCGAGGAACGGCTGCGATGCCCCCGCGCGACGTCAGCCGGCCGTTGGCGAGCGCCTCCTTGACCAGCACGCCGAGGCCGGCCGCGTGGGCGCGCGCGAGCGCCGGGCCGGCGGAGCGCTCGAGCAGGTTCCACGTCGACTGCACGGTGTCGAAGCCCCCGACCGCGATCGCGCGGTCGATCGTGGCGTGCTGCGCGGGTCCGGTGGTGGTCAGGCCGATCGCGACACCGGAGGCGCGCAGGTCGTCGAGCTCGGCGCGCACGTCGGGGTCCTCGAGCACGCCGCTCTCGACCGTCGCGGAGTGGATCTGGTAGAGGTCGAGGTGGTCGCCGAGCAGCGCCCGGGTCTCCGCGATCTGGCGGCGCAGCTGGTTGGCCGAGAGGTCCTTGACCTCGTGGGTCTCGGCGTCCATGCGCCAGGCGCCGGTGTACTCGTAGCCCCACTTCGAGCCGACCGTCACGCCCTCGGGGCTCGCGCGGGCCAGCCACCCGCCCAGGAACGCCTCCGCGCGGCCGTAGGAGCGCGCGGCGTCGAAGTACCGGATCCCGGCCTCGTAGGCCGCGTCGAGCACCTCGTGGGCGCGGCGCTCGAGGGCGTCCACGCTGCGATCGGGCGGGAGATCCTCGGCGTGGCCGAGGTTGATGTAGGCGGGCCGGCCCAGAGCGGCCAGGCCCAGGCCCAGCCGGGTCGTCTCCAGGCCGGTGCGGCCGAGCGTGCGCGTGGGGAGTCCGGTCGTCACTCGCGGGAGCCTAGGTGAGCCGCCGCCACGCCTCCACCGCGCGCCGCCGCAGCGACGGCCGGCGGGACGTCGCCTGCGACAGGGCGGCGTCGACCGCGACGAGGCCGATCTCGGCCGCCAGCGCGGTCGCCCCGAGGGCGTTCAGGCGCCGCTTGGCGCGCCGCGCCGCCTCGCCGGCCTCGGGCGCGGCGTGGTCGCCGTCGGAGAGCGGCACGGCGCCGTCCGGGGCGCTGCGGGCGAAGCGCACGCCCTGGGCGGCGGTCGCGAGCCCGGTGGCGGCGACGGCGCCGAGCAGCACGTCCTTGGCGCGGGCCAGCCGGCGCTCGTGGGGCGAGAGGCGGGAGTCCGCGGCCTCGCCGAAGCGCGCGCCGATCCAGCCGGCGCTGACGGCCAGCAGCGAGACCGAGTTCACGGCGCCGTAGCGCCGCCAGGCGGCGTTGACGAGCTTGCCGCGCTCGGCGGGGTCGGAGATCTCGCTCACGCTCGGGTGCAGCGCGAGCCGCCCGTAGAGGTTGCCGCCGAGGAGGCCGGCGAGGCCGATGTCGTGCGCCGCGCGGCCGACCTGGCCGAGCGCGACGGGTGGTCTGGCGATCGAGGGCATGCCTCGAGCCTTGCCGCGGCGGAGGAGCCGCAAACGCCCTACAGGTGCGCGCGGTCGTTCCAGGTCGTGAGGATCCACCCGGGAAGCTCGACGCCGTCGAGCACCCGTCCCTCCCGGTGCTCGAAGATCGTGATGCCCGTGTTGGCGTGGCCCGCCTGGTAGAGCCCCGGCACGTGGCCGGGACCGAAGCCGGCGCCGAACAGCGTCGCGCCGAGGAAGAAGTGCAGGAACCCGAAGTGGCTCACGGCCAGCACCCGGCGGCTGCGGGCGTGGGCCTCCAGCCGCTCGCGCACCCGGTCGACCCGGCCCAGGATCGCCTCGAAGGACTCGGCGCCCGGCGGCGCGGCGTCGGGCGCCGAGCGGGGCATCCACGAGATCGTGGCGTGCGGCCCGCGCTGGGCCTCCTCCAGGTCGTGGTAGGCGTCGGACTGGCGGATCTCGTGCAGCTCGTCGTCGGTCTCGACCGGCAGCCCGAGCACCTCCGCGATGCCGGCCGCGGTCTCCTGCGCCCGCCGCATGGAGCTCGCCACGATCAGCTCGAGCCCCTCGCCCTGCAGGCGGCGGCCGAGCCCGCGCGCCTGCTCCCAGCCGCGCTCGGTCAGCTCGTCCCACCCCGGCCCGTCGGTCCCCACGCCGGCGGACGCGTTGGCCGCGGACTCCCCGTGGCGGACGAAGTACAGCGTCAGGTCCGGCACGACGCCAGGCGCTCGCGCACCTGCGCGAGGAAGAGGTCGTGCAGGCGGGTCTCGCCCGCGATCTCCGGATGGAAGGAGATCACGAGCATGTTGTCCTGGCGGGCGGCGACGGGGTGCCCGTCGACGGAGGCGAGGACCTCCACCGCATCGCCGTGCTCGGCGACCCAGGGGGCGCGGATGAACACGGCACGGACGGGCGGGCCCTCGACGCCGGGGATCTCGAGGTCGGCCTCGAACGAGCGGATCTGGCGGCCGAACGCGTTGCGCGCGCAGGACATGTCCATCAGCCCGAGGTGCTCGCGGTCGAGCATGATCATCCCGGCGCACGTCCCGAGCACCGGCGTGCCCGAGCGGGCGAGTTCGCGCAGCGGCTCGGCGAGCCCCTCACGGGCGATGCCGAGCGCCATCGTGGTCGACTCGCCGCCGGGGATGACGAGCCCGTCGAGGCCCTCGAGGTCCGCGGGCACGCGCACCTCGCGCGCCTCGGCCCCGAGGTCGCGCAGCATGCGGACGTGCGCGGCGAAGTCGCCCTGCAACGCGAGGACGCCGACCCGCGGGGCGGGCCCTGCGGCGCCGTCCCCCATGGCCTACCAGCCTCGGCCGGCGAGCAGCTGCTGGTCTTCGAGCTTGCGGGACTCGAGCGAGACCATCGCGGTGCCGAGGCCCTCCGACGCGCGCGCGACGCGCACCGGGTCCTCGTAGTGCGTGGTGGCCTCGACGATCGCGGCCGCCCGGCGCGCCGGGTCCTCGGACTTGAAGATCCCGGAGCCGACGAACACGCCCTCGGCGCCCAGCTGCATCATCAGCGACGCGTCGGCGGGGGTCGCGATGCCGCCGGCGCAGAAGAGCACGACGGGCAGCTTGCCCTCCTCGGCCACGCGGCGGACCACGTCGAGCGGAGCCTGGTGCTCCTTGGCGGCGGTCGCGAGCTCCGCGTCGTCCATCACGGTGAGGCGCCGGATGTCACCGGTGATGCGGCGCATGTGGCGCACCGCCTCGACGATGTCGCCGGTGCCGGCCTCGCCCTTGGAGCGGATCATCGCGGCGCCCTCGCCGATGCGCCGCAGCGCCTCGCCGAGGTTGGTCGCGCCGCACACGAACGGCACCTTGAACGCCCACTTGTCGACGTGGTTGGCCTCGTCGGCCGGCGTCAGCACCTCGGACTCGTCGACGTAGTCGATCTCGAGTGCCTGCAGCACCTGCGCCTCGGCGAAGTGGCCGATGCGCGCCTTGGCCATGACGGGGATCGTGACGGCCTCCTGGATGCCCTTCACGAGCACCGGGTCCGACATGCGGGCGACGCCGCCGTCGCGGCGGATGTCCGCGGGGACGCGCTCGAGCGCCATGACGGCCGCGGCCCCGGCGTCCTCGGCGATCTTGGCCTGGTCGGCCGTGACGACATCCATGATGACGCCGCCCTTGAGCATCTCGGCCAGCCCGGCCTTGACGCGGAATGTGGCCTCGTCTCGCATCTTCGCCAGGAGGATAGCTACGGGTCCGTCACACCTTCGTCCAAAGCAGCGGCGTTGCGTTGTGCCATCCCGAGAGTGTTACATTTGGCACATGGCCGTCGAGCCCGATCCGCTGATCTCGTCGTCCGACATCGCGTACCGGCTGGACCTGACGGCCGCGCAGCTCAAGGTCACCCACTCGGCGCTGCGGTCGATGCTCGACGACTTCGGCCACGACGAGCCGGACGTGCACTTCGTGCTGCGCCAGATCCTCGCCAAGCTCCCCTCCGAGGAGAGCATCCGGGCGATCGACCTCGACGTCGAGCTCGGCCGGCGCCGCCGCGGCGCCTGACGCGGCCTACTTGAGCTTGAAGGCCTTGATGCGGTCGTCGTACTGCGCGGCGTCGCGCGCGTAGACCCCGTAGGCGAGCGCCTGGATGATCGACAGCAGCCCGGTGTGCGAGCGCACGAAGGCGGGCGAGTTCGACGAGTAGTAGAGCGTGCGCTCGGAGAGCTTCGAGACCTCCGACAGCGTCGCGTCCACGATCGCCAGCGTCGAGGCCTTGCGGTGGCGCGCGATCTTCATCGCGCGCACGACCAGCGGGTGGGGCCGCCCGGCCGACAGCCCGATGACGAGCGTCGTGTCGTCGATGCGCCCGAGCCGCGAGAGCGCCTCCTGGGACGGCGACGCGGCGATCTCCGCGCGCACGTCGAGCAGCATCAGCAGGTGGCGCAGGTAGGAGGCGAAGAACGCCATCTGGTCGGTGCCCGCGATGAGCACCTTCTCCGCCGCCGCGATCGCCTCGATCGCGCTCTCGACCTCCGAGCGCGAGACCTTGCGCGCGGTGTCCTCGACGTTGACGTGGTCGGCGGCGACCACGGACTCGAACGGGCTCTGGTCGAGCGAGAAGAGCGGCGTGGCGGTCTCGACGGCGCTCGCGGTGGACCGGCGGTGGTGGTGGCGGTACTCCTCCCGCGCGGCCTCCTGGAGCTCGGGGAAGCCCTCGAACCCGAGCGCCTGCGAGAACCGCACCACGGTCGACGACGACGTGCTGGCGCGGCGCGCCAGCTCCTCCGCGGTGTGGAACGCGACCTCGTCGAGATGGTCGACGACGTACTGCGCGACGTCCTTCTGCGAGCGCGAGAACTCGTCGAAACGCGACGAGATGTACGCGGAGAGGGTCTGGTGGCCGCGCGTGGGCGACGACGGGGAATCGAGGGGGACGGTCCGTGGCATGGCGAGCGACTGTTTCGACGGCCGCCGCCGATTCCCCTTTTCGGGCGAATCGCCCAGGGGGCGATTCGCTTCGGAGCTCGGCGACGGGCGCCGGCCCAGGTCCCGGCGGTGGTGGGCCGAACTCCCGGGCGTGGCGGTTCGCCGCGTACCATCCTCGCCGCGATGGAGGTCGTCCCCACTCGACTCGAGGGCCCGGTCCTGCTCGCGCCGCGCGTGCACGGCGACGAGCGCGGCTTCTTCATGGAGACCTGGCGCGCCGACGCGTGGGAGTCCTACGGCGTCCCCACCGAGTTCGTGCAGGACAACCAGTCGCGCTCGCGCCGGGGGACGCTGCGGGGCGTGCACTTCCAGACCGAGCCGGGACAGGGCAAGCTCGTGCGCTGCGCCCGCGGCCGGGTGCTCGACGTCGTCGTCGACCTGCGCCGCGGCTCTGACACCTTCGGCGAGTGGGAGGCGGTCGAGCTCGACGACGAGCGCGGCCACCAGCTGTGGATCCCCGTCGGGTTCGGTCACGGGTTCTGCGTGCTCAGCGAGGTCGCGGACTTCGTCTACAAGTGCACGAGCTACTACGACCCGGCCACCGAGGCGGGCTTCCGCTTCGACGATCCCGACGTCGGGATCGAGTGGCCGGACGATCTCGAGCTCCTCTACTCCGAGCGCGACCGCACCGCCCCGCGGCTCGCGGAGATCGCCGGCTCGCTGCCGTTCGAGCGGTGAGCGCGGCCGGCTCCGACGGCCGCTTCGCGCCGAGCCCCACCGGCACGCTGCACCTCGGCAACCTGCGGACCGCCCTGCTCGCGTGGCTGTTCGCGCGCTCGGCCGGCGCGCGCTTCGGCGTGCGGATGGAGGACCTCGACAGCGGCCGCGTCCGTGCCGGCATGGCCGACGAGCAGCTGCGCGATCTGGCCGCCGTGGGGCTCGACTGGGACGGCGAGGTCGTGCACCAGTCCACGCGCCACGCGGCGTATGAGGACGCGATCGCGCGGCTGCGTGCGGAGGGCCGCGTGTACGAGTGCTTCTGCTCGCGCGCCGAGATCCGTGCCGCGGCGTCGGCGCCGCACGGCCCGCTCCCCGAGGGCGCCTACCCCGGGACGTGCCTGCGGCTGACCGACGCCCAGCGCGAGCGCAAGCGCGCCGGCGGCCGGCCGCCCGCGCTGCGCGTGCGCGCCGGCGCCGCCCACGTGACGTTCGCCGACCGGCTGCACGGCGAGGTCGAGGGCGTCGTCGACGACTTCGTCATCCGCCGCAACGACGGGGCGACCGCCTACAACCTCGCGGTGGTGGTCGACGACGCCTGGCAGGGCATCGGCGAGGTGGTGCGGGGCGACGACCTGCTCGACTCGACGCCCCGCCAGCTCTTCCTCGCGCGGCTGCTCGGGCTGCCCGAGCCGGCCTTCGCGCACGTGCCGCTCGTGCTCGGCCCGGACGGGGCGCGGCTGGCCAAGCGCCATGGCTCGGTGACGCTGCGCGAGGTCGACGCCGGGGAGGCCGTCGCGTGGATGGCGCGGACGCTGGACCGGCCGGACGCGCGGACCGCGCACGAGCTGCTCGGCGGGTTCGACCCGGCCGCGCTGCCGCGCGAGCCGACCCGCCTCAGGGGACTCGACTAGCAGGCTCGGGCCCGACGGCGGCGAGGACGGTGCCGTCCGGGGTGACCCAGGCGCGGCTCATCGCGCCGGTGGTGAACGGGAGGGCGAGCGCGCCGGCGGCGTCGACGGCGATGAGCCCGCCGGTGCCGCCGTGGCGCGCCATGCCCGCGAGCGCGCGCTCCGCGGCCTCGGCGAGCGGGAGGCCGGCGTGGCGCATGAGGGCGTCGACCTCGTGCGCGACCGCGGCGCGGATGATCGGCTCGCCGTCGCCCGTGCAGGACACGGCCGCGGTCTCGGCCGCCGCCCACGTGCCGGCGCCGAGCAGAGGCGAGTCGCCGACGCGGCCGGGCGGCTTGGCCGGGCGCCCGCCGGTGGAGGTCGCGGACGCGATGCGCCCCGCGCCGTCGAGCGCGACGGCGCCGACCGTCCCACCCGTCCCCGGCGGGGGCGCCGGCGCGCGTGTGCGCTCCAGGCGCGCGCGGGCCTCGTCGGTGACGAACCACGCCGGCGGCCGGCGCTCGAGGCCCTGCTCCTCCGCGAACCTCGACGCGCCGTCGCCCACGAGCAGCACCGCGCGGCCGTCGGCGAGCACGGCGCGGGCGGCGCGTACCGGGTTGCGGACGTCGCGGACCGCCGCGACCGCCCCCGCCGCCCCGGTGGTGCCGTCCGCGATCGCGGCGTCCATCGCGACGGTCCCGTCGGCCGACAGCGCGGACCCGCGGCCGGCGTTGAAGTGGGGATCGTCCTCGAGCGCGACGACGGCCGCCTCGACCGCCGCGAGCGCGTCGCCGCCCGCGAGCAGGACCGCGTGCCCCGCGCGTGCCGCGGCGGCCACGCCCGCGCGCAGCGCCTCCTCGCGCTCGGGAGCCGGCGCCGGGCCGGCCCCGCCGTGGACGGCGAGGGCGAGTGGCACGGACTAGGCGACGCTCGAGACGATGATCGCGAGCGCGATCAGCAGGATCGCGAGCAGCACCAGCGCGATCGCGCGGATCGCCCACACGCCCACCGCGGAGCGCTCGGCGTCGCGCGAGCGGCGGGCGGACCGGGCGCCCGCGTCGTAGTCGGGCGCGCGCCGCGCCGAGCGCGACCGCGTCCGCACGGGCGCCTCGAACGTGTCGCTGGTCGTCGCGGTGTCGTTGCCGTCCGTCGTGGCCCCGGAGTCGGAGCGCCCGCCGGTCAGCCGCGTGAGCTGCCCGACCGCGCGCTCGGCGGTCTCGGTGACCGCGCGGGTCAGCTTCGCCGTGCGGGGCTCGTCGGCGCCGGCGCTCGGCTGGGTCGGCGGCCCGCTCACGGCCGCCGGCGCCTGCGGCGGCGGGACCGCGGGCTGCGGGCGCGCGGTGCGGGTCGCGCCGCGGTCGGTGGACTCGACGTCGGGAAGGGTGCTGCCGAGCGGCGAGAGGCGGCCGGAGACGACCGTGGGCGCGGAGTCCCCGCCGTTCTCCGTCGCGGCCGCGAGCTGCTTCTGGAGCACGGCGTTGCGGCGCTTGAGCTCGTCGAGCTCGGTGGCGAGGCGTGCGCGCTCGGTCGCCGCGGCGTCACGCTCGGCCATGATCCGGTCGCGCTCGCCGTCCTCGCCGTGGCGCTCCGAGATGACGCTGTCCCGCTCGGACGTCACCGCGTCGCGCTCGCTGACCGCGCGGTCGCGCTCGCCCACCGCCGCGTCCCGCTCGCCCAGCGCCGCGTCGCGCTCGCCCACCGCGGAGTCGCGCGCGGTCAGCGCCTCGTCGCGCGCGCCGATCGCCTCGTCGCGCTGGGCGATCAGCGCGTTCCAGTTCTCGATCATCTCGTTGCGCTCGCGGTTGGCCTCGTCGCGCTCGGCGATGAGCTTCTCGCGCATCTCCCGGATCTCCTCGCGCGTCGGCACGCCGGAGCGCTCGCCCTCGGCGCGCGCCGCCGCGAGGCGCTCGAGGGTGCTCGCCTGCTCGGCCTTCAGGCGCTTGTGCTTGTCGTGCTCGTCGGCGAAGCGGACCTGCCAGACGCCGATCTCCTCCTTCAGGCGCTGGGCCTCGCGGGCGTGGCTCTCGCGCGCCTCGCCGAGGTCGCGCTGCGCGGCGGCGAGCTGCTCGCTCAGGCCGGCGGCCTCCTCGCGCGCGCGGCCGAGCGCGCCCTCGGTCTCCTCCGCGGCCTCCGCGAACTCGCCGCGCAGCTGGTCGATCTCGGTGCGCGCGGCATGCAGGTCGTGCTCGAGCTGCTCCCGGGAGGCGGCCAGCTCCGACCGCGCCTGCTGCAGCTCGTCGAGGTCGCGGCGCAGCCGCGCCTCCGCGGCCTCGGCCGCCTCGGCGAGGCGCTGGCGCTCCACCCGTTCCTGGGCGACGTGGCGGGCGGCCTCCGCCTGCGCCTCCTCGGCGTCCTCGCGTGCCGAGGCCAGCGCCGCGCGCACGCGCCACAGCTCGGCCTCGAGCTCGTCGACGGCCTCCTCCGGGGGCGGCTCGGTGGGCCCGGCCACGGGCGGGGACGGCTTGTCGAGCGGCACCGGGTCGGATGCGACGGCGGGGACCGCAGGCGGGTCCTCCCGGGCCCACGTGATGCGCTCCTGCCGCTCCTCGGCGGGAGGCGGCTGCTCGGCCCGCCGGCGGCGCGGCAGCCGCGGCGGCGGCAGGTCGATGACCAGGTTGCGGCCGACCTCGAGCTCGGCGGCGCCCACCCCGGTCCGCTCCCCGCTCCACGGGAACGCGGCGACCCACGGGGTGTCCTCGACCGCCGGCCACGGCTTGTGGTCGAGCAGCGCGACGAGGCGGCGGCGGTCCTCGCCGACCTGCACCGAGAGCACCGGGCGCACGAAGCGCCGGCCCTTGAGCCCGTACCAGCGCCCCATCACCTCGAGGCGGTCCGCCTCCGTCCACTCGAAGCGCTCGACCTCGAAGCCGACCTCGCGCCGCCCGGGCATCAGCTCGATTCGCCTTCCCGATCCGGCTTGCTCTCATGGGCGGCAGCGTCGGAGCCGCGCTCCTCACGGCGCTCGGTGCCGAGCAGCGGCCCGCCGCGGCTCGGCCGGGGATCCGGCGGGTCGAGCGGCTGGGTCGCGAGGTCGAGCCGCTGTCTCGCCCGGCCGGCCCGCGGGTGCTCCTCGGGGGCCTCGGCCTGCTTCGGCGGCCCGCGCGGCGTCCCGGGCGTCGTTGCGCGCGTTGCCGGACGCCTCAGCCCACGGCTCCCGCTCCTCGGCGGGCCCGTCGGCCCCCGCGCGCTCGCCCTCGCGACGCGCGTCCACGGCCGCCACGCGCCGCCGCGGGTCGCGCCGCTCGACCTCCACCGCGAAGCGGACGCTCCCGAAGGTGAGGATGGTGCCGGCGACCATCACGCCGGCCCCGGCCAGAGCGAGCCACCCGCCGGTCCCGCGCTCGGTGTCCGCGGCCGCCGGCGGCGGGTCCAGGAGCTGCGAGGCGACGATCACGACCACCGCGCCGACCGTGACCGGCAGCCACGCGCGGTCGATGTAGGCGAGCTCGGGCGCGAGCAGCCCCAGCGCGGCGGCGAGGGCGGCGACGGCGAGCGCGGTGAGGAGCACGTCGAAGACCTCGAACGCGTCCCAGGCGGTGATGCCGGGGATGTACCACTCGAGGAAGAGGCTGACCAGCAGCACGATGGCTCCGAGCGCCACGAGTGCCGGCCCAGCTTCGAATCTGCGCGTCATGGTCTCCCGTCCATTCGGCTGCACACGCGTAGATGGTGGCACGCAGAGTGGTCATCGGCGGCACGAAAGCGTGCGGCACGTACCCTGGGTGGGAGCCGACCAGGAGCCGCGATGACCGCCGTGCGGGAGGCGCGGGGGGCCGATCTGCCCGCCGTCGTCGCCATCTACAACCAGGGGATCGCCGAGCGCCAGGCCACCTTCGAGACCAGCCCGCGGGTGCCGGCCGACCTCGAGCCCTGGCTCGACGGGCCGCCGTTCCTCGTCGCCGAGCGCGAAGGCCGCGTCGTGGGGTTCGCGCGGGTGAGCCCCACCTCGGACCGGAGCGTGTACGCCGGCGTCGGCGAGTACACCGTCTACGTGGAGCGCGGCCTGCGCGGCGAGGGTGTCGGCCTGCGGCTGCTGAGCGCAGTCGTCGCCGAGGCCGAGCGACGGGGCTTCTACAAGCTGATCAGCCGCATCTTTGCCACCAATGCGGCGAGCCGCGCCCTGGCGCGCTCGGCGGGGTTCCGCGAGGTGGGGATCCAGGAGCGCCACGGCCGCCTCGACGGCGAGTGGCACGACTGCGTGCTGGTCGAGTCGCTGATCGGCGAGGCCGCGCTCTCAGGGCACGACGGCCGCGTCAGGCGCTCACCAGCAGCCCGGTGAGGTAGAGCGCGAGCGCGCCGGCCGCGATCCCGCCGACGGTCGCGGGATCGAGGGCGCGGCCGCTCGAGTCGCGCAGCGAGGGGGCGATCTGCACCGCGACCTGCACGACGGCGCCCACGCCGACACCGAGCAGGAAGGCGGACAGCTCCGCGTTGTTGACCGAGGCGCCGACCAGCGCCCCGGCGATCGCCGGGGCGCCGGCCACGACCCCGAGCCCCAGCAGACGCAGCAGCGTCGGGCGCTCGCGGGCCAGCGGGGCGACCACCGCCACGCCCTCGGTGGTGTTCTGCAGGGCGAAGCCGACGACGAGGAACGCCCCGAGGGCCAGCTCGCCGACGGCGTACGCGGAGCCGATCGCGAGCCCCTCCCCCAGGTTGTGCAGCCCGATCCCGATGGAGATCATCAGCGCCAGGCGCATCCCGCCGGCGCCGCCGGACTCCGCCCGCTCGCGCCGGCCGCGCAGGTAGCGGTCGAGCCCGGTGAGCGCCAGGAAGGCCAGCCCGGCGCCGAGGAACACGAGCTCCGGCCCGCCGAAGGCCCCCGAGGACTCCGAGGCGAGCTCGATGCCCTCGAGCGTGCCGTCGATGGCCAGGAAGCCCAGCAGCCCGACGGTGAGCGCGAGCAGGACCCGGATCCACTGCGAGCCCGCGCGCCGCATGACCGGGAGGAACAGCATCCCGAGCACCACCGGGACGATGCCCACGTAGGTCCCGAGCAGCGCCATGATCCCGAAGAACCTCCCGTCGTCGGCGGGCGTCTCGACCGCCGCGGGGATCTCATGCTCGATCACGAGCCCGGACGAGGTGACCATCGAGACGAGGTAGGGCGAGCCGCTCTGCCACGGGTAGTCGAGCTCCAGGCGCTGCTTGCCCAGGCGGCCGATCGTGCCGGACTCGCCGCGCACGTCCACGTAGGCGTCGTTGACGAACACCTGCGCGACGTGCACGGGATCGGGACCCGTGTTGCGCACGGTCAGCTCGATCGAGCCGGGCGCGAGCTCGGTGCGCTCCACCGCGAGCTCCTCGACCGGCGGGCCGGCGCGCTCGGGCAGCGTCCCGCCGCCGAACACGGCCAGCGAGATCAGGACGCCGGCGATGATCGCCACGGCGCCGAGCCCGAGCAGCCACGCGGGCGCTCCAGACTTCGATCGCCCGCGCACGTCGTCCGGCGTGCCGGCCTCCATCAGGAGGCCACCTCGAAGAAGCCCATCCAGCCGAGCTCGGCGAACTCGGTCTTGTGCGCGTGGAACATGAAGGCGCCCTCGTGGGGGAACTTCAGCTCGCAGATCCCGCGCTGCCCCTGGCCCTGGACGATCGTGTCGGTGAACTCGACCGGCTGGAGGCTCGTCCCCGTCGGGTAGTAGTGGAAGAAGTTCCCGTGGACGTGGAACGAGTTGATCGGGTCGTACTCGAGGATGTTGGCCAGGTAGATCCGCACCAGCTCGCCGCGCCGGACCTGGATCGGCGTGCCCGCGTAGTGGAACGGGATGCCGTTGACCGCGTAGAGCTGGTTGCCCTCGGCGTCGAAGGTCGTGTTGTAGCCGTGCTGGACCATGACCATCTCGTCGGCGTCCGGCCGGCCCTGGCGCGGGTCGACGATGAAGGTGCCGTACATCCCCCGGGCGATGTGCTCCGCCAGCGGCCCGACGTGGCAGTGGTAGAGGTGCAGCCCGAACGGCTCGGCCTCGAACTCGTAGACGGTGCTCCCACCCGGCTGGATCACGCCGGCGCCGTGCCCGGGGACGCCGTCCATCTCGGCCGGGTGGATCCCGTGGAAGTGCATCGTGTGCGGGTGCTCGGAGCCGTTGACGAAGCGCACGCGGAGCAGGTCCCCTTCGCGGCAGCGGAGCGTCGGCCCGGGGATCCGGCCGTTGAACGTCCACGCCGGGAACTTGACGCCCGGCGCGACCTCGACCTCCTTGTCGGTGGCGACGACCTCCCACTCGCGAACCGTGCGCCCGCTCGCCAGCCGGCGGGTCCTGCCGTAGTCGAAGTCGCGCAGGATCTCGGTCGGGTCGAACCCGTTGGCGCGATGGTCGACGGCCGTGCCGGCCCGGAACATCGGCCCGTCGACGCCGCCGCCGTGCTTCATCGGCGCCGGCTGCCCGCCGCCGCCGTGGTGGCCCCCGTGGTGCTCCTGCGCGGCCGCCGGACCCGCCGCCAGCGCACGCGCGCCGAGCGCCGCGCCGGCCGCGGAGACGACCGCGCCGCCCATCAGGAAGTCGCGCCGGGATGAACCAGGCATGAGGCGTAGCTTTTCATAGTTTTTGGCATGCCGCAATTTCGCTTCCGAACGCACGAAACGTCAGAGCGCGGACCACGTACTCTGGCCGCGCAAAGAAAGGGCGCCCCGATGCGGGGCGCCCTTGCCACTGCGCCGGTTGTCGTTGCGGTCTAGCTGTCCAGCAGCCGTCGGGCGGCGAGGGCACCGCCGATCAGGGCCACTCCCAGCAGCGCCAGCTCCCAGACCTCGAATCCCGTGAAGGGCAGGCTGCCCTTGGAGGGCTGCTCCACCTGCGCGGCGGGCTGCTCGGAGGCGGTCGCCGTCGCGGGGCGGGTCGAGCCGCCGGTGGGCGTCGCGTCGTCAGTGGCCGCCGCGGGGCGGGTCGAGCCGCCGGTGCGCGTCGCGTCGTCAGTGACCGTCGCGGGGCGGGTGGCGCCGGTGCCCGCGTGGGGGCGGATGCCGATGCCCGTCGCGGGGCGGGTGGCGCCGGTGCCCGCGTGGGGGCGGATGCCGATGCCAATCGCGGGGCGGGCGTGACCGGGCTTGGACGCACCCGTCCAGTGGTGGTGCTTGCGGAACAGCTTGCAGAACACCTTGTCGCTGTGCGAGGGAGCGGCGGCCTTGATGATGCAGTGCCGCTTGAAGCGCTTGAGCGCCTCCTTGCCCTTGTAGTAGGCCGGAGAGACGTGGTCGTCGGTCTCCTCGCCCTCGTCCTCGTCGGCCACGTCGTCGATGTCCTCGTCGGCGGCCTTGTCGATGTGGTCGGCGGCCTTGTCGATCTTCTTCCCACCGAGCGCCTCGCCGACCTTCTCCGCGACGGGCGCCGGGGCCTCGACGACCGGAGCGGGCTCGGGGTCGGCGTCGGCCTGCGGCTTCGGCGGCAGCTGGACCGGAGGCGGCTCGTCGACGGCGATGCCGGCTGCGGGATCGTCGGCCTGGGCGACGCCCGCGAACGCCAGCGAGGCGACGGCGAGAGCAGTGGCGATGAACGTGCTGCTGATGGTCCTGGTCATGTGACTTCCCCCTCTGGAAGTGATTCGCTGGAAGCAGTTTCCGGTGCATTTGCCGTGGCGGACAGAGATCCAAGGGGTGGTCGTCGCCCACCCTGCGCAACCACTTCGCAGGCGGAGGCGCGCAGACCGGCACCGCGGGCCTGCCAGGGGGAGCGCGGGGGGGCGAGGCTCCGGCCGCGCATACGAAGGGCGCCCCGTCGAGGGGCGCCCTTCGCGCTGCGCCGGTTTGTCGGTGCCGGTCTAGCCGGCGAGCAGCCGGCGGACGCCGAGGCCGCCGCCGAGCAGGATCGCTCCGGAGAGCACCACCCGCCAGAGCTCGATGCCGGTGAAGGGCAGGCGGAGCTTCGAGCGCTCCTCCGCCTGCGCGTCGGGCTGCTCGGAGCCGGCGGCGGTCGAGTCGCCGGTGGCCGTCGTGGTGAGAACGGAGCCGGTGGCAGCCGAGGTGCCGGCGGCCGTCGCGGGGCTGGTGGCGCCGGTGCCCGTCGGACCGGTGGCGCCGATGCCCGCCGCGCCGGTGGCGCCGGTGCCCGCCGCGCCCATGCCTGCCGCGCCCTTGCCCGCCGCGCCGGTGGCGCCGATGCCTGTCGGGGTACCGGCGCGGCCCGGCGCGGTCGCACCGGCCGTGCGCTGGTGCTTGCGGAACTGCTCGCAGAACTCCTTGTTGGTGTGCGAGCGCTTGGCGTCCTTCGTGCGGCAGTACCGCTCGAACCGCTTGATGGCCGCGCCGCTCTCGAAGTACTCGTCGAGAGACCCGTCCTCGGCCTCCTCGTCGGTCGTCTTGTCGGTCTTCTTCGCGGCGGGCGCCTTGTCCGACGTCTTCGTGGCGGGGCCCTGGTCGGTCTTTTTCCGGGCCGGCGCGTCGTCCGCCTTGTTCCCGGCGGGCGCCTCGTCCGTCTTGTTCCCGGCGGGCGCGTCGTCCGCCTTCTTCTCGGCGGGCGCGTCGTCCGTCTTGCTGTCGGCGGGCGCGTCGTCCGTCTTGGTCTCGGCGGGCGCGTCGTCCGTCTTCGTGTCGGCGGGCGCGTCGTCCGTCTTCGTGTCGGCGGGCGCCTGGTCCGTCGTGGTCCCGGCGGGCGCCGCCCCGTCCCCGGCCGGTTTGGGCTCGGGATCGGGGCTGGCCTGCGGCTCCGGCGTCACCTGGGCCGGAGGCGGCTGGTCGGCGACGGTGGTCGGCGCAGGATCGTCGGCCTGGGCGACGCCGCCGAACGCCAGTGAGGCGACCGTCAGTGCGGCCGCTATGAACGCGCCGTTGGTGATCCGGCTCATGTGACTTCCCCCTCTGGAAGCGATTTCCCCGGAAGCAGTCTCCGGGGCAATTCCAGAGGCGGGTAGGGAACCAAGGGGTGGTCGACACCCACCCTGCGCAACGATGCGCGGGCCTTGACGGCGGCGGCCGCCGCGCGGGCCGTGAGGACCGGCACGCTGGGCGGTGCTAGCCGAGCGCCTCGGCGGCGGCGCGGGCGCGGAGGCGGTCGAGCGTGCGCAGTTGCTGCTCGGCCCTCGCTTTGAGCGTCAGGAGGCGGCCGGCGTCGAGCCGGGGGTCCGCCGGGGCCAGCTCGTGGAGGCAGCGCCACAGGCTGCGCTTGCCGGTCACCCCCGCGCTCAGGGCCTCGACCTCGGTGAGCCGGCTGAGCGGCGAGTAGCCGACGAGCCGGCCGTTGAGCTTGAGGCGGCCGAGCTTCTCCGCGCCCCACGCGACCGGGGGCTTGAGCGGGCTCGCGCGGACCCCGAGCGCGCGCATGATCCGCTTGAGCTCCTCGCGGTCCTCGTCGATCTCGGTCGCCAGGCGCTCGAGGTCGGATTCGTACTCCGTCCCGCGGTTCGCGCCCGCCGTGCGCTTCGCGAGCTCGACGCCCGTCGTCGAGCCCGCCAGGTGGTCGTTCAGGTAGATCGTCAGCAGCTTGCGGTTCATGTCCGCTCCCATTCCGGCGCGCCGGCCGCGGCCTCGCGCGCCTCGTCGGTCTGGTCGCCTGCGCGCAAGATCCAGATCGCCGGCGCGAGGACGAGCACGGTGGCGCCGATCGCGAGCGCCGCGACCCCGAGCTCCGAGAGCACGAGCCCGCCGAGCAGAGCGAGCCCTGCCCCGGTCAGGCCCGAGAGCAGGTCGTTGAAGCCCAGCAGGCGGCCGCGCTCGAACGCCTGCGTGCTGTCCGCGAGCTGGGCGGTCGCCGCCACGAAGGAGAGGTTCCACCCGATGCCCAGGCCGAACAGCGCGACCGCGGTGGCCGGGACGCTCTCGACCCACAGCAGGCTGCTGACCGAGAGGCCCATCACGGCCAGGCCGCCCGCGAGTGACGGGGTCCGGCCGACGCGGTCGATGAGATCGCCGACGACCAGCACGAGCGCGTACATCCCGAGCACGTGCGCGCCGATGATCGGGAACACCAGGTGCGCGGCGTGATGCTGGTGGTCGACCACGACGGCGCCGGTGAGGGTCATCACCCCCACCATCACCGCGAAGCTGGCCTGCCCGGCCAGCAGCGCGGGGATCACGCCCGGCCGGCGCAGGAGCTCGCCGAGCGGGGCCGCGGTGCCGCGCCCGTCCTCCTGGCCGGTGTGCAGGATCTCCGCGATCCGGCGCGGGTCGGGACGGACCGCCAGCACGAGCACCAGCGCGACGACCACGAAGCCGGTGGCGGCGAGCCACAGCAGCGCCAACGCGTCGCCGTCGAGCTCGCGCCCGGCGAGCAGCGGGCTGAAGACCAGCGGCCCGAGGATCGCCCCGAACACGGCGCCGAAGAGCACGAGCGCGATGCCGCGGGCGCGCCGCTCGGGTGGGTACATGTCGCCCGCGGCGGTCCGCGCGAGCAGTGCGGTCCCGCCCGCCGCGCCCACGCCGACGAGGCCCGCCAGCACCGCCGGCGCCGACCCCACCGCGCAGCCGAGCGCCGCCAGCAGCCCGCCGGCGATCCCGACCGCGAAGCCCGTGGCCAGCACGGGGACGCGACCGAAGCGATCCATCGCCCGACCGCCCGGGAGCGCGGCCAGCGCACCGGACGCCAGCACGATCGCCGGTCCGAGCCCCAGCAGGCCGTGGACGCCGATGACCGTGACGAGCGACAGCGAGGCGACCGCGGCGGAGAGCTGGAGCATCCCCGAGTTGGCCGCGAGCGCCGCGGACAGCAGGGCGGTGTTGCGGGCGATCGGCAGGCGCTCCGGGGGCGTCACGACCCCGAACGCTACCCGGGCAGGGAGATCGCCCAGCGGCGTCGAACGGCGCTGCGGGATGGACGAGCGCAGCGAGCGGGTGCAGCGACGCCTCGAGCCGGTGGTGATCGTCGCCACGCTGCTCGTCATCCCGGTGATGATCCTCGAGGGCGTCGACGTAGAGGAGCCGTGGCCCACGGTCGCCTACATCGGCGACTGGGTGATCTGGCTCGTCTTCCTCGCCGAGATCGTGATCATGCTCGCGGTCGTCCCCAACCGCCGGCGGTGGCTGGCCGAGAACCCGCTCGACGTCGCGATCGTGATCCTCACGCCGCCGGTGGTGTCCTCGACGCTCACCTCGATCCGGCTCCTGCGACTGCTCCGGCTGGTCCGGCTGGTCCGGGTCGCGGAGCTGGCCCGGGGGGCGTTCTCGCTCGCCGGCGTTCGCTACGCGGCGCTGCTGGCCGTGCTGACCGCGTTCGCGGGCGGCCAGGCGTTCGCCGACATCGAGGGCACGTCGGACGGGACCGGTCTCTACTGGGCGATGACGACCATGACGACGGTGGGCTACGGCGACGTCGTGCCGCACACCGGCGCGGGGCGCGTGATCGCGGTCGTCGTCATGCTCGTCGGGATCGGGTTCGTCGCGGTCCTCACCGGCGCGATCGCGCAGCGCTTCATCGCCCCGGAGGCCGAGGAGGCCCAGACGCGCGAGGAGGACCTGCAGACCCGGCTCGACGACGTCGGGGAGCGACTCGAGCGCATCGAGACGCTGCTCTCCGAGAAGGCCTGACCGGGCCCCGCCACGCGAGGCGTCGCGATCCGATTCAATACCGCGAATCGGAGGCGAGGCCAACACCAGCGCGGCGTGGGCCGCACGCGGGCGCCACCGCGTCTGGCACCAGATGAGCGGGCGCCCCCGCGAGGGCGCGACCGGCCCGCTGGTGATCGCCGAGGGGTCCGGCGCCTGGGTCACCGACGCCGACGGCAACCGCTATCTCGACGGCCTCAGCGGCCAGTGGTGCGTGAACGTCGGCTACGGCCGGTCGCGGCTCGCGCGCGCCGCCGCAGAGCAGCTCGAGCGGCTCGCCTTCCATCCCCTCACGCGCTCCCACCCGCCGGCGATCGAGCTCTCGGAGCGGCTCGACGGCCTCCTCGGCGGCGACCGCGCGTGCCTGTACACGAACTCCGGCTCGGAGGCCAACGAGCTCGCGTTCAAGGTCGCCCGCCAGTACCACCTGCAGCGCGGCGAGCCCCACCGCTTCAAGGTGATCGCCCGCTACCGGGCCTACCACGGCTCGACCATGGGCGCGCTGTCCGCGACCGGCCAGGCGCTGCGCCGCTTCGCCTACGAGCCGCTCGTCCCGGGCTTCATCCACGTCCCCCCGCCCGACCCCTTCCGCCACCCCGAGATCACCGACCTCGAGGCCTACGGGCGCCAGTGCGCCGCCGAGCTCGAGCGCACGATCGAGTTCGAGCTGCCCCAGACCGTCGCGGCGGTCGTCCTCGAGCCGATCATCACCGGCGGGGGCATCCTCATCCCGCCCGACTCCTACCTGCCCGCCGTCGCCGACGCCTGCCGCCGCCACGGCGTGCTGCTGATCGTCGACGAGGTCATCTGCGGCTTCGGGCGCACCGGCGAGTGGTTCGGCCACCAGGCGTCGGGCATCCGCCCCGACATCGTCACGATGGCCAAGGGCATCACGAGCGCCTACGTCCCGCTGGCCGCGACCGTGACCACCGACGAGGTGTTCGCCGCCTTCACCAGCGACGGCGCCGACCTCGGCCGCCTGCGCCACATCAGCACGTTCGGCGGGCACCCCGCGGGCTGCGCGGTGGCGATCGAGAACCTCGCGATCATGGAGGAGGAGGGCCTCGTGGCCCGCTCGGCGGAGCTGGGCGCCGAGCTGCTCGCCCGCCTGCGCGACGCCCTGGACGGCCACCCGCTGGTCGGCGAGGTCCGCGGGCGCGGGCTGCTGATCGGGATCGAGCTGGTCTCCGACCAGGCCACGCGGGCGCCCGCGGCGCGCGAGGACTCGGCGGCCCTCGTCGCCGCCGCCCAGGGCCACGGCCTGCTGATGGCCCGCAACGCCGACACCGCCGCCGGCCTCGACAACGTCCTCCAGCTGGCCCCGCCCCTCTCCATCACCGACGACGACGCCGACCACATCGTCACGGCGGTCGCGGCGGCGTTCGCGGAGCGCACGACCCCGGCGGAGGTCCCGGCGTGAGAGGCCGCCGGGGCTGATGGCCACCCGCGAGCCCACGGTCGACGCCGCACGCGCCGTCGAGGGGCTGCGGGAGCTGAGGAGGCTGACCGGCGACGAGGACGGCGCTCAGCGCGTCGCCTGGACGGACACCTGGATCGCCGCGCGCGACTGGCTGCGCGCCGAGCTCGACGCGATCGACGGCGTCACGGTCGAGACCGACCAGGCGGGCAACACCTGGGCGACCGCGCCCGGCGACTCCGACCGCTTCGTGATCATCGGCGGGCACATGGACTCGGTGCCCGACGGCGGCTGGCTGGACGGCGTGCTCAACGTCCTCGCCGGCCTCGAGGTGCTGCGGGCGCTCGCGCCCGAGCCGCGGGCCCTCACCCTCAAGCTCGTCGACTGGGCCGACGAGGAGGGGGCGCGCTTCGGGCGCAGCCTGCTCGGCTCGAGCGCCTGCGCCGGCACGCTCGACCCCGACAGCGTCCGCGACCTCACCGACCGCGACGGCGTCACGCTCCCGGACGCGCTGGCGGCGCACGGGGTCGACCTCGACCGGGCGGGTGAGTCCGGCGAGCGCCTGGAGGGCGCCCTCGCCTACCTCGAGCTGCACATCGAGCAGGGCCCGGTGCTCGAGCGCCTCGACCTCCCGCTCGGCGTCGTGCTCGGGACCTTCGGCGTGCAGCGCCACCGCGTCCGCTTCAAAGGCGCCCACGCCCACGCGGGTGCGACCCCGATGGACGTCCGCCGCGACGCGTTCCTCGCCGCGGCCCGCAGCGCGCTCGCGTTCCGCGACGACGCCCTGGCGCGCGAGGACGTCCGCGCCACCGTCGGCGGCGTCACGGTCTCCCCCGGCATCGTCACCGCGTTCAACGGGCTGTGCGAGCTGACGCTCGACCAGCGCGCGCTGGATCCCGAGGTGCTCGCGGACATGCTCGCCACCGCCCAGGAGGCCTCGCGGCGCATCGCCGCCGAGGAGGGCTGCGAGGTCGCGTGGGAGCGGATCTGGGAGATCGAGCCGATCCGCTTCGACGACCAGCTGATCGACATCGCCGACGCGGTCGTCGAGGACGTCGCGGGTACGAGCCACCGCCTGCCGAGCGGCCCGCTGCACGACGCGGCGGAGATGGCCCGGCGGGTCCCCACCGTGATGCTGTTCGTCAAGAGCCTCGGCGGCGTCAGCCACACCAAGGAGGAGGACACCCCGGCGGAGGACCTCGAGACCTCCGTGCGCGCGCTCGGAGAGCTCACCCGGCGCACGCTCGCGTGGGCGGAGGCGTCGGGGTCGTGACCGGCGCGGCGACCCGCGACGCGCACGACCTCGAGGCCGTCCTCGCCGACTCGCCGCTGTCCAACGGGGACCTCGCCCCCACCGGCCCCGAGCGGCGCACCTGGGGCACGTACCACCTCGCGGCGCTGTGGATCGGCCTGTCGATCGTCACCACGACCTACACGCTGGCCTCCGGGCTGATCGCGGCAGGCATGACCTGGTGGCAGGGCCTGCTGACGGTCTCGCTCGGCAACCTGATCGTGCTCATCCCGATGCTGCTCAACTCGCACCCGGGTACGAAGTACGGCATCCCGTTCCCCGTGCTGGTGCGCTCGAGCTTCGGCATCCGCGGGGCGAACGTCGCGGCGATGGCACGGGCGCTCGTGGCCTGCGGCTGGTTCGGGATCCAGACCTGGATCGGCGCCCTCGCCATCGACGCGCTGATGACCGCGCTGACCCCCGCGTGGGCCGACTTCTCGCTGCACACGGCGGTCTCCTTCGGCGTGTTCTGGCTGATCCAGGTGGCGATCATCCTGCGCGGGATCGACGGCATCCGCCTCCTCGAGAGCATGGCGGCGCCGCTGCTGCTCGGCGGCAGCCTCGCGCTGCTGATCTGGGGCTTCAGCGCGGGCGGGGGGATCGGCAACGTGTTCGAGGCCTCCTCGAAGCTCGTCGGCGACGACCAGACGTTCTGGACGCTGTTCGGCCCCGGCCTCGCGGCGAACGTCGGGTACTGGATCACGCTCTCGCTGAACATCCCGGACTTCACGCGCTACGCGCGCAGCCAGAAGTCGCAGATCGTCGGGCAGAGCATCGCGATGCCGTTGACCATGACCGGCTTCTCCTTCATCGGGATCGCGGTGACCTCGGCGACGATCGTGGTCTACGGCGAGCCGATCTGGGACCCGGTCGCGCTCACCGCGCGCCTCCTCGACGACATGGAGGTCCTGCTCGTCGCGGCGATGGTCGTGATCGTCATCGCGCAGCTGTCGACGAACATGGCGGCCAACGTGGTCTCGCCCTCCAACGACTTCTCGAACCTCGCTCCGCGCCTGATCTCGTTCAAGATGGGCGGGCTGATCACGGCCTTCATCGGGATCGTCTCGTTCCCGTGGAAGCTCTACCAGGACGTCGGCGCCTACATCTTCACCTGGCTGGTCGGCTACGGCAGCCTGCTGGCGGCGTTCGGGGCGGTGATGATCGTCGACTACTGGCTGCTGCGCCGGACGCGGCTCGACGTGCTCGACCTCTACCGCCGCGAGGGCCGCTACTGGTTCACCGGCGGTTACAACGTGCGCGCGCTCGTCGCGGTCGCCGTCGGCGTCATCCCGGTGATCCCGGGCTTCCTGGACGCCGCCACGACGGAGGGCGGGGTGGTCGCCGACCCCGACTTCCTCGACCAGCTCTACCGCTACGGGGTGTTCGTGGCCTTCGGGCTGGCCGCCGCGGCCTACGCGGCGCTGATGCTGTCCGCCGGACGCGCCACCGCCGACCAACCCGTCACGGCGATCGCCGACTGAAGGAGCCCGCCATGGACTTCGGCGTCACGTTCCAGACCGACCCGCCCGCGAGCCGCGTGGTGGAGCTCACGCAGCGGGCCGAGGCGCTCGGGTTCAGCCACGCCTGGACCTTCGACTCCCACATCCTGTGGCAGGAGCCCTACGTCATCTACTCGCAGATGCTCGCCGCCACCGAGCGGATCATGGTCGGGCCGTTCGTGACGAACCCGATCACGCGCGACCCCACGGTCACCGCGTCGCTGTTCGCCACGCTCAACGACATGTTCGGCAACCGCACGATCTGCGGCATCGGCCGCGGGGACTCCTCGCGGCGCGTGCTCGGCAGGCCGCCGACCACGCTCAAGCGGACCGAGGAGGCGATCGGAGTCATCAAGGAGCTCGCCGAGGGGCGCTCGATCCCCACGCCGGCGGGCGATGTCTCGATCCCGTGGGTCCGGGACGGCAGGCTCGACGTGTGGATGGCCGGCTACGGCCCGAAGGCGCTCTCGCTCGCGGGCCGCAAGGCCGACGGCTTCATCCTCCAGCTCGCGGACCCGGCGATCATGGCCTGGACCGTGGACCACGTCCGCTCGGCCGCGGCCGAGGCGGGCCGCGACCCGTCGGCGATCGCGATCTGCGTCGCGGCGCCCGCCTACCTCGGCGACGACCTCGACCACGCGCGCGAGCAGTGCCGCTGGTTCGGCGGGATGGTCGGAAACCACGTCGCCGACCTCGTCCGCCGCTATGGCGAGGGCGGCGACATCCCGGCCGCGCTGACCGACTACATCCGGGCACGCGAGGGCTACGACTACGCCCACCACGGGCGCGCCGGCAACCCCGACACGGCGTTCGTCTCCGACGAGATCGTCGACCGCTTCTGCGTGCTCGGGACCGTGGACGACCACGTCGCCAAGCTGCGCGAGCTCGAGTCGCTGGGCGCCGACCAGTTCAACATCTACCTGATGCACGACGCCATGGACGAGACGCTCGCCGGCTACGGGGAGCACGTGATCCCGGCGATGTCGGCGGGCTAGGCGGGGCGCGGGCGCCGCCGATGACGGTCACAGCCGGCCAGGGCACGATGACGGGCGCCGAGAGCGTGCTGCGAACCCTCGCGGCCGCCGGCGTGCGGGTGTGCTTCGCCAACCCGGGCACGTCGGAGATGCACCTCGTCGCGGCGCTCGACCGGGTCGGCGAGGTCCGCGCCGTGCCGGCGCTGTTCGAGGGCGTCGCCTCCGGCGCGGCCGACGGCTACGGCCGCATGACCGGCGGCCCGGCGGCGACGCTGCTGCACCTCGGGCCGGGCCTCGGGAACGCGTTCGCCAATCTCCACAACGCTTACAAGGCGCGCACGCCGCTCGTGAACCTGGTCGGCGACCACGCGCGGGCGCACCTCCCGCTCGGCGCGCCGCTGGCCACCGACATCGCGTCCGTGGCCCGGCCGGTCTCCCACTGGTTCAGGTCGACGTCGAGCGCCCGCTCGGCCGCGACCGACGCCGCCGCGGCGGTGGCCGCGGCCCGCGGCCGCGGCGGCGGCATCGCGACGCTGGTGCTGCCGGCGGACGCCGGCTGGGAGCCGAGCCCGGGCCCCGCGCCCCCGGTGACGCCGGCGCCGTCCGCCCCGCCGCCCGGCGGCGCCGTCGAGGAGGCCGCGCGCGCCCTGGGCGGCGGAGGCTCGTCCGCCATCCTGCTGGGCGGCCACGCCACGCGGGAGGACGGCCTGCGCGCCGCGGCGCGGGTGGCCGCCGCCACCGGCGCCCGCGTGCTGCACGACACCTTCCCGCCGCGGCTCGCGCGCGGGGCGGGGCGCCCGGGGGCGCAGCCGCTGCCCTACCTGACCGAGCTCGCGACCGAGGCGCTGGCCGGCGTGCGCCACCTGGTGGTCGCGGGCAGCCGGCCGCCGGTCGCGTTCTTCGCCTACCCCGGCCTGCCGAGCCTGCTGGCCGGCGAGGACACCGAGGTCCACGTCCTCGCCGGGCCCGAGGAGGACGCGGTGGGTGCGCTCGAGGCGCTGGCCGAGGCGGTCGGTGCGCCGGCAGACGGGAAGGTCCCGGCCGGCGCACCGGGCGCGGCCGTCGTCCCACCCGGGGGCGCGCTCACGGTCGAGACCCTTGCCGCGACGGTCGGGGCCCTGCTGCCGGAGGGCGCGGTCGTGGCCGACGAGTCGGTCACGGCGTCGGCCTTCCTGCTCGCCGCGACCGCCGGCGCGCCGCCGCACGACTGGCTCTTCCTCACCGGGGGGTCGATCGGCCAGGGCCTGCCGGTGGCCACCGGCGCGGCCGTCGCGTGCCCCGACCGGCCGGTGCTGTGCCTGGAGGGCGACGGCTCGGCGATGTACACGATCCAGGCGCTGTGGACCCAGGCCCGCGAGGGGCTCGACGTCACCACCGTCGTGCTCGCGAACCGCTCCTACGCGATCCTCGACTTCGAGCTGTCGCGGGTCGGGGCGCACGGCGGCGGCGAGGCCGCGCGCGAGCTGATCGACATCGGGCGGCCCGACCTCGGCTTCACCGATCTCGCCCGTGGGATGGGCGTGCCCGCCCGGCGCGCCGAGGACGTCGCAGGCTTCAGCGCGGCGCTGCGCGCGGCCCTGGCCGAGCCGGGGCCGCACCTGATCGAAGCGGTCCTCTGATCAGCGCTCGCGGCGGCCGGGGTGCTCCCGGTGCGGTCGCAGCGCCTCCTTGACGAAGTAGCCGCACAGCGCGATGGCGAGGAAGAAGAAGAGGATGTTCAGCGGCACGACCGTCACGCCGGCCGCGCTCACGCAGGTCAGCGATCCCGCCGCCGAGAGGATGAGCCGGAAGCTGATCGGCTCCCAGCGGCGCTCGCGCTCATCGTCGGGGTCCGGCTCCTCGCGCCGACCGTGGTAGCCACCCGAGTCGATGAGCATCGTCATCACCTCTCAAGGTAGCCGGGCCGGGTGACCGGCGGCAAGCCTGGCGCACCCGGCGACCGCGACGGGCTCGGATCTGCGCGCGCGCCGGCCGGCCCCGCACCGGGCGGGCCGGCCGGCCGCTGCGCGTCTCAGGAGCGGGTCGCGGTGCCGACGACCTCGCGGTCCGAGGACTCCTCGGCCTCCATCGCGTGGTCCTCGTCCACCGGGGGCGGCGGCTCGGTGGCCGTCGCGTCCGTGTCGCCGGGCTGCCGGAGCTTGGCCTCGATCTGGTCCTCACGCGGGTTCTTGACGTTCCACGCCCAACCGAGGCGCTCGAACAGGCGGATCACCGCGTAGGACGGATCGAGCTGCGTCTTGTCGAGGCCGTGGCGCGCTGAGGTCGGGAACGCGTGGTGCGAGTGGTGCCAGCCCTCGCCGAGGGACACCAGCGCAACCGCCCAGTTGTTGCGGCTCTCGTCCTTGATCGCGAACGGCTGCTTGCCGTACATGTGGCAGATCGAGTTCACGCTCCACGTCGCGTGGTGCTGGAGGAACACGCGCACGAGGCCGGCCCACAGCGCCGCGGTGAGCCCCGCGACGAGCTCGCCGCCAGAGAGCGCGAGGCCCGCGACGAACGGGATCACGAGCCCGAGCGTCACCCACAGCGGGAACAGCCGGTCGATGCGGCGGATCATCGGGTCCTTGCGCAGGTCGGGCGCGAAGCGCTTCGCCGAGCTGCGCTCGCCGCCGAACAGCCACCCCATGTGGGAGTGCCAGAGCCCGCTCAGCACGCCGCGCCAGCCGGTGCCCTCCTGGAGGTGGGGGCTGTGCGGGTCGCCCTCCTCGTCGGTGAACGCGTGGTGCTTGCGGTGATCGGCCACCCAGTGGATCACCGCTCCCTGCACGGACATCGAGCCGAGCGCGGCGAGCGTCGCGCGCAGCCACGGCTTGGCCTCGAAGGAGCGGTGCGTGAACAGGCGATGGAAGCCGATCGTCACCCCGAAGCCGACGAGGACGTACATCACGGCGAGGATCGCGAGGTCGCGGCCGGTGACCGCGCCGCCCCACAGGAGCCACAGCGCAACCAGGAAGGCCAGGAACGGCAGCACCACCGCGACGACGGTGATCCGGCGCTCGACCTTGGAGATTCGCGTGGTCGTTGTCGTCGTTGTCATGGCAGCAGCATAGTGCGACCCTCTGCACAACTTCTCCGCAGCTGGTCACAGCCCAGCTCCGCAATTGTTAGAACTTCGTGATAACCGGCCTGGGGCGGTCGTCGCGGGTCAGGCGGCGCGCGGCCCCCGCGGACACCGTCAGCGCGGGCGTGTCCAGCCCGCCGCTCGCGCGGCGCGGTGCTCCCAGGCCAACAGCGGGAACCGCTGTCACCTTCGGCGCCGTAGATCTCCGGTCGCCTGCGAAGCCACACGGCGGGGTGCGCGCGGCTTGCCCGGCGGTGCGGCGCCGGGGAGAATCGCTCGCATCCCCGAGGACGAGCATCTGGTCGCGCTGCGGTCCGCGCTCGACGCGGAGGCCGATGCCCAGCGGCTGCTGCTGGCGGGTGCGTGGGACCGTGGCGCGGTGCGACTGCGTGACGTCTCGGCGCTCTACCGCACCTCGTGGGAGCTCGCTCCGCCGCGGAGCTACGGCCGGCTGATCGGGATGCTCAAGGCGGCGGTGATCGCCGGCGACGGCCGGGCGGAGGCGGTGTACGTGCGCTCACAGGTCGGCGACGAGCCCGACTCCCCGCCGTGGGCCTACCTCCTGGCCATCGCCGCGCTCGTCGAGGGCGACGACGCGCTCGCGCTGCGCGCCACGGACGGGATGCGCGCGGGCTCGCCGGCGTTCGGACGGGCGGCCGACGGGATCGGCGCGCTCGCGCGCGGGGACGCCGAGGCCTACGGCGCGGCGATCCTGGCGATCGTCACCGACTTCGAGGGCCGGACCGAGCACCTGACCGGCGTGCCGATCGCCGACACCGCCCTGCTGCTCGAGTGCCTCGCGGCGCGGCGCGGGCTCGCCGCCCGGACCCGGTCGGCGTTGCTGCCGGCCGGGAGGACGCAGGTCTGATCGCGGGGCCGGCCGGCCCGGCGCCGTGCCGGGCCGGCCGGTTTCCCGTGCTAGGTCAGGTCGGCCGTGCGGGCCTTGCTGCGGTTGAGCCGGTAGCGCAGCACCGTCCCGATCGCGACGAGGATCACCCCGATGCTGATCGGGCCGCCGGCCTCCATGCCGGTGAACGGCAGCTGGGTCGCCCCGGCGCCGGCCTCTTGGCTCGCCGGTGCGGTCGTGGTGGTCGTCGTGGTGGACGGGGCCGCGTTGCCCGAGCCCGGCGACCCGCCCGTCTGGGTCCCGCCGAGCACCTCGCCCTCCGGCGACTCGCCGCCGCTCGGACTCTCGTTGCCGCCGCCGCTCGGCGACTCGTTGCCGCCGCCGCCCGGGGACTCGCCGCTGCTGGGCAACTCGCCGCCCGACGGGCTCTCGTTCGGCTGCCCGGCCTGGATCTCCGGCGAGCTCGGGGTCTCGGGCGAGCTCGGGGCGCCGCCGCCACCGCCGGTGTCCGGCGGCGAGGCCGGGGCCTCCGGGCTGCCACCGCTCGGCGGGGCCTCGGGGCTGCCGCCGCTCGGCGGGGCCTCGGGGCTGCCGCCGCTGGGCGGCGTGTCGGGGCTACCGCCGCCAGGCGGGGACTCGGGCGGCGAGTGCGGCGGGCTCTCCGGGCCACCGCCGCCAGGCGGGGACTCGGGCGGCGAGTGCGGGGGGCTCTCGGGCCCGCCGCCACCGCCGCCGCCGTGGTCGCCGCCGCCCTCGGGGCTGCCGCCGCCGGAGCCGCCGCCCTCAGGCGAGCCGCCGCCGGAGCCGCCGCCCTCAGGCGCACCGCCACCGGAGCCGCCGCCCTCAGGCGCACCGCCACCGGAGCCGCCGCCCTCGGGGGCACCGCCGCCGGAGCCGCCTCCGGACGGGGCGCAGTCCTCTGGGCCGCCGCCGCCCCCCGAACCCGAGTCCGAGGAACCACCGTAACCGGAGTCCGGCGGCGAAGATGTGTCAGCCGCGCCGCCCTGCGGCGTGGCTTCGGCCGGTCCGGCCCCGTGGCCCGCCGGTGCGGCCACTACGGGCGCGCTGGCGGCAGGCGCCTTGGAGCCTTCCGACGACTGTGACGCGGGCGCCGACGATGGCTGCGTTGTCACCGTGGCGTCGTAATTGCTCATCGAGCCTCCCTTCCTGGCCAGGGGCCGATACGCCCCCTGTAGGGACGTTGTGCGGGCTCCGGCGGTATTGCCCAGTTCGTTTGTGTCTCGCTGAGGAGCGACTGCCGGTTCTCGTCAGGACCATCCGCCAACGAGCGGTCGAGCCCGTGGGCCGTACCACTCCGGACCTGTGAGAACTCTGGCTCGGCGGGACACCGCCGAGCCGACCACGCCGTGGGTCTCCGTCCCAGGCCTGGCCCGAGTCAGTCGCATCCGAGCCTTCAGCGACGGCGGGTACCGTATTGCCCGGTCCGGCGGAATCAAGCGAATGTGTCCGCTGCCACCGGGGAAGTCCCGCTTTCTCCGCAATTTCCGCCGCCTGCGATGGCGCTGTGCGGTGCCCGGCGGGTGCGGTGAGCCCGAACGCGCCCACCTTCGTGCGGTCACTTTCCGGACGCGAGATCCACCGGCCCTGTGATGCAATCGGCGGACATGCCTGCCCGCCTCCCCTCTCTCCTCTCCGCCCCGCCCGCGGCCGACGGCCGCCTGTGGCTCACGAACGCCCGGCTGTTCGACGGCACCTCCCGCCCCGTCCGCGACGGCGCCTCGGTGCTGGTCCAGGACGGCGCGATCGAGCGCGTCGGCGACGCCTCCGACGCGCCGCCGGAGGGCGCGGTCACCATCGACCTCGCGGGTCGCACGCTGATGCCGGGGCTCATCGACGCCCACGCGCACGCGAAGGGCCGCGTGCCCTCGCCCGCGGAAGGCCAGGAGCCGGTCTGGCCCGGCACTGCCGCGCACTTCCTGGCCGCGGACCTCCGCGAGGTGCTGCGGATGGGCATCACCACGATGCGCGACGTCGGCTCGTTCGACGACCTCGTCGTCGCGGCGCGCCAGGCGATGCGCTACGGCGCCTTCCGGGGGCCGCGCCTGCTGACGTGCGGGCGCATCGTGTCCGCGACCGGGCCGGGCGGCAAGTTCTTCGACGGCATGTACCGCGAGGCCGACGGGCCGGACGAGGTCCGCAAGGCGGTCCGCGAGCAGCTGCGCCGCGGCGCCGACTTCATCAAGGTCATGACGACCGGCGCGCGCTCGGTCGAGCTCGAGGACCCGGACCCGGCGCAGCTCACCCGCGCCGAGATCGCCGCGCTCGTGGAGGAGGCGCACCGCATGGGCTACCGGGTCGCCGCCCACGCGGAGGGGCTGGCCGGCACCGAGATCGCGATCGAGGAGGGCATCGACACGATCGAGCACGGGATGTACCTCAACCAGCGCCCCGACCTGCTGGAGCGCATGGCCGCGGCGGGCCAGGTGCTCGTGCCGACCTTCTCCTGCTTCTACGGGGTCGCGGGCCTCGGCGAGTCGATCGCCGTCGACGGCGACGGGCCGCGCACCAACGGCGGGCGTCCCCCGGCGCCGACCTGGTCGCCGCTGCTCGTCGAGCTCGCCGAGTACAACCTCGAGCAGGCCGGGCTCACCCTGCGCGCCGCCCGCGCCGCCGGCGTCCCCATCGCCTGCGGGCACGACTGGAGCCCGCTGTGGAACGGCGCGATCGAGATCCTGCGCATGATCCATCACGGCCTCACCGCCCAGGAGGCGCTGATCGCCGCGACCGCGACCGCCGCGTCGGCGCTCGGGCTGGGCGACCAGGTCGGCACCGTCGAGCCGGGCCGCCTCGCCGACCTGCTCGTGCTCGACGGCGACCCGTTCGCCGACCCCGTCGTCCTGCGCGACCGCGACCGCATCTGGATGGTCCTGCAGCTCGGCGAGCCGGTCGCCGGCACCGCGCTCGAGGCCGACCCGCGCGACGCCCGCACGGCCGCCCATAGCGCCCGCTGAGCGGCGCGCGGCGTGAGGCTGCTCACACGACCCAGCGGCTCCACGCCACGCGGTGTTTCGCCCGTGGGTCAGCGGGAACGGCTGAAGGCATGAGCTCCACCACCGACCAGGTTCCGAAGATCCCCCTCCGCGGCGACGTCGAGATCCCCCAACTCGGCTTCGGCGTCTTCCAGGTGCCCCCCGAGGACACCGCGGAGGCGACCACGCTCGCGCTCCAGGCCGGCTACCGGCACATCGACACGGCCGCCGCCTACGGCAACGAGGCCGCGGTCGGCCAGGCCGTGCGCGCCGCCGGGCTCGACCGCAGCGAGGTCTTCATCACCACGAAGTGCTTCAACGACGACCACGGCCACCAGCAGGCCCACAAGGCGTTCAAGGCGAGCCTCGACCGCCTCGAGGTCGACTACGTCGACCTCTACCTGATCCACTGGCCCGTGCCCTCGAAGGACAAGTACGTCGAGACGTGGCAGGCCTTCACCGAGCTCCAGGCCGAGGGCGTGGTCCGCTCGATCGGCGTCTCGAACTTCCAGCCCGCGCACCTGCGGCGCATCATCGACGAGACCGGCGTGACGCCGGCGATCAACCAGGTCGAGCTGCACCCGCTGCTCCAGCAGGCCGGCCTGCGCCGCGAGCACGCCGAGCTCGGCATCGTCACCGAGGCCTGGAGCCCGCTCGCGCAGGGCGCGGTCCTCGACGACCCCGTCATCACGGAGATCGCCGAGACGCACTCGAAGACCGCGGGCCAGGTCGTGATCCGCTGGCACCTGCAGCTCGGCAACGTCGTCATCCCCAAGTCCGTGACGCCCGAGCGCATCGAGCAGAACTTCGACGTCTTCGACTTCCATCTCTCCGAGCGCGAGATGGCGGCGATCGAGGAGCTCGACGCGGGCGAGCGGACCGGGCCGGACCCCGACACCTTCGTGCGCCCGTAGGATCGTCGCGCGGCCCGGCCGCCTGCCGGGCCGCGCCCCGTCGGGCATCGCGGCTCTGACGCGCGTCAGAGGTAGCCGATCTCCCGCGCCTCGCGCTCGAGCTCGTCGCGGAACCGCGGATGCGCGATCCCGATGAGCCGGCGCGTGCGCTCGCGGATCGAGCTCCCGCGCAGCTCGGCGACGCCGTACTCGGTCACCACGCGGTCGACGACGTTCTTGAAGGTCGTGACCGCCGCGCCGGGCCGGAGGCGGGCGACGATGCGCGAGACGGACCCGTCGCCGGTCGTCGAGTGCAGCACGATGAACGACTGGCCGTCCTCCGAGTACAGCGCGCCGCGGGCGAAGTCGGGCTGGCCTCCCGAGGACGACCAGTACTCGCTGCCCAGCGACTCGGCGGCGCACTGGCCGAGGAAGTCGACCTCGAGCGCGGCGTTGATCGCCACCATGCGGTCCTCGAGGCCGATGCGGCGCGGGTCGTTCGTGTAGCTCACCGGCCACAGCTCGATGCCGGGGTTCTCGGCCGCGAAGTCGTACAGCCGCCGCGTCCCGAGCACGGTGGTGCCGACGATCTTGTTCGGGTGGGTGCGCTTGCGGTGGCCGGTGACGGCGCCGCGCTCGACGAGCTCCACGACGCCCTCCGCGATCAGCTCGCTGTGGATCCCCAGGTCCCTGTGGCCGGCCAGCAGCGCGAGCACCTCCCCCGGGATGGACCCGATGCCGACCTGCAGCGTCGCGCCGTCGGGCACGCGCTCGGCCACGAGCGCGCCGATCCGCCGGTCGATCTCCCGGGCCGCCGGCGCGGCGATCTCGGTGAGCGGGTAGTCGGCCTCGCACCAGCCCAGGACGTCGCCGACATGGATCTGGTTCTCGCCGAAGGTGCGCGGCATCTGGGCGTTGGCCTCGACGAAGAACGGCACCTCGGCGATCATCGCCGCGACGTACTCGGCGTGGCAGCCCAGGGAGAAGTAGCCGTGGGCGTCCGGCGGCGACACCGCCGCGAGCACGAGCGAGCACCGCGTCGCGCTGCGCATGAGGTGCGGCACGTCGGAGAAGCTGTTCGGGACGAGGTCGCAGCCGCCGTGATGGAAGGCGTCGCGGATCGGCGGCGACAGGAACCACGAGACGTGGCGCAGCCCGTCGACGCCCCCGCGCATGTACGGGCGCTCGCGCAACGGGAACATCTGGTGGACGCGCACGTCGCGCAGGCGGTCCGCGTGGGCCTCGAGCGCGTCCATCACCGTCACCGGCTCGCCGTTGGCGAGGCCGACGATCAGGTCGTCGCCGCCGCCGATGTGGTCGAGCACCGCCTCCGGCGGGCGGCGCTTCGCCGCCAGCGCGGCGGCGACGCCGTTCTGGTGCGCCATCGAGCGATGCTATGCCGCGCGGCGCGCGGGCGACAAGCGCGCCCCCGGCCTCAGCCCAGCGCGGAGCTCGCGCGCAGGCGCACCACGAGGTCCTCGCGGGCGGCGGCGATCGCCGGCACGTCGGAGACCGGCAGCAGCGGGCCGGCGTAGCGACGGGCGGCCTCGGCGAACCGGCCGCGGTCGAGCAGCCGCCGCACGTCCAGGAAGTCGGCCTGCACCTCGGCCTTCAACCGATACGGGTTCGCGAGCAGCAGGCACCCGAGGACCCGCCGCAGCCGGGACATCTCCGCCCGCAGCGACGCGCTCTTGGTGCGCGAGCCGTAGATCTGCAGGGCCAGGTCCTCGCCGCTCGCGCCCCCGGGGTTGAGCGCGAGCAGCAGCAGGATCTCGCTGTGGCGCCGGCTGAGCTGTACGGCGCCGCCCGCCTGGCGCAGCCACGCGCGGCGGCGGCCGAGCGCCTCGAGCCGCAGCGTGGCGCCCGGCGGGGCGACCGCGCCCGCGCTCACCCGCCAGACGAGGTACCCGTGGCCGCTCTCCAGCGGCTCGGCGACCGCCTCGCCGCCGTTCGGCAGCGCGAAGCGGCCGCCACCCGCGGGAATCGAGTCCCACGCCGCCTCACCGAGCCACCCGGGCGGGTTCGCCATCAGGATCCGTCCCGCGGTCGTGACGAGCGCGCTCGGCTGCCGCCCGTTGCGGGAGATCAGCGAGACGTAGCGCGTCCGCAGCTGCTCGTCGCGCCGGGCGGTCTCGAGCGCCAGCTCGCCCTCCGCGGCCCGGGCGACCGCGGTGACCAGCGAGAGGCTGTGCGGGTGGGCGGTCCGGTAGTCGCCGGAGAGGTCGATCGCGCCCAGGATCTCTCCGGTCGCCGGGTCGTGGATCGGCGCCGCCGAGCAGGCCCAGCCGTGGAAGAGGCTCGAGTAGTGCTCGGCCGAGAAGATCTGCAGCGGGTGGTCGAGGACGAGCGTGGTGCCGACCGCGTTGGTCCCGGCCGCGGTCTCGGTGCACAGGCCGCCCGGCACGAAGTTCGTCGTCGCCGCGGCCGAGAGCATCTTCGGGTGGCCCTCCGCCCACAGCAGGAGCCCGTCGGCGTCGCTCAACACCATGATGTGGCGGGCGTCCTCGGCGACGCCCGACAGGAGGCTGCGCATCAGCGGGAGCTGGCGCGCGAGCGGGTGGGCGGCCAGCCGGGAAGCGGCCTGCTCCGCCGTGAGGAGCCGCATCGCCGGCCGGTCGGGGTCGACGCCCGCCTCCCTGCAGCGCAGCCACGAGCTCAGGACCACCTCGCGGAGCACCGCGGGGCGCTCGCCGCCGCTGAGCACCACCTCGTGCGCCCGCCGGAGCAGGCGGGCGCGCTCTTGCGGATCCGCCTCGACGTCAGCGCCGACCCACGGGCTCGCCATGAGGTCCCTTCATCGGACAGCGATGCAGCGCACGATGGCCATGCACCGTTCGCGTCGAGCCTACGCCTGGTCTTACCACCGACGCGAGACCGCGGGCAGATCGCTGACGCATTCTGCTGCCCGAATGCTACGTCGCGCCCTGCTGGACCCCACCCTGCGCGCGTGCCAGCTTCGAGCGGTTGGAGAGCCCGTCTACCGCCGAGGAGAGAGGGAGGGCATGGCAATCGACTTCACGCTGAGCAAGGAGCAGAAGGAGCTCCAGATGGAGGCGCGGGACTTCGCCCAGAACGTCCTGGCCAAGTGCGTCCGGACCGCCGACGAGGAGCCCGATCCGCTGAAGGGCTTCAACCTCACCAAGCCGGCCTACGAGGAGGCGTGCAGGCGCGGGATCGCCTTCTCCATGCTGCCGAAGGAGTACGGCGGCGGCGGGCTGTCCAACGTCGACTTCGTGATCGCCGCGGAGGAGATCTGCGCGGTGGATGCGGGCTTCGCCACCACGGTGCTCGTCAACGGCCTGGGTCTCATGCCGGTCTGGTACTGGGGCACCGAGGAGCAGAAGCAGCGCTTCATCTCGACGGCGACGGCCGACACGAGCAACGAGTTCATCGTCGGCTACGCCGCCAGCGAGCCCCCCGGGACACCCGGCGGGACGGCCAACTTCGACGCACCGGCGGTCAACGGGGCGGGCATGGCGGTCACCGCCACCCTCGACGGTGACGAGTACGTCATCAACGGCCGCAAGTACTGGCCGTGCAATGTCGGCGGATGGGACAACCAGGGCGCCAACTTCAACCTCGTCGTGGTCCGCACCGATCCCCAGGCCGGCGGCAAGAGCGGGCTGTCGGCGATCATCGTCGAGCGCGGCACGCCGGGGGTCTCCTACAAGTCGATCAGCACCTCGGGCCAGCGGCTCGCGCCCAACTGCGAGATCACGTTCGACAACGCGCGCGTACCGGCGGAGAACCTGATCGAGGGCACGCGGGGCAACGGCGACCTGCTCATCAACCGGAACTTCGCCTGGTCGGGCCCGGTGGCGGGCATCGCCGCGGTGGGCGTCGCGCGCGCGGCCTACGAGGACGCGCTGAAGTGGGCCAAGTCCTACACGGGCGGCGGCCCGACGCCGATCATCAGCTACCAGTACCCCGGCTACGTGCTGGGCGACGTCGCGTCACAGATCGAGGCGGCGCGCTACTTCTGCTGGAAGGGCGCCCACTACATCGATCAGCACGACTACCACGGCGAGATGATCGGCGCCATGAACAAGGTGGTGTGCACCGAGATGATGATGGACTGCGTGTACAAGTGCATGCAGGTCGTGGGCGTCAACTCGGTCGACAAGCAGTACATGTTCGAGCGCTACCTGCGCGAGGCGTCGATCCTGCCGCTCTACGACGCGGGCAACTTCGGCATGCAGCGCCGGCGCATCCACGGCGTCATGGCGCACCCGTCGTTCAACCCGCGCGCGATCATGGACGACGAGGCGATCGAGTTCACCAAGGAGATGGAGGGGATCGACACGGTTCCCGGCCCGACGTCGGACGAGCGCGCGCTCTCCCACGCGTAGCGCTGCGAGGGGCGCGGCGCCCGGCGCCGCGCCCCCGCCTCACAGCTTGATCGCCGACCAGGGCTCCCGGCCCGGGACGTCGCGGCCGAACGTGTCCGGGTTGACGCCCAGCGCCTCGGCCGCCTCCAGCGCGATCCGGTGGACCGCGACGATCAGCGGGAAGATCGACAGCGGCTCGCCCAGCCCGCGGGCGGTGATGCGCGCGACCGGGACGCCCGAGGCCTCCGCCGCGTCGGCGAGCTCGGTCAGGCGCGCCGACCACGGCCCGCCCCCGTCGAGGCACACCAGCTGGTCGGTCGCCCGGAGCGCCACCGAGGGGCCGTGCAGGAACTGCTCGACCGCGAGCCCCTCCGAGGCGACGTAGGCGGCCTCGCGGATCTTCAGCGCGCCCTCGGCGGCCGTCCACTGGTTGATCCCGCCGCCGGCGAACTCGATCAGGCGCTGCGGCACCGGGAGCGGCGGCCGGGCGTCCTGGAAGGCCTCCTCGACGGCAGCCGGCACGCCGTCGAGCCCGCCGAGCGGCGCGCCCAGCGCCTCGGCGACCTGGGCGAGGCGCAGGAGGGCGGCGGTGTGGCTGGCGGTGAAGGCCGCCGAGCGCTCCCGCGCCACCGTGTGCAGGTCCGCATCCGCCACCTCGACGCCGCTGACCCGGATCACGTCGACGCCGGCGTCCCGCGCGCGCTGCACCACCTCGGCGGTGTAGCGCTTGGCGCCGGTGTGGGTCATCGCGATCAGCGCGCCGGCGCGCTCGACGCCGGCGGGGTCGTGCGCCACGTCGGCCGACTGGGCGGCGGCGACGTCCAGCCCGGCGAGCCGCAGCAGGGACGCTCCCTGCGCGGCCGCGTGCCAGCTCGTGCCGGTGCCGACGATCAACGCCCGCCGGCCCCGCAGGCGCGCGGCGACGTCCTCCACGCCCCTTCGGTCCTTCAGCAGTCCCGTCAGCGCGGCTGACTGGCCGCGCATGGTCTCGCGCATCCGGCTCTCGGGTCGTTCCGTCATGGGTGCCGATTCTCCCGGTTCCGGCGCACGGTAGGTTCCTCCTTCCATGCCAACTCCCGAGATCACCCGGCAGATCGAGGAGCGTCTGGACGAGCTCTACCGGCGACACAAGGGCGTGGACGCGGAGCGCGTCCACAGCTACTACGAGCCGGGGCGCGGGAGCTTCGGCGCCGGCGAGGCCGGCGACGATCTCGCCGACCGCTTCGGCATCTGCCTGGCGACGGTCGACGGCGTGCTCTTCGGGGCCGGCGACGAGGAGGCGCTCTTCCCGCTGCAGTCGATCTCGAAGGTCTTCGCGTACGCGCTGGCGCTCGAGGACCACGGGCGCGAGGAGGTCCTGCGCCACGTCGGGGTCGAGCCGAGCGGCGACGCGTTCAACTCGATCGTCTTCGACGAGCGCCACAACCGGCCCTACAACCCGATGGTCAACGCGGGCGCGCTCGTGACGAGCGACCTCGTGCGCGGCCGCGACGCCGCCGAGAAGGCCGAGCGCGTCGTGGCGGCGATGCGCGTCTACGCCGGCGACGACCACCTGGCGGTGGACCCGGACGTCGTCGAGCTCGAGCTGCAGGTCGCCGACCAGAACCGCGCCACCGCCTACCTCATGCGCGGCCAGGGCATGATCGGCGGCGACGTCGAGGGGACGCTCACCGGCTATTTGAAGCACTGCTCGGTGGCGGTCACCTGCCGCGGCCTCGCCACCATGGGCGCGACGCTCGCGAACGGCGGCGTGAACCCGCTGACCGGCGAGCGCGCGATCTCCACCGGCGGCGTCCGCGACGTCCTCAGCGTCATGCACACCTGCGGGATGTACGACGCCGCCGGGCAGTGGGCGTTCGACGTCGGGGTCCCGGCCAAGAGCGGCGTCAGCGGCGGGATCCTCGCCGTGATCCCCGGCAAGCTCGGCATCGCGGTGTACTCGCCGGGCCTCGACGAGCACGGCAACAGCGTCCGCGGGATCAGCGTCTGCACCGAGATCTCCACCCGGCTCGGGCTGCACGTCTTCGCCACCGAGGACGACGACGCGATGATGCGCGCGGTCGCGGCGGCCGGCTGACCCGGCGGGCCGACCCGGCCGCGTCCCCTCAGGCCCTGTGGGCGGTCTCGCGCGCCGGCTGCAGCGCGCCCGCGGCCGGCGTGTAGATGCTCGTCCGGCCGTCGTCCCACTCGATGCGATAGCGGGCGCCCGGGTCCTCGTGGAGGACTTCGCGCACGGTTCCGCAACGCGCGGCCCGTTCGGTCGACTCGGACTCGGCGACGACCCGGTCTCCAGGCTGGAAGGTCATGGGCACGCTCCTCTCCTGGGTTGCCCGCCGAGCGTACTCCTGTGGCCGTGATGCCGTCACGCGAGCAGGCGCGGGGCGCGGCCGCCGCCTCGGCGGCCGCGCCCCTCTGGAGGGCTCGCGACGGTGGAGCCCGGCTCTAGGCCGTGGTGCCGACGGCGACGGGGTCGGGAGTGCTGAGCACGGCCGGCGGGTGCATGCCGAGGTCGCCCTGCACCGCCATCGCGCGCTCGTAGCCGCCCCTCACGCCGAGCTCGTCGTCCGGCAGGCGGCCCTGGTCGGTCACCGCCCACACCACCTGGCCGTCGGCGTCGCGCTCACGGCTGACCTTGCCCATGTCGGTGAGCCGGCGCAGGTGGGCCTGCAGGCAGTTGAGGCTGTACGTGTACCAGCCGTTGTGGGCGTAGTCGTAGCGCTCCTTGATGACGAACGTCTCCGCGTAGAGGTCCGTCACCGTAAGGGCGCCGTGGCGGCTGAGCAGCACGAGCGCGCGGTGCTCGACCTGCAGCTGCTTGATCAGCAGGTCCTCGAGGTAGTCGATGACGTCCTCGGGGCCGCAGCGGGGCAGCTCGTGGCCCACGAAGAGGTAGTCGACCTTGCCCGCCTGGGCGAGCGCGAGGCACTTCTTGATGCTCGCGAGCTGCTCGTCGATCTTGCCGACCGGGTGGGGATGCAGCGGGGTCGGCCAGTACATGACGTCCATCAGGTACAGGCTGTTCGAGCTCGCGTTGTACAGCGACAGGTGACCCGGCGTGTGCCCCGGCGTGTGCAGGACCTCGACCTCGAGGTCGCCGACCTCGAGCAGCTCGCCGTCCTCCACCGTGCGGTCGACGCTGACCGGGAAGTGCCAGAACTTCTGCAGCGTCTCGGCCGGCATCAGCACCGAGGACGCGTCGGCGAGGTTGAAGTCCGCCGCCACCTCGGCCGCATCCCCGCCGAGCGAGGCGATGTAGTCGGGGCGGGTGGCGACCGTCGGGTCCTCGAGGATCTCCCGCTCCTTGGGATGGCAGAGCACCTCCGCCCCGTAGCGCTCCTTGATGTACTGGGTGTTGCCGGTGTGGTCGAAGTGCCAGTGGGTCTGGACGATGTACTTCAGGTTCAGGTTGCGCGAGTCGATGATCTCGCAGACCTTCCGGAGGACGCCGGTCGGGTAGTCCTTGATCGTCCGGAAGCCCGGATCGGTCATCAGCGCCTCGTTCCCGCTGATGATGAACTGGATCGCGCACGAGATCCCCGGATAGATCTCGGACGCCGCCGAGGTGCCGTGGGGCCCCGGGATGACCACGCCGTCCGGCGTCTCGGTCACGGGCCACAGCAGCTCGAATGAAGCCATCTCATCCTCCTTCGGGGGCGATCGGCATTGCGACATCCGGGGTGACGGCGTGCCCCACGCCCGCCCCGCCCGGGTCCTCCTCGTAGCCCCATTCGAACACGTTGAACAGGCCCACGCCGGCGAACGACACCTGTGCCCACATGAAGGCGAACTGCCCGAAGAGGATCGCCGGCAGGTCGCCGGGGCCCGCCATGCCCATCACCGCCGCGTAGACGAGCAGCGACACCGCGATGGTGCCCAGCGTCCCCGTGATGCCCTTGAGCGGCTGCGGCCAGTGGCCGATCGGCCACATGTTGAACAGCCACGCGAGCACGAGGCCGACGTTGGTCCACGTCGCCCCGAAGATCGCCGCCTTCAGCGCGGGGTCGCCGTCGCCGAAGAAGCCCACGCCGGACCGGTCGAGGACCGCGAGGAACGCGACGGTCAGCGTGAAGGTGGTGCCCAGGTAGGCGATGCCCGCGCGCGGCTGGCCGAGCTGCGCGAACGGCCAGCCGCCGAAGTACGCCATCGGGATGAGCGCCACGGGGAACCAGATCCACGGGATGTACAGCGCGCCGGCCCCGGCCAGCTTGGGGAGCAGCAGGAGCGCGAACGGCAGGAAGAACACCGCCCACAGCAGGTTCACGAAGCCCGACAGCGGCTGCTTGCTTCCGAGCTCCGCGGGCAGCAGGAGCTGGTTGCCGAAGAAGAAGAGGCTGATGACGCCGGCGAGGATCGTCGTCTGCGCCCACAGCCCCACCTCGGTCTCCTGGAACGGCGCGTCGTAGTACCAGCTCCAGAGCGCCAGCGTGCCCCAGACCGCGAGCATCAGGATCACCCAGTTGATCGCGCCCGCGGCCCAGCGCGAGCTCGTCCACCGGTTCGCGGGCCAGCCGGCGAACGACCACCCGACCTGCCAGAAGTACGTGAAGCAGACGGTGAAGACCACGGCCCCGGGCCCGTAGTCGAGCCCGAAGATCCCCGTGAGCAGGTACCAGAGGCCGACCGCCACGGGCACCGAGGCCACCGTGAAGGCGACCCCCTTCGCTGGCTGGCGTGCAAGCGCGCTCACGTCCACCGACCCCCTCTCGCCCCTCGTCATGGCTGGTCAGGCTTCGGACCGGCGTGGTTATACCAGCGGACCGCGTGGCTGTCCACACGTCGGCAGCGTGGCCCATCTGGACAGACCACATGACCACACCGGATGTTGGTGGTTCGCGGCCCGCCCCCCGCCGCCCGCGCGCTCAGAACTCGAGCGCGAGCACGTCCTGGCCGAAGTAGACCTGGCCCTTGTAGACCTCGCGGATGTCCCCCACCGCGCGCTCGATGCTGCCCGGCCGCGCCAGCTGCGGACCGGTGTGGACGAGCACGAGGTTGCGCACGCCGGCGTCCTGTGCGAGCCCGCCCGCCGCGAGCGTCCCCATCTGGCCGGCGTCCTCGCCGTCGGCGACCATCTGGTCCTGGTGGTCCCAGCACATGGCGACCATCACGTCGGCGCCCGCGGCGAGGTCGCGCACGGTGTCGCACGGCTCGGTGTCCCCGGTGAAGACGATCGTGCAGTCGCCGGTCTCCAGCCGCCACGCGACCGACTCGAGGTAGGGCACGTGGATGGTCGCGGCGCAGCTGACCCGCCAGCCGTCGGTCTCGTGCGTCCACCCCGGGGTGATGTCCTGGGCGTCGACCACGGGCCACAGCCGCGGCAGGCTCCCGCCGCGGTTCACGAAGATCCGCTGGCTCATCGGCGTGTTGATGCGCGCGTTCACGTCCGGCGAGAAGACGCCCTCGGGACCGATCAGCCGCTCGGTCAGCTCGGTGGTGGGCGGCGGCCCGAAGACCTGGAGCGTGTTGTCCCGCTGCGCGACGTTCTGGTCCCACCGGCACAGCAGGAAGCACGGGTAGTCGACGTTGTGGTCGTAGTGGTGGTGGGTGAAGAACAGGTGCTCGACGTCGGTCGGCCACAGGCCGGCCTTGACCAGCTTGTGGGTCGCCGCCGGCCCGCAGTCGAACATGATCAGCTCGTCGCCGGTAGATACGGCAAACGCCGAGCCGTAGCGGTCCGGGGTCGGGGTCGGCGTGCCTGAGCCGAGCAGGTGCAGGGTGGTCACGGGTGGGCTCCTTTCGGTCTGGAGCCCCGACATGATGCGCATGGCGGTCAGTGAGTGTCGGGCGCCGAGCCGCGGCACCGCCCGGTCAAGCCACCGCGGCATCCACCAGACCGCGATCACGGCCGCGCGGCCGTCGGGGCTCGGCTGCGGCGGCGAGACGAAGGCCACGTCGGGATCGGCGCGGACGTCGGAGGCCACGCGGGTCGAGAATCGCGGTGGGCCCGACCGGGGCAGCTCCGCCACGAGCAGCAGCGGCCCCCGTTGGCGGCCCGATCCGGGGGCGCTGAAGCCACGCGATCATCCCGCCGAGAGCAGGCCCCGCGGCCGGTCCGCATCCCGCGAGCGGCGGACGCGGGACTACGTCGTGGGACGTAGGAAGGTTCCTACGATCCCGTGCGGTACCGGAACGCGACGGACGGGCTTCCGCGCCTGGAGCAACGGACGTCGGAGTACTCCAGAGCGCTCTCCAGTGTGAGACAGCGATAGCCGCGGCTCGTCGGGCGGTACGGCGGCGTCCTCGTGTAGCGCACCCGCGCGATGTTCCGACGCGCTGCGCGACATGTCATCTCTCGAGCGAAAGCGATTGAGAACGCACCGGCCAGGTCATCGTCCCATTCCATGACCCAGCCCCCGCCGGCGAAGTCCCTCCAGCCGCAGAAGTCGTACCCGACAGGAGTGAAGTCCTCGGGGTCGGGGTCCTGGGCCGCGGCAGGCGCAGCGAGTGCGAGAGCACTGAGGACCGCCGCGACGAGCGCCCTCGTCCTCGTCATGCACCGGCCTGCCAGCGCACGACCCGGCCACGCGAGCCGGTGCACCGCACGTCCACGTACTCGTCGGCCTGGTCGAGGTGCCGGCACTGGAAGCCGCGGATGGGCGCGGGCAATACCCCGTCCCGGCCCCACCAGCTGTTGATCACCCTGCGAGCCTCTCCGCAGGAGGCCACGCGCGTGGTGATGTTGTAGATGCCGGCGCCCCAGATCTCCCTGAACGTGAACTGGGGGCCCGATGCCCCGAACTTCGCGTTCCCGCATTCCTTGATCGGAGCCGCGGCGGCGGGATCGGCCATGGCCAGCAGGCTGACGGCGAGGGCAAGGGCACTCAGGTGCATGACGGTTGTCTTCATACGGTCCACTGGTCGCGGTGTCTGGTCGGAAGAGACAACGGGACGAGTCCGCGAACCTTTCACGTCACCTCGGGCGCCTGTCGGATCGACAACCGACCTGATGCGAGTGTTGTGTGACAGCTCCTGACCGCTGACGGCGCGCCGGTCGCCACGCGAGGCGGGCCTACCGGTCCGAGTCGGCGCGTGTGCCGGCCAGCGCGCGGGCGAAGGCGGCGAGCGCGCCGAGGGCGAGCACCGCGCAGACCAGCGAGGCCTGGAACGCCGGCCGGTAGCTCCCGGCGCCGGCGTGCAGCCAGCCGCCCGCGGCCGGGCCGAGCACGCCGGCCACGCCCCACGAGGAGAACACGCGCCCGTAGCTCGCGCCGAACCGCTCCGCGCCCACCAGGTCCGCGGTGGCGGCCGGGAGCACGGCGGAGATCGCGCCGTACTGGGCGCCGATGACGGGGAGCGCGACGAGCGCGACGGCGGCGGCGGAGAGCCAGCCGAGCGCGGCGACGGCGGCGGCGAGAGCGAGCAGCGTGAGCGCGATCGTGGCCACCGTCCCCCAGCGGTCCGACAGCGGGCCCGCCGTGAGCCGCCCCGCGAGGTTGCCGGCGGCCAGCAGGCCGACGACCGCGCCGGCCGCGCCGGTGGACAGGCCGCGCTCGAGCGCGATGTCGGTCGTGTAGGAGAAGGCGAGCAGCCCGGGCGCCGTGGAGAGAAGGAACAGCGCCCACAGCGACCACAGGCCGGCGGTGCGGCGCCCTGGGAGCTCGGAAGCGGCGGTCGCCCGGCTCGGCCGGTCGCGCTTCGCGGGCGCGGACGGCAGCCACCGCGCCGCCGCCGCGGTGGCGCCGGCGATGAGGAGCGCCAGTGCCGCGACCGTGGGCCTCCAGCCGACGGCCTCGATGGCGAGCGTGCCGAGTGGGCCGACGAGGATCGGCCCGGCCGCGTAGGCGCCCACCACCATGCCGAGTGCGAGCCCGCGCCGTTCCTCGAACCGCGTGCTCGCCACGCTGACGACAGTGACGTAGGCGAGCCCGCTGCCGATGCCGAAGAGCCCGCCGTAGCCGATCGCGACCACCGGCAGCGAGGGCGCCGCGGCGCACACCGCGAGCCCTGCTCCCATGACCAGGCCGGCCGCGCTCGCGAGTGTGCGCGGGCTGCGCTCGTCCGCGAACCGCCCCGCGACGAGCACGACCGCCGCGAACAGCACGAGCGCGGCCGAGAACACGCTCGACGTGGTGGCCGCCGATCCGCCGAGGTCCTCCGTCAGCGGCGGGAGCAGGATGCTCCAGGCGAACAGCGTCCCCGCGGCGAGGTTGACCGCGGTGGCGGCCGCCAGGAGCCTGGCTCGGGCGCGGTCCACCAGAGCCAGGTTCCCGGTGCGGGCGGTTCGGACGCCCCCGGCGCCCGTCCCGCTCGTCGCGCGCGCCTAGCCGGGCCGTCTCGCGCCGGCGTCGCCGCTCCCGGGTCCGTCGGGCTCAGCCGGTGCGTACGCCGCCTGGTCTCCGGTCTCCGCGATCGTCGCTGCCGGCATCGGCTCGAGGTCGTGGACGGTGTCCCAGTAGTGGAGGTCGTAGCCCTCGACCATGATCTCCTCGGAGACTCTGAGGCCGATCGTCCGCTCGAGCACGAAGGACAGGACCGTGGCGGTCACGAGCCCTACGCCGATGGCGATGGCGAGGCCCACGACCTGCCACAGGAGGTTGACCTCTGCGTGCTGGAACGCGTAGTCGCCGGACTCGATGCCGAAGTAGCCGCTCTGCGGCGTCCCCCACTCGAGGAGGCCGACGGCGAGGATCCCGTACGACCCCACGCCGAGGAACAGCGGGATGAGCTTGTGCTCGTCGATCTCGCGGCGCTGGGTCCACTCGTAGATCGCGTACGCGACGAGGGGCGCGACGAGGGCGACGAGGAACATCTCCCACGGCTCGTAGACGTCGAACGCGGGCGCCCCGGAGACGTACCCCGCGAACGGGCCGAGGAGGGTGTAGATGTAGTTCTTGGACCGGTAGGCGATGATCGCGCCGGTGATCGCCCCGCCGGCCCATGCGAGGCCGAGGTTGTTGAAGGCGGTGCCGATGCTCGTGTCGGCCATCGTGACGCTGACGAACAGCGCCTCCGGGTCGAAGAAGAAGCCGCAGGACAGGATCACCATCGGGAGCCCGGCGAAGATGAGGACCACGCCGACGACGACGAGCCCGAGGTTGTAGGAGCGGTACTCGGGCAGCTTCGGGTGCGGCCGGTAGAAGCCCGGGCGCTGTCCGAGGCGCCGCACGAGGACGAGGGCCATCGCGCCCGCGAACACGTAGACGAACCCCGATCCGAAGAAGTCGTGATACCCGAGGTTCGTGATCGGGCCGGTCGAGCCCCACAGCAGCCAGCTGAGCGCCGACGACACGATGGTGGCGACGAACGAGATGACGTAGTACGCGGCCGGCTTGATCCGCTCCGTGACGGCGAGGCCGATCAGCACGTTGATGATCCCGGCGAAGCACGCCAGGAAGAAGATGAAGATCTGGAGGTTGTTGAGCCCCGGCGCCGTCTCCGGGTCGACGTGCTGCGCGAGGTCGTTCGCGAGTGACCCGCCCAGCCACCAGTCCTTGACCGACTGCCAGTACGGGTCCGGCACTTCGAACGCGACGTTGTACTGCCAGTTCCACATCGCGAAGCCGATCAGGAAGTACGTGGCGAACCCGATGAAGAACGCGATGACCTTCTGGATCACGCTGTCGAAGACGTTGACGCGCCTGACGCCTCCCAGGTCCACGAGCAGCAGCCCCGCGACGATGAAGATCGCGCCCACCGCGCCCGACGCGTAGACGATGTTCTGCGCGAGCTGGTTGGTCGTGACCTGGTCAGGGAAGACCTGCTGCGCCTGAGCCACCAGTGTGATCAGCAAGGGACAACTCCTCGCACTCGGCGGATAGGACGAAGGTCCGGACCCCTCGCCCCTTGCAGGTGCGACGTTACCCCGCTGTCACGAAGTCAGCAATGCGGACTGGATCCCATCTTCGCGGTCGCGGCGCCGGCGGCGCGCGCGTGACGGGAGCCCGAGCGCCGGAACCCGGCGGGGCTAGGAGGGCGAGCCGGCGCCTGACGCCGGCCGGGTGCGCCTGCGCCAACGGCGGCCGCCGATCGGCCGCGCCGCAGCGGCCTCACCGGACTCCTCGAGCGGGTGCGTGCGCGCGAGCGGCGCGACGGTCTGCGCGCGCTCCATGTCGGCGAGGATCGCGCGCTCCGACCGCGATGCCACGATCGGACCCGGCAGTCCCGACACGTACACGTAGGTGCGCCGGCCGTCCCCGCGCTCGTCGTCCTCGATGGGGATCAGGGCGACGATGTCCTGGGCGCGGGCGAACTTGCCGTACCCCAGCGGGACCATGCCGATGTCCCTGGTCGTGGTGATGTCCTGTCGCCGCATTAGACCAACCAGTATAGCGAACAGACGTTCGTGATCGTCAGGGCGGGGCCCGCTTCTCAAGCGCTTCCGGCGGGCTCCGATTACCTCGGTGATGCCGCTGATACCTGTGCTCCTGCTCGTCGTCGCGGCGACGTGCGCCGCCTCCCTGCCCTTCTTGTGGCGCCAGCGCGAGGTGCCGGGGGCGGTCGGGCTGCTGGCGCTGTTCGCGGCGGTCGCGTGGTGGAACGCCGGGTATGCGCTCGAGATCGCGACGGGTGGCCTGGGCGCGAAGCTGTTCTGGGCCAAGGCGCAGTACCCCGGGATCGTGGTCGCGCCGCTGGCGGTGTTCGTGTTCGCGCTCGGCTACACCGGCCGGTGGGAGTGGCTGACGGCGCGCCGGCTGGCCGCGCTGCTGGTCGTGCCCGCCGGGACGATCGCGCTGGCGTGGACGCACGAGCTGCACCACCTCGTGTGGAGCGACGTCGGCATGCCGGTCGCGGCGGGACAGCCGCTGCTGCTCCAGCACGGGATCGGCTTCTTCCCCGGGTGGCTGTTCGCCTACGCGATGCTGTTCTCGGCGACGGTGATGCTGTTCGCCGGGCGCTGGTCGCTGCGGCGCTACTTCCGCCGGCAGTCGGTCGTGATCGCGATCTCCGTCCTCACCCCGTGGCTGTGCAACGCGATCTACGTTCTCGGGCTCACGCCGGACGGCCTCGACATGACGACGGTGGGCTTCGCGGTCACGGCGATGGGCTTCGCGCTCGCCCGTAGCCGGTGGGGGCTGCTCGAGATCTCCCCCGTCGCGCGCGACGCGGTCGTCGAGCACCTGCGTGACGGGATGGTCGTGGTGGACAACCGCGGCCGCATCGTCGACTGCAACCGCGCCGCCGCCCCGCTGTTGGCGTGCCCGTTCGACGACGCGGTCGGCCGCGCCGCGGCGGACGTGCTCCCGCCGGGGGTCGCCCGCGCGGCGGCGCCGCACATCGTCGAGGTCATGCTGGCGGACGGGCCACGCGCCTACGAGGTCGAGGCCGTCGACCTGCCGCTCAGCGCGGCGGCGTCGGGGCGGCTGATCCTCCTGCACGACGTCACCGCGCGCGAGCAGCTCCACGCCCTCCTGCGGGCCGATGCGTTGACCGACGAGCTCACGCGGGTCGGCAACCGGCGCTTCTTCCTCGAGCGCCTGCAGCGCGCGCTCGAGCAGACCGGAGGCAGCGACCGCCCCGTGGGCGTCGTGTTCCTCGACCTCGACGACTTCAAGGCGGTCAACGACTCGTTCGGCCACGACGTCGGCGACCGGGTGCTGGTGGAGATCGCCCGGCGCGTCGAGTCCTGCGTGCGGCCCCAGGACGACGTGGCGCGGCTCGGCGGCGACGAGTTCACCGTGCTGCTGCCCGACGTGGAGGATCCCGAGATCGCGGTGGCGGTCGCCGCCCGGATCGCCGAGGTCGTGCGCCGCCCGATCGACGTCGACGGCGAGCTCGTCACCGTGACGGTGAGCGTCGGGCTGCACCTCGCCACCGCCCCGGACGCCACGCCCGAGTCGGTGCTCCGCGCCGCGGACCGTCGGATGTACGCCACGAAGGCGCGCCGCGAGCAGTGAGCGCCCGCCGCTAGGACTCCCGGACGAGCAGGCAGTCCAGCTCGACGACGCCGAGCCCGGCGTCGCGGCCGACCGACGTGAGGTGGGCCGGCCGGAAGCCCAGCCCCCGCAGGGTCGCGAGCGCCTCCAGCCAGTCCACCGAGCCCTCGTAGAGCGCGCGCAGCGAGAGCTCGACCTGGATCGCCGCCACCCGGTCCAGGCAACCGCGGGCGCCCTCGATCACCTCGAGGTCCCAGCCCTGGGTGTCGGTCTTGAGCAGCACGCGCGGCGGCCGCGGGACATGCGCGACGAGCGACGCGAAGACCCCGTCGAGCCGCTGGACCTCGACCTCCTCCTCGCGCTCGACCGCGCTGCCGCCGAACCACTCGACCGAGAACGGCGTCGGGCGCAGGAACGAGGTGAAGTTCGACTGGCGGGCGACGTGCATCCGCGCGCGCCCCTCGGCGCTCCCGAGCGCCAGGCGGTGCGCGCGCCAGCGCGGGTCCTCCCGGGTACGGGCGCTCAGCGCCTCGAAGGATTCCGCGATCGGCTCGACGGACACGATCTCGCCCCCGTAGCCGGCCTCGCGCAGCTCGCTCGCGAAGCCGCCGGTGTGCGCGCCGACGTCGATCACGCAGTTCACTTCCCGGCGCTCGAGGACGGCGCGCAGCAGGAGGCGGTGAGCGGCGAGCTCGACCGGGAGCGGGTTGGCGAGGTCGCGCGGCGGCCGGTCGCGGAAGACCGTGTAGCCGCGCTGCCGCAGCAGGCGGCGGGCCGGCGCCTTCAGGCGCTCGATCACGCGGCCACCAGCGCGTCGAGCTCGTCCATCACGGCGCCGTCGACCCCGGCGTCGAACTTGCGCGCGAAGTCCGCCCCCGAGGTGACGATCCGCTCGAGGTCGGCCAGCCGCAGCACGTCGGGATGCAGGGACCCTTCGGCCCAGGACGTGAATCGCCGGGTGGCGGTGCTGAGGCGGAGGCCGGGCGTGGCGTGCAGGACGGTCTGCGGGAAGGACTCCGTCGGGAGGACCGTGCGCCGGTAGTGGCGCACGAGCCCCGGCCGCGACCGCGCCGCCCGCACGACGGCCTCGACCGCGTGCCGCGACAGCGACAGCCAGTCCGACCCGCGCCGGCACGGGAACGTCCGCGAGAACGGCACCCGGCACCTCCGCCCCAGCAGGACGCCCCACGGCATCTCGCGCATCACCAGCAGCGGTCGCGCCGCCGCGACCGCACGGCGCACGCGCGCCTCCGGCCGCCGGATCGGTCGGTGGCGGTAGAAGTACCGGCTGGTGAACTCGTCGACGCGCGCGCGGGTCCACGGCGGGGGCTCTACCGGCGCACCCTCCACGTAGCCGTCGTAGCCACCCGTCGCGAGGTCGTGCTCGATCGCCGCGAGCGGCCGGATCGGATAGTCCTGGCCGGAGAGCGTGACCATCCAGTCGAACTCGACGCGGTCGACGAGCCACTCGAAGCAGCGCAACAGCATGTCGAGCTGCGAGCCCCCGCCCCACGAGACCGCGACCGGCGGCCGCACCAGCTCCACCCCGCCGAGCGCGCGCAGCGCCGCCTCGTCGAGCCGCGACCGCTGCTCGTCGTGGTGGATCACGACCGGCGCGCCGGGGCTGCCCGCCCGCAGCGTGCGGGCGAGTCGCAGCACCTGGTGCGGGAGCGCGTGTGACGTGATGAGGTAGGCGACGCGCGGGGTCCCGGCACGCTCCGCAGGCATCGGGGCAGCCTAGCCGCGCGGTGCGGGCGAGCCGGCTCAGGACGACAGCTCCTGGGTCACGCGCCCGAGGCCGTGGCGGGCGCACAGGTCCCGCAGGGCGGTCTGCGCCTCGGGGTCCGGCAGCCCGTCGAGCGCCTCGGCGCCCGCGCGCAGGTCCCCGATCCGGACGCCGGGGACCTCGAGCGCGAGGCGCGCCAGCCACTTGGCGGCCGCGCGCTCGAAGCCCTCGTCGCCGTCACGCTCCATCAGCAGCGTGATCGTGAGCGCGTCCTGCAGGTTGACGTTGCCGACCTCCTTGGCGGCCGTGCGGATGAGGACGAGGTTGCCCGTCTTCAGCGCGCGCTGGAACCGGGAATGCGGGGTGCCCTGACTCGCCACGCGACGAGCATACACGAACGTATGTTCGTATCGCTACCTACACGCACGCGACGTCGACTACGCCCTGCTTGTCGGCAGGGCACCGCCGACGGACGGGGCGGCTTCGGCGAGTGCTGCCAGGAGCGCCGTGGTGGCGGGCGGGTCGGGTGGTTCGCCGTAGGTCGCCGCATAGATGTGTTGGTGTGAGCCGGGTATTTCGCGTGCCACGATGCCCTTGATGCGGTGGGCGCGCAGGGCAAGCCCGGGGCTGGTCGCCACGCCGAGTCCGGCGGCGACCAGCGCCTGCATCACGACCATGTCGTCGGAGGTGTAGCCGATCCTGGGTTCGAACCCCTGGTCGGCGCACATCGACAGGAGATGGCTGCGGCACCGGGCGCAGCCGGCGATCCAGGTGGCGTCGCGCATTGTGGCGAGCGTGTGCCCGTCTCGGGTGGACAGCAGGTACAGCGGATCGTCGAGCAGGTGGTGCAGCCGGACGTCTTGTGGTTCGGGTTCTGTCTCGTCGTAGCGGAAGATGATCGCGACGTCGATCTTGCCGGTGCGCAGCAGTTCCAGTGCCTCGGGTGGCTGGGTGTCGGTCAGGCCGATCTGTAGTCCGGGGTGCTTGTTGGTCAGCGCTGCCACCGCCCGCGGGACGAGTGAGCCGATCACGGAGGAGAAGCTGGCCAGGCGCACCCGGCCGGCGGTCAGCCCGACGTGTGCGGCGAGCTCGGCGTCGGCGGTCTCGATCCGCCCGATGATCTCGGCTGCCCGGTCGGCCAGCAGCTGTCCGGCGGGGGTGAGCCGGATGCCGCGCCCGGCCCGTTGCAGCAGCTGCGCGCCGGTCTCGGCCTCGAGCCGGGCGAGGTGGTGGCTGACCGTCGGCTGCGTGTAGTGGAGCTCCTTCGCTGCCGCGGTGACCGAGCCGAGTCGCGCGAGCGCGTCGAGGACGCGCAGTCGAGTGATGTCCAGCATCTATCGAGCGTATCTATGGGCGGGCGTGAAGGTTGGCATTGGACGAATGAGTCGATCCGGTCCACGCTCAGGGGCATGACCACCACGCCGGCCCGCCCCGTCCACCGACTGACCGATCTGATCGAAGGTGTCCGCGCCGCAAGGTCGAGAGTGTCTACATCAGTGCCCGCCACCTACGAGAACTGACCCCGAGCATCGAAGGAGCAGCAGCCATGTCACTCGCCCGCGTGCAGAACTTCTCCATCTCACTCGACGGCTTCGGCACCGGTGAGGGCCAAAGCGCCGACGCACATTTCGGTCACGCCGGGGATCGGCTGCACGAGTGGATGTTCGCCACCCGGTGGGGCGGCGAGATGCTCGGCCGGCCCGGCGGGAGCGGCGGCATCGACGACGCCTTCTCGCGGCAGTTCACTCCGGGGATCGGCGCCGAGATCATGGGTGCCGGGAAGTTCGGCCACCCCGGATGGCACGAGGACCCGGAGTGGAAGGGCGCGTGGGGTCCCAACCCGCCGTTCCACACACCGGTCTTCGTCCTCACCCATCACACGCGCCCGTCGATCGAGATGGATGGCGGCACGACGTACCACTTCATCGATGCTTCGCCTGCCGAGGCGCTCGAGACGGCCCGCGAGGCGGCGGACGGCCAGGACGTACGCATCGGCGGAGGTCCCACTGTGATCCGCGAATTCCTTGCTGCCGGGCTCGTCGACCACATGCACACCGTGGTGGTCCCGATCCTGCTCGGCCGGGGCGTGCGGCTCTGGGACGGACTGGAGGGTCTCGAGAGGGACTACGAGGTCGAGGCCACGTCCTCGCCCAGCGGAGTCACGCATGTGACGTTCACCCGTGCGGGTGCCTGAACCGTCTCGGTCGAGAACATCGAAGGCCTGCCAGGAAGTCGACTCCTCACACGCCTACTCGCGGGCGTTCGCCTCGCCGCGGCGCCAGGGCCAGACGCCGTCGATCTCGACCTCGAGCGAGAAGCTCAGGATGATCCGGATGACGACGATGGCGCCCAGGACCGCGACGCTCTCGAGCGTCGGGTCGACGATGATCGTCCGCACGATGTCGGCCACGATGAGGACCTCGAGGCCGAGGAGGATGCAGCGGCCGAGGTCGCGGCGGAGGGCCTCGTAGGCGCTCGCGGCGGTCCGCGCGCGCAGGACGCGCCGGGCGAAGGCCGCGAGGGCGCCGAGCCCGCCGACGATCATGATCGCCGCGCCGACGGCCTCGACCACCTTCACGACATCGGAGATCGTCTCCTCGTAGCCCAGGCCTCCCGCCCACGGCTCAGTCGATCTTGCGCGTGAAGGACCGCGAGCCCTCCAGCGGCCGGTAGATCTCGTTGAAGTCGATCGCGTAGTCGAAGTCCTCCTGCTCGGCCTTCCGCGCGCCCTTGACGTCGATGTTGTGCATCACGAGCAACTCCTCGTTGAAGTGCGAGCCGCGGAGCAGACAGAGCCCGGAGGGGGCCCAGATGCCGGACCCGCCCCAGAAGACGGCACCGCTGATGCCGTGTTGCCCTACCGCGTTGCACGCGATGACCCACACCTGGTTGATCGCGGCGGACGCGGCCAGCACGGTGTCCCAGAGGTCCCCGTAGTAGTGGTCGGTCCGCACGTTGAGACCGGGGTAGTCCCGGGTCGCCGCCGCGCGCCAGGACGCGATCTCGACGATCGCGTCGACGCGATCGACCATCGAGTATTCGCGCAGCAGGTCCGTGAAGAGGCAGTCGTAACAGGTGGTGAACCCGACACGCCCGCGAGGGCCCTCGAAGACGAGCCGGTCGTCGCGGCCGCTCTCCGTGTAGAGCTTCTCGATCCCCGGCAGGAAGACCTTCTCGTACGTGTTCTCCGGCGCGAGGTACTCGTGGTCGCGGGCGAGCAGGAAGGTCCGGTTCAAGAACTTCCCGTCGGGCCCGGCCGCGACGTTGTTGAGGATGATCCCGATGAACTCGTCGTCGAACAGCGGCTTGAGCTCCGTCTCGATCCAGTCGATGTGGTTCTCGATCGTCGCCTCGCTCATATAGCGCCGGCAGCTCGGCTCGTCCTCCCAGAAGTAGCCGGAGAGGCTGAACTCGGGGAAGGCCGCGATGTTGACGCGGCGCCGTTTGAAGATCCGCGCGGCCCGGAGGATCTTCTCCTTGTTGGCCTCGATGTCAGGGACCGCGGCGGTGATGTTCGCCAGGCCGACCGAGAGCCCGGTCGGGTCGTCGGAGTACACCCGCTCGATCACCGGGAACCCGTCGACGACCTCGATCGGCCGGAACGGGCTGTAGGGGTCGGCTGGGTCCACGTCCATCCTCCTGGTCCGGGTGCGGCGGCGCGACCGACCGTCCCATGCCGGTCCCGGCGCCGCAACCGCCACCGGGGTCAAACGCGCGCGGTGTGGCGCAGGAGCGCGGGCAGGACGACCTCCCACGTGACCGGCGGGAAGTACTCGTGCCCGGTCTGCTCCAGGACGAGCAGCTCCGCGCCGGGGAGCTCGTCCGCGAGCGTGCGCCCGTGCGCGAGCGGGAACAGCGGGTCCTCGGTGCCGTGGATGACGAGCGCCGGAACGCCCACCTCGCCGAGCCTCTCGCGCCAGGGATCGCCCATGTCGAGCTCGACGGGGCTCGTCAGGCTCCGCTCGAGGTCGGCGCTGTGGTCGAAGACGCGCCCGGCGAGCACCCGCATCGCGGCCTCGTCGTAGGGCCGGGAGCGAGCGGCGTACGGGCGCTCGGCCTCGACCAGGTACCCGATCACCGCGTCGCGGTCCGACCAGTCGGGCTCGGGCGGCTCGTCCGCGAAGAGCCCCTCCGCGGGGCCGGGCAGGTCGGGCTGCCCGTGGCCGGGGCCTCCGGGAGTGGTCGAGGCCAGGATCACCGACGCGACCCGGTCGGGGTGGTCCAGCGCAAGCAGCTGCGCGATCCCGCCGCCCAGCGACATGCCGAGGATGTGCGTCTGCTGCACGCCGAGCACGTCGAGCAGACCCACCGCGTCCGCGACCAGGTCGCGGATCGAGTACGGCGGCATCCCCGGCCCGTGCGGCTCCGAGCGCCCGGCGCCGCGGCTGTCGTAGCGGACGACGAACCGGGAGCCGGCCGCGAGCCGCGCGCAGAGCCCGTCGTCCCACGAGAGCATGGTGCTGCCGGCCCCGTGGATGAGCAGGATCGCGGGGTCCGCGGGGTCGCCGAACGTCTCGACGCAGAGGTCGATCCCGTTCGCCTCGACGATGCGCGCGCTCACCGCAGGTACTTGGCGACCACGGGGGCGAGATCCTCGTCCGGCACGCCGTGCCACCCGCCGGTGAGGGTGCGCAGCGTCCCGTCGGGCAGCGCCCCGGCGATCGCCGCCGCCCCGCCCGTGAGGTCGTCCGAGCTGCCCTGGCTGTCGAGCACCAGCGTCGGGGTCCGCACCGACCGGAGCAGGTCGAAGTCGGTGGCGTCGGAGATCACGCAGTCGTAGACGAGCGTGTGCGCGACGGCCTCGAACGCGGGCCGCACCGGCGCCATCCCCTCGATCACCTCGGGCGGCACGCCGATGGCGGTCAGGAAGCGGTCGGCGGCGGCCGCCCGGTCGCCCGCCGCCACGAGCGCGGCGATCTCGGCGGTGAAGGCGGTCTCCGGCGGCGCGCCCTCGTCGCGCACCGGCGGCTCGAACAGCACGAGCTTCTCGATCGGCACGCCGGCCGCCGCCGCGTGCAGCGCGAGCAGCCCGCCCGAGGAGAACCCGTAGACGGACGCCGACCCGCCCGCCTCGGCGATCAGCGCGGCCAGGTCCTCGACCTCGCGCTCGACCGCGTAGACCTCCGCGTCGCCGCTCTCGCCGCGGCCGCGGCGGTCGTAGGTGTAGACGCCGAAGTCCGCGGCGAGCAGCGCGCCCAGGCCGCGGATGTTGTCGAAGCCGGAGTAGCCGCCCGCGGGATCGACCATGACCAGCGCCGGTCCGTCGCCGGATCGCTCGAACACGATCCCGGTGCCGTCGGCCGACCGGGCGATCCCCTGTGCCGTCTGCAACGCGTGCCTCCTCGGGTGGACATCGATCACCACCTCTACAGACCGCCGTCTGACCCCAAACTCATCGCGCAGCGGTCATGAATCTGCCACGCGCTCGCGTCGCCTCCTTCTTCGCGGCCGTGCTGACCGCCGCCGGCCTCGAGGGCTGGACGCCGTTCGCGCACTCGGGCGCGTGCGCCGCGCTGCTCAGCCTGGCGCTCGGCTCCCCCTGGCCCGCGCTCCGTCCCGGCGAGTCCACGCCGCCGGCGCGCTGGTGGCGTCCGCTCGGCGAGGTTCAGCGGCGGCGGCCGAGGTGGTACACGACCGTCGCGCTGTCGCGCTGCAGGCCGGGCTTCGGAGCGTCGCGCTCCGTCCACGCCGCGCCGTACTGCCAGTCGCCGAGGATGGTCCGGCGATGCCGGGGCGATCGCATCCACTTGTTCACGATGCTCCGCGGCGTCGACCTCGACCCGCTCCCCCACGCCAGCAGCTCGCCCACCCGCCAGCGCCGGCCGCGCGAGTTCAGCACGAACGGAAACCGCAGCGACCGGCGCGCGAAGTCGCCGTGGGTGAAGCGCGACCTCCGGCTGATCGCGCGCGCCCACGACCGCGCGGAGACGCTCAGCCCACGCGAGAAGCGCAGCGGGCGCCGGCCGTGCTTGCGCCGCTCCTCGTTGATGAGCCTCGCGATCGCGCGGCGGTGACGGCGGCGGCGGATCTCGCTGATCGGCTGGTCGGCGTCGCTCATCGTCTTCGGCTGCCAATTAGATCCGATCGGGCGCGGTCGGTCATGCGGATGGGTCCAACAGGCGCCGGAGGGCTTGCCCAAGCGTGGCTATCGCCGGGCCCGCCGGCGCCCGGCACCCACTGGCGCTCGATGCTGATCTCGCTCTCGGCAAAGCGCAGGTCGGGGCGCTGCAGCCCGTAGAGCTCCCCGCGCCGGGCGCCGGCGCGCGGCTGGTGATCTCGTCAGGCGTTCACGAAGCTATGCGCCGGGAAGAGTTTCGGAGCGTCCGTGACGCCGGCGTCCTGCATGAGCGGCAAGATGACCTCGCCGAACCGGGCGAACGTGTCCATGGACTCCCACACATCGACGACGACGAAGCCGTTCTCGCCTTGTCCAGCGATGTGGACGAGGATGCCCTCGGCCGGCCAATCCTCCCGCGACTCGAGGCGGCTCTTCCCACCGGTGAGGCCACGCACGACCTGCTCGTAGCGCTCTTGCGTCAGCGTCGGGCCCTGGTGAACCATCACGACTGGCATTGCGACTCCCTCGTTGGATGCAGCCACCGTACGCCGCCGGGGGAGGTGCGGTGGCGTCGCGTTCGGTCAGGAGGGCGCAGCCGGCTCCGGCCCGGGCCAGGCAGCGACGAACGCCCGCAGCTCGTAGCCGCCCCTGCCCGGACCACGAGGGAGGGAGTGGAGATGGCCTGGCGCGACACGCCGCCGTTCCGAGCCGATCACGTCGGGTGCCTGCTGCGGCCAGCGGCGCTGCTACCTCGAAGTCGCCGCCGGGCCAGCGCCGCGGCTCGCCGCCGACGCCCTCCGGCGCCAGCTCGTCGCCCCCGAAGGCGAAGCGCTCGCGGCCGTCGTAGCGCGGGAGCCCGTCGCGCGTGTCGACCGTGACTGCAGCCGCGTGGCCCAACGTCCAACCCCAGGCCGAACGGCGTATTGCCGGCCCCCGAGTCGTAGGAGAGGGCGAGGCTCGGCCCAAACCCCGCCCGCCCCGCAGTGAGCGGTATCGGCACCGAGACCACAGCGGTGCCCGAGCTGGGATCGACGTCGACGACGTGCCCCACGGCGAGCTGGTCGACCGTCTCACCGGCCAGCTCGAACACGCCCTCGCTCATCGAGCGCCTCCACCCCGCCGATGGTGTGCGATGCGGGCCCCCTCATGCCGCCGGCTCGACCCGAAGTCGCCGGGTTTCAACCGGCGGCGTCCGACAGGAGCACGTCGGGCCCAACGTCGCCTCGCATCGGGCTCATGGTGACCGTGGCTCGGTCGCGCGGGAGCATTCGCAGTCGCCACTGCCGCAGGGCGCACGACCACTGAGCCACTCACCGTGGCGTCGGACATCGTCGGCCGGGGATGGGATTGCCCTCCGGACGATCGCTCCTGACTTGCAACACAGACCATGACTCCGTCCGCGGAGTCAAGCGGCGCTACCGCCGGTTGCCTGCCTCGGAAACCGGGAGGCTTCGAGACTGCGGAAAGCCACCGAACGTCATCGCCCACGCTGCTCGATGTCCACCACCTGCACTGAGCCCGATTGCGTTCTTGGGTCCGCAGCAGACTCTAGGATCGCTGCCCAATGCTCGAGCTTTCGGCATAGTCACCGTGGGCAGTCAGTTCTTCCGCGCAAGCGCCGGCATCGCCGTCGTCGATGCAGACGGCCGCGTTCTTGCGCTGGAGCGCTACGAGTTCCCGGACGTCTGGCAACTGCCGCAGGGGGGCATCGACGAGGCGGAGGAGCCCGCCGATGCCGCCAGGCGAGAGCTGGCCGAGGAGACGGGCCTGCGCTGGGACCAGGTCGAGGTGCTCGGCGAGCATCCGCGCTGGCTCGCCTACGAGCTCGAGCCGGACATGCGCAAGCCCGACACGGGTCGCGGCCAGGTGCAGAAGTGGTTCGTCGTGCGGCTCCTCGCGCCTGACGCGCGGATCGAGATCGGCCGCATCGACGCGCGCAAGGGGCACCCGGAGTTCCGTGGGTTTGCATGGATGACGCCGGCCGAGCTGCTGAGCAGGGCCGCACGGTTTCGGCTGCCGGTCTACGAGCCGCTCGCGGAGTACGTCGCCTCGCTGACGGGGCGCTGACTCCTACTTCTCCTGCGTGCTGCCGGTGGCCGTGCCGACCGCGCTCAGCACGAACCGCTCGCTGAATCCGGCGGCGAACGCGAGCGCCAGCACGGTCAGATGCGCTTCCTCGCCTTCAAGCGAGATGTTGAGCAGGCCGGAGGCCGCGATCGCGTAGACGCCCAACGCTGCCGCGGCGCCGAGCGCCGGCCGGGTGATCGTGATGAGCGACGTCGCGACGTACTCGGGGATGCGCCCCTGTGCGCCGGCGTGACCCAGCGATTGGATCGCGCTGAGGCACGCGCCGAGCATGCCGAAGACCGCGACGAGTGCGATGAAGCCGACGGTGGGGTCACCGAGATCGGTGTTCCAGTCGACGGTCGCCGCCAAGAGGAGCACGATCACGATGCAGACGAGCAGCACACCGAGCAGGAGGCTGCGCTGGGAGCGCACGAGCGCGACGCGGTAGTACCGGTTGTCCGCGTCCTCGTCGCGGATGCGGGTCGCGATCGCGACGCGCCGGCGGACGTCCTGATCCGGATCGTCGGCCGGCACTTCGATGTGCTCTTCGTCGAGCAGCGCGCGGATCAGCTCGGATCGCCAAGCGGACGACAGCTTGCCGCTCGCGGCCTCGTGGCGCAGCGCGTCGGCCTGCGCGATGAGCTCGGCGGGTTTCGCCTTCTCCAGCTCGCGCCGGGCCGCCGGCGTGAAGCAGCGCCAGGCAGTGTCGACCTCCCCGCGCTTGTGATGGGCGCGCGCATCGGCCAGCTGCGCCCGAATCGTCTTCTCCCACGCGGTTCCGCGCAGCTCCTCATCGAGGTCGAGCCGGTATTCGAGGTCGGCCTCAAAGTTCTCGATCGACGCCGTCAGACGCTGGCTGGCAGCTCGTGACGAGCCTGCGAAGAGCAGTCGCAGGACGCTCGGAGCGTCGTCGCGCTCGTCGTCGGTCGGCGTCTCGGTCACGAGGCTCTGCGACGAGTCTCTCCACGCGCGCGCGCCAGCGCAATCGCAGGTAGCTCGCGTCGTGGGACCGGGAGGTTGCGGAACGGCGCCCCCCGGGCGCGCCGGGCGGTGGCTCCGCTCGTTACCCCTCAGTGGCTGTCGAGGTGACGCGTCAGCGGGAATCGGCGGGCTTGGAGGCCGCCGAAGAGCATGGGCCGGATATGCACAACTCGGTGGAAACCGGCCGATTTGCAGGCAGTTCCCGGAGCCGTGGTAGCTCCGTGGTAGCCGTTCGCCGACGTTCTCACGAGTCGGAGGCCTCCTTGGGCTGCAGCGAGACGACGGATCCCCGGTGCGTCGCGGCCGCCATCGCCGCCTTGATCCGCCTGCGCGCGAGGTCCTCGCTGGGGTGGCCGTAGAGGGCCATCACGAGCGCCCCGCCGTCGGTGTGCCCGAGCTGCTGGGCGACGTCCTGCGGCGGCAGCTCGAGGTCGTTGAGCAGGTAGGAGCCGCAGAAGTGGCGTAGCTCGTAGAGGTCCATGCTCGGGTTGCCGAACCGCGCCCGGATCGGGTTCCAGTAGTAGTGCTGGTTGCCCCCGTGCAGGCGGCTGCCGCGCTTGGTCCGCCAGAGCGGCGCCTCCGGGTCCAGCTGGACGGGGAGCGCCTGCAGCGCGTCGGCCGCCGGCCCGGCGAGCGTGACCACGCGCGGCTGCCAGTTCTTCGGCACGTCGAGGCCGATGCCCGGCACCCACTGGCGCTCGATGCTGACCTCGCCCTCGGCGATGCGCTCGATCCGCGAGAAGCTCGGCGACTGGAGGCCGACTGGAGTCGCCGAGGACAGCCAGCGACTGCAGTCCGAGCTTCAACGAGCGGCCTGACCGGCCCGGAATAAGCCCGGAATAAGCCGGAATGAGCCCGGAATAAGCCCGGAATATCTAGATCGCAGCGGAGTCCCAGCCGGATAGCCGACAAGCGGTCGCACCGGGCGGCCGCACCGGACAGAGGGAGTCGAGATGTCCACGCTCAAGACCACCGCCGCACTGGCCCTGACCGCGGTCGTCGCCGTGACCGGGTTCGCCGGCCCGGCGGGCGCCCAGCAGGACCTGCGCAACGCCGACCAGCGGGCCCCCGCGCCCGCGGCGCCCGCGGAGCGGATCCACCAGGACTTCCGCAACCCCGACCAGCGCAGCGCGGTGCCGCGCGTGCTCCCGACCAGCGGGCAGGACCTGCGCAACGCCGACCGCCGCGCGCCGGCCGTGATGGCGCCCTCGGAGTCCACCGGCGTCTCGCTGCCGGCGGAGACGATCGACGGCGCGCCGGTCATCCAGGTCCCGCAGCACGGGTTCGACTGGGGCGACGCGGGCATTGGCGCTGGGGGCGGTCTGGCGATCGTGGTTCTGGCCGGGACCCTGGCGGTGGGCCTCACACACCGCCGCCGTGGCGCGCGCGTCGCCGCGTGACGATCGGTTGACATAGCACGAGAGCACGAGAGCCGCTGGTTTCCCGGCGGCTCTCGTGCGGTGATGGGCTGCTCTACCGCGACTACAAGCAGAGCGAGATCAGCCGCCATCTCGACCTCGGCAAGCGCGAGATGGAGAAGACGATGCGCTCGATCCGCGAGAAGCTCGGCGAATGGAGGCCGACTGGAGTCGCCGAGCACGGCGAGCGACTGCAGTCGGAACTTCAACGAGCGGCCTGAAGGGCGAGCTGCCGGCCCGATGATGTGCGTCTACTGCGGTCGATCGACCTCGCCGAGGCTCGTCATCGCGACCGCTCCCACTCGGCGAGCGCCTCGAGCACGCCGGCCGCCGCGTACCCGTCCGGCGTGAGCTCGAACACCACACGAGGTGGCTGCTCGCGGAAACGCTGCCGGGTGACCAGCCCGTCCGCCTCCATCGACGCGAGGCGGGTCTGCAGCTGCGCATTGCCGACCTGCGCGATCCCGTTCTGCAGGTCGACGAACCGCCTGGGCCCATCCAGCAGCGCGCGGATGATCAGCAGCGTCCACTTCTCGCCGAGCACGTTCAGCGCGCGCGCCTCCGGCGACCGCGCGGGGTAGAGCCACCGCCGGCGGGCAGCTTGTCCTTGGTGAACTCGGAACGGTAGTCGTGGTCTTGCATCCGGCGGATGGCGTGGACGTAGTCGTCGACCTCGAAGACGACCTTCACCCCGCGCGACTGCAGTCCGCGGATCACCTTCAGCCAGCCAGCCCCACGGGGCTGCTGAAGCACCACGACCTTGTACTCGTCGAAGGCGGGCATGATCGTCTGCCGCTTGACCATCCCGGTCACGTACTTCACCTGCGGCGGGGTGCCGAGCATCCCGACCCAGTCGTGGCCGCCGAACGTCGCCGGCAGCGCGCAGCGGTACCAGCACACCGCGGAGTCGCCGATGCCGACGTAGAGGACTTCGCCCGGCTGCATGCTCACAGCAGCGCGGCCCGCTCGAAGACGTCGAGCCACGTCTCCATGAAGTTGCGCTTGTGGTAGACGGCCTCGCCGCGGTCGGTGCCGACCACCAGGGCCAGCGGCGTGCCGGGCGCCCGCTCGCGCTCCAGCGGCGATGGCTGCTTCGGCCGCGGCTCAAAGCGCACCTGCAGTCCGGGGTTACGCAGCTGCGCGAGCTCGATCAGCTCCGACGACAGCGGCCGGCGGCGGCGGCGGGCCATCTCGTCGAGGACCTCGCGGGTGGCTTCGGCGCCGAGGGCTTTCAGATCAGGGTCGGTATCCATCTGGCGAAGTTCGTCTCCCGGTACTTGCGCATGAACGTGAGGTAGGAGCGCTGCTGCCAGTCGGCGACCTTCGGTGACGGCCGCCCGCGGAACAGGCTCTCGTGGTGGAACGCCCGCACGGTCGGCTCGTAGACGCACGAGCGCCCGGACTCGAAGACCCGCAGGCAGAAGTCGACGTCCTCGAGGCCCATCTGGAAGCTCTCGTCGTAGAGCCCGACTTCCGTCAGAGCCTCGTGGCGGATGAGCTGCAGCGCCCCCGTCACCGGCGCCGTGACGGCGTACAGCGCCTCGGGTAGATCGGCGGGCGCGTAGCGGAAGCGGTGGTCAAAGACGCGGTGCAGCAGCGAGAAGAAGATGCCGCCGTGCTGGATGAGCCCGTTCGGGTACAGCAGCCGCGCGCCCACCACGCTCGCGGGCGCGTCGTCCTCGCCCACGCGGGCGCGCATCACGTCTAACCAACCGGAGTCGATGAACTCCACGTCGGCATTGACCAACACGGCGTCCTGACCGGCTTCCAGGGCTTGCCGCAGCCCGACGTTGACCGTCTTGGAGAACCCCTCGTTGACCGGCTTGGCGATCAGCTCTCCCTGCAGTCGGGAGGTAGCCGCCGAGGCCTCCTCGACGAGCAGCAGCAGGCAGTCGTGGACGTCGTGCTCGTCGAGATCGAGCTTGCGACTCAAGTCGCCCACATCGACCGGTCCACGAGCGACCTCCTCGACCTCTTGGCGGTCGAGCACGCTGCCCTCATCTCCCTGCGTGACGCCGACGCGGTCAGCCAGCTCGCCCGTCGCGTGCCACGAGCGGTGCAGCGGGTCCGCCCAATCCGCCAGGCACAGCAGGACGAGCTTCTTCGTCCCGCGCACCGGCTGACGCCACGCCCAGGACGTCGCCTCGACGCTCACGCCGCGCCTCCAGTCGGACCCTCAGGGAGCCCGAGCTCGTGGTAGCTCGCCGTGGTAGCTCGCAGCGCCTTCGCTGGTAGCTCTTTGGTAGCCGCCCGGGCCGGAAGGGACCTCAAACCCCTGCAAACAGCCCCCACCCGTTTCCACCGGCGCAGAGCGGCGTTTCCCGCTCTGCGCCGGTGGTTGTAACCGCTTTCCACACCGCCTGGGCAGATGGGCCGGGGAGGATTCGAACCTCCGTCTGACGGATTATGAGTCCGCGGCTCTGACCGCTGAGCTACCGGCCCGGGTATCTCGCGTCGCCGGAGGCTAGCCGCCACAAGTCGTCGACATGATTGTCGACAATGCTACGGTCCGCCCCTGCCCGGACCACGAGGGAGGGAGTGGAGATGGCCTGGCGCGACACGCCGCCGTTCCGAGCCGATCACGTCGGGAGCCTGCTGCGGCCGGCGCAGCTGCTGAAGGCCCGCGACGACCATGCCGCCGGCCGCATCGACGACGACGAGCTCAGGGCGGTCGAGGACGACGCCATCCGCGAGGTGGTGCGGATGCAGGAGGACGTGGGGCTGCAGTCGGCGACGGACGGCGAGTTCCGCCGCACGTCGTGGCACATGGACTTCATCTACCAGCTGGGCGGGATCAGGCAGGTGGAGGGCGAGAGCCTGCACGTCCACTTCCGCGACGAGCAGGGCGAGTACGACTACGCGCCGCCCGCGATGAAGGTCGCCGAGCGGGTGACGCTGCCGAAGACGATCTTCGGCGACGCGTTCGAGTTCCTGCGCGACACGGTGCGCACGAACCGGCCGAAGCTCACGATCCCGTCGCCGAGCATGGTCCACTACCGGGGCGGCAACTCGTCGATCGACCACGACGTCTATCCCGAGCTCGACGACTTCTGGGCCGACCTTACGGGCGCGTATGCCGACGAGGTCCGCCGGCTCGGCGAGCTCGGGTGCACCTACCTGCAGCTCGACGACACGAGCCTCGCGTACGTCAACGACCCGGCCCAGCGCCAGCACATCATCGACATCGGGGGCGACCCCGAGCACCTGCACGAGCAGTACATCGGCAACATCAACCGCGCGCTGGCCGACCGCCCCGACGGCATGGCGGTCACCACGCACCTCTGCCGCGGCAACAACCAGTCGATGTGGGCGGCCGAGGGCGGCTACGACTTCGTCGCCGAGGCGCTGTTCAACGACCTCGAGGTCGACGGCTTCTTCCTCGAGTACGACGACGAGCGCTCGGGCACGTTCGAGCCGCTGCGGTTCGTCCCCAAGGGCAAGTACATCGCGCTCGGGCTGGTGACGACCAAGCGCCCGGAGCTCGAGTCCAAGGACCTGCTCAAGCGACGCATCGAGGAGGCCTCGCAGTACGTCGACGTCGACCAGCTGTGCCTCTCCACGCAGTGCGGCTTCTCCTCCACCGTCGAGGGCAACCGCCTGTCGCACGACGACCAGCGGGCGAAGCTGCGGCTGATCGTGGAGACCGCCCAGGAGGTCTGGGGTTGACGGCCGCATGGGCCTCGTGATCGCGGTGCTCGGGCTGGGCGAGGCGGGCGGCGCCCTGGCGGCCGACCTCACCGCGGGCGGCGCCGACGTGCGCGGCTGGGACCCGCGGCCGGACCGCGGCGCCCGGGCGACCTCCGCGCCGGACGCCGTCCGGGGCAGCGACGTCGTGCTGAGCGTCAACGACGCCGGCGTCGCGGTGCAGGCCGCGCGCGAGGTGGCAGATGAGCTGCGGGAAGGGCAGGTCTACGCCGACCTCAACACCGGCGGCGCGCCGCTCAAGCGCGAGCTCGCCGGCGTGGTCGCTCCGACCGGCGCGCTGTTCGCCGACGTCGCCCTCATGGCGCCCGTCCCCGGCACCGGCGTCCGCACGCCGGCGCTGGCCTCCGGGCCGGGCGCAGAGGCGTTCGCGGCGCGCCTGGCGCCGCTCGGCATGCCCGTCGAGGTGATCGGCCCCGAGCCGGGCGCGGCGGCGACCCGCAAGCTGCTGCGCAGCGTGTTCATGAAGGGCCTGGCGGCGACCTGCCTCGAGAGCCTCGCCGCGGCGCGCGCGGCCGGCAGCGAGGACTGGATGCGCGAGGAGATCGCGTCGGTCCTCACGGGTGCCGACGGCGCTCTGCTCGAGCGCCTGGAGACGGGCAGCCGCCGTCACGCGGCGCGGCGGGTCGCGGAGATGGACGACGCCACCGCCCAGCTGGACGAGCTGGGCGTGCCCGCGCGGGTGTCGCGCGCCGCTCGCGCGTGGCTCGAGGAGCTCCGCGATGCCTGAGCACCCCGTCCCGAGCGAGCGCGCCCGCGAGCTGGTCCGCGGCGCCTACGACCCGCACATCCACGTCGCGCCCGACGTGGTCGACCGGAGGGTCTCCGACGTCGCGCTGGCGCGGCGCTTCAAGGAGCTGGGGCTCGCCGGCTTCGGCCTCAAGTCGCACTACACCTCCACGGCGGAGCGCGCGCGGGCGGTCGCCGAGGCGGTTCCCGGCGTCCACGTCCTCGGTGCGCTCACGCTCAACGACGCCGTCGGGGGCCTCAACCCGGTGGCGGTCGAGATCGCCGCGCGCGAGGGGGCGCGGATCGTGTGGTTCCCGACCGTCAGCTCGGTCAACGAGCAGCAGCACGTGCTGGCGGCGGACCCGGACGGCAAGGTGCCGGTGTGGGTGCGCTTCGAGCTCGACCTGCGCGCGGCCGGGGTCACGCCGCGGCCGGTGCCGGTCGTCGACGACGCGGGCGCGCTGCTCCCCGAGGCCCACGAGGTCCTCGCCGCGATCGCCCGCCACGACCTCGTGCTCGCCACCGGCCACCTCTCGCGTGACGAGATCTTCGTGCTCGTCGACGCCGCGGTCGCCGCCGGGGTGCGCCTCATCGTGGTCACCCACCCCGAGTTCCCGTCGCAGAACATCTCCGTCTCCGACCAGGTCGCGCTCGCGGACCGCGGCGCGCTGATGGAGCGCGCGTTCACCACCCCCCACACCGGCAAGGTCTCGTGGGAGCGGGTGCTGGAGGCCAGCCGCGCGGTCGGCCCCGAGCGCACCGTGTGGTGCACCGACCTCGGGCAGACGTTCAACCCGCCGGTGGAGGACGGGCTCGCGCTGATGGCCGACCGGTTCCTCGAGGCCGGGTTCACGGAGGCCGAGATCCGGACGATGGCGGTTGCCAACACCCGGCGGCTGGCGGGGGTCGACGCATGAGCCGCCGCGTACAGGTCATCGGGGCCCACTCCGCCGACTTCGTGTGGCGGGCGGGCGGCGCGGTGGCCAAGGCGGTGGAGGCCGGCGGCACGGCGGAGGTGATCGCGCTCTCCTACGGCGAGCGCGGCGAGTCCGGCGAGCTGTGGAAGGAGGAGGGCCAGACGCTCGACAACGTCAAGCGCATCCGCCGCGCCGAGGCGGAGACCGCGGCGACGGCGCTCGGCGCCTCGTTCCGCTCCCTCGACCTCGGCGACTACCCGCTGCAGATCGACGGCGACGCGCTGCTGGCCATCGCCGAGGCGATCCGCGCGTTCGCGCCCGCCGTCCTCATCACCCACACCGACACCGACCCGTTCAACCCGGACCATCCCGTCGCCTACGCGGCCGTCGACCGGGCGCGGGGCCTCGCAGCGGGCGCCGGTGTGAGCAGCGCGTTCGCGACCGTCGCCCCGCCGGCGCTGTTCCTGTTCGAGCCGCACCAGCCCGAGCTGTGCAACTTCACCCCGACGACGTTCGTCGACATCACCTCGGTGATCGAGCGCAAGCGCGAGGCGATGGCGGCGATGAAGGCGCAGCAGTACCTGCAGACCTACTACGCGCAGCGCGCCGAGCAGCGCGGCAACCACGCCCGGCGCGCCTCCGGCGACGCGAGCGTCCGCTACGCCGAGGCGTTCCAGCGCGTCATCCCCCAGGTGGTGGATCAGCTATGAGCCCCTATGACGAGCTGGCCCGGCTGGGCAGCGCGACGATCTACGAGGCCGGCGGGCGGCGCGGCTTCGTCGACGCCGACATGCACCGGATCGTGCCCGGCTCGAGCGCCGCCGGGCCCGCGCGCACGGTGCGCTGCGGCCAGGGCGACAACCTCATGGTCCACGCCGCCATGGCCGAGGTCCGCGCCGGCGACGTGCTGGTGCTCACGATGCCCGAGCCGGCGCCCTTCGCGCTGTTCGGCGACCTGCTCGCGACCCAGGCGAGCGAGCAGGGCGCCGCGGCGGTGCTCGTGGACGCCTCCGTCCGCGACGTGGAGGACCTGGCGGAGCTGGGGCTGCCGGTGTGGGCGCGGTACATCCGCATCCAGGGGGCGACCAAGCAGGCGGTCGGGGAGATCGACGTGCCGGTGGTGGTCGGCGGCGCCACGATCCGGCCGGGCGACGCGGTCGTGCTCGACGGCGACGGCATCGCGGTGGTCCCCGCCGACGACGTGACCACGGTGCTCGACGCCGCCCACGAGCGCGAGGAGCGCGAGGCCGCCAAGCGCGAGCAGCTGCAGGCCGGCCGGCTCTCCTACGACCTCGACGGGCTGCGGGCGATCGTGGAAGGCGCATGAGCGACATCGCCCACCTCGGGCCCGCCGAGCTCCTCACCCCGAAGCCCGCGGAGAGCCTCGCGTTCTTCCACGACGTGCTGGGGATGGAGATCGAGCACGAGGAGCGCCGGTCCGTGTACCTGCGCGGGTGGGGCGACTACCAGCCGTACTCGCTCAAGCTCACCGAGGCGCCGGCGGCGGGCCTCGCCTCGCTGGGGCTCCGCGCGCGCGACCCCGAGGCGCTCGAGCGGCGCGTCGAGAAGATCGAGGCGACCGGGCTCGGCGAGGGCTGGACCGACGGCGACCGCGCCCGCGGGCGCTCCTACCGCTTCCGCGACCCCGACGGCCACGCGTTCGACCTCTACTACGAGAGCGAGCGATACGCGCCGCCCCCCGAGCTGCGCCCGTCGCTGAAGAACCAGCCCCAGCGCTACGTCGGCCGCGGCGCCGCCGTCAAGCGGCTCGACCACGTCAACGTGCTGGCCGCCGACGTCCGCCCCAACCGCGTGTTCGTGAACGAGACGCTCGGCTACCGGCTCCACGAGCGGATCGAGCTCGACGACGGCACCGAGGCCGGCGCATGGCTGTCGGCGTCGATCGCCGCCCACGAGCTGATCTACACCAAGGACGCCTACGGCCTCACGGGCCGCCTGCACCACCTCGCGTTCTGGGTCGACACGCGCGAGGAGTGCCTGCGCGCCGCCGACCTGTTCCTCGACCACGACATCGAGATCGAGGCGGCGCCGTCCAAGCACGCGATCGCGCAGGGGTTCTTCCTCTACGGGATCGAGCCGGGCGGGAACCGGATCGAGGTCACCACCGGCGGCTACTTCGTCTACGACCCCGACCAGCCGGCGGTCGTGTGGACCGAGGCCGAGCGCCGCAAGGGCCAGGCCTGGGGCGTCAAGACCGTCGAGAGCTTCCACACCTACGGGACGCCGCCCGCGTGACCGCCGAGGACGGATACGCGCGCCTGCGCGACGCGATCGTCACGGGCCGGCTGCAGCCGAACGAGCGGCTCGTCGAGGCGGACCTCAGCGAGGCCCTGGGCCTGGGGCGTACCGCGGTCCGCACGGCGCTCGTGCGGCTCGAGCACGAGCGCCTGGTCGAGCGCCGGCCGAACCGCGGCGCGAAGGTGCGCCTGGTCTCCGAGCAGGAGGCGATCGAGATCCTCGAGGCGCGCGCCGTGCTCGAGTCCCTGAGCGCGGCCAAGGCGGCCGAGCAGGCGGCCGCGGCGGACGTGCGCGGGCTGCGTGCGGTGCTCGAGGAGATGCGCGGGCTGCTCGACCGCGGCGACCCGCTCGGCGCGTCCGAGCAGAACGCCGTGTTCCACCGCCGGATCGTCGGCATCGCCCGCCACGAGACCTCGCGGAGGCTCATCGAGTCGCTGCACTCGCAGATGGTGCGCTTCCAGTACCGGACGATCCTCGTCCCGGGGCGGGCGGAGCGCTCGTTCGGCGAGCACACGGCGATCGCGGACGCGATCGACGCACACGACGCGGGCGCGGCGGAGCAGGCGATGCGCGGGCACCTGGGGCACGTGATCGAGGCGCTGCGGGCACGCACGTAGGAGGCACGGTCCACGACGGGAGGAGCGGGAGACGATGCGGTCATGGCGGGAGGTGGCGGCATGCGGGCTGGCGCTCGCCGCGCTCGGGTTCGCGGGGTGCGGCGGCGATGACGGTGGCGGCGGCGGCGGCGACGGGCCGCAGACGGTGGTCGTCGGCACGCTGCCCACGGCCAACGCGGCGCCGATGTACCTCGGGATGGAGAAGGGCTACTTCAAGCAGGAGGGCCTCGTCGTCAAGCCCCAGCTCGGGGAGGGCGGCGGCTCGCTCATCACGAGCCTGGTCTCCGACGACTCGCAGTTCGCGTTCGTGGGGGTGATCCCGGCGGTCACGGCGGTCAGCAAGGGGCTCCCGATCAAGGCCGTGGCCGCGAGCGACGACGCCGCCGCGACGCCCCGGAAGGACTGGCAGGTCGTGATGGTGGGCAAGGGCTCGGACATCCGCGACGTGAGCGATCTCGAGGGGAAGACGATCGCCGTCAACGCGCTGCGGGGGGTCGCCGAGGTGGTCATCAAGACGTCGCTGGAGAAGCAGGGCGTCGACCCGTCGTCGGTGAAGCTGCTGGAGGTGCCGTTCCCCGAGATGCCCGCCGCGCTGAAGGCGGGACGGGTCGACGCGATCCTCGCCTCCGAGCCGTTCCTGACCGGCGTGCTCGACGCGGGCGGCCGCCAGGTCGACGCGCCGTTCGTGGAGTCGCGGGCCGAGGTCCCGATCGGCGTCTACGTGGCGACCGAGAAGTACATCGGGGAGAACCGCGACGTCGTCGACCGGTTCAGCCGCGCGATGGACAAGTCGACCGACTACGCCGCCCAGAACCCGGACGAGGTGCGCCTCATCATCCCGACGTACACGAAGGTCCCGGAGGCGGTGGCGGCGCGCATGCGCCTGCCGGCGTTCGACTCGGAGCTCGACGAGAAGGGGATCGAGCTCAACGCCGAGCTGACCAAGCGGTGGCGGATCATCGAGGAGGTTCCGACGGTCGACGAGCTCGTGCAGAAGTGAGGGCGCTCGCCGGGTGAGCGCGGCGATTAGGCTCACCCGGACGTGACCGAGGAGATGACGTCCGTGCTCGCCGCCGGCGATCTGCGCGCGTGGCGCGACGCCGCGCCGGGTCTCGGCCGCGGGTTCGACGCCGACGCCCGCGCCACGACGGGATTCCTGGCCCGTGGCGAGCGCCTGGTGGCGGCGCTCCCGGTACGCCCGCGGCGTGACGCGCGGGAGGAGGCGGCGGCCGAGGCGGTCCTCGCCGCGCTCCACGACGCCCGCGCGCGCTTCCTGCGGTTGCACGCCGAGCAGCTCTACGCGGTCCTCACCGACGACCTGCGCAGCGCCGTGCGGGTGGAGGAGCTGCTCGACCGGGCCGCCGAGGACTTCCCCGGCCTCGTCCCCACGCCCGGGGCGGTGGCCGCCGAGCGCGAACACCTGCAGGGCGACAAGGACGGCGCCGAGATCGCGCAGGGCCAGTTGCTCGCCCACGTCCTCTCCTCCCCCCGCGCCGGCTCGCACCTCGTGTGGGCGATGCTCCGCCCGACCGGCGAGGCCCTCGAGCGCCTCGACGACTTCCGCTCCACCGGCGAACGGACCTCGGCCGGGTCCACGTGCGGCGCGAGGGCCGCGCGGGCGTGCTCGAGCTGCGCAACCCGCGCCACCTGAACGCCGAGGACGACTCGACGGTCGCGCCGACCGAGACCGCCGTGGACCTGATCCTGCTCGACCCGGAGATCGAGGTCGGGGTCATGCGCGGCGGCGTGGTCGACCACCCGCGGTACCCGGGCCGGCGCATCTTCGGGGCGGGCATCAACCTGACCCACCTCTACCGCGGCCGGATCGCCTTCCTGTTCTACATCGTGCGCGACCTCGGCTACGTCAACAAGATCTTCCGCGGGCTGAGCGCGCCCGAGCACCGGCCCGGCGAGCCCGAGGAGACGACCGAGAAGCTCTGGATCGCGGCCGCGGAGACGTACGCGATCGGGGGCGCCTGTCAGCTGCTGCACGTGATGGACCACGTGATCGCCGAGCGCGGCTGCCGGCTGTACCTGCCGGCGCGCAAGGAGGGCATCATCCCGGGCGTCTCGAACCTGCGGCTCCCGCGCTTCGTCGGCGACCGCATCGCCCGCCAGGCGATCTTCTCCGGGCGGGAGTTCGAGGCCGGCGGCCCGGACGCCGACCTGCTGTGCGACGAGGTCGTCGAGCCGGGCGAGGTCGACGCGGCGATCGAGCGCCGCGTCGAGGCGCTGACCAGCTCGGGCCTCGTCAACGCGGCCGCCAACCGCCGCGCGATGCGGGTCGGCCAGGAGCCGCTCGACGTGTTCCGCGCCTACATGGCGACCTACGCCGCCGAGCAGGCCGTCTGCCACTTCAGCCCGGCCCTCGTCCGCAACCTCGAGCAGCACTGGAA
>CAVQBC010000007.1:0-561606 GCA_963710665.1 uncultured Solirubrobacteraceae bacterium
CGGCGGGCCACCCGCTTCGGGAGACATCAGGGTGCTGCTCGTCCCATTGCTCCAGAAGGCGGGCGCGGGTCACCCACCACGCGGCGATGTCGCGCGGGAGGGCGTGCCACCCGCGGTCCTGCTCGATGCGCCCGCGCAGATGGACGAGGAACGCCTCGTAGAGCGCCAGGCGCTCTCGCGTGAGCAGGTAATCGGGGTGGACGATCACGTTGATGAGACCGCCGTGGCGGATGATCCAGTCGCTCTTGTCGACCCAGAGGTCGATCGAGCGGCGGCGCAGGATCTCGAACAGCGTGTGGTCCTGCACGAGCGTGATGGGCAGTTCGACGAGATCGCCGATGAAGAAGGGATGGATGGAGCAGCAGCCGCCCGCCTGTGGCTCGAAGGGGTCCGTGTCGGGGAACGAGGAGTCGTAGAGGCAGCCGAGCTCCGCCATCCATTGCGGATTGCGGAGGGTCGCCGGCGAGCGGAAGCCGACCGCGTCCCACTCCGCGAGATAGCGGTGGATCTTCGGCAGCGCCGCCTCGAAGCTCGGACGGCTCCTGAACAGCGAGCCGTCGTGATGGATGCCGTGGAGGCCGATCTCACAGCCGGCGTCGCGCAGGTCGTCGAAGAGCCAAGCGGGGATCGGGTACCACTCGGCGACGAAGTTCCACGACGAGACGAACCCGTGCCGGCGCTCGACCTCGCGCACCTCCGGGATGTTCGCGACCCCCTCCGGTCCCTCGACGTCGTGGGTGAGGATCGCGGCGAACCGGTGGCCATGCGGCCAGGGGTCGACCACCGTGAGGCGGCCGTCCCCGGTCTCGCGCAGACGGCGGCGCAGCTCCCGGTCGTGCTCGTCGACGAGGATGGGCTCGATCGGCCACGCGGGGAACGGCCGGCGCGCCTGGCGGCGGGCGTAGGCCCGGCGGAGCGCGAGCTGGAGCGTCCGGGGGAGCGCGGGCTTGAGCGTGTAGTACGCGCGCAGCGGAGCCGACATCCGGCGTGCGTCCTCGCGGTAGCGCTCGAGCCGGTAGTGGTCCGGGTCCACCGGCATGGCGCCCGCCGGCCGCCCTGCGGTCACGGCGACCTCGCCGGGCGCAGCCGCCGGCGCCCGAGGAGCACCGCGACGACCGTGGCCAGCGCCAGACCGATCAGGAGGCCCACGGCCGCCGCGCGTATCGGCTTGGGGGAGAGCGGCTGCTCGAGGACGTAGCCGGGCGTGAGCCGTTCGGGCCTCGACTGCCCGAGGTTCTGGATCTCGAGATCCAGCACGCGATCCTGGAGGCGCCCGATCCGCTCGCGCAGGGCCGCCGCGTTCTCGCCGCGGGCCCGGCGGAGGCGCTCCGACAGCCGGGCGATCTGGGTCTGGAGGAGCTCGCGGCCCCGGCTCGCCTCCGGCGACAGCTCGCCCGCGGTCTGGAGGTAGCGCGCCGTCACCGCCTGGACGAGCCGCAGCGCGCGCTGCTGGTCGGCGTCCGCGACGGTGACGTGGATGAGGTCGTCCAGACCCACCTTCACGCTCAGCGCGTTGTCGAGGCGGTCGAGGGGCATGTCGCTCGCCGCAGCGACGGGTGCCAGCACCACGCGGCTGCCGATCAACGCGCGCTGGGTCGTGAGGATCCGCTCGCGGGCGTCGTCCGAGGTGTCGGGTGAGGTCTTGTAGAGCAGGTCGACCTGCGCGCCGTAGACGGTGGGCGCGAAGCCGGAGAAGACGACCGCGGAGAGCACGGCCGTCGCGACGATGGCCATGCACAGGAGCGTCAGCAGCGCGATGAAGCGGGCGTTGGACCTGGCGGGCCGGGGCGCGATGCTGGCCGCGGGCCTCGCCTGCACCGGCTCGGGCAGGCGGGAGGCTGAGCTCATGGCACGGCGTGCCACGAATGCGTCCAGTCGTTCCGAGCCGTGCCGCGCCTATCCGTGGCCACCTGCGGAACTTAGGTACTCGGTCCGCGGCGTGCAAGCGCCGGCCTCGCCATCTGGCGGGGGGAGCCGGGGAATGCATCCGCCCGCTGGGCGTCCTCCGTCTCGAGGGGCGCCGCGCCCCGGCGCCGCTCGCCGGAAGTCTTGGGAGCATCGATCGAGATAGGAGAGGTGGCCCGATGTCCCAGCCGAGCCGCCACGTATACGCGGATGTAGTGATCGTAGGAGCCGGGCAGGCCGGGCTGGCGGTGAGCCGCGAGCTCTCCCAGGCCGGGGTCGACCATGTCGTCCTCGAGCGCGGCCGCGTCGGGCAGACCTGGCGCGGGCGCTGGGACAGCTTCTGCCTCGTGACGCCGAACTGGAGCGTGCGCCTTCCCGGCCACCACTACGACGGCGACGACCCGGACGGCTTCATGCCGCGGGACGAGATCGTCGCCTACCTCGAGCGCTACGCGGACGGGTTCGAGGCGCCCGTGCGCGAGGGCGTCGCGGTCACCTCGCTGCGACCGTCGCCGGACGGCGGCTTCGCGCTGCGCACGTCAGACGGCCCGCTCGCCGCCCGCGCCGTGGTGCTCGCCACCGGCGCGTACCAGCGGCCCCACCGGCCCGCCGTGCTCGCGACGCTGCCCGCCGATCTCCCGCAGGTGGACGTCGACGGCTACCGCAACCCCGCGGATCTGCCGGCGGGCCCGGTGCTGGTCGTCGGCAGCGGCCAGTCCGGCTGCCAGATCGCCGAGGAGCTCCACGACGCCGGCCGCGAGGTCTTCCTGGCGTGCGGGAAGGCGCCGTGGATCCGCCGCCGCATCGGGGACCGCGACGGCGTCTGGTGGGCGCTCGAGACGGGGTTCATGGACCGGACGCTCGCCACGCTGCCAAGCCCGGCCGGGCGCCTGGCGGCCAACGTGGTGCTGACCGGGCGCGACGGCGGCCGCGACCTCAACCTGCGGACCCTGCAGGGCAAGGGGGTCACGCTCCTCGGGCATCTCGTGGGCGCCGCGGGTCGCGTGGCGCGCTTCGCGCCCGACCTCGTCGACAGCGCCGTCTGGGGCGACCAGCGCCACGACCAGTTCATGGGTCTCGTGCGCAAGCTCGTCGCTGAGCGCGGGCTGCCGATGCCGGCGATCGTCCCGCCCGAGCCGTTCATCGCCGACTCACCCGAGCGGCTGGACCTCTCCGGCTTCGGGGCGGTTGTCGTCGCCGCCGGGTACCGGCCGGACTACGGGTCCTGGGTGCACTGCCCGGGCGCGTTCGACGATCTCGGCTTCCCGATCCACGACGAGGGCGCGAGCACCGTCGTCCCTGGACTCCACTTCGTCGGGGTCCACTTCCTGCGGACCGCCAAGTCGTCGGTGCTCTCCGGGGTGGGCGAGGACGCGGCGATCGTCGCCCGCCGGATCGCCGCGACGACCGCGCCGGCCGGCATCTGAGCCGAGACCGGCGGCGTGGGATGCGACACTGACGCATGGCCGATTCCGACGACGGGCCCGATCTCGCGGCCGTGGAGGCGAAGCTGCGCGAGCGCCACGCGGAGCTCCAGGAGCATCTCGCGGAGCTGGCGCGGCCGCCGGAGCGCGGCGCCAACCTGCAGTTCGGCAAGCGCGTCGGCGACGGCACGACGGAGGCCGTGAGCCGGATGACGGATGCCGGCGTCGGCGACAGCCTCGAGGCGAGCGACGAGCGCATCGAGCGCGCGCTCGCGAAGCTCGGCGAGGGGACCTACGGGACCTGCGACGGCTGCGGCGGGCTGATCGCGCCGAAGCGGCTCGAGGCCGCGCCGGAGAGCGTGCTCTGCATCGAGTGCGCGCGGCGGCTCCGCTGAGCCGCCTGCTCAGCGGCGCAGCGTGAGGCGCACCGTCGCCTCGACGGCGCTTGCCGGCGTGCGGGTGCGGCGGCTCCGCGCCGTGGCGAGCGCGCATGTTGCGCGGTCACGGCGGGCGCCGCGCGTGAGGCGCACGCGGAGGCGGCGCGTGCGGCCCTCGGGCACGCGGAAGCGGGCGCGCCCGATCGCCGGCGCAGCGACGCGGCAGCGCGCGAGGCGCACGGTGCCCGCACAGGTTCCGCGCCGGGCCGGGCAGCGCGCGACGAGCGTCACCCGCCCGCTCGGGTCCACGCGCGCCCGCTGGCCCTCGCGGATCCGCAGCCCGGTGGCACAGGCGCGCACGCTGTCGAGGGCGTCGACGTCGAAGCGCTGACGGGAGGACGACGGGCTGTGGCAGCCGACCGTGTCGCGCGCCCCATCGCGCGTCCGGATCGTGTCCCGGATACCGCCGGAGGCGACGTCGTCGGGCCCGGGGCCGCCGGTGAGGACGTTGTGGTCGCCGCCGCCGCCGGCGATCCGGTCGGGGCCGTCGCCCCCGTCGAGGCGGTCGTCGCCCTCGCGGCCGTCGAGCACCTGCGGGCCGGCGCTGCCCACCATGACGTCGTCGGAGGCGGTGCCCGTGAGCACCTCCATGTCGGCGCCCACGTCGTCGCCCTCGCCGGGCGCGCCGTCGCCGGGGCGGTCGTCGAGCGTGACGCGCACCCCGGCGCCGGCATGCGGCCACGCCGTCGCGTCCTCGCCCGGGCCGCCGCGGATGACGTCGGCGCCCGGCCCCGCGAGGAGCTCGTCGTCGCCGTCGCCACCCAGCAGCGCGTCATCGCCGGCGTCGCCGGTCAGGATGTCGTCGCGCGGCCCGCCCACGAGCCGGTCGTCGCCGGCGTTCCCGTCGAGGATGTGCAGCTCCGGGCCGCCCACCAGGACGTCGTCGCCGCTGCCGCCCTCGGCGCTCTCGATGCCGAAGCCGACGTCGTCGCCCTCGCCCGCCTCGCCGTCGTCGGCCAGGCCGTTCTCGGTGACCGACACGCCCGCCGTCCGCGTCGCGTAGCTCACCCCCGAGGCCGCGGTGGCCTCGGTGATGCGCATCACGTCGGCGCCGGTCCCGGCGTGGAAGGTGCCGGTCTGGATCTCGAGCACGTCATCGCCCGGTCCGTCGTACACGTCGGCCATCAGCCCGCGGACCGTGAGGCGGTCGTCGCCGTCGCCCAGGTCGACGACCGCCGAGGCGGGAAGGGCGCAGGCGACGCCGTCGACGACCTGGCCGCAGGACGGGCCCGCCGTCAGCGGCGCTCCGGCGTCGCGGACGACGACGCCGCCCGGCCCGGCGTCGATCGTGACGGCGTTGGGCTCGCCCGGCGCCGCCCGGAGCTCGAGCCCGAAGATCTCCCCCGCGCCGTGCGCCCCGACGCCCTGGGGCGTGAGCTGAACCGTCGCGGCGTCTGCCGGCGCGGCCAGCAACAGCGCAGCGAGCGCGACCGCCAGCGCGACGTACATGGTCCAGCAAACGCCCGGCGGCTCCGGCAGTTGCGGACGCCGCGCGTCAGCCGGTCGGCTGCGAGGGCCGGTCGGCGAGCTCGGTCGAGCGGAAGAGGTCGTTGAGGACGCTCTCGCGCAGGCTCGCGCGGCCGCGCCGGGGGCCGGGCGTCTGGCGGCGCGGGACCGGCGCGATCTCCGGCGGCGCCTCGGCCCGCTGGAAGCGGCGGCGCCGGACGGGCGCGGTGGGCGGGACCGGCGGGGGGACGGGGTCCACGGTCGCGACGCGCCCCGGCGGGAGGATCGGCGCCCACCAGTCCGGCTTGGCGGTGATGGGCGGCGCGGCGCGCGACGGAGGGCCGGGGCGGGCTCGGGCGCGACGGACCGGCGCGGCGCGGTGGGGGCGCGGTGGGCGTCGTCTCGGGGGCGACGGACCGGCGCGGCGGGGCGGGGGCCGCGGCCGCGGCCGGCTCGCCCGTGACCGCCTGACGCACGTCCGCCGTGAGCCGGCCGAGGGCGTCGGCCCGCCGCACGCGGGCGGCGATCGGCGCGGGCGCGTCGGCCCGCGGGCCGGTCGGGCCCGGGCGCGCCTCGCCGTCCCGCCAGCGCTGCCGCTGCCGGCGGACGTCCTCGCGAGCCTCGGTGCCGAGCCGCTCGAGGGCCTCGAGGGAGGCGCCCACGCCCGCGGCCTCCCGCCGGGCGACCCGGCGCAGGCGGCGGGCGTCGCGGCCGGCGCGCCGGACGACCTCCTCGGCCGCGTCCCTGGTGTCCGCGTCGAGCAGCGCGGCGAGCCGGTCGGTGTGCCAGGTCGTGATCACCCAACCCATGCGACGGAAGTTCGACGCAGCGGGCCCCCGTCCTGCGCGCCGCACCGCGTCACCGACCGCTCCCGCTTGCCTTGGTGGCGCCGAAGTGGTCGGATTGGCCGGATGTCCACCGACGGGAACGGCGCCCTCGATCGCGGCACGATGCTCGCCCTCGGCGCGATGGCGCTGTCGGTGTTCCTCATCGCCAACGACTTCACCGCGCTGAGCGTCGCGCTGCCCAACATCGAGGCGGACTTCGACTCCGACGTCAGCACCGTCCAGTGGGTCATCAACGGCTACGCGCTGGTGTTCGGCGTGCTGATCGTGACCGGCGGGCGGCTGGCGGACATGTTCGGGCGCCGGCGGCTGTTCTTCGTCGGCGCGGGGATCTTCGCCGCGTTCTCGGCCGTGGCCGCGGCGGCGCCGTCGCTGGGCGTCCTGCTCGCCGCCCGGGCGCTGATGGGCGTGGGCGGGGCGATCATGTGGCCGGCGGTCCTCGGGATGACGTTCGCGGCGCTGCCCGCCAAGAAGGCCGGGCTGGCCGGCGGGCTGGTGCTCGGCGTGGCGGGGATCGGCAACGCGTTCGGGCCGCTGCTCGGCGGCTTCCTCACCGACGCGCTGAGCTGGCGCTGGGTGTTCGTCATCAACCTGCCGGTGGCGGCGATCGCGTGCTTCGTCACCTGGCGCGAGATCCATCAGCCCGAGGCGGCCGAGGCTGACGACCGCATCGACTACGGCGGCGTGGTCACGCTCACGCTGTCGCTCGTGGCGCTGCTCGTCGCGCTCGACGAGGTCACCGAGCTCGGGTGGGGCGATCCCGTCATCATCGCCCTGCTGGCGGTCTTCGTGGTCGCCCTCGCGGCGTTCGTCGTGGTCGAGCGGCGGATGGGCCGCAACGCGCTCGTGCCGCGCGACGTGATGAGCAACACCGGGTTCCGCGCGGCGTGCGTCGCCGTGCTGTTCACGGCCGGGACGTTCTTCGCGTCGCTGCTCTACCTGCCGCAGTTCTTCCAGAAGCTGCTGGACGCCTCGCCGCTCGAGGCGGGGCTCGCGCTGCTGCCGCTGATGGCGACCTTCGGGGTGGTCTCCTTCGTGGCGGGGACGCTGTACGAGCGCCTCGGGGCCAAGCCGATCCTGTCGGCCGGCGTGGGCCTGCTGTTCGTCGGGATCCTGCTGCTCTCGCTGCTCGACCGGGGCGCGGGCTACCTGTCGACCGTCCCCGGCATGGTCGTCCTCGGCGTCGGGTTCGGCCTGTTCATCTCGACCATCACGACCGCGGCGGTGACGTCGCTCGACCCGTCGCGGGCGAGCCTCGGCGGCGCGATCCTCTACATGTTCCAGGTGGCCGGGGGCTCGGTCGGGCTCGCGATCACGACGACGGTCTTCACGAGCGTCGCGCAGAACCACGTGGAGGAGGAGTTCCGCCGGCTCGGGAGCACGGCCTCCGGCGACGAGATCGCCGACGTCCACGGGATCCTCGCCGGCACGGACTCCGCCCGCCAGGCGGTCGAGCAGCTGCCGGGCGACGCGGCGCAGATCGTCGACCTCGTGCGCGACGCGTTCATGGAGGGCTTGAACGCCGCCTTCCGCCTCGACACCGCGCTCGCGCTCGTGAGCGTCGTGGTCACGGTGCTGTTCGTCGGCGGGCGCGTGCACCTGCGCCGGCGGCAGGCCGTCGGCGGCTAGACCGAAGCCGGACCCCCGCGCCCGCTAACGTGGCCGGCCGTGTCCGGCGAGAACGGCATCGGCGTCCGGCGCCGGCGGGTCGACGGCGAGGCGAAGGTCCGCGGCGCCACGCGCTACGCGGCCGACATCCCCGTCGCCGGACTCCTGCACGCCCGCCCCGTGCTCTCCCACGAGGCGCACGCGCGGATCCTCGAGATCGACACCGCCGCGGCGCGCGAGATCCCCGGCGTGGTCGCCGTGCTCACGGCGGCCGACCTGCCGATGGCGCCCGGCGTCCCCGGCCGCCTCGGCGAGCCGCTGGCGCGCGAGGAGGTCGTCTTCGCGGGCCAGCCGGTGGCCCTCGTGGTCGCCGAGACCGAGGCCGCCGCGGCCGACGGCGCCGCCGCGGTGTTCGCCGACTACGAGCCGCTGCCCGTGGCCCTCGACCTCGAGGCGGCGATGGAGCCGGGCGCGCCGCTCGCCCGCCCCGGTGAGACGGTGGACCACGACGAGGACGACGGGCGGTACTCCGCCAACGTCGTGGGGCGCCGCCGGGTCGGTACCGGCGACGCCGCGGCCGCGCTCGCCTCCAGCGACGTGGTCGTCTCGGGAAGCTTCCGCAGCAGCCCCATGTACCAGGCCTACATCGAGCCCCAGACCGCGACGGCCTGGCTCGAGCCCGGCGGCGAGCTCGTCGTGAGCACGAGCACGCAGGGCGCGTTCGCCACCCGCGAGGGGGTCGCCACCGCGCTCGGCCTGCCGCACGACCGCGTCCGCGTCCGCCCCGCCCCGCTGGGCGGTGCCTTCGGCGGCAAGGTCGTGATCGTCGAGCCGCTCGTGGCGGCCGCCGCCGTCGCGCTCGAGCGCCCGGTCCGGCTGGTCATGACGCGCATGGAGGACTTCGTGGCGACCAACCCCGCGCCCGGCCAGCTGACCGAGCTCGAGGTGGGCGCGACGCGCGACGGGCGCCTCACCGCCCTGCGCGGCCGCGTGATCCTCGACCGCGGCGCCCACAAGGAGTACAACGTCGACATGCTCGCCGCGATGCTGGCCGGCGGGCCCTACCGGTGGGACGCGCGCGAGCTCGAGGCGCTCGGGGTGCTGACCAACCGGACCAGCACCGGCGCCTACCGCGCGCCGACCGGACCGCCGGTGTCGTTCGCGCTCGAGACGCTGCTCGACGAGCTCGCCGTCAGGCTCGGCCTCGACCCGATCGAGCTACGGCTGCGCAACGTCCTCCACGAGGGCGACACCGGCCCCGACGGCAAGCCGTGCCCCGTGATCGGCGCCGAGGAGTGCCTGCAGCGGCTGCGCGAGCACCCGCTGTGGGCCCGCCGCGGCGACCTGCCCGACGACGAGGGGATCGGGGTCGCGATCGCCTTCTGGCCCGGCGGGCTCGAGCCCGCCGCCGCGAGTTGCCGGCTCGACTCCGACGGCGGCGTGACGGTCATCACCGGCGCCGTGGACATGAGCGGCACCGAGACGGGCTTCCGCACGATCGCGGCCGCGGCGTTCGGCGTGCCCGAGGAGAGGGTGCGGGTCGAGGCCGCCGACACCTCCGGGGCCGGGTTCTCGGGGCTGAGCGGCGGCAGCAAGATCATCTACACGGTCGGCCGGGCGGTGGAGCAGGCGGCGCTGCAGGCGCGTGAGCAGCTGCTCGACATCGCCGCCGCCGAGCTCGAGATCGCCCCCGAGGACCTCGAGATCGCCGGCGGCGCCGTGCAGCCGGCCGGCGCGCCCGCCCAGGCGATCGAGATCGACGACCTGGCCCGGCGGGTGCTGACCTTCGGAAGCACGTACGCGCCGGTCGAGGGCCACGGCCGGATCGCGCAGGCCAGCCGGGCGCCCTCGGCCGCCGCGCACCTCTCACACGTCCGCGTCGACCGCGAGACGGGCGGCGTGACGGTGCTCGCCCATGTCGTCGTCCAGGACGTCGGCCGGGCGCTGAACCCGTCGCTGGTGGAGGGGCAGATGACCGGCGGCGTCGCGCAGGGCCTCGGCTGGGCGCTGCACGAGGGGCTCGCCCACGACGAGGAGGGCCAGCTCCAGACGGGCTCGATGGTCGATTACACGATCCCCAGCTTCGACCTCGTGCCCGCCATCGAGGCCGACATCGTCGAGGTGCCGGCGCCGGACGGGCCGTTCGGCGCCAAGGGCGTCGGCGAGGCGCCGGTGGTCGCGGTCCCGCCGGCGGTGGCCGCCGCGATCGCCGCCGCGACGGGCATCAGGCTGCGCGAGCTGCCCATGAGCCCCGAACGGGTGTGGGCGGCGCTGTCCGACGGCGCCGCGGGCTGAGCGCTCAGCCGTCGGGCGCGGCCGGGTCGCCCGCCGGCAGCACGTCGTTCGCCCACTCGCGCCGCTTCCAGTCGGGGACCGGCGGCTCGACGCCGGCGTGCGGCACGAACCGCGAGCGCTCGACCAGCGTGTAGCGGTGGATGTAGCGGGGGCAGTTCGGGAACACCTCGTCCGCGCGCACCCGGATCACGAACTGGGCGCCGGGGTAGGCGGCGCGCAGCTCGTCGTCGGGGTCGATGCTCGCCGTCCCGTTGAGCCGCAGGCGGCGCCGGTCCTCGAAGGAGATGAACAGCAGCCCCACCGCGGGGTTGACGAGCATGTTGCCCGCCGACAGGAACATGCCGTTGCCGTCGTAGCACGGGAACGCCACCGTGCGCTCGTCGAGCACCCGGACGAACCCGGGGTCGCCGCCCTTGTACGAGCACGACGGGCGGCCGTGCTCGTCGGCCGTGGCGAGGAAGAGCATGTCCATGCTCTCGATGAAGGCGCGGTCGCCGTCGTCGATCCGGTCGGTGACCTTGCGCTCCTCGAGCCGATCGGCGAGCCGGCGGGTGTCGAAGCGGTCCTGCAGCCGGCGGCTGCCGTCGTGGTAGAAGCCCAACGCGTCCCTCCTCCCGGCGCCCCGGCGCGAGCCTAGACCGGGGCGGCCCGGCGCGGCAAGGCGCCGGCCTCAGGCGGTCGCGTGGCGGCTGATCGCGACCTCGGCGCGCACGCCGCCGAGGTGCTCGTGGAAGATGCGGTGGTAGTAGGCCTCTTCGCGCGTGCGCAGCGGTGGCGTGACCGCGTTGCGCTCGGCCTCGAACTCGTCCGCGGAGACCTGGGCCTCGACGGCGGAGCTCAGCGCGTCGCGCGCGCCGCTGCCGTCGCCGAACTCGGCCTTCACGCGCCACAGCAGGTCGTGCGGAAGCCAGCCCTCGAACGCCTCGCGCAGGAGCTTCTTCTCCGGCCGGTCCGGCCCGGAGATCTTGAGCTCGGCGGGGATGCGCATCGCCCACTCGATGACCTTCTGGTCCAGGAACGGGACGCGCGCCTCGAGCCCGTGGGCCATCGTCACGCGGTCGCAGCGCTGGAGGTTGAGGTTGTGGAGGTTGCGCAGGGTCCGGACGAGCTCGGCGTGCAGGGCGTCGGGCTCCTGGAACTCCTGCATGTACTCGTAGCCCGCGAACAGCTCGTCGGCGCCCTCGCCGGTGAGCACGACCTTGACGTGCTGCACGGTGAGGCGGGAGAGCATGAAGTTGGGGACGGCGCTGCGGACGAGGCCGGGGTCGAAGGACTCGATCGCGCGCACGACCTGCGGCAGCGACTTCAGCGCGTCCTCGGCGGTGTAGGTCGTCTCGTAGTGCTGGGACCCGATGTACTCGGCGACCCGGCGCGCGGCGGCGAGGTCGGGCGAGCCGTCGCTGCCGACGGCGAAGGTCTGCAGGGTCTCGCCGCGGTCGGCGAGCACCTTGGCGGCGATGGCGGCGACGAGGCTCGAGTCCAGGCCGCCGGAGAGGAAGACGCCGACGGGCACGTCGCCCATCAGCTGGCGCTCGACGGCGTCGATGAGCACGTCGCGCGTCCCGGGCAGGATGTCCTCCGGGGCGGGCGGCGGATCGACGGGCCTGTCGGGCACCGCGCTCGCGAAGCGCACGAGGCCGTGCTGCGGCGTCCACGAGCAGCCGGGCGGGAACGGCTCCACGTACGGGCGCCAGTCGTCGTCGTAGGCGTGCATCTCCGATGCAAAGCGCACGCTGCCGTTGCGGTGGGCCCAGTAGAGCGGCTTGATCCCCACGGGGTCGCGCGCGGCGACGAAGCGCCCGTCCTCGCCGGCGACGACGAAGGCGAACATGCCGTTGAGCTCGGCCAGGGCCTTGGGGCCCCCGTCGTCGATGAGGTGCAATGCGACCTCGTTGTCCGACGACGTCTGGAAGGTGTCCTCGTCGAGGCGGACGCGGACGTCGAGGTGGTTGTAGACCTCGCCGTTGCCGACCAGCCACAGATCGCCGTCCCCGCTGACGAGCGGCTGCTTGCCGCTCTCGAGGTCGACGATCGAGAGCCGCTGGTGTCCCAGCCAGCTTCCGTTGACCGATACGGACCCCTGGTCATCGGGTCCGCGGTGCTTCAAGCGCTCGAGCATCCGCTCGAGTGCGGCTGGGTCTGAACGGCCATGCTCGGCGACGATTCCACACATGTCTGGGCTCTTACCCTAGCGACATTGGTTCAACCATTGATTCTGTGACGGGCAATACCGTTGCAGCAGGCGCATAGGCATGCGGGATTCGGTCCCCGACGTGATCGATCTCGAACCGGGCCGCCTCGACCGCCGCGCGGGGGTCGACCTCGCCGATCGCCATCCCCGGCCGGTGGGTCGTGCTCGCCACCACCGTGCCGTCGGGATCGACGACCTTGGCGTGTCCCAGGAAGCGCAGCGGACCCCAGGGCCCGGTCTGGTTGGAGGACACCCACACGACCTGGTTCTCCACCGCGCGCGCCACGTCGAGCACGTCGAAATGGCGCGTCTGGCGGTCGGCGCCCACGCGCGCCGAGGGGTTGCGGCGGTCGACCGGCCACGCCGCCATGCACGTGACGATCTCCGCGCCGTCGAGGACCAGCGAGCGGGCCGCCTCGGGGAAGAGCTTGTCGTAGCAGAGCATCATCCCCACGCGCCCGACCGGGGTGTCGAACGCGCAGAAGCCGTCGCCCGCGCGGTAGGCGAAGCGCTCCGCGGGCGGCACGTGGACCTTGCGGTGCCGGCCGAGCACGCCGTCGCCGCTCACGCACACCGCGGAGCTGTAGGGGCGGTCCGGGCCGGCCTCGGTGTAGCCGGCGCACACGACGAGGTCACCCGCCAGCTCCACCAGGCGGGCGATCTCGGGGCCGTCGGGGTCGAGCGCGGGCGGCAGCAGCGGGCCGGGCTCGTCGCCGACCGGCTCGCGCATGTAGCCGCCGAGCGTCGACTCCGGGAACACCACCATGGCCGCGCCGCGCGCCCGGGCCCGGGCCAGCGTCCGCTCGATGCGGCCGAACGCCTCGGCCACGGTGCCCCCGAAGGGCTGGGCGACGGCGGCGATGGCGCAGGGCATGGCCGGATTCTGGGGTGCTGCGGCACCCGCGCGTACCGTTCGGATGTCGAAGCCGGAGGGCCTCCGGCTATACGGACGGTCCACCCGGCCGCCCGCGATGTCCGGCTCAGCCCGGCCGGTCCGCCACGATCACCGCGCGGTCGCGGTCGGCCCACGCGACGTGCGGCCGGAGCCCGGCGGCGCGCAGCGCGGGGTGGAAGACCGGCTCGTCCACCGCGGCCGAGTGTCGCGCGCGCTCGGCTCAGCGAGCGCGGTTCCGGCCGTCGTCGCGCGCGCCGCCGCCGCTCGGCGCGCTCCCGGGCGGCCCGGCGGCGTTCGGCGCGGCGTGAGGCGCGCTTCGGCTTCGGGTGGACCACCCGGATCGTGCGGGTCGTGGTCCCGGTGAGCCCCTCCGGGCCGCGCGCGTCGACCCGCATCCGGAAGCGCCCGCGCGACGGCGGCGTCCACGCGATCCGGTGGCGGCCGTGGGGCAGCGTCTCGCGACGCTGCAGCAACAGGCCGCGGGTGCCCCACACGCGGACGGTGACCGCCGAGACCTTCGACAGCGAGTAGGCCAGCGTCGTCTCGCGGCGCGCCCGCGCCCCGCGGACGCGGGCGACGCGGATCCGCGGCGGCTCGCGCTCGTAGCGGGCGAAGCGCTTCGCCATCCGGCAGTAGGCGCGCCGCCCGGTGCGGGCGCACAGCTCGTCGAGGAAGCTCGTGGTCAGGCGGTGGTAGTGCAGGGTCGACTCGCGGCCGCCCGCCGAGTACAGCGACCACGCGCCGGTGTCGAAGCGCGGGAGGACGCGGCGGGCGGCGCGGTCGCCGCTGCGCGCGAGGCGCCGGGCCTGTCCGCCGCCGGCGAGGACGGCGGCGTCGCGCAGCCCGCCGATGGCCTGCAGCTCGCCGTTGAGGATCCGCATCCCGGGGTCGAACGAGTACATCGGGTAGCGGCTGCCGCCGGGGGCGGGGACGGCCACGCCGACCGGCGGCGGCTGCTCGAAGGCGCCGAGGGCGCGGCGCGCGAGGCGGGCGTAGCGCGGCTCCCCGAGCGCGCGGGCGCCGCGCACGAGCGCCTGCACGGCGGTCGCCTGGGCCATCCCGCTGATCCACGGCGGCGTGCCGCCGCCGTAGGAGAAGTAGTACTCCCAGGCGAGGAAGCCGCCGCGCGGGGCCGCGAGGGCCACGAGCCCGTCGAGGTCGCGGCGCAGGGCCGCGCGCCGGCACGCGGAGCGGGGGTCGCGCCGCGCCCGCAGGCAGGCGTGGGCCAGGCCGTTGACGCGACCCCAGCTCGCCAGCGGGTGCAGCTGGAAGCCGCGGCCCACGTAGTACTGCAACACCGCGGGGCCGGCCACCCGCCGCTCGCCCGGGGCGGGCATCGGGTCGCGCGTCCACGCGACCGTGTTGCGCCGCAGCTGCTCGAACGCCGGGGCGAAGCGTCCCGGCCCGAGCCGGCCCGCGGCCGCCAGCTGCTCGACGCTCGCCACGACCGCCGCGAGCTCGGCCTGCCGGGCGCCCTCGAGCCGGCCCACGGCGGCGCGCGCGGCCTCGTAGTCGCGGCGCATGCGATCGTGCTCGGCGCGCGTCAGGCGGCCCTCCAGCAGCGCCCGGCGCAGCGCCGCGGGGACGGTGGGCGAGGCGCGAAGGCGCCGGAGCTCGGCGCGCCGCCGGGCCTCGCGCGCGGCCGCGCGGGCGCGACGCTCGCGCGCCGCGGCGCGCGAGGCGGCCCCGGGCCACAGCTCATGGGCCGGGAAGGTCGCATCGGTCTGCACCGGCTCCGGCGGGGGCGTCTCGCCGCCGCAGCCCGCCGCCACGCCGGCGCCCAGCGCCGCGACCGCCAGCACGGCGGTGGCGCGGCGTGCGACGCACGAGCGGACGCCCTCCTTGGCCACGTCCCCAGGATCCCACGGGGAGGAGACGGGCGTGCCGCTAGCGGCCGCCCTCGTATATACGCCACGCCTCTCGCGGCCGATGACCTTCGCCTGGAGCCACCCAGGACAGTCGAGATACGTCTGTATCCCTCGTGTCGTGGGCGCCCCCAGGCTCGATCCTCGACCACGAGAGTCGGGCCGTATTTACGAGGACGACCACTAGTGGCTCGCGGGCTCCACGGGAGCCCCGCCGCCCGCCACGCCTGGAAGCCGCCGTCGAGGTCGGTGGCGCGCGAGAAGCCGATCTCCTGCAGCGCGGCGGCGGCCAGGCTCGACGTGTAGCCCTCGTCGCACATCACGATGACCCGGCGGTCCAGGTCGCCGATGCGGGGGTCGTAGCCGCCCGAGTCAGGATCGCAGCGCCACTCGAGCACGTTGCGGTGGATGCGCAGCGCGCCGGGCACGTCGCCGTCGGCGGCCAGTTGGTAGTCCTGGCGGATGTCGATCAGCACCGCGCCCTCGCGCACCGCGTCGCGGGCGGCCTCGGGGCCGATGCGCTCCAGGCGTTCGCGCGCCTCGGCGAGCACGTCGTCGATGGTCCGGCGCGGCGGCATCCAGCGGAGCCTAGCCCGAGCCGGGCGGCGGTGCCCGCCGCCCGGCCCTGCTCCGATGTGATGGCTAGGCCGCGTGGGCGAGGACCGCGCTGGGCCGGAGCCGCAGCGCGACGCCGCCGTCCTCGCCGACGTCCGCGAGGACGCGCGTGCCGTCGGTGAGGCGGCCGTCGAGGATCGCCCGGGTGAGCTCCTTCTCCAGCGTCCGGCGCACGTGGCGCCGCAGCGGCCGGGCGCCGAACGCCTCGTCGAAGCCGTCCTCGGCGAGGCGGGCGACCAGCGCCGGCGCGACGTCGAGCTCGACGCCGTGCTCCTCGTGCAGCCGGGCGGCGACGCCCGCGCAGACCATCGCGGCGATCTCGCGCACCTGGGCGCCGGTGAGCGCCCGGAACGTGACGATCTCGTCGATCCGGTTGAGGAACTCCGGCAGGAACGCGGCCTTGGCGGCGTCGCGCATGCGCTCCGCCTCGGCGGCGGGCTCCGCGGCCGTGAACCCGACCGCGCGCCGCGCGTGCCCGGCCCCGAGGTTCGAGGTCATGATCACCAGCGTGTTGGTGAAGTCGACCGTGCGGCCCTCGCCGTCGGTCAGGCGCCCGTCGTCCATGAGCGCGAGCAGCACGTTCCAGACGTCGGGGTGCGCCTTCTCGACCTCGTCGAGCAGCACCACCGAGTACGGGCGCCGGCGCACCGGCTCGGTCAGCTGGCCGCCGTCGCCGTAGCCGACGTAGCCGGGCGGCGACCCGATCAGCCGCGCGACGGTGTGCGGCTCGCGGTACTCCGACATGTCGATGCGCACGAGCGCGTCATCGCCCGCGAACAGCCGCTCGGCGAGCGCCTTGGCCAGCTCGGTCTTGCCGACGCCGGTCGGGCCGAGGAACAGGAACGTGCCGAGCGGGGTGTCGCCCTCGGACAGGCCGACGCGCGCGCGGCGGACCGTGTCCGCCACGAGCTCGACCGCCTCGTCCTGGCCGATCACGCGCCGGTGCAGGTCGTCCTCGAGTGCCACCAGGCGCTCGAGCTCGCCGGCCACCAGCTCCCCGACGGGGATGCCCGTGCGCCCGGCGATGACCGCGGCGATCTCGTGCTCGGAGACGTCGGGTCGCTCGCTGTCGGCCGGCCGCTCGTCCGCGCTCGCCTGGAGCGCGGCGAGCTCGGCCTCGAGCTCGCCGGTCTGCGTCTTGAGCTCGCCGGCGCGCTCGAACTCCTCGCGCCGGATCGCGATCGCCTTCTCCGCCTGCAGCGCATCGAGGCGCTCGCGCAGGCGCTCGGCGTCGCCCCGCGTGGCCGCGTTGCGCAGGCGCACGCGGGCGGCGGCCTGGTCGACCAGGTCGATGGCCTTGTCCGGCAGGTGGTACTCGGCGATGTAGCGGTCCGACAGCCGCGCGGCGGCCGTCAGCGCGTCGTCGGTGATGCGGCAGCCGTGGTGCTCCTCGTAGGCCCCGCGGAGCCCCTCGAGGATCGTCACGGTCTCGGCGACCGACGGGGCGTCGACCGTCACCGCCGAGAAGCGGCGGGCCAGCGCCGCGTCGCGCTCGATGGTGCGGTACTCGGCCAGCGTCGTGGCGCCGATCATCCGCAGCTCGCCGCGGGCGAGCATCGGCTTGAGCAGGTTCGCGGCGTCCATCGCGCCCTCGGCCGCGCCCGCGCCGAGGATCGTGTGCACCTCGTCGACGAACAGCAGGATCCTGCCGTCGCTGTCCGCGACCTCCTCGAGCGCCGCCTTGAGGCGCTGCTCGAACTCGCCGCGGTACTTGGCCCCGGCGATCATGCCGCCGAGGTCGAGCGCCACGACGCGGCAGCCGCGCAGCGTCTCCGGCACGTCGTCCGCGACGATGCGCACGGCGAGGCCCTCGGCGATGGCGGTCTTGCCGACGCCGGCCTCACCGATCAGCACGACGTTGTTCTTGCGCCGCCGGGAGAGGATCTCGGCGGTCTGCTCGATCTCCTCGGTGCGCCCGATCACCGGGTCGATGCGGCCCTCGGCCGCGTCGGCGGTCAGATCGTGGCCGAAGCCGTCGAGCGCGGGGGTGCCGCTCGGGGGCGGCTTGGTAGCGTCGAGCGGCCCCGTGTCACCGAAGCCGAGGGGCGCCCCGGGGGTCGAGGCGTTGGCGAGCTGCTGGGCGCACTGTTCGCAGACGGTGACCGTTCGCCGGCCGCCCGGAGTGGCGAACAGCACGCCGATCGTCCCCGGCCGCTGGCCGCAGACGTTGCAGGGCACGAGGCCCTGGGGTGCGCTGCTCTCGAACATGAAAAGAGTCGTCTCCTGGGTAAATCTCAGTTGCCGAGACTCAGGTTAGATGCACGCCCCTCCAGCAGGTGTGCGTATGGGCACAGTCGTCCGGAGGACGGTTTTCGACCGTTCTGCCGTTTGAGGGGTTCGCTTGGCCGCGGAGCGGCGCTAGGGTGGGCTCGCTGCCACGGCGCGGGGGCGCCGCCGGCACCTAGCGAGGGGAGCATGTCGGTGAAGACAGTCGTCGCGGCGCTCAGCGCCTTCATCTTTCTCATCGTGGTCGCCACGGCGGGGGCGGCACCACGGGGCGTCGACGTCAAGGACGTCGCCAAGACGCGCGCGGAGGTGCGCGCGCACTGGACGGCCGAGCGGATGCGGGAGGCGGTGCCCGTCACGCCGGAGGCGGAGGGCGAGCAGGTCGCGCCGAACGACACCACCGCCGAGCCGCCGCCGGCCGACACCGATCTCGCCCCCGCCGCACCCGCGCCGACGTCGTTCCCCTTCTCGAGCGGCGAGTACCAGGGCGACTACCCCGGCACCTACGGGCGCGTGTTCTTCACCGACGACGGCATCGACTACGTGTGCTCGGGCACGGCGATCAACAGCCAGAACCGCTCGGTGGTGTGGACGGCCGGCCACTGCGTCAACGACGGCCCCGGCGCCTTCCACACGAACTGGATGTTCATCCCGGCCTACCGGGACGGGGTCCGGCCGTACGGCACCTGGACCGCGCGCGAGCTGCTGACCACCAACGGCTGGGGCCAGCGCGGCGACATCAGCTACGACCTCGGCGCGGCCGTGATGAGCACGAGCGGCGGCGTCGCGCTCAACGACGCCGTGGGCGGGCTCGGGATCGCCTTCGACGCTCCGCGCGAGCAGACCTACACCGCGTTCGGCTACCCCGCCGCGCCGCCGTTCACCGGCGAGCGGTTGCGGACCTGCACCTCGGCCTACGGCGCCAGCGACCCCGGCACGGTGCCGTCGACGATGGCGATCGGCTGCGACATGACGGGCGGCGCGAGCGGCGGCGGCTGGGTGGTCGGCAACGCCGTGCACTCGGTCGTCAGCTACGGCTACGGCGACCAGCCGAACGTCATCTACGGTCCCTACCAGAGCACCGAGGCGCGCGCGCTGTTCGACGCGGCGGCGGCTCGTTAGCGCGCGCGACGCCGACCTGATCGCCACGCGGCCGGCGCCGGGCGAGACCCTGGCGCCGGGCGCCGAGGTCGCCGCCGTGCTGCGCGTGCCGCCCGATTGGGACGCGCAGGCCGCGGGGCTCGCGCTCGACCTCGACGGCGAGGACGTCACCGGCCGCTGCGCGCTGCGCACGGACCGGATGTGGCCGCCGCGCCGCGTGGAGCTCGTCCTGCGCGCGGACGACCTCGCCGCGGGCCCTCACGAGGCGGTCGTGCGCTGGCGTGGCGCCGGCGGGGCGCCGCTCCGCCACGCGTGGGCCTTCGAGGCCGGCTGACTACGATCGGCACATGCCCGCGACGGTCGGCGTGATCGCCGACCCGGCCTCCGGCCGCGACATCCGGCGGCTCGTCGCGGGCGCGTCGGTGTTCGACAACGCCGAGAAGGGCAGCATGGTGTTCCGCGCCATGGCCGGGCTCGGCGAAGCGGGGGTCGAGCGGGTGCTGATGATGCCCGCCGCCGACGGCGTCGGCGCGGCGCTCGAGCGCCAGCTCTCCGGCCGCTGCGGCGCGCTCGCCGAGGCGCCCTTCCCGGTCCTGGAGGTCCTCGGTCAGGCCTCGACGGGCACGGCGCACGACACCGTGGCGGCAGTACGGGAGATGGTCGCGCGCGACGTGGCGGCGATCGTCGTGCTCGGCGGCGACGGCACCCACCGCCTGGTCGCCGCCCACTGCGGCGACATCCCGCTCCTCGCGCTCTCGACCGGGACCAACAACGCGTTCCCCGAGATGCGCGAGGCGACGGTGGCCGGACTGGCCGCCGGCCTCGTGGCCACCGGCGCGGCGCCCGCCGACGGCACCGTCGTGCGCGAGCACGGGCTCGAGGTCAGCACGAACGGGCGGCGCGAGCTCGCGCTCGTCGACGTCGCGGTGAGCACCGAGCGCTTCGTCGGCGCGCGCGCGCTGTGGAAGGCCGGCAGCGTCTCCGAGCTGTTCGTCGCCTTCGCCGGCCCGAGCGCGATCGGGCTCTCGGCGATCGCCGGCATCCTCGACCCCGTGGCCCGCGGCGAGAGGGGAGGCACTGCACGTCCGGCTCGCCCCGCCGGGCGAGGCGGCGCGCACCGTGCGCGTCCCGCTCGCCCCCGGGCTGATCGCGCCCGTAGGGCGTCCGCGACCACCGCCGGATCGCGGCCGGGGAGACCGTCGCGCTGCCCGCCGCGGCGGGCTGCCTGGCGCTCGACGGCGAGCGCGAGATCGAGCGCTCGGAGGCCGACGCGGCGACCGTCCGGCTCGTCCCGGGACCGCGCCGCATCGACGTCGACGCGGTCATGCGCCTGACCCGCGCGGCTGCAACCTGAACGCAACGCCCGCGGGCGTAGCCTCGGCCGGCCACCACGTCGTCGTCGCAGAGCGGAGGAGAGCGATGTCCACAGCGGCCGCGCCGAGCACCGGCGAGCTCACGAACGAGGACACTGCTCGAGCACTACCGGGTGATGCGCACGATCCGGGAGTTCGAGGAGCGCCTGCACCGCGAGTTCGCGACCGGGCGAGATCCCCGGCTTCGTCCACCTCTACGCGGGCGAGGAGGCGATCGCCGCGGGCGTCTGCGCCCACCTCGGTCCCGACGACTACATCGCCAGCACGCATCGCGGCCACGGGCACGCGATCGCGAAGGGCTGCGACGTGAAGGCGATGATGGCGGAGATCTACGGCAAGAAGACCGGCCTGTGCCACGGCAAGGGCGGCTCGATGCACATCGCCGACCTCGACAAGGGCATGCTCGGCGCGAACGGGATCGTGGGCGGCGGGCCGCCGCTCGTGTGCGGGGTGGGGCTCTCGGCCAAGGTGCGCGGGACCGACCAGGTCGGCGTCTCCTTCATCGGCGACGGCGGCTCCAACCAGGGCACGTTCCTCGAGAGCCTCAACCTCGCCGCCGTGTGGGACGCGCCGTGCGTGTTCGTGGTCGAGAACAACGGCTACGCCGAGGCGACGTCGATCGACCTACCACCAGAAGGGCGTCGACGTCGCCAAGCGCGCCGACGGCTTCGGCATGCCGGGGATCGTCGTCGACGGCCACGACTTCTTCGCCGTGCACGAGGCGGCCGGCGAGGCGATCCGCGCGGGCCCGCTCGGGCGGCGGGCCGACCCTGCTCGAGTGCAAGGTCAACCGCTACTTCGGGCACTTCGAGGGCGACGCAGCAGACCTACCGCGCGCCCGACGAGGTCGAGTCGATCCGCGCCGCGACGCGCGACTGCCTCGACGAGTTCCGTCAAGCGCGTGACGTCGGCGCGGGCTGGCCGAGCAGCCGGACCTCGACAAGATCGACGCGGAGGTCGCGGAGCTCGCTCGACGAGCGCCGTCGACGGAGGCCAAGGCGGCGCCGGACCCGACCCGGGCACGACCTGCTCACCGACGTCTACGTCGCGCTACTAGGAGGGATCGACCATGGCTCGCGACGATCACGTTCCAGCAGGCGATCAACGAGGCCCTCGCCTCAGGAGATGGAGCGCGACAACACCGTCGTGGTGCTCGGCGAGGACGTCGTCGGCGGCGCCGGCGCGCCGGGCGACGACGACGCCTGGGGCGGCGTGCTCGGCGTCACCAAGGGGCTGTAGGGCAAGTTCCCCGGCCGGGTGATCGACACGCCGATCTCCGAGTCGGCGTTCATCGGCGCGGCGGTCGGCGCCGCGTCCTCCGGGTTGCGCCCCGTCGTCGAGCTGATGTTCGTCGACTTCATGGGCGTCTGCTTCGACCAGATCTACAACCAGGCGGCGAAGTTCCGCTACATGTTCGGCGGCAAGGCGGTCACGCCGGTCGTCGTGCGCACGATGTGGGGCGCCGGCATCCGCGCCGCCTCCCAGCACTCGCAGGCGCTGTACCCGATCTTCACGCACGTGCCCGGGCCTGAAGGTCGTCGTGCCGTCGAACCCCTACGACGCCAAGGGCCTGCTCATCGAGGCGATCCGCGACGACGACCCGGTGATCTTCTTCGAGCACAAGGTGCTCTACGCGATGCGAGGGCGACGTCCCCGAGGAGCCCTACGCGATCCCCTTCGGCGAGGCCGAACATCGTGCGCGAGGGCGGCGACGTGACCGTGGTGGCGATCGGCCGCATGGTGCACGCTCGCCGCAGGAGGCGGCGGAGCGGCTGGCCGCGGACGGGCATCGAGTGCGAGATCGTCGACCCGCGCACGACCTCCCCGCTCGACGAGGACACGATCTTCGAGAGCGTGGAGAACGACCGGCCGGCTCGTGGTGGTCGACGAGGCCAACCCGCGCTGCGGCCTCGCGTCCGACATCGCCGCGCGCGTCGCCGAGGAGTGCTTCGACTCCCTGCAAGGCGCGCGCCGAAGATGGTCACCGCCGCCGCACACGCCGGTGCCGTTCAGCCCGGCGCTCGAGGACGCTCTACGTGCCGAGCGCCGGCCGCGATCGAGGAGGCGGTGCGCGAGGTCGCGGGCGGCGTGAGCGGCGGCGACGTGAGCGGCCGAGCGCGACCGCGCCGCCAAGCTCGGCATGCCGAAGTGGGGCCTCTCGATGACGGAGGGCACGCTCCTCGACTGGCTCGTCGAGGAGGGCGCCGAGCTCGCGGTCGGCGACGAGGTCGCGGAGGTCGAGACCGAGAAGATCAACGGGCGTGGTGGAGGCGCCGGCGGCCGGCGTGCTGCGCCGGCGGGTCGCGGAGGAGGGCGAGGTGATCCCGGTCGGCGGCCTGCTGGGGGTGATCGCCGGCGCCGACGGTGTCCGACGAGGACATCGACGCGCTTCGTGGCCGACTTCGAGGCCTCGTTCGTCCCCGGCGAGGAGGAGGAGGGCGCGGGCCCGCAGCCCGAGACCGTCGAGGTGGACGGCGCGGCGCCCTACGCGTGCTCGAACAGGGCGAGGGCGACGAGGCTGATCGTCCTGCTGCACGGCTTCGGCGGCGACCTCGGCAACTGGATGTTCAACGCCGAGGCGCTGGCCGGCGGGCGGCGCGGTGCTCGCGATCGACCTGCCCGGGCCACGGCGGAGTCGACGAAGGACGTCGGCGCCGGCGACCTCGACGCGCTCACCGACGCGCTCGCCGCAGGTGCTCGACGCGCCGCGGCGTCGAGCGCGCGCACCTGGCGGGGCACTCGATGGGCGGCCTCGTGGCCGCGGCGCTCGCGCGTCCGCGCGCCCGACCGCGTGGCGAGCCTGGCGCTGATCGCGCCGCGTCGGGTTCGGGGAGGAGATCAACGCCGAGTACATCGACGGCTTCGTCGCGGCGCGCACGCGGCGCGAGCTCAAGCCGGTGCTCGCGCTGCTGTTCTCCGACCCGGGGCTGATCACGCGCCAGCTCGTCGACGACGTCCTGCGCTACAAGCGCCTCGACGGCGTCGACGACGCGCTGGGGACGCTCGCGTCCTCGCTGTTCCCCGGCGGCCGCCAGACGCGGATGATCGCCCCCGAGCTCGGCGACGCCGGCGTGCCCGTGCTCGTCGTGTGGGGCGCGGAGGACCGGGTCCTCCCGGCCTCCGGCGCCGAGCGGGCGCCCGCCGGCGCGCGGGTGGAGGTGCTCGAAGGCCGCGGCCACTCGCCCCACATGGAGGCGGCGGGCGACGTCACCCGGCTGCTGCAGGAGCCCGTCGCGGGGGCCCGGGTGTGACGCCGTAGCGCCGTCGCAGCAGCGCGGCGTGCGCCCGCACGGGCGCGCGCCGCGCATCGGCGGCGCCCAGGCGGCCGAGCAGGGCCTCGTGCGCGGGCAGGTCGTCGCGTCCCGACGCGCTCGCGGTCCAGGCGAGCAGCGGCTCCGGCCCCGCGGCGTCCATCGCGCTCGCGCGGAGGGCCGCGTCGAGCTCCTCGCGCGCCTCCACGATGCCGGGGGCGTCGGCGCGCGGCAGCAACGGGCCGCGGTAGCGGGCGAGCGCGTCCTCGGGGCGACCGGCGCGCAGCAGGCGCTCGACCTCGACGAAGTCCGCCTCCACGGTGGCCGCGAGGCGGTACGGGCGCGCGCGCAGCGCGCCACCCAGGAGCCGGCGCAGCCGCGAGACCTCGGCGCGCGCGCTGATCGGGTTGCCGGGCTCGCCGTAGAGGTGCAGCGCGAGCTGCTCGGACGTCAGTCCCTCGGGGTGCATCACGAGCAACGCGAGGATCTCCGCGTGGCGCTCGGAGAGCGGGAGCCGTCGTCGTCGAGGACGGCCTCGGGCCGCGGACCGCCGAGCAGGGTCAGCGCGAGGCGGGGGCGCGGGGATGGGTCGTGGCGGCGTCCGTTGCCGGGTGTGCGCCTGCCCAGCGCGGCGCACGACCACCCCGCCGGTGTCGTGGAGCGGCTCGGCGACGCCCTCGCCGCCGTCCGGCAGCCGCACGCCGCCGCCGTCCGCCGGCACCTCGAGGCGGCCGCCGACCCAGCCGGCGGGACGGGCCATCAGCACCCGCCCGCCGTCCGAGACGAGCGCGCTGTCCTCGTCGTGGAAGGCGGCGAGGAAGCGCTCGCGGAGGCGCTCGTGACGCTCGTACATGCGCCGGCGCAGCGCGTCCTCCGCCATCTCCGCGGCGGCCGTCACGAGCGCGAGGCTGTACGGGTGCGCGGTGGCGATCGGGCCGCTCACGTCGACGAAGCCGACCGGCGCGCCGGTCTCGGGATCGTGGATCGGCGCGCACGAGCAGGTCCACGTGTGCTGGGCGCGGACGAGGTGCTCGGCGGAGAACACCTGCACCGGGTGGTCGAGCGCGAGCGCGGTGCCGACCGCGTTGGTGCCGGCCGTGCACTCGCTCCAGCGCACGCCCTCGACGAAGCCGATGTCGCCGGCGCGCAGCCGCACCTGCGGATGCCCCTCCATCCACAGCACGTTCGCCTGCTCGTCGCCGACCACGAGGACGTGGCGGGCGTCGGAGGCGACGAGGCCGCCGAGCATGTGGCGCAGCGCCGGCATCACGGCCGCCAGCGGATGGTCGTCGCGCACCGCCGGGACGTCGTCGGCCGCGTAGACGACCGGCGCGTGCTGGTGCTCGGGGTCCACCCCGGCCGCGAACGCCCGCTGCCACGAGGCGTCGATGAGCGGGCGCAGCGCCAGCGGGCCCTCGCTCCCGCTCAGCCGGGCCGCGTGGGTACGGCCCAGCAGGCGGGCGTACTCCACGGTGTCGGTGGCCGCATCGACGGCCACCCAGGGGTCGCGGGCTGCCATCCGTCTCTCCTCGGGGCGCATGGTATCCCTGCCGGGCGGTGCGGCGACCCCTGCGCCGGGACCCGGCGTCGGCTAGGCTCGCCCACTGATGGCAGAGCCCGATCCGCGTCCCGTGATCGTCGCCTACGACGGCTCGACCGCCTCGCACGAGGTGGTCCGCGAGGCCGTCCATCTCCTCGGGCACCGCTTCATGCTCATCGTCACCGTGTGGGAGCCGGGTCTCGCCGCGATGACCGCCGCGCCGACGCCCGACGCGTTCGGCATGCGCCCGCTGCCGCCGGATGCCGAGACCGTGATGGAGGTCGACGCGGCGATGCGCAACCACGCGGAGAGCGTGGCCGCCGACGGTGCCGAGTTCGCCCGCTCGCTGGGCGCGGCCGCCGAGCCGCTCCCGGTCCCCGACGAGCTCGACGTCGCGGACACCATCGTCCAGCTCGCCGACGAGCACGACGCCCAGGCCGTGGTGGTCGGCTCGCGCGGGCTGTCGGGCATCCGCTCGCGCTTCCTCGGGAGCACCTCGCGGCGCGTGCTCGACCACTGCGCGCGCCCCGTGGTCGTCATCCGCGGCGAGCACGGCTCGCCGCATCACGACTGAGCGACGCCGCGGCCCCGGCTACGCGCTAGCGTGGCAGCCGATGGCTGTCCCCCGCCTGCGCGTCCCCGCCCGGCTCGCCGACGGCTCGCTGCGCCAGGCCGCGGGACTCGTCTCCGACGAGGTCGACCTCTACCACCGCACGTACTCGACGCTGCTGCGCTCGTCGGGCGAGACGGCGCTGCGCGTGCTCGAGCCCTCGCACGCGGCGATGACGTCCAGCCTGCACAGCCTGGCGGGCGCCGACGAGCTCGACCTCGGCGCCTTCCTGTACGCGCTGCGCCGCCTCCCGGAGGACATCTGGAAGGCGTCGGTGATCGTCATGGGCCAGGAGGCCGAGGCCTTCCACCGCCAGGGCCTCGGCCCGCTCGACTCGTGGACGCCGGTCGAGGCCCCCGCCCGGCGCCGCCGCTGGTACGACAGCGGCACCGGCACGATGGCGGTGCTGCTGGCCTCCACCTCGGACCTCGACGACCTCATCCCCACGCTCGTCGCCTACCAGGTGGAGTGGAACAAGCTCTCGCTGCGCGTGCGCACGCTCGGCGCGCCTCCGCCGCCGTCCGGCAACGGCGCCGAGCCGAACGCCGACGCCTACGCGGAGCTCTACGGCGGCTCGGTCGAGGACTGGCTGCGCTTCCCCGGCGCCTGGCGCGGAACGCTCGACTCCTTCCTGCAGACCGTCTCCGAACGCCGGCTCAGCCTCCGCGTGCGCATGCTGGGCGGCAGCCAGGCGGGCTACGCGCGCGTCACCCGCCGCTGGTGGAGCCCGGTGGCCGGCTGCCTGGCCGAGCAGGGGCTCGGGGAGCGCCCGCTGTACTTCGTCTCCTCCAACACGCACTCGCTGGTCAACTGCGTGACCGGCGTGGCGCGCTCGCGCGAGGCCGCGGTCACCGACTTCGTGGAGGCCCACGGCCCCACCGACCTTCGCGACGAGCTGCACCGCTTCCGCGAGGGCCACGGCGAGGGGGCGTGGGAGAACCTCCTCTACTACGGCGCGCGGCTGTTCTTCGAGGCGCAGCCCGACGGCGGCCCCGAGTGGGAGCGCCGCCGCGCCGAGGAGCACGCGGTCGGCGTCACGCACCTCTCGAGCCGCACCGCGCTGCGGGTCTCGGCGCAGGTGATCGTCCTCGACCGCCTCGACCCCGCGGGCCTCGACCCGCGCCTCGGCCCGGTCGACGCCGCGGCGCTGGCCGCCTCACCGGGGGTGATCGTCAACATCGAGTATCCGCTCGGCGTCGCCGCCTACAACATCCTGCGCGAGCTGACGACCGCCCACGACACGCTGCGCGGCGTCTACGTGCTCGGCAAGGCCGCCACGCTGAACGCCGACGTCGGCGACGTGCTGATCTCCGACGTCATCCACGACGAGCACTCGGGCTCGACCTACTGGCTCGACAACGCGTTCTCGTTCGACGACATCGCGCCCTTCCTGGTGTTCGGCTCGGGCCTCGACAACCAGCGGGCGGTCACGGTCAAGTCGACGTTCCTGCAGAACCGCCAGTACCTCGACTTCTACTACCGCGAGGCCTACACGGTGGTCGAGATGGAGGCCGGCCCGTACTGCAACGCGGTCTACGAGATCGCCGACGTCGACCGCTACCCGGTCGGTGAGGCGGTCAACTTCTCCAAGCTCCCGATCGACTTCGGGATCATCCACTACGCCTCCGACACGCCCTACACGCAGGCGCGCACGCTCGGCGCCCGCGGGCTCTCCTACTTCGGGATGGACTCCACCTACGCCTCCTCGCTCGCGATCCTGCGCCGCATCCTCACGCGCGAGGACGTCCTGCCGTGACGGCGCCCGCCGTCGCGGACATCGCCCGCTCGGACGGCGAGCGCCAGGAGCAGATCGTCGACGTCCTCGGCGAGGCCTTCGCCGACCTGATCGAGGCCGACCCGCGCGCCTTCCGGCGCAAGTTCCGCAAGATGGCCGCGGACCCGTTCGCGTTCTACCGCGGCGCCGCCTGCCTGTTCTACGCCGACGTCGCGGGGCTCGAGGACCGCTGGGCGGACGAGCGCACGAGCCGCGTCTGGATCCAGGGCGACCTGCACGCCGAGAACTACGGGACCTACATGGACTCCGAGGGCGTGCTCGTCTTCGACGTCAACGACTTCGACGAGGCCTACCTCGGGCCGTTCAGCTGGGACCTCCGGCGGATGGCGGCGAGCCTCGCGCTGCTGGGCTTCGCCAAGGCGCTCTCCGACGACGCCATCCGGCGGATGATCACGACCTACGCGGGCGCCTACGCCGAGCAGGTGCGCGCGTTCGCGGGCGGCGACCGGGACGAGGAGTTCCGGCTCACGCTGCACAACACCGAGGGCGTGCTGCACTCCGTGCTCGCCGCGGCGCGGCTCGAGAGCCGGCTGCACCTGCTCGAGGCGGTCACCGTGATCGACGAAGAGGACCGTCGCTTCCGCGAGGGCTCCGGGGTGCGGCGGCTGGACGAGGACGAGGAGGCCGAGGTGCGCGAGGCCTACGAGCGCTACCTCGACACGATCCCCGCCGGCAAGCGCCAGCAGAGCCTCTCCTACGCGGTCAAGGACGTGGTGGGGCGTGCCGGCTTCGGGATCGGCAGCGCCGGCCTGCCCGCCTACAACCTGCTCGTCGAGGGCCGCACGCAGGCGCTCGAGAACGACATCGTGCTCTCCATCAAGCAGGGCAACGTGCCCGCGCCGAGCCGCGTCGTCCCCGACGAGCACATCCGCGGCTACTTCGACCACCAGGGCCACCGCACCGCGGTCTCCCAGCGGGCGCTGCAGGCCCACGCCGACCCGTGGCTCGGGTGGTGCGAGCTGCGCGGCGTCGGCCAGGTGGTCTCCGAGCTCTCGCCCTACGAGGCCGACATCGACTGGGGCGCCGTCACCGACCTCGACGAGATCTTCCCGCTGCTGCGCTACCTCGGGCAGGCGACGGCGAAGATCCATTGCGTGTCGGACGCCGGGTCCGACCAGGCGCTGGTCGACTTCCAGACCGAGGAGGCGATCGCGGCCGCGGTCGGCGACGAGGAGGAGGCGTTGGCGACCGAGCTCGCGGAGTTCGGGGCCGCCTACGGCGCGCTCGCGCGCGACGACCACCGGCGCTTCGTCGACGCGTTCCGCAACGGCGCCATCCCGGGCGTGCCGGCGGACTAGTGGCCGAGGACGTCGCCGCCCAGCGGGAACTGGTCCTCGCGCTCGCGATGGCCGGCGTGTATCGGCACGGCCAGTCACAGCTGACCTCAATGGGTCGATCCGCCGAGTTGGTGTTGCAGAAGAGGCGATCCGGGTTCAGCATCCCGATCGTGACCGAGCGCGCAGATGCGCCGCGCCATGAGCCCGCGTGGATCGCCTCGCTGAAGAAGGCGTTCACGGTCGTCTTCCTGCGCGACTGGCATCCGGTTCTGCGCGATCCGCTCGACGTGTTGCGGTTGAGCTTCCCCGTCGGCGCGGCGGTCTTCGCCGTCCTCGGCGACTGGGACGCGGTGGTGCGGCTGCTGCTGCCGGGGCTGGCGGTGTTCGCGGTGCGGGCGATCGACGTGCCGCGCGCGATCGACTGGGTGTTCTGCGCCGCGATGCTCTTCCAGGGCTGGGGCAACGCCCTGCACCTGTTCGAGCGCTTCTGGTGGTACGACAACTGCGTCCACATCACGCTGCCGATGAGCCTGGCGCCGATCCTCTATATCGGCTTCGCGCGCCTCGACGTCGTTCCCGACACGTCCGAGCGCCTCGGCAGCCGGGCCGAGCTGTGGGGGATCGCGCTGATCACCGGCTGCCTGGGCGTGACGGCGGCCAGCTTCTACGAGATCTACGAGTGGGTGGTCGACAACTGGTTCAGCCAGCACCTGTTCATCGGCGAGACCGACACCGTCACCGACCTCGCCGACGGCTTTCTCGGTGCCGGCCTTGGGGGCCTGTTCCTGGCCGCGTGGTCGCTCTCGCACTACACCAGCCGGCGCATCCCGATGCCCCTGCACCGACATCGCCCATCAGCGCAGGTGGACGGGGTATGACATGAGCCATAGCCCTCCGCCGATCCGCGCCTCGACGCTGTAGACCCCGCGCGCGGCGATCCCCGCGGGCCGCCGCCGCGCGCGTGACGCCGGGCGTCCCCGCGTCGGCGCTCCACTACGCCGCGGGAGCGTCTCCGGTCTGCTGGACCGCCGCGCTCGCCGCCGCCGTGTCGCTTGCGCTGCTCACGCGTCGCGCCGGCGGACTAGCCGAAGCCGAGGACGTCGCCGCCCAGCGGGAACTGGTCCTCGCGCTCGCGCGGCGGCGCCGCCGGCACGATCACGGGCGCCGTGAAGTCGGCGATGTTGCCGTCCAGGCCGAAGCGGTGGAAGACGTAGGGGAGGCCGTCCGCGTCGAGGGCGGAGGGCCCGCCCGGGCCGTCCATCACCTGGAAGTGCAGGTGCGGGCCGGAGGAGATGCCGGTGTTGCCGACCAGCCCGAGCACCTGGCCCCGGCGCACGCGCTCGCCCGCGCTCACGCGGAGGCTGCCCGGCTGCAGGTGGGCGTAGAGCGCGTAGCGCCCGCCGCCGAGGTCCTGGACGACGCGGTTGCCGGCCGCGACGTCGTAGGACGTGAACGGCGGCTCGGCGGGCGGGGTGTTCTCCGGGAGGTCGTCGCGCGCCACGGCGATCGTGCCGTCCGCGACGGCGATCACCTCCGAGCCGTAGATCGCATAGCTGTCGTTGCGCTGGGGGTCGCCGGTGAAGACGTCGTCGCCGGCCTCGTTGAGGCGCACGAAGTCGATCGCGTAGCGCTGCGAGAACGAGATCTGGCCGTCGATCGTCACCGGGGTGTGGGCGATGATCGCCACCAGCCGCTCGCCGCGCAGCGGCGGGCCGACGCGCAGCGCGGCGCGGCGGGAGACCGTCGTGTCCGCGCCCGACACGGTGAGCTCGGCGCCGTCCGGGAGCGTGAAGGCGAGCCGGTGCGAGAGCTCGCCGGGCACGCGGCCGCGCGGGAGCGCGAGGTCGAGGCGCACGATGGCGAGCCCGCCCGCGGGCAGCGTGGTGCCGAAGGGAACCAGCATCCCCGCGAGCGCGTCGGCCCCGAACGTCGCCACGCTCTCGCCGTCCGGGCCGAGGACGTCGAGCCCGCGGAGCTCCGCGCTCGACGCCGTCGGGTTGTTGACGACGAGCTCGTAGACGAGATGCCGCCGTCCGTCGGTCCGCACCACGGGCGCGGGCGGTGAGAGGACGTCGGCCGTGGGCCGTGGCGCCGGGTCCTGGGCGCGGGCCGCGGCCGGGAGCGCGAACGCGCCCGGCACCAGCAGGATTGCGACCATCGAACGCCATGCGAGAGCTCGCATCCCGACCCAGCCTTCCCGTTTGCTGCCGGCCGAGCCGACCCTACACCCGCCGCCCGGGCGGATCTCCGGATGGCGCGCCGGCGTTCCCGGGCAGGCAGAAGCGGCGGGCAAGGGTCCTGAACGCCCGATGTAACAGCACCCGACCGGGCTGGTAGGCTGAGGCACGACCAGCCGGGCGAGCCCGCTCGGCAAGCGTACCTGTCGCACGGGATCGGGGTACAAGCGGGAACCTCCGACCTTACCGACCTAGCCGGGGAAAGAGTATGGCGACGAACGACACGCTCACGCCAGTGCAAGACCATAGGTCCACCTCGGACCGTGCGGAGCCTGACGGTCCCGATCAGGATCCTCGCGGTCCTGGGCCCGACGACATCCAGCCCGCGGAGCACGAGACGCTCGATCGCTTCCTCACCGGGGCGATCTCGATCGTGCCGTTCCTGGCGCTGGGCGTCGCCGGCTGGCGCACCTGGCAGGGCCTGCTGCACCCGAGCGACCTCGTGGTCTTCGCGATCATGTACCTCGCCACCGGGTTCGGCGTCACGGTGGGCTTCCACCGCCTGCTCACCCACCGCGCGTTCAAGACCAACAAGGTGGTGCGCGGGATCCTCGCCGCGTTCGGCTCGATGGCCATCGAGGGGCCGGTGATCTCGTGGGTGGCCGACCACCGCAAGCACCACGCCTTCTCCGACCGGCCGGGCGACCCGCACAGCCCCCACGTGGACCACGGCGTCGGGCTGCGCGGAGCGCTGCGCGGCCTCGTGCACGCGCACATGGGGTGGCTCTTCATCCACACCCAGCGCGGCGCGCGCACGCGCTACGCCCCGGACCTGATCAAGGACCCGGTCGTGAGCTTCGTCGACCGCACCTTCCTGCCGTGGGTGATCCTCAGCTTCTTCTTCCCGTTCGGCCTCGGCGTGCTGATCGGCGGCTCGCTCGCCGCCGGGCTGACCGCGATGCTCTGGGGTGGGCTCGTGCGCATCTTCGTGCTGCACCACATGACCTACAGCATCAACTCGTGGTGCCACTTCGCCGGCCGCAAGCGCTTCGCCACCAAGGACGAGTCGCGCAACGTCTTCTGGCTCGCGCTGCCGACCTTCGGCGAGTCCTGGCACAACAACCACCACGCGTTCCCGACCTCGGCCTTCCACGGCATGCGTCGCTGGGAGCTCGACCCGTCGGCGGGCGTGATCTGGACGCTCGAGAAGCTCGGGCTGGCATGGGACGTGGTGCGTGTGAGCCGGGAGCGCCAGGAGCGCAAGGTGGTCGGCGCCGAGTCGGCCTCCTGACGCCGCCGCTCGCCGGCTCTCCGAATCCCGTCCGCCTCGCCCGCCTCACCGTCCGGCCGTCGGCGTCGGCCGCTGGGTGGCGGACTGGAGCCTGAACGGCGACGCCGGCGGTCCGAACCGCGTTGCGCCGCCGTGCCACGAGCCGCATGATCCGGCGATGCTGGTCGCGGTGTTCGGCGACGCCCACGCCCACGCCGAGGCGTTCGCCGCCGTGCTCGGCGCGGCGGCGGAGGCCGGGGCGGAGGAGCTGTGGTCGCTCGGGGACATGGTGGGGAGCGGCCCGGATCCCGAGCACGTGGTGGCGCTGACCCGCGAGCACTGCCGCGTCGCCCTGCTGGGCAACCACGACTACGGCGCGACGGGCTCGGCCGACCCGTCGCGGTTCGGCGAGCCCGGGTCCGCCGCGGTGCGGTCGATCGAGCTGGCGCGCGAGCGGCTGCCCGAGGCGGACATCGTGTGGATGCGGTCGCGCAAGCCGGCGGCGCGGCGCCACGAGGTGCAGGCCTGGCACGGCAGTCCCCGCAACCCGGTCCACGAGTACGTCGGCCCGTCCAACGCGGCCGCCTGCCTCGCCGTGCAGCGAGCCGATCTCGGGCTGGTCGGCCACACGCACGCGCCGGCCGCCTGGCAGCAGACGCGGCGCGGCGCCCGGCGGGTGAAGACCAGCCCGGGCGAGCCGCTCGACGTCGGCACCGGGCGCTGGCTGCTCAACCCGGGCGCGGTCGGCGCCCCCGAGCCGCCGCGGCTCGGCTGGTGGGATGGCCTCGACACGCAGGCCGGCGCCGGCGCGTTCTGGCTGCTGCTCGACCTCGAGGCGCGCACCGCCACGTGGCGGCGCGCGCCCTACGACCCTGCTCCCGCTCGTGCGCGAGCCCGGGCGCTCGGGCTCGACCGCGCCTGATGGGCGGCGCCGGCTGGCTCGCGATCCGCTGGCTGCACGTGCTGGCCATGGCGCTCTTCGTCGGTGGGCAGCTCGTGCTCGTCGCCGCGGTCGTCCCCGCGCTGCGCGACCAGCGCCCCGCACTGCGCGCGGTCGCCCGGCGCTTCGGGTGGGCGTCGCTGGCGGCGCTCGGCGTGCTGATCGCCACGGGCGTCGCGCTCGCCTCTCATGACGACCGCTGGGGCTCGGGCACGCTGCACGTGAAGCTCGCCCTGGTCGTCCTCGTCGGCGCGCTCGTCGCGTGGCACCTGCGCCGGCCCCGGTCGCACGCGATCGAGGGGCTCGTCTTCGTCGTCTCGCTCGCGATCGTGTGGCTGGGACTCGCGCTCGCGCACGGGCCGTTGCCGTTCGGGTGACGCCGGGCGTCAGTCGCCGGCGGCGCTGAGCCGCAGCGTCTGCACCCGGCCGTCGGCGAAGACGGCCTCGGCGAGGCCCTGGGGCGGCGCTCCGCCGCGCACGCGGACGCTCCACGTGACGCCCGCGCCGGCGACCTGCTTGCGGGTGAGGTCCATCACGACCTCGTCGGCGAAGTGCTCGCGCACGTAGGCGCCGATGGCGTCGCGGCCGCGGTAGGAGCCGGGCGCGGGGAACGGCGCGGCGGAGACGAGCTCGGCGTCCTCGGCGAAGAACCCCGTGACCGCCTCGTGGTCCCGGCGCACCCACGCGTCCTCGAAGGCGAGCGCCACGAGGAACTCCTCCGCGCGCGCCTCGCCGTGCTCCATCAGCTCACGCAGGAAGACCGGGTCGCGGTTGAGCTTCGAGGCGGTCCCCAGCGAGCGCGAGAAGCGGGTCCGGGACAGCTCGAGGACGCGCACGACGATCCGCCGGTAGCGGCCGTCCGGGTCGAGCTCGCCGGTCTCGAGCAGCTGGTCGATCTTCTCGATGAACTGCAGCTCCTGGTTGAGCGAGAGGTTGCCCGCCAGCTCGTTGCGGCGGTCGGCGATCTCCATCACGGTCCGCGGCTCGGCGGCCGCCTCCGTGGGGTTGATCTGGATGACCCAGATCTCGTCGGGGCGCGCGTCGGTGAGGTCGCGCACGGGCGGGTTCTGGGAGAACAGGCCGTCCCAGTAGGTGCCGTCGCCGACCCGCACCGCGCGGAACAGGGTGGGGATGGCGGCCGAGGCGAGGACCGTCTCGGCGGTGATGCGGTCGCGGCGGCTGTCGAAGGCCTTGAACGCGCCGGAGAGGACGTCGACCGCCCCGATCAGCAGCAGCGGGTCCTCGTCGTCGCCGGGCCGGGGGGCGAGCGCGCCGAAGTCGACCTGGCGCTCGAGCGTCCGCTTGAACGTCTCCATCGCGACCTCGGTCCACGGCGCGTCGTAGGGGCTGATCGCGGGCGTCGCCACCACGTCCTGGATCGCGCCCGCCCCGAGCACCCACGCGTTGAGCGCCCACTCGGCGGGCGTGGTCGCAGCGACGTCCTCCCAGTACGCGTCGAGGCGCTCGCCCGCGAGCTCCGGCGCGTGCTCGCGCAGCGCCGACCAGGCGAGCAGCGCGCACACCGCCCCGCCCGAGGTGCCGCTGAGGCCCACGATCTCGACGCGCTCCGCGAGCCGCGGGTCGCCCAGCAGCCGCTTGAGCACGCCGGCCGTGAAGGCCGTGTGGCTCCCGCCGCCCTGGCAGGCGAGCGCGACGCGCGTAGGGGGCTCCGCCACTACTCCTCCGCGCCCGGGCGCCGCCCGCTCGCCAGCTTGACCACGGCCGGGAGCTCGTGGCCCTTCCCCGCGCGGTGGGCGGCGAGCTCGCGCTCCACGACGCGCGCGAGCGCGGCGGCGGGCCGACGCACTCGCGGCACCCAGCTCCGCGGCGGCGCGCACGCTGCCGTCGAGCACGTCCGCCCAGTACTCCTCGGCGGACCCCACCGGCACCGTGAACGTGAGCGTGCGCACGCGCACGTCGCCGAAGCCCGCGCCGGCGAACAGGGCCGCGAACGCGCCGTCGTCGGCGAACCGGTAGGGGTCCGGTCCGGCGGGGACGCCCGCGCCGCCGCCCGCGCCGGCCTCCTCGATCGCGTCCGCGATGATCCCCGTCAGGCGGTTGCGGCGGGGGACCTCCCACACGGCGGCGGCCACGAGGCCGCCCGGCGCGAGCACGCGCGCCAGCTCTGCGGCGGCCCGCTCCGGCCGCGGCAGGTGGTTGAACACGAAGCCCGCGGTCGCGGCCGTGAAGCTCGCGGCTCCGAACGGCAGCGCCTCGGCGTCGGCGCGGCGCAGGTCGAGGCCGGGGCGGCGGGCGCGGGCCGCGGCGAGCATGCCCTCGGCGAGATCGATGCCGGTGACGCGCGCGCCCCGGTCGGCGGCCGCGGCGGCCAGCCGGCCGGTGCCGGTCGCCACGTCGAGCAGCCGGGTGCCCGGCCCGGCCCGCACGGCGTCGAGCAGCGGCTCGCCGACGCGCGCGGTGACCGCGCCCGTCAGGCGGTCGTAGCCGCCGGCACGGGCGTGCCAGCCCTCGGCCTCGAAGGCCTTGAACGCCGCCTCGTCGCTGTTCGGTCTCGGGGGCATGGGCGCCGGGCGATCCTAGTCGGGGCTGCGCGCCGCGCGCAGGTCCTCGCGCCGCGGCATCCCCGCGCGGGCGCCCGGCGCCCGGCAGCTCAGCCCCGCCGCGGCCACCGCGAGGCGCGCCGCATCGGCCAGCGGCGCGCCGGCCGCGAGCTCGGCCGCCAGCGCGCCGTTGAAGGCGTCTCCCGCGCCGGTGGTGTCGACCACGTCGACGGCCAGGGCGGGGATCCGCTCGGCGGCCCCGCTCGGCTCGGCCACCAGCGCGCCCTCGGCGCCGAGCGTCACGACGACGGGCGCACCGGTGCGCCCGGTGAGGGCGCGGGCGGCGGCCTCGGGGTCGGGCGCGCCGGTGAGCGTGAGCGCCTCGGCGGCGTTCGGGGTCAGGACCGGGCCGAGGTCCAGCACCGCGTCCTCCAGCGGTCGCGCCGGGGCCGGGTTGAGCACGAGCCGCGCGCCGGCCGCGGCGCCGGCGAGCGCGCCCGCGCGCACCGCGGCGTCGGGCACCTCGAGGCCGAGCAGGACCACCGCCGGCGCGAGCCCGGCCAGCGCCCGCTCCACCGCCTCGCCGCCGAGCTCCGCGTTGGCCCCCGAGGCGACCGCGATCTGGTTCTCGCCCGCCTCGTCGACGACGATCAGCGCCACGCCGGTCGGCGTCCCTGCCGAGCCGCGCGACGCGCTCCACCCCCACGCCCTCGCGCTCGAGCTCGGCGAGCGCCTCTGCCCCGAGGTCGTCGTCGCCCACCGCCGCCACGAGCTCGACGGCGGCGCCGAGTCGCGCCGCCGCCACGGCCTGGTTGGCGCTCTTGCCGCCGCCGTGGCGGGCGAGCCGGCCGCCGGTCACCGTCTCTCCCGGCGCGGGCAGCCGCCCCACGCTGACCACGAGATCCGCGTTGACCGACCCGACCACCAGCACCCGCCCCGAGGTCACCGCGGGCAAGGGTTTCACACGTCGTTGCCCTCGGGTACGCCGCGCCCCGAGGGGACGTCGACGAGGGGAGGCATCAGCGTGGCCACGGCCACCCGGACGCTCGATCGCACGGGCGGGACCTCAGCGCAGGGGCTCAGCCTGGCGCTGCGCGTGATCCGCGCGGGCCCGGTCCTGATCCTCGCGCTGCTCGTGGTGATCCTGACCCTGGCGTCGCCGTACTTCTTCACCGGCGACAACCTGTCCAACGTGCTCGTGCAGGTCGCGCCGCTCGCGTGCCTGGCGATCGGGCAGCTGTTCGTGATCCTCGTGGGCGGCATCGACCTGTCGGTCGGCTCGGTGCTCGCGCTGTGCACCGTGACCGGCGCGCTCGCCTACGGCTGGGGCGACTTCGGCGGCGGCATCCTCACCGTGGCGGTGATCCTGCTCACCGGCGTCGCGGTCGGCGCGCTCAACGGGATCATGCTGGTCAAGGGCAGGATGCCGCACGCGTTCATCCCGACGCTCGCGACCCTGAACGCCGCGCGGGGGCTCGCGCTGCTGCTGGCGGACGGCGCGCCGATGCCCGGGATGCCCCCGATCGTGCAGACCGCCGGCGCCGGCGAGCTCGGCCCGATCCCGGTGCCGGTGCTGATCGTCGCGGGCTTCGGCGCGGCGGCGTGGATCTTCACGACGCGCATCCAGTGGGGACGCTGGGTCTACCTCGTCGGCGGCGACAAGGAGGCGGCGCGGCGCATCGGCATCCCGGTCGACAAGGTGATCATCTCCGTGTTCGTGATCTCCGGGCTCTCGGCGGGCCTCGCCGGACTGATCACCGCGGGGCGGACCGACGCCGGCTACCCGAGCGCCGGGCAGCTCGACGAGCTCGCCGCCATCTCGGCGGTGATCATCGGCGGCGCGAGCTTCTGGGGCGGCCGCGGGACGGTCGGCGGCGCGATCGTCGGCGTGCTCATCTTCGGCGTGATCTCCAACGGGCTGAACCTGCTCAACGTCAGCGTCTACCTGCAGCTGATCGTCATCGGCGTGGTGGTCGCGGTGGCGGTCGAGCTCGACGTGCTCCGCCGCCGCCTCGAGGAGCGCTTCCGCACGATCCAGGCAAGGGACTCCTGACATGGGCGAGACGGTCCTCGAGGTCGCAGGGCTCTCCAAGCAGTACGGCGCGACGTTCGCGCTGCGCGACGTCTCGCTCGAGCTGCGCGAGGGCGAGATCCTCGCGCTGCTGGGCGACAACGGCGCCGGCAAGTCGACGCTGATCAAGATCCTCTCGGGCGTGGTCGCGCACGACGACGGCGAGATCCGGCTCGCCGGCGAGGCGGTGCGGATCGAGTCGCCCAAGCACGCCCACGCGCTGGGGATCGAGACGGTCTTCCAGGACCTCGCGCTGTTCGACAACACGAACGCGGTCGGCAACTTCTACGCGGGCCGGGAGCGCACGAGCCCGTCGTGGCTGGGCGCGCTCGGCTGGGTCGACGACCGGGCGATGCGCCGGCAGACGGACGAGCTGCTCGAGCGCCTGCAGGTGAACATCCCCGGCAAGGACACCGAGATCGGGCTGATGTCCGGCGGCCAGCGCCAAGCCGTCGCGTGCGCGCGGGCGATCGCCTTCGGCCGGCGGATCGTGATCCTCGACGAGCCGACGTCGGCGCTCGGCGCGCGCGAGGCGGGCAACGTGCTGCGGCTGATCAGGGAGGCGCCCGAGCACGGCGTGTCGGTGATCGTGGTCTCGCACAACATGGAGCACGTCATGGAGGTGGCCGACCGCGCGGTCGTGCTGCGCCAGGGCCGCTACGTGGGGGAGACCGAGCCGACCCAGGAGAACCACGAGCGCCTCGTGGCGATGATCGTCGGCAGCGGCGAGGACCGCCGGGCGGAGAACGGCGGCGGGCCCGGCGACGAGCAGGCTGCGGCGAGGAGCTGAGGTGGTGCGCCGGGCGGTGCTCGTCGCGCTGCTGCTGGCCGCCGCGGTCGTGGCGGCCTGCGGCGGGCAGCTTTCGTCGTCGGGCGACGACGACCGCGTGCGGATCGCCTACGTCCCCAAGTCGCTCAACCAGGAGTACTGGGTCAACACCAAGAAGGGCGCCGAGGCCGGGGTCCACGGGCGGGACGCCGAGGTCATCACGCAGTCGGCCAACGCCGACACCGAGATCGCCGAGCAGATCGACATCGTCGAGAACCTGCTCGCCCAGGACGTCGACGCGCTCGCCATCGCCCCGTCCTCCTCCGACCTGCTCAAGCCGGTGCTCGAGCGGGCCGCGAAGGAGATCCCGGTCGTGCTCGTCGACTCCGACATCGCGGACTGGAAGCCCAAGACCGCCTACGTCGGGACCGAGAACTTCGACGGCGCCAAGCTCGCCGGGAAGTACATCGCCGAGCAGATGAAGGACGGCGGCACGCTGGCGGTGATCGCCGGGATCCCCGGCTCGGAGATCGGGATCGAGCGCGTCGACGGCGTCAAGGCCGGGCTGAAAGAGGCCCGCAGCAAGGTCAAGGTCGTCAAGGAGGTCCCGGGCAACTTCGACCGCGAGCAGGCGGTGGGGGCGATGGAGGACATCCTGCAGACGAACCCCGACGTCGACGCCGTGTTCGCCGCCAACGACCAGATGGCGCTCGGGGCGATCGAGTCGATCGCGGCGCGCAAGAAGGAGGACCAGATCCTGCTCGTCGGCTTCGACGGGGCGCTCGAGGCGACGCAGCAGATCATCGGCGGCTCGATGGACGCGACCGTCGCCCAGGACCCCTACGACATGGGCAAGATCGGCGTCGAGATCGCGCTCAAGAAGCTGCGCGGCGAGCGCGTGCCGCGCAAGGTGAACACCGGCGCGCGGCTCATCACGCCGGACAACGCCGACCGCTACTTCGAGGAGGTCCGGGGCAAGCTCGGCGGGACCGGGCGCGGGCTCGAGGGCTGAGCCCGGATCCACCGATACCCGCGGCGCCTCGCCGCCGTGGCCCTTCGCCAGAGTCGATCGGCCGCGACCCAGGTGGTCACCACATGGATGCGCGGCCGATCGACCCTGGCTCGCCCACGGCGCCAAGGCATCCACGGAACATCGGCGGAACCGGGCTGAGCCGGCTGGCAGACTCCGGCCGGTGGATGCCCCGCCGCCCCGCACCGGCCGCCCGCCGCGGCTCTCGCGGGAGGCCGTGGTCGACGCCGCGGAGGCGATCGTCGGCCGGGAGGGGATCGAGGCGCTGACGATGCGCCGCGTCGCGGACGAGCTCTCGAGCTCGCCGATGGCGCTCTACCGGCACATCCGCGACAAGGACGAGCTGCTCGTGCTGCTGCTCGACCGGCTCGCCTCCGACGTGCCGCGGCCGGCGCTCCCGGCGGAGCCCCGCGAGCGCCTCCGCGCGCTGTTCCGCTCGCTCTACGACGGCCTCGACGCCCACCCGTGGGTCGTCGGGGTCCTGGCGCGCGGCGACGTCGTCGCGCCGTCCGTGCTCGGCGTGGTGGACGACATCCTCGGCGCCTTCCTCGAGGCCGGCCTCGACGCGCGCGGGGCGGCCGCCGCCTACCACGCCGCGTGGCGCTACACGGTCGGTGTGCTCACGGTCCGCCACGCCGGGGCGGCCGGCGCCCGGCGGCCGCCCCAGCTCGAGGCGGCGATGGCCGCGGTCGACCCCGGACGCCTGCCGCATCTCGCGGCGCTGGCCGGGGACCTGGCCGCCGAGCGCGACCGCGACGGCTACGACGCTGGGCTCGCGGCGCTGCTCGACGGGCTCCTCGCGCGCGGCTGACCACGTTTGTATACTCGTACACAATGTCCGTCAGCCCGTACCTCTACTACGAGGACGCCGCGGCGGCGCTCGACTGGCTCGCCCGCGCGTTCGGGTTCGAGGAGCTGGTCCGCTACGTCGACGCCGACGGCGTCGTCCGCGAGGCCGAGATGGCCGCCGGCGAGACGACGATCATGCTCAACGGCGCCGGCCCCGGCTACTGGCGCGAGCGCGGCGGCGGGGGGCCGGCCGGCTCCGCGCTCGTCGTCTACGTGGACGACGTCGACGCCCACCACGCGCGCGCGACCGGCGCGGGCGTCGAGGCGCCCGCGCCGGCCGACCAGCCCTACGGCGCGCGTGTCTACGGAGCCACCGACCCCGAGGGGCATCAGTGGTACTTCTGGCAGCGCCTGCGCGACGAGGTCGAGCTCCCCGCCGACTGGCGCGCGATTCGTCCATAAGGGGCGCTTCCAGAAGTCGCGGGACTGCTGCCGCGTGTCGTGAGGCGCTGGTCAGCGCTCCCGGCGCCGGGCTGGATCGGAGCCGAGGTCGCCGCCTCGATTCGTCACACGAGTCGCCGACGTCCGCCCGCCAGCGTTACGGTTGGGGCTGAGGATGGAGCTGGGGTTGGCAGACAAGGTGGCGCTCGTCGGTGGGGGCAGCCGGGGGCTCGGCCGCGCCGCGGCGGAGGTGTTGGCGACCGAAGGCGCGGCCGTGGCGATCTTCGGCCGCGACGTGGACGCGCTCGCGGCGGCCGCAGGGCAGATCACGCAGCGCACGCGAGCGCGCATCCTCCCAATCGCGGCCGATGTCACCTCTGCCGCGGATTGCGAGCGTGTCGTCGAGGAAACGGTCGCGGAGTTCGGTGGACTTGATGTGCTCGTGACCAACATGGGCGGTCCCCCGTATGGGGGCGCCGCGGGTCGCAGCGACGAAGAGTGGCAGCGCGCGTGGGAGCTGGTGACGCTCAGCGTCATCCGCCTCTGCCGGGCTGCCGCCGATCACATGTTGGAACGCGGAGGCGGAAGCATCATCAACATCACGACGCCCGGTGTGCATCAGCTCATTCCCGCCACCGCGCTGTCGACCGTCGCGCGCATGGCCACGACGGGCTTCACGAAGTACCTGGCCACCGAGCTGGCCCCGCGCGGCATCCGAATCAACAACGTCCTGCCCGGCTGGATCGCAACGGCTCGCGTCAGCGAGCTCGCGGCCGCGGAGGCCGCCGAGCGCGGTATCCCGGTCCAGACGATCTATGAGCAACAGACAGCGGCGATCCCGATGGGTCGCTTCGGCGAGCCGATCGAGGTCGCCGAAGCGATCGCATACCTTGCCTCGTCCCGGTCGAGCTACGTCACCGGCACGAACCTCCGTGTCGACGGCGGCTGGTCGACGGCCACCGCGCTCTGAGGCTCCGGCACGTCCGACCACGTTGCGACCGCCTCCGGGAAGTTCGCCTACCAGACCGCGCCGCGCCGGCGCTCGACGCGCCTTGCGCTGCCACTGAAGGGCGGACAGCCGGTCGGGCAAGCGTCGTCGCGGCCGCAACGTGGCTAGCGAAGCGACCGGAACCCCGCGCGGAGCTCGGAGGCGAACAGCTCCGGCTGCTCCCAGGCGGCGAAGTGCCCGCCGCGGTCGACCTCGTTGTAGTAGACGAGGTTGGGGTACGCCCGCTCCGTCCAGCTCCGCGGCGCCTGATATTGCTCGCCGGGAAAGACACTCACGGCGACCGGGATCGAGACGCCCTTGGCGTTGAAGAAGCCACCCTTGTATTCCCAATAGAGACGAGACGCAGAGACCCCAGTGGTCGTCAGCCAATAGAGCGTGATGTTGTCGAGGATCTCGTCACGCGTCAGTTCGCCCGTGGCGCTCGTGGTCCGGTTCAGAGCCGAGGCAACCGCGCCGGCCGGCTGGCCGTCGGCATCGTTGTGGTCGAGGAGCCAGGCGGCGAGGCCGACGGGGGAGTCCGCGATGCCGTACAGGGTCTGCGGTCGCGACGCCATGAACTTCGCGTATTCGACCTGCTTGAACGTCCTCACCAACTGCTCGTAGGCGCGTCGTTCCTCAGCTGAGAGACCGGATGGCGGCGGGTCGCCGGCCAGGAGAGCCTCGTCGACGTCAGCCGGGACGGTGGCAGGCATGTTCGTGTGGATGGCGAGGAGGCCCGGAGGCGCCTGCAGGCCCATCTGGTCGACGACGAACGCACCCCAGTCGCCGCCCTGGGCGACGTAGCGGGCGTAGCCGAGGCGCTTCATCAGCTCGGCCCACGCTCGGCCCATGCGCTCGGGGCCCCAACCGGTGCCCGTCGGCCTGCCCGAGAATCCGTAGCCGGGCATCGACGGGATCACCACATCGAAAGCGTCCGGCGCGCTCCCGCCGTGTGCCGTGGGATCGACAAGTGGATCGATGATCTTCAGCTGCTCGATGATCGACCCGGGCCATCCGTGCGTGACGATCAGCGGCAGCGCGTCCTCGTGCTGCGAACGAACGTGGACGAAGTGGATGTCCAGCCCATCGATCTCCGTCATGAACTGCGGCAGGGCGTTCAGCTCCGCCTCGCACCTGCGCCAATCGTGATCTGTCGCCCAATGGCGTGCGAGCTCCTGGATCGTTGCGAGCGGCACGCCCTGCGACTCGTCTGCGACGGTCTCCCGTTCGGGCCAGCGCGTCGCGACGATCCGTCGGCGCAGGTCGGCAAGGTCCTCTTCTGGAACGTCGACATGGAAGGGACGGAGCTCGATGGTGGATTCGGCGGAACTACTCATGATCGCTTCCTTGGTCGTGTGTCATCGACGCAGTGACCTGAATGCGGCTCGGACCTCCTCGGAGAACAGCTGAGGGAGATCGCTTCGAGCATCTCGTCGTACGTGAGGACCTTCTTGGGCGGATCGCTGCGGCGCCCGCTGACGTCTCGGTCGTGGCAGACATGTCGGTCTCCGACCCGGGGACGACTCAGCGCCTCGACGCAGCGGCAGCGTGCGGCGTGGGATCGTGTGCCGCGGCCGATCCGTCGCGGTACGGGGCCAGGAACGCGCTGAGCGCCGCCGGCATCTCGTAGGGAGCCTCCTCGGCGGCGAAGTCGCCGGTGCCGGGCATGACCGTGCTCCGCACGTCGTCCGCGACCACCTGCACCGCTTCCCCGACGTGCTCACCGAAGCTCGCCTCTCCGCCGATCGCTCCCGCGCCTTCCGGCGTGGACAGTGGCGCGGAGGATGAGCTCAATTTCACATGGCCTGACGGCGTTGGTTGGTGACGCCGGCAAGCCTGCTCGTCTCCTCTGCGCGTCGCGCCCGGTAGGTCCCTGGTCTACCCCCTGGTCTGCTTCCTCTGGCAGCGCCTGCGCGACGACGTCGAGCTGCCGGAGGGCTGGCGCGAGGTGCGCGTCAGGACGCCTCGGCGACCAGGAGCTTGAGGGCCGGCTCGAGCACCGGCATCGGGTCGTCGGGGCTCGTGGTGACCATGGCGAGGTCGATGTCCTGCGCGGGCAGGTGGAACATGTAGGCGCGGTAGCCGGCGGTCGTGCCCATGTGGCCCACCATCTCGACGCCGCCGGGCAGGACGTAGCGCTCCAGGCCGAGGCCGTAGCCGACGCGGCCGTGATCGTTCGGCGTCGGCACGAAGGTGCGCATCGCGGCGAGCGTCTCGGGCCGCTGGAAGAGCCGGCCGGCGAGCAGCGCGCGGAGGAACCGCGAGAGGTCGCCGGTCGTGGTGAGCAGGGCGTGCCCGCCCGCGGCGCCGGCCATCGAGGCGTCGACGTCGGTGAGGTCGCGGCGCCGGCCGCCGATGACCTGGTAGCCGTGCGCGATGTCGCGTCCGCGCGGCACGGCGCCCGGCCGCGGTAGCGAGGTGTGCGCGAGGTGGAGCCGCTCGATGACCCGCTCGCGGACGACGGTCCGCCACGGCCTGCCGGTCGCATGCTCGAGGATCAGGCCGAGCAGGGTGTAGTCGGTGTTGGAGTAGCCGAAGCGCTCGCCGGGCGCGGCCGTGCGCGGCTTCGCCGCCGCGCGGTCGAGGAGCTCCCCGTCCGTCCACCGTCGCCGCGGGTGGACGGCGACCTCGCGGTCGAAGCGCGCGTCGGCGTACTCGGCGAGCCCGCTGGTGTGGTCGAGCAGCATCCGCACCGTGATCCGGTCCGCCTCCGGGAAGCGCGCGGTGACGTGGCCGGGCAGCACAGCGGTGAGCGGGTCGTCGAGGCCGAACCGGCCCTCCTCGGCGAGCTGCAGCGTCGCCGCGGCGACGAAGGTCTTCATGATGCTGCCCGCGCGGAAGCGGTCGCCGGCGCGCATCCCCCTGGCGGGGTCGAGGTCCGCCTTCCCGGCGGCGCCCGCCCAGGTGCGCTGCCCGGGCATGCGCACGGAGAGCGCCACGCCGGGGAACCCGGTCCCGGGGGCGTGCACCGCGCGGTCGAGGATCGCCTGCAGCCGCGGGCCGACGGGTCGCGGCGCCTCAGGGGCCTGCGCGCCGGCGGTGGGGACGGTCAGGGCCAGCACCGCGGCGAGCGCGGATGCCGCGACGCCCGCGGCGGCCGTCCGGCGCCGTCGTCGTGTCGTTCGGGGGGTGGAGGTGCTCATGGCCGCAGTCTCCGGCCGCAGCCCGCGCCCGTCGTCGCCCGCGCGTCTTGACCGGCGTCGGCCGGACGGCGGACCCCGTCTCCGACCGGAGATAGAGGCTCAGCCGAGCGGGCCGGCCTGCAGGCGGAGCTTCGCGAGCCCCAGCCGCAGGCGGCTCTTCGCCGTGCCGAGCGGCACGTTGCGCAGCGTGGCGATCTGGTCGGCGGTCAGCCCGCACCAGTAGGCGAGCAGGACGGCCTCGCGCTGCACGGCGGGAAGCTGCCGCAGCGCGTCCAGGAGCGCCGCGCGGTCGACCGCCCGCTCGGTGGCGGGCTCCGGGTGCTCCTCCGGGCGCCCGTCGCCCCGCGCCGCGGTGGTCGCGAGGCGCAGGCGGCCCTCGGCGCGCGCCGCGGCCTGCCCTTCGCGCCACAGGTCGAGCGCGCGCGAGCGCGCTCGCATGCGCAGGTAGGAGCCGAGGTCGCCGCGGCTCGCGTCGAACGCCTGCGGGCGGAACCACAGCCGCAGGAACACGTCCTGGGCGACGTCGTGGGCGCGGTCGTCGTCGCCGAGCACGTTCAGCGCGGCCCGATAGGTGCCGTGCGCGTGCTGGCCGTAGATCTGGCTGAAGACCTGGGGATCCGCGAGATCCAGCTCCGCTGCGGGCCGCCGGCATCCGACGGGACGCTCGATGGACAGCTGCGGCTGGGGCATGGTCATCGCGGGGGGCTCCCGGGCTTCAATGTGAACGCGCCAGATCGGACGCGAACTTAGACAGCCTGTCAAAGCCCTGTCAAGGGTCGTCAGGGCGGTATAGGGTTTCCCGATATGGGCTCCGCCGAGCTCCGGATCGGCGAGCTGAGCCGCCGCGTCGGGGTGTCACCGGCCGTCTTGCGCGCCTGGGAACGGCGCTACGGACTGCTGCAACCACGGCGCACCGCGGGCGGCCAGCGCCTGTACTCGGTCGCTGACGAGACTCGTGTACGCCGGATGCTCGCGCAGCGGGCGCGCGGCTTCTCGGCCGGGGCGGCCGCCCGGCTCGCGCTGGCGCCGGTCGACGACCTGCACACGCCGCGCCCCACGCCGTCGAACGGCGGGCGCAACGGCGCGCTGGCCCGGATGACCGGCGACCTGACGACCGCCGTCGAGGACTTCGACGACACCGGGGCCTGCGCCGCGATCGACAGCCTGCTGGCCGGCTTCGCGCTCGACACGGTCCTCCGCGACGCCGTGCTGCCGATGCTCTCCGACCTCGGCACGCGCTGGGAGCAGGGGGACATCGGGGTCGCCCAGGAGCACTTCGGGAGCGCGCTCGTCGCGGGCCGGCTGCGCGGCCTCGCCCGGGGCTGGGGCCGCGGGGACGGTCCCCGCGCGGTCCTCGCGTGCGCCCCCGGCGAGCGCCACGAGCTCGGGCTGCTGAGCTTCGGGCTCGCGCTGCGCGAGTACGGCTGGCGCCTCTGCTACCTCGGCGCCGACACCCCGGTCGACGCCATCGCGGACGCCGCCGACCGGCTCGACCCCGTCCTCATCGTGGTCTCCGCGGTGCAGCCCGCGCCGCTCCACGCCTCCGCCACCGGCCTGGCCCGCCTCGCCGACCGCCGCCCGGTCGCGGTCGGCGGCGCGGGCGCGAACGCGGAGATCGCGCGTGGCGCGGGGGCGCGCTGGCTGGCGGGCGATGCGGTGTCAGCGGCGGGCTATATCGCCTCCGAGCTCGGCACACTCGCCTAGCGGCTCGTGCTGCTGTGGGAGTTCCGGGCTGGTGTCTCCTTGCGGAACTCCCGGCCGTGCCGGGTCGACAGACGGGCGTCCGGATGCGGAGCGACCGCACCGGATATCGTCGGGTGGATGCCGCTGACCTCCACCGAGCCGCTGCGCGAGGCGATCGCCGAAGCGCTGCCGGATCGCCCGTTCACGATCGCGTTCTGGGACGGGACGCGTGTCGAATCGACCAGCTCCAACGGCCCGACGTTCACCGCACACTCGCCGCAGGCGCTGATCCAGGCCCTGCGCGCGCCCGGCCAGCTCGGGCTGGGGCGCGCCTATGTGGCGGGGTCGCTCGGCGTCGACGACATGGACGCCGTGATCGAGCTCCTGGACTCGTGGGAGCCCCCGCACCTGGACGGCCGCACGCGAGCGCGGCTGGCCTGGGCGGTGGCCCGCGCCACCGGGCCGCGCCGTCCCGACGCGCGCCCGGCGGCCGAGCTCGTGCCGCGCGGCCGGCGCCACTCGCGCGAGCGCGACGCCCGCGCGGTGCGCCACCACTACGACGTCTCCAACGACTACTTCCGGCTCTTCCTCGGGCCGTCGATGACCTACTCGTGCGCGATCTTCTCGCGCGGGGCGACCACGCTCGAGGAGGCGCAGGAGACGAAGAACGAGCTCGTGTGCACCAAGCTCGACCTCGAGCCCGGGCAGCACCTGCTCGACGTCGGCTGCGGCTGGGGCTCGCTCGCCATCCATGCGGCCGGCCGCCACGGCGCCCGCGTCACCGGGATCACGCTCTCGCCCCCACAGGCCGAGCTCGCCCGCAAGCGCGTTGCCGAGGCCGGGCTCACCGACAAGGTCGACATCCGCGTGGCCGACTACCGCGACCTCGGCTCAGAGCGCTTCGACGCGGTCGCCTCGGTCGGCATGGTCGAGCATGTCGGCAGCACGAACATCGACGCCTACGCGCAACACCTCGCGAACGTGCTCGAGCCCGGCGGCCGGCTGCTCAACCACGGGATCGCCCGGGTGCGCCACACCGACCCCGAGGCGGGGGCGTTCTCGGAGCGCTTCGTGTTCCCGGACGCGGCCCCGCTGCACCTCTCGCGCGTGCTGACCGCGCTCGAGCGCGCGGGCTTCGAGACCAACACCGTCGAGGGGTTCCGCCTCGACTACGCGGAGACGCTCCGCCACTGGGCGGAGAACTTCGACTCGAACCTCGAGGAGGCGGTACGGCTCGGGGGCGCGGAGCGCGTGCGCGTGTGGCGGCTGTACCTGCGCGCCGCCCGCCACGGCTTCCGGATCGGGTTCATGTCGATCTTCCAGGTGCTGGCCACGCGCCGCTGAGCACCTTCCCGCTGAAGGCGGCCGCGAGCGCCGCGCCGTCCTCGCCGAGGCGGCGCGGCCCGGCGACCGGCGGGAAGGCCGCGCGGACGTCGTCGACCAGCCCGGCGAGCGCCGGCGGCGCCGGGCGCCCGGCGCCGTGCAGCGCCTGCGAGGCCATCGCCGCGAGCCCCGCGAGCGCCGCGTCCAGGCATTCGCCGATGGTCGCGGCCTTGTCCCAGGCGCGGAAGCTCCCGGAGGCGACGTCGTTCTGCCCGAAGCCGGCGAGCGAGAGCAGCGTCGGCTGGGCGACCGAGCGCGCCTCCTCCGCCCAGCCGGCCTGCACCATGTGCAGGGGCTTGAGCGTCCACTCGTCCGGTGCCAGCAGGCCGGCCGTCGCCGGGTGCTGCAGCAGCTTGTCGCTCGCGCGCTGCACGAGCTGGCAGAGGTCGGCCCAGGCGAACGCCTGGCCGTCGATCGCCGTCGTCGCGCGCGTGTCGTGGTAGCCGCCGGTGGACACGATCGCGCCGAGCGGGCGGTCCGCGGTGGGCGGGAGGTAGACCGGGTTGTCGGTGACGGCGGCGAGCGAGACGCCGGCGGCGGCCTCCGCCTCGGCCTGCGCCCGCCGCGTCCCGCCCAGGACGCGCGGCAGGATGCGGAAGCTCACCGGCGCCTGGTGGCCCTGGCGCTCGGCCTGCGATCCGGCGAGCAGCGCCCGCAGCGAGCGCAGCGCGGCGGCCTCGTGCTCGTCGCCCCACAGCGCCTCGAGCTCCGCGGCGTAGTGCTCGAGCGGCACTCCGAGCACGTCCGCGGCCAGCGCGAGCAGCGCCTCGGCGAGCGCCAGGCGGCCGCGGCCCGCGAGCGCGACGTCGGCCACGAGCGCCGCCGCGCAGGGCGAGCCGTTGACGAGCGCCATCCGCTCCTTGGGGTGCAGGTCCATCGCGGCGCTGAGGCCGTAGAAGAGGTTGCCGAGCGCGAGGATCTCCCCGGCGCCCCCGTTGCCCCGCGCGGGCACGGCGGGCAACGGCCCGCCGCCGAGCATCTCCGCCACCGCGACGCCGACCTCGCCGCGCACCGCGGCATGGCCCTCGACGAAGTTCGCGAGCCGGGCGAGCACGATCGCGCGCGCCACCCGCTCCGGCAGAGGCTCGCCGAAGGACGCCGCGGTCCACAGCTCGCGGGGCCGCCGGGCGGCGCGCTCCGCGGTCAGCGCGACCGCCGCGCCGTCGCCGGGGGCGGTCGTGACGCCGTAGATGAGCGCACCCGGGTCCTCCGCGAGCCGCGCCTCGACGAGCGCGAGGAAGCTCGCGTGGCGGCGGTCCATGGCCTCGAGCGCCGCGGGCGCGAGCTCGACGGGCTCGCCGTCCCAGGCCACCCGCCGGACGGCCTCGAGCGTGAGGTCGGCGCGCGTGGCGACGCGCATCAGCCGGCCGCCAGCCGGTCCCGCGCGCGGCCGCGCGCGAGCTTGACCCGCGCGGTGCGGTCCAGCTCGACCTTGCGCAGCCGCACGATCTCGGGCGTGACCTCCACGCATTCGTCCTCGCGCAGGAACTCGAGCGCCTGGTCGAGCGCCGGCTGCCGGTGCGGCACGAGGCGCACGAGCACGTCGGACGTCGAGGAGCGGATGTTCGTGAGGTGCTTCTCCTTGGTGGCGTTGACGTCGAGGTCCTCGGCGCGCGCGTTCTCGCCGACGATCATGCCCTCGTAGACCTCGTCGCCGGGGCCGACGAACAGCGTCCCGCGCTCCTGCAGGTTGAAGAGCGCGAAGGTGGCCGCCACGCCGCGGCGGTCGGCGACCAGCGAGCCGGTGGGGCGCGTGCGCAGCTCGCCGAACCAGGGCTCCCAGCCGTCGAAGACGTGGTGCAGGAGGCCGGTGCCGCGCGTCTCGGTGATGAACTCGGTGCGGAAGCCGATCAGGGCGCGCGCCGGCACCCGGTACTCCATGCGCACCCAGCCGGTGCCGTGGTTGACCATCTGCTCCATGCGCCCCTTGCGCAGCGCGAGCAGCTGCGTGACCACGCCGACGAAGTCCTCGGGGATGTCGACCGTGAGGTGCTCGACCGGCTCGCACAGCGTGCCGTCGACCTCGCGGGTGAGGACCTGCGGCTGGCCGACGGTGAGCTCGAAGCCCTCCCGGCGCATGAGCTCCACGAGCACGGCGAGCTGCAGCTCGCCGCGGCCCTGGACCTCCCAGGCGTCGGGCCGCTCGGTGTCGAGCACCCGCAGCGAGACGTTGCCGACCAGCTCGGTGTCGAGCCGGGCGCGCACCTGCCGCGCCGTGAGCTTGGAGCCGTCCCGGCCCGCCAGCGGCGACGTGTTGATGCCGATGGTGACCGACAGCGACGGCTCGTCGACGCGGATCACCGGCAGCGGCTGCGGATCGGCGGGATCGGCGAGCGTCTCGCCGATCGTCACCTCGGGCAGCCCGGCGATCGCGATGATCTCGCCCGGGCCCGCCTCCTCGGCCGCGACGCGGTCGAGCGCCTCGGTGATGTAGAGCTCTGAGACCTGCGCCGGCTCGACGCTCCCGTCCGCGCGGCACCAGGCGATGACCTCGCCGCGGCGGATCGTCCCGTGGCGCACGCGGCACAGCGCGAGCCGCCCCACGTAGGGCGAGGCGTCGAGGTTCGTGACGTGCGCCTGCAGCGGGTGCTCGGGGTCGTACACCGGCGCGGGGATGTGCTCGAGCAGCAGCTTGAACAGCGGCGCGAGGTCGGTCCCCTCCCGCTCGGGGTCGAGCGACGCCCAGCCCGCGCGCGCGTTCGTGTAGACGATCGGGAACTCGATCTGCTCCTCGTCGGCGTCGAGGTCGAGGAAGAGCTCGTAGACCTCGTCGACGACCTCGGCGGGGCGCGCATCCGGGCGGTCGATCTTGTTGACCACGAGGATCACCGGCAGGCGCGCCTCGAGCGCCTTGCGCAGCACGAAGCGCGTCTGCGGGAGCGGCCCCTCGGAGGCGTCGACGAGCAGCAGCACGCCGTCGACCATCGTCAGCCCGCGCTCCACCTCGCCGCCGAAGTCGGCGTGCCCCGGCGTGTCGATGATGTTGAGCTTGGTGCCGTTCCAGGTGACCGCCGTGTTCTTGGCGAGGATCGTGATGCCCTTCTCGCGCTCGAGGTCCATCGAGTCCATCACCCGCTCGGCGACGTCCTGGTTGGCGCGGAAGGCGCCCGTCTGCCAGAGCATGGCGTCGACGAGCGTCGTCTTGCCGTGGTCGACGTGCGCGACGATCGCGACGTTGCGGAGGTCGGTGCGGGCGGCGGGGGGCATCGTCGTGAGAGCGTAGAAGCCCGTGCGCCGGCCGAGAGGGTCGCCAAGGGCGCCTGGCGCCGAAAACCCCCGGCGCGCGGGGGAATCGAAGAGGATGCCTCCACACCGTCTGTCGACTGGAGGAAGTATGCGGATCAGGCTTGTCGCTGCCATCGTGGTCGTGCTGATCGCCGGGGGTGCCGCCGTGGCGGTGGCGTCGCATCCGCAGATCGATCCAGCGACCGTCCCCGTGGGGTTCCTGACGGCGCACAGCCAGATCAACAACGTGCCGACGGCGGCGATCGAGAAGGCGCTCAAGAGCGGCAAGACCGACGTGTTCATCGAGCACGGCCGGCTCGCGGCGAACGGGTCCGTCGCGTCCCAGACCACGCCGGGACCGGTGTTCTACGTCGTCCAGAAGGGCCAGGTGCGCTTCGAGCAGTCGCAGGGCGGCCGCTGCCAGCGCAAGACGCTCGCCTCCAACCAGGGCATCGCGATCCAGGGCGGCAAGGCGCACCGCTTCACCGCCGGCCCGGCGGGCGCGGACTACTACGTCGTGTACCTGCTGCCGCGGAAGACGGGACCGAACTTCAAGAAGGCGGCGAACCCCGCCGGCTGCTAGCCGGCCAGCGCCCGGACCGCCTCGGCCACCGGCGTCTCACCCTCGAGCAGTTCGAAGGTGACGCCGGCGGTCGCGGGCGTCTCCAGCACCTCGACGAGCACGGCCGCGACATCGTCGCGTGGGATCTCGCCGAAGCGCCCGAGCGACGGGGCGGCGGCGACGCGGCCCGTGCCGGGATCGTCGGTGAGCGCGCCCGGGCGCACGATCGTCCAGTCGAGCCCCGAGTCACGTAGCGCGGCGTCGGCGTTGCCCTTCGCCTCCAGGTAGGGCCGCATGGCCTCCGGACCGGAGCCGGGGTCGTCGGCGCGCATCGAGCTGATCATCAGGTAGCGCCTGACGCCGTGCTCGGCGGCCGCCTGCATCAGTGCGACCGCCGCGCCCTCGTCGACCGTCTGCTTGCGCGCCGGACCGCTGCCGGGGCCCGCTCCGGCCGCGAACACGACCGCGTCGGCCCCCGCGACGTGCGGGCGGATGTCCTCGCGCTCCATATCGCAGACCACCGCCTCGGCGCCCGACGCCTCGACGTCGGCGACGTGGTCGGGATTGCGGATGACTCCCCGGACGCGATGCCCGCGCTCGGCCGCGAGGCGCTCGAAGCGCAGCGCGATCTTCCCGTGCCCACCGGCGACCAGGACGTCCATGGCCCGTCCGCTACCCGCCCGGCACGCGGGCAAACCGGCCGGATGCGGCGCCGGCGCCGCGCCGGCGGCCGGCCGGCACGTAGCTGGTGGCGTCCTCGGGCCGCCCCGTCAGCAGCCACGTGCGATCGGGGCGGCGCTGCAGCTCCCCGCGGTCGCTCAGCTCGCGCACCGCGGCGCTCACGGTGGGCCGGCGCGCGCCGATCAGCTCCCCCAGCAGGCTGTGGGTGATCGGCAGCGGGACCACGACGCCGGCGGGCGTGACGCGTCCCCAGTGGTCGGCGAGATGCCACAGCAGGCACAGCACGCGGCGCTCGATGCCGACGACCTGCGCGATCGCCTGCGTGGCGGCCAGCCGGCGCGTCCGGCTCACGAGCCGGTCGGCGATCATCGCCATCACCTGCGGCCAACGGCCCATCTCGTTCGTGACCTCGCGGTCGAGCAGCGCCAGCCGTCCCGGCACGATGGCCGTCCACGTGATCTCGAAGCCGAGCAGCGGCTCGTCGACGTCGAGCACCCACGGCCGGATCACGTCGCCGGGGCCGATGAGCTCGACGGTCGGGTGGCCGACGAGCTTGAGCTCGCGCGCGAGGACGCCCTCGACGATCAGCAGGCCGAGGTGATCGGGCGCGGTGCCGTCGAGGCCACGGGCGTCCCAGCGGCCGCCAGGGAGCGCCGCCACGCGCACCAAGAGGTCGCGCGTGGCCGCCGCGCGCTGCTCCTCCGGCAGCAGGCGGCCCAGACCACGATCGATCTCGAGGAGGCGCGCGACGCCGCGGCGACGAGGGCCCCCGGCGAGGGCGACGGCGGGAAGGCTGTCGAAGTCGGCCACTGTCGCCAATTGACCTTACCCCTGCGAACGCTCACGTGCGACGGTTTCCACTGCGGGGCGCTCTCGTCGGGTAGGGCCGGGGTCATGACCGTCCTCGAGCTCGCGGCGAGCTTCATCCTGATCGTGCTCGGCGCGATCGGCTTCACGAACGCGGTCGAGTGGCTCGGCCACCGCCTGAACCTGGGGGAGGGGGCGGTCGGGGCGCTGCTCGCCGCGGTGGGCACCGCGCTGCCGGAGTCCACGATCCCCATCGTGGCGCTGATCAACGGCGGCGAGCAGGCCGAGCCGATCGCCATCGGCGCCATCATCGGCGCGCCGCTGCTGCTCGGCACGCTCGCGATGCTCCTCGTCGTGATCTCCGCGAAGGCGTTCCGCTCGCGGCGCGAGCAGGGCGACGAGGTGGAGGCCGACGTCAGGACCGCGCGCCGGGACCTGCGCTTCTTCCTCGGGCTGTTCGCGCTCGGCATCGCGGTGGGGGCGATCGGCGCGCCGCTCGGCGTCAGGATCGCGACCGCCGTCGTGCTGGTATGCGGCTACATCGTCTACGCCACGCGCACGGTACGGCGCTCGGGCGACGCGGCCGGCGAGGAGGAGCTCAAGCCGCTGATGTTCGACCCGACCAAGGACGATCCGCCGAGCCTGCTCGCGATCGTCACGCAGTTCCTGGTGTCGCTCGGGGCCATCATCGTCGGTGCCGAGCTGTTCGTGCACGTCGTCGAGGCGATCGCCGAGGACTTCGGGCTCTCCACGCTCGTGCTCGCCCTCGTGCTCGCGCCGATCGCCACCGAGCTGCCCGAGAAGGTCAACAGCGTCGTGTGGATGCGCGACGGCAAGGACGAGCTCGCGGTGGGCAACGTCACCGGGGCGATGACCTTCCAGGCGACGATCCCCGTGGTCTTCGGCCTCGTGCTCACGAGCTGGGACCTCGATCGCTTCGCGCTCGCGGCGGCCTGCGCGGCGCTGGCCGGTGGGGCGCTCGCCCTGTGGGCCGTCGGGCGCGGCCGCTTCGGGCTCGCGCCCGGGCTCGCCTGGGGCGCGCTGTTCGGCGGTTTCGTGGTCTACGCGATGACGGGCTAGGCGACCGGCTCGACCGGCCCGCAGGAGAGGATGTCGTCGACGAGCTGCTCGACGCGCTCCTCGCTCCAGCGGCCCGACTCGGCGAGGCGGCCGGCGAGCATCGCGAGGGCGTCCACGGCGAGGTTCGCGGCCGGGTCGTCCTCGAACGTGGCGGCGAAGATCAGCGTGTCGGCCGTCTCGCGGATGACTTCCTGCTCCGCGGTGTGGAGCTTGGTGGGGCCCAGCTCGGTGATCGTCCTGATCACGCGAGCGTAAGCCTGGGTGCGGCTCTGGGTCATGGCGGTTCTCCTCGGCAATCCGTCCAGGTTGCCCGGGGTATCGTCACAACAGCAACGAATCTGAAGGGCGCTGGAGTCCGCCCTCGCCATCGTCCATGTGTCCAGGGTCGGCGGCGGCGGCTATCGGGGGCGGACCGCGGGTCCACCCGGGCTCGGGTAGGGGACCGCGTAGGGGTCGGGTCAGGGTGATTCCCAATAGGAAGGGAGCGGGCGTTGAGGCAGCCTTCCCATCACCCAAGGACCTCCCTCCCCGATCCTCCCCAGGAGCCCCTCGATGCCCCATCCCGACCACCCCGACCAGCCCGCCGGCGACGAGCCGCGGGACGAGCGGGACCCCGCCGAGCAGCCCACCGGCGGCGGCGACGTCCCCGCGCCCGAGCCGCCGGCCGACGACGCCGCGTCCGAGCCGCCCGGCGACAGCGCCCCCACGCCCCCTTTTGGGGACGACACCCCCGCCGCGGAGCCGAGCGGGGCGCCGGACCAGCCGACGGGTCCCACCGAGCCCCTGAGCCCGGGCGACCCGCTCGGTGGCGAGCCGGAGCGCCCCGCGCCCGGCGCCGGGCGCACGGAGTGGCCCGCGCCCGGCGCGGAGGCCGACGCCGGTGGCGGCGAGCCCGGGCCGTCCGGCGGGCCCGGCGACGTGCCGCCGGGCGGCGCGGGCGGGTGGGCCGGGTCCCCCCAGCAGCCGCCGGGCGGCGGCGGCGCCGGTGATCGGGCCCACCCGCCCGGCCCCGGGACGCCCCGCCGCCTGACCCGCTCGGCCTCCGACCGGATGCTCGGCGGCGTCGCGGGCGGCCTGGGCCGCTACTTCGGCATCGACCCGATCATCTTCCGGATCGCGTTCGTCGTGCTGACCTTCGCGGGCGGCGCGGGCGTGCTCGCCTACGTCGCGATGCTGCTGTTCGTCCCCAGCGACGACCCCGACGCCGACCGGAGCACCGGCCAGCGCGCCCTGCGCATCGTCGGTGGCGCGGTGCTCGTGATCGCCGCGTTGTCGTTTCTGGGCCCTGGCCTCTTCTGGGCCGGGCCGGGGCTTGTGCCCCTCGCCGTCCTGGTCGTCATCGTCGTCCTGCTCGTCCGCGCCGCGCGCGGAGGGCAGGGCGACGACTTCACGCGCGTCCTCGCCCGCATCGGCCTCGTCCTCCTCGTCATCGCCCTCGCCGCGGCGGGAGCGGTCGCCGTCGCCCTTGGTGCAGCGGTGGGGGGTGGGACCCTGATCGCGGTCGGCGTGATCGTGGCCGGCGTGGCGCTGGCCGCGGCCGGCTTCTTCGGCGGCGCGCGCTGGATGATCCTCCCCGCCCTGGTGCTCGCCGTCCCGCTGGGCGTCGTGGCCGCCGCGGATCTGTCGCTCGACGGCGGCACCGGCGAGCGCGACTACCGGCCGGCGACGCTCGCCGCGCTCCAGCCGGACTATCGTCTGGGCGCCGGTGAGATGCGGCTCGACCTCACGAAGCTGCGCCTGCCCGAGGGCGACACGCCGCTGCGCGTCAGCATGGGCGCGGGCCACGTCGAGGTGATCGTGCCCCGCGACGTCTGCGTCGCCTCGAACGTCGACGTGCGCATGGGCTACGCCGAGGTCCCCGGCCGCGCGGACGGCGGCTTCGACGTCGACTACCGCGAGCTGCCCGCCTCCATCGGTGGCAACCCGCGGCTCGTCATCGACGCCGACATGGCCATCGGCGCCGTCGAGGTCCTGCGGCCCGGCGAGCCCAGCCTCGACAGCCGCCACGCCGACGACTGGGAGCGCTGGGACCGCGTCGACCGCGTGACCGCCGACGAGAACGCCGCATGCGAGCGCACCACATGATGGCCCGCCGCGACCTCGATCCCGCCTCGCTGATCTCCGGGATGGTGATCGCCGTCTTCGGGGTCGTGCTGCTGCTCGACCGCGTCGATGTGATCGACCTGCGCTTCGACTACCTGTGGCCGGCCGTGTTCGCGGTGATCGGCGCCACGCTGCTCGCGCTGGGGCTCAACCAGCGCGGCCGCGATTGAGGCCGGCCACGCTGCGAACATGGCCGTCGTGACCGTCGCGCCCGGGCAACCCGCCGCTCCGTCCGTCCCGCCCGCCCCGCCTCTGCGCCGCGACCCCGCTCACGGTGTCGTGGGCGGGGTGTGCGCGGGCCTGGGGCGGCGCCTCGGCATCGACCCGATCATCCTCCGGGTCCTGTTCGTGGTCGCGGCGGCCGCCGGGGGCTCCGGCATCGCCGTCTACCTGCTGGCGTGGGTCGCGATCCCCGCCGAGGGCGAGGACAGCACGCCGGTGACGCGGCTCGCGGGCCGGCGCGACACGTGGCTCGTCGCCGGCGGGATCGTGATGCTCGCGCTGTCGGTGCTGCTGCTCCTCCGCCAGTGGGGGATCTGGTTCAGCGACGCGTTCGTGTGGCCGGTGCTGCTCGTGGCCGCCGGCGCCGCGCTGATCTGGCGCCAGGCCGGCTCGCGCTCCGAGGTGCCGCCCGCGCCTCCCGTCCCGGCGCAGCCGCGCGCGGCGGCCGCTCCGGCGGTCGCGGCGGCCCCGGCGGCGGAGGAGCCGCTCCTCGCCCGCACCGGCGAGCTCCTCGGTCGCCTGCGCACCGAGGCCGTCGGCCGCTCGTGGCTGGGCATCGCGCTCGTCGTGGTCGGCGGGATCGCCTTCCTCTATCTCAACGGCGCGCTCGTCGCGGCGCGCGACGTCGTGCTCGCCGTCGTGGTGGTGCTCGTCGCGCTGACCGTCATCCTCGCGCCGTGGTGGCTGCGCCTGGTGCGCGGGCTGTCCGCGGAGCGCGCCGAGCGCATCCGCTCCCAGGAGCGCGCCGAGCTCGCCGCCCACCTCCACGACTCCGTGTTGCAGACGCTCGCGCTCGTGCAGCGCCGCGCCGACGACCCGCGCGAGGTCGCCGCCCTCGTCCGCCGCCAGGAGCGCGAGCTGCGCGCGTGGCTCAATCGCGGCGGCCCGGTGACCTCGACGCCCAAGACGCTCGCCGTGGCGCTCGAGCAGGCGGCCGCCGAGGTTGAGGAGACCCACGGCGTCCAGGTCGATGTCGTCGCGGTCGGCGACGCGCCGCTCGACCCGCGCGGCGAGGCGCTCGTGGCCGCCACGCGCGAGGCGGTCGTCAACGCGGCGAAGTTCGCCGGCGGCGGTCCGGTGTCGGTGTTCGCCGAGGCCGACGACGGCCACCTGCAGGTGTTCGTCCGCGACCGCGGACCGGGCTTCGATCCCGCCGCCGTGCCGCCCGACCGGCGCGGCGTGCGCGAGTCGATCGTCGGGCGCATGGAGCGCCACGGCGGCCGCGCCGAGGTGCACACCGCGCCCGGCGCCGGCACCGAGGTCGAGCTCACGATGGAGCGCGCATGAGCCTGCCGAGCGTCGTGATCGTCGACGACCACGCGCTCTTCCGCGCGGGCGTCAAGGCCGAGCTCGACGGCCTCGTGGACGTGCTCGGCGACGCGCCCGGCGTCGAGCAGGCCGTCCCGCTCATCCTGCGCGTGCGGCCCGATGTCGTCCTGCTCGACGTCCAGATGCCCGGGGGCGGCGGCGCCGAGGTGATCCGCGCGGTCACGCGGACGAACCCGGGCCAGCGCTTCCTCGCGCTGTCGGTCAGCGACGCCGCCGAGGACGTGATCGCGATCATCCGCGCGGGCGCACGCGGCTACGTCACCAAGACCATCTCGGGAGCCGAGCTGGCCGACGCGGTCCGCCGTGTCGCGAGCGGCGACGCGGTGTTCTCACCCCGCCTGGCCGGCTTCGTGCTCGACGCGTTCGCCGGCGCGGCGGCCGCGGTGCCGGCCGAGATCGACCCGGAGCTCGACCTCCTCACCACGCGTGAGAAGGAGGTCCTGCGCCACATCGCGCGCGGCTATCTCTACAAGGAGATCGCCGCGCGCCTGCACATCTCGACCAAGACGGTCGAGGCGCACGTCTCGGCCGTGCTGCGCAAGCTGCAGCTCTCCAACCGGCACGAGCTGAGCCGCTGGGCCGCCGAGCGGCGGCTCGTCGAGTAGCCGCTCAGCGGCCGTCCACCCGCACGACGTCGTACTTCGTGTTCTTCGTGGGCGGCGTCGTGAAGCGCGCGTTGACGGCGAAGAGCTGGTCGCCGATCGACGCGAGCGTGGTCGGCACGTCGAAGTCGCGGTCGGTGAGGGGCTCGGTGACGCGCCCGCTCTGCAGGTTCTGGGCGAGCTTGACCACGCCGATGCGGTTCGAGCGGTTGAGCGCGACGTAGAGCGTGGAGCCCTTGAGCAGGATCCCGTCGCCGTTGACGAGCGTCGCGCCGCCGAGGTCGATCTCGCGCGTGACGCCCGTCTGCGCGTCGGCCGTGAACAGCTTGCCGGTGTTGGTCTGGATGAGGACGAGCGTCCGGCCGTCCGGCGACGCCTCGATGCCGTTGACGTTGAAGCCGCGCTTGTAGACGAGCGCGCCGGTCAGCGGGATCGCCGTCGACTTGCCGAGCTTCCCGTCCGCGTCGATCGGGACCACGTAGACGCGCGGGCTCAGCGAGTCGGTGAAGTAGGCGGCGCGCTTCGTGATCGTGACGTCGTTGATGAACCCGGTGTTGGGCGCGGTGAAGGTGTAGGTGGCGACGTCCTTGCCGTTCTTGCCGTTGTAGACGTAGCCCTTGCCGGTCAGCGCGCCCGCGACGAACAGGCGGCCGCGGTCGTCGGCCTTCAGCCCGGCGGCGGAGCGTCCCTTCTGCCCGCGCACGCGCACCTTGCCCTCGCCGGTGCGGGCGTTGCCCGCCCACACGGCGCCGTTGTTCAGCGAGCCGACCCACAGCCGGTTGCCCTCGCCGGAGGCGATGCCCTCCGGCGCGAAGCCCTTCGGCAGCGGGATCGTGGCGGGGTCGGTCTTGGCGGGCGCGGCCGTCGCGGTGACGGCGGCGACGGCGAGTGCGAGAAGTGTGAGCAGTGGCAGGCGCATGGGAGATTGTTTACCGGAATCCGCGAGGGGCAGACGCGGGTGGCGTCCACCGCATTCCATCCGGGTACGTCGATCGTTCGTGGACGCGGCTCGCTACGCCACGCTCGACGAGGTCGCCGACGCGATCCGCGCCCACCTGCCCTGCGGGTTCGAGCCGTGCGAGACGTGCACGTGCTTCGTGCCGGGGGAGGGTGATCCCGACGCGGACGTCATGCTCGTCGGCGAGGCCCCGGGCGCCAACGAGGACCGGCAGGGCCGGCCGTTCGTGGGTCGCGCCGGCGAGCTGCTCGACCTCGCGCTCGTCGAGGCGGGCCTCGCCCGCGAGGAGGTGTTCATCACCAACGTCCTCAAGGCGCGTCCGCCGGGCAACCGCGACCCGCGCCGCGCCGAGGTCGAGCACTCGCTGCCGTGGCTCGAGGCCCAGCTCGCGCTGGTCCGCCCGCGGCTGGTCGTCCCGCTCGGCCGCCACGCGCTCGCGCACTTCGCGCCGGACGCGAAGATCAGCGCGGCCCACGGCCGGCTCCTCGCAACCGGCGGCCTCGCGCTGTACCCGCTCTACCACCCGGCCGCCGCGCTGCGCGGGCGTAACCTGCGTGACGTGCTGATGGCCGATGCCCGCGGGCTCCCGGTCGCCCTCCGGGCCGCGGACGCGGCGCGCGCCCGCGGGGCGCCCGGATGAGCCTGCGCGAGGACTGGGACGCCGGCGCCGAGGACTGGATCCGCTGGGCGCGCTCGCCCGGCCACGACCACTACTTCTGGCGCCTCAACCTGCCGGCGCTGCTCGAGCTGCTGCCGCCGCCGGGGCGGCGCACGCTCGACGTCGGCTGCGGGGAGGGGCGCCTCGCACGCGAGCTGTCGGCGCGCGGCCACCGGGTCACCGGCGTCGAGGGGTCGCCCGCGCTGGCCGAGGCGGCGCGCGCGAGCGACCCCGCGCTCGAGGTGATCTGCGCCGACGCCGCCGAGCTGCCGCTCCCGGGCGGCTCGGTCGATCTCGCCGTCGCGTGCCTGTCGCTGCTCAACATGGACGACATGCCGCGCGTGGTCGCCGAGGTCGCGCGCGTGCTCGAGCCCGGCGGGCGCTTCGCGATCGTCGAGGTCCACCCGTTCCGCTCGGTCGCCGAGGTCGACGACTACTTCACCGCCACCCGCTTCGCCGAGTCCCGCGAACGCGACGGCCTGCGGATGACCTTCCATGACACGCACCGTCCGCTCGCCGACCTCTTCGGCGCGCTGGAGGCGGCCCGCATGACCGTCGAGGCGGTGCGCGAGCCGGTGCCCGACGACGCGCACGTCGCCGAGCGCCCCGAGGCCGCCCGCTGGCGCACGCGCCCGCTGTTCCTCCACGTGCGGGCGATCAAGCCGGTGTGGTGAGGCGATAATCCGGCGGTGGCCGATCGCACCGCCGTGCTCGAGCGGGGTCGCGAACGCTACGCGGAGCGCGCGTGGCCGGAGGCTTACGACGCGCTCACGACGGCCGACCGGATCGAGGCGCTGCCGGCCGAGGACCTCGAGCGGCTGGCGAGGTCGGCCTACATGCTCGGCGACGACGAGGCGTATGTGCGCGGGCTGGAGCGCGCGCACCGGGCGCACCTCGACGCCGGCGCGATCCCGGCGGCCGCGCGCTGCGCCTTCTGGATCGGCCACAACCTGATGTTCCGCGGCGAGCGCGCCCCGGCGACGGGGTGGTTCGCTCGCGCCGGGCGGCTCCTCGAGCGCGAGAAGCGCGACTGCGCCGAACGGGGCTACCTGTTGATCCCCGTTCTCCTGGGGCACCTGCTCGGGAACGACTTCGCGGCCGCCCACGCCACCGCCGCCGAGATGGCCGCGATCGGCGAGCGCGTGGGCGACCGGGACCTGGCCGGGCTCGCGATGATGGAGGAGGCGCACGCGCTGGTCCGGCAGGGCCGCATCGAGGACGGCCTGCGGCTGGTGGACGAGACGATGGTGGCCGTGACCGTGGGCGAGCTGTCGCCGATCGTTGCCGGCATCGTCTACTGCAACACGATCGCGTTCTGCCGGGACGTCTTCGAGGTGCGGCGCGCCCGCGAGTGGACCGCCGCGCTGACGCGCTGGTGCGAGCGCCAGCCCGGCATGGTCGCGCACCTGGGCCTGTGCCTGGTCCACCGCGCGGAGATCTTGACCCTCCAGGGTGCGTGGGCCGACGCGCTGGAGGAGGCGCGACGTGTCGGCGAGCGCTTCACCCGCGGCGTGCTCAACCAGCGGGCGCTCGGCCGCGCGAGCTACCGGCAGGGGGAGATCCATCGCCTTCGTGGGAGGCACCGGGCGGCGGAGGAGGCCTACCGGGAGGCGAGCCGGCACGGGCTCGAGCCGCAGCCGGGCCTCGCCCTGCTACGCCTTGACGAGGGCAACGGCGACGCTGCCGCGGCCGCGATCCGGCGGGCACTGGGAGAGACCGCCGGGCGTCTCGCGCGCGCGGCCCTGCTGCCCGCGTGCGTCGAGATCATGCTGGCCGCCGGCGACGTCGACGAGGCGCGGGCCGCCTGCGGCGAGCTGGACGAGACCGCGGCACGACAGGGCAGCGACGCGCTCGCCGCCTGGTCGGCGCAGGCCTCCGGCGCGACGGCACTGGCCGAGGACGACCCCGAGGCGGCGCTGATCGCCCTGCGCCGCGCCTGGCGCCTGTGGAACGAGCTCGGAGCGCCCTACGAGGCCGCGCGTGTCCGCGTGCAGGTGGGCCTCGCGTGCCGTGCGCTGGGCGACGAAGACACGGCCGCGCTGGAGCTGGAGGCGGCCCGCGAGGTGTTCGCCGGCCTCGGCGCGGCGCCTGACCTCGCGCGTCTCGATCCGCTCGTGGCAGGCCGAACGCGCGCCGCGGGCCTGTCCCCGCGCGAGCTCGAGGTGCTCCGCCTGGTCGCTGCTGGGCGGAGCAACCGCGAGATCGCCGCAGCGCTCGTGATCAGCGAGCACACCGTCGCTCGCCACGTGCAGAACATCTTCGCCAAGCTCGGCGTGTCGTCGCGGACCGCGGCGAGCGCGTTCGCCTACGAGCACCACCTGGTCTGAGATGACCATTGGCAAGGCCCGGCGCGATTGGTGAATCCTGGCGATGCGGTCCTTCGCCGCCCGCCGTACCGTCGTCGCCGAATCGCAACCGACCGAAGGGAGTCAGCCGTGACGACCTCCATCGTCGTGCTCCACCGGATCAAGGACCCCGACGCGGCGTTCGCCCGCGGCGAGCGGCTCCTCGACGGCATCGGCGCGCCCCCGGGCGTGCGCCGCCTGCAGTTCCTTCCCGCGCGCGACCGCTCCGCCGTGATGTGCCTGTGGGAGGCCGATGACGTGGACGCGCTCCGCGGCTACGTCGACGCGACGCTCGGCGACGCGAGCGAGAACTCCTACTTCGAGGTCGACGCCGAGTACGCGCAGGGCCTGCCCGCGGCCGCGCCCGCTCGGTAGCCCGGTCAGGCCACCCGCGGCGGCCAGGGCACGGCGCCCGCGACGGTCGTGCCCCGGCCGGGCGCGACGTCGATCGCCACGCGCCCGCCGACCGCCTCGATACGGTCGTGCAGGCCCGCGAGGCCCGTGCCCCACGGCGTCGTGCGCGGGTCGAAGCCGTCGCCCGTGTCGTGCACGCGGAAGCGCAGGGTGCTCTCATCGCGCTGCAGGCCGATCGTCACGGTCGCGGCGGGGCCGGCGTGCTTGGCCGCGTTCTGCACGGCCTCGAGGCAGCCGAGATACACCGCCGTCTCGACCTCGGGGATGCTGCGCCCGACGTCCGCGGCGGCGATCCGGACCGCGACCGCGCTGAGCGCGCACTCGCCGTTCAGCGCGTCCACGAGGCCGCGCGAGGACAGCCTGCGCGGCGACAGCCCGTGCGAGATGCGCCGCAGCTCGTCGCCGACGCCCCCCGCCTCCTGGATCAGCCCGGCGAGCGCCGCCGCGCCCTCGGGCTCGGTCGCCTCCATGCGCTCCTGGGCGAGCCGCAGGCGGATCTGGAGCCCGACGAGCCGGTTCTGCGCGCTGTCGTGCAGCTCGGACTCGATCCGGCGGCGCTCCTCCTCGCGGGCGGTGGCGCCGCGGGCGCGGGTCGCGACGAGCTCGCGCCCTATGAGCTCGTGCTCGGAGGCCACCGCCGCGAGGCAGAGTGTGGTGAGTGCCGCGACGACGATGAAGAGCTGGAGGTTCAGCGCGCTGTCGCTCGGCGAGTGCTCGACGAAGGGCCCCAGCTCGTTCGACGCGGCCACGACCGCGATCGCCACCGCCAGGGCGACCGACAGCGTCGCGCCCTGCGGGCCGAAGCGCAGCGCCGCCCAGATCAGCGCCGGGAAGACGAGGTAGGTCAGCGGCTGGGGGGCCGAGGCGGCGAGCACGGACAGCCCGGCGACGGCGGCGATCACGAGCGCGCCCTCCCACGGGCGCGCGCGCCACGCGGGCGCCGGCGGCCTCGCCCACGCCGCGGCGAGCGGGATCACGACCAGCCCGCCGGCGAGGTCGCCGAGCCACCAGCTGCGGGCGAACACGGTCATCTCCGCTGCCTCGATGAGGCCTCCGGCACGGACCGCGACCGTAGCGACCACCGCGCTGACGGCCGCGCCCGCCATGACCGCTACGAGCACGGCGCCGACATCCTGGCGGCGGTCCATCGCGGCTCGCGGGCCGGCCAGCCGCCGCAGGAGGAGCACGGCCAGCAGCACGCCGCACAGGTCCCCGGTGGCCTGGGCGAGCGCGCTCCCCGGCGGCACCGCCAGCTCGCTCGAGAGCACGTCGCCGAGGAGCGAGGCGAGGTCGCCGAGCAGGACCCCGGGCCACCACCGCAGGCCGCCCAGGTAGAGCACGGCGATCGCCATGCCGGCGGCCGGCCAGAACGCGCCGGCCGGCCCGGTGAGCGTCAGCGCCTTGCCGCCCACCGCGAGGGCGTAGTAGCCGGCCGCGACCGCCAGGACGCCGGCCGCATAGCGGAGCGCCCCGGCGGAGGCCAGGGTACGGGCTCGAGTGAGTGTCGCTCCGGAGGTGAGTTGCGCGCCGGTGATCGTGAGACCTCCGTTGAGAGACGACCCTACGCCCGCGCGCCCGGCAAGTCGAGGCGCCGGCGGCAGGCCCGCGAGGCGCCGACGGCCGGCCGGGCGGGTCTACCGGGGCCCGGCGAAGGGCTTGAGCGCGGGCGACGACACGCGCGGCACGCTCGCCGGCGCCTGGGTCGTGCGGCCGGTGAGCGCGGGCTCGCCGTGCACCACGAGCACCGGGACGTGGCTGTGGCGCTGCAGCGCGCGGCTGACGCTGCCCAGCAGCGCGGAGCACAGCGGGCCGCGGCCGCGCGACCCGACCACGACGAGATCGTGGTCGCCCTCGCGGATGCGCCGGCGCAGCGCGGCCACCGCCGGGCAGCGCTCGAGCACGGTGGTGAGCGGGACCTCGTCGGGCACGCGCTCCCTGGCGCGGCGGAGGATCTGCTCGGACTCGTTGGAGAGCTCGGCGGTGAGCGCCATCGCGGGGCCGGCGGTGAGCCCGGTGAACACCCAGGGCTGCGGACGCGCGACCGAGGTGAGGATCGTCAGGCGAGCGCGGCTCGCGACGGCGAGGTCGATGGCCTCGTCGAGGGCACGCTCCGCGTGGGGGGAGCCGTCGTAGCCGACGAGGATGTTCCGGAACATTGGCCGTGCCTCCCAGGGGGACTGACCTGTGGACAACATAGCTAGCTAATCGTTTGCTTGCAAGGGCGGGCCTGCTCTACGCTGGCCAGCGTGCCCGCTCCCGCTTCGCCACGTCGCGCCGTGCGCCTGCGAGACGGGGATCGCGTCGGCACGAGGGTCGGCGCCTGCGACGGCGCGGCGCCCGATCCGGTCGGCGCCGAGGAGTTCATCGACGCGCTGAACGAGTTCGCGCGGGCGGTCCGCCGGGCCCGCGGCGCGAGCACCGGCGCGGGCGACCGCGGGCTGACGCTGTCGCAGTTCAACCTGCTCGAGCCGCTCGGGGAGCGGGGCGAGGCCAGCGTGCGCGGGCTCGCCGCCGCCGCCGGCGTGTCGGCGCCCACCGCGACGCGGACCCTCGACCCGCTGGAGCGCGGCGGCATGGTCCGGCGCCGCCGGTCGGTCACCGACCGCCGCGTGGTCACGGTGTCGCTCACGCCCGCGGGCCGCGCCGTGCTTACGGCGCAGCGGGCATGGGTCGCCGAGCGCCAGCAGGCGCTCTACGCGAGCCTCACCGCCGACGAGCGCGACGGCGCGGCGCGGCTCCTGCAGCGCCTCGCCGACCTGGTCGACGAGCTCTCGGCCGGCCCCGGCGGGGGGTGAACCCCCGCGCTGTCCTGCCTAGCACCGGCTGTGGGAGGGCAGGCCAGGACGGTGCAGCGCTTCACGAGCCGCTGACACGAGTCGCGAGCTTGTCGAAGGCGGCGATCCAGCCGTCCTCGGCGTGCCCGCGACCGGCGGGCGGGTAGGGGCCGTCGGTCAGCGTCATGCGCGTCTTGGCGCCGTGATCATGGAACTCAACGCGCGTGATCGTCGGCTCGGGCATGCCCATCTCAGGCATGGGGTCGGAACGTAGGACGAGCAGCTCCGGTTCCACGAGCTCGACGATGTCGTAGCCGATCGGGAACTCGCCGCCGCCGTCGCGCCTGACCATGGTCAGCTCGTAGCGGCCGCCGACCCGCAAGTCGATCCGGACCCGGTCGCGCGGCGTCTCGAAGTGCTCCGGACCGAACCATGCGGCCACCTCGTCGGGGTCGGTCCAGGCGCGGAACACCCGCTCGCGCGGCGCCTCGAAGATGCGCGTGATCAGCACCTCCTGGTCGGTGGGGGCCACGGGGATCGAGTCACTCATGGTCGTGCTCTCCTTTCCGGCGCAGGTGCGCGTCGAGTCGGTCCATCCGGCCCTCCCACGTCCGCTTGCGCGACTGCATCCACTCGACCGCGTCGTCGAGCGGGTCGGCCTGCATCCGGCTCGGCCGCCATTGCGCCTCGCGGCTGCGGACGATCAGCCCCGCGCGCTCCAGCACCTTGAGGTGGCGCGAGATCGCGGGCAGCGACACGGAGAACGGCTCGGCCAGCTCGTTGACGGTCGCCTCGCCCTCGGCGAGCCGGGTGAGGATCGAGCGACGCGTCGGGTCGGCGAGGGCGGCGAAGGTGAGGCTGAGCTGGTCGGTGGGCATGTAACGGATCAGTTAATTAACGTGACCATTAAATACGGTCGGCGCCGGCGACGCAACCCCGGATGTGGACGGCTGTCGGCTTAGGCCCCGGGCGCCTCGAGCAGGCCGTACGCGAGGCCGAGGTACTCGTCGGCGCGGGTGGTCAGCCGGACGAGGCCGTAGGTCGTGAGCACCGAGCGCTTGAGCCCGGCCTCGTCGGAGGCGTGCCCGGCGGCGCGCAGGCGGCGCATCAGCTCGGCGATCTCGTCGAGCGGGACCTCCTCGAGCGTGCGCGGCCCGAGCTCGCGGGCGCGGACGGCCGCCGCGTCGGGCAGCCGCACCAGGTCGTCGTCCTGCCACGGGATGTCCTCCGCGCGCGTGAGCGCGATGCGGCCGTCCCGGGAGAGCCAGTAGACGGCCGAGGACAGCGGCGCACGGGCGATGCTCGTGAGCTTCTTGCCCCCGGCGGCGCGGTTGTAGAGCCCGTACGCGCGGGTGGCCCGCATCGGCCCCTCGACGGTGACGATCTCGAGGATCGCGGCCATGATCTCCGGGCGCGGCGTGCCGCGGGGATCCCCGAGCGGCCGGCTCTCCCATGCCTCGTAGGGCTCGAGCACGATCTCCTCCCGCGGCGCGGGCGGGGCGGCCGGGGCGCCCATCGTCGCGCCGGGCGGGGGCGCCGGCGGCGCCGTCTCGAGCCACGCGGCCGCCGGCCACCGGCGCGCGGCGTCCTCGCGCGCGCCGGGCGCGGCGGGGAGCGTCACCACGGGCACGCCGGCGAGCTCGTCGAGCAGGCGGCGCTCGTCGAGCAGGACGCGGTCGGGCGGGTCCGGCCAGCCGGTGAGCGTGATCGCCGCCACTGCCAGCCCGGCGCCGCGGGCCGAGGCAAGGGTGAGCCTGGCGAGGTTCACGGCGTCGGGGCCCGCGGGCACCGCGATGACGAGCGGCAGCGCCAGCTCGAGCGCCAGGTCGCGCACCGCGTAGCGGGCGGTGAGCGGGGCGAGCAGCCCGCCGCCGGCACTGGCCACCAGCGCGCCGCCGTTCTCGCCCGCGGCGCGGACCGCGGCGACCAGCGAGGCCGGCTCGATCGTGCCGCCGGCGTGGCGCGCGGCCGTGAGCGGCGAGGCGACCGCGGCGTAGCCGTGGATCGCGGCGCCGCCGCCCAGCTTGACTGCGGCCACCGGAGACGCGTCGACGCCGCCGCGGCGCAGCACGGCGACGAGCGCCTCGGCGACGGCGTCCTCGGCCGCGCCGTGCGCGGCTCCGACGACCAGCAGTCCCGGCACTACCCGACCCCCAGCTCGTCGAGCGACTCGAGCAGCTCGGCCGTGTCCGCATAGACGCGGAACGCGCCCGCGCGGGTGAGCTCGTCGGTGCCGTAGCCGCCCGACAGCAGGCCGATGCTGAGCATGCGTGCGCGCCGGGCGGCGAGGAGGTCCCACACCGCGTCGCCCACCACGTAGCAGTCGTCGGCGTCGGCTCCGAGGCGGCGGGCGCACTCGAGGAAGAGGTCGGGCTCCGGCTTCGCGCGGGGGACGTCGCCGCGCTCCACGACCACGGTGCCCTCCGGGACCTCCAGCACGGCCAGCGAGCCGTCGATCTCCGGGCGCCGCCCGGAGGTGGCGATGCCGTGGACGGTCCCGCGCTCGCGCAGCTCCCGCAGCAGCGCGACGGCGCCCGGCAGCGGGTTGCGCTCCGGGAGCATCTCGCGGAACAGCTCGCCGTGGCGGTCCTGCAGGTCCTTGACCTCGGTCGTCGGTGAGCGGGCGGCCGATCTCGCGGCCGACGGCACGGGTGAACAGCCCGCCGCTCATCCCGATCCGGCGATGGATCCGCCAGCCGTCGATCTTCATCCCGTGCTCGTCGAGCGCGCGCTGCCACGCGAACACATGCGCGTAGACGGTGTCCACCAGCGTGCCGTCGAGGTCGAAGATCAGCGCGGGCATTGCGCGGCAGGTTAGATCGCGCGCCCGGGGTTCGACCCGGCGGTCCGCAGCGACCGGCCGGGGACGCGCTCGCGGAGGGCGAAGCGCTCGGGCAGCTCGGCCCCGTCCAGCGCCGCCGCGACCTGCTCGCCCAGCGCCGGCCCGTGCTTGAAGCCGTGCCCGGAGCCGCCGCCCATCAGCCACACGCCGGGATGCTCGGGGTGCTCGGCGGCGATGAAGTGCGAGTCCGGCGAGAGCTCGTAGCGGCAGGTCTTGCTCCCGACCAGCGGAGCGGACGCGAGCGCGGGAAAGCGCCGCGCGAGGTAGTCGCGGGTGCGCCGTTCGTTGGCGGGGTCGGCGGCGGGCAGCGCCGCGTCGGCGGCGAGCGGCGGCCCCTCCGCGTCGGTCGCGGCCTTCGCCCCGAGGCCGTCGAGGTCGCCGGTGCCGTACATCGCGGCGTCGTAGTCGACCCATGCGGGGACCCGCCCGATCTCCCACGACGGACCGCCCCCGAAGAAGTACAGGTCCTGCCGCGTGGTGGCGAGCTTCACGAGGGCCGGGAACAGCCCGCCGAGCCACGCGCCGCACGCCCAGACGACGACGTCGGCCTCGAGCCGCCGGCCGTCGTCCAGCGCCACCGCGCGCCCGGCCGGCCGCGCGACGGCGCGTTCCAGGCGCGCCCCGTGCGCACCCGCCCGCTCCACCAGCGTCTGCACCGCGAGGGCGGCGCGCACGACGCCCGCCTCGGGCTCGAGCAGCGCGCCGGTCAGGTCGTCTCCGGCGAAGCTGGGGTACAGGCGGGCGGTGTCCTCGGCGGAGAGCCACTCGACGGGGATGCCGAGCGCGCCCAGCGTGCGGTACGAGGCGGACTCCCAGCCGTCCTCGCCGTGCGCGAACCACACGAGGCCGCAACGCACGACGAGCTCCGCGCCGGACTCCGCCTCGAGCTCCGCCCACAGCGACCACGCCCGGCGCGCGGACGCGGTGTAGTCCACGTCCTCGCCGTGTCCGCAGCGGATCAGGCGCGACTCGCCGCCGGACGTCGCGCGCGGGTCGCCGGGCGCGAACTGGTCGACGATCGTCACCTCGTGGCCGGCGCGCGCGAGCCACCACGCCAGCGAGGCCCCGAAGCTGCCCGCGCCCACTACGATCGCCTCCATCAGGGGCACGCTAGAGGAGGAGCGCCGTCCGCGGTGATCGCCGCGCTCGCCGTCCTGCTCGGCGCGATGCTGCAGTCCGCCACCGGCTTCGGCTTCGCGCTCGCCGCGGCGCCGCTGCTCGTCGCGGTCCTCGGCCCGCGCACCACGGTCAGCACGATGGTCCTCCTCGCCCTGGTCGTGACCCTGCTCACGCTGGCCGGCGAGCGCCGCCGCCCGCACATCGACCGGCGGGAGGCCGTCGCGCTCGTGGCGTGGAGCCTCCCCGGCCTGCTCGTCGGCGTGCTGGTCCTGCGGCTGGTACCCGAGCGCGGCCTGGCGGTGCTCGTGCTCGCCTCCGTGATCGCCGCCGTCCTCCTGCGGCTGCGCGCCCCGGTCCGGATCCGGCAGTGGTCGTCCGCCCGCGCGGCGGCGACCGGCGTGACCTCCGGGGTGCTGAGCACCTCCACCGGCGTCGGCGGCCCGCCGATCGTCTTCCACCTCCTCGCCCGCCGCCTTCCGGCGGAGCGCATGCGCGACACGCTCACGGTCGTGTGGCTGGCGGGCGGCCTGCTCACCGGCAGCGTCCTGCTCGCGACCGGCACCTTCCGCCTGCCGGAGGAGATGCCGCTGCTGATCGCCGCCACCGTCGCGGGCCAGCTCGCCGGCCGCCGGGTCTTCGCGCTGCTGGAAGGCGAGCGCTACGAGCGCGCGGTCCTGGCTGTGTTGCTCGTCACGGCGCTGGTGGCGCTGGGCACGCGCATCAGCGCCTAGCGCGACTGCGATTCACTATGTGAGTCCCGGCTCGTAACCATCTACCGGTGACCAGTTCCGAGCTCACACATCGACTCACCTGAACCGCGCGGGCCAGCACCTCTCACGACGTGGCGAGCCCACCGAGACGTCGATTCGGCGTCGCTTGACGGCACGGGGGCGCGGCGCCGGCCGGCGCATGCGCCGCGCGGCCCGGCCGGCGCTTCCGCTCGCCGGCCGGGCCGCGCTTCCCCTGCCCGAAGGCTCGGACCACCTGCTCCAACGCGCGCCGTCCGGAGAACTTGCGCAAACTTCCGGCGATGACCCGACCGAGCCTCGCCGGCCTCCTCGCCGTGCTCGCCGCCGCCGCAACCGTCGCCCCGGCCGCCCACGCCGCCGAGAGCGTCGGACGCTCCGCCGATGGCCGCGCGATCACGGCGACGCGGATCGGGGCGGCGAACGCGCCCATCCGGATCCTCGTGGTCGGCTCGATCCACGGCGACGAGCCGGCCGGCCATCGCGTGATCCGGACGTTGCGGCGATCCACGCCGCCGGAGGGCGTGCAGCTGTGGCTCGTCCGCACCGCGAACCCCGACGGGGCGGCGCGCCGCACGCGGCAGAACGCGCGCGGGGTCGACCTCAACCGCAACTTCCCGCGCCGGTGGCGGGGCGGCGGGCAGCCGTTCGACACCTACTTCCCGGGCCGGCGCGCGGCGTCCGAGCCGGAGACCAGGGCGGTGCAGCGGCTCGTACAACGGATCCGCCCCCAGCGCACGGTCTGGTTCCACCAGGCGCTCCGGCTCGTCAACTACTCGCCGGGTGCCGACCGCGCGGTGGTGCGCGCCTATGCCCGCCGGGTCGGGCTGCCCGCCCGCAGCCTCGGCGACCTGCGCGGCACGGCGACGAGCTGGCAGAACCACGCCCACCCCGGGACGAGCGCGTTCGTGGTCGAGCTGCCCGGCGGGCCGCTGGGCGCCGCCGGCGCCCGCCGCCACGCGCGCGCCGTCCTCGGCCTCGCGGGCGACGCGAGCCGCGCGGCCACCGCCACCGCGGCGGCTGCGCCCCGCCCCCGCATCGTCAGCAAGAGCATCCCGTTCCCGGCCGTCCGCAAGCGCCAGATGCGCGCCTACGCGCGGCGCCACTACGGGATCTCCGACTACCACCTCGACGACCCGAAGGTGATCGTCGAGCACATGACGGCGACGAGCGCGTTCGGCCCCGTCTTCAACACGTTCGCGAGCAACGCGCCGGACCCGGAGCTCGGCGAGCGGCCGGGCACCTGCTCGCACTTCGTCGTCGACACCGACGGGACGATCTACCAGCTCGTCTCCATCAAGCTGATGTGCCGCCACACGGTGGGCCTGAACTACACGTCGATCGGCATCGAGCACGTCGGGCTGTCGGACGGCGCGCTGCTCGGGAGCCCGGATCAGCTCGCGGCCTCGCTGCGCCTGACGCGCTGGCTGCAGGGCCGCGAGGGGATCGCCACGGGCGACGTCATCGGCCATGCCGAGTCGCTCTCGAGCCCCTACCACCGCGAGCGCGTGGAACGGCTCAAGCGCCAGACGCACGGCGACATGTCGGGCAGGACGATGCGCCGCTACCGCGCCCGCCTCGGCGGGGGCTAGGCGCCGTCGAGGATCCGCGGCGCCGCGTACTGCGCGAGCGCCATCACCGTGAGCTGCGGGTTCACGGTCACCGAGGAGGGGAAGACGCTCGCGTCGCAGACGTGCAGGTTGGAGAACCCCTGCACGCGGAAGCGCTCGTCGACCACGGCGCCGATCGCGTTGCCGCCCTGCGGGTGGGCGCTCGTGAGCAGCAGGTCCGAGCCGTCGCGGACGTAGTCGTCGAGCGCGTCGAGCGCCCGCTCCGAGCTGAACTCGTGCCACGCATAGGTGGCGGGCATGACGCGCCGGGCGCCGGCGCCGAGGAAGAGGCGGCCTACGAGCTTGAGCCCGTCGACCACCTTCTCGAGGTCGGCGGACACCGGCGTGTAGTCGATCTCGGGACCCTCGCGCGGGGCCTTCACGCTCGCGGGCGCGGTGGTGCCGACCAGCACGCCGGCGCAGACCATGTGGCGGTAGCGCAGCATGTTCTCGTAGTGGTCCTCGAACCACCCCGGCATCGCGAGCGACTGCGTGGCGACGGGGTTGAACCACGTCTCGATCAGGAACCCCGCGCCCGCCTCCGGCTCGTAGGCGTGGCTCATCTGCAGGCTGCAGTGAGCGTCCAGCACGCAGTCGAAGTCGGCCGTGAGCGGCGAGGTCGCGTTGAAGTAGAGGTCGTGCCCGGCCTTCGGCCCGCCGACGCCGCTGCGCAGCAGCAGCCAGCTCGAGCCGACCGCGCCCGCCGCGACGACCACGGTCTCGGCGCCGATCCGCACGCGCTCGCCGCCGATCTCGCCGTGCACGCCGACGGCACGCCCGCGCCCGTCGTGCTCGATCCCGGTCGCCATGAAGTCGGGAAGCACCTGCAGGCGGTCGCCGAAGCGGGACTGGCCCTCGGGCAGCACCGCGTCGAGCATCGAGAGCTTGCGCCCGTAGCCGCAGCCGATGTTGCAGTAGCCGCAGCCGAGGCAGTCCGCGATGTTGACGTCGAGCGGCGTCACGCGGCCCTCGAGTCCGAGCGCTCGCATGCCCTCGGCGAACAGCGGGCCGGCCGGGTTGTAGACGTCGGGCGACGCCGGCTGGACGTGCAGCCACCGGCGGACCTCGCGCGTGGCCCGCTCGACCTCGGCGCCGTCCAGGCCGGCGGCCTCCCAGCGCTCGAGCACGGCCCGCGGCGGGTCGAAGCAGATCGCGTTGTTGACCACCGTGCTGCCGCCCACGCACATGCCCTGCAGCACCTGGAAGCGGAAGTCCCGCGCCACCTGCAGCGCGCCCTCGTTGTAGAGCTTGAGGTACATCGACACCTCGTCCTCGACGAAGTCGCGCGGGTCGACGTGCGGGCCGCGCTCGAGCACCAGGACGCGGCGCCCCGCCTCTGCGAGCCGGTAGGCGAGGATGCTGCCCGCGGCGCCCGACCCGATCACCACGACGTCGGCGCTCGCGGCGCCGTGGCGGACGGCACCCGGGTCGAGGCACGAGACGCCCGGGCGATCGCGGTCGACCGTGGCGAGCTTCTCCGGGCTCCCCGGCCTCCGTGAGAAGGGCTCGTAGCCGACGGAGGCGTGCGAGCGCTCGTCGCCGTAGTAGCCCAGGTAGGTCATCTGGGAGGCGACACGGACCATCGCCTGCACCGCGCCGCGGACCGGCTCGAGCCGCAGCAGCCCGCCGCGGCGGGCGGAGAGGTCGCGCACGAAGCGCTTCTTGAGGAAGTCGAGCCGCGCCTCGGGGCCGATCCCCGGGAACGGCGCGCGCCCGAACAGCAGCGGGAGGAAGGTCAGGCCGGTCAGCGCGAGCTGGATGCGAGCCCGCCCGCCGCGCCCGCCCCGCCCGCGGCCCGGCAGGCGGCTCAGGTAGCGGTCGACGTTGCGGGCGACCTCGGCGGCCGGCACCTGCTCCGCCTCGCCCTTGATCAGCACCTCCGCGAGCGCCTCGAGCGTGACGTAGCCGTACGGGCTGAGGTACCCGAGCTCGTAGCGCGCGACCTGCGCCCGGTGGTACATCCACACCAGCAGCACGATCAGCGCCACGTCGATGGCCAGCCAGCCGATCAGGAAGCTCGTCCCGGGGACCTCGGCCCCGAGCCAGGTGAACGACGCGTTGTCACCGCGGATCAGCATCAGCACCTCCGTCGCGACGAGCACGACGTAGGCGAGCGCGATCAGCAGCGTCAGCCAGCCGAAGCGCCGGATGTGCGACGCGGCCAGCACCGAGAGGATCACGAACAGCGCGTCCTTGGCCGAGGAGTTCACCACGAGGCGCGCGGACTCGGCGTCGGTGAACGCGCCCACGACGTAGGAGAGGCAGAACAGCACCGACACCGCCGCGTGCGCCCACAGCACCCAGCGGAGCTGCCTCTCCGGTCTTGTGAGCGGTCCGTCCTCGGCACCTGGCACGGACCGAAGCTATCCGTTCTAGATTGGTGAAAGCTTGGGTACCCGCGTGCGCCCCGCGACCGACGCCGATCTCGACGCGCTGTGCGAGACCCTGGCGCTCGCCTTCGACGGCGACGCGTGGTCGCAGTGGACGATCGCGGCCGACGACCGGCATGGGCGCCTGCGCCACCTCTCGCGGCTGTTCCTGTCCGCCGACGCGCTGCCTCACGGCGAGGTGTGGGTGACCGAGGGCTGCGAGGCGGTCGCCGTATGGCAGCCGCCGGGGCACCGCGGGCCGCCCGACGACGTGCTGGAGACGCTCGGCCCCGCGGTCGCGCGCCTGCACGGCGAGCGCTTCGACGCCGCCGAGAACGCCAACGCGGTCGTCGAGTCGCTGCGCCCCGAGGAGCCGCACTGGTACCTGGGCTCGCTCGCGACCCATCCCGGCCACCGCCGGCGCGGGCTCGGCGCCGCCGTCATGCAGCCCGTGCTGCGCCGCGCCGACGCCGAGGGCACCGTCGTCGCGGGGGACACCTCGTGCGAGCGCAACCTGCCGTTCTTCGCCCGCCACGGCTTCGAGGTCGCCCGCCAGGCCGACGTTCCGGACGGCGGCCCGCACCTGTGGCTGCTGCGCCGGGCGCCGAGCGGGTAGCGTGCCGCGCGTGGAGATCGTCCTCGCGCGACACGGTGAGACCGAATGGAGCCGCGACAAGCTCCACACGAGCCACACCGACCTGCCGCTGACCGACGTCGGCCGGCAGGAGGCCCTCGCGCTCGCCCGCCGCCTCGAGGGCCGGGACTTCGCGCTCGTGCTGACGAGCCCGCTGCGCCGCGCCCGCGAGACCTGCGAGCTGGCGGGCCTCGCCGACCGGGCGGTGATCGACGACGACCTGCGCGAGTTCGAGTACGGCGAGTTCGAGGGCGTCAGCACCAAGGACATCCGCGCGATGCGACCCTGGTGGGACCTGTGGCGCGACGGCTGCCCGGGCGGCGAGACCGCGGACGAGGTCGGCGCCCGCGCCGACCGGGTGATCCGGCGCGCCCTCGCCGCCGACGGCGACGTCGCCCTGTTCGCCCACGGCCACTACCTGCGCGTGTTCGGCGCGCGCTGGATCGGGCTGCCCGGCGCGGGCGGGGCGAGTCTGCGGCTGGCGACCGCCGCGCTGTGCGTGCTCGGCTTCGAGCGCAGCCACCGCACGCTGACGACCTGGAACGACATCGGGCACCTGAGCTGACGCCCGTCGTCGCCGGGCGCCGCGGCGCCCGCGTCAGGCGATCGCGGGCGCCTCGGGCAGCCGGGCCAGCGCCGCCTCCATGTCGGCCTCGGAGAACTCGGGGTCCTCCAGCCGGCCGGCCAGGTAGGCGTCGTAGGCGGCCATGTCGAAGTTGCCGTGGCCGCAGAGCCCGAAGAGGATCGTGCGCGCCTCGCCGGCCTCCCTGGCCGCCTCCGCTTCCTCGACCACCGCGCGGATCGCGTGGGCGGGCTCGGGGGCGGGGATGATCCCCTCGGTGCGGGCGAACTGCACCGCGGAGGCGAACGTCTCGTTCTGCCGGTAGGCGCGCGCCTCGACCGCGCCCGCCTTCACGAGGCCGCACAGCAGCGGCGCGTCGCCGTGGTAGCGCAGGCCGCCGGCGTGCACGGGCGGGGGGACGAAGTCGTGACCGAGCGTGTACATCGGCATCAGCGGGGTCAGGCCCGCCGTGTCGCCGTAGTCGTAGCGGTAGACGCCGCGGGTGAGCGTCGGGCACGCGGCGGGCTCGGCGGCCACGAAGCGGGTCTGCGACTCGCCCGCCAGCACGCGGCGCAGGAACGGGATCGCGATGCCGCCGAAGTTCGAGCCGCCGCCGACGCACGCCACCACGACGTCGGGCTCCTCGCCGGCGAGCTCCATCTGCAGCATCGCCTCCTGCCCGATCACGGTCTGGTGCAGCAGCACGTGGTTGAGCACCGAGCCGAGCGCGTAGTTGCAGGACTCGTCCCCGGCGGCGACCTCGACCGCCTCGGAGATCGCGATCCCGAGCGAGCCGGTCGTGTGCTCGGCCTGCGCGCGGCCGGACTCCGTCCGGTCGGAGGGGGAGCGGTGCACGGTCGCCCCCCACGTCTCCATCATCGAGCGCCGGTAGGGCTTCTGGTCGTAGCTCGAGCCGACCATGAAGACCTCGCAGCCGAGCCCGAACTGCGAGCAGGCGAACGCCAGCGCGGAGCCCCACTGCCCGGCGCCGGTCTCGGTCGCCAGGCGCGCGATGCCGGCCTGGGCGTTCTCGTACGCCTGCGGGATCGCGGTGTTGGGCTTGTGCGAGCCGGCGGGCGAGGTGCCCTCGTACTTGTAGAAGATGTGCGCGGGGGTGTCGAGCGCGCGCTCGAGGCGCCGGGCGCGGTACAGCGGGGTCGGGCGCCACAGCCCGTAGGCGTCGCGCACGGCCTCCGGGATCTCGATCTCCGACTCGGCCGAGACCTCCTGCTGGATGAGCCCCAGCGGGAAGATCGGGGTCAGGTCCTCGGGCCCGGCGGGCTCGCCGGTGCGCGGGCTCAGCGGCGGGAGCGGCTCGCCCGGCAGCTCGGCCATGAGGTTGACCCAGTGCGTGGGGACGTCGCCCTCGCCCAGCAGGAACTTCGTCGGCTCGCTCATGGGGGCGATCCTATGCGCCGGGAGCGCCGCGTGGCTGCGGGTCCGCCGAGGTAGCGCTCGAGGTCCTCGGGCTCGCCCTCGTCGCCGGGCGACGTCCGGGTCGTCAGCACGGCGCACATCGCCACCCAGCCGGTCAGCAGCCACAGGTAGGCGTGGGGCGTCAGCTCCGGCCGCAGCCACGCGAGCTGGAAGGTCGCGACCAGCAGCAGGGTCCGGACGATCCCGGGCAGCCGGCTCCGCTTCACCAGGAACGCGCGGGTGCCGGCCAGGTACATGCCGGCGCCCACGCAGGCCAGCCAGTACGCGATCCGCGGCGGGTCGTCCTCCAGCAGCAGGCCGACCCCCGCGGCGGTGATGAGGAGCGCGAAGGCCGGGAGCATGTGCCCCACGGCGAAGATCGCCCGCGCCATCGACGGCGACCCGCCTGACAGCTCGAGCACCTTGAGGTTGATCGCCGCCGCTGAGTCGAAGTACAGCCACCACAGGGCCGCCGCCAGCAGCATCGCCGCGACCAGCGCCGCCCAGCCGGCCGCCGTGGCGACGTGGCCGTCCACCGACGCCTGGCCGGCCTCGACGACGACCTCGCCCAGCATGATGATCACGAACAGGCCGAAGCGCTCGGCGAAGTGATGCGCGTCGAGCGCCTCCGACGGGTCGGCCGGGGCCATCGCCTGCAGGTCGCGGTCGCGGCGCAGCCGGCGCGCCGCCTCCCGGTCCTCGGCGAGCATCGCGTTGGACTCCACGCCGATGCCGATCGCCCACAGGACGTACCGGAACGGTCCCGGCACCCAGATGGAGATGAGGAACAACCCCGCCGAGAGCACGCACGCGCGCGTGATCCGCCCCCGCAGCACGTCCGCGAGGCCGCCCTGCAGGGCGTACGCGCCCGCCAGCAGGAGCCGGACGACGGCGAGGCTCAGCGCGAAGACCGCGACGTCCCCGGCCGACGCCGGCTCGATCGCGACCGCGGCCACCCCGGCGGGCACGCTGCCGGCCAGGAACAGGAGCCGCTCGGCGGGCGTGTCCGCGCCGCGGCGGTTGTAGAGCACGGCGAACCCGACCCACGTCCACCACAGCGTCACGAACAGGCCGAGCGCCACCCACACGCTGTGCGTCGACGGGCGGTCCACGATCAGGTGCGCGAGCTGCCCGATCGCGAGCACGAAGACCAGGTCGAGGTACAGCTCGACCCACGACACGCGCTTGCCGCGCTCGCTCATGCGCGGATCTTCGCCGACTCGGTCATAGTCCCCGTCGTGCCCGAGCCCATCCACGAGGTCCTGCCGGGCGTCATGCGCTGGTCGGCGCGCCATCCGAGCGCCGGGATCGAGTCCGGCTCGCACTACCTCGTGGAGGAGGGCGTGCTGATCGACCCGATCGCGCCGCCAGAGGGCGTGGACTGGTTCGACGGCCGGGACGTCGCGGAGATCGTGCTGACGAACCGCCACCACACGCGCGGGGCGTTCGACCTCCAGGATCGCCTGGGCGTGCCGATCCGCGCCCCGCGGACGGGGATGTCCGACCTGCCCGCCGACCGCGTGCAGCCCTACGACTTCGGCGACGAGCTGAGCGGCGGCATCCGGACCCACGCCATCACCGAGACCTGGCCCGACGAGACGGCGCTCGAGATCCCGCGCCATCGCGCGGTCGCGATCGCGGACGGCGTGAACAACTACGACGGTCTCGGCTTCTTCCCCGACTTCCTGCTGGGCGACGACCCGGAGGCCGAGAAGGAGCGCCTCCGCGAAGGCTTCGCGCGGCTTGTCGCCGAGGTCGACTTCGACCATCTCCTGTTCGCGCACGGCGCCCCGATCCTCGGCGACGGCCGCGCACGGCTCCGGGACTTCACCGCCTCCTAGCTCAGAGGCGGTGCGCGGCGGCCTCGGCGAGCGCCACCTGCGCGTCGGTCAGCCCCGGCGGGCGCTCGCCGCGCTCCAGGGCGGCCACGACGTCCGCCACCGCGTAGGGCGTGCCGACCAGCACGAGCCTGCCGTCGACCGTGGCGATGGTCGGGGGGTCGGAGCCGCAGACGCCGGTGTTGCAGCCGTCATCAGGCAACTCCGACCGCGTTGGTAGGCTTTGTGCTCCGATGATCTTCACCACCAAGGCAGAGTACGGCGTACGGCTGTTGATCCAGCTCGGACGCAGCGGGGGCGACCAGCCGGTCAGCCTCAAGGCGATCGCCGCGGCGGAGCGCCTGCCCCTCGCCTACCTGGAGCGCATCGCGGCGCTCCTCAAGAAGGCGGGGCTGGTCGAGGCGACCCGCGGCGCCCACGGAGGCTATCTGCTCACCAAGCCCGCCGAGGAGATCACGATGGACGCCGTCGTGCTGGCCCTCGAGGGCTCGATCGCCCCGATGGAGTGCTTCTTCGACGACCGCGAGGGCCGCGTCGCGTGCTCGCACGAGACCGACGGCGAGCACTGCGCGACCAAGCTGCTGTGGACCCGCGTCCAGATGGGCGTGATCCGGTCCCTGCAGCGCACCACGCTCGCCGAGCTCGTGGAGTTCGGCCACCCCCACGAGGGTGGGCGCGACATCAGCGGGCGCGCCGACCTCGCCCTGACCGACTGAGACCCACCCGAACTGGAGACCATGGCCGCCGACCTCGAGATCAAGAACCTGCACGTGTCCGCCGGGGAGAAGCAGATCCTCAAGGGGGTCGATCTCCGCGTCCGCTCCGGCGAGTTCCACGCCCTCATGGGCCCGAACGGCTCCGGCAAGTCGACGCTCGCCAACGTCGTGATGGGCCACCCGAACATGGAGGTCACCGAGGGCGAGATCCGCTTCAACGGCGAGGACATCACTGACGCCCAGCCCGACGATCGCGCCCGCATGGGGCTGTTCATGGCCTTCCAGTACCCGGTGGCCATCCCCGGCGTGACCACCGCGAAGTACCTGCGCATGGTCATCAACGCGCACCGCGAGGCCCGCGGCGAGCCGGCCATCTCGCTCAAGGACTTCCGCAAGACCGTCGAGGCGGCGATGGAGCTCACCAACGTGCCGAAGGAGTTCTCGAACCGCTACATCAACGACGGGTTCTCCGGCGGTGAGAAGAAGCGCATGGAGATCCTCCAGCTCGCGCTCCAGCAGCCTTCGCTGGCGATCCTCGACGAGACCGACTCGGGCCTCGACATCGACGCGCTCAACACGGTCGCCGCCGGCGTCAACACGGTCGCCGAGGGCTCCGACATGGGCGTGCTGATCATCACGCACTACCAGCGGATCCTGCACATGGTCAAGCCGCAGTTCGTGCACATCATGTTCGAGGGGCGGATCGTCAAGCAGGGCGGCCCGGAGCTCGTCGAGCAGCTCGAGAAGCACGGCTACGGCTGGATCCGCGAGGAGGTCGGGGCGGCCGCCTGATGTCCCTCGCGACGCCCACAGCGGCGGACTTCCCGGTCCTCGCGCGCGAGGGACTCGTCTACCTCGACAGCGCGGCGACGTCGCAGACGCCGCTGCCGGTGATCGAGGCGATCGACGGCTACTACCGCGACTACCGGGCGAGCATCCACCGGGGCGTGTACCCGCTCGCCCAGGAGGCGACCGACGCGTACGAGGGCGCCCGCGACCGCGTGGCGGCCTTCTGCGGCTCGACCCCGGGCGAGACGGTCTTCACCCGCAACGCCACGGAGGCGATCAACCTCGTCGCCTACGCGTGGGGCCGCGCGAACGTGCGCGCCGGCGACCTCGTGGTCGTCACCGAGATGGAGCACCACTCCAACCTCGTGCCGTGGCAGCTGCTGGCCTCCCAGACGGGCGCCGAGCTGGCCTACGTCCCGATCGACGACGAGGGCCTGCTCGAGCTCGGCGCGCTCGACGCCCTGCTCGCGCGGGGGCCGAAGCTCGTGGCGGTCGCGCACGTCTCCAACGTCCTCGGGACGGTCAACCCGGTCGCCGAGATCACCCGCCGCGCGCACGAGGCCGGCGCGATCGTGGTCGTCGACGGCTCGCAGGCGGTGCCGCACCTGCCCGTCGACGTCGGCGCGCTGGGCGCCGACTTCTACGCCTGGACCGCGCACAAGGCCTACGGGCCGACCGGCATCGGCGTCCTCCACGGGCGCCGCGACCTGCTCGAGGAGATGCCGCCGTTCCTGAGCGGCGGACACATGATCTCCCGCGTCGACGCGCTCGAGTCCCGCTGGGCCGAGCCGCCGGCCAAGTTCGAGGCGGGCACGATGCCGATCGCGGAGGCGATCGGGCTCGGCGCCGCGGTCGACTACCTCTCGCGCTTCGGCATGGACCAGGTGTGGGAGCACTCCCGCGACGTGGTCGGCTACGCGGTGGAGCGCCTGACCGCGCTCGACGACCTCACGCTGCACGGCCCGCGCGACCTCGCGCTGCGCGGCAGCGTCTGCTCGTTCGCGCTCGAGGGCCTGCACCCGCACGACGTCGCCGAGATCCTCGGCCGCGAGGGCGTCTGCGTGCGCGCCGGCCACCACTGCGCGCAGCCGCTGATGCGCCGCCTCGGCGTCGCGGCGACCTCGCGCGCCTCGTTCGCGATCCACTCCACGCGCGACGAGGTCGACCGGCTCGTCGACGCGCTCGGCGAGGTTCGGAGGGTGTTCAAGCTCTGATGGACGACCTCTACCGCGACAACATCCTCGATCACTACAAGCAGCCGCACCACTGGAGCCCGCCGCAGCCGGAGCTCGAGCGCGCGGACATGTCCTTCGAGGACAACAACCCGCTGTGCGGGGACGAGCTGAAGGTCCAGATCGCGCTCGACGGCGACGGCAAGATCGCCGACCTGCGCTTCTCGGGCCACGGCTGCGCGATCAGCCAGGCCGCGGCGTCGATGGCCTCCGACGAGGTCCTCGGGCTCACGGTCGACGAGCTGATGGCGCTGGATCGGGAGTTCATCCTCGAGCTGCTGGGTATCGAGATCTCCGCCACCCGCATGAAGTGCGCGCTGCTCAGCCTCAAGGTGCTCAAGGGCGCCGGGCTCGGCCAGGCGGTGGCGTGGGAGGCGGAGACGCCCCCGAGCGCCGCCGAGGCCGGGGAGGACGCTGCGGCGAGCGACGGCGGTATCCTTGAATCCGACCGTCAAAGTCGGATTTGACCGTGAGTCCCGTCATCGACATCTGCGCGCTCGACCAGCTGCCGCCCGGCGAGCGGCGCGTCGTCCAGTGGGAGGACCTCGACATCGGGGTCGTCAACTGCGACGGCGATCTGCTGGCCATCGAGGACCGCTGCTCGCACGATGACGGGGACCTCTTCGAGGGCGACGTCGACTGCGGGACCGGCACCGTCGAGTGCCCCCGCCACGGCTCCGTCTTCGACCTGCGAACCGGAAAGCCCCTGAACCTGCCGGCGTACGTGCCCGTGGACACCTTCCCGGTGTCCGTGGAGGACGGCGTCATCAAAGTGGAGGTCGACTGACCATGGCTACCCCTGAGGTGATCGCCGAGCAGCAGGCGCTGGTCGGCATCAACGCCGACTACAAGCAGAAGTTCGGGTTCCACGACCCGGAGAGCGACTACGCCTTCAAGGCCCCCAAGGGCCTGACGCGCGAGCTGGTCGCACAGATCTCGGAGTTCAAGAAGGAGCCGCAGTGGATGCTCGAGTTCCGCCTCAAGGCGCTCGATCACTTCCTCAGCCGGCCCCAGCCGACCTGGGGCTCGCCGATGCTGGCCGAGGTCGACTACGACGACATCCACTACTTCGTGCGCGCGTCCGAGAAGTCCTCGACGACCTGGGACGACGTCCCCGAGGACATCAAGAACACGTTCGACAAGCTGGGCATCCCGGAGGCCGAGCGCAAGTTCCTCTCCGGCGTCGGCGCCCAGTACGAGTCCGAGGTCGTCTACCACCAGGTGCGCGAGGACCTCGAGAAGCAGGGCGTCGTGTTCATGGACATGGACTCCGGCCTGCGCGAGCACGAGGACCTCGTGCGCGAGCACTTCGCGTCCCTGATCCCGCCCAACGACAACAAGCTGGCCGCGCTCAACAGCGCCGTGTGGTCGGGCGGCTCGTTCGTCTACGTGCCGCCGGGCGTCCACGTCGAGATGCCGCTGCAGGCCTACTTCCGGATCAACACCGAGAACATGGGCCAGTTCGAGCGGACGCTGATCATCGCCGACGAGGGCTCCTACGTGCACTACGTGGAGGGCTGCACCGCTCCGGTGTGGAGCACCGACTCGCTGCACTCCGCAGTGGTCGAGCTGATCGCCAAGCCGGGTGCGCGGATCCGCTACACGACCGTGCAGAACTGGTCGCAGAACGTCTACAACCTCGTCACCAAGCGCGCCCGCGCCGAGACCGACGCCACGGTCGAGTGGGTCGACTGCAACCTCGGCTCCAAGCTGACCATGAAGTACCCGTCGGTCTACCTGATGGGCGAGCGCGCCCACGGCGAGGTGCTCTCGATCGCCTTCGCGGGCCACGGCCAGCACCAGGACGCCGGCGCGAAGATCATCCACGCGGCGCCCAACACGACGTCGAACATCTTCGCCAAGTCGATCTCCAAGGACGGCGGGCGCTCCTCGTACCGCGGCCTGCTCGAGGTGGCCAAGGGCGCGCACGGCTCGCGCTCGAAGGTCGTCTGCGACGCGCTGCTGCTCGACGAGAACTCGCGCTCGGACACCTACCCGACGATCCGCATCGGCGAGGACGACGTGGACGTCGGCCACGAGGCCTCCGTGTCGAAGATCGGCGAGGAGCAGCTCTTCTACCTGATGAGCCGCGGCATCCCGGAGGACGAGGCCGGCAAGCTGATCGTCAACGGCTTCATCGAGCCGATCGTCAAGGAGCTCCCGATGGAGTACGCGGTCGAGATGAACCGTCTCATCGAGCTCCAGATGGAGGGCTCCATTGGCTGACCTGACCGTGCGAGAGCCGGCCTGGCTGGCGGAGCGCCGCGACCGCGCCGCCGGTCGGTCGGCGGAGCTCGACCTGCCGCGATTCAAGGGCCGCGCGGGCTGGGAGTTCACCGATCTCGGGGACTTCTCGCTCGACGCGTTCACGCCCGCCGTTCCGGGTGACGGCGACGCGTCCGCCACCGAGCGGGTGCAGACGCTGCTCGAGGCGCCCGAGGGCGCGATCACGCTGGGGCAGGTCGACGGGCTCACGCTTCGCGGTGAGCCTTCGGAGAATCGCTCCGCGGATTCTCCCGGCCGAGCGCTGGGCGAGCCGGATGAGATCGGCCGGTTCGCGGGCGGCGAGGGCGCCGAGGACGGCGCCCATCCCGTCGTCCTCCCGCTGACGCTGGCCGTCGAGCGCCACCCCGAGCTGGTGGAGCCGCATCTCGGCCGCGTCGTGCCCGGCGAGGACGACGTGTTCGTGGCCGCCAACGACGCCGCCTGGACCGGCGGGGCGTTCGTCTACGTCCCGCGCGGGGTGCGCGTCGAGGCCCCGATCCTGCTCACCGCGATCGCCGACGCCGCCGGCACCGCGCTCAACCGCCGCACGCTGATCGTCCTCGAGGAGGGCGCCGAGGCGGAGGTGTGGGAGCAGTTCCTGTCGGCCTCGGAGGTCTCGGAGACGCTGCTGAACACCGTCGTCGAGCTGGTCGTCGGCCCCAACGCCCGGCTGCGCTACGTGTGCGGCCAGGACATGAACGAGCGGTCGTGGATCTTCGGCGCGCAGCGCGCCGAGGTCGACCGCGACGGCACGCTCGACTGGGCCGCGGTCGCGTTCGGCTCGGCCAAGGGCAAGATGCGCATGGAGACGCTGCTGGCGGGCGAGGGCGCCCGAGGCACCGTCACCGGCGCCTACGCCCCGCACGGCCGCCAGCACCTCGACTTCGACACCACCCAGGAGCACGCCGCGCCGCACACCACCTCGGACCTCGCGTTCCGGGGGCTGCTCGCCGGGCGCTCCACCGCGGTCTGGAAGGGCATGATCAAGGTCGACCCGGGCGCCCAGCAGACGGACGCGTTCCAGGAGTGCCGCAACCTGCTGCTCTCCAAGCGCGCCCACGCGGACGCCATCCCCGGCCTCGAGATCCTCGCCAACGACGTGCGCTGCACGCACGCGGCGGCGATCGCGCAGATCGACAAGGAGCAGCTCTTCTACCTGCGCACGCGCGGCCTGCCGGAGCCGGTGGCCACGCGCCTCGTGATCGAGGGCTTCATGGAGGAGCTCGTCGAGCGCTTCGAGGAGGGGCCGATCCGCGAGGCCCTCGCCGGCGCGCTCGAGCGGCGCATGAGCCAGGTGCTCGACTAGCTCGCGGCGCCGGGCGCCGGCTCCTCGGGCCGGTAGGTCGCGATCACCACGCCGGTGGTCGTGATCACGCTGTCGACGAGCTGCAGCTTCGAGATCGGGCTCCCGTCGGGGAAGAGGCGGAGGCCCGATCCGAGCACGATCGGGTGGATCAGCAGGTGGTACTCGTCGATGAGGTTGTGGCGCATCAGCGAGTGGATGAGCCGGCCGCTGCCGAGGATCCCGAGGCCCCCGCCCGGCTGCGCCCGAAGCTTCCCGACCGCCTGCGCGGCGTCGCCCTCGAGCAGCGTGGAGTTCACCCACGGCAGCGGCTCGGTCAGCGTGGTCGACGCGACGTACTTCTGGCTGGCGTTCAGCACGTCGGTGATCGGGTTGTCCTTCTGGTTGGGCCAGTAGCCGTAGAAGGCCTCGTAGGTCCAGCGCCCGAACAGCAGCGGGCCGCCCTCGGCCATCCCCTCGCCCATCACGCGGGCCATGACCTCGTCGTTGTTGGGCACGGCCCACCCGCCCTGGTCGAAGCCGCCGCGGCGGTCCTCGTCGAGGCCGCTCGGGCTCTGGATCACGCCGTCGAGCGACATGTGGTTGATCACGCGGACCTTCATCGGGGGTGCCTCCTGAGGGCCGGGGTCAGTCGGAACTAGACGGTACAGTACCCGCTCAGAACTGGACTGTCTAGTACTCTCGGCATCGCCATGACCGGCGATGCGCAGCCCCGCTCGGCCCGCAAGCGCACCGCGATCCTCGACGCCGCCACCACCGTCTTCCTGCGCAAGGGCTACCTCGGCACCAGCATGGACGAGGTCGCCGCGCTGGCCGCGGTCTCCAAGCAGACCGTCTACAAGCACTTCGCCGACAAGGAGCGGCTGTTCGCCGAGATCGTCATCGGCACGGTCGACGAGGCCTCCGACCGCGTCGGCGACGAGGTGGCCGACCTCCCCGACACCGGGGATCTCGAGGCCGACCTGCGCGACCTCGCCCGCCGCCAGCTCGCGATGGTCATGCAGCCGCGGCTGCTCGCGCTGCGGCGACTCGTGATCGGCGAGGCCGGCCGCTTCCCCGAGCTCGGCCGCACGTTCTACGAGCGCGGGCCGGGGCGTACCGTCGACGCGCTCGCGGGCGCGTTCGAGCGCCTCGCCGCGCGCGGCCTGCTGGACGTCGACGACCCGCGCCGCGCGGCACAGCACTTCAACTGGCTGGTCATGTCGGCGCCGATCAACCAGGCGATGCTCCTCGGGGACGACGGGCGCGCGACGCCCGCCGACCTCGACCGCTACGCGGACGACGGGGTGCGCGCGTTCCTCGCCGCGTACGGGTCGCGCTGAGCCGCGCCGCGTGCGCGCCGCCACCGCCACGACGCCTGCCGCGCCCGACGGGCAGGGCCCCGCCATGGCCGGCTTCCTGCTCGGCGCGGCGGCGATGTTCGCCACGATGTACTCGACCCAGGCGATCCTGCCCGAGCTGGGGCGGGCGTTCGGCGTCTCGCCCTCGCGCGCCGGGCTGAGCGTGGCGGTGGTGATCGGCGCCGTCGCCGTGGGCGGCTGGCTGTGGGGGCCGGTCTCCGACCGGATCGGCCGCCGGCGCGCGATCACCGTCGCGAGCGGCCTGCTGATCGTGCCGACGGCGCTGCTGGCACTGGCGCCGAGCTTCGGGGTGCTGCTCGCCCTGCGGGCGCTGCAGGGCCTGTGCATGCCGGGCCTGCTGACGGTCGGCGTGCCGTACGTGGCGGAGGTCTTCGCGCCGGCCATCGGCGGGCGCGCGATGGGCGCCTACACCGCGGCGCTGGTCGGCGGCGGGCTGGTCGGGCGCGTCGGGGTCGGGCTTCTCACGACGGTCGTGGGCTGGCGGCTCGCGCTGGGCGTCCTCGCGCTGCTGCCGCTGGCCGCCACCCTGCTGCTGCGCCGCACGCTGCCCGAGGGGCCGCCGGTGGTGCGGGCCACGAGCCGCCGCCACGCGCTGCGCGCGCACCTCGGCAACCGCGGGGTGTGGCGCGCGACCGTGGTCGGCGCGGGGATGTTCTTCGGGTTCGTCGGCACGTTCACCTACATCGCCTACCGGCTCGAGGAGCCGCCCTTCGCCTACGGCCAGGCGGCCATCAGCCTGCTGTTCGTGCTGTGGGTGCTGGGCGCGGCGGGCCCCACGGCCGGCCGGCTCGCCGACCACGCCGGCTGGCGCGCGGTGGCGGCCGGGGCGGCGGCGCTCGCGCTCGCCGGGCTCGCGCTGTCGCTGCCGGACTGGCTGCCGGCGATCGTGGCGGGGCTCGGCCTCGTCACGCTCGCGATGTTCTCGGCCGTCCCCGCCGCGCAGCTGGGGCTCAGCGAGGCCGCGCACACGGACCGCGGGGTGGCCAGCGCGATGTACTTCACCGCCTACTATCTCGCCGGTGCGCTCGGGTCGTGGGTGCCCGGGCTCGCGTGGGAGGCGTGGGCATGGCCGGGGGTCGCCGCGGTGGTGGCCGTGCCGATCGCCGCGGGCCTGGCCGCCGCTACCGTCCCGGGATGGCGTTCCGCCTCACGGGGCTCCCACCGGCCGCCGACTTCCCCCGGGTGACGGTGACCAGCGACGAGGAGGGGTTCGTGCTGATGTTCGCCGGCGCGGCCGGCGAGCGGCGGCTCGAGGCTCCGTGGCGCTATCTGGAGGGCGACCCGGAGGGCCTCGAACTGCGCCTGCTCGCCGACCTGCAGCGGCGCGGCTACGAGGTGGTCAGGCCTTGATCAGGCCGTGCGGGTTGAGCACGAACTTCTTGCTCGCTCCCTTGTCGAAGTCCTTGTAGCCCTGCGGGGCCTCGTCGATCGAGATCACGGTCGCGTTGACGGCCTTGGCGATCTGCACGCGGTCGTTGAGGATCGCCTGCATCAGGCCGCGGTGGTAACGCATCACCGGGCACTGGCCGGTCGTGAACGAGTGCGACTTCGCCCAGCCGAGGCCGATGCGGATCGACAGCGAGCCCTCCTTCGCGGCGTCGTCGACCGCGCCCGGGTCGCCGGTGACGTAGAGGCCCGGGATGCCGAGCTTCCCGGCCGCCCGCGTGATGTCCATGATCGAGTTCAGCACGGTGGCCGGGGCCTCGTGGGAGGCGTCGGCGCCGTGCCCGCGCGCCTCGAAGCCGACCGCGTCGACGGCGCAGTCGACCTCGCCCTCCGGACTGCCGGTGATCTCCCGGATCTGGTCGCGGAGGTCGCCCTTGGAGACGTCGATCGTCGCGCAGCCGAAGCTCTCGGCCTGGGCCAGGCGCTCGGGGATCAGGTCGCCCACGATCACGACGGCGGCGCCGAGGAACTGCGCCGAGTGCGCCGCGGCGAGGCCGACCGGGCCGCCGCCCGCGACGTAGACGGTCTTCCCGGGGCCGACGCCGGCGGTGTAGGCGCCGTGGAAGCCGGTCGGGAAGATGTCCGACAGCATGGTCAGGTCGAGGATCTTCTCCATCGCCTGATCCTTGTCGGGGAACTTCAGCAGGTTCCAGTCCGCGTAGGGGACCATCACGTACTCGGCCTGGCCGCCGACCCAGCCGCCCATGTCGACGTAGCCGTACGCCGAGCCGGGACGGTCGGGGTTGACGTTCTCGCAGACGCCGGTGTGGCCCTCCTTGCAGTTCCGGCACCGCCCGCAGGCGATGTTGAACGGGACCGAGCAGAGGTCACCCATCTCGATGAACTCGACGTCGCGGCCCTTCTCGATCACCTCGCCGGTGATCTCGTGGCCGAGGACGAGGTTCGGCGGCGCGGTCGTGCGCCCGCGGACCATGTGCTGATCCGAGCCGCAGATGTTGGTCGAGACGACCTTGAGGATCACGCCGTGGGGGCACTGGCGCCCGACGTTGGCGGGGTTGACGCCCGGCCCGTCCTTCAGGACCAGCTCCGGGTAGTCGATGTTCTGCACCTCTACCTTGCCGGGCTCGATGTAGGCGACGGCCTTGTTGCCTGCCATGAACCTCCCTCCCTCCGGTTGGAGCCACGGGGCGGCAGCCCCGTGTGGGTCAGGTCGGCCCGACCCTACGCCCGGCAACGTTGCGTCCACGTTCGCGCGGTCGGCGTCCTGACACCCGGCTCAGGCGGCCGTGGTACGTTCGCCGCGCAGAGCTCAGCGAGCCCGGCCGGCGAGCGCCGGGGAAGGAGGGTGCGCGCGTGGCTGACGACCGCTATTCACCGAACGGGGACGGCGCTCTGCAGCGGGAGTTCGTGGAGCGCTGGCGCGACAACGCGTACGGCTGCTTCTCCTCGGGGCACAAGTTCTGCCGCGAGGTCTGCCCGGTCATGCAGGTCACGCGCAACGAGCAGCACACGCCGACGGCCTTCCACGCGAACATCGTCGCGATGGAGAAGGGCCTCGTCTCCGTCGAGGACGTGGCCGACGACTACGTGCATTGCACCCAGTGCGGCGCCTGCGAGCTCCGCTGCCCGAACTCGCTGTTCACCGGCGACTTCTACCGTCACCGCACCCGCACGGTGGACGTCGTCAAGGCCATGCGCGCGCTCATGGTCGCGACCGGCAACGAGCGCGAGGGCTGGAAGCTCTGGAACGAGCGACTGGCCGAACGGCACAACGAGCCGGTGCTCGGCGACGTACCGGTCTCCCAGGAGCACGTGCGCGACTGGGCCGAGGGCCTCGACATCCCCGAGGGCGGCGAGACGATCCTCTTCGTCGACTGCGAGGCGGCCTTCTACCGCACCTCCTACACCCGGGCCTTCGCGCAGCTGCTGCAGAAGGCGGGGGTCGAGTTCGGGCTCATGCGCGAGCAGTGGTGCTGCGGCGGGCCGGCGGCCGAGATGGGCTACGTCGACCTCGCGCGCCGCCACGCCGAGCACAACGTCGAGGACTGGCGCGCGGTCGGCGCCAAGCGCATCATCGCCCCCGACCCGCACGACTACATCGCCTTCACCGAGGACTACCCGCGCTACTTCGGCGACGACGGCTACGAGTTCGAGATCGTCCTCGGCGTCGAGCTGATCGCCGACCTCGTCCGCGACGGCCGCATCGCGCTGACCGAGCCGGTGGAGCGCACGGTCACCTACCACGACCCGTGCCGGCTCAACAAGCGCAAGGGCGTCCACGCCGCCCCGCGCGAGCTGCTGCGCGCGGTGCCCGGGCTCACCTTCAACGACGTCGACCACGTGACGCAGTGGTCGTACTGCTCGGGCGGCGGGGGCGGGCTGCCGGTGGAGAAGCCCGAGATCACCGCGGAGATCAGCCGCCGCCGGGTCGCGCGCGCCGCCGCGCTCGAGGTCGACACGCTGGTCAGCGCCTGCCCCTGGTCCGAGCGCCCGCTGTCGCAGGCCGGCGAGGAGGCGGGCCTCGACGTGCTCGACCTCTTCGAGCTGCTGGCCCGCTCGGCCGGGATCGAGGCCGGCGGTCACGCGCGCGGCCCCGAGAGCTCCGGGGTGGCGCGATGAGCGTCGCCATGAAGTCAGCCGTCGACGACGGCGTGATCGAGGAGCTGCGGGGGATCCTGGGCGATCCCGACCGCGTGCTTCCCGGGCTGGCGGCGCGCGTGAACCGCACGCGCGTGCCGGCGCCGTTCCCGGTCCACCGCTGGGCCGAGCACATGCCCGACGTGGCGGTGCTCCCGACCACCGCCGAGCAGGTGTCCGAGGTCGTCAAGCTCGCCAACCGCCTCCGGATCCCGATCGTGCCGAGGGCGGGCGGCACTGGCCTCTCCGACGGCGCGGTGCCGCTGCGCGGCGGGATCTGCGTCGACTGCAAGCTGATGAACCAGATCAAGGAGATCGACCTGACCGACCGCACGGTCACGGTCGGCACCGGGATCAACATGCTCAAGCTCAACGAGGAGCTCAAGCGCCACGGGGTCATGTATCCCGACGACCCGGCGTCGTACCCGTGCTCGATCGTGGGCGGGCGCATCGGGACCGGCGGTTGGTCGCTGCTGGGCGCGCGCTACGGCCACACCCGCGACCTCGTGATCTCCATGCAGGTCGTGCTGCCCACCGGCGACATCATCGAGGTCGGCGAGGGTGGCGGCCGCAAGCTGCGCCACTCCTCGACGGCCTTCAACCTCAAGCAGCTGTTCACCGGCCATCAGGGAACGCTCGGGATCGCCACCGAGGCGACGCTCGAGCTGGTGCCCCGCGCGGAGGCCGAGTTCGCCGCGTTCTTCGCGTTCGAGGACTACATGAGCGCGTATCGCACGACCGGGGCGCTGACGCGGTCGGGGCTGGCCACGATCGCGGGCGTGGTGCTCTTCGACGAGTGGAAGCTGCGCTACCTGCGCCGCGACGACGAGGCCTACATCCCGCAGCCCGAGTCGGTGCGCGCGGTGGTCGCCGCGGCGATGTACGGCGCGAAGTGCGAGGTCGAGCCGGCCTCCAGGCGGGTGATGGAGATCGGCCGCTCCGACGGCGGCAAGTACCTCGGGGACGAGATCTCCCAGGGCGACTGGGCCTCGCGCCACGACCGCTATGCGACGCCGCTGCACGGGCGCCTGAGGGACGGCACCGTGGCCCCGATGTCCTGGCATTGCGAGGACGCGGCGCTCAACTACTCCGTGCTGCCGAAGGTACGCGAGGAGTGGCACGCGATCGTCGAGCGCTACATCGGCGAGTACGGCATCTTCGACGACTGGGGGATGTTCGCCTACACCAGCGGCGCCTACAAGCCGTGGGGCGACTACCTGGTGGAGATCGACGTCGGCATCTGGGAGCAGAAGCTCGACGACGAGAACTGGGCGGCCTGGGTGCGCTGCAAGCGCGAGATCGCCGAGGTGTCCCTGAAGTACGGCGGCTCCATCACCGCGTGCCACGGGGCCACGCGGGAGGGCGACGCCGAGCTCGTGCCGACCGAGATGGGCTCCGCCTGGGGGGTGGTCAAGACGATCAAGCGCGCGCTCGACCCCAACAACGTCATGAACCCCGGCAAGCAGTCGCTCGACGAGGCCTACGAGTCATGAGCGTCTTCCGCCTGGGGGAGCAGCGCCCGCCGGAGCCGCGGCGGGTCAACGACGACGTCGTCATGCGCTTCGACGGCGTCTACGAGGTGGAGCCGTCGAAGATGCGCGTGTTCGCCCAGCAGGACATGCCGGCGTGGGACACGCACCGGATCGTCGAGAGCCGCTGGGAGCACCTCGACTGGATGCACGATCACTTCGCCGACGAGGTCCTCTCCACGGGCCTCGAGTCGGAGACCGGCGTCGGACACTGAGCCGCCGGGACGCCTGCCACGAGGAGGAGGAGAGGTGAAGTTCAGCTACTGCATGCTGCCGGACTATCCGCTGAAGGACTCGCTGGAGATGATCAAGACGGCCGACGAGCTCGGGTACTACGCGTGCTACTCGGTCGACGAGACGTGGCACAAGGACCTGTGGACGCTGTTCGCCGCGGCGGCCGACAAGACGGAGCGGATCCGCTTCGGTCCCAACGTCACGCATGTGTTCCTGCGCGAGCCGACGCTGATCTGCCAGCACCTGGCCACGCTCGACGAGCTGTCCGGCGGGCGCGCGGAGGCGGTGGTCTCCACCGGCAACTTCGTGATGATGCAGCAGTACCACATCGACTGGGCCGCCCGGAAGCCGCTCTCGCGCCTCAAGGAGGCGATGTACGTGATGCGGACCTTCCTCGACGACGGCAAGATCGACTTCCAGGGCGACTTCTTCTCCTACACGGGCCTGTTCACGGCTGCGCGGCCGGTGCAGGAGCGCGTGCCGCTGCTCATGGGCGGCATGAAGGGCCCGCGCTCCTTCCAGGCCGCGGGTGAGATCGCCGACGGCCTGCACCACGCGCTCTCCTACTCGCGCGAGGCCTACGACTACGTGGTCGAGAACGTCAAGGTCGGCGCCGACCGCGCCGGGCGCAGCATGGACGACCTCGACATCGGCGCGTGGGTCGTGGCGCTGGTCGGCGAGGACTCGGCGGCGGTGAAGGCGGCCGCGCGCATCCTCGTCGCCTTCTACATCCCCTCGATGCCGCCCGAGCAGCTCGCCCGCCACGGCATCGACCAGGCCGAGCTGCAGCCGATCTTCGACGCCTTCGCCTCCGGCGACGTCAAGAAGGCGATCGACCTGTTCGATCCCGCGATGGCCGAGAAGCTCTCGGTGGCCGGGACCCCGGAGGAGGTCGTCGAGAAGATCAAGAACGACATCGAGCCCGCCGGCGTCGACCACATGATCCTGGCCCTGTCCGACGCGCCGCTCGTGGAGTTCTTCTCCGGCGAGAAGGTGCAGAACGTGCCGCCGATCCGCGAGCAGCTCGACCTCGTGGCCAAGCGGGTGATGCCCGCCTTCGCGTAGGCCACAGTGGGCGCGCTCGTCCTCAGCCGGTCCGAGGTCGAGCGCGTCCTGGCCGAGGCCGGCCCCGCGGCGCTGCTCGACGCGCTCGCCGCGGGGTTCGAGGCGCTGAGCGCGGGGCGGCTGACCGCTCCGCCGCGCAGCGGCATCGCCGTCGGCGAGGAGGGACAGCTGTTCACGATGCCCGGCCACGTGCCGGGGCTCGACACCGGCGTCAAGCTCGTCGGGATCTATCCGGGCAACGCCGCGCGCGGGCTCCCGACGCACCAGGCGGTCGTCTGCCTGTTCGACGCCGGGACCGGGGTCTGCCGTGCCGTCCTGGACGGCACCGCGATCACCGAGGCGCGGACGGCGGGTGCGGCGGCGTTGTCCGCGCGGCTGCTGGCGCGGCCGGGCGCGCGCGTGCTGGCCGTCGTCGGGACCGGCGCGCAGGCCGAGGCCCACCTGCGGGCGCTGCCCGAGGTGCGCGACTTCGCCGAGGTGCGGCTCGCGGGGCGCGATCCCGGGCGCGTCGCGGCGCTGGCGGGCGCCCATCCCGGCGTGGTCGCCGCCGACGGCGTGGAGGCGGCCGTCCACGGCGCCGACGTGGTGTGCCTGTGCACGAGCTCCTCCGAGCCGGTGCTCGACCCGGAGTGGCTCGCGCCGGGCGCGCACGTGACGTCGGTCGGGTTCGCGCCGCCGGACGGCGAGCTCCCGCGCGCGCTCGCCGCGCGGGGGCGGCTGTTCGTGGAGTCCCGCCGGGCGTTCGAGCCCCCGCCGGCGGGATGCGCCGAGCTGCAGGGCCTCGACCCGGACGCGGCGGCCGAGCTCGGCGAGGTCCTGCTCGGCCGGCGCGAGGGGCGGACGGACGAGGACCAGGTCACCGTCTACAAGTCGATGGGCCACGTCGCCGAGGACCTGGCCGCCGCGGCCCTCGTGGCGGACCGCGCCCGCGCCGCGGGAGCCGGGCGCGAGGTCGACCTGCTGGGTTGACTGGTCAGCGCGCCAACGGGGGGCCTCCGCGCATCGCCGCGTCGGCCTGGTCGTCCCGGAGGGGGCCGGTCGGCAAGCGGCTGGGCTCGGCTCGGCGTGCCCGGAGGCCATCCTCGACGAGCCCGAAGAAGCGGCGCCAGGCGGCGGGCTCCACGTCGCGCGTGTAGTCGACGATCGCGCCCAGCATCAGATAGAGCAGCGGCACGTCGTTCGTGGTCAGATCCGCGCGCAGCTCGCCTTGCTCCTGGGCCCGCTCCAGCAGTTGCGCGGTGGTCGGCGCCAGCCGCTCGCGCGCGCGGGCCACCCGGTCGTGCCCATAGGTGCTGCTGAGGAGGAGGTCCCGGAGCCCCCGGTTCGCCGCCTGCTGGGCGATGGCGGCCTCCAGGTAGTCGACCAGGCCCCGCCATGGATCCTCCGCCGTCAGGGCGTGCTCGCCGACCCGGGCGAGCTCCTCGATCCGCTCCTCGAAGAGGGCGTCGATCAGCAGCTGCTTCTCCGGAAAGCGGCGGTAGACGGTGCCGACGCCGACCTTCGCCTGATCGGCGATCTCGTCCATGGTGGCGCCGAGGCCACGCTCGGCGAAGACGGTGGCGGCGGCGCTGAGGATGCGGCGGCGGTTGCGCTCGGCGTCGCTGCGGAGCGGCCGTCGGGTCGTCTCGGCCATGGCGGCTCGCATCCTAGCTTAAGTGGAGGTTGTGCCTCCACTTATGGTACGCTTGGCGCAACCAGACATTCGCCTCAGTTAGCGAGGTCCGCGATGGGACTCCGATCTGAAACCGCGTTGCGTACTGAGCCGGGAGCTGCGAGCGGCGTGTTGTCCGCCCTGATCCTCGGGGCCGACGACAGCGAGGGTGCTCACGACGCGGCCGCGCTGGCGAAGGTCCTGGCGCCGCTCTTGGAGGCCGAGGTCGTGCCGGTGCACGCGAATGGCCACGGCTCGCCGGCGCGGCAGCTGTACGAGGAGGCGAGCGCGCGCCACGCCGAGGTCGTCGTGCTCGGCTCGAGCCACCGGGGCGAGCCGGGTCGCACCGCCGCCGGCAAGCTGCTGCGGCGCCTGGTCCAGGGCACCCCTTCTCCGATCGCGGTGGCGCCTCGCGGCTATGCGGACCAGGAGATCGGACCCCCACGCGTGATCGCGGTCGCGTTCGACGACTCGCCGGAGTCGCATCGCGCGCTCGAGTTCGCGGCACGTCTGGCCGGCACCGCCTCGGCGGCCCTGCGGGTGATCACGGTCTACGAGGGCGCCGCCTCGGACGAGCAGCCGCCCCCGGGCGTCGTGACTCAGCGCGCGCTGATGCAGGAGGCGCTCCACCGCACCGTGGCGGACCTTCCGTCCGCACTCCGCGCGGAGCCGCGATTCCTGGTCGGCGGCGTGGCGCCTGTGCTCGCCGAGCAATCCGAGCTCGGCGTCGACCTGATGGTGCTGGGCTCCCGCGCGTACGGGCCCGTGCGCAGCTTCTGGCTCGGGAGCGTCTCCGAGCATCTGATCAGGATCTCGCCGCGGCCGCTGGTGATCACGCCACGCGGGCTGCTGGCGGAGGCGTAGCCCTCAGCCGGGCAGGTCCTCGGGCCGCTTCTCGGCGAGCCTGCCCTCGAGCATCCCGGTTGCCTGCCCGACCTCGATCAGATAGCCATCGGGGTCGCGCATGTAGCAGCGCACTTCGGCGACACGGTCGATCGGCTCGGTGACGAAGCTGGCCCCCTTGGCCTTCCACTCGCGATAGCACGCGTCGATGTCGGCCACCCTCAGGTTGAGGAAGGTGGAGACCTCGTTCGACGCCTCGTGGGGAACGACGGAGATGCCGGGCTTGTCCGGGGTGGGTCCGCCGCCCGGGTTCATGATGATCCAGCTGTTGGCAAGCCTGACGATGCACGGGTTCTCCGCTATCACGACCTGGCCACCGAGCACGTCCGTATAGAAGGCCCTCGAGCGAGCGACATCCCGCACGGTGAGGAAGTGGGTCACCAGGAAGCCCTCGGCGGGTGCCGGCATGTTGTCGAAGTCGATCTCGGTCATGCGTCAAAGTGTCTCGTAGTTCCGGCGCATGGTCGGGAGGGCGCCGGCGAGCGCCCAGGCGGAGAGGCCGACGAGCGCGACCTGGCCGAGCACCCACGCGACGAGCGGCGCACCCGTGCGGGTGAGGTCGTCGCCGTGCAGCACCACGAGTCCGAGCAGCAGGCCGCTCCACGCGAGCAGGGTGGCGTAGGGGATGACCGCCTCGTGCGGGCGCCGCAGGCTGACCGCGCACGCCAGCAGCGCGGTGCCGACCATCAGGTACCAGGCGCCCGTGGCGCGTGCCAGCAGCGGCGTCAGCGGCCACGGCCAGAGGTCGGCGCCGGCGGCCGGCAGCACGAACAGCAGCGCGCCGACGGCGAGCGCGAGCCCGCCGAGCATCGCGGAGGCCGTGCGCACGCCGGACAGGCGCGGGTCGGCCGGCGGCTCGGGGAGGGCGGCGCGCTCCTGCTCCCACCACAGGTAGGCGAGGGCGAACGGCACGCCGGCGTAGACCGCGACCCAGATCCAGGTCGGCGCGTAGTCCCAGCGGAAGCGGTCGGAGTGGATCAGCGTCGCGGCCAGCAGCGTGACCGAGAGCACCGCGAGCGCCGGCGGCAGCACGCGCAGCGAGCGCCACCACCGGGTCCCGAAGACCACGAGCGCGGTGGCGACGGTGCCCGCCAGGTAGCCCGCACCGAGGAAGGCCGCGCAGATCGGCGGGTTGATCGCCCAGGCGTACTCGCCCGCGGCGCGGGCGGGGACGAGGTAGAGGAAGGCGCCGTTGGCCACCGCCAGGACGAGCAGCAGGACGACGCCGGCACGCGAGACGGACTGCAGGCCGCCGCGCTCGACGGGGGGACGGGAGGCTGCGAGCGTGGTCATGCCACGCACCCTTTCAACCGCTCGATGGGCGAACCATGGGGGAGGTCCCTGAACGTTCCCGCCCCACGGTCTCGGCGACCTCGGCGCGCGAGGACACCCCCAGCTTCGAGAAGACGCGGGAGAGATGGCTCTCGACGGTCTTCTCCGACAGGTAGAGCTCGGCGGCGATCTGGCGGTTGGTGCGCCCCTGGGCCACGAGCCCGGCGACCTCGCGCTCGCGCCCGCTGAGCGCCTGGAGCCCCCCGCCGGCCGGCGCGCCGCGGCGCTGGCGGGCGGAGACCCGGCGGCCGAGGCGGCGCAGCTCTCGCGCGGCCTCGTCGCGCAGGTGGTCCGCGCCGCAGGCGGCGAGCTCCTGCTCGGCGCGGGTGAGCAGGTCGATGGCGCCCTCGGTGTCGCCCGCGGCGGCCATGCCGCGCCCGCTGAGGGTCCGCAGGCGCGCGGCGACCACCGACGCGCCGACCTCGTCGGCGAGGTCGGCGGCCTGCTCGGCGAGCCGGGAGGCCTCCCGGGGGTCCCCGTGCTCGAGGGCGAGCAGCGCGCGGGCGTGCAGGACGGAGGAGCTCGTGAGCGGCAGGTCGAGGCCCCGGGCGGTGGCCTCGCCGCGCTCGATCCACGCCTCGGCCCCGCGCGGGTGTCCGCGCGCGAGCTCCGCGCGGGCGAGCACGCCGTAGAGCCACGCCCGGCGGCCCGGCTCGATCAGCTCGAGCTCGGGCGCGCCGATGGCCTGCACCTGCTGCAGGCAGCGGTCGGGGCGGCCGGCCTCGAGCCATACCCCGGCGACGTGCGCGTGCGTGCCCCGCGTGAGCACGCTCTCGTCGAGGCCGCGCAGGAGCTCGACGGCCTCCTCGCCGGCGGCCAGGGCGCGGTCGAGGTCGCCGAGCACGGCGGTGATCCACGCCTCGGCGACGAGCGCCCAGCCGATGACCTGGCGGTTGCCCGCCAGGCGCGCGGCCTCGACGGCGCCCTCGGCCTGCTCGAGCGCCTCGGCGAGCCGGCCGCGGGTCTCGAGCGCGTGCGCGAGGCCGACCATCATCGGGATCATCAGCTGGCCCTGGCCGGAGGCCCGCGAGACCGCGATACCGCGATGGAGATGCTTGATCGCGTCGTCGTAGCGCTCGCAGAAGAACTCGGCGAAGCTCAGGTAGTACGGGGCCTCGAGCCGCCAGGCAAGCGCCTCGTCCGGCAGCGTGTCGAGCATCGCGGCGCCCTCGGCCTGGGCGGTCTTCGCGGCCGCGGTGTCGCCGAGGCCGTAGTCGGCGAAGCACGCGAGGGCCGGCGCTGATCGCCCCGAGGCCGGGATCCTCGATCGCCGCGGCGGTCTCGCGCGCGAGCGCCGCCCACTCGCGCATCGCCGCGAAGTCACTGTCGTAGAGGGAGTCGGCGGCGAGCTCGATGTAGAGCGCGCCGGCGGCAGCGGAGCGGGCCCGGCCGCCGTCGGTCAGGTCGTCGCGGGCGCGCAGCAGCCGGCGGTGCGCGGCGTCGTGGCGCCCGAGCAGGTTCTCGCAGGCGGCGCACGCGGCGATCAGGCGGACGCGAACCTCGGCGAGCTCGGCGGGCACGAGCTCGAGCGCCTGGTGCAGGGTGGCCAGCGCCTCCTCCAGGTGGCCGGTGGCCGCGTTCGCGGTGGCCAGCGGGATCAGCAGGCCGAGCCGGCGGCCGGGGTCGGCGCTGTCGCCCAGCAGCCGCAGCGCGGCGACGAACCACTGCGCGGCGCCGGCGGGCGCGCGCGGCGCGGCCTCCAGCCCCGCCTGGATGAGGACGGCGACGGCCGCCTCGTCGCCCGGCAGCGCGCACTGCTCGAGGTGGTGGGCGCGGGCCGCCGCCGGCGCCCCGCGCTCCTCGAGCGCGGCCGCCGCGCGCGCGTGCGCCTCGAGCCGCCACGTCTCGCCGGCCGCGTCGTAGACGGCGCGGCGCACGAGCGGGTGCCGGAAGCGGTAGCGGCGCGGGACCTCGGTGGCGCCGAGCAGCCCGGCGGCGAGGACCTCGTCGAGCGCCGCGGGCGCCTCCGTCGCGCCCAGGCCGCCGGCCGCGGCGGCGAGCTCGAGCTCCACGGGCTCGCCGACGACCGCGCTGCCCCAGGCGAGCCGCCGCGCGTCGGGGCCGAGCGCCTCGACCTCCTGGCCGAGCGCGGCCGCGACCGCGGTGGGCACGCCGGTCGGCCCGGCCGGACCGTGCGGCGCCGCGGCGGCCGCCGGGTGGGCGGGATGGGCGGGGCTTCCATCCGTGCGCGCGAGCTGCGTGAGATAGAAGGGGTTGCCGCCGCTCTGGCGGTAGAGGTCGGCGCGGCGGGAGGCGGCGACGCCGGCGCCGAGCAGCGCCCCGGACTCCTCGGCGGACAGCGGCGCGAGCTCGAACTCGCTCACCCCGCCCTCGCGCGCGGCGGCCTCGAGCGTCGCGGCGACCCAGCCGGGGAGCTGGCCCGAGCGGTAGGCGAGCGCGACCAGCACCTTCCCCCGCGGCGCGCGGCGCAGCATGTGGGCGAGCAGCTCGAGCGAGGCGTCGTCGGCCCAGTGCAGGTCGTCGAGCACGATCACGACCGCGCGGCCCGCGGCAAGGCCCTCGAGCAGGGCACGCACCGCACGGTAGGCACGGAAGCGCTCGTCCTGCACGCCGGCCACCGGCGCCCCCTCCGGGCCGGCGAGCGCCGGGAGCACGCGGGCGAGCTCGCCGAGGCGGTCGCCGACGAGGCTCTCGATGCGCGCCTCGCCGAGCGAGGCGACGGCGCCGTCGAGCGCGTCGATCCACACCGCGAACGGCAGCTCGCGCTCGAACTCGGCCGCGCGGCCCGCGAGCACCATGTGCCCGGCGGCCTCGGAGCGGTCGCGCAGCTCGCGCAGGAGCCGCGTCTTGCCGATGCCCGGCTCCCCGCTGAGCACGAACCAGCCGCCCCGGCGGCCGCTCAGCCGCCCGAGCGCAGACCCGATCGCCGCGAGCTCCCGGCGGCGCCCGACGATCCGTCCGCCCTGGCCGACATCAACGGTGGTCACGCCCAATTCCGACCGAGATTAGGCGCGTCGCGCGTAGCGCGCAACCGTTGTTGAGCGCTCAGCGCTTGCGGGCGAACATGATCCCGTCGGCGATCGCGACCATCGCGCAGTCGACGCGCTCGTCGGTCGCGATCTTGCGGTTCAGCGCGTCGATGGCCTGCGCGCCGGGGCCGTCGGGCTCGAGCACGCCGCCGCCGTAGAGCACGTTGTCGATGAGGATCACGCCGCCGCGGCGCAGCCGGGAGAGGACGAGCTCGTAGTACTCGGGGTAGCCGGGCTTGTCGGCGTCGATGAAGGCGAAGTCGTAGGCCTCGACCTCGGGCAGCGCCTTCAGCGACTGCGCCGCGGGGCCGACCTGCACCTCGACGCGCTCGTCGAGCCCGGCGGCCGCGAGGTTCAGCCGGGCCGTGGCGGCGTAGCCGGGGTCGATCTCGAGGCACAGCAGGGAGCCGCTCGCGCCCAGCCCGCGGGCGATGCAGATCGCGCTGTAGCCGGTGAAGGTGCCGACCTCGAGCGCGCGCTCGGCCCCGAGGCTGCGCACGAGCAGCTCGATCAGCGCGCCCTGGTCGGGGGAGACCTGCATGACCGCCGCGCCGCCGAGCTCGTGGGTCTCGCGCTCGACGCGCTGCAGCAGCTCGTCCTGGCGGGCGCCGTGCTCGATCATGTACGTCTGGAGCTCGGGCGTGATCTCGGTCCGGCGGTCGCGGTCGGTCATCGCGGCGCTCCGAGCGCCGCGTAGACGAGCTCCTGGGCGCGCAGCGCGTCCTTGGTCGCCTGGGCCTCCCTGAGCTCGGGGCCGTCGAGCTTCTCCGCCACCGACTCGATGAAGCGCCACGACCGCACGCTGCGCCGCACCGCGCCGACCTGGTCCTCGGTGTACGGGTAGAGGTCGAAGCCGAGCCGCTCGCCGTTCGCGCCGTAGTTCGCGCGGCGCAGCTCGACGGCCAGCTCGAGCGTCTCCATGAAGGCGGTCGCGCCGACCACGTTGTCGTCGTCGAACGTCCCCCAGCCGGAGTTCGCGTGCTGGTGGCCGAGCAGCCCCTCGGCGTCCAGCAGCGCGGCGTACTCGGCGAGGTTCTCGCCGTTCATGATCAGGTGCTGCCAGTCCATGTTGACCTGCACGTTGTCGAGCCCCTGCGTGCGGAGCTTGTGGATGATGTGCAGCGTCATCCCGATGTTGCCCATGAAGATCTTCATGGCCGGCTCGGAGTTCTTGTGCTCGAGGAAGAGCTTGATGCCGTGGTCGCGGCAACGCTGGGCCGCCTCGCCGATGCCGTCCACGAGCTGCGCCCAGCTCTCCCGATAGGGCGTCTGGAAGGGGTAGTTGTAGCCCTCGATCCCCGGCCAGATGATGAAGTGCGCGCCGATCGCGCCCGCCATGTCGATGGCCGCCAGCGTGCGCCGTCGCGCCTCGGCGCGGGTCTTCTCCTGTGGTGAGGTCAGGCCGCCCTTGCCGAACTGCGGATCGAGGTGCAGGCCGGTCGCGAGGGCGTAGATCCCGTGCCCGTCGAGCGCGTCGCGGACGGCGTCGAGCTTGTCCTCGTCGAGCTCCTGGGGATAGTGGAACTCGTAGTCGTCGATGAGGTCCCCGAGCCCCTCGACCGCGCGGCGCACCTTCGCCTCGGTCGAGTCGCCGGCGTGCTCGGGCTGATAGCCGCCGGGCACGAAGCGGGTGATCATCGGGCCGAGGGCCCAGATCCCAAGGCTCGTCTTCAGCTCGCTCATCGCTCTCCTCGCGTCGGGTTCCGTGCCGCACGCTACCGGCACCCGCCCACCCAGGCTTCGCTGCGCGGGTAACGTCGCGGGCGTTCCGGCCACGACCGAGGAGGCTCCATGGCGCGACCCGTCACCCTGTTCACCGGCCAGTGGGCCGACCTGCCGCTCGCCGAGCTGGCCGAGAAGGTCGCGGGCTGGGGGTACGACGGACTCGAGCTCGCCTGCTGGGGCGACCACTTCGACGTGGTCGCGGCGCTCGCCGATCCCGGGTATTGCCGAGGGCGGCGCGAGCTGCTCGAGCGCCACGGCCTCGGGTGCTGGGCGATCGGCAACCACCTCGTCGGCCAGGCGGTCTGCGACCCGATCGACGCGCGGCACCGGCCGGTGCTGCCGGAGGAGGTCTGGGGTGACGGCGACCCGGAGGGCGTCCGTCGCCGCGCCGCGGAGCGCATGGCGGACACCGCGCGGGCGGCCGCCGCGCTCGGCGTCGACGTCGTCACCGGGTTCACCGGGTCGAGCATCTGGCACCTCCTCTACTCGTTCCCGCCCAACGACTGGGACGCGATCGCGCGCGGCTACGAGGACTTCGCCGAGCGCTGGTCGCCGGTCATCGACGTCTTCGACGCCGAGGGCGTCCGCTTCGCGCTCGAGGTCCATCCCACCGAGATCGCCTACGACTTCGAGACCACCCGCCGCGCGCTCGACGCGATCGACCGCCGCGACGGGTTCGGCCTGAACTTCGACCCCAGCCACCTCGTCCCGCAGTTCCTCGACCCCGCCGCCTTCGTGGCCGACTTCGGCGACCGCGTCTACCACCTCCACGTCAAGGACGCCCGGCGCCGGCTCGACGGCCGCCGCTCGATCCTCGGCTCGCACCTCGACTTCGGCGACCCGGCGCGCGGCTGGGAATTCGTGTCCCCGGGCCACGGCGACGTCGACTTCGACGCCCTTGTCCGCGAGCTCAACCGGATCGGCTACGCCGGCCCGCTGTCGGTCGAGTGGGAGGACGTCGGCATGGACCGCGAGTGGGGCGCGGCCGAGGCGCTCGGCTTCGTTCGCCGGACGGACTTCGCCCCGAGCGCCGTGGCGTTCGACGCCGCGTTCGCGAAGGAGCGGTAAGCGGCGCGGCGGCGGCGGAGCGTTTCGCTCGCGCCGCCGCGGTACCGCGCGGCTCAGCGGAGGTGGTACGCGAAGCGGAACTTCGTGCCCTTGGCGAGCGAGGTGAGGTCCATCTCGCCGCGCGCCTTCGCGTAGCGTCCGGTCCCGCCCGTGATCGCCAGCGTGCTGGGCTTCTTGTCGAAGAACGGCCCCGAGACCACGATCTGCCCACCTTCCAGGAACGTGGTCCACGTGCACTCGTACGACACGCCGGGCACCACGCGGATGCAGTAGCCCTGGTCCGTGCCGACCTTGCGCTTGTCGGCGGCGTCGAACACGTCGTTGGCGAACGTCAGGACGTCGCCCGCCGTGTCGCCGGCCGCGCCGGTGTCGGTCGTCGCGTCCGTCGTGGCGTGCTCGACGACCGTGATCGTCTTGCTGCCACGGGACTCCGACCGTTTGGTCGCGCCGGTGGCCACCGGCCCGAAGAGCAGGACCATCCCGCCGAGCAGGACGACGACGCTGAGAACGCGCTTCATGGCGCTCCTCCTTGGCTTGTGGAGGCACGGCATAGCCGACGCGGAGAGTCCGGGTCAAGGCCGGGGGCCGCGCCCGCACCGAACCGGCGCGCGAGCATGGGCCACTCGCGTGCTCGGCGCCGACGACGTCGGCAATGGCGGCACGTTTCACCTGCGGGACGCCGACGGCCGCCGCATCCGCGTCGCGGGGCGCCACATCGAGGGCCGTCAGCCGAACTACTTCGCGCTCGGGCCGACGCTCGACGGCGCGCCGTTCGACGACCACCACAAGCAGCCGGGGCGGCAGGGCTGCCGGCTGATGATCACCAACGACAGCCCCTGGCGGTCGGATCCTCGCGCCGACCGGCTGGGGTAGCCGCCGTCCTGGGTAGGCCTCGCCCTGCGAGCACAGGGCAGGACAGCGGTCGCTGCTCGATGCCGCGGGGTCGGTGGGGCGCGGTGTTGCGCGCCTAGGTGAGCTCCTGGATCACGTCCTTCGAGTGCGTGATCGGCAGGCGGATGCCCTCGAGCTCGATGCGCGAACCGCTCTCCGTATCGATCAGCTCCAGCACGCGCACGTTCACGCGCTGGTGGACCTTCGCTTCGAGCCCCTCGCGCGCCACGCGGAAGACGAGAGCCTTCGGGTGGGCGCGGTTGCCGGCGAATCCGTAGATCGTCGTCTCCGACACGCCCACGACCATCCGCTCGGGCAGGCCGCTGGCGGCGTCGTGTGCGTGTGTGCCCGCCAGGTAGCCGCCGGCCGTGCCGATGGCGCCACCCGCCGCCCCGATCGCGTCGCCGATGTCGCCGGCGATCAGGCCTCCTGCGAACCCCGCGCCCGAATGCCCGCGGGGATTGAACTCTCCTGCCGCGCTCACCGTGTCCTCGATCCCGGCGGAGGCGAGCGCCTCGTTGACCACCTCGACCATCCTCTCCTCGGACATGCTGCCCTTCTAGCGCATCCTGTCCGTGGCGGCCAGCCCGGGCAAGTGTCCTGGATAGGGGTCGCATAGCGACCACAGGGCAGGACAGCGGCCGCTATTCGAAGCCGAACTCGCTGGACCTGGCGGGTTGGCGCTTCGTACCGCCGGCGGCCGAGGTGGCCCGGGTGGCGGAGGCGGTCGTGGGCGCGGGGGAAGAGGCGGTGGCGTTGGACCCTCCTCCCTCGAAGCCGAACTCGTCCTGCGCCGCCGCGGTCTGGGACGACGTGGCCGGGGGAGGGGTGGTCCGGGGGCGCGGTGTGGGCCTCGGCTTGACCGTGCGGCGCGGCCCGGGGGTCGCGGTCGGCGTGGGCGTCATCGCGGTCGCGGCGCGGAACGCCGTGGCCGCCGGCGTGCTCGTGGGGGCGGGCGTAGGCGCCGTGCGGGCGCGGCGCGGCCTGGCGCGATTGCGGTCGTCGCGAGGATCGGCCGGGCGCACGATCGCAGTCGGGCTCGGGAGGCTGTCGGTGACGACGCAGTAGGTCCCCGCGCCGGCGCCGCCGAGGCACACCGCGATCAGCCCCGCAACCCCGACGCCCCGGCCGCCGCCCGACGCGGCGGAGAGCTGGAGGCCCGTGGCGACGTCGGAGCCGGCGAGGCGGGGGACAAGGTGCTCGCGCAGCCAGCGCAGGGGCGCGAGCACCAAGGGGACGGGGAGCCACCACGCGCCGGCGCGGGGGTGTCGGGAGCCGTGGAGCTCGCGCACCCGGGCGCGACACGACGCGCAGTGCCGGAGGTGCGCCCGCACCGCGACGAGCTGGGCGCTCTCCGCCGCGCCCGACGCGAGGTCGGCGAGCACCGGGGCGACGCGTTCGCACGCCTCGCCGGACTCGAGCTCCGCGTAGACCTCGAGGAAGCGCTTGCGGCCCTCCGTGATGGCGCGGTTGACCTTCGTGTACGTCCAGCCCTGGCGTTCGCCGATCTCCGCGTACGAGTGGCCCTGGGCCTTCAACAGCAGCGCCGTCGCCTCGTCGGGCTTCAAGGCGCGCAGCGCCTCCGCGGAGCGCCGGACCCGCTCGCTCGCGGCCACCGCGTCGTCGACCCCGCGATCCCCTCCGGCGTGGGCGTCGAAGTCGACCTCCTCGGAGGCGACGGACTCCGCGCGGGCGCGGCGGATGGCGAGCGCCTCGTGGCGGACGACGACCTTCAGCCAGGCGACCTCGGTGGACGTGTCGACGCCGTCGAGGCGGCGGACGTAGATCTCGAGCGCGCGCTGGACGGCGTCCTGGGCGTCGTCGGCGCAGAGGCTGACGCGGCGGGCGACGCGCAGGAGCGCCGGGAGGTGGCGGGAGACGACCGCACCAACCCGAGCCTCGCGGTCGTCATCCGCCACATCCGGCCCTCTCCCGAGCCTTTCCATCGCCATCCCGGCGTCTCCCATCCCGATCCGTCGACCCGGATGGTCCTTCCGAGCCCCTCGTCTGTGTGCAGAGAGGGGAGGCGCGCATGGTCTCGCCCCCGTTCACGCGAGCAACGGGCGCAAAGTGCGAGAACTTGCACGTCCGCGGAACAAATCGCGCAGCCCAGGCGTCGGTGCCCCCATGCCTGCCCTCTACTTCCGGCGCGTCCGTCTGCGGTCGTTCGTCGCGGTCGCCGTGATCGTCGCGCTGGGCCTCATCGTCGCCGGTCCCGCCCTCGCTCGTCCCGCCGGTCCCACGGCCGCCCAGGGCACCGCCAACTCGCTCCACGCCGACCGTCCGCCCGCCGCCGACGCGCAGGACGACGCCGCGCCCCAGACGCCCGGCATCGACGCCACCGGGCTGTGGATCATCCTCGGCATCCTCGGGGCCTCCGGGATCATCGTCGTGGGCACCCGCCGGATGGTGACCCGGCCGCCGCACGCGCGCCGCTCCGAGCCGGCGAGCGCGCCCGCGCCGGGAACCGCCGAGCGCCCCTTGGACACGAAGTCAGCGACTGGTTAGGGTCGGCCGAACGGTCTGACACCCAGGAGCATTCGAGACCCCGGAGCCGACCGCCTGCCCGCCTCCGGGGTCGCCGTCCGAGTACAGAGGGGCCGCGGGACCCCGCAGAGGAGGAGCGATGGAGGGCCAGCGGCGCACCCCGCCCACTCGACGGGAGCTGCTCCGCGGCTCTGCCCGCGCGGCCGCGGGGCTGATGGCCGCGCCGGCGCTGGCGCCCGCGGCCGCCTCGGCCGCGAGCGCCGCCCCCGCGGCCCGCCCCGCCCAGGCCCCGCGGACGCAGCCGCCGCAGCTCGGCAACCCCCCGCTCACGAACGACGACTACTGGGCGTTCGCGGACTGGGCGCAGGCCGGCCTGAACACCTTCTGGCGCCCGAGCGCCGGCATCTACGCCGGCGACTCGCGGATGAACGCCGGCGCGCTCATCTCGCACTCCATCGCCGCGCTGCTCGGCCACACCGGCCCGACCCGCCAGGACGCCCGCGCGATCACCATCGTCAGGGCGCTCCTCGGCGAGCCGCCCTACCTCACCGCGCCGCCCGGCCAGAGCACCGGCGACACGAACCCCCGCGTCTCGAACCAGGACCACACGCCCGGGTGGGTCTCCTCGCTCTCCACCGACCAGAGCCAGCAGCACATCTCGATCGACCCCAAGGTCGGCGAGGGCCTGATCTTCGCGTGGCGGGCGCGCGCGGCGCTCGGGCTGAGCGCCACCGACACGGCCGCGATCGCCGACCGCATCCGCGCCACCGCGAGCGGCGTCTTCTTCCGCTACCCGAACATCCGCCTCAACCAGATCAACTGGGGCTCGGAGCTGTACGCCTACACCGCCGAGGCGACCGGCGACAACGACCTCCTCGTCAACGACTACAAGGACCAGCTGCGGCGCTGGCTGCAAGGCGCGCGGCGGACCGTGTCGCCGTGGTCGATCCCCAACCTCAGCCCGAGCTACTCCTTCCACCGCGACCCGCTCGGCAAGCTCGACGAGCCCGAGAACGTGGAGTCGGCCGAGTACGCGAACATCGTGCTCGACGTCATCCTGCGCTACGCCCAGGCCCGCGAGGCCGGCATGGCGCCGCTGGAGGGCGAGGAGCTCCAGACGCTGCGCAACTTCGTCTCGCGCGCGCTGCCCGCCTACTGGACCCACAGCGGCTACCTCAACTGGGACACCGGGATGTACCTCAAGCGCTGGCACCTCGGGCGCTACTGGGCGTTCGCGATGCAGGGGCTCTTCGCGATCGCGGTCGTCAACGAGCTGCGCAGCGAGGACGAGGGCGCGTGGGCGAAGTACTTCTTCGACCGGGCGCTCGCGACCTACGTCCGGCTCGCGCTCCAGCGCGGCGCCGACGAGCAGATCCCCGTCTCGCCCCTGTTCGGCATCAAGTCGACCTTCGGGCTCGATCCCGGCGACTTCTGCGCCCGCTTCCAGTTCCACGCCACGCGGGCGGTGATCTACGGGCTCGGGACGGCCCGCGCGACCGAGCCGCCGCCGATGTACGCGTACGACCCGACGATCGGGCGCCTGGCGGTCACCACGTCCGCCTACAACACCGCGATCATGGCGACCAGCAACGGCGCGTTCCCGTACGGCGGGATCGAGCTGGCGCGCCTCTTCGACTCCGACCAGCGCGTCCTCGCGTGCGTCGGCGGGCGGTCGGGTGGCGGGTTCGGCGTGCTGATCGGAAACGCGCAGGGCGGCACCGTGCTCGCCTCCCAGGTCCCGGCGACCGTCGACGCCTCGCCCCCGCTCACGCTCGAGCGCTCGCCGCGGGGCACCGTGCGCGGCGGCGAGAAGTACCCCAAGCGGCCCTACGCCGGGACCTTCAGCAACCTCCGGGTCAACGGCGTCGTGAAGGGCAAGGGCGTGCAGATCAGCACGACCAACACCTTCCGGCGCGACCGGATCGTCACCGCGTGGGCGCTCGCGCGCAAGAGCGGCCCGGCCGTCTCGGCCAACGTGCGCTTCCCGACCTACGGGAGCGGCGGGTCGATCACCGCGGTGCTGCGGGGCGGCGGCCGCCAGCGGCTCACCGAGGACGGCAGTCCGCTGGCCCTGAGCCGGGTCGCGTACTTCGTCCTCCTGGGCGGGGCCGACGAGGGCGGCTACGTCCTCCTGCCGACCACCGGCGGCCGCGGCGCGCAGGCGCGCGTCGTCCAGCCGGCGGCCATCTCCTCCAACCCGGAGCCGGGCCCGTCGCTCTCCGTCGCGCTGGCGCGCGTGTCCAAGTGGCGGCGGCTCGCGCTCGAGGTCGCGATCGCGCCGATCGCGACCGCGTCCGACGCCCCCGCCGCCGCACGGCGGCTCCGCGGGAGCTGAGGACGCGAGCCGGCGGCGGCGCGCCCGTTCTCGCGCCGCCGCCGCTCGCCGCAGTCGACTCAACCTACGGGCGGATGTGCATGCGCACCTCCCTTCCTGCGGTCGAATGGCCGGCGGCGGTCCGAACGCGGACGTGGCCGAGGGGGCCGGCGACGTCGCCGGCGGGCGAAGTAGAGGGCCTTGGTATGGGTGTGCTCGTCGAGGTGGCCCGAGAGCACGACGCCGGGCGACTGGCCGAAGACGGCGACCACGTCCATGCCGGCGGCCGCGAGGGCGTCGCGGATCCGCTCCTCGCCGTGGTGGGCCTGGCGGTGCAGCGCGACGCTCTCCGGGCACCACGCCCAGCCCCGCCGCGCGCGCCGCCGCCGTGAGATCTGAAGCGTGCTGGCCGCGACCGCGCCGGGCGCGAGGTCGGGCGGCGTGCGCCCCTGCCAGCGATAGCGCCAGTCGCCGAGCTCGAGCGTCTCGTCGCCCGAGTACGCCGCGCGCAGCGTGCCCAGCGTGTTGACGTCGAAGGCCAGCACGCCCCCCGGCCGCAGCGCCGCGGCCAGGCGGTCCATCGCCAGGTTCAGGTCAGCGGCGCCGGTGAGGTAGTTGATCCCGTCGTCGAGGCACGTCGCAAGGTCGAATCGCTCGCTGAACGGCAGCGCCCGCATGTCCGCGACGCCGACGTGCCGGGGGTCGGGCAGCTTCTGGCGCGCTGCGGCCACCATGGCCGGCGAGAGGTCGCAGGCGGTGACGTCGAACCCCTGCTCCACCAATGGGAGCGAGCTGTTGCCCGTACCGCAGGCGGCGTCGAGCGCGTCCCGACCCCGCATCCCCAGCTCGCCGGCGATCTCCGCCACCGCGCCGAGCCAGCGGTCGTAGGCGTAGTCGGCCGTGTAGTCGTCGTAGGCGCGCGCAAAGGCGTCGTAAGCGGTGCGCGCCAACATGGGCGATGGATGAGATTCCACTGGTGGAGGTCAAGACCTCCGCAAATAGCGGGATCGTTTCACCCGTTATTTCGAGGCAAGGACGCCTCAACGTCGACAAGTCGCCGCCGAGTCGGCTAATTTCCGGCGCAAGACTGGCCATCAGGCCGCTCGGCATATCGAAGGGAGCTCGGGTGAAGCCGTATGCGGATTTGACCGACCAGCGCGTGATCAAGGCCCTGGCGCATCCCATGCGGGTTCAGGTCCTCAACGTGCTCGAACAACGGGCGGCGAGCCCCTCGGAGATCGCCGACGAGCTCGACCTGCCGCTCGGGAACGTCAGCTACCACGTCCGCCAGCTGGCGGCCTCCGGGCTCATCCGGCTCGTGCGCGAGACCCCGCGCCGCGGGTCCGTCGAGCACCACTACGAGCTGACCGCGCGCCCGGACATCGGCGACCGTGAGTGGGCCCAGCTCCCCGACATCGTCAAGCACGCGATGGTCTCGGCGGCCCTCGGGCCGATCGGGCGCCTGGTCAACGAGGCGGCCGCCACGGGCGGCTTCACCCGCACCGAGGCGCACCTCAGCCGCACGGCGCTCACGCTCGACAGCAAGGGCTGGAAGGACGCCTCGGCCGAGCTCGTCGGGATGTTCGAGCGCCTCGCGAAGATCGAGCGCGAGAGCCAGGAGCGTCTCGAGGCCGCCGACCACCAGGACGAGTCGCACTCGACGGTCGTGCTCATGCACTTCGAGTCGCCGCCGGTCGCGGCCGAGCCCGAGGTCCCGCGCGCCAAGCGCCGCGACGCGGCGGACCGCGCGCAGACCAGCTGAAAAACGGACCGCGCGCCGGCGCACGCTTGACCCCGGTTCCGGGGCGCGACTACGGTCGCGGCCAACATCCCGCCGGACGGACCGGGGAGGCCGCGATGCATGCTCATCGACGAAGGGTCCTGGCGGTCGCGGCGCTGACGGTCGCCGCTGCCTTGACCGGGGCGACCGCCGCGCAGGCCGCATGGACGACCGCCAACCAGCACCAGCTGGTGCCGGCCTACCTGTACCCCGACTGGTGGAACGCGGGCAACGGCTGGTACCGGATGTGCGACGCGATGAACGTGAGCGGCGGGGCCTCGACCGCCGTGATGAACCCCAACAGCGGTCCCGGCACGAGCGCCAACCCCGACTACCGGCGCGTCATCGACTACTGCCACGCCCGCGGCCAGCGCGTCATCGGCTACGTGCACACGTCCTACGGCTCCCGCTCGGCGGCCGCGGTGCGGGCGGACATCGACGCCCATTACCGCTACTACCCCGGCATCGACGGCATCTTCCTCGACGAGATGAGCAACAACTCGTCGAGGCGGACCTACTACCGCAACCTCTACACCTACATCCGCTCCAAGCCCGGCGTCCGCGACGTGGTCGGCAACCCCGGCGCGGTGGCCTCGACCGGCTGGCAGCTCGACACCCCGGTCGCCGACGAGCTCGTGATCTTCGAGGGCACCCCGTCGGCGTACCTGCGCTGGCGGCCGCCGGCGTGGGTGTTCGGCAAGGTCGCGAGCCGCTTCTCCCACCTCGTCTACGCCACGTCCGCCTCGGCGATGGCGCAGGTGTGCGCGTATTCGAAGAACCAGAACGCGGGCTACATGTACGTCACCGACGACGTCCTGCCGAACCCCTGGGACACCCTCCCCGCCGGGAGCTACTGGACGAGCGAGGTCAGCGCCTGCTGAGGTCGGCGCGCCGGCCCCGCGCGGACACGCAGTACGCTGCCCGCCGATTCCGGCTGTCGGAGGCCGGAGCTGACTCGGAGAAGACGGCATGGCAGCCGGCCCAGGACGTCCACGGCTCGACGGGCGAGTCGCCCACCGGTGGCTCGCGGTCCTCGCCGCCGCGATCGCGGCCGCGGCGATCGGCGCCGCGCCCGCGCACGCCCAGGGCACCTGGGACACGAGCAACCAGCACCAGATGGTGCCCGCCTACCTCTACCCCGACTGGTGGAACGCGGGCAACGGCTGGTACCGGATGTGCGACGCGATGAACATCAGCGCCGGCCCGTCGACCGCGATCATGAATCCCAGCAGCGGCCCCGGGACGGCGGCGAACGGGGACTACCAGCAGGTCATCGGCTACTGCCACGCGCGCGGCCAGCGGGTGATCGCCTACGTGCACAGCTCCTACGCCCAGCGGCCGCTCGCCGAGGTGATGGCCGACGTCGACGCCTCCTACGCCTTCTACCCGTCGATCGACGGCATCTTCGTCGACGAGATGAGCAACGAGCCGTCCACGCTCGCCTACTACCAGCTGCTGCGCCGGCACGTGCAGTCCAAGCCCGGCGCGCACGTCGTGGTGGGCAACCCCGGCGTCGACGCCGCGAGCGGCTGGCAGCTCGACGGCTGGGCCGCCGACGAGCTCGTCATCTTCGAGGGCACGGCGGAGAGCTACATGCGCTGGACGGCGCCCGCGTGGGCGCTGGCCCAGCCTGCGAGCCGGCTCGTGAACCTCGTCCACGCGGCCGGAGACGCGACCACGATGGCGCAGGTGTGCGCCCGCTCCAAGACCCAGAACGCGGGCTACATGTACGTCACCGACGACGTCCTGCCCAACCCGTGGGACACGCTGCCGGCCGAGCCGTACTGGTCGTCGCAGATCGGCGCCTGCTGACTCCCGTGCCTCACCGGTGGACGGATCGCGTCCGCTTGAATACATACCGCTCGCGCGACGGCTGCCGGTGGGTCATACTCGGCACGTGGCCGGGAACGATCCTTCCCACGCGGACAACGGCGAGCACCGTGTCGCGCTGGAGGGCACCCGCGACGTGCGCGACCCGCTCCCGCCCGAGCTGCGCGATCCCACCTTCCCCGCCTCGGTGCGCGGCTACGACCGGCGCGCGGTCGACACCTACGTCGAGCGCGTCAACGGGCTGATCGCCGAGCTGCAGGTCAGCGGCTCCCCGCGTGCGGCCGTCCGCCACGCGCTCGACCGCGTCGGCGAGCAGACCGCCGGCATCCTGCAGCGGGCGCGGGAGACGGCGGAGGAGATCACGACCAGCGCGCGCGAGGAGGCCGACGAGACGAGCGAGCGCGCCCGGGCCGAGGCGCAGGACGTCATCGGCGCCGCCGAGCGCAAGGCCGCCGACACGACCGCCCGAGGTGACGCCGAGGCCTCCGAGACCGTCGGCGCCGCGCAGAAGCAGGCCGACGAGATCCTCACGGGCTCCAAGGACGAGGCCGAGAGCATCGTGGCCCGCGCTCGTGCCGACGCCGAGGGCCGCTTCCGGCAGGCGACCGACGAGATCGACCTCATGCGCCGGCAGGCCGAGGAGCGGCTGCGCTCGCTGCAGGCCGAGTTCGACTCGGTCACCGAGGAGCGGCGCACGCTGCTCGACGACGTGCGCCGCGTCGCGTCGCGCCTCACCGAGCTCGTCGGCGAGGCAGAGCCCGCGCCGGCGGAGGAGAAGGAGCCGGAGCCCGTGGCGGTCGCCGCCGAGGCGATGACCCCGGCCGCGGCCGACGGCAACACCGACGGGGACAAGCCCGCCGAGGACGAGGGCCGCACGCCCGACGCCTGAGCCGCCGCGCACCCGCGCTGCGGGGGCTGAGCCCGGATCCACCGGTTCCCGCATCCACGGTTGATCGGTGGATCCGGGCTAAGGTGGCGCCATGTCCGCTCCGACGCAGCCGACTCCCGACAGCAAGGTGGAGATCGCCGACTCCATCCTCGACACGATCGGCGAGACCCCGCTCGTCCGGCTGAGCCGCATCGGCGCCGGGCTCGCCCCTCAGCTCGTGGCCAAGGTCGAGGTCTTCAACCCCGGCGGCTCGATCAAGGACCGCATCGCCGTGCGCCTCATCGATGCCGCCGAGCGCGACGGGCACCTGCGGCCCGGCGGGACGATCATCGAGCCGACCTCCGGCAACACCGGGACCGGCCTGGCGATCGCCGCCCGGCTGAAGGGCTACCGGGTGATCGCGGTGATGCCCGACAAGATGTCCAAGGAGAAGATCGACCTGCTGCGCGCCTACGGCGCCGAGGTCGTCGTCGCGCCGACCGACGTGCCGCCCGAGTCGCCGGAGTCCTATTACCGCGTCGCCGACCGGCTCTCCCAGGAGATCCCGGGCGCCTTCCAGCCCAACCAGTACCGCAACCCGGCCAACCCGCAGACCCACTACGACACGACGGGGCCGGAGATCTGGCGCCAGACCGGCGGGCAGGTGACCCATCTCGTCGTGGGCGTGGGGACGGGCGGGACCGTCACCGGGACCGGGCGCTACCTCAAGGAGCGCAACCCGTCGATCCAGGTCATCGGCGCGGACCCGTACGGCTCGATCTACTCGAGCCCCGAGGTCAAGCCCTACCTCGTGGAGGGCGTGGGCGAGGACTTCTGGCCGGAGACCTACGACCCGTCGGTCGTCGACCGCTACGTGACGGTCTCCGACCGCGACTCGTTCCTGACCACCCGCCGGCTCGCCCAGACGGAGGGGATCCTCGCGGGCGGCTCGTGCGGGACCGCGCTGTGGGCGGCGCTCGAGGTCGGGCGCGAGCTCACCGATCCGCGGGCGATGATCGTCGTGATCCTCCCCGACGGCGGCCGCTCCTATCTCTCCAAGGTCTTCAACGACGCGTGGATGACCCAGTACGGGTTCCTCGAGCGCACGTCGGATGCGCTGGTCCGCGACGTGCTCCACGCCAAGCACGGCGCGGGCGAGATCCCGTCGCTCGTGGTGGTCGAGACCCACCAGAAGGTCAAGCACGCGATCGCGCTCCTGCACGAGCACCGCGTCTCCCAGCTGCCGGTCGTCTCGAGCCACGACCCGCACTCCGTGGTCGGCTCGATCGGCGAGCGCGGGCTGCTCAAGCACGCGCTCGAGAACCCGGCGCTGATGGGGGCCGACATCGTCGACGTCATGGAGGCGCCGTTCCCCGCGGTCTCCACCACCGACCCCGCCCGCGAGGCCGTCGAGCTGCTCTCCGCCGAGAACCGCCAGGCCCTCACGGTCATCGAGGACGGGCGCCCCGTGGGCATCGTGACCCGCGCCGACCTGCTCGAGTCGCTGGTGACGCCATGAGGTTCGGGACGCGCGCGGTCCACGCGGGGCTCAAGCCCGACCCCACCTACGGGTCGGTCGTGCCCGCCATCCACCAGTCCTCGACCTACGTGCAGCCGGCGCCCGGCGAGTTCCACGAGGACTACGACTACTCGCGGTCGGCCAACCCCACGCGCCGCGCGCTCGAGGACGCCCTCGGGGAGCTCGAGGGCGGGTACGCGAGCGCGTTCTCGAGCGGGATGGCCGCCGAGCACGCGCTGATCACCGCGGCCTGCCGGGCGGGCGACCACGTCGTCATCCCCGACGACCTCTACGGCGGGACCTACCGGCTCGTCGACAAGGTGCTGACGCGCTGGGGCCTCGAGTACACGATGGTCGACCAGCGCGACCTCGACGCGCTCGCCGCCGCCGTGCGCCCCGGCACGAGGCTCGTGTGGGTCGAGACGCCGACCAACCCCGCGCTCAACGTGATCGACCTCGCGGCGGTGGTGCAGCGCGCCGGCGACGCGCTCGTGGCGGTCGACAACACGTTCGCGACCCCGGTCCACCAGCGCCCGCTGGAGCTGGGCGCCGGCGCGGTCGTGCACTCCACGACGAAGTACCTCGGCGGGCACTCCGACGCCGTCGGCGGCGCGGTCGTGACCCGCGACGCCGGCCTGGGCGAGCAGGTGCGCTTCGTCCAGAACGCGGTCGGGTCGGTGCCCGGGCCGCTCGACTGCTTCCTCGTGCACCGAGGCCTGCGCACGCTGCACCTCCGGGTCGCCGCCCACGACGCCAACGGCCGTGCGGTCAGCGAGTTCCTGCGCGGCGCGCCCGGGGTGAGCGACGTGCGCTGGCCGGGCTTCGGCGGCATGGTCTGCTTCCGCCATCCCGAGGCGACCCGGATCGCGGCCGCCACGAAGCTGTTCTCGCTCGCCGAGTCGCTCGGCGGCGTGGAGTCGCTGATCGAGGTGCCGCAGGCGATGACCCACCAGTCGGTCGAGGGATCGGCGGCGGCCGTGCCCGCCGATCTCGTGCGCCTGAGCTGCGGCGTCGAGGACGCCGAGGACCTGGTGGAGGACCTCGCGCAGGCGATCGGCGTGCCCGTCGGCGCGGCCACCTCGGCCTAGTGGCCGCCCCGGAAATACGCCACGCCTCTCGCGGCCGATGACCTTCGCCTGGAGCCACCCACGACGGTCGAGATACGTCTGTATCCCTCGTGTCGTGGGCGGCCCCAGGCTCGATCCTCGACCACGAGGGTCGGGCCGTATTTACGAGGACGACCACTAGCCGGCGCTCAAGGATGGGCCCGCACGGCCGATCGCCGTGGGGGTGCCCCGTGTTGCGCTCGCCATCGTCCCGGTGCTCGCCGGCGCGCTCCTGGCCGTCGCGGCCCCGGTAGCGCGCGCCATCGTCGACCTGCCCGAGGTCCCGCGCCGCGTGGCCGGCAACCCCGCCGACCGGCTCGCCGCCCTGCCGATCGAGCCGCCCGCCTACGACCCCGCGACGCGCTGCACCCCGAACGCCCGCCGCCCCGGCACCGCCGCGCTGCAGCGCTGGCTCGAGGGCCACGTGCGCGGCCTCGCGTGGGGCACCTACCGCTGCGAGCGCTGGGGCAAGGACTCCGCCTCCCTGCACGCCGAGCGGCGCGCGATCGACTGGCACCTCGACCTCCGCTCCCCTGCCGACCGGCGTGCCGCCGAGCGGCTGATCCGGCTGCTGCTGGCGCCCGACCGCGTCGGCAACCCGCAGGCGCTCGCCCGGCGCATGGGCGTGGAGGAGATCATCTGGGACTGCGGCTACTGGGGCGCCGGGATGCCCGCGTTCCGCCCCTACTCGGAGTGCTTCACCGAGGACGGGCGCCGGCGCCGCCGCGTGAACCCGACGCTCGCCCACCAGGATCACGTCCACCTCGGGCTGACGGTGGCGGGCGCGATGGGCCGCACGAGCTTCTGGAGGGGGAGCCGGTGATCCGCGGGAGGCGGCTCCTGCTCGCCGGGACGCCGGCGGCTGTGGCGATCGTCGCCGGCGGCTGGCTCGCGCTCGGCGCCTCGGGGTCCGCCTCGCCGGCCGCCCGTGCCGCCGAGGCCCCCGTCGCCGCCGCGCAGCGCGCCGAGCTCCCGCCGCTGCCCGAGCGCCGGCGCCCGCGCGTCGTGCAGCCGGAGGCCGGGTCGGCCGCCGAGGCCGCGCCCGCCGCCGAGGCGGCGCCGACCGAGCGGCGGGCCCCGCGCCCCCGCAAGGCCGCGTCGCGCCGCCCACGGACCGACCCCGACCTCGCCGGCGCCTCCGCCGGCGGCGTGCGCCGCGCCACCGCGCTGCCCAACGGCATCGCGCTGCCGCCGCTCGAGGCGCCCGAGGCCGTGCTCAAGATCATCGAGGCCGGCAACGCGATCGCGCGCACGCCCTACAAGTGGGGCGGCGGCCACGGCAAGTGGCTCGACACCGGCTACGACTGCTCGGGCTCCGTGTCCTTCGCGCTCGCCGCCGCGGGGCTGCTCGACGGCCCGCTGGCGTCGGGGCCGCTCATGAGCTGGGGCGAGCCGGGCCGCGGCAAGTGGGTGACGATCTACGCCAACGCCGGCCACGTCTACCTCGAGGTGGCGGGCATCCGCTTCGACACCTCCGGCGCGCGCCAGACCGGGTCGCGCTGGCAGAACGAGCTGCGCGGCAACGGCGGCTTCGTCGCCCGCCACCCGCCCGGGCTGTAGTCGCCCGCGGTCGGGCGGATCACCTAGGCCGGCAGCTCTTCGGGAAGGCCGAAGGGCGCGAACAGCTCGCGGCCGACGAACGACGTGACCGCGGCGATCGTCTCGCCGTCGAGCGTGAGCACGTCGATCACGCGGCCGGGGTAGCAGCCGCGCCGCTCGTCCCACATGAAGCACCCGACCGCGGGCTGCCCGTTCGCCCGGGTCGGCAGGTGACGCCAGCGCTCCCGCAGCGGGCCCGCGTGCAGGAAGCCGAGGATCGCGGGGCGACCCCGGTAGTACTCGTGCGCCGGCGGCATCGACCACGCGGCGTCCTGGGCCAGCATGGCGACGATCGCGTCCGCGTCGCCGCGGTCGAGAGCGTCCATGTAGCGCGTCACGACGGCGCGGACGCCGCGGTCGCCGAGCGCGCGCAGGGTGGCCTGCTGGCTGCGCTCGGGGAGCCGCTCCGCGACGTTGTCCCGCGCGCGCCGCAGCGCGCCGTTCGCCGAGGCCACGGTCGTCTCGAGCGACTCCGCGGTCTCCTTGGCGGAGAACCCGAGCACGTCGCGCATGATCAGCGCGGCGCGCTGGCGCGCCGGGAGGTGCTGGAGCGCCGCGATGAAGGCCAGCTCCACGCTCTCGCGGCGCTCGTAGGTCGCCTCCGGGGCCGCGAAGCCGTCCTCGACGCCGAGCCGCTCGTCGGGATAGGGCTCCACCCACGCCGTCTCCCCGGCGGGGACGTCGCCCACGGGGAGCGCGCGCCGCGGGCGCCGCGCGATCACGTCGAGGCACTCGTTGGTGGCGATCCGGTACAGCCAGGAGCGCAGCGAGCTGCGGCCCTCGAAGCGCGCCAGCCCGCGCCACGCGGCGAGCAGCGTCTCCTGGAGCGTGTCCTCGGCGTCGTGCAGCGAGCCGAGCATCCGGTAGCAGTGGGCGTGCAGCTCGACCCGGTAGGGCTCGACGAGCCGCCGGAAGGCGCCTTCGTCGCCCGCGCGGGCGGCCGCGAGCGCCGCGTCCGTCATGCAGGCCGCCCCGACAGCACGTCGCCGAGCGCGAGCCGCTCGGGCACCTCGAGCTGGGCGAACCCGCACGAGGCGGCGTCGCGGTCCGGCCGCCAGCGGACGAACTGCGCAGGGTGGCGGAGGTGCGGGCCCTCCATGTGCTCGTAGCGGACCTCGACCACCCGCTCGGGGCGCAGCGGGACGAACGAGAGGTCCCGGTCGGGGTTCCAGCGGCTGCGGTCGTAGCCGCGCCCGCGCGCCTCCTCGCTCACCCGCCCCCACGGGTGCTCCTCGATCGGGATGACGAGCGGCTCGAGCTCCTCCACCAGCTCCGCGCGCCGCCGCGCCGGGAACGACCCCACCACGCCGATCGGGATCAGCCCGTCGAAGTGCTCGCCCCAGCCGAGCTCGGGCGCCTCGGAGTCGGCGTAGAGGCCGAGGAGCAGCGCGCCGACCGCCCCCGGCAGCGAGGTGTGCAGCCGGTACCCGGCCAGCACGCAGTCCGCGGTCCGCCGGTGCTTGACCTTGGTCATCACGCGCTCGCCCGGCCGGTACGGCCGCGTTCCGTCCTTGGCCACGAGGCCGTCGAGCCCGGCGCCCTCGAAGCGCTCGAACCAGTGGCGGGCGACCGCGATGTCGCGGGTGAGCGGCGTGACGTACACGGGCGGCCGCGCCGCCGCCAGCGCGCGCTCGAGTCCGCCGCGGCGCTCGTCGAACGGCCGCGGCGTCCAGTCGTCGTCGCCGAGCGCCAGCAGGTCGAAGGCGATGAAGCTGGCGGGGGTCTCGCCCGCGAGCCGGTCGATGCGGCTCTTGGCCGGGTGGATGCGCTGCTGCAGCGCCCAGAAGTCGAGCCCGCGGTCGCCCGCGCGGGGGACGACGATCTCGCCGTCGAGGACGCACCGCGGCGGCGTGTTGGCCTTCACGGCGGCCACGACGTCGGGGAAGTAGCGCGCCATCGGGCGCTTGTTGCGGCTCCCGATCTCGACCTCGTCGCCGTCGCGGAACACGATCGAGCGGAACCCGTCCCACTTCGGCTCGTACGCGAGGCCCGGCGGGATGTCGGTGACCGCCTTGGCCAGCATCGGCGCGAGCGGCGGCATGACCGGCAGCTGCATGTCCCGGATGAGCCTACGCCGCGGTGTATCCGCCGTCGACGGGCAGCGAGGCGCCCGTGACGTGCGCCGCCTCGTCGGAGGCGAGATAGGCGATCGCCGCCGCCACCTCCTCGGGCGTGGCGAGCCGGCCCTGGGGGATCGCGGCGGCGGCGCGGGTGGCGACGTCCTCGCCCTCGGCGGCGGCCCAGGCCTCGAACAGCGGCGTGCGCGTCTGGCCCGGGGCGACGGCGTTGACGCGGATCCCCTGGGGCGCGAGCTCGATCGCCGCGCCGCGCGTGAGGCTGAGCAGCGCGCCCTTCGAGGCGCTGTAGAGCGCCATGGTCGGCACGCCGATCGCGGCCAGGCGAGACGACACGTTGACGATCGCGCCGCCGCGGCCCCGCATCGCGCGCCCCGCCGCCTGCAGCATGTGCAGCGCCCCGAAGAAGTTGACGTCGAACATCTCGCGCACCTCGTCGACGGGCGCGTCGAGCACGTCGCCGGTGTGGTCGACGGCGGCGTTGTTGACGAGGACGTCGAGCCTGCCGTGACGCTCGAGGGCGGTCGCGACCACGCGCTCGGCGGTGGCGGGGTCGCGCACGTCCCCGCCGACGAAGCACGCCCGCTCGGCGCCGAGCTCGGCCACCAGCGCGTCGGCGGCCTCGCGGTTGCGCCCGGTGAGCACGAGCGCGCCGCCCTCGGCGGCGAGGCGCCGCGCGGTCGCCGCGCCGATGCCGGCCGTCGCGCCGGTGACGACGATCGCCTTGCCCTCGAAGCGCGGGAGGCTCATCGGCGCGCCTGTCCGGCGCCCGCGAACAGGCTGCCGCGGCCCGCGGCCCAGGCGGGCCGCCCGGCGAGCCGGAGCGCCTCCCACACGGATACCTGGTTGGCCGTCAGCACGGGCTTGCCGACGGCGGCCTCGAGCTCGCCGAGCCAGCGGACGGTGTGCAGCGCGGTGTCGGGGACGAGCACCGCGCCGGCCGCGGGGTGATCGGCGCCGCGGGCGAGGTCGAGCACCGCCTTGCGCCCGAGCGTCCCGACCTCCGCGGCGGTGACGATGCCGTGGCTGCCCCCGGCGAGCACCTCGATCCCTGCGTCGCCGAGCAGCTCCTCGAAGCAGCGCGTGACCGGCTCGGGGTAGGTGGCAGCAACGGCCACCTCGCGCACGCCGAGCGCCTCCAGCGCGGCGACGAACGCCAGCGACGTGCTCGAGGCGGGGCCGCCGAAGTCCTCCTCGAGCTCGGCGACCTGGCGCCGGGCGCCTTCCCAGCCGAACACGAAGCTGCCGCTGGTGCACGCCCACATCGCGACCGCCGCGCCGTGCTCGCGCAGCGTGGCGGCGCCCTCGCGCAGCCGCTCGCGGCCGCCCAGGTCGAGCAGCGCGTCGACCCGGTGCGCGTCCTCGCCGACCGAGGTGTGGACGACGTCGGCGGCCACCGACCCGTCGGCGAACAGGGCGTTGACGAGCCACGGCAGGTCGTCCTCGGCGGCGTGCCCGGGGTAGAGGAGTCCGAGCCGCATCAGCTGCCACCATGCCGCGGATGCTGAGCGACGCCGAGCGACGGCTGCTCGACGCCATCGACCCCGAGGAGGTGCGCGACCTGCTGACCGGGCTGGTCGCCGTGCCGAGCCCGAACCCGCCGGGGAGCGAGGAGGCGGTCGCGCACCACCTGGTGGACGCCTGCGCGGCGCGCGGGATCGACGCGCGCCTCGACGAGGTCGCACCCGGACGCCCGAACGTGCACGCGAGAATCGGCCCACCCGCCCCGCCGGGCGGCGATGGGCTGCTGCTGCTCGGCCACACCGACACGGTGCCGGCCGGCGAGGGTTGGACGCACCCGCCGTTCGGCGCCACGGTGGTCGACGGGCGCGTGATCGGCCGCGGCGCGGCGGACATGAAGGCCGGCCTGGCGGCGTCCGTCGCCGCCATGGCGGCGCTGGCGCGCCGCGAAGTGGAGCTGGGCGGGCCGGTCGTCCTGGCCGCGCTGGTCGACGAGGAGGAGAGCGGCCTCGGCGTGCGCACGATGCTCGCGCGCGGCGGCGTCGAGGCGCGGGGGGCGATCGTCCCCGAGCCCACCGAGCTGCAGACGATCATCGCCTGCCGCGGCAACTGCTACGTCGACGTGGAGATCCGCGGCCGCTCCGCGCATGCGGGGACGCCGCACGAGGGGCGCAACGCGATCTACGGCGCCGCGCGCGTCGTGGAGGGCGTGCGTGCGCTGCACGACCGGCTCGCCGCCGAGCGCCATCCGCTGCTCGGCGCGGGCGGGTGGAGCGTGGGCGTGATCCGCGGCGGCACCGGGACCGCGATGGTGCCCGACCGCTGCCGCATCTCCATCGACCGGCGCCTGCTGCCCGGGCAGAGCGGCGAGCAGGCGCGGGCGGAGATCGACGCGCTGCTGGCGGCGCTCGACCTCGGCGCGCAGGACCTGACCGCGGAGACCGCGCTGCTGATGGAGATCCCGAGCTTCGAGCTCGAGCCGGAGCACCCGCTCGTGCTCGCGACGCGTACGGCCGCGGTCGACGCGGGCGGCCCCGAGCTCCCGGTCGCCGGCTGGTCGGCGGCGTGCGACGGCGGGTACCTGATGCGCGACGCCGGGATCCCCGCCACGGTCCTCGGCCCCGGCAGCGTTGCCGGGCAGGCGCACAAGCCCGACGAGTCCGTGGAGCTCGCCGAGGTCGTGACCGCCGCGCGCGCCTACGCGCTGTGCGCCGTGCGGATGCTCGGCCATCTCAGCCCTTGACCGCCAGCTCGCGCGGGAACGAGCACAGGCACTCCGCGCCGGACCCGGTCACCACGAACGTCTCGGACGCCTCGAAGCCCCAGTCGTCCATCCACATGCCCACGATCATGTGGAACGCCATGTCCGGCTCGAGCGGCGTCGTGTCGCCGGGCCGCAGGCTCATCGTGTGCTCGCCCCAGTCGGGCGGATAGCCGAGCCCGACGGAATAGCCGATGCGCGAGGCCTTCTCGAGCCCGTGCGCGGCGATGTGCCCCCGCCACGCCGCCTCGACCTCCTCGCAGGTGACGCCCGGGCGTACCGCGTCGAGCGCCGTCGCGAGCCCCTCGACGGTGACGCGCGCCGTGTCGGCGAGGCGCCGCGACGGCTCGCCGAGGAAGACGGTGCGCGCGATCGGGCAGTGGTAGCGGCGGTGGCAACCGGCCAGTTCGAGGATCGTCGCCTCGCCCGCGACGAAGGGCGCGTCGCTCCAGGTGAGGTGCGGCGTCGAGGTGCCCTGGCCGGTGGGCAGCATCGGCACGATCGCCGGGTAGTCGCCGCCGGCCTCCGCGGTGCCGCGGACCTGGGCCTCGTAGATCGCCGCCACCGCGTCGCACTGGCGCACGCCGGGCCGGACGGCCTCGATCCCGGCCGCCATCACGCGCTCGGCGATCGACGCGGCCGTGCGCATGAGCGCGAGCTCGGCGGGTGACTTGATCGCGCGCACCCAGTTGACCAGCTCGCCCGTGTCGGCGAAGGCGGCGCCCGGCGCCCGCACCCGCAGCGCGTCGGCGGCGCGCGGCGTGAAGTAGTACGAGTCCATCTCGAGCCCCACAGTGCCCGCCAGCGCGCCGCGCGCGGCGAGCTCGTCCGCGATCCACTCCATCGGGTGGCGGTCGCGCTGCTGGACGTAGTCGTCGGGGAAGCCGAAGATGCGCTCGTCGGCCAGGAAGGTCGTCAGGCGCGCGCCGTTGGCGTCCATCGCGCGCGTGAACAGCATCACCTCGCCGTCGAGGGGCACGACCACGCACTGCGGCGTGTAGAACGACCAGCCGTCGTAGCCGGTCAGGTAGTTCATGTTCGCCGGGTCGGTCGCGATCAGGCAGTCCAGGCCCTGCGCCGCCATGCGCTCGCGCACGCGCCGCAGGCGCCCGTCGTACTCGGCGCGCCCGAACGGGAGCGCCGTCGCGGCGGTGGCCGGGGAATGGCGAAGCGATTCCCCCGTCACGCGCTGGCCCCGGCCCCGATCTCGGCGCCGACGCGCTGCAGCGCGCCGGCGATCCGCTCGGCGAGCAGGTCGATCTCGCCCTCGTCGATGACGAACGGCGGCGAGATCTGCAGGCTGTGGCCGACCAGCGCGCGCACCAGCACGCCGTCCGCCTGCAGCTCGGCCACCAGCCGGTCGGCCAGGCCGGGGGATGCCTCGCGGGCCTCGGCGGAGAGCTCGACGGCGCCGAGGAGGCCGGCGCTGCGCGTCTCCTCCACCAGCGGGTCGGACTCGAGGCCGCCGAGCGCCCGCGCCAGCACCGGCTCGAGCGCGCGCACGCGGTCGCGCAGGCCCTCGCGCTCGATGATGTCGAGGTTGGCCAGGCCCACCGCGCAGGCCGCCGCGTGTCCGGAGTACGTGTAGCCGTGGCGGAACGCGCCCGCCGTGTCGGCCCACAGCTCATCGCGGACCCGCGGGCCGCACAGCACCGCGCCGAGCGGGAGGTAGCCGGAGGTCAGGCCCTTGGCGGACGTGACCAGGTCGGGGCGGATGTCGTAGCGCTCGGAGGCGAACCACGGCCCCATGCGGCCGTAGCCGGTGATGACCTCGTCGGCGATCAGCAGCACGTCGCGGACCGCGCAGGCGCGCTGCACGCGCTCCCAGTAGCCGTCGGCCGGCGGGATCACCCCGCCCGCGCCGATCACCGGCTCGCCGATGAACGCGGCGATCCGGTCGCCGTGCTCGGCGAGCACCTGCTCGAGCGCCTCGGGATCGTCGTGCGGGACGTGGACCACGTCGGTGACGAGCGGGCCCCAGCCCTCCTTGTTCGGGAGGATGCCGGCGAGGCTCGTGCCGTAGGCGTTCATCCCGTGGTAGGCCTCGGAGCGGGCGACGAGCACGGTCCGGTGCGGCTCGCCGTGCAGCTGCCAGTAGCGCCGCGCGAGCTTGCCGGCGGTGTCGACCGCGTCCGACCCGCCGGTGGTGAAGAACACGGCGGCGTCGGGGACGGGGGCGATCTCCGCGAGGCGCTCGGCGAGGTCGAGCGCGGGACGGTTCGCGTACGGGCCGAAGGTGGAGTACGCCGGCAGCTCGCGCATCTGCGCGGCGGCGGCGTCGGCGAGCTCCGTGCGCCCGTAGCCGACGTTGCAGTACCAGAGGCTCGCGGTCGCGTCGAGGTAGCGGCGGCCGCGCTCGTCCTCCAGCCAGACGCCCTTGCCCCGCACGAGCACGAGCTCCTGCTGCGGGACCCGCGCCATGTCGGCGAAGGGATGCCACAGTCGCTGCGTGTGCTCGGTCATGGCGCGGCCTCCTGGCTCGGGTCGGGGTTCCAGGGTGGCACGGCACCCCTGCGGCACCGATGCACGATCTGGAGAGAGGTCGGCCGCCCGCGTGCACCAGATCGTCGGACCCGGCCTAGACTCGCTCCGTGGGTGCCGCGCCCGAGCCCTCCGCGCTGACCGTCCGCCGCTGCCTGCGGATCGAGCCCTTCGCCGACGCGGAGGTCGTCGGCGGCGCGTCGGGGCTGGACGAGCGGCGGGTGCGCTGGATCGCGGTCATCGAGTGGCCCGTGGAGGACTTCGTCGCCCGCGGCGAGCTCGTCCTCACGACCGGGATCGGCTGCGACGCCGCGCGCTTCGCGCAGCTCGCGACCGAGGTGGCGGACGCCGGCGCGGCCGCGCTGTGCGTGGCGGTCGGCCCGGGCGCGCCGTTCGCCGAGACGCCCGCCGCCCTGCGCCGGCTGGCCGACGAGCGCCGCCATGCCGCTCGTCGAGATCCCGTGGGAGGTGCGCTTCGCCGACGTGATGTGGGCGCTCACCGACCGCCTGCTGTCGGCGCGCTACGCCGCCACGCTCGACCCGGGCGACCACCTGCCCGCGGGCTTCACCGACGCGCTGCTGCACCGCGACGGGCTGGGCGCCATCGCCGAGGCGCTCGAGGGGATGAGCGGGCGCCCGGTGCTCGTGCTCGACGCCGGCCTGGCGGTGAGCGCGAGCGGGCCGCTCGCGCTGGCGGCGCTCGGGGAGGAGGCGCTCGCGGCGCAGCCGGCGCAGGCGCAGTCGCTGGCGCCGGCCGCGCTCGACGCCCTCCGCGCGTCGCTCGGCGCAGACGACGTGCACCCGGTGGACGCCCTGCCCGAGGCCGGCCTGCCGCCGGGCCTCGTGGCGGCGGCCGTCGCGCAGGGCGCGGTGGTCGGCTATGTGCTGGCCCTCGGCGACCGCGCGTCCGGCGAGCCGCTGATCGTCGAGCGCCACGCGCTCGGTCACGCCGCGGTGGCGGTGGCGATCGAGACGCTGCGGCGCCGGGCGGCGGCCGAGGCCGAGGCGCGGGTGCGCGGCGACTTCGTCTGGGAGCTCGCCACCGGCGCGCTCGCCGGGCGACAGGAGATGACCGCCAAGGCGGTGCTGCTCGGCTACGCGCTGGAGCGCGGCTATCACGTGCTGCTGGCCGAGGCCGAGGAGGACGGCGGGGAGGCCCTCGACGACGCGGTGCGGCACCTGCGGCGCCACGGCGGGGCCGCCGGCGTGCAGGCCAGCCGCCGGGGCGCGCGGGTGCTCGCGGTCGTGCCCGCTGACACGCCGGCCGGCCCCGAGCCCGCGGCGCTCGCGCGCCAGGTGGCCGAGGCGGTGGGGGAGCAGGTGTCGTGGGGGATCGCCGACGGCGCGTGCGCGCTCGGGGAGCTGGCGGACGGGGTCGGGCGCGCCGAGCGCGCGCTGCGCGTCGGGCGGGCGCTGCGCGGGCCGGGGACGGTCGCCGATGCGGAGGCGCTCGGGCCCTTCCTGCTGCTCGACACGCTCGCGGGCGACGACGAGGCATGCCGGACCGCGGCGGCGGTGCTCGCGCCGCTCGAGACCTACGACTCCGACACCTCCCGCGACCTCGTGCACACGCTCGAGGTCTACCTCGAGGAGAACGGCAACACGACCGCCGCGGCGCGGCGGCTGTTCCTCAACCGCCACTCGCTCATGTACCGGCTGCGCAAGGTGGAGGCGCTCACCGGCCGCGACCTGCGCCGCCACGAGGACCGCTTCCTGCTGGAGCTCAGCCTGCGCCTGCGGCGGGTCTCGCGCGCGTAGATGGTCGATTCCGCGACCCCACGGGCGCCTGGCGGCGCCCCGCGGCGCCGGTTCGCCACCCGCCCGAGGGGCCGCCTGCTCCGCGTGGTCGCCCGCGCCCAAGCGTCGACGGTCGTTCCGGGCGTGACGTGGCGCCACCGTCCAGCACTGTTCCCCTCGTGCGGGCGGCGCCCGGCATCCACGGGGCATCCACCAGTCGGCCGCGCGGCCGCGGGATCAACCATCTCGCCGATTGCGCACCCCGTCGGACGGCGGGCCCCGATCTTGCACCAGGGTGTGGATCGCCGGGCCGCGCCGTGGTGCGCACACTGGTGGGGTGGGGTGCGTCGACACGCTGTATGCGCCGCGGGCGCGGGGGATCACCGGCTCGGTCATCGACTCGAGCACGAGCCTGCTGGCCGCGCAGCCGCACGACGTCGTCCGCCTCGCGATGGGCAGCCCGGCGCGCGAGGCGATCCCGAGCGCGACGTTCGGCACGCTGCTCGGCGAGCTGGCCGGCAACGGCCACGCGGCGTTCGACTACGGGCCGACCGAGGGCGACCGCGCCCTGCGCGACGCGCTGACCGCCTTCCTGGCCGGGCAGGGGACGCCGGTGGCTCCACAGGAGCTGCTGATCACCTCGGGCGGGATGCAGGGGCTCGACCTCGTGTGCAAGCTGCTCGTCGGGCCCGGCGACCTCGTCGCCGTCGAGTCGCCGACGTACACGAACGGGACGGCGACGATCTCGGGGTACGAGGGCGAGATGGAGGAGGTTCCGGGCGACGCCGACGGGATCGACGTCGACGAGCTCGAGCGCCTGGCCGAGCGCCGCGGCACGCCGCCGAAGCTGATCTACACCATCCCCACCTTCCAGAACCCGTCCGGGACGACGCTCTCGCTCGCGCGCCGCGAGCGGCTGATCGAGCTCGCCGCCGAGTGGGGCGCGGTCGTGCTCGAAGACGACCCCTACAGCCTCCTGCGCTTCGAGGGCGAGCCGCTGCCGAGCCTGCGCGAGCTCGGCGCGGGCCGCGCGCGCGTGATCGCGGTGCACACCTTCTCGAAGATCCTCGCGCCCGGCCTGCGGGTCGGCTGGGTGGTCGCCGAGCCCGAGCTGATCGAGCGCATGGTCGACGCGCGCCAGTCGATGGACACCTGCACGGCGCCGCCGATGCAGCAGCTCGTCGCGCGCTTCCTCGCCGACGGGCTCGCCGACGAGCACCTCGACTCGCTGCGCGCCGCCTACCGGCAGCGCAAGCGCGCGATGCAGGAGGCGCTCGAGGACGAGCTGGCCGGCCTCGGCGCCTCGTGGACCGACCCGCACGGCGGGTTCTTCCTGTGGCTGACGCTGCCCGAGGCGATCGACACGCAGGCGCTCTTCCCCGACGCGCTCGCGGAGGGCGTCGCCTACATCCCCGGACCGGCGTTCTCGATCGGCGGGCGCTTCCCGAACGCGCTGCGGCTCGCGTTCAGCGCGGAGTCGCCGGACCGCGCCCGCGAGGGGATCCGCCGCCTGCGCCGCGCGATCGAGAGCCACGACCCCGACCGACCACACACCAAAGGGAGTCGACCGTGAGGGATCGAGCACCATCCACGTGGCGCCGTCTGGGCGTCGCCGCCGCGTGCATCGCGGCGGGCGTCCTCGCCGGCTGCGGGGGCGGCGACGACGGCGGCGACCAGTCCGCGAGCGGGGGCGGCGGGGGGACGGTCACCGTCTACTCGAGCCTGCCGCTACAGGGCGCCGCGCGCCCGCAGTCCGAGAAGGTCGTCAACGGCATCAAGCTCGCGCTCGAGCAGGCCGGCGCCAAGGCCGGGAAGTTCACGGTGAAGTACCAGTCGCTCGACGACTCGACGCCGCAGGCCGCGACGTGGACGCCCGAGGCGACGTCGGCCAACGCGCGCAAGGTCTCCCAGGACGAGTCCGGCATCGCCTACATCGGCGAGTTCAACTCCGGCGCGACGGCTGTCTCGCTGCCGATCCTCAACGAGGGCGGGGTCGCGATGGTCAGCCCGGCCAACTCGGCGGTCGGCCTCACCCAGAAGGGCCCCGGCTCGGAGCCGGGCGAGCCCGAGAAGTACTCGCCGAGCGGGGACCGCACCTTCTCGCGCATCGTGCCGACCGACCTGGTCCAGGGCGCGGGCATGGTGCAGCGGATGAAGGACGAGGGCTGCACCTCGATCTTCATCCTCAACGACAAGGAGGTCTACGGGACCGGCCTGGCCAAGAACATCGTCCGGGCGGCCGACGCCCAGGGGATCAAGGTCGCCGCCAACGAGGGGATCGACCCCAAGGCGGCGAACTACCGCTCGCTCGCGGGCCGGATGCGCTCGGCCGGCGCCGACTGCTTCGCCTACGCCGGGATCACGGCGAACAACGCCGTGCAGCTGTTCAAGGACATCGCGACCGCCAACCCCGACGCGAAGGTGATGATGGGCTCGGACGCGGTCGCCGAGCCGGCGTTCACCGATCCCAAGGAGGGCGGGCTCCCCGCGAGCGTCGCCAAGCGCGTCACGGTGACCGCCGTCGGCCTGGCCCCGAAGGACTACCCGCCGGCCGGCCAGAAGTTCTTCGAGGACTACAAGGCGAAGTACGGGGGCGGCGACCCGGGCCAGTACGCGATCTTCGGGTTCGAGTCGATGGGCCTCGTCCTCGACGCGATCAAGCGCGCGGGCGACCAGGGCAACGACCGCGCGGCGGTGCTCGAGCAGATCATGAGCACGAAGGACCGCCAGAGCCCGATCGGCACCTACAGCATCACCGACACGGGGGACACGACCCTGACCAACTACGGGGTCTACGGGATCAAGGACGGAAGCCTCGACTACATCGAGGCCGTCGAGGCGCCCTCGTCGGGCTGAAGGCTCCCCGCCGGAGCCCCGGCCCGCGAGCCTTCTCGCGGGCCGGGGGTTCCGGCGCGGCTTTGACTAGGGTCCCCCGCCGTGGAGACGACGACCGACTGGACCGCGCACCTCCGGCCGCCCGGCCTGGTCGTCAACACGCTGCGAGGCGACGCCGCCGAGGAGCGCGCCCACGGGTGGCTCGAGTGGGACGGGGCGACGCGGCCCGGCGTCGCGCTGCTCGGGATCCCGTTCGACGGCGCGTCGGTGGTGCGCACCGGCTCGCGGGCCGGCCCCGACGCGGTCCGGCTCGCGCTGCAGAACTACACGACGTTCGCGACCAGCACGGGCGCGACGATCCAGGGGGCGGGCGCGGCCGACGTCGGCGACGTGGAGGTCGTGCTCACCGACATGCCGGGGACGTTCGCGCGCGTGCGCGAGACCGTGCAGGCGCTGGTCGCCGCGGGGTCGCGGGTGATCTGCGTGGGCGGCGACCACTCGATCACGTGGCCGGTCCTCGAGGGGGTGACGGGCGCGCTCGCGCCGCGGCGGATCGGCGTCGTGCACTTCGACGCCCACCACGACCTGCGCGAGAGCCATCTCGGAGCCGAGTCGAGCGGCGTGCCGCTGCGCAAGGCGCTCGGCTTCGCGGGGCGGCCGCTGCACGGCCGCAACCTCGTGCAGATCGGCATCGCCGAGTTCGCCAACGCGCCCGAGCACGCCCGCTACGCGCGCGAGCAGGGCGTGACGGTGATGGGCAACCTCGAGGTCTTCGAGCGCGGGCTCGACGCGTGCGTGGCCGACGCGCTGGACCTCGCCGCCGACGGGACCGACGCGATCTACGTGACGGTCGACGTCGACGCGATCGACCACGCGCAGGCGCCGGGCACCGCGGCGCCGAACCCCAACGGCCTCGACGCGCGCGACCTGTACCGCGCCGTCCGCCGGATCGCGGCGCGCGACGACGTCGTCGGGATGGACGTGGTCGAGATCTCCCCGACGCTCGAGCCCGGGAACCTGACCGGCAACGTCGGCGCGATGCTCGCGCTGTCGTTCCTCGCCGGCGTCTCGGAGCGCTGAGGCTCAGCCCTTCGGCGGCAGCGAGCGCGCGTAGGCGACGCCGCGCCTGACCCACGGCTCGAGCTGGTCCTGGGTGCGCACGCCCTCGGTGTCGACCCGCAGCCAGCCGTCCACCGGACGGCCGCGCATCTCGAACGGCCGCGTGTGCGCCTCGGCGAGCAGGTCGTCGGCCTCGCCGGGGTCGATGCGCACCATCAGGCCGCCCTGGCCGCTCGCCGCCACCGACATGTTCCCGCCGGCGAGGAACGCGAGCCCGCCGAACATGCGCTTCTCGGTGATGCCGGTCTCCGCGGCCACGAGCTCGCGGATGCGGTTGGCGAGGTCTTCGTCGTAGGCCATGCCGGGGATGATGACGTGCGCGAGACTGGCGCCGTGGCCGTTCTGCGCGCGGCGAACCTCGCCCTGAAGTTCCTGCTCGAGCTCGCCGCCTTCGCGGCGCTCGCGTACTGGGGTGCGACGACCGGCGGCGGGGCGGTGTCGATCCTGCTCGCGCTCGCGGCGCCCGCCGTCGCGGTGGCGCTGTGGGCGGTCTTCGCGGCCCCGAGGTCCGAGCGACGGCTGGGCGAGGCGGCGCGGATCCCGTTCGAGATCGCCGTCTTCGCGGTGGCGGTCTTCGCGCTCGTCGCCGCCGGTGCGCCCGTGCCCGCGCTCCTGCTCGCCGCGCTCGTGCTGGTCAACACCGCGCTCTTGACGGTGCTCGGCCAGTGGGACTCCTGAGCCTTGTAACCTGTTCATAGTGAAGATGGTTCACGATCTGTTCAGCAGGACGGTCGCTCTGGTGCGGTGGCTCGTGGTGCTCGAGATCGGCATCTGGCGCAGCCTGTTCCTCCTGGTCACGCGCCGGGTGCCCGGACGGGGCCCGGGCGTCGAGGCGTTCTCCTACGTGCGGGCGGTGGCGCCGATCATGGGGGCGTTCATCTTCGTCTCGGCGCTCGAGCTCGTGGTGGTGCACCTGCTGCTGCCGTGGGAGGTGATCCGGCTGATCCTCCTCGTGCTCAGCGTCTGGGGCCTGCTGTGGATGGTCGGGTACCTGGCGAGCATGAAGGTCTTCCCGCACCTGGTCGGCCCCGAGGAGTTGCGGGTCCGCAGCGGGACGAGCGCCGACATCGTGGTTCCGTGGGAGGCGGTCGCCGCCGTCAGGCAGCGGCGGGGGAGCGTGACGTCGCAGCGTCGCGTCCAGGTCGAGCGCGGCGACGACGGCGCGGTGGCGAGCGTCCCCGTGCTGAAGCTGACGCGCGTGGAGGTGGTCCTGCGCGAGCCCACGACGGTGTCGCTGCCGGACGGCCCGGCGGAGGTCACGGCGGTGCGGCTGTACGCCGACGACCACCGCGGGCTCGTGGCGCGGGCGCGCGAGCGCCTCGCGTCGCGCGCGCAGGTGCAGGAGGCGGCCGCCGGCCGGGACTGACCCTGCGATGCTCCGCGCGTGGAGCTCGTTGCGATCGGCATCGTGGAGTCGCCGCTGAAGGACCCGGCGGCGGCGCCCATGCAGGGCGACGAGGGCGCGCCCGAGGCGTGGCTCGTCTTCGACGCGGGCGTGACGGACGCGCTCCACGGGCTCGCGGCCGGCGACGAGCTGCTCGTCTTCACGTGGCTCGACCGCGCGCGCCGGGACGTGCTGCAGGTCCACCCCCGCGACGACCGGTCGCGGCCCGAGCAGGGGGTGTTCGCCACCCGCTCGCAGGACCGCCCGAACCCGATCGGCCTGCACCGCGTGACGGTGCTCGCGATCGACGGCCTGCGGTTCCGCGTCCGCGACCTCGAGGCGGTGGACGGGACCCCGATCGTCGACGTCAAGCCGCCGCTGCGGCGCGCCGGCGAGCGCTGAGCCTCTAGTAGCTGAAGACCGTCCGGGGGCCGTCCCCGAGCCACTCCCACATCGGGGTCGCGCCCGCCACGCGGGCGTTGGCCACGAGGGCGCTGTCGTCGAGCCGGCGGGCCTTGGCGCAGATCGGGCACACGAGCAGCTCGCCGCCGCCCTGCGCGAACTGCTCGAACAGCCGCTCGAGCGGCGGGCAGCCTTCGCAGGCCACGGCCACCGCGTGACCCGGCTCGGCGAGCCGGACGGCCTCCTTGGTCAGGAACATCGCGACGTCGAGACCGCGCTCGAGCGCGGCCCCGGCGACCAGGAACGCCACCGTGACCCGCTCGCTGTCCTCGAGGCCCGTCGCCAGGTTGATCAACACCTTCTCGGCCATCCGTTCTCCTCTCGTCGCGGCCCGGTCAGCCGAGCCAGGTGATCCCGTGGTTGCGCGAGGCGCGCGCGTAGGCATCCGGCTCGCCCGTCGCGAGCTCGCGGAAGAAGCCCTCGAAGCCGGCGGGCGAGGTCATCGCGAGGACGCGCCCGGTCCGCGGGACCACGCGCCGCTGGGCGTGCGGGACGCCGCGCGGCGCGAACACCACCCCGCCGGGCCCGACGCGGAGCTCCTCGTCGCCGACCTGGAAGACGTGCTCGCCCTCGAGTACGTAGAAGAGCTCGTCCTCGTGCTCGTGGACGTGGAGCGGCGTGTCGACCGGGTCGCGCTCCTCGAAGACCGTGAAGGCTCCGCCGGTCGTGTCGGCGGAGGCCCTGATCACGACCTCGAAGTCGCCGATGCGCAGGCGCTCGCCGCCCTCGGCGTCCAGCCGGTAGGCAGGTGCGTCATCCGTTCTGTTGGTGTAGCTTCCCATATTCGATAGAGACGACTATAAGCAGCCATGGATTCCGAGGTCAAGCGCCGCCCCTACGACGGCTCCAACCGCGCCCGCCAGGCGCGCGAGACGCGTCGCCGGATCGTCGAGGCGGCCGCGGAGCTCTTCGTGCGCGACGGCTACGCCGCCACCTCCATCGCCGCGATCGCCGCGGAGGCCGGGGTCGCGGTCCCGACCGTCTACGCGAGCCTGCGCAACAAGGCCGGCATCCTGCGCGCGGTCGTCCAGCTCACCGTGCGCGGCGACGACGAGGCGGTGCCGCTCGAGGAGCGCGCCGCCTGGCGGGAGCTCGAGGCGGAGGAGGACCCACGCCGGCGGCTCGCGCGCTTCGCGAGCCTCCACCGCGAGGTCTGCGACCGCGAGGCCGCCGTGTTCGCCCAGCTCGACGCCGCGGCGGGCGCCGATCCCGAGGCCACCGCGATGCTCGCCGAGCACGACCGGCTGCGCTACAGCACGCAGCGCCGGCTGGCCCGCGGCCTGCATCGCCGCCGGGAGCTCAAGCCCGGCATGAGCGCGCGCGAGGCCGCCGACGTCATCTGGACGCTGGCCAGCGAGCGCACCTACCTCGCGCTCGTGCGCGACCGGGGCTGGAAGCCCGGGCACTACGAGCGCTGGGTCGCCGAGCAGCTCGTCGCCGCGCTGTTGCCGTCCGGTTGAAGCGCCGATTGCGTTTCGCGCCCGGCGGAGGTAGCGTGGCCCTCCAAGTCGGTTTGATCTTCCAATTCACAGTGGGCCGGGCCCGCGACGAAAGGACCGCCGATGAGCACCACGACCTCGAAGCCCTCCGGCACGGTCGTCACCAAGGACGGCACCCAGATCTTCTACAAGGACTGGGGGTCCGGGCAACCGGTCGTCTTCAGCCACGGCTGGCCGCTGAACGCCGACGCCTGGGACGATCAGGCGAAGTTCGTGGCCGACAACGGCTACCGCGCCGTCGCGCACGACCGCCGCGGCGACGGCCGCTCCAGCCAGCCCTGGAACGGCAACGAGCATGGACACCTACGCCGACGACCTCGCCGAGGTGATCGAGGCGCTCGACCTGCACGACATCGTCCTCGTCGGCCACTCCACGGGCGGCGGCGAGGTCACGCGCTACATGGGCCGCCACGGCACCGGCCGTGTCGCCAAGGCCGTGCTCCTGGGCGCCATCCCGCCGCTCATGCTCAAGACCGAGGCCAACCCGGAGGGCCTCCCGATCGAGGCCTTCGACGAGATCCGCGCCGGCGTCGCCGGCGACCGCTCGCAGTTCTACAAGGACCTCAGCGCGCCGTTCTACGGCGCGAACCGCCCCGGCTCGACGGTCTCGCAGGGCGTCCGCGACGCCTTCTGGCTGGATGAGCATGCAGGTCGGCCTGAAGGGCGCGTACGACTGCATCAAGGCGTTCTCGGAGACCGACCTCACCGAGGACTGCAAGAGGATCGACGTGCCGACGCTCATCATCCACGGCGACGACGACCAGATCGTCCCGATCGTCGCCTCGGCGATGAAGTCGTCCAAGCTCATCAAGGACGCGCAGCTGAAGGTGTATCCGGGCGCGCCGCACGGCATCTCCACGACGCACAAGGACGAGTTCAACGCGGACCTCCTCGCGTTCCTCCGCGCGTAGGAGCCCCCCGTGATCCTCTCCCGCGACGCGCGGCGGGCGATCCTGCCCGTCGCGCTCGCGGTCATCACCAACGCCGCCGGCTCCGCGCCGGACGTGAAGGCGCTCGTCTATGTCGACGGCTTCGCGCCCGACGAGGGCGAGAGCGTGCTGCAGCTCGCGGCCGCGCAGCCGGGCTCCATGCTCAACGCCGACCCCGCCACGGTGTTCAACGCCGTCCCGTACCCGGGCGCGCCCGCCGGCGACGTGGACCTCTACGTCAAGCCGGAGCTCTTCCCGGAGGCGTTCGCGAACGACCTGCCGCCGCGCGTGGGCGCCGTGCTCGCCGCGAGCCAGCGCCCGCTCACGCTCGGCGCCGCCGCCTCGCCGTCCGGGCCGCCCGCCTGGAAGAGCCTGCCGAGCTGGTACCTCGTGGGGACGGAGGACAACGTCATCCCGCCGGCCGAGCAGCGCATCATGGCCGCGCGCGCCGGCGCCCACACGGTCGAGGTGGCCGCCTCGCACCTGTCGATGCTCTCGCGACCACGGGAGGTGACCAGGCTGATCGTCGACGCCGCCCGCAGCGCCGGCTGAGCTCACAGCGTCTTGATCAGCCCGCCGTCGATGACGTAGTTGGACCCGTTGACGTTCGCGGTGCGCGGAGAGGCCAGCATCACCACGAGCGTGGCCACCTCCCGCGGCGTCGTGAAGCGGCCGGTCGGGATGGCGGCGATCGCCTGCTCGCGGACGCTGTCGGCGGCGACGCCGGTCGCGCGGCCCACGGTCGCCGCCACGCCGTCCCCGCCCAGCCACAGGTCGGTCTCGACCTGCCCGGGGGAGACGCTGGCGATCCTGATCCCCTGCGGCCCGAGCTCCTGCGACAGCGCCTTGGCGACGTTCAGCAGCGCCGCCTTCGCGGCTCCGTAGTCGATGACGGCGCCGTCCGGCTGGAAGAAGGCGTTGACCGACACGACGTTGACGATCGTGCCCCCGTCCTGCTCGACCATCGACGCGACGGCCGCGCGCGTCGCGCGCAGGGCCGAGAAGAAGTTGAGCTCGAGGGACGCCTGGAAGTCGGCGTCGGTCGTGCGGAGGAACCCGTCCAGGCGCAGGTGCACGCCGCCGACGTTGTTGACGAGCACGTCGACCCTCCCGTGGCGCTCGACGGCGTGACCGACGAGCCGCGCGGGACCGTCGGGGTCCACGAGGTCGACCGCGAAGGGCGTGACGCGATCGATGTCCGCGAGGGCGTCGACGTTGCGCGCCCCGGCCACGACGTTCGCGCCCTCCGCGGCGAGCTCGCGGACCACCGCCAGGCCGATCCCCTTGCTCGCGCCGGTGACGACGGCGCTCTTGCCCGCGAGCTCGAGATCCATGGCGCGACGCTACGGGGTGCACGGCAGGTCTGCAACGCCGCGCACCGTCCTGGGTAGGGGTCGCATGGCGACCCCCGGCCAGGACGGCGGTGCGGGTCAGACACGGCTGAGCCACTCGAGCGGGAACGGCGGCCGGGCGAGCGGCCGCACCGCCAGGCGCATGAGCATCAGCGGGTTGTCGTCCCCGGCCACGCGGTTCGCCTTGAGCGTGTGACAGCCGCGGCAGCGGTGCACGAGCGTCCACTCGCCGTCGTCGCGGCCGGCGATCGCGACGGCCTCCATGGCGGCGCCGCACTCGGCGGCGCGGTCGCCCGGCACGACGTCGACGTGACGGCTCCACAGGCAGTTCGGGCAGTGGTTGCGGTGGGCGGTGCCCGGCGCGTCCATCGGGACGTCGAGCCCGCAATTGCGGCATCGGAAGGTGCTCGGACCGCGAGCACCGGTGCGCTGAGCGCGCGACAACTGGAACCTCCAGGATGGGTGTGCGGAAACGGACGGCGGCGTCGCGCGAGGCCCGGACCTCAGGTCCGGCGGCGCGACGTGGCGTGTTCCGCGGCGGCAATCACAGGCTTACACCCGCGGGCGATTCTACGCGATCCCGAGCCGCTCCGCGAGCCGTTCGACGAGCGCCCACTCCTCGTCGCGGACCTCGACGCCGTGCGCGCGGGCCCGGCGCTCGGCGGCCGCGGCGGCGGCCCCGTGGAGGCGGACGCCGTCGAAGCCCTCCGCCGGCCGGTCGCGGGTCAGCGTGTCGATCATGCGGTCGGCGGCCGCCGCGAACGCGGCGGGGTCCTGGAAGTGCTCGATCGCGATCGCGGCGAACGTCTGGCCGTAGTGGGCCGGGCGCTCCTCGGTGGTCGCGGGCCGCTCGTCCTCCCACGTGCGCTCGCCGCTCAGCAGCCCGGAGAGCAGCTCGACGAGCAGCAGCCACCCGAACCCCTTCGGCCCGGCGGGCAGCAGCGCGCCCGCCATCCGCGACTCGCGGTCCATCACGTCGAGGATCACGGCGGCCGGGTCGTCGGTGTAGCGCCCGTCCGCGCCGACGACGCCGCGGCCCGTGAGCGTCTCCCCGTCGCGGGCCGCGCGCACGACCGCCCCCATCGAGTAGGCGCTCGTCGCCATGTCGATCACGATCGGGTCGCGCTCACCGGCCGGCACCGCGAGCGCGAGCGGGTTGGTGCAGAAGCGGGCGTCGCGGCCGCCCCAGGGCGCCACGAGGATCGGTCCCGTGCTCATCGAGAGGCCGATGAGGCCGGCGTCGAGTGCCTGCAGCGCGTAGGTCGAGGCCATCGCGTAGTCGCTGGACCCGCGCACCGAGACGAAGCCGATGCCGGCGTCGCGCGCCTTCGCGATCGCCAAGGCCATCGCGCGCGTGCCGACGACCTGCCCGACCCCGCGCCGGCCGTCCACGAGCGCCGTCGCGGCCGTCTCGCGCACGATCCGCAGCGGCCGCCCGAAGGCCATCTCGCCCGTCGTGATCAGCTCGTCGATGTAGGCGAGCAGCGCGACGCCCTGGGTGGTGTGGCCGCGCAGGTCGGCGCGCAGCAGGCCCGCCGCGAAGATCGCCGCCTCCTCGTCGTCCGCGCCGTGATGGCGGGCGAAGCGCACGTACAGCGCCTCGAGCGTTGCGGCCGGGACGAGCATTGATACGGTCATATCATGATTCGCGACCAGCGGCCGGAACGGCTGTCCTGGAACGACGCGGTCCGCCTCGGCTTCATCGAGCTGAGCACCTCGCTGACGATGAGCGCGGAGATCCCCGCGGTCCTGCCCGACGGCGTCGAGCCGCTGCTGACGCGGCTCCGCCTCCCCGGCGGCGAGGTGTCCGCCGCGGCGCTCGACGAGATGGTCGCCTCCGACCGCCTGGAGGAGGCGAGCCGCGAGCTCGCCGACGGCGGCGCGAGCGTCGTCGCGTTCGGCTGCACCACCGGCAGCCTCATCCACGGCGCCGGCTTCGACCGCGAGCTCGCCGGGCGCATGGAGCGGGCGACGGGGGTGCGGGCGACCACGACCTCGACCGCGCTGCTCGCCGCGCTGACCGCGGCCGGCGCCCGCACGGTCGCGCTGGCGACGCCCTACGTCGACGAGCTCAACGAGCTGGAGGTCCGCTTCCTCGAGGCGGGCGGCTTCGCGGTCACGGCGGTGCGCGGCCTCGGCATCCGCTCCGATCCGGAGATCGGGCGCGTGCCCTACGCCCGCACGCGGGAGCTGGCCCTGGAGGCGGCCGCCGCGGACCCGGAGGCCGACGTCCTCTTCGTCAGCTGCACCAACCTGCCGACGTTCGCGCTGCTCGACGAGCTCGAGCGGGAGCTCGGCAAGCCGGTGCTCTCGAGCGTCGCGGTGACGGTCTGGCACGCGCTCGTGCTCGCGGGCGTCCGCCCGTCGGCCGAGGGCGCCGGGTCGCTGCTGGCCGGCCGCGCGGCCCGCGACCGCGTCGCCTGACCCCGTGACCGACTCCGCGCGGCTCGACGGGCAGGTGGCGATCGTGACCGGGGCCGCGCAGGGGATCGGCCGCGGCATCGCCCGCGTGCTCGCGCAGGCGGGGGCGGCGATCGTCGTCGGCGACGTCCAGGACGCGACCGCGACCGTCGACGAGATCCACGGCCTCGGGGGCCGCGCGGCGAGCCTCACCACCGACGTCGCCGCGCCCGGGCAGGCGGCCGCCCTCGTCGAGCACGCCCGCGGGGCGTTCGGCCGCGTCGACCTCCTCGTCAACAACGCGGGGATCGACGCGCCGCCGGGCGTCGCATGGGAGCTCACCGACGAGGAGTGGCGCCGCACGCTCGCGGTCAACCTCGACGGGGTCTTCTTCATGTCCCGCGCGGCCGTGCGGCACATGCTCGCCGCGGGCGGCGGCGCGATCGTCAACATCGGCTCGCACGCCGCCTGGACCGGCTTCACCGACGTCTCGCCCGCCTACGGCGCGAGCAAGGCCGGCGTCCTCGGCCTGACGACGTCCTTCGCCGCGCAGCTCGCCGGCCGCGGCGTGCGCGTCAACGCGATCGCCCCGGCGCTCGTGGCCTCGCGCGACTTCGGCTGGTCGCCCGAGCACGAGGCGCGGCGCCTGGCCGAGTATCCGCTCGGCGCGGGGCGTCCCGAGGACATCGGCGAAGCGGTCCGGTACCTGGCGAGCCCGGCCGCGCGCTGGGTCACCGGAACCGTCCTGTACCTGCACGGGGGCCACCGGCGCAGCGGCCCCTGGGTCTGAGCCACCGACGAACGAGAGGAGCCCCCATGCCCGCACCGCTACCCGAGACGATCCAGGCGCGCCTGCTGCCGCCGACCCCGATGGCGCCGGCCGTGCGCGACGAGTACGAGCGCCCGGTCGCGGACCTCATCCGGCCCGCCGCCGAGGTCGAGGGCGACCCGCTCGCGTCGATCCTCGGGATCCCCTTCGACACGTCGATCATGGGGCGCCGCGGGGCGAAGTCCGGGCCCACCACGGTGCGCGAGGGCCTCAACGCCTGCCTCTGCTACGAGCCCGGCATCGACGTCGACCTGTCCGAGGCGCCGCGCGTCGCGGACTTCGGCGACGTCGACGTCCTGCAGACGGACGTCGACGAGACCTGGAGCCGGGTCACCGACGTGGTGGAGGCGATCGTCCGGCTCGGGCACCCGCTCGTGACCATCGGGGGCGACCACGGGCTCGCGTTCCCGGTGATCCGCGGCGTGGCGCAGGCGACGACCGGCCCGATCGGCGTCATCTCGGTCGACGCGCACCTCGACGTGCGCGTCTCCCACCACGGCGAGAAGTCCTCCGGCGTGCCGTTCCGCTACATGCTCGAGGAGCTCGGCGACCGCATCTCCGGCCGCAACTTCGCCCAGTTCGGCATCGCCGGGTGGCTCAACACCAGGAGCTACCGCGAGTACCTGCGCGAGCACGACGTCCGCGTGATCACCGCCCGCGAGCTTTACAAGGGCGACTTCGACGCGCTCGTGGCCGAGGCGATCGAGCGGGCCGCGGACGGCACGGAGGCCATCTACATGACCTTCGACATCGACGCGATCGAGGGCGCCACCGTCGGCGGCACCAACGTCCCGGCGATCGCCGGCCTGAGCCCGTACCAGGCGCTCGAGGTGGTGTGGGCGTTCGGCCGCCACCCCAAGGCGGTCGGCTTCGACGTGATGGAGGTCTCGACGCCGTGGGACCCCTCGGGCCTGTCGGAGCGGATGGCCGCCTCGCTGATCCTGAACTTCATCGCCGGCCGCTACGTGACCAGCGCGCCGGGCGCCGCGTCGGCGGCGGGTGGCGCGCGGCGCTGATGGAGGTCGACCCGCCGCGGGTCGTGGCCGAGCTGCGCGAGCTGCACGCGCTCACCGGCGGCGAGGACGGGGCGCAGCGGCTCGCGTGGACTGACACGTGGGCCGCCGCGCGGCGGTGGATGGCGGAGCGCCTCGACGGCCTGCCGGTGGACGTCGCCGACGACGCCGCCGGCAACCGCTGGATCACGCTGCGCGGCGAGCGCGCCGAGTGCGTGGTGATCGGCAGCCACATCGACTCGGTGCCCGGCGGCGGGTGGCTCGACGGCGTGCTGGGGCTCCTGGGCGGGCTCGAGGTGCTGCGGGCGCTCGCGGCCCGCGGCGCGCCGCCGCCGGTCACCGTGCGGCTCGTCGACTGGGCCGACGAGGAGGGCGCGCGCTTCGGGTACGGCTGCCTGGGCTCGAGCGCGGCCGCGCGCACCGTCGACCCGGTGGAGCTGGGCGGCCTCGCCGACGCGACCGGGACGCGGCTCGCCGACGCGCTCGCCGCCCACGGGGTCGAGCTCGCCCGGATGCTCGACGCCGCCGCGGAGCTCGAGACCGCGGTGGCCTACGTCGAGCTGCACATCGAGCAGGGGCCGGTGCTCGAGGGGCTGGGGCTGCCGCTCGGAGTGGTCCTCGGGACGTCCGGCGTCGAGCGCCACACGGTGCGCTTCAAAGGACAGGCGGCGCACGCCGGCTCGACGCCCATGGACGCCCGCCGGGACGCGCTGGCCGCCGCGGCGCGGCTCCTCCTCGCCGTCCGCGAGCCCGCCCGGGAGGCCGGCGGCGTCGCCACCGTGGGCCGCTGCACGGTCGAGCCCGGCATCGTCACCGCCGTGCCGGGCGCGTGCGAGATCGCGCTCGACCAGCGCCACCTCGATCCCGCCGCGCTGCGGGGCCTCCTCGAGGGGGCGCGGCGCGCCGCGGCGGAGATCGCCGCCGGCGAGGGCGTCGAGGTCGCGTGGCGGCGGCTGTGGGGGATCGAGCCGGTGGCGTTCCACCCGGAGCTGATCGCCCTCGCGGAGGCGTCCGTGCGCGAGGTGGCGGGCGCGAGCCACCGCCTGCCGAGCGGCCCGCTGCACGACGCGGCGGAGGTCGCCCGGGCCGGCGTCCCCACCGTGATGCTGTTCGCGCAGAGCCTGCGCGGCCTCAGCCACACCCGCGAGGAGGACACGCGGCCCGAGCATCTCGAGCTGGCGGTGCGGGCGCTCGCGCGCACCGTCGAGCGCACGATCGCGTGGGTCTCGGCCTCAGCCGCGTGACTCGCGCTCGGCGGCCCGGCGCAGGCGCTCGGCGTCGAGCACCGCGACCTCGCGGAACGGGCGCTCGCGCCACGCGTCGTAGCGCGGGTCGCCGAGGTCGGCGAAGTGCGCGCGCACGGCGGCCTCCGCGGCGGCCGGGTCGCGCCGCCGCAGCGCCACCAGGATCTCCCCATGGGCGCGCAGCCAGCCGTCGCGGTCGTCGGGCTTGAGCAGCGGCGAGGTGAGCAGGATGCAGCGCTGCATGGGCCGCAGCAGCGTCTCGAGCGCCGGCCGGTGGAGCGCGTCGTACATCGCCCGGTGGAAGTCCAGGTGGGCCACGTCGACCGCCTCGTCGTCGCCCGCCGCCACCGCGGCGGCCATGTCGGCGAGGCGGACGTCCATCCGCTCCAGGTCCTCGTCGGTGGCGTTGGCGGCGATCAGCGGCGCGAGCTGGGTCTCGAGCGCCGTGCGGGCGTCGATGACGTCGCCCATCGTGGCGCCCGAGCGCATCAGCAGCCCGACCAGCGCGCTGCCGAACGCCTCGTCGGACGGCGGCGCCACGACCGTGCCGTACCCCTGGCGGACCTCGAGCAGGCCGCGCGCGGCGAGCATCCGCACCGCGTCGCGGACCACGCTGCGGCTGACCCCCAGCACCTCGCCGAGCTCGCTCTCGGTGGGCAGCCGCTGCCCGCGCTGCAGGTCGCCGCGCAGGATCAGCTCCTCGATCTCGTGCGCGATGGCGGCGCTGCGCGTGCGCGCTCCGGCTCCGGGCCGCGCCGACACCAGCAGCGAGGCGACCGCGGCGGCGTCGGGCGGGGCGGTCATATGATCATCCTACGCAGGGTGCCCGGCCGGCCGGGCACGGCGACGAAAGGAGCGAGCCCATGGCCCGACACGTCGAGATCACGCTCGAGCGCCGGGGCGCGCGCTGCGTCGCGCGGCTGCTCGACGAGGAGGCGCCGCGGACGTGCGCGGCCCTGTGGGACGCGCTGCCACAGGGCGGCGACGCGTTCCACGGCAAGTACGCCCGCAACGAGATCTACACGCTGGTGGAGGACTTCGCCGACGTCGCGCCCGGCCGCGAGAACACCACCGTGACGCCGATCCCGGGCGACGTGTGCGCGTTCTGGTTCACCGCCGACGAGCTCGGCTCCGCGTCGCACGGCTACTCGGCGGACCGCGCGCCGCGCGAGGGGGCGGGCATCGTCGACCTCGCGCTCTTCTACGAGCGCAACAACCTGCTGCTCAATCCCGACGTCGGGTGGGTGCCGGGGAACGTCTTCGCGACGATCGTGGACGGGCTCGACGTCATGGCGGCCGCGTCGCAGGACCTGTGGCTCAACGGCGTGGCGGGCGAGCGCCTCACGTTCGCGCGCGTGCCGTCGTGACCGTCCCCGCGGTCGAGCTGGAGCCGCGGCTGGCGCCCGCGGGGCCCGGCATCGGGATCGTCGCGCCGTTCGACCTCGCGCTCGACCGCGAGCTGTGGCGCTGGACGCCCGAGCCGGTCTCGCTCTACCTCACCCGCACCGCGCACCTCGACGTGCCGGTGAGCGTCGGGATGGCGGAGGCCCTGGGCGACGCCGATGTGCTCACGGCGGCGTGCCGCGAGGTCGCCGTCGCCGCCCCCGGCGTGACCGCCTACCTGTGCACCTCGGCCAGCTTCGTCGGCGGCCTCGCCGGAGAGGCGCGGCTGCGGTCCGCGATGGAGCGCGGCGGCGCCGCCCGCGCGCTGACCACGAGCGGCGCCATGCTCGAGGCCCTCGCCGCGCTGGGCGCGCGCCGCGTCGCGGTGGCCACCCCCTACGACGCGGCGCTCACCGACCGTCTCGTCGCCTTCCTCGGCGAGGCCGGGATCGCCACCACCGGCGTCGGCTACCTGGGCATGGAGGCCGACATCTGGCGGGTCGACGCCGACTCGGTCCGCCGGCTCGCGCACGCGCTGCCCCGCGAGGGCGCCGACGCGGTGTTCCTCAGCTGCACGAACCTGCCCACCTACGACGTCGTCCCGGCACTCGAGGCCGAGCTCGGCATCCCCGTCCTCTCGGCCAACCTCGTGACGATGTGGGCCGCGCTGCGCGTCCTCGGCGCCCTGCCGGACGGGCGCCCCGAGGCGCTGTTCGGCGTCCGCTGAGCGCACTTAGGGTCCTCACCCCATGGGCCGCCGGCGGCCCCGCGCCGATGCATGGGAGGCAGCAAGTCAGAGCCTCCTGAAAGGAACGACCTGTATGTCCCGCTCCCACGTGATGAACGATCTGCTCGCCGGGCCGCCGCCTGAGGTCCTGCACGAGATCGATGCTGCGTGGGAGCGGGCGCAGGATCTCTTCTCCCGCGACTTCATGCTCCACTTCGACGTGGACGCCGAGAACGGGCGGGTCTGCGCGGAGCTCTTCGCGCCGGACGGGACGCTCGCGGACACCCTGTCGGCCTCCGAGCTGCTCTCGCTGGCCTGCGGCGAGCCCCGCCCGGAGCTCGACGAGCCCAGCCCCGAGCTCGAGTACCGCCCCTAGCCGCCGCCCCCGTGCGCGGGCCCGTCAGGGTCGCGGCCGCATGGGCCCCCGCCCGCGGCGCAGCCGACCCGAGATCGCCGCGATCCTGCGCGCCAAGGAGCGCCTGGACCGGCTGGACTTCTACCCCGAGCCGGTGCGCATCGCCCACGTGCGCATCCTGCACACGCCCTGGCTCTTCCGCATCCCCGGGTTCCGCCGCTTCACCGGCTACGAGCTCGGCTCGCTCATCCTCCTGCGCAAGCCCCTCGGCCAGGTCTCCGACGACCTGATCGTCCACGAGCTCTGCCACGTCTGGCAGCACCAGCACCGGCCGGTCCGCATGTGGCTCTCCTACCTCTACCAGGGCTACCGCAACAACGACCACGAGATCGAGGCCCGCCGCGCGGCGGCCGCGCGCTGAGCTCAGGCGAACTCCGCGTGCAGCGCGGCCGTGACGCCGGCGAGGCGCTCGGCGGCCGTCTCGCCTGGTTGCGCCGCGGCGATCGAGCGCTGGCGCGCCGCGCCGGGAGCGTCCGCGAGCGACGGCACCGCGTCGAGGGCGGCGGTGCAGCCGAGCTCGGCCGCGTGCGGGGCGCACGCGTCCAGCAGCTCCGCGAGCAGGTCGCGCACGGGCCGCCGTCGCTCGACGCCGAGGTCGATCAGCTCGGCGCGCATCCCGTCGCGGGCCGCCAGGAACCGGTTCTCGTCGATCACCTCGGGCGCGTCGGCCGCCCGCGGACGGCCGCCACCGCGCGCGCCCCGCCGCACCAGGCACTGGACGAGCGCGACCAGCGGGGCGTTGTCGGACGCGCGCGTCTGGGCGTCCATGATCCGCACCTCGACCGTCCCGAGCCGGGGCTGCAGCCGCACGTCCCACCACAGGAACGTCGGCTCGGGGATCGCCCCGCACCGCAGCAGCACGTCGATCGCGGCGACGTAGGAGCGGTAGTCGGCGAACCGGCGCGGGACGCCGATGCGCGGGAAGGCGCCGAAGACCGGGATGCGGGCGGAGGCGAGACCGCTGTCCCGTCCCTGCCAGAACGGCGAGTTCGCCGACAGGGCGAGCAGCACCGGCAGGTCCTCCCGCAGCGCGTCGAGCGCGCGCAGCGCCTCCTCCGGGCCCGGCACGGCCACGTGCACGTGCAGCGCGAACGTCGGCTCGCGCCGGGCCAGCTCGCGCATCGAGTCGTAGACCGACTGCTGACGCGCGCCGGGGGAGATCTCGATGTCCGGCCAGGTCGCGAACGGGTGGGTCCCGGCGGCGGCGGCGGCCAGTCCCAGCGGGCGCAGGTCGGCCTGCAGCCGCTCGCGCAGGCCCGCGAGCTCGTCGGCGGCCGCGGCGACCTCGCGATGCGGCCGGGTCGCGAGCTCGATCGCCGAGCCGTGCGTCTCGGCGCTGGCCAGCCCGGCGACGGGGGCCGACAGGGACGCCAGGACGTCCTCGATCCGCGAGGCGGGCGCCCACGTGACGGGGTCGAGCAGCATCGCCTCCTCCTCGATGCCGACGCTGAACGGCGCCGCCGCCGCATCCGGGCTCCAGGCGGCCCAGTCGGGGAGGGAGACGGAGGTGGGGCGGGCGTCCGTGCGCATACCGTCGGCCTACCCGACGAGTGTCTGCTTGCTGCCAGTGCGGCCCGGGGATGGCGCACCGGCCTCCGGTCGGATGACACCATGCCGCCCGTGTCCACACAGGGTCCGGATCCCAACCTTCAGGTGCTCGCCCGTCACGCGGCCGCGGTGGCGACCGTGCGGACGTTCGCGCAGGCCGCGCGGGCGGAGCGCGTCGTGGTCGTGCTCGACGTCGGCGAGGCCTCCGAGCCGGCGCTCGTCGAATGGGCCGCCGGGGAGCCGCTGCGCCTCACCGAGGGGGAGACGACGCACGAGATCCCCGAGGGCGTCCCCGCGGGGCGGCCGCTGCCGCTGGCCGACGTGCGCCCGCCGCCGCCGTCGTCGCTGTCGGTCGACCCGGTGGCGGGCGAGTTCGCCTGTCCCGTGGGCGCGCTCGCCAACCTGGCCACGGGCCTGCTCTCGCTGGCCCGGGCGCTCGGCGGCCGCAGCGTGGCGACCGCCGACTTCGCCACGCGCGATCCGTCGCTGCCGCTGACCATCGCCGCGCGGCCCGGCGAGCCGATCGTGCTGGCGGTCGCCGACCAGCAGTTCGAGCTCCCGGACGGCTGGCCCGACGACGGATGAGCGGCCCCGCGCCCGCCGGCGAGCGCTGCACGTGGTGCGGCGCCGCCGTCGGCGCCGGCGAGGGGCTGCGCGCGTCGGCGCCCGCGGGCGGCGGGCGCGCGGTGTTCTGCCGGCTCGAGCACGTCGTCCCGTGGGCGATCCGCGGCGCGGCGTGGGAGGCGGGCGGCGACGGAGACGCGGGCGGCGTGACGGAGTGCGCGTGGTGCGCGGAGCCGTTGCGCAGGGAACGCGTCCTGCTCGTGGCGGTGCGCGGCGAGCACCGCGTGCCCGACGGCTTCTGCGACGTCGCCCACCTCCTGGCGTGGGCGAAGGCGGGCGGGCGCTACCGCCGCTGAAGAGCGTCGCGCGGGGGCGCGCGCGTCCGCGCGCGACAATGGTGGTCGTGGAGGAGGACCGCTTCACGACGCTGGCGGGCGACCCGGGAGCCCCGCTGGACCGGCTCGCGCTGGCGCTCGCCGCCGAGTTCCGCCCTGTCGACGCCGGCGCCGCCCTGGCCGCGCTCGACGCGCTGGGGGCCGACCTGGCCGCCGCCGTGCCCGCCGGTGCGGGCCCGGACGCCGAGGTCCGGGCGTGCACCGAGGTCCTGGGCGAGCGCCACGGCTTCCAAGGCGACCGCGAGCGCTACGACGCGCCCGAGAACTCGATGCTCGACCTCGTGCTGGAGCGCCGCCGCGGGCTGCCGATCCTGCTCAGCGCGGTCTACGTGGAGGCGGCGCGGCGCGCCGGGATCGCGCTCGCCGGCGTCGGGCTCCCGGGGCACTTCGTGGTCGGCCACTTCGGCGCGCGGCCGCCGCTCCTGCTCGATCCCTTCGCGGGCGGCGAGGCGCTGCCGGCGCCGCCCCGCGAGCCCGGCCGCATCCGGCCGTGGGGCCCGCACGAGACCGTCATGCGCATGCTCAACAACCTCGTCGGCAGCTACACGCGGCGCGCGGACCTCGGCGCCGCCCTGCGCGCCGCGGAGCTGCGGCTCGCGCTGCCCTCCGAGGGCCCCGCGCGGGTCGCGCTGACCACCGAGCTGCGCGCGCTGCAGGCGCGGCTGAACTGATCCGCGGCCGAGGCGGGTAAAGAGGCAGGCGATGTTCCACGAGCGCCACTGGACCGCCGCCCAGGCCAACGCGATGCGCGGCTGGGTCGCGCGCCACGTGGAGCGCCTGCGCGCGGCGCGGGACCAGCTCGTGCGGTCGCCGGGCTACGCCGCGGCGCTCGAGCACGCGTCGCAGGTCGGCGGTGGCACGCCGGGTCACGAGGACGCGAGCGCCGCGCTCGAGCTGGTGCTCGTCTCGCAGGCCTTCGACCGCCTGGACATCGTGGTGCGCGACCTCGATCGCGGGCTGATCGACTTCCCCGCCCTCCGTGACGGCGAGGAGGTCTACCTCTGCTGGCTGCTCGACGAGCCCGAGGTCGCCCACTGGCATGCGATCGCGGCCGGATTCCCCGGCAGGCGGCCGCTCGGCCCGGGTTGAGCCCTCGGCGCCCCCACCCACGACGCGGCCGGATCCGCACCGCGACCCGCTAGCCTCGCACTCGCTCCGATGTCCCTCTTCTGCCGCCATAACCGCATGACGGTCAACTGCCCGATCTGTCAGCGCGAGCAGGCGGCGGAGCGCCGCGCAGCCGCCCCGCCGCCCCGGACGCGCTCGTCGGGCAGCGGCACCGCGCGGCGGACGCGGCGCTCGAGCAGCGGCTCAGACAGCCGGCTGGTCACCCGCCGCATCGCGCCGCGCATCCAGGACGACGGCTACCGCAACGCGCTCGTCCCGGGCCTGCGCGCCACGGTCGAGGCGGAGCGCCTGGCCGCCGCGCTCACCGTCGCGGAGGTGCGCCTGCGGCCGCCCGGCCCCTACGAGGCCGTCGCGGCCGAGACCGACCGCGAGCAGGCCACCTGGCTCGCCTTCCTGCTCGCGCTCGCCGGGCCCGACGCCCCCGAGCTGCAGGCCGCGCTCACCGCGGCGGCGCCCGCCTGGAGCGGCGGCGAGGAGCCCGAGCTGCCCGAGGCGCTGAGCCGCACGGTGGCGGCGTATCGCGCGTGGGCGCAGCGCGCCGGGTCGCAGGTCGCCGCGTTCGAGGCCGATCCGGCGTGGAGTCCGCAGCGGCGCTTCGCCAAGGTGCTCGAGCGGCTCGCGCTGCCCGGGTTCGGGCGCGACAAGCGCTTCGAGCTGCTGGCCACGCTCGGGGCCGCGGGCGTCTACGACGTGGAGGCCGGCGCCGTGCACTTCGGCCGCGAGGACGACGCCACCACGCTCGCCGCCAAGCGCGCGCTCGTGTCCGGCGACCCGCGGCTGCTCGAGCGCCGGGCCGCCGACCTCGCCGCCGCCGCCGAGCTGCCGATCGCGGCGCTCGACCGCGGGCTCGCGCTCTGGGGCAACCCCGGCGCCTCGCTCGATCTCACCATGGCGACTCCCGCGGCGGTTCGCGGCGCACTGTCGCTGCGATGAGCCGGACTCCGACCGGGAGCGGGGAGTTCGGCTCGTCGACGCTCGCGCTCGGCGACCGTGGCATCACCCAGTCACGGCGCGACCAGGCCGCCGCCCGCCGCACCCGCGAGTGGCGGCTGCTGCTCGTGGGCTGCGTCGTCGTCGCGGCGGTGTCCCTGCTCACGCCCTCGGAGCCGACCTACGACCCGTGGGCGTGGATCATCTGGGGGCGCGAGATCACCGAGGGCGCGCTGAACACCGTCGACGGACCGTCCTGGAAGCCGTTGCCGGTCCTCTTCACGACGCCGTTCGCGCTGTTCGGCGACGACCTCGCCCCCAACCTGTGGCTGATCGTCGCGCGGGCCGGCGGGCTGCTCGCCGTCGTGATGTCCTACCGGCTCGGCTCGCGTCTGGCGGGCCGCTGGGCGGGAGTGATCGCGGCCGTGGCGCTCCTGCTCGCCGACGAGTTCATCCGCAACTTCCTGCGCGGCAACTCCGAGGGGCTGCTCGTGGCGCTGTGCCTGTGGGCCGTCGAGCGCCACCTCGACGGGCACCGGCGCGACGCGTTCCTGCTCGGCTTCGGGGCCGCGCTGCTGCGCCCCGAGGTGTGGCCCTTCTTCGGGCTCTACGGCCTGTGGCTGGCGTGGCGCGAGCCGGGCCGTCGCGTGCTGGTGATCGGCTGCTTCGCGGCGACCGGCGTCCTGTGGTTCGTCCCCGAGTGGATCGGCTCGGGCAACCCGCTGCGCGCCGCCGCGCGCGCCCGCGACCCGAACCCCGACTCGGCCGCCTTCGCCGCGATCCCGTTCGTCGAGGTGTTCGTGCGCTCCGCCGCGGTGCTCGCGGTCCCGGCGCTCGCCGGGGCGGTGGTGGCGCTGGTGCAGGCATGGCGCACACGGTCTCGCCCGGAGAGCCGCGTCGCCCTCGCGTTCGGCGCGACCGCCGCGCTCCTGATGATCGCCGTGGCCGCGATGACCCAGGGCGGGTTCGCGGGCAACCTGCGCTACGTCGCGCTGCCGGCCGCGCTGGTGTGCGTGCTGGCCGGCGCGGGGTGGGTCGGCCTCGTCCGCGGCGCCCGCGACCGCTGGGGTCGCGGCGGCGCGGCGTGGACCGTCGCCGCCCTGGTGGCGGCGTGCCTGCCGCTCAGCCTCGGCCACATCATCGACCTCGGGCACTCGATGAGCGGCGTGCGCGACGAGGCCAACTCCTACGGCGCGCTGCCGCAGGCCATCGCCCGGGCCGGCGGGCGCGACGCGGTGCTCGCCTGCGGCGGGATCTACACCGGGCCCTTCCAGGTGCAGGCGCTCGCCTGGTACATGCACGTCCACGGGACGCAGGTGATCATCCCGCCCGAGATCAGCCCGCCGGGCACGGTCATCGCCGCGCGCGGGACCCCGCTCGCGCGCGACCGCCGCTTCGCGCCCGTCGGGCAGGTCAACGCGTGGTCGGTGCGGAGGACCTGCCACCCGTGACCTCCTCGCCCTCCCCGACCCCCGCCGTCGCGGGCTACGCGGCGCAGCGCCCGGCGTGGCCGGCGCGGCTGCGGGCGCTCGCCGGCGCGCGCTTCGCGGTCCCGCTCGGGCTCGGCCTGCTGATCGCCGGCTCGCTGATCCTGCGCACGCGGGTGTTCGGCGTCGGCTTCTGGATCGACGAGGGGATCTCGGTGGGCATCGCCGACCGGCCCCTGCTCGACGTCTTCGACGCGCTGCGGATGGACGGCTCGCCGCCCCTGTACTACCTGCTGCTGCACTTCTGGATGCCGATCGCGGGACGCACGGAGGAGGCCACCCACGCGCTCTCGCTGCTGTTCGCGCTCGCCTCGATCCCGGTGGCGTGGTGGGGCGCCCGCGCGATGTTCGGCGACCGGGCCGGATGGACGGCCGCCGTGCTCGCGGCCGCCAACCCGTTCCTCACGCAGTACGCGCAGGAGACGCGCATGTACGCGCTGGTCGCGCTGCTCGGCCTCGTCGCCTGCACGACGTTCGTGCGCACGTTCGTCCTGCCGGGGGAGGGCGGGACGCCCGCGCGCGGCTGGCCCATCGGGCTCGTGCTGTCGCTCGTGGCGCTCCTGTACACCCACAACTGGGCGCTGTTCTTCTGTGCCGCCACGGTCGTGGCGTGGTGCGGCCTGTACTGGCTGGCGCCGCCCGAAGCCCGCCGGCGGCTGCTGCGCGACGGGGCGATCGTCTACGGCGCGGTCGTCCTGCTCTACCTGCCGTGGGTGCCGTCGACGCTCTACCAGGCCGCCCACACCGGGGCGCCATGGTCGCTGGCCCCGGGGCTCGACCAGCTCGGGAGCATCCCGACACGGCTGGCCGGGGGCCCGGCGCAGGTCGCGCTGCTGCTGGCGGCCGGCAGCGGGGTCGTCGCGCTGCTGAGCGCGGGCGGCTCGCTGCGGCGGCTGACCCCCGCCGGCCGCGCGACCGCCACGCTGCTCGTGCTCCTCGTCGGGACGCTGCTGATCGCGTTCGCCTCCTCGCAGATCTCGCCGGCGTGGGCGAACCGCTACCTCGCGATCGCGCTGCCGCCGCTGCTGCTGCTCGCGGCGTGCGGCCTCGCCGCCGCCGGGCGGCTCGGGCTGGTCGGCCTGCTGCTGATCGCGGTGCTGTGGGCGGTCGAGCCGATCCCCGACGACAAGAGCAACGTCCGCGCCATCGCCGCGCACATCTCGCCCAGCCTCGCCGCCGGCGACGTCGTCGTCTCCACCCAGCCCGAGCAGGTCCCGGTGCTCCACTACTACCTGCCGGACGGGCTGCGCTACGCGACCCTGTGGGGCCCGGTGTCCGACCTCGGGGTGACCGACTGGCGCGACGGCGTCGAGCGCCTCGAGGCCACCTCCGCGCGCAGGGACCTGCGGCCGATCATGGACGCGATGCCGGTGGGCGGGCGGCTCGTGTTCGTGCGGCCGCGGATCTGGGGCTCCGAGCGCTGGAGCGCGCCGTGGACGTCGCTCATCCGCCTGCGCTCCCAGGAGTGGGAGCAGCACGTGCTCGGCGACCACCGCTTCGAGGTCGCGAGCGTCTATCCCGCGGGCGGCCCGCGCCGGCCGAACCCGCTGCAGTCGACGATCCTCATCAAGGCGCGTCGCTAGGCCGCTTCCGAGCTCGGCGGCGACCTCGCGCAGGATGTGCACCCGTCTCGGCCTCGAGCGTGCGCAGGTACCCCAGCTTGCGCCCCTGGTCGAGCGCGGGGCCGGTCATGCGGGCACTCCCGCGGCCCGCTCGCGCCGGTAGCGGCGCGCCCACGCGTCCGAGCGCGCGTCGCCCTGCCGTTCCAGCGGCGCTCCGGGGAGCGCCGGCGCCAGGATCCCGAGGCGCCTCAGGACCCGGGCGACGGTCTCCTCATGGCGTTCGGCGAGCGCCTCGTAGGTGACGACCACCGGCTCGATGTCCGCGGCGGCGAACCACCGGCGCCAGCGCTCGTCCTGGTCTGAGAGCTGCGAGACGAGGTGGTCGATCGCGCCGAAGTGGTACACGGCCGTGCGGCCCTCGCCGCTCCCGGCCCGCCAGGCCCTCGTCTGCACGGCCCGCCACAGCGAGACGGCCTGGGCCACCTTGTCGTGACGCGTGACGAGGACGTATGCCGGCCCGCCGAACAGCGCCGCCAGCAGGTCGGCGCCGGCCGGCATCCGCGTATCCCGGAACCTCGCGAGCGCGGGCGGCGAGGTCGTCGAGGTGCCCCCACATCAGCTTGGCGCCGAACACCCCGTTGGGCGTCGTGCCGAGCTCGGCGACCGCTGGCGAGGCGCGCGGCGAAGCCCTCCGCCTCGGGCCGCGCGGGCTGCGTGGCGGGCAGCAGCGAGAGCACGCCGGGGTCCGCGACGCCCGTGAAGTACTCCCGGGGCTCGCGCGGCAGCCCCGAGTGGCGCAGGACCTCGAAGTACTCTTGCGGGCGGCCGGCGACGCCGGTCTGGGTCAGGGCCTCGCAGAGGAGCGTGCTGCCGCTGCGCGGCGTTGCGCAGACGAGGTACGAGCGCTTCGGTTCCACCATTGTTCATTATCCCGATGGGGATTGAGATAAAACATATCCGGTGCCACCCGTGAACATCGTCTACCTGCACTCGCACGACACCGGCCGGTACGTGCAGCCCTACGGCCACCCGGTGCCGACGCCGAACATCCAGCGGCTCGCCGACCAGGGCCTGCTCTTCCGCCAGGCCTTCTGCGCGGCCCCGACGTGCTCGGGCAGCCGCGCCTGCCTGCTGACCGGCCAGTGGGCCCACAGCAACGGGATGATCGGCCTCGCCCACCGCGGCTACGAGCTCGACGACTACGGCCGCCACCTGGTCCGCACGCTGGGCGAGGCGGGCTACTGGTCGGCGCTGATCGGCGAGCAGCACGTCTCCGCCGACCCCGGCGTGCTCGGCTACGACCGCGTGGTGGACATCGACACCCACCACGCCGACACGGTCGCCCCGGCCGCGGTCGAGCTGCTCCGCAGCGCGCCGCCGCGGCCCTTCTTCCTCTCGATCGGGTTCTTCGAGACCCACCGGGAGTACTTCGAGCCGACGTCGGTGCGCGACGCGCTGTACTCGCTGCCGCCCGCGAACCTTCCCGACACGCCCGAGACGCGCCGCGACATGGCGGGCTTCAAGGGGTCGGCGCGGTCGCTGGACCAGGGGGTCGGGGCGGTGCTCAACGCGCTCGACGAGCACGGGCTCGCCGACGACACACTGGTCATCCTGACCACCGACCACGGGCTGCCGTTCCCGGGTGCGAAGGCGACGCTGTATGACCGCGGGCTCGGCGTGATGCTCATCATGCGCGGCCCCGGCGGCTTCACCGGCGGGAAGGTCTCCGACGCGCTCGTCTCGCAGATCGACCTCTTCCCGACGCTCTGCGAGCTGGCGGGCGTCGCGCCGCCTCCGTGGCTGCAGGGCCGCTCGCTGCTCCCCGTCGTCGCGGGGCGGGCGCGGGAGGTCAACGACGCGGTCTTCGCGGAGCTGACCTTCCACGCCGCCTACGAGCCGCAGCGGGCGATCCGCACCGCGCGCCACAAGTACATCCGCCGCTACGACGACCGGCCGGGCCCGGTGCTCCCCAACACCGACGACAGCCCCAGCAAGGACCTCCTCGTCGAGCACGGGTGGGCCGACCGGGAGATCCCGCGCGAGCAGCTCTACGACCTCGTGTTCGATCCGAACGAAGCCGCCAACCTGGTCGACGACCCCGCCCACGCCGGCGTGCTGGCCGCGCTCCGCGAGCGCCTGGAGCGCTGGATGCGCGAGACCGCGGATCCCCTCCTCGACGGGCCCGTGGCGCCGCGGCCCGGCGCGCGGCTCAACGACCCGTCGCAGCGCTCGCCGGCGGAGCCGGGGTTCGTCGCGGGGAGCCCGGCCTACCGCGCGTAGTCGCGCTCGGCCGGCGCCTCCGCGGTGGCGGTGCCGCCGTCGGGCAGCGGCACCGCGGCGAGCCGGAGCACGAAGCGGGCGCCCGGACCCGGGTCGTCGGCCAGCTCGAGCGCGCCGCTCATGCGCTGCGCGAGCCCGCGCCCGATCGCCAGGCCGAGCCCGAAGCCGCCGCCCGCGCCCGCGTCGCGGCCGCGGTGGAAGCGCTCGAAGATGCGCTCGCGCTCCTCGGTCGGGACGCCCGGCCCGCGGTCGGCGACCTCGATCAGCGCGTCGCGGCCGGCCCGGTGGGCGACCACGCGCACCGGCTCGCCACGCGGGCCGTAGCGCATCGCGTTGTCGAGCAGGATGCGCACGACGCGCGCCACCGCGTCGGGGTCGCCGCGGCCCCAGCACGGCTGCACCGGGGGGACGACGTCGAGCGGCACGTCCCGCTCTCGCGAGCTGAGCTCGAACTCGGCGGCGACCGCGCGGGCCAGCTCGCCCAGCTCGACGGGCTCCGAGCGCAGCTGCACCTGGGCGTCGAGGCGGCTGAGGTCGAGCAGCTCGCCCGCCAGCGCGGAGAGGCGGCGCAGCTCCCGGCGGGCGCTGGACACCTGCAGCTGGGCGTCGGAGAGGTCGACGCGCCCGTCGCGCAGGTCCTCCTCGAGGAGCTCCATCGTCCCCTGGAGCATCGTCAGCGGCGTGCGCAGCTCGTGCGAGGCGGTGGCCACGAAGGCGCGCCGCGCGGACTCCTGGCGGCGCAGCTCCTCCTGCATGCGCGCGAGCGCGCGGGCGAGGTCGCCGACCTCGTCGCGCCGGGTGTCCGCCGGCGCCGGCGCGTCGGGGCCCTCGGAGGTGATCCGCAGCGCCGCGGCCCGCAGGCGGCCGAGCCGGACCAGCAGGCGGCTCGAGAGCGCGGCGGCGAGCGCGACCGCCACCAGCAGGCCGACCGCCGCGGCGGCCAGCAGCGCGTTGCGCACCAGGTCGACCGCCGTGGTGACCTCGGTGAGCCGCCGCTGGGTGACCAGGACGCCGCTCAGCTCGCCGCGCTGGAACAGCGGGGAGCCCACCGCGACGTCGTCGCCTTCCACCTCGACCACGGTGCTCTCGAGGCGCAGGGCGCGCAGCGCGAGCGCGGTCAGCTCCGGCGTGGCCGCGGCGTTGTCGGTGTCGTAGATGAATCCCTGCTCGACGCCGGTGCCGGACTCGGCCCCCAGCTCGCCGGCGGGCAGGTCGCGCACGAGCGCGGGGCTGCCGACGAGCACGCGGCCGTCGGTCTGCTCGCGCAGCTTGATCGCCTCGTCGCGCGCCTCGAGCAGCCGGGCGTTGGGGTCGCGGTCGCGCATCGCGCGCTCGAATCCCGGGCGGGCGGAGAGCACGGCGGTCTCGAGGTTCGAGACGCTCGTGTCGCGCAGCCGGTTCTGCAGCGGGCCGAGCACCACCGCGGCGGCCGCGCCGAGCGTGACCATGCTGGTCAGGACGAGCGCCAGCAGCAGCCGCCCCCGCAGACCCGAGAGCATCCGCCTCATGGCTGCCGGAAGCGGTAGCCGGTGCCCGGCACGGTGAGGATGAGGCTCGGCTCCTCGGGGCGCGGCTCGAGCTTCTCCCGCAGGTGCCGGATGTGGACGTCGATCGCGCGGGGGTCGCGATAGGCGCTGTCGCCCCAGATCGTGCGCAGCAGCTCCTGGCGGTTGAACGCGTGGCCGGGCCGGCCCATCAGGCAGCCGAGCAGCTCGAACTCGCTGAACGTGAGCTTGACCGCGCGGCCGTCCACCGTGACGCGGCGCAGGTCGCGGTCGAGCGAGACGGGGCCGACGGCGAGGTTGCCGGCCACCACGCGGCCGTGCGCGCGGCGCAGCACGGCGCGGATGCGGCTGCGCAGCTCGGCCAGCCCGAACGGCTTGGTGACGTAGTCGTCGGCGCCCGCCTCGAGGCCCTGGACGGCGTCGGCCTCGCTGTCGAGCGCGGTCAGCATGATGATCGGGACCACGTCCCGGCGTCCGCGCAGCAGCCGCGCGACATCGTGCCCGCTCGGCCCGGCGCCGAGCGCGACGTCGAGCAGGACGACGTCGTAGGGGCGGTCCTCCGCGGCCGCGAGGGCGGTCTCGCCGTCGGCGACCGCGGTCACGCGGTGCCCCTCGCGCTCGAAGGAGCGGGTGAGCATCTCGCGCAGCGGCTGGTCGTCGTCCACGAGCAGGATGTCCAGCGCGGTGACCGTCTGCACGCGATGAGGGTACCCCCGCGATGCACGGATCGGAGGTCTGTTGCGGCGATTAAGGGCTGTTAGGGCCGGTTGTGGGGAGGCGGGAAGAGGGCGCCTTCGGGGGAACAGTGTCACCCATGTCGACCGTTGAATTCGAGGCACCGCGGGTCGGTCGCCGAGACGGCCGCGGGGACGATCGTCCCGTCGCGGTGCTCGGCGGCGGTCCCGCCGGGCTGACCGCCGGCTATCTGCTGGCCCGCAAGGGCCACCCCGTGATCGTCTTCGAGGCCGAGGACCAGGTGGGCGGGCTGGCCAAGACCGAGGTCCGTGACGGCTTCCGCTTCGACCTGGGCGGGCACCGCTTCTTCACCAAGTCCAAGGAGGTCGAGGACCTCTGGCACGAGGTCATGAAGGAGGAGTTCCTCCTGCGGCCTCGCATGTCGCGGATCTACTGGAACGGCAAGTTCCTCGACTATCCGCTCAACGGCTCGAACGTCGTCAAGAAGCTCGGCCCGCTCGAGCTCATGCGCTCGCTCCTGTCCTACCTCTGGGCGGTCGTCAAGCCCAAGGGGCGCGAGGACAACTTCGAGCAGTGGGTCTCCAACCGCTTCGGCAAGCGCCTCTACCAGCACTTCTTCAAGACCTACACCGAGAAGGTGTGGGGCGTCCCCACCACCGAGCTGCGCGCCGAGTGGGCCGCCCAGCGCATCAAGGGCCTGTCCTTCTTCTCGGCCGCCAAGGCCGCCTTCCTCGGCAACAAGGGCAACAAGGTCAAGTCGCTGATCACGCAGTTCCACTACCCGCGCTTCGGCCCCGGCCAGATGTGGGAGACGATGGCGGACGAGATCATCGCCGCCGGCGGCGAAGTGCGCATGAACGCGCCCGTCGAGAAGCTCGAGGTCCGCGACGGCCGCATCGAGGCCATCGAGGCGGGCGGCGAGCGCATCGAGCCGAGCCACGTGATCTCCTCGCTGCCGCTGCGCGCGACCGTCGGCCTCGCCGGCGCCGCCGCCGACGGCGAGGTGCAGACCGCCGCCCGGGGGCTGCGCTACCGCGACTTCCTCACCGTGGCGCTGGTCATCGACGGCGAGGACCTCTTCCCGGACAACTGGATCTACATCCACGACCCGAAGGTCCGCGTCGGGCGGATCCAGAACTACCGCTCGTGGAGCCCGTGGATGGTCCCCGACGAGTCCAAGGCGTGCGTCGGCCTCGAGTACTTCTGCTTCCAGGGCGACGACCTGTGGGAGATGGACGACGACGCGCTCGTCGAGCTCGGCAAGGAAGAGCTCGCCCGGCTCGGCCTCGTCGCCCCCGAGAAGGTCGAGCAGGGCTTCGTGACCCGCGTCCCGCTCGCCTACCCGATGTACGACGCCGAGTACGCGGACCGCGTGGACGTCATCCGCGGCTGGCTCGAGGGGCTCGACAACCTCCAGCAGGTCGGCCGCAACGGGCTGCACCGCTACAACAACTCGGACCACTCCATGCTCACCGCGATCCGCGCGGTGGACAACGTCCTCACCGGCGCCGGCCACGACCTCTGGGAGGTCAACGCCGAGTCCGTCTACCACGAGGAGGACGTCAAGGAGGAGCAGCCCTACCGGCGCGTGCCGGAGACGAAGGGCATGCGCGAGCCGCTCGCCTCCGGGCGCTGAGCGCCTGACGGGATCGTCGCGCGGCGCGCCGGACCGGCGCGCCGTGCGCATTTCGGTCCCTTTTCGGCCACTCGGCACCCCGCGCGGCCGCGTCGTTACGCGCTTCGGACGCCGATTGGACGAACGTCCGATGGCTCGTTTCCCGGTGTGCTGGCACTCTCCTTGGTGTCTGGAGGGCGTTATCGGACGGACGGGCCGCCCCCAACGCGGCCCGCTTTCTCACGGAAGGGACGCGGAAGGATTCGCTCTTCGAGCGGCTGCGCAGCCGGGATGGCTGGGCAGCCGTTCGTCTGTCCGGGCTCGGGTTGCGCAGCGTTCACGGGCGATTCCGTGAGCGTGCAGCGCACCCGGGCCGCGGACATCCACTCCACGGACGGCGCGCCGCACCGTCGCGCGGCGGGCCTCAGTGCTCCGCGACCCGGCCGTCGGGCGGGTCGAGCGGCAGGCCCTGCTCGTCCCAGGCCGTCAGCCCGCCCACCATCGAGTAGGCGTCGTAGCCGGCGTGGCGGAACGCCTGCGCCGCCATCCCCGATCGCGACCCGAGGCGGCAGTAGAAGACCACGGGCCGGTCGCGGCTGATCGTCTCGGCCTTGGAGGCCAGGCGCTCGAGCTCGATGTGCCGCGCCCCGGCGATCCGGCCGGCGTCGTGCTCGTAGGGCTCGCGGACGTCGATGAGCTGGATCTCGCCGCGATCGTGCAGCTCGCGCACGCGCGCGATGTCGAGATCGACGTCGGCGGCGCGGAAAGGCTGGCTCATGCGCCCGAGTCTAGGGAGTGCGCGGCGCGCCTGTTTCCGGTCCGAAGAGGCCTGGAAATTCGGGCTGAATCCGTGTTCAGGCTGGGCGCGCTTTGGGTAGACGCGCCTCGTCCGCGGGAATCTGTATTCTCTCGCGCTTCTTGTGGGGACATAACGCCGAATCTCCGCGGGTCCAGGCGTGCGGAGAACGGGGGAACCAGGGATGGGCCAGGATTATCTGGCTCGGGGGCGAATCGCCACAGGCATGTGGCATAGCGCACGCTTTCCGCGCGAGCCCGACAGCTAACCCCGTAGGCGACGGAAAGAAAGGACCGTTCGTTGTCACGCTGTCGCATGCTCGCAGTGGCGCTCGTCGCCGTGGGCGCCGCTCTCCCAGTCGTACCAGCCGCTGCGGCCCAGCGGCAATTCGGTGACCGCACCCTGCGCGAGGGCATGCGAGGTCGCGACATCCGGGTCATGCAGGACTTCCTGACCAAGGTCGGCCTGCAGACCGCGGTGGACGGTCAATACGGCCCCTCGACCAAGCGGCGGGTGAGAACCTGGGAACGCAAGTCCGAGCGCCGCGTCGACGGGCGCATGGCCCGCAACGACGCCGGAGTGCTGCGCGGCCAGGTCACCGCCGGCATCACGGTCAACCAGCCGCAGCCGCCGCCGCCGGCCGCGGCGCCCGGCGAGAAGGCCACGCTGCAGCCGGACGGCACCGCCGTCGCGCCGGCCTCCGCGCCCCCCGCGGTCCAGGCGATGATCCAGGCGGGCAACGAGATCCACGACAAGCCCTACAAGTACGGCGGCGGGCACGGCACCCTCGACGACACGGGCTACGACTGCTCGGGCTCGATGTCCTACGTCCTCAACAAGGCCGGGCTGATCGACAAGGCCCTCGACTCCACGGGCTTCATGTCGTGGGGCGACGCGGGCGAGGGTACGTGGGTGACCACGTACGCCAACTCCGGCCACTCCTTCATGATGATCGCCGGCCTGCGCTTCGACACGAGCGGGCGTGCCGATGACAACTCGCGCTGGCACGACGACGAGCGACCCACGGACGGCTACACCGTTCGCCACCCGTCGGGCCTGTAGCCGAATAGGGCAGGGCTCCAGACGGCGGGCGGGCCGGATGGCCGGACGCCTTCCACCGGCGGCCGCTCCGGGGTAAGACTACGGGCCGTGCACCCGCGCGGCCCGCGTCTCGCGCTCCTCGCCGCCCTCGGCGTCCTGGGCGGGCTGACGGCCTGCGGCGGCGACCCCGACGACCGCTTCGCGCTGCGCACGCCGCCCGACCGCGCGTCCGCGAAGCCGCTGCCCGGCGCCCGGGAGGGGGCGCGGGCCGCCGTGCACGAGCCGACACGGGCGGAGGCCGAGCGCCAGCGCCCCGTGATCGAGGGCTGGGCCCGGGCGCTGCGTCGCGGCGACGCGCGGGCCGCCGCCCGCTACTTCGCGCTGCCGGTCGTGATCGCCCAGGGCGCGTCGGCGCGCATGACCGAGCGCAGCGAGCTCGTGGCCTTCAACGCCGGGCTGCCGTGCGGCGTGCGCCTGCTCCGCGTGCGTCCCACGGGCCGCTTCGTGGTGGCGACCTTCCGGCTCACCAGGCGGCCGGACAACGTCTGCGACGCCCCGGGGCAGACGCTGCGCGTCGCCTTCATCATCCGCGGCGGGCGCTTCCGCGAGTGGCGGCGGCTCGCCGACGCGCCCGGGTCCGAGCGCGAGCTGCTCGATCCCGGCGACTCGTCGCCCCCCGCACGGCGCCAGCACAGCGCCTAGCGCGCCCCGACGTGCCGGCTCAGCCCGCGAGCGAGGCGCGCGCGACGGGGAAGTCGAAGAACCGCTCGGGGAAGGGCTCCTCGCGCAGCGTGAAGTGCCACCACTCGGTGTTGAGGCCCTGGAAGCCCTGGGCCAGCATCGCGCGGCGCAGCAGCAGGCGGTTGGCGCGCCGCTTGCCGCGGATGTCGGGGCTGTACGGGTGCGAGCGGGTGTCGAAGCAGTCGTAGCCCGTGCCCATGTCGATCGAGTTGTCGCGGAAGCGCTCGCGGCGCGGGCCGGCGCAGTCGGCGAGCGGCTGCCCGCGGCGGTAGCGGTCCTGCCGGCCCGCCGGCAGGCGGACCAGCGTCAGGTCGACGGTGCTGCCCCGGCTGTGGCCCGAGCGGCGCGCGATGTAGCCGTCGCGGAACAGGTTGCGCTTGTCGACGCGCGGATAGAACTCGCGCTTCATGCGCTGGTCGCCGAGGTCGCGGGCCCAGGCGACGAAGGCGTCGACCGCGCGCTGCGGCCGGTAGCAGTCGTAGACCTTGAGCGTGTAGCCCTGGCGGCGGACCTCGGCCTGGGCGGCCGCCAGGGCCTGGGCGGCCTGGCGGGTGAGGATGCAGACCGGCTCGCGGTAGCCGGGGATGCGGCGCCCGATGAAGTTGTGCGCCGTCCGGTAGCGCATCTCCACGATGACGTCCGGCGCCACCTGGTCGAGCGCGACGAACGCGCCCGCCGGCGCCGTGGGCTCGGCCGCCGCCGCGGCCGCGGGCGTGCCCGCCAGGAGCGCCGCCGCCGCGGCCAGCGTGAGCAGGGCTCGGATCAGAAGTCGCGGTCGCGCCGGGTCGGCCGGTCGTCCGGATACCGGCTCCGCGACGCCGACATGAGGATGAACAGGGAGATCAGCAGGCCGAGGACGCCGATCACCATGAGGATCACGCCCACGGTCTGGATCTCGAGTCCCTGGACGCTCGCGTCGACCGCGAAATAGAGGATCGCGCCAGTGGCGATGAGGAAGAGCGAGGTGCCGATTCCCACACCCCGTGGTTTTCCGTGACCGAGTCGGCGCAAACCGGGCGCTGACCCCGGGCTAAGCTCGCGCAATGCCGATTTCGTCCACCGAGACCGACGCGCTCTACGCCCTCACCGACGAGCAGGTCGCCTTCCGCGACGCGATCCGGCAGGTGGTGCGCGAGCGTGTGGAGCCCCGGGCGGCGGAGATCGACGCCAAGGCGGAGTACCCGTGGGACCTGCGGCGGCTGCTCGCCGAGCAGGACTTCCTGGGGCTGCCGTTCGAGGAGCGCCACGGCGGGACCGGGACCGGCTCGCTGGCGCTCAACCTGGTCGTCGAGGAGATCGCGCGCGCGTGCGCGTCGACCGCGCTCATCCTCATGATCCAGGAGCTCGGGACGCTGCCGATCAACCTCTTCGGGTCCGACGAGCTCAAGCAGCGCTTCCTGCCGCGCTGCGCCACGGGAGAATGGAGCCCGGCGTTCGCGCTCTCGGAGCCCGAGGCCGGCTCGGACCCCGCGGGCATGAAGACCACCGCCCGCCGCGACGGCGACGAGTGGGTCGTCAACGGCACGAAGAACTGGATCACGAACCTCGGCGTGGCCGACTTCTACGTCGTCTTCGCGGTCACCGACCCGGAGACGCGCCGCATCTCGGCGTTCGTCGTGGAGGCCGACCGGCCGGGATTCAGCATCGGCAAGCTCGAGCACAAGCTCGGCATCCGCGGGTCGCCGACCGGCCAGCCGATCTTCGACGACGTCCGGATCCCCCACGCGAACCTGATCGGCGCCGAGGGCAAGGGCCTGTCGGTCGCGCTGGCCACGCTCGACCACTCGCGGCTCGGCGTCGCGGCGCAGGCCGTCGGCATCGCCCAGGGCGCCACCGACTACGCGGCCGCGTACGCGCGCGAGCGCCGGCAGTTCGGGCAGGCGATCGCGTCCTTCCAGGGCATCCAGTTCAAGCTCGCCGACATGGAGACGCGCACGGCGGCCGCCCGCGAGCTGCTCTACAAGGCGTGCGCCAAGGTGGACCGCGGCGAGGACGACCTCGGCAAGTACTCGGCGATGGCCAAGCTGTTCGCCTCCGACACGGCCATGGCGGTGACCGTCGAGGCGGTCCAGGTCCTCGGCGGCTACGGCTACGTCAGCGAGTACCCGGTCGAGCGCTACATGCGCGACGCGAAGATCACCCAGATCTACGAGGGCACCAACGAGATCCAGCGACTCGTGATCGCCCGTTCGCTGGCGTGAACAGCTAGCCGTCCGTGGGGCGAGCCGTACCGCCCGGCGCGCGGGCGGATGTAGGCTTGTTCCATGCTCGCAAACTGGCCTGCAGGGCGCCGCGCCGCGGTCTCGGGGCTGTACTGCCTGTGCGTCGCCGTGCTGGTCATCAGCGTCTTCGACGGGCTCTCGACCGAGTTCTGGCTGCGGGTGCCGCAGGCGCTCCTCGCGGCCGTCGGCGTCGCGGGGCTGATCGGTGTCGTGGTCGCCGCGATCGTCACCCGGCTCACCGACTACCGCGAGCCCGCCGACGAGGAGGAGTTCGAGCTGCTCGTGCAGCGCTCCGAGCAGCTCGCCCGCGAGAACCTGGCCGCCGAGCCCGACGAGAGCGAGTTCGCGGACCTCGACCCCCGCGACCCGCAGGACTTCGAGGTGCTGGTGCGCGAGGCGCTCGACGACCTGCCGGACCTGCTGATCGCCGCACTCGACCACGTGGCCGTGGTGATCTCCGACAAGGGCCGCCGCCACCGCGCCTACGGCCTCTACCAGGGCGACACCGTCGCGCGCGACGACCACTCCGACCGCATCGTGATCTTCCGCGACACGCTGCTGCGCGACTTCGGCGACGACCCGGACGAGCTCCGCGCCCAGGTCACGCGCACCGTGCGCCACGAGCTGGCGCACCACCTCGGCGCCGATGAGCTCGGCGTCCGCGAGCTGGGCCTCTGACGGCGCCCCGCGGCGCTGGACGCCACCCACGGGAGGGGCCCGTGGCTGCCGCCACTGTGCCCCTGCCCGCGTGCGGCGCCCAGCATCCACGGGGCATCCGTCAGGACCGTTCCTCTAGGCTGCCGCCCGCCGTGATGATCGTGATGACACCCGAGGCGTCCGAGGCCCAGATCGAGGCCGTCAAGGAGCGCCTGGAGACCACCGGCGTGCACGTGCTCGTGCTGCCCGGCGAGCTCACGACCGCCATCGGGGCGATCGGCGACCCCGAGGGCGTGCGCGAGCTCGGGCTCGAGGGGATGGAGGGCGTCGACCGCGTGGTGCCGATCTCGCGGCCGTACAAGCTCGCCTCCTCCGAGCTCGCCCACCACGAGGCGACGTCGTTCTCGATCGCCGGCCGGGTGGTCGGCGGCGGTACGACGTTCTGCCTGATCGCCGGCCCGTGCACGGTCGAGTCGCGCGAGCAGACGCTCGAGGTGGCGGGCGTGGTCGCCGCGGGCGGCGCGTCGATGCTGCGCGGCGGCGCCTTCAAGCCGCGCACCTCGCCGTTCGCGTTCAAGGGGCTCGGGCCCGCCGCCCTCGAGATCCTCGCCGAGGCCCGCGCCGCCACCGGGCTGCCGGTGGTCACCGAGCTGCTCGACACGCAGCACGCCGAGGCGGTCGCCGAGCACGCCGACGTCGTCCAGATCGGCGCTCGCAACATGCAGAACTACGCGCTGCTCGAGGTGGCCGGCAAGCTCGGGCTGCCGGTCCTGCTCAAGCGCGGGCTGTCCTCGTCGCTCGAGGAGCTGCTGATGGCCGCCGACTACGTGCTCAAGGAGGGCAACGAGCGCGTGATGCTCTGCGAGCGCGGCATCCGCACCTACGAGACCGCGACGCGCTTCACGCTCGACCTCAGCGCGGTCCCGTGGCTGAAGCTGCACTCGCACCTGCCGGTGATCGTCGACCCGAGCCACGCCTCCGGCGACCGCCGCCTGGTCGAGCCGATGAGCCGGGCGGCCGCGGCGGCGGGTGCCGACGGGCTGCTGGTCGAGGTCCACCAGGACCCCGCCGCCGCGCTCTGCGACGGTCCGCAGGCGCTGTTCGCGAGCGACTTCGCGGGCTTCGCCCGCCGCGTCGCGGCCCATGCGGAGCTGGATGGGCGCCGGCTCGCGTAGAGTCGGCGCCGACGTCCCCAGCTCCCCCGGCACGGCCCCAGGCGGAATTCCTTCGGCACGCGTTCCGTCTCTTCGAGGGTGACCCGCGCCGGGAGGCAGGGGTGACCGGTCACTGCAGGGGATTCAGACGACGGACCACGTCTCGGTACGAGCGGCACGCTGCTGGCCGACCAGCAGGACGGCCGCGTCCACGCCACCGACGCCCACCGGCTGGCGGCGAACCAGATCCAGGGCGCGGTGTCCTACGGCGGCCGGTGGTACCTCAGCCGGAGCACCGGCAGGGACGATCAGGGCAACTGGCGCAACGGACGGCTGATCACCGCGCAGTCGAACAGCGGCTCGCTGCAGACGCTCGGCAAGCCGCGCAGGGCCGGCGTCGGCCCGGAGGACCTCTCGTTCTGGCCGGCCCAGAACGAGCTCTGGACCGTCACCGAGCACGGGGGCAGCGGATGCTCTACGGCGTGCCGCGCTGAGGCCGGCGCCGTTCGCGCGCCGACCGCGCATCATGTGGCGCGATGGCGGAGCTCGAGCTGGCCCGCAGCCGCGACGACCGTCGCCGGTACGAGGTGGACGGCGTCGGGTCCCTGCGCCTGCGGGGCCTCACGGCGCGCGGGGCGACCGCCGAGGCCGGCGCCGCGTCGTGGACGTTCGATCGCCGGGGCCTGTGGAAGCGGGCGATCGAGGCGTCCGACGCGACGGGCGTCGTGGTCGGGTCGTTCGATCCGCGCGGCCTGCGGCGTGGTGGCGCGCTGCAGTGGGGCGGCCGGGACTTCGAGCTGCGGCCGGCGAGCTGGTGGAAGGAGCGCTACGCGCTGGTCGACGGCGACCGCGAGCTCGCGGTCCTCGACGGCAAGGGCTGGGGCAAGCGGCCGGTGAGGATCACGGTCGAGCGGCTGGACCTCGTGGAGCCGGGGCTGCTGTTGTTCGCGGCGTTCGTCGTGCGCGGGCTGGCCGAGGACGCGAGCGCGGCGACGTCGGGCGCGGCGACCGCTAGGTGGATCCCGAGCTCCTGTTCCAGCTCGGCCTCGATGGCGGCGACCGTGTCGCGGATCGCTCGCGCGGTGGCGTGATGCGCTCGGACGCCCGATATGGTCGTCAGGTCACCTTACTGACCCCTCGGGAAGGAGAGCCCGATGGACTCGTCAGACACCGCAACCATCCGCGTCGGGGCGATCTCGATCGAGTTCCTGGTCGACGCCGGCGACTCCGGCGGCAGCCTCACGATGTTCGAGTGCGCGGTCCCCGCTCATGCGAAGGTGCCGACCCCTCACAGCCACGACGCGTTCGAGGAGACGATCTACGGCCTCGAGGGCGTCTGCACCTGGACGATCGGCGGGCAGCCCCGCGAGCTCGGCCCCGGCGACGCGGTCTGCATCCCGCGCGGTCTGGTTCACGGGTTCGAGAACCGCGGCGGCGTCGACGCGAAGTTCCTGGCGGTCGCGACCCCCGGCGTGTTCGGACCCGCGTACTTCCGTGACGTCGCGGAGGTCCTCGCCGCCTCCGCGGGCGGCCCGCCGGATCTCGCCGCGGTCGGCGACGTGATGAGCCGCCACGGGCTGACCCCCGCTACGCCGGCACCAGCCCCCCGTCCAGCGTGAGGACCTTGTCGGTCAGGTAGCCGTTGCGCAGCACCGCCAGCGCGAGGTCGGCCACCTCCCCGGTCGTGCCGAGCCGGCCGACCGGGATCGGCATCGGCAGCGCGTCGGGGTCGTCGGGGTCGGCGGGCAGGATCCGCGTCCCGCCGATCAGCGCGGGGGCGATCGTGTTGACGGTCACCCCGCGGCCGGCGACGCGCGGGGCGACGTGGTGCATGAGCCCGTGGAGGCCCGCCTTGCTGGACGCGTAGTGCGGGCCGATCACGCCGCCGTTGAGCGCCGCGACCGAGGACACGTAGAGGATCCGCCCGAACCCGCGCTCGAGCATCCCGGGCAGCGCGGCGCGCGTGAGCAGCCACGGGGCGCGCAGGTTCACGGCGACGGTCCGGTCCCACGTCTCGAGGTCGACCTCGTCCCACGGGAGCCGCTCGCCGGTCCCCGCGTTGGCGAACAGCACGTCGCAGGCGCCGAGCCGCGCGACCGTCTCGTCCACCAGGCGGGCGGGCACGTCCGGGTCGCCCAGGTCGCCCGCGAGGAGGACCGCGCGGCGCCCGAGCTCGCGGGCGCGCGACGCGACGGCCTCCGCGTCCTCGACGTGGGTGCCGTGGGCGAGCGCCAGGTCGGCGCCCTCGGCGGCCAGCGCGAGCGCGGTGGCGCCGCCGATCCCGCCGGACGCGCCGGTGATCAGGGCGACGCGCCCGGCGAAGGCGGTCGTACGGTTCAGCGCCATGGCGTCTCCGTCCGGCAGATTACGGGGTCCTGCCCGAAGCACATCCGACGGAAGGGAGCATGACCATGGCCTACGTCGTGTCGGCCACCTGGCGCGCCAAGGACGGCAAGGAGGACCGGGTGCTCGAGGTCATCCGCGAGCTGACCCCGCCGTCCCGCGCGGAGCCCGGCAACCTGTTCTTCCAGGCGCAGCGGGCGCTCGACGACGCGCGCGTCTTCTACCTCTACGAGCAGTACGTCGACGAGGCGGGGTACCAGACCCATCAGGACACCGAGCACTTCACCCGTCTCGTGAAGCAGGAGGCGATCCCGGACCTGCTCGAGGACCGCGAGCGCGCAGTTCTACGAGACGATCGACGACCACGCCGGCGGCATGTGAGCGCGAGGCAGGCCGGTGCGCCGCGCGCCCTATCGTTCGCTCATGGGACCGGAAGGGCCCGGTGAGACCGACCGCGCGAGCGTCCGGCTGGCGGAGTTGGTGGCCGCCCTCTCCCTCGGCATCGACCTCGGGTTCGGCCAGCCGATGGAGCACGTCCTGCGGCAGTGCCTGATCGCGATGCGGCTGGCGGAGGCGCTCGGGCTGGACGAGCAGCAGCGCGCCGCCGTCTACTACACCGCGCTGCTCATCAACGTCGGCTGCCACTCCGACGCCCACGAGCAGGCGAAGTGGTTCGGCGACGACATCGCGCTGAAGTCGATCAAGTACGACCACGAGCCCCGGAGCCCGCGGATGGCCGCGGAGAGCCTGCGCCTGCTCGGCTCCGGACATGCGCCGCTGCATCGCTTCCGGCTGGGGCTCGAGTTCGCGCTGTCCGGCCACCGCGAGGTCGACGGCATGATCGCCCACCACGCGGCCATCGCGCGGGCGCTCGGCGAGCGGCTCGCGCTGCCGGACGAGGTCCTCGAGGCGCTGGGCGCCGCCTACGAGCGCTGGGACGGACGCGGGTGGCCGGGCGCGCTCAAGGGCGAGGAGGTGCCGGTCGCCGCGCGGATCGCGCAGGTGGCCGAGTACGTGGAGGTCGCCGGGCGCCTGGGCGGCGTCGCGGCGGTGAAGGACCTCGCGCGGGAATGGCGCGGCGGGCAGTTCGATCCCGCGACGGCCGACCTCCTCGACGCCGAGGGCGACGTGCTGCTCTCGGGCCTCGACAGCGTCGCCGCGTGGGATGCCGTGATCGACGCCGAGCCGGCGCTCGCCGTGGTGCTGACGGGCGAGCGCTTCGACGCCGCGCTCACGGCGGTCGCGGACTTCGTCGACCTCAAGTCGCCGTACCTCCTCGGGCACGCGCAGGCGGTCGCCGCCCTGGCCGGCGCGGCCGGGGCGGCGTCGGGGATGGGCGGCGGCGACCTGCGCACGCTGCGCCGGGCGGGCCTCGTCCACGGGTTCGGCCGGCTCGGGATCTCCAACGCGATCTGGGACAAGCGCGGCCCGCTCGGCGCGGGGGAGTGGGAGCGCGTCCGGCTCCAGCCGTACCTGACGGAGCGCATGCTCTCCCAGTCCGCGGCGCTGTCACCCCTGGCGCGGATCGCCGTGCAGCTCCGCGAGCGCCTCGACGGCTCCGGGTACCCGCGCGGGCTCTCGGGTGCCGCGATCTCCCCGCCGGCGCGGATCCTGGCGGCGGCGGACGCCTACCAGGCGATGCGCGAGCCCCGTCCCCAGCGCCCGCCGTGGCCGCCCGAGGGGGCCGCGGCGGAGCTGCGGGCGGAGGTCCGGGCGGGCCGCCTCGACGCGCAGTCCGTCGAGGCGGTGCTCGGTGCGGCCGGCCATCGCGTCCCGCGGCGGCGCGAGGGCCCGGCGGGCCTGACGCTGCGCGAGGTCGAGGTCCTGACGCTGGTGGCGCGCGGGCTCACCAACAAGGAGATCGCCGAGCGCCTGGTCATCTCGCCCAAGACGGTCGCCAACCACGTCGAGCACATCTACGCCAAGATCGGCGCGTCCACGCGGGCCGCCGCGAGCCTGTTCGCGATGCGGCACGGGCTGCTGCCCGAGGAGGAGCTCCCGGCCCGCGCGGTGACGGCCTGAGTCGCTCAGCCCGCCTGCGGCGCGGGCATGTTGCGCATGATCGCGGCCTCGGTCGTGCGCAGCTCCTCGGCCGGGCTGAACATCAGGACCTCGGTCCCCGGCTCGTTCGACGCGGGCACGTGCCCGGGCGGGGTGTAGAACGCGTCGCCGGCCTCGAAGACCTCGTCGCGGTCCGCGTAGCGGAACGTCATCCGGCCCGTGAGGACGTAGCCCCAGTGCGGGCACTGGCAGCGGTCGTCCGGCAGCCCCTTCATCAGCGGGCCTCCGTCGACGTCCTCGTGGAACGTCGTGAAGTTGATCGAGTAGCCCTCGAGCTCCTCGGTGCGGTCCGTCACCGGGCCGTACTCGCCGCCGCCCGTGGCGGTCTCCCTCGACACCTTCGGCATGTCCGTCGCCCCCTTCGTGTGGTGGTCGCACCCACGCTAGGCCCGGAGCGGCGGCGGGTCATGAGGCGTGTGACCCATCTTTGCGCGGGAGCGCCCGCGGGCTCAGCCTCCCGCGAGCTTCCCGACGGACGCCATGAACCTCCCCATCTCCTCGTTGAGGGCCTCGCCCGTGACCCCCTGCACGACGCCGAGGTCGTCGACGATGAGCAGCGCGTCGCTCAGTGCCCGGCGGAACTGCTCGTCGTTGGGGAGGGCAGCGCACTGCTCGCCGCTGCCGCGGACGAGGAAGAAGCCGCCGAGGTCGCCGCCGTGCGGGTCGAGCAGAAACACCTCCATGCCCTCGATGCGCCCGTCGCCGGCCATGCCGGTGAACATCTCGACGAACTGGTTGAAGACCTCCACGGACTGCGACTCGCGACCGCGGACCGGCGTCCCGAACCCGATGAACACCACGTGATCGGCCATCACGCCACCCCCTTGTCGATTGCGCCGAACCTCGCAGAACGGGCTCAGGGACGCAACGTCAGGGAGCGTCGGGCGGCCGGCGGGTGACGGCCGGGGTCGAGCCGGGATGGGCGAGGACCCAGCGCGAGCGCCGCGTGAAGATGGGTCCCTCGACCTCGCGGCCCTTCTGGCGCACGAGCGCGAAGCACGCGAGCGCGCCCGCCACGGCGATGCCCGCCGACACGATGAACGCGAGCCGGAAGCCGCTGATGTGCGCGGCGATGAGGTCCTGGAGGGCGAGCTGGATGACGGGGTTGTCCCTCGCCTCCTCGGCGGCGCGGTTCAGCCCGATCTGCTCCGCCTGCAGGATGAACTCCCGCCCCTGCTCGGTCTGCGCGGCGGTCGGCCGGATGCCCCGCACGGCGAGGCGGTCGTAGAGCTGGTCGAGGTAGTAGGAGAGCTCGATCGCGACGAGGACCGCGATCCCGATCGCGCCGCCGAGCTGCTCGCTCGTGTTGAGCATGCCCGCCGCCACCCCCTGGTCGCGCTCCGGCACCGCGGTGAGCCCCGTGGGGTCGTTGACGGTCAGCACGATCCCCAGCCCCAGGCCCTGGAGCACGAGCCCCGGGATCAGCGCCCACGCCGAGATCGCGCCGGCGGCCAGCGCGAGGGCGATCCCGGACGCCGCGAGGAGCAGGAAGCCCACGACGAGCGGCGCGCGGCCGCCGATGCGGTCGAACGCGCGGCCGGCGAGCGGCCCGGCGAGCACGATCGGCAGCGTCGACGGGATGAGCGCGATGCCGGCCACGAGCGGATCGACCCCGATCACCAGCAGGAGCAGGTACGGCAGCAGGTAGCCGAGCCCCAGCTCGACCATGCCCGCGAGCAGCTGGCTGATGTTGGCGGCGAGGAAGTTGAGGTGGCGCAGCAGGCGGAACTCGATGAGCGGCGAGCGGGAGCGCTGCTCGATGCCGACGAACGCGGCCAGGAGGACGAGCCCGCCGCCGACCGACCCGACGACGACCGTGGAGCCCCAGCCCGACGCCTGGCCCTGGGAGAGGCCGTAGACGAGGGCGCCGAGGGCGAGCGCGAGCGTGACGGCGCCCGGCACGTCGATCGGCCCGCCCTTCGGCCGCGTCCCCCGCGGGTCGGGCCGGCGCAGCGTCAGCACCCCGGCGATCACGGCGAGCGGCACGTTGACGAGGAACACCAGCCGCCAGTCGATCGACGTCAGGATCCCGCCGAGCACGGGGCCGAGCGCGGCGAAGAACGCCGAGCCGCCCGCGAGGACGCCGAGCGCGAAGCCGCGGCGGGGCGACGGGAACGTCGCCGAGACGATCGCCATCGTGGTCGGCATCATCAGCGCCGCGCTGCAGCCCTGGACCAGCCGCGCGCCGATCATCATCGGCATGTTCTGCGAGAGGCCCGCGACGGTGGTCGCGAGCGCGAACACGACCGCCCCCGTCAGGAACACGCGGCGCAGGCCGAGCAGGTCGCCCAGATGGCCGCCGAGGACCATGAACGCCGCGAGCGGCAGGATGTTCGCGGTCATGATCCACTGCGACTCGTCCAGCGAGCCGCCGAGGTCGTTCACCGCGCGCGGCACGGCCAGCGGCACCGCGGTCTGGTCGACCAGGATCATGCTGGCCGCGATCGTCATCGCGACGAGCGTCGTCCACATCCCGCCGGTGACCCGGTCGACGCCCGTGTCACCGGCTGCGCTCGTCACCGGCGCATCGTAATCGCGCCGCGCGGCCTGGTTCTCAGACCCGGCGCGGCCGCAGCAGCAGCGTCGGCACGAGCGCCAGCACCGCGATACACGCGCTCATCGTGAACGCGATCGTGAAGCCCCGCTCGAGCGGAATCTCGGTCCCCGGCAGGGTGTGGGCGGAGATGATCGCGGCGGCGACCTGCGAGCCGAGCGCCGCGCCGACCGTCCGCATGATCGTGTTCATCGCGCTCGCCACGCCCGTCTCGCCGGGGCCGGAGTGGTCGATCACGAGCGTGCCGAGCGAGGCGAAGCAGAACGCCAGCCCGACGCCCATGAACGCCATCCAGACGTAGACCAGCCAGCGCGTGTCGTGGTTGATCGCGAGCATCGCCAGCGCGAAGCTCGCGAGCACGATGCCGATGCGCAGCGGCAGGACGCGCCCGTACCGCGTCCCGATCAGCCCGCCGACCGGCCCCGCCACCATCATCGCGATCGAGGAGGGCAGGAAGAACAGCCCGGCCTCGACCGGCGAGGCGCCGAACCCGAAGTCCAGCACCGACGCGACCTCCTCCGGCAGCTCGCGCGGGATCTGCACGAAGTTCGGCAGCAGGATGAACGACGAGAACATCGACATGCCGATCAAGACCGTGGTGATGTTCGTGCCGGCCATCTCGCGGCGCGTGAACGTCGTCAGGTCCACCATCGGCTCGGGGACCCTGCGCTCGATCCGCACCCACAGCGTGAACAGCACGACCGAGGCGCCCACCAGCGCCAGCACGCCGCTGGAGGCCCAGCCCCAGTGCGGCCCCTCGCTGATCGCGAGCAACAGCGTGGCGAGGGCGAACGACAGCGCCGCAGCGCCCTGGTAGTCCGGCCTGGTGGGCGTCTTGACCGGCGACTCGGGGACGAAGCGCGCGATCAGCGCGGCCGACACCAGGACGGGCACCGCCCCGATGAGGAACAGCCAGTGCCAGGTGAGGTGCTCGATGATCACGCCGCTCATCACGAGCCCGATGCCGCCGCCGACCCCGAACACCGAGCTCACCGTGCCGACGGCGACGCCGATCCGCTCGGGCGGGAACTCGTCGCGGATGATCCCGAAGGACAGCGGGAACACCGCCGCGCCCGCGCCCTGCAGCACGCGGAAGCAGACCAGCGAGGCGAGGTCCCAGGCCGCCGCGGCGGCCAGCGACGCGAGCCCGAAGATCGCGAGCGAGATCACCAGCAGGCGCGCCTTGCCGTAGGCGTCGCCGAGCTTGCCCAGGATGGGGGTGAGCACCGACGAGCTGAGCAGGAAGCCGGTGGCGATCCAGGTGACCCAGCTCGCCGAGGTCCCGAACTCGCGCTGGAAGAACGGCAGCGCCGGGATGACGAGCGTCTGCATCAGCGCGAAGGAGATGCCGGCGATCGTCAGCAGCCCGAGCGTGCCCCAGTAGTGCGGGCGGACCTGCTCCTCGACGGCGGTGAGGGGCGCGCGCGCCACGGGCTAGCCGAGGCCGCCCAGCCGGCCCACGAACAGCTCGAGGAACGCCTCGGCGTCGATGTCCGTGCCGACGTGGGCGTTCGGCGGCTCGCCCGTGCGCCGCCAGAGGTCGACCACGGTGCGTCCGCGGCACAGCTCCGAGCCGCACTCGATCGCGACATGGCGCTCGCGCGTCTCGAGCATCCCGGGCGCGACCACGTGCCCGACCGCGACCGCGTCGTGGATCGGGGCGCCCTCGAAGCCGTAGACCTCGCGGTGGAAGCGGGCGTAGAAGGCGTGCAGGTCGGCGACCAGCGCGCCGGTGCGTCCCGACGCGCGCAGCCGCGCCGCGTGCTCGTGCGTCAGCTGGGCCTTGTGGGTGACGTCGAGGCCGACCATGGTGAGGTCGACGCCGCTCGCGAACACGCGGGCGGCGGCCTCGGGATCCGCCCAGATGTTGAACTCGGCGGCGGGGGTGACGTTGCCCTCGGCGATCGCGCCGCCCATCAGCACGATGCGCTCGATGTGCATCCCGATGCCGGGCTGGCGTGCGAGCAGGAGCGCGACGTTGGTGAGCGGGCCGACCGGCACGAGCGTGACCGGCCGCGTGGCGGCGCGCAGGCGCTCGGCGAGGAAGTCGACCGCGTGGGCGTCGATCGGCGTGCCGCGCGGCGGCGGCAGGTCGGGCCCGTCGAGCCCGGTGTCGCCGTGGACGTCCTGCGCGACGGCCGGCACGCGCACCAGCGGTCGGTCCGCGCCCGCCGCCACGGGGATGTCGTCGCGCCCGGCGAACTCGAGCACGCGCAGGGCGTTGGCGGTCGTCTTCGGCAGCGTCTGGTTGCCCGCCACCGTCGTCACGCCGAGCAGCTCGACCTCCGGCGACGCGAGCGCCAGCAGCAGCGCCATCGCGTCGTCGTGGCCGGGATCGCAGTCGAGCAGGATCGGGACGGGCTCGGGCACGGCGCTCGCCGCGCCCTCAGTCGCCGAGCGCGCCGCGCAGCTTGTCCGCCATCGCCTGCAGCTCGTCGCCCTCCGCCGGCGTCGCCCGGCGGAAGTCGATGTCGTTCGCGCCGTCGACCGGCACGAGGTGCAGGTGCGCGTGCGGCACCTCGATCCCGACCACCGCGCACCCCACCCGCGCCGCCCCGGTGACCTCCCGGATCGCGTTCGCCACGGGCTTCGCGAAGACCATCAGGTCCCCGAGCAGCTCGTCGGGCATCTCGAAGAAGTGGTCGATCTCCTCCTTGGGCACGACCAGCGTGTGGCCGGGCCGGATCGGCCGGACGTCGAGGAACGCCAGGAACCGGTCGTCCTCGCGGATGCGCTGCGCCGGGATGTCGCCGGCGATGATCTGGGTGAAGATGCTGGACACGCAGGGCAGGGTATCCGCGCCGCCCCGGCGCGACCTACGCGGCCGCCGAGCGGCGGTTCGTCGCCCAGAACGCGGCGTCCTGCTCGCCGAGCGGGGTCGTCGGCGGCGACTCGGCGAAGTACTCGAAGGCGAGCGCGCCCCAGTCGCCGCCGGCCCGCAGCTCGCCGAGCACGCTGAACACGAGGCCCTCCATGCGGCGCATGAGCAGCGCCTGCGGCGGGAGCGTCTGGCGTCGCAGCTCGTCGAAGTACGGGGAGCGCGGGGAGGAGCCGCGCTCGACCTGCTCGGCGACGTACTGCGGCGTCAGGCGCCGGTAGCCGGGCGTGAAGTACCACTCGCCCGCGGTGCGCAGCTGGCCGAGGAGGCGCTCGGGCTCGAACTCGTCGGGCCGGGGCAGGTAGCCGAGCGTGGCGAGGCCGGCGTGCACGGCATCGGCGTCGCCCGCCACGACGGCCTGGGCCAGCGCCTGCTCGGCGGCGAGGTAGTCGGGCGGGATCACCCGCATCAGGCCGAAGTCGAGGAAGCCGACGCGGCCGTCGTCGAGGAGCAGGTAGTTGCCGGGGTGCGGGTCGCCCGGGCAGCGGTGGGTGTGCAGCAGGGTGCCGAAGAAGAAGCGGAACAGGATCTCGCCGAAGCGGTCGCGCGCCGCGTCGTCCAGGGCCTTGACCTCCTCGAAGCGCCGCCCCCGCAGCAGCTCGGTGACGAGCACGCGGCGGCTGGAGAGGCCGGTGTCGACGCGGGGGACGTACACGAACGGATGCCCGCGCCAGGCGCGCTCGACCGCGCGGTGGTTCTGCGCCTCGATCTCGTAGTCGAGCTCCTCGGCGATGCGCTCGCGCAGCTCGCCGACCAGCGCGCGCGCGTCGAGGCCGGGCGCGAGCCGCTTGACGAGCGGCAGCACGAGGGTGAGGTTGCGCAGGTCGGTCTCGACGGCCTCGGCGACGCCGGGGTACTGAACCTTGACCGCGACGTCGCGGCCGTCGCGCGTGCGGGCGCGGTGGACCTGGCCGATCGACGCCGCCGCGAACGCCTCCTCCTCGAAGTCGGCGAAGTGCTCGTCCAGCGGGCCGCCGAGCTCCGTCTCGATGAGCTTCTTCATCCGGCGGAAGGGGAGCGGCTTGACGTCGTCGCGCAGCGTGGCGAGCGTCCGCTTGAACTCCTCGCGCTCGGACTCCGGGATCGCGGTGAAGTCGATCGTGGAGAGCACCTGGCCGATCTTCATCGCCGCGCCGCGCATCTGGCCGAGCTGGGCGACGAGCTCCTTGGCCAGCGCGGCGGCGCGCTCGCCCGTGGCGGCCTCGGCGGCGTCCTCGGAGCGCAGCACGTTGGCCGCGCGCGTGCCCGCCCAGCGCAGGCTCTGACCGGCGACGAGACCGCCGAAGCGACCCGTGCGCGACAGGCGGGAGGTGGGGGGCGGAGCGGGCTCTCGGTCGGACACGGGATCAGGCCAGGTCCGGCGTCATGCCTGCCGCGCCGCGCCGAGCCCGACCGGGCAGCTCACGCCCGTGCCGCCGATCCCGCAGTAGCCCGCCGGGTTCTTCGACAGGTACTGCTGGTGGTAGGCCTCGGCGTAGTAGAACGGCCCGGCCTCGGCGATCTCGGTCGTGATCTCCCTGTAGCCGGCCCGGGTCAGCTCGTTCTGGTACATCTCGCGCGAGGCGAGCGCGGCGTCGCGCTGGGCCTCGGACGTCCAGTAGATGGCGGACCGGTACTGCGAGCCGACGTCGTTGCCCTGGCGCATCCCCTGCGTCGGGTCGTGGCCCTCCCAGAAGAGGCGCAGCATCGCGTCGTAGCTCGTCACGTTCGGGTCGAACACGGCGAGCAGGACCTCGGCGTGCCCGGTGCGGCCGGAGCACACCTCCTCATAGGTGGGGTTCGGCGTGTAGCCGCCGGCGTAGCCGACCGCCGTCGTCCAGACGCCCTCGGCCTGCCAGAAGATGCGCTCGGCTCCCCAGAAGCAGCCCATGCCGAAGACGGCGCGCTCGAGGCCCTCGGGGAAGGGCGGCGCGATCGGGTTGCCGAGCACGTCGTGGCGCGCGGGAACCGGGATCGGCTGGTCGCGGCCGGGGAGCGCGTCGCCCGGCTCGACCATGGAGGACTTGTTTCGGAAGAGACGCATCGGTCCTTCTACTGTACGCCGGGCGGGTAGCGTGACGGCCAGATGCGCCTGCTGCCCAGCGTCGCCGAGGCCCTCGCGGCCGGCCATCCCGTCGTCGCCCTCGAGAGCACGCTGATCGCCCACGGGCTGCCGCGGCCGCGCAACCTCGAGGTGGCGCGCGAGCTCGAGGCGACGGTCCGAACCGCCGGCGCCGAGCCCGCGACGATCGCGGTGATCGCGGGGGAGGCGCGCGTCGGCCTGGAGGATGCGGCGCTTGAGGCGATCGCCATGCGCGACGACGTGGTCAAGTGCGGCGTGCGCGACCTCGCGCCGGTCGTCGCGCGCGGGGGCCACGGCGCGACGACGGTCGCCGCCACCGCCCACCTGGCCGCCCGGGCCGGCATCCGCGTGTTCGCCACCGGCGGCCTCGGCGGCGTGCACCGGGGGGCGAGCGACACCTTCGACGAGTCCGCCGACCTGTTCACGCTCGCGCGCACGGGGATCACGGTGGTGTGCGCCGGGGTCAAGTCGATCCTGGACGTCGCCGCGACGCTGGAGCGGCTGGAGTCGCTCAACGTGACGCTGCTCGGCTACGGGACCGACACGTTCCCCGGCTTCTACCTGAGCGACACCGGCCTTCCCGTGCCGTGGCGCGTCGACAGCCCAGACGAGGTCGCGGCGGTGATGCACGCCCGCAACGAGCTCGGCACCGACGACCGCGCCGTGGTCGTCGCCAACCCGCTGCCGCCGTCCGAGCAGCTCGATCCCGCGCTGCACGACCGCGTGCTGCGCAGCGGTCTCAGCGCCGCGGGGCGCGCCGGGGTCGCGGGCAAGGACGTGACGCCGTTCGTCCTCGACCACCTCCACGGCGCGACGGCCGGCGCGAGCCTCGAGGTCAACGTCCGGCTGGTGCGGCGCAACGCCGAGCTCGCCGCGCGGATCGCCGCCGCCGCGGCATGACCCGCGTCGTGGTGCTGGGCGACGTCATGACGGACGTCGTCGCGGTGCTGGAGCGGCCGTTCGCGCCGGGCAGCGACGCGCCGGCACGGATCGAGCGCCACCTCGGCGGCTCGGGCGCCAACGTGGCGGCGTGGCTCGCGGCGGCCGGGACGCCGGTGACGCTGGTCGCGCGCGTGGGTGCCGACGAGGCGGGGCGCGCCGCGCTGGCCGCGCTGGAGGCGGCGGGGGTGGAGATGCGCGCGGCGGTCGACCCTGACCTGCCCACCGGAACGTGCATCGTGCTCGTCGGGCCCGGCGGTGAGCGCTCGATGGTGCCCGACGCGGGCGCGAACGCGGCGCTCGCGCCGGACGGGCTGCCCGCGGGAGGCCATCTCCACGTGGCGGGCTACGCGCTGCTGCGCGAGGCGTCGCGCGCGGCGGCCCGGGCGGCGATCGCCCTCGCCCGCGAGCGCGGGATGACGGTCTCGGTCGACCCGTCCTCCGCTGCGCCGCTGGCTGCCGCCGGCGGGTTCCTCGAGTGGGTCGCGGGCGCGGACCTGCTGCTGCCCAACGCCGCCGAGGCCGCGGCGCTCACCGGCGAGGCCGACCCCGAGCGCGCCGCCCGGGCGCTGACCGCCGGCGGGGCCGAGGTCGTGGTCACGCTCGGCGCGGACGGCGCGCTGTGGACCGACGGCCGGTCGGTCGCGCGCGCGGACGCCGAACCGGTCGCCGCGGTGGTGGACACCACCGGCGCGGGCGACGCGTTCGCCGCGGGGCTGCTGGCGGCCCGCCTCGCCGGCGCCGGGCCGGCCGATGCGCTGCGGGCCGGGTGCCGGCTGGCCGCGCAGGCGGTGGCGAAGGCGGGTGGGTACATTGACTGACCAGTCAATCCGAGGAGCCTGAGCATGCCTGAAGCCGTCATCGTCGACGCGGTCCGCACGCCGATCGGGCGCGCGGTCAAGGGATCGCTGAAGGACGTGCGCGCCGACGACCTGGCCGCCGTCCCGCTGCGGGCGCTCGTCGAGCGCAACCCGGGGGTCGACCTCTCCGAGACGGACGACGTGATGATGGGCTGCGGCTTCCAGGCCGGCGAGCAGGGCTACAACGTGGGCCGCAGCGCCCAGCTGCTGGCGGGGATCGACCACCACGTCCCCGCGACGACCGTCAACCGCTTCTGCGCGTCCTCGCTGCAGACGATCCGCATGGCCTTCCACGCGATCACGGCCGGCGAGGGCGACCAGTACATCGCCGCGGGGGTCGAGGCGGTGAGCCGCTTCGGCGACTCGCCGGTGCCGTTCCACCCGCTCCTCGACGGCTCCGAGGGGTCGCTCTACAACGTCTACATCCCGATGGGTGTCACGGCCGAGAACGTGGCCGAGCGCTGCCAGGTGAGCCGCGAGGCGCAGGACGAGTGGGCGGTGACCTCGCAGAACCGTGCGGTGGCGGCGCGCGACAGCGGCCACTTCGACCGCGAGATCGTCCCGGTCACCACGCCGGACGGCGCCGAGGTCAGCCGCGACGACGGCCCGCGTCCCGGGACCACGATGGAGAAGCTCGCAGAGCTCAAGCCCGCCTTCCGCCCCGGCGGGACGGTCACCGCCGGCAACGCGTGCCCGCTCAACGACGGCGCCGCCGCGGTGCTCGTGATGTCCGCCGAGAAGGCCGCGAACCTCGGTCTGAAGCCCCGGGCGCGCATCGTCGCCTCCTCGGTCGCCGCCATCCGCCCGGAGATCATGGGCCTCGGCCCGATCCCGGCGGTGAAGGCGGTGCTCGAGCGGGCCGGGATGACCATCTCGGACATCGACGTCCTCGAGCTCAACGAGGCGTTCGCCGCCCAGGTCGTGCCGTGCCGCGAGGAGTGGGGGATCGACCCCGAGAAGCTCAACCCGTTCGGCGGCGCGATCGCCCTCGGCCACCCGTTCGGGATGACCGGCGCGCGCATCATGACCACGCTGCTCAACAACCTCGACGCGCTCGACGGCACGATCGGCCTCGAGACCATGTGCGTGGCCGGGGGCATGGGGCAGGCGATGATCGTCGAGCGGCTCTGAGGACCGTGGCGCCCGTCGTCCGGGTCGCCCGCGACCCCGACCTCGACGCGGTCAGCGGGCTCATGGCCGCCTTCCGGGACTGGTGGGGCTACGCGGAGCCGGCCGACGAGGCCCTCCGCGCGTCCGTCGCCCCACTGCTCGGAGACCCCGCCACCACGTTCCTCCTCGGCGCGCCCAGCCCCGGCGCGCCGCACGCCGGGGTCTGCCAGCTGCGCTTCCGGCCGAGCGTGTGGACCGGGGCCGACGACTGCTGGCTCGAGGACCTCTACGTCGACGAGACCGCCCGCCGCACCGGCCTCGGCCGCGCGCTGGTCGAGGCCGCCGTCGACCACGCCCGCGCGCGCGGCTGCCGCCGGATGGAGCTCGACGTCAACGAGCGCAACACCACCGCGATCGCCTTCTACCGCGGCGTGGGATTCACGACCGAGCCCAAGCCGCCGGGACGGACCCTGTTCGTGGCGCGCCGCCTCTGAGTAGCGAGCTCGCCACGGCCGGGAGTTCGGCCGGCCCACGAGCGGTGGCGCAAACACCGGCGCCCGCCCGGCCGAACTCCTAAGGAGAGCGAGCCGCTAGGCGAGCTCTCCCGCGAGCTCTCCCAGGACCTTGATGACGAGCCGCTTGTCCCGTCCCCCGTCGAACTCCGCGTAGAAGATCGCCTGCCACGGCCCGAGGTCGAGCCGCCCGTTCGTGATGGGGACGATCACCTGGTGGTGGACGAGCAGGTTCTTCCAGTGCGCGTCCCCGTTGTCCTCGCCGCCGCGGTGATGGCGGAAGTCGCCGGGGTCCGGGCCGAGCGCCTCGGCGACGTCGTTGGCGGGCTCCTTCCAGCTCGGCGGCGCGAGCTTGTCGAGCCACTCGAGCGTGTCCTCGAGGATGCCGGGCTCGTCGTCGTTGATCCAGACGCCGGCGGTGATGTGCATCGCCGCGACGAGGACCATCCCCTCCTGCACGCCGGACTCCCGGACCGCGTCCTCCACGTCCGCGGTCAGGCGGATCCACTCGCGGCGCTGGGTCGTATGGAACGTCTTGTAGACGGTGTGCGTGGTCATGCCGGGATCATGCCCGCTACCGTGTACGACGCGATCGGCGCCGCCGGTCGCGAGGCAGCTCGCTTGGGTCCCGCCATACGGGCGGTTCGGGTCAGCCGTCGCCTCCCGAATCGTTCGCGGCCCTCCGGGGCTGCCGCTAGGAGTCTTTCCGATGTCCACGCAGTCCTTCGCCGAGCTCGGCGTGTCGCCGCGGGTCGCCCGCGCGCTCGCCGACCGCGGCATCACCGAGCCGTTCGCCATCCAGCGGCTCGTCGTCGCCGACGTCCTCGCCGGCCGCGACGTCCTCGGCCAGTCACCGACGGGGTCGGGCAAGACGCTCGCCTTCGCGATCCCGATCGTCGAGGGCATCGAGCCGTCGGACCGGCCGCACGCCGCCCTCGTGCTCGCGCCGACCCGCGAGCTCGCCACCCAGATCGTCGAGGAGTCGCGCTCCATCGCCGAAGCCCGGGGGCTGCGGATCGCCGCCGTCTACGGCGGCGTGGGGATCCCCGCCCAGGCGCGCGCCGCGCGCCGCGCCCACGTGATCGTGGCCACGCCAGGCCGCCTCGAGGACCTGCTCGCGCGCGGCGACCTCTCGCTCGAGCGCATCCGGATCCTCGTGCTCGACGAGGCCGACCGGATGCTCGACATGGGCTTCAAGCCCGCGGTCGACCGGATCGTCGCCGCGTGCCCCCGCCGGCGTCAGACGCTGTTCTTCTCGGCGACCCTCGACGGCGAGGTCGGCCGGCTGGCCAAGGCCTACACCACTGACGCCCGCCGCCACGAGCACGTGCCCGCGCCGGCGCGCGCCGCCGACGTCGAGCACCGCTTCGTCGCCGTGGAGCGCGACGACCGGCTCGCCGTGCTGGTCCGCGAGCTTCGCGGCCCGCGGGAGCGGACGCTCGTGTTCGTGCGCACGAAGCGCGGCGCCGACCGCCTCGTCAAGCGGCTCGGCGGCGAGGGCGTCCGAGCCGTCGCCATGCACGGCGACAAGTCCCAGAGCCAGCGCGAGAAGGCCCTCGCCCGCTTCGAGGACGGCGGCGTCGACACCCTGGTGGCGACGGACGTCGCCGCCCGCGGCATCGACGTGGACGGCATCTCGCACGTCGTGAACTTCGATCCGCCGGCGGACCGCGACGGCTACGTGCACCGCGTCGGGCGGACCGGCCGGGCCGGGCGCACCGGCGTCGGCATCACGTTCGTCGGCGCCGAGCAGGCCGCGGACGTGGGCGGCATCGCCTCCGCGCTGCGGCTCGAGCGCGAGTTCGGCGAGGCCGGGCTGGACCGCCCGCGCCAGCGGTCGAAGCGCCGGCGCTGATCGCCGACCGGCATCATCTGAGGGCATGGACCTCGGGATCACCGGGCGCATCGCGGTGGTGACCGGCTCGAGCCGCGGGATCGGCGCCGCGGTCGCCGCCCTGCTCGAGCACGAGGGCGCCCGCGTCGTCGGCGTCACGCGCGGCGGCGGGATCGACGTCACCGCGCCCGACGCCGCGGAGCGGATCGCGGACGCCGCCGGCGGCGACGTCGACATCCTCGTCAACAACGCCGGGACGAGCTACGTCCGGGACCTCGACGAGCTCACCGACGAGGACTTCCAGGCGGCCTTCGAGCTGCACGTCCTGGCCTCGCTGCGCCTCATGCGGGCGTTCGTCCCCGGGATGGCGGAGCGCGGATGGGGGCGGGTGGTCAACGTCACCTCGTCCTCGGGGAAGCGCCCGACGCTCACCACCGCCGCCTACTCGGTCAGCAAGGCGGCGCAGTCCTCGCTGTCGCGGGTGTTCGCCGACCACTACGCGGGCAGCGGCGTGCTGATCAACTCCGTCGCCCCGGGACCGGTGTCCAGCCCCCTGTGGATGGACGAGGGCGGCATGGCCGACCAGGCCGCCGCCGCCCGGGGAGTGAGCCGCGACGAGGTGCTCTCCACGCAGGCCGCCAAGCCGCCGCTCGGCCGCTTCGGCGAGCCGGAGGAGATCGCCTCGGTCATCGCCTTCCTGTGCTCCGAGCGCGCCTCCTACGTCACCGGCGCCGCCTGGTCGGCGGACGGCGGCACCTTCGCGTCGATCGTCTGAGCGTCAGGCCGGGACGGCCGTCGCGTCGCGCGCGACGAGCGCCGCGTAGCGCCCGCCGGCGGCGAGCAGCTCGGCGTGGGTGCCGCGCTCGGCGAGCTCGCCGTCGTCGAGGACGACGATCTGGTCGGCGTCGCGCACGGTCGAGAGCCGGTGGGCGATGACGATCGTCGTGCGGCCCTCGGCCAGGTCCCCGAGCGCCTGCTCGACGGCGCGCTCGGTCTGCACGTCCAGCGCGCTGGTCGCCTCGTCGAGGACGAGCACCGGCGGGTTGCGCAGGACCGTCCGCGCGATGGCGATGCGCTGGCGCTCGCCGCCGGAGAAGCGGAAGCCGCGCTCGCCGACCACCGTGTCGTAGCCCTCGGGGAGCGCGGCGATCGTGTCGTGGATCTGGGCCGCCCGCGCCGCCTCCTCGACCTCGGCGTCGGTGGCGTCCGGGCGGGCGAAGCGCAGGTTCTCGCGCACGCTCGCGTGGAAGAGGTAGGTCTCCTGCGAGACCACGCCGACCGCGGAGGCGATCGTGCCGAAGGTCAGCTCGCGCACGTCGGTGTCGTCGAGGCGCACGGTCCCGCGCTCGGGATCGTAGAGCCGCGCGGTGAGGTAGCCGAGCGTGGTCTTGCCCGACCCGGTCTCGCCGACGATCGCGGTGCGGGTGCCGGCCGGCACGACGAGGTCGATGCCGCGCACGGTCCACTCGTCGCCGTAGCGGAACCACACGTCCTCGAAGGCGACGTCGCCGCGGACCTCGCGCAGCTCGCGACGCCCCGGGTGGATGTCGACGTCGAGGTCGAGGTACTCGAAGACGCGCTCGAACAGCGCGCCGGAGGACTGGATGTCCACGCCGACGCTGAGCAGCGACTGGATCGGGAAGAACAGCCGGGTCTGGAGCGTGGTGAAGGCGACGAGCGTGCCGATGGAGATCGCCTCCGGGCTGAGTCCCGCGAACAGGTAGACGAGCGCCGGCATGACCGCGAAGCTCGTCTGGATCGAGGCCATCACCCAGCGGCCCGCCATGCGCGAGCGGACCTCGAGGTCGGCGAGCCGCTCGGACTCGCCCTCGAAGCGATCGGCGAGCTCCGCGCCGCGGCCCATGGTCTTGCCGAGCAGGATGCCCGACACGCTCAGCGACTCCTGCACGAGCGAGGAGATGTCGGCCATCGCGCTCTGCCGGGTCGCGGTGATCCGCCGCCGCTGGGCGCCGACCCGCCGGGCCAGCGCGGTGAAGAACGGCAGCAGGCCGAGCGAGAACACCGCCAGGCGCCAGTCGAGCAGGAACATCGCCACCACGGTGGCGGCCACCGTCGTCACGTTGGAGACGATCGAGGTCGCCGTGCTGGTCACCACCGACTGCACGCCGCCGATGTCGTTGGCGATGCGCGACTGGATCTCGCCCGTGCGCGTGCGCGTGAAGAAGGCGAGCGAGAGCCGCTGCAGGTGGCGGTAGACCTGCGCGCGCAGGTCGTGCATCACGCGCTGGCCGACGAGGTTCGACAGCCAGGTCTGCGCGACGCCGATGACGCCGGTGACGACCGCCACGGCGATCATGCCGCCGACCAGCCACAGCAGCAGCGTGCGGTCCTTCTCCGGGATCGCCTGGTCGAGGACGTCGCGGAGCAGGAACGGGGACAGCATCCCCAGTCCCGCCGAGACGACGATCAGGCCGAGGACGACGGACAGGCGCGCGCGGTACGGGCGGAACAGCGCGGCGCGTGCGGCGCCACGCGCCGCGGCTCACGGACGGCGATGCGGCCGCCTCGGGCGAGTGTTCACCGAGGCGGCCGCGGCCGTTCATGCAGGCACGCCCTGCGGCGCGGGCTCGAGCGCGAGGTCGATGACCTCGCCGATGCTCATGACCGGGTGGAAGGTCATCTGCTCGCGCACGTCCTCGGGGACCTCGTCGAGGTCGCCGCGGTTGCGCTCGGGCAGGATGACGTCGGTCAGGCCGGCGGCGTGGGCGGCGAGCACCTTCTGCTTGAGCCCGCCGATCGGCAGCACGCGGCCCTGCAGCGTGACCTCGCCGGTCATGCCGACCGTGTGCTTGACCGGGCGGCCGCTCAGCAGCGACGTGAGCGCGGTGGTCATCGTGACGCCGGCGCTCGGGCCGTCCTTGGGGATCGCGCCCGCCGGGACGTGGACGTGGAACTCACGGCCGTCGAAGGTGTCCTCGTCGATGCCGAGCTCCTCGGCGTGCCCGCGCACGTAGGAGAGCGCGATCCGCGCGGACTCCTTCATCACGTCGCCGAGCTGCCCAGTGAGCACGAGGCCGTCCTTGCCCTTCATTCCGGTGGCCTCGACGAACAGTACGTCACCGCCGACGCCGGTCACGGCCAGTCCGGTGGCCACGCCGGGCACCGCGGTGCGCACGGCCGCCTCCTGGAAGAACCGCTGGCGCCCGAGGGCGTCGCGCACGATGTCCATCTCGATCGCCACGGGGGCCTCGGCCTTGCCGGAGGCGATCCGCGTCGCGGTCTTGCGCAGGATCGTGCCGAGCTCGCGCTCGAGGTTCCGCACGCCCGCCTCGCGGGTGTACTCGTCGACGACGACGCGCAGGATCTCGTCGCTCACCGACACCTCGTCCTCGCGCAGGCCGTTGCGCTCACGCTGGCGCGGCCACAGGTAGCCGCGGGCGATCGCGACCTTCTCGGCCACCGTGTAGCCGTCGAAGCGGATGACCTCCATGCGGTCCAGCAGCGGGCCGGGGATGGTCTCCGCCACGTTGGCGGTGGCGATGAACAGCACGTTGGAGAGGTCGAGCTCCACGTCGAGGTAGTGGTCGCGGAAGCTGTGGTTCTGCGCCGGGTCGAGCACCTCGAGCAGGGCCGAGCTGGGATCGCCGCGCCAGTCGGCGCCGATCTTGTCGACCTCGTCGAGCATGATCACCGGGTTCATCGTCCCGGCGTCGCGCAGGGCACGGACCAGCCGGCCGGGCAGCGCGCCGATGTAGGTGCGCCGGTGGCCGCGGATCTCCGCCTCGTCGCGGACGCCGCCGAGCGACATGCGGACGAACTCGCGTCCGGTCGCGCGGGCGATCGACTCGCCGATCGAGGTCTTGCCGGTGCCGGGCGGGCCGATCAGGGTCAGGATCGCGCCGGAGCGCTTGTCCTCCTCGATGCCCCGCTCCTGCCGCAGCTTGCGCACGGCCAGGTACTCGGTGATGCGGTCCTTGACGTCCTCGAGGCCCGCGTGGTCCGCGTCCAGCACGGCACGCGCATCGACCGGATCGAGCTTCTCGTCGGAGCGCTTCGACCACGGCACGGCGATCAGCCAGTCGAGGTAGGTGCGGATCATCGACGCCTCACCCGACTGCTCGCCCATGCGCTCGAGCCGCCCGAGCTCCTTCAGCGCCTGCTGGGAGACGTCCTCGGGCATGCCGGCCTCGGCGATCTTCGTGCGGTACTCCTCCGCGACGCTCTCGCCGTCCTCGCCGAGCTCCTTCTGGATCGACTCCATCTGCTTGCGCAGGAAGTACTCGCGCTGCTGCTTCTCGGCGCCGGACTGGACGTCGTCGCGGATCCGCTTGCGGACCTGCAGCTCGGTCAGCCGGTCGCGCTGGAAGCGCAGCGCCAGCTCGAGGCGCTCGGTCACGTCGAGCGTCTCCAGCAGCTCGACCTTCTGGGCGAAGGTCAGGTCGGGGGCGTAGCCCGAGGTGTCGGCGAGCGCTCCGGCCTCGGTGATCGAGCGCAGGAACGAGGCGACGCGACCGTCGTCGCCGCGGAGCTCCAGGAGCTCCTCCACGACGGCGCGATACTCGCGGACGAGCTCGCGCGTGCGGCCGTCGACCGGCTCGGAGTCGGGGTGCTCGGTCACCTCGATGCGCAGCCGCCCGGTGGGGTCGGAGGCGGCGGCGCCGGTGATCCCGCGGGCCACGCCGGAGAGCGCGACGGCGCGACCGCCGCCCGGGAGCCGGACGCGGTCGGTGACGTCGGCGATCGTGCCGACCTTGGCGAATTCACTCTCGTGACGCGGAATCAGCAGGACTCGCTCCTCGTCGCCGACGTCGACGGGGAGAGTCACGTCCATGGTGGGGAAGACGACGGTGTCGTCCAGGGGGACGAGCAGCAGCGAGGTCATGTGTGCAGAGACTTCCTTCTTGCTAGCCACTTACGAATAGTGTGCATGGTAGCGCCGAGGGTCCCCGGAGACAAGATCTCGCGGCCGCGATCTCAGTCGGCTCGACTGAGATTCTGAACGGTCCAGGCGCGGCCGCGCTAGTTGCGCAGCGCGATGCGCCGCACGGTGGTGGTCGTGCGGCCGTTTGCGCGCACGTACGCGGTGATCGTCAGTCCCGCGCGCTTGTAGCGCGTCAGCTGGCGGTTCATGAGCGCGCGGGCCCGCGGCGTGAGCGGCACGCTCAGGCGGACCGAGCGCCGCGCGGCGAGCGACCGGGTGACGGTCTCGCCCCGCAGGACCTTCCCGTTGCGCAACACTCTGGCGCGGCGCTTGCGGCCGTCGTCGAGGCGCCCCGCGAGGCGGACGCGGCACGTGGTCGGGCAGCCCAGCCTGATCGCGACGCGGCCACGGGCCCGGAGCCCGACGCGGCCGATGCTCAGGCGGACCCCGGAGGCCGCCGTCTGGGGCAGCACCACGACCTGCTCGGCCGGCGGCGTGGTGGAGGACGGCGCCGGGGACGTGGCGGAAGGGCTCGCGGACGTCGGGCCCGAGCCCGTCGAGGGTGTCGGGGGGACGGCGGTGACGGGCGCCGGCGTCGGGGTGGCGGTGACGGGCGCCGGTGTCGGCGTCGGCCTCGCCGGGGTTACGACCTCCTCGGTGAGCCAGGCGTAGTCGACGCGCACGGACGCGCCCTGCAGCGCGTTGTCGCCGGCCGCCGGACCGGCGGGGATCCCGCCGTCGGGCCACGACGCGGTGAGGCGGAAGGTGCGCGCGGCCCCGCCGGCGAGCGAGCCGACCGGCAGCGCCGCCAGCTCGGCCAGCGGCCCGGTGTACAGCGACGCCCCGCCGACCTCCTCGACGCGCAGCCGCAGCGTCTCGCCGAGGCGGCCGCCGTTGGGGCCGGCCGGGTCGTGCAGCGCGTCGCGGGTGAGCAGCAGCGTCCCGGGGGCCTCGCCGGTGTTGCGGATCGTGACCGTGCCGGTCCGCTCGTCCCCGGGCACCATGCGCGCGGCGGAGAGGATCGCGGTGTCGCCGGCCGCCGCCGCGAGCGACAGCGCGCCGGTCGCGGCCTCGCCGGTCGCCTCGGGCGCGGACGGGTCCGCGGTGGCCAGCGCCACCACGGCCAGGGCGGACACGAGCGCGGCGGCGAGCGCGGTGAGGAGGCGGCGAGTCATGCTCAGCCGGCCCCGCTGCCGTCGTAGACCTTGATCGGCAGCTCGTAGGTGAGGAAGTCGCCGGAGTAGCCCAGGTACTGGATCTTGAGCGTGAGGGTCTGCGTGTAGGTCTTGTTGCCCGACAGGCCGGAGGTGTTGACGGCCAGGTCGAGCTGGCGCTTGACGCCCGGCGTGAGGATCGTGTAGCCGCTGGTCGACTGCGACGAGCCGGGCGTGCGGAACACCGGCGAGCGGATCGGGGTCGAGCCGGTCGCGGCGTCGGTGCCGAACGTCGCGTAGACGACGATCCCGGCCACGCCGCTCGGCAGCGTGTCCGGGGCATCGATCGTGAGGACGCGCGCGGCGGACCCCGTGGAGGTGTTGTTGTAGCCGCCGAGGTGGGCGGTGAGGGACTGCGTTGCTCCCCGTGGCGGCGGGCGTCGAGCTCGTGCCCTGGCGCTTCGCGTAGCCGGTGAGGCCGTCCGGATCGGTCCCCTGCGAGTAGATCCGGAGGTAGTTCAGGGGCGAGTCGGCCTTGACCGTGGCGGTGTTGAGCGTGCGCGCGCTGAAGCTCGCGTCCGAGGACGCCGGCTCCGCGATCTTGACGGTGGCCAGGATCGCGGCGAGGGCAAGGACGACGGCGAGCGCGCGACGGGTCACGCCGCGGCGCTCCCGCCGTCGCCCTGGCGCACGAGGCGGCCGCCCTCCCGCCACGCGCCGGCGAGCATGCTCAGCGCGATCAGCAGGGCGGGCAGCGCGAGCAGGTACATGCGGGCGCGCGGATGCTCGAGGGCCATGAACATCCAGCCGAGGTACGGCACGGAGAAGCTGACGCGGGCCTGCTCGGTGCCGGTCAGCTCGTAAGGACGGAGGTCGGGCGTCGGGTTGGCGTCGCCCTTGGTGCGCACGACGCGGCGGCCGGCCTGCGTCTGCACGTCGATGATGCGGTGGGTCACCGGGCGGCGTCCGCCGGCCGGGACGAAGGTGATGACGTCGCCGCGGCGCAGCTCGGCGACGGGGACGACCTCGTCGAAGACGAGCGAGCCGCGGTGGATCGTGGGCTCCATCGAGCCGCCCTCGAGGACGTAGCGCTCGTAGCCGGCCAGCGTGGGCAGGAACGTCGCCGCGAGCGCGAGGACGGCGAGCAGGAGCACCAGCCGCCCGGCCCCGCCGGCGATCGCGGAGATCAGCCGGAGGGGAGCCGGGCGGCGTGTGGCGGGTGCCGTGGCCATGGACCTTGTCTGGAGGCGTCGGGCCGCGGGTCTGGGCTAGGAGCTGACCGACTCCCAGTCGAACTGCACGGACGTGGCGGCGCCCTTGTAGGCGTTGTCGGCGCCGGCGCCGCCGTCCGGGAAGGTCAGGGTGAACTTGTAGCGGTGCTTCTCGTTCGCCGAGAAGGTGCCGAGCGCGGTGGAGCCGAGCGAGCCGAGCTTGCCGTTGTACTTGACGACCGGCGTCGGGAGCCGGGGTCGCGGTCGGGTTGCCGAGGTCCTCGATCTTGAGGTCGAGCTTGCCCGAGAGGGCCGGCGAAGAGGGGGTGTCGGTCAGGCTGGACTTGGCGAGCGTGAAGACGCCGTTGATGTCGCCGCTGTTGACGATGTCGACCGTGCCGGTCGTGGACTCGCCGGGCTTGATCTTGTCGGCGGTCAGCAGGGCGCCGCTGACCGAGTTGGTGTGGGCGAGGTTGCCGGCCGTGAACGTGTTGTTGGCGTTCGCGGTCTTGGCGTTGAAGCTCGCGCCTGAACCGACGGCCATCGCGACGGCGAGCATGAGGGCGAACAGGGCTCCGACGAGCTTGAGCGGGGAGACCTGCCAGAGAGCGACGAGTCGCTGCACGGGATACCAGCCTTTAAGGACGGGGGGCGGATGTATCGAGCTCCTCCCGTCGTCCCACCAACGGTCTTGAGCCGGATGCGCAAGTCATCGGCAGATGTACGTGGTTGTTTTACGCAACCTCGCAACGTGGCGCACATACGTTGCATGGAAATTGGTGGATCGGGTACGAAGCCGCGCTTTGTCAGCGCGGCGCCATGCGCAGGGCGCCGTCGAGCCGGATGACCTCGCCGTTGAGCATCGGGTTTCCGACGATGTGGGCGGCCAGCGCGGCGTACTCGGCGGGATCGCCGAGCCGGCTCGGATGCGGGACCTGATCGCCCAGCGACGCGCGCGCCTCCTCCGGCAGCCCGGCCAGCAGCGGCGTGTCGAACAGCCCCGGTGCGATCGTGCAGACGCGCACGCGCGCCGGCGCGAGGTCGCGCGCGGCGGGCAGCGTCATCCCCACCACGCCGCCCTTGGAGGCCGAGTAGGCGATCTGGCCGATCTGGCCCTCGAAGGCGGCGATCGAGGCGGTCATCACGCACACGCCCGCCTCACCGCCCTCGTCGGGCTCGTTGGCGAGCATCGCCGCGGACGCCAGCCGCAGCAGGTTGAAGGTCCCGACCAGGTTGACCGCGAGGACCGACTCGAACGGCTCGAGCGCGTGCGGCCCGCGCTTGCCGGCGGTCTTCTCGCCCCAGCCGATCCCCGCGCAGCTCACCGCGATGCGCAGCTCGCCGTCCCCGCGGGCGGCGTCCACGGCGGCCTCGACCGCCGCCGGGTCGGTGACGTCGGTGGGAACGAACGACGCGCGCTCTCCCAGCTCGGCCGCGAGCGCCTGGCCGTGCTCGGTGTCGCGGTCGGCGATGGTGACGAGCGCGCCGTCGGCGTGCAGGCGCCGGGCCGTCGCCGCGCCCAGCCCCGAGGCTCCGCCGCTGACCACCGCTCGGGCGCCGTCGATCCGCATGGCGCGCGTGACCCTACTCGACGGCCGGGCCGCCGACGGCGTAGCGGAGGTAGAGCTCGCCGTCGGAGTGCAGCAACCACCGCAGCGCGAGTCCGGCGGGCTCCGGCAGCTTGGGGCCGGAGACGATGTTCGGCGCGTCCTCGTCGCCGGTGAGCAGCGGCGAGAGCGTGAGGAACAGCTCGTCGACGAGGTGCTCGGCCAGCAGGGCGCGGTTGAGCGTCGGCCCGCCCTCGCACAGCAGCGCGCGCACGCCGCGCTCCGTGCGCAGGTGGCGCAGCGCCGCGCCGGCGGTGGGGCGGGGCAGCGCGACGACCTCCACCGGGGCGGCGACGGGCGGCGGGGGCGGCGTGTCGGGGCCGGTGTAGATCAGCACGGGCTGCTCGCGCGCGGCGAACAGGCCCGCGTCCCACGGGAGGTCCATCGAGCGCGAGATCAGCACGGCGAGCGCCTCGGGCTCGACCCCCGCCGCCCGCCGCCGCTCGCGCCGGTCGGCGCGGCGCATGAGGCGGCCGTAGCCCTCCGCGCGCAGCGTCCCGCTGCCGATGAGCACCGCGTCGGCCATCTCGCGCAGCTCGACCAGCAGCGAGAGGTCGGCGGCGTTGCCGAGCGCGGAGGTCCGCCCGTCCAGCGCGGCGCGGCCGTCGATCGTCGAGACCATGTTGAGGTAGACGAACGGGCGGTCCGCGGGCGCGCGCTCGCGCGGGCGGACCTCGGTCAGCAGCTCGGCGGCCGTCGGCGACGTCGGGCCCGGTCGGAGGCGGTCGAACACGGGCGGCTCGGGCACGGCGGGTAGCAAAGCAGGTCCGTCAGCGCCCGGCGCCGCGGGCGAAGCATCCCTCCAGGTGGTCGTCGACGAGCCCGCACGCCTGCATCAGCGCGTACGCGGTGGTCGGCCCGACGAAGCGGAAGCCGCGCCGCTTGAGGCCGCGGGCGAGCGCCGTCGACTCGGGTGTCACCGCGGGGACGTCGGCGAGCGTCTGGGGCGCCCGCCCGGGCTCGGGGGCGAATCCCCAGATGAAGGCGGCCAGCGACTCGCCGTCCGCGCGCAGCGCCGCCGCCGCACGGGCGTTCGCGAGCGCGGCATCGATCTTCGCGCGGTTGCGCACGATCCCGGCGTCGCCCATCAGGCGCTCGACGTCGCCGGGCCCGAACGCCGCGACCGCGTCGATCTCGAACCCCGCGAACGCGGCTGCGGAACGCCTCGCGCTTGCGCAGGATGGTCAGCCACGAGAGCCCCGACTGGAACGCCTCCAGGCACAGCCGCTCGAACAGCCCGTCGTCGTCGCGGACCGGCCGGCCCCACTCCTCGTCGTGGTAGCTGAGGTAGTCGGGGGCGGACACCGCCCACGGGCAGCGCGGGCGGCCGTCCGGACCGGGCTCGGTCGCGCTCATGCGGCGAGCGCGTCGATGCGGGCGGGCAGCTGCTCCGGCGGGCCGAGCAGCGAGAGGACCGGCGTGGTGATCCCCGCCGCGGCGAACTCGGCCAGGCGCTCGCGCTGGCGGTCCGGGGCCCCGAACACGAAGATCTCGCGGATCAGGGCGTCGGGCGCGCGCTCGACGGCGAGCCGGCGATCCCCCGAGCGCCACGCCTCCACCATCCCGTCGATGTGCTCGCCCCACCCGAGCGCACGGAAGAACGCCTCGTAGACGGGCACGGTGGCGTAGGCGGCGAACATGCGCCGCGCGGCCGGCAGCCCGTCCTCGACCGCCTCCGGGATGCAGAAGAAGCGGCACACGACGTCGCTCGAGCCCGGCACGCGGCCGGCGGCGCGCTCGCCCTCGCGGATCCGGGAGAGCACGTGCGCGGTCGCCGACAGCGGGAGGAAGTTCACGAACGTCCCGTCCGCCACCTCGCCGCCGAGGCGCAGCATGCGGTCGCGCAGCGCGGCGACGTAGATCGGGACCGGCGCGGCGGGCGGCTGCTCGAGCCGGAAGCCGCCCGGGCCGCGCTCGCCGGCGAGCACCGGGCGCAGCGTGCCGACCGCGTCGCGCACCCGGCTGAGCGGCCGCTCGAACGGCACGCCGTTCCACTGCTCGACGATCACGTCCGACGACGAGCCCAGCCCGAGGCAGAAGCGCCCGCCGGAGGCGTCGGCGAGCGCGGCGGCGTGCTGGGCGAGCACTCCGAGCCCGCGCGTGAAGGGGTTCACGACGCCGGTGCCCAGCCGCGCGCGCTCGGTCCAGGCCGCCGCCAGCACGAGTGGCGTGAAGCCGTCCGACCCGTTGGTCTCCCCGGTCCAGAAGTCGGAGTAGCCGCGCGCCTCGGCGCGGCGCACGAGCGCCTCGTGCCCGGCGAGCGGGACGCCCGGAAACGGGAGCGTAAGTCCCCAGCGAGGCTCCGCCACGGGAGCGGACCCTATAGGCTCGGGCGCCTTGAGCAGCCGGCCCCACAGCCCCGACCGCAACCTCGCGCTCGAGCTCGTGCGCGTCACCGAGGCGGCCGCGCTGCAGGCGGCGCGCTGGATCGGCGGCGGCGACAAGGAGGCCGCCGACCAGGCCGCGGTCGACGGGATGCACGCCGTCCTGCACACGATCCACATGGACGGCGTCGTGGTGATCGGCGAGGGCGAGAAGGACGAGGCGCCGATGCTCGCCAACGGCGAGGAGGTCGGCGACGGCTCCCCGCCCGAGGTGGACATCGCGGTCGACCCGCTGGAGGGCACGCGGCTGGCCGCGCTCGGCATGCCCAACGCGCTGGCGGTCATCGCGCTCGCCGAGCGCGGCACGATGTTCGACCCCGGCCCGTGCGTGTACATGGAGAAGATGGCCGGCGGGGAGGAGATCGCCGACCTGCTCGACCTCGACCGCCCGCTCGGCGAGACGATCGAGCTGGTCGCCGAGCGCAAGGGGACCGACGTGGGCGACGTGATGGTCGTGGTGCTCGACCGGCCGCGCCACGAGAAGGGCATCGAGGCGATCCGCAAGGCCGGTGGGCGCGTCCGCCTGATCACCGACGGCGACGTCTCCGCCGCGCTCGGCGCGGTCTCCCGCGACCGGCCCGTCGACCTCCTGTGGGGGATCGGCGGCACGCCCGAAGGCGTCATCTCGGCGGCGGCGCTGAAGTGCCTCGGCGGCGCCCTGGTCGGGCGGCTGTGGCCCCGCGACGACGACGAGCGCGCGGCGGCGGTGGCGGCGGGCTACGACCTCGACAAGGTCCTCACCCACGACGACCTCGTGTCCGGCCGCGACGTCTTCTTCTCGGCCACCGGGGTGACCGACGGCGACATGCTCGACGGCGTGCACTACGAGGGCGCGCGCGGGGCGAGCACCGAGTCGCTCGTCATGCGCAGCCGGTCGGGCACGGTGCGGCGGATCGAATCCCGCCACGACCGCGACAAGCTGCGCACGCTGACCGGTTACAAGATGGGCTGACGCTCAGCCCGGATCCGGGCTCAGCGGCGCGTGCGCAGCGCGACCGCGACGCCGATCCCGGCCGCCGCCGCGGCCACCGCGAGCCCGGCGACGACCGCCCACGGCGTGTCGCCGACCGTGACCGGCGCCTGGGGCCCGCGGGCCGGCACCTCGGCGGGCGTGGCCGGGCCGAGGGCGGCGAAGCGCCCGACCGTCGACTCCTCGAGCTCGAGCCTGGCCAGCGAGCGCAGGAAGCCGTGGGTGACCAGCACGTGCACGCGCGCCTGGGTGGCGCGGTAGAACCAGCGCGCGACCCACACGGAGATCGCGGGGTAGAAGTTCGCGACCTCCACCTCCACGTGCGCGCGCGCATGGCCGGGCCGGTCCGCGGGGCCGCGCCGGACGTCGATCTCGAGGTAGCCCTCGCCCTGCCGGGCGACGAGCACGCCGTCGCGGATCCGCCAGCGCACCATGCCCCGGTCGCCGCCCAGCTCGTACTCGGGGGGCTCGAAGCGCAGCAGCACGAGCGGGCGCGCGATGAGCACGACCGCGCGCCCGTCCTCGGTGTAGCGCACGCGGATGAGGCCGAGCGTCACGCGCGAGAGGTACTTCCAGTACGTGCGCGCGAGGCGCTCGAGGTGCATCGGGCTCCAGATCGCGTCGAGCTCGGCCTCCGGGACGTCGAGGTCGGCGGCCTGGATCGAGCGCACGCGGCCGCGCTCGTCCATCACCGTGCCTTCCTCGGGGTCGGAGATCACCGCGTTGGCGATCCGCCGTGCGCGCGGACGGTTGAGCAGATTCATGACCGGGCGAGGATCCTCGCCGACCCGGGCGGGCCCGGCAAGGGACCGCTCAGGCGGCCGGCGCGGCGGGCTGACGGAGCCGGACGGCGCCGATGCGGTCGGTGGTCGTGAAGCCGAGCGCCTGGGCTGTCGCCTCGGTGAGATCCCACGTCATGCCGTGCCGGAACGGGCCGCGGTCGACCACCGGGACGACGATCGTCCGGCCCTGGTAGTAGAGCGCGACCGGCGTGCCGCACGGCAGGCGCCGGTGCGCGACGCCGAGCAGCTCGGGGGTCAGGCGCTGCCCGCACGCGGTCTTGCGCCCGTGGAGCCCGGGCGCCGTACCAGGTGGCCATCGCGGACTTGTAGACGGTGACGGTCAGCTCGGGGGAGGCGGCGGCGGCGCTCGCCTCGCCGGCCGCCTGCAGGACGACGCGCATGCGGAACGCGCCGATGTGGTTCGTGCGCCAGCGGGCGAGGAAGCTGCCGTCGGGCGCGGCGGTGCTCGTCGCCTCGACGACCCACGTCTGCGTCGTGTCGTCGAAGCGCTGGACGGCGAGCTCGTGGCCGGCGGCGCCCGGCGGCGCGGTGCCGCGGAAGCGGGCGGTCCGGCGCAGCATCGTGCCCGCGCGGGCGCTCACGGCGAAGTGCCCGTCGTCCACCTGCACGACCTGGCTCTGGACGGGCGGCGGCGTGGTCGCCTGCGCGTGCGCCGTGACGGGCAGCAGGGCGGCCCCGATCAGGGTCGCGAACAGCAACAGGGCAGGGCGGGCGGGCCTCGTCATCGCTTTCTCCGGTGCCTACGAGGTCAGCTGTCGGGCTCGCGCAGAGAAAGCAGCGCTACGGTCGGATCACTGACCCGTCCGATTCGCCCCCGCGGCCCCCCTCGGCCGCATTTGGGTCCCCCGCTTGCCGCGGTTGAGGCCGCGGCAATTCGGCGCCGGCGAAGCTATCAGAGCGCGGCGTGAAGCGCCGTGCGGGTGCGCGCTAGGGCTTGGGGAGCCGCTCGACCGTGCGCTTGAAGACCTGGCTGCCGAACGTGAGCCCGATGTGCATCAGCTCGCCGGCCGCCTCGATGGCGGTGGTGACGAGCTCGCTGCCGGTGGGCGCGTCGGTCGTCTCGGGGGTGTCCGGCTCGCGCGGGGGCGCGGACGTGTCGGTGGTGGCGCCCGCGGCGGCGGCCGCCGGCGCCGCCGTCGCGGCGGCCTCGGTCGGCGTGAAGGTCTTGGCCGCGCGCGGGCCGGCCGCCCTCGCGGGGGCGCGCTTCGCGCCCGCGGACCGCGAGGTGCCGGAGCGCTTCGCGCCCGCGGACCTGGCGCCCGAGCGCTTGGCGCCCGCGGACCGCGACGCGCCGGAGCGCTTGGCGCCCGCGCGGCCGGTTGCGGGCTTGGCCTCGTCGGTCTTGCCGCCGGCGGTGCCCGTCGTGTCGGGGGTCGCCGGCCGCGGGGTGCTCGCCGGCTTCGCGGGAGGGTCGGCGGGCTTCGCGGCGGGGGCCGCCGCGCTCGCCGCGGCGCTCCGGCGGCGGCCGCCGATGCGCGTCGGGCGGGTGGCCGGCAGGTTGCCGAGGACGCCGGGATCCCCGGAGGAGCCGTCGCTCCGGGACCTGGAGGAATTGCCGTCCTTGGCGGGCTTGGCCTTCTTCGCGGTCTTCGCCTTGGCGGACTTGTCGCTCATGGACTCACGAGTGTACGGCCGGGCATCGAATATCGCGGCGGACGCACTACTCTTGGAAGGGAGAGAGGCCCGGTGGCGTTCCTGTCCCGGTCGCGCCGCGGGGAGACGGGTACGGTCGGGCGTTCTGGGTGTTGTCGTTCAAATATCGACGGCCTAGACTGGACGCGTACGGTCGATTTCTCCAGGCTTGATCCGGGTCGGAGAAGCTGTACTCGCCGGTCGAGATCATTGGGAGCCAACGCCGCAGAGGCGCGCTCTGAGCCAGAACAGGACATCGATGTCAGTAGTGGATCTACAGGAACTCGAAGAGGTCAAGGGCCTGCTCCTCAAGGGGCACCAGGTCGGTGTCCTGACGTTCGCCGAGATCGCCGCGGCGGTGGCCGAGATCGACGTCGACGAGACCGATCTGGAGGAACTGCACGGCTATCTCGAGCGCTCGGAGATCGAGCTGGTCGAGGAGATCGATCCGGCGCTGGCCGCCGGCCACGAGGAGCGCGCGCCGGACAAGCGGGGTCGACGCAAGGCCAAGACCACGATCGATCTCAAGCCGGACATGACCACCGACTCCCTTCAGCTGTTCCTGAAGGACATCGGCAAGGTCAGGCTGCTCACGGCCCAGGAGGAGGTCGACCTCGCGCGGCGCATCGAGCGCGGCGACCTCGACGCGAAGCAGAAGATGGTCGAGTCCAACCTGCGGCTCGTCGTCTCGATCGCCAAGAACTACCGCAACCAGGGGCTGCCGTTCCTCGACCTCATCCAGGAGGGGACGCTCGGCCTGGTGCGCGCGGCGGAGAAGTTCGACTACCGCAAGGGCTTCAAGTTCTCGACGTACGCGACCTGGTGGATCCGGCAGGCGATCGCCCGCGCGCTGGCCGACAAGGCGCGCACGATCCGCATCCCGGTCCACGTGGTGGAGAAGCTCAACAAGATCGGGCGCGCCGAGCGCAAGCTCGTCACCGAGCTCGGCCGCGAGCCGACCCCCGAGGAGATCGCCGAGGTCACCGGCATCGACCCGGAGGAGGTCGACTCGATCAAGCGCTCCGCGCAGGCCCCGGTCTCCCTCGAGAAGCCGGTCGGCGACGAGGAGGAGTCCGAGTTCGGCCAGTTCATCGCCGACGAGCGGGCCGAGTCGCCGTACGAGCGCGCCGCGGAGATCCTCACCAAGGAGGCCCTGCGCGAGGCGCTCGAGAACCTGTCCTACCGCGAGCGGCGCGTGCTCGAGCTGCGCTACGGCCTCGGCGGCGAGCACCCGCGCACGCTGGACGAGGTCGGGCGGACGTTCAACGTCACGCGCGAGCGCATCCGCCAGATCGAGAACCAGTCGCTCAAGAAGCTGCAGAGCCTCGCCGAGGCGCAGAAGCTGCGCGACGTCGCCTGACGTCCCGCCCGCGGCCGGCGGACGTCGCCGGCCGGGCGTAGTACTCGGACGGTCGTCCGCCTGACCTCAAGCGGGCGCCGGGGCGCGCCGATCACCTGGGCGTATGCCCTTCGATCTCGATGCCGCCCTCCGCCACCTCGTCGGCTGCGAGGGCTCCGACCTCCACCTCAAGGTTCCCTCCCCGCCGCTGGTTCGCGTGCACGGCACGCTCGAGCCGATCCCCGGCTCCGACCGGCTGACGCCGCCCGACACCGCCGCGGCGCTCGAGCAGATGCTCTCCGACCCCGCGAAGCTCGACGAGTTCGCCACCGAGTACGAGGTCGACTTCTCCTACTCGCTCGAGGGCCTCGGCCGCTTCCGCGTCAACGCCTTCAAGCAGCGGGGCTCGATCTCGATCGTGATGCGCGCGATCCCGATGAACATCAAGTCCATCGAGGAGCTCGACCTGCCGCCGGCCGTGCGCGACCTGGCCGAGGAGGAGCGCGGGATCATCCTGCTGACGGGCACGACCGGGTCGGGCAAGTCGACGACGCTCGCGTCGATGATCGACCACATGAACCGGACGATGCGCAAGCACATCGTCACGATCGAGGACCCGATCGAGTTCCTGCACCGCGACCGCAACTCGATCATCAACCAGCGCGAGGTCGGGATGGACACCACGTCCTTCAGCCGCGCCCTGCGCCGCGTGCTGCGCCAGGACCCCGACGTGATCCTCGTGGGCGAGATGCGCGACGAGGAGACCGTGCACACCGCGCTGAGCGCGGCCGAGACCGGTCACCTCGTGCTCTCCACGCTGCACACCGTCGATGCGCCCGAGACGATCAACCGCATCATCGACTTCTTCCCGCCCCACCAGCAGCAGCAGGCGCGCGCGATGCTCGCCGGCACGCTGAAGGGGGTCGTCTCCCAGCGGCTCGTCAAGACCTCCGACGGCGCCGGCCGCGTGGCCTGCTGCGAGATCATGACCATGACCGGCCGCGTCCACGACATGATCCTCGACCCCAGGCAGACCGGGAACCTGCGCGAGGTCGTCGCCGAGGGCGCCTACTACGGCATGCAGACCTTCGACCAGCACCTGCTCGAGCACCTCCAGGTCGGGCGCGTGACGATGGAGCAGGCGCTGCGTGCGGCCACGTCGCCGCACGACTTCAAGCTGATGGTCTCCGCGGCCGCGAAGACCGGCAAGCTCACCACCCCGGCCACGCCGGCTCCCTCGTCCCCGTCGGTGGGCGTCGCGACCGTCGCGCCGACCGGCCCGGGCGAGGCTCCGGCCTCGGCGCCGCCGCCGCCGTCGGCGCCCCCGCCGGGCGTCCTTCGATAAGGCCACCCACCCACCCGCGCGCCCGCGCCGCTTCCCGCTTGACGCGGCGCCGGGCGACGCGCCAGGGTGTCCGTTCCGCGCACGCTCAACGCCGAAAGGACACCGCCGCCGTGCAGACCACGCTCGCCAGCTTCCGCGAGACCGAGTCCACCGAGGCCTTCTCGCTGCAGAACTCCAAGCTGCTGAAGGTCGAGCTCAACCAGGTCACGATCCAGTCGAAGCTCGGCTCGATGGTCGCCTACCAGGGCGACGTGACGTTCGAGCACGCCGGCTCCGGCGGCCTGGGGCGGATGCTCAAGAAGGCGGTGACGGGCGAGGGCGCGAGCCTGATGAAGATCACCGGCAGCGGCGAGGTGTTCCTCGCCGACCAGGCGCAGGACGTGCACCTCATCTACCTGGAGGACGACACGATCACGGTCAACGGCCGCAACCTGCTGGCCTTCGACAGCGGCATCGACTGGGACATCAAGCGCGTCGAGGGCGCCTCGGTCATGGGCGGCGGCCTGTTCAACACCTCGCTGCACGGCACCGGCTGGGTCGCGATCCTCTCCGACGGTCCCCCGGTGCTGCTCAACGTCGCCTCCGCCCCGACCTTCGCCGACGCCCAGGCGGCGATCACCTGGTCCTCCGGGGTCTCGACCTCGATCCGCACCGACTTCAAGATGAAGAACCTCGTCGGGCGCGGCTCGGGCGAGTCGATCCAGATGTCCTTCCAGGGCGACGGCTGGGTGCTGGTGCAGCCGTCCGAGGGCCGCGTCCAGCCCACCCAGCAAGGCTGAACCTCCCTCAAGTAACCCTCGACTCGAGGGTTAGAATCAGACGTAGACGACGTCGTCGTCGCCCTCGGGGTCGTCCTCGACGACGGTCTCGCAGGTCGGGCACCACCAGTGCGCCTCGAGCGCGGTGCCGCACGCGTCGTGGCGGCGCGGCGTGGCCTCGCCCGCCGCGCGGGCGCCCCAGTCGGCGAGCAGCCGCAGCGCGCCCGCGAGCTCGCGACCCGTGTCGGTGAGCTCGTAGACGAAGCGCGGCGGGCGCTCGGAGTACGGCGCCGAGACCGCGAGCGCCTGCTCGGTCAGCTGCTTGAGCCGGCTCGAGAGCACGTTCGGCGCGATCCCCTCGAGCTCCTCCTGGAGCTCGTTGAAGCGCTTGGGACCGCCGAGCAGCGCGGCGACGACCAGCAGCGTCCAGCGGTCTCCGACCCTGGCGAGCGCGTCGGCCAGCGGCGAGGGCGGGACGGCGGCGGGGCGGCGGCGACCCATGAGGCGAGCTTAGCCCCGCGGTCAGCGCGGGTCCGGGCGGGTCGCCGGCTGCGGGAGCGCGAGCGTCGCCGCCACCGCGCGGTGGTCGCTGCCCGGCAGCTCGCGCACCGCGACGCCGAGGACCGCGACCCGCTCGGGCGCGAGCACGTGGTCGATCGTGACCGGCGGCGCGCGGCGGCCGCGCCACGTCGGGCGCAGGCCCGCGCCGGCCACGTCGGCGGCGTCGCGGTAGCCCAGGCCGAGCAGGCGCCGGAGCTCGCGGTGGTCGAGCGTGGCGTTGAAGTCGCCGGCCAGGATCTGGACCGGGCCGCGTGCGGGCGCGGCCGGCAGGGAGCGCAAATCGCCACGCCAGCGGCTGGTGGCGCTCCGCCGCAGGGGCGCCGTCGGGTGCACGCTCATGACCCGGACCGGCGCCGCGCCGGGCACGCGCAGCTCCGCGTGCGTCATCGCGACCCGCAGGCCGGGCGGCGCGGGCATCTCGCGCACCGGGACGCGCGAGTAGAGCGCGGTCCCGGCCGCGCCCGGCCATGCCGCGACGAGCGCGTGCGGCAGCACGGGCCGCAGCCGGCGGTCCAGCTCCGCCGCGAGCGCGGGCGTGAGCTCCTGCAGCGCGAGCACGTCGGCGCGCTCGCGCCGCACGAGCGCGACCAGTTCGCCGGGCGCGACCTCCCCGTTGTAGACGTTCGCGGTCACCACCCGCAGCCGCGGCTCCGCTGCCGCGCCGGCCTCGCCGCCGCCGACCGCCCGCGGCGCGACGAGCGCGGCGAGCGCCACGGCCGCGACGGCGGCCATCGCGGCGGCGGCGCGCCGGCGCAGCAGCAGCGCGGCGAGGGCCGCCAGCGCCGCGAGCGCGACGGCGTACGGCGTGTAGGCGACGAGCTGCACCAGCGGGAAGCCGCGGTCGAGGCCACCGGCCCGTACGACGGCCCAGGCCGCCCACGGCGCGACGAGCACCCACGCCAGGGCGGAGCGGGCGCGCGTGGCGGACACGCGCGACATGGTGGCCCATCGCCGCGCTCCCCCCGGGGACGCCGGTGGTGTACCGTAGTGACTTGCAAGTAGCAAGTGACTAGGAGAACGTGTCATGAGCCAGGTACTTCAAGAGCTTCAGGCAGCCGTCACGACGGCGGCGGAGCGGGTCGGGCCGGCGGTCGTCGGGCTCGGCCGCGGGTGGGGGCGCGGGTCCGGCGTGATCGTCGCTCCCGGGCGGGTGCTGACCAACGCGCACGTGCTGCGCGGCGACGAGGTCGCGGTGACCTTCGGCGACGGCGAGCGCGCCCACGGGCGCGTGGCCGGCGCGGATCCCGACATCGACGTCGCGGTCATCGCCGTCGAGACCGGTGAGCGCCCCGCGATCGGGTGGGACGCCGAGGCGGTCGGCGCGCTCGGCGCCGGCGCGCCGGTGTTCGCGCTCGCCAATCCCGGCGGCCGCGGGCTGCGCACCACGTTCGGCCTCGTCAGCGCCACCGAGCGCTCGTTCCGCGGCCCGCGCGGGCGGCGCATCGGCGGCTCGATCGAGCACACCGCGCCGCTCCCGCGCGGATCCTCGGGCGGACCGCTGGTGGACGCCGAGGGCCGGCTGCTCGGCCTCAACACCGTCCGCCTCGACGGCGGGCTCATCCTCGCGCTGCCCGCCGACGCCGCCCTGCGGCGGCGGACCGACGCGCTCGCGGCCGGCGAGACGCCGCGGCGCCCCCGGCTCGGCGTGGCGCTGGCGCCGCCGCGCGCCGCCCGCCGGCTGCGCGGCGCGGTCGGGCTCCCCGAGCGCGACGGCCTGCTGGTCCGCCACGTCGAGTCCGGCAGCCCCGCCGACGTCGCCGGCATCCAGCGGGGCGACCTCCTGGTGGCCGCGGGCGGCCGGGCGCTCGGCGATCTCGACGGCCTCTTCGACGCCCTCGCGGCGGTCGAGGACGGCGCCGGGCTCGAGGTCGGGGTGGTCCGCGGGACCGAGGAGCGCACGGTCACCGTCGCCTTCGACGAGGAGGATTGAACAGTCCGACCGGGGGGTTCTCCACACTTCAGTTCCTGAAGCGTGCGGTACCATGCATACGGAGGATTCACCGATGCCGAACTCCGATTGCCCCGTCTGTCGCACTGCCGAGATCGTCTGCGGAAAGTGGACGCTGCTCGTCATCCGCGACCTCGCGGACGGGCGCTCGCGCTTCTGTGAGCTCGAGCGCTCGCTCGAGGGCATCTCGCCGCGGACGCTCTCGCTGCGCCTGCGGGCGCTCGAGGAGGCCGGCGTCCTGATGCGCAGGACCTACCCCGAGGTCCCGCCGCGCGTGGAGTACGTGCTGACCGAGAAGGGGCGCGCGCTCGTCCCCCTGATCGAGTCGATGCGCACCTATGGCACCGAGTGGCTCGCCGACGAGCCCTGCGCCGCCGACGCGTCCTCGCCGGCGGTCGCCGCCGCCGCCTGATCCGCTGCAATCCGCGCTGCGCCGCGGCATGAGGGCAGGAGCTCCCGGGTCCGCGGCGAATCGGCGCGCATGCACAACCGCGCGCTCCACGACGCCCTCGCCGCCTTCGTGGCGGAGGCCGCCGGGCAGCTGGCAGAGGAGGTCTCCGGCGGTGTGGAGATCCCCTACGAGCTGGAGACGTTCGCGCCCACCGGCAAGGCGGGGGCGGGCGGCTCGCTCTACTGCTACAAGCCCCAGACCGATCGCTTCATCGCCGCCCAGGTCGGGGTCCTGGGCCGGCTGCCCTCCTACCCCGCCGCCGCGCAGGCCCTCGCGGCGCTGCCCGACCTCGCGGGCTACCTGCAGGCGCGCGGGCAGCGCCCCGCCTCCTCCGACCCGCGGGTCCTCGCCGACGCCACGCTGCAGGCGCTGCTCGTCGTGCTGTGGGCCGACACCTCGGACTTCTCCTTCGATCCCGAGCGCTTCGCGGCCGCCTACGCGGAGCTCGAGGAGGAGGGCTACGCCGGATGCTCGCTGGCGGTCGTGCTGACGCCCGTCGAGGGGCTCGTGTGCGAGTCCGACGAGGTGGCGCTGGGCGAGGGGCTCTCGCTCGTCCGCGGCAGCACGCTCTCCGACGCGCCCGCCGACCTGCGCGGCGACGCCTACGCCACGGTGCTCGCGCTGCGCCTCGAGGGCTCGCCCGGCGAGGGCGCCGGCCTCGAGACCGCGGGACGCCGGCTGCGGCGGCTGCAGACCGCGCTGCGCCTGTGGGACGACGCCGAGCCGGCGCTCGGCCCGGCCGCCTGGGCGCGCACCGACGACGGCCCGTGGATCACGATCCCGCTGGCCACCGGGCTGCGGCGCCCGCTCGGCGACTGCCTGCTGAGCGCCGAGGAGGAGGACCCGCTGCGGGCGTTCTGCTCGCTCGTGGCGCGGCGCACGCCGCGCGGCGGCGAGCTGGCCTGGGCGCTGCGGCGCTTCGAGCTGGGGTGCGAGCGCTCGAGCCCGCTCGAGGCGCTGACGGACTGGCTGCTGGCCATGCGCGCCCTGCTCGGCGACCCCGGCAGCGGCGGCCTGAGCCGCGCCTCCAGCCGCCTGGCCGCCATCTGCGCCAACCCCGAGGACCGCGAGCCGCTCATCCGGCGCGTCCACGAGGTGGCCGCGCTCGAGCGCCGCGTCGTCGCGGGCACCGTGCGCGCCGACCCGGCGGTCGACCGGCTCGTCGACGAGCTGGGCGGTCACCTGCGGGCGATCCTGCGCGACGTGCTGTGCGGCCACCTCGATCCCGAGCTGCGCGGGCTGGCCGACCAGCTCATCGACTCGGAGCCGAGCTCTCCGGAGGCGTCGCCGGCCTGAGGCTCAGCCCCGGGCTCGGCTCAGGCCGCCGGCACGAGCTCGGCGTCGAGCAGGTGCGCGCGGATCCGCGCGAGCCCCTCGACGTCGTGGACGTCGTCGTCGAGCTCGGGGATCACGACGGTCGGCGGCCGCCCCAGCGCGGCCGCCAGCCGCTGCACCTCCGCCGCGTCGTGGTCGGCGAGGGCCGAGAGCTCGCGGGCCGCGGTCGCCACGCGGGCGGCGAGCGCCTCGCCGAGGTCGCCGGCCAGCGAGGCGGGCAGCGCGCCGTCGTGCTCCGCCGTGTGGACCCGGTTGACCACGAGGCCGCCGAACGGCAGGCCGGCCTCGGCGAGCTTGCGGTGGAAGTGGATCGCCTCCTCGACGGGGTCGTGCCGCGGCGAGGTGACGATGAGGAACGTCGTGGCGGGGTCGGAGAGCAGCGCGCCGACGCGCCGCGCGCGCTCGGTGAAGCCCTCGATCAGCCCGCTGAGCGAGCGGAAGAACACCGACAGGTCCTCCAGCACGTCGACGCCGGTGACGCGCTGGAGGACCGAGAACATCATCCCGGTCCCCCGCCCCAGCAGGCGGCCGCTCAGGCCCGCCGGGTTGAGGAACACGCGGATCGCCCGCCCCTGGAAGAACCCGGTGAGCCGCCCCGGCGCGTCGAGGAAGTCCAGCGCGTTGCGCGACGGCGGGGTGTCGAGCACGATCAGGTCGTAGTCGCCCTCCTGCGTGAGCTCGTAGAGCTTGGCGATCGCGGTGAACTCCTGCGACCCCGCGACCGCGTTGGAGAGCTGCTGGTAGATCCGGTTGGCGAGGATCTCGTCGCGGGTGGCGTCGTCCGGCGCGAGGCGCTCGATCAGCGCGTCGAACGTGCGCTTGGAGTCGAGCATCATCGCCCACAGCTCACCGCGCAGCTCGACCCCGTGGGCGGCGAAGCGCTCGCTCTCGACGAGGCGCGGCTCGTTGCCGAGCTCCTCGACGCCGAGCGCGGTGGCCAGCCGGCGCGCCGGGTCGATGGTCACCACCGCGACGCGCGCGCCCTCCGCCGCCATCCCCATCGCGAGGGCGGCCGCGACCGTCGTCTTGCCCACGCCGCCGGAGCCCGCGCAGATCGCGATCCGCTTGCCGCCGAGCAGTCCGCCGATCGTGGTCACGGGCGACAGGCTGCCAGATTCGCGGGTGCCGGCCGCCGGCGCGGGAGAGATGGTCGATTCCGCGACCCCACGGGCGGAATCGACCATCTAGGGTGTCGCGCCGTGACGGCGACGGGGACGGCAGGCTCATGAGCGCCCCCAACGTGCTGCTGCTCATGGTCGACCAGCTGGCGGCGGCGTGGCTGCCGGCGTACGGGCATCGCGTCGTGCGCGCGCCGCATCTCGACGCGCTCGCGGCGGAGTCGGTGGTGTTCGACAGCGCGTACTGCGCCTCGCCGCTGTGCCAGCCGTCGCGCGCGGCGATGCTCTCGGGCGCGCTGCCGTCGCGCACCGGCGTGTTCGACAACGCGGCCGAGATGCCCGCGTCGCTGCCGACGGTCGCCCACCGGCTGCGGCTCGCGGGCTACCGCACGTGCCTCGCCGGCAAGATGCACTTCGTCGGCCCCGACCAGCTGCACGGCTTCGAGGAGCGGCTGACGACCGACGTCTACCCGGCCGACCTCGACTGGACCCCGGACTGGCGCCGCGCGCTCGAGGACCCGCTTCCCTGGTACCACACGATGGAGCCGGTGCTCACGCCGGCCGTGGCGCGCGCGTCGATGAACCTCGACTACGACGACGAGGTCGCCTTCCACTCGGTCCGCAAGCTCCACGACCTCGCTCGCGAGGGGACGGAGCGGCCGTTCTTCCTCGTCGTCTCGTTCACGTCGCCGCACGACCCGTGGGAGCTGCGCGCCGAGCACTGGGAGCGCTACGACCCGGCCGAGATCGATCCGCCGGCGGTGCCGGCCATCCCGCTCGAGCGCGCCGACCCCCACAGCCGCCGCCTGCGGGCGATGTACGGCGCCGACCGCGCCGCGCTCGACGACGACCGCATCCGCCATGCCCGTCATGCGTATTACGCGGCCATCAGCTACGTCGACGACCGCATCGGCGAGGTGCTCGGCGCGCTGCGCGACACCGGGCTCGGCGAGCGCACCGCGGTGGTCTTCACCTCCGACCACGGGGAGATGCTGGGCGAGCGCGGGCTGTGGTTCAAGATGGCGTTCTTCGAGGGCGCCGCGCGCGTGCCGCTGCTGCTGCGGGCACCCGGGCTCCCGGGCGGCGCGCGTGTCGGCGAGCCGGTGTCCCAGCTCGACGTCGCGCCCACGCTCGCCGCGCTGGCGGGCGCCGAGGGCGACGGCGACGCCGACGGGGTGAGCCTGCTCTCCCTCGCGGCCGACCCCTCCGCCGCCCGGCGGCCCGGCGCCGTCGCCGGCGAGTACCTCGCGGAGGGCGTCACGACGCCCGCGGTCATGCTGCGCCGCGGGCCGCACAAGTTCATCCACTGCCCGGGCGACCCCGACCAGCTCTACGACCTCGAGGCCGACCCCGCCGAGCTCGCGAACCTGGCGGACGACCCCCGCCATGCCGCCGTCGCCGACGCCTTCCGCGCGGAGGTCGCCGCGCGCTGGGACCTCGAGGCGCTGCACGAGCAGGTGCTCGACAGCCAGCGCCGCCGCCACCTGGTGGCGCGGGCGCTGCGCGAGGGCCGCTACGAGCCGTGGGACTACGAGCCGCAGGTCGACAGCTCGATGCGCTACGTCCGCAACCGCGCGGACATGTACGAGCTGCAGCGGCGCGCGCGCCTGACCCCGTAGCCGCTACGCCGCGGCGAAGCCCACGTTCTTGAACCAGTAGTTGCCGAGCGGGAAGCCCGACTTCGCCTTCACGAACCCGACGACCTTGGCGCTGTGGGCGTCGATCATGTTCGAGTAGTACTGGATGATGTAGCCGCCCTGGTCGTACTGCATCTTCTGCGCCTCGCCCAGGATCTCGCAGCGCTTCGCCTCGTCGAGCTCGGCGCGCCCCTCCTGGATGAGCCGGATGAACTTCGGGTCCTTCCAGTGCGTCTCGTTGAACGGCGAGTCCGGGAGGTCGCCCTGCGCGACCTGGGGGAGGTACATGCGGGTGGCCCAGAAGTCCTGCGCGAACGGCCACTTGAGGTAGTTGTCGCCGTAGAAGGTCCCCGAGTCGACCTTGCGGACCTTGACGTTGACGCCCGCGCCCTTCGCCTGCTGCGCGAACACCTGCGCGGCCTCCACGATCCCCTGGAACACCGGCGCGGTGACGAGCTCGACCGACAGCCCTTCGCGCCCGGCCTGCTTGAGCAGCGCCTTCGCCTGCTCGAGGTCCGGCTCGCGCTGGGGCAGCTCCTTGGCGAAGCACGGGTCGAAGGGCGCGTAGAGGTCGTTGGCGGGGCGGCCCTGGCCGCTGAGCACCTGCTCGACCATCTGCTTGCGGTCCACGATCAGCCGGAACGCCTGGCGGACGCGCACGTCGTCGAACGGCGCGGCGTCGACGCGCATCGTGAACGGCTGCCACGCGCCGGTCTCGGAGATCAGCACGCGCAGGCCCGAGTTGCCCTTGACGCTCTCGATCTGGCTCGCGGGGAGGTTGTCGATCGCCTCGACCTGCCCGCCGAGCAGCGCGTTGGTGCGCGCCGTGTCGTCCGGGAAGCCGATGATCACCAGCTCGTCGACGTAGGGCTTGCCCTTCTCCCAGTAGTTGGCGAACTTCGAGAAGACGCTGCGCTCACCGGGGGTGAAGCTCTCGTACTTGAACGCGCCGGTGCCGACGGGCGACTCGGGGTCGTAGCCGGTCGGCACGATCGCGTTGAAGTACTGGCCGAGGTCGTCGGGGAACGCGGCGTTGGCGAACTGCAACGGGATCCGCACCGTGCGCTCGTCGACCTTCTTGAGGTCCTTGGCCTTGACGTAGCCGATGGAGGCCGCGCCGACCTTCGGGTCCTTGGGGTCGAGGATCCGCCGCAGCGAGAAGATGACGTCGTCGGCGGTGACCGTCTTGCCGTTGTGGAACTCGATCCCCTGCTTGAGCCGCACCGTCCACAGGTCGGGCTCCTTGGCTGGCTCGATCGACTCGGCGAGCATCATCTCGAGCTCGCCGAAGTCGGGCGGGCGCACGGCGAGCGGCTCGTAGAGGTTCCACGCCCGCATGATGTCCGTGTCGACGGTGGGGAGGTGCGCGTCGATCGTGTCCTTGGCGCCACCGCCGGTCGCCCCGACGCGCAGCGTCCCGCCGGTCCGCGGCTTGGCGTTGGTGGTCTGCTCGCTCCCGTCCCCGCCGCCCCCTCCGCAGCCGGCCAGCCAGCCGCCCGCGGTGAGCGCGACGCCGCCGCCGAGGGCGCCGCGCAGGACCTGCCGCCGGGTCACCTCCTGGTCGAGCCAGTCCCTCGTCGGGTCGGTGCTCATCCGGCCTCCTCGCTCCCCCTCTCCAGCCGCCCGGAGGCGGCCCGGTACGGGCCGTCATATATCAAACGCCGGGAATGAGGTCGAATCGCCCGACTGGTCAGCCGGTGCGCAGGGGCGGTCCAGGAAGGAATCGCCCCCGCGCCGACGAATCGGCGTCCACGATGGTTATCCCGACCGTGATCGGAGCACACACGTGATCTCCAGGGCAAGGGTCATCGCGTTCGCCAACCAGAAGGGGGGCGTGGCGAAGACGACGACCACCCTCAATCTGGCGGCGGCCTTCGCCGAGGAAGGCCACCGTGTCCTGTGCATCGACATGGATCCGCAGGGCAACCTGACGATGTCGCAGGGCATCGACCCGGACGCGCTCGAGCTCTCGATGTACGACGTCCTCGTCCACGGCGTCTCGATCCGCGAGGTCATCCGCCGCCGCGAGATCGACGTCGCGTGCGCCTCGATCGACCTCGCCGGCGCCGAGCTGGCGATGTCGATGAAGATCGGCCGCGAGCGTTCGCTGGAGAAGGCGCTGGTGGCGATCGCAGACGACTACGACTTCATCTGCATCGATACGCCGCCGTCGCTGGGACTATTGACGATCAACGCGCTCACCGCGGCGCACAAGGTCATCGTCCCGGTGCAGTGCGAGTATCTGTCGATGCGCGGCCTCGTCCAACTACAGAACACGCTCGCGATGATTCGTGAGAACCTGAACCCCGACGTGGACATCGAGGGGATCCTGCCGACCCTCGTCGACACGCGGACGCTCCACGCCAAGGAGGCGATCGAGCTGCTCGAGGAGAACTTCGGAGATCGCGTGTTCGCCTCACGGATCCGGAAGACGGTGCGGTTCGCCGAGGCGCCGGTGCGGGGTATGTCCGTGCTCAAGTACGACCCGAAGGGGACGGCGGCCGACGCCTATCGCCAGCTGGCGAAGGAGGTGCTCACGAATGGGAAGCGGTAAGCGGGCGAGCATGCGGGAGGGGCCGCTGGCCGCCCTGTTCCGCAAGACGGAGCCCGACGAGGAGGAGCGGCCCGAGCCGGCGCAGCAGCCCGCGCCGGCGGCCGAGCAGCCGCCCGCCCCCTCGCAGCCCGAGCCCGTGGCCGCCACGCCCGAGCCGCCGGCCCCGCCGGCGCCCGAGCCCGCGCCGCCTGTCGCGAGCCATCGGGAGCCCGAGCCGGCGCCCGCGCCCGCGCCGGCGCGCGTGCCGACGCCGCAGGAGCGGCTGCGCCACGCCTTCTCCGCGGACATCCCCGAGAACATGATGGCCCCACCCGCGCCGGAGCCCGAGCCGGAGCCGGAGCCCGCTCCGGAGCGGGCGGGCTCCCATCACGACGACCGTCCGGCCCCGAGCCCGGCGTCCGCGACCTACATCGAGCCGGTCGGCGTGCCGCAGCTGCGCGTGGTCGGCGTCGGCGGCGCCGGCGTCAACGCGGTCAACCGCATGATCGAGGCCGAGGTCCAGGGGGTCCAGTTCGTCGCGGTCAACACCGACGCGCAGTCACTGCAGTCGGCCTCCGCGCACACGACGCTGCAGATCGGCCACGACGTCACCCGCGGGCTGGGGTCCGGCTCGGATCCCGAGCTCGGCCGCTCGGCCGCGATGGAGGACTACGACAAGACCAAGGCGCTGCTCAAGGGCTCCGACATGGTGTTCATCACCTGCGGCCAGGGCGGCGGCACCGGCACGGGAGCGGCCCCGGTCGTGGCCCGCATCGCCCGCGAGCTCGGCGCGCTCACCGTCGGCATCGTCACCAAGCCGTTCGGCTTCGAGGGCTCGCGCCGCGCGCAGGCCGCCGAGGCCGGCATCGAGGCGCTGTCCGAAGAGGTCGACACCCTGATCGTCGTGCCCAACAACCGGCTGCTGTCGGTGCTCGACAAGCAGACGTCGATGATGGAGGCGTTCCGCGTCGCCGACGACGTCCTGCGCCAGGGCGTCCAGGGCATCTCGGACCTGATCACGCTGCCCGGCCTGATCAACCTCGACTTCGCCGACGTGCGCACGATCATGGCCGACGCCGGCAGCGCGTTGCTCGGCATCGGCATGGGGACCGGCGACAAGCGGGCGACCGACGCCGCCGCCCAGGCCGCGTCCTCGCCCTTGCTCGAGACCACGCTCGAGGGCGCGCGCTCGATCCTGCTGTCGATCACCGGTGGCGCCGACCTGTCGCTGTGGGAGGTCAACGAGGCCGCGCAGGCGGTCGCGGACGCCGCGCATCCGGACGCCAACATCATCTTCGGCGCCATGGTGGACCAGGCGCTCGAGGACCAGGTGTGGGTGACCGTGGTGGCGACCGGCTACGGGGACAAGCGGCCGCGCCGGGACGAGCGCGAGCGCGGCGGGCGCGGTGAGCGCGAGCGGCTGCGCGAGCCCGACGGCGAGCCGCGCGTGCGGCGGGCGCGCGAGCGCGAGCGGGTCGGGTCCCGCTCGGGCGTCGACGTCGACGTGCCGGAGTTCATCCCGCGCTACTGATCGGCGGTCCCGCCATCGGGCGAGGCCGCAGTCGCGCGTCGGCGCAACCACCGTCGTAGAGTGCCTGCACCGGTGGCTGTGTCGACGCGGTGGGCAGCGCAGAGCGAAGGTCCCGGCGACCGCGCGCTCGGGGTGGTCGCCGCCGGCCACCCCCTGACCGCCGAGGCGGGGCGCGACGTGCTCCGCCAGGGCGGCAACGCCGTCGATGCCGCGCTCGCCGCGATGCTCACCTCCTTCGTGGCCGAGCCGCTGCTGACCGGCTTCGGCGCGGGCGGCTACATGCTCGTCGGCGGGCCCGACGACGACACCGTCCTGCTCGACTTCTTCGTGTCGGCGCCCGGCCACGGCGCCGACCTCGACGCCCGCGCCCCGCTCGAGCCCGTCGACGTCTCCTTCGGGGACGCCAACCAGATGTTCAACATCGGCGCCGCGTCGGTCGGCGTGTACGGCAACCCGTCCGGGATCTGCGAGGCGTCGCGGCGCTTCGGCACCGTGCCGCTCGCCGACCTCGCCGCGCCGGCGGCGGCGCTGGCGCGCGCCGGCGTCCCCCTGAACGCCCAGCAGGCCTACGTCTTCCACATCCTCGCGCCGATCGTGGCCGCCACGGAGGAGTCGCGGGCGCTGTTCATGCCGTCCGGCGACCCGCCGGGCGTCGGCGACCGGCTCGCCGACCCGCTGCTCGCCGACGCGCTCGAGCGACTCGGGGCGGAGGGCGCGGCGCCGTTCTACACGGGCGACGTGGCCGCCGCCGCGGTCGAGTGGGTGCGCGAGCGGGGCGGCATGCTGACCGCCGAGGACCTCGCGCGCTACGAGACGGCGGCGCGGGTGCCGGTGCGCGTCGCCTACCGCGGGCGCCAGGTGCTCACGAACCCGCCCCCGAGCGCCGGTGGCGTGCTGCTCGCCTACGCGCTCGGGCTGCTCGAGCGCACCGACGGGCGGTCGGAGGTCTGCGAGATCGTCGAGGTGATGGAGCGCGCGCAGGCCGAGCGCACCGGGGAGTTCACCGACGGGCTGGACGATCCGGGCTTCCTCGACGCGTTCATGGCCTCCCGGCTCGGCTCGACCACGCACATCTCGGTGCTCGACGCGGACGGGATGGCCTGCTCGGTCACGTGCACCAACGGCGAGGGCTCGGGCCTCGTCGTGCCCGGCACCGGCGTGCACCTCAACAACATGATGGGCGAGCAGGACCTCTCGCCGTTCGGATTCTTCACCCACCCGCCGGGTCGCCGGCTGCCGTCGATGATGGCGCCGACGCTCGTGCTGCACGACGACGCCCCGGAGCTGGTGCTCGGCTCCGCGGGCTCGAACCGGATCCGCTCGGCGATCCTGCAGGTGGTGCTGGGCGTCATCGACCGCGGCCTCGACGTGGCCGCCGCGGTGCAGGCGCCGCGCGTGCACTTCGAGGACGGGATCGTCTACGCCGAGCCGGCCATCGACGTCTCCGCGCTGGAGGCGGCCGGCCGCACGGTGGCGCGCTTCCGCGACGTCAACCTGTTCTTCGGCGGCTGCCAGGCGGTCTCCCGCGACCCGTCCGGCCGCCTCGCGGGCGCCGGCGACCCGCGCCGCGGCGGCGTCGCGGTCGTCGCCTGAAGAGCCCGGCGCGCGACCCATCTACGATCCGGCCGTGGGCTCGTTCGTGCTCCCCGCCGCCGCGGAGACCCCCGCGTTCCTCGCCGAGATCGTCGGCCTGCTGGTGGGCAGCGCGGTCATCGCCTACGTCGCCTACCGGGCCCGGCTCGTGCCGATCGTGGGCTTCCTGCTCGCGGGCGTGGTCATCGGGCCGGCGCAGCTCGGCCTCATCAGCGACCGCGAGCTGGTCGACGCGGCCGCCGAGATCGGCGTCATCCTGCTGCTGTTCACGATCGGCCTCGAGTTCAGCCTCGAGCGCCTGGCGCGCATCCGGCGCATCATCCTCGTGGGCGGCGGGCTGCAGGTCGGGCTCGCCACGGCGGCGACGACGGGGATCCTCGTCGCGCTCGGCGTCGAGTGGCGCGCCGCGGTGTTCACCGGCCTGCTGGTGTCGCTGAGCTCGACGGCGATCGTGCTCAAGCTGCTCGGGGACCGCTCGCAGATCAACCGCCGCCACGGCCAGGTCTCGCTCGGCGTGCTGCTCTTCCAGGACCTGGCGATCGTGCTCATGGTGCTGATCGTCCCGGCGCTCGGCGGCCAGGCAGGATCGCCCGGCGAGTTCCTCTGGGCGCTGGCCAAGGCCGCACTGATCGTCGCGGGGGTGATCCTCATCGCCCGCCGGCTGATGCCGCCGCTGCTCGAGATGGTCGCCCGCACGTGCTCGCCGGAGGTGTTCCTCCTCACGGTGGTGGCGATCTGCTTCGGCACCGCGTACGGGACGAGCCTCGCGGGCGTCAGCGTGTCGCTCGGCGCCTTCCTGGCCGGCCTGCTGGTGAGCGAGAGCCGCTTCGACCAGCAGGCGCTCGGCGAGATCCTGCCGCTGCAGATCATCTTCAGCGCGATGTTCTTCGTGTCGATCGGCGCGCTGCTCGACGTCGGCTTCCTGATCGACCACCTGCCCGCCGTCGCCGGCGCCGTGCTGGCCGTGCTCGTGGTCAAGGCCGTGACCACCGGGCTCGCCGTGCGGGCGCTGGGCGAACGCACGCCCGTGGTGCTGGCCACTGCGCTCATCCTCGCCCAGGTCGGCGAGTTCTCCTTCGTGCTCGAGCGCGCCGGGGCGAGCGTCGGGCTCTCGCCGGCGGGCCTCGGCGAGGACGGCGCGCAGGGGTTCATCGCCGCCACCGTGCTGCTGATGGTGGCGACGCCGTGGCTGTCCTCGCTCGGCACCCGCACCGGGCACCGGCTGAAGGTGCGCCAGATGCCCCAGCCGGCCGCGCAGGGCACCGAGCCCGAGGAGGGCGCGGGCCTCGCCGAGGACCTCGACGGCCACGTGATCGTGTGTGGCTACGGCCGGTCGGCCCGCACGCTGACCGCGGCGCTGCAGAGCTGCGACGTGCCGCTCCTCGTCACGACGCTCAGCCCCGACGGCGCGGCCGAGGCCCAGGAGCGCGGCCTGACGGTGCTGCTCGGCGACGCGACGCGCACCCGGACGCTGCTCGAGGCGGGGTTGATGCGCGCCCGCATCGTGATCGTCCCGGACGACACGCCGGAGATGGCCGCCCGGATCGCCGGCGTGGCCCGCGGCCTCAACGCGGAGATCAAGGTGGTCGTGCGGGGGCGCTACACGGTCGATGCCGCCGAGCCCACCGCCGTCGGCGCGTGGGTGGTCGTGGAGGAGGCCGAGGCGGACGCGCGCCTCATCGGCAAGCTGCTCACCGACTACGAGCTGCCCGCCGACAAGATCGACGCGATGCTGCTCTCGCTGCGCGCGCCGGGCAAGCCGCGCGAGGTCCGCGAAGCGTTCCGCGGGCGCACCGTCGTGGACACCGACCGGCTCGTGGAGCCGCGGCTCGACCCGGGCGCCTGCCCCCACGTCGGCGACACCCGGCCGGTCGTGCCGAGCGCGGCCGGCTGCGAGGACTGCCTGCGCGAGGGCACGCGCTGGGTGCACCTGCGCGTCTGCCTGACGTGCGGGCACGTCGGCTGCTGCGACTCCTCGCCCCGGCGTCACGCGCGGGCGCACTTCCTCGACACCGGCCACCCGATCATCCGCACCGTCGAGCCGGGCGAGGACTGGGCGTACTGCTTCGTGGACGACGTCACGCTGCCGAGCGCCGAGGAGGTCCCGGCGCCCACGCCGGCGGGCGAGCGCTGACCGCGCAACCCCGCGGCGGGTCCGCCGTGGTGTACGACGCGCCGGGCGAGGGCGGCCGCTCGGCCGCGCTCGACGGCGGGGACGCACCGGCGCGCCGGCCGAGGCCGGCGCCCTGAGCGCGCCGCCTACGGCGCCGCGGCCTTCACGAGCGTCAGCCGCCACCCGGCGCCCTCGCGCGCCCGCGCGAACCCGTGCCCGCCGTCGGCGGCCAGCGCGGCGAGGTCCAGCGGGGCCTCGGGATCCGTCGCGAGCACCACGAGCGTGGCGCCGGGCTCGAGCGCGGCCAGGGCCTGGCGGGCCTTGATGGTGGGGAGCGGGCAGCTCAGCCCGCGGGCGTCGACGACGTGGGGCATGCGATGCTGGGGTGACATGATCGCGGCGATCCTCGAGACGAGCGACCTCGAGCGCCTGTACACCGGGCTGTCGCTGCTCGTGTCCGCGGCCAGCGACGGCCGGCCCGCCCGCGGGCTCGTGTCCTTCGGCGCGCTGGCGCCCCTCCTCGATGAGCAGCTCGCCGGCCGCGCGCTGCGCCCGGAGGCGACCCCGAGCCTGAGCGAGGGCGGCCGCGGCACGTTCGCCCGCTCGCTCGCCGAGCTGCGCGACACGGCGTGCGAGCTCGACGACTGCCGCCTGTGGGCCTGCGCCGCCGCGGTCGAGACCACGGCCGTCGCGCGCGCCGACGTCGAGGCGATGTTCGACGGCGTCCTGTCCACGCCGCGCTTCCTGCAGGAGGTGGCGGGCGCCGAGCTGGTGGTCATATGAGGCGCGCGCTCGCCGTCGCCGCGCTCGCGCTGACGGTGGCGGGCTGCGGCGGACCGTCGGCCGACCTCTTCGAGGTGACCCGCTCGGGCAGCGACCGCAACGCGAACATCGAGATGGTGGTCTCGGACGGCGGCACGGTGACCTGCAACGGCGACCTGCACGACCTCGGCGCCAAGCGCCTGCTGGCCGCCCGCCAGCTCGCGCGCGACCTCGAGCCGCAGGCCGAGCTCTCCATCCAGCTGCCGCGCGGCCCGGGGGCGATCCTGTCCTACCGCGCGCGCATGGAGGCGGGCACGATCTCCTTCTCGGACACCTCCCACGGCGTCCCGGCCGCCTTCGAGCGGCTCGAGGCCTTCACCGCCGACGTGGCCGAGAACGTCTGCGGGATCGAGCGCTGACCGGCGCGGGTGCGCGGCCGGCGAGGGTCAGGCCAGGTCGTCGGCGGTCGTGATCCCGGTCGCCAGGGCCGCGCGGTTGGCGAGGTTCAGCAGCCCGACGACCGCGATCGCGTCGTAGGCCTCGGCGTCCGAGAGGTGGGCGCGCAGGTCGGCGACGGCGGCGCCGCCCTCGCCCGGCGCGAGCGTGAGGCGGCGCGCGAAGGCGACCAGCGCCCGGTCGCGCGGGCCGCCGTCCGGGCCGCCGCCGAGCTCGTCGAGGAGCCCGGCGTGGACCTCGGCCGAGTAGCCCGCGCCGTTGGCCTGCGAGGTCGCCAGCGCGAGCAGCTCGCGCTCCCGCCGCCCGAGCGCGGCCGGCCCGTAGAGCGCGGCGTCGGCGAGCGCGAGGAAGGCCCGCACGAGCTCGGCGCGCGGGCCCATCGCGCGCAGGATCGCCATCACCGCGCCCTCGCGCTCGCGCGCCGCGGCGTACTCGGCGGCCAGCTCGGGGCCGGCCGTCGCGTCGTCGGGGAGGGGGAGGTGGGGCGGCATGCGCGCAGCATGACGGCCTTGACGGCGGGCGCCGCCGGCGGCAGCCTCGGCGGGGTGAGCGATCCACGCGGAGCCGCGACCTTCCACGCACCCGCGCAGGCGTACGACCTGTTCATCGGCCGCTACAGCCGCGAGCTCGCGCGTGCGCTGATCGACGCCGCGGGCGTGCGGCCGGGCGAGTCCGCGCTCGACGTCGGGTGCGGGCCGGGCGGGCTGACGGCCGAGCTCGCGGCCGTGCTCGGCGCGGAGCGGGTGGCGGCGGCCGACCCGTCGGCCCCGTTCGCCGAGGCGTGCCGCGCGCGCGTGCCGGGCGCCCGCGTCGAGGTCGCGCCCGCCGAGGCGCTGCCGTTCGAGGACGGCGCCTTCGACCACGCGCTCGCCCAGCTCGTCGTGAACTTCATGTCCGACGCGGTGGCGGGCGTACGCGAGATGGCGCGGGTGACGCGCGCTGGCGGCGCGGTGTCGGCCGCGGTGTGGGACTACGCGGGTGAGATGACGCTGCTGCGGCGCTTCTGGGACGCGGCGGTCGCGCTCGACCCGGCGGCGGCCGAGCGCGACGAGGGCCGCATGCCGTTCTGCGCGCCCGGTCCCCTCGGCGACCTGTGGTCGGACGCGGGCCTCGCCGGCGTGGAGGTCGCCCCGGCCGTGGTGTCCGCCGGCTACGACGGGTTCGCCGACCTGTGGCGGGGGCTCGAGGCCGGCGTCGGGCCCGCCGGCGCGTACGTGGCGGCGCTGCCGTCCGAGGCGCGCGCCGGGCTCGCCGCGGAGCTCCGCCGCCGGCTCGGCGCCGGCGACGCGCCGTTCCGGCTGACCGCGCGGGCGTGGATCGCCGCCGGCCGGGTCCCGTGATCGAGGTCCAGACCGCCCACACGGCCGATCTCGACCCCGCGGCCCTGGCGGCCGCGCGCGCCCTGCTCGACGAGGCGTTCGCGGGCGACTTCGACGAGCACGACTGGGAGCACTCCCTCGGCGGGGTGCACGCGCTCGTGTGGGAGGGCGACGCGGTGGTCGGGCACGCGGCGGTGGTCCAGCGCCGGCTCCTGCACGGCGGCCGGGCGCTGCGCGCCGGCTACGTCGAGGGCGTGGGGGTGCGCGCGGACCGGCGCCGCCACGGCTACGGCGGGGCGATGATGACGGCGGTCGGGCGCATCGTGCGCGCGGCGTACGACCTCGGTGCCCTGGGCGCCACCGACGACGGCGTGGGCGTCTACACCGCGCACGGCTGGCGGCAGTGGCAGGGGCCGCTCTCGGTGCTCACGCCCGACGGCGTCGTGCGCACCGAGGAGGAGGACGGGGCGGTCTACGTCCTGCCGGTCGCGGTGCCGCTCGACCTCTCCGGCGAGCTCACCTGCGACTGGCGCGACGGCGACGTGTGGTGAGCCGCGCTCAGGATCCCGGGCGCTGGTCGAAGCCCGCCTGGTCGGCCGCGCCCGCCTCGTCCGCGCCGCCGGCGAGCGCGCGGACGAAGGCGCCGAACCCGCCGCTCGGCGCATGGAGCTCGAGGAAGCGCGCCGCCCCCGGGCCGGGCACGGAGACCGCGTGCGCGACGCCCGGCGGCACCTGCACCCACGACCCGGTGCCCGCTCGGTGCTCGCGGCCGCCGGCCGCCAGCGCGATCTCGCCCTCGAGCACGTAGAGCGACTCGGCGTGCCCGGCGTGCACGTGCGCCGCCGCCGGGGCGCCGGGCTCGCCGCGAACCTCCGCGATCCCGATCGCCTCGACGTCGGCGAGCAGCCGCCGGCGCACGCCGTCCGCCTCGGCGGTCGCCCCATCGGCTCCGACGATGGCCTCGGTGGACGGGCGCAGGCCGTCCGCGGGCGGGTCCTCCTGGTCGAAGTCGACCGGCTGCTTGTCGCGCAGCCCGCGCATGTAGTCCGCGAACCCCCGCCCGGGCGCGTGGAGGTTGATGTAGCGGACCTCCGCGTCGCCGGCGTTGCGGAAGCCGTGCACGACGAGCGGCGGCACCCGCACGAGCGTCCCCGCCGGCGCCGCCGCGCTCCGGTCCTCGGCGCCGAGGCGGACGGTCAGCTCGCCCGCCAGGACGTAGAAGAGGTCGGTGTGCTCACGGTGGATGTGCGGGCTCGCGCCCTCGCGGCCGGGGCCGAAGCGCGTCCACGTCGCGTGCAGCCCGTCGTGCTCGCAGAGGATCTCCACCCGCCGGTCCGGCGCGTCGCCGATGATCTCGCCGCCACCGAACGGCGTCACCGTCGCCTCGCTCATGCGGCGAGTCTAGGAGCCCCGCGTGACCTCCGCGCCGGATAGGCTCGCACCCAGGCAGCAGCTCACGAGATGCACGTTCGCCTTCTGGGACACGTGGAGGCAAGCGTCGACGGTCGTCGGATCGCCATCGGCGCCGGCAAGCCGCGAGCGCTGCTTGCGCTGCTCGCGCTGAACGCCGGATCGGCGGTCTCGTCCGAGCGGCTGCTCGACGGTCTCTGGGGCGAGCGACCCCCGGCGACGGCGGCCAAGATGCTGCAGGTCTACGTGTCACGGCTGCGCAAGGTCCTCGCGGCAGCCGGCGACGGCACGGAGATCGTCACGCACCCGCACGGCTACGAGCTGCGGCTCCGCCGGGGCGACGTCGACGCACGACGCTTCGAGGCGCTGATCGCACGGGCGGCTCCGCGCGACGCGCTCGCGCTGTGGCGCGGGCCGCCCCTGGACGACGTGGATGCGGAGCCGTTCGCCGCCGCCGAGATCCGCCGGCTCGAGGAGCTCCGGCTCGCCGCGCTGGAGCTTGCCGTCGAGCAGGACCTCGCCGCCGGCCGCCACCGCGAGGTCATCGCCGAGCTGGAGGCGCTGGTGGGCGAGGAGCCGCTGCGCGAGCGGCTGCATGCGCAGCGGATGCTCGCCCTGTACCGCGCGGGCCGCCAGTCCGACGCGCTCGAGGCGTACCGGGCGGCCCGCGCGGTGCTGGTGGAGCAGGTCGGGATCGAGCCGGGCCCGGAGTTGCGCCGCCTCCACGACGCGATCCTGCAGCAGGACCCCGCGCTCGAGCACCGAGAGGCCGGGACGGGGCCACCAGCGGCGGATGCGGCGATCGGCGCTGCCAGGCGAGCGGCGGGCGAGACACCGCGCGGCGCGTTCGTCGGCCGAGAGCGCGAGCTGGCCGCGTTGATCGCCTGTCTCGACGACGCGCTCGCCGGCCGCGGCCGGTTGGTCCTGCTCGTCGGGGAGCCCGGGATCGGCAAGAGCCGGCTCGCCGAGGAGGTGGCAGCCGAGGCGCAGAGCCGCGGTGCCCGGGTGCTCGTCGGCCGATGCTGGGAGGCGGGCGGCGCTCCGGCCTACTGGCCCTGGGTGCAGTCGCTGCGTGCCTACGTGCGCGACTGCGAGACCCCGGTCCTGCGCGCGCAGCTCGGCGCCGGCGGCGCGGACCTCGCGCAGATCCTCCCCGAGCTGCGCGAGCGGCTGCCCGACCTGCCCGAGCCGCCCGCGGGCGAGCCCGAGACGGCGCGCTTCCGCCTGTTCGAGGCCGCGGCCGGGTTCGTGCGCGCCGCGGCCGCGAGCCGGGCGGTCGTGCTCGTGCTGGACGACCTGCATGCGGCCGACACGCCGTCGCTGTTGCTCCTGCGGTTCCTCGCCCGCGAGCTGGCAGGCGCCCGGGTGCTGCTCGTCGGTGCCTGCCGGGACGTCGACCCGACCCCCGGACGGCCGCTCACCGAGCTGCTGACCGACGTGGCGCGCGAGCCGGCGGCCCGGCGGCTCTCGCTCGGCGGGCTGAGCGAGCGCGAGCTCGCCGAGTACGTCGAGCTGACCGCGCGGCAGATCGCCTCCCCGGAGCTGGCGGCGGCGCTGCACGAGGAGACCGAGGGGAACCCGCTGTTCGCCGGCGAGATCGTGCGGCTGCTCGCCGTCGAGGGCGTCTGGTCCCGCTCCGGTGCGCAGACGCCGTTCGCGATCCCGGAGACCGTCCGCGACGTGATCTCCCGCCGCCTCGCCCACCTCTCGGAGCCGTGCCGGCGCGCGCTGGCGCACGCGTCCGTGCTCGGCCGGGAGCCGGCGATCGACGCGCTCGCCCGCATGGCCGGGCTCGGCGAGGGCGAGCTGCTCGACGTGCTCGACGAGGCAATGGCCGCTCGCGTCATCGCGGACGTCCCGGGCGTGCCCGGACGCGTCCGGTTCGCGCACGCCCTCATCCGCGACACCCTCTACGACGGACTCACGGGCGCGCGCCGCGTGCGCCTGCACCGGCGGGCGTTGGAGGTGCTCGAGGCGCTGTACGGGCCGGACCTCAGCCCGCGTCTCGCGGAGCTCGCGCATCACGCGCTTGCCGGGAGCGACGTCGCCGAGGGCGTCCGCTACGCGCGGCTCGCCGGCGACCGGGCGCTCGCGCTGCTCGCCTACGAGGAGGCCGCGCGCCTGTACGAGAGCGCGCTCGCGGCGCTCGGGGACTCCGGCGAAGGGACGCGCTGCGAGCTCCTGCTCGCCCTCGGCGAAGCCCGGTCACAGGCGGGCGACACGTCGAGCGCGAAGCGGGCGCTCCTCGCGGCGGCCGGCATCGCGCGGCGCCTCGGGCTCGCGCACGCGCTCGCCCGCGCCGCCGCGGAGTACGGAGGGCGGATCATCTACGCCCGCGCCGGCGACGACGAACCGGTCCTGCCGCTGCTCGAGGAGGCGCTCGCCGGGCTGGCGGGCGAGGACGCCGAGCTGCGCGTGCGGCTGCTCGCCCGCCTCGCCGCGGCGCTCCGCGATGAGCCATCGCGGACGCGGCGCGACGCGCTGAGCCGGGACGCCGTCGAGCTTGCCCGCCGCATCGACGACCCGGCCGCGCTGGCGTACGCGCTGGACGGCCGGGCGATCTCCGTCCTCGCTCCCGACACGGTCGCCGAGGTCGAGGCGCTCGGCGCTGAGCTGCGCGACCTCGCCACGCGGATCGGGGATCGCGAGCGGATCGTGCACGGCTGCATGCACCGGCTCGGTCCGCTGCTCATGCTCGGGAAGGTGGCGGAGGCGGAGGCCGAGATCGAGGTCGCCGACCGGGTCGCCCGCGAGCTCAGGCAGCCCGCACATCTGTGGGACGTCGGCGGGGCGAAGGCGATGCTCGCCCTGGCGGAGGGCAGGCTGGGCGACGCCGAGGGCCTCATGTCGGACCTGCGGGCGCTCGGCGAGCGCGCCCAGCCCGAGATGGCCATCCCGGTGCACCTGGTGCAGCGCTACACGCTGTGCGACTTCCGCGGCGGACTCGAGGACGTCGAGCCGGTCATGCGCGCGCTGGCCGCGGAGCGTCCGGCGCGCCCGGTGTTCCGCTGCGTGCTGGCGCATGTGCACGCACGGGTCGGACGTCTTCCGGAGGCCCGCCGGGCCCTTGACGATCTGACGCGCGACGATTGCGCGGGCCTGCCCTTCGACCAGGAGTGGCTCTTCGGCATGAGCCTGCTCGCGGAGACGTCGGGGCTCCTCGGCGACGCGGGGTCGGCCACCGTCCTCTACCGGCTGCTCCTCCCGTGGTCGGCGCTCAACGTCGTCGACCAGTGCGAGGGGATCCGCGGCTCGGTGTCGCGCTACCTCGGCATCCTCGCGCCGGCGGCGGGGCGCGGGCGCGAGGCGGACCGGCACTTCGAGGACGCGCTGGCGATGAACGCGGAGACGGGCGCTCTCCCCTGGCTGGCGCGCACGCGGAACGACTACGCGCGCATGCGGCTCGCGCGCGACGGTCCCGGCGATCGCGAGCGCGCCCGGGAGCTCCTCGACGCCTCGCTGGAGGGCTACCGCGAGCTCGGCATGGAGCCCCCCGCGGCCGGGGGCTAGGCGTCCGACTCCGCCCGGCGCAGCGCCTCGCGCGTCGAGCGTGCGAGCTCCGTGCTCGCCAGGTCGACCTCCGGCGGCAGCTCGACGTGCAGGTCGTTGGAGGGGTCGACGCGCACCCGCACCTGCCGCGGGCGGCAACTCAGGACGTGCCCGCCCCGGGTGCGGTCGTCCGAGATGAAGTGGAGGTGGTAGCCGCTCACCTCGAGGCCCTCGGCGAAGTCCGGGAAGCGGAAGCCGACCACCGTCCCGGTCGCCTCGCGCAGCTCGAAGACGTGCTCGTCCGCGATCACCTCGGCGAGCGGCCGGTAGGGCGGGTGCTGCCGCGGCACCGAGCGGGCGCGCACCAGGTCGAACGCGCCGTCGACGCGCACGGCGCACGACGTGGCGTCGGCGGGCACGAAGTCGTCGAGCAGCGCGAGGAAACGGTCATGGTCGAGCGGGCCGGAGAGCTCACCGTCCACGGTCGGCGCGAACGGCACGACGACCGCGAACGGCGTCCGTGCGACGGGGTCGACGGGATGGATCCCGCCGTCGACGTCGGCGCGGTAGAAGCGGCCGTCGAGCGCGATCATCTCGCCGTCGAGCGCGTCGAGCGTCCCCAGCCCGAGGTCGCCGTGCTCCGCGAGCTCGGCGAAGGTGACGTCGCCGTCGTAGGCGCCGTCGAGCAGCGCGCCGATGGTCGAGGCCTGGAAGAGGACGTGTGGCGCGTGCTCCGCGTGCAGCTCGGTGTGCCGCAGGGTCTCGACGTGCAGCGCGGTGACGAGCCGGCGGTCGAGCATCAGCGCTCCCGCGTCGCCTCGAGCAGCTCCGCCGCGGCGCGCTCCATGAGCTCGGCGGGCCCGACCGTGATGCGGACGTGGCCGGGGAGCCCGAACTCGCTCCCGGGCCGTACCAGCAGCCCGCGGCGGGCGAGCCGCTCGAACAGCCCGAGGTCGTCGGCGCCCCCCAGCGGGACGAGCACGAAGTTCGCGTCCGAGGGCAGCGGCTCCAGGCCGCCGGCCGCGAGCCGGTCGCGCAGCAGCTCCCGGCAGCGCCGGGCGAGCTCGCGCCGCTCCGTCAGGAGCCCGGCGCGCTCGAGGCTCGCGGACCCGGCCGACAGCGCCGCGGAGTTGACGTTGAAGGGCTCCTGGACGGCGTGCAGGTGCGGGGTGAGCGACTCGTGCACCACGGCGTAGCCGAGGCGCAGCCCGGCCAGCCCGAAGATCTTCGAGAAGGTGCGCAGCACGACGACACGGCGGCCGGCCGCCACGTCGGCGAGCCGGTCGACGCGGTCGGCCTCGGGCACGTAGTCCATGTAGGCCTCGTCGGCGACGGCGACGCAGCCGGCGGGCAGCGCGTCGAGGAACGCCGCCCACTCGCCCGGCCCGACCCGCAGGCCGGTGGGGTTGTTGGGGTCGCAGATCCACACGAGCCGGGCGCTGCGGCGGCGCGCGGCCTCCGCGACGCGGTCGAGGTCGAGCGCGAGGTCCGGGCTCCGCACGCGCTCCACCTCCGCGCCGGCGGCACGGCACACGGGCGCGTACAGGCCGTAGGTCGGCGAGGGGACCACCACGCGATCGCCCGGCGCGACGAACGCGCCCACCACGGTGAGCACGAGCGCCTGGATGCCGTGGCCGGGGAGGACCTGCTCGGGGCCGACGCCCAGCCACGCCGCGAGGCGCTCGCGGATCTCGCCCCAGGCGCGCTCCGGGTACATCCACGCCCGGTCGAGCTCGGCGGCGACCTGCTCATGCACGCCGGGGAGCGCGCCGAACAGTCCCTCGTTCCAGTTGAGGCGCGCCACCTCGTCGAGCCCGTAGCGGCGGCGGACGTCCTCGGCGCTCGAGCCTGGCCGGTACGGGCCGAGGTCGCGTACGCCGTCGCGCAGGAGCTCGGGCCAGCCGCTCATCCGGCGAGCGAATATAACTGCCGCGATCAGCCTGAGCGAGGGACATCCGGAGGCGTTCGCGCTCACCGACGAGCAGCGCGAGATCCGCGCGGTGGCGCGCGCGTTCGCGGCCGAGCGGATCCGCCCGGCCGCGCCCGCGATCGACGAGGCGGACCACAAGGTGCCGTGGGAGCTCGTCCACGCGGCCGCGGAGATCGGGCTCACCGACTTCATGCTGCCCGCCGACCACGGCGGCGGCGGGATCGAGGACTGCTTCACCGGGTGCCTGGTCCAGGCCGCGCTGTGCCACGGCGACATCGGGATCGGCAACCTCATCACCTCCAACGGCTTCTTCGCCGCGGCGGTGACGGCGCTCGGCTCGCCCGAGCAGCAGGCCCGCTGGCTCGCGCCGCTGACGGGTCCCCGGCCGCCGCTGACCGCGCTCGCCGTCACGGAGCCCGAGGTGGGCTCCGACGCCGCCGGCCTGCGGACGCGGGCGCGCCGGACGGACGCCGGCTACGTGCTCGACGGGCAGAAGGCGTGGATCTCCAACGCGGGGGTCTGCGACGCCTACCTGATCTTCGCGACGGTGGACCCGGAGAAGCGCGCCCGCGGGGTCACGGCCTTCGTGGTCGAGGCCGGCGCGCCCGGGCTGACGGTCGGGTCGCCGATGAAGAAGCTCGGGCAGCGGGCGATCCGCAGCGCCGAGGTCTTCCTGTCCGGCGTCGAGGTGCCCGCCGAGCACCGGCTGGGCGGCGAGGGCGAGGGCTTCTACGGCCTCATGCGCTGCTTCGACTCCTCGCGGATCACGCTCGCCGCGGCGGCGACCGGCCTGGCGCGCGCGGCGCTCGAGTACGCGACCGCCTACGCGCGCGAGCGCCGCCAGTTCGGGCGGCCGATCATCGAGCACCAGGCGGTCGCCTTCCGGCTGGCCGACATGGCCGTGCGCGCCGACGCCGCGGAGCTGCTGACGCTGCGCGCCGCCCGCACGCTGGACGCCGGCGCCGACGTCACCGCCGAGGCCGCGATGGCGAAGCTCTACGCCTCGGAGGCCGCCATGTGGTGCACGTGGGCCGCGGTCCAGACGCTCGGCGGCTGGGGCTACTCGCGCGAGTACCCCGTCGAGAAATGGATGCGCGACGCGAAGCTCGAGGAGATCGAGGAGGGGACCTCCGACATCCAGCGCCTCGTGATCTCGCGGCGGCTGGCGCGCGGCTAGCCGGACCGCTCGCGCTCGAACGCCGCCCGCTCGGCGTCCGTCAGCGGCCGCGACGCGCCCGACTCCCGGTCGCGCGCGACGAGCACGCTCTCGGACTCGGCCGCGAGCGCCCCGTCGGCCGCCACCCGCAGCGTCTCGCGCGTGGTCACGCTCGAGCGCCCGATGCGCTCCAGGCGGCAGGCGGCCACGATCTCGTCGTCGTCCTGGACCAGCTCGCGGCGGAAGTCGATCGCGACGCGGGCGAGCACGAACTCCCACACCGTGGCGGTGTCGAGCACGCCCGCCAGCCACTCGTCGCGCACCTCCTCGAGGTAGGTCAGATAGACGGCGTTGTTGACGTGGCCGAACGCGTCGGAGTCACGCCAGCGGATCTCGATGCGCTTCTCGTGCACGCGGCTTGACACCCTGCCCCGTCGCGGTAGGTTGTCGACACCCTACAACCGTGGGAGGGAGGGGGTCCCATCGCAGTGGCGGCGAAGGGGTGGCGCCTGGCCGGCGTCGAGCGCGCCTCGGTCACCGAGCAGGTCCTGCGCGAGTTGCGCGAGGCGATCGTCGACGGCCGCATCCCGCAGGGCGAGCAGCTCCGCGAGGCCTCGCTCGCCGAGACGTTCGGGACCGGCCGCAGCGCGATCCGCGAGGCGGTCCGCCAGCTCGTCCAGGAGGGCCTCGTCGACCATGAGCCGCACCGCGGCGCGTGCGTCCGCCGGCTCTCGCTCCCCGACCGTCTCGACGTCTACGTCGCGCGCGAGGCGATCGAGTCCGGCGCCGCGCGGCACGCCGTGCAGGCCGCCGAGCCGCCCGGCACCGCCCCGCTGCGCGCGGCGTTCGAGGCCCTGCGCGCCGCCGCGCCGGAGCACGGCGCGGTGAGCGAGCGGCTCATCGCCGCCGACCTCGAGTTCCACCGCGAGCTCGTCCGCCTGGCGGGCAGCCCGCGGCTCAGCCGGGCCCACGACACGCTCGTGGCGGAGACCCGCATGCTCCTGCGCCACCACCCGCCGTACCCCGTGGGCGTCTACGTGTCCGACCACGAGCGGCTGCTCACCGCGATCGAGCGCCTCGACCCCCACGCGCCGGACCTCGTCGCCGAGCACCTGCGCCTCTCCGCGCGGCTGATCGCCGACGAGCTCGCGTCGCAGGGCGAGGAGGTGGGCGTTGTCCCCTAGGGTGCTGCTGCGCCGGCTGGCGCTCGGCCTGCTCACGCTGTGGCTCGTCTCGCTCGTGGTGTTCGCGGCGGTCGTGGCGCTGCCCGGCGACGCCGCGACCGCGATCCTCGGCCGCGAGGCGACGCCGGACCGGGTGGCGGCGCTGCGCGAGCAGCTCCATCTGGACGAGGGGGTCGTGCAGCAGTACCTCCAGTGGCTCGGCGGGCTGCTGTTCGGCGACCTCGGCGACTCCGCGGCGACGCAGCAGCCGGTCGGCGAGCTGCTCTCGACGCGCGTGTGGAACTCGGCCTTCCTCGTGTTCGTGGCGTCGGTGGTCGCGATCCCGCTCTCGCTGCTCCTCGGGGTGTGGACCGCGATGCGCCGCGACCGCGTCGTGGACCACGTCACCTCCACCATCACGCTCGTGCTGGCGGCCCTGCCCGAGTTCGTGATCGGGATCCTGCTGATCCTGCTGTTCGCCACCGGGCTGATGCATCTCTTCCCGGCCGTCTCGCTCGTGCCGCCGGGGATGCACGCGTGGCAGGACCCGCAGGTGGTGGTGCTGCCCGCGGCGACCCTCGTCCTGGCGGTCACGCCCTACATCAGCCGGATCATGCGCGGCTCGATGATCGAGGTGCTCGAGTCGGAGTACGTGACGATGGCCCGTCTCAAGGGGCTCCCGGAGCGCACGGTGATCTGGCGCCACGCGGTGCCCAACGCGGTCGTGCCGGCGATCCAGGTCACCGCGCTGCAGCTGGCGTGGATGGCGGGCGGCGTGGTCCTCGTCGAGTTCGTCTTCCAGTACCCCGGGATCGGGGCGGCGCTGGTCGACGCGGTGGCCAACCGCGACATGCCGGTGGTGCAGGCGGTGACGATGCTCGCGGCCGCGATCTACGTCGCGCTCAACCTGCTGGCCGACATCGCGACGATCCTGGTGACGCCGAAGCTGCGGACGGCCGGGCGATGAGCGACACGATCGACCTCGCGCTGCAGCCGACGGCGGTCGCGCCGCCCCCGACGGTCCAGCGCCGCCAGTGGCTCGACACGCTGCGCCGCGCGTGCCGGCTGACGCGCACGCGCATCGGCCTCGCGATCGTGGCCGTGATGGTGCTGATCGCCGTCTTCGGCCCGCTCGTCGCGCCGAACTCGCCGACGGAGTTCGTGGCGCCGCCCAACTCCGGCCCGTCGTCGGCCGCCGCGTTCGGCACCGACGCGCTCGGCCGCGACGTGCTGAGCCGCTTCCTCTCCGGCGGGCGCACCGTGCTGTGGCTGTCGATCGCCTCGACGCTGCTGGGCGTCGGCGTCGGCACCGCGGTCGGGCTCGTGGCCGCCTACTCGCGCGGCTGGCTCGACGACGTGCTGATGCGCGGCAACGACGTCATCCTCGCGTTCCCGCCGATCATCCTCACCCTGCTCGCCGTGTCGGCCTTCGGGCCGCGGCCGTGGCTGATCGTGCTGTGCGTCGGCGGGACGCACGCGCCGCGCGTGGCGCGCGTGATCCGCGGCGCGGCGCTCGAGGTCGCCGAGCGCGACTTCGTCAAGGCCGCCGAGGCGGTCGGCGAGTCCCGCTCGCGGATCGTCTTCGGCGAGCTGCTCCCGAACGTGACGAGCCCGCTGCTCGTCGAGTTCGGCCTGCGCATGACGTACTCGATCGCGCTCGTGGCGGCGATCAGCTTCCTCGGCTTCGGCCTGCAGCCGCCGACCGCCGACTGGGGCCTGATGATCAACGAGAACCGCCTCTCGATCAACGTGCAGCCGTGGGCCGTGCTGCTCCCGGTCGCCGCCATCGGCCTGCTCACGGTGGGGACCAACCTCGTGACCGACGGGATCGCCCGCGCGGCGATCGGGCTCGACCGGAAGGCGGGGTCATGAGCGCGGCGCCGCCCGCCCCCTCGGTCGACGTGGTCGACCTCAGCATCGGGCTCGTCGGCTCCGACGTCGAGATCGTCGACGAGATCGCGCTGACCGTGCGGGCGGGGGAGGTGCTCGGGCTCGTCGGCGAGTCCGGGTCGGGCAAGACGACCGTCGGGATGGCGCTGCTGGGGCACTGCCGCACCGGCGGCGAGGTCCGCGGCGGCACGGTGAGCATCGACGGGCGCGACCTCGAGCAGCTCGGCGAGGCCGACGTGCGCCGGCTGCGGGGCGGCACCGTCGCCTACATCCCGCAGGACCCGGGCACGGCGCTCAACCCGGCGCTGCGCATCGGGATCCAGCTGCGCGAGATGCTCGAGGCCCACGCGGCGGGCTCGAGCGCCGAGGAGCGCGCCGCGCGCGTGCGCGAGGCGCTCGACGAGGTGGCGCTGCCCCACGACGACGCGTTCCTGAAGCGCTATCCGCACCAGCTCTCCGGCGGCCAGCAGCAGCGGGTCTCGATCGCGATGGCGTTCGCCAACCGCCCGCACGTGATCGTGTGCGACGAGCCCACCACCGGCCTCGACGTCACGACGCAGGCGCGGGTGCTCGAGACGGTGCGCGACCTGTGCCGCAGCCACCAGGTCGCCGCGCTCTACGTCACCCACGACCTCGCGGTGGTGGCCGAGCTGGCCGACCGCGTGGCGGTGATGTACGGCGGGCGGATCGTCGAGCTCGGCTCGCGGGAGCAGATCTTCTCCGCGTCGCGGCACCCGTACACGCGGCGGCTGCTGCGCGCCGTGCCGGACATCGCCGGCAAGCGCACCGTGGTCGGCATCCCCGGCCACGCCGCGCTGCCCGGGAGCCGCCCCGACGGCTGCTACTTCCACCCGCGCTGCGAGCTCGCGACGGACGAGTGCCGCGCGACGTTCCCGGCGGTCGCCGAGGTCGGGCCGGGCCACTCCGTGCGCTGTCACCACTCCGCCGACGCGGCGCGCGCCTCCGCGCACGCGGGCGCCGGGCAGCCGGCGGAGCGGTCGACCGGCGAGGAGGTCGTGCTGGCGGTGCGCGACCTCGACGCCCACCACGGCCAGCGGCACACGCTGTTCGACGTCGGGCTCGAGGTCCACCGCCAGGAGTGCCTCGCGCTGGTCGGCGAGTCGGGCAGCGGCAAGACGACGCTGGCGCGCTGCGTCGCGGGCCTGCACAAGGACTACACCGGCGAGGTCCGCCTCGGCGACGCGGTGCTCCCGCCCGCCGCGCGCCGGCGCTCCGACGAGGCGCGTCAGCGGATCCAGTACGTCTTCCAGAACCCCTACGCGTCGCTGAACCCGCGGCGGAGCGTCGGGCAGACCATCGCCCGCCAGCTGCAGCGCTTCGGCGGCGCCGGGCGCGCCGACATCAGCCGCCGCGTGGCCGAGTGCCTCGAGCGCGTGGCGCTCTCCTCGGCGGCGGGTGACCGCTTCCCCGACCAGCTCTCGGGCGGCGAGCGCCAGCGCGTGGCGATCGCCCGCGCGCTGGCCGCCGAGCCCGCCCTGCTCGTGTGCGACGAGATCACCTCGGCGCTGGACGTGTCCGTGCAGGCGGCGATCGTCGAGCTGCTCGGGACGCTGCGCACCGAGATGGGCCTGAGCCTGCTGTTCATCACGCACGACCTCGCGCTGATCCGCACCATCGCCGACCGCGTCGCGGTGATGAACGAGGGGCGCATCGTCGAGGAGGGCGGCGTGGTGGACACGCTCACGTCGCCGCGCGCCGACTACACCCGCAAGCTGCTGGCCAACACGCCCAGCATCGAGGTGGCCCTGGGACACGCCGCCGCCCCGGTCGGGTGATGGCGGCGGCGGGCTCCCCCCTGCGTCCGGACGCCAACGCCGGGCGGGTCGCGCTGGTGACGGGGGGCGGGACCGGGATCGGGCGGGCGACCGCGCTCGAGCTCGCGGGGACCGGCGCCGCGGTGGTCGTCTGCGGGCGCCGCGAGGCCCCCCTGCAGGCGGTGCGCGACGAGGTGGGGGCGCGCGGCGGCGAGTGCCTCGCGATGGCCGCCGACCTGCGCGAGCCCGGCGAGGCCGAGCGCGTGGTCGACGCCGCGCTCGGGCGCTTCGGCACCGTCGACGTCCTCGTCAACAACGCCGGAGGACAGTTCACCGCCCCGGCCGAGGAGATCTCCGACAACGGCTGGCGGGCGGTGCACCGCGTGACGGTGGACGCGGTGTGGAGCCTGACGCGCACGGTCGCCGCGCGCTCGATGATCCCGGCGCGCGGCGGCCTCGTCGTGTTCGTCGGCTTCAGCCCGCTGCGCGGGATCCCCGGCTTCGCGCACGCCGCGGCGGGGCGCGCCGCGATCGCCAACCTCGCGTCGGGGCTGGCGCTCGAGTGGAGCCGCTACGGGATCCGCAGCGTGTGCGTCGCGCCGGGGACGATCCTGACCGAGGGCCTGGCCGGCTACGGCGAGGAGGCCGTCGAGGCGTGGCGGCGCACGGTGCCGCTCGGGCGCCTCGGGCGTCCCGAGGAGGTGGCGAGCCTGATCGCCTTCCTCGCCTCGCCGGGAGGCGGCTACGTGACGGGTACGACGATCGTGGTGGACGGCGGCGTCGACGCGTGGGGCCTCGGCGAGCCGCCGCCCGCGCCGGAGGCGGCGCCGTGACGGCGGGTGGCGTGGCCCCGCCGCGGGACCTCGAGGCGCTCTTCGACCCGCGCTCCGTCGCGGTGGTCGGCGCGTCCGACGATCCCGTCAAGTGGGGCAACTGGCTGGCGCGCGGCGCGCTGCGGGGCGAGTCCCGCCGCGCCGTGCATCTCGTCAACCACCGCGGCGGCGAGGTGCTGGGCCGCCCGGCGCTGCGCTCCTTGCGCGAGTTGGCCGATCCCGCCGAGCTGGTCGTGATCGCGGTGCCGCCCGCGGCCGTCGAGCCGACGGTCGAGGAGGCGATCGCCGCCGGCGCCCGGGCGATCGTCGCGATCACCGCCGGCGGGGCGGGCGAGGCCGCGCTCGGGGCGCGCGTGCGCGAGGCCGGCGTGGCGCTGCTCGGGCCGAACTGCCTCGGGGTGTTCGACGCCACGGCGGGCCTCGAGCTCGTCCCCAACCCGCTGCCGGCCGGCCCGATCGGCCTGATCTCCCAGAGCGGCAACCTCGCGCTGGAGCTGGGGCTGCTGGCCCGCGAGGCCGCGCTCGGGTTCTCGCGCTTCGTCTCGGCGGGCAACCAGGTCGATCTCGAGGCGGCCGACCTCATCCGCGCGCTCGCCGCCCACGACGCGACCGAGCTGATCGCCCTCTACACGGAGGACTTCCGCGACGGGCGGGCGTTCGCGGCGGCGGCGTCGGCCGCGGTCGCGGCGGGGAAGCCGGTCGTGCTGCTCGGGGTCGAGGACACCGAGGCCGCCGCCCGCGCGGTGCGCTCGCACACCGGCGCGCTCGCCAGCGACGGCCGCGCGATCGACGCCGCCTGCCGCGCGGCGGGGATCGAGCGGGTGCGCACGCCGCACGAGCTGATCGACCTGGCCGACGGCCTCCTGCGCGCGCGCCGGGTGCGGGGCCGGCGCATCGCCGTGCTGGCGGACGGCGGCGGGCACGGCGGGATCGCCGCCGCGCTGGCCGAGCGCGCCGGGCTCGAGGTGCCGCGACTCTCCGACGCGCTCGCCGCGCGCCTGCGGGAGGGCCTGCCGCCCACCGCCGCGTGCGCGAACCCGGTCGACCTGGCGGGCGGCGGCGAGCAGGACATCCGCAGCTTCGACCGTGCCGCCGACGCGCTGCTCGGCTCGGGCGAGGTCGACGCCGTGCTGCTGACGGGCTACTTCGGCGGCTACGCGGAGTACGTCGAGACGCTGGGGCGGGGCGAGCGCTCGGTGGCGGAGGCGCTGGCCGGCGCCGTGGCCCGGCACGAGCGGCCGGTCGTCGCCCAGACGATGTACGCCGCCGCGCCGGCGGCCGACGACCTGCGCCGCGGCGGCGTCCCCGTCTACCGCTCGATCGAGCGCGCGGTCGGTGTGCTCGCCCGGCTCGCCGCGCGCGCGGAGGCGCCCCCGCGGGGGGTGCCGGCGCTCCCCGCCGGCGAGCCGGCATGTGCCGGCACGGGCTACGCGGACGCCCGGGCGCTGCTCGCGGCCGGCGGCGTGCCGTTCGTCGCCGCGCGCACGGTCACCGGTCCCGCCGGCGCGGTCGCGGCGGCGGCGGAGCTCGGCTACCCGGTCGTGCTCAAGGCGCTCGGCTTGCTGCACAAGTCCGACGCCGGCGGCGTGGTCGTCGGGCTCGGCGACGAGGCGGCGCTGACGCGCGCGATCGCGAGACCTGCAGGCGCGGCTCGCGCCGCCCGCCTTCTCGGTCGAGCGCATGGCGCCGGTTGCCGCGGGCGTCGAGCTGCTGGCCGGCGCGCGCTGGGACGAGCGCTTCGGCCCGGTCGTGGCCGTCGGGCTGGGCGGCGTGTACACGGAGATCCTGCGCGACGTCGCCGTCGCGCTCGCGCCGGTCGATGCCGCGGAGGCCGAGCGGCTGCTCGCCTCGCTGCGCGCGGCGCCGCTGCTGCGGGGCGCTCGCGGGCGCCCGCCGGTCGACGTCGCCGCCGCCGCGCGGGCGGTGGCGGCACTGTCGGAGGTCGCGGCGCGCCACCCGGAGCTCGCAGAGCTCGAGGTCAACCCGCTGCTCGTGACGCCGGACGGGGCGCTCGGGCTCGACGCGCGCGTGGTGGCCGCATGAGCGACGAGCTCGTCGCGGTGCGGACGCACGGGCGGGCCTGCGTGCTCGAGCTGCGGCGCGAGCGCAAGCTCAACGCGCTCTCCACTGCCCTCGAGGAGGCGCTCGGGCGGGCGCTCCAGCACCCCGAGGTGAAGGCGAGCGCGTGCGTCGTCGTCACCGGCGGCGCGCGGGCCTTCTCGGCGGGCGCGGACGTCGAGGAGCTGCGCGGCCAGGACCCCGCCTCGATCCTCGCCTACTACCGCGAGACCGGCGACGTCTACGAGCGCGTGGCCGGGCTCCCGCAGCCGACGATCGCGGCGATCTCGGGCTACTGCCTCGGCGGCGGGCTCGAGCTCGCGCTGGCCTGCGACTTCCGCGTGGCCGACGCCGGCGCGACCTTCGGGCTGCCCGAGGTGGCGATCGGCATCGTGCCGAGCTCGGGCGGCACCCACCGCCTGGTCCGCATGCTCGGCACGGCGCGCGCCAAGGAGCTCGTGCTCCTGCGCGACCGCGTGGACGCCGAGGAGGCGCACCGGCTGGGGCTCGTCACCGAGACGGCGCCGGAGGGCGAGGCGCTGGACCGCTCGCTCGCGCTGGCCGAGCGCCTGGGCGAGCTGCCGCCGCTCGCGGTCGCGGTCGCCAAGGAGGCGATCGACGCGATGGCCGAGTCCTCGCGCGCCGCCGGCCTCGGGCTCGAGCGCCTGGCCTACGGGATGCTCGCCCAGACCGAGGACGCGCGCGAGGCGGCCGCGGCGTTCAGCGAGAAGCGCCCGCCGCGCTTCCGGGGGCGCTGACGCCCGATCTCACCGAGCCGTCCTGGGTAGTGCTCGCCAGGCGACGTCTAGGCAGGACGGCGGAGCGTCCGGGGCGCTGAGCCGGCTCACCCCACCGCCGCGGGCGCCGGGAGCCCGAGCGCCAGCACGCCGTCGAGCCCGCGCTTGGCGACCTCGTTGCCGATGATCAGCCGCTGGATCTCCGACGTGCCCTCCCAGATGCGGTCGACGCGGATGTCGCGGTACAGGCGCTCGCACGGGTTCTCGCGCATGTAGCCGCGGCCGCCGAGGATCTGCAGCGAGCGGTCGACCACGCGCCCCGCGGCCTCGGCGGCCGACAGCTTGACCACCGCGGCCTTGGCGTGCAGCAGCTTGCGGTCGAGGCCCTGGTCGGCCTCCCACGCGATCTGGTGGACGAGCGCGCGGTTGGTCGTGATGTCCACGACGCTGTCGGCGATCATCGCCTGCACGAGCTGGAAGCCGATGATCGCCTCGCCGAACTGCCTGCGCTGTGCGGCCCAGTCGGCGGCGGTGCGCAGTGCGCGCTCGGCGGCGCCGGTCGCCCGCGCCGCGATCATCAGGCGCTCCTCCACGAACCAGTCGCGCGTGAGCTCGTAGCCGTTGCCGATCCCGCCGAGCACGGCGTCCGCGCCCACCTCGACGTCGCGCAGGCCGAACTCCGGGTGCTCGTAGACGAACGTGTGCATGTAGCGCGGCGTGCGCAGGACCTCGACGCCGGGCGTGTCCTTGTCGACGAGGAACAGCGTCGGCGCGCGCGCGGGGAGCGCCATGGCGAGCACGATCAGGTAGTCCGCGACGTCGCCGACCGTGACGAACCACTTCTCGCCGTCGAGGCGGTAGCCGCCGCCGGCCAGCGGCTCGGCGGTGGTGGCGATCGCGCTCGGGTCCGAGCCGGCGTCGCGCTCGGTGACCGCCACGCAGTCGCGCCGCTCGCCGCGGATGCCGGGGAGCAGGTAGCGCTCGCGCTGGGCGTCGTCGCACGCCCGCAGCGCGTTGGCGGGGCGCCAGACCATGTCCCACAGCGCGTTGGTGAGCTGACCGAGCTGCTCCTGCACGATCACCTGGTCGAGCACGCCGAGCCCCTGCCCGCCCCACTCGGCCGGCATGTTGATCGCGTGCAGGCCGTGGTGGCGCACACGCTCGGCGACCTCGCGGTGGACGTGCGCGGGCAGCCCGCCGGCCTCCTCGCACGCCTCCTCGTGGACCATGATCTCCTCGGTCAGCGCGCGGGCGCGGGCGCGCAGCTCGCGCTGTTCGGGGCTGTAGGTGAACTCCACGATCCTCCCGCCTGGTCGTTCGTATCGTGCGATAGCCTTCGCACAATATGAACGCCGAGGCGATGGGTGTCAAACCGCCGCCGGACGGGCGGGTGCAGTCGGTGGAGCGGGCGATCGAGTTGCTGCAGGCGGTCGCGGCCGCGCGCGAGCCCGAGCCGGCGGCGGCGCTCGCCGACCGCTGCGGGCTGAACCGCAGCACCGCGTGGCGCCTGCTGGCCACCCTCGAGCACCACGGGCTCGTCGAGCGCGACCCCGCGACGCATCACTACTCGATCGCCTACGGCGTCGTGCGGCTCGCGGCCGCCGCCGGTCACGAGCCGCTCGCGCGCCGGGCCCGGCCGCTGCTGCGGCGGCTGGCGGCGGAGACCGGCGAGACCGCGAACCTCGCCGCCCCCAACGGGCTCGAGCTCGTCTACGTCGACCAGGTCCAGGCCTCGCACGTGATGGCCGCCGACTGGCTCGGGCGCACGACTCCCCTGCACGCGACCTCGACCGGCAAGGCGCTGCTGGCGGCGCTCGCGCCCGGCGACCTCGAGGCCGCGCTCGCCCGGCCGCTCGAGCGCTACACCGCGACGACGCTCACCGACCCCGCCGCGCTGCGCGCCGAGCTCGACGACGTCCGCCGGCTGGGCTACGCGACATCCCGGGGCGAGCTCGAGCCGTCGCTGTGGGGCGCCTCGGCCGCGGTGCCCGACGGCCGTGGCGGCGCGGCCGCCGTGCTCAGCGTATGGGGCACCGAGTTCCGCGTGCGCGAGCGCGGGCTGGCCCGGATCGGCACGGCCACGCTCGCCGCCGCGCGCGAGCTCGGCGCGCTCATCGCCGCCTGACGGCGCGACCTACCGCGGCCAGGGCGCGCGCTCGGGCGTGAGGTCGCCGGGCCGGTCGGCGTAGGCCTCCCGCGGCGAGTCCGTCTCGCGCGGCGCCGCGGCGCCGTGTCGCGCGGCCACCGGGTCGGTGGGGTAGTGCAGCGCCTTGTCCGGCGAGCGGGCGCCGGTCATGAGGATCGCGCACGGCCCGTCGCCGGCGCCGACCGTGATGTGATGGGTCCCCGGCGGGCAGTGCAGGTAGTCCCACTGGCGCAGTCGCCGCTCCCGGCCCTCGACGATCGCGAGGCACTCGCCGGCGAGGACGAGGAAGCCCTCCTGGTCGGACTCGGCGTGGTAGAGGCCGCTGGCCTGCCCCGGCTCGAGGACGTGGACGCCGATGCCGTACTGCGCGAACGGCGCGTCCGGCGCCTCGAAGCTGCACCACACGCCGCTGGCCGGATGGCGCTCCCAGCTCAGCTCGCCGACGTTGACCACGAACCACCCCTCGCCCTGGGGCACGCGGCCCGTCGGCGTGTCGGCGACGGCGGCCTCGCCGACCTCCGGCATCCCCACCGAATCACCCATCTAGCCGGGGAAGTGCACCTTGCCGTTGGAGCGCGCCCGGGCCTGGGCGCGCTCGGCGAAGTCCAGCCGCTTGATCGCCGAGCGGATCAGGCGCGTGACGAGCTTGAGCCGCTCGGCCTCGGAGCGCAGGTCGAGCAGGCCCTGCTTGGCGTCGGCGCCGAACTCGACGGTGGCTGCCATCTCGTACGCGCTCATGTCCGCGATCTCGTTCTCGTCGGGCGTACGGTCGGTGGCCTGGCGGACCAGGTCGGCGTAGGCGGCGTGCGCCTCGCCCGCGACGCCCGCGTCGGGCTCCTCGGAGAGGTCCTCGAGGAACTCGACGACGCCGGCCGGGTAGGCCAGCTCGTCCTGGCGGGCCTCGATGCGGAACGGGCGCGTGCCCCGCGCGACGAGGTTGAGCCGGCCGTCCTCCATCCGCTCGAGCACCTCCGCGATCTCGCACGCGCAGCCGACCGAGCGCAGCCCGTCGTCGGCGATCCAGACGATCCCGAACTCCGACTCCTCCTCGAGGCAGCGGGCCATCATCGTCTTGTAGCGCTCCTCGAAGATGTGGAGGGGCACGAGCTCCGAGGGCAGCGCGACAAGGCCGAGCGGGAACAGCGGGAAGTCGCGCACGAGCGCCACGGTCAGAGTGTACGTCCGGCCGTCCCTCGGCGATGAGCCTGGCGCGGCGCGCGCCCGTAGCACCGGCGATGCCCGCCACCGCGATCGTCTGGCACCGCCGCGACCTGCGCGTCCACGACCACCCGGGGCTCGCCGAGGCGGCGCGGAGCTGCGACCGCGTCGTGCCCGCCTTCGTGCTCGACCGCCGCCTGCTGCACGGCCGCTTCCCGTCCCCGGCGCGGGCGGAGTTCCTGCTGGGGTGCCTCGAGGACCTGCGCGCGCGGCTGCGCGCCCGCGGCTCCGACCTCGTGCTGCGCGAGGGCGCGCCGGAGGAGGCGCTGCCCGCGCTGGCGCGCGAGGTCGGGGCGAGCCGCGTGTACTTCGCCTCGGACGTGTCGCCGTTCGCGGTCGCCCGCGACCGCCGCGTCGCCGAGGCGCTCGACGCGGCCGGGGTGGAGGTCCGGCGCGTGCCCGGCAACTTCGTCGCCGACGTCGGCCGGCCGCGGACGCGCGACGGCCGGCCGTTCACGGTCTTCACGCCGTTCTGGCGGGTGTGGGAGCGGCTCGAGCGGCGCGAGGTCCACGGCGCGCCGCGGGCGCTGCGGCTCCCCGCCGGCGTGCGCGCGGGCCGGATCCCGTCGCTGCGCTCGCTCGGCTTCGAGCCCGAGCTGAGCGACCCGTTCCCGCCCGGCGAGGAGGCCGCCCGCGAGCGCATGCACGCGTTCCTCCGCGACGGGCTCGCCGGCTACGGGCGCCGTCACGACCGCCTCGCGGGCGGCACCTCCGAGCTCTCGCCGTACCTGCACTTCGGCTGCCTGTCGGCGCGCGAGCTCGCCGAGCGGGTCCGCGAGCGCGGCGGTCGGGGCGCCGGCGCCTACGTCCGCCAGCTCGCGTGGCGGGACTTCTACGCCCACGTGCTCCTGCACCATCCCGGCAACGCCCGCCGCCCGTTCCAGTCGCGCTACGAGAAGCTCCGGTGGGACGACGACGAGGAGGCCCTGCGGGCGTGGAAGGAGGGCCGCACGGGCTTCCCGGTCGTGGACGCCGCGATGCGCCAGCTGCGGGCCCGCGGGTGGATGCACAACCGCGCCCGGCTGATCGCCGGCTCCTTCCTCACCAAGGACCTGCACCTCGACTGGCGCCACGGCGAGGCGCACTTCATGCGCTACCTGCTCGACGGCGACGAGGCGAACAACAACGGCAACTGGCAGTGGATCTCGTCGGTCGGCGTCGACCCGGCGCCGCCGTCGCGGCGGATGTACAACCCGGCGCTGCAGCAGGAGCGCCACGATCCCGACGGGGACTACGTCCGCCGCTGGGTGCCCGAGCTGCGCGACGTGCCCGCCGCGCGCCTGACGGAGCCCGCCGCGATGGACGAGGCCGAGCAGGAGGCCGCCGGGTGCGTGATCGGGCGCGACTACCCGGGACCGATCGTCGACCACCGCGAGGAGCGGGCGCGGGCCGTCGAGCGCTACCGCGCCGTGGCGGGCTGAGCCCGGGCTGAGCCGCCGCGCGCCTACCATCCCGCGGGATGCCGCCGGGGAGCGCGGACGACGTCGCCGGCTTCGGGCCGGACCACCTGCCCTACGGGGTCTTCCGCGCGCCGGGGGAGGCGCCGCGCGCCGGCGCCCGCCTCGGGACCGACGTGCTCGACCTCGCCGCGCTCGCCCGCGCGGGGCGCCTGCCGGTCCGGCGAGGCCGTCTTCGCCGCCGACTCGCTGAACCCGTTCATGGCCCTCGGGCCGGGCGCGTGGAGCGCCTGCCGGACCGCGCTGCGCGAGCTCGCACGCGATCCCGCACGGCTCGCGGGCGCGACCGTCCCGCTCGCCGGCGTCGAGCTGCTGCTGCCGTTCGCGGTCGCCGACTTCGTCGACTTCTCCTCCTCCCTGCACCACGCCACGAACCTCGGGCGCATCCTGCGGCCCGGCGGCGACCCGCTGCACCCCAACTGGCGCCACCTGCCGGTCGCCTACCACGGGCGCGCCGGGTCGGTGGTCGTCTCGGGCACCCCGGTCGTGCGCCCGGCGGGACAGCACCGGCCGCAGGACGGGCCGCCGCGCTTCGGGCCCACCGCGCGGCTCGACGTCGAGCTCGAGGTCGGGTACGTGATCGGCACCCCGAGCCGGCTCGGCGAGCCGGTGCGCCTGGCCGACGCGCTCGCCCACGTCTTCGGGGTGGTGCTCGTCAACGACTGGAGCGCGCGCGACCTGCAGAGCTGGGAGTACCAGCCGCTCGGCCCGTTCACGGGCAAGTCGTTCGCCACCACGGTGGGCGCGTGGATCACGCCGCTCGAGGCGCTCGCGGAGCGCCGCGTGGCGCGCGAGCCGCAGGAGCCGGCGCCGCTGCCGTACCTGCGCGAGGCGCCGTGGGGCTACGACGTCGACGTCGCCCTCGAGCTCGACGGCGAGGAGATCGCGCGCTCCAACGCCCGCGGGGTGTACTGGTCGATCGCGCAGCAGATCGCGCACCTGACGGTGAACGGCGCCGCGCTGCGGACCGGGGACCTGCTGGCCACCGGCGCGATCTCCGGGCCGGGGCCGCGGGAGCGCGGCTCGCTGATCGAGCTGAGCGGCGGCGGCGCCGAGCCGCTCGTGCTCGGCGACGGCCGGCGGCGCACGTTCCTCGAGGACGGCGACGAGGTGGTGCTGCGCGGGACGGCGGGAGAGGGGATCGCGCTCGCCGAGGTCCGCGGCCGGGTGCTGCCCGCCGCCGGATAACGTGCGCCGCCAGTGGCGGCCGAACCCAAGCGCTTCTTCCAGCGCGCCCAGCCCCCGGGCGTCCCGCCGCTCGAGCTCACGGGCGAGCGCACGCTCCCCGACGTCCCCGAGGAGAACTACTGGTACCGCCGCCACCTCGTCGTCTACGAGTGGATCGCCGAGCGCGTCGCGGGGCGGCGCGTCGTCGACCTCGCGTGCGGGGAGGGCTACGGCGCCGCCGTGCTCGCCCGCCGCGCCGCCTCGGTCGTGGGGGTCGACGCCAACCCCGAGGCCCACGAGCACGCGCGCCTGAAGTACACGCGGGAGCGCCTGCGGTTCGAGCGCACGATGATCGAGCTGTGGGACGGCGACGTCGACTGCGCCGTGCTGTTGCAGACGATCGAGCACGTGCAGGACCCCGGCGCGCTGCTGGACCGCCTGCGCACGCTCGTCGGCCCGGGCGGCGTCGCCTACGTCTCGACGCCCAACGTGCTCACGCTCGCGCCCGCCGGCGCCGGGCACTCCGGCAACCCCTGGCACGTGCGCGAGTGGCGCCCCGAGGCGTTCCGGGCGCTGTGCGCCGCGCACTTCGGCACGGTCGAGCTGCTGGGCGTCTTCCACGCCCGGCGCCTGCGCGCGCACGCGCTGGCGCTGCGCGTGGGGTGGGACCGCGTGCACGCCGCCTTGCGCCTCACCGGGCCGTTCTACGACCGCTTCACGCCCGCCCTCTCGACGCGGGATTTCGCCCTGCGTCCCGGCGGCCCGGCCCGGCTCGACGAGGCGCTCGACGTGCTCGCCGTCCTGCGGCCCTGAGCTTGCAACCCCGGGTGCAACGGGTGCGCCGCCCGACCTTTCGTCCGGTGGAGGGTTATCCTGTCGCGCTTCGTCAATTGAACTCAGATGAAGCCGAGTCCCCGCCGTCCCACGGCGGGGAGCGGGGGACCCGATGGGGCCGGGAAGTCCGGCCCCCGGGGCGAATCGCCGCCATGAGCGCGGCGTAGCGCAGTCTCAGAGCGCGAGCCCGACAGCTAACCCCGTAGGCGTTCGAGACCGGAGTGAGGTGTGGTCCGTGGCAACGCCCGACCTGTCGTTCCCTGATGCCTGGAGAGAATCCGCGCGCCGCTCGCGCGCGCGGCGCGAGGCGGCCGCGCGAAGACGCCGCCTGCTGCTCGGCGGTCGCGGCGGCCTGGCCGTCCTGATCGGCGCCCTGGCGCTGGCAGCCGGCGTGGCCGTCGCGCAGGAGCCCGCGCCCGCGCCCGCTCCCGAGAGCGGCGACGCGCCGGCCGAGGCGATCGAGCCAGGGGACGAGGGCAAGACGGTCAAGGAGCTGCAGCGTGCACTGAAGATCCGCCCGGACGGCGAGTACGGCGCCAAGACCAAGCGGGCCGTCCGCCGCTTCCAGCGCAAGGAGGGCATCAGGGCCGACGGCGTCGCCGGCCCCGAGACGCTCCAGGCACTCGGCATCACCGCAGCCGAGGACGAGCCCTCGAGCGGCGGCAGCAGCGGAGTCGGCACCGACGAGCACCTCGCCCAGATCCGCGAGTGCGAGTCCGGCGGCGACTACACCGCCAACACCGGCAACGGCTTCTACGGCGCCTACCAGTTCACGAAGGAGAGCTGGGAGCACATGGGCGGCACCGGCATGCCGCACGAGGCCCCGCCCGAGGAGCAGGACCGCCTGGCCAAGAAGCTCATGGAGCAGCAGGGGCCGCAGGCGTGGCCCAACTGCGCCTGACCGCAGCGCGGCGGCAGGCGGCCCCACCGGGTGTCCGGCGGGGCCGCCGCATCGCTGCCTAGCCGCGGGTGGCGGCCGCGCTCAGCCGAAGTAGCGCGCGATGTTCGCGAAGCTCGACATCTCCTCGCGCCGGGAGCTCCGCCAGGCGCTGCGGCAGGATCCGGCGCTCGCGGCCGAGGGAGCCGGCCCGGGGGCCTGACGGTCAGTCCGTGACGCGGATGCCCGGGAGGTTGGTGGCCGGCCAGACGAAGTCGTTCGGGGGCTCCTGGGCTGCCTGCGGGTCCCGGGGCTGCGGCTCGGGCGTGGGGGCCTCGCGCGGCGGGTCGCCGGCCGCGAGGTCGAGGTGCACGGGGACGAAGACGTCGAAGGCGGTCATGCCGTGTTCGACGCCCGCGGGCGGCGGCTATTCCCAGCGCAGGGTGCGCGGCTCGTCGCGCATGCGCAGCACCCGCGCGGGCACGCCGGCGCTGACCGAGTTCGCGGGCAGGTCGCGCGTGACGACCGCGCTCGTCCCGACGACGGCGTTGTCGCCCACCGACACGCCGCGCAGCAGGCAGACGCCGTAGCCGATCCAGCAGTTGTGCCCCACGCGCACGTCGCGCTTGTAGATGCCCTGCAGCCGGATCGGCCGCTCGACGTCCACCACCCCGTGGTCGAAGTCGATGAGCATCACGCGGTCGGCGAGGATGCACTCGCGGCCGATGTCGATCCGCTGGAAGGCCGAGATCGTGCACTCCTGGCCGAGCACGGTCTTCGCGCCGATCGAGACCGTGCCCTCGTGGACGCGGATCTTCGTGCCGTGGCCGAGCCACGACCAGCGGCCGAGGCGCAGCGTCGCGGTCGGGCCGATCTCGAGCCGGACGCCGGGGCCGACGAAGCACAGCCCGTCGGTCTGCAGGCGCCCGCGGAAGCGCAGCTTCAGCCACAGCCACCGCAGCGCCAGCAGCGCGTAGCGCGCGTCGAGCATCCGGTTGCGCCGCAGGAAGCGCAGGAGCGCCAGCGGGCCACCCCGCAGCGGCGGCGGCTCGCCCCGGACGTCGGGCGGGGCGGCGCGCTCGAGGACGCGTCCCATCACCGACGATCGTAATCAGCCGCCCGCCGCGGCGGCGCCCGGTGCGGCTGCCATCATTGCGCCCCCATGGCGGACTCCAAGCGCAGCCTCGCCGAGCGTCTCATGGCGGGCGACAAGCGCGCCCTGGCGCGGGGCATCTCCCTCGTCGAGGACGACGACCCGGAGGGCTGGGCGCTGGTCCGCGAGGTCTACCCGCACACCGGCGGCGCCGCCGTCGTCGGGTTCACCGGGCCGCCGGGCGCCGGCAAGTCGACGCTGATCGGGGCGCTCGTCGCGCACCGCCGGGCGGAGGGCCGCGAGGTCGCGGTGCTCTCCATCGACCCGTCGTCGCCGTTCCGCGGCGGGGCGCTGCTCGGCGACCGCATCCGCCTCTCCGACCACTTCCTCGACCCCGGCGTGTTCATCCGCTCGATGGCCACGCGCGGCGCCCTCGGCGGGATGGCCGAGGCGGCGCTGCAGACCGCGATGCTGATGGACGCCGCCGGCAAGGACGACGTGTTCCTCGAGACCGTGGGCGTCGGCCAGGCCGAGGTGGACGTCATCGACCACGCGGACTCCGTGGTGCTCGTGCTGATCCCCGGCTCGGGCGACTCGATCCAGGCCCTCAAGGCGGGGGTGATGGAGATCCCGGACATCATCGTGGTCAACAAGTCCGACCACCCGCTGACCGACACGATGGTGCGCGAGATCCGCGGCGTGCTGTCGCTCGCGCCCAGCGGCGAGAGCTCCTGGCGCGTGCCGATCGTCAAGACCGAGGCGGCGCGCGGCGAGGGCGTCGAGGAGCTCGCGACGAAGCTGGCCGAGCACCGCGCCCACGTCGAGGCGGAGGGCGAGCTGTCCGCGCGCCGCCGGCGCAACCTCGAGAACGAGGTCGTCGGCCTCGCCGCGATGCGCCTGCGCCGGGCGCTCGAGGCCTCGCTGCGCGACGACCCCGAGGTCCAGCAGCTGCTCGACGAGGTCGCCGCCCGCAAGCTCGACCCGGCGAGCGCCGCGAGCGCGATCCTCGCGCGCGGCGCCGTCGACGCGAGCGACGCCGCGCGCTCGGATCAGCAGGCCGAAGCCGCGACCTGAGCCGCGCTCACGGCTCGTAGGAGCCGGGCGTCCACGCGCGGGTGGCGACGGACACGGCGTTCCACACGTTGACGACGACGATGAGCGCGATCAGCGCCGCCATCTCCTGGTCGGAGAAGTGCTCGGCGGTCGCGTCGTAGATCTCGGCGGGCACGTGCTCGTCCGCGACGAGGGTGACGGCCTCGGCGAAGGCGAGCGCGGCACGCTCGCGGTCGCTGAAGAACGGCGTCTCCCGCCAGGCCGGCAGCGCGTAGAGCCGCTGCTCGGTCTCGCCGATCGCCCGCGCGTCCTTGGAGTGCATGTCGATGCAGTACGCGCACCCGTTGATCTGCGACGCGCGGACGCGCACCAGCTCGCGCAGCCGGGGGTCGAGGTCGGCCGCGTCGAGCTCCTTGGTGGCCGCGTTGTCGAGGTGCGCGATCGCGCGCGAGAAGGCGGGGGCGTGGGTGTTGAAGTCCAGGCGGATCGGGATCGCCCCGGGGTGTTGCCCAGTAGTCGTCATGCGCCGACCGTACCGGCGGACCGGCCCAGAGATAAGGTCCACTTCGATGACCGATACGTGGGCCACTTCGGGCCTCGACCTGCACCTCGACGTGACCGGCCCGCGGGTGCGCGCGGGGCTCGAGGCCGCGCTGCGCGACGCCGTGCGGAGCGGGCGGCTGCGGCCGGGGGCGCGGCTGCCGTCCTCGCGGGCACTGGCCGCCGACCTCGGCATCGCGCGCAACACCGTCGCCGACGCCTACGGCCAGCTCGTCGCGGAGGGCTGGCTCGTCTCACGGCGCGGGTCGGGCACGAGCGTCGCCGACCGGGCGCCGGGGGCGCAGGCCGCCGTCGCGCCGGCCGAGGCGGATCCCGCGCGCCTGCGCCACAGCCTGCGCGCCGGCGCGCCCGACCTCTCGGCGTTCCCCCGCTCGGCCTGGCTCGCGGCGGCGCGGCGGGCGCTCACCGCGGCGCCGTTCGACGCGCTCGGCTACGGCGACCCCCGCGGACGCCCGGAGCTCCGCGTCGCGCTCGCCGGCTACCTCGCCCGCGTGCGCGGCGTGGTCGCGGACCCGGACCGCCTGGTCGTCTGCTCGGGCTTCACCCAGGGGCTGGCGCTGCTGTCCCGCGCGCTGCGCGCCCGCGGCGCCCGGACGGTGGCCGTCGAGGCGTACGGCCACCGGGCACACCGCCAGGTCGTCGCCGCCGCGGGGCTGGACGTCCGCCCGCTGGCCGTGGACGCGCTCGGCGCCGCGGTCGAGGGGCTGGGCGACGCCGACGCGGCGCTGCTGACGCCCGCCCACCAGTTCCCGCTCGGCGTGCTGCTCGCCCCGGAGCGGCGCACCGCCGCCGTCGCGTGGGCCGAGCGCACCGGCGGCATCGTGATCGAGGACGACTACGACGGCGAGTTCCGCTACGACCGCCAGCCGGTGGGCGCCATGCAGGCGCTCGCGCCCGAGCACGTCGTCTACGCCGGGACCGCGAGCAAGACGCTGGCACCCGGCGTGCGTCTCGGGTGGCTCGTCCTTCCCGCGGACCTCGTCGACGACGTGGTGGCCGTGAAGGCGTCGTCCGACCGCCAGAGCAGCGTGCTCGACCAGCTGACGCTCGCCGCGCTCATCGAGAGCGGCGCCTACGACCGCCACATCCGCCGCTCGCGGCTCGCCTACCGGCGCCGGCGCGACCGGCTCGTCGCGGCCCTGCACCGCGACGCCCCCGGCGTGCGGGTCACCGGGGTCGCCGCCGGCCTGCACGCCGTCGTGCGCCTCCCGCCCGGCCGCCGGGAGGACGAGGTCGTCGCGGGCGCGGCCGCCCGCGGCCTCGCCGTCGAGGGCCTCGGCGCCTTCGCCGCCGCGGAGTCGCGCGAGGACCCGGCCCTGATCGTCGGCTACGGCGCCCCGGCGGAGCACGCGTTCACCGCCGCGGTCGCCCGCCTGACCGCGGCGCTCGCGGAGTGAGCGGCGACGGCGAGACGATCGCGATCACCCGCGAGAGCGGTCAGGCGCGGGCCAGCTCGCGGGACGTCGCGACAACCTCGGAGACGAGGATTGCAAGGTGCTTGGAGCCGGTGTCCGGGTGGAGGATGCAGGCGCGCAACGTCTCACGGCCGGCCAGGACGGTGCCGGTGACGAACGCGCGTCCGCGTGCCTGGACCGCCTCGGGCAAGGCCTGGTTGATGTCCTCCAGCCGGGAGGGCGGACAGCCCGCCGGGCGGGCGCGGAAGGCGACGATCGAGGTCTCGGGCGAAGCGGCCAGCTCCAGCTCGGGCTCGCGCTCCACCAGAGTCGCGAGCTCGCGCGCGAGCGTGTTCGCGCGCGCAACCTGAGCGGCCAGGCCGGCGCGCCCGCGGACGGCGATGGTTGCCCACGTCTTGAGCGCGCGGAACGGGCGCGTCTGCTCAGGGCCGTACTCGGCAAACGTGCCCACCGGCGAGCCGGCGTCCTGGCGCAGGTAGGGCGGGATCAGGCTGAACGCGTCGCGCAGGTCGTCGCCCCGTCGCACGAGCGCGCAGCCGGCGTCGACAGGAACGCCGAGCCACTTGTGCGGGTCCAGGGCAAGCGAGTCGGCTCGCTCCATGCCGCGGAAGCGGTGCGCGATCGCCGGGTCGAGCACCCCGAAGGCGCCGTATGCACCGTCGACGTGGAACCAGAGGCGCTCGGCAGCCGCGACATCGGCGAGCGCGTCGAGCGGGTCGATCACGCCGGCGTTGACGGTGCCCGCCGAGCCGACGAGGAGTGCCGGCACAGCGCCGCTCGCCCGGTCGGCCGCGATCGCGGTCTGCAGCACCGCGGCATCGAGCCGACCCGCGTCGAGCGGTATCTCGCGCAGTGCCCCGCTGCCAAGCCCCAGCAGCTCCAGCGCACGCCTCACGCAGCTGTGGGCCTCGGCCGGCACGTAGGCGACGAGTGGTGGCGCGCCGGCCAGGCCGTCGCGGCGCACGTCGTGCCCGGCCGCGGATAGCGCACGCCCGCGAGCCCCGGCGAGACAGACGATGGTCGCGGCCGACCCGCCGCTGGTGAGCAGGCCGCCGCCCGGCTCGTGCGGGAAACCGACCAGCTCGGCGAGCCAACGGACCACCGATCGCTCCAGGTGGACATCGGCGTGGTCGCCGGCGACGACGCTCGGGTTCATCGCGGCCGCCACGAACGAGGCAGCGACACCCGCCGCGGATGGCGGCGGATTGACCCAGCCGAAGAAGCCTGGGTGGCCGTTGCCCATCGCGTATGGCAGAACGTCCCGCAACGCGATCACCATCAGGTCGTCGAGCGATGCCCCGTGCTCGGGTAACGGAAGCTCGAGCAACCGCTCGCGCAGCGCGTCCGGGAGCGGCTGCCAGACCGGACGCGACGGCAACGCCGCCAGATGATCGGCAACGCCGTCCACGAGCGCGTGCGCAGAGCGACGGAACGCTTCCAGCTCCGCGCTCGCGTCCAGCTCGTCCACCGCGCAAGCATAGGCACGGTCCTTTGCTCAAGTCCGGCGCCCGCCGCCCGCGCATGGCACCGAGGGCGAGTTCTCAGTGCCGGTTCTGCGCTCCCCCCCGGTGCAGGACTGCCACCACGATCGCGCCGACGACGAGCCCCAGGAAGGCCGAGGCGGCGGTGTTGGTCAGCCAGGCGCCGACGCCGCCCGCCGCGCCGAGCGCTTCGTCCACGTCCTCCTCGAGATGGTGGACCGCGTCGTACAGAACCGAGACGCCGAGCTCGTCGAGACCGACCAGGAGGATGTGCCCGCCGACCCAGAGCATCGCGGCGATCCCGACTGCCGAGAGCACCGACATGACGACCGGCATGGCTCGCACCAGCCCCTGTCCGAACGACGCGGCCGGCCCCTCGCGTGTCTGTGCCAGGCGGAGGCCGACGTCGTCCATCTTCACGATCAGCGCGACGGCTCCGTAGACGCCGGCGGTGATCGCGAGCGCGACGACCACGAGGATGAGGGCGCGAGAGACGAACGGCTCGTCGGTGACCTCGTTGAGCGAGATCACCATGATCTCTGCCGAGAGGATGAAGTCCGTGCGGATCGCCCCGCTGACGAGCGCGTCCTCCTGTTCGGGTCCCTGTGCGCCGGCCGGCGTCTCCGCGTTCGGGGGGTGCGGCCTGATCGCCTCCCACAACTTCTCCGCGCCCTCGTAGCAGAGGTAGGCGCCGCCGATCATCAGGATGGGAGTGAGCAGCCACGGCAGCAGCTCGCTCAGCAGCAGCGCGGCGGGCAGGATGAAGAGGAGCTTGTTGCGCAGCGAGCCGACCGCGATCCGCTTGATCATCGGGAGCTCGCGCTCCGGCAGGAACCCGCGGACGTAGCGCGGGGTGACCGCGGCGTCGTCGACGATGACGCCGGCGGCCTTCATGCTCGCCCGGCTCGTGCCGGCGGCGACGTCGTCGACCGAGGCTGCAGCCGCGCGGGCGAGCGCCGCGACGTCGTCGAGCAGCGCGGCGAGACCGGCGCTCAACGCCGCCCGCCGCGACGCGGCCGCGGCATACGGAACGTGATGACCGCCGCGCTGGGCGCGCTCGCCGTCCTCATGGCGCGAAGCGTAGAGCGCCGGATCCGGCCAGGATCACCGGCTTCGCCACGATGACAAGCAGCCGTGGCTCCCGACGCCTCGAGCACGCCTGAATCGACACACGACGTCGCGCAGCGGGATGTCACTTGACGTCACCCGAGCCGCCCGTTGAGAGACTGACGCGTATGGGACTCATCCAGGACCTCGACTTCATCGGCATCCCTTCGCGGGACGCCGAGCGCGCACGCAGCTTCTACCGCGACGTCCTCGGCATGCGCGCCGATGGGCACGCGGAGTATGAGCAGTGGGCGGGCGGCACCTGCTTCGTGGTCTGGGAGCCCGAGCGGGTCGGGATGGAGTTCGTCGCCCAGACCGGCAATCCGCTGCCGCTGCGCGTGGAGGACGTCAGCGGCGCGGGCGGAGCTCGAGTCCAGGGGCGTGACGTTCTTCGGCGACACCCTCGACACCGGTGTCTGCAACATGGCCATCTTCGCCGACCCCGACGGCAACCAGCTCATGCTGCACCACCGCTACGCGCCGTACGAGAACGCGTAGCGGGCATCGACCACGGCGCGGGGGCCGGCGGTTCCGATCGCCGTGACGTCTGCGCGCGACGGTGGTCCTGGTCGGCCTCGCTGCCGAGCTTGTCGGTCGTCAGGCGCGCCGTCGGGCTCGGATCACGGCATCGACGCCGGAACCGGCCAGCGCGGCGAGCGCGGCCTCGACGGAGACTTGCACCTGCCCGGCCGCGGCGGTCGCGGCTCCGGTCGCCGGGTCGATCGGGGCGATGGCCGACCAGGAACAGGGTCCCGCCGCGAGCGACCCGTCGCCATCCGCCGCACCATCTCCTCGACCGATCCCGCGACGTGGACGTACAGGCAGACCACCAGGGCGTACTCGTCCCGCGGAGGCGTCCAGGTCGCAAGATCGGCCTCGACCCAATCGATGCGCTCGACGACGTCCGGTCCCATGCCCTCGCCGTCGACCGGGCATAAGCCAAGGCCGTGGTGGCGAAGTCGACCGCGGTGACCTGCCATCCGCGCCCAGCGAGCCAGAGCGTGTCGGACCCGTGGCCGCAGCCCGCGATCGAGCGCGCGTCCGGTACGCAAGTCACCGATCTCGGCGGTCACCATGATGGCGTCGTCCTGGGCAGGGGTCGCATAGCGACCACAGGACAGGACGCTGGTGCCGTCGTGCATCCGGCCCGCGCGGGGACGAGGGCGTCGCTGTGCGCACGGGCGTCGTCGGCCGACCTCGCCCGGCGGTGCTTCGTCACGCCGCAGACCATGCACGCCATCGTCCTCGGCCTGGAGCGCCGCGGCCTGCTCGCGCGCGCGGCGGTGCCCGGGCGGGGCCGCGCCCTGGCCGCCGAGCTCACCGCCGGCGGCGACCGGGTGCTCGAGCGCGCCCACGCGGCGGTGCGCGCGATCGAGCGGCGCATGACCGTGGAGCTGAGCGAGCCCGAGCGCGAGCAGCTCCTCGACCTCCTGGGCCGCTGCGCCCGGTCGCTCGAGGCTCCCGCGGGCGGCTGATCCAGCGGAGGGCGAGGTTGGTCCGGCCGGCGGCGGACCCCTCTACGGCGAGGTGGTCGGGCCCGCGCCCATCGGCCCCCGGGAGGCGTCGGCGCGCCGGGAGCGGGCCGCGTAGAACTGGTGGACGACGACGGCGACGAGCGCGGCCGCCAGGGCGACGGTCACGGCGTCGTCCCACGGCGAGCCGGTCCCGTAGCGGGGGAACGCCGCGACGAGCGGCCCCCACGGCGCCTGCGTGCCGGGCTCCGCCGAGCCCGCGATCGCCCCGGTCCGCAGGCCGACGAGCAGCCAGGCGCTCGCGATCAGGGTCAGCGCGCCGAGCGCGAGGCCGATGCGGGGGACGTGGCGCAGCCCCCATGCCGCGAGCGCGGCCGCGCACGGCAGCGCGGGGAGGAGGAGCCGTCCCGGGAACCAGGGGCCCTCGAGGGTCGGCGAGACGAGGACCGCGACGAGCAGCTGCCCGGCGCACACGGCCAGCAGCAGGCCGGCCGCCGCCTCGGCGCCGGCGCGCGCCGGGATCGCCCGCGCGAGGTGCGAGCGCCGGGAGCGCCACAGCAGCCACGCCCCGAGGAGGACGAGCGCGAGCACCGGCGCCCAGCGCAGCAGCCCGATGTCGCGGTCCACCCACAGCTCCGCCAGGCGCGGCAGGCGCTCGAGGTAGTCACCCACGGTGCTCGCCCCGGTCATCGATCCCCCGGCCGCGTAGGGCGTCGGGCCGCCGTAGAGGCGGTCGTTGAGCGTCACGAGCATCACCAGCGAGGCGAAGATCGCCTCCGCGCTGACGAGCGCGACCAGCTGGCGCCTCCCGGCCAGCAGCCAGCGCACGAGCATCGCCGCGATCGGGAGCCCGGCGACCAGGTACTCGACGCCGAGCCAGGGCAGGAAGGCGAGCAGCACCGCGGCGCCGTAGGCGGAGCGCTGGCGCGGGTCGTCGCGGGCGGCGAGCGCCAGGTGCGCGGCGCCCGCCAGCAGCGCCCCGGCGGTGAGCTCCGGCGACACCGCCGTGGCCGACGCGAGCACCGGCGGCGAGAGGCCGACGACCAGCGCGCCGCCGCTCGCCCACGGCTCCGGGACCAGCCGCCGCGCCAGGCCGGCGGCCACCACGAAGCCGAGCGCGGCGATGGCCGCCAGCATCAGCTCGACCAGCGTCGGGCCGCCGAGCTCGTAGGCGGGCGCGATCAGCAGCGGGAAGCCGACCTCGTAGGGCTCGTGCAGGCGGCCGAGCGTCGTCGATCCGAGCGGCTCGACCGGCCGCGGGGAGAACGCGGCGTCCGCGTTCAGGGCGTACTGGTTGACGAGGTCGAGGTCGCGGTCGGCGGTGAGCGACTCGGCGGCCAGCAGGTGGTGCGGCTCGTCGCCCGCGTAGTCCGCGCGCGGCGCCACGTGCGTGTGCAGCGTCGCCGCGTAGGCGCCGAAGAGGACGGCGAAGAGGGCCAGCCAGCGCAGCGGCGAGGAGCGCCGCGCGCCCCACCGGGACGCGGGTGTCGCGCGGGGTGGGCGGGGCGGGCGGGATCCCATCAGACCCCGAGGCCGCGCGCGATCACCATCTGCTGGATCTCGTCGGTCCCCTCGCCGATCGTGAGGATCTTCGCGTCCCGGTAGAAGCGGCACACGGGGTACTCCTCGATGTAGCCGTAGCCGCCGTGGATCTGCACCGCCTCCTCGCTGCAGCGGACGGCGAGCCGGCCGGTCTTGAGCTTGGCCTGGGCGGCGGTATGCGTGAACGGCTTGTCCGCGTCCTTCAGCCGCGCCGCCTTGTAGGTGAGCAGCCGGGCGGCCTCGATCTCGGTCGACATGTCGGCGAGCTTGATCTGGATGGCCTGGAACTTGCCGATCGGGCGCCCGAACGCCCGGCGCTCGCGCGCGTAGGCGACGGCCTGGTCCAGCGCGCCCTGCGCGAGCCCGACGCCCATCGCGGCGACGCCGATGCGGCCGATGTCGAGGATCCGCAGGAACTGGCGGAAGCCAGCGCCCCGCGGGCCGAGCAGGCTCTCCTGGGGCACGCGGCAGTCGGTGAAGGTCAGCGGGCGCGTGTCGGACGCGTTCCAGCCCATCTTGCGGTACGGCTCGCCCTGCTCGTAGCCGGGCGTCCCGTTGGGCACGATCAGGTTCGATATCTCCTGGTCGCCGGTCACCGCGGTGATGCAGACCATGCCGGAGATGTCGGTCCCCGCGTTGGTGATGAACTGCTTCGCGCCGTCGATCACCCATTCGCCGTCGTCGAGGCGGGCGCGGGTCTTCGTCGCGCCGGCGTCGGAGCCGGCCTCCGGCTCGGTCAGCCCGAACGCGCCCAGGCGGCGGCCGGCGGTGAGCTCGGGCATCCACTCGCGCTTCTGCTCCTCGGACCCGAACAGGTACACGGGCTGGGTGCCGAGCGAGGTGTGCGCGCACATCGTGATCGCCACCGAGGAGTCCACCCGCGTGAGCTCCTCGACGGCCAGCGCGTAGGCGAGCGAGTCGCCGCCGGCGCCGCCGTACTCCTCGGGGAACGGGATGCCCATGAGCCCGAGCTCGCCCAGCTGCGCGACGATCGCGTAGGGGAACGCCTTCGTGCGGTCCAGCTCCTCCGCGACGGGGGCGATCTCGCCCTCGGCGAACTCGCGCACGGTCCGGCGGATCAGCTCGTGGTCGGGGGAGAGCTCGAAATCCATGACCCCGATGATGCCTCACCCGGGCGGCCGTCGAAACGCGCCATGTCGGCCGCCTCCGCGTCGAGGGCCGCCGAGACGGCGGGCGCGAGCGGCTCGAACGGCTCCACCTCGACGCGCCGTTCGGGGCGCCGCCCGCGCCGCCAGGTGCCTGCCGCGCGGCCGTCCACGACCACCGCGGGATGCAGCCAGCCGCCGCCCGGGAACACCTTGCGGGCGTGCTCGGCGGGGAGCGCGAGGGCGCGGTCGCGCCACCCCAGCAGGTAGGGATCGAAGCTCGGCAGCAGCCGCACGGTGCCCGGCGGGGCGGCGGGCGGCGGGGCGGCGCGCAGCGCCCACAGCGGGCCTTCCGGTCCCTCCATCTCGTCCAGCTCGCCGGCCAGCGCCTTGAACGCCGCGCGCGCCTCGGTCACCGTCACGCCGGCGAAGGCGGCGAGGTCGCGCGGCTCCGCCGGCGCGTGGGCGGCGAGGTGGCGCCGCGCCAGCTCGGCGAGCGCCGTATCGCGGTCGCGAGGCGCGGGCGCCTCGGGCACCCAGTCGCGCAGGAGCACGAAGGCCGGCGCGCCGTCGCGCTCCGGCCCGTGGCAGACCACGCCGCGCATCGCCGCGAACCACAGGAGGTGGACGGTCGCCTGCCCCTCGGTCCGGAAGCCGCGCGCCGCGAGCCGCTCCGCCAGCTCGGCGCGGGTGAGCGGGCCCTCCGCGGACAGCAGCGCCTCGATCGCGGCGACGGCGCGCTCGGGCGTGTCGCCCTCGTGGCCGAGCTGGGCGAGGCGCCCGCGCGCGCCGCGGATCCGGGCGGGCGCGAGGAGCTCGAGCAGCCACCGGACGTCCTCGGCGGCGAGCAGGTGCAGCGTCCCGCGCATCGCCCACGTCCACACGATCGCGCGCTCGTCCAGCCGCGCGGCGCGGACCGAGGCGGCGGTCGGCTCCGTCCCGCGGGCGCGCAGCGCGAGCTCCGCCGAGGGCAGGTCCTGGGCCTGGACGCCGGTGAGGTGGCGGACCAGGCCCGCGGCGGTGGCGCCGCGCGGCCGGTGCAGCCGCTGGGCGCCGGTGCGCAGCGCCCGCAGTTCGTCCGCGGTCACGCTGCCGTGACGCGGCTAGGCCGCGGCCTGCGCCCGCGCCAGATCGATCAGCAGGCGCACGCCGAAGCCCGAGCCGCCCTTGGCGGCGTACGGCCGGCCGAGGTCGTCGGAGACGCCGGCGATGTCCAGATGCGCCCACGGCACGTCGCCGACGAAGCGCTTGAGGAACTCCGCGGCGGTGACCGAGCCCGCCTTGCGGTTCTCCACCGCGTTGGCGATGTCGGCGTAGCGGCCCTTGATCAGCTCGGCGAACTCGGGGTGCAGCGGCAGGCGCCAGAGGAGCTCGCCGGTGCGCTCGCCGGCGGCGGCCACCTCGGCGCACCACTCGTCGTCGGTGCCTATCAGCCCGGCGTAGGTGGAGCCCAGCGCGCTGATGATGGCGCCGGTGAGCGTCGCGAGGTCGACGAGCCGCTCGGCGCCCTCGGAGATCGCGTGGGCGAGGCAGTCCGCGAGCACGAGCCGCCCCTCGGCGTCGGTGTTGATCACCTCGATCGTCGTCCCGGTGCTGGCGCGCAGGATGTCGCCGGGCTTGAGCGCGTGGCCGCTGGGCAGGTTCTCGGTCGCGCCGACGACCGCGACGATCCGCACCGGCAGCTCGAGCCGCGCGATCGCGCCCACGGCCTCGATCACCGCCGCGCCGCCGGACATGTCGAACTTCATCGCCGCCATCTTCGCCCCGGGCTTGATGGAGATCCCGCCGGAGTCGAAGGTCACCGCCTTGCCGACCAGGCCGAGCACGGGACCGCCGGCACCCGGGGGCTCGTAGTGCAGCGTGATCAGGCGCGGCTCCTCGTGGCTGCCGCGGGCGACGCCCGCGAAGGCGCCCATGCCGGCGGCCTCGATCCCGGCGCGGTCGCGCACGTCGGCGCGCAGGTTGGCGTGCGCGGCGGCGAGCTCCTCGGCGCGCGCGGCCAGGCGGGTGGGGGTGAGCTCGTTGGCGGGGGCGTTCTGCAGGTCGCGGGCGGCGTTGGCGGCCTCGGCGGCGACGGTGCCGAGGTGGACCGGGCCGCTCACGTCGTCGTGGGCGGAGAGCAGCAGCTCGGCGGGCGGTCCGCCGTCCTCGTCATCGGCGGAGGACTTGTACGCGCGGTACTCGTAGGCGGCCAGCAGCGTGCCCTCGACGAAGGCGGCCGCCTGCTCGCCGGACATGTGGTGGGGCAGCTCCCAGCACAGCGAGCGGGTGGACAGCTCGCGGGCGCGGCCGAGCGCGACGGCGGCCGCGACGCGCGCCCGCTCGGGGGTCAGCTCGGCGCGCGCGCCCAGCCCGACCAGCAGCCAGCGGCGACCGGCCGCGTGGGTGACGGCGACCCTGCGCAGCGCGGGCTTGGCCTCGCCGCTGTCGACGAGCGCCTGAAGCGCCCCGTCGTCGACGTCGTGGACGACGTCCTCGCCCTCGAACACGCCGACCGCGACGGTGTCCGCGGCGGTCGCGACAGGGGCCTCTGTGGTGGATCGCGCCTCCATGGGTAGCAGGACCCTAGCCAACCGATCGCCGGATCGCGCCGGGGCCTCGGCTCCCGCGCAGCTAGATTCTTCTTCCCCCTCGAACACCCGGAGGCCACGTATGTCCACCACCGTCATCCTCGGTACCGCTCGCACCCCAGTCGGCAAGCTCGGGGGCGGCCTCTCGAGCCTGCAGGCGACCGAGCTGGGCGGGATCGCCATCGAGGCGGCGCTCGAGCGCGCGAACGTCGAGCCCGAGCAGGTCGAGCACGTGGTCATGGGCCAGGTCCTCCAGGCCGGGGCCGGCCAGGTCCCCTCGCGCCAGGCGCAGATCAACGCCGGCATCCCCAAGGAGGTCTCTTCGGAGACCGTCAACAAGGTCTGCGCCTCCGGCATCCGCGCCGCCGGCATGATCGACGCCTCGATCCGCGCGGGCGACCTCGACGTCGCCGTGGCCGGCGGCATGGAGTCGATGTCCCAGGCGCCGTACCTGCTGCCGAACGCCCGTTTCGGCTTCCGCATGGGCGACGCCAAGGCGCTCGACGCGATGGTCCACGACGGGCTCACCAACCCGTTCACCGGCAAGCAGATGTTCCTCGAGGCGACCGAGGTCGGCGACGAGCTCGAGATGACCCGCGCGGACCTCGACCGCTTCGCGCTGCGCTCCCACCAGCGCGTGATCGAGGCCACCGACGACGGCCGCCTGCCCGAGGAGATCGTCTCGGTCACGGTCAAGGGCAAGAAGGGCGACACCACGGTCGAGGTCGACGAGGCCCCGCGCCGCGATGCGACCCTCGAGTCGCTCGCCAAGCTCCCGGGGCTCGCCAGCAAGGAGGGCACGCACACCGCCGGCAACTCGCCGGGCGTCAACGACGGCGCCGGCGCGCTCGTGCTCGCCTCGGAGGAGTGGGCCGAGAAGAACGGCAAGGAGGTGCTGGCATCGATCGTCGCGCAGGCGGCGGTCGCCGACGACTTCCCCTACCTCGCCCGCACGCCCGGCAACGCCGCCAAGAAGGCGCTCGACAAGGCCGGCCTGCAGCCGGGCGACATCGACCTGTGGGAGATCAACGAGGCGTTCGCCTCGGTCGCGCTGAACTCGATCCGGGTGCTCGGGATCGACGAGGACCGCGTCAACGTCAACGGCGGCGCCGTCGCGATCGGGCACCCGATCGGCGCCTCGGGCGCGCGCATCCTCGGCACGCTGATCCATGAGCTGCGCCGCCGCGGCGGTGGCTACGGCTGCGCGGCGATCTGCTCGGGCGGCGGCCAGGGCGATGCCGTCATCGTCAAGGTCTAGACGCCGAGCGGACGTGGCGGTCACGCGGGGCGCACTCTCCGCGTGACCGACCGCCCGCACATCCTCGCGCGGGACGCGAACGGCGCCTACGAGGGCGCGCGGCGGCGCCCGGACGAGCCGGGCGCCGCCTTCTTCGACCTCGACCGCACGCTGATGGCCGGATCGTCGGCCTTCCAGTTCGGCCGCGCCGCCTACCAGGCCGGGCTGGTCTCGCGCCGCCGCCTCGCCGCCGACGCGGTCGAGAACCTGCGCTTCCGCCTGCGCGGCTCGACCGACACGGGCGCCGACGCGCTGCGCCTCCGCGTCGGCGAGCTGCTGGCCGGGGTGCGCGTCCGCGACCTGCAGCGCCTCGCCCCCGACGTGCTCGCGGGCGTCCTGCCGCGGCTGTACCCGCGGATGCTCGAGCTCGCCTACGCCCACCAGGACGCCGGGCGCCCGATCTTCATCTGCACCGCCGCCTCGCAGGAGATGGCCGACCTGATGGCGATCGTGCTCACGTTCGACGGGGCGGTCGGGAGCGTCTCGGAGGTGGTCGACGGCGTCTACACCGGTCGCCCGGGCGGCCCGTTCACCTACCGCGAGGGCAAGGCGGAGGCGATCCGCGAGCTCGCCGCCCGCGAGCACATCGACCTCGCCGCCTCGTGGGCCTACTCGGACTCGGAGTCCGACCTGCCGATGCTGCGCCTCGTCGGGCACCCGGTGGCGGTCAACCCGGACGCGACGCTCGCGCGCGTGGCGCGCGAGGAGGGCTGGGAGATCCTGCGCTTCGACCGCCTCGCGCTGCGCCTGCGGCTCGGCGGCGCCGCCGTCGCCGCGGCCGCGCTCGGCGGCCTCGGCTCGGTCGCGCTCAGCCGCCGCTCGGCGCGGGAGCGCCCATGAGCGTCCACGAGCTCGACGACGAGCAGCGGGAGATCCGCGAGCTCGCGCGGCGCTTCGCCGACGAGCGGATCGCGCCGCTTGCGCCGGAGTGGGACCGCGAGCACCGCTTTCCCCGCGAGCTCTTCGCGGAGCTCGGCGAGCTCGGGCTGATGGGCGTGTGCGTGCCGGCCGGCCACGGCGGCGCCGGCGCCGACTTCCTCTCCTACGTGCTCGTGCTCGAGGAGCTCTCCCGCGCCGACGCCGGCGTCGGCGTGACGGTCGCGGTGCATACGAGCGCGGGCACGCTGCCGATCCTCGCCCACGGCTCCGAGGACCAGATCGAGCGCTACGTGCCGGCGCTCGCCGCCGGCAGCGAGATCGCCGCCTTCGCGCTCACCGAGCCCGAGGCCGGCTCCGACGCCGGCGCCCTGCGCTGCAGCGTCCGCGACGAGCGCATCACGGGCGTCAAGCAGTGGATCACCAACGGGTCGCACGCGTCGACGTTCATCGTCTTTGCCCGCCGGGTCACGTCGCCGACCGCCGGAGCGGTCACCCCGGATTCCGAGAGCGGAGGTGGGAGGCGGGGAGCGGAGCGGTCTCCCATCGACGCCCACCTCGTCCGCTCGGACGCCGACGGCTTCGCCGTCACCCGCGAGGAGGAGAAGCTCGGGCTGAACTCCTCCTCCACGGCCGACCTGCGCTTCGAGTCGACGCCCGCCGAGCGCCTCGGCGAGCCCGGCGCCGGGATGCGGATCGCGCTGACGACGCTCGACACCGGGCGGATCGGGATCGCCGCGCAGGCGGTCGGCATCGCGCAGGCGGCGCTCGACCTCGCCGCCGGCTATGCGCGCGAGCGCTCCGCGTTCGGCGGGCCGATCGCCCGCCTGGGCGCGATCCAGCACAAGCTGGCCGAGATGCAGACGGAGATCGAGGCGGCGCGCGCGCTCACCTGGCGCGCCGCGCGCCTCAAGCAGGCCGGCCGGCCGCACACGGTCGAGGGCGCGCAGGCGAAGCTCTTCGCCTCCGGCGTGGCGCGGCGGCAGACCGGCGAGGCGATCCAGATCCTCGGCGGCTACGGCTACACGAAGGAGTTCCCCGCCGAGCGCTACTACCGCGACGCCAAGGTCACCGAGATCTACGAGGGCACGAGCGAGATCCAGCGCCTGGTGATCGCGCGGGCGCTGCTGGGCGAGGCCGCCCGCGGCTGAGCCGAGCCGTTCCCGCCGGACCGACCGGTGAAGGCGCGGCCGCCGCCCGCTTACAATCGCCCCATGGCCGCAGAGCCGCGCGAGCGCGGGCAGGTCACCGACGCGGAGCGCTGGTACGCCGAGCGCTTCGACGGGACGCCGCAACGCAAGGCGTCGTTCACCACGCTGTCGGGCGAGACCGTCCGCCCGCTCTACAGCGAGGACGACCTGCCGGCCGACACCGCCGCCGCGATCGGGCTGCCGGGCGAGTATCCGTTCACCCGCGGCGTGTACCCGAGCATGTACCGCGGCCGGCTGTGGACGATGCGCCAGTTCGCGGGCTTCGGCACGGCGGAGGAGACCAACGAGCGCTTCCGCTACCTGCTCGACCACGGGCAGACCGGGCTCTCGACCGCCTTCGACATGCCGTCGCTGATGGGCCACGACTCCGACCACCCGCGGTCGCTGGGCGAGGTCGGCCGCGAGGGCGTCGCGATCGACTCGCTCGACGACATGCAGACGCTGTTCGGCGGCATCGACCTCGGCCGCGTCAGCGTGTCGATGACCATCAACGCGCCCGCCGCGATCATGATGGCCTTCTACGTCGTCGCGGCGGAGGAGGCCGGGGTCCCCGCCGACCGCCTGGCGGGCACCGTGCAGGCCGACATCCTCAAGGAGTACATCGCCCAGAAGGAGTGGTGCTTCCCGGTCGACCCGGCGATGCGCCTGCTCGGCGACATGATGGAGTGGTCCACGCGCCACATGCCGCGCTGGCACCCGGTCTCGATCTCCGGCTACCACATCCGCGAGGCGGGCTCGACGGCCGCCCAGGAGCTCGCCTTCACGCTCAAGGACGGCCTCACCTACGTCGAGCAGCAGGTCGCCCGCGGGCTCGACGTCGACGGCTTCGCGCCGCGCCTGAGCTTCTTCTTCAACGCCCACGTCGACTTCTTCGAGGAGATCGCCAAGTACCGCGCGGCGCGCCGCATCTGGGCGCGCGAGCTGCGCGAGACGTTCGGCGCGCGGCGGCCGGAGTCCTGGCGGATGCGCTTCCACACGCAGACGGCGGGCGTCTCCCTGACCGCCCAGCAGCCGCTCAACAACATCGTGCGCACCGCGATCGAGGCGCTCGCCGGCGTCCTCGGCGGCACCCAGTCGCTGCACACCAACTCCTACGACGAGGCGCTCGCGCTGCCGACCGAGCAGGCGGTGCGGATCGCGCTGCGCACGCAGCAGATCATCGCCCACGAGACGGGCGTGACCAACACCATCGACCCCCTCGGCGGGTCCTACTTCGTCGAGGCGATGACCGACGAGCTCGAGGCCCGCGCGTACGACTTCTTCGCCAAGATCGACGAGCTCGGCGGCATGGTCGAGGCGGTCAAGCGCGGCTACCCGCAGCGGGAGATCGCCGACGCCGCCTACCGGCTGCAGACCGAGGTCGAGTCCCGCGAGCGCATCGTGGTCGGCGTCAACGACTACCTCGAGGGCGAGGGCGAGCCGCTCGAGCTCCTGCGCGTCGACCCCGCGCTCGAGCGCAAGCAGATCGACCGCACCCGCGAGGTCCGCGGGCGTCGCGACAGCGCGGCGACCGAGCGCACGCTCGCGGCGCTGAAGGAGGCGGCGGCCGACGAGCGGCACAACCTCATGCCGCTGCTGCTCGACTGCGCCCGCGCGCACGCGACCGAGGGCGAGATCATCGAGAGCCTGCAGGAGGTCTTCGGGACCTACACCGAGACCCCGATGTTCTGAGCCCTTCCGCCGGGCTCCCGCTCCGACAGCAGACGCTCGACGGCGGCCGGGTCCACGGGGCGGCTGAAGAGGAAGCCCTGCGCGCTGTCGCACCCGGTGGTCAGCAGGTTGCCGAGCTGCTCGGAGGTCTCGACGCCCTCGGCGGTGACCGACAGGCCGAGCGCGTGCCCGAGCTCGACGACCGCGCCGACGATCGCCACGTCCTCGGCCGAGTGCGGGATGCCGCGGACGAACGAGCGGTCGATCTTGACGCAGTCGAGCGGGAAGCGGCGCAGGTAGTCGAGCGACGCGTAGCCGGTGCCGAAGTCGTCGACGGCGATCTTCACGCCGAGGCGCTTGAGCGCGGCGAACGTCTTGGCGGAGGCGGCCGGGTCCTCGACCAGCACGCTCTCGGTGACCTCCAGGCACAGATGCGAGGGCTCCATCCCGGTGCGCTCGAGCACGTCGGCCACGATCGGGATCAGGTCGCCGTGGGCCAGCTGGCGGGCGGACACGTTGACGCGGACCACCAGCGGCTCGCCGGCCGGGCGCCCGGCCTGCCAGCGCTGCGCGAGCCGGCACGACTCCTGCAGGACCCACGTCCCGATCGGGACGATCAGCCCGGTCTCCTCGGCGAGCGCGATGAACTCGTCGGGCGCCAGCAGGCCACGCTCGGGGTGCTCCCAGCGAACCAGGGCCTCCAGCCCGACGATGGCTCCGCCCTCGACCGAGACCTCGGGCTGGAAGTGCACGCGGAACTCCTCCCGCTCGATCGCGAGGCGCAGGGCGCGCTCGGTGTGCAGGCGCGTGAGCGCGCGCTGCCGCGTGACCTCGTCGAAGAGCATCAGCCGCCCGCCGCCCGCCTCCTTCGCGCGGTACATCGCGGCGTCGGCGTCGCGGATGAGGTCCTCGACGTCCTGATCGGGATCGCAGGAGAGCGCGATGCCCAGGCTCGCCGAGGACATGGTCTCGCCGTGCGAGAGGTGGAAGGGCAGGCTGAAGGTCCGCAGGACCCGCTCGGCGACGGCCACCGCGTCCTGCTCGTCGACGATGTCCTCGCAGAGGATCGCGAACTCGTCGCCGCCGAAGCGGGCGACGACCTCGTGCCGCCGGAGCGAGTGCCGCAGGCGCTCGGCCACCGCGACGATCAGCTTGTCGCCCGCGGGGTGACCGAGGCTGTCGTTGATGACCTTGAAGCGGTCGAGGTCGAGGAACAGGACCGCCACGTACCGGCCGCCCCGCCGCTGCAGGCGCTCGAGCGCGCCGGTCAGGCGGTTGTTGAACAGCAGCCGGCTCGGCAGGCCCGTGAGCGGGTCGCGCAGGAGCTGGTTCTCGTTCGTCCGCCACGCGACGATGTGCGCCGCGCTGGCCGCGAGCACGAACCCGCCGTGGATGAGCGCCCACCGCCACGGATGCGCGATCGCGGTCGCGTGGTTGTAGACCGACTCGGGCGCGATCGCCCCGGCGACGCCGTGGTGGAGGATCACGTAGCCGATCGCCACCAGGAACGGCATCCAGTCCTGGTAGAGGGTCAGCACCCCGATCATCACGAAGAAGTGGAAGTGCGCCTCGATGACCCCGCCCCAGAGGTGCACGAGCATCGCCGACGCGGTGATCAGCCCGAGGGAGGCGGCGGCCACGCGCAGCTTCATGCCGGCCCGCTCCATGCTTGCGACCAGCGCCAGTGCCGCGAGCGCGCTGCCCTCGAGGAGCATGTGGGGCAGCGACTGGCCCTGGAAGAGGCCGAACGCCGTCAGCCCCACCACGTGCAGCCACAGCAGCCAGACGATCGTCCGGTGGCGGCGGCGCCAGATGTGCTCGGGCAGCATCTGGCCCTTGGGGAGCTGGTGGCGCAGCGCCTCGAGCGCGCGGGCCGGGGCCGATGCGTGTGCCTCCCAGCGCTCGCCCCGCAGGCGATCGATGGTCGCGCCGTCCGTGTCGGTCATGACCCGACCGCGGCGCGCCGGCCGACGGCCGCCTGCAGGAGCGTCATCGCGGCCTCCGCCGGCGGGGCCACGGCGCACGGGGCGCCGAGCTTGTGGACGAAGCGGCTGCGCGCCTCGTGGTAGCTGCGGTCGGGCCCGAAGAAGCACTCGTAGGAGCGAGCGAGCTCCTCGGTGCGGTAGACGCTGAGCGGCTTGACCCGCTCGTCGCGTGCCCGGCGGCAACGCTTCTCCTCGAGCCACCGGGCGTGGTCGCCATGGCGCGCCAGGCGCTCGGCGAGGCCGCGCACCTGGGCGCGGAAGCTCTCCGCGTCCTCGCCGAACGCCGCGTCGAGCATCCCGATCTCGACCGCGCGGCGGGTGCCGATCGCCCGGAACGGCGCCGACGTCAGCTCGGCGGTGAGCTCCTCCCCGATCCGGCGCGGCATGAGGTAGGTCCAGTACTCGGAGCCGTAGAGGCCGCCCATGTGCTGGTAGTAGGGGTTCAGGACGACGTCCTCGCGGGCCACCACGTGGTCGGCGGCCATCGCGAACGGCACGCCGCCCGCGGCGGCGTCGCCGGCCAGCGCCGAGATCACGACGTGCGAGTCGGTCTCGATCACCTCGCGCACGACGTCGTCGATCGCGTGCAGGTTCCACCAGGACTCCTCGCCCGGGTCCGCCGCCGCCTCGATGACGTTGAGGTGGATGCCGTTGGAGAAGAAGTCGCTGCCGCCCTCGAGCACGATGACCCTGGTCGCGCGCCGGCCGCGCGCGTAGCGGTAGGCCTCGAGCAGGCGCCGGCACTGCTCGGTGCTCATGGCGCCGTTGTAGAAGTCGAAGCGCAGGTAGCCGACGCCCGCCTCCTCGGTGTAGGAGATCTCACGCCACGTGTGGCCCTCGGGGATCGGGGCATGGACGTCCACCCGGACCTCGGGCGCGTCGGGCGCGCGCCCGGCGAGCTCCAGCGCGTGGGTGGCCGGGAGCTTGGCGCCCGACGCATCGCTGCGCTTGAGGTGGGTGATCCACACCGCGCCGTCGACCGTGGCGCGGCAGATCGCGCCGTGGCGGGTGGCGATGATCTCGCCCGGCCGGCCGCGCAGGCCGCGCTCGCGGTGCACGCCGAAGAGGTGGAACTCGGCGCCCTCGACGGTGTCGAGCACGCCCGGGTGGCCCTCGGCCGCGCGGATCCGTCGCACGACGGTCTCGGTGGAGTCCGACGACCAGTCGATCGCGCGGGCCGCCTGGGCGATGAGCGGCCGGGGGCGGCCGCACACGCCCGGGTCGGCGTGGTCGAGCCGGCGCGGCGCGAAGCCCGGGTCGGCCAGGCCCGCCATGGCGTCCAGCAGCGCGCTCACGGCGGCGCGGCGGACCTCGTGGCGGTAGAGGCTGCTCTTGCCGGTCTCGCGCGTGCGGAAGGTGGCCGTGCCCCAGATGTCGCCGCCGTCGACCTCGCCGGTGGCCTCGAGCACGGTCACGCCCCACTCGCGCATCCCCAGCTCGATCGCCCAGTCGAGCGAGGACGGCCCGCGGTCGCCCACCGGGCCGGGATGCACGACCAGGCAGCGGTGGTGGTCGTAGATGGACGCCGGGATGAGCTTCTTGAGCATCGGGCAGACGATCAGCTCCGGGCGGTGCCGTGCGACCGCGGCCTCCATCGCCTCGCCGGAGTCGACGACGGCGACCTCCACGTCGTGGCCGAGCTCGGTGAGGGCGATGTGCGCCCGCTGGCTCAGGCTGTTGTGGGCGGAGACGAGGAACAGGATGCGCAGCGCGCGGGAGGCGTCCTGCACCGGAAGCTCGCCGCGCCCGGGCTCCGGCGTGCGGCTGAGGACGTCGTGGATGTGGGGGATGTCGTACACGCCCGATGGGATCGACCGCGTTGGCGCATCGCGCATCGGACGTATGTCCGTCGAGCGCCCGGCGGTCAGCGTCAATACCGCCCGCGGGGCGGCGTCGAGGCGCGGGTCGGCACTATGCTCCGGCCGGTGTCCGCCGCCCCACAGGGCAAGAAGATCCGCGTCGTCGTCGCCAAGCCCGGGCTGGACGGGCACGACCGCGGGGCGAAGATCATCGCCCGCGCCCTGCGCGACGCCGGCATGGAGGTGATCTACACCGGCCTGCACCAGACGCCGGAGCAGATCGTCGAGACCGTCCTGCAGGAGGACGCCGACGCCGTCGGGCTGTCGATCCTCTCGGGCGCGCATATGACGCTCGTACCGCGCGTGATCGAGCTGCTGCGCGAGCAGGACGCCGACGACGTGGTGGTGACGGTGGGCGGGACGATCCCCAACCAGGACATCTCCGAGCTCAAGGAGCTCGGCGTCTCGGAGGTCTTCACGCCCGGCGCGCCGACGCAGGACATCATCGACTTCATCAAGGGTGCCGTGACGTAGGATGCGCAGCCCCGCGCGGCCAGTCGCGCGGCTTGAGTACCACTTAGGAGGCACCCGAGAGTGAAGATCTGCGTCCTGGTCAAAGAGGTCCCGGACGCCGCCGTCGAGAAGCGCATCGACCCCTCGACGGGGCGCCTGGACCGCAGCGGCGAGAAGAACCTCAACCCGTTCGACACCCATGCCATCGAGGCGGCCATGCAGCTCAAGGAGGGCGGCGAGCTGCAGGTCGACGAGGTGGTCGCCGTCACCATGGGTCCCGAGTCGGCGGTACGGGCGCTGCACAAGGCGGTCTCGCTGGGCGCCGACCGCTCCCGCCACCTCTCGGACGAGGCGCTCGTGGGCTCCGACGTCAACGGCACGGGCTACGCCCTCGCCCGCGTGCTCGAGTCCGAGCAGCCCGACCTCGTGCTGCTCGGCCAGCAGTCCGACGACGGCGAGTGCTACACGATCGGCGCCGTCGTGGCCGACCACCTGCGCGCGCCGTCGCTGACGCAGGTGATCAAGATCGACGTCGAGGACGGCAAGCTGCGCTGCGAGCGCCAGGCCGAGTACGGCTACGACACGGTGCTGGTGGAGCTGCCGGCCGTGATCTCGGTCGGCGACGCCATCAACGAGCCGCGCTACCCGTCGCTGAAGGCCATCATGGGCGCCAAGAAGAAGCCGCTCGAGACGGCCGCCGTCGCCGACGTCGGCATCGAGCCCGACCGCGTCGGCTACGACAACGCCCGCGCGCACTGCATCGACTTCAAGCCCCCGCCCGCCAAGGAGGCCGGGCAGATCATCGAGGACGAGGACACGGGCGAGACCGTCGAGCGGATCGTCGCGTGGCTGGACGAGAGGAAGCTTCTGTCATGAGCGGGATCCTCGTCTACGCGCTCCACTACGAGGGAGAGTTCAACAAGAACTCCCTCGGCGCCGTCGCCGAGGGCGCGCGCCTCGCCTCCGAGCTCGGCACCGAGTGCCACGCGATCGTCGTCGGCGACACGGCCGGGCTGCCCGACGAGCTGTGCGCGTCGCTGGGCGCCCACGGCGCCACGAAGGTCTTCCGCGCCGAGGGCCCCGAGGGCCTCGCGCAGCCGGTGGTCGACGCGATGGCGACGGTCATCGGCGAGCACGGCCACCGCTACGCGCTGTTCGGCGGCGGCCTGCTCGGCTTCGAGATCGGCGCCGGGCTGGCCGCGCGCCTGGACGCCGGCGTGTGCATGGAGGTCACCGCGGTGCGCGTCGAGGACGGGGCGCTGGTGGCCGAGCGCCCGATCCTCCAGGACTCGCAGGTCGCGAGCGTCCACTACCGCTCGGACGTCGGCGTGATCATCGGGCGCCTGAACGCGTTCGAGGCGGCGGCCGAGGCCTCCGGGGCCGACGCCGCCGTCGAGGACGTCGCGGTCGAGTACCAGCCGCACTCGCTGAAGGCGAGCATGGTCACGCGCGGCGAGCAGCGGGGCGCCGACGTCAACATCGAGGACGCCGACATCCTCGTGGCGGGCGGCCGCGGCCTCGGCAACGCGGAGGGCTTCGAGCAGCTCGAGCAGCTGGCCGGGGCGCTCGGCGGCGCCGTCGCGGCGACGCGCGCGGTGGTCGACGCCGGCTGGTACTCGTACGCGGCCCAGATCGGGCAGACCGGCAAGACCGTCGCGCCGAAGCTCTACCTCGCGGCCGGCATCTCGGGCGCGATCCAGCACAAGGTCGGGATGCAGGCCTCGGAGAACATCGTGGCGATCAACAAGGACGCCAACGCCCCGATCTTCGAGTTCTCCGACCTCGGCGTGGTCGGCGACCTCAACAAGATCGTGCCCAAGCTCACCGAGGCCGTGAAGGCCAAGCGAGGCGGCTGAATGGCGGCGGGCGACGGCCGCGTCGCGCCGAGCCAGTACCCGCCGCCGGTCGACCCCGCCGACGAGTTCACCGGGCCGCCGACCGATCCGGAGGACGAGCGGATCGAGGTCGGCGTGGCGATCGTCGGCGGCGGGACGGCCGGTCTCGCGTGCGCCAACCGGCTCATGCAGCTGCTCGAGCAGGAGCCCGAGCTGCTCGAGTCGCTCGGCGAGGTGCCGGTCGCGGTGATCGAGAAGGGGAAGGTGTGCGGCGCCAACGGGCTCTCGGGGGCGATCATGCGCCCGTCGGCCTTCCGCGAGCTGTGGCCCGACCTCGACGAGGCCGACTGGCCGACCTACGGGAAGGTCCCCGGCGAGGCCGTCTACCTGATGCTCAACGGCAAGCGGTCGCTGCGCATCCCCACGCCGCCGCCGTTCAAGAACCACGGCAACCACATCGTCTCGGTGGCCGAGCTCACGCGCTTCATGGCCGAGCGGGCCGAGGAGGCGGGCGCCTACCTGCTCACGGAGACCGCGGCGCAGAAGCTGCTGGTCTCCGACGGCGTCGTGCGCGGGATCCGCACGGGGGACAAGGGGCGCGACAAGGACGGGGGCGAGAAGTCGAACTTCGAGCCCGGCGCCGACGTCGCGGCGCAGTACACCGTGCTCGCCGAGGGCGTGTGGGGCCACCTCACGGGGGCGGCGATCAAGGACCTCGGGCTGCGCTCGCGCACCGGCGACCCGCAGGTGTGGGCGCTCGGCGTCAAGGAGGTCTGGGAGGTCCCCCGGCCGCTGACGAAGGTGATCCACACGCTCGGCTGGCCGCTGCGGACGGGCGCGCGCTACAAGGAGTTCGGCGGCTCCTGGATCTACCCCATGGGCGAAGACCGCGTCTCGATCGGCTTCGTCGTCGGTCTCGACCACGCCGACGCGCGGCTCTCGGTCCACGACGTCCTGCAGGAGTTCAAGGGCCATCCGCGGATCCGCGCGATCCTCGAGGGCGGCAAGCGCGTGGCGTGGGGCGCGAAGGCGATCCCCGAGGGCGGCTACTGGGCGATGCCGCGGCTCGCCGCGCCCGGCCTCGCGATCTGCGGCGACGCCGGCGGCATGGTCAACGTCTCCGAGCTCAAGGGCATCCACTACGGCATGCACTCGGGGATCCTCGCCGCCGAGCACATCGTGCAGGCGCTCAAGGCGGGGCGGAACGACCTCGACGCCTACGACGCCGCGGTGCACGAGTCGGTGATCGGCAAGGACCTCTACCGGACGCGCAACATGAAGCAGCCGTTCGCCAAGGGGTTCTTCGTCGGCGGCGCGCTCGTCAACGCGATGGTGGCCACCCGCGGGCGCTTCCCGGGCGGGCACTGGCCGACCCATCGCGACGCGGAGCAGCCGCTGCTGATGACCGATCGCCAAGAGCGCTATCCGCAGCCCGACGGCAAGTACACGTTCGACAAGCTCTCGGGCGTGTTCATGACCGGCAACGCGACGCGCGACGACGCCCCGAGCCACATCCGCATCCAGCGGCGGGTGCCGCGCGAGGTGGCCGAGGCGTGGCAGTGGATGTGCCCGGCCGGCGTCTACGAGATCCCCGAGGACGCGCCGCAGGAGGGCTTCGTCGACATCGTCGTCAACCCCTCCAACTGCATCCAGTGCGGGGCGATCACGGCCAAGGGCGGGCGCCTGACCCCGCCCGAGGGCGGCGACGGCCCGCTCTACCGCGTCACCTGACCCGCGCGCCGGGCTCGCCCGCGGCGGGCGCCGGCAGCTCGGCGGGCGCCTCCTGGCGGGGGAAGCGGACGCTGAAGCGCGCCCCGCCGAGGTCCGAGGACCCGACCGTCACCTCGGCGCCGTGGAGCGTCGCCTGCTGGGCCACGAGCGCGAGGCCGAGCCCCGAGCCCGGCCGGTCCGTGCCGTCGAGCCGCGCGAACGGCTCGAACACGCGCACGCGCTCCGCGGGCGGGATCCCCGGTCCGTCGTCGTCGACCTCGAGCGAGGGCCCGCGGTCGCGGCCCGGCGCCTCGAGCGTGACGCGGACCTCGCCGCCGGGGCGCCCGTGGACCACCGCGTTCTCCACCAGGTTGTCGACGAGCATCCGCAGCCCCGCCTCCCAGCCCACGACCACGGCCGGGGCGTCCGTCCCCACGCTCGTGAGGCGGACGCCGGGCCGGCGCATGGAGGCGGCGTCGACGCTCGACTCGACGAGCTCCGCGAGGTCGACCGGCGCGGTCTCGGTGGGCGCGACGTCGCCGCGCGCGAGCGCCTGCAGCCCGTCGAGCAGGTGCACGAGCCGGCGCTGCTCGGTCAGCGCGTCGTCGGCGAGCTCGCCGCGCCGGCGCGGGTCCATGTCGGGGTGGCGGGCGATCGCCGACAGCGTCGCCTGGACGCTCGTCAGCGGCGTGCGCAGCTCGTGCCCGGCGTCGGCGGCGAAGCGCGTGGAGGCCGCCAGCGCGCGGTTGCGCTCGCCGGCCGAGCGGGCCAGGCGGACCAGCATCGCGTTGAAGCTGTCGGCCAGCTCGCGCAGCTCGGCGGCGCCCCGCGCCGGCACCCGCCGCGCGAGGTCGCCCTCGCCGGCGATGCTCGTCGTCACCCGCCGCAGCCGGCGCAGCGGGCGGAGCACGAGGTCGGCCGCGAGCCAGACGCCCGCGCCGGCGACGAGCAGCATGAGCGCCCCCAGGGCCGCGAGCCGGCGCCGCAGGGCGTCCTGGCGCTCCTCGAGGTTCGCCAGGCTGCTCGCCACCTGGAGGCGGACGAGCCCGCCGAGGTCCTGGCTGCCGAGGTTGGTCGTGTAGATGCGGTAGCGCCGGCCGCGCACCGTGACCGTCCGGAACCCCAGCCCAGCGCGCAGGGGGAGGGGGAACGGGTCGCCGGAGTCGAGCAGCACGGCCTCGCCGATCGTGAGGCGCAGGGAGCTGTCGGTGGCCCGCAGGACGGCGTCGAGGCGGCGGTCGACGTCGGGCAGCTCGCGCTCGACGGCCGCGATCGCGGTCGCCTGGGAGAGCTCGGCGGTGCGGCTCAGGCGGTCGTCGAGGTCGCTGCGCTCGCCCCGCTCCACGTCGCGCGCGACGAGGACCCCGGCGGCGACGAGGACCACCGCCAGGACGGCGATGACCCCGAGCGTCAGGCGTCCGCGAAGGGTGCGCACCCCGTCAGGGTCGCAGCACGAAGCCGATCCCGCGCACGGTGTGCAGGACGCGCGGCTCGCCCGCCGCCTCGAGCTTGCGGCGCAGGTAGCCGACGAAGACGTCGGTCACGTTCGTGCCGGGGTCGAAGTCGTAGCCCCAGATCTCCTCGTGCAGCCGGCGGCGCTCGAGGACCTCGCCGGGGTGGCGGAGGAAGAGGTGCAGGAGCTCGAACTCGCGGCGGGTGAGGGCGAGGTCGCGCCCGGCGCGCCGAGCGGTGACGCTCGCGGGGTCGAGCTCGAGGTCGCCGGCGGCGACGCGCTCGGCCTGGGTGGGCGGGCGGCGGCGCAGCAGCGCGTGCAGGCGGGCGGCGACCTCCTCGACCGAGAACGGCTTGACCACGTAGTCGTCGGCGCCCATCTCGAGGCCGAGGACGCGGTCGGCGACCCGCTCCCGCGCGGAGAGGACGCAGACCGGGAGGTCGTCGCCGCGGTCGCGCATCCGGCGCAGGACCTCGAGCCCGTCGAGGTCGGGCATCGTGAGGTCCAGCAGCATCACCGCCGGCTGCACGGACTCGATCGCCGCCAGCGCGGGGCGGCCGCCGGACGCGCAGACCACCGCGAACCCCTCCAGCTCGAGCCCGGACGCGACCGTGCGGCGGATCGCCGCGTCGTCGTCGACCAGGAGCACGACCGGCCGCGCCGCCGGCGCGGGGTCAGCCACGCCGGACGACCTCGCAGCCGCCCTCGATGCTGTCGCCACGGTCGGCGCGGACGCGGTCGCGCCCGCCCCCGCAGGTGATCCGGTCCGGCGAGCCGTCGCGGGTGTTGATCACGTCGCTGTCGTCGCCGCCGATGACGACGTCGGTGGCGTCACCGCGGCTCGCCGCGCTGATCCGGTCGCCGCCCGAGCCGCCGAGCAGCGTGTCGGCGCCCCGGCCCCCGATGAGCCGGTCGCGCCCCGCGCCGCCCGCGAGGATGTCGTTCCCGCCGCGGCCCCGCAGCGTGTCCGCGCCGCCCCGGCCGTTGAGGCGGTCGGCGCCCCGCGTGCCGATGAGGGTGTCGGCTCCGGACGTCCCCTGGCGGGTGACGGCGGAGGCGACCGGGACGAGCGACAGCATCAGCAGCAGGACGGCGGCGAAGGCGAGGAACCGGGGCATGGTTACAGGTTGACCCGAGCGGTCGCGGCGGCCGGTCCGGTGCCGGGATCTCTCACGAAATCCTCATTTCCCGTGAGAGGTGCGTGAGACCACGGCACCACTGCACCCGGAAAGGGTCATACAGGGCTTCGACGGCACCACCACCGACGGGAGGAGCACTCGATGCCCATCTTCACCGCACGAACGCGAATGGCCACTGTGGCCGCGTCCGCCGCGCTGGTCGCGCTGCCCGCGACGGCCGTGGCGGCGACCATCCAGGGAGGGCCGGGCTCCGAGCGGCTCCGCGGGACGCAGGCCGCCGACATGATCGACGGCAACGGCGGCAACGACCGCATCCGTGGACGGGGCGCCGACGACCGCCTCATCGGCGGTCTCGGCGACGACCGCGTCTTCGGCGGCGCCGCCAACGACGCCATCTTCGGCGTCCAGGGCGACGACCGCCTCTACGGCGGCCGCGGCAACGACTCGATCAGCGGCGACGCCAACGACACCGGCGACCGGACGTCGTTCGACCGCCTCTACGGCGCGGCGGGCGACGACACGCTGCGCGGCGGCGACGCCCGCGACCGCGTCTACGGCGGCGCCGGCAACGACACGAGCTTCGGCGAGCGCGGCCGCGACGTGATGGCCGGCGGCCCCGGCGACGACGGCCAGGACGGCGGCGCCGGCGACGACGTCGTCTACGCCAACCGCGGGCGCGACACGTCCTCGGGCGGCGACGGCAACGACACGCTGTGGGCGCTCGCGCGCGCCGACGTCCAGCCGGGCCCCGGCGGCGCGGTCGACACGGCCGGCGACGCCCTCGACGGCGGCGCGGGCGACGACACGTTCCGCACGCGCGACGGCGAGGCCGACCTGATCACCTGCGGCCCGGGCAACGACAACGCGCTGCTCGACACCGCCGACGTGATCACCGACGCGACGGCCGCCAACCCGAACGGCTCGTGCGAGCGCGTCGTGCGCAAGGCGCCGAAGCAGGGCGAGTCGCGGAGCGAGGACCGGCAGGAGTCGCCCGCGGGCGAGAACCGGGAGTCCTAAGGGACGGGAGTCCGAGGAATAGGCCCCCCGCCCGTCACCCCTGCGGGGCGCCGGCCGGGACGGCCGGCGCCCCGCTGTCTTCCGCCACCGGATCGCCGCCGCCCCTGCGCAGGCGCGCCGCGAGCCCCGCGGCGCCGACCGCCACGAGCGCTGCGAAGAGCGGCATGTTGTGACGCGGCTCGGGGACCAGGACCATGTTGTCGAGCGTCGAGAGCGCGACGATCGCGGCGAGCACGACGGCGACCGGCTCGCGCCGCAGCACGCCGAGCACGAGCCCCGCGAGGCCCGCGGCGAGCAGCGCGAGGTGGATCGCGATCAGCGCCGGCTGCGGGGTCTGGAACGGCCGCGACCACAGCCGCTCCACCTTGCGCAGCGTCATCCCCGCGTAGCCCGGCGGGTCGCCGAGCGCGTAGCGCCGCACGTTGGCCAGCGCCTCGGCCATCAGCGCGGCGTCGCGAGGCTCGGCGGGGCGGCGGGCGGCGACGGCGTCGAGCACGCGGCCCGCCGGCATGCGCAGCGGGTCGACGTCGCGGAGGTCGGGGGCGTGCGCGCGCGCCTCGCCGGCCAGCCCGCGCTTGAAGCCGACCACCGTTCCCTCGCCGGGCAGGTAGGTGCCCATGAACAGCGTGCCGGGCCCGCCGCCGCTGACCGGCACGAGCCGCCCGCGGTTGACCGACGCGAACGCGACCCACGGCAGGATCACCACCAGCACGCCGGCCGTGAGAGCGGCGGCCGGGCGCACGCCGGCGGTGCGGCGCGTCACGAGCCACAGCGCCGGGCCCGCGACCAGGACCGGCAAGAGGAGGTCGGCGCGGGTGAGCACGGCCAGGCCGAGCAGCGCGCCCGCCGCCGCGGCCCAGCCTGCCCGCGCTGCTCCACGCGCGCATGCCTTCGCCAGCGCCAGCATCCCCAGCAGGACGAGCAGCGCCGCCAGCGGCTCGGAGATCTGGTAGCGCGAGACCGTGATGAGCGGGGGGAAGAGGGCGATCGCCGCCGCGGCCGCGAGCCCCGCCCCGGGGCCCGCGATCAGCGCGGCGAGGCCGAACGCCGCGGGGATCATGAGCGTGCCGATCAGCGCCTGCGCCGTTCGCGCGGCGGGCACCTCGTGCGGCTGCGAGGCCCGTCCCGCGGGTAGCAGCCGCTCGGCCGCCGCGAAGGCCACCGGGGCGCCCGGCGCCCAGCGCGTGCGGTCCCCGAGCCGGGGGTCGCCGTAGTCGCCGCGCTCGGCGAGGCCGGTCGCCAGCCGGCCATAGGACTGCTCGTCGGGGAAGAGCCGGTGGCCCGGGTCGGAGCTCGCCGCGAGCCGCAGCGCACCGCCCGCGACGACCAGGGCGACGAGCACGGCCCCCACGACCCGGCGCGAGCGCGCGCGCCTCATGGCGCGCATACTGACGGGCGCTCCCGACGGGCCGCGGCCGGCGCCCGCGTCAGCCCCCGGACCCTCCCGCGAAACTCCTGTGTGACGGCGGTGTTCACGCGTTGCCCCATGCGTCACACCATTTTCACCGCCGTGCTCCTCGCCGCCGCGCTCGTCGCGCCGGCGAGCGCCGCGGCCGGCACGTCCGCCGGCAACGCGCGGGCCGGCGCGGGGGTCCGGCTGCTGGCGTGCGAGACGGGGCCGGCCGATGCCGACCGCGCGGCGGCCTTCGAGGGGCGCGTGCGCGCGCAGCGGCCCGGTCAGCGGCTGCAGATGCGCTTCACGCTTCAGGTCTCGACGCCGGACGCGCCGCGCTGGCGCACGGTGCCGGCGCCCGGGTTCGGCGTCTGGTACTCGGCGGACTCCGGGGTGACCCGCTGGACGTACTCCAAGCGCGTGCAGGACCTCCTCGCCCCGGCGAGCTACCGCGCGAAGGTCCGCTTCCGCTGGCGCGACGCGCGCGGGACCGTCGTCGCCAGGACCGCGGTCGTCTCGCCGTCCTGCAAGCAGCCCGACGTGCGGCCGGACCTGCGCACCGGCGCGGTCACCGCGCAGGCCGCCGGGGCGAGCGCGGCGCGCTACGCCGTGGAGGTCCGCAACGCCGGCCGCGGCCCCGCGGAGGCGACCGCCCTCACGCTCGGCTTCGGCAGCACGCTGCTCGAGGGCGCCGTGCCGGCGCTCGCGGCCGGCGAGGCGCGGACCGTGACCGTCACCGGGCCCCGCTGCCAGGCGGGCTCCGAGGTCGAGCTGATCCTCGACCCGGCGTCGCGCGTGGACGAGCGCGACGAGGACGACAACACGCGCATGGTCCCGTGCCCGGCCGTGGCCTCCGGCTGAGTGACGCACCCCACCCGCCGGGCCTGGTACGCCCATCTAAACTGGATTCCATGAAGACCGACATCCACCCGGAGTACGTCGAGGCCCACGTCCGCTGCACCTGCGGCAACGAGTTCACGACGCGCTCGACGAAGCCCGAGCTCCACGTGGAGATCTGCTCGAACTGCCACCCGTTCTACACGGGCCGGCAGAAGCTGGTCGACACCGGCGGTCGCGTGGAGCGCTTCCAGCGGCGCGCCGCCCGCCGCCGCCGCGACTAGCTCGCGCAGGCCGCCCCGCCCCGCAGGCCGGGGCGGCCCACACTCTTTCGTTCGCTACCGGCGCCGCGCGGCCCGCCCGCCGCGGACGCCGAGGTAGCGCATCGCGTCGCCCACGAGCTCCGCGCGGCGGGCGGCCGTGCGCGCGCCCTCCAGCCCGAAGCCGTAGTAGACGGTGTCGTCGGTGGCCACCGCCGGACCCTCGAGGTAGCCGACCGAGCCCGACTGCGCCCACTGGACCTCGTCGGCCGAGCCCGCCGGGGCGGGGCCGGCCTGCCAGCCGCCGAGCCCGTCCTCGAAGGACGTCTGATCGGCGGCCTGGCCGTCCTTGGTGACGACCGCGTCGTCGACGAACACGCCCAGCCCGGCGGTCCCGAAGTCCTGCACGTAGGAGATCGAGACCTCGACCTGCCGGCCGTGGTACGCGCTCAGGTCGATCTTCCAGTCCTGGAAGCCGCCGGAGTTCCCGGTGGCGCCGTTCCAGGCGCCGGTCGTCCCGGTGGCCGTGCAGTCCTTCTGGGCCGGGTCGGTGCTCTTGTTGACGTTGGTCTGGTAGTGCGCGAGGAACGGGTGCAGCGTGTCCCAGTTGATGTCACAGGACTCGCCGACGTCCGCGGACGTGTTCCCGTTGGCGTCGGGCAGCGTGGTCCAGTCGTCCTGGCCGACCGTGTGGGCCTCGACGATCACGTAGTCGTAGGCCTCCTCGGTGTCGTAGGAGACCTTGAACGAGAGGTCCGCGCTGGTGGCGCCGGTCAGGTCGATGGTCTTGCGCAGCCGCTGGTAGGAGTTGTCGCGCGACTTCGCGACCATGTACGACGAGCCCGTGGGCGGGTCGAACGCCGGCGGGCGGTCGAACCGCGCGGCCGGCTCGGACGCGAACAGCGGGTAGGTCGCCGCCGGCAGGATGCTCGACGTGGTCACCATCGAGTAGACGTGGGACTGGTTGTCCGCGCTGTCGGCGCCGTTGAGCGCGATCGGGGCGGTCCCGAACGCGCCGCCGGCGGACCGGATCGGCAGCGCCGACGCCTCCTCCTTGGTGGCCGCCGCATCGATGTGCAGGTAGGCCCCCAGGTAGTACTGGAGGAAGTCGTTGGAGAGCGGGACGCAGTTGGGCACCTCGCCGCCCGGCGCGCAGTACGGCGGCTGACCGGCAGGGTTGTAGGCGAAGCCCGACAGCTGCCCGAACGCCGCGTTCTGGCCGGTGTAGAGCAGCTTGCCGCCGTCGTTGAGGTAGTCGCGCACGGCGATGATCTCGTCGTCGGCCAGCTTCGAGGTGCCGGTCCCGGCGCCCATCCCCGGCTCGCGGACGAACAGGTCGTCGCCCGTGTACCAGAGCACCGCCCGGTAGTGGCCGAGCACGCCGAGCGGGTCCGGAGCCGTGCGCTCCTCGGCGTCGACGTCGTAGACGTCGTAGCGGATGCCGGCTGCCCGCAGCGCGTCCTCGTAGGAGCGCAGGTGGTTCGGGCCGGTGCCAGGCGCCGTGTTCGGCTGCAGCCCCGAGTAGTCCTCGGCGGAGAGGACCAGGACGGGCGCCCGGCTCTCGCTGCGCGCGGTGTAGGTGAAGGACGACGAGCGCGTGCCGCGCCGGCCGGCCTGGAACCACACCCGCACGCGGTCGCCGGGCTTCGTGCCGCGGACGTTGCCGCGCACGCGGTGGAAGTACACGTCGCCGGGGCCGCCGTAGCGCTCGCCGCCCCGGTACTCGCCCGCGGGCGCGCTGCGGGCCTTGCCGCCGTTGACGCTCCAGTGCACGCGCACCGCGCCCAGGGAGCGCTTGACGTCCGCCTCGACCGGCTGCGGATCGCCGTAGGAGACCTTGAACGGCTTGATCTCGAAGTCGGGCACCTCGTTGCCCAGGTGGGAGACCGGGTTCGCCGGGTCCTTGGCCGACTCCGCCACGTCGAGCGCGAACGGGATGTTCTTCTCGAACGCGGCCTGCAGGTCGGCCTCGGAGTCCTGGAACTCGAACACGCTCTGGCCGCCGCCCCGGGCGGGATCGGCGACGTCCATCTCCGGCGTCCAGGCCAGCGTGTCGTACTTGGTGTGCGCGTGATCGGTCGTCTCGCCGTTGGTGGTGTAGAGCTCGGCCGAGACGTCCGGGTCGTACGGGTGCGGCGCGCCGGGCGCGTTGCCCGCGATCGCCGGCTTGTCGTCCGTCCCCGACAGCGCCTCATAGATCGGGTCGTCGGCCGTGTAGGTCTCGACCTGGAAGCCGAACGGGTACAGCAGCAGCTCGGCGGCCGAGTGGTAGTTGACCTGGAAGGTGAAGCGGATGCGCCGCAGCAGGCCGTCCATCGCCCGCGTCTCGGGCTCGGACGACGGGCCGGCGCCGCGGTAGGTCTCGCTCGCCGGATCCGTCGAGGAGCCCTCGTCGTCGTAGTTCCAGTTCGTCGCGAAGTTGCGGTTGAGGTCGACGCCGTCGCCGCTCGTGATCTGCCCGTCGCCGTCGACGTCGCGCAGGTTCTTGCGCCACAGGCGGTTGCCGGGCGTGAAGGTGAAGTCGTAGCCGTCGGGGTTGGCCGAGACCACGAACCACAGCTCGGTCGTGTCGACGACCTGGGTGATGCGGCGGCCGGTCTCGTCCGGCTTGCCGTACTGGTCGAGCACGTAGTGCAGGAGCCGGCGGGTCATCTCCGGCGTGATCCACTCGCGCGCGTGCTGGTTGGACGAGTACAGGACCGAGGGCCGGCGTCCGTCGCGGACCGTGCGCGCGTTGCGCGTGACCTTGAGCGCCAGGATCGGCACCCCGCGCAGCGACTTGCCGATCTCCACGACCTTGACCAGGCCGGGATGCGCGGCCGCCACGCTCTGCAGCTCCTCGTAGAGCGTCTGGCGCGGGTTGCCGCTCGCGTCGGTGCCGACGTACGTCTTGTCCCAGTAGGGCCGGTAGACGTCGTAGGAGCCGTCGGGGCGCACGCCCGCGGTGCGGGCGGTGGCGGTCCGCGCGCGGCGCGGCGCGAGCCCGAGGCGCTGCAGCTTCGCGGCCTGGCCGGAGGTCGCGGCGATCTCGACCGTCCGGCCCGCGCGGCCCTCGGACACGTCGTAGCCCTGGCGGGCGAGCTCCTGCAGGGCGCCGGCGTCGGCCTTGACGCGATACGCGTTCAGCCCGCTGCCGGCCGCGGACGCTGACGCGGGCACGGCGGCGATCGCCATGCCGAGAGAGGCCGCCACGGCGGCCCGGAGTGCTGTGCGCAACTCCCCTCCTCCTGAAGAATGTCCCCTGATCGGGTCGCGGGGATGGGACTCCTGCCCCTCCCGGACCCTCGTTGCGGCCGACTCTAACCGCTGGATCGGTGGAGGGACGCCACTAGACTCGGCCGCGTGATCGAGCAGCTCGTGGAACAGATCGAGGCGCGCTACGCCGACGCGCAGCGGGACCTGTCGGCCCCCGAGGTGATCGGCGACCGCCGCCGCTACGCGGAGGCCGGCCGGCGCTTCAACCAGCTCGCGCCCGCCGCGAAGCTGGCGGAGGAGTGGCGCCACGCGACCTCCAACGCCGAAGGCGCACAGGAGCTCCTCGACGAGGGCGGCGAGGACGCGGAGCTGCGGGAGGAGCTGCGCGACGCCCGCGAGCGCATCGAGCGCCTGGAGGAGGAGATCCGCCTCGCGATGGTCGAGCGCGACCCCAGCGACGACAAGAACGTCATCGTCGAGATCCGCGGCGGCGCGGGCGGGGACGAGGCGAGCCTGTGGGCGGGCGACCTCTACCGCATGCTCACGCGCTACGCCGACCGCCGGGGGTTCAAGACCGAGACGCTCGACGCCGGCGAGGGCTCGTTCACCGTCGAGGTGCGCGGCGACGGCGCCTACTCGGTGTTCAAGTTCGAGGGCGGCACGCACCGCGTGCAGCGCGTGCCCGAGACGGAGTCCCAGGGCCGCATCCACACCTCGACGGCCACCGTCGCGGTGCTGCCCGAGGCGGAGGAGGTCGACGTGCAGATCGACCCCAACGAGCTCGAGATCGACGTCTACCGCTCCTCGGGCCCCGGCGGGCAGTCGGTCAACACCACGGACTCCGCGGTGCGTATCACCCACAAGCCGACCGGCCTCGTGGTCTCGATGCAGGACGAGAAGTCCCAGCTGCAGAACCGCGAGCGCGCGATGAAGGTGCTGCGCGCGCGGCTCTACGAGCACGAGCTCGAGCGCCGGCAGGCCGAGCAGGCCGCGGACCGGCGCGGCCAGGTGGGCACCGGCGAGCGCGCCGAGAAGATCCGCACCTACAACTTCCCCGAGCGCCGGGTCACCGACCACCGGGTCAAGCTCACCCAGCACAACCTCGACGCCGTGCTCGCCGGCGAGCTCGACGAGTTCACGGCCGCGCTGCAGGACGACGAGAAGCGCCGCCGGCTCGAGGCGCAGCAGATCGGCGCCGGCTGACCGCGGCGTTGCGCCGCCCCATCGGCACCACGTCGGTCCGCGACGCGCTCGACTCGGCGGTGATCGCGCTCACCGCGGCGGGCTGCGACAGCCCGCGGCTGGACGCCGAGGTGCTGCTGGCGTGGGTGCTGGGCGTCGGCCGCGCCGCGCTGATCGCCGATCCCGGCCGCGGCCTCGATCCTGCGGAGGCCCGGCAGTTCGCGGAGCTGGCGGCCCGGCGCCGCGCGCGCGAGCCGGTCGCCTACATCGTCGGGCGCAAGGGGTTTCGCACCATCGAGCTCGCGGTCGACCGGCGGGTGCTCATCCCGCGGCCGGAGACGGAGCACGTCGTCGAGGCGGCGCTGGAGCTGCCGGAGGGCGCGCGCGTCGCGGACGTCGGGACCGGCTCGGGGGCGATCGCGCTCGCGCTCAAGGCCGAGCGGCCCGACCTGGACGTCGTCGGGACGGAGCGCAGCGCGGAGGCGCTGCGGGTCGCGCGCGGCAACGCGGTGCGGCTCGGGCTCGAGGTCGAGCTGCTCGAGGGCGACCTCCTCGACCCCGTCGGCGGGCCGCTCGACGCGGTGCTCTCGAACCCGCCGTACGTCGCCGACGGCGACCGCGCGTCGCTCGGCCCGGAGATCCTCCGCTACGAGCCGGCGGACGCGCTGTTCGCGGGCCCGGACGGCCTCGCGGTCCTGCGGCGCCTCGCGCCCGCCGCCGCCGCGTCCGGGGCGCGCCTCGCCGCGTTCGAGGTGGGCGCCGGCCAGGCGGCCGCGGTCGCCGGGCTGCTGCGCGAGGCGGGGTTCGCGGACACCGCCGCCGTGCCCGACCTGGCCGGGATCGAGCGGGTGGTGGTGGGGCGGCGGTGAAGGTCACGACCGCCGGCGCCGAGGCCTTCGAGCGCTGCATGCGCGACGGCGGGGTGGCGGTCTTCCCGGCCGACACGGTCTACGGGCTGGCCTGCGACCCCGAGACGCCGGCCGCGGTCGACCGCCTGTACCGGCTCAAGGGCCGCCCCGCGGACAAGCCCGCCGCGGTGCTGTTCTTCGACCGCGGGGCGGCGTTCGCGGCGCTCCCGGAGCTCGGCCCCCGCACCCGCGCGCTGCTCGAGCTCCTGCTGCCGGGCGGGATCACGGCGCTGCTGCCCAACCCGCTGCGCCGCTTCCCGCTCGCCTGCGGCCCCGACCGGGGCACGCTCGGCCTGCGGGTGCCGGCGCTCACCCGCCCGCTGGCCCCGCTCGGCGTGGTGCGCCGGCCCGTGCTCCAGAGCTCGGCGAACGCCTCCGGCGGGCCGGACGCCCGCCGCGCGCAGGACGTCCCCGAGGCGCTGCGGGCGGGCGCCGACCTGGTGCTCGACGCGGGGGAGCTCGCCGGGACCCCGTCGACGGTCGTCGACCTGCGCGGCTTCGAGGCGGGCGACGCCTGGTCGATCCGGCGTGAGGGCGCCGTCGCAGCCGAGCGCATCGCCGCCGCCGCGGCCCGGATCCTGCCGCCGGAGGACTGAAGGTTTCGGTCTCGGCCGGATGCCGCGGGTTAGGCTTCTGACCGAGGAGACCGACGGTGCGCGACCCGTTCATCGCCATCGACGCCGGGACCAACCTGCGCTCGCACGCACGCGCGCTCAGGCGCTCCTGGGCGTCGGCCCTCGGCGGTGCGCCGGGGACGGGCGTGCGTCCGCTCATCGAGGCCTCGTGGCGCCGCACCGAGCGGGCCGGGATCGATCCCGATCACCCCGCCCCGCGCCGCGCCTTCGCGCCCGACGTGCTCGAGGACTATCGCGACAGCTCAGGGCTGCGCGGCTGCATCGACGTCCTGCGCACCTGCCTGCGCGGCTTCGCCCAGGACGCCGAGCACATCATGGTCGTGGTCGACGCCGACTGCCGGATCCTCTGGCTGGAGGGCGACCTGAAGGTCCGTCACCGCGCCGACGGCATCGCGTTCGCGGAGGGGATGGACTGGACCGAGGACAGCGTCGGGACCAACGCGATCGGGACCGCCCTGGCCATCGACCATGCGGTGCAGGTCTTCTGCGCCGAGCACTTCTCGGCCAAGCAGCATCCGTGGTGGTGCTCGGCGGCCCCCATCCACGACCCCGTCACCCGCACCCTCGTCGGCGTCGTCGACCTCTCCGGGCCGATGCACACCGCCCACCCCTACAGCCTGGCGCTCGTCCGCGCGGCGGCGAGCATGGCGGAGGAGTGGCTGCGCACGCGCCACGAGCTCGAGGACGGGCGCCTGAGGCGCGCCTACGTCGAGCAGACCGCGGGCCGCGCCCGCGGCGGTCGCGCCGCACTGGTGGCCGCCGACGGCCGGGTCCTCGAGGCGGGGACGCCGGCCCTGGTCGGCGGCCGGGTCGACGTCGCGCGAGACGGGGGGCTCGTCGCGCTGCCCGACGGGGCGACGGCCACGGCCGAGCCGCTGGCCGGCGGCCGCGGCTTCGTCCTGTGGGAGGCCGGCGGAGTGACGGCTCCGGCGCGGCCGGTGCTGCGCCTCGAGCTGCTGGAGGGCTCGCCCCGCGCCCGCCGGGGAGCGGCGGCCGGCGTCGACCTGAGCCTCCGCCAGGCCGAGGTGCTCTGCCTGCTCGCGCTGCACCCCGAGGGGCTGACCGCCCGCGAGCTCGCCGGCCACCTCTACGGCGAGGGCGCCACGGTCGTGTCCGCCCGCGCCGAGGTCTCGCGGCTTCGCGCCGTGCTCGGGGAGGTGCTCGGGACGCGGCCGTACCGCTTCACCGTTCCGGTCAGCGCCGATCTCCTCGACGTCGAGCGCGCGCTGCGCCGCGGCGACGTGACCGCGGCGCTCGAGGCCTACCGCGGCCCGCTGCTGCCCGCTTCCACGTCGCCGCGCGTACGACGCGCCCGCGCCGAGCTCGAGGGCTCGCTCCGGCGCGCCGCGATGTCCGGCGGGCTCGACGGTCTGTGGGCCTGGCTCGAGTCGCGCTCCGGCCGGGAGGACGAAGAGGCGCTTGCGCACTTCGTCCGCCGCGCCGGCGGCGCCGCCCCGCGGCGTGCGGTGGCGGCGGCCCGGCTGCGCGCTCTGCAGACCGCCTGAGCGGCGCGCCCGCGCAGGGGGTTGCGCGCGCGTTGCGCCGTGTTTGGCGGCTGGCCGCGCAGTGGCGACAATCGCGGCCCCGCTACGTCCACCAGCCGGAGGAGATCAATGTCGACGGCCACCGCCCCGCCCGCCACCGAGGTCGATCAGTGGCTCTCGCGCTTCGATGAGGCCCTGACCCAGGGCGATCCGGCCGCCGCGAGCGAGCTGTTCCTCGACGACAGCTACTGGCGCGACCTCGTCGCGTTCACGTGGAACCTCAAGACCGTCGAGGGGCCTCCCGGGGTGCGCGACCTGCTCGAGCACACGCTCGCCGCCACGCGGCCGAGCGGCTGGACGACCACCGAGGAGCCCGCCGAGGCCGACGGCGTGATCGAGGCGTGGCTGGCGTTCGAGACCGCCGTCGGCCGCTGCAGCGGTCATCTGCGCCTCAAGGAGGGCAAGGCGTGGACGCTGCTGACCGCGCTCGAGGGCCTGAAGGGCCACGAGGAGCCTCTGCGCCATGCGCGGCCCAAGGGCGTCCACCACGGCGCCGATCGTGATCGCGAGACCTGGCTCGAGGCGCGCCGTCGTGAGGACGCGGAGCTCGGCTACGAGATCCAGCCCGAGGTGCTGATCATCGGGGGTGGGCAGGGCGGGATCGCGCTCGGCGCCCGTCTGCGCCAGCTCGGCGTGCCGGCCATCATCGTCGAGCGCAACGCCCGGCCCGGGGACTCGTGGCGGCGCCGCTACAAGTCGCTCTGCCTGCACGACCCGGTCTGGTACGACCACCTGCCGTACATCAAGTTCCCCGACAACTGGCCGGTGTTCGCGCCCAAGGACAAGATCGGGGACTGGCTGGAGATGTACACCCGGGTCATGGAGCTCAACTACTGGGGCTCCACCGAGGCGCGCAGCGCGCGCTACGACGACGAGGCCGGGGAGTGGCACGTGGTCGTCGAGCGCGACGGCGCCGAGCTCACGTTGCGGCCGAAGCAGCTCGTGATGGCCACCGGCATCTCCGGGATCCCGAACACGCCCGGCTTTCCCGGGAGGGAGGTCTTCGCGGGCGAGCAGCACCACTCCTCGGAGCACCCCGGACCCGACGCCTACGCCGGCAAGACGGCCGTCGTGGTCGGCTCGAACAACTCCGCGCACGACATCTGCGCGGCGCTGTGGGAGCACGGCGCGGACGTCACGATGGTCCAGCGGACGTCGACCTGCATCATCCGGTCGGACTCGCTGATGGAGATCGGGCTGGGCGCCCTGTACTCGCAGGACGCCGTCGATGCGGGCGTGACGACCGAGAAGGCGGACACGATCTTCGCCTCGCTGCCCTATCGGATCATGCACGAGTTCCAGATCCCGCTCTACGACCAGATCCGCGAGCGCGACGCCGACTTCTACCGGCGGCTCGAGGAGGCCGGCTTCGTCCTGGACTTCGGCGAGGACGACTCGGGGCTGTTCATGAAGTACCTGCGGCGCGGCTCGGGCTACTACATCGACGTGGGCGCCTCGGAGCTCGTGGCCGACGGGCGGGTCAAGCTCCAGACGGGCCAGGTCGCCCGGCTCACCGAGCATGCCGTCGTGATGGAGGACGGCACCGAGCTTCCCGCCGACCTCGTCGTGTACGCCACCGGCTACTCGTCGATGAACGGCCGCCTGGTCGACCTCATGTCCCAGGAGATGGCCGACAAGATCGGCAAGGTCTGGGGCGTCGGCTCGGACACGATCAAGGATCCGGGACCCTGGGAGGGCGAGCAGCGCAACATGTGGAAGCCGACGCAGCAGGAGGCGCTCTGGTTCCACGGCGGGAACCTGCACCAGTCCCGCTACTACTCGCAGTTCCTGGCGCTCCAGCTCAAGGCCCGGGCCGAGGGCATCGACACCCCGGTCTACGCCCTCCAGGACGTCCACCACACGGGCTGAGGAGCAACCGATGAGCTCTCACACGGGCAATGGGCGCGTCGCGATCGTGACCGGTGGCGCGCGCGGCATCGGCCGCGGGATCGCGCTGCGCCTCGCCGCCGACGGACTGGACGTCGCGGTGGCCGACCTTCCCGCGATGCGCGAGGAGGCCGACGCCGTCGCGGACGAGGTGCGCGCCGCCGGGCGCCGTGCCGCCGCGATCGACGTCGACGTCTCGGACGCCGAGCAGGTCGACGCGATGATCCGCCGGACGGTCGACGAGCTCGGCCGCCTGGACGTCATGGTCGCCAACGCCGGGGTGGCGGCGGTCGCCCCGCTGCTGGAGGTCAGCGCGGACGACTTCGACTGGCTGATGTCCATCAACCTCCGCGGCGTCTTCCTCTGCTACACGGCGGCGGCGCGCACGATGATCGAGCAGGGCGACGGCGGCAAGATCATCGGGGCGGCGTCGATCGCCGCGCACAAGGGCTTCTCCCTGCTCGGCCACTACTCGGCTTCGAAGTTCGCCGTCCGCGGGCTCACGCAGGCCGCTGCTCAGGAGTGGGCCGAGCACGGGATCACCGTCAACGCGTACTGCCCGGGGATCGTCGGCACGAAGATGTGGGAGCTCATCGACGAGCGCCTCGGCGAGCGGATGGGGCTCGAGAAGGGGGAGGCGCTCACGCGCTTCTCCGAGCTGATCACGATGGGCCGCGTGGAGACGCCGGAGGACGTCGCGAGCTTCGTCTCCTACCTGGCGTCGGGCGACTCGGACTACATGACCGGCCAGTCGGTGCTGATCGACGGTGGCGTGCTGTTCGCCTGAGCGAAGTCCGAACGAGGGAGCAGACGATGAAGGCAGCCGTGTTCCATGGCCAGAACGACATCCGGCTCGAGGACGTCGCCGAGCCCGAGGTCCGGCCGGGAAGCGTGAAGGTCAAGGTGGAGTGGTGCGGTATCTGCGGCACCGACCTGCACGAGTACCTGGCGGGCCCGATCTTCATCCCGCCGCGCGGCAGCCCGCACCCGATCACCGGCGAGACGCTGCCGCTGACCCTGGGCCACGAGTTCGCCGGCGCCGTCGTCGACGTGGGCGGCGACGTCAACGGTGTGTCGCCCGGCGACGCGGTGGCGATCGAGCCGGTGTATCGCTGCGGCGAGTGCGCGGCGTGCCGCAGCGGCGTCCCCAACCTGTGTGAGCAGCTGGGCTTCTACGGGCTCGCGGGCGGGGGTGGCGGCATGTCGGAGTACGCGGTGGTGCCCTCGTACATGATCCATCAGCTTCCCGCCGGGCTCACGGGCGAGCACGGCGCACTGGTCGAGCCGATCGCCGTCGGCCTGCGCGCCGTCCGGCGGGCCGGGGTGCAGGCCGGGCAGAGCGCGCTCGTGCTCGGCGCGGGACCGATCGGCACGGTCACCGTGCTGTGCCTGAAGGCCCTGGGCGCGGGGCAGATCCTGGTCGCCGAGGTCGCCGAGGCCCGCAAGCGCAAGGCGCTCGAGCTCGGCGCCGACGAGGTCATCGATCCCAGCCAGGAGGACGTGGTCCAGCGGGTGCGGGAGCTCACCGGCGGCGACGGCACCGACCACGCCTTCGACGCGGCCGGCATCGAGCAGACGCTGAAGACGGCGCTCCGCGCCACGCGCAAGAACGGCACCGTGACGATCATCTCGATCTGGGAGGGCCCGGTCAGCATCGACCCCAACGAGATCGTGCTGCGCGAGCTCGTCGTCGGCGGCACCATCGCCTACACCCCCCAGGACTTCGCCGACACGATCGCGATGCTCGAGGACGGCAGCATCGACACCGAGGGCATCGTCACCGGGCGCATCGAGCTCGACGACGTCATCGAGGACGGGTTCGACGAGCTGGTCAGCCACAAGGACCGCCACGTGAAGATCCTGGTCCGCTCGCCGTAGGGCGCGCCGGGGTGGCGCCCGGCGACCCGGCACAATGGCCGGCCCATGACGAGGGCCGCGACGTCACCCGCCACCGAGGTCGACCGCTGGCTGGCGCGCTTCAGCGAGGCGCTGGCGGGCGGCGATCCGGGCGCGGCGAGCGAGCTCTTCGGAGACGACGGCCTGTGGCGCGACCTCGTCGCGTTCACGTGGAACATCAAGACGGTCGAGGGCCCGGACGGCGTGCGCGACCTGCTCGAGCACACGCTCGCCGCCACGCGGCCCGGCGGCTGGAGGACGACCGAGGCGCCCACGGAGGACGACGGCGTGGTGAGCGCCTGGCTGGCGTTCGAGACCCGCGCGGGCCGCGGCTACGCCCACCTGCGGCTCAAGGACGGCCGGGCGTGGACGCTGGTGACCGCGCTGCACGAGCTCAAGGGCCACGAGGAGCCGCTGCGCGGCGGGCGGCCGCGGGGCGTGGAGCACGGCGCGGATCCCGCCCGCGAGACCTGGCTCGAGGCCCGCCGGCGCGAGGCGTCCGCGCTCGGCCGCGAGATCCAGCCCGAGGTCCTGATCGTCGGCGGGGGCCAGGGCGGGATCGCGCTCGGCGCCCGTCTGCGCCAGCTCGGCGTGCCGGCGATCATCGTCGAGCGCAACGCCCGGCCCGGCGACTCGTGGCGGCGGCGCTACAAGTCGCTCTGCCTGCACGACCCGGTCTGGTACGACCACCTGCCGTACCTCCCGTTCCCCGACCACTGGCCGGTGTTCTCGCCGAAGGACAAGCTCGGCGACTGGCTGGAGATGTACGCGCGGGTGATGGAGCTCACGTACTGGGGGTCCACCGAGGCGCGCAGCGCGCGCTACGACGAGGAGGCCGGGGCGTGGACCGTCGTGGTGGAGCGCGACGGCGCCGAGCTCGCGCTCCGCCCCCGCCAGCTCGTGATCGCCATGGGCATCTCGGGGCTCCCGCACGTGCCGGACTTCCCGGGGATGGACGTCTTCCGGGGCGAGCAGCACCACTCCTCGGAGCACCCGGGGCCGGACGCGTACGCCGGGCGCCGCGTCGTCGTGATCGGCTCGAACAACTCCGCGCACGACATCTCCGCGGCGCTGTGGGAGCACGGCGCCGAGGTCACGATGGTCCAGCGGAGCTCCACCTGCGTCATCCGCTCGGAGACGCTGATGGAGCTCGGCCTCGGCCCGCTGTACTCGCAGGAGGCCGTCGACGCGGGGATCACGACCGAGCGTGCCGACGCGCTCCTCGCGTCGCTGCCCTACCGGATCCTGCCCGAGTTCCAGATCCCGGTCTACGAGCGCATCCGCGAGCGCGACGCCGCGTTCTACCGGCGGCTCGAGGAGGCCGGCTTCCTCCTCGACTTCGGCGAGGACGGCTCGGGCCTGCACGTGAAGTACCTGCGGCGCGGCTCCGGCTACTACATCGACGTCGGCGCCTCGGAGCTCGTGGCCGACGGCCGCGTCGCCCTCCAGACCGGCCAGGTGGACCACCTCACCGAGGACGCGGTCGTCATGGAGGACGGCGCCGCGCTGCCCGCCGACCTCGTCGTCTACGCGACCGGCTTCGACTCGATGAACGGGCGGCTCGTCGACCTGATCTCACGGGAGACGGCCGACAGGGTCGGCAAGGTGTGGGGCTACGGGTCGGGCACGGCGAAGGACCCGGGCCCGTGGGAGGGCGAGCAGCGCAACATGTGGAAGCCGACGCGGCAGCCCGCGCTGTGGTTCCACGGCGGGAACCTTCAACAGTCGCGCCACTACTCGCGCTTCCTCGCGCTCCAGCTCAAGGCCCGCGCCGAGGGGATCGACACCCCGGTGTACGGGCTGCAGGAGGTCCACCACCCGTCCTGATCGGCGCGGGGACGGGTTCCCGGGTACCCTGCTGCCATGTCCGAACTCCCCCCTGACTACTTCGAACGCCCTCTGGGCGACGTCGACCCCGAGGTCGCCGAGGCCCTCGACAACGAGCTCGATCGACAGCGCAGCACGCTGGAGATGATCGCGTCGGAGAACTTCGTACCCGAGGCCGTCCTGGAGTGCCAGGGGTCGGTGCTGACCAACAAGTACGCGGAGGGATATCCCGGCAAGCGCTACTACGGCGGCTGCGAGTTCGTCGACGTGGTCGAGCAGCTCGCCATCGACCGCGCGAAGGCGCTGTTCGGGGCCGAGCACGCCAACGTCCAGCCGCATGCGGGCGCGCAGGCCAACGCCGCCGTCTACCACGCGCTGCTGGACCCCGGCGACACGATCATGGGCCTCGCGCTCCCGCACGGCGGCCACCTCACGCACGGGATGAAGATCAACGTCTCGGGCAAGCTCTACGACATCGCGCCCTACGAGGTGTCGCCGGACACCTACCGGATCGACATGGACGAGGTGGCGCGGATCGCGCGCGAGCGCAAGCCGAAGCTGATCCTCGCCGGGTGGTCGGCGTACCCGCGCCACCTGGACTTCGAGGCCTTCCGCGCGATCGCCGACGAGGTCGGCGCGCTGCTCATGGTCGACATGGCGCACTTCGCGGGCCTCGTGGCGGCGGGCGTGCACCCCAGCCCGGTGCCGCACGCGGACGTCGTCACCACCACGATCCACAAGACGCTCGGCGGGTCGCGCGGGGGCATGATCCTGTGCCGCGAGGAGTACGCGAAGAAGATCAACTCGGCGGTGTTCCCGGGTCAGCAGGGCGGCCCGCTCGAGCACGTGATCGCCGGCAAGGCCGTGTCGCTGAAGATCGCCGGGACCGAGCAGTTCCGCGAGCGCCAGCGTCGCACGCTGGTGGGCGCCAAGCTGGTGGCCGAGGCGCTCGGCAAGGTGGAGAACGTCAACCTGCTCACGGGCGGCACCGACGTGCACCTCGCGCTGGTCGACCTCCGCGACTCGGAGCTCGACGGCCAGCAGGGCGAGGATCGCCTGCACGACATCGGCATCACGGTCAACCGCAACGCGGTCCCGTGGGACCCGCGGCCGCCGGCGGTCTCCTCCGGCCTGCGGATCGGGACCTCCGCGCTCGCGACCCGCGGCCTCCAGGAGGACGACTTCGGCGAGGTCGCCGACATCATCGCCCGCGCCCTGAGCGCCGGGTTCGAGGACGTGCGCGACGAGCTCGGCGAGCGCGTCACCGCGGTCGCCGACCGCTACCCGCTCTACAGCCACATCAAGCCCAAGGCGTCGGCGGCGGCGGTCTAGCGCCCTCGCGTCGGCGCTGTCCTGCCCAGACCTGGCATTGCGAGGTCTAGGCAGGACAGCGCTTGGCGTGCGCCATCCTGAGCCGGCTATGGCACGCCGGAACCGCGTGACGCCCCTCGGGGACCTGATCGCCGACCCGGCGCGGGGGCTCGTGTACGGCAACCGGGGCTGCCTGCACGACGACGAGGGCGAGCTCCGGCGCCGCTACGCCGGCCGGCGCTGGATCGCGTGCCGGCTGCGCTTCAAGGACCGCCGGCGCCGGCTGATGCAGCCCGGGCGGTACACGGAGCTGTTCTTCCTCGACGAGGCGACCGCGCTCGCCGCGGGCCATCGCCCCTGCGCCGGGTGCCGGCGCGAGGACTACGACGCCTTCGTCGACGCGTGGCCGGGAGAGCGGCCGGGCCGGACCCCTGTGGCGGCGATCGACGACCGGCTCCACGCGGAGCGGCTCACCGGCGACGGGACGCAGCGCCACCACGACGCGGCGCTCGACGACCTCCCCGACGGCGCGTTCGTCCTGCGCGGCGACGCGCCCTGGCTCGTGCGCGGCGACGAGCTCCTGCGCTGGTCGCCTGCCGGGTACACCGACGCGGCGCCGCGGCCCGCCGGGACCCGCGCCGTCCTGATCACGCCACCGTCGCTCGTGGCCGTCCTCGACCGCGGCTGGCGGCCGACGGCCGTGCCGCTCTTCCACCCGCGGCCGGGGTGAACGGGCGCGATCACCCACCTCTACGCCGGTGTCCCGGTTTCCGATCTCGACGAGACCTACCCGAACGGTGTCCGCCACGTGAACGTCCCCGATCCGGCGGGGACGCGATCGCGTTCGCCGAGCCGCCCGACGCCGCGAGCGCCGTCGTCTCGAGGCCGCCGCTAGGCGGCCCGGGGGCCGAGCTCGGCCACCAGCGGCTCGAGCCCGGCGGCGAACGCGGCCGCGGTCGGCCGCGCCGCGGGGTCGGCGTCCAGCGCGGCGCGGATGAGCTCGGCCAGCCGCGGCGGCAGCGCCCCCGGCAGGCGCTCCGGCGCCCGGACGAGCTGGGGGAAGCGCACGGCGGGGTCGGCTGAGCCGCGCGCCCCGGCCGGCCGCGGGAACGGCGGGCGGCCGGCGAGCGCGTGGTGCAGCGTCGCGCCCAGCCCGAACACGTCCGCCGGCGGCCCGGCGGGACCCCGGGCCGGATCGCACTGCTCGGGCGCCATGTAGGCGTCGGTGCCGACCGGCCGGCGCAGCCGCGCGGCCGCGGCGCACGAGCGCGTCACGGAGAGGTCGATCAGCCGCGGCGGCGCGCCCATCACCACGTTGGAGGGCTTGACGTCGAGGTGGACCGTGTCCTCGCCCGCCAGGTAGTGGAGCGCGGCGGCGACGTGGAGGGCCAGCGGCAGCGCCTGCTCGGGCGGCAGCGGGCCGTGGCGCTCGACGAGCGCGAGCAGCGTCGGGCCCTCGAGGTGCTCGATCAGCAGGTGGGGGAAGCGGCCGTCGAGCACCGCGTCGAAGCCGCGCACGAGCGACGGGTGCGCGAGCCGCTGCAGCGCGTCGGCCTCGCGGCGGATATCGCGCCACGCGGCGGGATCCTCGCGCTGGTCGGGCCGCAGGACCTTGGCGACCAGCACCGCGAAGCGCGCGTCGTCCCACACGAGCAGGACCTCGTAGCGCACGCCCCCGCCCAGGCGCCGCAGGACGGTGCGCCCCTCCGCGATCGCGTCCCCCTCGACGAAGCCCCAGGTGGGCCGGGCGCGCGCCCGTCCGCCCCGGGCACCCCCTCGGTCGTCGACCGGTATCGCGACCGTCGTCTGCGGCTCCACGCTCGCGGCGGTACGCGCGCTCACGCGAGGTCGTCCGCGTCGTCGGCGCTCGTGGTGTCGTCGTCCTCGCGCGCCAGCGTCGCGAGCGGCTTGCCGGCCGTCGCCCAGTCGCCGCCGCGCGGCCCCGACATGGCGGGCGCGGCGAACAGCAGGACGGCGGTGGCGAGCGCGGCCAGCGCGCGGCGGGCGGGGGGAGGTCGGGCGCGAGGGCGCCGGCGCTCGCCGGAGGGTCGGCAGGGTCGTCGCCGAGCGCGAGATAGGCCCGCGCCATGGTGCCGGGCTCATAGGCTGGGACGAGGCTGCGCATGGCCGCGGAGGACGATCCGGCGAACGTCGAGGGGGGAAATGCCCGACCGCCGCGAATCTGAATCCGAGGATTGCGAGCCCCGCCCGCGCGACGACCCTGCGATCCTCTGTCCGCTCTCATGGAAGCCGACGCCATCCTCGCCTTCCTGGTGGCGCTCGTCGCCGCCGCCGGCCTGACGCCCGTGGCCGCCCGCGTGGCCCGCCGCGTGGGAGCGGTCGACAGGGTCACCGAGCGCGGCCTCGCGCGCGAGGCCACCCCGCTGCTCGGCGGCGTGGCGATCCTCGCCGGCGTGCTCATCGCCGCGGTCATCTTCCTGCCGCTGACCGATCGGACGCTGGGCATCCTCGCCGCCGCCGGGCTGATCACGCTCGTCGGGCTGATCGACGACGTCCGCGACCTGCCGCCCGGCGCGAAGCTCATGGGCCAGGTCGCCGCCGCGCTCATCTGCGTGCTCGCCGGCGTGCGCGTCTCGAACATCACGCTGCCGGTCCTCGGCGCGATCGACCTCGGCGACCTCGGCGGTCCGCTGACGCTCATCGGGCTCGTGTTCGTGATGAACGTCGTGAACTTCTCCGACGGGGTCGACGGGCTCGCCGCCGGCGTGTGCGCGATCTCCGCGGCGGCGTTCTCGATCATCGCCTTCGACCTCGCCAAGGACTCCGCGGGCGTGCTCGCGGCGATCGTGTCCGGCGCGGCTCTCGGGTTCCTGCTGCACAACTTCCACCCCGCCTCGGTCTTCATGGGCGACGCGGGATCGAACCTGCTCGGGTTGCTGCTCGGGGCGGTGATCGTCGAGGGATCGCTCAAGACCAACGCCCTGGTCGCCCTGATCGTGCCGCTGATCGTGCTGGCCGTGCCGTTCCTCGACACGGGCTTCGTGCTCGCCAAGCGCATCAAGTACCGCCGGCCGGTCTATCGCGCCGACTCGAACCACTTCCACCACCGCTTCCACCGCATCGGCTTCTCGCAGCGGCGCACGGTGCTCTACCTGTACGCGTGGACGCTGACGATGGCGACCGTCGCGGTGCTGCTGCGCTACGTCGACTACTCCGACAACCAGGGCCGGCTGCAGCTCGGCGGGTCGCTCCTCATGGGCGCGTGCTTCCTCGTCGCCATCGCCGCCAGCGTCTACCTCGTCTACGTGCTCGAGATCGTCAAGCTGCGCCGCCTGCGCGCGTGGCAGCTGCGCCGCATGGACCCGGACACGAGCGAGCACGAGATCGAGGCCGAGATCGAGCGCGAGCTCGAGACCGGCGAGTTCCCCGCGGTGGCCGACACCCGGCCCCCGCAGCAACCCCCTCCCGCCGCGCCGCCGCCCGCCGGCGCGGCCCGCGAGCGCCGCGCCGCGCAGTCCTAGGCCGGACGCCGCTAGATGGCTGATTCCGCGACCCCACGGTCGCCTGGCGGCGCCCCGCGGCGCCGGATCGCCACCCACCCGAGGGGCCCCCTGCTCCGCATGGTTGCCCGCGCTCGAACGTGGCGGTCGTTCCTGGCGTCACTGGGCGCCACCGTCGGCCACTGTGCCCCTCGTGCGTGCGGCGCCCGGCATCCACGGGGCATCCACCAGTCGACCGCGCGGCCGCGGAATCAACCATCTACACGCGGATGACCCCGATGCGGGGCGCGTCCTCCTCGGCGTCCTCGCGGAAGCCCTCGACGACGAGCACGTGCTCGCCGAACTCCGCGAGCCCGAGGCGGCGGGCCAGCCGCCGCGCCGCCTGCGGCGAGTCGGACAGGTCCGCCGCGTCCATCAGCGCGGGGATGACGCCCCACAGCACGTTGGTCTGCAACGTCGCGCGCGTCGAGGCGAGGGCCGCGACGACCGGCGCCCCGGGGCGCGCCGCCGACATCACCCGCACGGTGGCGTCGGTGCCGCGGTCGGGCGCGACGACGACGATCGCGCGGCAGTGCAGATCGCGCGAGAGCTGCGCGGTCGCCCGCGCGACGGCCACCGCCAGCGGCGAGCTGCCGGGCAGCGGCTCCGCGCCGTCGGGCCGGAAGCGCCGCTGGGCGAAGAGGTGGGCCTCGATCCGGCGCGCGATGCGGTCCATCATCTGCACGGCCTCGACCGGATGGCCGCCGCTCGCCGTCTCCACCGAGAGCATCACGGCGTCCGCCTCGCTGAACACGGCCGTCGAGACGTCGGAGACCTCGGCGCGCGTCGGCTGGGTGCTGGAGGTCATCGACTCGAGCATCTGGGTCGCCACGATGCACGGCTTGTTGCGCGCGCGGGCCATCGACACGAGCTCGCGCTGCACGACCGGCACGTCCTCGGCCGGCAGCTCCACGCCGAGGTCGCCGCGCGCCACCAGCACGCCGTCGGAGGCGTCGATGATCGCCTCGATCTCGCGCAGCGCGTGCGGCCGCTCGATCCGGGCGATGAGCTTGGGCGCGTCGTCGCCGGCGGGCAGGAGCGAGCGCACCTGCTCGAGGTCGGCGGCCCGCTGCACGAACGACACCGCCACGTAGTCCACGCCCAGGTCCACCGCGAAGCGCAGGTCCTCGGCGCCGCGCTCGGTCAGCGCCGACGTCGAGAGCTCCGAGTCCGGCAGCTTCATCTCCATGCCTTCCTGCACCGGGCCCCCGCGCATCACCCGGCAGATGATCTCGGTGCCCTCGACGGTCTCCACGCGCAGCACGAGCTGCCCGTCGCCGAGCAGGATGCGGTCCCCGGAGACGATCTCCTCGTGCAGCGTCGGATAGCGCGACGGGATCGTGCCGGGCAGGCCGACCGTCTCGCGCGTGGTCATGGTGACCGGCTGGCCCTCGGTGAGCACGATGCCGCCGCGGCTGAAGGAGCCGATGCGGATCTCGGGGCCCGAGAGGTCGGCCAGGATCGCGGGCGGGCTGCCGGTCGCCTCACCCGCCGCGCGCGCCGCCGCGTAGGCGCGCGCGTGCGAGTCCCGATCGCCGTGGGCGAGGTTCAGCCGGAAGACGTCGGCTCCCGCCTCGGCGAGCGCCTGCACGGTCGCGGCGTCGCTGGACACCGGCCCGAGGGTGGCGACGATCTTGGTCCGGCGCCGCCGCAGCATCTCGGTGGGCTGCCAGGCGATCACGGCTGCGCCGCTCCGGCGCTCCTCTCTCGGACCCCTCGTTCAGCGACGTCGCGTCGCGCACCCATGGAATTGCACCTCGCTCGACGCCGTCTTGGCACTCCGAGGAAGGGCCCCGGTGGCGCGGGAGGCGGCGGTGCCGCCGAGCGTACATCGCCCGCCGCGGCCCCGTCCGAGACCCTGGGCAGAAAAAGTGCCAAACCACGACCCGCATCTGATGGTCTCTTGCATCGCGCGGCGGTTTCCGGTTGCCTATCCGGGGGTCAGCGTGTCCCCGCACAGTCGCGATCTCCACGAGGCGGACAGATGAACGAGCAGGCGAATGCGGGGGGTCCCTGCGGGTGACCGAACAGCCGGCCAGCCGCGCGCGCGCACACTTCCAGGCGGGCGAGTTCCGCCAATCCCGCGACGCCGCCGTCGCGGCGCTCGCGCAACACCCCGACGACCCGGCCCTGCTGGCGGTGGCGGGCAGCTCGAGCCTCGAGCTCGACGCCGACGACGCCGCCGACTACTTCGGCCGGCTCGTCGACCTCGACCCCGGTGACGCCGCCGCCTGGCGCGGCCTCGGCGGGGCGCTGCTGTCGCGCGGCCTGGTCGTCGACGCCGCCACCGCCTTCCGCCGCGCGCTGGAGCTCGCGCCCGACGACGTGCAGACGCTGATCGATCTCGGGCACACCGCGTTCGCGCGCGGCCAGGCCGACGAGGCGCTCGCCCACCTGCACCGCGCCGCGCAGCAGGACCCCGACAACCTCGGCGTCCTGCGCAGCGTCCTCGAGATGCAGCGCCGCCTCGGCCGCGCCGACGAGGCGCTCGTCACCGCCCGCGAGATGACCCTGCGCCGGCCCGGCGACATCGCGGCGGCGATCGACGCCGCCGAGCTCAGCCTCGACCTCGGCCGGCTCGACGACGCGGCGGACGGCTTCCAGCGCCTGCGCGCGATCGACCCCGAGCCGGGCCACGAGCTCTACGCCTACCACGGCCTGGTGGCGGTGGAGATGCGCCGCGGCGAGTGGCGCCGCGCGCTCGACTACAGCATCGACGCGGCGCGCGCCGACCGCAGCGGCGCCACCACCGACCTGATCGCCTACGCCGCCGCCCAGCTCTTCGGCGCCTCCGAGCGCCCCACGCCCACCCGCGAGGAGATCGACCAGATCATCGCCTCCTCGCTCCACGAGCACCGCCTCCTCCATGTCGAGCCGCTCGCCTTCTGAGGTCGCCGCCCCGGCGCGCACGGCGGCCGAGGAGTCGCAGTGGGTCAAGTGCCCGCGCTGCGAGGCGTTCATCTACCGCAAGCGGCTCAAGCGCGGCCTGGGCGTCTGCCCCGAGTGCAACTACCACTTCCGCCTCGCGCTGAGCGAGCGGCTGGCCCAGCTGCTCGACGAGGACAGCTTCGAGGACCTCACCGGCGACGACGAGCCGGTCGACGTGCTGTCGTTCGTGGACTCCAAGCCCTACCCGGTGCGCCTCGAGCAGGCCCAGCGCAAGAGCGGCAGCCGCATCGGCGCGTTGTGGGGGACGGGCGCCATCGAGGGCTCGCCCATCGTGCTGGCCGCGCTCGACTTCGGCTTCATCGGCGGCAGCCTCGGGGCGGCGGCGGGGAACGCGATCACGCGCGCCGCCGAGCACGCGCTCGAGACCCGCACGCCGCTGCTGGTGCTGTCGGCCTCAGGCGGCGCGCGCATGCAGGAGGGGTGCATCGCGCTGATGCAGCTGGCCAAGACGAGCCAGGCGGTCGCGCGGCTGCACGAGGAGGGGATCCTCTACATCTCGCTGCTGCTCGACCCGACCTACGGCGGCGTCACCGCGTCGTTCGCCACGCTGGGCGACCTCCTGGTCGCCGAGCCGGGCGTCTACATCGGCTTCGCCGGCCCGAAGGTGATCGAGCAGACGATCCGCGCGACCCTCCCCGAGGGCTTCCAGACCTCCGAGTTCCTGCTCGCGCACGGGATGCTCGACCTCGTCGAGCCGCGCGAGGGGCTGCGCCGCGCGCTGCACCGTGCGCTCGAGTTCCATCCCGCCCCCGGCCGCCCGCGCGGGTCCGCGACGCCGCCGGAGGTCGTCGACTCGCTGCCCGAGTCCGACGGACGGGCGCCGGAGCGCGACCACGCGATGCTGCCGGAGCGCCCGCCGTGGGAGATCGTCCAGCTCGCCCGGCACATGGAGCGCCCGACCACGCTCGACTACGCCGGGCACATCTTCGAGGACTTCCAGGAGCTCCAGGGCGACCGCCTGTACTCCGAGGACCGCGCGATCGTCGGCGGCTTCGCCCGCCTCGGCGGGCTGACGCTCATGCTCATCGGCCACCAGAAGGGCCACACGACCGGCGAGCTGCTCGAGCGCAACTTCGGGATGCCGCAGCCCGAGGGCTATCGCAAGGCGCTGCGGCTGATGCGCCACGCCGCCAAGTTCGGGATGCCGGTGGTGACCCTCGTCGACTGCCCGGGCGCCTACCCCGGCATCGGCGCGGAGGAGCGCGGGCAGGCGATCGCCATCGCCCAGTCGATCATGGAGATGTCGCGGCTGCCGGTGCCGCTCATCACGATCGTCACGGGCGAGGGCGGCAGCGGCGGCGCGCTCGCGCTCGCCGCCGCCGACCGCGTGCTGATGCTCGAGAACGCCTACTACTCGGTGATCAGCCCGGAGGGGTGCTCGACGATCCTCTTCGGCGACGCCGCCGCCGCGCCGCGGGCCGCCGCCGCGCTGCGCATCACCGCCCGCGACCTGCTCCAGCTCGGGATCGTCGACGGCGTGGTGCCCGAGCCCGAGGGCGGCGCGCACGCCGACCCGCTGGTCGCCGCCGAGAACGTCGGCGCGGCGATCGCCGGCGGCCTCCGTGAGCTGCTCGGGAACGACCGCGAAGCGCTGCTGGCGCGCAGGTACGATCGCTTCCGCGCCTTCGGCGACCCCGAACGGCAGCTCGTTCTCCCGCCACTGGAGGGTGCCCATGAGCCAGGCTGACCAACACCCGGCGGGCGCGGACGCCGAGGTCGCCCGCCTCGTGTGGGACGAGGCCCGCGCGCTGATCGACCGCCTCGAGGGCTCGACCGTCTCGCGGCTGGCCGTCGAGGCCGGCGACTACCGGATCGAGATCGAGCGGTCCCTGCCGCCGGTGGCCGCGCCCGGCGCGGCGGTGGCCGGCCCAGCCGACGCGGCGGCGAGCGCCGACGGCGCGCCTGCCGTGGAGGACCACCGGCACGCGGTGACCGCCCCGCTGGTCGGCAAGTTCTACCGCGCCTCCAAGCCGGGCGCCGACCCGTTCGTCGAGCCCGGCGACGTCGTCGAGGAGGGCCAGACCGTCTGCATCGTCGAGGCGATGAAGATGATGAACGAGGTCAGCGCGGGGCAGCGCGGGCGCGTCGCCGAGATCATCGTCGAGAACGAGGAGTACGTGGAGTTCGGGCAGGCCCTCATGTACCTGGAGCCGCTCGATGGCCAGTGATTCGCGGGCTCCGAGGAGGGACGCATGACCGACGTCGATGAGCTCCGGCGCACGCTGGAGGCGAAGGACTCGGAGATCGCCGAGCTGCGGCGGCGGCTGCGCGTCGAGGTCGGCGCGCTCGGACGCCTGATCGAGATCACGGCGTCGCTGAACTCCACGCTGCGGCTCGAGGAGCTGCTCGACCTCGTGATGAAGTCGGCCGCCGACCTGCTGGAGGGCGAGAGCGCCTCGCTGCTGCTCGTCGACGAGGAGACCGGCGACCTCGTCTTCCAGGTCGCCACGCGCGCCGGCGACGAGCGGATCGCCGGGACCGTCGTCCCAGCGGGGCAGGGGATCGCCGGCTGGGTCGTCGAGCACGCCGAGCCGGCCGTGGTCGCGAGCCCGCGCGAGGACCCGCGGTTCTACGGCGGCATCGACGAGTCGTCGGAGTTCCAGACGCGCAACCTCGTGGCGGTGCCGCTCAAGGTCAAGGACCGCGTGATCGGCGTCGTCGAGGTGCTCAACAAGCGCGAGGGCCGGAACTTCGACGAGAAGGACCTCGAGATCGCGCTCGCGCTGACCAACCAGGCGGCGATCGCGGTCGACAACGCACGGCTGTACGCGCGGCTGGCCGACGCCGTCGTGACCGCGCGGATGTCCTACCGCCTGTGATGTTCATGCGGGTGGGTGGGCCGAATGGACCTGCCGGGCCGCTCGGGCGGACGCCGCTCTTCGGGTCCCTCACGGAGCCCGAGCTCGAGGAGGTCGGCGCGCTGATGCGGCGGCGCAGCTTCAAGCCGCGCAGCACGATCTGCCGCGCCGGCGACTCCGGCGACAGCCTGTTCCTGATCGTCGAGGGGCTCGCGGAGTGCTTCCTCGGCGACCTCGACTCCGAGGGCCGGCAGGCCGTCGCCCGGCTGCGCCGCGGCGACGTCTTCGGCGAGATCTCGCTCGTGACCGGGGAGCCGCGGTCGGCGACGGTCGTGGCGAGCGTCCCGACCACCGTGCTCGAGCTCGACCGCGACGCGTTCGCCACGGCGGTCCAGCGCCACCCCGTCCTGCTCGCCAACCTCAACCGCATCCTCAGCCGGCGGGTCCTGCACGCCGACCGGCGCGAGTCGCAGCGCCGGCGGCGCGGCGAGTCGGTGGGGCTGATCGTCGGCGCCGGCGTCGAGCCGCTCGTGCCCGCCATCGTCGCCCAGGCGCGCGCCGCCAGCCCGCGCCCGGTGGCCGCGGTCGACGCGGGGCTGTCGCTCGAGGGCGCGCTGGGGGCGCTCGACGACCTGCAGCGCGACAACGGCCTGGTGATCGTCTCCGCCCCGGCGGGCGAGGAGGAGACCCGGCTGCTCGTCGGGCAGGTCGACCGGATCGTGGCCCTCGTCTCCGGCCGGCGCGACGCCCGCAAGGTCGCGGGCCTCGCGGGGGACCGCGGCCCGCGCGACACCCGCATGGAGGTCGTGGCGGTCGACGACGGCGCCGCCCACCAGCTGCGCCGCGAGCTCGGGCCCGCCCACCACGCCGCGCCCGCGGGGTCGCTGTCGGGACGGCCGAACGGGGCCGATCCGGTGCTGGGCGTCGACGAGATCGCCTGGCTCGGCCGCCACCTCTCGCGCACCAAGCTCGGCCTGGTCCTCGGCGCGGGCGGCGCCAAGGGCTACGCCCACGTCGGCGCGCTCGCCGTCCTGCGCGAGGCGGGCTACACCGTCGACTACGTCGGCGGCAGCAGCATCGGCGCCGTGGTGGGCGCCTACCTCGGGCTCGGGCTGACCCCCGAGGAGATCGAGGCCACCATGCACGAGGCCTTCACCCCCGAGGCGGTCAAGCGGCTGTTCAAGCTCTCGCTGTCGGGCAACTCGACGGGCCGCGACACCATGGTCTCGCTGCTGCGCGAGTCGACGGAGGACCAGACCTTCGGCGACCTCGAGATCCCGCTGGTGGCGATGGCCGTGGACCTCGAGCGCCGCGAGCCGGCGCCGCTGACCGAGGGACCGCTGTGGCGCGCGCTGCTCGCCGCGACCGCGCTGGCCGGCATCTTCCCCGCCGTCGAGGAGGACGGCCGCCGGCTGATCGACGCGCTCGCGCTCGTCCCGGTGCCCACCGACGCGGTGGCCGAGCTGGGCGCGGACATCACGGTGTCCGTGAACCTCATGAGCCGCGACACGCTCGACGCGTGGCCCGGCGAGCCCGCGCCCGCCGGGCCGCCCAAGGGCAGCGGCTCGCGCATGCTCGACACGCTGCTCGAGGTGATGGAGCTCGCGCAGCTCGACTCGAGCATCCGTCACGCCGCGCAGGCTCACGTGGTGATCACGCCGCGCTTCGGACCCGCGAGCTGGCGCGAGTTCGACCTCGCCGACCGCTTCCTGGCGGCCGGGCGCGCGGCGGCCGAGGAGCAGCTCGCGACGCTCGGCGCGCTGGCCCGACCCCAACCCACCACCGTCCCCGGCTGAGACCACCCTTCTAGGAGGAACGATGACGCAGCAGACGTTCGGCTTCGACGACCTCAAGCGCATCCTGGTCGAGCGGGCCGGCCTGGAGGAGGAGGACGTCGTCGACGACCCGGACGCCACCTTCGACGACATGGGCCTGGACTCGCTCTCGTTCATCGAGATCCAGATGGCGATGCAGGAGGAGTACGGCATCAGCGTCCCCGAGGAGGACGCCGACCAGATCACGGCCGTCGGGCAGGCGATCGAGTACGTGAACCGGCGGCTCGCCGAGCAGGGCTGAGGTCGTGTGCCTGCCGTCATCGACCTCAGCGTCCCCCTCATGCCCGCCAAGAGCGAGGCGACGCCGTCGCGCTTCCGCTACGGCGGCCACCGGCGGGGCGCGAGGCTGCTGGCGCTCGCGACCGTCGCTCGACCGCGGCTCGCCCGTCCGCACCGTCGCCAACGTGCTGCGCGGGCTCGTCACCGGACGCCGCGTACGGCCGGAGGACTTCCCGGACGGCCTCGGGCTCGCGTGGGAGTCGATCCGGCTCGACACCCACCACGGCACGCACGTCGACGCGCCCTGGCACTACGGGCCGCTGTGCGCCGGACAGCCCGCGCGCACGATCGACGAGCTGCCGCTCGACTGGTTCGTCGGGCCGGGGGTCCGGCTCGACCTGCGCGCCATGCCGCCCGGCGCGACGGTCACCGTCTCGGACCTCGAGCGCGCGCTCGCCGCGGCCGGCCACGAGCTGTCGCCCGGGGACATCGTGCTGCTGTGGACCGGCGCCGACGAGCTGTGGGGGAAGGCCGAGTATCTCGAGCGCTACTGCGGGCTCGGCGCCGAGTCGACCCGCTGGCTGCTCGAGCGCGGCGTCCGCGTCATCGGCACCGACGCCTGGAGCGTCGACCGCCCGCCCCGCTACATGGGCGCGGACTTCCGGCGCACCGGCGACCCCGGGTACCTGTGGCCCGCGCACTTCGCGGGGCGCGAACGGGAGTACTGTCAGATCGAGAAGCTCGCGCACCTGGGCGAGCTGCCGGCGCCGACCGGCTACACCGTCGCCTGCTTCCCGGTGGCCGTGCGGCGCGGAAGCGCCGGCTGGACCCGCGCGGTGGCGATCGTCGACTAGAGATGGTTGATTCCACGACCCCACGCTCGCCTGGCGGCGCCCCGCGGCGCCGGATCGCCACCCGCCCGAGGGGCCCGTGGCAGCCAGCACTGTTCCCCTCGTGCGGGCGGCGCCCGGCATCCACGGGGCATCCACCAGTCGACCGCGCGGCCGCGGAACCAACCATCTAGGAGAGGAGCGCGCGGTGAGCACGGAGCGGATCGTCAGCGAGGAGCAGATCGACAAGGAGGCGCTCGTACGCCAGGTCTCGCTCTTCGAGGGGCTCGACGAGGACCGCGTGCGCGCGCTCGCCGAGGTGGCATGGGTCGGCACGGTCCCCGAGGGGGACGAGATCATCACGGAGGGCGAGGACCTCCTCGACGACGAGGAGGGGCTCTACCTGCTGGTGAGCGGGACCGTCGAGGTGCGCCGCGGCTCGACCGACGGCACCGACGGACGCCTGCTGCGCACGCTCGGCCCCGGCGACTTCTTCGGGGAGATGGCGCTGATCGACGCGCAGCCGCGCTCCGCGTCGGTGTTCGCCATGAGCGAGGTGCAGTACCTGGCCCTGAGCCGCTGGGACTTCCATCGCCGGGTGCGCAGCGACCCGGACATCGCCCTGCGGATCATGGGGACCCTGGCCGAGCGGCTGCGCGCCCGGGAAGCGGAGGTGATCTGAGATGAGCGGACCCGCCAACGCGATCAGCGCGGTCCGCCGCCGCGTGGGCGGCCCGCAGGCGCCGGAGCGCGTGCCGTCGCCGCCCCCACAGCTCGACCCCGGCCTGTGGGCGGGCCTGCTGTCCTCCGACGACGATGCCCGGGCGTCCGCCGCGACCTCGGTGGGCCGCGCCCCGGACGTCGACCGCTACCGCACCGCGCTCGTCGGGGTGCTCGAGGACTCCGGCACGGCGCTCAAGCAGCGCCGCGCCGCGGGCGCGTCGCTCGAGCAGATCGGCGACCCGCGCATCCACACGCGCGAGCCGGACATGGTGGCCGTGCCCGCCGGCCCGTTCCAGATGGGCACGCTCGCCGCCGACGCGCCGCGGATCATCGAGGAGTACGCGCACGCGCACGTCATCCCGCGCTTCCTCGCCAAGGAGATGCCGCAGCACGAGGTGCACGTCGACGCGTTCGAGATCGCGCGCTTCCCGGTCACCAACCAGGAGTACTTCGAGTTCACGAGCGCGACCGGGCACCGTGCGCCCGCCTCCTGGCCGCAGGGCGCGCCGCCGCCGGGCCGCGGCAACCACCCCGTGATCCGGATCGAGCACGAGGACGCGGTCGCCTACACGACGTGGCTCAGCGGCGTCACCGGGCGGCGCTACCGGCTGCCGACCGAGGCCGAGTGGGAGAAGGCGGCACGCGGCACCGACGGGCGCGTCTACCCGTGGGGCAACTACTTCGACCCGGGTCGCTGCAACACGCTCGAGGGCAACACGTTCGCCGGCCTCTACCGGCACGCGCGCCCGGTCTACGGCGTGGTGATGCGCGTCGGCGCGTTCGTCGTCGACCGCGGCCTGATCGGCGACCGCTTCGACCGCATCGCGGACACGACGCCGGTCGGCATCTACCCCGACGGCGTCTCGCCCTACGGCGCGCTGGACATGGGCGGCAACGCCGAGGAGTGGGTGGCGGACCGCTTCGCGCTCTACCCCGGCTACCACCAGGACGTCGACTACGACTGGAGCGCGGAGAGCTGGGTCTGCCGCGGCGGGGCGTGGAACCGGCCGGGCGACGTGGCGCGCGTCGCCCGCCGCCACGGCAACTTCGTCGGCACGGGCTCGATCGGGCTGCGCCTCGCGCGCTGAGGCGGGTGGGGCCGCGCGAGCTCACCTGGCGCGCGGGACCCGCGGTCCTGCTCGCGGCCGCGGTGGCCGCCGCGCTGCTCGCGCGCCGCGCCCGCGCGGGCCGTGACCCGTCCCCCGGCGATCGCCCGCCGACGGTGGGCGACGCCGAGTTCCTCGCCGACGAGCGCTACGTCCAGGACGGCTACCGACCGGCGGTGGTCGGCGGCCGCCGCACGCGGGTGTTCGACCGCGGAGAGGGCGAGGCGGTCGTCTTCGTCCCGATCATCCGCGGGCTCGAGGTCGTCTACGCGCGCCAGCTGCGCGCGTTCGCCCCGACCCATCGCGTCCTGATCTACGAGCGCGACGAGGCGCTCGAGCACCCGGTGCCGATCGCGGCGCGGGTGGAGGAGATCCGCGCGCTGCTCGACCACCTCGGCATCGAGCGCGCGCACGTCGTGGGGCTCGGCGACGCGGGGGTGCCGGCGCTGCACTTCGGCCGCGCCCACCCCGATCGCGCGCTCTCCCTGACGTCCGTCAACCTCGGCCCGCGCTACCGCATGAAGCCGTACTGGCTGACCGAGGGCGTCGTCAACCCGCTCACGGTGCGCCTGCCCGTCGAGCGCTTCGTCCCCGGCTGGGTGATCCGCAGCTTCGTGGTCGGAAAGACGGCGGGCGGGGGCGCGCTGCCCAAGCACCTGATCCGCCACATGGTCGACCACATCGACGAGCCGGTGCGGGTGCACAAGTACTCGGTGATGCCGGTCACGAGCGAGCACGAGATGCGCGACTGGGCCGGCACCCTGCGCGTCCCCACGCTGCTGATCGGCCGCGACGACGACCCGCTGGCGCCCGTGGCGGAGCTCGAGGAGCTCGCCGCGATGCTCCCGGACTGCCGCGGCGTGCACATCCTGCCCGACGGCGGGCGCTACCTCACGTATACCTGGGCCGACCGCGTGGCGGCGCTGCTGCGGGCGCACTTCGCGGCCGCCGGACAGGCCCAAGAACGTCCAATGGACGACGCGCCCGGGCTTGTGTAGGTTCGCACCGTGAGCCGATTGACACGTGTGGCCGGCGCCGCCTCCGCGGCCGCGGCGGCAGGGGCCGCCGTCGCGGCTGCCCGCAAGCGGCGCAGCGGGGCGGACGAGGCCTGGTCGGAGAACCCGCCGCGGGCGACCGAGGGCCCGCTCGTCTCCGACGAGCAGTGGAACCAGGACCGCCGGTACGTCACCGCGAACCTGCACCCGCGCCGGGTCGAGGGGCACGACATGCCCGTCATCGACATGGGCGAGGGCGAGGCGATCCTCTACATCCCGCTGATGGCGCACGTCGAGGTGGTCTACGCCCGCCAGCTGCGCGACTTCAGCCGCGACCACCGCGTCGTGATCTTCCGGCGGCCCGAGCCGACCGACCGGCCGGTGGGCATCGCCGAGCGCGTCGAGGAGGCGCGCGCCGTGCTCGACCGCCTGGACATCGAGAAGGCGCACATCGTCGGCCGCGGGCAGGCGGCCATCGTCGCCTCGGAGTTCGCGCTCGCGCACCCCGAGCGCAGCCTGTCGCTCGTGACGGTCAACGTCGGCATGCGCCACGAGGTCCCGCCGGTGCTGATCACCAACGGGATCAACTGGGCGCTGCTGCACCTGCCGATCGAGAACTGGCTGATCCGCGAGGACGCGTGGCGCCGCCAGGTCGTGACGTTCCTGTCGGGGCCCGAGCAGCGCCTGACCCGCCGCCAGCTGTACGCGGTCTACAGCGAGATCCCGAACTTCATCTACGTGTGCAAGTACTCGGTCAGCCCGCTCGAGCTCGACCACGACCTGCGCCAGTCGGCCCAGCGCCTCACCACGCCCACGCTGCTGCTCGGCGCCGACGAGGACCCGCGCGCCACGCGCGAGCAGCTCGACGAGCTCGCGGCCGCCCTGCCCGACTGCCGCGGCGTCCACATGGTCGCCCACGGCGGGCGCTTCGTGAACTACATCCAGGGCGACGAGGTCAACCGGCTGATCCGCGAGTTCTACGCGGGCCTGGACGGGCAGGCCCGGACGCAGGCGAGCACCCCCACGGCGGACGCTTCTTGAGCCAGGTTCGGCCGGGGACTGGATCCGACTCGGCAGGGAGGTCTTGACGTGCGGCGCGTGGTCATCACCGGTCTGGGCGTGATCGCCCCCAACGGCACCGGCAAGCAGGCGTTCTGGGATGCGTGCGTCAACGGCGTCTCGGGCGCCGGGCCGGTGACGCGCTTCGACGCCAGCCCGATGACCTCGCAGATCGCCTGCGAGGTGAACGACTTCGACCCCGGCGAGTACGAGCTGACGGAGTACGAGTCCACCTCCCTGGACCGCCACGTGCAGCTCGCGCTCGCCTCCGCGGTCCGCGCGGTGGAGGACGCCGACATCGACGTCGAGCAGGTCGACCGGCAGCGGGCCGGCGTGTGGATCGGCTCGACGAACTCCGCGCCGACCACCTTCGAGAGCGTGTGGGAGGAGCTGACCGACAAGGGCGCCGAGAGCCTGGTCGGCAAGCCGCTGCCGCCCGAGTTCTACTTCGGCATCCTCTCCAACGCCGCCGGCTCGAGCATCGCCGTGCGCTACGGCTTCAAGGGCCCCACGGCGCTGATCTCCGACGCCTGCTCCTCGGGCGTCGACGCGATGGAGCAGGCCTACCTCGCGATCGTCGAGGGCTTCTGCGACGTGGCGCTCACGGGCGGCACCGACGCCTCCGTCACGCCGATGGGCCTCACCTGCTACTGCGTCCTCGGCGCCGTCAGCCGCCGCAACGACGACCCGCAGGGCGCGAGCCGCCCGTTCGACCGCGACCGCGACGGCTTCGTGCTCGGCGAGGGCTCCGCGATGTTCGTGGTCGAGGAGCTCGAGCATGCCCGTGCCCGCGGCGCGCGCATCTACGCGGAGGTCCTCGGCGTGGCGACGAACCTCAACGCGTACCACATGACCGCGCTGCCGGCCGAGGGCGGCCCGCTCGCGAAGGTGATGCTCGACGCGCTGCGCCGCGCGGGGCTCACGCCCGCCGACGTGGACTACCTCAACGCCCACGGGACCTCGACGCCGGTCAACGACCGCTCGGAGAGCGGGGCGGCGAAGCTCGCCTACGGGGAGCACGCCAAGAACATCCCGGTCAGCTCGACCAAGTGCATGATCGGCCACACCCAGGGGGCCGCCAGCGCGCATCAGCTCGTCGTGCTGTGCATGACGATGCGCGACCAGATCATCCACCCGACGATCAACTACGAGAACCCCGACCCCGACTGCGACCTCGACTACGTGCCGAACGTCGCCCGGGAGGCCAAGGTCGACGTCGCGATGGCCAACGCGAGCGGGTTCGGCGGCATCAACTCGTCGATCGTCCTCGGCCGCTGGGGCCGGAAAGGCTAGGAGGCAGCCGTGGAGCGACGCGTGGCGGTGACGGGCATCGGCGTCGTGACGTCGATCGGCGTGGGGGCGGAGGCGTTCTGGGCGGCGGCCCGGGAGGGCCGCTCGGGCATCGGGCGCCCGACGCTGGTCGACCATCCCGACCTGCCGGTGAAGGTCGTGGGCGAGGTCAAGGACTTCGACCCGACGAAATGGCTGAAGTCCAAGGTCGCGGTCCGCACGGACCGCAACACGCACTTCTCCTTCGCGGCCTGCGCGGAGGCGCTCGAGGACGCCGGCCTCGACCTCGAGAACGAGGACAGCGAGCGTGTCGGGCTCGTGATGTCCTCCAACTACGGCGGGCTGAGCTACTTCCTCGACAACCTCGTCCGCCTGCACCAGCAGGGGCCGTCGTTCGTCAGCGCCTACATGGCGATCGCGTGGATCCCCTCGGCCCCCGTCGGCCAGCTCTCGATCAAGTACAAGATCCACGGCTACGCCAAGACGATCGTCAACGACGCCGCCGGCGGGACCGACGCCATCGGCGCCGCCTACCGGGCGATCCGCCGCTCCGACGCCGACGTGATCATCGCCGGCGGCTTCGAGGCCGCGATCGCCGAGGCCGCCATCGCGGGCCTCGCGGGGTTCGACGAGGTCTGCCGTGACGCCGACGACCCCGCGACCGCGTTCCGCCCCTTCAACCACGAGCGCTCCGGGATCGTGGTCAGCGAGGGCGGCGGGATCGTGGTCCTCGAGGAGATGGAGCGCGCGCAGGCCCGCGGCGCGCCGATCTACGGCGAGGTGGTCGGGTTCTCGCAGACCTCCGACGCGGTCGACATCCACCGCTTCGACCCCGAGGGCACCCAGTACGCGCGGGCGCTGCAGGAGGCGCTCGAGCAGGGCGGCCTCTCGAGCGCCGACGTCGACTTCGTGACCGCGGACGGGCGCGGGACGGAGCCGGGCGACCGCTCGGAGGCGCGCGCGCTCGGGCGCGTGCTCGGCGATCGCATCGACGAGGTCCCCGTGAGCGCCCCGAAGTCGATGGTCGGCAACTCGCTCGCGGGCGCGGGGCCGATCGACGCGGCCTTCACGCTGCTCGCGATGCGCGACGGCGTGATCGCCCCGACGATCAACGTCGAGCGCCAGGACCCCGAGTGCCGGCTGGACCTCGTGGCCGGGAGCCCGCGCGAGGCGCCGGTCGACGTGGCGCTGCTCGGCAGCCGCGGCACGACCGGGGTCAACGCGGCGCTGGCGATCCGCCGGGCAGGCTGACGAGCGGGCCGGGCGGCGGTGGAGCGCTCCGCGCACGTCCGCTCCGCGCTCGAGGCCATGCCGCTGTTCGCGGAGCTCACCGACGAGCTGCGCGAGGTCATGCTGGCCGAGGCCACCCTCGTGCGGGTCCCCGCCGACGGGTGGCTCTTCCACCAGGGCGACGCCGGCGACGCGCTCTACGTGATCTCCTCCGGGCGCCTCGAGGTGGTGCGCGAGTCGCCCGCGCCGCCCGTCGTGCTGCGCCAGCTCGGGCGCGGGGACTCGATCGGCGAGCTCGCGCTGCTGACGGGCACGCCGCGCTCGGCCGCCGCGCGGGCGATCCGCGACACCGAGCTCGTCCGCATCGGCCGCGACGAGATGCTGCGCCTGCTGCACGACAGCCCCTCGTTCGCCGTCGCGCTCACGCGCGCCATCGGCCGCCTGCTGCAGGCCTCGGAGCCGCCGCCCGCCGGCCGGCGCGGGCCGCCGCCCAGCGTCGTGGCGGTCGTGCCGCTCGTGCCCGGCGCTCCCTTCCGGGAGCTGTGCGACGCCCTGCTCGAGGCCGTCCGCCCCTGGGCGCGGGCGGCGGTGCTCACGCGCGAGGAGCTCGCGGCGCTCGAGACCGAGGGCGACGAGCGCTTCGCCGCCCACGGCCGCGTGCTCGACGAGCGCGAGCGCGACCACGACTGCGTCGTGCTGCTCGGCGGCGAGGGCGAGGCCGCCGACCCCTGGAACGCGTACTGCATCCGGCAGGCCGACCGCGTCGTGGCGATCACCGACGCGCGCCCGCCGCCGTACGGCCGCGACGGCCGCGTGCAGCACCTCGCCGAGCGCTCCTGCGATCTCGTCCTGTGGGGCCGGGCCGGCGAGACCGCGCACGTGACGGGACCGTGGCTGCGCGCCCTCGAGCCCCGCAGCCACCACTTCGTCGAGCCGGGGCCCCGCCTCGGGCAGACCGCGCAGCGGGCGGCGCGGCGGCTGCTCGGGCGGTCGGTGGGGTACGTGCTCTCCGGCGGCGGGGCCGGCGGGCTCGCGCACCTCGGCGTGCTGGCGGCCCTGGAGGAGGCCGGCGTGGCGATCGACCGCGTCGGCGGCTGCAGCTTCGGCGCGCTGGTCGGCGCCATGTACGCGCAGGGGCGGCACCCGCAGGAGATCATCGCGATCTGCCGCGAGGAGCTCGTGCGGCGCCGGCCGTTCAACGACTACACCGTCCCGCGGCGGGCGATCCTGCGCGGCAGGAAGGCCCACGAGGCGCTGCGCCGCATCTTCGGCGCGGCGCAGATCGAGCATCTGCCGCTGAACTACTTCTGCGTCAGCGCGGACCTGATGAGCGGCGACACGGTCGTGCACCGGCGCGGGTCGCTGCGCGAGGCCGTGTTCGCGAGCATGTCGCTGCCCGGGCTGGGACCCCCGACCCCGTACGGCGGGCGCCTGCTCGTCGACGGCGGCGTGCTCAACAACCTGCCGGTCGACGTGATGGGCACGCTGGACGAGGGTCCGGTCGTCGCGGTCGACGTGATCCGCCGGCGGCTGCCGTCGAAGGAGTCGCTGGCCGCCGCCGACGACCTCGGGCGCGGGCCGGCCATGCGTCCGCCGACGCTCGGCATCCACGAGATCCTCCTGCGGTCGAGCGTGCTGGGGAGCTGGCGGGTGGGGGAGCGCAACCGGGCCCTCGCACAGCTCGTGATCGCGCCGGACGTGCGCGGGACGGGCCTGCTCGAGTTCGGGCGCATCGACGAGCTCGTGCGCGTCGGCCGCGCCGCCGCCGAGGGCTCGCTCGACGAGATCCGCGCGCTCGAGCCCGCCGGCCTTACGCCTCGCTGAGCCCGATCTTCTCGTACACGCGCCGCAGCGGCTTCGGCGCCCACCAGTTGCGCGTGCCCAGCAGGGCCATCAGCGCGGGCACCAGCAGCGCGCGGATGATCGTGGAGTCGATCAGCACCGCGAGCACGGCGCCGACCCCCACGAGCTTGATGAACACGATCTGCGAGGTCGCGAACGCGCCGAGCGCGACGGAGAACAGCAGCGCGGCCGCGGTGACGATCCGGCCCGTGCGTTCGAGCCCCGTGGCGACCGCCTCCTTGTTGGGCGCGCCGGCATCGTGCTGCTCCTTGATGCGCGTGAGCAGGAACACCCCGTAGTCGGTCGACAGCCCGAACGCGACGATGAACAGGAGGATGGGTTGGGTGGCGTTGATCGCCCCCGGCTCGAAGCCCAGGGGCCCGGACAGGTACCCGTCCTGGAAGATCAGCACGAGCAGGCCGAAGGTCGCACTCAGCCCGAGGAAGTTCATCAGCACCGACTTGACCGGCAGCACCACCGAGCCCGTGAGCACGAACAGGATCACGACGGTCGTGGTGATGAGGATCCCCAGCGCGACCGGCAGCTTCTCGGCAAGGCTCGCCTGCTGGTCGACGAAGGACGCCGACTCTCCCGCCGGGTCCACCGGGAACGGCGCCGTGCCGTTGCGTATGGAGTCCACCACGTCGAGCGTGCGCGAGTCGAACGTGTCCTGCTCGGGCGTGACGTCGATCTGCCACACGTTGCCCTTGATGTGGTCGGGCTTCGCCACCGACTCGACGTTCGGCAGCTTGCGCAGGTCGGCGGCGTAGTCGTCGAGGCGGTCCTGGGCGTTGGAGGGCGCGTCGACGGCGACGCTGATCGGCGCCACCGGCGAGTCGGAGAACTCGCGGTCGAGCGCGAGGTCGACCTGGCGGACCGGCGAGCTCGTAGGCAGCACGCTGGCGTCGACGCCCGTGAACTGCACGGTGTAGAACGGCAGCCCGGCGGCGATGAGGACGCCCGAGGCGAGGATCGCGATCGGCAGCGGGCGGCGCATGACCCCGCGGGAGAGCCGGTACCAGAAGCCGGCGTGCTCGCCGCTGGCCGCGAGCTGGGCCTCGCGCTGCCAGCGCTTCGGCGCGAGCGCGTTCACGCGCGGGCCGAGCACGGCCAGCAGCGCGGGCAGCGCGATGAGCGCCGTGGCGGCCGCCACGACCGTGCAGATCAGCCCGCCGGTGCCCATCGAGGCGAGGAAGCGCTGCGGGAAGACCAGCAGCGAGGCGAGCGCCGCGCTGACCGTCGCCGCGCTGAACAGCACGGTGCGCCCGGCCGTCGCGATCGTCCGCTTCAGCGGCTCGGCCCCCGGCCCATGGCGGGCGAGCTCCTCCCGGTAGCGCGAGAGGATGAACAGGCTGTAGTCGATGGCGAGGCCGAGCCCGAGCCCGACGACCATGTTGAGCGCGAAGATCGACTGCAGCGTGATCTCGTTGGCGATCCGCAGGCCGAGGAACGTGCCGAGCACGGTGATGATCCCGACGAACACCGGAAGCATGGCCGCCACGACGCCGCGGAAGACGAACAGCGAGCACAGGAACAGCAGCGGCAGCGCGATCATCTCGGCGGCGCGCAGGTCCTCCTCGGCCTGCGCGCCGACCGCCGGCCCCGCGAGCGCCGAGCCGCCGAGCTTCACCTGGCGGTCGTCGCCGAGCTTCTCCTCCAGGCGGTCCTTGAGCTCCTCCTGGTCGATGTCGGGCTTCAGGAACGCGGCGATGTAGGTCTTGCGCCGGTCGTCGGAGACGAACGACGGCGACCCGGTCTCGTAGTAGGTCAGCGTCGCGGTCGACCGCCGGGTCGTCCTCGAGCGTCTTCTGGACGCTCTCGACCTTCTTCTGGGTCGTGGCGTTGCGCGCGCTCCCCGCGCGGTTGTCCGCCGCGTCGGCGCTGTCCTTGGCCTCCTGCGCGTCCGCCCCGAGTTGCTCGGCCTCCGCGGCGTCCTCCGGCGTCTGGGCCTGCTCCTGGGCTCGCTCGGCCTTGCGCTGGGCCTTGCGGGCGCGTGTCGCGGCGCGCTGCGCCTTGGCGTCGAGGTCGGGGTCGCCGACCTTGCCCTCCGGGGCCGTGACGAGCGCCAGCACCCCGGCCGCGGGCTGCGCCCCCGCGGCGTCGGCCAGGCGCTGCTCGGCGAGCACGCTGGCCGCCTTGGGGTCGTTGAAGTCGTTGCCCTGGCTGAGCAGCGTCGCGACCTTCAGGCCGTAGGCGCCGGCGACGCCGAGGAACACCACGACGAGCGCGAGGACCACCCAGCGCCGCCGCTGGAGCACGCCCCCGAGCGCGCGCATCGCGCCCTCCTTCGGGCGGTCCCGGACGCGCGAGCGCTGCGTGTCGGTGTCGGGCAGCTCGCCGTAGACGTCGGTGATCGCGAAGACGGTCTGGCCGATCTTCAGGCGGTCCCCGGGGGCGAGCGCGATGACGTCGTCCACCCGCCCGCCGTTCAGCCACGTCCCGTTGCCCGAGCTGAGGTCCTCGACGGCGAGGCCGCCGTCCGGCGCGCGGTGGATGCGCGCGTGGCGGCGGGAGACCTCGGGGTCGTCGGTCAGCCGCCCGTCCCCGGCGACCGCGCGGCCGATCAGCAGGTCGCCGTCGAGCTCGATCCGCCGCCCGGCGCCGGCGCCCGAGACGATCTCGAGCTGCTCCCCGATCGGCTCGGGCGCCGCCGGCTCGATGTCCGCCGAGGGATGGGTGGGCGACGGCAGCTTCCCGAGCGGATCGGTGACGAGGATGATCGTCTGGCCGATCTTCACGCTGTCGCCCGGGACGAGCGCCCGGACGCCTTCGACGCGCTCGCCGTTGACCCAGGTCCCGTTGGCGGATCCCAGGTCCTCGATCTGCAGCTCGCCGTCCGGGCCGCGGCGCACGCGGGCGTGCTGCCGCGAGGCCTCGGGGTCGTCCCCGAGCTGCCCCTCGCCCTCCACCGTGCGCCCCAGCAGCAGCTCGGCCCCCGGGTCCAGCCGGCGCCCCGCCGATTTGCCCGCGATCACCTTGAGCTGGTCGCTCTCCGGGAGGGTGGGCGTGGGCGGCTCGGGGCGCGGCGAGATGCGCGTCGAGTCCTCCCGCGGGGCGACGCTCGGCTCCCGCGCGGGCGCGGCGACGGCGTCGGTCACCCGCATCGTGGTGTGGCCGATCCGGAGCTCGTCGCCCGGGCGCAGCGGCCGGCGGTCGTCGATGCGCTCGCCGTTGACGAACGTGCCGTTCGCCGAGCCGAGGTCCTCGACGACCAGCCCGCCGTCCTCGGCGCGGCGGACGCGCGCGTGGCGGCGTGACGTCTCAGGGTCGCCGCCGAGCCGGCCGTCGCCGTCGACGGTGCGGCCGAGCAGCAGCTCGCCGTCGAGCGCGATCCGCCGGCCGACCTCCTCGCCGGCGACGACCTCGAGCTCCTGCGGCGCGTACGCGCCGCGCTGCTCACGCGTCATCCGCGGCTCGGGAACCATCGCGGCGGGCATCGACGCGGTGTCGTCGAACGCGTGCTCGAAGGGCTCGGTGACCACGAGCATCGTGGCGCCGATGCGCACGCGGTCACCCGGCCGCAGCGGGTGCGGGCTCTGGATCCGGCGGCCGTTGACCCAGGTCCCGTTGGCCGACCCGAGGTCCTCCACCCACAGCTCGCCGCCGCCGCCCCGGCGCATGCGGGCGTGTCGCGCCGAGACGTCGGGATCGTCCTGCAGGCGCCCGTCGCCGTCCACGCCGCGCCCGAGGAGCAGCTCCCCCTCGACCCGGAGTCGCCGCCCATCGGATACCTCGAGCTGTGGAGCCATCGCGTGCGAAACCGGTGCGTTGAACGTCGGGGTGTACCGCGGTCGCATCATTTCGCGCGAGCCGGGGCGGAGCAAGGACCGGGCGCCGAATCCGGTTCTCTCCGGACGGCCCGGTGGCGGGTGATCTGAACGGCGTTGTGAGGACATAGACTTGGGCCGTGCCTGCGTGTCCAACCTGTGGTGAGGAGACGCCGGAGCGGGCGCGTTTCTGCCCCTCCTGCGGCGCACCGCTGATCGCACGCGAGCCGCCGCGCGAGGACCTCCGCAAGATCGTCACCGTGCTCTTCACCGATCTGAAGGGCTCGACGAGCATGGGCGAGCGGCTGGACTCCGAGTCGCTGCGCCAGCTCATGCGGCGCTACTTCGCGACCATGGAGGCGATTCTCGAGCGCCACGGCGGGACGGTCGAGAAGTTCATCGGCGACGCGATCATGGCCGTGTTCGGCGTGCCGTCGGTGCGCGAGGACGACGCGCTGCGGGCCGTCCGCGCGGCCGCCGAGATGCGCTCGGCGCTCGGCGACCTCAACGAGGCGCTCGAGGCGCGCTGGGGCGTCCGCCTGCGCGTGCGCACCGGCGTGAACACCGGCGAGGTCGTGGCGGGCGACCCCAGCCGCGGCCACGGCTTCGTCACCGGCGACGCCGTCAACGTCGCCGCGCGCCTGGAGCAGGCCGCCACCGAGGACGAGATCCTGATCGGCGAGGACACGCTGCGCCTCGTGCGCGACGCGGTGCAGGTGACCACCGTCGAGCCGCTCGAGCTCAAGGGCAAGGCCGAGCCCGTCCCCGCGTACCGCCTGCTGTCGGTCGAGGCGGGCGCGCCGGGCTTCTCGCGCCGGCTCGACTCCGCGCTCGTGGGTCGCGAGGACGAGCTGGGCGGGCTGCGCGCCGCGCTCGAGAAGGTGACGGCCGAGCGCAGCTGCGCGCTCGTCTCCGTGCTGGGCGCCGCCGGCGTCGGCAAGTCCCGCCTGACCGCCGAGTTCGTCGCGACCCTCGGCGACGAGGCGACGGTCCTCGAGGGCCGCTGCCTGCCCTACGGCGAGGGCATCACGTTCTGGCCCGTCGGCGAGGTCCTCAAGGCGGCCGCCGGGATCACCGAGGAGGATGCGCCCGAGCAGATGCGCGAGAAGCTCGCCGCCCTGGTCGGGGGCGCGGACGAGGCCGAGCCGATCCTGCAGCGCATGGAGGGCGTGCTGGGCCTCGCCGACGCCGCCTCCTCGCCGGTCGAGATCTTCTGGGCGGTGCGCCGGCTGATCGAGGGGCTCGCCGCCGACCGGCCCGTCGTGCTCGTCTTCGACGACGTCCACTGGGCCGAGTCGACGTTCCTCGACCTCGTCGAGTACCTCGCGACCTCCAGCCGCGACGCGCCGATCCTCGTGCTCGTGATGGGCCGCACCGAGCTGCTCGAGCTGCGGCCCGGGCTCGCGGGCATCACCACCGACAGCCTCTCGCTGGAGCCGCTGAGCGGCTCGGAGACGCGCTCGCTGGTCGAGAACCTGCTCGGCGGCGGCGAGCTCGACCCCGCGATGGCCGAGCACGTGCTGGCCGCCGGGGAGGGCAACCCGCTGTTCGTCGAGGAGTTCCTGCGCCTGCTCGTCGAGGAGGGGCGGATCGAGCAGCGGGGCGGCCGCTGGCGCGCGGTGGGCGAGCTCGCGGCGGCGTCCACGCCGCCCACCGTCCAGGCCCTGATCGCCGCCCGCCTCGACCGCCTGGCGCCCGGCGAGCGCGCCGTGATCGAGTGCGCCGCGGTGATCGGCAAGTCCTTCTGGCCGTCGGCGGTACGCGAGCTCGCGCCGTCCGAGGCGCGCGACGACGTCGAGAGCCACCTCGCGGAGCTCGTGCGCAAGCAGCTGCTGGCCGCCGCCGTCGGGGCGCGCTTCGCCGGCGAGGAGGGCCTCGCCTTCAGCCACATCGTGGTGCGCGACGTCGCCTACCAGGCGATGCTCAAGGCGGTGCGGGCCGACCTGCACGCGCGTACCGCGACCTGGCTCGAGGAGACCGCGGGCGAGCGTGCCGTCGAGTACGAGGAGATCCTCGGCTATCACCTCGAGCAGGCGCACCGCTACCTCGTGGAGGTCGACCCCGGCGACCAGCGCACCGCCGACGTCGCCGCGCGCGCGGCGGCACGGCTCGCGTCGGCGGGCGGCCGCGCGCTGGCGCGCTACGACATGCCCGCCGCGGTGAGCCTGCTGGAGCGCGCCTCCTCGCTGCTGGCCGAGGACGACCCCACGCGCCGCGACCTCGCGCTCAAGCTCGGCATCGCGCTCGCCGGGTCGGGCCAGCTCACCCGCGTGAACACGCTGCTGAGCGAGCGGCTCGCGGCCGAGCGCGCCAACCGCTCGTTCGTCGTCTACCACGAGCCGACGGGCCGCCAGCAGACGGTGTTCCTCGACGACGGGATGACCTCGGTGAGCGTGGGCCGCCGCCCCGACAACGACATCCCGCTCATCTGGGACACCCAGGTGTCGCGCCGCCATGCGCTGATGGAGCGCCTCGGCGACGGGTGGGTGCTCGTCGACGACGGGACCTCGCGCAACGGCTCCTACCTCAACGGCGACCGCGTCGAGGGGCGGCACGCGCTCAGCGACGGCGACGTGCTGCGCTTCGGGGACACCGTGCTGCTGTACCGGTCGCCCGAGCCGGCCCGGCCGGTCCCCGCGGCGCCCGTCGAGCCGGAGGGTGTGACGACCTTCGGCGACAACCCGCTCGCCGCGATCCAGCTGTCGGACGTCGAGCGCCTCGTGCTGGGCGAGCTGCGCCAGGCGGGCGGTGGGAGCTCCACGCCGTCCGGGCGCGTCAGCGACGAGGAGATCGCCGAGCGCGCCGCGATGAGCGAGGACCAGCTCCACGCGGTGGTCGCGGCCCTCGAGCTCAAGTTCGGCATCGAGGGTCCGTCCGACACCCAGCGCCGCGAGCGCCTGATCGTGCGCGCGGTCAACAGCGGGCTGGCCTCGCACCCGGGCGCCTGACCCGCGTGCGGACGCGCCGCGGGCCCGGCCTTCCGGCCGGGCCCGCTGAGGGCGTGGCGATCTGACGGCGGTGCGTCAGGAGGTGATGGCCTCGGTGCGGACGACGAAGCCGCCGGGCCGCTCGAGGGCGCTGATGGTCTGGATGTCGAGGCGCGGGTCGCTGAACACCGGGACCGTCGCCAGGGCGCCGATCGGCCCGTCCTCCAGCTGGATCACGAGCTTGCCGTCGCGGGCGAGCAGGCGGGCCTGGGCGCGGGCCTCGAAGCCGAGGGCGCTGACGCCGCCGTCGAACACGAGCTGGCCGCCGGGCGTGGCGGCGGGGCGGACGTCGATGCCGGCCGGCAGCGCGTCACGCAGCTGGGCGTCGGAGACGGTCGCCTCGGCGCGCAGCGTGTCGCCGTCCTTGGTCAGGCGGGCGTCGCGGAGCGTGACGGGGCCGGTCTTCAGGGAGCGGACGAGGACGTCGATCTTGTCGGTGGCCTGCGTGCGCGCCAGCGCGGCGCCGAGGCCGCCGCCGCGCGCCGGCGCCGGCGGTCTCACCGCCGCCCGCGGGCGGGGTGAAGCTGTCCATGCGGATCTGGACGTCGTCGGCCTTGCCGAACATCAGCTTGACCGCCGGGAACGCCGACACGTGCACCTCGGAGACCTTCCCGTCCTTCGCGAGCCGGTCCTTCAGGCGGTTCTCCGCCATCGACGGCAGGATCGCCTGGCTGACGGCGAGGAGGAGCAGCACGATCGCTCCGGCGAGGATCAGCCACGGCCAGCGTCGGCGCGGGGCGGGGGAGGGGCTCCCACCGTTCTCGCCCTCGCCGGCGCCGGGGCGTCTGGCTGAAGGGGTCGAAGGGTGCTGCAGGGTCGCGGACATGTCGGGCTCCATGGACGGGGAAGAGGTGAGAGCCAGTGTCCGCGCCCAAGGGCCTGCGGGCCAGACCCCCAAGGGATCGACGTGGGCTCCCCAGGGGTGGTCCCGCCCACCCCCAGGGGTGGCTGCGTCGGCCTCATCGAGATCGGCTTCGCCGATCTCGGGCCGCCTGGCGTCCCGGCCGCTACGAGGACGGCTCGAGGTCGCGCTTGGAGACCTGGCCGGTGACGAACGCCAGCTCGACGAGCCGCGCGCGCTTCTGGTTCTGGGGCAGGTGCTCGATGCCGAACTTGTGGAACAGCGTCCGCAGGTGCGTCTTGACCGCCTCGACGCTGAGGAACAGCTCCTGGGCGATCTCCTGGTTGGTGGGCGGCGTGACGAACGTCGCCGAGGCGGCGAACGGGCGGCAGAGCGCCACGAGGACCCGGCGCTGGGCCTCGGAGAGCTCGGCGGCGGGCGACCCCTCGGCCGACACGACGGTGCTGCCCACCCGGCGGGCGTCGACGGGATCGCGGAAGAGCATGGCGGTCTTGCCGAAGCGCAGCACGTCGCCGTCGTGCAGCCGCCGCCGGCCGCCGAGGCGCTCGCTGTTGACGTAGGACCCGTTGCGCGACAGGCCGTCGTCGGCGAGCGTCCAGTGCTCGCCCACCCGCTCGAGCTGCGCGTGGACGCGCGAGACCTCGCTGTCCCAGTCGAGCCGCAGGTCGAGGCCCTGCCCCCGCCCGATGGTCACCCGCGGCTCGGTGCCCTCGAGGACCTGGATGTGCTGGCCGCCGGCGTCGTCGCGGTAGACGAGGAACGGCGTCATGCCGCGCTCCGCCTCGACCTGCGCCTTGAGCTCCGCGGGAGACGCCCGGTGCCCCCCGGTCGGCGGGCCGGTCATGGGCAGGGGGAGCTAGCTCGGGCTGTGCTTCGAGCCATGCTTGACATAGCTCCCTTCCGTGAGCGCCGCCATCGCGTGGTGGCACTCGTGCTGGTCGTACCAGCCGCTGAACACGGCGCCCTCGGTGGGCTTGAGCTGGCCGAGCAGCTTGTCGAGCTGATTGCTCGTGACGGCGCTGAAGGGCGCCTGGGTGGTCGGCCCGCCCTGCCCGGTGTCGATGAAGGTGGACAGGCCGACCATCTCGCCGGCCTCGTTGACGACGGGGCCGCCGGACATCGCCGGGCGCAGCGGGGCCTGGAAGAGCATCAGGGACGGGAACGCGGGCAGCTCGGGATGGACCTCGCCCTGGACGTCCACGGCCGAGACGGCGCCGTTGGTCGAGATGAACTCCGGCGCGGGCGAGCCCGGCGGCCGCAGGTAGCCGAGCGCGACGACGTCCTCGCCGGACTTGACCCCGTCGGAGTTGCCGAACTTGATCGCGGTAAGCCCGGGCGGCTTGGGCCGCAGCCGGACGAGGGTCAGGTCGTTGCACTGCGCGCGGGCGACGGGCCGGCCCTGGACCGTGCGGCCGTTGACGTCCACCTGCAGCGAGACGGCCGACTCGACGAAGTGGTTGCTGGTCAGGATCAGGCCACGGCCGGCGTCGTAGACGACGCCGCTGCCGTGCGAGTGCGAGGCGCCCTCGCTGGTGTCGCGGCCCTGGCCCTTCGGCACGGCCGTCACCGCCACGACGCTCGGCTTGACGCGGTTGATCATCGCGCTGCGGCCGGACTCCGAGTCCGTGCCGCCCGCGGGGGTCGAGTCGCCCGAGTTGCTCTGCTCGGAATCGCCACCGCACCCCGTCGCGGCGGCGAGGGCGAGCGTCAAGAGCGCGGGGAGGAGGGCGAGGCGGAATCTGGTCATGCGTATGCGCGTCGACTTTCAAGGACGCCGACGCCGCGAGGCTGCCGGCGCTTCCATCCTCCAACGCTTGTGATTACTGTAACCGGGCCCAAGCCCCCCAGCAACCGGCCGAACGGCGTGGAAAGGGACTATCCAAATTTCCGTGCCCCGGACCAGGGAAGCAGTTATAAGGGACACATGCTCGAGCGCCCGATCGGGTCCGTTTTCGCGGGGTACCGCATTGATCGCGTCATCGGGCGCGGGGGCATGGGCGTGGTCTACCTGGCCACGCAGGTCGCCCTCGACCGGCTCGTCGCGCTGAAGATCGTCGCTCCCGAGCTCGGGACGGAGGCCACGTTCCGCGAGCGTTTCGCCCGCGAGCTCAAGTTCGTGGCGTCCGTGGATCATCCGAACGTCATCCCCGTCTACGACGCGCGCAGCGAGGACGGCGTGCTGTTCATCGCCATGCGCTACGTCGAGGGCACCGACCTGCGGGAGCTCCTGCTCGCCGAGGGCCGGCTCGAGCCCGCCCGCGCGGTCGAGACCGTCGACCAGGTCGCCCAGGCGCTCGACGCCGTGCACGACCTCGGCGTGGTGCACCGCGACGTCAAGCCCGCCAACGTGCTGATCGGCCGCCGCCGCGGCTCCGACCACGTCTACCTCACCGACTTCGGGCTCTCCAAGCACACCACCTCGGGGCTCGGGATGACCGCGCCCGGCCAGTGGGTCGGGACGGTCGACTACGTCCCGCCGGAGCAGATCCTCGGGCAGACGCTCGACCAGCGCACGGACGTCTACGCCCTCGGCTGCATGCTCTTCGAGGTGCTGACGGGGCGCGTGCCCTACGCCAAGGAGGGCGACGCGGCGAAGCTCTGGGCGCACATGCACGACGACCCGCCGAAGCTGGCGGACGCCGGGGTCAGCCTCCCGCAGGGCCTCGACGACGTCCTCGCCCGCGCGATGGCCAAGCGCCCGGAGGACCGCTGGTCCTCCGCCGGCGACCTCGCCCAGGCCGCCCGCGACGCCCTCGAGCAGGCGTCGCCGACCGTGCTCGGCGGCGTCTTCCCGGAGGACGACGAGGACACGACCCGGGTCTCCCCGCGACCCGGGCCGGCCACCTCGGCGCCGTCGGCCGGCAACGGCCTGGCCGGCTCCGGGCCGGGTACGCGTCCGCCGTCCGGCGACTTCCCCACCGAGGTCCGCGACCCGTCCGAGCATGGGACCCGGTCGCCGTCAGAGCCGGACTGGCGCCGCCCGTCCGAGGTGCGCGAGCCCGCCGAGACGGGTGACGCGACGCGGATCACGGGCCCGTCCCAGGTGGATCGCCCGGCGCCGTCGGAGCCGGACTGGCGCCGCCCCTCGGAGGTGCGCGAGTCCGCCGAGACGGGCGACGCCACGCGGATCACCGGTCCGTCGCAGGTGGACCGCCCGGCGCCGTCGGAGCCCGACTGGCGCCAGCCCTCGGAGGTGCGCGAGCCGCCGGACACCGCCGACTCCACGCGGATCACCGGCCCGTCCGAGGTCCACCAGCCGCCGCCCGCGAGCGGCGCAGGCGCCACGGGCGCGGGCGCCGGCGCCGCGGCGACCGGCGCATCCGCCGGCGGAGCCTCGGTGGGTACGCCCGGCCCGCCGCCTGCCGCCCCGCCCGCCGCCGGCGAGGCGAAGCCGTGGTGGCGCCGGACGCCCGTCGTGCTCGGGCTGATCGCCGTCGTGGTCGTCGCCGCGGCCGTGCCGCTGCTGCTGAGCGGCGGCGGAGGGTCGGGCGGCGGGGACCTCAGCACGAGCACCGTGGCCGTCGGCCGGGCCCCGGCCCAGATCGCCGCCGACGGCGACGCGGTGTGGGTCGTGAACTCGGGCGACGACACGATCACGAAGATCGACAACGCGGGCAAGGCCGGCAGCCCGGTCGCGGCCGGGCGGTCCCCTGAGTCCGTGGCGGTCGGCGAGGGCGGCATCTGGGTGACCAACTCGTTCGGCTCGCTCACCCGCATCGATCCCGCCACCGGCCGCGCGGATCCCGAGCCGATCAAGCTGACCACCGACCCCTACGCCGTCGCGGCGGGCGCCGGCTCCGTCTGGGTGGCCAACGGGCTCGCGAACTCCGTGACCGTCATCGACCCGGAGAACCGCAGCACGGTGGGCTCCCCGATCCGCGTCGGGATCTCCCCGTACGCGCTGGCGGTCGACCAGGACACGGTCTGGGTGACGAACCACGACAGCGGGACCGTGTCGATGATCGACGCCGCCACGCGCAAGCGGCGCGGCTCGCAGATCGAGGTCGGCCGCGGCCCCACCGCCATCGCGGTGGGCGACGGCAACGCCTGGGTCGCCAACTCCGAGAGCAACGACGTCAGCCGCATCGACACCGAGAGCGGCGAGGTGGTCGGGCGCCCGATCGCCGTCGGCCGCGCCCCCTCCGGGGTGGCGATCGGCGGCGGCTCGGTGTGGGTCGCCAACTCCGACAGCAGCACCGTCACCCGGATCGACGCGAGCACCGGCAAGGTCGACGGCGACCCGATCCCGGTGGGCAAGGGTCCCCAGGGCATCGCCTTCGCCGGCGGCTCGGTGTGGGTCGCGAACTCGGCCTCCAACGACGTGACGCGGATCGAGCTGTGACAGGGCAGGCCGGCGCCTACTCGCAGTCCGCGGAGATGCTCAAGCGCCGGCGGACGAAGATCGTCGCCACGCTCGGGCCGGCGTCGAGCGACCCGGAGACCGTGCGCGAGCTGCTCGCCGCGGGCGTCGACGTCGTGCGGCTGAACTTCTCCCACGGCGACCACGAGGGCCACGCCACCGCCTACCGGCGCGTGCGCGAGGCCGCCGCCGAGGCCGACCGGCCCGTCGCCGTCCTCGGCGATCTGTGCGGCCCGAAGATCCGGGTCGGCCGCCTGGCCACGGGCCAGGTCGAGCTGCGCTCGGGCGAGACGGTGACCGTCACCACGCGCGACGTCGTCGGCGAGCCGGCGCTCATCCCGTCCCAGTACGCGGGGCTGGCGGGCGACGTGAGCCCCGGCAGCCGGGTGCTGCTCTCCGACGGCCTGCTGGAGCTCCAGGTCACCGAGGTCGAGGACGGGGAGGTCCGCTGCCTGGTCGTCCACGGCGGGACCCTGCGCGACCACAAGGGGATCAACCTCCCCGGCACGGACGTGTCCGCGCCCGCCCTGACCGAGAAGGACCGCGAGGACGCCGCCTTCGCGCTCTCGCTCGGCGTGGACTACCTCGCGCTGTCGTTCGTCCGCCGCGGCTCCGACCTCGCCGAGCTGCGCGCGATGCTGCCGGAGGGCTCGCGCACCAAGCTGATCTCGAAGATCGAGAAGCCCGAGGCGATGGAGAACATCGAGGAGATCGTCGCGGCCTCCGACGGGATCATGGTCGCCCGCGGCGACCTCGGCGTGGAGCTCGATCCCGAGACCGTGCCGATCGCCCAGCTGCGCCTGCTCGAGCTCGGCCGCGCGGCCGCCAAGCCGACGATCGTCGCGACGCAGATGCTCGAGAGCATGGTCAACGAGGCCCAGCCGACCCGCGCGGAGGTCTCCGACGTCGCCACCGCGGTGTTCAGCGCGTCGGACGCGGTGATGCTCTCGGCCGAGACCGCCTCGGGCGCGCACCCGGTGCGCGTCGTGTCGATGATGGACCGCATCGCGCGGCGGGCGGAGGCCCACCAGTGGGCGGCCCGGCTCGGCGCGCCCGGCGCCGACGAGAGCCCGCCGGCCGGCGTGCCGCTGCGCCTCGCCGCCGCCCGCGCGACCGCGCAGCTCGCGCGCGACCTGCGCGTGCGCTGCATCCTCGTCGTCTCGGCGGGCGGCGCCACCGCCCAGATCGTGGCCGCCATGCGCCCCGCCGCCCCGATCCTCGCCGTGACGAGCGAGGAGGTCACGTGGCGGCAGATGAGCCTGCTGTGGGGCGTCGTGCCGGTCCTGCGCGACGACGCCCGCCCCGAGCGCCTGCCGTCGCTGGCCCGCGAGCTCGCGGTCGATCTCGGCCTGGGCGCCTCCGGCCAGCACGTGCTCGCGCTGTCGGGCTTCGGCGACACGGACAACCCGCCCGCCCTGACGATGCTCGAGATATGACACGCCGCCCACTGGAGGTCCGCGCGGGATGTTCAGCAAGGTCCTGATCGCCAACCGCGGCGAGATCGCGCTGCGCGTGGCCCGGGCGTGTCGCGAGCTCGGCGTCGAGACGGTCGCGGTCTACTCGACCGCCGACGCCGACTCGGCGGTGGTGCGCTTCGCCGACGAGGCCGTCCACATCGGCCCCGCCGCGGCCGCGCAGAGCTACCTCCAGGTCCCGAGCATCATCGGCGCGGCGCTGAAGACCGGCGCCGAGGCGATCCATCCCGGCTACGGCTTCCTCTCCGAGGATCCCTACTTCCCCGAGATCTGCGCCGACGAGGGCATCACCTTCATCGGGCCGCGCCCCGACGTGATGGAGAAGGTGGGCGACAAGACCTCCGCGCGCCAGCTGATGAGCCAGGCCGGCCTGCCGCTGCTGCCCGGCACCATCGAGCCGGTCGGCTCGGCCGACGAGGCGTTCAGCGTGGTGGCCGACATCGGCTACCCGGTGATCATCAAGGCCGTCGCGGGCGGCGGCGGCCGCGGCATGTCGGTCGTGTGGCGCCCCGAGGACCTGGGGCGCGCCTACCAGACCACGCGCGCCAACGCGCAGGCCGTCTTCAAGGACTCGCGCGTGTACATCGAGCGCTACCTGGCCGCTCCGCGCCACACCGAGATCCAGATCCTGTGCGACCTCGACGGCAACGGGATCCACCTCGGCGAGCGCGACTGCTCGATCCAGCGCCGTCACCAGAAGCTGATCGAGGAGTCGCCCTCGATGCACATCTCCGACGAGACGCGCCGCGAGATCGGCGAGGCCGCGGTGCGCGGGGCGCTGTCGATCGGCTACACGGGGGCGGGCACGATGGAGTTCCTGCTCGACGACGACGGCAACCTCTACTTCATGGAGATGAACGCCCGCATCCAGGTCGAGCACCCCGTGTCGGAGATGGTGACCGGGATCGACCTCATCCAGGGGCAGATCCGCGTCGCCGCCGGGGAGCCGCTGGGCATGACCCAGGACGACGTCGAGCTGAGCGGGCACGCGATCGAGTGCCGCATCAACGCCGAGGACCCCGACCGCGACTTCGCCCCGACCGCCGGCCGGCTGGACATCTGGGTTCCGCCGGGCGGCCCGTGGACCCGCGTGGACTCGCACTGCCGCGCCGGCGCGACCGTCAGCCCGTTCTACGACTCGCTGATCGCCAAGCTGATCGTGTGGGCGCCGGACCGCCTGGCCGCCATCGAGCGCATGGACCGCGCGCTCTCGGAGTTCGAGGTCGAGGGGCGCGGCGTGAAGACCACCATCCCGCTGCACCGCCGCGTGCTGGCGCACCCGGACTTCCGCAGCGGCGACGTCTCGACGGACTTCCTGGAGAAGATGTTCTTCCAGGAGTCGGCGCCGGCCTGAAGTCGGGTTCCACCCACCCACCCCCGCCAGGCCACGCCCGCGCCGCAACGCGCACCCCTCCAAGGCGTTAATCACGGTGCGGGCGGCATCCCGCGCCATCGCTACCCTCACCGCGCCGTGCAGACCGTCCGCCTCGACGACCGCCCCTCCTTCATCACCGCCGACGGCTCCTCCATCCGGGAGCTGGCCGGGGTGCCGTCGGGCAACGCCGCCAACCAGTCGCTGGCGGAGGCCCGGGTGCCGCCCGGCGGCGCCACGATCGCGCACCTGCACCACCTCGCGGAGGAGATCTACCTGTTCACCGAGGGCGAGGGCCGGATGCGCCTCGGTGACGAGGAGGGCCCCGTGCGGGCCGGCGACGCCGTCGTCATCCCGCCCGGCACGCCGCACAAGCTGTTCAACGCCGGCGACGGTCCGCTCGTGCTGCTGTGCTGCTGCGCCCCCGCGTACAGCCACGAGGACACCGTCCTGCTGGAGTCCTGACGGACGTGCTCCGCCGTCTGGTGACCTGCGCGGCGCTGGCCGCCGCACTGCTGCTCTCGCTCGCGGGCGCGGCGCAGGCGCGCGATCCCTTGATCGGCATCGGCGAGCAGAAGCCCGGCTTCTTCACCAACGAGCACTTCACCGCGCTGGGAGTGCGCGACGTGCGCGTCATCGCCGCCTGGGACGCGCTCAGCTACCGCTGGCAGCGCGCCGAGCTCGACGCCTACATGGCCGCCGCCGAGGAGGCCGGCGCCCGCGTGCTGCTCGGCTTCGGGCACTCGCGCGCCAAGGGGCGCACGCGCACGCTGCCGACCCCCAAGCGCTTCCGGCGCGAGTTCCGCCGCTTCAAGGCGCGCTATCCGCTGGTCCGCGACTACCTGACCTGGAACGAGGCCAACCAGTGCGGCCAGCCCACCTGCCGGCGGCCCGAGCGCGCGGCGCAGTACTTCGACGTGATCGCCTCGGACTGCCGCGGCTGCCGCATCGTCGCCGCCGACGTGCTCGACACGTCGGAGCTCGCGCCGTGGCTGCGGCGGTTCGTGCGGGCCGCGCGCCACAAGCCGCGGATCTGGGGCCTGCACAACTACATCGACGCCAACCGCTTCTACACGCGCGGTACGCGCGCGCTGCTGCGGACCGTCCGCGGCGAGGTGTGGTTCACGGAGACCGGCGGGCTGGTCGAGCGGCGCAACAACTCGAAGATCCTCTTCCCGGGCTCCGAGCCCCACCAGGCGAAGGCGATGCGCTACGTCTTCCGGCTCGCGCGCCTGAGCCCGCGGCGGATCCGGCGCATCTACGTCTACCAGTGGACCCCCGCCGGCCCCAACGCCACCTGGGACTCGGCGCTGCTGCGGGCCGACGGCGTGCCGCGGCCCGCCTACGACGTGCTGCGGAACTGGATCGAGACCAGCCGGGCAAGCGCGCGTTAGATGGCCATCTAGGGCATGCGCCTGCGCGCGACCACGCTCGCCGCCGTCCTGCTCGCCGCCGCCGCGCCGGCCGTGGGCTGCGGCTCGGAGGCCGGGATCGACCGCGGCGGGACGATCATCGGCGGCACGCTGACGGTGTATTCGCTGATGCCCGACCCCGAGCACGGCGCCGCGCGCGACATCGTCGACGGTGAGAAGCTCGCGCTCGCGCAGGCCGGCGGCAAGGCGGGGGCGTTCAAGATCACCTTCGCGTCGCTCGACGAGCGCAGCGACGATCCCGCCGAGCGCACCGCGGGCGCCGCGGCGGCCGCGCGCGACGCGATCACCGACGCCCAGGTCGTGGCGGTCATCGACGCGCTGGACTCCGAGACCGCGATGTCCACCGTCCCGCTGTTCAACGCCGCGGGGATCCTGCAGGTCTCGCCGGGCGCCGGCTACCGCGGCCTGACCTCGCGCGCCGGACCCGGCGAGCCCGAGCGCTACCAGCCCTCGGCGCGGCCGGTGTTCGCGCGGGTGGTGGGCGACGACCGCGCCCAGGCGGCGGCCCTGGTGGCCGCCGCGGTGGCCGAGGCGGGGCCGCGCCCCGCGATCGCGGTCGAGCAGGAGCCCGGCGCCGAGGCGGACGACATCGCCGGCGCGGTGCGCGGGCTGGTGCGCGCCGGCGGCGGCCGGCTGGTCGGCGACACGGCGCGCGCGGACGCGGTCATCTACGTCGGCGACGATCCCGCCAACGCGGCCGGCGTGGCCGAGGGCGTCGCGCGGGAGGCGCCGGATGCCGCGATCGTGCTCGGCGACGAGGTCGTGCGCGCCGGCGTGGCCGACCAGCTCGCGCCCGCCGCCCGCCGCCGCGCCGTGCTCGTCTCGCGCGCGCCGCGGCCCGGCTCGACGCCCGAGCTGCGCGCCTTCGAGGCGAGCTTCCGCCGCCTGTACGGGCGCGAGCCCGGGCCGTATGCGGCGGTCGGCTATGAGGCGATGCGCGCCGTCCTCGAGGCGATCCGCCGCGCCGGCCCCGACGCGACGAAGCGCCAGGCGGTGATCGACCAGTTCTTCCGCGGGCCCGAGCGCGACGGGCTGCTGGGGCGCTGGCGCATCGAGCCGAGCGGCGTGCGCACGAACCCGTCGTTCAGCGCGGTGCGCGCGAGCGACGGCGCGCCGGTGCGCTCGCGGGCGCCGATCCTCGCGCTCAACGGCCGCGATTGACCCCCTCCGCGCCTGGGTAGGCGCGGCAGATGACGACGTCCGCCCAGCAGGAAGGCCTCGGCGGCGGGCCGGGCTTCGGCGCCGGCGGCGCCGCGGTGGCGACCCCGCTGCGCCCGGCCATCACGAAGCCGATGCTGCTGCTGTTCGTGATCGGCGACATCCTGGGGGGCGGCATCTACGCGCTCGTCGGGGAGGTCGGCGGCGAGGTCGGCGGCGCCATCTGGACCGCGTTCGGCCTCGCGTGGGTGCTCGCGCTGTTCACCTCCACCGCCTACGCCGAGCTCGTCACCAAGTACCCGCGCGCCGCGGGCGCCGCGCTCTATGTGCACCGCGCCTACCGGCAGCCGTTCTTCACCTTCATGGTCGCCTTCGCGGTGATGTGCTCCGGCGTGACGTCTGCCAGCACGCTCGCCACCGCGTTCGGCGGCGACTACCTGTCGGTGTTCGTCGAGCTGCCGACCGTGCTCGTCGGCATCGCGTTCGTGTTGGCGATCGCGCTGATCAACTTCCGCGGGATCAGGGAGTCGGTGCGCTTCAACGTCGGCTGCACGCTGATCGAGCTGGGCGGGCTCGTGCTCGTGGTGGTGATCGGCGCGGCGTTCCTGGCCGACGGCGGCGGCGACTTCGCCCGCAACCTCGAGTTCAACGAGGGCGAGGCGGTCCCGTTGCTGATCGTCAGCGGCGCCTCGCTGGCCTTCTACGCGCTGATCGGCTTCGAGGACGCGGTCAACGTGGCCGAGGAGACCCGGGAGCCGCACCGCACGTTCCCCGTGGCGCTGTTCGGCGGGCTCGCGATCGCCGGCGCCGTCTACCTGCTCGTGACGCTGATCGCCTCCGCCGCGGTGCCCACCGACCAGCTGGCGGACTCCTCGGGGCCGCTGCTCGAGGTCGTCGGGCTGGGGCCGCTGGCCGTCAACGACAAGGTCTTCTCGGCCATCGCCCTGTTCGCGCTGGTCAACGGCGCGCTGATCAACATGGTGATGGCCTCGCGCCTGATCTACGGCATGGCGGCGCAGGGCATCGTGCCGCGCACGCTCGGCCGCGTGCACCGCGGCCGTCGCACCCCGTGGGTGGCGATCCTCTTCACGACCGCGCTGGCCGTCCTGCTGATCTCCATCGGCTCGCTCGAGACCCTCGCGGACACCACCGTGATGCTCCTGCTGGTGGTCTTCACCTGCGTGAACGTCGCCGTCCTCGCCCTGCGCGGCGACCGCGTCGGCCACGAGCACTTCCGCGCCCCGTCGGCGCTGCCGGTGATCGGCGCGCTGACGTGCATCGCGCTCGTGATCCGCACGCTCGTCGACGAGCCGGCCACCGTCGGCTACGCGGCCGCGCTGCTGGCCGTCGGGGCGCTGCTGTGGGTCGTCGCGCGCCTCGTGACCGGCCCGGCGCGCGAGCTCGACCCGCAGCAGCTCGTGGACTGAGCCGCCCCGCCGCGGGGCGGCCTCGTGCACGCCTTGACCGGGCCGAGCGGGCTCGGATACGTTCGTGACGAAGGTCACGATCCGGACAAAGGCTCTCGCCATGGGTACCCCCGCGCCGCCGGTCATCAGGGTGCCGCGCTCGCACCGGGTCTTCTCCTACTCCGCCGCCCACGCGCCCGCCGCGCGCGTCGCGAGCGGCGACGTCGTGGTCGTCGAGACCACGAACGCGTTCGGCGACCAGCGCTTCGAGCCCGGCGACACGCTCGCCGACCTCGACCTCTCCCAGTGCGACCCGCTGACCGGGCCCGTGTACGTCGAGGGCGCCGCACCGGGCGACGCCCTCGCGGTCCACATCGAGGCGATCGAGCTCGTCGGCCGCGGAGCGCAGGGGGTCATCCCCGACTTCGGCACGCTCGACTGGGACAGCCTGCCCCTGCACTTCTTCGAGCCCCGCGACGGGAAGATCCGCTGGCTGCGCGGGATCGAGATCGAGACGCGGCCGAGCCTCGGCGCGATGGGCGTCGCGCCCGCCGAGGGCGAGGTGCCGAGCATCAACCCCGGCGACCACGGCGGCAACCAGGACTGCAAGTACGTCTGCCCCGGCTCGACCGTGCTGTTCCCGGTCTTCCATCCCGGCGCGCTGCTGTTCACCGGCGACTGCCACCAGATCCAGGGCGACGGCGAGCTGTGCGGGGTGGCGCCGGAGACCGACGCCGAGGTCCGGCTGCGCGTCGAGGTGCTCAAGGGGCGGACGATCCGCCGGCCGCGGATCCTCACCGCCGATCGCTTCATGACGCTCGCGTCCGCCGAGACGCTCGAGGAGTCGGTGCGGATCGCCGTGCGGGACGCGGTCGACCTGCTGGTGGAGGAGAAGGGCCTGACCGCGGACGAGGCCTATCTGCTCATCACGATCAAGGCCGACATCGAGATCTGCCAGGTCGTCGACCCGCTGATGACCGTGCGTGTCGCGATGGACCGCAGGTTCTACGAGGAACTGGCCCCCGGGCCACGACAGGAGGGTTGAGGGGATGGCCACCACATCGGAGCCGGCCGCCGGTCACGAGCAGGGACTGCAGGCCCGGGCGATCGGGTTCTGGGGCGCGCTGGCGATGTCGGTCGCGGCGATGGGCCCACTGCTCGGCGCGCTCGGCGTCGCGCCGCTGATCGTCGGGGAGGCGGGCTTCTCGGCCCCGTTCATCTTCGTGATCTGCTGGATCGCGATGGTCGCCGTCGCGTTGACCATCGGGCGCTTCACGCGGCTGCTGCCGGGCGCCGCGTCGATCTACTCCTACGTCGCGCACGGCCTCGGCGAGCGGCTCGGGTTCCTCACCGGCTGGCTGTCGTTCAGCTACTACGTGCTGTTCGTCCCGCTGCTCATGACCGCGTTCGGCATCTACGCCGAGGCGGCCGCGGCCGACGTCTTCGGGATCTCCGTCACGTGGTGGATCTGGTCGCTGCTCGGCATGGCGATCGTCTTCGGCCTCGCGATGACCGGCATCGCGCTGTCGATGCGCATCGACCTCGCCCTCGCGGTGATCGCCGACGGGTTCCTGCTGCTGGTCTCCGCCGTCATCATCGCCAAGGTCATCGGGGACGGCGCCTTCACGCTCGAGCCGCTCGCGCCGACCAACGCGCCCGGCGACTTCACCGGCCTGTCGCTGGCGATCGCCTTCGGCGTGCTGATCTTCCTCGGCTTCGAGCAGTCGTTCGTGCTCGGCGAGGAGACCACCGACCCCAAGGGCAACGTGCCCAAGGCGATCTACACCTCGCTGGCGCTCGTCGGCTTCGTGCTGTTCCTGTCGACGTTCGCGCTGGTGCTCGGATTCGGCGAGCGGGGGATGGTGCGCCTCGGGGACCTGCTGGCGAGCGAGGGCACGCCATGGTTCGCGCTGGTCCGCGAGCGGATCGGCTCGGGCTGGGTCGACGTGCTCCAGGTGATGATCGTCTTCTCGATCCTCAGCAACACGATCGCGAGCACCAACTCGGTCACCCGGATCCAGTACGGGATGGGCCGCGCGCACGCGCTGCCGCGGCAGTTCGGGTGGACGCGGGCGCGCGAGCGGACGCCCTACGTGGCGATCATCGTGACGACCGCGGTGGCGGTGGCCATCACGCTCATCCCGGGCCTGGTCTGGAGCCCGGTGGCGACGTTCGCCTTCCTCGGCTTCGGGGTCGGCTTCGCGGCCGCGGTGTCGTTCATCCTCATCAACATCGCGGCGCTCTGGTACGCGCCGCGGGCCGGGGACGGCGCGCCCGCGTGGCGCAGCTACGCCGTGCCGGTGGTCGCGATCGTGATCCTGATCCCGGTCGTCTACACGTCGTTCTACCCGAGCCCCGGCTACCCGCTGAAGTGGGCGCCGTGGGTGGCGATCGGCTGGCTGGCGCTCGGCGTCGTCTACCTGCTGTGGCGTGAGCACCGCCACGAGAAGATCGACGTCGACTACACGTTCGGCGAGGGCCGCGGCGAGCCGCCCGCGCCGACGACCCCGACACCGGCGTGATCGCGCAGGTCGTCGAGGTCGCCAAGGGCGAGGTCCGGCACACGCTGGGGCCGGACCACCCGCCCGTCGCGCGCGTCGCGCCGGGCACGCACCTGCGCGTCGAGACCGAGCTCAACATCGGCGACGTCCTGCACTCGGTCGACGACCGCTTCGAGGCCTCGATGGTGCGCCTTCCCTACGTGAACCCGGTCACCGGCCCGATCCACGTCGAGGGCGCGACGCCCGAGCACGTGCTGGCCTGCCGCATCGAGGGCCTGGAGCTGCACCCGCCGGGGTTCACCGCGCTGGTGCCGGGCTTCGGCCCGTTCGTCGACTGGATCCGGCACCGCGACTTCGGCGTGCACGCGCGCGTGGTCGACGTGCGCGACGGCGTCGTGCACTGGGACGGCGGGCGCGAGATCCCCGTGCGGCCGATGGTCGGCACGATCGGCACCGCACCGCTGCTGGACGCCATCAGCACCGTCGACAACGGGCCGCACGGCGGCAACATGGACGTCCAGGAGCTGGGCCCCGGCTGCACGCTGCTGCTGCCCGTCGCGGTGCCGGGCGGCCTGCTGTTCCTCGGCGACTGCCACGCGGTGCAGGGCGACGGCGAGCTGTGCGGCATCGGCGCGATCGAGATCCGCACGCACACGACGATCCGCGTCGACCTCGCCCCGCGGCCACCGGGGATGGCGTGGCCGCGGTTCGAGACCGAGACGCACATCGGCGCGATCGCGTGCGCGCGCCCGCTCGAGGACGCCTTCCGGCTCTCGGTGGAGGAGCTGGTCGCGTGGCTCGGTGAGGACCACGGGCTCGCGCCCGCGGATGCCGTGCTGCTGCTGGGTCAGGTCGCCGAGGCGCGCTGCACGCAGCTCGTCAACCCGAAGTACACCTACGTCACGAAGATCGCCAAGCGCTGGCTGGGCTGAGCGAGGCTCACGTCTCGAGCGTCGCTTCCATCGAGATGTCGGTGGCGGCCAGCGCCACGGACACCGGGCAGATCTTCTTGGCGGTCTCCGCCGCCTGCTGGAAGGCCGCGTCGTCGATGCCGGGCACGCGCCCGCGCGTGGTCAGCTCGATCTTGGAGATCTTGAAGCCCTCGCCCTCCTTGACGAAGCGGACCTTCGCGTCGGTGGAGATCGACTCCGGCGGCGTGCCGGCGGCGCTGAGGACGCCCGAGAGCTGCATGCTGAAGCAGCCCGCGTGGGCGGCGCCGATCAGCTCCTCGGGGTTGGTCCCGGGCTCCTCCTCCATGCGCGTGGCGAACGAGTAGGGCCCCTCGAAGGCGCCCGACCCGACGGCCATCGTGCCGTTGCCGTTCAGGAGATCGCCGTTCCACTGCGCGCTGGCCGTGCGGATCGCCATGTCGTTCCTCCAGGTCCGGGGTACGCCGTGGGCCGCGATGTTCGCAGGTCTCCCGCCGCCGGAGGCGCCGCGGCTAGGCCGGGATGAGCTCGAAGGCGAGCATCTCGCCCTGCGCGCGCGCCAATGCCAGGTGCAGCGCGGCCTCGTCGGTGAAACGGCCGGTCAGCCGCCGCCCCTCGGTGCGCACGATCACCGCCGGCCGGCCGAACGGCCACGGGCCGAGCGTGAAGCGAGCCCCGCCCGAGGGCTCGAGCCGCAGCGCGACCGGCTCGCCCGCGGTGGGCGTCTCCGGCGTCGAGCACGGCGCCCAGCCGAGGCACAGGGCGAGCGAGAGGTAGTCCCACGTCCATAGCAGCCGCTGGTTGCGCCGCAGCTGCTCCGGGTCGGCGCCGAGGTCCGCGGTCAGGCCGGCCTGCAGCGCCTGCTGGCCGGTGAGGTAATCGCGGATGCGCGCGGCCTCCTCGGGCGGCAGCCGTTCGAGGTCGCGGAGCCGGTAGAGCGCCTCGCCGTGCATCGAGACGAGCAGCGCGGCGTAGCGGCTCTGGGCGAGCAGCCGGCGCGGCGCCACCTCCCACAGCTCGAGGTGGGTGGGGTAGGGCATCGCGCTGAACGGATACGGGAGCCCGGTGGCGGGATCGAGGCGCGGCGCGAGGTCGTAGAGCGCCATGCCGATGTCGTGCTGGTCGGCGGCGAGGCAGACCTCCTCGCGCGGCTCGGGCGTGCCGAAGGCGTCGTTGCCCCACGCGCGCGCGAGCTGGCCGGAGACCCACGCGTGCGCCGGCTGGCCGATCGCCAGCACGCCGTCCTCGCCCTCGTCACGCAGCAGCATCTAGGCTGTCCGACCGATGTCCCGCGCCCAGCGCCTGACCTTCCTCGGCATCGCGGTCGTGATCGCGGTGGTGGCCGTGATCGTGCTCACGCAGACCGGCTCGGACGACTCCGAGCCGACCGCCGCGTCGCCGACCGCCACGAGCACGCCCACCAGCGAGCCCCAGGAGGCCTCGCCCGGGGAGGAGACCCCGACCCCCACCGCCACGCCGCGGCCACGGCCGCCCATCCCGACGCTGCGGGCCGGCAGCGAGCGCGAGATCGAGGCCGAGGAGGGCGACACGGTGCGCTTCCGCGTCGTCTCCTCGACGCCCGAGGAGATCCACGTCCACGGCTACGACCTGACGGAGGAGGTCGGGCCCGGGCAGCCCGCGCGCTTCTCCTTCAAGGCGGACATCACCGGCATCTTCGAGATCGAGTTCCACGGCTCGGGCGAGGTGATCGGCTCGCTCAAGGTCGAGCCGTAGGCGCGCCGGCCTCGATCGGCCAGCCCCGCGCCCGCCACGTCCCCACCCCGCCGTCGACGACGTGCACGACGCTGCGCGCCCCGTGGCGCTGCAGCAGGCTGGCCGCGACGGCGCTGCGCTGGCCGGAGGCGCAGATGGCCGCCACCGGCTGGTCGGGGTCGAGCCCGGGAGGCATCCCGTTCAGGTCGTGGTAGGGCTCGAAGAGCGAGCCCGGGATGTGCCCGGCGTCCCACTCCGAGCGCTCGCGCACGTCGAGGACCTGCAGGTCGGGGTCGGCCTCGAGCCGCTCGTGCAGCGCGTCGACCGTCAGGCGCTCGATCCGCTCCACGGCGCGGCGCTCCTCGCGCCAGCTCGTCATGCCGCCCGCGAGGCGCCCGGCGATGCGGGTGATCCCCACCGCCGCCGCCAGCTCGGCGGCGTGCATGGCGTCCTCGTCGTCGCGGCCGATCAGCACGATGTCCTGCTCGCGGTCGGCGATCCACGCGAGCCGCGTGCCGAAGCCCATGCGCAGCGCGGTGATGCAGACGGCGCCGGGCGCGTGGGCGTCGTCGAACTGCAGGTCGGTGCGCACGTCCACCAGCAGGGCGCCGGCGGTGCGGGCGTTCTCCACCTGGCGCGGCGTGAGCGGCGGGACGTCGACGCCGCTGACGAGCAACGGCCCGCGGTTGAGCGCGACGATCGCCTTGAAGTTCGGGGGCTGGGGGCCGAGCGCGCTCGTCGCCCGCTGCACGAAGGCGTCCTCCTCGGTCTCGGCCAGCAGCGGGTTGTGGCTGCGCTCGAAGCCGATGGTGGAGGCGACCTTGAGGTCCATGCCCGGCCCGCCGCACATCGAGCCGCCGAGGTGGCCGGGCCAGATCTCGACGTCGTCGGGCAGCGTGAGCAGCCGCTCCTGCAGGGAGCGGAAGATCCCGCGCGCCCCCTCCTCGCGATCGACGGCCAGGTCGGGGCGGGCGACGTCGCCGACGAACAGCGAGTCGCCGGTCAGCACCGCCCACGGCTCCTCGCCGCGCGCGGTGTCGGTCAACAGGAAGGCCGTGTGCTCGGGGCGGTGGCCGGGCGTGTGCATGGCCGTGACCCGCAGCGAGCCGAGCCACAGCTCCCAGCCGTCGTCGAACGGCTCGTGCGGGTAGGCCGCCCCGGCGGTCCGGTGCACGTGGATGACGGCCCCGGTGGCGGCCGCGAGCCGGCCGTGGCCGGAGACGTGGTCGGCATGGGTGTGGGTCTCGAGCACGTGCTCGATCTGCACCCCGAGGAAGCGCGCGAGCCGCAGGTAGGGCTCGATGTCCAGCCGGGGGTCGACCACCGCGGCGACCCCGGCGCGGTCGTCGCCGATGAGGTAGGACGCGCACCCGAGATCGTCGTGGGTGACCTGGCGCAGGATCATGCTGCGGAACCTACACCGGCCGGTCAGGCGGGTTCTGTATGAACGACCACGTCGGCGATGTCCGGCCGGTCGCGCCGGACCGCCTCCTCGAGCTTGCCCGCCAGCTCGTGCGCCTCGGCCAGGCCGGCGTCCTCGTCGACGTGGACGGTGAGGAAGATGACGAGCCCCGCGTCGGTGGTGATCAGGCGCAGCGCGCGCGGGGGCCGGCCGGTCCGCTCGCGCACGAGCGCGGAGACGCGTCCCGCCTCCGACATGTCGATCTGCGCGGCGTCGGGCGCCGACAGCGGGCGCTCGAGCGGCTCGAGGTGGGTCTGGACGTCGTCGACCTGGGGGTTCGCCATGACGGAGCGCTCGACGCGCTCGGCGACCCGGTGGGCGTCCGACAGCGACAGGTCGTCGGCGAGCTTGAGGTGCAGCGAGACGCTGACGCGGTCGCCGTGCCGGTAGATCGCGATGTCGTGGGCCTCGCGCACCTCGGGGTCGACGAGGGCGGCCCCCAGCACGCGGTCGCGCAGGTCGAGGCCCCGCCGGCGCGGCTCCACGTGGACCACCACGTCCGTGCCCGGGAGCGCCTCCTGGACGGCGCGCTCGACCTCGTCGGCGGTCGCGTGGCCCTCGGCGACCGCGCGCCCCGGCGGCACCGCGACGACGGCGTCGGCGAAGTAGCGCCCACCCGACTCGCGCAGCCGCAGGCGGCGCAGCTCGAGCTCCGGGCCGAGGCCGGAGATCGCCGTGCGAGCGGCCTGCTCGGCGTCGGTCGGGGCGCGGTCCATGAGCACGCCCGCGTTCGCGAGCACGAGCCGCCCGGCCGCGGCGAAGATGATCGCCGCGACCACGAGCGCCGCGATCGCGTCCCCGCTCTCCACGCCGAAGCCGACGAGCACGAGGCCGGCGAGGACCGCCAGCGTGCCGGCGAGGTCGGCGCCGAAGTGCATCGCGTTGGAGTGCAGCGCCGCGCTCGAATAGCGGCGCGCCGAGCGCAGCGACACGACGACGCGGCTGACGTCGATCACCAGCGCGAGGGCGATGACGGCGAACACGTACCACGCCGGCTCGAGCGGCTCGCCGCCGTCCGCGAGGTGGCCGACCGCCTCGACGACGACGAAGACGCCGCCGCCGATGAGGATCGCCGCCTCGCCGAGCGCGGCGAGGTTCTCCGCCCGCCGGTGGCCGTACGGGTGCTCGGGGTCCGCCGGACGTGCGCCGAGGCGCACCGCGAAGAACGTGAGCACGGCGGCGATCACGTCGCCGCTCGACTCGATGCCGGCGGAGATCAGGCCGAGGCTGCCGGTCGCGATGCCCGTGCCGAGCTTGAGCGCCACGAGCACCGCCGCGGCGCCGATCGACACCAGCGCGGTGCGCTGGTGGCCGGCGTTCTGGCTGCCGCGCGCCCGTTCGCGCGTCTCCGCGCGCAGCGCGCCGGATCCCGTGCCCACGTCGCTCATCCCCACCAGTGTGCCGCGTGGCGGCGGGCGCGGCCGCGCCCGCCGCTGGGAACCTGCGACGACGCCCGCTCAGACGGCCGCGCTCAGCGGCCGCAGCTCCTCCTCGTAGGAGACGGCGTGCCGCCGCAGCGCACCGCCCTCGCCCACCTCGTAGGCGCCCAGGCGGCGCAGCGGCGGGGAGTAGGCGTGCAGGCTGACCGCCGGGCCGTCGCCGGCGTGGTTGACGCGGTGGATGTCGGCCGCGGTGAAGGTGAAGCTCGAACCCGCCGAGACCGTCCGCGTCACCGGCGCCCCGCCCAGGGCGAGGCGCTCCTCACACAGCGTCCCCGCCGTCACCGCCACGGCCCCGGCCGACAGGTCGTGGTCGTGGTAGCCCGTGTCGTGCTCGTCCATCCAACAGATGAGCCAGACCGCGAGGTGGTCGTCGCGCAGGAGCTCCTCGTAGATCCGGCGCGCGGGATCGTGGGCGACGAGATGCGCCCACAGGTCGGGCCGCGCGGCCAGCCGGCGGACGTACGCCTCCAGCTCGCCGGGGTCCAGGTCGCGGTGCCGCGGGCGCTCGACGAGGCGCCCGCGTGAGGGGGTTGCAAGGGACACGCGCGGGAGCGTAACACACTAAACCGACTGAATTAGTCGAGAAACGGATCCTGCACGCGCTGCGGCGATGCCGGGCGGGACCCGCCCCGCGGCGGCGCGATCGCCCTCATGGGTCCGCGGTGGGCGCGCGGCGCACAAGGCCGTTACAAAGTCGGGACACCGCTAGACTCCCGCCTTGCCCACCCGGGGTTCCCGAGCCGTCCGGTCCTCGGGGGAGCCCCGCGCGCTTCCGCGCGCCGGATCTGTAGGGTGGCGCGCCCCTCTCATGTCCCATACGCCAGCCGTCCACCAGCCCTCCACCGACCGTGGCCTGCGCGCGCGCCAAGCGCGGCGCGACCGCGCCGCCGGCCGGGCCCCTCTTCGCGGGAAGCGCGGGTGTCTTCGCACGCCGTAGGGAAGGACCCGACCGTGGTCACCGTCCTCAGGTACCTGGATGTCCTGTTGATCGTCCTGGTGCTGCCGTTCGTGGTGCTCGCCGGGCTGCCGGTGATCGGCTACCTCGCGGGCGGCGGGGTGTGGATCGCGCAGCGCCTGATCGGTGACGCCATCGAGGCCCGCGCGGCTCGCGCGTCCGACATCCGGGTACGGATGGGCGTGACCATGGCGAGCATCATGATCCGCACCTGGCTGGTGGCCCTCGTGATCCTCGCCGTGGGCCTGACCGTCGAGCGCGCCGACGGCGCCATCGCGGCCATCACGGTGCTCTGCGCCTTCACGCTGTACTTCCTGAACCTGCTGATCATGGCGCCGAGCCGGAGGTCGACCAGTCCGTGACGACTCGCGCGAAGGTCCTGATCGGCCTGGGTCTCTATCTGGGCCTCATCGTCGTCTCGGTGTTCGTGTTCGGCTTCGCGCGCATGGACAACGCGGAGTACCAGCCCCAGAACGAGTTCAAGCTGGACACCTGGTTCAGCATCGGCCCGCTGCCCTTCAACAAGGCCACGCTCTACATCATCATCGCGGGCATCCTCACGGTCGGCACGATGATGTACATCGCCAACCGCATGCAGGCGCGCCCCAACCGCGTGCAGACCGGCGTCGAGGCGCTGTACACGCTGATGCGCGACAACATCGCCGGCGAGAACATGGACCAGCGGATGTTGAAGAAGTGGTTCACGTTCATCGGCACCGTGTTCCTCTTCATCTGGTTCTCGAACCTGATCGGCTACCTGCCGCTGCCGACCAACACCGAGCACCCGGTGAACATCTTCGGCATCGAGGTGCCGTCGCTGGCCCTCTACGCCGCGACCGCGAACATCTCGGTCCCGCTCGTGCTCGCCCTGATCGTGTGGCTGAGCTACAACGTCGAGGGGATCCGGGCCCACGGCGTCATCGGCTACATCAAGAGCCTCGTTCCCGCCGGCGTCCCGGGGCCGATGCGCCCGGTGATCCTCGGGCTCGAGCTGCTGTCGAACTTCATGCGGCTCATCTCGCTGTCAGTACGACTCTTCGCCAACATCCTGGCGGGCCACCTGATCATCCTCTTCATGGCGGGCGCGCTGGTGGTGCTGCTCGGCATCGAGGCGCTGGGCGTCGTCACGCTGCCCCTGGCGATCGCCATCTACCTCTTCGAGGTGGGGCTCGTGGCCACGCTGCAGGCGTTCATCTTCGCGACCCTGTCGGCCATCTATCTCGGCGAGGCCACCGCCGGACACCACTAGCCAAAGGAGCACTCGTGGACCTGAGCACCATTCTCCTCCTCGCCCAGGGCGCCGACCCGACCGACGCCGGCAAGGCCGTCGCGCTCGGTGTCGGCGGCGGCCTCGGCGCCGTGGGAGCCGGCATCGGCATCGGCATCGTCTTCGGCAAGATGATCGAGTCGGTCGCCCGCCAGCCCGAGCTGCGCGACGAGCTGAGCACCCTGCAGTGGCTGGGCTTCGCCCTCACCGAGGCATGCTTCTTCTACGGCCTCGTCGCGGGCCTGATCGCCTTCTTCCTGTAGGCGGCGACGATGACCGCAGCGGTGACCAACGGCCTCGTCCTGGCGGCCGAGTCGGGGGGCGGAAGCTTCCTCGTCACGCCGAACGTCGGCGTCATGATCTGGACGCTGCTGGTGTTCCTGATCTCCCTCTACCTGCTCGGGAAGTTCGCCTTCCCGCGCATCCAGGAGGCGCTGGACCGGCGCCAGAAGGCGATCGAGGAGTCGATCGACGCCGCCGAGCGCACCCGGCAGGAGGCCGACCAGCTCCTCGCCGAGTACCGGGAGCGGCTCTCCGAGGCGCGCAGCCAGGCCGACGAGATCGTCGCCCGGGCGCGCAAGACCGGCGAGGCGTCGGAGGCCGAGTCGCTCGCCGAGGCCAGGCGCAAGCGCGAGGAGATGCTCGAGCAGACGCGCCGGGAGATCCAGGCCGAGACCAGGCGCGCGATCCAGGAGATCCGCAAGGAGGTCGCCGACCTCACCGTGCTCGCCACGGAGAAGGTCACGCGCAAGACGCTCGACGACGACGACCAGAAGCGGCTCGTCGAGGAGGCGCTGTCCGAGCTGGACTTCGCGGCCCTCGCGGGCGACGAGCGCGGGAGCCGGGACTAGCGCATGGAGGAGATCGCCGCGGTCTACGCCCGGTCGCTCTTCGAGGTGGCCTCCGAGCAGGAGAAGCTCGACGACATCCGCGAGCAGCTCGGCGAGTTCGACGACGCGCTCGCGGACTCCCAGGAGCTGCAGGTCTTCTTCTTCTCCCCCTACTTCTCCACCGAGGAGAAGAAGCAGGGGCTGGACAAGGCCGTCTCCGGTGCGGACCCCGTGCTGATCAACTTCCTCCAGCTGCTGATCGAGAAGCACCGCATGCCGGTGATCTTCCGCGCCCGGCGGATCTTCGACGCGATGTGGGAGGACGAGAACCGCCTCCTGCCGGTGCAGGTGACCTCGGCGGTCGAGCTCGACCGGGACGTCGTCGAGCGCATCGGCGACCAGATCGCCGAGCAGACCGGCCGCAAGGTCGAGCTCTCGGCGGAGGTGCAGCCCGACATCCTCGGCGGGATCGTCGTGCGCGTCGGCAACTCGATCCTCGACGCCTCGATCCGCAACCGCCTCGAACAGCTTCGCAAGCAGGTCGCCCGGGCCTAGCCCGCCGACGGCCCGCCGCCTGAGACTTCCCAAGGAGCCACAGACCACACCATGCAGATCAAGCCAGACGAGATCACCTCCATCCTCAAGAGCCGCATCGAGGGGCTCGACGCCGGCCAGGCCGACCTGACCGAGGTCGGGACCGTGCTGTCGGTGGCGGACGGCATCGCCCGCATCCACGGGCTGGAGAACTGCATGGCGTTCGAGATGCTCGAGCTGCCCCACGACGTGACCGGCCTCGCGCTCAACCTCGAGTCCGACAACGTCGGCGCGGTGCTGTTCGGCCCGTGGGAGCACGTCGTCGAGGGCGACACGGTCAAGCGCACCAACCAGCTCCTGGAGATCCCGGTGGGCGACGCGCTGCTCGGGCGCATCGTCAGCCCGTTGGGCGTCCCCCTGGACGGCAAGGGCGACGTCAACACCGAGCAGACCCGCCCCGCCGAGTTCAAGGCGCCCGGCGTCGTGCAGCGCCAGCCGGTGAAGGAGCCGCTGCAGACCGGCCTGAAGGCGATCGACTCGATGATCCCGATCGGCCGCGGCCAGCGCGAGCTGATCATCGGCGACCGCCAGACCGGCAAGACCGCGATCGCGCTCGACACGATCATCAACAACCGCGACCAGGGCGTGGTCTCCGTCTACGTCGCGATCGGCCAGCGGCTGGCGACGGTCGTGAACATCGCGCAGATCCTCGAGGACGCCGGCGCGATGGAGAGCACGATCATCGTCGCCGCGGCGGCCGACGAGGCCGCGCCGATCAAGTTCATGGCGCCCTACGCGGGCTGCGCGATGGCCGAGTACTTCCTCTACGACGGCCGGCACGCGCTCGCGGTCTACGACGACCTCACCAAGCACGCCTACGCCTACCGGCAGATGTCGCTGCTGCTGCGGCGCCCACCCGGGCGCGAGGCCTACCCCGGCGACGTCTTCTACCTGCACTCGCGCCTGCTGGAGCGCGCGGTCAAGCTCTCCGACGAGCTCGGCGGCGGGTCGCTGACGGCGCTGCCGATCATCGAGACCCAGGCCGGTGACGTGTCGGCCTACATCCCGACCAACGTGATCTCGATCACCGACGGGCAGATCTTCCTCGAGCCCAACCTGTTCTTCGCGGGCGTGCGCCCGGCCATCAACGTCGGCATCTCGGTGTCGCGCGTCGGCGGCAACGCGCAGATCGCCCCGATGCGCAAGGTGGCCGGCAAGCTCAAGATCGAGCTCTCGCAGTACCGCGACCTCGAGGCCTTCGCCCAGTTCGGCTCGGACCTCGACGCCGACACGCAGCGCACGCTCGCCCGCGGCGAGCGCCTGGTCAAGACGCTCAACCAGAACGAGCGCTCTCCCATGCCCGCCGCCGACCAGGTCGCGGTGGTCTACGCCGCCACCAACGGCTACACGGACCGCATCCTCGCCGACCGCGTCCCCGAGTTCCACCAGGGTCTCGTGGAGCGGATGCACTCGGCCATCCCCGACACGCTGAAGGAGATCGGCGAGGGGGACTGGTCCGATGAGACCCAGAAGGCGCTCGACGAGGCGGTCGCCGAGTACGCGAGCGACTTCGGGTACGACCTCGACGAGGAGGGCCACCCGCTCTCCGACGAGGACGCCATCCGCGAGGGCGAAGGGCGTGCCCGCGGCCGCGACGACGACGAGGAGGAGGAGCCCTCCGGCGACGACGAGACCGGCGACGAGGAGAAGGAGGAGGCCGGCGCCCCGGCCTAGCCGCCGCCGCGCCCGTCCGAGGACCGCCCATGGCCCAGAAGGAAGTCAAGAGCCGCATCGCGTCGGTGAAGAACATCCAGAAGATCACTCGCGCGATGGAGATGGTCGCCGCCGCCCGCCTGCGCAAGGCCGAGCAGCGCATCGAGGCGCTGCGGCCGTACGCGTCGGCGATCCGGCGCATGACCCGCCAGGCGGCCGAGGCGGCCGAGAACATCCCCAACGTGCCGATCCTCGCCGAGCGCGAGGAGTTCAACAGCGCCGGCCTGCTGCTCGTGACCGGCGACCGCGGCCTGGCGGGCGCGTTCAACTCGCAGATCGTGCGCGCTGCCGCGCGGGCGGGCACGGAGCACGAGCACGAGGGCCGCTCGACGGTCTACTACGCGTCGGGCCGCCGCGGCGTGTCCTCCCTCGTCTTCCGCGGCAAGGAGCCGGCCGGGACCTACACGGGCTTCACCGACCGCCCCGGCTACGCGAACGCGCGCGAGATCGCCGCCGACCTCATGGCCGCCTACGTGGACGGCGAGGTCGATCGCGTCGAGATCTTCTACAACCACTACATCTCACCGCTGACGCAGACGGTCACGCGCGAGACGCTGCTGCCCCTCCAGGAGGCCTCGATCTTCGAGGAAGAGGAGGACGGCGACGAGGACGACGGGGAGGGCCGCGACGACCAGGAGCACCACCGCGCCCAGGTCGAGTACGAGCCCGACCCCGAGGAGATCCTCCGGCGCCTGGTGCCCGAATACGTGCAGATCTCGATCTTCCGCGCTCTGCTCGAGTCCACCGCGTCCGAGCACGGCGCCCGCATGACCGCCATGCGCAACGCCTCGGAGAACGCCGGCGACATCATCAAGGACCTGACCCTGCAGATGAACCGCGAGCGCCAGGCGGAGATCACCCAGGAGATCATGGAAGTCGTCGCCGGCGCCGAGTCGCTGGTCTGAACTAGGACGAGCAGCCCGAGAGGACCCAATGGAAGCCAGCACCGCCGCAGAGACCACCGACAGCACCGACGGGCGCGACACGCGCGAGCGCAACGTCGGGCGCATCGAGGAGATCCAGGGCGTCGTGATCGAGGCCGTGTTCCCCGACGCGCTGCCCGAGATCAACTTCGCGCTCGTGATCGAGCGCGAGGGCGACAACCCCGAGGAGCAGGAGGGCGTCAGCGCCGGCACCGGCACGCGGCTGGTCTGCGAGGTCCAGCAGCACCTCGGCGACGACCGCGTGCGCGCGGTCGCCATGGACACCACCGACGGCCTCGCCCGCGGCATGGAGGTCATCGACACCGGCGGCCCGATCACCGTGCCGGTCGGCGACGTGACGCTCGGGCGCATCTTCAACCTGCTCGGCGAGACCATCGACGAGGGCGACGAGATCCAGGTCGACGAGCGCTGGCCGATCCATCGCGACGCCCCGACGGTCGAGAACCTCACGCCGACGCAGGAGATGTTCGAGACGGGCATCAAGGTCGTCGACCTGCTGGCGCCCTACGCCAAGGGCGGCAAGGTGGGCCTGTTCGGCGGCGCGGGCGTCGGCAAGACCGTCCTCATCCAGGAGCTCATCCACAACCTCGCGCAGGAGCACGAGGGCCTGTCGGCGTTCTGCGGCGTGGGCGAGCGCTCCCGCGAGGGCAACGACCTGTGGCTGGAGATGAAGGAGTCGGGCGTCATCGACAAGACGATCCTCGTCTTCGGCCAGATGAACGAGCCGCCCGGGGCGCGCATGCGCGTCGCCCTCTCGGGCCTGACGATGGCGGAGTACTTCCGCGACGTCGAGGGCCAGGACGTGCTGCTGTTCATCGACAACATCTTCCGCTTCGTCCAGGCCGGCTCCGAGGTCTCCGCGCTGCTGGGCCGCATGCCGTCGCAGGTCGGCTACCAGCCGACGCTCGAGTCCGAGATGGGGCAGCTGCAGGAGCGCATCACGTCGACCCGCAAGGGCTCGGTGACCTCCGTCCAGGCGATCTACGTCCCCGCCGACGACCTCACCGACCCGGCGCCGGCCTCGGTGTTCGCCCACCTCAACGCGACCACGACGCTGTCGCGGTCGATCTCCGAGAAGGGCATCTACCCGGCCGTCGACCCGCTCGACTCGACCTCGACGATCCTCAAGCCCGAGGTCGTGGGCGAGGACCACTTCGCGGTGGCCAACGAGGTCAAGCAGGTGCTCCAGCGCTACCGCGAGCTGCAGGACATCATCGCCATCCTCGGCATCGACGAGCTCTCCGACGAGGACAAGGTGCTCGTGCAGCGGGCGCGCAAGATCGAGCGCTTCCTCTCGCAGCCCTTCCACGTGGCCGAGGCGTTCACCGGCACGCCGGGCCTGTACGTCCCGATCGGCGAGACGGTCCGCTCGTTCCGCGAGGTCCTCGACGGCGAGCACGACGAGCTGCCGGAGTCGGCGTTCCTGCTCAAGGGCTCGATCGACGACGTGGTCGAGGCCGCGTCGAAGCGGCGCTAGGCGATGGCCCACACGCCGTTCAAGGTCGAGGTGCTGACGCCCGAGGGCGAGGTGTTCAGCGGCGAGGTGGAGATGCTCTCCACGCGCACGGCCGTGGGCTCCATCGGCGTGCTGGCCGGCCACGTGCCGATGCTGGCCATGCTCGACCCCACCGAGCTGCGGCTCTACCAGGCCGAGGACGACGTCATCCGCTACGCGCAGGGGGAGGGCTACATGCAGGTGGCTCCCTCCGGCACGCTCGTGCTCGTCGACGAGGTCTTCGACGCGTCCGAGCTCGACGCGGCCGACCTGCGCGACCGCCTGTCGCGGGCCGAGCAGACGCTCGAGACCGCCGAGGAGGACTCCGAGGAGGCGCGCCAGGCCGACCGCGAGTGCCGCCGCTACCGAGCGTTCCTGCGCATCGTGGAAGGGGGCTAGCGGCCCCCCTCGCCGCTACCCTCTCGCTGGTGGACGAGCGCGCTCTCGCCGAACGCCTGATCGGCTACGACACCTCCACCGAGGACGGGCTGCGGGCCGCGGCCGGCTTCGTCAAGGGGTGGCTGGAGGCGCGCGAGATCGACGTCTCGGACCACTTGTTCCGCGGCCTGCCGGTGCTCACCGCCACGGTCGGGCCCGCGAAGGGCCGCACGATCGTCTTCCACGGCCACCTCGACGTCGTGCCCGGGCGCCCGGAGCAGTTCTCGCCGCGGACCGAGGGCGACAGGCTGATCGGCCGGGGCGCCTACGACATGAAGGGCGGCCTCGCGGCGATGATGTGCGCGCTGCACGACGTCGCCGATCAGGACCAGGTGCGGGTGCGCTTCCTGTGCGCGCCCGACGAGGAGTCAGAGGACGTCGACACGCGCTCGACGGACGAGATCGTGCGCGGCGGGCTGGCCGCCGACTTCGCCATCACGGGGGAGCCGACCGACATGCACGTCGGCGTCCAGGCCAAGGGGGTGCTCGCCGCCCGCATCGAGGTCAGCGGCCGCGCCGCCCACGGCTCGACCCCGTGGCTCGGCGACAACGCGGTGTTGAAGGCGATCGAGGTCTTCCGGCGAATCGAGTCGATGGCGTTCTCGCGCGAGTCCACCGAGCTGTTCGACCGCCCCTCGATCAACCTCGGGCGGATCTCCGGCGGCGACGCGCTCAACAAGGTCCCCGACCTGTGCACGATGGACGTCGACATCCGCTACCTCCCCAACCAGGACCCCGCCGCGATCCTCGAGGCGATCCGCGCGATCCCGGACATCCAGGTCATGCGGACGTTCACGCGCATCCCCGCGAACGTCTCGCGCCGCAACCCGTACGTGCTCGCGCTCGTCGAGGCGATCGGGCGCTCGAGCGGGGGTGAGGCGTTGAGCGTCGGCCGCGACGGCGCCTCCGACGCCGTCTCCTTCCAGGAGGCCGGCATCCCGGCCGTCGAGTTCGGCCCCGCGGGCGCGGGCCACCACGGCCCCGAGGAGTGGGTGTCGATCTCCTCCCTCGGCCGCTATCGCCAGGCGCTGGCCGGCTTCGTCCGCCACCTGCCCATGTGGCTCGAGCGCCAGGCCGGCGAGCCCGACGACACCACCTCGCTGCGGGCCGTGGAGGGCGGCCTGGCCTGATGGGGCCGGAGAAGCCGCCCCGGGTCGGACTCGGGGTGATCAAGCGCGCCGTCATCGCGGGCCTGCTGATCATGCTGGCGACCGCGAGCGCCGTGTCCGCGACGGTGATCCTCGAGGTCGACGCGGTCAAGGACGAGTTCCTCGGCGAGGGCCGCGAGCAGATCGAGATCCCCGAGATCACCCGCGCCGAGGCGGGCGCGCCGCGGACGATCATGCTGCTCGGCTCCGACGAGCGCTACGGGGACAAGCGCCGCGGCAACCCCGTGCGCTCGGACACGATCATCCTCATGCGGGTCGACCCGGACGCCGGCGCGATCTCGGTCATGTCGATCCCCCGCGACCTCAAGGTCAAGATCAAGACGCGCAAGTACGGGGTCGTGACCGACCGCATCAACCGCGCGTTCTCCGAGGGCGGGCCGCGGCTGACCCTCCAGACCGTCAAGCGCGTGCTCTCGCGGCCCGGCAAGCCGTTCGACATCAACAACGTGATGGTCGTCGACTTCGGCGGCTTCCGGCGCGCCGTGGACTACATCGGGGGCGTCTACGTCGACGTCGACCGGCGCTACTACAACGACAACGCGCCGCCGGTGGACTCCCCGGAGCCCTACGCGACGATCGACATCCAGCCCGGCTACCAGCGGCTCAAGGGCCAGGACGCGCTCGACTACGTCCGCTACCGCCACCTCGACAACGACTTCATCCGCGCCGCCCGCCAGCAGGACTTCCTGCGCCAGCTCAAGGGCACGGCCGGGATCCGCCGGCTGTTCAGGGTCGGCGACCGCCACCAGCTCGCGCGCATCTTCGGCCGCTACGTCCAGGTGGACCGCTCGCTGCGGTCCACCGGGCAGATCATCAACCTCATGCAGCTGGCGATCTTCTCCCGCGGCAAGAAGGTCAACGAGGTGCAGTTCCGCACCTCCGGCGAGGACGAGTCCTACGTCGAGGCGTCGGAGTCGAGCCTGCGCAAGACCGTCGACGAGTTCCTCAGCGGCGAGGCCTCGGCGACGCCGCGCAGGCAGACGCGCAAGCCCAACCGCGGCGACGCCGTGCAGAAGCGGGCGAAGCGCCGCTCCGACCGCAAGACCAACCGGCCCGCGGACGTCAAGGGCCTCGAGGTCGCCCAGACCGAGGGCGAGAACCAGGCGATCGTCACGACGAAGAAGCTCGACTTCCCGTTCTACTTCCCCCGCTACCGCACGACGGGCTCGACCTACGTGGGCGACGCCCCGCGCGCCTACACGATCCGCGACGAGACGGGGGTCAAGCACAGCGCCTACCGGATGGTGCTGAGCACCGGCCGCCTCGGCGAGTACTACGGCATCCAGGGCACGAGCTGGCGCGACCCGCCGATCCTCGACTCCCCGGACCGCACCCGCCGCGTGGGCGGGCGGCGCCTCCAGCTCTACTACGACGGCGAGCGCCTGCGGATGGTCGCCTGGAAGACCCCGAAGGGCGTCTACTGGGTCTCGAACACGCTCTCGCAGGCGATCGACGCCGACCAGATGGTCGGGATCGCGGCGTCGCTGCAGCGGCTGGGCGGGGGCTGACGGGTGGCGGCCCGCCCGCGCGGGCGGGCCTCCCGGCCTCAGCTGTTGCCGTAGTCGACGCGGATCAGCTTGAAGCTGGGCGTGAGCTCGACGCCGAACTCCCGCGACTCGGTGGCGACGGTCACGTCGAGGTCGCCGCGCTCGGTGCGCTCCACGCGCTTGACCTCGCCGCCGGCGATCTGCTGCGCCTCGCGCGCGGCACGCTCGCCGACGTGGCTGTCGAGCGCGACGTCGGAGCGCGAGCCGGGGAAGGCGCCGGCCGCCGGGCCGTTGCCGAAGGCGCCAGCAAGCCCGACCGCGAAGGCGAGGACCGCCACCGCGGTGACCGCCGGGACCATCAGCCGCCGTGGCATGGGCCACCCCCCGGATGGTGCGTGCCTGTTCACGGCCGCGAGCCTAGGCGACGGCGCGGCGGATCTGGTGATCCGGCCTCCCGGAAGGGCCGGTTGGTAGGGTCGTGCGCCCCATGAGCGGCGCGACGAGAGAACCGATCGGCGTGATCGGCACCGGCTACGTGGGCCTCGTCACCGCGGCCGGGTTCGCGGAGCTGGGCTCCGAGGTCTGGTGCATCGACATCGACCACGACAAGATCGAGGGCCTGCGCCAGGGGCGCATCCCCATCTACGAGCCCGGGCTGGACGCGCTGGTGGAGCGCCACCGCGGGCGCCTGCACTTCTCCACCGACCTCGCGGACGCGCTCGAGCACGCCCGGCTGCTGTTCGTCGCGGTGGGCACGCCGCCCACCTACTCGGGTGACGCCGACCTCTCCGCCGTGCACGCCGTGGTGGACTCGATGCCGCCGTCGGACCGGCACGCGCTGGTCATGAAGTCGACCGTCCCGTCGGGCACCGGGGACAGCATCAAGCGCATCTTCCGCGAGCACGGCAAGGACGGCTTCAGCTACGTCTCGTGCCCCGAGTTCCTCAAGGAGGGCTCGGCGATCAAGGACTTCCTCGAGCCCGACCGCGTCGTGGTGGGCGACGACGGCGACTGGGCCGGCGACGCGGTGGTCGACCTCTACAGCGCGATCGACGCCCCGCTCGTGCGCACCGACATCCGCAGCGCCGAGATGGTCAAGCTCGCCTCCAACGCGTTCCTCGCCACCAAGATCTCCTTCATCAACGAGATCGCCAACGTGTGCGAGGAGACGGGCGCCGACGTGGTCGAGGTCGCGCGGGGGATGGGGCTCGACGAGCGCATCGGCCCGAAGTTCCTGCAGGCGGGGATCGGCTACGGCGGGTCCTGCTTCCCCAAGGACGTCGCCGCGCTCAAGCAGCTGGCCGGCAACTCCGGCTACCACTTCCAGCTGCTCAACGCGGTCATCGAGGTCAACGAGCTGCAGAAGCGCCGGGTGATCTCAAAGCTGCAGAAGCACCTCGGCTCGCTGGTGGGCAAGGAGATCGCGCTGCTCGGGCTGGCCTTCAAGCCGGATACCGACGACATGCGCGAGGCGTCGTCGCTGGTGCTCTCCGCGCGGCTGCTCGCCGACGGAGCGCGGGTCCGCGCCTACGACCCGGTGGCCGAGGACGAGGCCCGCAAGCTGCTCTCCGGGCTCGACTACCGCCCGTCGGCGCTCGACGCCGTCGACGGGGCGGACGCGATCGTGCTCGTCACGGAGTGGCCGGAGTTCCGCGAGCTCGACCTCGCCGAGGTGGCGGGCCGCATGCGCGGCCGGCTGCTGATCGACGGCCGCAACTTCCTCGATCCCCAGGGCGCCGGTGAGGCGGGCCTGACCTATGAGGGCGTCGGGCGCGGGCCGGCCAACATCGGCAGGGAGGCGTGGGCGCGGGTCTGAACCGGGAAGGACCGGATACCCATGGACGCCGCCACCCACGACCACGACTAGGACCACGAAGAGGAGGACGCTCCTACCACGATGCAGGCGCTCATCCTGGCCGGGGGAGAGGGGACGCGATTGCGGCCGCTGACCTCCACGGTCCCCAAGCCCGTCGTGCCCCTCGTCGACCGGCCGTTCATCGCCTTCATGCTCGACTGGCTGCGAGGGCATGGGGTGGACGACGTCGTCCTGTCGTGCGGACACCTCGCGTGGGGCATGCGCAACGTGCTCGGCGACGGGGAGGCGTTCGGGATCCGCCTGCGCTACGTCGAGGAGCCGCGGCCGCTCGGCACGGGCGGCGCGCTGAAGTTCGCCGAGGAGCTGCTCGAGGACCGCTTCCTGATGCTCAACGGCGACGTGCTGACCGACTTCGACATCTCCGGCCAGCTCGCGCTGCACGAGCGCACCGGGGCGACCGCGACGCTCGCGCTGACGCCGGTCGAGGACCCCTCCGCCTACGGCCTCGTGCGGCTCGATCCCAGCCAGGCGGTCACCGAGTTCGTCGAGAAGCCCGCCCCCGACCAGATCGACACGCGCAACATCTCGGCCGGGATCTACGTGCTCGAGCGCGGCGTGCTCGACCTGCTCGAGTACGACGCGCCCGCCTCGATCGAGCGCGACGTCTTCCCGCAGCTCGTCGGCGACGGGCTCTACGGCTACGTCGCCGACGGCTACTGGCTCGACATCGGGACGCCGTCGCGCTACCTCGAGGGGACCTTCGACATCCTCGAGGGCACGGTCGGCACGGCGGTCGGCGAGCGCATGGGCGCGGGCTACCTGTGCGTGGAGCACGGGGTGGACAGCGCCGGGCGCATCATCCCCTCCGCGCTGGTGGAGACCGGCTGCCGGATCGGCGACGGCGCCCGGGTCGGCGGGCGCGCCGTGCTCGAGCGCGGGGTCACGGTCGGCGCCGGCACGACGATCGAGCGCGCCGTCGTGATGCGCGGCTCGGAGATCGGCGCCAACTGCACGCTCAGCAACTGCATCGTGGCGGGCGGCGTGCGCATCGGGGACAACACGCGCATCGAGGGCATGGCGGTGCTGGGCGAGGGCGTGACGATCGGCTCCGACAACCAGATCACCAACGGGATGCGCGTGTTCCCCGGGACCGAGCTGCCCGCCGGCGCGATCCGCTTCTGATGTCCGGGGGCGACCCGCTCGACCGCGCCGCCGTCGCGGCGGCCGACCCGAGCGGCCAGGCCGCCGAGATCGGAGACCTCGGGATCCATCTCTCGGACGCGCTGTGGCGGGTGGAGTCCGCCGGCCTGCGCCCCGAGCCCGCGCCGGGCGGGCTGGTGGTCGCCGGGATGGGCGGCTCCGGGATCGGCGGACGCCTCGCCGCGGCCGCTCTCGGCCCGCGGGCGACCGCGCCCGTGACCCTGGTCTCCGGCTACGGACTGCCGCCGTGGGTCGGCGGCGACGCGCTCGTGCTGTGCTCGAGCTACTCGGGCGCCACCGAGGAGACGCTGGCCTGCTACGACGACGCGACCGCGCGCGGCGCGCGCCGCGTGGTCGCCACCACCGGCGGCGCGCTGGCGGAGCGGGCGCGCCGCGACGGCGTGCCGGTGGTGCCGCTCCCGGGCGGCTTCCAGCCGCGGGCGGCCGTCGGCTACCTCACGGTCGTCGCGCTCGAGGCCGCCGCGCTGTGCGGCGCCGGGCCGTCGCTGCGCGGCGAGGTCGAGGCCGCCGCCGCGCTGGCCACCGACCTGGCCGCCGAGTGGGGTCCCGACGGCCCCGCCCAGGGCGAGGCCAAGGCGGTCGCGCGGCGGCTGGCGGGGACGGTGCCGGTGATCGCCGGGGCCGGGCCGACCGCCGCTGTCGCCTACCGCTGGAAGTGCCAGCTCAACGAGAACAGCAAGCTCCTGGCCTTCGCCTCCGAGCTGCCCGAGCTCGACCACAACGAGGTCGTGGGCTGGAGCGGGAGCCCGGACGCGGAGCGCTTCGCCGCGGTCTTCCTCGAGGACCCCGAGGCGCACGAGCGGGTGCGGGCGCGCGTCGAGGTCACCGCGGGGCTGATCGAGCCGAGCGCTGCCGCCGTGGAGCGGGTGCGCCCGCGCGGCGACTCGCCGTTCGAGCGGGTCGTGTCGCTCGTGCTGCTCGGCGACCTCGTCTCGCTCTACCTCGCGGTGCTGCGGGGCGTCGATCCCGGCGAGATCGCCGCGATCGACACGCTCAAGCGTGAGCTGGCCGCGCGCTGAGTGTCCGGGGGACTGGTTGCTCTGCGGCGCCGTCGTCCGCACGCTCGATCCCGCGCGCCCGGTGGCGGGCGCGGTGCTCGTCGAGGACGGGGTCATCGCCGCCGTACTCGACGACGACGCCGCGGTGGCAGGCGCCACCCGGGTCGACCTCCGCGGGCGCTGCGTGCTGCCGGGCTTCACGGACGCCCACGTGCACCTGCCGACGTGGGCGCTGGCGCGCGGCGAGCTGCGCCTCGAGGACGCGCGCTCGGCGGCAGAGGTGGCGCGGCGCGTGGAGGAGGCCGTCGCGGCGGCCGCGCCGGGGGCGTGGGTGCGCGGCTTCGGCTGGACGCAGGAGGCGTGGGCGGAGGGCGGGGGCGGGGTCTCGCGCGAGCAGCTCGACGCGGTGAGCGGCGACGTCCCCGTCGCGCTGCTCGCCCACGACTGGCACTCGCTGTGGGTCAACAGCGCCGCGCTCGCCCGCGCGGGCGGCGACCTCGAGGCGCCCGGCGGGGTCGTCGAGCGCGACGCCGGCGGCGCGCCCACCGGGATCCTCCGCGAAGCCGCCGCGTGGCGGTTCCGCGACCGGCACGCGGGCGCGAGCCCGGCGGAGCTGCGCGACGCCACGCGGGCGGCGCTCCCGGCGGTGGCCGCCGAGGGCGTCACCGCGATCCACGACAAGGACGGCGTGGTCGGCGCGCTCGAGATCTACGAGGCGCTGCGCGACGAGGGCGCCCTGACCCTGCGCGTGTGGCAGTCGCTGCCGCCCGAGCGCCTGGAAGGGCTGGTCGAGGCGGGCGTACGCTCGGGCGACGGCGACGACCGCCTGCGGATCGGCTACCTCAAGGCCTACCTCGACGGCACGCTCGGCTCGCGCACCGCCCGGCTCCTCGACGGCAGCGGGGTGGCGGTGACGAGCCCCGAGGCGTTCACGGAGCTCGTGGCGCGCGCGGCGCGCGCCGGCTTCCCGGTGGCCGTGCACGCGATCGGCGACCGCGCGGTCCGGGACGCGCTCGACGCCTTCGAGGCGGGCGCCGGCGAGTGGCGGCCGCGCGGGCTGCGCCCCCGGATCGAGCACGCGCAATGCGTGAACGCCGCCGACCTTCCGCGCTTCGCCGCCCTCGGGGTCGCGGCGTCGGTGCAGCCGTCGATGGCCACCACCGACCGCGACGTCGCCGAGCGCCTGTGGGCCGACCGCCTCGAGGGCGCCTACGCGTACCGCTCGCTGCACGCCGCCGGGGCGCGGCTGGCGTTCGGGTCCGACGCGCCGGTCGAGCCGCTGTCGCCGCTCGAGGGCATCCGCGCCGCGGTGCTGCGCACGCTCGACGAGCGGCCGCCGTGGCGGGAGCACGAGGCGCTCGATCCCGCGACCGCGCTGGCCGCCGCCACGTGCGAGCCCGCGTGGCTCGAGGGCGCCGAGCACCGGCGCGGACGGCTGCGCCCGGGGATGGCCGCCGACCTCGTCGTGCTGAGCGCCGACCCGCTGGCCGGCCCGGACGCGCTCGCGGCGGCGGAGGTGGAGGCCACGATGGTCGGCGGAAAGTGGGTCCACCGCCCGCTATAAGTGAGCGCATGTCCAGCACCGCCTCCCGCCCCGCCTCCGCCCACCCCGCCGTCGGCACCCGCACGGTCGCCTCGATCATCGGCGGCGCCGCGCGCGAGGACGCGCCGGGCGGCCGCCAGGCCTCCACCAACCCCGCCCGCACCGACGACGTCGTCGCCGACGTCCTGCTCGGCGACGCGGGGACCTTCGAGGACGCCTGCCGCGCCGCGCGGGCGGCGCAGCGCGAGTGGGCCGCCGTGCCGGCGCCGGTGCGCGGCAAGGTCATCGGCAACGTCGGCCGCCTGGTGGAGGAGAACAAGGAGGCGCTCGCCCGCCTGCTGACGCGCGAGATCGGCAAGCCCTATGCGGAGGCGCTGGGCGAGGTGCAGGAGATCGTCGACACCTGCGACTTCTTCCTCGGCGAGGGCCGGCGGCTCTATGGGCAGACGGTGCCCTCCGAGATGCCCGACAAGCAGCTGTTCACGTTCCGCGTGCCGGTCGGGGTGGCGGCGATCGTCACCGCGGGCAACTTCCCGGTCGCCGTGCCGTCGTGGTACCTGGTGCCGGCGATCGTGTGCGGCAACGCGGTCGTGTTCAAGCCGGCCGAGTACGCGGCCGCGGTCGGGGAGGCGCTGGTGCGGATCTTCCACGCCGGCGGCGTGCCCGGCGGGGTCCTCAACGTGGTGCACGCCGACGGCGAGCAGACCTTCGCGGGCCTCGAGCGCGCGCTCGGCGCCGGGCTGGTCGACAAGGTCGGCTTCACCGGGTCGGACGCGGTCGGCGCGCGCGTCGGCGAGCTCTGCGGGCGTCACCTGCAGTCGCCGTGCCTCGAGCTGGGCGGCAAGAACCCGATGGTCGTGATGGACGACGCCGACCTCGACCTCGCCGTCGAGGGCGCGCTGTTCGGAGGCTTCGGGACCGCCGGGCAGCGCTGCACGTCGCTCGGCACCGCGATCGTGCACGCCGGCGTCCACGACGAGTTCGTGCGCCGGCTCGACGAGCGCCTGCGCGCGGCGCCGGTCGGCGACCCCACCGGCGACGTGCTCTACGGCCCGATGCTCCACGAGCGCTTCGCCGAGCGCTTCGAGGGCTGGCTCGGGCTGATCGAAGACCACCACGAGGCACACGGCTCCACGGCGCGCGGCCGGATCACCCCCGACAGCCCGCGCGAGGGCTTCGTCGGCGACGCGGAGGCCGGGCTCTTCTACCACCCGACGTTCGTGACCGGCGTACGGCGCGAGGACGACCTGTACTCGACCGAGACGTTCGGCCCGCTCGTCGGCGTGATGCGCTTCGAGGACTTCGACGAGGCCGTCGAGCTCGCCAACGCGCACGGCTTCGGGCTCTCGGCCGCGATCTACACCACCTCGCCGCTGCACGCGCTGCGCTTCCGCGAGCGCTGCAGCGCCGGGATGCTCTCGATCAACAACTCGACCTCGGGCGCCGAGGCCCACCTGCCGTTCGGCGGCAACGGGCGCTCGGGCAACGGCTCGCGCCAGTCGGGCATCTGGGTGCTCGACCAGTTCACGCGCTGGCAGTCGGTGAACTGGGACTTCGCGGGCAAGCTGCAGAAGGCGCAGATGGACGTGGGCGGGATCGAGCCCGACGCCGGCTTCCGCCTGGAGGACTAGCGGAGCGGGCGCTTCGTAGAGACGTCACATTCCCCGGCGGACGTGTGACGGGAGGCCGGGCACAGTCCCGGCATGACTCCCGTCCATCGCGGCGCTTGTCGAGTTGACGTCGCTCAGCCCGCCGAACTCGACACGCGGCCCGACGTGCTGGTCGCTCGGCGGGCGGCCGGTCAGTGGGGCGTGCTCTCGTTCGACGAGTTGCTGGCGTGCGGGCTCTCTCGCGGCGCCGTCGGCGCACGGGTCCGCAACGGCAGGCTGCATCGGATCCACCGCGGGGTCTATGCGGTGGGCCACGCCGGCCTGCCGCTCCAGGGGCGGCTCCTGGCCGCGCTGAAGGCGTGCGGGCCGGGCGCCGTGCTCAGCCACTTCTCGGCCGCCGCGCTCTTCGGCCTCCTCGATGCCGAGGACCGGTATCCGGAGGTCACGGTGCGCGGTACGACGACCAGGCTGCATCGGGGGGTGCGCGTGCACCGCACTCGCGTGCTCGACCCGCCCGACGTCACGCGCCGCGCCGGTCTGGAGACGACCTCGCCGGCGCGGACGCTGCTCGATCTCGCACCGGCGCTGGAGTACCGGGGGCTGCGCCGCATCGTCCGCAACGCGCAGTCGCTGCACCTCGTCAACGTGCCCGGGCTCTTGGACGTGCTCGACCGGCTCGCGCCTCGCCCGGGCTCCCGCAAGCTGGCTCGGATCGTGGCCACAGGACCCGTCCCGACGCGCAGCGAGCTCGAGGACGCCGTGCTCGAGCTCGTGCTGGCCGGCGGGCTCGCTCGGCCCGACGTCAACGTCCCCATCGTCGTCGCCGGCCGGCGCGTGATCCCCGACTTCCGCTGGCCTTGCCGGCGCCTCATCGTCGAGGCCGACGGCGCGGCCTGGCACGGCCACCGGCTGGCACACGAGGACGACGCCGAGCGCCAGGCGCTGCTCGAGTCCCACGGCGAGCGCGTCCTGCGCGTCACCTGGGAGCAGGCGGTCGCCCGGCGCGGCGAAACGCTCGCCCGGCTGCGGGCCGCCGGCGCGCCCGTGTCGAGTTCCGACGGCTGAGCGGTGTCAACTCGACAAGCGCCCGCCGGGCTTCCGGCGGCGGTACCAGTTCGGCGACGTCGTCGGCGGCGGGACCAGCGCCTCGGTGCGGGTGACGAGGACGCTCGGCTCCGGGTCGGCCAGGTGGCGGGCGAGCGCCTCGCCGAACGCGTCCTCGAGCCCCTCGACGCCCTCGGCGGGCAGCCCGAACGAGGCCGCGAGCGCGACGAAGTCGGGCGACTCGAGGTCGACGCCGTAGCGCGCCTCGCCGGCGAGGTCCTGGTCATAGCGCAGCATCCCGTAGCCGCCGTCGTCGACGATCACCGCGGTGAGCGGGAGCCGCTCCTGCGCGACGGTGGCGAGCTCGCCGCAGGCGTACAGGAAGCCGCCGTCCCCGGACACCGAGACGACCGGGCCGGTGCCGGCCAGCGCGGCGCCGAGGGCGGCCGGGAAGGCGAAGCCGAGCGTCCCCCAGCCCATGGGGTACTGCAGCCGGCGGGGGCGGGCGAAGGCATGGAAGCCCGCCAGCCAGTAGCCGGGGATGCACATGTCGGCGACCACGACGGCGTCGGCCGGGACGGCGAACGCGAACGCGTCGAGGAAGCGCAGCGCCGCGGTGTCGAGCTCGCCGCAGACCGAGGCGCGCGCGCCCTGCAGGCGCGCGGCCAGCGCGTCGAGCCCGTCGCGGGGACGCAGCTGGGCGGCCAGCGCGGCCGTCATGGCTCCCGCCTCGCCCTCGAGCACGACGTCGGCCGGGTAGTTCTTCGTCGCGTCTTCGGGGTCGCGGTTGACGGCCACGAGCCGCGGCGGCGCCGGCATCGCCCAGTTCTGGGTGTTCATGCCGTCGAGGTCCGAGGCGACGGCGATCACCGCGTCGGCCTCGTCCCACAGCCGGCCGGCGGCCTCGACGTGCGGCGGCAGCCCGACCGCGCACGGGTGCTCGGGTGGCAGGAGGCCGCGGGCGCCGAACGTGGTCAGCACCGGTGCCGCGAGGCGCTCGGCCAGCGCGGCGACGGCCGTGCCGGCGTCGCGCGCGCCGCCCCCGGCCCACACGAGCGGGCGCTCGGCGTCCTCGAGCAGCGCGACCGCCCGGGCGAGCTGGTCGCGGGCGGCGCCGGCGCTGCGCGCGCCGTCGGGGCCGCGCGGCGGGGCGGGTGGGCCGTCTTCGGACTCGGCGGCCAGCAGGTCCGTCGGCACCTCGAGGTAGGCGGGGCGGCTCGCGGCCCGCGCGCGGGCGATCGCCTCGTCGGCGAGCGCGCCGAGGTCGTCGCCCGGGTGCGCGCGGCGCACGCCCGCGGTGACGGGCGCGAACATCGCCGCCTGGTCGAGGGTCTCGTGCAGCACGCCGCGATACACGCCGGGCCGTCGCAGCGAGGAGGGGATGTCGGTGGCGACGACCACCAGCGGCGAGCGCGACGCCCATGCCTCGCCGACCCCGCCGAGCGTGTTGGCGGCGCCCGGGCCGGTCGTCGTGAGCGCCACGCCGAGGCGCCCGGTGGCCCGGGCGTACCCGTCGGCGGCGTACGCGGCGGCCTGCTCGTGACGGACCCCGACGAGCCGGATCGGCGACGCGCGCAGCGCGTCCCAGAGCGCGAGGTTGTGCACGCCGGGCAGCCCGAAGCAGACCTCGACGCCCGCGCGCTCGAGCGCCGACGTGATCAGGGCGGCTCCGGTCGGCATCGAGCGAAACATAGTCCCCCGGTTAGGATCCGCGCCGTGCCCGCCGTCCACGGCCACCACGCCGGTTGACCGTCCTGCTCGGCGTCGACGTCGGGACGGGCGGCGCCCGGGCGGTCGCGGTGTCGGACGACGGCGAGCTGATCGCCGACGCGTCCGCGGGCTACGACCTGCTCACCCCGCGCCCCGGCTGGACCGAGCAGCGGCCCGAGGACTGGTGGGAGGGCACGCGCCGGGTTCTCGCCGAGGTGGCGCGCGCGACGGCCGGCCAGGAGATCGCCGGCCTCGGGCTCACCGGCCAGATGCACGGCTCGGTGTTCCTCGACGCAAGCGACGCCGTGGTGCGCCCCGCGCTGCTGTGGAACGACCAGCGCACCGAGCGCCAGTGCGAGGCGATCACCGAGCGCGTCGGCGCCGAGCGGCTCGTCCAGGCGGCCGGCAACCCGGCCCTCACCGGGTTCCAGGCGCCGAAGATCCTGTGGCTCGCCGAGGAGGAGCCCGAGCACTACGGGCAGGTGGCCGCCGTGCTGCTCCCGAAGGACTACGTGCGCCTGCTGCTCACCGGCGAACGCGCGACCGACGCCTCGGACGCCTCAGGCACGCTGCTGCTCGACGTTCGCGCGCGCGACTGGTCGGCGGAGATCCTGGACGCGCTCGAGATCCCGCGCGAGTGGCTCCCGCGCGTCCACGAGGGCACCGAGGCGACCGGCGCGCTGCGCGACGCGGTCGCCGACGATCTCGGCCTGCCGCGCGGGCTCCCGGTGGCGGCCGGCGGCGGCGACAACGCGGCGGCGGCGGTCGGCGTCGGCGTCGTGCGCGAGGGCCGGCTGTCGTCCTCGGTCGGCACGAGCGGCGTCGTGTTCGCCCACCGCGACGCCTTCACGCCCGACCCCTCGGGGCGCGTGCACGCCTTCTGCCACGCGCTGCCGGGCGCCTTCCACCTGATGGCGGTGGCCCTGTCGTCGGGCGGGTCGCTCAGCTGGTGGCGCGAGCGCTTCGGCGCGGGCGAGGACTTCGACGCGCTCGTGGCCGAGGCGGCGGCGGTCGAGCCGGGAGCCGAGGGCCTGCTGTTCATGCCCTACCTCACCGGGGAGCGCACGCCGCACCTCGACCCGGCGGCGCGCGGCGGCTTCCTCGGCCTGACGGTGCGCCACGGGCGCGGGCACCTGACGCGCGCGGTGATGGAGGGCGTCGCGTTCTCGATGCGCGACGGCCTCGAGATCATGCGCGCGCTCGGGACGCCGGACGACGACGTCCGGGCGGTCGGCGGCGGCGCGCGCTCGGAGCTCTGGCTGCGCCTGCAGGCCGACGTCTACGGGCGCCCGATCCGCCGCACGGCGATCGACGAGGGTCCCGCGTACGGGGCGGCGCTGCTCGGAGGGGTCGCGGCCGGGGTCTTCGCCTCGGCCGAGGAGGCGGGGACGCGCGTCCGGCTGCGCGAGGAGGTCGTCGAGCCCGATCCCGAGCGCGTGCGGCTCTACGACGAGCTCTACGGCATCTACGCCGGGCTGTATCCCGCCACGCGGGACGCCATGCACGCGCTCACGCGGCTCGCGACCCGCTGAAGCGGCCTACGGGCGGTGCTTGGGCTTGCCGCCCTTCATCACCTTCGAGCGCACCTGCTCGATCTGGCGCTTCCCCTCGGGGCTCGACGCGTAGCGCTTCGCCTTGTCGGTGAGCTCCCGCCCCTGGCGCGAGCGGGCGAACTTGCTGACCTTGTCGAACATTCCCATCGATCGGACCTCCCGTGGCGGTTGGTGCGGAGGATTGCAGCGTCTCACGCTGAAGGGCGGCTAAGAGCCAGGCCACCCACTCCCCAACCTTGACACAGTTGTGTCAGGGTTTGCTACCCTCGCCTTCGGATGGACGCTCTCACGATCCACGAGGCGGCCGAGACGACCGGCTGGTCCCCGCGCATGCTGCGCTACGTCGAGCGGGTCGGGCTCGTGGGTCCGCGTCGCTCGGCCTCGGGCTACCGGCTCTACGGCCCCGCGGAGCTGCAGCGACTGCGCACCCTGCGCGAGCTGCTCGAGGAGTACGAGCTCGGCCTCTCGGACCTTGCGTTCGCGCTCCGGCTGCGACGCGAGCCGGAGCTGCGCGCGGCGACCGACGCCTGGCTCGAAGCCGAGGCGGAGCGTCCCGCCGACGTCCCGGCGGCCGGCTGGATGCGCTGGGAGCAGGAGAAGCACGAGCGGCTTCTCGAGGCCGCCGCCAAGCTGCCAACCCTCGTCACGGAGAACACATGACCACGATTGCCCACGGGACCGACTTCAAGGTCGCAGACCTCTCGCTCGCCGCCTTCGGGCGCAAGGAGATCCAGCTCGCCGAGCACGAGATGCCCGGTCTCATGTCCACGCGCGCCGAGTTCGCCGCCGAGCAGCCGCTCAAGGGCGCGCGGATCACGGGCTCGCTGCACATGACCGTGCAGACCGCCGTGCTCATCGAGACGCTGACTGCACTGGGCGCTGAGGTCCGCTGGGCGTCGTGCAACATCTTCTCGACCCAGGACCACGCGGCGGCCGCCGTCGCCGTCGGTCCGGAGGGCACGCCGGAGGACCCGAAGGGCATCCCGGTGTTCGCCTGGAAGGGCGAGACGCTCGAGGAGTACTGGTGGTGCACCGAGCAGGCGCTCACGTGGCCGGACGGCGGCCCGAACATGATCCTCGACGACGGCGGCGACGCCACGCTGCTCGTCCACAAGGGCGCGGAGTTCGAGCGCGCCGGCGCGGTCCCGGATCCGTCGACCGCGGACTCCGAGGAGTTCCAGTACATCCTGCGGCTGCTCCAGCGCACGCTGGGCGAGGACCCGCACAAGTGGAGCACGATGGCCGAGGGCATCAAGGGCGTCACCGAGGAGACGACCACCGGCGTCAACCGGCTCTACCAGATGCAGGTGGCGGGCACGCTGCAGTTCCCGGCCATCAACGTCAACGACTCGGTCACCAAGTCGAAGTTCGACAACCTCTACGGCTGCCGCCACTCGCTCATCGACGGCATCAACCGCGCCACCGACGTGATGATCGGCGGCAAGGTCGCGGTCATCTGCGGCTACGGCGACGTCGGCAAGGGCTGCGCCGAGTCGCTCCGCGGCCAGGGTGCCCGCGTCGTCGTCACCGAGATCGACCCGATCTGCGCGCTGCAGGCCGCGATGGAGGGCTACCAGGTCGTCCGGCTCGAGGACGTCATCGAGACCGCGGACATCTTCATCACCGCGACCGGCAACAAGGACGTCATCACCGCCGACCACATGGCGCGCATGAAGCACCAGGCGATCGTCGGCAACATCGGCCACTTCGACAACGAGATCGACATGGCCGGCCTCGGCCGCCTCGCCGGCATCGAGCGCATCACGATCAAGCCGCAGGTCGACGAGTGGCGCTTCGGCGACGGCCACTCGATCATCGTCCTCTCGGAGGGCCGCCTGCTGAACCTCGGCAACGCCACGGGCCACCCGAGCTTCGTGATGTCGAACTCGTTCACGAACCAGACGATCGCCCAGATCGAGCTGTTCACGAAGCAGGACGAGTACGAGAAGCGCGTCTACGTGCTGCCGAAGCACCTCGACGAGAAGGTCGCCCGGCTGCACCTCGACGCCCTCGGCGCGCGGCTGACCGAGCTGAGCTCCGAGCAGGCCGCGTACTTGGACGTGCCGGTCGACGGGCCGTACAAGAGCGACCACTACCGGTATTAGGGTTGCCCCTGTGGGCGTCCGGCCCACAGTCCTGAAGTGGACGGCCGCCATCCGGGCGGCCGTGACGGTGGGGCCGCCTTCCGGGCGGCCCCGCTGCTGACCCCGCCTCAGCCATGGCCCGCGCGTCGCGCTCCGACATCACCGATCCGGGCCTGGCCGAGGCCGGCCGCGACCGGATCGCGTGGGCCGACGCGCAGATGCCGGTCCTGCGGTCGATCCGCGAGCGCTTCGCGACGCAGCGGCCGCTCGACGGGCTGCGGGTCGCCGCGTGCCTGCACGTCACGAGCGAGACGGCGAACCTCGTCCGCACGTTGATGGCCGGCGGCGCGGTGACCGGCCTGTGCGCCGCCAACCCGCTGTCCACGCAGGACGAGGTGGCGGCGGCGCTCGTCGCCGAAGGCGCCGAGGTCCACGCCCGCAACGGCGAGGACGCCCAGGCCTACGCCGACGGCGTCGCCGCGCTGGTGGCGGGCGGGCCTCACATCACGCTCGACGACGGCGCCGACCTCATCACGCTCGCCCACTCCCACCCGCCGCTGGTGGAGGGGATGCTCGGCGGCACCGAGGAGACCACCACCGGCCTCGTCCGCCTGCGTGCGCTCGAGGCCGAAGGGCGCCTCGGCTGCCCCGTGATCGCGGTCAACGAGGCGCGCACCGAGCGGACCTTCAACGACCGCTACGGCACGGGGCAGTCGACGCTCGACGGGATCCTGCGCGCCACGAACCTCCTGCTGGCGGGCCGGACGATGGTCGTGTTCGGCTACGGCTGGACCGGCAAGGGCGTCGCGCTGCGGTCGGCCGGCCTCGGCGCGGCGGTGATCGTCTGCGAGGTCGACCCGCTGGTCGCGCTCGAGGCGCGCATGGACGGCTTCGGCGTCATGCCCGCGCTGCGCGCCGCCGAGGTCGGCGACGTGTTCGTGACCGTCACGGGCGCCCGCGACGTGCTCACGCGCGCCCACTTCGAGCGCATGAAGGACGGCGCCGTGCTCGCCAACGCGGGGCACTTCGACGTCGAGATCAACCTCCACGACCTGCGGGCGCTGGCGACGGGCGGGGTCCGCGAGGTGCGCCCCCTGGTCGAGCAGTACGACCTCGGCGGGCGCCGGCTCAACCTGCTCGCGCAGGGCCGCGTGGTCAACCTGGCCGCCGCGGAGGGGCATCCCGCCGCGGTCATGGACATGTCGTTCGCCAACCAGGCGCTCGCGGCCGAGTACCTGGCGCGCCACGGCGCCGAGCTCGAGCCGCGCGTGCACCCGGTGCCGGAGCTGCTCGACCGCGAGGTCGCGCGCCTGAAGCTCGCCTCGCTCGGCATCGAGATCGACGAGCTCACCGAGGACCAGGCGCGCTACCTCAACTCGTGGGAGTGAGATCGCGGTAGCGTCGCCCCATGACGCTGCTCGAGCGCACGACCCGCCTCGCCCAGGCCTGGCTGGACTCCCTCCCGTCCCGCCGCGTCGGGCCCGCCGCGGACTTCGACGCCATGCAGGCCGCGTTCGACGCCCCGCTGCCCGAGGCCGGTGAGGACCCCGAGCGGATCATCTCCGAGCTCGCGGCTGCCGCCGAGCCGGGGTTGATGGGCAGCGCCGGGCCGCGCTTCTTCGGCTTCGTGATGGGCGGGACGCTCCCCGCCGGCGTCGCCGCCGACTGGCTGGTGACGAGCTGGGACCAGGTCGCCTCGAGCACGACGATGTCCCCGGCGTCGATGGCGATCGAGGGGACCGCGGCCCGCTGGGCGCTCGACCTCCTGGGCCTCCCCGCGGACGCGAGCGTCGGCTTCGTGACGGGCGCCACGGCGGGCAACACGGTCGGCCTGGCAGCGGCGAGGCACCACGTGCTCGGCGAGGTCGGCTGGGACGTCGAGGCGGACGGGCTCGTGGGGGCGCCGCCGGTGCGCGTCCTCGCCGGCGACGAGGTGCACGTCTCCGTGCTGAGCGCGCTGCGCATCGTGGGGCTCGGCGAGCGCCGGATCGTGCGCGTGCCGGTGGACGGCAACGGCGCCATGCGCGCCGACGCGCTCGCGGCCGCCCTGCGGGAGGGGGGCGGGCCGACGATCGTGTGCGCCCAGGCCGGCAACGTCAACACCGGCGCGGTCGACCCGCTCGAGGAGATCGTGGAGGCCGCGCGCGAGCACGGCGCGTGGGTGCACGTGGACGGCGCCTTCGGGCTGTGGGCCGCCGCGAGCCCCTCGCTGGCGCCGCTCGTACGCGGGGCGGCGGAGGCGGACTCGTGGGCGGTCGACGCCCACAAGTGGCTCAACGCGCCCTACGACTGCGCGCTCGCCGTGGTCGGGCGGCCCGAGGCCCACCGGGCGGCGATGGGCGTGACGGCGCCCTACCTCGCGGCGGAGGACCGGAGCACAACATGGTCAGCTACGTCCCGGAGATGTCGCGCCGCGCCCGGGGCGTGCCCGTGTACGCGGCGCTGCGCTCGCTCGGCCGCGCCGGGGTCGCGGACCTGGTCGAGCGCTGCTGCGCGCACGCGCGCCGGCTGGCGGCGGCGATGGACGCCGAGCCCGGCGTGGAGGTGCTCAACGACGTGGTGCTCAACCAGGTGCTCCTGCGCTTCTCGGGCGACGACGAGGTGACGCGGGCGGTGGTGGCCGGAGTGCAGGCCGGCGGGGACGCCTGGCTCGGCGGGACCGTGTGGCAGGGCCGCGCCGCGGTGCGCGTGTCGGTGTCGAACTGGCAGACCACCGAGGCGGACATGGACCGGCTCGCCGGCGCGCTGCGCCGCGCCCACGCAGCCGCCGCGGCGCCGGCGCCGGCGCCTCAGGCGGCCTCGTAGCGCTCGGCCCGCTGCTCCTCGCTCTCGGACTCCGAGAGCATGCGGGCGAACAGGTAGGCGAGCGCGATCCCCATCACGATGCTCTGCTCGAGCGCCATGATCAGCCCCGCCACGTGCTGGTCGTCGAGCGGCGAGAGCCCCCAGCGGTCCCCGAAGGACTCGTAGAACGCGTACAGCGTCGTGGGCGAGAAGGCCAGCACGATGCCGAGCAGCCCGACCGCGATCTTCGTCGAGCCCATGTAGAGGATCGGCCCCATGCCGCCGAGCCGCAGCCGCGTGCGGATCGGCGAGATCAGGTGCCACCAGTACAGGAGCCCCGCGGCGAAGAACGACGCGTGCTCGAGGGCGTGCACCGGCGCGTGCTCGAGCGCGGCGTCGTACATCGCCGGGACGTGCCAGAACCACATCGCGGCCACGTAGGCGATCACCCCGAACACCGGGTGCGCGAACGGCCCGGCCGCCCGCTCGACCCGGTGCACCCAGCGCGTCGCCGGCCGCAGGATCCACTTCGTCAGCCCCAGGATCAGCGCGATCGGCGCCAGGTCGGCGATCAGCAGGTGCTGGATCATGTGAAACGACGCGAACTGCTCGCCGAGCGCGTCGATCGGCGACACCAGCGCCGCGGCCAGGCACAGGACCCCGGTCGCCCACAGCGCCGCACGTCCCCAGCCGGCCGCCCGCGCGCCGCCCTCCGCCCGCGACTTGCGCCACCGCACCCCGTACACCGCGCCGTAGCCGGCGAGCGCGATCACGATCGCGGGGCTGAACGTCCACGACACGTCGACGGGCACGACGCAGAAGTGTGACGCCCCGGTGCTGTTCCGTGCCGTCACCACGGCGACCATCGGCCCGATGACCCCGCACCCCGCCCCGCGCGACGCCGCCCACGTCGGTCCGGACCACCGCGCGCACCTCGCCCCGGTCGCCCCATGACCGCCCACGTCCTCACCGAGCTCCTCGCCGTCCTCGCCCCGCCGTCGTGCCTCGCCTGCCGCGACCCGCTCCCCGACGCCGGCGCCCGCCTGTGCCCCGCGTGCGTGCGGGCGCTGCCGTGGCTGGGCCGGGGCGGCTGCCTGTCCTGCGGGCTCCCGGGCCACCGCGCCACCGCCTGCCCCGCCGCGGGCGCCGCCTTCGCCCGCGCCTGGGCGCCCCTCGCCTACGAGGGCGTCGCCCGCCAGGTCGTCGCCGCGCTGAAGTTCCGCGGCGCCCTGCCCGTCGCCGAGCTCATGGCCGCGCAGATGGCGGCCAACCTCCCGCCCGACCTGCGCGCCGCGAGCGGTCCGCCGGCGTGGGCGGCCGTCGCCGTCCCGCCTCAGAGCGGCCGTCGCCGGCGGCGCGGGTTCGACCCCGCCGGCGCCCTCGCCGAGCGCTTCGCGGCCCGTGCCGGCGTCCCGCTCGTGGGCGGCCTGCGCCGGCGCGACCGCAGCGGCGGGCAGCTCCGGGCCGGGCGGGCCGAGCGCCGCCGGGCAGGGCGGCTCGTCATCGAGCCGACGGGCCCAGCGCCGCCGGCGGTCCTGCTCGTCGACGACGTCCACACCACCGGCGCCACGCTCGATGCCTGCGCGCGGGCGCTCCGCGACGCCGGCTGCCGGCGGGTGGCGGCGGTGACCTACGCCCGCACGCTGTGACCGCGGCCGCCCACCCGCGGCTCACGCTGGTGCGGGCCCGTGCCCGCGATGTACGCTCAAGCCGCGATGCTGCGCTCGATGGCTCCCTACCTCGTGGTCGGGCTGCTGCTCATCGTCGCCGGGCTCGCGACCATCGTGTTCAGCGACTCCGTGCTGCTGATCTACCTCGGCGCGATCGTCATCTGCCTCCTGCTCATCCCGGCCATCGAGCGGTGGGAGAAGCGCTCGGCCCGCCGGGAGCGCGAGCCGGAGGTCTAGACGACCATCTAGGCCAGAGCGCGGCCGGCGTCGTCGGCCCACTCGAGCGCGGCGCGGTACGCGCCGGCCAGCGAGGGGCCGCCGTCGGGGTCGGCGGCGGACGCGGTGGGGAACTCGCCGCGCTCGTAGGCGATCACGGTGGCGAGGAGCTGGCCCTTGGGGCCCTCCTGGCGCAGCAGGGCGGCGCGGATCTCCTCGCCGAACGGCAGGGGCTCGAGGGCCTCCTCCATCGGCACGTCGAGGAGCGCGTCGGCGACGGAGAAGAGGCCGATGGTGAACAGGCCGTCGAGCTCGTCGGGGGTCGCGCTGCCGCCGAGCATCTCGCACATGCGGGCGCGGTGGAGGGCGAGGTCGATCAGCTCGTTCGGCCCGCCGCTCGCGACGGACATCGCCATGACCATCGCCCAGCGGCGGACGGTGCGGGCGCCGAGCATGGTCAGGGCCTCGCGCACGGACCCGATGGTGCGTGGGAGGGCGAAGAAGGCCGAGTTGACGTAGCGCAGGAGCTTCATCGACATGCCGACGTCGGAGCTGATCGCGCGCTCGAGGTCCTCGAAGGAGGCGTCCGGGCGGCTGAGCTCGGCGAGCGCCTGCATCGAGGCGAGCCCGCCCGTGGCGACCCCGCGGTGGGTGACGACACGGGGCTGCGCGAAGCAGTCGCCCTGGAAGTAGGAGAAGCCGAGGCGGCGGCAGCGCTCGAAGACGTCGGGCGTCATCACGTCGCAGGCGACGAGCGTGGCCCCGTGCATGACGGGCGCGGAGATGATCTGGCGCAGGGTGTCGTCGTCGCGGTCCTTGACGTCCACCTTCACGAGGGGGCAGAGCGCGAGCAGCGGCTCGATGTCGAGCCGCCCGTCGTACTCGGCCAGCGCGAGGCTGTAGCCGCTGCGGCTGAGGCGCTGGAGCTCGGTGAGGAGGTCGTCGCGCGCCGGGTAGGCGGCGATCTGCAGGACGGCGCGGTCGGGGCGCAGCGGGGGCGGGCCGATCTCGACCAGGAAGTCGCGCGAGATCGACATCCAGGCGGGGTGGCGCCCGGCCAGGCGGTCGAGGCCGATGTCGCCGAAGGCGTCGACGAGGAGGGCGGAGGTGGCCTTGGCGTCGCGGGCGGGGTCGAGGCGCCGGCCGGCGCTTCCGAACAGCAGCTCGTAGCCGATGACGTTCCGGCGGGCGTCCGCGATCGGCTGGCGGACGACCGCGACCTCGTTGCCGGGCGCGCTCGCGGTATCGAGGGTCGACGTCACATCCGTGTCTTCGGCCGCGCGCCGCCGCGATTGAGGCGCGGCTGTCCGATCCAGAACATGGCGCGTTCGCAGTATCGTGATTCACAAAACGGTGCGGCGCCCCTAGCATTGCCGCTTCGAGGCCAACCGGCGCAGAGAGGAGTCCCATCCCATGCGGATCGAGGTCAAGGGACGCAACCTTCCGGTCACCGACGAGCTGCGGGAGCTGGTGGCTCGCCGGTTCGAGAAGATCTCGAAGCAGGTCTCGGAGCTCGCGATCCTCGAGGTCGAGCTCTCGGAGGAGCGCAACCGGGCCAACCCGGACGCGGCGGTGGCGGAGGCGACCCTCTACCTCAAGGGCGTCACCCTGCGCGCGGAGAACGCGTCGCGCGACATCCGCCACGCGATCAACCTCGTGGCCGACGAGCTCGCCCGGCAGGTCAAGCGCCACCGCGACAAGCGCCGCAAGCGGCGGGAGTCCAGGGCGGCCGCCGCGGCGCCGCCGCCCGCTCCCGAGGGGCCCGGCGAGTCGGTCCCGGCCGTATAGGGCGATCCCAGGCGCGAAACGGCGGTGCGGTGTGGCCCGATGGCCCACTGACGGCCGCTACGCTTGACCCATGACCATCCTGGACCGTGCCCTGCGGCTGGGTGAGGGCAGGCAGTTCAAGCAGTACGCGAGGCGGGTCGACCGCATCAACGCCTGGGAGCCCGAGCTCGAGCTGATGGAGGACGACGAGCTCAAGGCGCACTTCGCCGCCGTGCGCGAGCGCGCCGCCGAGGGCGAGTCGCTCGACGACCTGCTGCCCGAGACCTTCGCGCTCGTGCGCGAGGCGTCCAAGCGGACGCTCGGCATGCGGCACTTCGACGTCCAGATGATCGGCGGGATGGTCCTGCACTCGGGCGCCATCGCGGAGATGCGCACCGGCGAGGGCAAGACGCTGACCGCGACGCTCGCCGTCGTGCTCAACGCGGTCAAGGGCGAGGGCGTCCACCTGGTGACGGTCAACGACTACCTGGCGCGCCGCGACGCGGAGTGGATGAGCCCGATCTACGAGTTCCTCGGGCTCAGCATCGGCGTGCTGCAGAACATGCAGCCCTACGACGAGAAGCGCGCCGCCTACGCGGCCGACATCACCTACGGCACGAACTCCGAGTTCGGCTTCGACTACCTGCGCGACAACATGGCGACGACGCTGGACGAGAAGGTCCAGCACGGCGGCCGCTACCACGAGGACGGCAAGCCGCTCACCGCCCACCATTTCGGGATCGTCGACGAGGTCGACAACATCCTCATCGACGAGGCGAGGACGCCGCTGATCATCTCCGGCGCCCCTGAGCAGGCGGCCGACCTCTACGACCGCTTCGCCAAGCTCGCGCCGCTCATGGAGCCCGGCAAGAAGCCCGAGGGCATGGACCCGAAGATGAAGAAGGGCTACGTCGCCGACTACGACTTCGAGTACGACGAGAAGCACAAGACGGTGTCGGTCACGGAGCGCGGCGTCGCCAAGGCCGAGCGCTTCATGGGCATCGACCACCTCTACAAGGCGGAGAACGGCCCGCTCGTCAACCACCTCATCCAGTCGCTGAAGGCGGAGTCCCTCTACAAGCGCGACGTCGACTACGCGGTGGTCGACGGCGAGGTGAAGATCATCGACGAGTTCACCGGCCGCATCCTCGACGGCCGGCGCTGGTCGGAGGGCCTGCACCAGGCGGTGGAGGCCAAGGAGGGCGTGCGCGTCCAGGAGGAGAACCAGACGCTCGCGACGATCACGCTGCAGAACTACTTCCGCATGTACGACAAGCTCGCGGGCATGACGGGCACCGCCCTGACCGAGGCCAACGAGTTCATGAAGATCTACAAGCTCCCGGTCGTCGAGATCCCGACCAACCGGCCGATGGTCCGCGCCGACGAGAACGACCAGGTCTTCAAGACCAGGAACGGCAAGTGGGCGGCCGTGACGCGCGAGCTCGTCGCCCGCAACGACCGCGGCCAGCCGGTGCTCGTGGGCACGATCTCCGTCGAGGTCTCGGAGCTGCTCTCCGGCGAGCTGACCAAGCGCGGCGTCAAGCACACCGTCCTCAACGCCAAGCCCGAGCACGCCGAGCACGAGGGCGAGATCATCGCCGAGGCCGGGCGCCCCGGCGCGGTGACCATCGCCACCAACATGGCCGGCCGCGGCGTCGACATCAAGCTCGGCGGCAACGTCGAGCACCTCACCCAGCTCGAGCTCGCCAAGCTCGGCCTCAAGCCCGGCGACCCCGACTACGAGGAGCGCTTCGCCGACGTCGCGCCCGCGATCGAGGCGCGCGTCGAGCAGGACCGCGAGCGCGTGCTCGAGGCGGGCGGCCTGTTCATCTGCGGCACCGAGCGTCACGAGTCGCGCCGCATCGACAACCAGTTGCGCGGCCGTTCCGGGCGCCAGGGCGACCCCGGCGAGTCGCGCTTCTTCCTCTCCGCCGAGGACGACCTCGTGCGGCTGTTCGCGGGCGATCGGATCTACCGCATCCTCGACCGGCTCGGCCCGGTCAGCGAGGAGGGCGAGGAGGAGCCGATCGAGGCGAAGATGCTCTCGAAGCAGATCGAGAACGCGCAGCGCAAGGTCGAGGAGCAGAACTTCCTCATCCGCAAGCGCGTCCTCGAGTACGACGACGTCATGAACCAGCAGCGCGAGGTCGTCTACAAGTACCGCGACGAGGTGCTCGAGGGCCGCGACATGAGCCCGGTCGTGCGCGAGCAGATCGCCGAGGTGATCGGGCGCGCGGTCGACGAGTACACCGTCGGGGACTACATCGAGGAGTGGGACCTCGACGAGCTGTGGGCCCAGCTCGACCAGATGTACCAGGTCGACTTCGAGGTCGACGAGCTCGACCGCGAGGGCCTCGACCGCGAGGCGCTCAAGCGGATGCTCGTCGAGGACGCGCTCAAGCTCTACGACGAGCGCGAGGAGGAGTTCGGGTCAGAGCTCATGCGCTGGCTCGAGCGCGCGCTCATCCTGCAGCTGATCGACCAGCGCTGGCGCGAGCATCTCTACGACATGGACTACCTGCGCGAGGGCATCCACCTCCGCGGCTTCGCCCAGATCGAGCCGATCGTCGCCTACAAGAACGAGGCCTTCACGCTCTTCCAGGACCTGATGCACGGCATCTGGTCGGACTTCGCCCGGCTCGTCTACCACGTCGAGGTCGAGGTGGAGGCCGAGAACGGCCACGGCGAGCCCGTGCCCGCCGGCTCGGGGCGCCCGCCGGGCAGCTCCACCAACACGGCCTCGTTCTCCTACTCGGGCGGCACCTCCGAGGACCAGCCGAGCGCGTACGGCGGGGACGCCGAGGGCTACGGCGTCGACGCCGGCGCCGAGCCCGCGCAGGTCGTCCAGCAGCGCCGGGTCGACGAGCACGAGCAGATCGGGCGCAACGACCCCTGCTGGTGCGGGAGCGGCAAGAAGTTCAAGAAGTGCCACGGGGCGTAAGCCCGGATCCACCGATACCCGCGGCGCCTCGGCGCCGTCGCCCTTCGCCAGTGCCGATCGGCCGCGACCCAGGTGGGTGACCACATGGATGCGCGGCCGATCGCCCTGGCTCGCCCGACGGCGCCGAGTCATCCACGGGACATCGGCGGATCCGGGCTGACGCGCCCGTAGCGGCGCCGCGCGCGGTCGCCCCGGGGGCCGTGCATGCGGCGGATCATCTCCCGCGTCGTGACCTCCTGCGCGCCGAGCGCGACCGCGCTGGCGCGCAGCCATGGCGGCAGGTCGTAGTGGTCGCCCTGGAAGCGCGCGCGATCGATGGCCAGGCGCGCCGCGAACGCGTGCAGCTCGTCGAAGCCGGCGTCGCCGGCCATGTGGCACCACAGGCGCAGCGGCAGGCCGGCATGGGGGTACTCGCGCAGCTCGTCCACCAGCACGGTCATGGCGCGCGCTAGCCTGACATCTCCGATGGCGGGCCCTGCCACCACCCAGCCGACCCCACAGCGTCTCGCGGCCATCCGCGAGCAGCTCACGCTGCTCGGGGACTACCTTTGACCCGGCCGGGCTGAAGGAGCGCATCGGCGCCCTGGAGGATCAGATGGGCGCCGAGGGGTTCTGGAACGAGCCCGAGGCGGCCGGGAAGGTGGGCGCCGAGCACTCGCGGCTCACGCGCCGCCTGGAGACCTACGAAGGCCTCGCCGCCGACGTCGACGACCTCGAGGGGCTCGTCGAGCTCGCCGAGGAGGACCCCGGCGTCGCCTCCGAGGTCGAGGACGCGTTCGCATCCGTCGAGCGGCGGCTCGAGCAGCTCGAGGAGGAGCGCCTGTTCTCGGGCAAGTACGACACCGGCGACGCGCTCGTGACGGTCAACGCGGGCGCGGGCGGCACCGACGCGCAGGACTGGGCGGAGATGGTCCTGCGGATGCTGATCCGCTGGGCCGAGCGCCGCGGCTTCAAGGTCGAGCTGCTCGAGGCGAGCCCGGGGGAGGAGGCCGGCATCAAGTCGGCCACGTTCCGTGTCGACGGCGAGAACGCCTACGGGCTCTACTCCGCCGAGAAGGGCGTGCACCGCCTCGTGCGCCTGTCGCCCTTCGACGCCGCCCACCGCCGCCAGACGTCGTTCGCGGGCGTCGAGGTCTCCCCGGTCGTCGACGACGTCGGCGAGATCGAGATCGACGACGACGACCTGCAGATCGACACCTACCGCGCCCAGGGCGCGGGCGGCCAGCACGTCAACAAGACCGACTCGGCGGTGCGCATCACCCATCGGCCGACCGGCCTCGTCGTGCAGTGCCAGAACGAGCGCTCGCAGTCCTCCAACAAGGCGACCGCGATGGCCATGCTGCGCTCGCGGCTCGCCGAGCTCGAGGAGCGCCGCCGCCGCGAGGAGATCGCCCGCGAGAAGGGCGAGGCCCAGGACGTCAACTTCGGCTCGCAGATCCGCTCCTACGTCCTGCACCCGTACACGATGGTCAAGGACCACCGCACGAACTACGAGATGGGGGACGCCAACCGCGTCCTCGACGGCGACCTCGACGGGTTCGTGCGCGCCGCGCTGCTCGAGGGCGCGAAGGAATAGGAACCCGCCCGCCCGGCGCCGGGAGGAGGCCCGCCCGCCCGGCGCCCGTAGGCTCCCGCCCATGGACGCGGAGCTCGAGAGCCTGATCGACCGGGCGCTGGCCGAGGACGTGGGCGACGGCGACGCCACCACCGCCGCCACCGTCGACGCGGACGCCCGCGCCCGCGCGACCGTCATCCAGAAGGCGCCGGGCGTGATCTCGGGGCTCGCGGTCGCCGAGGCGGTCTACCGGCGGCTCGACCCCGACGCGCGCATCCGCCGGCTCGGCCCCGAGGGCGAGTGGCGCGAGGCCGGTGCGCCGGTCCTCGAGGTCGAGGGGCGCGCGCGGGCGCTGCTGACCGCGGAGCGCACCGCGCTGAACTTCCTCGGCCGCCTCTCCGGCGTCGCCACCATGACCGCGCGCGTGGTGCGCGCCGTCCGCGACGGCGGCGGCGGGGCGCGCGTCCTCGACACCCGCAAGACCACGCCCGGGCTGCGCCGGCTCGAGAAGGCGGCGGTCGCCGACGGCGGCGGCGTCAACCATCGCGCCGGGCTCTACGACGCGATCCTCATCAAGGAGAACCACGCCGCGGCGGCCGGCGGGGTGGGGGAGGCGGTGCGCCGGGCGCGGGCCGCGCGCCCGGACCTCCCGCTGGCGGTCGAGGTCCGCGACGAGCGCGAGCTCGACGAGGCGCTCGCCGCGGGCGCGCCGCGCCTGCTGCTCGACAACATGACGCCCGAGGAGGTCCGCGCCGCGGTGGCCCGGACCGCCGGTCGGGCCGAGCTCGAGGCCTCCGGCGGGGTGGGTCTTGACACAGTTTTGGTCTATGCGACCATTCCAGGCCTAGACTACGTCTCGATGGGGGCGCTGACCCACTCGGCGCCGGCCCTCGACCTCTCCCAGGCCCTGGAGACGCTCCCTTGAACCTCCCCATGCTCCCCTCCGCCCCCGCGGCGCAGACCCCCCTGCTCGGCCTCGAGGACATCCCCCGCCTGCAGGAGGAGGTGCGCGCGCTCGCCCGCGAGCGCGACGCCGTGATCCTCGCCCACAACTACCAGGTGCCGGAGGTCCAGCAGGTGGCCGACTACGTCGGCGACTCGCTCGGCCTCTCGCAGCGCGCGGCGGCCTCCGACGCGGCCACGATCGCGTTCTGCGGCGTGCACTTCATGGCCGAGACGGCCTCGATCCTGTGTCCCGCGAAGACCGTGCTGCTCCCCGACACGGACGCCGGCTGCTCGCTGGCGGAGTCGATCACCGCGGAGCAGCTACGGGAATGGAAGGCCAAGCACCCCGGCGCCGTCGTGGTGATGTACGTCAACACCTCCGCCGAGGTCAAGGCGGAGACCGACTACTGCGTGACGTCCTCCAACGCGGTCGCGGTCGTCGAGCACATCTACCGCGAGCACGGCGAGGACACCGAGATCCTCTTCGGCCCGGACATGTTCCTGGGCGCGTTCGTGGAGCGGTCGACGGGGCGGCGCATGCACGTGTGGGACGGCGAGTGCCACGTCCACGCCGGCATCCGCCCGCGCGACATCTCCGACATGCGCGCCGAGCACCCCGGCGCGGACTTCCTCATCCACCCCGAGTGCGGCTGCTCGACCTCGGTGATGGAGTACGTCGCCGCCGGCGACATCGACTCCCAGGGGGTCCACATGCTCTCCACCGGCGGGATGCTCCGCTACGCGGAGGGCGCCGAGACGGGCCGCACCGCGATCGTCGCGACCGAGACCGGGATGCTCCACGGGCTGCGCGAGGCCGCCCCCGGCGTGGACTTCATCGCCGCCAACGAGGCGGCCAGCTGCCGGTTCATGAAGATGATCACGCTGCCCAAGCTCCGCGACGCGCTGCGCGACGGCGCGCCGGCGGTCAAGGTGCCGGACGCCGTGGCCGAGCGGGCGCGGACGCCGATCGAGCGCATGGTCGCGATCGGCTGAGAGACGCGGCCGCCCGGGGCAGCCGTCGGCTGCCCCGGGGGTGGCCACGTCGCGGCCCATGGGTCAAGGCCGGCGAGCCTGACGCGTCAGCTGCGGAGCTCGACGTCGTCCCACGAGAGCCCGCGGGAAGAGATCTTCAGCTTGGCCTTGTGGACGGCCGCGCCCTCGCGGAGGGCCTCGTCGCCGCAGTCGTCGTCGTGGCGGCCACGCCGCTTGCCGTCGCTGCGGTCGTCGCCGCGCTCGCCCTTGTTGTGGTCGTCGCCGCGGTGGCGGCCGTTGTCGTCGCCCTTGTCGTCGCCGCGCTTGTCGTCGTCATCGCCACGGCTGGACGAGCGCGCGGACCGGCGGTCGTCGTCGCACTCGATGTCCGTCTTGCGGGTGACCTTGCCGGACACCTCGGTGCCGTCGCTCAGCGCGATCGTGAGCACGCCGTCGGTGTAGCTCTTGACCGTGCCGGCCGTGCTCGAGTCGTCCTTCTGCCGGGAGCTGCTGCGGTCACTGCTGCCGGACGCGGCCACTGGAACGAGCACTGCAGCGATCAACGCGGCCAGTGCGATGGAGATGATGCGGTACATCGACGCCTCCTGGATGAGGGGTTGGTGTGCGGGGCTGTTGCTGTGACACGCCGCCGGGGCGGATGTCACGCAGAGAAGTCGTCAGTCGTCCAGATCCGACGGGTCGGACGGGACGCCGCCGCTCCCCGACGAGCCCGACCCGGACCCCTCGAGCACGCGATCGTCGCCGCCGGAGCCCGAGCCGGAGCTCGAGCCCGAGCCGGAGCTCCCGGAGCCGGAGGAGTCGAGGCCGTCGTCGTCCGAGCCGCCCGAGCCGGATCCGCTCGAGCCGGAGCCACCTGAACCCGAGCGCCCGGACCCCGAGTCACCGGAGCCCGACTTCGAGCCGGAGCCCGACCCCGACCCCGACCCGGAGCTGCCGGAGCCGGAGCTGCCCGAGCCCGAGCCGGACGACCCCGAACTGCCCGAGCCGGACGAGTCGCGGTCGTCGCCGCCGCTGCCGCGGCCGCTCGAGCCGGAACGGTCCTCGCCGCCCGAGCCCCCGCCGCCCGAGCCGGGTCCGCTGGAGCCGCCGCCGCGGCCACGGCCGTGGCGGCCGCCGTCATCGTCGCCCCCGCCGCGGCCGCGGTGCCCGCCCTTGTCGTCGCCGCCCCGCGTCGAGCCGGCCAGCGCGGCGCCCGCCCCCTGGGGGCCGAGCGCTCCGGCGCGTCCGCGGGGCTCCGAGGCGGCCGGGCGGTCGGGCCGCGCCGCGGCCCGGGCCTCCTGTTGGCGCACGGTGGCGGCCCGCGCGCGGTCCGTGGCGGCGTCGTGGTGCACGGCGACCGGGCCGGCCACCGCGCCGCCGGCGAGCACGGCGACCGCGCCGACCTTCGCGACGGTCGCGCCGGCACCAGCCGTGGCGGCCGGCGCGCACAGCTCGGCGATGCGCTGGGCGAAGCCGTCCCCGGCGCCGCTCGCCCCGGCCGCCCAGCCGGCCAGCGGCAACGGCGTGATCGCGGTCGCGGCCGCGCGCAGGGTCATGCGGGCGCGGTGCACGAGCTGGCGGACCGCGCCGGTCGACAGCCCGAGGTCGCGCGCCACCTCGTCGGCGCCGGCGCCCTCGAGCGCCATCCGCAGCAGCGCCTCGCGCTGGCGCTCGGGCAGCGCCGCCACGCCCGCGAGCGTCTGGCGGACGATCGCCCGGCGCTCGAGCTCCTCGTCCGGAGCGTCGGTGGCCCGCAGCGAGTCGGCCAGCTCGGCGTGGTCGTAGCCCGACATCCGCACCGTGTTCAGCGACGTGTTGTGGGCGATCCGGTACAGCCAGGGCCGCAGCTCGCGCACCTCGTCCCCGCGCTGGAGCGCGGTCCAGGCCGCCAGCAGCGCCTGCTGCAGCGCGTCCTCGGCGCGCGCCTCCGGCAGGTAGCGGCGGCACGCGCGCAGCAGCGGCTTGCGATAGCGCTGCACGATCGCCTCGAACGCCCGCTCGTGTCCCGCGCGCGCGAGCTCGACGAGCCGTTCGTCGGACTGGGTGCGCAGGAGGGAGAGCGGGGGTGCGGGCATGGTGTTCTAATCGGCCGACACGTCGACTGCCCCAAGCGTTACGCAGAGGGAACTACGCGGGTTCGGGCAGCAGCTCGACGCCGTGCTCGGCCGTCCGCTTGACGGCCTTCAGGGTGTCGCGCCGGCGCTCGAACTCCGCCGGGGTGTAGCAGTGGACGTCGGCCCCCGCGCCCATCTCCAGCCCGTCCCACAGGCTGCCCGCCTGATGGACGCGCTCGAGCCACGGCACGCCCGCGAAATGCTCCGAGACGAGCACGACGATGTACTCGGGCCCACGCTCGCGCAGCGGTCCCAGGCCGCGCATGTCGTCGACCCGCGCGCCGCCGAGCAGCGCCCGCTCGATCGGCCAGCGATCGGCGACCCGTTGCACGTAGCGCTCGAGCTCCCGGCGGTTGAGCTGCGCCTCGGTCACGTCTCGCGCCCGATTGTGCCCGCCCGGCGGCGCCGGTGCAAACCGCAGCCGTCGCGCGGACGGTCGCGCGCCGCCGTCAGGCGAACTCTTCCGCCCGGTGCGGGCCGACGCACGCCACCGACAGCGACTCGGAGATCCCGCGGGCGACCTCGCCGACGTCGTCGAAGGTCGTCTCGTCGAGGGCCGCGATCGCCGCGTCGGGGTCGATCTCCTGGCCGAACACGACGGTCTGCGAGGCCGCGTGGCGGGCCACCACGTTGGTGTTCTCGAACGCCAGCACGCGCCGCCCGGCGGCGTAGGAGCGGGCCCGCTCGAACTCCTCCTCGCGCGGTCCCTCGGAGCGCAGCTCGTCGACGATCTCGCGCATGCGCGTGTAGGCCTCCACGCACTTGCCGGACTCGAGGCCGGCGGAGAGCTGGAGGATCGGCACGTCGGAGAAGGTGTGGTCGACCGAGTAGACGGAGTAGGCGAGGCCGCGCTGCTCGCGGATCTCGTCGAACAGCCGCGAGCCCATCGAGCCGCCCAGCAGCGTCGAGTAGACCGTCAGCGCCGCCCGGTCGCGCGGCGCGCGCGGGTCGATCGCGGGGCGGTAGGAGAGCCGCAGGTGCGACTGGTTCGAGTCGCGCTCCTCGACGAGCGTGGTCGCGCTGAACGGCGGGGCGGGCTCGGTGCTGCCGTTGGGCGAGATCGAGGGGAAGCGGCCGAACACCTCGGCCAGCTCCGAGTCCTCGGGCAGCGAGTCGAGGTTGCCGACGAGGAACGCGCCGCCGCGCGCGCCGGCCCACTGGCGGCGGCGGAAGGTGAGGATCGCGTCGCGCGAGAACGTCCGCAGATGGTCCTCGGGGCCGAGCACCGGGCGGCCGAGCGGATGGTCGCCGAACGCCGCGCGATCGATCAGGTGCTCGGCGAGGACCGACGGCTGGTCGTTCGCGCGCGCGATCTCCTGGATGACCACGCCGCGCTCGCGGTCGAGCTCGTCTGCGTCCACCTTCGGGCGGCCGACGAAGTCGGTCAGCAGATCGATCGCCTCGCCCACCACCTCGGCACGGCTTGTGATGTGGAAGGCGACGAGGTCGTGCGACGTGTACGCGTTGAGCACCGCGCCCATGCGCTCCGCCGTCTCGTTGACCTTGCGGTAGTCGTCGTACTTCTCGCCGCCCTTGAACACCAGGTGCTCGAGGAAGTGGGCCATCCCGTTCTCCTCCGCGCGCTCGGTGCGGGCACCGGCGTCGAAGGCGACGAGGACGGTCGCCGCGCGCGTGCCCTCGAGGCCGATGCGGTGCAGCGGGAGGCCGTTGGGAAGGGAGGAGCTCTCGATCTGCGGCATTCCCGCAGACTACCCGGCAGCGGCCTCGGGCTCGGCGCCGCCCGGGCCCCCGGCGGATGCAAACCGCCTTGCATGAACGGGGCCTTGCGGCGTCGGCTCGACCGGTTTGCTTACCTTGCCTCCTCAATGGCCGCCACCGAACGCCACGTCCGGCGCGGCGAGAGCCGCCCACGCCGCCTCACCCGCGCCGAGCAGCTCACCGCCCGCGCGTCCGCCGCCGCGCTCGCCGCGCGCGCGCCGGTCCCCGGCGCGATCATCGACTTCCGCTCGGTGACCAAGCTCTACCAGGGAGGCGACGTCGGCGTCGAGGGCGTCACGTTCGCCGTCCAGCCCGGCGAGTTCGTCTTCATCGTGGGCGCCAGCGGGTCGGGCAAGTCGACCACGATGCGCCTGCTGATCAAGGAGGCCGAGCCGACCAGCGGCGCGATCAGCGTCGCGGGCCGCGACCTCTCGACGATCCCGCGCCGCCGCGTGCCCTACTACCGCCGCAACATCGGCGTGGTCTTCCAGGACTACAAGCTGCTGCCCGACCGGACCGTCCACGACAACGTCGCCTACGCGCTGCAGGTGACCGGCTCGAGCCGGCGCGAGATCCGCGAGAAGGTCCCCGACATCCTCCGCCTGACCGGCCTGGCGACCAAGCTGCACAACCTGCCCGACCAGCTCTCCGGCGGCGAGCAGCAGCGCGTCTCCGTCGCGCGCGCGTTCGTCAACCATCCGCCGCTGCTGCTGGCCGACGAGCCGACCGGCAACCTCGATCCCGAGACCTCCATCGGGATCATGCAGCTGCTCTACCGCATCAACAAGACCGGCACGACGGTCGTGGTGGCCACGCACGACAAGGCCATGGTGGACCGGATGCGCCGGCGCGTGATCGAGCTCGCCGAGGGCCACGTGGTCCGCGACGAGCAGGTCGGCCGCTATTCCACGAGCGAGACGACCGGCGAGTTCGCCGCCCGCCTGCGGGTCGAGACGCCCGGCGTCGCCGTCGAGGGCCCGGACGCCGACCCGACGCCCCGCCGCCTGGCCCACCCGCCCGAGGAGGAGGTCGAGTAGTCGTGCGCTTCGGGTTCTTCCTCCACGAGGCGGTGCGGGCCCTGACCCGCAACGCGATCCCGTCCTTCGCCGCGATGGCCACGGTGCTCGTCACCGTGCTGGTGCTCGGCGTGTTCATCCCCGTGGTGCAGGCCACGACCGGCGCCGCCAACGAGGTCCGCTCGAAGGTCATCGCCGACGTCTACCTCAAGCCGCGCACGACCGAGGCGGAGATGCAGCGCGTCAAGCGCAAGATCGAGCGCACCGAGCACGTCGGCCGCGTCGTGTTCATCTCGAAGGCGCAGGCCTACAAGGAGGAGCGCAAGCGCAACCCGGAGGCCTACGACCTCCTCGGCTCGAACCCGCTGCCCGACACCTTCCGCATCACGCCCGACAAGCCGGACAACATCACCGCCGTGCGCAACGCGCTCGCGCCGGTCGGGCCGTCCGGCGAGCGCTCGGCCGTCGACCCCGCGATCGACGAGGTGCGCAACCGCGAGGAGGACACCAACAAGATCCTCTCGGTCACACGCGTGGTGAAGCTCTCGATGGGGCTGCTGGCCGGCCTGCTGATCGTCGCCTCGGTGCTGCTGATCGCCAACACGATCCGCCTCTCGCTGTACTCGCGCCGCCGCGACGTCGAGGTCATGAAGCTCGTCGGCGCGACGGACTGGTTCATCCGCTGGCCGTTCGTGATCGAGGGCGTGGTCGTCGGCGCGCTCGGGGGCGTGCTGGCGGTGCTGATGCTCGGCGTCGTCAAGGTCGCCGTCGTCGACCCGCTGGCGGCCGACTTCGCGCTCGTCGCCGCGCCCGAGACGATGAACTTCGCGCTGCTGATCGCCGTGCTCCTCGGCGCCTCGGTCGGCGTCTCGGCCCTGGGCTCGGGACTCTCGCTGCGCCGCTTCCTGCGCGTGTAGCCACCCTCACGACGCGACGGAGGATCGCCTGCGATCCTCCGTCGGGTTGCGGCTGGTCTGTTCCGAGAGGCTCCCGAAGGTTCCCGCCTCGGCGCGCCTCGCGCGCGAGGTCGTCGGCGACCACCTCGGGAGCCGGCTCGACGACGGGACGCTCGCGAGCGTCCGGCTGCTCGTCTCAGAGCTCGTCACCAACGTGGTGGAGCACGTCGGCGAGGACGGCGACGTCGAGCTCGTCCTCGGCGTGACCGACACGGGCATACGCGTCGAGGTGCGCGACCCCGGGCCGGGATTCGAGGCGACCGCCGTCCGCCCCGCGGCGCCGGACGAGCCCGGCTGGGGCCTGCACTTCGTCTCGGTGCTCGCCGACCGCTGGGCGGCCGACCGCGAAGGCGTCGCGCGGGTGTGGTTCGAGATCGACCGCCGGCCGTCCGGCGAGGCGCACGCCGGTACGATAACCGCGGTCTATCGAACGGGCCGCGGAAGCGATTGACTGGTACTCGAAGCTCGCGCACGATCCACGCCGTCTCCCCGACCTCGGGGGACACCGAACCACGAGGGAGGAATCGGCATGGCGACCATCCTGTGCGTGCTCTATCCGGACCCGGTGACCGGGTTCCCGCCGGACATATGCACGCGACGAGATCCCGGAGATCGGCCATTACCACGACGGCCAGATCACCCCGACGCCGAAGGCGATCGACTTCACCCCCGGGGAGCTGCTCGGCAGCGTCTCGGGCGAGCTGGGGCTGCGGCGCTACCTGGAGGAGCAGGGCCACGAGCTGATCGTGACCTCCGACAAGGAGGGCCCGGACTCCGAGTTCGAGCGCCGGCTGCCGGAGGCCGAGGTGGTCATCTCACAGCCGTTCTGGCCGGCCTACCTGACCGCCGAGCGGATCGAGAAGGCGACGAACCTCAAGCTCGCGCTGACCGCGGGAATCGGCTCCGACCACGTCGACCTCGACGCGGCGATCGAGCACGACGTCACGGTCGCGGAGGTGACGTACTGCAACAGCATCAGCGTGGCCGAGCACGTGGTGATGATGATCCTCGGCCTCGTGCGCAACTACCTGCCGTCCTACCAGACGGTCCTCGACGGCGCCTGGAACATCGCCGACTGCGCGGAGCGCTCCTACGACCTCGAGGGCATGCAGGTCGGCACCGTGGCGGCGGGGCGCATCGGCTCGGCGGTCCTGCGCCGGCTCGCGCCGTTCGAGGTCGGCCTGCACTACACCGACCGCCACCGGCTGCCCGAGTCGGTCGAGCAGGAGCTGAACCTCACGTTCCATCCCGACGCGAAGTCGATGGTGGGCGAGTGCGACGTGGTGACGATCAACGCGCCGCTGCACCCCGAGACCGAGCACCTGTTCGACGACGAGATGTTCGCCGCGATGAAGCGCGGCTCGTACCTGATCAACACGGCGCGCGCGAAGATCTGCGACCGCGACGCGGTGGTGCGCGCGCTCGAGAGCGGCCGGCTGGCGGGCTACGCCGGCGACGTGTGGTTCCCGCAGCCGGCGCCGGCCGACCACCCGTGGCGCACCATGCCCCACCACGGCATGACGCCGCACATCTCCGGGACGACCCTCTCCGCCCAGGCCCGCTACGCGGCGGGCACGCGCGAGATCCTCGAGTGCTTCTTCGAGGGCCGGGAGATCCGGGACGAGTACCTGATCGTGGAGGGCGGCAAGCTCGCCGGCACGGGCGCGCACTCCTACAGCGCGGGCGTGAAGTCCTAGCCCGACCGCGTCGCCGCGGCCGCCACCCTCTCTCCTCCTCGGCGGCCGCGGCGGACGCGCGGAGGCGCTGACGTGTTCCTCCGCCAGCTCGAGTACCTCGCCGCGCTGGACCGCGAGCGGCACTTCGGCCGCGCGGCGGAGGCCTCGCACGTCAGCCAGCCGGCCCTCTCGGCCGGGATCCGCAAGCTCGAGCGCGAGCTGGGCGTCCCGCTCGTGCGCCGCTCGCGCACGTTCGAGGGCTTCACGCCCGAGGGCGAGCGGGTGCTCGTGTGGGTGCGGCGCGCGCTGGCCGACCTCGACGGCCTCGAGCAGGAGGTCACGCGGCTGCGCGGCGGGCTGCAGGGGACGCTGCGGCTCGGCGTGATCCCCACCGCGCTGCCGGCTTCGACGCTCGTCACCTCGCCCTTCCGGGCCCGGCATCCGCGCATGAGCAATCGCCTGTGGTCCATGACCTCGCGCGAGATCGCCCACGGGCTCGCGCACGGCGAGCTCGACGCGGGCATCACCTACCTCGACAACGAGCCGATCCCCGACGTGCGGACGCGGCCGCTGTGGCGCGAGCACTACCTCCTGCTGAGCGCGGCGGACGGGCCGCTCGCCACCGCGGTCACCGTCTCGTGGTCGGACGCGGCGACCCTGCCGCTGTGCCTGCTCACCGAGGACATGCAGCACCGGCGCATCGTCAACGCCGCGTTCGCGGCCGCCGGCGCGGTCCCCGAGCCGGCGGTGGAGACGAACTCCGTCGCGACGCTGATCGCCCACGCCCGCACCGGCCTCCCGGGGGTGACGGCGCAGACCTGGCTCGTCGCCCACCACCTCCCCGCGGGCGTGCGGGCGATCCCGCTGGTCGACCCGGTGGTGCGGCACACGATCGGCCTCGTGGTCCCGGAGACCGCGCAGCGCTCCCCGGTGACCACCGAGCTGCTGGGGCTGTTCTCGCCGATGCAGCTCGCCGACGAGGTCAACCGGCTGTCGGCGGGCGGCATGCGCTCGCGTGCCCCGGCCGCGCGGCGCGCTTCAAGAGGCCCACACCGGCGGCCAGTACCGTTGTCGGCCGCGTATGCGCCGTCTCCGCCGCCACGTCTCGACCGTCGTCCTCGTCGTCCTGCTCCCGGTCCTGTTCGTGGCCGGGATCTGGCTCGGCGGCCACTCGGACTACCTGCCGGGCCCCGTCCGCGACGCGTTCGTGGCCGACAGCGACGGGCGCCTCTACGAGGAGGCCATGGACCTCATCGAGCGCGACTACTACCGCAAGGTCGACCGCGACCGGCTCCTCGACACCTCGCTGGACTCGGCGGTGGACTCGCTGCACGACCGCTTCTCGACCTACTTCAGCCCGAAGGCGTACGCGCAGTTCCAGGAGTCGACCTCAGGGCAGTTCGAGGGCGTCGGGATGAGCGTCGAGCAGGTCGAGCGCGGGCTGCGCATCCTGACGGTGTTCGACAAGTCGCCCGCGCAGCGCGCCGGGTTGCGGGCGGGCGACCTCATCACCGCCGTGGACGGGCGCGCGATCCGCGGCATGAGCTCCAACGAGGCGACGTCGCTGATCAAGGGCGAGGCGGGAACGCGCGTCAAGCTCACCGTGGTCTCCCGTGGCCGCAGGCGCGAGGTCGTTCTGCGCCGGGAGCGCGTCGAGGTGCCGGTCGTCCAGTCCTCGATCGAGCGCGAGCGCGGGAAGAAGATCGCCCACGTGCGGCTCGCGAGCTTCACCTCCGGCGCCCACGGCGAGGTCCGCGCCGCGGTGCGCAAGGCGCTCGACAAGGGCGCCGAGGGCATCGTGCTGGACCTGCGCGACAACGGTGGCGGCCTCTTGAACGAGGCGGTGCTCGTGTCCTCGATCTTCGTCCCCGAGGGGACGATCGTCTCGACCCGCGGCCGCTCGCGGCCCGAGCACACCTACGAGGCGACCGGCGGCGCGATCTCGAGCAAGATCCCCGTGGTGGTGCTGGTCAACCGCGAGTCGGCGTCCGCCTCGGAGATCGTCACCGGCGCGCTGCAGGACCACGACCGCGCCGAGGTGGTGGGGACGCGCACGTTCGGCAAGGGCGTCTTCCAGGAGGTCGAGCGGCTGTCGAACGGCGGCGCGCTCGACATCACCGTCGGCGAGTACTTCACCCCCGACGGGCGCAACCTCGGCGGCGGCGGGGTCAAGGAGGGCAAGGGCATCGCTCCGGACATCGCGGCCGCCGACAACCCGCGGACCAAGCCCGACGAGGCGCTCGAGAAGGCGCTGGCGACGGTCGCGGGAGGGCCGCAGGGCGCATGAGCACGACGCGGGCCGGGAGCCGCGCCGCGGCCCCCGTCGTGGCGGTGCTGGAGAAGCGGGGGCGCTTCCTCACCGCGACCCCGTTCTTCGCCCGCGGGCAGCGCATCAACCTCGACCGCCCGAAGGGCATCGACGCGCGCCCCGGCGACCTCGTGCTGGTGATGCCGACCGGCCCGCGCGGCGGGCACGCGCGCGTGCAACGACGCCTCGGGCGCCCCGACGTGGCGCGCGACGTGATCGAGGCGCTGATGCTCGATCGCGGCCTGCGGCGGCGCTTCGACCCCGCCGTCGAGCGCGAGGCGCGCGCCGCCGCGGAGCGCGGCGCGGACGCCGGCCCCTCGCGGCGCGACCTGCGCGACCTGCCCACCTTCACGATCGACCCGCCGACCGCCAAGGACTTCGACGACGCGATCTCCGCCGAGGCGCTCGAGGACGGCGCGATCCGCGTGTGGGTGCACATCGCCGACGTCTCGGCCTACGTCCGGCCCGGGTCGGTGGTCGACCGCGAGGCCTACCGCCGCGGCACGAGCGTCTACGTCCCCGGGGCGGTCGAGCCGATGCTGCCCGAGGCCCTCTCCAACCAGGCGTGCTCGCTCGTACCCGGCGAGGACCGCCTCGCGGTGACCGTCGAGCTCGAGCTGGAGGCCGCGCAGGTCCGCCGCAGCGCGTTCCACCGCTCGCTGATCCGCTCCGACGTGCGGCTGGACTACCCGCGGGTCGACCGGATCTTCGCCGGCTCCGAGCACGCGCAGGAGCCGTGGGGGATGCCGCTGTGGGCGGCGCGGCGCGCGGCCGCGGCGCTCGACGCCGCCCGTCAGGAGCGCGGCGCGCTCGCCGTCGAGTCCGTCGAGCCCGAGTTCGACTTCTCCCACGAGGGCCACGTGACCGGCGTGGGGCAGACCGAGACGACCGAGTCGCACCGGCTGATCGAGCACCTGATGATCGCCGCCAACGAGGCCGTGGCGACGCTGCTCGAGAGCCGCCGCGCGCCCACGCTGTACCGCATCCACGAGCGGCCGGAGCCGGCCCGCGTGGAGCACCTGGCCGAGCAGCTCGAGTCGCTGGACGTGCCCACGCCGCCGCTGCCGGAGCCGATGTCGCCGCAGCAGGCGACAGACGCGGTGGCGGAGATGTCGCGCCTGGTGGACGCCCACGTGCGGCGCACGGGGCGCGGGCGCGCGGCGCTGACCTCGCTCGTGCTGCGCTCGCTCAAGCAGGCGCGCTACTCGCCGGTGAACGTCGGGCACGCCGGCCTGCACTCGCCGCGCTACTGCCACTTCACCTCGCCGATCCGCCGCTACCCCGACCTCGTCTGCCACCGCGCGCTGCTGGCCGCCGTCGGCGCGGGCGAGGACCCGCCCGCCGCCGCGCACCTCGAGGAGTGGGCGGGGTGGTGCTCGGACCGCGAGCGCGGCGCGATGGCGATCGAGCGCGGCGCCGACGACATCGCGCGCTGCTTCCTGCTCGAGGCCGACCTGTTCCGGCGCGGCTGGGAGACCGAGTGGGAGGGCGAGGTGATCGGCGTGATCGGCGCCGGCGCGTTCGTGGCCTTCGGCGACGGGCACGAGGGGATGCTGCCCGTCCGGCGCCTGCGCGGCGACTGGTGGGAGCTCAACGAGCTCGAGACGATGCTGGTCGGTGCGCAGTCGGGCAAGGCGATCCGCCTCGGCGACCCCGCGACGGTGCAGGTCGAGCGCGTGGACGCGCCCCGCGGCCGCGTCGACCTCTCGCCCGTCCTGCTATGAGAAGGAGCCATGGCTGCCAAGAAGCGCAAGGCCGCGCCCGGTGACGTCGCCACCAACCGGCAGGCGTCCTACCGCTACCACCTGCTCGACCGGGTCGAGGCCGGCATGGTGCTCCAGGGCACCGAGGTCAAGTCCCTGCGCGGCGGCAAGGCACAGATCAAGGACGGCTACGCGGCGATCCGCGACGGCGAGCTCTGGCTCTACAACGTCCACATCCCGCCCTACGGCGCGGCCGCGCGCGACAACCACGACCCCGAGCGCCCGCGCAAGCTGCTCGTCCACCGGCGCGAGATCGAGCGCCTGATCGGCAAGACCAAGGAGCGGGGGCTCACGATCGTCCCGACCCGCATCTACTTCTCGGGCCGCAACGCCAAGGTCGAGATCGCGCTCGCGCGCGGCAAGGACGTCGGCGACAAGCGTCAGGCGATCAAGGCCCGCGAGCAGAAGCGCGAGATGGATCGGGCGCTGGCGGAGCGGTAGCTAGACGGTCGATTCCACGGTCGGCCGCGCGGCCGTGGAACCAACCATCTACGCGTCGGTGAAGCGGCCCCGCTCGACCCGCCGCCGGCCGACCGCCGCGAGCGTGGTGTGGCCGCGCGCGTCGAGGTCGTAGGTGCCGAGCACGGAGTGGCGGTCGCGCGTGCCGCGCAGCCGCACGGCGATCGCGTCGCGGTCCGGCGTCGTGTGCGCCAGGGCGTCGAGGAGCAGCGCGGCGGCCTCGTAGGCATAGACGGCGTGGGGGTCGGGGTTCCGGCCCAGGCGGTCGCGCAGGCGGGCGACCACGGCGCGCCCCGCCTCGGGCAGCTCGTCGCCCCGCAGGGCCGCCGCGGTGACGTGGAGGCGCGACGCCACATCGGGCGGCAGCACGGCGGCGAGGACGTCGCTGAGGAGCCCCTCCATGCTGAACAGCAGCGCGTCCGGCGCCTGCGCGTGCACGGCCGACAGCAGCTCGGAGGTCCCGTCCTCGGCGACGGTGCCGACGAACACGGCGTCCGCGCCGGCGCCGGCGAGGCCGGCGGGCGGCAGCTCGCCGTCCTCGAGGGGCTCGGCGCCCGCGACCGGCACGCCCGCCGTGGCGAGCGCCTCGTGCACGAGCCAGCGCATCTCGTGGCCGTAGTACTCGCCGTCGTCGAGCAGGTACGGCCGCCGCACGCCGAGCTCGCGCATCCACGCGACGAGCTGCTGCGCCTGGCGCTCGTCGGTCGGCATCACGTTGAAGAACGACGCGCCGGCGAGGCGCAGCCACGTGTTCGCGTACGACACCTGGGGGAGGCCCGCCGCCTCGAGCACCGGCAGGCTGGCACCGGACGCCGCCGAGTAGAACTCGCCGAGATAGGCGATCACGTCGGGGTCGCCGGCGGCCTCGCGGGCGTTGGCGACGGCGTTCGGGCCGAGCGGCCCGGGGCCGGCGTCGAGGACGCGCAGCCCCACCGGCGCACCGGCGTCCTCGAGCGCGAGGTGCATGGCCTCCGCGGCGTCGCGCCCGGCTGCGCCGGTCGGGCCCTGGAGCGGCACGCTCGCGACCACCGCGGGCATGGGCGCAATCTAGCGCCCGGCAGGCTCAGACGTCGGAGAGGGTGCGCTCGACGTGCGTCGCGTCCATGCCCAGCGCCAGCAGGACGATGAGCCCGACGTAGATCGCGCCGACCGCCAGCCGCGCGCGGGGCGGCACCCGGTAGTAGGCGGTGTTGCCCTCCTCGCCCGACTTGCGCTGCTTCCAGCGCCGCCAGGTCTCGAACCCGCCCAGCAGCACGAAGAGGATCAGGATCGGGTTCGGGAAGAGGAAGAAGAAGACCAGCATCGCGCCGAAGCCGACGAACCACATCCACGGGGCCATGGCCGCCATCGCGCGGCCGCCGTCGAACGGCACCACGGGGATGAGGTTGAACAGGTTGATGAAGAAGCCGGTGAAGGCCAGCGCGCGCCAGAACTCGTCGCCGGTGATGGAGGCCACCGGGATCAGCGCCGCGCACGCCAGCGACCCGAGGATCGGCCCGGCCAGGCCGACGCGCGCCTCGGCCAGCGCGTTGCCCCCGAGCGAGCGGGTGAACACCGCCGCGCCCAGGAAGGGGATGAACACCATCCCGCCGGGGCGGACGCCCTCGCGGCGCAGCTGGATGTAGTGCCCGAGCTCGTGCACGAACAGCAGCGCGACGAAGCCCGCGGCGAAGCGCCAGCCCCAGATCAGCGCATACGCGGCGACCGACACGAGCATCGACGCCGACGTCGTCAGCACCTTGAGCTTGGGGATCAGCAGCAGCGCGGCCTTGCCGAACTTCAGCGCCAGCGCGCCCGCGACGAGAAGCGGCCCGAACGCGCGCCGCAGCCGCGACGGCTGGTCCCGGGCAGGCGGCGGCGCGGCGGCGCCCGCCGGCTCGGTCGCCGGGCGGTAGAGGCCGCCGGAGGGGTCGGACCGGGCCGGCGCGGGCCGGCTCGGCGGGGAGGGCGGGAGCCAATCGGTGTTGCGCTGATCCATCGTCATTCCAGTGTGGCAGGGCGGCCGCGATCGCCTTCGCGGACGTTGCGGGAACTTCGTCGCCGCGTCCTTGCGCCCGCCGCGCCGCCGGGGCTACGGTGCCCCCAGACGCGGAGGTCGAGACGCGAAGAGCGAGGCCATCGAGGTGAGAGGCCCGCCGCCGCAGAACCGGGTCGTTTCGGCGACCGGGGGAACGGCTCCTCGAGCGGCTCCCTCCGCGTCCCTTTCGTTCCTGGACGGGGTGCCGGCTAGAGACCCGCCCCCGCCAGGAGCTTCAGCCAGATCTCGCTGCGGGTCGGGAACGCCGGCACGGCGTGGCGCAGGCGCTCGAGCGGGACCTCGCCCACGACCGCGATCGTCGCGGCGTGCAGGAAGTCCACCGCCTCCGAGCCGGTGATCGTCGCCCCGACCAGCACGCCGCGGCGCTCGTCGACGACGAAGCGCGCCGTCCCCGGGGCGTTGCGCCCGTAGAAGGAGCCGCCCGCGTTGCCGGACGTGGGGGCGTCGATCACCTTCACCTCGAGGCCCGCCGCGCGCGCCGTGTCGGTCGTGTGACCGACGGCGCCCACCTGCGGGTCGGTGAAGATCAGCCGCGGCGACAGCGGGCCGTCGGCGCCGTGGGCCGCCGCCGAGGGCTTGCCGAGCAGGTGGTCGCACGCCACGCGCGCCTGGTACTTGCCCATGTGCGTGAACAGCGCGCGGCCGTTGACGTCGCCGATCGCGTAGAGCCACGGGTGCCCGGGCACCGACAGGTTCTCGTCGGTCTCCACGTACTCGCCGGCGGGGAACCCGAGGTCCTCGAGGCCGAGCTGCTCGGTCTGCGGCGTGCGCCCGAGCGCCACCAGCACCTGGTCGCCGACCGCCGTCGAGCCGTCGCCCATCTCGACGGTGATCGTCCCGTCGTCCCTGCGCTCGAAGCGCGCCGCCGTCTGCCCGGTGCGGATGTCCACGCCGTGCCCCTCGAGCGCCTCGGTGACCTGCGCGCAGGCGAACTCCTCCTCGCGCGGCAGCAGCCGCCGCTCGCCCTCCACGAGCGTGACCTTCGCGCCGAGCGACTGGAACGCCTGCGACATCTCGGACCCGACCACCCCGCCGCCGACGATCACGAGCCGCTCCGGGATGCGCTTCGTCGTCGTGGCGTCGCGGTTGGTCCACGGCTCGAAGCTGTCGAGCCCGGGGATCGGCGGCAGCGCGGGGAGCGTCCCGCCGGCCAGCATCACCGCCCGGCGCGCCTCGATCTCCTCGTCGCCGACCCGCACCCGCCGCTCGCCCACGACGCGCCCGCGGCCGCGGAACAGCGCGATCCCGCGATCCTCGATCCACGGCAGCTGCGAGGAGTCGTCGAGGTCGTGGATGACCTCGTCCCGGCGGTCCAGCACGGCCTGGACGTGAAGCGCCCCGGTGACCGCCTCGGCCGCCCCGGGGATCCTGGCCACCTCGGCCAGCACCTCGGCGGGGCGCAGCAGCGCCTTCGACGGCATGCACGCCCAGAACGAGCACTCGCCGCCGACCAGCCGGTCCTCGATGATCGCGACCTCGAGGCCCGCGTCCGCCAGCCGCCCGGCGGCCACCTCCCCGGCGGGCCCGGCGCCGATCACCACCACGTCGAAGCTCCGCATCGCGCTCCCATCTTCCGGTCGAGGGCTCAGCGGGCGAGGCTATCGAGGCCCCGCCCAGCCCGCGGGCGCAGCGGCGCCCACTGGAGCTCCCGGCCTCCCTCGCCCCCGCCGGCGGGGGCCCGGCGGGGGCGTTGCTCGGGGGGAGGGCGGACGCGCCCTGCACCGACGCGCCCCATCTGAAGCCGCGGCCCCGCCTGGCGGGGTTCCGGAACCACGGTATGGAGGCGGAAACGGTCCTCCGCGGAAAAACTTGCGCCTTCTCGCGATTTCGTCCCGCCCCTACAATGGAAGGCGTACATAGCCCCTGGGGACGACAGGCTTCGACGTGGTCGGTTCGTGGGGGTAGTTGCGAGTCGAGGTGCCGGAGGCCTCGTAAAACCCGGCAAACAAATAAGTGCGAAGTCTCACGACTTCCAGCTCGCCGCTTAGCAACAACTAGGCCGTGAGCCTCGGTCCCCGGAGCCTGCGCCGGGACCAGGCCGAGTCAGATAGCAGGCTCACCCCCGGAAGGCCCGCCCGCGCCGACCGGGGGGACAGTCAAGCGGGCTGGCGCTCCGCAACCCCGCCGGCGTTGGCGAGCGGAGCGCGAGATCCAGAGCGCCGGCTACGCTCGTAGACGCTGCCTTTCATGCGATCGCGGACGCGGGTTCGATTCCCGCCGTCTCCACTCCAACCTCCCGGCTCTCGGGTTTGCAGGGATTTATCCATAGTCTGGGCCCTTGCCACGGGCAGACGAGATCGTCGAGCAGGGCCAGCGGACGCTCGAGCCGAGCTGTCAGCCGGCGAACAGCGTCCGCGTTGCTGACCGAACTCTTCGGCGGCAGCACGCCCAACCCCACCTTCATCCCCGAGGGATCTAGGCCTTCTGCGGGACAGCTCGGCGCGACGGGCCGTCTCGCCTCGTTGTCGCAGCGCGACCACCGAGCCTGACGCCACGCTCCGAGGCACACGGAGCGCATCGTGGTGCCAGAGCCCATAGCGAGACGGCCACATCGCCGTGACGAACAGTGCTTCTCCAACACCGTTGTCGCCGCCGAACGGTAGGCCCGCCCGGGCGTCGAAACCTGAAATTCCCTGGCCGGACGGCTAGTCCTCAGGGTGAGTGGACCAGGGTAGGTCGATCAACTCCGGCTGATGTATCGACTCCGTTTGATGTATCCTCGCGGGCGAGATGGCTCGTCATCGCGGGACGCTTCCACCGCTCCTCGACCTGGCCGGGCACCCGATGCGCTGGGCCATCCTGCGGGAGCTCGCCCGCAGCGACCTGCGGGTCCGCGAGCTCACCGCCGCCCTGGATGAGCGCCAGAGCCTCGTCTCGTATCACCTGAGGCGGCTGCGCTCGAGCGGGCTCGTCGCGACTCGACGGAGCTCGTTCGACGGCCGGGACGCCTACTACCGCGTCGACCTGGCCCGCTGCCAGGACCTGTTCGCCGACACCGGCGCGGCGTTGCACCCGGCGCTGCGGCTCGTCGCCCCACCCGCTCCGCCGTCGGCGGATCGCGCGCGGGTCCTGTTCCTGTGCACCGGGAACAGCTCGCGGTCCCAGATCGCCGAGGGCCTCCTGCGAGAGATGGCGCCGGACCGTGCCGAGGCGTTCAGCGCCGGCAGCCGTCCGAAGGCCGTGCACCCCGAGGCGATCCGGACGATGAGCGAGCGCGGCATCGACATCAGCGGCGCGCGGAGCAAGCACCTCTCGGTGTTCGCGACCGACCGCTTCGACTACGTGGTCAGCCTGTGCGACCGCGTGCGCGAGGTCTGCCCCGAGTTCCCGGGAAGCCCGCGCACCGCCCACTGGAGCGTGCCCGATCCGGCCGCCGCGCCCGAACGCTCCGGCGCGTTCGCGCGTGTCGCCGACGAGCTGACCGAGCGGATCAGGTTCTTCCTGCACGTCCTGGCCCTGCGACCCACCATCCCGGAGAGCAACTGATGGCCGAAGACCTCGTCAGCGTTCGCTACATCGTCTCCGACGTCGAGCAGGCGATCGCCTTCTACACGTCCCATCTGGGCTTCACCGAGCGCATGAGCGTGCTGCCCGCCTTCGCCGACGTCGTCCGCGGACGCCTGCGTCTGCTGCTCAGCGGCTCCGCGAGCTCCGGCGGCCGCACGCTGCCGGACGGGCGCACGCCGCAGCCGGGCGGCTGGAACCGCATCCTCCTGGTCGTCGAGGACCTGGCCGCCGAGGTCGAGCGCCTGCGCGCAGCCGGACTCACGTTCCGCAGCGACATCATCACGGGCCCCGGGGGCTCGCAGATCGTGCTCGACGACCCGTCGGGCAACCCCGTCGAGCTCTTCCAGCCCGCCTCCTGAGCGCCGTCGGTGCGCGCTGGGCCGAGGGCGGTGATCCGGTTCCCGCGGGGGCGACACGCGGTTACTGTTCGTCCATGGCCGAGACCGCGTCCTCGGCGGAACGGGTCCGGGAAGGCGAGGCGGCGCTTGCCCGTGCGGCCTGGGCGGAAGCGCGCGCGATCTTCGAGGCGGAGCTCGAGGCGCACGAGACGGTCGAGGCGTTGGAGGGCTTGAGCTGGGCCGCGTGGTGGGTCGAGGACGTGCCCACCTGCCTGGACGCCCGGGAGCGCGCCTACCGGTTGAGCCGCCGCCAAGGGGAGCAGCGGCGCGCGGCGATGCTCGCGATCTGGCTCGGCGACGATCACCTCGTCCTGCGTGGCGAGCGCGCGATCGCCAACGGTTGGTTCCAGCGCGCGGCCCGCCTCCTGGAAGGGCTCGAGCCCTGCCCGGAGCACGGCTGGCTCGATGCGCTGGTGGGGTACATGGCGATGCTCGAGGGCGACCAGCCGCGGGCCAAGGAGCTCGCCGCCCGGGCACGACAGCTGGGCCGCCGTCTCGGCGTGGTCGGGCTCGAGATGTTCGCGCTGGCCGTCGAGGGCGTGGGGCTCGTCAACGAGGGCCGGGTGGCGGACGGCATGTGCTGCCTCGACGAGGCCGCCGCCGCGGCGCTGGCGGGAGAGTTCGAGGAGATCGTCCCGGCGGGGTGGACCTGTTGCCTGCTGCTCAACGCTTGCGAGCGGGCACGCGACTACGAGCGCGCTGCCGAGTGGTGCGGCAAGGTCGAGGAGTTCGGCCGCCGGATGCGGATCAACTTCGTCACCGGCGCCTGCCGGGCCCACTACGGCGCCGTCCTGACCTGGCAGGGGCGCTGGCGCGAGGCCGAGCGTGAGCTGACCACCGCGACCGAGGAACTGGTCGCCGAGCGGCCCACCTGGAGCGGACTGGCGATCCTGCGGCTCGCCGATCTGCGCCGCAGGCAGGGCCGCGTCGCCGAGGCGCAGGAGTTGCTGCACCGAGCCGCGGGCAATGCGCTCACCCCGCTGGTGCTGGCCGAGATCGCCCTCGACCAGGGCGATGCCTCGACCGCCGTCGATCTGCTCGAGCCGGTGCTCCGGCGGATGGCGGCGCAGAACCTGACGTTGCGGGCGACACCGGTCGAGCTGATGGTGAGGGCGAAGGCCGCGGCCGGCGAGCCCGCTGCGGCGACTACGCACCTGGAGGAGCTCCGCGCGATCGCCGAGGCGGTGGGGACGCGCCCGCTACACGCCTCGGTGAAGCTCGCCGAGGGGCTCGTCGCGGCAGCCGCCGGTGACCAGGAGGCGGCGCGTGCGGGGCTCGAGGACGCGGTCGAGCTGTTCGCCGCCGCCGGCGCGGCCTTCGATCTTGCGCGGGCCAGGCTTGAGCTGACGCGCGTCCTCGACCGCATGGGTCGAGGGGACGCTGCCGTACGCCAGGCGACGCTGGCCGCCAGGCTCCTGGACGCGATCGGCGCCGGCGGTGAGGCGGCGCGGGCGCGCGAGCTGCTGGCCGGACTCGGGGCGCCGCCGGTCCCAAGGCGCCCCGCGGCAGGCGATCGGCTCCTCACCCCGCGCGAGGTCGAAGTGCTGCGCCTCGTCGCGGACGGACTCACGGATGGAGAGGTCGCGGCGCGGCTGGTGCTCAGCAGGCACACGGTCCACCGCCACCTCCAGAACGCCTACGCCCGGCTGGGTTGCTCCTCGCGGGCCGCGGCGGTGGCCGAGGCGAGCCGCCTGGGCCTGCTCTAGCAAGCCCCGCCGCTCCGGCATGGCCTCGACGGGCCATGCGCGAGGTTGGCTCGATCAGGCGAAGACAGCGGCCCGCCGCGCGCCGATACTCACCGGCATGACGACCAAGAAGATCGCGGAGGCCGGCACGGCCGAGTACCTCCTGGCCGGACAGGCGTCGGAGCTGGAGCGGCTGCATCTCCAGTCGTTGGTGTGGGAGCCCAGCGGCAGGCGGCTGCTGGAGGAGATCGGCGACGGGCGCGGCGCCGGAGCCCTGGACGTCGGTTGCGGCGTACTCGGCTGGCTCCGCGTGCTGAGCGAGTGGGTGGGGCCCGCCGGAGAGGTGACCGGCTCCGACATCGACGAGTCGATGCTCGGCGCCGCCAACCGGTTCGTGACGCAGGAGGGTCTGCGGAACGTCGGCCTCGTGAAGGACGACCTCTTCGCCAGCGAACTGGAGCCGGACTCCTTCGACCTCGTGCACGCCCGTTACGAGATCTGCCCTTTGGGACGCGGCCACGAGCAGATGGAGACCTACCTCCGCCTCGCGCGGCCCGGCGGGACCATCGTGCTCGAAGACCCGGATCCCGGCTCCTGGCACTTCAACCCGCCGGCCCCCGCCCTGGAGCGGCTGATCGAGCTCATCGTCCAGGCGTTCCGGCTGAGCGGAGGCGACTGGGACGCCGGGCGCCACCACCTGCAGCTCCTGCGCGACTTCGGCATCGAGGGAAACGTCCGGGCCGAGGTCCTGGCGCTGGCGCCGGCCCATCCGTACCTGCGCGTGCCGCTGCAGTTCGCCACCGCCCTGGAGGAGCGGATCCTGTCGCTGGTGAGCGCCGACGAGCTGCATGATCTGCGCGACCGGGGCGAGGCCGAGCTCGGCGCGCCGGACCGGTGGGGCACCACGTTCACGCTGCTGCAGTGCTGGGGGCGGCCATGACCGCGCGCGCGGGCGGTGAGCCTCAGCGCAGGATCTCCACGAGGAGGACCCACGCGTTGGCGACCGACCCGACCAGCGCGAAGATGATCCCGACGGCGACCCAGTAGAGGCCGCCGCCCGCCTGGGCCCAGAGGCTCGCGCCGCCGACGACGAACGGGATCGTCCCCGAGGCCACGATGACCACGCGCAGGATCAGCCGGCCGGCCGGCTCCTCGGGCGTGGGACGGCTGGTCCGCAGCAGCCGGGCGACGGCGGCGGTCACGACCAGGCCGACGCCGAGGAGCTCGACGCCCAGCACCGTGCGCGTCTGGCCAGGGATCAGCCCGACGACCGACACGACCACGACGCCGAGCAGCAGCGCGAGCGTCTCGAGCGCCCGCTCGGGCAGGCCCTCGAAGCGCAGGATGCGCTCGATGTTGATCGAGACCGCGACGAACAGCAGACCGGTGAGCGCCGCCGACGCGCCCGCGCTCGCCACGAACAGGTCGCTCCATTCGGCTGCTTCATAGGCGATCACGGCGGCGAGGGCCGACTCTATTCGCCTAGGGTGTGACGCCGTCCGAGCGGGAGGAGCGTGATGGCGGTCGAGGAAGCGCAGCTGGAGGACGTGGGCTCGGGGCTCGCGCCGGTGAGCCCGGGGTGGTTCGTGGTCAACGCGGGCGAGGCGGCGTGGGTCCGCAACGACGCGTTCGGCGCCCGCTGCGTGTTCGAGAGCAGCCCGCGCGTGCTCGCCGAGCGCCCGGACGCGGCGCCGCAGCCGTTCGCCCAGACCGGCTTCACGCTGGCGGTCCTCGAGCCCGGCAAGCCGTCGGGCATGTACCACGCGGAGTCGAGCCAGGAGGACTTCCTCGTGCTGTCGGGGACGTGCGTGCTGCTGATCGAGGAGGAGGAGCGCCCGCTGCGCGCCTGGGACTTCGTCCACTGCCCGCCCGGCACGCGCCACTCCTTCGTCGGCACCGGGGACCAGCCGTGCGTGATCTTCATGACCGGGGCGCGGCGGGAGGGCGACACGATCGTCTACCCGCGCTCGGAGACCGCACGCGGCCGCGGCGCCGGGGTCGAGACCGAGACGGAGCGGCCGGCCGAGGCGTACGCGCCGTTCCCGGCCTGGCGGGTCGCCCGTCCGGACGCCGAACTGCCTTGGGGCTGAGCGCGGTCAGGTCGCCGGCGCGGGCGGCCGCTCGGCGCCCGGACTCGTCGGCTGGGCGGCCGTGGCGGCGAGGAACCGCTCGCGCAGGACGTACTTCTGCACCTTGCCCGACGGGGTCATGGGCAACGCGTCGAGCATCGTCCAGTGGCGCGGGAGCTTGTAGGGCGCGAGCCGCTCGCGGCAGTAGGCGACGAGCTCGTCGGGGTCGGGCGTGCGCCCGGCCGCGGGCCGGATGAAGGCGGCCACCTGCTCGCCCCACTTGGCGTCGGGGACGCCCAGCACGGCGACGTCGGCGACGTCCTCGTGCTCGAAGAGGACCTGCTCGATCTCGCGCGGGTAGATGTTCTCGCCGCCGCGGATGATCATGTCCCTCAGGCGGCCGCCGATCCGGCAGTAGCCGCGGGGGTCCATCGAGGCGAGGTCGCCGGTGTGCAGCCAGCCGTCGGCGTCGACTGCCGCGGCGGTCGCGGCGGGGTCGTCGAAGTAGCCGCTCATGACGTGGTAGCCGCGCGTGCACAGCTCGCCGATGACGTCGGGAGCGACGGTGGCGCCGCTCACGAAGTCGACGATCTTGACCTCGGTCTGCGGCAGCGGGCGCCCGAGCGTCATCGCGCGGTCGGCCGGGTCGTCGTGCGGGGCCGTCTGCGTGATCGCGGGCGAGGCCTCGGTCTGGGCGAACACGATGCTGAGGGGCGCGCCGAACGCCGCCTCGACGCGCGCGACGAGGCCCGGCAGCACGACGGCGCCGCCGCTGAGGAGGCGGCGGACCGACGAGGTGTCGGTGGTCGCGAACGCCGGGTGGTCGAGGAGGGCGGTCAGCATGGTCGGCACGCCGAGCAGGTGCTCGACGCGCTCGGCCTCGACCAGCTCGAGCACGAGGCCGGGGTCGAAGGACGGCGGCAGGACGAGCGTGCCCTCGTTCGCGATCGCGCCGAGGACGCTCATCACGCAGCCGGCGGTGTGGAACAGCGGCATGGGGCTCAGCTGCACGGTGCCGCGGTCGAGCGCGATGCGGTCGACGTACAGCCGCGCGTTGTTGACGATGCCGCGATGGTTGAGCACGACGCCCTTGGGCCGGCCCGTGGTGCCCGACGTGTACTGGATCTGCGCGGCGTCGCCCGGGTCGACCGCGGGGAGGCGCTCGGTGGGCGAGCCGCTCGCGCAGAAGGCCTCCCAGTCGGCGAAGGAGACCACCTCGCGCAGCGCGGGGAGGTCGCCGCGGACCGACCCGAGCGACTCGGCCATCGCGGTCCCGCGGTACTCGGGCACGAGGAAGATCCCGTCGGCGCGCGAGTGGCCGAGGACGTGCGCGAGCTCGCGCGGGCGCAGGGCGGGGTTGACGGTGACGATCGTGATGCCCGCCAGCCCCGCCGCGAGCTCGAGGACCACCCACTCGGGGATGTTGTCGGCCCACACCGCGACGCGGTCGCCGGGCGCGAAGCGGCCCAGCAGTGCGCGCGCCGCCCGCTCGGCCCCCTCGGCGAGCTCGCCGTACGTCCACCGCCGTCGGGCCGCGGGCTCGGGTGGGGCGGCGACCAGCGCGGTCGTCTCAGGGGCGCGCGCCGCCGTCGCCCGCAGCAGGTCGCCGACCGTCAGCTCCAGGATCGGCTGCGAGCGGTCCGCGGCCCACTCGGCGGACGACAGCACGCTCATCGGGCGACACTACGTCCACGGAGCCGCGGCGGCAAGCCGGCGGGCCGACCACGTTGGCTCGATGGCAACCCGTCGCGGGCACGGCCGGCGGTGGGCGATGATGCCGCGATGGACTACGGACTGAAGGGCAGGGTGGCGCTGGTGACGGGCGCCGCATCGGGGATCGGGCGCGCGACGGCCGAGCGGCTCGCGGCCGCGGGCGCGCGGGTCGTCGCCTCGGACGTCGACGAGGAGGGCGGCGAGGCGACGGTCGCGGCGCTGCGGGCGGAGGGCGCCGAGGCGCGCTTCGCCGCCGCCGACGTCGCGGAGGACGAGGCGCTGCGCGCCGTCGTGGAGGACGCGGTGCAGGCATGGGGGCGGATCGACTGCGCGGCGAACTGCGCCGGCGTCGGCGGCGGCGATGCGGTCACGCACGAGTATCCCGTCGAGGCGTGGGACCGGATCGTCGGCGTGAACCTGCGCGGCACGTGGCTGGCGATGCGCGCCGAGATCGAGGCGATGCTCGCCGGCGGGAGAGGCGGCGCGATCGTCAACGTCGCCTCGACCCTCGGCCTGCGCGGGGCGCCGTTCGCGTCGCCGTACAGCGCGAGCAAGCACGGCGTGCTCGGGCTCACCCGGACGGCGGCGATCGAGTACGCCCAGCAGGGGGTCCGCATCAACGCGGTGTGCCCGGGGGCGATCGACACGCCGATGATGGACGAGACGTTCGAGCGCCACCCCGGCTTCCGGGAGGCGCTGATGGGGTTCGTCCCGATGGGCCGCATGGGCGCCCCGGGGGAGGTCGCCGGGGCGATCGCGTGGCTGTGCTCCGACGCGGCCTCGTTCGTCACCGGAGAGGGGCTGACCGTCGAGGGCGGGCTGCTCTCGCGCTGAGCCGGGGGCGGCGGGCGTCAGGCCGCCAGGCCGCGTGCCGCGGCGATCGCTGGCCCGCAGGCCCACACGTCGTCGGCAAGGGCGCCTGCGCGCTCGTCCGTCCAGCGGCCGCAGTCGACGAGGTTCGAGCGCATCGCCTCGAAGTCGCTGAACGCCGCCCGGGCCGACCGGTCGGCCAGGATGTCGGCGCAGAACAGCAGCGCGTCCGCGGCGAGGCGCGTGCGTGCCCGCTCGGACGGCAGCAGCTTCGAGGGGCCGGCGTCCTGCAGCGTCATCATCACGCGGGCGTAGGCACGTGCACGCTCTCGGGTCATGCCGTGACCGTCGCGCCGCGGCGCGCCCTGCGCAACAACCAACGCCGCTCGGCTGATCGCGATCGCGGCCGCGCGGTGCCGAAGTCGGCCGTGTACGTCGCGCCCGGCAGGGCGGAGGGCGCCGGCGCGCCGCTCGCGATGCCGATCCCGACGAACCTGAAGCCCGGGTGCAGCATGACGCGGCGATGCGGCGGGCTGCGCAGCCAGGCCGCGACGACGAACGCCGGCGCCGCCCGCGGTCCCGTGCCCCAGGCGAGGTTCTCCCCGACGGTCCAGCGGCGCCGGCCGCGCATCCAGCCCGCGCCGAGGAGGCGGCTCCCGAACGAGGCGCCCGAGAGCGAGTCGTGCGCGAAGTACTGGTGGGCGACCATGTCCAGCGAGTGCGCCCGGGCGACGCGGGCGAGGCGCGCGTCCGGGCGCAGCGCCGGCAGGCCGTAGGCCGCGCGCGCGGCGTTCAGCCCGCACAGCGTCGCGCCCTCGGGCGCCGGCCCGCCGGGGCAGTCGGTCGCGGCGGAGGCCGTTCCGGGGAGGGCGGCGGCGACGGCGAGGCCCATGGCGAGCAAGCGGCCGAGGAGGCGGAGCATCCCGCCCCGCGACGGGGTGGGGCTACTCTCCGCCACCGAGGGCCGCGGTGACGTGCTCGAGGTTCAGCGTCGCGACGACCGGGTCCGGGCCCGTGGTCGCGCCCTCCTCGGCGTCCTCGGCCGGCGGCGGGGCGTTCAGCCGGCGCATCGCGGAGCGGTCGGCACGGGACATGTTGCGGCGCACGGCGGAGCCTTTCTGGCAAGGACGGAGACGGCCCCGACCGTAGGCGCCCCCGGCGGGTCCTCCGGGCACCCGCGCGGAGCCAAGGACACCCGTGCGATCCCGTCGCTCGGCGCGCCACGGTCGCATCGCCGGCGACCTGATCGCGACGAGCGCTCGGACGAGCGCGGCGGCTTCTCGAGGGCCGGTGGTGCCTACGCCGCGGCGCGGTCGGCCGTGTGGGCGTTGACGATCAGGACGGGGCGCTCGCTGTGGCGCGCCACGGTCTCCGCGACGCTGCCCATCACCGCGCGGCCGAGGCCGGTGCGCCCGTGGGAGCCGAGCACGACGATGCCGGCGTCGTGGTCGTCGGCGAAGTCGGCGATGCCGCGCCACACCGGATCGGCCCGCCAGGCCACCGGAACGGCGTCGAAGCCGGCCTGACGCGCGATCCGCGCGCCCTCGCCGGCCAGGTCGCGGGCTTCGCGCTCGAGGTCCTCCTCGAGCTCCGGCGCGGCGATCGTCGCCGCCCCGGCCAGCGGGCCCGCCCCGAGCGGCTGCCAGATGGTGAGCACGATGCCGTGCCGGTGGCCGCCCAGCTGATGCGCGGCCTCGCGGATCGCGGCCTTGGCGTACTCGGATCCGTCGTAGGCGAACACGACCGGGCCGTCGGTGGGTGTCATGTCGATTCCTCTCGCGGTCGGTGGGGACCAGTCCCCTCGGGGGTGGGGCCGCCGACGCCGACCGCGCCGTGGGCGATCGCATCGATCTCGGCGAGGTCGGCGGCGTCGAGCTGCAGCCCGGCGGCGGCCAGGCTCGCCTCGACGTGGCTCATACGGCGGGCGCCGACGATCGCGACGTGCACGGCCGGGTTCGCGAGCGTCCAGGCGATCGCGAGGGCGCTCACGGTGGTGCCGCGGTCGCGGGCGAGGCGCTCGAGCCGGTGCACGACCTCGACGTTGCGGTGGAGCGCCTCGCCGGTGAACACCGGGCTCGCGCCGCGCCAGTCGCCGTCCTCGAAGGCGGTCCGCTCGTCGATCGCGCCGGTCAGCAGGCCGTGCGCCAGCGGACCGTAGACCAGCACCCCGATGTCGTGCTCGGCGCAGTACGGGAGCACGTCCGCCTCGACGTCGCGGCGGAGGAGGTGGTAGGGCGGCTGCAGCGTCTCGACCGGGCGCGTCCGCGCGAACGCCGCCATCTGGTCGACGTCGAAGTTCGAGACGCCGACGTGGCGGAGCTTGCCGTCGTCGACGAGCGACTGCAGCGCGCCGGCCGACTCCTCGACCGGCACGGACGGGTCGGGCCAGTGCAGCTGGTAGAGGTCGATGTGGTCGACGCCGAGGGCGCGCAGGCTGCGCTCGACGCCGATGCGCAGCCAGTCCGGCGAGGCGTCGCGGACGACGCCACCGTTGCCATCCGGCCGCAGCCCGCCCTTGGTGGCGATGACGAGGTCGTCGCGCCGGGTGCGCAGCTCGGGCTTGAGCGCATGGCCGAGCAGTCGCTCGGAGGCGCCGAAGCCGTACGCCTGCGCCGTGTCGAAGATGTTCACGCCGAGGTCGAGCGCGTGGCGGATCGCGACGGTGGCCTCGTGGGCGTCGAAGCCGCCCCAGTCGCCTCCCAGCTGCCACGTGCCGAAGCAGATCGGCGAGACCCGCAGGTCCGTCATGCCCAGCCGTACCCGGTCCATCGGGGGCGTCCTTTCATGAAGGGAGAGCCGCCCGCGCCCGGGGGAGAGGGACGGGCGCGGGCGGCGGGGGGAAGAGGTCGTCCGTTCAGGCAGGCGAGAGGCGGATGGCGAGCATCCCGGCCGCCTTCGCCTCGCGATCGAGCGCCGCGACGTAGGAGACGTAGGCGTCGCCCTTCTTCCCGTGCGGCGCCGACTTCCAGGCGGCCAGGGCGAGGGTCGCCTCGGTCTCGGCGAACTGCCACGCGTCGAAGAGGTCGGCCGGGCGCATCCGCATCAGGCTGAAGCGGCCGCGGCGCGCGAAGGGGCGGGCGGTCTTCGCGGGGTCGTCGTCGGTCGTCATGGCAGGATTCCTCCGTCGGATTCGGTGATGCCTGGACTGAACCGGACCCGGCGGCGCCCGCAACACCCAGCCGCGCTCAACCGACAGCGCGCGCGTATCAGAGCGGCCTGATCGCGCTCGCGGCTCACCCGATCGGCGCTTGCGCTTGGTGCCCGCGCGCCCGGCGGCGACGATCGGGCGCGATGGCCCGTCAGGCGCGGAGGGTTGGTCGCTACGAGATCGTGCGGACCCTCGGCCGCGGCGGCATGGCGACCGTGTACCTCGCGCGGCAGGCCGGCCTCGCGCGCGACGTGGCGCTCAAGGAGCTGCGGCCGTTCGACGAGTCCGAGCCGCAGCTCGCCCGCCGGTTCCTGCGCGAGGCGCGCCTGGCCGGGTCGCTGAGCCACCCGAACATCGTCACGGTGCACGACTACTTCGAGCACCACGGCACCGCCTACATCGCGATGGAGTACCTGCCGCGGGGGTCGCTGCGCCCGTACGTCGGCCACCTGTCGCTCGCGCAGGTGGGCGGGGTGCTCGAGGGCGTGCTCAACGGCCTCGCGCTGGCCGAGCAGCGGGGGATCGTCCACCGCGACCTCAAGCCGGAGAACCTGCTGGTCACGGACGGCGGGTGGGTGAAGATCGCGGACTTCGGGATCGCGAACGCCGCGGACGCGACGAAGACGGTCGCCAACCTCACCGCCACCGGCACCACGCTCGGGACGCCCCGCTACATGGCGCCCGAGCGGGCGATGGGACAGGAGGCCGGTCCGGCGAGCGACCTCTACTCGGTCGGCATCATCGTGTTCGAGCTGCTCGTCGGGCGCACGCCGTTCCACGACACGGAAGCGCCGATGGCGGTCCTCATGCGTCACATCAACGATCCGATCCCGGCGGTGGGCTCGCTCGTGCCGGACGTCGATCCCGCGCTCTCGGACTGGGTCGAGCGCCTGCTCGCCAAGGAGCCCGAGCAGCGGACGCAGGATGCCGCGACCGCCTGGGAGGAGGTCGAGGACATCCTCATCGGGCTCCTCGGCCCGCGCTGGCTCGGCGCCGCGGGGCTGCCCGCCGAGGCCGGCGACCCGGCGCCGCCCCTCTCTCGCACGCCGCGATCCGCCGCGCCCCGCGCCGCGACGCGGACGACGGCGCCGATGCGCGGCGGCGACACCCTCGGGGCGACCATGGCGCCGTCGGTGGCGCGTCGCCCGCGGGACCGCGGCCGGGGCGCGCGGCGCTCCTGGCGCGGCGCGTGGCTGGCGATCCTCGTCATCGGGGTGGCCGCCGTCGGCTGGTCGCTCGTCACGGGTGGAGGAGGGCGCGCCCCGGACCCGCCGGCCCGGGGGTCCGCGAACACGCTCGACAGCGCGCTGGCCGACTTGCAGCGCCGGGTCGGCCCGCACGCGGACGCGCTCGCCGCCGCGAACGCCCCGGCCGCTACGCGCGATGCCTCGTCGACGCTCGCGCGCGACTACGAGCAGGCGGCGCACGCGCTGGACGGGGTCGCCGCGGACGGGACGCACGGCCGGCTCGTCACCGCGCTCGAGACGACCGCGGACGCCTACCGCAGGTCGGCCGCGGCGGCCGGCCGCGGCGACCGCGCCGGCTACCAGGCGGCGCGCGCGGACGCCGGGGAGGCCGAGGCCGCGGTGCGACGCGCGCGCAAGCGCGTGGAGACGGCGGCGCCGGCCGAGAGCGGCGTGGGCGACTCGCAGTCGGACGACCCGAGCGACGACGAGCCGGACGAGAACGACAACGGCGACTGACTCACGCGGCGCGGGCGCGCCGTCGCGCGAGCAGCGGCAGCCCGATCATCGCGACCACGGGCGCGAAGAGCGTGAGCCAGATCGCGCCCATGAACGTCCACACGACGGGCGGCGGCGCGAGCGTCTCGAAGGCCGGCAGGTAGCGCAGCGACAGCCCCACCGCGAGCGCGGCGCCGAGCACCGACCACGCGATGCCGGCGAGCGAGTAGCGCCGCAGCACGGCCGAGTCCGGCGCGCCGCTCTCCCCGGCGAGGCGGGCGCGCAGCTGCTCCCGCGCCCGCCGGCGGAGCCCCGGCTCGCGCAGCAGGTCGACGAGGATGTGGTAGCCGTCGCGCTCGACCAGCGGGTTGAGGTTGAAGAACGCGGCGATGTAGGCGCCGAGCGCGAGCTGGAAGAGGACGTCGCGGACCGTCCCCGCCGCGAGTGCGAGGCAGCAGAGCGAGAACAGGCCGCCGAGGCAGAGGTCGGAGACGGGGCCCGCGGCGCTGACCGCGATGCGGCGCCGCCGCGGCTCGAACCAGGCGTCGGAGGTGTCAACGTAGACGTAAGGGAAGATCAGCACGAGCTTGAGGCCCGCCTCGCGCACGCGCCGCCCGAAGGACGCCATGACCAGGCCGTGGGCGGACTCGTGGACGGCGGCCACGGCGAAGCGCCCGGCGATGAACACGATGCCGCCGATGCCGAGCTTGCTCGCGACGACGAACGGCGTCCCGTAGCGCCCGGCGACGAGGTAGGCGAAGACCCCGACGCCCGCGATGGCGAGAGCCCCGAGCGCCGCGAGCGCCGGGCGGGTGAGCAGGGCCCAGCCGCCGCCCCGGTAGACGCGGTCGAACCACGCAGCGGCTCCCGGCCACGGCCGGTTGCGGGGCTTCGCGAGGCGGCGCAGGCGGCCTTCGGGCTCCGCGTCGTCCTCCTGCGTGGGAGCCGCCGGCGTCCCGGACAGGAAGCCGTGCTCGCCGAGCGCCGCGAGCAGCAGCATCAGCCGGGCCGAGCCCTGCGGCCCGAGCAAGCGGCCGGCCTCGCCCATGAGCTCGGCCAGCGAGCGCTGCCCGTCGATGAGCGCGAAGAGCTCGGCGTCGCCGTCGGAGAGGCGCACGTAGCGGCCGGACCTGAGGTCCTTGAGCACCCATCGCCGGTCGCCCTCGGCGGCCTCCAGCCGCTTGAGGGCGTGGCCGCTGCGGATGCGCGGCGGACCGCCCACGGGGATGGTCAGCGACGCGTTGGGCGGGACGACGATGGTCGGCGCGGAGTCCTGCTCGGTCCGCCGGCGATCGACGAGGAGCTCGAGGTCGCCGACCTCGATCCGGGCGCCGGGGCGCAGGCGGGCCGGTCCCCGGATCCGGCGTCCGTCGAGCCAGGTGCCGAAGGACGAGCCCTCGTCCTCGACGGTCGCGGCGCCGCCGTCGCCGAGCGTGATGCGGGCGTGGATGCGCGACACGGTGGGGTCGGTGAGGCGCAGCGTGCTGCTGGCGGCGCGGCCGATCGTCAGCTCGTCGAGCAGCGCGAGCCGGCTGTGGTCGGGGAGCACGAGCTCGAGCGGCGCATCCGTGTCCTTGGTGTGGCGCACGTCCAGCGATCTGAGCAGTGCGCGTGGGCCGTGCCAATCGGCGGGCGCGATGGCCCGACAGGGGCTGCCGATCGACTCAGCCGCCCCGGGCGCGCCGGGCCTCCTCGGGGGTGATGATCCGCATCCGGATGACGTCGCCGGCCTGCGGGCGCGGCTCGCGGGGCTCGCGCGAACGCCCGCCGACGCGCTCGAGGAGCTCGCGCGCCTCGGACAGCCGCGGCTGGTAGCGGCCGCGGTACTGCTCCGCCGGGCGCTCGACGTCGGCGATCCACTCGCCGTACTGCTTGGGGTCGTCGACCGGCAGCCCCTGGGAGAGGCGCTGCTGCTTGATCGCCACCGCCTGGTCGAGGAACCAGTCGAGCTGGAGCTCCGGCCGCTCGGGATAGCCGGCGTAGTCGCCCTGGTTCCAGATGCCCACGCGCATCTGGAAGAAGCCGACGGAGTCGCGGTCCCCGCCGTTGACGTTGGTCAGCCCCGACTCGACCAGCGAGGCCATGATCGGGAGCTCGGACGGCAGGCCGCGGCGGCGGGCCTGGGCGGCCATCCACGCCGCCACCTGCTCCTTCGGCGCGTCGTCGCCGGGGTAGTCGCCGACCTCGGTGGCCGGGGCCTGCCATTCGTCGGCCGGCTCCTCGGGGGCGTCGGCAGGGGCGGCGGTCTCGCTGTCGCCGTCCGTGTCGTCGCTGTCGTCGTCCTGGTCGGCGTCGTCGTCGGAGTCGTCCTCGTCGGCCCCGTCGTCGCTGTCGTCGTCTTCGTCGGCGCCGTCGTCGCTGTCGTCCTCGTCGTCTTCTTCGTCTTCTTCGTCCTCGTCTTCGTCTTCTTCGTCTTCGTCTTCGTCGTCTTCGTCGTCCTCGTCGTCCTCGTCCTCGTCGTCGTCGTCGTCGCTCTCGTCGTCCGCCTCGTCCTCGGTGTCGCCGCTGCCGCCGTCCTCGCGCACGTCGCCGCTGTCATCGTCGGTGTCGGTGTCGGTGTCGGTGTCGGTGTCGGTGTCGGTGTCGGTGTCGGTGTCGGTGTCGGCGTCGGTGTCGACGTCGGTGTCGGTGTCGACGTCGCGTCCGCGTCGGCGACCTCCGCCTCGACCGGCGCCGCCGCCGCCGCGCCGCCGGGCGCCTCCCAGTCCCGGCTCACGGGGTCGTCGAACCCGACGTGGAGGTGGTTCTGGTGGGCCGCGTCGGTGAAGTACGCCGGTCCGGACAGCGCCCAGGGGGAGCCGATCTCGGTCGGGCGGATCCGGGGGCTGAGCCGCGCGAGCTCGAGCGCCACCTTCTTGGCGACCTCGTTGCCCGGGCCGACGGGGCGGCCGTCGATGGCCGCGATGTCGATCGCGCGGCCGTGGAAGTGGTTGGAGACCGAGCCGCCCGCGGAGAACTTGGGATGGTCGGAGGCCGTCGCGGAGATCGTCAGGCGGTGCTCGCCGGAGAGCGTCGTGAGCACCGACACGATCCGCGGGTCGATCCGGCCGGCCTTCAGGTCGGCGATCCCGTCGGCGTCGAACGTCACGCGGCGGTTCTTGAGGAGGTCGAGGGCCTCGGCGGACGCCCGGCCGCCGCCGCCGTCCATCCCGTACTGGTCGGGGTCGACGTGCTCGTGACGCGGCTCGGGCATGGTCGCGGCCGACGCCTCGGCGGTGGGGCTGATGAGCTCGGCGATCCCGATGCCCTCGACTGCCGCCGCCATCACCACGCCGGCGAGGCTCGAGCGCGACTCGCGCTGCTCGAGCGGCTGCAGCGGGTCGTCACCGGCGGCGAGCAGGTCGCCCGCCACCCCGTCGAGGCCGGCGCGGCGGGCCGCGCCCGCCGGGTCGCGCTGGAACTCCGCGCGGAACGCGGGATCCGAGAGCAGGCGCTGGGCGAGCTCCTCCTCGGTCGCCACCGTCACCCCCTCGGGAAGTCGATCAGCGCAGGCCGCGCACTGCTACGCGCAGGATGCCCGCCGTCGCGCGCGCGGCGAGAGGTCCTCGCGATCAGCCGAGAGGGACCGCCGCTCGGGGCGAGCAGCGCTATCGGGCGGTCGGCAGGGCCGATTGCGCCGCCGCGCGAAGGCGGGAGGATCGCCCGGAACCGGAGATGGCGAGCGCTACGACAGCCACGGGGCGGCCTGCGCGCGACGCGGCCGCGCCGCGCATCTCGCTGTGGCGCACGCCGCGAACCCGTGCGCTCCTCGTGGTCGGGACGCTCAGCGCCGTCGCCGGCCTGGTCGCGGTCGCCGCCCACGTCTACACCGACGTGCTGTGGTTCCGCGAGCTCGGCCAGGAGCCGGTCCTCTGGACGACGCTCGCATGGAACGTGGTGACGCCGGCCTTCGTGGGGCTGGGGGCGACCTGCCTCATGCTCGCGAACCTCGCGGTCGTCGAGCGGCGGATCGGCGGCGGCCCGGAGCCCGGCCGCCGGGCCGCGGCGCAGCTGTGGCGCGCCCGGCGGCTCGCCTTCCCGCTCGCGGCCGTCGCCGGCGGGCTGCTCAGCCTGGAGCTGCGGCCCGCGGGTCTCCCGCGGCTCCTCCTGCTCTGGGTCCACCGCAGCGACTTCGGCACCGAGGACCCGCTGTTCCACCGCGACGTGGGGTTCTTCGTGTTCTCGCTGCCGCTGCAGGAGCAGGTCGCCCGCTGGCTGGCGGAGACCCTGCTCATCGCCGCCGCCCTGACCCTCGCGGCCTACGCCGTGGCCGGCGCCCTGCGGGCGGCGCGCGCCCACCTCCTCGTGCTGGCCGCGCTGCTGCTCGGCGTGGTCGCGTGGCGCTTCCGGCTCGAGCAGTTCGCGCTGGTCCTGCCGCACGGCGGATCGCCCGTGCCGGGCGCGTCCTACACCGACGTCCACGTCCGGCTGCCGGCGCTGCGCGCCCTCATGGTCCTCGCGCTCGCGGGGGCGGCGCTCTGCGTCTACGGCGCCACCCGGCGCGCGCGGCTCGTCCCCATGGCGGTGGTGGCCGCCCTCGGCCTGGCGGCCGCCGCGCTCGCCAACGGGCTGCCGGCGGTCATCGAGCGCTTCGACGTCGAGCCGCAGGCGCTCGCCCGGGAGCGCCCCTACGTCGAGGACGCGATCGCCGCGACCCGGCGGGCCTACGCCCTCGACCGCGTCGACGTGCGCACGCGCGCGGGCGGCGCGACGCTCTCCGCTCGCGAGGCCGCGGCGAACCGGGCCACGATCGAGAACGTGCCGCTCTGGGACTCGGGCGTCCTGCGCCCCGCGATGAACGAGTTGCAGTCCATCGGCGGCTACTACAGCTTCCCGAGCGCGACCGTCGACCGCTACACGGTGGACGGCGAGCCGCGGCTGATGACGGTCGCCGCGCGCCAGCTCGACCTCGCGCGCCTGCGCCGAGAGGCGCGGACGTGGGCGAACGAGCGCTTCGCCTACACGCACGGCTACGGCGTGGTGGCCGTGCAGGGCGGCCAGACCGACGCGGACGGCTACCCGCGCTTCGCGCAGCGCGAGTTCCGCTCCCCCGACAACCCCCTGCGCCTGACCCAGCCGCGGATCTACTTCGGCGAGCGCTCGGCCGCCGAGGCGCCGTACGTCGTCCTCGCCGGCGGCCGCGGCGAGGTCGAGCACCCCGTGCCCGGCTCGCAGGCGCCCGGCTACCACTACGACGGCCCCGCCGGGATTCCGGTCGCCGGCCTGCTCCGGCGCGCCGCCTTCGCCGCGCGCTTCGACGACCTCAAGCTCCTGCTGACCGAGACCGTCACCGCCCGCTCACGGATCGTCCTGCACCGCGACGTCGGCAGGCGGCTGCGCACGCTCGCGCCGTTCCTCTCCTGGGAGTCCCACCCGCAGACCGTGGTCGCCGGCGGGCGGGTGCGGTTCCTCTTCCACGGCTACACCTCGAGCCGCCACTATCCCTACGCGGCGCCGGTCGGGGGAGTGAACTACCTGCGCGGCGCGGCGGTCGCGGACGTCGACGCGTTCAGCGGGCAGGTGAGCGTCTACGGCGACAGCGGCGACCCGATCCTGCGCGCCTGGCGCGGCGCGTACCCGACGCTCATCCGCCCGATGTCGAGCATGCCGGCGGAGCTGCGCGCGCACCTGCGCTACCCCCGCCGCCTGTTCGCGGCGCAGACCGAGGTGTACGCGACGTTCCATGCGGACGATGCCACCGGCTACTGGAACGGCGCCGACGCCTGGCAGCAGGCGAGCCAGCTCGCGGGTCCCGTCGAGGATGCCGGCGAGATCCACTTCCCCGACCCGCGGGAGCACCTCGACGCCGACGAGCGACGCGAGGACGACGTCGCCGCCGAGCGCTGGCGGTCGCGGCCGGGGTACCTGCTCGCGAGGCTCGGCGCGGCCGAGCCGGAGCGCCTGCTGCTCGCCACCTCGTTCACCCCGCGCGGGCGCCAGAACCTGGTCGGCTACCTCGCGGGATGGGTGGACCCGGGCGGGCGGCCGCGGCTCACGCTGCTGAGCCTGCCGCGCGACCGCCTCACGACCGGTCCGACGCAGGCCACCCGCGGGGTGCTCGCCAGCCCCGAGGTCGTCGCCCGCCTCCAGCTGCTCAACCGCGAGTCGCGCGACCTCGGCCGCAACTCGGTCAACCGCACCGTGCTCGGCGTCCCCCGCGTGGTGCCGCTCGGCGACGCGCTCGTGCACGTCCAGACCATCTACGTCACGGCGGGCGGGAGCGGCCTCCCACGGCTTCAGCTCGTGACCGCCTTCGCGAACGGCCGCGTCGGCTACGGCCGCGACCTCGCCGCCGCGCTGCGGCGTCTGCTGCGGGAGCCGGGCCCAGCGCCCTGACGAGCGCCGGCAGCTGCCGCCGCTCCGCCACGAGCACGTCCACCGCGACCGCCCAGAAGACCACCGCGAAGAAGAGCCGCGTGAGCGTGCCGGGCAGCAGCAGCTGGCCGGCGAACAGGCCGAGCATGATCGACGAGTCGCCGCGGCTGAGGCGCAGGCTGAGCAGCGCCGCGACGGCGTAGAGGGCCACGCCGACCGTCAGCAGGAGCTCGATCCGCTCGCGCCCCGCCAGGGGCAGCGGTCCCGTCCCGGCTCCCACGACATAGGCGAGCGGAAGCGTGCCGAGCGCGAGCGTGTACTGGCTGACCGCACCGGCCAGAAGCACCGCGATGCTCTGCCCGCCGCGGCCGTGGGCCAGCAGGACGAAGGCGACCACCAGCTCGGGCGTCTCGGTCGCCACGGGGACGATCCACTGCAGCAGCAGGTACGGGCTGATGCCCACGAGCCCGCCGGCGCCCAGCACGGCGTCGCCGAACGGGACCGCCGTGAGCAGGATCACCGACGCGGCGAACGCCATCAGGCCCGCCACCCAGCGACGCCGCTCGACGCGCGGCAGCGCCGACGAGCTGCGCGGCCACGCCCATCGGCGGCGGCGTCTCGCCCCCCTCGCCGGCGATGCGCCGCAGGTAGAGGGCGTAGAGGCCGATCAGCACCGCGGAGTCGAGGAGCGTCAGCTTCCCGCCCACCACGCCGCGCAGCGACCACACCGCGCCTGCGGCGAGCACGGCGAGGTCCGCGCGACCCGAGCCCGCCAGCTCCAGCGGCCCGATCCGCGGCGGCCGCCACCGCGCGGGCAGGAGCGCGGCCGCCGCCGGCATCGCGACGGCGAACCCCAGCAGCAGGCGGCTCGCGCCGGTGAGGTTCGCGGTCACGTACTCGGCATGGCCGGTGAGCGCGAAGTGGACCTCGACGATGTACTCGGGGAGGATCGCGACGAACGCGACCAGGGCCACCACGAGCCCGTGGCCGAGGTCGACCTGCGCCGCCTCGCACGCCCACGCGAGCAGGAAGGCGGCCGCGACGACGGCGGCGCCGTAGACGAGGAGCTGCAGCGGATAGGGCGCCCCCCCGCCGGTCAGCCGCACCAGGAGCCCGGGCGCGGCGCAGGCCGCGGTGCCGGCCAGCGTCCGCTGCCACGCCGTCACGCGATGGCGACGGCGAGTCCGACCGCGATGATCACGAAGGCGATCACGATCCCCCGCACGGACCAGGCGACGACACGCTCGCCGAGCTCGAGCATCGCGTCCGTCGGCGAGCGGCCCCCGTCCATGGGGCGCGCGAGGCCGACCAGCGGGCTCGTCTTGACGATCCCCTGCGCGATGGCATACGCGTAGACGGCGCGGAGCGCGTCGACGATCGCATCCGTCCGGCTCGCGGGGAGGCCGGCGGCGCCGAGCTCGTCGACGAGGCCCAGGACGTCGCGCCCGCCGACGGCGCCCACTCCCACGCTGCCGAGCTCGGTGTCGACGTGGGTGAGTGCCCGGCGCAGCTGGCGCAGCTCCTCCCGCGAGCGCGTCCGGTCCGCCGCGGCGTCCTCGAGGAACGCGGCGATCACGGCGCCGAGCTCGTCGTCCTCGCGCACGCGCTAGCCGACCCCTTCGCGGACGATCCTCGCGAGCTCGGCCGCCCCGGCGGGGTCGCGCTGGACGTCCCAGTCGAGGACGCCGTCGCCCGGCCGGTGCGCCTTGCTGCGGCTCGGGAGCTGCGACCACATCACCGCCCGGATCCACGGCATGGTCCGCAGCATCGCGCCGAGGTCGCGCAGCCACGGGACCCGTCCGGTGAGGTCGGTGTTGGTCTCGGCGAGGATGACCGGCTTGCGGAAGCGGGCCCGCAGGGCGCGCAGCCGCGGCACGAAGCGGGCGACGGGGTAGCGCTTCGCGGTGCCGCCGAAGTTGATCATCGTGGTCGCGACGTCGTCCACGTACCGGCGCCCCGGCCAGTAGCGGCGGAGGTTGCGCATCCAGACGCCCGCCGGGTCGTACAGGTTCGGGTTCACCGACCACACGAAGCGCACGTTGCGCGCGCCCGCGAGGCGGAACAGCCGCACGATCCGCCGCCAGGCCCAGCGGTAGCTCGTGCTCCCGCGGCTCCACGGATACCAGTAGCCGTTCATCTCGTGCGCGTAGCGCAGGTAGACGGTGCCGGGGAAGGCGGCGAGAGAGCGGGCGAAGCGCGTGATGTACCGGTCCTGGCTGCCGGTCGCGATGTCGATGTTGCGATAGCCCGGCTGCGGCCGCGACTGGACGTCGAGACCGAACGCGACCGGGACCGGGGCCCACGGCTCCCAGGACACGAACAGCCGCCGGATGCCCCGGCGCCGCGTCTCCCGCGCCCAGCCGGCCAGCGTGCGGTCGCGGGAGAACGACTCGAACTTGGCGATCGCCTGCGGGGTGGCGCCGACGGCGCGCGCCCAGTCGTCGACGTGCCAGGGGTCGACGTAGGCGCCGAACACCCGCCGCGGGTCCGCCGCCGGCGCGATCCGCGTGTCGGCGGCGGGGACCGCGCGCGGGCCGCCGAGCACGCCCATCGCGGGAAGCGCGAGCAGCGCGAGGAGCACGGCCGTCGCGCCGCACGTGAGCAGGTTCAGCGTGAGCAGCCGCATCGGCCGGAGCCTGTGGTCATGGCCTCACCCTCCCGCCGTGCGCGCGCGCATCAAGCAGATGCGGCGATCACGCGATCAGCGCGTCCTGTTGCGCGAGGTGCGCGGGGCCCGCACATTCGATGGGCCATGAGCACGCTGGACGACACCGTCGACGTCGGCGACCTCGAGATGATCGAGGGCACCCGAGCCGCGCTCTCCCTGCTCCAGGGCAAGTGGAGCGTCGACGTCCTCTACCTCCTCGCGAGCGGCACCCGCCGCTACAGCGAGATCCTCTACGAGGTCGGTGAGATCTCGAAGAAGACCCTCACCCAGACCCTTCGCGCCCTCGAGCGCGACGGTCTCGTCGCCCGCCGCGTCGCCCCCGAGGTCCCGGCGCGCGTCGAGTACTCGCTCACCCGGCTCGGATGGAGCCTGACAGGCCCGCTGATGACCATGTACGAGTGGTCGGCGGAGTACCTGCCCGGGCGCGACTGATCGACGAACCAGCGAACGCTCTCTCCCGATCCCGACCCCAGGGGGTTCCCGTATGACCGTCGTACCGCCTCGCCGTTCCGTGCCCATCCTCGCCGCCGCGATGGCCTCGCTCGCCATCTCGGCGGCGCCCGCGTTCGCGGGCAGCGACGGCTCGGCTCCGCCCGCGCCGCCGGCTCCGGCCGCCCCGGTGGTGCCCGCGCCCGTCGCGCCGGCTCCGCCTCCCGCTCCCGCCCCCGCTCCCGCGCCCGCCCAGCCCGGGACGCCGAGCCTCGAGCAGACGGAGTCCGAGTCGGCGCCGCGGAGTGAGCGTCGCGAGACGCGCCGCCACCGCCAGACGCGCTCCGAGGTCCGTCACGTCCGGGGCACGCGCACGACCCGGCGGGCCACGCGCACCGTGGTCGCCGGCCAGACCGTGCGCAACGTCTCCACCCAGCGCGGCGTGCAGCAGACGTCGCCGCAGGGCGGCGTCCAGGCGGGCGCCGGCGGCATGGCGCCGCAGGGTCCCGACGGCGCGCTCCTCGGCCTCGCCGGCGGCGCGCTCGTGCTGATCGCCTCGGGCGGCGTGCTCGCCGCGCGCGGGCGTCGCCAGGGCGCTTGAGCCGCAGGCCGACCACCCGCCGGGCCGAGCCGCGCCTCCGGGCGCGGCTCGGCCTCGTGGTCGTTCTGCTCGGCGTCGCCCTGCTCGCGGTCGCCATGGTCGGGCTGTCCCGCACGGCCTCCCGCGTCCCCGAGCCCGCGGTGGCGCCGGTGACGGACGCCCTCGTCCGCCCCGCGCCGACGCCCACCGCCCGGCGCGCCCGCGCCCACCGCCGGCGGCGGCCGGCGCGACCCGCGCTGGTGCTGATCCCCGCGATCGGCGTGCGTGCGCGCGTGATCCCCCTCGGCCTGAACCGCGACCGCAGCCTCGAGGTCCCGTCGGACTTCGCGGAGGCGGGCTGGTGGACGGGCGGCGCCCGCCCCGGCGAGCACGGACCCGCCGTAGTCGCCGGCCACGTCGACAGCAGGACCGGCCCCGCCGTCTTCTTCCGCATCGGGGAGCTGCGCCGCGGCGACGCGATCGTCGTCGTGCGCCGCGACCACAGCCGTGTCCGCTTCACCGTGCAGGGCAGCGCGCGCTACCCGAAGTCGCGCTTCCCCACCGCGCGCGTCTACGGACCGACGCGCGGCCCGGCGCTGCGGCTGATCACGTGCTCCGGCGACTTCGACCGGGCGACCGGTCACTACCTCGACAACACCGTCGTCTTCGCGGCGCGGCGGTGACCGGCGCTCAGCCGGCGGCCGGGCAGCGGTCGCTCTTGGGGCACGTCGCGAGCACGTCGATGCGCGGCTCGCGCGCGCGCCAGCGCAGCCGCAGCAGCAGGGACGCGGCGTTGTTGTCGTAGGAGAGCTCGCGCAGCCGGCGGGCGGCGTTGGCGCGGTGGATCAGGAGGTAGCGGCCGGCGCGCAGGCCGTTGAGCGCGAGCCACTGGCCCTCGAGCGTCGCGCGGTAGTCGTCGCCGTAGCCGACGGAGATGCCCTCGCGGACGCCGAGGAGCGCGGGCCGCTCGAGCCCGCAGCGCGTCGTGTAGACGGGCTGCGCCGGCCGCGCGGGCAGCGGGCGCGTCACCAGATAGCGGTCGCCGAGGCAGAACCCGGTCTTGCGGTCGCGTACCAGCGCGCGGTCCCCGCCCGGCCGGCGCAGCTCGTAGCGGTCGAACCCGAGCAGGTGCCAGTGCTGGTGGTCGGGCGAGCGGACGTAGCGCAGCCGCCCCGCTCCGGGCACGACCTGGCGTGGCGCGCCGGTGGTGACGATCACCTGGTCGGCCTGCATCGTGCGCTGGCGGGGCGACGGGCGCTGCCCGTCGATGATCAGCGGCCCGGCGCCGACGTTGCGCACCGCGGAGCGGAACCCGAGCCGCCAGGTGGGGTCGTCGCGCGCGCCGCCGCGGGTGATCTCGAGCGCGCTCGGCATCTCCTGGTCGAGGTCGGGCAGCAGGAGTCCGGCGTCCTGCTCGGCGCCGCCCGCCGCGAGCGCGGCCGGCACGAGCAGCGCGATCGCGGCGAGCGCCGGCAGCAGGCGGATGAGGAGTCCTCGGGCGGTCGGGGTGCCTCGCATGGCTCGAGTAGCGAGCCTACGCGCGCACGTGGAGATCGTGGGATTCCCGGCGGTGCCCTGGCGCCACCGGGGAGCGCTCCTCGCGCAGGTCGCCGACACCAAGACCGTGGTCAACGCCACCTGGCCTCCCATCCCGCAGGACTGATCCCCGGGATTCCGGACCCGCCGGGGAGATGGAAGGCCGCCCGCGCCCGGGGACGAGGGCGCGGGCGGCCTAGAGGGGCGGCCGGTCGCGGAGAACGAGGGAGCCGCCTGCGTCCCGCCGGAGGGGGAGGCGGGAGGTGCCTCGGGAGTGCTCGCGCTGCGGGGTCACGGCGCGGACTCTCCGGGCATGACCGGAACGCTCTCGCGCGACGGGTCGGCGCTCAACAAGGAAGCGCGAACGGGTGAGAGGTCCCCGCGATCACGGCGGCTGCTCCAGCCCTGGTGGAACATCGTCGCGAAGGCGGCGATGCGGATCGGGACCATCACGAAGGTGATCTGCAGGACGAACAGGGGCAGCCGCGCGATGTCGCGCGGGACGCGCCGGAGACGGGGGATCTGCCGCAGGCCGATGCTCGCCAGCATCCCGAGGTAGCCGAGCGGGAGCTCGACCGCGAACGGCAGCCCGGTGGTGTCGTGACCCCGGAACGCGTGCGCGACGGCGAGCCCGATCACGGCGTAGAGCGCGAAGGGCGTGAGGATGTCGGCGGCGAAGCACCCGAACGCCACCGGGCGGCGCCACAGCCAGCGCAGGCCGAGCAGCGTCTCCCGCTGGCTCGAGCGGCCCCAGCGCAGCTGCTGGCGCCAGTACGTCGGCCAGTCCGACGGCGCGTCGGTCTCCACCGCGGCGGTCGACTGGTAGACGGTCCGCCAGCCGCCCCGGAGGAGCTCGCTGGTGAGCACGCGGTCGTCGCCGACGTGCTGCGGGACCCCCAGCACGGTCTGGCGGACGAGCCGCGCGACGGCCGGCTCGAAGGCCGTCCGCCGGTAGGCGATCGTGCGCCCGGCGAGGCAGCCGACCTGGCCGAAGACCGACTGGGCCGGCACCGTGAGGTGGTAGCGGATGTCCTCGACCCAGTCCGCCAGGCGCCGGACGGGGTTGTCGCCGGGATCGAACACGGACTGGCGGGGCGTGACGCCGCCCACGCGCTCGTCGGCGAACGGCCGCAGCATCTCGGTCAGCGCATCCGGGCGCCCAGACCGTGTCGGAGTCGAGCACGATGACGACGTCCGTCGCGGGGTCGCTCGCGCGCAGCCCCGCGGCGATCGCGGCCCGCTTGCCCGACTTGGGCAGCCGCAGCACGCGGTCGCAGTAGTCGGCGGCGACCGCCGCGAGGGCCGGGCTGCCGCCGTCGACCACCGCGATGAGCTCGGTCGGGCGATTGGCGACGACGCTCGCGAGCGCGCGCCGGAAGATCGCCTCGGGCTCGTTGTAGACCGGGACGATCACGGACGTCCCGAGGGGCGGCGCGGGGCCGGTCCAGGGGCGGTAGCGGCGGGCGGCCAGGGCCTTGGCCGCCCACAGCAGCCAGACGTAGACGAAGAAGGCCATGAAGAGCGTCGGCGCGGCGCCGTGGCTCACGGTCTCTACGGAGTCACGAAAGAAGCTGAACATCGGGAGAGGGCTCGGCGGGGGAGGAGAGGTCGAGGATCTCGCCGCGGTACCACCACCGGCCGCCGAGGCGCACGAGGGGCGCGAACGGGCGGCGAGGCTCGCCCGGCGGTGCCGACGGGCGGTCGGCGGTGGAGGCCTGCCGGCGCTCCACGCGGTCGGCCAGGGCCCGCAGCCGCGACGCGGCGGAGCGGCGCAGCGGCATCGCCGGCATCAGCCCCCTGCCGGGGTGTCGGACGTCGTCGCCGGGGCCGTTCCGCGCACGACCGGACCGTACGGGCGGCCCCGGGGGCGCGCGAGCACCGGTGGCGCTCGGTCGATACGGGTTGCCGATGGGCGCCGCCGCCTGGTCGTGGACGGCGCCACTGTCCTGGCCAGGGGTCGCCCTGCGAGGCCTATCCAGGACGGTGCGCCGCCGGGCTAGGCTGGGAGTTGCCCATGAACGACCTGGCGACCCGGTTGACTCGCGTCGTGCGGCCGGCCGCCGGGCTGGCCGGCGACGTCGCATGGGGCGGGCTCGCGGACGTCGCGCTGAAGGGGACGCGCGCCGCGACCGGGGCGCGCGCCTTCGGGGCGGCGGGCGCGATCGGCGCCGGCGTCACCGCCGCCACCGGGACGCTGGCCGATGTCCCGGCCCTCGTGCGTGGCGAGCTCGACGCCCGCGCGTTCTCCGAGAACCGGGTGATCGACGTTGTCGAGGGCGGCGCCGGGGCGGTGGCCGGGATCGTCGCCCTCGAGGTCGCCGGCGGCGTCGCCGCGACCGCCGCGATGCCCGCGGTCGCGGGCGCCGCCGCCACGCTCGGCACCGGGCTCGTGGTCGGAGCGGGCTTCAAGCGGATCCGAAGGGCCGTCCGAGCGCGGCAGCAAGATCGTTGCCGCACATGAGCCGGGTCTCGCGGTACGGGAAGGCGGTCGCCAAGGAGGGGCGCGGGGACGAGCTCGCGGAGCACCTGCTCGCGGCCGCGGCGGAGCTCGAGGACGAGCCGGGATGCGAGCTGTACCTCATCAACCGCCAGGTGGGGGAGCCGGACGTCCTGTGGGTGACGGAGCTGTGGCGCAGCCAGGCCGACCTCGACGCGTCGCTGCAGGCGATCCGGGGGAGTGACCGCGTGGCCGCGGTGATGGCGCTCGTGGACGGCTGGGAGATGATCGAGCTCGAGCTGCTGGGCGGCAAGGCGCCGCTCCCGCCCGGCTGAGCGAAGACTCCCCCGCGCGCTCAGCGGATCGGGATCCGGGCCCGCAGCGTCGTGCCGGTGCCCGCGGGGCTGACGAGGTCGAGGTGGCCGCCGAGCGCCTCGACGCGGTCGCAGAGGCCGCGCAGGCCGGAGCCGGCCCGCTGGTCGGCGCCGCCGATCCCGTCGTCGTGCACCTCGAGCAGCGCGACACCGTCGCCGCGGCTCACGTCGACCCGGACGTGCGAGGCCTGGGCGTGCTTGGAGGCGTTGGTGAGCGCCTCGGCCACGACGTAGTAGACGGCCGCCTCGACCGGACCGGGCAGCCGCTCGGCGAGGTCGACGTCCAGCTCCAGCGGCAGGCTCGCCCGCCCGGCGAGCATCTCGAGCGCGGGCTCGAGACCGCGGTCGGTGAGGATCGAGGGGTGGATGCCACGGGCCAGCTCGCGGAGCTCCTCGAGCGCGTCGGCGAGCTCGGCGTTCGCGCGCGCGAGCAGCGCCTCCGCCTCGGGCCCGCCCTCGGTGAGCCTCGCCCCACACATCCGCAGCGTCAGCGCGAGCGCGACGAGCTGCTGCTGGGCCCCGTCGTGGAGGTTGCGCTCGAGCCGCCGCCGCTCGGCGTCCCCGATCTCGACGATGCGGGCCCGCGAGGCGGCGAGGGCGTCGCGCGCCTCGGCGTTGGCGAGCGCGAGCGCGACCAGCTCGGCGAAGTCGGCGATCCGGCGCTCCGAGTCCGGCGGGAACTGCTGGTCCTGCACCGTGAAGACGATCAGTGCGCCCCACAGGCGGCCCGCGAGCTTGACCGGGGCGCCGACCGCCGACTTGAAGCCGAGGTCGCGGACGATCTTCGCGGTCTTGCCGGGCAGGCCCTCGTAGCTCTCGACCCGCTCGGGCGTGCCGCTGCGATGGATCCGCGCGATCACCGTCGGGCCGTCGACGTCCACGGGCGAGCCCACCGGCACGCTGGGCATCCCCGGCGCGCTCCAGGCGCCGGCCATGAGCGCCGGTCCCTCGGGCTGGTAGCTCACGAGGTTGGCCGACTCGGCGCCGAGCAGCCGGCCCACCTCCTCGGCCACCACCGCGAACACCTCGGCCTCGTCGGGCTCGCCGGCCACGGTCGTCGCGACGCGGCGCAGCGCGGCCTGCTCGTCCGCGAGCGAGCGCAGCGCCTGCTCGTCGCGCTTGCGCGCCGTGATGTCGCGCAGGAAGCCGGTGAACTGCGGCGGCCCGGTCAGGCGCGGCCGCGTGATCGCGATCTCGACCGGGAACACGCTGCCGTCCGCCCGCATGGCCGGAAGCTCGACGGGGTGCCCGACCATCCGCCCCTCGCCCGTCGCCACGAAGCGCGCCACGCCCTGGCGGTGGGCCTCGCGCAGGTCCGGCGGGACGATCAGCTCGGCCAGCTCGCGGCCCACCATCTCCTCCGCGCGGTAGCCGAAGGTGCGCTCGGCCGCCGGGTTGACCTCGACGATGAGGCCGTCGGCGTCCATGAGGATGATGCTGTCGAAGGCGGCGTTGAGGATCGCGCTCTTGCGTGCGTCGCTCTCGCGCAGGCGATCCTCCGCCCGCCAGCGCTCGACCGACTGGCCGATGCGCCCACCGAGGCTCGTCATCGTCTCGAGCAGGTCGGCGTCGGCCTCGCGCCGCTCGGGCGCGAGGAACTCGATCGCCCCGAGCACGCCGGACGAGCCCCGGATCGGGAAGCAGAACGCCGCCCGCAGCCCGGCCTCGCGGGCGCTCGGGCCCCGCGGGAAGTTCGAGTTGGTGCGCACGTCGGAGATCCAGGCCGGCTCGCCGGTCGCCCACACGCGGCCCGGCAGGCCCTCGCCCGGCGCGAGCGCCACCGAGCGGCTGGCGAGCTCGAGCGGCTCGCGCCCCTGCCATGTCTCGACGCAGCGCAGGACGGGCTCCCCGTTCTCGAGCGGCGTCCAGACCGCGCCGACCTCCCAGTCGAGCGACTCGCCGATCGCCCGCAGCAGGCGCGGGTAGGCGGCCGCCTCCTCGCGTTCCTCGGCCAGCACACGCGCCACCGCGTGCTCGGTCCTCAGGAGGATCGCCGCGTCGTGATGCTGCGTATGCACACCCTCACCCTCCCACATCGGGAAGATGGGCCGGCGGGTGGGAGCAGGCGCCCGGCGGCGCGGCCGCGCGGACCCTCAGCGGGTCCGCGCGGGCGCGTCCGGGGAGCGCTCGTGGCGCTCCCTCCTGGCGTCGAAGAGGCGACGAAGCCCGGCGAAGGCCGCGCTGTCGCGCGGCGGGCGGCCGAGCGGCTCGAGCTGGCGGACGGTCGGCCGGAGATGGGTCATCGCGCGCGCGGGGTCCGGCGCCAGACGCCGGCGATGATCGTGATCCGGCCGGCGTGGGAGACCTGACGGGGCGGGGTGGGGGTGATGGTCACGGGAGGCTCCGTTCGGTGGGGTAGGTCCTCACGAGGACGCCGGCCGCCCCGCACGTCTTCCATTGACTTCAAGTGCAGTTGAAGACGCATCATGAGGCGTCCACCCGTCCACGAGCGAGGAAGGACCGACATGACCCAGAAGCTCGCCCGCCTCGAGACCCCGATCCCCGGACTGCACGCGTCGGCGCCGCATCCGCTGCCGTTCGACTCGTCGATCGTCGTCCGCGCGTTCCTGCTCGAGCGCGGCGACGGCAACCTGCTGGTCTACAGCGCGCCGACCCTGGCTGACGACGGGCCGGCGATCGTGGAGCTCGGCGGCGTCTGGCGGCAATACCTGAACCACTGGCACGAGGCCGCGTTCGGCGGGGCCGGCGCGCTCGGCGCCGCGCTCCACGTCCACGAGGCCGACCGCGAGCGCGTCGAGGAGACCGCGGAGGTGGCGGGCACGTTCTCGGCCCCCGGGCGGATCGGCGACGACTTCGAGATCGTGCCGATCCGCGGGCACACCGCCGGCGCGACGGCCTACCTGTGGGACAGCGGCGACCACCGCGTCCTGTTCACCGGCGACTCGGTCTACGTCCGCGACGGCGAGTGGGTCGCGGCGCTGCTCGAGGGCTCGAGCGAGCGGGCGCCCTACGTCGAGAGCCTCGAGCGCCTGCGCGAGCTCGACTTCGACGTGCTCGTGCCCTGGGCGGCCGGCCGCGGCGCGCCGTACCACGCGCTCACCGACCGCACCGACGCCCGGCGCCGCCTCGGCGAGATCGCCGGCCGTCTCCGGCGAGGCGAGAACCACTGACCGGCGGACGGACGCCGGCCCCGGCGCTCACCGTGGAGCGCCTGGCCGGCGAGGTCCTACCGCGTCGCTTCAGGCTGACCGCGGGGCGGGCCAGGCGCCCGCCCCGCGGTCCGCCGGGGAGGATCAGGCCGCTTCGAGCGCGGGCTCGGCCTCGGCCGGGGCCTCGATGGCGTCGGTCCCGATGTCGCGCCGCCGGACGACCAGCAGGGCGACCAGGACGCCGATGAGGGCGATGCCGGCCCCGCCGATGAACGCGGCCTGGAAGCCGTCGGTCATCGCGAACGGCGCCGCGGTCCCGCTCGCCAGCTCATTCGCGGTGGTCGTGGTCGCGACCGCCGACAGCGCTGCGATCCCGAGCGCGCCGCCGATCTGCTGCGACGTGTTCAGCAGACCGGAGGCGAGCCCCGCCTCGGAGGGCCGGACGCCGGCCAGGCCGGCGATCGAGATCGGCACGAAGGAGAACCCCATGCCGACGGCGATCACGAGGAAGCCGGGCAGCAGGTCGCCGAGGTAGGTACCGCCGACCGAGATCTGCGTGAAGTAGACCAGCCCGGCGGTGAGGAACACCATGCCGGTGACGAGCACCGGCTTGACGCCGACGCGGTTCACGAGCTGGGCGGCCACCGCCGACCACAGGATCGCCGTGCCCGCCACCGCGAGGTAGGCGACGCCGGTCTTCAGCGGCGAATAGCCGAGCACCTGCTGCATGTAGAGCGTGAGCATCAGGAACATCGAGAACAGCACGGTCCCGAGGATCACCCCCGCCACGTTGGCGCCCACCAGCGTCCGCAGGCGGAAGATCGACAGCGGCATCAGCGGGTCGCGCGTGCGCGCCTCCCAGATGATGAAGGCGGTCAGCAGCACCGCCGCGGTGGCGAAGAAGCCGATCGTCTCGACCGAGCCCCACCCGTAGTCGGGAGCCTGCGTGATCGCGTAGACGAGCATCACGAGCCCGCCGGTGACGAGCGCGGCGCCGGGGATGTCGAAGCTCCTGGCGGTCGTGTCGCGGCTCTCCTCCAGCAGCAGCGGCGTGACAGCGAAGGCGGCGACGCCGACCGGGATGTTGACGAAGAAGATCCACTCCCAGCTGAGGAGCTCGGTGAGCACGCCGCCGAGCAGCACGCCGGCGACCGCGCCGAACGCGCCGACCGCGCCCCAGGCGCCGAGCGCCGCATTGCGCTCGCTGCCCTCGGCGAAGGTCGTGGTCAGGATCGAGAGCGCGGCCGGGGAGATGATCGCCGCGCCGAGCCCCTGCAGGGCCCGTGAGCCGATCAGCGCGCCTTCGCTCCACGCGAGGCCGGAGGCCAGCGATGCAGCGGTGAAGAGGACGATGCCGGCCAGGAAGACGCGCCGGCGCCCGAGGAGGTCGGCAGCACGGCCGCCGAGCAGGAGGAAGCCGCCGAAGAGCAGCGCGTACGCGCTGATGACCCACTGAAGGTTCTCCGGCGAGAACCCGAGGTCGGTCTGGATGGAGGGCAGCGCGACGTTCACGATCGCGATGTCGAGCACGACCATGAACTGCACGGTGCACAGCAGCGCAAGCGCGAGCCACTTGCGCGAGGGGGAGGACGACACGAGGCAAGACTCCTTTCGGTTCCTTGCCAAACTACCGCCTTACTTTCGATTTACAAGTACGGTCTTCCACACTAAAAGCACTCGCGCTAGACTCACCCTCCGATGGCCAAGAGGTTCGACCAGTACTGCCCCATGGCGCACGCGCTGTCGCTGATCGGCGAGCGCTGGGCGCTGCTGGTGGTGCGCGAGCTGCTCAAGGGCCCGAAGCGCTACACCGACCTGGTCGACGGCCTGCCGGGGATCGGGACGAACGTGCTCGCCACGCGGTTGCGCGAGCTCGAGCAGGCGGGCGTCGTGCGCAAGCGCAAGCTCCCGCCGCCGGCCGCCTCGACCGTCTACGAGCTGACCGAGTACGGCGCCGGCCTCGACGAGGTCATGCACGCGCTGGCGCGCTGGGGCGCCCGCTCGCTGGGCCCGCCGGGCCCCGGCGACGAGCTCGATCCGGAGTGGGGCGTGAACGCGTTCCCCGCGCTCTTCAACCCGGAGGCCGCCCGCGGCGTCACCGAGACCTACGTGATCGGCGTCGGCGACGACGTCTTCACGCTGCGCCTCGACGACGGCTGCATGCAGGCCGAGCTCGGGGCGGCGGAGCAGCCGGCGGTGCACGTCGAGACCGACATCGACACCTTCTACGTGCTCGCCGCGGGCGACCTCGACCCCCGCGACGCCGCCGAGCAGGGCCGACTGCGCTTCGAGGGCGACCCGGAGGCGGTCGCCCGCTGCTTCCAGGTGCTGAGCTTCGCCCCGCGCGGCGCGGCCGCCGCGCCGCGCCGCCCCGCCGTCGTCTAGCCCGAATCCTCGACTTCCGGCGCTTGCGCCACTCCGCGGCGCGCGGTTAGGGTCGCCGAGGGCGCCAATGTCAGCTCCCGACGACCATGCAGCGGTAGGCGGGCGGCCCGGCGGCAACGGTTCGCAGGGCGTTCCCGCGCGCCCGCGTCCCGCCTCGACGGCGCCGACCGGCGGCGGCGCGACGGCGACGCTCCTGCACAGCGGCGAGCGCATCCCGATCACGAACCGCGGCCTGACGATCGGGCGCCTGGCCGACAACGACGTGGTCATCGCCAACGACGCGGTCTCGCGCCGGCACGCGCAGCTCACGCGCGAGCCCGAGGGCCACCGGATCACCGACCTCGGCTCGGCGAACGGCACCCGCCTCAACGGAGAGCGCTTCCGCAGCGACTCGCGGTGGCTCGCCAACGGCGACTCGGTGGTGATCGGCGGCGAGGCGCTGCGCTTCGTCACCGGCGTCGAGACGCGCTTCGGAGGGGGCGAGCAGGCCGCGCTTCGCACCGAGCTCATCGTCTTCACCGGCGACCGGCTGACGATCGGCCGCGATTCCTCCAACGACGTCGTGCTCGACGACCCGAACGTGTCGCGCTTCCACGCGGAGGTGGTGCGCTCCGGCGAGGTGGTCGAGCTCCACGACCTCGGCTCGCGCAACGGCACTCGCATCGACGGCGAGCCGACCGGCCGCGCCAGGCTCAGCGCCGGGTCGGAGATCGGGATCGGCCCCTACCGGCTGCTCTTCGACGGCCGCGGCTTCGTCGCGCGCGCGGAGCGGGGGGCGCTGCGCATGGACGCCGAGGGCGTCGCCATGCGCGTGAAGGGCAAGCAGATCCTCGCCCCGACGTCGCTCGCGATCGAGCCCGGCCAGCTGGTCGCGATCATCGGCGAGAGCGGCTCGGGCAAGTCGACGCTGATCAAGGCGCTCGCCGGCGTCACGACGCCCTCGGCCGGCGCGATCACGGTCAGCGGCGAGCCCGTCGCGGGGCGGCTCACCGACATCGGCTACCTCCCGCAGGACGAGATCGTGCACGGCAAGCTGAGCGTGCGCGAGGCGCTGAACTTCGCCGCGCGGCTGCGGCTCCCGCACGACACGAGCAAGGCCGAGCGCGCCGAGTCGGTGGCCCAGGTCCTCGGCGAGCTCGCGCTGGACGAGCACGCCGAGACTCGCATCGAGTTGCTGTCGGGCGGGCAGCGCAAGCGGGTCGGGCTCGCGGTCGAGCTGCTCGGGCGCCCCAGCCTCCTGTTCCTCGACGAGCCGACGACCGGCCTCGACCCCGGCCTCGAGACGCGCATGATGCGCCTCCTCGGCGAGCTCGCCGAGCGCGAGCGCGCGGTGGTGGTGGTCACCCACGCCACCAAGAACCTCGGGGTGTGCCAGAAGCTGATCGTGATGGGGCGCGGCGGCGAGCTGTGCTTCGAAGGCACGCCCCAGGACGCGCTGGCCTTCTTCGGCGCGGAGACCTACGACGAGGTCTACGTCGCGCTCGAGACCCGCCCGGCGACCGAGTGGCGGGCGCGCTTCGAGAGCAACGGCGGCCGGGCGGCCGCCGAGGCCCAGCCGGAGACGCCGGCGCAGGACGGCGCGGTCCGCGACCGCAAGCGCCGCCGCCGCCACGCGCGCTTCCTCCCGCAGGCCTCCGTGCTGACCCGCCGCTACGCGCAGCTGTTCATGCGCGACCGCCGCAACCTGCTGATCCTCATCGGTCAGGTGCCCGTGCTGGCCCTGGCGATCGTGGGCCTGTTCAAGGCGGAGGTGTTCGCGTCGGCGACGCAGCCCGGGGAGGCCGTCAAGCTCCTGTTCCTCGTCGTCACGACCGCGATCTGGTTCGGCACGATCGACTCGGCGCGGGAGATCGTCAAGGAGCGCAGCGTGTATGTCCGCGAGTCCGCGGTCGGGGTGCGCCTCAGCGCCTACCTGTTCTCCAAGGCGGCCGTGCTGTTCACGCTGGCGACGGTCCAGACGGTGCTGCTGGCCGGGATCGTGTTCGGCTTCCAGCCCCTGCACCAGGCGCGCGGCTCGTACGGCCTCGTGGTGGGGATGCTGCTGCTGACCGCGTTCGCGGCGGTCGGCATGGGCCTCGTGATGTCGGCCGCGGTCCGCACGCAGGACCAGGCGACGAGCTTCATCCCGCTGCTGCTGATCCCGCAGCTGTTCTTCGGGGGCTCGATCGTCCCGATCGCGACCATGTCGGCCGTCCTCGCGGGCGTGACGAACATCATCGTGGCGCAGTGGGCCTACGCGGGGATCGGCTCGGCCGTCGACCTCAACGCGAAGATCGCCGGCGACCGGGCGTACGCGCGCATCAGCCAGTTCGGGACGGACTACTTCGACGCGGCGTCGCGCTCCGTCGTGCTCGTGCTCGTGGCGTTCGTGGTGGTCTCGTTCGTGGCCGTCGCGCTGCTGCTGCGGCGGCGCAGCGCGTCCTAGATGGTTGGTTCCACGACCCCGCGGGCGCCTGGCGGCGCCCCGCGGCGCCGGATCGCCACCCGCCCGAGGGGCCCCCTTGCGTGGCGCCAGTCCAGCACTGTTCCCCTCGTGCGGGCGGCGCCCGGCATCCACGGGGCATCCACCAGTCGACCGCGCGGCCGCGGAACCAACCATCTAGCCCCCGGCCTCGAGGATCGCCTCGGCGACCTCGTCGAGGTCGGCGCCGACGATGTCGGGCTGCCGGCCCACCGGGCTGAGGACCATCCCGGGGCGGGCGACGAACGCCGCCGCGCAGCCGGCGGCCATCGCGCCGGCGACGTCCCAGGCGTGCGCGGCGATGAGCCGCACCTGTGCGGTCTCCTCGCCGAACGTCCGCGCCGCCAGCTCGTAGGGCTCGCGGCGGGGCTTGAGCGCCCGCACCTGGTCGGCCGAGAGGATCTCGTCGAAGTGCCCGTCGAGCCCGGCGTGGCGGAGCTGGTCGCGCGCCACGTCCAGGCGGGAGTTCGTCAGCGCGGCGAGCGTGAACCCGCCGTCGCGCAGGCGCGCGAGCGCGCCCGTCACCTCGGGATGCGCCTCGAGCCTGCGCATCCCGTCCACCACGCGCTCGGCCGCCTCGAGCTCGAGGTCGATCTCCGCGCGCTCGGCGACCATCGTCAGCGCGGCGATCTGCGCGCTGGTGTAGTCCACGTAGCGGTCCGTGATCGCCCCGACGAACGCGAGCTGGACCATCTGCTGGAACCACGCGCCGCGCAGCGACGCGTCCCCGAGCGCCTCCTCGAACAGCGGATCGAGCCCGCGCAGGTCGAGCAGGGTCTCGTTGACGTCGAAGGCGAGGATCCGCATGCGTCCGTCGTGCCCCCTCCGGGCGCGCGTCAACCCAGGGCGGCCTGCAGCACCCGCCTGGCCACCGGAGCGGCGGCGTCGCCGCCCGCCCCGGCGCCCACCAGCATCACCGCGACCGCGACCTCCGGCTTCGACGCGGGGGCGAACGCGACGAACCACGCGTCGGAGTCCTTGGGGTCGGTGGAGTTCGGCCGCAGCTCCGCCGTGCCGGTCTTGCCGGCGACCTCGACGCCCGGGATCGAGGCGGCCGTCCCGGTGCCCGAGCGCACGACGCCGAGCATCATCGAGCGCACCTGGCCGGCGATCCTCCTCGAGACGACGCGCTTGCGGACCACCGGCTCGAGCGTGGTGATGCGCGGCCGGGCACGGCGGCCCTCCATGGCGATCGTCGCGCCGACGCTCGCCATCCCCAGCGGCGTGGCGAGGTCGCGGTCCTGCCCGATGGCCGCGGCGCCGACCGCGAGGTCGTCGCGCAGGCGGGACACCGGCGAGATCGTGCCCGGCCGCGCCCCGGGCACCCGCGAGCGCTCGTTGAAGCCGAAGTCGCGCGCGGCCGCGACGAGCCGCCGGGCGCCCAGCTTCGCCCCCAGCGGCGCGAACACCGAGTTGCACGAGTGGATGAACGAGTTGGTCAGCGTCCCGCCGCACGACTCGCCGCCGGCGTTGCGCAGCGTGACGCCCGACAACGTGGTCGCGGTACGGACCGGGTACGAGGTCCCCGGCGAGGCGACCTTGTGCTCGAGCGCGGCGGAGAGCGTGATGATCTTGAAGGTGGAGCCCGGGGGCTGCGGCGCCGAGACCGCGAGGCCGGCGAGCGCCTGGACGGCGCCGTCGCGCGGGCGGATCACCGCCACGCCGCCGACCTTGCCGCCGAGGGCGGCCTGCGCCCGGCGGCTCAGCCCGGGCTTGATCGTGGTGCGCACCGGGCGTCCCCGGACGGCCCGCGAGCGGGCGATCAGCCGGCGGCCGAAGTACAGCCGCGCGGAGGGGTGACCGCCCAGCCGGTCGTCGTAGACCCGTTCCAAGCCGGTCGGGTTCTCGCCCGAGCGCCCGGTGATCGCGGTGCCGAGCGGCATGGCGGCGAGGTCGGAGCCGTCGGCGGCGAGGATCTGCGCCCGTAGCGGCTCGCGGCCCGAGCGCTCGCGGACGGTCTCGCCGCGGCGCAGGCCGGGCAGGCGCAGCGAGGGGTTCCAGTCGACGCCCGCCTCGTCGCCCCGCCCGGACACGGGCAGGGTGATCGTGCCGCGCAGCCTCCTGAAGTCCTTGGTGCGCACCGCGGCGGGGAAGGCGATCTCGTCCCCCTGCTCGCTGCCGACCCGCCCGACGCGGATGTCGCGCACGCCGGCCTCCCGGTTCGCGGTGCGGTAGGACCGGTCGAAGAGGCGCCGCGGGTGGGCCGCCTGCGCCTGCGGGGTGAGGGTCTGCCACATCGCGGCCCGGTCGCCGCCCGCCCACGCGGTCGCGAAGCGCTGCGCCGCGTCGTGGCGTGCCTCGCTCGCCTCGGCGATCGTGCGCCACAGCACCACGCCGCCGACGACGGCGGCGAGCACCACGAGGACGACCAGGACCGGGCCGATCCGGCTCGGCCCGTAGCCGCGGCCGCGCCGCTGGCGGAGTCCCCGCCGTCGCCGGCGCCGCGCCGGACGGAGCTGACTGCCGGTCAGCAGCACCGACCGCGATCGCGGCCGCGGGGAGAAGAAGTTCGAGCGACGGCGCGGCATCGCCCTCGGTTCTAGCGAACCCGCGCGCCGGACGCGGTCGACTAGGGTCCGCGCGTGGCCCTGGACGCAACGCGAGCGACCCACGCCTGGCGCGCTGTGTTCGCCTGCGGGCTGCTGCTGTGGATCGCGTCGACGGTCACGCTCGTCCTCACCGACGACGAGATCGTGCTGCCGTCGGTGGTGATCTTCGGGAGCTTCCTCGTCCCGGTGACGGCGATCTTCTGGCTGATGGACCACCGTCACCACACGGCGCTCGACCCGCGCCGGCTGCTGGTCGCGTTCTTCGTCGCGGGCGTGCTCGGGATGCTCGCCGCGGCCGCCCTGGAGACGTGGCTGGTGCCCGAGCGCGATCTCCCGAACCTCTGGGTCGGGTTCATCGAGGAGGGCGTGAAGGCGATCGGGCTCGTGCTGGTCGCGCGCGGCCTGCCGAGCTACGCCGTGCGCGACGGGGTGCTGCTCGGCGTGACGGTCGGGCTCGGCTTCGGGGCGTTCGAGAGCAGCGGCTACGCACTCACCTACGGGCTGCGGGGCGGCGACGTCTCCGTCCACGCACTGATCTCCGAGGAGATGCTGCGCGCGGTCATCGCGCCGTTCTGCCACGGCGTGTGGACCGGGCTGGTCGGCGCCGCCCTGTTCGCCGGGGCGCGCGACGGGCGCCTGCGCCTGACGGCCGGCGTGGTGGTCGCCTACGTCACCGCTTCGCTCCTGCACGCGCTGTGGGACGGCGCGGGCACCGCCGCGACGGTCGTGACCGTGCTGGTGACCGGCGACGACATCGAGCGCGAGGCGCTGCGCGCGTGGGACCTGCCGGCGCCGGTGGCGCTCGAGTCGCACTGGGTGTGGGGCGCGGTCGACTGGGGCCTGATGGCCGTCGTCGCGATCGTCGGAGTGGCGCTCGTCCGGCGGCGGTGGCGCCAGGCGGCGCCGGCGCCGCCGCGGGACGGCTGAGGGTCAGCGCCGCCGGGCGGCCGGCTCGAGCGCCGGGTTCTGCCAGCCGGTGTCGGCAGGCCGGGCGTTCGTCCCCGGCGGCACGATCTCGTCGATGCGGTCGAGCAGCGCGTCGTCGAGGTGCAGGTCGGTGGCGCCGAGCTGGCTCTCGAGCTGCTCCATCGTGCGCGGGCCGATGATCGCCGCGGTGACCGCGGGATGGCGCAGCACGAACGCGACCGCCATCTCGATCAGGCTGAGGCCGGCCTCCTCGGCGAGCGTTGCGAGCGCGTCCGCGGCGTCGAGCTTGCGCTGGTTGCCGGGGTCGGAGAGGTCGAAGCGCCCCGGCGTGCGCTGCGCCCGGTGGCTGGTGGCGATGTCCTGCCCCTTGCGGTAGCGCCCGGTGAGCCAGCCGCCGCCGAGCGGGCTCCAGGCGATCACGCCCATCCCGTAGCGCCGGCAGACGGGCAGCACATCCGCCTCGATGCCGCGGATGAGCATCGAGTACGGCGGCTGCTCGCACCTGAAGCGCTCGCGGCCGCGCCGGTCAGCGACCCAGTGGGACTCGACGATCTCGGCGGCCGGGAACGTCGAGGTGCCGATGGCGCGGACCTTCCCGGCGCGCACGAGGTCGCTCAGGACGCTCAGCGTGTCGTCGATGTCGCACGACGGGTCGGGGCGGTGCAGCTGGTAGAGGTCGATCCAGTCGGTGCCGAGGCGCCGCAGGCTGTTGTCGATCTCGCGGACGATCCAGCGGCGGGAGTTGCCGCGCTGGTTGGGGTCCTCGCCCATCGAGCCGTGCACCTTGGTGGCCAGCACGACGTCGTCGCGCCGGCCGCCGGCCAGCGCCTTGCCGACGATCTCCTCCGACTCGCCGGACGCGTAGACGTCGGCGGTGTCGACGAAGTTGATCCCGGCGTCGAGCGCCCGGTGGATGATCCGGATCGAATCGTCGTGGTCGGTGTTGCCCCAGGCGCCGAACATCATCGTGCCGAGGCAGAGGGGGCTCACCTTGATGCCGGTATGCCCGAGGGTCCGATACTCCATCGGGCGAGCCTACTGGGCGGCCTTCCCCGGCTCAGCCCGTGGCGGGCTGCGCTTCGCGGGCGGGCGCCTCCCGGCGGGCGGCGCCGGCGCCGGCGCCGGGTCCCGGGCGGCCCGGGACCGCGAGCGCGCTCAGGAACGCGATCACCAGCGCGCCCGCCGAGACCACGAACGCGAGCGTGAAGCCCGACTCCTGGGGCAGTCCGGCGGCGCTGATGTTCGCGGCGACGACGGCGGCCGTCACCTGGCCGCCGATCGAGCCGCCGATCGTGCGCATGATCGTGTTCATTCCGGTCGCGACGCCGGTCTGCTCGGGCGGGACCGCCTGGACGATGAGGTTCGCCATCGCCGCGAACGCCATCCCCATGCCGGCGCCGAGGAGCGCGGACATCAGGTAGATGTGCCAGGCCTCGTCGTGCTGGACGGCGAGGAGCACGAACGCGAGCGCGGTGATCAGCGCCCCGATCGCGAGCGGGACCTTCGGGCCGAGCCGGTTCGTCAGGCGCGCGGCGATCGGGCTCGACAGCAGCATCGTGAACGTGGAGGGGACCAGGAACAGCCCGGCCTGGGTCACCGACGCGCCGAACCCGAAGCCGCTCGCCTTGGGCGTCTCCACGAACTGCGGGACGAGGATGAAGGAGCCGAACATCCCGAAGCCGATCAGCAGGCCGGTGAGGTTCGTCGTCCATATCGGGCGGCGCCGGAGCATCCGCATGTCGACCAGCGGCTCGGGGGCGCGCAGCTCGGCCCACACCCAGAGGACGAGGAGCACCGCGGCCGCCGCGAGCAGGCCGAGGAAGCGCGCGGACGTCCAGCCCCAGTCGACCGCCTTGCTGAACGCGACCAGCAGGCACACGAGCCAGCTGGACAGCAGCGCCGCGCCGAGCCAGTTGATCCGCCCCGGCGACTTCACCGGCGACTCGGGGACGAGCACCGCGGTCGCCACCGCCGCCAGGGCCGTCGTGCCGAGCGGCAGCCAGAACAGCCAGTGGTAGGAGAGGCGCTCGACGATCGGCCCGGCGAGCACGATCCCGGCGCCGCCGCCGATCCCGAGGATCGCGGAGACCAGCGCGATCCCGGTCGCCACCCGCTCGCGCGGGAACTCGTCGCGGATGATCCCGAACGCCAGCGGGAACACCGCGCCGCCGAGGCCCTGGATCACGCGCGCGGCGATCAGCGTCTCGATCGAAGACGCGAGCCCGGCGAGCGCCGTCCCGAACGCGGTGACCGACAGGACGATGACCAGCATCCGCTCCTTGCCGAACATGTCGCCGAGGCGCCCGGCGATCGGCGTCGCCACCGAGGCGCTGAGCAGATAGCCGGTGAGGACCCACGTGACCGCGGTGGTCGTCGTGTGCAGGTCCCGCTGGATCACGGGCAGCGCCGGCGCGACCAGCGACTGCAGCAGCGCGAACGACAGGCCGGCGAGGGCCAGTACCGCGAACGTGACGAGATAGTGCGAGCGCGTGGGTTGGGGCGTCATCTGGTGCGTTCGGTCTCCGGTCGGCCGCCTCGCCGCTCCTCGCGCCCCGGGGTCGCGTGGGGCGCGGTGGAAGCGGGGCACGTGGAACGGCGTTGAGGCGGACAGGAGCGCGGCTCTACTGGAGCCAACACTCCGGTTATCGCGAGGCGACCACCCTAACAGAAGTGGAGTTGACACTCCACATGTCCTAGACTGCCCCCATGGCCGCCCGACCCAAGCGCGCCGCGGTCACCGGCGCGGGCGCGACCACGGACCTCACCGACCCCGTCGAGTCGGGCGATCCCTCCGCGAGCGACCCCTCCGGAGGGACCGTCCCCTCCGCCGTGCCGGCCGCCGCCGGGGGACGCCCGCTGCGCCGCGACGCCCGCCGCAACCGCGAGCGGATCATCACGGCCGCCCGCGCCGCCTTCGCCGAGCACGGGCTCGACGTCGGCGTCGACGAGATCGCCCGCCGCGCGGGCGTGGGGATGGGCACGCTGTACCGGCGCTTCCCCACCAAGGACGCCCTCATCGAGGCGATCCTCGAGGACCGCCTCGAGGAGATGATCGGCCTGCTCGAGCGCGCGGTGGGCGGCGACGACCCGTGGCGCGACTTCGAGGCCTTCATGCAGGACATCGTGTCCCTCCAGGCCACCGACCGGGGCTTCAAGGACATCCTCGCCTCCCGCCGCCGCGACGAGCCCAAGCTCTCGCACGCCCGCGCCCGCATGGCGCCCCTGCTCGAGCGCCTGATCTCCGACGCCCAGGCGGCCGGCCAGATGCGCACCGACCTCGATCCGCGCGACGTCGGCCCCCTCCTCTGGGGCGCCGGTCGTGTCGTCGAGTCCACCGCCGACGTCGCGCCCGACTACTGGCGCCGCTACCTCGCCCTCGTCCTCGACGGCCTCCGCCCCCCGGCCGTCCGCCAGGACCTCCCCGCACCGCCGCTCACCGAGGAGCAGTCCGCCGCGGCGCTCCACCGCTTCCACGGCCGCGCCGGCCAGTCCACCGGCGGGTCGCAGCGGACCGCGAGCTAGGCGCCGGGCGAGCGCGGTCAGCGGGCGCCGGCGACCGCGGCGGCGATCGCGCCGTCGAGGTCGGTCGTCCGCGCCGGAAGGCCGACGATGCGGGTGCCGGGATCGCGGTCCGCGAGCGTCGCGACGGTGCCGGGCGTGTCGAGGCCGACGCCGACGATCACGTCCGCGCCCGCGGCGGCGAGGCCGATGAGCGCCGACCGCTGCTCGGTCGGCGACCGCGGGACGCGCAGCTCGACGTCCGTCCCGAGGTCGCGCTCCGCGCGCGCCACCGCTCGCCGCGCGCGCTCGGCCGGGGCGCCGCCGCCCGGGCCGCCGGCATCCACGACGACCGCCACCGCCGCGACCCGCGCTCCGCGCGCGTCCTCTGATCCACCCGCCGCGTAGGCGACGGAGGAGAGCCCGAGCGCCACGACCGCCGCCGCGACGATCCACCGGGTCCGCGTCATACGTATGAGCGTCATACGTATGATGATGCAGGACGCTCCGCGATCGCGCAAGGGCGGTCAACCGAACATCCCTCCGGTGCCCGCCATGCCGCCCGGCGGACGCCGAGACCGTTCTCGACACGGGACGCCCCTGGACTTCAGTGCCCGCTCGAGGGAGCGGCTGCCCCGACCCCGGCCCTGTCCCTGGCTTCTCGAGCGCTAGGGTCGTGCCGTGCGGTTTGAGGTGACCGAGGCCGACCTCGCGACAACGCTCGGAACCGGTGACGTCCCGGTGCTCGCGACGTCACGGCTCGTCACGTGGATGGAGGCGACGACCGTCCAGGCTGCCGCCCCGTTCCTCGAAGCAGGCCAGACGTCGGTTGGAACCGCGGTGCGCATCAAGCACCGCCGCGCGACGCCGTTGGGCGGCAGCGTTGACATCATCGCCGAGCCGTCGGCACCTGCAGCGGGTCGTCTGACCTTCAGCCTGCAGGCCTTCGACGACTCGGGGGAGCCGGTCGGCGCGGGCGAGATCGACCGGGCGATCGTCGATCGGGAGCCGTTCCTCCGCCGGGCGACGTCGGACGCCGCCGATCGCGCATCGGCCGACTGAGTCTCCACCGACCAGCCCCGGCGAGCGCGGGCACGACCGAGCTCCCCTGCCGATCGACGGGTGACCGGGTCGTCTGCGTGTTCGACCGCATCGTCACGACTCCCAGCGGATCTCATCGCCGACCACGATCTCGGTGGGCGTCAGGTCGACCGCGCGCGCGATGGCCGCGGACGCCTCGTGTCGAGGATGGATGTGGGCGACGACGCGTGCGATTCCCGACCGCCAGAGCCAGGCCACCATCACTTGCGCGGCCTCGCGGGCGTATCCGCGCCCCTGATACGGGGTCGCGACGACCCACGCCACCGCGGCGGTGAGATCGCCCGCCTCGTCGGCCACCGTGGCTTGCACGGTGCCGATCGCGCGTCCGTCGTCGAGTCGGCGCACGATCCAGTTGAGCCACCGTTGGGCGCCGTCTGGGGAGCGGCCCACGGCTTGCCGTCGGTAGCGCTGCTGCAGTTCCGCCAGACTGGCCGGCCGCCCGCCGATGAAGACATGCAGATCCGGATCGTCGAGCAGCGGCGCCATCTCCCGCGCGTGCTCCGCACGGAGCGGCTCCAGCCGTATCCGCCGGCCGAGCAGAGCCGGCGCGTCGGGCCAGTCGCCGAGGTTGCCCATCAGGCGGGCGCGAGCGAGGCGGCCGCGGTCACGACCTCACAACCGTCGTCGCCGGTCAGCACGTTCGCCTCGAGACGGAACGTCCGATCGCCGCGCCGGGGAACCGGGTCTCGCCGTCGGCCGCGACGAGCACGACGCCGTCATGAAGCTCCCACGCGGCCCCGGTCGCCGGCCCGCGCCGTTCGAGGGACCGCTCCATCGCGCGATCGTAGTCGGCGGCTTGGCCTGCGCTGAGTCTCCTCCGCCGGCGCCCGTCCCGGAGCCAGAGCCCCGCGTCGCGCCACCCCCGCACCGAACGGTGCACCCGCCGCCTCCTGTCAAGGCGTCGTCCTGGGTAGGGGTCGCATAGCGACCACAGGACAGGACGGTGGTGCCGTCAGGCGACTCTCACCGATCGCGGATCGGCGCGGATGGTCCGGGCCCGATAGAGATTGCGCCATTGGTGCCCCGTTGAATGCGTCAGAATGACTCGGACACCGAGCTTCGGAACAAGGAGAGCGCGATGAGCGACAACGCCGAGACCGCCATCCTCGCGGGAGGCTGCTTCTGGGGCGTCGAGGAGCTGCTGCGCCACCGCGACGGAGTGATCTCAACCAGGGTCGGATACACCGGTGGGGAGAACGACAACCCGACCTATGGGAACCATCCTGGTCACGCCGAGGCAGTGGAGATCGTCTTCGACCCCGAGCGGATCTCCTACCGAGACATCCTTGAGTTCTTCTTCCAGATCCACGACCCGACGACCAAGGACCGCCAGGGCAACGACATCGGCTCCAGCTACCGCTCCGAGATCTTCTATACGAGCGACGAGCAGCGCCAGGTCGCCGAGGACACGATCGCCGACGTCGACGCCTCAGGCATCTGGCCCGGCAAGGTGGTGACCGAGATCAGCGAGGCCGTCCCGTTCTGGGAGGCCGAGCCCGAGCACCAGGACTACCTCCAGCGCTACCCGGGCGGCTACACCTGCCACTTCCCGCGGCCGGGCTGGAAGCTGCCACACCGCGAGACCGCCGCCTGACGCGGCGCTTTCGACGACCAGCGATCCGGCGGGGCGCGAGGTGCGGGCCGGACGCGCTCCGCGGCGTCGAGGCAAATGCAGCTTGACCCGGTAATGACCTATCGCTGCGTGACCCGTGGCCCGATCGAGGTCGCCGGGGACGATCGCCGGCGACAGATCTGGGAGGTCGCGGAGGCGACGCTCGAGGGCGATGGCATCCGTGCAGGCCTGGCCGGCCCGGGCTCGGACTGGATGACCGTGTCGAGCGACGGGTTCTGGCGCCCGGACGTGCGTGTCGCCTTCCTCACCGAGGACCGGGCCGCGTTGACGCTGCGGTATCGCGGCCTGGTCGAGCAGACCGACGCGTTCATGGCCGCCGCGACGGAGGACCGCGAAACCGGCTGGGACGACCAGTACATGCGGATGCAGCTTCATTTCGAGACCGGCGACCCGCGCTACCGGTGGCTCATGCAGTCCCTCTTCGTCGCCCGTGGTCGGCTCCTCGGCACGGGCCGCGTCGAATACGAGGTCTATCGCGTCACCTGACTCCGGCACGGGCGCGTCCACCACCCCGGCGGCGGTTGCGCCTGCCGTCGCGCGCGGCGCGCAGGAAGAGACCCCCCGCCGGTCGAAGGGGGATCGCGATGGCGGATGTGGACGAATTCCTGGCATCGGTTCTGCCGCCTCTCACGGCAGCCGACACCGCGATGCACGACGGCGACGCCGCGCCGCGCATCGCGCTCTGGTCCCACGACGAGCCCGTGACGCTGTTCGGCGCGCTGCAGATCAAGACGGGTTGGCGTGAGATCGCACCGGTCTTCGACTCGGTCGCCTCGCGGTTCTCGAACTGCGAGTCGTTCGAGTAGGAGGTGCTCGCGGCAGGTGTCGGCGGCGATCTCGTCGGCGACGCCCCGGCCCAGGCGTACGAGCTGCGCGTGACGACCGTCTTCCGGCGCGAAGACGGCGAGTGGAGAGTGGTCCACCGGCACGCCGATCCAGTCCCGGACAGCGAGGCGACCCAGACGCAGCTGGGCCGCCTCAGCGAGGCAGAACGCGATCGCTAGCTCGTGGCGGCTGCTGACGAGGGCGCGCCGGAGTCGCGGGGCCGGGTCAGTCCCGCGGGATGAGGCCAAGCTGCTTGAGGGCGGTGACGCCGTCGTCCAGCCCGATCTCCTCGGTGATGAGCCCGTCCTGCACCTTGAGCACGGTCATGCCGGTGAACGTCCATTCGCCTGCCGGTGCCGGCGGGGAGCGAGCCGACGGGGACGTCGTCGAAGGCGTCGCCCGTCTGGGTGCCGCCGCCCTTCCACTGGCCGACGACGTAGTCGCCCTCGGCGATCAGGTCCGCGGTGCCCTCGAAGCCGAGGTCGGGGAACGCGGCCCGGAACGTCCGCGCGAACTCGCGCACCTGCTCGCGACCGCGCAGCGGCGCGTGCATCGAGTACTCGAAGCGGATGTCCGGGGCGGCGAGCTCGTCGATCACGCCCGGGTTGTAGTCGGGGCCCCAGAATTCGGTGAACCAGCGGCCGACGACGGCCTTGTTGTCCTCGACGGACATGCGTGTACCTCCTGTCGGGGGGCTGATGGAGTGTGGTCTCGGTCCGCGGCCCCTCGGAGGAGAGCGCCGCCTTGCATGGACGTTGAACGCCGTGGCAGCGGCCGGCGTGAGGTCCGGTGCCGCGCCGGCGGCGCGGACCGCAACTCGCGATGCGTCGAGCGGCAGGCCCTAGGAGGCGGGCGGCGCGGTCGAGCCTCGCTCGACGAGCTCCACCGGGCGGACCTGCCGGCGGCGGGTGCGGCGGCCGGCCATGCGGGCCGCGAGCGTCGCGAAGGCGGTGGCGCCGAGGTCGGCGCCGTCGATCCGGACGGTCGTCAGGGGCGGGTCGAGGGCCACGGTGTAGCCGAGGTCGTCGAAGCCGACGACGGAGACGTCGGCGGGGATGCGCAGGCCGAGCTCGCGGGCCGCGAGGTAGAACCCGGTGGCGAGGAGGTCGTCGTCGCAGAACACCGCGGTGGGGCGGGGGACGCGGGAGAGGAGGTCGACGCCGGCCCGGTGGCCGTCGGCCTGGGTGAGCCGGGCGTGGACGCGCCAGACGTCGCCGGGGTCGAGCCCGGCCTCCTCCAGCCCGCGGCCGAGCTCGTCGCGGCGGACGTGGAAGGCCCAGCTCTCCACCATCGAGGCGAGGTGGCCGAAGCGGCGGTGGCCGAGGCCGACCAGGTGCTCGACGACCGCACGGGTCCCCGAGGCGCCGTCGTGGAGGACCGCGGGGAGGCCGCGGGCGTCGGAGTCGATCACGACCGCGGGCTGGGCGGAGCGGCTGCGTGCGCCGCGGGGCGGGTCGACGGCGAAGAACAGGAAGCCGTCCACGGGGCCGGCGCGCAGGGTCTCGAAGGAGGCGATCTCCCAGCGCTCGTCGTTGGCGATGTCGACCATCACCACGGCGTAGCCCGCGCTCCACGCCGCGGTCTGGGCACCGCGCAGGACGCCGCCGAAGAACGGGTGCGTCACGTCGGGAACGATCAGGCCGACGGCGCCGGCCGCGCCGCTGCGCAGCGCCCGCGCCGCGATGTTGGGGCGGTAGCCGAGCTCGCGCACCGCCCGCCACACGGTCGCCTCCGTCTCGCTCGAGACCCGCCCCTGCGCCTTGCCCGACATGACGAGCGAGACCGTCGACTGCGAGACGCCGGCCCGGCGGGCGACGTCGACGCTGGTCACGTGGTGGGACGGCCGGCGGGGGATGCGGCGGATACAACCACGCGGGCCAGTCGGGCCGCGAGCCGGCGTGGGGCGGGCGGGACCGCACGCGGCGCCGGCCGGGCGGGTCCGGCGGGCGGACCGTCGACCCGCGATGATGTCCCCATGGCCGACACCGTCGTGTTCATCCCCGCCTGGAACGAGGCGGCGTCGCTCCCCGGCGTGCTCGAGGAGGTGCACCGGGACCTGCCGGGCGTCGACGTCCTCGTGATCGACGACGGCTCGAAGGACGGCACAGCCGATGTCGCGCGCGCGGGCGGGGCGGACGTGGTCTCGTTCCCCGAGAACCGGGGCCTCCGGGCCGGGATCGCCGAGGGCTACCGGCAGGCGGCGGAGCGCGGATACGCGTTCTGCGGGCGGCTCGACGCCGACGGTCAGCATCCCGCCGCCGAGCTGGGCAAGATGCTCGCGCTCGTGCGCGAGGACCGGTGCGACGTCGCGGTCGGGTCGCGCTTCCTGCCGGAGTCGGGGCGTGACGGCGAGCGGTACCGCCCGGCGCCGGAGCGGGTGTTCGGCACGTCGCTGCTGCGGCTGCTGATGCGGCTGCGGCTCGGGCAGGCGATCAGCGACGGCACGAGCGGGATGTACGCGGTCAACGACAAGGCGCTGCGCCTGCTGGCCGACCCGTACGTGTGCGAGGCGCCCGAGGTGGAGGCGCTCGTCCGCATCACCGACGCGAAGCTGCGCCTGCTCGAGGTCCCCGTCCACATGCGCCAGCGCGAGCACGGGGAGTCCTCGTTCCAGGGGCGGCGGGCGGTCGAGCTCGTGGTGACGATCGCGCTGACGCTGTTCGCCGGCGAGCTGTACTACCGCCACGCGCACCGGCGCGGCGAGCGCCGGCGCGACCTCGTCGCCCGCCCGCTCGGCGGAGGCGGCCGCAAGCCCGCCCTCCGCGAGCGGCTCACCGGCCTGGTGCGGCGCGGCTGACCGCCCAGGAGCCGGCGGCCAGCGCCGCCGCGACCCCCAGGAACACGCCGTGGGAGCACCGGCCCGATCCCGGCCAGGGCCACAGCAGCGGGGTCGGCGCCGTGTCGTCGGACGCGTCGCGCAGGATGTGGGAGAGCAGCCCGCCGAACGCCGCCCACCCGTAGACGGGCCCGGCGGCGGCCGCCGCGGCCGTCCCGGTCGCCAGCGCCGCCACGGCGCTGTGGCTGGGAGGCCGGGAGTCGAGCGAGAGCATCGCCTCGAGCCGCAGCGAGCGGGCGGCCACCGGGTGGTCGATGTCGATCAGCGTTCCGGCCGCGACTGCCGCGAGCAGCGGCCCGCGGCCGCGCCGTGGGACCAGCGGCGCCGCCACCGCCGCGGCCACGAGCCCGTGCAGCACCGGGTCCGCGTAGGCCTCCACGCGCCGGCGGGCGGTCAGCGCGGGCGGTGGCGACACGCGGCGGACGGGGGCGGTCACGGGAGGGCGCGGCGACGAGACACGGGGGCGGCCGCGGTGGGTCAGCGCGGGCGGCGCCGCGCGAGCGGCGCTGACCGCAGGAGGTCGCTCACCAGGGCTCCTCCTCTTCGTCGGCCTCGCTGTACTCGGCGTCCGAGAGCTCCTCGTCGACGTCCGCGGCGTCGCGGAAGATCGGCTCGGTGGAGTGCTCGTCACCGTGGGAGGAGTGCTCGACGAGCTCGTTCTCGGCGAGCTCGAAGCCCTCCGACTCGCCCTCGCCGGCCTCGATCAGGGGCTCCATCGCGGGGTCGACGGGGTCGTCGGGAAACTCAGGCCATCGTGGTGCCATCAGCGCAGCTTACGCCGGGGCGGCGTCGGGTCACTCGGTGATCGTCACGGTCTGCAACTCGGTGAACGTCTGCATCACGTGGTTGCCGCCCACGCGGCCGAGGCCGCTGTCGGTGCCGGCGCGCCCGCCGAACGGCAGGTGCGCCTCCCAGTAGTTCGACGACTCGTTGATGTTCACCCACCCCGTCCGGACGCCGTCGGCGAAGCGCAGGCCCTTCGCGAGGTCGCGGGTGAAGATCGCGGCGAGCAGCCCGTAGGGCCCGGCGTTGGCCTGCTCGATCGCCTCCTCGAGCGACCCGATGGTCACGACCGGCGCCACCGGCCCGAAGGTCTCCTCCACGGCGACGCGCGCGTCGACCGGCACACCGGAGAGGACGGTCGGCTGCCAGTAGAGGTCGGTCGGGTAGCCGTCGGCCCGCTCGCCTCCGGTGAGCACCTCGGCGCCCCGGTTGACGGCGTCGCTGACGTGCTCGTCCATCTTCACGGCCACGCCCTCGTTGTTGAGCGGCCCCATGGTGGTGCCGTCGACGAACGGGTCGCCGAGCAGGACGGTCTCCGTCACGCGGCGCGCGAGGCGGTCGACGAACTCGTCGCGCACCGCCTCGTGGACCAGCAGGCGCTCGCCTGCCGTGCAGCTCTGCCCGGCGCACAGGAAGCACGCCATGATGGTCGCCTCGACGGCGGCGTCGAGATCCGCGTCGTCGAGCACCACGATCGGGCCGTTGCCGCCCATCTCGATGATCGCCGCCTTGCCGGCGGCGGCGGAGGCGACCGAGCGCCCGGTCCCGGTGGAGCCGATGAACCCCACCCCGGCCGTGCCCGGATTGCGCGCGATCTCGTCCCCGACGACCGGGCCGGGCCCGGTCACGAGGTTGAAGACGCCGGGCGGCAGGTCGGCCTCGGCCACGCACTCGGCGAGCGCCACGGCGGACACCGCGGTCGTGGGCGCCGGCGTCCACACGACGGTGTTGCCGCACGCCAGCGCGGGCGCCAGCAGCTCGGCGGGCATCGTGTACGGCCAGTTCCACGGCGAGATGATCCCCACGGGTCCCCGCGCGCGGCGGACCAGCATGATCCGCTTGCCGGGCGAGAACGAGTTGGGCAGCTCCCCGGTCAGCCGCTTGGCGTCCTCGGCGGCCGAGCGCCAGTACTCGAGCAGCTCGCCGACCTCGTCGTAGGCCTCCGCCTTCAGCGGCTTGCCCTGGTCGAGGGTCAACGTGCGGGCCAGTTCGTCGCGGCGGCGCTCGATCGCGTCGCCGACGGCGTGCATCTTGGCGGCGCGCTCGAAGGCGGTCAGCCGCGACCAGCCCTCGAACGCCTTGTCCGCGGCGGCGATCGCCCGCTCGGCGTCGCCGCGGTCGCCCTGGGGCACGGTGCCGATGGTCTCGCCGGTCGCCGGGCTGGTGGTGGGAGCCGTCTCGCCCGTGCGGGCCGGCCCCCACTCGCCGTCGACGAACATGGCGTACTCGGTGGCCGCCGAGGTCTGCGTGCTCGCCATCGTGCGTCAGCTCCCGGCCGCGCCCGCCATCTCGGCGGCGCCCGCCCGTGCGTCCTCGGCGACCATGTCGGCGCACTTCTCGCCGATCATCATCGTCGTGATGCAGGGGTTGATCGCCGGCAGGAACGGCATGATCGAGCCGTCGGCGATCCGCAGCCCGCGCACGCCCTTCACCCGCAGGCGGGGATCGACGACCGCCATGCGATCGTCGGGCGCGCCCATCCGGGCCGTGCAGGCCGGGTGGTAGACGGTGTTGTGCGTCTTGTGGATGTAGTCGATGAGCTCGTCGTCGTCGCGGACGTCGGGCCCGGGCGCGAGCTCGCGCTCCACCCAGTCCGACAGCGCCGACTGTGCGGCGATCTTGCGGGCCAGCTTGACCCCGTAGAGCATCACCTGCTCGTCGTGACCGTCCGGGTCGGTGAAGTACCGCGGGTCGACCCGGGCGCGGTCGCGGAAGTCCCGCGAGCGCAGGCGGACCGTGCCGCGCGAGCGCCCGCGCGTGACGTTCGGCGTCAGGCAGAACGCGTTGCGCGCGGTGGGGTAGCCCCAGCGCACGGTGTTCATGTCGAAGGGCACCGAGCCGTAGTGCATCATCAGGTCGGGCCGGTCGAGGTCGGGCGAGGAGGCGGAGAACACGCCGATCTCCCACCACTGCGTCGAGCGGGTGACCATCGGCTTGGCGGCCTCCCACATCACGATCCCCTCGACGTGGTCGTCGAGGTTCTCGCCGACGCCCGGGCTGTCGACCACGACGTCGACGCCGAACTCGCCGAGCTGGTCCGCCGGGCCGATGCCGGAGAGCATCAGCAGCTTGGGCGTGTCGATCGCGCCGCAGGAGACGATGACCTCGCGGCGCGCGCGGACGGAGGTCGTGGTGAACAGGTCGCCCGTGAGGTACTCGACGCCGGTCGCGCGCTTCTCGTCGTCGAGCAGGACGCGCTTGCACCACGCGTCCGTGCGGATCTCGAGGTTGGGCCGCGAGCCGAGGATCGGGTGCAGGTACGCGTGCGAGGACGACATGCGGGTGTTGTCCGCGCTCGAGTTGATCTGGAACCAGCCGGCGCCCTGGGTCACCGTCTCGCCCTCGTTGAAGCGCACGGTCGGCAGGCCGGCCTGCTCGGCGGCCTCGAGCACCGCCACGCCGCACGGGTCGTCGGGCGGGACGGTGCGGATGTTCACGGGACCCGAGCGGCCGTGGTGGTCGCCGGGCCCGTCGTTGGTCTCGAGCCGCTTGATCAGCGGCCAGGTCTCGTCGGCGCTCCAGCCCTCGCAGCCCATCGCGGCCCACTCGTCGAGGTCCTCGCGCGGCGTCCAGAACGCGATGCACGAGTTGTGCGACGAACAGCCGCCCAGGACCCTCGCCCGCGCGTGGCGCAGGAAGCTGTTGCCCTTCTCCTGGGGCTCGACCAGGTAGTCCCAGTCGTAGCCCGAGTCGAGCAGGAACATCCAGTCCTCGAGCCGCAGGATCGCGGGGTCGTCGACGTCCGACGGCCCCGCCTCGAGGAGGCAGACGGTGACGGACGAGTCCTCGCTGAGCCGTGCGGCCAGGGCGCAGGCGGCCGTGCCGCCGCCGGCGATGACGTAGTCGAACTCCTCCACCTCAGGCTCCTCTCGGGTCGCTCGGACCGGCCTCCGGTGCCCCGCCCGCGATCACCGGGGGTGGCGCCACCGCGACCGAGGCGTGGCTCTCCAGGGTCCCGGTCTTGTGGCGCTGGACGAACCAGTAGTAGGCGAAGCCGCCGAGCATCACGACGCCGACGAACAGCACGGCACCCCACTTCAGGTACCAGTGGAACGGCTCGGTGGCGTTGTACACCGACGCGCGCGGCCAGGCCAGGTTGATCGCCATGAACAGGCCCCACGTGACGGCCAGGAAGTTGACCACCATCCCCCAGCGCCCGAGCGAGAAGTAGCCGGGCGGCGCGTCCGCGGGCGGCCACGCGCCGCGCATCCGCGCGAGGAGCATGGGCCCCGTCACGAGGAGGTAGGCGATGTAGATCATGATGATCCCGATGCTCGTGATCACCGTGAAGATCTGCGGCTGGCGGATGTTCACGACGAGGATCAGGATCGCGATGAAGCCGATCAGGACCGCGGGGATGATCGGCGTCTTCGTCTTGGGGTGCACGCGCGCGAGGTGATCCCCGGCCGGCAGGTTGTTGTCGCGCGCCATCGCGAACATCATCCGGATCGCGGCGGTGTGCACCGCCAGGCAGCAGACCGTGATGGCGATCACCACGCTCCACAGGAAGATGTCGCCGATGGTGTTGCCGAGGACCGCGAGGATGATGTACTGCAGGCCGCCGGTGCTGATCTGCTCGGCGGTGATGTCGGGCACCGACATCAGCGCGAACAGCAGGATCAGGCCGCCGATGAAGAACGACGCGATGAGTGCCCGGAGGATCGCCCGTGGCGCGTTCTTGCGGGGGTTCAGCGACTCCTCGCCGAGCGAGCTGGCGGTGTCGAAGCCGTACATGACGTAGGCGGAGGCCAGCGAGGCGGCGAGGAACGCGCCGAGGTAGCCGAGGTCCCAGTCCGCGCCGCGGCCCTGGGTCTCCATGACGACGTCGGGCCCGCGCGTGATGTTCACCGCCAGCGCGATGATCAGCAGGATCGCCGCGACCAGCTCGATGAACACCCCGGTGCTGTTGATGCGCGACATCAGCTTGACGCCGATGGCGTTGATGATCGTGGTGAAGATGATCAGCGCCGTGCCGAGGATCACCGCGTTGACGGCGAAGTCGTACTTGCCGCTCCCGTCGCCGTAGAACTGGAAGAAGTCGGAGATCTGCGGCAGCGTGATCTGGTAGGCGAGCGCCACCGCCGAGATCGTGACGATCGACGCGGTGAGCATCATCCAGCCCGCGAGCCACGCCACGTGCGGGCTGCTCAGCCGCTTCGACCAGTTGTAGATCGAGCCCGCGACCGGGAACTTGGCGGCCAGCTCGGCGAAGCACAGCGCGACCATCAGCTGCCCGGCGAAGACCATCGGCCAGGACCACCAGTAGGCCGGACCGCCGAACGCGAAGCCGAAGTAGAAGAGCTGGAACGTCCCGGTGAGGATCGAGATGTAGCTGATCCCCGCCGCGAAGGTGGCGAAGGCCCCCAGCGACCGGTCGAGCTCCTGCTTGTAGCCGAATTCGGCGAGTTCGTCGTCGTCGGCCGTCGCGCTTCTCTCAGCCGCAGTGCTCATTCCTCCGAACCCCCGTTTCCCTTCAGGCGCTTATGTGGTCAGTCGACCACCGGCGAGTATCTGAGACCCCACATGCGTATGTCAAGCCATTGATATATCTCCTCGAATGTGGGTCGCGGATCCGACGGCCGATGCCCCGAGCCACGTCAGCGACGCGACCCGCGACGGCCGTCTCGGGCGGACTCGCGCACTCCACGACGTCCCGCGAGGTCATCCCGAGGACGCCGATCCGGCCAGTTGATATATGAGTTGCGCTCGGATAGGCAGTGGCCCGCCGGCGACCGGGGCGGCGTGCCGGCCCGCCGCCCCGACGAGCCGCAAGGTCCGGTGCACTGACACATCAGAAGGGCGGGCAGCATCCAGGAGATCGCGGACTTCCTCGGCGCCCATCCGCCGTTCGACGCGCTCGAGCCGGCCGAGCTCGGGCGGCTCGCGGCGGCGGCCGAGCTCGAGCGCTTCCCGGCCGGCGCGCAGATCTTCTCCCAGGGCGCCGGGCCGGTCGATCACGTGTGGGTCGTCCGCAGCGGCGCGGTGGCGATCGTCCTCCACGGCCGCGTGCTGGACCTGCTCGGCCCCGGCGAGCTGTTCGGGCACTCCTCGATGCTCTCCGGACTGCCCACCGGGTTCGCGGCGCGCGCCGACGAGGACGCGGAGTGCTACCGGATCCCCGCCGACGTGGCTCGGCCCATGCTCGGTCGCCCGGCCGGTCTGCGCTACGTCGCGCGCTCGCTGCTCGAGATGGTGGAAGAGGCCGGCGGCGCCGAGCCGGCGCTCAACCCCGCCCAGCGGCCGGTCGCCGAGCTGCTGCGCTCCCCGCTCGTCCTCTGCACCCCGGAGACGTCGATCCGGGACGCCGCGCAGCAGATGACGGACGCCGGAGCGACGTCGGTCGTGGTCTCCTCCGGCGACGGCGGCGCGCTCGGGATCGTGACCGACCGCGACCTGCGTTCGCGGGTCGTCGCGAGCGGCCTCGACGCCGGCGCGCCCATCTCGGCCGCGATGAGCTCACCCGCCTACACCGTCGCCGCCGACCGCGTGGGCGGCGAGGTGCTGCTCGACATGCTCGACCGGTGCATCCGGCATCTGCCGGTGGTCGCGCCCACCGGTGAGGTGATCGGCGTGGTCGAGGACGGCGACCTGGTGGCGGTGGGCACGCGCAGCTCGTTCCACCTGCGGGCGGCGATCGCGCGCGCGAGGACCGTCGAGGAGGTCACGGAGGCCGCCGCGGGACTGATGCCCACCGTGGTCGCCCTGCACGACGCGCGCGTGGCCGCCTCTGACGTGGCCGCGATCCACGCCGTGGTCGCCGACGCGCTCGTGCGCCGCCTGCTCGAGCTGACCGTGGCCGAGTTGGGGGCGCCGGCGGTCCCGTTCGCGTGGCTGGCCCTCGGCAGCGTCGCGCGCCGCGAGGCGGCCCCCTCTTCGGACATCGACAGCGCGCTGGTCTGGTACGGCGACGATCCGGACGCCGGCCCGGCGCTGCGGGCGATCGCCGAGCGGGTCGTCGCCGGCCTCGAGCGTTGCGGCCTGCCTGCCGACCCGAAGGGGGCGCTGGCGTCCAAGCCGCTGTTCGCGCGCTCCTACGACGCCTGGGAGGGCGCGGCGCGCTCGTGGCTCGAGAACCCCACCCAGGAGAAGGCGCTGATCCTCGTCTCGCTGATCGTCGACGGGCGCGCGGTGTGGGGGATCCACACCGGTCCGCCGGTGCCCGAGGCCTTCCGCGACGCCCGGCGCCATCCTGAGCTGCTGCGGCTGCTGGCGCGCTTCGCGCTCTCCTACCGCCCGCCCACCGGCTTCCTGCGTGGCCTGGTGGTCGAGGACTCCGGGGCCCATCGCGGCCGGCTCGACCTCAAGCACGGCGGGCTGATCCCGATCGTCGACCTCGCCCGCTGGGCGGGCATGGCGGCGGGCGTGACGAGCGCCTCGACGCCCGCGCGACTGCGCGCCGCCGCCGACGCGGGCACGCTCTCCGCCGGGGACGCCCGGACGCTCGAGGAGGCCTTCGAGCTGATCTTCGGGTTGCGCCTGGCCCACCAGGTCGCGCAGCTGAAGGCGGGCGAGCGCCCCGACGACTTCCTCGACCCGCGCACCCTGAGCCCGCTCACGCGCGCGACGCTGAAGGAGGCGTTCCGCGCGGTGGCGTCGGTGCAGCGCCGGATCAACGCGGAGATGCGCCTCGGCGCCCGCTAGCCCTCCAGGCCCGGCCGCGTAGGCTGGGCCGGAGGTGCTGGGCGACGTCGTCGAGGAGATCGTGCTGCTGGGCGACCGCGACCTCGCGGTGCTGCGCCCGCGCGACAGCGAGGCGCTGCTCGACGAGGAGGCCTTCGAGCGCGAGGAGTTCCTGCCCTACTGGGCGGAGCTGTGGCCGAGCGGGGTCGCGCTGGCCCGGGCGGTGGCCGGCCGGGCGCTGCGCGGGGCGCGTACGCTCGAGCTCGGCTGCGGGCTGGGGCTGCCGAGCATCGCCGCCGCGCTGGCCGGCGGACGGGTCCTCGCGACCGACTGGTCGCCCGGCGCGCTCGCCTTCACGCGCGAGAACGCCGCGCGCGCGGGCGCGGCAGTCGAGACGCTCGTGTGCGGCTGGAGCGAGCCGGAGCCGTTGCTCGCGCGCGCGCCGTGGGACCTCGTGCTGGCGTCCGACGTCCTCTACGAGCGCCGCAACGCCGAGCTGCTCGCCGACCTGCTCCCGCGCCTGACCGGGCCGGCGGGCGAGGTCTGGCTCGCCGATCCCGACCGCCCTCCCACGGCGGCGTTCCTCGCGGCGATCGACGCCGACTGGACCCGCCGGTCGACCACCGACCCGGTGCTCCCCGCGGTCACCGTGCACCGCCTGCACCCGCGCGCCGGAGCGGACCGCTTCGGCCGCCCCCGGGGCTAGATGGCTGATTCCGCGACCCCACGGGCGCCTGGCGGCGCCCCGCGGCGCCGGATCGCCACCCGCCCGAGGGGCCCCCTGCTCCGCGTGGTCGCCCGCGCCCGAGCGTCGACGTCGTTCCGCGCGTGGCGTGGCGCCACCGTCCAGCACTGTTCCCCTCGTGCGGGCGGCGCCCGGCATCCACGGGGCATCCACCAGTCGACCGCGCGGCCGCGAAATCAACCATCTAGGCTGCCGGGATGACGGCCGGCCACACGGGGGAGACCGCGCGGGGCGCGCCACCGCCGCAGCGCGTGTGCCCGCACTGCGCGCGCGTCGCGTACGCCACCGAGCGGCGCTGCCCGTACTGCCGGCGGCGCTACCGGCGGCGGACGCTGCCGGCCATCGCGGCGATGCTCCTCGTCTTCGCGGCCGTGATCCTCGGCGGCGTGTACTTCATGCTCGTGTCCGCCGGCGACCGGATCGAGGACCGCGTCGACGAGCAGATCGAGGGCGCGCAGCGGGACTTCGACCGCAGCCTCGACGACTTCGAGCGGCGCATGCAGCAGGAGCTCGAGCGCCGGGCCGGGGAGGCGCCGTCGCCCACGCCGGCGCCCACCGAGACCCCGACGCCCACGCCGACCCCGACCCCCTTCCGGACCCCCTCGCCGACGCCCTGAGGCCCTTTGGGCCGCGCTTAGGCAGGCGATCTACAGTCGAGCGGCACATGTCTGAGATCGGCCTCTTCATCATCCTCGCGGGCATCCCGCTGCTCTTCGGCCTGTGGGCGCAGTTCAAGGTGTCGACCACCTTCAAGCGCTACAGCAAGGTGGTCCCGCGCAACGGGATGACGGGCGCGCAGGCCGCCGCCGAGGTCCTGCGCTCCTCGGGGCTGCCCAACCTCACGATCAAGCCGGTCGCCGGCCGCCTGAGCGACCACTACGACCCGCGCAACAAGACCCTGAACCTGTCCCAGGACGTCGGTCAGGCGGCCACCGTGGCGGCCGTCGGCGTGGCCGCCCACGAGGCCGGCCACGCGATCCAGGACGCGCGCCACTGGTGGCCGATGCGGGTGCGTCAGACGCTCGTGCCCGCCGCCACGGTCGGCCAGTCGCTGTGGTTCCTGCCCGTGGTCCTCGGGCTCATCATGAACTCGACCGGGCTCGTGAACATCGGCCTGATCCTGTTCGCCGCGATCGTGCTCTTCCAGCTCGTGACCCTCCCGGTGGAGTTCGACGCCTCGCGCCGCGCGCTGGTCGCCCTGCGCGAGGGCGGCATGCTCGCCCCGGACGAGCTCAGCGGCGCGCGCAAGGTCCTCAGCGCCGCGGCGCTGACCTATGTCGCGGGCTTCGTCGCCGCGCTCGGCCAGCTCATCTACTTCTTCCTGATCTCGCGGCGATAGCGCGTCCGTAGGCTGGGGTCATGGACGGCCTCCCGCCCGGGCCCCGCGAGCCGGCGGCGCTGCAGACGGTCGAGTGGATCATCCGGCCGACGGACCTGCTGCGGCGCACGGCGGCGCGCTTCGGCGAGCCGTTCACGCTGCGCACGCTGTGGGCGCAGGCACCGCTCGTGGTGGTCAGCGATCCGGAGACGATCCGCCGCGTCTACTCCGCACCGCCCGGCGCGCTGCGGGGCGGCGCGGCGTCCGGCGTGGTCGAGCCGTTCGCCGGCTCGAGCTCGATCCTCCTGCTCGACGGCGATGAGCACCTGCGCCAGCGGCGGCTCGTGCTGCCCGCGTTGCACGGGGAGCGGATGCGCCTCCACCGGGAGACGGTCTCGGCGCTGGCCCGGGCCGAGGTCGCCCGCTGGCCGCGCGGCGCGCCGGTCACCGCCCTGCCGCGGATGCAGGCGCTGACGCTCGAGGTGATCATGCGCGTGATCTTCGGCACGCGCGACGAGCAGCTGCGCGCCGCCGTCCGCGCCGCGCTCGACCTCACCACGTCGATGCCGCGCATGGTCGCGATGGCGCTGACCTCGCGCGAGTCGCCGCCGTGGCGGCGCTTCCGGCGCGCCGTCGCGCGGCTCGACGAGCTGCTGTTCGCGCTCGTCCGGAGGCGGACGCCGGGCGACGCCGCGGTGGTCGACGAGCTGATCGCCGCGGGGGCGGGCGAGCGCGAGCTGCGCGACCAGCTCGCGACGCTGCTCGCCGCCGGCCACGAGACCACCGCGGGCTCGCTCGCGTGGGCGCTCGAGCGCCTCGCCCGCCATCCCGGCGCGCTCGCGCGGGTGCGCGACGGCGACGACGCCTACCTCGACGCGGTGGTCAAGGAGGTGCTGCGCGTCCGGCCCGTGCTGTCCGTCACGCCGCGCACCACCACGGCGCCGTTCGAGCTGCACGGCTACACGCTCCCGGCGGGCGTGAACGTGACGCCGTGCCCCTACCTCACGCACCGCCGGCCCGAGCTGTGGGCCGACCCGACCGCCTTCCGCCCCGAGCGCTTCCTCGACGGCGCCCCCGCGCCCTACGCGTGGCTGCCGTTCGGCGGCGGCACCCGGCGCTGCCTCGGCGCGGCGTTCGCGACGATGGAGCTCAAGGAGGTCCTGCGGGCGGTCGCGGAGGGGGTGGAGCTGCGGCCCGAGCGGCCCGCCGGGGAACGCATGCGCCGCCGCGGCGTGACGCTCACGCCCGCGCGGGGCGGGCGGGTCGTCCCCGTCGGTGCGCCAGCTCACTGACCGATCGCGCTTGAACGGCGGCGGCGCGAGGAAGTACACGGTCGCGATGCGGACCGTGGCGCTCACCTTCGACGACGGGCCCGACCCCGACTGGACCCTGCGGATCCTGCGCGCGCTCGCGCGCGCCGGGGCGCGGGCGACCTTCTTCGTGATGGCCTCCCGCGTCGTGCGCCACCCCTACGCGCTGGCCGCGATCCGCATCGAGGGGCACGACGTGGAGCTGCACTGCGGCGAGCACGTGCGCCACACGGAGGCCGGCCGGGAGGCGATCGATACGGACACGCGCGCGGCGCTCGAGGTACTCGCCGAGCACGACGTGCGGCCGCGCCGCTGGCGGACGCCGTGGGGCGTGCGCGCGCCCTGGACGGCCGAGGTCGCCGCCGCGCACGGTCTCGAGCTGGTGGGCTGGACCGCCGACACGCACGACTGGCGCGGCGACCCGGCCGAGGCGATGCTCGCCGCCGTCGCCGCGGACCTCGAGCCCGGCGGGGTGGTGCTGATGCACGACGGCCTCGGCCCCGGCGCGCGGCGCGACGGCTGCGCCGAGACCGTACGGCTCATCCCGCGGCTCGTCGCCCACCTGCGGGAGCGGGGGCTCGAGCCGGGCCTCCTGGAGGCGCCGTGCACGCCGTGACCGCACCGGCGCTGTCCCTCGCCGAGGCGCTCGCGCGGGTCGCCGCGGGGGCCGCGGCGCTGGACGCGCGGCCCGCGTTCCCGCACGCGGCATTCGCGGCGCTCGAGGCGGCCGGCGTGCCCGCCGCCACCGTGGGCGGGCGTCCGCCCGGCCGGGCCGGCGAGTGGGCGCTGGTCCGCGCGGTGGCGCGCGCGGACGCCTCCGTCGGGCGCATCCTCGACGGCCATCTCAACGCGGTCGACCGGCTCGCCGCGGTGGCGGAGGAGCCGCTTCGCTCCGACGAGCTGACGGCGGTGGCGGAGGGCCGGCTGCGCCTGGGGGTGTGGGGCGCCGATCCGGGGCCGGGCGAGGGCCCGCCGGCGCGCGTGGTCCCCGCGTCGGGCGGCCCCGTGCTCGAGGGCGTCAAGACGTTCTGCTCCGGCGCCGGCGGAGTGCAGCGTGCGCTCGTGCTCGCGCGCGGCGCGGAGCAGGGGCCGCCGCTGCTCGTCTACGCCGACCTGGGCGCGGATGTGACGATCGATCGCACGTGGTTCCGTGCGGCGGGCATGCGCGCCTCCGAGAGCCACCGCGTCGTGTTCTCGGGCGCGCGCGTGCTCGCGGTCCTGGGCGCGCCCGGCGAGCTGTCCCGCGACCCCTGGTTCGGGCTCGACGCCATCCGCACCGCCGCCACGTGGGCGGGCATCGCCGACGCGGCGGTCGAGGCCGCGCTCGACCTGCTCGCCGCCCGCGGCGAGCCAGACGACCTCGCCGCGCTGGCGGCGGGGCGCCTGCGCGGCCACCAGGCGACGATCGACGCCTGGCTCGACAGCGCGGCCGCGGCCGTCGAGGCCGACCCCGCCGCGCCGGTGGTCACCCGCTCGGTGCACCTGCGCGAGGCGGTGGCGGGCGCCGGGCGGTCGATCCTCGACGAGGCGGCGCGCGCCTGCGGCTCGCGGCCGTTCGCGACGGGCGGCGCGCTCGACCGCGCCCGCCGCGACCTCGAGACCTTCGTGCTCCAGCATCGCCTCGACCCGCTCGTGGCGCGCGCCGGGCGAGCCGTCCTCCGGGAGCGCGGCGGGTGAGCGCCCGGCTCGAGCGCGACTACTTCGAGGCGCTCTACACGGAGCGCGAGGACCCGTGGGACTTCGAGACGAGCGCGTACGAGGCCGCGAAGTACGCGGCCACCGTGGAGGCGCTCGGCGACCGGCGCTACGGCCGCGCGTTCGAAGCCGGCTGCTCGATCGGGGTGCTGACCGAGCTGCTGGCCGCGCGCTGCGACGCGCTGGAGGCGGTCGACGTCTCCGTGCGCGCCGTCGAGCGCGCCCGCGCCCGGCTCGCCGGGGCTCCGCACGTCCGCGTCGAGCGCCGCACGCTGCCGGAGGAGCTGCCGGCGGGACCCTTCGACCTGATCGTCTGCTCGGAGGTCCTCTACTACTGGAGCCGCGACCTGCTGCTGGCGGCGCTCCCGCCCATGATCGCCGCGCTGGCCCCCGGCGGCAGCCTGCTCGCCGTCCACTGGCGTCCCGAGACGCGGACGTACCCGCTGCTCGGCGACGAGGTCCACGACCTGCTCGCCGAGCGCCTCGGCCGGCTGGACCACGCGCTGTCGCGCACCGCGCGCGAGTACCGGCTCGACCGCTGGGACGTCCCGCGGTGAGCCGGCGGATCGTCATCGCCGGCGGCGGGCCCGCCGGCCTCGCCACCGCCCGCGCGTACCGCGAAGCCGGCGGGGAGGGCGAGGTCGTGCTGGTCGGCGCCGAGCCGCACGCGCCCTACCAGCGCCCGCCGCTCACCAAGGAGTTCCTGCGCGGCGAGTCGGGTCCCGGCGAGCTGCCGCTGGAGACCCGCGAGTGGTACGCCGAGCGGCGGATCGACCTGGTCCTCGGCGTGCCGGCCACCGAGCTCGATCCCGGTCGCCGGGCGCTGACGCTGGCCGACGGCCGCGCGCTGGCGTTCGACGCCTGCGTGCTGGCCACCGGCGCCGAGCCGGCGCGGCTGCCGGTTCCGGGCGGCGACGACGTGCAGCTGATCCGCCGGATCGAGGACGCCGAGCGCCTGCGCGAGCGGACGGGCGCGGGGACGCGGGTGGCTGTCGTGGGCTCGGGCTTCATCGGATGCGAGGCCGCCGCCTCGCTGGCCATGCGGGGTGCGGAGGTGACGCTCGTGACGATGGAGCGCGCGCCGCAGGAGGCGCGGCTGGGCGCCGAGGCGGCCGCGTGCATCGCGGGCTGGCTGCGCGCGCTCGGCGTCACGCTCGTCACCGGCGCAGAGATCGAGGCGATCGAGCGGGCGGACGGCGGCCGGCGCGTGCACGTCGCCGGGTACGCGCCGGTGGCCGCGGACGTCGTCGCGTGCGGCGCGGGCATCCAGCCGAACACGGCGCTCGCCGAGACGGCCGGCCTGGCGCTCGACGACGGGCGGGTCGTGGTCGACGCGATGCTGCGTACGGCGGTCGCGGGCGTGTACGCGGTCGGCGACGTCGCGCTCGCGTTCAACGCGGCGGCGGGGCGCCGCCTGCACGTCGAGCACTGGGGCGAGGCGCTCAACCACGGCGCGGTGGCCGGGCGCGCGCTGGCCGGCGCGGACGCGGAGTGGCGCACCGCCCCCGGCTTCTGGTCGACCATCGGCCGGCACACGCTCAAGCACGTGGCGTGGGGCGACGGGTTCGACACCGCGCGCTTCGTCGAGCACGGCGACGGCGCCTTCACCGTGTGGTACGGCGCCGACGGCGTGGTCGTCGGGGTCCTCGCGCACGACCGCGACGAGGACTACGAGCGCGGCCGCGAGCTGGTGGAGGCGGGGGCACCGCTGCCGTGATCGCCGCCACGGTGTCGGCTCCCGAGCCCGGCCTGCGGGCCTCCGTCGTCGTGCCCGCCCGCGACGAGGCCGAGCTGATCGGGGCCTGCCTCGACGCGCTGGCCGCGCAGTCCGGCGTCGCCGCGGACGCCTACGAGGTCGTCCTCGTGCTCGACGGCTGTCGCGACGCCACCGGCGAGCGCGCCGCGGAGGCCGCGGCGCGCCATCCCGCGCTGCGGCTGCAGGTGCTCACCACGGCCGGCGCCGGCGCGGGCCACGCGCGCAAGACGGGCATGGACCTCGCCTCCGCGCGGCTGCTCGCGGTCGGGCGACCTGACGGGCTCGTGTGCTCGACCGACGCCGACACGCGCGTGGCCGGGGACTGGCTGGCCGCCATGCTGCGAGCGGCGGACGAAGGCGCGGAGGCGATCGGCGGGCGGATCGAGCTCGACGCCGCCGGGCGGCTCGCGCTGCCCCCCGGTGTGCTCGAGGAGCGCGCGCGGCTCGCCCGCGCCCGTCACGACCGCGTGCTGGCGGGGCCGGACGGCGCGCTCGGCGAGCACTGGCAGTTCAGCGGCGGCTCGCTGGCGGTCACGGCGGCCACGTACGACCGGGTGGGCGGGCTCGAACCGCGCGCCGCGCTGGAGGACGAGGCGCTGGAGCGGTCGCTGGCGCGCCACGGCGTGGCGGTCGCGCGGCCGCTCGGCGTGCGCGCGACGACCTCGGCGCGGCTCGACGGGCGCGCGCCGCGCGGCCTCGCCCGCGACCTTGCGCTGAGCTCGTGGCTGAGCCGGCGCTCCTACCGCCGCGACGACTTCGCGCTCGAGGACCTGCTGGCGGCGAAGGCGGCCACGGTCAGCGCCATCCTGCCCGCGCGCGAGGTGGCGGGCACCCTCGGCGCGGTGCTCGACGGCCTCGCGCCGCTGCGGGCGGCGGGGCTGCTCGACGAGGTGGTGGTCGTCGACGCCGCCTCGGCCGACGGGACCGCGGAGGTGGCCGCCGCGCGCGGCGCGCGGGTGGTGCAGGAGGACGCGCTGCTGCGCGAGCACGGGCCCGCGCGGGGCAAGGGCGACGCGATGTGGCGCGGGCTGAGCGCGACGAGCGGCGACATCGTCGTCTTCCTCGACACCGACACCGAGGACTTCGATCCGGGCTTCGTCGCCGGGCTGCTCGGGCCGCTGCTCACCGATCCGGGGGTGGCGCTGGTCAAGGCGGCGTTCGCGCGGCCGTTCCGCGCCGGGAACGCCCTCGTCCCGCACGGCGGCGGGCGCGTGACCGAGCTGCTCGCCCGTCCGTTCCTGAACCTCCACGTCCCGGAGCTGGCGGGGTTCGCGCAGCCGCTGGCGGGGGAGATCGCCGCGCGCCGCGGCCTGCTCGAGGCGCTGCCGTTCCCGGTCGGCTACGGGGTCGAGATCGCGATGCTGATCGACGCGGCGCGCGACGGTGGGCGTGGACGCGCTGGCGCAGGTGTGGCTCGGTTCGCGGCAGAACCGCCACCAGCCCCTGCGCGAGCTGAGCGCGATGGCCTACGCCGTGCTCGTCGCGGCCTCGTCGCGGGTGCTCGACCCGGCCGTGCTCGACGCCGCCGCGCCCGGGCCGCTCGCGCTGCCCTACGACGAGCGCCTCGAGGTGCGCAGCGTCGCGGTGGAGGAGCGCCCGCCACTGGCGTCGCTGCGGTCGGCGCGCGCGGCTGTCTAGTCGGTGTGCGAGGCGGGCGCGGGCTGCTCCGCGGCGGGGTCCGAGTCGAGCGCCTCGGCCACGAGCACGCTTGCGCCGAACACGGCGGCCACGACTGCGATCGCCCCGACGACCTTCGGCGACGGCCCGCCGTGCACGCCGGTCTGGTGCACGACCGCATGGCCCTTGCCGCGGGCGATCAGCCAGCGGTTGACCGGCACGGCGATCACGCCCGCTACGAAGAGCGCGAACGAGAGGCTGCCCCAGAACAGCAGCGTCCCGAGCCCCGCGTCCATCGCCCCGGGGATCACGAGCAGGATCGCGTTGTCGACGATCTCCATCACGGCGATCGACAGCGTGTCCGAGGCCAGCGCGATCGGGATCACGGCGCCGAGCGCGAGGCCCGCGCGCAGCAGCGGGAGGCTCGTGAGGCCGTAGCCGAACAGGAACGCCAGCACGATCGCCAGGACGATCGTGGTGCTGTTCGGCAGGCCCAGCGCCGTGCCGATGGCCACGCCGGCGACCTCGCCGATCGCGCACCCGGTGAGGCAGTGCAGCGTCGCCGAGACCGCCATGCCCGTCAGCGCGCGGCCGGACCCGGGCACCTCGTGCTCGTGGTCGTGGTGGCCGCCGATCAAGTGGCGGCCGCGACGGCGTCCCGCGTGAGCTCGCCGTCGACCCGGCGCCAGATGCCGAGCGGGTTGTCGTCCTGGAGCTCGGGCGGCAGGAGCGCGGCGGGCGCGTTCTGGTAGGCGACGGGGCGCAGGAACCGGGCGATCGCGGTCATGCCGACCGACGTCGTGCCGGGGGCGGTGGTCGCCGGGAACGGGCCGCCGTGGGTCATCCCGTGCGTGACCGCCACGCCGGTAGGGAAGCCGTCGAACACGAGGCGGCCGGCCCGCTCGGCGAGCAGGTCGAGCAGCGCGCGCACGCGCTCCTCGTCGCCGGCCTCGGCGTGCACCGACGCGGTGAGCTGGCCCTCGACGTGGCCGAGTGCCGCCGCGAGATCCTCGTCGGAGCCGTAGCGCAGCAGCAGGACCACCGGGCCGAAGCGCTCGTCGAGCAGCTCCGGCGCCGCCGCGACGGCCTCGGCGGAGGTCGTGAAGGCGGCGGGCTGGTGGCGAAAGCCGGGAAGCGCCCCGCGCTCCTCCGGCGCGCCGAGCGCCTCGACCTCCGGGCGGGCGGCGAGGTCCTCCACGCTCGACTCCAGCGCGTCGCGGACGCGCTGGTTGAGCAGCACGGCGGGCTCGACCGCCGCGAGCCGCGACGCGACGTCGGCGGCGAACGCGTCGCCCGCCGCGCCGTCGGGCACGAAGACCACGCCGGGCTTCGTGCACAGCTGCCCGCCGAAGTTCGACACCGAGGCGGTCAGGCCGTCGGCGATCGCGGGGGCGCGCGCCGCGAGCGCGGCGTCGGTGATCACGATCGGGTTGACGCTGCCCATCTCCGCGAACACGGGGATCGGGACCGGGCGGGCGGCGGCGCGGTCGAACAGCGCGCGGCCGCCGGCCAGCGAGCCCGTGAAGCCCACGGCGGCGATCGCGGGCTCGTCGACGAGCGTCTCCCCGACCTCGGGACCGGCCGACTGCAGCAGCGCGAACGTCCCCTCCGGCAGCCCGGCCGCCGCGACGGCGGCGCGCACCTCGCGGGCGACGACCTCGCTCGTGCCGGGGTGCGACGGATGGCCCTTGACGACGACCGGGCAGCCCGCGGCGAGCGCCGAGGCGGTGTCGCCGCCGGCGGTCGAGAACGCGAGCGGGAAGTTCGACGCGCCGAACACCGCCACCGGGCCGATCGGCACGAGCATGCGGCGGACGTCGGGGCGGGGGATCGGGACCGCGTCGGGGTCCGGCAGGTCGATGATCGCGTCGACGTAGCCGCCGTCCTCGATCAGGGCGGCGAACGCCTCGAGCTGGCCGGCGGTGCGCTCGAGCTCGGAGCGCAGGCGCACCTCTGGCAGCCCCGTCTCGGCCTCGCAGACCGCGACGATCTCGTCGCCGGCACCGCGCAGGCCGGCGGCGGCGCCGCGCAGCGCGGTCGCGCGGGCGCCGCGGTCGCGCATGGCGATGAAGGCGGCCGCCGCGGCCGCCACGGCCGCGTGGACGTCGGCGGGCTCCGCCTCCGTGAACGCCGGCCCCTGCTCGCCGGTGCGCGGGTCGATCGAGTGGAACGTCCGGCCCATGCGGCACCACGGTACCGCGACCCCACGCCCCGCGGCCTCCTCGGCGTCCTGGGCGGCGTCCCACGCGTCCTGGCGGACGGCGATTGCGGCGACCGCGCCGCCGAGCAGGATCCCGTCGTGCTCCTCGATCATCGCCACGCTCGTGCCCATCACCCCGCGAGCTCGTCCGAGCCGACCCCGGCGGCGATCGACTTCGACGCGTACGTCGAGCGCATGTCGTACGGCCGCGCCGGGCGCGCGACCCCGACCGCGTCGACGGCCAGCGACAACTCCCGGCGGCGCCAGTTGTCGAGGCTCAGGACGCCGCCCTGCGGCGCCGGAAACAGCAGGGGCGTGGGGCCGCCCCTCTAATTTTCCAGATTGCCGAGTAGCGCGTTGGAACTTCCCACAGTCTCGGAGCGATGACGTTGGAATGGGGCCTCGTTACGGGCGCCCCTGACGGGTGTCATTAACTCTGTCACCACCCACGACGATCTCACGCTCAAGGTCGCTGGGATGGGCCCGCGCACGCCGGATGGTGCGCGCCTTCCGAGTGACGCGCGACCAACCGAAGAGAGAGCAGAGATCATGAAGAGGATCGCCGCTGGCCTCGCCATCGCGGATCACAGTCGAGCCCGACGAGGGCACGAAGTGATGACCCGCGAGCAGACCTAGCGGACGCGCACGCCGCCGACGTCGAGCTCATCACGCGTCAGTGCGGCAGGCCCGCCAGGCGCGCGACGACTCTCTCGTCTAGCTCGTCAACCGCGACGGGGCTCGACCCGCGTCTGGTCTCGCTCGGGGCGGACGTCTCGATGTCGAAGCTGTACCAGCCCCTGCGCGCCGAGCGCTGCCCCACCAACCCACAGAACCCAGGGGAACCACCGTGAGCATCTACCGCCACAAGAACGGAGACGTGAAGCTGTCCGGCGACCACCCCGGCGCGGGCGTGATCATCAGCCCCACCACCTGGGAGCGCATCCAGGCGATGCCGAGGCCGGGGCACAGCGGCGCCGCGCTGCCGATGGGCAGGGCCGACCGCATCTACCTCGGCGCCAAGCCGGTCCGAGAGATCGGCGAGGTCGAGCGATGAGCGCGACCGTGAAGGCGCTGGCCATTGAGACGATCCGCGCCCGACTCCACGCGCTCGACTGCAACTGGGCGCGAACGTACCAGGAGAAGTACGAGACACGAGCCCCTCGGGCGAACTATCCGATGCAGGAGATCGAGGTCGAGCGCCGGCTCGTCGGAACGCAGCACTACCCGTGCTGCCGGCACTGCGGCGGCCCCGCCGCCTGACCAACCGACCCCACCAACCAAACCCGAAGGGGCACCATGATCCACCTCACCATCAGGGAGCACCGAGCCCTGCAGACCATCCTCGTCGAGGGCGGGTTCACCCACCCCATCGAGTTGAGCCGCGACTCCGACGGCCGCCTGCGGGTCTTCGTGATCCGGACGCGGAAGGCGTCGGGCTACGGCAACCTGACGTACCTCGTCGACGGGCAGGGCGACATCCGGACGCCCGCGGGGCACCGCCCCCGCTGGCTGGTGGCCGCGTGATGAAGACCGGACCCCGCTGGAACGTCCACAACGAGGCTGAGAAGGACTACCTGCTGTTCGCGGTGGCCATGGAGGCCGGGCTCCGCAAGACCGAGCCCCGGATGCCCCAGATCAGCGAGCGCCGCAAGGCGCAGCTGAAGCACTACGCCGCCGTGTTCGCCGCCGGGATCAAGGCGCAGCCGTGATGGCCCCCGGCGACACGCTGGTGCCGTACGACCCCGACGGCGTCATCTGCTGGGTGCTGGACGTGCAGCCGGACGGCCTGGTGGTCCTCGACTGGCTCGACACCGTCATCGCCGCGCCGGTCGAGGTGGTCGCGACCACCCACCGCGTCCAGCCGCTGGAGCTGGCATGAGCCCCAATCCCCAACCCCACCAACCACCAAGGACTCCAGATGGAGCAGTCCATCGAGCGCTGCTGGAACGGACCTACCATCCCAGCGGGAGCGGCGCAGACGGGAGCGCGCGGCGGAAGAACGTTCGGCAGGTGTCCGGGCGGCCAGCCTCAGGTCTCGTCGAGACCACTGCGGTGCGACGTCAGCGCCCAGATCACCCACACGTCCAGCGCGATCACGATGATCGACCACACCGGGTAGTACGGGATGGTGAAGAAGCTCACGATCGCGCTCACCCCGGCGATGACGATCCCTCCAACGGCCGCCCACCCGCTTCCGCCCAACAGCCCGAAGGCGACGGCGAGCATGATCAGGCCGACGATCAGGTGGATCCAACCCCACGCGCTGACGTCGAGATCGAACGTGTAGTTCCGCGTCACAACGTAGAAGTCGTCGTTGAGGATCGCGTTGAGGCCGTCGACGATCTGAAAGATGCCGACGAGCATGAGCACCGATGCGGCGAATACGACGCCACCCATCGCCCATCCAGAGGGATCGGGGGCTCGACCGGCAGACCGTGACATGAGGCCTCCTGTGGCTTGAAGAGCAACCAGCGACACCTCTTCGACCACTGGCGCCCGAATCCTCGTCGTAGGTCATCGGATTACGACTCGCTTGCGCGACAGACCGCCGGCGGCTCAAGCGCCGCGCGCGCGTCTCGGCGTCGGCCCGAGCGACGGCGCGCATCACCTCACGCCGTCGATGATCACCGGCACCTGCACGTTCAGCGATCGACTGCGGGCAAAGCGCGCGCCCGCGGTGCGTCGGAAGACGTGCGTGGTCTGCGGGCGGGCGTTCGTGGCGAAGCGCAGCGACGCGACGGTGTGCCCGACCCGGTGCCGCGTCGCGAAGCACCGATCGCGGCACCGTGCGGGAGGCTGAGTCGGCGGGCGCCCGCCTCGACCGCGGGTAGGGCGGGCGCCTGGCGATCCTGACGCTCTGGAACGAGCGCGCCGGTGATCGCAGGCGGGATCTCCTCTGGCCCAATCCGGGCCCAATCGCCCCTCCAGCGGCGTCCGCAACGTGCGGGGAACCATCGCCGCGGAGGCCGCGAACCCCCTGCTAATCCTGCCCTTTCAGTCCACATCCTTCCCCACCCTTCCCGCACGTGGCGCGGTCTCCGGAACCGAACGTCGCAGGTTCGATTCCTGCCGGGCGCGCCTCGCGGAACCCCTGCTAGCGCGGGGGTTCCTGCGTTTCGGGGTCAGCCGAGCCAGCGGTTGCTCTTGAATCGCAAGGCTCGCTCCACGGCGGCCGCGAGCGCGGCGATGCCGAGAGTGAAGTTGGCCGCTCCCGGCAGGGTGATCGGGGGCTCGAAGTCGGCGCCTATGGCCCCGCCGATCACGGCGATCAGTTGGGGCACCTCGTAGGCCAGCGCGACTGCCAGCACGGTCCACGAGATGGCGCCGATCAGACGACTGACCGCGGGACGCTCGCGCTCGAGCTGGAGCCGCCAGGCCTCGGCCGTCCCGTCGACAGGCGTCAGCATGGTCGTCTCGCCTTCGACGACGAGATCGATCTGTCGCATGCCCAGGAGGCTCATCGACGCCTTGATCGTGGCGCGCGGGCCGAGATGGAACGTCGCCGGCGACTTCTGGACCTCGACCTCGACCCCGTCGCAATACAGGTGCAGCTTCTCGCCGAGATCGAAGTAGTCCAGGTCGACGGTCCACACATGTCCGTCGTGGCGCGTCTCGAACCTGCCGCGGGCAACGAGGTCCCAACCGCCGAGCGGCCTCAGGGAACGCGATTCGGCCATCCCCTTGATATTGCATGGATCGGGCTCCGAAAGGGGTCGATTCCTGCCGGGCGCGTATCAAGCGCGATGATCCCGGCATGGAAGCGAGGAGGGATCGGCGCGCCGCCGACGCCGACTCCAGGCGATGGGTCGAGCGACTCCGGGCCACCGACCATCCGCAGCGAAGCCGTCCGGCTTGCGAAGATCGTGCCGAGCTCTGGCACGCCATCAAGGAGACCACCGTGCGCTTCCCAGGCATCCTGCCCGCCGTCACCACGCCGTTCGACCCCTCCGGGGACGTGGACGTCGCCGCGTTGCGGCGCACCGTGGGCTGGCTGCTCGACGCCGGCATGCACGGCATCGTCGGGACGGGGACGATGGGCGAGGCGGGGAGCCTCAGCGCCGCAGAGCGGCGCGGCGTGATCGAGGCGATCGTCGCGGAGGTCGCGGGCCGGGTGCCGGTGGTGGCCGGGGTGTCGGCGGGCACGCCCGCGGCGGCGGCCGGCTTCGCGGCGGACGCCGCCGCGGCGGGCGCGGACGCGCTGATGTGCCTGCCGCCGGTGGGCTACCGCGGCGACGCGCGCGAGATCGAGCACCACTACCGCACCGTCGCCGAGGCCACCGGGCTGCCGATGATGCTCTACAACAACCCCGAGGCCAGCGGCACCGACCTCGACGCGGGCCTCATCGTGCGGCTCGCCGACGCCGTGGACTCGCTCGTGGCGGTCAAGGAGTGCTCGGGCGACGCGCGGCGGATCGCGGCGATCCTGAGCGCGAGCGAGGGGCGCCTCGAGGTGCTGGTCGGCGGGGACGACTGGGCGCTCGAGGGGTTCTGCGCGGGCGCGAGCGGATGGGTGTCGGGCGTGGCGGTGGTGGCGCCGGAGGCGTGCCGCGCGCTCTACGAGCACTGCGCGGCGGGCGACCTCGAGCCGGCGCGCGAGGTCTACCGCCGGCTGCTCCCGCTCGCGCGCTTCGACATGACCCCGAAGCTCGTGCAGTACTTCAAGGCCGCGCTCGACGCCGTGGGCCAGGCCGGCGGGCCGTGCCGGCCGCCGCGGCTCGCGCTCACCGCCGAGGAGCGCGCGGGCCTCGAGGCGGCGCTCCTGGTGCTGCGCGAGGGAGCGCTGGTGTGAACCACGCCCTGACCGTCGCGGCGGTCGACTCGCACACGGAGGGCATGCCGACGCGCGTCGTGACGGCGGGCGTCGGGCCGCTCCCGGGCGACACGATGCTCGAGCGCAAGCTGCGCTTCGAGGCCGAGCGCGACGACCTGCGGCTCCTGCTGATGCGCGAGCCGCGCGGGCACGCGGCGATGTCCGGGGCGATCCTGCAGCCGCCCACGCGCGACGACGCGGACTGGGGCGTGCTGTTCATCGAGGTCTCGGGCTGCCTGCCGATGTGCGGCCACGGGACGATCGGCGTGGCCACCGTGCTGGTGGAGACCGGCATGGTGGCGGTCTCAGAGCCGGAGACCGTCGTGCGCCTCGACACGCCGGCGGGGCTGATCGAGGCGCGCGTCGACGTGCGCGACCGGCGCGCCAGGGCGGTGACGATCCGCAACGTCCCGGCGTTCCTGCACGCCCGTGACCGCACGGTCGAGGTCGACGGCCTCGGGACGGTCGCCTACGACATGGCCTTCGGCGGCAACTTCTACGCGATCGTCGACGCGGCCTCGGTCGGGCTCGAGGTCGACCCGGGGCGGGCGGATGAGCTGATCGAGGCCGGCCGCCGGGTGATGGCGGCGGTCGAGCGCCCGGTGCACCCGGACGACGAGCGCATCGCCGGCTGCCGCCACGTGATCTTCACGGCCCCCGGCCGCGACGGCGCCGACGCGCGCGGGGCGACGTCGATCCACCCCGGCTGGCTCGACCGCTCGCCGTGCGGCACCGGCACGTCGGCGCGCATGGCGCAGCTGCACGCGCGCGGGGAGCTCGGGCTCGGCGAGCCGTTCCGCCACGAGTCGGTGATCGGCACGCGCTTCACCGGGCGCCTCGTGGCGGAGGCCGAGGTCGGCGGGCGCCCCGCGGTGGTGCCCGAGATCACCGGCCGGGCGTGGATCACCGGGATGGGGCAGTACGTCCTCGACGCCGAGGACCCCTTCCCGGCGGGCTTCGCCCTGTGAGGGCGGCCGAGGTCGCGGTCGTCGGCGCGGGCATCGTCGGGACGGCGTGCGCGCGCGAGCTGGCGGTCGCCGGCGTCGACGTGTGCCTGCTCGACCGCGGCCCCGTGGCGGGCGGGACGACCGGGCTGGGGGAGGGCAACGTCCTCTGCTCGGACAAGGACGCCGGGCCGGAGCTCGAGCTCACGCGCCTGGGGCTCGCCGTCTACGACGAGCTCGACGCGCGGCTCGGCGAGGAGGCGCGCGTGCGGCGCAAGGGCGCGCTGATCGTGCACCCGGACGCCGAGACGTGGGCGGCGGAGCCCGAGCGCGTCGCGCGGCTGCGCGCCGCGGGCGTCGAGGCGCGGCTGCTGGACGCCGAGGAGGTGCAGGAGCGTGAGCCGTGGCTCACGGGCCCGCTGCACGGCGCCTCCTGGTTCGAAGCCGACCTCCAGGTGGACCCGCGCGCGATCGCCCGCGCGCTCGCCCGCGAGGCGGAGGCCGCCGGGGCGCGCGTGGTGTCCGGCTGCGCGGTCGAGGCGATCGAGGCGCCCGACGGGCGCGTGACCGGGGTCCGGACCGCCGAGGGGATGCTCTCCGCGGCCGCCGCCGTGCTCGCCGCGGGGCCGTGGAGCGCCGGCCTCGCCGCCGGCGCGGGGCTGCCGCTGCCGCTCGAGCCGCGCAAGGGCCAGCTCGTGCGGCTCGCGCCGCCCGCCGCCGAGCCCCGCCTGCTGCGCCACAAGGTGGTCGACGGCGGCTACCTCGGCTCGGTGGCCAGCGCGGACGCCGCCCTGCAGGTCACCACCGTGCTCGAGACCGACTGGGAGGGGCGCGTGCTCGTGGGCTCGAGCCGCGAGCGGCGCGGCTTCGACCTCGGCGTCGACGACGGCGTGAGCGCGGCGATCCTCGAGCGCGCCGCCCGCCTCGCGCCCGCCCTGTGCGAGCTGGAGGTCGACGCCGCGTGGGCCGGCCTGCGACCGTGGCTGCCCGACCACCTGCCCGCCATCGGGCCCTCGCGCACGGTCGACGGGCTGTGGGTCGCCACCGGCCACGAGGGCGCCGGGGTCGCGCTCGGCCCCGTCACCGGCCGCGTGCTGGCGCAGGCCTACTGCGGCGAGCCGCCGGCGCTCGACCTGGCGCCCTTCGACCCCGACCGCTTCGCCCCCGCGTGAGAGCATCGGCCCGTGCCGGACCGGCTCACCTACGTCGGCCACGCGACGGTGCTGCTCGAGCTCGAGGGCGTGCGGCTGCTCACCGACCCCGTGCTGCGCACGCGGCTGCTGCACCTGCGGCGCAAGGGCCCACCGCCGGCGCCGGTCGGCCGGCTCGACGCGGTGCTGCTCTCCCACCTGCACCACGACCACCTCGACCCGCCGTCGCTGCGGCGCCTCGAGGGCCCGCCCGCCGCGATCGTGCCGAGCGGCTCCGGCGTGCTGCTGCGCCGGCTCGGCTACGACGCGGTGACGGAGCTCGCGGTGGGGGAGTCGACCCGCGTGGGGCCGCTGACGGTCACCGCGGTGCCCGCCGAGCACGACGGGCGCCGCTATCCCGTGGGCGGCGTCTCCGCGGACGCGGTCGGCTACGTCGTGACCGGCAGCCGCCGCGTGTACTTCGCCGGCGACACCGACCTCTTCGACGGGATGGCGGAGCTCGCGCCGCTCGACGTCGCCCTGCTGCCGGTGTGGGGGTGGGGTCCGCGCGCCGGGGACGGGCACCTGGATCCGGAGCGGGCGGCGGAGGCGGCGGCGCGGATCCGCCCGCGGCTCGCCGTCCCGGTGCACTGGGGCACGCTGTACCCGGCCGGCCGCGCGCGGATGATGGCCCGCCTGCTCACCGATCCGCCGCACGAGTTCGCCCGGCGGGTCGCCGATCTCGCGCCGGACGTCGAGGTGCGCGTGCTCGCCCCGGGTGAGGCGCTCGCGCTGGGCGGGTAGGCACCGCTGCCGTGAGGCTCCTGCTCCCCGACTGGGACGCCGCCCGGGCCCTCGACGGGCTCCCGGCCGGCGTCGAGCCGGTCCTGACGTCGGGCATCGGGCCGCTGCCGGCCGAGGTCGCCGACGTCGAGTTCGCCGTCGTCGAGCCGCCGCCGGGCGGCGACCCGGCGCGTCTGCTCGAGGCGATGCCGCGCGTCCGGGTCGTGCAGACGGTCAGCGCCGGCGTCGACTGGATGCCGGCGCACGCGCAGCGCGGGATCACGTTGTGCGACGCCGCCGGCGTCCACGACGTGCCCGTGGCGGAGTGGACGGTGGCGGTGATCCTCGCGATGGCCAAGCGCCTGCCCGACCTCGTCGACGCGCAGCGCGAGGGCGTGTGGCGCAAGCGCGACGGTGAGGACCTCGAGGACGCCGAGGTGCTGATCGTCGGCCACGGCTCGATCGGCCGCGCGCTGCAGCGGCGGCTCGAGCCCTTCGGCGTGCGCGTGCGCGGCATCGTGCGCCGGCCGCGCGCGGGGCTGGCGACGATGGACGAGCTCCCGGCGCTGCTTCCCGAGGCCGACGTCGTGGTGATCCTGCTGCCGCTCACGGACGAGACGCGCGGCCTGGTGGACGCGGGCTTCCTCGCGCGGATGCGGCCGGGGGCGCTGCTGGTCAACGCAGCCCGCGGCGCGATCGTCGACACCGACGCGCTGCTGGCCGCCCTCGAGGCGGGGCGCGTCCGCGCGGCGCTCGACGTCACCGAGCCCGAGCCGCTCCCCGACGGCCACCCGCTGTTCAGCGCCCCGAACCTGCTGCTGACGCCGCACGTGGCGGGCGACGTCCCGCGGTTCCCGGAGCGGGCGATCGCGTTCGCACGCGACCAGGTGCGCCGCTACGTGGCCGGCGAGCCGCTGGAGAACGTCGTCGAGGACGGCTACTAGGCGCCGCGGCGCGTAACCGGCCCGGCCCGGCGGGGTTCCTCTTGTCGACCATCGGTCAGCAAGGACAGGAGCACGCATGCCGACGACACCCACCGACTCGCCGCAGGGCACCGACGCCCCGCGCGAGAAGGCCTTCCTCCTCGCCCGCCACGAGCAGCGCGCGCTCGAGTGGCTCGCGCGCCGCATCCCGGCGCGGGTCACGCCCGACCACCTGACCGCGCTCGGCGTGCTCGCCGCGCTGGGGATCGCCGCCGCCTACGTGCTCTCCAATCGCGACCCCGCGTGGCTGTGGGCCGCGAGCGCGCTGCTCGTCGTGCACTGGCTCGGCGACTCGCTCGACGGCACGGTGGCGCGCGTGCGGCGCACCGAGCGCCCGCGCTACGGCTACTACCTCGACCACCTGGTGGACGCCGTCGCGACCGCGCTGATCGGGATCGGGCTCGGCCTGTCGCCGCACATGCTGCTGGCCACCGGCCTCGTGATCGTGCTCGCCTACCTCGTGCTGTCGATCAACACCTACCTCGAGACGCAGGTGTTCGGGACGTTCACGCTCGGCTACGGCCGCTTCGGCCCGACCGAGGCGCGCCTCGCGCTGATCGCGCTCAACACGGCACTCGCGCTGGGGGCGGGGCTGAGCCTCGAGATCGAGGGGCTCGGGATCACCGCGCTCGACGCGATCGGCCTCGCCGGCGCCGGCGTGATGCTGGCCGCGCTCGCCGTGCGCGCCGCGCGCAACCTCCGCCGCCTGGCGGAGGCCGAGCCGAGCGGGCGGGGGCGGATCGCCGCGGCCTGACCTGGCAGCATCCCGCCGGTGACGATCGAGCTGCCGGCGGGCGTGACGGTCGGCCACTGGACCGACCGCGAGGGCTGGACGGGATGCACGGCCATCCTGGCGCCGCCGGGCACGGTCAGCGGGGGCGAGGTGCACGGCGGCGCGCCCGGCACGCGCGAGTTCTCCCTGCTGTCGCCGGCCACGGCGACGCCGGGGGCGCAGGCGCTGCTGCTGACCGGCGGCAGCGCGTTCGGCCTCGCGGCGGCCGACGGGGCGGTCGCCTGGCTCGACGAGCGCGGGCTGGGCTACGAGACGCCGGTGGCCCGCGTGCCGCTGGTCACCGCCGCGGTGGTCTTCGACCTCGGGCTCGGCGACCCCGGCGCGCGGCCGGGGCCCGCGGAGGGCTACGCGGCGTGCGCGGCGGCCGGGGCGGGCGTCGAGCGCGGGAGCGTCGGGGCGGGCACCGGCTGCACGGCCGGGAACCTGCTGGGGCCCGGGAGCCGGACCAAGACGGGGCTCGGCGCGGCCTCGCTGCGGGCCGGGGACGCGGTGCTGGCGGCGGTCGCGGTCGCCAACCCGCTGGGGGACGTGCGCGCCGCCGACGGGCGGGTGCTGGCGGGCGTGTGGCGCGACGGGTCCTACAAGCGCACCATCGACCTGCTGCTCGAGGGGGTCACCGTGCCGCCCGGCGCGACCGGGGGCCGGACCGGGACGACGCTCGTGTGCCTGCTGACCGACGCGCGGCTCTCGAAGACCCAGGCCTGGCTCGCGGCGCGCGCCGCCTCCGCCGGCGTGGCGCGGGCGGTGGAGCCGAGCGCGACGGCCTTCGACGGCGACCTCGTGACCTGCATGGCGACCGGCCGCGTCGACGCCGACCCGTTCGTGGTGTCCTCGCTGGCGGCGGAGGTCGCCGCGGCGGCGATCCGCGACGCCGCGCTCTCCGCCACGGGCGCGCCCGGCTGCCCGGCGGCGCGCGACCGTACGGTCTGAACGCCGACTTCCCCCGCATTTGGAGACGGACCGGTTTGTATCCTCTCGGCCGTGGCAGCCCCGCGCGCAGCGTCGTCCGACGGCCCGGCACCCAGCGCGCGCGAGCGCATCCTCGAGACCGCGTACGAGCTCTTCAGCCGCCACGGCACCCGCGCGGTCGGCGTCGACACGGTGATCGCGCGCTCCGGCGTCGCAAAGATGACGCTGTATCGCAACTTCACCTCCAAGGACGAGCTGATCCTCGAGTTCCTGCGCCGGCGCGAGGAGCGCTGGACGCGCGACTGGCTGCAGGCGGAGGCCGATCGCCGCGGCACGACGGCCGCGGAGCGCCTGCTGGCGATCTTCGACGTCTTCGGCGAGTGGTTCGCGCGCGACGACTTCGAGGGCTGCTCGTTCGTCAACGTGCTGCTCGAGATCGACGACCGCGACCACGTCGTGCGTCAGGCGAGCGTGGGGCACCTGGCGACGATCCGCGAGTACCTGCGAGGGCTCGCGCGCGGCGCCGGCATCGAGGACGCGGACGGCTTCGCCCGCCAGTGGCACATCCTCATGAAGGGCTCGATCGTCTCGGCCGCCGAGGGCGACACCGAGGCGGCCGCCCGCGCGCGCGAGCTCGGCACGCTGCTGCTCGCGCATCACGGCGTCACGGCCTAGCGGCGTCCGTGCTCGCCTATGTGTTCTGGCACGCGCCGGCGCCCGGCACCGCGGTCGCCGACTACGAGCGCGCGCTGGCGGCGTTCCACGGCGTGCTCGCGGGTGCGCCGCCCGCCGGCTTCCACGGCTCGGCGGCGGCGCGGCTCGACGGGCCGCCCTGGCCCGGCGGCGCGGCCGCCTACGAGGACTGGTACCTCGTGGAGGACTGGGCGGCGCTCGGGACGCTCAACGAGGCCGCCGTGGCGGGCGCCCGCCGGGCACCGCACGACGCCGCGGCGGCCATGGCGCGCGACGGCGTCGCGGGCGTCTACGCGCCGGTGCGCGGCGCGGTCGCCCCGCCGCGCGAGGCGCACGCCGCGTGGCTGGCCAAGCCGCCGGGGATGGCCTACGACGCGTTCCTCGCGGCGCTCGGCGACGGGCACGCCGCGGTGTGGCAGCGCCAGATGACGCTCGGGCCGGCGCCGGAGTTCTGCGTGCTCGACGGCGCGCCACCGGCGCTGCCGTGGCCGGCGGCGGTGCTGGCGCGGCGCATGGTCGTGTGAGGGCCCCCGCTCGCCCCGCCTCTCGCCCGCTAGGGTCCCCGCCCGAGTCGGTGCGGGAACGCCGGTGAGAATCCGGGGCTGACGCGCAGCGGTAAGGGGGACGAGCGGGCCACTCGTCCACTGGGCTTCCCCGAGGAGCCTGGGAAGGCGGCCCGTGAGGACGACCTCGAGCCCGAAGACCTGCCGGCTCGACCAGGCCATCGCGGTCTCGCGCACGGACCGCCGACCCCCAGGAGGCACCCCGTGGTCCTCATCGTCCCCTCGCCGCGCCCATGAGGTCGCTGCTCGAAGCACCGGTGCTCGCGCGGCTCCCCGCGCTGGCGACGACCGGCGCCGGCGGCGTGCCGTTCGCCGAGCCGCGGGGCGCCGTCGCGCACGTGTGGCGCTCGTACGAGTTGCCGTTCTGCCCCCGCGCGGCCTACGCGCCGGGCGCGCCGCTCGCGTTCGGCGCCGTGCTCGACGCGTGCGCCGCCTGCCCGCCCGCGCACCGCCTGCTCAAGCTCGCGGTCACCGGGCCGGTCTCGCTGTGCTGGGCGCGGCTCGGCGACGCCGACGCGGTGCCCGACCTCGCCCGCGCTCTCGCCGAGGAGCTCGCCGCGGCGGCCCGCGACCGCGCCGCCCAGCTCGCCGAGTTCGGCGTCGACATGGTCCTGCTGGTCGACGAGCCCGTTCTCGGGCAGGTGCCGGAGCCGCCGGCCGAGGTGTGGGAGCCGTTGCGCGCGGCGGCGCCGGCGTGGGGGATGCGGGTGGGCGGCGCGGTGCACTGGCCGCTCGTGCGCGAGCTCGACCCCGACCTCGTGGCCGTCGATCTCGACGGCCCGGCCCTCGACCTCGCCGCCGGGCGCGCGCTCGGCGCGCTGTGCGGGGGCGGCGCCCGCGTGCTGTGGGGCGTGCCGACGCGCGAGGGCGGCCACGCCGCCGCGGCGCGGCTCGCGCGGGCGGTGGCGCTCGTGGCCGGCGCGTCCGGCGTGGACGCGGACCTCGTGCGCGAGCGGAGCCTCGTCGCGCCCGCGTGCGCGGCCTCCCCGGACTCCACCGGAGCCGCCGAGGACGCCGCGGTGGCGGCCGTCTCGGCCGCCGCCCTGCTCGAGCGCTGGGCCGGCGGCGGCGCCCGCCTGCGCGACCGCTTCGCCTGAGGCATCCTGCGCGGCGGTGGACACCCTCGACGCCATCGACCCGCACGCGCTGGCGCGCGACGCCGCGGCGGCCGTGCGGGTCCCGAGCGTCACCGGCTCGGAGCGCGCCGCGATGGAGCACCTGGCGGCGGCGGCCGCCGCGCTCGGGCTGGATGCGGAGCTCCACGAGCACGACCTCGCCGCGCTGCGCCGCCATCCCGGGCACCCGGGCGAGGAGGCGCCGCGCGACGAGCTCGTCGGCGTCACGGTCACGCTCCCCGGCGGCCGGCCGGGCCGGCTGTGCGTCAACGGCCACGTCGACGTCGTCGAGCCGGGGACCGTCCCCTGGCGACACGGGCCGTGGTCGGGGGCGCTCGAGGACGGCCGGCTGCACGGCCGCGGGTCGGTCGACATGAAGGGCTCGGTGGTCGCCGCCCTGCACGCCCTCGCGGCGCTGCGCACGACCGGCGCCGCAGCGGACGCGCCCACCGTGACGCTGCAGCTCGTCGCCTCCGAGGAGGACGGCGGGCTGGGGACCTTCGCCGCCCTCGAGCGCGACGCGGCCTTCGACGCCTGCCTGATCCCCGAGCCGACCGGCTTCGACGTCGTGTGCGCCCAGGCGGGCGCGCTGACCTTCAGCGGCGTCGTCCCCGGCCGCGCGGCCCACGCCGCCCACCGGCTCGCCGGGACCTCCGCGATCGACCGCTACGTCCCGATCCACCTCGCGCTGCAGGCGCACGAGCGGGCCGTCAACGCCGGCGTCGCCCACCCGCTGATGCGCGAGCTCGAGCTCCCCTACCCGCTGGTCGTGGGCCGCGTGGAGGCCGGCGCGTGGTCGAGCTCGGTCCCCGACCGGCTGGCCTTCGAGGGCCGCCTCGGCGTCCCCGTGGGCGAGTCGCCCGGCGCCGCGCGCGCGGCCCTCGAGCGCGTCGTGCGCGAGGCGGGCGGCGACGACGTCGAGATCGCGTGGACCGGCGGCGCCTTCGCCCCGGCCGAGACGGACCCCGCGCACCCCTGGGTCGCGCTCGTCCGCCGCGCGGTGGCCGACGAGCGCGGGTCGCCGCCGCGGGTGACCGGCGTCCCGTGGGGCGCCGACATGCGCCTGTTCGCCGCGCGCGGGATCCCGGTGACGATGGTCGGGCCGCCGGCCATCGAGCTCGCGCACGCGGTCGACGAGAGCGTCCGCGTGGACGACCTCGTCACGGTGGCGCGGATGCTCGTGCGGGTGGTGCTCGCGTGGCGGCCGCCGCCGTGACCGTCGCGGTCGGGATCGCGGACTCCGACGGCGACACGTTCGCCGACCCGCACTGGGCGGGGCTGGAGGTGCGCATGGGCCGGGCGGTCGCCCCGTACGACGTGGCGCTGACCGACCCGGTGCCCGGCACGCCGGCCGGTGACCGCCGCGTCGAGCTCGATGCGTGGATGAGCAACGCGTCCGCCGCGGGCGTCGAGCCCCTGGTCACGTTCGAGGCCAGCCGGCGCACGCCCGGCGTCGCGCCCACCGCCGGCGCGTTCGCGGACGCCATGCGCGCCTTCCTCGCGACCTATCCGGCGGTGCGCCACCTCGCGCCGTGGAACGAGCCGAACTTCCGCGGCGGCGGCAACCCGCTCGACGGCGACCCGGAACTGGCGGCCGGCTACTGGCACGCGCTCGTCGCGGTGGCCGGCGACCGCACCGTCGCCGCCGGCGAGTTCGCCGGCGCCCCCGGGGACCCCTACGTCGATCGCTACCTCGCGGCCGTCGGCGACGCCAGGCCCGACGTCTGGGCCTTCCACGCCCACACCGACCCCAACCGCTTCCAGGCGGGCGTCGACGACAGCGCGCCCGCAACGCGGTACTTCCTCGACGTGCTCGGCCGGCGGTGGCCGGACGCCGCGATCTGGATCGACGAGATCGGCGCCTACTACCGCGACGCGCACGGCCGCGTCTGGGGCGACGACTCCCAGCGCGCCGCGACGTCCTTCATCCTCGGCCTCGCCACGCTCAGCCCCCGGATCGAGCGGATCTACTACTACAACTTCGCCAACGAGTGCTCGACCGCGTCCCGCTGCGCGATCCAGGACCGCGGCGTCGTCTCGCCGTCGCCGCTGGACGGCACGCCGCTCGACTACGACGACGCCGGCCGGCGCCGCGCGAGCTACGCGGTCATCCGCGACCGCGGCCCGGTCGTCGCGCCCGGCGCGCCCTAGAGGTCGCCGCCCTCGGCCGCCAGGCGGTCCACCTCGCGGGCCAGCAGCGCGAGCCGCGCCTCCTTGACGAGCGGCATCTCGCGCCGGCGGCGGCGGACCGCGTCGAGGTCGAACTCGACGGTGGCGACGGCGGGCTGGTCGAGCGGGGCCTCGTAGACGATCTCGCCCCACGGGTCGACGACGTGCGAGCCGCCCCAGAACACGAGCTCGCCCTCGGTGCCGACGCGGTTGACGAAGATCACGAAGCTCTCGAGCATCCGCGCGTGGAAGCGGTTGATGTCGCGCCACTCGCGCGGCATGTCGGCCACGCCGGGGAAGCGCTGGCGGGAGCTGTTGGCGGGCACGAGCATCACGCGCGCGCCGTCCTGCACGGCGAGGAAGGGCAGCATCGGCTGCCAGAGGTCGTTGCAGATGAGGATGGCCATCGGCCCGAAGCGGGTCTCGAAGGCGCGCAGGGCCTGCCCGGGGCTGAAGTGCTTGCGCTCCTCGAAGCTGCCGTAGGTCGGCAGGTAGAGCTTGCGGTGCAGGTGGCGCAGGGAGCCGCCCTCGATGTAGGCGGCGCTGTTGTACGTGTGGAGGCGGCCCGCCTCGGAGAAGCCGACCACGACGGACATCCCGCCGTTGTCGCCGAGCATCGGCGCCATCTCGTCGTCGACGGCCTCGAGCGAGGTGTCCTCGTCGACCTGCCCGAGCGAGTAGCCGGTGAGGCTGAGCTCGGGGAAGACGACGAGGTCGGCCTGCTCGTCGCGGGCCTGGGCGAGCACGTCGGACGCCCGCGCCAGGTTGGCCTGGACGTCGCCGAGGGTGCAGTCGATCTGCGCGAGCGTCACGCGCACGACGCGGCGCCGCCCGGTTTCCGCCAGTCTGACCATCCGGGTCGGATTGTGGCTCAGCGCCAGCTGGCTGTCACGCCCCTGACGAGGGGGCCGCGGAGTGCTGCTAATCGCCCAGCCGGCCGGTCTCTCGGGCGGCCGCCTCGGCGGCCTCGAGCTGGCGTTCGACGAGGTCCAGGCCGCGGTCCCAGAAGCCCGGATCGGCGAGGTCCACGCCGACGATCGCGCCGAGCTCCTCGGGGCTGCGCGACCCGCCGGCGCCGAGCAGCTCGAGGTAGGCGGGCACGAACTCCGGGCCGGTCTCCTCGTAGCGCCCGTACACCGCGAGCGCGAGCAGCTGCCCATAGGCGTAGGCGTAGACGTAGCCGGGCGTCGAGATGAAGTGGGGGACGTAGGACCACCAGCTCCGGTAGCCCTCGGTCACTTCCACGGCGTCGCCGAGCAGCTCCTCCTGCGACTCGCCCCACAGCGCGTTGAAGCGCTCGAGCCCGAGCTCGCCGGTCTCGCGGCGCTCCGTGTGGACGAGGTCCTCGAAGCGGTTCATGGCGATCTGCCGGAACACCGTCGCGATCGAGCCCTCGATCGACTCCGCCAGCAGCGCCAGGCGCGACTCCGGCGAGGAGGTCTGCTCGAGCAGGCGCCCGAACACGAGCGTCTCGCCGAACACGCTCGCGGTCTCCGCCATGGTCAGCGGCGTCGCCATGTGGAAGACGCCCTGGCGGGCGCCGAGCGCCGCGTGCACGCCGTGCCCGAGCTCGTGGGCGAGCGTCAGCGCGTCACGGCGGCGCGACGTGTAGTTGAGCAGCACGTAGGGATGCACCGACGGAACCGTGTAGGCGCAGAACGCGCCGCCGCGCTTGTTCGGGCGCACGGGGGCGTCGATCCACGGGCGCTCGAAGAAGCGGTTGACGACCTCGCCCAGCTCGGGCGAGAACGCGTGGTAGGACTCCAGCACGAGGTCGCGCGCGTCCTCCCAGCCGATCTGCTCGTCGCGGTCGGTGACCGCCGCCATCCGGTCGTAGTCGGCCAGCCGGTCGAGCCCGAGCAGCCGCGCCTTCAGCCGGTACCAGCGCCGCGGCAGCTCGTAGCGGTTGCGCACCGCCTGGACGAGCGCCTCGACCGACTCGTCGGAGGCCTCGTTGGCGAGGTTGCGGCTCGCCAGCCAGTGCGGGTAGGAGCGCAGCCGGTCGTCGACCATCTTGTCGGCGAGCAGCGTGTTGAAGATGTACGCGCGCGTGCGCAGGCCGGGCGCGAGCGCCTCGGTGACCCGCTCGGCGGCCGAGCGGCGGACCTCGCGATCCGGCGAGAACAGCCGCGAGAGCGCGACCTCGAGCGCCACCGGCTCGCCCTGATCCTCGAGCTGGACGGTGATGGCGGAGGACTGCTCCTCGAACAGGCGGTCCCACGCGCTGCGGCCCGTGAGCGCCTTCTCGGTGAGGATCTTCTCCTCGGGCTCGGAGAGCAGGTGCGGCCGGTAGCGCCGCGCCGTGCGCAGGTGGTGGCGGCAGAAGTCGAGGCCCTCGGTCGCCAGCAGCGCCTCCGCCTGCTCGTCGTCGAGCGCCGCCCACTCGAGGTCGAAGAACAGCAGCCTGGTCTCGATCGCCGTGCCCTTCTCCTGCACCCGCTGCAGCAGGGCGCCGCGGGCGGGGTCGGCGGTGTCGATCGAGAAGTTGAGCATCGCGTAGGAGCCGGCGCGGCCGAGCAGGTCGTGCAGCTCGCCGAGCTCGCGCATGGCGGCGACGAGACCCTCGCCGTCGAGCTCTGCGACCTTGCCGCTGTGGGCGGCGGCGAAGGCGTCGGCGCGCTCCTGCCCCTCGGCGAGCAGGGCGTCCACGGCGGCCGCGGGGTCGTCCGTCCCGGCGGCGCCGTCGAGGAGGTCGGACAGGTCCCAGGCGATCGACTGGGCTTGCGGATCTGCGACGTCGGTCATAGGGACCGACAGGTTACGCGTGCGGTCAGGCGGGCAGGTCCGCGTGGCCCGGTGCCGCGCGCATCCCGTCGATCATCAGCGACAGGTAGCGCCGCCAGGCCAGGGGATCGCCCGCGTCGCGGTGCATCACGCTGCCGAGCCCGCAGAACATCGCGGTGAGGTCCTCCGGGCGCAGGTCCGGGCGCATCGCGCCCTGGCGCTGCGCGCGGGCGATCAGCTCGGCGATCGCCGCGGCCAGGCCGCTCTCCTCGGCCGCGTGGTCGGCGACGTTCGCCTTCGCGTCCGCCGTCGCCTCGGCGAGCGAGCGGTCGTCGGCGTGCAGCGCCGCGCCGCGCCACAGCAGCCGCTCGAACGCCGCCCACGCGTCGCCGGACTCCAGCGCCTCGCGCGCCCACGTCGCGAGCGTCGCGAACTGGTCGCGCACGAGCGCCTCGAGCAGCGCCTCCTTGGTGGGGAAGTGCCGGTAGACGGTGCCGACGCCGACCTTGGCCTTCCGCGCCACGTCGTCCATCTGGGCGTCGCGGCCCTGCTCGCCGAACACCGCCCGGGCGGCCTTCATCACGCGCTCGCGGTTGCGGCGCGCGTCGGCGCGCAACGGGCGGACGGCGGGGCTCGCGGACGAGGCGGCGGCGATGTCGGACATCGCGGCAAGCGTAGGGCTTGACAACCGGAATTGCAATTCCGTATCATCGTCAACCGAAACCGGAACTCGACTTCCATTTCCTGGAGGATCCTCCCCGTGAGTCACCCCACGTCCCCCGCGGGCGGCGACGGGCCGTCGGGCGACGCCGCCGCGCTCGCCACCCCCGCCGAGCCGGCGGCCGATCGCGGCAAGTGGATCGCGCTGGCCCTGCTGGCCGCCGCCCAGTTCGTCGTCATCCTCGACGCCTCGATCGTCAACGTGGCGCTGCCCTCGATCGGGCGCGACCTGCAGTTCTCGCAGGAGAACCTGTCGTGGGTCGTCAACGCCTACACGCTCGTGTTCGGCGGCTTCCTGCTGCTCGGCGGGCGCATGGCCGACATCGTCGGCCGCCGCCGCCTGTTCATCGGCGGCCTCATCCTCTTCGCCCTCGCCTCGCTGGCAGGCGGGCTGGCCCAGACCGAGGGCCAGCTGATCGTCGCCCGCGCGGTTCAGGGCCTGGGGGCCGCCCTGCTCTCGCCGGCGGCGCTGTCGCTGGTCACCACCATGTTCGCCGAGGGGGTCGACCGCAATCGCGCGATGGGCGTCTGGGGCGCCGTGGCCGGCTCCGGGGGCGCGGCCGGCGTCCTGCTGGGCGGGATGCTCACCGAGTGGCTGGGCTGGGAGTGGGTGCTGTTCGTCAACGTGCCGATCGGCCTCGCGGCGGCCGCGCTGGCGCCGCGCCTGCTGCCCGAGAGCCGCAGCGAGGAGCGCGGCGGCTTCGACCTCGCCGGCGCGATCTCCATCACGGCGGGCCTGTCGCTGCTGGTCTACGCCCTCGTCGACGCCAACGACGCCGGTTGGGGCTCGCTGCAGACGCTCGGGCTGGGCGCGCTGGCCCTCGGGCTGATCGCCGCCTTCGTGGCGATCGAGACGCGCGTCGCCAAGCCGCTCGTGCCGTTCGGCATCTTCCGGCTGCGGACGCTGACCGGCGCCAACGTCGTCGCGCTGCTGGTGGCGGCGGCGCTGTTCGCGATGTTCTTCTTCGTCTCGCTCTACATGCAGCAGGTGCTCGGCTACGACGCGCTGAAGGCCGGCCTGAGCTACCTGCCGCTGGCGCTGGGAATCATCCTGTCGGCCGGCATCGCCTCGCCGCTGGTCACGCGCTTCGGCTTCAAGCCGGTGCTGGTCTCCGGGCTCGTGCTCGTGGCCGGCGCGCTCGTGTGGTTCGCCCAGGTCTCGCCGGACGGCAGCTACGTCGGCGACATCCTCTTCCCCTCGCTGCTCGCCGCCGTCGGCCTCGGGTTCGCCTTCGTGCCGATGATGGTCGCCTCGCTGAGTGACGTGCCCGCGCACGAGGCGGGGCTCGCGAGCGGGCTGATCAACACCTCGCAGCAGATCGGCGGCGCGCTCGGCCTGGCCATCCTGGCCACGGTCGCGACCGCCCGCACCGAGGACGCGATGGTGGCCGCCCAGGGCAATCCCGCCGCGCTTCCCGCGGCGCTCACCGAAGGCTTCCAGTCCGCGTTCCTGGTCGGCGCGGGCTTCGCCGTCGTCGGCGCACTGCTCGCCATGGTGTTGATCTCGAGCCGCGCCAGCCGCGAGCACGCGGAGGCCGCCCGCGCCGGCCGGGAGGCCGCGCCCGAGCCCGTCGCGGTCTGACCCCGCCGCCCGCCGCCCGCCGCGGCGGGTGGGCTCGATGCGGGCGGCGGGCCGGGATAAGGTGGTCGGATGGCCGCCTCGACGACAGCTCCCCCCGCGATCAACCCGCTCGACTTCCTGCAGATCGACGCGCTGCTCTCCGACGAGGAGCGCATGATCCGCGACAACGTCCGCGCGTACGTGCGCGGGGAGCTGCTGCCGCAGGTCGCGGAGTGGTTCGAGCACGGCGTGCTCCCGCCTGAGCTCGCGAAGGGCTTCGGCGACCTCGGCGTGCTGGGGATGCACCTCGAGGGCTACGGCTGCGCCGGTGCGTCCGCGACCGCCTACGGGCTGACCTGCCTCGAGCTCGAGGCGGGCGACAGCGGGCTGCGCAGCTTCGTCTCGGTCCAGGGCTCGCTGGCGATGTTCGCGATCTACAAGCACGGCTCCGAGGAGCAGAAGCTCGAGTGGCTGCCGCGGATGGCGGCCGGGGAGGCCATCGGCTGCTTCGGGCTGACCGAGCCCGACGCCGGCAGCGACCCCGGCTCGATGCGCACGGTCGCACGCCGCGACGGCGGCGACTGGGTCCTCAACGGCTCCAAGATGTGGATCACCAACGGCTCGCTGGCCGACGTCGCGGTCGTGTGGGCACGCACCGACGACGGCGTGCGCGGCTTCCTCGTCGAGCGCGGCACGCCCGGCTTCACCACCCAGGACATCCACCAGAAGCTCTCGCTGCGGGCGTCGGTCACCTCCGAGCTGATCCTCGACGACGTGCGCGTCCCCGAGTCCGCCCGGCTGCCCGAGGCCGAAGGCCTGCGCGCGCCGCTGTCGTGCCTTGGCGAGGCGCGCTTCGGGATCGTCTTCGGCGCGATGGGGGCGGCGCGCGCCTGCTACGAGTCGGCGCTCGAGTACGCGACCACGCGCGAGCAGTTCGGCAAGCCGATCGGCGGCTTCCAGCTCACGCAGCGCAAGCTCGCCAACATGCTCGTCGAGGTGCAGCGCGGGACCCTGCTCGCCTTCCACCTCGGGCGCATGAAGGACGACGGGCGGCTGCGCCCGGAGCAGGTCAGCCTCGGCAAGCTCGCCAACGTCAACGCGGCGCTCGACGTCGCCCGCGAGGCGCGTGGCGTGCTCGGCGCCAGCGGGATCACGCTCGAATACCCGGTGATCCGGCACATGAACAACCTCGAGTCGGTGGTCACCTACGAGGGCACCGCGGAGGTGCACACGCTCGTGCTGGGCGCCGCCGTGACCGGCCTGCAGGCGTACCGCTGAGCTCCGCGCCGGCCGCGCCGTGGTGGCGGCGCGGCGTCGTCTACCAGGTCTACCCGCGCTCCTTCCAGGACTCCGACGGCGACGGCGTCGGCGACCTGCCCGGCCTGCGGCGCCGGCTCGGCTACCTGCGCTGGCTGGGCGTCGACGGCGTGTGGATCTCGCCGTTCTACCGCTCCCCGATGGCGGACTTCGGCTACGACGTCTCCGACCACCGCGACGTCGACCCGGTGTTCGGGACGCTCGAGGACTTCGACGCGCTCGCCGCCGAGGCGCGGCGGCTCGGCCTGCGGCTGATCCTCGACTACATCCCCAACCACACCTCGGACCGCCACCCGTGGTTCCGCGACCCGGCCCGCCGCGACTGGTACCTGTGGCGCGACGAGCCGACCAACTGGCGCAGCGTGTTCGGGGGCAGCGCGTGGACGCGCGACGCGGCGAGCGGGCGCTTCTACTACCACGCCTACCTGGCCGAGCAGCCCGACCTCAACTGGCGCCACCCCGCGGTGCGCGAGGCGATGCTCGACGTGCTGCGCTTCTGGATCGCGCGGGGCGCCGACGGCTTTCGCGTCGACGCCCTGCGCCAGCTCGTCAAGGACGACCGCTTCCGCGACAACCCGCCCAACCCGGCGTGGCGGGAGGGCGACGACGACTACGAGCGGGTGATCCCCCGGTACACGACCGACCGCCCCGAGGTCGCCGAGCAGGTCGCGCGCTTCCGCGCCGCGGTGGGCGACGAGCGGCTGCTGATCGGCGAGCTCTACCTGCCGTTCGAGCGCCTCGTGACCTACTACGCCGCCGGGCTCGACATGCCCGCGAACTTCCACCTGCTCAGCGCGCCGTGGACGGCGGAGGCGATCGGCGCCCTCGTCGACGCCTACGAGGCGGCGCTGCCGGACGGCGCGTGGCCGAACTGGGTGCTGGGCAACCACGACCGGCCGCGGCTGGCGTCGCGGGTCGGCCCGGAGCAGGCGCGCGTCGCCGCGATGCTGCTGCTCACGCTGCGCGGGACCCCGACGCTCTACTACGGCGACGAGCTGGGCCTGCGCGACGTCGAGGTCGACGTGCCGCGCGACCCCTGGCGGCGCCGGGACCCGGCGCGCAGCCCGATGCCGTGGGACGGCGGGCCGAACGGCGGCTTCGCGCCGGCGGGCGCGGAGCCGTGGCTGCCGCTGGGCGACGGTCCGAGCGTCGCGACCCAGAGCGCCGACCCGCGCTCGCTGCTCGCGCTGCACCGAGCGCTGCTGGCGCTGCGGCGCACCGAGCCGGCGCTGTGGGGCGGCGGCCACGAGACGGTCGCGGCCCGCGACGGCGTGCTCGCCTACCGCCGCGGGGACACGCACCTCGTCGCGCTCAACCTCACCGCCGAGCCGCGCGAGCACCCGGCCGCCGGGCGCGTCGCACTGGCCACCGGCCTCGACCGCGGCGGCGAGGCCGTGACGGGGACGCTCGCGCTGCGCGGCGGCGAGGGCGTCGTGCTAAGGATCGCGGAGCCGTGACCGCTCCCCACAGCACCCGGGTCGACAGCCTGCGCGAGCTCGCCGGACGGGCCGACCTGGACGCGGTGGTCGCCACCACCGACGCCTCCATCGCCTACCTGACGGGCTTCCGGGGCCTGCAGCTCGAGCGGCTCTTCGCCGCGGTCGTGCGGACCGACGGCGGGGGCGCGCTGGTGGCACCGACGCTCGACCGCGACGGCGTGGCAGCGGCGCCCACGCCACTGCCGCCGCGCTTCTGGGAGCCCACGACGGACGGGATGCCCGAGCTCGTCGACGCGCTCGGCGGCGCGCGGCGGATCGGGGTCGAGGAGCACCACCTGTCGTTCGCGCGCGCGGGCGCGCTCACCGCGGCCGGCGCCGAGCTCATGCCCGCCGGTGACCTCGTCATGAGCCTGCGGGCGCGCAAGGACGAGACCGAGGTCGCCCGCATCCGGGCGGCCTGCGCGCTCGTCGAGGAGGTGCTCGAGCGGATGTTCGCCGAGCTGCGGCCCGGCGACGTCGAGGCGGAGGTCAACGCCCGCGTGCGCTACTGGCTCTCGGAGCGCGGGGCGACCGACACGCATCCGCTGATCCTCTTCGGCGCCCACGCGGGCAACCCCCACGGCGAGCCGTCGGACCGCACGCTTGCGCCCGGGGACGTCGTCTGCGCCGACGTCTCCGCGCAGCTCGACGGCTACTGGGGGGACCTCACCCGGTGCGCGACGGTCGGGCCCGCCCGCGAGTGGGCGCGCGCGGCCTGGGCGGTGGTCCGCGAGGCCTACGACGCGGCCGTCGCGGCGACGCGCGCAGGCGCCGAGGCCCGCGCGGTGGACGCCGCGCAGCGCGCGATCGTCGAGGCGGCGGGGGAGGTGGGCCAGTGCCTGCACGGCGCCGGCCACGCGATCGGCGTCGAGATCCACGAGCCGCCGTTCCTCGTCCCCGCGTCCGCGACGCCGCTCGCCGAGGGGATGGTGTTCACGATCGAGCCGGGCATCTACCGCAGCGACGCCGGCGGCATCCGGCTCGAGGACGACGTCCTGGTGGGAGCGGAAGGCCCGGTCCTCCTGTCGGGCCTCCCGCTGGAGCTGCGCGAGATCCCGGCCTGACCCGCGTCAGGCGGGCATCTCGCCGGCCATCTCGATGTCGCGCGCGATCGCCTCGTTGTCGGCCTTGATCTGCTTCTGCTCGAGCTTCTGGGCGCGCTTCATCGCCCGCTCGACCTTCGCGCCCATGTCCGACACCGCGACGACCACGAGGCCGGCTTGCCCGGCGTCCAGGTGCTCGCCGAGCTCCTTGAGGTCGTGGCGGCTCATGCCCGCGGCCGCGTGGCCGGAGACCGCCCCGAGGAGCGCGCCGCCGGCGGTGGCGCCGACGAGCAGCCCGCCGCCGATCGCCGCGAACGGGAACAGCGCCACGACGAGCCCGGTGGCGAGGCCGACCCCGCCGCCGAGCACGCCGCCGACCCGCGTGGGCGTCTCGTGCTTCTTGACGATCTTCGCCTTGCCGTCGTCGCGGCGCTCGACGACGGCGGCGTCGTAGGCGTCGATCAGCCCCGCCTCCGTGTGGAGCTCCTTGACCAGCTGGTAGTCCGCCTCGGCGTCGGCGACGTCGTCGTACACCCCGGCGTAGGCGATGAGCGTGTCGATGGCCACTGGCGTGCCTCCTTGTCGGTCCGGCGATCGTATCCCGGGCGCCACCCTCGCAGGGGAAGGACGGGAGCGCCTCACCCGCCCGGGGTGAGGAGCGCCCACGATCATCGAGCCCTAGGTCCGGGGCGCCGGCGACTCCACCGCGAGCTCGCGGGCGAGGCGGGCGACCACGTCGTTGACGCGAGGGTCGTCGTCGGGCTGCCAGTCGGCGATCAGCGAGCTCAGGCAGTCGCGGCGCGCGGCGATCAGGCGCTCGGCGGTGTCGTGCCCGGCACCGGTCAGAGCGCCGTCGGCCACGAGGCCGTGGTCGGCGAGGGCATCACGCTGGGCGCGCACCCACGCGGGGTCGAGCGAGCGCTCGGAGGCGATGGTGTCGGGCTCGTGGAGCCCGTCGCGCTCCTGGCCCTGCACGAGCAGCCAGGCGGCGCCCGGCGCGAGGTCCATACCGGCGGCGCGGACGGTCCGCTCGATGAACGCGCGCGTGCGCTCGCGGCCGACGAGGAGGGCGAGCTCGCGCATCAGCTGGTGCAGCGAGTCGCCGTCGGTCGGCGTCGCGAACGCCTCCCCGACCCCCGCCGTGTCGACCGTCTGGCGCAGCGGGCGCTCCTCGAGCAGCCACGCGAGCAGGAAGGCGGCCAGGACGATGGCCCCGGCGACGAGGAACAGGGTCCCGAGCGCGTCGGAGAAGGCGTTGGTGTAGCTGTCGCGCACCGCGGCCGGGAGCTGCTGCACGGCGCTGGGATCGATCTGGCCGCTGCCCACCCGCGCCGCCGGGCCGGAGAGCTCGGCCGCGAGGCGATTGGTGAACACCGCGCCGAGCACCGCGGTACCCAGCGAGCCGCCCATCGACCTGAACAGCGTGGCGCCGGAGGTCGCGACCCCGAGGTCCGCGTAGTCGACCGCGTTCTGCACCGCCAGCACGAGCACCTGCATGACGAGACCGAGACCGAGCCCCAGCACGAACATCGCGACGGAGGCGTAGAGGGTCGAGGTCCCGGCGTCCAGGCGCGACAGCAGCAGCATCCCGAGCGCGGCGGTCGCCGTGCCGGCGATGGGGAAGGCCTTGTAGCGGCCGGTGGCGGTGATCGCCTGGCCCGAGCCGATCGAGCCGATCAGCACGCCGGCCATCACCGGGATGAGCTGCAGGCCCGACTCGGTCGGGGTGTCGCCGCGCACCACCTGCTGGAACAGGGGCAGGTAGGTGAGCGCGCCGAACAGCGCGAAGCCGATCACGAAGCCGACCGCGCTCGTGACCCGGAACACGCGGTTGCGGAACAGGTGCAGCGGCAGGATCGGCTCGGCGGCGCGCGACTCGTTCACCAGGAACGCCGCGATGCCCGCCGCGCCGATCACGCCGAGCGCGACGATCTCCCACGATCCCCACGCGTAGGAGGTGCCGCCCAGCGAGGTCGCCAGCACGATGCCGCTCAGGCCGATCGCCAGCAGGACCGCCCCCGCGTAGTCGATCGCGTGGTGGACGCGCTCGGTGACGCTCGGCAGCGTGGCGGCCAGCGCGACGAATGCGAGCGCCCCGAGCGGGAGGTTGATGTAGAAGATCCACCGCCACGACAGGTGGGTCGTGAAGAACCCGCCGATGAGGGGGCCGGCGACCGAGGCGACGCCGAACACGGCGCCGAACAAGCCGTTGTACCTGCCGCGCTCGCGCGGGGACACGACGTCGCCGAGGGCCGCCTGGGCGCTGACCAGCAGTCCGCCGCCGCCGAGTCCCTGGATCGCGCGAAAGGCGATCAGCTCGGTCATGCCCTGCGCGGCGCCGCACAGCGCCGAGCCCACCAGGAAGAGCACGAGCGCGCCCTGCAGCACGACCTTGCGCCCATAGAGGTCGCCGAGCTTGCCGTACAGCGGGGTGACGACCGTGATCGCGAGCAGGTAGGCGGTGACCACCCACGAGATGTGCTCGAGGCCGCCGAGGTCGCCGACGATGGTCGGCAGCGCGGTCGAGACGATCGTCTGGTCCAGCGCGGCGAGCAGCATCGCCAGCATCAGGGCTCCGATGACCAGCCCGATGTGCCTGCCGTTGCCGTCTCTGTCGCCGCGCGCCGCCATCAGTCCTCGGGCGCACATGATGGCGGCGCGGCCGGTCGCCGCGCCCGCGCGATCGCGAAGCGCCGATCGCGGTCAGCTATCGGCGAGGGCGCGGCGCGGGATGTGCGGCGGGCGCGCGCCCACCAGCGTGCGCGGCACCCGCTGGGCGAACTCGACGACCGCCCGGGCGAGCTCGTCGAGGCGCTCGATGACGCCCTCGTCGACGAGCGCGTCGTCCGAGTAGTGGTCGTTGTTGGCGTACACGGCTCCCGGGATCGCGTACGCGCGGAACCCGCCGATGACGGGCTTGAGCTCGTGCTCGATCGCCAGGAAGTGATGGTCGGTGCCGCCCGTCGCGATCCAGCCCACCGGCTTGCCCTCGAGCGCGTCGTTGGGCAGCACGTCGAGGACGTTCTTGAGCAGGCCGGTGTACGACCCGCGGTACATCGGCGTGCCCATGATCAGCGCGTCGGCGCGGACGATCTTGTCCACGAGCTCGCCGGTGTCGCCGTCGTACGGCCCCTCCCGCCCGTCGCAGATCTGCAGGTCGAGATCGCGCAGGTTGACGAGCTCCGCCTCGAGCGAGGGGGAGGCCGCCCGCGCGAACGCGACCGCCTGCTCGACCGCGAGGAGCGTCTTGGAGCGCGGCCGCAGCCCGCCCGACAGGGCCAGCAGGTACATCCGCGCTACTTCGCCGCGATGATGTCGATCGGCCGGATGTCGGGCGGGCTCGCGAAGAGGTCGCCCGAGACCTTGCCGAGCGCCTCGGCGACCTCGCCGGAGAGATGGGCCTCGCGTCCGGCCTCGTCGCGGAACGTGTCGTAGATGCCGAAGGTCGTCTCGCCGAGCCGGAACGCGTACCACGTCACCGTGCCCGGCTCGCGCCCCACGGCGTCGAGGCCGGCCTTGAGGAAGTCCACCACCTCGTCCTGCTTGCCGGGCTTGGACTCCAGGGTCACCAGCAGGCCGAGGGCCGGCTGCTCGGACATCGTGTCTCCTTCCTCTCGCTCAGGCGTCCGCCGCCGCGGCGGCGGCACGGAGCAGGTCGCGGGCGCCGTCGACCATGTCCCGCACGATCTCGGCGGCGGGGCGGATCGCGGTGATGCTGCCGACGCCCTCGCCGGCGAACAGCGCCATCGCTTCGATGTTGCCCTTCGTCCGCGCGTGCGGCGCGATGCCGGCCGTGCGGGGGACGTCGATCTCCTCGCCGCCGAACTCCATCACCCCGACGGTCGGCTCCTCGACCTGCTCGACGGCATCGATCGCGGAGCGCAGGACGCGATGGGGCGCGTCTGGCCACATCGCGGAGAACGTCTCGCCGTAGACGGTGTCCTCGCCGGACGCGCCCACCATGGCCTGCTTCATCTCGATGTGGAAGTCCGCCTCCTGGGAGGCGGCGAGCGAGGTGCCCAGGCGCGCGCCGGCGGCGCCGGCCGCCAGGACCGCCGCGAGGGCGCGCGGCGTGCTGATCCCGCCGGCCGCGATCACCGGCACCTCCACGCGGTCGACCACCTCGGAGAGCAGCGGGATCAGCCCGCTCCTCCCGCGGACGTGACCGCCGGCCTCCGTTCCCTGCACGACGACCATGTCGCAGCCGAGCTCGACGGCCTGCAGGGCCTCGGCCCTGGAGCCCACCTGCCAGGACGCGAGGCTGCCGCCGTCGTGGATGCGCTGGATGATCTCGCCGTCCGGATCGCCGTAGAAGAACTCGACCATCACGCCGCGCTCGATCGCGGTGTCGAGCGCTGCCCGGTCGCGTGGGAGCTCGAAGAACGGCGAGGCGAAGTTGACGGCGACCGGCGCGCCGGTCGTCTCCCGGATCTTGTCGAAGCCCGCGGCCAGCGCGTCGGCGGTCACGAGCGGCGCACCGATCATCCCGAGCCCCCCGACCTTGCTCACCGCGGCCGCGAGCTCGGTGTTGAGCGAGTCGAATCCGGCCTGCTGGATCGGGAGCCGGCACCCGATGAGGTCTGTGAAGGAGGTGCGCATGCCCCCGGACGCTAGTCCGGGCGCGCCGCACCCGCCACCGGATGCGCGACGCATTTGATACGGATTGCGACATGTTGTTCGCGATCGTCGTCGTAGACGGCATCTTCTCGTCGGGATTCACGCTGCTTCACGACACGTTGAGCGTGGCGGAGCTGCTGCGCTCGCAGCACGACCCGGAGATCGCGGAGCTCGAGATCGTGATCGCCGGCGAGCAGCCGATGATCCGGACCGGCTCGGGGCTGGGCGTCCCGACGACCGCGCGGCCGGACGAGCTCGGGGACGCCGACGTGGTGATCGTCCCCGCCCTCGGGGCGCTCGACGAGCCCGGCGTGCTCGCGGCGCTCGGCGCACCGGGCACGGTCCGGCTGACGTCGGCGCTCGCCGGCCTCGGCGGCAGCGGCCCGATGTTCGCGGGGGCGTGCACCGGCACCTTCGCCCTCGCCGAGGCCGGCCTGCTGGGCGGGCGGCGCGCGACGACGTCGTGGTGGCTCGCGTCGCTGTTCAGCCGGCGCTACCCGGTCGTCGAGCTCGACGCCGACCGGATGCTGGTCCGCGACGGCGACGTGCTGACGGCCGGGGCGGCGTTCGCGCACGTCGACCTCGCGCTCGCGCTGGTGCGGATGGTGTCCGTGGAGCTCGCCGACCGGGTGGCGCGGCACCTGCTCATCGACCGGCGCCCCGCGCAGAGCGTGTACGCCGCGATCGACCACATCAGCCGCGCCGACGACCTCGTGCGCGACTTCGAGCGCCACGTGCGCGCCAACCTCGCCGACCCGCTCCCGATCGACGGCGTGGCCCGCACGCTCGGCACCACGCGCCGGACGCTCGAGCGGCGGGTGCGTGCGGCCGCCGGGATGACGCCGCTCGAGCTCATCCAGCGGATCCGCGCCCAGCGCGCCGAGCACCTGCTGGCGACCACCGAGGAGTCGATCGACCAGGTCGCGGCGACCGTCGGGTACCGCAACGGCTCGACGTTGCGGGCGCTGCTGTTGAGGTATCGGCGGCAGGCTTAGCCGCCCCCGAATCGAAGGGGATGCGCCGGCCGCCCTCGTCTCGTACCGTCAAGGGGGTGCCCCGAGCGATGGTCTGGCCCCTCTACGGCGTCCTCGTGGTGATCTGGTCGAGCACCTGGGTGGCGATCAAGATCGGCCTCGAGGACACGCCGCCCCTGCTCGGGGCCGGGCTGCGGTTCGCGCTCGCCGGCGTCGCGCTGCTCGTCGTCGCCTCCGCCTGGGGGCGTGGGCGGGCGTCGGCGCGGGCGCGGCTGCGGACCGATCCCGTGCTGGCCGGCACGCTCGCGCTGCTGCCGTTCGCCACCACCTACGGGCTGATCTACTGGGGTGAGCAGTACGTCCCCTCGGGGCTCGCCGCCGTGCTCTTCGGGGTGCTCCCGCTCTACTCGGCGGCGCTCGTCGCCGTCGCGCTGCGGGAGGAGCCGCTCAGCCGCCGGCTGCTCTTCGGCATCACGGTCGCGATCGCCGGGGTGGCGCTGGCGTTCAGCGAGAGCGTCGAGCTCGGCGACGCGCGCTGGGCGGCGCCGGCGGCCGTGGCCTGCGCGATCGCCCCGATGGCGGCCGCGGTGGGCACCATCGCGCAGAAGCGGCGCGGTGCGCGGCTCGACGCGGTGGCGCTCAACGGCTGGGCGATGCTCGCCGGAGGCGTCCTGCTGCTGGCGGCCTCGGCGATCTCGGAGGACTGGGCGCGCGCGGCCTGGAGCGCGGCGTCGGTCGGCTCGATCGCGTACCTCGCGGCGTTCGGCTCCGCGATCGCCTTCGTGCTGCTGAGCCTGTTGATCCGCGAGCTGCCGGCGGTGACGATGTCCTGCATCGCGCTGGTGCTGCCGTTCGGCGCGCTGGCCTTCGGCGCGGCGATCTACGGCGAGGCGCTGACGCTGCCGGCCGTGGCGGGTGCCGCGCTCGTGGCGGGCGGACTGGCGCTCTCGCAGTGGCCGGGGCGCCGCGCCGCCGCGGCGGGCGTCTCCGGCCGCGGCTCTGGGTAGGTTTGCGCGCGTGGCGTCACCGCCGGAGCCCTCGCGCGATCCCGCCGCGCCGCTGACGCCCGCCTGGCTGCGTGCGTCGTCGGAGTGGGCGTGGCGGTCGCTGATCGTCGGGATCGCCGTCGTCGCGCTCGTCTACGCGCTCGGCTACCTGCGGCTGGTCATCCTGCCCGTGATCATCGCCTCGCTGGCGACGACCCTGCTGCTGCCGCCGAAGCGCCGGCTGTCCCGCCTGGGCCTGCCCGACGCCGCGGCCGTGGTGGCGACCATGCTGGGGGCGCTGCTCGTGATCGTCGCGATCGGGGCCGCCGTCGCGCCCTCGATCGGCGGGCAGGCGCAGGACCTCGGCGGCGGCGTGCAGGACGGCGTGCGCGAGGTCACCCGGGTGCTGTCGGGGGCGCCGTTCAACCTCAGCCGCGGCGAGCTCGACAAGCGCGTCACCGAGGGCCTCGACACCCTGCGGGCCAACAGCGGCCGCCTCACCCACGGCGTCACGAGCGGCGCCGTCCTGCTCGGGGAGTTCCTGACCGGCCTGATCGTCACGGTGCTGCTGACGTTCTTCTTCCTCAAGGACGGCCGCCAGATGTGGGACTGGATCGTCGGCCTGATCGCCCCGAACCACTCACGGCACGCCGAGGAGCTCGGCCGGCGGGTGTTCACCGCGCTGTCGGGCTACGTCCGCGGGATCGTCCTCGTCGGGCTCTTCGACGCGGTGCTGATCGGCATCGCGCTGCTGATCATCGGCGTCCCGCTGGTGGTCCCGCTGATGATCCTGACGTTCCTCGGCGCGTTCATGCCGCTGATCGGCGCCTTCCTCGCGGGCCTCGCCGCCGTGCTGATCGCGCTCGTCTTCAACGGCTTCGTGCCGGCCCTGCTCGTCCTCGGCGCGATCGTGGTCGTCCAGCAGGTCGAGGGCCACCTGCTCTACCCGCTGCTGATGAGCCGGACGGTCCACCTCCATCCCGCCGTGATCATCCTGTCGCTCGCGCTCGGCGGCGTGGTGGCCGGGCTCATCGGCGTCTTCCTCGCGGTCCCGACCGCGGGCGTGATCTCGACCGTGATCGAGTACGCCCGCCACCGCCCGCCCCCCGATCCGCCGCTCGCGGAGGTCGAGAGCGCCGCGCCGGGGTGATGCGCTCGCGACCCTCAGCATCGGTTGTCGACTTACGGCTGCTGAGCGCCCAGAAGTCGACAACCGGCGGGCGGGAAGCCCCGCCCCCGGGTCTGGCGGCTTGTAGCGTCCCCGGCATGGACCGCTTCAACGGCCTCGAGATCCCCGAGTCGCTGGCCGACGCGGTGCGGCCGGCGAGCCTCGCGCTCCTCGTCTACGACATGCAGGTCGGCATCCTGCGCCAGGTCGCGGGCGCCGACCGGGTGCTCGCCAACACGCTCCGCGTGCTCGCCGCCGCCCGGGAGCGCAGCGTGCGGACCGTCTTCCTGCGCCACTACTTCATGCCGACCGAGCTGGCGGGCGTCTACCAGCTGCGGCAGGCGAAGGTCTGGCAGGGCAAGGCGCGCGCGGCGGACACGCGGCCGCTGATCCCGCACGGGTCGCCCGGGTTCGAGCTGGCGCCGGAGCTCGAGCCGCGGCCGAGCGAGGCGGTGCTCGACAAGATCACGATGTCGGCGTTCGAGGGGACGCCGCTCGACATCGTGCTGCGGGACTGCGGTGTGACCGCCTACCTCATCGTGGGCGTCGCGATGGAGGTCGGGATCGAGCCGACGGTGCGGCACTCCGCCGACCTCGGCTACGTCCCGATCGTCGTGAGCGACGCCTGCGGGGCCGGCGACGCCGCGGCGGGCGAGCGGTCGCTGGAGACGCTCGCGTTCGCCGGCGACGCGCTCATCGCCGACACCGAGGAGGTCTGCGCCGCGCTCGCCGGCGCCCCGGCCGCCGATGGCTGACCCGGGCGACCGCTACGACCCGGCCGTCCGCATCGTCGACCACGACCCGGCCTGGGCCGCACTGGCCCGGCAGGAGATCGACCGCGTCCGCGGGGCGCTCGGCCCGCTCGTCAAGCGCCTCGAGCACATCGGCTCCACCGCGGTGCCCGGCCTCGGCGCCAAGCCGATCCTCGACCTCCAGCTCTCCGTCGCCGCCCTCGAGCCGCGCGAGGCCTACGCGGAGCCCCTGGAGCGGCTGGGCTACCGGCACTTCCCCGACGCCGGCTCGCCCCGCTACCACTTCTTCGCCCGCCCGCCGCAGCGCCCCCGCTCGCACCACCTGCACGTCTGCGAGGCGAGCAGCCGGCACGAGCTGCGCCACCTCGCCGTGCGCGACTACCTGCGCGCCCACCCCGCCGAGGCGGCGCGCTACGAGCAGCTCAAGCGCGAGCTCGTGGCACGCCGCCCCCGGGACCGGCTCGCCTACATCGCGGGCAAGGACCGCTACGTCGCCGAGCTGGAGGCGCGCGCGCTCGAGTGGGCCGGCGCTACCCCAGGCTGAACGGGTCGCGCGTCGCGCCCGAGAGCTCGATCCACACGGTCTTGAGCTCGGTGTACTCGTGCAGGCTCTCAAGGCCGTTCTCGCGCCCGATCCCGCTCGTCTTGAAGCCGCCGAAGGGCGCCATCGGGGACACGCTGCGGTAGCAGTTGACCCACACCGTGCCCGCGCGGATGGCGTGGGCCATCCGGTGGGCGCGCTGGAGGTCTCTGGTCCAGATCCCCGCCGCCAGCCCGTAGGAGCTGTCGTTGGCCGCGCGGACGAGCTCCTCCTCGCTCCCGAAGCGGATGGCGGAGAGCACCGGCCCGAACACCTCCTCGCGGGCGATCCGCATCCCGTTGTCGACGCCGCTGAAGATGGTGGGCTCGATGAAGTAGCCGTCGCGGAGCTCCGGGGTGGTGGGGCGGGAGCCGCCTGTGGCCAGCGTGGCGCCCTCGTCCTGCGCGACCTGGATGTAGCCCTGGACCTTCTCGAGCTGCTCGAGGAACGCGACCGGGCCCATCTCGGTCTCGGGCTCGAGGGGGTTGCCGAGGCGGATGGTCTCCGCCCGCCGGCTGAGGCGCTCGACGACCTCGTCGTGGACCTCCTCCTGCACGAAGAGCCGCGAGCCGGCGATGCAGGTCTGCCCGGTCGCCGCGAAGATGCCCGACACCGCGCCGTTGGCGGCGGCCTCGAGGTCGGCGTCGTCGAAGACGATCTGCGGCGACTTGCCCCCGAGCTCGAGGCTGACGCGGGCGATGTGCTCGGCCGCACCCTGCATCACCCGGGTCCCGGTGGCGGTCGAGCCGGTGAAGGCGACCTTGTCGACGCCGGGGTGGGCGGCGAGCGCCGCACCCGCGTCCTGACCGAAGCCGGTGACGACGTTGAAGACGCCGGGCGGGAACCCGGCCTCCTCGACGAGCCGCGCGAGCTCGAGCGTCGAGGCGGGCGTCTGCTCGGCGGGCTTGACCACGAACGTGCACCCGGCGGCGAGCGCCGGCGCGAGCTTCCACGTGAGCAGCAGCAGCGGCGAGTTCCACGGCGTGATCGCCCCGACCACGCCGACCGGCTCGCGCCGGGTGTAGATGAAGAAGTTCGGCTTGTCGGCCGGGATCGTCTCGCCTCCGATCTTGTCCGCGGCGCCGGCGAAGTAGAGGTACCACTCGGGCAGCGCGTTGAGCTGGCCGCCCATCTCGCGCAGCAGCTTGCCGTTGTCGGTCGTCTCGACGACCGCGATGCGGTCGGCGTGCTCGGCGATCAGCTCGGCCAGCCGCCGCAGCAGGCGCGCCCGCTCGGTCCCGGTCGCCCGGCCCCACGGCCCCTCGTCGAAGGCGTGGCGGGCGGCACGCACGGCCGCGTCGACGTCCTCGGCCCCCGCCCGCGGCACCACCGCCCACGGCTTCCCGGTGAACGGGTTGACCGAGTCGAAGGTCTCGCCCGAGGTGGCGTCGCGCCACTCGCCCCCGATGAGCATCTGGTAGCGCCGCAGCTCCTGTTCCGTCGCGGCGTCGGTGGCCATGGCGAAGCCTCCTCTGTCGGTCGCTCAGGGACGCGCGGCGGCGCCCTCCCGGGTGCGCGGCGCGGCCCCGGCGGCCAGCCCGTCGAGCCCCGCGCGCATCGCGTCGGCGATCAGCTTGAAGTGCTCCGGCGTGGCCGTCAACGGCGGGGAGGTCGCCACGGCGGTCGGCAGGGGACGCACGAGGACGCCCGCGGCGCGCGCCCCCGCGGCGACGTCCGGGACCGCGGTGGGGCGCTCGGCCCGCGCCTCGGGGGTGAGCTCGACGGCCGCCATCGTGCCGCAGCCGCCCCGCACCTCGCTCACCGCGGGATGGGCGGCGAGCGGCTCGAGCGCGGCGAGCAGCTCGCCCTCGAGCTCCTGCCCGCGGGTGACGAGGCCCTCGCGCTCCATGATCGCGATCGTCGCCAGGCCGGCCGCGCAGGCCGCGGGATGCCCGGCGTAGGTGGCGCCGTGGCGGAACACCGGCGCGCCGGGGGCGGCGAAGAACGGCTCGGCCACGCGGCCGGAGGCCACGATCCCGCCGAGCGGCTGGTACCCGCTCGTGACGCCCTTGGCGAAGACGATGATGTCCGGCTCGACGCCGAAGCGCTCGACCCCGAACCACGAGCCGAGCCGCCCGAAGCCGCAGATCACCGCGTCGGCGACGAACAGCGCCCCGTGCTCGCGGCACAGGGCCGCGACGCCCTCGATGTAGCCGTCGGGCGGCGGGTAGACGCCGCCGGCGCCGATCACCGGCTCGACGAACACGGCGGACACCCGCTCCGGCCCGACGCGCTCGAAGCCCGCCCGCAGCGCGTCGAGCGAGTCGTGCGGGACCTGGGAGATCTCCGGGTGAAGCGGCCCGAAGCCGGCGCGGTTGGGCTCGATGCCGGCGAGCGCCGTGCCGTAGCCGTGCGTGCCGTGATACCCGTGCATGCGCGAGATCACGTGATGGCGCTCCGGCTCGCCGAGCTCGGCGAAGTAGCGCCGCGCGAGCTTGACCGCGGTGTCGATCCCGTCGCCGCCGCCGGAGCCGAAGAACACGCGCGCGTCGTCCATCGGGGCCAGCGCGGCGAGGCGCTCGGCGAGCTCGAGCGCCGGGGGGTTGGCGAAGTCGCCGAAGACGGAGTACGCCTCGAGCCGGCGCATCTGGGCGGCGACGGCGTCCACCACCTCCTCGCGCCCGTGGCCGATGTTGGCGTACCAGAGGCTGGCGGTGCCGTCGAGGTAGCGGTTGCCCTCGCTGTCCCACACCCAGACGTCCTCGCCCCGGTCGATGATCAGCTCCCGGTGGCGCACCGTGCCCATGTCGGCGAACGGGTGCCAGAGCCGGCTGTCGTATTCGGTGGTCATGGACCCAGCATGGCAAGCGACTGGGCGCGTGACGGTCCAAACTGCGGACCGTCAGGGCGCCGGGAGGTACAGCCGCGCGTTGCGGTCCCCGGGGCGCCCCGCGAAGCCCTGCGGGCGGCGGCCACCTCGAGGTCGGCGCCGTCCAGCACCCGCCGCGCCGCACGGCCCTCCCCGAAGCTCTTGACGAGGCCGCGCGCGCGGAGGGCCGCCATCGCTACTCGCTGAGCGTGAACTCCCAGATCGCGATCCCGAGCATCACGAGGCCGAGCACGAGCACCATCCCGGCCTCGAGCAGCGCGGGCACGTGCCAGCCCCACCACGTGACGCCGGGCGCGAGCGCCTCGCGCGTGGCGGCGCTGATGTCGAGGTGGGCGAACACGAGCCGGCGCATCGGGTCGACCGCGTAGGTCAGCGGGTCGAGGCGGTTGAGCACGGTGAGCCAGGCGGGCAGGCCGGTGACCGGGAACAGCGCGCCGGAGATGAAGAACATCGGCATCACGATCATCTGCACGACGCCCATGAAGGACTGCACCTGGGTGATGCGCGCGGCGACCATGATCCCGAACGCCGTGATGCTGAACGCGAGCAGCAGCTGCAGGGCGAAGATGCCGAGGATCAGCGCCGGCTCGTAGGGGACGTGCACGAGGCCGGCCAGGCAGATGAGGATCACGCCCTGGAGGCTCGCCACGGTCGCCCCGCCGAGGCACTTGCCGATCACGATCGAGCTGCGCCGCACCGGCGCGACCATCATCTCCCGCAGGAAGCCGAACTCGCGGTCCCACACGATCGAGGCCGCCGAGAACATCGCGGTGAACATCACCGACAGGCACAGCACGCCCGGGTAGATGAACGTCTTGAGGTCGACGCCCTCGGTGCTCGCGCCGGTGAGCGACTGCAGGCCAGAGCCGAGCACGAACAGGAACAGCAGCGGCTGCACGAGCGTGGTGGCGATCCGCAGCCGGTCGTTGGCGAAGCGGATGAGCTCGCGCAGCCAGACGATCTTGATCGCGCGCAGCTCGCTGCGCAGGGTGCGCGGCGGGACGCGGACCGGGATGACCTCGGCGGCCGCCTCCGGCGCGAGAGTGCGGTCGGAGACGCTCATCGCCTGCCTCCCATCATCTGGGCCACGATGCGGTTCGTCTGCGTCGAGAACGACTCCTCGGCGTCGCGGATCGTCGTGCCCGTGTAGGACATGAACACGTCGTCGAGCGTCGGCCGCGAGACGCTCACGGAGCGGATCGGCACGCCCAGCTCCGCGAACAGCCGCGGGACGAACTCCTCACCCGAGGGCACGAAGAAGAGCACCGCCCCGTCCGCCACGCGGCCCTCGAGGCCGAAGCGCCCGGCGAGCGCCGCGATGGCGGCCTCGTCGTCCTCGGTCTGGATGCGCACGCGGTCGGCCCCGACCCCCGCCTTCAGCGCCGTGGGCGTGTCGAGCGCCACGATCTCGCCGCGGTCGATGATCGCGATCCGGTCGCAGAACTCGGCCTCGTCCATGTAATGAGTCGTCATGAAGATCGTGGTCGCTTCGCGCTGCTGGAGCTCGACGATGTAGCGCCAGATCGAGCTGCGCGTCTGCGGGTCGAGCCCGAGCGTCGGCTCGTCGAGGAACAGCACGCGGGGGGAGTGCATCAGGCCGCGCGCGATCTCCAGCCGGCGGCGCATCCCGCCCGAGAACGTCTTCACCGGCGAGGACCGGCGCTCCCACAGGCCGACCATCTCCATCACCTGCTGCATCCGCGCCGGGATCAGCGCGGACTGGACGCCGTAGAGCTCGGCGTGCAGGCGGAGGTTCTGCTCGGCGCTCAGGTAGCCGTCGAGCGTCTGCTCCTGGAACACGAGGCCGATCTGCCGGCGGACGTCGTCGCGCTCGGTGACCACGTCGTGGCCCGCCACCAGCGCGCTGCCGCCGGTCGGCTTGACCAGCGTGCAGAGCATGTTGATGGTGGTGGTCTTGCCGGCGCCGTTCGGACCCAGGAAACCGAACACCTCGCCGGCAGCCACCTCGAAGCTGACCCCGCGGACAGCCTCGACCCCGTCGAAGGACTTCTTGAGCCCCCGGACCTCGATCGCCGGAGTCAGGGCCGCCGAGGCCTCGCGACCGTCGGCGCCCGACACGGGCGTCAGTCCCGCGGCGCCAGGTCCAGGGCGCAGGAGTTGATGCAGTAGCGCAGCCCCCCGCGATCGCGCGGACCGTCGTCGAAGACGTGGCCCAGGTGCCCGCCGCAGCGGCGGCAGACGACCTCGGTGCGCACCATCCCCAGTGACCCGTCCTCGCGCGTCTCGACCGCCTCGGCGACCGCCGGCTCGGTGAAGCTCGGCCACCCGGTGCCGGAGTCGAACTTGGTGTCGGAGGCGAAGAGCTCGGCGCCACAGCCGGCGCAGTGGTACATGCCGGTCTCGTGGTTGTCCCAGTATGCGCCGGTGAACGGGCGCTCGGTGTCGCCCTTGCGCAGCACCTTGTACTGCGCGGGCGTCAGCTGCTCACGCCACTGCTCGTCGGTCTTGGTGACGTCGGTCGCCATGTGTCCCACCCTTGGTCGAAGGTCTCCCTCCAAGGGTAGGGACCGCGCGCGACCGGCATCGCGCATCGCGACCGTGGCCCGCCGGGGACCGGAGCGGGTCCGGCCCCGGCCGCCGGCGGGCGCGGGTCACGAGGGACTCACCCGCTGGGCCGCGGACGCAGCCGGCGGGGTGAACGGGCGGAGAGGCGCCGGCCGCGGATGCGGTCGGCGAGGCGGCCGAGGGGGCCGGGGGAGGCGGCGCGCACGGCCCGGTTGCGGGCGGCCGCGGCGCGCCGGTCGGCGGCCTGCTCGGAGGCGACGAGAGCGAGAACGGGTGCGGAATTCATGGTGACGATGACGGTACGGAGCAGACGCGTATTCCACATCGGCAGGTCGGGCACCGCGGGCGGACGGGACCCCTTAGGCGCGCCCGGTGATCCCTTAGGCCGCCGACGCGGTCACGGTCCGCCGGCGGGGCTCGGAGCAGGCCGTGTCACGCGTGCGCGAATTCGGCATCCCCGCCGGCCGCACGGCTCGCCTCGCCCGGCGCGGTGAGCGGCATCCGCGCTCGGATCGTCGTGCCCGCGCCGACCGGGCTGTCGATCTCGAGCGTCCCGCCGAGCGCGCTCACGCGGTCGGCGAGCCCGCTCAGTCCCGAGCCTCGCGCGGGGTCGACGCCCCCGCTGCCGTCGTCGCGCACCTCGACCACCGCGTGGCCTTCGCCCACCGCGACCCGCACCTCGACCCGATCGGAGCGGGCGTGCTTGGAGGCATTCGTCAGCGCTTCGGCCACGACGAAGTACGCGGTCGTCTGCACCGACGACGGGAGCTCGCCGCAGCTGTCGAGGGCGAGCTCCACCGGCACCGTCGAGCGCCCGGCCAGGGCGGCAAGCGCGGCCTCCAGGCCGCGATCGGTGAGGACGCTCGGATGGATCCCGCGAGCGAGCTCGCGGAGCTCCCCGAGTGCGGCATCGAGCTCGGTCCGCGCAACCGCGAGCGCGCGCGACGCCGCGGAGTCCGGTTCGAGACTCGACTCCAGAAGCCGGAGGCTCAGCGCAAGCGAGACGAGCCGCTGCTGGGCGCCGTCGTGGAGGTCGCGCTCGATGCGTCGCCGCGCGGCGTCTGCGGCCTCGACGATGCGCGCGCGCGAGGCGGCCAGCTGCTCACGAGCATCCGCGTTCGCGAGCGCCGCGGTGACCAGCTCGGCGAAGCTGCTGATCCTCAGCTCGGTCCCGGCCGGGAATGCGTCCGCCAGCTCGCTGGTCACCATGATCGCGCCCCACAGACGGCCGGCCACATGGATCGGAGCTCCGACCACCGAGCGGATCCCGAACTCGCGCAGCCTCGCCGCGAGCTCGCCCTCGACGTCGGCGTAGTCGTCCACGCGCGCGGGCCGCCCGGTGCGGTAGATCTTCGCGGTCGCCGTCTCGCCCTCTACCGGGATGCGCTCGCCCACCGGGAACGACGGCGAGCCGGTCGCCGCCCAGATGCCGACCACCGTCGCGGAGCGCTCGCCCTCGTAGCGGATCATGTCGGTGCTCTTGACGTCGAGCAGCTCCCCCAGCTCTTCGCACACCCGGTCGAAGAGGACCGGGGCGGCGGTGGAACCGGCCACCATGGTCGCGACTCGGCGCAGCGCCGCCTGCTCGGCGAGAAGCGCCTGGAGCCGGGTGAGGTCGTCAACGCCGCTCATCGCAGAACCGTTGGTGGGGCACCGCCGGCGCTGCGACGGTGAAGCCGGTGTGGGTCCCTGCAAGAGCGAGCCTAGCGATTGAGAGGGCGATGGTCCGTGACGCCGCGCGCGAGAGCGGCGGCCGTTTGACGCGGAGCCCGTGCGCGCGTCAGAGTGCCCGTCCGTGACGCTCTCACGCCGCGAGTTCCTGCAGCGCTCCGCGGCCGGAGCGGCCCTGATCGGGATGGGCGCGCTGCCCGCCGACGCTGGCGCGGCACCGCTCCCCTCGGCGCAGTTGAGCGCGCTGCGCGCCGCCGTCCGCGGCCGCGTGCTGATCCCCGGCAACAGCGGCTACAACGGTGCGCGGGTGGTGTTCAACAAGCGCTTCGACGGCGTGAGGCCGCCCGCGGTCGTCCAGGTCCGCGACACCGCCGACGTGCAGGCGGTGGTCAAGTGGGCCAACCGGTTCGACGTCCCGCTCGTGGCGCGCTCCGGCGGTCACGCCTACAACGGCGCCTCGACCAGCAACACGGCGGTCGTCGTCGATCTCGGCGGACTCGACTCGATCCGTCTCTCGGGCAGCACGGCGACGATCGGACCGGGCGCGCGCAACATCGACGTCTACGCCAAGCTCGCCGCCTCCGGCGCCGCGCTCCCCTCCGGCTCGTGCCCGACGGTGGGGTTCGGCGGCCTCGTCCTCGGCGGCGGCATGGGCCTCGCCGGCCGCTCGCTCGGGCTGACGCTCGACCGCGTGACGTCCTTTCAGGCGGTCACCGCCGACGGCAGCGCCGGCCGCGTCGACGACGCGGACGAGGACCTCTTCTGGGCGCTGCGCGGCGGCGGCGGCAACTTCGCGATCGTCACCGCCGTGAGGCTGCAGGTCAGCCGCATCCGCCAGGCCGCGTGGTTCTTCGCCTCCTGGCCGGCCGGCGCGCGCGCGGAGGTCCTCGGGGCGTGGGACGACCTCGCGCCCGGCGCGCCGTCGGCGCTGACCTCGATCTGCACGCTGACGTCCAGCGGCGTCACGGCCTTCGGCCAGTACCTCGGGTCCGAGAGCGCGCTGCGGCGGCTCGTGGCCCCGCTGGCGCGCGTGCCCGGCGGGCGCTTCAGCGCGGGGACCTCGAGCTGGCTGGCGCTGCAGCGCCGCTGGGCGGGCTGCGCCGACGGCGGCCTCGCGGCGTGCCGGCGCGAGGACCGCTCGACGTTCGACGCCGCGTCCGTCTACGTCTCCAAGCCGCTGACGGGCAAGGCGCGCGCGGCGTTCGTGAAGGCGGCCGGCACCGGCGCCTCGCTCGTGTGCGACAGCTACGGCGGCGCCGTCAACCGCGTCGCCGCCGACGCGACGGCGTTCGTCCACCGCGACGCGCGCTTCAGCGTCCAGGTGCTCTCCTACGCGCCGATCGGGACCGCGAAGTCGCGCGTCGCGCGGGCGCGCGCCATGATCGCGCCCTACGGCGACGGCGAGGCCTACCAGAACTACCCCGACCTGGCGCTCTCGGACCCGCTGCAGGCCTGGTACGGGGCCAATCTCCCGCGGCTGCGGTCGATCAAGGCCACGTACGACCCCGACGGCCGCTTCGCCTTCGCGCAGGACATACCGGCCGCGTAGGACTCCGGTAGCGTCAGCCGCACGGTGTGACCCCCGACACGTGAAGGAGCTCCCCTGATGCAGATCGGCTTCATCGGGCTCGGCAAGATGGGCGGCAACATGGTCCACCGGATCCGCCGCGACTCCGACCACGAGGTCGTCGCCTTCGACTTCTCGAGCGAGGCCGTGAGCGCCGCCGAGGGGGTGGGCGCGGTGGGCGCGTCCTCCCTGGAGGAGCTCGTCGGCAAGCTCTCGCCGCCGCGGATGGTGTGGGTGATGGTGCCCGCCGGCGATCCGACCGAGCAGACCGTGAACAAGCTCGCGGACCTCATGGACGAGGGCGACACGATCATCGACGGCGGCAACACGAACTGGCACGACGACATCCGCCGCGCGGCCGGGCTGACCGAGCGGGGCCTGCGCTACGTCGACGTCGGGGTGTCCGGCGGCGTCTGGGGCCTCGAGGTCGGCTACTGCATGATGGTCGGCGGCCATCCCGAGAGCGTCTCCCAGCTCTCCCCGATCCTCGACGTGCTCGCCCCGCCCGACGGCTGGCGCCAGTTCGGCGACGCCGGGGCCGGGCACTTCGTGAAGATGGTCCACAACGGCGTGGAATACGGCCTCATGCAGGCCTACGCCGAGGGCTTCGACCTCATGCACAAGTCGCGCTACGACATCGACCTCTCCGAGGTCGCGGCGCTGTGGAACCGCGGCTCGGTGGTGCGCTCGTGGCTGTGCGAGCTGGCCGAGCGGGCCTTCAACGCCGAGGGCAACGACCTCGCCGAGCTCAAGGGCTACGTCAACGACTCCGGCGAGGGCCGCTGGACGGTCGTCGACGCGATCGACCACGACGTCCCCACGCCGGTGATCACCTCCGCGCTCTACGCCCGTTTCTACTCCCGCGGCAACGGGGACTTCAGCCACCGGGTGCTGGCGGCGCTGCGCAACCAGTTCGGCGGTCACGCGGTAGAGAAGACCGGCTGAGGCGCGATGGCGCTCGACCTCCAGCAGGCCGTCCAGGAGAACCCGCTGATCGAGGGTCTCGAGCGCCTGCCGGTGCCGGCGACCACGCTGGCGATCTTCGGCGCCACCGGGGATCTCGCGCGGCGCAAGCTGCTGCCCGCGATCTACAACCTCGCCCACGAGGGCGCCCTGCCCGAGCGCTTCAACCTGATCGGCGCCTCGCGGCGGGACGAGTCCGACGAGGCGTTCCGCAACCAGGCCCGCGAGGCGATCGAGCACTTCTCGCGCCGTACGCCGGACGCGCGGGTGCTCGACTCGCTGCTGGGCCGCCTGCAGTACGTGTGCGTCCCCTTCGACGAGCCCGAGGGCTACGTGCGGCTGGGCGAGGCGATCGCCGCGCTCGACGCCGAGGCCGGCGCGCCGCCGGCGCGCAGCTACTACCTCTCCACGGCGCCGGAGTTCTTCCCGGTCATCGTGCAGGCGCTGAAGGCGGCGGGCCTGCACCGCCACGAGGAGGCGGCCGTGCGGTGCGTGATCGAGAAGCCGTTCGGCACCGACCTCGCCTCGGCGCGCTCGCTGCAGGAGATCGTCGCGAGCGTCTTCCACGAGGACCAGGTCTTCCGCATCGACCACTACCTCGGCAAGGAGACGGTGCAGAACCTGCTGGCGTTCCGCTTCGCCAACCTGATGTTCGAGCCGGTGTGGAACCGGCAGTACATCGACCACGTGGAGATCACGGTCGCCGAGGACCTCGGCATCGGCTCGCGCGCGGGCTACTACGACCACGCGGGCGCGCTGCGCGACCTCGTCCAGAACCACATGCTCCAGCTGCTGACGCTGCTGTGCATGGAGCCGCCGGCCATCTTCGGCGCCGACGAGGTCCGCGACGAGAAGGTCAAGGTGCTGCGCGCGATCACGCCGCCGGCCGTCGAGGAGGTGCCGGAGATGGCGGTGCGCGCGCAGTACACCGCCGGCGTGTCGGGCGGCGAGGAGGTGCCCGGCTACCTCGAGGAGCAGGACGTCCCGCCGGACTCGCACACCGAGACCTACGCCGCCCTGCGTCTCGAGGTGCACAACTGGCGCTGGGCCGGCGTGCCGATCTTCCTGCGCACCGGCAAGCGCCTCGCCCGCAAGGTCACCGAGATCGCGGTCCAGCTCAAGCCGGTGCCGCATCTGGCGTTCCAGTCGCATGGGTCGGTCGGCGTGCAGCCCAACCTGCTCGTGCTCGCCGTCCAGCCCAACGAGGGCGTCTCGCTCTCGCTCGGCGCGAAGATCCCCGGCAGCCGCATGCGCATCCGCCCGGTGAACATGGAGTTCCTCTACGGGACCGCGTTCATGTCGCAGTCGCCGGAGGCCTACGAGCGGCTGATCCTCGAAGCGATGCGGGGCGACGCGACCCTGTTCACCCGCAACGACGAGGTCGAGCGGCAGTGGTCGATCATCGACCCGATCCTGCAGGCATGGCACGGCGACCGCGCGCCGCTCGCGACCTATGCGGCCGGGTCCCCGGGGCCGCCGGAGGCCGATGCCCTGCTGGGCGAGGGCCGCTCCTGGCGAGGGCTCTAGATGGACGACGTCTGGGCCGCGCGCGACACGACCCCGGAGGCGATCGATTCCGCGCTGCGCAGGCTGCTGACGCAGCGGCGCCACGAGTACGAGGACCACGTCCCCGCGCGGGTGCTGAACCTCGTGGTGATCGTCGACCGGGAGTTCCGCGGCGAGATCGAGAACCGGCTGGAGCGGGTGGGCCGCTTCCACCCGTCGCGGCTCGTGCTCTGCTCGGTGGAGCCGGGGCGGCGGACGATCGACGCCTGGGCCGGGATCGCCTCCGACGACGGCGATCTCGGCGAGGGCCCGCATCCGGGCCGGATCTCGGTCACGCGCGAGCACATCGAGCTCACGATCGGCGCGCGCCACCTGCGCGCGCTGGACACGATCGTCGACCCGCTGCTCGTGGCCGACCTCGCCACGATGGTGTGGGCGCCGCACGGGCACACGGAGGGCATCGACTCCCTGCGGCGGCTCGCGCAGATCGTGCTGCTCGACACCCAGGACCAGATGGATCTCGCGGCCGGCCTGGAGCGCGCCGGCGAGCTCGCGCGCGACACCTACGTGGTCGACCTCGCGTGGCTGCGCTCGACGCCGTGGCGCGAGCGCGTGGCGGCCGCCTTCGACCCGCCGGCGCTGCGACGCGCGCTGGGGGCGATCTCCGCCGTCACCGTCCGTCACCGCGCCGACTCGGTCGCCTCCGCGGTGCTGTTCTGCGGCTGGCTGGCCTCGCGGCTCGGGTGGCGCCCGGAGGCGCTCGCCCGGGCCGGCGGGCAGCTCGCGGGCCGCGCGCGCACGCGGCGCCAGGAGATCCGGCTGACGCTCGATGCCGTCGACCAGAACCCGCCGGGCCTCGCAGGGGTGACGATCGAGACGGCCTCCGGCGAGCTGGTCGGTCTCGACCGCTCCGAGGGCGGGCTGAAGGCGCGCCGCCGCGCCCGCGACGGCCGCGAGCAGGAGTGGACGGTGCTCGGCGCCTCGCGCGGAGAGGCCGGCATCCTGGGCGAAGGCGTGCGCCAGGCGCTCCTGCGCGACCCGACCTACGGCCCGGCGCTCGCGGCCGCGCGGATCATGGTGGGCGGCTGATGCACCTGCACATCGTCGAGGACCCGGCCGCCGTCGTCGCCGAGCGCCTCGTCCAGGCGGCGGCCGCCGGCGGGCACATCGCGCTGTCGGGCGGCTCGACCCCGCGCCGCGCGTACGAGCTCGCCGCGGGGCACGACATCGACTGGAGCGCCGCGACGATGTGGTTCGGCGACGACCGCTCCGTGGCGCCCGACGATCCCTCGTCCAACTACGCCATGGTCGCGGCCGCGCTGTTCGACCGGCTCCCGGCGGAGCACCGGCCGGTGGTGCGGCGGATCGAGGGCGAGCTCGGGCCCGAGCCGGCCGCCGACGCCTATGAGGCCGCGATCCGCGAGCACCTCGGCCACGCCCCCCGCCTGGACTTCGCGCTCATGGGGCTCGGCCCGGACGCCCACACCGCCTCGCTGTTCCCGGGCAAGCCGGCGCTGCGCGAGCACCGTCGCTGCGCGGTCGCGGTCCCGGAGGCGGGGCTGGAGCCGTTCGTCCCGCGCGTGACGATGACCCTCCCGATGTTCAACGCCGCCCGCGAGGTGGTCTTCCTCGTGGAGGGGGACGACAAGGCCGACGCGGTCGCGCGCGCGTTCGGCAACCCGCCGGATCCCACCGCGCCCGCGGCGCACGTCCGCCCGGAGGCGGGAGAGCTCGAGCTCGTGCTCGACGCCGCCGCCGCGAGCCGGCTGCGACCGTGATCGAGGGCCGCTACCTCGGCCTCGACGTCGGCGGCACCAAGATCGCCGTGGCGGTGCTGGACAACGGGCGGCTCGCCGACCTCGGGGCCCGGCCGGTCGAGAAGTCCGGCCCGGAGCCGCTCGTGGCCCAGATCGAGGCGATCGTGGCCGAGAGCGGGGACGGGGTGCGCGCGATCGGGATCGGCCTGCCGTCGGTGATCGAGTTCGCCACCGGGCGCGTGCGCCACACGGTCAACCTGCCGCTGCAGGACGTCCCGTTGCGCTCGCTGCTGACCGAGCGCACCGGACGGCCGGTGTTCGTCGAGAACGACGCGTCGTGCGCGGCGCTCGCCGAGGCGTTCGAGGACGGCGAGCTCGTGTGCGCGCACCTCGTGATGCTGACCCTCGGCACCGGGGTGGGAGGCGGGCTCGTGCTCGACGGGCGCCTCTACCGCGGCGCCACCGGCGCCGCGGCCGAGCTCGGGCACACGGTGATCGGGCTCGACCTCTCCGACGGCGCGCCCGCGCCGCCGGGGTTCCCGGCGCCGGGCTCGCTGGAGGCGCTCGCGGCCGGCACCGAGCTCGACCGCCTGGCGGTGCGCGCCGCCGGCCGCCATCCCGACTCGCCCCTCGGCCGCCGGCTGGCCGAGGCGGGCGAGGTGGCGGGCACCGACCTGGTCGCGTTCGCCCGCCAGGGCGATCCCGTGAGCCTCGAGGCGCTGCGGATCCTCGGCGAGCGCCTCGGCATCGGCGTCGCCAACGCGATCAACACGCTCGATCCGCTGGAGGTCGTCATCGGCGGCGGCGTCTCGGCGGCCGGCGAGCTGCTGCTCGGGCCCGCGCGGGAGGTCGCCGCCCGCTACACGCTGCCCGGCGTCGGGACGCGGTGCACGATCCGCCTCGCCCGCCACGGCGTCCACGCGGGCGTGCTCGGCGCGGCGCTGATCGCCGCGCAGGAGTACCACGGCGCCGGCGCCGTCACCACGGCCGAAGGCCCGGCCTGATGGCCGCGGCCGGCGAGTACGAGGACGACTACCTCCCGATCGCCGAGCACGGGCTCGTCGGCGACCTGCACACGGTCGCCCTCGTGGGGACGAACGGCACCATCGACTGGTACTGCGTCCCCGTCTTCGACTCCCCGAGCGTGTTCGCGTCGATCCTCGACAAGGACCGCGGGGGCTTCTACGCCATCCGCCCGACGGCCCCCGACTGGTCGTCCAAGCAGCTCTACTTCCCGGACACCAACGTCCTCATCACCCGCTTCTTCACCACCGGCGGGGTCGGCGAGGTCGTGGACTTCATGCCGCTCCAGGCGGCGAGCGGCGAGGCGCACCGCCATCGGCTGCTGCGCCGCGTCACCGTGGTGCGCGGCGAGATGGAGTTCATGGTCGAGGTGCAGCCGCGCTTCGACTACGCGCGCGAGGAGCACGAGATCGAGCTGCACCCGCAGGGCGTGCTGTTCCGCGCACCGTCGCTGACGCTGGCGCTCGAAGGGGCGGTCGCGGGGCTCATGCGGGGCGACGAGCCGCGCCTCGAGCGCCGCGGCGAGGGCGTGCGCGGGACCTTCACGCCCGCGGCCGGCGACCACGCGACCTTCGTGCTCGAGCGCGTCGTCTCCGACTACGTCTGCCGGCCCTACCCCGAGCAGGAGACCGAGGCCGCCTTCGACGCGACGGTCGACTACTGGCGCCGCTGGGTCGGGCAGTCGCGCTACTCGGGCCGCTGGCGCGAGATGGTCCACCGCTCGGCGCTGACGCTCAAGCTCGTCACGTACGCGCCGTCCGGCGCGCTCGTGGCGGCGCCGACGACCTCGCTGCCCGAGCAGATCGGCGGTGAGCGGAACTGGGACTACCGCTACACGTGGATCCGCGACGCCGCGTTCTCGCTCTACGCGCTGCTCCGCCTCGGCTTCACCGAGGAGGCCGAGGCGTTCATGACCTGGCTGACCGACCGCACGCGCGACTGGCGCGAGGGCCCCGCGGGGCCGCTGCAGATCATGTACGGGATCGACGGGCGCGCCGAGCTGTCCGAGTTCGAGCTCCCGCACCTCGCCGGCTATCGCGACTCGCGCCCCGTGCGCGTGGGCAACGGCGCCGCCGAGCAGCGCCAGCTCGACATCTTCGGCGAGCTGCTGGACTCGGTGTACCTGTTCAACACCTACGGACAGCCGATCTTCCACGAGACGTGGGGCAACGTGCGGCGGATCGTCGACTGGCTGTGCGAGAACTGGGACCAGGTCGACGAGGGCATCTGGGAGACGCGCGGCGGCCAGAAGGACTTCACGTACTCGCGGCTGATGTCGTGGGTGGCCTTCGACCGCGCGCTGCGCATCAACCGCGACCGCGGCCTCCCGGGCGACATGGTGCGCTGGATGGCCGAGCGCGACCGCGTGTACGCGCAGATCATGACCAAGGGCTTCAGCTCCGAGCGCCAGGCGTTCATCCAGCACTACGGCTCCGACGTGCTCGACGCCTCGAACCTGCTGATGCCGCTCGTGCAGTTCATCGCCCCGCGCGACCCGCGCTGGCTGACGACGCTCGACGCGATCACCGAGGAGCTCGTCTCGGACTCGCTCGTCTACCGCTACGACCCGGAGGCCTCGCCCGACGGCCTCAAGGGCGACGAGGGCACGTTCTCGATCTGCTCGTTCTGGTACGTCGAGGCGCTCACGCGGGCGGGCCGCATCGAGGAGGCCCGCTACGCGTTCGAGAAGATGCTCACCTACGGCAACCACGTCGGGCTGTACTCCGAGGAGATCGGACCCACCGGCGAGCAGCTCGGCAACTTCCCGCAGGCGTTCACCCACCTGGCCCTCATCAGCGCCGCCTACAACCTCGACAAGACCCTCGGATAGGCAGCGTTGCGGAACGCAACCCACTGGTAGGCTCGCCTCTATGCGCCACGACTCGCTCGCGGAGGCCAACTGCTCGATCGCGCGCGCCTGGTCGGTGCTCGGCGAGCGCTGGACGATGGTGATCCTGCGCCAGGCCTTCCTCGGCGCCCGCCGCTTCGAGGACTACCAGAGCGGGCTCGGCATCGCGCGCAACATGCTCGCCGACCGCCTGCGGACGCTCGTCGAGCACGGCATCCTCGAGCGCCGCGCCTACCAGGAGCACCCGCCGCGCTACGAGTACCGGCTCACCCCCAAGGGCCTCGACCTCTATCCGCTGCTCGTGTCGCTGATGCAGTGGGGCGACCGCTACGGCGAGCACGAGGGCGGCCCGCCCGTCGAGCTCGTCCACCGGCCGTGCGGCCACCTCGCCGATCCGCGCTTCACGTGCGCGCACTGCGGCGGGGAGATCACGGCGCGCGAGATGCGCGCCCAGCCGGGGCCGGGGGCGCAGGCGGCGTAACCGAAATTCCCGCCGCCGTCCTGTCCTGCCGTCGCAGTGCGAGGGCTAGCCAGGACGGCGGGTCGATTCCGCGTCGAGCGGCGCCCCGCCGAAGCCCACCTCGTTGCCGTCGGGGTCGCGGTAGACCACCTTGCGGACGCCGTTGGCGTACGTCTCGCGGTCGTCGGGCTCGAGCCCGCGCGCAGCGATCGCGGTCACGCGGGCATCCAGATCGTCGACGAACAACGTCACCACGGAGTTTCCCGCGCCGTCGGCGTGCTCGACGATGTAGACCGACCGGTCGTCGGCCAGCGTCCACACCGCCTCGGCCGCGTGGGGGAAGAACGCCGGCTCGCCGAGCAGCCGCTCGTACCACGGCAGAGCCGCCTGGAAGTCCCGCACGCGCAGACCCGCGAAGAGGTGCAACGACATCGCCGCGAGTCTAGGCCTGGTCAGCCGGCGGGAGCGCGGGCGTGGACGGCGGTGAACGCGATGGTCTGCGTCCACCAGCCCGGATCCTCGCAGTGGGTGAGGAACCGGTCGACGAGCCGGTCGTCCAGCCTCCCCGAGCCCACGAGCCCGTCGCGGAGCTCGACGACCGTCTGCCTCCAGTAGGCCGCCCACGGCGAGCCCCCGTTGTAGACGGCGGTCTCGGCCGTGCCCGCGATCTGCTCGAGCCCGGCCGCCGCGAGCCGCGGGGCCAGCGTGCGGCCGAGGTGGTAGTCGATCCCCTGGTCGCGCGACCATGCGAGCCACCCGTCCCAGAACGCCCGCACCTCGGGCGGCTCGGCGACGCTGACCGGCAGGAAGTCCGGTTCGATGAGCAGGATCGCGCCCCCGGGCGCCACGCTCGCGGCGAGGTTCCGGATCGCCGCCTCGGCGTCCGTGACGTGGTGCAGCACCGCACGCGCGGTCACGAGATCGAAGCCGCCGGGCTCGACCGGGCCGGCGACGATGTCGCCCTGTCGCAGCTCGAGGTTCTCCGCCCGCACCTCGATCAGCGACAGGTCGAGATCGACGGCGACCGCCCGGCCGTGGGGGCCGACGCGCTCGGCGAGCCAGGCGGCGATCGTCCCGTTGCCGCAGCCGACCTCGAGCGCCCGATCCCCCGGCCGCACCCCGAGCTCGTCGAGGTGCCGGCGGTGCATCGGGTCGAGCAGCCGCGACATCAACGCCAGCCGCCCGCCCTCGCCTTCGAGGTGATGGTCGAGGACGTACTCGCCCATGTGAAGGCGATCCTAGGACCACCCCGGCGCCTCCGGCAAGGTCGCCGTCACTCGCTGCGCAGGGCGGTCCTGACCGTCAGAGCCACCGTACCGGCGATGAGCAGGCCGCCGAAGAGCACGAGGCCGGGCGCGTCATCGGCCTCGCCGAGCACGATGGCGGCGACGCCGATCGCGGCGGCGGCGGCCCGGTAGGCCAGGTTGCCCGGCCTCCTCGCTGCCAGCTCGAGCAGGAGACCGGTTCCTCCCAGGAGGGCTCCGGCGAACACGAAGTCGAACACACCCCAGTCCACTTCGTCGCTGATCTGCATCGCCACCAGGGGCACCAGCAGGATGAACGCCGTGGCGAGCGCGACGCGGACGGCTGTCGAGGGATGGGCGATCATCCGGCCGCGCCATGAAGCGTCGGCGGCCAGGCCACGGACCATCCGGCCCGCGACGCTGACGGCGATGCGCCAGTCCCTGGTCCCGTCGGCGCGTTCATGTGCGATGTGGTCGTGGAGGTCGGCGTCGATCTCGTCGATCCGACGCCGGGCGATCGGAGCGGGCAGGTCGCGCGTGTAGAGCCGCACCCAGCGCGCCACCAGCCTGGCCATGCGCTCCGGCGTCATGCGGGCTCCGAGGCGACGCGTGGGGGGCGTCCGCCGGCGTGATCGGCATGGTCCGCAAGGGCCTGCTCGGCCACGCGGACTCCGTGCCCGGTGAGCTCGTACAGTCGCCGGCGCGGTCGTCCCGCGGCCGCCGCGTCCTCCTCCCAGCGGGAGGCGAGCAGACCGAAGTCCTCGAGCCGGCTCAGGGCCTTGTACAGCGTCCCGTGGCCCGTCAGAGCCCGTGACCCGGTCTGCTCGCGCATGGTGTGGGCGAGGCCGAATCCGTGGAAGGTGGCGTGCCCCGAACGGAGCATCGACAGCGCCGCGTCGAGGATCTCGGTCTCGAGAGGCAGCAGGGCTCCAGGCTTGCGCCGCGGCATTCGCCATCAGAATAGGAAGATATCTTCCTATTGTCAAAGGCCGCTCTCTCGAAACACCCGGCACGCGAGCTGCAGCGTGAGCCGCTCGTCGGGCTGCGAGAGCGAGACGCCCAGGAGCTGCTCGGCCCGGCGCACGCGGTGCAGGACCGTGTTGCGGTGCACGCCGAGGGCGGCGGCCGTGGCCGCGGTGGACGACTCGTGCTCGAGGTAGGCCTCGAGCGTGGGGAGGAGCCCGGCGTCGCGGCCCTCGACCAGCGGCGCGAGCAGCGACTCCGCGTGCGCGCGGAACGCGGGGGAGCCGTAGGAGCCGAGCAGCAGCCGGCGGGCGTCGTGCTCGCCGACCGGCTCGACCGCGGGCCCGGGCCGCCCGGCGCCCGCGAGCAGGCACGCCTGGCGCGCCTCCTCGACGGTCCGCCCGATCCCCCGCAGCCCGGCGTGCGGCGCGCCGATGCCGGCGTGCAGCACGAGCGCCGGGGCCGCCGACTGCACGAGCGCGCGCACGGCGCGCACCACGGCGCGGTACCCGGTGGTGTCGGGCTCGGCGTCGGTGCTGACCCACGCCGACCAGCCGCCGCCGACGGCGACCGTGACGGCGTCGAGGCCGTGCTCGGCGAGCAGCGCCTCGACCCGTGGGGTCGCCGCGCCGAGCTCGGTCGCGTCCGCGCCCGGCGCGGTGAGGTGCACGCCGATGTGCCAGCCGGCGCTGCGCCAGCCCGCGGCGACGACCCGCTCGGCGAGCGCCGGGGGCGGCGGCCCGGCGAGCGTGAGGAGGTCGCCGAGCAGAACGGCACGCAGCCGCGCGTCGCGCTCGACCGCGAGCCGCCGCCGCGCGAACGTGCCCGACAGCGCCGCGGCGGCGATCTCGAGCGCGGAGGCCACGGCGGCGGTCCGCGCCGGCCCGGCCTCCGCCGGGCCGGCGACGAGCCACGCCTCGGGGACCGTCGCCAGCGTGATCGGGGCGGCGACGAGCAGCCCGCCGTCCGTGGCGGGCAGCGTGCGCGGCGCGGCGTCGAGCAGGCCGGCCGGCAGCCCCGGGGGCGGGGCGCCGGCCACCGCGGCGCCCTCCGCGTCGAGGATGGCGACCGGCATGCGCAGCACGCCCCCCAGCGCCTCCACCGCGCCGCGCGGGTCGGCCTGCGCGCGCCGCACCGCGCGGGCGGCGGCCAGGGCGGCGTCCGCGCGCTCGAGGCGCGGCGCCCGCACGGCGGCGTCGAGCCGGGCGGCGAGCGCCCACGGGTCCCCGTCGGACAGCGCGGCGGCGGGGATCCCCAGCCGGTCCGCGATCCGCGCGGCGCTCTCGGCGGCGAGCCGCGCCGGCACGAGCAGCAGCGTCGCGCCGCGCTCGGCGCAGTGGCGCAGGGCGATGTCGGCGTCGAGGCTCGTCGCCTCCTCGGGCGGCACGAGGAGCACGGCCGCCCCCGGCCCGATCGCGGCGGCGTCGACGCGGCGGGCGACCGCGACGGCCCGCACGTGGGCGTCGAGCCCGCCGGACCCGCCGAGCAGCCGGGCGCCCGCGAGCTCGGGCAGCGCGAGCAGGTCGCGGACGGTCGGCGTCGCCTCGCTCATCCGCTCGGGTAGCCGAACGCCTCGGGGCCGGCGAGGGCGAGCGCGGCCGGCTCCCGCCAGGCCGGATCGGCCGGGAGGCTGAGCACCGCGACGTCGTTGCCGCGCCGGACCTCCTCGCAGCCGATCGGCACGAGGGTGTGCCCGTCGACCACGACGATCGGGTCCGGGGTCGCGGCGACCACCCGGCCGTCCTCGGTGGCGAGGAGGTACTCGGTCTGCAGCTCGATGCGCAGCGTCGCCCCGCGCGCCGGGAAGGGATCGACGAGCACGGTCCCGCGCGGGCCGCGGTCGTCGCTGCGCTCGACCGCGATCACGCGGCCGCGGCCCAGCACGCGCCCGCCGGTGCGCCGCGCGAGGTCGGCCGGGTCGCGCGCGCCCTCCGCCGCCGTCCCCAGCGCGAGGGCGCGCGCCAGCGTGCCGTGCAGGGCGCAGCGCGCCGCCTCGGCGACCGTGACGGGGTAGCCCGCGTGCCCGCTCCAGCCGCCGAGGGCGGCGAGCGACGCGCGCGCCAGCGCCTCGGCGCGCACCGCGTCGGGGACGTCGATGACCACGAGCTCCCCGGTCACCCCGGCGTGGACGACGGGCCCGGCCGGCGCGCCGCGGGCGTGCAGCACGGTGTGATCGAGGCGCGGGTAGGCGCGGCCCATGCCGTCGAGGTCGAGCAGCGGCAGGTCCAGCGCGGCGGCCACCACGATCGGCGGAAACGCGTTGACGCCCGCGTGCTCGAGGCCCATCACCGCCACCGCGCGCCGGCCGAGGTAGCGCTCGAGGCCACGGAACGCGCGCACGAACTCCTCGCCCTGCGGCAGCAGCTCCGCCGTGATGGCGGGGGAGCCGAGCATCGCGGCGGCGATCACGAGCCCGTCCGCGGGCAGCGCGGCCGGGTCGACGAGCCGGACGCCGCGGGCGCCCAGCGCCTCGCGGGCGAGCAGCGCGAACAGCGCCGGATCGCCGCCGCCGCCCGAGCCGAGCAGCCGGGCGCCCCGCTCGAGCGCCCCCAGGTCGGCGGCCGTCAGCTCACGTGAGCGACTCGACCGGCTGGAAGGCATCCTCGAGGCCGAAGGCGGCGGGGCCGAACACCGCGAGCGCCTCGGGGCTCCGCATCACCGGCGGGGTGGAGATCGCGAACACGCGCACCCGCTGACCGTAACGGAGCTGCTCGGTGGTGATCGGCTCGGCCGTCTCGGCGTCGAGCACGCAGATGAGGTCGGGGACGATGGCGCGCACCTGCCCGGCGACGCGCGCGACGAGGTGCTCGTTCTGGAAGTGCAGCTCGAGCCGCTCGTCCTCGTCGAAGGCGGAGACCCACGCGTTGCCGCGCGCGAAGCCGTCCACCGTCCGGCGCATCACGTCGACGACCTTGCCCTCGAAGATGATCCGGCCGTGCTCGTAGAGCGTGTCGGCCAGCTCGGCACGCAGCGCGTCGAAGGGGTCGGCGTGGCGCTCGCGCGCCTCGCGGATCGTGCGCCCGAGCCGGATGCCGAGGCTGAGCGTGCGCGGCACGGCGGTGCGCCGGACCTGCTCGCCGGTCATCGCGTACTCGGCGATGTGCGACGCCCCGCCCATGCGGATCGTCACGCCGCGCGAGTACCACTCCATGCGCGCGTTGTCGGGGCCGGTGTCGATGATCGTCGAGCCGCCGCGCTCGTCGGCGATGGCCATCGGCGAGCCGGGGATCCCGTAGACGCCGAACGTCTCCATCTGCAGCTCCGGGAACGCGCGCCCCATGCCGTCGGCGTCCACCACCGGGAGCCCGGTGCGGGCCGCCACCACGAGCGGGATCATCGAGTTGATGCCGCCGCACTCGATCGGCATCGTCGCCTCGGCGCGGCGGCCCAGGTGGGCCTCGAGCGCGCGCAGCGCGGCGACGCCCTCCTCGCCGGACGGGATCTTCTCGACGAAGACGGTCGGGGCGCCCATCATCGCGGTCGGGATCACGAGCGTGTCCGCCGCGAGCTCGTCGGGGTCGAGCAGCTCGATGCGGCCGCCGTCGGCGAGCGCGGCCTCCACGAGCAGGCGGCCGATGGTCGGGTCGCCCCCGCCGCCGGTGCCGAGCAGCGCGGCCCCCCGGGCCAGGTCGCGCAGGTCGTGCAGGGTCAGCTCACGCATGCCGGGGCCTCCACGGGCTGGTAGTCGATGTCGTAGCCGAACACCCGCGGGCCGGCCAGCGCGAGCCCGCCGGGCGAGCGCCAGCGCGGATCGCAGGGCGCGGCGATCACGACGACGCGCTGGCCGTAGCGCAGCGCCTCGGTGGTGATCGGCTCGCCGGTCTCCGCGTCGAGCACGATGATCAGGTCCGGGGTGGAGGCGGCGGCGTGGCCGTCGAGCTCCGCGAGCAGGTGCTCGTTCTGGAAGTGCAGGCGCAGCGCGGCGCCGCGGTCGTCGCCGATCCCCTCGAGGCGCGCCTCCCCGCGGGCGAAGCCGCCCTCGGTGCGCCGCTCGACGTCTGAGACCTTCGCACCCACGAGGCGGCGGCCCCCGAGGCGCTCGGCGATCGCGCCGACCGGGTCGCCGTGCGCCCGGCGCTCGGCCGCGATCAGCGCGCCGAGCTCCTCGCACAGCGTGAGCGTGCCGGCGACCGTCGCCTCCGCGAGCTGGTCCCCGCGCATCGCGTACAGGGCCATCATCGCCGAGCAGCCCATCTCGACCGTGGCGGTGCGGGCGAAGCGCTCCGCCCACACGTTGTCGATCGTGCGCATCACGAGCCGGTTGCCCTTGTCGTCGGCGAGCGCGAGCGGCGACGCCTGGATGCCGGCGAGCGTGCAGAGGACCATCTGCACCTCGGGAAAGGCGCGTCCCATCCCGTCGGCGTCGACCACCGGCAGCCCGTGGGTGGCGGCGGTGACGAGCGGCACGACCGAGTTCAGCCCGCCGGCCTCGATCGAGACCGTGTGGGTGACCTCGCCGTCGAGGACCGCCTGCAGCGCCTCGAGCGCCGCGGCGCCCTCGTCGCCGGCGGGGAGCTTCTCGAGCATCGCGGTCGGGGCGCCGATCATCGCGGTCGGCACGACCAGCGCGCCGGCGGGCACCTCGTCGACGTCGACGAGCGTCACCGGCCCGTGCGCGGCGATCGCCCGCTCGGCGAGCAGGCGCCCGATGTAGGGGTCGCCGCCGCCGCCGGTGCCGAGCACGGCCGCGCCGCGCGCGATGTCGCGCAGGGCGGCGACGCCGATCTCACGCATGGACGCGCTCGGCGAGCTGCAGCTCGCCCACCGCCTTGATGCGGATCCGCGTGGCGTTGCCCGGGAGGTAGGCCAGCGGGACCTCCTCGACGTCGAAGATCTCGACCGTCCCGGGCCGCGCGCCCGCGCTCACCGCCTTGTCGACGGCCTCCTGCTTGGCGGCGTCGAGCACCTGGTCGCGGGTTCCCGGCTCGATCGCGAACATGCGGTCCACCTCGCCGCCGACCTGCGCGATCGCCGCGCCGATCGCGTTGGCGACCGCGAAGTGCTCGGGCCGTCGCACCTCGGAGGCGCCCTCGAGCACGTCGGGCACGAGGATCGATCCGCCCCCGACCGCCACCACCGGCAGCGGCGTGGCGCTCGTGCGCATCCGGTCGACCACCACGGAGACGTCCTGCGCGACGCGGTCGATGCCCGCGCGCACCAGCGCGGGGTCGATGCCGCGCGCGGCCTCCGCGTCGCCGATCTCCGCCAGCCCGGCCGCAACGGCGAGGTCGGTCGCGGTCAGCGTGTCGCCGCCGAACACGAGCGCCCGCGAGGTCAGCTCGTAGCCGACGGAGTCCGGCCCGACCGTCACGCCGGCGGGCTCGCCGCGGACCAGCGAGCCGCCGCCGATGCCGACGCTCAGCACGTCGGGCATGCGGAAGTTGGTGCGCACGCCGCCGATGTCGACCTCGGTCGAGGCCTCGCGCGGGAAGCCCTTGTGGAGGATGCCGACATCGGTGGTCGTGCCGCCCACGTCGACCACCGCGCACGCCTCGAGCCCCGACAGGAACGCCGCGCCGCGCATGGAGTTCGTCGGCCCGGAGGCGAAGGTGGCGACGGGGTAGTGGCGCGCGTAGCCGACGTCCATCAGCGTGCCGTCGTTCTGGGAGAGGAACAGCGGGGCGCTGATCCCGGCGTCGGCGATCGCGCGGGCGAACGCGTCGGTGATCTCCGCCGCCAGGCCGCGCAGGCAGGCGTTGATGATCGTCGCGTTCTCGCGCTCGAGCAGGCCCATGCGCCCGACCTCGTGCGAGAGGGAGATGTGCGCGCCGGGCGCCACCTCGCGCACGATCGCCGCGGCCTCGGTCTCGTACTCGGCGTTGACGGGGCTGAACACCGACGAGATCGCGACCGAGCCGATCCCCTTGCCGGCGATGTCCTCGGCCACGGCCCGCAGCTCGTCGCGGTCGAGGGGGGAGATCGTGCGGCCGTCGAACTCGTGCCCGCCGTGGCAGAGGTGGACATGGCGGCCGAGCGCCGCCGCGAGGCGGTCGGGCCAGTCGACCATCGGCGGGAGCGCGCGCGTCGCGGGGAGGCCGAGCCGGATCGCCGCCGTCGGCGCGAGCCGCCGCGCCTCGACGATCGCGTTCGTGAAGTGCGTCGTCCCGATCATCACGGCCAGCACGTCGGCGGGGTCGAAGCTGCGTTGCTCGGCCGAGGGCGCGCAGCGCGGCCACGATGCCGTCCGTCACGTCCGGGGTGGTGCTGGTCTTGACCGCGGCGAGGACCTGCTCGCCGTCCATGAGGACGGCGTCGGTGTTCGTGCCGCCGACGTCGATGCCGATGCGCATGGGTCCTCTCTGTCTAGGGAGCGGGGACGGGCTGGACGGGCTCGGGCTCGCGGGCGGCGGTCCGCGCGTCCGTCCGGCGGTCGTGCCAGCGTCGTCACCAGCCCGAGCTTGCCGGCGGCCAGGTAGGCCAGGAACGCGAACGCGAGCGAGTTCAGCGAGGCGATGCCCCACTCGAGGTACTTCCCGACCAGGAACGCCGCGAGCCAGATCACGAGCGAGATCGGCACCCATCGCGGCGCGGAGGCGGGCAGGGCGCCGCTCGCGCGCGAGGCGATCAGGGCGCCGGCGTGCGAGCGCACGAACCAGTACTCGGCGACCATGATGCCCGCGATCGGCGGGATCGCGATGCCGAGCGTGGTGAGGAACTCGACGAAGTGGTCGAGGATGCCGGCGGCCGCGAGCCCGGTGCCGAGCGCGCCCACGACGACGGTGACGATCGCGCGGTTGAGCCGGCTCCCGAACAGCTGGTCGGCCACGTTGACGATGCCGAGGCTGCTCGAGTAGAGGTTCCAGTCGTTGATCTTCACGGTCGCGGTGACGAGCACGAGCACGCCGATCGACCCCGTGGTGGAGGTCACGATCGTGACGATGTCGGCGCTGCGGACGGCGTGCGCGAGCAGCACCGCGATGATCCCGATGAGGTACTCGCCGAACGTCACCGACAGCACGGTCTGCTTGACCACGTCCGCGGCCGAGCGGTTGTAGCGGGTCATGTCGGGCGTGATCACCATGCCGACGATGAAGCCGCCCGCGACGAGCGTGGTGGCGGCGGCGAGCGACAGCGAGGGCCCCGGCGCCGGCGAGTTCCACAGCGACGAGAACGAGTGGTCGGTGAGCTCGGAGGCGATCGACCAGCCCGCCAGCAGGAGGAAGGCGGGCACCGTCACGTACGCGGTCCACGCCATCGACGCGAAGCCCCACACCACGACCGCGGTGACGAGCGCGCCGCAAAGGACGGTCCACACCCAGATCGGCAGCGCGCCGACCAGCGAGTGCAGGCCCTCGGCGAAGACGGCGTTCTGCACGCCGAACCAGCCGATCAGGCTGATGGCGACCACGAGCCCGATCAGGCTCGACCCGGCGCTGCCGAACCCCGTCCAGCGGGCGAGCACGCTGGTGGAGAGCCCCTCGCGCATGCCGGCGATGCCGATCGCGATCGCCACCGCCTCGAGGATCACGCAGCCGAGCGTGATCGCGAGGACGGCGTCCCAGAGGTCCATCCCGAAGCCCAGCGTGGCGCCGAGCAGGAACTGCGACATGCACGCGATCTGGCCGAAGCGCTGCATCGCGACGCTGAACCACGGATAGCGCTCGGACCGCGGCACGCGCTCGAGCGCGTAGTCGTCGTGCCCGACGCTCGCGTGGGGGACGGCGGTGGTCCCACCCATCGGTAAGCCTCCCTCGATTACCCGGCGATCACCCTGCCGAGGGCATGGTTACCCGCTTCGCCGGGCCCGGCATTGGCCAATGTGCACGATGTCCCGGCCGGGATGTGCACTCCGCCCCGCGTCGGGGGAGGCTCACTCCTCGGCGGTCGAGGTCTGCGGGTCGCCGTCCGCGGCGCGCGCGAGCCGCGGGACCAGCTCCTCCATCAGCGTCGGCATGCTCAGCACCGTCACGAACGACGTCGCGTCGTAGACGCGGTCGTTCTCGGAGATGAAGACGTCGCGGCCCTCCATGCGCACGTCGAGGCCGGAGTAGACCGGCCGGCGCCGGATCTTGCGCGCGCCGGGCGGCTCCGCGAACCACAGCAGCGCGCCGACGTCGAGCAGGTCGACCTTCTCCTCCGACAGCTGGCCGCCGAACCCGTCCCCGGTCGCCTTCGCGAGCTCGGCGGGGAACTCGAAGCCGAGGTCCTCGAGCATGCGGGTGCGGACGTCGTAGCGGCCGTAGACGAAGACGCCCTGGAAGTCCGCCGCGGTGGCCGCGGTCTGGCCCTTGAACCCGGGGTGCTCGGCGGCGGTGTCGGCGACGAGCCTCTCGGTCCGGGCGACCAGGTAGCGCGCCCGCTCGGGGCGGCCGATGGCCTCGCCGGTCATCTGCGTCTCCTCCTGCCAGGAGCTGCCGTAGTCGGGCTCGCCCCGCGGCTGGGCGACGACCGGCGCCAGCTTCGACAGCCGCTCGTACTCGCCCTTCTTGAGACCGGAGTAGACCCCGATGATCAGGTCGGGACGCTGGGCGGCGACCTTCTCGAGCTGGACGCCGTTGGTGTCGTCCAGCACCACGGGGGCCTTCGCGCCGCCGAGCTCGTCGCGCGCCCACTCGAAGATCGCGCCGGGCTTCTTGCCGTACCACTCCGTGGTCGCGACCGGCACGACCCCGAGCGCCAGCAGCGCGTCCTGCTCGCGCAGGCCGACGACGACCACCCGCTTGGGCGTTCGCTCGATCGTCGTCGAGCCGTACTTGTGCTCGATCGTCACCGGGAACGCCGACGGCTCCGCGCGCGCGGCACTGCCGCCACCCCCGCCGGCGGACTCCGACCCGCCCCCGCAGGCGACCATGGTCAAGGCAGCCAGGGTCAGCACGAGAAGGCTGCCGATGCCTCGCATTTAGGGGAGCCTAACAAGGCCGCCGCCGCGGGCGCGCGCGGTCACGGGACGCGCCGCGCCGCCTGGTGTTAGGGTTCCCTAACCATGAGGCGCCTCTCGACGCTGCTCGCCGTGGCGGCGCTCCTGGTCCCGTGGTCGCTGGACCACGTCGTCCCCCGCCTCGAGGCGGCCGGATGACGGCGGCCCGCGGCGCCGGCCTCGTGCCGGCGCTCGCGGCGCTCGGCGTCGCGGTCCTGCTCAGCCTGTCGGTCGGCACGCGGTCGATCCCGCTGAGCGAGGTCGTGGACGCGATCCGCTCCGGCGGCGACTCGCAGAACGCGGCGATCGTGCTCGACCTGCGCCTCCCGCGCACGTTGCTCGGTCTCGCGGTCGGGGTGGCGCTCGGGGTCGGCGGCGCGCTGATGCAGGCGCTGACGCGCAACCCGCTCGCCGACCCGGGACTGCTCGGCGTCAACGCCGGCGCGGCCGCCGCGGTCGTGATCGCGATCGCCGCGCTCGGCGTCACCGGCACGCTCGCCTACGTGTGGTTCGCGTTCCTGGGGGCGGCGTTCGCCTCCGTCGCGGTGTACCTGATCGGCTCGGCGGGCCGGGGCGGGGCGACGCCGGTGCGGCTCGCGCTGGCCGGCACCGCGCTGAGCGCCGCGCTGATCGCGCTGGTCTACGCGGTCGTGCTCACCGACCAGCGGCTGCTCCAGAGCTACAACCAGTGGTCGGTCGGGTCGGTCTCCGGCCGCGGCACCGAGGGAGCTCCGGGCGGTCGTGCCGTTCATCGTGGGCGGGCTGCTGATCGCCTTCGCGCTGGCGCGGACCCTCAACGCGCTGGCGCTCGGCGACGACTCCGCGCGGGCGCTCGGCGCCCACGTCGGCCGCACGCGGATCGCCGGCGCGGCGGCGATCACGCTGCTGTGCGGCGCCGCCACCGCCGGCGCCGGGCCGGTCTACTTCCTCGGTCTCACCGTGCCGCACATGACGCGCGCGATCGTCGGCCCCGACCAGCGCTGGATGCTCGTCTACTCCGCGGTGCTCGGCCCGGTGCTCCTGCTCGCGGCCGACGTGCTCGGCCGCGTGATCGCGCGCCCGGGGGAGGTCCAGGTCGGCATCGTGCTCGCGTTCGTGGGCGCGCCGGTGTTCATCGCGCTCGTGCGCCGGCGGAGGATCGCGGCGCTGTGAGCGCCGGCGTGGGAACCCGGCTCCCCGGGCGCGTCGTGCGCCTCGGCGGCGACGCGATCTCCGCGCGCGTGCACGTGCGGCCGGCCGGCACGTCGGCCGTCCTCGCGGTGCTCGTACTGGCGCTGCTCGTCGCCGCGGTCGGGACGGGCGAGTTCCCGGTCGCGCCGGGCGACGTGGTCGCGTCGCTGGCGGGCGCGGGCGACCCCGGGACGGACTTCATCGTGCGCGAGCTGCGCCTGCCGCGGGCGCTGTGCGCGCTCGCGGTCGGCGGCGCGCTCGGCATCTCCGGCGCGATCTTCCAGGTGCTGACCCGCAACCCGCTCGGCTCTCCGGACGTCGTCGGCTTCCAGCAGGGCGCCGTCACCGGCGCGCTGGTGGTGATCACGATGCTCGGGGGCGCTGGCCTCGGGGCGTCGATGGGCGCGCTGGCCGGCGGCGCGCTGACCGCGCTGGCGGTCTATCTGCTCGCCTTCCAGCGCGGCGGGATCTCGGGCTACCGGCTGATCCTGATCGGGATCGCGATCTCCGCGCTCGCGCTGGCGCTCAACCACTACCTGCTCTCGCGCGCGCGGATCGAGGACGCCCAGGAGGCGACCCGCTGGCTGCTCGGCAGCCTCAACGGCCGCGGCTGGGAGGACTTCTGGCCGCTCGCGATCGCGCTCGTCGTGCTGCTGCCGCCGACGCTGGTCGCGGGGCGCCCGCTGCGCGCGCTCGAGCTCGGCGACGACGCGGCCAACGGGCTCGGCCTGGGCGTCGAGCGCGCGCGCTTCGGGCTCGTGGCGCTGGCCGTCGCGCTCGTCTCGGTGACGACGGTGGCGGTCGGGCCGATCGTCTTCGTCGCGCTGATGGCGCCGCAGATCGCGCGGCGCATCGCGCGCACCGCGGAGCCGACGCTGCTGTGCGCGGCGCTGACGGGCGCCGTGCTCGTGCTCGGCGCCGACATCGCGGCGCAGCGCCTCGTGCCCTCGACCCCGCTCCCGGTCGGGGTCATGACCGGCGCCGTCGGCGGGCTCTACCTCGCGTGGCTGCTGAGCGCCGGCTGGAGGTCCGGCCGCCGGTGAGCTCGCCGCTCGAGGCCCGCGGGGTCACGCTCGCCTACGACGCCGCGGTCGTCGCCCGCGACCTCTCGGTCGCGATCCCCGAGGGCGGCTTCACCGCGATCGTGGGCCCGAACGCGTGCGGCAAGTCGACGCTGCTGCGGGCGCTCGTGCGGATGCTCAAGCCGCGGGCCGGGTCGGTGCTGCTCGACGGCGAGCTGATCCGCTCGCTGCCCTCCAAGCAGGTCGCGCGGCGGCTCGGGCTGCTCGCCCAGAGCTCGACCGCGCCGGACGGCATCACGGTCGCCGACCTGGTGTCCCGGGGGCGGCACCCGCACCAGACGCTGTGGCGCCAGTGGTCGCGCGAGGACGAGCGCGCGGTCCGCGAGGCGCTCGCGCAGACGCGGACGGCCGACCTCTCCGACCGCCTGGTCGACGAGCTCTCGGGCGGCCAGCGCCAGCGGGTCTGGCTCGCCACCGCGCTCGCCCAGGAGACGCCGCTGCTGCTGCTCGACGAGCCCACGACGTTCCTCGACATCGCCCACCAGATGGAGGTGCTCGACCTGTGCGCCGAGCTGCACGAGGCGGGGCGCACGCTCGTGGCGGTGCTGCACGACCTCAACCACGCGTGCCGGTACGCGACCCACCTGATCGCGATGCGCGACGGCGCCATCGTGGCCGAGGGCGACCCCGCGGAGATCGTCGACGCCGAGCTGGTCGAGCGCGTGTTCGGGCTGCCGTGCCAGGTCGTGCCGTGCCCGGAGACCGGGATGCCGATGGTGGTGCCGGCCGCCCGGCGGGCGCCTACGCCGCGTCCCTGAGCGCGCGGGCGTCGCGGTCCTCGCGGCGCCAGTAGCCCGTGGCCTTGACGTGGCCGGCCGGCATCAGGCGCTCGCCGCGCAGCACGGTGCGGATGTCCCGGGCGACCATCGACTCGGCGGCGCCCCAGGCCTGGCCGGGCCCGTCCGGCAGCTCGAGGGCGCGCAACGCGTCGGCGAGGTGCGACGTGGTGGCGGCGCGGGCCCCGTCCCGGTGCACCCACGTCGCCTCGGCGCCGGGCGGGAGCGCCAGCTCGAGCTCCTCCGCGCGGTCGTGGACCTCCAGCACCGCGAGCACCCGCTCGGCCGGCTGCGGGGTCTCGAGGATCGCGGCGATGGCCGGCACGGCCGTCTCGTCGCCGCACAGCAGCAGCCAGCGGGCGCTCGGGCGCGGGGCGAAGTCGACGCGCGGGCCGGCGTAGCCGACGTCGGCTCCGAGCGGGGCGCCGGCGGCCCACGTGCAGGCCGGGCCGCGGGGGTCGTGGAGGACGACGTCGACGTCGATCTCGGCCGCGGCGGGGTCGTGGCGGCGGACGGTGTAGTTCCGCCACGCCTGGTCCTCGGCGCCGGGCGGGAAGGACCAGCCGGTCACGGGTAGCACGACCTCGTGCCCCGGCTCGGCGAACAGCAGCGTGATGATCTCGCCCGGCTGCTCGATCGGCCAGTCGTCGCCGAAGCCCTCGCAGCCCAGGGTGACGCGGATCATGCGCGGCGTGAGCGGCCGGCGGGCGACGAGCGTCGCGACCCCCTTGCGCCGCGGGAAGTCCCTCCTGGGCATCGTGTTAGGGTACCCTAATACCGACTGGCAGGGCGCCTCGCGCCTCAAGCCCTCGCGGCCTCGGCCGATGGCGGTGGCGTGATGGGTGAGATCCGCCTCTCGGAGGTCATCTCCGCCCTCTCGCACGCGCTGGACCTCACCGAGGGCCGGCCGATGGGCCACGCCGTGCGCACGTGCGCGATCGGCATGCGCCTCGGCGAGGCGATCGGGCTCGACGCGGCGACCCGGTCCGCGCTCTTCTACGCGCTGCTGCTCAAGGACGCCGGCTGCTCCTCCAACGCCGCGCGGCTGAGCGCCCTGTTCGGCACCGACGACCGCGCCTTCAAGGCCGAGCACAAGCTGGTCGACACCGACGACCGGGCCGAGGCGATGCGCCACCTGCTCCGCCACACGCGCCCCGGCGGCTCGCCGCTCGCGCGCGCCCGCCAGCTCGTGACGCTGGCGCGCGAGGGCGCGGGCGGCACCCGCGCGCTGACCGAGATCCGCTGCGAGCGCGGCGCCGAGATCGCGCGCATGATCGAGCTGCCCGAGGCGGCGGCGGAGGCGATCAGCGCCCTCGACGAGCACTGGGACGGCGGCGGGCACCCGAGCGCCCTGGCGGGCGAGGCGATCCCGCTGCTCGGCCGCATCGTCTGCCTCGCCCAGACCGCGGAGGTCTTCCTGGTCGCCGGCGGGCGCGAGCAGGCGCTCGGCGTGGCACGCGGGCGGCGCGGGACCTGGTTCGACCCCGCGCTCGTGGACGCGCTGTGGGCCACCCGGCACGACCACGCGTTCTGGGACGCGCTCGAGGGCGGCGAGGTCGGGGCCATGGTCGGCGCCGCCGAGCCCGAGGACCGCGTGCTGAGCGCCGACGAGGCGCGGCTCGACCGCGTCGCCGAGGCGTTCGCGCTCGTGGTGGACGCCAAGTCGCCCTACACGGGGCGCCACTCCGAGGGCGTCGCGCGCATCGCGGTGGAGATCGGCACGGTCCTGGGCTTCGGCGCCGGCGAGCTGACGGGCCTGCGCCGGGCCGGGCTCCTGCACGACATCGGCAAGCTCGGGGTCTCCAATCTGATCCTCGACAAGCCGGGGAGGCTCGACGACGAGGAGTGGGCCGAGATGCGGCGCCATCCCGAGCTCACCGTGCGCATCCTCGAGCGCGTCCGCGCCTTCCAGGGGCTCGCCGAGCTGGCGGGCGCGCACCACGAGCGCCTCGACGGGCGCGGCTATCACCGCGGCGTGGCGGCCGGCGGGCTGCCGCTCGCGGCGCGGGTGCTCGCGGTCGCCGACGTCTGCGAGGCGCTGACCGCCGACCGGCCCTACCGCGACGGGATGGCGCCGGACGAGGCGCTCGCGATCATCCGCCGCGACGCGGGGACGGCGCTGTGCCCGGTGGCGGTGGAGGCGCTCGAGGGGGTGCACCACGCCGCCCCGGGGTTGGTCGCAGACACAGGCCCCTCCGACCCGTCCAACGCGTCCGTCTTGGGCCCCTTCTAACGCTCGACTCGAGGGTTAGACAGCCACTCGCGCCTGCTCGATCCGGGCGGCGACCGTGCTCGTCCACGGCGCCCGCTCGAACCGCTCGCGGACCTGCGCCGCGCTGGCCGCGTGGTCGTAGGCGACGCGGCGGTGCTCGACCGCACCGTCGTCGTGCACCAGCGCGTAGGCCGCCCGCGGGTCGCCGTCGAACGGCATCCCGACCGACCCGGGGTTGACCAGCTCGATCCCGTCCCGGACCGAGATGCGGCGGAACGGCAGGTGGGTGTGGCCGAAGATCAGCCGCGCGGCATCGACCCCCTCGAGCAGCTCGGCCTCGTCGTCGCCGGGCTCCGGGAGGAACGAGCGGACGTCGCTCACCGGCGAGGCGTGCACGATCCCGGTGTCGTCGATCGACGCGTCGAAGGGCAGCGAGGCGAGGTCGTCGACCACGTCGTCGCCGAGCTCGGCGCGGCACGCCGCGATCGCGCCCTGCACCGGATCCCCCTCCGGGGCGTCGTCGGGGCGGGCCGTCCAGCGTTCGCCGTTGCCCCGGATCCAGAGCGCCGGCTCGAGCTCGCGCAACCGCGTGACGGTCTCCAGCGGCCAGCCGCCGAACAGCGCGTAGTCGCCGCCCAGCACCCAGCGGTCGGCGCCGGCGGAGCGGGCGTCGGCCAGCGCCGCGTCGAGGGCGGGCAGGTTGCCGTGGATGTCGTACAGGCAGGCCAGCACCGCGCGCAGTAATAGCATCGGGGGGCGTGCGCACGAGTGACCCCACCCGCGCGGCCGCCGACGCCGGCGCGGACGGTCCGGTTCCGGCCGAGGTCCCCCTGCGGGTCGAGGGGCCGACCACCTGCCTGCGCTATGCCACCCCGGACGACGCGCCGCGCCTCTTCGAGCTCGCGCGCGACCCGGCGGTGACGCGCTTCTTCTCCTGGGGTCCCTACCGCGACATCTCCGAGCCGCTCGCCTACATCGAGGGGCTGGCCGCCAAGCGCGAGAGCGGCGAGCTGCTCGAGTTCGTCGTCGACCACGCCACCTTGGGGGTGGTGGGCGTCACGGGGCTCTCCGAGCTGTCGCGGCGCGACCGCCGCGCGACCGTCGGCTCCTGGTTCGGCCACCGCTTCTGGGGCAGCGGCGTCAACCGCGAATCCAAGTCGCTCATCACCCACCTGGCGTTCGAGACGCTCGGGATGGACCGGGTCACCGCGTGGGCCAACACGCGCAACGGGCGGTCGCAGACCGCGCTCGAACGCGTCGGCTTCCGCCGCGAGGGGATCCTGGCCGGCTGGCACCGCCACGGCGACCAGGTCCACGACGTCGTCGTGTTCGGGATGCTGCGCGCCGGCTGGGAGCGCTCGGGCCTGCGCGCCGTGCCCGTGGAGGTCCACGGCACGCCGCCGCCGCGGTTCGTGGTCGCCTAGCGGCCGATGACGCGCTGTAGCTCGCGGGCCCGGCTCGGCAGGTCCGCGACCAGCGCGCGCACTTCCGCCAGCCCGGCGCGCAGCTCGGCGTCGCCGACCTCGACGGGCATCATCGAGTCCTGAAGCTCGACCAGGCCCTGCTCGGCCTCGCCGAGCGCGATCAGCGCGCCGTCGACCACGTCCCGCACGTCGTGCGCGAGCGTCGGCGCAGCGGCGGGCGAGAAGGTGCGTGGCGGCAGGTCGTGACGGGCGGCGAACTCGGTGTACGTGCGGCGGCTGCGGCCGTAGGCGAGCTGGACGGGCTGGAAGAGCTCCGTCTCGAGCCGGTCGGCCGCCTGCTCGTCGAGCTGCTCGTAGGCCTCCCCGAGGGCGGCCAGCGCGACACCGAACCGGTCGATCGCCGCGGCGAGGTCGTCGAGCAGCTGTTGCCGTGCCTCGGTGGTGATGTAGGCCATACGGCCAGGGTAGCCGCCGCGCGCGCTCCCCCCGCTCCGGTCGGTCACATTCCTACGGAGCCCCACGTTCTACCGGCCTCGCCTTATATAAGTCGATCGTGATAGCCTCTCGCCTCGTGCACGCGTTCGACGTCCTCGGCGATCCGGTCCGCAGGCGCATCCTCGAGCTGCTCGCGACCGGTGAGCAGTCGTCGGGCGCGATCACCGAGGTGATCCGGTCCGAGTTCGGCATCTCGCAGCCCGCGGTGTCCCAGCACCTCCGCGTCCTGCGCGAGGCGGGGTTCGCGACGGTGCGCCCCGAGGGGGCACGCCGGCTCTACGCGGTCGACCCGGAGCCGCTGCGCGACGTCGACGCCTGGCTCGACCGCTTCCGCGCGTTCTGGACCCCGCACCTGGACGCGCTCGCCACCGAGATAGCCCGCGGCCGCCGCCAACGGCGGCTCCGCGACACCCCCGACGAGAGGAGCAGCCCGTCATGATCGACGTCGTCCATCAGATCAGCAGCGTGGACCGCCGCGTGGGCAGCCGGACGCTGGAGGCCGGCGAGGCCCGCACCGTCACGGTCTCGCGCGTGTACGACACGCCGCCCGAGGACCTGTGGGACGCCTGTACCAACCCCGAGCGCATCGCCCGCTGGTTCCTCCCGGTCTCCGGTGACCTGCGGCCGGGCGGCCGGTACGCGTTCGAAGGCAACGCGTCGGGGACGATCGAGCGCTGCGAGCCGCCCAGCGGCGTCGACGCGACGTGGGAGTACGGCGGCCAGGTGTCGTGGGTCGAGCTGCGCCTCGTGCCGGAGTCCGCCGGCCGGACGCGGTTCGCGCTCGAGCACATCGCCCACGTCGACGACGAGCTCTGGGCCCAGTACGGCCCGGGCGCCGTGGGGATCGGCTGGGACCTGGCGCTCATGGGCCTGACCCTGCACGTCGCGAGCGGCGGCGAGCCGGTCGATCGCGAGGCGGTCGAGGCCTGGCAGGCCTCCGAGGACGGCCGCCGCTTCGTCGGGCTCGCGAGCGAGCGCTGGGTCGAGGCGAGCAGCGCGGCCGGCACCGACGCCGCCGAGGCGCAGGCGGCCGGCGCGCGGGTGACGGACTTCTACACCGGCGAGCCAGCCGCGTGATCGGGCGACGACGCCGCGCGGGGGTGGCCGGGGCTGCCACACTCGCGCGATGGGTGCCGTCGAGGACCGGCTGGCCGAGCTCGGGCTCGAGCTTCCCGCGCCGCTGGCCGCGCCGCCGGGAGCCCGCCTGCCGTTCGAGCTGGTCCGGGTCCACGGCGGGCTCGCGTACGTGTCGGGCCACGGGCCGTTCGACGGTGACCGGCTGCTGGTGACGGGCCGCGTCGGCGCCGAGGTGTCCGTGGAGCAGGCCTACGAGGCGGCGCGAGCGACGGGATTGTCGATCCTCGCTTCGCTCAAGCAGGAGCTCGGAGACCTCGACCGCGTGACCGGGTGGGTCAAGGCGCTCGGCTTCGTCAAGTGCGCCGAGGGCTTCAACGTGACCCCGGCCGCCATCAACGGCTTCAGCGATCTCGTCCTGGACCTGTGGGGCGACGCCGGACGCCACGCACGCTCGGCCATCGGCGCCGGCGAGCTCCCGTTCGGGATGCCGGTCGAGGTCGAGGCGATCGTCTCCGTCGCCTGACCGCGTTCGCGCGCCGGACCGCGGCCGCCGCAGCCCCGATGAGGCCGCGGCGGGCGCGCGCCCCGGGTCGTCAGCTCGCCGTCGCGTCGCCCGGCTGCTCGCCGGCGTACATCAGCGAGCCGGGGGTGGTGAGCGACTCGCCGGTCTCCAGCAGCGTCTTGAGGCCGGAGAGGATCATCGGCCAGCCGCCGTAGAGCTCCGGGTTCGCGTCGGGGGCCAGCTGGTCGTGGATCACGGTCAGCTGGCACGAGTCGCGGACCGGGGTGATCTCCCACGTGACCCGCGAGGCGCCCGCCGCCTTCACCTCGTCGCTCCAGAGGGCGGTGAAGCTCTGGACGAGCCGGCGCGGCGGGTCGACCTCGAGATTCTCGCCGGCCGCGATGTCCACGACCCCGGGGACGCCGGCCTCATAGCTCGAGCCGGGCGTCCAGTCCGAGCGGGTCTCGACGCCGAAGCTGTACTTCGCCCGCAGCTTCGGGTCGGTGATCGCCTCCCAGAGCCGCTCCGGCGTCGTCTTGATGTAGATCTCGAACACCGCCATGGCGCCGTTGCCGTCGGGGGTGGGGGTGAGTCCCACGCGGTGCGGGACCTCGACTGATTCCATCGTGTCCTCCTCGAGCTCGCGTTTGAGCCCCGTGAGCGCTGCGGCCCAGGGCTCGGCGTATTTGCTCACCCAGCGGTCGTGGATGAGCCGGATCGGGACCGGGTTCAGGAAGTGCAGCTTCTGCCGGCCGTGCCGTCGCGTGGTCACGAGGCCCGCCTCCTCGAGCACGCGCAGGTGCTTCATCACGCCGAAGCGCGTCATCGGCACCCGCGCCTCCAGCGCGCTCAGCGACTGTCCGTCCTGCTTGAACAGCTCGTCGAGCAGGCCCCGTCGCGTCGGGTCGGCGAGGGCTCTGAACACCGCGTCCATGACCGGGACTATATGTGACCAAATGGTCACCTGTCAACCGGGACGGGTGCCCGCGACGGGCGTGAGCCGCCGCGGGGGCGCGACTATGGTTCAGCCCGCTGTCGACGAGTGGAGGGCGGACGTGACCGAGACCGTTTCCGGCTCCGAGATCCGGACCGGGCTGTACATCGCGGGCGCGCAGGAGGATGCCGCCGAGAGCTTCGCCGTCCACGATCCGGCGGACCCGGACCTGGTGGTCGGTCACGCGGGCGCGGCCGGCGAGGAGCAGGCGCGCCGCGCGGTCGCGGCGGCGCACGACGCCTTCCCGGCGTGGGCCGCAATGGGGGCCGAGGAGCGGGCGGCGCGGGTGCGGGCGAGCCTGGGCGCGCTCGCGGCCGACAACGACGAGCGGGTCGAGCTGCTCTCGCGCGAGAACGGCAAGGTGCGCTCGGAGTGCGAGATCGAGATGCACGTGATCGAGAGCCGCTTCGAGCTCGCCGCGGGCCTGGCCGGCGTCGTCGACGGCGTCCGCGAGATGCCCGCGCCGCCGTTCCGCACGCAGGTCTCCCACCTGCCGCTCGGGGTGGTGAGCCTGATCGTCCCGTTCAACTGGCCGCTGGCGATCCTCGCCGCGTCGCTCCCGCAGGCGCTCGTGGCGGGCAACACGGTCGTGGTCAAGGCGCCGCCGACCACGCCGCTGTCGTTCGTGCGGACCGTCGCGCTGATCGCCGCCGAGCTCCCGCCCGGCGTCGTCAACGTCGTCTCCGGCCACGACGCCGTGCTGGGGCCGGTGCTGATCGGCGACCCGCGCGTGCGCAAGGTGTGCTTCACCGGCAGCGTCGGCGGCGGGAAGCGGATCATGGCGATGGCCGCCGACAGCCTCACGCGGGTCACGCTCGAGCTGGGCGGCAACGACCCCGCGCTCGTGCTCGCCGACGCCGACGTGACCGAGGAGACGATCGGCAAGCTGTTCGTCGGCGCCTTCCTGACCACCGGGCAGGTGTGCATGGCGATGAAGCGGCTCTACGTCCACCGGTCCCACTACGACGCGGTCGTCGAGGGGCTCACGGGCGCGCTCGGTGGCCAGCGCCTCGGCCCGGGGCTCGACCCCGGGGCGACGATGGGGCCGCTGAACAGCGCGCGCCAGCGCGAGTTCGTGACCGGCCTGCTCGACGAGGTGCGCGGCACCGCCGAGGTGCGCGAGCTGGGGGAGGCGGTCGACGACGCGGCGCTGGCCCGGGGTCACTTCCTGCGGCCGTCGCTCGTCCTCGATCCGAGCCCCGGCGCGCGCGTGGTGACCGAGGAGCAGTTCGGCCCGACCCTGCCGGTCATCCCCTTCGACGACGAGCAGGCGGCGATCGCGCAGGCCAACGACACCTGGTCGGGGCTGTGCTCGTCGGTGTGGTCCTCCGACCCCGAGCACACCGCGCGGGTCGCCGCCCAGCTGCGCACGGGCACCACGTTCGTCAACGCCCACAACGCGCCGTGGCTCGACGAGCGCGCTCCGTTCGGCGGCTTCAACCAGAGCGGCATGGGCCGCGAGATGGGCGAGGAGGGGATCCTCGCGTTCACCGACACGCACTCGGTGTCGTATCCGGGATAGCTCCGCCGAGGGGCGGAGCGCGGAGCGGGCCACCTCTGACCTGAGGAGGACCGCGCGCGGGACCTCCGGGCGACGACGGGCGCGAGCGGCGCCCGCAGACTCGCCCGATGAGATCCCTACGTCCCACCACCACCCCGCAGGAGGCGCCGGCCGCGAGGCGGCGACGGCGCCGGACGGCCGCCGCGAGCGTGTCCGCCGTCGCGATCACGGCGCTGCTCGCGGCCGGGCTCCTCGCCTCGCCGGCGAAGACCGAGGCGGCCCCGCGGCCGGAGCTGCAGCAACGCATGGACGAGATCGTGGCGGCCGGAGCCCCAGGCGTCGCCGCGCTGGTCGACGACGGGGACGCGCGGCCGTGGGCCGACGCGCGCGGCACGGCGGACCTGCGCACGGGGCGTCCGCTGCGCCCCGGCGACCGCTTCCGCGCCGGGAGCGTGACGAAGTCGTTCGTGGCCACCGTCGCGCTGCAGCTGGTCGACGAGGGCCGGCTGTCGCTGTCGGACACCGTCGAGTCCCGGCTGCCCGGCGTCCTGCCCTACGGCGATCGGGTCACCCTGCGCCAGCTGCTCAACCACACCAGCGGCGTCCCGGAGTACGCCATCGGGCTGCGGGAGCGGGTCTACCAGGGCGAGCGGTTCCGGTCCTGGGCGCCGCGCGAGCTCGTCGCGCTCATCGCCGGTGAGCCGCAGCGGTTCCCGTCCGGCACCACGTTCGCGTACACCAACACCAACTACGTCCTGGCCGGCCTGATGATCGAGCAGGCCACCGGCCACCGCCTCGGCCACGAGATCGACCGGCGCATCCTCGAGCCCCTGCGCCTGCGCGACACCTCGTTCCCGGTCGACATCCCGACCATCGCGGGCCCGAGCGCCCGCGGCTACTCGCTGGACCACGACGAGCAGGGCGAGCCGGTCGAGGGGCCGCTGCTCGACCTCACCGTCTACAACCCGTCCGCCATGTGGGCGGCCGGCAACATGGTCTCCGACCTCGACGACCTCGCCCGCTTCTACCGGGCGCTGCTCGGCGGGCGGCTGCTGTCCCCGGCCCGGCTCGCCGAGATGAAGGCCGACGGCGAGCCGTGGGAGTCGGGCCAGCGCTACGGCCTCGGCCTGCACGCGATCGAGACCCCCTGCGGCCCGATCTTCGGCCACACCGGAGGGGTCCCCGGGTTCTCGACCTTCGCCTTCGGCAGCGAGGACGGCACCCGCCAGGTCGGCCTCATGGTCAACGCCGAGGACGCCCCCGCCGCGGTCGGCGTGCCGTTCGACCGGACCGTGGAGCAGGCGGTGCGGGAGGCCTTCGCGGGCACCGGCCGGTGCGAGTCCGGCGCCTGACGAAGGCGCGCCGTTACTCGTCGTCGGCCATGTCGCGCACGGCGGCGTCGATCCCGGCGCCGCCGTGCTCCACCGGTTCGACGTACAGGCGGGCGCTCGTCAGCCGGCCCTCGTGGACCCGGCCGACGATCACGCCCGCCATGTCGAGCGGCGAGCCGTCGGCGTGGGTGCCGCGCCAGCGCCACTCGCTCCACTCCGTGGCGCCGTCCGCCGCCGCTCGCACGAGCCTGGACGTGAAGTCCGGCACGCCCTCGAAGATCGCCGACCAGTTCCGCCGGACCTGGTCACGTCCGCTGAACGCCCGGTCCGGGTGAGCGGGCTGCTCGCTCTCGTACTCCTCGGCGAAGCACGCGACGAACGCATCGATGTCGTGGGCGTTCAGCGCCGCGTCGAGCCGCTGGGCGACCAGATCCGATCCATGGCGACCGCCTGACATCATCGGCACGTAGTGCAGACCGTTCGCACCCCGACGTCAAGCGGCCCCATGCAGCGGTCGGTCGCCGCCTGCCTCGCCTCGATCCTCGAGACGGGCGTGGAGCAGGTCCCCGTACCGGACGAGACCCATCCCGAGCCCTGGACGGTCTGGCGCAACTGGCTCGCGCAGCGCGGGCTGGGTCTCGTCCCGGTCGCCGAGCCGGCGAGCTTCAACTGGCCGGGACCGTGGCTGGCGCTGCTGCGCGCGACCGGCGGCGAGGGGCGGATCGGCGTCGTCGCGTTCGGGTCCCCGCCGGGGGTGGCGTGGCACCCGCTCGGCGGCCCGGAGCCGTTCGAGGCGGTCGAGCTCGGCTTCGTGATCGCTCCCGCCGACGTGGCGCTGTGGACCCCGTCCCGCCGCGACGAGCCGAGCCGCGCCGGCACGGTCGAGGCCGTCGTGCTCGCGCCCGCCCGCGAGGCGGCGATGATCGCCGTCGAGCGCGCCACCGCGCGCGCCGGCCGCGGCCTCGAGGGCGACCGCTACTTCGACGGCCGCGGGACGTTCTCCAACACCCATGCGCGCGGCCACGATCTGACGCTGATCGAGGCCGAGGTGCTCGACGAGCTCCGGCTCCCGGAGGGGCGGCTCGCCCCCGAGGAGGCCCGCCGGAACGTCGTGACCCGCGGCGTCGAGCTCAACGCGCTGGTCGGAAAGCGGTTCCGGATCGGCGACGTCGAGTGCTTCGGCCAGCGCCTGTGCGAGCCGTGCGCGCACCTGGAGCGCCTGGCGGCGCAGGCGGGCAAGCCCGGCACGCTGCGCGCGCTCATCCACAAGGGCGGCCTGCGCGCCGACGTGCTGACCGACGGCGAGATCCGCGCCGGCAGCGACGTCGTCCCCTCCTGAGGCGCGTGGGTGGAATCACCCACGCGGCCGGCGGGCCGAGGTTGGGTGGTTCCACGGAAGCGATCCCGCCGCGCGGGCGTCAAGTTCTCCAGCGGCTGGAGCAACGCACGACGCCGCAACCGAGGAGCGCACCATGACCGGCAAGCCACTCGAAGTCGAGACCGCCACCGCCCGCCCGCCGTCGACGCCCGCCGCGGAGGCGCGCGAGCAGCTGCTGGCCGGGCTGCCGGTGACGCAGCGGCGGCTGCGGCTCGCCGGCGTGGAGACCGGTGTGCTGGAGGGCGGCTCGGGTCCGCCGCTGGTCCTGCTCCACGGTCCCGGCGGGAACGCCGCCCACTGGATGCGGGTCGTGCCGGACCTCGTGGCGAGGCACCGCGTGATCGCCCCGGACCTGCCCGGCCAGGGCGCCTCCGAGCTCGACGGCGCGCCGCTCGGCGCGGAGGACGTGCTCGCGTGGCTCGGCGAGCTGATCGAGGCGACCTGCGCGGCGCCGCCGGTCCTGGTCGGCAACGCGGTCGGCGGCGCGATCGCGGCCCGCTTCGCGACCATCCACCCGGAGCGCATCGGCGGGCTGGTGCTGGTGGACGCGCTCGGCCTCACCGCGTTCGCCCCCACGCCGGCGTTCGGCGCCGCGCTGCACGACTTCGTCGCCCGGCCGAGCGAGCGCACGCACGACCTCCTGTGGCGCCAGTGCGCGCACGACCTCGACGGCCTGCGCGCGCAGATGGGCGCGCACTGGACGTCCTTCGAGGCCTACAACCTCGACCGCGCGCGCACCGCGAGCGTGCTGGCCGCTCTCGACAGCCTCATGGAGGAGTTCGGGATCCCGGCGATCGAACCCGCGGACCTGGCGCGGATCACGGTCCCCACGACGCTGATCTGGGGACGGCACGACCTCGCGACGTCGCTGGCGGTCGCCGAGGAGGTCGCCGCCCGCCACCGCTGGCCGCTGCACGTGATCGAGGACGCGGCCGACGACCCGCCGATCGAGCAGCCCGCCGCGTTCCTGCGCGCGCTGCGCGCCGCTCTGGCGCCTCCCGCCGCCCTCGCCGCGACCGGCTTCCGCGGCGAGATCGTCGACCCCGCCCACCCGCGCTACGACGAGCTGCGCGCGGTCTTCAACGCGATGATCGACCGCCGCCCGGCGCTCATCGCCCGCTGCACCGACGCGGACGACGTGTCGGCGGCGGTCCGCTTCGCCCGCGAGCACGGCCTGCCGGTCTCCGTCTACGGCGGAGGGCACAACATCACCGGCAACGCGGTCTGCGACGACGGCGTGGTGATCGACCTGCGGCCGATGAAGGGGATCGACATCGACCCCGAGCGGCGCACCTGCCGCGCCGAGGCCGGCCTGACCTGGGGGGAGCTCGATGCCGCCACCCAGGCCCACGGCCTCGCCGTGACCGGCGGGCGGATGTCGACCACGGGGCTCGGCGGGCTCGTGCTGGGCGGCGGCTCGGGATGGATCGAGCGCAAGTGCGGCTACTCCGTCGACAACCTGCTCTCGGTCGACACCGTCCTCGCGGACGGGAGCAGCGTGACCGCCTCCGGGACCGAGAACGCGGACCTCTTCTGGGGCACGCGCGGCGGCGGGGGGAACCTGGGCGTGGCGACGAGCTTCGAGTTCCGCCTGCACCCGGTCGGCCCGGAGCTCCTGGCCGGGATGCTGCTGTACCCCGCCGCCATGGCGCCCGCGGTGCTGCGCAACTTCCGCGACGTCATGGCGGACGCGCCGGACGAGATCGGCGCGGCCGTCGTGCTGATGACGGCGCCCCCCGAGGACTTCGTGCCCGAGCCGGTGCGGGGGCAGCCGGTCGTGGGCGTGGTCGCCTGCTGGGTGGGACCGGTCGAGGAGGGGGAGGCGGGGCTGGCGCCGCTGCGCGAGTTCGGCCCGCCGGCGGTCGATCTCGTCCAGCCGATGCCCTATGTCGCCCTGCAGCAGCTCATCGACGAGAGCTACCCGCGGGGGCGGCGCCACTACTGGACCGGCGACTTCCTCACCGGGCTGCCCGAGGAGGCGATCGAGATCCTGTGCCGCTTCCACCTCTCGAGGCCCTCGCCGGACACCGGGATCCTCACGCTGCCGGGCGTCGGCGGAACGCGGGCGCCGCACGCCTCGACGGTGCTCGACCAGCCCGAGGCGCCGCCCTTCAACGTCCACATCATCTCGCAGTGGTCCGACGCGGCCGACGACGAGGCGAACATCGCCTGGACGCGCGAGCTGCGTGCCGCCATGAAGCCGTTCACGACCGGCCGCGTGTACGTCAACTTCATCGGCGACGAGGGGACGGACGGCGTCGTCGCGTCCTTCGGCCGCGAGGGCTACGCGCGCATGCAGGCGCTCAAGGACCGCTACGACCCCGGCAACCTCTTCCGCAGCAACCAGAACGTGCCCCCGAGCGGCCCATGACCAGGAGGTCCCGCACCAGGGTCGCCGCGCTCGCCTGGGTCGCCACGCTGGCGGTCGCGGTGGCGTGCGGCGGCTACGCCGTCGGCGTGACGCGCGGGGAGGACCTCGCGTCCGCGCGCGCCGCCGGCACGGCCGCGGGCGCCGCGGCGGGCAAGCGCGCCGGCGCCTCCGCCGGTGCCCGCGACGGCGACCGCGCCGCCGGCCCCGCCTACCGCGCGGCGTGGCGGGCAGCCGCGCGGCGCGCCTACCGCGCCGGGCTCCACGGCGGGGCACCCACGCGACCACGACCGCCGGCCTGCACCGGCGCCGCGGCGGAGGCCGGGCGATGCGTGCCCGACTGACCGGCACCTCCGCGAGGGTCGCCGCCCGGACGGTGCGCCGGCGCCTGTCCGCGATCGCGAGCGGGCGCGCCGCGGCGGTCGCCGCTGCCACGCTCGTCGTCGCGGGGGCCGGCGCGCTCGGCTACCTCGGCGGCCGCGGCGACGCCCCCGACGCCGCCGCCGCGCGCGCGGCCCGCGCCCACGCGTCGGCGGAGGCGACCGCGCAGGCACGCGACGCCGCCTACCGCGCCGCCCGGCGCAGCGCCGAGGCCGACCGCCGCCGGGACGCGCTCGCGCTGGGCAGCGATCGCGGCCGCGCCGCCGGCGAGCGCCGCGCCCGCGAGGCGCTGGCCCGCCGCGCCGCCACGCGGCGGCACCGCGCCCGCGCGCCCACCCGCGTCGCGGCGCCCCGCACCACCTCGCCCGGCGGCCTCTGCGCGACCGCGATGCGCATCATCCGCACGCTGCCCCGACCCGTGCCGTGGCGGTGCGGGTGACCCGCGCTCAGGTCCGCCGCGCCTCCCACGAGAACCCGCGCACCGCCAGCACGATCCCGGCGGCCGCCCACAGCCCGAGGACGAGCAGCGCGACCCCGTGGCTCGCGAGCCCGGTGCCGTCGACCCACGCGCCCGACAGCCCGTCGATGAGGTGCTTGAGCGGCAGGACCTCGGCGAGGTCGCGCAGCGCGCCCGGCGCGTTCTCGGCGTCGTAGAAGACTCCGGAGATGAAGATCACCGGCAGGAACACGGCGTTGACGTAGGCGGGCGCCGAGTCGAGGTTGGGGATCGCGTGCGCGAGCGCGATCCCGAGCGCCGAGAAGCACACCACGCCCAGCACGAGGAAGAGGGCCAGCGACCCCCAGTCCTGCGGCCAGGTGACCCCGAAGATCGCACGGCCGGCGAGCAGGATGATCGCCACCTGCACGAACGTGTTCGTCACGGCGTTGCCGGCGATCGCGGCGAAGTACGCCGACGGGCGCAGCGGCGTGCCGCGCATGCGCTTGAGGATCCCCCGCTCGCGCAGCGCGACCATGTTGTGGGCCAGCGCCACGCAGGTCGCCGACATCACCGCCATTCCGGCGATGCCCGGCACGATCACGTCGAGCTGCGCCCGGTGGCCGTTGAAGATCGCGCCGAAGAGGGCGAGCAGGAGCAGCGGGAGCAGGAAGTTGAAGAACGCCGCGCTCGGGTTGCGCCAGAACATCCGGCGCTCGAGCCGGTACTGCGCCCACGCCTGGGTGAGCCACGGCCGGCCCGCCGGGACGGCGCCGGTGGCGGCCAGGTCGAGCCCATTCATAGGTCAACCTTTCTGAGATCGGCGAAGCCGATCTCGCAAGGGACGGCGAAGCCGTCCCCGGTCACGCCGGGTCTCCGCCGGGCAGGGGGGCGAGGGCCGCCTCGGCGGCCTCGTCGGTGGTCAGCTCGAGGTAGACGTCCTCGAGGCTCGGCCGGTCGACGGTGAGGTCCTCGAGGCGCTCGCCGCGCGCGAGCACCTCGGCGGTCAGCGCGTGCAGCAGCGTGGTCGGGTCGTCGGTCTCGCGCTCCTGGGCGGAGCCGTTGACGCGCCAGCGCACCCGGTACGGCGCGCCGCCGCCCCGCAGCGCCCCGGGCGGGCCCTCGGCGAGGATCGTGCCGTCCTTGATGATCGCCACCCGGTCGGCGAGCGCCTGCGCCTCGTCGAGGTAGTGGGTGGTCAGGAGGACGGTCTTGCCGAGGTCGCGCAGCGAGCGCACGGTGTCCCACGCGTTGCGCCGCGCGGCGGGGTCGAAGCCGGTGGTCGGCTCGTCGAGGAAGATCAGGTCGGGGTCGCCGACCAGCGCGAGCGCGAAGTCCAGCCGGCGCAGCTGGCCGCCCGAGAGCGCGCGCGTTCGCCGGTCCGCCGTGTCCTGCAGCCCGGTGACGCCGAGCACCTCGTCGACCGGCCGCGGCCGCGGGTACAGCGACGCCCAGTGCGCGACCGCCTCGCGGACCGTGAGGTGCGGGTAGATGCCGCAGCTCTGGAGCACGATCCCGACCCGCCCGCGCAGCTCGGAGCCGCGGCGCGCCGGGTCCTGCCCGAGCACGGAGACCTCGCCGGCGCTGCGGTCGCGGTAGCCCTCGAGGATCTCCACGGTGGTCGTCTTGCCGGCCCCGTTGGGCCCGAGCAGGCCGAACACCTCGCCGCGAGCGACCTCGAATGCGATCCCCCGGAGCGCCTCGTGGGTGCCGTAGCTCTTGCGCAGGCCGTCCACCCGGATCGCGCAGTCCGCACTCGTCACGCCTCCAATCATGGCAACCTTGGCCGGCTCCATCATGCTCTGCGCGTGCATCGACATCGGCACGAACACCACGCGGGTGCTCGTCGCCGAGGCCCGCGAGGGGCGGCTCACCGAGGTCATGCAGCGCCGCGCCTTCACGCGCATGGGCAAGGGCATGGCGGGCGACGGCGCGATCCTGCCGGAGAAGATCGCCGAGGTCGCCGGCGTCGTCGCCGAGCAGCGCCGGCTGGCCGACGAGCTCGGGGCGGCACACTTGCGCGTGGTCGCGACGGCCGCCATCCGGGGCGCCGCCAACCGCGACGCGTTCGTCGCCGCCGTGCGCGAGCGGGCGGGGGTGGACGTCGAGATCCTCGACGGCGACGGCGAGGCGCGGCTGGCCTTCCTCGGCGCGACGCGGACGCTCGGGGAGGCGCTCGACGGGCGGGTGGGCGTGGTCGACGTCGGCGGCGGCTCGAGCGAGCTGGCGGTCGGCACGCTCGCCGGGGGTGTGACCTGGTCGGCGTCGTTCCCTCTCGGCTCCGGCCTGCTGGCCGACCACTACCTCCACTCGGACCCGCCGTCGGTGGACGAGCTGCGCGCGCTGCGCGAGCACGCGCACGGGGTCTTCGACGGCCTCGAGATCCCGCGGCCGGAGTGCGCCGTGGCGGTCGGCGGGAGCGCCGCGTCGCTGCGCCGCCTGGTCGGCAGGGTCCTCGACCCCGGCACGCTGGAGGGCGCCCTGCGCGTGCTGTCCGGCGAGACGGTCGAGCAGGTCGCGTACCGCTTCGCGCTCGACCCGGCCCGCGTCCGGCTGCTCCCGGCAGGCATACTGATCCTCGACGCCGCCTCGCAGCGGTTCGGCCGGCCGCTGCGGATCGGCAAGGGCGGGATCCGCGAGGGCGTCCTGCTGGAGCTGGCCGCCGGCGGCGACTGAGACATGGCGAAGCAGAAGGACATCGAGATCCACCCCTGGGAGCCCTACGGCGCCGCCGCCGCGCGGGTCGTGCGCGTGCGCACCGAGGAGCTCTTCGCCCACGAGGCCGGCGTGCTCGACACGAGCGACATCGAGCGCGTGCACGACATGCGGGTCGCCACGCGGCGCCTGCGCGCCGTGCTCGAGATCTTCGCGCCGTGCTTCCCGCACAAGCCGTTCAAGGAGGCGCTCGGCGACGTCAAGGCGCTGGCGGACGCGCTCGGCGAGCGCCGCGACCCCGACGTCCACATCGACGCCATGAACGCGTTCGCCCAGGGCGTGCTCGCGACACAGCGCCGCGGCGTGGAGACCGTCGTCGCGGGCCTGCGCGCGCGGCAGGCCGCGGGCAACGAGGCCCTGGCGGAGGCGCTCGCGCACGCGCGCGAGAACGGGCTGCGCGAGCGGCTCCTCGGGCTGGCCGAGGCCGCCGAGGCGGAGTACGCGCGATGAAGGCCCGCAAGGTCAAGGGCCTCGATCCCGCCGCGCCGCTGGCCGACAACGCCGAGCGCATCGTGCGCGTGCGCCTCGACGAGCTGGGCTCGTTCATGCCGCGCGCGGCCGACCCCTCGGAGGTCGAGGCGCTGCACGACATGCGCATCGCCGCCAAGCGCCTGCGCTACATCCTCGAGATCACCGGCCCGTGCTTCGGCGCCTACACCGGGACCGCGGTCAAGATGACCAAGGACCTCCAGGACCTGCTCGGCGAGATCCACGACTGCGACGTGCAGATCCCCGAGATCACCGAGGTCCTCGAGCGGCTCGTCACCGAGGACGCCGTCGCGATCGCCACGGCCGCCGGCGACGTGTCCGACCTTCCGGCATCGGCGGTGCGGCGCGCGCCGCACCGGCGCGACTACGCCGGCCTCGTGGCGCTCCTCGTGCACCTCCGCGCCCGGCGCGGCCTGCTCTTCGCGCGCTTCCTCGAGATGTGGCGCGAGTACGAGCGCAAGGGCTACCGCGCGCGGCTGGAGTTCGCGGTCTCCGAGCGCTCGGAGCCAAGGCCGCCCGCCCCCGCACCCCCGCCCGACGCGACCGCCGACGGCGCCGGCCCGGCGGCGGACGGTGCCGGCCCGGAGGAGGCGGAGGAGGCCGCGCCCGCGGAGGACGCCGCGCCCGCGGAGGACGCCGTGCCCGACCCCGAGCCCGACGCGGTCCCCGAGGAGGCGGACGCGGTCCCCGGGGAGGACGCCGCGGTCCCCGAGGAGGCCGACGCGGCGGCATAGCCGGCCCGCTCGGCCTCCACGAGCGCGCGCCGCAGCAGCTTGCCCGCCGGCGACCGCGGCAGGACCTCCGCCCGCCGGACGGCGCGGATGCGCTTGAAAGGCGCCACCCGCGCGGCCACCCAGGCCATCAGCTCGTCGTCGTCGAGCTCGCCGCGGGCGACGACGACCGCGACCGGGACCTCGCCGCGGTCCGGGTCGGGACGCGGGACGACGGCCGCGTCGGCGACGCCCGGGTGCGTGAGGAGCAACGCCTCGAGCTCGGCGGGCGCCACCTGCTCGCCACTGACCTTGATGAGCTCCTTGAGCCGGTCGACGATGAAGACATCGCCCGCGGCGTCGATGCGGCCGAGGTCGCCGCTGCGCAGCCAGCCGCCGGCGCCGAGGATCTCGGCGGTCGCCGCGGGCCTGCCGCGGTAGCCGCTCATGACCTGCGGGCCGCGGATCCACAGCTCGCCGTCCTGACCGGGCCCGAGGTCGCGCCCGGTCGCGGGCTCGACGACACGCAGCTCGCCGTTGGCCGGGATGCGCCCGACGGAGCCGGGCGCCGTGCCGCGCCGGCGGTCGGGCAGGGTCCCGACGGCCGCCGTCTCGGTCAGCCCCCAGCCCTGCCCGGTCACGGCGCCGGGCAGGCGGGCGGCGACGGCGCGCTGGAGCTCCGCGCCCAGCGGGGCGCCGCCCGAGACGACGAGCTGCACCGACGAGAGGTCGTGGGCGCCGACGCGCGGGTCGCGGGCGAGCGCGGCCATGACCGGCGGGGCGACCACGAGCACGGTCGCGCGCTCACGCTCGACCATGGCGAGGAACGCCTCGAGCTCGAAGCGCGGCACGGTGAGCACCGCGGCGCCGCCCGCGAGCGCGCCGCCGAGCACGACCACGAACCCCATGACGTGGCAGAACGGAGCCACCGCGGTCACGACGTCGCCCGGGCCGAACGCCAGGCCGCGGTTGATCTGGCGGACCGCGGTCACGAGCTGCGCGTGCGTGAGCGCGACGGCCTTCGGCGCGCCGGTCGTCCCGCTCGAGTAGGGCAGCAGCGCGATGTCCGCGGGATCGGCCTGCGCCCGCGCGGGCGGCGCCGCCTCGTCGAGCAGCGCGACGACCGGCGTCGCGCCGTCGCCCTCGCCGAGCACCACGAGCTCGCGCACCCCGGCCGCCGCGGCGCCGGCGCGCGCGGACGGCAGGAGCGACGGGACCGTAACGAGCACGGACGCCCCGGAGTCCGCGAGCTGGGCGGCCAGCTCGGGCTCCGTGCAGCCGGGATGGATCCCGGTGACCGCGCCGCCCGCGGCCATGGCGCCGAGCGCCACGCCCGCCCACGGCGGCACGTTGGGCGCCCATATCGCCAGGACGTCGCCGCGGGCGAACCCGCGGGCGGCGAGCCCCGCGGCCACGCGCTCGACCCGCCGCGCGAGCAGCCCGTGGCTCACGACCTGTCCGCTCGGCCCGTCGATCAGCGCCGGGGCGTCGGGCGCGTGCGCCGCCGCGGCGGTGCAGAGCGCCGGGAAGGTCGTGCCGCCCACCGTCACCGGCTCCGCGTCGCTCGTGAACGCCATCTCGTCCACCTCCCGGGTGGGCGCCGCCGTGCAGCGGGCGGGCCCTCGCTTTGACACGTGTCAAACATACTCGGATCGTTTGACACGTGTCAAGATCCGGCGATGACGGTCGTCCCGAAGCCGTCCACGACCCGCGCGCGGATCCTCGAGGCCGCCTGGGAGCTCGTCCGCGAGCGCGGCACCCGGGTCACGGTCGCGGAGATCGCCCGTGCCGCCGGCGTCTCGCGCCAGCTCGTGTACTTCCACTTCGAGAGCCGCGCCGGGCTGCTCGTGGCGATGACCCGCCGCCAGGACGTCCGCAGCGGCTTCGCGGCGCGGGTCGCGGATGCGCTCGCGTTGCCGCCCGTCGACGGCCTCGAGACGCTCCTGCGCGCGTGGCACGCGTACGTGCCCGAGATCCTCCCGGTCGTGCGCGAGCTCGAGGCGGCGGTCGTCACCGGCGACGAGGGCGCCGCCGCCTGGCAGGACCGCATGGGCGACCTCCACGACGCCTTCCGCACCGCGGTCGAGCACGTCGAGGCGGGCGGCCGCCTCGCGGACGGCTGGACCGCCACCGCCGCCACGGACTGGATCTGGGCCCGCTCGCAGCCCGGCGCCTACCAGCACCTGGTGGTCGAGCGCGGGTGGAAGCCCGGGGACTACGTCGAGCGGGCGGTCGCCTCCATCCTCTCCGAGGTCCTCGGGCCGGGCTGAGAGCGCGCGCGGGCGGGCCCCTGGCCGGATACCATCTGGCCCCGGGTGTTGGGACCGGCCTCCTCGGCCAGGGAACAGGGATCTCGTCCGCCCGTCGACAGGACCGGAGGACACCAAGGTGACCGACGTCAAAGAGTCCGCCGCGGAGGCCGTCGAGGCTCCGCCCGCGCCCGACCTCGAGGATTACGCCCTCTACTTCAACCGCGAGCTCTCGTGGCTCGAGTTCAACTCGCGCGTGCTCGAGCTCGCCGAGGACGCGAGCGTCCCGCTGCTCGAGCGCCTGAAGTTCTGCGCGATCTACTCGAACAACCTCGACGAGTTCTTCATGGTGCGCGTCGCCGGCCTGCACGACCAGGTCGAGGCCGGCCTCGAGACCCCCCTGCAGGACGGGCGCACGCCCGCGCAGACGGTCGCCGCCATCCGTTCGACCGTGCGCAGTCAGCTGTCGCGGCAGATCCGCTGCGTGCAGGACGTCCTGCGCCCGGCGCTGGCGGAGCACGGCATCCGCATCGTCACCTGCGACGAGGTCGGCGCCGCGCAGCGCGCCGAGCTCGACGAGCGCTTCCGGCGCCAGATCTTCCCCGTGCTGACCCCGCTCGCGGTGGGGCTCGGCCGCCCCTTCCCCTACATCTCCAACCTCTCGCTGTCGCTGGGCGTGATCGTGCGCGACCCCGTCTCCGGCGCGGAGACCTTCGCGCGCGTGAAGGTCCCGAAGGAGATGCTGCCGCGCTTCATGTCGCTGGACGACGGCCGCACGCTGGTCCCGCTCGAGGACCTGATCGCCAAGAACCTCGGCCAGCTCTTCCCGGGGATGGAGATCGTCGACGTCGACGTCTTCCGGGTCACCCGCGACGCGGACTTCACGGTCTCCGACGAGGCGGACGACCTGCTGCGCGCGGTCGAGGACGAGCTGCGCGCGCGGCGCTTCGGCGAGGTGGTGCGCGTCGAGGTGGGGGCGGGGATGGACCGCTCGATGCGCACCCAGCTCACCGAGGCGCTCGGCGTCGAGGAGGAGGACGTGTTCGCGGTCGAGGGGATGCTCGACCTCAACGACCTCTTCGACGTCACGGCCCTCCCCGGCTACGCCGAGCTCCGCTTCCCGCCCTGGACGCCGGTCACGCAGCCGCGCCTGCAGCCCGACGAGGGCGAGGAGCCCGACGTGATGGCCGCCATGCGCAAGGGCGACATCCTCCTGCACCACCCCTACGACTCCTTCGCGAGCTCGGTCGAGCGCCTCGTCGAGGAGGCGGTCAACGACCCGCAGGTGCTCGCCATCAAGCAGACGGTGTACCGCACGAGCGACGACTCGCCGCTCGTGCCGGCGCTGATCCGCGCCGCCGAGATGGGCAAGCAGGCGGTGTGCCTGGTGGAGCTCAAGGCGCGCTTCGACGAGCGGGCCAACATCCAGTGGGGCCGGGCGCTGGAGGAGGCCGGCGTCCACGTGGTCTACGGGCTGCCGTCGCTCAAGACCCACGCCAAGTGCATCCTCATCGTGCGCCGGGAGGGTGACGGCGTGCGCCACTACGTGCACATCGGGACCGGCAACTACCACCCGAAGACCGCGCGCCTGTACACGGACTTCGGCCTGCTGACCTGCGACGACCAGCTCGGCGCCGACGTGGCGGACATGTTCAACTTCCTCACCGGCTTCGCGCGCCCGCGCGGCTACCGCAAGGTGCTCGTCGCCCCGGTCCACCTGCGCGACGGGATCGTCGCCGAGATCGAGCGCACCATCGCCGCGCACGAGGCCGGCAAGTCGGCCCGGATCGCGATGAAGATGAACTCGCTGGTCGACAAGCGCTGCATCCGGGCGCTGTACCGTGCCTCGCAGGCGGGCGTCCCGATCGACATCAACGTCCGCGGGATCAGCTGCCTGCGCCCGGGCGTCCCCGGCGTCTCGGAGAACATCCGCGTCGTCTCGATCGTCGGGCGGTTCCTCGAGCACTCGCGCATCTACGCGTTCGAGCGCGACGGCCAGCAGACCGTCTACATCGGCTCGGCGGACCTCATGCCGCGCAACCTCGACACGCGCGTCGAGCTCGTCGCCCCCGTGGAGGACCGGGTCCTCCGCGACGACCTGCTCGACACGCTGGAGCGCTGCTTCGCCGACGACACCAACTCGTGGGAGCTCGACTCGGACGGCAACTGGACGCGGCGCACGCCCGCCGGCCCGGAGCCGCGCAACGTGCAGCGCGAGCTGATGATGGGCCACGCCGCACGCGCCGCCGAGGCGGCGGCCGGCGCCGCGTGACAGAGACCCAGCAGCCCGGCTTCCCGCCTCCCGGGCCGCCGAGCACCCCCGCCGAGGCGATCGCCGAGATGCGCATCCGCGCGCCCACGCGCGGCAACCGGCGTCTCGAGCGGCTGCTCGAGGCCGTCAACGACGACCCGCAGGTGAAGGCGTGGTGGCACGTCGCCGCCGTCAACGCCAGCCGCCGCCTGCGGATGTCCGACCACTCCTGGGTGCACATCCAGGTCGTGCTCAACATCGCGCTGCGGCTCGCGCGCCTGTTGTTCAAGCGCGGCGTGACGCCCGGCGCGGTGACCGACCTCGGCCTGCGCGAGCGCGACGCCGAGGTCGTGATCGCCGCCGCGTGCCTGTTCCACTGCGTCGGCATGTCGATCCACCGCGCCGACCACGAGGCCTACTCGCTGTTTCTCACGCAGAGCAAGCTCCCGGCGCTGCTCGACGGCATCTACGACGAGCCCGTCCGCTCGGTGATCGTGGCCGAGGCGCTGCACGCGATCATCGGGCACCGCTCGGCGGGCGCGCCGCCGCTGACCGTGGAGGCCGGCATCGTGCGCGTCGCCGACGCCCTGGACATGGCCCGCGGGCGCTCGCGCGTGCCGTACGAGTCCGGGCACCGCAACATCCACTCGCTGTCGGCCTACGCGATCGAGGAGGTCCGGATCGAGCCCGGCGAGGACAAGGCCGTCCGGGTCGAGATCCAGATGAGCAACTCCGCCGGCATCTACCAGGTCGACGAGCTGCTGGCCACGAAGCTCCGCGGCTCCGGGCTCGAGCCGCACCTCGAGGTGATCGCCCGGATCGACGCCGAGCACGAGGAACGGCTGCTCGAGGTCTTCCGGATCTAGGCCGCGGCCCGCCCCGCCGGAGCGGGGCGGGCGGCGCGACCGACTTCTACTTCACCGACGTCCAGGCGACGTCCCACTGCGTGTTGTACTGGCTGGCCACCGCGTTGACGTTGCCCGAGGCGATCAGCGGCGTCTTGTCCCAGATCCAGTTCACCGCCGGGGCCTGCTCGGTGATCATCTTGTCCGCGTCGGCCCACGCCTTCGCGCGCTCGGCCGGCTCCTTGAGCTGCTTCGCCTTGTTCATCGCGGAGTTGATCTTCGGATCGTCGAGCTGCGGCCAGTTCGAGTTGTTCTGGGGGATGATGTTCTCCCCGTTGAACGTCGGGTCGAGGATCGTCTGGGCGTCCGCGAAGTCCTTCGACCAGCCGACGTTCGGGCACAGCGCGACGTCCGCCTTGGGCACGTTGCAGAACTTCGTGTACATGGAGTCCTGCGTGACCAGGCGCAGGCGGACCTTGAAGCCGAGCTTCTCGAAGTTCTCCTTCGCGACCTCGGCGGCCTTCTGCGCGACGCCCTCCGAGGTGCCGACCATCAGCACCTCGCCGGAGCCCTCGAACTTGCCCGAGCTCATCCCGGCCTTCTTGAAGTACTCGGCCGCGAGCGCGGGATCGCCCTCCGGCTTGGACATGAAGTCGAGCCCCGGGCCCTTGACGCCGCCGGCCTCCTCGAAGCCGGCGAGCCCCGGCGGGATGAAGTGCGTCGGGACGTCGCCGAGGATCGCGCCGCCGCGGCTCAGCCGCATCGCGTTGCGGTCGAAGCCGGCGATCACGGCCTTGCGGACGTTGATGTCGTCGAACGGCTTGATCTGCGTGTTCATCGACACGTAGCGCTGGCCGCCGGCCGGCACGAGCGCCAGCTGGTCCTTCTGCTTGGTCGAGGCCTGCTTGAGGATCGGCGGCGGCGGCGCGAAGTCGCCGTTGATCATGCTCTGCCCGGTGAGGATCTTGCGCGACGCGACCGTGGTGTCGTCGTTGCCCGAGGGCATGTCGATCTCGTCGAGGTAGGCGGGCTTGAAGTCGAGGCTCTTGTCCCAGCTCGGGTTGCGCACGAGGTGGATGCGCTTGCCCGGCTGATAGCCGACCGTGTTGCCCTTGGCGTCGTTCTCGATCATGTACGGCCCGGTGGCGACCTGGTGCTCGCCGTAGGTGGAGTCCTCCTTGGCGTCGAACTCCTTCGCGTACTCCTCCGGCACCGGCGCGGTCAGCATCTGGCCGAGGGCGCCGCTGGCGTACACGCCCGCCGTCGGCGTCTTGAGGTTGAGCACGATCGTCTGGTCGTCGGGCGTCTCGATGCCGCGGATCTTCGTCCCGGGCTTGGCGGCGACCTTCGAGCCCTCGATGTCCCCGAAGTAGGCGCCGGCGTAGCCGTTGTTGACGCTGTTGAAGAACCCGCGCTCGATCGCGTACTTGACGTCCTTGGAGGTCACCTCGCGGTTGACCGGCGGGGAGAACTTCACGCCCTTCTTGATCTTCACCGTGACGGTCTTGCTGTCGGCGGAGATCTTGGGGCCGCCCTCGGCGAGGTCGGGGACCATCGTCTCGCCGTCGTCGGGCTTGTAGCCGTACAGCGCCTTCTGGGTCGCCGAGCTGACGAAGTACCCCATCTGGTAGTAGGAGCGGCCGGGGTCGATGAAGTCGACGTCGTCCGTCCACAGGACCGTCAGCTTGCCTCCCTGCTTGCCCTCGACGGGGGCTCCGGCGCTGGCTCCTTGCTCATCGCCTCCGCCGCCGCCCTCGTCGTCGCCGCCACAGGCAGCGGCTCCGAGGCCGAGCGCCAGCACGATGCCCAGCGTGGTGGCCCAACGAACGGACCGTCGCATTGCTCCCCTTTCTACGTGAGTGTCCGCCCCGGGTACCGCTCGGGCGGCGCCTGCACACCCAACCTTGACCCCTGCGGTCGTTTGGCGGCGCCCACTCTAGCTGCACTGACCGGTGGTAGTACCCGGTATGCGGGCACTTCCGGTGCGTGCGGGCGCCCCTGGTGCGCAGGTCCCCACGGCGTTACCGAACATCCGTCTACCAGTGCACGCCGCGCATCAGGTGCGCGAGCGCGAGCGCCTCGCCCGAGGCCTGCTCGGCGGCCTCGTCGCCGCCCTTGGCCGCCGCCGAGTCGGGGAACACCTTGTAGGCCATGTGCAGCAGCCGGTCGACGGCCTTGGGGGCGAGCGCGTACGCGACCTCGCCGAACGTCCCCAGCCGGGTGTTGATCTGCTTGGGCCTCGACCGGATCGCCTCGCAGATGAGATCGGCCGCCTCGTCCGGGGAGATCGTCGGGAACGAGTCGTAGAGCCGCGTCGGGGCGATCATCGCCGTGCGCACGAGCGGCATGTGGATCGTTGTGAAGGTGACCTCGTCGCCGATGGTCTCGGAGGACACGACGCGCGTGAACGCGTCGAGTGCCGCCTTGGAGGCCACGTAGGCGGAGAAGCGCGGCGGATTCGTCTGCACGCCGATCGACGACACGTTGACGATGTGGCCGCTGCGGCGCTCGCGCATGTGCGGCAGCAGCAGGATGATCAGCTTGACCGCGCCGAGGTAGTTGAGCCGGATCGTGCGCTCGAAGTCGTGGAAGCGGTCGTAGGAGAGCGCGATCGAGCGCCGGATCGAGCGCCCCGCGTTGTTGACCAGCACGTCGACCGCGGGATGCTCGGCCATGACGCGCTCGACCAGGCCCTCGATCGCCTCGGTGTCGGAGAGGTCGCACGAGTAGGCGTGGGCGGTTCCGCCGGCCCGCTCGATCTCGGCCACCACCTCCGCGAGCTTGTCCTCCGAGCGCGCCACCAGCAGCGGGATCCCGCCGGCGGCGGCGATCTTCAGCGCGGTGGCGCGGCCGATGCCGCTCGAGGCCCCCGTGATCAGCACCCTCCGACCGTCGACCGCGCCCTCGAACGAGCGGTCGCGGAACAGGTCGGGGTCGAGGTGGCGCTCCCAGTAGTCCCACAGCCGCCACGCGTAGGCCTCGAGCGCGGGCACCTCGATGCCCGACCCCGCGAGCGCCCGCCGCGTGTCCCGCGCGTCGAACCGCGCGGTGAAGGCGACGTGCGCGAAGACCTCCTCGGGGATCCCGAGGTCGGCCAGGAACGTCCGTCGCACGTCGCGCAGCGTCGGGAGCTGCATCAGCGCGCTGACCACGCCCTTGGGGAGCATCTGGGTGAGCTGGCGGTCGATCCGGACGACGGCCTGCGGGGCGTGGGCGGCGAGCGCGATCTGGTTGAGCGCGTCGCCGGCCTGCCGCGGGACCGGGTCGACGAGGTGGAAGGCCTGCCCGTCGAGCCCCTGCGTGTGGGCGATGTGGTCCATCGCCGCCGCCACGTAGTCGACCGGCACGAGGTTGGTCTCGCCCCACTCGACGCTGACGAGCGGGAACCACTGCGGCAGCGCGTTGCGGAGCTTCTGCAGCGCCTTGAAGAAGTAGTAGGGCCCGTCGATCTTGTCCATCTCGCCGGTCTGCGAGTGCCCCACGACGATCGACGGCCGGTAGACCCGCCAGGCGCCGCGGGTCCGCGTGCGCACGAGCTTCTCCGCCTCGAACTTGGTGCGGTGGTAGGGGTGCTCGAGCGGCTGGCCCAGGTCGAAGTCGTCCTCGGTGAACAGGCCCTGGTGCGCACCGGCCACCGCGACGGACGACATGTGATGGAGCGTCTCGGCCCCGAGGTCGTTGGCGAGGTCGATCGCGTTCTGCGTGCCGGCCACGTTGAGCAGCGCGTTGCGCGTCTCGTCGGCGGTGATGTCGTAGACCGCCGCGAGGTGGAAGAAGTGCTCGACCCGGCCGCGGAGGCGCGCCCGCGTGGCCTCGTCGACGCCCAGCAGCGGCTCGGCCAGGTCGCCCGTCACCAGGACGATCCGCTCGCGCGCCGCGGGGCCGAGCCGGTCGAGGAGCGCATCGAGCCGCGCCTCCGAGCCCGGGCGCACCAGCACGTGCACGTCGCCCTCGCGCTCCAGCAGGCGCTCGACCAGGTGCCGGCCGATGAACCCGGTGGCCCCGGTGACGAAGGAGGTCACGCCGCGGAGCCTAGATGGTCAAGATGCTCCCTCGAAAGCAGACGACCCCGGGCGGGGAGCACCGGGGCCTCTGCGGGTCACGAGGAGGGATCTCGCAGGCGGCAGCCTGATCCAGCCGCACCGTGCGCATGTGAAAAAAGGGGGACCGGCGCTACCAGCCGCCGCGCGCGTCGGCCCGCGCCCGGCGCGCCTTGGCCGCCGCCGTGCGCGCGGCCTTGCGCTTGTCCAGCCGCCACTGGATGAGGCTCATCACGAGGATGAACAGCGGGAAGAACGCGATCAGGAAGAAGCCCGCGTTGGTGATGACCTTGTCGTTGGTCTCGCCCCAGAGGCCCTCGCCGCCGTCGTGCGCGGCCGCTGTGGCGGCCGTGACGAGCAGGACGGCCAGCGTGAGCGCGGTGGTCTGAAGCGCGCGGCGCATCGCTTCGGAGTATACGGCCGCCCCACCGGCGAACGCCCCGCCGGGCCGATACCGTGCGCCGCGTGCCTCGCCCCGCCTTCCCGCTCAGCCTCCTCGCGGTGCTCGTCGCGGGGCTGGCGGCGGCAGGTCCCGCCGCCGCGGCGCCGGCGGTCCACGCCCGCGGCGGCGCGCCGGTGGTCGACGGCGTGCCCACCTCCGGCGAGGCGACGATGTCGGCGCTGCGCACCGCATGGCGGCGCTACGGCGCGGTGCTGGAGCTCGACGCGCGGGTCACCGCCGACGGCGTGCCGGTGCTGCTCGACGACCCCTCGCTGGACCGCACCACGCCGTGCAGCGGCCTGCTGGCGCGGCGCACCGCCGAGGACCTCGCGGGCTGCCCGGTGGACGTGCTGGGGCGCCCCGGCGGGCCGCTGGCCGCCGCGACGAGCGACAGGCCGGAGCCCATCCCCACGCTCGCCGAGGCGCTCGTCTACGCGCGCGACAGCGGCGCCACGGTCAGCCTCGAGATCGCCGACCGCGCGGGCGAGCCCGGGTTCGACCCCGCCCGCAACGCCGCGGGACGGGTCATGGACGCGGTGGTCGCCTCCGGTCTGCCCGCCGCGCGCCTGATCGTGCGCTCGGCCGTCCCGGGCGACCTCGACGTCGCCCGGCAGCGCCTGCCGGGCGTCGCCACCGCGCTCGTCACCGCCGCCGCCGACAACGCCGGCGGCCCCGCGCTGGCCGCCGGGCGCGGCGACGCCTGGCTGTCCCCCGAATGGCCCGTCGACGCGGCCTACGTGGCCGCCGCCCACGGCGCCGGGCGCCTCGTCGCGCCGGCCGTGCTCGACACGCCCGCCGACGTGCAGGCGGGCGCGGCCCTCGCCGTCGACGCGATCGTGACCGACGACCTCCCGATGGCGCGGCGCGCGCTCGGGCTGCCCGAGACGGCGCCCTCGGGCCAGGATCCGCCGGCGCCGTCCGCCCCGCCGGCGCTCGACCTGCTGTTCGGCACGCTGGCCAGCGACACCTACACGAGCCCGCGCATGCGCCTGCGCTGGCGCGGCCACGGCGACTCCGACGGGCAGCACGCGGGGTTCCAGGCGGCGATCCGCGCGCGCGGCCAGCGCCGCCAGGCGGACTGGCGGTCCCTCATCACCGGCGCGCCGTCGCGCTCGGCGACCTTCACGGGCGAGCCCGGGGCGACCTACGACGTGCGCGTCCGCGCGGTCGACGCCGCGGGCGTCCTCGGCCCGGCCTCGACCCGCCGCTTCGTCGTGCCCTTCGACGACCGCGACACCGCGCTGCGGCGCTTCGGCTCCTGGCAGCGCGTGCCGGCCGCGGGCGCGTGGCAGGGCGCGGTGCGGGTCGCGCGGCGCGCGGGCGCGCGCATGCGCATGACCTTCACCGGGCGCGCGCTGCGCGTGATCGGGCCGCTGTCGCCCGACGGCGGCCGCCTGCAGGTCGTGCTCGACGGCCGCCGGCGCACCGTATCGCTGCGGGGGGAGCCCGCCGTCCGCCAGGTGGTGTTCTCGCGGGCGGGGCTGCGCTTCGTCTCGCACCGCGTCACGCTGCGCTCGCTCGGCGACGGGCCGGTGACCGTCGACGCGGTCGCCCCCGGCTGAGCTCGAGAGCCTCCTAACCTTGGCGGCGTGGCTGTCGTCATCGCCTCCGACCTCGCCAAGGACATCGCCGGCGCCCCGCTGCTGCGGGGCGTCTCGTTCCGCCTGGAGCGGCGCGACCGGCTGACGCTCACCGGGCGCAACGGCTCGGGCAAGACGACGCTGCTGCGGATGCTCGCGTCGGAGAGCTCGATCGACGGCGGCGAGCTGTCCTTCGCCAAGGGCACCCGCGTCGCCCTGCACGACCAGCGCCCGCCGCGCGAGCGCGACCTCAGCCTGCGCGACTACGTGCTCGGCGGCTGCCGCGAGCTGCTCGCGCTCGAGGACCGCCTCGCGGAGCTGGAGCACGCGATGGCGGCGGGGGCGACCGGCGCCGGCACGCTCGACGCCTACGCGCGCGCGCAGGCGCGCCTCGAGCATGCGGGCGGCTACACGTGGCGCGAGGGCGTCAACGCCACGCTGCACGGCCTCGGCTTCCGCGACGCCGACCTCGACCGCGCTCTCGCGACGTTCTCCGGCGGCGAGCTGACCCGCGCCTCGCTGGCGCGCGCCCTGGCCGGCGACCCCGACCTGCTGCTGCTCGACGAGCCGACCAACCACCTCGACATCGCCTCGCTCGAGTGGCTGGAGACCCACCTGCAGAACCTCGACGCGGCGGTCATGCTCGTCGCGCACGACCGCTGGTTCCTCGAGGCCGTCGGCACCGCGGTGCTGGAGCTCGAAGCCGGCCGCTCGCGCTTCTTCAAGGGCAGCTGGCACGCGTGGCGCAAGGAGAAGGCGTCGCGCGAGCTCGCGCTCGGCCGGGCGATCGAGCGCCAGGAGGCCGAGATCGCGCGGCTCGAGCGCTTCGTCGACCGCTTCCGCGCCGGTACGCGCGCCCGCCAGGCCCAGTCGCGCGTCAAGCGCCTCGACAAGATCGACCGTGTCACGCGCGACCCTCGCGAAGGCGCCGCCCTCGGCTTCGCCTTCAAGCCTCCCGAGCGCTCCGGCCGGGTGGTGTTCGAGGTCGAGGACGGCGAGCTGCGCATCGGCGAGCGCGAGCTGCTCCGCGACGCCCAGTTCTGGCTCGAGCGCGGCGAGCACGTGACGCTGATCGGGCCCAACGGCTCCGGCAAGACGACGCTGATCGCGGCACTGGCCGGCCGGCGGGAGCTCGACGGCGGCAAGCTGCGCCGCGGCCACAACCTCCGGCTCGGCGTGCTCAGCCAGCACGCCGAGGAGCTCGACACCACCGGGACGGTGCTGGAGGCCACGCAGCGCGCCACCGGGCTGACCCCCAACAAGGCGCGCGCGCTGCTCGGGCAGTTCCTGTTCAGCGGCGAGGCCGCCGAGAAGCCCGTCGACGGCCTCTCGGGCGGCGAGCGCCGGCGCCTGTCGCTGGCCATCCTCGTGCACTCCGGGGCCAACGTGCTCGTGCTCGACGAGCCGACCAACCACCTCGACCTCGAGAGCCGCGAGGCGCTCGAGGCCGCGCTGCAGTCCTTCGCCGGCGCGGTGCTGCTGATCTCGCACGACCGCGCGCTGCTCGACGCCGTCGGCACCCGCACGGTGGCGGTGGAGGACGGCACGCTGCATTCCTACGTCGGCGGCTGGGCCGAGTACCTGCGCGTGCGCGAGGAGCGCGCGGAGGCCGAGCGGACCGCGAAGGCGCAGGCCTCCCGTCGGCGCAAGGACGAGCGCCGCGAGCCGGAGCCTGCCGCCGCCTCCTCGCGCCGCGGCGGCAACGGCGGCGCGCCGTCCAAGAACCAGCGCGCCCGCGCCGCCCGGCTCGAGGCCGACATCGAGGCGGCCGAGGCGGCGCTGCGCGAGCTCGAGTCCGAGCTCTCGGACCCCTCCGCGTGGAACGACCCGCGCACCGCGGCGAAGTCGACCCGCCGCCACGAGGAGGCGCGCAAGCGCCTCGAGCAGCTCTACGCGCAGTGGGAGGCCGTGGCGCCCTGAGCCCGGATCCGCTGATACCCGGGGCTGATCAGCCCCGGGCGCGCTTGAGGGTGATCCCCTCGAGCACGTTGGCCACGGTCTCGCACGCGTCGACCGCGGCCTCCTCGGTCTCGAAGATGTCCTTCCAGCGGATGACCATCATCGGGTCGATCCCGGTTGCGAACAGCGACGCGACCGCGGCGCGCACGAGCCGGTCCGCCTCGTTCTCGAGCCGGTGGATCTCCACCAGGTGGGCCGAGATGTCGGCGCCGTTGCGCAGCCCGCGCAGCCCCGCGGCGACCTGCTCGGAGGCGCCCACCAGCACGTCGGCGATCTGCTGGGACTGCTCCATCGGGGCCTCGACGCCGTAGAGGCCGAGCTGGTCGGCCGCCTCCTCGGCGTAGTCGACGACGTCGTCCAGCGCACCGGTGAGCGCGTGGACGTCGGCGGCGTCCAGCAGGCAGCGGCGGGGCCCGCGCGACGCCAGCAGGTGCAGGATGTCGTGGGCGATCCGGTCGCCCTCCTGCTCGCACAGCAGGATGTCGCGCGCCAGCCCGGCCTGCTCCGGGTAGTCGGCGAGCAGGTCGCGCAGGAGCAGGGAGACGCGCTGCACGTTGCGGCCGGATTCCTCGAAGAGCTCCAGCAGCTCCGGGTCGGGCGTTGGCCGGCGCCGCCACATGCACGTGCGACCCTATCCGGCCGACGCGCCGCTGCCGTCCGGCGTTCACGCGCCGTTCACGATCTGTTCACCGGCCGGTAACCGGTGAGGACCTCGTTCCCGGAAGGCTTGCGTGCCGATGGAGCCGGCACGCAACGGCGAGGTGTTGAGAGCCGGCGAGCTCGAGGTGCGCCCCGGCGAGCACCTGGCGCTCGCCGGCGGTCGGGCGTTGTCGCTGTCGGCGCGCGAGCTCGAGCTGCTCGCCGTGCTGGCGCGGCGCCAGGGCCGCATCGTCTCGCGGGGGGAGCTCTACGAGCGGGTGTGGGGCGCGCCGCTGCGCCCCGACGACCGCTCGGTCGACGTCTACGTGCACCGGCTGCGCTCGAAGCTCGGACGGGCGCTGCCGGGCTGCCGCTTCATCCACACGCACTTCGGCTTCGGCTACCGCTTCGAGCCGGAGGAGGCGCCCGACCTGCGGAGCGGGCGTTCACACGCTTTTCACAGCGCGGCGACGGGCTCGTAACAGGCTGGCGCCAGCCGCCGTGGAAGCCTCGCCGCCGCATCCAATCCGATCAAGGGGAAGGGCTCGATGAGGTTCAACCGATTTCTGCCGGCGATCGTGCTGGCCGGCGCGCTCGCGCTCGGCGTCGCCGCGTGCGGTGGCGACGACGAGAGCAGCTCAGCCAGCGGCGGCTCGTCCGGCGGCTCGAGCGAGGAGCTGTCGGGCTCGATCCGGATCGACGGGTCCTCGACCGTGTTCCCGTTCGCGCAGGCGGCGGCCGAGCTGTTCAACGAGGACCAGCCGAACGTCAAGATCACGACCGGCCAGTCCGGTACGGGCGGCGGCTTCGAGAAGTTCTGCGCCGGCGAGACGGACATCTCCGACGCCTCGCGCGAGATCGAGGACGACGAGGAGAAGGCCTGCGAGAAGGGCGGCGTGCAGTTCAACCCGGTCCAGATCGCCAACGACGGCATCTCGGTGGCGTCCAACAAGGACCTCGCGGTGGACTGCATGACCACCAAGCAGCTCAAGGAGCTGTGGGAGCCGAAGTCCAAGGTCAAGAACCTCAGCCAGATCGACCCCAAGTTCCCGGACACCACGCTCACCCTCTACGGCCCGGGCACCGACTCCGGCACGTTCGACTTCTTCACCGAGGAGATCAACGGCGAGGAGGGCGCGACCCGCGAGGACTACCAGGCCTCCGAGGACGACAACCAGCTCGTCACCGGCGTCTCGGGTGACGCGGGCGGCCTCGGCTACTTCGGCTTCTCCTATTACGAGGCCAACCAGGACAAGCTCAACCTGATCGGCGTCGACGACGGCGACGGGTGCGTCAAGCCGAGCTCGCAGACCATCCAGGACGGCTCCTACAAGCCGCTGTCGCGCCCGCTGTTCATGTACCCGAGCGCGAAGGCGCTCGCCCGCCCCGAGGTCAAGGCGTTCATGGACTTCGTGATCGCCAACCAGGCCGACATCGCGAAGGCGGCCAACATCATCGCGCTGACCTCCGAGCAGGCGTCGCAGGCGAAGAAGGACCTGACGACCGCCGAGCAGAAGGCCGGCTCGTAGCCGCGGGCCCAGGGCGATGACCGTCACGCCCGCATCCCCAGGCGCGCAGGGGGTCCGGACCAGCCTGGTCCGGACCCCGAGCGTGCGCTCGCGCTTCGAGGGCGGCATCAAGGTCGCCTTGTTCGCCGCCGCCGCCGTCTCGGTCGCGACGACCACCGCGATCGTTGTCTCGCTCGCCGTCGAGACCTTCTCCTTCTTCAAGGAGGTGCCGATCGGCGACTACCTGTTCGGAACCAAGTGGACGCCGCTGTTGCGCGAGCAGCAGCAGAGCTTCGGAGTGCTGGCGCTGATCTGGGGCACGATCTACTACACGCTGATCGCGCTGATCGTGGCTGTGCCGCTCGGGCTGCTCTGCGCCGTCTACCTCGCGGAGTACGCGCCGCGGCGTGTGGCCAAGGTCGTCAAGCCGGTGCTCGAGGTGCTGGCCGGCGTCCCGACGATCGTCTTCGGCTTCTTCGCGCTGACGTTCTTCACCCCCGAGATCCTGCGCGGCGCGCTCGACATCCAGGTCGGCCAGTTCAACGCGCTGTCGGCGGGCCTCATCATGGGCCTGCTGGTGCTGCCGACGATCGCGTCGGTCGGCGAGGACGCGATGACCTCCGTGCCGGCGTCGCTCCGCGAGGGCGCGTTCGGGCTGGGCGCCAGCAAGCTGCAGACCTCGCTGCGGATCGTCTTCCCAGCCGCGCTGTCGGGCATCGTCGCCGCGCTCATCCTCGGCGCCTCGAGGGCGGTGGGGGAGACGGTCATCGTGCTCGTCGCGGGCGGCCAGACGGCCCAGCTCGGGCTGGACCCGCGCGAGTCCTACCAGTCGATGGCCGCGTTCATCGCCTCCGTGGCGACCGGCGACGCTCCGACGGGGTCGATCGAGTACAAGACGATCTTCGTCGTCGGGTTCACGCTCTTCGTGATGACGCTGGTGCTGAATCTGGCGTCGATCGGCCTCGTCCGCAGATTCCGGCAGGTGTACGAATGACCGGCGCGGAGATCGCCGCCGCCGCGCGGGGGCAGACGGCCGTCATCCCCGGGCGCAGCTCGGGCGACCGGGCTCGCGACATCATCTTCCGTGTCCTCATGTTCGGCGCGGTCGCGGTCGCCTTCATCGCCCTCGCCGCGATCCTCTACGACTCGTTCCACGACGGCCTGAAGGTCGTCAGCTGGGACTTCATCACGAGCTTCCCGTCGCGGATCATCCCGGAGAACGCCGGCATCCAGTCGGCGATCGTCGGGACGATCTACCTGATGATCATCTGCGCCGTGTTCGTCGTCCCGGTGGGGGTCGCCACCGCCGTCTACCTCGAGGAGTACGCCGATCAGGACAAGTGGTACAACCGCGTCGTCGAGGTCAACATCCAGAACCTCGCGGCCGTGCCCTCCGTGGTCTACGGCATCCTCGGGCTCGCCTTCATCGTGCGCGGGCCGATCGGCATCGGGCCCGTTCTGCTCGCCGGCGGCATCACGCTCGGCCTGCTCGTCCTGCCCGGTGGTGATCATCGTCGCGCGGGAGGCGATCCGGGCCGTGCCGTCGTCGATCCGCGAGGGCTCTCTGGCGCTCGGCGCCACCCAGTGGCAGACGATCTGGAAGCAGGTGCTCCCGGGCTCGATCGCGGGCATCGCCACCGGCGTGATCCTCGCGCTCTCGCGGGCGATCGGCGAGACGGCGCCGCTGCTGGTCGTCGGTGCGGCGGCCTCTCCGCGCTTCAACCCCGATGGGCTGCTCTCGTCGTTCACCGCGCTGCCTATCCAGATCTTCACCTGGACCAAGGACCCGAACCAGGAGTTTGTGCTCCGGGCGGCCGGCGCGATCGTCGTCCTGCTGGTCCTGCTGCTTCTGATGAACTCCGTGGCTATCTGGCTGCGCAACCGCTACGAGCAGAAATGGTGATCACGAGTGTCCGACCCGACTGTCTCTGAGAGCGACGCCGAGCGCGCGGAGCGAGAGCAGCGCGAGGCGGCTGCCGAACGTCGCTTCCACGTGGGCGGCCACGCGGCCGGGGAGGCCGCCGCGCCGGCCGCGGGCGCGATGGCCGCAGCTCCGGAGACGACCGAGCCGATCTTCGATGTGCACGACGTCAGCGTCTATTACGGCGAGCACCGCGCGATCCGTGACGTGAACCTCCGCCTGCGCCAGAACCACATCACGGCGCTTATCGGCCCGTCGGGATGCGGCAAGTCGACGTTCATCCGCTGCCTGAACCGGATGAACGACCTGATCCCGTCGGCGCGCGTCGACGGCGCGATCGTCTACCACGGCGAGAATCTCTACGACCCGAAGATCGACCCCGTGCAGGTGCGCAAGCGGATCGGGATGGTCTTCCAGAAGCCGAACCCGTTCCCCAAGTCGATCTACGACAACATCGCCTTCGGCCCGCGCGTCATGGGCATGTCGGGCGACATGGACGAGATCGTCGAGGACGCGCTGCGTCGCGGGGCGCTGTGGGACGAGGTCAAGGACCGGCTGAAGACGAACGCCTTCGGCATGTCCGGCGGCCAGCAGCAGCGGCTGTGCATCGCCCGCGCGCTGGCCACCTCGCCCGACGTGCTGCTCATGGACGAGCCGTGCTCGGCGCTCGACCCGATCTCGACCGGGCGCATCGAGGACCTCATGTTGGAGCTCAAGCAGAACTACTCGATCGTGATCGTGACCCACAACATGCAGCAGGCCGCCCGGGTCTCGGACATGACCGCGTTCTTCACGGTCGAGCTCGACCGCAGCGCGAAGCACCGCACCGGCGCGATCGTCGAGTTCGCGCCGACTGACAAGATCTTCACGAACCCCGACGACAAACGCACCGAGGACTACGTCACCGGGAAGTTCGGGTAGACCGTGGCGCGCGACGTGCCCGAATCCCACCGCCAGCATTTCCAGGACGAGCTCCACCGGCTCGAGGAGCAGACGCTCGGCGCGCTCGACCTGGTGGTCACGACGCTCGACCGCACCCTCGAGGCGCTCGAGCACCACGACATCGAGCTGGCGGCCATCGTCGTCGCCGACGACGACCGCATCGACGGCCGCTTCCTGGAGGTCCACCAGGGCGTGCTCTCGCTGCTCGCGCTGCAGGCGCCGGTGGCCAGCGACCTCCGTGTCGTCGCGGCGCTGCTGCACGTGATCAAGCACGCCGAGCGGATGGGCGACCAGTGCGTGAACATCGCCAAGATCCTGCCGATCGTCGGCCACGACCCGCCGGTGAACCAGGAGATCCTGGGACGGATCGAGCAGATGGGCGTGCTGGCCCGCTCCGAGGTCTCCCAGTCCAAGCAGGCCTTCGCGCTGCGCGACGTGGCGCTGGCGGAGGACCTCGTGCGCCAGGACGAGCAGATCAACCGGCTCAACCGCGAGTGCTTCCACCTCGCCGTCGACGTCGGCACCGACCCGGACCGGCGCGAGTGGGCGATGACCATGCTGCTCGTCGCCCGCGCGCTCGAGCGCATCGGCGACAACGCCGTCGACATCGGCGAGCAGGTCGCCTTCGTGGTGACGGGGCTCTTCCGCGAGTTCTCGGACGCCTCGCGGGTCTCGTCGTAGGCCGCTTTCGCGACCCCGCAAAGTGCGAGGGTTGACGCGCGGGCGCGCCCGACCCTGTGACCAATTCGTTACCGGTTCGCACCCGATTCCGGCTCCGCCGCATCCAGCGCATATGCTGCGGCCGAGATGACGTCCCAGATGCCTGCCCTCGAGGGGCCTGAGCGGCGCACCGCCGCCACGGGCCAGCCGCCGATCCGGCTGGCCGTGCTCGACTCCGACACCGGCTTCGTCCAGGTGCTCACCAACCGGCTGGAGAGCGCCGGCTGGCAGTACCGGGTGCTCGCGAGCCCGGTCCCGCTCGACGCGATCGTGGCCATGCGCGTGAACGCGGTCGTGATCGACCTGACGGTGCTCGGCCCCCAGGGGTGGACCTATCTCGAGAAGCTGTGCGCCCGCCTCCCGGGCCTCGGGGTGCTCGTGTGCACCGGCCGCTCCTCGGTCGCCCAGCGGGTCCGCGGCCTGCGCCTCGGCGCCGACGACTGGGTGACCAAGCCGTGCCACCCGGAGGAGCTGATCGCCCGGGTGGAGGCGGTCGTGCGCCGGCGCAAGCGGGCCGAGACCCCGGCCGAGAAGGGCCCGCTCACCGTCGGTGAGGTCGAGATCCGCGCCGACCAGTTCCAGGCCTTCGTCGGCGGCGTCAGCGCCGACCTCACCCGGCGCGAGTTCGAGCTCATCCAACTGCTCGCCGGGGCGGAGGGGCAGGTCCTGCAGCGCGAGGAGATCTACCAGCGGGTGTGGGGCTACGCGATGGTCCACGGGGACCGCTCGGTGGACGTCTTCGTCCGCAAGCTGCGCTCCAAGCTCGAGCGCGTGTCGCCGGGCTGGCGCTACATCCACACGCACTTCGGGATCGGCTACCGCTTCGCCGCCGAGCCCATGGCGCCGGTCGAGGGCGAGGACTCCGCGCCGGCGCTCGAGGCGCCCGGCGGCGAGGGCGAGCGTGCGGATCCCGCGGCCGAGCCACAGGGTGACGCGGCCGAGCGCCGGGCCGTCACGGCCGGTTCCTAACCGGAGCCTCCGCTCCCGACAGGGGGCGCCTGCCTCGCCGGCGGCGCCGGATTCATTCGCGAATCGGTGGATTACACGCCGATCCCCGGCGTCTGTGGAGGTAGCCGGCTTGCCGGAGGCCGTCGGCAATGCGAATCTGAACCCGGAGAGAATCCCAATGCTCGGGAAGCAGACCGTGGCCGCGACCAGGACCCGGCCATCGACCATCACCCATACACGCACCGCGCCGGTGGCCGCCCATGCCTGAGGCCGGCTTCGGCAGCGCGATGCCGGACCTCGCCCCGGGGTCCGAGTTCGCCGGCTACCGGATCGAGCGCCTGCTCGATCGCGGCGGGATGGGCCTCGTCTACGAGGCGCGCGATCCCCTGCTCGGCCGCAACGTCGCGCTGAAGATCATCGCGCCCGAGTACACGCGCGACTCCACCGCGGCGGCGCGCTTCAAGTCCGAGGCGCGCCTCGCCGCCTCGCTCGAGCACCCCAACATCGTCCCGATCCATCGCGGCGGCGAGCACGAGGGCGTGCTCTACCTCGTGATGCGCTTCGTGCCCGGCTCCAACCTGCGCGAGGTCATCAAGGCCGGCGCGGTCGACCTCCCGCGCGTCGCCCGCGTGGTCGACGCGGTCGGCGCGGCGCTCGACGCCGCCCACCAGAGCGGCCTCGTCCACCGCGACGTCAAGCCGGCCAACATCCTCGTCACCGGCCAGGGCGAGAAGGAGCACATCTACCTCACCGACTTCGGTGTCACCAAGCAGCTCGGCGAGGGCGGCGGCCTCACCCGCACCGGCGGCTGGGTCGGCACCGCGGACTACGTCGCGCCCGAGCAGGTCCAGGGCAAGCCGATCGACGGCCGCGCCGACATCTACTCGCTCGGCTGCGTCATCTACGAGATGCTCACCGGCAAGGTCCCGTACCCGAGGCCGAGCGAGCCCGCCAAGCTCTGGGCCCACGTCACCGACCCGCCCGCCCTGCCCAGCAAGGAGCGCCCCGAGCTCAACCCCGTGTGGGACGACGTCGTCGCCCGCGCCACCGCGAAGAACCCCGACGACCGCTACCCGACCGCCGGCGAGCTCGCCCAGGCCGTGCGCGCCGCGGTCGCCCACCAGGAGGCCGAGCGGACGCGCGAGGCCGCCGCCGAGACCCGCCTGGCGGGCGCCGGGGCGGATCCGGAGGCCGAGCAGGCCACGAGGCTCGGCGTGGCCGATTCGGCCGCCGGGACCGAGATGCCGGCCCCCACCGGCGGTTCGGCCCCGTCGTCCGGCATGCCCGCCCCCGCGGGCGGCCCGGCCGTCGCGGCGGGGACGGGGGCCGCAGCCGGAACCGGCGCGGCCGCGGGCGGCACCGCGCCGCCCCCCACGGGGACGCAGGGCCCGGGCGGCGACGGCTCCTCCCCGCGCCGCCGGCGCGCGATCGCCGCCGTGGTGCTGGGCGCCTGCGCCATCATCGTCGCGGTGATCGTCCTCGCCGGCGCCCTGGGTGGTGACGGTGGCAACGCCGCCGGCGGCGATGGGAACGTCGAGCGCCAGACCGCCCTCAGCCCCGTGCCCACCAACAAGGTCGACGGGACCGGCAACGTCAAGCTCGACGCTCGAGGGCAACACCGCCGACGTCAAGGTCGACGCCTCGGGCCTCCCCACCGACGGCGAGCATCTGATGCACATCCACGCCGACGGGCGCGACCGCTGCCCCACCGCCGCGGCCGCCCACATCCACAACGGCCACCGCGCCATCACCGGCAAGGACGGCATCCCGGACTACGGCCGCCCCCTCACGTCGCTGACCACGAGCGGTGACACGAGTCTCCAGAGCGCCTTCGCCTCCGCGGCGAGGTACAAGTCCGGCAAGAGCTTCGACTACGAGCGCAAGATCGACGTCGGCCAGTCGATGGCCGCCCGCATCCGCCAGGGCGAGGGCGTCGTCGTCGTCCACGGCATCGACTGGGACCGCGACGGCAAGTACGGCGCCGTCCTCCAGGGCGCAACGATCCCCAAGGACGAGCTGTCCGGCGAGCTCACCGCCCCCGCGCTCTGCGGCCCGCTCGTGCCCAAGCAGGCGGCGTCCACCGGTTCCGGCGGCAACGGCAAGCAGGTCTTCGTGGCCAACTTCCGCCCGGCCGAGGAGCCCGTGGTGCCCACCGGACCCACCGGGCCCGCCGCGGCGGACCCGAAGCTGTTCTGCCCCCTCCACAAGGACACCACCGGGTTCGCGCACGGGCTATCGTGAGGGCATGGGCCCCGACAAGGGCAAGCACCTCCGCAACATCGCGATCCTCTGCCTCCTCGCCGTCGGGGTCTGGCAGCTGCCGGGCGGCAACACCGGCGCCGCCCTCATCTCCAACCTCCTGACGCTGATCTTCGTCGGCGGGCTGCTGTTCTTCGCCTTCCGGCTGTACATGGAGAACCGCTCGACGATCTTCGGCCTGGAGGACCGGGTGCGGGGGGTGCTCTATGCGTCTTTGGCGATCGTCACGCTGGCGTTGGTCGGTACCCGGCAGCTCTGGGACCAGGGTGGCGTGGGTGTGTTGGTGTGGTTCGCGATGTTCGGTGTCGCGGCGTGGGGGCTGATCACCGTGTATCGCGCTTGGCGCGCGTACTGAGCTCACGCGCACCCCCCGGCACGCTTTCGCGCGCCTATCGCAACACTCGCGTCTAGTTCCGTTCCGCCCCCGCAGCAACGCTGCGGGCCGTGCTCCCCCGCCACATCACCGCCCGCCGGCGCCGGCCTCGCACCCGCCGCCAGCACCTCGCCGCCCCGCAGCCTTGCGCCCACCGTGAGTCCGGCCAGGCCGCGGTCGAGCTGGTCGCGCTCTTCCCGCTGCTCATCGCCCTCGCCGCCCTCGCGTGGCAGCTCGCCATCGCCGGGCACGCGCTCTGGGCCGCCACCGCCGCCGCCCGCGTAGCCGCCCGCGCCAACGCGATCGGTCTCGACGCCGGCGCCGCCGCCCGGTCGCGGCTCCCAGGGACCCTCGCCCGCGGCGCCCGCATCCGCGCCGAGGACGACGGCACCGTCGAGGTGTCCGTCCGCGTCCCCGCGGTCCTCGGGCTGCTCGAGCTCGGCGACGCCACCGGCCGCGCCCACTTCGAGCCGCAGCGATGACCGGCTGGCCGATCACAACCGCCACCGCCGAACGAGACTGCACTTCGGCCCGTTCCACGGGCCGAACGTCAGGCTCGTGGCAGCGGCCGAGCCATCGGGGCCTCGCCGGCGACTCGGGGCAGGCCTCGGTCGAGCTCGTCGCGGTCATCCCGCTCGTGGTCACGGTGGGCTTCGTCGTCTTCTCGTTCATGTCGGCGGCAGCCGCCGAGGAGCTCGCCGCCCAGTCCGCCAAGGCCGGCGCCATCGCGCTGCTTCAGGACCGCGATCCGGCCGAGGCGGCCCGCGCCGCACTGCCGGGAGGTTCACGCCGGTCCGCGCAGATCAAGGTCGACGGCCGACGGATCACCGTGCACGTCCGGCCCCGCGGGCCGATCGGCCCGATCAACAACCGCCTCACCGCCCGAGCCGCCGCCAACGCCGGACCGGAGCCGGAGGGATGAGCGACCTCCTGACCCGCGCCGCGGCCCTCTTCATCACGCCGGCCGCGACCGCGCCCGAACGCGAGACGTCGTCACCGCCACGCTTCGCGCCGCGCGCCCTCGTCCTCGGCACGCCGAAGGACGCGCCGCCGGTCGCGGCCGCCCTCGGCAACGAGCTGCGCCGAGCCAACCGCTGGCCCGCGGCGCTCGTGGCGGTCTGGTGTCCCACCGTCGATCCAAACGACACCGTCAACGCTCCGACCCAGAGCGCCCCGACGGCCGCGCACCCCTCCGCGCCGGCGAGCGACGGCCCGACGGATCACCAGGACGTCCGGCGCGATCGTCCCGCACACGCGGCCGCACGTCGCCTCGCCGCGCGCCTCGGGTCCCGCGGGATCCCGGCAACCGCCCGCGGCCGGCTCGCGTGGCTGCCGCTGCCCGCGGATCCCGGCCCGGGCCTCGCGATGGCAGAACGCGCCGCGGCCGCGATCGACGTCCCCGCGGTCCTCGCCCTCGCCGGCCCAAGGCCCGCCGAGGCCGAACCACTGCTCGCCGAGCTCGATCTCGTCGCCGTCGTCGCCGGTGCCGACGCCGGTCCGCTCGCAACCCTCGTGCTCGATCACCTCAACGGCCTTGCGGCACCGGCGGTCGCGGTGCACCCCCTCCGCGGCGCCTCACGCCGGCTCGCGCTCGCCGGCCTGGGCGGACTCCGATCCCTCGCCGACGCCTCCATCCGCGACGCGGTGCGGGGACTGTCGTGACCGGCTCCGCCACATCCCGTCCCATCCCCGACCGCCTCGCCGGGCCCGAGAGCACGACCGAACGCGGCCGCGCGGCCTCCGAGCGCGGCCAGGCCGCCGTCCTGATCGTCGGGACGCTGGTCGCGGTGCTGATCGGCGTCCTGATCCTCGGGGCCGTCGCACGCGGCGTCGGACAGGAGAGCTCCGCTCAGCAGGCGGCCGACCTCGCCGCGCTCGCGGGTGCGCGGGCGATGCACGGCGCGTACGCGCGCCTGTTCGAGCCGGTGACGTACGGCCTGCAGCCGAACCCACGACACCTCGAGAAGGCGCAGTACCTGGCCATGGGCCGCGCGGCCGCCGAGCGCGTGGCCCGCGCCAACGGCGCCGCCGCGCCGCAGATCGCGTTCCCCGACGCCGACTCCTTCGCCCCGATCCGCATCCGCGTCCAGGTCCGGGACCGCTTCTCGGTGGGGGAGGGCAGCTCCCGCCGGTCCACCGAGATCGAAGCGGACGCGGAGGCCGAGCTGGCGCCGCCCGGGGCCGACGGTCTGCCGGCCTTCGCCGAGGGCGGCGGCTACGACGGCCCCCTCGAGTACCGCCAGGGAAAGCCGATGCGCCCAGACGTCGCCCGTGCCTTCGATCGCATGGCGGCCGCCGCTCGGGCGGACGGGATCGAGCTCGCGATCAACTCGGCGTTCCGCTCGGACGCCGAGCAGGCCGAGCTCTTCCGCCGCCACCCCGACCCCAAGTGGGTCGCGCCGCCCGGCCGCTCGCTGCACCGCAACGGCACCGAGCTCGACCTCGGACCACCCAGCGCGTACGGCTGGCTCGCCGCCAATGCAGAGCGGTTCCACTTCGTCCAGAGGTACTCGTGGGAACCGTGGC
>CAVQBC010000008.1:0-1203801 GCA_963710665.1 uncultured Solirubrobacteraceae bacterium
GTAGCGAGCCTCGCGCGACTTCTATCCACGGATGCAGGAGCGAGAGGAGCGCCGATCCGGTCGTCTTCCGCGACGGTCGCGAGAAGTTCGCTCGTCGCGCAACGCGCTACCGCGGCCGGCGTTCGTCGCGGCGGTTGTCGCCAGGCAAGGCAGCAGCGCGCGATCGACTGCGTCGCACGACGACGCGAGCGTCGAGTCGCATGGATCGGAATGGCGATGCCTTCGCTGCCCGTTTGAGAGCGCGGGGGTCTTCAGCTCCACACGCCACACTGTCGCCGTGGACTGGACACAGGCCGCGGATCCCGAGTTCGTCCGCTTGCTCGAGGAGCAGGCGGCTCTGCGGCGCGTCGCGACGCTGGTGGCGCGCGAGACGGACCGCCTGGGGGTGTTCGCGGCCGTCGCCGAGGAGGTCGGGCGGCTGTTTGGCGCCGACGTGACGAGCATGATCCGCTTCGACGACGGCCACGGAACGATCGTCGGCGGCTGGAGCGGCGGACCGACGCTCGCGGCGCCCGTCGGCCTCCGCGTTTCGATGGAGCAGGACTCGACCGCCGCCCGCGTCCACCGGACGGGGCGCCCGGCGCGAGTCGACATCGACGACCTGCCCGGCGACGTGTTCGCGGTGCTGCGCGAGCTGGGCGTGCGGGCGTCGGTCGGAGCTCCGGTCGTCGTCCACGGCGAGCTCTGGGGTGCCGTGGTCGGCGCCACGAAGGACGCGTCGTTCCCGCTCGGCGCCGAGCAGCGCCTGGCCGCCTTCGCGGAGCTCGTCGCGCAGGCGCTGGCCAATGCCGAGGCACGCGAAGAGCTCGCCGCCTCGCGCAAGCGGCTCGTCGAGGCCGCGCTGGTCGAGCGCCGCCGGCTCGAGCGCAACCTCCACGACGGCGCCCAACAGCGCCTGGTGGGGCTCTCCATGACCCTGCGGCTCGCCGAGCGCCAGCTCGAGCGCGACCCCGAGGTGGCGCGCGATGCGCTCGTCCGCGCAAATGCCGAGCTGTCCGAGGCGCTGGAGGAGCTGCGCGAGCTCGCCCGCGGGCTGCACCCCGCCGTGCTGACCGACCATGGCCTCCAGGCGGCGCTCGGAGCGCTGGCGGCTCGCGCACCGCTGCCCGTGGAGCTGAGCGTCGACCTTGACGACCGGCTGGCCGAGCCCCTCGAGGCGGCGGCCTACTTCGTCGTCGCGGAGGCGCTCACGAACGTCGCCCGCTACGCGTCCGCCCGCACCGCCTCCGTGACCGTGCGCCGCGAGGCGGACGATGTGCTCGTCGAGGTGACCGACGACGGAAGCGGCGGCGCGGACCCTGACGCGGGCACCGGCCTGCGTGGCCTCATCGACCGCGTCGAGGCACTCGGCGGACGACTCGAGGTCCAGAGCCCCGTCGACCGCGGTACGACGGTGCGTGCCTGGCTGCCCGAGATCTGACGTCGACTTGGGCTGTCACGCGGTCGCTGCCGGCTTGCTGCACGCGCGGCACCCCGGGCCCATTCCGTGCACGACGAGCTGGTCCCCTGCGGACGACCGTCTCGGGCGGTCATCCTGCCTCAAGAACCGCCAAGACGCCCCGTCGCGCGACGGAACACCGCTTTGGACGATCACGAGGACCGGCCCGGATGGGCCCGATGAGCGCGCCGGTGTCAATCGAGGCTCCGGCCGGGTGGAGTTCGGCTCGGCCCGCGCCGGCGGTCCGGGGCGTGGGCGGGTCCGCGCCCCGCGGGCCGGCGCGTGGCCGGCCCGCGCGGACGCGGCGCGTCTAGAGGACCTTGTTGGCCTGGAGGAACTGCTTGGCCACGGCGGCCTCGTCCTGCTTGTCGATCGCGACCGCCTTGTTCATGGCGATCATCGCGTCGTTGGTCAGCAGCTTGTTCAGGTTGTTGATCACGTCCATGAACTGCTGGCCGCCGAGCGCCTCGAGCTTCTTCTGGTCGATCACGAAGGCGACGTTCTGGTAGCCGAAGACGCCCTTGGGGTCCTTGAGCACCTTGTACTTGCCGCTCGCCAGCTGCGCGTCGGTGGAGAACACGTTGGCGCTGTCGACGTCGCCGGAGTCGAGCGCCTGGTACTGGATCCCGATCGCCAGCTGCTTGAACTTGGCGTTGTCGAGCCCGTAGTCCTCCTGCATGCCCTTGAGGCCCTGCTGGCGGCTGCGGAACTCGGGCCGGGCGCCGACCGTGAAGCTGCCGACGTTCTTGAGGTCGGCGACGGACTCGAGCTTGTTCTTCTCGGCGTACTGCTTCGTCGTCGCGATCGCGTCGACGTCGAAGAACGGCGTGCGCTCGCTCACCGTCTGGCCGCGCTTCTCGTAGAAGGCCTTGGCCTTGTTGTAGGTGTCCTCCTCGGAGCTGGCGGGCTTGTCCTCCTTGGCGACCACCGCGAGCGTGACCCCGAGGTACTCGGGATAGCCGTCGATCTGGCCGCTGGTCAGCGCCTTGTCGATGATCTCGGTGGCGCCGATGTTCTTCTTGAGGTTGACCTTGTAGCCCTTGGCCTCGAGCGCCTGCTTGTAGAGCTCACCCAGCACGAACTCCTCGGTGAAGTCCTTCGTGCCGATCGTGACCGCCGGCTTGCCCTCGCCGGGCATGTCGGCGGACTGGCTCGAGCCCGACGAGGCGCTCTCGCCCTCGTCGTCCCCGCCGCACGCCGCGGCTCCCAGGCCGAGCCCGAGCACGAGCACGAGCCCGAGCAGCAGCATCCTGAATCGCTTCATTCGACGAACGTCTCCTTTGTTGATCGCAGCGGCCCGGCCGCCGGCCGGGCCGCCTCCCCTTGCTTCACGCACCCTCCAGGGCCGGCTCCACGAGCTCGACCGCCATGCCCTTGCGCCGCAGCGCCCTCGGCGTCATCGCCCGCTGCAGCAGGGCGAACGCCGCCTCGCCGAGGAAGGCGAGCAGCGTCACGGCGAGCGAGCCGGCGATGACGCCGGGCGTCCCGTAGCTCGCCTGGTTGATGATGATGTCGCCGAGCCCGCCACCGCCGGCCAGCGCGGCGAGCGTCGCGGTGGCGATCACGTACACCGCCGCGGTGCGGATGCCGGCGAACATCAGCGGCACCGCGAGCGGGATCTCCACCTTCCACAGGATCTGCGCGTTGCTCATGCCGGCGCCCCGGGCCGCCTCCACCGCGTCGGGATCGACGCGGTCGATGGCCACGAACGCGTTGGTGAGCATCGGCGGCACCGCGAGGATCACGAGCGCCACCAGCACGTTGATGAACCCGATGCCGAGCAGGCCGAGGCCGATCGAGATGATCGCCAGGCTGGGCAGCGCGCGCCCGACGTTCGACACGTTGATGGCGATGAACGAGCCCTTGTGCAGGTGGCCGAGCACCACGCCGAGCGGCAGGGCGAGGAGCATCGCCACGCCGATCGAGGCGAACGACAGCACGAGGTGCTCCCACGTCTTCTCGAGCATGAGCGAGGCGTTGTCGCCCATGAACTTGAATGCGTTGGTGAAGTCGTTCATGTCAGCCCGCCTTGGCCCGCGCCCACGGGGTCAGCAGCCGCTGGACGATCACGAGCAGCGCGTCGGCGACGAGCGCCAGGACCACTGCCAGCACGCCCGCCGCGACGAACTGCGTCTTGAAGCCGTCCTGGATCGCGTTGAAGATCGGCTGGCCGAGGCCGCCGACCCCGATGAACGCCGCCACGGTGGCGAGGCTGATGATCGTCACCACCGCGATGCGGATGCCGGCGATGATGGCCGGCAGCGCCAGCGGCAGCTCCACCCGCATCATCGTCTGGCGCCTGGTCAGGCCCATCGCCTGGGCCGCCTCGAGGGCGTCTCCGGGCACCTCCTGCAGCCCCGTCAGCGTGTTGCGGTAGAGGATCAGCAGCGTGTAGGAGACCAGGGCGATCTCCGCGCTCGTCCAGGTCAGCCCGGTGACGGGGACCATGAGCTGGAAGAACGCGAGGCTCGGGATCGTGTAGAGGAACGCGAAGAAGATCGTCACCGGCGTCCCGATCCGCGGGTAGCGGTAGGTGATCAGCGCGGCCGCGAACGCGAGCACGAAGCCGATGCTCACCGCGATCGCGGTGAGCTCGATGTGCTGGATGATCCGGTCGGAGAACACACGGTCGAAGTTCTGCGTGAACCAGTCCCAGCAGAAGCCCTTGTTCTCGCGCACGCAGTCGCTGCCCTGCTCGAACTGCGGGACGACGGGACCGCCCTGGGCCACCAGGGCCGGCAGGGCGCCGATGCCGGCGACGCTCATGGCCGCGGCTCGGGCTCGGCGGGCGCGGGCTCGGGCTCGCCCACGCGCTCCTGGGCGGCCGGGCCGCTCTCGCCCGTGTCCATGAACTGCGTCAGCGTCTCGAGCGTCACGCGGCCGCGCGGCTCACCGCCCCCGCCGACGACGTTCAGCGCCGTCGAGCGCAGGGTGACCATCATCGACAGCGCGTCGCGCAGCGACATCGAGTCCTCGACGGTCGGGACGCTGTCGGCGTCGCCGTTGGAGGCGACCGGGTCGAGCTCGATGTCCGCCAGCCGGCGAAGCCGCAGCCGCTTGAGCCCACGGTCGGCGCCCACGAAGTCGGCGATGAAGTCGTTGGCGGGGTGGGCGAGGATCTGGTCCGGCGTGTCGTACTGGACGAGCTCGCCCTCGCGCAGGATCGCCACGCGGTCGCCCATCTTGATCGCCTCGTCGATGTCGTGCGTGACGAAGATGATCGTCTTGCGCACCTCGCGGTGCAGGCGCAGGAAGTCCGCCTGCAGGCGCTCGCGGGTGATGGGGTCGATGGCGCCGAAGGGCTCGTCCATGAGCATCAGCGGCGGGTCCGCCGCCATCGCGCGGGCGACCCCGATGCGCTGGCGCTGGCCGCCGGAGAACTGGCCCGGGTAGCGCTTGGCATCGCTCGGCTCGAGCCCGACGAGCTCGAGCAGCTCGGCCACGCGGTCGCGGATGCGGGCCTTGTCCCACCCCAGCAGGCGCGGCACCGTGCCGATGTTGTCCTGGACGCTCATGTGCGGGAACAGGCCGATCTGCTGGAAGACGTAGCCGATGCCGCGCCGCAGCTCGGTCAGATCCATCCGGCGCACGCTCTGCCCGCCGATGCTGATGTCGCCGTCGGAGATGTCGATCAGCCGGTTGACCATCTTCATCGCGGTCGTCTTGCCGCTGCCCGACGGGCCGATCAGCACGCAGATCTCCCCGGCGGGGACCTCGAGCGACAGGTCCTTGATGGCCGGGGTGGACTCCCGCCCCGCGTATCGCTTCGTCACGCCGTGGAAGGCGATCGGTGCCGCACTGGCACCGGCTGGAACTCGCGTGGACTCCATCGGCTAGGCCTCCCGGTCCGATACGGCCCGGCCGGCCGCCGCCGCGGCAGGCTCGGGACGGGCGCGTTCGGCGCCCTCGGTCGCCGGCGCGGCGCCGGCGGGCGCGGCGGCGACCGATCCGGCCTCGGTGCGCCCCGCATTCAGCTCTGACATCGTCCTTCCTCCTCGATCGTCCCAGCCGGGACGCTCGTCCGACCACTGATATACTACGCAGGCGGTCGCTTCGTCAACCCGGCTGCTCGTCCAGGCGCGGCGGGCATCATCGCCGCGGCCGCGCGGCCGCGCCCGGGGTCTGTCCGCTGCTTCGGGAGCCCTCGCGGTGCCTCGCCTGCGTGGCGGCGCCGCCGGCCGGCGGCAGCGCGTCCCTCGCGGCGCCGGCGTGGCCACCCCGGCGCATCCCTGCACGGCGCCGCGGCCGGCGGAGATCATACCCACGCACCGGAGAGTGCGCGTTGCCGCCCGCTGAGTGGTGTGGCTGGTCAGGAGGTGCGCCGCAAGGCGGCCTCGATGTCGCCGGCCACGGCCTGCGCCCGCTCGGCGGCGCGCAGCCGGGCGGCGTCGTCCAGACGCTGGCTCAGCCCGCTCACGTTGATCGTCCCCACGAGCGCGCCGGCGTCCGTGAAGACGCCGACGGACACGCCGGCCAGGCCCTCCTCGAGCTCGTCCACGGTGGCCGCGAAGCCCTGGTCGCGGGTCCGTGCAAGCTCGTCGCGCAGGGCGCGCGGCGACGTGATCGTGGCCGGCGTCAGACGCCCCAGCGGCTCGGCGAGGAAGCGCTCGAGGCGCGCCTCGTCGTAGGTGGCGAGCAGGATCTTGCCGCTCGAGCTCGCGTGCAGCGGGAAGCGCCGGCCGATCCAGCCGCGCGGGACGAGGTGGTGCGGGCCGTCGACCTGGTGGACGAGGTCGAGCTCGCCGTCGGCGCCGGTCGCGCTCAGGGTCACGGTCTCGCGGACCTGCTCGGCGAGATCGGCCAGCCGGGCCCGGGCGACCTCGACGAGCACGGTGCCGAGGTCCGCCGCGCGCGCGAGCCGGACGAGCTCCGGGCCCAGGAGCACGCGGTCGTCCCCGGGCACGCGCAGCAGCAGGCCCTCCGCCTCGAGCGTCTGGATGAGGCGCAGCGCGGTGGCACGGGGGAGGCCGGCGCCTCGGGCGAGCGCCGAGACGCTCGCGCCGCCGCTGCCGGACGCGGTCGCGCGCAGCAGCGCGACGGCCTTCTGCACGGAGTGGTTGAGCTTGGCTCGCTGGGGGGCGGCGGCCACGCGGCCGATCCTAAGGGGGAACCACTCTGTGGTGCGGCCCGACCGGTCGATGATGCATCGACGGCCTGGACGTCGTGGTTGACGCGCCCCCGCGGATCGTGATATATCAGGGTTCCGCGTCGTCCGAGTATGAGTGAGGTCTCATGGGATCGCTGCCGGAGTCCGCGCGCGTGGTGATCGTCGGCGGGGGCGTCGTCGGCACCAGCGTCGCCTACCACCTCGCCCAGCACGGCTGGAGCGACATCGTGCTGGTCGACCAGGGTCCGCTGTGGGAGACCGGCGGGTCGACCTCGCACGCGCCGGGCCTGGTCTTCCAGCTCAATCCGTCGCCCACGATGACGCGCTTCGCGCAGGACACGATCGCGCTCTTCAACTCGCTCGAGGTCGACGGGCAGCCGTGCTTCCACCCGGTCGGGGGCATCGAGGTGGCGCGGACGCGCGAGCGCTGGGACGAGCTGCAGCGCCGCTGGGGCCGCGCGCAGTCGTTCGGGACCCGCGCCGAGCTGCTCGACCCGGCGCAGGTGGCCGAGCTCGTCCCGCTGATCGACCCCGAGGTGATCCTCGGCGGCCTGCACACGCCCGAGGACGGGATCGCCAAGGCCGTGCGCGCCGCCGAGGCGATGGCGCGCGACGCCGGCGAGGCGCTGCGCGCGTTCGGGCACTGCGAGGTCACGGGCTTCGACGTCGCGCGCGGGCGCGTGCGCGCGGTCCACACCGCGCTCGGCACGATCCACGCCGACCACGTCGTGGTGTGCGCGGGCATCTGGGGCCCGAAGGTCGCCGCGCTGGCCGGCGCCAACATCACCCTCGCGCCGGTCCAGCACCAGTACGCGGTCACCGCGCCGCTGCCCGAGCTGGCCGGGGAGACGCGCGAGATCGTCCATCCGATGCTGCGCCACCAGGACCACTCGCTGTACTTCCGCCAGCACGCCGACGCGTACGGGATCGGCAACTACCGCCACGCGCCGCGCGTGGTCGAGCCCGAGGCGATCCGCCGGCCGGGCGGCGAGATGCAGCCGTCGATCATGCCCTTCACCCCCGAGGACTTCACGAGCGCGTGGGCGGAGACCGGCACGCTGCTGCCGCCGGTGGGGCGCGCGGAGCTCGCCCGCACGCTCAACGGCATGTTCTCCTTCACGCCCGACGGCGGGTCGCTGATCGGCGCGGCCGCGGACGTCAAGGGCCTGTGGATCTGCGAGGCGATCTGGGTCACCCACTCGGGCGGCGCCGGCAAGGCGCTCGCCGAGCTGATGGCGATGGGCGACGCGCGCATCGACCTCCACGAGGTCGACCCGCAGCGCTTCGACGGCCACGGCCTGTCGCGGACGTACGCCCGCGCGCGCGGCGCCCAGCAGTACCGCGAGATCTACGACGTCATCCACCCGCGCCAGCCCAGCGAGCAGGCGCGCGGCCTGCGCCGGACGCCGTTCCATGACCGCGAGGTGGCGCTCGGCGCCGTGATGTTCGAGAGCGCCGGGTGGGAGCGCCCGCAGTGGTACGAGGCCAACGCCTCGCTGCCCACGAACGGCGCGCCGACGCGCAGCGAGTGGTCGGCGCGCTTCTGGTCCCCGACCGCCGTCGGCGAGCACCTCGCCTGCCGCGAGCGGGTCGGGATCTTCGACCTCTCGCCGTTCACCAAGGTGGAGGTGTCGGGCCCCGGCGCGGCGGCCTACCTGCAGCGCCTGGCCGCCAACGACGTCGACCGGGAGCCGGGCGCCGTGGTCTACACGGCGATGCTCGCCCCGCGCGCCGGGATCATGTGCGACCTCACGATCACGCGCACGGGCGAGGACCGCTTCTTCGTGGTGACCGGCGGCGCGGTCGGCCGGCACGACCTCGCGTGGATGCGCCGCAACCTCCCCGAGGACGGCTCCGTGCACCTCGAGGACCGCACGTCGGGGACGTGCTGCCTCGGCGTGTGGGGCCCGCGGGCGCGCGACCTCGTCGCCTCGGTCACCGAGGCCGACGTCTCCAACGAGGCCTTCCCGTACATGAGCGCGCGCGCGTTCCACATCGGCCACGTGCCGGTGCGCGCCCTGCGGATCTCCTACGTCGGCGAGCTGGGGTGGGAGATCTACGCGCCGACCGAGTTCGGGGCGCAGCTGTGGGACACGCTGTGGGAGGCCGGCGAGCCGCACGGCGTCGTCGCCTGTGGCGGGGCCGCCTACGACTCGCTGCGCCTCGAGAAGGGCTACCGCCTGTGGGGCGCCGACATCGACGAGGAGCACGACCCCTACGAGGCGGGGCTCGGCTGGGCGGTCCGGCTCGGCAAGGGCGACTTCATCGGCCGCGACGCCGCCGCGGCGATCAAGGAGCGCGGGGTGTCGCGCCGCCTGCGCCCGCTGGTGATCGACGACCCGTCGGTGGTGGCGGTCGGCAAGGAGCCGCTGCTGGCCGGCGACGAGGCGGTCGGCTGGGTGACGAGCGCGGCCTACGCGCCGAGCGTGGGCGAGAGCATCGTCTACGCCTACCTGCCCGTCGAGCACGCGGAGGCCGGCACCCGGCTCGAGCTGTGGGCCGACGGGGCGCGCCACGGGGCGACGGTGGCGCGCGAGCCGCTCTTCGACCCGCAGGGCGCGCGGCTGCGCGATGCGGTGCCGGAGCCCGAGACGGCCGCCGTGTAGACGGTGCCGCGACGGCGGACCGGAGGTTGAGTTAGGGTACCCGAACAACGGGACCGGGGCAGCAGTCGAGTTCGGGAGAGCTCCCGGTGTTGCCCACATTCATCATCGCCCTGCGCGAGGGCCTCGAGGCCTCGCTGATCGTCGGGATCATCGCCGCCTTCCTGCGCAAGGAAGGGCGGCCGGACGCGCTGCGCGCCATGTGGGCGGGGGTGGCCCTGGCGCTCGTGCTCTGCGCCGGCGTCGCGGTCGCCCTGCGGGTGATCGACGAGCAGTTGCCCCGGCGCGGGCAGGAGGGGCTCGAGGCGGTCGTGGCGCTGGTCGCCGTGGCGATGATCACCTGGATGATCGTCTGGATGCGCGCGAACGCGGCCGGGCTCAGCCGGCGGCTGCGCGCGGACGCGGCGAGCGCGCTCGCGCGCGGCTCGGCGTGGGCGCTCGTCGCGATGGCGTTCGCCGCGGTGCTGCGGGAGGGCATCGAGACCGCGGTCTTCCTGCTGGCCGCCTTCCAGGACGCGGCCGACCCCGCGCCGGCGGGGATCGGCGCGGTGCTCGGGGTCGTGGTGGCGGTGGGCCTGGGGTTCGGGATCTATCGCGGTGGGGTGCGGCTCGACCTCGGGCGCTTCTTCCGCGTCACCGGAGCGGTGCTCGTGCTGGTGGCGGCGGGCCTCGTGTCGGCGGCGCTGCACAGCGCCGCGGAGGCGGGGTGGATCGCGGCCGGGCAGCGCCAGGCGCTCGACCTCAGCGGCGTGCTGGCGCCCGGGACGGTGCCGTCCGCGCTCGTGACGGGCGTCCTCGGCGTGCAGCCGCGCCCGACGCAGATCGAGGTGGTGGGCTGGCTGCTCTACGCGGTGCCGATGCTGCTCTTCGTCCTGGCGCCGGACCGGGTGCGCGCGGAGGTGCGCGCGGCCGGCGCCGGGTTCGCGGTGGTGGCGGTGCCGGTGGTCCTGGTGGCCGGCATCGCCGGGACGGGCGGGCGCCCGGCGGCGGGCGGGGGCGGCGGGACGGCTCGCTCGGTGGCGGTCGCGGTGTCGGCGGCGGGGTGCACGCCCGCGCACCTGCGGCTCGCGTCCGGGCCGGCGACCTTCGTGGTCGCGAGCCACGGCGGCGCGCGGGTGACCGAGTACGAGGTGATCCGCGCCGGGCGGATCGTGGGCGAGGCCGAGAACCTGGCCGCCGGCGTCCCGGGGCGCTTCTCGCTGACGCTGCAGCCGGGGCGCTACGCGCTGCGCTGCCCCGGCGGCGCGACGAGCGCCGAGGGCACGCTCGACGTCACCGGCCCGCGGCGGCCGGCGGCGCTCGACGCGGGGCTGCGGCGCGGGCTCGACGGCTATCGCGGCTACCTCGAGCGCGAGACCGCGACGCTGGTCGACCGCACGGGCGCGTTCGTCGCCGCCCTGCGCGCCCGGGACCTCGCGCGGGCGCGGCGCGAGTTCGCGTGGGCGCGCGAGCCCTACGAGCGGGTCGAGCCGGTGGCCGAGTCGTTCGGCTCGCTCGACCCGTCGATCGACGCGCGGGTGAACGACGTCCCGCGCGGGCGCTGGACGGGCTTCCACCGCATCGAGCGCGCGCTGTGGGTCGACGGCACGACGCGCGGGACGCGCCCGCTGGGCGACCGGCTGCTGGCCGACGTGCGGCGCCTGCGGCGGCTGACGCGCACCGTGCGGCTCGAGCCGGCGCAGGTCGGCAACGGCGCGGGCGCGCTGCTCGGCGAGGTCTCGAAGTCCAAGGTGACCGGCGAGGAGGACCGCTACTCGCACACCGACCTGGTCGACTTCGCCGCCAACGTCGCGGGCGCGCGGGCGGCGTTCGCGGCGATCCGCCCGGCGCTGGCGCGGCGCGATCCCGGGCTGCGCGACGAGATCGACCGGCGCTTCGGCGTCGTCGACCGCGCGCTGGCCCGTCACCGGCGCGGCGACGGGTACGTCGCCTACACGGCGCTGGGGCGTCCCGAGGTGCGCGAGCTCGCGCAGGACATCGACGCGCTGGCGGAGCCGATCTCCCGCGCGCCGGCGCGCGCCCTCGAGCCGTGAGCGCACGGCTGACCCGCCGCCGCCTGCTCGGCGCGGCGGCCGGCGCCGGGGTGGCCGCCGCGGCCGGCGGCGGCTACGCGCTGGGCAGCGAGGAGGCCGGCGGCCCGCCGGCCGTCGTCCCCTTCCACGGCGCCCACCAGGCCGGGATCGCGACGCCCGCGCAGGACCGGCTGCACTTCGCCGCGCTCGACATGGCCGGCGGGACCGGGCGCCGGGACCTCGCCGGCCTGCTCGCGAGCTGGTCGGCGGCCGCGGCCCGCATGACCGCCGGCCGCCCCGCCGTGGCCGCGCGCGCCGACCCGCTCAGCCCGCCGGGAGACACCGGCGAGGCGCTGGGCCTCGCCGCTGCCCGGCTCACGGTCACGATCGGGCTGGGTCCCTCGCTGTTCGACGACCGCTTCGGCCTCTCGGCACACCGTCCGCCCGCCCTGCGCCGGCTACCGCCGCTGCCCGGCGACGAGCTCGACCCCGCCCGCAGCGGCGGCGACCTCTGCCTGCAGGCCTGCGCGGACGACCCGCAGGTCGCCTTCCACGCCGTGCGCAACCTCGTGCGGCTCGCCCGCGGCACCGCGGTCGTGCGCTGGTCGCAGCTCGGCTTCGGGCGGACCTCCTCGACGAGCCGCGCCCAGGCGACCCCGCGCAACCTCATGGGCTTCAAGGACGGCACCGCGAACCTCAAGGCCGAGGACCGGGCGGCGCTCGACGAGCACGTGTGGGTCGGCGGCGACCGCCCCGGCGAGCCCGCCTGGCTGCGCGGCGGCACCTACCTCGTCGCCCGCCGCATCCGGATGCTGATCGAGGTCTGGGACCGCGCGACGCTCGACGACCAGGAGCAGACCATCGGGCGCCACAAGGCGTCCGGCGCCCCGCTCGGCGAGCGCGACGAGTTCGCCCCGCTGCGCCCGGACCGGTTACCGCCGGCCAGCCACGTCCGCCTCGCGCTGCCCGAGGCCAACGGCGGCGCGCGGCTGCTGCGCCGCGGCTACTCGTTCACCGACGGGCTCGACGCGCGCCTCGGTCAGCTGGACGCCGGGCTCTTCTTCATCAGCTTCCAGCGCGACCCGGAGGCGTTCGTGCGCATCCAGCGCGCGCTCGGCGCGCAGGACGGCCTCACCGAGTACATCGAGCACGTCGGCTCGGGCGTCTGGGCCGTGCCGCCGGGCGCGCGCCGCGGCGGCTGGGTGGGGGAGACGCTGCTCGCCTGACGCAACGCCCCGTGTCGACTTGCGCGCGCTCAGCGGCTCGAACTCGACAATCGGCCCGTCATAGGGGCTCAAGTGCGGTCTCGCCGACGAGGCGCTCGAGCGCGCGCTCCAGGCCCGCGTCCCCGACCTCGCGGATGACGAGCGGCAGGCCGAGCCGCGCGGCGGCCCGCTCCGCGGCGGCGCGCGTGGCCGGCGTCGGGCGCTGCGCGAGCCACAGCACGCGCGTGTAGTGCCCGAAGTAGTCGTCGCGCAGCTCGGGGTGGCGGTCGAGGCCGAGCTCGCGGACGACGGTGTGCTCGAAGGAGCGGGCGAGGAAGTCGGTCAGCACGTAGGTCCCCGGCTCCTCGGCGAGCGCCGCGCGGACCTCGGCGCGGCCGAGCACGTCGTAGCAGTGCTCCCCGGCCAGCCTTGGCACGCCCGAGCCCTCGAGCACGGCGTCGAGCGCGCCGTAGGTCCCGCAGTCGCCGTACGCCACGGCCAGCGCGTCGTACCCACCGGCCAGCTCGCCGAGGCGGTGCTCGACCGTCGGCGCGATCCGCTCCGGCCGGTTGTGCAGCAGCGCGTCGACGGGGTGGACGTCGACCGCCCACCCGCGCCGCCGGGCGATCCGCCGCACGTCGGCGGCGAGCGCCCCGCAGGCGATCACCCCCACCCGCCGTTGCAACCCGGCACGGCCGGGAGTTCGCGTCACGTCGGTGTCGGCTGCCGAGGCGGTCACGGCCGCGAACTCCCAAGGGTGACGGGATCGGCCCCGGGCATCCGCGCCCGTCGCGTCGGGGGCGGGACCGGCCGTCATGGCGCGGATGTTCGGGGCCGACACCGTCACCCCGGGAACGCCAATTGATCGACGAACAAGTCGTTGAAGTCCGCGCGGCCAGAGAGCTCCACGTACTCCACCTCGCGCACGATCGAGCGCGCCTCGGCGCGCTCGCGCAGGCTGAGCGCCGCGATCTTCGCGCCCTCTCCGGCGACGTTGCCGGCCGAGATGATGCGGGGGAGGGCCATGCGGGGCACGAGCCCGATGCGGATCGCGCTGGTGGGCGAGAGGTAGGCGCCGAAGCTGCCGGCCAGCAGCACCTGGGCGATGTCGCCGGCCTCGAGCCCCAGCTCGCGCAGCAGGATCTGCCAGCCGGTGGCGATCGAGGCCTTGGCGAACTGCAGCTCGCGCACGTCGCGCTGGGAGAGGAAGATCGCGTTGGCGGGGTCGTCGCCGCGCCAGTGCAGGACGAACACGCGCTCCTCGCCGACCTTCGTCAGCCGTCCCGCGAGCTCGGCGCCGTACTCGGCGGCGGCCCGCTCGTCGGGGATGAAGCGCCCCGAGTGGTCGAGCAGCCCGACCTGCACCAGCTCGGCCACGCAGTCGACGAGGCCCGAGCCGCACATGCCGGCCGGCTCGGCGTCGCCGATCACCTGCAGGGCGAGCGCGCCGTCGGAGATCTTCACGCCCTCCACGGCGCCCTCGGCGGCGCGCATCCCGCAGCGGATCTGCGCCGCCTCGAAGGCGGGTCCGGCGGGGGCGGCGGTGGCGACCACCCGCTCGTGCGTGCCGAGCGCGATCTCGCTGTTGGTGCCGACGTCGATGAAGAGCCGCAGCCGCTTGTCGCGCGTGAGCCCGGTGGCGAGCAGCCCCGCGACGATGTCGCCGCCGACGTAGGCCCCCAGCGAGGGGAACACGAACGCGGGCGCGCGCGGGTGGACCGCGACGCCGAAGTCCACGGCGGTCGCCGGCGGCAGCTCGTGCGCGGCGACGACGAACGGCGCCATCGACAGCGGCTCGGGGTCGATCCCCAGCGCGAGCTGGATCATCGTCACGTTGCCGCAGACCGTGACCTCGTAGACCTCCTCCGGCGCCACGCCGCCCTCGCGGCAGACCTCGCCGGCGAGCTGGTGCAGCGTCTCCTGCGCGCGCGCCTGCAGCGCGCCGAGGGCCTGCTCGTCGAGCATCGTGGCCGAGATGCGCGAGATCACGTCGGCGCCGTAGGGCTGCTGGCGGTTGAGCATCGAGCGCACGCCCACCGGCTGGCCGGTGTCGAGGTCGAGCAGCGTGGCGACCACCGTGGTGGTGCCGAGGTCGAAGGCGATCGCGAAGCGCCGCGCGGTGGTGTCGCCGGGCTCGACGTCGACCAGCACGTCGTCGCACACCACCGCGGTGACGTCGAAGTGCGCCGCCCGCAACACGCCGCCGAGCTTGCGCACGACGTCGAGCTCGAGGCGCGGCTCGAGGTCCTCCAGCGCCGCCAGCACGCGCTCGACGTCCGAGCGCTGGTCCTCGAGCGACGGCTCGTCGAGCACGAGGTGGCGCTTCTGCACCGACGGCCGCAGGATCACGTGGCGGCCGACGCCGACCAGCGCCGCCTTCGGCCGCGTCTGCAGCGGCGGCACCTCGACCACGAGGTCCTCCTGCGCCAGCGCGCGGCAGGCCAGCCGCCAGCCGTCGCGCAGCTCGTCGGGGCTGAAGGCGCGCGGGTCGACGGAGCCGACCGGCACGTCGCCCTCCAGCACCTTGACCTTGCACTTCTTGCACGTCCCGTGGCCGCCGCAGGTGGAGTCGATCGCGATCCCGTTCCAGCTCGCGGCGTCGAACACCGGCGTGCCGCTCGGCACCCGGACCTCGGCGCCTTCGGGCACGAAGCGCAGGCGGACGCGCTCGGCGCCCGCCTCCTCGCCCCGGTCCTCGGCGAGCTCCAGCATGTGCGGCTCGGGAGGCGTCATCCCGACCGGTTCATCTAGGCCACCTGCGCCTGGCGCGCGCGATGGGCGGCGATCCAGCTCGCGCCCCACGGGTCGTGGCCGAGGAGCAGGTCCGCGGCGCGCACGCTCTCCACGCACACCGGCGCCGTGCTCATGATCGCGCTGGTCAGGCCCGCCGCCATCGCCATGGGCAGGAACGCCGCGTTGAGCACGTGGCGCTGCGGGAGGCCGAAGGACACGTTGGACGCACCGAGCGACATGTTGACGCCCAGCTCCGCGCGGATCAGGCGGATCGCCTCGAGCGTGGTCGAGACCGCCTCGGTGTCGGCGCCCACCGTCATCGCGAGCGGGTCGATCACGACGTCGGAGGGCGGGATCCCGTGGTCGCCGGCCGCCTTGACGATCTTGGTCGCGATCTCGAGCCGCTGCTGGGGCGTCTCGGGGATCCCGGTCTCGTCGTTGGCGAGCCCGATCACCGCCGCGCCGTGCTTGGCCACGAGCGGCAGGATCTCCTCGAGCCGCTCGTCCTCGCCGGTGACGGAGTTCACGAGCGCCTTGCCCTCGTAGACCGACAGCCCGGCCTCGAGCGCCTCGATGACCGACGAGTCGATGCACAGCGGCAGGTCCGTGTTGGCCTGGATCGTCGTGAGCATCTGCTGGAGGAGCTCGGCCTCGTCGACGAGCGGGATGCCGGCGTTGACGTCGAGGACGTCGGCGCCGGCCTCGGCCTGCGCCTCGGTGTCGACGACGACGGTCGACAGGTCGCCGCCGCGCAGCTCCTCGGCGAAGCGCTTGCGCCCCGTGGGGTTGATGCGCTCCCCGATGATGCAGAACGGCTGCTCGGGCCCGATCGTGACGGTCCTAGACCGCGACTGCAGGACTGTGTCCATGCTCTTCCCTCTCGGCTCGTGGCGGGATTCCCAGACGTGTGCACAACTTGGCGATGCCGGCGTCCTGGCGGAACGAGATGAGGTGCAGGCCGCGCACCCCCGGCTGCGACATGGCGTGCGCGGCCAGCTCGCAGGCCACCTCGAAGCACTCGTGCTGCTGGTCGGCGGCGGCCTCGACGCGCGCGATCGTCTCGGCCGGCACCTCGATCCCGGGCACCTTCTCGTCGACGAAGCGCAGCGCGAGCGCCGAGCGCACGATGAGGATCGAGGGGAGCAGCGCGGTCCTTCCGACCAGCCCGTTGGCGTGCGCGGCCCCCATGAAGCGGTCGAGGTACTCCGGCTTGAAGCAGATCTGCAGCTGCAGGAAGCTCGCGCCGGCGGCGGCCTTCTTGAGCGCGCGGTCGGCGCGGTACTCGAACGGCGGCGCGCCCGGGTTCTCGACCGCGCCGATGAACAGGCGCGGCGCCGGGTCGAGCACGCGGCCGGACAGGTAGCGCCCCTCGGCCAGCGAGCGCGCGACCGCGATCAGCTGCGGGCTGTCGAGGTCGAACACGCGGCGCGCCTCCGGCTCGTCGCCGGCGGTGACGTCGTCGCCGGTGAGGCAGCTGAGGTTCTCGATGCCGTGCATCGCGGCGCCGACGATGTCCGACTGCAGCGCGAGCCGGTTCCGGTCGCGGCAGACGAGCTGCATGATCGGCTCCATGCCGGAGTCCCTCAGCGCGATCGCGACGGCCAGCGGCGACGCGTGCGCGTGGGCGGCGGTGTTGTCGGTGGCGTTGACGGCGTCCAGGTAGGCCTTCATCGGCGCCAGCTGGCGGTGGATCTCCGGGTAGCCGCCGGAGTCGATGGCGGGCATCTCGGCCGTGACGACGAAGTCGCCGCGGGCCAGCTTCTGCTCAAGCGTCGACATGACCGCCGGCTTCGTCGGGCCAGCCACGAGGGGTCTGGCGGTCGCGCCCCGTGACGAGGTTCTTCCACGACGAGCTGCCCTCGAGCTGGTTGTCGACGGGCGGCCGCAGCTCGTTGAAGTGGTCCTGCCACAGCGGCAGGCGCCGCGAGCGCTCGTAGCCCTTGAGCCACACGCAGCGCATCTCGGGCTTGACCTCGCAGCCGCCGTCGGCCCGGACGCCGCCGCACGGCCCGTTGCGCAGCGTCTTCGGGCAGTTCATCGGGCAGGTCAGGCCCGTGGAGTGCAGCACGCACTGGCCGCACATCTGGCATCCCCAGACGGGGCCCTTGACCGCGTGCTCGATCCGCTCGAGCGCGCCCATGACCGCTACGCCGGCACTCCCGCCCGGCGCTGCTGGATGAGCTCCTTGGCCTTCTTGACCGCCGAGGAGGCGTCGGGGGAGTAGCCGTCGGCGCCCACGGCGTCCGCGTACTCCTGGGTCACCGGGGCGCCGCCGACCATCACGATCACCCGGTCGCGGATCCCGGACTTCTCGAACGCGTTGATGTTCGCCTTGAACATCGGCATCGTCGTGGTGAGGAACGCCGACATGCCGACCACGTCGGGCGAGTGCTCCTCGATCGCGGCGATGAACTTCTCCGGGGCGACGTTGACGCCGAGGTCGATGACCGTGAAGCCGGCGCCCTCGAGCATGATGTTGCAGAGGTTCTTGCCGATGTCGTGCACGTCGCCCTTGACCGTGCCCATGAGGAAGGTGCCCACCTGCTGGACGCCGCTGTCGGCGAGCAGCGGGCGCAGGATGTCCAGCGCGCCCTGCATCGCCCGCGCCGCGATCAGCATCTCGGGCACGAAGTAGTCGCCGCGCTCGAAGCGCGCGCCGACCTCCTCGAGCGACGGGATGAGCGCGTCGTAGAGCATCGACTCGGGCGCGAGGTCATCCTCGAGGCCCTTCTCCACGTTCTCCTTCACCGCTGGGGCGTTGCCGACCAGGGTGTCGTCGTAGAGGTGCTGGAGGATCTCCTCGTGGGTCATGCGGCCTGTTCTCCCTCGTCGTGATGGCCGAGCCTCCGGCTGAGCGCTCGGGCCTCCTTGATGAGATGGGGACGGAGCTCCGCCACGCGCCGCGGGCCGAGCCGCAGCGTGGGGCCGGAGACGCTGAGGGCGGCGATGACGTCGCCCGTATGGCTGCGCACGGGCGCGGCCATGGCGGTGAGCCCGGGCTCGAGCTCGTCCACCGCCGTGGCGTAGCCCTGGCGGCGGACCTGCGCGAGCTCGGCCTCGAGCCGGTCGTGATCGGTGATGGTCTCGGGGGTCAGCGCCGTCAGCTCGCCGACCGGCACGGCGGCGGCGCCGAAGGCGAGGAAGACCTTGCCGGCGCCGGTGCAGTGGAAGTCGACGCGGCGGTCGAGCCACTGGCCGGTGCCGAGGAAGTGCTCGCCCTCCGCCTGCGCGAGGTGCTCGACGCCGCCCTGGGAGGGGACGGCGAGGTTGACCGTCTCCCCGCAGAGCCCGGCGAGCTCGTGGAGGGGCTCGGTCGCGAGCTCGACCAGGTTGCGGTCGACCGCGCCGCGGTGGGCGAAGCGCAGCAGCGCGGGCCCCGGGGCGAGGCGGCCGCGCAGGCCGTCCTGGTGGACGAGCCCGTGGCGCTCGAGCGCGCTCACGAGGCGCGAGGCGGTGCTCTTGGGCAGCTCGGCCGTCGAGGCCAGGTCGCTCAGCGCGACCGGCTCGTCGCTCTCGAGCACCATCACGAGCAGCTGGGCCGCGCGGTCGATCGCCTGCGTGCCCTTGGCGGCGGACGGCGCCTCGGGGGTCACCGGCGCGGCTCCCGGCGCGGCGCGAGCGCCCCGTGGAACATGTGGAACTCTTGTTCCATGAAATGTATATTGGCCGCCACCGGCGCTGCGGTCAAGGGGGAGATCCCTCCCCGCCTGACCGGGGGGCGATCGCCACCACGCCTGCGAGACGAGGAGAGCCCATGTCGTACGTCAACTCGATGCCGCGCTACGAGATCCTCAGCGAGGACGCGATGGCGATCCTCGACAAGGGGTGGCGGCGCATCGTCTCAGAGCTCGGGGTGGAGTTCCTGCTCCCGGAGGCGGTCGAGTACTTCCGCGCGGCGGGACAGACCGTCGAGGGCGAGAACCTGGTCAAGCTCGACCCCGAGTTCATCCTCGAGCAGGTCGCCAAGGCGCCGCGCGAGTTCGACCTGCAGGCGCGCAATCCCGCCAACACGGTCCACATCGGCGGCGACCACATGGCCTTCGCCTCCGTCTACGGCTGCCCGTTCGTGCGCGTCGGCGACGAGCGCCGCGACGCCACCATGGACGACTTCGAGAACCTCGTCCGGCTCTCGCAGGCCTTTCCCGAGCTCGACTCGCCGGGCGGCACGATCTGCGAGCCCAACGACCGCCCGCTGGACTCGCGCCACCTCGACATGGTCTACGCGCTGCAGACCCTGTCGGACAAGCCGTACATGGGCTCGGTGACCTCGGGGCCCAACGCCGTTGACACCATCGCGATGACCGAGATCCTGTTCGGCGGGCGGGAGGCGATCGAGCGCACGCCGGCGGTCATGGGGCTCATCAACGTCAACTCGCCGCTGCGCTTCGACGACCGCATGCTCGGCGCGCTGGTCGAGTACACGAAGGCCAACCAGCCGGTGATCGTGACCCCGTTCCTGCTCATGGGCGCGATGTCGCCGGTGTCGATCCCGGCCACGCTCGTCCAGCAGATGGCCGAGGCGCTGGCGGGCATCGCGCTCACGCAGCTCATCCGCCCCGGCGCCCCGGTCGTCTTCGGCTCGTTCCTGTCGAACACCGACATGCAGTCGGGCTCGCCGAGCTTCGGCACGCCGGAGTCGGCGATCGGGCTGCTGTGCACCGGGCAGATCGCCCGCAGCTTCGGGCTGCCGTTCCGCTCGGGCGGCGCGCTGAACGCGAGCCAGACCGTCGACGCCCAGGCCGCCTACGAGGCGCTGATGACGATGCTGCCGACCTTCCTGGCCGGCACCAACTGGGTCATGCACTCCGCCGGCTGGCTCGAGGGCGGCCTCGTGTCCTGCTATGAGAAGTTCATCGTCGACATCGAGCTGCTGCGGATGCTCAAGTACGAGTTCACGCCGCTCGAGATCGACGAGGAGAGCCTCGCCTTCGGCGCCCACGAGGAGGTCGGCGCCGGCGGGCACTTCCTCGGTGCGATGCACACGCTCGAGCGCTTCCGCGAGTGCTTCTACCGGCCGCTGCTGTCCTCGACGGAGAACTTCGACCGCTGGACGCGCAACGGCGGGCTCGACGCCACGGCCCGCGCCGGCAACGTGTGGCGCGAGACGCTCGAGCACTACGAGCGGCCGGAGATGGACGAGGGCGTGCGCGCGCAGCTCGAGGAGTACGTGATCCGGCGGCGGGCGGAGCTCGGGGACTGACCGAGGGTGAGCGCGGCCGAGGGGCTCGTGCTGATCGGCGCGGGCCTCGTCGCCGGGGCGGCCAGCGCCATGGCCGGTGGCGCCTCGCTGCTGACCTTCCCGGTGCTCATCGCGCTCGGGCTCCCGCCGCTGGCGGCGAACGTCACCAACACCACGGGGCTCGTGCCGACCTCCTTCGGCGCCGCGCTCGCGTCCCGGACCGAGCTCGCGGGCCAGCGCTCGCGGCTCGCGTTCCTCGCCGTCCCCACGGTGCTCGGCGCCCTGGCGGGGGCGGCGCTGCTGCTGCTCGCGCCGCCGGAGTCCTTCGAGGCGGTGGTGCCGTTCCTGATCGCGGGCTCGGCGCTGCTGCTGCTCGCCCAGCCGTGGCTGACCGCCGCCGCCGGGCGCCACCTGCTCGCCCGCCACCGCCGCGGCTCGTGGGGCAGCGCCCTCGTCGCCTGCACGTACGCCGGCTACTTCGGGGCGGCCGCGGCGGTGCTGCTGATCGCGCTGCTCGGCCTGTTCACGACCGAGTCGATCCACCGGCTCAACGCGGTCAAGAACGTGCTCATCGGGCTGGCGAACGGCGTCGCGGCGGTCACCTTCGCGCTCGTCGCACCCGTCCACTGGCTCGAGGCGTGCGCCCTGGCCGTCGGGAGCCTGGGCGGCGGCGCGCTCGGCGTGCGCCTCGCGCGCCGCGTCCCGGCCCGTCAGCTCCGCGTCGGCATCGCGCTCTTCGGGCTCGCCGTGGCGGTCTGGCTCGCGCTCAGTCCCCCCAGCAGTTCCTGACCCCGAAGGCCACGTCCCTGGACCCGACGCCCGCCACCGGGTCGCCGGTGATGAGCTCGACGCCCGTGTTCAGGTAGCCGCTCGGCTTCTGGCCGCCGCGCGCCTCGTCGGCGATCGCCTGCACGCCCTCCCTGGCCATGTTCTCCGGGTACTGCTGCGAGGTCGCGTCGATGTCGCCGGGCCTGACGCCCTTCTTGATCGCGTCGCAGCCGCCGTCGACCGAGACCACGATCACGTCGTCCTTGCTCTTGCCCGCCGCCTCGAGCGCCTCGATGGCGCCGAAGGCCGCCGGCTCGTTGACGGTGTAGACGATGTTGATGTCCGGGTTCTCCTTCAGCAGCTGCGCCATGCCCGCGCGCCCCTTGTCCTTGTCGCCCTCCGTGTCGACGGATCCCACGATCGCCGGGTCGCCGGGCCTGATGCCGAACCCCTTGAGGAACCCCGCATGGCGCTGCACGCCGGAGGTGATGCCGGGCGCCAGGTCGAGCATGGCGATCTTGGGCTGGATGCCGTCCTCGTCCGCCCTCGCCTTCGCGTAGCGGCCGATCAGCTCACCGGCCTGGACGTTGTTGGTCGCGAAGAGCGCGTCGGCGGCCGACTCCGGCCGGGTCGGCGTGTCCACCGCGATCACGGTCACGCCCGCCTGGCGGGCCTTCTCGATCGCGGGCACGATCCTCGTCGAGTCGGACGGCGCGATGAGGATGCCCTTCGCGCCCTTCGCCGTCATGTCCTCCAGTGCCTTCACCTGGCTCGCGTTGTCCACGTCGCTCTTCCCGGCCGCGGTCAGCAGCTTGACGTTCTCGTCGCCGGCGGTGTCCTCCGCGACGTTGCGCATCGTCACCCAGAACGGGTTCTTCTCCTGCTTGGTGATCAGGCCGGCCGTGACCTGCTCCCCGCCGCTCTCGCCGCCGCACGCAACCACGCCGACGGCGAGAAGCAGCACGGCGCCGCCGAGCGCGATGAGGTGTCGTGAGGAGGTCATTACCCGACCTCGGACACGAGCTCGCCGCCGCCCCGCTCGGTGCGGAGGTCGAACAACGCATAGAGACCGACCAGCGCCAGGCACACCGCGGGCACCACGAACCCGAGGGCGGTGCCCACCTCGTCCATGAGCTTGCCCTGGACGAGCGGAGCCAAGGCGCCGCCGAGGATGGCCATCACGAGACCCGCGGCCCCGAACTTCGCGTCCTGACCCAGCCCCTGAAGGGCCACGCCGTAGATGGTGGGGAACATCAGCGAGAGCGAGAGCGAGATCGCGACGACGGCGACAAGGCCGAGCATGTTCAGGGAGAACATGGCGATCAGGCACAAGACCACGCCGAGCGCGGCCATGCTGAACAACAGCAGGGTCGGCCTGACGATCCCCAGCAGGTAGACCATGACGAACCGGCTGATGAGGAACAGGATCAGGCTCGCCTGGAGGTAGAAGCCCGCGTGGTCGGGCGAGACGCCGACGACGTCCAGGGCGTACTGGATGGTGAAGCTCCACGCGCACACCTGTGCGGCGACGTTGAAGAACTGGGCGGCGACCCCGTAGCGGTAGTGGTGGTTCCGCCACAGGCGCCCGAACGCCCCGGGGCGCGTGCCCTCCTCCTCCGCGGCCTGCTCGGATGGCGTCTGCATCTTGCGGAACGCGATCAGCAGCCAGATGATCACGAGCACGGCCGCGATGCCGAGGTAGGGCCCGAGCACGAGCGACAGGTCGTCCTCCTGGGCCGCGCGCAGCTCGGCGGGCGACATGATCGTCTTCTCCGCCTCGGACGTGATCGCGGGCAGGATGAGCACGGCGCCGAGCAGGACGCCGATGTTCGCGCCGACCGGGTTGAAGGCCTGGGCCAGGTTGAGCCGCTGCGTCGCGCTCTCCTCGGGCCCCATCGCGATCACGAACGGGTTGGCCGACGTCTCCAGGATCGAGAGCCCGGCGGCCAGGACGAACAGCGCCACGAGGAACGGTGCGAACTCGAGCAGCGAGCTCGCCGGGATGAAGAGCAGGCCGCCGATGGACGCCAGGCCCAGCCCGGTGAGCACGCCGGTCTTGTAGCCGAACCGCCGGTTGATGAAGGCCGCCGGGATCGCGAGCGAGAAGTACGCCCCGTAGTACGCGAACTGGACCAGCGCCGACTGGAAGTTCGACATGTCGAAGATGCTGCGGAAGACCCCCACCAGCACGTCGGTGAGGTTGGCCGCCGACCCCCAGGCGGCGAAGCACAGCACCAGCAGCCAGAACGGGATGATGAGGCCGGGATAGACCAGCTTCGCCTTGCGCTGCTCGGCTCGAGCAGCGGTTGCCGGCTCGGATCCTGCCGACGCTGCTGACGCCATGTCCACCCCCCGATCCCCGTGGAGCGCCCCAGCGGCTCGGACGCCTGGAAGCGCTACCGTACCCTGAATCCGTCTCTGTGGGGACGTTTTCCGAGGCCGCCTACTTCTCGCTGCACAAACGCAGCTCGGAGGGCTCGCGGAGGAGGTCCTCGAGGATCTTGTTGCCCTCCGTGTTGTAGGGCTGCTGCATGTGCTCGTCCCAGGCGGCCCGGGAGCGGAACATCTCGAGCATGAGCCAGCTGTCCGGGTCGTCTTGCGGCTGGACCAGATGCATGAAGACGCACCCGGGCTCCTCGAGGGTGTTTCGGCGCATGGATTGCAGCTGCGCCTCGGCCTCGGCCATGCGGTCCAGCCGCGGCCTGATGGTCACCACGAGGAAGAGAGGTCCATCGTGTTCGCTCATGGGTGAGCCATACCAGCTGGCCGCTCGCCCGTGTGGCGGACGCGGCGATCCTGGCCTACCGCCCGCCCCCGATCGCGGGTATGTTCAGCGCGGAGGGTTGCTCCGCGACTCGGGGGGTCAGGCCATGGGGAAGATCGTGACGCTGGGCGAGGTCGTGGCGGACGTCTACCGCGAGCCTTCCTCCTCCCACGTAGAGCTGCCGTTCACCGCCCGGCCGGGCGGGGCGCCGGCGAACGTCGCCGTCGCCGCCGCGCGGCTCGGTGCCGAGGCGGCGTTCGTGGGGCGCCTCGGCGACGACCTCTTCGGCGACTTCATCCTGGAGGCGCTCGACTCGGTGGGGGTGGACACGTCCGCGGTCCGGCGGCAGTCGCCCCCGACGCGCACCACGCTGGCGTTCGTCGAGGTGGCCGAGGACGGCGACCGGACCTTCACCTTCTACCGCTCGGTCCCCGCGGCCGACGAGCTGCTCGTGCCCGAGGACATCAGGCGCGAGTCGCTGGAGGGCGCCTCGTTCGCCAACTTCGGGAGCATCCCGCTGATCAAGGATCCGGTGCGCTCGGCGACGTACCGGTTCGCGGAGCTCGCGAACGAGCTGGGCGTCGACGTCGCCTTCGACGTGAACCTCCGCGAGAACCTGTGGGAGGACATCGACACGTTCCGGGCGACCGTGGAGCCGATGCTCGACCTCTCGTCGGTGGTCAAGCTGAGCGAGGAGGAGCTCGGGCCGGTGCTCGGGACGGACGACGATGACGCGGCGGCGGATCTGCTGCTCGACCGCGGCGTCACGCTGCTGCTGGTCAGCAGGGGCGGCGAGGGCGCGTTCTACGCGACCCGCTCGTTCCGGGGCACGGTGCCCTCGTTCCCGATCGATGAGGTCGTCGACGCGACGGGCGCGGGGGACGCGTTCCTCGCCTCCACCCTCGCGCATCTCTCGGACATCCCGGGGTGGGCGGGCGACGAGGACGGCGTGGCCGAGGCGGTCCGGCGCGGGACGGCGGGCGGCGCGCTCGCCTGCACCGCGTTCGGCGCGATGCAGGCGCTCCCCACGCGGGAGGAGCTCGAGGGCTTCATGGCCGCCCGCGCCTGACCGACCGCGCTCGATCGCGGTCGCGCGGAGTTGATCGAGATCATCCGCCCGCGCGACCTCGAGTCGTAGAACTACATGAACAGCTCGTCGACCGACACGGCGATCCGCCGCGGGGGCCCCGGCGGGGCGGCGAACGGTCCGCGGGGAGCGTCGTCCGGGAGATGGGCGACGTCGCACAGGGCCTGCACCGCCGGCGTCAGAAACCGCGAGGGCTTCCCGTATCCGTGGCCGTCGTCGCGTCCCTGCGGGCGCCGGTAGTAGCGCCGCGGCACGTAGATCGAGAGCGACCGCCGCGCGCGTGTCAGCGCGACGTACATCAGGCGCCGTTCCTCGGCGATCGACTCGCTCGTCCCGGCGGCCAGGTCGGCCGGGAAGTTGCCGTCGTAGGCGGCGAGGATGTGCACGGACTGCCACTCCAGCCCTTTCGCAGAATGCACCGTCGAGAGCACGAGCCAGTCGTCATCGAGGAGCGGCGGCCCGGCAAGGTCCTGCGATGACGCCGGCGGGTCGAGGACGAGCTCCGCGACGAACGTGCGCATGTCGCGCGCTTCGCCCGCCAGCCCCGCGAGCGTGTCGAGGTCCTGCAACCGCACGGCGCCGTCGATGTAGTGGCCGCGCACGAGCGGGGAGAGCACGTCGCGCAGCCGCTCGACCGCCGGACCCGGCGCGCTCTCCGCGGCGGCGGCGATCGCGGCGACCAGCGGGTCGGCGAGCTCGAGCGCCGACGCGGGCAGCTCCGCGCGCGCGGTGCCCCAGCGCTCGGCGAGCTCCGCGCCGTCCAGCATGAGCCTGTCGACCGCGCGGCGTGCGCGGGCCGGGCCAACGCCCTCGAGGAGCTGCAGCAGCCTGAACCATGCCATCTCGTCCGCCGGGCGGTCCACAAGGCGCAGCACGGCGAGGAAGTCCTTGACGTGCGCGGCCTCGAGGTAGCGCAGTCCGCCGTACTTCACGAACGGGATCCGCCGCCGGGACAGCTCGAGCTCGAGCGCGTCGGTGTCATGGCCTGTGCGCGCGAGCACCGCCTGCTCGCGCAACAGCATTCCCTCCTCGCGGGCCGCCAGCACGCGGTCGCACACGTCGGCCGCTTCGTGCAGCTGGTCGCGGCAGAACACGAGCGCCGGGCGCCCTCCTCCCTCGCGCTCCGCGCGCAGCGTCTTCGGGAAGCCGTCGGCGTCTTGTCGTGCGACGGCGTTCGCGACGTCGAGCAGCGGCTGGGTCGCACGGTAGTTGCGCTCGAGCGTCACCGTCGTCGCGGCCGTGAACCGATCGGGGAACTCGAGGATGTGGCGCGCCGACGCCGAGCGGAACGCGTAGATCGCCTGGAAGTCGTCGCCGACCGCGGTCACGTGGCAGTCCCGCCGGGCGAAGCCCTCGACGATCGCGACCTGCAGCCCGTTGACGTCCTGGTACTCGTCCACGAGGACGTGGTCGAACGCCGACGCGATGTGCGGGCCCGCGTGCTCGTCGGCCATCAGGGCCCGCCACAGGACGAGCAGGTCGTCGAGATCGATCGCGCCGAGCGCGCGCTTGCGCGCCGTGAACGCCTGGAAGAGCGGTCCGAGCACATCGACGTGCTCCTCGCACCACGGGAAGCTCTCGGCCACGATCGCGCGCACCGGCTGCTGAGCGTTCACGGTGCGCGAGTAGATGTCGGCCAGCGTGTGCTTGCGCGGGAAGCGCCTTCCGGTCTCGCCGTGACCCTGCTCCTGACGGACCAGGTCGAGCAGGTCGGCGGCATCGCCCGCGTCGAGCACGGCGAAGTCCGATCCCAGGCCGAGCGCCGCGGCGTGCCCGCGCACGAAGCGGTGCGCCACCGAATGGAACGTGCCCCCGAGGACTCGCTGAGCCGAGCTGCTCGCCGGCGCCTGCGCGCGCGTAAGCATGTCCCGCGCTGCGCGGCGAGTGAACGTCAGCAGCAGGATCCGCTCGGCGGGGACACCACCGGCGACGAGCGAGGCGACGCGCGCGCAGAGCGTCGTCGTCTTCCCGGTCCCGGCGCCGGCGAGCACGAGCAGGTGGCCGTCCCGGTGCAGCGCGGCGGCGCGCTGCTCGGGGTTCAAGTCCTCGAGCCGGTCAGCAGGGTTCTTGACGGCCTCCGTTGCGGCGAACATCCGTTCGCCGAACGCTACGGTCGCGTCCGGACGACCAGCCTGCGGATGCCCGTGTGGGAGGACGCCAACGACCGGGGCGCAATCAGGCGTCGAGCCGGTAGAGGCGGAACAGGTCATTGGGCACCGGCAGCACCGCGACGTGGCGGTAGCCGGCCTCGGTCGCGTAGCGCTGCAGCGTCTCTGAGCGCATCACCGTGCCGGTGGCCGCCGAGGGCTCCTCGACGAGCTGCGTGGGCAGGCAGTGGGTGACGCTCCAGCCGTACATCATCCGCTCGGTCTCGTCGCCCGGCGCGGTGAACGACTCGGCCACGCGCTCGTCGACCACGAGCGCGGCGCCGCCCTCGGCGAGGCTCTCGCGGATCGCCGCGAGCGCCTCGACGGGCCGGGCGAGGTCGTGCAGCGTCTCGAGCACGAGCACGAGGTCGTAGGGGCCGCGGTCGCGCACCGCCGTGGCGTCGCCGGCGACGAAGGCGACGCCCTCGACCCCGGCCTCGGCGGCGTGGCGGCGGGCGTCGCGGATCGACGCCGCGTCGGCGTCGAACCCGTCCACGCGCGCCCGCGGGAACGCGCGCGCCATCGCGATGGCCGAGAAGCCCTGGCCGCAGCCGACGTCGGCGACCCGGCCGCCACGCTCGAGCAGGCGGGCGCGGACGTCGGGGAGCGCGTCCATCCAGCCGGTCGTCAGGTCGTGCACGAACGCCGGCCGGTTGATGTGGCCCTGGCCGTGGCGGAACGCGGGGCCGTAGTCGGCGTAGGGCACGCCGCCGCCGGTGCGGTAGGCGTCGGCGACCCGGCCGATCACACCGCCGATGCCGGCGATCATGTGCGCGAAGGGCGCGACGTGGGCGGGGTCGTCGGCGCTCGCCAGCACGCGCGCGTGATCGGCCGGGAGCCGGTAGCGGCGGTCCGCGGCGCCCGCCGCGGCGTCCTCGACGTCGAGCAGGCCGGCGACCGCCTGCTGCTCGAGCCATTCGCGCGCGTAGCGCTCGGCGATCCCGGACCGCGCGGCGAGCTCCGGGGCCGTGAGCGCGCCGTGCTCGTCGAGGGCGCGGTAGAGGCCGAGCTCGGCGCCGAGGTAGACGGCGTAGAGCTCGAGCGCGTCGATCGTGGCGCCGAACAGGCGCTCGACGAGGATCTCGCTGCGATCGGTCGTGGTGGTGGTCACGGCGGAGGGTCCTCCTGGCGGTCCGTGCCGCCCCGGCGGGCGGCCTCGGCGGGAAGCGTCCGGCCGCGCGCCTACCGTCGCGCTACGCCGGCCTTACCGCCGGGGGCGCGGCCGCTTGTCGCGCCGCGCGCGCCCCCGTAAGGTCGCGCCGTGGAGTTCCGCGTCCTCGGTCCGCTCGAGGTCGTCGACGGCGGTCCCGCGTCGGCTCCGTCCGGGGTGAAGGAGCGGACGATCCTCGCGCGCCTGCTGCTCGAGCCGGGTCGGCCGGTGTCCGCCGACGCGCTGCTCGAGGCGGCCTGGCCCGAGCGGCCGGACGCGGCCGCGGGGCGCTCGCTGCAGGTCCGGCTCGCCCACCTGCGCGCCTTCCTCGAGCCGGACCGGGCCAAGGGGGCGCCGCCGGCGGTGCTCGTGCGCGACGGTGCGGGCTACCGGCTCGCGGTCGAGCCCGGCCAGGTCGACGCCCGCCGGTTCGAGCACCTTGTCGCCGAGGCGGCGGCGCTGCCGCCGGCGGCAGCGCTCGACGCCTACCGGCGCGCGCTCGAGCTGTGGCGCGGGCCGCCGTTCGCCGAGGTCGCCTACGCCGACTTCGCGCAGCCCGAGATCCGGCGGCTGGAGGGGCTGCGGGCGCGGGCCGACGAGGGCCGCGCGCAGGCGCTGGCAGCGCTGGGACGCCACGAGGAGGCGGTGGCCGAGCTGCGCCGGCTGGCGGCGGCCGAGCCGCTGCGGGAGGACCTCGCGCGCGAGCTGGCGCGCAGCCTCTACCTCGCGGGCCGGCAGGTCGAGGCGCTCGATGCGCTGCGGTCGCTCGGGGGCGCGCTGCGCGAGCTCGGCCTCGAGCCGGCCGATGAGACGCGGGCGCTCGAGCACGCCGTGCTCGTGCACGATCCGGATCTGACCGCCGGCCCACCGGCGACGTCCGGGCCGCCGCCGGCACGCGCTCTCCCGGCCCCGGCGAGCCGCTTCTTCGGGCGCGAGGCCCACCTCGACCACGCGGCCGCGCTGCTCCGCGACGGCGTCCTCGTGACGGTCACCGGGGTCGGCGGCGCCGGCAAGACGCGCCTCGCCCTCGAGCTCGCGCGACGCTCGGCCGAGCGGTTCGGAGACGACCGCTGGTGGTGCGAGCTCGCGCCGGCGGGCGCCGACGCCGACGTCCCGGGCGCGATCGCCGACGCGCTCGGCATCGATCCCGGGAGCGCCGCGCTCGAGCGGATCGCCGAGCACCTCGCGCCGCGGCGCGGGCTGCTCGTGCTCGACAACTGCGAGCACGTCCTGGAGGGCGCCGCGGCGGTCGCGGAGGCGCTGCCGGCCCGCTGCCCCGAGCTGCGCATCCTCGCCACCAGCCGGGCGCCGCTCGGCGTCGACGGGGAGCAGGTCCTGCGCCTCGCGGGTCTCGACCTGCCCGCCGGCCGCGAGGCGCCCGACGCCGGCGACAGCCCCGCCGTGGCGCTGTTCCTCGACCGCGCCCGGGCGGCGGGCGCCGTCGTCGAGCCCGCGACCGAGCTCGCCGCCGTCGGCGAGCTCTGCCGCCGCCTCGACGGGCTCCCGCTGGCGATCGAGCTGGCGGCCGGCCGCACGCGCTCGATGACCACCGCGGAGATCGCCGCGCGCCATGCCGAGCGCCTCACGCTGCTGGCGGTGCCCGGGCGACGCGCCGCGACGCGCCACGCGACGCTGCGGGCGGCGATCGACTGGTCCTACGAGCTTCTCGCCGCGCCCCAGCAGCGGCTCTACGAGCGCCTGTCGGTGTTCGCCCGCGGCGCGACGCTCGACGGCGCCACCGACGTCTGCGCCGGCGACGGCGTCGAGCCCGCGGACGTGCCGGCGCTGCTCGACGAGCTCGTGGCGCACTCGATGGTCACCGCCACCGGCACGAGCGGCGGCACGCTCTACGGCATGCTCGAGACGCTGCGCGAGTACGCGGGGGAGCGCCTCGAGCGCCGCGGCGAGCGCGAGCGTCTCGTCGACCGCCACGCCGGCCACTACGCGGCCCGGGCCGAGCGGATGGGGACCGCGATGTGGGCGTCGGTGCTGCCGTTCATCGACGAGCTCGACGACATCCGCGCCGCCCTGCGCCGCTGCCTGCAGGCGGATCCGGGACCCACCCGCGCGTTCACGATCCTCGTCCCGCTGTGGGGCACCGCGCCCGCGCGCCACGCCGCGGAGATCGCCCAGCTGGCCGAGGACGCGCTCGACCGCTGGCCGCAGGACCATCCGCTGCGCAAGCGCGTGCTCGGGACCGCCGCGACCGCCCGGCTCTTCTCCGGCGACGCCGCCGCGGCCCGGCGCCTCGCCGAGGCCGCCGTCGCGCTCGAGCGGCCCGGCGGCGAGCCCGCGCTGATGGCCCGGCGGACGCTCGCCCACCTCGCGATGTACGCCGAGGACCGCGCGACGGCGCTCGCGCGCACGCTGGACGTGTCGCGGCTCGCCCGCGCGGGCGGCGCGGACCTGCTCGCCTGCGAGTGCGACGGCTTCAGCGTGCAGCTGCTGCACGCGGTCGGCGAGGAGGACGCCGCGATCGCGCTGGCGGCGCGCATGCGCGCCGAGGCCGAGCGCGTGCACGCGCCGTTCATGGTCTGCTGGGCGCGCTACGTCAGCGGGATCGCGCACCTCGATCGCGACCGCGGGGAGGCGCGCCGGTGGTTCGGCGAGTCGATCGCGCTCGGCCGCGAGGTCGGCCACCACCACATGGTGCGCTTCAGCCTGCGCGGCACCGGCGTCGCCGCGCTCCTCGACGGCGACCACGACGAGGCCGCGCGCCGCTTCCTCGAGGCGCTCGCGCACGACGAGGCCCGCAGCGACGCCGCCTCCCAGTGGACGACGCTGATGGCGATCGGCGCGCTGCTGGCCGAGCGCGACCGGCTCGAGCCCGCCGGCGACCTGCTCGCCGCGGCGGCGTCCTGGCCCGCCGCCCCGTTCCTCGTCTCGCTCGCCGGCCGGGCGCGCGAGCGGCTCCCCGCCGGCACCGAGCCCGCGCCGCTCGACCTCGCGGCGGCCAAGGCGCTCGCCCGCGCCGAGCTCGCAGGGGCTCAGGAGGCGACGAAGTCCGGCGCCTCGCGCCGGTAGGCGGCGTCGAAGAGCACCGTCCCGTGACCGCGGCCGGGGACGAGCGTCAGGCGGCTCGCGGGGATCAGCCGGTTCGTCTCCTCGAACAGCGCGTGGCTGTAGAACCGGTCCTGCTCGCCCGCGACGATCAGCGTGGGCGCCTGGATCGGCGGGCAGTGCGCGAGGTCGAACGCGTCCTCGGCCTCGATCGTCGTCGCCATGTCGGCGAGGTCGCTGCGCGCGAGCACCGGGGCGGCGAGCCAGGCGGCGACCCCCGCCGCGAGCTGGCCGCGCCGGGGCGGCACGAGGTCTGCCATGAGCAGCGCGAGGGCCTGCCGCGGGGCGCCGCCCCGGACGCGCGCGGCGACGCGCTGCTGCAGCCGCTGCGCGGCGAACCCGAGCCGGCACGCGGTGCTGACGAGGACCAGGCGGCGGACCACGTCCGGATGGTCGGCCGCGAGCTGCTGGGCGATGCTGCCGCCGGTGGAGGCGCCGACGACGTCGACCGGCCCGCCGAAGGCGCCGCGGATCGCGTCGGCGTGCTCGGCCGCCATCTCGGCCATCGTCATCCCGCGCGGGAGCCCGCCGCGGCGGTTGATGTAGTGGACGCGGCGGCGGGCGGCGAACGGCCGCAGGGTGGAGAGCTCGGCGCGCCGCGACGCGCCGTCGGGGACGCCCGGGTCCGGCGTGAGGCCGGCGAGGTAGACCAGCGGCGGGCCGGCCCCGACGGCCAGGAACGGGAGGCGCCCGAGGACGCCGGTCTCCTCTTCGGCCACCGGTCAACCCTACCCGCCGCGGCGCCGCGCGCTGCGCCGCCCGGAGCGGAGTCGCACCCTCCCGGCCACGCCCCCCTGAGCGTGGCGCGCGTGGACTAGCATGAGCCATGGCCACGAAGCGCCGGTCGGCACGGATGACCGCGCTCGAGCTCTCGCCGGAGGAGTTCCGCGCGCTCGGGCACCGGCTGGTGGACGACGTGGCCGACTTCCTGGCCTCGCTGCCGGAGCGTCCCGTCACGCCGGGCGAGTCGCCCGTGCAGGTCCGCGCGGCGCTCGGCGACGACCCGCTCCCCGAGCACGGCGCGGACCCGGCGGCGCTGCTCGAGGAGGCGGTCCGCCTGCTGTGCGACCACTCGCTGCTCAACGGGCACCCGCGGTTCTTCGGCTACATCACGTCCTCGCCGGCCCCGATCGGCGCGCTCGGCGACCTGCTGGCCGCCGCGGTCAACCCCAACTGCGGGGCGTGGGGGCTGTCGCCGATGGCGACGGAGATCGAGGCGCAGTCGGTGCGCTGGATCGCCGAGCTGATCGGCTACCCCGTCGAGGCCGGCGGGCTGCTCGTGAGCGGCGGGAACGTCGCCAACCTCGTCGGGGTCGCGGCGGCGCGGCAGGCGGGCGCGCCGTGGGACGTGCGCGTGCGTGGCGCCGCGGACCCGCGCGGCCAGCACCTGTGCGTCTACGCGACGTCCGAGACCCACACCTGGCTGCACAAGGCCACCGACCTGCTCGGGCTCGGGACCGACTGCATCCGCTGGATCCCGCCCGACCGGCGCGGGCGCGCCGACCCGGCCGCGCTGCGCCGGCTCATCGACGCCGACCGGACGGCCGGGGACGTCCCGCTGGTGGTGGTCGGGACCGCGGGCACCGTCAGCACCGGGGCGATCGACCCACTGGACGAGCTGGCCGAGATCTGCCGCCAGGAGGCCGTGTGGTTCCACGTCGACGCGGCCTACGGCGGCTTCGCGGCCGCGCTGCCCGACGCTCCGCCCGCCCTGCGCGCGCTCGGCCGGGCCGACTCCGTGGCGGTCGACCCGCACAAGTGGCTCTACGTCCCGCTCGAGGCGGGCTGCGCGCTGGTGCGCGACCCGGCGGCGCTGCGGGGCGCCTTCAGCTACTCGCCGCCCTACTACCGCTTCACGAGCAACTCCGGGCCCCACGGGCCGCCGCTCAACTACTACGCCTTCGGCCCGCAGAACTCGCGCGGCCACCGCGCGCTCAAGGTGTGGCTCGCGCTCCGCCAGGGCGGCCGCGCCGGCTACGTGCGCGCCATCGCCGAGGACATCCTCCTCGCCCGCGCGCTGCACGACCTGGCGATCGCCGACCCCGAGCTCGAGGCCTGGACCAACAGCCTCAGCATCACCACGCTGCGCTACGTGCCGACCGACGTCGACCCGCGCGCGCCCGGCGCCCCCGCCTACCTCGACCGCCTCAACGAGGCGCTGCTCGACCGCCTGCAGGCCGGGGGCGAGGCGTACCTGTCCAACGCCGTGGTCGGCGGCACCTTCCTGCTGCGGGCGTGCGTCGTGAACTTCCGCACGACGCTGGCGGACATCGAGGCGCTCGCGACGCTCGTGGTCCGCCTCGGGCGCGAGCTCGACGCCGAGCTGCGGCCCGAGGCGGTCTGAGCCTCCGCGGCTACCCGTTGACCGAGAAGCTCGAGTTCGGGTTGATGTCGCGCAGGCGCGAGTAGAAGGCCATGTCGAGGTCGACGCCGGTGTAGGCGGCCTTGACCTTGAGCGGGTCGGCGTCGTGGTCGTGCCCGTGCTCGACCTTGTCGATCAGCTCGGCCATCACGTGGCCGGCCACCGGCGCGTTCTTGAACTGGTTGCCGCTCGTGCCGATCGCCATGTAGAAGCCGCCGAGGTCGGACTTGTCGTAGATCGGGATCCAGTCGTCGGCGACGTCGTAGAGGTCGACGACCCCCTTGCGCTGGGTGGGGATCCGCAGCGACGGGATGCGGCGCGCGAGCCGGTAGACCTGCGCCTCCCACTGCGCCTCGGTGATCTGGCGGTTGTACTGGTCGGGCCGCTCGACCCACTCCTGCGGGTCGCACTCGGGGTCCTCGGAGCCGATCAGGATGTGGTTGCCGGACTCCGGGCGGAAGTAGATGCCGGTGTCGCCGTCGGAGGTGTGGAAGCCGTCGGCCTCGAAGTCGAAGTCCGGCGGGGCGGGCACGTGGTGGACCTCGTGGCGCAGCGCCTTGGTCTTGACCTTCATGCCGTCCTCGACGCCCGCCATGCGGTTGATGACGAAGCTGTGCGGGCCGGCGACGTTGACCACGATGGGCGCGTCGATCTCCGTGCCGTCCGTGAGCGTGACGCCCTTCACGCGGCCGTTGTCGCGGCGGATCTCGCCGACCTCGGAGCGGAACAGGAACTCGCCGCCCTTGGCCTCGGCGGCGCGCTGGAGGTTGTGGGTCGCGAGCTGCGGATCGTTCACGTAGCCCGAGCCGGGGGTGAACACCGCCCCGTCGAGCTCGGCCTCGGGGTTGTCCCAGAAGTGCGGGTCGCTCGGGCGCTTGGGCGGCCAGTGGGCGTGCGTGTCGTAGATCGGGATGCGCCGGCGGAGCTCGTCGTTGGTCCACTCCTCGAACTCGACCCCGAGGTCGCGGTAGTGCGTGAGGACCTTCTCGTGGTGGCCCGTCGCGCTCTTGAGGAGGATCGTGCCCGACTGCATGTACTTCGCCTGGCCGGCGTCGTCGACGACGCCCAGATACCGCTCCCAGTCCTGCCAGTAGAAGAAGCCCTCGTAGGCCATCGCCACGCCGTCCCACGAGGAGTAGTGGGCGCGCACGATCGCGCACGAGTTGCTGGTCGGGCCGTAGCCCGAGGCGGGGAGCTTGTCGATGTTGAGGGTCTTGTAGCCGCGCTTTGCGAGCTCGTAGGCGATCGCGGCGCCGATGACCCCGGCGCCGATGATGACGGCGTCCGTCTGCTTGGTCACAGTGCTTCCTCCGGGTGATCGTTCATGGGGAGCCTCCGGCTCAGTAGCGCTCGACCTCGTAGCCCGCGCCGCCGAGCACGTCGACGATCTGCTCGGCGTGCTCGGCGCCGCGGGTCTGGAGCACGAGCGCGACGCCGGTCTGGCGTACGTGCAGGGAGACGGCCTCGCGGACGTGCTCCACCGTCACGAGGTTGCCGCCCTCGGCGGCGATCAGCGTGAGCAGCTTGGCGAGCCCGCCGGGGCGGTCGGGGATGCGGGTGAAGATGCGCAGCCGGCGGCCCTCGCTGGTCTCGTGGCGCTGGGCCACGGCGGCGAGCAGGCCGCCGTCGACGTTCCCGCCGGACAGCACGATCACGGTGGCGCCGCGCTCGGCGGGCTTGATGGCTCCGGAGGCGAGCGCGGCGACGCCCACGGCGCCGGCGCCCTCGACGACGAGCTTCGCCCGCTCGAGCAGGAAGACCATCGCCTCGGCGACGTCGTCGTCGTCGACCACCACGACCTCGTCGACCCAGCGCTCGACGAGCGGGAGCGTGATCCCGCCCGGGCGCTTGATGGCCACGCCGTCGGCGATGGTCGGGACGGCCGGCGCCTCGCGCGCCTCGTGCGCCGCCAGCGAGGCGGGGTAGGCCGCGCACGCGCCGGCCTGCACGCCGATCACGCGCACCTCGGGGCGCCGCGCCTTGATCACGCCGGCGACGCCGCTCGTCAGCCCGCCGCCGCCGAGCGGGATGACCACCGTGGCGAGGTCGGGCACGTCCTCGAGCAGCTCGAGCCCGAGCGTGCCCTGCCCGACGATGATGTCGGGGTCGTCGAAGGGATGCACGAACGCGGCGCCGGTCTCCGCGGCGCGCTCGCGGGCGAGCTGCACGCAGCCGTCGACCGAGTCGCCGCCGAGGCGAACGGTGCCACCGAACCCGCGCACCGCGGCGACCTTGCTCACCGACGCCTCCTGGGGCATGAACACCTCGCACGCGAGGCCGCGATGGCGCGCGGCGTAGGCCAGCGACTGCGCGTGGTTGCCGGCGCTGCCCGCCACCACGCCCTGCGCGTCGCCCAGGCTCGCGAGCTTCGTCAGCGCGCCGCGCAGCTTGAACGAGCCGGTGCGCTGGAGGTTCTCGGCCTTGAGCAGGATCCGCCCGCCGCACGTCTCGCCGAGGCTGCGCGAGGTGAGCACGGGGGTGTGGCGCACGAGGTCGGAGACGACCGTGCGCGCCCGCGCGGCGTCGCCGCGGGCGAGCCGCGCGGCGACCTCGTCCGCGACGCCGGCCGCCGTCACGGAGCCGGGACCGGGGTCCGTGGACAGCGCGGCGCCGCCGGGCGCGGGCGCGGCCGTCGAGGGTGTTGCGGGGTGGCCGGGACGTTGGTACATTGCCGCCGTCGATGACTCATATATCAGTCTTCAGCACAGGCCGTCAAGGGCGGCGGGCGTGAGCCTCGAGCCCGAGGCCGCCCCGGGCGGGGGCGGTCAGCTGATGGCCGACCGCGCCTACGTGGAGCTGCGCGACCGCATCGTGACGCTGCGGATCCCGCCGGGCGCGCCCATCAACGAGGACGCGCTCGGGCGCGAGCTCGACATGGGCCGCACGCCCGTGCGCGAGGCGATCCGGCGGCTCGCGCTGGAGAACCTCGTGGCGGTGTTCCCCCGCCGCGGGACGTTCGCGTCGGAGATCAACATCACCGATCTCGCGCACATCTCCGACGTGCGGGTGCAGCTCGAGGGCCACGCGTCCTATCGGGCGGCCGAGCGGCTCACCGCCCGCCAGCGGGCCGAGCTCGAGGCGCTGCTGGCGGAGATCGATGCGCTGCGCCGCCGGGGCGACGCCGAGGCGCTGATGGGGCTCGACGCGACCGTGCACCGCTTCATCCACCGCTGCTCGGGCAACCCGTACCTCGAGGCGACCCTCGGGCGCTACTTCAACCTCTCGCTGCGGATCTGGCACCTGGTGCTCGACCGGCTGCCGCACCTGACCGCCAGCGTGCTCGAGCACGAGGCGCTGCTCGAGGCGATCCGCGCGGGCGAGGCGGCGCGCGCGCGGGACATCGCCGCGGCGCACGTCACGACGTTCGAGCGCGAGATCCGCGCGGTCCTGTAGGCGCGCCGGCGGGTCAGTCCCGCAGGATGTCCTCGAGCGCCACGTCGTGGCCGAGGCGGACCGAGATCGCGTGCGCCTGCTCGATGCACACGCGGCCGAGGAGCTGGAGCCGGTGCGGGGTGAGGCGCAGTGAGGCGCCGGAGATCGCGAGCGCCCCGACCACGCTGCCACCGCGCTCGAACACCGGGGCGGCCACGGCCGAGAGCCCGGGCTCGAGCTCGTCGACGGTCACCCCGTAGCCGCGGGCGCGGACCTGCTCGAGCTCGCGCTCGAGGACCGCCGGGTCGACGACCGTCGCCGGCGTGCGCGCTTCGAGCGGGTCGTCGCCGAGCGTCGAGACGCCGTAGGCCACGAACACCTTGCCCGCCGCCGAGCAGTGCAGGGGGACGGGGCGGCCCAGCCAGTTCGTGGCGCCGAGGAGATGGCTCGAGGCGAGCTGGGCGATCGCCTCCGAGCCGGTCGGCGTCGGCACCATCAGGTTCACGGTCTCGCCGCTCTCGCTCGCGAGCCTCCGCAGGCTCGGCTGCGCGAGCTCGATGAGGTCCTGGCGGCCGGCGTCCGAGCGGGCGAAGCGCAGCAGCGCAGGGCCGGGGCGCAGCCCGGTCCCGGCGTCCCACGCCACCAGCCCCTGGCGCTCGAGCGCGGTCACGAGCGGCGCGGCCGCGGTCTCCGCGAGCCCCGCCGCGCGCGCCAGCTCGGAGAACGGGCGCGGCGAGCGCTCGAGGATCAGCGCGAGCAGCCGCGCCGCCGCGGCCGCCGTGGGATCGCCCTCCGACGGCACGGCGGGGGACGACGGCCCGGGCGAGCTCATGCGCGCAGCGTCGCACATGCCGCGCTGCTTTCGCCCTCGTCGGTCAGGGGCGCAGCCTGAACGGCGGATAGGCGTCGGTGACGAGGATGAGCGCGTAGCCGATCACGCGGTTATGCCAGCGGATCACGCCCTCGACGAAGTCGAACAGGGCGCGGGGGTAGCGGCCCGTGAACAGGATCGCGAACCAGGCGATGATGACCGCGATCAGCGCTCCCAGCCACAGGAACGCGAGCACGATGTAGTGCGGGATCGCGAGCAGCCATTTGACCAGGGGCAGCCACCGGTTCAGCTCTTGGCGGGCGTCGGGATACGGCGCGTCGAGGTGCACGGCCTGGTCCTCGTCGGTGGATGGATAGCGGTCGTCCATGAGCGCCATGTAGATGCCGACGCGGTTGGAGAACCGCAGCAGCTGGAGGTTCCACTCGTACCACCAGCGCGGGTACTTCTGGCGGAACAGGATCATCAACAGCGGCGGTACGAAGAGCAGGGCGCCGCCGCCTGCCGCGTAGCTGCTGCCCTGGGTGCCGGCCTCGCCCCACCACCCGCCACCGGTGGCGCCGATGCTCCCCAGCACGATCGCGATCGGGATCACCGTGAAGATCCGGAACGCGGTGGTGAGGCGGTTGAGCGGCCGGTCGGGGAAGTCGACGGCGAACCTCACCGGGTACGAGTCGTTCATTGCTGGCCTCCTTCGATGCTCGACAGTGCCGCGAACCGAGCGTCGCACGTCGGACGACCCGGGAGGTGGTCATCCCGAAGCCTGGTGATGCATCAGGGCACCGGTGTGTCCCGGCGCCTTCGGGCGTCCGCTGCAACACGTTCGGGCGGGCTGACAGAGGGCGCTGCGGGAATTATGATCGGCACGCGCGCCGGCTCTCGCGCATCGCGCATCACCGTCCCTGATATATCAGAGAGGCTCATGGAGGGTCAGGTCCTCGACAGCGGGTCGGGAAACGGGCTTATCGCCGAGCGGGCCTACCACGAGCTGCGCGACCGGATCGTGACGCTGCAGCTGCCGCCCGGGGCGATCCTGCGCGAGGACGAGCTGATGCGCGAGCTCGGCATCGGCCGCACGCCGCTGCGCGAGGCGGTCAAGCGCCTCGCGCTCGAGAACCTCGTCGCGGTCCAGCCGCGCCGCGGGACCTTCGTGACGCACGTCGACGTCGCGGACATCGTCCACATCACGGAGGTGCGCGTCGAGCTCGAGGCGCAGGCGGCCGAGCTGGCGGCGCTGCGCATGGACGCCGACGCGCGCGCCCGCGCGGAGGCGCTCGTGACCGAGCTCGAGACGCTGAGCTCCGAGGACCACGGCGCGCTCATGCGCTTCGACCAGCGGATCCACCGCTTCGTGTACGCAACCTCCCGCAACCCCTACCTCGCCGAGACGCTCGAACGCTACTTCGCCCTGTCGCTGCGCGTGTGGTACGTCGTGCTCGACCGCGTGCCCGGCCTCGGCGGCGCGGTGCACGACCAGGAGCGCCTGCTCGAGGCGCTGCTCGCACGAGACCCCCCGCGCGCCCGCGTGATCATGCGAGAGCACATCCTCGCCTTCCAACGAGAGATCCTCGCGGCCTTCAGCCGAGCCTGAGCCCGGGCGAGGCTCCGCCGAACCGAGACCACCGGGAGTTCGGCCAACCCACGTTCCAGAAGGGAGCACGTGCCCGGCGCCGAACTCCAAGGGAACGAGCCGCCAGGCGAGTTCCCCTTAGACTGCCCCACCTATGACCGACAACGACATGGTCAAGCGCCTGATGTGGTCCGGCCTGCTCGCCGGCCTCGGGGCGCTGGCCTCCATCCTCACGACGAAGGTCGCGCATCTGATTTGGGTGCGCCTCTTCGGGGAAGACCCGCCCGAGTGACCGACGACCGCCAGCGCGACGACGACGCGACACGCGGGGCGGCGACCCAGCCCGCGGGCGTCACCCCGCCCGGGGAGCCCGCCCAGCAGGCCGAGGCCGCCGGCGGCGCCACCGCCGAGGAGGCCCAGGCCGCCGCGGCCGCCCGCGAGGCCGCCGCCCAGGCGGAGCGGGCGCAGGGCGAGGCCTACGCCGCCGAGGTCCGGGCCGACGTGCTGGCCGCCGACGTCCGGCGCGCCGAGGACGAGGCCACCGAGGCCCACACCGCCACGGAGCAGGCGGAGGCGCGCGAGCGCCGGCTGGCCACGAAGCAGGAGGAGCGCCGGGCGCGCGCCGCCTCGGCCGCCGAGGAGTACGAGCGCGCCCGCCGGCAGTCCGAGGAGGCCGCGCGGCTGGCTCGCGAGAGCGCCGCCGCCGCGCCCAAGGAGCCCGCCACGCTGTCGGCCGCCACGGTCACCGCGCCGGGGGTCGGCACCGCCACGTCGCCGCGCGCCGCCGCGGCCGCGTCCGCCGGCGCGAGCGCCGCTCCCGCCGCGATTCCCGAGGGCGGGCTGCAGGACCGGCCGGAGATCATGGCCGGCGCCGCGCTCGCCGGCGGGTTCGTCCTCGCCAAGGTCCTTCGACGCCTCTTCTACTGAGCATGAACGACAACGGCACCAACGAACTGGCCCGCGCGGTCCAGGACGTCACCGAGAAGGCCCAGCTCCTCGTCCACGAGGAGATCGAGCTCGCCAAGACCGAGCTCACGGAGAAGGTCACCAAGCTCGCCAAGGGCGCCGCGGTCGGCGTCGTCGGCGGGATCTTCGCCTTCTTCGGGCTGATCTTCATCCTCCACGCGCTGTCGTGGGGCCTGTGGCTGCTGATCGACGGCGGCGACAACATCTGGCTCGGGTTCCTGATCACGGCCGTCCTGCTGTTCGTCGTCGGCGCGATCGCGGCCTTCGTGGCGCTGCGCTTCATCAAGCGCGGGAGCCCGCCGACGCCGGCGATGGCGATCGAGGAGGCCCAGCTGATCAAGGAGACCGTCACCCACGCCCGCGGCAGCGGACCGCTGCCGCCGGTCACGCCGGCGCAGCCGCCGGTGGCGACGAGGCCGGAGGCGCGGCGCTGATGGCCACGAGGACGCCGGACGAGATTCGCGCCTCGATCGAGGCCAACCGCGCCGACCTCGGGCTCGCGGTCCAGCGACTGCAGGGCGAGATCGCCAAGGCGGCCGACTGGCGCGCGCACCTGCGGCGCCACAGCCGCGAGGTCATGATCGGGGCGGCGGCGGCGGGCTTCGTGCTCGGCGGCGGGATCGCCGCGATCGGCGGCCTGCTCGGCGGCCGCCGCCGCCGCTAGACGGCTAGGGCTGGCCGGGCTGGCCGCTCTGGACCTTGCTCATCGGGTCGGGGCCGGGCACCAGCGCGGCGCGGCGCAGCCGCCACACCTCGCGCACCGTGATCTGGATCGCGGCGGCGACCGGGATCGCGAGCAGCGCGCCCGGGATCCCGAACAGCGCGCTGCCGAACAGCACCGACACGAGCACCACGAACGGCTCGAGCGAGACCGCCCGTGACTGGATGCGCGGCTGGATGAGGTTGTTCTCGATCTGCTGGTAGGCGATCGCCCAGACGGTCCAGATGATCGTGTCGACCGGGAAGTCGCTGAACAGCGTCACGAGCCCGACCATGATCGCCCCCAGCGTCGCGCCGACGAGCGGGACCAGGTCGAGCAGGAAGATGATCACCGCGAGCGGGAGCGCGTAGGGCACGCCGAGGATCATCAGCACGAGCCAGCTGAGCACCGCCGCGATCGCGGCCTGGGCGAGCGCGCCGGCCACGTAGTTGCCCACCGCGCTGCGTATGCGGTCGAGCAGGCCCTGGAGCCACTGCGCGCGATCGGGTGGCTGGAGGCCGAGGACGAAGCGCTGGAAGCGTGGCCCGCCTCCGAGCATGAAGACGCTCAGGATGAGGATCGTCACCGCCTGGAAGATCGAGTTCACGAGCCCCAGGCCGATGCCCGAGAGCACGCCGGCGGCGTCGCCGATGCGCCCCGGGAGCTGCTCGGCCTGCTCACGGAGCTTCCCGGTGAGGTCGTAGTCGCGCTGGAGGCGGCTCAGCGTGTCGTTCTCCGCGACGAAGTCCTGCACGTCCGTCGCGTAGGTGGGCAGGTTGGCGACCAGGTTGTTCCCCTGGGTGACGATCGGCGGCACGAGGATGCCCACGATCCCGACCGGCAGGAGGATCAGCACGAGGTAGACGATCGCGATCGCGAACCCGCGCCTCATCCGCCGCGAGAGCACCGTCACCGGCCCGGCCAGCGCGATCGCGATGAACCCCGCGATCACGATCCAGCCGATCGGCTTGCGCAGCAGGTAGAGCAGCCACAGGCAGAGGACGATGAGGACGACCGTCAGGGTCACGCGCACGACGGCGCCGACCGTCGGGACGAGCTGGACCTTGACCTCGGGCGCCGGCGCGGCGCGGTCCGGCGGCTGGGGGGTCGTCGGGCTCAGACGGGGCCGAGGAGGTCGCTGGGCAGTCCGGACACCCCGATCAGCCCGGGGCCGACGTGGGCGCCGATGACGGGGCCGATCTCCGACACGAACTCGACGTCGCGGCCGTAGATCTCGCGGCCGCGCGAGGCGAGCTCGGCGGCGACGTCCGCGGCCTGGATGTGCTGGATGAAGAAGCGGTCGGCGCCGCGCTCGCGGTCCTCGCGCAGGTACTCCACCATGCGCTCGAAGGCGCGGCTGCGGGTGCGCACGCGCTCGATGGGGGTGATCTCGCGCTCGAGCGTGAGGATCGGCTTGATCTTCAGCGCGGTGCCGAGCCAGGCGTTGGCGGCGCCGATGCGACCGCCGCGCTTGAGGAACTCGAGCGTGTCGACGCAGAACCACACCTTGAGCACGCGCCGCAGCGCCTGTGCCGCCTTCGCCGCCTCGGCGACGTTCGCCCCGCGGTCGGCGGCGTTGGCGGCGGCGACCGCCATCAGCCCGTGGCCGGCGCAGGCGGTCGCCGAGTCGAGCACCACGATGCGCTCGCCGTCCACGCCGCGCTCGACGAGCTGCTCGCGCGCCTGCTCGGCCGAGCCGCAGGTCCCCGAGATACCCGCCGACAGGTGGATCGAGAGGACGTCGGCGCCCTCCTCGAGCAGCGGCTCGTACACCGCGAGGAAGTCGCCGACCGACGGCTGCGAGGTGTTGGGCAGCTCCTCGGCCGCGCGCAGCTGGGCGTAGAACGCGTCGTAGTCCGGCAGGTCGCTCTCGCGGCCCGTGTGCCCGTCCCAGCCGACGTAGAGGGAGACGAGGCGGATGTCGTGGCGGGCGAGGACGTCGTCCGGCAGGTACTGCGTCGTGTCGGTGACCACCGCGACCCGGCCCATTCGGCGCCAAGCCTACTCACGCGCGCGGACAGCGGACAGGCGCCCGCGCGGCGGCGGAATCAACCATCTAGCCCACGGCGGCGACCGTCTCGGCGGTCACCGGCCTTGCCGTGCCGCGCTCGGTGACGAGCGCCCACACGAGCTCGGCGGGCGTGACGTCGAAGGCCGGGTTGCGGCAGCGGGTGCCGGGCACCGTGAGCAGCGCGCCGCCCGCGGTCCTGACCTCGTCGGGGCCGCGCTCCTCGATCCGGATGCCGTCACCGGTCGGCAGGCCGAGGTCGACCGAGGAGGACGGCCCGGCGACGACGAAGGGGATGCCCGCGGCCCGGGCGGCGAGCGCCAGCGGATAGGTCCCCACCTTGTTGGCGACGTCGCCGTTGGCGGCCACGCGGTCGAACCCGGTGACGACGGCGGCGACCTCGCCGCGGCGGATCAGGCCGGCGGCGGCGCCGTCCACGACCAGCTCGTGCTCGAGCCCGAGCCGGCCGCACTCCCATACCGTGAGGCGCGCGCCCTGCAGCAGCGGCCGGGTCTCGCACGCCAGGACGCGCACGTCGCGGCGGTCGGCCAGCTCGGCGATCACGCCCAGCGCGGTGCCGCGGCCGCTCGCCGCCAGCGCGCCGGTGTTGCAGTGGGTGAGCACGGTCAGCGGCCCCGACGCGAGCGCGTCGTCCAGCGCGTCGGCGCCGTGGCGGCCGAGGGCGGCGCTGGCGGCCTCGTCCTCGGCGTGGATCGCCTCGGCCTCGGCGCGGGCGGCGGCGGCCATGCGCGCCGGCCCGGCCGCCAGCGCGGCGGCGCGGACGCGCTCGACCGCCCACGCCAGGTTGCGCGCGGTGGGCCGCGCGGACGCGAGCCGCTCCGCCCCGCGCTCGAGCGCGCCCAGCGACGGCTCGGCGGCGACTGCCATCGCGAGCCCGTAGGCGGCGGTCACCCCGATCAGCGGGGCGCCGCGCACCGACAGGCGCTCGATCGCCTCCGCCGTGTCCTCGGCGCCCGTCAGCACGAGCACCTCCTCGGCGTGCGGGAGCCGCGTCTGGTCGAGCACGTGCAGCCGCTCGCCGTCCCAGCGCAGAGGCGGTACCCGCGTGCCGGGGTCGGCCGTCATGAAACGATGCTACGTGACGATGCCCGCCGCGCTGCGCGCCACCGCCCTCGCCAAGGCCTACGGCCCGGTGCACGCGCTCCGGGGCGTCGATCTCGAGGTCCGCGAGGGGGAGCTCGTCGGCCTCCTCGGTCCCAACGGGGCGGGCAAGTCGACGCTCGTGAAGATCGCGTGCGGGCTCGTGCACCCGACCTCGGGGGCCGCCGAGGTGTGCGGCGCGCCGGCCGGCAGCCCGGACGCGCTCGCCGCGATGGGCTACCTCGCCGAGCTGTTCCGCTTCCCCGACTGGTGCACGGCGCAGGAGCTGCTGACGCTGCATCAACGGCTCGCCGAGTCCTCCGGCGGTGCGGCCGAGCGCGCGGAGCTGCTCTCGCTGGTGGGGTTGCGGGAGGCCGCCGGGCGCCGCGTGGGGACGATGTCCAAGGGGATGCAGCAGCGGCTCGGGATCGCGCAGGCGCTGGTCGGCGAGCCGCGGCTGCTGCTGCTCGACGAGCCCACCAGCGCACTCGACCCCGCCGGGCGGCGCACCGTGCGCGCGCTGCTCGAGGAGCTGCGCGGGCGGGGCGTGTCGGTGCTGCTGAACTCGCACCTGCTCTCCGAGGTCGAGCTCGTGTGCGACCGGGTGGCGATCATCGCGGGCGGCGAGCTCGTGGCCGCCGGCACGCCCTCGGAGCTCAGCCGCCCCGGCGGGGTCGAGGTCGAGACCGCGGACGGGCCGCGCCTGTTCGCCGAGGCCGGCCGCGAGGACGTGCCGCGGATCGTGCGCGAGATGGTGGCGGCGGGGGAGGAGGTCTACGGCGTGCGGGTACTGACCTCCTCGCTGGAGGACGCCTACCTCGAGGCGGTCGGCGAGGGCCGCATGGACGAGGTGCCGGTGTGAGCCAGGTCGCCGTGATCGCCGGCTTCGCGCTGCGCGAGAGCCTCCGCCGCCGGGTGTTCGTGGTGGTCGCGGTGCTCACCGCGGTGTTCCTCGGGCTCTACGGCCTCGGCACGTGGCAGGCCTTCAAGGAGGTGCGCGACTTCACCGGGCCGGCCCTCGCCGGGGTCCAGCCCGAGATCGTGGCGGGGGCGACGCTGCTCGGGCTGGCGATGTTCGCGACGCTCTTCCTGGCGACGATCCTCACCGTGTTCCTCACGCTCGGCGTCGTGCAGGGCGACGCGGAGCGCGGCCTGCTCCAGCCGCTCGTCGTGCGCCCGGTGCGTCGGCGCACGCTGCTGCTCGCGCGCTTCGCCGGCGCGGCGGCGGTGTCGGCCGCCTACGTCGTCGCCGTGTTCCTGGCGGCGGCCACGATCACATGGGCGATCGGCGGGTGGTGGCCGGACCGCGTCGCCGGCCCGGCGGCGCAGCTCGCGCTCGCGGTGGCGATCCTGACCGCGCTGTCGCTGGCGGGCTCGGTGGTGCTGGCCAGCACCGCGAACGGGATCGCGATCTTCATGGTCTTCGGGGCCGGCCTGGTGGCGGGCCTGCTCGGGCAGATCGGCGAGGCGCTCAGGTCGGACACGCTCGGCGACGTCGCGGAGGTGACGAGCTGGGCGCTGCCGTTCGAGGCGCTCTACCAGAGCGCGCTCGCCGCGATCACCGCGGACACCATCGGGTTCACGCGGCTCGCGCTCGACCTCGGCCCGTTCGGCGGCGCGCAGTCCGCCGGCCCCGCGCTGTGGGCGTGGGCGGTGGTGTACCTGGCGGGGGTGGGCGCCGCCGCCACGGCGGGGTTCGCGCGCCGCGACCTATAGATGGTTGATTCCACGACCCCACGGTCGCGCGGCCGCGGAATCAACCATCTCGGCCCGGCGCCCTCGTGGACGCCGGACCGGCAGGGACGGCTAGGCCAGGCGGTTGTCCGGCTGCAGCGGCGGCGCGCCCGGCTCGGCGGCCTGCGGCGCCTCGTCGGGGGCCTCGGCCGGCGGCTCGACGCCGATGGTCGTGGCCAGCTCGCCGGACTCGTACATCTCGGTGACGATGTCGCAGCCGCCGACGAGCTCGCCGCGCACGAAGAGCTGCGGGATCGTCGGCCAGTTCGACAGCACGGACAGCTCCTGGCGGATCCGCGGGTCGGGCAGGATGTCGACCGCCGCGTAGGGCGAGCCCAGCGCGTCGAGCGCCGCCACGGTGCGCGCGGAGAAGCCGCACATCGGGCGCTCGGGCGTCCCCTTCATGAAGAGGATCACCTCGTGCTCGGAGATCGCCTCCTGGATGGCCTCGCGGATCGGGTTCTCGGTCGTCTCGCTCATGGGCACCCGCCTCTATTGGGCTCTGGTTTCAAGGGACAGCGCGTGGATCGGGCCGCCGATCTCGGCGCCGAACACGGCGTAGACGCGGCGGTGCTGCTCGATGCGGCTCAGCCCGTCGAACTCGGGTGCCACGACAGTGGCCCGGAAGTGGTCGCCGCCTCCGGTGAGGTCGGTCACGTCCACGCGCGCGCCGGGGATCGCCTGCTCGATGCGCAGCTTGAGGTCGTCCGTCGTCGGCATCCTCCGCACTAGCCTAGCGAGGCGGTTGCATCGGCCGGATCGGGTCGAGCCCCGGCCGCCACGGCCGCTACACTTCGTGAAGCATTGGACCAGGCACCGCGACTGGAGACGCAGCATCGATGATCACCTTCACCGACAAGGGCGCCGAGAAGGTTCACGAGTTCTTGGCGAGCCAGAACGCCGACGTGCAGACCTCGGGCCTGCGCGTGGGTGTGCGCGGCGGCGGCTGCTCAGGCTTCCAATACGCGCTCGCCTTCGACACAGAGCGCGCCGGTGACACGGTGTTCGAGGACCACGGCCTGCGCCTGCTCGTCGACGAGCAGAGCCTGCCCTACGTCCGCGGCGCCATCGTCGACTACGTCGAGAGCCTGCAGGGCGCGGGCTTCAAGGTCGACAACCCGAACGTGATCGCGGCCTGCGGCTGCGGCTCGTCGTTCCGGGTCGCCGACGAGGAAGAGGTCTCGGCCGTCTGAGCGGGTGGCGCGCGCGCTGGCGCGCCGCACCCCTAGCGTTGCGCGTCGCCTCCGCCCTGCTGGCGGGCGGGTTGGCGTTCGCGCTGGGCGCCGCCGCATGGCTGGGCGTCCGCGACGCCCCGCGCGCGCCGTCGCCCACCCCGGGCGCCTCGGCGACGCCCACGCCGTCGCCGCCGCCCACCGCCGCGGCGCGCAGCCTGGCGCTGGGCATCACGGAGCCCAACCCGAACTTCCTGTGGCCCGCCGGCCGCGAGGTGGCGGCGCCGTTCGACCGCTGGCGCGAGTCGCTCGCGCGCATCCGCCCCGCCTACTACCGGCTGATGGTCGACTGGCGCGTCCTGCAGCCGACCCCCGACGCACCGGTGGACCTGAGCGCGCACCAGAGCGGCTGCATGCGCGCCGAGCGCCCGTGCGCGGGCTGGGCGGGCGTGCGCGAGCAGCTGCGGGCGCTGGCGGCCCGCCAGCGCGACGGCGGCTGGGACGGCATGGTCGTGATCACCGGGACGCCCGACTGGGCGGCCCAGCCGGCCGGCGGCTGTGAGCGGCCCGGGACCGCGCTGCGCTCCCGGCGGGTGCGCGGCGAGGCGCTGCCCGCCTACCGCCGCCTCGTCGCCGCGCTGATCGCCGCCGCCCGCGAGGAGGGCGCGCGGCTGACGTACTGGAGCCCGTGGAACGAGCCCAACCACCCGTACTTCCTCTCGCCGCAGCGCAGCGAGTGCGACCGCTCGGCGCCGTCGGGCGCTCCGGTGATGTACGCCGAGCTCGCGCGGGCGATGCTCTCCGAGCTCGACGCCGCCGAGGGCGACCAGCGGCTCGTGCTCGGCGAGCTGGCAGGGCTGACCGAGCCGACGCGCCACCGCACCACCGTCGCGGAGTTCATCGCCGGGCTGCCGCGCGACCTCGTCTGCCGCGCGGACGTCTGGGGTCAGCACGCCTACGCGGGCGGCGCCGACCCGGTCGACGAGGCGGCGACCGGCCTCGCCGACCAGGACTGCCCGCGCGTGCCGCCGATCTGGATCACGGAGACCGGCGCCGGCACGCCGCCGGAGGAGCTGTCGGCGGCGCGGACCTTCGGCGACGAGCGCGCGGCGTGCGCGGAGCTCGAGCGGCGCCTCGCGGACTGGTACGAGGACCCGCGCGTGGCGGCCGCCTTCCAGTACACGCTCCGCGAGGACGACCGCTTCCGCACCGGCCTCGTGACCACGGACCTCGAGCGGGCGCGGACCGCCCTGGGGCTGTGGGAGGCGTGGGGAGCCCGCGGCTCGCCGCGGCGACCCGCCGCCGGCCGCGGCCTGCGGCGCGCGGTAGCGGCGGCGGACCGGAGCCCCGTGTAGCGTCGCGCCCCATGGCCACGGTGAGCTCGGAGGGCGGGCGGCTGCGCGGGCGCGCGGCGGCGGCCGGGCCGCTGCCGTGGGTCGCGCTCGCGCTGGTCGGGCTCGCGCTCGGCTCGGCGCTGCTCGTCGCGCCGGCGCCGACCTACGACCCGTGGATGTGGCTGCTGTGGGGGCGTGAGGTGGCCGGCGGCGCGCTCAGCACCGCGGAGGGACCCGCGTTCAAGCCGCTGCCGGTCGCGGTGTGCGCCGTGCTGGCGCCGCTCGGCGCGCTCGCGCCCGCAGCGTGGGTGCTGATCGCCCGCGCCGCGGCGCTCGCGGCCGTCTGGCTCGCGTTCCGCCTCGGCCGCCGGCTCGGGGGCGACTCGGTCGCGTCCGGGGTCGTGGCGGGGCTCGGCGTCGCGCTGTGCGGCGGGTTCCTCGTCTACGCGGCGACCGGCCTCACCGAGGGCGCGCTGCTCGCGCTCGCGCTCGGGGGCGTCGAGGCGTGGCGCGCGGGGCGCGGGCGGATCGCGCTCGCGTGCGCGGTCGCCTGCGCGCTGCTGCGCGTGGAGACGTGGCCGTTCCTGCTCCTGGCCGCGGTCGTGCACTGCCGCCGCCGGCCCCGCGACGCCCCGCTGCTCGCCGGCGTCGCGGCCGCGGTCCTCGCGGCGTGGTTCGTACCGGAGTGGCTCGGGTCCGGCGATCCGCTGCGCTCGGGCGGCCGCGCGCGGGTGCCGAACCCCGGGCAGCCGGCGCTCGCCGACGTGCCCGCGGCGGCGTCCCTGCGCGCCGCGGTCGCGCTGCCGCTGTGGCCGCTGTGGCTCGGGGTGGCGTGGCTCGCCGGGCGGGCGGCGCGAGGGAGCGCGACCGCGCGGCACGCGCTCGCCCCCGCCGCGGTGGGCGGCCTGTGGATCGCGCTCGTCGCGGTCATGGCCCAGGCCGGCTTCTCCGGCGAGCCGCGCTACGCGCTGCCGGGCGCCGCGCTGGTCGCGATCAGCGGGGCGGTGGGGCTGGTGGACGCCGCACGGTGGTGCGGGGCGGCGGCCCGGGGGGCCCCCGCCGTCGCACTTGTTGCGGTCCTCGCGCTCGCGGCGGCCCCGCGCGCGGACGACGTATGGCGCCTGCGCGCCGCGCAGGCCTACCAGGCCGACCTCGCCCGCGACCTCGCCGACGCGGTGCGGGCGGCCGGCGGCCGCGAGGCGGTCCTCGACTGCGGGCGGCCGTACGTCGGGCGCTACCGCGGGCCGCTGATGGCCTACGAGCTGCGGGTCGCCAAGCGGGTGGTCGGCTTCACGCCGCGCGCACCCGGGGTCGTGTTCCGCTCGCGGCTCACCGCCGGGGCGCGGCCCGCGCCCGACGCGCCCGCGCCGTTCGCGCCCGCGGCGCGCGCCGGCACCTGGGCGGTGCTGCTCGCATGTTGACTTAGGGTTCCCTAAGATGCCCGGCCGATGCGTCGCGCCGCCCCGCTGCTCCCGCTGCTGCTCGGCGCCGTGCTCGCCGCCTGCGGGGGCGACGAGCCACCCGAGGACCCGCGCGCCGCGGTGCGGCCGCTGCAGCCGGCGACCGAGGCGGGCGACGGCCACCACTTCGCCGTCGAGCGCATCGCGGGCGGCCTGAACCGGCCGACCTACGTCGGCGCGGCGCCCGGCGACCGCGGCCGGCTGTGGGTGCTCGAGCAGCCCGGGCGCGTGGTCCGCGTCAGCGGCGAGCGGCAGCGCACGGTGCTCGATCTGACCGGCCAGGTCCGGACCGGCTCGGAGATGGGGCTGCTCGGCATGGCGTTCCACCCGGACTTCGCGACCAACCGGCGGCTCTATCTGCACTGGACCAACCGCGAGGGCGACACGCGCGTCGCCGAGTTCCGGGCGCGCCGGGACGGCACCATCGACCCGCGGCCGCTGCGCGAGCTGCTGACGGTCGAGCAGCCGGAGGAGAACCACAAGGGCGGTCAGCTCGCGTTCGGGCCCGACGGCCGGCTCTACCTCGGGCTCGGCGACGGCGGCGGGGCGTTCGACCCGCGCCAGTCGGCGCAGGACCTGCACAAGCAGCTCGGCAAGGTGCTGGCGGTCGACGTCGAGGCGCCGCGGCCGCGCTGGGCGGTCGTCCTCAGCGGGCTGCGCAACCCGTGGCGCTTCTCGTTCGACCCCGCGCTCGGCGAGATCTGGGTCGGCGACGTCGGCCAGGACGAGGTCGAGGAGATCAACCGCGTGCTGCTCGAGCCCGACGAGCCGCCGAAGAACCTGGGCTGGAGCGCGTTCGAGGGCACCGGGCGCGTCGAGCGCCCCCGGCGGCTCGACACGAGCGGCGACCTCGTCTGGCCCGTCGCGTCCTACAAGCACACCGACGGGTGCTCGGTGATCGGCGGGCTCGTCTACCAGGGCGCGGCGCTGCCGAAGATGTCGGGGCGCTACGTCTACGGGGACTTCTGCTCGGCGGTGCTCTGGACCCTGCGCGGTACGCCGCAGGGGCGCGCGGCCGACGTGCGGCGCGAGCGGGCGCGCATCCCGCAGCTGACCCACATCGGCACCGATGGCGAGGGCGAGCTCGTCTTCGCGTCCGCCGCCGGGATGCTCTACCGCGCGGTCCCGCCGTCCGGCGGCTGATCCTCCGGCACCGCGGTCACCGGGCCCTCCACCCACACGCGCACGCGGTCGCCGGGGTGCCAGGCCGGGAACCCGAGCCGCCGGCTGCGCAGCCTGGCGCCGCTCGGCAGCTCGAGGTGGACGAGCTGGTCGTGGCCGTAGAAGGAGCGCCCGACGACGACGCCGTCCACCGCGGTGGCGTCGGTGGCGTGCAGCCCGATGCCGACCGACTCGGGCCGCACCACCACCTGGACCGCGCCGCTGAGCTCGTCGCCGACGCCGAAGCGGCCGAGCTCGCACTCGACGACGCCCGCGCGCGCGGTGCCGGCCAGCACGTCGGCATCGCCCAGGAACTGGGCCACCCAGCGCGAGCCGGGCCGCTCGTAGACCGACTCGGGCGTGCCGACCTGCTCGATCCGCCCGGCGCGCATCACCGCGACGGTGTCCGCCAGCGACAGCGCCTCGGCCTGGTCGTGGGTGACGAGCAGCGCGCTCGTCCCGGCGGCGCGCAGGATGGACGCCACCTCCTCGCGCAGCGCCTGCCGCAGTCCCGCGTCCAGCGCGGCGAACGGCTCGTCGAGCAGGACGACCTCGGGATCGGGGGCGAGCGCCCGCGCGAGCGCGACCCGCTGGCGCTCGCCGCCCGAGAGCTCGTGCGGGAAGCTTCCGGCCCGGTCCTCGAGCGCGACGAGGCGCAGGCATTCCCCGACCCGCTCCGGACGGGAGGTGCCGAAGCCGACGTTGCCCTCGACCGTCAGGTGCGGGAACAGCGCGCCCTGCTGGAAGACCATGCCGACGCGGCGCCGCTCGGGCTCCACCCACGTCCCGGGCCCGGTGACCTCCAGCCCGCCCACGCGCACGGACCCCGCGTCGGGGCGCTCGAAGCCCGCGATCACCCGCAGCAGCGTCGTCTTGCCCGACCCGCTGGGGCCGAGCAGCGCCACGATCTCTCCGTCGCCGACCGTCAGGCTCGCGCCGTCGACCGCCGCGACGCCCCCGAAGGACTTCGTCACGGCGTCGGCAAGGATGGCGGCGACCTCGCCCGGCGGGGAACTCGCGGGGGCTGCGGGCTCTTCCACGTCGTCGACCGTGTCGTGCGGGGGCATCCGGTGGGTGGCCGCTCGGCGGTCGATGAGGGTACCCTAATCCCGTTTCCGACCAGGAGGGACCGCAGGATGCTTCCACCTTCGATCCGCCGGCACTGGCGCCTGGCCGGCGGCGCGCTCGTCGTCGTCGTGGCGCTGCTCGGCGCCGCCGTCGTGGCGATGGGCGGGTCCTCCGACGTCGTGGTCTACAACGGGCGCTCGCAGTACGGGGACGAGCAGGCCTTCCTGTCCTTCGAGAAGGACACCGGGCTCGACGTCGAGCTGCGCGGCGGCACCGCGCCGGAGCTCTTCGAGCGCCTGCGCGGCGAGGGCGCCGACACGCCCGCCGACCTGCTGGTCACGACCGACCTCGCCAACCTCTGGCGCGCGAAGGAGGCGGGGCTGCTGGAGAACGTGACCACGCCGGCGCTCGAGCGCAACGTGCCCGGCCAGCTGCGGGATCCCGACGGCGCCTGGTGGGCGATGAGCCTGCGGATCCGCACGATGATGCGCTCGACCGAGCGCGTGCCCGAGAACGCCCTGAAGACCTACGCCGACCTCGGCGACAAGCGCTGGCGCGGCCGCCTGTGCCTGCGCACGAGCAACAACGAGTACAACCAGTCGCTCGTCGCCGACATGCTGGCCAAGCGCGGCGACGCGGCGACCGAGAAGCTGCTGCGCTCCTGGATGGCCAACGACCCGCAGATCCTCGGCTCCGACGTCGACGTGCTCGAGGCGATCGCGGCCGACCGCTGCGACGTCGGCCTCACCAACCACTACTACCTCGGCCGCGAGCTCGCCGACGACCCGGACTTCCCGGTCGCGCCCGCCTGGGCGGACCAGGACGGCGCGGGCGCGCACACCAACCTCTCCGGGGTCGGGCTCGTCAAGGGCGCCGAGCACCGCGCGGACGCGGTTCGCCTCATGGAGCACCTCACCGGCACCGAGGCCCAGGAGGCGATCGTGAAGAACAGCGAGCTGGCGGCCAACCCGGCGGTCCCGCCGGCCGCCCACATCCGCGACTGGGCGGAGGTCAAGATGGACCCGATCGACGTCGAGGAGGCCGGCAGGCGGCTGCCCGACGCGGTCGAGTTGATGCAGCAGGTCGGGTGGAGGTAGCGGCCGGCGAGCGCGCCGCCGGCGAGGCCGCGGCCGGCGGACCCCCGCGGCGGCGGGTCGCGGGGTGGACCGTCGTCAGCGCGCTCGTGGCCCTGCTCGTCGCCGGGCCGCTGCTCGCGCTCCCGCTGAGCTTCATCGGCGAGGGGCGGGCGCTCGACCGCATCGCGAGCGGCCTGCTCGGCGATGCGCTGGCCGCCAGCGTGGTGCTCGCGGCCGGCGTGGCCGCCGGGACGGTGCTGGTGGGCGGCGGGCTCGCCGCGCTCGTCTCCTTCTACGACTTCCCCGGGCGGCGCTGGCTCGACTGGGCGCTCGTGCTCCCGCTGGCGATGCCGGCCTACGTGCTGGTGTTCGTCCTGCTCGGGCAGTACGACGCCTCGAGCGCGCTGCAGACCGGCCTGCGCGAGGTGTTCGGCCCCGGCTTCCGGCTGCCCGAGGTCCGCTCCACGGCGGGGGCCATCACGGTGCTCACGCTCGTGCTGTACCCCTACGTGTACGTGCTGGGGCGCGGCGCCTTCCTCGCCCAGTCGCGCGAGACGATGGAGGCGGCGCGCACGCTCGGCCTCAGCCACGCCCGCGCGATCCGGCGCGTCGCGCTGCCGCTCGCCCGCCCGGCGCTGGCCGCCGGCGCGGCGCTCGCGACGATGGAGGCGCTCGCCGACTTCGGCGCCGTCAACCTCCTCAACTACCGCGCGATGACCGACGCGATCTACCGCGTCTGGTACGGCGCGTTCGACCGCGCGGCGGCCCTGCAGCTCGCCACCGTGCTCGTCGGGCTCGCGCTCAGCCTCGTCGTGCTCGAGCGGCTGCTGCGGGGGCGCGCCCGCTACCAGCAGGCGCTGGTGCGCGGGGAGGCGGTCGTCCCGCGGCGGCTGCGTGGGGCGCGAGCCCTCCTGGCGCCCGCCCTGCCGGTCCTCCTCCTGCTCGTCGTCCTCGTGGCGCCCCTGGCCCAGCTCGTCGTGTGGGCGATCGCCTCGCTGGGCGACGGGACGTTCGGCGCGGGGCTCGCGCGCGACGGGCTCAACAGCCTGCTGCTGGCGGCCATCACGGCGCTGATCGCGGTGGGGGCGGCGACCGTCGTCGCCTACGGGCAGCGGGCCCGTCCCTCGCGCGCCGGGGCCGTGTCCGCCCGCCTGACCTCGCTCGGCTACGCGGTCCCGGGGACCGTGGTCGCCGTCGCCGTCTACGCGCCGGCCTCCTGGCTCGAGCACCGCCTCGGCGACGCGGGCCGCTCGCTGCTCGGGGTCGACCTCGGCCTGCTGATCACCGGGACCGCGCTCGGGCTCGTGCTCGCCTACGTCGTGCGCTTCCACGCGCTCGCGCTGTTCGCGGTCGACGCGCGGCTCGAGCGCATCGACCCGGCGCTCGACGACGCCGCCCGCGGCCTCGGCGCCGACAGCTCGCGCATGCTCTCCGACGTCCACCTCCCGCTGCTGTGGCCGGGCATCCTCACCGCGACCCTGCTCGTGTTCGTGGAGGTCATGAAGGAGCTGCCCGCCACCGCGCTCCTGCGCCCGCTGGGCGGCGACACGCTCGCGATCGCGGTGTGGGAGGCCACCAAGGACTCGCGCTTCGAGACCGCGGCGCTGCCGGCGCTGCTGATCGTCGCGGTCGGCCTCGCCCCGGTGATCATGCTGATCCGCCTCTCGCGCCGCGCCGGCGCGGAGGACGAGCCGATCACGCGGCGCTGACAGGCTCCGGCGCTACGCCCCCGCCTGCGCGAGCAGCCAGAGCGCGAGCGAGGTGAAGCCGACCATCACGCCCAGCATCCAGTACTGGGAGCGCACCGCGAGCTGGGCCTGGCCGTAGAGCACCAGCGCGCGGTCGTGGGCGAGGATCAGCGCGGCGATGTGCCCGAGCACGACGAAGGCGACCTGGAGGTACCAGGCGCCCGTCTGGCTGACGAGCGAGTAGTCGATCGCCGAGGACGCGGTGCCGAACAGGTTCCAGCCCTGCCCGAAGGGGTCGGAGGCGAGGTACTTGATCGCCTGGCCCTCGAAGAGGAAGAACGTCAGGTAGTGCGCGACGACGTAGACGAGGGCGATCGGGACGAGCGTGTGGATGAACGCGCGCCGCAGCTGGTCGGTGTCGAAGCCCCCGCCGACGGAGCGGGCGCCCTCGATGCCGAGCGTGTAGAAGCCGGCGACGATCCCGACGCCCAGGAACAGCCCGACCGTGGCGGCCAGGACCGGGGTCGTCTCCGGAGCGAAGCCGAGGGTGCGGAAGAAGTCGTTGAGCTGGGCGGCGAGGTCGGTCCACATCGGCCCCTGGCTGAGGCCGTCGAACGTGACGGTGCCGATCATCACGCACACCACCGCGACGGTCCCCGGGACAGGGTGCAGCGCGGGCAGCCCGGCGAGCGGCGGGCGCAGCCCCACCACGCGGTCGCGGGTGGTGAAGATCGACAGCCGCGCGAAGAGGCCGAAGTAGACGGAGAACGCCTCGCCCTGGCGCGACCACGGCTCGACGCCGTAGACGGCCTGCGCGGCGAGGGTCAGGACGCTGTAGAGGACCGCCGCGGTGGTCACCCGCTCCGGCAGCTCGCCCCAGCCGGAGCACAGCTCGATCCAGGTGAACACGAGCAGCCCGAAGGCGGCGGGCCAGCGGCCGAGGCGGTCCGGGTAGGGGCGGTGCGCCACAGGCCGGCCGCCGCGGGCGCGCACCACGAGCCAGCCGGTCGCGCGGCCGATCGCCCGCCACGGGTTGAAGGCGCGGAAGAGGTCGCCGAACAGCGCGCTGGCGAACGCCAGCCCGACCCAGAAGGTGATGAAGATGAAGGTGGGGGCGAGGTTGTCGAGCGCGCTGGGGCGCCCGGCGTAGCCGGCGGCGACGACGACCACCAGCAGCGCGACCCCGATCGCGCCGCAGGCGATCTCGGTCGCGCGCGAGCCGAGCGCGCGCCCGACGCCGCCCGGCAGCGGCTGGAACTCCTCGTTGTCCTCGAGCCGCGGACGCGGCCACAGCACGGCGAGCGCGGCGAAGGAGACCACGAGCACGGCGGCGGCGGCCCAGCCGAACAGCCACTCGGGGATGGGCAGGTTCTCGCGCTGGACGAGGCCGTGGGCGCTCGCGGACGCCGGCCACAGCGCCGCGCCGGCGAGCGCCACGGCGGCGAGCGCCGCCGCCCGCGCCGGACGCGCGGGGCCACCTCCTCGTACCAGGGCTGCGGACCTCACGGTGCGGTTACAGGGCGCTCTGGATCGCCCGATCGAAGGCCCTCACGCCGAACGAGCCCTCGAGCCGCGCCGTGATCCGGCCGTTGGCGTCCACGACGAACAGCCACGGCTCGGTCGGGAGGTGGAAGCGCTCGAGCGGCGGGCGGAGGCCCTTGTTGACGTCGTTGTCCTTGTAGACCTCCTGGTGGATGAACTGCACGCGGTCGCCGTAGCGGCTCTTGAGCTGGGCCGCGATGTCCACCACCGGGCCGCAGACGCGCGACTGGCAGAGCTGGGGGGTCGCGAACAGCAGCGCGACCGGCTTCTTGCCGAGCACGTCGGCGAAGGACTTGTCGTGCATGTCGTCGGGCGGCACGCGCGTGTCGATGCTCGCGACGTCGCCGCGCGCGGAGGCGACCGTGTCGGTCTGCACGGACGGCGCCCGCTCGCCGACCTCCGGGACCTTGTCCTGCGCGCGGGTGACGACGCTCACCTGCGCGGGCGCCGCGACCTGGCGGCCGTCGACCTCGGTGACGGTCAGCACGGACCACTTGCCCGGCCGGTCGAACGGGACCTGCGCCGCGTAGACGGCGGAGAACGGGTCCTTCTCGGTCGCCGCCTGCTTGGAGCGGTAGGGCGGCTCGGTCATCAGCACGTCGGCCGGCGCGACGTAGGGCCCGCGCGCCTTGGCGTCCGGCGTGCGGGCCACGTAGACGGCGGTCTTGCCGTAGACGAACTGGGCGCCCTGGTCGATCACGCCGAACGCGAGGCGGTTGGTGCCGACCGTGAAGATCGACGAGGCGAGCGCGGCCTGCTGCTGCCCGCCGCCGATGTTGTCGGCGACCTCCTGGAGCGTGCGGCCGCCGGGCGCCTGGAACTCCGCCTTGGACGGGTGCTCCGCCGCCTCGATCGTCTTGCGCAGGCCGCCCGCCTCCGGGACCTGCTCGGTCGGGTTGCCCGACGCGCCCCCGCCGTCGCCGTTGCCGCCGCAGCCGCCGAGGACGGCGAGCAGCAAGGCGGCGAGCACGATCGGCGGCGCGAGACGGCGGCGCATCGGGGTTCAGGGTAGGGGAGCGGTGTGCGCGTCAGTGCCAGGGGCGCTTTCAGCCCTCCGCGCCGATGCGCCCCACGAGCTCGGCCAGGACCGCCTCGGCCCGCTGGTTGTCGACCTGGCAGGTGCCGGCCGCGTCGTGGCCGCCGCCGCCGTAGGCCAGCATCAGCTCGCCGACGTTGACGCGGCTCGAGCGGTCGAGGATCGACTTGCCGGTCGCGAACACCGTGTTCTGCTGCCGCAGGCCCCAGAGCACGTGGATCGAGATGTCGCACTGCGGGAACAGCGCGTAGATCGTGAAGCGGTTGGTGGGGTGGATGACCGGCTCGTCGCGCAGGTCGAGCACCACGAGCTTGCCGTGGACGGTGGCGCAGCGGAGGATCTGGGCCTTCGCGCGCTCCGCGTGGGTGCGGTAGAGCTCGACGCGCTCGGCGACGTCGGGCGTGGCGAGGATCTCGCCCACCGACATCGTGGTGCAGGCGTCGATCAGCTGCATCATCAGCTGGTAGTTGGAGATGCGGAAGTCGCGGAAGCGCCCGAGGCCCGTGCGCGGGTCCATGAGGAAGCTCATCAGCGTCCAGCCGGACGGCTCGAGGATCTCCTCGAGGCCGAACTGCGCCGCGTCCGCCTTGTCGACCGCCTCCATGAGGTCGGCGCCGATGCCGGGGAAGGTGGCCGCCCCGCCGAAGTGGTCGTAGACCACGCGCGCGGCGGACTCGGCGTGCGCGTCGATCACGTGGTTGGCGGGCGCGCTCTGGACGCGCACCGTCTCGGAGTGGTGGTGGTCGAACGCGAGGTGGACCGCCGGGTGGTAGGGCAGGTTCGTGGTGATGTCGCCGGCCGACAGCTCGACCTTGCCGTCCTGCACGTCCTTCGGATGGACGAACTTCACGTCGTCGAGCATCCCGAGCTGCTTGAGCAGGGCGGCGCACACCAGCCCGTCGAAATCGCTGCGGGTCACCAGACGGAAGCGCTCGGCGAGTTGCTCGGTCATCGTTCTCCTCTTCTCGGGTCTCCGCGGATGATCGGCGCGCGGGCCCGGAATTGAAGGGACGCTCAGGGCTGGCCGGCGACGGCGCCGGGCACCCCGGTGTTCGTCGAGTACGCCGGCTGGATCTTCATCTCGGGGTGGATCGAGTGCACCGCCTGGGCGACGGCGATGGCCGCCTCGGCGAAGCCGGTGGCGATCAGCTTGAGCTTGCCGTCGAACGTCGTGATGTCCCCGCACGCCCACACGCGGTCGAGGTTGGTGGCCATCAGCCCGTCGACCTTGATCGAGCCCTTCTCGAGCTCGAAGCCCCACTCCTTGAGCGGGCCGAGCTTGGTGGAGAAGCCGAGCTGGAGCAGCACCGCGTCGCACGCGAGGCGCTCGACGTGGTCGTCGGAGGCGCGGTGGATCTCGATGCTCTCGATCGCCCCGTTGCCGCTGACGCCCTTGATCACGTAGGGGACCTTGAGGGTCACGCGCCCCTGGCGGACGAGCTCCATCACCTCCGCGACGGTGGCCTCGTGGGCGCGGAAGGCCTCGCGGCGGTGCACGAGCGTCACCTCGGCGGCGGTGTCGAGCAGGTTGACGACCCAGTCGAAGGCCGAGTCGCCGCCGCCGACGATCACGACGTTGCGGCCGCGGAACGCGTCCTTCTGGGTGACGAGGTAGTGCGCGCCGCGTCCTTCCCACGGGGACATGTCGACGTCGGAGACGGGGAGCCGCTTGGGCTCGAAGGCCCCGTGGCCGCCGGCGACGATCACCGTGCGCGAGCGCAGCGGGCCCTTGTCGGTCAGAAGCGTGACATGGTCGTCGGCCTGCTCGATGCGCTGCGCGGTCGTCTCGAGGTGCACGGGCACGTCGAACTGGCCGAGCGCCTGTTCGCGCAGCAGGGCGACGAGCTCCGAGGCGAGCACGCGCGGGTGGCCGGGCACGTCGAAGATCCACTTCTCCGGATACAGCGTCGTGCACTGGCCGCCGATCTCCGGCAGCGAGTCGACGATCCGCACCGAGGCCTGGCGCATCCCGGCCCAGAATGCGGCCGACAGCCCCACCGGGCCCGCGCCGATCACCGTGATGTCGCGGATCTCGCCGAGGTCTGCCTCGACGCTGGTGGTCACGGCAGGTCTGGGACGCCGGGGACCGGCAGGCGGTCGGTGAGCGGCGTGCCGTCGAGCGCGCCGAGCGCGCGCTCCACCGACATGCTCACGCACGTGAAGGTCGGCGTGTCGCGCTTGGTGTACGACGAGGACTCGCTCGTGCGCAGCCGCTGCACGAGGTCGAGGAAGGAGCCTGGGTCGTCGGTCTCGAAGGCGACGACGAACTCCTGGTCGTCGAGCCCGAACGAGTAGGAGGTGTTGAGATCGATCTGCGGGTACTCGCGACCGATCCTGATGTGCTCCTGCATGATCCGCCAGCGCTCGTCGGCGGGGAGCCGGTACCACTCGCGGGTCTTGACGAACGGATAGACGAAGAGGTAGCTCGAGTGCTGCGGACGGACCTCCAGGCGGGACTCGTCCGAGTACTCCGACGCCTTCGTCATGGCCAGGAACGAGTAGGGGATCGTGCACCACTTCATCAGGTCGCTCTGCTGCAGCACGACGTGGAACTCGTGGATGCGGTCGAGGTTCGTGGCCTGCGTGAGCAGCATCATGTCGGCGTCGCCGCGCGTCCCCACGAGCGAGAAGGCCCGCAGCAGGCGCTCGGCGGCGAAGTCCTCGCAGGCGGCGAGGAACTCGAGCTTGCCCGCGGTCCGGCGGGCCTCGTCGAGCCGCCGCCAGGCGGGGTCGACGGACAGGAAGGTGTACTTGACGAAGTGGGGCTCCGGCATGTCGCTTCAAAAACTATAGGTGGGCTCGCCCTCGCCCTGGTGGCGGCGTGCGCGCTCGCGCTCGCCGCCGGCGCTCCCGCGGCGCACGCGCAGGGCCGCTCGGTGGTCCTGGCCTTCGACCCGGGCGGCGGGACCCCGCTGCCGGGCGCGCGCGGGACCTCCACCGTGCTCGACCGGTTCACGCGCCGCCCCGAGCTCTCGCTCGGTCTGCTCGGGGCGACCCAGGGCGCCTACACGCAGCGGCAGGCCCTGCTCGACCTCTCGGCCGGCACGCGGGTGTCGCCGAGCGGCTACGACCCGCCGCGTCGGGCGGGCGGGGTACCCCATTACCGGCTGCGCGGGGACCGGATCACCCGGTGGGGGACGATCGTCGAACGCGCGGCGAGCGCGCCGACCACGATCGTGCCGGGCGCGCTGGCCGGCGCGCTGCCGGGCGGGGCGGCGTACGTGGGGCCGCAGCGCGTGCCCGCGAACCTCGAGGCGGTGGTGGCGGCCGACCACGGCGGCCGCGTGGGGGGCGTCTCGCTGGGGCCCGCGTCGACGCTCGCCGGGCGCGTGCGAGCGGAGCTCCGCGCCCATCCGATGGTCGTGGCGCTGCTGCCGCCCGGGCCCCCGGGGGACCGCGCGCTCGACGACCTGATCGACGCCCGCGGCGGCGGGCAGCTGCTGGTGGTGGTCCGCCGCCCGCCGCGGTCGGCGACCGCGCAGCTGTTGCCGGTGGGGATCGCCGGGCTGCGCGCCGACGCCGGGCTGCTGACCTCGCGCACGACGCGCCGGGCCGGCCTCGTGGCCGGGACCGACCTGCTGCCCACCGTTCTCGGCTGGCTCGGCGAGCCGGTGCCGCCGGGCGTGCAGGGCCGCCCCGTCACCGTCACGGGCGCGCGCGACGCGGCCGCGCTGGGCGACCTCGAGCGCCGGCTGCGGGTCGTCTCGCCGCGGCGGCTGCCCGTGCTGGGCGCGCTGGCGGCGGCGATCGCGGCCGCGGGGCTCCTGCTGGCCGTGGGCTTCGGGGCGAGCGGGCGGCGGCTGGCGCTGCGCGCGGGCGCCCTGGCGCTGCTGTGGACGCCGCTCCTCGCGCTCGCGTGCGCCGCGCTCGCGCCCTCGCGCACCCTCGAGGTGGCGCTCACCGGGGCGGGGGCGCTCGCGCTCGGCCTCGCGACCGATCGCCTGGTGCCCTGGCCGCGCGCGCCCGCGGTCCCCGCGCTGCTCGGCGCTGCCGCCTACGCGATCGACCTCGCGCGCGGGTCGGACCTCGTGATCCGCTCCCTGCTCGGCCCCAACCCGCGCTTCGGGTCGCGGTTCTACGGGATCGGCAACGAGCTCGAGGCGATCCTGCCGGTGCTGGTCCTCGTGGGCGTCGCCGCCGCGTGCGGCGCCATGCCGCGCTCCCGGCGCCTGGCGGCGATCATGGGCGGCGCGATGCTCGCGCTCGGCGTGGTGGTGGGGGCCGGGCGGCTGGGGGCCGACGTCGGCGGGGTGATCACCATCGGGGCGGGCGGCGCGGTGGCGGTGGTCTGCTGCCTGCCGGGCCGGCCGTCGCGGCGGGCGCTCGCGCTCGCGCTGTGCGTGCCGGCGGCCGCCCTCGCCGCGCTGGCCGCCATCGACCTCGCCACGGGCGGCGACGCCCATCTCACGCGCACGATCCTCGACGCCGACTCGCCGGGCGCGGTGGCCGACGTGATCGCCCGGCGCTATGAGCTGGCGCTGAACACGCTGCTGTCCGGGCTCATGCCGCTCGCCGCGGCGGCGACCGTCGCGCTGCTCGCCCTGGGCGTCCGGCGGCGCCGCGCGCTGCTCGCCCCGGCGGCCGGGCGGCCGGCGTGGTCCGCGGCACTCGCAGGCGGCCTCGCGGGGGCGGTGGCGGGCGCGCTGGCCAACGACTCGGGCCCCGTGCTGCTGGTCTACGGAGCGGTCGTGCTCGCGGCGGCGGTCGCCTACCTGCAGGGAGATCCGCGGCCCGCGGACCTCCGCAAAGCGGCGGCCGGCACACAGGGACGCGGGGTAGCCGAACCGGTGCCCGGGTAGGGCGCCGTCTAGGATCCTGCCAATGCGGGTCGCCCTCGTCTCCCCGTACTCCTGGACATACCCGGGCGGCGCCACGCGACACATCGAGGCCCTGACCGGCGCCCTCGCCGCGAAGGGCCACGAGGTGCGCGTGCTGGCGCCGTTCGATCCCGACGTCCGCCGGACCGCGCTCCAGCACCGCGGCGCCCGTCCCCAGGTGCGCGACTGCCCCGAGTGGCTCGTGCCCCTCGGGGGGACGCTCGGCTGGCCGCTCAACGGCGCGGTCTCGAACCTCGCGGGGACCCCGACGGCGATCCTCCGGCTGCGGCGCGAGCTGCGCGCCGGCGACTTCGACGTGGTGCATCTCCACGAGCCGGTCGCGCCGGTCATCGGCTGGGACACGCTGAGCTTCGCGGACGCGCCGCTGGTGGGCACCTTCCACTGCTACTCGGAGTCGGTGCCCCCGCACCTCGCCGCCGCGCTGCTCGGCGCCCGGCGCAAGCTCAACCGGCTCTCCGTGCGCATCGCGGTGTCCGAGGCCGCGGCGTGGACCGGCCGGCGCTTCTACGGCGGGCGCTACCGGATCATCCCCAACGGCGTCGAGCTCCCGCCGGGTGGCGTGCCCGGCCCGCGCCGCCGCGCGCCCGGCGAGCCGCTGCGGATCGTGTTCGTCGGCCAGGCCGTCGAGCGCAAGGGCCTGCCGGTCCTCGTGCGCGCGTTCGAGGCGCTGCGCGAGCACGTGCCCGCCGAGCTCACGGTGATCGGGTCCGAGGCCGGCGAGATCGCGCCGCTGCTCCAGGACGGCCGCGGCGTCACCGCCCTCGGGCGCATCCCCGACGACGAGAAGCACGCGGCGATCGCCGGCGCCGACCTGCTGTGCGCGCCGTCGCTGGGCGGGGAGTCCTTCGGGATGGTGCTCACCGAGGCGTTCGCCGCCGGCACGCCGGTGGTCGCCTCCGACATCGCCGGCTACCGCGACGTCGTCGGCGACGGTGCCGACGGCGTGCTGTTCCCGCGCGGCGACGCCACCGCGCTGGCCGAGACGCTCCGCGACCTCGCGCTCGATCCCGCCCGCACCGAGCGCCTGGCCGCCGGCGCGGCGCGCACCGCCGGGCGCTTCGCCTGGCCGCAGGTGGCCGACGAGGTGCTGGGCGCCTACGCGGACGCGCGCGAGGTGCCCGCACCGAAGGCCGCGGGATCTCCGCTCCCGGTGCGCCTCGGACTGCGCGCCCCGGGTGGTGAGCCGCACGCGCCCGCGCGTCGCCTGGCCACGCTCGAGCCCCCGCCGCCGGGGGCGCGCCGCTGGCTGCGGCCGGTGCGGCGCGCCGCCTTCGTGGCCGCCGGGACGGCCGCCGGGGCGGGCGCCTTCCTCGCCCTCCAGCGCATCGGCCTGCAGTCGATCGCCACCACGCTGCTGTCCTCGAGCCCGACGTGGGTGCTCGTCGCGCTCGCCCTGATGTGCACCTCGATGGTGGCGCGCGCCGTCGCCTGGCAGGCGATCCTGCGCGCGGCGCTGCCCGAGGCCAGGCCGCGGTTCGTCGACGCCATGCAGGGCACGACGATCGGGGTGCTGATGTCGGCCACGCTGCCCGCGCGGCTCGGCGAGCCCTCGCGCGCCCTGATCGTGGCGCGCCGGCTGGGGCGCCCGCGCGACCAGCTCCCCGCCGTGCTCGGCACGGTGGTCTCCCAGACCCTGCTGAACATCCTCGCGCTGGTGATCCTCGGCGCGGTGATGTTCTCCACCGTCGGGCTGTTCGCGGGCCGCCAGCAGGCGCTGTTGTGGTACGCGCTGGCGCCGATCGCCGTCGTCCTGCTCGTGCTCGCCGCGCCCGCGCTGCTGCGGTCCGGGTTGCCGTCGCGCTCGGCGCGGGTGCACCGCTGGCTCGTGCAGGCGCGCGACGCGCTGGCCCGCGTTCGCCGCGGACTGGCCGTGTTCCGCCGGCCGAAGCTCGGGGCGCTCGCCGTCACCTGCCAGCTCGGCGCGTGGGCGATCCAGTGGCTGAGCTGCTACGTCCTGCTCGTGGCGCTGGGGATCGACCACCGCGCGGGCGTGGCCGCCGCCGCGGCGGTGCTGTTCGCCGTCAACGTGACCGCCGCGCTGCCGGTCACGCCGTCGAACCTCGGCGTCTTCCAGGCCGCGTGCGTGGCGGTGCTGACCGGTGCCTACGGCATCAGCGCGGCGCGGGCGCTCGGCTTCGGGATCATCCTGCAGGCCGTGGAGATCGCCACGGCGGTGGTGATGGGCGCGCCCGCCCTCGTCAAGGAGGGGCTGTCCTGGCGCGACGTGCGCCTGCGCGCGCTGCACTCGGCGCCGGTCTCGCTGTCGGCCAGCCCGGGCCAGGCGCGCCCGGGCCAGGCGCGCGAGGCCGAGGCGTAGGCCACCCGGACGTCTTCGCCCGCCCGCTGCCAGGACGCGGGGTCGAGGATATGATCCGGGCCGTGCGCAACCGCCTCGCTCGGGCTTCCGACGCCGACCGCGACCGAGCGGTCGCGAAGCTGCGCGACCACGCAGTCGCCGGCAGGCTGACCGTCGAGGACCTCGACGAGCGGAGCGGCAAGGCCTTTTCGGCTCGGACGCTGGACCAGCTCGACGCCGTTCTCGCCGACCTTCCGCGCAAGCGGTGGCACGCGCCGCCACCGGCAAGGGCGCTACCGCTGCTTGTGGCGCAAGGGGTCCTCTTGGTGCTGGTCGGCGTGATCCTCGTGACGATCGCGCTTCTCTGGGCAGTCGCGTGGGCGGGTGCCCGGCTGGCAGCGGCGGCTGCTGCCCGCTCCGTCGACTCCCGACGCCCCCCAGCGCTGCGCGGGGGCGCTTAGGTCCCGCCGGATCGCATCGCGGGGGTCAGTCGAGGAAGCGCCCATACCAGCCGATCACGCGCCGCCACGCCTCCTCGGCCGCGGGGGCGTTGAAGCGCGCGCCGGTGTCGTTGAAGAACGCGTGGTCGGCCTCGGTGAAGGTGAGGATCTGGTGCGCAAGCCCCGCCGCCTCCAGCGCCGCCTGGGCCGTGGGGCGCGACGCGTTGACGCGCGCGTCCAGCCCGCCGTAGACCCCGAGCACCGCCGCGCGGGCGCCGCTCAGGTCCGCGCCGGCCGGGAACGGCCCGTAGAAGGGCGCCGCCGCGGCGACCCGGTCCTCCCCGGCGGCGAGCAGGCGCCACACCATGCCGCCGCCGAAGCAGAAGCCGATCGCGCCGACCTTCTTGCGCGGGAGCCTCCGCTTGAGCTCGTCGACGCCCGCCCGCATGTCCTCGTCGAAGCGCTCCGGGGGCGCCGCCGCGAGCGCGGCGGCCACCTCGGCCTCGCCGGGGAACGCGCCGGTCCCGCCCTCCTCGGAGAGCAGGTCGATCGCCAGCGCCGAGTAGCCGCTCGCGGCGAGGCGCCCGGCGACGGAGCCGATGTGGGGGGTGAGGCCGCGGTTCTCGTGGATCACGAGCACCGCGCCGGCCGGGTCCTCGGCGGCCGCCCAGGCGCCGAGCAGCGTGCCGCGGGGGCCGGGGAAGGTGATCGCCTCGGTCGCCACCGGCGCCCACTCGTCCACCGTGTCGTGCGAGGAGAGCCGGCGCCGGCCGCGTGACGCCTCCGGCGCCGCGGCGACCGCCGTGGCGGTGAACCCGGTGAGCAGCGCGGAGGCCGTGGCCCCGCCGACGCCGAGGAGGCCGAGGCGCCGCATCGCCTCCCGCCGCGTGATGATGCCGTCGGCATGGTCCTCGGCCACCTCTTCGGCGAGGTAGCGCTGGAGCTCGGTCATGTCTCTCCCCCCAGGAGATGGATGGGCCCGCCGGATCGGGCCGACGGATCGTTGCAGACGCAACCGAGCGTGGCCGCCGTCGCGCGCGGCGTGCTTACGCCGTTCTTATCCCTGCCGGCCGCATAGACTCGCCGGTCGTGGAGCGCCGCGCCCCCAGCTCTCCCGAGACGTGGGACGCCTTCTTCAGCGACTTCTACCTGCGCGCCTTCGCCGACGACCAGCGGGACGAGCAGACGGAGGCCCAGGCGCTCGCCGCGGCGCGCGTCGCCGGATGCCCGCCCGACGGCGACCTGCTCGACGTCCCCTGCGGCTTCGGCCGCCACGCGGTGCCGCTCGCCGGCGCCGGCTACCGCGTGGTGGGCGTGGACCGCTCGCAGACCCTGCTCGACGAGGCCCGGCGGCGCGCCGGCAGCGTGCGCTGGCCGAAGCTCGTGCGCGCCGACTACCGCGAGCTGCCGTTCGCCGCCGAGAGCTTCGACGCCGCCCTCAACCTGTTCACCTCGCTCGGCTTCCTCGGCGACGACCAGGACGTGCGCGTGCTCGCGGAGATCGGCCGGGTCCTCCGCCCGCACGGCCGCCTCGTGATCGAGACCATGCACCGCGACCTGCTCGTGAGCCACTTCCACGAGCAGGACTGGCGGCTGCTCGGCGAGGGCCGGCTGCTGCTCGAGCAGCGCACGTTCGACCCCGGCGCCGGCGTGGCGCAGACGACCCAGACGCTGGTCGACACGAGCGGCTCGCGGGAGTCGCGCACGTTCTCGCTCCGCGTCTACAGCGCGACCGAGCTCGTGGCCATGCTGGGCCGGGCGGGCTTCGCCGAGGCGAAGTGCTTCGGCGACTTCGAGGGCGGGTCGTTCGGGACCGGCACGCGCCTCGTCGTGGTGGCGCGGAGATAGGAGGCCCACCCGCCCCTCAGGTTCGCCCGTTCGGCGGCCGGGTAGGGGAGTCGGCGTGGAGGCGCACGGGATCGCATCGGTCGCGGTGCTCGGCGGCGGGACGATGGGCGGCGGCATCGCCGGCCACCTGGCGCGCGCCGGCCTCGAGGTCGCGCTGGCCGACGCCGATCCGCAGCTGACCCGGCAGGCGCGCGAGCGGCTGCTGGCGCGCACGCGCGAGCACGTCGAGGCGGGCCTGCTCGACGCCGCCGCCGGCGAGCGGACCGCGCGGGTCGCGGTCGCCGACGGGCTCGAGGCGGCGGTCGCGGGCGCCGGCCTCGTGATCGAGGCGGTGCCCGAGGACCAGGCGCTCAAGGAGGAGGTCCTGGAGCGCGTGGGCGCCGCCGCGCCTCCGGAGGCGATCGTCGCCACGAACACCTCGTCGCTGCCGATCTCCGGGCTGGCCGGCGCGATCGCGCGGCCGGCGCGCTTCCTCGGCGTGCACTGGTTCAACCCGCCGGAGTGGACGCCCGGGATCGAGGTCATCGCCGGGCCGGACACGAGCCGCGCGGTCGTCGAGCGCGTCCTTGACTTCATGCGCGCGGTGGGCAAGCGCCCCGCGGAGGTCGGCGACCGCGCCGCGTTCGTCTCCAACCGCCTGCAGATGGCGCTGATGCGCGAGGCGCTGGCGTGCGTCGAGGAGGGCCTTGTGACGCGCGAGGACCTCGACGAGGTGGTGCGCAGCACGTTCGGCTTCCGCCTGCCGTTCTTCGGCCCGTTCCTGATCGCCGACATGGCCGGTCTCGACACCTACGCGAGCGTGTTCCGCACGCTCGAGCGGGAGGTCGGCCCCGCCTTCGCGGTGCCCGGCGCGCTCCAGGAGCTCGTCGACGCGGGGCGCGTGGGGACGAAGAGCGGGGAGGGCTTCGGCACCTACTCCGAGGCCGACCGCGACGCGCTCCTGCTCGAGCGCGACCGCCGCTACGCCGCGCTGGGCGCGCTGCTGGCGGACCTGCCGCCGCCGGGCGTGGACGCGGACGCGGACCGGCCGCCCCCCGCGGACCGGCGGTCGCCGGCCCAGTGATCGACGCGTCGGTCCTCGTCACCGACGCGACCCGGCCACGTTTGCGCCGGACCCGTTCCCGGGCACGCAACCGGAGAGCAGGTGATCGACGGAGCAGGGGGAGAGCCGTGTCGACGACCACTGAGCAGCTCGGCGGGCAGGATCGTGGCGAGGAGGTGCCGGTCGCGCGGATCGCGGCGGCCAGCTGCATCGGCACGATCATCGAGGCCTACGACTTCGTCCTCTACGGGACGGTCGCGGCGCTCGTCTTCGACAAGCTCTTCTTCCCCAGCGCCGACCCGCTGGTCGGCACGCTGGCGGCCTTCGCGACCTTCGGCGTCGGCTTCGTGGCGCGGCCGATCGGCGGCGTGCTGTTCGGGCACTTCGGCGACAAGGTCGGCCGCAAGAGCATGCTCATCCTGACGCTGCTGATCATGGGCGTCGCCACGGTGCTGATCGGCTGCCTGCCCGGCTACAACTCGATCGGCGTCGCCGCCCCCATCCTGCTCGTCACGCTGCGCCTCGTCCAGGGCCTGGCCCTCGGCGGCGAGTGGGGCGGCGCAGTGCTCATGGTCACCGAGCACGCGCCCAAGGGCCGGCGCGGCTTCTACGGCTCGTGGCCGCAGATCGGCTTCGGCGGCGGCCTGCTGATCTCCACCGTGATCATCGCGATCCTGACCGGCACGCTGAGCGAGTCCGCGTTCGAGAGCTGGGGCTGGCGCGTGCCGTTCGTGCTCAGCGCGCTGCTCGTCGCCGTCGGCCTGTGGGTCCGCCTGCGGATCGAGGAGACGCCGGCGTTCGCGCGGCTGCAGGAGGAGCAGTCGCGCGCGAAGCTCCCGGCCGTCGAGGTCGTGCAGAAGCACCCCGGCGAGATCCTGCGCGCCATCGGGATGCGCTTCTCGGAGAACATCACCTTCTACATGCTCATCGTCTTCGCGCTGTCCTACGGCGAGGACGAGCTCGGGATCTCGCAGTCCACGCTGCTGTGGGCGATCGCGCTCTCCGGCGCGGGCTCGTTCATCGCGATCCCGTTCTTCGGCAAGCTGTCGGACCGCGTCGGCCGGCGCCCGGTCTACCTGTGGGGCGCGATCGGCTCGGTGGTCCTCGCGATCGCCTTCTTCCCGCTGCTGCAGACGGGCTCGGTGGTGATCATCGTCCTGGCCTTCCTGGTGACCATGAACGTCACGCACGATGCCCAGTACGGCGTCCAGGCCGCCTACTTCTCCGAGCTGTTCTCCACCCGCGTCCGCTACAGCGGGCTGTCGATCAGCGCCCAGGTCGGCGGCGTCTTCGCCGGCGCCTTCTCGCCGCTGATCGCCACCGCGCTGGTGGCGGCGGACGGCGGCGGCCTGACCTACATGACCATCTACTTCGCCGGGATGTGCGCGGTCTCGGCGGTCGCCGCGTACCTCACGCCGGAGACCTTCCGGCGCCCCTTCAGCGGGCAGGACGAGGAGCTCGCGGACGCCGCGCCGCGTGGGAGCCGGTTCCAGCGCGCGGGCACCGAGGCCCGCGAGGCCGACCGGGTCGGTCAGCCCCGGTAGGCCTCGAACCCGCCCGACTCGACGGGCACCACGGCGCAGCTCTCGACCCGTTCGGGGAGCTGCGCCCGCACGTCCGGGCGGCCCGGGTCCACGTAGACGGTGATCACGCACTCGCCGCCGGCCTCACCGAGGCCGACGCCGTGGACCCCGTCGATGGCGAGCCACTCCGTCTCGTGGCGGCGCTTGATCGCCAGGGCGTCCGCTTCGCTGATCACTCAGGTGACGATAGAGACGCCGAGCGCCCCGAGCACGGCGGAGATCGGGCTGCCGATCGTGTACGCCGGACCGCCGCCGAACAGCAGCGCCGCGGGGCGATTGCCCGACTCATCCACGATCAGCGACCCCGAGTCGCCGCCCTCGCTGAACGAGCGGCCGCCGATGCCCTCCACGAGCGTCTGGTCCCGGAAGGTCGCCGTGCCCGACTCGCCGTAGCTGACCCGCACGGTCGCGTTGACGTCGGTCACGATCCCGCGCGTCTGCTGCGTCGTGCGGCCGCACTTGCGGACCACCATCCCGCGGGTGGGCGCGACCGGCTCGGCGCCGAGGTCGCCCAGGCAGGTGTTGGTCGCCGTCACGAGGTCCTGCGAGGTCTCCGCGATCGCCGCGTCGACGGCGTTGAGCGCCCCGCCGAACTCGATCGGCACGAACTCCGAGAGGTGGGCGATCACGTCCTCGGGGTTGCGGCCCCCGTCGGCCGCGCCGGGCTGCAGCACCGCGTCGCCGGCCGCGGCCGCGTTCGAGTTCGCGAGCACGTGGTTGTTGCTGAGCACGTAGAGCGTCGAGTCGCGCCGGACCAGGCACGCGAGGGTTCCGGCGGTGATCCGATGGTGGCCGAGCGACACGCCGCCCGGGGCGGGCCGGTAGCGGCCGCGGTACGGCCGCGCGAGGAACTCGCCGCTGGCCACGACGTCGGTGGGGACGCCGCGGACCTCGCCCGGCACCAGCGCCTCGGCGTCGACGTCGCCGGCGCGGGCCTTCGAGACGACGTAGACGGTGACCGCCGGCCGGCCGGTGAGGTGGTCCCCGGCGACCTTCTCGGCGATGCCGACGCCGACGACGTTCTCGAACCCGTACTTCTCGGTCCCGCTCTCGGGCGCGGCGGCGCGGTCGGCGACGTCGAGCAGCAGGGCCGCCTCGAGCTCGCGCTGCGCGGCGAGGAGGTCCTCCTCGCCGGCGCCCGCGCCCACTCCGCCCACGGAGCTCATCCGGCCGTCCCGCCTACGTCGCCGGGGTCGGCGCCTCGGACTCCGCTCGGAGTCCTCGGCTCGCGGCGTCTGGGGACGTCGCCGGCGCGGGCTCCTCGGACTCCGCTTCGACCGCGCCCTCGGGCGGTTCCTCCTCGACGGGCTCGGCGAACAGCGACGGGTCGCGGGCGGTGCCCTTGATCACGTCGTCCGGCGAGCCGTCGGGGAGCAGCCGGCCGTTGCGCATGCCGAAGTAGATCGCCTGCGGGTGGTGGACGATGAGCGCGAGCGTCGACTGCTCGGGCTCGACGGCGTAGCCGCCGGTCAGCCGCAGGCCGATGCGGTCGGTCGCGTCGAGCAGCCGGTAGACCTTCTCGTGCTCGGACTGCTCGGGGACGGCGGGGTAGCCCCAGGAGTAGCGGCGCCCCTGCGTGGATGGGATGCCGAGGTCCTCGCGCACGCGCCAGTGCAGCCACTCGGCCATGCCCTCGGCGGTCTGCACGCCCATGCCGTGCACGAAGAGCTGCTCGGCGAACTCGCCGTCCTTCTCGAGCTTGGCCATCAGCTCCGTGACCTCGTCGCCCGCGGTGACGGCCTGCAGCGCGATGACGTCGAGCTCGTCCGCGTCCTTGGGGCGGAAGAAGTCCGCGAGGCTGAGGCGGTCGCCCTTGGGCTGGCGCGGGCAGGCGAGGCGCTCGAGCTCGGTCTCGCGGTCCTCGGGGTCGAGCACCACGATCTCGTTGCCCTCGCTGTAGCAGGGGAAGTAGCCGAGCACCGCGCGCGGGTGCAGGTAGGTGGCCTCGCTCCACATGCGCTCGAGGCGCGGGCGGAAGTCGTCCTCGAGGAGGCGCCTCCACTCCTCGCCCTTCACGCCGCGGCCGCCCCAGTGGAGCTTGAACAGCACGTGGGTGTCGAGGTGGGAGTAGACCTCGTCGAGGTCGACCTCGATCTCGCGCACGCCCCAGAACGGCGGCTCGGGGACCGGGACGTCGGTCGCGGCCTCGGAGCGCACGGAGTCGTCCGAGGTGTCGAGCTCCTCGGGCTCCTCGCCCTCCTCGCGGAACTTCGCGGCGTCCTCGCGGACCTTCTCGACGAGCGCCGCGTGCTGGTCTGCGTCGATGAGCTTGTCCATCACGGCGAGGCCCTCGAAGGCGTCCTTGCAGTAGAAGACGCCGGGCTCGTAGATCTCGTCGGACTCCTTGCCGTTCGGGTACAGCGTGCGCCAGCCGAACTTGCGGTTGATCGCGGCGCCGCCGAGCAGCAGCGGGAACTCGAGCCCCTGCTGGTGCAGCTCCTGCACGCACAGCGGCATCTGCTTGGAGGTCGAGACGAGCAGGGCGCTGAGGCCGATGGCCGTCGCGTCGTGCTCCTTGGCGGCGTCGAGGATCGTGCCGATCGGGACCTGCTTGCCGAGGTCGACGACCGAGTAGCCGTTGTTGGTCATGATCGTGTTGACCAGCGACTTGCCGATGTCGTGCACGTCGCCGAACACGGTCGCGAGCACGACGGTGCCCTTGGTGTAGCCCTCGAGCTTGTCGAGGTACTGCTCGAGCTTGGCCACGGCGCGCTTCATGACCTCCGCGCTCTGCAGCACGAAGGGGAGGATCAGCTCGCCGGCGCCGAACTTGTCGCCGACCTCCTTCATGGCGGGCAGCAGGACGTCGTTGAGCGTCGGGATCGCGCCGATCTTCTCCACCGAGAGGTCGATCTGGTTCTCCACGCCCTCCTTCTTGCGCCGCAGGATGTGCCAGTGGAGCGCGTCCTCGGGCTCCATGTCGGCGGTCGGGTCGGCGGCGGCGTCCTCGGCGGACTCCTCGCGGGTCTCGAAGTGCGCGATGTAGCGCTCGAGCGCGTCCTCGCGGGTGTTGAACACGAGGTCGTCGGCGAGCGCCCGCTCCTCCTCGGAGATCTCGGCGTACGGCGTGATGTGGTTGGGGTTGACCATCGCGAGGTCGAGCCCCGCCTCCACGCAGTGGTGCAGGAACACGGAGTTCAGGACGGCGCGCGCGGCGGGTGAGACGCCGAAGGAGACGTTGGAGACGCCGAGCGAGGTCAGCACGCCGGGCAGCTCGTTCTTGATCGCCTTGATGCCCTCGATGGTCTCGACCGCGGAGGGCTTCCACTCGTCGTCGCCGGTCGTCAGCGTGAAGGTCAGCGCGTCGAAGATCAGCAGTTGGGGGTCCAGCCCGTGGTCGTCGCAGACCATCTCGTGGATGCGGCGGGCGATCTCGACCTTGCGGTCGCGCGTCTTGCCCATGCCCTCCTCGTCGATGGTGAGGGCGATGATCGCCGCGCCGTGCTCGAGCACGATCGGCATCACGCGGTCGAGCTTGTCGCGGCCGGCCTCGAGGTTGATCGAGTTGACGATCGCGCGGCCGGGAACCTGGTCGAGCGCCTTCTCGATGACCTCGGGCTCGGTCGAGTCGATCTGGACCGGGGCGGGCAGCGAGAGCGAGACCTTCTTGGCCACGCGGCGCATCTGCTCGTCCTCGTCCTGGCGCTCGGTGAGCGCGACGCAGAGGTCGAGCACGTGAGCGCCGCCCTCGACCTGGTCCTCGGCGACGCCGAGCAGGCCGTCGTAGTCGTCGGCCAGCAGCATCTCCTTGGCCTTGCGCGACCCCTGGGAGTTCACGCGCTCGCCGACGAGCGTCGGGGCGGGGTCCTGGGCCAGCGGCGTCGCGGCGATCATCGAGGACACATGCGGCGGGCGCGGGGCGGGACGCTCGCTGGACTCGTAGTCGGTGCAGCGCTCCACGATGGCGCGGATGTGGTCGGGCGTCGTGCCGCAGCAGCCGCCGACGATGTTCACGCCGTAGCGCTTGACGAACTCGGCGAGCGTCTCGGCCAGTGGCTCCGGCGGCTCGGGGAAGATCGTCTCGCCGTCGGGGCCCTGCTGCGGGATGCCCGCGTTGGGGATGCAGTGGATCGGCACCGAGGAGTACTCGCCGAGGAAGCGGATCGCGTCGCGCATGTCCTCGGGACCGGTCGAGCAGTTGAGCCCGATGACGTCGACGCGCAGCGCCTCGAGCGTGGCCAGCACCGAGGAGATGTCGGTGCCGAGCAGCATCTTGCCGCCCTGGGGGAGCAGCGAGACGGAGGCCTGGATGGGGACCTCGCGGCCGGTCGTCTTGAACGCCTCACGGATGCCGAAGATCGCGGCCTTGACCTCGAGGATGTCCTGCGCGGTCTCGACGATGAGGAGGTCCACGCCGCCCTCGACGAGGTTCTGCGCCTGCTCCTCGAACACGCCGGCGAGGTCGCGGAAGGAGATCTGGCCGAGCGTCGGGTCCTCCGAGGCGGGCAGGAAGCCCGTCGGGCCGATCGACCCCGCGACGAAGCGCTCCTCGCCGACCGCGGCGCGCGCGATCTCCGCCGCCTTGCGGTTGATCTCGGCGGTGTGCTCGCCGAGACCCCACTCGTCGAGCTTCAGGCGCGAGGCCTGGAAGGTGTCGGTCTCCACCACCTCCGCGCCCGCCTCGATCATCGACTCGTGGACGCCCTGGATCACGTCCGGGCGGTTGAGCACCAGCGCCTCGTGGCACCGGCCGGGAAGCTTGTAGTCGTTCTCCAGGGAGAGGTCGAACTGCTCGAGCGTCGCGCCCATCCCGCCGTCGAAGACGACGATCCGGTCGCTGACGGCGGCCAGGAAGTCACGCATGGCCGGGAATCCTATCGCAACCTTGACACGACCGTGGCAAGGTTGGGGGTTGCACGGCGCCGGGCGGTCTCAACCTTGACACGATTCCGGCAAGGTTTCTGGAGGGTTGGCGGTTGACGCGGCGGCCACGCCCGCGCTTGGATGTGCGGCTCCGGCGACAGGGAGGCTCACAGGATGACGGGCAGGGGACGGAGGGCGACGGCGCTGGCCGTGGCAGCGCTGCTGGCGGCGCCGGGCGCGGCCGCGGCGCAGAGCGACGTGCAGGACCCGCCGAAGGTGCCCACCAGCGCGAAGTCCGCGAAGCGCTGCCAGACCACGAAGAACCGCTTCGCCTCGTTCCGCGTGTTCATCGTCAAGGGCAAGACCCGGATCAGCTGCCGCAAGGCGCGCTCGGTGGTCCGCGCGGGGATGGACGCGCGCGGCTACACGTACTTCGACTGGACGAAGGCCGGCGGCGGGCCGGGGCCGTGGTCGGACGTCTGGGAGCGCGAGGACGAGCGCGTGGTGGTCACCGCGATCGTGAACGCGTAGGCGCCGGCCGCCCTTGACCCTCCAGCGACTGGAGGGCGCAAGATGGCGGCCATGCACGGCGACGGCACGCGCTACTCGATCGGCGAGCTCGCCCGCCTGACCGGCCTCTCGGTCCGGACGGTGCGGTTCTACTCCGACAGCGGCGTGGTCCCGCCCGCGGGCCGCACCGAGGCCGGCTACCGCGTCTACGACGCCGAGGCCCTGGCGCGCCTCGAGCTCGTGCGCACGCTGCGCGAGCTGGGCGTCGACCTCGCCACCATCCGGCGCGTGCTGGCCCGCGAGCTGCGGGTGCCCGAGGTCGCCGCCGCCCACGCGGCGGCGCTCGACGCGCAGATCCGCACGCTGCGCCTGCGCCGCGCGGTGCTGCGGGTGATCGCCGCGCGCGGATCCGACCCCGAGGAGATGACGCAGATGCACCGGCTCGCCCACCTGTCCGACGAGGAGCGACGGCGGATCGTCGACGACTTCCTCGACGAGGTCTTCGACGGCCTCGACATCGACCCAGGCTTCGCCGCCCGGATGCGGGCCGGGCGCCCCGAGCTGCCCGACGACCCCACCCCGGAGCAGGTGGACGCGTGGATCGAGCTCGCCGAGCTGGTGCGCGACGAGGACTTCCGGCGGCGCATCCGCCAGATGTCCGAGCGCCACGCGGCCGACCGCGCGGCGGGTGGGACGCAGACGGGCGATCCCGCGGCGCTCCAGCGCGTGGCCGCGCTCGTCGCCGAGCGCGCGGGCGCCGCGCTCGAGGCGGGCATCGACCCCGCCTCGGACGAGGCGCGCGCGATCGCCGGCGAGCTCGCGGCCGCGTTCGCCGAGGCCGAGGGTCGCGGGGCGGAGAGCGGCTCGCCCGCCCCGCCCGCCGCGCTCGCCGACCGGCTGGCGACCGGCACCGACGCGCGGGCCGAGCGCTACTGGCAGCTGCTGGCCGTGATCAACGGCCGGCCGCCGGTCCCCACCACGGTGCCGGCGTGGGAGTGGCTCATCGCCGCGCTGCGCGCCCGCGAGGCCTGAGAGGGCTCAGGCGGCGCGAGCGATCGCGGACCTCGCAGCGGGCGCCGGCCGCTCCTCGGCGGCCGGCCCGGCCAGGTCGGCGAGGCGCTGCCGGGCGCGTTCGAGTGCGAGCTCGAGCTCCGCGACGCGGGCGGCGAGCGTGTCGACCGCGTCGTCCTTGACGGTGGCCATGGGGTCCTCCTGACTGCTGACAGTGGTAGAGCGAGAGGGAAATATCCCAGCGCGGGCCGGGCCGCGGCAGCGCAGTTGGCGCACCCGCGCTATGCGCGAATGCGCACGATCTCAGGCGCGCTCGACGCGGCGCACGCCCTGCCCCTCGCGCCAGGACTCGATCACGAGGTGGTCGGGCGGGTCGCCGAGGCGGACCAGCGACATCTCGGTGATGTCCGCGCGGAAGAGGTGGTAGGGGCCCGAGGGCGCCTCGCCCCCTCTCGCCTCGCGCAGCGCGTCGAAGGCCGCCGGGTCGGTGATCTCCTCGGCCCGGCCCGAGAGCTTGGCGTCGCCCTTCCACTCCGGCGGGTCGGCCGACGCGCTGTGCAGGGCGAAGCGCGGGTCGCGCTGGAGGTCGCGCGCCTTGCGGGACTGCCACATGCTGCCCAACCACATGTCGCCGTCGCGGAACGTGATCTCGGTGCCGCTGATGCGCGGCGAGCCGTCGGCGCGGAGCGTCGCGAGGGTCTTGTGGACCCCGGCGTCGAGCCGTTCGCGCACCGCCGCGGCGAGCTCGGGCGCCGCGCCGGCGACCTCGTCCCATGTCGCCATGGCGCCGCGATCCTACCCGCCTCCGGTCCTGGTCGCCGGATCGCCGTCGGCGGCCGCCGCGAGCCGGGGGACGAGGCGGTCGAGGATCGGCTGCAGGTTGAGCACGGTCACCGCCGACGTGGCGTTGTAGAGCATGTCGTCCGGGCCGATGTAGACGTCGCGGCCCTCCCTCCCGACGGCGAGCTTGCGGTACACCCGGTCGTCGCGGATCTTCCCGGCGGCCTTCTCGTCGGCGAGCCACACGAGCGCGCCGACGTCGAGGATGTCGAGCCGCTCCGCGGACAGCTGCCCGCCGTAGCGGTCCTTGACGATGGGGTCGATCTCCTTCGGGAGCTCGAAGCCGAGTCCGGACAGCAGCCTGGGCCGCGGGTCGCTCGAGCCGTAGACGAAGTAGCCCTGGAAGGGCGCGGCGACCGCCGCGCTCTGCCCGGCGAACTCCGGGTGCTCGCGCTTGGCCTCGGCGATGCTCGCCTCGCCCTCGCGGACGAGCGCGCGCGCCCGCTCCTCCTCGCCGACCGCGCGGCCGACCTGGACCGTCTCCGCCGCCCAGTCCTCGCCGTAGTCGGGCTTGCCCTTCGGCTGGGCGACCGTCGGCGCGACCTTCGAGAGCTTCGCGTACTCGTCCTTGGTCATCGCGGAGTACATCCCGATGATGAGGTCGGGCCGCTGGGCGGCGACCCGCTCGATCTGGATCCCGTCGGTCGGGTCGAGCTCCACCGGCGGCTTGGCGCCGCCCAGCTTCGGCTTGGCCCACGAGCGGATGGCGCCCGTGCCGTCGAAGAACTTCGTCGCGGCCACCGGCTCGATCCCCAGCGCGAGCAGCGTGTCCTGCTCGCGCAGGCCGACCACGACGACGCGCTCGGGCGGCTTCTCGACGGTCGTCGAGCCGTACTTGTGCTCGAGGGTCGCGGGGAAGCCCGCGCCGGCCGTCGAGGCCGCGGAGCCGCCCGCGTCGGATCCGTCGTCGGAGCCGCAGCCCGCGAGGAGGGCGGCGGCCAGGGCGAGCGTCAGCAGAATTCTGGTACGAGACATTAGGGCACCCTAACATCACTCGTAAGGGTTCCTGCGTCTCGTACATTCCGGAGAGAAGTGGAGTCCGGGGCCTTCGTCATCGCCGCCACCGACCGCCGCCGCCGCCGCGCGGAGGCGCTGCTGGAGGCGCACCCCGAGATCGCGGACGACCCGTGGGCCGCCCTCGTGCTCGGCCGCGGGTGGGACGGCGACCCGAGCGAGCCCGGCGGGCCGCGCGGGTGGGCGCCGCTGCTCTACGTGTGCCACTCGTGCTTCGCCTCGGCGGACCTCGCGCGCGACCTGCTCGCGCGCGGCGCCGATCCGAACGCCACGTTCCTCAACGAGCACGGGCGGATGTCGGCCCTCTACGGGGCGGCCGGGGTCGTGCACGACCCGGAGCTGACGCGCGTGCTGCTCGAGGCGGGCGCCGACCCCGACGACGGCGAGTCGCTCTACCACGCCACCGAGGCCGGCGACCCGGCCTGCCTCGCGCTCCTGCTCGCCCACGGCGCGCGCACGCGTGAGACCAACGCCCTCGCCCACGCGCTCGACGGCGAGGCGATCGAGCCCGTGCGGATGCTGCTCGAGGCGGGCGCCGATCCGAACGAGGGCGCGCTCGTCGCCCACGCCGTGCGGCGCGGGCGCGGTCCCGAGCACGTGCGGCTGCTCGCGCGCCACGGCGCCGACCTCGACCGCCCGGGCGGCGAGACCTGGCGCGGCCCCGTCCCGCTGCGGACGCCCTACCAGCACGCCGTGCTGCGCGGCCGCGCCGAGGTCGCCGCCGCGCTCGCCGAGCTCGGCGCCGCGACGGACGTCGCGCCCGAGGACGAGGCGGTGGCCGCGGTCGTGCGCGGCGAGCCCCCGCCGGTCCCGCTCCCCGCGACGCTCGACCCCGACGCGCAGGAGGTCCTCGTCCTCGCCGCCCTCCGCGGCCGGCTCGACACCGTCGTCGACGCGGTCGGCCCCGGCTTCGCGGGCGTCGTGGGCGGCTCGCCCGAGGGCACGCTCCTGCACCACGCCGCCTGGGTCGGCGACCCGGACGTCGTCGCCGCCCTCCTCGCCCGCGGCGCCGACCCGCGCGCCGCCGCCGGCCCCGAGCAGGCGACCCCGCTCGGCTGGGCCGCCCACGGCTCGGCGAACCACGGGGGAGGGGACCACGTCGCGGTCGCCGAGGCCCTCGTCGCGGCGGGCGCCGAGCCCGATCCGCGCATGCTCGACGTCGCCGACGGCCCGCTGCACGACTGGCTCGCGTCGCGCCCGCCCTGAGACGCCGGGGCCCAGGGGACGCCGGCGGCCCCACGACGACGAGCGCCGCCCGGCCGTCCGTGCGCTCCCGGCTGCCATCGCGCGTGACTACGGCAGACCGCCGACGCGCCGGAGTCGGCACCTAGACTCCGATCGCATGCCCGGCCGGTTCGCCCGCCTGCCCGCGATGCCGGACCACCCTCGCCTCGAAGAGGAGGTCCTCGAGCGCTGGGACGCGCGAGCGCACCTTCGACCGGCTGCGCGAGCAGAACGCCGACGGCCCGCTCTTCTCGTTCATCGACGGGCCGGTGACCGCCAACAAGGCGATGGGCGTCCACACCGCCTGGGGCCGCACGCTCAAGGACGTCTTCATCCGCTACAAGGCGCTGCGCGGCCACCACCAGCGCTACCAGAACGGCTGGGACTGCCAGGGCCTCTGGATCGAGGTCGGCGTCGAGAAGTCGCTCGGCCTGAACTCCAAGCCCGAGATCGAGGAGTACGGCCTCGACCGCTTCGCCGAGGAGTGCCGCGAGGTCGTCGCCTGGTCCTCGCAGGAGCTGCGCCGCGCCTCGATCCGGCTCGGGCAGTGGATGGACTGGGAGCGCGACTACTACACGTTCAGCGACACCAACATCGAGTACATCTGGCGCTTCCTGAAGGTGGTGCACGAGCGCGGACTGGCTGTTCCGCGGCCACCGCTCGACGGAGTGGTGCCCGCGCTGCGGCACCTCGCTCTCGCAGCACGAGCTGTCGCAGTCCGGCGTGCACCAGGAGCGCGAGGACCCGAGCCTCACCGTGCGCTTCCCGCTGCTCGACCGCCCCGACGAGGCGGTGCTGATCTGGACGACGACGCCGTGGACGCTGCCGGCCAACGTCGCCGCCGCCGTCAACCCCGACATGGAGTACGGCCGGCTGCCGGGCGGCGACTGGATCCTCGTCGCCACCGACCCGGACGCCGAGCTCGAGGAGCGCCTGCCCGGCCGCGACCTCGTCGGCTGGCGCTACCGCGGCCCGTTCGACGACCTCGAGCCCGGCTCCTCGGTCGAGCACCGCGTGATCCCGTGGGAGGACGTCGCGGTGGACACGGGGACGGGCATCGTGCACATCGCGCCGGGCGCCGGCCCGGAGGACTTCGAGCTCTCGCGGGTCCACGACGCTGCCGGTGCTCACGCCCGTCGATGAGAGCGGCCGCTTCTACCCCGAGTACGGCTGGCTGGCCGGCATGACCACCGCGGAGGCGGATGGCCCGATCACCGAGGCGCTGCGCGAGCGCGGCGATCCTGGTGCACGCCGGAACCCTCCTGCATGCGTATCCGCACTGCTGGCGCTGCGACACGCCGCTGATCTTCCGCATCGCCGACGACTGGTACATCCGCGTCGACGACGTCCGCCGGCGGATGCTCGACGAGAACGCGCAGATCGAGTGGACCCCGCCGCAGTACGGCAAGCGCATGGACGACTGGCTGCGCAACATGGGGGACTGGAACATCTCGCGGCGGCGCTACTACGGGCTGCCGCTGCCCTTCTACCCCTGCCGGTGCGGGCACCTGAACGTGATCGGCTCACGCGCCGACCTCGAGGCGCGCGCCGTGTCCGGGCTCGAGGGCCTCAAGGAGCTCCACCGCCCCTGGATCGACGAGGTCGTGATCAGCTGCGAGGACTGCGGCGAGGCGGTGCGCCGCATCACCGAGGTCGGCGACGTCTGGCTGGACGCCGGCATCGTCCCGTTCTCGACGCTCGGCTGGCAGAGCGAGGCCTTCGTGCCGGAGGGCAACTCGACCGGCGCGGCGGCGGGGCTCACGCGCGCCGACCTGCCGACGCACGACTACTGGCAGACCTGGTTCCCGGCCGACTGGGTGACCGAGATGCGCGAGCAGATCCGGCTGTGGTTCTACTCGCTGTTCTTCATGTCGGTGGTGCTCACGGGCCGCGCGCCGTACCGCAAGGTCCTCACCTACGAGAAGCTGCTCGACGCCGAGGGCCGCGAGATGCACGGCTCGTGGGGCAACCAGATCTCCGCCGACGAGGCGTTCGAGCGCATGGGCGCCGACGTCATGCGCCTGCTGTATTGCCAGCAGCCGCCGACGCAGAACATCCGCTTCGGCTTCGGCCCCGCAGACGACGTCAAGCGCCGGCTGCTGACGCTGTGGAACTCGGCGCGCTTCCTCGCCGACTACGCGCGCATCGAGAACTTCGAGCCGCGCTACGAGGACCTCTCGGAGGGCGTCGCCGACGTCGAGCTGCGCCCGCTGGACCGCTGGCTGCAGTCGCGCACGCAGCAGCTGATCGCCGAGGCCGAGGAGGCCTACGACGCCTACCTCAGCGTCGAGGTGCTGAAGGCGTTCGAGTCGTTCATCGACGACCTGTCGAACTGGTACATCCGGCGGTCGCGGCGGCGCTTCTACGACTACGACGAGGCGGCGTTCCGCTCGCTGTGGACCGCGCTCGTGCAGTCGTTGCGCGTGGTCGCGCCGGTGGTGCCGATGCTGGCCGATCACCTCTGGAGACTGCTCGTCGCCGACGTCGTCGACGGGGCGCCGGACTCCATCCACCTCGCCGGCTGGCCCACGGCGCTGTCGCACCTGCGCGACGATCGGCTGCTGCGCGAGACCGCCGCGGTGCGCGAGGTCGTCCAGCTCGGCCGCCGCGCCCGCGCGAAGAGCGGCGTCAAGCTGCGCCAGCCGCTGCGGCTGCTGTACGTGCGCGGCGCGCCCGACGCGCGCACGCACGCCGAGGAGATCGCCGAGGAGCTGCGGGTCAAGGACGTCCAGTTCGACGCCGGCCCGATCACCGCGACGCGGATGCTGCCCAACCTGCGGCTGCTCGGCCCGCGGCTCGGCCCAAAGCTGCGCGAGGTCCGCCGCGTGCTGGAGGCCGGCGAGGTCGAGCGCCTCGAGGACGGCGGCTTCCGCGTGGCGGGCGAGGTGCTCTCGCCCGAGGAGGTCATCCAGGGCGAGCGCCACGAGCTGCCGGGCTGGGCCACCGCCGAGGACAACGGCATCAGCGTCGCCTTCGACGTCGAGCTCGACGACGAGCTGCGCACCGAGGGCCGCGTGCTCGACCTCATCCACGCGGTCAACGCGCTGCGCAAGTCATCCGGCATCGAGATCACCGACCGTGTGGCGCTCACGCTGCCCGAGTCCCAGGCCGACCTGCTGGCCCACGCCGACTGGATCGCACGCGAGGTGCTCGCGACCGACATCGACGTCGACGGCGACCTCGACGAGCCGGCGATCGACAAGGTGTTCCCCGCCAGCGCCCGCTGACGGGGAATCACCTGCAATCGGGACCTTCCCGAACTACTTGACGAAGAGGATCTCCGAGTACTTCGGCAGCGGCCACAGGCCGTCGGGGACGATGCGCTCGAGCCGGTCGGCGATCGCGCGCACGGCCTCCATGGCCGGCACGACGGTGTTCTCGACGTACTTGGCGTGCTCGATGACGGGGTCGTCGCCCGGGTGGCCGGCGTTGGCGTCCTCGAGGACGAAGATCGCGTCCACGAACTCGTCGACCAGGGCGACCGCCTCCTTCTGCAGGCGGCCTACGCCCTTGCCCTCGTCGGCGTCGTCGAGCAGCGCGAGGTACTGCAGCGCGGACGGGAGGAGCATGGTCCGGGCGATCGAGGCCGCGGTCTCGGCCTCGATGTTCAGCGTCGTCACGTACTGCTCGGCGAACACCTCGTAGCGCGACTCGAGCTCGCGCTCGGAGAGGACGCCGTACTTCGAGAACACGTCGACCGTCGACTTCTCGATCAGCCACGGCAGCGCGTCGGGCGTCTGGCGCAGGTTGTAGAGCCCGCGCTTCTCGGCCTCCGCGTGCCACTCCTCGGAGTAGTTGTCGCCGTCGAAGACGATCTGCTTGTTGTCCGACCACGCGCCCTTGACGACCTCGAGCACGGCCTCCTCGCGGCTGAGCCCGCCCTTGATCTTGGACTCCAGGTCGGAGGCCAGCTCGTCGATCGCCTCGGCCACCGTGGTATTGAGCACCGTGTTGGGCAGGGCCAGCGACATGCTCGAGCCGAGCGTGCGGAACTCGAACTTGTTGCCGGTGAAGGCGAACGGCGAGGTGCGGTTGCGGTCGCCGCCGTGCATGGGCAGGTGCGGCAGCACGGTCGTGCCGAGCTCGAGGTAGGTCGACGGCGTCGCCGCGTCGCCCGAGCCGGACTCGATCGCCCCGAAGACCTTCGCCAGCTCGGCGCCGAGGAAGATCGAGATGATCGCGGGCGGCGCCTCGTTGGCGCCCAGCCGGTGGTCCTGGCCCGGCGAGGCCACGGACGCGCGCAGCAGCGCCTGGTGGCGGTTGACGGCCTGGATGACGGCCGCGCAGAAGAACAGGAACTGCAGGTTCTCGTGCGGCGTGTCGCCCGGCTCGAGGAGGTTGTCCCCGGTGTCGGTGCCCATCGACCAGTTGTTGTGCTTGCCCGAGCCGTTGACGCCGGCGAAGGGCTTCTCGTGCAGCAGGCAGACGAGGCCGTAGCGGCGGGCCACGTTCTTCATGATCTGCATCGTCAGCTGCTGGTGGTCGGAGCCCACGTTGGAGTTCTCGAACACCGGCGCGATCTCGTACTGGTTCGGCGCGACCTCGTTGTGGCGGGTCTTGACCGGGACGCCGAGCTTGCCGAGCTCGCGCTCGGTCTCGAGCATGCAGGCGAGGATGCGCTCGGGGATCGACCCGAAGTAGTGGTCGTCGAGCTCGTGGCCCTTCGGCGGCTTGGCGCCGAACAGGGTGCGCCCGGTCGTCACCAGGTCGGGCCGCTCGAAGTAGAACTGCTCGTCGATCAGGAAGTACTCCTGCTCGGGGCCGACCGTCGTGAACACGCGCTGGGCCTCGTCGCGGCCGAGCAGGCGCAGCGCGCGCACGGCCGACTTCGACAGCGCCTCCATCGAGCGCAGCAGCGGGATCTTGTGGTCGAGCGCCTCGCCCGTCCACGACGCGAACGCGGTCGGGATGCACAGCAGCGCGCCGTTGGGGTTCTCGAGGATGAACGCCGGGCTCGTCGGGTCCCAGGCGGTGTAGCCGCGCGCCTCGAAGGTCGCCCGGATGCCGCCGGTGGGGAAGGAGGACGCGTCAGGCTCGCCCTGGATCAGCTCCTTGCCCGAGAACTCGGCGATCGCGTTGCCGTCGTCGGTGGGCATGTAGAAGGAGTCGTGCTTCTCGGCCGTGGAGCCGGTGAGCGGCTGGAACCAGTGCGTGAAGTGCGTCGCGCCGCGCTCGAGCGCCCACTCGCGCATCGCCGCGGCGACGGCGTCGGCGGTCTCGGGGTCGAGGCGGCCGGAGGTCTCGAGCGACTCCTGGAGCTTGCGGTAGACCGCCTTGGGGAGGCGCTGGCGCTGGATCGCCGGCGAGAAGACGTTCGCGCCGAAGACCTGATTGGCCGGCAGCGTGAGGTCCTGGGCGCCGAGGGACGCGCCGTTCGGCGCCCACTGGGCAGCCGTGACGGTCTGGGTTCGGGTACGGGGCATGTCGTCGGAAGTCCTCCTCGGATGCGAATCGAAGCGCCGACAGCGTAGGCGCCGCGACCCCCGCCTTGGTTGTCCACATGGCTAAAGATGGACCGGACCGCTTCGCCCCGCCGTCGGCAACCCGCTTGCGCGCGAACGCGCGAGGCGGCTCGTGCCTTGCGCTCCGGCCGGCGCTCTACCGGAGGGCGAAGTGGCCCGGGGGATGTTTCGACACGCGGACAAAGACTTGCCGGCGACCTCATCCCACACTCGGGCTCGGTCAATTTCGACTAGGAGGAACGGATGAGACGTACACGCCTGACCGGAGGTGCGCTGATCGCGCTGATGGTCTCGCTGCTGGTGCCGGCGAGCGCGCTCGCGGACGGCTCGACGCTGCAGGTCGCCAACGACGGGAATCTCTCGGAGGCGGTCGGCATCAACTCGATGTGGGTCCTGGTGGCCGGGATCCTCGTCATGTTCATGCAGGCGGGCTTCGCGTTCCTGGAGATCGGCTTCTCCCGCGGCAAGAACGTGGGCACCGTGGTGGCGAAGATCCTCGTGAACTTCTCGATCGCCGCGCTGATGTTCTACGCGGTCGGCTTCGCCTTCGCCTTCGGGGAGGGCAACGCGATCATCGGCACGCACGGCTTCTTCCTGGCCGGCGCGGACGCGGGGGCGAACTTCCCGCTGATCTCGCTCCAGGACGGCTCGATCACCGTCGAGACCCTGTGGTTCTTCCAGTTCGTCTTCTGCGCGGTCTCGCTGGCCATCGTCTGGGGCACGACGCTCGAGCGCATCAAGTTCGGCGTCTACATCATCTACTCGATCGTCTTCGCGGCGCTGATCTACCCGATCGGCGCGCACTGGATCTTCGGCGGCGGCTGGCTGAGCGAGACGTTCGGCGTGCAGGACTTCGCCGGCTCCACGGTCGTCCACCTCATCGGCGCCACGGGCGCCTTCGCGGCCCTGCTGCTGCTCGGAGCGCGCCGCGGCAAGTACGGCAACGACGGGAAGCCGCGGGCGATCCCCGGGCACTCGATGCCGCTGTTCGGCCTCGGCGTGCTCATCCTGTGGCTGGGCTGGTTCGGGTTCAACCCCGGCTCCACCCTCAATGCGCTCGACGGCCGCTTCGCCGAGATCGCGATGGTCACCAACCTGGCCGCCGCCGCGGGCGTGCTGACCGCCGTCGCGACGATGTACTGGAAGGCGAAGAAGATCGACATCGGCATGGCCGGCAACGGCGCCATCGCCGCGCTGGTCGCCATCACGGCTCCCTCGGGCTACGTCGAGCTGTGGGCGGCGCCGATCATCGGCGGCGTGGCGGGCGTGATCGTGGTGCTCGGCGTGCTCGCCATCGACAAGAAGATCGACGACCCGGTCGGGCGCGCTCTCCGCGCACGGCCTGGCGGGCATCTGGGGCACGCTGGCGTGCGGCCTGTTCACCGCGCCGCGCCTCGCCGAGTACAACGGCGTCGGCGATGCCGGGCTCGTCTACTCGGGCTCGTTCAGCCAGCTCGGCGCCCAGGCGCTGGGCGTGCTCGCGGCCTTCGCGTTCGTGTTCACGTTCTCCTACGCGACGTTCTGGGTCATCAAGAAGACCTACGGCCTCCGCGTGACCACCGAGGAGGAGGAAGCCGGCCTGGACATGTCCGAGCATGGGATGTACGGGTATCCCGAGCAGTTCATCCCAGCGCCCGAGCTTGTCGGCTACGCGTCTCCGGCTGAGCCGGCGGGAGCTCCGACGCCGGTCGCGACGTCGAAGGAGGTCACCGCGTGAAGAAGGTCGAAGCGTTCATCCGGCACGAGGCGTTCGAACCGATCCGCATGGAGCTGTTGAGCAAGGGCTTCCCTTCGCTGAGCATCTCCGAGGTCAAGGGCTCGGGACGGCAGAAGGGCATCACCGAGCGCTACCGGGGCGCCGAGGTGACCAACTACCTGCGGCCGAAGGTCAAGCTCGAGTGCGTGGTCGCCTCCCATGACGTGCAGACGGTGGTCGACACGGTCCTCAAGCACGCCCGTACCGGCTCGATCGGCGACGGCAAGGTGTTCGTCATGCCGGTCGAGGAGGCGTTCCGGATCCGGACCGGCGAGTCCGGCGAGGAGACGCTCCAGGCGCATCCCGACGTGGCGGCCTCGGCCACCGCGTAGCGGGGACGCGCGCACCACGGACGGCGACGGGGCGGCCGCAGGGCCGCCCCGTCGCGCCTGCTCTCCAACGAGGCCGCACACGTGACGGAAGCCCACTCCCTCGAACCCCGCCCTGACCCCGGCTCGCTCGTCGAGCGGCTGCGCTCGGTCCACCTCCAGATGGTCGACGCCGTGCTCGGTGGCGACGGCCTCGAGCAGGTGGCCGAGCTGGCGGCGGGGGCGGCGGGCGGCGCCGTCGCCATCGTGATCCCCCGGCTCGGCGCCGTGGCCGCCTCGCGCGGCGCGGGCGCCGACCCGGTGGCGCTGCGGCGCTACGTCGCCGAGCGGATCAAGGACCGCCCGGCGCCGGTGCCGCCGGGCGTGCTCGCCGAGGTGGCGATCGCCTCGGGCGACGAGGTCATCGGCGGCGTGCTGCTGCTCGGGCCCGCCGAGGCGCGGCCCGAGGCGACCGAGTTCCTGCACCTGGCCGCGGTGGCCTCGCTGACCGAGGTGGCCGTCGAGGAGGCCAAGGAGGAGGTCGAGCAGAACCTGCGCGGCTCGTTCCTCGAGGACCTCCGCTCGCGGCCGGAGCTCGACGGGCCCGAGATCGCGCGCCGCGCCTCGCGGCTCGGCTGCGACCTCTCGCGCGGCGCGGTGGTGCTGTGCGCGGAGCTGACGAGCGACCGGCCGCGCCACGTGGTGGCGACCATCGGCGGCGAGTACCAGGGCGCGCTCGCCCAGCACATGGACGCCCCCCCGACGCCCGGCGGGTCGCGCGTGGCGCCGCGCGTCTACGCCCTGCTGCCGGCCGCCGCGGGCGAGGGCGACCGCGGCGCGGCCGAGGCGACGCTCGCGGCGGCGCGCAAGCTCGCCGCGCGGCTGCAGCGCCACGGCACGGTCGGGCTGTCGAGCTTCTACTCGGACCCCGCCGAGCTCGGCCGGGCGATCCAGGAGGCCGAGCTCGTGCTCGACGTGCTGCGGCGCTCCGACGTCCCGATCGCGGAGGACATCGGCACCGGCACCTACCGGCTGCTCTTCCGGGTGCTGGCCTCGCACCCCGAGGAGGTCCGCTCGTTCTACGAGGACACGGTCGCGCCGATCGTCAAGTACGACGACCAGTACTCCACCGACCTCGTCGGGACGCTCGAGGCCTACTTCGAGCAGAACTGCAACATGAACGCCACCGCCGCGGCGATCTACGCCCACCGCCACACGGTCGCCTACCGCCTCGAGCGCGTGAAGGAGCTCTGCAGCCTCGACCCGATGCAGTCCGAGGACCGCGAGCGGCTCGGGCTGGGGCTCAAGGCGTACCGCATCATCGCTCCGCGGCTGCCGCGCTGAGCCGCAGTGCCGAGGGAGCTCGGTCAGGCCAGAGCCGCTGCTTCGGCGGAGGCCTGGGGCTCCACGTCCGGTAGGCGCATCATGCGGAGCGAGTTGAACAACCCGAGGAGGCCGGCGAGGATCGGCACGAGCAGCGCCACCTGAAGGGCGAGGTTCGTCGCCTCGGTGTTGATGCTGAGGATCTCCTCCCGGACGGCCGGGGGCTCGTCGGCGAGCAGTTCGTCGAGCTGCGTGTTGCTCACGACCTGCGCGTCGTCCTCCAGCGTCTGCGCGATCTGCTGCTGTTGGGAGGAGGGGATCACGGGGCTCGCGTTGGTCAGGTTGGTGAACGCGAGGGCGAGGGTCGCGAGCAGGATGCCGCCGGCCACCGCCAGGCCGAACGACAGCCCGAAGGACCCCGCCGCCGAGTTCACCCCGGCCGCCTCGCTGATGCGCTCGTCATCGATCGGGGCGAGCGTGTAGTTGTTGAGCTGGGACACCAGCAGGCCGAGCCCCGCGCCCGCGATCACCAGCGGGATGAGGAGGTACCAGCCGGAGTCCGCCCGGGGCACGATCGGGATGATCAGCGCGATGCCCAGCGTGCTCAGCGCGAAGCCGTTCCGGATGACCTTGGCGGGGCGCGCGCCGCCGGATTTTCGTCCGGCGAGGATCGCGACGGCGAACATGGTCAGTGAGAGTGGGGCGATCGCCAGGCCTGTCTGCAGAGCGTCGTATTCGAGCTTGATCTGCAGGAAGATCGGCAGCGCGATCATCGCCCCGCCCAGCGTGATGTTCTGCAGCGTCTGCCCGGAGATCCCGATCCTGAAGTGCGGCAGCCGGAACAGGTCGGGATCGAGCAGCGTCACCTTCCCCTCGCGATGGCGCCGCTCGAGCCAGCGGGCGAGCGCCCACAGCGCGAGCGCGCCGATCGCGATCAGCAGCACGACGTAGTCGCCGCCCTCCTGCCACACCAGGATGCCCAGCACCACGCCGCCCATCCCGACGACGGACAGGACCGCGCCGATCGTGTCGACCTGCCGCGCTCCCGTGTACGGGACGTCCTTGAGGAGCCCGATCTGCGACAGCACGACCGCGATGACGACGGCCTCGAACAGAAAGCCGACACGCCAGGACAGGTAGGTGGTGACGAACCCTCCGAGCAGCGGCCCGACCGCGGCGGCGATCGCGGCTGCTGCTCCGATGAGCGCATAGGTCTTCTTCTGTGCCGCTCCCTCGAAGTTGCCATGGATCAGGGATTGCATCGCCGGCAGCAGGAGCGAGGCGCCGAGGCCGCCGATGAGCGCCCAGAAGACGATGATCGCCGTCAGGCTCTGCGCCACGGTCATCGCCAGCGCGCCGATCGCATACGCCAACAGCCCCGCCACATAGGCCCGCTTGCGTCCGACGAGGTCGCCGACCTTGCTGCTGATCAAGATGAACGCCGCGGAGACCAGGGCCTCGAGCGCGATCGCGCTCTGGACAGAGCTGACCGTCGTGTCGAGATCCTTGACCACCGCCGAGATCGACACGTTCATCAACGACGTGTCGACGACGAGCACGAACATCGCCGCCGCCAGCACGACCGACAGTCGCGTGTTCCCTGCCTGCTGCGTCGGCTCGCCGTCGGCGCCTGCGCCAGTCACGAGATGCCACCGAGTACCGCGCCGAACGTGGCCATCAACAGCGCCCCGGCGAACCGGTCGTCGAGAGCAACCTGGGTGACGTCGAGCCCGAGGCTCGTCAGGCCCAGGATGACCGTGTAGGCCAGGGCGGTGTAGAGCGCCCATAGCCGCCACAGGCGTGTATCCCAGCCGCTGGCGGGGTCGGTCGCCGGGGCCACAAGGTCCGAGAGGCGGCTCATGGCCGCGTTCGTCCGCGCCGGACGGCGCGCCCCCTCTCGGCAGGCCTGTACGGCCGTGGATTGGTCTGCTGGGTCTCCCACTCGCACATGTCCGCTCGTTATGCCGTCCCGCAAAGACGCTCCTATTCCAACTCGAACCATCCGGTACGCGGGGCCGCTGCGCATCACCCGCATCGAATGAATCCCGCCGGCTCCGGCGCCTGCAGCCCGCGGCGCTTGGATCCCGGACCGACGCGCTGCTCCCTCACCGATACGGACATCACGTATGAGCTCATGCGTGGGATGGGCGGCGGCACGGGTAGCCCAAGCCCATACGGATGGCTCGGAGCACGCGCCGATGGGGCGACACCACTCACCCTGCACTGGCGGCGGGGATCCTCCTCGCGGCCGCCCTCGCCCTGGTGGCCGCCGCGGTCGCCGGAGTGAGCTACGCGGCACTTCTCCTGATCATCGCCGCCGCGGGTGCAGCGATCGCGGCCGTCTGGGTCTGGTGGGCCGAGCGGGCGAGCGGCGCGCAGGCGCGTGCCGGGCTGCAGGGGCTCGTGGAGGAGCGCGACGCGGCCAAGCGCCGGCTGGAGGTCGAGCTGCGCCGTCGCGAGGAGGCTCTCGGACAGGCGCGGGAGCTGCTGGGGCGCCTGCAGCGATCGCGGCGAGCCGAGCGCGAGTTCAACCAGGAGCTGCGGAGCCAGCTGCACCGAGCACACCAGCGTCAGGTCGCGGAGCGCGAGGATCACGACGTGAAGGACCTCATCCTGCGCACGGCGATCGAGCTCGTCGAGGGCGACCGGGGGCTGCTGCTCTCCCGTCACGACGCGGACGGCGACGGCGAGCTCGACGTGCTGCGGGCGCAGGGCTTCGAGAGCGATCCGGCCGACAGCGTCGTCGCGCAGCGCTTCGCCCGCGAGGTGCTGGCGCGCGACGAGATCATCCGCGAGGACGAGCCGAAGACTCCTGAGGCGGAGCCCACCGACGCAGACCGCGAGATCGACTGCATGGTGGCCATCCCCGTCTACTTGCACGACCGCTTCCAGGGAATCGTGATCTGCGCCAACCGCGACGGCGGATTCGCCGAGCTGGACGACGACCTGTTGCTCGCCCTCGGCGACCACGCCGGTGCCACGCTGCACAGCGACCGCCTGCATCATGAGGCGGGCGAGTCACGCAGAGCGGCTGTGCGCATGCTGGCCGACGCCACCCAGGCTCGCGATCCGCAGCTGCAGAGCTCTGCCGGCCAGGTGGTCGCCCACGTCCGCGCCCTCGCCGACCGGCTGGAGCTCGATCCGGCCGAGCAAGAGTCCCTCGTGGCGGCCGCCATGCTGCGCGACGTCGGGAACCTCGCCATCACCGACGGCCTGCTGTTCAAGCCCGGACCGCTGACCCCCGAGGAGCGCGCGGTGATCGAGCTGCACCCGCGGATCGGCTTCGACATCGTCGGCCGGCTGCCCGCGTTGCACGAGGCGGCGCTCGCGGTGCTCTACCACCATGAGCGCTACGACGGGCGTGGATACCCGGCCGGGCTCGAGGGCGATCACATCCCCCGCCTGGCCCGCGTGCTGGCGGTGGCCGACGCGTACGTCGCGATGACCCACGACCGGCCGTACCGACCGCGCCTGCCCCCAGCGGACGCGCTCGCCACCGTGATCGAGGAGTCCGGGCGCCAGTTCGACCCCGAGATCACCCAGCTCTTCATCGAGGAGGTGGGCCGCTCGGGTGCCCTCACCGCGCCCGCCGCCGACGCGGCGGCTGCCCTCTTCCCGCTGCCCCCTCCCCATGGCCATGCCTCGCCGCGTGGCGAGGGTCCGTCGCCGGTCGTCGACGGCCTGACGATGCTCGAGGGCCACCGCGCGTTCCACGAGGCGGTCGCGGCCGCCTGCGCCGAGGCTAGCCCCGAACAGCCGCCCGCCGTGGTGATGGCCGAGATCCAAGGCCTCGGGCGCGTCAACCGCGAGGAGGGCTATGTCGCCGGCGATCGGATGATCCTGGCCGCCGCTGCCGGCGCTCGCCGGGCGGCCGTCGCGGGCGGCGCCACCGTCTATCGCGACAGCGGACGTCGCCTGGCGCTGCTCGCGCCGAACGCCGACGAGGCGATGGTGCGCCGCCTCGAGGCCGAGCTGCATGCCGAGTTCGCCGCCGGGCCCGCGGTCCGGGTCGTCTCAGCCGCCTGGCTGGGCGGCGACCGGGGCGACGATCTCGCCGACCGCGCCCTTCGCGCGCTGCGCATCAAGCCCTCCGCAGCCGCCTGATCGAGCGGTCTCCCACCGCGGGGCGCTGCATCCGCCCGCGGACTCGGGGCGGGAAACCGGCCGACGTCCCAGCGCGGAGGCGCCTGCGTCAGCGCATCGGCATGCCGCCGTCCATCGCGGCGCCGCCGTCGGAGGGGACCATCAGGCCCGGGACGGCATCGGGGGCCGCGAGCAGCGCGAGGCCCAGCACGAGGAGCAGGCCCGCGGTCGCGTAGGTGACGACCCGGCCGAACGGCAAGGTCTTCTCCAGCGCGATCAGCGCGGCCACGAATGCCATCCAGGCGAGGCTCATCACGCCGAGCGCGAACAGCGACGCCATCAGGGCCCAGCAGCAGCCGACGCACCACGCGCCGTGCCGGGTGCCCATGTCGAACGCTCCCCAGGTCCCGTCGCGCCACGCGCTCATCAGGAAGCCCAGCGGGCTGCGGCACTTGCTCAGGCAGACGTCCTTCCACGGTGTGAGCTCGTAGGCCGCGGCGAGGATGAGGATGCCGCCGGCCAGCCAGCGCCCGGCGCCGTCCCAGGCCAGGTCGCCGCCGAGCAGGGCGTCCCCGAGCTTGAACGCGCCGTAGGCGGCGAGGCCGGCCGCCGTCCAGGTCACCAGGTAGCCGGCCGCGAACACGTACGGCCCGAGCCGCGAGCCCCGCCGGGCCAGGCGGGCGTAGAGGGCGACCGTCGGCGAGACCGAGGGGAACATCATCGCGGCCATCATCACCACCCACACGCCGAGGAACCAGCCGAGCGCCCCGAGGTCGGTGCCCGGGCCGTCGTCCATCCCGCGCATGCGATCGGCGGTCCACCACCAGGCCACCGCCGCGAGCGCGAAGAGCACGGCGATCAGGCCGAGGCGCGCGCGGGCGGCGGCGAACGCCGGCCGGAGTCCCGCGCCGCCGTCCCGCAGCGCGGGCCCTGAGGTGACCGTGCTCACGTCAGGCCGCCCACGAGAAGGCCGAGTTCGAGAAGCCGGACTTGCCCTCGTAAGCGATGCCGAAGGCATCGATGCTCGACCGTGTCGCCTTCGAGATCGTCAGCTCCGAGCCCGCCGGGTGGAAGATTCCGGATAGCCGCGCCGGCTCGCCGGTCTCGACCCCGAACGAGACGACGTCCTCGACCTCGAAGTCGACCGCGTCGCCGATCCTGACGCTGTGCCGGAGGCCCTCCTCGCGGACCTCGATGGGCACGCGCTCCACGCCGAGGTTCTCGGACACGAGCGGCGCGAGGGCGGCCATCGGCCCGCCGAGCTGACCGCCGAACACCGCGCCGAGCTTCGCGGCCTGCTCGTCGGACGCCGCGCCGTCGATGAACACGCCGAGCCGCCAGTTCCCGTCGCTCATCACCTTCGGCGTGTCGGCGACAGCGGCGACAGTGAGCCCGCTCACGTCGGTGCCCTCCACGTCGCCGTCGACGACGTGGAAGACGAGCGTGACGTTGCAGCGGTCGTAGTCGGCGCCGAGCGCCAGCGACGCGGTGCACGGACAGACGACCTCGCACGAGCAGGTCTCGAAGTAGGTGCCCTCGAGCTTCCAGGCCATGACTCCTCCTTCACAGCGGGGGCAGATCCCAGCCGGACGATTGTCGTCCTGCGCGGGTCCGCGGTCAATCGCGCGCGCGAGGGGGAGGCTCAGCCGTCAGGGCGCGCGTTGCGGGCGGGCCTCCGATCCGACGACCTTCTAGGCTGCCGGGCCGTGAGCGCTCAGAAGCGCATGCAGCTGCGAGGTTTGCACCACGTCACGGCGATCTGCCGCGACCTGGACCGCACGATCGCGTTCTACCGCGACCTCCTGGGGCTCGCGGTGGTGCACGACGGCCCCAGCGACGACGACCCCCAGAGTCGCCACGTGTGGTTCGGGGACGTCGACGCCGCCCCCGGCTCGCTCGTGTCCTTCATGCAGTACCCGGAGCTGCCCGAGGGCGTCGTGGGCGTCGGGTCGACCCATCACTTCGCGCTGACGGTGGACAGCGCCGACGAGCAGGAGGCCTGGCGCGACTACCTCCGCGGCCAGGGCGTCGAGTGCACCGACGTGTTCGACCGCGGCTCGTTCCGCTCGATCTACGTGCGCGACCCCGACGGCCACATCGTCGAGATCGCCACGCGCGGCCCTGGGTTCGGCGCGCCGGCCGCCGGCTGAGCGCGAGCCCAGCCGGCCGTCGGCGCGAGGCGCCTGGGAGGGCGGGCTAGCCCCTCACCGCGAGGTAGCCGCCGACGGCGAAGCCGTCGACCGACGCCGGAGCGCCGTTCAGCCGGCCGGCGAGCGCCTGACGCTGCCGGTCGGTCATCGATCCGATGGTCTTGGTCTCCGACATGGGGATCGAGGCGAGGAACCGGCGGCAGCGAGTGTGGCCCCAGCGATGCTGGCTCATGAGCAGGTCGGAGATCGTCATGCTCTCCGCCTCCCACGGGCACTCCAGGACCACGTCCGCCGCGGAGGTGTCCTGCTCCGCCACCTGGCGCTTCAGTTCCGCACGCGCCAGCCGGACCCGGTTGGCCCGCTCCAACGCGCGCATGTGCTGTGGCGCAGGGGCTGTCGCTGTCGCCTCCATTGAATGTGAACCTCCCCGCTGCCCGCCCGTCGCAGGCATCGTTCGTGCGTTGTCATCTCCGTCGGCAGATGCACGCACGCTGGGGCGAGGACGCGGAGGCAGATCCCTCTTCACCGGTTTCCCCGACCGGTTGCCTCATGACGCGTCCTTCTACGGATCCCTCACACCCCGACCAGCGCGTGCTGCACTCAGGCCGTCCGGCAGGCTAGACAGTTCCCGAGCGACGCGGCAACCCTCAACCTCCCTCGCCATTCGCAAAGACCGCCTGTTTTCTTGGGCGTCGGAAGGAGATCAGCACATAGGTGACCGGAGGCCCGAGCCAGCGCGATTTCTGCTATGCCGGAGTAAGGAGCGGCGCCGCTTACGCGGCGGGGGAGGGCAGCGGTCCGTGCTCTGACTCGAACGCGGACTTGACGCGTTCGAACGATGCGAGCGCGCGGTCGAGCACCTGGCGGTCGTGGGTCGCCATGACGCTCGTGCGCAGCAGCGCGCCGCCCGGCGCGACCGCCGGGTGCAAGGCGACGTTGACGTAGACCCCCGCGTCGTAGAGCGCCCGCCACAGCAGGACGGCCTTCCAGTCGTCGCCGACCAGCACGGGCACGATCGGCGTGATGACCGTGCTGCCGTCCGGCAGCGCCAGCGGCTCGACCACCTTGTAGCCGAGGTCGTGCAGCCCCCGGTTCAGGTAGCGCGCGTTCTCGAGCACGCGGGCGAACAGCTGCGGGCCCTCCTCGGAGCGGACGATCCGCAGCGCCGCGAGCGCCGCGCCCGTCGCGGCCGGGACCCCCGCCGCGGTGAACATGTAGGCGCGCGACTGCACGCGCAGGAAGTCGACGACCTCGTGCGAGCTCGCGATGAAGCCGCCGCAGGACGCGAGGCTCTTGGAGAAGGTGCCCATCCGCAGGTCGACGCGATCCTCGACCCCGAGCAGCTCGGAGGCGCCGGTGCCGCGTGCGCCGAGCACGCCGGCGCTGTGGGCCTCGTCGACCATCAGGCGCGCGCCGTAGGCGCGGCACAGCTCGGCGATCTGGGGCAGGGCGCCGACGTCGCCCTCCATCGAGTAGATGCCCTCCACGACCACGAGCACCCCGCCGCCGTCGTCCGCGGCGCGCTCGAGCATCTTCTCGAGCTTGTCGAGGCGGCCGTGGCGGAACGGGCGCAGCTTCGCGCGCGAGAGCAGGCAGCCGTCGAGGATCGAGGCGTGGTCGGCCGAGTCGGCGATCACGGTGTCGCCGGGGCTCAGCAGCGTGCCGAGCGTGCCGACGTTGGCCTGGTGGCCCGTGGTGAAGACGATGACCTCCTCGGTCCCCATCCACTCCGCCAGCTCGGCCTCGAGCTGGAGGTGCAGCTCGGTCGTGCCGTTGAGGAGGCGCGAGCCGGTCAGCCCGGTGCCGTACTGCTCGAGCGCGTCGCGGGCGCCCTGCATCACGCGCTCGTCGCCCGTGAGCCCGAGGTAGTTGTTGGAGCCGAGCATGACGCGCTCGGCGCCCTCCATCTCGACCACCGGACCGGCGGCCGAGGACAGCGGGCGGAAGTAGGGCAGGAGGTCGGCCTCGCGCGCCGCGCGCAGCTGCTCGGCACGCTCGTGGCCACGGACCTTCTCGAAGACGTCGATCGCTGTCGCCATATAGATTGGACCTCGATGTCGGTGGACGTGCGCCCCGTCGCCTCTCGGCGGGACCTCCGGGAGTTCATCGAGCTCCCCTTTCGGCTCCACTCTACTTCGCCGGTCTGGGTGCCTCCCCTGCGCCTCGAGCGGCGTCTCTTCCTGAGCCGCCGGCAGAACGCGTTCTTCACCCACGGCGACGCGCAGCTGCTGCTGGCGTGGCGCGACGGGCGGGTCGTGGGGCGCCTGAGCGCGCAGATCGACGACGCCTTCAACGCCTACCACGGCAACCGCTGGGGCATGTTCGGGTTCCTCGAGCTCGAGGACGACCCCGACATCCTGCCGCCGCTGCTGGACGCCGCCGCCGGCTGGTTGCGCCACCGCGGCCGCGACCGCATGGTCGGCCCGATGGACTTCACGATGAACGACGAGAGCGGCGTGATGCTCGAGGGCTTCGACCGCGAGCCGATGATCAAGCAGCCGTGGCACCCGCCGTACTACGAGCGCCGCTGCGCGGACGCCGGTCTCGAGAAGTCCGTCGACCTGCTCATGTGGGAGCTGCAGATCGCCGACCGCGAGCGGATGCTGCCGATCATCTTCAAGCTCGCCGAGCAGCTCGGGCCGCGGCACGGGATCTCGATCCGCAAGATGAGCCGTCGCACGCTGCGCGCGGACCTGGACCGCTTCGCCGAGGTCTACAACGCCGCGTGGTCCGAGAACTGGGGCTTCGTGCCCTACTCGAAGGCCGACCTCGACTACTACGCGCAGGAGATGCAGCTGGTCTTCGACGCCAACTGGTTCATGATCGCCGAGACCGCCGAGGGGGAGACCGCCGCGGTGGCGATCACCGTGCCCGACATCAACCAGGTCCTCAAGCGCATGAACGGCCGGCTGCTGCCGTTCGGCTGGTGGCACTTCCTGCGCCGCAAGCGGATCATGGACCGCGTGCGGGTGGGCTTCCTCGGCGTCGCGCCCGCCTACCAGCACACGGGCGTCGCGGCGGCCCTCTACGTCGAGCACTTCGACGTCGCGAGCCGCCGGCCGCAGAAGTGGGGCGAGATGGGCTGGATCCTCGAGAGCAACCGCAACATGAACCGGGCGATGGAGGCGATGGGCGGGCGCGTCGTGCGCCGCTACCGCGTCTACGAGCGCGGGCTCTCCGGGGCGGACGCTCCGGGCGGCTGACCCCACCATCCAAGAGGGGTTTTTCCCCTTTCTATTCGGGTGCCCTAACAGGTAGGGTTCGCAGGATGAGCAGCCGTACCGACCAGCTCAAGGCCTCGCCGCCCATGTTCGACCGTCCGTGGCTGGACCGCCTGACGCGCGTCCATCCCGCCGTCCCCGTCCTGATCTACGTCCCGGTCATCGCGGTGTTGTTCGTAACCGGCGCCGGCCGGCTGGGGATCGTGGAGGCGCTCGCGTACGCGGTCGGCGGTTACGCCGTATGGACGCTCACCGAGTACTGGCTGCACCGTGTCGTCTTCCACTACGAGCCGGAGGACGGCATCGGCGCGCGCCTGCACTGGATGATCCACGGGGTCCATCACGACCACCCGAACGACCCGATGCGCCTCGTGATGCCGCCGTCGGCCAGCATCCCGCTGGCGATCGCCTTCTACGGCGTCTTCTACGTCGTGCTGGGCGCGAGCGCCGCGACGGCGTTCGGGGCGGGCTTCCTGAGCGGCTACCTCGCCTACGACATGATCCATTACCACGTCCACCACCATCGTCCGAAGAGCTGGACGGGCAGGCGCCTGCGCGAGCTGCACATGCGCCATCACTTCCAGGACGAGGAGGCGGGCTTCGGCGTGAGCGCGCCGTACTGGGACCGGGTGTTCCGGACGACGCCGCAGGACAAGCGCGCGCGCTGAGCCCGGACCCACCGATACCCGCGGCGCCTCGCCGTCGTGACCGTTCGCCAGTGCCGATCGGCCGCGACCCAGGTGGTCCACCACATGGATGCGCGGCCGACCGACCCTGGCTCGGCTCACGGCGCCGAGGCATCCACGGAACATCGGTGGATCCGGGCTGAGAGCGGGATCGGGCCGCCTCTTGTCGGGCCGGTCCGTCATGCTGTCGGGTCCGTGAGCGAAGACGTCCCCCACGTCGAGGGCGAGGAGGAGCTCGTCGAGATCGTCGACGGCGTGCCCGTGGTGGCTGACAACGGGCGCGCGGTCGAGGTGGCGCGGCCTTCGATGGTGCCCGCCCGCCAGGCGGCCGCCCTGGCCGCGACCGGCTTCGTCGCCGGGGCCGCCACGGTGGCGGCCGTGCATCGCCGGCGCGCGCGCTCGCCGCTGCGGCGCAGGCGCAAGGGCCGGGGCCCGCTGGGCGAGATCGTCGCCAGCAACTCCTTCCTGGTCGACGTCCACCTGATCAGGCGAGATTGAGCGAACGCACCGGGCGCCGCCCTGCGCAGGGCGCCTCCCGTCCCGGGATCCCCCGGGGACCGGTCGAGGTGCGCGAAGAGGTGCACCCGCCGTGGCCGTTCCGCCTGCGCCGCGGGGGCTCGCCGGACGGCCTGACGCGTCGCCGGGGGTCGGCGCTGCAGCGCTGGCTGCATCCGGGCGGGCAGCCCGCCTTCGTGGGCGTGGTGCAGCCTGCCGCCGACCGCGTCCTGTTCGCCGCCCGCGCCGGGACGGCCGACGCCGCCCGTGCCGCGATCGCGCGCATGCGCTTCGCCACCGGCGTCGACGACGACCTGCGCCCGTTCTACGAGCGCTTCCGCGACGACCGCGTGATCGGTCGCTCGGTGCGCGCGCAGCCGCGGCTCCGTGTCGCGCGCCATCCCGAGCCGTGGGTCGCGCTCGCGTGGGCGGTCACCGAGCAGCTGATCGAGTTCGAGCGCGCGGTGGCGATCCAGCGCCGCCTGATCGCGCTCCTCGGGCCGCGCTGCCCGGACACCGGGATGCGCGACGCGCCCGCGCCCGCGGCCGTGGCGGCGATCGCGCCGGCGCGGCTCGAGGCCTGCGACCTCGCCGCGCGCCGGGCGCTCGCCCTCCGGGCCGCGGCCCGCGAGGTCGCCTCCGGCCGGGTCGACCTCGACGCCCCGGACCACCAGGCCGGCTGGCGCCGGCTGCGGGCGATCCCGAACGTCGGCCCGTGGACGCTCGAGGTGCTCGCGCTCTTCGGCCAGGGCCGCTATGACAAGGTCCCCGCCGGCGACCTCGGCTTCCTCAAGCTCGTCGGGCGGCTGACGACCGGCAATCCGCGCGCCCGCGCGGACGAGGCCGAGGTGCGCGGCTTCTTCGACGCCTACGGGGAGTGGCGCGGGCTGGCGGCCATCCACCTGCGCGCCGCGGCGGCGACGGGGCAGCTGCCCTCGCGTCCGCTCAGTACGAGGATCCCGGCGAGTCGGAGACGCCCGGATCCAGCCCCTCGCCCGGCAGGAACTCGTTGGTCAGCGCCCGCGCCCCGTTCTGCGGCCGCGTGAGCAGCTTGTTGGCCGACATCCACTCGCTGTAGGCGCGCCACTCGGCGGGGTCCTGCCAGCCGAACGGCTTGTCGTCCCCGGGCAGGAACACCGGCAGCGTCGCCTTCACCGCGGCGGCCTGCAGCTTGCGCTCGAGGTCGGGGTTGGCCTTCAGCAGCGCGTCGATGCCCGCGTTCGGGTCGCGCTGGAGCTGTTGCTGGCCGCGCGCCGTGGCCTGGAGGAAGCGGCGGACCTTCGAGGCGCCCTGCTCGTCGAGCTGCTGCCGGCGGGTGACGAGCACGAGCTCGGCGTAGGTGGGCACGCCGAGCTTCTCCATGCGCATGATCGTCGGCCGCTTGCGGCGCTGCTCGAGGTCGACGCCCTCGTAGTTCCAGAAGGCGCCGAGCGTCGCGTCCACCTTGCGGCTGAGCATTGCGGGGACGAGGTTGAACCCGACGTTGGTCTCCTTCACGGACGCGGGGTCCACGCCGGCCTTCTGGAGGATCGTCTTCAGGTAGGCGCTCTGGTACGGGATGCCGGCCGTGCCGACGCGCTTGCCCTTGAGGTCCTGCACGCGCCGCACGCCGGAGCCGGCGATCGCCATCACCGACGTGAGCGGCTTCTGCACGAGCGCGCCGACCGACACGAGGTCCGCGCCCTTGTCGCGCGCGAGCATCAGCTCGGGCTCGTAGGAGATCGCGAGGTCGGCCCGCCCCGCCTGCAGCAGCCGCAGGGGCGCGGCGGGGTCCGGCGGGGCCTGGATCTTCACGTCGAGGCCGGCCTTCTGGTACTCGCCGGCGGCCTGCGCGGCGTAGATGCCGGCGTGGTCCGCGTTCGGGAAGTAGTCGAGGATCACCGTGAACGGCTGGAGGTCGCCCTTCGACGTCCCCGCCGCGGGCTCTGACTTCTCGCCGCAGCCGGCGAGCGCGGCTCCGGCGAGCAGGATCGCGAGCACGACGGCGAGGGAACGGATGCGGGTCATGGTCCTCCAGCGGGTTCGGAGCGAGGGGTCCAGTCGACGACGCGGCGCTCGAGCGCGGCGAACGCGCCGTAGAGCGCGACGGCGAGGAGGAACAGCAGCAGCGTCGCGGCGAACGCGCGCGCGGTCTCGAGCTGGCCGTTGGCGGTCAGCAGCGCGTGGCCGAGCCCCTGGTCGGCGCCGGCCCACTCCGCGAACACCGCGCCGATGACGGCGACGGCGGCGGCGATCTTGATGCCGGTGAAGGTGGCCGGCAGCGCCGACGGGGCCTCCAGCAGCCGGAAGGCCTGCCAGCGCGTCGCGTCCAGCGAGCGCAGGAGCTTGCGCGCGTCGGGGTCCACGTCGCGCAGCCCGTCGTAGAGGTTGATCGTGACGGGGAAGAAGCACACCAGCGCCACCATCAGCACCTTCGGCACGAGCCCGAAGCCGAGCACGAGGATGAAGAGCGGCGCGATGACGGGGACCGGCACCGCCTGGGAGCCGATCACCAGCGGGCGCAGCGTCTTGCGCATGAGGCTGGAGAGGTGCATGCCGATCGCCAGCGCGGCGCCGACCGCGATCGCCACCGCCAGGCCCAGCAGCACCTCGGAGAGCGTCACCGCGAGGTCCTCGCCGAGCAGCGCGCGGTCCGTCCACAGCGCGTCGAGCACCTGGGTGGGGGCGGGGAGCAGCAGCTGGTCGACCACCCCGAGGCGGACGATCGCCTCCCAGGCGGCGAGCGCGGCGAGGACGAGGGCGGCGGCGGGCATCGGGCTCAGGCCCGCCCGTCCGGCGGCGTGTGCGCGGCCGCGGGCGCGACCGCCCCGAGCGCCTCGAGCGCCCGCTCGCGCAGCTCGACGACCTGGAGGTCCGTCCGCTGCCGCGGGCGGGGGAGGGGGACCTCGAGCGTGGCCACCACCCGCCCGGGGCGCGCCGAGAGCAGCACGATCCGGTCCGCCAGCAGGGCCGCCTCCTCGACGTCGTGGGTCACCAGCAGCACCGTCCGGGGCTCGCGCTGCAGCGCGCCGGCCAGCCACTGCTGCATCTGCACGCGCGTCAGCGCGTCGAGCGCGCCGAACGGCTCGTCGAGGCACAGCACGGGCCGGCCCGCCAGCAGCGTGCGCAGGAACGCGACGCGCTGGCGCATCCCGCCCGACAGCGCCGCCGGCCGCGCCCGCTCGAAGCCCTCGAGGCCGAACGCCGCGAAGTGCTCGTGCGCCGCGGCCCGCGCCGCCGCGCGCGAATCGCCCGCCACCCGCCGCGCCAGCGCGGCGTTGTCGAGCGCCGAGAGCCACGGCAGCAGCCCGTCGCGCTGGGGCATCAGCACCGCGGGCGGGGCGGACACGCGCCCGGCGTCGGGCGCCTGCAGCCCGCACACCAGCTCGAGCAGCGTCGACTTCCCGCACCCGCTCGGCCCCACCACCGCCACGATCTCGTGCGCTCGCGCCTGCAGCGACACGCCGTCCAGCGCGTGCACCGCGCCGAACCGCCGCGACACGGCCTCCACCGTGACGCCGTCGTCCCCACTCGCAAGACGAGGCTCCGTGCCGGGAGCCTCGAGATCGGTCTGCATCGCTCCCTCCGCGGGCATTACCCCACAGGTTCGAAGGGTCAGCGCCGGGTGATTGGGCGCTATCTCAGCCCGCCTCCGCGAGCCCCCCTGATTTCGCTGTGGGCACAGGGTACCGGGCGGCCCCGCCTTCCGCGGCTGCCCGCTGCCCCGGGTGCGCCGCGCGCCCTAGCTCGTGAGCACCACCTTCAGCGCGTCGTTCTCGTCCGCGGCGGCGAAGACGTCGTAGGCGTCCATGATGTCGCCGAGCGCGAAGCGGTGCGTGCCGAGCTTCTCGGGCGCGATGCGGCCGTCGCGCACGAGCTGCAGGAGCGTCGGGACGGTGGAGCCGCTCACGAGGCCGGTCGTGATCGTGATGTTCTTGATCCAGAGGTCCTCGAGGTGCAGCGTGGTCGGCGCGCCGTGCACCCCGATGTTGGCGACGGTGCCGCCCGGCTTCACGATCCGCGTGCAGAGATCGAACGTGGCGGGGATGCCGACCGCCTCGATCGCGACGTCGACGCCCTCGCCGCCGGTGATCTCGTCGATCCGCTCCTCCGCTCCCTCGCCGCCCAGCACGGTGTGCGTCGCCCCGAAGGCCTCGGCGTGCTTGAGCCGCGATGCCGCGAGGTCGACCGCGATGATCCGGCTCGCGCCGGCGATCGCGCCGGTCATCATCGTGGCGAGGCCGACGGGGCCCGCTCCCACGACCGCGACCGTGTCGCCGGGTCCGACCCCGCCGTTCTGGACGCCGATCTCGTAGCCCGTCGGCAGGATGTCGGAGAGGAAGAGCACCTGCTCGTCGGAGGCGCCTTCCGGCAGGACGTGCACCGAGGTCTCCGCGTAGGGCACGCGCGCGTACTCCGCCTGCACCCCGTCGATGAGGTGGCCGAAGATCCAGCCGATCCCGCCGACCGCCTCGCAGTGGGCGGCCATCCCGTGCTTGCAGGGCGCGCAGCGGCCGCACGAGGTGATCGCGGGCACCAGCACGCGGTCGCCCTCCTTGAGGCCCGCCACGGCCGCGCCGGTCTCGACCACCGTCCCCACCGCTTCGTGGCCGAGGACACGGCCCTCGGTCACCGTGGGCACGTCGCCCTTGAGGATGTGCAGATCCGTGCCACAGATCGTCGTGGCGTCCACCTTGACGATGACGTCCGTCGGCTCCGCGATGCCGGGGTCCGAGACCGAATCCCACGACCGCTCGCCGGCCCCACCGAATACGAGCGCTTTCATGGGCCGACACTACCAGCGTTCCGGCGCCAGATCCGGGCACACGGCGGCTACCGCAGGCAGTCCGCGCTGGTCGTCGTAGGTCCCGCCGTCGGCGTGGGATCGAGTCCATGGCGCGCGGCGCTACGCTGAGGTGGTGTCGGATGCGGGCGTGGGCATGAGCTTGAACGCGGACGTGGCGGATGTCGTGAACCGGCCCAGCCGGCTCCGGGCCCTGGCGGCGCTGGAGGCGAACGCGGAGTCCGCCGCGGAGGCGCTGGACCGGATCGTGCGCGTCGCGTGCCGGATGCTGGGCGTGCCGGTCGTGCTGGTCAACCTGGTGGGCTCCGACCGGCAGCGGTTCGCGAGCTGCGGCGCGGCCGGCGAGCCGTGGGCCTCGACGCGCGAGATGCCGCTCACGGCAGGGTTCTGCCCGTTCGCGCTCGGCGCCGAGGATGCGTACGCCCTCAGCGACGCGCGCGCCGACGCGGCGCACGTCGCCAACCCCGCCGTCGAGCAGTTCGGCGTGGTCGCCTACGCCGGCGTCCCGCTCCGCGCCGTCGACGGCGAGCCGATCGGGACGCTCTGCGCGATCGACCACGAGCCGCGCACATGGAGCCCGGAAGATCTCGCGCTGCTCACCGATCTCGCCGCCAGCGTGATCGCCGAGCTCCAGCTCCTCACCACGACGCGGCAGCTCGCGCGCGAGCAGGCCCGCATTCGCGGACTCGCGGCGCTGAGCTCCGCCTTGGCGCGGGCCGAGACCCCCGCCGACGCGATCGACACCGTGCTCCGCGCGGTCGACCGGATCGACGCCGGCGCCGTCTGGCTGCTCCTGCTCGACGAGTCCGGTCAGGCGCTGCGGACGGTGGCCGCCGGTGGCGACGCCCAGACGGGCGCCGACCACGCCGGCATGCCACTCGACGCGCCGCTGTCGCCGGCCGACGTCGTCCGCACCGGCCGGCCCGAGTTCCTGGTCACGCGCGCGGAGATGCACAACCGCTTCGCCCCGGTCCTGGACGTCATGCCCGCCGCCGGCTCGGCCGCCGTGCTGCCGCTGACCTCGGGCACGGCGCACGTCGGCGCCCTGGTCGTCGGCTTCACCGGCACGCGGTCGTTCTCGCCCGACGACCAGGAGTACCTCGCGGCGCTGGCCGGCGTCGCGGTCCTGGCGCTGGCACCCGGCCCGCGCTAGCGCCCCGGCCGGGTGAGCGCCTTGACGAAGTCCTCGAGCTGGCGCGTCGTCCAGCACTCGTAGGCCTCGCAGAAGGGCTCGTAGGCGGCGATGACCGAGTCGCCGTAGTTCCAGTAGAGGCGCGGCTCGGGGTTGAGCCAGAACGTGCGGCCCGCGCGGCCGGCGATGCCGGCGAAGATGTCGGCGCGCGGGTCGCGGCCGTTGGTGCGGGCGTCGCCGAGGACGATGACGGTCGCGCGCGGGTGGAGGTCGTCCTCGACCTGCTCGAGGAACTCGCTCCAGACGCGGCCGTAGTCGGTGTAGCCGGAGACGTCGGCGACGCCCGCGTCGCGGGAGATCGCGTCGGAGACCGCCTTGAAGGAGCGCTCGCGGGCGAAGGTGTCCGTCACCTCGGAGATCCGCTCGACGAACACGAACGAGCGCATCTTGCGGAAGGCGTCGTGCAGCGCGTGCAGCACGCTCAGGAAGAAGACCGAGGCGGAGGTGACGCTGGTGGAGACGTCGCAGAGCACGTAGAGCTCGGGCCGGCGGGGGCGGCGCGGGCGGTACTTCAGGACGACGGGGACGCCGCCCGTCTCCAGGGAGGCGCGCATGGTGCGGCGCACGTCGACGTGCGCGTGGCGGTTGCGGCCCTTGGCCTCGTGGCCCTGGCTCGCCAGCCGGCGCTTGAGCTGGGCGACGACCCGGTGCACGGCGGCGAGGTCCTGCAGCGGGCCGGAGGGCAGCGCGCGGTCGAGCTCGTTGAGCGGCCGCGACGGCGGCAGCGACTGCGTGCGCTCGATCTGCGCGCGCTCGAGCTCGCGGCGGAGGTGGGCCTCGAAGCGGCGGATCTGGTCGCGGGTGAGCGGCTCCGGCGCGTCGGGCTCGTCCGCCTCGGCGCGCTGGCTGCCGGGCTCGGAGCGCAGGCCGAGCGCGCGGCGGATCCGCTGGACGTCGACCCCCAGCACGCCCGAGCCCTCGCCCCGGCGCCCGAGCGCCGCGATCGCGAGCCGGGCGAGGTCGCGCATGGCGGAGTCGTCGCCGTCGCGGATCGCCTGCATCAGCTGCTCGCGGAGGTTGTCGAGATCGATGCGCTGGGCGCCCCCGCCCTCGCCCTCCTGCTCGCCGCCGTCGCCGTCGTCCCCGGCCTCGCGGACCCCCTGGCGGACGGCCTCGGCCTCGGCGGCGCGGAAGAAGAAGCGGTCGAAGATCAGCTCGAAGACCCGGCGGTCCTCCTGGGACTTCGCGAGCGTCGCGGCCAGCGCCTCGCGGAACGGCCCGGGCTCCGTCCAGCCGACCTCGCCGAGCGCGGCGAAGGCGTCGAGCAGCTCCGAGGTCCCCACCGCGACGTGCTCCCGGCGCAGCGCCTCGGCGAGCTCCACCACGCGGGCCTGGAAGCCCGGGTGCTCGGGCGGCGCGACCGCCGGCGGACCGGGCGGGCGGCCGGACATCTCAGTCCGCGGCGGCCACCCCGCCGCCGAGCTTGACGCCGACCCGCTCCGCCACCGTGTCGAGGTCGGTGCGGTGCTTGACGATGATCGACAGCGTCTGGCGGAACACGTCGGGCGAGATGTCGTCGGCGCCGAGCAGCAGCAGGGCGCGCGCCCAGTCGATCGACTCGGCGATCGAGGGCGGCTTCTTGAGGTCGAGCTCGCGCACCAGCGCCACCAGCTCGACGAGCCGCCGGGCGATCGTGTCGGGCAGCTCGGGGGCGTGGAGCTTGACGATCGCCAGCTCGTGCTCGGTGGATGGGTAGTCGAGCCACAGGTACAGGCAGCGCCGCTTGAGCGCCTCGGTCAGCTCGCGCGAGTTGTTGGACGTGAGCAGCACCACGGGGTGGGTGCGCGCCTCGATCCGGCCGAGCTCGGGGATCGTGATCTGGAAGTCCGACAGCAGCTCGAGCAGCATCGCCTCGAACTCGTGGTCGGTCTTGTCGATCTCGTCGATCAGCAGCACGACGGGCTCGGCGGCGGAGATCGCGCTCAGCAGCGGGCGGGGGAGGAGGAACTCCTCGCCGAAGATGTCGTCCTGGACCGCGTCCCAGCCCGTGCCGGCCGCCTCGGCCTGGATGCGCAGGAGCTGCTTGCGGTAGTTCCACTCGTACAGCGCCTTGGCCTCGTCGAGGCCCTCGTAGCACTGCAGGCGCACCAGCGTGCGCCCCAGGTAGGAGGCCAGGGCCTTCGCCAGCTCCGTCTTGCCGACCCCGGCCGGGCCCTCGACCAGCACCGGCTTGCCCAGGCGGGCCGCCAGGTAGGAGACCAGCGCGGTCGACTCCCCGGGCAGGTAGCCGACGGCGCGCAGGCCGGCGGCGACATCGTCGATCGACTCCGGGAGGGTGACGGGAGGGGCGGCGCTCATCGGCCCCCGAGTCTAGGCAACCGCCGGCCGCGGACCTCCCTCAGGGTCGCGTGGCGGCCTGTGCGAACGTGCGGATCGCGCCGATGCCGCCCGGCGGATGCGAGCCTGCCGGCCGGTTCGACCACACCACGATGGCCCGGTCGGCGCCGCCGGCGAACACGGCCCGGCCTGCGCGCGCCTCCTGCGCCGCGGAGACCGCCTCGGCGGCGCCGAACGGCTGCCCCGGCGCCGCGACCGCCGCGCGCACCTCGTTGGCGTCGAAGCCGCCGTTGTCCCAGGTGACGATCCGCGTCCCGTCCGCCGCCGCGGCGAGGTCGGAGACGACGGCCTCCTCCCCCGCGGGCGACACGTCCCGCCCCGCGCCGAAGCTCCCGCCCGCCCCGGTCACCGCCGCCCGCACCCGCGCGGTGGCGCCGTCGAAGCCCGTCCACGCGACGGTCGCGTCGCGGCCCGGGCCGGCCGCCAGCCCGATCCCGCCCTGCGAGCGCTGGGCGCCCTGGCGCTCGAGCAGCTGGGCCGCGCGGAAGCGGCCGCCCACCGGCCGCACGGCCGCTTCGTAGGTGACGGGGCCGGCGTCGCCGCCCTCGCTGCGGAACTGCGCGCTCCAGGCCAGGTACGCGCGGCCCCCGTCCGTGACGGCGGCATGCAGGTCGGCGGAGTACGTCGGCTCGGACCGGATGGTCTCGGTGGCGCCGAAGCGCTGCGCCCCGGCGCGCCGGAAGCGGGCCTCGATCCGGTCGCGGGCGTTCCAGGCGACGAGCACGTCGCCGTCGGGGCCGACCGCCACCACGATCGAGCGGATGCGCCCTTCGGTCAGGCGGACGGGGGTCGCAAAGCGCCCGCCGGCGGCGCGCAGGGAGACGAAGACCAGGTCGGTGCGCGTACCGCGGTCCTGCCAGTAGGCGAGCGCGGCGTCGCCGTCGGCGTTCGCGGCGACGAGCGGCTGGCGCAGCTGTGCGCCCGTGGTCACCGTGCGCGCGGCGTCGAAGCGCCCGCTCGTGCGCCCGAACGCGACGGACAGCCGCGAGCGCTGCCCGGCGAGGGGGCGCTGCACGGCCGCGACCGCGCGCGAGCGCCCGTAGGCGGCGAGGTCCACCAGCCCGGACGGCGCCGCCCGCTGCGCGCCGAACTCGGCCGCTCCCGGCGCCCGGCTCGCGAGGCTCGTGCCGGTGCGCGCCGAGGCGCCCGTGCCGTCCTGCCACGACCACCACGCCAGCGCGCTGCCGTCGCCGCCGGCGGCGATCCGCGCGTCGTCGACGAACAGATGCGCCGCCGAGACGTCCTGCGGAGACGACCACGGCGGGGCCGCGGAAGCGGCGGCGACCGGCCCGCCGAGCGTCGCGAGCACGAGGAGGAGGCAGCGTACGGCGCGGCGGGTCATGTGCCGGAGAACATCTGGCGGGCGCTCGAGTTGCGGCGGTGGGATAGTTGGCCACGAAGATGGACTCGATCGCTCTCGCCCCCGAGGACCGCGCGATCCTCGACCTCGAGAGCAGCACCGTGGCCGGCCACGCCTGCAAGGTGGTGCGCCTCGCCCCCGGCGGGCCGTCCGTGGCCGACCTGCGGGTCTCGATCGGCGGTCGCCTCGCCGCCGCGCCCGCGCTGACCCGGCGCCTCGGCGGGACCGCGACGGCGCCCGAGTGGGAGCCCGACCCGGAGTTCGACATCGCCCAGCACGTCGTGCAGAGCCCGCTCCCCGAGCCCGTCGGCGACGCCGGGCTGCGCGCCGAGGTCGCCCGGCTGTTCGAGCAGCGGCTCGACCGGTCGCGGCCGCTGTGGCGCATCGACACCGTCGACCTCAGCGATGGCGGCACGGCGCTGATCTGGCGGCTGCACCACGCGGTGGCCGACGGCACCGCGTCGATGCGCTACGCGCGCGCGCTGCTGTGGGACACCGCGGCGGGCCCCGACCCGGTCGCGGTCACGCACCGGCACGCGGCGGCCCACCAGGCCGACGACGCCCGCCGCCGCGGGCACCTGGCCGGCTTCCTGCGCCGCGAGTTCGCCCGCTCGCGGACGCGCTCGCCGTTCGACCAGAGCATCGGCACCCGGCGCGCGGTGGCGTTCTCGAACGCGTCGCTGCACGACCTGCACGATGCGGCCGCCGCGATCGACGGCGCCACCCTCAACGACGCCGTGCTGAGCGTCGTCGCGGGCGCGCTGCGGCGCTGGGTCGAGCACCACCACGGCTCTCTCGGCGACGTGCGCTGCCGGATCCCCGTGAGCCTCCACGACGAGGGCGACGACGCCGGCAACCGGGACTCGTACTTCTCCGTCGCGCTCCCGCTGTGCGAGCGCGACCCCGCGCGGCGGTTGCGCGCCGTCCACGAGGCCACCACGCTGCGCAAGGCCGAGCACGACGCGGAGACGATGGACCACCTGCTCCGCGAGCTCGGCCGGGCGTCGCCGCGCCTGGAGCGCTTCTGCGTGCAGCTCGAGGACAGCCCCCGCCGGTTCGCGGTCGCGGTCTCGAACATCCCCGGGCCGCGCGAGACGCCCACCGTCCGCGGCTCGGCGGTGCTGGCGCTGCACACGGTCGCGGAGATCGGCGAGCGCCACGCCCTCCGCGTCTCGGTCGTGTCCCTGGCGGGCGTGCTGTTCTTCGGCTTCTGCGCCGACCCCGCCGTCGTGGCGGACGTCTCGGCGATGGCGGACGGCGTGGAGGCCGAGGCGGAGGCGCTGGTGGCGGCGGCCGGGTGACCGGGCTAGCCGTCGGCCTGCCCGCGGCCCGGCAGCCGCGGCAGGCGCTCGCGCACCGGCGGGCGCTGCGCCGGACGCGGGTCGAAGCGGTCCTCCTCGGTGACGTGGCGCAGCTCGGGCTTGCCGGCCAGGTCGCCCTCCACCGGCGGGAAGGCGGCGAGCGGGACGCCGTCCTTCCACACGACGAGGTGCTTGTCGCGCGACCCGAGGAAGACGGCCTCGGACAGCCGGCCGTGCACCTGCCGTGCGAAGCGGTGGGCGAGGTCGCGCTGCCGGCGCGTGTCCTGCCAGTTGGTGACCTTCGACCAGTCGCCGCTCGCGACGCGGCGGCTCGCCGCCGCCGCCGCCTGCTGGGCGACCTTGCGGCCCGTCGGGCTCAGCGCGAGCTTCTTGGCCGTCGCGGCGGCCGCGTGGGTCCAGGGCATCCCTCCAAGCGTAGTCCGGGGCGGCGCGGCCGCCGTCTAGCCTGAAGGCCATGCCTGCCTACGAGTACACGACGGATGTCATCACCCACGGCCTGATGGGCCGCAAGAGCGACGAGATCGAGCGCTCGAGCCTCGAGCAGAGCCTCAACCGCTTCGGCGCCGACGGCTGGGAGCTCGACAAGCTGCTGCCGGACACCGCCATGCACGGCGAGAAGGACGGGCACCTGCTGATCTTCAAGCGCGCGGTGGGCTGACCCGAGCCGGACCTGGTGCGACCGCGCCGCGCCTGATCGGATAGCGGCGTGCGATGGCCGCTGATCGGGCGTGACCGCGAGCTCGGCTCCGCCGGGGAGGCGCTGGCGGACACAGACGCGGGCGGCGTGGTCGTGTGGGGTGCGGCGGGGGTCGGCAAGACGCGCCTCGCGGCCGAGGTCGCGCGCGTCGCGGAGACCCGCGGGTACGCGATCGAGTGGGCCCGCGCGACGCGGTCGGCGGCGTCGATCCCGCTCGGCGCGTTCGCCGCGCTCCTGCCGGCGACCCCCGCGCCGGCCGCCGGCGCCGACGTGCTCGCGCGGGCGCGCGCCGCGCTGGCCGAGCGGACCGGCGGGCGGCGGCTCGTGCTGTGCGTGGACGACGGACATCTGCTCGACGACGCCTCGGCGGCGCTCGTGCATCAGCTGGTGGCGGCAGGCGAGGCGTTCGCGGTGGTCACCGTCCGCCGCGACGAGCCGGCCCCCGACGCGCTGCGGGCGCTGTGGAAGGACGACCTGTGCGCGTTCGTGGAGCTCTCCGAGCTCTCGCGCGCCGACGTCGAGCGGCTGCTCGGCGAGGTCCTCGGCGGCCCGCTCGACGGCCGCAGCCGGCGCGCGCTGTGGGAGCTCACGCGGGGCAACGGGCTGTTCCTGCGCGAGCTCGTGCGCTACGGGCTCGAGCGCGGCGAGCTCGCCGAGGACGGCGGCGTGTGGCGCTGGCGGGGCGAGCCGGTGGTCGGCACGCGGCTGGCGGAGCTCGTCGGCGCGCGCGTGGACGACCTCGGCGCCGCCGAGCGCGCGGCGCTCGAGGTCGTGGCGGTCGGCGCGCCGGTGGAGGCGGGCCTGCTCGAGGCCGGCGAGGCGGTCGCCGTCGAGGCGCTCGAGCGCCACGAGCTCGTCGAGTGGCGAGCCGACCGGCGGCGGCGCCTGGCCGACGTCGCGCATCCGCTGCACGGCGAGGTCGTGCGCGCGGGGATGGGCCGGACGCGCCGTGAGGCGATCCTGCGCCGGCTCGCGGACGCGGTCGAGGCGCGGGGCGCACGGCGGCGGACGGACGTGCCGCGGGTGGCCGTCTGGCGCCTCGACTCCGGCGGGCGCGGGGATCCCGCGCTGTTCGAGCGCGCGGCGGGGCACGCGCTCGCGGCGCTCGACAACCCGCTCGCCGAGCGCCTCGCCCGCGCGGCGCTGGATTGCGGCGGGGGCTTCGGGGCGCGCCTCGCGCTGGGGCGCGCGCTCGCCGGAACCGGTCGCGCGGATGAGGCCGAGGCGGTGCTGGGCGCGCTCGAGGGCGAGGCCGTCTCCGACGACGAGCGGGCCGCGCTCGCGGTCGCGCGGGCGCGGAACGTGTTCTGGGCGCAGGGGCGGGCCGCCGAGGCGGAGGCGCTGCTGGTCAGCGCCGAGGCCGCCGTGGCGGACCGCGGCGTCCGCGAGCGGCTGGCCGGGCAGCGGATCCGGATGGTGGCCGCGCGCGGCGACCCGCGCGAGGCGCTCGAGGCGGCCGGCGCGCTGCTCGGGGACGCGGGCGCGAGCGAGCCGGCGCGGCTGCACGCCGCGGTGGCCATGGCGGAGGCGCTGATGTCGCTCGGCCGCACCGGCGAGGCGATCGCGGTCGCCGAGACGTGGGAGCCGGTGGCGAGCCGCCACCGCGAGGAGCTGCCGCTGCTGGAGGGCATGCTGCGCGCCGAGCGCGGCTATGCGCTGCGCTTCGCCGGCCGGCTGGCCGAGGCGACCGAGGTCGCGGAGCGCGCCTACGAGGCGGCGCTCGCGCTGCGCTCGGCGCAGACGACGGCCCTCGAGGCGGCTGCGCTCGGGTACGTCTGGCTCGGCCGTGGGCGCGTCCGGACCGCGCTGCGCCACTTCGGCGAGAGCGCGGCGCTGCTGCGCGACGGCGACGCGGTCGGGATGCTGGCGTGGGCGCTGGCGGGCGCCGGCCAGGCGGCGGCGCAGGCCGGCGACGCCGCCCGCGCCCGCCGCGCGGTCGAGGAGATGGAGGCGCTGCCGCTCGGTCACCGGGGCTTCGAGTCCGAGCTCGGGCTCGGGCGGGCGTGGAGCGCGGCGGCGGCCGGCGAGCTCACGCGGGCGCGGGCGCTCGCCGCGGACACCATCGAGCTCGCGCGCTCGCGCGGGCAGGACACCTCCACGATGCGGGCCTTGCACGAGCTCTGCCGGCTGGGCGACGCGGCGGCCGCCGCGCCCGGCCTCGCCCGGCTCGCGAGGACGCACGACGGCCCGTTCGCCCCCGCGGCCGCCGCCCACGCCGCGGCGCTCGCGGCGCGCGACGGGGCCGCACTGCTGGAGGCCGCCGAGCGCTTCGCGGACCTCGGCGCGCTGCTGCTCGCGGCGGAGGCGGCGGAGGCCGCCGCGGCGGCGCATCACGACGCCGGGCGGGCGGCGAGCGCGCGCACCGCCGCGGCCCGGGCCGCCGCCTGGCTGCGGGAGTGCGAGGGCGCGCGCCCGCCCACGCTGGCCGGCGCGCCGGTCGCTGCCGAGCTGACGCCGCGCGAGCGCGAGGTCGCGCTGCTGGCGGCGACCGGGCTGAGCAGCCGCGAGATCGCCGATCGGCTCGTCGTCTCGGTGCGCACGGTCGACAACCACCTGCAGCGCGCCTACTCGAAGCTCGGCGTGAGCCGCCGTCAGGACCTGCCGAACGTCCTCGCCTGAGCAGCCGCCGCACGCAAGCTGAGTAGCCGGCTGCTCATGCCGGCGCGCCCGGCCCCAGGAACCATGCGGGCCATGAACCGATCCGACTCCCTCACCGTCGTCCGGTCGTGGCTGCGCGCCTTCGACCAGCGGGACCTCGACCACCTCTTCGCGCTCACCGCGCGCGACCTCGAGTACCACCGCTGGCTCGGCGTCGAGCACGGGCACGACGCGGTTCGCGGCCTCCTGCACCGCCAGTCCTACGGCGTGACCCTGCGCCAGACGATGCGCCGCGCGTTCCGCCGCGGCCCCGTCGTCGTGGCCGAGCTTCACCTCGAGAGCCGCTTCGCCGAGACCGGCGAGCCGGCCGGCGTGCAGGACGCGGCGGCCGTCTTCGAGGTCCGTGACGGGCGCGTCGCGAGCATACGGCCGTGCCCCGATCTCGTCACCGCGCTGCGCGCCGCCGGGCTCTCCGAGCGCGACGTCGTCGACCCGCCCGACCCGCCCGCGCCGCTCGTCGTCGCCGTGCTCGGCGCGTCGGGCGGCCAGGGCGCGCCGGTGGCCCGGCGCCTGCTGCGCGAAGGGCACCGCGTGCGCGCCGTCGCGCGCCGGCCGGAGCGCGGCCCCGCGGGCTGCGAGCCGGTCGCCGCCGACCTCACGGACGCCGCCGCCCTCGAGAGCGCCTGCGCCGGCGCGGACGCCGTCGTCATCCACCTCCCGCTCGTGTTCGACGACCGGGCGCTCGTCATGGCCGAGCGCGTCGCCGCGGCGGTGCGCCGCGCGGACGTCCCACGCGTCGTGATCAGCACCGGCGGCCCGCTCCCGCCCGGGCCGATCGGCATGCCGTACGTGGACGCCCGCGTGGAGCTCGTCCGCGCCCTCGAGGGCGCCGCCGTCGTCGAGCCGTTCGGCGCCTACATGGAGAACCTCGCCGCGCCGTGGTCGGCGCCGCTCGTGCGCGAGGGCGTCCTCGCCTACCCGCTGCCCGCCGAGCGGCCGATGCCGTGGCTCGCGCTCGCCGACGTCGCCGAGCGGATCGCCGCCGCACTGGCGGACGGCGAGACGGGGCGGATCCCGATGGCCGGCCCGTGGCCGCTGACCGGCGAGCAGGCCGCCGAGGCGCTCGGACGCGGCGTGGGCCGGCCCGTCCACTGGCGGTCGCTCGAGCCCGCCGAGTACGGCGACCTGCTGCGCCCGCACCTCGGCGACGAGGCCGCCGACGGGGTCGCCGGCATGTACGCCGCGCTCGCGGCGGGACCGGCCCCGGCGCCCGATCCCGCCCGGCTGCGCGTCGGGAGCACCGACCTCGAGTCGTGGGCGCGCGCGCAGCATTGGACCGCGGCTCGGGCGCGCGAGGCCGTGCGGTGAGCCGCGGCGCGGCCGCTCATTCGTCCGTCGGCCCTTTCCCCGCGGGCGCGGGGAAGGGGCCTTCGGCGAGCAGCGCGCGGAACGCCGCGTAGTGCCCGCGCTTCCCGACCGTCACGAGCGTGTCGCCCGCCTTGATGACGTCGCCCGGCTGGGCGCCCGCCACCGGCTCGGGATCGCGCAGGATGGCGATGATCGTGATCCGCGTGCGGGCCCTGAAGCCGCAGCCGGCGAGCGTGTGCCCGATCGCCGGGCTGTCGTCGGGGACGCGGATCCACTCGATCGCGAGCTCGCCGAGCGCCAGCTCGAGGTCCTCGACGATCCTGGGGCGCTCGTACGCGCCGCCCAGGATCGCGCCGAGCCGGCGCGCCTCGTCGTCGTCGAGCTCGACCACCGCCTGCGGCTCGTCGTCCGCGGCGCCGGCGAACACGTAGAGCTCGCACGTGCCCTCGTTGTGCAGGACGACGGCGAGCCGCGTGCCGCGCGCGCTCGTGATCGTGTACCTGATCCCTACCCCCGGCAAGCGGGTCTCGAGGACCTGGGTCTTCATCGCACCTCCTCCTCGGGCAGGGTGTTGGCCACCGGCACGCGGCGGTCGCGTCTCGCCGGCCTGCTCTCGGACGGCGGCGCGAACCACCGGCGTGGCAGCCGGCGGGCGAGCACGGACGACTTGGCCGAGGCCAGCGGCGAGAGGATCGAGAGGACCAGGACGTAGAGCGCGGCGAACGGCGCGACTCGGCTGTCGAGCCCCGCCGCGACCGCCAGGGAGGCGAGGATCAGCTCGAACTCGCCGCGGCTGACGAGCATCAGCGCCGTGTTGGAGGCGGCCAGAGGCCCGAAGCCGTAGATCCGCGCGGCCACGACCCCGGCGACGATGTTGAACGTCAGCGTGACCACGACCGCCACCGCCACCGGCAGGGCGATGGCGCCCATGGCGCTCGGCGCGATCGTCAGCCCGAACCAGAAGAAGAAGATGGCCGCGAAGGTGTCGCGCAGCGGAATGATCAGCCGCTCGACGCTCCGGCCGATCCCCGTCCCCGCGACGACCATCCCCGCCAGGAGCGCGCCGACGGCGTCCGAGGCGCCCACGGTGTGCGCGAAGCCGGCGACGAAGACGCCGAAGCCGACCAGCAGGATGGTGGTGAGCTCGGCGTCGCCGGTGGAGATGACCGGGCGCACGAGCCGGCCCCCCCAGCGGGCCAGCGCGAACAGCGCGAGCAGGAAGGTGAACGCGATCGCGGTCGACAGGACGATCTCGCCGGCCCCCTCCTGCTCGCCGAGGATCGGCTGCAGGAGCGCGAGGTAGAAGGCGAGGAAGACGTCCTCGACGACGATGATGCCGAGGATCATGCCCGTCTCCGGGTTGGCGACCCGGCGGAGATCCAGCAGGAGCTTCGTGACGATCGCCGTCGACGACGTCCCGATCATGCCGGCGATGACGAAGATCTCCCGGGTGCCCCAGTCGAAGGCCCAGCCGAGGACGATGCCGGCGCCGAAGTTCAGCGCGATGTACGCGCCGCCGGCGTACAGCAGCTTTCGGCCTCCGTCGATCAGCTCGTTGACGGAGAACTCGATCCCGAGGTGGAAGAGCAGCAGGACGAGCCCGAGCATCGCCAGCAGATGGATCGAGTCCGGCTCCTCGAGCACCACGACGCCCGGCGTGTTGGGGCCGAAGATGATCCCCGCGACGATGAAGAAGGGGATGGTCGGGAGCCCGATGCGGCGCCCCACGCGGGCGAACAGCCCGGCCAGCAGGAGCGCCGCCCCGAGGACGGCGAGCTCGCTCTCCATTCACCTGTTCCCGGGCGGTCCGGTGCCCTTGCGATGCACTCGGGCGAGCCTGCCGTGCGGCGGGGCGGGAGTCGATGCACAGAAACCCCCATGCGGGCCTGCACACCGGTACCCACCTCCGGGCCGCGCGCCGGCGCCCGGATAGGGGCTGATACCAATGGCGCGCGGCGCCTCCGGCGCGATGCTGTCGGCATGCTCGCCCATGTCTGCGTCGCCTACGCCCCGGACGGGCCGGCGCGGTGGGCGCTCGGCCACGCGGTCCGGTTGGCGCGCCGCTGGGACGCGCGTCTCACCGTCGTCCACGTCGCGCCGCCGGTCGACGAGGTCCTCGCGGAGCGCGCGGGGCTCGCCGGGGAGCTGCTCGGCGTGGGCGACGACGTCCGGCTCCGCCGGCGCCTGCTCGGGACCGTCCTGCCGCTGACCGCAGGGGTCGCGACGGACGTGCGCGTGTTCACCGGACGCCCGGCGCCCACGCTCGTCGAGCTGCTGCGCGCCGACCGCCCCGGCCTCGTGGTCGCCGGCGCACGCGAGCGGCGCGGCGCCGGGCGGTGGGCCACGGCCTCCGTCGCCGACGCGCTGCTCGCCGAGGCGCCGTGCCCCGTCACCCTCGTGCGATCGCCCCCGCGCGAGTCCCGGCCGGTCGTGCTCGTCCTCGCCGGGCGGGCATCACGGGACGACGGCGTGCGGCGCACGGCGCAGGCGCTCGCGCACGAGCTGCGCGCCGGGCTCGTCGACCATCCCGCGCCGCGACACAGCCGCGACGCCGCCGGCCTGGCCGCCGTCGCGGCGGCCTGCGGCGGGCATCGCCCCCTGCTCACCGTGATCGACGGGGAGCGATGGCCCGGCGCGCGCCGCCGTCTGGGGATCAGCAGGACCGCGACGGTCGGACGCGTCCTCGAGTCCCCGCTCGTCGTCATCCCCCCGTCACTCCGCCGCGCGCCGTCCCCGCGGACGCGCCGTCTCCGTCCGTCCTCCCGGCCCGTCGCCCGCCATGGCCTCCTCCCAGCTGCTCACCGGTCGCGCGCCCTTCGATGAGCCCGCGCCCGCGGGCGTTCGCAGGGCGCGCCGCTCGCTGCTCTGGCAGCTCTTCGCCGCCGGCGCGCTGGTGCTCGTCGCCGCCGTGCTGGCGCTGATCCTCACGCCCGTCCAGGTGAGCGAGGGCGTCGTGCTGACGGAGGTCCTGGTCCTGAGCGCGGGGCTGGCGGTGATGCTGGTCGTCCACCTCGTGCTGCTGCGCCGCACGCTGGCCCCGCTGCGCCACCTCACCGAGGTGATGGGGACGATCGACGCCCGTCGCCCCGGGCGCCGGATCGCCGCGATCGACCCGCACACGGCCGAGCTGGTCGCGCTGGCCGGTGCGTTCAACGAGATGCTGGACCGGCTGGAGGCCGAGCGGCGTGACAGCGCGCGCCGGGCGCTCGCCGCGCAGGAGGAGGAGCGCCTGCGCATCGCGCGCGAGATGCACGACCAGATCGGGCAGACCCTGACGGCGCTGACGATCGAGGCCGAGCGCGCCGCCGGGACCGACGGGCCCGTCGACCGCGAGGTGCTCGACCGCCTCGCCCACGCCGCTCTCGAGAGCCTCGAGCACGTCCGGCGGATCGGGCGCGAGCTGCGTCCGGAGGCGCTCGACGACCTCGGGCTGGGCAACGCGCTGATCGCCCTGTGCCGGCGCGCGTCCGCTCAGAGCGGGCTGCGGGTCGCCCACGAGCTCGGACACGGAGCGCCGTCCCTGCGGCCCGAGGTGGAGCTGGTCGTCTACCGGGTCGCCCAGGAGGCCGTCACGAACGCATTGCGGCACGCGCGCGCGTCGCAGATCGTCGTCGAGCTGCGCGCGACCGCGTCCGCCGTCGAGCTCATCGTCCGCGACGACGGGCAGGGGCTCCCCGAGACCCTTCCCGACGACACGGCGGGCCTCAGCGGCATGCGCGAACGGGCGCTGCTCGTCGGCGGACGGCTCGGCCTCGAGTCCGATCGCGGGCAGGGCACCGAGGTGCGCCTGTCCATCCCCCTTCGGGAAGCGGTCCCGTGAGCACCCCGCTGAAGACCCGCATCCTCCTCGCCGACGACCACGCCCTCGTCCGCGGCGGACTGCGCATGGTGCTCGAGTCGCAACCCGACCTCGAGGTGGTGGTCGAGGCGGGCGACGGCGTCGAGGCCATCCGGCTGGCGCTCGAGCACGCCGTCGACCTCGCCGTCCTGGACGTCGCGATGCCGAGGATGACCGGGCTGCAGGCCGCGCGCGAGCTGCAGGCGCGCCGGCCGGAGGTCCGCGTGCTGATGCTCTCGATGCACGACAACGAGCAGTACTTCTTCGAGGCCCTCAAGGCGGGCGCGTCGGGCTACGTGCTGAAGTCCGGCGCCAACCGCGATCTCGTGGAGGCGTGCCGCGCCGCGATGCGCGGGCAGCCGTTCCTCTACCCCGCGGCTGTCACCGCCTTGATCCGCGACTACCTCGAGCGCGCGTCCGAGCCCGGTGGGCGCGTGCCCGGCGACCTGCTGACGCCGCGCGAGCAGGACGTGGTCAAGCTGACGGCGGAGGGCCACACCAGCGAGGAGATCGGGGAGATCCTGGTGATCGCCAAGAAGACGGTCGACCGCCACCGGGCGAACGTCCTGGAGAAGCTCGGGATGCGCAACCGCGTCGAGCTGACCCGGTACGCGATCCGGCAGGGACTGGTCGAGCCGTGACCGCCCGGCGATTGGGGCGGCTGGTACCGCGCACAGCGCCGCGACGCGGCGGTCCGCCGGCCTAGCCGCCTAGAAGAGCCGGTCCTCGGAGCGCGAGGGGTCGGCCTCGTCGCCGAGGCGGCGGCGCGCGGCGGTGCCGCGCCGGGTGGGCGCCTCGGATGGGTCCCCGGCGGCGTGGTGCTCGGTCGGCGCCTCCGAGGGGTCTCCGCTCGCCGGGCCGAGCTCGATCGGCCCACCGGAGGGGTCCCTGCTCGCCGGCCCGCGCTCGGTCGGCGCCTCCGACGGGTCGCCGACGGGCGGGGCGGAGGGGCGGATGCGGCCGGGCGCGGCGGGCGGCTCGCCCTCCCAGGCGGGCGGCTCGCGCAGCACCTCGCCGGCCGTCCCCGCGCCGGCGCCGCCCGCGCGCCGGGCGCGGCGCGTCCCGCGGGCCTCCGTGCCGCCGCCCCCCGGCGGGGGGTCGCCCTGCGGCGACGGCTCCCAGCCCTCGTCCTCGGCGGGCAGCGGCGGCTCGGGCTGGTGCGCGGCCCGCACGCGGAAGCCCGCGGCGGCGAGCAGCCCCGCCATCACGAGCGCGACGAACCAGCCCCACTGGATGCCCACCGTGGCGCCGGCGCCCGCCACGTCGGGCTTGTCGAACAGGCGCCAGATCAGCAGCAGCGCCGCCCAGCACCCGGCCGCGAGGATCACCGTCCCGTCGCCGCCGGGCAGGTGGAAGCCCTTCTCCTGCGAGCGCGCCCACAGCAGGAAGAGCACGCCGACCGCCACGAGCATGACCGCGGCCTCGACCCAGGAGATCACCTGGAAGGCGCTGAGGTTCGACGTGGCGCTGATCAGCTTCCCGCGGCCCGTGGCCTGGAAGAGGCTCTTCTCGTACCACGGCAGGAACAGCGCCACGACGAGCCCGACCGCCGCCAGCGCGGCCTGGTGCTGCTCGCGACTGAGCCGGCCCCAGGCGGCCGCCAGGCCGCTCACCTCCCGGCGGGTGTGGCGACGCCCGCCGCCATCGCCTCCAGCAGCACGCCGGCGTCGTGCTCGGACACGGTGCGCAGCTGGCCCTGGAACGCGAGCCTCCAGTGCTCCGGCGGCCACTTGCGGATGTGCTCGAGGCGGTCCTTGACGGCCTCGGCGGGCAGCCACGCGTCGTGCTCGAGGACGAGCTCGGGCCGGCTCTCGAAGCGCCAGGGATACGGGTCGGGCTTGCCGGGCTTGCCCGGCCACACCGGCGTGCGGTCCTCGAAGAGCTCCGAGGTCAGCGTGATCGAGGCCGCGAAGGCCGAGACGCCCGTCAGATAGAAGACGACGCGGTCGCCCGGGACCATCGACTCCGCCTGGCGGCGGCGCCCCTCCTTCATCCCGATGAGCGTGAAGCCGCGCTCCCGCGTGACCGCGAAGTTCTCCGGGGACCCGGTGAGGATCCAGGTGTGTGGCGCCTCGGCGGCCATGCGGCCAGTGTACGGACGGCGCCGCCCGGATCGGCGCCTCAGTCGATCGGGATGTCCTCGACCTCGGGCGTCCCGCTCGCCGGGCGCTCCAGGCGCTCCAGCGAGTAGTCGATCAGCGCGCGCACGGCGAGCAGCAGCTCGCGCAGCGCGACGGCGAGCTGGCGCACCAGCTCCGGCGGCAGCGCGCCGCGGGCCAGCTCGATCAGCGTGGCGAGCGCCTGCAGCTCCGGCGAGCGCTCGCGCTCGCCCTCCGGCTCGGGCGACGCCCAGCCGCGCTCCGGGACGTCCCGCGTCGCCACGCGGGCCGCCTCCTCGGCCTCACGGACGAGCCGCTCGGCGGCGGCGTGGGCGGCGTCGAGCCGCGCGCGCAGCGCGTCGGCGTCCGCGCTCTCGGGCTCAGCCAAAGCGCACCTCCAGCCGCCCGTCGGTGAACGACGCCGACGACGGCCGGTAGGCCGCGAGCGCCGGCGGCAGCATGATCGTGCGCCGCTCGCCGTCCACGCCGACGATCAGCTCCAGCCCGATCTTCTTCAGCGACAGGTCGCCCTTGCTGGCGAACGGCAGCTCGAGGCGCAGCACGCCGCCGTCCTCGCCGAGCGTCAGCTCCTGCGCGAGCGAGGCGTGCAGCACCGCGCCGGCATCGGCGCCCGCGCCGGCGAACAGCGCGTCGCCGAGGCGGTCGAGCATCGCCGCGCCCAGCACCTCCTGCTCGAAGTACGGGGCGCGCAGCACCGGCACCGGCGCGAAGGCGGACTCCACCAGCTCGAGCTGCTCGCGCTGCACGTCGCGCCAGGCGCCGAAGTAGGTGCCGGCGAGCTCGTCGGGGAACACCCGGTTCACGACCACCGCGTCGGTCAGGTACCCGTAGAGGTTCAGGTACGTGAACGTCCGCATGGCCTCGGCGACCACCATCCGGTCGGGCGTCATCACGAGCCGCAGCGACACCCGCTCGGCGTCGCGCAGCAGCTCGTTCATCGCGATCAGGTTGCGCATGAGGCGCTGCACGTCGGCCATCACGCGCTCGTCGGGCAGGTCGAGGTCGAGGAACGCTCGAGCGACCGGCCGGGCGGCGGCGAGGAACTGCGCCTCGCGGCCGAGCACGCGGTCGAGCCACCAGCGCGCGACGTCCGGGAACGACAGCAGCCGCAGCGTCTCGCCGGTCGGCGCGCAGTCGACCACGATCGTCTCCCAGTCGCCGGACTCGAAGTGGCGCTTGAGCTCGAGCAGGCTGAACAGCTCGTCGCCGCCGGGCGGCACCGTGAGCTCCTCGGCCGCGATGCGATCGACCCCGCGCTCGATGAGCAGCCCGCCGAGCCAGTCCTGCACCGCGGACCAGTTGCGCTCGAGCTCGCCCTGGGCGTGGACCTGCTGGGCCCACAATCCGTCGCCGACCGCGGTCGGGGCGCTGCCGACCTCGGCCTCGAGCGAGTCGGCGAGCGAGTGCGCCGGGTCGGTGGAGAGGACGATCGTGCGCTGCCCGGCCGCGGCGCAGCGCCGCGCGGTGGCCGCCGCGACCGAGGTCTTCCCGACGCCGCCCTTGCCCGTGTAGAGGATCGTGCGGGGCCCCATCGGCCCGCGAGTCTAGATGGCCTGGTTCCGCGAGCGCTTGCGCGTCTTCTTCTTTGGCGCGACGACCTCGACCGTGCCCTCCGCGCTGCCGGCGTTGCCCGCCAGATCGACGGCGCTGAGCCGCACCTGGTAGGTCCCGCCCCTGCGGGGGACCGGCACCTCGAGCCCCTGGAGGCCGCGGCCGAGCTGCACCCCCGAGCGCGACGCGACGACCTCGCCGCCGCGCGAGAGCTGCAGGCCGACGCGCGAGATCTTCGACAGCGAGAAGCGCAGCTTGCGCGTCACTCCGCCGCGCACCCGTTTCGTCCGCAGCGCGAGCGTGGGCGGCTGCTTGAGGTAGGTGTCGAAGTGCGACTTCGTGACGCAGTAGGGCGACTGGCCGGTGCGCTTGCACAGGCCGCCGAGGAAGTCGCTCACCAGCTCGTGGTAGCTGAGGTCGGACTCGCGCTTGACGCTGCCGCGCGAGTACAGCGACCACGCGCCGGTGTCGTAGGTCGGGGTCTCGCGCAGCGCCGCGCGCTGGCCCTGGGCGAAGAGCGCCCACGCGTCGGCGTCGCCGGTCGCCGAGCCGAAGTCGTAGAGCCCGATGAGCGACTGCAGGAAGCCGTTGAGGACGCGCAGGTCGGGCGCGAAGGAGTAGATGAGGTAGTGCGCCCCGTCGCCGTCGTCCACCCGGACGCCGTTCGGCGGCGGCTCGCGGAAGATCCCCAGCGCGCGCTGGGCGAACGGCAGGATCTCCGCCTCGCGCCCGAGCCGCGCGGCCGCTCGCGAGAGCGCCTGGACCGCGGTGCCCTGCGCCATCCCGCTGACCCACGGCGGCTTGCCGCCGTCGAAGGTGAAGTAGTACTCCCAGGCGAGGCCGTCGCCGCGCTGGGCGGCCAGCGGGAGCAGCTCGTCGACCATCTCGCCCATCCGGGTCGTGTAGCGGCGGCCGCCCGACCACAGGCCGTTGAGCTTGCCGAAGTTGGCCAGCACCTGGAGCTGGAGCCCCTGGCCGGGGTAGTACTGCCAGATCAGCTCGGAGCCGCTGAACTCCACCCGCCGGCCGCCGGGGATCAGCGGCCCGGTCGTCCACCACCGGCGGTTGCGCTCGAGCGTCAGCCACAGCGGGGCCAGGCGCGAGGGGGAGAGCTGGCCGCTCGCCGCGATCCCCTCGACCGTGCGGACCACGGCCGTGAGCTCCTTGCCGCGCGCACCGGGCAGCCGCTTCGCGGTGCTCCGCGTGTCCTCGTAGAGCGCGCGGCGGTCGGCGTACTGGACGGGGTCGATGGCCCCCGCGTCGCGGAGGCGCTTGAGCTCGCCGAGCACCGTCCGCTTGCCCTGAGCGGCAGAGGCGTTCGACCTACCGGAAGGTGCGCGCGGCGCCACGCGCCGGGCGGCCGGACCGCCGGCGTCCGGCAGGCGCCCGCCGGCGGCGAAGGGGTCCTCGCGCAGCCGCGCGTCCCCCTTGTGGTCGAGGGTGAGGACGGGAGCGGCGTGGGCCGCGGCGGCCGTGGTGAGGAGCGCGGCCAGCGCGACGCCGACGCCGCACGCGAGTCGCGCGGTCGCCATGAGGCAATGGTAGGCTCGGCCGCCGGGTCCGCCCCGTGCTGCAAGCAACCATGCGGACGGTGCCGCCGGCAGGGCGGCACGGCGGACCCGCCTCGCCGTCGTCCCCGGAGATCACTCGATGTCACGCAGTCTGCGCCCGCTGCTCGCTCTGCTCGCGGTTCTCGTCCCGCTCGGCCTGGTGGCCTGCGGCGGCGACCGCGGGGAGACCGAGGCCAGCTCGAGCACCGACGTCAACCGCCTGCTCGAGGACACCTTCGGGAGCAAGGCGAAGGTGGAGTCGGGCCGCATCGACCTCGGCGTGGCGATCGACGCCCAGGGCCAGGCCGCCCAGGAGCTCGGCGGGCCGATCCGCTTCAAGCTCGGCGGTCCGTTCGAGAGCCGCGAGCGGGGGCTGCCGAAGTTCAAGCTCGACCTCTCGGCCGAGGCCGGCGGCCAGGTGATCGACGCCGGCGGGACCTCGACCGGTGAGAAGGGCTACGTCCGCTTCCTCGGCACCGAGTACGTCCTCTCCGACCTCATGTACCGGCAGCTCGAGGCGGGCTACGAGGAGTCGCAGAAGGACTCCCGCAGCCGGCAGAGCGAGCAGCCGACGTGGGAGCGCCTCGGGATCGACCCGCGGCGCTGGCTGACCTCGCCCGTCAACGCGGGCGACGCCAAGGTCGGCGACGAGGACACGATCAAGATCACCGGCGGCGTCGACGTGCCGCGCATGCTCGACGACATCGACACGATGCTGGGCAAGGCCTCACAGCTCGGCCTGCAGCACTCGGGCCCGCCCGCCCGCCTGCCGTCCCAGCTCACCGAGCGCGAGAAGCGCGAGGTGGCCGACGCGGTCAAGGACGTCAAGGTCGAGATCTACACCGGCAAGCAGGACCGCATCCTGCGCCGCATGGTCATCGGCGCCGGCGTGAAGGACCCGAAGGACCCCGCCTCCGGCTCGGCCGCGGTGAAGCTCGACCTGTCGCTCACCGACCTCGGTTCCGACCAGCAGATCGAGGCGCCCGCGAACGCGCGGCCCTTCGAGGAGCTCGCCGCGAAGCTGCGCTCCGAGGGCATGGGCGGCGGCCTCGGTGGCGCGGGAGGCGGCGCGAAGGGCGGGCCCCCGGACCGCAAGCTGCGCCGCTACGTGAAGTGCGTGGAGGACGCCGGGTCCGACAGCGCGAAGGCGCAGAAGTGCGCCGACATCCTGCGTTGAGGACGGCGACATGAGCACGGCCCCCGCGCCACCCGGCGCCCCGCGCGCGTCCAACGCCGGCGAGCGCTGGCCCTACGTGCTGCTCCCGTTCATCCCGCTCGGGATCGTGCTCGAGCTCGCCGGGGCCGACTCGACGATCGTCTTCGTGGTCTCGGCGCTCGCGATCGTCCCCACCGCGGCGCTGATGGGCCGCGCGACGATCGAGCTGGCGGCCCGCGCGGGCCCGGGCATCGGGAGCCTCCTCAACGCGACGTTCGGCAACGCCCCGGAGCTGATCATCGCCCTCTTCGCGCTCAACGCGGGCCTGCACGAGGTCGTCAAGGCGTCGCTCGTGGGCTCCGTGCTGGGCAACCTCCTGCTCGTGCTGGGCGCCGCCGCGCTCGTCGGCGGCCGCAAGCGGGTCAGCCAGCAGTTCGACGCGACGGCCGCCGGGGTCCAGGCCCTGATCCTGCTGCTCGCCGTGACCGCCCTGATCATGCCGGCGGTGTTCGCGCTCGTCGGCGGCGACGGGCTCCCGCTGCCCTCCGAGCAGGCGGTCAACTACCCCTCCGACGTCGCCCAGCTGTCCGTCGGAGTCGCGATCGTCCTGCTGGTCGGCTATGGGAGCGCGCTGATCTTCTCGCTGCGCACGCACCGCGACCTCTTCAACCCCTCCTTCGGCAAGGAGGACCACCTCGGCACGCCGTGGTCGGTCCGGCGGAGCGTCGTGATGCTCGCGCTCGCCGGCGCCGTCGCGGCGGTGATGGCCGAGATCCTCGTGGGGACGATCACCGAGGCGTCGGAGGCGATCGGGCTGTCGCGCTTCTTCCTCGGGATCGTCGTCGTCGCGGTGATCAGCAACGCCGCCGAGCACTGGGTGGCGGTGAGCTTCGCGCTGCGCGACAAGATGGACATCGCGCTGAACATCACGATCTCCTCGAGCACGCAGATCGCGCTCTTCGCGGCCCCGCTGCTCGTGCTGGTCTCGCTGTTCATCGGGCCGTTCGAGATGGCGCTGGTGTTCAACGGCCTCGAGGTCGTCGCGCTGCTGCTCGCGGTGCTGATCGCCAACCACATCACCCAGGAGGGCGAGTCGAGCTGGTTCGAGGGGCTGCAGCTGGTCGCGGTCTACCTCGTGATGGCGATCACGTTCGCGTTCGTCTGACGCGTCCTACGGGGTCTCGGGCGCGTGCTCGGCGCGCCTGTCCGCGGGCTGGCGCGGGTCGACCGGGCCGCTCAGGTTGGCGGCCTCGAAGAGCATCGTGACGACGCCCGCGTCGACGATCCCCTCCGCGTGGGGGTCGCGGGCGATCCGCTCCAGCGCGTCGCGCTCGATGCGCTCGAGCTGCTCGAGCAGCCCGCGGTAGGCGCGGGCCGCCTCGCGCCAGCCCTCGCGGTCGAGCCGCAGCCGGGTGCGTGCGAGGTGCGTCTCGGGGCGGTCGAAGCCGCCGGCCGCGGCCGACATCCGCACCTGCTCGTTGATGAGCTGCATGGACGAGCCGATCGCGACCTGCCGCGTGATCGGCTGGGCCTGCTCCCACGCCTCGTCCGACACCGTGGGGCGGGGCCGGGCGCGGTAGTGGTGGCGGATCGCGCCGCGCACCCGGGTCTCCTGCTCGAGCTCGATGAGGCCCAGGCGCTCGAGCGTGCGCACGTGGTAGGCGACGGTCCCGAGGCTCGCGTCGAGCCAGCGCGCGAGCTCGACCGGGCTCGCCGGGCGCTCCTCGAGCATGGCCATGATGCGCACCCGCAGCGGGTGGCTCATGGCCTTCACGTAGCGGGGGTCCTCGATGGAGGTGATTGCGGTCATGTCTCGAGCAGCGCGTCGCGCAGACGCGAGCGTAGTCGATGGAGACGGACTCTGACGGTCACCTCGGCCACGTCGAGCTGCCGGGCGAGGTCGGAGTCGGACAGATCGTGCCAGTAGCGGCCGCGCACGAGCCAGCGCTCCTCGCGCTCCAGGCCGGCGATCGCCTGCAGGACCGGCGCACCCTCCAGGATCGGCTGCTCGGGGTCGTGCGCGGGATGCGCGCCGGCCGGGAGGTCCTGCAGCGAGGACTCCCGGGGACCGCGGGCCAGCCGGAGCGCCTCACGGCGCGCGATGGTGGTGACCCACGGGGCCGGGCGCTCCGGCTCGTGGCAGCTCCCGCGCCGCCGCCAGGCACGCACGACGGCCTCCTGGGCGGCGTCCTCCGCGGTCTCGCAGCAGCCGAGCACGCGCTCGGCCTCCCGCAGGCACAACGAGCGCAGGACCGTCCAGTCCCACTCCCCCCGGTCCCTGAGGCAATCGGCGACATGAGTCATGACGCGCCAAGGCTGCCAGCGCTGAAACAAAGTCCGCGCCGGTCCTGGTCAAGCCCTCATGCCCACGATCACCGGTTCCGATACCGCGGGCGCGTACGCCGTCCTCGCGCCCGTGTACGACCTCCTGACGGCCGACTACGCCCACGCCCGCTGGGTGCGCGGGCTCGAGGAGCTCGCCCGCGCGCACGGCCTGCGCGGACGACGCGCGCTCGACGCCGCCTGCGGCACCGGGAAGAGCTTCCTCCCGCTGCTCGAGCTCGGCTACGAGGTCACCGCCTGCGACATCTCGCCGGAGATGGCCGCGCGCGCCCAGGCGGCCGCGGGTCCCGCGGCCGACGTGCGGGTCGCGGACATCCGGCGCCTCGAGCCGCTCGGGGCCTTCGACCTCGTGACCTGCCTGAGCGACGTCCTCAACCACCTGGTCGAGCCCGGTGAGGTCCTCGACGCGCTGGTGGGCCTCGGCGGCAACCTCGCCGGCGGCGGGCTGCTCGTGTTCGACGTCAACACGCTGGCCGCCTACCGGGACGTGCCCGACATGGTCGTCGAGGGGCCCGGGAGCGTGGTGGTCTGGCACGGCGAGCCGGCGCGGATCGACGCGCCGGGCGGCTGCGCGGAGGTCGTGGTCGACGTCTTCGCCGAGGAGGAGGACGGCGCGACGTGGCGGCGCGCGCAGAGCCGCCAGCGGCATCGCCACCACCCGCTGGAGCTGATCGTGGCGCTGGTGGAGGAGGCCGGGCTCGAGGTGGTCGCGCTGCGCGGCCAGCGGCCCGGCGGCGTGCTGGAGGCCCACGTCGACGAGGACACGCAGCACAAGGTCGTGGTGGTGGCGGGCCGCGGTTGACGGCCGCCACCAGAGGTCCGGACGAGGAAAGGAGGCGGAGATGCTCTGGCGCCCCTAGGAGCGACTGGCGTGGGCGCGCGTCGTCACGCGGCGCGCGCCCATGTACCACCGCCCTCGGCTTAGAGCTCGTCGGGGTCCGGGTCCGGCTCGAGCTCCTCCTCGTCGTCGCCGAGATCGTCGGCCTCGGCGTCGGGCATCTCGGTGAGCCGCGCCTGGAAGCGCTCGAGCAGCGCGTCGCGCTGGTGCTCGTCGACGGGCGTCTCGTCGGAGACGAGCACCCACTCGGCGTCGTCGTCGGCGGCGTCGTCCGAGAAGAGCTCGGACTCGACGGCGGCGGAATCGTCCACCACGAGCACGATCTCGGTCTCCGGATTGAAGTACGTCCCGGGCCGGTTGAGGAGCTCGTCGACGTCGAATCGGCGGGGAGCTGGCATTGATCGACAATCTAGCCGTCTGGCGGGAGCCGGGACCGTCCGACATCGGACCGGCGCGCTACGATCGCGGTTGACTGACCAGTCAATCTGTTACCGACGGGAGCGCAGCGTGGTCGATTTCACCCTCACCGACGAGCAGAAGGCGCTGCGCGAGATGGCGCACGAGTTCGCCGCCCACGAGATGCGCCCGGTGGCCGCGCAGCACGACCGCGACGGGAGCTGGCCGCAGGCCGTGCTGGAGAAGGCGTGGGAGCTCGGGCTGATGAACTCGCACGTGCCCGAGGCCTACGGCGGACCGGGGCTCTCCTACCTCGACGGCACGCTGGTCGAGGAGGAGCTCGGGTGGGGCTGCTCGGGGATCGCGACCTCGATCGCCGCCAACGGCCTCGCGGTCACGCCGCTGGGCCTCGCGGGCTCGGAGGCGCTCAAGCGCCGCTACCTCGGCATGCTCGCCGAGGCGCCCGTCTACGCCTCGTTCTGCCTCACCGAGCCCGACGCCGGCTCGGATGTCTCGGGCATGCGCACCACCGCGGTGCGCAAGGGCGACCGCTGGGTCCTCAACGGCTCCAAGTGCTTCATCACCAACGGCGGCTACGCGTCGTTCTTCACCGTCTACGCCAAGACGGACCGCGAGGCCGGCCACCGCGGCATCTCCTGCTTCCTCGTGCCCAAGGACGACACGGTCACGGTGGACAAGAAGGAGGACAAGATGGGCCAGCGGGCCTCCAACACCGCGACCATCACCTTCAACGACACCGAGATCCCCGCCGACCACCTCATCGGCGAGGAGAACAAGGGCTTCAAGATCGCGATGATGACCCTCGACCGCACCCGACCCGGGGTGGCGGCGATGGCGGTGGGGATCGCGCGGGCGGCGTTCGAGCACGCCACCACGTACTCGAAGGAGCGCGTCCAGTTCGGCGTCCCGATCGCCATGCACCAGGCGATCCAGTTCATGATCGCCGACATGGCGACCAAGGTGCACGCGGCGCGCCTGATGGTCTGGAACTCCGCCGTGCTGCTCGACCAGGGGCAGCGCAACACGCTCGAGTCCTCGCACGCCAAGCGCTTCGCCGCCGACGCCGCGATGGAGGTCACCACCGACGCGGTGCAGATCTACGGCGGCTACGGCTTCATCAAGGAGTACCCGGTCGAGAAGCTCATGCGCGACGCGAAGATCATGCAGCTCTACGAGGGCACCTCGCAGATCCAGCGGCTGGTGATCGCGCGCGAGACGCTGCTGCCGCGGCGGCTGGAGGCGGCGGCCGCCGCCTGATTCCGGCCGCGGCCGCGCGTGGCTGGCATGATCGCCGGATGACCGTCGCGCCCCGCGAGCCCGGGCGGGAGACCGCCGGTCCGCCCCCGCGGGCCGGCGCCGGCGGTCCCGGCGCGGGCGACCCGCTGATCGGCGACCTGCGGCGCGCCGGGCTGCTGCCGATGCTCGTGCTCCACCTCGTCGCCGACAGCCCGTCCTACGGCAACCGGCTGATCGAGCGCGTGGGGGACCTCACCGGCGGCGCGGTGGCCGTCAACCCCAACACGATGTACCCGCTGCTGCGCTCGCTCGAGGCCCAGGGGCTGCTGACCGGGCATTGGGAGCATCCCGAGCGCCGCTCGCGGCGCTTCTATGAGATCACCCCGGCCGGGCGCGTGGAGCGCGACCGGCTGATCGCCGAGCTGGCCCCGCGGCTGGACCGCATCGCGGCTTCGATCGAGGCGATCCGCGCCGAGATCATGCGCCCGGTCCCGTGAGGCCGCAGGTGGTGTAATCCGCCACCCCGACAACGCAATCCCGGAGGTACCACCAGCTCATGTTCGTGTTCAAGGCGGCGGTCGTCGGCGCCGGCGTGATGGGCGGCGAGATCGCCCAGGTCATCGCCGCGGCCGACATCCCCGTGGTGCTCAAGGACGTCGAGCAGCCCCTCGTCGACGCCGGGCTGGAGAAGGCGCGCGAGGTGACCGAGGGGTCCCTCGGCAAGCTCGTCGAGAAGGGCCGGCTCTCGGAGGAGCAGGCCGCCGAGCAGCGCGACCGCACACTCGGCCGGATCACCGGCACCACGAGCTACGAGGGCTTCGGCGACGTCGACTTCGCGATCGAGGCGGTGCCCGAGCGCATGTCGATCAAGCACGACGTGTTCGCCGAGCTCGACGCCGTGACCCCCGGCCACGCGATCCTCGCCTCCAACACGTCGGGGCTCTCGATCACCGAGATCGGCGACGTGACCAACCGCCCGGACCGCGTCGTCGGCTTCCACTTCTTCTGGCCCGCCTCGCGCATGCGCCTGATCGAGGTGGTCGAGGGGGAGGAGACCTCGCTCGACACCGTGCAGACGGCCTCGAACTTCGCGCGCGCCATCCGCAAGACCGCGGTGCGCTGCGCCGAGTGCCCCGGCTTCGTCGTCAACCGCATCCTCCTCTCCACCGCGTCGGAGGTCTGGCGCCACCAGGACGAGACCGGGCAGTCCTTCGAGGAGATCGACGACGCGATCACGGCGGGCGCGTCGGTGCCGATGGGCCCGTTCCGGATCGCCGACATGTCGGGGCTCGACACCGTGCTGAAGGTCGCCCGCGACCTGCAGGCCGCCTACGGCGACCGCTTCTACGTCCACAAGGGCATGGAGGAGCGGGTCGAGCGCGGCGACCTCGGCGCGAAGACCGGGAAGGGGTTCTATGAGCACGCCTGACACGCTCACCGACGTCGACCGCAAGCTCGTCGACCGCTTCAGCCTCAAGGCGTTCGTCGAGGCGTGCCTCGTGCTCGAGGAGGGCGTCGCGGGGATCCGCGACATCGACCTCGGGATGATGATGGGCACGGGCATGGTCCCGGGACCGTTCGCGCGCGCCGACCTGCGCGGCCTCGACGACGTGCTGGCGGCGCTCTCGCGGGCCGAGGAGGAGTGGGGCGAGCACTTCGCGCCGCCGCTGCTGCTGCGCCGGCTCGTCGCCCAGGGCCGCCTGGGCGCCAAGACGGGTCAGGGCTTCTACCCCTACCCGCGGCCCGACGCCGGCTATGAGAACGCCAAGGTCAAGCTCGAGACCCGCGGCGAGGTCGCGATCGCGTGGCTGGACAACCCGCCCGCGAACTCGCTCGCGCCCGCGGTGGTCGAGGAGCTGGCGGCGGTGTGGGACGTCGTCGAGGCCGCGCCCGAGGTCCGCGCGCTGATCGTCGCCTCGCCGAACCCGGCGCTGTTCTGCGCGGGCGCCGACATCCGGGCCTTCACCGAGTGGGAGCCGTCCGCGGGCGAGGAGCACCTGCGCTCGGGCCACGCGCTGCTGCGCAGCTGGGAGCGCTCGCCGACGATGACGATCGCGGCCGTCAACGGCCTCGCGTTCGGCGGCGGGTGCGAGCTCGCGATGGGCTGCGACGTGCGCCTCGCCGGCTTCTCGGCCAGCTTCGGCCAGCCGGAGATCGACCTCGGGATCATGCCCGGCCTCGGCGGCACGCAGCGCCTGCCGCGGCTGGTGGGCCCGGCCAAGGCGCTCGAGATGAACACGACCGGCGAGGCGGTCTCGGCCGAGGACGCCTACGAGCACGGGCTCGTCAACCGCGTGGTGGCCGACCACGAGCTGTTCGACACCGCGCTGCTGTGGGCGCGCAAGTTCGCGGGCCAGGCGCCGATCGCGCTCGAGCAGATCAAGCGCGCCTCCCACAAGGGCGACCTCGACGAGGGCATCGAGGCCGAGCTCGAGGCCTTCGGCACCGTGTTCGCCACCGAGGACGCCCGCGAGGGGATCGGCGCGTTCCTCGGCAAGCGGCGCCCGAGGTTCCGCGGGACGTGACGCCGGAGGCCACCGGAGCCGCCCGCCTCGCCGGCCTGATCCGCGAGGCGGGCTCCGTCGTCGCGCTCACCGGGGCGGGGATCTCGGTGCCGTCCGGGATCCCCGACTTCCGCTCGCCCCAGACCGGCCTGTGGCGCAACGTCGACCCGATGGCGGTCGCCCACATCGACGCCTTCCGGCGCGATCCGGAGCGCTTCTGGAGCTTCTACGGCGGTCGCTTCGCGCTGCTGCGCGACAAGCGCCCGAACGGGGCGCACGCCGCGCTCTCCGAGCTCGAGCGCCAGGGCCGGCTCGACGCGGTGATCACACAGAACATCGACGGGCTGCACGCGATGGCGGGCACGCGCGAGCTCGTCGAGGTGCACGGCAGCATCGCCACGTCGTCGTGCCCGGCGTGCGGGCGCTCCTACGAGCTCGAGACCGTGCGCGACCGCCTGGAGGCGGCGGACGACGGCGTCCCGCGGTGCGAGTGCGGCGCGGCGCTCAAGCCCGACGTGGTGCTGTTCGGCGAGTTCCTGCCGGAGGAGGCGCTCGCGCGGGCGTTCGCGCTCGCCGAGGGCGCGGACGTGCTGCTGTGCGTCGGCTCCTCGCTCGAGGTGCATCCCGTGGCGGGGCTGCCCGGCGCCACCCTCGCCGCGGGCGGGGCGGTGGCCGTGGTCACCCGCAGCGCGACGCCGTACGACGGCGCCGCCACCGTGCGGCTGTCGGGCGACGTGGTGGCCGAGCTCGAGGGCGTTCTGGCGTGCCTGTGAGGACCGAGGCGGTCATCTTCGACTGCGACGGCGTGCTCGTGGACTCCGAGCCGGTGTCCAACCGCGTGCTGGCCGAGTGCCTCACCGCGGCGGGTCTCCCGCACACGATCGACGACTGCTACCGCGACTACATGGGGCGCTCGCTCGAGCAGTGCCTCGTGCTCGCCGCGGGGCGTCACGGGCGGGAGCTCCCGGTCGATTTCCGGGAGACCTACCACGACGCGCTGGCGGCGGCGGTCGTCCTCGAGCTCGAGCCCGTGCCGGGGATCGCCGCCGTCCTCGAGGACCTCGCGCTGCCGTGGTGCGTGGCGTCGAGCGGGCCGCACGAGAAGATGCGGCTCACGCTCGGCCACACGGGCCTGCTCGCGCGCTGCGAGGACCGGCTGTTCAGCGCCGCCGACGTCGGGCGCGGCAAGCCGGAGCCCGACCTGTTCCTGCACGCGGCCCGCAGCATGGGCTTCGACCCGGCGCGCTGCGCCGTCGTCGAGGACAGCCCGGCGGGCGCGGTGGCGGGCCGCCGGGCGGGGATGCGCGTGCTCGGCTACGCCGCGCGCACCGATCCCGCCGCGCTGGCCGGCGAGGGGGCGGAGGTCTTCGACGACATGCGCGCGCTGCCGGACCTGCTCGCCTCCCGATGACTCACACCCCGCCGCTCGGGTAGGTTCCGGTCAACCGACCCCGAAGGAGGAGGGCACGTGGCGGTCACCAAGATCATCGAGCTGGTGGGCAGCTCGGCAACCAGCTCGGACGACGCGGTGCAGGACGCGCTCAGCGAGGCGCGCAAGACCATCCGCAACGTCAAGGCCGTGGACGTCGTGTCGACCGGCCTGCGCGGCGACAATCTCAGCGAGTGGCGCGCACACGTGCGCATCTCCTTCCTGATCGACCGCGTTTCGGAGTAATCGCCCAGAGGGCGATTACTTTGGGAGTTCTGGCCCCCAGGAGCGCGCCGCGCTCTGGCCTGTCGTCTGGGCCAGAACTCCCGCGGTACTGAGGGACGGGGATCACCGGGGGGAGGCGGCGCGGGTGCGGATCGCCTCCTCCAGGCGGCTGAGGGCGGGCTCGATCGCGGCGGCCTCCGCCGGCTGGAGCCCGCCCTGCAGCGCGGTCCGCGCCGCGGCCTCGACGGCGGCGCGGTGCCGCTGCAGCTCCTCGATGTGCGCGGCGATGCCGGCGACGTCGCGCCAGCCCTCGAGCTCGGCGAGCGCCGCGTCGAGGGCGATCCGGGTCTGCAGGGCGGCCTCGCGCTGGCGGCCGTGGTCGAGGTCGAGGCGGGCGCGCAGGGCCAGCTCCTCGCAGGCCAGCGCGACGTCGCGTCCGGCCAGCAGGGCGGCGAGGCGGTCCTGGGCCTCGACGCCCGCGATGGCGCCCGGCCGCCGTCCCGGCCGCGGCAGCTCGCGCGCGACCTCCCAGCGCCCCTCACCGGTCTGGGCCCCGCTGCCGTAGCCGACGCGCGTGACCAGCGCGCGGGCCGGCCCGACCTCGGCGACGTAGGGGTCGGCGGTGGCCACGCGGTGGCCCTGCACGGCCTGGTTGAGCACCGCGAGGGCGGCGCGGACGGTCGCCGGGGCGTCCGCGCCGGCCGCCCGCTCGAGCCAGGCCGCCGCGGCCGGCGCCTCGCCCAGCGGCACGGCGTCGACCACCGTCGCGCGGGTCACGTCCACCGGCTGCGGGCCGCGGGCGGGGTCCGCGGCGCGGGCCCGGCGCCGCACGCGCTGCAGGCGCCGCGGCGCCGTCACGGCCGAGATCACCACGACGTGGCGGGCCTCGTCGCCCGCGAAGCGCCGGACCACGTAGCGCCCGGGCGGCGGGCCGAGCCGGTCCGCCAGCTCCCACTGCACGAAGCCGAAGCGGAGGCTGCCGGGCCGGTCGCTCATCCGTCCGGCCGCGCGCGGGCCCGTCAGCCGCCGGAGTCGAGCGCGTCCTTCGACGGGCGGCGGCGGACCGTCGGGTTCTCGATCGAGCCCAGGCGGTCGATGAGCCGGGTCCACTGCCGCGGGCCGAGGATCGCGTTGACCTGGCGCGCGGTGCGGGAGTTGGCCCCGAACGACGGCTTCCAGCCCACGTGGATGTGGTCGGCGTGGTCGCCCATCGCGAACGTGTTGTCGGTCCCCTCGAAGGTCATCAGGCTGATGATCTGGTGGGGCTTGAGCGTGCCCTGCAGGGTCAGCAGGCGCTGGATGGCGAGCTCGGTGATCGAGCCGGCGCCCTGGTGGTCCTGGATCGGGACGCCGTTGATCGCCGCGATGTCGACCGCGTTGCCCGACGAGTGCTCGGAGACGTTGCCCGAGGTGGTGAGGCGGCTGTGGCCGCACTTGAGGGAGCTGACGCTGGGCCGCATGCCAGAGGCGGCGAGGTACTCGAGCGTGGCCAGCACGCGCCGGTCGACCTGGCCGGCCTCCACGTCGCGGCGGCCGCACTCGTAGAGCTGGATGCGCGGGTTGGCCAGCACCCGCCGCGCCAGCATCTCCTTGTTCATCAGCAGGATCTGGCCGATCGAAGGCGTCCGCGCGTCGGGGCCCGAGAAGGGGCTGCGCCCCGAGGCGCCGTAGACGGCGGTCGACTCGAGCAGCTTCCAGCCGTCGAGGATCGGCTTGGGGTCGATGCGCGGGGCGCGGGCGCCGGCGGGCCGGACCTCGAAGACGAGGTGGGGCGTCTGGCTCGCCACGGTCGCGCCGAGCCGGCCGAGGGTCGTGCCCGCGACCACGCGCGCCCCGGGCTTGAGGCGCTTCCACTCGATCCCCCGCGTGTCGCCGAAGAGGCGGCGCAGGTAGGCGTCGGACCCGCCGGAGCCCATGCGGCGGTACAGCTGCTGGTCGCCGCCGGCGCGCCGCGACCGGGGCCGGCGCGGGTTGGCGAACAGGCGCTCCTTGGTGGCGCCGGCGGCGGCGTCGCGGGAGGAGGAGGGGCCGGCGCCCTGCCGGTCGCCGCCGCGCGGGGCGCCCTGCCCCGACGGGCGCCGGGACGCCGGGCGCTCGGTGGACGACGCGGGCTGCTGCGGGGGCGCGTCCGCCTTGGGCAGCTCGAGCTCCTGGCGGATCTGGCGCCGGCTGACGTGCCGTGACTCGGGCGAGGGATAGGTCCGCTCGACCTTGGCGAGGTTCCCGTAGGTGTAGGTGTTGCCGTAGACGTCCTGGATCTGGACGAAGCGGCCGAGGCGCTCGCTGATCCCGGTGCGGACGACGCGGCCGTCGTTGGCCGCCACCACGGCGGCGCCGTGGCGCGAGTAGACGCGGATGCCGCGGCGGCCGGCGCGCGACTCGACGGGACGGGCCGCGTTCTCGCCACGCTCCACGCGCTCGCTGCGCGTGGAGACCGCGCCGGCGTAGCGGGCCTTCGCGTTGACCGGGAAGCGCCCCTGGGTCAGGCCGGTGAGCGAGCCCACGAGGCCGGCGGGCAGCCCGCCGATCATCCGCGCGCGCGTGAGCACGGAGTCGACGTACCAGTCGGCGTGGTTGTAGGCGAACACCGCGCGGCGGAGGTCGCGATCGGCGCCGGCCGCCCGCAGGTAGCGCGCGGCGGCGAAGATCGAGTCGACCGGGTTGTAGGGGTCGCGGACGCCGTCCTGGTTGCCGTCGACCCCGTAGGTCTTCCACGACGACGGCATGAACTGCATCCAGCCGGTGGCGCCGGCGGAGCTCACGTTGAGGTTGCGGCCGTAGTCGGTCTCGACCTCGTTGATGGCGGCGAGGACCTCCCAGCGCACGCCGTACTGGACGCCGGCGGCCTGGTAGATCGGCAGCAGGAACGGCGGGATGCGGAAGCGCGAGATGAAGAAGCTCGGCACGCCGACCGGCGGGGGCCCGGGCCGGGAGGCCGGCGGGGCAGGAGCGGCGGGCGCCTCCCGGCCGGCGCCGGCGGGCTTGCGCGGCGGCTCGGCCTCCCGGGTGGGCGCCCTGCGCGCGGGGCGCCGCTCGGCCGGGCGCCGGGCCTTGTCGCGCTCGCGCGGGCGCGCGCGGTTCGGGCGCGCGTCACCGCCGTCCTCGCGCGGGGCGCCGCCCGCGCGGCCCCAGTCGCCCGAGGGGGCGTCGAGGCCGGGGCCCGGCGAGGGGGTCGGCCGGGCCGCGCCCGGCGTGGGCGTCGGCGTGGCCGTGCCGGCCGGGGCCTGGGGGGCGGGCGAGGCGGACGGGGTCGGCGCCGGGGTCTGCGTGGGCGCGGGGGTCGGCGTCGGGATGGGGCCGGCGGTCGACCCCGGCGGCGCCGGGCCGTTGTCGCGGATCGACACGATCCGCTGGGTGATCCCCGGGATCTCGACCCGCTCGAGCGGCGTGCCGTCCGGCACCTCGACGTAGAGCGCGATCTCCTCGCCCGTCTCCACCGTCACGGTGACGTTGCGCAGGTCGGCGGACGCCGGTTGGGCGGCGACGAAGAAGATCGCGGCGGTGGCCAGCGCGATCAGCGTCTTGCGGGCGCTCATCGCGCGCCTCGTGCCCGGTCGATGGTCCGGGCACGATCGCGCAGCCGTCGCCCGCCGAGAGTCCTCAGGCGTGCTCGGGCGCTAGTGATTGCCATGGCGCATTGCAGTTCGAAACCGGTGAACGAGCGCAAGGTTGCGCGGTCTGCGCTTGCGAGCCTCGACGAAATGATGGCGCACGCAGCAGCATCATCTGCACGTCGCGACCCAGGATGACCCAATCCTCACGCTCGACTTGAACCTTAGAGTGGTCTTTGTCGGACGTGGGTCAGCGTCCCCAGCACTGCTACGTTCCCGCTCGGACAGCACCACGAACGCCTGGAGGCAACACCATGGCAGACGCGCGCGGCGACGAGGGCCTGCGGGATCGGCTCGCGCGCCAGGGCGAGGACGTCCTCGGAAAGCTGGCGCAGGAGCTGCTCGAGAACCCGGTGGTCAGCGGCGCGATCGCCCGCGCGTTCGAGGCGCGCGAGCGGGCCGGCCAGGCCCAGGAGGCCGCGATGAGCGCGCTCAACCTGCCGTCGGCGGGCGACCTCGAGCGGCTGACGCGGCGCCTGCGGTCGGTCTCCCAGCGGCTCGAGGGGATCGAGGACGCCGTCGACCGCCTGGACCAGCGGCTCGAGGCGACGGGGCGCGCCGTCGCGGCGCCGGACGACCGCCTCGCCGCCGTCGAGGACCAGCTCGCGAAGCTCACGGCCGAGGTGTCCTCGCTGACCGCCGCGCTCGACGCGCAGCCGCGCCAGGTGCCGCGCGAGCAGGAGCGCCTCGAGGTGGACACGCCCGAGAGCGGGGAGGCGGCCGGCAAGCCGGGCGGCACCCGCAGCAGCGGCGCCTCCGGCGCCGGGCGCGCCGGCAAGGCGTCCTCGTAGCCGCGGTCGCCCGCGACGCGCCGCCGAGCCCGTGACGGCTCAGGCGAGCGCCGCCGCGCCGACCCGGCCGAGCTCGGCCTCGGCCGCCTCGAGCCCCTCGGCGTCGATGCGCTCGCGACCTCCGTCGCCGAGCAGGTCCGTGACCGCGAGCGCGCCCGCCGCCGCCGCGCCGTGGCGGCCGGCGAGGGCGAACAGCACCGCGCACTCCATCTCCACGGCGGCCGCCCCGGCGCGCACCCACCGCCGCGCGCGCTCCGGGTCGGGGTCGTAGAAGAGGTCGCTCGAGGCCACGACGCCGCTGCGGGCGTCGCCGGCGCCCGACCGCAGCGCGGCGAGCAGCTCCGGGTCGGGCACCGCCACGCCCTCGGCGCCCAGCGCCCGGCTCGCGCCGTCCTCGCACAGCGCGCCCTCGACCACGATCACCTCGCCGAGGCGGTGCCCGCCCGTCAGCGCGCCGCAGGTTCCGAGCCGCACGAGCCGGCGCGCGCCGAGCATCAGCAGCTCCTCGATGACGATCGCCGCGCTCGGCCCGCCCATCCCGGTGCTCTGGATGGTCAGCGGCGCCCCGTCGCCGATCGCCGGGCCGCTGTAGCCCCACAGCCCGCGGTGGTGGTTGAACATCTTCGGGCCCTCGATCAGCTGCTGCGCGAGGCGCAGCGCGCGTCCCGGATCGCCGGGCAGCAGCACGCGCTCGGCGAGGTCGGCGCTCGGACGCAGGTGAAGGGTCGGGTGTGACACGGCCACCGCATGGAACTAGACTGGCGCCCCCTATGGCCAAGAAGAAGACCAAGAAGGCCCTCAAGTCGCTGAAGTCAGAGGTCCAGGCGCTGACCGACCGCATCGCCTCCCTCGAGAAGCCGGGCTCAGCCGGCGCCGGCGGCGCCGGCACCGCGGCCTCCGGCTCCTCGCCCGCCGAGGGCGACGGGCCGCCGCGGTCCCGCGCGCGCCGGACCGCCGCGTCCGCCGGCGGCCGCAAGCCCGCGTCGTCCGCTCGGTCGGCGGCGTCCCGCAAGCCGGCGTCGTCCGGCCGCTCCGCGGCGGCCGGCAGGTCCACGACGGCGCGCAAGCCGGCGGCGGCCAAGAAGCCGGCGACGCCGCGCACGGCCAAGCCGGCGAGCAGCCCGTCGGCCCGGCGCGGCACACGCGGGTCGGGCTCCGGCTCCTGAGCGGTGACCGCGGAGTTCTCCTCCCCCGGGGAGTTCCGCGAGGTGATGGACCGGGTGTTCGGGCTGATGGACTCCGATCCGGAGATGGGCCCCGAGCTGCGCGACGCCGACGTGCCCCAGCGCTTCGAGTTCGACGACCTCGACCTCGTCGTCAACATCCGCGCGGCCCGGCGGGGCGAGCCGGGCAACCTGCACTGGGAGTGGACGGACGACGTCGACTGGGAGCCCCGGGTGCAGATGACGATGGCGTCGGGCACCGCGAACCGCTACTTCCAGGGTGAGGAGAACGTCGCGCTGGCGATCGCCCGGCGGCGCATCCGGACCCGCGGTGACGTCAAGGCGGCGCTCAGCCTGATCCCGATCACGAAGCCGGTGTACGCGCGCTACCGGGCGCTGGTCGAGGCCGAGTATCCGCATCTGCGGGCTGATCGCTGACCTGCGGCGGTCAGTTGATTGACAGGATTCGGATCGTCGAGTACATGTTTCCTCGGCAATAGGCCGGGAAGTGAGGGGCTTCTTGAGGTCTCCCGCAAGGCGTCGCCACCACGACGAACGCCGCCGGCCGAGGCAGCGGGCCGCATTGCCCGCATGCGGCGGGGCCACGACCGCGGTCCCGCCGCTTCCATGTCGGGGCGGGTAGCGTCAAGCCGACGCAGATGCCCGCGGTCCCGCACAGCCGCATCGCCCGGCAGCTCGGCGTCGAGCCGGCCACCCTGCGCCGCTGGGTGCGCAACGGCGTGGTGCCGCTCCCCGGCGGGGAGTGGACGCCCGCGGCGGTGGCCCACGCGCGCATCGTCGCCCGGCTGCGCCGGCGCGGGCACTCGATGGCCGAGATCCGGCGGGCGTCCGACGACGGCCAGCTCGCCTACGGGTTCGTCGAGGACCTCTTCCCGACGCCGGAGGGGGCGCACAGGCTGGAGGACGCGGTCGCGGCCACCGGCCTCGAGCCGGCGCTGATCGAGCGGCTGTGGACGACGGCCGGCTTCTCGGCGTCGCACCTCGACCGCCTCTCCGACGACGACCTCGAGCTGCTGCGCGACCTCGCCTCGGTGCTCGCGGCGGGGCTGCCCCTCGTCGCGGTCCTGCAGCTCGTCCGCGTCTACGGCCAGGCGCTCACCCGGCTCGCCGACGCGGAGGTCCGGCTCTTCCACCAGTACGTGCACGAGCCGCTCATCCGCGACGGCGTCCCCGGGCTCGTGATGGCCGAGGAGATGGAGGGGCTCGCCGGCGCGCTGCTGCCGCTCGCCTCCTCGATCATGGAGCGCCTGCACCAGCGCACGCTGCGCCACTTCGTCGAACAGGACGTCGTGGGGCACATGGAGGTCGAGACCGGCGACGCCATGGACCTCGGGCGCGTGCGCGTGGCGATCGCCTTCGCCGACCTCGCCGGCTACACCCAGCTGACCGAGGAGGCGGGGGACGAGCAGGCCGTCGACCTCGTCGAGCGCTTCGTGGCGGTCGTGGAGGCGACCCTTCCGGACGACGCGCGCGTGGTGAAGACGATCGGCGACGAGGCGATGATCGTCGGGACGGATCCCGCGACGCTCACCGAGTGGGCGGTGGACTTCCAGGCCCGGCCGGTCGAGCGGCCGCTGCCGCGCATCGGCATCCACCACGGCGCGGCGCTCTACCGCGACGGCGACTACTACGGCCACGTGGTCAACGTCGCCCACCGGGTGGGGGCGCGGGCGGCCGGCGGCGAGGTGCTGGTAACCCGCCCGATCGTGCAGGCCGCCGACCGCCGGCTCGACTTCGAGCTGATCGGCGAGGTCAAGCTCAAGGGGGTCTCGGGGCCGATCGAGCTGTTCCTCGCCTTTCCGGGCGGCGCCTGATGGGCGCGGAGGCCGTCGAGGCGCGGGTCCGGGCGACGGGGCTGCTGGCGGCGGGGCATCCGGTCGTGGTGCTGCTCTCCGGCGGACGCGACTCGGTGTGCCTGCTCGATCTCGCCGTCCGCGTGGCGGGCCGCGGCGCCGTGAGCGCGCTGCACGTCGAGTACGGGCTGCGCGAGGACGCGAACGCCGACGCCGCGCACTGCGACGCGGTGTGCGAGTCGCTCGGCGTGCCGCTGGGGGTCCACCGCCCCCGGCGGGCGCCGGGCGCGACCGGCAACGTGCAGGCGTGGGCGCGCGCGGAGCGCTACGCCGAGGCCGAGCGGCTGGCGCGGGCGCGCGGCGCCGACGTGGCGGCGGGCCACACGGCGAGCGACCAGGCCGAGACCGTCCTCTACCGGCTCGCCGCCGCGCCGGGCCGGCGCGCCCTGCTGGGGATGGCCGCGCGCGACGGCCGGGTGGTGCGCCCGCTCCTCGGCATCACGCGCGAGGAGACCGCCGCCTACTGCGCCGAGCGCGGGCTGGCCTGGCGCGAGGACGCGACCAACGACAGCGACGCGTACGCGCGCGGGCGGGTCCGCCACGGCCTGCTCGAGGCGCTGCGGGCCGTCCACCCGGGCGCCGAGGCCAACATCCTGCGCACGCTGGAGGTGCTGCGCGACGAGGCCGTCGTGCTCGACGCCGTGGTGACGGACGCGCTGGCCGGCGCCGGCGCGGGTGCGGCTCGGGGGGTGGGGCTCCTATCGCCCGCCTCGCGGCGCTGCCCGCCCCGCTCGCCCGCCTCGCCGTGCAGCGCCTCGCCGACGACGCCGCCGGGGGCCGCGCGCCGGCCGTCGGGGCGCGCACCGCGGAGATCCTCGCCCTCGGCGACACGGGCGGCACCGGCGCGCTCGACCTGCCCGGCGGGCTGCGGGCCGTGGTGGAGTACGGCCGCCTGCGCTTCACCGCGGACGCGCCGCCGCGGCCCGGCGCGCCGGCCGTGCTCCCGGTCCCCGGCCGCGCGCTCTTCGCGGGCGGCGTGCTTACGAGCCGGCGCGGCGCGGGACTGCCGATCGCCCGCGAGGCCCACGCCGCGACGCTCGACGCCGCCGCCCTGACCCTGCCGCTCGAGGTCCGCGCATGGCGGGCGGGCGACCGCATGCGGCCGCTCGGCCTCGGCGGCAGCCGCGCCCTCCAGGACCTCTTCACCGACCGCAAGGTCCCGCGCGAGCGCCGCGCCGCCGTGCCCGTGGTGCTCTCCGCGGGCGAGGTGGCCTGGGTCCCCGGCGTCGCCGTCGGGGAGCCGTTCCGGGTCGCCGCCGGGAGCGCGGACCGGGTGCGTCTCGACTGGCTACCCCGGGATCTGGCCTGACCGGAATACACTGCCCCGTCCCTCATGGAGCGCGACGCGGGAATCGGCGAGATCCTCGTCCAGGCGGACGACCTCAAGCACCGGGTCTCAGAGCTCGGCGCGGAGATCAGCCGCGACTACGCCGATCGCGACCTGCTGCTGATCTGCGTCCTCAAGGGCGCGGTGTTCTTCCTCTCCGACCTCATGCGCCACATCGACGTGCCGTGCGAGGTCGACTTCATGGCCGTCGCCTCCTACGGCTCGGCCACCGACTCGTCGGGGGTCGTGCGGATCCTCAAGGACCTCGACGAGCCGATCGAGGGCCGCGATGTGTTGATCGTGGAGGACATCGTGGACTCCGGGCTCACGCTCAACTACCTGCTGCGCAACCTCAAGGCGCGCCGCCCCGCCTCGCTCGAGGTGTGCGCGCTGCTGACCAAGCCCGACCGGCGCAAGGTGGACCTGCCCGCGCGCTACATCGGCTTCGAGATCCCCAACCGGTTCGCGATCGGCTACGGCCTGGACCACGCCGAGCGTTACCGCAACCTGCCCTACGTGGCAGCCCTGGAAGGGTCGTGAAACGGCCTACGAAAGCCGTCCACTGCCCTCCAGAGCGTTGAAGATCCCCTGGTAGCCTTGGTCATCTTGTCCGGTCGAGTCTTCTCTGCACGCGGGACGCGCGCATCGTGAGCCGATTCTTCAAGAGCGCCGCCTTCCCGATCCTGATCGTGATCGTGCTGGCGTTCTTCGCCTCCAAGCTGATCTCGCGGTCCGATCAGGCCCCTGCGCCGACGTTCTCGGGCTTCCTCACCCAGCTCGACCAGAAGGGCCGGATCGACTCGGTCACGCTGAAGACCAAGGACAACTCGCTCGAGGTCGTCCAGGCCGCCGATCAGAAGAAGTACGAGGTCGGCTACCCCACCGACTACGCCGCGGTCCTCGTCAACAAGCTGCGCGCGGCGGAGCGCGCCGGCGACATCAAGGGCTTCGACGTCAAGCCCGCGCGCTCCAACGTGATCCTGTCGCTGCTGACCTACGTCCTGCCGTTCCTGATCTTCATCGGGTTCTGGATATTCCTGATGAACCAGGTCCAAGGCGGCGGCTCGAAGGTGATGTCGTTCGGCAAGTCGCGGGCGAAGCGCATGTCCGTGGACTCGCCCAAGATCACCTTCCGCGACGTCGCGGGGGTCGACGAGGCGGTCGAGGAGCTGCACGAGATCAAGGAGTTCCTGGAGAACCCGAAGAAGTTCCAGGCGCTGGGGGCGCGGATCCCGAAGGGGGTTCTGCTCTACGGGCCGCCGGGCACGGGCAAGACGCTGCTGGCGCGGGCGGTGGCGGGTGAGGCGGGGGTGCCGTTCTTCTCGATCTCGGGCTCGGACTTCGTGGAGATGTTCGTGGGCGTCGGCGCGAGCCGCGTGCGCGACCTGTTCGAGCAGGCCAAGCAGAACTCGCCGTGCATCATCTTCATGGACGAGATCGACGCCGTCGGCCGCCACCGCGGCGCGGGCCTCGGCGGCGGTCACGACGAGCGCGAGCAGACCCTGAACCAGCTCCTGGTGGAGATGGACGGGTTCGAGGCGAAGGACAACATCATCATGATCGCGGCGACCAACCGCCCCGACATCCTCGACCCGGCTCTCCTCCGTCCCGGCCGCTTCGACCGTCAGATCACGGTCGACCGCCCGGATCGCAAGGGCCGCGCGAAGATCCTCGACGTCCACACCCGCGGCAAGCCGCTGGCGCGTGAGATCGACGTCGACGCGCTGGCGGGCCAGACGCCGGGCTTCACCGGCGCCGACCTCTCCAACCTCGTCAACGAGGCCGCCCTGCTCGCCGCCCGGACGGGCCGCAAGGAGATCACCCAGGTCGAGCTCGAAGAGGGGATCATGCGCGTGATCGCCGGCCCGGAGAAGAAGACCCGGGTCATGGGCGAGAAGGAGCGCCTGGTCACCGCCTACCACGAGATGGGCCACGCGATCGTCGGCCACTACCTCGAGCACTCCGACCCGGTGCACAAGATCTCCGTGATCGCCCGCGGACAGGCGCTCGGGTACACCATCTCGCTGCCGAGCGAGGACAAGTTCCTCACCACGCGCGCGGAGCTCAACGACACCATGGCGATGACGCTCGGCGGCCGCGCGGCGGAGGAGATCGTCTTCGGCGAGATCACCACGGGCGCCTCCAACGACCTCGAGAAGGTCACGGCCACCGCCAAGCAGATGGTGATGCGCTTCGGGATGAGCGAGAAGCTCGGCCCCCGCGTGTTCGGCCACGACCACGGCCAGCCGTTCCTCGGCCGCGAGTTCTCCTCGGAGCCCGACTACTCCGACGAGATCGCCCGGGAGATCGACGACGAGATCCGCCGCATCGTCGAGGCCGCCCACCAGCTCGCGAAGGACATCCTGGTCGAGCACCGCGAGGCGCTGAGCACGATCTCCGAGATCCTGCTGCGCCGCGAGACGATCGAGCGCGAGGAGTTCGAGGCGCTGCTCACCGGCAAGTCCGAGGACGAGGTCTTCGGCCCCGACACGCCGGCGGGCGGCACGCCCGAGCGTCCGGAGCTGCCGTCCGCCGCCGGGCGCACCGGCGACGCGACGCGCCCGCGCACCCTTCCCCGCCCCGGCCTCGCCGGCGGCGCCGCCGAGGCCCGCGGCCTCGACCTCCCCGAGAAGCCGGAGCCGGCCTGACGCGCCGGCCGCGGGCCGGGGCCGCGCCGCAAGCGCCCTGAGTTCACCGCGATGAGTACCGGGATCCACGGGTCGGGGCGGCCTGTGCGCACGCCCGGCGTCACCCTCGACGTCGCGGCGCCCGCCGGGCTGCACGACGCGCTCGACCAGATCATCACGCAGCTGCGGGCGATCCTCGACCCGTCCGGCGTCGCCTTCGAGGTCATCGACTCAGAGCGGCGCCGGATCCGCCCCGAGGCCTCGTGGTTCGTCACCGACGCGGCGCGGGAGGCCTTCGAGCCGCTGATGCGGCGCTCCTACGACCCGGCGCGCCCCGGCATCACCGAGGCCGCGGTCGAGGCGGGTGCCGCGCTGCTGATCGAGCGGGTCGAGGACTGGGCCGGCGCCGAGCGCCTGCGCGAGCGCCTGGCGGACGGGCTCGGGGCCGAGCGGGCGGCGACGACGTGGGCCTGGTATCGCAACGCGTCGTTCATGGCCTGCCCGGTCCGCACGGCCGCCGGGAGCACGCTCGGGGTCCTCGTCATCTCCACGCACCCGCCCGCCCCGCCGCTGCGCCGCAAGGACCTGCGCACCGTGGAGGCGTTCGCGTCGCTGGCGGCGCTGGCGCTCGAGCGCTCGCAGCTGCTCGACGCGGAGGCCCGCCGGACGCGCGAGGAGAAGCTGCTCAACGCCGCCTGGCACGCGGTCGCCGCCTCGCTGGACCTCGACGTCGTCTATCGCGCGATCGTCGCGCAGGCGCGCGCGCTGACCGACGCCGACCGGATCGTGCTCGCCCGCTTCGACCTCGCCGCCGAGGAGCTGCGCGGCGTCGCCTCCCACGGGCTGGCCGGGCCCGCCGGGCGGGTGCGCTTCCGCCTCGGCGAGGGCATGGCGGGGCGCGCGGCGCAGACCGGCGTGCCCGCCGTGAGCTGCGCGTCCGACGCCGGGTGGGTGATCGAGGGCGAGCCGGCCGGCTCGTCCCTGCACGTGCCGATCGTCCTCGCGGGGCGCCTGTTCGGCGTGCTGAGCGCGGCGCACGCGGAGCGCGGCCGCCTCGGGGACGACGACCTGCGGCGCCTGGTCGAGCTTGCCCGCGGGGCCGCCGGCGCGATCGCCAACGCGCTCGACTTCCAGCGCGAGCGCCGCACGGTGGACGCCATGACGCGCGGCTTCGTGCCGGGGCCGCCCGACGCGCTGCCCGGGCTCGAGCTGGGGCTGGTCTACGAGCCCGTCGGCCACCAGGTCGGCGGCGGCGACCTGTTCGGCGTCTGGACCCTGCCGGGCGGCGCCGTCGCGGTGCTGCTGGGCGACGTGAGCGGCAAGGGCCTCGAGGTGGCGGCGCTCAGCGCGATGGTGCGCTTCTTCGTCGAGGCGCGGGCCTGGGACACCGACGACCCCGCCGAGGTGCTGGCCCAGACGAACCGGATCCTGCGCGGCAGGCTGCCGCCCGGTGGCTTCGTGACGGCGTTCCTCGCGGTGGTCGAGGGCGCCGCGCTGCGCTACTGCAACGCGGGCCACCCGCCGCCCCTGGTCCTGCGCGCGGACGGCGGCGAGGACGAGCTCGCGGGCACCGGCCTGCCGCTCGGCGTGCAGGACGACGGCGTGCACACCGCGCGCGAGGTCGCCTTCGAGCCGGGCGACACGCTGTTCGCGGCCACCGACGGGCTGGGCGAGGCGCGTCGCGAAGGCGCGTTCTTCAGCGACGCGCGGCTGCCGGAGCTGCTCGCGCGCCACGGGCGGACGATGCCGCCGCAGGCGCTGGCGGAGATGCTGCACGCCGAGGCCGAGCGCTGGGCGCCGCGGCTGCACGACGACGTCGTCGTGCTGATGCTGCGACGCAACCGGTCAGGTGCGCCGGGGGCCGCGGGCGTCGAGCTGCGCCGCGAGGCCGCCGGCGGGCGCGCCGGGACCGCGCTGTTCGCCGAGTACATGGCGCTCGTGGGCAAGCGCGTCGGGCCGGGCGTCGCCCGCCAGGAGGCCATCTTCGCGACGGACCGCGCCTTCGAGGCGCCGGGCGCCGTGTTCCTCGTGCTCTACGAGGACGGCGTGCCGGTGGGCTGCGGCGGCATGCGCCCGCTCGAGCCCGGGGTGGCCGAGATCAAGCGCATGTTCGTGACCGCGCGCGCCCGCGGGCGCGGCCACGGCCGGCGGCTGCTGGTCGAGCTCGAGCGGCTCGCGGCGGCCGCGGGCGCCCGCCGGGTGCGGCTGCTCACGACCGAGGTGCTGGCCGAGGCGCGCGCGCTCTACGCCGCGGCGGGCTACCGCGAGGTCGAGGCCGTCATGGTCGACGGCCGCCGCGACGCCTGGCTCGAGAGGCCGCTGTAGACAGGGTGCGGGTTCCCACACCCCTCCCGGTGCGGGAACGCACCCGAAGGACGCCAGCCAGCCGCCTATTGCGGTTGGGCCCCGGATGGGAGGGTTCCCCTCAGTCGCGCTACCCACCTATCCGAGGAGCCGGCGATGCAACCCACACTCATGCACCTCGCACACGCCAACGTCGTACACGCCGAGCGGTCGACCCCCCGCCGGCGGCGTTTCCCGAGGTTCGCGCGATGACCATCGTCACGCCTGATCCCATCCGCGCCCGTCGCACGCTCAGCCCGCACCTTTACACGACCCCCGTCGTGCGCGAGCTGCCCGCGCTGCAGTCGCTCGGTCTGGCGCCCGGCTCCACCTGGTGACCCCCCCCTCGCGCGCCGGCGCCCGTCTCGCTCGTCGAGGCGGGCGCCGGCGCGTTTCTACGTCCAGGGCAGGACGGCGCGCAGCGTCGTGCCCTCGCCCGGCGGGCTGGAGAGCTCCAGCCGGCCCCCGAGCGCCTCCACCCGGTCGCCCAGCCCGCGCAGGCCGGACCCGCCGGCCGGGTCGGCGCCCCCGGCGCCGTCGTCGGAGATCTCCACCACCAGCGTCGGGCCCTCGCGCCGCACGGTGACGCTCGCGAACGTCGCGCCCGCGTACTTGGCGACGTTGGTCAGCGCCTCGGAGACCACGAAGTAGGCGGCGGCCTCGACCTGCTCGCGCGGACGCTCGTCGATCTCGATGTCGAGCCCGACCGGGACGGGCGCCCGCCCCGACAGCGCGGTGAGCGCCGCGGCCAGCCCGTGCTCGGAGAGGACGGCGGGATGCAGGCCGCGCGCCAGCTCGCGCAGGTCCGCGAGCGCGTGCGCGAGCTCCTCGGCGGCGCCCCGCAGCGCCACCCGGGCGCTGGACGGGTCGCGCTCCACCAGGCCGTCGATGTGGCGGAGCGTGAGCGCGAGCGCGACCAGTCGCTGCTGCGCCCCGTCGTGCAGGTTGCGCTCGAGTCGCCGGCGCTCGGCGTCGCTGGCCTGGACGAGCCGCGCCCGCGAGGCGGCCAGCTCCTCGCGTGTCTCGGCGTTGGCGAGCGCCTGGGCGACCAGCCCCGCGAAGTCGCCGAGGCGGTCCTCGACCCCGGGAGGGAACGGCTCGGGGTGCACGGTCGACACGAGCACCGCGCCCCACAGCTCGCCATGGAGCTCGACCGGCGCGGCGACCGCCGAGCGGAACCCCAGCTCGCGCAGCATCTCGGCCAGCGTCCCCTCGACGCCGTCGGTGGTGTCGAGCCGTGCCGGGCGGCCGGTCTGGCGCACCATGGTCGCCGCCGTCCAGCCGTCGAGGTGCAGCGTGGTGCCGACCGCCATGTTGCGCACGGAGTCGGAGCTCCAGCCGCCGACGACCGTCGCGGTCTCGTCGTCCTCGTAGCGGATCATGTTCGCGGTCTGCGCCCCCAGCAGCCGCCCGACCTCCTCGGTGACCGCGGCGACCACCTGGCGGCTGTCGGCGCCGCTCGCGACCAGCGTCGCGACGCGGCGCAGGGCGGCCTGCTCGCCGGCGAGCTCGCGCAGCTCCCGCTCGGTGTCGTGGCGGTGGCTGAGGTCGCGGATGAAGCCGATGAACAGCGGCGGCTGCTCGGGCTCGAGCCGGCGGACCGCGAGCTCGACCGGGAACTCGCTGCCGTCCGCGCGCAGGCCCGTGGTCTCGATGCGCCTCCCCGCCAGCAGGCCGGTGTCCCCGGCGAGCTGCCGGGCGAGCCCGCGGCGGTGCTCGTCGCGGAGGTGGGGCGGGATGATCGTCTCCGCCAGCTCGCGCCCGACCAGCGCCTGCGCCGGGAGCCCGAACGTGCGCTCGGCGGCGAGGTTGGCGCTGACGATGCGCCCCGCGGAGTCCATCGTGATCACGCTGTCGAAGGCCGCGTCGAGCACCGCCTGCGCCTGCGTTCCGCCGGGCGCGGCGGCGGGGTCCAGCGGCGGCTGCGACGGGGTGCCCACGGCGCTCAACCCTCGCACAAGCGTCAGTCGCTAGCGTCCCGCGCGTGAAGCCGGACGCGCCCTACGCGATCATGGGGATCCTCAACGTGACCCCCGACTCGTTCTCCGACGGCGGGACGTACGAGGAGACCGGGGCGGCGGTCGCGCAGGCCGCGCGGATGGCCGCCGAGGGCGCGTCGATCGTCGACGTCGGCGGCGAGTCGACCCGGCCCGGGGCCGGCCCCGTCCCCGCCGAGGCCGAGCTGCGCCGCGTGCTGCCGGTCGTGGACGGGATCGGCGCGCTCGGCCTCGACGTGCAGATCTCCGTGGACACGACGAAGCTCGAGGTCGCCGAGGCGGCCGTGGCCGCGGGAGCGACCTACGTCAACGACGTGACCGCCTTCCGCCACGACCCGGAGATGGCGTCCCTGGTCGCCGACCGCGGGCTCGACTGCTGCCTGATGCACATGCTCGGCGAGCCGCGCACGATGCAGGACGAGCCGCGCTACGACGACGTGGTCGACGACGTGCGCGCGTTCCTCGAGGAGCGCCTCGCCGCCGCGGTCGCCGCGGGGGTGCCGGAGGAGCGGGTGCAGCTCGACCCCGGGATCGGGTTCGGCAAGACCGTCGAGCACAACCTCGAGCTGCTGCGGCGCCTCGGCGAGCTGCAGGCGATCGGGCGGCCGCTCGTGATCGGCACGTCGCGCAAGACCTTCCTCGGCCGGATCACCGGCCGCGAGGTCGCCGAGCGGGTCCACGCGACGGTCGCCACCAGCGTCCTCGCCTACGAGCGGGGGGCGCGCGTGTTCCGCGTCCACGACGTCGCGCCGACCGCGGATGCGCTGGCCGTGACGGCTGCTACGTTGGCGGGCCGATGGAGCCCGACGACGCCGAGGACTTCGAGGACGACGACCTGAGCGACGACGAGGACGACGACGAAGAGGGCCCCGAGGTCGGGGTCACCGTCGAGATCGTCGGCCTCTCGCTGTTCACCCACCACGGCGTCAGCGCGGCCGAGCGCGAGATCGGCCAGCGCCTCGTGCTCGACGTCCGCTTCGACGTCGGCGAGCCCGACGCGCTGATCACCGACCGCGTCGAGGACACGATCGACTACGGCGAGGTCTGCCAGGTGATCGCGCTGATCGCCCAGCAGCGCTCCTACAAGACCCTCGAGCGCCTGTGCGCGGTGATCGCCGACCGCCTCGCCAGCCAGTTCGGCGCCGAGAGCGTGACGGTCAAGGCCGCCAAGCCCGAGCCGCCGATCCCGCTGCCGGTGGAGGAGGTCTCCGTCGAGGTGTGGCGCGAGGAGCGCTAGATGGCTGATCTAGGCGCCTCCTTGACTCAGAAGTAAGTAGTCACTAACCTACGCCGCATCATGGCCACCGCCGGCACCCCGAGCCGTACCCGCAAGTCCGCCGAGGAGCGCCGCGCCGACGTCGTCGCCGCCGCCTTCGGCCACTTCGCGAGCCAGGGCTACAACGGCACGTCGACCGAGGCGGTAGCGCGCGACGCCGGGATCTCCCAGCCCTACCTGTTCCGCCTCTTCGGCACCAAGCGCGAGCTGTTCGTCGCCTGCCACGAACACATGTGCGGCCGGCTGCTCGAGGTCTTCACCACGGCCGCCGAGGGCGTCCCGCAAGAGCAGCGCCTCGAGGCGATGGGGAAGGCCTACGCCGACCGCCTGCTGGCCGACCGCCCGATGCTCCTGATGCAGATGCAGAGCTACGCCGCCTGCTCGGACCCCGAGATCCAGGCGCACGTCCGCCGGCGCTTCGCCGAGCTGGTGCGCGAGGTCGCGGCGCTCACCGGCGCGGGCCCGGGGGAGGTGTGGTCGTTCTTCTCCCACGGGATGCTGCTCAACGTCGTCGCCTCGCTCGACCTGCAGGCGGTCATCGCCGAGGAGGAGTGGGCGGAGGGCTGGCTGCACCCGGGCACGATGGCCGCCTGCGCCGAGGAGGAGCGGACGGCGCGGGCCGGATGAACGTCGGCTACCTCGGCCTCGGCTCGAACGTCGGCGACCGCCGCGCCCACCTGCAGGCCGCGGTGGAGGACCTGTGGGCGCACGACGTCGTGGTGCTGGCCGCCTCGTCGGTGTACGAGACCGAGCCGGTCGGCGAGGTCTCCGAGCAGCGCGACTTCTACAACGCGTGCGTGCGGATCGAGACGTCGCTCGACCCCGAGGGCCTGCTCGACGCGTGCAAGGCGGTCGAGCGCGCGCTCGGCCGCGAGCTCGGCGGCGCGGGCTACGTCCGCCACGGGCCGCGGCCGATCGATGTCGACGTCCTGCTGCTGGAGGACATCGTCCTGCGCACCGACCGGCTGGTGCTCCCCCACGAGGAGGTCCGCTCGCGGCGCTTCGTGCTCGTCCCGCTGCTCGAGCTCGATCCCGATCTCGAGATCCCGGGCGGCGGCGGGCGCGCGGCCGACGCGCTCGCGGCGCTCGGCCCCGGCCAGGAGGTCCGCAGGACCGGCCCGCCGCTGGGCGTGGGGGCGGGGGGCCCGTAGGATCCGCCCGTGATGGACCAGCTGCTGAACGACATCGCGCGAGCGTACGAGCAGCGGATCCAGCTGGCGGGCAAGGAGCTGCACTTCGTCGTGCTGGTCTCGTTCCTGCTCTCGTGGGGCTTCATCCGCACGAGCGCCCACATGATCCGCGCGCAGGTGAGCTGGTGGCCCGGCAACGTGGAGACCAAGGGCGGGACCCACATCCACCACCTCGTGTGGGGCATCCTGCTGCTGATCGTCGCCGGGTACATGGGCATCGCGCTCGACCCGGACTCTCCGTGGGACAAGGTCGTGGCGGTGCTGTTCGGCGTCGGCATGGGGCTGACGCTCGACGAGTTCGCGCTGTGGCTGAACCTCGAGGACGTCTACTGGGCGCCGAAGGGCCGCGAGTCGATCGACGCGGTGGTGCTCACGATCACGCTGCTCACCGGGACGCTGCTCGGCCTCACGTTCTGGATCGACACCTTCGACGCCGGGCTCGTCTTCCTCGGCATCGGCGGCGAGCGCCTCGAGGCGGAGGAGAGCCGCTCCGTGCTGATCAGCTTCCAGCTCATCGGCGCCTGTCTGGCGGTCGTGTGCTTCACGAAGGGCAAGGCGTTCATGGGCATCCTCGGCCTCTTTTTCCCGGCGGTGGCGCTGATCGGCGCCATCCGCCTCGGCAAGCCGCACTCGCTGTGGGGCAGGCGCCGCTACACGGGCGACAAGCTCGCGCGCGCGTGCCGGCGCTTCAAGGTGCAGGAGGCGCCCGCGACCGCCGAGGAGCCGGCCGCCGTGGCGGCCGAGTAGGGCGGCCGGGCCCCGCAACATCGCTAGCGTTCCGCGCCGCATGCTGCTCGCCGTCGACGTCGGCAACACCCAGACCCACTTCGGGACCTTCGACGGCCACGAGCTCGTCGAGCACTGGCGCTTCGCGACCGTCCGGCAGTCCACCGCGGACGAGCTCGGCGCCGCCCTGCGCAACCTGCTGACGCTCCGCGGCCTGGACCTCGGCGACCTCGAGTCCTCGATCGTGTCCTCCACCGTGCCCGAGCTGCGGGCCCAGTGGACCGAGATGGCCGCGCGCTACCTCGGCCACGAGATGCCCGTCGTCGGCCCCGGCCTGCGCACCGGCATGGCGCTGCGCTACGACAACCCGCGCGAGATCGGCCCCGACCGCCTCGTCAACGCGGTCGCCGCGCACGCCCGCTTCGACGGCGCCTGCGTGGTGGTCGACTTCGGCACCGCGGTCACCTACGACGTCGTCTCGGCCGGCGGCGAGTACCTCGGCGGGATCATCTTCCCCGGCGTCGAGATCTCACTCGAGGCGCTCACCGAGCGCGCCGCCGCGCTGCCCAAGATCGACCTCACCCCGCCGCGCGTGCTGATCGGCAAGTCGACCGTCGACGCGATCCGCTCCGGCGTCATCTACGGCTACGCCGCCCAGGTCGACGGGATCGTGACGCGCCTGCGCGGCGAGCTCGGCCCCGACACCGCCGCGATCGCCACGGGCGGCCTGGCCGCGAGCATCGTCCCGCACTGCCAGACCATCGACGAGGTCGACGACCTCCTGACGCTGACCGGCCTGCGGCTGATCTGGGAGCGCAACCGGGGGTAGATGGGTGATCCCACGACCCCACGGTCGCCTGGCGGCGCCCCGCGGCGCCGGATCGCCACCCGCCCGAGGGGCCCGTGGCAGCCAGCACTGTTCCCCTCGTGCGGGCGGCGCCCTGCATCCACGGGGCATCCACCAGTCGACCGCGCGGCCGCCGGATCGCCCATCTCCCGCTAGGGCTCGACCAGCCCGTGGCGGATCGCCCAGCGGGTGAGCTCGACGCGGTCGCGCATGCCGAGCTTGCCGAGGATGTTCTCGCGGTGGCGCTCGACGGTGCGCGGGCTGATCACGAGCAGCTGGGCGATCTGCTCGTTGGTGTGCGCCTCGGCGACGAGCTTGACCACGTCGAGCTCGCGGGGCGTGAGCTGGTCCTTGCCGGCCGCCGCCGGGTCCTCGAGGTAGGCGCGCATGAGCGCGCGGACGGTCGGGGGCGAGAGGAACGGCTCGCCGCGCATCGCCGCGCGGCACGCCTCGACCATCTCGCGATCGGCCACGGTCTTGAGCACGTAGCCCGAGGCGCCCACCTTCAGCGCCTGGAAGCAGTAGTCCTCGGTGTCGTGCATCGAGAGCATGAGGATGCGCAGCTCGGGCCGCCGGCGCGTGAGCTCCTGCGCCGCCTGCAGGCCGGTCCGCAGCGGCATCGCGACGTCGAGGATCGCGAGGTGGACGTCCTCGCGCATGCCCTGCTCCACCGCCTCCATGCCGTCGGCCGCCTCCGCGACCACGCGGAGGTCGGGCGCCGAGTCGAGCACCTTGCGCAGGCCGCTGCGGATCAGCGGATGGTCGTCGGCGACGAGGATGTTCGTGGTCAGCGGGACGTTCACGACGCGCTGCTCCCCGGCACTTCCAGGCGGACCTCGGTGCCGCCCAGCTCGCTGCGCCGGATCTCGAGCCGGGCGCCGACGAGCATCGCCCGCTCGCGCATCCCGCCGACGCCGCCGGCGTCGTGCAGCGCCGCCTCGCGCACGCCGCGTCCGTCGTCGCGGACCGAGAGCGCGGCGCCGCCGTCGTGCCGGGCGAGCGCCACGACCACCGCGGTGGCGTCCGCGTGGCGGACGACGTTCGTGAGGCTCTCCTGGGCGGTGCGGTAGATCGCGAGGTCGTGCTCGGGGGCGAGCGGGGGCAGGTCGGCGGCGATCTCATGGCGCACCCGCAGCCCGCTGCGGTCCGCGAAGCCGGTGGCGAGCGTCACGAGCGCGCTGCGCAGCCCGAACTCGTCGAGCGCCTGCGGGCGCAGCCCGCGCGCGAGGTCGCGCGTCTTCTCCACCGCGCCGCGGCCCGCCTCCTGCACCTCGCCGACCGACGGCTGCAGCTCGGGCGGGGCCTCGCGCGCCAGCCCCTGGAGCAGCAGCACGATGCCCGTGAGCGTCTGCCCGAGCTCGTCGTGCAGCTCGCGCGCGAGCCGGCGCCGCTCGCGCTCCTGCGCGTCGAGCGCGCGCTTGCCGCTCGTCCGCCGCTCGCGCTCCAGGCGGTCGAGCATGTCGTTGAAGGCGTCCTCGAGCTGCGCGACCTCGGTGACCGACCGGTCGAGCTCGATGCGCCGGCCGGGCTCCATCGGGTCGATGCGCCGCATCAGCGCGGTCAGCTCCCGCAGCGGCGCGAACACGCGCCGCAGGATCACCACGTTGACGGCGACGACCACGGCCATGCCCGCCGCCAGCACGAGCACCTCCGTGGCGCGCACGCTCGGGCTCACGGTGGCGGGGGAGAGCACCAGCGCGGCGCCCGCCAGCACGAGCACGACCGCGTTGACGAGGATGACGCGCCAGAACAGCGACATGGGATCACCATGGTCGCCGACATCGGCGCCGGCGGCACGCGGACCGGTGGAGATGAGCATCGCCCCTCGATGGTGAGCGGCGGCGGGCGCCGATCCCATGGGCCGTCCCGCCCATCCTCCGGCCGGTCAGGCGTGCGGGTCCGCCGCGGCGTCCGGGTCCGCCGCGCGCTCGGCGCGCGCGCCCGACCAGTACGACGCCGCCAGCGCCGCCAGCGACCCCGGGATCCCCGGCATCAGGGCGGGACCGTTATTACGGCGGGTTCTCGTGCGGCACCCCGGGCGCCGGCAGGGCGTAGCCGCTCGCCAGCGCGCCGAGCAGCGCGACGACGAAGGCGCCGATGATCCCGCCGACGAAGCGGTCGGGCACGAGCACGGCGAAGTGCCACAGGGCGATGCCCACCATGGCCCAGACGAGGACGCTCATGCGGGCCAGTCTCGGACGCCTCCCGGGACCTCACGATGGGTGCCCGCCCCCATCCCGGCGGCTACAGTCACGTCGTGCCGCGCTCGCTCCACGAACCCTGGGACCTCGGCGGGGTCCGCGTCCCCAACCGCGTCGTGCTGGCGCCGCTGGCCGGCATCGGCAACTGGTTCGTGCGCCTGCAGGCGAAGCGCTACGGGGCCGGTCTCGCGGTGTCGGAGATGGTCTCGAGCCACGCGATCCACTACGGCAACCGCAAGACGCTCGAGGAGATGCTCGTCGTGCATCCCGACGAGCGCGCGGGCGGGCCGGTGGCGATCCAGCTGTTCGGGGCCGAGCCGGAGATCATGCGCTCAGCCGCCGCGGTGGTCGCCGAGCGCGGCGCGGACCTGATCGACCTCAACATGGGCTGTCCCGTGCCCAAGGTCATGAAGACCGGCGCGGGGGCGGCGATGATCCGCGACCCCGATGTCGCGGTGGCGGTCGCGCGGGCCGCGCGCGAGGGCTCGGGCCTGCCGGTGACCGTCAAGCTGCGCGCCGCCGTGAAGCCGGGCGGGACCGAGGGCGCGGAGGTGGCGCGGCGGCTGGTCGAGGACGCGGGCGTGGCGGGGCTGACCTTCCACCCGCGCTCGGCCGCGGTGCGCCACAAGGGCACGCCGGACTACGAGCTGGCGGCTCGGCTCGTCGAGGAGCTGCCGGTGCCGGTGATCGTCTCCGGCGGCATGGCGGGCCCCGAGCACGTGCGCGGCGTGTTCGAGTCCACCGGCTGCGCGGCGGTGATGCTCGCGCGCGGCTCCCTGGGCAACCCGTGGCTGTTCGCCCAGCTGCTCGACGAGGACGCCGCGGAGCCCGGCCTCGAAGAGGTGCTCGCCGAGTGGAACTGGGTGATCGACCGCTGCGTCGAGCACCTCGGCCCCGAGCGCGCGGCGCGCTACCTGCGCAAGTTCCACCCGTGGTACCTGGAGCGCCTCGGCCTCGGCTCGGCCCCGCGCGCGCGTGACCTCCAGGACGCCCTCCAGCGGGCCGAGACGGTCGCCGCGCAGCGCGCCGTGCTGGCCGGCCTCGGGGTGCTCTCACCCGCCTGAGCGCCCGCCCTCTGCGAGACGGCCGAGCGGTGCTACCATCGACCGCCGTTCCGCCCTGCGTGCTCCTCTCCAAGCCCCGCTTCGAGCGGGCTTTTTTCATAGATGGGGCGCCGTCGCGTAGCGAGCCAGACCCCAAGCCATCAAGGACGCCCCTCATGCAAAAGGACGTCATCCTCACCCCCGAGGGACTGCAGAAGCTCAAGGACGAGATCGAGGAGCTCTCCACCGTGAAGCGGCGCGAGGTCGCCGAGCGGATCAAGGAGGCGCGCGAGTTCGGCGACATCTCCGAGAACTCGGAGTACGACGACGCCAAGAACGAGCAGGCCATGCTCGAGACGCGCATCGCGTCCCTGGAGGACAAGCTGCGTGCCGCCCAGGTGATCGACGCCTCGAGCCTGAGCTCGGACATCGTGCGGGTCGGCTCGCTCGTCGACGTCAAGGACGAGGACAACAACAAGGACCAGACCAGTACACGATCGTCGGCTCCACCGAGGCCGATCCGGGCAACCGCCGGCTCTCCAACGAGTCGCCCGTCGGCAAGGCCCTGATCGGCCACAAGAAGGGCGACGTCGTCAGCGTCCCCGCGCCCAAGGGCGAGCGCAAGCTCAAGATCGTCAAGATCGACGTCGCCTAGCGGCGGCGCCGGCCACCGCGCGGCGGGGCGACCATCATGGGTGAGCGAGCGGCCGAAGCGGATTCGAACCAGGATCCCTCCGAGCTGCTCGCCACGCGGCGGCGCAAGCTCGACGCGCTGCGCGCGGACGGGATCGACCCGTTCCCGCACGCGTTCGAGGGCGTGGAGGCGATCGCGGACGTCAAGGCGCCGTTCGCCGAGCTGCCCGCGGGCGAGGAGACCGATCAGCGCGCCCGGATCGCCGGGCGCCTGGCGGCGCGCCGCGGGCAGGGCAAGGCGGCGTTCCTCGACCTCGTCGACCGCTCGGGGCGGATGCAGCTCCACGCGCGCCTCGACGTGCTCGGCGCCGACGCGTTCGACCGGCTGCTCTCGCTCGACCTCGGCGACCTGATCGGCGTCGACGGGACCGTGTTCCGCTCCCGCCGCGGCGAGCTGTCGCTGCGGGTCGAGGACTTCACCGTACTCGCCAAGTCGCTGCGCCCGCCGCCGGAGAAGCACCACGGGCTGACCGACGTCGAGACCCGCTTCCGCCACCGCGAGCTCGACCTCATGGCCAACGAGGAGACGCGCGAGCTGTTCCTCACGCGGGCGCGCGCGATCGCGGCCGTGCGCGCCTACCTCGACGAGCGCGGGTTCGTCGAGGTCGAGACGCCGGTGCTGCAGCCGATCTACGGCGGCGCGCTGGCGCGGCCGTTCACGACCCACCACAACGCGCTGGACCGCACGCTGTACCTGCGCATCGCGACCGAGCTCTACCTCAAGCGGCTGATCGTCGGCGGGCTCGAGCGCGTGTACGAGCTCGGGAAGGACTTCCGCAACGAAGGCGTCTCCTTCAAGCACAACCCAGAGTTCACAATGCTCGAGTTCTACGAGGCATACGCGGATTACAAGGACATCGCCGAGCGCTGCGAGCAGCTCGTCTCGCGCGTGGCCGACGCCGTCGGCTACGACGGCGAGGTCTCGCTGGCGCCGCCGTGGCGCCGCGAGACGCTGGCGGACGCGATCGCCTCGCGCACGGGCGTGGACATCCTGCGCGACCAGGGCGACCGGGCCGCGCTCGAGGCCGCGATGCGCGCCCAGGGCCTCGAGGTGCCCGAAGAGGACACGTGGGCCCAGCTCGTGGACCATCTGCTGACCAAGCACGTCGAGCCCACGTTGCAGGAGCCGACGTTCCTCCTCGACTATCCGGTCGAGCTCTCCCCGTTCGCCAAGCGCCACCGCTCGCAGCCGGGGCTGGTGGAGCGCTTCGAGGCCTACGTGCTCGGCATGGAGATCGCCAACGCGTTCACCGAGCTCAACGATCCCGACGACCAGCGCGCCCGCTTCGAGGCGCAGCAGGCGGCCGCGGCGGCGGGCGACGAGGAGACCCAGCCCTTCGACGAGGCGTTCCTCTCCGCGCTCGAGCACGGGATGCCGCCGACCGGAGGGATCGGCATCGGGATCGACCGGTTGATCATGGCGTTGACCGGCCGCCAGTCGATCCGGGAGGTCGTCCTGTTTCCCGCGATGCGGTAAGCAACCTTCGCGCGGGGTTGCAAGTGCCGCGACCCTCGCCTACCCCCTTGGTACGATGGGTCATGGCCGTAAGCCGACCCCGAAACCGTTCATCCACATCGGCTTCCGTGCCGAATAGGTGGGTGGGAGTCGGGGTATTTTCGTCTTCTGGCCTCGCCCGCCTCGCCCCTTTCGACCCGCGACCGACCGGAACACCCGAACGACCGAGCGCTAGGGCAGCGACTTAGCAGGAAGGAATTCCGCCCCCACCATGTTCGAGCGATTCACAGAGCGAGCCCGCCAGGTGGTCGTACTCGCGCAAGAGGAAGCGCGAACGCTCAAGCACAACTACATCGGCACCGAGCACATCCTGCTCGGCCTGCTGCGTGAGGAAGAGGGCCTTGCGGCCCGCGTGCTCGAGAGCCTTGACATCACCGTCGAGCGTGTGCGCGCCCAGGTGGTCCGTATCGTCGGTTCCGGCGAGGAGGTCACCTCCGGGCAGATCCCGTTCACCCCACGCGCCAAGAAGGTCCTCGAGCTGGCCCTTCGCGAGGCGCTGTCGCTTGGCCACAACTACATCGGGACCGAGCACATCCTGCTCGGGCTCGTCCGCGAGAACGAGGGCGTCGCCGCGCGCATCCTCCTCGACTTCGACGCCGACTCGGAGAAGATCCGCAACGAGGTCATCCGCATGCTGTCCGGTCCCGGCGGTCGCCGCCAGGGCCAGGGCGCCGCGGCCGGCTCCGGCGCGGCGGCCTCCGGCCAGCCCGGTGAGGGCAAGAAGTCCTCGAAGCTGCTGGACCAGTTCGGACGAAATTTGACCAAGCTTGCCTCCGAGGGCAAGCTCGATCCCGTCGTCGGTCGCGAGACCGAGATCGAGCGGATCATGCAGATCCTCTCGCGCCGCACGAAGAACAACCCCGTGCTGGTCGGCGAGCCGGGCGTGGGCAAGACCGCCGTGGTCGAGGGCCTCGCCCAGCGCATCACCAACGCCGACGTGCCGGAGCTCCTCAAGAACAAGCAGATCTACACGCTCGACCTGGCCGCGCTGGTGGCGGGGTCGAAGTACCGCGGCGAGTTCGAGGAGCGCCTCAAGAAGGTGATGAAGGAGATCACCCAGCGCGGCGACATCATCCTGTTCATCGACGAGCTGCACAACCTCGTGGGCGCGGGGGCGGCCGAGGGCGCGATCGACGCGGCCTCGATCCTCAAGCCGGCGCTGGCGCGCGGTGAGCTGCAGACCGTCGGCGCGACCACGCTCGACGAGTACCGCAAGTACCTCGAGCGCGACTCGGCGCTGGAGCGGCGGTTCCAGAAGATCACCGTCGACCAGCCCTCGACCGAGGAGACCGTCCAGATCCTCAAGGGCCTGCGTGACCGCTACGAGGCGCATCACAAGGTCAGCATCACCAACGAGGCGCTGGAGGCGGCGGCCGAGCTGGCCGACCGCTACATCTCCGACCGCTTCCTGCCCGACAAGGCCATCGACCTCATCGACGAGGCCGCCTCGCGCATGCGCATCAAGTCGATGTCCTCCCCGCCCGTCTACCGGGAGCTCGAGGAGGAGATCGAGACGACGCGGCGCGAGAAGGAGGCCGCGATCGAGGCCCAGGAGTTCGAGAAGGCGGCCAACCTCCGCGACAAGGAGCGGCGGCTGACCAACAAGAAGCGCGAGCTCGAGGACGCCTGGGAGTCGGGCGAGGGCGGCGAGCGGCCGTCCATCGGCGAGGAGGAGATCGCCGACATCGTCTCGATGTGGACCGGCATCCCGGTGTTCAAGCTCACCGAGGCCGAGACCGCGAAGCTGATGCGCATGGAGGAGGAGCTCCACAAGCGCGTCATCGGGCAGCACCAGGCGATCGAGGTCATCTCGAAGGCCATCCGGCGCTCCCGCGCGGGCCTCAAGGACCCCAAGCGCCCCACCGGCTCGTTCGTCTTCCTCGGCCCGTCGGGCGTGGGCAAGACCGAGCTGGCGCGGACGCTCGCCGAGTTCCTCTTCGGCGACGAGGACGCGATGGTGCGCATCGACATGTCGGAGTACATGGAGAAGCACGCCGTGTCCCGCCTGGTCGGCTCGCCCCCGGGCTACGTCGGCTACGACGAGGGCGGCCAGCTCACCGAGGCGGTCCGCCGCAAGCCGTACTCCGTCCTGCTGCTGGACGAGATCGAGAAGGCCCACCCGGACGTCTTCAACATCCTCCTGCAGATCCTCGAGGACGGGCGGCTGACGGACTCCCAGGGCCGCACGGTCGACTTCCGGCACGCGATCGTGATCATGACCTCGAACATCGGGGCCAGCGAGATCGCGCGCAACACGCCGCTCGGCTTCGCGGTCTCCGACGACGCCACGGGCATCTCCTATGACGACATGAAGGGTCGGATCATGGGCGAGCTCAAGAAGGTGTTCCGGCCGGAGTTCCTCAACCGCATCGACGACGTGATCGTGTTCCACAAGCTGCAGAAGGACGAGATCAAGCAGATCGTCGACCTGCTGCTGCGGCGGATCCGCGAGTCGCTCGCCGAGCGCGAGCTCCAGCTCGACCTCTCGGAGGGCGCGGAGGACTTCCTCGTCGAGAAGGGCTGGGACCCGTCGATGGGCGCCCGCCCGCTGCGCCGGGCGATCCAGCGCTACATCGAGGACCCGCTGGCCGACTTCGTCCTGCGGGCCCAGCTCGACGACGGCGGCACGGTGCTCGTCGAGCCGCCCGACGGCGACGGCGAGGACGCCACCGACATGAAGCTCTCGATCATCAAGGCGGAGAAGAAGCCGGCGCCGGTGGGCGTGGGCGGCCGCAAGGACGAGAACGCCGAGGAGGTCGACGACACGGGCGCGCTGGACCAGCCCCCCGTGGAGCCGCAGCCCGGGCCCGAGACCCCGGAGCCGTAGGCCCGCCGTCCGGCGGAGACAGGATTCGTGATGAGGGCGCCCCGCGGGGCGCCCTCGTCAGTTCAGGAGCCGGGCGGCGCCTCGAGGCCCGCCACGAGCGCCGCCGCCACCCCCTGGACCGTGACCCGCCCATAGGCGTGGGACGGGTTGCCGGTCGTGAGGATCGCGATCGCCACCCGCTCCTCGCCGCGCGCCAGCAGCGCCACCTGGTGCGTCACGGCGCCGCGCCCCGAGCCCCAGCCGCCCTTGAAGTAGGCGGTCCAGCCCGGCGGCGTGACCGGGGCGACGCCCCAGCGCTGGGCCGGGACGATCGTCTGCAGCCAGCGCAGCGCGGTCGCGCGGTGGCGGGCGGGCAGCAGCCGCTCGAGGCGCAGGAAGAACCGCGCCTGGTCGCCGGCGGCGATCCGGCTGCCGCCCCACGCCACGCCGGGGACGAAGTGGCGCATCCGGGCGGCGCGCGCCAGCGCGACCAGCGCGCCGTTGCCGACGCGGGCCTGGACGGTCGTCGCGGCACGGTTGTCGGACTTGCGGATCATCGGGGACAGCAGGGCGTGCTCCGCGCGGCGCAGCGGGCGCGCGCGGACGTCGGGGCGGCGCAGGTAGGCGACCATCAGCATCGCCTTGACGACGCTCGCCGAGCGGACGGAGACCGCGCCGTGGTAGCCCACCAGGCCCCGTCGCGCGGTGGCCACCGCGAAGGTGACGTTCCCCTCCCGCTGCAGCGCGAAGGCCCGCGCGGCACGGGTGTCGGGCCGCCAGGTCGCCGCCTCGGCCGCGGACGCCGGCGCGGCGCAGAGCGCGAGGAGGCCGGCCACGGCGAGGAGCGCTGGGCGGCGCATCGCGGCCGGAGGTTAGCCTCCGGGCGGTGACCCCGTCTCCGCCCGGTGATCGCCGCCGCCCCTCCCTGGGGCCGGGCACGCGCGCGGTGCACGCCGGCATGCCGCCGGCCGCCCAGGGCGAGCCGCTGCTTCCCGGGCCGGTGCTGGCGGCCCCCTACCACCTGCGGGGCGACGCCGACGCCGCCGCCTACGTCTACGGGCGCTACGGCAACCCGACATGGACGCACCTCGAGCGCGCGCTCGGCGAGCTCGAGGAGGCCGAGGCCGTGACGTTCGCCTCGGGCATGGCGGCGCTCACCGCGGTCGTGCTTCCCCTCCTGGGGCGCGGCGACGTGCTGGTGGCCTGCGGCGACGGCTACCCGGGCGTTCGCGAGATCGCGCGCGAGCGCCTGGAGCCGCTCGGGATCGAGGTGCGCCTCGTGCCCACCGACACGGAGGCCGTGGTCGCCGCGGCGCCGGGCGCGCGCCTCCTGTGGCTCGAGACGCCGTCGAACCCGCGCCTCGACGTGGTCGACATCGCCGCCGCCGCGGAGGCCGCGCACGCCGCCGGCGCCCTGCTCGCGGTCGACAACACGGTCGCCACCGGGCTCGGCCAGCGGCCGCTGGACCTCGGCGCCGACCTCTCGATGCTCAGCGGCACGAAGTCGCTCAGCGGCCACTCCGACCTGCTGCTGGGGGCCGTCCTCGTCCGCGACGCCGTGCTGGCGGAGGGCCTGCGCCGCTGGCGCGGGCAGACGGGGGCGGTGCCGGGCCCGTTCGAGGCGTGGCTCGCCCACCGCTCGCTGGCGACCCTCGGCCTGCGCGCGGAGCGCCAGAGCGCCACCGGGCTCGCCCTGGCGCGCCGCCTGCGCGAGCGCGGCGACGTCTCCGACCTGCGCCACCCGGGCCTCGAGGACGATCCCTCGCATGCCGTCGCGCGCCGCCAGATGGCGCTGTGGGGGCCGCTGCTGGGGTTCGCGCTGCCCTCCGCCGAGCGGGCCCAGGCGTTCCTCGCCGCCTGCTCGCTGGTGTCCGAGGCGACGAGCTTCGGCGGGGTCCACGCCACCGCCGAGCGCCGGGGCCGCTGGGGTACCGACGACGTCCCGGAGGGCTTCATCCGCTTCTCGGCCGGCTGCGAGGACACCGCCGACCTCGTGGCCGACGTCGAGCAGGCGCTCGACCGCGTCGCCTGAGGCGGACGACGGAGGGCCCGCCCCGGGGGGCGGGCCCTCCATCCGCATGAGACGGGGCCGCGGGTCAGACGGCAGCCGCCTCGGGTCGCCGGCGCGTGTGGGGGGTAGGACCGACCGCGCCGGCCTCGCGGGGCCGTGGGTCAGACGGCCCCACACTCGGTGAGGAGGAGCGGAAGCCGGTCCGAGCCCATTCACCGGCCGCCGCCGCCCCTCTGTTTGATCGGCGACGCCTCCTGTGCGACACGGGGGTCCAGGTCCGTGCCACGAGGCGCATGCTGCCCAGGCCCTATTGGGGAAACCTTGGTGAAACCTTGGAGAGCCGCTAGCTTGCCGCGAGGTGGGTGAGGACGCGCGCTGGGACATCCGGCTCTGCGGAAGGGTCACGGTCGACGCCGCCGGGCAGCGGCTCCAGGACGGCCTTCCGGGCCGCCAGGGGAGGCTGCTGTTCGCCTACCTGGTCGCGAACCGCGACCGCGCGTGCACGCGCTGGGAGCTCGTCGACCTGCTGTGGCCCGAGCATCCGCCCGCGGCCGCCGAGTCGGCCCTGTCGGCGCTGCTCTCGAAGCTGCGCCGGACGCTGAACGTCGGCGCCGCGCCCGTGCTCACGGGGCGCGCCGAGCTGCGCCTGACGCTCGAGGAGCCGATCGCGGTGGACGCCGAGCTGGCCGAGGCGGCGGTGGAGCGCGCCGCGGCCGCGCTCGGCGCCCAGGAGTGGGCGGCCGCCGCCGCCTACGCCCACGAGGCGCTCGGCGTCGAGGGCGCGGCCTTCCTCCCCGACTGCGAGGGGCCGTGGGTGGCCGAGCGCCGCCGAGAGCTCGACGGCGTGCGGCTGCGGGCGCTCGAGTGCGACGCCGAGGCGGGGCTGCGTCAGGGCGGCCACGAGCTCGGCGGGGCCGAGCAGGCGGCGCGCGCCGCCATCGCCGCCGCCCCGTTCCGGGAGTCCGCGCACCGGCTGCTGATGGAGATCCTCGAGGCGGCGGGCAACCAGGCGGAGGGGCTGCGCGCGTTCGACGACCTGCGCCGGCTGCTGCGCGACGAGCTCGGCACGACCCCCGGCCCTGCCGTGATGGCGGTCTACGAGCGCCTGCTGCGCGGCGAGCCGCCGGCGGCGGCCGCCCGCCCGGCCCGCCCGGGACGGATCACCCCGGTGCCGTGGCCCGCGCCGCTCGCCGCTGCCATCGACCGCCACGCGTTCGTGGGGCGCGGCGCCGACCTCGACCTCCTGCGCGCGTGCTGGCGCCAGAGCGCGGAGGGCGCCCGCCAGCTCGTCCTGCTGGCCGGCGACGCCGGCATCGGCAAGACGCGCCTGGCCGCCGAGTTCGCGGCCGGCGCCCGCGACGAGGGCGCCGCCGTGCTCTACGGGCGCTTCGACGAGGACGCGCTCGCCCCCTACCAGCCGGTCGTCGAGATGCTGCGCGGCTGGGCCGGCGGCGCCTCGCTCGAGCCGCTGCGCGAGCGCATCGGCCCCCGCGGGGCCGAGCTCGGCCTCCTGCTGCCCGAGTTCGGCGCCCCCGCCCACGACCAGCTCGCGGTCGCCTCGCTGCGGCTCGAGACCGACCCCGCGCGCATGCGGCTGTTCGACGCCGTCGTCGCGCTCCTCGGTGAGATCGGCGAGGGCACGCCGCTCGTCGTGGTCCTCGACGACCTCCACTGGGCCGACCGCCCGACGCTGCAGCTGATCCGCCACCTCGTCCGCGCGCCGGCGCCGCACCGCGTGCTGTTCGTCGGCACCTACCGCGAGACCGAGCTCCCCGAGGAGCACCCGCTGCGCGAGCTCGCCGGCGATCTGCGCCGCGAGGGCACGCTGCAGCGCGCCGAGCTCGGCGGCCTCGACGCCCGCGAGGTCTCGGAGCTCGTCGCCGCGCTGGGGGGCGTGATGGCCTCGAGCGGCTTCCTGGAGGCGCTCACCGGCGAGACCGAGGGCAACCCGTTCTTCATCGAGGAGGTCGTCCGCCACCTGCACGAGAGCGCCGGCGAGCTGCTCGGGGCGCTCGCGCTGTCGAACGCCGGGGTGCCCGAGGGCGTCCGCGAGGTCACCACGCGCCGTCTGCGACGCCTGAGCGACCCGTCCCGGCAGGCGATGGCGGTCGCCTCGGTGGTCGGCCGCGAGTTCGACTTCGACGTGCTCGACAACGTCGCCGCCGTCCGCGGGGACGAGCTCGTGGCGGCGCTCGAGGAGGGCATCGAGGCGCGCGTGGTGCGCGAGGTCGAGGGCCACATCGGCCGCTACCAGTTCACCCACGCGCTGGTCCGCGCGACGCTGTACGACAACGTCTCCGCCCTGCGCCGCGCGCGGCTGCACGGGCGCGTGGGGGAGGCGATCCTCGAGCTCCGCGGGCCCCAGCTGGACCCGCACCTCTCCGCGCTCGCCCACCACTTCGCCGAGGCCGCGCCGGTCGGGGAGCCCGGCCGCGCGGTCGACTACGCGCTCGCGGCCGCCCGCCGGGCCGACCGGCTCCTGGCCTGGGAGGAGGCGGCGGGGCACTACCGCCGCGCGCTCGAGGTGCGCGAGCTCGCGGGTGACGACGACGCGCGCACGCGCTGCGAGCTGCTGCTCGCGCTCGCGGGCTCCGAGGACCGCGCCGGCCTCGACACCGCGCGGGCGACCGCCGCGGAGGCCGCCGAGACGGCGCGCGCCCTCGGCGACCCGGTGCTGCTGGGCCGGGCGGCGCTGGGCTTCGCCGGCCCGTGGTCGATGCTCGGGCGCGCCGACGAGGAGCGCGTGGCGGTGCTCGAGGAGGCCCTGGAGGCGCTCGGCGCCGAGGACCGCCCGCTGCGCGCCCGCCTGCTCGCCCGGCTCGCGCTCGAGCTCTACTACGCCGGCGCGCCGGAGCGGCGGCTCGAGGTCAGCGAGGAGGCGGTGGCGCTCGCCCGGCGGATCGGCGACCCCGCCACGCTCGCCGTGTGCCTCGACGCGCGCCACTACGCCCTGTGGCGCCCGGAGACGGTCGAGCAGCGGCTGGAGGTCGCCGCCGAGCTGCGGCGGATCGCCGAGCAGGCCGGCGATCCCGAGCTCGAGCTCGAGGGCGCCGCGTGGACGATCATCGACCTGCTCGAGCTCGGCGACGTGCGCGGCGCCGACGAGCAGCTCGAGGCGGCGCGAGGCCTCGCCGCCCGGCTGCACCGGCCGCTGTACGAGTGGTGGACGACGATCGTGCGCTCCACGCGCGCCCAGCTCGACGGGCGCTTCGAGGAGGCCGAGGCGCTCGCCCAGGACGCGCTCGCCGTCGGCCAGCGCGGCCAGGCGGAGAACGCCGTGCACTACTTCGCGATGGCGCTCTTCAACATCCGGCGCGAGCAGGGGCGGCTGGCGGAGGTCGAGGAGGCGGTCAAGGGCTTCATCTCGCTCTACCCGGCGATCCCCGCGTGGCGCTGCGCGCTGGCGCTGCTCAACGTCGAGCTGGGGCGCCCGCAGGCCGCCGCCGAGGCGTTCACGGCCGTGGCCGAGCCCGGCTTCGACGCCCTGCCGCGCGACGCGAACTGGCTGATCGCGGTGACGCTGCTCGCCGAGGTGTGCGGCGCGATGGGCGACGGCGACCGCGCGCGCGAGCTCTACGCGCTGCTCGAGCCCTACGCGGGGCGCAACGTGGTGGTGGGGCGCGCCGCGACCTGCAACGGCTCGGCGTCGCGGCTGCTCGGGATCCTCGCGGGGACGCTGCACGAATGGGAGCTGGCCGAGCGCCACTTCGCGGCCGCGCTCGAGATGCACGGGGCGATGGGCGCGCGCCCGTGGACGGCGCGCACGCAGCTCGCGTGGGCGGAGATGCTGCTCGCGCGCGGGGCCGCCGGCGACGCCGAGCTGGCCCGGGAGCGCCTGCGCGGCGCGATCGAGCTGGCGGAGGCGCTCGGGATGGTCTCGCTGGCCGAGCGGGCGCGGGCGCTGATCGCCCGGCCGGCCAAGCGCCCCGCGGTGGCCTGAGCCACCGGGGATGGCGCGCGGGCGCTACCGTCCTGCCCAGGGGTCGCCATGCGACCCCTATCCAGGACGGTGCCTGGATTCCTCGCGGCCGGCTCAGCTCGCCATGCCGTGCCGGTGCGCGACCGCGGCGGCCTGCGTGCGGCTGCGGACGTCGAGCTTGGAGAGGATGCGCGAGACGTGGACGCTGGCGGTCTTCTCGGCCATGAACAGCTCCGCGCCGATCTCGCGGTTGGTGGCGCCGCGGGCGAGCAGCCCGAGGACCTGGCGCTCGCGCGGCGTGAGGCCGAACGGGTCCTCGCCGGCGCCGTCGGCCGCGGGCTCGTCGCCGTCCGCGGCGGCGTCCTCCACGCGCAGCCGGGCCCGCGCGGCGAGGCCCTCGAGCTCGGCCACCAGCCCGGCCGACGCGAGCCGCCGCGCCGCGGCGAGGGCCGCCTCGAGGCTCGTGGTCGCGGCCTCGCGGTCGCCGGCGGCGACGTGCGCCTCGGTCTGGCGCCAGCGGGCGACGGTCGCGGGGTAGGGGCGCCCGAGCGCGTCCCACGCGGCGGCCGCCGCGGCCCAGCGCGCCGGATCGCTCGCCTCCGCCGCGCGGGTGATCTCGGCGTCGACGGTCGCCAGATGGGCGCGCTCGACGGGCCGCTCGCCCTCGCAGGCGGCCTCCACGCGCAGCCGCAGGCCCTCCAGGCGCGCCCTGGCGGCGGCGTCCTCGTCCGCGTCGCCGAGGTCGCAGGCGCGCAGGGCCGCGTCGGCCTCCACGGCCGCGCCGGCGGCGGCCACGCGGGCGAGCCGCCCCAGGTCCTCGCTGCAGAACTCGATGCGGTCGAGCGTGTCCTCGACGGCCGTCCGGGCCGCCGCGAGGTCGCCGGCCCGGCGCTCGAGCTCGGCGCGCAGCGCGCCCGCCACCCCGAGGAACTGCGGCTCGATGGAGTCGGCGAGCCGTACGTCGATGTCGTCGAGCAGCGGGCGGACGACGGCGTCCTCGCCGCGGCCGAGGGCGAGCTCGGCACGCCGCAGGCTCGCGTTGACGAGCGTCGCGCCGGTGCCGGTGCGGCGCGCGCTCGGCCCGCTCAGGATCGCGGCCGCCTCGGTCCACTCGCCGCGGTCGATCGCGATCTCGGCGTCCAGGAGGTGCAGCCAGATCCGGTCGTGGTCCTTCACGCGCGGGTCCTCGAGGCCGGCCCGCACCGTGGCGGCGCCCTCGTCGCCGTGGCCGGTGAGGTTCAGGGCGTCCGCGAGGTTCGTGTACGACGAGGCGAGCACCGCGCTGCCGACGCCGCGCTCGATCGCCTCCCGCAGCGCGGCCACGCCGCGGTCGTGCTCGCCGATCTCGATCAGCGCGAACCCGAGGCCGTTGAGGACCCGCATGCGCACCTCCGCGGCGCCGGCGTCGTCCGCGGCCGCGAGCGCCTCGTCGGCGAGCGCGATCGTGGCCGCATAGCGCGACTGGAGCGACTCGAGCTTGACCTTGTCGGCCAGCAGCACGGCGCGCTCGCGGACGGCCGCCGCGGGCACGATCGCAAGCGCCTTCTCGAGCGTCGCGCCGCTCTTGTCGCCGCGGCCGAGCGCCCATTGCGCCATCGCGAGCTCGCCCAGCAGCTCGGCGGTGCGGCGGGCGTCCGTGGCCCCGTCGAGCTCGTGCAGCGCCCGCTCGAGCATGGTCTCCCCGCGCGCGTCGTCGGCGTTGTAGCGGTGCGCGGTGGCCACGCGGGTGAGCAGCTCGACGTGGTCCATGCCGGCCAGCGAGGCGGGATCCTCGACTCGCTCCCACAGCTCGAGCGCCCGCTCGTAGAGCGCGGCGGCCTCGCCGTAGGCGTGCACGCGCTCGGACTCGGCGGCCGCCCGCACGGCGGCCCGCAGCGCGGCGGGCTGCTCGCCGGCCCGGTGGTAGTGCTGCGCGATCGCCGCGGCCAGCCAGGCGGCGTTGCCGCCCATCGGCGCGGGACGGCGCTCGAGCGCCCGGGCGAGGGCCAGGTGCAGCGCGGCCTGCTCGCCGGGGAGCAGGTCGTCGTCGACGACCTCGCGCAGCAACGCGTGCCGGAAGCCGTAGCGGTCCTCGCCGTCGACGACCACGATGTGACCCTCGACCGCCTCGCGCATCGCGTCGCGCAGCGTGCGCGGCTCCATGCCCGAGGCGTCGGCCAGCAGCGCGTGGTCGGCGCGCCCGGCGGCGGCCAGCAGCCGGAGGACCTCCTGGGCGGGGTCGGGGAGGCGCTCGACCCGCACCATCAGGGCGTCGCGCAGCGTCGGCGGCAGGCCGCCGCGCCCGTCGAGCCCGGCGGCCAGCAGCTCCTCGGTGAACAGCGCGTTGCCCTCGCTGCGACGGTACAGGCGGTCGGCGAGGTCGCCCTCGGGCGGGGCGCCGAGGATGTCGGCGAGGAGGTCCGCGAGCTCCTCGCGGTCGAGGCGCGCGAGCTCGATCCGGCGGGCCCGGGGGTCGCGCTCGAGCTCGGCCAGCAGGGGTCGCAGCGGGTGGCGGCGGTGCAGCTCGTCCGAGCGGTAGGTCGCGACCGCGAGCACGCGCTCGGTGCCGAGGCTGCGGGCGAGGAAGGCGAGGAACGCGCGGGTGGAGCGGTCGGCCCAGTGGATGTCCTCGATCGCGAGCAGGACGGGCGCGGCGCGGCCGAGCCGGTCGAGCACGGTCAGCAGCGCCTCGAACAGCCGCCGCTGGGCGGCGCCGCGCTCGTCCTCCGGAGCGGCGAGTGACGCGCCCGGCGCCGCGGGGCCGAGCTCGGGCAGCAGGGTCGCGAGCTCGGCGCGCGCCGGGCCGGGGAGGCCGGTGAGCCCGTCGTCGCCCTCGCGGGCGAGCGGGCGCAGGGCGGCGACCAGCGGCCCGTAGGGCAGCTCGCCCTCGCCGAGCTCCACGCAGTCGCCCGTGAGCACGCGCGCCCCGGCGCTCTCGGCGCGCTCCTCGAGCTCGGCGAGCAGGCGGGTCTTCCCGACCCCGGACTCGCCCGCGAGGAACGCGAGCGAGGGGCGCCCGTCGCCGGCGTCGGCGAGCGCCGCCTCGAGCTCCGAGAGCTCGGCCACGCGGCCGATGAAGCGGGTGCTCGTGACGCGCGTGGCCATGGCGTTCAGTATCGCTCGCCGGGCGGCGCGGAGGGCGGGCGGGAGCGGCGTCCGCGGTCGCGATACGCCGCCATCTTCTCGCGCGTGCCGCACACGCTCATCGCGCACCAGCGGCTCGAGCGGTTGCGCGAGCGGTCGTAGAAGACCCAGCGGCAGGGGTCGCGGGCGCACGTCTTCAGCCGCGGCCACGTGCCCTCGGCCTCGGCGGCGCGGACGGTCGCGAGCACGACGCCGAGGGCGCCGTCGACGCCCGGCGCCGCGGGGCGCAGGGAGGGCGTCCCGCCGGCGTCGAAGGCCACCACGAGCGGCGAGGCCTCGGCCAGCCGGCTCAGCGTGGCGGCCGCGGCGGGGTCGAATCCGGCCCGCCCGCCGCCGCCGTGGGTGGCCACCACCGCGCGCAGCGCCTCGCGCAGCGCCACCGCCCGCCGCCGCTCCTCCTCGCCGAGGTCGCGCGGGCCCGATTGAAGCCCCCGGGCGGCAAGCCACGCCGCGAGGCCGTCGGGCCGGGCGAAGGCGTCGTCGCCGTCCTCGAGGTCGACGCTGTTGAGGAACTCCTGCACAAGGCGCAGCGCGCCCGGCGCGGGCTGGCGGCCACCCGGCTCCATCACGGTCTCACCCCACAGGTTACCGGCAAACGCCATTGACTGGTAGCGACGCTCGCCCTAGTGTGCACCTACGGCATGGACGGGGACGCAAGCACGAGCGCCGCGCACCCGGAGTCCTTCCGCGACGGCGTGCGCGCGGGGCTTCCGCTGGCGCTGCCGACGCTCGTGGTCGGCGTGTCCTTCGGCGTGTTCACGCAGTCGATCGGCTGGGGGACCGTCGCGCCGATCGTGTGCTCGCTGGTGGTCTTCTCGGGCTCGGCCCAGTTCGCCATGTCCTCGGTGCTGGGCGGGGGCGGCGGCGTCGCGCCCGCCGTGCTCGCCGCCGCGCTCGTCAACGCGCGCTTCCTGCCGATGGGGCTCGCGCTCGGCCCGTCGCTGCACGGCGGCCGGCTGCGCCGGGCGATCGAGGGCCAGGCCATGGTCGACGCCTCGTGGGCGATCGCGGTCCGCGGCGAGGGGCAGTTCTCGCGCCCGATCCTCATCGGCGCGACCCTGCCGCAGTGGGCGGGCTGGCAGCTCGGGACCGTGCTCGGGGTGCTCGGCGGCGACGCGCTGGGCGACCCCGACCGCTACGGCCTCGACGCCGTGTTCCCCGCCTTCTTCCTCGCGCTGCTGGCCGTCGAGCTGCGCAACCGCCGCGCGATCCCCGTGGCGCTGCTCGCCGCGGCGATCACGCTGGCGCTCGTGCCCATCGCGCCGGTCGGGCTCCCGGTCGTCGCCGCCGCTGCCGCCGCGCTCCTGGGGTTGCGGGACGCATGAGCGAGGTCTGGCTGGCGATCGGCGTCACGGCCGTCGTGGCGGCCGTGCTGAAGGCGATCGGGCCGGCGGCGGTCGGCGGCCGCGAGCTCTCCCCGCGTGCCACCGCGGTCATCGCCATGCTCGCGCCCGCGCTGCTGACCGGGCTGATCGTGGCCGACACGTTCGGCGCGCAGGGCACGCTCGAGCTCGACGCCCGCATCGTCGGCGTGGCGGCGGCCGGCGTGGCGCTCGCGCTGCGCGCGCCGATGCTGGTCGCGCTCGCCGTCGCGGCGGTGAGCACCGCTCTCGTGCGCGCGCTCTGAGCCCGTTTCCGCGGGGGTGGTCAGCGAACGTTCACGTATGGGCAACGTTTGCTGACCACCCCCCCGGCGCGCCGCCCGGCGTCACCCCACCGGCACCGCCGCCTCCAGCACCTCCTGGGCGCGGACGGCGGGGGCGAGGCCGTCGCGCGGGAGGCGGCGGGAGCGCAGGCGGGCGGCGAAGGCGCGTAGGGCGTCGCCGGCGTCGGGCGGAGCGCCGATCCAGCGCTGGGGCTCGCTCCCGCCGCGGGCGAGGTCGAGGGTCCCGTCGCGCAGCGTGGCGGTGCCCGCGGCGCCGGCGATCGTCAGCTCGAGGCCGCCCGGGCGGACCGCCCAGCTCGCCCGCACGGTGAGCGGCGCGTCCCCCCAGCGGCCGAGCGCCGCGCCGCCGATGTCCGCCCGGCGGGGTGCGGGGCGGTCGAGCGCGACGGCGGCGAGCGTCGGGGGCTCGGCGCCGGGCAGCGCCGCGAGCGCGTCGACGAGGTGCAGCGCGAGGTCGCCGAAGCCGCCGACCCCGGCCCGGGCGAGGTCGGCCATCCACGCCGTGGGGCCGTGGAACCAGCCGTCGATCGCGCCCGGGTGCCCGTAGGCGGCGCTCACGCTCGTCAGGCGCCCGAGGAGCCGCTCTCGCAGCACGCCGCCGAGGCGCGCGAGCGCCGGCAGCTCGCGCAGGAACAGCGCCGCCTGGGCGGGCGTGCGGCTGCGCCCGATCTCGCGGGCGACCGCCCGCGCCTCCGTCGCCGTGCGGGCGACGGGCTTCTCGACGAGGATCGGCCGCCCCGCCCGCGCGGCCTGCACGCACAGCGCCGGCCGCTGGTCCGTCGGCGCGCTGATGACCACGGCGTTGGCCCGCCCGATCGCGGTCTCGGCCCGGCCCACGGCGGCGCCCCCGATCGCGGCCGGGATCGCCGAGGGGTCGGCGTCCCAGGCGGCCACGAGGCGCAGGTCCGGCTCGGAGGCCAGGACGCCCAGGAGGTCCGGTACGTGGGGATGGCCGCAGCCCAGCAGCGCGACGTCGATCGGCATGGAGGCAGGGTGGCATGTGCCGGCCCCGCCCGCCGGGGGCGAACCCGTCCGCCCCGCGGCCTAGCCTCGAACACCCATGCCCCGGCCGACCTCCGTCTTCACCTGCTCGCAGTGCGGCGCCCAGGCGCCGAAATGGCACGGCCGCTGCCCCGACTGCGGGGCCTGGAACACGCTCGTCGAGGAGCAGCGCGCCCCCGCGAAGGCCGCGCGCGGCGCCGCGGGGGCGCCCTCCGCGGCGACGGCGGCGCGGCCCGTCCCGCTCCACGCCGTCGAGGCGCCCCGCGTCGGGCGTCTCCCCACCGGCCTCGGCGAGCTCGACCGCGTCCTGGGCGGCGGCCTCGTCCCCGGCTCGCTCGTCCTGCTCGGCGGCTCGCCCGGGATCGGCAAGTCGACGCTGACCTCGATGGCGCTCGGCAACCTCGCGGGCGCGGGGCACCGCACGCTCTACGTCTCCGGCGAGGAGTCCGCGGCCCAGATCAAGCTGCGCGCCGAGCGGCTGCCCGGCGCGGCGCTCGAGGTCCCCGTGCTGGCGGAGACCGACCTCGACACGGTGCTGGCCACGCTCGAGGCCGAGCGGCCCGAGGTGTGCGTGGTGGACTCGGTGCAGACGCTCGTCGCGGGCGAGCTGACGGGCGCGGCAGGGTCCGTCGGCCAGGTGCGCGAGGTGGCCGACCGCATCACCCGCGTGGCCAAGGCGCGCGGGACCGCGGTGCTCCTCGTAGGCCACGTCACCAAGGAGGGCTCGCTCGCCGGCCCGCGGGTGCTCGAGCACCTCGTCGACTGCGTGCTGCAGTTCGAGGGCGAGCGCGAGCGGACCTACCGCACGCTGCGGGCGCTCAAGAACCGCTTCGGCTCGACCAACGAGGTCGGCGTCTTCGAGATGCGCCAGGGCGGCCTGGTGGAGGTCCAGGACGCCTCCGCCCGCTTCGTCGGGGAGGCCACGCGCGCCCCCGGCAGCGTGGTGCTGGCGGCCATGGAGGGCTCGCGGCCGCTGCTGGTGGAGGTCCAGGCGCTCGTCTCGCCGTCGGAGATCGTGCCGCCGCGGCGCCTCGCCAACGGGATCGACCGCAACCGCCTCGCGCTCGTGCTCGCGGTGCTCGGCCGGCACGCGGGCATCGGCGTGGGCAGCGCCGACGTGTTCGTCAACGTCGCCGGAGGCGTGCGGATCGACGAGCCTGGCGCCGACCTCGCGGTGGCCCTGGCGGTGGCGAGCGCGGCCCGCGGCGTGCCGCTCGGCCCCCCGGACGCGAGCCATCCGCTCGCGGCCTTCGGCGAGGTCGGGCTGACCGGCGAGCTGCGCAGCGTCGGCCACCCCGACCGCCGGCTGGCCGAGGCGCGCAAGTTCGGCCTCACGGCGGTCGTGGCGCCGAGCGGCGCGGGCGCCGGCGAGGGGGAGGCGACGACCCTGCGAGCGGCCGTAAGGGCCGCCCTCCCGGCGGCGCCAAGGGCGCACGCCGCGTAGCAGGTCTCCCCCCGGATGGCAAGGCTCAGATTCCGCTCTGGGCCGCGGAATCGAGGGATAAATCGACGTTAAGTCCCTGCTAGAATCCCCTAAGTGACGCCGCGTTCCGGGGAAGAGCCCACCGAGCTGGAAGCGCGGCAGGAGCCCCGACTCGTCAAGGCTCTCGAGATGGTCGCGCCGGGCACGGCGGTGCGCGAGGGGATCGACAACATCGTCCACGCTCGCACCGGCGGCCTGATCGTGATCGGCGATCCGGACGAGCTCGCCTTCCTGTTCTCCGGTGGGATCAAGCTCGACATCGACTACTCACCCGCCATCCTCTACCAGCTCGCGAAGATGGACGGCGCGATCGTCCTGAACACGCAGGCCACCAAGGTCGCGTGGGCCAACACGCAGCTGATGCCCGACCCGACGATCCTCTCGTCGGAGACCGGGACCCGCCACCGCACGGCGGAGCGCGTGTCCAAGCAGACCACCTCGCTGGTGGTCGCCGTCTCCCAGCGGCGCGACGTCGTCTCGCTCTACGTCGACGGCGTCAAGTACATCCTCGAGGAGATCCCCGCGGTCCTGGCCAAGGCCAACCAGGCGCTCGCGACCCTCGACAAGTACCGCTCCCGCCTGGACCAGGTCTCCACCCGCCTGACCGCCCTCGAGTTCGAGGGCGGCGTGACGCTGCACGACGTGCTGACCGTCCTGCAGCGGGCGGAGCTCGTGACCCGCATGGCGGTCGAGATCGAGCGCTACATCGTCGAGCTCGGCACCGAGGGCCGGCTCATCGAGATGCAGCTCGAGGAGACGATGGTCGGCGTCGCCGCCGACAGGGCCGCGCTCCTGCACGACTACCTCGCCGAGTACCGCGACCCCTCGTTCGCCTCGTCGCTCGACGGCCTGGCCCGCCTGCACCACCAGGAGCTGCTCGACTTCGGCCGCCTCGCCGAGCTGCTCGGCTACGACCGCAAGGTCAACACGCTCGACTATCCCGTCTCGCCCAGCGGCTACCGCATCCTCGGCCGCATCCCGCGGCTCCCCAAGCTCGTCGTGCACAACATCGTGAGCGAGTTCCGGGGTCTCGACGAGATCCTCGCCGCCACCGATCCCGAGCTCGAAGCCGTGGACGGCGTGGGCGAGATCCGCGCGAAGGACATCCGCGAGGGCCTTCGCCGGCTACAGGAGATCAACCTCGTGGACCGCTACCTGCAGACCTGACCACGACCGCATCGCGGTCCGGCACACGGACCGACCACTGACGAAGGAGGGCATCATCCCCGACATAGCTCCCGCGCAGATCGAGGATCTGGAAGACATCACCAGGCAGGCCGAGTGCATCGACTTCGAGGTCGGTGACAACGTCGTCTATCCACACCACGGCGCCGGCAAGGTCATCAAGAAGGAGGACAAGGAGATCCTGGGGGAGGTACGCCAGTACCTCACGATCAAGATCCTCCACAACGACATGACCGTCATGGTCCCGTGCGAGAACGCGGGCCGCGCCGGGCTGCGCCGGGTCATCGACGAGGAGACGGTGAAGAAGGTCCTGGCCGTCCTCTCCGACGACGTGTCAGAGATGCCCAAGAATTGGAACCGTCGCTTCAAGCACAACCGCGACAAGATCAAGACCGGCGACATCTACGAGCTGGCCGAGGTGGTCCGCAACCTCGCCATCCGGGAGCAGGACAAGGGCCTGTCCACGGGCGAGAAGCAGATGTTCACGCGGGCCAAGAAGATCCTCGCGTCGGAGCTCATGTACGCGCTGGAGATGGACGAGGAGGGCGCCGAGAACCATCTTGACGGCATCCTCACCCGCTCGGGGGACGGGAATCTGGCGGGGGCGGCCGGGTAACGGCCGCCTCCGGGCGCCACGGCGCCCGGACGCGCGATCCTTCACGGGGTGCAGATCGAGGCTCGCGCGTCCGGGCAGTCGGCCGCCGGCACACCGCCGCCCGCACCGGTCGACCAGGCGGTCGCCCTCGTGGTGGCCGCCGGGAGCGGTGAGCGTCTGGGCGCGAACCGGCCGAAGGCGTTCGTCCCGCTCGGCGGGCGGCCGATGCTCGAGTGGTCGCTCGACGCCCTGCGCGCCGCCGGCGTCCGCCACGTGGTGGTCGCGCTGCCGCCGGGGCACGAGCCGCCGGCCGGCTGCCGCCGCGCCCCCGGCGGCGCGACCCGCTCCGAGTCGGTGCGCAACGCCCTCGCCGCGGCCGCGCCCGGCGCCGAGGTCGTGATCGTCCACGACGCCGCGCGCCCCCTCGTCACGCCGGGGCACTTCGTCGCGGCGGTGCGGGCGCTGGCGGACGCCGAGGCGGCGATCGCCGCCGCCCCGATGACCGACACGGTCAAGGAGGCGGGCCCCGACCGCCTGGTGGCGGGGACGCTCGACCGCTCGCGCCTGTGGGCGGTGCAGACCCCGCAGGTGTTCCGCCGCGCGGCGCTCGAGCGCGCGCTCGACGTGTCCGCGGAGGTCCTCGCCCAGGCCACCGACGACGCGTGGCTGGTCGAGCGCACGGGCGGTCGCGTGCGCGTCGTCGAGTCCGACGCGACCAACCTCAAGGTCACCACGCCGCACGACCTGCGGGTCGCCGAGTTCCTGCTGCGCGAGCGGGGTTGAGGCCCCGCGCGCCGACGGCGTGCAAGAGTCCCCGCGGCATGCTGACCGACTACCACGTCCACCTGCGCCCGGACGAGCGCGAGCACACCGCCGCGCGCTACTTCACGGCCGCGAACGCCGAGCGCTACCGGGAGATCGCCGCCGAGCGCGGGATCGCCGAGCTGGGCGTGGCCGAGCACGTCTACCGCTTCCGCGCCGCGCTCGAGGTCTGGCAGCACCCGTTCTGGCGCGAGTACGCGGTCGACGACCTCGACGACTACTGCGCCTTCGTGCGCGAGGAGACCGACCTGCGGCTCGGGATCGAGGCCGACTTCGTCCCCGGCCGGGAGGACCGCATGGCCTCGCTGCTCGAGGCCCGCGAGTTCGACTTCGTGGTCGGGTCGGTGCACTTCCTGCGCGAGCATGCGGTCGACCTCGACGACGAGTGGGACGTCTGGGGGCGGGGCGAGTCGCCCGAGCGCGTGTGGGGCCGCTACTTCGAGACGCTCGCCGAGGCGGCGCGCAGCGGGCTGTTCGACGTCATGGCCCACCCCGACCTCGTCAAGATGTGGGGACCGCGACGGCCGCGTCCCGAGGGCGACCCGCGGCGCTGGTACGAGCCGGCCGTCGAGGCCTTCGCGGACGCCGGGGTCGCCGTCGAGGTCTCCACCGCGGGGCTGCGCAAGCCCGTGGGTGAGATCTACCCGGCGCGGGCGATGCTCGAGATGGTCGCGGAGGCCGGCTGCCCGGTCGCGCTGTCGAGCGACGCGCACGTGCCCGACGACCTCGGCTTCGGCTACGAGCAGGCGGTGTCGCTGCTCGAGGAGGTCGGGATCGGCGAGCTGTGCGTGTTCGAGCGCCGCGAGCGGCGGATGGAGCCGATCGGATGAGCCGCTCGGGCATCGGCATCGACACGCACGCGCTGGCCGCCGGCCGGCGGCTCGTGCTGGGCGGCGTGGAGATCCCCTTCGAGCGCGGGCTCGCCGGGCACTCCGACGCCGACGTCCTCGCCCACGCGATCATCGACGCCCTCCTGGGCGCCGCCGGGCTGGGGGACATCGGCGAGCACTTCCCCGACACCGACCCCGCCTACGCGGGCGCCGACTCGATGGCGCTGCTGCGCACGGTGGTCGGGCGCGTCTCCGATCAGGGCCTCGCGGTCGCCCACGTCGACGCCACCGTGATGGCCGAGCGCCCGCCGCTCGCGCCGCACCGCGCGGCGATCCGCGCGTCGCTCGCCGGCGGCCTCGGGGTGGGGGAGGGCGCCGTCAACGTGAAGGCGACGAGCGGCGAGGGGATGGGCTTCGTCGGCCGCGGCGAAGGCATCGCCGCGCTCGCGGTCGCGACCCTCGAGCCGCGAGCATGAACCGTCGAGGCAAAGGAGCCGCATGCAGACCCATGTGATCGTCGGCGCCGGGCTGGCCGGCGCGAAGGCCGCCCAGACCCTGCGCGACGAGGGATTCGACGGGCGCGTCGTGCTCGTCGGCTCGGAGTCCGACCGGCCCTACGAGCGCCCGCCGCTGTCCAAGGACTACCTGCGCGGCGAGAGCGGGCGCGACGCCGCCTACGCGCACGAGGCGGGCTACTACGACGAGCACGACATCGAGCTGCGCACCGAGACCACGGTGGCCCGCGTCGACCTCGGCGCCAAGGAGGTCGAGCTCGAGGGCGGCGAGCGCATCGGCTACGACCGCCTGCTGCTCACGCCCGGAGCGGAGCCGCGGCGCCTGCCGGTCCCTGGGGCCGACCTCGACGGCGTGCTCTATCTGCGCGTGTTCGGCGACTCGGACGCGATCCGCGAGCGCATCGAGGCCGGTGGCCCCGCTGTCGTCATCGGCGCGGGCTGGATCGGTGCCGAGGTCGCCGCCTCGGCCCGCACGAAGGGCCTCGACGTCACGCTGATCGAGCGCGAGGACGTCCCGCTCACGACCTCGCTGGGTCGCGAGCTGGGGGAGATCTACGGCGCGATCCACCGCGACCACGGCGTGGACCTGATCACCGGCGCCCAGGTCGAGGCGCTCGAAGGCGACGGGCGCGTGGAGCGCGTCCGGCTCGCCGGCGGGCGCACGATCGACTGCGCGTTCGCCGTGGTGGGCGTCGGCGTCGCGCCGAGGATCGGGCTCGCCGAGGCCGCCGGGCTCGCCTGCGACAACGGCATCCTCACCGACCAGCTGCTGCGCACGAGCGCCCGTGAGGTGTTCGCCGCCGGCGACGCCGCCAACGCGGTGCACCCCTTCTACGGCCATCGGGTCCGGGTCGAGCACTGGCACAACGCGCTCGAGCAGGGACCCGCGGCGGCCCGCTCGATGCTCGGCGACGGCAAGCCCTACGACGTCATCCCGTACTTCTTCTCCGACCAGTACGAGGTCGGGATGGAGTACGCGGGCTATGCGCGCGAATGGGAGGAGGTCGTGTTCCGCGGCGACGTGGAGGCGCGCGAGTTCATCGCCTTCTGGCTGCACGGCAACCGCGTCGTGGCGGGCATGAACGTCAACGTGTGGGACGTCACGGACGGCATCCAGGCGCTCATCCGCTCGCGCAAGACCGTCGACCCCGCCCAGCTGCGGGACCCCGACGTCCCGATCGAGAGCCTCGACTCGAGGTGAGCGGGGCCGAGGCCAAGGCTGATCTGCGGCGCGAGCTGCGCGAGCGCCGCGCGCGGCGCGGGCAGGCCGACCTCGACGCCGTCGCCTACGCGCTCGCCGAGCACGCCGCGTCGCTCCCCGGCGGCTGCGTCGCGGGGTTCATCGGCGTGCGCGCCGAGCCCCCCACGCTGGTGCTGCTCGACGCGCTGGCGAGTCGCGGCGTGCGGGTGCTGCTGCCGCGGCTGCGCGACGACATGGACCTCGACTGGGCCGTCTACGAGGGCGCGGACGCGCTGCGCACGGCCCGGCTCGGGCTGATGGAGCCGGCGGGGCCCGGGCTCGACCGCGAGGCGGTGGCGGAGGCGGAGCTCGTGCTCGCCCCCGCGCTGGCCGTGGACCGCGGCGGCCGGCGCATCGGGCAGGGCGGCGGCTCCTACGACCGGGCGCTGCCGCGGGCCGAGGCGCCGGTGATCGCGATCGTCTTCGACGACGAGGTGCTCGACGCCGTCCCCGCCGAGCCGCACGACCGGCTGGTGGACGGTGTGCTGACGCCGGGCGGCGGGCTCGTCCGGTTCACGACGCCTGGGTAACCCCGGATCCGCCGATGTTCCGTGGATGCCTCGGTGCCGTGCGGGCGAGCCAGGGTCGATCGGCCGCGCATCCATGTGGCGAGCCACCTGGGTCGCGGCCGATCGGGACTGGCGAAGGGCCACGGCAGCGAGGCGCCGCGGGTATCGGGGAATCCGGGGTAAGGTGGCCGACCGTGCCACGCGAGATCACGCTGTACGACACCCGCACCCGCCGCCTGCAGCGGCTCGACCCGCGCGATCCGCTCCGGGTGGGCATCTACGCCTGCGGGCCCACCGTGTACTCGCGCGTGCACGTCGGCAACGCGCGGCCGTACGTGACCTTCCTGCTGCTCAAGCGCTTCCTCGAGCACGAGGGCTTCGCGGTCTCGCTGGTGATCAACGTCACCGACATCAACGACAAGATCTACGACGCCGCGGTCAAGGCGGGCGTCGCCTCGGACGACCTCGCGCGCGAGATGACCGCCGCCTACGTGGCCGACACCGACCGGCTCGGGCTCGGCCGCCCCGACCACGAGCCGCTGGCCTCGGAGACGATCGGCCCGATCGTCGACCTGATCGCCGCGCTCGTGGACTCCGACCACGCCTACGTGGCCGACGGGGACGTCTACTTCCGCGTGCGCTCGCTGCCCTCCTACGGGGAGCTGTCCCGCCGCGACATCGAGGAGATGGACCAGGGCGAGGGCGTCGAGGGCGCCGACCGCAAGCGGGACGCGCTCGACTTCGCGCTGTGGAAGGGCGAGAAGGAGGGCGAGGACACCGCGTGGGACTCGCCCTGGGGCCGGGGGCGCCCCGGCTGGCACATCGAGTGCTCGGCGATGGCCGAGACGCTGCTCGGCCTCGAGTTCGACATCCACGGCGGCGGGATCGACCTCGTGTTCCCGCACCACGAGAACGAGGCCGCGCAGACGCTCGCCGCCCGCGGCCGGCCGCTCACCCGGACCTGGATGCACAACGGGATGGTCCAGCTCGGCGCGGACGGTGACGACGACCGCGACCCCGAGAAGATGTCCAAGTCGGTCGGCAACATCCGCGGGCTGCGCGAGGTGCTCGACCAGGTCGGCCGCGACGCGCTGATCCTCTACTTCTGCGCCGGCCACTACCGCCAGCCGCTGGCCTTCTCGCGCGAGCGCCTGCAGGAGGCCGCGCGCGGGGTGGAGCGCATCCGCGACGCCGGCCGGCGCCTCCAGCCCGGCGACTCGCCGGCGGACCTCGCGCCGCTGCGAGAGCAGTTCTTCGACGCGCTCGCCGACGACTTCAACACGGCGCGCGCGCTCGCGACCGCGTTCGAGTGGATCCGCGAGTCCAACCGCCGCGGCGGCGTCGGCGGCGCCGACCTGCGCGAGATGCTCGGCGTCCTCGGGCTCGAGGAGCTGCTCGACGAGGCGGCGGCGGGGGCGCCGGCCGAGATCGTGGCCCTGGCCGAGCAGCGGGCCGAGGCCCGCGGGCGGCGCGACTTCGCCGAGGCCGACCGGCTGCGCGACGAGCTGCGCGCACGCGGCTGGGAGGTGCGCGACGGGCCCGGCGGGCCCGAGCTCGTGCCCGTCGCGGCGTGATCGTCTACGGCCGCAACGCCGTGCGCGAGGCCGTCCGCGGCCCGCGCGCGGTGCGGCGGGTGTGGGCGACGAGGAAGGCGGCCCGCGACCTCGGCGGCGCTCCGGTCGAGATCGCCGATGCCGCGGAGATCGCACGGCGCTGCGGGTCCGAGGCGCACCAGGGGGTCTGCGCGGAGGTCGAGGCGTACGTCTACGCCGACGCGGGGGAGCTGCTCGCGTCCGGCCCCGAGCCGTTGCTGGTGGCGCTCGACGAGGTCACCGACCCCCAGAACCTCGGCGCCGTCGCCCGGACGGCCGAGTGCGCGGGGGCGACCGGTCTCGTGCTGCCCGAGCGCCGCGCGGCCGAGGTCACGCCGGCGGTCTGCAAGGCGTCGGCGGGGGCGGTCGAGCACCTGCCCGTCGCTCGGGTCCGGAACCTCGCGGACTTCCTCGGCGACGCCAAGGACGCCGGGCTCTGGTGCTACGGGGCGGCCGCGGGAGCGTCCGTCGCCTACACCGCGCCGGACTACCACGGGGGCGTCGTGTTGGTGCTCGGCGCCGAGGGCCGCGGCCTGCGCCCGCGGGTCGCCGCGGCCTGCGACGAGCTCGTGGCGCTCCCCCTGCGCGGCCGCATCGAATCGCTCAACGTGAGCGCCGCCGCGGCCGTCCTGATGTACGAGATCTTGCAGCAACGGCTTGACACGTCCACATAATCGTGCGACCCTCGCCGCGAGTTAAGCTGAGCTTGAGGGTTACTGATGGGTCCTTGAGCTCGGCGGGGACCGAACTCGGGGCGCCAGCCCCGTGAATATCGGCGCTGCGGGAGGCTGCGCCACGAATCCAGAACGGACCCGCCTGCCCAGGTGGGCCGGGGAAGGACGCGCTCGTGGCCATTCTCTCCGAGAGACCTCGATCTCAACCTCAGGGTCAGATTGATGATCTGTACCTCATCGCGCTGGCCAAGCAGGGGAACAAGGACGCCTACGACCGCCTCGTGCGGCGCTATGCCTCCTTCGTGCGGCTCAAGGCCTCGTCGTACTTCCTGATCGGCGGCGACTCCGAGGACCTCATCCAGGAGGGGCTGGTCGGGCTCTACAAGGCGATCCGCGACTTCCGCTCCGACCGCGAGTCGTCGTTCCGCAACTTCGCCGAGCTCTGCATCACGCGCCAGATCATCACCGCGGTGAAGACGGCGACCCGGAACAAGCACACGCCGCTCAACGGCTACGTGTCGTTCTCCACCACGCCGGCGGGCGCGAGCGACGGCGAGCCGACCCTCGACGAGGTGCTGCCGGGCTCCGCGACCTGGGACCCGGTCAACCAGGTGATCTCCTCCGAGGAGCTGCGCTCGCTGGTCGCCTGCCTGTCGACCGTGCTCTCCGAGCTCGAGTCGCGCGTGCTCTCGCTCTACCTCGACGGACACTCCTACACGGCGATCGGCGAGCAGCTCGACTGCGACTGCAAGACGGTCGACAACGCCCTCCAGCGCGTGAAGCGCAAGGTGGGCGCCCACCTGCAGGCGCGCACCGTCGTGCTGTAATCCGGCCCAGTGCCGACCTGGCTGGCCATCGCCATCGGCGTGATCCTCGTCGTCATCGTGCTGCTGGCGCTCGGGGGCATCGTCGTCAACCGCCGCACCCGCGCCGCCGGCGCCGCGAGCTTCGAGGAGCACGTCCTGCGCGCCGACCACGACCTCGCGGCCGCCCACGCCGCCGACCGCGGCTGGGCGCGCGAGACCCTCGAGCAGGCCGCGCGCCGCGCGCTCGCCGAGCGCCACCCCGACGCGGAGCCCGATTCCGTCCAGCTCGTGCAGGTCATCGACCGCGCCGGCACCGACGAGGACAAGGCGGTGTTCGTCGCCGACGCCGGCGGCCGCCGGCACGAGCTGACGCTCGGCCGCCGCGGGGACGATTGGGTCGCGGAGGATCTCGCCTAACGGCTCGATCCTCTTCGGAGTTCGGCCGGGTGGGTCGCGACCGAGGGCCCGTACCGACGGTGAGCCGACCGAACTCCCGCGCGTGCGGCGGTTCGGTGGTGCTCAGGCGGCGCGCGGGCGGCGGTGCTCGACGGACTCGACGAGCTCGATGACGCGCTTGGGGTCGTCGGCCACCTGCAGCAGCTCGACGTCCTCGCGGCTGATCTTGCCCTCCGCGGCGACGTGGTCGCGCAGCCACTCGAGCAGCCCGCGCCAGTAGCGGTGCTCGTAGAGGACGATCGGGAAGTAGCGGATCTTCTCGGTCTGGCGCAGGGTCGCGGCCTCGAACAGCTCGTCGAGCGTGCCGAAGCCGCCGGGGAAGACCACGAAGCCGCTCGCGTAGCGGACGAACATGACCTTGCGCGCGAAGAAGTAGTGGAAGGCGAGCGGGACGTCGACGTAGCGGTTGACGCCCTGCTCGTTGGGGAGGTCGATCGCGAGGCCGATCGACGGCACGCCGGCGTCGCGGGCGCCGCGGTTGGCGGCCTCCATGATCCCGGGCCCGCCGCCGGTGATGATCGCGAAGCCCTCGTTGCCGAGCCGGCGGGCGAGGGCGCGGGCCTGGTGGTACTGGCGGTCGTCGCGGGAGGTGCGCGCCGAGCCGAAGATCGAGACCGCCTTGCCGACGTGGGCCAGCGCGCGGAACCCCATGGCCAGCTCGTCGGCGATCCGGTCGATCCGCGACTCGTCGTCGAGCTCTGAGACGATCGCCCAGGTCTGCGCCTCGAGGAGCTCCTCGTCGGGCGAGGTGGGGTGGCGGGGGTTGCGCCGCCGGTCGTTTTGGGACTCGATGCTCACCGTGACAGCCTAGGGGTCGGGGGATGAACGCTCGTGGACCGGTCGCGCTCGCGCGGCGGCCCGGGCGGCGTTCGTCCGCGGACCGCGGGCGCCCGCGCCCCGACTAGGATCGCCCCCGTGGCCAAGCCGGCCCCCGCCTACACGCGCCTCGACGTCGACGAGCGCCGGGCGCAGCTGCTCGACCTCGGCGTCGAGCTGTTCGCCCGCCACGCCTACGACGAGCTCTCGATGGCGGCGATCGCGCGCGAGGCCAAGATCAGCAAGGCGCTCCTCTACTACTACTTCCCGAGCAAGCAGGCCTACTTCGTGGCCACGCTGCGCCAGAAGGCTGAGGAGCTCGCGGCGCTCACCGCTCCCGACCCCGCGCTCCCGCCGGCCGACCAGCTCGCCCGCAGCCTCGACGCCTTCCTCGGCTGGGTGGAGGCCAACGCCGGCGCCTACGCCAAGCTCGTGCGCGGCGCGTCGGCCGTGCCCGAGGTCCGCGCGGTCGTCGACCAGGTGCGCGAGGACACCGCGCAGCGCATCCTCGCCGGCATCGTCGGCGACGACGAGCCGCCGCCGGCGCTCGGGACCGCCGTGCGCGGATGGCTGTGGTTCATGGACGGCGCGATCCTCGACTGGATCGACCGCCGCGCCGTCGACCGCGCCGGGCTGCACCGGCTCCTGCTCGGCGCGCTCACGGGCGCCGTGGCCGCCGCCGGCGTCGCGCCCGAGCGCGCCTTCGGCCGCGCCTGACGCGCTCAACGCGACCCGTTCGGCGCGGCCGCGGGCAGGACCCGCAGCACCACGATCGCGCGGTCGTCGCGCGGGCGCGCCGGCTCCCACGCGCGCACCTCCTCGTCGATGGCCTCCGCGATCGCGTCCGCATCGCCGCCCCGCGCCGCCGCGAGGGCCGCGTGCAGCCGCGCCTCGCCGAAGTGCTCGCCGCCCGGCGAGCGGGCGTCGGTCGCGCCGTCGGTGTAGAGCATCAGCACGTCGCCCGGCTCGAGCCGCAGCGTGACCTGGTCGAGGCGCGGGACGGGCTCCACGCCGAGCAGCGTCCCCGGCACCGGGACCTCCTCCACGCCCTCGCCGCCCGCGCGCGCGAGCAGCGGATAGGGATGCCCGCCCGAGGCGAGCGACGCCTCGAAGCCGCCGGTCGCGATCCGCGTCAGCGTCGCGCAGCTCACGGTGCAGAAGCCCGGCGCGGTCGCCTGCCGGCGCAGCGCCTCGTTGAGGAAGGCGAGCATCGCCACCGGCTCGCGCTCGCGCATCGCGATCGCCCGCAGCGTGTGCCGCGAGAGGCCGGTCAGCACGGCCGCCGCGGTGCCCTTCCCGCACACGTCGCCCACCGCCACGAGCCAGCGGTCGCCGGCGATGTCGAAGAGGTCGTAGAAGTCGCCGCCGACGCGTCCGCCGTCGCTGATCGAGTGGTAGCGGACCGCGACCTCGAGGCCGGGGACGGGCGTGAGGTTGGAGGGCAGCAGCCCCTCCTGCAGCGTGCGAGCCACGTACGCGCGCTCCTCGTAGAGCCGCGCACGCTCCAGCGCCTGTGCGGCCTGGCGCCCCAGCGCGACGAGGAAGCCGCGGTCGCCGGCGGTGAACACCCGCGGCGAGCGGAAGGAGAGCGCCATCGCCCCCAGCGCGCGGCCGTGGAAGACGAACGGCACGCCGGCGAAGGCCGGGAACTCGATCGGGTCCTCGAGCAGGGCGGGGTAGCGCCCGCCCCAGTCCTTCTCGTCGCTGATCAGCACCGGCTCGCCGGCGCGCACGGCGTCCCCGAGCGGGCTGAGCTCGTCGAGCGGGAAGCGCGACCACGCCGCGAGCTTGTCCTCCGCGTAGCCGACCGCGTGGCCGAGCACGCCCTCGCTCTCGCCGATGTCGGCCACGAGGCCCGCGTCCGCGCCGAGCGCCGCCATCGCCTCGGCCACCACGATCCGCCCGACGTCCTCCGCCGACATCGCCGCCGAGAGCGCCGCGGTGACCGTCTGCAGGCGGCCGATCCGCCCCGCCGCCAGCTCGGCCTCCCGGCGGGCCTCGCGCTCGCGCGCCAGCAGCCGCTCGCGCTCGCGCTCGGAGGCGCGGCGCTCGGAGAGGTCGAGCATGAAGGCGACGCACAGGAACGGGTCGCGCTCGAGCAGCGCGGCGCCCAGCAGCACCGGCAAGCGGCGCCCGTCGAGCCCGACCAGCTCCTTTTCGAACGGGCCCACGCGCCCGGTCTCGACCAGCGTGGTCATCATGCGCTCGTCGTTGGCGCGCCACTCCGGCGGGGTCATGTCCCGCCACCGCACGCGCCCGGCCTCGAGCGCCGCGCGGTCGGCGCCCACCATGCGCAGCATGGCGTCGTTGGCCTCCAGGGTGCGCTCGCCGTCGGCGATCACGACCCCGACGATGTTGGCGTCCACCAGCGCGCGCAGCCGCCGCTCGCTCTCGCCCAGCTGCTCGCGGGCCTGCACCTGGCGGCTGACGTCGACCGCGTGGACCAGCACGCCCTCGATCGCCCCCGAGTCGCCGCGCAGCGGGAGCAGGACGAAGTCGAACCACGCCGGGCGCTCGCCGCGGTCCTCCCCCATCACCCGCGCGGGCGCCTCGGCGCCGCGGCGCGGCTCGCCGGTCGCGATCACCTCCTCCGCGAGATCCAGCAGCGGGCGGTTCTCGGGCTGGCCGAACACCTCGCCGGCCGGCCGGCCGAGCAGCGGCCGGCCGCCCGCCAGATCGCGGAACCGCGGGTTGGCGAGCTCGACCACGAGGTCGGCTCCGCGCAGCACCCCGACCACGGCCGGCAGGGCGTCGAGGAGGTCGGCGACGTCCTGGCCGGGGCCGGTCAGCGAGCTCAGCAGCGTCGGCTCGCCCGTGCTCATCATGGCGTCCGCCGCAGCAGGGGGGCGGCGCGGTCCCAGTCGTCGATCTGGCACCCGTCGGTGCGGCTGAAGGGCCGGTCGACGGTCCGGCGGCCGAGCGTGCCACGCACGCGCGCCCGCTGCGGCCCGCCGTAGACCTGCGTGCACATCCGGTGGCGCTCGGGGTCGGCGGCGAGCAGGCCGGCCAGGCGCCGCGCCGCCCGGCAGGCCGCCGCCGCGCGCCCGGCCAGGTAGCCGGTCGCCCGCGCGCGGTCGTCGGTGCACACGAGCGTGGCTCGGCGTGGGTCGCGGTCGGGGGCGTCGCGCACGGTCAGGCGGAGCTTGACAGCGGCGGGCGCGGCCGGGGAGGAATCGTTCGGGCGGGGCTCCGCGGCGTCACCGCAGGCGCCGATCAGCGCGGCGGCGAGGAGGACGGGCGCGAGCACGGTGCGCATGCCTCCCCATGATCGCGCGCTCAGGCGGTCGCCCCGGCCGGTCGGACCGGCGCGGCCGCCCCCGCGGGCGGGCGGGACGGTTTCCCCGCGTGGCCGTCCGCGCGCACCGGCGGGACGAGGTAGCGCCCGACCACCGGAAGGTCGAGGAAGCCCTCGACGCTCGCGTAGAGCAGGCCGACCTTGGGCATCGCCGCCGGGTCCTCGATCACGATCGAGCGCGGCAGCCACTCCGGCTGGAACTTCTCGTTGAAGTCGCGCAGCGACTTGACCTGGAAGAACGGGTTCAGCGCCTCGGCGACCCACTTCTGGGCCCGCTGCGCCGGCGTCAGGTCGGCGCCGGTGTCGAACAGGCGCCCCCACGCGGCGAAGTTCATCGAGAGCCGCCGGAACCCGCGCTCGCCCAGCTCGCCACGGTGCTCATCTCCACCGTGCTCTACGTCGCGATCGGGCTGGTGCTCACGGGCCTCGTGCCCTACACGCAGCTCAACGTCTCCGACCCGCTGTCCGTGGCGCTCCAGCGCGCGGGCACCGACCTCGGGTGGCTCGACGACGCGGTGAACATCGCGGCGGTGGTCGGCCTGGCCTCGACCGTGCTCGTCACGTTCTACGGCCAGACGCGCATCCTCATGCGCATGTCGGCCGACGGGATGCTGCCGCGCGCCTTCGACCGGATCGACCCGCGCTTCAAGACGCCCGCCTTCACCACCGTCGTGTGCGGGATCGCGGGCGCCACCGTCGCCGGGCTGCTGCCGATCGACGTGCTGGGCGAGCTCGTCTCCATCGGCACGCTGATGGCCTTCTTGATCGTCAGCGCGGGCGTGCTCGTCCTGCGGCGCACGCACCCGGACATCGAGCGGCCGTTCCGGGTGCCGCACGTCAACCTCGTCGCGGGCCTCGCGATCGCCGGCGCCCTCGGGTTGATGATCCTGCTGCCGGTCAGCACCTGGATCCGCCTGGTGGTCTGGCTGCTGCTCGGGCTGACGATCTACTTCGGCTACGCCCGCCGTCACACGACGGCCCGGTTCGCCGCGCTGTCGGCCGGCGACGACGGCGCCTGAGCGCCGCTCGCCGACGTCGCGAGCACGACGAGGCCGCTGAGCATCACGACGAGCGCGACCAGCGACCCTCCGAGCCCGACCGCGGACGTGTGGATCGTCTCGTCGAACGCGAGCGTGCCGAGCAGCACGCTCGTCACCGGGTCGAGCACCATCTGGGTCGCCATCGCGGACGCGAGGCGGCCGGTCTGCAGCGACGCCTGGCAGAGCGTCATGCCCACCCAGCCGACCACGATCAGCGCGTAGAGCTCCCAGTCGCCGAGCAGCCCGAGCACCCCCTCGTCGAGCCGCTCCACGCACGTCTTGGTGAGCGCGGCGCTGAGCCCGAACAGGATGCCGGTGGCGATCCCGAACAGCGTCGCCTTGGGGCCCGGCCCGGCGCGCAGGCCGGCCGCGACGAGCGCGGAGCACACCACGCCGATCACCGCGAAGGACACGATCCACGCCGTCGCGGTGGCGTCGTCGCGGCCGCCGCTCGGGTCGGCGACCACGAGGAACACCGCGAGGCCCGCGGCGACCGCGAGCGCCGCGATCACCTCGCGGCGGCCGATGTGCTGGCCGGTCAGCCGGTTGCCGAGCGGGAGCGCGAAGACGACGCTCGTGGCGAGGATCGGCTGCACGACGACGAGCCGCCCGACGCCGAGGGCGATCGCCTGGCAGACGAAGCCGCCGGCGTCCAGCGCGATGCCCGCGAGCCATTGCGGCTTGCGCGCGAGCCGCAGGAGGAAGCCCGCCTTCAGCGCCTCGTCCTCGGACGCGGTCTCGGCCACCTTCTGCTGGAGCACGGTGCCGCCCGCGAACAGCAGCGCCGCGAGCAGTGCGAGAACGACCGCCATGTGGTGAGCGACCCTATCCGCGCGGGCGTCGCGCGCGCCAGCGCCAAGCCCCGCGAGAGGCGACCCGGAGCGGGTTAGGATCGGCCGCGATGCAGGCGCCGCGCTTCCTGAGGATCTCCGCGCGCAACGCGGAGTTCGGCGCGCTGCAGGACACCTTCCTCGTCGCGGCGGTCACCACGATCCTCGTGATCCGCACGCAGCTGTGGCTGACCAACTACCCGCAGCTCGGCGGCGCCGGCCTGCACATCGCCCACCTGCTCTACGGCGGGGTGTTCATGGTCCTCGCGATCGGGATCCTGATCACCTTCCTCGGCCGCGCCCCGCGGCGGCCGGCGGCGATCATCGGCGGCGTCGGGTTCGGCTTCTTCATCGACGAGCTCGGCAAGTTCATCACCGCCGACAACGACTACTTCTTCCAGCCCGCCGCGGCGCTCATCTACCTGATCTTCGTCGGGCTCTTCCTGCTCACCCGCCACCTGCAGCAGCAGGGCGGCCTCACGTCCGCCGAGCGCCTCGCCAACGCGATCGACCTGCTCAGCTCGGCGGCGCGCGGGGACGTCGACGTGCGCGACCGCCGGCGGGCGCTCGAGCTGCTCGACGGCGCCGACCCGGCGGACCCGCTCGTGTCGCCTCTGCGCGAGCTCGTGACCACCATCGACGCCGTCCCGGCGCGCGCGCCCTCACGCGGCGCGCGCCTGGCGGCGTCGCTGCGCGCCCGCTACCTCCACGTCATCGAGCAGTCCTGGTTCCGGCCCGTCGTCGGGTGGATCTTCGCGGGGTGGGCGGTCTTGTCGATCCTCACGGTGCTCGCGTTCGTGCTCGCGCTCGGGCTGCGCCTCGGCGGCGCGGAGCCTGGCTTTCAGTCCGACGCCGTGGACCAGCTGCGCTTCGTCAACGTGGCGACCCTGGTCTCCGTCACGGTCTCGACGACGCTCGTCGTCATCGGCCTGCGGCGGCTGATGCGACGGGACCGGCTCGGCGCCTACCGGATGTTCGAGCGCGCGCTGCTGGTGGCGATCTTCGTGACGCGCGTCTTCGTGTTCGTCGAGTCGCAGTTCGGCGCGGTGTTCGGCCTCGGCGTCGACCTGCTGCTGCTCGTCACGGTGCACTACATGACCGAGGAGGAGCGCCGCCTCGCGGGCGCCGGCCCCGTCGCGCGCGACGTGCCCCGGGGGAGCAGCACGAGCGTCGCGATCCCTGCCGCGGCCGCAAGCGACGCCGCCACCAGCATCGCGGCTCGGAAGCCCGAGATGTAGGCGGCGGCGGCCGCCTCGCGGGCGGCGTCGGCCACTCCCGGCGGGAGCCCGGCGAGCATCGAGGTGGCGGCGTCCGAGTCGGCGAGGATGCCGTCCAGCGCCTCCCGGCTCTGCGAGGAGAAGCTCGCGTCCACCCCGCGCAGCAGGCGGTCGCGCTCGGCGAGCTCGAAGCCCGTGAGCACGAGCCCCAGCACCGCGACCCCGAGGACGGCGCCGAGCTGGCGCGACTGGGTGACGAGCGCCGAGGACAATCCGCGCGCCTCGCGCGGGATCGCGCCGACCGTCCCGGCCGTGGCGGCGACGGTGGCGATCGGCCGCGCGATGCCGAAGGCCAGGAACGCCGGCAGGAGCAGCAGGACCGCCTCGTGGTCGGCGAGCAGGCCGATCGCCGCGAGGCCGGCGGCCGCCAGCAGCATCGCGCCGGCGGTGGGCCCGCGCGTCCCGATGCGGTCGGTCAGCCGGCCGGTGGGGCCGGAGAGCAGCGGCGCGGCGGCGACCGTCGGCAGCGTCAGCAGGCCCGCGATGGCGGCCCCGTAGCCGAGCACGTGCTGGAGGTAGAGCGTGAGATAGACGGTCAGCCCGAGGATCGCGAACTGGATCGCGAACAGCGCGCACAGCAGGCCGGAGACGCGCGGGTCGTGCAGGAGGTCGAGCCGGATGAGGGGGTACGGCGACCGCCGCTCGACCACCACGAACGCGCTCAACAGCACGACCGCGGTGAGCAGCAGGGCGATCGTCACGGGCGAGTCCGGCCCCCATTCGAGCATGTTGAGCAGCGGCGCGGTGAGGGCGATGAGCCCGCCGACCAGCAGCCCGAAGCCCTTGAGGTCGAGCGGCTCGCGGACGGGCGCGCGGGTCTCCGGGAAGGAGCGCACCGCGATCACGAGGATCGCCGCGATCGGCGGCAGGTTGACGAGGAAGATGAACCGCCAGTCGGCCAGCTCGGTGAGGGTGCCGCCGACCAGCGGACCGAGCGCGAGGAACACCGTGGCGCCCGTGGAGACGATGCCGACCACCCAGCCGCGCCGCTCGTCCGGCAGGGCGGCGGTGGCGTTGGCGATCCCCAGCGGCATGAGCAGCGCCGCGCCGCACCCCTGCAGCGCGCGGGCGGCGATCAGCGCCTCCTCGGAGGGCGCCGCCGCGCACGCCAGCGAGCCGAGGCCGAACAGCACCGCGCCGAGGATGAACAGCCGGCGGCGGCCGTAGAGGTCCGCGAGCCGTCCCGCCGCCGCCATGAGCGACGCGAGCGCGAGCAGGTAGGCGCCCATCACCCACTGGGTCTCGGCGCTCGTCGCGTCGAACTCGGCCTGGATGGAGCGCAGGGCCGTGACGACCGCCGTCTCGTCCAGGAAGGCGAGCCCGACCGCCAGGCTCGCCGCGAGGAGGATCCAGCGCTGGCTCGCGGTCAGGCCGGCCATCGGGGCAACCGTACTCCGGCCGCGGGCGCCGCTCAGCCCGGGGGCCGCACCCGCCGCCGGGCGATGTCGGGCATCCGCCCGCGCTCCGCCAGCACGTCGCGGAGCAGCTCGGCGGCGGCCTCGACGCGGGCCGAGCCGAGCCGGGCGCGCAGCTCGGCGTCCACCTCGCTGCGGGCCGCGCGCGCGGCCTCGACCGCGGCGCGCCCGCGCGTGGTCAGGCCGACGCGGCGCACGCGGGCGTCGCCGGGGTCGCGCGTGCGCTCGACGTAGCCGAGGCGCTCGAGCTCGCCCGCGGTCTTCGACACGGCCTGCTGCGTCACCGCGAGGCGCTCGGCGAGCGTGCCGACCGGCTGCGGGCCGGCCACCAGGTGCTGGAAGAAGTAGCCGTGGGAGAGGCGCAGCCCGGCGAACCCGGCGTCCTGCAGGCGGGCGAGCACGTCGTCGTTGACGGCCGCGCCGGCGAGCGTCGCGGCGAGGCCGAGGTCGAGGTCGCGCGCCTCGACGGGTGGGTCCGGTGCGCTCACGTTGACCCACAACCTATCTTGTGCAACCATGGTTGTGCAATGACCGCCGCCGAGAGGAGTCCGCGATGTGCGCCGATCCCACCGCCGTCGTCGAGCGCTACCTCGCGCTCGTGGCCGACCCGGCCGCCGGCGCCGCCGCGCTCGCCGAGGTCTGCGACCCCGAGATGCGCTTCGTCGAGCGCCCGAACCTCGTCAACCCCCGCGGCGGCGAGCGCGACCTCGAGGCGATGCTCGCCTCGCTCCTGCAGGGCCGCCGGCTGCTCGCCGAGCAGCGCTTCGACGTGGTCGACCACACCGTGGCGGGCGACCGGGTGGCCACGCGCGCGGTGTGGACCGGGACGGTGGGGGAGGGCTCCGGGGCGCTGCCGGCGGGCGCGCGCCTGCGGGCGGACTCCGCGATGTTCTTCACGCTGCGCGACGGGCGCATCCACCGCCAGGAGAACTTCGACTGCTTCGCGCCGCTGCCGAGCTAGTCGGTGCCGAAGATGCGGTCGCCGGCGTCGCCGAGGCCGGGGCGGATGTAGCCGCGCTCGTCGAGCGCCCGGTCGATCGTCGCGGTGGTGATCGCCACCTCGGGGTGCGCGGCGCGGAGCGCCTCGAGGCCCTCGGGCGCGGCGACCAGGCAGATGAAGCTGATGTCGCGGGCGCCCGCCCGCTTGAGCCGGCCGATCGCCTGCACGGCGCTGCCCCCGGTCGCCAGCATCGGGTCGACGACGAAGACCGAGGCGCCGTCCACGCCGGCGGGCACGTTCTCGTAGTAGCCGACCGGCCGCAGCGCCTCCTCGTCGCGGTACATCCCGAGGTGGCCGACGCGGGCCTCGGGCACGAGGCGCAGGAAGCCGTCGACCATCCCCAGCCCGGCGCGCAGGATCGCGACGATCACCACCTCGTCCGCGAGCCGGACGCCGGTGGCCTGCTCGAGCGGCGTCGTGAGCTCGTACTCGGTGGGGCGGAGGCCGCGCATCGCCTCGTAGGCGAGGATCGTCGCCGCCTCGTCGAGGGTCTGGCGGAACACGCCGTGGGGCGTGTCGCGGTCGCGCAGGATCGAGACGAGCCGGCGCAGCAGGACGTGGTCGGCGACGGTGACGCCGGGCGGGGGCATGACGGGTCGCAACCTACACGCGGACCCGCGTCGGCCGCGAACGCGACGTTCGGCCCGTATGACGGGCCGAAGTGCGGTCTCGCCCGGCGCGGACGCCCGGGCCGCCGCGCGGCGGCCCGGGCGCGCGGACGTCAGCGCGGCTGCGGGACGATCCGGATGTAGGGCCGGGGCGCGTCCCAGCCGTCGGGGTACGTCTTCTTCGCGTCCTCGTCGGAGACGGACCCCGCGATGATCACGTTGTCGCCGTCCTTCCACTGCGCCGGCGTGGCGACCTTGTGCTTGGCGGTCAGCTGCAGGGAGTCGATCACCCGCAGGACCTCGTCGAAGTTGCGGCCGGTCGTCATCGGATAGACGAGGATCAGCTTGATCTTCTTGTCGGGACCGATGACGAAGACGTTGCGGACCGTCTGGTTCTCGGCCGGGGTGCGCTTCGTCGGGTCGCCGCCCGCGTCCGCGGGCAGCATCCCGTAGAGCTTGGACACGTTGAAGTCGTGGTCGCCGATCATCGGGTAGTTGGGGGCGGTCCCCTGCGTCTCCTCGATGTCCTTCGCCCACTTCGCGTGGTTGTCGACGGGGTCGACCGACAGGCCGATGATCTTCACGTTGCGGCTCTCGAAGTCCGGCTTGATGCTCGCCATGTAGCCGAGCTCCGTCGTGCACACGGGGGTGAAGTCCCGCGGGTGCGAGAAGAGCACGGCCCACGAGTCCCCGATCCAGTCGTGGAATCGGATGCGGCCCTCGGTCGTCTCAGCCTCGAAGTCGGGGGCGGTGTCGCCGAGTGACAGTGCCATGAGTTCGCTCCTCGTCTCGGTTGTTCGTTCCTGGACGTGCGCAACCTACCGGGTGGCCACCACCGCCTTCCAGGGACGTAACCTAGTGCTCGCTAGGTTGTCCTCGGGCGGCCGGAAGCCCGGGCGCGTAAGGTCCGCGGCCGTGTCCGACCCGCGGCGCAACGTCGAGCTCAAGGCCACCGATCCGGACCCGGAGCGGTCCCTGGCGACCTGCCTCGGCCTCGGCGCGGAGGACCGCGGCGTGATCGTCCAGCGCGACACCTACTTCCGCGTCGCGGGCGGGGCGCGCCTGAAGCTGCGCGAGCAGGACCCCGGCGGCGCCGAGCTGATCGCCTACGACCGCCCGGACGCGGCCGCCGCGCGCGAGAGCCGCTACCGGATCGCGCCGGTGGCCGACGGCGCCGCCATGCGCGAGACGCTCGACGGCGCGCTCGGCACGCTCGTGACGGTCGAGAAGGCGCGCCGGCTGCTGCTGTGGCAGGGCGTGCGGATCCACCTCGACGACGTGCGCGGGCTGGGGCGCTTCCTCGAGCTCGAGGGCGTGGCGGACGCGGGATCCGACCTCGAGCCCGAGCGCGCGCGGGTGGCCGAGCTCGGCGAGGCGCTCGGCGTCGGCCCCGACCGCCTGCTGCCGAGCTCGTACTCCGACCTCCTGCTCGCGGAGGCCGACCCGCTCGTGGACGCCGCCCGGACCGCGATGGGCCGCGCCCACGCCCCGTACTCGGGCTTCCGCGTCGGCGCCGCGCTGCGCGCCGCCGACGGGAGCATCCACGCCGGGGCCAACGTCGAGAACGCCGCGTATCCCCAGGGCCAGTGCGCGGAGGCGTCGGCGATCGGCGTGCTGGTGGCGGCGGGCGGGACGCGGATCGCCGAGGCCGCCGTGATCGCCGACTCCGACGAGCCCGGCGTGCCCTGCGGCGGCTGCCGCCAGCGGCTCCGGGAGCTCGCCGGCCCGGACACGCCGATCCACCTGTGCAGCCGCGACGGGGAGCGGCGGACCGTGACGCTCGGCGAGCTGCTGCCGATGGCCTTCGGGCCGGAGCACCTGGCATGAGCTCTGCCGACCCCTTCCGACGGCTTCGTCCCGCGGCTCGGGCTGATCCTCGGCTCCGGCCTGGCGGAGGTCGCGGACGCGATCGAGCCCGCCGCGGTCGTCGGATACGACGAGCTGCCCGGCTTCCCCCGGCCCGGCGTCGCCGGTCACCACGGACGGCTCGTGCTCGGCTCGCTCGCGGGCCTGCCGGTCGCCTGCCTGCAGGGCCGCGCGCACCTCTACGAGGGCGTCGACCCCGCGTCGCTGGCCACGCCGGTGCGTACCCTGCGGCGCGCCGGCGCCGAGCTGCTGCTGGCCACGAACGCGGCGGGCTCGCTGCGACCGGAGGTCGGCCCCGGACGGCTCATGCTGATCTCCGACCACATCAACCTGCTGGGCGTCAACCCGCTCACGGGGCCCAACGACGACGCGATCGGCCCGCGCTTCCCGAGCCTCCGCGACGCCTACGACCCGGCGCTGCGGGCCGGGCTGCGCGACGCGGCCCGCACCGAGTCCGTCGACCTGGCCGAGGGCGTCTACCTCGCCGCGCCCGGGCCGAGCTTCGAGACCCCGGCCGAGATCCGCGCCTTCCGCACGCTCGGCGCCGACGCCGTCGGGATGTCGACCGTCCCCGAGGTGATCGCCGCGCGCCACTGCGGGCTGCGTGTCGCGGCGCTCTCGGTCATCACGAACCTCGCCGAGGGGCTGGGTGACGAGCCGCTGTCGCACGAGCAGACGCTGGCCTTCGCGACCGCGGCGGCGGGCGACCTGCGGCGGGTGGTCGCGCGCTTCTGCGGGGCGCTCGCGACCGAGGGGCTGGTATCCGCGCCATGAGCGCCGGCCTCGCCGCGATCGCCGCCCGCGCGCTGCCGCTCGTCGATCTCACGAGCCTCGGCGACGACGACACGGAGGCCGGCATCGCCGCGCTGTGCGAGCAGGCGGTGACGCCCGCCGGCCCGGTCGCGGCGGTGTGCATCTGGCCGCGCTTCGTCGCGCCGGCGCGCGACGCGCTCGCCGGCACGCCGGTGCGGATCGCCACGGTGGCGAACTTCCCCGCCGGTTCGCCCGACGCCGCCGCCGCGCGCGCCGAGGCCGAGGGCGCGCTGGCCGACGGGGCCGACGAGGTCGACGTCGTGCTGCCCTACGGCGCCTACCTCGCCGGCGACCGCGACACGGCGCTCGCGCTCGTCGGCGACGTGCGCGCCGCGTGCGGCGACCGCGCGCTGCTGAAGGTGATCCTCGAGACCGGCCGCCTGGTCGAGCCGGAGACGATCCGCGCCGCCGCCGCCGACGCGCTCGCGGCCGGAGCGGACTTCGTGAAGACCTCGACCGGCAAGCTGCAGCCCGGCGCCACGCCGGAGGCGGCGCGCGCGATGCTCGAGGCGATCCGGGCCGCCGGCCGCGGCGGCTTCAAGGCCTCCGGCGGCGTGCGCACCACCGCGGACGCCGGCGTCTACCTCGCGCTCGCCGACGAGCTGCTCGGCCCCGGCTACGCCGCGCCGGGCACCTTCCGGCTCGGCGCGAGCTCCCTGCTCGGCGACCTGCTGTCCGCGCTCGGCCACGCCTAGCCCGTGGAGCACCATCACCACCATCCCGCGGAGCTCATCCGGCGCAAGCGCGACGGCCACACCCTCGCCGAAGCCGAGATCGCGCGGCTCGTCGGCGGCATCGCGGACGGCTCGCTGTCCGACGCCCAGGTCGGCGCGCTCGCCATGGCGTTCTTCCTGCACGGGATGGAGCCCGGCGAGCGCGTCGCGCTCACCCGCGCCATGACCCACTCGGGCGAGCGCCTGGAGTGGCCGGAGCTCGACCGCCCGGTGCTCGACAAGCACTCGACCGGCGGCGTCGGTGACAAGGTGAGCCTGCTGCTGGCCCCCATCGTCGCCGCCTGCGGCGGCGCGGTGCCGATGATCTCCGGCCGCGGCCTCGGCCACACCGGCGGGACGCTCGACAAGCTCGACGCGATCCCCGGCTACGACAGCACGCCCGGGCTCGATCGCCTGCGCGCCGCGGTGCGCGAGGCGGGCTGCGCGATCGTCGGCCAGACCGCCGAGCTCGCTCCCGCCGACCGGCGGCTCTACGCGATCCGGGACGCCACCGGGACCGTCGAGTCGCTCCCGCTGATCGTCGCGTCGATCCTCTCCAAGAAGCTCGCGGCGGGCCTCGACGCGCTCGTCATGGACGTCAAGCTCGGGTCGGGGGCGTTCCTGCCCGAGCGCGACGAGGCCGAGGCGCTCGCCCGGGCGCTCGTCGACGTCGCCCACGGCGCGGGCCTGCACACCGTCGCGCTCATCACCGACATGGACGCCGTGCTCGGGACGACCGCCGGCAACGCGCTCGAGGTGCGCGAGGCGCTCGACACCCTCACCGGCGCCGAGCGCGAGCCGCGCCTGCTCGAGGTCACGCTCGCGCTGTCCGGCGAGCTGCTCGCCGCCGGCGGGCTCGCGGACGACCCGGCGGGCGGCCGCGCCGCCGCGCAGCGGGCGCTCGACGACGGCGGCGCGGCCGAGCGCTTCGCGGCCATGGTGGCCGCGCTCGGCGGGCCGGCCGACCTGCTCGAGGCGCCCGATCGCCATCTCGCGACCGCGCCGGTGCTGCGCGCCGTCCCGCCCGAGCGCCCCGGCTCCGTGCGCCGCATGGACACGCGCGCGCTCGGCCTCGTGGTCACCGCGCTGGGCGGCAACCGCCGGCGCGAGGACGACGTCATCGACCCCGCCGTCGGCCTCGCGGCGGTCGCGGGGGTCGGCGACGCGGTCGGGCCCGACCGGCCGCTCGCGGTCGTGCACGCGGCGAGCGAGGACGCCGCCGACGCGGCCGCCGCCGCCGTCCGGGCCGCGGTCGAGGTGGGGGAGGAGGTCCCGCCCGCGCGCCCGGTGATCGTGGCGCGGGTGACGGGATGAGCGCCGACGGCGTCCCCAAGGCCGAGCTCCACGTCCATCTCGAGGGGACCGCGCCGCCGGCGCTCATCCGGGCGCTCGCCGAGCGCAACGGCCTGCCGGTCCCGCCCGGGCTGATCGGCACCGGCGACCGCTTCGCGTGGACGGACTTCCTGCACTTCCTCGACCTCTACGACCTGGCGGCCGGGGTCATCCGCACCGCGCGCGACTACCGCGACGTGACCTACGCCTACCTCGCCTCGTGCGCGGCGGAGGGCGCGGTCTACGTCGAGCTGACCGCCTCGCCCGACCACGCCGCGGCCGTCGGGCTCTCCGACGCCGAGCACTACGGCGGCATCGCCGAGGGCATCGACGACGCCCGCCGCGAGCACGGGATCGAGGCCCGCATCCTCGCCGCCGTCATCCGCAACTTCGGGCCCGGGCGGGCGCTCGAGATCGCGCGGCAGACCGTCGCCGAGCGCCACCCCTACGTCGTCGGCTTCTCCATGGTCGGCGACGAGGCCGGCCATCCGCCGGGGCCGTTCCTCGCCGCCTACGAGGTCGCGGCGGCGGGCGGGCTCGGCTGCACCGTGCACGCCGGCGAGCACGCGGGCGCGGGCTCGGTGCGCGCCGCGCTCGCCCTGCCGGTGACCCGCATCGCCCACGGGGTGCGCGCGATCGAGGACCCCGCGCTGGTCGGCGAGCTCGCCGCCCGCGGCATCGTGCTCGAGGTCTGCCCGACGTCGAACGTCGCGCTCGGCGTGTTCGACAGCTACGAGGCGCACCCCCTCGGGGCGCTGCGCGACGCCGGGGTGCGGGTCACGCTCGGCTCCGACGACCCGCCCTACTTCGACGCCACCATCGGCGGGGAGTACGCCGTCGCGGCCGACCGCTTCGGCCTCGACGACGACGCGCTCCGCGGCCTCACGCAGACCGCCGTCGAGGCGTCGTTCGCGGACGACGCGCTCAAGGCCGCGCTGCGCGACCGCATCTCCGGCGCCGGTCGCCCGTCTGGCGGATAGGCTCCTGCGGTTCCGGTCATCAGTGGAGGGGGATCCACGTGAGTGCTCGCAGTCTGCTCGCCGTCCTGGCGGTCTGTGTCACCGCCCTGCTCGTCGCGGGGTGCGGCTCCGACGACTCCGAGAGCGCGAGCTCCGGCGGGTCGGCCGAGCAGGGCAAGCAGATCAAGGTCGGCCTCGTCACCGACATCGGCGGCCTCAACGACCGCTCGTTCAACCAGCTCGCCAACGACGGCCTCAAGCGCGCCCAGTCCGAGCTCGGGATCCAGGGCCGGGTGCTGACCTCGCGCGCCAACGCCGACTACGTGCCGAACCTCTCCACGCTCGCCCAGCAGAAGTACGACCTGATCATCGGCGTCGGGTTCCTGATGGCCGAGGCCGTCAACACGGTCGCGAAGAAGTTCCCCAACGCGAACATCGCGATCATCGACCAGAGCCAGAGCCTGCTCAAGGGCAAGCCGGCCAACGTCCGCGGGCTGATCTTCAAGGAGCAGCAGGCCGGCTATCTCGCGGGCTACCTCGCCGGGCTCTACGCCAAGAAGGAGGGCGGCTCCAAGCAGACCATCGGCTCGGTCGGCGGCCAGAAGATCCCGCCGGTCGACCACTACATCGCGGGCTACCAGGCGGGCGCCAAGGCCGCCAACCCGAAGATCAAGACGCTCAACGGCTACTCCCAGGACTTCGTCGACCAGGCCAAGTGCAAGGAGCTCGCGCTCAACCAGATCGGCGAGGGCGCCACCGTGGTCTTCCAGGTCGCCGGCCAGTGCGGCCTCGGCGTGATCGACGCCGCCAAGGAGAAGCAGGTGCAGGCGATCGGCGTCGACGCCGACCAGAGCTACCTCGGGCCGCAGGTCCTCACCAGCGCGGTCAAGAAGGTCGACGTCGCCGTGTTCGACACGGTCAAGCTCGCCCAGGACGGCGGCTTCAAGGGGGGCACCGACCAGGTCTTCGAGCTCAAGAACGACGGCGTCGGGCTCGGCAAGATCTCGGCGGCCGGCAAGGAGTTCGAGCCGCAGGTCCAGAAGATCGCCGAGCAGATCAAGTCGGGCGAGCTGTCGGACATCCCCGATACCGTCGGGGGCAAGTAGCGGCCCAGATGGTTGAGGCGGGCGACGGCGCTCCGGAGGTTCGCCCCCCGGGCGAACCTCCAAGGGAGTCGCGCGCTGGGGGTCCGCGCGGACGGGGCCCCGACGCGACTTCCCCGGCGTTGGAGCTGCGGGGCGTCACGAAGCGCTTCGGGCCGCTCGTCGCCAACGACGCGATCGACTTCGAGCTGCGCCGCGGGGAGATCCACGCCCTGCTGGGCGAGAACGGCGCGGGCAAGTCGACGCTCATGAACGTCCTCTACGGGCTGCTCACGCCCGACGAGGGCGAGATCCGCCTGGAGGGCGAGCCGGTCGTGATCGGCTCGCCGCGGGACGCGATCGCGCGCGGCATCGGCATGGTCCACCAGCACTTCATGCTCGTGGGGGTCATGACGGTGGCCGAGAACCTCGTGCTGGCCAACGAGCCGCGCCGGGGCGGGATGCTGCTCGACACGCGCGCCGCGGTCGAGAGCACGCGCGAGCTCTCGGAGCGCTTCGGCCTCGCCGTGGATCCCTACGCGCGGGTCGAGGATCTCGGCGTGGGCGCCCAGCAGCGGGTGGAGATCCTGCGGGCGCTGTTCCGCGGCGCCCGCGTGCTGGTCCTCGACGAGCCGACCGCCGTGCTCACCGCGCAGGAGTCCGCGGAGCTCTTCCGGGTCCTGCGGGCGCTGGCCGAGGACGGGACGTCGGTCGTGTTCATCTCCCACAAGCTCAACGAGGTGCTGACGGTGGCCGACCGCGTGACGGTGCTGCGGCGCGGCCGGCGGGTCGACACGGTCCCCACCGAGGGCGCCACCGAGCGCAGCCTGGCGCGGCTGATGGTGGGCCGCGACGTGCTGCTGCGCGTGGAGAAGGAGGGGCGCGCGCCCGGCGAGGCGCTGCTCGAGGTGCGCGACCTGCACGCCGCCGACGACCGCGGGCTCCCCGCCGTGCGCGGGGTCTCCTTCGACGTGCGGGCGGGGGAGATCGTCGGCATCGCGGGCGTCGACGCCAACGGCCAGAGCGAGCTGATCGAGGCGATCACCGGGCTGCGGGCGCCCGCGGAGGGGATCGTGCGGGTCGGCGGTCGCGACCTCGAGGGGATCGGCGTCCGGCGCACGCTCGATGCGGGGGTCGGGCACATCGCCGAGGACCGCCACCGTCGCGGCCTCGTGCTCGAGTTCACGCTGGCCGAGAACCTGTGCCTGCGCGAGTACCGCACGCCCGCGCTCTCGCGCCGCGGCTGGCTGTCCCCGCGCCTGATGTCGGGACGGGCGCGCGGCCTGCTGAGCGAGTACGACGTCCGCGGCGGCGCCCCGGAGACCCTCGCCGCGTCGCTGTCGGGCGGCAACCAGCAGAAGGTCGTGATCGCGCGCGAGCTGTCGGCCAACCCCGACGTGCTGATCGCCGCCCAGCCGACGCGCGGGCTCGACGTGGGCGCGATCGAGTTCGTCCACCGCCGGCTGGTCGAGGAGCGCGACGCGGGCCGCGCGATCCTGCTCATCTCGCTCGAGCTCGAGGAGATCCGCTCGCTGTCGGACCGCGTGATGGTGATCTACGAGGGCGAGATCGTGGCCGAGCTCGATCCGTCGTCGTCCGAGGAGGACTTCGGCGTGGCGATGACCGGCGGGACGCGGGACCGGCTCGGGGCATGAGGCGCCGGGGGGCGCCGCGATGAGCGACCAGGCTCCGGTCCAGCCCGACGCGCCCGAGCCCGACGACCTCGGCGGCACCACCGTCGCGGCGCGCCTGTCGACCTACCTGCGCGCCGGCGGGATCGTGACCCCGCTGGCGACCACCGTGATCGCCTTCCTGGCCGGCGGGCTGGTCGTGCTCGTCACCGGCCACAACCCGATCTCGACCTACCAGGCGATCTTCGACGGCACCGGGCTGCAGTGGTTCTTCCCGTGGACGACCGGCGACGACCGCGACCTCGCCGCGATCAACCTGCAGCAGACGCTGATCGCCACCACGCCGCTGATCCTCACCGGCCTCGCGGTCGCGTTCGCGTTCCGGTGCGGCCTGTTCAACATCGGCGGCCAGGGCCAGTACCTGGTGGGGACCTTCGTGGCGGCGTGGATCGGCTCCTCGTTCGCCGGGCTTCCGGGGCTGCTGCACATCCTCGTGACGATCGCGCTGTGCTGCCTGGCCGGGGCGGTGTGGGCCGGGATCGCCGGGATCCTGCGCGCCACCGTCGGGGTCAACGAGGTGATCTCGACGATCATGCTCAACTACATCGCGATCTGGGTGGGCTTCTACCTGTTCGGGCTCGGCGGCCCGCTGCAGAGCGACACCCAGCGCTCGGTGCCGGTCTCCGACGACGTGCTGCCGTCGGCCCGCCTGCCGGTGTTCTGGGGCGACCCCGAGCTGCAGGGCCTGCACATCGGGTTGTTCATCGCGCTCGCCGCCGCCGTCGTGTTCTGGGTCGTGCTCAACCGGACCGTCACCGGCTACGAGGTCCGCGCGGTCGGCTTCAACCCGGAGGCGGCCCGGGCGTCGGGCATCTCGGTGGCGCGCAGCTACGTGCTCGTGATGGCCGTCTGCGGCGCCTTCGCCGGGCTGGCGGGGGCGCTCGACGTGCTCGGCTGGCAGTTCCGGGTCGCCACCAACGACATCGAGGCTTCCACCATCGGGTTCGTCGGGATCGCCGTCGCGCTGCTCGGGCGCAACACGGCCATCGGCGTCTGCTTCTCGGCGCTGCTGTTCGGCGCGCTGCTGACCGGCACGTCGGTGCGCAACCTCGACCCGGCGGTCTTCGAGCCCGAGCTGGCCGCCAACCTCACGACCATCATCCAGGGCCTCGTCGTCCTGCTGATCAGCGCCGACATCCTCGTGGTGTGGCTGTTCCGGGCGCGCCGGCGGCTGCGGTGGCGGCCGCGCGAGAAGGCGGCGGAGGCCTGATGGGCGCCTCGGTGGCGGACCCCCGGACGGCCGGCGCGCCCGCGTGGCTGACCCCGCAGCGGGCCGGCTGGGCGGGGATCGCGCTGGGCGCGCTGGCCTTCTTCGTCGCGCTGCCGCCGCTGCTGGTGCGCACGCCGGTCCCGACGCTGGTGCTCGCGCTGCTGGCGGTCGCGGCGGGCGCGTGGACGGTGCGGGCGGGCGAGCGCCGGATCGGATGGGGCGCGGTGATCGCGGGCGTGATCGGCGCCGCCGGCGGCTGGGCGGCCACGCAGTCCGGCGTCGGCAACCTCGAGCGCGTGGTGGTGTGGTCCGCGCTCTTCGCCGCCACGCTGCGCTACGCCACGCCGCTGCTCTTCGCCGCCATCGGCGGCCTGTTCTCCGAGCGCAGCGGCGTCATCAACATCGGCCTCGAGGGCATGATGCTGATGGGCGCCTTCTTCGCCGCCCTCGGCGCCGACCAGACCGGGTCGTGGCTGCTCGGCCTCGCGATCGGGATGCTCGCGGGCGGCGCGCTCGCGCTCGTGCACGCCCTCTTCACCGTCTCGCTGCGGGCCGACCAGATCGTCTCCGGCGTGGCGCTGAACTTCCTCGCGCTGGGCCTCACCGGCTACCTCTACGTCGACGTCTACGGCACCGCGGGCACGCCCGACACGCTGCCCGCCGTGCCCGACCTCCACCTGCCGCTCATCTCCGAGATCCCGTTCGTCGGCGACGTCCTCGGCGACGCCAACCTGATGGTGTGGGGCGGGCTCGTGCTCGTCGCGGTCACCGCGGTGATCGTGTTCCGGACGCCCGCCGGCCTGCGGCTGCGCTCGGCGGGCGAGAACCCGCTGGCGGCGGAGACCGCCGGGCTCTCCGTGATGTGGATCCGCTACCGCGCCGTCGTCCTCTCAGGCCTCCTCGCCGCGGCCGGCGGCGCGTACCTGTCGATCGGCTTCGTGCACTCCTTCGGGCAGAACATGACCGACGGCCGCGGCTACCTCGCGCTGGCGGCGCTGATCGCGGGCCGCTGGCGACCCGGCGGCGTCCTCGCCGCCACGCTCGTGTTCGGCTTCTCGAGCGCGCTCGCCCAGCGCCTCCCGGTGTTCTGGGAGTCCGGCGCGGTGCTCTTCCAGGCGCTGCCGTACCTGCTCACGCTGATCGTGGTCGCGGGGGTCGTGGGCCGCTCGATCCCGCCCCTCGCCCTCGGCCGCCCGCTCGAGCGCAGCTGACGACCCGGGCGGCGACCTATGCTGTGCGGGCGCCGCCTCGCGCCCGCCTAGCTCAACTGGTAGAGCGCTTCACTTGTAATGAAGAGGTTGCCGGTTCGAGTCCGGCGGCGGGCTCCTAGGAAAGCCCCGCTCAGGCGGGGTTTTTCACTGCTCGGCGCCCGACTGCGAGCTGCGCGTGAGGCCTCCTTGGAAGCGCTATGGAAGCATGAGTCCGCTTCCTCACGCCCTAGCATCCGAGCGTCATGGCGATCCAGACGTCCTCCGTGAGCGTCACCACCTCCGCGACGGCGATCGCGGCCAACCCCGAGGACGGCGGGCCCGCGCGCCGACTACGCGACGCGCACGGTGATGACTGAAGAACTCGACAGCCGGCGAGACGGTGTTCGTCGGCCCGGCGGGGGTGACGACCGCCAACGGCTTCCCGTGGGCTACAGCCGACCGTGCGCTGGCGGTCGACCTCGAGCCCGGCGAGTCGATCTACGGGATCGTGGCGACGAACGCCCAGACGGTGAAGACGCTCACCACAGGGCGCTAGTTGCCAGCGATCCGTCTCGGATCTCTCGCAGGAGTTGAGCGCCAGGCGCAGCGGGCCCTGCGCGTCTGGCGAGGGGATCGTCGTCGATCGCGCCGTTCTTCCGCGACACGTTCACCGACTTCTCCGGCATCGATCTATCGACGCATATCGCGGAGGACCGGCGGACGTAGGACGCCGGCTGCCCCGACGAGCGCCAGCAGAGCCGTGACCACCAGAGCTGCGTAGAGCCCTCTCGGCACCACGGCGCGTCGTTCGATGCTGGACGCGTGGGCCCTTCATGCGGAGAAATCCGCCGCTCGCTCAACCGCTGAAACGGGGCGGCTCGTCCGGTGCGCGCGAAGGCCGGGAGCCGACGCTCGCTACCGCACAGCCTGGAGGCTGTTGCGAAATGTCGTGGCGCGGGGGCGTCTCCGGCGGAGACGTAGGCGGTCGGTGTGATGGAGAGCGAGTGAGTCGTGCGCCGCGGCGGCGGCCGTCAGGCGGCCGCGGGGGCGCTGGCGTGCCGCCAGAGCTTGAGGAGGTTGTGGGCGGCGTTGGTGAGGCGCCATTCGGATCTGGCGGCGGATCTGCCGCGGCGGAGGAAGCGATCGATGCGGCGGTTGAACTTGGTGTCGGCGAAGATCGGCTCGATCATCGTCTGGCGTTTGGCGTAGAGCTCGCCGCCGGCGTCGGTGTCAAGGACGCGGCGCATGAACGCGTAGAGGCCGCCGTCCCAGCCGGGACGGGCGCCCGCGCGTTTCTTCGCGTCGGGCGGGATGAGCACCGTCCGGCCATCGCCGAGCAAGCGTTCCATCTGGACCTGATGCCAGTAGCCGGCATCGGCCAACACGACGTCGGGCTGCTGCTCGATGCCCGCGCGGCGCAGCTCATGCTCGGTGGCGCGAATCATCGGCTCGAGGTGCCCGAAGTCGGGCGAGGCGACGGTGACCTCGGCGGCGATGACGATCTGATCCTCAGTCGCCACCGCCTGGGCGTTGTAGCCCTGCACCCAACCGCGCGAGGTCTTGACGTTGCGCGAGTCCAGATCGCTGAGGTTGATCTTGCCCGTCGGGACCGGCGGCGGCTCAAACGGGTCCGGCGGACGGCCGAAGCGTCGGCCGTCCTTCATCCGCCCGCGGGCGCGGTAGGCCTCATAAGCGGCGTTGGCCCGGCACTCGACCCGGTGTTCTTCCTCGAGGCGGCGCTTGGCCTCGCGGAGCCGGTCGGGCCGGTCGCGCGGGATCGGCCGCGCCTCCTCGGCGCGCCTGTCGTCGAGGCGGCGCTTGGCCTCGCGCAGCCAGCCGCGCCGGCCCTGCGCGGTCGCCAGCTCGGGCGGTAGCTCGTCGCCGCGCGCGTCACCGAACTGCTCGTCTTCTTCGGCGTCGACGGCGTCGGCCTCGGCGAGGATCTCGCGCGCGATCGCCTCGTAGTCGCGCGTGGCCTGCGGGGCGGCGTTGGCCGCCAGCTTGGTGCCATCGACGGCGATCACCCCGACGCGGACCAGCCCGGCGTCGGCGCAAAGCGCCAGCACCTCGCCGAACAGCTCGGCCAGCGCGCGCTCGTGGCGCTGGCGAAAGCGCGCGATCGTGGTGTGATCGGGCGCCTGGTTGGCGCAGACCACGCGCGTGGCGACGTCCTCGACACAGCGACGCTCAAGCCGCCGCGACGAGCGCTCGCCGATCGCGTAGCCGTAGAGCAACAGCGCGACCATCATCGACGGATCGTGCGCCGGCCGACCATGCCCGTCGGCCCGATAGGCCGCGTAGAACCCGCTCAGGTCAAACGCGGCAACGGCGTCGATGACGAACCAGGCGAGGTGCCCCACGGGCAGCCAATCGCCCAGGCTCGGCGGCAACAACAACTCCTGCCCGCGATCACACGCCAAGAAGTTCTGCGCCATCCCGGAATGGTCTTAACCGCTCCGGACGGACCCGTCCTTAATGCAACAGCCTCCCTGGAATGCAGCAGTCGCGCCGGGCGGCCGCCTCGCTGCCGGTTCCAGGCGATTGCGAAAGCGGAGGCCTGAGTGAGAATGCGGCGCGGCTGGGGTCGGCGCGCCAATGCTGTGCCTATGCACGACGCTGGGACAGGACGGGCTGACCGCGCGACTGCTCGTCGTCCTTTCCGAGAGCGAAATCGAACTGATCCGGACCGCTGCTACTGGCGCGAAGGGGGCGTGCGGGCTGCACCGCGGGGGACGGCTTGCGCGGTGGGGGGCGGGTGCTCCATGCAGTCGGCGTGGGCGGTCGAGGCTCGTGTCGCCTTGCCTTGCGGCCCCTCGGGCGACTAGGTTAGACCTGGCTACTGGGGCCCACCGGTAGCTGGACGGATTCGCACGAACTCGTCGACTAGGAGGTCCTTCGTGGCCGCCGTACGCAAAGCGCTTGTCGCCGCCGCGGCCTTGGCCGTCGGCTGCGTCGTCGCGCTCCCGGCCGGCGACGCGGTTGCCGGCGGCTCCGGATCGCCCCGCGCGGCGGGCGGGGTCGGCGCGCCGATCCCGTGGGCGGCATGCGTTCCTCCCGGCGAGGGTCTGCAGTGCGCCCGGATCCGGGTGCCGCTCGACTGGGATCGCCCGAACGGGCGCACGATCAGCCTGGCGGTGATCCGCCACCTCGCCAGCAAGCCCGACGAGCGGATCGGCACGCTGTTCATGAACCCGGGCGGACCGGGATTGAGCGGCGTCGATACGGTGCAGGGCGATCCCGAAGGGATCGACGCCTTCGGCGGCGGCCGCTTCGACGTCGTCAGCTGGGATCCGCGCGGCACCAACGCCAGCACCCGGGTGCACTGCTTCCGCAACCCCCGGAGCGAGGCGATCTTCTGGGCCGGCGAATCGATCCCCACCACCAACGCCGACTCGGAGCGCTACGCGGGTAAGACCGCCGACCTGGCCAGGCGCTGCGGCGAGGTCAGCGGCTGGCTCCTGCCGCACATCTCTACCGCCGACACCGCCCGCGACCTCGACCACCTGCGCGCCCTGCTCGGCGAGGAGAAGCTCACCTACGTCGGCCTCTCCTACGGCACCTACATCGGCCAGACCTACGCCAACATGTTCCCCGACCGGGTCCGGGCGATGCTGCTCATGGGCATCGTCGACGCGCCCAGAACCTCGGCGGGAGCCGAGGCGAGGACGGCCAACGACGTCAGCTCCCCCGATGAGGTCTTCGACCGGTTCCTCGCGTTGTGCGACGGCGCGGGACCGGAGCGCTGCGCGCTCGCCGGTGGCGGCCAGACCGCGGCCGAGCGCGTCGAGCAGTTGTTCGCGCAGGTGAGGCGCGCTCCGATCCCGGCTCCGGGGGCGAGGCCGCCGCTGTCGTCGCCCGAGGAGCTGAGCTACGGCGATCTGCTGCTGTCGCAGTTCGAGCCGGTGAGGGCTCCCAGCGACTGGCCGGCGAACGCGGCGGCGCTCGCCGCCGCGCTGGGGGGCGACGGATCGGCGCTCGAGACCGGGGCGCGCGGCTCCACCTCGCCCGCGGGCTTGGCCGGCGCGACGACCTCGGCGGCGATCGCCTGCGCCGACGCGCCCGCCCGGCAGAGTGTGCGGGACTGGCCGCAGGTGATCGGACGACTCGAGCCGGATCAGCCCGCTCCAGGGCCGCGTGCAGGGCTGGTGGCGGTGGGCCCCCTGCGCCTCCTGGCCGGTGCCGGGCCAGGACAACTACCGCGGGCCCTGGAGCGCCTCGACCCCCAACCCGATCCTCCTGATCAACACGCGCTATGACCCCAGCACGGGCTACGCCAACGCCGTGCGAGCTGAACGCCTGCTCGGCAACGCGGTCCTGCTCACCCACGAGGGCTACGGCCACCTGAGCTTCCAGAACCCGAGCGCCTGCGTAGACGAGGCGGCGGTCGCCTACCTGACCGAGCTGATCACACCACCGGCGGGCACCGTCTGCCAGTCCGATCAGCAGCCCTTCGATCCGGACTTTGGCCTCGGCGGGGGCTAAGTCCACCTCCACCGCTCGCGAAGGCCGGTAGCGGTGTCTGCCTCGGCCTGACGCGCGCGCCTTCGAGGGGCCGGGGCCGCGGCGCGGATCATGCGCAATAGGTGTGAGACAGACAACGCGCCGGGTGCCGCCTCTCGCGTGGTTGCGAGCGTCTCGCCAAGCCAGGCGTCAGACGACCGGCATGGACGACCAGCGGAAGTCCCACTCGGCCGGGCGCCGTTGCATCCGGTGCATAGGCACGACGTGCGCGCGCGATCGGAGGAAGCTCGCGCGGCGTCGCTGTCGCGATGAGGCAGAAGCGACAGCGCGGCTCCATCCCACGCCCTAGTTCCGCGCGGGTCTCCGATCCGGAGGGCGCCGCGCCATGGCCGCGTGGGGTGGCGAGGCTCCCGAAGCCGCCGTCGCCGGCGCGCCTTCACGCCTTCGGCGCGAGGCCGCGTTAGGGCGCCGCGGGCCATAGACGGAGCGAGGGTCGGTGGATCTTTGCGCTCCTGACGCAGATTCCGTGGATTCGTTGCGTACGATGATGCCTGATGAGCACAGATGGCTCGCGATCCGGCGGCGCTGACGGACTCCTGACGCTCGGCGAGACGGCCGCGCGCCTGGGGCTGAGCCGCTCGAGCGTGTACCGCAAGGTGCGGTCCGGCGAGCTGCCAGCCGTGCGTCTCGGCCGTCGCGGGACGTCGCTTCGCGTGCGGCCCGAGGCGCTGGAGCGGTGGATCAGCGAGCACGCGCTGGCGGCGAGCCACGAGGAAGGGACGGACCGATGAGCGACGAGTACGAGGGCTACGACGACGGCTTGGGCTCAGGCGAGGAGCGGCTCGAGGCCTTCGCCGACCAGCTCGCCGAGCGCCTGCACGCGCGGCAGGCTGACCACGCCGAGTACGACGACGAGGACTTCGACGGCGAGCTCGAGGAGGAGGGCGACGAGGTCGAGGTCGCGGCCGAGCCGAGCAGCTTCGGCGACCGCGTCGCGGAGCGGGCGGCGCGGGAGTTCACCGACCGCCAGCTTGACGAGCTCGGGCAGACCCTGGCCGCCGCCCGCGAGCCATGGAGGACGCTGTTCGCGCTCGCGGCGGTGACCGGCGCGAGGATGTCGGAGCTGCTCGGCCTGGTCTGGTCGGACCTGGGGCTGAGTGATCCGGACGGCGCCACGGTCGCCTTCAGCCATCAGCTCTCACGCGGCGGCAAGCGCGTAGCCCTGAAGACCGACGAGAGCCGCCGCACGGTCGAGCTGCCGCGATCGCTGGCGGTGATCCTGCTGGAGCACAAGGCCCGGAGCCCGCACTCGCGGCCCGGCTCGTTCGTCTTCGCGGCGCGCTCCGGACGGGCGCTCTCGCAGCGCAACGCCACACGCGCGCTCCGCGTCGCGATGAAGGCCGCCAGGGACGACAAGGGTCGCCCCACCTTCCCGGTGCTGCAGGAGGAAGCCGCCGTGCCGCGCGGTGCGGTGCCGTCCTTCCATGGCTTCCGGCACACCGCGGCCTCCGTCGCCATCGCCGACGGCGACGTGGAGGAGGTGTCCTGGCAGCTCGGGCACAGGTCCAGCGTCGTCACGAGAGCGGTCTACCGGCACGAGGTCAAGGACGCCGAGCGCACGGCGCGCAGGCGAGCCAAGATGGAGGCCCGCTACGGGAGCCTGCTCGACGCGGAGGCGCCGCCGTCGCCCGCCCGCGAGGAGGGCGAGGTCGTGAGCCTGTCACAGCGCGGGTCTTGAGGTCGACCTAGGCGGCGAGTGATGGCACTCGAGCTCCTCATCGCCGCAGGGGTAGGCGCCGCACTGGCGACCGCGCTGCAGGCCTGGAAGGGGCGGCCGCGGCCGGAGCCCGACAAGCTGAGTCGTCTGCGGGCGCGCTACGCGGTGATGGACGACCCCAACTGGACGCAGTTCGAGAAGGAGGTCGACCAGATCCTCCGGAGCCGCCGCTCGAACGAGCGCCTGCTCGCCGAGCGCAGGGCGCTCGAGGGCGTGGCCATCAGGATGCGGCGTGAGGGCGCCTCCCGCCGGCAGGTCCGGCGCTACCTCGAGAGCCTGCGGCTGGATCGCGAGCAACGCTGGTGGTTCCCGGACCTGTAAGCGACCCCCAGGGTCACGAGCTCGGGCATGCCGCCGGCGGTGCGACGTTCCGCATGGGGGCGGATCATGGAAGCGTTCTGGAAGCGACGGGCGACAGCAGCGGGGAGCAGACGGCGCGTGCCCGCGGCGCGGAACTGGCGGATTTGCAGCCAAAGCGGGACAGGGCGCAGTAGCCCGCGGGAGGTCGCCCGTCTCTTGTAATGAAGAGGTTGCCGGTTCGAGTCCGGCGGCGGGCTTGTGTCGGGAGCGGGTCCGCGCCCGGACGCGTCCCGTTGCACCCCGCGACGCCGCGCACGATCATCGGACGATGAGCCGCGCCGCACGCACCGCGGTGGCCGTGGCCGCCGTGGTCACGGCGATGGGGGTGCCTCACGACGCCGCCGTGACGGACGCGCGCGCGGCGACGTGCATCTCGGCGGATCGCTCGTTCGGGTGCCCGCGCGGCCGGGGGATGGAGAACCCGCTCTCGCTGGCGCTCGCGCCCGACGGGCGCACCCTGTACGTCCCGTCTGAGACCGAGGCCACCGCGGCCGTCCTGCGCGTGAACCCGCGCACCGGCGCCATCCGGCAGTCCCCGGGTCGCGACGGATGCCTCGCGGGGCGACGCGTCAGCGCGCCCGACGGGCCGTTCGGCGTGCGCTACGCGGCCTCGTGCACGCGGGTGCGGGGCATCGCGGCCACCGTCAAGGACCTCCGGGTCAGCCCGGACGGCCGCCACCTGTACGTGATCTCCGCGCCGAGCGAGCCCCCGGGAACCGGCGTCTCGGGACAGGCACCCGGGCTGCAGGCCGTCGCCGTCCTCGCGCGCCGCGCGGACGGAACCTACGCGCAGCGCGCCGGGCGCTCGGGATGCGTCGCCAACCAGCCACGAGACGGGTGCGCCGTCAGGCCCATGCTGCGCGCGACGGACATCAGCATCAGCGGGGACGGGCGTCACGTCTACCTCGCCGGCTCCTCGACGGTGACCGTGATGGCGCGCGACCGGCGGACCGGGACGCTGACCTGGCGGTCGTGCCTGAGGACCGGCAAGGCCGCCGCCGGCTGCGCGCCCCTGCCGCTGGGCATCACCTACCCCGGCGCTCCGGCATTCGCGCCCGACGGGCGGACCGCGTACCTCGACTCCGCGACGTACAGCCGCGCCCGCCGCCGGTGGACGGGACTGCTGCTGGCCCTCACCCGCGACCCTCGGAGCGGCGTCCTGACGGCGCGCGACGAACGCACGGGCTGCCTGGCGTCGGCGCCCTTCCACGCCTGTGCCGTCGACGCGCGCCTCGACGAGACCGTCTCCGCTCCCGTCTTCAGCCCGGACGGCCGCGACGCCTACACGGGCACCGGTCCGCTGGGATACAACGTCCCGCTCAACCCGGACGTCCCGTTCGCGGTCACGGGGTTCCGCCACGACACGGCGACCGGAGCGCTCGCCGCCGCCGATGCGCCGTGCCTGAGCCGGCTGGACCGCCCGGGCTGCGTCCGCGACCGGCGCGTCCAGCAGCTCTTCGAGCTCGCCATGGCGCCCGACGGCACGCGCCTCTACGCCACGCGGGGCGCGGACGTGGCGGCGTTCGCGCGCGACCCCGGAAGCGGGACCCTGCAGCTCGCCGCCATCGCCCGGGGCTGTCCGCTCTTCGGCCGCTGCCGCGCGGATGCGCCGATCAACAACCCCACCGAGATCGCCGTGGCGCCGGACGGCCGGCACCTGTTCGTGGCCTCCAACGACCAGTACGCGAGCGGGACGGTCGCCGTGCTGGCGACTCAGTCCTCGGGGTCGTAGACCGCGAGCCACTCACGGTCCTCACGGTGAACGACGCGCGGGCGTCCGCGGCGCGGTGAGGACGCCTGCCTCCGGCGTCGCCACCACGCCGTGGCGCTCAGCCGAGCAGCTTCGCGGCCGCCGCGTGGCCGGCGGGGTGGTAGCGATGACGCAGCTCGGCGTCCGGGCCGTGGTGGGTCCAGGCGTATCGCAGCTCGGCCAGATCGTCGGCCGGGACGTAGTCCTCGACCAACCGCGCGGAGGCCTCGCCGAACAGCGCCTGCGACAGCGCGGTCCGCTGGCCGTCCGTGGCGAGCCGCTCGGCCAGCCGGCCCGCGAGATGCCCGACGTGCGAGAGCTCGCTCAAGCGCCCGCCCTGGCGAGCCAACGCGAGGACCTGGCGGTGCAGGCCGCCCCACGCGCTCCCCGCTCCGTAGGTCGCGATCTGGGCGTCGGCGAGCTCGGCCAGTTGATAGGCGTGCAGGCCGATGGCGCGCCTCCAGAGGTCGCGGAGGCGTCGTGTCGTGCCGTCGGGCAGCCGTTCGAGCTCGCGGATCGTCGTCGTCATACGACATCTGTCGGCATCCCGGGCCGTCGGCGTGAGCGCTGCGAGCCCCGCGCGCGAGCCGCGGGCGTCAGCGTGATGCGCGCCATCGTCTCCTAGAGGCGGCGGACACCCGCCTCGAACGCGGGCCGGCCGCTCGCGTAGGTGCGCACGCGGGCGGCGTCCAGGGAGTCCTCGATGTCCGTCTCGTCGACGTCGATGTCCGCAGCGCGGGTCAGCCGTCCGGACGGTCGTAGAGCGCGACCCACTCGTCGCCCTCGCGATGGGCGACGTAGCGGTCGTACAGCTGCCGCCCCTCCTCCGCGTCCTCGCCGGGAATCCAGATCTGGTCGCCGTCGTGGGGTCCCCCGACGCATCTGACGTCCACCACTTCCCCGGGCACATCTGACATGGCCATCCCGTCCCTCGGTCGTTGCGGGGGGAGGCTGAGACTACTGGTGGCGCCCGGTGGCATCATCCCGCCGATCCCGGTCGCGGCCACGCCACGTGTGAAGCCTCCCGGACTGGTCTGGGACTGGTCCGCGGCGGTGCTGGGCGCGGTCTACGCGCTCCCCGCGGCCGTGGTGGTCCTGATCGACGGGTCCGCGGGGATCGCAGTGGCCGTCGGCGTGCTCCCCGCCGCGATCGCCGGTCTCGCCCCGCGGCGGCGGGGGCGGCTCGGCGTCGTGGTGCTCGGCCTGCTGGCCGGGATCCCGATGCTCGTCGGCGGCCTCCTGGCCGGCGTCCCCGTGCTCGCGGTCGCGGCGATCGCGGCGCTCGGCGTGGCGACCGCGCTGCTCGCGGCGCGCTCGCGTCTCGGGCGGATCGCCATGACGGTCTCGCTCCCGCTGGTCGGCGTCGGGCTGAGCTACACCGACGTCGGGGAGGTCGCGGGCCTGGCGGGACTGATCGTCGGGGGCTCGGTGTACGCGTGCGCGCTGTCGATGCTGTGGCCGGAGCGGGCGCCCGCTCCCCGGCCCCCGGCCGGGCCCGAGCCCTACCCGCCGACGCTCGGGTACGGGATCCGCCTCGGCGCCGCCGGGGCGACGGCGGCGGCGATCGGCTTCCTGGCGGACCTCGAGCACGTCGGCTGGGCGTGCGCCGCCGCCCTGCTCGTGATGCGCCCCGCCCCGGAGATGCAGCGTCTGCGGAGCGTGGGGCGGATCCTCGCCGTCGCCGCGGGCGCGCTGGCCGGGATCGCGCTCGTCCGGCTCGACCCGCCGATGGGCGTCTACGCGGTCGCCGCCGTCGCGGCGATCGCCGGGGCGGGCGGCACGCACCGCAGCCGCTGGTACGTGACCTCCGCCTTCACCACCTTCCTGGTCTTCCTGCTGCTGCTCTCGGCCGACCCCGGCGACGCCGCCGCGCGGTTCGGCGAACGCGTCGGGGAGACCGTGCTCGGCGTCGGGCTCGCGTACCTGTACGGGCTCGCCCTCCCGGCGCTGGCGCAGCGGCTCGCCCGGCGCCGCTGACTACTCGTGCAGCTGCGCGGTGGCGCGCCCGGCGCGGATCTCCTCGCGCCACCACGCCACGGTGTCCGCGAGCGTGCGCTCGAGCCCGATCTCCGGCTGCCAGCCCGTCGCCGCCCGCAGGCGGTCGAAGGCGCCGCGGACCTCCATCACCTCGTGGGCGCGGACCAGCGAGCGGTCGACGACGTGGTCGATCGCGACGTCGCAGACCTCGCCGAGCGTGCGCACGAGCTCGGCGGCGGAGGCGGGCCGGCCGGAGCAGACGTTGAACACCCCCGGCTCGCCGGCGGCGGCCAGCGCGCGGTAGGCGCGCGCGACGTCGCGCACGTCGGTGTAGTCGCGGCGGGCGTCGGGGTTGCCGGTCACCACGCGCACGGGGTCGTCGCCCGCCTCGAGCCCGGCGGCGACCTGGCGGGCGAAGGAGGCGATCGCGTAGTTGGGGGTCTGGCCGGGGCCCGCGTGGTTGAAGGCGCGGGCGCGGACCACCCGCAGCCCGTGCGCGTCGGCGTAGAAGCCGGCCAGCAGGTCCCCGCCCGCCTTGGACACCGCGTAGGGGTTCTGCGGGCGCAGCGCGGCGGTCTCGTCGACGGGCAGCGCGGCCGGCGGGCCGTAGATCTCGCCGCTCGAGACGTAGACGACGACGGCGTCCGGCGCCGCGTCGCGGACGGCCTCGAGCAGGTTGACGGTCATCGCCTGGTTGTCCGCCAGGGTGACCGCCGGCTCCCGCCAGGACTGGCCCACGTGGGCGCGCGCGGCGAGGTGGTAGACGAGAGCGGGGGCGGTGTCGCGCACGGCGTCGCGGACGGCGGCCCCGTCGAGCAGGTCGACCCGCAGGCCCGCCGAGCGCGAGAGCTCGACGACCTCCTCGCCGGCGGCGGCGCACGCCCGCGCGAGGTGGCGCCCGGCGAAGCCCGAGGCGCCGGTGATGAGCGTGACGTCGCTCAGGGCTCCGTGGTGACGAGGTGCTCGACGGCGCCGTGGCCGTTGGAGGAGACCGCGATGTCGTCCAGCGGGCCGCGCGCGGCCGCGTCCCCGTTGAGCCGGCGCTCGAGCTCGCCGAGCACGGCGCCGAACAGCAGGTGCCGCCAGGTGGACTGGGCGAACGCGCGGCCGCTCCCCCACAGCGCGGGCAGGTCGCGGAGGCGGTCCAGGCGCCCGAGCAGGCAGGTCGCGGGCCAGGTGGCGAGATGCTCGGCGAGGCCCGCCAGCGGGCCGTGGGCCGCCGCGGGGCCCGGGAGGCTCGGCGCGAGGTTGGCGTAGAGGGCGCCGAACAGGGCGCCGTTGCCGACGTGCAGCGCGGTGCCGAGGCCCATCGCGGCCGGGCCGCTCGTGACGAGGCGGCCGAGCAGCACGGCATCGTCGTGGCCGACGCCGAAGACCCGCTGGTCGAGCGGCTGCTGCGCCGACCACACGCCCGCCGCCACGGCGCCGGCGAGGGCGCCGCGCAAGGTCCGTGACCGGTCGAACGCCATCCCGGGGCACTGTAACTGGCGCACCAGCGCCGGGGTACGCAGGGTCAGGCCGCCTGTCCGCACTGCCATGGATCCCGCCACCCTCCAGCGACACCACGAACGCGCCCGCGACGCGGGCGTCGATCCGGTCGTCTACTGGGTCGCGCGGTCGTTCGTCCAGCCGGTCGCCCACGTCTACTTCCGCATGCGGCGTCTCGGGCGCGAGCACGTCCCCGCCGAGGGGCCGGTGATCTTCGCGGCCAACCACCGGTCGTTCCTCGATCCGTTCGTGATCGGCACGGTGACGCGCCGGCCGATCTACTACGTGGCCAAGAAGGAGCTGTTCCGCAACCGGGTGGTGGGCCGGCTGCTCGGCGCGCTCGGCGCGTTCCCGGTCGACCGCGGGACGGGCGACACCGAGATGGCCGAGACGGCGCGCGCGATCCTGGCGCGCGGGGGCTGCGTGCTGATGTTCCCCGAGGGCACGCGCCGGCGGCCCGGGCCCCTCGGGCGGCCGCGGCGCGGGGTCGGGCGCATGGCGCTCGAATCCGGCGCGCCCGTCGTGCCCGTCGCGACGATCGGCACCGAGGCGGTCCGCCGCGGCTGGCGCATCCGCCCGCACCGCGTGACGATCCGCCTGGGCCCGCCGCTCACGTTCCCGCGCACGCCCGAGCCCTCGGCCGAGCTCACCGCCGAGGCCACCGACCGGATCTGGACCCGCGTCGCGCTCCTGTGGGAGCGCCTGGGCGGCGCGCCCGCGGAGGCGGCCGCGCAGCCCTCCGTGCCGGACGAGCTCCCCAACATCCGCGAGCCCCAGGGCGCCGCGCCGACGGTGCGCGCCGCATGAGGACCCGCCGACCGGAGTAGCCTGCACCATGGATGGCCACCGCACCGGAGCAGCAGCCCACGCGCGAGGAGAAGGCGAAGCTCGACGCGGAGTTCGCGAGCCTCTACCGGGCGCATCTCCGGGACGTGTACTCCTACTCCTACTACCGGGTGGGCAACCATCACGACGCCGAGGACCTCACCGAGCAGACCTTCCTGCAGGCCTACCGGCACTTCGAGCGCGCCCAGCGCGAATCGGACGGCCGCCCGCTGCGGCCGTGGCTGATCCGGATCGCGCACAACCTCGCGGCGAACTACTACCGCGACCGCTCGCGCCGGCCGCAGACGCCGATCGACGACGCGGGCGTGCTCTCCTCCCCGCACACGACCGAGGGGCTGGTGGAGGACCGGCAGGACCTCAAGCGCATCCTGGACGGGGTGCAGGAGCTTCCCGACGACCGCCGCGAGGCGCTGATCATGCGCTTCGCCCTCGGGATGGACAACCGCGAGATCGCGCGGGCGCTCGGGCGCACCGACGGGGCGACCAAGGTGTTGCTGCATCGAGCGATCCGCCAGCTCGAGGAGATCGTCAAGAAGGCCGAGGGACCGACGGGGTGATGGACTAGATGCCGGGAGAGCGCACCGCCGAGTTCGAGGTGCGGCTGAGCCGCGCCCTGGCGCCGATCGACCCGCCGGCGGAGCTGGAGGCACGGGTGGAGGACACCCTCGGCTCGCTGGTGGACATGGCCGCCGACGAGCTCGAGGCCTGGGAGCTGCGCGCGATGCGCGACCCGCGCAACTGGCTGCGGCCGGCCGCCGCCGTCGTGGTCGGCTCGGCGGCGGCGCTCGGGCTCGTGGTCGTGCGCACCCGCCGGCGCCGCCACAAGCGCCGCGCCGCCGCGGTCAACGCCCTCGACCTCGCCGGCAAGACGCTGAAGGACGCCGCCAAGGAGGTCCGGCGCGTGATCGAGGACACCACCCCGGGCCGCTGAGCCCGGATCCAGCGATACCCGTGGCGCCTCGCCACCGTGGCCCTTCGCCAGTGCCGATCGGCCGCGACCCAGGTGGCTCACCACATGGATGCGCGGCCGATCGACCCTGGCTCGGGGGCGGGTGGGCCCGATCGGGGCATCCACGGAACATCGCTGGATCCGGGCTGAGCCGCGCCACGGCGCCGGCGCGCTGATCCGCCGGGGGCTCGCCTGCGAACACGACTCCTGCACGATGCCCCCGGACACGTCCAGCCGTCACCTCGCCTCGCTCGCCGACGAGGAGCTGATCCAGTTGATGCAGCGGGGCGACGCGCGCGCGTTCGAGCTCATCTACGAGCGCCACTGCGGCGCCGCGTTCTCGCTCGCCTACCGCATGGTGGGCACCCGCAACGCGGCCGAGGACGTGGTGCAGGAGGCGTTCCTGGCCATCTGGCGCTCCGGCTCGCGCTATGACCGCAGCCGCGGCTCGGTCCGGACGTGGAGCCTCGGCATCGTCCACCACCGCGCGATCGACGCGCTGCGGCGGACGATCGTCCACGACCGCCGCCGCTCGAGCGACGAGGGGGTCGCGGAGCAGCTCGAGGCCCGCGAGCGCACCGACGTGGAAGCCGCCCGCCGGGAGGAGTCGCGCGTGATCCGCGAGGCGCTCGACGGGCTGCCGGCCGAGCAGTCGCACGTGATCGAGCTCGCCTACTTCGGCGGGTTCACGCACACCGAGATCGCGGACATGCTCGACACGCCGGTCGGCACGGTGAAGGGGAGGATGCGGCTCGGGCTGCACAAGATGCGCGATCGTCTCGGGGCGAAGGAGGTCGCGCCGTGAGCGCACCCGACCACGACCACTGGGCCGACTCGACCGCCGCCTACCTGCTGGGAGCGCTCCCCGACGACGAGGTCGCGGGCTTCGAGCATCATCTGGAGACGTGCGCGGCGTGCCGCCGCGAGCTCGCCGAGCTGCGCGTCGCCGCCGACGCGCTGCCCGCCTCGGCGCCGCCCGTGACCCCGCCCGCGGCGCTGAAGACCCGCATCATGGCGGTCGTCGAGTCCGATGCCGAGCTGCTCTCGGCCGCCGGGGAGGGCGCCGACCGTCCCGCGGTCGCTCCAGCGCCGGCGCGCCGCCGCGGCTGGCTGAGTGGCCTGCTGGCGCGCCCCGCGCCGGCCGCGGCGCTCGCAGCGCTGCTGCTGCTCGCCGGCGGCGTCGGCGGCGCGCTGGTGGCCGGCGGCGGGGACGAGGGCGCCCGGACGATCACCGCGCAGGTGAACCGCGCGGCCGCGCCTGACGCGCGCGTGTCGCTCGAGGTCGACGGCGACGGGCGCGGCGTGCTCGTCGGCCGCAACCTGCCGCCGCCGCCGCGCGGCCGCATCTACCAGGTGTGGCTGCTGCGGCCCGGCGCCAAGGCGCCCGAGCCGACGCCGGCGCTGTTCGGCGTGAGCACCGACGGGTCGGCCGCGGTCGCGGTGCCGGGCAACCTCGACGGCGTCAAGCAGGTGCTCGTCACCCACGAGCCGCTGGGCGGGTCGCGCGCCCCCACGCGCGCGCCGATCCTCTCGGTGCCCACGACCACCTGACGCGGGGCGCGGTCTCCTTGAGGGACCGCAAAGCCCGCGCTGCTAGCGTCCAGCGCCGCCGTGCCGGTCACCACCTGTTATCGCCATCCGAACCACGAGACCGCGGTGTCGTGCTCCAACTGCGGCCGGCCGATCTGCACCGACTGCATGACGGCGACGCCGGTCGGGATGCGCTGCCCGGAGTGCTCGCGCGACCGCACCAAGGTGCGCACGCTGCGCAGCATGAGCACCGACCCCTACGCGACCTACGTCCTGATCGCGATCAACGTGCTGGTGTTCATCGGCTCGTCGGCCGCCGGCAGCTCGTTCACCGGCGGCGGGGGCGGCGGGCGCGCCTTCCAGGAGGGCGCGCTGGTCGGGGTCGCCGTGGCCGACGGCCAGTGGTGGCGGCTCGTCACCTCCGCCTTCCTGCACTCGGGGATCCTCCACATCCTCTTCAACATGTACGTCCTGTACTGGCTCGGCACGATGCTCGAGCCGGCGCTCGGTCGCGTGCGCTTCCTGGCGGTGTACTTCGTGTCGCTGCTGGCCGGGTCGTTCGGGGCGCTGCTGCTGTCCTCGCCGACGACCGCGACGGTGGGGGCCTCCGGCGCGGTGTTCGGGCTGATGGGCGCGGCGTTCGTGCTCCAGCGGGCCCAGGGCATCGACACGATCTCGAGCGGGATCGGCCCGGTGATCCTGCTCAACCTCGGGATCGGCTTCCTGATCCCGAACATCTCCATCGGCGGCCACATCGGCGGGCTGATCGGCGGCGCGCTGGCGGGCTTCGTGCTCGACCGGCTGTCCCGCCGCAGCACCCCGGCCACGGTCCCGGTGCTCGTATGCGTCGCCCTCGGGGCGGTCGCCGCGGCGGGCGCGATCGCGGTCGCCGACCAGAAGACCCAGCAGCTGATCTTCGGCGCGGTGTTCTAGGGACCGGGATGCCGCGCGCGACCAGGGTCGCCCTGCCTCCCCAGCGACTGGCGGTCGCCGCGGACGCGGAGCGGATCTCGGCGCTGATGCGGGCCTCGGTGCAGGACCTCTTCCCGGCCTTCTACGGCCCGCGGCAGACCGCGAGCGCCGCCGTGCACGTCGCCCACCTCGACCTCCGGCTCATCGAGGACGGGACCTACTTCGTGCACGAGGCCGGCGGCGAGCTCGTCGCCTGCGGGGGCTGGAGCCGGCGCCACAAGCTCTTCAGCGGCCGCGGGGACGGCGCCGACGACGACCGCCTGCTCGACCCCGCCACCGAGCCGGCCCGCGTGCGGGCGATGTTCGTGCGCGGCGACTGGACGCGGCGCGGCCTCGGGCGGGCGATCCTCGCCTCCTGCGAGGCCGCCGCGCGCGCGGAGGGCTTCACCCGGCTCGTGCTGGGGGCTACGCTGGCCGGCGAGCCGCTCTACCGCGCCTTCGGATTCCGGGAGGTCGAGCGCTTCACGATCACGATGCCCGACGGCGTGACCGCCGAGGTCGTCGCGATGGAGCGGCCGATCGAGGACGCCTGATGCGCAAGGTCATCTACTCGTTCGGGATCTCGCTGGACGGCTTCATCGCCGGACCGGACGGGGACTTCGGCTGGTCGGCCCCCGACGAGGAGCTCCACCGCTTCCACAACGAGCAGGCGCGGGAGGTCGGGGCGCACCTCTACGGGCGGCGGCTGTACGAGGTCATGCGCTTCTGGGACACCGTCGAGGAGGACCCGTCCCGCCCGGAGCACGAGCTCGAGTTCGAGTTCGCGCGCATCTGGAAGGCGACGCCCAAGATCGTGTTCTCGACGACGCTCAAGGAGGTCGAGGGCGGCGCCACGCTGGCCGAGGGTGCCCTCGCGGACGAGGTCGCGCGGCTCAAGGAGCAGCCGGGCGGGGACATCGCGGTCGGCGGCGCGGACCTCGCGGCCTCGCTGATCGCGCTCGACCTCGTCGACGAGTACGGGCCGATCGTCCATCCGGTCGTGGTCGGGGCGGGCACGCCGTACCTGCCGCCGGGCGCCGGGCGGATCGACCTCCGGCTGGTGGAGACGCGGACCTTCGGCTCGGGGGTCGTCTACCTGCGCTACGAGCGGGTCGCCGCCGCCGTCAGTCCAGGTCCACCGGCAGCGCGACCGCCGGCGCCTCGGTGATCCGGTCGGGGTGCAGCACGTGGGCGAGGAGCTCGAGGCCGTCGATCAGCCGAGGGCCCGGGCGCGAGAAGTAGGCGGAGGCGTCCACGGCCACGACCCGCTCGGCGCCGATCGCGGCCAGCTCGTCCTCGAAGGTGTAGGCCTCCTCGAGCGCGCGCTCGGCGTCGTAGCCGCACGGCATGACGACCACGACGTCGGGCTTGGCGGCCGCGACCGCCTCCCAGCTGTGCACCTCGGATGGCTCGCCCGGCAGCCCGAGGACGTCCTCGCCGCCCGCGTAGTCCACGAGCTGGGGGGTCCAGTGGCCGGCGACGTAGACGGGGTCGAGCCACTCGAGCGCCGCCACGCGCGGGCGCTCGGCGGCGCGGACCGCGAGCCGGACGCGGTCGATCCGCGAGGCCGCGTCCTGTACGAGCTCGACGCCCTGGTCCTTGCGGTCGGTGGCCGTGGCGACCGTGCGGACGTCGCCGAGCACCTCGCCGAGCGTGGTCGGGTCGAGCGAGATGACCTCGGGCCGCGGGTCCATCTCGTCGGCGAGTGCCTGGACGTCGTCGTAGGAGACGGCGCAGACGGCGCACACGGCCTGGGTGACGATCAGGTCCGGGGACAACGCGTGCAGCTCCTCGGTGTCGAGCTCGTAGATCGACTGCCCCTGCTCGGTCAGCGAGCGGACGGCGCGGTCGATCTCGCCGGGCTCGAGGCCGGAGCCGATGAGGTCGCGGGTCACCGTGGGCAGCTCGCGCGCCGCCGGCGGGAAGTCGCACTCGTGCGTCACGGCGACGACGTCGCCGCCGAGGCCGAGCGCGAACAGCAGTTCGGTCGCCGACGGGACCAGCGAGACGATGCGCATGGGCGACACGATAGGCGCCCCGATGGGGTTCCCGCCCGCCCGGTCCGCCCTCGGACCCGGTGCCCCCCAAGCGGAGAGGCCGCTTCCGTTGGCCCTCGGATCTGGTGCTACCGTTGCCCACGTCGCCACATGAACGACGACCCACCCCGAAGTAGCGGCGCGCCCCGAGCGCGCCGCCGCCATTACCCCGCATGACCGCGCTCCTCCTGGTCGCCGTCGGGGTGCTGGTACTGCTCAACGGCTTCTTCGTGGCCGCCGAGTTCGCGCTCGTCCGCGCCCGCAAGGCCAACCTCGAGGCACTGGCGGTGGAGGGACGCCGCGGCGCCTCGGTCGCCGTTGTGCTGATGGAGGACCTCAGCCGCTACCTGTCGGCCTGCCAGCTGGGGATCACGCTGACCTCGCTGGGCATCGGCTTCCTCGGCGAGCCTGCCGTCGCGAAGCTGATCGAGCCCCTGTTCGGCTCGAGCGTGCCCCACGGCGTCTCGTTCGGGATCTCGATCGCGCTCGCCTACCTGATCACGACGTCGCTGCACATCACGATCGGCGAGCAGGTGCCGAAGATCTACGCGATCCAGAAGGCGGAGCCGGTCTCGCGCTGGATCGCGACGCCGCTGCTGGTGTTCGCCAAGGTCTTCCGGCCGTTCATCGCCGTGCTCAACAGCACCTCCAACGGGATCCTGCGGCTCCTGGGGATCCGGACCGCGGGCTCGTTCGACGAGGGCGAGTCGCCGGAGGAGCTCAAGCTGCTGATCGAGCAGGCGACGGTGGGCGGCCGGCTCGACCCGGGCGAGGCCGGGATGCTGTCGGGCGTCTTCCACCTCCACGAGCAGGAGGCCCGCCAGGTGATGACCCCCGCGCCCGCCGTGGTCACGGTCGACCTCTCGGAGAACGTCGAGACCGCGCTGCGGCGCTGCGTGTCGTCCGGCCACACGCGCCTGGTGGTGACCGAGGACGAGAACCACGACCGCGTGAAGGGCATCGTGCACGCCAACCGGCTCGCCCAGCTGCTGATGGCCGAGGGCAGCGGGGCCCGCATCGAGGGCCTGGTGCGCGAGGCGCCGATCGTGCCCGAGACCAAGCCGCTCGACGACCTCCTGGCCGACCTCCAGCGCAACCGCAGCTCGCTGGCGATCGTCATCGACGAGTACGGCCGCACGGCCGGCATCGTCACGGTGGAGGACATCGTCGAGGAGGTCGTGGGCGAGATCGTCGACGAGACCGACCCGCTGGGCGGCGCCGTGCGGCGGCTCGCCAACGGGGACTGGTTCGTGCGCGGCGAGGTCGCGATCACCGACCTGGTCGACTACGGGCTCGAGCTGCCGGTGGACTCCGACGCCTACAACTCGGTCGGCGGCTTCGTGTTCGGCCAGATCGGCCGCCTGCCCAAGCGCGGCGACACCGTCACCCACAACGGGTACTCCATCCGCGTGGAGTCGGTGCGCGAGAACCGGATCGAGGCGGTCCGGATCCGCGAGCGGGCCCGCACGGCGCAGTGACCTGACGCTCGAGTCGAGGGTTAGAGTAGCGGTGTGGGCACGACGATGTCCACGCGCGCGAGGACCCGCGCGAGAGCCGGCGGCCGGTTTGCGCGTTTGTGCAACGCGATGTGCGCTGCCTTGCTCATGTCCGTCCCCCGCGCGCGGCCGACCTTATGCGCAAGCCCGCCGGCGGCTCGACGCCGCCGCGGGCGGCTCGGAACCACCCCATGCGCATTCTCCGCCTCCGGCTTGTCCTGGCGCTCCTCGCTGTGAGCGCCACCATCGCCACGCCCGCCGCCTCGGGCGCGCTGCGAGACACGTCGGGGGCGGAGGTGCCGGGGACCGGCGGCACGGTGCTCGACGGGAGCCGGGGCTGCGTCGGCGCCACCGCGCAGCAGCCCGGCTGCCGCCCTCTCGCCAACACGATCCCGCTGTCGGGCACCGAGGCCGCCAGCCCGGCCCAGCCCGAGGACGACCTCGCCGCGGCGCTGGCGGCGATGGCGGGCGCGGGCGACGCCGCCGCGGCCGCCGACGCGCGAACGCGGGCGCTCGCGGTCCTCGAGGGCACGCCGATCGCGGGCCGCGCCTACAGCGGCATCCCGCTCCTGAACTGGAACGCGCCCGCGAAGGTCAAGACGGTGCCGGAGGGCGGGACGGTCGAGGTCCGCCAGGTCCGCTACGCCGGCCACACCGTCAGCGACACCTGGCTCCTGGACTTCGACGCGCCGTCCGAGCCGTTCAAGATCCACTACAAGATCACGGAGATCGGGTCCTCGATCGGCGGCGTGCTGCAGCCGGCGCCGCTGCTGGCCGACGGCGGGGAGCGCATCGGCGGCGTCCAGTCGCTGATCGAGCCGCTCGCGGTGCCGTCGCTGCTCACGGGCGCGCACATCCGGAGCCGCTTCACCGACACGCGCGGCATCGAGGCCCCGGGCGCGAAGGAGACGACCCGCACCGCGGTCCAGGACGTGACCGTGCAGATGCCGCCCGCCGGCATGGTCCAGGCGATCCTCGAGCCGGGTGACCGCGGCGGCCACTCGCTCGGCGTCCTGCATCCCGCCACCGCCGAGCGGAGCGCGGCCGCCGCGGAGGCGTTCGGCTTCAGTGGCACCACTCCGAGCGCCGCCGACCGCCGCAGGGCCATCGAGCGCCTCGGCGTCGCCGCCCCCGAGCGCCAGATCTGGGACGCCCTCACCGCTCTCCCCGCCGACGACGACCCGGGCTTCCTGGACGCCGCCAAGGCGGCGGGCGCGCAGGTCGCGCCGCTCGTCGCGGTGATGCGCAACCGCACGCAGGTCCCCGACGGCGTCGGCGCCGACGCGGACGCCGACGTCACCGTCACGCTGATGAACGCCGAGGCCTACGTGTCGCGCACCAAGGTGCGCCCCGGCGGGGCGCCGGTGCGCGTGCAGGTCGTCAACCGCGACGGCTTCGATCAGAACGTCCAGGCCGTCGCCCTGCACTCGCGCACGACGGTCCACGGACCGCTCGACTGGGGCCAGTTCCAGTGGACGCCGATCGACCTCGGCGCGCAGGCCGAGCTGCCCGCCGGCGGCGTCGGGTCCTCGCACACCTTCAGCGTCGACGTGCCCGCCGACGCCTTCGCCCTGTGGATCGGCAACCCCGGGGCGGGCGACCAGGCCGGCACGGTGATCGAGCTCGACCGCGGGCCGCGCACCGAGAGCATCGCGCCCGACCCCGCGCCCTCCGCCGCGCCGCTGCACGCCGCGATGGGCACCGACGGGGACCTGTGGGTGACGCTGTCCGGCGTCGACAAGCTCGTGCGGCTGCGCCCGGACGCCGGCGACCTGGCCGCCTCGCCCCGCCAGACCGTGGCGCTGCCCGGCGGGCGGACCGTCGCCTCGCGCGAGGGCGCGCTCCTCGGCCCCGGCGACGTCGCCGTCGACGGCCGCGGGGTCGTGTGGGCCACGCTCGGCGTCGGCAACGGGATCGCGCGGATCGACCCCGAGCAGATGCGCGACGGCACGACCGCCGGCGCGCGCGTCTACAACCTCGAGCCCTGCGGCGCCGACGGCTGCGTGCCGCCCTTCGTCCCCGAGCCGGGCGTCGAGCCCTCGCGCGAGCCGCTGCAGATGGAGGTCGCGCTCGACGCCGACGGCAACACGGCGGTCTGGTTCACCGAGCTCGCGGCCGACCGGATCGGCCTGCTGCTGGTTGCGCCGGACGGCCGCCTGCTCCGCGAGGAGCACTTCAACTGCGTCTGCCGGGCGCCGGGCGGGCTCGCGCTCGACGCCGAGGGCGACGTCTGGTTCACGGAGATGGTCGACAACCGGATCGGGCGCATCTCGCCGAGCGTCTCGGCCCCCTGGAGCCCGTCGGCGTCCACGCTGCGCCACTACAAGATCCCGAGCGCGGTCGAGACCGTCGAGCCCGAGCTCTCCCGCACGCCGATCCTCACGTCGAACCCGCACAGCCTGGCGCTCGACCGCCGCGGGCGGATCTGGTTCACCGAGTCGGCCACCGGCAAGCTGGGCGCGCTGGACCCGGCGCAGGCCGTGGCGAACACGACGGCCGGCATGCAGGAGATCGACGTGCCGCGCAACGAGTTCGGCGGCGAGGCGGTACCCGCGGACCTGGCCGTGGACCGCAAGAACGACGTCTTCTGGACCGACGAGTACGGCGACGCGGTGGGCCAGCTCCACGGCGACGGCGCCAAGCCCGACTGGAGCGTCGAGCGGCTGCTCCGCCCGGGCGCGCGGCGCAGCCTCACCGATCAGCCGGTCCTCGAGCCCAACGGCGACCTGTGGTTCCTCGAGACCGCCGGCGGCCTGGTCACGCGCGTGAAGGGCGCCAGCGCCGGCGCGCCCCTGCCGGCCGCGGCGCCCGTGATCGAGGCGGCGCCCGGCGCGGTCTCGGGCAGCGGCCTGCGCGAGGTCGACACGGTCGACGTGACCGTCCGCCGCAACGGCGCGGTCGCCGGCCGGCGCGAGGGCGTCGCCGTCCGCGACGGGGCGTTCTCCGCGGACGTGACGGCGCGCGCCGGCGACCGCGTCACGGTCCAGCCGCAGGGCACGCACCCGCACCCGCCGCTGTCGTTCACCGTCGCTTCCCTGAGCGCCACGGTCGCCGACGGCCGCGTCGACGGCACCGCGCTCGCGGGCGGCGAGCCCCTCGCCGGGAAGGTCGAGGTGCGCTGGACCGACCCCCTCCGGGCCCTGATCAGCGCGGGCGACGGCCGCTTCTCGCTCGTGCTCCCGGACGGCGCCGCGCCGCGCTCGGCGTCCCTCGCGTGGTCGTTCGCCACCGCGGGCGCGATGTATCGCACCGTGGCCTCGCTCGAGGTGCCGGCCGGGGGCGACCCCGCGCCGGACCCGGGCACCGGAAGCGGGGGCTCGAACCCCGAGCCGTCCACGGGCGGCGGCGCCATGGCGCCGCGCACGGGATCCGCGCCGGCTGCCACGCCCACCCCCGTCCCGACCGCGAAGGCCCCGAAGACCTCCGCGACCCGCGACCCCGACTGCCGCGACCACGTGTGGCTCACGACGTCCGGCCGCAAGCGCACCGTGCCCCTGCTCGGCCTGACCGCCGCCCGGCTGAAGGCGTGCGCCGGCGACCCCGCGCAGACCGGCCGCCGCGGCAGGGACGACGTGTGGCGGTTCGACCGCGGGCTCGAGGTGCAGCTGCGCGGCGGCCGCGTCCAGGGCTTCACGCTCCGCGGGCCGGGCTGGAGCAGCCGTCCGGGGACGCTCGGCGTCGGCGCCTCGGCGACCCGCCTGGCGCGGTCGCTCGGGGCGGTCGACCGCGAGGCGGACCGGCCTGCGCGCCGTGCTCGATCACGGGCGGAGCGGCGCCGACGTGCGGGTCTCGGTGCGCTCGGGCCGCGTCACGCGGATCGCCGTGACGTTGCGCTCGCGCGGGGACCTCGACGCCGCGGGGCGCCGGCTGCTGCGCCGGAGCGGCTGATGAGCCGCCGGGTCGGCACGGCGCTGAGCATCGTCGCGCTCATGGCCGGCGCCGTGGGCGTGCTGGCGCTCTCGGCGCGTTACGCGGAGACCCCGCGCAGCGCGCGGCGCGAGCGCCGCCGACGCCCACCGCGCGGCCGCGCCCTCGCCCGACACCGCCCGCGGGGCCGCGCTCGTCAAGCGCGCGGAGGCACTCGTGCGCGAGCGCCGCCGCTTCGGCTACCGCGTGCTCGTCCGCCCGGCGAAGCCCGGCACGCGGGCCGAGCTCGACCCGGCTCGCCACACCCTCACGCTCTTCGTCGACCCCCGCGACGCGGCCCATCGCATCGCCCACGACTTCGCGCACGAGCTCGGCCACGCCTACGACGAGCAGCGGATGGACCCGGCCGCGCGCCGCGCCTACCTGGCCCGCCGGGGCGTGCCGGCCGCGCGCTGGTGGCCCTCCCCGGCCGCGGCCGACTATAGGGTTGGAGCGGGGGATTTCGCCGAGGTGTACGCGCTCTGTCACGCCGCCAGCCCGGAGTTCCGCAGCCGGCTCGCGCCGCGGCCCGCGAACGCGTGCGCGCAGCTGCCTGCCGGGGCGCAGGCGAGCCGATGAGGCGCGTCGTGATCGTGCTCGGCGCGGTCGTCGCGTTCGTGGGGGCGGCCGTCCTGCTCGTCGTGCTCGCCGGCGGCGACGACAGCTCCGCGGCCGGCGATCCCCACGCGGGCGCGAAGGACGTCCCGGCCTCCGTGCTGCGGGCGGCCGAGGCCGGGGCGGCCGACCGCTCCCAGGAGGAGCTCGCCGCCGAGGGGCGCAAGCTGTTCGAGTCGACCGCGCAGGCCAAGACGGGCGAGTCCTGCGCGGGCTGCCACACCGCCGGCGGCGGCGTGAACGCCGACGTGGGGACGACCCCGCATCCCCAGACCGAGGGCGACTTCACGGGCCCGCGCGATCCCCCGGCGCTGTGGGACGTCGCCCGCACCGCCCCCTACGGCTGGGACGGCGCCCAGGAGGACCTGACGGCCTTCGTCGCGGGCACCGTCAAGACCCACTTCAAGGACGGGGCGAGCCAGCCGGTCGAGGAGACCGGGCGCCAGGCAGCCGCGCTCGTGGCCTACGTGAAGACCATCAAGCCACCGACGACCCGGTTCGACCAGGGCACGATGTCGGACGCCGCGCTGCGTGGCGAGGCGCTCTTCCAGGGCAAGGGCGGCTGCATCGAGTGCCACGTCGGGGCGTCGTTCACCGATGGCCTGGTGCACAACCTCCAGGTTCCGGAGGCCGAGGGGGACGGCGACTGGGGCGCCGCGAAGACCGGTCCGCTCCTCCGAGCCTTCAACACGCAAAGCCTGCGCGACGTGCGCAACACGGCCCCCTATATGCACAACGGCCACTTCAAGACCCTGGAAGAGGTGGTCGACTTCTACAACCGCGAGTCCGTGCTCTCGCCGCTCAACCTCACGGCGGCCGAGCAGGCCGAGCTCGTCGCCTACCTCGAGTCCCTCTAGCGCGCCGCCCTCCGGTCCGCCGCGAAGGTGTCGCGCTACGACACCCGTCTAGCCACGTGCAGAGCCCGTGGCAACGGCCGTTAAAGGTGATGAACAAGGATGGGCTCGGAACTTCGTCATCACGACCTGGACGGTCGCGGCCGTACCGCCCCTGCGCTCAGGCTGGCGGAAGAGGCCCTTGCGCCGTCGCAGCCGCCTGCGATCTGCCCGGTGGAGCAGGAGCGCGAGCGCACGCGCGTGTGGCTGCACGACACCGCGCTGCAGGCGCTCGAGTACATCGCGGCCGGGGGCTACGGCCAGGACGCCTCGGCCGCGGACCTGCGCCGGGCGGCCGCCCGCGCGGCCGATGACCTGCGCGCCTTCGTCGACGGCGAGGACGCGCTGCCGTCCGACGGGCTGGCCGACGGCCTGCACACGCTGGCCGCCGCCGCCCACGACGTCGGCGGCCCCGCGATCCGCGTCGTGGGCGGCCCGGACGACGGCTCCGTCGAGCCCGCGCAGGTCGCGGTGCTCGTGGCCGCCGCCCGCGAGGCCTTGACCAACATTCGCAAGCACGCCCGCGCCTCGATGGTCGTCGTCTACTGCGAGGTGGCCGAGGGCGGCGCGCTGGTCAGCGTGCGCGACGACGGCGTCGGCTTCGACGCCCGCGCCATGCAGCGCAGCACCGGACTTCGGGAGAGCATCGAGGGCCGCCTGGCGCGTGCCGGCGGTGAGGCCCGGATCGAGTCGGCGCCGGGCGCCGGCACCCACGTGACCCTAAGACTCCCGGCGGTGCCGGGCACTACGACACTGAGGCTCGCCGGATGAACATCTCCGTCATCATCATCGACGACTTTCCGCTGGTAAGAGAAGGAATCCAGGACTGGCTCGAGCGCGACCCGGCCATCAAGGTGGTCGGCACCGCGTCAAACGGACGCGAAGGCCTCGACCTCGCCCATAGGGTTAAGCCTGACGTCGCCATTGTCGATCTCCACATGCCGGAGATCGGCGGCATGATGGTGCTCGAGCGTCTGCGGACCGACCTGCCGTCGGTGCGCACGCTCGTCATGACCGCCAGCGAGAAGGGGGAGACCCTGCTCGACGCGGTCGCCGCCGGCGCCGCCGGGTACCTGACCAAGCGCTCGTCGGCCGCCGAGGTGGCCGAGGCGGTCATCACCGTCGCCGGCGGCGGCTCGGTCATCACCCCGACCTTGGCCGGCCACCTGCTGCGCCAGTACTCGCGCGCCTCCACCGGCGAGTCCGAGATGCGCCCGATGCTCACCAGCCGGGAGCAGGAGGTGCTGCGCCTGGTGGCCCAGGGCCTCACCGACCGCCAGATCGCCAAGAACATCTTCGTCTCGCCGCGCACGGTCCAGAACCACCTGGCCCGGATCCGCGACAAGACCGGGCTGCGGCGGCGCTCCGAGCTCACGCGCTGGGCCGTCCTGCACGCCGTTTACTAGGCCGCCCCCGCCACATCTCCGCAGCACCCCCGACCGCCCGGCTCAGCCGGGCGGTCGTCGTTCGGACGCCGACCGCGGGGTTGCGAGTTTGTGCAACGCGGTTCGGCATCGAAGGCTCATGTCGCGCCACGAGGGCCTCACGACGATGGCGGCATGACCGCTGACGCCCACCCCGCTCCGCGCGTGCGCGTAGCCGACACCCGCCGCCGCCCCTCCCCGCTGGTCCGGCGCGCGCTGGGCGCCGTGCTCGCGAGCGGTGCCGCGGTCCTGCTGGCCGCCACGCCCGCGGGGGCCGCGGCCACGCGCATCGACACCGGGGCCGACGGCAACAGCGTCACCGAGCCGATGGGCGTCGCCCGCACGCCGGACGGGGCGCTCTGGGTCGCGGACTCCGTCCGGGGCGTCTGCCGCATCGACGAGTCGGCGTCGCCGGCCGCGATGGTCGACAGCACGTGGTGCCAGCCGGGCGAGGACACCCACTCCGGGCCCGTCGCGCCGGCCGGCCTCGCCTACGACCCCGTGTCGAGCAACTTCTACGTCGGCGACGGCGCCTCGAACTTCGGGGGCGTGTGGCGACTGCACTACGACGCCGCCGGCCAGACGATCGACGATGCCTCGAAGATCATCGTCCTCGCCGACGACCGGGTCGAGGGCGTCGCGCTCGGCGCCGGCGACCTCTACTACACGACCAAGCGCTCGCCCAACGTGCAGCGCGTCACGACTCCCGCCTCGATCCCCGGGACGCCGCGGACGATCGGCTCGGCCGTCGACGGGGCGGGCTCGCTCACCTACCTCGACGGGTCGCTCTACCTGGCGGAGGGCAACGCCGTCTCCCGCCTGGACCTCTCGCGCCCCAGCTCCGTCGCGGTGCCCGTCCCGGGCCTCCCGGGCGGCCTTGCCTCCGCGGTCGTCGCCGACCCCGACCGCGGCCGCGTGTACGCCGCGACCAACAACGAGAGCGGCGCGGACCAGATCGACGTCCTGCGCGTGGCCGACGGCACCGTCGAGACCTACGAGAGCGGGTTCGCCGGCATCTCGGCCCTCGGGCTCGAGACCGGGGTCGAGGGCCACGCCGGCCACCTGCTCGTCGGCGACGACCCCATGGAGACGGTCGGCGCCATCGACAACGCGGGCTATGGCCGCCTGTGGCACGTGCCGCTGGCCACGCTCGACCGTCCGGCCGTCCGCATCGCGGAGGCCCCGGCCCCGCACGGGCAGGAGACCGCCGCGCGCTTCGCCTACTCCTCTCCGGTCGCCGGCGCGACGTTCGAGTGCCGCCTCGACGGCGCGCCCTGGGCCGCCTGCCCCGGCGTCGGCGCGGGCGAGACCACCCTCACCGACCTCGCCGAGGGCTCCTACGTCTTCGAGCTGCGCGCCCGCCATCCCGACCCGGAGATCGGGGCCGGCAACACCGTGCGCCGCACCTTCGTGGTCGACCGCAGCGCGCCCTCCATCTGGCTGAAGAGCCCCAAGGACGGCGACGTCCTGCCCTTCGGGCCGGTGGCCGTCGACTTCGCGGGCGACGAGCGCGGCATCGAGTTCGCCTGCAGCGTCGACGGCGCGCCCCAGGCGAGCTGCGACCCGGTGATGACGCTGCGCGACCTCGAGCCCGGCGAGCACACCGTGCGCATCACCGGCACCGACCTGGCCGGCAACCCCGCCGCGGCCGCGGAGTCGACCTTCCGCGTCAAGTCTAAGCCTGTACTCGAGACTCAGCCCAACCCGCCCGCGCCCTCCACCGGCGGCGGGAGCCCGGCCACCGCGACGCCCGCGCCCACGCGCTCGTCGACGACGGCGCCCTCGGGCCAGGCCCAGGTGCTCGGCGTCGCCTCGAGCTCGCGCGACGACGACGCGAGCGGCCTGCGCGCCAAGAGCCTGAGGGTGCGCGACCGCGTCGTGCTGCGCCGCAACCCCCGCTCCCGGGCGAGCCTGCGGCTCGACTTCGCGGCGCCCGCGGGCGCCTACAGCGCCCGCCTGACGGTGCGCGACTTCGAGGAGCAGCGCGGCGTCCGCGTCCACGCCACGACCCGCATCCCCGTCGAGAGCGGCCGCGTGCACCTGCGGTGGCTGCTCACCCGGGCCGAGACGCGCCGGCTGCGCGCCGGCCGCTACCGGATCACGGTGACGATCCGCAACCGCCGGGGCACCGACGGCGAGACGGTCTCCGGCACGCTCGTCGTCCGCTCGGAGCGCCGTTGATGCGCGCCCGGGGTCGGCACGCCTCGACTTGCGAGTTCTCGCAACCGGATCCGCGACATCTGACCCTCCGTCACCACCCGCGCCGACTCGACCATTGAGGTCATGGACACCACGTTTGCCACTGCTCCTGCGTCCAGCCGGCCCCCGCGGATCGGCCTGCTCGCGCTGATCCTCGCGGTCGCCGCGCTCTCCGCGGCCGGCATGGCCCTGGCGGCCTCCCTCGTCTCCAACGGCGCGCCGCGCGCCGCCGCGCCGAGCCTGCCCGCCGGGCCGTTCGGGACCGCCGAGGACATCCCCACGAGCTTCGGCTACGTGGCGGTGGAGTACGCCGAGAAGCTCAACGGGCTCACGGCCAAGGACCTCGCCGGCGCGGTGCACGGCATCAAGGGCTACGTCCCGCCGAACAAGGTGCAGGTCCAGGCCTCGGCGACGCTGACGAACCTCACCGACGAGCCGGTGTCCTACTCCCCGGCGCAGTTCGAGCTCGTGGCCGCCAAGGACGTCGAGGCCGCCGCCACCGCCCGCCGCGGGCGCGCGCCGGTCAGCACGAGCGTCAAGGGCGGCCGCCTGCAGCCCGACGCCGCCGTCGACGCCCGCCTCTCCTTCGTCGCCCCGCGCAACGACAAGCGGCTGTTCATCCGCTTTACCGACCCGGGCCGCGCCAAGCCGGTGGTCATCGACCTCAAGCGCTCCACGGGCCGCACCCCCAAGGGCGCGCTGCAGCAGCACCTCCACAACTTCAAGCCCGCCAAGTAGGAAGGCACATGACCGAGCAGATGTTCCGCAGCGTCGCCCGCCTGCCCGGCGGGCTTCTCGCCCGCCCCGGCGCGGCCTTCGCCTTCGCGCTGGTCCAGGCGTACCTGGGCGGCATGTGGATGCAGTTCCTGCACCGGGCCGAGGGCGGTCACGAGCGCAACGAGCCCGGCTTCCTGCTCCACTGGCTGCGCGACGGCACGCTCTCCCTGCCGCTGGTCCTGCTGCTGGTGTGGCTCGGCCTGGCCGTGGCGCGCCGCCTGATCGGCGATCGCGCGGAGAGCGACCGCCGGCTGGCGCTCATGGTCTGTGCGGCCTGCGTCGGGCTCGCGGCCGGCCTCTCCGCCGCGATCGGCGGCCCGGCCCACGGCGCGCTCTTCCAGGCCAGCCACGGCGGCCACGAGCTGCCGCTCCTCCTGCACGCCGGCCGCGACACGCTGCTCTCGCTCGCGGTGAGCCTGCCGCTCGCGGCGATCACCGCCCTCGCGCTCGCGCGCCGCACCCCGTGGGCCGCGCCCGACACGAGCCGCTGGCGCCTGCCGATCACCCGCGTCCCGCGCCTCGCCGTGCGCGGCGCGGTCGCGCTCGTGGTCATCGTCCCGTGCGCGCTCGTGGCCTCCAACACCGCGCAGACCGCCACCGCCGCGCTCGCCGCCGGCGCGCCGTGCCCCGACGACGCCGCGGTCAAGCGCTTCGAGGTCCAGGCGATCGACGTCGACATCCCGCTCAACCGCTTCGGGGACCACGACTCCCAGGGCAAGATGTACGTCCTCAAGGACCGGGTGGACGCCGTCCGCGCGCAGGAGGCGAGCCGCCGCGTCCAGCTCGGCCTGCGCGACGACGCGATCCAGCCGCTCGTCATCCGCGCGAACCTCGGCGACTGCGTCGAGATCGACTTCACCAACGGCGCCAGCGGCGGCGAGTACGGGATGCACATCGACGGCGTCGCCTTCCAGGCCGCCTCGTCCGGCGACGCGGTCGGCAACAACGCCTCCTCGGCGGTCGCCCGCGGCGCCACGCGCACGTACCGCTACTGGATCCCCAACGACCCCGAGCTCGAGGGCACGCACTACATCCGCCCCGGCCCGGGCAACCGCCAGGCGATCTCGCACGGGCTCTTCGGCGCCCTCGCTGTCCAGCCGGCCGGCTCGACCTACGCGCACCCCGACACCGGCGCCCCGCTGCGCTCCGGCTGGGAGGCGATCGTCAAGCCCGCGAACGGCAAGGCCTTCCGCGAGTACGTGAAGATCTACCACGAGATCGGCGACGAGGACTACAAGATCCCCGCCGCCGGCGGCCGCACGCTCGACGTCGTCGATCCGATCACCGAGGCCTACCGCCCCGGGTCGCGCGCGATCAACTACCGCTCCGAGCCCTTCATGCACCGCCTGGAGCGCAGCCGCAAGAAGTCGCTCGCCTACAACTCCTACACGTTCGGCGACCCGGCGACTCCCATCATGCGCGCCTACGTCGGCGACCCCTCGAAGGTCCGCGCGATGCACGCGGGCGGTGAGACGTTCCACGTCTACCACCTGCACGGCGGCGGCATCCGCTGGCGCTACAACCCGCGCGCCGACGCGTCCTTCAGCTACCAGAAGACCGGGCTCGACAAGCACCCGCCGGAGAGCAGGGCCCAGCGGCTGGACTCCCAGTCGATCGGCCCGGGCGAGTCCTACACGTTCGAGATCGAGGGCGGCGCCGGCGGCGTGCAGCAGGCCGTGGGCGACCTCCTCGAGCACTGCCACATCGCCGAGCACTACGTCGCGGGCATGTGGAGCTTCTGGCGCGTGTTCAACACCCGCCAGCCGGACCTCGAGCCGATGCCCGACCGCGCCGCCCCGCCGCGCCCGGTCGACTCGAGCGAGCTGCTCGGCCGCACGATGCCCGACGGCTCGACGCTCACCGCCGAGAACCTCGACGACTGGATCCGGCCCCAGGTCCCGACCCAGGGCAGGCCGTCCGACGACTTCGACGCCTCGGTGTGGGACTGGTCGATCGACCGCTCCGACCCGGCCAAGCCCGTCTACCTGGGCGAGCCCGAGGAGACCGAGAACTGGCCGAACCTGCCCGGCACCGTGCCCGGCCATCCCTCCGCGCTCCCCGTCGACCGCTTCGTCGGCGACCGGCCGCGGATCCTCTTCAACCCGCAGGACGGGCGCATCGCCTACCCGCTGCTGCGCCCGAACATCGGCCAGCGCTCGCCGCACTCCCCCAACGGGCACTCCGGCGCGCCGTTCCTCGGCGAGCGGGGCGGCGTCGCCAAGACCGGCGACAAGCCGAGCCCGTGGGCGTCCCGGCCCGACGGCATCTGCCCGACGGGCACGCCCAACCGCCGCTTCGACGTCACGACGATCCAGCTCCCGATCCGCGTCGGCGAGAAGGGCGAGACCGACCCGACCGGCAAGATCTTCGTGCTCAACAAGGACAAGGCCGCCGTGCGGGCGGGCGAGAAGCCGGCCCAGCCGCTGGCGATCCGCGCCAACGTCGGCGACTGCGTCGACGTGACGCTGTCCACCGAGCTCGAGCCCGAGGCCGGCCAGCCGCTGCCGCAGTCGAACATGCACATCCACCACGTGCAGTTCGACCCGCAGGGGTCCGACGGGGCGAGCGCCGGGATGGTCTACGACCAGTCCGTGCTGCCCTACCGGGAGGTCGACCCGCGCCTGACCGCCGACGTGGCGGCCGGTGACACCACGCTGGCGCTCTCGAGCGTGGCCAAGTTCCGGCCCGGCGTGTGGATCGGCGTCGGCCTGGCGACCGACAAGGTCGAGGTCCGCCAGATCGAGACGGTCGACGCCGGCGCCTCCACGGTGACCCTGGTCAAGCCGCTCGAGCGCGCGCACGCCTCCGGCGACTACGCGGGCACCGAGTACGTGCAGGAGCGCTGGTATCCCGACGTCCAGCTCGACAACGTCTTCTGGCACGACCACGTGGACGGCATCCACGGCTGGGGCAAGGGCCTCGTCGGCCAGCTGATCGTCGAGCCGAAGGGGTCCACGTACCACGACCCCAAGACCGGCGACGAGGTCGACTCCGGCACGATCGTCGACGTCCGCACGCCCGGCAAGCTCGGCCCGGGTGTCGACGGCGCCTTCCGCGAGGTCGTGCTGTGGACGATCAACGACAACCCGGTCACGGACTCCACGATCAACCTGCGGGCCGCACCGTGGGCGGACCGCCTGGCGACCGATGCCGACCCGTCGCTGCTGTTCTCCTCGCACCGGCACGGCGACCCGAACACGCCGCTGCCGCGCGCCTACCGCGGCGATCCGCTCGTGGTCCGCACGGTCAACGTGTCGGGCAACGGGATCGACACGCTGCGCCTCGACGGGCACCGCTTCCGGATCGAGGGGCGCCAGGCGGACGCCGACGGCAACCCCGTCGCGGGGACCACGGACACGCTGCACTACGGCGTCTCCGAGCGCTTCACGGCGATCGTGGACGGCGGAGCCGGCGGTACGGGCAAGCGCGCCGGCGACTACCTGTACTTCAACGGCACCGGCCGCCGCTTCCGCCAGGGCGCGTGGGGCATCATGCGCGTCCTCCCGGGCCGCGTGGGCGACCTGCAGCCGCTCCCGGGTCACGACCCCGGCGCGGGCACAGCGCCGCCCAGCCGCACCGGCGGCCGGCCGCCCCAGATGCTCTCGAGCGGGTCGCCGTGCCCGTCGGGCGCCCGCGACCGCACGTTCGACGTCGCCGCGGTGGACGTGCCCGGGGTGGACGCGGAGAGCGGCCGCTCGCTCGCCTACGTGCCCGCCGCCCAGGCCGCCGCCGTGGCCGCCGGCCAGGCACCCGCCGAGCCGCTCTCGCTGCACGCCGCCGTGGGCGAGTGCGTGACGGTCAAGTTCACCAACCGGCGCACCGCGTCGGCGGCGAACCCCGACCTCCCGCGGGCCACGTTCCACGTCGGCGAGCTCGACAAGACGGTGGCTTCGGCCGGCGTCAACGTCGGCGACAACCCCGAGCAGTCGGTCGCCCCCGGCAAGTCGCGCGAGTACAAGTACTTCATCGACTCCGAGCGCATCGGCAGCGCCACGATCGCCGACTTCGGGGGGCTGGACACCGGCTCGCAGGGCCTCTACGGCGCGATCGTGGTCGCCCCGCAGGGCGCGAGCTTCGCCGACCCGAAGACCGGGCTGCCGAAGGACGTCGGCACCCAGGTCGACGTCAAGGTGCCCGGCGGCAAGAGCTACCGCGACTTCACACTGCTCTTCGCCGACGACGACCCGGTCATCGGCGGCAACACGATGCCCTACCCGACGGCGGTCGACGGGCCGGCGCTGATCAACTACGGCTCCTCACCGCGCCGCGACGACGCCGCCGCGTTCTCCTCGCGGACCAACGGCGACCCGGCCACGGTCCTGAAGGCCTACGCCGGCGACCCGGTCCGGGTGCACGCGATCGGCGCCCCGGGCTCCGAGCAGGGCCACGTGCTCTCGCTCGGCGGCCCGTCCTGGTCGACCGACCCGCACTACAAGAACACGAGCCTCGTCAGCGCCCAGGGCTTCGGCGCCTGGGAGGGCATCGACGCCATCCCCGAGGGCGGGGCCGGCGGCTGGGCGCGCATGCGCGGCGACCTGTTCGTCGGCGACCTGCGGCGGCCGTTCACGCAGGCCGGCATGTGGGGCCTGATGCGGGTGCTCCCCGACGACCCGGACTGCCGCGAGCTCAAGCCGCTCCCGGGCCTCGACTGCCTGGGCCAGGACCCGATCCAGCCCGAAGCGACGCCGGTGAGCTCGGACCCCGGCCCGGGCTCGGGCGGCGACTCGAGCCCGGTGGTGCGCCCGCGCGTCACCCAGCCGGCGCCCACGAGCACCAAGAAGACCACGACGAGCTCCCCGTCGCGCTCCGGCGACGACGATGCGAGCGACAAGAGGCCCGCCGCCCTGAGCGGACTGTCCGCCCCCCGGCGGGCCTCGATCGGGAGCCTCGGGCGCACCGGCCTGCGCCTCGAGCTGAACGCCCCGTCGAGCACCCGCGTCCTGCGCGTGCGCCTCGTGCGCACGGTGGGCTCGAAGCGCACGACCGTGGCCACCACCACCTTGAAGGTCCGCCGCGGCGGCACCATCAGCGCGCGCTGGCGCCTCGAGCGTCGCGTGCTCCGCCGGCTGAAGCCCGGCACGCACCAGATCCAGATCCAGGCGGGCCCCGGTCCGCGGACCATCAACCGTGAGCGGCTGGATGCCTCGCTCACGCTCACACGGGGGCGCTGAGGCGCCCGCCTGCCCAAACCAGCACCACCGTTCACGGAGGGACACAGCAGTGAAAAGTCAAACCCGCAGAACGCCGTCCGCACGCCGGATGGCCCGACGAGCGCTCGTATTGGCGCCGGCGCTGTTGGCCCTCGGGGCCGCCAGCGCGCAGGCCGCGGGCTCGTCGTTGACCGCCGATGGACTTCACATCTCCACCGGCGCTCTTGTCGACCCGGCCGGCCGCACCTGGGTGGCCGACCACAACGCCGGGTTCTGCCGCGTCACCAACGCGACGGACACCTCTCCCGGCAAGATCGAGCACCCCGAGCTTCCCGGCCAGGCCGGGACGCGCACCTGCCTCGGCGGACTGCTGCCGGACGCGGGCACAGGTCCCGACGCCGCCGGCCAGCCGGCCTTCTACGACCCGTCCCCGACGTTCCCCGACAGCGGTGATGAGCTGGCGTTCATCCCCGACGGCGCCTCGCCGAGCTCCGAGGTCGTCCGTGCACAGTGGAACCGCAACACCCGGAAGTTCGAGTTCAAGGACACCATCACGATGCAGGGCGCTCGTGGTCGACCGCTGTCGGTCGCCCTGGGCCCTGACGACAACCTCTACGTGACGTTCCAGCGCGAGGACACGATCCAGCGCATCCGGAACATCGACGCCGAGCTCCCCGTCGCCGAGATCGTCGGCCTTCCGTCCGACGGCCGCGGCCCCGGCGCGATCGCCGTGGGCGGCACCGCGGCGGCGCCGATCGTCTACGTCGCCGAGACCGTGGGCCTGCGCGAGCTGGCGCCCAACGCCGCAACGCCGCCGACCACCATCGCGACGTCGCTCCCCGCGGCGCCCGGGACCATCTCGGCGCTCATCTACGACCAGGCGAACGACGCGCTGTACGCCGGTACCGGCGACGCCGCGGGCCCGCCCGTGGCCCCCGACACCGACCGCGTCCACCGCTACAAGCCGAACGCCACCGGCGCCGCCCGCCTCGAGGCGGACTTCGCCAAGGGCTTCTCGGTGGTCGGCGGCTTCGGCCTCCGTCCCGACGGCGACCTGACCGTGGTCGACGACCCGGCCCTGCTCGACCCCGCCGAGCCGATCGGCACCGGCCGCATGTTCGTCGCCGGCAAGCCGGCCGCGCACGCGACCGGCGCCAAGTCCACCAAGGACCGCACCCCGACGTTCACCGTCACGGGCGACGGCGTCTCCGATGACGCCCAGCTGCAGTGCCGCGTGACCGGCAACGGGGTCGACACCGGCTGGGACGACTGCGCCGGCGACGGCTCCTTCACCGTCGGTCAGGACCTCTCCGACGGCAGCTACGTGCTCTCCGTGCGCGCCATCGACGGTGACGTCACCGGCCGCCCCGACGCGTTCCGCTTCACGGTCGACAACGTCGCGCCGCTCGCGCCCGCGGTCACCAAGCCCGCCGACGGCGGCGCCGAGCTCACCAAGGTCGGCACGAACCCCTGGTTCGAGTTCAAGACCGAGGACGGCGCCAAGCTCGAGTGCAAGCTCGACGACGCCGCGGAGTTCACTCCGTGCGCGACCCGTGGGCGCCTCGGCACGTTCACCGAGGGCGAGCACACGATCGTCGTCCGCGCGACCGACGCCGCCGGCAACGTCTCCGCGGAGACCACCCGCAAGTTCATGGTGGACGCCACGGTCCTCCCCGGCGGTCCCGCGCCGTGGGGCCCCGGTCCCGCCACCCACAAGGGCTCGAGCCGCTACGCGGACGGCCTGCACATCTCGGCCGGCTCGATCGTGGACCCGATGGGCCGCGTCTGGGTCTCCGACCACAACGGCGGCTTCTGCCGCGTCACCGAGCCCACGGAGAACGGGCCCGGCACGATCGATCACCCGTCCGTGCCCGGTGGGCCCGGCCCGCGGACCTGCCTGGGCGGCCTGCTGCCCGAGGCCGGCATCGGCCCGGACGCCGCCGGCCAGCCCTCGCTGGTCGACCCGACCCCGGCCAACATCGGCAACGGCGACGAGGTCGCGCTCATCCCGGACGGCGCCCGCCCCAGCTCGGACATCGTCCGCGCCAAGTGGAACCCGGACAGCGAGCTGTTCGAGCTCATGGACATCGTCACGATGATCGGTGACGGCGGCAACGACCCCGGCGTGCGCTCGCGCCCGACGGCGACGGCTGCCGGCCCGGACGGCGAGGTGTACGTCGTCTTCCAGGACTCGGGCACCGTCGAGCGGATCGCCAACGCGGCGGGGTCCAACCCCACCGTGGCGATCGTCGGCCGTCCGGCCAACGGCCGCCGCGCGGAGACCGTCGCCGCCGGCCGTGACGCCGACGGCAGCACCCGCGTGTTCATCGCCGAGGACGGCGGGCTCACCTCGCTCGAGCCCCGGGTCAACCAGCCGCCGACGGCGGCCCCGGTCGCCTTCGCGGCGAACGCCGGCACGATCAGCGCCCTGAAGTACGACCTCGACCGCGACCACCTGTGGGTGGGCACGGCCAACGGCCTCACGCAGGCCGACGAGGGCATCGACCAGATCCACCGGTTCAGCCCCCGGGTCCCGGGCGGCAACCCGCAGCTCGGCTACGCGCGCGGCTTCTCGATGGTCGGCGGCCTCGGCCTCCGTCCGGACGGCGTCGTCTACGTGGTCGACGACCCCGCCCTCCTCGATCCCGCGGAGCCGCTCGGCACCGGCCGGATGTTCCAGGTCGGCCTGCCCTCGGCGAAGATCACCCGCGGGCCGCTGAACAACGCGGGCGTGCAGGCCTCCAACCGGGCCTTCACCAACGATCCCACCCCGACCTTCGAGGTCGAGGGTGACTTCACCCGCGTCGACGGCACCACCGGCACCCCGGTGCTCGAGTGCAAGCTCAGCGGGCAGGGCATCACCGATCCCCAGTGGGTCACGTGCCCGGCGGACGGCCGCTTCACCCCGGCCACGCCGCTCGCCGACGGCGACTACGTCCTGGCGCTCCGCGCCAAGGACGGCGACGCGGTCGGCCTCGTCGAGATCCACAAGTTCACGGTCGACACCGTGGCGCCGGGCACTCCGGTGGTCGCGAGCCCGACCCAGAACGAGCTGGTCCCGGCGAAGCCCTGGTTCGAGTTCACCGCCGAGGCGGACGCGAAGTTCGAGTGCCGCTGGGACGGCGCCGCGTTCGAGCCCTGCGCGCAGGGTTACAACAAGGAGTACGCGAACGCGAGCACGCACACCGTCCAGGTGCGGGCGATCGACCGCGCCGGCAACGCGTCGAACGCCTCGGCCGAGCGGACCTTCCGCACGGCGGGGACCCCGTCCGCGGTGACCATCAGCTCGGCCCCGGCCGCGCTGACCCGCAGCACCGGCGCGGAGTTCGCGTTCAACGCGGGCACCGCGCAGGGCATGGTGTACGAGTGCCGGCTCGTCGGCCGCAGCTCCGTCTGGGAGACCTGCTCGTCGCCGAAGTCCTACTCGGGGCTCGCCGACGGCACGTACACCTTCGAGGTGCACGCGCAGCAGGTGATCGGGACGTTCCGCGGTGACGTCACCGCGGTCACGCGTCACACGTTCCGGGTGGACACCACCGCCCCGACGGTGAACGTGATCTTCCCCGACCAGGGCGAGCTGACCGGCCCGTCGCCGGGCATCCGCATGACGGCGAGCGAGGGCGGCTCGCTGCAGTGCCGCATCGACGGCGCGCCGTTCCAGGCGTGCAGCAGCACCCAGCGTGTTCTCGGGTCTCGCGGCGGGCGATCACACCTTCGAGGTGTTCGCCACCGACGCGGCCGGCAACCCTGGCCCGGTCACCCGGCGCACCTTCACGGTGATCGCCGGCGGCAACGAGTCGGCTCCGGCCCCCGCGCCGGCGCCGCAGGAGCCGAGCATCACGGTCACCGATGCGACGACCGGGCAGCCGCTCACGATCCGCATCTCGGACATCGACCGGCGCGTGAATCTCGCCGACCTCCAGCAGGCCGGCGTCCAGGTCACGGTGATCCCGCCCCGCGGCACGCAGCAGATCCGGTTCCGGATCTTCCGCGCGGCCGGCGGCGGGCAGCGTGGCCGGGCGGCCTCCGTCACGGGCTCGGCCGCGCGCAAGGCGCTCGCCACCGAGTACAAGCAGGTCGCGGGCAAGAAGGGCAAGGTCAACGTGACGCTGCGCAAGCGCGCCGTGCGCCGGCTCAAGCCGGGGCGCTACGTGCTCGAGCTCACGTCGCTGGACGCGAAGGGCAAGAAGGTCGGCGGCATCAAGAAGGTGACCTTCACGGTCCGCCGATAGCCGGGCGGCCCGCGAGGGCCGGCACCGGGCTCGGACGCGCCCGCGTCCCCTCCGGGGGGCGCGGGCGCCGGCCGTTAAGGCACTCGGCGCGTCCCCGCTCGCCGCCGCCGCGACGGCCGGTAGCGAAACGAAACTGCGTGCGGAATTGCACAAGGCGCGAATCCGCGATACCTTCCGCTCAACCGACTGGGCCGCTACGGCGGTTGAGGAGGAGAGAGGGAGATCCTGGGGAGGATCGACCGACAGACACGGCGCGGCCGACTCAGGGGAGCGAGTCGGCCGCGAAGTGTTTAAGGGAAGACAGACGAGCGGCCCGCCGGTGAGCGGGCCGCCGGTCTGTCCGGAGCTCCCCGCGGGGGGCGAGCTCCGTCACGATCGCGGCCGGCCGGAGGGGTGTGGCCGGCCGCTGTCTCCACACCCGGGGCGAGCCGCGGCCCGGCCTCAGGGGTGACGGCCGGCCGCTGTTGCGGCTGCTCCGGGTCCCGGACCAGTGAGGCGACCGGCCTCAGGGGAGGAGGGCGGCCGCCCGGACTCCGGGGCCAGAAGCGACGCGGCCGGCTCAGGGGAGTGAGCCGGCCGCGAAGAACTTCTGGAGGAGGGGTTGCGATGAGGGTACGTTCGTCGCGAGGAGCACTCTCCCAACCTCACCTCAATCTCCCCTAAACATTTCCGGTGCGTGGCGCGGATGGTCCGGAGGCGGACGCGGAGCCGGGGCGTAGGCTCCCTCGCATGCGAGCCGATGGACGCGAGGTCGTGATCGTCGAGGCCGTCCGCACCCCGGTGGGACGCGGGCATCCGGAGAAGGGCTACTACCGCCACACGCACCCGAACGAGCTGCTCGGCCGGTGCTTCACCGAGCTCCTCGCGCGTACCTGCGTGCCTGCCGCCGCGGTCGAGGACGTCGTGTGCGGCTGCGTCCAGCAGCTCGGCGAGCAGATGTTCAACGTCGCGCGCAACGCATGGCTGCAGGCCGGGCTGCCGGTCGAGACGCCGGCCACCACGGTCGACCGCCAGTGCGGGTCGGCCCAGCAGGCCGTCAACTTCGGCGCCGCGCTGATCGCCGCGGGGGTCCACGACGTCGTGATCGCGGGCGGCGTCGAGCACATGGGTCACGTGCCGATGGGCGTGGGCTTCAAATGGGTCGACGAGGTCGGCAGCCCGTGGCCGCCGGAGCTGATGGAGCGCTACAACCTCGTGCCCCAGGGGATCTCGGCGGAGATGATCGCCGAGCGCTGGGAGCTGCCGCGGTCGGAGCTCGACGAGCTCGCGCTGCGCTCGCACCGGCTCGCCGCGCGCGCGACCGAGGAGGGCCGCTTCGAGCGCGAGATCGTGCCGTGGGCGGCCAACGGGGACACCTACGTGACAGACCAGGGGATCCGGCCCGACTCGAGCCTCGAGCAGCTCTCGGCGCTCAAGCCGGTCTTCAAGCCCGACGGCCGGGTGACCGCCGGCAACAGCTCGCAGATCTCCGACGGGGCGGCGGCCGTGCTGCTGACCTCCGGCGAGAAGGCGCGCGCGCTGGGACTCGCGGCGCGGGCGCGGATCGTCGACCAGACGACGGTCGGCGTCGACCCGGTCATGATGCTCACCGGGCCGATCCCCGCGACCCGCGCCCTGCTCGAGCGCAACGGGATGACGATCGGCGACATCGACCTCTTCGAGGTCAACGAGGCCTTCGCGCCGGTGGTCCTCGCGTGGGCGCGCGAGCTCGGGCCCGACATGGACCGCGTCAACGTCAACGGCGGCGCGATGGCGCTCGGTCACCCGCTCGGCTCGACCGGCGGCCGGCTGCTGGCCACGCTGCTGCACGAGCTCGAGCGCTCCGACGCCGAGACCGGGCTCGTGACGATGTGCTGCGGCGGCGGCCTCGGCACCGGCACCCTGATCCAGCGCGTGTGACGCCCGAGGGGTTCGCGCCGCGGGCATCTGGGTAGATTCCGGCGCCATGAGCGGATCCGCGCCCACCACGCTGAAGGCCTTCGTCGCCGAGCGCGGCGACGACGACGTCGATCGCGGCCTGCGCACGCTCGAGCCCGACGCACTGGGCGAAGGCGACGTGCTCGTCCGGGTCGCCTACTCGAGCGTCAACTACAAGGACGCGCTCGCCACCATCCCGAAGGGCCGCGTCGCGCAGATCTCGCCGCTCATCCCCGGCATCGACCTCGCCGGGACGGTCGTCGAGTCGACGGGAGACGAGATCCCCGAGGGGACCGAGGTCCTCGCGCACGGCTATGACCTCGGGGTCGGCCATCACGGCGGCTACGCCGAGTACGCGCGCGTGCCCGCCGCCTGGGTCGTGCCCCTGCCCGCGGGCCTGAGCGCCCGCGAGGCGATGTCCGTCGGCACGGCGGGCTACACGGCCGCGCTCTCGGTGCACTCGCTCGAGCACCACGGGATCGAGCCCGGCGACGGGCCGGTGCTCGTGACCGGGGCGACCGGCGGCGTGGGCTCGAGCGCCGTGGCGATGCTCGCCGGGCGCGGCTACGAGGTGGTGGCCTCGACCGGCAAGGACGAGGAGTCCTACCTGCGCGGGCTGGGCGCCGCCGAGGTGATCAGCCGCGACGAGCTGACGCCCGAGAAGGCCCGCCCGCTGGAGAAGTCCCGCTGGGCCGCGGCGGTCGACAGCGTGGGCGGGGCGCCGCTCGCGCACGTGATCCGCTCGCTGCGCTACGGCGGGGCCGTCGCTGCCTGCGGGCTCACCGCCGGGGTCGACCTCCCGACCACCGTGCACCCCTTCATCCTGCGCGGCGTCAGCCTGCTGGGGATCGACTCCGTGCACACGCCGATCGAGCTGCGCACGAGGATCTGGGAGCGCGTCGCCGGCGACCTGCGCCCGGCGGACCTCGACGGGATGACCGCGGAGATCGGACTCGACGAGCTCGAGCCCACGCTCGACGCGATCCTCCGCGGTGAGGTGCGGGGGCGGACCGTCGTGCGCGTCGGCGCCTAGCCCGGCTGCTCGGCCGGCGGGCCGCCGTTGCCGCTGCCGTTGCGGCCTGCTTCGAGACGGGCGACCAGCTCGTCGAGGCGGAGCTCCTCGAGCCCGCGGCCGACGGCGTCGAGCTCGGCGGCGCAGAACTCGACCAGACGGCGGCCCTCCTGGCAGAGCTCGAGGGTCTCGCGCAGGCCGGCGTCACCGGAGTCCAGGCGCTTGATGATGGACTCGATGCGGGCGGTGGCGGATTCGTAGGTGAGCTCGGTGTCCTCGATCACGTCTCTTAACGATAGGTGCGGCCGCGGACGGACGTCGCTCTCTTCGCGGCCCCGGCGCCGAGGCACCCGCCCGCGGCCGGTCCAGCCGACTCCGTCGGCGGACCGGGAGCTCCGCGGGCGGGTGCCTCGCGCCGTGCCCGGGTGGGCTGGGCTCAGGCGTCGAACAGCTTGGGCCGGTCCGCGCTTGGCCGCTCCACCTTCGTCTGCACCTCGACTCTGCCGTCGTGCATGCGGATGGTGAGCTTGGGCTGCTTGCGTGCCGCCTCTGCCGTGGTAACCGGCTCTTGGGTTGGGTCTTCGATGAGCGCGTAGCCTCGCTCGAGCGTGCGCTGGGGGTCGTGCGCCGCGAGGGCGAGCGTGAGGCGTTCGAGGTCCTTTGTTCGGCGGGCGAGTTGTGCCTTGGCTCGTCCCTCGAGCGCGGACGCGTCGGTGCGGGCGCGCGCTCGGGTGACCGTGGCGCCGGCCGTGGTTGCGCGGCGCTCGAGAACTCGGGCGTTGGCCTCGGCCTCTCGGCGGCCGGTGGCGAGGCCGCGGCGGGCGCTGGCGCGCAGCTCGCGGAGGTGCTGGTGCAGGCGGGCCCGGTGGCGCGCGACGTGGTCGGCCGGTGCGCGGGAGAGGCGGGCGAGGGTGCGGGCGCGCTCGAGGATGGCGCGGCGGCTGTGGCGCTCGAGCCGAGCCGCGGCGGCGTGGAGGGCGACGCGGGCCTCGCCGCAGTCGACCGGGACGGCGGCCTCGGCGGCGTGGGTGGGGGTGGAGCAGCTCACGGCGGCGACGTCGTCGATCAGCGTCCGGTCGGTGTGGTGGCCGACCGAGGCGACGACGGGGACCCGCAGCAGCGCGACGGTGCGGCACAGCGTCTCGTCGCAGAACGCGAACAGGTCGGCGAGGGACCCGCCGCCGCGGGCGACGACGATCACCTCGACCTCGTCGTGGGCGGCGAGGTCCTGGAGCGCGCGGGTGATGGCGGGCGCGGCGCGGCGGTCCTGGACCGGTGCGAAGGCCCACACGAGGCGGCCCTCCCAGCCGCGCCGGCGCAACCCGGCGAGGACGTCGTCGCGGGCCTTGCCGTGCTCGCCGGTCACCACCCCGATGCAGCGCGGCAGGCGCGGGAGCGCCAGCGCGCGCTGGCGCTCGAAGAGGCCCTCGGCATGCAGGGTGCGCCGCAGGCGCTCGAGCTGGGCGAGCAGGTCGCCCTCGCCGGCCACGTGCAGGTCGGTGACCGCGAAGGAGAACGAGGGGGAGGAGGTGCGCGAGCCGACGTAGAGGTCGCAGCCCCCGGCGACGACGACCCGCGCCCCGTCGGCGAGGGACTCGATGCCGAGCGCCTCCCAGTCGGTCCGCCACATCGAGCACGGGAGCGCGCCGGCGGCGTCGCGCAGCTCGAAGTAGACCTTCGCGCGCCCCACCTTGAGGCCGAACACCTCGCCGAAGATCTGCACGCGCGCGAACTCGCGCAGGCGCCCGCGCAGGCGGGCGGCGTACTGGCCGACCGGCCACGGCCCGGCCAGCTCGCTGCCGGGGATGCCCGTGGGGCGGTCGGGCGCGTCGCTCATCGTCCGATGAGGGTACGCGCGGGGCCGGTCGGGCTCCGGCGGGCATGGCACGATGTAGGCGTGCCGAGCGATCCGCGCTCCGTCCTCCTCCTGGCGCTCCGCGCACAGGCCGGGACCGGGCCGCATGCCGAGCTCGCGCGCGGCGTCCTGCTGTGGGTGATGCTCGCCCAGCTGCTCGCGAGCGCGCAGCACGACGGTCCGCCGCACGCGGCCCACCGGGCGCCGCGCGACGTGCGGGCGCGCCGGCCCGGGCGGCTGCCGCGGCGCGGCAGCATCACCGGCCGGCGGCCGCGCGGCTGAGCCTCGCCTACTCGCGCGCGCCTTCGGGCACGTACCGCGTCGGCGCGTCCGGGTGGTTGGAGGGCAGCGCGCGCTGGCCCTCCTGCTCCTGCTCGCCGCGCGTCTCGCCCGTGAACGCGATGCGCTCGAGGCGGGCGATCTCGCGCTCGCCCTCGATCCGCGCCGGGTCCTCGTCGGGCAGGCCCGCGATGAGGTTGCGGATCCGGTTGCGCAGCTGCAGCGCGAAGTGCGGGGTGGACGCGCCCATCAGCTGGCGCACGTCGTCCACGGTGACGGGACGGTCGGGCCGCAGGCGCTCGGGCTGCTCGTCTTCGGCCATGGGTCAGCGTTCCTCGTCGACGGCTTGGATCTCCAGCAGGGTGTCGATGCGCGCCTGGACGTCCAGGGAGATCGCCTGCTCGTCGCCCATCAACCAGCCGTGATTGTAAACGCCGCGCACCGGGTCGGTCCGGTAGCCGGGCTGGATGTCGAGCAGGTAGTTCTGCAGGCTCTCCGGGAGCGTGTTGGCGTCGGGCAGCAGCAGCAGCGGGCCGTAGGCCCCGGACGCCGAGAGCGGCGCGGCGGCCGCCGCCTCGGCCGTGCGCCCGGTGGAGGCGAACACGAGCCCGTGGCCGGGGTCGACCACGTTCCAGCCGAACCGCCCGTCGCTGAAGCGGGCGAACGCGATCGCGTTCTCCACGGGGTCGCGGCCCTCGATCCGGGTGGTCCGGCCGAGCCGCGACAGCTCGCGCTCGACGTTCTCGGAGATCGCCGACGGCGGCCCGAGCACGTAGATGCGCGGGCGCTGGTGGGACTCGATCGCCGCGCGCGTATCCGGCGGCAGGCTGTCGCGCCCGGCCCACAGCACCGGGTCGCCCGACTTCGCCGCCCAGCCGGCCGCGGGCATCGCGAACGCGGGCGCGTCGGCGGGGGCGACGATGACGGCCTCGCTCGGCGTGCCCGCCGCGCTGGTGGCGAGCCGGTCGATGCCGCGGGCCAGCGCGGCGAAGTCCGCGCCCTTGACGTCGGTGGCCTTGAGGCCGTCCGGCGCCGGGGCGGCGCCCATGCGCAGGACCTGCGCGCCGCCCGCCTGCGGCGCGCCCGGGGGCCCGAGCGCCTCGAGCGCCGCGTCGGTGGCCTCGGGCAGCTCGTCGCCCTCGGAGAAGAGGACCGGCGCGCGGATCGGGTCCGCCATCAGCTGGGCGGCGGAGATCGCCGTGCGCCAGTCGTCGCGGTCGACCAGCGTGACGGCCGGCGGCCGCGTGTCGCGCGAGCGCGCCGGATAGACGGCGCGCGCGACGCCCGCCGCGTCCGCGACGGGATCGGCCCCGCCCACGCGCGTGGTGTTCTTGGTGGCGAAGGCCGGGAAGCCGAGCGCCCCGGCAGCGCCGGACTCGCCGCCGTCCTGGCCCAGCGCGGGCGTGCCGCCGTCGCCGCCCCCGGGACCACCGCCGCCGCCCGCCCCCGCCGCAGCCGGCGATCAGCAGCGCGACGGCGAGCAGCGCCGCGGGCAGGCGTGGCGTGGAAAACGGCACGCTCCCTAACGCTAGCGCGCGTCTCACCGGTGTCCGCCGGTGGGGCGCGGAGTCCCGCTGGAGGACCTCCCACCGGGATTCACCGATGGGGTCGATGAGCGGGAATGCGCCAAGTGTCAGGGTCGCCTGACGACGGCGTCAGACATGGCCGTTTCGGGGTATCCGCTGACCTACAAAGCGCGGCGGACTCGTGTAGGTTGCCGCGATCCACATGCCGAATCCCCGGGCCAGGAAGCCGGGGAGCGGGGGACCCAGGACGTTCGGGGCGAATCACGTCGTGCGAGCGACGTGAGGCGCAGGCTCTTTCAGCGCCAGCCCGTCAGCTAACCCCGCAGGCCGACGAAAGAGGTCGAAGGTGTCCAAGCGGGCGTTCGCTGTCTGCGTGCTTGTCGTGTGCTGTTCTGCCGCGGTCCCGTCGCTGGCCGCCGCCCAGTCGGGCCCCTCGACCGGTGGCGCCGCCTACGTCCCCGAGCCCGCGCCGCCGGCGCCCGTCGCCCCCGGTCAGTACACCGGCCCGACGGTGCCGGGCGACAAGGCCGTGCTGCAGCCCGACGGCCTGGCCGCCGCCCCGCTGAACGCGCCGCCGCAGGTCCAGCAGGCGATCTGGGCCGCCAACACGCTGCAGGAGCTGCCGTACAAGTACGGAGGCGGCCACGGCGACTTCGAGGACGACGGCTACGACTGCTCGGGCACCGTCTCCTTCGCCCTCCACGCGGCGGGGCTCCTCGAGCGCCCGCTGGACTCCGGCAGCTTCATGCGCTGGGGCGAGAGCGGCAAGGGCGCGTGGATCACGGTCTACACCAATCCCGGGCATGCGTACGTGGTGTTGGCCGGGCTCCGGCTCGACACGAGCTCCGCCGGCGTCATCTCGCGGCGCACCACCCGCCGCCGGATCGCCCGCTCGGCAACCGAGCGCGGGCCGCGCTGGCGGCCGACGGGTCGTCCCACGAGCGGCTTCGCCAAGCGCCACCCGCTCGGCTTCTAGCCCCCCCGGCGCCGCGGCGCGCGAATCCGCGCGGCCGGGCGGTGCCCGACGTATACCCTTGACGGTGAGCCCCAGTCGACCACAAGGAGGCCCGCCGTGGCCGGCGTAGCCGGACGCATGTCAACCGTCATCAAGGCGAAGATCTCGAAGATGCTCGATCGGGCGGAGGATCCGTCCGAGACGATCGAGTACAGCTACCAGAAGCAGATGGAGCTGCTGCAGAACGTCAAGAAGGGCATCGCCGACGTGGTGACCTCCAAGAAGCGCCTCCAGCTCCAGCAGCAGAAGCTCGAGCAGCAGGTCGTCAAGCTCGACACGCAGGCGCGCCAGGCCCTCTCGCAGGGCAACGAGCCGCTCGCCCGCACCGCGCTCGAGCGCAAGCAGTTCGCCCAGGGCGAGCTGCAGTCGCTCGACCAGCAGGTCACGGAGCTCGAGCAGCAGCAGGAGGGCCTGATCGAGAAGGAGCGCCAGCTGCGCACCAAGCTCGAGCAGTTCCGCACCAAGAAGGAGGTCATCAAGGCGCAGTACTCGGCCGCCGAGGCGCAGGTGAAGATCTCCGAGGCCGCCACGGGCGTCGGCGAGGAGATGGCCGACGTCGGCCTCGCCATGCAGCGCGCGGTGGACAAGACCGAGAACATGCGGGCCCGCGCGAGCGCCATGGACGAGCTCGAGGCGGCCGGCGCGTTCGACGACAGCCTCTCGCTCGGCGGAGGCGGGCAGGACGACATCGACCGCCAGCTCCACGAGCTGACCTCGCAGTCGGCGGTCGACAGCGACCTCGAGAAGCTCAAGGCGGAGCTCGGCGAGGGCTCGGGCGACTCGCCCGCGCTGGGCGCCGGGGAGCCGGCTGCCGAGGGAGAGGAGCCGCGGGAGCGCCCGGCGTGATCGTCCGGATCTCGACCGAGAACCAGTACCGCCTGCCCGACGAGGACGCCCAGCGCCTCAACGACCTCGACAACGCGGCCGTCGCGGCGGTCGAGGCCGACGACGAGGACCGCTTCCACGAGTCCTTCGAGCAGATGCTCGAGCTCGTGCGCCGCGACGGGCACCGGCTCGAGGACGGCGACCTCGAGGGCTCCGACGTGATCCTGCCGCCGCCCGACCTCACCTTCGAGGAGGCGCGGGGCGAGTTCACCGGGGAGGGCCTGATCCCCGACTGAGCGCCGCTCCAGATGGCGTATCGTGAGCGCATGTCCGCCGACGAGTGCGCGAACCCCAAGGTCAGCGTCGCCGACGCCGAGCGCGTGCGCGACGTGATGGTGAGCCGGCCCAAGACGCTGCCGGCCGACGCGAGCGTCGCCGACCTGCGCGCCATGTTCGCCAACCCGAGCGTGCTCACCGCCCTGCTGGTCGACGGGGACCGCTTCGCGGGCGCGGTGGAGCGCGACGACCTCCCCGCCGGCGCTTCGGACGTGCAGCGCGCGGACGAGTTCGCCAGCCGCGACGTGATCACCGTCGAGCTCGACGCCCCGATGGCCGACGCCGTCGCCCGGCTGGACCGCGACGGCGACCGCCGGCTGATCGTGCTCGACCCCGACGGGGCGACGCTGCGCGGCCTGCTCTGCCTCACGGCGGACCGCACCGGGTTCTGCCAGAGCGGCTGACTAGTGGTCGTCCCCGTAAATACGGCGCGAGAGGCGTGGCGCGTTTCCGGGGGCGCTGACTAGATCGGGATCCCCCAGAGGGGGAACCAGCGCTCGAGCTCGGCCTCGATCGGGAGCTCGGCGCCGATCTGGGCCTTGAGGCGCAGCTCGCGCTCGGTATCGCGCTGCTGCTCGCCGCCGGCCGGCACGAACGGGTAGAACGCGCCGCGCTTGTAGTTGTAGATCCAGTAGAGCGGCTTGCCGCGCTCGTCGCGGAAGGCGAACACCGCGCAGAGGATGCGCTCGCCGTAGCCGCCCGCCTCGAGCGCCGTGGAGACCGCGTTGACGCCGACCGCGAGGTCCTCGAACTCGTCGTCGCCGAGCACCATCCAGCGGTAGCCGAAGGTGTCGTCGCTCTTCTCGATCGTCGTGCCGAACTCGGAGCCGGTGCCCTGCAGGACCTCCTCCATCTCGCTCACGATCCCGTCGAAGTCGGCGGTCGCCAGCGGCTGGAAGACGATCGCCGCCTTGCCCGAGCTGTGCAGGTTCAGCGACGTCGACATCGTCACCTCCGCCGTCGTCATCGCGAACAGGCGGTCGGGCGCGGGCTGCTTGAGCTTGCGCCTGCCGGTGAGGATGTCGAAGAGGCCCACGAGGGGGCGAAGACTACGCCGTGCCCTGCAGCTGCGCCTCGAGGCGCTGGAGGGCGGCGAGCCGCTTCTCCATCGGCGGGTGGGTCGAGAACAGCGCGCCGAGCTTCTTGCCCGCGCCCGGCGGGAAGAAGTAGAAGGCCGACAGCTCGCCCGAGGCCCGCAGGTCGCGCTCCGGGATGCGGTGCATGCCGCTGTCGATCTTCACCAGCGCGGAGGCCAGCGCGCTCGGGCGCCCGGTCACCAGCGCGGCGCCGCGGTCGGCCGCGAACTCGCGGTAGCGCGACAGCGCCTGCATGAGGAAGAACGAGACCACGTAGACCACGAGCGAGACGAGGAACACCACCAGGAAGCTCGGGTTGTCGTCGTCGTCGGACGAGCCGCCGCCGAAGAACGCCCCGAACTGGACGATGTAGGCGGCGATCGTGGCGAAGAAGCCGGCGAGCGTCATCACCGCCACGTCGCGGTTGGCGACGTGGGAGAGCTCGTGCGCCATGACCCCCTCGAGCTCCGCGGGGGAGAGCAGCTGCATGATCCCGGTGGTCGCGCACACCGTGGCGTGCTTCGGCGAGCGCCCGAGCGCGAACGCGTTGGGCATCGCCGTGTCGGCGATCGCGACGGCCGGCTTGGGCAGGTCCGCCTGCACGCACAGGCGCTCGATCATCGCGTGCAGCTCCGGCGCCTCCTGCGGCGACACCTTGCGCGCGCCCATGGCGGCGAGCGCGAGCTTGTCGGAGCCGAACAGCTGGAACGCGGCGAGGCCGACCGCGATGATCGCGATGAGCCCGGCATTGGCGCCTGCCGCGAACAGGACGCCGACGAGGACGACGTAAACGGCGCCGAGCAAAAGGAGGGTAAGGGCCATCCGGACCTGAAGTCCGGTGTCCTTGCCGAAGGAGGTGGGTCTGGGCATGGTCACCACTTATGGTGTCAGACGCAGACCAGCCTTGATGGACCTTTTAGGAACCGCCGAACTCGCGGGGGCGCGGGGCCGCGGCGGGCGCCTCGGCGGCACAAAACCGCCGCATTTCCTGCAGGATCGCTTTCACGCTCCATAAGCGGGCGGGTTTCGAGGACGCCGGCCGGACGGGGTCATACGATGGCGCGCGGCATGCGCCGTCTGGGTCTCCTCGCCGCGGTCGTGGCGATCCCGCTCGCGCTGTGGGCCGTGCTGCCCATCGCCTCGAGCGGATCGCCCCAGGGCCGCGCCGCCAACCTGCAGGACAGGATCGAGGCCAAGCGCGGCGCGATCGAGAAGAAGAAGGGCCGCGAGCGCGTGCTGTCCAGCGACATCGCGTCCTACTCGCACCGGATCAAGACCCTCCAGGGCGACATCGACACCCTGCAGGCCCGCCAGGCCCGCATCGAGGCCGACCTGGCCGACAAGCGCGCCGAGCTCGAGCGCCTGCAGCGCCGGCTGCGCGAGGAGCGCGAGCGCCTGCAGCGGCTGCGCGCGCGCCTCCTGGAGGCGCGGGTGACGCTCGCCACCCGCCTGGTCGAGATGTACAAGGCCGACCGGCCGGACATGGTCACGGTCGTGCTCGAGTCACAGGGCTTCGCGGACCTCCTCGAGCGCACCGAGTTCATGCGCCGGGTCTCCCGCCAGGACACCCGCATCCTGACGATCATCAAGGAGGCCAAGGCGGACGCCGTCGCGACCGCCAAGCGCCTCGCCCGCCTCGAGGACCGCCAGCAGAAGGTCACGCTCGCGGTCGAGCGCCGCCGCAACGAGGTCGCCGCGATCAAGGGCCAGCTCGTCGACCGCCGGGCGAGCTTCGCGGACGCGCGCGCGACCAAGAGCGACGCGCTCGCCTCGACGCGCGACACCCGCCAGCACCTCGAGGGCGACCTCAAGGCGCTCGAGAAGGAGCAGGCCAAGGTCCAGGCCGCGCTGCAGCGCGCCGCCGGCGGCGGCGGGCCGGTCAAGCAGGGCTCCGGGAGCCTCATCTGGCCGGTCAACGGCCCGATCGTCTCGCCGTTCGGCCAGCGCTGGGGCCGCCTGCACGCGGGCGTCGACATCGGGGCGTCGGCCGGCACGCCGATCCGCGCCGCCGACTCGGGCAAGGTCGTCCTGCTCGGCTGGACCGGCGGCTACGGCAACTACACGTGCATCCAGCACAACGCGTCGCTGTCCACCTGCTACGCCCACCAGTCGAGCTACTCGACGTCCAACGGCGCGAGCGTCTCCAAGGGCCAGGTGATCGGCCGGGTCGGCTGCACCGGCCACTGCTTCGGCGACCACCTGCACTTCGAGACGCGCGTCAACGGGTCGCCGGTGAACCCGGCAGGCTACCTGTAGCCCGCCGGCGCGCACCTCACACGCGCGCGCCCTCCCGCGTTGTACGGACCATGAACGCCTGGACCATCTACGAGAGCCCCCTCGGCCCGCTGACCCTGTGCGGCGGGGCCCAGGGCCTGACCGCGCTTCACTTCCCCGGCCACGCCGGCCGGCTCGACGAGGACGCGCACGACCCGCGGCCGCTCGCCGAGGCCGTGGGCCAGCTCGAGCAGTACTTCGCGGGCGAGCGCCACGCCTTCGAGCTCGCGCTCGACCTCGGCGGCACGCCGTTCCAGCGGGCGGTGTGGGAAGCGCTCGCCCGCATCCCCTACGGCTCCACGCTCAGCTACACGCAGCTCGCCGCCGCGGCCGGCCGCCCCGACCGCGTGCGCGCGGTGGGCGCCGCCGTCGGGCGGACGCCGGTCCCGATCATCGTGCCGTGTCACCGCGCGATCGGCGCCGACGGCTCCCTGACCGGCTACGGCGGCGGGCTGCACCGCAAGCAGGCGCTGCTCGACCTCGAGGCGCGCGCCGCCGCCGGCCACCCGGTGGAGCCGGCGTGGTCGTTCCGCCAGATCGCGCTGATGTAGGGAGGTACCCTCACAGGCAGTGCAGCCCGAGCTCCACGTCTTCGGCCTCACCCTGCAGACCTTCGGGCTGATGATGGGCCTCGGCTTCGTGGCCGCCGGGGTCCTGCTCGGCCTGCGCTTCAAGGAGCTCGGCAAGCCCGTCGACTGGGCGTACGAGATGATCTTCGTCGCCCTGATCGGCGGGATCGTCGGCGCCCGCCTGTGGTGGCTGGCCGAGAACTGGGACACCGCCTCCGACGACGTGCTCGGCAGCCTGTTCTCGGGCAGCGGGCTCGTCTGGTACGGCGGCGCGCTGGGCGGCGCCGTCGGCGTGCTCCTGTGGGCGTGGCGCAAGCAGTTCCTCAACCTGACGCTGATCGACATGTGCGCCGCGCCGCTGGCGGCCGGCTATGCCATCGGGCGCATCGGCTGCCAGCTCGCGGGCGACGGCGACTACGGGATCCCGTGGAACGGGCCGTGGGCGATGGCCTATCCCGACGGCACGGTCCCGACCACCGAGAAGGTCCACCCGACGCCGGTCTACGAGACGATCGTGATGCTGCTGGTCGCCGCGGTGCTGTGGCGGCTGCGGGACCGCCTGCGGCCCGGCGGCCTCTTCGCGCTCTACCTCGTCCTCGCCGGCCTCGAGCGCTTCATGGTCGAGTTCATCCGCCGCAACGAGGACGTGCTGCTCGGGCTCACCCAACCGCAGCTGATCTCGATCGTGATGGTCGTCGCCGGCGCGGCGTGGCTCGCGCTGCTCTACACGCGGCCCGAGTCGGCCGAGTCGACGCGGCGCCCGCCCGCCCGCCAGCGGGCCTGAAGCCAGGCGAGCGCCCGCGCCTGCAGCTCCGGGTCGTGCTGGACCGAGCGGTGATGGCCGTCCGGCACGACCACCAGCTCCGTCCCGGGGGCGGGCGAGGCGGCGGCCAGCGCGATCGAGTGCGCGACCGGGACCTGCTCGTCGCCCTCGGCGTGCAGGAGGAGCAGCGGGACCGGCGAGCGCGCGACACGCGGCTCGAGCTCGTGCGCGGCGAGGAAGGCCTCGAGCGCGGGGACGTCGGCGCGGAAGCCGTAGTCGCCGCGCCGCAGGCCGCGCGCGAGCTGGGCGGCCGAGGCCGGGCAGACGGCGACGGCCGCGAACGCGCCCATCCGCTCCGCCGCGAGGATCGCCACGTAGCCGCCGAGGCTCGACCCGCGCACCGCAACCGGGCCCTCCGGCAGCACGCCCGCCACGGTCGCGACGTCCTCGAGCACGCGCCCGTCGAGCGCGCCCTCGCTCGCGCCGTGGCCACGCTGGTCGAAGCACACGGCGGCGAAGCCGGCCGCGCGCGCCGCCTCGGCGAAGTCGTGGTGGTTCTCCTTGCGCGAGCCGGCGCCGTGGACGATCACGAGCCCGGCGACGGGGTCGCCCACCGGCAGGAACAGCGAGTAGGCCAGGCCGTCGCGGACGCCTTCCTGCACCGGGGGTGCGCCCATGGTCGGCAACCGTAGCGGCCGGCACCTTCATAATCCGGCGCCGACATGGCCGCCGCCACGACCAGCGTCTACCCCGACGCCTCCGAGGTGCGCGACGGCCGCCTGGTGATCGGCGGCTGCGACGCGGTCGAGCTCGCGCGCGAGTTCGGCACCCCCGCCTACGTGATGGCCGAGGACGACCTGCGCTCCCGCGCCCGGGAACTGGGCGGTGCGCTGGCCGCCGCGCACGGCCTGCGCGGCGACGTGGTCTACGCCTCCAAGGCGCTGCCCTGCACCGCGGTGCTCGCGATCTTCGCCGAGGAGGGCCTGGCGGTCGACGTCGCGTCCGCGGGGGAGCTCCACCTCGCGCTGCGCGCCGGCCACGTCCCAGAGCGCATCTACGTGCACGGCAACGCCAAGTCGGTGGCCGAGCTCGAGGCCGTCGCCGCCCTGGGCGACGCGACGCTCGTGGTCGACAACTTCGACGAGATCGACCGGCTCGCGGACATCCTCGAGCCGAGCGCCCGCCAGCGGGCGATGGTCCGCGTCACGCCCGGGGTGGAGGCCGACACCCACGCGGCGGTCGTCACCGGGCACGCGGGCTCCAAGTTCGGCTTCGCGCTGCACGAGGCGCCCGAGGCGATCGCGCGGCTGCGCGCGCTCGCCGGCGTGGAGCTGCGCGGGCTGCACATGCACATCGGCTCCCAGCTCTTCGACCTCGACGCCTACCGCGCGGCGATCGCCGCGCTCGCCTCGCTCGGCGACTTCGACGCGTACGACCTCGGCGGCGGGCTCGGGGTCGCCTACACGACCGCGCAGCGCGCGCCCGCCGCGGCGGCGTGGGTCCAGGCGGTGGTCGGCGCGGCGCATGAGCTGCTCGGGGCGCGCCACGCGCACCTCGCGCTCGAGCCGGGCCGCGCGCTCGTGGCCGGCGCCGGCGTCACGCTCTACGGCGTCGAGTCGGTCAAGCGCGACATCGTGGCGGTGGACGGCGGGATGTCCGACAACCTGCGCCCGATGCTCTACGGCGCGCCGTACGAGGCCGAGGTCGCCGATCGCTTCACCGGCGACGGCGAGCCCGGGGGCGGGACCCTATACCGCCTGGTGGGCAAGCACTGCGAGTCCGGCGACGTGCTGGCGACCGGCGTGGCGCTCCGCGAGCCCCGCCCCGGCGACGTCGTGGTCACGCCCGTCACGGGCGCCTACGGGCACGCGCTGGCCAACAACTACAACGGCGTCCCCCGGCCGCCGGTGATCCTGTGCGCGGGCGGCAGCGCCCGCGTGGTCGTGCGCCGCGAGACCGTGGAGGACCTGCATGCCCGGGACGTCTGAGCCCTTCCGCGTCGGCCTCCTCGGCCACGGCACCGTCGGCTCCGCGTTCGCGCGGCTGCTGCCGGAGCGGGCCGCCCACGTCGAGGCGATCACCGGGCTGCGCCCCGAGCTCTCCGGGGTGCTGACGCGCTCGCGCGGCGACTTCGACGACATCCTCGAGCGCTCCGACCTGATCGTGGAGCTGATGGGCGGCGTCGACCCCGCGCGCGACTACGTGCTGCGGGCGATGCGCGCCGGGCGCCACGTGGTGTCGGCCAACAAGCTGCTGCTGTCCCAGCACGGCGAGGAGCTGTGGGCGGCGGCGCGCGAGCGCGGCGTGCAGTTGCGCTTCGAGGGCGCCGTGGCCGGCGTGGTGCCGGTGATCCGCGTGCTGCAGGAGACGCTCGCCGCGGCGCACGTCGAGCGCATCCACGGGATCGTCAACGGCACCACCAACTTCATCCTCACCGAGATGGCCGACCGGGGGGTCACCTACGCGGAGGCCCTCGGGCGCGCCCAGGAGCTCGGCTACGCGGAGGCCGATCCCACCGACGACGTCACCGGCAAGGACGCCGCCGCCAAGATGGCGATCCTCGCCCGGCTCGCGTTCTCGACCCCGGTGCACCTCGACCAGGTGGTCTACGAGGGCATCGAGCACCTCACCGCCGACGACATGGCCTACGCCCGCGACCTCGGCCTCGGCCTCAAGCTGATCGGCACCGCCGAGCGCGTCGACGGCGGAATCAGCGTCCGCGTCCACCCGGCCTTCCTCTACGCCGGCCACCCGCTCGCCTCGGTCAACGGGCCGTTCAACGCGGTCACGGTGGAGTCCGAGGCGATCACCGAGATCACGATGTCCGGCCCGGGCGCCGGCGGCGCACAGACGGCCAGCGCGGTCCTCGGCGACGTGATCTCGGCGATGATCCCGCCCGCCTCCACGCCGGAGACCACCGCGCGCCTGGAGGTCGTCGAGGACGTCGTGTCCGCGTTCTACCTGCACATGGAGGTCGCCGACCGGCCGGGCGTGCTGGCGCAGATCGCCGAGCTGCTGGGGATGCAGGGCGCCTCGATCAAGTCGGTGGTGCAGCGCGGCCTCGGCGACAACGCGCGCCTCGTGATGGTCCTGCACCCGCTGCTCGAGTCGCGCTTCTTCGCGGCGGTACAGCTGATCGCCCAGCTCGACTTCATGCGCGCGCCGCCGCGCGCGATCCGGGTGATCGACGAGGAGTTCACCTGAGCCACGGCGCCCTCATCGAGCGCTACCGCGACCGGCTGCCGTTCGCGCCCGGGGACCCGGTCGTGTCGCTGCACGAGGGCTCGACGCCGCTCGTGCTGGCCGAGCGCGTGTCCGAGCGCGTCGGGGCCGAGGTGTGGCTGAAGATCGAGGGCGCCAACCCGACGGGGTCGTTCAAGGACCGCGGCATGACGTGCGCGGTGTCGGCCGCGGTGCGCGAGCGCGCCGAGGCGGTGATCTGCGCCTCGACCGGGAACACGGCGGCGAGCGCGGCCGCCTACGCCGCGCGCGCCGGGCTGACCGGCGCGGTGATCGTTCCCGAGGGCAAGATCGCGACCGGCAAGCTCGCGCAGGCGCTGATGCACGGCGCGCGCGTGGTCGCGCTGCGCGGCAACTTCGACGACGCCCTGCGGCTCGTGCGCGAGCTCGCCCAGCGCCATCCGATCGCGCTCGTGAACTCCGTCAACTCGTTCCGGCTCGAGGGCCAGAAGACGGCCGCCTTCGAGCTGCTCGACGAGCTCTCCGAGCTCGACGCGCTGTGCATCCCCGTCGGCAACGCCGGCAACATCACCGCCTACTGGAAGGGCTTCTGCGAGGCCGGCGCGCGGGGGGTGCGGATGCTCGGCTGGCAGGCCGCCGGGGCCGCGCCGCTCGTGCACGGGGCGCCGGTGGACGCGCCCGAGACGGTGGCGAGCGCGATCCGCATCGGCAACCCCGCGCGCTGGGAGGAGGCGATGGCGGCGATGACGGCGTCCGGCGGCGCGGTGCGCGCCGTCAGCGACCGCCAGATCATCGACGCCTACCGGCTGCTGGCCCGCGAGGAGGGCGTGTTCTGCGAGCCGGCCTCCGCAGCGGGCGTGGCGGGGCTGCTGGCCACCGGCGCCGAGGGCGCGGAGCGCGTCGTGTGCGTGCTCACCGGCCACGGGCTCAAGGACCCGCAGACCGCGCTCTCCAACGCCGGCTCGGTGGTGCCCTGCGAGCCGGAGCTCGCGGCCGTCGAGTCGGCCGTCCTCGGCTGAGCGATGCGCCGCCGGCTGGTCCGCGTCCCCGCCTCCTCGGCGAACCTGGGGCCGGGCTTCGACGTGCTCGGGTGCGCGCTCGGGCTGCACGTCGAGCTCGAGGTGGTCGAGAGCGGGCGCTTCGCGGTGCACACCGACCTGCCGATCGCCCGCGACCGCCGCAACCTGTGCGTGCGGGCGTTCGAGCGCCTGCATCCGGCCGACGACGTCGAGTTCCACATCCGCTCGGAGATCCCGCTCTCGGGCGGCCTGGGGACGAGCGCGGCGGCGATCGTGGCGGGCCTGCTGGCGGCCGATTCGCTGGGGGCGGGGGAGGAGGACCTGCTCGCGCCCGCCATCGAGCTCGAGGGGCACCCGGACAACGTCGCGGCCGCGCTGCTCGGCGGCTTCACGTTGTGCGCCGACGGCGTCGCCACGCGCTTCGAGCCGCCCGACGGGCTCGAGGGGGTGCTCGTCGTCCCCGGCCGCGCGGTGCGCACCGCCAAGGCCCGCGCGGCGCTGCCGGAGGAGATCCCCATGGCCGACGCGGTGTTCAACGTCGCCCACGCGGGCCTGCTCGTGCTCGGGCTCGCGTGCGGCGACCTCGACCTCGTCGCCCGCGGGCTCGCCGACCGCATCCACCAGCCGCGCCGCGCGTCGCTGTACCCGCGCTCGATGGAGCTGGTCGAGCGCGCGCCGCGGCTGGGCGCGCTGGGCGCGACGATCTCGGGCGCCGGGCCGACCGTGCTCGTGTGGACCCGCGCGGCGGACACCGCGGCGGTGCTCGAGCGCCTGGAGGCCGAGGCCGCGGGCTGGGCGGAGGTGCGCCCCGCGCCGTTCGAGGCGCGCGGCGGGACGGTGCGCGGCGCCGACGCCTAGCCGGGGGCCGCTCAGACGGCCACCGCCGCGATCTCCACGGCGAAGAGCTGGTCGGGGTCGAGCCCATCGAGGCGAAGTTGCCGGCGAGCTCGGGGCTGACGAAGCCGTGCAGCCGGCTCCAGGCGAGGACGGCGCGGAGCGCGGTCTCATCGAGAGCAGAAGCGCGCCGAGCGTCAGCCGGCACGCCTGGTCCTCGTCCATCTCAGGAGCGAGCGACGCATCCGGCGTGGCGTCGGGAGAGTGCTGCGTTCGGCCGAAAAAGAACAGTCCCACGGCGCACCTGCCCCTCGTCCCCAGGGGTCGTCTTGCGCTTGCGTCGTCTGAACTGCCGCAAGAAGCGCGCGAAGCCGCAGTCTGCGGCAGTTTCTGTCCTAGCCGCTCTCGTTGAACCACTCTCCCGGGGGATCAGCGAGCGGTCAGAGAAAGAGGGCTTTAGGGCTTCCTTCGCGGGCCACAAGACGTCTGCCTCGGACAGGGGCGCCGGCCCGGGTAACCGCGGACGGCGACGCAGACGGGCCGCCAGGCCCACTGCTGCTGGAGTGCGTCCTCGGGCTCTGCCGCGAAGCTAACCACTCCGCGTCGAGGGGTCGGGTGGGGTCGGCGGTCCGCCGAGATCGAGGGCGGGCGCGTTCTGGCCTATGTCATGCTGCGCGCGCGGCGCCGGGTCCGGGTCGATCGTGGTGGGGGCTGGGGCGGCTGCGAGGCGCCTCGGCGATTTCGCGCGCGTGGGCGTTCGCCTGCTCGGCGTGGGCGCGGGCTGCCAGTCGGCCCTGGACCTCCGAGACGATGATCTTGGCGGCGGCTGGGCAGCCCCGCACGAATCCGAAGAACGGCCCGAAGTCACGCGTGGCGATGAACCCGGTGAAGAACAGGCCCGGGATGCTCGACTGGAAGCTCCCGTCCAGGACGGGACAGCCGTCGACCGTCTGGAGGTCGCCGGCCAGATGGGTGCGAGCGAGGTAGGGCAGCGCGGGGACTCGCACTCGATACCCGGTGGCCAGGACCACGTGATCGACGCTGAGTCGCTGCTCGCTCGACAGTGCGGCGACGATCTCTCCGGTTGGTTCCTGACGGTACTCGACGACGTGCGTCACCGGCCAGTCGGTGATGTTGCTCCGGTCGATGCGCCCCGCCAGCCACGGCTCGAGCTTGAGCCGACCCTCGGACCAAAAGCGCTTGGAGATCGCGTCACGCTCCTCAGCCGGCAGATGGCGGAACCACCCGCGGGTGTTGAGCGTCTCCTCGATCAGCCCGTCCGCGAACGACCAGTCGGATTGGGCGAACGTCGGCGTCTCGTGGTCGTGGACGATGTGAATCTCGACCGGGACGCGCTCGCTGATCAGCGCCGCAGACTCGTATGCGCTCTGGCGACCGCCGACGATCAGCACCCGGCGTCCGCTCAGCGCCTCGAACCTGGTCAGCGCGCACGTGTGCGAGTACCGTGCCGGGTCAAGCGAGCGCACCACCTCCTCCGGCACGTTCGCGAACTGCCCCATACCCGGGGCGGCGACCACGTTGTCGGCGACGATCACCTCGCCATCCGTCAGCCTCGCCTCGAGGCGGTCCCCGCGCGCGTGGAGCTCGTCGACAAGGGTCGGCCGGACGTCCAGCGCACACGCTTTAAGGAACCACTCGCCGTAGTCGATGAACCGCTTCACCGGGATGGGCTCCACGTCACGCCCGGACAGACCGCGTTCCTGGAGATAGGCCCGGAAGGTGTGAACCTCGAACGGGTCGAGCTGCCAGTCGACCGGCGATCGCAGCAGCATGCCCTCCGGCATGTTGTGCTTCCAGAAGCCCATCGGCTCGCCGAGCACGATCGGGTCGATCCCCATCCGCTTCGCGCAGGCAGCGGTCGAGAGGCCATACGGGCCGGCCCCGATTATCAGCAGTGGCGTCGATTCCACCCGAGGACGATCCTCGCCCATATCAGCGCACGCGCACAAGCCCTCGATGTTGGGAGGCGCCTTCCGGCCCGAGCCCCTCGCTGCTGAGATGGACGACAGCGACAGTCGCCAAACGTGGTCGGGCGGCGCCATCGCATCCAGGCAATGCGAAAGTGCCCGGCCGTTGACCGCGGGCCGTCGACGCGCCGCTCACATGCATGGATTCGAGCACTCAGCGCATCGCTGCTGCCCGTTCACGGATGCAGGAGCCCGATTGCGCGCCGCTAGACGCTTGGCCCTCGTATCGAGGCTTCCTCGTTCACGTAGGCGGCCGAGGCGGTCCGTCGTCAGCGGCGTCGCGTCAGTCGAGGTCCTCGAGCGGCCTCGGCGAGCGCTGGTGGGCTCGACGGCCTCGGATACTGGCGTTAGGCTCGTCCGGAAGGGGCGAGCCACGAGCAACAGAAGCGAGCCGCGCATCCGCCTGCTGGGCGGTTTCTCGGTCGCCGTCGGCGACAGCGTCGTCGCCGATGGCGCGTGGCGGCTGCGCAAGGCCAAGGCGCTGGTCAAGATCCTTGCGCTGGCGCCCGACCGCCGCGTGCACCGCGAGCGCCTCGCTGAGTTGCTGTGGCCCGAGCGCGACGCCGACGCAGCCGCGAACAACCTGAACCAGGCGCTCTTTGCCGCCCGCCGCGCGCTCGACGCCGCGGGCGCCGACGGCGCGGCCGCGCTGACGCTGATAGACGGCGCCGTCGTCCTCATCGCTCATGTCGACGTTGATGCCTTCGACGCTGCCGCGGCGCGCGCGCGAGCCGATCGTCACCCGGCCGCCTATGAGCGGGCGCTCAGCGTTTACGGCGGCGCGCTGCTGCCCGAGGACCGCTACGAGCCGTGGGCGGATACGCGGCGCGCTGCGCTCACCGAGCTGCACACCGCGTTGTGCCTCGAGCTCGCCGAGTTGCATGGCGACGCGCCGGCCGCCGTCGTCGCCCTGCAGCGCGCGCTGGTCGCCGACCCGCTCTCGGAGCCCGCTCACCGCGCGCTCATGCGCCTGTACGCGCGCACCGGCCGTCGCCAGCAGGCGCTGGCCCAGTACCAGCTTCTGCGCCAGAGTCTCATCGCCGAGCTGGCGGCCGAGCCGGACCCCGCGACTCGCGCGCTCTACCAGCAGCTGCTGGCGCCGACTCCGGCCGCGGCGCCGGCGGGGGGCGGCAACCTTCCGCGCCAGCTGACCTCGTTCGTCGGCCGTGAGCGCGAGCGCGCGGACATCGCGCGCCTGCTGAGGCGCGCCCGGCTCGTGACGCTCACCGGCCCCGGGGGCTGCGGAAAGACGCGGTTGGCGCTCGAGGCCGCCGCCGACGCGCTAGCGGACCTGCCCGACGGCGCGTGGTTCGTCGACCTGGCGAGCCTCAGCGACCCCGCGCTCGTGGCCCAGGCGGCGGCACTGGCGGTCGGCGTGCCGATCCCCGCATCCCGCTCCGCCCAGGAGGCATTGGTCGCCCATTTGGCCACCCGCGAGGCGTTGATGGTTCTCGACAACTGCGAGCACCTGATCGACGCATGTGCCCGCCTGGCGGAGGAGGTTCTGCGAGCAGGCCCCGGCGTGCGCATCCTGGCCACGAGCCGCGAGCCGCTGCGCTGCGCCGACGAGGTCGCCTGGCGGGTGCCCTCGCTGGCCGAGGCCGAGCGGCTGTTCTGCGAACGCGCCGCCGCGGCGCGCCCGGGCTTCGATCGCGCCGACGGCGCCGCCGGCGCCGTGGAGGAGATCTGCCGGCGTCTGGACGGCATGCCGCTCGCCATCGAGCTCGCGGCGGCCCGCGCGGCCGCGCTGTCGCTCGACCAGATCGCCGCGCGCCTTGGCGAGAGCCTCGACGTGCTCGGCGCCGGCCGCCGCACTGCGGTGACCCGCCAGCAGACGCTGCGGGCCACGATCGACTGGAGTCACGACCTGCTTACCGGCGAGGAGCGCGTCCTTTACCGTCGCCTCGCGGTGTTCGCCGGCGGCTTCACGCTCGAGGCTGCCGAGGCGGTCTGCGCCGGCGGCGCGATCGCCGCCCGGCGGGTGGTCGATCTGCTCGCCCGATTGGTCGTGAAGTCGCTCGTCGTCGCGGAGGGTGAGCGCTTTCGCCTGCTCGACACCGTGCGCCAGTACGCCGCCGAGCGCCTTGAGGACGCCGCCGAGCGCGACACCGTCGCGCTACGCCACCTCGATTGGTGCCTGGCGCTCGCCCAGGAGCACGACCCGCTCTCTGCTGGCCAGAGGCGCTCGCTTCACGTGCTCGAGATCGAGCACGACAACCTCCGCGCCGGTCTCGGCTGGGCCTTGCGCCGCGATCCCCAGGCGGCGCTGCGGCTGGCGACGCGGCTGTGGCGGTTCTGGCTGGATCGAGGGTACTTCGCCGAGGGCAACCGATGGCTGGAGTCGACACTGGCCGCGGCGCCCGAGCAGACGCCGCTGCGCGTCGAGGCGCGGCTCGCGGGCGCCGGCCTGTCGCTGCGCCTCGGCGACCCCAACGGCTTCCTGCGCCACGTCAGCGACGCCGTCAGCGCCTATCGGCTGCTCGGAGACGAGCGGGCGACGGCCGCGGCGCTCTACCAGCACGCCCTGCTCGCCCAGTACGTCCATCGCGGCGACGCCGAGGCGCTCGTCGCCGAGGCGCTGGCGCTGGCGCGGCGCCTGGAAGATGACCGCTTGCTGGCCGTGGCGACGCACGCGTCGGCGACGCTGCCGTGGTATCGCGGCGACAACGCGGCCGCTCGCGCGCGCATACTCGAGGCCCTCGCGCTGCTCGACGCGGCGCCCGATGACGACACCCCGTTCTTCGACGGGGTGACCTTCGGAGTGTGCCTGCTCGACGAGGGGCCGGACCGCCGGCCGCGGATGTTCTGGGAGGAGACGGTCTTTCTCTTTCACCGCTTCGCTCGCGCCCAGGCGACGGCCTACGCGCTCAACAACCTCGCTTGGGTCGCCCGGGCCGACGGCGACCTCGAGCAGGCGCAGGCCACGCTCGATGAAGCGCTCGCGCGCTTCCGTCGCCTGCAGGATCGGCGGGGCGAAGCGCTCACACTTGCGCATATGGGCAACCTCTCGCGCTCGCTGGGCGACTTCGGGGCCGCGCGGGCGCATCTGGAGGAGGCGCTCACGATCCGCAGCGACCTCGGCGATCGCCGCGCCGTGCTCAGCACCCGGATCGGACTCGGCCTGGTGGCCATGACGGCCGGCGACGCCGCAACGGGTCGCGCGCTGCTGAGCGCGGCGCTCGCCCATACCGAGGCGGTCGACGACCTGCCGGCGATGGCCTGCGTGCAGACCAACTGGGGGATCGGCGAGGAGCGCCTGGGCGAGCTGGAACGGGCAGCGCGGCTGTACGAGGACGGCTGCGCGCTAATGAGCGTTCAGAGGCTGCAGCGCGTCGAGGCGTGGGGCCGCGTGGGGCTATATGACGTCTGCGTGGCGCTCGGCGACGAGTCGCGTGCCCAGACGGCGCTGCAGCGGGCACAGGCTCTTTTCGTCGCCGTCGGCGACGCGCGCGGCGTGCCCTACACGGACGCTAAGCCGGCGCTAAGCGCGGTCAAACAGCCCGGCACGTAGCTTCGCCCCGTCGACTTCACCAAGGAGACGGCCCGCGAGGCCGGCCCGCAGAACCCCTTCGGAAGGAGAGATGGGATGTCCACACCTGAGACGGCGCCCGTCGCCGCGCCGACCACCGGCGGCTACCAGCTCCAAGGCACGCTGCTCGAGGCGTGCACGTGCAACGTGCTCTGCCCATGCTGGATCGGGGAGGACCCGGACGGCGGCACCTGCCAGTCGATCATGGCCTACCACCTCGACAGCGGCACGATCAACGGCGTCGACGTGAGCGGGCTGACCCTCGCCGCGGTCGTCTTCATCCCCGGCAACGTGCTGGCCGGGAACTGGAAGCAGGCCGTGTTCGTGGACGGCCGGGCGACCGACGAGCAGGAGCAGGCGCTGCTCGCGGCGTTCGGCGGCGCGCTCGGCGGACCGCTGGCCGACCTGGCCGAGCTGGTCGGCGAGCGGGTCGCGGTGACGCGCGCGCCGATCTCGCACGAGATCGTGGAGGGGAAGGGCACGATCCGGATCGGCGACGGCGCCGCGGTCGCCGAGTTGGAGCCCTACCGTGGGCCCGACGGCAGCGTGACCACCCTGAACAACTCGATCTTCTCCACCGTGCCGGGCTCTCCGGCCTGGGTGGGGAAGTCGAGCCGCTTCGCGGTCGACCTCCCCGAGCACGGCTGGACCTTCGAGGTCGAAGGGCGCAACGCGATCCAGTCGGACTGGGCGATCGACTACCGGGGGAACGGCGCGTGAGCGCAGCCGCTCCAGTGGGCGCGCCGGCGCGCGGGCCCGCGGCTCTTGCCGCCGCCCGCGTGCGCGGCGTGCCTGTGATCGTGCTGGGGGCGATCGCGGCCGCCTGGGCGGCCGCCATCGCCGCCCAGGCCAGCGGCGCGGCCGGCGTCGTTCACCACGACACCGTGCTCGCGGACGGCCCGCCGCCCGCGGCCGCCGTGCTCTTGTTCCTGGCCGGCTGGCAGGTGATGACGGCCGCGATGATGCTGCCCTCGAGCCTGCCGCTCGTGCGGATCTTCGCGGCGGCCTCGGCCACCACGCCGAACCGCGGCCGCGCCCTGGCGGCGTTCCTCGGCGCCTATGCGCTCGTGTGGACGAGCTTCGGGATGCTCGCCTTCGCGGGCGACGCCGGCCTCCACGCGCTCGTGAACGCGAGCCCCTGGGTCGAGGAGCACGAGTGGGCGATTGCGCCGTCGGTGCTGATGCTGGCGGGCGCCTTCCAATTCACCCCGCTGAAGGACGCCTGCCTGCGCTCCTGCCGCCACCCCGCCTCCTTCATGCACCGTCACTACAGGCGCGGAACAACTGCCGCGTTCAGGCTCGGAGCCCGCCACGGGGTCTTCTGCGTGGGCTGCTGCTGGGCGCTGATGCTCGTGATGTTCGCCGTCGGCGTGGCAAGCCTGATCTGGATGGCGCTCCTTACCGCGCTGATGGTGCACGAGAAGACCCGCCCCCTGGGCGCCCGCACAGTGCCGCTGACCGGCGTGACCCTGCTGGCGCTGGGCTCGACACTGTTCCTCTGGGCAGCGTCGGTCTCGCCTTAGCCCCGGGAGAGATCAGGCCGCTCGACTTCGGGATCCCGCGCTGCCGGCGTGTACCGTTCGAACCAAGCGGCTCCCGGAGCCACAAGGCCGCCCGCGCGAACTGGAGCACGGTTGGCGGAGACAGCCGCACACCGTGCGCGAGCGCGCGTCTCGTCTGCACCGCCGGACGCGCCTGCTCCGGACGACGACCAGCAGTCCGTTCGAGGCGGGCCTTACTGCTGCATTGCGCGCGGAACGCGGCTGTCGGGTCCCGCCGGGCTGTCGCGCAACACGGAAAGCCGTCGGCTTCCCGTCGCAGGAGCCGCCGGCCTCCGCTCGACCAGCAGGCCTCCGGTGGCTACGTGCCGCAGAAGGTGCGGTACGAGCCCCAGCTAGCCGGGGCCGGCGCGGCGTACGACTCAAGGCCGGAACGCTCATCGAACGGGTGGGCCAAGACGTGGAGCAGGCGTTGAAACGGCTCGAGGTCGCCGGCGGTCGCGGCCGCGAGCGCCTCTTCCACGTGGTGGTTGCGCGGGATGTACACGGGGTTGACACGGTCCATCGCTGACGCGATCTCATGCGCGTCGGACGGCTCGTGCGCCAGTTGCTCGCACCAGCGGTCCGCCCAAGCGTCGAATGCGGAAGGCTCGGCGAAGAGAGAACGGGCGCGGGCCGCGTCCCCGCGCAGCGACGTCGACAGCGCAGGGAAGCAAGACGTGTAATCGACTGCCTGCGCGTGGAGCAGCTTCAGCAGGTCGTCGATCAGCGCGCCGGTCACCTCGTCGGCCTCGGTCAGCCCCAGCTTGGCGTGCATCCCCGCGCTCCAGTACCGGTGGAAGCGTTCGGGCAACGCTTGCAGCGTGTCCGTCGCCGCGGCGATCGCCCTGTCCGTGTCCTCGTCGATGAGCGGCAGCAGCACCTCGGCCAGGCGCGCCAGGTTCCACTGCGCGATCGCCGGTTGGTTGCCGTACGCGTAGCGGCCGCCGTGATCGATCGAGCTGAAGACCGTGGCCGGGTCGAAGGCGTCCATGAACGCGCACGGCCCGTAGTCGAGCGTCTCGCCCGAGATCGCCATGTTGTCGGTGTTCATGACGCCATGGATGAACCCCACGAGCATCCACCGGGCGACGAGCGACGCCTGCGCGTCGATCACGCGGTCGTAGAACGCGAGGTACGGATTCACGTCCTCGGCGGCGTCCGGGTGGTGACGGTCGATCGAGTAGTCCGCGAGCCGCCGCACCAGCTGCGGACCACCGTTCATGGCTGCGTACTGGAACGTGCCGACGCGGATGTGGCTCGCCGCAACCCGCGCGAGCAGCGCACCGGGCAACTCCGCCTCGCGCAGCACGTGCTCGCCCGTCGCGACGACCGCGAGCGCCCGAGAGGTGGGAATGCCAAGAGCGTGCATCGCCTCACCGAGCACGTACTCGCGCAGCATCGGGCCCACGACGGCCTTGCCGTCGCCACCGCGTGCGAACGGCGTCCGCCCCGAACCCTTCAGGTGCAGGTCGCGACGATCGCCGTGCGTATCGAGCACCTCGCCGAGCAGCAGCGCCCGGCCATCGCCGAGGCGCGGCGAATACGAACCGAACTGATGGCCCGCGTAGGCTTGGGCGATTGGTGACGCGCCGTCCGGAACGACATTGCCGGCCAGGACGCCGACGCCGCCATCGGCTCGAAGCGCCTCGGCCTCGACCCCCAGCTCCGCGGCCAGCTCCTCGTTGAGCGCCAGCAGCCGCGGCTCTCCCACAGACGCCCCCTGCCACGGCACGTACAGCCCCTCGAGCTCACGCACGAAGGAGTTGTCGAAGGCAAACAGCGACCGGGCGGCGACACTCACTTCTTCGAGGCTAGCGGTGAAACAGGCGCTCCCGCGTTGCGGAACAGCGGCTGACGCGCCGGCCGAGCTGAGAGTCTCTTCGCGCGAAAGGGCGGGGGCGCCGTGAGGAGACGGATGCGCTCGCGTTCCATGCGAAGAAGCAGCATCGCTAGCCGGCGCGGACCCCGATTCGTGCCCGCGACGATCTAGGACACCTGCTTTCCCTGCTCAGCCGGCGAATCTGGGCGGGTGTCGTCTCGGTGGCCCGATTCGTCCCTCGGAGCGACGCTCGAATCGTCCAGCGGTACCGGCTGGCGGCGTAGGACCGCCACCCGACGCCAGCGTGGTCGCCGAGCTCCATGCCCTGACCGACCTCGCACCACTGCATCAGCCGGGGTCGCTTGCGGCCCTCGAGGTCGTCGGCCAGGCGCTGCCCGGGGGTGCCCCACGTCGCCTGCTTCGACACGGCGTTCCACGTCACGCTCCCCCGCGGCGACCACGTACGCGCTGCCCGCCGCCTGGCGGGAGCGCTCGCCGCTGCGCCGCTACGGCTTTCACAAACTCTCACACGGCTACGCGGCGCGGCGGGCGGGCGAACTGCTCAAAAGGACCAGCACGGCACTACGCGTAGTCACCTGCCACCTCGGTGCCGGCGCCTCGCTGACCGCCGTGCTGGGCGGTAGATCGGTTGACACCACGATCGGGCTCATAGGCCTGCCCGGAACGGCCGACATGCGCAAGGTTCTCGCCCGCGCCGACGCGGGCGATGAACACACCCAGCTCGCGCTCGATGTCTACCTCCACCGCTTGCGGGCCGGAATCGGTGCGATGACCACAGCGCTCGGCGGCATCGACGCGCTCGTCTTCACCGGCGGGCGTGGGAGAACGCGCACCCGCCATCAGAGCGGCGGCGGTCGAGGGCCTGCACCACCTCGGCCTCCGCCTGGACCCCGAGCGCAACCTCGGCGCCGACGGCGACATCGACCTCAGCGCTCCGCACACTGGCCCGCGGGTGCTCGTGATCCACGCGTGCGAGGACCTCGAGATCGCCCGCCAAGTACGAGCGTCACTTGGAGCCGAGGCCAGAGCCCCTCGGTGAGCCGCCACCCTGGCGCGGAGCCAATGAGCCGCCAACAACTCGGATCAGTGCGCCAGACAGTCGTCCCATCAGGCGCAGCTCGGAGCGCATGAGGCGCCCCCGCTCCCATCAAGCGCGGCCGTCGCTCGTTCGACGCCGGCGATCGTTGATCGGTGCAAACAGCAGCCGCGGCGCCGTCGCTGCCGCTGGACGCTCGGATCGTCGAGTGATTCCGGCTGGCGGGATTAGGGAGACGCTGTCCGCGCGGCCCACTCAGCGCGGTCACCGTGGCCCGCGCAAGCGCCTCGACCCGTCAGGATTCGGTGCTTCTCCGAGGACGAAGCGAGGTGGTCCCTCGAGAGGAGAGCCGCACGGCCGCTGCTTCGTCCAGTGATGGCAGGTCCCAGGGGGTGCGACGATACGACGATCGCCACCGGGTACTCATTGTCCGCATGGGAGCGAAGGTGACCCTCCAGACGCTCGGAGGCATCGCGGACGAGGAGCACCGCAGGCGCGTGGCGCCGGCGAGCGCGTGGGAATGGAAGCGATGAGGCCGTTCGTCGTCAACGGGCACGACCGTCTCGTCTTCCCCTCCAACTTCATCGCCGATCTGGACTTCTCGGCCCTCGAGACGCTGGAGCAGTTGGCAGCCGTCATCAGGCGCGACTTCGAGGCCAAGGCGCCGACCGGCACGGAGATCTTGGAGCGGGTCGAGCTGGACGGCTATCGCTCGCGCTACGAGCTGCTCCGCGACCTCGCCCTGAACCTGGTCTGGGGCAACCGGTACGCGATGACGATGTACGAGAAGCGCCCAACCCGCTGGCGCGACCTTCCACGCAGGCGGGATGACGTGTTCCTTCCGGTGCTGACTCCCTGGGAGCAGGGCGAGCGAAAGGTTGCGGCGGTGGCTGCAACCTGGGGCGGCCTTACCCCCACGTGGGACGCCGACGCCGAGGAACGTATCTTCACGATCCTGTTCGACATCTTCCGGCACAAGCGGCACCACGCCGCCGAGCTTCCGCCGGTCAAGCCGACCGTGGCGGAGATCACGAGCAATCCCGAGAACCTCACCTTCTGCTTGCAGACCCACGATCCGGACCACCCGACCCGTAGCTACCAGGAGATCCTCGACTGCACAGACGCGGTGCCCGAGCTCGAGTCGCTCCACCGGCTGGCGCTCGTCCTCGACAACCAGTACCCGTGGGACAGGGCCCAGGGGCGGCTGGTGGAGGTGGGGAGGATCGAAGACGACGATTTCGTCGTCGCCTTCGTACCACGCAACCACGAGGTGCTCGAGTTCATCCGGCGGGTGAAGGCCGGGCGCCCGGCGCCGCCCCGGCCCGCGCCGCCCGCCGAGGCCCAGAAGCCGGTGGAGCCCTTCCTCCCGGTCGTCGTGCGCGAGCAGTTCGCGCTCATGCCCCGCCTCGAGTCGCTGGCGGTCGTCAAGGGCGAGCACCTCTGCACCAACGAGGACGTGATCCGCAACGCGGCCTACAGCTGGTCGCCGATGTCAGCCGGCGAGATCGGCGAGAAGACCGGGATCGAGGCGCGCCGCTACACGGAGCGCGGCCTCGAGCACATCTCCCTGCAGGCCGCCCGGGCGGCGCTCGAGGGGGCCGGGCGCCGGCCGGAGGAGATCGGGGCGGTCGTCTTCTGCTCCTGCACGAGCACGAGGCTGATCCCGTCCGTCGCCACCTGGCTCTCCGGGCAGCTCGGGATCCTCCAGACGCACGGCTCCTTCGACCTCGTCGCGGCCTGCGCGGGCTTCCCGTACGGGCTGGGTGAGGCGGTGCGCCTCCTCCAGGAGGTAGACCGCCCCGTGCTCGTCGTCTGCGCCGAGAAGTTCTCCGACAAGATCGGAAGCGTCCGCACCTCCCGGATGATCTTCGGCGACGGCGCATCCGCGCTGGTCGTCGGGCCCGCTCCGCCAGACGCGCCGCCCGACGTCGAGGTCGTGCAGATCTACGCCAGCGGCCCGGTCAGCGAGGTGAACTCGATCATCTGGCCGAACCCCGAGTTCGACAACAACATCACCGTCTACGGACCGGAGGTCAAGGCGCTCGTGAAGCGCTACCTCGACCAGATGATGGGCGAGCTCCGTACGCTGCCTCCCCCCGAGGGCGGCCCCGGATCGCTGCTCGACGGCATCGACCTCGTCGTCCCCCACCAGGCGAACAAGACGATGGTCACCAAGATGGCGGACGCGGCCGGCCTGCCGCCCGGCCGCCTCTACTTCAACATCGAGAAGGTGGGGAACGTCTCTGCCGCCAGCATTCCCCTCGCCATCTACGACGCCGTCCGAGAGGGCGTGATCGATACGCCGATGCGCCTGTTCACCCCGGCGTTTGGTGCCGGCGCGGTGGGCGGCTACACGGTCCTCCGCCTCGACCCGGCGATCGTCGTCCCCGAGCGCGCCGAGCAGGCCGAGCCGACGCCCGTCCCGCAACAGCACACGGCGTCCTCCTCGGAAGACGTCCGAGCGGCGTTCGGAGGGTGACGCGGAAAATCATCGACTCGCGATCGTCCACCGCGGCCAGGCCGTCGCTTGGGAGCAACCCGGTGCGCCGGTCACGCCGGGGGTCGCGGGGCGTCGTCCGGGCGCTGCTGGCCGGCGCGTCGAGCGGGCCGGCCAGCATTTCTCGGCTGAGGCCTCCACGAGCCCGTCGCGTCCGGCGCTCCGGCCTGGGGACGCCTGCATGAGGTCCGCTGCGGTCGAGCGAACCGGACCGGCGATCTCGGTGAGCGTGAGGTCGGCGTGCCGCGCCATCGCCAAACGACCGCGGTCCAAGAACGACGAAGACCGTCCGGATGGACGGCCTTCGGAGTCTCGGTCGGCCTCCTGCGGCGGCGTAGGGGCGCCACCGCCGCCTCCTTATCGGAGCTGCACTCTCGGCGAGTCGTGCTGTGGCCCGTCAGGGAGGTGGAACGCAGGGCAGGCGGCGTCACTGCGGCCAGGCGCGCATGGTGAGCTCGATGACGCGTTCGAGGTCTTCCCGTGTTGCACCGGACGCGGCTTGCACGGCCATGCCACAGACGACGGTCCCGATGTAGTCGGTCAGGGCCTTGGGATCGGCGTTCGCCGGGAGATCGCCCCCGGCACGAGCTCGCTCGAAGCGCTCGCGGATCGCGGCCTGGCCGGCGCGGCGGAACGCGATCACGATCTTGCCGATCGGCGAGGAGTCCTCAGCGCAGTAGGTGGTGCCCAGGACGGCGAGACAACCGGCGGGAGTGTGTGGATCGGTCTGAATATCGGCGGCGCCGCGTAACAGGCCCTCGGCGACCTCGCGCGCGCTCGGGTGCGCGAGGGCCTCACGTTCATAGGACGATGGTCCCTCGCCGTAACGCTCGAGGGCCTTGCGGAACAGCTCCTGCTTGTTGCCGAACGCGGCGTAGAGGCTGGGACGGTTGATGCCCATCGCTGCCGTGAGATCCGAGAGCGACGTCCCTTCGTAGCCCTTGCTCCAGAACACGGTCATCGCCCTGTCCAGGGCCTCATTGGCGTCGAAAGCTCTTGCGCGTCCCATTGAGGTTCTGATACCTTACCGATCGGTACTGTACCGATCAGTATAAGAAGTCAAGCCTCCCACAACCAAGAGGGATGCGTGATGTCTGGCGTGACGAGCGAAGATTCCGTCCGGCTGCTCGGGAAGGTGTTCTCAGGGGAGGTCCTTGCTCCGGGTGACCGCGGTTATGACGAGGCCCGGCGCGTCCACAATGGACTGATCGACAGGCATCCCGCGGTGATCGCGCGCTGTCTACACACGGCCGACGTCGCCGACGCTGTCGACTTCGGCAGGAGCGAGGGACTGGAGATCTCAGTTCGCGGCGGCGGTCACAATGTCGCGGGCAAGGCGGTCAGCGACGGCGGGCTGATGATCGACCTCTCCCCGATGAAGGGCATCCACGTCGATCCGGCGCGATCGGCGACCCGCGCCCAGGCAGGCGTCACGGTCGGTGAGCTCGACCGCGCGACCGCCGCGTTTGGGCTCGCGACGCCCAGTGGCGTCGTCTCGAGCACCGGGATCGCGGGTCTCACGCTCGGGGGAGGGATCGCCTGGTTGATGGGCAAGTACGGGATGGCCATCGACAATCTGCTCTCGGCCGAGGTGGTGCTCGCGTCCGGCGCGGTCGTCACCGCGAGCGACGACACCGATCCCGATCTGTACTGGGCGCTCCGCGGTGGCGGGGGCAACTTCGGCGTCGTGACCTCGTTCGAGTACCACACCCACCCGCTCGCCAGCGTCCTCGGCGGTCCGGTGCTGCATCCACTGGCGGCGGCACCGAAGCTGTTCTCGTTCTACCGGGACTTCGCCGCAGGCCTCCCGGACGAGCTCTCTACGCAGGCCGTCTTCCTGCACGCGCCCGACGGATCGGGAACGAAGCTCTGCGGCATCGCCGTCTGCCACGCGGGCGACGACACCGACCGGGCCGAGGCCGACGTCCGCCCCCTGCGCCAGTTCGGCTCACCGGCCGCGGACATGATTCAGCGCATGCCGTACCCCGTCATGAACACGGGCGTCGACTGGCTGTCTCCGGCCGGCGCGCTCAGCTATTGGAAGTCGGCGTTCTTTTCCACGCTGTCAGACGCAGCCGTCGAGTTGCTGACCAGGGCGTTCGAGCGGGCTCCCAGCGAGCTCTGTGCCCTCGTGGTCGAGGACTTCCACGGTGCAGTCACGCGCGTGGCCTCGACAGCTACGGCCTACCCGCACAGGGAACCGGGCTACAACCTCTTTCTGATCTCGCAATGGACCGACCCGGCCCAGACGGACACAGGGATCGCGTGGGCGCGCGAGACCTTCGACGCGCTGTCTCCTTACATGGCAGATCGCTCCTACACGAACTACCTCTCGGCCGACGACTACGATCGCGTCCGACAGGCCTACGGTCCCAACTACGAGCGGCTCGTCGACCTCAAGCGGCGGTACGACCCCGGCAACCTCTTCCGGCTCAACTACAACATCGACCCCAACGCCTGATGCCGGTCGGAGCCCTGGCGGGACCTGACAGTAACGGCAACCATGGCAGCACGAACTTATCCGCGGGCCATCGTCGGACCACCCGGCCCGCCCTGGAGCGGTCCTCACGGCCGCGCGCCGACGCTGGAAGACGCGCCCGCTCCCGAGCGCATCGCGATGCAGCGCTCCCAGATCTGCAGGCACGAGGAGGACGTGCCGCTGGACACCGAGGGCATCATGCCGCGGCCCAACGGCGCCGTTCCCCTTCGGCCGGCGGCACGCTGGACCACGGCGGCGGCGCGGCGCGGAAGTCATGACGACCTCCACGCCGATACGCCGGGGACTGGGTCTCACCGCGGGCCTCGACGCAGGACTCGCGCGGGATCTGGCCGCCCGCTGCGACGATCTCGGATACCACTCGCTGTGGTCGAACGACGAGCCGACCGCCTCCGGTCTGGAGACGCTCGCGCATCTCGCCGCTGCGGCCCCACGGGTCGAGCTCGGCGTCGGAGTCCTTCCCCTCGACCGGCATCAACCTCTTCGGATCGCGACGGAGATCGACCGGCTCTCGCTCGATCCGGCGAGGCTTTGGATCGGCATCGGATCCGGCCCGCTACGCGCGCAGATCGACCCGCTCCAGCGCGCGGTCGCCGAACTCCGCGAGATCCTCCCGCGGGAGACTCGCCTCGTCCTGGCCGCCATGCGGCCCCGGCTGTGCCGCCTCGCCGGCGCGGTTGCCGACGGCGTGCTCCTCAACTGGATGCTGCCCGACCACGTGACAGAGGCGCGCCGCTGGGTGCAGGAAGGAGCCGATGACGCGGGCCGCGCCGCACCGATCGTCGCCTCATACGTCCGTGTCGCCGTGGGCTCCGGCTCGCTCAAGCGACTCCGGGACGAGGAACGCCGCTACCGCAACATCAACGAAGGCCATCGCCGGCACTTCGCGGCCATGAACGTTCCGCTCGGAAGTGTCGGCGTGGCCGCAGCGGCGCAACCGGAAGTGCACGCCAGATTGGCGCCATACCAGTCGGCGCTCGATCTGCCGATCGTACGGGTGCTCGCAGATCCCGACGCGACCTCGCTGACCGCTGTCGCGGACGCCGCGGCGCCGTTGAACGACCTGGCACGCGATTCGCCTCCGTGTCGGCCCTCTCGGCCGTGACTACCCGCCGGCGGTCGACCGCGCGCGGCAGTCCCGCGGCTGCGCCTTGGGAGCGACGCTCGGATCGTCCGGCGATACCGGCCGGCGGCGTACGGCCAATGTCGCGGTTCGACCCGGCAGCTCGGCCACTGTCGCTCGCGCCCACGCCCCGGTCAACCCACACCGCAGTCTCGGCGACATTCAGTACCGAACCAGATGCTTTCTGCGCTCTAACTGCCGGCCTGGCCGTGACGGAGCGGTTGCCTCTCGCCGCCCGAGGGTGTGATTCCGGCGCTCCTGGCGTCCGGCCGGTCTGCTCGCCTGCGGTCATACTCCGACCCTGACGGCGACTCACGCGGACAACGTGTCCATGGCCGCGGTGGCGCTGGCGATCAGTGGGGGCGGTGCGCTCAGCTCGTTCGAAACGACGGTCCTCCTGACCGTCGACGAAACGATCGATGCCTGCGCAAGGCCGGGCAGGTCCAGTACCGCGCGCCCGGCGGGTAGCGGCTCGGACGGCCAAGGCCGCACGGCGTCCCGTATGCGCCGATGAGTTCGGCGGCCCTGAGCAGCTGAACGCTGCGACGGCTCGGACGCGCTGTAGCGGCGTTCGATCGTAGGGCGCGGCTGGACCGATGTGGCTGCGACGACGCGCCAGCAACCCCATCGCGCACCCACGTGCGCGTGTAGCGCAGCCTCCCGCCCACCTCGCCTCCGGCGATCGTCCCGCTGACGCGGAGCACGACGAACGTGATGGCCGTCGTACCGATGACCTTCACGCGCACGTCCTCCTCCTCCAGCTCGGTGATCGTGAACACGCCAGACCGATGCGCGTCGAGATCGCCGGCCTTGTCGACGAGCCGGCCGTCCGGCCCGACTGCCACGAGCTCTGGATGCAGAAGCCGATCCAGCGCCTCGACATCACTGGCACGCATGGCCGCCTGCAACGCCCGCTCCTGGCAGCCGCCCGCTCGGGTGCCTCGTCGCGCATGAGATTGAGCGTATCCCGGAGTGCGCTCACCAGAAGCCGCGCCACTGCACCCCACGAACGCGAAAGCCCCGGCGCCGGGAGCGACGCACAGATTGTTCAGCGATACCGGGTGGCGGCTTAGCCCTAGGTAGCGCCGCCCTCACGCTCGGCTGCTCGTCTCGCGCCGATCAGTCGAACGGCGACCCAGGTCGCGGCGCCGCATCGCGGCTCTCGCGCGAAAAGCAACCGCGAGTCGAGCGGCGACGACTACCGCTGCTCGTCCGTTGCGGGCGTCCTGACGTGACCACCGAGACGCTCGCAATCCCACGGGAGCGGAAGCCACTCCGCCGTCGCCTGGCCGGTCACGGGCGGCTCGGCTGGGGACCCCACAAGGCCGCGCGGCCGAACTCGATCGACGCTGTGGCCACACTCGTCGCCGTCAGCTCATCGAAGCCCGCGAACGCTCTCGCAAGTCTCGAACCGGCAGAGGTTCGGACGCCGAGCCGACGTTGACAGCGCTGCTCCCTGAGTCCGAGAGACGCTTTCCTCTGCTGTGGTCCGCCGAGCCGTGAGCGCCTAGAGTGCGAGCATCGCCGCCGCGACTTCGCCGGCGGCCGCATCGGGGATCGCCGTCGCGGCCGGTTCGAGCACGAGCAGCCGCGCATCGGGGATCTCGCGCGCGAGCGCTTCGCCGTTGCCGACAGGGAAGAACGGGTCGCGGCGGCCGTGCACCACGAGCGCCGGGATCGCGAGCTCGGGCAGGCGCTCGCGCCAGCGCGGCTTGCAGTTGAGCTTGGAGAACACCATGCCCATCTGGTTGGCCATCTGCACCGCGGGCTGCGTGCCCGGCGTGCGGTCCCAGATGCGCTCGGCGGTCGCGCGCGCGGCGGCGGGGTCGTCGCCGAGGATCTCCGCGCGACCGGCGGCGAACTCCGCCACGGCGGCGCGGTCGGACCAGTCGGGCATCGAGCGCGAGAACAGCCGGTCCATCGTCGCCGCGTCATGGTCAGGCAGGTCGTTGTCGACACGGCCTGGAGCGACGGGCCGCGTTGCGGCGAGGGTGAGCGCCGAGAACGCGTCCGGGTGGTCGAGCGCGGCGACCTGGGCGACCATCCCGCCGACGCCGATGCCCGCCAGGTGCGCCGGCCGGTCGTCGAGTTCGCGGGCGAGCGCCGCGGCGTCGGCTGCGAGATCGCGCAGCGTGTACGCCGGAGCCTTGGGATCGACGGTGGTCGACCTGCCGGAATCGCGCAGGTCGTACCGCACGACGTGGCGCCCGCCGCGCGCGAGCGCCTCGCAGAGCGCGTCGGGCCACGAGAGCATGGTCGGGCCGCCCGCGAGCAGAACGAGCGGCGCCGCCGCGTCGCCGAAGTGCTCGACCCCGAGCGTGACCCGGTTCGCCTGGACCGTCGCCATCACGCCTCCACCGTCGCGATGACGCCGCCGGACGTGCGGAACGAGTGGACCGTCGGATACATCGTCAACCTCCAAGGTAGTGTCGTGGACCGGTGGCGCGGGGACGGCGGCACCGGTCAGATCGCCGCTCGACGGCATTCGGAGTACCGACGTAATGAAGCACTCCCGGACGAAGCGGAAGAGACGCCGGAAGTCGCTTGATACCTGGGCGCTTAAGTCGGGCGCCGGGAGGGCGCGAGGGGCGGTTCAGGAGGCGGATCTGCTCCACGCGCGAATCCAAAGCAATGTTCATGCGGCCTCGCCGCTGGGGAGTCGGAGGCTCGCCAGCGCAGCTCAACTGATCTGTTCACTCGACGAACTGGTAGTCGGTCGCTATCCGGCCGTCGGCGGCGAGGATCACGAACTCGAGGCCGGCGCCGAGCACCTCGCCATCCGGTGAGACTCCTTCCCAGCGCCAAGTGACCACATCCCCAAGGCGTTGCGCGCCGTCCCGCGCCCGAAAAGAGATCTGGCCGGTCGCCACGAAATCCTCGTAGGCTGAGGTCACCCTCGCTTCGAGTTCGTCGTGGCCGCGCACCTGCCAGGTCGGGTTGACGGCCCGCTCAGCGGCGGCCTCGTAGACCTCCTGCGTGGGCTGGAGGATATGAATCGCATCCTCGCTCCAGACATCGGCGATCGCCTTGCGGCGGCGGTCGCCATCCGGCTCCATCCAGACAGCCGTGTAGCGCTCGGCGAGCTCGTTCGGATCATTGAAATTCATTGTGTCGGTCATCGGTTACCTCCGTTGATCGTCTGGTTGCTTCGCCGTCAACGGTCCCGGAGGAAGGCCCACGCGTCGATTACCTCTCGTGTAACGCCGGCCGGCTTTACACGCCGGGGAATGGAACCGAGCGGACGCCCGCTAACTTCAGTCGGGTGGTCGTCCAGACCGAGCAGGAGCCCCAGACCGCGGGCGAGCTGATCCGCTTCTGGCGCACGCGACGCGGCCTCAGCCAACTCGAGCTGTCCCTGGACGCGAGCGTGTCGACCAAGCACCTGAGCTTCGTCGAGACCGGCCGGTCCAGCCCGAGTCGCCAGCTCCTCGTCCACCTGGCCCAGCACCTCGACTTACCGATCGCCGAACGCAACCGCCTGCTGCTCGCAGGGGGTTTCGCTCCTCCCTATCTGGAGCAACCCTACGACGCCGAGGTCATCCAGCCGCTTCGAAAGTCGCTCGAGCGGCTGCTCGCGAACCGCGCAGCGTCGCTCCTCTGGGTAGCGTGGCCTGCCGGCGGATCGTGCGGAAGCTAGTGCCGGCGACGACCGCCTCGACGCCGGGCGCACCTAGCGACAGTTCGGCCTGCGCTAGCGGCTCAACCGGTTACTCGGCGCTGAAGCCGCGCTGTTGCTCAGTGGATCGCGGACCGCTTGCATCCTGGGCCCTGCTCCAAGCCAGCTGTTCGCAGAGGAACCCTTGATGAGTTTCGGGCGCTCGTGCTGTCTGTGCGTACGCGATGGGAGATGCCTTGACACGCGGAGACTTCGGAAGAGGAGCGCACCCATGGTCATTCGTCGCAGGACACATCACGGTCGACCCTGAGCAGCGCGAGTCCTACCTCGCGGGCTCCATGAGCGTTGTCCAAGAGGCTCGCCGGGCAGCTGGCTGCCTCGACTTTGCCATCACGGCCGACTTGCTCGACCCTGGCCGCGTCAACCTCTTTGAGCGCTGGGAGACGCAAGCGGCCGTCGAAACCCTCCGCCGAAGCGCTCCCCGCAACAAGCAAGGCGCGGCAACACGCTCGGTGTCGGTAGCCGAGTACGACATCGCCGATGCGCGGCCCGTGTTCGGAAAGGGCAGAGCGTAGGGCATGGCGAGCAAGCCCTCGGAACGGTTCGTGTGGGCGGTGGACACCCTGGCGCTCGACCCAGCCGATCGCGTGCTGGAGGTCGGCTGCGGACACGGCGTGGCCGTATCGCTGGTCTGCGAGCGGCTGACCAGCGGACGGATCACCGCGATCGATCGCTCGAAGAAGATGATTGAGATGGCCGCGCGTAGGAATCGCGAGCACGTCGCGGGAGGCAGGGCGGTGCTGAAGACGGCCGCGCTCGAGAAGGCGGACTTCGGGGACGCGCGATTCGACAAGGTCTTCGCCTTCAACGTCGCGCCCTTCTGGCATCAGCCGAAAGAGGCGCTGGGGATCGTCCGGCGGCATCTCGCCCCCGATGGAGCGGTCTATCTCTTCTGGGACGCTCGCCACACGCAGCCCGGCCGAGCTCGCGACCTGGCGAACCGGCTGAGCGAGAGGATCCGGCTGGCCGAGTTCTCCGTGAACCAAGTGCTGGTCAAGGACCTGCGCCCGGTTCCCGCGGTTTGCGTGATCGGGCGGCCCTAGGCGCGCTGCTATGGCCGACGGGTGATGCGGACTCTCGTGATCAACACTCGGGAGGGTCTCCGACCGATTCTCCGACAGGACTAGACAAGGGGCCCCGCGGTCGGTACGCCCCGCTTCGCCTGGCACGCGAGCAATTGCGGCTCCCGCCCCGCACGATGAGCAGGCGCCGCGGCTGATGCGCAGCTCACGCTCGCAAGGACGTCTGGCAGTCGTGACGGACGACGACGCCCGCGCTCTCGCAATCGCTGGCGGGAGCGAGGTGAGCCGGTCGTCGGTCGACGCGATCGGATCTCGTCCGTTGCGAGCATCTCGCGCGGCCCCGGCCGGACTCTTCCTTTCGCGCGATAGGGAGAGCGAAAGTGCTTAGCGGGATAAACACTGCTGGCCTGCCGAGCGCCTAGGCATGACCATTGCAATAGCCCGGGGTGCGAGCTGTACGGCCGCGCTGATGCTCCTCGTCCCACGCAGCGACGTGATCTGCGGGGACGCTGCTCGCGGTACTCCGCTCGCCGCTCGCCAGCCACCGGCCTGTGTGCGGAACCAGAGCCCGACGCCGGCCCTGGAACCTGGCTGGTTCTGCCCCTTCGCATGGACAGGGCCTCGTGCGTGCGCGGCGCGCACCGGACGGAGCGCGCCGCGCGTGGTGCGTTTAGCGTGGCTGCGTGTGGTTGACGGGCGTGCCGACGCCGTTGGCGAGCGGGTCGCCGGGGTATTCGTAGAACCTGCCGGGCTGTGAGGTCTCGACCCCGTAGCCGATGCCGAGTGTCTCGAGGGCTTCGCGGACCGCGCTGACCGTGGGATAGTCGAAGTTCTCAAAGCCGACGTCGTTGGGCGGCCCGATCTTCTTGCCCAGTTCGCCTTGTGCGAAGCGTACGAGCGCGCGGTGGACAGCCTCGGTGCCCATCGCCTCTGCGCATAGGCGGGCGCCGTAGTCCTCGCCGCGGCGGGCGTAGGCGCTGACGCCGATGAGGTAGAGGCTGATCTCGATCGTCTCGATGACCTCGAGGGTCTCGAAGATGCCGATGCCGCCGTTGTCGAGGGCCGCGTCGGGGAACCAGTACTTGGTCGTCAGTGGCTTGCCGCCGGCTTCCTTGAGTGCCTGCACGTGGTGGTATTCGGTGGTGACGCCGTTGCGCAGGACGGGAAGGAACGCTTCTGACGGGGTGCCGGGCGCATTCTTGATCGCGGCGGACACGAGCGTCACGCCGAGTTGTTCCTCGGTGACGAGGAAGTCGAGCACCTCGCGCAGTCTCTCCTTGTCGCCGAGCGACCCAGTGCTTTCGGCGTCGCTGATGATGGTTGATGCGGACATCTGGCCTCCAAGTGAGTGGATGGATTCGTGGCATCGACGGTGGCGGGTTGGGCGGCCTGTCGAGTCTGTGAGGGCCCGGGTCGATGCCCTAGTCCGCGGTGCCTTCCGCGCGGGGGGTAGGCGCGCGACCCGCGCGTGAGTCCGCTAGACCGGCCGTGCTTCTCGAGCTTCGCTCGGGAGCACCCGCTGGAGCTCGTTGCGCGAGCTGATTTCCAGCTTCGTGAACACCTTGTGCAGGTGGTACTCAACGGTCCGTGTGCCGATGAACAGCTGGGCGCCGATCTCGGGGTTCGAGTGGCCGTCGCGCGCAAGCTCCGCGATCTGCTGCTCCTGGGCGGTGAGCTGATCGCGTGTGTCTGCGGTGCGTTTGCGCGCCTTCTCGCCGGTGGCGAGCAGCTCCCGGGCGGCGCGCTCGGCGAATGCCTCGGCGCCCATTGTCGAGAACATCTCGTGCGCCGTGCGCAACTTGTCGCGGGCGTCGATCCGCCGGTTCTCGCGGCGCAGCCATTCGCCGTATAGGAGGCAGGTGCGGGCGAGATGCACCTTGATCCGGCAGCGGGCGAGCCGCTCGATCGCCTCCAGGTAGAGGCATTCGGCGGTCCGGCCGTTGCTGACGAGGGCGCGCGACCGCGCCTCGACCCCGAGCGCCCAGTCGGTGCCGCTCAGCCGGGTCCGTTCGGAGAGCCGCTCAAGCGCGTCGCCGGCGAGCTCCGGGGCGCGGCTTCGCGCGGCGGCCTCGACCAGTTCAATCAACGACCACGCGAAGAGACCCAGGTCGTCGTGCTCACACGCGCGCTGCGCGGCGGCGAGGGCGGTCTGGTAGCCGCCGAGACCGTTGTACAGCACTGCAGTCGTGTACTCGGCCAGAGTGACCGCCCTTCCCTCACCCCTGCGGGCCGCGTCTTCGCGGCTGGCCTCGATCAGCTCCAATGCCTGGGTCTCCTGGCCGCGCCAGGCGGCGAGCACCAGCGAGCTGTACATGAGCGGCGCGTTGCCCGTTGCCTCCGTGATCGCATCCGCCTCTTCGATCAGCGCCGCAGCGGCGGCAAACTCTCCCGCATGTACGTGGACGCCGGCGCGGTAGGTGGCCGCGAGCGGAAGAACGGTGAGCGCGCCGGCATCGCGAGCGAGCCGAAGCTGGCGGGTCGCCAGCTCATGCCACGTCTCGTCCTCCCACAGATCGGGCGCGATACGGCACGACAGCCAAAGCCAATGGATGTCGTCCTCGGTGTGGCCATCGTCTTCGGATACCGCAGCCAACGCTCGCCTGAGCGGGGGCACGCCTGCCGCATAGCCTTCGGTGAAGCGGGACGCCAGACCGTCCAAGAGCAGGTCGACTGTCCGGGGCGGCTCCGGGGCCCGAGGTGCGGCGCGGGCGGCCTCGGCCACCTCCAGCACGCCGGTGCCGCTGCTCAGGCGGGCGGCGAAGATCGCGGCTGCCAGCGCTTCGAGGTACGTTTCACGCGCGAGGCCCGCGTCCAGCGGTTCGAGGCGTTGCGCCGCCCTGAGTAGGAGCGGGGGAGCGTCGCTTCCGCGTCTCAGGGCGAAGGCGAGCTGCGCGCGCAGCCGCTCCAGCCGAGCACGCTGCAGCTCGTTGAGCGGCCCCTTTTCGGCGGCGGCCAGCAACACTAGAGCCTTGTCGGGCGCACCGGCGTCGTGCTTGGCTTGCGCGGCGGTGAGCTCACGCTGGGCACGGCGCGCAGGCTCCGGGGTGAGCCTCGCGGCCCGCTCGAGGAACGCCGCCGCAGCAGCGAGGCCGCCGCGTGCTCGCGCCCGGTCCGCTGAGCGCTGGAGCTCCACGGCGACGTCCTCGTCTGGAGCGAGCGTCGCGTGGGCCAGATGCCAGGCGCGGCGATCCGGATCGAGGTTGGGATCGGTGGCTGCCGCCAGAGCTCGATGCACGCTCCGTCGGTCTTCGGCTGAGGCGGCGCGGTAGATCGCCGAGCGCAGGAGAGGGTGGCGAAAGATGACCCTGGCGCCGAGAGCTGATCAAGTCCGCGTCTTCCGCAGGCCCCGCCGTCCCCGCTCCGAGGCCAAGCTGATCGGCCACTCGCCACAACAGCGTCGGATCGCCGATCGGCTCGGCCGCGGCCACCAAGAGCAGCCGCTGGCTGTCCGCGGGGAGACGCTCGACTCTCTGCCGGAAGCTCTCTTCGATACGGCTTGGCAGCGGCAGCGCGCCAGTTAGGGCGAAGCCGCCCGCCAGATCCGCCGGCGACAATCCCTGCGGCAACTCGAGCAGTGCGAGCGGATTCCCGTGCGTCTCAGCGACGATCCGCTCCCGCACACGCTCGTCCAAGGGCCCGCTGATCACCGACGCGAGCAACGCGTCCGCGTGGGCTTCAGACAGCCCTTCGACCCGCAACTCCGGCAACCCGGCCAGCTCGTCGAGCTCACTCGCCCCACGCTCCGCGAACACGAGGACGACCGACTCCGCCTGCAATCGGCGCGCCACGAACGCAAGCATCTGTGCGGACGACTGATCCAACCACTGCGCATCGTCGATCAAGCAGAGAAGCGGCTCTGCGTTGGCACCGTCCGACAGCAGACTCAGTAGTGCGAGCCCGACGAAAAAACGATCGGGCCGGGCGCCCGAGCTCAAGCCAAAGGCGGTCGCGAGCGCCTCACGCTGGGGCGACGGCAGCCGCTCGAGCCCGCCGAGCAACGGCGCACACAACTGATGAAGGCCCGCAAAGGGAAGCTCCATCTCCGACTCCACCCCGACCGCGTGAAGAACCCGGCAGCCTTCGGCATGACCGGCGGTGTATTCCAGAAGCGCTGTCTTCCCAATCCCCGCCTCGCCGCGCAGCACCAGCACCGCGCTCTGCCCCGCATGCATGGCCTCCAGGAGCCGATCAAGCTCCAGGCATTCGGCACGCCGGCCCCGCAGCATCGCTCAACGAGATCCGAGCAAGCAAAAACTCATTGGCGGCCAGGATAAATCCCAGGCACCGAGGCTAGGAGTCGCGGTCGAAGAACAAGCTGAGACCGCATCGACAGCTTCGTATCGTGGCCAGGCGACCGCCAGCGGGGGGCTCGTTCTCTTCGCGGGCGAAACGCTCGGGCTAAGGAGCACGACACGGCGTCACCGTCCTGGCGTGCCAGCCGCATCTACGAAGCAATGGGGTGTCGCGGTCTGCCCGAGCGGGTGAAGTTCTTCGTTACGCCAGCTGGGCTTCGCGAGCCCCACGCTGCCGCGAGTGCGTGCACCAGAGAGCACGACTAGGGAGCTCACCCGTGACTCCTAGACGCGAGCGTCCGCCCTGCGACCGCATGCTCGCAGCATGACCTGTTCACCCACTCAACGAAGGGAGCGAGCATGACTCGCACTAGATCAATCACATTCCTTGCCAGCGCGACGGTGCCGGTACTCGCTGCGTTGGCGGTCGCCAGCTGCGGCAGCAACACGAGCGGCTCCTCGGCCCCGCCGAAGACCGCGAACGGACAGTCGGCCACGGTTGGCGTCGCCAACGAGAACCTGGGCAGCATCCTCGTGGACTCGCAGGGCCGCACGCTCTACCTGTTCCGACGGGACTCCAGCACGAAGAGCGCGTGCACCGGCGCCTGCGCAATCGACTGGCCGCCACTGCGGGCGACCGGCAAGCCGACGGTCGGCGGCGGAGTGACTGCTTCGATCGTCGCGACCAGCGCCCGCTCGGACGGAAAACCACAGATCACCTACAACGGCCACCCGCTCTACCTCTTCTCGGGCGACCAGAAGCCCGGCGACACCAACGGCGAGGGCGTGAACGCCTTCGGCGGCCTGTGGTACGCGCTTTCTTCGGCGGGCAACCAGATCGTCGGCTCGGCGCCGAACCCGGGAAGCGGCTACTAGTTGTAGTTCATAGGAACCTTTGTCAGGAGTCATCCGGGCCTCGCTGGAAGCTGAGCGCTGTCGAGGCAGCTCAGTTCCAGGAGGCCCAGATGGTGGTTCACGCTAGAGCACCGCTCAGTCCGATCGGGCGTCCAGCGGGTGGTCGATCGCGTCGTTGTCGAGGGTTGGTCGGTGACGGTGGCGGCCGCGGCCGCCGCCGTCACCGAGCGCTCGGTTTACCGCTGGCTGGCGCGCTTTCGTGTCGAGGGTGCGGCGGGGCTGGTTGATCGGTCCTCGGCGCCCAAGACGATCCGCATCGCACCTCGATCGAGCGCCAGGCCGCGATCGAGCAGTTGCGCCGGCTCCGGCTCACCGCGGCCGAGATCGCCGAGCAGCTGCAGATGCCGCTCTCCACGGTCTCGGCCGTGCTCAGGCGCATCGGCCTGGGCAAGCGCTCCAGGCTTGAGCCGCCCAAGCCCGCTAACCGCTAGGAACTACGACTAGCGGTCGGAAGGCCTAGCGACACTCTCAGCCGTCCCCGCGGCTTTCGGCTGACCGTCTTTCCGCGCGTGGGCCGGGAGGAGTTGCCCCGCTTGCCCGCGGCCCTGTTCTTGGCGCGCCGCGGATACGTGAGCGATGAAGCCTGCTTCCCCTGCCTTGCGCGACAGCGAGAGACCGAGTCCACCCGGCCCGACCGGGTGGAGGCAGTGCATAGGCACCACCTCGGCGCGTGTGAGCTCCCGAAAGGACGCAGCGCGAGGGCCGTCGCTTGCGCTATGCGCGATTTGCGAGCGTCTCTCGGCCGTCGTCTCAGACGACCGCTCAGGACGAGCGTCGGGAGTCTGGTCGACGAACCGCCGGCTTCGCAAGACGTAGGCAAAGCGAGCGCGATCTCTCGCTTCAGGCGCAGCGCCGGTAGCAGCAGGCCCTGTCTGCTGTTCGATTGGGAGGAGATCCCATGACCGTCCGTACCGCGCTCGATGCCGCCGGTCGGCGCCGATCGCCCGCAACCGTGCCGGGCTACCACGCCGGTCGCCCGCCCCGCAACAAGGGGCAGCTCTATCCCGCCGACCGTCGAGGAGATCATCGCGGTGATGCGCCGAGCTCCCGACGATCGCCACGGCGCCCGCCTGCGGGCGCTGATCGTCGTGCTCTGGCGCGCCGGGCTGCGCGTCCAGGAGGCGCTCCCGATTGGCGAGCGCGACCTCGATTCGCGCCGCGGGTCGCCACGACGGCGCACGAGTGAGCGTCGGACACGCCTCCCGCTCGTCCTGATCGTGCGCGTCGGGCGACGCCGCCAGCGCTCTCGTTCGTCGCGCGGAGCGGCAGCGCCGGTAACTGCGTGGGATCGCGGTCCTCGGATCGAGGCCTGAGCTCGTGCACGAGCGCCGCACTTCGACCGCGCGTGCCCTCTCCGTGCGTGTCGTCTGGATCCTTGAGTGCGGCATACCGGCGCGTTGCGCGCGGGCGTCGCGCACTATGGTTGCGCCCACGCGAGCCGACGAGCCCAATAGAGCGATCGAGGACGGGCGTGTGGCCCTCGGGCGCGGCGCATGGGCCGAGGCGCGGGTACGGTTCGCTGACGCGCTCGCGCAGGAGGAGACGCCCGAGGCGTTCGAGGGGGCGGGTCTGGCGGCCCGCTATGAGCTCGATGCGGAGGCCGCGATCGAGGCGCATGAGCGCGGCTACCGCCTAGCCCGGTCGCGCGGGGACGCCGCGAGTGCTGCACGTCTCGCGATCCAGCTCTGCTACGACGCGTATGCATTTCGGGGGCCGGCTGAGGCCTCGGGCTGGGTTGAGCGCGCCGCGCTGCTCGTTGAGGGGCAGCCGCCGAACGTTGCGACCGCGTGGGTGTCAGTGATCCGCGCGCAGTTCGCGCTCGCCGACCACCGCCCCGATTCGGCGCAGGCCGAGTCGGCGCTCGCCCTCACGCTCGCACGCGAGGTGGGAGCGGTCGACGTCGAGATGCTTGCGCTCTCGGTCAACGGCCTCGCGCTGGTAAGTATCGGCGAGATCGAAGGTGGGATGCGGCGGCTGGACGCCGCCGCGGCCGCCGCGGTCGGCGGCGAGATGACCGATGCGGATTCGATCGAGACGGTCTGCTGCCACATGATCGATGCCTGCAAGCTCGTTCGGGACCTCGAGCGGGCGACCGAGTGGTGCCTGCGCGTACGCGACATCGCGACACGGTTTGCGGACCGCCAGATGTTCTCGATCTGCCGCACCGCGTACGCCGACGTGCTGCTCTGGCACGGCGACTGGGAGCGCGCCGACGAGGAGCTCACGAGAGCGGTGAAGGAGCTCGGCGCTTTGCGGCCGGGGCGTGACGTGGACCCGCTCGCGCGCCTCGCCGAGCTGCGACGTCGGCAGGGACGGATCGGCGAGGCGGAGGAGCTTCTGCCCCGGGTGGAGTCGCACCGCTTCCACGCGCTCCTCGTCGGGCAGCTGGCGCTCGACCGTGGAGACGCCGCGACGGCGCTCGATGCGGCGGCGCGCTTCCTGCGCCGTGTCGGCGAAGTGGACCGCTTCGAGCGGGTGGCGGGGCTCGATTTGATGGTGCGCGCGGCGGTGGCCGGCGGCGACGAGGCGTCCGCCTGCGCGGCCGCGGAGGAGATCGCCGGGATCGCCGCGGGATGCCCGACCGCGCCGCTTCGCGCGGCGGCTCTGCTCGCCGAGGGCCGCGTCGCGGCTGCGGCAGCCGAGGCCGCCGCCGCATGTCCGCTGCTCGAGGACGCTGCCGACCTCTTCGACGCCGCCGGCGCCCGTTACGACGCGGCGCTCGCACGGCTCGAGCTCGCCTCCGTGCTGCGCGTCCTCGGCCGGGACGGGCCGGCGGCGAAGACCGAGGCCCGAGCCCGCAAGGCGCTGGGGGAGCTCGGTGCGCGGGCACCGGACGCGCGTGTCGGCGGGCTCTCGGCGCGCGAGGCCGAGGTGCTCCGGCTGGTCGCACGCGGACTGGGGAACGCCGACATCGCCCGCGAGCTCGTGCTCAGCGTGCGCACGGTCGAGCGGCACGTGGCCAATGTCTACCTCAAGATCGGCGCTTCCGGCCGCACGGCGCGGGCGGTCGCGACCGCCTGGGCCCACGCGCACGGGATTACGTAGCGGGTGACCTCACCTTGGGTACCGGCACCGATGCGGGGGCGGCCGTGCGGGCCTAGCCTCGGTGTCGAGCCCGGTGCGGGCAAGCCACGAGCCGAGGAGCCGACGAGATGCCGAAGGTGTCGAGAGAAACCGCATCAGAGACGATTGCGCTGGAGGGGCTCGAGGTGCAACTCGAGCACCTCGACGGCGGCTACACGGTCTGCTTCGAGTCACATACAGCGGATGCCGACCTCGCCGACCTCTTCCGCGGGCTGCCGGACGACCGCTGCCAGCTCCCGCGCTGGGGCTACGTGATCAAGGGAAGGGTGGCCTTCCGTCTCGCCGACCGCGAGGAAACCTACGAGGCCGGCGACGCCTACTACGTTCCGCCCGGCCACACGCCCATCCACTACGCGGGCGCCGAGATCATCGAATTCAGCCCGACGGACATCCTCGAGCAGACGATCCCCGTGGTGATGGACAACCTGCACGCGGCCGGAGTCGCGGAGAGGAACCAGGGATGAACGACACGCTCGCCTACGCGATCGGCGTCCACCCGTGGGAGGGTCTGGCGGCGCATCCGCCCATCGCCGGCAAGCTCTTGGAGCTGGTGGCACGCGAAGAGGCCTGGCGTGAGCCGCCCTACGGTCGGGGACTCGACCTCGGCTCCGGCAGCGCCGTCTAGGGCGCCTCGACGAGCAGGTTCATGGCCTCCTGCGCGGCCGCGACCAGTCGCTGCGCGTGGGCGTCGTAGCCGCGCAGCGGCGGCGCGAGCAGCTGCCGGTTACCGATGCGGCGGCGCGAGAGCCCAGGTCGTGCTCGTCCCCGGCCCGTCCCGCCGCCGCCGACCGTGAGGCGCTCAGCGCCGCACGGTGACCGGCGAGCCCAGCGGGACCGTGCGCATCAGCGCCCGGATGTCGCGGCGGTGGGCCCGCATGCAGCCGAGCGAGATCTCCTTGCCGACCGTCTCGGGCTGGGGGGTGCCGTGGATCGCGAGGCGGTCGCCGCCCGGCCAGCCCGCCAGCAGCTTGGTCTGGTGGCCGGTGAGCGCGAGCGCGCAGCAGCCGTACGGGGAGTCCGGGCTCCCGGTGTGCAGCTTGTCGGTGACCGCGAAGCGCCCGGTGGGGGTCGGCGTTCCCGGGCGCCCGACCGCGACCGGCAGCCGGCGGATCGTGCGCGTGCCGCGCAGCATCCGCAGCCGGCGCTCCGAGCGGTCGATCACGAGCGAGATGTTCGTGCTGCCGGGGCGCGTGCGACTCGCGAGCACCCAGCCGCGCCGCCCGTTGGGCAGCTCCGGCGCGAGGACCCGCAGCCAGCCGTCGCGCTCGCCGACCACCGACAGGATGCGCGGCGAGCCGAACTCGGTCCGCGTCCCGAGGCGCTCGAGGCGGCGGCCGTCCGGCGTCGCGCGCAGCCAGGTCCGCGCGATCACGCGCGCGGTGGGGGCGCCCTCCCGCTCCGGGCGCGGCGCCGCCTCGGCGGTCTCGACATGCGCCGGCGTGAAGGCCGACTCGCGCTCCTTCGGCGCCGCGTCGCGCGAGTCGCCTCCGCACCCGGCCGCCGCGACGGCGAGCAGCGCAGCGGCGATCGCGACGCGGATGATCCGCACCGCTAGTCGACCACGGGTCGCGCGCCGTTGAGGAGCGGCTTGAGCTTGCGCCGCGGCTGCGACAGCCCGATACGGCCGAGCACCTCGTCGGCCAGCAGCAGGTAGTCGGCGCCGAGGTCGGGCCGGTGGTCGAGGATCGACTTCGCGCGCTCGGCGGACTCGGCGTAGGCGATCGAGGAGCGGATCACGGTCTCGAACACCTTGTCGTCGAAGTGCTCCTTCAGCGAGGTGTACGCCTCGCGCGAGTGCACGGTGCGCATGTCGGCGATGTTGAGCAGGACGCCCAGCCACTGCAGGTCCGGGTTGTAGAACTCCTTGGCCTGCTCGATGACCTCGAGCGCGCCCTCGACGCCCTGCAGCGCGAAGTACTGCGCCTCGGAGGAGATCAGCGCCCAATCGGCGGCGACGAGGCCGTTGATGGTCAGCAGGCCGAGCGCGGGCGGGCAGTCGATGAGCACGACGTCGTGCTGCTCGCGCTCCTTCTTGAGCGCCTTCTTGAGCACGCAGCTCGCGGCCCATCTTGCCCGAGAGCGAGCGCTCCACCTCGGCCAGGATCGGCGTCGCGGGGATGATCCCGTCGTGCACCGCCGCCTTGGCCTTGGCGTCGCCGTTGAGGACGTCGGCGACGGTGGGGGTCGCGTCGCGCGCGACGTCGAAGTAGTCGGAGAGGTTGCCCTGCGGGTCGAGGTCGACGGCGAGCACGTCGAGGTCGATCCGCCGCAGCACGTCCGCGAGCGTGCGCACGGTCGTCGTCTTGCCGGTCCCGCCCTTCAGCGAGAGGACCGCGATCGTCTCGGCCATGCGCTCCGTCGCCACTGCCGGTGGGTCAGTCGGCGACGACGGCCGGCGACGGCTGCGAGGACGCGGTCAGCGCGGCGGTGTCCAGGAAGAAGATCGCGTGGCGGCCGACGGTGATCTCGTCGCCGTCGGTCAGCGGGCTCCACTCGATGCGGCGGCCGTTGACGTAGACGCCGTTGAGCGAGCGGTCGTCCAGCACGCGTACGCCGTCGCTCTGGCTGACGACGAGGGCATGACGCCGCGAGACGGTCGCGTCGTCGAAGCGCACGTCGGCGGCCAGCGAGCGGCCGATCCGGGTCCATTCGCGGACCACCGGCACCACGACGCGCCGGCCGGACTCCTCGTAGGCGAGGTACTTGCCCGGGGCGTCGAGGCTCGCGCGCGCCTCGTCGAGCCAGTCCGGGCGGTGGTCGTCGACGACCGGCTCGGGCCGCGGGGCGCCGGCAACGGTGTTCTCGCCGGCGGTCGGGAGGACTCCGGTGGCCTGGATGTCGCTCGGCGTGCGTGGATCCATTGAACTCTCCTTTGGCGCGGCGCGCGCCATGGCGGCGAACCCGACCTCCAGCCCAGCATGATACGGGACCGGTCCATAACGCCGGTTTCGAACGCGGGATTCCCATGCCTCGGCGAGCGGGCGGGCAGGGGCCTCTTCCCCCTTGTCGAATCAGCGGAAACCATGCCTGTCCTCGCTCCCACGATGCCTCTGCACGTCGCGCTGCTCCGCCGCAGCGTCACCGATCTTGCCGAACGGGCCCACCGCTGCTGGCACTGCAGACGCACGCCGCTGATCGGCGAGCGGATCTACCTGTACGCCGCCTCCGCGGGCGAGCGGATGCTCTGCGAGCTGTGCCGGCCGATGCGCCGGGAGGCGCCGTCGCGCTCGCGCATCGTCCACTCGATCGAGGAGGGGGCGACGGTGCGCATCCGCCGCGGGCCCGGCGCGGGGTCCTGCACCTGAGGGGACGCGCCCGGGCGGGCGCCGCTATGCTCGCGCCGCCTTGGACCCCGTGACGCTGCACATCACGATCGACCGGCCGCGCGAGGTCGTCTTCGACTACCTCGCCGACATCGCCAACCACCCCGAGTTCACCGATCACTACCTCACGCAGTGGCGGCTGACGCGGGTGGAGTCCAGGGGCCGCGGCGCCGGCGCGCGCTTCCACGCGGACGCGCCGCTCAACCGCTTCTCGTGGGGCGACCTGAACTTCTCCGAGGTCGACCCGCCGTACCGGCTCGTGGCCGTCGGCAGCGGCGGCAAGTTCAACCGCATCAAGCTCTTCCAGAGCTGGACGCTGACCCCGGCCGCCGGCGGCGGCACCCGCGTCGAGTTCGTCGCCGAGACCGAGCCCGCGCTCCCGACCGACCGGTTCGTCGAGTCGGTCACCGGCTTCCGGCGGTGGTTCCGGCGCGGGAGCAACAAGGCCCTGCGGCGCCTGCGGGACATCCTCGAGGAGAACCGCGACCGCGGCGCGCGCGCCACGGTGGCCGGTCGCTGAGACGGTTCGCGCGCCCTGACGACCCGGCCCGAAGGTAGACTCGTCCGCCCGTGCGCCACCGCGTTCTCCGTCCGCTGATCATCGGCCTCGCGCTCGTCGCCGGCCTCGCCGTGGCCGGCTGCGGCAACAAGGAGGAGGTCCGCCTCCACGCGGAGACCGAGGGGCCCTACATCGACTTCGGGCCCGTCAAGTACCAGGTGCAGATGTCGCGGGAGCTCAACCCGGCCGACGCCGAGGACCGCTACTACCTCAAGGGCCTGCCGGAGGGGACGACCAAGCTCTCGCCCGAGCAGGTCTGGTTCGGCGTCTGGGTCCGGGCCGAGAACGAGAGCGACGCCCCCGTCCCCGCGGTGCGCGACTTCGAGATCACGGACTCCGCGGAGAAGGTCTTCCGCCCGGTCCCGCTCGACCCGAACGCCAACCCGTTCGTGTACGTGCCGGGCACGATCCCGGCCGGCGAGCTGATCCCGGCGGCCGACACGCCACCGTCCGACGGCCCCATCCAGGGGTCGCTGCTGCTGTTCAAGCTCGACCTCGCGAGCTACCAGAACCGCCCGCTCGAGCTGCACCTGAAGTCGCCGCAGAACCCGCGCGAGGTGGCGACGATCTCCCTGGATCTGTAGCGCGTTACTTGAGCGCCGCCTCCAGGACCGGCTTGGCCGCCGGCGCCGCGCTCTCGCCGCCCGCTCCCTCGCCCACCAGCAGGACCGCGACCGCCACACGGGGCCGGGAGGCCGGGGCGAAGGACACGAACCAGGCGTCGGTGTCGGTCTTGTCCTCCTCCGGGATGGGCTGGGCGGGGTCGTCGGGCGGGGGATCGGTCGGCACCGTGGAGCGCAGCTCGGCCGTGCCGGTCTTGCCCGCGACCCGGGCGCCGTCGATCTTGGCGCCCATGCCGGTGCCGGACTGCACCACGGACTCCATGTAGCCGCGGACCGTGCGCGCGACGCTCGCGGTCGTGGCGCGGGTGACCGCGGTCGAGGCGCCCTTGCGCAGCGTCGGGGCGCGGCGGCGCCCATGCTCGCCGATGGCGGCGGCCACCGTCGCCATCTCGAGCGGGGTCGCGAGCACCTCGCCCTGGCCGATCGCGCTCGAGCCGACCGCGAGGGAGTCGCCGATGTCATCCGCGGGCGGGATCGTCGAGCGCGCGGCGCCGACCAGGCTGGGCGTGGAGTTGAAGCCGAAGCGCTCCGCCGTCGACACGAGCTTGCGGGCGCCGAGCTTGGCCCCGAGCGGCGCGAACACGGAGTTGCACGACTCGGCGAAGCTCTCCCGCAGCGTGCCGCCGCACGCCTCGCCGTTGGCGTTCTCCAGCTGCACGCCCTCGAGCGACGTCGAGGTCTCGACCGGGAAGCGGCTGGACGGGCGGACCACGCCGGCCTCGAGCGCGCCGGCCAGCGTGATGATCTTGAACACCGAGCCGGGCGGCTGGGGCGCGGAGTAGGCGATCCCGGCGAGCGCGAGCACCTCGCCGTCGGCCGGGCGCAGCACCGCGATCCCGCCGAAGCGGTCGCCGAGAGCCGTGACGGCCGCCGTCTGCACGTCGAGATCCACGGTTGTCCGCACCGGCGCCGACTTCTCCGGGCGGCTGCGGGCGAGGATCCGCGCGCCCGCGCGCAGCGTGCCGCCCGGGGTGCCGATCAGGCTCTTGTCGAACTCGCGCTCGAGCCCGCTCAGCCCCACCTGCGCGCTCGCCGGCACGCCGTGCGCGGCGAGGTCGCGGGCGCGTTCCGGCGGCGCCGCCCCGACCTCGCCCTTGATGCTGGCGACGCCGGGGTCGAGCTCGGTCGCGCGGTCGTCGCCCTCGGCGATCACCGTGCCGTCGCGGGCCTGCAGCGTGCCGCGGGTCGGCAGGCGGGTCGTGCGCCGCAGGCGCTCGCCCTCGCGTAGGCCGGGGAACACCATCGTGCTGCTCCAGTCGACGCCGGCCCGGTCGCCCTCCATGACGATCGGGAGGCGGATCGTGCCGTTGACGCGACCGAAGATGCGCGTGGCGACGGACACCGGGACGTCGTAGACGCCGTCGGAGACGCGCCGCGGCGGCTGGGTGGCGATCCGGGCGGTGGTCGCGGTCACGGCGGCCCGCCGGTAGGCGCGGGTCAGGCGTCGCAGCGACGTCCGGCGCCGCGCCGCCGGGCTGAGCAGCCCGTGCATCCGCGCGAAGTCGGCGCGCGCCCAGGCGGCGGTGAAGGACTTCGCCGCCTTCATCTGGCGCGACTCGCCGGCCGCCCCGGCCACGACCCCGCCGGCGAACGCCAGCACCGCCAGGACCCCGAGGACGACAAGACGGCGGTTGCGCGTCTGAACGGCCCGCTGCCGCTGCGCCGGCGCGCGGTCGTCCGGCACGGAAGAGCGGAGAAGGGAAGGCATCCGAGCGCATCTGACTCTAGCTGGACCTCCCTTCACCACTTCAAGGCACTCGACCTCGCCGGGCCCCGGCGGGCGAGGTCCGGCGCACCGGCGCTCCCGGGGCTGCGTGGAGCCACGGCCCTCTAGGCTCGCGGTCGCTCATGACCGGACTCGACTGGGTCATCGTGGGGCTCGTGCTCCTGCTCGCCGTGTTCGGCTGGGCGCAGGGGTTCGTGGCCGGCGCGCTGGCGCTGGTCGGGTTCGCGGCGGGGGCGTGGATCGGCACCCGGGTGGGCCCGCTCGTGCTCCCGGACGGTGCCGAGTCCCCGTACGCGCCCGCCTTCGGGCTGCTCGGTGCGCTGTTCGCCGGCGCGGTGGTCGCGGCCGGCTTCGAGGGCCTCGGGTGGCGGCTGCGCGGCAAGCTGCGGGCGCCCGGGCTGGCGGCCGCCGACGGGCTGCTGGGCGCGGCGCTCACGGCGTGCGCGGGCCTCGGGATCTGCTGGGTGCTCGGCGCGGTCGCGGTTCACAGCGCGGGCGGGGAGCTGCGGGCCGAGGTCCAGCGCTCGACGATCCTGCGCGAGCTCAACGAGCTGCTGCCGCCGTCGGGGCCGCTGCTCAACGTGATCGCGCGGTTCGACCCGTTCCCGCGCGTGACGGGACCCGAGGCGCAGGTGCCGGCCCCGCGGTCGGCGATCGCGGCCGACGCCGACGTGCGGGCGGCCGGCGCGAGCGTCGTGAAAGTCCTCGGGACGGCGTGCGGGCTGGGCGTGGAGGGCTCGGGGTGGGTGGCCGGGCCGGGGCTGGTGGTGACGAACGCCCACGTCGTGGCGGGCCAGGACGACACCCGCGTGCTGCTCCGGGGTCGCGAGCCGGGGCTGCCGGCGGACGCGGTCGCGTTCGACCCGCGCAACGACCTCGCGGTGCTGCGCGTCCCGGGTCTCGGCGCGCCGGCGCTGTCGATCGCGCGCGAGCCACGGGTCGGCGCGTCGGCGGCGATCCTCGGCTTCCCGCTCAACGGTCCGTATGACGTGCGCGCGGCGCGCGTCGGCCAGACGCGGACCGTGCTCTCCCAGGACGCCTACGGCCGGGGACCGCTGCAGCGCCAGATCACGTCGCTACGCGGGCTCGTGCGCTCGGGCAACTCCGGCGGGCCGGTGGTGGACGCCTCCGGGCGCGTCGTGACGACGGTGTTCGCGGCCTCCACGAGCGGGCCGCGGGGCGGCTACGGCGTGCCGAACGCCCTCGTGCGCGATGCGCTGCAGAACACCGATCGCAGCGTCTCGACCGGCCCCTGTGCCGGGTGACGCGCGGGTCAGCACCAAGACCGCGGACCCCGGAGGAGGCCTTGGGAGAGCCGCTACCCTCACGCTTTCCATGGCCAAGACCCTCATCATCGCCGAGAAGCCGTCCGTCGGGCGCGATCTCACGCGCGCCCTTCCCGGTCAGTTCACCAAGCACGAGGGCTATCTCGAGGCCGACGACTTCATCGTGACCTGGGCGGTCGGCCACCTCGTGCAGCTGGCCGAGCCGGACGAGTACGACCCCAAGTTCAAGAAGTGGCGCATGGCCGACCTGCCGATCGTGCCCGACGAGTTCCATCTCGTGGTGCGCGACGAGCGCTCGCGCAAGCAGATGGACGTGATCGGGCGGCTGCTGCGCCGCGACGACGTCGAGAAGGTCGTCAACGCGTGCGACGCCGGGCGCGAAGGCGAGCTGATCTTCGCCTGGCTGTACCAGAAGTCCGGCTCCACCAAGCCGGTGCAGCGGCTGTGGCTGTCGTCTATGACCCAGGCGGCGATCAAGCAGGCGTTCGGCGAGCTGCGCCCCGCCGAGGAGTTCGCGCGGCTCGAGGAGGCGGCGCGCTCGCGTTCGGAGGCCGACTGGATCGTGGGCATGAACGCCACGCGGGCGGCCACCATCCGGCTGCGCTCCTCGTTCGACGGGGCGGTCTCGCTCGGCCGGGTGCAGACCCCGACGCTGGCGCTGGTCGCCGCGCGGGAGGAGGAGATCCGCGCCTTCGTCCCCGAGCCCTACTGGCTCGTCGACGCGGTGTTCGAGCCCAAGACGGGCGAGTCCGGCCGGCGCTACACGGGCCGCTTCCACGCGGGGGCCCAGCCGCGGATGAAGACCGCCGAGGAGGCCGAGGCGATCGTCGCCGCCGTACGCGGCCAGGACGGCGAGATCACCAAGCTCGAGACGACGCGCAAGAAGGAGCGCGCGCCCCTCCTCTACGACCTGACCTCCCTGCAGCGCGAAGCGAACACCCGCTTCGGCTTCTCGGCGCGGCGCACGCTCGCCGCCGCCCAGCGCCTCTACGAGGACCACAAGGCGCTCACCTACCCGCGGACCAGCTCCCGCTTCCTGACCTCCGACATGACCGCGGAGATCAAGCCCACCGCCCAGGTGGTGGGCGAGCAGCGCGAGTACGCGAAGGCCGCGCGCTACGTGGTCGGGCTCGACCTGCTGCCGCTCGGCCGCGTGGTCGACGACGCCAAGGTCGGCGACCACCACGCGATCATCCCCACCAACGCCCAGCACCCGGTCTCGAAGATGAGCGACGACGACCGCCGCGTCTACGACATGGTCGTCCGGCGCTTCCTGGCCGTGTTCCATCCCGACGCCGAGTTCGAGAACACGCGGCTCGAGACCACGGTCCGCGAGCACGTGTTCCGCACCCGCGGGCGCGTGCTGCTCGTGCCGGGCTGGCGCGGCGTCTACGGCGAGGGGCTCGAGGAGCGCGCCGAGGACGACGACGGGGGCACCGACCAGGAGCTGCCCAAGCTCGACCGCGGCGAGGGCGTCTCGACGCTCGAGGTCGAGTCCGCCGAGAAGGTCACCAAGCCGCCGCGGCGCTACTCGGACGCGTCGCTGCTCGGCGCGATGGAGACCGCGGGCAAGTTCGTCGACGAGGACGAGGCGCGCGAGGCGATGAAGGACTCGGGGATCGGGACGCCCGCAACCCGCGCGGCGATCATCGAGCGGCTGATCCAGGTCGGCTACATCGAGCGCGACGGCCGCTCGCTGGTGTGCACCGAGAAGGGCCTCAACGTCGTCCGGCTGCTCGCCCAGCACCCGCTCACCTCGCCCGGGCTCACCGGCGACTGGGAGGCCCGGCTCGCCCGTATCGAGCACGGCGAGGAGCAGCGCGCCTCGTTCATGCGCGACATCGCCGCCTTCGCCGGCTCCACGGTGCAGGAGCTCGACGCCAAGCTCAGGGACGTCCGCATCCCGCGCGCCAACCTCGGCCCCTGCCCGATCTGCGGCCAGGACATCGTCGAGAACCGCAAGGGCTTCTCGTGCTGGTCGCGCGAGGACCCCGGCTGCGGCTTCGTGATCTGGAAGAGCAAGGCCGGCAAGACCCTGCCGGGGGCGGTCGCCCGCGAGCTCATCGCCACCGGCCGGACCGCCAAGCCCGTCACGGGCTTCAAGGGCCGCTCGGGCCGCTCGTTCCGCGCCAGGCTGGCGCTGATGCAGACCGAGGAGGGCCGCTGGCGCGTCGAGTTCGACGAGCCCTGGGCGCGCGAGGGCGCCAAGCCGCCCGAGGGCCCGGAGGCGTCCGGCGAGGACGCCGCGGCCACCGGGGCCGCGACCTCGGCCGCGGCGTAGCGCCGGCGCCCGCCGCCGCCGCCGCGCGGCGCGAGGACGGGACCGCCCCCGCGCCGCGCCCGCCGCGCGGCGCGAGGACGGCGCGGCCTCATGGGCTCCGCGACCAGTGCCCCTCGTCGACCGTGGCCTCGGCCAGCTCGAACGTGGTCCGGTACGCCGTGAAGCTCACGTGCCGGTTGACCGCGGTGAGCGCCTGCGGCGCGCACAGGAACAGGGCGTGGCACTCGTCGTAGCAGTGGCGGTCGATCCGCTCGGCGACCTCGACGAGCCGCGCGCCGTCGACCTGGGCGATCATCTCGGCCATGAGCGCGTCGAAGGCGGGGATCTCCGGGCCGGCGCGGAACGCCCCGTCGGAGCCGAAGAACTCCCGGTGCACCGCGGCGGGCGGCGCCTCCGAGCTGAGGTCGAACCACGCGTGCAGCAGGATGTCCCACGGCGGCACGAGCTTCTTCTCGACGAGCATCCGGGCCCCCGCGAGCATCCCCTCGGCGGGCACGACGACCAGCTCGACGTCCAGGCCGAGCGACCGGCCGATGTCGTCGGCCAGGATCCGCCCGATGCCCTCGAACGGCGCCGGGGCCGCGATCACGAGCGGCCGGCCCTCCGGCCAGCCCGCCTCGCCGAGCAGCGCCCGCGCGCGGCCGGCGTCCTGCGGCCGGGGCTCGAGGCCCGGCGGGAAGCCGGCGCACCACGAGGGCGTCAGCGCCGGCAGCGGGTTGGCGTAGCCGCCGAGGCCGTCGGCGATCACCCGGTCGCGGTCGACCGCGAGGTTCAGCGCCTCGCGCAGCCGGCGGTCGTCGAGGTCCACGTCGCGGGGGTGGCGGTTGAAGATGCCCACCAGCACGCGGTTGGCGTCCATCGCCACCAGCCGCGCGTGCGTGGACGCCTCGACCGTCGCGGCGTCCGCCGGCGAGACCTCGGTGACGATGTCGACCTCGCCGTCGCCGGACACGCACAGCTCGAGCGCCCGCTCGGGCGCCAGGTCGTTGCGGAAGACCACCCGCTCGACGCGCGGCACGCGGGCGGCGTTCCAATGGTCACGGTTGGCCTCCAGCACGACCCGGTCGCTGCGGTCCTCGGCCTCGATCAGCCAGGTGCACGCGAACGGGTCGGCGCGCTGGATCGCGCAGCGCGTCGAGATCGACGAGGCGCCCTCGACGAGGGTGAACGGTCCGGTGCCCCACGGGCCCGGTGCGTCGATCGCTCACCAGTGGCCTTCGCCGCTCCCGGTCTTGGCGTAGCCGAACCCGTACGTGCCCCAGAAGTCCGCGCTCGGGATGTGGAAGCCGCGGAACTTGCCCACCGCCAGGCCGTCGGGGGCGGGGAAGCGGAAGCGGACGCGGTGCTCGCCGACGACCTCGCAGACCGACTCCGGCGGGAAGTTCAGCCACGTGCCGGGCGGGTGGGGCGCCGCCCACCGCTGCATCTCCTCGAAGCCCTGCCGGATCGAGTGCGCCGTGAACGGCTCGCCGTCCTGGAAGCGCACCCCCTCGCGGAGGTCGAGCTCGAGCGTGCGGTCGTCCAGCCAGCGCGCGTCGGTCGCGAGGGCGAAGGCGATGTGCCCGTCCTCGTCGACCCGGATCGGCTCCTCCATCGTGTTCCACGTGATGAAGAGCCAGTTCAGGGGATGCGGGTCGACGACGTTCAGCGTGCCGACGGGCTGATGGCGAGCGTCGGTCGTCGCGGGCGCGACGGTCTCGGCCATGACTCCTCCCTTCCTGGGGTCCAGGCGACGGTACCTCAGGCCGGCGCGGCCAGCAGCTCCTTCAGCCCCGCGTCGATGAACGCGGTGTCGACCGGGTTCTGGCCCCCGCCGGCGAAGTGTCCCCACACGCCGGGGATGACGCGCAGCTCGGCGTTCGGCATCCGCTCGACCTCCCACGCGTTGTCCTCGGGCGGGAAGTAGAGGTCCTTCTCCCCGGGCATCACGATCGCCTTGGCGGTGATCGAGCGCAGGGCCGCCTCGGTGTCGCCGTCGAAGCCCGGGGTCAGGCCGATGTCGCCGCGCTGCCAGGTCGAGAGCATGGTCAGCAGGTTGTTGGCGTCGCGTTCGTCGAGGAAGAAGCCCTCCCAGAAGCCGACGAGGAAGTCCTCGAGCGACGTGTGGCCGAGCTCGCGGTAGACCTGGTCCCAGTAGAAGGCCTGCGAGAAGCCCCAGCCCGCGTACACGCGGGCCATGGCGCGGAGCCCGGTCCACGGCTGCTCGGTGTACCAGCCGTGCTTCCACGCGCAGTCCGCGGTGAGCGCGCCCTTGACGCCCTCGAGGAACACGATGTTGTGCTCGCTCGTCCGCGCCGAGCCGCAGAAGGGCAGGATCCGCGGGACCATCTCCGGGAAGCTGACCGCCCACTGGTAGGTCTGCCCGGCGCCCATCGACCAGCCGGTGACCGCGACGAGGCGCTCGATGCCGAAGCGCTCGGTGACGAGCTTGTGCTGCGCCGTGACGTTGTCGAGGACCGCGATGTCGGGGAAGCGGGCGCGGTCGAACGGCGGCGGCGTGTTGCTCGGCGACGAGGACAGGCCGTTGCCGAGCATGTTCGTGACGATGATGAAGTAGCGCGACGGGTCGAGCGCCATGCCGTCGCCGATCAGCCACTCGTTCTCCCAGTGGCGGCCCGAGTACCAGGTGGGGTAGACGATGGCGTTGTCGCGGGCGTCGTTCAGGCGCCCGTAGGTCTTGTAGGCGAGCTGGGCATCCCGCAGGGTGAGGCCGCAGCGCAGCGTGAAGTCGCCGAGCCCGAAGACGTCGTAGTCGGTGCGAGACATGCGCGGGCTAGTGGCTCATCACCCACGGCGGCGCGTGGTGATGGTGGTGGCTCGCCCAGGGCAGCTTGGCGCCGGTCGGCTGGGCGACCACGTCGGGCTCGTGCGCGCTGCGCTCCTCGGTGTCGCGCAGGCGCCGCAGGCCCGTGGGCGTGCGCGTCAGCCCGGGCGGTGAGTACACGCGGCGTCCCTCGGCTCCGCAGGCCGGGCAAGGCGCGGGCGCCGAGCGCTCGCCGATGGACCGGATGAGCTCGAAGGGCCCGCAGGGGGCGCAATCGAAGGCGTAGACCGGCACGTGGTTGACCTCCTCGTCGGGATGGACGGGCGGGCGGCCCGCCGGCCGCCCGCGCATCCGGCTCGGATCGTTTCAGCTGGTCTGGGCGGCGGTCCCCCGGTTCCCCGTCACCGGCCCGTCCTTCGAGGGCCGGATGTCGAAGTCGAACATCGCGGTCGGGAGGTAGAGCGAGCAGCAGGCGTTGGGGATGTCGACCACGCCGCTGATGCGCCCCTCGATCGGCGCCGAGCCGAGCAGCAGGTAGGCCTGCTGTCCCGAGTAGCCGAACTTCTTGAGGTACTCGATCGCGTTCAGGCACGCGCGCCGGTAGGCGACCGTGGCGTCGAGGTAGTAGTTCTCCCCGCTCGTCTCGTCCACCGAGACCCCGATGAAGGTCAGGAAGTCGCTGTAGCGCGGCTCCACGCGACCGGGGATGAGGATCGGGTTGGTGGTCACCCCGTACTTGGCCATGCCGCCCTTGATGAGGTCGACGCCGAAGTCGATGAAGCCGCCCATCTCGATGGCGCCGCAGAAGGTGATCTCGCCGTCGCCCTGCGAGAAGTGCAGGTCTCCGCCGGAGAGCAGCCCGCCGGCGACGTGCACCGGGTAGTAGACGCGGCTGCCACGGGTGAAGTTCTTGATGTCGTGGTTGCCGCCGTTCTCACGCGCCGGCACGGTGCGCGCGCCCTCGCGCCCGACCTTGTCCAGCGCTGCCCCCGAGAGGGTCCCGGCGAGCACGCCGTCCTCGAGCGGCGGCAGGGCGAGCGGGGGCACACGGTCCGGATCGGTGTCGATGAGCGCCTGCTCGCGGCGGTTCCACTCGGCGAGGAGGTCGGCCGAGGGGGCGGTGCCGAACAGGCCCGGGTGGGTGATGCCCGTGTAGCGGACGCCGGGGACGTGGCGGGAGGTGGCGTCCTGGCCGTGGAAGTCCCAGATCGCCTTGTAGGCATCGGGGAAGTGGTCGGTGAGGAAGCCGCCGCCGTTGACCTTGGAGAAGATCCCGGTGTACCCCCAGCCCTGGCCGGGCGCGTCGCCGTACTCCTGCGGCGGCTGGCAGGGCCCGAGGTCGAGGATGTCCACCACCAGCAGGTCGCCGGGCTCGGCGCCCTGGATCTCGATCGGCCCGCTGAGCATGTGGGCGACCGAGAGGTTGACGTCGCGGACGTCGTTGGCGCTGTCGTTGTTGCCGAGCTGGGCGTCGGTCCACTCGCGGCACTCGACGCGGAACTCGTCGCCGGGCTTCACCGAGCTGGCGGGCGGGACGTCGGGATGCCAGCGGTTGTGGCCCGGCACCGCCTGGTCGACCATCGACTTCGACTGGTCCACACTGAAAGCGACCTCTGGCACGCTTTCCTCCTTCTCAGGTCGCGGGGCTCGCGGTCGCGCCCCTTGTCGTGTCCGGACCCGCGCCGCCGGGCGCGGGCGTCGTCGTCCGTCCCCAGATCGCCGCCAGCACCGCCAAGGTGGCCGCGGTCACGGCGATCGCGACCCAGCCGGGCACCGAGGCCCATTCGCCGAGGAGGATCAGGAAGGCCGGCCCGGTGCAGGTGGTGAACGACAGGATCAGCGTCGTCCACCCCGTGAAGGCCGTCAGCCGCGCGCGCCCGAGGCCGAGCACGAGCCAGAACAGACCCCACAGCACGGCCCAGTTCAGCCAGATGAAGCCGAACTTGGTGTCGTCGAAGCGGATGAAGTTCACCAGCGAGAAGGCGACCGCCAGGATCACCACCCACAGGCAGTACCAGCCGAGCCCCGACGTGGACAGGTCCGCCGCGTTGGTGATCCCCACGTACAGGTAGGTGAACCCGAACAGGAAGATCCCCGAGGCGAGCAGGATCTCGTCCTCGGTGTCGGCGGTGGCGATCAGGTAGAACGGCACCACCGTCTGCAGACCGCCGACGAAGAGGTTGAAGGGCGCCGCGCTCTTCCCGTCGACCTTGCCCAGCAGGAGCAGGGCGTTGACGAAGAGCACCGCACCGACGAACAGCAACCCGACCGCTGCCATGCGGACCTGCCTTCTCGCTTGACGGACCCCGGACAGCCACGGTGGCCGCCCGTGGGCGCACCATCCCTCCGCCGCTCGCGCGGCTCAACCGAAACGGTGCACGGCGCACCCCGGATCGCCGGCGGCGGTCCGGGCGTCGATCCGCGCGTGCCGGCGCAGCTCGACCGCGAGGTGCAGCGCGAGCCGTTCCTCTGGGACGTCGAGGTCGGCCTTCAGCAGGCCGAGGGCGATGCGGAGCTGGCGCCGGAACGTGTTGCGGTGCATGTAGGCGGCGCTCGCCGCCTCGTTGCGGTGCCCGCTCGCGAGCGCCAGCTCGAGGACGTGCAGCAGGTCGGTGCCGTGGCGGCGGTCGTGCGCCTCGAGCACGCCGAGCTGCTCGTCGGCGAACACGGCGGCGGCGTCGAGGTCGACGCGGTCGAGGAGCTCGTCGAGCGCGCCGTGCCGCGGCGTCGGATCGACGGGGGCGGGCGCCGGCGCGGCCTCGCGCAGCCGTGCCACGAGCTGCGCGAGCGGCTCGTCCGGCCGCACGCGGCCGGCGACCGCGAGGCGCACCTCGGCGGCCGGCCGCCGCTCGTGCAGCGCCCGCGCGAGCGCGGCGACGTCACCGCGCAGCCGGCTGCCGGTCGTGCCGCCGCGGGGCTCCCCGGCGAGCAGCACGACCTGGGTGGCCGGGTCGACGACGAGCAGGCGGCCGCGCGGATCGACGCGGTACACGGCCCGGCGCAGCGCGGCCAGGTCGCCGGTGGTCGGCCGCGCCGCGCCGAGCCACGTCACGAGGCACGGCCAGGACGCCGGGGGCGCCGCGGGGCGCCGTCTGGCGGCCGCGGGCTCGCCCGGCGCGCCGCCCGCGCGTGCTCGTGCAGCGGGGCGGGGTCGCGGCGCCGGCCGTGGGGAGCTCGGGTGTCCCGCGGCGGTGTCCATCGCGAAGAAAGTTCCATGTGGAACTATTCCACGCGAGGTGTGTCTGTCAAGACGCGGGCGCTTGCAGCTCGGCCACGATGTCGAAGCCCAGCTCGCGCGCCTCGGCCAGGTAGACCCGCTGGTCGACGTGGTTGTCGCCGCGCACGTGCAGCTCGCCGCGCGGTCCCTCGAAGGAGGCCGAGGCGGCGCGCGCCGACATCGCCGGGACGTCGAGAGCGCGGGCCTGCCGCGCGAGCGCGGCGAGCATCTGGATGCCCTCGTAGCAGGACTCCCCGAGGCTGTTGAGCGTCGGCGCCTCGGGGCCGAAGCGGCTGGCGTAGCGGCCGCCGAAGTCGAGGCTCTCCGGCGTCGTGAGCGTCTCGAAGTAGGCGGCCGCGGCGCAGATCCCGCGGGTGCTCGCCGCGCCGCTCGCCAGCAGCATGTTCTCGTCCATCAGCGTGCTCAGGCGGCGGCAGCGGTCGTCCATCCCCGCGGCGGCGAACGCGCGGTTGAAGTGCACGGCGTCCTCCCCGACGAGCAGCATCAGCACCGCGTCGGGCGCGCTCGCGCGCAGGCGCCGGACCACGGGGGCGAAGTCGGAGGTCCCGAGCGGGACGAAGACCTCGTCGACGATGCGCCCGTCGCACATGGACGCGTAGGTCCGCGCGCTGCGCGCCGTGTCGCGCGGCCAGACGTAGTCGTCGCCGACGATGCACCAGCGCCGGACGCCGTGCTGCCGGCGCAGCCAGCGCATCGAGGGCAGCAGCTGGCGCGACGGCGTCTCGCCCGCGAGGAAGACGCCCGGCGCGTGCTCCCCGCCCTCGTAGAGCGCGGTGTAGACGTAGGGCACGCGGCGCGCGATGCGCGGCACCAGCGCCTGGCGCACGGCGGAGATGTGCCAGCCGACGACCGCGTCGACGAGGCCGGCGGCCACGATCGCGCCGACCTCGTCGGCGACCTTGGCCGGGGGTCCCGAGCCGTCCACCACCGAGAGGCGCAGCTCCCGGGCGAGCACACCGCCGGTCGCGTTGAGCTCCTCGGCGGCGAGCTGCGCGCACAGCTCGCAGGAGGGGCCGAACAGGCCCGCCGAGCCGTGGAGAGGGATCACCAGGGCTACGTCCAGCGTGGTCCCGTGCAGCCGCTGGGTGCCGCCGAGCTGTCGAAGTGGTCGCACCATTCGATTGCCAGATGTGGCCCCGGCGCACCGATCATAGCCAGCCGCCGGGGGCCATCGAATACTGTCGAGACCGCCGTGCGCGCCGACGACCGACACCCGGGGGCGGTGCCCGAGATCCAGCTGCTCGCGCAGCTGCTCAGCCAGGCGGAGCGCCGGGTCAGCCGGGAGCTCGCGCGGATCCTCGAGCGCGAGCAGGCCACGATCGAGGAGTGGCGCGCGCTGGCCCTGCTCTCGGACGGCGACAGCCACACGATGTCGGAGATCGCCGCCTACACGATGCTGCCGCCGCCGACGCTCACGCGGCTCATCGACCGCATGGTCGCCGACAACCTCGCCTACCGCAGCCCCGACCCGCACGACCGCCGTCGCGTGCTCGTGCGCGTCACCGCGCGCGGGCGCTCCCGGCACCGGCGGCTCGTCCAGCGGCTCGAGCGCGACGGGCAGGAGACGCTCACCGGCGCCGCCGGCGACGACCTCCACCAGCTCGCCGTGCTGCTGTCGGAACGGCTCTCCGGCGGCTGAGCGGGGAACTCGCCTGGCGGCTCGATCCCGGGGAACCCGCCTGGCGGCGGGTCCCTTGGGAGTTCGGCCGGCCGGACGTCGGGGAGGTCGCGGCTCGCGGATTCCGGGTCCCTCGCCGCCGAACTCCCGGGCAGCTCGCGGCCGCTCGGCGCCTCAGCGCGCGAAGAGCGCGCGCCAGGCGCGGCGCAGGACCGAACGCGGGGGCGGGGGCGCGATCGACTCGCGCAGGATCGCCTCCACGCGGGGGACGGCTCCAGGGCCCGCCTCGCGGGTCCACACGACGAACAGCTCGGCGGCGTCGACGGCCTGGGCGACCTGCCCGGCCAGTACGAGGTCGGCGTCGGAATGCGCGGTGGGCAGGTACAGGTAGGCCATGCGGTGTCCCTCGATAGTCCCTATATCTTGAGAACGGCCGCAGGGGTCGCAGACTTGAGCACTCGGAGGACGAAATTCGCGCATATTGCGGGTCTTTCGTCACACCGTCGGGTGCGCGCGCGACGCTATCGGGCCCGATGCCCCTCACGTTGATCACCGGACCGGCCAACGCCGCCAAGGCCGGCGCCGTGCTCGAGCGCTTCCGCGCCGCCCTCGCACGCGATCCGCTGCTGGTCGTGCCGACGTTCGCGGACGTCGACCACTACCGGCGCGAGCTCTCCGCGGGCGGCACGGTGTTCGGCGGCGACGTCGCCACGTTCACCCGGCTGCTGCGCGAGATCGCGTGGAAGGCCGGCGCCGGCGGTCGCCCGCTGGGGCGGGTCGCGCGCGACCGGGTGGTGCGCGCCGCGATCGCCGACGCGCGGCTGTCCGCGCTCGCCCCGTCGGCCGCGTCGCCCGGGTTCGCCGCCGCGGCCGGGGACCTGTTCGCCGAGCTGGGGCGCTCGCTCGTGGGCCCGGCGCGGTTCACGAGCGCGCTCCGGGCCTGGGCGGCCGGCGAGGAGGGCCCGGACGCGGCCTACGCCGAGGAGCTCGGGCGGCTGTACGCCGCCTACCGGCGCCGGCTCGAGGCGCTCGGGCGCACCGACGCGGAGGGCCACGCCTGGGCGGCGCTCGACGCGCTGCGGGCCCGGCCGGCGAGCTGGGGCGAGCGCCCGGTCCTCCTCTACGGCTTCGACGACCTGACGCCGGTGGAGCTCGATGCGGTGGAGACGCTGGTGCGCCACACCGACGCCGAGGTGGTGGTCGCGCTGCCCGCCGAGCCCGGCCGGGCCGCGCTCGCCGGCACCGCCACGACCGTCCAGACGCTGATCCCGCTGGCCGCGGAGGTCGTCGAGCTGCCCGACCGCTCGGAGCACTACGCGCCCGGCGCGCGGCCTGCGCTGCACCACCTCGAGCGCTCGCTCTTCGAGCCGGGCGCCGAGCGCCGGCCGCCCAACGGCGCGGTGCGGCTGCTCGAGGCGGGCGGGGAGCGCGCCGAGGCGGAGCTGGTCGGCGCCGAGGTGCTCGAGCTGATGCGCGAGGGCGTGGACCCGGCGGACATCGCGGTGCTGGTCCGCGGCCCGGCGCAGCCGCTGTTCGCGCAGGTGCTGGAGAGCTACGGGATCCCGGTGTCCGCCGAGCAGCGGCTGCCGCTGGCGCGCACCCGCCTGGGCGCCGGCGTGCTGGCCGCCGCGCGCGTGGCACTCGGGACCGGTGACGCGCGCGACCTGCTGACGTGGCTGCGGACGCCCGGGAAGCGCGTCGCCGGGGGCTCGCCGCTCACCCCCGACGAGCTCGAGGCCCGCCTGCGCCGCGACGAGGTGACGGACGCCCGGGAGGCGCGGGCGCGGTGGGCGGCCGCCGGCGGGCCGCCGCTCGCCGAGCTCGACGCGCTGGCGGCCGCGGCCGGCGAGGGCCCTGAGCCGTTCCTCGACGCGCTGGAGCGCGAGGCGACCGCGATCTGGACCGCGCCGCACCGCCGCCGGGCGGCGGTGCTCGGCCGCGAGGACCTCGCCGACGCCCGCGCGGCGGGCGAGCTGCGCTCCGCGGCAGCGGAGCTGCGCGGCCTCGCCGGCGCGGACGCGGCGCTCGTCGGCGGCCCGGGCGACGTGCTCGAGGCGCTCGCCGCGGTGCCGGTGCGGGGGGCCGGCGGGTCGGGCGAGGCCGCCGGCGTGATGGTCGCCGACCCGCTGGCGATCCGCGCGCGGCGCTTCCGCGCGGTGTTCGTCTGCGGGCTCCAGGAGGGCGAGTTCCCGCGCGCCGCGGCGCCCGAGCCGTTCCTCGACGACGACGAGCGGCGCGCGCTGGCGCGCGCCTCGGGGCTCGTGCTGCCGATGCACGAGGACGTGCTCGCCCGCGAGCGCACCCTGTTCTACGCGTGCGCGTCGCGGCCGGAGGACGTGCTGTTCCTGTCCTGGCGCTCGGCGGACGAGGAGGGCGATCCCCAGCAGCACTCGCCGTTCCTCGACGACGTGCGGGCGCTGTTCACCGACGAGCTGTTCGAGCAGCGCGGGCGGCGGCTGCTGGCCGACGTGACGTGGGAGCCGCGCGAGGCGCCCACGCCGCTCGAGCTGCGGCGCGCGCTCGCGGCGCGCTCGCCCGGGCCCGAGCCGGGGCCGCTGCGGCCGCCCGCCGCGCCGGCCGTGCTGGCGGCGCTGGCCGCCCGCGAGCGCGAGTCCATCGCCGGGCTCGAGGCCTTCGCCGCCTGCGGCGTGCGCTGGCTGGTGGAGCGGCTGCTCTCCCCGCGCCGCACCGAGCCCGATCCGGAGCCGATGCGCCGCGGCGCGCTCGGCCACCGCGCGCTCGAGCGCACGCTGACCCGGCTGCGCGAGCGCACCGGCTCGGCGCGGGTCACCCCGGCGTCGCTGCCGGCCGCCGAGGAGGAGCTCGGTGCCGTGCTGGCGGAGCTCGGGCGCGCGGACGCGTCCGCGCGCGGCGGCGTGCGCGCCCGGGCAGCGCTGCGGGCGCTCGAGGTCGACCTGCGGCGGGTGCTGCGCCGCGAGGCCGAGGCGGGCGCGGGGCTCGAGCCGGAGCGCCTGGAGTGGAGCTTCGGTGGCGAGCGCGACGCCGAGGGCGCGCTCGCGCTCGACGGCGTCGCGGTGACCGGGCGCGTCGACCGGCTCGACGTCGACCCGGCGGGCGGCGCCGCCATCGTGCGCGACTACAAGAACAAGGTCGCCTACCCGCGGGCCCGCTGGGCGGAGGACGGCCGGCTGCAGGTCGCCCTGTACCTGATCGCGGCGCGCGAGCTGCTCGGCCTCGAGCCGGTGGCCGGGGTCTACCAGCCGCTCGGCGGCCGCGAGCTGGCGGTGCGCGGGCTGGCGCGCGACGACGCGCCCGGGTCCTACGTGGGCACCGACGTCGCCGACCCCGGCGAGTTCGCCGACACGCTGGAGGTGGCGCGCGCCCGCGCGGAGGAGGCCGCGCGCGAGCTGCACGCCGGGCGCATCCGGCCGTGCCCGGAGCGGTGCACGCCGCGCGGCTGCGCCTACCCGGCGATCTGCCGCGCCGGCGAGGGGACCGCCGAGGAGAACGGAGACGAGTGAGCCGCCGGGCCTTCACCGCCGAGCAGCGCGCCGCGGTCGCCGACCGCCGCGGCTCCGCCCTGCTCGCCGCCAACGCCGGCTCGGGCAAGACCGCCGTGATGGTCGAGCGCTTCGCGGAGGCCGTGCGGATCGACGGCGTCCCGGTGCGGGCCGTGCTGGCCCTGACCTTCACCGAGAAGGCGGCGGGGGAGCTGCGCGAGCGCCTGCGGCGGCGCTTCACCGAGCTCGGCGAGACCGAGCACGCGCGCGCGGTCGACGGCGCCTGGATCGGGACCATCCACGGCTTCTGCGCCCGCGTGCTGCGCTCCCATCCGCTGGCGGCCGGCCTGGACCCGAACTTCGAGGTGCTCGACGAGCCCGCCGCGACGCGGCTGGCGGGCCAGGCCTACGACGCCGCGCTGGAAGCGTGGACGGCCCGCCGCGGGCAGGCCGCGATCGACCTCGCCGCCGCCTATCCGGCCGACCTGCAGGGGATGGTCCTGGGCGCCCACGCCGTGCTGCGCAGCCGTGGGGCGACGCGGCCCGCGCTGACGGTCCCGCCCGAGGTGCCGGTGCCCGATCCCGCCGCGGCCGCGGCCGCGTGCGCGGCGGCGGCCGCGCACCTCGCCGCCGCCGGGAACGGCAAGCGCATCGCGGCGGCGCTCGCGGCGCTCGAGGCGGGGGCGGAGGTGTTCGGGGCGAAGGGGGCCCCGCCGCCGCCCCGTCCGCCGCCGTGATCCCGCCGCCGCACGAGCTCGAGCCGGCGACGCTGCCCCGCGGCGCCAAGGCGCTCGGCGAGGAGCCCTGCGAGGCCTACCGCGAGGCGTTCGGCGCCTACCGGCAGGCGTGCGCCGACCACCACGCGCGGGCGGCCGTGATCCTCATCGGCGAGCTGCTGGAGGCCTTCGCCGGGACGTACGCGGAGCACAAGGCCGCGCGCGCGGGCCTCGACTTCGAGGACCTGGAGCTCGGCGTCCGCGACCTGTTCGCGCGCGAGGACGCGATCCGCCGCCGCTTCAGCGAGCGCTTCGAGCTGCTGATGGTCGACGAGTTCCAGGACACGAACCGGCTGCAGCTCGACGTGCTGGAGGCGATCGAGCGCGACAACCTGTTCGCGGTCGGCGACGAGTTCCAGTCGATCTACGGCTTCCGCGGCGCGGACGTGGAGATCTTCCGCGAGCGGCGGGCCGCGCTCGACGCCGATCGCGTCCGCACCCTGCGGGCCAACTTCCGCTCCGCCGAGGAGCTGCTCGACGTCCTCGACGGGGCGTTCGCCCCGGTCTTCGGCGAGCGCTTCGCGCCCCTCGTCGCGGGCGCCGGCCGCCCGCCCGCCGACCCGGACGGCGAGCTGCGGCTCTTCGAGCTCGGCCCGCCCCCGGGCGACCCGCCGGTCGAGCTGCTGCTCACCGACCCCTCGGGGTGGGAGGGCGAGCACGATCCGGGGCTCGCGGGTCACGACGCCCCCGCCGGCCGCCGCGCCGAGGCGCGCCTGCTCGCCCACCGGCTGCGCGAGGAGGTCGACGCGGGCCGGCGCCCCGGCGAGATCGTCGTGCTCGTGCGCGCCACCGGCTCGCTCCGGCTGTTCGAGCAGGCGCTCGAGGAGCAGGGGCTGCCGACCTACGTCGTCGGCGGGCGCGGCTACTGGTCCGGCGAGCAGGTCCGCGACGGCCTCGCCTACCTCGCCGCCCTCGCGAACCCCCACGACGAGGCCGCCCTCTACGGCGTGCTCTCCTCGCCGTTCTGCGGCGTCGGCGCCGATGCGCTCGTACTGCTGGCCGAGGCGGGCCGCGCGTGGGGCGCCGGGCCGTGGGCCGCGCTCCTGGCCGCGACCGGCGCCGCCCGCAACGGCGCCGCTCCCGGCCGCAACGGCTCCGCCCCCGACGACTGGCTCGCCGCGCTCGCCCCCGGCGACCGCGAGCGGCTCGAGACCTTCGCCGCCATCTTCGCGGCGGAGCGCGAGCGGGCCGAGCGCGAGCCGGTGGAGCTGCTGCTCGAGCGGGCGGTGGCCCGCACGGGCTACGACCTGGCGATCCTGTCGCGGGCCGGCGGCGAGCGGCGGATGGCGAACCTGCGCAAGCTGATGCGCCTCGCGCGCGAGTACGAGCGCGCCGAGGGCCGGGACCTGCGGGGCTTCATCGCCTACGCGGTGACGCAGGACCTCGCGCAGGCGCGGGAGGGCGAGGCGCCGGTCGAGTCCGAGGGGCTCGACGCCGTGCGCCTGATGACGATCCACCGCGCCAAGGGCCTGGAGTTCGGGGTGGTGTGCGTGGCCGATCTCGGGCGCACCGCCGCGCCCGGGCACGAGCGGCTGCTGATCGGCCGCGACGGCAGCGTGGGGCTGCGGCTGCTCGCGCTCGGCGGCGGCGCCACCGTCAAGGCGCTGGCCTACGAGCGGATCGCGGCGGCGCTCGACGCCGAGGAGGCCGCGGAGGAGCGGCGGCTGCTCTACGTGGCGATGACCCGCGCCCGCGAGCGGCTGATCCTCTCCGGGGCGAGCGACCCCGGCGCCTGGCCGGCCGCCCGGCCCGGCGGAGCGCCGATCGACTGGATCGTCCCCGCGCTGCTCGACGCGCCCACCGCCGCGCTGACCGCCGAGGCGCCGGACCGCACCGTCGAGCGCTTCTGGGAGGCGCGCACCGCCCGGCTGCGGGTGCGGCTCAACGCCCCCGCGACGCTCGACGCGGTGCTGCCCCGCGCCGCGCTGTCCCCCGACGGCCGCGCGCCGGCGGCGGCGCCGGGGACCGCGCTGCCCGCCGTCCCGCGCGTGCTGCCGGCGCCCGCCCGCGCCCGGGCGGCGCCCCAGCGGCTCTCCTACTCATCCCTGCAGGCGTACGCCCGCTGCCCGTACCGCTTCTACCTCGAGCGGGTCCTGCGCCTCCCCGAGGACCCGGTGGAGCACGAGCCGGGCGCGCCCGGCGAGGACGAGGCGCCCGAGGCCGCGGGGATCGACCCGCGGCTGCGCGGCTCGATCGCCCATCTCCTGCTCGAGCGCATCGACTTCGACCGCCCCGACCCGCCCGCGCCCGAGGCGGTCGCGGCGCTGGGGACCGAGCTCGGCGCCGAGCTCGGCGACGCCGAGGTCGCGGACATCCGCGCCGTCGTGGGCGCGTTCGCGGACTCGCCGCTGCGCGCCCGCGTCGCCGCCGCGCGCGACGTCCGCCGCGAGGCGCCGTTCGCCTTCGCGCTGGACGACGGGGGCTCGGGGCCGCTGGTGGTCGGGGTGCTCGACGTCCTCGCCGCCGAGGCGGACGGCACCACCCTCGTCGTCGACTACAAGACCGACCGCCTGGAGGGCGCCGAGCCGGCCGACGTCGTGGACGCCGGCTACGCCACGCAGCGCGCGGTCTACGCCCTGGCCGCGCTGCGGGCGGGCGCGCCGCGCGCCGAGATCGCGTACTGCTTCCTCGAGCGCCCCGGGGAGCCCGTGATCGCGAGCTTCGGTCCCGCCGACGCGCCCGCGCTGGCCGACCGGGTGAGCGAGCTCGCGCGCGGGGTGCTCGCGGAGGAGTATCCGGTCACCGAGCGGCCCCACCGCGACCTGTGCGGGGACTGCCCCGGCCGGCGCGCGCTGTGCTCCTACGACGAGTCGATGACGCTGCGCGATCCCGCGGACGCCGGCGCCGGCGCGCCTCAGGAGGCGTTGGGCACCCGCTCGGGCAGCGGCGGACCCTCGTAGGTCTCGGGCAGCTCGGGCGCGCGCCGCAGCTCGATCACGGCGTTGAGCTCGGCCCCGAACAGGAGCGCGATGTTCGTCAGCCACAGCCACACGAGCAGGATCACCACGCCGGCGAAGGCCCCGTAGGTGGCGCCGTAGGACGAGAAGTTCGACACGTAGACGAAGAAGGCCACCGAGGCGAGCAGCCACGTCACGACGCCCACGACGGCTCCGGGCGTGATCCAGCGGAAGTGCGGGACCTCCACGTTGGGCGCCGCGAAGTACACGACCGCGTAGACGAGCGTCGCGGACAGCACCGCCAGCGGCCAGCGCGCGATCCGCCACACGGTCGCCGCCGACTCGCCCAGGCCGATCGCGCCGAAGACGTCGTTCGCGAATCCCCCGCCCAGGAAGATCAGCACGAAGGTGATCACGACGAGCGCGATCACGGTCAGCGTCGAGGCGACGTTCGTGGCCTTCTGGCGCACGAAGCCCCGGCCCTCCTGGACGCGGAAGACGATGTTCAGCGCGCGCCCCGCGGCGCCGAACGCGCCCGAGGCGCCGTACAGGGACGTCACGAGGCCGATCACCAGCGCGGTCAGCGCCGTGCTGCGGCTGCCCAGGGCGGAGTTGAGCGCCGAGGTGACGGCCTCGATGGTCTCCCGCGGCGCGCCCGCGTCGGCGAGGTACTCGGCGGTGCGGTTGATCAGGCCCTCCTGGCCGAAGAACCCGAGCACCGCGACGCCGAACAGCAGCGCGGGGAACAGCGACATCAGCGAGTAGTACGTCATCGCCGCCGCCCAGTCGGTGATGCCGTCCTTCTGGAAGCGCTGGAACGCGCGCTTGAGGTCCGCGGGCTCGATGCGCGGACCCGCGCGACGGGCTGAGCCGCGCGAGCTCACCGGACCTCGATGCGACTGCCGATCATCCTCGGACCCCCTGCTACCACGTGGAAAACGCTGGTCGCGTTGATTCCCATGGTCCGCGTGGGCCTAACGCGCGGTGCCCGGGCGATCCGGGTGCCCCCGCGCCGGGTTCTCAGCGGCGCGGGGGCAGCAGCGGCTGGCCCTCGAGCACGGCCGCGGCCACGTCGAGCACCCGGCGGTTGGTCGCCCGCGCCTGCACGCGGAGCATCTCGAAGGCCTCGCGCTCGCCGATCCCGTGGCGCTCCATCAGCACGCCCTTGCCGCGCTCGATCAGCGCCCGTCGCTCGAGCGCGGTCTCGAGCTGGCTGACCTTCTGGTTGAGCGCCGTCTCGTCGCGGTAGCGCCGCAGGGCGAACTCGATCGCGACCTGCAGCGACTCGGGGCTGGTCGACTCGACGTAGGCGGCGATCCCGTGCTCCGCGGCCCGCGCGATGAAGTCCACGTCGTTGTCGCCGAGGTGGGCGATGACGGGCCCGGACGCGAACTCCACGGCCTCGGCGATGAGCGCCAGCGCGTGCTCGTCGTCGTGGTGCACCATGACGATCGCGAGGTCGGGATCCTCGGCGGCGATCATCTCCGCCGCCTCCTGCACCGACACCGCGTAGGGCGTGACCCGGTGGCCGAGCCGGTTGAGCGTCTCGCCCAGGTGGTCGAGCGCGGACGGGTCCTCGTCGGCGACGAGGATCCGCAGGTTGCGCTCGGCCGGGGCGGAGGAGGGCGTCGTCATGGCCTGGCGGGCAGCGGGCCGGCGTGGATAGACTTGGCGCAGACCCGGCCCAGACCCCCGCCGCGTCCCCCCAGGCGCCCCAGCACCCCGGCGCCATGGAGATGAGGAGGCTGCGTGGACGGCATTCGAGGCGTGGATGGGGTCGGCAGCAGTCGCGAGGCGACGCCAGCCTACCGCCCGTCGGCGCTCGCGGGAAAGGGCTCGGCGACCGGCGCGATCGGCGCTCCGGGCACCGAGGAGCGCGCCGCGCGCAGCGAGGAGGACCGCCGCCTGCTCGAGCTCTACCACCGTGACGGCGACCAGGCCGCGCGGGAGGCGCTCGTGGAGCGCTTCCTGCCGCTGGCGCGCCAGCTCGCCCGCCGCTACCAGCGCGCCGGCGAGCCGCTCGACGACCTCGCCCAGGTCGCGTCGCTCGGGCTGCTCAAGGCGATCGACCGCTACGACCCGGCGCGCGAGACCGCCTTCTCCTCCTTCGCCGTGCCCACCGTCCTGGGCGAGCTCAAGCGCCACTTCCGTGACAAGGGCTGGTCGGTGCGGGTGCCGCGCGACCTGCAGGAGCTCGCGGTCAAGGTCGACCGCGCGGGGGAGGAGATGACGCGGACGCTCGGCCGCGCGCCGACGCCGACCGAGATCGGCGAGCGCCTGGGGGCGACCGCCGAGCAGGTGCTCGAGGCGCGCGAGGCGGCCCACGCCTACCGCGCGGTGTCGCTCGACCGGCCGCGCGGCCCGGACGAGGACGAGGAGGGCCACGAGTTCGCGGACGCCTTCGGCGTCGAGGACCCCGGCTTCGCCCGCGCCGAGGACGCCGCGACGATGGAACGGCTCATGCGCACCCTGACGGAGCGCGAGCGGGAGGTCCTGCGCCTGCGCTTCGCCGAGGACCTGACCCAGTCGGAGATCGGCCGGCGCGTCGGCGTCTCCCAGATGCACGTCTCGCGGCTCATCCGCCAGTCGGTTGCGAAGCTCAGGGAGCTCGCGGCCGGGTAGGCTCCCAGGCCATGCAGCACTGGGATCTGGCCGGGCTGGACGTCCGGCCCCACCATCCGCAGATCCTGCACTCGGCCCGGGGCGAGGCCCGCTCGATCGTGATCCTCCTCCCCGCCGGGGAGGAGCTCCAGGAGCATCAGGTCCACGAGCGCGCGCACGTCGTCGTCGTCGGCGGCGAGGTCGAGATCGACGCCGGCGCCGAGCCGCTGCGCGCCGGGCCGGGCGCGCTCGTGATCTTCGACCCCGCCGAGCGCCATACGGTGCGCGCGGTGCGTGACTCCCGCCTGCTGCTGGTGCTCGCCCCGTGGCCGGGCGACGGGCATCCCGGCGCGCGCGACTGACCCGCCGACGCGGTCGGGCGCGCCCACCCGCGGGCCGCTTGGTTTCGGCTCGAGCGAGGAGGGGAATCCGACCGGTGCAATGAGGAGAGGGTTGTCGGTCGCGGCGGTCGCCGCCTGCGCCCTTCTGGTCGGAGCCTGCGGCTCCGACGACGGTGGAGGACGGGGCGCGACGCTCAACTGGTGGGCCTACAACGAGCCGTCCGGCTCGTTCCGTCAGGCCGCCGATCGCTGCACCAAGGAGTCCGGCGGGCGCTACAAGATCGTCTTCAACGCGCTCGGCAACGACGCCAACACGCAGCGCCAGTCGCTCGTCCGGCGCCTCGCGGCGAAGGACTCGAGCATCGACCTCATGAGCATGGACGTCATCTGGACCGCCGAGTTCGCCGAGGCGGGCTGGATCAAGCCGTGGCCCGAGAAGTTCGCGAACCAGGTGCGCAAGGGCACGCTGAAGGCGCCGGTGCAGACCGCGACCTACAAGGGCCGGCTCTACGGGGCCCCCGCGAACTCCAACACCCAGCTGCTCTGGTACCGCAAGGACCTCGTCAAGACCCCGCCCAAGACCTGGGACGAGATGATCGATATGGCCTCGAAGATGCCCAAGGCGGGGCGGATCGAGATCCAGGGCGCCGCCTACGAGGGCTACACGGTGTGGTTCAACTCGCTCGTGCAGTCCGCCGGCGGGCAGATCCTGCGCGGCACCGACCAGGTGGCCCTGGGCCCGCCGGCCGAGCGCGCGGCGGAGATCATCTCCAAGCTCGCCAACTCCAAGGCGGCCGACCCGTCGCTCTCGACGCAGAAGGAGGACCAGAACCGCCTCGCGTTCGAGCAGGGCGACGCCGCCTTCCAGATCAACTATCCCTTCATCTATCCGAGTGCCAAGGAGGGCAACCCGGCGGTGTTCAAGCAGATCGCGTGGGCGCCCTACCCGGCCGTCGACCCCGGCAAGCCCGCCAAGGCGCCGGTGGGCGGCTTCAACTGGGGCGTCGGGGGCTACACCAAGCACCCCGAGGAGGCCTTCGAGGCGGCCGCGTGCCTGCGTGACGAGCAGAGCCAGCGCCTGTTCGCCAACCTCGGCGGCCTGCCGCCCACGCTGGAGGCCGTCTACGACGACCCGAAGTTCAAGGAGACCTACCCGTTCGGGGACCTGATCCGGCGCCAGCTGGTCAACGGCGCCGTCCGCCCGCAGAGCCCGGCCTACGCCGATGTCTCCCTCGGGGTCTACACGGCGCTGTGGCCGCCCGCGAGCGTCGACCCGAAGACCTCCGTCAACCAGTTGCGCGACACGATCGAGCAGGCCCTCGACTCGAGGGCTCTGCTATGAGCAAACGACTCGGCTCGACGCGGACGGTGGCGCTGCCTCGCGCACGCGGAGCAGGGCTATGAGCGGCGGCGCGACCACCGAGACGACGACGGCCGCCCCGCCCCGGCCGCAGAAGCACATCTCCGGCCGCGCCCGCGCCGAGCGCAAGCTGGGGTGGATGCTCTGCGCGCCCGCCGCGCTGGTGATGATCGCGGTGACCGCGTATCCGATCGGCTACGCGATCTACCTGTCGCTGTTGCGCTCGGACCTGCGCTTCCCCGACGAGACCGAGTTCATCGGGCTGAGCAACTACGTCACGGTGCTCACGTCGAGCCTGTGGTGGAGCGACGTGTGGCACACGGTGTTCATCACGGTGGTCTCCGTGGCGCTCGAGCTGGCGATCGGGATGGTGCTCGCGCTCATCATGCACCGGGCGATCTTCGGGCGCGGCGCGGTGCGCACGGCGGCGCTCATCCCCTACGGCATCGTCACGGTGGTGGCGGCGTTCGCCTGGCGGCTCGCCTGGTCGAAGGCGGAGGGCGGGTTCGTCCCCGTCGTACTGGGTTTCGAGACCGACCCGCTGACCAGCACGTCCTGGACCTACGTCGTCGCGATCATGGCCGAGGTGTGGAAGACCACGCCGTTCATGGCGCTGCTGCTGCTGGCCGGGCTCGCGCTCGTCCCCGACGAGCTGCAGGAGGCGGCCAGGGTCGACGGCGCGACGGCCTGGCAGCGCTTCTGGCGGATCACGGTGCCGCTGATGAAGCCCGCGATCCTCGTCGCGCTGCTGTTCCGCACGCTCGACGCGTTCCGCATCTTCGACAGCGTCTTCATCATCACCGGCAGCACGCAGAACCGCGGCGTCGAGACCGTCTCCATCCTCGCCTACAACGAGCTGCTCAACCGGCTCAACCTCGGTCTCGGCTCGACCGTGTCGGTGCTGATCTTCGTGTGCGTGACGATCATCGCGTTCCTGTTCATCCGCGGGTTCGGCGCCTCGTTGGGCCAGCAGCAAGGAGGGAGCTGAGATGGAGGGCCAGTCCGCGGGCCGCGAGCGCGCCTTCTGGGCTATCGCGCTCCTCATCGTGTTCGTCAGCGCGCTGTTCCCGGTGTTCTGGATCGCGTCGCTGTCGCTCAAGGACCCGGCCACGGTCGGCGACGGCCGGCTGCTGCCCTCGAAGTGGTCGTTCGAGAACTACTCGGGGATCTTCGATCAGGACATCTTCACCGCCGCGCTGCGCAACTCGCTCGGCATCGCGCTGATCGCCACGCTGATCGCGGTCGGGCTCGCGGCGATGGCCGCGTACGCGATCGCGCGCCTGGACTTCCCGGGCAAGCGCCTGATCCTCGTTGCCGCGCTGGCGATCGCCATGTTCCCGCCGATCTCGATCGTCGGCCCGCTGTACGAGCTGTGGCGCTCGGTGGGCCTCTACGACACGTGGGCCGGGCTGATCATCCCCTACATGACGTTCACGCTGCCGCTGGCGATCTACACGCTGTCGGCGTTCTTCCGCGAGATCCCGTGGGAGCTCGAGCAGGCCGCCCAGGTCGACGGGGCGACGCCCTTCCAGGCGTTCCGCAAGATCATCGTGCCGCTGGCCGCGCCGGGCGTGTTCACGACGGCGATCCTCGTGTTCATCTTCGCGTGGAACGACTTCGTGTTCGCGATCTCGCTGACCTCGACCTCGCGCGCGCAGACCGTCCCCGCCGCGATCTCGGCGTTCCCGGGCGCCTCGCAGTTCAGCCAGCCGACCGGCTCGATCGCCGCGGCCGCGGTGGTCGTGACGATCCCCATCATCATCATGGTGCTCATCTTCCAGCGGCGTATCGTTGCGGGCCTCACGGCCGGCGCCGTGAAGGGCTGACGACAAGGAGGAGACCCCGCGCATGGCCGAGATCCAGCTCAAGGAGGTCACGAAGCGCTATCCCGACGGCTTCGAGGCGGTCAAGAAGTTCGATCTCGACGTCGGCGACGGCGAGTTCATGATCCTCGTCGGGCCTTCGGGATGCGGGAAGTCGACGGCGCTGCGGATGATCGCGGGGCTCGAGGACATCACCGAGGGTGAGCTGATGATCGGCGGCGAGACCGTCAACGACCTCGCGCCCAAGGACCGCGACATCGCGATGGTCTTCCAGAACTACGCGCTGTACCCGCACATGACCGTGCGCGAGAACATGGGCTTCGCGCTCAAGCTGGCCAAGACCGACAAGGCCGAGATCGACCGCAAGGTCGAGGAGGCCGCCAAGATCCTCGACCTCGAGCAGCACCTGGACCGCAAGCCGGCCAACCTCTCCGGCGGCCAGCGCCAGCGCGTCGCGATGGGGCGCGCGATCGTGCGCGACCCGAAGGCCTTCCTCATGGACGAGCCGCTCTCGAACCTCGACGCGAAGCTGCGGGTGCAGATGCGCGCGTCGGTGGCCCGCCTGCAGCAGCAGCTCGGCACCACGACGGTCTACGTGACCCACGACCAGACCGAGGCCATGACGCTGGGCGACCGCGTGGCGGTCATGCGCGCCGGCCTCCTGCAGCAGGTGGCCACGCCGAAGGTGCTCTACGACGACCCGACCAACCTGTTCGTCGCCGGGTTCATCGGCTCGCCGGCGATGAACTTCCTGCCCGCACAGGTGGAGGGCGACCGCATCAAGCTGCCGTTCGGCGAGGCGAGGCTGGATGGCGAGCTGCGCTCGAAACTGCAGAGCGTCGGTGATCGCGACGTGATCGCCGGGATGCGCCCCGAGCATTTCGAAGACGCGGCGGTGGCGGGCGAGGACCACCGCGACAGCCTCCACTTCCGTACGAAGATCGACGTCGTGGAGTCGATGGGCTCCGAGCTCTACGCGTACTTCGACGTCGAGAGCCAGAACGTCGACTCCGCCGAGCTGGCCGAGCTCGCCCAGGACGCGGGACTCGAGGACGTCCCCGGGGGTGGAGGCGGCGAGGTCTCGCACGTGATCGCGCGCCTCGACGCGGCGAGCCGGGCGACGCCCGGCCAGGAGGCCGAGCTGGTCCTCGACACCGCCAAGCTCAAGCTCTTCGACCTCGAGAGCGGCGCGAACCTGGCGCACCGCGGCTGAAGCCGTCGGGGGGCGGCCGCGCGGGGCCGTGGGGGCGGCCCGGCGCGGCCGCGGCGGCCGCGCCGGTGGTCGCGATCAGGCGTCGGTCGGCGCGCCGGTTGGCGCGGTCTCGCCCGGCCGGTGCAGCAGGTTCTCCACGCGGCGGACGCCGTCGACCTTCGACGCGTCCGAGACCAGGCGGTCGATCCACCCCTGGTCGGCGATCTCGCCGCGCAGGTAGACGACGCCGTCCTGGGCGTTGACGTTGACGCTGCCCTTCGGCGCGTCGGCGGGGCGGAAGATCTCCGTCTCCACCTTGTGGGCGAGCGCGGCGTCGTCGAGGTCCGAGAGCTTGCCCTCGCCGGGCGGCGTCGGGGTGACGGTCGCCACCGCGCCCTGCGCCTTGCCGGCGGCGTAGCTCGCGCGGCTCGAGGCCTCGCCGGCGGCCTCCCGCGCCTTCGAGGCGCCCTGGTCGCGCGCCTGGCTGCGGCGACGGCGGCCGCTCTCGGGATCGAGGAAGTACGCGCCGGCGGCTCCCGCCGCGGCGCCGGCGGCGAATGTCGCCACGGAGCTGATTCGGATCATGCCCCGTTGCCTACCGTGCGGCGCGCGCCGGCAAACGCCCGCTCCGGGCTCAGCGCAGCGGGCGCCGGCCGCGGCGCCGCGGGGGCAGGCGCCGGCGCCTCCGGCGGCGCCGGTCCGCGTCGCGCAGCTCCTCGAGCACGCGATCGCTCCACTCGTGCGTACGCAGGAGCTGGTAGCGGGCGTCGGCGATCCGCATGTAGGCATCGGCCTCGGACTCGTCGGGTTCGAGCAGCTCGCCCTCGCGCAGCATCTCGGTCACCGGCCGGTACTCCTCGTCGAACCACAGCCGGGCGACCTCCCCACGGTCCATGTAGGTGCGCCGGTCCTGCATCGCGCGCATGCCCCACGCCTCCACGGCCTCGGCGAGCACCGGCCAGTCCCACGGGTCGCGGAGCCGGATCCTGCTGCGCCGCCCGGCGTCGAGCGGGACCCGCTCGCGGAAGAGCCGCTCGTGGTCCTTGAGCGGCAGGTCGGTGGGGCGGATGTCCTCGCCCGGCTTCAGGCGGGTCTTGACCTCGGTCACGTAGGCGTCGATGTCGGGCCGGCCGAGCGAGCGGGCGACGGACACGCGATGGTGGCCGTCGCGGACGAAGTACAGGTCGCCGATCTTGTAGACCGAGATGGGCGGCAGCGACTCGCCCCGGCGCTGCGCGGCGGCGATGCGCTCCCAGCGGCTGCGCAGCCGCGGCGACACGGGGCGGAAGCTGCGATCGAACTCCCGGGTGCGGTCGACGGAGCCGACGATCGCGTCGAGCGCCACCGCCTGCAGGCCCACGTAGCTCTCGCTCACGCGCCCGAGGGCGTCGACGACCTCTTCGAAGGGGAGGATGTGGGCGACGTCGTCGGGCTCGCGACGCAGGCGGCGGCCGATCTCCGCCAGGCGCTGGGCGCGGCGCGCCTTGGCGAAGTCGTACGCGGCGTCCTGGTGCGAGAAGCCGGTGTCCACCGCGCGAGTGTGGCAGACGCCGCGCGGCGCGCCCGCCGCATCGGCGCGCGGCCCGGCTCAGCCGGCCGCGGCGTACGCGAGGCGCACGCTGAGAAACTCGACGTCGCCGCTCTCGGCGACCTCGAGCTGGTCGGCGAGCTGCTCGATGACGTTGCCGACGCCGGGCACGGCGGCGTCGACGATGAGCGCCCGCCCACCGCCCTGGCGCAGCGGCCCGACGCGCAGGATGAGCGTGCGGTCACCCGGGTCGAGCTCGACGTCCACCGTGTCGTTCGAGACGTGCGCCGGCGCGCGGGCGGCGATCAGGTCGGCGACGAGGACGGCGTCGTCCAGCCGGTCCAGCGGGAGGTCGGCGCGCGCCGCCAGCATGCCGACGACGCGACGCAGCACGGGCCCGACGAGCGGGCCCGACGCGATCGACACGGTGGTGGTCTGGCGCCCGGCCCCGGCCTCGACGTCGCTCGTCACCCGGCCTCCACGGGCGTCCGGCCCGCGGTGTGCGTCGAGAAGGCCATGACGAGCCGGCTGCCCGCGCCGGGCGCGTGCTCGATCTCGAACCGGTCGGTGAGCGCGGAGATCAGCGACAGGCCGAGCCCGGGGCCTGCGGTGTCCCGGCCGGCCACCATGCCAAGGCCGCGGTCGGTCACGACCACCTCGACATGGGCGTCGCGGGGCCGGATCACCAGCTCGAGCGGCCCGTCCGCGCCGCCGTAGGCGTGGCGCACGACGTTGGTGCACGCCTCGGTCACGGCGAGGCGCATGTCCTCGACGAGGCGCGGGGGCAGCGGGAGCGAGTCCGCGAGCGCCTCGAGGACGCGGCGGATCAGCGCGACCTGCTCCGGCCGGGCCGGGACGGTCAGGCGGACGAATGGCTCGACGGTCGGGGAGGACGCGGAGCGCCGAGCGCTCGAGGTCACGACTCGCTTGGACGACTGCCGGCCCTCGCCATGGGTCTGGGCGGAGGCTCTGGTTCCCATGCGGTGTCTTGGTGCGTACCCATGGGCCGTCGGCACGTAACGTGCCGATTCTGACGGCGGGACCCCTTGCCGAGCGGCGTCGACCGCGCCTTGCCGTCGGCCGCGCGGATAGCATCGCACCGGTGAGACCAGGCGCGTTCGAGAGCTCATGAGCGAACGGGACCGAGACCCCTCGGACCCGTACGAGGGGCCACCGGTCTTCGACATCGAGGTCCTGCCGGCCCCCGACAGGATCCTGCTCCTCCGCCTCGAGGGCGAGCTCGACGTCGCGACGACGCCGCGCTTCCGCTCCGAGGTGCGCAACGGCCTCGAGGCCGGCGTGCGCGCGATCGTGCTCGACATGGAGGCAGTCTCCTTCATGGACTCCTCCATGCTCAAGGAGCTGCTGCGATCGCACGCCGAGATCGCGCCGGGCGGGGGCGTCCTCGTGCTGGTCGCTCCGCAGGCGGCGGTGCGCCGCCTGCTCGACCTCACGCGCACGAGCGAGCTGCTCGAGATCGTCGCCACGCGCGAGGAGGCGCTGGCGCGGGCCGGCGAGTAGCCGCTACGCCGCGCGCCGCAGCGCCGGCGGCCCGCTCCCGGCATCCGCCTCCTGCGCGCGGGCGCGGGCGCTCAGGGCGGAGAGGCGGCGAGCACCGTCGTGACCGCCTGCCCCGTCCGCGGGGTGTACGACAGCGGCGCGAGCTCGCGGGCGGGGATGCGCTCACGGCCGCGCGCGCTGATCGCCGCACCGCCGAGCAGCGCGGCGAACGTCCCGGTGAGCGTCGCGTGGTCCCGCGGCTCGGTGGGGGTGCTGGAGATCGACTCCACGCTCAGATCGGCGCGGGGCTCGGATCCGGCGGCAGCGGGCCCGGCTCAGGCTGCGGGCTCGGCGGCTCGGGCGCGGGCGCGGGGCCTGGCGGTGCCGGCGCCGGCGGCGCCGGCTGCGGTGCCGGGACGTCGGGCCCCGGCACCGGCGGCGTGTGGACGAGAAAGCTCATCGCGGATCTCGCTACCCGGGCCCCGGGCGCGGGCTAACGGATGAACGGGAATCCGCCCCGGCCGGGGGAGGGCCCGTTAACTGCGCCGAGGCGCCCGGTGGGGCGCCTCGGCAGTGAGGAGGAGGGTAGACGCGTCGGTCGGAAGGTGGAGGTCAATCCGACTGTTCATTGACGCGACAGAAAATAGTCTGCCCACGGCTCCTCACCGGCAAACCTCACCGATCAACAACATGTGAGTGGTCGCGCGCAGAGCGCGTGGGAATGCGCCTTCGGGGGGCGAGTGGCGGCGCGCCGCCTTCGCGCGCCGCGCCGTTTGCGGGCCCCCGCCGGCTTGGTAGCCGCAAGGGACTCCCCGAGCGGAAAAGGAGCTGTCATGGCCGACACACTGAACGGCAAGCGCGTCGCCTTCCTCGCCACGGAAGGCGTCGAGCAGATCGAGTTGACCGAGCCCTGGAAGGCCGTCGAGGCGGCGGGCGCCACCCCCGAGCTGGTCTCGCTGCAGGACGGCGAGGTCCAGGCCTTCGAGCATCTCGACAAGGCCGACCGCTTTCCGGTCGACCGCACCGCGGCGGAAGCGAACGCCGCCGACTACGACGGCCTCGTGCTGCCGGGCGGCGTCGCCAACCCCGACTTCCTGCGCGCCGACGAGGACGCGGTGGCGTTCGTGCGCTCGTTCTTCGAGCAGGGCAAGCCGGTCGGGGCGATCTGCCACGCACCGTGGACCCTGGTCGAGGCCGACGTCCTGCGGGGCCGCACCCTGACCTCCTGGCCGTCGCTGCAGACCGACATCCGCAACGCGGGCGGCCGCTGGGTCGACGAGGAGGTCCACGTCGACGAGGGCCTCGTGACGTCGCGGCGTCCCGACGACCTCCCGGCCTTCTGCGCGAAGGTCGTCGAGGAGCTCGCCGAGGGCCGCCACGAGGCGCAGGCGCGCAGCACCAACGCCGCCACCGCGTGAGCGCGACCGGCTCCGGCGGGAGCGGCGCGCCGATCCCGGGTAGCCCCGGCACGTGAACCCACCCGCCAAGCCGGCCGCCATCCTCGACGTCGACGGGACGCTCGTCGACACCAACTACCACCACGCCGTGGCCTGGTACCGCGCGTTCCGGGCCCTCGGCGTGGTCCTCTCACTGGTCGGGATCCACCACCACATCGGCATGGGCTCCGACCAGTTCGTGCCGGCACTGGCCGGCGAGGCGTTCGACCGCGACCACGGCGACGCCGTCCGCGACGCCGAGAAGGAGCAGTACACCTCGCTGATCTCCGAGGTCGAGCCCCTCGAGGGTGCGCGCGACCTCCTGGAGACCCTGCGCGACCACGGGCATCGCGTCGTGCTGGCCTCCTCCGCGAAGGCCGACGAGCTCGATCACTACCTCGACCTGCTGGACGCGCGCGAGCTCGCCGACGCCTGGACGAGCTCGGCGGACGTCGAGCGCACGAAGCCCCATCCCGACCTCGTGGCCGCCGCCGTCGAGAAGGCGGGCGGCGGCGACGCGGTGATGATCGGCGACTCGACCTGGGACTGTCAGGCGGCGCGACGCGCCGGCACGCCGTCGATCGGCGTGCTGACCGGCGGCTTCTGCGCGGACGAGCTGCGCTCCGCCGGCGCGACCCTCGTCGTGGCCTCCCTGCCGGAGCTGATCGAGCGTCTGGGGGAGTCCCCGCTGCATCCGTGACAGACCCCGCCGGCCCGCCCGCGGGCGCCGCGCGGCCCATGGACGGCGGACATTTCCCTGACCTCGGCCGCCAAGAGCGGTACCCTCGCGATGTCGATGCTGGCGCGGTCACGGGCACGCGGCCCCGCCGGCGCACACTCGCCACGGGCGGCCACGGCGCCTGTGGTGGATGGGTCTGATCGCTTGGAACCCGCACGAATCACCGAACAACCGATCGCGCACAGCGAGACGTCCGACGACGAGCCGGATTCCGGCCTGTCGCGGGCGCAGGAGGACCGCCGGCTGCTGATCCGCTACCACCGGCAGGGCGACCAGCACGCGCGCGAGGAGCTCGTGCAGCGCCTGCTCCCGCTCGCCCGGCGCATGGCCCGCCGCTACCGGCGCTCCGACGAGCCGCTGGATGATCTCGTGCAGGTCGCCACGCTCGGGCTGATCAAGGCGATCGACCGCTTCGACCCGGCGCGCGAGACCGCGTTCTCCTCCTACGCCGTGCCGACGATGCTGGGGGAGCTGAAGCGTTACTTCCGTGACAACGGCTGGGCCGTCCATGTGCCGCGCGGGATGCAGGAGCGCGTCATGCAGGTCGACAACGCTGTCAAGGAGCTGTCCCGCAAGCTCGGCCGCTCGCCCTCGGCCGCCGAGGTCGCCGAGGCCACCGGGGCCACCGCCGAGCAGGTGCTCGAGGCGATGGAGGCGGCCTCCGCCTACGACGCCGTCTCGCTCGAGTCCTACCGCTTCGGCGACGAGGGCGACGGGGAGACCTACGCGGAGTCGATCGGGGTCGAGGACGAGCGCTTCGAGCTCGTGGAGTACGGAGCGACGATCGAGCCGACGCTCCAGGCCCTCCCCGCCCGCGACCGGATCGTGCTGCACCTGCGCTTCGTCGAGGACCTCACGCAGGCGGAGATCGCCGAGCGCGTCGGCGTCTCCCAGATGCACGTCTCGCGGCTGATCCGGCGCGCCCTGGAGCGCCTGCGCACGGTCGCCGAGCACTCCGGCTGACGGGTGGCCGGGGGCGGGTGGTGGGCCGTTTCGTGGACCATGCCGTGGGTAGGACCCCGGCATGGGAATCACCGACAGGATCAAGGGCCGCGCCAAGCAGGCGATCGGCGACCTCACGGGCGACGCGGACACGCGCCGCCAGGGCACGCTCGACGAGCGCAAGGCCGACGCGCAGGACGACGCCGCGCGCGCCGAGGAGCAGGCGGAGCGCAAGCGCGCCGAGGCCGAGCAGCTCGACCGCCGGCCCTGACCGGCGGCGCGCGGGCGGCAGCACGGCATGGAAACCCCGGAGCCCTCCGAGTCCGGCTACCCCGAGGAGCAGCCCGCCGAGGTCGTCCCCGAGAGCGATCGTGAGCGCCACGGGGACGGCGAGGACCGCTCCCGGGACGACGACGGGCGCGCCACCGGCGAGCAGGACGACTGAGGAAGCCGTTCAGCGCGTCGCGCGCAGCGCCAGCGTGGCGATGTCGTCGCGCGGCGGCGCCGACAGCCCGCCGAGCGCCTCGGCCACGAGGTGCTCGACCACCCCCTCCGCGGAGGGGTCCGCTGCGCGGCCCAGCGCCGCCGCGAGGTCCGCGCTCGACCACAGCTCCGCCGGCGCGCGCGCCTCGGTGAGCCCGTCCGTGTAGAGCACGAGCGTGTCGCCGGGGCGCAGCGTGTCGCCCCGGTCCTCGATCTGCGGGTCCTTCACGAGCCCGATCAGCGTCCCGGGGGTGCCGACCTCCTCCACCGAGCCGTCGGCCCGCCGGACCATCGGCAGCGGGTGCCCGCCGCAGGCGACCGTGATGTCGGCCCCGCCGCCAGGCCGCGAGAGGTCGAGGCGCACGCAGACGATCGTGCAGAAGCGCCCGCCGGTGGGGTCCTGGCGCAGCATCTCGTCGGCCAGCCAGCCGAGGATCGCGGCCGGTGAGCGCCGCCGCACCGCCGCGGTGCGGATCGTGTAGCGCGCCAGGCCGGTGACGGCGGCCGCCTCGGCGCCCTTGCCGCACACGTCGCCCACCACCGCGAACCAGCGGTCCTCGCCGACGGAGAAGAGGTCGTAGAAGTCCCCGCCGACGTCGAACCCCTCGCCCGCGGCGCGATAGCGCGCGGCGACCTCGATCCCCGGCAGCTCGGGCAGCACCGGCGGCAGCAGGGAGGCCTGCAGCGTCTGCGCGATGGTGGAGCGCGTCCGGTACAGCCGCGCGTTGTCGACCGCCGTCGCCGCGCGCGTCGCGAGGTCCTCGGCGATGATGACGTCGTGGTCGTCGAAGTGCCTGCGCGACTCGGCGCTCACGAGCGTGATGGCGCCGAGCGTCCGGCCTCGGAGGGTCATGGGCACCGCCATCGCCGAGACCATCCCGACATCGCGGATCAGGCGCAGGTGCTCCTCGTCGTGCGCCGCGGCCTCGAGCATCGCGTCGGGGATCTCCCGGTAGAGCTCGGCGCGCCCCGAGCGGATGACGTTCGCCACCCCCGAGCTCGACTCGGGGTCGCCGGGATAGCGCGTGCGCAGCTCCTCGGCGAGCGCGATCCGGTCCGGATCCTTGTGCGCGACGGCCACGTGCTGGATGTCGCCGGACTCGTCGAGCAGGTCGACGGCGCACCAGTCGGCGATCTCCGGCACCGCAAGGTGCGCGATGGCCCGCAGCGTCTCCTCGTAGTCCAGCGAGCCGGCGAGGACCCCGCTGGCCTCGGCGAGCAGCCGCTGGGCCTCCGCGGCGCGCTTGATCTCGGTGATGTCCTCGATCACGTTGATGGCGAGGCGCACGCCGCCGCCGCCGGGATCCCGGACGGGGCGCGACTGCACGCGCGCCCAGCGCAGCTCGCCGTCCGGCATGCGCCGGTAGCGGACCGTGAGCGGCTCCGGCTCCTCGCCGAGCAGCGCGAGGCGCCCGGGCAGGCGCTCGACGGGCAGCGGCTCGCCGTCCTCGGAGAGCATCTCGAAGCGGTCGATGATCTCCGACAGGGGAGCGGCGAGCAGCTCGCCCAGGTTCTCGTAGCCGAGCGTCTGCACCGCCGCCGCGTTGGCGTACACGAGGCGGCCGTCCGGCGCCTGGGCGGTGACCGCGTCGGCGACGCCCTCGAGGATCGCGTGCAGCTCGTCGTGGGAGCCGCGAAGCGCGGCCTCGACCGCGCGCAGGTCGGTGAACAGCCGCGCGACCTCGACGTGCAGCGCGCACCGGTCCGCGAGGTCCTGCGCGACCGCGAGGTCGTCCTCGTCGTAGTGGCGGCCGGACTCGGCGGTGGCGAGCGCGAGGTCGCCGATCACCTCGCCGCGCACCCGGAGAGGGACGATCATCGACGAGCGGAAGCCGATCCCGCCGAGGATCTCGCGCTGCTCAAGGTCCTGCGCGACCGCCTCCACGAACCCCGGCGGGATCTCCGGCTGGAGCTCGGGCTCGCCCGTGCGGATCACCTTCGGGGAGCCCACCGGCGAGGCGGGATCGAGCGGCCAGCGGCGGTCGTAGGCCTCGGCCAGCTCGCGCTTGGCCGGGTCCGCGCACTCCATGACCGTGCGCTCGATCGACCCGTCGGGCTGGAGCATCTCGACGAAGCACCAGTCGGCGAGGCGGGGCACGATCAGCTTCGCGATCGCCTCGAGCGTGGCGCGATAGTCGAGCGTGGCGGCCAGCAGCGCCCCGGTCTCCGCCAGCGTCGCGGACCGGCGCCGGGACTGCTCGAGCGCGGTGACGTCCTCGAAGACGAGGACCGCCACCGGCTCGCCCTCGGCGAGGCGGATGGTGCCGCCGGCGACCGTCAGCGAGCGCGGCCCGGCCGGCGTGCGCCACTCGAGCGGCAGGCCGGACAGGCGCTCGCCGCGCGCGACGCGCGCGGCGGGCAGCTCGGCGGGGGCGAGCCGCCGGCCGTCGGGACCGAACGCCTCGACGTCGTCGCCGGCGGGCAGCAGGCCGCCGGCGAGGCGCCTGGCGGCGTGGTTGGCGTACAGCGTCCGCCCGCTGCCCGGCTCGACCAGGAGCAGGGGCGTCGGGAGCAGGTCGAGCACCGGCTCGAGCCACCCCTGGCCGCGCGCCTGCGCGGCCCTGCCTGACGCAGACTCCACACCCACGCGGGCGTGAGTCTACGGTGCGCCCTGGCGCGGGCGCGCTACGCGAGCCCCTCGGCCTCGTACTCCCGCAGGTAGCCCTCGAACAGGCGGCGGTGGCCCTCCTCGTCGTGGAGGATCGTGATCACCATGTCCTGGGTCACCCAGTCGAGCCCGTCGGTGAACTCGATGATCCGGTTGTAGTGCTCGATCGCGCCCGTCTCGGCCTCGATCACGCCGCGGATGACGTGCACGATGTCCGTCTGGTGCTCGGGCGGCTGCAGGTAGCTCTGCTCGGCCGTGAACTCCTGCGAGCCCGGGACGACGCCGTAGAGCTCCTTGATCCGGTTGGCGAACTGCTGCGCGTGCCCGAGCTCCTCCTGGATGTCCTCCTGGAGGGACTCGACGATCTCCTGGGCGCGCACCCCGTCGGGGTTGATCGAGTTGGAGATGTAGCTCATCACCGTCTCGATCTCCATCCAGTACGCCTTCTTGAGCAGCTCGATGAGCTCCCCGCGCTTGGCGGAGTTCTCGTCGGACAGGATGCCTTCGGAGCTCGAACGGACGGCCATGGCAACTCCTCGTAGTCGGGGTCGTCCCGCGGCGCGGGACGATCTGAGGACTACCCGGGAGTGGCCTGCATGAACGTCATGCCCTCCGCCGGCGGCGCCTCGGCGCTGCGCAGCGGCGTCGCCGGCGGCGGGTCCGCGGCGGCCTGGGGCGCGCCGCGCAGCAGCCACGTCCCGTCGCGCCGGCGGGAGAGCTCGCCGCGGTCGACGAGCTGGGCGAGGGCGGTGGACACCGTGGGGCGCCGGGCGCCGACCAGCTCGCCGAGCATCCGGTGCGTCAGCGGCAACGGGACGACCACGCCGTCCCCGCTGACCCGGCCCCAGCGCTCGGCGAGGTGCCACAGCAGCGCGGCGATCCGCCGGTCCACGCGGGTGAGCTGGGAGATCGCCTGGGCGGTCGCCAGGCGGAACGCCCGATCCGTCTGGCGCTCGAGCAGCAGCGTCATGACCTGGGGCCAGCGCGGCAGCATGGTGGTGGCGAAGCGCCGGTCGAGCACGGCGAGCGTCGCGGGGACGAGCACGGTGTAGGCGTGCGCGACCGGCAACAGGCCGTCGCGGCTGTCGAACTGCCACGGGCGCAGGATGTCGCCCGGGCCGAGCAGCTCGGCGCTGAGCCGCCCGCCGAGGCCGACCTCGCGCCAGATCACGCCGTCGAGGATGAGCAGGCCGATCTGCTCGGCGCCGACCGTGGAGAGGTTCGTGACGTCCCACGGGCCCGACGGGAGCCGGCAGGCCCGCACGGTCAGCTCGGATTCGGCCTCGCGCCGGCGCTCGGGCGGGATGAGGCCGCCGATCTCCGCATCGGCTGCGCACAGCGAGACGGAGTCATGGCTTGGAGGTATGGGGACGGCAACGGGTCGCGGCACGTGAAACGGGGCTCCCTCGGCTCGGCCACGCAGGCCGGTCGCTTGTCGAGGGTCCGTCCCGGGCCGGGTAGTTGCGACTTCCGGTCGTCCCCACCGATTGACTCGGTGCTCGTGGGCGCCGGTGTTGCGACGCCTTGGCTTCTCTACGAACTACCCCGGCGCGCGGCAAATAACTCAGCCGGGGAAGCCGGCCTGGTCCACCTTGCGGTGGTAGCGCTCGCCGGTCTTGCCCCCGGCCGCGGCGCCCAGGAGGGTTCCGAGCAGGATCACGACGGTCGCGATCGCGCCGCCGGCGCTGAGGGTCTCGTCGCCGACCGGCAGCCGCGGCAGGTTCGCGCGCTCGACGACGTTGTAGTCCGCCCCGGCCACGAGGGCCACGAGGGCGATCACGATCGTGATGAGCAGCCCGATCACCCAGGCGGCGATGCCCTGTCGCGCGCCGTCGAAGCGCGACATCCGCCCGGACACGTACCCGCCGCACGCGTAGGCGGCGATCAGCACGACGAGCAGGGCGATCGCCCCGCCGAGCGTGAGCGTGTCGGTCTCGTCGGCGACCTCGGCGCCGGAGACCCCGGTGAGGCCGATGGCCGCGCCCGCGGCGCCGAGCAGCCCGGTGAGCAGGACGGCCATGCCGACCGCCACGAGCCAGCCGAAGAACGCGGCGCCCCAGTTGATGCCGCCGTAGGCCTCGCGCTGGCGCTCGCGCGCCCGCGCGATCGCCGTGGGGCCGGGGGTGGCGGCCGCCGCCGGGCCCGCCGCGGCCGTCCGCGAGGTGGTCGTCTCGTCCCGCGTGGTGGTCGTGTCGTCCCGCGTGGCGGGCGTTTCCGTCGGCGCGGCGCCCTCGCGTTCCGGGGCGGGCCGCTGCACCGCGGCGTCCTCCGTCGCGGTCGAGGTCTCCGCGGAGCGTTCGGCGACCGCGGTGCCACCAGAACCGGGATCCTGACGGCGCTTGAAGCGCTCGAGCATGACTGTCTCCCTCGTGGGTCGTGGAGTGGATTCCCGGGCGGAGCAGGGACTAACCGGGAACTCCGCGCGAGGGGCTCAAGTCCCGCCCGGCTCCGGCCGATTTCTGCAGTGAATGGCCCTCGGACCGCTCCAATCCGCAGCTGAAGGGGGTCTTTCGCACTGGAACGTGGGTGTTTACACGCGAGTTCTAGCGGTGAGGAACCTCTGATATGGAATCTCGTCCGACCGTGATCACGGAACCCGGCCAGGGCGACGTGACTGCCCTGATCGACCGGGGTGAGCAGCGCGGCGCCGTGGACCTCTCCGAGGTCGACGAGCTGGCGCAGGCCCTCGAGCTCGAGGAGGAGGATCTCGGCGGGCTCTACGAGCAGCTCGAGACGCGCGGGATCGAGCTGCGCGACGACTGCGGGCGGGAGCAGATGCTGCGCGCGGTGCAGGAGACGGCGATCGTCGCCGCCACCACCGACGCGCTGCAGCTCTTCCTCAACGAGATCGGCCGCCACCGGCTGCTGACGCCGGCGGAGGAGATCGACCTCGCCAAGCGCATCGAGCGCGGCGATCTCGAGGCCAAGGACCGGATGATCAACGCGAACCTGCGCCTCGTCGTGTCGATCGCCAAGAAGTACCAGGGCACCGAGCTGACGCTGCTGGACCTGATCCAGGAGGGCATCCTGGGCCTGATCCGCGCGGTCGAGAAGTTCGACTGGCGCCGCGGCTACCGCTTCTCCACCTACGCGACGTGGTGGATCCGCCAGGCGGTCGAGCGCGGGATGGACGCCAAGGCCCGCACGATCAAGCTTCCGATCAACCTCGTGCGCAACCAGCGCAAGCTGGCCCGCGCGGAGAACGCGCTCTCGCTGCGCCTCGACCGGCCCCCCACCGAGGCCGAGCTGGCCCAGGAGGCCGAGCTGTCGGTCGAGGACCTGCGCGCCCTGCGCGATGCCGCGCGAGCCGTGACGTCGCTCGACCGCCCGCTGGGCGAGGAGGAGGACGCCGCGTTCGGCGACCTGCTCCCCTCCGAGGCCCCGGCGCCCGAGGAGCTCGTCAACGTCACGCTGCGCGAGCAGGCCCTGCGGCGGGCGCTCGAGGAGCTGCCCGAGCGCGAGCGCACCGTCGTCGCGCTGCGCTACGGGATCGACGGCGGCGAGCCCACGCCGCTGCGCGAGATCGGCCGCCGTATGGGGATCACGCCGGAGCGGGTGCGCCAGATCGAGTCCAAGGCGCTCGGGCGCCTGGGCCGCATGCGCGAGCTGGCCGCGCTGCGCCAGGCCGCGTAGCGCTCAGCCCGAGGAGGTCTGCGGCGAGCCGGCGTCGGGGTCCCAGCGCCCGTCGGCGCCCACGGAGCCCGACACGGGGTTCTCGGACGCGGGATCGGCCTCGCGCAGGAACGCGAAGGTCATGCGCACCTCGGTGCCCTCGCCGGTGCCGCCGCGCAGCTCGAAGGCGTCCGAGAGCGCGGCGATGAGCGGGAGGCCCAGGCCGAGCGCGGGCGGCTCCGAGCGGGCCGGGCGGGGCTGGATGCCGCTGCCGTGGTCGCGCACGACGATCGTCAGGCCGGTCTCGGTGGCGATCATGTCGACCTCGAGCATCCCGGCCGCCTCGTCGTAGGCGTGGACCACGACGTTGGTACACGCCTCGGTCACCGCCATCTTCATGTCGGCGAGGACGGCGGCGTCGAAGTCCAGCGCGTCGGCCATGCCCGCGAGGGCCTGACGCACGACGCCGACGGCCTCGGGCCGCGCCGCCATCGTGAGCCGGACCTCCGGGGGCGGCGCCGTCATTCGCTCGCGCCGTTGGTCCGGGCGGCCTCGATGGCCTCGTCGCGGCCGCTCACCACCGGCAGGACGGGGACGAGGCCCGTGATGTCGAGGATCCGCCGCACGCCCGGCTCGACCTGCTCGCCGACGCAGACCACGAAGCCCTGATGGGCGTCGAGGGCGCGCCGGCGCGCGTCGAGCAGCGCGCCGAGGACGGAGGAGTCGACGAACGTCGCGCCCGTGAGGTCGACGACCACGCCGCCGCCCTTGCCGAGCGCCTCCTCGAGCCGTTCACGCAGTGCCGGAGCCGTGTAGATGTCGTGCTCCCCCTCGACCACCACGACCACGACGTCCCCGGCTGCGTCGTCCAGCAGAATGGGGTTGGCGTCCATACTCCGCGTGGAAGATACGACATCGCGCGGAATGCCTCACCTCGGGTGCGCCGCCTGGTATCCATCTGACGATGGGCGACCGGCTCGCGCGCTACCGCGACAAGCGCGACTTCGAGGCCACGCCGGAGCCGTCCGACGCCCCCGCCGAGGCGCCGGAGGGCGGGCCGGCGCGCTTCGTCGTCCAGGAGCACCACGCCCGCTCCCTGCACTGGGACCTGCGGCTCGAGCGCGAGGGCACGCTCGCGTCGTGGGCGGTGCCGAAGGGCATCCCGGCGGACCCCTCGCGCAACCACCTCGCGGTGCGGACCGAGGACCACCCCCTCGCCTACCTGGACTTCGAGGGGACGATCCCGGAGGGCGAGTACGGCGCCGGGACGATGGCGGTGTGGGACCACGGGACCTACGAGACGCACAAGTTCCGCGACGAGGAGGTGATGGTCACCTTCCACGGCGAGCGCCTCCAGGGCCGCTACGTGCTGTTCCGGACGCGCGGGAACGACTGGATGATCCACCGCATGGACCCGCCGGCCGATCCCGGCTACGTGGCGCCTCCCGAGCGGCTCGAGCCGATGCTCGCCCGCACCGGCCCGCTCCCCGCCGAGGACGGCCGCTGGGCGTACGAGATCAAGTGGGACGGCGTGCGGGCCATCGGCTGGGTGTCGGGCGGCCGCCTGCGGCTCGCCAGCCGCAACGGACGTGACATCACGCCGCGCTACCCGGAGCTGCGCGAGCTCGGTCCGGCCCTCGGGGCGCGCGAGGCGGTGCTCGACGGCGAGGTGGTCGCCTTCGGCGAGGACGGCCGGCCGAGCTTCCAGCGCCTGCAGAAGCGCATGCACCTGACCTCCGAGCACGCCGTGCGCCGGCTGGCGGCGCGCGAGCCCGTCGTCTACGTGATCTTCGATCTGCTCTACCTCGACGGCCGCTCGCTGCTCGAGGAGCCCTACGCCGAGCGCCGCGCCGCCCTCGAGGAGCTCGGGCTGAGCGGCCGCACCTGGCAGACCCCGGCGCACCACGTCGGCGACGGCGCGGCGATGCTCGAGGCCTCGCGCGCGCAGGGGCTCGAGGGGATCATCGCCAAGCGGCTCGACGCGCCCTATGCGCCCGGGCGGCGCACGCCGGCGTGGGTGAAGGTCAAGAACGTCCGGCGCACCGACGTCGTGATCGGCGGCTCGCTGCCCGGCGAGGGCGGGCGCAGCGGGCGGATCGGCGCGCTGCTGGTCGGCTACTACGAGGACGGCGAGCTGCGCTACGCCGGACGGGTGGGCACGGGCTTCACGGAGTCCGAGCTCGACCGGCTCGAGGGCATCCTGGCCCCGCTCGAGCGCCCCACGACCCCCTTCACGGGCGGCCGCCTGCCGAAGACCGCGCGCTTCGTCGAGCCCGAGCTCGTGTGCTCGGTCGAGTACCTCGAGTGGACGCAGGCGCGCACGCTGCGGGCCCCCTCCTACAAGGGATTGCGCGACGACCTCGAGCCCGCCGACGTCGTCTACCCCGAGGACGAGTAGGGCCGCGCCGCGCAAGTGGGCATGCGGCCTTTGGCGCAGCCGACCCGCGTCTAGCACAATGGGGGTATGCCCCGATCGATATGGAGCGGCGCGATCTCCTTCGGACTGATCAACGTGCCGATCAAGCTCTACAGCGCCGTGTCGCGCAAGACCGTGCGCTTTCACCAGCTCAACGAGAAGACCGGCAACCGCATCCAGCAGAAGCGCGTCGACTCGAGCACCGGCGAGGAGGTCACCTTCGACGACATCGTCAAGGGCTACGAGCTGACCAAGGACAGCTACGTGGTGATCAAGCCGGACGAGCTCGACGCCCTGGACCCCGAGAAGACCCGCACGATCGAGATCGAGGACTTCGTCGACCTCGCCGACATCGACCCGATCTACTACGACCACCCGTACTACCTCGTGCCGGCCAAGGGGGCCGAGAAGGCCTACGGGCTGCTGCTCGGCGCGATGGAGGAGGCGGGCAAGGTCGCGATCGCGCGCGTGGTGATCCGCTCCAAGGAGCAGCTCGTGGCGATCCGCCCGGCCGGCGAGCTGCTGATGATGGAGACGATGATCTTCCACGACGAGGTCGTCCCGCCCGAGCAGCTCGACGAGCTGCCCGACGCCAAGGACCTCAAGGCCACGGAGCGCGAGCTCAAGATGGCCCAGCAGCTGATCGACTCGCTGAGCACGGACTTCGAGCCCGACCGCTACCGCGACGAGTACCGCGAGAAGGTCCTCGAGCTGGTGGAGCGCAAGGCGCAGGGCGAGGAGATCGCCGTGCAGGCCGAGGCGCCCGAGCCGGCCAAGGTGCCGGACCTCATGGCCGCGCTGGAGGCGAGCCTGGCCGCGGTGCGCGACCAGGACGCCAAGGGCAACGGCAAGTCCGGGGACGAGGACGGCGACGGCAAGACGGACGGCAAGGCGGACGGCAAGGCGCGCCGCTCCAAGTCCAAGAGCGGCGGCTCGCGGTCGAAGGAGACGGCCAAGAAGTAGCGCCCGACTTCGTCGGGCTCATGGAGATCGGCTTCGCCGATCTCCCGGCGCGCGGTCAGAGCCGCATGGCCACCGGGTCGAGCTCGAACCACACCGTCGTGACCTCGTCGCGGTCGACGCCCCAGCGGTCGGCCAGCGTCTCGACCAGGTAGAGCCCCCAGCCGCCCGCCTCGTCCGACGGGCGGTCGCGGCCCGTCCAGTCGAAGCCGCGGCCCGGGTCGCGGACCTCCACCCGCAGGCCCCCGCCGGACTCCTCGAGGATCAGCCGGATGGCCTCGTCGGAGTCGAGCTCGGCGTGGCGGATGGCGTTCGTCACGAGCTCTGAGACGAGCAGCCGGATGTCGTTGAGCCGCTGCGCGGGAAGCCGGTCGCCGAGGGCGGTGAGTGCGTGCCGGGCCTCCGCGGCGGAGTCCGCGGCGCTGGCGAGCACGAACTCCTGCCTCACGGCCGGCGCTCGCGGTCGGGGCCCGCGCGATGGTTGACGTCCGCAGGGTCGTCGATGAAGGTCAGCTTCTCGTTCATCCGCGTTATCTCGAATACCCGATGAACGGGCTCCGCACCCGGGACAAGCAGCAGCCGGCGGCCCGCGTCGCGCACCCGCGAGTCCGTCATGACCACGAGCCGCAGGCCGCTCGAGTCCATGAAGTCCAGGCCGCGGAGATCGATCACGACGGTCCCGGCGTCCTCCTCCGCGAGGCGCGCGAGCTCCTCCTCGAGGATCGCGGCGCCGGAGAGGTCGAGCTCGCCGGCCAGCGTCACGAGCGCGATGCCGTCGGTCAGCGTGGTCTCGAAGCGGAGGTGGGCCATCGGCGCGGAGAGGTTAACGATTGTCGTCCCGGCACGGCGGCGCTCCCCGGGGTCGCTTGCCGGACGCCGCCGCCGGGAAGGACCATGCGGCCGTGCCACGCGTGAGGCGAAGCGACTGCTCCCTGCCCGGGATCTCCCGCCGCCGGCGCGGGCGGGGCTTCGGCTACATCGACGCGGACGGCGAGCGGCTGGCCGATCCCGATCTGCTGGAGCGCATCCGCGGGCTCGGCATCCCGCCCGCGTGGCGCGACGTGTGGATCTGCGCGGACCCGTGCGGCCACCTGCAGGCGACGGGCATCGACGCCGCCGGCCGCAAGCAGTACCTCTACCACGAGGCCTGGCGGGCCCGGCGCGACCAGGAGAAGTTCGACGACATGGTCCGCTTCGCGCACGCGCTGCCCGCGCTGCGCGAGCGCGTCGCGGCCGACCTCGGGGACGGCGGCGACCCCACCCGCGGGCGGGTGCTCGCCTGCGCCGTGCGCCTGCTCGACCGCGGGTTCTTCCGGGTCGGCTCGGAGGAGTACACGGGCAGCCACGGCCTCGCCACGCTGCACAAGGCGCACGTCACGCTCGGCGACGACGGCGAGATGGTCTTCGACTACCCGGCCAAGAGCGGCGCGCGGCGCGTGCAGGCCGTGACGGATCCCGAGGCCGCCGCGGTGATCGCGCGGCTGAAGCGGCGCCGGAGCGGCGGCGACGGGCTGCTCGCCTACCGCGAGCGGCGCGAATGGCGCGACCTGCGCTCCGACGACGTCAACGAGTACATCAAGGATGCGGCGGGGGAGGACTTCAGCGCCAAGGACTTCCGGACCTGGAGCGCGACGGTGCTGGCCGCCGTCGCGCTCGCGGGCGAGGCGGCGGGCTCGAAGACGGCCCGGCGGCGCGCCATCACCCGCGCGGTGAAGTACACCGCCCACCACCTCGGCAACACGCCCGCGGTGTGCCGGAGCTCCTACATCGACCCGCGCGTGTTCGACGCGTTCCGCTCGGGGCTCGTCATCTCGCCGGTGCTCGGCGGCAGCGAGGACGCGCCGCCGATCGGCCGCCGGGCGGTCGAGGAGGCCGTCCTGGACCTGATCGAGGAGCGCGACGGCGCGCCCGGGGTGAAGCGCGTGGCGGCCTGAGCGCTCACGCCGCGGACTCGGGTGCGAGCCGGCGCCCCAGCGGCGACGCGCTCACGCCGTGCACGGCGATCGACACCACCACGCAGACGATCGCCGTCCACACCACCTTCCCGGTCTCCTCCGCGGCCAGCGCGCCGGTCACGGTGGCCGCCGCCACGTAGTACAGCGTGCCGATGCCGCGGACCCCGAACCACGCGACGAACGCCCGCTCGCCCTTGCGCTCGAGCTGCGAGCCGGCGAGCGCGGCGAACACCGTGAGCGGCCGGATCGCCACGATCAGCACGACGGCCAGCAGCCACCCACCGACCCCCGGCAGCCCGAGGCCGTCGAGCGAGAGCATCGAGCCGAGGAGCAGGATCAGCGCGAGCTCGCCGAACTTCTCGACCATCTCGGCGCCCGTGTGCACGCGGCCGTTGATCTCGTGGTCGTGCTCGTAGCGGCGGAACGCGAGCCCGCCGACGAACACCGCGATGAAGCCGAGGCCGCCCGCCACCTCCGTCAGGCCGTAGATGGCGAGCGTCGCGGCCACCGCCACCCAGCCGTCGAGGCCGGGGATCAGCAGGTCGAGGTCGCGCAGGCGCTTGATCGACCACGCCAGCAGGAGCCCGAGCCCGGCGCCCAGCCCGATGCCCGCGATGATCGCGTAGAGGACGTCTGCGGTCAGCCACTCGGCGAACCAGTCGCCCCCCTCGGCCACGGAGAGCCCGACCAGCACGAACGGGAACGCGAGCCCGTCGTTGAGCCCGGCCTCCGCCGTGAGCGCGAAGTTGGGCTCACGCTCGTCCTCGTCGCCCGGGGGACCCACCCCGATGTCGCCCGCCAGGACCGGGTCGGTCGGCGCGAGCGCCGCGCCCAGCACGATCGCGGCCCCCAGCGAGAGCCCCAGCACCGCCGTGCCGAACAGCGCGACCGCCCCGATCGTGAGCGGCATGGCGATGGCCAGCAGGCGCGCCACGGAGCCCCACGAGCGCCAGCGCAGCGGCCGGTCGAGCTTCAGGCCGGCCGAGAACAGCGCGATGATCACCGCCAGCTCGGCGGCGCGCTCGACGGTCTGGGCGTCCTCGACCGGGTCGAGCCAGCCGAGGTTCAGCACGCCCACGGCGATCGCTCCCGCGACGCCGAGCGCGAGGTAGATCAGGCTCGCCGAGAACGCCCGCTCGCGCTGGTGCGAGAGCGCGCCGATCGCCGCGAACACGGCCAGCCCGAGGAACAGCAGGCCGGTCGGATAGGTCTCTCCGAGGTGGAAGCCGGTGTCGGCCCCGAAGACGGCGCCCAACGGCTACGGGCGCGCGCCGCGGCCGGGTGGGCTCGGGTCCGGAGCGGGCTCGGGGTCCGGCTCCGGGATGTCCGGGCCCGCGGGACCGGGCGGGTTCGGGTCGATCGGCTCCGGCGCGTCCGGGCCCGTCGGCGTGTCCGGCGCCTCGGGCCCGGGGTCGGGCACCACCGGCACGGTCGGGCGGTCGGGGACCACCGGCTGCGCGGGCGTGGCCGGGGTCGACGGGATCTCGAGTGTCGGCATGCGCGTGGCCTACCCGCATCGCGGCCCGCCCGATCCGCCGGACGGGCCGTCGGCGCGGGTGGGTGGGCCGATCTCCCCTCAGGCGGCCAGCGCCGCGACCTCGGGCTCGGTGTCGGCCTCCTCTTGCAGCTGCTCCAGCGACTGGCGGATCCGGCGCGAGACGTGCATCTGCGAGATCCCGATGCGCGCGCCGATCTCGCTCTGCGTGAGGTCTTCGGCGAAGCGCAGGCGCAGGATCTCCCGGTCACGCTCGCTGAGGCGGACCATCAGGCGCTGCACCATGACGGAGGCTTCCGCCGCCTCGAGCCCGTGGTCGACGACGCCGAGGGTGTCGGCGAGCGTGGCGCTGGCGTCGTCGGCCTCGTAGGCGGGCGAGTCCAGCGAGGTCGCGTGATGGGCGCCCGCCGCCTCGCGCGCCTCGAGCACCTGCTCGACGGACACCTCGAGGTGGGCCGCGATCTCGGCCGCCGTCGGCGGGCGGCTCAGCGTGTCGTGGAGCTCCTCGACGGCGCCGCCGAGGCGCACGGTGAGCTCTTGCAGGTCGCGCGGCACGTGGATGATCCAGCCCGTGTCGCGGAAGTGACGTCGCAGCTCGCCGAGGATGGTGGGGACCGCGAACGACGAGAAGGCGGTGCCGTGCGCGGGGTCGTAGCGGTCGATCGCCTTCAGCAGGCCGACCGAGGCGACCTGGCGCAGGTCGTCCAGGGGCTCGGCGCCGCGCCGGTAGCGGCCGGCGAGCTTGCGCGCGAGCGGCAGGAAGCGCCGCACGAGCGCCTCGCGGGCGTCGGGGTCGCCGGTCTCGCGGTAACGGGCGAAGAGGCGCCGATCGTCGCGGTCGCGCGCCGCGCGGTTCGCGGGGTCGGCCTCGGGTTGCGGGTGGAATCGACGAAGCAGGCATCGGACCTCCTGTCAGGCATGGCAAAGCGCCTTGCAAAGAGGTCCGGCCGTGCACCGCGTTGCGGTGACGTCAGCCCACCGTGCGTCGTGGTGCCGCATAGCCCGCCGGATGACGAACGGGCGGCATCCATTTCCCTACCCCAGCCGGCGCGCGCTAAACGGCCTACGCGGCCAGGCCGCTGGGAAGCGACTGCCGCAGCGACACGACCGGCGCGTAGAGGTCCCCGTGCTCGGAGACGCGCTCCAGGACGGCCTCGGAGTCGAAGACGAGGTCGTCGGGGTCGCGGCTCTCGGTGACGGCCTCGACCTCCTCCCAGCGCAGCGGCGTGGAGACCGTCGGCCGCGGCTGTGCGCGCAGCGAGTACACGCACACCGTCGTCTTGTGGCGGCTGTTCTGGCTCCAGTCCACGAACACCCGCCCCTTGCGCAGCTCCCGGCTCATGCCCGACACCACGAGCTCCGGGTGGGTGCGCTCGAGCACCTGCGCGACGCCACGCGCGAACCCGCTGGTCTGCTGGTAGTCCGACGGGGGGTTGAGCGGGACGTAGACCTGCATCCCCTTCGAGCCCGACGTCTTGGGGAACCCCGCGAGCCCGAAGTGGTCGAGCGCCGCGCGCAGCTCGAGCGCCACCTCGGCGCACTCGACGATGGTCGCTGGCGCCCCCGGATCGAGGTCGAACGCCAGCAGGTTGGGGGCGCGGTCGTCGGTCGCGAGCGCCAGCGAGGTGTGCAGCTCGAGGTCGGCGAGGTTGGCCAGCCACACGAGCGTGGGCACGTCCTCGGCCAGGCAGAAGTCGATCGTGCGGCCGTTGCTGGCGCTGTAGATCGGCGCCGTCCGCACCCAGTCGGGCGCGTGCGACGGGCACTGCTTCTCGTAGAAGTACTTCGCGTCGACGCCGTTCGGGTAGCGCTTGAGGGTCAGCGCCCGGCCGCGCAGGTGGGGGAGGACGGCGGGCGCGATCCGCGTGTAGTAGTCGATCACCTGCCCCTTGGTGAAGCCGGCGGCGGGATAGAGGACCTTGTCGAGGTTCGACAGGGACAGCCTGTGGCCCTCGATCTCGACTTCGACGCGCTGCGGCGGCACGTGCCCGACGGTACCGTTTCCACGGTGTCCGCGAGCTCGACAGACCGTCTCGACGAGGATCCACCCGACAAAGGCGTTCCCATGGCCACCGGTGACGAGCCGCTCCCCGACGAGGAGCGCCGCCTGACGCGGGTCTCCGACGGCCTCGCCCGGCTGTTCAGCGAGTACTACGGCCGCGGCCCGTCGACCGCCCGCAGCTGGCGCTGCGGGCCCTACGTGTTCTGCGCGCTCGAGGACTGCCTGACCACGGCCGAGGAGCAGCTCCTCGAGTCAGGCCGCCCGGACCTCGTGCGCCGGCTGCGGCTGAGCTTCCAGGCCGCGATGACGGAGACGTTCTGCGGCATGGTCGGCGAGGAGCTCGGGCGCCCGATCGTCGCCTACCACAGCCAGGTCGTCTTCGACCCGAACATCTGCTTCGAGATCTTCGTGCTCGGCGACGAGGAGGGCGACGCCGCGGCGCCGCCCTCCTGAGCGAGGGGCGTCAGGCCGCGCTGCGGGCCCCGGCGAGGCGCCGGGCGGCGCCCACGATCGCGTCGGCGTCGATGCCGGCCGCGTGCAGGAGCTCCGCCGGCTTGCCGGAGCCGGGCATGCCTCGCACGGCGAGCTTGACGACCGGCGCGCGCTCGTCCGCGCCGGCCAGCGCGGCGAGCACGGCGTCGCCGAGCCCGCCCTCGGGCCAGTGGTCCTCGACGGTCACGAGACCGCCGGTCTCGCGCGCCGCCGCGGCCAGCGCCGCGGCGTCGATCGGCTTGATCGAGTAGCAGTCGAGCACGCGCGCCTCGATGCCCTCTCCGGAGAGCGTCTGGGCCGCGCGCACGGCCTCGTCCACGGTGATCCCGCAGGCCACGATCGTGACGTCGCCGCCCGTGCGCGCCGTGCGGCTGCCGCCGATCGTCACGCGCTCGCCCGGCGGCGTGCGCACCTCGGTCTTGCCGCGCAGGGTGCGGATGTAGCTGATCCCCTCGCGGTCGGCCATCTCGGCCACCAGCGCCACCGCCTGGTTGGCGTCGGAGGGGTGCAGCACCGCGCTGCCGTGCACGGCGCGGAACGCCGCGAGGTCCTCGAGCGCCATCTGCGACGGGCCGTCCTCGCCGATCGAGACGCCGGCGTGCGAGCCCGACAGCCGCAGGTTGGCGCGGCTGATGGCCGCCATGCGCACGAAGTCGTAGGCGCGGGTGAAGAACGCCGCGAACGTGGATGCGAATGCCGTCCAGCCGCGGACCTGCATCCCGATCGCCGCGGCGACCATCTGCTGCTCGGCGATGAACATCTCGAAGTAGCGGTCGGGGTGCGCCTCGCGGAAGAGCTCCGAGTGCGTCGAGTTCGACACCTCGCCGTCGAGCGCCACCACGTCGGCGCGCCGGGAGCCGAGCGCGGTGATCGCCTCGCCGTAGGCCAGGCGCGTGGCGACCGAGTCGCCGGGCTCCCAGCTCGGGAGCTTCCCGTCGCCGCCCACGACGGGGGTCTGCGGGCTGCCGTCCCGCGGGGCGGCGACCTGCACGCTCAGGTCGCGCTCGCCGCCCAGCTCGGCGATCGCCGCCTCGGGGTTGTCGAGCGGCTTGCCGTGCTTGCCGGGCAGGTCCTCGACGGCCTTGACGCCCTTGCCCTTCTTGGTGCGGGCGATGATCACCGTGGGCCGTCCCGTGGTGCCCTCGGCCGCCGTGTAGGCCGCGTCGATGGCGTCGACGTCATGGCCGTCGATCTCGATCGCGTGCCACCCGAACGCGGTCGCGCGCTCGGCGTAGCGCTCGAGGTTCCAGCCGACCATCGTCTCGCGGGTCTGGCCGAGGCGGTTGACGTCGATGATCACCGTGAGGTTGTCGAGCTCCGCGAAGGCCGCGTGCTCGAAGCCCTCCCAGATCGAGCCCTCCGCCATCTCGGAGTCCCCGCACAGGCACCAGACGCGGTAGGGCAGCTTGTCGAGCCGCTTGCCGGCCAGCGCGATGCCGACCGAGATCGGCATCCCCTGGCCGAGCGATCCGGTCGCGACGTCGACCCACGGGATGATCGGCGTGGGGTGGCCCTCGAGGCGGCTGCCGAACCTGCGGAAGGTCAGCATCTCCGCGTCGTCGATCGCCCCCGCCGCCTTCAGCACCGCGTAGTAGAGGGGCGAGGCGTGGCCCTTGGAGAAGACCAGGTGGTCGTTGCGGGGGTCGTGCGGGCTGTCGAAGTCGAGCCGCAGGTGGCCGTCGAGGAGGACGGCCAGCAGGTCGGCGGCGGACATCGACGAGGTCGGGTGGCCGGAGCCGGCGGCCGAGCTCGACCGCACGGAGTCGACGCGCAGCTGCTGGCCCAGCTCGGCGCGGAAGTCGCTTCGCTCGCCCATGGCCCTACGCCGCGACGAGCGCGTCGCGCTTGCCGGCGATCCCGTCGAGCAGGTCCTTGAAGGACTTCGAGAACTTCTCGACGCCCTCGCGCTCGAGCGTGGCGACCACGTCGTCGTAGTCGATCCCGGCGGCGGCGAAGGCCTCGAGCACGCGCCTGGCGCCCTCCACGTCGCGCTCCAGCGTGGGCTCGACGCGCCCGTGGTCGAGCATCTCCTCCACGGTCTCGCGCGGCATCGTGTCCACCGTCTCGGGACCGATCAGCTCCTCGACGTAGCGGACGTCGCGGTAGGCCGGGTTCTTGGTCGACGTCGAGGCCCACAGGCAGCGCTGAGGCGTGGCGCCGGCGGCCGCCAGCTCGTCCCACGCAGGGCCGGAGAAGATCTCCTTGTAGGACTGGTAGGCGAGCTTGGCGTTCGCGATCGCCAGCGTGCCCTTGAGCTCGTCGTGGCCGCCGATCTCGTCGAGGCGCCGGTCGGCCTCGGTGTCGACGCGCGACACGAAGAACGACGCCACCGAGGCGATGGGGCCGAGGTCGCCGCCGGACTCCTTGAGGCGCTGCAGGCCGCGGATGTAGGCCTCCGCCACCGCCCGATGGCGCTGCAGCGAGAAGATCAGGGTGACGTTGACCGGGATGCCCGCGGCGATGGTCTCCTCGATCGCGCCGAGGCCGGGCTCGGTCGCCGGGATCTTCACGAGCAGGTTCGGCCGCTCGACCATCGCGGACAGCCGCGCGGCCTCCTTGATGGTGGCCTCGGTGTCGAACGCGAGGTCGGGGTCGACCTCGAGGGAGACGAAGCCGTCCTTGTCGCCGTCGAAGTTGGGGCGCAGGATGTCGCAGGCCTCGCGGATGTCCTCTCGGGCGAGCGCCAGGAAGACCTCGCGGGGATCGCGCTCGTCCTTGAGCACCTCGCGGAGCTGGTCGTCGTAGGCGTCGCCCTCCGCGATCGCGGCCTGGAAGATCGTCGGGTTGGAGGTCACGCCCTCGATGCCCTGGTCGACCAGGCCCTGCAGATCGCCGCCGCGGACGAACGGGCGGGACAGGTAGTCGATCCAGGGGCTCTGGCCCTGCTCGGAGAGCTGCTTGAGCGCTGTGGTCGCCATGGGTCCTCCTGATCGGAGTCGAAGGTTCGGGTGCCCGTCCCCACAGCATGGCGCACGGATCGCGCCTCGGGGGATCAGCGGGTGATCAGGGCGTGCGTGAAGCTCATCCCCAGGCGTTGCTCCGCCTCGGCCAGGCCCTCGTCCTCGCGGTAGTCGCGGTCGCCCTCGGGGTGGGAGAAGACCACGATGCGGTCGGCCGGGAACGTGGCCAGGGCGTCCTCGAGCGCGACGGCGGGCTCGCTCTCGCCGGTGTCCCCGGCGGCGTCGACGCCCTCCTCCTCGAGCCGCTCGACGCTCTCCTCCTGGGCGCCTTCGGCCTCGGCGATCGCGTCGTCGGAGTCGGACACCCAGAAGGCCAGCGGGGAGCGGTTCGTCGCGGGGGAGACCACCAGCACCTCGGCGCCGGCGATGTCGTCGCCGAGGACCGAGCGCAGCAGCGCCGCGTCGACCGGCTCGGGGGTCAGGACGAGCAGCTTCACGTTGCGGCGGCTACCCCCTGCGCAGAGGCGCCAAACGACGCCGCCTGCAGGCCGGACGCCGACGGGTCGACGCGGACGACGACCACCGCCACGTCGTCGCGCGGCGCCCCGGACTGGATGGCGAGGACGGCCTCCTCGATGCGCTTGGCGATCGCCGTGGCGTCGCGGCCGGCGAGCGTGGCGAGGAAGGCCTCGAACCGCTCCGGGCCGAACGCGTCGTCGCCCGGGCTGGCCTCGATGACGCCGTCGGTGTAGAGCACCAGCGCGTCGCCGGGGTGCAGGACCGTCTCCTCCTCGGTGAGGTCGGGCTCGGGCACGATGCCGAGCAGCGTGCCGGGCCGGCCGAGCACCTCGACGCTCCCGTCCCGGCGCAGGACGAGCGGCAGGGGATGCCCGCCGGTGGCCACGCTGACCCCGACGCCGCGCTGCAGCGGGGTCAGCGACGCGTAGAGCACGGTGCAGAACCGGTAGTCCAGGTCCGCGCGCAGGATCGCCTCGTTGAGCTCGGACAGCACGCTGACCGGACGGCGGCTGTGCAGCACGGAGGCGCGCACGGTGTAGCGGGCGAGCGCGGTGACGGCCGCCGCCTCGGCGCCCTTGCCGCAGACGTCGCCGATGACCAGCGCCCAGTCGCCGCCTCCGGTGGAGAAGCAGTCGTAGAAGTCGCCGCCCACCTCGTTGCCCTCGCCCGCCGCGAGGTAGCGGGCGGCCACCTCCATGCCGGGCAGGTCCGGCAGGTCGGCCGGCAGCAGCGAGCGCTGGAGCGTCCGGGCGACGTGGGCGCGCTCCTCGTAGAGCCGGGTGGTGTCCATCGCCAGCGCGGCGCGCAGCGCGACGTCCTCGAAGAGCGCGAGGAGGTCGTCGGCGGCGCCGGGGGCGAGCGAGCGGAAGCTGACCGCCATCGCGCCCTGGACGCGGCCGCGCGCCCGCAGCGGGACGAACAGCGTGCTGTGCATGCCGAGCTCGCGCGCCAGCTCGCGGTGGTGCTCGTCCACGGCCACGTCCGCGATCTCCTCGTCGGAGAAGTGGTGGACGGTCGCGCGCTCGGAGGTCAGCGCGTCGGCCAGCGGGTGCTCGCGCCGGCGGCCGATGGGATAGGCGGCGAGCATCCGGCGCAGGACCTCCTGGCGCTCGGGCTCGCGGGCGACGGCCACCGTCCCCTGGATCCGGGTGGGCGAGGACCCGATCAGCACGACGCAGGCCTCGGCGAAGTCGCGCACCGCCAGCTCGGCGAGGCGCTCGACCGTCCGCTCGGCGTCGAGCGACTGGTCGAACAGCGCGCTGGCCTCGGCCAGGAAGTCCGACCGCCGGCGCGCCCACTCGGCCTCGGCGCGGGCATCGCGCTCGGCCACGAGCAGGCGCTCGCGCTCGCGCTCGGCGCGGCGGCGCGCCGTGACGTCGCGCACGACGACCACGATCTGGCGGCGGTCGTCGATGACCAGCGGGATGCCCGCGACCTCGAGCTCGACCAGCTCGCCGCCGCGGTGGCGCATGGTCAGCGCGTAGTTGGCGTCGACTTCGCCCTCGTCGGCGCGGGTGCGGGCGCGGCGGACGGCCTCCTCGCGGTCCTCCTCGATGACGAGGTCGAACACGGACTCCATCGCGGCGAGCTCCGGGGCGACGTAGCCGCTCAGCCGCTCGAAGGCGGCGTTGGCGTACACGCACCGGCCGTGCTCCAGCACGATCATGCCCTCGCCGACCTCGGAGAGCGCGAGCAGCAGCGTCTCGTAGCGGTCCGTCTGGGCGCGCAGCGCGCGCTCGGCGGCGCGGCGCTCGGTGACCTCGGTGATCGCGATGCCGACGCCGATGACGTCGTCGTCGCCGCGCCGCACCGGCCAGTACGACGCCAGCCACTCGCGGCGCCGGCCCGGCTGGGCCGGGGTCTCGCCCACGACCTCGACCTCCAGCCTGGGCTCGCCGGTCTCGGCGACGCGGCGGAGCGCGAGGGGCACCTCCTCGGAGAGCCCGGGCAGCAGCTCGGAGATGGTGCGCCCGAGATGCGCCTCGGCGGAGAGGCCGTTGATCTCGGCCAGGCGGGAGTTGATGCGCCGGTAGCGCAGGTCGAGGTCGAGGAAGCCGAGGCCGACGGGCGCGCGGTCGAAGATGACGTCGAGGAGCCCGTAGGCGTCCTGGAGGCGGCGCTCCGCCTCGATCGAGTCGCTCAGCAGCCGGGCGTCGTCGATGGCCAGGGCGCACCGGCGCGCGAGCTCGGCGGCGAGCGCGCCGTCCGCGTCGTCGAACGCCGGCCGGCTGCCGCCGCGGGCGAAGCGCAGCGAGCCGAGCCGCCGGCTGCGCGCCGTCAGCGGCACGGTGAGCTCCGACGGGTTGGTGGAGGGCCAGATCTCGGTGCCGGCGACCGCGACGCGCTCGCCGTCGTCGTCGAGGTCGACGCCGCACCAGTCCGCGAAGCGCGGCACCGCCACGCCCGCCACGCGCTTGAGCGTGTCGCGGTAGTCGCCGCTCGACCCGGCGAGCAGCGCGCCGGCCTCGGCGAGGAAGCGCTCGCGCATCGTCGCGCTCTCGCTGCGCTCGCGCAGCCAGGCGGTCCAGGCCGCGAGGTTGGCGACGAGCAGCACGGTCGTGAGCCGGATCGCGGCCTGGGCGTCGAACTCGCCCTCGGTGAGCGTGCTCACGATGCCCAGCGCGACTGCCAGCACGCCGACGCCGGCGGTGGCGGCGACGCTCGTGGCCAGGGCGGCGATGAGCGGCGCGGCGGCGTACATCCCGACCAGCACCGTGGTCTCGCCGGTGAGGCGGTCGAGGACGAACAGGAGCGCCAGCAGGGCCAGCGACGCGATCAGGATGGGGAGCGATGAGGGCGGTCGCAAGCCCCCGTGAATATCACGTCTCCTCGCCGCGCCCGGCCGCCAGGGCGGCGACGAGCGTCGACCAGCCGAACCCATGGGCGCCGATTCCGGCCCCCGTGTGCGGGTGGTGCGGCGTTGATCCAGCTCGGGCCGCGCCACGTCCTCCAGCCGGTGAAGGCCGGCCGGAAGGAGGGCTCCTCCATCGAGACGGACGGGACGCCGCAGGCGGTGCGGTAGCGCCCCGGGTGCAGCAGGTGCTCCTCCGCGAGGCGGAGCCGGACCGCCTCGGGGATGGCGTCGCCGAGCGCGAGCGGCGCCAGTGCCGACCACGTGGAGACCGTGACGCGGCGCTCGCCGCGGCCGGCGAGGTCCAGGAACAGACCGCGACGCTCGTCCCAGCAGCGCTCGAGGAGGGCGGTCGCCGTGCGGGCGGCGCGGGCGGCGCAGCGCGCGGCGCCCGGCTCGTCCCCGGCGGCCGCCAGCAGCCGGCCGAGCGCCCGCAGGGACAGCGCGTGGGCGACGTGACGAGCACGTCCTCCACGTGCTCGTCGGTGGTGGCGAGGATCACCCGCGAGTCCCAGCCGAGCGCGCGGCAGCGCTGCACGAGGCGGAAGTAGCCCGGCCGCCAGTGGACCATGGGCCCGTAGACCGCGTCGTACTTGGGCGAGTCGTCGAGCCCGGACTCGTCGGGCAGGAGGATCGCGATCAGCCCGTCGCGGGCGAGGGCGTGCTGTTCGGGCGCCCGGGCTGGACCGGCCAGCAGGGCGTGGGGGTGACGTGGGGCGGCGACCAGGCCTCGGACTTCTGGTCGCTGCGCGCGCTCGTCGCCGCCACGCTGAGCGCCGCGGCGACCGGCTTCTCGAACTGGTCGCACGACGTCGGCGGCTACCTGGGCGAGCGCCTGGTGTCGCGCTGCCCGCCCGAGCTGCTGGTGCGCTGGGCGCAGTTCGGCTGCTTCACGCCGCTGATGCAGGCGCACGGGCGCTTCGAGCAGGAGGCGTGGACCTACGACCGGCGGACCCTCGACCTCTTCCGGGCCGCCGTGCTCCTGCACGAGCGGCTCGTGCCCTACGTGCGCGCGGCCGCCGCCACCGCCGCCCGCTGCGGGCTGCCGGTCGTGCGCCCGCTGAGCCTGACCGACCCCGGCGACGCCCGCGGTTGGCAGGTGGCGGACGCGTACGGCTACGGGCCCTCGCTGTGGGTGGCTCCGGTGCTCGAGGCGGGCGCCCGCGAGCGCGAGGCCGACCTGCCGCGCGGCGACTGGATCGAGGCCTGGAGCGAGCGGCCGGTGGCGGGCGGAGGCGAGGTCGTGGCCTCCGCGCCGCTGGAGCGCATCCCGGTGTGGGTGCGCCGCGGCGCGCTGGTGGTCACCTACCCGGCGGAGCACGTCGCCGCGGGGCTGGGGGACACCCCCGAGCGCGAGCGCCCGCTCGAGGCGACGTTATGGGGGGAGCCGCGGTGCGGGCGGGCGACGGCGCGGCTCGCGGACGGGACCACGATCCGCTGGGCTCGCGGCGAGTGGTCGGTGACCCCCGAGCGGGACGTCGCCTTCGCCGTGCGCGGGGAGTAGCCCGGGCGGGCGGCGCGGCGCGGCGCGGCGCGCGCGCCGCGCCGGGCGCGCCACGCCCGCCGGGCGGGCCGGCCCGCGCGCGTCAGCCGCCGTCCCGCTCGTCCTCGGCCAGCCGCTTGATCGCCGCCAGGCGCGCGTCCCACTGCGAGGCGATGTCCGCCATCCAGCGGGCCGCGGCGTCGAGCCGCTCGGGGCGCACCGTGTAGCGCACCTCGCGGCCCTGCCGGCGGGACGCGACGAGGCCCGCCCGGTCGAGGACCGCGAGGTGCTTGACGACCGCCACGCGGCTCACCGGCAGCTCGCCGGCCAGCGTCGTGGCGGTCCCCTCGCCGCGCTCGGCGAGCAGGCTGAGCACGCGCCAGCGGGTCGGGTCCGCCAGCGCCGCGAAGACCTCGTCGGCGGGCGCGCTCATCGGCGGCGCGTCAGACGGCGACGCGCTGCGCGTAGTCGCCGAGGTCGCCGAGCTCGATCTGCCAGCCCTCGCGGTTGCCCTCGGCGTTCTCGGCCTGCCGGGCCTCGGTGCAGTCGAGGTCGCGGAAGCCGCTCTCCACCACCCGCAGCCGGGTGTCGGGGCCCTCCGCACGCAGCGTGAACTCCACGAGCGTCGAGTTCCCGTCGACCGGCTCCTGTCCGCCGGGATCGCGGTAGGGCGCCCAGCGGTAGGCGAAGCGCTCGTGCGGCTCGACGGTCTCGACCCGCGCGTGGACGGTGCCGTGCTCGCTCCAGCGCACGACCATCGCGCCGCCGGGGCGCAGGTCGATCTCCGCGCCGGCGTCGCCGAACCAGCGCCCGATGTGCTCGGCCTCGGTGAGCAGGGCCCACACGCGCTCGACGGGCGCGGCGATGACGGTCTCTCGCTCGATCTGCTCGGGAACCATGGCGGTTGCCTCCTGGGTCGAAGTGTCACCGCATGGTTACACATCAACGGAGAACGTGCAACCCCTCGGTTACGCCTCGCGCGAACCTGCAGTTCGGCCCCGTGGACGGGCTCAACGTCGATCTCGCGCGGCCGGCAGGCGGATCAGGCGTCGTCCGGCGCGAACGCCTCGGCGATCCCGTCGCGGCCGAGGCCGGCGCCCAGGCAGGCCATCAGCTTGATCCGCGCGGCCGCCGCCGAGAGGGCGCCGGCGCACACGAGCGGCCCCGCGCGCAGGTCGCGCTCGGAGCCCGGGAAGCCGTAGGTCGCGTGGAGGATCGCGCCGTGCTCCGGCCGGACGGTCGCGACGACCGGGACGCGCTCCGCGGCCTCCTCGAGCGCCGCCAGGTGCGCGGGCGACGTGTGGCCCGCGCCGAGCAGCACCGCCACGAGCCCGGCGGCGCCGCCGTCGACGGCGACCCGGACGGTCCGGCCCTCGCTGCCGAGGCCGGCGGTCACGACGTCGACCGGCGCGTCCATCGCCGTCACGGACAGCGGCGGCCGTCGCGGCGGCCGGGCGAAGAGCGTCACGCGCCCCTCGTCGACGCGGCCGACCGGCCCGAGCCGCGGCGAGGCGAACGCGCGCAGCGCCGTCGAGTCGGCCTTGCGCACGGCGCGCGCGGCGTGCACCTCGCCCGCGAAGGCGACCAGCACGCCGAGCCCGGCGGCGGCCTCCGACCCCGCGAGCCACACCGCGTCGAGCAGGTTGGCCGGGCCGTCGGCGCCCGGCGCGGACGCCGGGCGCATCGCGCCCGTGAACACCACCGGCGCCTCGCCGCCGTAGACGAGGTCGCACAGGAACGCGACCTCCTCGAGCGTGTCGGTGCCGTGGGTGACGACCACGCCGCGGCCGCGCTCGGCCTCCGTCACGGCCGCGCCGGCGATCGCGAGCGCGTCGGCGCCGGAGAAGTGGACGCTCGGCCGGGTGTCGACGCTCGACACCTCGAGCCCGGAGAGCTCGGCCAGCGCCGGCACGGCCGCCACCAGCGCGTCGCCGTCGAGGCTCGGCGACACCGGACCGCCCGCCCGAGGCCATCGCGATCGTGCCGCCCGCCGCCAGGACGGTGACCTCCCGCGCCGGCGCGGGGTGCACGGCGCTCATGGCCGCTCGATGTCGAGCAGCTCGGCCTGGTCGCGCTCGTGGTCGACCTGCAGCGTGGTGTGGGCGATCCCGAAGCGGTCCGCGAGCAGCGCCTCGAGCTCGCGGCGGCGCGCGTGGCAGTCGTCGCCCGGCCGGACGAGCACGTGCGCCGCCAGCGCCGGGAAGCCGGAGGTGACCTCCCAGACGTGCAGGTCGTGCACCTCGACCACGCCGGGGTGCGCCGCCAGCGCCCGCCCGATCGCAGCGGCGTCGAGGCCCTGCGGCGTGCCCTCGAGCAGGATCCGGCCCGAGTCGCGCAGCAGCCGCCACCCGGAGCGCAGCATCAGCACGACCACCAGCAGCGCTGCCACGCCGTCGGCCCATTCGACGCCGAAGGCCAGGATCGCGACGCCCGCCGCGACGGCCGCCACCGAGCCGTAGAGGTCCGCGAGCACGTGGGCCATCGCGCCCTCGACGTTGAGGCTGCGGCGCTCGGCGCGGGAGAGCATCCAGGCGCACGCGATGTTGACCGCCGCGCCCAGCACGCCGACGACCACCACGATCGCGCCCTCGACGTCGGGCGGCTCGAGGAGGCGCTGGACGGCCTCGATCGCGAGCACGCCGGCGAGCACCAGGAGCGCGGCGCCGTTGGCCTGGGCGCTGAGGATCTCCGCGCGCCCGAGCCCGAACGTGAAGCGCTCGGACGGCGGCCGGGCCGACAGGCGGGCGGCCACCAGCGCGAGCCCGATCGCGCCTGCGTCGGTGAGCATGTGCGCGGCGTCCGAGAGCAGCGCCAGCGAGGACGCGACGACGCCCGCGACGACCTCGACGACCATGAAGCCGAGGACGAGGCCGAGCGCGAGCGCCAGCCAGCGGCGGTCGGCGTCCGCCGCCGGGGCGTGCCCGTGGGCATGGGTGACGTGGGCGTGACCGTGGTGCGCCACGAGGCACAGCCTAGTTCTGTCGCACTGCCGGCAGGTGCCTGCGAATCGCTCGGGTCCCAGCCGCCCCGACCCGGACCGGTGCCGATGCCGCGTCTGTCAGTGCGCGCTTCGATCGAGCGGGAGTGAGCCGATGACGCGAGTCCCGTCGCCCGGTGTCGTGACCACGGCGAGGGTGCCCCCGACCCCGGCGATCCGATCGCGCATGCTCGTCAAGCCCGTGCCGAACCTGGCCCGTGGTGCAGCAAACCCGTCTCCGTCGTCGCGGACCTCGAACGTCAGATGCCCGTCCGCGCGAAGCGTCACTGAGACAGCCGTCGCCTCGGGCGCGTGCTTGACGGCATTCTGCAGCGCCTCCAGACACGTGAAGTAGACGGCCGCCTCGATCTCGGCGTCGTAGCGATCGATGCCGCGCGCCTCGACATCGATATGGACGGGCGACCGGGCCGCTGCGGCTTCGAGCGCCGGGAGGACGCCGCGGTCGGCGAGCAGCGATGGATAGACCCCCCGCGCAAGCGACCGGATCTCGTCGATGATCTCCACCACCTCGGCCCCCAGGCCCTCCAGCGCGGTCGAGCCGGCGTTGCCGCTTCCGGCGAGGTCTTCGCGCGCGAGCTCGAGCTTGATCGCAAGCGCGACCAGCCGCTGCTGGGTGCCGTCGTGCAGGTCCCGCTCAAGACGGCGGCGCTCGTCATCGACCTCTGCGAGCAGCCTCGCCCGTCTCTCGGCCAGTCCGTGGTCGCCGGTGAGCGCCTCCTCAATGCGCTGGTGCTCGATCGCCGCGAGCGTGCACGCCGCAACCGCATCGACGAACTCGAGGTCGTCCGCGAGCGCCTCGTCGTGGACAAGCGCGCCCACAAGCCCCTCGTCATTGCGCAGCTCGGTGACGCGCCGCCCCGCGCCCGCAACCGGCGTCCCGACCGGCTGTCCGGCCGGGTCGACCCATCCGCGATCGCCCAGGAACGTCAGCTCGAGCGATGGGTCGGCGACGGCGTCGGCGACGCTCGCGCGCAGCTCGTCGGGACTCATCCGCCGCCGCGTGGCGACGGTCAGGCGCTCGAGCGCGCGCGCCACGTACAGGCGCCAGCGAACCAGGCCGACGAGGAAGGCGAGCGCGACCAGCGGGACACACAGCCCCGCCAGCCACCCGAGCACGTCCAGCGCGGGCGCACCCGGGTCACGTCTGCGGACTACGACGAAGAGGACGAGGAGCATGAGTTGGATGACCGCGGCGGTCAGCACGGGAGCCACGGTGCGTCGCTGCGGATGCGTCGCCCCGCGCATCCGCAGGGCGAGCGCGGCGATCGCCGCGACGAAGATCGTGACCATCAACGTCTCGCGAACCGGGCTGAGCCATGCCTCGATGAACCCGGGCTCCGCGGGGAGCACCATGAACGCGTTCGCTGGGCAGTCCGTCCCGCAGGACGACCACGGCGTCTGGACCGGGTAGCTGTCGACCAGCACCACGGTCGGCAGATAGAGCGTCAACAGGACGATCACGGGCGCGGCCGCAACGACCCGATCGAGCCGGCCCGTGGGCGCGCCCGTCGGGTAGGCCAAGAGCAGATAGACGAGCAGGACGATCAGCACCCACCCGCCGATCCTCCCGACGCTGTAGGGCACGCTGGCGTCTGCGTTTGCGAGCGCCGCTGTCGACCAGACGAGACCGGCCGCGATCAGGAGCCGACCGAAGCGACGGTGTGCCGGGTGCTTCGCCGCGTACAGCCCCACGCCTACCGGCAGGAGAATGATCAGGGCGTTCAACAGCGCGTCGCGCACCCGCTCCCCCGCGGGGGCATCCGCTTCGAGCGAAGCGATGACGGCGGCCGTTGAGAGGGCGGCCGACACGCAGATGACCGCGCCGGACGTGGCGCGCGCGCGGACGGATGCCGCCAGGCGCACGTGGGAGTGCGGGGTCTCGAAGCCGGCCTCGAGCGGCCTGAGCGTCACCGGGCCCCCCTCGTGCCGGAGAAACGGGCCAGCGAGACTCTCGACGTCATCTACCGGCATGTCGTTCCCCTCGGAGTAGCGGCTGATCGAGAGCCGACGTTGCCAGGCGACCTCGGAGCGGGCATCCGTAGAAACCCCCGGGTCGCGCGGGGGGTCTTGTGTGCTCGACGACTCTGACCGGGTGGTCCGTGGCGATGTCGATTCTTGCGGGCGTCATCGTCCGATATGGGTGAAACCGGCGCGACCGGCGGTCTCTACACCCCACCAGGGCTCGTGTGCGCCACCGCATTCGGTCGGCAGACGCCCTTGTGATCGGCTGCGCGACGAGGCCATGCTCGGCGTGATGGCGAGCGCCCTCAGCCACGATGCGTCTCGGGACCGGCCGCCGCCGACTCCAGCTCGTCTCCGACCGCACCGAGCCCGACGACGGCAGGGGGCGCATCCGACTCGGCGGTACGCGCGGACCGTGCCGCGCGGACGTGATCCGGCGCCCGCGGCTCTACCGCGAGCTGCCCGCCGGTGCCGCTCGCGATGGTCGTGGCACCGCGGGCTTCGGCAAGACGACGCTTCTCCGGGAGTGGGCGGACCGCGATCGGCGGCCGTTCGCATGGTTGACCTGGATGGGCGCCACAACGACCCCGCCCGCCTCTCCGGCTCAGTCGACCGCGCGCTCTCGCGGGTCGACCGGGGCAAGCCGTTCGTGCTCGTCATCGACGACCTGCACGTGCTGCATCGCCGCGCGCCACACGACGCGCTCGTCGCCTTGGCGAACGATCTGCCCGAGGCGGCGACGCTCGCCATGGCATCGCGCGCCACGCCGCCGCTTCCGCTCGCTCGCCTGCGGTCGGAGCGCATGATCACCGAGCTGGGCCCGGGTGAGCTGGCGATGACGCGCCGCGAGGCGGCTGCGTTGTTCAAGGCCGCGGGGCACGACCTCGACCACGACGCGATCGACACGGCGATGCGACGAACGGAAGGGTGGCCCGCGAGCCTCGCGCTCGCCGTGCTGTTTCTCGCCGACCGGTCTCCCGCCAGTGTGCTCGATCGATTCAGCGGCGAGGATCGCCTTGTCGCGCAGTACCTGCGCGAGGAGGTTCTCTCCGACCTGGCGTCCGAAGACGTCGAGTTCATGCGGCAAACGTCCCTCGCCGACACGCTGACGGCACCGCTGTGCGACTCCCTCCTCCACCGGCCTGGCTCAGCCGCCGTCATCGAACGACTGGCGAGCGCCGGCCTCTGGTGCCGCTCGACAGGACCGATGATCGCTACCGCTACCGCCGGCCGCTCGGCGAGATGCTGCACGCCGAGCTGCGCAAGAACGAGCCCGCACTCGCCCAGGAGATCCATCGGCGCGCGGGCGCCTGGCATGACCAGGCCGGCGACGTGGATCGGGCGATCCGCCACGCGCTCCTCGCAGGAGACGTGACGATCGCGGGCGCTGCGGCGTGCAGGGGTGCAGCCCGGGCGATCACGCAAGGACAGGCCGCGACCGTCGCGCGCCGGCTGGCTTGCTTCACCGACGAGCAGATCGCGCGGTCGCCGATGCTGGCCCTCACGGCCGCGGGATGCCAGCTGTCCTCGGGCGAGGGGACGTCGCGGGCCACTGGGTCCTCACCGCGGCGGGAGCGGCGTGCGCGGCACAGGCGCCCGCGGAATGCGGCATCTCGCTGCTCCGCGCGGTTCTCGCGCGGGACGGGCTCGCGGCTGCGCGTCAGGAGGCTGCCTGGGCTTACGCGCTCCTGCCCGACGCCAGCCCGTGGCGCGCGCTGGCGGCCCTGGTCGAGGGAACGGCCAGCTACCTCGCCGGCGACTCCGACGAAGCGACCCGGCGCCTCGAGGACGGCGCGTGCCGCGCCGCGGTTGCTCTGCCCACTGTGCACGCGCTCTGCCTCGCGCAACTCGCGGTGCTCGCGCACGCCCGGGAGGACGACCAGCGCGCAGCGGAGCTGAGCCGGCGCGCCCGCGCGCAGGTCGAAGGCTACGGGCTGGCCGAGGACGCCACGGTCGCGCTGGTCTTCGCGACGTCGGCGCTCGCGCGCGCCGATCGCGGATCGACCGATGCGGCGAACGACGACCTGGAGCGTGGATCGCGTCTGTACCGCCGGCTCACGGATTTCCCGCACTGGTACGAAGCCGAGGTCGGGATCCTGCTGGCGCGCGCGGCAGTACGGCTCGGTGACGTCGACGGCGCGTGCGGGATGCTCGCCGAGGCAGAGCGCCGCCTCGACCGCTCACCCGAGTCGATCCTGCTCTTCGACCAGATCCGCGAGACGCGTGCGCATATCGAAGCGTTCCACGCGTCGGGCCCGGAGGCGGCGTCGCTGACACCCGCCGAGCTTCGGGTCCTCCAGTTCCTGCCGAGCCATCTCTCGTTTCGCGAGATCGCGGAGCGAAGCTTCGTCTCCACCCACACGATCAAATCGCAGGCCAATGCCGTCTACCGGAAGCTCGGCGCCCGCTGCCGCTCGGACGCGGTCGTGCGTGCGCGCGGCTGCGGGCTCCTCGGTGAGTGACCGGCTCACGGCCGGATTGCGCCCTGGCGTGACGGATCAAGGCTGCTCCTGGGGCACTCGACAGCGCGACCCCGAGTTGATTAGCTGATCCGCGGTCAGACCCGCCGTCCACCGAGCTAGAGGACTTGTCGTGGCCGATGCCCGCGCCCTCCGCGTCGTGCTGGCGGACGACAGCTACCTCGTCCGCGAAGCCGTCGCGCACGTGCTCGCCGGCGCGCCGGGCTGGAGCTCGTCGCCTCGTGCGACGATGGGGATCAGCTGCTCGCGGCGATCGAGACCCAGGACCCGGACGTCGTCCTCACGGACATCCGCATGCCGCCATCCGGCGACGAGGAAGGGATCGCGATCGCGAATCGCCTGCGGGAGACGCATCCGGAGCTGGGCGTCGTGGTCGTCAGTCAATACGCCAGTCCGCGCTACGCGCTCAGCCTGCTGGAACACGGCTCGGATCGCCGTGCCTATCTGCTCAAGGAGCGGCTCCGGGACCGTCATCAGCTCGTCGCAGCGCTGGAAACCGTCGCCTGCGGCGGCTCTGTCATCGACGCGAAGGTCGTCGAGCTCCTCATCGCCGCCCGCGCCCGAGCCGAGGACTCCCCGCTCGCGGAGCTCACGCCGCGCGAGATCGAGATCCTCTCGAGGATCGCCGAGGGCCTGAACAACCAGGCGATCGCCGAGCAACTGGTGCTCTCCAAGCGCGCCATCGAAAAGCACATCAACGCGATCTTCCTCAAGCTCGGTCTGACGTTCCAGAACGACGTGAGCCGGCGCGTGAAGGCCGCGCTGATCTACCTCGCCGAACGGGAATCCGGCGTGCCGCGGGGCGATTGATCGCACGGCGCCGCCGAACCGGCCGCGCGGCGGCCGGCACGGCGGATGCGTCGCGCTCTAGCGGCGGCGGTCGACGCGGCGTGCGGTCCGTCGGCCCGTGCGACGCGCGACTCTGCGGCTACCGAACATTCGTCTCACACCTCCCTGGTGTCGGTCATGGCGCAGCCGGCGTGGTGGCCGTCTCCATCGAGTGCAGCTCCTTGGCCTCCGCGGCGCTCAGGAGCCCGATCGAGACGAGGTCCAGCGGGCTGATGAAGCCGTCGCCGAGGCGGAAGCCGCCGGCGCGCGCGATCGCGTCGCGCAGCGGGACGGCCCAGTGGTGCTCGAGCAGGAGGAGCGCCGCTGCGGAGTCGTTCGGGATGTCCTCCAGCACGTCCCAGGCCTCCTCGTCCGAGAAGACGTGCACGCCCTCGGCGGCGGCCTCTGCACCCGCCTCGGCGCCTGCCTCCATGCCCTCCTCGCCCTCGATGCCGAGTCCGATCAGCGCGCCGATCTTGGTGCCGAGCTCGATCGCCTCGTCCTTCGAGAGGTTGCTGAGGTGCTCGATCTCGATGTCGCCGCCCTTGTCCTTGTACACGGCGAGCGCGTCGATCACGCGCACCGTGTCGTCCTCGCGCAGCTTCTCGAGCTCGCTGATGATCTCGCCGTGGAACTCCGGGTGGTTGAAGCCCAGGACTATGAGCTGAACAGGTCCGATCGTCATCGGCCCTCCTATCGGTCGGTGGCCCTCAGGCTCGAACCCGGGCAGGCGGACCGCATCACTCGAATGAGGTGATGGGCGACAAACTCGCGGACCGACGGTGCGGCAGGGCGCGCACGAGGCCGATGCGGATGCGTACGCCCTGGCGCCACTCCTGCCATGGCTCGACACTCGACACTCGTCGGCAAAGGAGACCCGCGATGTGTCGTCGGATGGAGTTCAGCCTCGGCTGGGTACGGCGACGCCGACGTGTCCACGACGGGATCTCGGGCTGAGCCGGTGTCCGCACGGCGCTTCCGGAGGCGGCGATGGAGGATCCTGTCCTCGGGGTGATCCTTCGCCGCAGCGAGTCAGGCAGCGTGCCGGGCCGGCGCTCAGACGGTCACGTCGTGTCGCTTGCGGTGGAGGGCGGCGGGATGCGCGGGGTGGTGTCGGCGGGCATGTGCGCGGTCCTCGAGGCAGCGGGGCTCGTCCCGGCCTTCGATCGCATCTACGGGTGCTCCGCGGGCGCCGTCACGGGCTGCTTCACGGCCGCGGGCCAAGCGGTGCTGTGGGCCACGACGTTCGAGGACACCGCGAGCCGTGGGCTCATCGATCCCGCGCGCGTGCTCCGCCGGCGCCCGGTGCTCGATCTCGGATTCCTCTTCGACACCGTCATCGCCCGTCGCAAGCCGCTCTCGGAAGCGGGCCTGGCCCGGGGGCCCGCTGTCCATGCCCTCGCCGTTTCGATCGATGACGCGACGTTGCGTGTCCTCAGCGACTTCCGCAACACCGCGGAACTGCTCGCCGCCGTCCGGGTCAGCTGCACGATTCCGCTGCTCGGGGGGACGCCCGCCACCTATCGGGGCGAGACGATGGTCGATGGCGGCCTCCTCGAGCCGATTCCGTACGTGACCGCGCTGCGCGAGGGGTCGACCCACGTGCTCGTGCTGCGGTCGAGGGACGCCCAGTATCGGGCGCGTGCCCGCAGCCGGGTCGCAGAGCTTGCAGTCAGCCGGTCGTACCCAGGGCTGCGCCCGCTCGTGAACGCGGCCGGAACGCGCTACAACCGCGATGCCGAGGCGCTCGAGGCGTTCGCCCTGCGACCGCCGGGCAGCGCCGCCGTGACGCAGATCGCCGTGCCACGCGACAGCCGCCTCGTTCGGCGGCTGAGCACGGATCCCGGCCGCATCGCAGCGAGCCTTCGTGTGGGTGCCACGGCGATGGCGTCTGCGCTGTACGGCGAGCCCGCACGGTTGATGTGGCGGCCCGTGCCCTACGAGGCTTACGAGGACGCCGCCGCGGTCGCCGGCGCGGCTGCCTGACGGCACCTCGGCAGGCCCTCGTCATCCCTCGGCCAGCGCCGCAGCCGACTTCATACGATCGGTGTGACGCAGCTCCGTCCGCCCGCCCATAGCGTCTTCGCGAGCGGTCGCCGACCGGCGGCGACCCGAGTCGACCTTGAGGAGGCGACGATGGCAACGCCCGGTGTCGGCGAGAACAGGTCCGCTGATCCCGCCGCATATGCGGACGAATACGGGCGCGGCGACGGCTGGATCCTCTTCGCCGGGTCCATGATGCTGATGCTCGGCACGATGAACCTCATCCAGGGGATCGCGGCGGTATCCAACTCGTCGTTCTACGTCGCGAACGCGCGCTACATCATCAGCGATCTCAACACGCTCGGGTGGGTCCTGGATCGTGCTCGGTGCCGTCCAGCTCCTGGCCGCGTTCGGGATCTGGGCGCGTACGAAGGGCGTGCGCTGGTTCGGCATCACGGTCGCCGGCCTCAACGCGATCGCGCTACTGCTGTTCATCTCGTCCTATCCGTTCTGGTCGCTCACGCTGTTCACGCTCGACATCCTCGTGATCTACGGGCTGGCGGCGTACGGCGCCAAGCGCCTCGACTGAACGCGACCTCGGCCCCGTGCTCGCACCTCCGCCGAAGAGCGATCGCGAGCACGTGGCCGTCCGGCCCTGCAGCGCACCGGCGGGCTGTCGATCGAGCCGCGGCTCTGCGCCTGAGCTCAACTCGCGGGCGATCACTCGCGCCGTCGCCGCCTCCGGGTGATTGCCTCGCGCAGCGTCTGTCAGCGCGAGCTCGCCTCGGTGACGACCTCGTCCCACTGCCGCTTGACCTCGTCAGGGGCGAGGGTACGGCTGAACGGATCGCGCCTGCCGCCGCTGCTCACCCCTGAGCACCTCCGCGCACACGGCGAGCCACGCAACATCGTTGCGTCTGCGTGCGTGATGCCCTGCCACAGGTGACAATCCGCAAATCAGATTGGCGGCGCGCCCTATGAGGTGGGCCGGCGACCACTGCTACCGTTCCGCGTTCCGCCTCAGTGCCCACTCGCGCCCCGGGAGCACGCCAGATGGACCGCATTGCGAGGCCGACCGGTTCGGTGGGCCTATACGACCCCCGAAACGAGCACGATGCCTGCGGCGTCGCCTTCGTCGCGCGGGTCAACGGGGTCCCGACGCACGAGACGGTGTCGCGAGCGATCGTCGCGCTCGAGAACCTCGAGCACCGCAGCGCGGCCGGCGCCGACCCCAACACCGGCGACGGGTCGGGCATCCTCCTCCAGCTTCCCGACGCCTTCCTGCGCGCCGTACTCGACGAGGAGCTGCCGCCCCCCGGCGCCTACGGCGTGGCGGTCTGCTTCCTCCCGCAGGACGCCCGGCGCCGCGAGGAGCTCGAGCGGCTGCTCACCGACGCCGTCGAGAGCGAGGGCCAGCGCGTCGTGTGCTGGCGCGACGTGCCGGTCGACAAGGACTACGTCGGGATCACGGCCAACTACTTCGCGCCGTACATCAAGCAGCTGGTGGTCGCCGCGTCGGGAGACCTCGCGACCGACCCCGACGCCTTCGAGCGCAAGCTCTACGTGATCCGCCGCGTCGCCGAGCTGGCCGCCGGGCCCGACCTCGTCATCCCCAGCTTCAGCTCGCGCACGATCGTCTACAAGGGGATGCTCACCTCCCCGCAGGTCCTGGGCTACTACCCGGACCTCCAGGACGAGCGCACCGAGACGGCGCTGGCGCTCGTGCACTCCCGCTTCTCGACCAACACCTTCCCGAGCTGGGAGCTCGCGCACCCGTACCGGATGATCGCCCACAACGGGGAGATCAACACGCTGCGCGGCAACGTGAACTGGATGCGGGCGCGCGAGTCGCAGCTCGCCTCCGAGCTGTTCGGGGAGGACCTGCCGAAGATCCTCCCGGTGGTGCGGGCCGGCGGCTCGGACTCGGCGACGTTCGACAACGTCCTCGAGCTGCTCACGGTCGCCGGCCGCTCGCTGCCGCACGCGGTGATGATGATGGTGCCCGAGGCGTGGGAGAAGCGCGACGACCTGCCCGACCACCTGCGCGCCTTCTACGCCTTCCACTCGTGCCTGATGGAGCCGTGGGACGGCCCGGCGGCGGTGGCGTTCACCGACGGGCGCGTGATCGGCGCCACGCTCGACCGCAACGGCCTGCGCCCCGGCCGCTGGATGGAGACCCGCGACGGCTGGGTGGTGCTCGGCTCCGAGACCGGGGTGATGGACGAGCCGCCCGAGAACGTCCTGCGCAAGGGCCGCCTCCAGCCCGGCAAGCTCTTCCTCGTCGACCTCGCCGAGCAGCGGATCGTCGCCGACGAGGAGGTCAAGCGCGCCGTCGCCACCCAGAAGCCCTACGGCGACTGGTACCGCGAGGGCGTCGTCCACCTCTCCGACCTGCCCCCGCGGCCGCCGCGCGTCCCGCGCACCGAGCCGCTGCGCTCGCGTCAGCTGGCGTTCGGCTACTCGCTGGAGGACCTGCGCGTCCTGCTCACGCCGACCGCCGCCCGGGGCGAGGAGCCGATCGGCTCGATGGGCAACGACCTCGCGCTCGCGGTGCTCTCCGACCGCCAGCCGCCGCTGTTCTCCTACTTCAAGCAGCTCTTCGCCCAGGTCACCAACCCGCCGATCGACCCCATCCGCGAGAACGTGGTCATGAGCGTGGCCACCGGCGTCGGCTCGGAGCGCAACCTCTTCGACGAGTCCGCCGAGCACGCGCACCAGCTCGCCATGGAGACGCCGATCCTGCGCAGCGACGAGCTCGAGCGGCTGCGCCAGGTCGACTCCTCGATCTTCCAGGCCTACACGGTCGACATCACGTGGCCCGTGGCGGAGGGCCCGGAGGGCATGGAGGCCGCGCTCGAGCGCATCTGCCGCGAGGCCGCGGAGGTCATCGAGGACGGCGTCAACATCCTCATCCTCTCCGACCGCGAGGTCGGCGCCGAGCGGGTCGCGATCCCGTCGCTGCTGGCCGTCGCCGCCGTGCACCACCACCTCGTGCGCGAGGGCACGCGCCTGCAGGCCGGCCTCGTGCTCGAGTCCGGCGAGCCGCGCGAGGTCCACCACTTCGCGACGCTGATCGGCTACGGCGCCTCGGCCATCAACCCCTACCTGATGTTCGAGTCGCTCGCCGAGCTCGTCGCCGCCGGCAAGGTGCCGGGCGTCACCGACCTCGCGCAGGCCGATTCCAACGTCATCAAGGGCATCGGCAAGGGGCTGCTCAAGACGATCTCCAAGATGGGGATCTCGACGATCCAGTCCTACTGCGGGGCGCAGATCTTCGAGGCGGTCGGGCTCGCGCCGGAGCTCATCGACCGCCACTTCGCGGGCACCGCGTCGCGCATCGGCGGCATCGGCGCCGACGTGCTGGCGCGCGAGACGCTCGACCGCCACGCGCGCGCCTACCCCGACGCGCACTCCGGCCTGCTGCCGGCCGGCGGCGTGTACGCCTGGCGCCGCGACGGCGAGTACCACATGTGGAACCCCGAGACGATCGAGCTGCTCCAGCGGGCGGTGCGCGAGGGGACCGCGGAGAGCTACGACGAGTACTCGCGGCTGATGAACGACGACGCCGCCCGGCGCGCCTCTCTGCGGGGGCTGCTGCGCTTCAACGAGAGGCCCGAGGACGAGTGGCTCCCGCTCGAGGAGATCGAGCCCGCGACCGAGATCGTCAAGCGCTTCGCCACCGGCGCGATGTCGCTCGGCTCGCTGTCGCGCGAGGCGCACGAGACGCTCGCCATCGCCATGAACCGCCTCGGCGGGCGCTCGAACACCGGCGAGGGCGGCGAGGACCCCGTCCGCTACACGCTCGACCCCAACGGCGACTCGCGCCGCTCGGCCATCAAGCAGGTGGCCTCCGGGCGCTTCGGGGTCAACATCCACTACCTCGTCAACGCCGACGAGCTGCAGATCAAGATGGCCCAGGGCGCCAAGCCCGGCGAGGGCGGCCAGCTCCCCGGCCACAAGGTCGACGACTACATCGGCAAGATCCGCTTCACCACGCCGGGCGTCGGCCTGATCTCCCCGCCCCCGCACCACGACATCTACTCGATCGAGGACCTCAAGCAGCTCATCTACGACCTGCGCTGCGCGAACCCCCACGCGCGCATCAGCGTCAAGCTCGTCGCCGAGGTCGGGGTGGGCACCGTGGCCGCGGGCGTCGCGAAGGCGAACTCCGACCACGTGCTGATCTCCGGCCACGACGGCGGCACGGGCGCCTCGCCGCTGTCCTCGATCCAGTCGGCCGGCGTGCCGTGGGAGATCGGGCTCGCCGAGACCCAGCAGACGCTCGTGCTCAACGACCTGCGCTCGCGCATCTGGGTGCAGGCCGACGGCCAGATGAAGACCGGCCGCGACGTCGTCGTGGCGGCGCTCCTCGGCGCCGACGAGATGGGCTTCTCGACCGCCCCGCTGATCGCGACCGGCTGCATCATGATGCGCGCCTGCCACCTGAACACCTGCCCGGTGGGCATCGCGACGCAGGATCCCGAGCTGCGCAAGCGCTTCGAGGGCACGCCCGACCACGTCGTGACGTACCTGATGTTCGTGGCCGAGGAGGCCCGGGAGATCATGCGCCGCCTGGGCGTGCGGCGCTTCGACGACCTGATCGGCCGCGCCGACCTGCTGGCCGCCGACGAGGCGATCGACCACTGGAAGGCCCGCGGCGTCGACCTCACCCACATCCTCACGATGCCCGACGTGCCGCCCGACACGCCGCTGCGCCGCGTGCGGCCGCAGGACTCGCCGCTCACCCGCGCGCTCGACCTGACGCTGATCCGCCACGCCAAGGAGGCGATCGACCACCGCCGCCCGGTCACCGGCGAGTTCGCGATCCGCAACGTCAACCGCACCGTCGGCGGCCTGCTCTCCAGCGCGATCACCGAGATCCACGGCGCCGAGGGGCTGCCGCCCGAGACGATCAAGTTCACCCTGCGCGGCTCGGCGGGGCAGTCGTTCGGCGCGTGGCTCGCGCCGGGCGTCGAGCTCACGCTGATCGGCGACGCCAACGACTACACCGGCAAGGGGCTCTCCGGCGGGGTGCTCGCCGTGCACCCGCCCGAAGAGGCGACCTTCGTGGCCGAGGACAACGTGGTGGTCGGGAACACCGTGCTCTACGGCGCGATCGCGGGCCGGGCCTTCTTCCGGGGCCTCGCGGGCGAGCGCTTCGGGGTGCGCAACTCGGGCGCGAGCACCGTCGTCGAGGGCGTCGGCGACCACGCCTGCGAGTACATGACCGGCGGTCGCGTGGTCGTGCTCGGGCCGACGGGCCGCAACTTCGCCGCGGGCATGAGCGGCGGCGTCGCCTACGTCTTCGACCCCGACGGGACCTTCCCGCGGCGCTGCAACATGGAGCTGGTCGGCTTCGACGAGATCGACGAGGCCGACGCGCTCGAGCTCCACGAGCTCGTCGAGGAGCACCACCTGCGCACGCTCTCGCCGGTCGCCGCCCGCCTGCTGGCCGACTGGGACGCCATGCTGCCGCGCTTCGTGAAGGTCATGCCGCGCGACTACAAGCGCGTCCTGCGCGAGCTGGCCGAGGCCGAGGAGCGCCGCGAGCCGGAGCCGCAGTTTGCCGCCGGCAGCCAGAACGGCGCGGTGGCGGGCGTGATCGGCGCCCCGCACACCCACAGCCCCGGCCGCCAGGGCTAGCGATCACCGCGTGTCGAGTTCGTGGCGCCATGGCGTGCGCAACTCGACACGCGGTGCACGTGCGGCCGACCGGGGGCGTGCACGGCCGTCGAGTACCTTGTCCTCGTGAGCTGGCTCGTCTACCTGATCTCGCTGTGCGTCTGGGGGCTGGTCGTCGGTGCCTTCGCCCGGCTCGCGCTGCCAGGGCGCGATCCGATGTCGCTCCTGCAGACGATGCTCGTGGGCATCGTCGGCTCGCTCTTCGCCGGGGTCATCGTCTACTTCGTCACCGACCAGCGCTACTACGGCGCGGGCTGGCTGGCGTCGCTGGTGTGCGCGACGCTGATCGTCTACCTCATCCGCCGCTCGCGCGGCGGTGGGCTGATGGACCCGGGCCGCCGCCGGACCTGAGGCCTTTCACGCCGTGACGCCGGCGGGCGCGCCGAGCGCCACGTCGTGCACGACCATCGCCGCGGCGCCCGCGCCCGCCGCGACGGCGTTGGCCACCGACGGCATCTGCGAGCTCACGTCGCCCGCGGCGAAGAGCCCGGGGACGCCGGTGCTGTACCGCGCGTCGATCTCGACGGCGTCGGCGGCGACGTGACCGGGCTCGGCGGCGCCGGCGCCGAGCTGCTCGGCGAGCGCGGAGCGCTGGTGCAGGGTGACCGGCACGAGCAGCCCGCCGCACGGCCGCTCGGCGCCGTCGGCGAACACGACGGCCGTCAGCGTGTCGTCCGGGCCGCGCAGCCCCGCGACCGGGCGCTCGTCGACCGCGACCCCGGCGGCCCGCAGCCGCGCGGCGGCGTCGTCGTCGTCGAGCTCGGCGGGTCCGCCGGCGAGCAGCGTGACGTCGTCGCTCCAGACGCGCAGCAGGAGCGCCCGCTGTACGCCGGCGGCGCCCCGGTCGAGCACGCCGAGCGGCCGGTCGCGCACCTCCCAGCCGTGGCAGAACGGGCAGTGGAAGACCGAGCGGCCCCAGCGCTCCGCGACGCCGGGGAGCGCGGGGAGGCGGTACTCCATCCCGGTGGCCAGCAGCACGCGGCGGGTCGCCTCGCGCGTCCCGCCGGCCAGCTCGAGCACGAAGCCGCCCTCGTCCGGCGCGCCGCCCACCACCTCCCCGGACCGCAGCTCGACGGTCGGGTAGGCCGCGAGCTCCTCACGGCTCCCGGCGTAGAACGCGTCCGGCGGCCGCCCGTCCTGGCCGAGGAAGCCCCCGATGCCGTGCGCGGCGCGGTTGCTCTGGTTCCCGGCGTCGACCACCAGCGTGCGCTGCCGGGCGCGGCCGAGCACGAGGGCGGCGCTCAGGCCCGCGGCCCCGGCGCCGACGACGATGCAGTCCCATGGTTGCTCCATGCCCCGGAGCGTGACAGCGCCGGCGCGATCTGCCAAGCTGATTTGCCATGCAGGCAAAGACCGAGGAGGAGCCCGTCGACGTCCGCGCCCGCCGGCGGCTGCGGGAGCTCCGCACGGAGCGGGGGCTGACCCTCCAGCAGGTCGCCGAGCGCGCGAGCATCGACGTCTCCACGCTCAGCCGCCTCGAGGCCGGCAAGCGCCGCCTCGCGCTGGACCACATCCCCGCCCTCGCCGCCGCGCTGGACGTGAGCGCCGACGAGCTGCTGCGCTCCTCGCCCCCGCAGGACCCGCGCGTGCGCGGCCGGCCGCGGACCCACGAGGGGCTCACGCTGTGGCCGCTCACCCGCGGCACGACGGCGGGCGGGCTGCGCGCCTACAAGGTGCACGTCAGCCCGTCGCGGCGCACCCCGCCCGACGTCCTGTCCGTGCACGAGGGGCAGGACTGGCTGTACGTCCTCGACGGCCGCCTGCGGCTGGTGCTCGGCGAGCAGGACCTCACGATCGAGCCGGGCGACGCCGTCGAGTTCACCACGTGGACGCCGCACTGGTTCGGCGCGCTCGACGGCGCGGTGGAGCTCATCCTGATCGTCGGCCCCCAGGGCGAGCGGCTGCACCTCGAGCCCTAGAGCCGGGCGGCGGCGCTCAGCCCGCGACGGCGGCGACCCCGTCGAGCAGGCGCTCCACGTCGGCGGCGCCGTTGTAGTGCAGAAAGCCCGCCCGCACGGCGCCGTCGGGCTCGAGGCCGAGGAGGCGCTCGAGCTCCCACGCGTAGTAGTTGCCGTCCCACACCGCGACCTCGCGCTCGGCCAGCGCCGCCGCGACCTCGCGGGGCGTGCGGCCGTCGACGCTGAACATCAGCGTGGGGGCGCGCCGGCGGGCGGCGCCGTGCAGGCGCACCCCGGGGATGCCGGCCAGCCCGGCCAGCGCCGTGCCGAGCAGCGCCTGCTCGTGGGCGTGCACGGCGTCCCAGTCCAACCCGCGGACGTAGTCGGCGGCCGCCTGGACGCCGGCCAGCGACTCGAACGGCAGCGTGCCGGTCTCCCAGCGCTCGGGGACGGTGTCGGGCGACGGGCGCAGCTTGTCGGGCTCGAGCTCGGACAGCAGCTCGTGCCGCGCCCACAGCACGCCGACGTGCGGCCCGAACCACTTGTACGACGAGCACGCGAGCGCGTCGCACCCGATGGCGGCGACGTCCAGCCGGCGGTGCGGGGCGGCGTGCACGGCGTCCACGTAGACATGGGCGCCGGCGGCGTGGGCGGCGGCGACGACCGCCTCGAGCTCGGGCACCGTGCCGACGGCGTTGCTCGCCGCCGTCACCGCCACCCAGCGCGTGCGCTCGGAGAGCACCGCCTCGACGGCGGACGCCGGCAGCTCGAGCGTCTCCGGGTCGGGCTCGGCGAAGCGGACGCGGGCGCCCGCCCTCTCGGCGGCGATCAGCCACGGGCGGACGTTGGCGTCGTGATCCAGGCGCGTGCACACGATCTCGTCCCCCGGGTGCAGCGTGCGGCCGGCGGCGGCCGAGAAGGCGAGCGTGAGGGTGGTCATGCTCGGCCCGAAGGCGATCTCGCGCGCGTCGCCCCCCAGCAGCGCGGCGGCGCTCGCCCGCGCCGCGTCCACCAGCGCGTCGCTCGCGTCCGCGGCGGCGAACGCGCCGTGCTGGTTGGCCGAGCGCCCGGAGCGCATCCACTCCGCCATCGCCTCGATCGCGACGTCGACCATCTGCGAGCCCGCGGGGCCGTCCAGCCGCGCCCACCCGTCGCGGAGGCCGGGGAAGCGCTCCGCGTTCATGCGCCGAGCCGCTCGCGCGCCACCGCCACGAGCTCGGCGTCATGGGGGTAGGTCAACATCGCCTGGGCCTCGTCGACCGGCACCCAGCGCAGCTCGTCGACCTCCTTGTTGGGGACGAACTCGCCGTCGAGCGCCTCCATCAGCCAGTAGCGCACCACCTTGGCGCGGCCCTTGGGGTCGGCGTAGGCGACCGGCGGGAGCTCCTCGCCAAGCGCGCCACGCGCCCCGATCTCCTCTTCGATCTCCCGCAGGGCGGCGTCCTCCCACGACTCGCCGGGATCGAGCTTGCCCTTGGGCAGCGACCAGTCGTCGTAGCGGGGGCGGTGGATGACCGCGAGCTCGAGCCCGTCGCCGGCGCGGCGCCAGACCACCCCGCCCGACGCCTTGACCTCCGCCGCCTCGGGATCGACGTCCATGGCGGGGCATCCTTGCACGACGACGACCGGCGCCCGGCCGCGAAGCCGGACGCCGGGCGCGATCGCGGCGCTCAGGCGGGCACCTTGCGCTTCGCCGCCTCCGCCTTGCGGTCGAGCTCGGCGAAGTACGTCTCGCCCTCGACCGAGACGTGCGGCACGATGCGGTCGAGCCAGCGCGGCATGTACCAGCTGGCGCGTCCGAGCAGCACCATCACGGCGGGCACCAGGAGGCAGCGCACGATCGTGGCGTCGATCGCGATCGCCACCGCGAGCCCGATGCCGAACTCCTTCACCACCGGGTCCCCGTTGAGCACGAAGCTCGTGAACACGCAGACCATGATCAGGGCGGCCGAGGTGATCACCCGGCCCGTGTTGGCGAGGCCGTCGATGACCGCCTTGGTCGGCCGGTGCTCGGCCTTGTAGTGCTCCTGGATCTGGCTGAGCAGGAAGACCTCGTAGTCCATCGAGAGCCCGAAGAGGATCGCGAACATCAGCAGCGGCACGAAGCTCACGATCGGTATGGCGCCGTCGAGGCCGATCAGCGTCGCCCCGTGGCCCTCCTGGAAGACGAAGGTCACGATCCCGTACGCCGCCGCCACCGACAGCAGGTTCATGACGGCCGCCTTCAGCGGCACGACGACGGAGCGGAAGGCGACCATCAGCACGACGAAGCTGAGCGCGACGACGATCGCGATCATCGACGGCAGCTTGCTCGAGATGCGGTCGGCGAGGTCGATGTAGCCGGCGGTCTGCCCGCCGATGAAGACGGTCAGGTCGTCGCCCTTCTCGGCGTTCGGCACGACCGTGTCGCGCAGATGGTTGACGAGGTCCTCCGTCTTGCGTGACGAGGGCGCGCTGTCGGCGATCACGGTGTAGATCGCGGCGTCCGCGCGGTCGGACACCGAGGGCCCGGTCACCGACTTGACGTCGGGCGCCGCCTTGATGTCGTCCGACAGTCGCGTCAGCCGCGGGTCCGTCGCCGGCTGGTCGACCTGCTTGCGGTCGTCGGCGAGCTGCTTGGACTGGCTGTCGAGCTTCTTCTGCTGGGAGTCGAGCTGCTGCTGCTGTGAGGCGGTCTGCTGCTCGGCCTGCTGCTGCGCCTGCTGCGGGCTGAGACCCTGGGCCTCGGCCTGCGCGACGATCTGCTGCTGCTGGGCGTCGAGCTGCTGCTGATTGCTCTTGAGCTCGTCCTGGGAGTCCGACAGCTGCTTCTGCTTGTCGTCGAGGTCGGCGAGCTTCTTCTGGTCCGCCTTGGCGGCCTGGTCCAGCCGCACGCCCACGAGCAGCGGCCCGTTGGTGCCGGCGCCGAAGCCCTCGCTGATGTCGTCGTAGGCCTGCCGCGCGGTGGTCGACTTCGAGTCCGCGCCGACGTCGGACTGCCCGAGGTGCAGTTGCAGGACGGGGATCGCGAGCACGATCAGCACCGCCACGCTGGCGATCAGCGAGCGCCACGGCCGGGCGGCGACGCCTTCGGCCCACTTGCGCCAGCCGTGCGGCTGGTGGTCGTCCGGATGCGTGCGCCCGAGCTGGACCCGCAGCGAGTTGATCTTCGGCCCGAGGGCGCCCAGGAGCGCGGGCAGCAGGGTGATGGCGGCGAGCACCGCGACGACCACGGCCACGGCGGCGGTGAGGCCGAGCGCGGTGACGAGCGGGATCCCGGCCAGCGCGAGCGAGCACAGCGCGATCACCACGGTGCTGCCGGCGAACGTCACCGCGCCGCCGGAGGTCGCGGTCGCGCGGGCGACCGACTCCTGCATCTCCATCCCGTCGCGCAGCTGCAGCTTGTGGCGCGTGACGATGAACAGCGCGTAGTCGATGCCGACGCCGAGCCCCATCATGGTGGCGAGCGTCGGCGCCACGCTCGGCACCTCGGTGACGTGCCCGAGCAGGCGGATGATCGCCAGCGCGCTGACGAGGCCGAGGATCGCGGTGACGATCGGCAGGGCCATCGCCGTCGCGGTGCCGAACGCGAACAGGAGGATCACGATGGCGGCGCCGATGCCCACCGCCTCTGAGACGTGGGTGCTCGGCTTCGACAGCTGCTGGCCGACGTAGCCGCCGACGGCGACGTCGAGCCCCGCGGCGCGGGCCGGGTCGGCCGCGTCGAGGACCGCCTGGGCCTGCTCGGTCGAGAGGTCGCCGGGCCCGATCTCCATCGTCACCGGGATGTAGCCGATGGTCTTGTCCTTGGAGAGGAACCGCGACCCCTCGTCGCCGGTCGGGCTGATGGCGCGCGTGACGCCGTCGACCTTGCGCACGGCGTCGACCGTGTCGTCGACCGCGCGCTCGTTGGCCGCATCGGTGAGCTTGCCCTGCGGCGCCTTGATCACCAGCGGGTTGGCCCCGTACGCCTGCTTGGGGAGCTTCTGCTCCAGCAGGTTGGTCGCGTTCGTCGAGCCGGTGCCGGGCAGCGTGAGGTCGTCGCTGGTCTGGTCGCCCGCAGCACGGCCGCCGACGGCCAGCGCGATGGCGATCACGAGCCAGACGGCGATGACCGGCCAATGGTGTCGCGAGCAGAAACGGCCGAGGTGGTACAGGATGCGGGTCATCGCCTCATTCCTGGGTCGTAGGGCGCCGAGCGAACGCGATCCTCTTCGGTCGTGCGGGTCCGCACAAGGCAGGGACCCCCAGGCTTTCCCCCAGGATTTGCGCCCTGGGGTCGGGGGCCGATCAGGCTTGCGGGTGCGGCTCGAGCGCCGGCGCGAGTTGGAAGCGCGAGCGGATCCCGAGCTTGCGATAGGCGCTCGTGAGGTGCAGCTCGACCGTCTTCTCGGTCACGAACAGCCGCTGGGCGATGTCGCGGTTGGTGAGGTCGCCGGCGGCCGCGAGCACGCACACGCGCCGCTCGGCAGGGGTCAGCGCGTCGACGCCCGTGACCTGCAGCCGCGCGGGCCGTCCGCCGCCCGCGCCGAGCTCGCCGCGCACCCGCTCGGCGAGCGCGTCGGCGCCGCAGCTCGTGGCCTCCTGCACGGCCAGGCGCAGCACCTCGCGGCTCTCACGCCGCCGCCGGCGCCGGCCGAGCTCGGCGCCGAGGTCCGCGAGCGCGTGGGCGTGCTCGAGCCGTGCCGGGGAGTGGTGGAGCACCTTGACCGCCTCCTCCAGGTGAGCCAGCCCCTCGTCGCCGCCGATCGCGGTCCCGGCGGTGCGGAGCGCGCGGCCGAGCGTGCCGGAGGCCCCGAGGCCGCGCGCCAGCTCGATCTGCTCGTGGGCGAGCGCGGCCGCCCGCTCGCTCTCGCCGACCGCCGCGAGCGCCTGCGCGGCGAACGGGCGCCAGTCGCCGTGCACGGCGATGCCGTGCGCGTGGAGCCGTGCGCCGCAGCGCAGCAGGTCCTCCAGCCCGGCGTAGGTCTCGCCCTGGGCGACGCGCAGCCGCCCGCGGCTGACCAGGAAGGGGGCGGAGAAGGGCCGGTCCTCCATCTCGACGGCCGGTCCCGCGCGCTCGGCAGCGCGCTCGGCCGCCTCGATCTCGCCGCGCTCCATGTGGGCGTCGATCGCCACCGCCGCGAGCTGGGGCAGCGCGACGTGGTGCTCGCCGATCGCGGCGAGCCCCGCCTCGGCCTCCGTCAGGGCCTCGCCGACCGAGCCGCGCGCCATCTCGAGCGCCGCCCGCTGCCCGTGGATGGCGGCCAGCAGCGTCGAGCGTCCCTCGGCGCGCGCGACCCGCAGGCCGAGGTCGAGCAGGCCGGCGGCCGTCTCGAAGCGCTCCGTGATGCGCAGGGTCGTCAGCGCGAAGTGCAGCGTGAACTCGTCCGGGGGCAGCCCGGCGCCGATCGCCGCCTCCGTGGCCGCCGCGGCGGGGGCCGCCGGCTCGCCCCGCAGCACGGCCTCGTGCGCGGCGTACACCTTGGCGGCGGACTCGTAGGCCCGGTGGCCCGCGGCGTGCTCCGCGAACCGGGCGAGCTGCTCGGGCAGCCGCCCCCGCAGCGCCGGGTCGCTGCTTATCACCGTCAGAAGGCCGAGCTCGAGCTCGAGCGAGCGCTCCGGGTCGGTGGCGAACAGCTCGCCCGCGACATCCTCGAGCACGTCCGCGGTCACCGCGGCAGGCCGGCCGGAGACCACGGCGCAGCGGCCCAGCCAGAGCGTGGCGTGCGCGCGCGCCACGGGGTCCGTCGTCGCCTCGAGGACGGCGCGCAGGTGCTCCTCGGCGGCGGCGAAGCGCTGCGCGGCCACCTCCCAGCGGCCGAGCTCGGCGAGGACCTGGGGGAGGTCGGCGGGGGCCGGCGGCTCGGCGAGGGCACGCCGGAGGTACTCGACGGCGGTGGCGGCGGCGCCGCGGGCCAGCGCGCCGGTTGCCGCGGCGCGCAGGACCGCGGCGCGCTCGTGGTCGCCCGCCGCAGGGGTCCGCAACAGGTGCGCGGCGACGCGCTCGGGCGCCGCGCCGGCGGCGGTGAGCGCCGCCGCCGCCCGCTGGTGGAGCGCGCTGCGCTCCCCGGGGGCGAGGTCGCTCTCGATTGCGGCGCGGACGATCGGATGCACGAAGCCGAGGCGCTCGTCGGGGGCGAGGACGTCGGCGCGCACGAGCCCGTCGGCGGCCTCGTGCGCGGCCGCCTCGCCGAGGTCCGCGACCTCGCGGGCGATCGCCGGCTCGGTTCCGTCCCCGCATACCGCGGCGGCGCGCGCCAGCCGCGTCGCCTCGGGGCCGAGGCGGAGCAGACGCGCCCGGACGAAGCGCGCGACCGCGGGTGGGCCCACCGCCGGCACCTCGGACGCGGCGCTCGCGGTCGGCGCGAGCCCGGCCTCGTCCAGCGCGCCCAGCAGCTCGCGCAGGAACAGCGGGTTGCCGCGGGTGGCGAGCTCGCAGGCCACGCAGAACTCGGGGGCCGCTTCGGCGCCGAGCCGCTCGCGCACGAGGTCGCGCACGGCGTCGTGGCCGAGCGGCCGCGGGCGCAGCGTCTCCGCCGCCGGCTCGGCCGCCAGGCGGTGCCAGAGCCCGTCGTGCTGTGCCGGCTCGGCGCCGTCGCCCGTCGCCACCAGCAGCGCGGGCAGCTCGTCGATCCGGCGGGCGAGGTAGTCGAGGAAGCGCAGCGTCGGGTCGTCGGCCCAGTGCGCGTCGTCGACGGCGAGGAGCAGCGGCGTGCGCCGCGCGAGCGCGGCCGTCAGCCGGTAGAGCCCGTGCAGCATCGCGGCGCCGGCGTCGCCGGCCGCGCCGGGGCGGTCGCCCCCGCCGTCGCCCGGATCCGACAGCCGGCCGGCCGCCGCCTCCGCCGGTCCGTCCAGCAGCGCCTCGCGCTCACCGGCGTCGAGACCCGCCAGCGCGGACTCGAAGAGCTGGCGCGCGACGCCGAAGGCGAACTCGCGCTCGAGCTCGGCCCCGCGGGCCCGCAGCACGAGCAGGCCCGCGTCGCGCGCGGCGGCCCGCGCGCTCTCGGCGAGCCGGCTCTTGCCGAGCCCCGGACCGCCCTCGATCAGCACGATCCCGCCGGCGCCGCGGGCGGCGCGCGCGACCGCTCGGCCCAGCACGTCGAGCTCGTAGGTCCGCTCGAGAAGACGGTCCCCGGGGCGCACGGATTCGTCCCGGACGGGCAGGGGGATCGGCGGCGTCTGGGTTTGGTCGGGGGTCATGGAAGCCCCGCCCGCGCCGACCCTACGCCCGCGGCCGCGCGTCGGCAAGCGGGCGAAGTGCCCGGGACGGTCGCGCGCTAAGGTGCCCCGCTTCGCAGGACGAACCCCTTCGACCCGCCGGGCCGCTCGGCCCCCCTGCCGCGGGTCCGACCGCCCTCCGATCGAAAGAGGTATCCGCACTCCCATGCGACTTCGTCTGCTCGTCCCCCTGCTCGCCGGCTGCGCGCTGCTGCTCCTCCCCGCGGCCGCGCAGGCCAAGGTGACCGTCGGCATCGCCGAGAACCAGCCGCGGGTCTTCGCCGATCCGCAGTTCCAGGCGCTCGGCGCCAAGCACACGCGCGTCGTGGCTTCATGGAACGTCATGACCAGCGGCGACGACGAGCTTCCCCGGCTGACGCAGTACCTGCAGAGCGCGCAGGCCGCGGGCGTCGAGCCGCTCGTGACCTTCGAGCACACGCGCGGCGACGCCTCGCGCTGCGCCAAGCCCAAGTACCAGCGCAAGCTGAAGATCTGCAAGCTGCCGTCGGCCAAGGCCTACGAGGCCAACGTCAAGGCGTTCTTCGAGCGCTTCCCGTTCGTGAAGGTCGTGGCGCCCTTCAACGAGGCCAACCACTTCACGCAGCCGACCGCGCGCGACCCGCGGGCGGCCGCGCGCTTCGCCGGCATCGTCAAGAAGTACTGCAAGGGCTGCCGGATCATCGGCGCCGACCTGCTCGACCAGGCGGACGATCCGAAGGCCAAGAGCCCGACGTTCGTCAAGACGATCGCCTACGCGAAGGCCCTCAAGCGCAACCTGCGGCGCTACAAGGTGCCGACGAACGTCTGCGGCGTCCACAACTACTCGGACGTCAACCGGTTCCGCGACAAGGGCACCCGGACGCTCATCCGCGCCCTCGGCTGCAAGCAGATCTGGCTGACCGAGACGGGCGGCCTGTACGAGTTCGGCTCCTTCAAGGGCAACGAGCGGCGCCAGCTGCGCGCGACGAAGTACCTGTTCAACACGCTGGTGCGCAAGAACCGCAAGGTCAAGCGCGTGTACGTGTACACGTTCTACGGCAACGTGACGCCGCGCTTCGACGCCGGCCTCGTCGCCGACGGCACGCCGCGCACCGCCTACGCCGAGGTCCAGAAGCGGATCGCGGCGGGCGGCTAGGCGCGCTTCGCCGCCGCGACCCCCGGGCGCCCCGTGCGCGCCCGGGTGTCGCGGCCGGGGCGGCGGGCGGGGTGGCCCTCGTTGCGGTCCGCGCCGCCTTCCGCCACCGTGTGGGGGGTGGCCCTGACCGACCGCCGTCCCGCCGATGCCGCCCCGGCGCTCTCGATCGCCGACGCGCAGGCGCTCTTCTCTCCCGAGACCGTCTGGCTGAACACGGCCAGCTACGGGCTGCCGCCCCGTCCGGCCTGGGAGGCGCTCCAGGCCGCCGCCGACGAGTGGCGCCACGGCCGCTGCGGCTTCGACGGCTGGGACCGCTCGGTCGGCGCGGCGCGGGCCACGTGGGCCCGCCTGCACGGCGTGGCGGCCGCCGACGTGGCGGTCGGCGCCCAGGTCTCGCCCTTCACCGGCCTCGTCGGCACGTCGCTGGCCGCAGGCGCGCGGGTGCTCGCCGCCGAGGAGGACTTCACCTCGCTGTTGTTCCCCCTGCTGGCCCAGGAGGGCCGGGGCGTCGAGGTCCGGCTCGTGCCGCTCGAGGCGCTCGCGGCGGCGGTGGACGGCTCGACCGACCTGGTCGCGGTGAGCGCGGTCCAGTCGGCGGACGGGCGCCTCGCCGACCTCGACGCGATCTCCGCGGCCGCGCGGCACCACGGCGCCCGCACGTTCATCGACGCCACGCAGGCCGCGGGCTGGCTCCCGCTGGACGCCGGGCGCTTCGACTACGTGGCCTGCGGCGGCTACAAGTGGCTGCTCGGGCCGCGCGGGACGGCCTTCTTCTACGTCGCGCCCGAGCGACAGGAGGAGCTCACGCCGCACCTCGCCGGCTGGTACGCGGGCGAGGACCCGATGAGCGTGCTCTACGGCGGCCCGCTGCGCCTGGCGGCGGACGCCCGGCGCTTCGACGTCTCGCCGGTGTGGCTGAGCTGGGTGGGCCTCGCGCCCGCGCTGTCGGTGCTCGAGCGCGTCGGGATCGCCGCCGTCCACGCCCACGACCTCGGGCTGGCCAACGCCTTCCGGGCCGGGCTGGGGCTGCCGCCCGGCGACTCGGCGATCGTCTCGCCCGAGCTCGGAGAGGACGCCGGGGAGCGCCTGCGGCGCGCCGGCGTGATGGCCGCGGGGCGCGGCGGGCGCCTGCGCTTCTCCTTCCACCTCTCCACGCGCGAGGCCGACGTCGGGCGCGCGCTCGCCGCGCTGGCCTGAAAGCCGCGCGGCAGAGCGGCGCGGTGCCGTCCGACCGACCCCCTACGGTGCCAGGCGTCACGTCCGCCAAACAGGAGCGCGAGAGCGAAGACCGCACCATGCCCCTCTGCTTCATCGAGCCGCACGACGCCATCCGCGTCATCGCCGAGTCCGTCGGCCGCGAGGCACGCCGGCAGCTGCTCGGAGAGCTCGTCCGCGCGTGGGTCGACGAGATCCCGGAGGAGGAGCTCGCCTCCCACTACGCGAAGGCGGTGGCCGACCTCGACGAGCACGACCTGTCGATGCTGGCCGCCTGGCACGCGTCCCTCGAGGTCGGGACGCCGATCGCCAACAAGGACTTCCTCGTCAGCGCGTTCGGCTCCCTGGGGGAGAACCGGCGCGAGGCGCTGAAGATCGCCGCGGGCCTGCGCGGGGAGGACGCGTTCACCGCCGGGGTCGCCGAGGAGCAGGCGCTCGAGGTCGTGCTCCCGTGGCTCTCGCGCGCCCGCTGCGAGGAGCTGCTGGCGGAGTGCATCGAGCTCTACTGCTGGGACCGGCTGGGCACCGAGAGTTAGACCCCCTCCTCAGCGGCCGAGCAGCGCGTCGAGCTCGCCGATCGCCTGACCCGTGTCGCGGAAGTGGACCCCGTGGAGGCCGAGCTCACGCGCGGCCACGACGTTCGGCTCGAGGTCGTCGACGAAGACGCACGCGGCGGCGGGCAGCCCGAGGCGCTCCAGCGTCAGCTCGTAGATCCCCGCCTCGGGCTTGCGCATCCCGACGAAGGCGGAGTCGACCACGAGCTCGAAGAGCGCGACGGGCAGCATCGCGCGCCACCGCGGCTCCCACTCGCGCACGTTGTTGGTGAGGATCGCCAGGCGGATGCCGTCCTCGTGGAGGCCGCGGTAGTAGTCGAGCAGCGCCTCGTTGGGCCGCATCGCGCGGAAGTAGCGCTCGGCGAACTCGTGCAGGACGACCTGCCGCCCCGTGACGGCCGCGAGCCCGTCCTCGAGCGCGCCGAGGAACTCGCCCTCGGTCAGGCGGCCGAGCTCGACCTCGTGGAGCGGGTTGGCGCCGTTGTGCTCGACGGCGTGGGCGATCGCCCGCAGCATCTCGTTCTCGTCGTACCCCAGGTCCTCCTGGACGCGGGCGAAGGCGTCCATCAGCGGGGTGGTGAGCACGCCGCCGAAGTCGGTGACGACGGCCTCGACGCCGCTCATGCGCGGCGCAGCACGTCGTAGCGCCCGACGCCCGAGCGGCCCTCCATCTGCCAGTGGAAGAACGCGCAGTCGAGGCGCAGCTGCCCGAGGTCGATCGTCGAGCCGCACACGGCCTCGCCCGCCGCGTAGCGCGCGTGGCCGTCGTCTCCGGCCATCCACAGCTCGAGGCCGGCGCGCCGCTGGCGGCCCTCGCCGTCGGTCGTGGTGGACAGGCGCGACTCCTCCACGCGCTCGCCCTCGCCGGCGCCGAGCAGCGCGGCCCAGGCCTGCTCGTCGGCGTGGCTGGCGGCCCCCTCCGGGCGCACCGAGGTGAGCGTCACGCCGGAGCCGTCGTCCAGCCACGCGCCGAGCGTGCGCGCCAGCGCGATCCGCGACCAGTCCGGCTCGCCCCACGAGTGACCGCGCTGACCCAGCCCGTCGATCCGCTGCTCGCGGCCGCCGGGGCTGCGCACGGTGCCCTGCACGCGGCAGAGCTGCTCGTAGCCCTGCATGCCGCCCGCGCGGGCGGCGGGCTCGTCGCCCGCGAGCTCGGCCGGGCCGCCGATCGCCTCGAAGGTCAGCGAGAAGCCGGCGGAGCCGTGCTCGTCGCCCGCATCCAGCTCGACGCGCCAGCGCTCGAGCGGCGCCTCGACCGTCGTGCGCAGACCGGGGAGGGCGAGGTCGGCGAAGTCCGCGCCGGCGTCGAGCTCGACGCGGCCGCGGCCGAGCGCCGCCAGCGGCCCGCTGCCCGAGAACAGCACGGCCAGCGCGCTGCCGAGCCGGCCGTCGTCGCGCTCCGGGTCGGGCGAGAGGCCCGCGCGCGCGAGCCCGTAGAGGTCGGCGTCCTTGTCGCCGAACGCGAACGTCACGGCGTCCGCGAACGCGGCGGACGCGCCCGCGCCTGCCCGCGGGCGTTCCAGCTCGGGGTCGATCACGGGTGGAGCCGCTCCTGGTCGACGTCGGTGGCGGTGCCGTCGACGTCGTAGGTCCGCGGCGACCGCGGCGGCGCGCCCGCGCGCACCGTGAAGCTCGCGACCGAGGACGCCATCCGGCGGGCGACCGTGCGGACGAGCAACCGGCGCACGATCGCTCGGGTCGGCGGCAGCAGGAGCGCGATCCCGAGGATGTCGGTGAGGAAGCCGGGGGTCAGCAGCAGCGCGCCGCCGAAGATGATGAGCGCGCCGTCGGCCACCTCGCGCGCGGGCGGGCGGCCCTCCTGCACGGCGAGGTTGAAGCGACGCCAGGAGACGCGGCCCTGCGAGCGCATGAGGACCGAGCCGAGCACCGAGTCGGCGATCAGGATCGCGATGGTCGGCCACACCCCGATCAGGCCGCCGACCTGGATGATCACCGCCAGCTCGGCGATGGGCACGACGATGAACAGAAGGATGAGGAGGAGGCGCATGACGATCTCCTCACTACGTTACGACAGCGCGGTGCGCGCCTCTTGCTCAGGCGCCGGCGGGGCTCGGCACGAGCTCCACCGCCACGGCCTCGAGCCGGTCGACCCCGACCATCTCGATCAGCGTGTGGATGTGCGGCTGCGGGTGGCGGAGGCGCAGCACGCGATGCTGGGGCCGCAGCCGCTGCGCGAGCACCGCGAGGTCGATCATCACCGACGCGTCGGCGAAGTGCAGGTCGGCGAGGTCGACGACGACGTCGCGCGAGTGGGTGATCGCCGCTGAGATCGCGCGCCGGCGGCGCCCGCTCGTCGTCCGGTCCTCGTCCCCTGCGACTCGCAGCACGCTGAGGTGGGGGTCGAACGTGACGATGGCGGGCAACCTAGTACAAACTTCGTGGTCAGGCGAGCCGACCTCACGCCGATCGCGGGGCCCGGCGCTCGCCGGCCCTCATCTAGACTCGGGGACCATGGTCGAGGAAGAAGCTGTCACCGAAGCGCTCAGCAACGTCATCGATCCCGAGCTCGGGCTGGACTTCGTGGAGCTCGGGCTGGTCTACGACGTCGAGATCGACGGCGGGACGGTGAACATCACGTTCACGCTCACCACGCCGGCGTGCCCGATCGGCCCGCAGGTCTCCGAGCAGATGAAGGAGTTCGTGGGCGAGGTCGAGGGCGTCGACGAAGTCGTCCCGAACATGGTCTTCTCGCCGCCGTGGACGCCCGAGCGCATGTCCGAGGACGCGAAGTTCGCGCTCGGCTACTGACCTGCGCGCACCGCTGACGCGGACATCCCGCGCGGCGGGCGGCTAGGTTGGCCGGCTGATGCCGACCGCCGCGGACGCCGGAGTCACGCAGGTGCGCGAGCTGCTGGGCCGGCGCGACTTCCGGCTCCTGTTCGCCGCGCGCACGGCGTCGGTGCTCGGCAACGCGGTCGTCCCGGTCGCGGTCGCGTTCGCCGTACTCGATCTGACCGGCTCGGCGACCGACCTCGGGATCGTGCTCGCCGCGCGCTTCGTCCCGCAGCTCGTGCTGCTGCTGGTCGGCGGGGTGCTCGCCGACCGGCTGCCGCGCCAGCGCGTGATGGTCGGCGCCGACGTGGCCGCGGGCGCGAGCCAGGCGATCGCCGCCGTGCTGCTGCTCACGGGGACGCTCGAGCTGTGGCAGCTCGTCGCCCTCGAGGCGGTCAACGGCGCGGCGTTCGCGTTCTTCTTCCCGGCCTCGACCGGGCTGATCCCGCGGACGGTCACGCCCGCGCTGCTCCAGCCCGCCAACGCGCTGCTGCGGCTCTCGAGCAACGGGATGACGGTGCTCGGCGCCGGCCTCGCGGGCGTGATCGTGGCCGCCACCGGCCCGGGGGAGGCGCTCGCCATCGACTCCGCGACGTTCCTGGTCAGCGCGGCGTTCTGCTCGCTGCTGCGGGTCTCGGGGGAGATGACCGGGCCCGGGCGCCGGTTCCTCGCGGACCTCGTCGCCGGCTGGCGGGAGTTCACCCGCCGGCGGTGGCTGTGGTCCGTCGTCGCGCAGTTCTCGATCGTCAACGCGGCGCACGCCGGCGCCTTCCTCGTGCTCGGCCCCGTCGTCGCCAAGGACTCGCTGGGCGGCGCCGCGGCGTGGGGGCTGATCGTCGCGGCCGAGGCCGCCGGCTTCGTCGTCGGCGGGCTGCTCGGGCTGCGCTTCCGCCCGCGGCGGCCGCTGCTGGCCGGCTCCATCGGGGTCCTGCTGTGGGCTCCGCCGCTCGCGCTGCTGGCGCTGGCGGCGCCCCCCGGGGTGATCGCCGCCGCGGCGGTGGTGGGCGGCCTCGGCGCCGAGACGTTCGGCGTGCAGTGGGACACGTCGCTGCAGGGCCACGTGCCCGGCGCCGCGCTGTCGCGCGTGAGCTCCTACGACGCGCTGGGCTCGCTCGCCCTGATGCCGCTCGGGCTCGCGGTGGCCGGACCGCTCGCGGCCGCGGTCGGCACCGCGACCGCGATCTGGGCGGCCTGCGCGCTGATCGTCGTCGCCACCGTGGCGGTCCTGCTCGTGAGCGAGGTCCGCACGCTGCCGCGGACGGCGGCCGGCGGGGCCGGCGGCTAGATGGGCTGGGCCCGCCGCGAGGCGGCCGGCTCGCGCGTGCGACCCGGGGCGTGCCCGTTGGCCTGCCGGTGCGTCTGCGCGGCGGCGACCAGCTCGGCGAGCGAGTCGGTGAGCGCGGCGCCGATCGTCGCGAGGTCGGCCATGGCGTCGTAGTCGCCGAGCAGGCCGAAGTCCATCCCGCCGTCGTAGGACATGATCGCGATCGCGAGCGCGTGGTCGCGGGGGAGGAACGCGATCGGGAACAGGTCGCGCAGCTGCCGCCCGAGCACGTAGAGCGGGATCTGCGGCCCCGGGATGTTGGTGACGATCAGGTTGAACAGGCGCGTGGAGAAGTTCAGCCGCGAGGCCTGGGCGAGCACGGTCGGCGGCGCGAGGCTCTGCATGCTCGTCAGGACCTCGGCGCCGACCGCCTGCTTGGACTCCTTCAGGCCCGCCATCGCGTGGCGGACCACGCGCAGGCGGGCCACCGGATCCTCGACGTAGACGGGCAGCGGGCCCCGCATCACCGCGAGGCGGTTGCCGAGCTGGTCGTGCTGGTCGTCCGCGCGGATCGACACCGGGACGAGCGCGCGCAGCTCGAGGCCCTCGGTGCGCACGCCGCGGGTGCGCAGCCACGTGCGCAGCGCGCCCGCCGTCACCGCCAGCACGACGTCGTTGACCGTGCCCCCGAACGTGTTCTTGACCAGCTTGAAGTCCTCGAGCGCGCCGCGCACGATCTCGAGCCGGCGGTGCGGGCCGATCGGGACGTTCAGCGGGGTGTCCGGCGCCGGGTTGAGCCCGGCCCACACGATCTCGCCGAGCCCCTCGACGACCTCGCGGGTCGTGCCGAGCGCCTCGCCGGGGTGCGACACCGCCGACAGCGCCTTGCCGGCCAGCTCGAACGGCGTGCGCACCAGGCCGCGCAGGCCGCGGGTCGCCATCTCGGCGGCGCTCGGCTCGGGGCGGGCGAGCCACGGCTCGTCCTCGTGCGGGACGTCTCGCGGCACCGGCTGGAGGTCGAAGAGCACGCTCAGGAGGTCGACCCCCGCGATCCCGTCGACCAGCGCGTGGTGCGCCTTGGAGAGCAGCGCGAAGCGGTCGCCCTCGAGGCCCTGGACGAGCCAGACCTCCCACAGGGGCTTGGAGCGGTCGAGCTGCTGCGAGTGCACCCGCGCCGCCAGCGCGCACAGCTGCTCCTCGGACCCCGGGGCCGGCAGCGCGGTGTGGCGCACGTGGTACTCGAGGTTGAACGACGCGTCGTCGACCCACAGCGGCCGCCCGGTCTGCAGCGGCGGCACCGCGAGCTTCTGGCGGTAGCGCGGCACGAGGTGCAGCCGGCCGCGGATGTGGTCGCAGAAGGCGTCGTAGGCCGGCGGCGGGCCGTCGAAGATCAGCGCCGCGCCGACGTGCATGTGCGAGACGGGGCTCTCCTGGGCGAGGAACGACGCGTCCATCGCCGTCAGCCGATCTCCATGCGCCTGCGCCACCTGCCTCCTTCACGTCGCGTTCGCTGCGGCTAGCGTACCCGGGGTGAGCCCGCGCCGGCTGGTCTTCATCGCCCTCCAGGTCGCGCTCGCGGGGGTGGTCGTCGCGGCGGTCGTCGCGTTCGCCGCCGACGGCGGCGACCCGGCTCCGCCCGCCGCGGACGACGGCGCGGCGCCCGCCGCGCGCAAGGGGCCGTCCGCCGCCCGCTTCGACGCCCGGCGCGCCTTCGCCGACCTGCGCTCCCAGGTCGAGCTGGGCCCGCGCCCCGCGGGCTCGCGGGCCTCGCGGCGCCTCGCCGAGCGGATCCGCTCCCGGCTGCCGGGCGGCCGCTTCGAGCCGGTGCCCGGCGGGCTGCGCAACGTCGTCGGCCGGCTGCCCGGCAAGCGGCCCGCGATCGTCGTCGCCGCCCACTACGACACCAAGGACCTGCCCGGGTTCGTGGGGGCCAACGACGGCGCGGGCGGCACCGCCGCGGTGCTCGAGCTGGCGCGCGGCCTGCAGCGGCTGCGCCGCCCCGGCTCCGCGCCCGAGATCCGCTTCGTGCTCTTCGACGGCGAGGAGAGCCCGGACGACTCGAAGCCGTTCTACTCCAGCGGCCTGCGCGGCTCGCGCTCCTACGCGGCCCGCCATCGCGACGTGCGCGCCGTGGTCCTGCTCGACTTCGTGGCCGACAAGTCCCTGTCGCTCCCGCGCGAGGACGGCTCGGACGCGGCCCTGTGGGCGCGTTTGCGCAAGGCCGCCCGGCGCGTGGGCGCGGGGTCGGCGTTCCCGGACCAGTCCGTGGGCGAGGTCGTCGACGACCACACGCCGTTCACCCGCGCCGGCGTGCCGGCCATCGACCTCATCGACTTCACCTTCCCCTGCTGGCACCGCCGCTGCGACGACATGAGCGCGGTGTCGGCCGCCTCGCTGGACCTCGCCGGCGAGGCCGTCTTCGAGCTCGTCTCGACCTGGCGCTGACCTGGCTCCTACACTGGGCCCCCATGAGCGCGAGCGCTCCCCAGAAGCTGCTGCTGGCCGCCCCGCGCGGGCTACTGCGCGGGCGTCGACCGCGCGGTGCAGACCGTCGAGCGCGCGCTCGAGCGCTACGGCGCGCCGGTCTACGTGCGCAAGGAGATCGTCCACAACAAGCACGTCGTCCAGCAGCTGCGTGAGCGCGGGGCCGTCTTCGTCGAGGAGCTCGACGAGACGATCCCCGAGGGCGCGACCACGGTCTTCTCCGCCCACGGCGTCTCACCGGCGGTCCACGCCGACGCCGAGGAGCGCGGGCTGTTCACCATCGACGCGACCTGTCCGCTCGTCACCAAGGTCCACCGCGAGGCGACGAAGTTCGCGGCCGAGGGCTACACGATCGTGCTGATCGGCCACGCCGGCCACGAGGAGGTCGAGGGCACGATGGGCGAGGCGCCCGAGAGCATCGTGCTGGTGGAGACCGAGGCCGATGTCGACGAGCTCGAGATCCCCGATCCCGAGAAGGTCGCCTACATCTCGCAGACGACGCTGTCCGTCGACGAGACGAGCGTGATCATCAAGCGGCTCCACGAGCGCTTCCCCGCGATCACCGGCCCCCGCACCGACGACATCTGCTACGCGACCACCAACCGCCAGGCGGCGGTCAAGCAGATGGCCGGCCAGTGCGACCTCGTGCTCGTGATCGGGTCGCGGAACTCGTCGAACTCCAACCGCCTCGTCGACGTCGCGCGCGCCGCCGGTGCCGAGTCGCACCTCATCGACCACGAGGCCCAGGTCCGCGACGAGTGGCTCGAGGGCGCCCGCGTGGTCGGGATCTCCTCCGGCGCCAGCGCCCCCGAGGAGCTCGTCCAGCGCCTCGTCGACTTCTTCCGCGCCCGCGGGACCGAGGACGTCTCGGAGTTCGAGGTGCTGCGCGAGGACGTGCGCTTCATGCTGCCGAAGACGATCCGGCAGACGGGCGCGGGCTCGGCCGCCTAGACGCCGAGCCGCGCGTTGCGCATCCCGACCCCCGCCGCCGCCACCCGCCTGGGCGCGCCGCGGGGCATCACGCTGCGCCGCGCGGAGATCGCCGCGCTCGTCGTGCTGGCGGTCGCCGCCTTCGTCGGCTTCGCGATCTACCCGACCTATCCGAACTACGACTCGCTGTACTCGCTGCTGTGGGGGCGGGAGATCCTCGACGGCCACCTGCCGTCGTTCGACGCCTACCGCGCGCCGACGCAGCACCCGCTGTGGGTGGCGCTCGGCGTGGTGCTGGCGCCGATCGGCGAGTCGGCCGACCGGGTCCTGCTGGCGATCACGGTGGCGTCGTTCGTCGCCCTCGTCGCGGCGCTCTACGCGCTCGGCAAGGCGACGTTCGGCGTGGTGGTCGGCGCGGTCGCGGCGCTGCTGCTGCTGAGCCGGCTGGACTTCCCCTTCTTCGCGGCGCGCGGGTACATCGACGTGCCCTATCTCGCGCTCGTGATCTGGGCGGGAGCGCTCGAGGCCCGCACTCCCCGCCGCGGCGGACCGGTGTGGGTGCTGCTGGGGCTGGCGGGGCTGCTGCGCCCGGAGGCGTGGGGCCTTGCGGCCGTCTACGCGGTGTGGGTGAGCTGGGGGCGGCCGTTCGGCGCGTGGGTGCGCGCCGGCCTCGCGGCGGCGGTCGCGCCCGCCATCTGGATGGCCTCGGACCTCGTGGTCACCGGCGACGCGCTCTACTCGCTGCACTACACGACCGAGTCGGCCGCGGCGCTCGGCCGCCGCCAGGAGCTCTCCGAGCTGCCGTGGATCACCGTGCGCTTCCTGGCCGAGCTGGCGAAGTGGCCCGTGTTCGTGGCCGGGCTCGGCGGCATCGTGCTCGCGCTGCGGCTCGCGCGGCGCGAGATGGTGATCCCGCTGTTCCTGCTCGCCAGCGGGGTCGGCGGCTTCCTGCTGGTCTCGCTGCGCGGGTTCTCGGTGATCAACCGCTACCTGCTGGTGGGCGCGCTGATGCTGCTGCTGTTCGGCGCCTTCGGGCTGGTCGGGTTCCTGCGGCTGCGCCCGGGGCACCCGGCGCGGCTCCCGTGGGCGCTCGGCTCGCTGGCGCTCGTGCTCGCGGGCGGGCTCTGGACGCTCGCGCACCTCAGCCCCGGGTACGTCGACCGCGAGCTGTCGCTGCGGGAGTCCGTGCGCCAGGACTTCATCTCGGTGCTGCGCGACCCCGCCGTGCGCGAGGCGCGGCGGTGCGGCCCGGTGTCGGTGCCCAACCACAAGCTCATCGCCGACGTGCGCTGGGTGATGGACGCGGGCCCGGGCGAGGTCGTCGCACGGACCGACCCGAAGGGCGCGGCGCGGGCGGACCGCGGCGTCGCGCTGTTCGTGACCGGCGGGTGGCGCTTCCTCAAGCACCCCGCCTACGGGCCGTTCGACCAGACCGAGGACTCCGCCCTCATCCAGGTCCCCCGGCCGGGCTTCACGCGCGCCGTCGTCGGGCGCCGGTTCACCGCCTACGTGCGCTGCTGATAGGCGGGCTCGGCCGTCGCGGAGGCCCGCGGGACCGGCGTGACGCGCCGCGCGAGCCGGCGGGCGGGCCGCTCCACCGCCACCCACGACAGCCAGCCGAGCGCGAGCGACACCGGCACGCAGAACGCCGCCAGCTCCACGAACGCGCGCCCGCTGCCGTCGCGCGAGAAGCCCAGCGCGTGGACCGCGAGCAGGATGACCGGGAAGTGCACGAGGAACGTCCCGTAGCTCACGGACCCCAGCCAGCGCGCGGGGCGGCACGCCAGCGGGGCCTGCAGCACGCGCGGCCCGGCGGCCAGCCCCAGCAGCGCCACGGCGCAGGCGACCGGCAGGAGCGCCATCGCGAACGCGTCGCGCTGGGCGGCGGAGCGCACGTCGCTGCCGTCGGGGCCGCCGAGCGCGACCAGCAGCGCCACGATCGTCGCGCAGCCCGCGACGGCCAGGACCGCGGCGAGGCGCTCGGGCGGCCGCCGGCGGACGTAGGCCACGGCCGCCAGCATCCCCGCGGCGAACTCGGCCGCGTGCAGCGGGAAGGACGACAGCAGCAGCGCGCTCGTGCGCCCGTCGGGCTCGCCGGCCAGCACCAGGCGCAGGACGAGGCCGGCGCCCAGGGGGATCAGCAGGCCCGGCCACGGGTGGCGGTAGAACCAGCCGGCCACGAGCGGCAGGAGCGCGTAGAAGACGGCTTCGAGCGACAGCGTCCACAGCACGGGGTCGACGCCGAGGCCGAGCGCGCCCTGGTAGCCGGGGAGCAGCCGCGCCTCGTTGAGCGTCAGCGTGAGGTGGGCCACCAGGGAGGCGGGGCTCACCTGGTCGGCCAGCCTTTCGCCGGTGGTCAGCAGGGGGAAGGCGAGCGCGCACACCAGCAGCACCACGTAGTACGCCGGGAGGATGCGGGCCGCCCGCCGCAGGCCGTAGCGGCGCACGGAGCCGAAGGCGCCGCCCGCGCGCACCACCGGCAGGAAGAGCACGAAGCCGCTCAGCGCGAAGAACAGCGCCACCGAGAGGAAGCCGCTCGAGAGCACGTCGCGGACCGGCCCGTCGTCGAGCCGCGCCTGGCCGCTGAGCAGCCACGCGTGGTAGGTCACGATCCCGAGCGCGGCGAGGCCGCGCAGGCCGTCGAGCACCGGCACCGACTCGCCCCCGCCTTCGGGGCGGCCGGCGGGCGCGCTCCCCGCGGGCATCCGCTCGTCCGCCATCGGGGTCATACGCTACGGTCCCGGCCCCTTGGAAGCCCGGCCACTCGTCAGCGTCATCGTCCCGGTCTACGACGAGGCCGCGACGATCGCCCAGGTCGCCCGCCGCCTGGCGGAGCTCCCGCAGCGGGTCGAGATCCTCGCCGTCGACGACGGCTCACGGGACGAGACGCCCGCGATCCTCGCGGAGCTCGAGCCCGAGATCCCCGCCCTGCGCGTCGAGCGCCGGCCGCACCGCGGCAAGGGCGCCGCCGTGCGCTGCGGGATCGCGGCCTCGGCAGGGGAGATCGTGGTCATCCAGGACGCCGACCTCGAGTACGACCCGGCGGACATCCCGCGGCTCATCGAGCCGCTGATCGACGGCCGCGCCGACGCCGTGTACGGGAGCCGCCGCCGCGGCGGCCAGGCGCAGCGCACCCATCCGTTCTCGCAGTACCTCGGCAACCGGTTGCTGTCGCTGCTGACCAACGTGCTCTACAACACCACGATCAGCGACATGGAAGTCGGCGCGAAGGCGTTCCGCGGCGACCTCGTGCGCGCGTTCCGGCTCATCTCCGACGACTTCCGGATCGAGGCGGAGCTGACCGCCAACGTCGTGCGCAGCAACGCGCGCCTGTACGAGGTGCCGATCACCTATCACGGGCGCAGCTACGCGGAGGGCAAGAAGATCACCTGGCGCGACGGGCTGCTCGCCGTCGCCGCGCTGGTGCGCTTCCGCTTCACGACCCTTTCCTGAGGCCGGATCCACCGATACCCGCGGCACCTTGATCGGGGACCCGCCCGCCCCCTTCGCCAGTGGCCGAGTCATCCACGGGACATCGGTGGATCCGGCCGCAGCCAGGCCCGGATCTCGTCGCCGTGCTCGTCGAGCCGCGGCGGGCGGCGGCGCACCGCGGCGGGCGACCCGGACAGCGCGAGCGGCGGGCGGGGGAGGGGCATGCCGTCCACCTGCGTGACGGGGGCCAGCCCGAGCGACTCGGCGAGCTCGAACGCCTCGTCGACGCCGTTGATCGGCCCCACCGGCACGCCGGCGGCGTGGAGGACGCCGACCCAGTGCTCGGCGGGCTGCGTGCGCAGGACCGACTCGAGTGCCTCGGCGAGCTCGTCGATGTGCTCGACGCGCGCGGTATTGGTGGCGAAGCGCTCGTCGGCGGGGAGGTCCGGCAGCCCGAGCGCCTCGCACAGGCGGGCGAACAGCCGGTCGTTGCCGGCCGCGATGGCGAGCGGGCGGTCGGCCGCCTCGTAGGTCTCGTACGGGGCGATGCTCGGGTGCCGGTTGCCGCGCCGGCGCGGCCGCGCGCCGCCGAGCACCCAGGCGGACCCCTGGTTGAGCAGCGAGGTCAGCGCGGCGTCCATGAGCGAGACCTCGACGTGCTGGCCGCGGCCCGTGCGCTCGCGCTCGTACAGCGCGGCCTGGATGCCGGCCACCGCCAGCAGCCCGCACACGAGGTCCACCAGCGCCGCGCCGACCTTCAGCGGGCGGCCGTCCGCCTCGCCGGTGATGCTCATCAGCCCGCCCATCGCCTGCAGCAGGAAGTCGTAGCCGGGGAGCCCGCGGACCTGCTCGCCGGACCCGAAGGCCGTCACCGAGCACGACACCAGGCCGGGGTTGCGCTCGCGCAGCGTGTCGCCGTCGAGCCCCCAGCCGGTCATCAGGCCGGGGCGGAAGCTCTCGATCAGCACGTCGGCGCGCTCGCCGAGCCGCCGCGCCAGCTCGCGCTCCTCGTCGCTCGCGAGGTCGAGAGCGACCGAGCGCTTGTTGCGGTTCAGCCCGAGGTAGTACGTGGCGTCGTCGCCCCGCCACGGCGGGCCCCAGGCGCGCGTGTCGTCGCCGCTGCCGGGGCGCTCGACCTTGATCACCTCGGCGCCGAGGTCCCCGAGCGTCATCGCCGCGAACGGCCCGGCCAGCACGCGGGAGAAGTCGGCGACGAGGACGCCGTCGAGGGGACCGTCGGCATCGGGCATCCGACGCGGACCCTAGTGGCCCGGCCGCGGGGACGCCCGCGGTCGCGAAATCAACCATCTAGCCTGGCGGGCCATGCGGACGCTGGTGATCTCCGACCTGCACCTCGGGGCGCCGTCGCAGGCCGACGTCCTGCGCCGCCCGGAGCTGCGCGCCCCGCTGCTCGACGCGCTGGAGGGCGTCGACCGGCTCGTCGTGCTCGGCGACGCGGTCGAGCTGCGCGAGGCGCCGCAGCGCGACGTGGGCGCGCTGGCCGCCCCGTTCTTCGCCGACGCCGGCCGCGCGCTCGGACCCGGCGGGGAGATCCTCGTGCTGGCCGGCAACCACGATCACGGGCTCGTGGCGGGCTGGATCGACGGGCGCCTGCAGACCGAGCCGTCGGGCTTCCTCGGGCTCGAGCAGCGCATCGAGCCGCGCGACGCCGGCCTCCTCGCCGCGCGGCTGGCCGAGCACGCCGCGCCGGCCCGCATGTCCGTCGCCTATCCCGGCGTGTGGCTGCGCGACGACGTCTACGCCCTGCACGGCCACTACTCCGACGTCCACACCACCGTCCCGACCTTCGAGCGCCTGGCCGCGGGCGCGATGGCCCGCTGGGCCGTCGAGCTGCCGGACGACGGCGCCTCGCCCGACCACTACGAGGCGGTGCTCTCCCCGCTGTACGCGTTCATGAGCTCGCTGACCCAGCGCGCCGAGCACGGGCTCATCACGGCGGGCGCGGGGGCCTCGGCCCGCGCCTGGGTCGCGCTCGCTGGATCCGGCCGGCGCGAGCGGCCGATGCGGGCCGCCGCGCTCGGCGCCGCCTACGCCGTCGCCGTCGCGGGCATCAACGGCGCCGGGATCGGGCCCATCGACCGCGACCTGTCGGGCGCGGCGCTGCGGCGCGGCGGCCTGCGAGGCATCCGCGAGGTGCTGCGCCGCCTCCAGGTGGGCGCCGAGTGGGCGATCTGGGGGCACTCGCACCGCGCCGGCCCGTGGCCGGACGACGACCGGACCGACTGGACGACGCCGTCGGGCACGCGCATCATCAACACCGGCTCCTGGGTCTACCAGCCGCACTTCCTGACCGGGCGCCCGAACGAGTCGCCGTACTGGCCCGGCGTCGCCGTGGTCCTCGAGGACGAGGGCCCGCCGGAGCTCGTGCGGCTGCTCGGCGACCGTGCGCACGCCGACCTGCGCGCCCCGGGGGCGGCGCCCGAGCGCCGGCGCGAGCTGTGAGCACGCCGGCCGAGACGGCGCTCGCCCGCGTCCGCGAGCTCTGCCTCGCGCTCCCGGAGACCAGCGAGCGCCCGAGCCACGGCGCGCCCACGTTCTTCATCCGCGAGAAGCGGTCGTTCGTGACCTTCCACGACGACCACCACGGCGACGGCCGCCTGGCGATCTGGTGCGCCGCGCCGCCGGGCGCCCAGGCGATGCTGGTCGGCTCGGCGCCGGACACCTACTTCGTCCCCGCCTACGTCGGCCACCTCGGCTGGCTCGGGATGCGCCTGGACCGCGGCGCCCCCTGGGACGAGGTCGCCGGCGTGATCGAGGACGCGTGGCTGGAGCGCGCACCCAAGCGCGTGGTCGCCGCGCTGGAGCGCGACCGGCCGCCGGAGGGTGTCTGACCCGGGTCAGACGGGCCGCAGCACCCGCTCCAGGACGTCGACGACGTGGCGCTTGCGCGCGTCGATGAAGTCGTCGTCGAACGCGGAGTAGCCGAGCCCGGCCAGCATCGTGGCGTCGTGCTCGAGGGGGAAGAAGCAGAGCGCGACGGTGGTGAGGAGCAGGTGCTCGGGATCGAGCGCCGGCCCTGGCGGCCCGCTGAGCGTCTGCAGCACCTCGCTCACGCCGCGCTGGAAGGCCAGCGAGTGACGGGGCGTCGTCGCCCGGCGGCCGTGGTCGAGCGCGTCGCGGGCCATGATCTGCACGAACGCGGGGCGGGCGCGCAAGAAGTCGAGGTAGCCGCCGACCAGCGTCTCGAGCGCGTCCCGCAGCGCGTCGCCGTTGCGGTCCTCAGCAGGCTCGAGGCCCTCCGTCGCCGCCGCGCAGACCGGGTCGAGCGCGCGGTCGCGATCCGCGAAGAGGCGCTCCACCACGGCGTCGTAGAGCCCGCGCTTGTCCCCGAAGAAGTACGCGGCGAGCGTGGGGGAGACCCCGGCGAGCTCACCGATGGCGATGAGGCTGGAGCCGTCGAACCCGTCGCGGGCGAACACGGTCTCGGCGGCGTCGAGGATGGCCTCCCGCGACCGCGCCGAGTCTCGGCGGCGCCGGGATCCCGTTGCCTTTCCGGTCACGCGGGGCAGGAGCGTAGCGCGCGTGACGTCGGTTTGCCGTAACTTTTTGTGCGCGCAAATAGTTGCGAGAGGCGATCGGGTATAAATCTCTTTCTCGATCGTTTTTGTCGAGAAGCCTCGGCAGGGGCGAGCAACAACCGACCTTCAGCTCGGAGGGGATTCAGCAATGCGCTCATGGAGATCCCGCGTCCCGCGGAGCCTTGCCGTCGCCGTGGCGCTCACCGCCGCGGTCGCGCTGCCCGGATGCGGCTCCGACAGCGGCGGTGACGGCGGAGGCGACAGCGACGAGCCCATCAAGGTCGGCGCGCTGTTCTCGATCACCGGGCCGCCCGCGGTGGTCGGGGAGAAGATGCGCAAGGGCCTCGACCTCGCGGTCGAGCAGATCAACGCCCGCGGCGGCGTGGACGGCCGCAAGCTCGAGGTCGTCTTCTATGACCCGGCCGGCGACACCGCGAAGGCCGTAGACCAGACGCGGCGCCTCGTCAGCCGCGACAACGTCGATGTCGTCGTCGGCGGCGGCAGCCAGTCGGGCATCGCGCTGGCGATGAAGCCGATCCTCGAACGCGACGGGACGCTGTTCATGGCAACCGAGGGCGCGCGCGAGATCGTCGAGCCCCCGGACGAGAGCGAGCTGTCGTTCAAGGCCACGTTCAACGACACGGTGGTCCTGGACCGCACGATGGCGTTCTGGGAGGCGCGCGGCGTCAAGAAGGTCGGCTTCCTTCCCGACACGTCCGGGTTCGGCGAGTCCGCCAAGCAGGTCATCGCCGACGAAGGGCCGAAGCGCGGCCTCACGGTCGACGTCGAGAGCTTCGACCCGACCGCGACGAGCCTGACCCCGCAGCTCACCAGGCTGCGCGGCAAGGATCCCGACGCCTACCTGGCGTGGACCACCACGCCCGCCGGGGTGACGTTCCTCAAGAACGCCCAGCAGCTCGGGCTCGACGACAAGCTCATCGAGCACGGGTTCGGGTTCGTCGACGAGCGCTACTTCGAGCAGGCGGGCCGCGCGGGCGTGGGGACGATCCTGTCGTCGCCGAAGCTCCCGGTCTACGACGAGCTGCCGGACTCCGACACCCAGAAGAAGGCGCTGACGTCGTTCGCCGGCGCCTATGAGAAGAAGTACGACGAGGCGCCCAACGTGTTCGCCGGCGAGGCCTACGACGGCGTCGAGCTCGTCGCCAAGGCGATCGAGGCGACCGGCGGCGACACCGACGGCAAGAAGCTGGCGAAGGCGCTCGAGGGCCTCGAGCCCTACACCGGAGTCACCGGCGTGTTCGATTTCACGCCGGAGGACCACTCCGGGCTGCGGGCGGACGACGTCGCCATGATCGAGTGGGACGGCAAGCGCTTCGTGCTCGCCGAGGACGCCGGATAGGCCGATCCCTTGAGCGATCTCCTGCAGATCGCCTTCTCCGGCCTGACGGTCGGGGCTGCCTACGCGCTCGTCGCGCTCGGCTTCGCGATCGTCTTCCGCGGCACGCGCGCCATCAACTTCGCCCAGGGCGAGTACGTGATGCTGGCGGGCGTCGCGGCGGGTGCGCTCAACGAGGCGGCGCACCCGCCGCTGCTCGTCACGGTCGTGGCGGTCATCCTGCTGGGGGCGCTCGCCGGCGTCCTGACCGAGACGGTCGCCCTGCGGCTGATCCGGCGGCCGGATCCCGCCACGATCACGCTGGCCACGATCGGCCTGGCCGTGACGATCAAGGCGGCCGTGCTGCTGATCACCGACCGGGCCTCGTACACGCTGCCCGGGTTCTCGGGCGACGCCTCGCTCCGGATCGCGGGCGCCACGCTCGAGGCGCAGACGCTGTGGAACTGCGGCCTCGTAGCCGTCGCGGCGGGCGGCCTGGCGCTCTTCTTCTCCCGCACGCGGATCGGCGTGGCGCTGCGCGCCAGCGCGGACGACGCCGAGATGGCCGCGTCGACGGGGATGTCCCGCCGCACGGCGACGGCGTGGTCGTTCGGGCTGGCGGGAGCGTTGGCGGCGGCGGCCGGCGCCGGGCTCGCTCCGGTCAGCCCCGTCAACTACGACTTCGGGACGCTGCTCGGCCTCAAGGGGTTCGCCGCGGCGATGCTGGGCGGCCTGGGGTCGATGAGCGGCGCGGTGCTCGGCGGCTTCGCGCTCGGGCTCGCAGAGGCGCTCTTCGCGGGCTATGTCTCGAGCGCCTACGCCGACGTCGTCGCCTTCGCGGTGCTGCTGCTCGTGCTCTTCCTGCGCCCGACCGGCCTCTTCGCCCAGGTGAGGGTCGAGCGTGTCTGACCGTTCCCGGCGGGAACTGCTCGGGCTCGCGGTCCTCGCCGCGGCGATGGTGGCGGCCGGGCTCCTGGTGGCCGGCGACTACGAGCACGGGCTGCTCGTCGGGTTCTGCGTCGATCTGCTGCTGCTCACCGGGCTCAACCTGATCGTCGGCTACGCCGGCCAGGTGTCGCTCGCGCAGGCCGGACTCTTCGGCCTCGGCGCCTACACGGCGGGCATCCTCAGCGCCAAGGAGGTCGTCCCGCCCGCCGTGGCCTTCGTCGCGGCGCCGGTCGTGGTGGCCGCGTTCAGCGCGCTCGTCGGGCTGCCCGCGCTGCGCCTGCGCGGGCTGTACTTCACGATGGCCACGCTCGGGGCGGGCGTGATCCTCTACCTCGTCTTCGGCCGGGCGGTGTCGCTGACCGGCGGTCCCAACGGCCTGCTCGGCGTCCCGGTGCTCGAGGTCGGGGGCTTCGAGTTCGACACCCCGTTCGCCGTCTACTGGCTCGCGGCGGCGCTCGCGCTGCTCGGGCTGGTGCTGGCCCGCAACCTGGTGCGCTCGCGGGTCGGCCTGGCGCTGCGCGCGGCGAGCACGTCCGAGCCGGCCGCCGCGGTGGCGGGCGTCGAGACGTTCCGCCTGCGGTTGCTGCTCTTCACGCTGTGCGGCGCCTACGCGGGCGTGGCGGGGGCGCTCGAGACGTTCGAGAGCGGGTTCGTCAGTCCCGAGCCGTTCGGGTTCTTCGGGGCGGTCACGCTGCTCGTCGTGCTGGCGCTGGCCGGGGCGGGCACGCTCTTCGGCCCGGTCGTGGGGGCCGCGCTGATGCTGCTGCTCGACGAGCTGCTGGCGGACGCCGCGGACGTCGAGCCGCTGATCCTCGGGGTGCTGTTCCTGATCGCGATCCAGGTGATGCCGCAGGGCGTCGCGGGCTGGCTCGGCGAGCGGTTCGGTGGGCGCCGGCGGCGACGCGCCCCGGTGGGCTCGGAGCGGGCGGAGGCGGCTCGATGAGCGCGCTGGCGGTCCAGGGGGTGACGAAGCGCTTCGGCGGCGTGGAGGTGCTGCGCGGCGTCGACCTCGAGGCGGCCGCGGGGGCCGTCACCGCGCTGATCGGCCCGAACGGCGCCGGCAAGTCCACGCTCGCGAACATCATCAGCGGCCTGGAGCGCCCGACCGCCGGCACGGTGATGCTCGACGGGCGGGACGTCACCGGCGTGCCGGCCCACCGGCGGGTGGCGCTGGGGCTGGGGCGGACGTTCCAGAACCTCGAGCTCTTCTCCGGGCTCACCGTGCTCGAGAACGTGACCGTCGGCGGCTACACGGCCGGGAAGGCCGGGTTCGCGCGCAGCCTGTTCGGCCTGCGGTCCGCCCGGCGCGAGCAGGCCGAGCTGCGGACGCGCGCCGAGGAGATCCTGGACCGCCTCGGCGTCAGCGAGCTCGCCGGCCGGCGAGTCGACACGCTCGGGTTCGGGGAGGCCAAGCTGATCGAGCCCGCGCGCATGCTGATGAGCCGCCCGCACGTCGTCGTGCTCGACGAGCCGGCCGCGGGACTGCCGCCCGGGCGCGCGAGCGAGCTCGCCGAGCGGATCGCCGGCCTCACGTCTGACGGCATGGCGGTGATCCTCATCGAGCACAACGTCCCGCTGGTGATGAGCGTGGCCGACCGCATCGTGGTGCTCGAGGGCGGGACGATCATCGCCGACGGCGCCCCCGACGACGTTCGGACCGACGAGCGCGTCGTCGAGGCGTACCTGGGAGCGGCCGATGGCTGACGCGCTGCTCGAGGTGCGCGGCCTGCGGGTCGGCTACGGTCGCATCGAGGTCGTCCACGGGGTGGATCTCGACGTGACCGAGGGCCGGGTGCTCGCGCTGCTCGGCGCCAACGGGGCAGGGAAGACGACGACCCTGCAGGCGATCCTCGGCCACCTGCGACCCTCCGGCGGCGAGATCCGCCTGGCCGGCACCTCGATCGCGGGCAGCCCGGCACACCGCATCAGCCGCCGCGGCGTCGCCGTCGTGCCCGAGGGCCGGCGCGTGTTCAAGTCGCTCACCGTGCGCGAGAACCTCCGGATGGGAGCGTTCGCCCGCGGCCGCGCCGCGCGCTCCGGCGACGGCCTCGTCGACGTGCTCGACCTCTTCGCCGAGCTCGAGCCGCTGCTCGACCGTCCCGCCGGGCTGTTGTCGGGCGGCGAGCAGCAGATGCTCGCGGTCGGGCGGGCGCTGATGGGCGCCCCGCGGCTGCTCGTGCTCGACGAGCCCTCGATGGGGCTCGCACCCCGCCTCGTCGCGCGCATCTACGACGCGCTGCGGGCGCTCGCGGGGCGCGGGGCGACGCTGCTGCTCGCCGAGCAGAACGCGCGCGCCGCGCTGGACCTCGCCGACGACGCGGTGGTGCTGGCGACCGGTACCGTCGCGCTGCGCGGGCCCGCCGCGAAGGTGCGCGACGCTCCCGAGCTGCGGGAGGTCTACCTTGGTGGCTGAGCTGACCCGCGGCGGTCTGGTCGGGCGCTCGGTCGCGCGCGTGGAGGACCGCGCGCTGCTGACCGGCCGGGCGCGGTTCGTCGGCGACCTGCGCCTCCCGCGGATGCTCCACGCGGCGTTCGCGCGCTCCCCGCACCCGCACGCGCGCCTGCTCGACCTCGACCTCGCGCCCGCGCTCGCGGTCCGCGGAGTGGTCGCCGCGTTCGGGGCGGCGGAGCTCCCGCACCGCCCGCTGGTCGACGCCGTCCAGGTCCCGGGGCTCGAGCGCACGCCGCAGCCCGCGATGGTCGAGCACACGGCCCGCCACGTGGGCGAGCCGGTGGCGATCGTGCTCGCGGAGTCGGCGTTCGCCGCCCACGACGGCGCCGCCGCGGTGAGCGCCCGGTGGGATGAGCTCGCGCCGCTGCCCGACGTCGACCGCGCCCGCGCGGCGGGGGCGCCGCTCCTGCACGCCGAGCTCTCGAGCAACGTCGTCTACCGCGGCGAGCTGCGCGCCGGCGCGCCGGACGAGGCGTTCGCGGCCGCTCATCACGTGTCCTCGATCCGCTTCCACAACGGCCGGGCGCTCGCGTCGCCGCTCGAGCCCCGCGGCTGCCTGGCGGAGCCCGCGCCGGAGGCCGACGGCGCCACGGTCTGGTCCTCGACCCAGGGCCCGCACCTGCTCCGGCGTCGCCTGCACCAGGCCACCGGCCTCATGGAGGGCCGCCTGCGGGTCGTCTCGCCGTCGGTCGGGGGCGGCTTCGGGGTCAAGATCCCCGCCGCCCCGGAGGAGGTCGCGGTGCTGCTGGCGGCGCTCGCGACCGGGCGGCCCGTGCGCTGGATCGAGGAGCGCGGCGAGCACCTCGTCGCCGCCCCGCACGCGAAGGAGCAGTGGCTCGAGCTCGAGCTGGCGCTGGACGCCGGCGGGCGCTTCCTGGGGCTGCGCGGCGCCACGGTCGGCGACGCCGGCGCGTACTCCTTCAACGCGGCCTCGGCGCTCATCGAGCCCTACCTCTCGGCGGGGCTGATGCCCGGCCCCTACCGGATCGAGCACGTGGCGATCGGCGTGGAGGCCGTGCTCACCACCAAGGCGCCCATCGCCCCCTATCGCGGCGTGGGATGGACGGCCGGGCATACGGCGCGGGAGCTGCTGGTCGACCGCGCCGCGCGTGAGCTCGGCCGCGACCCGGTCGACCTGCGGCGCGCGAACCTCGTCTCCGACGACGACTTCCCCCACGTCACCGCCCTGGGCATGGTCTACGACTCGGGCGCCTACCGGGCGAACCTCGACGACGCCGTCTCGCTCCTCGACGCGAGCGACGCGGCCGACGCCGCCGCGCCGGGATGCCTCGTCGGCGTCGGCGTCAGCCCGTACGTCGAGCCCGCGGGGTGGGGGAGCGAGGGCAGCGGACAGTCGCACTGGTCGTTCGCCTCCCACGACGCGGTCCGGCTCTCGATCGGCACCGGCGGCGACGTGGTCGCCGCGGTCGGGACCAACTCCCAGGGTCAGGGCCACGCGACGACGCTCGCCCAGGTGGTCGCCGACGAGCTCGGGGTTCCGCTCGAGGCGATCGTCGTACGGGCGCAGGACACCGACGGCACGCCGATCTCGACCGCCGGGACCCGCGCCAGCCGCACCGCGGTGGTGACCGGGGGCGCGTTGGCACTCGCGGCGCGCGACCTGCGTGAGCGTGTCCGCGCGGTCGCCGCCCACCGCCTCGGGCGGCCTGCCGAGACGCTCGACCTGCGCGACGGCCGGGTCGTGGACACCGACGGCGGCGACGCCGGGCTCGACCTGCGCGCGGTCGCCGAGACCGCGTACTTCGATCCCACGGTACGGGCGGTGATGCCGGAGCCCGAGCTGTCCGTCACCCGGTTCTACGACCCGCCCGCCACCTACTCGAGCGGGTGCATCGCCTGCGTCGCCGAGGTCGACCCCGGGACGGGGCGCGCCCGGGTCCTCCGGCTCGCCGCCATCGAGGACTGCGGCACGATGATCAACCCCACGATCGTCGAGGGGCAGCTGCTCGGCGCGCTGGCCCAGGGGGTCGGGATGGCGCTCTTCGAGTCCGCCGGCTACGACGCCGAGGGACGGCCGACGGCCCGCACCCTCACCGACTACCGCCTCCCCCGCGCGACCGATGTCCCCGAGCCGCGCCTCGGGCACCGGGAGAGCCCCTCGCCGTGGACCGTGAACGGGGTCAAGGGGATGGGGGAGTCGGGCGCCATCGCCGCGCCCGCGGCGGTCGCGTGCGCCGTCGCCGACGCCCTCGCCCCGCTCGGTGCCACGGTCGAGCGCACGCCGCTCACCCCGGCCGCGATCCTCGCGGCGATCCGGGAGGGCGGAGGGGCCGGCCCATGAGCGCGCCCCCGTTCGCCTACGCCCGCGCGGCGTCCCTCGACGACGCCCTGGCGCGCCTTGCGGAGCCCGGCGCGGTGCCCCTGGCGGGAGGGCAGGGCCTGCTGCCGCGACTGCACCGGCGCGAGCTGGCCCCCTCCACGCTCGTCGACGTCGGCCGCCTCGAGGAGCTCGCCTGCCTGCAGTGGACGGGCGACGGCGCGCTGCGCTGCGGCGGCGCGGTCACGCTCCGGCGTATGGAGGGCGATCCCCTCCTCCGGGAGCGGCTGCCGGGCCTGGTCGCCGCGCTCGGGACCGTCGGCACCGCCGCCATCCGCAACCGGGCCACGCTCGGCGGGAGCCTCGCCCAGGGCGATCCGGGGGCGGTGCCGGCCGCGATGCTCGCCGTGGCCGGCGCGCGGGCCGAGATCGCATCGGCCCGCGGCACGCGGAGCGTCCCGGCCGCCGCGGTGGCGGGCTCCCTGCAGCCGGGCGAGCTGCTCGTCGCGATCGAGGTGCCCGCGCCGCCCGAGGACAGCGCCGACGCGTGGGCCGAGACCGCGACCCGGCCGGGCGACCGCGCCGAGCTCGGCGCCGCGGTCCGGGTCGCCCTCGGTGCCGGCGCCGCCTGCGCCGTCGCCGGGCTGTCGAGGAGGCCGGTCCTCGCGGCGGCCGGCTCGCTCTCCGGCACGCCGGGGTCGGACTCCGAGCACTCCGGCACGCTTGCGCGCGTCCTCCGTGAGGGCGCCGAGTCGATGGCCGCCGCCCTGGCGGCCACGGTCACGGGCCGGGACGAAGAAGCCGGGCGGGCGGGACCAGATCTCCGTGGGGTGCTCGCGGCGCTCCTGCGACGCGCGCTCCTCGACGCGGGAGCGCCTGCATGAGCGCGCCGCACGACGTCACCGTGGAGGTTCGCGTCAACGGCGAGCCCCGCCGCGCCACCATGGACGCCCGGACCACCCTGGCCGACGCGATCCGCGACCACTTCGACCTGCCCGGCACGCACGTCGGCTGCGGGGAGGGCGCGTGCGGGGCGTGCACGGTCCTGCTCGACGGCGAGGACGTCCGCGGCTGCCTCGTCCTCGCCGCGCAGGCCGACGGCCGCGAGGTCACGACCGTCGAGGGCCTCGAGGGCGCCGCCGGGGAGCTGCATCCCCTCCAGCGCGCGTTCGCCGAGCACCACGCCCTGCAGTGCGGCTTCTGCACGCCCGGCATGCTGCTCACCGCGCTGGCGCTGCTGCGCGAGCACCCCGACCCGTCGGAGGCGCAGGTCCGCGAGCGCCTCGGCGGCAACCTCTGCCGCTGCACGGGCTACCGCGGCATCGTCGCCGCGGTCCGTGCGGCCGCTTCCACCGAACCTGACCCCCCGACCCCGGGAGGAACCCCATGAGCACCTGGACCATCACGCCGCTCGTCGTCGCCCTCGGACCACAGCGGGAGAAGAGCCGCTTCACGTACATGCACAACTTCGGCGACAAGGTCGACGTGCCGTACGTGGCGTGGCTGCTGCGCGACGGCGAGCACACCGTGCTCGTCGACACGGGCTGCTCCGCCCAGGCCTTCGCCGAGCAGATCCGGCCCGGCGACGGTCCGCTCATGCTCGCCGGCGAGCGCTTCCAGGACGTCCAGGACATCGTCCCGATCGAGGAGCGCCTGGCCGCGCAGGGGCTGGGCTTCGACGACATCGACCTGCTCATCCAGACCCACCTGGACTGGGACCACACCATGAACACCACCAAGTTCACGCGGTCCCGGATCGTCGTCCAGCGCGACGAGTGGACGAAGATCCCCGCCCACCCGCTGTTCGCCTCCACCTACGCGCCCAAGAGCCACTACGAGGCGATCGGGAACCTGAACCTCGACCTGCTCGAGGGCGACCAGGAGATGTTCCCCGGCCTCCGGCTGATGGTCACCGCCGGCCACAGCCCGGCGGGGCAGTCGATCGTGGTCGACACCGACGAGGGGCCCCACGTGATCGTCGGCATGTGCACGATCCGCGAGAACTTCTTCCCGCCCGAGTCGGTGCTGTCCAAGGGCACCTACACGGTCATCCCCACGGGCATGCACACGGACCTGCTGCGCTGCTACGACAGCATGCTGCGGATCAAGGCGGTCCCCGAGGCGACCATCCTGCCGTTCCACGACGACGCGGTCCTCACGATGGAGCCGATCGGATGAGCACGCTGATCTCCACCGCCGAGCTCGCCGAGCACCTGGACGCCTACAGGGTCGTCGACGTCCGCTGGGACCTCTCCGCGCCCGGCGCCGGACGCGCCGCGTGGGAGGAGGGCCACATCCCGGGCGCCGCCTACCTGCACCTCTACGACGACCTCTCCGACCCGGACGACCCGGTCGAGGGCCAGCTCGCGACCACCGAGCGACTCGCGCGGGCCCTGCAGGGCGCGGGCATCGGTCCCGGCGACCGTGTGGTGGCCTACGACGACGCCAGGATCTTCACCGCCGCGAGGCTCGCGTGGGCGGCCGAGACGCTCGGGCTCCCGGTGATCCGGGTGCTCGACGGCGGCCTGCCGCGCTGGACGGCCGAGGGCAGGCCGCTGGCGACGGGGGCGGCCGACGCGCCCGAGCCGGCGGGGGCGCCCCCCGTCCCGGACCGCCCGCCGCGGCCCGATCTGCGGGTCGGCCGGGAGGAGGTGCGCGCCACCGTGGACAGCGGCGACCGCGTGCTGCTCGACTGCCGCCTCGACGAGACGTGGGACGCCGCGGGGGCCCACATCCCCGGCGCCAGGCGCCTGCCCTCCCTCTCCACGCTGGATCCCGGCAGCGGCACGATGCGCGGCGAGGCGGACATCGCCGCGCGGGCCGCGGCCGCCGGCGCGGAGCCCGAGACGCCGGTGACCCTGTACTGCGGGGGCGGGGTCTCCGCCACCCAGGTCTACCTCGCGCTGCGCGAGGCCGGATACCGGGACCTCAGCGTCTACGACGGCTCGTGGTCGGAGTGGAGCGCCGATCCGTCGCTCCCGCGGGAGCCGCACACCTGAGCTACTCCGCCGGGACGCCCGGCACGAAGCACGTCGCCAGGCACTCCACCCCGGGGCCGACCTCGATCTCGAGCGTGCCGACGGTGTGGCGGGGGTGCTCGACGAGCGGGTAGCACCCCGGCCCGTCGACGGCGACCCGGCGGCGGACTTCGTCCGCCTCATCGAGATCGCCTTCGGCGATCTCGCGGCGCCCGTTGGCGGTCACGGTGCCGGAGCCGGCGAGCACCGCCCACACGCCGCCCGCCTCGTAGGGGCCGCTGTAGGCGCCGGGCTGGTCCTCGGTCTGGGCGGGCAGCAGCAGGCCCGGCGTGTCCTCGGGGCGCTGCGGCGGCACCGGGTCGCGCTCGACGCCGAGCAGCCCCTGGATCTCGCGCTCGGTCTCCTCGTAGGCGCCCTCGCCGTAGTGCAGCGAGTACAGCGCCCCGCGCTGGTCCCACAGGTAGCGGGCCGGCCAGCCCTTGTTGCCGTAGAGGTCCCAGATCTGCAGCTCGGAGTCGGCGACCACCGGATAGGGGATCTCCAGCCGCTCGACGGCCGTTCCGATCGCGTCGACGTCGCGCGAGACCGCGAAGGCGCCGGTGTGGACGCCGATGACGCGCAGGCCGTCGGCGGCGTAGCGCTCGTGCCACAGGCGCAGGTAGGGAAGCGTGCGCAGCGAGTTCACCCGGCAGAAGTCCCAGAACTCGACGAGCACGGGCCGGCCGCGCTGCTTGTCCATGCGCAGCGATGCGACGTTGAACCAGCGCAGGTTCCCCGGGAACGGCGGGGCGGCGATGTCGGCGGTGGGGGCGCGCACGGCGGCGAGGAGGGTAGAGGCTTCCTAGACTGCGCGGCCGTGTTGGTGATCCGCGGTGTCCGCCGGGCGGCCGGCGCCCTCGGCGGGACCGCGGCCGTCGTGCTCGCGCTCCCGGCGCCGGCGTCCGCGCACGGCATCGTGGGCCGTGCCGACCTGCCGATCCCCGCGGAGCTGTTCGCCGCCGCGGCGTCGGCCGTGCTGGTCGTCTCGTTCATCGCGCTGGCGGCCGGCTGGCAGGAGCCGCGGCTGCAGGAGGTGCGCGAGCGCCCCCTGTTCCCACTGCCGCGCGTGGTCGACGTGGTCCTCGGCGTGGTGGGGATCGCCACCTTCGCGCTGACCGTCTACGCGGGCCTGGCGGGCACGAGCTCCCAGCTCGACAACCTCGCGCCGACGATGGTCTACGTCCTGTTCTGGGTCGGCGTCCCGTTCGCCTCGCTGTTCCTCGGCGACATCTGGCGCCTGCTGAGCCCGTGGCGGGCGCTGGGACGCGGCGTCGGCTGGCTGGGGGCGCGGGCGATGCCCGGCGGCCTGCCGGAGCCGCTCGAGTACCCGGAGCGCGCGGGCTACTGGCCGGCGGTGGCCGGCGTGCTCGCCTTCGGCATCTGCGAGCTCTGCTGGGCGACCGCGCGCGAGCCGCTCGCGCTCGCCATCCTCATGCTCGTCTACTTCGCGGTCCAGCTCGTGGGCATGAGCCTCTACGGCGTCGAGGCATGGACGTCGCGCGCGGACGCGTTCGGCGTGTACTTCGGCCTCTTCGCCCGCCTGGCCGCCTTCGTGCGCCGCGACGGGATGCTCTGTGCGCGCCCGCCGGTGGCCGGCGCCACCGGGCTGCCCATGATCCCGGGCGTGGTCGCGCTCGTGGTCACCGCGATCGGCATCACCGCGTTCGACGGCGCCAAGGAGGGGCCGCTGTTCAACGATGCGGTGCCGACCTTCCAGGACGCGCTCACGGGCCTCGGGGTCGACACCGGGACGGCGCTCGAGTTCGGCTTCCTCGTCGGGCTGCTCATCACGATCGGGGTGATCGCCGGCATCTACTGGCTGGCGGTGGAGGGGATGCCGCTCTCCCGGCGCCGGGTCGGCCTGCTGTTCGCCCACACGCTGATCCCGATCGCGGCCGCCTACGTCGTCGCGCACTACTTCTCGCTGCTCGTCTACCAGGGTCAGGACGTCCTGCGGCTGCTGTCGGACCCGCTCGGGACCGGCGCCGACCTGCTCAAGACGGCCGAGCGATCTGTCGATTACACGGTCGTGTCCGCGACGACGATCTGGTACGTGCAGGTCCTGGCGCTGGTGACCGGCCACGTGGCCGCGCTCGTGCTGGGCCACGATCGCGCGCTCGCGCTCTACGGGGACCATCGCGCCGCGGCCCGCTCGCAGGTCGTGATGCTCCTCCTGATGGTCTGCTTCACTTGTCTCGGCCTCTACCTCCTCTCGGTGGCCAACGCATGATCCTCGTCTTCGCCCACGCCGGCCATTGGATCTCGGGTCTGCTCTACCTGGTGCCGCTGCTGGCCCTGGTGGTGGCGGTCGGGATCGGCAAGCTCCGCGACCGCCGTGGTCGCGGACAGCACGGCTCAGAGCTCGGCAGCAGCGAGTAGGCGCCCGCTCGCGCGCTCGCGCGCGCGTTAGGACGTCCACCCCCGCGGGTACAAGCTGGAGTGCCGATGACGGTCCAGCAACACCAGGACGAGCTCTTCGTGCTTTGGAGCGCCGCCCGCGCCGAGGCCAACCTGGCCTACGACGCGTGGTGCGAGCGCCCGGGCATGGAGGCCTACGCGGTCTACCGCGCCGCGGAGGACCGTGCCGACGCCGCCGAGCATGCGCTCGCCGCTGGGTTCGGCGGCCTCGGCCTCGGCCTCGGCCTGCCCGCCGCCGCCTGAGCCGGCCTCGCGCCGCGTCCGCGGACGGGGAATGCGGTCGGGCCGCGGACGTCATCTCTCGTAACGTGCGCACTCCTTGGTGCGCCAACGTGTTGAAACCCGTGCCGATCGGTCAACCGATAGGGCATCGGATGCGAACTACACCCAGCATGAGCACCAGCGATCTCAAGGCATTGCTCGACGAGGTCCCCGACACGCGGGAGCTGGTGCTGCGCCGCGGTCTCCTCGGGGTCGCGTGGGACGCGGCCTACGCCGTGTGGAGCGACGCCCACGTGGAGGCCGAGGACGCGCTGTACCGCTGGCACCGCACCGGTGGGGCCGCCTCCTACGCGGCGTATCGCGCCGCGCAGGATCGCGAGGACGCCGCGCAGGACGCGCTCGCCACCGCCGCGCCACGCTGAGCTGAGCCCCGGGCTAGCTCCCCGACGAGCCGTCGAGGCGCGCGATGTCGTGCGCCAGCCCCTCCGGCGTGAGCTGGCGGAAGGGGAACGCGACGCGCTGCGCGCCGCGGGCGTCCACGAGGACCGTGTAGGCGGAGTGGTCGAGCTCCCCGCGCTGCGGCGCGACCGCGAACGCGCGCCAGACGGGCGCGAGCTGCGCCTTCGTGCCGAGCAGGAACCGGGCGCGGCCGGTCATGCGCTGCTCGTTGAGGAAGCGGCGGGCGCGGGCGGGGGTGTCGTTGGCCGGGTCCACCGAGACGGCGAGCACCGGGACGTCGCGCCCCAGGCGGTCGAGCCCGCTGCGCACCGCCTGGACCTGCGCCGGGCAGGTGTCCTCGCACGTCGAGTAGACGAAGGTCACCACCGCCGGGCGGCCGCCGAGGCCGGACATCCGCACCGGCCGGCCGTCCTGGTCGCGCAGCACGACGTCCGGGACCCGCGCGCCGGCCGGCCGCACGGCGCCGGCGAAGCCGTCGGGACCGAGGGCGAGCCCGGGGTCGTCGCGGCCGCGCTCGGCGAGCGACACGCCGGCGACCGCCGCGACGGCGCAGAGCGTGAGCGTGACGAGGGCGAGGGCGAGCCGGGGCGGCACGCCCGGGAACGATAGGACGGCTAGCCCGGATCCACCGGGCTGGTCAGGCCTCGGTGAGCCCGCGCCGGATCGCGTAGCGCACGAGCTCCACGCGGTCGCGCATGCCGAGCTTGCGCAGCAGGTTCGCGCGGTGCGACTCGACGGTCTTCTCCGCCAGGTGCAGCACGTCCGCGATCTGGCGGTTCGTGTGCGCCTCGGCGATCAGCTTGAGCACCTCCTGCTCGCGCGGGGAGAGCGGCTCCTCGGGGCCGGCGGAGTCGTCGGCCATCCACTCGCGCACGAGCGAGCGCTCGACCGCGTTGGTGAGGAAGGCGTCCCCGCGGTGCACGGCGCGGATCGCGTTGAGCAGCGCCTGGTCGACCTCGCGCTTGAGCACGTAGCCCGACGCGCCGGCCTTCAGGGCGTCGAAGACGTAGCGCTGGTCGTCGTGCATCGACAGCGCGAGCACCTGGGTGTCGGGGAGGTGCGAGCGGATCTGGCGGGCCGCCTGCAGCCCGGTCATGCGCGGCATCGAGACGTCGAGGACGCACAGGTCCGGCTGCGTGTCGATGGCCTGCTCGAACGCGTCGACGCCGTCGACGGCCTCGGCCACCACCTGCATGTCCGGCTGGCGCTCGATCAGCAGCCGCAGCCCGCCCCGGACGATGCCGTGGTCGTCGGCGATCAGGATCCTCATGCTCCTCCCATGGTCAGCTCGATCGTGGTGCCCCGGCCGGCCTCCGAGAAGACGGCGAGGCTTCCGCCCACCAGCAGCGCGCGCTCGCGCATCCCGGAGAGGCCGAGGCCTCCCGGCCGGCCGCGGGCGCGGATGGCGGCGCCGGATGACCCGTTGAGGCCGCCCTCGAATCCGCGGCCGTCGTCGCGCACGCGCAGCAGCGTGCGCCCGACGAACGACAGGTCGACCGCGACGATGCGGGCCCCGGCGTGCTGGGCGATGTTGGACAGGCTCTCCTGCGTGACGCGGTAGATGACGAGCTGCTCCTCGTCGGACAGCGGCGGCAGGGTCCCGTGCCGCCGGAAGCGGGCGTCGATCCCGGTCCGGCGGCTGAAGTCCTCGACCTGGGAGGCCAGCGCGGCGATCAGGCCGTGATCGTCGAGCGCGGTGGGGCGCAGCTGGCGGGCCAGGTGCAGCAGCTCGTCCATGGCCTGGTTGACGAGCTGCTTGGTCTCCTGCAGCTCGGGGCGCAGCCCGTGGGGCGCGTCGCCGAGCGTGGCCTCGAGGCGCAGCAGGATCGCGGTGAGCGCCTGGTTGACCTCGTCGTGGAGGTCCTGGGCGATCCGCTGGCGCTCCTGCTCCTGGCCGCGGAGCACGGCCCGGCCGGCCTGCAGGCGCTCCGCCTCGAGCCGGTCGAGCATCGCGTTGAGGCCGGCGGTCAGCGCCTTGACCTCGCGCGCGGCCCCGCGCGGAACGACCGCCCGCGTGCCGGGCGCGTTGAGGTCGATGTGGTCCATCGTCTCGACCAGCTCCTCGACCGGGCGCAGGCGATGGCGCAGCAGAACCGAGTTGAGCAGGATGGCGCTGAAGACGGCGAGCGCGATCAGGAGCAGCCCCTCGCGGCTCGTGGCGTCCTCGAAGCGCTCGCGCGCGACGACCGCGGCGACGAACGCGGTGACGGCGACGAGTACCGTGTTGACGGCGAGGACCTGGGTGAGCAGCGTGGCGCGATACCGCATCAGTCCCAGTCATCGGCACGCGGGCTGCGAAGGATGATGGGGTCATCACCCGAGCCGCTATCCTTCCTGAAGTATTGAAACCTGACAGAGATTCGAAGGGATCCGCATGAGCCCGACCGGGGCGGAGGTCATCAGGCAGATCAAGAGTCAGGTCGACGAGGTGGACCCCGCCGAGGTCTCAGAGCACCTCGGCAACGGGATCACGCTCATCGACGTCCGCGAGAGCGAGGAGTGGGACGCCGGGCACATCCCGGGCGCCAAGCACGTGCCTCGCGGGTATCTCGAGTCGCGCATCGAGGGCGCCGCGCCCGATCGCGACGCGCGCGTCGTCGTCTACTGCGCGTCCGGCACCCGGTCCGCCCTGGCCGCCCACACGCTCCAGGACCTCCTCGGCTACGAGAACGTCGCGTCGATGACCGGCGGGATCACGCTGTGGAAGGACCGCGGCTACGAGGTCGAGGTCCCCCAGTCGCTCTCGAAGGAGCAGCGCGAGCGCTACTCGCGCCACCTGCTGATCCCCGAGATCGGCCTCGAGGGCCAGACCAAGCTGCTCGAGTCCAAGGTGCTGCTGCTCGGCGCCGGCGGGCTCGGCTCGCCGACCGCGCTCTACCTCGCCGCCGCCGGCGTGGGGACGCTCGGGATCGTCGACGACGACGCCGTCGACCTCTCGAACCTCCAGCGCCAGGTCATCCACACGACCGACCGCATCGGCGTCCCCAAGGTGGACTCGGCCGAGGAGTCGATCCAGGCGATCAACCCCGACGTCACCGTCGTCAAGTACCAGACGCGCCTCGACGCCTCGAACATCATGGAGATCATCGAGGGCTACGACGTCATCGTCGACGGCGTGGACAACTTCCCGACGCGTTACCTGCTCAACGACGCGTCGGTGCGCCTCGGGATCCCGGTCGTCTCCGCCTCGATCCTCGGCTTCGACGGCCAGCTGTCGGTGTTCAAGCCCTACGAGGGCCCGTGCTACCGCTGCCTGTACCCGGTGCCGCCGCCGGCCGAGCTGGCGCCGTCGTGCGGCGCGAACGGCGTGCTCGGCGTGCTGCCCGGCACCATGGGCCTGCTGCAGGCCACCGAGGTCGTCAAGCTCGTGGTCGGCGCCGGCGAGCCGCTGGTGGGCCGCCTCCTGCTCTACGAGGCGCTCGGGGCGACGTTCACCGAGCTCAAGGTCCGCCGCGACCCGGAGTGCCCGATCTGCTCCCGCGAGCCGGAGGACATCTCCGACGACGAGCTCGGCGTGTTCCCCGACTACGAGGCGTTCTGCGCCGGCGCGGGCTAGGCTCGGAGCATGGCCAAGATCAAGATCCCACCCGTCCTGCGCCCCTCCGTGGGCGGCGAGAAGGAGGTGGAGGCGGCCGGCGCGGACGTCGGCACGGTGCTCCGCTCCCTCGCGGAGCAGCACCCCTCCACCGAGTCCCAGCTGTTCTCCGGCGACGGCCAGCTCAACCGGTACGTGAACATCTACCTCAACGACGAGGACGTACGGGTGCTCGAGGGCCTCGACACGAAGGTCGGCGACCGCGACACGCTGGTCATCCTCCCGGCCATGGCCGGCGGGCGCTGAGCGCGCCCGCCGGACCTCCGCACGCCGGTCGCGAGTCCTGAACCTTTTGGTGGGCGATCCGCTGTCGGTGGCGCCCCCGACCCGTTAGCGTTCCGCCGGAACATGGGGCATGAGAACGCCGCCGCATCGATGTGGCGTCGCCTTCACCTGGCTCGGGGACGAAGGCTTACGGTTCCGGTCGTCGTGGTGGCGCTGGCCGTCGGCGTGAGCGCTGGTCCCCCGGTCGCGGTGGCCGCGACGTCCTCGCCGACCCCGGCTCCGGATCAGCTGTTCGACGCGTACTCGCAGGATTCGCGCAACGGCGCGGACGAGTCGTCCGGCACGGAGCCGGCCACGGCGTCCGCCTCCGACGGCTCCGGCGGCCAGGGCGCCGGCGGCTCCTCGGGGCCGAGCGTCGTGACGCTCGGGGCGATCGCGCTCGCGGCGGTGGTCATGGCGGTCGTCCTCGCCACGGTCGTGCTGCCGGCGCGGCACCGCCGCTCCCGCGAGCGGGGAGAGCTCGCCGAGGTCCCGCCGGACGCGAGGGGCTCCGCGCCGAAGGTCGCGCGGCCGGCCCCGATGCCCGCGGTGCGCGCGCCCGCCGCTCTCGAGGCCGGCAAACCGGCGCTGGGGCCGGCGCCACCCGCTGCGCCGGAGCGGCGCGAGACTTCCCAGCCGCAGCGGCGCGTGTCGCCCCCGCGCGGCGTCCCATCCCCTGCCGCCGAGGCGCGGACCGCGCCCGGCCTGTTCGGGCGCAGCCGCCGCGAGCCCACGCTCCCGCCGGCCCCGTCCGCGGAGCCGACCCGCGCGCCGGAGCCCGCGGCCGAGCCGGCCCGGGACACGCGACCGCCCGCCGCCGAGCCGACCCGCCGGCCTGCGCCCGACGCCGAGCCCACGCGGGCACCGGCCCCGTCCGCCGAACCCACCCGCCCCTCGGCCCCGGACACCCGCCCGCCCGGGCCCGCCACACGGCCGGCGGCGCCCGTCCCGCAGCCGGCCCCGTCCGCGCGCTCCGAGCCCGCGGCGCCGCCGGCGCCGACGCCCTCGCCGTTCTCGCCGACCGAGCCCGCGGGGCCGGTCCCGCAGGGCCCGCCGCCCGCCGACGAGGACACCCCGTTCGCGCCGACGACCCCGTCGTCGCCGGTCCCGCCGGAGGCACGGCCGGACGACTACGACGCGCCCACCCAGGGCCCCGGCCTTCCGCCGCTCCCCGCCTCTCGCGCCGCGGAGCGCGACGCGCTGTACGAGCGCGAGTTCGCCAAGCAGCGCGACTCGACCCAGGAGATGCGCGAGCGGCTGTCACTCCTGCTCAGCCCGGGCCGTGACGTCCAGGAGGCCACCGAGCTCCTGCGCGCGGGGCGGCGGGAGGGCCGCCACGAGGGCGCGCGTGTCCCGGCGCGCCGTGCGTCGCGCGCCGGCGAGGACGACAGCTGCGAGATCGTCGTCTGGCGCGGCCGCACGCGCGCGCAGTTCCACGCCGTGATCCCCGCCGCCGAGGGCGAGGGGCGCTGGGTGGGCGAGTCGCCGCCGTTCCGCTGGCCGCGCACCCGGCCGATCGAGGCCGAGGGCGACGCCCTGGCCGCGCACGCCGCGCTCGTCCGCGCCCTCACCCGCGCCGGCTGGGAGGCCGAGGGGCAGGGCACGGACTGGTTCGCCGGGACGTTCAAGCGGAACCCCGCCCCGGGCGCCACCGAGGGCGCTCCCGAGGGCACCGAGCAGCACATGCCGCGCTGACCGCGCCTCCGGCGCCGAACGCCCTCCCGGGTCGGTTTGTCCTGCTCGCGGACTAACAGACACCGAGGTTCGTTCGGGTCGTTGACAAAACCGCGCGGACCTGGGCAGAGTCGCATCCATGACGTCCGGGTCCATGGGGTCGCTCGAATCGCTGCGGCGTCTGAACCGCCTGCGCGTCATCGGCACCCTGCGCGACCACGGCACGATCTCGCGCGCGGAGATCGCCCGGCGGACCGGGCTGTCGCGCTCCACCGTCTCGAGCCTGGTCGCCGACCTGCAGGCGTCCGGCCTCGTGGTCGAGCGCGAAGAGGGCGCAGGGCGGCGCTCGCAGGGCGGCCGCCCGCCCATCCTGCTGTCGTTCGACACGTCGGCGGGCGTCGCGCTCGGGATCAACTTCGACCACCGCTCGCTGCGGGTGGCGGTCGCCGACCTGTCCGCGCGCGTGCTCGCCGAGGGCACCCGCGAGCTCGACATCGACCACGAGGCGGAGGAAGGCCTCGACGCCGCCGCCGCGCTCATCGAGGGCGCGCTCGAGGAGGCGGGCGTCGACCGCATGCGCGTGATCGGCGCGGGCGTCGGCCTGCCGGCGCCGATCGACCGCGAGACGGGCATCGTGGGCTCCTCCGCGATCCTGCCGGGCTGGGTCGGCGTCCGCGCGGTGGAGGAGCTGCGGCGGCGCCTCGACGTCCCGGTGCTGGTCGACAACGACGCGAACCTCGGCGCGCTCGCCGAGGCCGCCTACGGCGCCGGTCGCGGCGCCGAGGACTTCGTCTACGTGATGCTCTCCTCGGGCATCGGCGCCGGGCTGATCCTCCACGGCCGCCTCTACCGCGGCAGCGCCGGCCTGGCGGGCGAGCTCGGCCACGTGCTCGTCGACCCCGACGGCCCCGTGTGCCGCTGCGGCAACCGCGGCTGCCTCGAGACCGCCGCCGCCGGCCCCGCGCTGGTCGAGCTGCTGCGCCGCAGCCACGGCGACGGGCTCACGGTGCGCGAGATGCTGCGCCTGGCCCTCGCCGGGGACCACGGCTGCGCCCGCGTGATCGCCGACGCGGGGCGCGCGGTCGGCTCCGCGGTGGCCCCGCTCTGCAACGTGCTCAACCCGAGCCTGCTCGTCGTCGGCGGCGAGCTGGCCCTGGCCGGCGAGCTGCTGCTCCACGGCGTCCGCGAGTCCGTCAACCGCTGGGCGCTGCCGGCCGCCGCGGAGGCGCTGGAGATCGTGCCCGGCGCGCTGGGGGAGCGCGCCGAGGTCCTCGGCGCCGTCGCGCTCGTGGTCTCCGAGTCCGATCAGCTCTCGACGCGGCTCGCCGCCGAGGCGGGCGTGCCATGAACCGTCCAACACCCCAAACCACCAGGAGGGAGTCCGTGTCCAACGCGATGAGGAGGAGGAGGAGCCTCGTGCCGCGCGCGGGAGCGTGCGCGGCCGCTGCGCTGCTCGCGCTCGGCGTGGCCGCCTGCGGCGGCGACGACGAGAGCTCGAGCAGCTCGGGTGGCTCGAGTGGCGGTGAGAAGCCCGGGAAGGTCGCGGTGCTGCTGCCGGACTCGAAGTCGTCGGTCCGCTGGGAGACCGTCGACCGCCCGTTCCTCAAGAAGGCCTTCGACGCCGCCGGCGTGCCGGTGGAGATCCAGAATGCCGAGGGCGACAAGTCCACCCAGCAGCAGCAGGCCGAGCAGGCGATCACCAACGGCGCCAAGGTGCTGCTGCTCGTCAACCTCGACTCCGGGTCCGGCGCGGCCATCGCGGCCAACGCCAAGTCGCGCGGCGTCAAGGTGATCGACTACGACCGCCTGACGCTCGACGGAGACTCCGACTACTACGTCTCCTTCGACAACGAGAAGGTCGGCAAGCTCCAGGGCGAGGGCCTGACGAAGTGCTTGCAGGGTGAGAGCAAGCCCGCCGTCGCCGTCCTCAACGGCTCGCCGACGGACAACAACGCGACGCTGTTCAAGAACGGCTACGACTCGGTCATCGACCCGAAGTTCAAGTCGGGCGAGTGGTCCGAGGTCGCCGACCAGTCCGTGCCCGACTGGGACAACCAGAAGGCGCTGACCATCTTCGAGCAGATGCTGCAGAAGTCGAACAACCAGGTCGACGGCGTGCTGGCGGCGAACGACGGCCTCGGCAACGCGGCGATCTCGGCGCTCAAGCAGCGCAAGCTCGACCAGATCCCGGTGACGGGCCAGGACGCCACGCTGCAGGGTGTCCAGAACATCGTCGCCGGCGACCAGTGCATGACCGTCTACAAGGCGATCAAGAAGGAGGCCGACGCGGCCGCCAAGCTGGCCATCGCGCTGGCCAAGGGCGAGTCCCCGTCGGCGCCGGACAAGATCGACAACGGCAAGAAGCAGGTGCCGTCGGTCTTCCTCGATCCGGTCGCGGTGACCAAGGACAACATCAAGGACTACCTGGGCGAGCCGGACTTCCCCAAGCAGGAGGAGATCTGCGCGGGCAAGCTGGCCGCCGACTGTGAGAAGCTGGGCCTCTAGGCCCTTTCGTACACGCGGTCCGGGGCGCCGGGGTCGGCGCTCCGGAGCGCACTGTGGAGGAGGGAGAGAACGAAAGTGTCCGACTCGCCGGTCCTCGAGCTGCGCGGGGTCTCCAAGAGATTCGGCGCGGTCCAGGCCCTCTTCGAGGTGGACTTCCACGTGGCCGCCGGCCAGGTCATGGCGCTCGTCGGCGACAACGGCGCCGGGAAGTCCACGCTGATCAAGTGCATCGCCGGCATCTACCCCATCGACACGGGCGAGGTCCGCTTCGACGGTGAGCCCGTGAGGGTCCACGGCCCGAAGGACGCCGCCCGGCTGGGCATCGAGATCGTCTACCAGGACCTCGCGCTCGCCGACAACCTCGACGTCGTCGGGAACATGTTCCTCGGGCGCGAGCAGACGACGAGCTTCCGGCGCCTCGACGAGACCGCGATGGAGGCGCGCGCCCAGGAGACGCTCAAGAGCCTGAGCGTGACCACCATCCGCTCGGTACGCCAGACCGTCGCGGGCCTCTCGGGCGGGCAGCGCCAGTCGGTCGCGGTGGCCAAGGCCGTCATGTGGAACTCCCGCGTGGTGATCCTCGACGAGCCGACCGCCGCCCTCGGCGTGGCCCAGACCCGTCAGGTGCTCGAGCTCGTCAAGCGGCTGGGGGAGCAGGGCCTCGCGGTGATCCTCATCTCCCACAACCTCCACGACATCTTCGAGGTGGCCGACGACATCACGGTCCTGCGCCTGGGCCAGAACGTCGCGGAGTACAAGCGCAAGGAGACCAACCAGCAGCAGGTCGTCGAGGCGATCACCGCCGGCCAGCTCACGAAGGTCCCCGGCGCGACAGAGGAGGCGGTGGCCTAGATGAGCGCGATCGCCGAACCCCCCGTCGTCCCGCCCAGCGCGCCCGCCACCGAGACCCTCGGCGCCTACGTGCGCCGCTGGTGGGCCGGCGTCCGCGGCGGCGACCTCGGGTCGCTGCCGATCATCGTCGGCCTGATCGTCATCGCGATCATCTTCCAGAGCCAGAACAGCGCGTACCTGACGGCGGGCAACTTCGTCAACCTGATCGTGCAGTCGGCGGCCTTCGCGATCATCGCGATGGGCATCGTGTTCGTCCTGCTGCTCGGCGAGATCGACCTCTCGGTCGGCTTCGTCAGCGGCGTCGCCGGGGTGCTGGCGGCGATCCTGCTCACCCCCGACGGCAACGAGCTGCCCACCTGGCTGGCCCTCGGCCTGGCCCTCGGCGCGGGCGCGGCGATCGGCACCCTCCACGGCCTGATCATCACCAAGATCGGCATACCTTCGTTCGTCGTCACGCTGGCCGGCCTGCTCGCCTGGAACGGCGTCGTGCTGCTGCTGATCGGCAACCGCGGCACGGTGATCCTGCAGAACGACTTCGTGATCGGCCTCGCGAACGACTTCATCCCCGCGACGATGTCGTGGATCCTCGTGCTCGCATGCACCGCGCTCTACGCCGGTGTGCTCGTCCAGCGCGTGCGCAGCCGCAAGAAGGCCGGCCTGATCCCCGAGCCGATGCTGCTGGTGGCGCTGCGGGTCGGCGGCCTGCTGCTGGCGCTCGGGATCGTCACCGCGGTCGCCAACCAGGATCGCGGGATCCCCTACGTCGGGGTGATCGTGGGCGTGCTGGTCGTGTTCTGGAGCTTCGTGCTGCGCCGCCTGCGCTTCGGCCGCCACGTCTACGCGCTGGGCGGCAACGCCGAGGCCAGCCGGCGGGCGGGCATCTCCAACGACCGGGTGAAGATCGTGTGCTTCGCGATCTGCTCGCTGATGGCGGCCGTCGGCGGCATCATCCTCGCGTCACGCCTGCGCTCGGTGGACACCAACGCCGGCGGCGGCTCGATCCTGCTGTACTCGATCGCCGCCGCGGTGATCGGCGGCACGAGCCTGTTCGGCGGCCGCGGCCACATCAAGAGCGCGCTGCTCGGCGCGCTGGTGATCGGCTCGATCGACAACGGGCTCGGCCTCCTCGGCCTCTCGTCGGGGACGAAGTTCGTGGTGACCGGCGTTGTGCTGCTGCTCGCCGTGACCGTCGACTCCATCTCGCGGCGGGGGCGCGAGCAGTCCGGCAGAGCGTGAGCGGGCCGGCCGCGCATATGGCGCTTCGCTGGGGTCTGCTGTCGACGGCCCGGATCAACGACAAGCTGCTCGCCGGGGCGCGCAGCACGGACGAGGCCGAGGTGGTGGCGGTCGCCTCGCGGGACGGCGACCGCGCCCGGGCGTGGGCGGACGAGCGCGGGATCGAGCGCGCGCACGGCTCCTACGAGGCACTGCTCGAGGACCCCGGGGTCGACGCCGTGTACATCTCGCTGCCCAACGCCCTGCACGTGCCGTGGTCGCTGCTGGCGCTCGCGGCCGGGAAGCACGTCCTGTGCGAGAAGCCGCTCACGCGGCGGCCCGAGGAGGCCGAGGCGGCGTTCGACGCCGCCGAGGCCCGCGGGCTCCAGCTCGCCGAGGCGTTCATGTGGCGCCACCATCCGCAGGCCCGGCGCCTGCGGACGCTGGTCGAGGAGGGGGCGATCGGCACCCTGCGGCTCGTCCGCGGCGTGTTCTCGTTCCCGCTCTCCGACCACGGCAACGTGCGCATGGCCGGAGACCTCGAGGGCGGCGCGCTCATGGACGTGGGCTGCTACTGCGTGAGCGGTGCCCGCCTGCTCGCCGGCGCCGAGCCGGAGCGCGCCTACGGCGAGCAGGTGGTCGGCGGCGCCGGGGTCGACATCGCCTTCGCCGGCACGCTGCGCTTCCCGGGAGAGGTCCTCGCGCAGTTCGACTGCGCCTTCACGGTCGGCGGCCGCGACGAGCTCGAGGCGATCGGGGACGCCGGCTCGCTGTTCCTCGACGACCCCTGGCACAGCCTCGAGCCGGTGATCGAGCTGCACCGGGACGGCGCGGTCGAGCACGTGGAGGCCGAGCGGGCCAACCCCTACGGCTGCGAGCTCGCGGACTTCGCGCGCGCGGTCCGCGGGGAGGCCCCGCCGCTCCTCGGGCGCGCCGACGCGCTCGGCCAGGCGCGCGCGATCGCGGCGCTCTACCGCGCGGCCGACACCGGCGCACCGGTGGCGATCGCGCCCGGCTGAGCCGCCGCGCCGCCGCGCGGCGCTATTCTTTTTGAAGTGATGTCCACTCGCCTGGAGAACAGGCCGTGCGGCGGTCGCTACGGCGACATCGTCCAGGCCATCGGCAACACCCCCCTCGTCGAGCTCAAGCGCCTGTCGCCCAAGCCGGGCGTGCGCATCTGGGCCAAGCTCGAGTCCCACAACCCGACCGGGTCGGTGAAGGACCGCGTCGCGCGCTCCCTCATCGAGGACGCCGAAGAGCGCGGCGCGATCGAGCCCGGCCAGACGATCCTCGAGCCCACCTCGGGCAACACCGGGATCTCGCTGGCCATGATCTGCTCGCGCAAGGGTTATCCGGTCGAGGTCGTGATGCCCGACAACGTGACGCCCGAGCGCACGCAGCTGCTCGAGATGTACGGCGCCAAGATCACCTACTCCGAGGGAGCCAAGGGCTCCAACGGGGCGGTCGAGAAGGCGCTCGAGATGGCCGGCTCGAACTCGCGCTACTACATGCCCTACCAGTACGGCAACCCGGCCAACCCGCTCGCGCACTACAACGGCACGGCCCCGGAGATCCTCGAGGAGCTCGACGAGGTCACGGCCTTCGTGGCCGGCCTCGGCACCGGCGGGACGCTGATGGGCAACGGCCGGCGCCTGCGCGAGGAGCTCGGCGACAGCGTGAAGATCGTCGCCGCCGAGCCGATGCAGGGCGAGCCCGTCCAGGGCCTGCGCTCCCTGGACGACGGCTTCATCCCGCCGATCATCGACCTGTCCCTGCTGGACCGCAAGATCTTCGTCACCAACCACGACGCCGTCGTCTGGACGCGCCGGCTGCTCGACGAGGAGGGCATCTTCGCCGGCGTCTCCTCGGGCGCCATCGCGGCGATCGCCTCGCGCATCGCCGGCGAGACCGACGAGGGCAACATCGTCTTCATCGTCTGCGATGACGGCTGGAAGTACCTCTCCTCGGGCATCTACACGCGCCCGGTCGAGGAGATCGAGGACCTGGATTCCACGATCTGGTGGTAAGGCGCCGCCTCGGGCACTGTACCCTCAGCCAGGGCGCTCGCCACGAACACACCGCCACGCGGAGGGACGCAGATGCCTTTCAACGGAATCGGACCGATGGAGCTCGTGATCGTGCTCGTGATCGCCCTGCTCGTCCTCGGCCCCAAGCGCCTGCCCGAGGTCGGCCGCTCGATCGGCAAGGGCATGCGGGAGTTCAAGGACTCGATCTCCGGGGACCGCGACGACGAGGACGACGACGTGACCCGGCTGGAGTCCAAGGAGGCCAAGTAGCCGCCTCCCCGACAGGGTCCCGCCCGTCGCGGCGGGATCCGGCGGACCCGGGCACCACGGCTGACCGGCACGGCCGATGCGGATCGCCCGCAGCCTGATCGACGAGATCGTCGCGCACGCCCGTGCCGAGGCGCCGAACGAGTGCGTCGGCATGATCGCCTCGAGCGACGGCGTGGCCGTCGCCGTGCACCGTGCGCGCAACGCCGCCGCGAGCCCGCTGCGCTACGAGATCGACGGGATGGAGCAGTACAGGATCCAGTCCGCGATCGAGGACGCCGGGCAGCACCTCGGGGCCATCTACCACTCGCACACCCGGTCGGCGCCGGTCCCGTCGCAGACCGACATCAACCTCGCCTTCTATCCCGAGTCGCTGTACCTGATCGTCGGGCTGCAGGGGGACGAGGCCGACGTGCGCGCCTGGCGCATCATCGACGGCCAGGTGTCCGAGGCGGAGCTGCAGGTCGATGAGGCGCCGGGAGCCTGAGGCGGCCGCCGAGCCGCTGCTCTGCGTCTCCTGCCACGCCACCGCGCCGCCGACCGAGCGATTCTGCCCGCGCTGCGGGACCCCGCTCGTCCACGGGCCGGCCGCCGCCGCCCCGCGGCCGATCGGCGAGGCCCGCGAGCGCGCCCGCAAGATCAAGCCGCAGTACGGCGAGGGCCGCCTCGTCCGCGTGGCGGCCGCCCGCCATCAGGCCGAGGCCGAGCTGCTCCAGGGGATGCTGCTCGAGGAGGGCATCCCGTCCATGACGCGGCGCACGCGCGGCTTCGACGTGCCGGACTTCCTCGCCGCGGGCCCGCGCGACATCCTCGTCCCGGCCTCGGGGGAGGCGGCCGCGCGCGACGTGCTCGGCCTCGGGGCGGTGCCCGAGGTGGCCGCGACGGCGAGCGGCCGCGCCACGTGGACGCGGGCGCTCGCGGTCGCGCTGGCGGTGCTCGTCGTCGCGATGGTCGCGGCGGGCGTGCTCTCCGCGGTCTTCGGCTGAGCCTGGATCGAGATCCGGCTCGCCGCCGAGGGCGGCCACTAGACGCGGTACAGAAACGTGTACGCCGCGAACCGACCCTCCTGGACCCAGCCCTCGAGGCAGTAGCGGCACGTGCTCCCGTCGTCGGCGGGCACGTCGATCGTCTTCGGCGGGCGACCTTCGACCACCTCCGCCTCGATGTTGCTGCCTTCCAGCGGGCCATCCTCGAGCGTCGCCGTGATCGTCGGACCGAGCTGCGCGCCTCCGCCGACGACCTCGCGGGGTTCAGCACGCGGTCATGGGTCGCATCGGATGAATCCTCGAACTCGGGCACGACGCACCCTCTTCCGGTAGTTGGGGTGGGAGCATGCTCGTCGTGAGCGTACTCCTCGCGAGGCGCTCGCCCGTCCGGCGGCGGATGCTAGGTCCGGTAGCGCCGCCGGCTCTGGATCAGGGCATGGTTGAGCATCGTCTCGGCGTCGTCCTCGCCGGCGACGACGACGAGCTTGTTCCAGACGCCCGGATAGATGATCCGCTCGTTGTAGAGCTGGGTTCGGAAGCGGTCGGCGTAGACCGCGGGGAGGGTGTCACCGGCGCCATACATCCGCCGCCCGCCGTCGCTGCCGCGGATGACGGCGACGAGCTCGCGTGTCTGCTCGTAGTCGTCGGCTGCGACGAACTCGACGAGCGGCTCCTGTGGGGATCCGCCGCTCAGGAAGGCGACGACGTACTTCCGGTCGCGTCCCCAGGCGTTCTCGCGGATCGTCTCGCCAAGCCCGACCTGAAGGGCGCCTTCGGCGCGCGTCGTGCCCATGAACACGCGGTACGGCGCGTAGCGATCGCGCCGCTTCGGCCACCGGTATGACTCGCCCTGCCGCTCTCGTACCAGGCGCCAGTCCTCGGGGAGGTCCACGGCCCCGCGACCGCGAGCAGCCGCTCTGGCGGAAGCACCATGCGCGCCGACCGACTCGATGATCGGATTGTCAAAGCCCGCCTCCGAGAGCTGGGTCAACAGCGGGCCGAGCTCGCGATCCGGGACGTTCTGCACGGTGACCGAGAATGGGGACGTGGTCAGTCTCCTACGGGGATGACGTCAAGGAACGTAGCAACGTAATGAAACGTCATTCAGAAACATGGTAGTGTCCGTCGTGCGCGCGGCCCCCTGCCGACGTCGTCGAGCTCCCAAGCTCCCTTCGACGTCACCTCCGGGCCCCGAGCGCATCAGGAGGCCTCAATCGAGGCCTCCACGCTCAACAACAGTTGGGACCATTCACATGTATGCCACCATCCGACGCTACGAGGCGATCGACCAGAGCCGCGTCGCAGAGCTCGTCAAGAAGGTCGACGAGGGCCTCGCGCCGCGCCTGAGCGAACTGCCGGGCTTCAGCGGCTATCACCTCATCGATGCCGGCAACGGCGTCGTGAGCTCCGTCGGCTTCTTCGAGACATCGGCGCAGGCCGACGAGTCGACCCGCGTCGCGTCCGACTGGGTGCGCGAGGAGAAGCTGGAGTCGGCAATCCCGAATGCGCCGATGATCACCGGCGGCGAGGTCGTCGTACACAAGACGGGCGCGCTCGTCGAGGCGTGACCGCGTAGGGCCGTCCGACGCCGAGAGAAGGCCCGCGCCCGCGGGCCTTCTTCGTCGTCGGCGTCACCATCTCGCAGGATCGGTCCTGGGGCGACGGCGAGCGGCCGCGCCACGTGGACGCGGGCGCTCGCAGCCTCGCCGGCGGTGCTCGTCGTCGCGCGCGGCGGGCACGCTGTCTGCGGTGTTCGGCTAGGCCCGCTCGTAGACGAGGATGGCGACGCCGTCGCCGACCGTCCGCGAGTCGGTGAGGCGCAGGGGCTTCTTGTCGCCCGTCTCGCCGAAGATCCGCTTCCCGCTGCCGAGCACGACCGGGAAGACCATCAGCCGCAGCTCGTCGACGAGCCCCTGGTCGAGCAGCGCCTGCGCGAGCTGCGCGCTGCCGTGCACGACGATGTTGCCGTCGTGTTCGTCCCTGACCTTCGCGACCGCGCTCGCGACGTCGCCGTCGAGCACCGTCGTGTTGGCCCAGGTCGGGTTCTCGAGCGTGGAGGAGACGACGTACTTCGGCATCGAGTTGAACTTGTCGGCGAACTCGCCGTCGCGCGAGGGCCATGCGTCGGCGAACCCCTCGTAGGTGCGGCGGCCCAGCAGCAGCGCGTCGGACCCCATGGTCTCGTCGACCTTGAACCGGTCGCCGTCCTCGCCGCGGCTGTACTCGAAGCTCCAGCCGCCGTACTTGAACTTCTCGGCCCCGCCCGGGTCCTCCATCACGCCGTCGAGCGACACGAACTCGGTTACGACGATCCGTCCCATGGGTGGTCCTCCTGTGATGGGGTCCTCGTGTCCGGGTATCATACTCAAGCGAGTTCTTTATCAAGCTATCGACTGAATAGAGGGTGGCGGTCGACCAGCTCAGCAGCACCTTCGCGGCGCTCGCGGATCCGACGCGGCGGGAGATCCTGTCCCGGCTGACGGAGGGCGAGGCCACCGTCGGCGAGCTCGCGGAGGGCTTCCCCATCAGCGTCCAGGCGGTCTCGCAGCACCTCAAGGTGCTCGAGCGCGCCGGGCTCATCGAGCGCGGCCGCGACGCGCAGCGCCGCCCGTCGCGGCTGGCGGGCGCGCCGATGAAGGACGCGGCCGAGTGGCTCGGGCGCTACCGTCGCTTCTGGGAGGCGAGCTTCGACAGCCTCGAGGCGCGCCTGCGCGCCGGCGAGGGGGAGGACGGAGGGTGAGCGAGCCGCCGGGCATCACGATGACGCGCGTGTTCGACGCGCCGCGCGAGCGCGTGTGGGCCGAGTGGACGGAGCCCGCGCGCTTCGCCGACTGGTTCGGCGGTCCCGACTCGGACGTGCCGCTCTCGACGGTCGCGATGGACGTCAGGCCGGGCGGCCTGTGGCGCGCCACGATGTTCAGCGGGGCCGAGCGCCGCCGGATCGACTGGAAGGGCAGCTACCACGAGGTCGACACGCCCGCGCGGCTCGTGTTCACGGTCTCCGACCAGCCCGGCGACGACCGCTACGAGCTCGTGATCGTGGTGCTCGTCGACCTCGGCGACGGGCGCACCGAGATGCGCTTCGAGCAGCGCGGCCACATGGCGGCCAAGCAGTACGAGCGCGCCGCCCAGGGGTGGGGGGTCTTCTTCGACCGGATCGCGGAGCGCCTGGCGGGCGTGTGAGGGGCGCTCAGGCGCGCGGCCGCGCCTCCCGGACCGGCCGCGCGGAGATCTCGGGCGCGCCCGCAGCCAGCCGCGCCAGGTGCGAGCGCCATGCCGCCTCGGTGTGCCGGATCGCGCGGCCGGGAAAGGCGCGCTCCAGAGCCTGCGCCTCGCCGCCCGGCGACGGGCCGCTCGCCAGGCGGACGCACGCGTCCTCGCCCTCCTCCCGCGCCAGCAGGTCGAAGACCGTGCCGCCCAGCAGCGCGGCGTCGCGGCGCCCGGGCGGGAAGCTCGGCGGCGGGCCGTCGCGGAGGCGGCCGGCCACGACCGGGCGCAGGTGGCGCGTCTGCCCCGAGAAGTACTGCGCGGCGCCCTCGATCAGCCACAGCCGGCTCAGGTAGCGCCGGAAGCGCCGCGGGCTGAAGGGCGGGGGGAAGCCCGGGCGGCTCGCGCCGACCGTCAGGCGGGCGAGCAGCGCCGATGGCGCGAGCATCAGCATCTCCAGCGAGCCCTCCACGTTGGAGGCCCGCTGGGCCAGCACCCGCGGGCACAGGACGTGCAGCGTGCCGAGGTCGGTCCAGCCGACGAGGTAGCGCCGCCCGGCCGGGGCGGTGAGCGCCCGCTGGACCGGCAGCCACGGCTGGGCGGCATCGAGCTGGGCGGTCGACCCGTGCAGGACGACGGCCAGGTCGCCGAGCCGCGCGGAGAAGCGGCGCTCCAGGGTGCGCCGCGCGTGCTCGAGCTGGGCGAGGACCCGCTCGGCGTCCGCGCCGTCGCGGGCGTCGTGGCGGGCGGTGAACGTCTCGGAGGTGGACTCGACCCAGGTCATCCCGGGCCGATTCTCTCCGCCGCGCGGGGCGGGCGCGTCGCGGGCCGGCTAGAGCCCGCGGACGCGCTGCTCCTAGGCGAAGGCGGGAACCCCGTTCGAGTCGACGATCCCGACGATCTCCTCCGAGGCCCGCTCGAACTCCTCGTCGGAGAGCACCGGCGTGCCCTCGAAGGGCAGGTCGCGGGTGATCTCCAGCCAGGACCGGCAGCCCCCGTAGTCGTCGCGGACCTTGACGGTCACCGGACGCGGGATCCGATACGTGCGCAGCAGCAGCACGTGCAGCGGATGGCGGCGCTTCCAGGCGAGGCGCTTCTCCGCGTAGTCCGTGGTCCACACGTAGAACGGGGAGAGTCCGTCGATGGCACGGCGGTCGGTGACCGTCCAGGAGCCGGCGACCTCGGCCCACGCCCGGATGCGCACCCGGTCGGGCTGCGCGATGCCGCCGTCGACGTACATCGACTGCACCGGCGGCTCGCCGTCGGGCCACACGCCCTCCTCGAGCGCGCGCCGCAGCTCCGGCTGGTGGGACTCACGGACCAGGTCGGTCCGCTGATGATCGAACGTCGGGTAGAGGAAGAACCGGTCGTGCTCGAGGCTGAAGTGCTTTTCGGGCTCCCGGATCCCGCCCTTGCGAAGCGTCACGAGCTGCTCGCCCTCGGCGAGCGCGCGCACAGTGACAGCCCATTCCTTGAAAGCGATTGGCATAGAGATGCGAGTAGAGAGGGGAAATACGTACCAACAAAGCCCCGTACGCAAACCTGTTGCGAACCGGCGAGTGAGAACGAACTCGCGGTGACCACCCATGGGGCGAGTCACATACTATGCACAAAGTCCGGAATTCTCATAACATGCCTGGAAATCGCCAATTTCGCGGTTTTTGAGCGATCGTGAGCACGCCGATTCCGGCCCGCAAGGTCGCGCGCAGCGCCGAGTCGTGCCTTCGCTGACCGGGCGGCGCCCGCCCGGGGCGCCGCGCTCCTGGGACGGCCGCGCTCAGGCGGCCAGCACGACTTCCTCGCTGTCCGCGAGGTGCTGGTGCGACGGGCAGTAGCCGTTGCGGGGGAGCGGTATGCGGCGGCACGGGCTGCCGCGACGGGTCGTGGCGCGGCACTCGAGGCGGTTGCCGGCGAGGTCGTAGCCGCCCTGGGGCTGCGTCGCGAGGTACTCCCGGGCGAAGGTCATGTAGCGATCGACGACCGTGTAGACCCGGTGCTGCGCCGACATCGGGAAGAAGATCCGGATGTCGTTGAACAGCGTCCGCGAGGGCCGGGCGAAGTAGTGGCGGTCCGTGGCGAGCCGGCGTACCGCCTCCTCGCATGACTGCAGGACGCGTTCATGGTTGCCTGGGCCCGAGGGGCACACCCGCTGGTCGAGGATCTGCGGCGCCAGCTCCCGGTAGATCGTCCGGCTGAATCGATACATCTCGACGTCCCTTCCCCTGAACTCAAAGCTCCCGCGGATCTCCCGCAGATCCAGCGAAAGCTTGCGATTGCGTTGTGTACGCAGGAACGCCCGCTCTATTAACTTCGTATTAAGCCTTCACCGGTCTGGGAATGTTCCCTAGGTCCATGTTTCGACGCTGACCACGCCGTCGGGCGAGACCACCGAATGGCGGTCGTCGAGGGCCGGATCGGGTGCCGGGAAGTCGGTCCGCTGGTGGGCTCCGCGGCTCTCGCACCGGGCGAGGGCGGAGGCGGCCACGAGCCGCGCGAGCGGGTGGAGGTCGCCGAGCAGCCGCTCGAGGCCCTCGGCGTCGCGCTCGAGACCGGCGTGCTGCCAGGTCGCCTCGCGGGTGGTCCGGCTCGGTGGTGACGGCGGGTCGCCGGCGGGGGCGGCGCGGTGTGCGGGTGCCGGCTCGCCGAGGCCGGACAGCGCGGCCCGGCGCCCGAACACGAAGCACTCCGAGAGCGAGTTCGAGGCCAGGCGGTTGGCGCCGTGCAGGCCCGTGCAGGCGCACTCGCCGATCGCGAGCAGGCCGCCGACCGCCGTGCGCCCGTGGAGGTCGCACGCGATGCCGCCCATGACGTAGTGGCTCGCGGGCGCGACGGGGACGCGCTCGCGCGCCGGATCGAGGCCCGCCTCGCGCAGCGCCGCGACGACGTTCGGGAAGCGGCCCGGGTCGACGGCCCGCATGTCGAGCCAGACGCACGGCTCCCCCCGCGACCGCATGGTGGCGACGATCGCGCGGGCGACCTCGTCGCGGGGGCGCAGCTCGTCGGTGAAGCGCTCGCCGCTGCCGTCGTGCAGCGTGGCGCCCTCGCCGCGCACCGCCTCGGAGATGAGGAAGCCCTCACGGCCCTTGACGCCCGTCACCGCCGTGGGGTGGAACTGGACGAACTCGAGGTCGGCGAGCACCGCGCCGGCGGCGCGGGCGAGCAGGAGCCCGGAGCCGTAGGAGCCCGGCGGGTTGGTGGTGCGCGACCACAGCGCCGCGGCGCCGCCGGTGGCGAGCACGACCGCGCGCGCGAGCCGCCGCTCGCCGGCGTCGATCTCGACGCCCGCGCAGCGGCCGTCGGCCAGGAGCAGCGCGGTCGCCCGGCGGCCCTCCAGGACCTCGACGGCGTCGTGGCTCGCGACGTCCGCCGAGAGCTCGCGCAGGATGCGCCGGCCCGTGGCGCTGCCGCCGGCGTGCGCGACGCGCCGGACGCGATGGCCGCCCTCCAGCCCGAGCGCGAGCCGCCCGTGGCGGTCGGCGTCGAAGCGCACCCCGAGCCGCTCGAGGTCGTGGAAGCGCTCCGGCGCCTCGGCGCACAGCACCTCCGCCGCCGAGCGGCGCACGAGGCCGCGGCCGGCGGCGAGCGTGTCCTCGAGGTGCAGTGCCGGCGAGTCGTCGACCGCCAGCGCGGCGGCGAGGCCGCCCTGGGCCCAGTAGGACGCCGTCTCGGCGAGCGGCCGGGCCGAGATCAGGGCCACCCGCGCGCCCTCGGCGGCGGCGCACAGCGCGGCGAACAGTCCGGCGGCACCCGCTCCGACGACCACGAGGTCCGCTGAGCGCTCACCGGGCACGACGGGCTACGGTACCCGGGATGGCTGCCCCCTCTCCCGCGCCGCTCTGGCTGCGCCACGACTCGTCGTTCGGCCATGTGATCCCCGGCCACCCCGAGCGCCCCGAGCGGATCAAGGCGCTCGAGGCCGTGCTGTCCCGGCAGGACTGGTTCGGCTGGAACGTGGCGGAGGCGCCGGCCGTCGAGCGCGAGCAGCTGCGGCAGGTGCACCCGGAGTCGCACGTCGCGTTCATCGAGGAGGTGTGCGCCGGGGGCGGCGGCCAGATCGACCTCGACACCGCGGCGGTGGCCGACACCTGGGAGACCATCGTCCACGCCGCCGGCGGGGCGGTCGCGCTGGTCGACGCGCTCGTGTCCGGCGAGGCCACCGCGGGCTTCTCGGGGCTGCGCCCGCCCGGCCATCACGCCGAGCGCGAGCGGGCGATGGGCTTCTGCTTCTTCAACAGCGCGGCGGTCGCGGCGCGCCACGCCACGATCGTCCACGGCCTCGAGCGCGTGATGATCCTCGACTGGGACGTCCACCACGGCAACGGGACGAACGACATCTTCCACGACGACGAGGACGTCCTGTACATGTCGATCCACCAGTGGCCGCTGTATCCCGGCACGGGGCCGCCGAGCGACGTCGGCTCGGGCGCCGGCGAGGGGTTCACGGTCAACGTGCCGGTGCCCGGCGGGACGGGGGACGACGCGTACCGCTCGCTCGTCGAGCACGTCGCCTGCACGCTGGTGCGCGCCTGGGAGCCGCAGCTCGTGCTCGTCTCCGCGGGCTTCGACGCCCACCGCGCCGACCCGCTGGCGGGCTGTCAGGTGACCGAGGCGGGCTACGCCGGGATGACCGCGTCCCTGCGGCGGGCCTGCGACGAGGTCGGCGCGCCCGTCGGGGCGGTGCTCGAGGGCGGCTACGCGGTGGAGGCCCTGGCGGCCTCGGTCGCCGCGCTGCTGCCCGTGCTCGGCGGCTACGCCGGGTCGTCGGTCGACGCGGAGGACGTGCGGGTGCATCCGCTGGCCGCCGACGCGGCGCGGCGGCTCGAGCGGTACTGGCCGTCGCTCGCGGGCGCCGTCGGCTGAGCCGCTACCCGGGGACCACGTGGCGCGCGTAGGCCCCGCCGCCGATGGACTCGGCCTGGGTCCGCGCCTCGCTCGCACTGTCGTACTGGCCGACGAACGCCACCCAGTAGCCGGGCTTCAGCGAGCTGAAGTCGTCGGAGCGCAGGACCCCGGCGTCCTTGCCCTGGCTCGCGAGGTCCTCGGCGGTGCGCTCGGCGGCCGAGCGGCTCTCCGACGAGCGCACGATGACGGTGTAGGCCGTCTCGCCCTCGGGCCACTCGCCGACCTGGGACGAGCCGCCGGGGGTGGCGGTCGCGCCGGGCGCGGGGGTCTCCTCCGCGCCGGGACTGGGCGTCGGCGAGGCCTCCGCGCCGGGCGCGGGCGACTCCTCGGCGCCGGGGGTGGGCGACACCTCCGCGCCGGGGGACGGGGTCGGTGACGGCGCCGGCGACCCCGACGCACCCGGGCCGGGCTCGACCGGCGCGGGTGACGGCGTAGGCGCTCTCGCGACCGGCTCGCCGCCGTCGGACAGCTCGAGGAAGGCGAGCACGAGGCCGGCCACGATCAGCGTCCCGAGCACGGCGGCGATCGCGATCGGCCCGCGCCAGCGCGGGGTGCCGGCGATCTGGGAGCGGGTGTCGGCGCCGCAGCTCAGGCACCACTCCTGGCCGGGGACGAGCGGCGCGCCGCACCGCGGGCAGGTGCGCGGCTCCGGCTCCGGCGCCGGGGCCGGGGTGGGAGTCGGGCTCTCGACCGTGCTCATGCCCGGCGCTCGCCCGAGCGGACCGGCTCCTGGGCGGCGGTGGGCTGCTGGTCGGGGTCGGCCGGGACGCCGTTCGGGGTGGGCTCGGCGGAGGGGCGATCGTGCTCGTGTGCCTCGTTGTGGCGCGCGTCGTCGTCGGCGTCCGCCTCGCGCGCGCCGTCGTCCGCCGTCCCCTCGTTCTTCGCCTTGCTGCGCCCCCTCGTCCTCCGCCTGCGGGCGGCGGCCGAACAGCCGCTTCGGGAAGCTCTCCCTCTGCGGCTGCTCGGGGGCCTCCATGGCCTCGAGCCGGCGGTGCGCGCCGCGGGTGAGCGGCATCCCGCAGCTCGAGCAGAAGCGCGCGTCGCTGCCGAACAGCTCGCCGCAGGCGGGGCAGGTCCCGCCGATGCCGGGCTCGCGCAGCTCCACCGGCCCGGGCGGCTGCTCGAGCAGCGCGTGCAGGTCGCGGATCTCGGCCTCGACGCGGTCCAGGCGCTCGAGCTTGGTCTGCACGAGCGCCTCGTGCCGTGAGCGGTCCTCGGTCGTCGTGCTCTGCGTGTCCGACAGCCGGTGGATCTCGTGCACGAGGCCGCCGAGGTCGCGCAGCAGCAGCTCGCGGATCTTGTGCAGCAGCCGGGCGCGCCGGCGGAGCTTGGAGCGCCGCTGGCTGGTCGGGCGGTCGTCGAGGATCTCGTCGGGGTCGACGCCCGCCGGGATGTCGCGGATGTGCTCGACCACGGGCGCGTCACCGCTCGCCTCGTGGGCGGCGGGCGCGTCGGCGGCCGCCGGCTCGGAGAGGGAAGCGGGCTCGGCCCCGGTCTCCTCGTCGGCGGCGGCGCGCGGGGGTCGGTTGCGTCGGAACAGGCCGCTCATGTAGGCATCAACACGCGAGATGCGCGCGCCTCTCGCAACCCCCGAGTATAGGCCGCCCCCCGGCCGCCACCTGTCAGCGCTCGCGCTCGTGGACGAGCTCGCGCCATGCGGCGACCACGCGCGCGGCCATGCGGTCCGAGGAGAACAGCTCGGCCCGCGCGCGGCCGTCGACCCGCGGGTCGGGGTCCGCGAGCAGCGGTGCCAGCCGCGTGCGCCAGCGGTCGCGGTCGAAGGGCTCGCACAACGCTCCCTCGATGCCCTCGAGCGCCACCGGATGGATGCCGACCGGGGTCCCGAAGGCCGGCACGCCGCACGCGATGGCCTCGATCACCGCGAGCCCGAATCCCTCGGCCTGGGAGGGGACGAGGACGGCGTTGGCGGCGTTGATCCAGTACGGGACCTCGGCCGGCGGGACCCGCCCCATCGTGAGCAGGCGGACGTCGCCCGCGGCCTCGCGCGCGCGGTCCACGCGCTTGAGCGGCCGCGCGGGGTCGTGGGGGAAGAGCAGGTAGGGGCCCTCGGGGTCGAGTCCCAGGCGGGCGCGCGCCTCGGCGCGGGGGATGGGGCGGAAGCGCGCGAGGTCGATCCCCACCGGGAGCACCGCCACGCGCCGCGTGGTGCCCGCGCCCGGGACGAGCCCGCTGAACTCGCGGGAGACCGCGGCGGGGAGGGCGGTGAAGGGGAGCGCCGCGCGGGTGATCCGGTTCGACCGCGGGTGGAAGAGGTCGTTGCCGTGCAGCGTCACGACGACCGGCCCCAGCCGGGCCGCGAGGGCGGGCCAGGCGGTGAGGCCGAAGTGCGCGTGGACGACGTCGAAGCGCGGTCCGCGGCCGCGCCCGTACCGCCGGCGCATCTCCCACGCCGCGCGCGGGTAGCCGCGCAGCCCGGGATCGAACGCGAACACCTCGATCTCGACGTCGTCGCGCCGGCGCAGCGCCTCGACCTGGTCGCGCACGAACGAGCCCAGCGCCGGCCGCTCGGCCGAGGGGTACATGTTGGTCACGATCAGGGCGCGCACGACGGCCGCCGAGCCTACGCGGGGCGCGCCCCACAAAGCCGGCACGCCTTCCTCACGATCCCGTCACACCCGCGTCTGGAGACGCAACACCGCCCCCCGGAGACTCCCTCCCCGGCTCCGCCACCCGCGGAGGAAGCACCAAGCACCGGGAGGTCGAAGTGTTCTACGAGGCAATGGCCCGCGCCCACGCCGCGGCGCTCACCACCCACGGCGGCGACCGCGGCCAGGGCACCGTCGAGTACGTCGGGCTGATCCTGCTCATCGCGGTCGTCCTCGCCGGCGTCGTGAAGGCCAGCAGCGGCTTCTCCGACGACGGCGTGGCCAAGGCCGTGGTCGGCAAGCTCGAGGAGGCGATCGCCGACGTGGGGAAGGGCAGGTAGCCGCCGGGCGTTTCGCACGATGTCCGCGACGCGTGCCACGCCCGCCGGCACGGCGCCGCCGGTCGGCCTCCGGCCGGGCTCCCTGCCAGACTGGCGCGATGGCTCACCGGCCCGCCGATCCGGCCCGGCCCGCGTCCGCGAGCGCGGACGGGGCCGCGGCCCCGTCCGCCCGCCCGGCGTTCTTCGCCGACGAGTCCGTCCGCCGCCGGCCGGTGGCCGTCTTCGACTCCGGGGTCGGCGGGCTCACGGTGCTGCACGAGCTGCTCGTGCAGCTGCCGCACGAGGACTTCGTCTACCTGGCGGATTCGGCGCGGTTCCCGTTCGGCACGCGCTCGCAGGCCGAGCTCGAGGCGTTCTCGCTCGAGATCGCCGAGGCCCTGCTCGCGCGCGGCGCCAAGCTGCTGGTGGTGGCGTGCAACTCGGCGACGGCGGCCGCGCTGCCGGCGCTGCGGGCGCGCATGATGGAGACGACGATCGGCGTCGACGTGCTCGGCGTGGTCCAGCCCGGCGCCGTGCAGGCGGTGGCGGCCACGCGGACCGGTCGCGTCGGCCTCCTGGCCACGCCCGCCACGGTGGCGAGCGGCGCCTACGCGCGGGCGCTCGCGGCGGTGGACCCGTTCGTGGAGCTGACGCCGGTGGCGTGCCCGGACCTGACGACGATCATCGAAGGCGGCTTCCCCTTCGACCAGCGGGTCGTGGACACGGTGCGCGAGTACTGCGCGCCGCTGCGCGAGGCGCGGGTGGACACCGTGATCCTCGGCTGCACCCACTACCCCTTGGTGCGGCCGATGCTCCAGCGGATGCTCGGCCGCGGCGTCGAGATCATCTCCTCCGGCACGCCGCTCGCCCGCCAGGTCGAGCACGTGCTCGGCGCCCGCGGGCTCGGCAACCCGCGGGAGGGGGAGGGCGACTACCGCTTCCTGTGCACGGGGGACGTCGGCGCGTTCCGCGCGCTCGGCACCCGCTTCCTGCAGCTGCCGCTCGGCGAGGTCACCGCCGTCGATCTGGACGGGGCGGCGGCCGGCCCCCGCCCGGCGGCCCACGAGCCGGGAGGCCCCCGCCCGGCGACCCACGACGCGGCCGGCCGCGGCGACGCCGCGAGGGAGCGGGCCGCATCCGTATGGGCCGCATCCGGACGGGCCGCGGCCGGAGGCGGGCGGTGACCGCCGGCGCCGTGCAGCGCAGCGGCGGGCGCGCGCCCGACGAGCTGCGCGCCACGACGATCGAGCCCGGCTACGTGCGCACCGCGACCGGCTCGGCGCTGATCTCCTGCGGCGAGACCCGGGTGATCTGCACCGCGTCGGCCCAGGAGTCCGTCCCGCGCTGGCTCGCCGGCAAGGGCCGCGGGTGGCTGACCGCCGAGTACGGGATGCTCCCCGCCTCGACCGGGGACCGCAAGCAGCGCGACGTCTCCAAGGGGCGCCCCGACGGGCGCACGGTCGAGATCCAGCGGCTCATCGGCCGCTCGCTGCGCGGCGTGGTCGACTTCGAGGCGCTCGGCGAGCGCACCATCTACGTCGACTGCGACGTGCTCCAGGCCGACGGCGGCACGCGCTGCGCCTCGATCACCGGCGGCTACGTGGCGCTCGCGCTCGCGTGCAACCGGCTGCTCGAGAAGGGGACGCTGGCCGCCACACCGCTCACCGGGACCGTCGCGGCGGTCTCCTGCGGCGTCGTCGACGGGGTCGCGCTGCTCGACCTCGACTACCCCGAGGACTCGAGCGCCGAGGTCGACGCGAACGTGGTGATGACCGGGGAGGGCGGGCTCGTGGAGGTCCAGGCGACCGCGGAGCGCACGCCGCTGTCCCGGGCACATCTCGACGAGCTGCTCGCGCTCGCCCAGCACGGCATCGGCAGCCTGCGCGAGATCCAGGCCGCCGCCACCCGGTGACCGGTGCCGCACGGCTCATCCTCGCGACGCGCAACGACCACAAGGTGCGCGAGTTCTCACGGCTGCTGGGCGGCGTGGAGCTCGATCCGCTGCCCGCCGAGGTCGAGCTCCCGCCCGAGACTGGCACCACCTACGAGGCCAACGCGCTGCTGAAGGCCCGCGCAGGCGCGGCGGCGACCGGACGCCCGGTGATCGCCGACGACTCCGGCATCGAGGCGGCCGCCCTGGACGGCGCGCCCGGCGTGTTCACGGCGCGGTTCGCCGGACCCGGCGCCACCGACGCGGAGAACCTCGCCAAGCTGATCGGGCTCGCGCCCCCGGGCTCGGCGCTGCGCTACGTCTGCGCCCTCGTGCACGTCGCGCCGGACGGCACGACCCACACCTTCGAGCGCACCTGCGACGGCACCATGGCCGCCGAGGCCCGCGGCGAGGGCGGCTTCGGCTACGACCCGGTGTTCGTGCCCGACGACCTCGCCGACGGCCGCACGATGGCCGAGCTCACCGACGACGAGAAGGACGCGATCTCCCACCGCGGGCGCGCGGCGCGGGCCCTGGCGGCCTGGCTGAACGGGTGACGTCGCGGATGAAGCTCGCCCGCCAGGAGGCCTGCGGCCGTCAGCGAAGGTTGATCGCCGCGGACAGCGCCACGGCCACCGCGACCCCTGCGTACCCCTTGTATCCGGAGAGCAGGAGCAGCAACGCCGCCACGAGGCACACGACGACCGTCGTCAGCCACGCGATCCGTTCCCAGCCCACAGCTGAGTATTCTCGCTGACCCTCCATGACGCCTGCCCTTACCCCGAAGCTCGCCCTGGATTACCTCCGCGAGTTGTCGGCCGACGTTCAGGACGGAGTCGTGCTCTCGGCCGACGGCGCGCTGCTCGCCGGGACCGAGGACCTCGCCGACCCGGCGCGGGACCTCCTGTCCGCCGCTCCCGAGGCGGAGTCCGTCGAGGTCGCGGTCGGCTCGGGAACGGTGTTCGCGGCGCGGTCCGGCGATCACGCGATCGCGCTCGTGTGCGGCCGCCACGCGCTGCCGGCCCTCGCCCGCTACGACCTGACCCGGGTCCTCGACGATCTCGCGGCGGACCGGGACGCCGCGTGACCCCGCTACGCCTCGCCCGCGACGCCCTCCGGCGCCCGACCGGCCCGCGCGGGCCGCTCGGCTCGGTGGCCGATTCGCTGGCGCGCCGGCGCGCGGCGCGCGCCCCGCGGGTCCGTGTCCTCGATCCCGGCGAGGCCGGCGGCCAACCCCGGGCGCTCGATCCGGACGACCCCGCCCGTGCGGAGCTCATCAGGGCCGCGGAGGCCCTGATTTTGGCGGCCCAGCGTGGTTCCCGGCCCTGAAGTACCGCGGGAAAACGTCCGCAATTTGCGGGATTCACCCCCCGACCGCGCCGGGCCTGTCCGACACCGCTGTTAGCTTCGCTCGAATGTTCGGACCCCGCGGAACAGCGCGGGATTCAACGATCCCGCCACTGGGAGCAAGGAGGAGCCGATGACGAAGGCAGATTTCGTCGACCGCGTCGCAGACAACGCGGGCTTGAGCAAGAAGCAGGCCGGGGATGCTCTTGATGCCGTACTCCGGTCGATCGAGGACGCACTGAAGTCCGGCGACGAGGTCACGTTCACGGGCTTCGGCAAGTTCCACGTCGCCGAGCGCGGCGCCCGCGAGGGCCGCAACCCGCGCACGGGGGAGACGATGACCATCGCGGCGAGCAAGGTGCCGCGGTTCACCGCCGGCTCCGGCCTCAAGAAAGCCATCAGGTAGCTCGCGTTGGCGGGCGCCGGTGATCTGTCGCCGGCGCCCGGCGCCGCGTCCGGTGCGGCGGCGACGCCGCACCTTCCCTTCGGCGATCGCCTCGCCGCCGCCGTCGCAGCACGCGAGTCGCAGATCGTCCTCGGCATCGATCCCGACCCCGCCCGGCTGTGGGAGGACGCGGTCGAGCGGGCCGAGCACGCTCGCGCCCAGCTCGCCGAGGCGCTGGCCGCCGCCGAGCGCGCCGTCGCCGGGGATCCGGCCGCGGGCTCCGGCGCCGCACCCACTTCCGCGCTCGGCCATCCGGCAGCTCCACGCACGGCCGCCGCGGCCGCCGTGCTCGCCCACTCCCGCGCGCTGATCGACGCCGCCGGCCCCGCCTGCGTCGCCGCCAAGCCGCAGCTCGCGTGCTTCGAGCGCCTCGGGTTCGCGGGCTGGCTCGCCCTCGAGGCGGTGGTCTCCTCCGCGCGCGAGGCCGGCCTGCTCGTGCTGGCGGACGGCAAGCGCGGCGACGTCCCGGTGACGGCCGGCGCCTACGCGCAGGCGCTCACGGGGGCCACGGAGACGCCCTTCGGTCCCGCGCCCGGGCTCGGCGTGGACGCGCTGACCGCCAACCCGCTGCTCGGCGCCGACGCGATCGCCCCGCTCGTGACCGGCGCCCGCGCGGCCGGCGCCGGCGTGTTCGTCCTCGTGCGCACCTCCAACCCGGGCGCGGCGGATCTCTTCGACCTGCGGCTCGAGAGCGGCGAGCCCGTCTGGGAGCGCCTGGCGGCGCTGGTCGCGGGCGCCGGGGAGCCCGGCCCCGCCTCGGGCCTCGCCGACGTCGGCGCCGTGACCGGCGCGACCGTGCCCGAGCACCTCGCGCGCATGCGCGAGCTGATGCCGAGCACGCCGTTCCTGCTGCCCGGCGTCGGCGCCCAGGGCGGCGACGTGCGCACGCTCGCCCCCGCCTTCGCACCCGGGCGTGCGGGCGGCCTCGTCACCGCGTCGCGGTCCATCGCGAACGCCGCGGATGAGCGCGGCGGCGCCACCGCGGATGCCGCGCGGCGTGAGGCCGAGCGGCTCCGCGAGCTCGCCTGGGCCCTGACCTGACCTCCCGGATCCGGCGCTATCATCGGCCGAAATGGCCGGTCGCAGCGCTGCGCGATGGTTGGCCCCGCTCGCGCTGGTCGGTTGCGTCGTGGCGCTCTACGTGGTGGTGACCTCGACGCTGTCGGACGACGAAGGCGGGGGCGCGGGATCCAACCGCTCCGGTCAGGGCGCCACGCAGGGCGGGCGCCCGGCTTCCGACCGCACTGGCAGGAGGGAACGGCGGCGCCCACGCAGGATGTACACGGTGAAGCCCGGCGACACGGCCTCGATAATCGCGGAGAAGACCGACGTCTCGATCCAGCGGATCGCGCGCCTGAACCCGCGCCTGGACCTGGGCGTGCTGAGCCCGGGCGACCGGCTCAAGCTGCGGCCGTGATCGCGCGCCCCACCAGGGCGGCGGCCGCCGCCCGGGCGCCGCGCGCCGTGCTCGCTCTCCTGGTCGCCGCGGTCGCGGCGGCGCTGCTCGCCGCCCCCGCCGGGGCGGCCACCGCCGACGCGCCCGAGGTCAGCGCGCCGAGCGCGCTCGTGATGGACGCGTCCACGGGCAAGATCGTCTGGTCGCGCGCCGCCGACAAGCGGCGCTCGATCGCGTCGACGACCAAGCTCATGACGGCGCTGCTCACGCTCGAGCGCGAGAAGCTCGCGTCCGAGATCCCGGCGGCTCGCTACCGGGCGTCGGCGATCGAGTCGAAGATCGACCTCGCGCCCGGCGAGCGCCTCACCGTCGCCGACCTGATGCGCGCACTGCTCCTGGAGTCCGCCAACGACGCGGCGGTGACGCTCGCCGAGGGCGTGTCCGGCTCGCGCCCGAAGTTCGTGCGGGCGATGAACCGGCGCGCCGAGCAGCTCGGGCTGGACCGGACCCACTACGCCAACCCGATCGGGCTCGACGAGCAGGGCAACTACTCGTCGGCGCGCGACCTCGCCCGGCTCGCGGCGCATCTCGAACGCAACGACTTCTTCCGCCGGACCGTCAACCGCACCTCGGCGACGCTGAAGTCGGGCGCCCGCGTACGGACCGTGAACAACCGCAACCGCCTCGTCGCGCGCGAGCAGTGGATGGACGGCGTCAAGACCGGCCACACGCAGCAGGCGGGCTACGTCCTCGTCGGCGCCGCCCACGGCACCGGGGCCAAGCGCGGCGTCCGGCTGATCTCGGTGGTGCTGGGGACGGGCAGCGAGGCGGCGCGCGACCAGGACACGCTGGCACTGATGCAGTGGGCGGTGAAGAAGTTCTGGCGCGTGACGGCGGTGCGGCGCAACCAGTCGATGGGGGCGAGCGTGCCGATCCGCTACCGCCGCGGGGCGGAGGTCGACCTCGTCGCCGGCCGCACCCTGCGGATGACGCTCCCGCGCGGCAAGCGCCCGCAGACACGCCTCGTGGGCGTGCCGGCCGAGGTCGTCGGCCCGCTGCGCAAGGGCCAGCCGGTGGCGAAGATCGAGGTCCTCGTGGACGGGCGCCGCGTGCGCACGGTGCCGCTCGTCACCGGCGCGCGCGTGCCGGAGGCCGGGCTCGCGCAGCAGACCAAGGACTGGTTCACGCGCCCGATCACCCTCGCGCTCGCCGTCGCGGCGCTGGCCGGTAGCGTGTTGCTGGCCCGGCTGCGCAGGCGGCCCGGGTCCGGCGGGTCCGAGCGGCAGCAGTCCAAGGCGGCGGCATGATCATCACGGTCACGCTCAACACGGCGATCGACAAGACCCTGGCGGTGCCCAACTTCCGCCTCGGCCGCCGACACCGCAGCGTGGACCAGACGACCATGCCGGGCGGCAAGGGCGTGAACGTCGCGCGCGTGCTCAAGGCCCTCGGCGCGCCGGTGATCGCCACCGGGCTGGCCGGAGGCGCGACCGGCACGCGCATCGTCGACCAGCTCACGCAGCTGTCCGTGCTCTCGGACTTCGTCCGCATCGGCGAGGAGTCGCGCACGAACACCGCGGTCATCGACCCGACCACCGGGCAGCAGACCGAGATCAACGAGCGCGGCCCGTCGGTCTCCGAGCAGGAGATCGAGCTGTTCGCCGACAAGCTCCTCTACCTCGCCAAGGGCGCGAGCCTGTGCGTGTTCGCCGGCTCGCTGCCCCGCGACGTCGACATCGACATCTACGGCCGGCTGATCCGCGAGATGCGGCGCCTCGGGGTCCAGAGCATCGTCGACACGGAGGGCGAGCCGCTGCGGCGGTCGATGCGCGCCGAGCCCGACCTGATCTCGCCCAACGTGCTCGAGGCCGAGGAGCTCGTCGGCCACGAGTTCAACGACTCCGAGGACCACCTGATCGCGGTGCGCGAGATGGTCTCCCTCGGCGCGCGCGAGGCGATCATGACCGCGCCTGACGGCTGCTACGCGCTGATGACCCCGGACGAGCCGGGCACCCCGCAGCGGCTCTACCGGGTGCGGGTCTCCTCGGGGTCGATCGAGCCGCGCGCGACGGTCGGCTCCGGCGACGCCTTCCTCGCGGGCTTCGTCGCCGCGCGGTACGCGGGGCTCAGCACCGAGGAGTGCCTCGTGCGCGGCGTGGCCTGCGGCGCGGAGTCGACGCGCCACCTCGGCGCGGGACTGATCGATCCCGACCGGGCCGAGCGCCTGCGTTCCGAGATCGAGGTCGACTTCCCGGAGCTGTCGGCAGAGGTCGGCTGAGCCGGCCGGGCCACCCCGCCCCGGCCGGTCCTGGCGCCCCGTGTTCGCACGCTGACCTGACCGATAAAGAACTCTTCAGTTCTCAAAGCCGCCGCCGATACCCCTCTTAACCGAGCACCGGTCCCGATGACCGGTCATGGAGGTCAGGGATCGTCGTGCTTCGCCTGCTCGTGCCGGCGGCCATCGCCGCCTGCATGCTCATCGTCGTACCCGCGGCCGCCGCCCAGGCGCCTGCCGCCAAGGTCTCCGGTGCCGCGGCGGCGCGCGAGCCGCGCCTGGCCACGATGACCCAGCAGGCGGCCCGGTACTGGAACGACAACCTGACGCGCTGCACCGCCGGCGTCGAGGTCGAGCTCGGCGACGCGTCCAGCGCCCCCGGTGCCGGCGCGTGGGCGTGGGCCGAGGTGGGCGGCTGCACGCTCTGGGTCAACACCTCCAACCGCAAGGCGTGGCCGCTGCGCGACGGCAACCTCGAGCCCTGGTGCAACGTGATCACGCACGAGTACGGCCACCTGCGCGGCCTCGAGCACGTCAACGACCCGCGCAACATCATGAACCCGATCGTCCCGATGGCGAGCCCCCAGTGCACCGAGTGGGATGAGCCGGCGACGAGCGGAGGCGAGTTCGCCGACGGCTCGGAGCCCACCGCGGGCCGCCCGGCCCCCCGCCGCAAGACCTGCGCGCGTTCCACCCGCGCCAAGACGCCCGCCGCCAAGCGCGCCGCCCGCCGGGCCTGCAAGCGCCGCGCGAAGCGCTCGTCGCGCCGCAAGTCTGCGCGTTCGTCGGTCGTCGCCGCCGCCCGGCCGGGCGTCCGGCTGTACGGCGCGAGCGCCTGATCCGCGGCGAGAAACCGCGGAGGGAGCGGCGTCCCGGGCCCCGGCGGGGCCCCCGCCCACTGCTAGCATCGAGGAGGTGCCTCGCCGCCCGTACCACGTCGGCAGCGCCAACTGAAAGGCCCCGTGTCCGCGGGGCCTTTTTCGTCCGTCACGACCCCTAGGATCCCCTCATGGAAGTAGAGATCGGCCGCGGCAAGAAGGCGCGCCGCGCTTATGGATTCGACGACATCGCGATCGTCCCTTCGCGGCGGACGCGCGACCCCGACGACATCGACGTCTCCTGGACCCTCGGGCCCTACCGCTTCGACCTGCCGCTGCTGGCGGCGGCGATGGACGGCGTCGTGTCGCCCGAGACCGCGGGGCGGATCGGCAAGCTCGGCGGCCTCGCCGTGCTCAACCTCGAGGGCATCTGGTCGCGCTACGAGGAGCCCGACGTGCTGCTCGAGCGCATCGCCTCGCTCGACCGCGAGGACGCCACGCGCGAGATGCAGGAGATCTACCAGGAGCCCGTCAAGCCGGAGCTCATGGCCCAGCGGATCATGGAGATCAAGCAGCACGGCGTCGTCGCCGCCGCGTCGCTGACGCCCCAGCGCGTCGAGCGCTACCACGAGATGGTGCTGGAGGCGGGGCTGGACATCCTCGTGATCCAGGGCACGGTCATCTCGGCCGAGCACGTCTCCACGCAGGGGCACGTCCTCAACCTCAAGGAGTTCGTCTCGGAGCTCGGCGTGCCGGTCGTGCTCGGCGGCTGCGCGAGCTACCACACCGCGCTGCACCTGATGCGCACGGGCGCGGCGGCGGTGCTCGTGGGCGTCGGCCCGGGCGCCGCGTGCACCACCCGCGGCGTGCTCGGCATCGGCGTCCCGCAGGCCACCGCGATCGCGGACGTCGCCGCCGCCCGCTCGCAGCACATGCTCGAGACCGGCGAGTACGTCAAGGTCATCGCGGACGGCGGCATGCGCACGGGCGGCGACGTCGCCAAGGCGATCGCCTGCGGCGCCGACGCCGTGATGCTCGGCTCCCCGCTCGCGCGCGCGTACGAGGCACCCGGCCACGGCTACCACTGGGGGATGGCGACCTTCCACCCGTCGCTGCCGCGCGGCGCCCGCGTCGCCACGGTCCAGAACGGGTCGCTCGAGGAGATCATCACCGGCCCGGCCCACGAGAACGACGGCACGTTCAACCTCATGGGCGCGCTGCGGACCTCGATGGCCACCTGCGGCTACCAGGACCTCGCGGAGTTCAACCGCGCGGAGCTGATGGTCGCGCCCGCGCTCCAGACGGAGGGCAAGCAGCTCCAGCGCGACCAGTCGATCGGCATGGGCGCCCGCGGGGGCGCGGTGGCGCTGGCCACGGAGTGAGCGTGCGACGGGGTCGACACTGCACGCCGGCGCGCCGCTGCGCACGCGGAGCATGGGAGTGAGGGTGCGACGGATTCGACACCTCACGCCGGGGCGCCGCTGCGCACGCGGAGCAGGGGAGTGAGGGCGTGCGGCCCGGCCGGACACCTCGCCGCGCCGCCCCGCTCCGGCCCGCCTGCGATGCGCCGGCGGTCCGGGGGTGAGCGCGCCGGGGGAGCGTCCGGCTGCCGTGCCGGTGGTGGACTCCGCCCCCGGTGAGGTGCGCTCCGACGGGCACGGCTCGTCGCTGCCCGCGTCCCAGCCCGTCGAGGAGCTGGCGGTCGAGCGCGAGCTCGCCGCCGACGAGGTCGTGGTCCTCGACTACGGGGGCCAGTACTCGCAGCTGATCGCCCGGCGCGTGCGCGAGTGCGGCGTGTTCTCCGAGCTGCTGCCCCACCACGTCGGCGTCGAGGAGGTCGCCCGCAGGCGGCCGCGCGGCCTGATCCTGTCGGGCGGGCCCGCCTCGGTGTACGCGGAGGGCGCGCCGCGGCTCGACCCGGGGCTGCTCGAGCTCGGGATCCCCGTGCTCGGCATCTGCTACGGGATGCAGGCGCTCGTGCTCACCCTCGGGGGCAAGGTCGAGGGCGCGGAGATCGGCGAGTTCGGCCGCTCCCAGCTGAGCGTGAGCGACGGCGGCGGGCGCCTGTTGGCCGGCACGCCCGCCGAGCAGAGCTGCTGGATGTCGCACCGCGACACGGTGTTCGCGCCTCCGCCCGGCTTCACGGCGCTGGCGAGCTCCAACGAGTCGCCGGTGGCCGCGGTGGAGGACGTGCGCCGCGGCATCTACGGGATCCAGTTCCACCCCGAGGTCGTGCACACGCCCTACGGACAGCAGATCCTCACGACGTTCCTCGAGGACATCTGCGGCTGCGAGCGCACCTGGAGTCCCGAGTCGATCATCGACGAGCAGGTGGCGCGGATCCGCGCGCAGGTCGGCGACGGCCGGGTGATCTGCGGGCTCTCGGGCGGCGTGGACTCCTCGGTGGCCGCGCTGCTCGTGCACAAGGCGATCGGCGACCAGCTCACGTGCGTGTTCGTCGACCACGGGCTGATGCGCCGCAACGAGGGCGAGCAGGTGATCTCCGCGTTCCGCGACCACTTCAAGGTCCCGCTCGTCGCGGTCGACGCCGAGGCCCGCTTCCTCGAGCGCCTGGCGGGGGTCAGCGATCCCGAGGCCAAGCGCAAGGCGATCGGGGCGGAGTTCATCCGGGTCTTCGAGGAGGAGGCGCGCAGGCTCGGCGAGGTCGACTACCTCGTGCAGGGCACGCTCTACTCCGACGTGATCGAGTCCGGCGGCGGCACCGGGGCGGCGACGATCAAGTCCCACCACAACGTCGGCGGGCTGCCCGACGACCTCCGCTTCGAGCTCGTGGAGCCGCTGCGCGCGCTGTTCAAGGACGAGGTGCGGGCGGTCGGCGCCGAGCTCGGGCTGCCCGAGCGGCTCGTGTGGCGCCAGCCGTTCCCGGGCCCGGGCCTCGCGATCCGCGTGGTCGGGGGCGAGGCGACCAAGGAGCGCCTGGACACGCTGCGCGCCGCCGACGCGATCCTGCAGGACGAGATCCGCAAGGCCGGCCTGTACCGGGAGCTGTGGCAGTCGTTCTGCGTGCTGCCCGACATCCGCACCGTCGGCGTGCAGGGCGACGAGCGGACCTACGGCTACCTCGTGGCGATCCGGGCGGTGACGTCCGACGACGCGATGACGGCCGACTGGGCGCGGCTGCCCTACGACCTGCTCGAGCAGGTCGCCTCGCGCATGATCAACGAGATCCGCGAGGTCAACCGGGTGGTGCTCGACATCACCTCAAAGCCGCCCGGCACCATCGAGTGGGAGTAGATGGCCCTGGAGGCGCCCTTCTCCGCGGCGGTCACGGAGGAGCTGTGGGCGCACGCGCGCGAGCTCGGCGAGACCGGGGCGCAGGAGCTCTCCCCGGCGCAGCTCCGCCGCGCGCTGGTCACGCTCGCCGTCGCCGGGTCGGGCGACGACCCGGCCGCCTTCCGGGCGACCGCGAAGGTGGTGCGCGACGGGCTGCGACAGCTCGCCATCGACCCGATCCCGCTCTTCGACGCGGCCTCGGCGCTCGTCCACGAGGCCGACGAGCCCGCGCGCGAGGCGCTCGTCACCCTGCCCCGGGAGCCCCGGGCGCCCCGGGGCGGCGGTCCGCCGCCCCTCGGCGGCGCACGGAGCTGAGGACGGGCACAATCACGGCGTGACCGAGGAGCCCCGCCCCAGAGCCCGCGGCGGCGCGGCGCTGCGCGCCCGCCTCGCCAAGGACCGCCTCCCGCTGGTCTTCGCGGTGATGGTCACGCTGTTCTACGGCGTGGGCACGGCGGCGGCCGGCCACGTGCTGCCCGGCATCGTCGGCGGCCTCCTCGGTGGGCTCCTCGCCTACCTCGTGATGCGCGAGGCCGAGGTGCGCCAGCGGCGCCGCGAGGCCGAGCGCGCGGGGCGCCCGCCGCCCCCGCCGCGCGAGCCCTGAGCGGCGCCCCGGGCGTGCGGCCGGCGCGCCACGGCCATCGGCTACCATGGTGCGCCGCCGCGCGAGACAGCGTGGCGTTTTCGTGCCCGCAGCACACACCGTGATGAAGACCTACGTCGCCACACCACTCGACCGCGAGCGCAACTGGGTGCTGATCGACGCCGAGGGCCAGACCCTCGGCCGGCTCGCGACCCAGATCGCGGACCTGCTCCGCGGCAAGCGCAAGCCCACCTACACGCCGCACATCGATACCGGCGACTTCGTCGTGGTGGTCAACGCCGAGAAGATCTCGGTGACCGGGGCGAAGCTGCAGGAGAAGATGTACTACCGCCACTCCGGCTACCCGGGCGGGATCAAGTCGCGGACGCTCAACGACATGCTCGAGCGGCGGCCGGAGGAGGTCATCCGCCTGGCGGTCAAGGGGATGCTCCCCCGCAACCGCCTGGCCCGCAAGCAGATCACCAAGCTCAAGATCTACGCGGGCCCCGAGCATCCGCACGCCGCGCAGAAGCCGCAACCCCTGGAGATCCAGACCTGATGGCCGACGAGGAGAAGCAGGGCGAGGTCAACGAGCCCGACGAGATCGCCGCCGAGGACGCCGCCGGCGCCGCCGAGCAGCCCAGCGAGCGCCAGCAGGAGCGCGAGCAGGCGATCGCCGACGAGCCGGTCGCGGAGTCCGAGCAGCGCGTCGCCGAGGCGGCGACCCCGGCCGATGCGCCGGCCCCCGCCGAAGCTGCCGCGGATGCCGAGGGCGACGACGACGAGGATCTCGAAGAGGAGTCGACCCCGCGCGTCAAGCCGGAGATCCCGGGCGCCGACCTCGAGGTCGACATCGTCCGCGAGGGCGAGGAGGCGCTGCGAGCCGCAGAGCTCGAGGCCGAGGAGGGCGAGGACGGCGAGTCCGGCGACGACGCCGACGATCTCTCGCAGCCGATCGCCGAGGCCGCCATCGACCTCGCCTCGGGCGCGCGCTATCGCGCCACCGGCAAGCGGAAGACCGCGGTCGCGCGCGTCACGCTGCGCCCCGGCGACGGCGCCTACACGATCAACGGCCGCACGCTCGAGACCCACTTCCCGCGCTTCACGCTGCAGCGCCAGATCCGCCAGCCGCTGGAGACGGTCGGCTACGAGGAGCGCATGGACGTCGTGGCCACGATGCACGGGGGCGGCGTCTCCGCCCAGGCCGGCGCCCTGCGCCACGGCATCTCGCGGGCGCTGATCGAGGCGGACCCGAACCTGCGCGGCGAGTTGAAGCGCCGCGGCTTCCTGACGCGCGACGCGCGCGTCAAGGAACGCAAGAAGGCCGGCCTGAAGAAGGCCCGCAAGCGGCCGCAGTTCTCGAAGCGCTGAGCGCGGCGGCGGGTCCTGGCCCGGCGGGCGGGCCAGGTCCGCGGGGGACGGGAGCGGAGGAGGTCCCATGACGCGAAAGCTGTTCGGCACCGACGGGGTACGCGGGGTCGCGGGCGAGTTTCTCAGCGCCGAGCTGTCGCTCGCGCTCGCGCGCGCCGCGACGGCCCGCGTGCGGCACGATTCGCCGCCGCGCGTGCTCGTCGTGCGCGACACGCGCGAGTCGGGCGAGATGCTCGAGGCCGCGGTGGCCGCGGGCGTCGCGGCCGCGGGCGGCGAGGCGCTGCTCGGCGGCGTGCTGCCGACCCCCGGCGCACCCCTGCTGCTGCGGCGCTTCGGCTTCGACCTCGGCGCGGTGCTGTCGGCCTCCCACAACCCCTACCGCGACAACGGCATCAAGTTCTTCGGCGGGGACGGCTTCAAGCTCTCCGACGAGGTCGAGCTGGAGATCGAGCACGCGCTCGAGAGCCCGCCGGCCCCGTCGGCCGACGTCGGCCGCGTGCAGGCCTTCCAGGGCGCGCTGGAGGACTACCTGCACGCCCTCGCCGAACGCTTCGGCGGCCTCGACCTGAGCGGCCGGCGCATCGCGCTCGACTGCGCCAACGGCGCGACCTACCGCGCCGCCCCGGAGATCTTCGGCCGCCTGGGGGCCGACGTCGACGTGATCGCCGCCGAGCCCGACGGGCGCAACATCAACGCGGGCTGCGGCTCGACCCACGTCGACCGGCTCGCCGAGCGCGTGCGCGCGGGCGGCCACGACGCGGGCTTCGCGTTCGACGGCGACGGCGACCGCGCGCTGGCGGTCGACCGCAACGGCGTGGTCGTCGACGGCGACGAGCTGATCGCCCTGGCCGCCGTCCACCTGCGCGCCGCCGGCCGCCTGCCGGGGGACGGCGTGGCGGTCACCGTGATGACCAACTACGGCTTCCACACCGCGATGCGCGAGGCCGGGGTGGAGGTCGCCACGACGGCGGTCGGCGACCGCTACGTGCTCGAGGCGCTCCGCGAGCGCGGCTGGTCGCTCGGCGGCGAGCAGTCGGGGCACATCATCGACATGGGCTTCAACCCCACCGGGGACGGCATCGCCTCGGCGCTGCTGACGCTCGAGGCCCTCGGCGACCGCGACCTGGCGGACCGGGACGCAATGGAGAAGCTGCCCCAGACGCTCGTGAATGTGCGCGTCCGCGACCGCGGCGCGCTCGCGGAGGCCTCGGCCGTGCACGCGGCGGTCGACCGCGAGGCGGCGGCGCTCGAGGGGCGCGGACGCGTGCTCCTGCGGCCCAGCGGCACCGAGCCGCTCGTGCGCGTGATGGTCGAGGCCCCCAGCGCCGACGAGGCCGAGGCCGTATGCGCCAGGTTGGTCGAGACGGTGAAGGCGGAGGTCGCGTGACCCGGACGGCGAAACTCACCGGATGGTGGGCGGAAGGAGCCCGCCCACCGGCCCGTTGTTCATCGAAGGATCGCCACTAGAATCGTCTGCCCAGACGGGAGCTCTGCGGACTCCGATCGGGTCTTCAAGGAGGATCGCCCATGTGCGGCATCGTCGGCTATGTCGGCCACCGCCCGGTCCAGGACGTGCTCCTGGCGGGCTTGGAGAAACTCGAATATCGCGGGTACGACTCCGCCGGCATCACCGTCCTGAGCGACGGGCGGCTGGAGGCCGTCCGCGCCGTGGGCAACCTCAGCCACCTGCGCGCCGCCGTGTCGGCGCCTCAGGACGAGGAGGACGCCGGCAGCACCGTCGTCGCGGTCGCGGCGCCGCCCGCCACGACCGGCATCGGGCACACCCGCTGGGCCACGCACGGGCGCGTCTGCGAGGAGAACGCCCACCCGCACTTCGACACCGCGGACCGCGTGCACGTCGTGGTCAACGGCATCGTCGAGAACTTCATGCAGCTCAAGCAGGAGCTGCTCGTCGACGGCGCCGTGTTCACCTCCGAGACCGACGCCGAGGTGATCGCGCACCTCGTGTCGCGCCACCTGGACGACGGCGGTGGCCTCCCCGAGGCCGTGCGCGTCGCCTACAACCGCCTGCGCGGCCACTACGCCTTCGTGGCCGTCACCGCCGACGAGCCCGACCTGGTCGTGGCGGCGCGCAAGGAGTGCCCGCTGATCATCGGCCGCGGCGACGGCGAGCAGTTCGTCGCCTCCGCGATCCCCGCCTTCCTCGCCCACACGCGGCGCGTGCAGCTCATCGAGGACGGCGAGATCGTGACGATCCGCCCCGGCATGGTCGCGTTCATGACCGCTGACGGCACGCCCGTGCTGCGCGACGTCGACACCGTCGACTGGGACGAAGAGGCCGCCGAGAAGGGCGGCTACGAGACGTTCATGCTCAAGGAGATCAACGAGCAGGCCGACGCGGTGGCCGAGACGATCGCCGACCGCACCGCCTGCCCCAAGGGCGTCGACCTCGGTGACCTCGGGATGATCACCGACGACGTGCTGCGCGGCTGCCGGCGGGTGGTCGTCGTCGCCTGCGGCACCTCCTACCACGCCGGCCTCATCGGCCGCTACGCGCTCGAGGAGTGGGCGCGCGTGCCGGTGGAGATGGACATCGCCTCCGAGTACCGCTACCGCAATCCGCTCGTCGGTCCCGGCGACCTCGTGATCGGCATCTCGCAGTCCGGCGAGACGGCCGACACGCTGGCCGCCATGCGGCTCGCACGCGAGCGCGGGGCGACCGTGCTCGCGGTCACCAACGTGATGGGCTCGCAGGTCACGCGCGACGCCCACGGCGTGCTGTTCACCCGCTCCGGGCTCGAGGTCAGCGTCGCGGCCACGAAGACGTTCGTCGCCCAGGTCGCGGTGATGTACCTGCTCGCCCTGCGCATGGCTGAGCTGCGCGGCGCGCTGTCCCAGGGGCGCATCACCGAGCTCGTGGCCGAGATCAAGCGGATTCCGCACTGCATCGACGAGTTCCTGAGCACGAGCACCGAGGTGATCGAACCGATCGCCGAGCGTCACCACGGGGCGGACTTCTTCCTCTACCTGGGACGCAACGTCGGCCTCCCGGTGTGCCTCGAGGGCGCCCTCAAGCTCAAGGAGATCTCCTACATCGCCACCGACGCCTACGCGGCGGGGGAGATGAAGCACGGGCCGATCGCGCTGCTCGGCGAGGCCACCCCGGTCGTCGTCGTGGCCACGGACTCACGGGTGCTCGACAAGGTCGTGTCGAACATCCAGGAGGTCCGCGCCCGCGGCGCCCACGTGATCGCCGTGGCGACCGAGGGCAACGAGGAGATCGCGGCCCACGTCGACGACGTCATCCGCGTGCCGGCCACCGACTCGATGCTCCAGCCGATCCTGGCCGTCGTGCCGCTGCAGCTGCTGGCCTACCGGATCGCGCGCCTGCGCGGCCTCAACGTGGACCAGCCGCGCAACCTGGCCAAGACCGTCACCGTCGAGTAGCGGCGGCCTCGGTGCCGGTGCCGGTGGCGTCCGGGTCCGGATTGCCAGCGGCACCGGCGGCGCGGCCCAGCGCGGTCTCCGCCGCGTCGAGCCGGCGCCGCAGCGAGGCGTGCTCGAGCAGGAGCCGCAGGCGCGAGCGCAGCTCGTCCGGCGCGACGTCGGGGGAGATCACGTCGATCGCGCCGGCGGCCAGCAGGCGCGCGCGGGCGGCGTCGCCCCCGCACACGGCGGCGACGACCACGCCCTCCCGCCCCGCCTGACCGCGGATCTCGCCCAGGAGCTCGGCCGGCTCGGCGTACCCGAGCTCGGGGCCGAGGACGACGAGGTCCGGTCGCAGGTCGGCGGCCAGGCGCAGCGCCTCGGCGGCGTCGGCGGTGGTGTGCGCCCGCGCGCGGGGCTCCACCGCCGCGGCGAGCGCGGCGGAGCGCTCGCCGCCCGCGTCGACGATCAGCACCCGCGGCAGCGCGTCGACCGGCTCCGGCGCCGCGCCCGCCAGCTCGGCGACCAGCGACTCGCGCACGTACTCGCTGCGGCGCAGCGCCGCGAGCTGCTGGGCCAGCGTGGGGGCCCCGGCCTCCTCGGCGCCGGCGGGCGAGCGGGGGAGGCGGACCGTGAACAGCGCACCGCCCTCCGGCGCGCTGTCGACCGCGATCGTGCCGCCGTGCAGCGCCACGAACTCGTGCACGATCGCGAGCCCGAGGCCGGCGCCGGCCTGGCGGCGGCTGCCGTTGCTGAGCGTGCGGAAGCGCTCGAAGAGGCGGTCGCGCTCGTCGGGCGGGACGCCGATGCCGCTGTCGGCCACCTCGAGGCGCGCGTCGTCGCCGTCGCGGACGAGGGTGCAGCGGACCGTGCCGCGCACCGGGGTGAACCGCAGCGCGTTCGCGAGCAGGTTGGAGACCACGCGGCTGACGCGCTCGGCGTCGAAGTGCGCCGGCAGCTCCTCGGGCGCCTCGACCGTGAAGCGCACCTCGCGCTCGGCGGCCAGCGGCTCGAACTGGGCGGCGACCATGCGCACGGCGAGCGCCAGGTCGTAGTCGGCGAGCTCGAGCTGCGTCTCGGAGTGGTCGCGCCGGACCTGCTCGAGCATGCCGTCCACCTGCTCGAGCGCGTCGAGGGCGGCGAGCCGGATGCCCTGCAGCTCCTTGCGCGTCTCCGTGTCGCCGCTCTGGCGGCGGATGCGCTCCTCGCGCGCCAGCACGACCTGCAGCGGCGCGCGCAGGTCGTGGCTGAGCTCGCCCAGCAGTCGCTCGCGGTAGTCGTGGATCTGCGACAGCCGCGCCGTCAGGGCCGTCAGCTCGGAGTGCTGGGCGGCGATCCGCTCCTCGGCACGCTTACGGTCGGTGATCGGCCGGCCCTCGGCCACGATCAGCGTGATCCGCCCGTCGCCGGCGCGCAGCGGGCGCAGGCTGAAGTCGAGCGTCCCGGACGCGGTCCCGCCGCCCTCGATCAGCACGTCGGCGTCGAAGCGGGAGAACCGTCCCTCGGCGGCGGCCGTCACCGCCTGCTCGAGCTCACGGCGCGAGGCCGGGCACGCCCGCCACCACGCCGTCTCCCACAGCGGCCGCCCGATCACCTCGGCGCGGTTGACGCCGCCGGCGGTCAGGGGCGCCGCCGTGACGTCGATCACCCGGCCGTCGGTCTGCAGCAGCGCGATGAAGCTCGTCGACTTGGCGAGCGCAACCTGCGCCATCAGCCGGCGCGCGAGGGGATCGTGCTCCGGATCGGGCACGATGCTGAGGCGCCGGCGAAGCGCTTCCAGCGCCTCCATCGACGCTCGCCATGGGTCGAGACGTCCGCGTGTCATGTGAGATTTTCGCTCTGACCGGCCCCGTGGCGGGCCGGCTGGTTCCGAGCCGTCAGAGCGACTCGCAGCGTACCGCCATAGACGGCGACGGCACCGCGAACATTCGTCCAACTTCCGGGGGAGTCGCCCAAGGGGGCGACTCCCTTAGGAGTTCGCCGGCGAACGCGGTCCTGTTCTGGACCGTCTCCGCGGCGAACTCCCGGCTGCTGCGTTTCGGTCTAGGGTCAGCGGCCGTTCAGGACCGGCGGCCCGGGTTGGGGCAGCGCGGTCTGCTGCAGCCCCTCCTCGGGGTCCAGCAGCAGGGCGGCGGCGTCCTTGCGGGAGCGCACGCCGAGCTTCTCGAAGGCGGAGGCCAGGTGGCTCTTGACCGTGCTCTCGGTCAGGTACAGCCGCGCCGCGATCTCCTGGTTCGTGCGTCCCGTGGCGACGAGGGCGAGGATCTCCTTCTCGCGCTGCGAGAACGACGGCTTGGCGACGAGGCGCCGCAGCTCGGGCGGTGCGCACACCTGCCCGGCGTGCACCGCGCGCACGGTGGCGACGAGCATCGCGTCCACCGCGGCGTCGAGCACGAAGCCCTCGGCCCCGGCGTTGAGCGCCCGCCGGCCGCCGATCCCCGCGCGCGACGCCGAGACGACGACGACGCGCAGGTGCGGCGCGGCGCGGCGCACGCGCCGCAGGCACGCCGCCGTGCCCGCCTCGCCGATGTCGCAGCCGAGTACGAGCACGTCGGCGCTCAGCGTGGCGAGCGCCGGCTCGAGCACGTCGAGCGAGGTCTGCAGGACGACCTCGAGGTCGTCCGAGGCCAGGGCCGCCGTGATGCGGCCCTGGGTGAGCTGATCGCCCTCGGCGACCGCCACGGCGCAGCGCGGGCGATCCGCCACCCGGGACCGCGGGGCGGCCGCCCGGCGACGGTTCGCCGCCGACCGCATCAGGCCGCTACGGCCGTCCGCGGCCGGGCCGTGAACGGTGCCGCCTCCATGTGCACCAACTCCTCCTGCAGCGCGCGCCGGCCCCGGTGGTGCAGGCCGTGGATCGAGCTCTCCGAGCGCCCCATCTGCGTGGCGATCTCGCTGGGGGTGAGCCCGACGACGTGGCGGAGGACGACGACCTTGCGCTGCTCCTCGGGCAGGGCCTCGAGGCCGGCCCGCAGGCAGCGGGACATGTCGATGACCGACTCGTCGGTGCGCTCGTCGCTGCCGAAGACCTCCTCGGCCGGCGTCGCGCGGCGGGCGCGCAGGTGGTCGATCGCGACGTTGTGCGCCAGGCGCAGGATCCAGCCCGAGAACGGGACTCCGCGCTGCTCGTACTTGCCCACGACCGTCATCAGCTTCGCGAAGACGTGCTGCGTGATGTCCTCGGCCTCGTGGTCGTCGTGGACGATCGACCGGACGTAGCTGTAGACGTTGTCCGAGTAGCGCAGGTACAGGTAGCGCACTGCCTCGCGGTCGCCTTCCTTGGCTCGCGCGACGGCACGGGCGACGATCCGGTCGCCGTTGATGGGGTTGTCCAGCGTCGTTTTGCGCCGGAAGCACGCCTTCGCCACGCCGCGGCCGAGCTCGTCGGCGGCGGAGCGGAGATCGTGTGCGGGTCCGGAGACCTCGTGCAACATGGTGTTCGTCGACCTTCCGTTGTCTTGATGTGGCATCCGTGCTTGTGCCATGGCGTGAGGGCTCACGCCGCCTCGGCGGCGATGCGCGTGTCGGGCTGCTCGGGCTCGAGCAGACGATGGACGTGCGCGTAGTGGCTGGCCTCCGTCCGGTTGGCCACGCCGAGCTTGCGGTAGATGTTGGACAGGTGGAACTTCACCGTCTGCTCGGTGACCCAGAGCTGACGGGCGATGTGGCTGTTGGCCGCGCCGGCCGCCATGAGCCGCAGGACCTCGAGCTCACGTTCGGTGAGCTTGGCGTCGCAGCGGATCGCGGGCGGCGCCGCGGCCGGGGGGACGAAGCGGTGGAACACGCGGCCGGCCGCGATCTCGCGGACGAGCGTGCCCAGGCTTCCGGGGTGCATGGCCTTGGACACCAGGGCATCCGCGCCCGCGTCCATCGCATCGGCCAACCAGGCCGCCTGCAGGTCATGCGCCAGCAGGACGATCGTCGCCTGCGGCGCCGCGACCCGGGCCTCCCGGAGGCGGGCGACCGCGTCCGGGGCGCAGTCCATGTCGTCGACGAGGATCAGGTCGGGCCGGGCGAGCCGGATCGCCGCATCGGCGGAGGCGCGTCCGTTGACGTAGCCCAGGACCTCGAGGCGCCCGGCCTGGCGCATGGCCAGCCGGATGGCCTCGCCGGCCGAGGGCCGCGCCGCGACGATCAGCAGCCGGCTCATGACCGGTCCGCCGCAGTGCGCTTCCGTGCGCACGCCGACGGCGACGACGCCGGCGGTAGAAGGGCCATCCGTGTGGTCATCATGCGTCTCCTGCGGGCTCTGACTCGGCGAGCCGCTGGCGCAGCCCGGCGAGGAGGTCGGCGATCTGCTGGCTCTCGACTCGACGCAGCTCGTTGAAGAGCTGCGCACATTCGTCGAGGCCGTCCTGGCGGGCCTCGAACTCGAAGACCCGGTAACGAGCGCGAAGCTCCAGATTGAGGGTCAGCGCCTGCAGGAGGTTCTGCAGCGTGTGATCGACGTCCCCGTCCGTGCGGAGGGCGCTGAGGTTGATGCTGACGTCTTCGGTTGCCATCGAGGAACACTCTGCGCGTTCCCGCACCGGACCGAAAGGTGAATTACCAGGACCCGGTGGGGCGAGTTTCATCCCCCCGTGGGGCAGATCCTTGACCATCGCTGGGGTGCCAACCCACCGGGCGGGGTAGGAACTTCCCCCACAGCATCGGAGCGATGTCGTACCCTATGCAGAAGTTTGGTGGCTTGGAGCCGCCGAATCACCCGGAGGCGTTCAGGACCCTCCGGGGGCTGGCTCGGAACGGAGGCCCGGAGTGGTTGGCTCTGAAGGCGACATGGAAGATACGCCGCAGTCCTTGCGCACGATCGTCGCGGACGACGATCCGCTCGTCCGCAGGCTGATACGCGACACGCTGCAGCGGGCGGACATCACCGTCATCGCCGAGGCGTCGAACGGCCGCGAGGCGGTCGAGCTGGCGCTCTACTACAAGCCCGACGTCGTGGTGATGGACTACATGATGCCGGAGATGGACGGCATCGAGGCCACGCGGCGCATCTTCATGCAGGAGCCCGAGATCCGCGTGGTGCTGCTCACCGGCGCCGGCGACGAGGACCTCGGCCTCTCCGGCCTGCGGGCGGGGGCGGCGGGCTACCTGTCCAAGGAGGTCGAGCTGGGCGCGCTCCCGCGCGCGCTGCGCGGCGCGCTGGCCGGCGAGGCGGCGATCTCCCGCCAGCTGGCGATGACGCTCGTGCAGCGCCTGCGCCAGTCGCGCGGCGACGGCCACGGCATGCGGCCCGTCCGCTCGGCGCTGACCGCGCGCGAGTGGGAGGTGCTCGACCTGCTGTGCGACGGCCTCGGCACGGAGGCGATCGCCAAGCGGCTCGTGCTCTCCACCGAGACCGTCCGCTCGCACCTCAAGCGCGTCTACCGCAAGCTCGACGTGAACTCGCGCGACGACGCCGTGCGGGCTGCGCAGCGGATGCGCGAGCTCGAGGGCCTGCCGGTCTGACGCCCCGGCCGCCGGGGCGGCCGCGCTCGGTGCGCCCGCGCGGCGGGTAGAGTCGCCCGCCGTGGGCAGCGTGGGGATCGACGTCGTCGAGGTCGAGCGGATCGAGCAGGCGCTCGCGCGCCGGCCGACGCTGGGCGAGCGGCTGTTCACGGACGCCGAGCGCGCCTACGCCGAGGGCCGCGCGCGGCCGGCGATGCACCTGGCCGCCCGCTTCTGCGCCAAGGAGGCGGTGGCCAAGGCACTCGCGCTGCGCGCGTGGTCGCCCCGCGACGTCGAGGTGGTCGGCGGGGGCGACGTGCCGCCCGAGGTGCGCCTGACCGGCCACGCCGCGGCGCGCGCCGCCGAGCTCGGCGCGCGCGTCTCGATCTCGCTGACCCACACGCAGACCACCGCCGCCGCGGTGGCGCTGGTGGAGACATGAGCCTGCCCGGATGGCTCGAGCCGCTCCCGGACGCGGAGCTCATGCGCGCCACCGACGCCTGGGCGATCGAGGCGCGCGGGATCCCGTCGCTCGAGCTCATGGAGCGGGCGGGGGAGGGGCTCGCCGGCGTCGTCGCGCGGTGCGCGCCCACCGGCCGCGTCGCGATCGTGTGCGGCAAGGGCAACAACGGCGGCGACGGACTGGTGGCCGCGCGGCTGCTCCGCGACGCGGGCCGCACCGTCGACGTGCTCGCCGTCTGGGCCCCGGACGACTTCTCCGGGGACGCCGCCGAGCAGCTCCGGCGGCTGCCGGGCGACCCTCCGGCGCCGTTCGCGTCCGCGGCGCTCGACGGCGCCTCCGGGATCGTCGACGCCATCCTCGGGACCGGCTTCGCCGGCGCGCCGCGCGACCCCGCCTCCGGCGCGATCGCGGCGGTCAACCGGGCCTCGGCGCCGGTGGTCGCCGCCGACGTCCCGAGCGGCGTCAACGCCTCCACCGGGGAGATCGAGGGCGACGCGATCCGCGCGAGCGCCACCACGACCTTCCACCTCGGCAAGCCCGGGCTGTGGATCCACCCCGGCAAGGCCCACGCCGGCGCGGTCGAGGTGATCGACATCGGGATCCCCGACGGCGCGCCCGTCAGCCCGGCGATCGGCCTCATCGGCCGCGGCGTGCTCGACGGCATGCCCCGCCGCGGCGCCGCGTCGACGAAGTTCACCTCCGGCAACGTGTTCGTGATCGGCGGCTCGCGGGGACTGACCGGCGCCCCTTGCATGGCGGCGCTGGCCGCGGGGCGCTCGGGCGCCGGGTACGTGACGGTCGCGGCCCCCGCGTCGCTCGAGGCATCGTTCACCGCCCGCCTGCTGGAGTCGATGATGGTCGCCCTGCCCGAGGACGACGGCGCGCTGTCCATCGCCGCCCTCGAGCCGGTGCTGCGGGCGGTCGAGCGCGCGGACGCGGTCGTGCTCGGGCCCGGCCTCGGCCGCCACCCGGGGGCGCGGGAGCTCGTGCACGCGCTGGTCGGCCGCGTCACCGCGCCGCTGCTCGTCGACGCCGACGGCCTCAACGCGCTCGCCGGGCGGGCCGGCGAGCTGCTCGGCGCCCGTCCCGCCCCACGGTGCTCACGCCGCACGCCGGCGAGCTCGGGCGCCTGCTGGAGCTCGACTCCGCCGAGATCGAGGCCCACCGGCTCGCCCACGCCCGCGCCGCCGCCGCCGAGACCGGCGCGATCGTCGTGCTCAAGGGCGACGACACGCTCGTCGCCGAGCCGGATGGCCGCTGCGCGGTGTCCCCCGGCGACGCGCCCGGCCTCGCGACCGCGGGGACCGGCGACGTCCTCTCCGGCGTGATCGCCGCAATGCTGGCCAAGCGCATGGATCCGCTGGACGCGGCCTGCGCCGGTGTGCATGTGCACGCCCGCGCGGGGCGCTTCGCGGCCATCCCGCACGGCCCGGACGGGATGATCGCCTCCGACGTGATCGCGGCACTGCCCGCCGCGCTGGCCGCCTGAGTCACCGCCGGTGCGGCCGCCGGCGCCCGCCTTGACGCCCGCGAGCGCACGTGCCCATACTGTCTGCGGAGCGGACGCCAGATGACCACTGAGTGGGCACCCACGGACTACACGGCCGAGGCCACCTACGCGGGCACCCGCCGCCCCGTGGCCACCGCCACCACGCTGGTCCCCGACGCGTACACCTCCGAGGCGTTCTTCGCCGTCGAGCGCGAGCGGGTGTTCGCGGGCGGGTGGGTCGCGGTCGGCTGCACCGGCGAGGTCTCCGAGCCGGGGGACGCCGTCGTCGTGGACGTGGCCGGCCGCTCGGTGATCGTCGCCCGAGGGCGCGACGGCGTCCTGCGCGGCTTCTACAACGTCTGCCGTCACCGCGGAACCCGGCTGCTCGACGAGGGCTCCTGCCGGATCGCCCGCGCGATCCGCTGCCCGTACCACAGCTGGGCCTACGACCTCGAGGGGCGCTGCCTGGGCGCGCCGCTGTTCGACCGCTCGGGCATCCCCGACGACCAGCGCGCGATCTTCGACACGAGTGCGGCGCCGTCGTTCGACAAGGCCGACCACGGGCTGCTGCCGGTCGCCGTCGACACGTTCGGCCCGCTGGTCCTCGCCTGCCTGGACCCGGCCGCGGGACCGCTCGCCGAGCCGCTCGGCGACCTCCCGGAGCGCCTCGCGGGCTACCGGCTCGACGAGTGGCGGCTCGCCCGCACCGGCGCCTACGAGATCGAGGCGAACTGGAAGCTCGTGGGCGAGAACTTCATGGAGTACTACCACCTGCCGTGGGTGCATCCCGGGCTGGTGCAGGTCTCGCCGATGGAGGCCCACCACCGCTGGCAGGGCACCGGCCTGTACACCGGCATGTGCACGAGCCCGATCGCCGCCGACGCCGGCGCCGGCGGCTGGGAGAGCGGCCTCGCCCCGATCCCGGGGCTGGGGGAGGACGACGCGGTGAGCGCGCGCTTCGTGTGGCTGTTCCCCAACGTGGCGCTCAACGTGCTGCCCAACCACGTCTTCCTGATCCTCGCGATCCCCCGCGGGCCGGGGCGCACGAGCGAGCGCACCTACCTGCTCACGCACCCGGAGTCCGGCTCCGGGGACGCCGCCGAGGCCGCCACCGGGAAGCTCGCCGCCTTCTGGGACGCGGTCAATCGCGAGGACATCGCGATCGTCGAGCGGGTGCAGCTCGGGCTCGCGACGACGCCGTTCCCGGGCGGCCCCATGTGCTACCGCTTCGAGGAGCCGGTGCACCGCTTCCAGAACATGGTCGCGGACCGCATGGTCGGCGTGCGCCGGATCCCGCCCGGCGACGCGGCGCCGCGCACCCCCATGTTCGTCGACTAGGCTCGCGCCGCGATGGCGGTGGAGGGGGCATCTGGGCGTACGGTCCGGGACACCATGGACCGGACCCCCGCGCGGGTGTACGACACCGACACCGTCGAGCGCGCGGCGCGCACGATCGCCGAGCGCAAGCACAACCGCCTGCCGGTGATCGAGCACGGCCGGCTGGTGGGAGTGGTCACGCGCCTGGACGTGGTCGACGCGCTGACCGCCCGCGCGACCGGATAGCCTCCGCCCGCGTGGCGCTGCGGGCCCTCGCGCGGGTGAACCTGGCGGCCGTGGAGCGCAACTGCGCACGGCTCGCCGCGACCGCCGCGCCCGCGGAGCTGTGCGCGGTGGTCAAGGCCGACGGCTACGGCCACGGCGCGGCCCCGGTCGCACGGGCCGCGCTGGCCGGCGGCGCGACCCGGCTGGCGGTGGCCACGGCCGGCGAGGCGACCGCGCTGCGCGCCGCCGGGATCGACGCGCCGCTGCTGGTGATGGGCGCGCTGTCGGCCGAGGAGCTGGTCGACGCGGTGGCCGCGCGCGCGGACGTCGCCGCGTGGCGCGAAGGCTTCATAGAAGCCCTGGCCGCGACGCCCGGCGCGGACGGGATCGGCGTGCACGTCAAGCTCGACACCGGCATGGGGCGCCTCGGCACGCGCGACCCGGAGGAGGCCGCGCGCGTCGCGCGCGCGGCGGCGGAGGCGCCCGGGCTGCGGCTGGCGGGGGCGATGACGCACTTCGCCACCTCCGACGACGATCCCGCGTTCGTGCGCGAGCAGCTCGCCGCCTTCACGCCGTGGGCCGAGCGCCTGCGCGCGGAGCACGGCGACCTGCTCGTCCACGCCGCGAACTCGGCCGCCGCGCTCACCGAGCCCGCCGCCCGCTTCGACCTCGTGCGCTGCGGGATCGCGGTCTACGGCCTCGACCCCTTCCACCGCGACCCCGCGGACCACGGGCTCGAGCCCGCGCTCGAGCTCCACACCTACGTGGCGGAGGTCAAGCGCATCGCGCCCGGCCAGAGCGCCGGCTACGGCCGCCGCTTCGTCGCGCGCGAGCCCGGCTGGCTCGGCACGCTGCCGATCGGCTACGGCGACGGCGTGCGGCGCGGGCTGACCAACAACGCGGACGTGCTCGTGCAGGGGCGCCGCGTGCCGCTGGTCGGGACGGTGTCGATGGACAACATCACGGTCGACCTCGGCCCGGGGGAGCGCGAGCCGGTGCCGCGCGGCGCGCCGGCCGTGGTGATCGGCCCCCAGGCCGGCGAGGCCATCCTCGCCGAGGAGGTGGCGGCGCGCCTCGGGACCATCAACTACGAGGTGGTGTGCGGGATCTCGGCGCGCGTGCCGCGCGAGCACCACCGCGACGGGACGCCCGCGTGAGTGCGGCCGACCCGCTGGCCGCGGCCCGTGCCGCGCTCGAGGGCCAGGACGCGTGGCTCGTGGGCGGGGCCGTACGCGACCGGCTCCTGGGGCGGGTCACCACGGACTTCGACGTCGCGCTGCCCGGCGACCCGCGCGCCGCCGCCCGGCGCCTCGCGCGCGCGACCGGCGCGGCCTCGTTCTCGCTCTCGGACGCCTTCGGCGCCTGGCGGGTGGTGGCGCCGGGCGGGGCGTGGCAGGTCGACCTCGTCCCGCTGCGCGACGGCGACCTCGCCGCCGACCTCGCCGCGCGCGACTTCACGATCAACGCGATCGCCGAGCCGCTGGCCGGCGGCGAGCCCGTCGACCCGCACGACGGCGCCGCCGACCTCGCCGCGCGGCGGCTGCGGATGGTCGCCCCGGGCGCCCTCGCCGACGACCCGCTGCGCACGTTGCGCGCCGTCCGCCTCGCGGTCGAGCTCGAGCTCGAGATCGAGCCCGCCACCGGCGCGGCCGTCACCGCCCACGCGCCCGCGCTCACGCAGGTCTCGCCCGAGCGCGTGTTCGCGGAGCTCAAGCGCATCGTGGTCGCGCCCGCCGTCCTGCGCGGCATGGAGCTGCTCGCCGCGCACGGGCTCACGGACGTCGTGCTCCCCGAGCTGACCGTCCTGCGCGGCGTCGAGCAGAACGTCTACCACCACGCCGACGTCTACGACCACACGCTCGAGGTGCTCGGCGCGGTCGCCGCGCTCGAGCACGACCCGGCGGCCGCCGGCCTCGGCGAGCACGCCCCCGCGACCGCGGCCCTGCTCGCCGAGCCGCTGGGCGACGGGCTCACGCGCGGCGGCGCGATGCGCTTCGCCGCCCTCCTCCACGACGCCGCCAAGCCCGAGACCCGCGGCGAGCGGCCCGACGGCCGGGTCACGTTCATCGGGCACGACGAGGCGGGCGCGGCGCTCGCGCGCGACGTCCTGCGGCGCCTGCGGGGCTCCGAGCGGCTCGCCGACTACGTCGCCGCGCTCACCCTGCACCACCTGCGCCTCGGCTTCCTCGTCCATGAGCGGCCGCTGTCGCGCCGCTCGGTGTGGCGCTACCTGGAGGCGACCTCCCCCTACGCGGCCGACGTCACGGTCTTCACGGTGGCCGACCGGCTCGCGACCCGCGGCCGCAACGCGCAGGACGCGATCGCCGCCCACCTCGACCTCGCCCGCGAGATGCTCGGGTACGCGTTCGAGCGCCGGCGCAGCGAGCCCCCGCCCCCGCTGGTACGCGGCGACGAGCTGGCGGCGGAGCTCGGGATCGCACCGGGTCCCGAGCTCGGCCGGGTGCTCGCGGCCCTCGAGGAGGACCGCTTCGCGGGGGAGATCTCCACGCGCGAGGACGCCGTGCGGCGCGCCCGCGAGCACCTCGCCGGGCGGTGAGCCCGATCCACCGATACCCGCGGCGCCTCGAGCTGCCGTTCGCCAGTGCCGATCGGCCGCGACCAGGTGGTTCACCACATGGATGCGCGGCCGATCGACCTGGCTCGGCCACGGCGCCGAGGCTAGCTACAGCGCGAGCGTGAAGACGATCAGGTCGACGCCGGGGACCGGCGACCAGTCGCGCGCCGGCTCGCGGACGAAGCCGAGGCGGCGGTAGAGCGCGTGGGCGCGCAGCATGCGGTCCTGGCTCGAGGCCACGAGCGCCCGCAGTCCGCGGTCGCGGGCGCGCGCGGCGCACGCCTGCACGAGCGCCGCGCCGGCGCCGCGGCCCTGGGCGGCCGGGTCGACGGCCAGCATGCGGAACTCGCCCTCGTCGCCCTCGGAGATCTCGCGCATCGGGCCGCCGTCGAGCACCAGCGTCACGGTGCCGAGCAGCGCGGCGTCGTCGGCGGCCACGAGGACCTCGGCGGCCTCGGCGCGGCCGGCGACGTCGCGCAGCACGAGGTCGTAGTGCGGGCTCCCGAGGCCCTCGGCCCGGTAGGCGGCCACGCACAGGGCGCCGAGCGCGTCGTGCTCGTCGGGGCGGGCGGAGCGGATGCGCACGCCGCCGGACTCTAGAGCCGCCGCGGCCGCGGCTACGGCTCAGCCGGCGAGCTCGCCGAGCTCGCTCTGCTGCAGCAGGCGCGTCACCGCGGAGGGCGCGACCGGGCGGGCGAAGTGGAAGCCCTGGGCGACGCCGCACTCGAGCTCGCGCAGCGCGCCGGCCTGCTCGGCGGTCTCGACGCCCTCGGCGACCGCCTGGAGGCCGAGCGAGGCCGCGAGCCGCAGCACCGCCTCCACGATCGCCTGGTCCTCGCCGCCGACGGTCATCCCGCCGACGAAGCTCTTGTCGATCTTCAGGGTGTCCACGGGGAGCAGGCTGCGCAGCTGGCCGAGCGACGAGTACCCGGTGCCGAAGTCGTCGATGGCCAGGCGCACGCCGATCGCCTTGAGGCGCTGCAGGGCCACCGCGGCGGCCTCGGGATCGGCCATCAGGGCGCTCTCGGTGATCTCCAGCGAGAGCTGGCCGGGCTCGAGCCCGCAATCGGTCAGCGCCTCGGTGACCACCGCGGCGAAGTCGGTCTCGGCGAGCTGGCGCGGGGAGATGTTGACCGAGACGCCGAGCGGCGAGCCGTCCGCGGCCCACTCGGCGGTCTGGCGACAGGCCTCGCGCAGGACCCAGGCGCCGATCGGGACGATGAGCCCGGTCTGCTCGGCGAGCGGCACGAACGCCTGCGGCGGGACGGTGCCCCGCTCGGGGTGCTCCCACCGGACCAGCGCCTCGACGCCGATCATGCGGCCCGTCGCGAGGTCGATCTGGGGCTGGTAGACGAGCCGCAGCTCGTCGCGGTCGAGCGCCTGGCGCAGGCCGCCCTCGAGGTCCAGCCGCTCCACCGCGCGCTCGTGCATGGAGGCGTCGAAGAGCTCGCAGCGCGCCTTGCCGAGCTCCTTGGCGCGGTACATGGCGGCGTCGGCGTCGCGCAGCAGCGCCTCGGGGTCGCCGGTGCCGGCGGGCATCCAGCGCACGCCGAAGCTCGCGGTGACGAAGCGCGCGTGGCCGTCGAGCTCCACCGGCGGGCGCAGTGCCGCGGCGAGGCGGTCGGCCACCCAGCGGGCCGCGCGCTCGTCGGCGACGCCGCGCATGCCGACGGCGAACTCGTCGCCGCCGAAGCGGGCGATGACGTCGTCGGGGCGCAGCACGCGGCGCAGGCGCTCCGCCACGGTGACGAGCAGCCGGTCGCCGGCGGCGTGCCCGAGCGAGTCGTTGATCAGCTTGAAGTTGTCGAGGTCCACGAACACCACCGCGAGACCGCGCTCGTCGGCCAGCCACTCGCGCATGGTGGCGACGAAGCGCGTGCGGTTCGGCAGGCCCGTGAGCGCGTCGTGGTGCGCCTGGTAGTCGAGCTGACGCTCCGCCCGCTTGCGGCGCGAGATGTCGAGGCAGTGCGTCACCCAGTGCTCGGGGCGGCCGGCCGCGTCCGTGACCAGCGAGTGCTGCCACAGCGCCCAGCCCACCGTGCCGTCGCTGCGCCGGAAGCGCCGCTCGACCTCGCCGCCCTCGCTCGGCCACGGGCCGTCGGAGCGGTCGTCCTCGGGGAGCAGCGTCTGCAGTGCCATGCCCTGCAGCTCCGCGGCGTCGTAGCCCGAGTTCGCGGCCAGCGCCGCGTTCGCGCGCAGGATGTGGGCGTCGAGGCCGACCAGCGCCATCCCGATGGGCGCGTCGTCGAAGGCCGACTGGAAGCGCTGGCGGTTGACCCGCGTCGCCTCGCGGCCGATCTCGTTGAGCCGCCAGGTGAGGACGTTGGTGAGCCCCAGCGCCGTGATGAACAGGCCGTGGATGCCGGCCCAGCGCCACGGGTGATCGATGGCGGAGGCATGGTCGAACACCGAGCCGGGCGCCAGCCCGCCCGCGAGTCCGTGGTGGACGACCACGTAGAGCATCGCGAGCCCGTAGACGAACCACTCCTCGTAGGTCGCCAGCAGCGCCACGATCACGAAGAAGTGGAAGTGCGCCTCGATGCGGCCGGCCCACAGGTGGACGATCAGCGCCGAGCAGGTGAGCAGGCCGAGCGCCGCCATCGCGGAGCGCGCGCGGCGGGGGAGCATGCTGGTGCTGGCGGCGACCGCGAACGGGATCACCGGCCCGAGGTCGAGCACCGAGTGCACCAGGCTGTGCCCGGTGGCGACACCGAAGGCGACCAGCAGGGGGAGGTGCGCCCACAGCACGCAGACGATCACGCGATGGCGGCGCTCCCATTCCGCGGCGGGCAGCGTGCGTCCGCGCGGGAGCCAGTCACGCGGTCGAGCGCGTTCGGGGAGTCGGTCCGCCACCGATGGCATGCCCGGGTGGTCGGCACGTGCGCGCCGGGATTGAGCGGTCGCGCGTCGTTCGCCGCGCCAACTCGTCACACTGCGGCGATGGTCCGCCGACGATTCGCCGCCGTGGCGCTCGTCACGCTCGCCGGCCTGTGCGCGCCCGCGGCCGCCGCGAGCGCCCAGGACGCGGTCTTCAACGTGGAGATCAAGGACCGGCGCGCCGACACCGAAGGCCGCCTCGACATCGTCCGCGTCTCGCTCGGGCCGAGCCACGAAGAGCAGATGGTGGGTCAGGTGACGATGGCGCGCCGGTGGGCCGCCGACGACCTGCGCGTCGAGGGGCGCCCGCCGGGGACCCTCTGCTACAAGCTCTACGTCCGGCGCGTGGCCGGGGACGAGCCGCCCGACTTCCTCGTGTGCGCCACGGCGCCCGCGGCGGGCGAGGAGCTCGCCGGCAGCGTCCTGCGCAACCGCGCCAACGGGCTGCCGCGCGCGCTCGGCGCCGCCGTGGTTCGCCGGCTCTCGAACCGGACCGTCGAGCTGCGGTTCGCGCGCAGCCTGATCGGCTCGCCGGCGCGGCTGTCCTTCGTCGTCGAGGGCGTCACGTTCGCGAAGGGCTGCCCGCTCCCGCAGGGCTGCGTCGACCTCTCGCCCGAGATGCGCCCGGCGCGCCTGCGGCTCGGCTGACGGCCTTCTCGCACGGCAAGCGTCAGACCTCCGGCACGGCGACTTGCGCGGGGGGTTTCAGTCGGGTTAGCGTTGACAGCGGAAGGACCGGCCCGCGGCCGGTCGAGGTTCGGGGCGCACCAGGGATGGCTCGGGATCCGGGCGTTTCGGGATGCCTTTCGAGTCAGCGGGGTCAGCACCAATGAGTACCGGGACGGTCAAGTGGTTCAGCGACGACAAGGGTTTCGGGTTCATCACGCCGGATGAGGGTGGCCGCGACCTCTTCGTCCACTTCACCGGCATCATCGGGGACGGCTATCGGTCGCTCAGCGAGGGTGCGAAGGTCTCCTACGAGCAGGAGAACGGCGAGAAGGGGCCCAAGGCGGTCAACGTCCAGAAGATCTGACGCGACACACCGGGCGGGTCGCCGGGACGAGCCCCCCGGCGGCCCGCCCCCACGCGCACCCCGGCGAGACCAGCGCTCCGACCTCCGGCCGGTCGTGTTCAATGCCGGGATGCTCTCGTCCGTGCGGCTCGTCCTGACCCTCGGCCTCGCCGGCGCCGTGCTGGCCGTGCTCGCCCCGGCCGCCGGCGCCGAGATCATCGAGGTGGGGCGGACCGACGCGGCCACCCCGCCGAGCTGCCCGTCGGCACCCTGTCTCGCGGTCTCGCGGACCACGGGCTACCAGGCGAAGGTCGGCGTCACGCGTGGGCTGCTGACGGTGCCCGCCGACGGCCGGATCGTCGCCTGGACGATCACGCTCGGGCGCCCCGGGCCCAAGCAGACCGCGTTCTTCAACGAGAGCCTCGGCGGGACCTCGCGCGCGGGGATCACCGTGCTGCGCCCCGGGAAGCGGCTGTTCGCGCGCGTCGCGGGGAAGAGCCCGGTGCAGCGGCTCGAGCCGTGGTTCGGGCGCGCGGTGATGTTCCCGCTGCCGCGCTCGCTGCCGGTCCGCAAGGGCTACGTGATCGGGCTCACCGTGCCGACGTGGGCGCCGGCCCTCGCCGTCGGCTACGGCAACGACACCTCGTGGCGCGCCAGCCGCGGTCGCGGGTCCTGCCAGGAGACGGGGCGCCAGACGGCGCAGATGCGCCTCGGCCAGCTGTCCCGCTACGAGTGCCTGTACCGCACCGCGCGGTTGACGTACTCGGCCACGCTGATCCCCACGCCGCGGCCCGGGTCCGCCGAGGGCTGAGCCTCAGCGCGGCGACTCGGCGGCGGGCTTGCGGGCGCCGCGCTCCGGGGGCGGATCGGCGGCGAGCAGCCCCTCCACGAAGCGCAGCGCGCCCGAGGTCGACTCGAGCCGCCACGCCAGCAACGTGCGGGTGAACCCCTCCTCGCCCTCGAGGTCACCCCGCAGCTCGATCGCGATCTCCTCGAAGGTGAGGCGCTGCGCCTCGAGCAGCCGGCGCGGGTCATCGCCGCGCCGGTCGAGGAAGAGCAGCTTGAGCATCAGCTGCGCGCGCGTGTCGCGTACGTGCTCGATCGGCTGCGCGAGCCAGGCGTCCAGGCGCCGCACCCCCGTCGCGGTGGCCTCCACCATCACCCGCTGGGGGCCGGCGTCGCTGTCCTCGGTGCCGACCGGCGCCACGAGGCCGCGCCGGCGGAGGACGTCGATGGTGCGGTAGACGAGCGGCCGGCGCAGCGACCACACGCGCCCGACCTCCCCGTCGGGGGCGAGGGCGCGGGCGAGGGTGTAGCCATGGCTCGGCCTCTCGGCCAGGAGGCCGAGCACCGCCCACTCACCCACCGACAGCTCCTCGGGCCTGCGTCGCACGAGCCAACGGTAGCCATACGTCCGGAGCCTTGCCCTGTAGTCATATTTTGACTAGGTTCCAGCGGTCCGAAGTCCACGCTCGGCCCGGGCGGTGCGCCCGCCTGGGCGAGCCGAGAGGAGCGCAGACATGGCACGGATGCGCCGCGTGAGGGGCGTACGGCGCGCGGCGCGTCGCGGGTGCCGCGACGGGGTTCACCGTGCCGCGCGGGTGGGAGGCATGCCGACACGGTATTCAGGTTTTGACTACTTGGCAAGCAGCCGGACTCGCCGGGCCGGCGCTCCGGTCGCTGCAGCGGGGCGGCGCCCTCAGCAGGCGCCGGCGTTCTGGTCGCAGAACTCGTCGAAGCGCTGCTCGTCGGAGCCCTGCGGCGCCGGCTCGGCGGGCGCGGTGCCCTGCTGGGTCTGGTCCTGCGTGCCGCCGCCCGCGGCGGGCGCGGGCGTCTCGGCAGGCGCGGGCGTCGCGGCGGCGCCCGTATCCGCGCCGGTGTCCGTTCCGGTCTGGTCGCTCGTAGAGGTGTCGCCGGAGTCGGAGTTCGTGCTCGTGCCGGACGACGACGAGGACGAGTCCGGCCGGGCGCCCTCGGGAGTCTGGCGGTCCACCGGCGTCGTCAGCGCGATGGGGGAGCCGGGGACCTCGTCGGCGTCGATCTTGCTCCCGCCGCAGCCGGCGGCGAGCACGGCGAGCGCCGCGACCAGGGCGGCGATGGACAGGCGGCGCACGGCGGCGGCGCTCAGTCGCGCGGCAGGGCCGCCATGCGGCGGCCGCAGGTCGGGCAGTCGTTGAGGTCCTTCTGCGCGAGCTGGTCGCACCAGTTGCAGAATCTGAGGGTGTCGACGGACCATGGAAGGTTCGAATTCGACGGCGCCAAGGGGAGGACCTTCCCGACGACCTCCATCGGCTCGCCCGTCTCGCGATCGCGGTAGATCACGCCGGGGTCGGCCTCCAGCAGGATCTCACGGCCGGTGGACGGCGTCCGGAGACGGTAGACCTGGCGCCTGCTCATGACGCGGCGGAGGTTAGCAACGGCCCATGCGGCCCGTCGGCGCGCAAGAATGCGCGACTTGCGCATCCTCATCTTCCACGGGTACCTCCTCCAGGGGACGGGCTCGAACGTCTACAACGCCGAGCTGGCGGCCGCGCTCGTGCGCGCCGGGCACGAGGTCCACCTGCTCTCACAGGACCGGGCCCCGCGGGAGCTCGACTGGGTCGACGCCACCGGCGACTGGGACGGCGGCGCGCTGCAGGTCGACGTCCGTCGCGAGCCGGTCCGCGGGGTCGTCTACCGCCCGGACCTCGGCGGCCTGCTGCCCGTCTACGTGGCCGACCGCTACGAGGGGCTCGTGGCGAAGCCCTTCCAGGACCTCACCGAGGCCGAGCTCGACGGCTACCTGAGCCGCAACGTGGCCGCGGTCCGGGAGGTGGCCGAGCGGGTGGCGCCCGACCTCGCGCTCGCCAACCACCTCGTGATGGGCCCGGTGATCCTCGCCCGGGCGCTGGCGGGCCTGGACGTCCCCTACGTGGTCAAGGTCCACGGGTCCGCGCTCGAGTACACCGTCAAGCCGTATCCGCGCTTCAAGCCCTACGCGGTCGAGGGGCTCGCGGGTGCGCGCGCGGTGCTGGTGGGCTCGCGGCACACCGCCGAGAGCCTGTGGGCGGAGATGGACGACCCCGCGCTGCCCGACCGCACGCGGCTCGGCCCGCCCGGCGTCGACGTCGCGAACTTCGTCCCGCGCTCGCCGGCCGCCGCCGCGGCGGGCCTCGCGGCGCTCCGCGACCGCCTGGCCGCCGCTGAGCCGCACGCCTCGCGGCGCGACGGCGCCGGGTCGGACACGTCGCCCCACACGCACCATCCGCCCGCGGGCGGCAACGTCGCCGCGATCGACCCCGGCGAGCCCCCGCACGCCGACGAGCCGGCGCCCCATCCCGCCTCGTCGTTCGACCGCAACCCCGGCGAGGCCGCCCTGGCCCTCGCGCAGATCGACCCCGCCGGCGAGCGGCTGGTGGTGTTCGTCGGCAAGCTGATCGGCTCCAAGGGCGTCGAGCTGCTGCTGGCCGCGTGGCCGCTGGTGCTCGCGGCTCACCCGGACGCCCGGCTGCTGGTGGTCGGGTTCGGGGGCTTCCGCGACGGGTTGCAGCAGCTCGAGGCGCGTCTCGCGGCGGGCGACCTCGAGGGCGCGCGGCAGACGCGCTCGGAGACCGGCGCGGCGCTCCCGTACCTCGAGGCGTTCCTCGCGGCGCTGTCCGGCGACGACGCGGACCGCTACCGGGCCGCCGCGGCGAGCCTGCCCGACCGCGTCTCCTGGTCGGGCCGCCTCGACCACGAGGAGCTCACCGACGTCCTGCCGGCCGCCGAGTCGATGGTGGTGCCCTCGACGTTCCCCGAGGCGTTCGGCATGGTGGCCGCGGAAGCCGCCGCATGCGGGACCTTTCCCGTGGTCGCGCGGCACTCGGGGCTCGCCGAGGTCGCCCGCACCCTCGCCACCGAGGTGCCCGAGCCGGCGCGGCCGTGGCTGTCCTTCGAGGTCGGCCCCGGCGCGGTGCGCGAGCTCGCGGCCGCGGTCGTCGCATGGCTCGACGCGGGCGCCGACCTGCGCGAGGCGACCCGCGAGGCGCTCGTCCACGTCGCACGCGAGCACTACTCGTGGGACGGCGTCGCCCGGCGCCTGATCATGGCTGCCGAGGGGCGTCTGGAGGAGATCCCGAGGCCTTGACGGCGGCCGGCTTCGCCGGCCTCATGGGGTCGGCTACGCCGACGCCCGGCGACGGTGCGCTGCCGCCCGCCGAGCGGATAGGATCCGCGACCCATGAGGAGAGGACGCCTTGGAGCCGCCGTGCGCGCCGGCCTGCCGGCCCTCGGCGCGGGCCTGCTGCTGCTCCTCCCGGGCTGCACGGTCAGTCGCGGCAACGAGGACCTCGTCACCGGCAAGCAGACCTTCGTGGCCAAGTGCGGCGCGTGCCACACGCTCGCGCGCGCCGGCACTACCGGCGTGGTGGGGCCGAACCTCGACGTGGCGTTCCGCCGGTCGCGCATCGACGGCCTGCACGAGTCCACCTTCGCGGGCGTGGTGCGCGGCTGGGTGCTGCATCCCAACCAGAACCCCCAGATCAACCCCGAGACCGGCAAGCCGATGCCGCTCATGCCGGCCGAGATCGTGACCGGGCGGGTCGCCGACGACGTCGCGGCCTACGTCGGCTACGCGGCCGCCAAGCCCGGCAAGGACAGCGGCCGCCTCGGCACCGTCGGCGTGAAGAAGTCCAACGAGGTCGCCAAGGAGAAGGACGGCACGCTGGCCATCCCGGCGGACCCGTCGGGCGCGCTCGCCTACCAGTTCGGCTCCGCCGAGGCCCAGCCGGGCACGGTCAAGGTCGAGTCCAAGAACGAGGCGAGCATCGACCACGACATCGCGATCGAGGGCAACGGCGTCAACGACAAGGGCGAGGTCGTCAACAACGGCGGCACGTCGGAGGTCGACGTCGATCTCAAGGCCGGCGACTACACGTTCTACTGCTCCGTGCCGGGCCACCGCGAGGGCGGCATGGAGGGCAAGCTCACCGTCAAGTAGAGACGGCCTTGGCCTGCCGCGCCTGGCGGCGGTCCTCCTCCTGCCCGGCCTTCCAGAACAGGAAGGCGAGCGCGAAGACCATGATGCAGATGTCGAGCACGACCATCATCGCGCCCGCGATCTGCTGGTCGGCCACCGGCTCGAGCCCGCGCCGCTCGCCGCTCCCGTAGACCCCGGTGTAGATCGGCACGCGGATCAGCACGAAGCTCATCCCCAGGAACATGCCGAGGAAGCGGGCGGAGATGATGTGGCCGATCTTCCACAGGTCGCCGGTCAGCCGGCGGCGCTTGGGCTCGAGCACCGACCACCACACGAGCACCCCCGCGCCGATGAACCCGGCGTGCTGGAGGACGTGGACGGCGTCGTTGCGCACCGCCGCCTCGAAGAACAGCGAGACGTGCCACCCGTAGAGCACGAGCGCGTAGATGGGGATCGCCACGAGCGGCTTGCGCAGGACGCGGAACGCGGCGCGAACGCGCGGCGACCGCGCCAGGGTGACCAGCAGCGGGCGGGGGAGGAAGAAGCCCAGCATCGGGTTGCGCAGGCCCGCCAGCATCAGCGGTGCGGCGAGATCGGCGATCAGGAGGTGCTCGGCCATGTGGGCCGACAGCAGCTGCCCCGACAGCGCCCCGGGCGGGCCCAGCAGGCCGACGGCCCACAGCGCCATCGCCCCGTGCCAGCACAGCTTCTGCCCGAGCGGGATCTCGACGCCGCGCCCGCGCAGGATCCGCAGCGCGCGCAGGTAGAGGCCCTCCAGCACCACGAGCCAGACGATCACCCCGGGGTCGAGGGCGATCAGATCCATGGCGACATCACAGCACGGCGCGGCCCAGCATCACGAGCGCGATCACGATCGCCGCCACGATCACGACGTAGACGAGGAAGCGGAACGCCTCCCGCTCCGAGCGCAGCGGGTTCAGCACCGGGAACGCCCCCTCCGCCGGCGCACGCGGGGGTCCGCCGCTCACTAGATGATGTAGACGGTGGTGAAGACGACCACCCACATCACGTCGACGAAGTGCCAGTAGATGCCCGGCACCTCGACCCCCCGGTGCTGCTCCGGCGTGAAGTGGCCGCGGAACGAGCGGATGGTGACCATCGCCAGCAGCGTCAGCCCGATGAAGACGTGGGCGCCGTGCAGCCCCGTCAGGCCGTAGAAGATCGACCCCTGCGCGCTGTCGGACGGCGAGAAGCCCACGTGGACGTACTCGTTGATCTGGACGAACAGGAACGTCGCGCCCAGCATGAAGGTCGTGAAGATCCCCGCCTTCAGCCCCCAGCGGTTGCCCGACTTCACCGACTCGAGCGCCCAGTGCATGCTCAGCGACGAGGACAGCAGGATCGCGGTGTTGACGCCCGCGATCAGCTTGGGCAGCTCCGTGCCCTCCGCCGGCCACTCCGACCCCGCCACGACGCGGATGAAGAAGTAGGCCGTGAAGAAGGCCCCGAAGATCATGATCTCCGAGATGATGAAAAGCAGCATCCCGAGCAGCCCGGGCTCCACCCGCGAGGAGCGGTGGGCCTCGGGCGGCCCGTGGTGCTCGTCGTGCAGATCGTGACCGGCGGTGACCGAGGCGGCTTCCATCGAGGTCTAGGCGGCGCTCGCCGCGGTGGCGGTGTCGGCGTCCTCGGGGCGCCGCTCGACGTGCTCGACCGGCTTGAGCGTGGCCTTCTCGACCCGCTCGGGCAGCTTGTCGGCGAGCCACTTGGAGGTCTCGCGCGGCAGCGTCGAGATCACGATCTCCGAGATGTGGAAGAGCTGCACGGCGTTCATGACCGCGGTGAACGGGTCGGGGTCGCCGATCATCCCGGCGGCGACGATCCCGTCGGCCTTCAACGAGTCGAGCAGCCGGCCGAGCCGCTGCCGGGCCGCGGCGACCGCGGCGCCGTCCCCGGAGTTCTGCGGGACGACCACGATGAAGCGCCGCGGGCTCTCCCGGTCGAGCTGCTGCAGGCGCTCGACGAGGTTGCTGCCCGCCACCGTCCGGTTGGCGAGCACGAGCGTCACGTCGAACGGCAGGCCCTCCTTCGCGAGATCGACCACGACGTGCTCCACGGGCAGCCCCGAGGCGCTCTCGAGGCGCTCCAGGAGGTCGCGGCGCAGCCACCCCGACGAGGTGGCGGGCAGCGTCGAGAGGATGATCTCGTCGATGTCGTGCTCCGCGATCGCATCCGTGGCGGCGTTGAAGGGGTCCTCGTCGCCGACCTCCCCGGAGCCCTCGATCCCCTCCTCGCGCATGAAGGCGAGCGCGAGGTCGACGCGGACCTGCGCCCCGTCGCGCCGGGCCTCGTCGTAGATCACGTTGCCGTGGCGCGGCTTGGTCATCGGCACGACGACGTAGAAGCGCGCGTCGCCCTTGGCGTGGCGCGCACGCACGGCGTCGAGCAGCTTCTCACCGCCGATCGTCTCGTTTGCGAGCACGAGGATGTTCGACATGCGCTGTGCTTCCTCCCCTGATCATTCCCGGCTCGGGGCCGACCCACCGGCCCCGGCCGGTACCGCCTCGGCCGGCTTCGTCTCCTTGGCCGGCTTGAAGATGCCGTGGACGGCGCCCGGCACGCCGTACTCGTAGGGCCCGCCGACGACGGTGGGCACCTCGTCGAAGTTGAAGATCGGCGGCGGCGAGGAGACCTGCCACTCGAGCGTGAGCGCCCGCCACGGGTTCGCCTCGGCGCGCGGCCCGCCGCGCCAGCTCGAGACGATGTTGTAGACGAAGACCAGCGTCGAGATCCCGAGCAGGAACGAGGAGATCGAGATGAAGAGGTTCCACGTCGCGAACTGCTCGGGGTAGTCCGCCACCCGCCGCGGCATCCCCTGCACGCCGATCAGGTGCATCGGCGCGAACGTGAGGTTGAAGCCGATGAACGTCAGCCAGAAGTGGAGCTTGCCGAGCCGCTGGTCGAACATCCGCCCGGTCATCTTCGGGAACCAGTAGTAGACCCCGGCGAAGATCGTGAACAGCGAGCCGCCGAAGAGCACGTAGTGGATGTGGGCGACGATGAAGTAGGTGTCGCTCACGTGGATGACCACGGGGATCATCGCGAGCATCACGCCCGAGATCCCGCCGAGCACGAACATCGTCAGGAAGCCCAGGGCGAAGAGCATCGGCGTGTCGAGGTGCAGCACGCCCTTCCACAGCGTCGCGAGCCAGGAGAACACCTTGATCCCGGTGGGCACCGCGATGATCGCGGTCGTGATCATCATCGGGACGCGGATCCACGGCTGCATCCCCGAGACGAACATGTGGTGCGCCCACACGGTGAAGCCGAGCAGCACGATCGCCAGCAGCGAGAAGGCCATCATGCGGTAGCCGAAGATCGGCTTGCGGGCCTTGACCGACAGGATCTCCGAGATGATCCCGAAGCCCGGCAGCATCATGATGTAGACCGCCGGGTGGGAGTAGAACCAGAACACGTGCTGGTACATCAGGATCTCCCCGCCCTTCTCGGGCACGAAGAAGTTGAAGCCCAGCGCGTAGTCGAGCAGCACGAAGAACTGCGACGCGGCGACGAACGGCGTGGCGATGACGACGAGCAGGGACGTCGAGAAGTTCGCCCACACCAGCAGCGGCATGCGCCAGAACGACATCCCCGGCGCGCGCATCGTGATGATCGTCACGAGGAAGTTCAGCGCGGTGGCGATCGATGACGCCCCCGCGAACTGCACCCCGATCGTGAAGAACATCTGCCCGATCGGCACGTCGGTGGACAGCGGCGCGTAGGCCGTCCAGCCGGTCGCGAACGAGCCGCCGGGCGCGAAGAACGACAGCACCATCATCGTGCCGGCGATCGGCAGCAGCCAGAACGACAGCGCGTTCAGGCGCGGGAAGGCCATGTCCGGCGCCCCGATCATGAGCGGCAGGACGAAGTTCGCCAGCCCCGCGAAGACCGGGATGATGAACAGGAAGATCATCAGCGACGCGTGGACGCTGAAGAGCCCGTTGTAGGTGTTGGGATCGACGAACTGCTGCCCGGGGGCGGCGAGCTCGGCCCGCACCACCATCGCCAGCAGGCCGCCGACGAGCATGAAGAAGAACGAGGTGACCGTGTACTGGATCCCGATCACCTTGTGGTCGGTGTTGATCCGGAAGTAGTCCTTCCAGCTGTGGGCGCCGTGCGAGGAGTGGTCCTCGGGGCGCGTCGGCTTGCCGGACGCCCAGTAGAACCAGTAGTCGAAGGCGCCGAGCCCCACGAGCCAGAACAGCGGCGCGGCGACCATCGAGACAAGCAGGATCGCGCTCGAGTCGATCACCGGGTCCCAGCCGTAGGCGGAGCGGACCAGGGCGGTGATGCCCAGGGCGAAGGCGACGCCGAGCACGAAGAGGGCGGCGGCGCGGTAGTGCCCCGGCGCGCGCAACTTGGCGGTCATCGGCTTCCCTCCTTCAGTCCGTCACCGTCGGTCCGGCTCACTTCGTCTCCTCGGAAAGGTAGTTCACGAGCGTCTCGAGGTCCTTCGGATCCAGCGATTGGGCGTAATTGTCGGGCATGATGTCCGGCTGGAAGCCCTGCGCGATCTCCTTGTTGGGATCCTCGATGGACTCCTTGATGAAGGCCTTGTCCTTGCCCTTGAGGACCTCGTCGAGTTTCGGCCCGATCTGGGCGGTGGTGCCCGCCGCCTCGAGCGTGTGGCAGGAGCCGCAGGCCGGCTGGGCGCCCTCGGTGAACAGCGCCTTGCCCTGGGCCGCGACGTCCCCGCCGCCGCCGGCCTGCCCACCACCGCCGGCCTCTTGGCCGCCACCGCCACCACCGCCGCCCGCGCCCGCCTTGGCGCGCAGGTCCGTGAGCCACTTGTCGAAGTCGGCCCGCGGGACCACCCGCACCGTCGAGCGCATCGTCGAGTGGCCGAGGCCGCACAGCTCCGCGCAGACGACCGGATAGGTCCCCACCCGGTCGGGCGTGACGCGGTAGGAGGTGGCGATCCCGCGGACGGCGTCGATCTTCAGGCGGAAGGCCGGGACCCAGAAGTCGTGGATGACGTCCTCGGTCTGCACGTTGAACTTCACGGGCCGGTCGACCGGCAGGTAGAGCTGGTTGGACGCGACCTGCTTGCCGCCCGGGCCGGGGTAGTAGAAGGTCCACGCGAACTGCTCGCCCACGACGCGGACCTGCATCGTGTCGGCCTTGGCCTCCTCGATGTCGGTCAGCACGATGTAGGCGTAGGTGCACAGCGCCACCAGCAGGATCGCCGGGATGGCCGTCCAGACGACCTCGAGGCGGGTGTTGCCGTGGATCGGCGGCCCGTCCATCTGCTCCTCGCCCGGGCGCATGCGGAACTTCCACACGGAGTAGAGGACGACGACCTCGACGAGCACGAAGATCGGCACCGAGGCGATCAGCAGGACGTCCCACACCGTGTCGATCTGCTTGGCCTCGCCCGACGCCGCCACCGGGAACCAGTCGATGAGCAGGCCGACCGCGATGCCGATCACCGAGGCGACCACCCCGATGATGAGCATCTCGCGCAGCTGATGCCCCTCGTCATCCCGAGTCGCCCGCATCGCCGCCGCCTCTGACTGCGGGCGGCGGACCTCCCGCTCCGTGGTCTCCTCCTCGGCCATGGACGGCGCATCCTATGGCAGAGCTGCGACGGAGGGAACCACCCCCTCCGCGAGCGAGGCCGAGCATGCGCCGAGGGCGCAAGGCGGCGCCGGACGGCGCCGCGGGAGGCTCAGGCGGCCTGCTGCGCGTAGGGCCGCGCGTCGGCCCGGTAGGCCGACGGCGCGATGCCCTGGTGGCGCCGGAACGCCTTGGCGAACTGCGCCGGCTGGCGGTAGCCCACGCGGTGGGCGACCTCGCGGACCGTCATGCTCCGCGTCGCGAGCATCTCGGCGGCGCGCTGCATGCGGACCCTCGTCAGGTGGTCGCGGAAGGTGGTGTTGCCGACCTCGGCGTACGCCCGCTGCAGCTGACGGCGTGACGAGGCGACGCGGCGGGCGATGTCATCGAGTGCAAGGTCCGAGGCATATTCGCGCTCGACGATGGCGACGGCGTCCTCGAACAGGCTCGTGCGATGGCGGATCGTGGCGGGACGTTGAGTGGGCACGACGGAGATACGCCCGAGCGACTCCGTAAGGATGACCTAACCTTCGCTCCTGGAGTCAGATGGCGCGTTGGCGCTGATCCTATGTCTGAGCGGGTGCGCGGGCTCCGATGGCAACCCCGCGAAGGGATAGGGTCCTGTGAGAGTCGCTGCAAGTCGAGCCGGGGGTCCGCGCGATGAAGGTCCGTGAGGGCATGAACAAGGTGGTGCTGACGGTCGGTCCGGGCCACACGCTGCGGGAGGCCGCCGCCCAGATGACCGCGCGCAAGGTGGGAGCGGCGGTGGTGATGGACCCCGAGGCCCCGGGCCTGGGGATCATCACCGAGCGCGACCTCATGATCTCCATCGGCAACGGGGAGAACCCGGACTCGGAGATGGTCGCCGACCATCTCACCGCCAACCTGGTCTACGCGACCCCCGAGTGGTCGCTGGAGCAGGCCGCGGTGGCGATGGTCCGCGGCGGCTTCCGCCATCTCGTCGTCGTCGACGCCGGCGAGATCGCCGGCATCCTCTCGGTGCGCGACATCGTGCGCATCTGGACCGACGACGGCGCGATCTGCGAGCTGCCCCAGCAGCCGCGGGTGGCGTCCGCCACGCGGCCCGGCTAGCCCGCGCGCGCTGCGCTCAGTGGTCGTGGTCGAGCGGGAGCTCGTCGATGTCGCGACGCGTGTGGCGGGCCCACTTGACGGCCGTGACGAGGAACAGCACGCCCCCGAAGACGATCAGCACGGGCGAGATCGTGATGCCCACGATCGCCATCGCCAGCCCGGCCGCGTTGAGCACCGGGATGATGCTCGGCTCCGGCATGTGGACCTGCTCGCCGACCGGCGGGGCATCCTGTTCGCGCACCTCGGCCATCAGGCGGTGTACACCAGCGCGGCGACGAACGTCAGGGCGAACATGATCAGCACCACCGTGAAGCAGACCAGCGCGGTGCGCATGTTCCGGCGGGCGAGTCGGCGGTCCATGGGCGGCGGGAGTCTACAACCGGGCGTCGAGCACCATCGCGCAGAACAGCAGCGCGAGGTACAGCAGGGAGTACAGGTAGGTGCGTAGCGCGCTGCGGCGGTCGGCAAGTCGCTGCAGCCGCACCGCGAACCACACGAACGCGCCGCCGAGCGCCAGCGCCGCCGTCGCGTAGATCGCGCCGAAGAAGCCGAACACGACCGGCAGCAGCGTGAGCACGAGCAGCAGGACGGTGTAGAGGAGGATCTGGCGGCGCGTCTCCGCGTCGCCGCGGACCACCGGCATCATCGGGACGCCCACGCGCGCGTAGTCGTCGCGCATCAGCAGCGACAGCGCCCAGAAGTGCGGCGGGGTCCAGTAGAAGACGATCGCGAACAGGTACAGCGCGGTCGGGTCGACCGTGCCGGTCACGGCCGCCCAGCCGACGAGCGGCGGGACGGCGCCCGCGGCGCCTCCGATGACGATGTTCTGCGGCGTCGTGCGCTTCAGCCACACCGTGTAGACGAACACGTAGCCGAGGAAGCCCATCAGCGTCAGCGTCGCCGCCAGGAGGTTGACCGCGAGCGCGAGCTCGGCGAACGACAGGGCGCCGAGCACGATCCCGAACGTGAGCGCGGCGTGCGGCGAGATGCGCCCGCTCGGCACCGGCCGCGTCGCGGTGCGGGCCATCTGGGCGTCGATGTCGCGGTCGAACCAGTGGTTGACGGCGCCGGCGCCGCCCGCCGACAGCGAGCCGCCGAGGCACGTCAGCAGCACGAGCGTGAGCGACGGGTCGCCGGCCACGTACATCGTCGTGACCGTCGTGAGCAGCAGCAGGAGCTGGACGCGCGGCTTGGTGAGCGTGACGTAGTCGGCCACGACCTGCCGGACGTGCGCGCCGACCGCGACCTGCGCGGTGGCCGCCGGCTGGTGGCTGACCCGCGAGGCCTCCATGTCCTAGTTGTGCACCATCGGCCGGCCCGCCTTGAAGCGCTGCTCGACCCCGGTCTGGGACTCGATCTGGCGCCGGATGTCCTTCATCGGCTCGACCGAGCGCACGCGCGGGATCGCGTCGAAGTTGTTCTCCGGCGGCGGCGAGGGGGTGAACCACTCGAGCGTGTTGCCCTTCCACGGGTCGGGCCCGGCGGTCGGGCCGCGCTTGAGCGAGCGCACCAGGTTGATGAGCGAGACCAGCGTCGCGAGGGCGATGATGAACGCGCCGATCGTCGAGATCAGGTTGTACGCGTGCCAGCCGGCGCTCTCCGAGTACTCGTAGATGCGTCGCGGCATGCCCGACAGGCCGGCCGAGTGCTGGATCAGGAAGGTGACGTTGAAGCCGATCAGCAGCAGCCAGAACGACAGCTTGCCCATGCCCTCGGAGAGCATCCGCCCGGTCATCTTCGGGAACCAGTAGTAGAGCGCCGCGAACATCGCGAACGCCGCGCCGCCGAACGCCACGTAGTGCATGTGGGCGACGACGAAGTAGGTGTCGGTCAGCTGCCAGTCGACCGGGAAGACGGCGAGGAAGATGCCGGTGATCCCGCCGATCAGGAACGTGCCGATGCCGCCGACGCAGAACAGCAGCGGCACCCGGAGCTCGATCGTGCCGCGCCACAGCGTCGCGAGCCAGTTGAAGATCTTCACGCCCGTGGGCACCGCGATCACGAACGAGCTGAGCATGAAGAACGCCAGCACCACCGTGGCCGTCGGCGTCGCGAACATGTGGTGGGCCCACACGAGCATGCCGAGGAAGGCGATCGCGGCGGTGGCGGCGGCGACCGCCTTGTAGCCGAAGATCGGCTTGCGCGCGAACACCGGCAGGACCTCGGAGAAGACCCCGAAGGCGGGCAGGATGATGATGTAGACCTCGGGGTGGCCGAAGAACCAGAAGAGGTGCTGCCACAGCAGCGCGTCGCCGCCCTGGGTCGGGTCGAAGAACGTCCCCCCGAAGTTGCGGTCGATCAGCAGCATCGTCGCGGTCGCCGCGAGGGACGAGAGCGCCAGCAGGACGAGGTAGGAGTAGATGAGCATCGTCCAGATGAACAGCGGCAGGCGGCCCCAGCCCATGCCCGGCGCCCGCATGTTGTGGATCGTCGCGATGAAGTTGACCGCGCCGACGATCGACGACAGGCCCGTGAGGTGGACCATGTAGATCCAGGCGTCCTGGCCGGCGCTCGGCGAGTACTCCTTGGAGGACAGCGGCACGTAGCTGAACCAGCCCGCCTCCGGCGGCGTGAAGAACATCGACGCGTACAGCGCCAGGCCGCCGAACAGGAACATCCAGAACGACCACGCGTTCAGGCGCGGGAAGGCGACGTCGCGGGCGCCCACCATCAGCGGCACGAGGTAGTTCGCGAAGCCGGCCCACACCGGCACGACGACGAGGAAGATCATCGTCGTGCCGTGCATCGTGAAGAGCTGGTTGTAGCGCTCCGGCTCGAGGAAGGTGTTGTCCGGCGCCCCGAGCTGGACGCGCATCAGCAGCGCCTCGACGCCGCCGAGGATGAAGAACACGGCGACCGTCCAGAGGTACATGATCCCGATCCGCTTGTGGTCGGTCGTGGTGATCCACGACGTCCAGCCCTTGGGCTCGGGACGCGCCTCGTGGGCGATGATCTCGGGGCGGGGCCTGGTGCGGATGGCGACTTCGGCTACGGGCATGAGGTCCTGGGTTCTACTGGGATTCGGCCTGCTGCGCCTCGAGCTGCTTGCGCTGCTTGGCGGCCTCGTCACGCGCGGCCTGGATGTCGGCGGCCTGCCGGTCGTACCAGCGGCGGTACTCGGGGAAGGGGACGGCGCGCACCTGCGCGTACATGTCGGCGTGGTTGCGGCCGCACAGCTCCGCGCACTGGCCGCGGTAGACGCCGGGCTTGAGCGCCTTGAACCACGTCTTGTTGGTGTAGCCGGGGATGGCGTCGAACTTGCCGCCCAGCTTGGGGATCCACCACGAGTGCGCGACGTCGTCGGAGGTGATGTCGAGCGTGACGGTCATCCCGACCGGCACCACCATCTCCTCGTAGGCGAACACCGCCTTCGGCCCCGGGTACTGGAAGCGCCACACGTACTGCTGGCCGTCGACGCGGATGTTCATCGACGCGGAGTCCCGCGGCGGCGCGGGCCGGTCCGTCTGGGCGAACAGCACCTCGCCGGAGACCGGGTTGCCCCGGGCGTCGATGTCGGATGCCGGCGGGTTCTTGATCGAGCCGAGCTTGATGAACGTCACGACCGTCAGGAAGACGAGGATCACGGCGGCGCCCACGGTCCAGCCGATCTCGAGCCGGGTGTTGCCGTGGATCTGGGCCGCGACGCTCCCGCGGCGGGCGCGGAAGCGGAACAGCGACCAGATCAGGATCCCCTCGACGCCGAGGAAGATCACGATCGCCATCGCGAGGATGAGCTTGTAGAGCGTGGAGATGTCGTTGGCGTTCGGCGACCCTCCGCTCTCGGGCATGATCAGGCCCGCGGAGGCCGCCGGAGCGGCCACGAGCAGCGCGGCGAAGGCAATCGGAACCGCGCGCGCGAGTGCGCGCCGGGGGGAGCGATTGAGGGTCCGGCGGGCCACTGAGCGGCGGAGTGTATAGACGGCGCCGATGGAGCGGCCCGATCGTGGCGGACCGGGCTCCGCGCCGCTTGCGGGCGCGCTCAGGCTCCCCGGAATCCGGCGCTGCGGCGCTCGAGGAAGGCCCGCACGCCCTCGCGGAAGTCCTCCGAGGCGGCCAGCTCCTGCTGGATCTCGGCCTCGAGCTCGAGCTGCTCCTCCATCCCGGCGAGCTGTCGCGCGTTGAGCTGGCGCTTGATGCCGGCGTAGGCGCGCGTCGGCCCGGCGGCGAGGCGCTCGGCGAGGTCATCGGCCGCCTCCCGGAGCCCGTCTTCCGGCACCACGCGGTTCGCGAGGCCCCACGCGAGCGCCTGCTCGGCTCCCACGCGCTCGCCGAGCATCGCCATCTCCGCCGCGCGGGCGAGGCCGGCCCGCGCCGGGACGAACACCGACGAGCCGCCGTCGGGCGCGAGCCCGATGTTCACGAACGCCAGCAGGAAGTAGGCGGACTCGGCGACGAGCACGAGGTCGCAGGCCAGCGCCACCGAGCAGCCGATGCCCGCGGCCGGCCCGTTGACGGCCGCCACCACCGGCTTGGGCAGCTCGCGGAGGCCGCGGATGATCGGGTGGTAGCGCTCGCGCAGCCGGGCGCCGACGTCCGGGTGGCCCTCGGGCGTCTCCTCGAAGCCGGCCCGGAGGTCGGCGCCGGAGGAGAACGCGCGCCCGGCGCCGGTGAGCACCACGGCGCGGACCGCGTCGTCGCCGCCGGCCAGCTCGAGCGCCGCGAGGAGGTCGGCGGCGAGCCGGGCGTCGAACGCGTTCAGCGCCTCCGGGCGGTCGAGGACGATCCGCAGCGCGCCGCCGCGGCGGTCCAGGGCGACGGTCTCGAGCTCGAGGTCGGCCATGCGCCGCGCCATCCTACGCCCGCCCGCGCGGATACCCTCAGAGGCATGGCCCGCCCCCGGATCGGCATCCCCGTCGCGCAGGAGCGCGCCCGCTGGACGGTGTGGGACCAGCAGGCGTTCCTGCTGCCCACCTCCTACGTCTCCCGCGTGCGCGCCGCGGGCGGGCGCGCGATCCTGCTGCCGCCGGACCCCTACGACGTCGAGCATCCCGAGGAGGCGCTCGAGGGCCTCGACGGGCTGCTGCTGATCGGCGGCAGCGACATCGACCCGGCGACCTACGGCGCCGAGCGCCATCCGTCGACCGACGACCCGCAGCCGGAGCGCGACCGCTTCGAGATCGCGCTCACCCGCGAGGCGCTCGAGCGCGACCTGCCGCTGCTCGGGATCTGCCGCGGGATGCAGCTGATCGACGTCGCGTGCGGCGGGACGCTCATCCAGCACCTCCCGGACGACTTCGGCCACGGCGACCACCGGCGCTCGCTGGGCTCCTTCGACGACGCCGACCACGACGTCCGGCTCACGGAGGGCTCGCTCGCCGCGCGCGCCGCGGGGGAGACGCTGCACGCCACCAAGTCGCACCACCACCAGGGCGTGGCGACCGTCGGCGAGGGGCTCGTGGCGACCGGCTGGAGCGTGCTCGACGATCTCGTCGAGGCCATCGAGGCGCCCGACCGCCGCTACGCGCTCGGCGTGCAGTGGCACCCGGAGGCCGACGCCGGGAGCGGCATCATCGCCTCGTTCGTGGCGGCGGCCGGGGAGGGCGCCGCGACGGCCGGGCGGCGGCCCGCGCGCCGCCGCGCCGCGGCCTGAGGCGCCCGCCCGCCCGCGCCGGGCGGTCCGCCGTTCGGGATATCGTCCCCGGACCCGTGCGCTCGTCGACCGCCATCCGCGGGGGCGCCTGCGTGGCGCTCGTCGCCGGCGTGGCGGCCCCGCTCCTCCGCCGCCGCCTCCGCCTCCCGCCGCCCGTGGTCACGGCCACGGCCGCCACGGCGCCGTTCGCGCTCTGCGTCCTGGTCCCGCGCTCGCGCACGCGCGACGTCGCGGTCTGCGCGCTGCAGATGTGGGCCTACTTCGCGACCTACCAGATGCCCAACGACGACCCGGAGGCGCTCGAGCGGCGGGTGCGCGTCGCCTATCCGGTGCGCGCGGACCGGGCGATCGGGCTGGGGCACACGCCGACGCTGCGCCTCCAGCGCGCGTTCGGCCGTCCGGGCCGGATCAACGATCTCGAGAAGGTGCTCGTGTGGTCCCACTGGATCTGGTTCACGGTCCCGCACGGCACGGCGCTCTACCTGCTCCTGCGCCACCGCGAGCAGTTCCCGCGCGGCGCCACGATGATCTACGCGACCTTCGACATCGGGGTCATCGGCTATTGGGCGATCCCCACCGCGCCGCCCTGGTACGCGGCGGCCCAGGGTCTGATGGACGACGGCCGCACCCCGGAGCTGCGGCGGATGATGGTCGAGTACGGGGAGCAGTTCTGGAGGTCCAGGTGGCGGCCCCTGTACGGTTTTCTCGGGGGGAATCCCCTGGCTGCCATGCCCTCCCTGCACTTCGCCACGTCCGTCATGTCCGCCCGCGTCCTCGCGGACAGCGGCCCGGTGGCCGGTGCGGTCGGCCTGATCTACGCGGTGACGCTGGGCACCGCGCTCGTCTACCTGGGGGAGCACTACGTGGTCGACCTCGTGGCGGGGCTGGCGCTCGCGGAGGGCATCCGCCGCGCCGCGCCGTACGCGGCGCCGGTCCTCGAGCACGTCGCGGCGGGCGTGCGTTCGCTCGAGGCACGGGCGCGCGGATGAAGGACGCGCCGGAGCGCAACCGGATCTCCGGCGAGCCCGCCCTCGGCCCTCTCCAGGAGGCCGTGAACCCGCCCGCGGCGGGAGAGGCCGACGAGCCACGGCCGCCCTCCCTCGAAGTGACCCCGCGCAACGTGGCGGCGCTGGCGATCTTCCTCGTCATCTCGCTGGCCGCGCTCTACGTCCTGCTGCCGCAGCTGACCGGGCTCGAGGACACGTGGGAGCGGATCCGCACGGGGCGCCCTGAGTGGCTCACCCTCGGTGTCCTGCTCACCGGCGGCATGTTCGCCGGGTACGTGGCGATGTTCCGCGGGGTGTTCGTCCGCGCCGAGTCGTGCTCGCGGATCGGCTGGCGCGAGAGCTACCAGATCACCATGGCGGGCCTCGCGGCGAGCCGCCTGTTCGCCGCCGGCGGCGCGGGCGGGCTGGTGCTCACGGCGTGGGCGCTCCGGCGCTCCGGGATGCGCCCGCGCGAGGTGGCCGACAAGACGCTCGCCTTCCTGATCCTCACCTACTTCCCGTACGTCGTGGCGATCATCGTGTGCGGCTTCGGCCTGCACTTCGGCCTCTTCGCGGGCCCGGCGCCGCTGGCGTTCACGCTCATCCCGGCGGTGGTGGCCTCGATCGTGCTGGCGATCGGGCTCTTGATCGCCCTGGTGCCCACCGACCTGCAGCGGCGCCTGGAGGGCTTCGCCCATCGCAAGGGCCGGCTCGGGCGCTTCGCCCAGCGGGCGGCCAACCTCCCGGCCGCGAGCTCGGCCGGCATGCGCGACGCGCTCGAGCACGTGCGCTCGGGCGATCCGGCGCTGCTCGGGGCGATCACGTTCTGGGCGTTCCAGATCGCCGTCCTGTGGGCCGGCTTCCATGCCTTCGGCCAGGCCCCGCCGCTCGGCGTGCTCGTGCAGGCGTTCTTCATCGGCATGCTGGGCAACCTCCTCCCGATGCCCGGCGGCGTCGGCGGCGTCGAGGGCGGGATGATCGCCGCCCTCGTAGCCTTCGGCGTGAACAGCGGGCTGGCGGTCGTCGCGGTGCTCGTCTACCGCGCGTTCACGTTCTGGCTGCCCTTGGTCCCCGGCCTCATCGCCTACTTCCAGCTGCGAAAGACGATCGACCTCTGGGGCGCGGAGCGCCGTGCCGAGCGCACCCGCCAGGCCGCGACCGCATGAGCCCCGGCGCCGCTACACTATACAAAGTGAAGTGAGATCGGGCGAGAGACCGGAGAGGATTCCCGACATGGCAGACGTCGAGCAGGTGATCATCGTGGGCAGCGGCCCGGCGGGCTACACCGCCGCGCTCTACACCGCGCGCGCCGATCTCAACCCGCTGGTCGTCGAGGGGTTCCTGTGGGGCGGCCTCCTGCAGCAGACGACCGACGTGGAGAACTACCCCGGCTACCCCGACGGCGTGATGGGCCCGGAGATGATGCAGCAGTTCCGCGACCAGGCGGAGCGCTTCGGCAGCCGCTTCATCACCGACCAGGCGAGCCGGATCGAGCCGGGCGCCGACGGCGAGCCGCACACCGTGTGGGTCGGCGACGACGCCTACCGCGCGCGCACGGTCATCCTCGCCATGGGCGCCGAGCACAAGAAGCTGGGTGTGCCGGGCGAGGAGGAGCTGTCCGGCCGCGGCATCTCCTACTGCGCGACCTGCGACGCCGCGTTCTTCAAGGACCGGCGCATCGTCGTGGTCGGCGGCGGCGACTCCGCGATGGAGGAGGCGATCTTCCTCGCGAAGTTCGGCTCCAAGGTCACGGTCGTGCACCGGCGGGACGAGTTCCGCGCCTCCGCGATCATGGTCGACCGCGCGCGCGAGCAGGACAACCTCGAGTTCCTGACGCCCTACACGGTCAAGGAGTTCCATCCGGACGAGGAGGCCAAGGCGCTCGCCAAGGCCGTGCTCGTCAACACCGAGACCGGCGAGGAGCGCGAGCTGCCGATGGACGGCGCGTTCATCGCGGTCGGCCACGAGCCCCAGTCGGAGATCGTCCAGGGCATCGTCGCCACCGACGAGAACGGCTACGTCCTCACCGAGGGCAAGTCCACCCGCACCGACGTCCCGGGCCTCTTCGCCGCGGGCGACCTGGTCGACCACACCTATCGCCAGGCCGTGACGGCCGCCGGCTCCGGGTGTCAGGCCGCGCTCGACGCGGAGTGGTACCTGCGCGACAACCCGGCGGTGCCGACGCCGGCCTCGCTCGAGGGCACCGGCGACCTCGCCGAGGCGCAGTGGGAGCCCGCGGGCAAGAGGTAGCCCGTGCGGGCGTCCGGCCCGCACCTTGACGGGGAGGCCGCCTTCCGGGCGGCCTTGACCGCGCCCCCAGGGGGGCGCTCCGTCACGCCCACGTGAGGCTCAGCTCGCCGCCCAGGTAGGCGGCGAGCCGCTCCGCCTCGTCCTCCGCGCCGCGCCGGGCGCCGGCGGGGAGGCGGCCGAACGGCTCGACGGTCACGGTGAGCCGGCGGCCCTTGCGCTCGTGGCGCCAGACGCCGGCCATGCGGCCGTCGACCGCCAGCACCGGCGACAGCCAGCCCTGCGGGCGGTAGACGCGGCCGCGCAGGGCGTTCGGGCAGGACCGCGTCGCGGTCGCGCGGCGCGGCGACCACGTAGTGGTCGAAGGCCGGCAGGAGGCGGACGACGCCCGCCGGCTCGGCCGCGGCCGCCTCGGCCACGTCGGCAGCGAGCATCCACGCGGGGACGCCCTCGAGGTCGACCTGCGCGACCTCGTCGCCGAGCGCGCGGATGAGCTTCTCGGCCTGCGCGGCCGAGCTGGAGCCGAACCAGCGGGCGAACTCCTCGCGGGTCGCCGGACCGTAGGCGGCGAGGTAGCGGCGCGTCAGCTCGGCGGCGCCCGCCGCCGGCTCGACCGCCGGCCACTCGCCCAGCCACTCGGCGGGGTGCGTGAAGCGCACCTTCTGCCCCGCGCTCGGCGCGAAGCAGACGTCGCCCGCGAAGGCGGACGGCTTCAGGAGCGCGCCCCAGCTCTCGCGCAGCTTGTCGCCGAGCTCCGGCGAGGTCAGCCGCCCCACCTCCGTGGCGAGCTCCTCGCGCGTGAGCGCGCGGCCGTCGAGCGCGCGGGGGATCGCGGCGAGGATCGCGTCGGCGCCCTCGGCGGTCAGGCCGAACGCCTTCAGCCAGCTGCCGCGCGCCGCCCGCGACGGCAGCATGCCCTGCGCCGCCACGAACAGCGGCAGCTCGGCGGCGGGCAGCAGGTGCAGCGTGCCGCGCATCGCCCACGTCTTGACGAGCGTCCGCTCCTCCCACAGCGCGCGCTGCACGGCGTCGGGCTCGAGACCGTCGACCCGCGCCCACAGCGTCAGCTCCGCGGACGACATGACCTGCGCGTGGAGGCCGATGATCCGGTTGACGACGTCGAGCATCGCCTCACGCGGGGCGCGCGGGTCGAGCTGCTGGCGGCGCAGCCGCCACGCCAGGACGCCGGGCCACTCGAGTCCGGTCATGGCTCGCTCCTGGAGGCTCGCCTGCGGTCGCGGTACGCACGCGCTCGCGCCCGGTCACCGCAGCGCGCGGTCGAGCACCAGCGGCGCCGGCCGGGCCGCGAGTCGTCGTAGAACACCAGTGGGCAGTCGGCGCTCGCGCACTCGCGCAGCCGTGCGCGCTGCCGCGGGTCGCCGAGCAGCTCGATCGCGTCGCGGGCGATGCTCGACAGCGCCGCGGCGGCCGTCGGCTCGGCCCAGCCGGCGTGGCCGCCGCCGGCGGCGAGGCGCGGCACCAGCGGCGGCACCGCCGCGACCTCGTTGACCGTGCGGACGTGCGCCGGATCCGGCGCGGTGCCGTCCGCGGCCGCGTGGGAGAGCCACCAGATCGCGTCGCGGAGCCGCCGCGCGGTCGCGAGATCGGCCTCGCGGGCGCCGGCGCCCGCCACCGCGAGCGGGCAGGCGGCGAGCCACGCGTCGAGCGCGGCGGGATCGTGCAGCGTCTCGAACCTCGCGGCCTCGCCCTCGCCGCCGCTCGCGCCGGATCGCCACCCGCCCGAGGGGCCCCCTGCTCCGCGTGGTCGCCCGCGCCCAGGCGTAGACGGTCGTTCCGCGCGTGACGTGGCGCCACCGTCCAGCACTGTTCCCCTCGTCCGGGCGACGCCCGGCATCCACGGGGCATCCACCAGTCGACCGCGCGGCCGTGGAATCACCCAACTAGCGCCGGCGCACGAGCAGGCCGTAGCCGGCGTCGAGCCCGCCGCGGCGGCGGTCGACGGTCACCGACACGTAGACCGAGCGCTTGCGGCGCCCGCGGTTGCGCAGCGTGAGGCGGTCCGTGCGCGTGCCCGCCCGGCGTGACGTCGCGATCCGCCCCTTGCGCTCGTCGATCGCGGCGGCGCGGCTGTTGTGGGCGGCGATGTCGGTCGCGCCGAAGCGCGGCGTGACGCTCACCCGCACGGCCGAGCGGCGGGGGAGCACGACGCGGTAGACGTCGGCCGGGTCCTCGTACTGGTCGAGCAGGGCGTCGAGGCGGCGCGGGCCGCCCTGCGACCAGATCGCGCGGTCGGGCTTGCCGAAGGCGCGGCCGTTGACCCAGACGAGGTCGTCGTTGGGCTCGGTGGGGTCGGACGGCGGCGCGGCCTGGGCCAGCGCGCGATCGACGTTGAGGAGCCCGAAGCCCGTCACCGGGTCCCAGCCCTGCTGGCCGAGGTTGAGCGCGGACAGGCGCACGACCTGCGCGACCTGGTCGGGCGCGAGGTCGGGGCGCGCGGCGCGCACCCAGGTCACCGCCGACGAGACGATCGGCGCCGAGAAGCTCGTGCCCGCCATCGCCTGCCAGCCGCCCGGCACGGCGGCCTCGACGTCCACGCCGGGCGCGCTGAGGTCGATCGCGGCGTTGGCGTTGGAGAAGAACGCGGCGGAGTTGTCGGCCGCGGTGGCGGCGACGGTCAGCACGTGCGGCAGCGAGGCGGGGAACTCGAGCGGGTTCCCGCTGGCGAACTCGTTGCCCGCGGCGGCGACGGGGATGACCCCGCTCGCCACGGCGGTCTGCAGCTGCACGTACTCGGCGTAGCAGGGCTCGGTCGAGCCGTAGCTCATGTTGATGACCGACGCCCCGTTGTCCAGCGCGCGGGCCACGCCGCCGGCCGAGTCGGCGCAGCTGATGCCCTCGGCGTTGAGCGGCACGTTGAGCGCCCGCATGCCCGGCCAGACGCCGAGGATGCCGGCGCCGTTGGACGGCGCGGCCGCGACGGAGGCGGTCGCCGTGCCGTGGAAGTGCGCGGGCAGGGCCGGGCTCGTGGGCAGCGTCGTGACGTTCGAGCCGACGAACTCGCGGTGACCGGAGTCGAGCTGGGAGTCGATCAGCGCCAGCAGCGGGCTCTGCGGGGTGACCGGCGGCGGCGGGGTGGCCGGGCCGACGACCTTGCTGCGCCAGTCGTAGGGGATGGCCGACAGCGGGTCCTGCACCGGGCCCTGCTTGATCCGCGAGAGCCGGTTGGGCTCCGAGAACAGCAGCGCGTCCGCGGTCCGCAGGGCCGCGGCGAACGCGCGCGCCCGCCCCTTGCGCACGACGTAGCTCCCGCTCTTCCCGCCGCCGATGCGGCGGGCGCCGAAGCGGGCCGCGAGGCGCCGCGCCGCCGCGCCCGGACGGGCGCCGACGATCCAGGTCCGCGAGTCCGCGCGCACGCTCGCGGCGGCCGCGTCACCGGGCAGCGAGTGCGGAGGCACGGGCGGGGCCGGGGTGCGCGCGCCGGCCGCGGCCGTGGCGGTGCGGGAGGCGAGGCGCGCGGTGGGCCCCGAGGCCCCGGCCGCGATCGCCGGCACGGCGGCCAGCGCGGCCACCGCCACGACGGCCGCCGTCGGGAGGCCGGGACGGCGGAGAAGGCGGAGGCGCATCGGCCTGATGGTAGGGGTCCGGCGCGGATGGTGAGCCGGGCGCGACCATCCCAGCGTCTAGGCTGCCGCGCGTGCCCGTCCCGGCTCCCGGCTCCCGCCGCCGCTGATGGCGCGCGTGCTGATCGTGCCGTGCGGCGGCCGCGGCTGCGCCCTGGCGCGCGAGCTCGTGGCGGCGGGGCACGCCGTACGCGGCACCACGCGCGACCCGGCGCGCGCCGAGGCGATCCGCGCCGCGGGCGCCGAGCCCGTCGTCGCGGACCCGGACCGGGTCGGAACCCTGATGGGCGCTCTGGCCGGCGTCACCGTGGTGTGCGTGCTCCTCGGCTCGGCCGCCGGGGAGCCCGAGCAGGTCGCGGCGCTGCACGACGGCCGCCTGCGGATGCTGTGGGAGAAGCTGGTCGACACGCCGGTGCGCGGCGTCGTCTACGAGGCGGCCGGCACGGTGCCCGCCGACGTGCTCGCGCACGGGCGCGGCGTCGCCGAGTCGGGCGAGCGACACCTGGCACATCCCGCTGGCCGTCCTCGACACCGATCCGGGCGACCGCGAGCGCTGGCTCGCGGACGCCGCCGAGGCGGTCGAGCAGCTCCTCGCGCCGTAGTAGACTCCTAATTACCTGAAAGGCAGTAGGAATTAGGAGGAACTAGCGTGTCCGGCTACGCGAAGGACGTGCTCGTCGACACCCAGTGGGTGCAGGAGCATCTCGACGACCCCGAGGTGAAGATCGTCGAGGTCGACGAGAACCCGGCCCTCTACGCCGAGGCGCACATCCCCGGCGCGATCGGGTTCGACTGGCGCTCGGACCTGCAGGACCAGGTCAAGCGGGACTTCCTCGGCCCCGAGGCCTTCGGCGAGCTGTTCGGCTCGCGCGGGATCTCCAACGACGACCTGATCGTGCTCTACGGCGATCGCAACAACTGGTTCGCGGCCTACACGTACTGGTACCTCAAGTACTACGGCCACGACGACGTCCGGCTCGTCAACGGCCCGCGCGAGAAGTGGATCGCCGAGGACCGGCCGACGACCACCGAGGTCCCGAGCCTGCCGCCGGCGACCTTCACCGCCAGGCCCGGCGACGACACGATCCGCGCCAAGCGCGACGAGGTGCTCGCGGCGCTCGGCTCGCCGACCCGTCTCGTCGACGTGCGCTCCCCGCAGGAGTACTCGGGCGAGCTGATCTCGATGCCCGGCTACGAGCAGGAGGGCGCCCAGCGCTCCGGCCACATCCCCGGCGCGGCGTCGATCCCGTGGGCGCAGGCGGTCAAGGAGGACGGCACGTTCAAGTCCGCCGAGGAGCTCTCCGAGCTCTACGGGTCCAAGGGCGTGACCAACGGCGAGGCGATCATCGCCTACTGCCGCATCGGCGAGCGCTCGGCCCACACCTGGTTCGTGCTGCACGAGCTGCTCGGCAAGGCGGACGTCAAGAACTACGACGGCTCGTGGACCGAGTGGGGCAACCTGGTCGACGTCCCGATCGAGAAGGGATAGACGGCCCGGCCGCCCTCAGCGGTCGAGCCAGGGGCCGAGCCGCTCCAGCAGGTCGCCCACGATGCGCGCCGTGGCGCCCCAGATGACGTTGCCGTCGACCTCGTAGGTCGTGGTGCGGATCGGGATGCCGCGGCGCACGAGGCGGCGGCGCGCGTACCCGGCGCGCACCGCCGCCATCGGCAGCTCCAGGACGTCGGCCACCTCGGCGTCCTGGACCAGCCACGCGAAGCCGGGCTCGATGACGCCCACGTAGGGATAGATCGAGTAGCTCGTGACGAACGTCGGCGTGGGGCGCAGGGCGCCGACGACCTCGACCGCCTCGGGCGGCAGGCCGATCTCCTCGTGCGCCTCGCGCAGGGCGGTGGCGCGCAGGTCCGCGTCCTGCGGCTCGGCGCGCCCACCGGGGAACGAGATCTCGCCGGGATGGTGGGAGAGGTCGTGGCGCCGGCGGGTGAAGACGCCGTGCAGCGCGCCGTCGTCGTCGAGGTAGAGCGGGGCGAGGACGGCGGCGTCCTTCGAGCCGTGGACGTCGATGTCCTCGGCCTGCGCCGGGCTGAGCAGCGCGGCGCGCAGGGATTCCGCGAGCGCGGCGCGGCTCAGGTCAGCTCGACCCGCTCGGCGAAGGCCACCTCGCCCTCGAGGATCCGGTGCACCGGGCACTTGGCGGCGATCACCTGCAGCTTCTCGACCTGCTCCTCGCTGAGCGAGGCCGGCACCTTGAGGACGAGGTTGAACTCCGTCGGGCAGCCCCGCTCGGCGGGGCCGTACTCGACGTCGACCTCGAGGCCCTCGACGTTCCAGCCCTTGCGCTTCGCGTACATCTCGATGGTGATCGCCGTGCAGGAGGCCAGCGAGGCGGCCAGCAGCTCCTGCGGGCTCGGGCCCATGTCCTCGCCGCCGTGCTCCTCGGGCTCGTCCGCGAGCAGGCGGTGCCCGCCGACGTGGAGGTCGTGCGCGAACTTGTGGTTCTGGCGGCGGGCCGTGGCCTTCATGACACCCATACCTAGATCCTAGGACGGTCTCAGCCCAGCGGGTTGAACAGCAGGCCGGTGGGGACCTTCGGGTAGAAGTAGGTCGTCTTCGGCGGCATGCTCCGGCCCGTCGCCGCGACGTCGCGGACCTGCTCCACGGGCGTGCCGCGCATGAAGAACGCGGCCTGGGCGCCGCCGTTGAGCACGGCCTCGCGGGCCTGCGAAGTCGAGCGCGCGTACTCCAGGCCGTGCAGGTGGGAGATGTCGTCCTCGGTCATCCCCAGCGCACCCTTGAGGACGAGCGCCTCGAGCACCGCCGTGTCGAGCCGCCGGTAGGGCTCGGGCATGTCGGGCAGCGCCGCGTCGGCGATCGCGGGGTCGCGCAGCGTGAGCATCAGGGGGCGCTGGTGGACGGCGTCCAGGTAGCCGACCGACACCCGGTCGCCGTTGCCCTGCTCGCCCGGCACGAGCGCGTCGAGGCCCACGTCGCCGGCCTCCCAGTCGCGGTCGATGGCGGCGCGCATTGCCTCGCGGCGGCGGTCGTCCAGGCCGCTGAGGAGCCGATGGGTGGGGAACACGGTCAGCCCCGGGTCCTGCAGGGCGACCAGGCACATGAGCACGTAGCGGTGGTCCCCCTCGCCGCCGATCTCGTCCGCGTAGAGGCGCGCGGTCTCGTAGCGGTGGTGGCCGTCGGCGATCAGCAGCTCGCGGTCGGCGAGCGCGTCGTGGACGGCGCGGGCCGCGCCCTCGTCCCCGACCCGCCACATGCGGTGCCGCGTGCCGTCGTCGTCGGTCAGCTCGCCCCATGGCTCCGCCGCCAGGTGCGGCTCGACGGCGCCCCACGCGGCCCCATCCGGGTCGTCGTAGAGCGAGAAGATCGGCGACAGGTTCGCCTTCGTCGCCCGCGTGAGCCGCAGGCGGTCCTCGCGCGGGCCGGGGTGGGTGCGCTCGTGCGGGCGGATGCGGCCGGGCCCGTAGTCCTCGACGCGGACGCGCGCGAAGATGCCGCGGCGCGTCCGTCGTTGGCCGTCGGGGCCGGTGTAGTCCTGCGCGAGCGCCCAGAGCGCGGGCTCGGGGTCGCGGACGATCGCGCCCTCGCGGGTCCAGCCCGCGAGCACCGCCGCCGCGTGCTCGTAGGGATCGCCGCCGCCGGGCCCGTGGGGGAGGTCGATCTCGACCACGTTGTGCGGCGAGCGCGCGGCCAGCGCCTCGCGCTGGTGGGGGTCGATGATGTCGTACGGCGGCGCGGCGACCGCCTCGAGCCCGCCCGTGCGGGCGAGGTCGTAATGCAGGGCGGTGAGGGGCTGGACGTCGGCCACGGCGGCGGCCGATCCTACAACCCGCGGGTGGGCGGGCCTCTAGCGCCGGACGCCGAAGTCCGCCGTGTAGGTCGCGCCCGGCACGGCGGGGCCGAGCTCGACCGGCGTGCCGATCTCGATCCCGATCCCGATCTCGCGGAACGAGCGCCGCAGGACGTTCGCGCGGTGGCCCTTCGAGGCCATCCAGGCGGCGACGATCTCCCGCGGCGTGGAGCGCATCCCGCTGCCCCAGGCGAGGTTCTCGCCGATGGTCCAGATGTCGCCGGGCCGCATGTAATGGCTGCGCTCGATGCGGTCGGTCATCGTCACGCCGGCGGGGGTGGTGTGGTCGAAGAACCGCCGGGCGACCATGTTGGACGAGTGCCGCTCGGCGGCCGTCTCGAGGCGCGCGTTCTCGCGCAGCCGGGGCAGGCCCTCCTCGGCGCGCAGCTCGTTGTGCAGGCACAGCACCGCGTCCCGGACGGCGCCGACGGTCGCCGGCGTCGGCTGCAGGTCCGCGTTCGCGCACGTCGTCTCCACGGCGGACGCCGCGGCCGGGAGCGCGAGCAGCGCCGCGCAGGCGAGCGCGGGAGCCGCGAGGCGGCGGGCGAGGCGGGTGAGGCGCGAGCGGGGCACGCTCTTCCCATCGGGCCCTCGCGTTATGTGCCCGAGCGAACCTCCTCGGGGCTGGACACCCGTTGGACATGCAACAGCCCGTCCACCCGACCTGGCTCACCAGAGCCGCCCTGCCATACTCGCCCGGCCAGCGGGGCGTGGCGCAGCCTGGTAGCGCGCGGCGTTTGGGTCGCCGAGGTCCCCGGTTCAAATCCGGGCGCCCCGATGTATGAGCCAGGAGCGAGCGTTAGGCGGCAGGTATAGGCAAGTGTCGGGAAGCGAGAATCCCAGCTACAGAGCCGCTGCCGAACTGCTCCTCGCCCGAGTCACCGGTCAGGCAGCTGTGCTTGGCCGGCTTCGGCACTCGGCTGGGTTCGCATAGGCAAGTGTTCTTCGGGGTCCGACGCGAGCGCCCGCCGGACCCCGGCGGGCGCTCGTTACAGGCACGAAGACTGGCGGTCAACTCCGCCGCTCAGCGCTGTTGCCGGGAGGCTGCTGGAGCCGCGAGCGCGAGTTCGAGTTGCATCTGCTCTGAGTTCGTTCCCGCCTCGCGTCGTCGGTGACCGCGCCGGCGTGACTCATCGCTTCGGCACCAGGACCTGCGCAAGGGCGCCGCTCGAGAAGCGCTCCTCTTCGAGGACGTCCAGCTTCAGGTGCTCTCCCAGTTCCGCAAATGGGCTGCGGCCCACGCCGATAGCAATCGGGACCGTCGTCAGCTGGTATTCGTCGACGAGGCCCAGGCGGGTCAGCGACTTGGCGAAGTCGGGTCCGCCGTGGACCAGGACCGTTCCTTCGTCGTCCCGAGCCTTCAGGTCGGCGATCTCCTCGCTCAGATCCCCGCCGAAGATCTCGACTGGTCCCCATTCCGCCTTCTCCAGGGTATGGGAGAAGACGGCCTTCGGCTTCTCGTTCATCGCGGTTGCGATCGGCCCCTCGGACGCGGCCCAGTGCGGGCCCATGATCTCGTAGCTGCGGCGGCCCATCGCGTGAACGCCGGCCTCCTCGAGGGCGCGGCGGTTCCACTCGCCCGAGTCGTCGCCGAACCACTCGAACATCCATTCATGGGTCCCGTCGGTGCTGGTGACAAAACCGTCGAGAGACATGACCATCTTGAGAATGACTTTTCGATCGCTCATGCACCAGAGACCTACCCGATCGCGTGAATTCATCGCCCATCGGCGGATTCGGACTGAGCAGGCTCCCGGGACGCGTCGGCCGTCGCTTCCGCCTGCAAGCGAGATCCGCCCGACCCGCTGCCGCGCCGTCTCCTTGCATGGGACGCAGTAGTCCGCGTTCGCGCGCAGCTCGCTCGTGCTGGCAGGCGAACGCAAAGGCGCGAAGACGCTCTCCAGTGGGCCTATCGCTCGGCTGCGGGTGCCGGGATGGGGATAGTCGCCGCGATCAGCGTCCCGCCGTCGGCGGGGCTCTCGATCTGGAGGCGCCCGTCGAGCGCGGCGAGTCGGTCCCGGAGGCCTTGGAGGCCGCTTCCGTCCGGGCGGGCGCCGCCGACGCCGTCGTCGCGCACCTCGACCCGCAGCGTCCCGTCCTCGACCCGCGCGGCGACCGCGGCGCTCGCGGCGCCGGCGTGCTTGGCGACGTTGGTGAGCGCCTCGGCGACGACGAAGTAGGCGGTCGCCTCGATCGGGGCGGGCAGGCGGTCGGCCGGGATCGCGACCTGCACCGGCACCGGCATCCGCGAGGCCAGCGCATCGACGGCCGCGCGCAGGCCGCCGCGCGTGAGGACCGAAGGCAGGATCCCGTGCGCGAGCTCGCGCACCTCGGCGATCGCCTGCTCCGCGTTACCGATCGCCTCCTGTATCAGCAGCGGCCCGTTCTCTGCTCCCTTCGTCATCGCCTGCTGCGCCAGCTTGAGCGTGATCACCGTGTGGACCAGGCGCTGCTGCGCGCCGTCGTGCAGATCGCGGACGATCCGGCGGCGCGCAGCGTCCGAGGCGGCGACGATCCTTCTGCGCGACGCGGCGATCTCTGCCGAGCTTTCCGCGTTCGCGATCGCTGTCGCGACGAGCTCCGTGAACGAAGCGAGGCGCGCCTCGGTGTCTGGGGGAAGCGGCCCTTCGGTCGAGCTGGCCGTCATGACGCCCCAGAGACGGCCTTCGACGACGATCGGGCCTCCAACCGCTGACTTGACGCCCGCCTCCCTCGCGGCGACGCCGATCGGGTCGGCGGCAGCTGAGAAGTCGTCGAGACGAGCGGCTTGGCCGGTCTGGAGCACCATCCAGGCGACGTTCGTGCCCTCGGTCCGCCACCGCCTGCCGCTAGGAAAGGCAGCCTCGGTGGTGCTCCACGAGGCCACCGTGGTCACGCTGTCGTCGGGTTCGTAGCGACCCATCGTGGCGCTTCCGATGGGTAACAGGCGGCCGACCTCCTCGGCGACGGCCTCGAAGAGATCATGAGGCGATGTCCCTTGTGCGACGAGTGTCGCGACGCGTCGTAGCGCTGCCTGCTCGTCCGCGAGCTCGGCAAGCGCGTCCCGCGCCTCAGCGCTCGCGATCGCGGTTGCCACCAGCTCTGTGAACGCGGCGATACGGGTCTCGGCGTTCTCGGCCCATGGTTCGACGCCGCGCGTCGCAGCCAGCAACGCGCCCCAGAGCTTCCCCCCGACGAGGATCGGCGCCCCGACGCCCGAGCGCAAGCCCCGACTCAGCGCGAGAACCGCTGCCTCACCCTCCGTCTCGGCATAGCTGTCGATTCGCGCGGGAGCGCCAGTCTCGAAGATGCGGGCGACAAGGCTGTCGCCATGCAGTGGATACTGCGTCCCGATCGGCAGCATGGACCCGTCGCCGCTCCAGCTGGCGAGCATCGTCGCTGTGCCGTCGCCGGGGAAGACGTGCAGGACCGCATGGTCGGCATCGAGCACCAGCCCGACCGCCTGAGTGACGGCCGTGAAGACCTCGCTGGGGGACGGCTGCTGCGCGACGAGTACCGCCACTCGGCGCAGCGCCGCCTGCTCCTCGGCGAGCCGCTCCACTTCCCCGCGCGCCTCGGCGTTCGCGAGCGCCGTCGCGATCAGGTCCGTAAAGCCTTGCAGCCGCTCACCTGTGTCAGCCGGCAGCGGCTCGCCAAGGGTCGAGATGATCATCGAGCCCCAGAGCCGGCCCTCCACTTTGATCGGGACGGCGACGGTTGAGACGGGGCGAATGCGATCCACGATCGCGGCTACATCCGGGTCAGCGCCCCCTCCGGGGTGATCACGACGCGCGGGGAGACCAGTGCGGTACACCGCCGCCGACGCCAGCGCGTCATCGAGCTTCCATCGGGATCCGACGACGGGCTCATCGGCGCCATCTCCGACGCCGACCACGAGGAGTGCTGCCGGATCGCCGTCGAACTTGCCTACGACTACCAGCTCTGTGTGGAAGATGGCCGCGACCTCATTGCTGACCGCGGAGAAGATCTCGGCGGGCGGCGCAGCCTCGGCCACCATCGTGGCCATGTGCCGCAGCGCGACCTGCTCCTCGGCAAGCGCGCCGCGGACGGTCACGTCCCTTGAGATGCCGTACAGAACGCCCAAGTGCGGCAACGTGCGCGCGTTCCACTCGAACCGGCGAACCGAGCCGTCGACGCAGACGAGGCGGCCCTCAAATCCGTTGATGTCGTCGCCGGTGGCCAGATGGATGAGCGCATCGCGCGCGCGCTCTACGTCATTCGGATGCACGAACTCCAGGAACGGCCGCGACATGAGCTCCTCGCCCGAGTAGCCCAGCACGCGCTCGAACGACGGGTTCACCCGCTTGAGGGAGCCGTCGAAGCCGGCGATGCAGAGCAGGTCGGGCGAGAGATCGAAGAACTGGCCCAACTCGTAATCCGGCGCGGGCACCGGCATGCCGCGAGTATGACTCTCCGCGGTCCCAGGTGGGAGATCGCGGTCGCGACTAGAGCGGCGACATGACCGCCTCCATCCGCGGGTCAGACCAGCGGCGGGACCTGGCCGGAGATGGTCACCTCGAGAACGGTCGGGGCGTCGTTGGTCCAGGCGTTCGCGGCAGCCTGCTTGAGCGCGTCGAGATCTTCGATGCGGGCGGCGTCGCAACCGTAGCCGTGCGCGATCGACACGAAGTCCATGCCGGGGAGATCCAGGCCGGGAACGCCTGGCGTCTGTTCCAGCTCGGCGAACGACTTGAGGATCGCGTACTGCCGGTTGCGCATGATCACGATCAGGATCGGTAGCCGTAGCTGTGCCGCGCTCCAGATCGACTGGACCGAGTACTGGAAGGATCCGTCACCGATGATGGCGACGACCGGCCGGTTGCGGCCGGTCTCGCGCTCGGCAAGCGCGATCCCCACTGATGCGGGCAGGTCCCAGCCCAGTCCGCCGCTGGCGAAGGTGTAGAAGGTGTCCGGCTCGGTGATCGGCCACGCCGCGTGGAGCTCGGCGTGGTTCGAGGGGGCCTCTTCGACGAGGACGGCGTGAGGCGGCCGGATCTCGCTCAGCGCGGCGAACACGTCCGCGGCGGATAGCAGGTCTCCGGACCCGTTCGTCTTCGGCGCCGCCGGCTCGACGCGGGCGGGCGCCTTCCCGTTTGACCGCGGACGGTCCGCGAGCCGGTCGGCGAGCGCGGCGAGCGACAGGACGGCATCGCCGAGGAGGCTGTCGCCGATCGGGGCGCGGCCGGTCTCGCCAGGATCGTCGGAGATGTGCAGCAGGCGCATTCCGGCGGGCACGTACGGGCCGGGGACGTAGGGGTAGTAGCGGAACACGGGGGCGCCGACGACCAGCGCGAGGTCGTGTCCTTCGAGCTTGTCGCTGAGCGGGCCCAGCGCGAACGGCAGCTCGCCGCGGTAGAGCGGGTGGTCCTCGGGAAACGGAGTGCGCTCGGACGCGGGCGCCGCCCAGACCGGCGCGTTCAAGGCCTCGGCCAGCGCCGTTGCCTCGCTCCAGCCGTCCCCCCGCGCGATAGCGGCGCCGTAGATCAGGACGGGCGAGGACACGTGCCGCAGTGTGTCGGCGAAGTCGTCCAGGCGCGCGGGGTCGGGCGCGACCCTGGTGGCGACGGTCCGCACGACGGCCGGGCCCGCGGACGGCTTGTCCCAATCGTCGAGCGGCAGCGACAGGAACACCGGTCCGGCGGGAGGCTGGAGAGCGGTCGCGATCGCACGCATGAACGCGGCCGGCACGTCCTGCGCCCGCGCGGGTTGATACGCCCACTTGACCCACGGCCGCGGCAGCATCGTCGGCTCGACGTTCGTGAGATACGGCTCGAGCAGGAGCATCTCACGCGTCTGCTGGCCGGCGGTGACGATGAGCGGGGTCTTGTTCTGGAACGCGGTGCCCAGGTTGCCCATCGCGTTCCCGAGGCCGGCGGCGGTGTGGAGGTTGACGAGCGCCGGCCCGCGCGTCGCCTGGGCGAAGCCGTCGGCCATCGCGATGACGGAGGCCTCCTGGAGCCCGAGCACGTACCGGAAGTCCGAGGGGAAGTCCGCCAGGAACGGCTCCTCCGTCGAGCCGAGATTGCCGAAGATCGTCGTCAGCCCGTACGCGCGAAGCAGGTCGTATGTGACGTCTCGAACCGTTGCAGTGGCCCGTTCACGGTCAGTGCTCGAGTGATCGACATCAATCGCCATCGGAACCTTCCTGTTCGCTGCTTGGGGTGCCGTGCAACCGAGGATGCGTCGCGCCCGGCCACTTGGTGAGCCGCGAAGCAGACCAGTCGATCGGCGTCTGGCATCAGTCGAGCGCCGGGGTGAGCGAGCCGTGGATCCGACGGCTCTCAAGAACGCGCTGGACTGGGTCTCGCGCCCGATCAGCGAGTCGCCGCGCTCGGCGCGCGCGTCATCGACCGTGAGCTCCCCGTCGCACAGGCCGACGACGTTTCGACGGCGATCGGCTCACGGATCCTGAGCTCGAGCTCGCGAACCGCGACATCCTCGCCGAGCTGGTCGGCCACCGAGATCGCTGCGCCCATCGCAGGCCGCGGCGCCGGAGGCCGGGCCGGCCCCGCCGGCCCGACTCAGGGCAGGGGTGGGCGCCGCTCCGGCCAGGGCAGCGCCCGCTCGGCGACGGCGCCGATCCGCAGCACCAGCGGCTCGGCGAACGCTCGGCCCATGATCTGCAGCCCGTACGGGAGGCCCTCGTGCATGCCGGCGGGGACCGACAGCGCCGGCCAGCCGAACTGGCTGAGCGGCAGCACGCAGGAGAGCAGCGCGGGGCGCAGGCCCTGCGGCGCGCCGCCGACGAGCACCTCGGTGGCGTCGCGCGGGGGCGCGACGACGGCGGTCGAGGGCGCGAGCAGGGCGTCGACGCCGTCCATCCCCTCGGTGACCTGCTCGATCAGCAGCCGGCGGGCCTGCTGCGCCTGCAGGTAGCGGGTCGCGGGGACGAGATAGCCGGCCTCGAGCCGGTCGCGGACGCCGTCCGCATAGCGATGGCGCTGCTCCTCGAACCACGGGGCGTGGACCTGGGCCGCCTCGGCCATCTGGATCAGGCGGTGGATGGCCTCGGCGTGGCGCAGGAGGTCGAAGTGGAGCGGGGTGACCTCGGCGCCGTCGTCGGCGAGCCGCTGTGCGGCGGCCCGGATGCCGTCGGCGACCGGCGGGTCGGCGACCTCGAGGAGGTCCTCGATCAGGCCGAGCCTGAGGCCCCGCACGCTCGGCTCCGGGCCGGGGTCGAAGGCGGGCACCGGCGCCGTGGAGGAGGCCGGGTCGGCCGGGTCGTGGCCGGCCAGGACGCCGAGCAGGATCGCGGCGTCCTCGACCGTGCGCGCAAGCGGGCCGACGACGTCGTAGGTCCACGCGAGCGGGATCACGCCGGAGCGCGGGACGCGACCGAGCGTGGGGCGGATCCCCACGAGCCCGCACAGCGACGACGGCGCGCGGATCGAGCCGGTGGTGTCGGTACCGAGGGCGCCGAGCGCCATCCCCGCGGCGGTGGCGATCGCCGGCCCGGAGCTCGAGCCGCCCGAGACGCGCGCGGGATCGTGCGGGTTGCGGCCGTCGCCGTGGTGGGGGTTGAGGCCGTCGATCCCGTAGGCGAACTCGTTCGTGTTGCCCTTGCCGACGAGCACCGCGCCGGCGGCGCGCACGCGGGCGACGGCGGCGGCGTCCTCCGTCGGGTGGCGTACCCAGCCCGCGGCGCCCGCGGTGGTGGGGACGCCGGCGACGTGGAAGACGTCCTTGATGCACAGCGGGATGCCGTTCAGCGGGCCGCTCTCTGCGCCGCGGCGGTCGGCCTCGTGCGCCTGCCGGAGGACCTCGCCGGGCTCGAGGTGCAGGTAGGCGTTGAGGCCGCCGTCGAGGCGGTCGATGCGCTCGAGCGTCGCCTCGGCGAGCTCGACCGCGGAGAGCTCGCCGGCGTCGAGCCCCCGCCGCGCCGCGGCGATGGTGAGGAGGTCGAGGCCGGTCACCGCGGCTCGCGCGGCGGGCCGGCCATCGGCTCCACGTCCTCGAGCTCGAGGGCGTCGAGGCTCGTCGCGAGCGCGCCCACCTCCGCCAGCGCGGCGGCCAGCCGCTCGGGCGGCGGACGGTGCCCGGAGAGCGCCGTGAGGGCCTCGGTCTGCTCGGGGGTCGGGAGCTCCAAGCGGCCGGACGCTACCGGGCTTGCCCCGCCGGGGGCGGGCCGAGGAGAATCGCCGCGTGCCCGACCCCGACGTCCTCGTGGCCGGCGCCGGCCCGGTCGGCCTGACGATGGCGGCCGAGCTGCTCCGCCACGGCGTCGGCTGCCGCGTCGTCGACCGCCTCGCCGAGCCGACCGGGTGGGTCAAGGCGGTCGGCGTCCAGCCGCGCACGCTCGAGATGTGGGACGACTGGGGCATCGCCCGCGAGGCGATCGACGACGGCCGGTGGATGCGGGGGCAGATCGTCTACGTCGACGGCGAGGAGGCCCAGCGCGTCGACCTCGCGGTGCCCGACGGCACGTTTGGCTTCCTCGCCCTTCCGCAGGACCGGGTCGAGCGCCTGCTCCTCCGCCGGCTCGAGCGGCTCGGCGGCCGCGTGGAGCGCCCGCGCGAGCTGCGGTCCTTCGAGCAGGACGCCGACGGCGTGACCGCCGTGCTCGACGACGGCCGGGTGCGGACGGGCTACCTGGTCGGCTGCGACGGGGCCCATAGCGCGGTGCGCCGCGGGCTCGGCCTGAGCTTCGAGGGCGACGCGTTCCCGGAGGAGTACATGCTCGGCGACGTGGAGATCGAGTGGTCGCAGCCCGAGGGCTACGGCCTGCGCTTCCTTGCGAAGGCGCCCGACGGCTCGCAGGACATCCTCGTCGCCATCCCGCTGCCGGGACACCGTCGCTACCGCATCTCGATGCTCGCGGCGCCGGAGCTGCGCTCGGACACGATCGCCGAGCACGGCATCGCCACGGAGACCGCGGGCCCGTCCCTCGAGCAGCTCCAGGCGGTCGTCGACCGCCTCGTCCCCGGCCGGCCGGCGGTCGGCAACCTGCGCTGGTCCTCGGTCTTCCGCATCAGCCACCGGATCGTCGACCGCTACGCGGTCGGCCGCGCCTTCGTCTGCGGCGACGCCGCCCACATCCATCCCCCGACCGGCGCCCAGGGCGCCAACACCGGGATGCAGGACGCCTACAACCTCGCCTGGAAGCTCGCGCTCGCGATCCGCGGGCTCGCGGCGCCCGGGCTGCTCGACAGCTACGACGCCGAGCGGCGGCCGGTGGGGGAGGAGGTCGTCGGACGCACGGTCCGCCAGGCCCGCGAGCAGTCGATGACCGACGCGGCGGGCGGGCTCCGCGCGGCGCTGATGCGCGAGGGGCAGCTGCTGGTCGGCTATCCGGACAGTCCGCTCGTGGACGGGGCGGGCGGCGCGGCGGGGAGCGGGCCGGCCCCCGGCGAGCGGGCTCCCGACGTCGACGGGCTCGAGCGCGAGGGCGTCGGCTTCCCGGTGCGCCTGCACGAGCTGCTGCGCGGTCCGGTCCACGTCGCGCTCATCCACGCCGACGCCCCGCTCGACGAGGCGGCCGCCCTCGAGGTCGAGCGGGTCGCGCGGGCGCTGGCCGACCGCTGCGCGGGCGCCCTGCGGTCGTACGTGATCGTGCGCGGCGACGGCCCCGCGGCGACGCCGGTGGGCGTGCCGGTGATCCGCGACCGCGGCGGCGCCTTCGCCGTCGCCTACGGCCTCGGCGCCCCGGCCACCTGCGTGATCCGCCCGGACGGCTACGTCGCCACGCTGACGCCATCGCTCGACGCCGGCGGCCCCGGCGGCGTGCTCGCCCGGACCTTCGCCTGAGTCTCGCCGCGCCGGGGCCCGCGGACCGCGGTCTGTGTCAGGGTGAATCGCGGTGCCCAGCCGGCCGGCCACACCCACCCGCATCACCGCGACCAACAGCGCGGGCTACGACGCCCCGATCGGCCTCTCCGCCGACCCGGTGGTCTTCACGCTCGTCGACAGCCGGCTGAGCGTGCTGCTGGCCCGCCGCCTGGAGGAGCCCCAGCGCGGGATGTTCGCCCTGCCCGGCGGCTTCGTCGGCACCGAGGAGTCGCCCGAGCAGACCGCGGAGCGCAAGCTGCGCGAGAAGACCGGCGTCGGCCCGGTCCACCTCGAGCAGCTCCGCACCTACGCCGGGCCGGAGCGCGACCCCCGCGGCTGGCTGCCCTCGATCGCCTACATGGCGCTCGTCCGCCCGGAGACCCTCCCCGACGAGCGCCCCGCCGAGCGCGAGGCGAGCTGGCACCCGGTCGCGGCGCTGCCCCCGTTGGCCCTCGACCACGCCCGCATCGTCGAGGACGGCCTCTGGCGCCTGCGCGCCCGCGTCGCGGAGAAGGCGTGGTTCGTCGCCGTCGCCGGCGGCCTGCTCCCGGAGCGCTTCACGCTCGGCCAGGCCCAGCGCCTCTACGAGGCCTTGCGGGGCGAGACGGTCGACGCCGCGAACTTCCGCCGCGACGTCCGCGCGACCGGCCTGCTGGACGACACCGGGCGAGCTCCACGCGGAGGGCCCGGGGCGCCCGGGGAAGCTCTACCGGCGCCTCTAAGCTTGGGCACCCAGGCCCCTGTAGCTCAGCTGGATAGAGCAGCGGACTTCTAATCCGCAGGCCGCAGGTTCGAGTCCTGCCGGGGGCACATCTCGGAAGACCTGCAAACGCGCGGCTTTCGCAGCCTATGCGTGCCCGTCAGCACGCGCCGATGGGTGGGAGCGGCAACGGAGGGGGCAACCAGGAAGGGGGTCAATCCTCCGCCGCGGCGCCGAGCAGCGCGTCCTCGTCCTCGCCGGCGAACATGTGCAGCCCGAGGCGGTCGGAGACCTCCTCGCAGACCCGCACGCCGCGGACGCTGTTGCCGTGCGCGTCCAGCCCGGGGGAGTAGACGGCCATGCCGCCCTTGCCGGGCATGACGGCGAGGATCCCCCCGCTCACGCCGCTCTTGGCCGGGGCGCCGACCTCGTAGGCCCATTCGCCCGCCGCGTCGTACATGCCGCAGGTGTACATGACGCTCAGCACGTCGCGGACGCTCCGGCGCGGGATGGCCCGCTCGCCGGTCAGCGGGTTGACCCCGCCGTTGGCCAGCGTGGCGCCCATCGCCGCGAGGTCCTCGCAGGTGACGTGGACCGAGCAGTGGCGAAGGTAGCTCTCGATGGTCTCCTCGACGTCGTCGGAGATCATCCCCTGGCTGCGCATCAGGTAGGCGGTGGCGCGGTTGAGGTCGGCGGCCTGCAGCTCGGCGGCGTAGGTCTGCTCGTCGACCTCGAGGCTCTCGTTGCCCGCGTAACGGCGCATGGCGTCGAGGATGCGCTCGAGCTTCTCGGCGGCGCCGCTGCCGCGCACCAGGGCGGTGGTCGCGAGCGCGCCGGCGTTGACCATCGGGTTGAACGGTCGGTTGTGGCGCTCGTCGAAGACGATGGAGTTGAAGGCGTCGCCGCTCGGCTCGACCCCGACGTGGCGCAGCACCTCCTGGCGGCCGTGGTCCTCCAGCGCCAGCCCGAACGTGAAGACCTTGGAGATCGACTGCAGGGCGAACGGGACGTCGTGATCGCCGATCGGAAACATCCGGCCGTCGACATGCATGAGGCAGATGCCGAAGCGGTCCCGCTCGTCGCCGGCCTCCTCCGGGCCGTAGTTGCCGCGGCTGGCGTCGTAGAAGCTCGTGACGGCGTCGTCCTCGAGCTTGCGGTGGCGCTCGTAGAGCATGGTGAGCCGCTCGTCGACGCGGCGGTTGACCTCGGCCGCGGGCATGACCATCCGAACCTACCTGTCGGAGCGGGTCGGTGGCCACCTTTCGGTCGGGCCGGCGCCGAGCACCACCGGTCTGCTGGTCTACGTCGTGAGCGCTAGGCGGCTGCCGCGGGCTCCGCGGTAGGACTCGCGGTCTCCGCGAGTGCGGCGGTCGGCAGCCGCCGGGTGAACCACAGCGACAGCAGCGCGACGAGCGCGACCGCGCCGAGCGACAGCCGGAGCGCCTCGAGCTGGGACACGCCGTAGGTCGCCGCCACGACCTGCGCCTGGTCCTCCGGCAGCCCCTTCTCCTGCGCGATCTGCTCGACCTCGCCGACCGGGGCGATGTCGATGCCGTCCTCGGTGTTGGCGACGATCGTCTCGCGCACGTCCGCGGGCAGCTGCGGGTTGTCGGCGATCCGGTCGGCGAAGCCGCTCGCGAGGCCCGCGAGCAGCACGGCGCCGATGAGCGCCGTGCCCAGCGAGGAGCCGAGATTCTGCGCGGTTCCCTGGAGGCCGCCCGCCTCGCTGGTCTGCGACGGGTCGACCGACGACATGATCACGTTGCCGAGCTGGGAGGCCAGCAGGCCGCCGCCGGCGCCGATCAGCACCATGGCCGTCTTGAAGCCCGTGTCGTTGAGGGTGACGTCGAGCGTGGCCAGCATCACGCACGCGCCCGCGCTGACGGCCAAGAGCCCGGCCTGGGCCACCGTCCGGGGCGACCGGCGCGCGGCGAGCTTCGGTCCCGCGAGCGCCGCGACGAGCATTGTCAGCGACAGTGGGAGCAGCCGCTTGCCGGTCTCGAACGCATCGAGCCCGAGCACCACCTGCAGATAGACGGGGATGACGAAGAACGTCCCCATGAGCACGAGCTGCATGCCCACCAGCGTCGAGAGCCCGGCGCGGAGCTGGACGATGCGCAGCAGCGCGGTGTCCAGCAGCCGGTCGCGGCCCTGGCGCTCGCGGTGCTCCTCCCACACCACGAAGGCGCCGAGCAGGCCCGCGCCGGCAAGCAGCATGAACGGCACCACCGAGAAGCCCAGCGGCGTGATCTCCGTGCCGCCGATCGTGAGCGCCCCGCGCGGCTGGATCAGCCCCCACTTGCCGCTCTGCAGGATGGCGAGCACCATCAATCCCAGTCCGGCCGCGGACAGCAGCACGCCGACGAAGTCGAGCTGCGGACGCCGCTCGGACACCGGAGCCCGCGCGATCTGCCCGCGCATGAGCAGGATGACGATCACCACGACGGTCTCGCCGGCGAACACGTAGCGCCACGTGAACTCCGTCGTCACCCAGCCGCCGACCAGCGGGCCGGCGGCGATCGCGACGGCGGCGACGCCCCCGAGCAGCGCGTAGGCAAGCGCGCGGGCGCTGCCCTCGTAGTTGGCGGCGGTCAGCGCCGCGATCGAGGGGACCACGAGCACGGCACCGAACCCCTCGACCCCCGACCAGCCGACCAGCAGGACGGCCAGGTTCGGGCTCAAGGCTGTCGTGAGCGACCCGATGCCGTAGATCGCCAGGCCGATCGCGAAGGTCCGGTTGCGGCCAAGGATGTCGCCGAGCTTCGCGCCGAGCAGCATGAACGCCGCCATGACGAGCGTGTACAACGTGATCGCCGTCTGCACGCCCTGGATCGTCGTGTCGAGGTCGTCGACGATCTGCGAGATCGCCACGTTCATCACGCTCGTGTCGAGCACCATGACGAACTGGGCCGACGCGAGGATGAGCATGGGGACCCACTTGCGCACGGACGGCCGACCCTACCCCCGGATGGCACCGCCGCGCTCATCCGGTTCGGGCGAGATCAGAGAGCGGCGGCCGGGGCCGCCGTGCCGGCGGCGTACTCCTGCATCGGGACGTCGCCGGCGGCCCACGCCGCCATCACGGGGTCGATGATGCGCCAGGCCTCCTCGGCTTCGTCGCCGCGGATGAACAGCATCGGGTCCCCCTCGAGCATCTCCTGGATCAAGTGGGCGTAGGCGGTGAGCCGCGGCGGCGTCGAGTGCGTCTCGAGCTGCCGGTTCTCGGCGGTTTGCTCAGGACCGTTGAGCGTCGTGGCGAGGCGGACGTACGGTTCTGTGAGACCGATCCTGAGCACGTTCGGCTCGACGCCGGGAAACCGTTCGGTCAGATATCGCGGCAGGGGGCGGAAGTGGATCGCGATCTCGGCGGCGTCCGTCGCGAGGGCCTTGCCGGAGCGCAGGGTGAACGGGACGTCCTGCCAGCGGGGGCTGTGCAGGCCGAGCGTCAGGGAGGCGTACGTCTCGGTCTCGCGGCTGGGGTCGACCCCGGGTTCGTCGACGTAGGAGGGGACCTGCCGGGCGCCGATCGTGCCGGCGGTGTAGCGGGCGCGGAGCGTGTCGCTGCGCATTCGCTCCGCCGGCGGCGTGGCCACTGTCCGCAGCGCCTCGACGCGCACCGACCGGAAGGAGTCGGCGTCGACTCGGGCCGGCTGCTCCATGAGGACCAGCGCCATGGCCTCCATGAGGTGGTTTTGCACCATGTCCTTGAGGGCGCCGGCACCGTCGTAGTAGGAGGCCCGACCCTCGAGGGTGAGGCTCTCGAGCCAGCTGATGTCCACGCGGTCGACGTGCGCCGCGTTGAGAATCGGCTCGAAGACGCGGTTGAGGAATCGCAGGATGACGACGCGGCGGACGAGCTCGCTGGAGAGGAAATGATCGATGCGGAAGACCGTCGGCTCGGGCAGCTGAACGCGGAGGATCTCGTTCAGGTGGTGTGCCGAGGCCAGGTCGGTGCCGAACGGCTTCTCGATCGCCACCGCGTCCTCGGCGCCCAGCGTCGTCGTCGCGAGCGCCGGGAGCGCCTTCGTCAGAAGGCTCGGTGGCAGCGCGAGGTAGACCAGCGTGTCCGGATGGTCCTCGCTGATCACGCGGCGGACGTCCTCGGGCCGGGTGACGTCGGCGGGCTGAAAGCTGAGCATGCCCACGACCCTGTCGCGTGTTGCCGGCGTCACGGTCGCGTGCTTCTTCAGCTTGCCCGCGATGTGCTGGCGGAAGTCGTCGGTCGACCACTCGGTGAGGTCGGACCCGACCACGGTCAACCCCGGTGGCAGCAGCTGGGCCTCGGCCAGCTGAGCGACCGCCGGCAGCAGCAGGCGGCTGGTCAGATCACCGGAGCCTCCGAAGAGGACCATGCGCTCGATCATGGGGTGACGCCTTTCTCAGCTCGTCGTGGGAGTTCCGTGCAGCGCGGCGAGGGCCGGCCCGTCACCCCGGGGCGGCAACGGAAGATCGCGCCCGCCAGCGGCTCGTCGGCGCGCCGCTCCGAGTCGACCCATGACGTCGTGATGTAGAGGTCGCCGCCGTCGTCGCCGCCGAACGCCACCGAGGTGGGGTTCGACGTCGGCAGCTCGACGACGCCGTCCAGCGTGCCGTCGGCGCGGTAGCGATGGACCGCCCCGGCTCGTCCCAGTGCGACCCACAGCATGCCTTCACCGTCGACGGTCTTGCCGTCCGGCCAGAGCTGCTCCCGGCTGAAGTCGAGGAACCGCCGGCGACCGCTGAGGGCACCCGTCGCCGGATCCAGGTCGAAGACGTCGACGACGCAGAGAGCCGTGTCAGCGAGGTAGAGCCGCCCCCGCGGCTCATCGAACGCCGGCCCGTTGGAGATCGTCAGGCCGTCGACCACACGGGTCACCCGGTCGCCGTCGACGCGATACAACGCTGCGTTCCGCGGCCGCTTGTCGAAGGCCATCGTGCCGACCCAGACCCTTCCCCGGCTGTCGACCTTGACGTCGTTGGCGCGGTTCTCGGGCTTGTCCTGCTCGATCGGGACGCGCAGGTCCAGCGTGCCGTTGTTGCGGTCGAGCACCGCCAGGCCCTCCGGGCTTGCCACGACCGGGTCGCCCGTCGCGGCGATCACCACGCCACCCGGCTGCCCGGTTGTGCTCCAGGAGCTGTCCCGAGAGGACTCCGGATCCAGGCAATGCACCCGCTCCGCGGTGATGTCCACCCACCACAGGCGGGCTGTCGCCGCGTCCCACAGCGGGCCCTCCGGGTGCTGCGCCCGCACGTTCAGCACGACCTCGACCGGGGTGTCGCCCATGCCGCAGGCCCCGTCAGACGTGGCGGAGCGCCTCCGAGCGCCGGGCCTGACCCGACCCGACCATGTACGCGGGACCGGCGGCGCGCTCCAGGATCTCGAGCCCGAGCTCGTACGGTGGTGACCATCCGCCTGCGCGGGTCGAGGGGTGGAGCATCCGGTCGTCCAAGTCGGCGCGTTTGACGGTGCGGGCGATGTCGGCGCCCGGTCCCCTGGCCCGCGCGAGGAGATCGATATGGGCCAGATAGATCGTGTCCGACCTTGAATCCAGATCGCGGGTCAGCAGTCTGAGCGCGCGCAGCTCGTCGATCGAGAGGCCTTTCGCGAGCAGCGCCTCCTCTGAGACCGAGGCGTGTTCGAGCGCCTCGTGAAGCCAGGCGACGACGCGTGCGTGCCGGGGAACCGTCGCGGCGACCCTGCCGACGTGTTCGATCAGCGGCGCCCCGCCACGATCACGCTGCCCGTGGTGGAGGCTTTCGGCCAGCACCTGTGCGCGATCGGCGTTCATCTGGGTCGAGGCGTCACAGCGGGGCGCTATCTCGAGCTCGCGCAGCTGCGCGCGAGCATCAGCTCTCGCACGAGTACAAGACCGGATGGTCGTCGCGACCCGTCCCGCGCGCATCCCCCCGATCGGATGAACCACCGTGGAAAAGCGGTGGCGGCTCCGGCGGTCTCATCCGATCGGGGCGAGGCGTCGTGGACGGCTCGCCGGGACACTCGGGGCGACCGCAGAGCGGCTTCGTGCCACACGAAATGCCTTCCACACGCACCGACGACCTCGATGTGATCGTGATCGGCGCCGGGCCCGCGGGCGTTGTCGCGGCGCTGCGCGCGGCGCGACTCGGAGCTCGAACGGCGCTCGTCACGCGCGACGAGCTCGGCGGGATGGCCGCCAACGACGGGCCGGTGCCGGTGCGGACCTTGGCCCACGCAGCGCGCCTCATGCGGGAGGCGAGGCAGCTCGGGCGCTACGGGATCAGCGCCGGCGAGCCCACGCTCGATTATGGGCGCCTGCTCGCCCGTGTGCGCGAGGTCACCGGCGACGTGCGCGCGCACGCGCTCTTGCGCGACGAGCTCCAAGGCGCCGGTGTGACCTTCTACGAGCACGCCGGAACCGCCCGCTTCGTCGAGCCGCACGTGGTCGAGAGCGACGACGGACCTCGCCTGCGAGCCGCGAACGTCATTGTGTGCACCGGCGGCGTGTCGCGGCAGCTCCCGGTGCCGGGCTTCGAGCTGACCTGCACGCACAGCGACGCCTGGCGCCTCGAATCGGCGCCCGACTCGCTGCTGGTGATCGGCGCCGGTGCGACCGGGGTCCAGGTGGCCTCGATCTTCAACGCCTTCGGATCGCGCGTCACCCTGTTCGAGGCCGCACCCCGCATCCTCATGAGCGAGGACGAGCAGGTGGCGGTAGCGATGAGTACGGCGCTGCAGGCCTCCGGGGTGCGCGTCCTCGGGCACGGCGGAACGATCGAGCGCTTCGAGCCGGCTCCCGCCGGCGTGCGGCTCGTCTATTCCCGGAGCGATGCGCAGGCGCACGTCGACGCGGCGCTTGTCGTCGTAGCGGTCGGCTGGGTCGCGAACACCGACCGGCTCGATCTCGGGGTCGCCGGGGTGAAGACCGACCGGCGCGGCTACATCGAGGTGGATTCCCAGCTCCGCACCACCGCGCCGGGTATCTACGCCGCCGGAGACGTCACCGGCCACCTGATGGTCGTGCACGAGGCCGCGCGCGAGGCCTACCTCGCCGCGACCAACGCCATCGTCGGAAGCACTCATGCCCTCCCCGCTGAGGTCAGCCCGCTGGGCAGCTTCACCGACCCCGAATACGCGTCTGTCGGAATCAGCGAGGCGACCGCCCGCGAGACCCATGACGTCGTCGTCGGGACAGAGCACTTCGACTCCGTGCCGCGCCCGATCATCGACGGTCGCCCCACGGGGTTCTGCAAGCTCGTCGTCGACCGCGAGAACCACACGATCCTCGGCTGTCACATAGTGGGTGAGCGGGCCGTCGAACTCGCCCAACTGGCGGCGCTCGCGGTCGCGTCCGGCATGAAGGTCGAGCAGCTCGCCCTGGTCCCCTTCTCGTTCCCCACGTACGCCAACGCGCTCGGGCGCGCAGCAGTCAAGTCCGCGCGCCAGCTTGACTCTCGTTCGGGCTGGGCAGACGACGGGATGGCATCGGACGCCGGTGTCGCCGCGGCGCTCGATGACGGAGGCACTTCCGGTCATCTCACGACAAGGAACGACCACGAAGGTTGATCGCGATCCGTCTATCGATCGGATGAGACAGAGCCTTGCGCGGCGTAGCATCGAACTTCCGATGGCGGTTGTCGGACGTCCTTTCGACGTGGAGGCCAAGCTCGCCGCGTCGCCGGCGACGCCGTGCCCCGTGGCGCAGGACGTGATCGCGCGGCTGTGCGCGTCGCTTGGTGCCGTTCGTGACCGTGGTCGCGCCCCGGCCGGGTACGCCAAGCCGACGCGGAGCGGTGGGCAGAGGCTGCTACAGCACGAACCAGCGCGTACACCCAGAGAGGACGTCTAGGCCGTCCTAACCCGGGGTTGTGGCGACAGGTCGGTCATCGTCCGGGGCTGGTTTTGCGGGCGCCGTAGACGATGTCTGCGGGCACGCGTCCTTGGGTGAGGCGCCCGGTGTGGGCGCGGTCGTAGTTGTAGTCGATGAGGTAGTCGTCGAGGTCGTGTGTGAGGGCGGTGCGTCTTGGGGACAGCGAGCGCGCGAACGCTGGGCGCCAGCACTCTTCGAGGATGGTGAGTTGGACGCGTTCGACGCAGCCGTTGCTGTTGGGCCTGCCGGCGCGGATGAAGCGTTGGCGGGCGCCGAGCGCGGTGACGGCGTCGCCGAAGTCGCGGGCGCGGAACTCCGAGCCGTTGTCGGTGGTGACCTCGCGGAGCTTCCAGCCCGCGGCGGCGAGCTCGCGCGCGACGCGGTGCAGCAGCTCGCGCGTGTGGCGTGAGCGCGGGTTGCGCTCAGTGGTGTGCAGCTCGGCCCAGCAGAAGCGCCGAGGCGACGTCGATGGCGGTGTATTGCCAGACGGTGCCCTTGGTGCCCGACAGGCGCCCGACGTAGAAGCAGTCGAGCTGGACCTTCTCGCCCGGCTGCGGTGGCGTCAATGTGGCGCTCGGGCGGCGGGACGGTCGGGCTTGCGCTCGTAGGGGTCGCGATGGCGCGCGATCAGCGCCAGGCGCTTGGTGCGGGTGTTCAGCCCGACGCGGACGCAGCACGCGCCAGATGCCGTGCTCGCTGATGCGCAGGCCGCCCCACTTCTCGCGCGCCAGCTCGGCGCTGATCCGGCGCGGCCCGTAGCCGGGGTGCCCGAGCGCGAAGGCGATGATCCGCTGCTCGAGGTGCGGGCCGATCTGGTTGGGCATCCGCGGCCGCCGGCGCTCGCGGACGTTCAGCGCCTCCAGGCCCCAGCGGTCGACCTTGGCGCTTGAGGCGGTAGTAGGTCGAGCGGTCCACGCCCATCGCCCGGCACGCGGCCGAGACGTTGCCCAGCTCGTCGGCCAGCGTGAACAGCCGCAGGCGGAATCCGACGAGCACGTCATGCTCTGTCACCGGCTCCTCCTCTCGATTGGTTTGGCGACCCGGAGACTGAGCCGACGCGCAGACGGCCCCGGGACCGCTGGTCCCGGGGCCGTCTGACATCAAGCCGCTATCGACTCGCACCGCAGGTGTTGCGACGACTTGGGGTTAGTCCGCCCTAGTCGGCGAGTGCGAGTGCCGTCTGGTCGGTCAGCGACGTGGCGGGAACCTCAGGCCCCTGCGGGCAGCGTGGCGCGCGCGGCGCGGAAGCGCCAATGCGCGGCGCCGTCGGAGCCGAACGTCAGCTCCACGGGCTCGACGTATTCGGGCTCGCCTGGATCGTGGTCCAGGACGTAGCGGCGCAGGACCGCGCGCAGCGGGCCGGAGTGTGTGACGCACACGAAGCAGCGGGCGTACGGCCGGGTGGTGTCGAGCATGCTTCGCGCCCACGCGAAGAACCGACGGGCGACGTCGTCGCCGCGCTCGCCGGGCGGATCGTCTTCGGCGACCCACAGGCCGACGCGATCGGGGGCGGTGAGGAAGCGCGAGAAGAACCCGTGGCGCTCGAGCTCCTCGTGCGTGAGCGCGTCGTCGGGAAGCTGGGCAGCGACCGCATCGAGCGCCGAGACCATCTCGACGCGATGGCCGGCCACGTAGAGGTCGGGGTTCCGAATGGCCTGCTCGACCCGGGGAGCGCCGAGCTGGACATCACGGCCGGCACCGAGGCCGCTCTGCACGCCGCGGCGCAGCGCCTCGACCGTCTGAACAGTGCGCACGGTGGGCGCGTGGAGGAACTCGACGCGCGCCCCCGCCGGGCAGGACGCGCCGAGCGCCGCGCCGACCGCTTCGGCATGCATGAGGCCAGCGGAGGTGGCGGGGAGGTCTCCTCGGTGCGAGGGGATCTCCGCGTGGCGGTAGAACCAGAACGCGAGGCTAGGGTGGGCGGGGCCGTTGGAGTCGGTCATCGCGATCTCAGTACAGGGGGTTCGGGGACACGACTCGCGGGCGCGGTGGGCGACCCGGTTGCCACGCCGCTCTCGACCACGATGTGGTCGACCAACGATTATCGAATACCTCGACGGGAAACGTACTCGGAATCATGGGTGGCTCAAATCGGCCGCCGCCGGCGGGTCAGGCGGCGGCGCGACGCGAACGGGACCGCTTTGGCGGAGCGGCGGCGGGGGTGACGTCGATCTCGTCGGGCACCACTTCGCGAGTCGACGTGCTCACGCTCTGGCGCAAAGGCGCTCTGGTGCGGAAGGCTCGATCAGGGGCGCGTGCATTGGCGACGTCGCGCAGGTCGGGCGTTTGACAGCGTGATCACGGTGCGCGCGTCGACGCGCAGGGAGGTAGATCTCGAGCAGCGTCTGGTTGCGAGCTCGACGATGACGCGGTGAAACGCGACGTCGTGGGTGACGAGCTGTGGGCGTTGTTGCGTTCGGCGGCTTGCGCATCGCGTGTACTCGCGCTCGAGCGCGGCGACGTTGCCAGGCGGACGGCTGCGGTGCGTGCGGCTCCCTCGAGGGCGCGCGGACGGGTAGATCTCAGCGAGTTCGCGCGCAGTGACTCGCGGACGCGGGAGCGCGATGCGGTCGGAGACGATGAGGCGCAGTGCTCGAGCTCGCGCAGCGCTCGCGCCCGGCGCTGGCTGACGCGACTCGTGCGCGACTGCAGCTCGACGATGCGCTCGCGGGCGCATAGCCGCTCTCGAGGATGCGCGCGAGGAGAACCTCTTTGATCTGGTCGCGAAGCTCGTGCGGTTGAGGGCCTGGTGCGTCTCCGTCCGGGCTCGGGCTCATCGATGATAGATGGGTCGAGATATGCGCCTTGACCTTCGATTATCGATGATCTAGGTACTGGCGGTCTGTCGCGACCCGCTCTGGTCGCGGCTTGCAATCGAGATGGAAGAGAGAGATGGCGAGCGGTCGAGATGCCCGGGGTGCTGGGCACGTTCCACGGGTCGGACGCGTTCCCGATCGAGTGGCAGGACGGGCGAGCAGCGAGCTCTTCTGGGTCTTCGACGACCTCCACTGCCCGAACCCGGTCTCGCCGCTGTTCTTCGACATCGGCGGCTGGTGGCTGACGTGCGACCACATGTTCCGCCGCTTCGGCACGCCGTTCGCCTCCGACTGGATCGCCAAGGAGGTCAACGGCTACGTCTACACCGCCGCGATCCCGGCCGACCCGGCCGTGAAGGCGGAGGCGGCGGAGTACGAGGCCCGCTACGTGCCGCGCGTGCCGCGGGACCGGCGACTACGCCGGCCAGATCGGCGCCTACCTCGGGTTCGTGCTGCCGCACTACGCCGCGAACTTCCTCGACTGGTGGCGCGACCGGCTGCGGCCGGAGATCGAGCGCAACTTCGCGTACCTCGACGGCCTTCGACACGAGTCGGCGGGCTCGTGCGCCGAGCTCGCCGTGCTGCTCGAGGACGCCATCGACGTCCACGACCGGCACTGGAAGATCCACTGGATGCTGAACTTCGCCCAGTTCTCGGCCACGCTCGCGCTCAACGCCGCCGTCGAGGAGGTGCGCGGCGAGGTCGACGCCGGCGCTGCTCGGGCCGGCTGCAGAGCTCGCGTCGACGACCGCAACTGGGACTCGATCGAGGACCTGTGGCAGATGAAGGAGGAGGTCAAGGGCGACGCCGAGCTGCGCGCCGCGTTCGAGGCGGCCGACACCGCCGCCGGCGTGCTCGCGGCGCTGGAGGGCACCGAGCGCGGCCGGCGGTTCCTCGCCGAGCGCATCGCGCGCGCACCAGCGAGCTTCGGCTACAAGGCGATCTGGTCGCACGAGTTCGTCTACACGACCTGGGTCGAGGACCCGGCGCCGATCGTCGAGGCGGTGCGCGGCTACCTCGCGACGGACTACGACTACCCGGCGGCGATCCAGGCCGTCCGCGACGACCTCGAGGCGGCCAAGGCGGAGGTGCATGGAGGGCGTCGAGGGCGAGGCCGCGCGACCGGCTGCAGGCGGCGCTCGACCTGCTCGCTGGCGCATGAACCCGCTCACGCCCGACCACCACTTCTACATCGACCAGGGCACCAACGCCCGGCTGCGGCTCGCTGCCGTGGCGATCGGCCGCAAGCTGGCCGAGGCGGGCGTCCTCGACGACCCCGAGGACGTCGTGTTCCTGCGCTACAACGAGCTGCGCGCTGCTGCTCGCCGACCAGCGCGCGCTCGACGCCGCGCGAGCTCGTCTCGGACCGCCGCGACGCGCACGAGGACGCCTTCGAGCGCCGCCCGCCGTCGTGGGTCGGCACGGCCACGGAGGCCGCGCTCGGCGTTCCCGTACGCCGTCGCTGTGGGGCTTCCCGGAGAAGTTCCACGCCGGCGAGCCGCCGACCGACCGGCGAGGTCAAGGGCCTCGCGGCGTCGCCCGGCGTGGTCGAGGGCACCGCGCGCTACGTCACGTCGCTCGACGAGTTCGACGAGGTCGAGCAGGGCGACATCCTCGTCTGCCGCATGACGAACCCCGCCTGGGTCGTGCTGTTCACGAAGATCCGCGGCGCTCGTGACCGAGGCCGGCGGCACGATGTCGCACCCGGCCGTCGTGGCGCGCGAGTTCGGGATCCCGGCCGTCGTGGGCACGACGAACGCCGGCGAGCGGATCAGGACGGGCGACCGCGATGCGGGTCAACGGCGCCACCGGCGTCGTCGAGATGCTGGGCGTGAGCCGCGCGAGCGATCGAGTGGCTCGCGCCCTCGTCGCTCGCCGAGGCGCTCGCAGCTGCGCGCCGAGCACGGCGACGACGCGACGGTGCGTCGCCGGCGGGACGTTCCTCGGGATCCTGATGAACCAGGGCTTCCTGACCCCGCCGGCGCTGCTGTCGCTCGGGCGCGTCGCCGAGCTGCGCGGGATCGAGGTGCGCGACGGCGAGCTGCGGCTCGGCGCGATGGTCGACGCACCGCGCGGTCGAGCGCGACCCGCGCGTGCGCGCGGGCTGGCCGGCGCTCGCGCCGACCTTCGGCGTCGTCGCGAGCCCGCGGGTGCGCAACCAGGCGACGGTCGGCGGCGTGCTGGCCGACGCCGACTACGCCTCCGACCCGCCGGCGATGCTGCAGGCGCTCGGCGCCCGCGCGGTGCTGCGCTCGACGCGCGGCGAGCGCGAGGTCGCCGGTCGAGGAGCTCATCCTCGGCCACTACGAGACCTGCATCGCGCCCGACGAGCTGCTCGTCGAGGTCCGCGTCCCGGCCGCGCCGGAGCGCGCCGTCTACCGCAAGTTCCGCTCGCGCTCGAGCGAGGACCGGCCGTGCGTCGCCGTCGCCGCGACGCTCGACGGCGGCGCGCTGCGCGTCGTGGTCGGCGCGGTCGCCGCGACGCCGCAGCACTTCCCCGACGTGTGCGCGCTCGCCGACGGCGCGCGCTCGACCGCGAGCTGGCCGCCGAGGTCGGCCGCCGCTACGCCGAGCGCATCGAGCCGATCGACGGACGCGCGCGGCTCGGCCGCCTACCGCCGCCGGGTCATGGCGGTCGAGGTGCGCCGCGCGATCGAGGCGCTGGCGGCGTGACCGGCGCGATCGGCATCGACGGGCGCGTGACCGGCGCGCAGCGCTACGCGATCGACGTCGAGCGCCCGGGCATGCTCCACGCCGCGTTCGTGCGCTCGCCGCACGCCGCACGCGCGCGTCAACGGCGTCGACGTCGTCGCGCGCTGCCGGCGGGCTGCGTCGCGCTCGACGCCCGACGACGTCGCCGACCTCGGGCTCGTACGGCTGCCAGGCTCGCGACGAGCGCGTCCTCGCCGACGTGGCCCGCCACGTCGGCGACGTCGTCGCCGCGGTCGCCGCGCCGACGCCGGGAGCAGGCGCGCGCCGCGCCGGCGCTCGTGCGAGGTCGACTACGAGGAGCTGCCGGCGGTCTTCGACGCGGTCGAGGCCGTCGCGCCGGGCGCGCCGCTGCTGCACCCCGAGGCGGCCGACGTCGGCCGACGAGGCGGTCTCGATCGGCGTGCGCCCGCTGCCCGGCACGAACGTCTGCCACCGCTTCCGGCTCGTGCAGCGGCGACGGCGCGCGCCGGCCTCGCGGAGGCCGACGTCGTCGTCGAGGAGGCGTTCCGCACCCCGAGCGCCGCGCACGCGCCGATGGAGCCGCACGCCGCGCTGGCGGAGTGGGAGGACGGGCGCCTGACGGTGTGGGCGGGCACGCAGACGCCGTTCAACATCCGCGCGGACCTCGCCGGCCTGCTTCGGCCTCGACGACGAGCGACGTGCGCGATCGTGGCGCCGCCGATGGGCGGCTCGTTCGGCGCCAAGACGTTCGTCCGCGTCGAGGCGCTCGTCGCCGCGCTGGCGCGCAAGGCGCGGCGGCCGGTGAAGGTCGTGCTCGACCGCGCGGAGGAGTTCGTCACGCTCAACCGCCACCCGGCCACCATCCGCGTGCGGATCGGCGCGCGAGCGCGACGGCACGCTCGTGGCCAAGGAGGTCGACTGCTGGGTCGACACGGGCGCCTACGCCGACTGCGGGCCCGGGCGTCGCGACGAAGCTCGGCTACGCCGGCGTCGGGCCCTACCGGATCCCGCACGTGCGCGTCGACTCGCTCGCGATCTACACGAACCTCGCCGCCCAACGGCGCCTACCGCGGCTACGGGGCGACGCAGTCCGTGTGGGCCTCCGAGCGCGCGATGGACGTGCTGGCGGAGCGCCTGGGCATGAGCCCGCTGGAGCTGCGGCGGACGCAACCTGCTGCGCGAGGGCGACCGCTTCGCGACCGGCGAGGTGATGCACGACGTGCGCTTCGAGGAGTGCCTGCAGGCCGCGGCCGACGCCGTCGGCTACGAGGCGCGACCCGCGCGGCAAGGGCCTGTGCGTGCTGCTGAAGGGCATGCAGACGCCGAGCCGCGCGGCGGTCACCGTCGAGCGCACGCCGGTCGGGTACATCGTGCGCTCGGCGTCGTGCGAGATGGGCCAGGGCGTCCGCCGCTCGATCCAGCTCATGGCCGCCGAGCTGCTCGGCTGCGAGCCCGGCCAGGTCGAGCTTCCCGACCCGGACACCGACATCTCGCCGTTCGACACGCGCACGACGTCGAGCCGCTCGACGCACATGATGGGCCGCGCGCTCGCCGCGGCGGCCGAGGACCTGCACCGCAACGGCGGCGAACGCGGCTTCGGCGAGATCCGCAACGAGGGCGGCCTCGACCCCGACACCGGCCAGGGCGATCGCCTCGACGCACTGGCACCAGGGCGCCGCAGCGCGCACGGTCACGCGTCGACGAGGAGACCGGCAGGGTCGACGGTCGAGCACCTGCACGGCGTCGCCTACGCCGGGCGGGTGGTCAACCGGCCGGGCGCCGAGCTCCAGAACGAGGGCTCGCTGATCATGGGGCTCGGAACCGCGCTGTTCGAGGCGATCGACTTCGGCGACGGCCAGGTCGCCAACGCCAACCTGTCCGACTACAACGTCCCGGCGCCCGGGCCGACCTGCCCGCGCGCTTCACGCACGAGCTCATCGAGCGCGAGGGCGCCGAGGTGCACGGCCTGGGGGAGACCGTCCTGCCGCCCGTGCCGGCGGCGATCGGCAACGCCCTGCAGTCGCTCGGGCTCGACGTGTCCACGAGCTGCCCATCACGGCCGAGCGCGTGCTCGCCGCGGTCGACGCCCGGGAGGGCCAGGATGAACGTCGACGCTGCGGCTCAACGGGCGCGAGACCGCCGCTGGACGTGCGAGCCGACCGAGATGCTGCTCGAGGTGCTGCGCGACGAGGGCCTGACCTCCGTCCGCGAGACGTGCCGGATCGGCGTCTGCGGCGCTTGCACGGTGCTCGCTCGACGGCGAGCCGGTCTCGGGCTGCCTGACCATGGCCGCGCAGGTGCGAGGGCCGCGAGATCACGACGGTCGAGGGCCTCGGCGGCAGCGCATCCCGTGCAGCGCGCGTTCGTCGACGCCCACGCCTTCCAGTGCGGCTGGTGCACGCCCGGGCTTCGTGCTCACGGCCAAGAGCCTGCTGGAGGACAACCCCGAGCCGAGCGACGAGGAGATCGCCGAGGCGCTCGGCGGCAACCTGTGCCGCTGCGGGTCCTACGTGAAGATCACCGAGGCCGTCCGGTGCGCCGGCGCCGCGATGCAGAAGGAGCACGCATGAAGGTCGTGACCTACGACGCGGGCCAGGGCCCGCGCGTCGGTGTCCTCGACGGCGAGGCCGTCGTCGACGCCGGCTTCGACGGCGACATGATCGCGTTCATCGAGGCGGGAGCCCCGTCGACGGCGGCGAGCGGGTGACCGGCGCGCGACTGCTCGCGCCGCTGATGCCGCGAACGCTGCGCGACTTCCTCGCCTTCGAGGGGCACCTCAAGAACGCCTACCGCAACCTCGGCCGCGACATCCCCCAGGAGTGGTACGAGGTCCCCGCCTACTACAAGGGCATGCCCGACACGGTCGTCGGGCCCGACACCGAGATCAGCTGGCCCGCGTACTCCGACGAGCTCGACCACGAGCTCGAGCTCGCCGCGGTCATCGGGCGCACCGTCAAGGACGTCACGCCGCAGGACGCCCCGGGCTGCATCTTCGGCTACACGATCTGGAACGACTTCTCCGCGCGCGACGTGCAGCGCCGCGAGGTCCCGGTCGGCATGGGGCCGGGCAAGGCCAAGGACTGGGACGGCTCCAACGTCCTGGGCCCGTGCATCGTCACCCCCGACGAGTTCGACGCCACCGACGCGGTCATGCGCGTGCGCGTCAACGGCGAGATCTGGGGCGAGGACACGAGCGCCCACATGCACCACACCTTCGCCGACATGGTCGCCTACGCCTCGCGCAGCCAGACGCTGCGCCCGGGCGAGGTCATCGGGTCGGGAACGGCCGCCGGCGGATCGGGCCTCGAGCTCGGCCGCAAGCTTTCAGAGGGGGACGTCGTCGAGCTCGAAGTCGAGGGCATCGGCGTCCTGCGCAACCCCATCGGACGAAAGGGAGCATGACCATGGCGTACGTCGTTTCCGCCAAGTGGCGGGCCAAGGCGGGCAAGGAGGAGCGGCTGCTCGAGGTCATCCGCGAGATGACCCCGCCCTCACGGGCCGAGCCGGGCAACCTCTTCTACCAGGCGCAGCGCTCGGTCGAGGACCCGCGGCTGTTCTACCTCTACGAGCAGTACGCCGACGAGGCCGGCTACCAGGCCCACAAGGACTCCGAGCACTTCACGCGCCTGGTCAAGGAGGAGGCGATCCCCGAGCTGCTCGAGGACCGCGAGCGTGCGTTCTACGAGACGATCGACGACGACGCGGGCGGCCTGAACGGCGCATGAGCCGTCTCGCCGGAGGTCCCTCATGAAGCTCCAGAACGAGTTCACGGTCCCGGCGACGGTCGACCAGGCCTTCGCGGTGCTGCTCGACGTCGAGCGCGTCGCGCCGTGCCTGCCGGGCGCCGTTCTCGACGCTGGCGACGGCGAGACGTTCACCGGCGCGATGACGATCAAGCTCGGCCCGGTCAAGAGCCGGTATCAGGGCACCGTACGCATCGAGCAGGCGGACGAGAGCGCGCACCGCGCGGTCATGCGCGCCGAGGCCACCGATGCTCGCGGCCAGGGCACCGCGGCGGCGACGATCACCACCGTGATGCGCAGCGTGCCGCAGGGCACGCGAGTCGAGGTCGAGACGGACCTGCGCGTCAGCGGGCCCGCGGCGCAGTTCGGTCGCGGCGTCATGCAGGACGTCTCGGGCAAGCTCATGCGCCAGTTCGCCGACTGCCTCGCCGAAGAGATGCAGGCCGACGGCGACCCGTCCGGCGCTGCGGGCCGGCCGTCGATGACGTCCAGATCGACGGCCCGCCCCGCGGCCCCAGCGATGGGATCGGATCGACGCAGACCGCCGTCCTCGAGTACCAGGAGACAGCCGTCGGCCGGCTCCCCGTCGGCCCCGCCGCGGACGCCGCTCTCGCGGCCGCCGCTACCACGCCGGGGCCGGCCGCGCCGCGGCCGACGCGCGCGCGGCGGTCGGCCGAGGTGCTCGACCTGGGTGCGGCATCGCGCGGCGCCGTCCTCACGCGGCTCGTGCCCGCCGTTGCCGCGGCGCTCGCCGCGGTCATCGCAATCGTTGTCTGGAGGAGCAAGAACTCATGAGCAAGGAACCGGCCACCAAGGCTGCCGCCACGACCGATGGGGGGCGCGCCGGACGGCGGATCGTCGATCTCTCGATGCCGGTCCACGCCGACATGAACACGTTCCCGCGTGTTCCGCCGCCGATGCTGCTGCGTCAACGAGACGCACGAGCAGTTCGCCGAGCGCATCGGGACCAAGGAGTACGGACTCGACATGGGGACGGCGCACTACGTCGTCATCCAGGACGACCATGTCGGCACGCACTGCGACGCGCGCAAGCACATCGTCCCGGACGCCGGCGGCCCCGAGACGATCCCGCTCGAGTACTGCATCGGGGACGGCGTCCTGCTCGACTTCACCGACGCCGAGCCCGGCCACGTCATCAGCACCGCCGAGATCGAGGCAGAGCTCGACCGCATCGGCTACGAGGTCAAGGAGCGCGACATCGTCCTCATCCACACCGGCGCGGGCGCCTACAACGACGAGGAGCGCTACAAGACCGATCACCCCGGGATGAGCGCGGAGGCCACGCGCTGGCTGATCGCGCGCGGCGTCCGGATGATGGGCATCGATGCGATCACCTTCGATCCGCCGGTGTGGGCGATGTTCGAGAAGAAGCTGTTCTGGGAGGCTCACCGGGTCATGTGGGACGAGGAGTACTGGCACCTCGAGAACCTCATGAACCTCGAGCAGATCGGCCGCCCGTTCGGCTTCCAGCTCTCCGTGCTGCCGATCAAGTGGACCGGCACGACGGCGGCGCCGGTGCGCGCCGTCGCGATCGTGGAGGACTGAGCGGTGCTCGTGTTCTTCGAGGAGGAGCGCTGCACCGACGTCGCCCTCGCGGGCGGAAAGGGGGCGTCGCTGGCGCGGATGACCGCGCTCGGCATGCCCGTGCCGCCCGGCTTCGTCGTGCCCGCCGACGCGCTCGAGGCGGCGCTGGCCGACACGGTCGCCGCGATCCGCGCAGTGCTCGCTCGTGGTGAGGACGGGGAGACCTCGTGCCCGTCGCCGAGGAGGCCCAGGCCCTGGTGAAGGCGGCCGATTCCGGCGGCGCGTTCCCCAAGCAGATCGCCGAGGCCTACGCGGCGCTGGGCGACGGCGACGTGCCGGTCGCCGTGCGCTCGAGCGCGACCGCCGAGGACTCCGAGGCAGCCAGCTTCGCCGGCCAGCAGGAGACCTACCTGCACGTCCGCGGCGTCGACGACATCGTCGAGCGCATCCGCGACTGCTGGTCCTCGTTCTTCACCGAGCGGGCGCTGTTCTACCGCCGCGAGAAGGGCTCGCTCACCGATCTCGGGATGGCCGTCGTCGTCCAGCGCATGGTCCAGCCCGACGTGTCGGGGGTCATGTTCACGATCGACCCGACCAAGGGCCGCCGTGACCGCATGGTCGTCGAGGCGGTCTTCGGGCTCGGCGAGGGCGTCGTCTCCGGGCAGCTCACGCCCGACCACTACGTCCTGGCGCGTGACGGGCGGCTGAAGCGCACGCGCCTGCACACGCAGCCCTACGCGATCGTCCACGACCCCGCGGGCGGCATCCGCGAGGAGACACTGCCACCCGAGCGCGGCGAGGCGCAGACCCTCGGAGAAGACCAGCTCGTGCGACTGGCGAAGGTCGGCATCGACCTCGAGGCGCGCCTCGGCGGCCCGCAGGACATCGAGTGGGCGATCCAGGACGACGAGCTCTTCGTCCTGCAGTCACGCCCGGTGACGACGTGAGCGCCGACACGCGGGCGATCCGGGTCGTCAACCCCGCGACCGAGGAGGAGGTCGCCGGCTACGACGAGCACTCCTCCGAGGAGATCGAGCAGGCGATCGCCGACGCCCACCACGCCCAGCGCCAGTGGCGCGACGTCGCCTTCGATGATCGCGCGCGCATCATCCGCGGAATGGCCTCGGTCCTGCGCGCGCACCAGGACGAGTTCGCCCGCCTCATTACCACGGAAATGGGCAAGCCCTTGGCGGAAGCGGCCGCGGAGGTCGAGAAGTGCGCGTGGACGTGCGACTTCTTCGCCGACGGGGGCGAGGCGTTCCTCAGCGACCGATCAATCGAGACGACCGCCGCATCGACCTACGTCGCCTACCAGCCGCTCGGCGTGGTGGTCGCGATCATGCCGTGGAACTTCCCGTTCTTCCAAGTCGTGCGCTTCGCCGCCCCGGCGCTGATGGCCGGCAACGCGGCCCTGCTGAAGCACTCGCCGAACACCTCGGGGTGCGCCCTGGCGATCGAGGCGGCGTTCACCGAGGCCGGGCTGCCGTCCGGTCTCGTCCGCGCGTTGCTGGTCAGCGACGCGGTCGTCGGCGACGTGACGGCGCGGATCATCGAGGATCCGCGCGTCGCAGCCGTCACCCTGACCGGGAGCGAACGCGCCGGGACCGCGGTCGGCGCCGCCGCCGGCCGCGCGCTGAAGAAGAGCGTCCTGGAGCTCGGCGGGTCGGACCCGTTCATCGTCCTCGACGACGCCGATGTCGCCGTTGCCGCGCGGATGGCGGCGCGGGCCCGGTTTCTCAACGGCGGCCAGAGCTGCATCTCGGCCAAGCGCTTCATCGTGGCCGACGCGGTTGCCGACGAGTTCGAGCGCCTGTTCGTGGAGGCCGTCGAGGCCATTCCGGTCGGCGACCCGCTGGACGACGGCGTCGGCCTCGGGCCGCTCGCCCGCGCCGATCTCCTCGAAGGACTGGACGAACAGGTCCGCGCCTCCGTCGACGCCGGCGCCCGGCTCCTCACCGGCGGCCACCGCCTTGACCGTCCCGGCTACTTCTACGCGCCGACCGTCCTCGGCGACGTGCGCCCCGGCATGGCGGTCTTCCGCGAGGAGACCTTCGGCCCGGCCGCCGCCGTCATCCGCGCCCGTGACGAGGATCACGCCGTCGAGCTTGCCAACGACACGCCGTTCGGACTGGGCGCGAGTGTCTGGACCCGCGATCCCGAGCGCGGACAGCGTGTCGGACGGCGCGTCGAATCCGGAGCACTGTTCGTCAACGCGATCGTCGCGTCCGATCCCCGCGTCCCGTTCGGCGGCATCAAGCGCAGCGGCCACGGTCGCGAGCTCGCCGCCGAAGGCATCCGCGAGTTCGTCAACGTCCGGACCTTCTGGGTCGGGGCATCCACCACGACTGAGCCAGCGCCGCTTACGGAGTGACAAGCTCGCTCCGGTGGGAGACACAGCGGCCGCGGATGAAGTTCGCACGGTCCGGACCTGTGGTCTGCGACCGCCGGGCGGGCGCGCCCACGCCGACCAGACGGACGCGACCCGGGGCACGTGCCGACCACGCGAACTGTGTCCCGAAACGTGTCCCCAACTCGGCAAATCTGACCCCGTCGAAGCCGGTCATCCGCCAGCGAATTTGGCTCTAGCAAGCCACAAATACCTGCAAATAGCAATCTTCTAATCCGCAGGTCCCTGGTTCGAGTCCAGGCGGGGGCGCTGCCCCACAACCCTGCTTCGAGCCGGGAGTGGCTTGACGAAAATCACGCCGACGGGCGCCAATGGAAGCCCTCGTGTGACGGCCCACGACCTGATGCCGGCATGCCGCGGCCACAACGCCGCGAGGCCACCCGCTCCGGCCGCCACCAGGAGCGGGATCAGCGGAAGCGCGTAGCGCGGATGAGCGACGAGCACAGCGTGGAGCAGCGTGCTCGACAGGATCACGCTCGCGACCAGAGCCAGGTCTGCCCTGCGCCCCATGGCGATCCCGGCCGCAAGGCCCGCGACGGCGAGCACCAGGGCGCCGCGATGGAGCAGGGCCAGCCCCGGCGAGCGGTCCTGGCTGGGGCGCCCCCACATCCGCGCGACCTTCCGGCCCATCATCGCCGCGAACGCATCGGGGCGCCCGAGCGCATAGCGGCGCACGTTCTCCAGCGCCTCCCCCCGGAGGGCGGCCCGGCGGCTCAGATGCGGGCGGCGCATCCGCACCGTCTCGATCACCGCGGCTCCCGGCAGCTCGAGGTCGCTCACGCCTCGGAGCTCAGGCATACGCGCGCGGGTCTCGTCGCCGAACGAGCGCTTGAACCCCTGAGTGCTGCCGTCTCCGGGGAGGTAGGCGCCGACCAGCAGCGTCGGCGCGTCGCTCTCGACGACAGGCACCAGATAGCCCGTCCGCGCCGAGGCGAAGCCGACCCACGGCGCGATGACGACGACGCCCGCCGCGAGGACGCCGACCGCGCTCGCGACGCCCTCCCGCCGGCCGCCCCTGAGCGCGAGGGCGAGGAGGACGAACGGGCACACGACCAGCAGGATCATGAGGTCCGGTCGCGCCAATGCAGCGAGGCCGAGCAGCGCCCCGCCCGTCGCGAGCAGCCCGCTCCGGTGGGAGCGCCGCCCCACGACGAGCGCCAGGAGCGCCAACGTGAGGCACAGCGCACCGAGTGGCTCGCTCAGCAGCTCTCCGGTCGTGCGCACGAGCGGGGGGTAGACGGCGATGACCACCGCCGCGACGAGACCCGCTCCGTCGCCCCCGAGCTCACGGCCGAGCGCGAAGGTCGCGACGATCAGAAGCGTCCCCACGGCCGCCAGCAGCCAGTACGCGGCTGGGATGTCGGTCGGGGAGCCCGTCGGGCTCGGGGTCAGTCGGTGTGCCGCGGCGAAGGCCACCGGCGCACCCGGCGCGGCGAAGAACGGGTGGCGGGGGCCGGACGAACGGTCGCCGTACTGCAGGTGCTCCCCCAGGGTTCTCGCGAGCGTGCCGTAGAAGCGCTCGTCGGCGGATTCGTCGGCCAGTCGGGGGTGGGCGGCCTCCCAGCCCCGGAGTCCCGCACCGCCGAGCACGATGGCCGCCAGCGCCAGGACGACCGCCGGCCGCAGCCCGCCTAGCCGGCCCATCGCCGCCGGCGAAGCCACACTGCCGCGGCGCCGCCCGCGGCCACCATCAGCACGAGCCCGGCGACCCCCGGCGGCGAACGGAGCCTGCTCGCCCACGCACGGATCCGGGCGGTCGTGGTCGCGGCGGGGTCGGCTGCTCCCCGGCGAGGCCGGTGTGTCGAGAGCAACACGGTCGTCCCGGCGCGCAGGTCACGGACGAACACGCCCGGGAGGCCGAAGGGCTTGCTGGGCGCGATGTTCCCGGCGGTCGACGTGAAGGCGATGCGGCGGCCGTCGGCAGACACGGCCGGTTCGGAGTTGAAGCCATCGGCGACCACTCCGGCGCGGCCGTTCCCGCGTGAGACGAGCGTCGTCCTGCCTGACCGCCGGTCGTGGAGCCAGAGCGTCGAGCGCAAGCCCTTCATGGTCCCGTCCGGCCGCCCCTCGCGCGCGAGGAACACGACGAACCGACCGTCGCGGGAGATCGTGGGCGAGCCGACATCGCGACCGGAGAGCCGGCCGCTGACGAGCGTCGTGCGGCCCCGCTCCAGGTCCCTGACGTAGACGGCGGAGCGTCCCCCCGGATCGCCGGCGAGGTTCCTGGCGCGTGAGACGAAGGCGACGACCCGGCCGTCGTAGGAGATCGTCGGTTCGAAGGCGTCCGCGTCGGCCGGCGCCCCGCGGCGCCCGTCGGTGCGGGCCACCAGCTCGGTGCGACGGCTGCGAAGGTCCTTGGCGAACACCCGGGTGAAGCCGTCCGAGCCCGCGGCCGCGGAGGTGTAGACGACCGTGCGCCCATCACCGCTGAGCTCCGGCAGGTACGCCGCGCCGACGGAGCCGTCCGCGATCAAGCGCTGCCGGTGCGCCCGACGGTCCGCCATCCACAGGCCGTTGCGGGACGGGCCGCCGTCCTTCCCGGCATCGGTCGCCTCGAACACCACGATCCCGCCGTCGGCCGAGAGCGACGGGTTGAATGCCGTGCGGCTGCGGGGCTCCGGGCCGCGGTTCTCGTGGCTGACGTGGTCGATCGCGCCCGTCCGGAGGTCCTTGACCATCACGGTCATCTGGCCGACGCGCTTGGCCAGCGGGTATGTCGACTCGCTGGACTCGAACGCGACGGAGCGTCCGCCGGCGGAGAGGACGCAGTTGTACGCGGAGCGCGGCCGCCGCGGGTCGGGCCGCCCGACGCTGACCGGGAACCGGAGCCCGGTCTCGAGCCGCGCGCCACGGACGTGGATCTCACCGAGGCGCTCGGCCTCGGAGATGGTCGCCCGGTAGGCGTCCCAGACGACCGTGGAGCCGTCGGCGGAGATGGAAGGGTGGCGAGCGAAGTCGCCCGCCGGCAGCTTGCGGTTGCGGCCGCCCGAGGGGCCGTTGTAGCGGCTCTGGCCGAGCCAGCGGGGCACCGACCGGAGCTGACGGTCGAGCATCAGCTCGGACTGGCGGTTCGTCAGGGTGCCGTCGCGGACGCCGAGCTCGGCGGCCCGGCGGAGGGTGCGGATCGTGTCCCCGGTCATCTCCACGCGGGTCCTGCCGTTGAGCTCGCCGATGTTCAGCGGGCTCAGCTCGGCCCGGCGCAGACGGAGGAACTGCTCCCGCGTGTGCGTCCCGAAGATCTCGTGGGCGCGCGCCGGCACGGCCGTCTGATGGAGGGCGTGGAAGAGCAGGTGCTGTGCGAGGTGGCCCTGCGTCAGCGTGCGCTCGGCCCGTTCGCGGACCATCGCGAAGCGGCGCGGATCCAAGGTTGCCCGGCGCGGCGCCACGAGGGCGTCGGCCAGCCGGTCGCTCGACCAGCCTCGGCGTGCGCCGAGCTCGGCCAGCGTCTTCTCGTCCCGGACCCACCGGAACACGAAACCGCGATCCCGGCCGAGCAGCGAATAGAGGCGCCCCTCGTCGTAGGGAAGCCACAGCAGGTTGACCCACTGCTCGTTCGGGAGCCAGTACTTCGGCGCGCCGGGCGGCGCGAGCGAGTCCTGCGCGGCGGCCGGCGCCGCGCCGATCAGCGCCGGTGACTGCGACGAGCAGCGCCACGGCGCCTCGACGACTCATGCAGCCTCCCTCCATCGCGCGGCCTGCGCCCCGCTCACGTGTGCGTCGTGCCACAGCGTGAACGCGATCAAGGCCCAAAGCGGTCGCGAAAGGTCCTCGCGCCGCTCGACGTGGCGGCCGAGGAGCGAGTGCACGGCCGCCGGGCGAAAGTAGCCCTGACGGGCCAGCGTCTCGCCCGCGAGGATGTCGCGGGCGAGGGGCAGCAGCGGGCCGCGCAACCATGCGGCGGCGGGCGCGCAGAACCCCCGCTTGGGGCCATGGGCCGCCTCGTGCGGCAGCAGCGGAGCGGCGGCGGCGCGCAGGACCCGCTTGCTCTGGCAGGCGGTGACCTTCGCGCGCCGCGGGAGCGCCAGCGCCAGCGACGCCACTTCGCGATCCAGGAACGGGACCCGGATCTCGAGACCGTGCGCCATGCCCGCGCGGTCGGTCTGCAGCAGCAGGTCGTCAGCGAGGTAGGTCCCGACGTCGACGTCCTGGAGCCGCGCCAGCCGGTCGGAGCCACCGGTCTCGGCGTAGCGAGCGCGGTGCTCGGCCAGCGGGTCGGCCGTACTCCGGCGCTCGGGGGAGAGGAGCTGCTCGCGCTCGTGGGAGGCGAAGATCTCCTTCCAGGCGTGGTGGCGGTCGAGGGGCTTGAGCCCGGCGCCCCTCGCGAGCCTCCGGAGCCGGAAGTCGAGCGACAGGCGACCCTCCGATGCGGGCCACGCCTCCAGGGCGGGGCGCATCAGCGCCGCGGCGCGTGCCGCCGGGCGACCGAGCAGGTCTGCCTGGTACGTCTGATAGCCGCCGAAGAGCTCGTCGCCGCCTTCGCCCGACAGCGCGACCTTCACGCTGTCCGACGCGAAGCGGGCGAGGAGCCAGTACGGCAGGGCGGTGGAATCCCCACGGGGCTCATCGAACGCCTGCGCGACGTCGACCAGGTCCTCCGCGGCCTCGGGCCCCACCATGAGCTCGGAGTGCTCGGTGCCGTAGCGCGCCGCGATCATGCGTGCAGTGGCACTCTCGTCGAACGCCGGCTCGGTGAAGCCGACGCTGAACGTCTTCAGCGGCTTTGTGGACTCCTGCGCTGCGAGAGCCGCGATCAAGCCGGAGTCCACCCCTCCGGAGAGCAGCACGCCGACGGGCACGTCGCCCTGGAGATGCGCTCGCACCGATTCACGGACCCGTTCGCGAGCCTGGTCGCCGAGCGCGGCCAGCGACCCGGCGCGCTCCCGCCCTGCCGCGGCCGGCAGGTCGCGTGCGTAGCGCTCGAGCCGCATTCCACGCCGGTCCGCGACGAGCATGTGCCCGGGACGAAGTCGGCGGACCGCGCGGAGCATGGTCCGTTCGCCCATTACGGCATTGACCGTCAGATAGGTCGAGAGCGCCGCGAGGTCGACCTCGGCCGACACGCCGGGAAGCGCCGTCAACGCGCGCAGCTCCGACGCGAACGCCAGCCGGCCGTGGTCCGCGGTATACAGCAGCGGCTTGATTCCGAAGCGGTCGCGCGCCAGCACCAGGCGACGGTGTCGGCCGTCCCAGAGCGCCAGCGCGAACATCCCGCGCAGCTCGACGGCGAAGTCGAGGCCAAGTTCCTCGTACAGGTGCACGACGACCTCGCAATCCGAGCCGGTTCGGAACACATGGCCTCGGTCCTCCAACCGGCGCCGGAGCGAGCGGTGGTTGTAGATCTCGCCGTTGCAGACGAGCTGGACGTGACCGTCCTCGCTCGCGAGCGGCTGCGCGCCGCCGGCGACGTCCACGATTGCCAGCCTGCGTGCCGCCAACGCGACGGGGCCATCGCGGAAGGCGCCCTCACCGTCGGGTCCCCGGTGGGCGAGCGTCGCCGCCATCCGCGCGAGCGCGTGCGGGTCGGTGCCTGTTGCCGGATCGAGCGAGTAGAGACCGCACACGCCGCACATCAGGCACACGCGCTCCATGCGGCGAATCGCCGGTTGCCGGCCAGTGGCCGGAAGCCGTCCGGGGCCATGACGCTGGCGAGCCCGTCTGTGGGGACCTCCCAGACGTCGAGGGCCGGGCGTCGCTCGATGCGGCGGTCGATCACGATCGCGACGCCGCTCGTCTGAGGAGGCAGCGAGCGGTCGCTCCGCGCCACGACTTCGCCCGATCGCAGCCCGAGCATCGCGCGGACCTGGGGGATGAGCTTGTGGTTGGGCACCGTCAGCGGACCGCAGCGCCGCGCGTCGGCGACGGCCGGCGCTGTCAGCACCGCGCGGAGGTCCCGCTGCAGCACCGCCCGCTCGCGCAGCTGGGAGATCACGCCGGCGGTGCTGGTGCGGCCGACCGTATACGCCGCCCCAATGATGACGAGCACGGTCGCCCCGCAGGCCCACGCGCGCCGGAGCGTGCTTCCGCGCGCGAGCGTCGTCCACCCGGTCAGAGCGTAGGCCGCGAAGAGCACCACGCCCAGCCCCGCGACCAGCAGATAGCGATAGACGATCGCCAGCCCGCCGCTTGCGATGACGAGGTACGTGGCGCACGTCAGGCCGACGAGCGCGCCCGGTAGCACCAGCGAGCGGTTCCTGAGCCGAATGGCGAGGAGAGCGCCGGCGGCCGCCATGCCGAGGACCGGCAGCTTCACGATCTCCGTGAGCAGCGAGAGCATGACCCCGGGCAGCTCCAGGAGCGGGCGCTCACGCCCCAGCTCCGTCGCAAGCGCGTCGGTGTGGTGGAGGGAGAACAGGGGGTCGCCCGTCACCGCGAGGTCGACGGCGGACCACACGGCAGGCGCCGTGGCCGCCGCGGCCAGCAGGCGCACGCGGCGCACGAGCGGGTGCCCCAACCCGGCCCACAGGGCATACGCCGTTGCCAGCAGCCAGGCCTCGGGGCGCAGAAGGCCCGCCAGTGTCAGGGCGGCCAGGACCCGGAAATCACGCCTGGGACGCTCGTAGGTCATCACCGCGGCCCAGGCGATAAGCGCGCAGTAGGGGATGTCGAGGAACCCGATGGTGGCGAGCAGGCCGTAGTCGAGCCGCGAGGCGAGCAGCGCGGCGGCCGCGAGCCCGCCCAGCACCCCGGCCGTGGCACGCCCGAGCCGGTACATCGCCACGATGAGGGCGACCAGCGAGAGCATCATCAGCCCCACGAACAGGCGCCCCCCGGTGTCGGCTCCGAACGGGGAGAGCAGGAGGCCGACCGGGATCAGGAGGGGGTGCGAGGTGGGAGCGCGATAGTCGTCGAATCCCGGCGCTGTGCCGTCGACCAGTTCCTCCGCCCACAGCAGCGCGTACTGGGAGTCGTACGTGGGCCAGGTGGGAAACGCCGCCCACACCAGGATCGCGGCGAGGCACAGGGCCGCGATCACAGCAAGGGGCAACACGTCGGCGGCCAGCCTGCGGGCGGAGACCGCGACGGCAATTCCATATGACCCGGGTGCGGCCGAGCGCACGGCGCGCGAGCCTACATCTGGTCTTACTGACGGTGTGGTTTTTTTTCCTGGTGACCGACCGCCGCTGACCGCGACCGTCTTGCATCTGACATCGTGCTTGCAAGCCTTGACTTCCCACCGGGCACCGTGAGAGCGTCGCACCGCGGGCGTGGTGGTGCCCGCGTTTGACATGTCCCGTTGATCCCTGGGTATCCACCATCGGCGGTGGCCGACTTACCCATGGGCGGTGACGCTTCGGGAGGTGGGTCGTTGGTTGCCGTTCTTACGCCGCGATCAGTTCCTCCGCCGGGGACGCGGGGTTGAACGGAATCTTGCGATCTGGCTACGCAAACGTGATCAGGTACGCCCGGCGCCAGGGTCGAGGGAGGTTACGCCGACGTCTACTCGACGACGGTCGCCTCAGCAGCGCCCGGCGCCGCATGCTCGCCCGTCCGAGACCAGCTGGTCCGGCCGGGCGCGGCGATCGCCGTAGGCCTGCCTGCGCACGGGCTCGCCGTCGGCCGCCAGCGCGCCAAGGCCAAACTCCGCGAACTCGGGGAACCGGCCGGTGAACGCGGTGCCGGCGCGACCCCCCTTGGAACGGTCACCGGCTCCGCCGGCCCACGACGCGGCCTGCTACCCGCGTCAACGCGGAGGCGGGAGTTACTCGGTGATCCACGTCCCAAACGTCTCGCCGACGCAACTCCATCCCGTTCCCGGATGGTGGCTTGACCCCTATTCGTGGTAGGCGTAGCGTAAGCCTGAGCGGGGCGCCCTTCCCGGCCAAAGCTCGGAAAGACCACACCCTGTCCGTAACAACTCGGAAGGGTGCGTTTGGTGTGCGGGCATCACCCCAGACGGTGAACCGAGTGCATCACACAGCGACTCAGGCAGATCCGGAGCAGCCTATGGGCTGGGAAAGCCCAAGGAGGATCGTCGATGACTATCGAAGACAACAAGTTGCTCGTCCGCCGGCAGTTCGACGAAGTCTGGAATGGGGCAAATTGGGCTACCGTGGATGAGTTATTCGCCCCAGACTATGTCAACCACGATCCGTACAACCCAGACCAAGGGACCGGACCAGAGGGTTTCAAGCAACGTGTCAGTGGCTATCGCAGCGTCCTCCACGGCTTCGACCTGAGGATCGAACGCCAAATCGCCGAGGGTGACATGGTCGAAACACATTGGTCGTTGCGCGGTACCCACGGCGGGCAGCTTGAAGGCACCGAGCCCACCGGTAAGTCCGTCTACGTGGATGGACAGCTCCTCAGCCGAATCGTCGATGGCAGGTTCGTTGAAGAGTGGGTTCATTGGGACACTCTGGGCCTCCTCCGGCAGATCGGCGCAGTGCCACCCCCTAGCGCGTGAGGACGACCGCCGGTCCAGGGCAGCAGAGCCCAACGCCCGAGACCAGGCGCCTCGCACCACAGGAAGGAACTATTGCGCGTACCCGCGGTGTGCCTTCTACTCCGCAGGTCCCGGGCGGGGGCGCTTCGCATGACCGCCCTGAGCGAGGACGACATCATCCGGCTGGTGGGCGGCATGCCGGGCGTCGCGTAGTCACCGCTAGCGAGGCCGGCGGGGCGCCGGCGTGGGGCGACTCGTTCTTCTTCTACGACCGCGACGACGACCCCGAGGACCGGCGGATGCCCTTCGCGACGATCGTGACCAGCGACTACGAGGGGTTCGACACCGCCTCGGATCTGGGTCGTCCGGCCGTCTTTCCGCTTTAACGTCGCGGTCGGCCGCGCGAGGTTCGAGGAGCTCGTGGGGTACCCGCCCTCCGGCCATGCCGAGCGGTCTGCCGGCCACGACTACGCTGCGGTGGACCGGCTGCTCCCGCACCCGGTCTACGGCGCGCAGGCCTGGGTCTCGATCGTCAACCCCGGCGAGCGGACGGGCGCTCAGGCGAGGGCGCTCCTCGCCGAGGCGTACGCCCGCGCCGTGGGCGCCACCGGCGCGCGGGCGGCGGCGGAGGGCCTGAAACCGCCCCCACGCAGCTACGCGCGTTGCATCGCCGCCGCGCCGGAGGTGTCCGGGGCGCGTGTCAGCGACTGGCCGTCGGCGGGGTTGAAGAGGTGCAGCTTGCGGGTGTCGAGCCAGAGCGTGCCGCGCCGGCCGGCGGTGAGCTCGCTGGCCGCGTCGACGCGCGCGACGCTGTGGCCGCTGCCGCCGCTGCGCGGGACGTCGCCGGTGCCGGCGTCCTCCTGCAGCTCGCGCAGCTCCTCGGACTGGATCTCCTCGCCGCCGTCCACGCTGAAGTGCGTATAGATCTCCGAGCCCATCGACTCCGTGAGCTCGATGGGCGCCTCGAAGGTCCAGCCGTCGTGGGCGTCCGGAGCGAACCGGGCGTCCTCGAGGTCCTCGGGGCGCACGCCGACGATGACGTCGCGCACGGAAGCCGAGCGCCCCTCGAGCGCCCGGCGCACCTTGTCGTGGAGCGGGACGGCGCCCATCGGCGGTGTGGACGGCGTCGTTCTCGATCCGGCCGGGGAAGAAGTTCATCGCGGGCGAGCCGATGAAGCCGGCCACGAAGAGGTTGACCGGGCTGCTCGTAGAGCTCGCTGCGGCGAGGCGACCTGCTGCAGCACGCCCGCGCGCATGACGGCCACGCGGTCGCCGAGCGTCATGGCCTCGGTCTGGTCGTGGGTCACGTAGACCGTGGTGGTCTCGAGCCGCTTCTGCAGCCGCGACGACCTCGGCGCGCATCTCGACGCGCAGCTTGGCGTCGAGGTTGGACAGCGGCTCGTCCATGAGGAACGCGCTCGGCTCGCGCACGATCGCGCGGCCCATGGCGACGCGCTGGCGCTGACCGCCGGAGAGGTTCGCGGGCTTGCGGTCGAGGTGCTGGTCGAGCTCGAGGACCTTCGCCGCCTCCTCGACGCGCCGGTTGATCTCGGCCTTGTCGACCTTGGCGAGCTTGAGCGCGAAGCCCATGTTCTCGCGCACGGTCATGTGCGGATACAGCGCGTAGTTCTGGAAGACCATCGCGATGTCGCGGTCCTTGGGCGCGAGGTCGTTGACCACCCGGCCGCCGATCTTCAGGTCGCCCTCGCTGATGTCCTCGAGGCCGGCGATCATCCGCAGCGCGGTGGACTTCCCGCAGCCCGAGGGGCCGACGAGGATCACGAACTCGGCGTCGCCGATCTCCAGGCTCATGTGCTTGACGGCCTCGAAGCCGTCGGGGTAGCGCTTGACGACGTCGTCGAACTCGATCTCAGCCATGGGGACCCGTCCTCTCCGCAGGTGGTGGTGCGCTCACGACACGAGGGATTCGAGCGTCGCGCGCGCCCCGCGCTCGTGCAGCGAGCTCAGCGCGGGAGCGATAGGCCGTCGACGAAGCGCTCGTCGTCGATCAGATCGCCGAAGAGCTCGCGGTTGGCGATGAACGCGTCGGGATCGTCACGCTGGCGGCGCGCGAGCGGGACGAGGCTGTCCTTGAGCCGGTCCACCACGTCGATCGCCCCGCCCTGCTCGTCGACGCCCTCCGCATAGCGCGCCCAGCTGGCGACCAGCGGCCGCGAGCGCCGCATCTCGCCGCCCGTGCTCGAGCCGGCGGCGGACGACGGGCAGCAGCCACTTCGGGATGCGGTCCGAGCTCTCGGCGCACAGGCGGGCGACCGTGTCGCGTATCTCCGGATTGGAGAAGCGCTCGATCAGCGTGTGCTCGTACTCGTCGAGGTCGACGCCGGGCACGGGGGCGAGGGTCGGGGCCGCCTCCTCGTCCATGTAACCGAGCAGGAATGCGCGGAAGAGCGGGTCCTGGGCAGCATCGTGGACGCAGCCGGTAGCCGGCGAGGTAGGCGAAGTAGCCCAGCGCCTGGTGGCTGCCGTTGAGCAGTCGCAGCTTCATCAGCTCATACGGCTCGACGTCCTCGACGACCTGCACCCCCGCGTCCTCGTACGGCGGGCGGCCGAGCGAGAAGGCATCCTCGAGCACCCACTGCGTGTAGGGCTCGCACACCACGGGCCACCTGTCGTCGATGCCGAAGCGGCTCGCGCAGCTCGGCCCGGTCGTCATCGGTGGTCACCGGCGTGATGCGGTCGACCATGCGAGTTGGGGAACTGCACCTCGCGCGCGATCCACTCGGCGAGCTCGGGGTCCCGGAGGCGCGGCGAAGGCGGTGAAGACCTCCCGGCTGAGAGTGCCCGTTGCCCTGGAGGTTGTCGCAGGACATCACGGTGAACGGCGCGAGCCCGCGCTCCCGGCGGCGCCGCAGCGCCTCCGTGATCAGCCCGAACGTCGTCCGCGGGGCGGCTCCCGGCTCGAGGTCGTGGCGCACGTCCGGGTTGCCGGCGTCGAACCTGCCCGTGACGGCGTGGATGTTGTAGCCGCCCTCGGTGACCGTGAGCGAGACGATGCGCGTCGCCCGCGCCGCCATCTTCTCGATGACCGCCTCGGGGTCGTCGGGGGCGAACAGGTACTCGGTGATCGCGCCGATGACCCGCGGCTCGTAGGTCCCGTCGCCGTGCTTGACGACGAGCGTGTAGAGAGCGTCCTGCGCGTCCAGCGCCTCCTGCATCAGGCGGTCGCCGGGCATGACGCCCACGCCGCAGATGCCCCAGTCGAGCGCCTCGCCCCGGTTCATGAGCCGGTCGTGGTACATGGCCTGGTGCGCCCGGTGGAAGCCGCCCACGCCGAAGTGCACGACCCCGGTCGTCACGCGACTCCGGTCGTAGGCCGGCGTCGGCACCGTGTCGGCGAGGGACGGCAGCATCCCCGCCACGAGCGCGCTCACTTGACCGCCCCCAGCGTGAGGCCGCGGACGAGATAGCGCTGCGCGACCCAGCCCGCGAGCAGCACCGGGATCGCGGCCAGCGTCGCAGCGGCGGAGAGCCGGCCCAGAACGCCCCCTCGCTGGTGATGAAGCCGACGAGGTAGACGGGCACGGTCTGCGCGCGCACCGCGGTGAGCGTGACCGCGAGGAAGAACTCGTTCCACGCGAAGATCACGCAGATCAGGGCCGTGGCGGCGATGCCGGGCGCGATGATCGGAACAGCACCTTGGTCGCCTCCTGCCACAGGCTGGCGCCGTCGACCCGAGACGCCTCGAGCACCTCGGAGGGCACCTCGCGCAGGAACGAGCGGAGCATCCAGACCGCGATCGGCAGGTTGATCGCCGTGTAGAGGACGACGAGCGTCCAGACGTTGTCGAGCATCGAGATGTCCCGCGCGAGGACGTAGATCGGCACGATCGCGCCGACGACCGGCATCATGCGCGTGGAGAGGAAGAAGAACAGCGCGTCCTGCCACTTCTCGACCGGCCGCACGGACAGCGCGTACGCCGCGGGCAGGCCGAGCAGGATGACGAGCACCGTCGAGCCGACGCGTCGCCCACAGCGAGTTGAGCAGGGCGGCGCTGAGCCCGCCGCTCAGCACGGCGTCGAACTGGTCGAGCGTCGGCGAGAAGGCGAACTTGGGCGGCGACGGTGAAGGCGTCGCGCTCCTGCTTGAACGCGGTGAGCACCATCCACAGGACCGGGAAGAACATCCCCAGCGCGACGATCCATCCGAGCGCCGACAGCAGGCCGCCGGTCAGGCGCGAGCTGCCGACCATCGCGCGACTCGTTCATGCCGCCACCTCCTCGGTCCGTGCGGGCTCGGCCTTCCGGCGACGGTGGAACGCGGACATGTCGAGCACGCGGGCCGCCACCACGGGTCGGTGAACAGGCGCGAGATGACGCGCAGCGCGTAGGTCGCGACGATGATGGTGAGCGCGACGACGATGACGCCCAGTGCCGCCGCCTCGCCGACGTCGAAGGCGCGGAAGGCCCGCTGGTAGAGCTCGAAGGGCAGGTTGGTCGTCGAGGTGCCGGGCCCGCCCTGGGTGATCATGAAGATCGAGTCGAAGGTCTGGACGATGTAGATCGAGCCCAGCACGACGCCCAGCTCGAGGAACTGGCGCAGGTGCGGCAGCGTCAGATAGCCGGAAGCTCTGCAGCGCGGTCGCCCGTCGACCCGCGCCGCCTCGAGGACGCTGCGGTCCTGGCTCTGCAGTCCGCCGAGCAGGATCAGCATCATGAACGGCGCCCAGTGCCAGGTCTCGACGACGATGATCGTGAGCAGCGGGAACTCGCTGGCCCAGTCCACCTCGCCGACGCCGAACGGGCTCAGGACCCAGTTGATGATCCCGAACACCGGGTGCAGCATCGTCGTCTTCCACAGCAGCGCCGCGGCCGCCGGCATCACGAGGAAGGGCGCGATCAGCAGCGTCCGGACCACGCCGCGGCCGAGGAACTTGCGATCGACGAGGAGCGCGCAGGCCAGACCGAGCAGCACCGAGGCCAGCACCGCACCGACGGTCAGCAGCACGGTGACCAGGAGCGCCTGTCGCGTCGCGGGGTCGCCCAGCACCTGCGCGTAGTTCTCCAGGAACGGCGAACTCACGGCTCCCGGGACGCAGCAGGTTCCAGCGAGAAGAAGCTGTAGACGAGCGTGACCAGGAACGGGAGCTGCGTGACGATGATCGTGAAGATCAGCGCCGGCAGCAGCGGTCCGCGGCGACGGCGGCGCTCCTGGCGTCAGGCTCGTGGGTCGGCGGCGCGCGCTCCAAGGCGGGAGGCGCGGTCGTCACACTCGTTGCCATCGAAGCCTCCTCTAGTCCTGGTATCCGGCGTCGGCGACCTCCTCGGCCTGGCCTTGCGCGGCCTTCAGCGCGTCCTCGACGCTGGTCCGGCGAGGAGGCGGCGAACTGCTGGAGACACTGGTGCCGAGGTCCTGGAACTCCGGGATCTGGACGTACTGGATGCCCGGTGTAGGGCACCGGGCTCGCTTGGTCGCCCGGTTCGGGTCGATCGTCTTCAGCGCGTCGAGCGTCACCTCCGCGGCGCCGGAGCTGGCCTGCACGAACTCCGGGATCTCATAGGTCGACTGCCGGCTGCCCGGCGGCACCCGCTCCCAGCCGAGGCGCTCGCCGACCAGCGGATGTACTCCTTGGAGGTCGCCCAGCTGACGAAGTCCCACGCGGCGTCGGGGTCCTTGGCGGTGGTGGGGATCGCGAGCGACCAGGCCCACAGCCAGCCCGACCACTTCGTCTCCATCACGGGCGCCGGGGCGTAGCCGTTCTTGCCGACGACCTTGGACACCTTGCGGTCCTCCAGCGAGCCCGGCGGCGACCGTCGCGTCGTACCACATGGCTGCCTGCCCCTGGCTGTACGCGGTCAGGCACTCGCTGAAGCCGGCGTTGGGCGCTCCCGGCTCACCGGCCTGCTTGATGAGGTCGAGGTAGAACTTCACGGCCTTCGGTGGTCGCCGGCGAGGTGAGCTGCGCGTTCCAGTCCTCGTCGTACCAGCGCCCGCCGAAGGTGTTGATGACCGTGTCGAGCGGCGCGAGCTGCTCGCCCCAGCCCGGAAGCCCGCGGAGGCAGATGCCGGCGCGGTCGGCGTGTCTTGAGCTTGCGCGCGAACTCGGCGACCTGCGTCCACGTCGGCCGCTCGGGCATCTTCAGCCCGGCCTGCTTGAACAGGTCCTTGCGGTACATGAGGAACGACGACTCGCCGTAGAAGGGGACGGCGTAGAGCTTGTCGCCGACAGACAGCGCCCTTGCGGACCGGCGGGCATGAGGTCGTCGACGTCGTAGTCGCGATCGGCGCTCGGCGTACGGCGTGAGGTCGGTGAGCCACCCGTTGCGGCCCCAGATCGGCGCCTCGTAGGTGCCGATCATGACAACGTCGAACTGCCCCGCCTTGGTGGCGACGTCCTGGGTGATGCGCGCGCGGGCCTCGTTCTCAGGCAGCGTGACGTAGCGGATCTTGATGTCGGGGTGATCGCGCTCGAAGTCGCCCGTGAACTCCTGGATGTCGCGCATCTGGGGGTTGGCGACGATCGCGACGGTCACCGTTCCCGTCGCCCGTGCCGCCGCCCGCCCCGGCCCAGGTGCAGCCGCCGAGCGCGAGGATGCCGACGAGCGGCAGCGCGAGCGCCCATCGCATGGCACGACGTCGCGGCACCGCACGCCGTTGCGTCTGCTGCATCTCTCCTCCTGCGCCGCACGCGGTGCTCATTTGAGCGCTGCACTGCTCGTTAGATCTAAGATGTTGGCCCGGGTCGCAGCGGATGTCAAGGGTTCGTGGTATGAATTGAGCGACCACCCGCTCAAATGAGCGCCAAGGAAGGGTCCTGATGCCCAACGAAAGAGACCGGCCGGACTGCCGCGCTCGTGCTCACGGCGACCATCGCCCGCCGCTACTACCTGGAGGGCGCGAGCAAGAGCGACATCGCGACCGAGCTCGGCCTGAGCCGGTTCAAGGTCGCGCGGCTCCTCGATCGGGCACGGGAGAGCGGCATCGTCCGCATCGAGCTCGAGTCCCGCGGGGAGATCAACCTCGATCTGTCGGTCGCGCCTGGGTGCGGCGTACCGGTTGCGCCACTGCGTCGTGATCGACTGTCCCGACGACGATGACGAGGTGCTGCGGCGCGCATCTGGGCGCGGCGGCGGCCGATCTCCTCACCGAGATCGTCGAGCCGGACGACGTCCTGGGGCTCGCGTGGGGCCGCTCGCTGATGGCGATGCGGACGTTCCTGAAGCCGCTGAACCACTGCGACGTGGTGCAGCTCACGGGGGCGTTGCCGCTTCCGGGGGACGCCAGCCCGATCGAGCTGGTCCGGGACGTGGCGCGCGGGTGGAGACGGGCAGGCCTTCTTCTTCTATGCGCCCATGATCCTTCCCGACGCCGGCACGGCGCAGATCCTGCGCACGCAACCGGAGATCGCCCGGGCCGTCGCGCGGTTTGCCGACGTGACGAAGGCCGTCGTCGGGGTCGGGGCGTGGGAGCAGGGCCAGTCGACCGTCGCCGACGCGCTGCCCGAGCACGAGCGGCGCGAGATGTACGAGCTCGGTGTGCGCGCTGAGATCTCGAGCATCCAGATCGACGCCGACGGCCGGCCCGTGACGACCTCGCTCGGCGAGCGCCTGGTCGGCATCGGCGCCGAGCAGCTGCGGGCGGTGCCGGATGTCGTCGCCATCGTCTACGGTTCGCGAAGGCGGCGGCCGTGTACGCCGCGCTGCGCAGCGACTTCGTGGACAGCGTGGTCACCACACCGCTCTGGCCGACGAGCTCCTAGAGCGGGCGTAGCGGCCGATGCCTGTCGAAGAGCTCCTGTTCGGTGGCCTCACGAACGCGGGCCTCGTGACGCGCGTCGGGGACACGGTCCGGCGCCCCCGGGGACCCACGAGCGACGCGTCCCGCGCCGTGCTCGAGCACCTCGAGCACGTCGGCTTCGACGGCGCGCCGTGCTTTCTGGGGGTCGACGGCCAGGGCCGCGAGGTGCTCGAGTTCATCCCCGGCCAGGCGGCGATCGAGCCCTATCAGGACTGGGCGCTCACCGACGAGGCGCTCGTCGGCGTCGCCGAGCTCCTCTCGCGCTACCACGACGCGGTGGCGTCGTTCGATCCCACCGGCCATGTGTGGCGCGAGTTCGTCCCGAAGGAGTTCCGCGACGCGGTCATCAGCCACAACGATCCGAATCTCGACAACGTCATCTTCTCCGGCGGCCACGCCGTCGCGCTGATCGACTTCGACCTCGCCAGTCCGGGCTCCGCGGTCTGGGACGTCGCCTGCGCCGCGCGGCTGTGGGCGCCGCTGCGCGACGAGCGCGACGCGCCGGAGCCGGTCCGGGGCCGGTGGCGGGAGCGGCTGCACGTCTTCGTCGACGCCTAAGGGCTCGCCGGCCGCGACCGCGCTCGTGGTCGTCGACGCGCTGATCCCGCCCACGAGCAGTGCTCCGCGGCGGCGCAGCGCCGTCAGCGACGGCCAGCGACGTTCGGCCACATGTGGAACGGCGGCGGGCGTCAGCGGGCGGGCCGGACGCGACGCTGGCTCGCCTCCCACGACGCGCAGATGCGGGCCCTGCTGCGGGCTCGATAGCACGCCTTCTCGACGAAGCGCGACTCGAGCGCGCGGGCGTAGGGTTGGCCGATGAGCGCCGACGGCGACCGCGTGGCGCTCGCCGCGCTCGTCGGGAACGGCCTCCTCGCCGGGGGCAACGCCGTCGCCATCCGCTACAGCAACCGCGAGCTCGCGCCGCTGTGGGGGGCGTCGCTGCGGTTCGCGCTCGCCGCCGCGCTGCTCCTCGCGGCGATGGCCGTGCTGCGGCTGCGGTTCCCGCGCGGGCGGGCGATGGCCGGCGCGGTGCTGTTCGGCGCGTTCAACTTCGGAGGCGGCTTCGCCCTCATCTACGTCGCGCTCGTCGAGCTGCACGCCGGGTTCGGCCAGATCCTGCTCGCGCTCGTGCCGCTCGCGACCCTGCTGGTGGCCGTGCTCGAGCGCCAGGAGCGCTTCCGGGTCGCCGCGGTCGTCGGCGCGGTCGTCGCGCTCGCGGGGATCGCGGTGATGTCCCGCACGTCCCTGCGCGCGCTGCCGCTGCTGCCCGTGGTGGCCGCGGTCGGCAGTGCGCTGTGCTTCGCGCAGGCCGCCGTGCTCGTGCGCCGCTTCCCGCCGGTCCACCCGGTGACCATGAACGCGGTCGCGATGGCGACGGGCGCGGCGCTGCTGCTGGTCGCGTCCGTCCTGGCCGCCGAGTCGATCGAGCTCCCGCGCCGTGACGCGACCTGGGCGGCGGTCGCCTACGTGGTCGTCGTCGGCTCCGTGGTCGTGTTCCTGCTCTACCTCGTGGTCCTGCACCGCTGGGCCGCCTCGCGCGCGGCGTACCTGTTCGTGCTGATCCCCTTCGTCACCGTCGCGCTCTCGGCCTGGCTCGACGACGAGCCCGTCGAGGCGACCCTCGTGCTCGGCGGCCTGCTGGTGCTCGCGGGCGTGTACGTCGGCGCGCTGCGTCCGCAACGATTGGCCTCGCCCGCCCCGGGCGCCCCGGCGAGAGGAGCGACGAGATGACCGAGATCCGGACGACCGTGGACCAAACGGGCCGCGCCTACATCGACCTCCCCGGCGAGGCCGGCGGCGAGATCCGGGACTCGGTGGCGCTCGACGAGCTCGAGGAGGCCGACCGCATCCCGGCCCTGGGGGCGCTCGTCCTGCACTTCGACTTCTACGGGCGGCTCGCCGCGATCGAGGTGACGGACTCCGCCGCCTCGGTGCTGCCGCCGGGCCTGCTGGACGCGGCCGAGCGGATCTAGTCCACGGCCGGGAGCACGAACCCCACGTCCGAGCGCGTCCCCCGGGGGACGTGGGCGAGCATCTCGACCTTGGCGATCCCCGCCAGGGGGACGACGACGGCGCCCTCGGTGCCGGCGGCCCGGTCGGGATGCGGATGGAGGGTCACGAAGCCGTCGCCGGGGCGCGGCTCGAGCGCCGCGAGGAAGAACTGCTCGCCCCCGGTGAGGGTGACGCGGATCAGGGGCCGGGGCCGCCCATGGGTCTCGGCGAACTCGCGGATCTCGTCCGTGAGGGCGCGCGCCCACTCGCCCTCCGGGGTCGCGGTCGAGATCGCCGCTGCGACTGGCGCGCGGGCGAGCTCCTCGCCGCGGTAGAGCGCCGCCACGTCGTCGGTGCTGCGCACGGTCAGGCGCCCGTGCTCCACCTCGCCGGCGCGTTCGCGGTAGGCGGGGACGAACGCCGCGGTGACGACGCCGTGCACGGCGGTCAGCTCGTCGACGATGGGCCAGAGCTCGGCGATCCGCCGCGGCCGGTCGACGAGCACGGTGTAGGTCGGGACGTGGCTCGCGAGCGTGCCGAAGCGGTCGCCGAACGGGCGCTCGTCGCTCGAGAAGCCCCACTCTCCGCGCAGGGTGGTGGCCCCGGCGGCCCCGGCCTCGCGCAGACGCCGGGTCAGGGCGGTGTAGATCGCGCCGCCGTTCGCCCGGGCGGACTGGCGCGTGTAGACGCGCAGCGCCATCCACACCGGCGGCTCGCCGTCGCCGGAGTCGCGGATCATCGGCAGCGGCTCGAGCAGGTCGCCGTCGTGCTTGACCACGGCGATCCGCTCGAGGTTGGCCACGGGGCGGCGCAGCACGGTGGGCAGCGCCCCGAGCGCGCGCCGCAGGACGTCGATCGAGCCGACGGCGATGATGGCGACCGGGACGTCGACGTTGCGGTTGAAGAGCGCGGCGCGGCGGCGCCGGCCGCCGTGGATCCCGTCGACGCCGAGCAGGACGGTCGCGCCGCCGGCGCCCGCGCCGCGCAGCAGGTCGACCACGGCGCGATAGCCGCGGGCGCCGCCGCTGCGCTCGCCACGGCCGCAGTAGACCGTGAGGCGCCCGGCGGAGCCCGCGCCGTCGGGGAACTCCGCGGCGCGGCACGTCGTCGCCGACCGCCAGGCGCGAGTGCTCGATGGTGACGAGCCCCTTGTCGACCAGCGCGTGGACCTCGGGCAGGACGCCCTCGATCCGCTCGCGGGTGTCGATGGCCTCGGCGACCAGCGGCAGGTCGGTCGAGACGTCGGGGAAGCGCTCGGTGTGGATGCGGCGGCCGATCCCGAAGCCCTCGATGCCGCGGTAGAGCGCCGCGACCTCCAGCCCGTGGCGGGCGAAGCAGTCCATCAGCGCGTCGCTCGCCAGGTGGGGTCCGCTGGTCAGCGCGTCGCCGAAGTAGACGTCGAGCTTGAGGCCCGCGCGGGTCATGCGATCGCCTGGCCGAGGTACCAGCCGGCCGCCGCGACGGCGAAGCCGAGCAGCATCGACAGCCACAGGTTGCGCAGCAGCCCGGCCACGTCCCCGTTCTCGCCGAGCCGCTCGCTCTCCACCATCCAGGTGGAGAACGTCGTGTAGCCGCCCATGAACCCGGTGCCGAGCACGAGCGCCGCGCGGTGGGGGACCGCGGCGCCGAGCAGCACGCCGAGGGCGAACGCGCCCGTGAGGTTCACGACCAGGGTCCCGACCGGGAAGTCGCTCGGGAAGCGCGCGGACACCGCCGAGTCGACGCGGAAGCGCGCGACCGCGCCGAGCGCTCCGAAGACCGCGATCCCCACCCACGTGAGCGCGCCTACCAATGCCGCCCCCAGCGGGCGAGCAGCACGCCGGCGGTCGCGAGCGCCATCCCCGCCACGATGCTGACCAGCGGATAGCCGAGCGCGAGCAGGACGTGCCCGCCGCGGGCGAGCTCGAACGTCTCGATCTGGAACGTCGAGAACGTGGTCAGCGCGCCGCAGAAGCCGGTCCCGATGAGGAAGCGCCAGTAGCGGGTCGGCGCCGTGCGCTCGGCCAGCCGGGTGAGCAGCCAGCCCAGGATCAGCGCGCCGAGGAGGTTGACCACGAACGTGGCCCACGGCCAGGCGCCCGGCCGGTGGGGGACCTCCTCGGCGAGGATCGCGCGGGCGAGCGCGCCCACCGCGCCGCCGGCCAGGATCGCCGCGATGCGGGTCTGGCCGACGCTCAGGCGGCCGAGCGCGCCGGCCGCGACTGTCCCGGCGCGCGGGGCCCGCACGCTGGGAGCGTTCACTGTCCCCCTCGCGGTGACGTCGGCTCGCGCACGCTCGCGCATCATCGCCGATGGCGACGCTCGGATCAGGAGGGCGCAGGCTCAGCGCCGGGCGAGCGCGGCGCCGAGCACGTGCGGGTTGGTGTGCGACCAGGCGGGACCGACGTCAAGGTGGCGGACCCGCTCGACGCCGAAGCCGGCCGCCTCGATCGCGGCCAGGGTGTCGCGCCCGCAGTGGCAGCCGCCGGCCATGCGCCGCCACAGGCCGGCGCGGTCGAGCCGCTGCTGGAAGCGCGCCTTGCGCGGGCGGTCCGCGCGCACGTGCTCGAGGAAGCGCAGCTCGCCGCCGGGGACGAGCACGCGGTGCAGCTCCGCCAGCGACCGTGCCGGGTCGGGGACCGAGCAGAGCACGAGGCTCGCGACGGCGGCGTCGAAGCTCCCGTCGTCGTAGGGCAGCGGGTCGGCCACGCCGTCGCGCACGCCGACCGGCACCGGCGCCTCGCGCGCGGCCTCCTCCGCCTTGCCCCGCAGGTACGCCTCGGGCTCGAGCGCCACGACCTCCGCGACCGTCGGCGGGTAGTGCCGGAAGTTCAAGCCGTTGCCGGCGCCGATCTCGAGGACGCGGCCCGACACGCCGGCCAGCAGCTCGTCGCGGTACGTCCCGACCTCGCGCTCCAGCTTCTCGCTCGCGCGGTGGAAGTACCGCGCGAAGACGGGGTGGTGGACCTCGGCGCCGCTCACCGGGCGCAGCAGTCGTCCTCGCAGGCGAACCCGGCCCCGTCCACGACCGAGTCCAGCCCGAAGCCGACCAGCGCGATCGACGACGCGACGATGCCGGCCGCGATCGCCACGGCGCCCTCGATCGTCATCCAGCCGAGCGAGAGCCAGGAGAGCAGCTTCACGCGGCTGGCCAGCTCGGTGTAGCGCTCGCGCGTCAGCCGCGGAGCGGGCGCCGCGGGGATCGTGGGCAGCTCGACCGGGGTGCTCACACCCCGCCACGGTAGCGACGGGCGCGCGTCGCCGTTGGATCTAGTTCGCGCGCCCGGCGCGGGCGCGTGCGCCGCCGAAGTAGCCCCCGAGCTCCACGAGGAACGCCAGCGCCACCCACAGCCAGCGGCCGCCGCTCATCCCGGTCGCCGGCGACCACACGAGCGCGTAGACCAGCGTCGTGAACGGCAGGAAGATCAGCCCGAGGAGCGGCAGGATGAACGTGTCGTACGCGCGGTCGACCAGGTTGGTGAAGATCCACACCAGCACGAGCGCGATCCGCGGAAAGAAGCCGGCGAGCACGGCGAAGAGGCATCCCATGCGGCGATCCTCTCAGCGCCGGGCCGCGATTGGAACCGCCCCGCGGGAATTGGCGACAGGCCGGACGTCGGACCGGCATCATCCATGGTCATGCCCGGCTACCGGACGGCGCATCTCGACGAGCTGGAGGCGGTCCCGTGGGCCGGCGACATGACCTGGCACCCGGTCCGCGGGCAGCTCGGCATCCGCGCCTTCGGGGCGGCGGCGTTCACCGCGGCGGAGACCGGCGAGCCCGTGGTCGAGCCTCACTCGGAGAGCGAGGACGGGCGCGGCCACGAGGAGCTCTACTACGTCGCGCGCGGGCGCGCGACCTTCACGCTGGACGGGGAGACGCTCGACGCGCCGGCGGGCACCTTCGTGTTCGTCGGCGACCCGGCGGTGCACCGGCGCGCGGTCGCCGCCGAGCCGGAGACCGCGGTGCTCGCGTTCGGCGGCGAGCCCACGTTCACGCCCGCGGGCGACGAGTACATCGCGCGCGTGCAGGCGCGGCTCGGCGACCCGGAAGCCGCCCGGGCGCTGGCCGAGGAGGGCCTGCGGGAGCTGCCCGAGAGTCCCGGCGTGCGCTACGCGCTCGCGCTCGCGGCCGCCGCCCGCGGCGACGAGGCCGAGGCCCGGCGGCGCCTCGCGGAGGCCGTCGAGCGCGTGCCCGAGCTCGCGGCGGAGGCGCGGCGCAACCCGGTGCTCGCCCCTCTGCTCGGCTGATCAGCCCCGCGAGCGCAGCGCGATGAAGAAGGAGCTGGGCGCGCCGGCCGCCGCCACCGCGGCTATCATGGACCTCTCGAAGGGAAGTATCCCCAACGGGTGACATCGTCATCTCGGCCTTCACGGCCCGGTGTCACCGGTAGCGCAAGCGCGGGAGAAACCTTCTCCGTTCACCCCGATCAGGAGAAGGTCCATGCAGCTTCCCGTCGTTCCGTTTGCGGATGCCGACTTCTCGGTGCCGCTCAGCGCCTGGGCGATCCTCGGCGGCGTCGTCATCGTCATGCTCGCGATCGACCTCGTGGTCTTCGGGCGCGGCAAGCGCGAGGTCACGCTCAAGGAGTCGATCGCGTGGTCGGTCGTGTGGCTCGTGCTCGCGGTCGCCTTCGGCGGCGTCATGTGGCTGTGGCAGGGCGGCGAGGCGGGCTCGGAGTACCTCGCGGGCTACCTGCTCGAGCGCTCGCTGTCGCTCGACAACATCTTCGTCTTCGCCGTGCTGTTCGCGTACTTCGCGGTGCCGCTGGCGGTGCAGCCGCGGGTGCTCGCGTGGGGCATCGCGCTCGCGCTGGTGCTGCGGCTCATCTTCATCCTCGTCGGCGCCGCGCTGCTGAGCTCGTTCCACTTCACGTTCTACGTCTTCGGCGCGCTGCTGCTCTACACGGCGTGGAAGCTCATCCGGCACGACAGCACCGAGATCGAGCCCGAGCACAACCCGGCGCTCAAGCTGCTGCGCAAGCGGCTGCCGATGACCACCGAGTACCACGGCCGCAAGATGACCGTGCGGGAGGGCGGGCGCCGGCTCGCGACGCCGCTCGTGGCGGTGTTCGTGGTCGTCGCCACCACCGACGTGATCTTCGCCGTCGACTCGATCCCGGCGATCTTCGCGGTCACCCAGGTACCGTTCATCGTCTTCGCCGCCAACGCGTTCGCGATGCTCGGCCTGCGCGCGCTGTACTTCGTGCTGGTGGGGATGATGGACCGCTTCGTCTACCTCTCCCACGGCCTCGCGGTGATCCTCGCCTTCATCGGGGTGAAGATGCTCATCATCGACCTCTGGCACGTGCCGATCTGGCTCTCGCTGTCGGTCATCGTCGGCGTCCTGGTGGTGACCGCGGTGCTCTCCATGCGCGTCGCGCCGGCTGGCGGGGCGGGCGGGACCCCATCCGAGGCCGAGCGCGAGCGGCAGAGGGAGCGCAGACGACTAGCGTGTGAGCCGCGCGACGATCTCGTCGAACACCCGGTCCGCGTGCTCGTGCAGCTCCTCGAGCCCGAGCAGCTGGACCGGGTGGGGGATGTAGACCATCCGGTAGTCCGGCATCCCCAACACGCGCGCCTGCTCGAGCGCCTCGTCGACGAAGGGCTCCGTCGCCACCCCCGCGGTCGCGATCCCCATCCGCTCCAGCCTGACCATGTCGTGCACACTGCACGACGTGCAGGAGCCTCAGTCGGCGAGGCCCTCCACGGCGAGGTCGCCGCGGCCCGCGATCCTCGTGACGATCTCGGGCTCGGCGGGCTTGGAGAAGATCCCCTTGGTCAGCCGGAAGGTCTCGGCGCCGCGCTCGTGCAGGCGCGTCTCGATGCGGTCGAGGAACTCGTCGCCGCGGCGCTTGGAGATGTCGAGCAGCGCGACGCTCGCGCCGCGAAGGTCGCTCCGGCGGCGCGGCGCGAGCGGCTCGGCCTGCCGGCGGCGCTCGTCGAACGGGCTCACGTAGTCCATCGGACCTCCTTGGAGACGACCTGCGATTCCATGCCGAGGCAGGGGCCGAGCAGCGCCGAGTAGCGGCCCGCCTCACCTCCGGCGGCGAGGAAGACGATCTCTTCGGGGCTCGTCCAGCGGGGGATGATCTCGTCCGGGCCGGCCTGCGCCACGCGGGGCGTCGTCTCGCCGAACGTCGCGAGCTCGCGGGCGGGCCGGCGGACGACCTCGAACAGCGTCTCGCGCAGGCGCTGCTTGCTCCACCCGGCGTCGCCGAACATCCGCTGGTGCTCGCCGCCGATGACGTAGACCGACGTCGCGCCCAGCGGCCACCAGCCCGGCGTCCAGGCGCCCGCCGAGGCCCAGCCGAGCACCCACGCGAGCTCCTCGGGGGTCTTCGAGCGGTGCTCCGAGATCGACTGCGGCGCGTCGCTCGCGATCAGCGTCACGACCGTGCTCGCGGGGTCGAAGCCGCGCTCGGCGTGCAGCGGCTCCCACGGGCTGCTCTCCTCGTCCTCCGCGATGCAGAAGCTCAGCTTGCCGGGATGGCCGAGCGCGGCGCGGTCGAGGCGCCCGGGCATGCCGCCGCCGGTGAGCGTGACCACGAGGCGCAGCGCGCGGCCGATGGTCAGGTTCGCGCGCCAGCCGGGCCCGAGCACGCCGATCCCGCTGTTGAGGCCGAGCGCGTCGCGCGCCGGGCCGTTGACGACCACGAGCTGGCCGGCGGGCTGCGTGGTCACCGCCTGGCCGTGGAGGTTGAAGGCGGGGTCGAGCGCGGCCTCGACCGCGGCGACCACGACCGGGAAGTAGTCGGGGCGGCAGCCCGCCAGCACCGCGCAGGCGGCCACGCGCTCGAGCGTCGCCTCGCCCATGGCGGGCGGCACCTCGCCGAGCGAGCGCGCTCCGTCGCGCCCGCCGAGCATCGCGGCGACGCGCTCGGGCGTCGGCGGCACGACGGGCAGCCCGTCGGTCCAGCCGCGCGCGAACATCTCCTCGAGCTCGTCGGCGCCGCCCTGCAGCATCGCCTGGGTCTCGGCGTCGAGCGTGTTCTTGGCGACGCAGCCGGGCTTGCGCCGCGGCTCCTCGTCGCCGACGCCGAGCGCCGGCGCGCCGGCCGCGGCGAGCAGCTCCTCCAGCGCGTCGGCGTCCCAGCCGGTGACGCCGCGGACGACGTCGCCGCCCGGGTCGACGAGCACCGAGGTCGGCAGGCTCTCGAGGCCGTAGGCGCCGGAGACGGCGTAGGGCGGCGGCTCGGAGAGGACGGTGCCGGCGAAGCCCGTGCGGCGGGCGACCCGGGCGGCGACCTCGGGCGGGTCCTCGAACACCGCCACCAGGGCGACGCCCGTCTCGCGCAGCGGCCCGGCGAGCGGTCCCAGGCGGCGCAGGGCCAGCTGGCTCGTCGGGCACTCCTCGGCGGCGAACACCAGCAGGACGGGACCGCCGGCGCGCAGCTGCTCGAGCCCCACCGGCCCGCCGGCGGTGCTCTCGAGCGCGAACTCGGGCGCCCGGCTCCGTGGCGCGAGGACGCCCATCAGCCCCACACCCGCTCGGCCGTGCGGGCGATGACCTCGAGCTTGCGCCGCTCGTCGTCGATCGTCAGCGCGTTGCCGACGACCGACGTCGAGAACCCGCACTGGGTCCCGACCGCGAGCCGCTCGAGGTCGATCACTCGCGCGGCGTCGCGCACGCGCGCCTCGAGCTCGTCCTCGGTCTCGCGTCGCGGCGACTTCGTGGTCACGAGGCCGAGCACGACCAGCTTGTCGTCGGGCACGAGGGAGAGCGGCTCGAAGCTCCCCGAGCGCTCGTCGTCGTACTCGAGCAGCAGCCGGTGGGCGTGGACGCCGCCGAAGATCGGCCCGGCGATGTCCTCGTAGCCGCCCGCGACCAGCCAGCGGCTGTCCTGGTTGCCCTTGCAGAGGTGGAAGCCGAAGGTGATCTCCGGCGCCGCGTCGATCACCGCGTTGTCGAGCTCGATCCCGTAGGACAGCCAGCGCTCCATGGTCCAGCCGCGGTTCTCGTAGAACGCGCGCCAGGTCGGGTCGACCAGCAGCGGGTAGTGGGGCGCGTCGAGCTGGACGTAGCGGCACCCGAGCCGCGCGAGCTCGCGGACCTCGTCGACCATGAGCGCGACCACGTCACCCATGAAGTCGTCGAAGCGGGGATAGGCGTCGCGCGAGCGCTCCGGCGTCCACAGGTTGCCGAACAGCGTGGGGGAGGGGAGCGTGACCTTCCCGACGCGGTCGGTGATCGCCCGCAGGAACGAGAACTCCTCGGCCGCGAGGTTGCGGCGGCGCACGAGCGGCGCCGTGACCGCCATCTCCACCGGCCGCTCCACCCGCTTGTCGCCGAGCTCGTCGGAGTGCCAGTCCCCCCACAGCCACGCGTCGAGGCTCACGCCCTCGACGCCGGTGGTGGCGGCGGTGAACTCGGACTGGAAGGAGTCGCGGCGCAGCTCGCCGTCGGTGACCACCGGGCACCCGGCCTGCTCCTGCAGCGCGACCACCTCGCGCACCGCCGCGTCCTCGATCGCCTTGAACGCCGGCGCGTCGAGCTCGCCCGCGGCATGCCGCTCGCGCGCCCGCTTGAGCTCGTCCGGGCGGAGCAGGCTGCCGACGTGGTCCGCGCGCGCGTCTATCGCGACCATCGTCGTCAGCCTACGGGAAGGCGCTCTCGATCCCCGTCGTGCCTGGATCGCGGCGGTGCTAGATTCGGCGATCGCCTGGTGGGCGTAGCTCAGCTGGTAGAGCTCCGGGTTGTGGTCCCGGCGGTCGCGGGTTCGAGTCCCGTCGCTCACCCTCAAGAAGTGGCTGCAAACCGCCACTTCCCGCCGAAGTAGAGCGGGGCGCATCGGCCCGGAGAGTGCAAACAGGGTGCAAATTTGCACCGGAGTTGCACGGGTAGGCCGCTGATGTGCTCCCTCGCCGGCGTCCGACTGGCGGCGCCGAGTCAGCCTCCTCGGAAGTCGACGACGTCGCCGCCCAGCGGCAGCTCCCGGCGGTGCACACCGGCCCCCGCCGGCTGGACGGGCACCGGTTCCCGGCGTTGACGATTGCGACGAGGGAGTCGTCGAGCGGCGGGATCTGCCCGGCGGGCCGGAAGCGGTCGAAGACGTAGGCAGCCCGTCGGCCGCCAGCGCCGAGGGGCGGTTCATGACACGAACACCCTCAGTTTGCGCCGGCGCAGGCTCCCTCCCGAGCGTCGTCCTAAGTCGGGTCATTGGGACTGCCAGGCAGGTAAGACGGCCGAGCATTCGAAGGATCTTCCGCGATGGCCAACGCGCCGCCCTCGACACCCGAGTTCGCGATCCGCCTGTCGTCCATCGACGAGCTCTTCTGGAATTTCGACGCACGCCCGGTCGCCGAGCGCACTCTGTCCGGCGACGTGCGCTGGAGTCTGCTGGATGAATGGGAGCGCGTCCGAAGTTTTGAGCCTTCCCACCTGACGATCTACGCACCCGTGTCGGACCGCTCGAGCACCGACGAGGGCGCGGTACGAAACGCGATCTGGACGAGCCTGCGCAAGTCGTCCGGCCCGTTGCGTCGGATCGATCCGCTTTCGCGCCAGGAGAAGGTCGCGGCCTATGTCGGGATCGCGGTCTTCCTGAGCTGCGTGATGGTCTCCACCGCCGTGGACCAGGCGAGTTCGAACGTGGTGGTCGAGGGCCTGTCCCAGGGCATCCTCCTGGTTGGCTGGGTGGCGCTCTGGGCGCCGGCCGCGCGCTTCGTGGTCGAGGTGGTCCCGCACGTCTTCAACCAGCGACGTTTCGCCGAGTTCGCCGACATCGACGTGCGTTTCGTCTGGCTCTGAAGGCGGGGCCGAATGGACGGCCGGCGTGTCAGCGGGGTCTGCCGGCGCGAGCTCGAGGCCGTGCTCCGGGCGATCCCCGACGAGCGCGTGGCACTCACGTCGGAGGAGGTCTGCTGCGTGCGCACGTCGATCTGAGAGCAACCTCGCGAACCACTCGTCGATCGCTTGGGCGGTCGTCCTGGCCGGTCTTAGGATCGCGGGGTGACCATCGTGCTTTGTGAGATGACGCGCGACGTGGCCGACGCGATCCTCGCCGGCGAGCGGCCCGGCGGCGTGCGCGTCGCTGACGGCTACCCGACGGAGTTCTCCGCGGGCGTGGCGCAGTGCGTCGGCGCCGTGGGGCAGTTCGGCCCTTACTTCCTGCAGCGCTCTGAGGATGACGTCGTGGTCGGTGAGATCGGTGGCGCGTTCGTCGATGAGGAGGGGACGATCGAGATCGGCTACGCGGTGGTCGGGTCGCAGTGGAACCGGGGGTACGCGACCGCGGCCGTCGAGGCGCTCGTGAGGAAGGCGCGCGAGGCCTCCGAGGTGCGTCGCATCGTGGCTCATACGCCGCTGGAGCGTCCCGAGAGCGGCCGCGTGCTCGAGAAGGCGGGCTTCGCGATGGTGCGGGAGGTCGATGATGTGGACGAGGACGGGAACGTCGTGCGCGTCAAGGAGTGGGAGCTGGCGGTCTAGCTCCGCGGCGCACGTCGAGCCGCTCGCTTCCGCGCGAGGCTGCCACATCAAGGCCCCCTCCGTCCGGCGCGATCAAGACGATTCAGGTTCGTCGGTTGTGAGCGCGAGCAGGCGTTTCTGCTGCCGCCCGACGTCCGTGACTGGTTGCCCGAGGGGCATCTGGCGTGGATACGAGCGGTGAGCGGGTCGCCGCTGCGTTTCACCGATGCGGCAGCGATACGGGAAGCGATCCGCGCCAGCCGACGCCTGTTCCTCGTCCCTTGCAGGTGTCCGAATTGGGCCCAGCGTGATGCTCGCTCACACACACGCGAAGCGGAACTGACGGATGCGTTCGGGACTCCTGGGCGATCAGCGCGGGTGGCCTGGCCACGCATAGAGTCATTAGCTAGGCTCGTCCAAGCGTCGGGCGTTTCAGGCCCGCTACGGCGCGCCCGGCACCGTCCTCGGTACTCAAGACCGTCGCTCGACGGTAACCCTTCGAGGGAGGTTGACATGGCTGCATCGGACCAGCTGACGAAGTTGGCGGCCAGGGCGAAGGAAGCTGAGGATCGTGCCGCGGCCGCCCAGGGGAAGGCCAAGGCGGACCTCGAGCAGGACGTTGCGACGGCGCGCGCATCGGCTCAGGCCCAGGCTGACAAGCTGCGCCAGTCCGCGGACGCCAGCAAGGGAAAGCTCTCCGTCTGGTGGAATGACCTGCAGCGCTCGTGGAACGAACACGTCGCAAAGATTCGCGAGGACGTCGATGCCAAGCGGGCGGAGCACGACGTGGACAGGGCGCAGCGGAACGCCGAGAACGCCGAAGACGACGCCACGTTTGCGGTTGAGTACGCATATGCGGCGATCGAGGAGGCCGAGTACGCGGTGCTCGACGCCGCCCTCGCCAGGAAGAACGCCGACGAGCTGGCGGCGGCCTGAAGCAGGGGCCGCGTGCCGCACAAGACGAAGGTCTGTGCGGCGACAGGCTCAAGAGCAGCAGCGAGGGCCCGGCCGGCCGGGCCCTCGCCGTGACGCCGCGTCGGCCAGCCACTCGACGACTGCTCTTCAACGAAAGGAGCAGTTGGGTTTGCAGCGCTCGTGGCTTAGAGCTACTGGTCCACGGCGCCGGGATCTCGCCGAGCGTGTTGCGCGTGGAAGTCGGCGATGCGCGTCACATCGCGACGGGGTTGGAGTACATCGGAAGTGCCCGTTGTGTGGGATCTCGGCGAGTTCGACGCCGCGAGCGGCGAGTGTGGGCAGGTAGGAAAGGGAGGCGTTCTGCTCGCCGTACATGAACATGCGCGGGCAGGACAGTGAGAGGAACCTTTGTCATCAGGTCGCCGTTGTCGGAGAGGTCGACCATGGACTCAAAGATGCCGCGTACGGCGCCGGGCGGACCTTGTGCCGGAGGCTCGCCGCGTAGAGCGCGCTGGAGACGAACGGCGAATGGCGCGTTCGCTCGATGAAGGCGTCGAAGAAGCTCTCGGCGTCGTCTGCCGCTTGCGTGATGACCTGCCGGCTCACGAAGCAGTCCTCGGATGCGACGTTGCCCTCTATGTCGACGAAGCTGAGGCCCCAATCGGGTCCTGGTGGGCGAGCAGGAGCGCCGTGAGGCCCCCATGGAATCGCCCACGAGTCGGCGGGACGTAGCCGCTGCCGCGACGAGGCAGACGCGAGAGCGCCCCCGCACCGTGCAATACCACCTGCACAAGGGCTTCATCCAGCTCGACATCACCTCGCACAACCAGCTCGCCCGAGTTACGCCAAGCCATCTCAACACGTGGCAGATCGGCGATTGAGGCGTTGCGGGCGGCCGTTGTTCCAGCGCAGAAACCCTGACATGCTTGACCAATGCTGCAGACCAGCTTGCGGGCGGGGGTTGCAGGCGCGGTCGCAACGGTGGTGATGACGCTCGAGCAGTCGCTCGACAAACGCCTGTTCGACTCCAAGTACGACGACGTCGAGATCTTGGGCAAGCTCGTGACGCGCGGCGACCACTGGCGACTCATCGGCTTCGTGCTCCACGTGCAGAATGGCGCGATCTTCGGCGCCGCATACGCGCGGCTTAAGCCGTCCCTGCCGGGGCCGGCGGTCCTCCGCGGCCTGCTGGTGGGCCTCATCGAGCACGTCGCGGCCTGGCCGCTGACCGTGGTGTTCGACCGCTACCACCCGGCCCGCAAGGAGCTGCCGAAACTCGCCGCCAACCGCCGAGCCTTCGCCCAAGCGACGATCCGCCACGCAGTGTTCGGCATCGTCCTCGGGCTCCTCGAGGACGCGCTCAACGACCGCAGCGCATAGCTCACGTCTAGCGCGGTGAGCTCCTCGCTCTCATGCGCCTGCCGGGCGCGCTACCCACGCATCCACGGGTAGCCGCCGATGCGCGCAAGGATCCGCGGACGTCTGGCGTCACCTCGTCCGGTGAAAAATGTCGCGCAAGTCGCGGTCGTTGGACAAGAGTCCAACAGCGGGCCGGTAGAGCGCGTCGAGCGGGCGGCCGGTTGGCTCTACTCCGTGGTCGCTCGCACCTCGGGAAGGCGCCGTTAGAGATCCCCACAACGGACTGCCCCGCAGCGGACTTGTACGACAGCCTCAGGCGATAGCGCAAGCGCTGGGCACAGGCGGTTGCGAACGGGAGGGCTCTCGGGCTCCGCGCTTTCGGTGCCTCACGCCCTGCCGAGGTCCTGCCTACTCACTGCTTCGATCTGGCGGCCCGCTTAGTGCTTCTCCTGGTCGTCCAGACCGGGCGCCGCCATGGCCGACACGTGGGCGCTCACACTCGGGCCGAAACCGGACACGTGGCGTCCTGCCTTCCGCGCGTAGCAAGTCTCGTGTGCGCGGGATATAGGTGCGTCGTGGGCGATGAAAGCGGGAGCTGGCCAAAGCTCGTCCGGCGTCGAGATGGGCCCTTGACTTTGACACCGTGTGAGGCCGTATCAGTCCGTTCGTCATGTTGCGTCCACTACGCTTCGCGGATGAGTCCTCCGGCGACCCTTCTCATCTGGTTTCAGCTGCGTTCGCCGGGGCTGGCCGAGGACTTCGAGCGTCTGATGACGGAGGATCGCGACATCGTCCGCGGGTCGCTGGACGCGGTGTCGGATTGGCGGCTTACGCGGCCGGCGGACGTGCCCGGACAGTCCATCGGTCAAGCCGATTACGTGCTGATCGCCGAGATCGTCGACGTGGAGCGCTTCGAGCAGCAGGCGAGCGAACACGTCCAACGGTTGGCGGACGACTTGGCGCATCTCGTCTCAAGCCGGGGGATGCTCGTCGTGCGTCCCGTCCTTTGAAATCCGCGGTCGATGGAGGGCGATCAGACCCGCCCTCCGTCTGAGCACGTGTGAGCTTGCGATCGGCGGAGATCGCTGTCGCTTCGCAGCGAGGCTGTGCACAAAGGTCTGTCCAGGCGGTAAGACATTCGGGATGGCGCAGAACTTCATGCGTGTGATCAGCGGAGCTGTTGTTGCCGCGAGCTGCGCGAGTGGCTGGGAGACACTCGCGTGGTTCGTGCTGAGCGTGACGCGATGGATCTCAGTGTTCTGGTGGTATCGCGAGGACGGTGGGGTCGGGCGGCGCACGATCCGGCGATGATGGTGGCGCTGTTGTCTACGCGTACGCGATCGGTGAACGGTCCTCGCGGCGGATCGAGCGGCGCTGCAGAGACGTCGCGGTCGGGGTCACGCGACGGGCCGGTCACACGACGATGCGCGGTTCGCAGCCCACGAGGGCGCTGGGCGCTGTTCGGCGAGGTGCTGCCTGGCGAGGCGGGCTGGTGAGCGGGGTGATCGCGTCGACGGCACAAGGTGCACGCCAACGCTCCCAGCACGCCAACCGGACTACGAGCGTGGCGCGAGATCCCGGAGTCGCCGGCCGAAGATGAGCGTTGGCGACGCGCGGCGAGAGCTGCCGCCGGAGCTTCAACGGCGCAGGGCCGGCGCGGTGGCTGCGGACGCCGAGCGCCGCTCGATGCAGCGCGTCGAGCGGCGCGCCCGATCCCGGCGTCACGCCGAGCGGCGAGGAGGCCAGCGCGCCTGGACGAGGAGCTGTGCGAGTGCCGGCCAACGCCGCCTATGAGGCCTACGCGGCGGCAGGTGATGAAGGACGGCACGGCGCTCGGCGCGCCGATCCTAGCGGCCGCCGGCGAGCAGATCAACGTGCCTGGACTCGCGCAACGTCAGACCTCTCGCGGTGGATGCAGGGCTATAACGCCCAGGCCGCGTGACCGCCGAGCAGACCGTGATCGCCGCCGAGGTGACGGTCGACTCGCCGGACTTCGGCACCTGAACCATGGTGAGGCGCCGCAGGCTCGCCCGCCGGGATCGCAAGCGACCGAGGCGGTGCTCGCCGACGCCGGCTACTGGCATCGGTCCAGATGGAGGCGATCTCGACCGGATCCGATGCTGATCCCGCCCGACGCACGGCGAACGCAAGGGCCACGTTCGTGGGCGCGGCACTTACGCGTTCATCGCCGGTCTCGACAGCGAAGGCGGCGGCCTCTACGCCAAGCGCCAGAGCATGATCGAGCCGTCGGCGCCGACACGAAGTTCAATCGGCGCTGCGAGCGCTTACAACCGCGCGGCAGATCGCTGCGCGGTCGGAATGGCGCTGATCACCGCACGCACGACTGCAGAAGATCAAGCCCGCATCCACGGCCCCGATGCCCGCCTGAACGGCGGCCGAGCCCGGCCACGATCGCAACCGCGGAAGCGCCCGGCATCGCGCCGATGCAATCCGAGCGGGCGCGACTTCCGCAACGCCTCCAGGCAGAAGCAGCAGCAAGCCGCGATTGTGCCTAGCGCGTCCCGTAGCACCACGGCCGCGTGGTGTGGCGAAGCTCCCGAACCCGCGGTCGCCCGGACCGGCTAGCCGTCGGTGCGCGACGCTCGGCGAGACGGCCGCGCGGCTTGGGCTGAGCCGCTCGAGCGTGCACCGCACGGTTCGCGCGGCGAGCTGCCGGCCGTGCGTCTGGCCGCGCGGTTCGGCGCTGCGCGTGCGGCCCGAGGCGCTGGAGCAGTGGATCAGCGCGCACGCGCCGGCGGCGAGCCACGGGCGGGGACCGACCGATGAGCGACGGGTACGAGGGCCATCCCCGTGGGTGAACCCAGGCATGACACGGGCGCGAGCCCGTGTCTCAGCCCGCGAACCTCTTGGTGTTCCTCGTCCCAGGCGACCCTCAAACGAGGAGAACGCTCATGTCTCACCTCGATGCCACCGACGACCGTCGGCGGCGCTGGTACCACCTCCGGCCGAAGCCACGCCGCCGCACCGACCTCTGGGGCTTCAACTCCACGTGGTGGATGGCGCTGGGGTGGGCCATCGTGATCGTCCTGGCCGTCTCTCCGTTCCCCTGGTGGTGAGATGAGCGCGTTCAAGGCCACCTCCGACGAGCCGGCTCTCCCGGGACACGCGATCGCGCACGACCAGGCCCGGGCGCTGCTCGGCCAGGTCATGGGCTTCGTTGCCGTCACGGTCGGATTCGCCGCGCTCGGCGCCTACCTCGGCCGGGATCTGAGCGGGGCGACCGGGCTCGTGCTGTTCATCGGCGCGTTCGCCTGCATCGTCGGACTCAACATCGCGGCCGCCAAGGGCCGCGAGCAACTCGCGATCGGACTCCTGTTCGGGCTGGGCCTGCTGCTCGGCCTGGCGGTCGCCCCGCTCATCGCCGACTACGCCAACGCCGACCCGTCCGCCCTGTGGCAGGCGGCCGGGGCCACCGCGGCGTTCGTCGCGGGGTGTGGCGCCTACGGCTACGCGACGCGCAGAGACCTCTCCTCTTGGGCGCGCACCCTGTTCTGGGCCCTGCTCGGCCTGATCGTCTTCGGGATCGTCGCGATCTTCGTCTCGATCCCCAACAGCAACCTCATCTACGCCATCGCCGGACTCGTGATCTTCGGCGCGTTCACGATCTTCGACTTCAACCGGCTCCGGCGGGCCGGCTCCGAGAGCGCGGTCCCGATCGCGGCGAGCATCTTCCTCGACATCTTCAACGTCTTCCTGCTCGCGCTCCAGCTGTTCGGCGGCCGGCGCGATTGACCAGATCCCGATCCGGACCAGCCGGCGGACGGGCCGCCGGTTGATGAGCCTCAGCTCCTGCGCGACACGGTCTTGCCGCGGTCCGCCGGTCGCGCCCCTGGCGGCGTGGGTCGCGGACGAACCCGCCGAACGTCCAGGGGGCCGCCGCCGACGACACGTGTCGCCCACACGTGATTCCACGGTGGGAACGATCGTGAAGTTGACGGGAACCATCGTCGCGCTGCTGACCCTCGCCGTCGCGGCGCCGGCGGCCCGGGCGAGCAGCGTCATCGGCAGCGGCGGCAAGCTCGGCGCGAGCCTGGTCGGGCAGGGCACCTGCAAGTACGGGGTCTTCGGGCCGAACGGCGTCCTGACCGTCGGCGTGCCCTCGCCCGCCGTCAGCGGCGCGGACACGCGCCGCCGGACGCGCCGGGAGCGGACCTGGGTGCGCTTCCGGGTGTCCGTGACGGATGCCTTCCAGGGCTCCGCGCCGATCCAGACGTCGGGCTGGAGCGCGTGGCGTCACGTCAGGCAGTCCGGCTCCGCCGGGTGGCCGGCGCCGACGTTCTTCGACCTCGACTGGCGCGGGAACTACGGCGCGGACCTCGAGGTCGAGTGGTGGAGCTCCAAGCGGATGGTCGGGTGGCGCACCCACCGCCTGACGACGTTCGGCTTCTACGACCAGTACGACGCCGGGCCGTTCGGGCCGATCGCGTCCTGCTACAAGCCCACGGACATCGGCGTCTGAGCCGGCGCCGAGCCGATCCCCTCCCGCCATGCGCCTCACCGCCAAGACCTTCCTCCTCGCGCTCGTCACCGCGTTCGCCGTGGTGGCGCCGGCCTCAGCCGCCTCGACGCCCTTCGTCGCGACCTCGCCCTCCTCCGGGACGCCGGCGACGATCTTCCGGCTGGCGATCCCCTCCCGCCTGGTGGAGCGCCCCCGCGGCGCCAAACTCGAGGTCATCCTCACCCGCCCGTCCGGGCGTCCGCGCTCCTGCGAGGAGCCGTGGACGCCGCCGAAGCCGCGCTTCGACGACGGCCGGGTGGTGTTTCGGCTCGACCCGCGCAGCTATGGCACGCGCGGCCGGTGGTGCAAGGGCACCTGGCGGGTGCGCGTCAACAGCAGGAAGGTCGTCGACGACGATCAGGAGACCGGCGAGGGCGGGGTGTTCCGGGACGCGCTGGTCCGCTCGCGGTTCGTCGTGCGCTGATCCGGGGTGCCGCGGTCCCCGCGCGAGTCCGGCAGGCGGAGGCGCTTCAGCGACACCGCGTTGAGCGCGACGATGACGCTGGACCCGGCCATGGAGATGGCGCCGACCTCGGGGCGGAGCACGAGTCCCAGCGGCTCGAACACGCCGGCGGCGATGGGAAGCGCGAGGCTGTTGTAGCCGACCGCCCAGGCGAGGTTCTGGTGCATCTTGCGCCTGGTGCCGCGGCTGATGGTGATCGCGGTCGCGACGTCGAGGGGATCGGAGCGCATGAGCACGACGTCCGCGGTCTCGACGGCGACGTCGGTGCCGGCGCCGATGGCGATCCCGACGTCGGCCTGCGCCAGCGCCGGCGCGTCGTTGACACCGTCGCCGACCATCGCCACCTTGCGGCCCTGCCGCTGGAGCGACTTGACGGTGGCGGCCTTGTCGGCCGGCAGCACCTCGGCGATGACCTCGCCGATGCCGAGCTCGGCGGCGACCCGTTCGGCGGTCGCGCGGCTGTCGCCCGACAGCATGACCGGCCGCACGCCGAGCTCCTCGAGCGCGGCGATCGCCTCCGCGGCGGTCTCGCGCGGCGCGTCGGCGACCGCGATGACGGCCGCGGCCGTGCCGTCGACGGCGACCTGGACGCTGGTGCGCCCCTGGCCGGCGAGCTCGTCGGAGCGCGCCGCGAGGGCGCCGCTCGCGATCCCCTCGCGCTCCAGCAGGCGGGCGTTGCCGACCGCGAGCCGCCGGCCGTCGACGGTGGCCAGCAGCCCGTGGCCGGGCACCGCCTCGAAGGCCTCCGCGCGCGGGACGTCCAGGCCGCGCGCGGCCGCCGCCTTGACGATCGCCTGCGCCAGCGGGTGCTCCGAGTCGCCCTCGGCGGCGGCGACCAGGCGCAGCACCTGGTCCTGGTCGACGCCGTCGGCGGTGGCGACCGCGACGACCTCCGGCTCGCCGCGGGTCAGCGTGCCCGTCTTGTCGAGCACGACCGTGTCGAGCGTGGCCGCCTGCTCCAGCGCCATCGCGTGCTTGAAGAGGATGCCGCGCCGGGCCCCGAGCCCGCTGCCGACCATGATGGCCGTCGGGGTCGCGAGCCCCAGCGCGTCTGGGCACGTGATGACCACGACCGTGATGGCGAACAGCAGCGCCTCCTCGACGTCGCGGCCGATCACGAAGTACCAGACGACGAAGGTCAGGCCGCCGCCGACGAGCGCGACGAGCACCAGCCAGAACGCCGCCCTGTCCGCCAGCCGCTGGCCGGGCGCCTTGGAGTTCTGGGCCTCCTGGACGAGCTTGACCACCTGCGCCAGCGCGGTGTCGGCGCCGACCTTCGTCGCACGGGCGCGCAGCGTGCCGTTCGCGTTGATGGTCGCACCGATCAACTCGTCGCCGGCCGTCTTGGAGACCGGCAGGCTCTCGCCGGTGACCGTGGACTCGTCGACCCGGCTCTGGCCCTCCTCGACGACCGCGTCGACGGGCACCTTCGCGCCGGGGCGGATCAGCAACCGGTCGCCGACCTGCACCTCGGCGGTCGGGACCTCGACCGCTTCGCCGTCGCGGAGCACGACGGCCATGGGCGGCGCGAGGTCCAGCAGCGCGCGCACGGCGTCGTTGGCGCCGCCGCGGGCGCGCATCTCGAACCAGTGCCCGAGCAGCACGAACGTCGCGAGCATGCCGGCGGCCTCGTAGAAGACCTCGCCCTCGATGAAGAACGTCGCGGCGACGGAGTACAGCCAGCCGGCGCCGATGGCCACGGCGACGAGGACCATCATGTCCAGCGTCCGGTTGCGCAGGGCGGAGACCGCGCCGGTGAAGAAGATCGACGACGCGTAGAGGACGACCGGCAGGCTCAGCAGGAACTGCCAGACGTCGCGGTCGATGCCGAACGGGGTCGCGAGCTCGGTCCCGAGCAGCTTCGTGCCCACCATCGACCAGAGGACGATCGGGATCGTGAAGACGAGCGCGACCACGAAGCGGTTGCGCATGTCGCGGACCATCGCGTCCATCGACATGCCGCCATGGCCGCCGTGCGTCCGTGCCCCGGCGCGGACTCGCCGGCGCAGTCATAGCCGCATTCCTCCACCCACGCGGTCAGGTCGGCGATCGAGGTCCGCGCGGGGTCGTAGCTGACGGTCGCGGTCTGCGCGACCGGGTTGGCCTCGACGGCGAGGACGCCCGGCCGGGCGCCGAGCGCGCGCTCGACGACCGCGTTCTCGCCGGCGCAGCGCAGCCCGCCGACGTGCAGGACCGTGGTCTCGTGCCCGGGCGCCGTGGCGGTGGTCATTGGGACAATGCTACTGATACCCCTATAGGGTATGTCAACCACGGCTAGGGTGTGCGCGGTGACCCGGAACGCCGGCGCGCGCGGCTACGCCATCGTCCACCCGGACGACGTCAGCGACGTCTACGCGGGCTCCGACGTCCCCGGCGAGTTCCGGCCGCTGACCCGAGCGATGGGCTGCGACCAGCTCGCGGTGACGCTCATCCGCGTGCCGCCGCACTCGGACTTCGAGCAGGGGACAGGGCACTTCCACGACGAGGTCGAGGAGCTCTACCTCGTCACCCGCGGGACGCTGACGATGCGCTTCGGCGACGACGTCCGCGACGGTCGGCGCCCCGGCGGCCGTGCGCGTCGCGCCCGGGACGCCGCGCTCGCACCGCAACGAGGGCGACGAGCCGGTCGAGATGTGGGCGGTCTCCCGCAAGCTCGACCACGGCGACGCGACGAAGCTCGACGCCTTCTGGGACGCCTCGCCGGACGCCCGGCAGCATCGGGACTGACCGGGCGGGGCTCACATCCCCGGAGCTCGGGCGTTGTCAGGGGCGGCCGCCGACGCCGCTCCGCCGCGAACCTACTCGCCGGGCGGATCAGGATGCGGCGACGCGGCGCTCGACCTGTGCGTCCTGCCGGAGCGGGTCGCCTCGCCGAGCGGGGATCGCGCTGGTGGCCGCGAGCGCGACGAGGGCGGCGATGAGGCCGAGGACGAACGCGCCGGTGAACCCGCGCTCAGCCGGGATGCCCGGCGGCACGACTCCGGCGCCCATGATCACCGCGGCGGCGACCTGAACGCCGAGCGCGGCGCCGGTGGCGCGGCTCACGGCGGTCGTCGCTGCGAAGACGGCCGTGCGTTGCTCGCCGACCGCGCGGACCACCAGATTCGTGAGTGCGGCGAACGCGAGTCCGATGCCGAAGCCCAGCGGCACGTTGGCTGCGACGACTGAGCCAACCGATCCATGGTCGAGGGCGAGCCAGGCGTAGGCGATCGCGGCCGCGACCGCTCCGGCGATGACCAGCGTCCGCGCTCCGGTCGCCCGCACCAGCGCGCCGCTCGCCCAGCCGCCGACGACGATCGCCAGCGCGCCCGGTAGGAGGACAAGGCCCGTCTCGGCGAACGTCAGGCCGAGTCCATAGCCGGACGCCACGGGAACTTGCGCGATCTGCGGCACGACGACTCCGGCGATGAACAGGGCGAACCCCATTGCGAACGAGACGAGGTTCGCGCTCCACGCCGGACGCCGGGCCAGGAGCTGCATGTCGACGAGGGGCGCGGACGCTGCTCGCTCGACGACGACGAAGCCGGCGAAGAGCGCGGCTGAGAGTGCGATGAGGGTTAGGACCCGCGCGGAGCCCCAGCCCCACGTGTTGCCCTGGGAGATCGCGAGGAGAAGCGCCAGGAGTGCGGTCGTCAGCAGCAGGCCACCCGCCCAGTCGGGTCGGGGCGAATCGCGCGGCGGCGATTCCGGTACGAACGCCCCGCACGGCCAGGAGCAGGGCGACGGCGATCGCGAACATGAACCAGAACACCGCGGCCACCGAGACGGTCTCGACGAGCACGCCGCCAAGCAGGAGGCCGACGGCGGCGCCGCTCCCGGCCGCGGCCACGAGCAGCCCGATCCAGACGGGCGCTCGACCCTGGGGCGCTCGATCGCGGGCCAGCCCCACCGCCAGCGGTCCCAGTCCCGCGCCCAGGCCTTGCAGCACCCTGCCGGCGATCAACCCCGTCAGCGAGCCGGACAGCGCGCAGACGAGCGAGCCGATCGCGAACGCCCCGACCGAGAGGAGCAGGAAGCGACGTTTCCCGTACATGTCCCCCAGACGACCGGCTATCGGCGCCGCGGTGACGGCTGCGAGGAGGAAGCCGGTCAACAGCCATGTGGTCGCCGTGAGCGAGGCCCCGTACGTCTGCTGGATCGCCGGCAGGATCGGGACGATCATGAACTGCTCGAGGCCGAGGTCGAGCGCGCCGACGGCCAGCACCCAGGCGACGGTGCGCTCACTCCGCGGGGTAGGCACGACGCCTGTCATGGCGGTTGTGACGGCGGTGGAACCGGATCGGACCGACCCACCGGCTCAAGCGCCACCCTGATGCCGTCACGTCGTGCCGGCGCCCGTGCGCTCGTGCGAAGCCTCGGCCGATCAACAGCAGCTCGCCTCGCCCGGTTCGGGTGATATCCCGGGACGATGAGGTCGGCGGCCCTGCCGCCCAGCTCCACTCGCAGGCTCCAGCGGACGTCGGGGTCGTCGCCGTCGATGCAGGAGGGTGGCCTCCGGCGCCGGTGTCGGCGCGTCAGAGCGGCTTGGTCCAGAACGCGCCCGCCAGCGTTCTGCACCACCAGGACACCGATCCCATCCCATCCGGGCGATGCCGGCTCGCGGGCACGGCGGGACACTCGCCTTGAGGTGTTGGCGACCGCCGGCGACGAGCTACCAGCGAGGAGCTGACTCGTGTCGATGGAGATGGCAGTCATGACGTTCGACCGCACGCACACCGCCGAGCACGCCGGGGCGGGCGCGACGATGGGCGGCCTGACCGGCCTGGCGCCGGTCGCGAGCTGACGGGGCATGGCGCGCGCTGAGCTCGTGGATCTTCTCGAGACGCGGTCGGCCCGTCCCGTCCCGCTGACAGTCCTCACGGGCTTCCTCGGCGCGGGCAAGACCACGCTCCTGAACCGCATCCTGCGACGGGGACCACGGGCTGCGCGTGGCCGTGCTCGTCAACGACTTCGGGTCGATCAACATCGACGCCGAGCTCGTCGTCGGCGTCGAGGGCGACGTGATCAGCCTCGCGAACGGCTGCGTGTGCTGCACGATCCGCGACGACTTGATCGAGTCGGTCGTCGCGACCATCGAACGGCCGGAGCAGCCCGAGTACATCCTGCTCGAGGCGAGTGGCGTGGCTGACCCGTCGGGGGTCATGGTCACGTTCTCGATGGCGAGATTCCGGGACCGGATCCGCCTCGACAGCATCACCTGCGTGCTCGATGCCGAGCAGGTGTTCGCGGCGCCGGAGGTTGAACAGCTGAAGCTCTGGCAGATCGCATGCGCCGACATGCTGATCCTGAACAAGGTCGACCTCGTCGACGGCGCCCAGCTCGCGCGCGCTCTCGTCATGGCTGGACGAGCACTTCCACCGCTTGCGAGTACTCGAGACGAGCCACTGCGACGTGCCGCTCGAGGTCCTCCTGTCGGCCGGCCGGTTCGACCCGGCCCGGTTCGACACCGGGGCGCGCAGTCACGACCACGAACACGATCTCTCGTCCACGTTCAGCACGTGGAGCTACGAGACCGACGAGCCGCTGTCGCTCGACGCGCTGCGGGAAGCCGCGCCGCGACTCCCCGTCGGCATCTACCGGGCGAAGGGCGTCGTGCATTCGCTCGAGTCGCCCGAGCGGCGGGCGGTGCTGCAGGTCGTCGGAAAGCGCGCGGAGGTGGAGCTCTGCGACGAATGGGGCTCGCGGCCGAGACGCACCCGGATCGTCGCCATCGGCTCGAGCGACGGTACCGACCCGCAGCTGCTGCACGAGCACTTCGCTGCCTGCGTGGCAGCGGCCTGAGCCGACATCCAGCCTCGAGACAGCGGAGGACGGCAGCATGGCCCGAAAGCGCACACAAGAACGGGGTGACGGTGAACTCCCCGCCGGCGGCGAGCCCGTACGGCGGCGGCGGCGGCGAGGGCGTTTCGCTACCGCCCTACTTCAAGCCGACGCCATACCTGAACAGCAACAGCACGTACTTCCCGACGTCGGAGGAGCTCGGGCCGGACGAGATGCGGATCACGTTCATGGGCTCGTGCCGTTCCCCGAAGCGCGACCAGGCGCGACCTGCATCTGGGTCGAGCTCGGGAACGGCGATCGTTCTTCTTCGACTTCGGTCCGGGCTCGACTGCGCAACATCCTCGCGGCGCAGGTGCCGCTCCAGGCGATCAACGACATCTTCATCACGCACCTTCACGTCGACCACTACGGCGAGCTGCCTACCTCTTCTGCTTCGCGCCGTGGGCGGGCCGGTGGATTCCGCTCCGCGTGCACGGCCCCTCGGGTGGCACGAAGAAGGAAGGCGTCGCGGCACATGATCGATGGCATGAAGCAGATGACCCACTGGCACACGAAGTCGTTCAACGCCAGCCCGATCGGCGACGGCTACGAAGTCGAGGTGAACGAGTTCGACTACACCGACGACAACGGCATCTGTTACGAGAAGAACGGCGTCACCGTGCGGCACTGGCGCCGCTCGCACAACATGGACGGCGCGTCCGCCTACCGGCTCGACTGGAACGGCCTCAGCTTCGTGTGGACAGGCGATGGCCGGCCCGACGAGCAACACGATCGAGTACGCGCAGGGCGTCGACGTCTTCGTCACCGAGCTGCAGCCGGACATCGGCACGATCATGGAGCAGAAGAGCCGGCATCCCGGCGGCGATCTACAACTCGACGATCGACATCGTGCACACCGACCATTACGCGACGGGCTACATGATCAAGCAGGTCAATCCGCGCATCGGCATGGTCACGCACATGGCCTTCGATCGCGACCTCGTGAGCGAGTCCATGGCCGGAATCCGCCAGCACTGGGACGGGTTGTTCTGCTTCGGCGCCCCGGACGGCGTGGTCGTCAACGTCACCAAGGACGCGGTCTGGACGCGAGACTGGGCGGTGTCCGACTCGGCCAACATGAAGGGCACGCGGTCGTTCACGACGTCGGAGCTGCGCGCGATGCTCGGAGGCGACGAGATCCCGACCACCTTCCGCGTCCCGACCCCGCGGTACTCGAAGGATGACCTGCTGAGCCCGAGGTCCAGGCGATCGAGATCCCGGGCGCGGTCTTCACCCCGGTGGATGTGCAGCGGCACACGATCGAGGACTTCAAGGAGGCCTTCGGCGACCTCATGACGACGGACGTGCCGATCTCGGCGCTGATCGGCGCACAGCAGGTCGGCAAGGCGGCGGGCGACGTCACGCACGCGGTCCGCGCGCTCATGGACGGCGTCCAGCTTCTCGGTGCCGGGATCGTCGGCGCAGGTCGTGCCGGACGCCGCGGAGGCAGAGCGCGCGAGGACCGCGGTCCGGACGATCACGTCGATGGTCCGAGACGCCGCCTGGCGGTCGGATGCCGTCCGCGATGGGGCGCAGGCGGCCGTGCAGAGCGCCCTCCCGGCGCTGAAGGAGGCGAAGGAGCGCCACGACTTCAAGGCCGCGGCCCACTCGGTGATCGACGTCGTTGGCGGGCTCGGCAGCGAGCTCGAGAAGCCGGAGGTCCAGCAGATGGCGACGGCGGCGTCGGCGCTGTTCATCGAGTCGGCGGCCTCCACGCTCGGGGCCAAGGCCGTCCAGGACGGCGACGCCAGCCCGACCGAGGCGCTGAAGGGAGCTGCCGCGATGTCGCAGGCGGTCGCGGCCGGCGTCTTCGGCGAGAAGCTGAAGGATCCCGGCCGTGGCCGGCAACCTGCAGGAGGCGGCCGCGGCGCTGCAGGACTTCGGAAGCCCGCTGCTCAGCTCGCCGACAGGCACAGGAGGGGCTCGATCAGCTGCTTCGCAGCCTGGGGCGCGTGCTGCAGGACCAGGGCAAGCGCGAGACGCTCAAGGGCGCCGCGGCCACGCTCGTCGAGACGGCGGGCACGGTCGGCGGCTCGCTGCAGAACGGCAACCGGAACGGGACGCTCAAGAGCGGCGCCGGCTTCCTCATCGAAGCCGTCGGGACCGGCCTCCAGGGCGCCGGCGCACGAGGGTCTTGACCTGAGACGTCGGAGTGGGGATCCCTGCGCCGCGCCGGCGCAGGGCTCCCGCTCCGATCCGTCGAGCTGCGCTCGCCGTCTGAATCGCAATTGCCCTTGGTCGGGCTCAAGCCGACGGCGCGATCCCCGTCGTCGGCTGAGCCGCAGGGCATGCCTACGCGAGCTGCTTTGCCGGCCCGCGCGCTCGTTCCGTATCGGCGGGGGCACTTTCCATCGGGGGGCGCTTGTCGCGGGGGTGAGCCTCGAACCAACTGGCGTAGCGGGAGGCCAGCGGGGCCGCGGTAAGGCCGTGGGCGAATACCGAGAGGCCGACGGTCAGGTAGATCGCGAGCAGGATCAGGTGCTCGTGAGGGAGCTGTGACTCCTCGACCACGATCACCGCGAAGACGATCGAGGCGAGCCCGCGGGGTCCGAACCAGCCGAGGAACCCCAGCGTCGGCGCACGGGCGCGAGAGCCGACCATCGCGATCGTGACCGGGAGCATCCGCACCACGGTGAGGCTGAGGACGGCGTAGATGCCGAGGCTCCAGCTCAGGTCTCCGAGGGCGGGCCCGAGCAGGATCGCCCCGAAGAGCAGGAACGTGACGGCGCTCAGGATCTGGCCCACCTCCTCGCTGAGCTGGTTCAGCTCGTGGGGATCGCGTCGGAGCGCGGCGCGGAAGACCATCCCGCCCACGAACGCCGCGATGAACCCCGACCCGCCGAGAGCGCTCGCGATGCCGTACGCCAGTGCCGCGCCGGCGACCGGGATCACCTGGCGCCACGGGCCGTCGATCAGATCTTTGCGGCCGGCGTAGAGGAAGATCGCCGCGACGAGGAGTCCTGCCGTCACTCCGCCGACCGCCCCGAAGCCGATCTCCTCGAGCAGCAGAGTTCCGGCGCTCCGCCCCTCCGAGATCTCTGATTCCACGTCCGCGGCGGCGACGGCGGCGAACAGCAGCGGTACGCAGATCCCGTCGTTGAGCCCGCTCTCGACGTTCAGGCCCTGGCGGATCCGAGTCGGCACGCGCGGCTCGGTCACGACCGCCTGCCCGAGTGCGGCGTCGGTCGGCGCGAGGATGACCCCCAGGATCAGTGCCTCGCCAAGCGTGATCTGATCGAAGATCACCGCAGCGGCGAGGGCTCCGAGGCCGATCGTGAGAGGCAGGCCGATGCCGAGCAGGCGCACCGGCACGCCGACGTCGGGACGAAGCTGGCGGAGGTTTATGCGCGAAGCATCGGAGAACAGCACCAGGGCCAGCGTCGCCTCCGCCAAGGTGCGGACGGCCGAGCTGGTGCTCTCGAGGTCGATCCCACCCAGCGCGTGCGGGCCCACGAGCAGGCCGAGCGCCACGAACAGCATCGTCGGCGTCACCGGCGTGCCCGAGAGCCGGCGCGAGATCGCCGCTACCCCCAGCAGCGCGAGCGCCACGATGGTGAGCGCCCATTCCATCAGCGGACTCCGGGCATGCGTGTGGATCGGCCGTTGTCGGTCATCGCGTCAGCGGCGGTCAGAGGCCGGTCTCGGCCGAGACGCGGCCGGACGCGACTGCCTCTCGCAGGGCGTGGTAGTCGTCCTCGTTCTGATCGGCGTACGCCTCTGCGAACGACGCCAGCGCGCGATCGAAGCTGTCGCCCGCGCCGAGATAGCGCGCGATCGCGATCGCGTCCCCGGAGCGGGCGTGCGCCTTCGCGAGCGCGTGGCCGCAGAGCTGTGCGTACACGGTCATCGCCCGTCGGTCCATCAGCTCGACCAGCTGCCGAGCCCTTGCCGTCCCAGAGCTGGCGCATGTAGAAGTCCCGGCTCACGCCGTCCAGCGCCGTGATGCGGATCCAGCCGAGCATGATGTCGCCGGCGGCCTGCAGCAGTCGCTGACCCTCGACGACCCGCTGGCCGTGCTTGCCGAACGCGCTCTTGCCCAGGAAGGGCTCGAGGACCGAGGCCTGCGCCTCCTTGAGCTGCAGGAACAGCGGATCGCTCTGGTCGCGGCCGACCATGAGCAGGATCCACGCGCGCGTTCCGACGCTGCCGACGCCGACGACCTTGCGCGCCGCGTGCACGTAGCGATACCGCTCGCAGCAGCTGCCGGCGATCGGCGGTCAGGGTACGCCGGTACGTGCGGATGGCTCCCCGGACGAACTCGTCGAGGTCGGCTTGTTCGACGCCCGACACCAGTTCCTCGATCGGGACGATGAGCGGCGGGTCACTCGACGATCCTGGGCTCGCCGTCGACGATCTCGGTGAGCTTCGCGAGTGCCCTCATGCTGTCCTTCGCGCTCGCCTTGGCCATGTTGCGCTCGAACACGCTTGCGCTGCTTTCGGGTGCCGTGCTGAGCCGCCATCGCGGCGATCTCTTCCACCTCGATGCGGGAGTACCACAGGTCGAGGTTGGACATCCCGGCCAGGCCGCTGATCGCCTCGCGGTAGGCGTGCGTCACCGTCCGGTTGATCGACGCGCGCTGCTTCGCGTCGAAGTCCCGATCCGCCTGGCGACGGCGAAGCTGGCCACCAGCCGTTTGACGTCCCACTCGAACGGACCTGGGAGCGTCTCGTCGAAGTCGTTGATGCCGAACACGAGCGCAGATCGGGCGCGGCGAACGCCCGAAGTTGGACAGATGCGCATCGCCGCAGAGCTGCACTCCAGCCCGGTGTCGGGGCACGTGCAGGTCGGCGGCCATCGGATAGGCCGCGCCGCGGAAGAAGGTGAACGGCGAGACCAGCATCCGTCCGTAGCGGAGGGGCACGAGCTCTGGCACCGGGAAGTATCTTGCTCCTCCAGCATCTCGACGGGATCACGCCGGTCGGCGGCGGCTCCGATTCGCCATGCGGGAGCGCGGCACCACCGACCGCGCCGCCTTTCCGCTCGCCGCCCGCTCCTGCCCGGTGAGGTGCTACTATCGCGCGCGGCCTCGCTTGCCGGCTGCCGGCCCGCTCGCGCTTGGCACGCTCTGGAGTTCGTCGTGGCCATCGGTGATGTGCTCGACAGTCGCCATCGAGGTCGCTCCCTTTCGGCGGGCGCCGGCGCAGATCGCGGAGTGCGGGACGCGTGCGGTGGTTCGATCGGGACTCATCACACCGCGCTTCCGTCCGGCGTCATCGCCCTGATGGCATGAACGCCCGGCGAAGCGCATCGTACGCCAAGCGAGCACGATCGGGGCGCCCACACCCGACGAAGCGAGGGTGCCGGCATCCTTGCCGGGCCGCTCATTGGTCTGTACGGTCTTCACGTGTCCGCGCAGGAGCCGGGGAATGGTGAACCCCTTCCGAGCATGGTCCCATCGTGCCGCTCGGAATCGGCGCACGTGTCCCGAAGCTGTCGAGCGGTCCAGCGATTTCAAGGACGACGCGGTGATGGCGTCGGTCCAGACGTCGTCGCGGGCTCGTTCGCGGCGATCCGCCGGCTCCGCGCCGCCGTTCGAGCTGCTGGAGTCGAAGCTGCGCGTGCCGCAGGCGGCGCGGCGGTGCCGTGTCGGCGCATGGCGCTCGATCGGCGAGCTGGAGGAGGCGTTGCCGCGGTGCCCGGTCGTGTTCCTGTCCGCCGGCCGGCTGGGGGAAGACGACGCTGCTCGCGCAGTGGGCCGCGCGGTCGCCGCGACCGTTCGCGTGGGTGTCGCGTCGACGAGAACGACAACGATCCGATCGTCCTGCTGACGTACGTCGCGGCCGCGCTGGACCGCATCACGCCGCTCGACGCGAGCGTGTTCGAGGCGCTGGCGTCGCCGGGCGTCTCGGTCGAGGCGACCGCTGATCCCGCGCCTGGGCGGCGGCTCTGGCGACGATGGACCAGCCGGACGTCCTGGTACTGGACGACCTGCACCTGCTCGACAACCCGGCGTGCCTGGACGCGATCGTCGCGCTCGCGAGGCATGTGCCCGAGGGCTCGCAGCTGGCGCTGTCCGCGGAGGCCAGCACCGTGTTCCCGCTGGGAGCGCTGCGGGCGCGGGGCCTGGCCTGGAGATCGGGCCGGACGAGCTTCGCTTGGACGAGGCGGAAGCGCGCAGCTGCTGCGAGCGCGCCGGCGCTCGACCTCGCGCATGCCGAGGTCGCCGAGCTCACGGAGCACACGGAGGGCTGGACCGCGGGTCTGTACCTGGCTGCGATCTCAGCCAAGGCGAGCGGCGCCGGCGCAGAGCGGCGCGACCGGGTTCCGGGACGACGACCGTTTTCGTGGCCGACTACTGCGCTCGGAGTTGCTCGCGCAGCTGCCGCGCGACGAGCTCCGCTTCCTGACGCGGACTGCGTCCTCGAGCGCATGCGGGTCCGCTCTGCGACGCGGTGCTCGAGACGAGCGACTCGGCGGCAGAGCTGGGGGCGCTCGAGCACTCCAACCTGTTCGTGGTTGCGCTGGACGCAATCGAGCAGTGGTATCGCTACCACCACCTCTTCCAGGAGCTGCTGCGTTCGGAGCTCGAGCGAGGCGAGCCGGAGCTCGTGCCGCATCTGCTCGATCGTGCGTCGCACTGGTGCGAGGCGAACGGGCAGCCGGAGACGCGATCCGGTACGCGCAGGCCGCCGGCGATGTCGACCGAGCGGCGCGACTGGTCGTGCGATGGGCACTACCCGACGTACCAGAGCGGCGCGCCGCGACGTCGAAGCGCTGGCTCGAGTGGCTCGCGGGCGACTGGGGCTACGGAGCCGGACGCGGTGGTCGCTGTGATCGGCGGCGCTGATCGCCGCGCTCTGGGGCCGGCCGGGGGAGGCGGACCGTTGGGCCGATGCCGCCGAGCGCGCGACGCTATCGACGGCAGCGCTGCCTGACGGCAGCGCTTCGATCGACTCGTGGCTGGCCCTCCTGCGTGCGCTGCATTGTCGTCGAGGGGTCGCGAGGATGCGCACAGACGCCGAGGTCGCACGTCGCGACGCTCGCCCGCGGGAGCGAGTTCCGGCCGAACGCGGTGCTGGTGCTCGCGATCTCGCACTTGCTGGCGGGCGAGGTCGACCAGGCCGACGATCTGCTCGCCGATGCCACCGAGGAAGGCCTCGAGCTGGGAGTCGTGGCCGCGGTGACGGTGGCTCTGGGCGAGCGCGCCCTGATCGCGAGCGAACGGGGAGCGTGGGTCCAGGCCGAGGAGCTCACCGACCAGGCGCTCCGGGTGATCGGCCGGGCGCGGATGGAGGAGTACCCGACCAGCGCGCTCGCCTATGTGGCGGCGGCTCGCGTCGCGCTCCACCGAGGGAACTCCGCAGCGTGCCATGAGCTCCTCACGCGAGCTCAGCGCCTGCGGCCGCGCCTCACGTACGCGCTGCCGTACTTCGCGGTACAGACCCGCTTGGAGCTCGCGCGGGCCTACCTGACGCTGGCCGACGCGGGCGGCGCCGCGACGATGCTGCGCGAGATCGACGTGATCGCTGCGCCGCCGGCCGGACCTCGGAGCGCTCCCGGCCGAGGCGGACGAGCTGCGCGCGAGCCTGACGACGCTGCGCACGCAGCTCCGGGTGCCTCGACGCTGACCGAGGCGGAGCTCCGGCTGCTGCCCTACTCTCCACGCACCTGTCGTTCCGCGAGATCGGCGAGCGCCTGTACCTCTCTCGCCACACGGTGAAGTCCCACGCGATGGCGATCTACCGCAAGCTCAGCGTGGCATCCCGCAACGCCGCGGTCGACGCGCCCGCGAGCTCGCGCTGCTCTAGGTGAGCTGCCCACAGAGGTTGTGAACGGCTGAGAGAGAGACGTCGGGCCCGTCCTGACGTCTTCTGCGGTTCCGCCAAGAACTGCAGTCAGGAGGGCCCGGATGCGCGTTCACGCTAACGCGAAGCTCGGACCGGCCGGGAGGCTGGCGCTTGTCGAACTTGATTGGGGAGGGTGTCTGGCTACGTGGGGCAGCGAGTGCCTGTGGGGTCGCGGTCGCGACGGCGCATCGGTGGTGGCACCGGTGGCTTGAGGCCGACGAGCAGCAGCGCCGATCGGGGGCCTGGGCGGCGGATCGCAGCTCGCGACCGCGCCGATCACCGCGGCTGCTGCAGGCGGCCGAGCAGCAGCGAATCTGCGAGGCGCGCCGATCGCACCAACTGGGTCCGGGCCGGCTGGCCGGGCTGCTGGGGCGGGCGCGCTCGACGATCTACAAGGTGCTCTCTCGCCATGGGCTCTCGCGCCGCCGCGCGCGCGCCGCGGCAGACGTTCAAGCGCTACGAGTGGTCTGAGCCCGGCGCGCTGTTGCACATGGACGTCAAGCGCCTGGCGCGCTTTGAGCGGCCCGGGCCATTGGGCGACCGGACGCGGCGAGCAGCACAAGACCCGCGGCGCCGGCTGGGTCTATCTGCACGTCGTCATCGACGACCACAGCCGCTACCTCTACGTCGAACAACACGCACGCGAGGACGCCGAGACCAACGCCCGCACGCTCGAGCGCGCGCTGGCGCACTTCAGCGAGCTCGGCCTGCGCGCGCCGCAAGCGGTGATGACCGACAACGCGATGGTCTACGCGCTCGCACCGCTTCCAAGGCGTCCTCGCCGCCGCCGGCGCGCGCCACATCACCCCGCCGCCCTACACGCCGCGCTGGAACGGCAAGGCCGAGAGCGTGATCCGCACCCTGCAAGACGAATGGGCCTACGCCCACCGCTGGGAGAACTCCCACCAGCGCGCGAAGGCCCTGAGATCATTCGTCCGCTACTACAACCGACAGGCGGCCACACAGCAGCCTCGGCGACCGGCCACCCATCAGCCGCGTTCACAACGTCCGTGGGCAGGACAGCTAGGCCCGCCGGTCCTCGGCCGGCTCATGCCATCTGGGCGATGACGACGCGTCGCCTGTGGTGTCTAGTTCAGGGTGGCCGCGGACGGCGTCCGCGGAGCGCTATGTGAAGCCGGGAGGGGATGAAATGGCCGAATATGAGGAGAACCTCCGCAGGCTCGCTCTGAACGACGAGCGTTTCGTCGATTCGGTGCTCGGGATGGGGCGCGACACCGTCGAGGTCTCGCAGTTGGACCAGAAGACGCACGCCCTTGTCCGGTTGGCGGCGTCGCTGGCGATGGACGCGGCGCTCAGCTCCTACCAATCGACGGTCGAGATGGCCCTGGCAGCCGGCGCCAGCTTCGACGAGATCGTCGGGACCCTGATCGCGGTCGCTCCCACCGTCGGCCTGACACGCGCCGTGTCCGCCGCGCCCGAGCTGGCACTGGCGCTGGGCTACGACGTCGACGCAGCGCTCGAGACGCCCAGCCGGGATCCCGAGTGACGCCGACGGCGCTCGCCGGGAGGCCCGGCGCTCCGGGCGAGCACGGATTTCATGCCGTTGGGGCGATGTCGGGCGGCGACCGGGACGGAACGATCGACCAGGCAGAGTCCGCGCACCGAGATGCGCGCGCGCCGTGCCGACTCGGCTCGACCTACACGGACGGCTCGTGCGCCTGGTACGGGGGATGTGGGCCGGCGTCCTCGCACTCGCGCGAATCGCCCGCGGCCTCGCGCCCAGACCAGCAGCATCGCGATCAAGCAGCGCCGAAGGGACCTGACGGAGGACCCGTCACCACCACCATCATCCGGACCTGCCGAGAACCCTGAACGCCTCGCCGCCGAGCTCGTCGCCGGAAGGTCGCCGCAACTGCGGCGCGAGTCACACCGGCCGTCGCGGCGGTGACAACTCACTGGGTCCCGTCGGGGAGATGTGCGAGTGCATGCCACCGAGCCGGTGATCTGATGCACATAGTGCAGTCCCGGTCCGCGGTCTCAGCTCCTGTTCGAGTTTCATGCCATCAGGGGGATGCTGGTCGGGCATCGTCCCCATAGCCTCGTGCCGTGTCGCCCATCCGGTGGCGACGTGTCAGAAGGAGGTAGTGCAATGAGCACCGCAGATCGGACCGACGCGTCGACGAGCTACGTCGAAGCCACCACGCGGGAGTACGAGGATACGTCCGGCGACGGCTGGGTCGTGTTCGCCGGGACGATGCTCGCGATGGTCGGGACGTTGAACGTCATCGACGGCATCGCCGCGATCTCGAAGTCCACGTTCTTCACCGAAAACGCACGCTTCATCATCAGCGACCTCAACACTTTCGGATGGGTCGTGCTCATCCTCGGATCGCTGCAGGTGCTCGTCGCCCTCGGCATCTGGGCCAAGACCCCGGGCGTTCGATGGGTCGGCGTCGCAGTGGCTTCTGTCAACGCCATCGCCCAGCTCCTGTTCATCCCCGCCTACCCGTTCTGGTCGCTGACGCTGTTCACCCTGGACATCCTGGTCATCTACGGACTCCTCGCCCACGGTAAGCGCTCCGTCGCTTGATCCACACGCGGGCGGCGATGGAGCCGATCACGGACGGATCGACCCTCGGCACGGCGCCGCCGGCGCGACGACTCGTTCGCCGCCGGCGGCGCCGCATACGATCCAGCCGCGCGGCGGATCGATTCATCCCGAGCCGGACGCACGCTCGGTCCGTGTCGCGTCCCGGGCCAGGCGCCGCACGTCGATGTCCCGGCGGTTCGCGCTCTCCCCGTAGGTCGCCGCCCAGCCCAGGCCCACGGCCGGCTGCGCGACCCAGAGGAAGCCCGGCGCAGCCGCCCTTCAGCCGACAGGCGTCAGTATCGGCGCCGAGGCTTCGACTTCCGTCATCGGTCTCCTAGGCGTGGCGGGGCCCCGCGTGTGCGGTGTCCAGCGCCGATGCGCCGCGCTGGACACGGCGGGCGGCCGTTTCCTCACGGATGAAGGCGTCGATGAACGAGAGGTAGCAACGCCGGCGATCGCGCCGGCTCGCGGCACACCACACCGCGTAGGCGCTCGCCTGCTCCTTGGCCGCGACTCGCCATTCCTCGAGGCGGTCTGCGTGCCGCCCCGCCGCGTCGCCCGCCGTCGGCGCAGAGCGAGAGCTCCAGCGCCGGGATGAGCCTCGATGAGGATTTCTTGGTCCGGCGAGGCATGCGAACGAGCATAAGAAGCACCCGCGCGAGCCTCATCGCCCCGATTGGATGAACGTCGCCCGCCGCGTTCGATCGACCGGACTCGTGACTCCGCCTCGCGCCGATTCATCCCATCAAGGCGATGCCGTGGAACCGAACGGACGAGACGATGCACACCGATGGTCACTAGCCGAGCGGCGCACAGCGCCTCCTCGGTCGACTCGATCGGAGGGACATACTGTGTCGACCTTCCTCTGGATCCTCCTCGGGATCCTTTACCTCACTGCGCTCTTCGTGCTGGGCTTGTCGACGCTCCGCAAGGGCCACACGGCGCTGTTCTGGCTCGGGATCATCTTCCCGGTCCTGTGGATCGTCGGGGCCCTCATGGCGCCCACGCCGGCGGTCGCGGCTGAGGCCAGGGCGGATCTCCGATAGCGGGGATCGCCTGCTGACACGCCGTAACACACCGGACGGCCCCGACACTTCTCGGGGTCGTTCAGTCGTTAATGGCAGATCGGCCCGACACGCCCGGGACACGCGGAGTAAGTCCCAGCGCCCTTACGGGTGAACGCGCGTTACTCCCAACCACTGCGGGCGAACGCGGTCGAGCGTGTGCTGGGTGAGCTGCGCCACCGTCGTTGGCGGTCAGCGCGCCAGCCGGCAAATCGGCGGGGTAGTGCACTCCGGTGTGGACCGCCAAGCCGACGAGTGCGTCGAGGACGTGCAGCGGTGCGACCGGTCGGGTCGGCGCCGGCGTGTGCGAGCGGCTTGATCGCGACGTTGACCGCGACCGGGAGCCGCGCCGCGGCGCCCATGGAGAGGCGTGAGTGGTTCGCCGCGCGCGTGAGGCCGGGCGCACCACCGCGCGTCCCTGCCCAGGTCGCACGAGCGCGGCCGCGGGCCCCGCCGTCGGCGGGGCCCCGGCGACCGGCGCTCGGTTCCTGGAATGAGTCGGTCGGTGGGCTTGCTGCCCTTCCTGCCGGAGTCGGCCGGCGGGTCTGGTGTCGCTCAGGCGGAACCGAGCACACGCGCCTTTTCGCGCGCGAACTCCTCGTCCGTAAGCACCTTCTGCTCGTGAAGCTCGCCCAGTTGCTTGAGCTCCTCGATCGCGTCAGGCGTCAGCCCGCCCGAGTCGGGCGGCACCGCCTGGGCGGGATCCGCCGACGCAGGTGCCGGGACCGCGGTCTCCTCCGCCTGCTTTGCGTCGTGATGGTGTTTCGCGGCGACCGCGGCCCCTCCGACCACAGCGGCGCGTCGCCTGCGCTGGCGTCTGTCTTGTCCCATCTTCACACCCTTCCTGACTCGATTGCACTGGCTCGGCAGCAGTCCTGTCGGTACTGATTGCCGCGCCGCTCGCCTGAGCGCGACCAGCCTCGGGGAAGACGCTGATGGGAGATGAGCGAGTCACGCGCTTACCCGTTGCACGAGGATGCCGCTCCCCGCCACTCCGGTCATCGCCCAGATGGGACGAATCGCGCCGACCACGGCGACGGCGGCTGCCGCGGTACGTCGTAGCCATCGGGGCAGGCCCGCATCGACGCTCACGTTTCGACCGGCGCCCGCGTTGTCAGAGCGCCCACCGCGAACCAGGGAGCGCCACAGCATGGATCTCGACCTCACCGGCCGGGTCGCCGTCGTGACCGCGGCCTCGAAGGGCATCGGCCTCGCCGTCACGCGCACGCTGCTCGAGGAGGGGGCGTGCGTGGTGGCGACCTCGCGCACCCGCGGCGCCGAGCTCGCCGCGCTCGACGGCGACCTCGTGCACGTGCCGGCGGACCTGATGGAGCCGTGGGCGCCCGCCGAGGTCGTCTCCCAGGCGATCACGGCGTTCGGACGGCTCGACATCCTCGTCAACAACGCCGGCGGGCCGCCGCCCGGCACGAAGCTCCCGCGCCTCGGGTTCCTCGACCTCACCGACGAGGACTGGCGCGAGATGCTCGAGTTCAACCTGCTCACGGCGGTGCGGGCGTGCCGCGCGGCGATCCCGCACCTCATGCAGCGCCGCGACGGCGCGATCGTCAACGTCTCCTCGGTCCACGGCCGCCAGCCGTCGGCGGTCAACGTCGACTACGGCGCGGCGAAGGCGGCGATGATCAACCTCACCAAGGCGCTGTCGGAGGAGTTCGGGCCGCTCGGCGTGCGCGTCAACGGCGTGTGCCCGGGGCCGGTGCGGACGCCGTGGTGGACGGACGACGGCGGGGCGGTCGACATCATGGCGACGATGACCGGCGCCGACCGCGGGAGCATCCTCGGCACCGTGGCCCCCGAGATGATGCGGCTGACCACCGGTCGCCTCGCGGAGCCGCAGGAGATCGCCGACGCCGTCGTGCTGCTGTGCTCGCCGCGCTCGGCCAGCACCACCGGGTCGGAGGTCGTGGTGGACTCGGGCATGATCAAGACGAGCTGACCGGCGCGGGCGCCGCGACAATCGGCCCGCCGCCCGGCGTGCGCCGCCGCCGGAGGCGGACGTTGAGCACGAGCACCGCCGCGAGGACGAGCGCGCCGCCGGCGAGCTGCGCCGGCCCGAGCGTCTCCCCGAAGGCGAGGAACGCGAGCATCACGGTGACGAGCGGCTCGACGGTGGCGAGGATCGAGGCCGTCGTCGGCCCGACCCGCCGCAGCCCGGCGAAGAAGAGGCTGATCGACGCGACCGTCGACACGACGGCCAGGCAGGCCAGCCAGCCCCAGCCGGCGGCCGTCAGCGCGCCGGGGCGCAGGTCGCCCAGCGCCGCCGAGCCGGCGGTCAGGGTCACCGCCGCGCCGGTGCACACGAGCGCCGAGAGCAGCCGCGGGGAGACGCGCCCCGCGACGCCGTCGCTGACGAGGATGTAGGTGCTGTAGACGAGCGCGGCGGCGAGCCCGAGCGCGGTGCCGAGCGGGTCGAGCTTCCCCGCCCCGGCACCCGCCACGACGAGCACGAGGCCGCCGAGCGCGAGCGCCAGCGCGACCAGGCGCCGCCCGTCGAGCCGCTCGCGGCCGAGCGCGACCGCGGCGGCGGCGACGATCGCCGGGAACGTGTAGATCAGCAGCGACAGCAGCGACGCGTCGATGCGCTGCAGGGCGGCGAAGAAGAGGCCGGACTGCAGGGCGTAGCCGCACGCGCCGAGCGCGAGTCCCGCGACGAGGTCGCGGCGCCGCAGCGCCCCGGCTTCGCGCGCCGCGCCGCCGGCCGCGAGCAGCGCCCAGAACACCACGGCGGCCAGCGCGAAGCGCACGGAGAGCAGCGTCCCGACCGTCGCGCCCTCACCATAGGCGAGCTTTCCGAAGACGGCCATCGCCCCGAACGAGGCGCCGGAGCCGAGGCAGAAGAGGGTCCCCGAGGAGGAGCGCATGCGTCGCATCCTGCGCCCTCGAAGCATCAAGATCGATTCCGATTCCTGACGGAGAATCGGTAGCGTTCCTGCACGATGCTCGACCTCCGCCGCCTGCGCCTGCTGCGCGAGCTCAACGAGCGCGGGACGATCGCGGCGGTCGCCGATGCCCTGCAGTTCACGCCGTCGGCGGTCTCGCAGCAGCTCGCGATGCTCGAGCGCGAGGCGGGCGTGCCGCTGCTCGAGCGCGCGGGCCGCGGGGTGCGGCTGACCGACCCGGCGCTCGTGCTGGTCGAGCACGCGGAGGCGCTGCTCGAGCGCGCGGCGCTCGCCGAGGCGGACCTCGCCGCCGCGGCCGGAACGGTCACGGGTCGGGGCCGCATCGCGGGCTTCGAGTCCGTGGCGCTGCACCTCGCGCTCCCCGCGATGGAGGCGCTCGCGCGCGACGCCCCGCGGCTCCGCTGCGAGTTCGTCAAGGCGGAGCCCGAGGAGGCGCTGCCGGCGCTGGCGCTCGGCGACCTCGACCTCGTGCTGGGCGACGAGTGGGAGCACCAGCCGCTCAACCTCCCCGCGGAACTCCAGCGCCACGACCTGTTCCGCGACCCGGTGAACCTGGTCCTCCCGGCCGGGCATCCGGCGGCGCTCCGCCATCCGGACGCGGTGCCGCTCGCGGAGCTCGCGGGCGAGGCCTGGTCCAGCGGTCACGCGGGCATGGCCTGGGGCGAGATGACCCGGCGCACGTGCCGCGAGCACGGCGGCTTCGAGCCCGACATCCGCCACCGGACCAACGACGCCACGGTCAGCCTCGCGCTCGTCGCGCGCGGTCTCGCGGTGACGCTGCTGCCCGACCTCGTCATCCCCGAGCGGCAGGAGCGCATCGTCCTGCGCCAGATCGCCGGGGCGCCCACCGCTCGGCTGATCGTGGCCGTCACGCGCGCCGCGGACGCCGCGCGGCCCTCGACCCAGGCCTTGCTCGCGGCGGTCCGCCGCGCCGCGTCAGCCCTCTGAGGCGCGGAGCACCACGAGCGCGCGCAGGCTCTCATGATCCTCGCCGCAGGCGGGGCAGCCCTCGAGGTGCGCCCGCATCCCCGGCACGCGGGCGTCCGCGTCCTCGCCGGCGGCCTGGAGGTCGACGTACTCGTCGAGCTGCTCGAAGCACTCCTCGCACGTGACCTCGGGGCCGGCGGGGCCGAGCAGCCGCCCGATCAGCTCCCGGTGCTCAGCGTCCATGCGCGCCCTCCGGATCGGTGGTGGCCCCGACCGCTGCGCGCAGCTTGCGGCGGGCGTCGTGGAGCGTCTTGTACAGCGCGCCGCGCGTCGTACCGAGCCGCTCGGCGAGGACGTCGATCGGGACGCCGTTGAGCGCGAGCGCGCACAGGACCTCGCGCTGGTGCGGGGTGAGCTCGGTCTGGATCGCCTCGCCGATCTCCCGCAGCAGCTCACCGCCCTCGACCAGCTCCTGCACCGAGGGGCCAGGGTCGTGGGGGAGGGGCATCTCGTCGGAGCCGAGCGCGACCTCGCGGCCGTGCCACGCGCGGCGGCGCGCCTTCACGGCCGCCTCGAGCAGCACGAACTTGTACGCCCAGGTGGTGAAGCGGCTCGCCCCGCGGAAGCTGTCGAGCTTGGCGAGGATGGCGACGAGCGCGTCGTCCGCGGCCTCCGTCGCGAGGTCACCTCGCTCGCCCGGCGGGACGTGGTCGAGCATCCCGCGCCGGCGGTTGAGCTCGAAGTGCGCCCCGCGCAGCAGCAGCGCGTGCAGCGCGGCGATCGCCTCGTCGCGCACCGAGGCCGGCCCGCGCAGCGCCGCCAGCCACGCCTCGGAATCGTCCGTGCCCACGAGGATGGCCTCGCCCGCGCTCCGCGTCATGTGGGGTCGAGCATAGAGCGGCCCGACAGGCCGCCGCGGCCACCACCGCCGATTGCTCCACCCGGGGCGTCGACCAGGGATTCCACGGGCGCGACGACCCCCGCGCCGGACGATCCTGCGCCGGCCCCGCATGACGAGCGTGAAGGAGGAAGCAGATGTCCACCACCAAAGCCGGAGCAGTCAGTGCCGGCAGCGCTGTTCGCACCTTCGAGATGACCTTCTCCGACGACGAGCTCAGCGATCTTCGGAGGCGCATCAACGCGACCAGGTGGCCGGAGCGCGAGACGGTCGCCGATGACTCGCAGGGCGTGCGGCTCGCACTGATGCAGGAGCTCGCGCGCTACTGGGGGTCCGACTACGACTGGCGGCCGTGCGAGGCGAGGCTCGACGCGCTGCCGCAGTTCATCACCGAGATCGACGGGCTCGACATCCACTTCATCCACGTCCGGTCCCGGCACGAGGACGCGCTGCCGCTGATCGTCACGCACGGATGGCCCGGGTCGATCATCGAGCAGCTGAAGATCATCGAGCCGCTCACGAATCCCACCGCACACGGCGCGAGCGCCACCGACGCGTTCCATCTGGTGATTCCGTCGCTGCCGGGTCACGGGTTCTCCGCGAAGCCGACCACCACCGGGTGGGATCCCGTCCGCATCGCACGTGCCTGGGTGGAGCTGATGAAGCGCCTCGGCTACACCCGATTCGTGGCGCAGGGCGGCGACTGGGGTGCGGCCGTCACCCAGGCGATGGGCGTGCAGGCGGCGCCTGAGCTGCTCGGCATCCACTCCAACATGCCCGGCACCGCGCCGGCCGAGATCGCCGCGGCGTTCCTGCGCGGCGACCCGCCGCCATCCGGCCTCTCCGCCGACGAGCGACGCGCTTACGACCAGCTGAGCGCGTTCTATGCGAAGCACGTGGCCTACGCGCAGATCATGTCGACGCGCCCGCAGACCCTGTACGGGCTCGCGGACTCACCGGTCGATCTCGCCGCGTTCGCGATCGACCACGGCGACGGCACCGGCCAGCCCGGGCTCATCGCGCGGATCCTCGAGGGACGCCTGCAGGGCGATCTCACGCGGGACGACATCCTCGACAACATCACGCTCTACTGGCTGACGAACACGGGGGTCTCCGCGGCTCGCCTCTACTGGGAGAGCAAGGCGGGCTTCTTCGACGCCAAGCCCATCTCGATCCCGTACGCCATCAGCGTCTTCCCGGACGAGCTCTACCAGGCCCCCCGGAGCTGGGCGGAGCGCGCGTACCCGGACAACCTCATCTACTTCAACCAGGTCGACCGAGGGGGCCACTTCGCGGCCTGGGAGCAGCCACAGCTGCTCGCGGAGGAGCTTCGCGCAGGCTTCAGGTCGTTGCGCTAGACCGCGCGCCCCAGAACGCGGGGCCGCGTACCCGTTCGACAGGTACGCGGCCCCGGACGTAAGAGGACCTCGGCGGCGGACGCGAACACTCCGACAACCCCCGCCCCGTCCGGAGGACGCGACATGAGGTTCACCCCCCGCCCCGGGATCCGCCGGCGCCCGGTCATCGCGACCGCGGCGGTCGTGCTCGCCGCCGCGCTCGGCGCCGTGGCGACGGCCGGCGCCGTCGGCACCGCGCCGTCGCGCGAGCACCACCACGCCCAGAGCGCCCGCTCGGTGACCGCGAAGCAGCTCGCCTTCCACGACGCGATGCGCAAGCTCTGGGAGGACCACATCACGTGGACCCGGCTGACGATCGTCAGCTTCGCCGGCGGGCTCCCCGACCTCCCCGCCAACCAGGCGCGACTGCTCCGCAACCAGACCGACATCGGCAACGCGGTCAAGCCCTACTACGGCAAGGCCGCCGGCAACCGCCTGACCGCCTTGCTCGAGGAGCACATCCGCGGCGCCGTCGCCGTGCTCGTGGCCGCCAAGGCCGGCGACCAGGCCCAGATCAAGGCCGCCACGGACGCGTGGTACGCCAACGGCAACGAGATCGCGGACTTCCTCGCCAAGGCCAACCCGCGCAACTGGCCCAAGCGCGAGATGCGGGCGATGATGAAGGACCACCTGGACCTCACGCTCAGGGAGGCCACGCACCGCCTCCAGGGCGACTTCGCGGCGGACATCCGCGACTACGACCGGATCCACAACCAGATCCTCGAGATGGCGGACATGCTCAGCGAGGGCATCATCCGGCAGTTCCCCGGCAGGTTCCGCTGATCGGCGCGGCCGAGCCGAGGGGTCCCGGGCACGGACCCCTCGGCCGGCGTCAGCGCACCAGCCGGAAGAACGCCCGGAGCTCGGCCACGAACAGCTCGGGCTGCTCGAAGGCGGCGAAGTGCCCGCCGCGCTCGAGCTCGTTCCAGTGGCGGATGTCCGTGAAGCGCCGCTCGGCCCACCGTCGCGACGGCCGCTGGAGCTCGAAGGGAAAGATCGAGCAGCCGGCCGGCACACCGACGGTGTCGCGCGCCTCGCCGGAGATCCACGCGTTCACCTGGCGGATGCTCTGCCAGTACAGGCGTGCCGCGGAGGCGCCGGTGCCCGGCAGCCAGTAGAGCATCAGGTTGTCGAGCAGCTCGTCCCGTGTGAGCGCGTTCTCGGGATGGCCGTCGCAGTCGGTCCACGCGCGGAACTTCTCGATGATCCAGGCGCACAGGGCGACGGGGGAGTCGACGAGCGCGTAGCCGATGGTCTGCGGGCGGGTGGCGTGCTCGCGCGAGTAGCCCGAGTCCCACTCCGCGGCGTGCTCGAGCGCGGCGATCGCCGCCCGCTCGCGCTCGCTGAGGTCCCCGAAGGTGGCGGGGTCGGGCGGCGCGAGCGGCGGCATGAGGTGGATGCCGGCGACGTGGCCGGGGTCCGCCTGGCCGAGGCAGGCGCTGATGCTCGTCCCCCAGTCACCGCCCTGGGCGCCGTAGCGCTCGTAGCCGAGGCGCGCCATGAGGACCGCCCACGCGTCCGCGATGCGCTCCACGCCCCAGCCGGTACGCGCCGGCTTGTCGCTGAAGCCGTACCCCGGCAGCGACGGGCACACGACGTGGAAGGCGTCGGCCGCGTCCCCGCCATGGGCGACGGGGTCGGTCAGCGGCCCGATCACCTTCAGGAACTCGACGATCGAGCCCGGCCACCCGTGCGTCATGACGAGCGGCAGCGCGTCCGGGTGGGGCGAGCGCACGTGGACGAAGTGGATGCCGAGCCCGTCGATCTCGGTGCGGAACTGCGGCAGCGCGTTCAGCCGCGCCTCGGTCGCCCGCCAGTCGTAGCGGTCGGCCCAGTAGGCGCACAGCTCCCGCATGTAGGCGAGCGGTACGCCCTGCGACCAGTCGCCGACGGTCTCGCGCTCCGGCCAGCGCGCGCCCCGCAGACGCGCGCGGAGGTCCTCCAACCGCGCCTCTGGGACCTCGATCCGGAACGCGGTGACCTCGTCCGCCATGAGGGAATCAGCGCTTTCTCCGAAGTCAGGGGTTGTTTGGAAGACGCGATCGTGGGCGAAATGCGCCTTCGGTGTTTCTATCGCGTGAACGTGGTGTGACCTCATCGGGTACTCCGGGCGCTCCGGAGGACCCGTCGCGGCGTGCCGTGCTGGCCGGCCCGCTGGTGGCCGTCATCACGATGGCGACCGCCGTCGCGGCGACGCAGGCGGCGGGCGTGCCGCTCCGCGACCCCGACCACGTCGCCGGGCGCCGCCTGCTGATCGTGGCGGCCATGGTGCTCGCGCTGGTGGTCGTGGACATCCTCGTCCGCGCCGCCCGGCGGTCGCCGGGGCGGTGGCCGGCGCGCGAGGCGATCCGCGAGGTCCGTGGCGAACGCTGGACCCGGTACCGGGCGCTCACGGTGGTCTCGGCGCTGGTGAGCTTCTACGTCACCTACCTGGCCTACCGGAACCTCAAGAGCGTGGTCCCGCTGCTGCGGCCGGGGGAGCTGTTCGACCGCCAGCTCGGCGAGATCGACCGCGCGATGTTCGGGGGCACCGACCCCGCGGCGATCCTGCACACCCTGCTCGGCACCGGGATCACCGCCGAGGTGCTCTCGATCGTCTACGTGGTGTTCATCGTCTTCCTGCCGATCTCGCTGGCCTACGCGCTGGTGTACTCGCCGGACCTGCCGGGCGGGCTGTTCTTCGCGACCGCGCTGGGGATCAACTGGTCGCTGGGCGCGCTGAGCTACTTCGTCCTGCCGGCGCTCGGCCCGGTGTACGTGTCGCCCGCCGAGTTCGCCGACCTGCCCACCTCGGAGGTCTCCCAGCTCCAGGCGCTGCTGCTCGACCAGCGCGTGGCGTTCCTGCGCGACCCGGCCGTCGCGGGCACCTCGCAGAGCATCGCCGCGTTCGCGTCGCTGCACGTGTCGATGGTCTTCACGGCGGCGGTCGCGGCGCACCTGCTGGGGGTGGACCGCCGGCTGCGGATCGGCCTGTGGGTGCTGCTGGCGCTGACCACCCTCGCCACGATCCACCTCGGCTGGCACTACGTGATCGACGACGTCGCCGGCGTCGTCCTGGGACTCGCGGCGCTCGCGCTCGCCAGTGGGCTGACCGGCTTCGAGCTGCGCGCGGACCGCCGTGTCCCGGCGCCGGAGGCGAGGACCGTATGAGCCGGGCCGGCGCGCCACGGACCGTCCCTTTCACAATGTTCTGCCGTGCTGGTCTCGCGTGAATCCGATCTGACGCCGTCGTCGCCCGCCCCGGCGGAGCCGTCGCGGCGCAGCATGGCGGCCGGACCGGCCGTGGCCGTGGTCACGCTCATCACGGCGCTGGCGGCCACCCAGGCGGCGGGCGTGCCCTTCCGCGACCCCGACCACGCGGCGGGCGTCTACCTGGCGATCGTGGTCGGGCTCGTGCTCGTGCTGGTGACGGTCGACGTCATCGTGCGCGCGGGCCGCCGGACCGGCGTGCTGTGGCCGTCGCGCGAGGCGATGCGCGAAGTGCGGGAGGAGCGCTGGAACCGCCGCCGGGCGGTCGCCGTGGCCGGCGCGCTCATCGGCTTCTACCTCACCTACCTGGCCTACCGGAACCTCAAGAGCGTCGTGCCGCTGCTGCGGCCCGGGGAGCTGTTCGACCGCCAGCTCGCCGAGGTCGACCGCGCGCTGTTCGGCGGGACCGACCCGGCGGCGCTGGTGCACGGCCTGCTGGGGACCGGGTTCTCCACCGAGGTGCTGTCGGTGATCTACGTCGGGTTCATCGCGTTCCTGCCCCTGTCCCTGGCCTACGCGGTGGTGTTCTCGCCGAACCTGCCGGGCGGCCTGTTCTTCACGACGGCGCTGTCGATCAACTGGCCGCTCGGGGCGCTCAGCTACGTCCTGCTGCCGGCGCTCGGCCCGATCTACTACATGCCGACCTGGTTCGCCGACCTGCCGGCCACCGAGGCCACGCGGCTGCAGGGCGTGCTGCTCGCCGACCGGCTCGCGTTCCTGCGCGACCCGGCGGTGGACGGGACCGCCCAGGCGATCGCGGCCTTCGCGTCGCTCCACGTGTCGATGATCTTCACCGCGGCGGTGGCGGCCCACCTGCTGGGCCTGAACCGCCGCCTGCGGATCGGGCTGTGGGTCCTGCTCGCCGTGACCACCGTGGCCACCATCCACCTCGGCTGGCACTACGTCGTCGACGACCTCGCGGGCGTGGTGCTCGGCGCCACGGCGCTCGCCCTCGCCGGCAGCCTCACCGGCTTCGAGCTGCGCACCACGCGGCAGCGCCGCGTGCGGGCGACGTCCCTCAAGCCCGGCTGAGCGCGGGCTTCGGGCGGCGGGTCAGCGTCCGCAGCGCGCGGCGCACCGGTGCGCGGCTGGGCTCCGGCGCCTCGACGGGCGCCCGGCGCCGCGGGGCGGGCTGGAACTGCTGCGCGGTGAGGTCGCGGGCCATCAGGGTGGCGATCGCAAGCGTCATCGGGTCGGGCCTCCGTCCGTCCGTTGATCCAGGTGCGACATCCATGGTGCTGTCCGGGGGCCCGCCTGACATCGGGCACACGCAGCCGGTTTGCGCCCCTGCGGCCTTAGCTGCGACAGAGGGGGCCTTAGCCCAGGGAGAGCTGGTTCGGCGGCTGACCGCGCCGGGTGGGGTCTACCCCACCACGAGACACTGGCCAGCCCCGCGCGAAGGCGGGCTGGCCCCGCCGCCGCGCGGCTCCGCGGATGGGAATCTCCCCCCATGCCCGATCACGCCATCAGCTACGTCGAGAGCGACCTCGCGCCCGACATGACGCTCGTCGAGTGGCGCCGGTCGACCGCCGCGTCGCCGCGCGCGCGTCGTCGCCGGCTCGGCCTGCGCACGTTCGTGCCGGCCTGGCGCCGTCCGGCGATCGCCGCCTGAGCGCGATCAGCCGACGCGCGCCGGGACGGGGCCGAACTCGCCGTCGAGGACCGTCACCGCGTGCCCGGTCAGGTGCACGCGGTCGCCCTCCAGCGCGGTACGGACCAGGCCGCCGCGCTCGGACGCCTGGAGCCCGGTGAGCCCGTCGCGGCCGAGCCGCTGCGCCCAGTACGGCGCGAGCGCGGTGTGGGCGCTGCCGGTCACCGGGTCCTCGGGGATCCCGTCGCCGGGGGCGAAGAAGCGCGAGACGAAGTCGTGGCCGCCGCCGTCGGCGGCCGCGGCGGTGGCGATGACGCCGCGGATGCCGTCGCGCCTCGCGACGCGCGCGACCGCCGCGGCGTCGGGCGCCAGGGCGCGGACGGCCGCCTCGTCGCCGAACACCGCGAGCAGGTCGCGCAGGGCGCCCGTCGCGTAGGTGGCCTCCGGGCGGGCGCCGAGGGCGTCGATGAGGCCGTCGGGGACGGGCACCTCGGTGGCGGGCGCCGCCGGGAAGTCGAGCGTGATCGAGCCGTCGGCGCGCGTGTGGGTGACGAGGACGCCGCTGAGGCTCGAGAAGCGCACCGTCCCGTGGGCGCCGCGGTCCTCGTGCAGCGCGTGGGCGGTGGCGAGCGTCGCGTGGCCGCACAGGTGCGTCTCGACCGCGGGGGTGAACCAGCGCAGCGCCCAGTCCGCGTCGCCGCCGGCGGGCAGCGGGTGCGCGAAGGCCGTCTCGGAGTGCCGCATCTCGGCGGCCACCCGGTGCATCCACTCCTCCGGCGGCCAATCGCCCTCGTCGAGCAGGCACACGGCCGCGGGGTTGCCCGCGAAGGGCCGGTCGGTGAACGCGTCGATGACCCGGATGCGCATGCCCGAACTGTACGGGCGCGCGGGCGCGGCCTCAGCGACGTGGCACCGCGCGGCGCATCGCCACCCGCGGCGCGTCGCCCGGGATCGTCGCGGCCTCGCGCGCCACGAGCGCGCGCAGCTCCGGACCCTGGTCGCCGGGCTCGACGACCGCGAAGCCGAGCCGGCGGTAGTAGGGCGCGTTCCACGGCACGTCGCGGAACGTCGTGAGCGTCAGTGCCGGTCGCCCCTCGGCCGCGGCGACCGCCGCGAGATGGTCGACGAGCGCGGCGCCGATCCCCCGGCGGGCATGGGCCGGCGCGACGCTGACCTGCTCCACGTGGAGGGCGCCGTCGACGACCGCGGCCAGCAGGTAGGCCGCCGGACGGTCGCTCACGCCGGCGGCCACCCACACGCGGCCCGCCTCGCGATACGCCTCGAGCGCCTCGACGCTCCCCGGGTCGTCGGCGGCGATCTCCGGCATGCCGACGGCGGCGAACGCGCGGCCGGCGTCGCGCTCGATGTCGATCAGCGCGGCGAGCTCGTCGCGGCGGGCGGGGCGGATGCGCGCTGCGACGGCGCTGCGCTCAGGTCGGGCGCCACGCCTCGGGCGCGAGCGCGGCGCGCAGCGCCTCGGCGCAGAGCTCCTCGAGCGGGAACACGAGGCTGCGCACGCAGGCGAGCGGCTCGCGGTCCTCCTCGCGGATCCACTCGGCCTCGTCGCGGGACTCGACGAAGCCCGCGAGGGCGTGGCGGTAGGCCTGCAACCGCGCCGGACGGAGCACGACGGTGCGCAGGCCGGGGTGCAGGGCGATGTCCGCGAGCTCGTCGGCGAGCGCCGTCAGCTCGCGGAACGCGACCACGTCGTCGCCGGACATCTCGGCGGTGCGGAAGCGCTCGGCGTTCATCGCGCGGACCGCGTGGGCGGAGGCCTCGAGCTCCTCCTCGCCCACGTCGAAGCAGGCGAGGACGACCGGCTCGTCCTCCAGGTTCCGCGTGATCTCGATTCGTTCGTTGCGCATCGCCATCAACGGTAGTAGGCCCGGCGTCTCCGCCTCCTACCCGTTTGCCGCCAGAGCACGCTCTATGCGGCCTTATGCAATACATCGGCCGGAGCGGTCCCGTTCTTTCACGGGGTGGACTACGTTTTCGGACGTGACGGTCGAACCCAGGGAACGGGACACGGCCTCCGAACGGGGGACCGGCACCTGGCGACTGCTGGTCGCGATGGCGCTGGCCAGCGGGATCACGTCGGTACCCAACGCCGCGATCGTCCTCGCCCTGCCCACGCTGCACCGCGAGTTCGACGCCTCGACGACCATGCTGCAGTGGACCGTCACGGGCTACCTGCTGGCGTACTCGTCGCTGCTGATCGCGGCCGGGCGGCTGGCCGACCTGCTGGGCCGCAAGCGCGTGCTGATGGCCGGGACCGTGCTGTTCGTCGCCGCCTCGGCGGTCGGCGCGCTGGCCCAGGGCGCGATCATGCTGATCCTCGCGCTGATCGTCACCGGGGTCGGGGCGGCGATCCTCACGCCGGCCTCACTGGCCATCGTCACCGACGCGTTCCGCGGCGAGCGCCGCGGCATGGCGGTCGGGGCCTGGGGCGCCGCGACCGCGCTGTTCTCCGGCATCGGCCCGGCGATCGGCGGCGTCTTCACCGGCGAGCTGAGCTGGCGCTGGATCCTGTGGCTGAACGTGATCGTCGGCGCGGCGATCCTCGTCGGCGCCCGGGAGGCGCGGGAGAGCCGCAACGAGGACGGCGGCACGAGCTTCGACGTGCTCGGCCTCGTGTGCTCCTTCGGCGCGCTGGCCGGCATCACGCTGGCGCTCAACGAGACGCCGGCCGAGTGGAAGTGGGGCTCGGTGCAGACGATCGCCACGCTCGCGATCGCCGTCGTGCTGCTCCTCGCCTTCGTCATCGCCGAGCCGCGGGTGCGCGCCCCGCTCGTCGATTTGGGGATGTTCGCCCGGCGCAACCTCGCGGGCGCGTCGATCTCGCTGCTGGTGCTGAACTTCGCGCTCGGGGCGGTGCTGTTCTTCCTGCCGGTCTACCTGCAGGAGCTGCTCGGCTACAGCCCGCTCGACACCGGGCTGCTCCTGCTGCCGTCGAGCATCGGGATGGGGGTGGCGATGCCGATCGGCGGCAAGCTCTACGAGCGCCTGGGGCCCGTGTGGCCGATCGTCGGGGGCATGGCGCTCGCGGCGCTCGCGATGCTGCTGCTGGGCGGGATCGGCCCGGGGACGACCTACGCCGGCCTGTGGCTGCCGCTGACGCTGCTGGGGTTCGGGATCGGCGCGGCCCTGACGCCGCTCAACCTCGCGGCGCTCGGCGCGGTCCCGCAGCGCCAGCACGCGGCGGTCGGCGGCATCATCACGACGGTGGCCGGGCTCGGGGCGACGTTCGGCGTCGCGGTGTCGGGCGCGCTGTTCGAGGGGCTGCAGATCGATAACACCGTCGACGACGCCCGGCGCGGCGGGATCGACCTCAGCGACTCGGCGGCGAGCACGCTCGACGGGCTGCTGGCGGGGACGCCGTCCGCCACCCAGCTGCTGGACCGCTACTCCGCCGCCGAGCAGGAGACGCTGCGAAACGCCGTCCACGACGGCTTCCTGTCGGCGCTCGGCACGACGATGACGCTCTCGCTGGCGATCGTCGCCGTGGGGATCGTGCTGACGTTCGCGCTCATCCGGCGGCGGCCGCCGGTCGAGGAGTGACGGCCGCCGCGCCGGCTCAGCGCGGCAGCGCGCCCTGCAACACGTAGCGCAGCAGGTCCACGACCTGCTCGGGCTCGCGGGCGACCGCGAGGGCCGCGCGGTCGACCTCCTTGAGCGCGTGGTCGTGCTGCTCGGGGTGCAGCGTGACCAGCGGCTTGCCGAGCGCCGCCGCGTAGCCCGCGTCGAAGGCCGCGTTCCACTGGCGGTACTGCTCGCCGAAGCGCACGACGACGACGTCCGCGGCCTCGATCAGCGTGCGGGTGCGGATCGCGTTGACCCCCGCCCCCACGTGGTCCTTCCAGAACGTGCGCTCCTCGCCGCCCAGGATCGCCACGCCCGCGTCGTCGGAGGCGGCGTGGTCGGTGACCGGGGCGGTGAACTCGACGTCCAGCCCCGCGTGCTCGGCGCCGCGCTCGATGCGCTCGCGCCAGTCGGTGTGGATCTCTCCCGAGAGATAGACCTGCGGACTCATCCCTCCAGGCTAGATGGTTGACGCCACGACCCACGGGCGCCTGGGGCGCCCCGCGGCGCAGGATCGCCACCCGCCCGAGGGCCCCCTGCTCCGCGTGGTCGCCCGCGGCGTCGACGGTCGCGCGTGACGTGGCTCCACCGTCCAGCACTGTTCCCCTCGTGCGGGCGGCGCCCTGCATCCACGGGCATCCACCAGTCGGCCGCGCGGCCGCGGCGTCAACCATCTAATGCGCGAGCTCGTGGTCGGGCTCGTGGAGCAGGAAGCCGGCCTCGAGCAGCGCGCCGCGGTCGCGCAGGCGCGTGAGGCGCTCGCTCAGCCGGGCGTCGTCGGACTCCCAGGCCGCGACCGTCGCGGTGTCGTCGAGCGGGCGCAGGCCGTTCTGCGGGGGATCGTCCATCGCGTGGCGCAGCCACGCGAGGTCGTCGGAGATGCGCCGCGGCCGTCCCTGCGGCCGCGGCTGCCAGGGGTCCTCGTCGCTGCGGCGCTCCGGGACGCCGGCCGGGCGGGTGAGCGCGACCCGCAACGCGCCCATCCAGTCCGGCCGCGGTTGGACCAGTTCGAGGATGACCATCCGAACAGGTTCCCCGTCCGTGGCGCGCTCCACACACGCGGGTGGGCGAGCGGCGTGACGACGGAGAGCGGCGTAACGAACGGGCGCGCCGCGGACCGCTGGTCCATGCCCTCCTTCGGTGGTCTGCTCATCGTCGCGGCGATCGCGTTTGCGGCGCCGTTCGTCCTCCTCGACGCGATCGCGCTCGCCTCCACGTCGCTCGGGGTGCTGATCCCCGTGCTCAGGGACGCCGGGCAGAGCGGCTCGACGCTCGGCCGGCTCGTGATCGCGGCGGGCTCGATCGCGGACTCCGTCACCGGGCTCGCGCTCCTGCGCGCCGCCGGCGGGCGCGCGGCGCGCGAGGAGCCGGTCGAGGACGCGCCGCTGATGGCGATGTAACGGCGGGTGCGGCGCCGGGACTGCACGCGCATGACCTCGCTGCAGACACCGCCGCGGCGCCCCGGCACGCTCGTCCGCCTGGCGTCGATCCCGCTCGTGGCCGGCATCCTCGTCCTCGGCGTCTGGATCGCGGGCGGGGTGATCAGCAACGACTTCCACGCGTCGGTCGCGCTCACCACCGCATGGTTCGCGCTCGCCGGCGCGGCCTGCCTGGCGGTGGCGCTCAAGTCGCCCGCGTTCCGGGTGCCGGTCCTGGTCGCCTACGTCGTCACGGCCGGCGCGATCGGGGGCTTCCTCGGGCTCTCGATGCTCGACGAGCGGGTCGCGGACGAGCGCGTCGTGACCGGCACGCCGGCCGGCGAGTTGCCGGCGCCCCGCCGGGTCAACGTCGAGGTGGCCCGCGGCCGCTTGCGCTCCGGCGAGCACGCGACGCGCGGGACCGCCGCCGTCGTGCGCACGCCCGGCGGCCGCCGCGTGCTGACGCTCACGCGCTTCGACACCTCGCCCGGGCCCGACCTCCGCGTGCGGCTGCTGCGCGGGGAGCGCTCCGTCGACCTCGGCGCGCTGAAGGGCACGCGCGGCGACCAGCAGTACCGGATCCCCGCGGGCGCGCGGGTCGTGGGGGCGACCGCCGTCATCTGGTGCCGCGCGTTCAGCGTCGCGTTCGGGAGCGCCGCGCTGCGACCGTCCTGACGGCGCCCGTCACGACGCCAGGCCGGTGCGCGCCTGCTCGACGCCCTTCGCGAGCTTCACCGGGGTCGCCCCGCCGCGCCCGAGCGACCCGATCGCGAACACGAGCACGGCCGCGATCCCGGCGCCCGCGAACGCGAACCAGATGTAGCCGAGCAGGCCGCCGATGCCCAGCACCGTGACCGCCACCGCCGCGGCCAGCGCCGCGCCGGCATTGACGCCGAGGATGCCCGGCTCGGCGAGCGGGTTGCGGGTCACGCCCTGCATGACCGCCCCGGCGAGCCCGAGCGCCACACCCGCCATGAGCCCGATCAGGGTGCGGGGGCCGCGGACCTCGCGGACGATCAGTTGCGCCTGGTCGGACGCGTCGTAGCTCGTGAGCGCGCCGAGCGTCGCGTCGAGCGGGACCGTGCGGGAGCCCACCGCGAGGCTCAGCACGCTCACCGCCGCGGCGACCGCGACGCACAGGAGCAGGCCGCCGAGGCGCCCCGGCCCGCGCCGGAGCAGCCCACGGGGCGGCGCGCGGCCCCGCTGCTCGCGCTCTCCTGCTCGATCGCGTCCGTCGTGGTCATCGTGGGCGTCCCGCCGCCGAGCGGCGCATCTTAGGGCACCCTAAGTACCGCGCGCGGTCTCCTGCCGTGTGGTTGACTGCGCGCCGAGGAGCCCCCTTGGCGCGGATCCACGTCACCGGCGGACCGAGGTGAGCGTCGCCTTCGCGCAGGGCGACGCGCTCCTGCTCGGGGTCAACGGGGGCTTCTTCCTGGCGATCGTCACCGTGGCGGCGGTCTCCGCGCTGGCCGCGGCGCTGCTGGGCCGCGTCCTGCCGATCCCGGTGGTCGTGCTCGAGATCCTCCTCGGCATCGTCATCGGGCCCGACGTGCTCGGGCTCGCCGAGGCGGACGACTTCATCCAGTTCTTCGCGAACCTCGGCCTCGGGATGCTGTTCTTCTTCGCCGGCTACGAGATCGACTTCGCGCGCGTCCGCGGCATCCCGCTGCGCCTGGCGGTACTCGGCTGGCTGCTCTCGCTGGCGATCGCCTACGGGCTCGGCGGGCTGCTCGCGCTGGCGGGCGTCGTGCTCTCGCTGGTCTTCACCGGCTCGGCGTTGGCGACCACCGCGATCGGCACGCTGATCCCGATGCTGCGCGACGCCGGCGAGCTGCACACGCCGTTCGGGACGCTGCTCCTCGCGGCCGGCGCGACCGGCGAGTTCGGGCCGATCCTCCTCGTCACGCTGGTCCTCTCCACGACGAGCCCGCTCCACAACGCCGCGATCCTCGTGCTGTTCATCGCGCTCGCGGTGGTCGCCGCGGTGTTCGCCATCCGGTCCGTCAGCCGCGGCTACGACGTCCTCGAGCGCACGCTGGAGAGCAGCGGCCAGCTCGCCGTGCGCCTCTCGGTGGTCATGGTCTTCGCGCTCGTCGCGCTCGCCGCGGAGCTCGGGCTCGACCTCCTGCTGGGCGGGTTCGTGGCCGGGCATCATCACCCGCGCGGCGCTCACCGGCCGCGAGGTCGAGCGCTTCGAGTCGAAGCTCGTCGCCGTCGGCTACGGGTTCTTCATCCCGTTCTTCTTCATCGTCAGCGGGGTGAAGTTCGATCTCGACGCGCTGCTCGGCAGCCCCGAGACCCTCTACAAGCTGCCGCTCTTCCTCGGCCTGATGCTGGTCGTCCGCGGCATCCCCGCGCTCGTGCTCTACCGCCGCGTGCTGGGGAGCCGCGACCGCCTCGCCCTGGCCTTCTTCAGCGCCACCGAGCTGCCGCTCGTGGTCGCGATCACGACGATCGCGGTCGACGGCGGGCACATGCGCACCACCACCGCGGCCTCGCTGGTGGGCGCGGCGATCCTCTCGACGATGATCTTCCCGCTGGTCGGCCTGCGGCTCCGCGGCGTCCGCGACCCGGCGCTCGTCACGGCGACGCCGTGACGCGCGCCGGCTGGCCACTACTGTTCCCGCCGCGATGACCGCGAACGGCACCCCGGCGATCATCACCGTGGCGATCACCGGCGCGATTCCGACCACGCGGGACAACCCTGCGGTCCCCGTCACGCCCGCCCAGCAGGTCGAATCGGCGCACGAGGCGTTCGAGGCCGGCGCGACGGTCTGCCACATCCACGTTCGTGACAGCGACCAGCGGCCGTCGTCGGACCCGGGTCGCTTCGCGGCAGTCCAGGACGGCCTGCGCCGCCATTGCCCCGGGATGATCGTGCAGTTCTCGACCGGCGGTCGCGGGCGCGCTCACGCGGAGCGCGCCGGGCCCCTGCGGCTCCGTCCCGAGATGGCCTCGCTCGCGACCGGGTCGGTGAACTTCCCCGAGCAGGTCTACGACAACCCGCCCGACGTGGTGGAGGCCTTCGCCGGCACGATGCTCGAGCTCGAGATCAAGCCGGAGATCGAGGTCTTCGACCTCGCGATGCTCTACGCCGCGGCGGGCCTGCTCGAGCGCGGCCTCATCCGGATGCCCGTCCACGTCCAGCTCGTGCTCGGCATCCGCAACGCGCTGCCCGCGCGCGAGGCGCTGGTCGACTTCTTCGCCGCCGAGCTCGCCGAGGTGCTCCCCGGCGCCACCTGGACGTGCGCTGCCATCGGACGCTCGCAGCTCGACGCCAACCGCTGGTCGCTGGCGCGCGGCGGGCACGTGCGAACGGGGCTCGAGGACAACCTCTACTTCGAACGTGGCCGCCTCGCCCGCTCGAACGCCGAGCTGGTCGCCCGCGCCGCCGACCTGTGCGCCGAGTACGGCCGCCGGCCCGCCGGCCAGGAGGAGGCGCGGGCACTGCTGGGCGTGCGGGGCGGCTAGACCAGCTTCCCGATCTCGTTGACCGCGACGATCGCCGAGGTCGCGCCGAGCATGAGGATGCTCCACACGAGCACGGCGAGCCGCACGCCGCGGATCCGCAGCGGCGGCGGGAGGAGGCGCCGGTTGATCGCGATCAGCAGGAACGTGTAGATGAACATCGTCACGCCGCCGAGCACCGTGGCGATGGTCACCAGCGCGAGCGGCTGGTCGAAGCCGAGGGCGAGGATCGCGATGCCGAAGGCCAGCAGCGTCCAGGCGACCGTGAAGTACAGGCGGCTCTCGGTCCAGCGCCGGCTGCCGCGCAGGTAGCCGACCCGCAGCACGTCGGCGACCAGGCGCGACACGTAGTCGACGATGCCCAGGGCGGCGGCGAACAGGCTGACGGCGCCGATGGCCAGGAACAGGGTGCCGAACCACGGCGCGACGGCGTCGTCGAGGACCTGGCTCTCGAGCTGGATGAAGTCGAAGCCGCTCTCCGCCGGCAGGTCGGGGTTGCGGTACACGGTCGCGTAGGCGACCAGCGAGAACACGACGATCGCCAGCCCGCCGATGCAGGCGAAGGTGACGAACTGCTCGATGTTGGCCCGCCGCCACCACACGCGCCAGCGCGCGAGGTTGGCCTCGTCGGGCGGGAAGCGGTAGCCCCGGCCGGAGGGCGCGGCCTCCTCGCGGCCGGTCACCGGCGACACCACGCGCGGGGCGTAGCGGCCCATCCCGTAGCCCTTGTCGCGGATCCAGTTGCTCTGCACGAGGTTGTTCGCGCCGCCCGCCCCGGAGGCCGCGAGGGCGCCGGCCAGGATCGCGAACTCGATCTCGCTCGGGAAGGTGCCGACGCTCGTGACCGCCTGGCCGAGGTCCGCGTACTGGTCGACGCCGACCGCCGTGAGCAGCGCGATCACGATGAACACCACGACCGCGCCGATCTTGAGCAGCTGGAGCCGCTCGACCGTGGTGTAGACCACCGGCGAGGCCGTCAGCGCGACCCCGATCGCGAGCATGCCGGCGATGGCGATCAGGTTGGCGTCGCCGCCGCCGAGCAGGAACGTGGTGATGGTCGCCGCGCTCGTCGCCCACGCGGGCCAGATCGTGGGGATCACCGCGCAGGCCACCATCAGCAGCCCGAAGGGCTTCCACAGCCGCTGGAACCCCGTGACCGCCGTCTCCCCGGTCGCGAGCGTGTAGCGCTCGATCTCCATGTTGATGAAGTACTGGGTGAGGATCCCGACGACCGCGGCCCACAGGAACACGAGCCCGGCCTTGGAGGCGATGAACGGATAGAGGACGTACTCGCCGGTCGCGATCCCGACGCCGAGCAGGATCACGCTGGGGCCGATCAGCTTGCGCAGCGGCGCGGGCTCGGGCATGTCGCGCTCCTGCACCGGGCCGATCCCCGCCTCCCCGGGTGGCGGCGTTTCGCGTTCCAGCGCCTGCGAGCTCATCGAGGGCTCCTCTCCATGTGCGGTTCGGTGGCCGGTCCTCGCTGGGCGGCCATGCGGACGGGTGAGTTGGCGGCGCCGAAGCCGTCGTAGGTGCCGCGCCGCTCGACGACCTCGAAGAACAGGCGGAACCCGACCATCGCCGTGTAGAAGTGGAGGAGCTCGCCGCCCTCGCTGCGGTCGTAGAGCACGCCGAGCGCCCGCATCGCGTCGATCAGGTCCGGCTCGAGGTCGGTCCGCGCCGCCAGGTCGTCGTAGTAGTTGCCGGGGATGGGCAGCAGCGGCACGCCGCGCCCGCGCATCGACGCCGCGACCGCGAGCGCGTCGTCGCAGGCGAAGGCGACGTGCTGGAGCTCGGCCGCGTCGGCGTGCGGGCCGCCGCCGAGCAGCGGGACGCTGAGCGCGAGGCGCACGCTGCCGTCGCCGCTGGTCACCGCGCGGCTGCGGACCAGCCCGTCGGGGGCGGCGAGCTCCAGGCTGTCCCGTGGCTCGAGGCCGAGGACCGACCGGTAGAAGAGCGCCGCCTCGTCGAAGGCGTCGAACGGGTGCGCGAGCGCGACGTGGTCGATGTGGGTCAGCTCGCCCGCCCACCCACGGGCGCCGGAGCCCGTGGCGGTGAAGTCCGCGAGCCAGCTCGCCGCGTCGCCGGCGCGGGTCCGGCAGAAGAACACCGAGGTGCCGTCCGGGGCGGCGATCGCCGACAGGTCGGCCTCGCCGGGGCCGCGGCGGCGGGTGAGCACCGGCGCCAGCAGCGACTCGGCCCGCGCCGCCGAGCGGTCGGGGTCGGCGCTCTCGACCGCGAGGGCGACGACCCGGCGGTCGCCCGGGGGTCCCGCGGTCGGCTGCGGCTCGCCGCGGTTGAGCACGATGTGGGCCCCGCCGTGGCGCCACAGCCCGACCGGCTTGGAGCGGTGCTCGCCCTCGTGGAGGAACCCCATCGCCCGCAGCAGGCCCTCGGCCCCGGGCACGGCGGCCGGCTCGACCGCGAGCTCGACGAACGCGTAGCCGCGCAGCGCCGCGGGGGCCGGGAGGCCGTCCCGGGCCGGGCGGCCGTCGGGCCGCGCCGGCAGCCGCTCCTCGAGCGCCAGCAGCGAGCGCATGGCGTCGACCGCCGTGCGGTCCGGGTCGGCCTGCCGGAAGACGTCGTTGAAGACCTCGAGGGACAGCGGTCCCCGGTACCCGGCCGCGAGCACGTGGCCGACGAACGCGGCGAGGTCGAAGCCGCCCTGGCCCGGGAAGCAGCGGTAGTGCCGGCTCCACTGCAGCACGTCCATCCCGAGGCGCGGGGCGTCGGCGAGCTGGAGGAAGAAGATCCGCTCGCCGGGGATGGCGCGGATCCCGGCCGGGTCGGCGCGCCGCGAGAGGATGTGGAAGCTGTCGAGGCCCACGCCCAGCGCGGGGTGGTCCGCCGCCGCGACGATCCGCCATGCGTGGTCGTACTCGCGGACGTGGCGGCCCCAGGCCAGCGCCTCGTAGGCGATGCGCATGCCCCGCTCGGCGGCGCGCTCCGCGAGCTCTGCCAGCTGGGCGGCCGCGAGGGCGTCGTCGTCGACCGCGCCGGGGGAGACGCTCGAGCAGACCAGCATGGTCCTCGCCCCGAGCTCCTCCATGACGTCGAGCTTGCGCTCCGCCCGGCGCAGGTTGCGCGCCAGCACGGCCGCCGGCACCGCCTCGAAGTCCCGGAACGGCTGGTAGAGCTCGATCGCCAGGCCGAGGGCCTCGGCCCGCCGTCGCACCTCGGCCGGGGCGAGCGGCGACGCGATGAGGTCGTTCTCGAAGAGCTCGACGCCGTCGAACCCGGCGCCGGCCGCCGCCGCGAGCTTGTCCTCGAGCGTGCCGCTCAGCGACACCGTGGCGATCGAGCGGCGCACGGCTAGCGGGCCCCCGGGATCGCCGCGAGGTCGCGCAGCATCCGCTCGCGGTCGGGCGTCCGGCCGGTGAACAGGTGCAGCGCCTCCGCCGCCTGGAGGACCGCCATGCCGCCGCCGTCGAGCGTCCGGCACCCGGCGGCGCGGGCGTCGCGCAGCAGCTCGGTCTCGAGCGGCCGGTACACGACGTCGGCGACCCACAGGCCGGGACGCAGGAGCCCGCGCGGCACCGCCGTCCCGGGCCGCGCGGCCATCCCGGTGGGCGTGGCGTGGATCAGGCCGTCGGCCGCGGCCACCTCGGCCGGGAGGTCGTCCGCGTCGGCGGCGGCCACCCGCGCGGCCCCGAAGCGCCGGCCGAGCAGGCGCGCGAGCTCCCGCGCGCGCCCCGGCCCCTCGTCGAGGATCGCGAGCCGCCCGGCCCCGAGCGTGAGCACGGCGTGCGCGACGGCCGCGCCGGCGCCGCCGGCGCCCACCAGCACGACGCGGTCGAGCGCGGCGCCGGGCAGGCCGCGGGCGAAGCTCTCGGCGAACCCCGAGGTATCGGTGTTGTGGCCGACCGCGCGGCCGTCGTCGAACACGACCGTGTTGACGGCGCCCAGGGCGGCGGCGTCGGGGGAGACCTCGTCGAGGTGCTCGAGCACCGCCTGCTTGCACGGATGCGTGATGTTCAGGCCGTCGAAGCCGGCCCGGTGCGCCGTGCGCACGAGCCCGCCGACGCCCGCGCCCGCGTGCGCCGGGTCGTCGAGGTCGAGCAGCTCGTAGCGGTAGCGCAGGCCGAGCCGGGCCGCCTCGCGCTCGTGCAGGGCGGGGCTCAGCGAGGCGCCGATCCCCGCACCGATGAGGCCGACGACGAAGCCGTCGCCGGCGTGGTGTCCGTCTCCTCCCATGACCCCCGCACCGAATGTACGAACCAGTACGTTCGTTCCCCGGGCTCATCGGTCTCAAACGGCGCGGGGGCAACCGTAGACTCCACCCCGATGACGGGATCCCAGGCCGCGGACGAGGTGGTCACGGAGCACCGGCGCGATCCCGGCCGCACGCGCAACGAGATCCTCGAGGTCGCGACGCGCGAGTTCGTGGAGCGGGGCTACGCGGGGGCGCGGGTCGACGACATCGCCGCCCGTACGAGCACCACGAAGCGCATGATCTACTACTACTTCGGGGGCAAGGAGCAGCTCTACATCGCGGTGCTCGAGCGCGCGTACGCGGAGATCCGCAGCGCCGAGCAGGACGTCGACGTCGACCACCTCGACCCGACCGCCGCGATCCGCCGCCTGGCCGAGCTCACGTTCGACCACCACGAGTCCCATCCGGACTTCATCCGGCTCGTCAGCATCGAGAACATCCACCACGCCGAGCACATGGCGAAGTCCACGCGGCTCGCGAACCTCAACACGCCGGCGATCGACCTGATCGCGGGGATCCTCGAGCGCGGTCGCGCCGACGGCTCCTTCCGTCGCGAGGTGGACGCCGTCGACCTCCACATGATGATCAGCGCCTTCTGCGTGTTCCGGGTCGCCAACCGCCACACGTTCGGCACGATCTTCGGCCGCGACCTGACCGATCCCGCCCTCCGCGACGGGTACCGGCAGATGCTCGGGGACATGGTCGTGGACTACCTGCGCCGGGGCGAGGCATGAGCGCCGTCCCGGTCCAGCCCGGCTTCGACCCGCTCGCCGAGGGCTTCCTCGCGGACCCGTTCGCGGCGATGGGCGAGCTGCCGCTGGCCGAGCAGCCGATCTTCTTCGCGCCGGCGCTCGGCTACTACGTGGTCACGCGCTATGCCGACATCGAGGCGGTGTTCCTCGACCCCGGCACCTACTCGGCGGGCGCCGCGCAGCTGCCGCTCGTCCCGCTGGTGGAGGAGGCCGGGCGGATCCTGCTGGCCGGCGGCCACAAGCCCCAGCCCTCGATGGTGAGCCTCGACCCGCCTGCGCACACGCGGCTGCGCCGGCCGACCGCGCGCGCGTTCACGCCGCGGCGCGTGGCGGAGATGGAGCCGCGCATCCAGGCGACCGTCGACGCGCTGCTCGACGCCGTGGACCCCGCCGCGCCGTTCGACCTCGTCGCCGCGCTCACGTTCCCGCTGCCGGCGACGATCGTGTTCTCGTTCATGGGCGTCCCGGAGGACGACTGGCCGCGGCTGCGGGCGTGGTGCGGCTCGCGGGCGAGCCTCGCGTGGGGGCGCCCGGCGCCCGAGGAGCAGGTCGAGCACGCGCGCAACATGGCGGCCTACCGGGGCTACCTGCGCGACCTCGTGGCCGCGAAGGCGGGCGCGCGCACCGACGACTTCGCCGGCGCGCTGCTGGCCATCCACGACGAGGACCCCGAGCAGCTCTCCCACGAGGAGATCGCCTCGATCCTCTTCTCGCTGAGCTTCGCCGGCCACGAGACGACCAACTACCTGATCGGCAACCTGGTCCGGCGGCTGCTCGAGGACCGAGCGCGCTGGGAGCGGGTGGTGGCCGACCCGGCGCTGATCGCCGGCGCGGTCGACGAGACGCTGCGCTACGACACGTCGGTGCCGGTGTGGCGGCGGATCACGCGGCGGGCGGCGACGCTCGGCGGGGTCGACCTCCCGGAGGGGGCGAAGCTGTTCCTGTGGCTCGCGGCCTCGGGTCGCGACGCCTCCGTGTTCCCCGAGCCCGAGCGCTTCGACCTCGACCGCGGGAACGCCCGACGCTCGCTGGCGTTCGGCAAGGGCATCCACTACTGCGTCGGCGCCTCGCTGGGCAAGCTCGAGGCGCGGCTGGCGATCGCCGGGCTCGCGCGGCGCTTCCCGGACCTGCGGCTGGTGGAGGGCCAGGAGATCCCCTTCCACCCGAACATCTCCTTCCGGGGGCCGCTCGAGCTGTGGGTGCGCGCGGCCTGAGCCGCGCGGGGCCGCACCTAGCGCCGCGGGCGCGCGCCGTCGAAACGCGAACGCGGGCGCATCGTGCGGCTGGTGCGCAGCGCGTGGCGGCGCGCGATGACGTCGAACTCCTCGAGCGCCTGGCCCGCGCCCTCCGCCACGCACGTCAGGGCGGAGTCCGCGACGTGGGTCGGCATCTGCGTCTCCTCGTGCAGCCGCGCGGCGAAGCCGTGCAGCAGCGCGCCGCCCCCGGCCAGCAGGATCCCGTTGGTCAGCACGTCGGAGGCGAGCTCCGGCGGCGTGCGGTCGAGCGTGTCGCGCACGGCGTCGACGATCGCCTGGACCGGCTCGGCGAGCGCCTCGCGCACCTGCTCGGAGTCGAGCAGCACGTTCTTGGGCAGCCCGGTGACGAGCTCACGCCCGCGCACCTCGGCCTGCAGCTCCGGGACCAGCGGCCCCGCCGCGCCGATCGCGAGCTTGAGCTCCTCGGCGGTCGGCTGGCCGATCGCGAGGCCGTGCTCGCGGCGCACGTGGGCCATGATCGCCTCGTCGAGGTCGTAGCCGCCGAGGCGCAGCGAGGTCTCGACCACGATCTCGCCCATCGAGGTCACCGCGACCTCGCTCGTGCCGCCGCCGATGTCGACCACCATGTGGCCGGTCGGCGCGGCGATGTCGAGGCCGGCCCCGATCGCGGCGGCGATCGGCTCCTCGATCAGCGCGACCTGGCGGGCGCCGGCCGACAGGCACGCCTCCTCGACCGCGCGCGTCTCGACGTCGGTGACGCCCGACGGCACGCACATCACGACGCGGTGGCGCGCCCAGCGGCTCGAGTGCGCCTTGCGCAGGAAGTAGCGCAGCATCTGCTCGGTGACCTCGAAGTCCGCGATCACGCCGTGGCGCAGCGGGCGCGTGGCCGAGATGTTCGCCGGCGTGCGGCCGATCATGCGGTGGGCCTCCGAGCCGACCGCGTAGACCTCGCCGTTGGCGGAGTCGACCGCGACGACCGAGGGCTCCGAGACCACGATCCCGCGCGCGCGCTCATACACGAGGGTGTTGGCCGTCCCGAGGTCGACGGCGAGATCGCGTTGTGCCAAGCGGGATGGAGGGGGTGGGGACGGGGCAGCCGCGCGGCGGGGGACGGACGTCCCGACCCGGGCCGGCGGGGCTCAGAGGGTAGTGGACCCGCGCCCTCCGGGCGGGCGCTCTAGGCGAGCGCCTTGCCGACGGCCTCGAGCACGCGCTCGGCCTGGAACGGCTTGACCACGAAGTCGCGCGCGCCGGCCTTGACGGCCTCGAGCACCTTGCTCTCCTGTCCGAGCGCGGAGCACATGATCACGCGGGCCGCGGGGTCGAGGTCCAGGATCGCCTTCAGGGCCGCGATGCCGTCCATCTCGGGCATCGTGATGTCGAGCGTGGTGACCTCCGGCTTGAGCTCCTGATAGCGCTCGATCGCCTCCTGGCCGTTCCCGGCCTCGCCGACGATGTCGTGGCCGCCCTTGGCCAGCGCGTCGGAGACCATCTTGCGCATGAAGACGGCGTCGTCCACTACGAGCACTCGGGCCATGCCGGGCTCACGCTCCTCTCGGGTCATGGGTCAGGGGTGCGGCGGCGTCGAGCACGCGCTCGACCCGGACCGCCCAGCGGCCCCCGTCGGTGATGACGAGCCGGCCGAGGGCCAGGTGCCGGCCGTTGACGTAGACGTCGATCAGGTCCTCGGGCTCGCGGTCGAGCTCGACGATGGCGCCCGCGGGCATGGCGACGGCGCGGGCCATGGGCATGCGCGAGCGGCCGAGCTCGGCGGTCAGGCGGACCTTGGCCTCGGTCAGCGAGGCGGCCACCGCGGCGGCGACGCCGGGATCGCCGGCACGGCCCGCGCGGTCGTCGAGCTCGAGCGCGCGGTCGTCGAGCGCGCGCGTCATGCGCACGGTGAAGGCGGTCGGCACGATCTGCACCAGCCGGCACGGCTCGCCGAACAGCGTGAACGACGCGCTGGTGAGGTGGGCTGAGGAGTCCGGCAGCTCGATCGCGGTCTCGGCGGACTCGTAGGCGCGGGTCGTGGGCGGCGAGATCTCGATCTCCTGCCCGAGCACGGCGCTCGTGGCCTGCGCGGCCGCGGCCATCATCTGGTTGGCGGCCTCGGCGACGGCGGAGAGCTCGAGCTCGTTGAGCGGCTCGTCGTCGACGTCGGCGGCCGGGTCGGCGCCCATCATGGCGGCGGCCAGGCGGCGGGCGCCGCGCACGCCGAGGCAGAAGGCGTTGCCGCCGGTGACGCCGTCGACGTAGGCGACCTCGGCGACGACGCCCGGGGTGGGCATGCCGCGCAGCGGCTCGACCCCGCGCTCGACCACCGACACCTGGCCGAGGCGGACGTCCTCGCCGCAGAAGGTGCCGAGGACGCCCGCGACGGCATCGGCCGTCGAGCGGGCGAACTGCTGGAGGACGTCCTCGGCGCTCATGCGCGCACCTCGACGCGGCCGGTGAGCTGGACGGCGCGGCGGCCCCCGCTCTGGCCCGGCATCGCGGAGCCGATGGGGGCGGCGCCCGCCAGCAGCGTCACGCCCTCGGAGGCGGCGACGTCGAACTCGATCAGGTCGCCGGGCGCGAGCGCGGCGACCGCCGACAGCGGCATCTCCAGCGCGGCGACCTCGGCGCGGACCTCGACCTCGACGTCGGCCAGCGCGCCGGACATGCGCCGGCGCGCCTCGGGCTCGCCCTCGCGGTCGCGCAGCCCGTTGGTGGTCAGCCGCTCGGCCACCGGCTCGATCGAGCGGTAGGGGATCAGCAGCGTCAGGATCGAGGACGACGCGGCCACGCGGACCTCGGCGGTGATCGACAGGGTCGGCTCGGAGACCAGCGAGAGCTCGGCGCTGTCGGCCTGGGACTCGAAGCCGGCCAGGCCCAGCTCGAGCTCGGCGGCGTCCTTCCAGATAGCGGAGAGGTCCTCGGTGAGGTCCTCGAAGATCCGCCGGGTCAGCGCCCAGTCGATGTCCGACAGCTTGCGCTCCCGCGGGGCCGTGTCGAGCCCGCCGCCGAGCATGCGCTCGATCAGCCCCACGACGAGTGTCAGCTCGGAGCTCAGCAGCATGCGGGTGCGGGGGTCGGCCGCCTCGAGCACGCCGCACACCGCCGTGGGGGGCAGCTCGGAATGCGCGTTGGCCCAGGTGTGCTGGGTGATCGAGATCACCTCGACGTCCACCGGCACGCGCAGCTCGGCGCCGAGGCGGCCCGCCACCTTGCGGCAGAACGTCTCGTGCGAGCGGGCGATCCGCCGCTGCAGGTCGTGGCTGAACTTCGTCGGGCGGGTGAAGCTCATCCGCCGCACGGCCGGCGCGCGGCGGCCCTCGCCGCCGGACTGGTCGAGCTTGCCCTCGCGGGCCGCGGCGACGAGCGCGGCGATGCGGTCGTCGCTCACGGGGCCGTCCTGTCCGTCGCTCATGCCGCCGCTCCCATCTGCGCGGGGGAGGCCGGCCACAGCGCGGTCACCGCGCCGCCCGCCTCCTTGACGCTCACCTCGCCCGGGCCGACGTGGACGCGGACGGTGCGCCCCGCCGTCCCGCCGGTCTCCGCGGCCACGATCCGCACGCCGGCGCGCGTCAGCGCCGAGCGGGTGGCCGCCTCGTTGCGCGCCCCGACGTCGAGCCGGTTGCCGGCCGCGCCGAGCATCTGCGCGCCGCCCACCAGCACGGCCTCGAGGCGCACCCGCAGCGCGCCGCGCGCGGCCATGCGCTCGATCAGCGCCGGCACGCCGGTGTCGGCGAACTTGCCGGGCTGCACGCTGCCGCCGGTGTCGGCGGGCAGCATGATGTGGGCCAGGCCCGCGACGCCCGCGCCGCGGTCGATCAGCGCCAGGCCGACGCAGGACCCCAGACCGATCGCGGCGAGCACCGCGCCGGGGTCGGTGGAGGTGGCCAGCTCGCCCATGCGGATCATCAGCTCGTCCATGGCGTCAGCCCGCCACCCCGAGGCGCAGCAGGAGCTCGTCGACGCCCGCGGCCGTCGGCAGCAGCAGGAAGGTGAAGTTGCAGTGCTCGCCCTCGATGCGAAGGTCGGAGTCCAGCAGCAGGGCCACGCCGGCGCCGCCGCTGGTGGGGGCGAGCGCGGAGGCGACGATGGCGCCGCGCATGTCGTGCAGGAGGATCGGCGGCTCGGGCTCGAGCTCGAGGCCGGTCATGGCGCCGAAGGCGCGCACGTAGGAGGCGGAGAGGATGTTGCCGATCTCGCTCATCGCCGAGCGGCCGAGCTCGCCGGCGGGCTCCACGCCCAGCAGGCCGCACAGGCACGCCTCGTCGGCGGCGTCGAAGAGCATCAGCACGATGGCCTCCACGTCCCCGATCACCGGCAACACGATGCCGGTGACGTCCTGCCCGGGGTCGCCCACCGCGTCGACGGCGTCGGGCAGCGGGAGCGCGAGCGCCTGCGGGACCGACACGTCGATCGCGCGCCCGATCATCCCCGACAGCGCCGTGCCGGCGGTGCCGGAGCCGATGTTGGCCAGCTCGCGCAGCGCGTCGAGTTGCAGATCCGTGTAGCCGCTCACGTGTTCGTGCCCTTTCTCACACCAGCGCCGGGGTCGGGGTCGTCGCGACGGCGGGCGCGTCGCTCGGCAGCGCGTCGCAGTCGACGATCAGGGCGATCCGTCCGTCCGCGAGCACCGCACCACTTGAAACGGCAGTCTTGCCGCCGACTTGAGCCGGAAGCGGCCGGGTGACCAGCTCGCGCTGGCCGACGAGCCGGTCGACGACCAGCGCGATCGAGCCCCGGGGCCCCCGCACGACGACCGCGAAGGCGCCGGCGCGGCAGCCGTCGCCCTCCACCGCCGCGCCCGCGTCGAGCAGCGGCAGCACCCGGTCGCGCAGGACGAGCATCTGCCGGCCGGCGGCCGAGCGTACGGGGTGGTCGGCGAGCGCGAGCGTGGTCTCCACGCGGTCGAGGGGGATGGCCAGGGGGCGGTCTGAGGTCTCGATCAGCAGGGCGTTGACGATGGCCAGGGTAAGCGGCAGCCGGATCTGGGCGGTGGTACCCCGACCGGGCTCGGAGTGCAGCGTGACGTCGCCGCCCAGCCCGCGGACCGCGGCCCGCACGGCGTCCATGCCGACGCCGCGGCCGGAGATGTCGCTCGTCTGGTCGACCGTGGAGAACCCGGGGGCGAAGAGCAGCTCGGTCGCGCGCGTCGTGTCGATGGCGGCGGCCTGCTCGGGGGTGATCAGCCCGCGCTCCACCGCCTTGGCGGCGACGCGCTCGGCGTCGACGCCGCGGCCGTCGTCGCGCACGCCGATGATCACGTTGCCGCCCGCCTGGACGGCGGAGATCTCGAGCGCGCCGGTCTCGGGCTTGCCGCCCGCGATCCGCTCCTCGGGCCACTCGAGGCCGTGGTCGAGCGCGTTGCGGACGAGGTGGACGAGCGGGTCGCCGAGCGCGTCGATCACCGTGCGGTCGAGCTCGGTCTCGGCGCCGACGAGCGTGAGCTCCACCTGCTTTCCGAGCTTGGAGGACAGATCGCGCACGAGCCGCGGGAAGCGCAGGAACACGGCCTCGACCGGCATCATGCGGACCTGCATCACCATCGCCTGCAGCGACTGGGAGATGCGGGTGAGGTCGCCCATCGCCTCGCTGAGCCCGGGGACCGTGGCCTGGGCGACGAGGGACTCGACCAGCGTGCGCTGCACGACCAGCTCGCCCATGTGGTGCATGAGGGCGTCGAGCCGCTCGGCGTCGACGCGCACGGTGCCGGCGGAGCGGTGATGACCGGGCCCGCCCGACCCCGCGGCGGCGGCCGGCGCCGGCTCCGTGGCGGGCTCGGCGGGCGCGGGCTCGGCGGCGGCCACCGCGGCCGCCATCGCGGCGGCGGCCGCGGGCGCCCCGTCGTCGAGCGGGGCCGCGTCACCGACCTCGACCGCGGCGATGTCGCCCACCGCGCGGACGGCGGCGTCGATCGCGGCCGCGTCGTGCGCGTCCGCGAGCCAGGCCTCGATGCGACGGCCCTCGAAGGTCTCCACCGTGGCCTCGTCCGGGCGCGAGCCGACCAGCTCGCCGCAGTCGGCGAGGACGCCCAGGGCCATGAACGCGCGCACGGCCGGCATCGCCACCTCGTCGTCGAGGTGCACGACGACCGGGGTCAGCGGCCGCCCGGCGGCGCGGCGGCGCAGGACGCGGTCGGTCGTGCCGGCCAGGGCGGCCTGCTGCTCGGGGCTGCGCCGGCGCACGAGGCCCTGGAGCTGCTCCCGCAGCGGGGCCGGGTCGAGGCGCTCCTGGCCGTCGGCGGCGATCGACTCCACGGCGCCCGACAGCGCGTCGAGGCACTGCAGCAGGACGTCGATGGCCGTGCGGCCGAGCCCGCGCTCGCGCTGGCGCAGCAGCTCGAAGACGTCCTCCATCTCGTGGGTGAGGGCCGCCATGCCCTCGAAGCCCATCGTCGCGCTCATGCCCTTCATCGAGTGCGCGATGCGGAAGATCTCGTTGATCGTCTCGCGGTCGTCGGGTTGCTCCTCGATGCGCACGACGGCGAGGTTCAGGGCCTGGAGGTGCTCCTCGGACTCGGCGAGGAAGAGGGGGAGGTAGTCGGAAGCGTCCATCAGGCCTTGCGGTAGGTGAAGGGGCGGGTGCTCTCCAGGCCCAGCGCGCGCGGCTCGGCGACGCGCTCGGTGGAGCCGATCACGAGGTACCCGCCGGGGCGCAGGGCCCCGACGAGGCGCGCGTGCAGCTCGTTGCGCACCTCCTCGGTGAAGTAGATGACGGTGTTGCGGCACAGGACGAGGTCGAAGGCCTCGCGCGGGAAGCGCATGCGCAGCAGGTCACCGGTCTCGAAGCGCACGCTGCGGCGGATCTCGGGGCCCGCCGACCAGCCGTCGCCGTCGCGCTCGAACCAGCGCTGGAGGGCGGCCTTGGGCGCGGTGCGGGCGTCCTCGGCGCTGAAGTGCCCCTCGCGGGCGCGGGCGACCATGCGGCGGTCGATGTCCGTACCGGCGATCTGGGCGCGCACGCCCGGTGCCGCCTCGGCGAACGTCGCCGCCAGCGTGTAGGCCTCGGCGCCGTAGGAGCAGCCGGCGCTCCAGGCGCGCAGGCGGCCGCCGCGGGCGAGCTCGGGGATGACGTCGCGCTGCAGCGCCGTCCACTGCTCCGGGTTGCGCCACAGCTGGGAGACGTTGATCGTCACGCGGTCGAGGAACTCGTCGAGCTCGCCGCGGTCGCGCTGCAGGCTCGCGAGGTAGGTCGGGAGGTCCTCGACGCCGCGCCGCTGCGCGAACGAGCGGATGCGCCGCTCCATCTGGCCGCGCTTGTACTGGGCGAGGTCGACGCCGCACAGGCGCTGGACGCCCGCGCAGAACGCCGGGTAGTCGTCGACGGGGACGGCGAGCCGCGCAGCGGCCGGAGCGGAGCGGAGCGCGCTCATCGACGGGCTCCCGCGAGGGCGCCGGCGACCGGACCGCGGCCGGTCCCGGCGGCCAGCTCGCGCACGATCGCTCCGGGCAGCTCGTCGAGCGGCAGCACCGCGTCGGCGAGGCCGGCGTCGGCCACCGCGCGCGGCATCCCGTAGACGGTGCAGGTGGACTCCGCCTCGACGAGGACGCGGCCGCCGTGGCGGCGGACCTCCTCGGCGCCGGCCGTGCCGTCGCGGCCCATCCCCGTCAGCACCACGAGCAGCAGGCGGGCGCCGAAGGCCCGCGCGGCGTCGGCGATGGTGAGGTCGGCGCGCGGCCGCAGGCCGCCGATCTCCGCTTCGTCGCTGAGGCGGGCGCGGCGCTCGTCGACGCGCAGGTGCAGGCCGCCGGCCGCCAGCAGGGCGGTGTCGGGCTCGAGGCGCGCGCCGTCGGCGGCCTCGCGCACCGTCAGCGACGAGGCGGCGTCGAGGCGGGCGGCCAGCGACGCGGTGAACCCGGCCGGCATGTGCTGGACGATCGCCACGGCCGCGCCCAGCGGGGCCGGCAGCGCGGGCACGAGCTCGCCGAGCGCGCGCGGCCCGCCGGTGGAGGAGGCGATGAGCACGAGGCGCTCGGCGACGGCCGGGCCGGCGGCCGCCCGCAGCGCGGCGGCGGCGCGGGATGGGGCCCCGCCCGCCCCTCCCGCGGGCGCGGGCGCAGGCGCGGCCGGGCGCTCGGGGGCCGAGCGCGGCGCGCGGCCGGACGTCGCGACGGCGGCGCGCACCTTGGAGCACAGCTCCTCGCCGAAGGCGGCGATCCCGCTCGGGCCGCCGGGCTTGGCGACCAGCTCGAACGCCCCGAGGCCGAGCGCGTCGACCGCGCGGGCGCCGTGGCGGGGCGAGAAGGCGGAGACGACGACGGTGGGCACCGAGGGCCCGTGCTCGCCCAGCTCGCGCAGCACCCCGAGGCCGTCGCGGCCCGGCATGGTGAGGTCGAGCGTCATGGCGTCGGGCCGCAGCTCGCGGCAGAGCGCGAGCGCCTCGTCGCCGTCGGCGGCCTCGCCGGCGATCTCGAAGCCGGCGCCGCGGAGGTTCGACGCGACCACCCGGCGCATGAGCGCCGAGTCGTCGGCCACGACGATGCGGGGAGCGGTGGACATCGGGCGCTAGACCGTGGCGGAGGTCCGCGCAGAGGCCGGAAGGGTCGGGACGGCGGGGGCGGCCGCGGGCGGCGCCACGGCGGGGGTCCCTTGCGCGGTGGCCGCGAACACGCCGTCGAGGTTGAGCAGGACGATCAGGCGGTCGTCGACCTTGGCGATCCCCTGGACGAGCTCCTCGTCGGCGACCGCGATGTCCTCGAGCTGCGTCTCGGCCACCGTGAGCACCTCGGTGACCTCGTCGACGATCACGCCGGCCTGGTCGCCGCCGGCGTCGACGATCACGATCTTGCCGCCACCGGCCGTCGCGCCGATGCCGAGCCGGGCGCCGAGGTCGCAGACCGGGATGATCTTGCCGCGCAGGCTGATCACGCCCCGCATCCACGGCACGTCCGAGCTCACGGTGCGGGGCTCGGTCCAGTCGATGATCTCCTGCACCCGGGTGATCGGGGCGGCGTACTCCTCGCGGCCGAGGGAGAACACGACGAGCTGGTGGGTCGGGACGGTGGCGTCGGACATTCGAGGGCTCCGGAATCGGTTCAGGCGGAAGTGGTGCGCGTGGATCAGGCGCGCCGCCTCGCCCGCTTCATCGGCCTCCCCGGCCCAGAGTTGAGCGGGAACGCGTCCGTCGGCGGACAAGGGATGCGGCCCGGCCCGCCCCGCCGGCCCGCGCGGCGTGGCGCGGGCGGGCGGGTGCACGCGGGCGGAGGGTCGTCAGGCGGCGACCTTGAACTGGCCGACGAGGCGCTCGAGGTCCTCGGCGGTCCGGGCGAGCTCCTGCGCGGAGGCCGCGATCTCCTGCGTGGAGGCGCTGGTCTGCTGCGTGGAGGCGGAGACCTGCTCGGCCGACGCGGAGGACTGCTCGGCGACCGCGGCGACCTCGCCGATGTCGGTCTGCACGCGCCCGGCATCGGCGGAGATCTGCTGCACGCTCGCGGCGATCTCCGTGACCCGCTCGGTCATCTCCTCGACCGATCCGCCGATGTGCAGGAACGCCTCGCGCGTGGTCTCGACCGTGGCGACGCCGTCGGCCGTGCGCTGCGCGCCGTCCTCGACGACGGAGACCACGTTCTGGGTCTCGGCCTGGATCTGCTCGACGAGCGCGGCGATCTCCGCGGCGGCCTCCTGGCTGCCCTCGGCGAGCTTGCGCACCTCCTCGGCGACGACCGCGAACCCGCGGCCCTGCTCGCCGGCGCGCGCGGCCTCGATCGCCGCGTTGAGCGCCAGGAGGTTCGTCTGACCCGCGATCCGCGTGATCGTGTCCACGATCGTGCCGATCTCCTCGGACTTGCCGGCCAGGCCCTGGATGGCGGTGCTGACCTGCTGGCTCGAGGCCGCGACCTGCTGGATCGCGCCGGAGGCATGCTCGGCGGCGTCGACGCCCTCCTGGGCGGCGGCGCGGGCCCGCGCGGCGACCTCGGCGGTCTGCTGCGCGCTGTCGGCCGACGCGGCCGCGGCCCGCGCGGACTCCTCGGCGGCGCCGCGCGCGGACTCGACCATGCGCACCTGGCGCTCGGCGCCCTGCGCGACGTCGCCGACCGCGGAGGCGATCTCGCCGACGGCCTTGCCGGCCTCCTCGGAGGTCGACGCCATCTGCTGGGAGGCGGCCGCCACCGTGCCGGCGTTGCCGGTCACGGCGCTGATCATGGTCGACAGGCGCGCGCGGGCGTTGTTGTAGGACTCGATGCTCGCCTGTGTCTTGGCCAGCATCCCGTTGAACGTGGCGGCGAGCCGGCCGAGCTCGTCGTCGCCGAGGCCGGTGACGGGCTCGGTGACGGGGACCACCTCGCGGGTGAGGTCGCCGTCGGCGAGCTCGTTGAGCGCGCGGGTGAGGTCCTGCAGGCAATGCTCGTCGAGGCTGCGCATCCGCTCGCCGATGAGCGCGACGGGGCGCGTGACGCTGCGGGTGATCCACACGGCGAGCCCGATGGCGACCAGCAGCGCGGCCAGGGCCACGAGCACGATCGTGCGCTTGCCGGAGTCGGCGGTGGCGCCGGCCGCGCCGGCGTCGGCGGCGGCGTCCGCGTCGAGCGCGGACTGCGTCTTCGCGCCGGCGCTCTGCACGGCGTCGGAGGCGGCGACGAAGCGCCCGACGTAGACGTCGCGCGATCCGGCGCGCTCCTCGGACTTGGCGACCGTCTCCGCCCGCGAGCGCTTGGCCAGCTCGGCGGCGAGCTCCTGGAACGTGGCGCGCGCCTCGCCGAACGCCTCGGCCTGCGCGGCCTGCGGGGTGCCCGCGAGCAGCCGCTCGAGCTGGGCGGAGTCGGCGTCGTTGCGCCTGTTCGCAGCCAGGATCGTGCGCTGGAGGTCGTCCTGGGCATCGAGGTCGCCGTCGAAGACGTAGAGGTGCTGGGCGACCTCATGGCCGGTCGTGAGCGCCCGGGCGGTGATCGCCGAGGACAGGGCGACGGCCTTGGTGCTGCGCTCGGCGATGGTCTCGACGCGGCTGTCGACGCTGCCGAGGGACGAGATCGCCGCGAAGGCGACGACGATCAGGCCTACGGCGAGAGCGCCGAAGCCGAGCCCGAGGCGGGCTGCGAGGGGAAGGTTTCGTAGGCGGTCCATGGAGGAGGGGGGAGGAGTCGGGTCGCCTCCGGTGATCGGCCGGGGACCGCTGTGGTTGAGCGCCGGGGCGCCACCCCGTGCGATTTCATCGACGTCGCGTCAGTTCCGCGACCACCGTCGCCGGGCCAGCGCGGCGAGCAGCGCCGCCCAGTCGACGACGCCGGCCACCAGGTGCCCGAGCGGCCCGCACACGAGCCACGCGGCGGCGCGCGCGGCGGGACCGGGGCGGGGCGGCGGGGCCATGCGGCGCGACGCTATCGTTCACCGCCGCCATGGCCTCCCCCGTCAGCACCACCGTCACCGAGCTGCCCGAGTCGCGCGTCCGCGTCCAGGCCGAGGTCCCGGCGGACGAGGTCGAGAAGCGCGTCGCCCAGGCGGCCCGCGCGCTCGGCCGCGATCTACGCGTCCCCGGCTTCCGCAAGGGCAAGGTCCCGCCGCCCGTGATCATCAAGCGGGTCGGCCGCGACGCCGTGCTGGACGAGGCCGTCCGCGGGTCGATCGGCGCCTGGTATACGGCCGCGATCGACAACGCGAACATCGCGCCGGTCGGGGAGCCCTCCCTCGACCTCGGCGACCTGCCCGCCGAGGGCGAGCCGCTGCGCTTCTCGATCGAGATCGGCGTGCGCCCGGTGGCGGTGCTCGGCTCCTACCGCGACCTCGAGGTCGGCAGGCGCTCGGCCGACGTCACCGACGAGCAGATCGCCGCCGAGGTCGACCGCCTGCGCGAGCGCACCGCCAAGCTCGAGACCGCCGACCGTCCGGCGGCCACCGGCGACTTCGTGGTCATCGACTACGCCGGCAGCCTCGACGGCACGCCGTTCGCCGGGGGCGAGGGCCGCGACCAGATGGTCGAGCTCGGCTCCGAGCGCCTCGTCCCGGGCTTCGAGGAGCAGCTCGTGGGCGCCTCCGCCGGCGAGGAGCGCACGGTCACCATCACCTTCCCCGACGACTACGGGGCGACCGAGCTGGCCGGGAACACCGCCGAGTTCGCGGTCACGGTCAAGGAGGTCAAGGTCAAGGAGCTGCCCGAGGTCGACGACGAGCTGGCCGCGGAGGCCGGCTTCGACACGCTGGACGAGCTGCGCGAGGACATCCGCGAGCGGCTCGCCGAGACCCAGAGCGCGGAGATCGAGGCCGAGTTCCGCCAGGTCGCGCTGGACGCCGCGGTCGACGCCGCCACCGTCGACGTCCCCGACGCGCTCGTCGAGGCCCGGGCCCACGAGCTCTTCGACCAGATGGTCCACTCCCTCGGCCACCAGGGCATCTCCAAGGACGCCTACCTCCAGATCGCGGGCAAGTCCGAGGAGGAGATCGTCGAGGAGGGCAAGGAGGACGCCGGCCAGGCGCTGCGGCGCGAGGCCGTGCTCGCCGCGATCGTCGAGGCCGAGGGCATCGAGCCCACCGAGGAGGAGGTGCTCGAGGCCGTCGAGCGCGCCGCCCCCGGCGAGCAGACGTCGCCCAAGAAGCTGCTCGACCGCCTGGAGTCCGCGGGCCGTCTCGACCAGCTCAAGGCCGACCTCGCGCAGCGCAAGGCGCTCGACCTGGTCGCCGAGTCGGCGAAGCCGATCTCCATCGAGCAGGCCCAGGCCCGCGACAAGCTCTGGACGCCCGGCAAGGACAAGGAGGGCGCGCAGGAGCCCGCCGCCGGGCGGCTCTGGACCCCCGGGTCCTAGGTCGTCATCGACCGGTCGTCCAGCGGGCGCCCGGCGAGCTCACAGCCCCACCCGCTCGTGCCGATGGGAGTCCGACCGCGATCCCAGACCCCGCCGCCTGACGCGGCCGACCTCGAGCGCGCCATCGCCCACGGCGAGCTCGTGGCCCACTTCCAGCCGCAGGTCGACCTCGCCACCGGCGCGGCCGTGGGCGTCGAGGCCCTCGCGCGCTGGCATCACCCCGAGCACGGCGAGCTCCCGCCGCGGGACTTCATCCCGCTGGCTGAGGGCGGCGAGCTGATCAGGCCGCTCACGCGGTCGATCCTCGACCAGGCCCTCGCGCGGGCGCGCGATTGGGAGGCGGCCGGGCATGGCCTCACCGTGTCGGTCAACGTCGCCGCCCCGAGCGTGCGCACCACCGCCCTGATCGACGACGTGCGCGACGCGCTGCGGGCCACCGGCGTGGCGCCCGCGCGGGTCTGCCTCGAGATCACGGAGAGCGCGATCATGCACGAGCCCGACCGCGCGCTCGAGATCCTCGGCAGCCTGCGCGCGCTCGGCGTCTCGCTCGCGCTCGACGACTTCGGCACCGGCTACTCGTCGCTCGCGCGGCTCCAGCGGCTCCCGATCGAGGAGGTCAAGATCGACCGCTCGTTCGTCGCCGACCTGCGCGGCGGGGCCGACCTCGGGGTGCTCGGGCTGATCGCCGACCTCGGCCGCCGCCTCGGCCACCGGGTGGTGGCCGAGGGGGTCGAGGAGCTCACCGACGTCCCCGTGCTGGCCGGCCTCGGCTGCCATCTCGGCCAGGGCTACCTGTTCGCCCGCCCGATGCCCGCCGTGGCGATCGCGGGCTGGCTCGCCGAGCGGGCCGCGCTCGCCCGGGCGCGCCCGGGGGAGGCCGAGCCGGCGGTCCCCGGCGGCGGACCCGCCGCCGAGCTGTCCTCCGGCGGCACGCTCTCGGAGATCGTGGAGGCCGGGCTGCGGATGCTCGGCGAGCGCCTCGGCCTCACCGTCGGGATCGCGTGGCTGGCCGACGACGACGGTCGCCTGCTCGAGTGCCACAGCGTCTGGGAGGCGGCGCCGGGGCGCTCCGCGCCGCTCGTGGGCGCCAGCCGCGGCATGCGCATCGCCCCCGGGGTGGGGCTGCCCGGGCGGGTGTGGGAGCGCGGCGACACCGAGGTCGTCCCGGACGTCGACGCCCACACCGGGATCATCCGGCAGGAGCCGGCGCGCGCGGCCGGGCTGCGCGGAGCGGTCGCGTTCCCGCTGATCGCGGGCGAGCGCGTGGTGGGCGTGGTCGAGCTGTGGGGCCCACGGCGCCTCGAGCCCGGGCCGGAGCTCGAGGAGCTCGTGGAGGGGATGCGCGGACGGCTGGCCGAGCTGGTCGGGCGGCGGCTCGCCGAGCGCGGGGCGCTCGAGGCCGCGGAGACGCTCGGCGCGCTCGCCCGGGCCAGCCGCGAGGTGGCGGCCGCGCCGGGGCCCGCCGCGCTGTGCGCCGCGGTCCGCGACGTGGCGGGCGCCGACGCGGTGCTGCTGTGGGAGCCCTGCCAGGGCGGCACCGCGCTGCGGGCGGGGCACGCCGTCGGCTGGGACGGCCCCGCGCCCGAGGTGAGCCTCGAGGGCCGGCCCTCCGGCGCCGCCGCGGCGTTCCGGTCGGGGCGGCGGATCTTCGTGCCGCACGCGGGCCGCCACGCGGTGCCCGCGCCGGACCTGGTCGCGCGGCTGGGGGCGCGCTCGGCGCTCTATCTACCGGTCGGCGGGCCCGCCGGTACGCTCGCCGTCTTCGCCCTCGCATGGCGCTCGCCGGTGGCCCGCCTGCCGGCCGCCACCGCCAACGCGCTCGAGCTCCTCGCCGACCAGGCGGCGCTCGTCCTCGCCCCGGCCGGCGGCCCCTCGCCGGCCTCCTCCGGCACTGCGGAGGGACTCGCCTGACAGCCTCACCGGATGGGGTGGAGACCCTGCCGGAGCGGCCTTGAGCGATTGCTAGACTCGCGCCCCGGGAAGGCGGCCGCGGGCCGTTCGCTCGCAAGAAGGAATCGAGCGCCACAAGCGAAACGAAGCGAGGACCGTGAGCCCACTCGTACCGATGGTCGTCGAGCAGACCTCCCGCGGGGAGCGCGCGTTCGACATCTATTCCCGTCTGCTCAACGAGCGGATTGTCTTCCTCGGGACCCCGGTCGACGACCAGATCGCGAACCTCATCGTGGCGCAGCTGCTGCACCTCGAGTCCGAGGATCCCGACAAGGACATCTCGGTGTACATCAACTCGCCCGGCGGCTCCGTGTACAGCGGCCTCGCGATCTACGACACGATGCAGTTCATCAAGCCGGACGTGCAGACCATCTGCGTCGGCATCGCGATGTCGATGGGCGCGCTGCTGCTGGCGGGCGGCGCCCACGGGAAGCGTATGGCACTGCCGAACGCCAAGATCCTCATCCACCAGGTGTCCTCGGGCTTCCAGGGCCAGGCGACCGACATCGAGATCCACGCGCGCGAGGTCATCGAGCTCCGGCGCCGGCTGGACGAGATCATCGCCCAGCATTCCGGGCAGGACATCGAGAAGGTGCGCACCGACACCGAGCGCGACTACTTCATGAGCTCCGAGGAAGCAAAGGAGTACGGCATCATCGATCGCGTGATCTCCGAGCACTAGCTCGGGGCCACGCGCGCCGTTACTGGGGGGAGACCATGGCACGCCCGACCGACTCCAACGAACAGCTCCTCTGCTCCTTCTGCGGCAAGTCGCAGCGGCAGGTCAAGAAGCTCATCGCCGGCCCCGGCGTCTACATCTGCGACGAGTGCATCGATCTCTGCAACGAGATCATCGACGAGGAGCTCACCGCCCCGCCGAGCTTCGACATCGACAACCTCCCGAAGCCGCGCGAGATCTACGACGTCCTCAACGAGTACGTGGTCGGGCAGGAGCAGGCCAAGCGCACGCTGTCGGTGGCGGTCTACAACCACTACAAGCGCGTGCAGATGTCCTCGCAGCCCGACGACGCCGAGATCGAGCTGCAGAAGTCCAACATCCTGCTGCTGGGGCCGACCGGCTGCGGCAAGACGCTCCTTGCCCAGACCCTGGCGCGCATCCTCAACGTCCCCTTCGCGATCGCCGACGCCACCGCGCTCACGGAGGCCGGCTACGTCGGCGAGGACGTCGAGAACATCCTCCTCAAGCTCATCCAGGCCGCCGACTACGACGTCAAGAAGGCCGAGACCGGGATCATCTACATCGACGAGGTCGACAAGATCGCCCGCAAGGCCGACAACCCGTCGATCACGCGCGACGTCAGCGGCGAGGGCGTCCAGCAGGCGCTGCTGAAGATCCTCGAGGGCACCACCGCGAGCGTCCCGCCCCAGGGCGGCCGCAAGCACCCGCACCAGGAGTTCCTCTCCATCGACACGACGAACATCCTGTTCGTCTGCGGCGGCGCGTTCGCCAACCTCGACAAGGTCATCGAGCGGCGCATCGGCCACAAGGGCGTCGGCTTCGGCGCCTCGATCGCCTCGAAGTCCAACAAGGACACCGGCGAGCTCTTCGAGGTCTGCCTGCCCGAGGACCTCATGCAGTACGGGCTGATCCCCGAGTTCATCGGCCGCCTGCCGGTGACCTCCGCCGTCCACCAGCTCTCCCGCGACGACCTGATCACGATCCTCACCGAGCCGCGCAACGCGATCGTCAAGCAGTTCCAGCGCTTCTTCGGCTTCGACGGGATCGAGCTGGTGTTCTCCGACGACGCGCTGAAGGCGGTGGCCAACAAGGCGCTCGAGCGCGAGACCGGCGCCCGCGGCCTGCGCTCGATCATCGAGGAGGTCCTCCTCGAGGTCCAGTTCGAGCTGCCCTCCCGCCGCGACGTCAAGAAGTGCGTCGTGACCAAGGAGACGATCGAGCGCGGCGTCAAGCCCACGCTCGTGACCGTCGCGCCCGACGAGGAGCGGCGCGGCTCCGACGACCAGGCCGCGCGCTCCGCGTAGGCAGGGCTTCGGCTACTCCGTCGTCCGCCGGCGGAACCGCCAGACGCACAGCGGCGCGGCGACCGCGAGGAAGGCGACCGACCACAGCACCGCGGCGGTCACCGGGTGCAGCAGCGGCCACGGCGCGTCCGCCGGTATCGCGGTCGGGTTGCCGAACAGCGTGCGCACCGCCGCCGCGACCGCGCTGACCGGGTTGTACTCCGCGATCTGCTGGAGCCCGTCGGGCAGGCTCGCGGCCGGCACGAACGCGTTGGACAGGAACGTGAGCGGGAACACGGTCATGAACACGAGGCCCTGCACCGCGTCGGGCGTGCGGGCGATCACGCCGATCACCGTGCCCACGGCGATCATCGCCGCCGCGAAGAGCACGAGGAGCGCGAAGCCGCCCACCGCGTCGCCGACGCCCGCGTCGATGCGCCAGCCGATCGCGAGCCCGGTGGCCACGAGGACCACGAGCCCGACCATCGCCGCGCCCAGCTCGGCGAGGAAGTGCCCGAGCAGGTACGCCGACCGCGACGTGGGGAGCGAGCGGAAGCGGTCGACGATGCCCTCGCCGAGGTCGGTGGCGATCGACGTACCGGGGCCCATCATCCCGAACGCCAGCGTCTGCACGAGGATCCCGCCGATCAGGTAGTCGTCGAAGTCGCCGCCCGGGATGGCGATGACGCCGCCGAAGACGAACGCGAACAGCAGCACGAACATGATCGGCTGCAGCGTCACGTCGAGCAGCTTCTCTGGGATCTGGCGGACGTGCTCGAGGTTGCGCCTGGCGAGCGCCAGGCTGTCGGAGATCAGCCACCGCGCGCGCACGGCCGCGGGGGCGGGGGAGGATGTGGTCGTCATGCGGCCTCGCTCAGGGCCTCGCGGCGGGTCGCGGTCAGGGTCAGGAACACGTCGTCCAAGGTCGGCCGGCGGCGGTGGACGTCGGTGGCGGCGACGCCGGCCGCGTCGAGGGCGCGCACGACCTCGATGAACGGCGTGCCGGGCCGGACGGGCACGGTGACGACGCGGGCGTCGGGGTCGCTCGACGCCGGGCCCTCGGCGAACGGCGCGAGCGCCGCCTCGCCGGCGGGCAGGTGCTCGGCCGTCGCGACCGCGACGTCGATCCGCTCGCCGCCGATCCGCGCCTTGAGCTCGGCGGGGGAGCCGGACGCCGCGACGCGCCCGTGGTCGAGGACCACGATGTCGTCGGCGAGCCGGTCGGCCTCCTCGAGGTACTGGGTCGTGAGCAGGAGCGTCGTGCCGTCGCGGACCAGCTCGCGCAGCAGCGCCCACAGGTCGTTGCGGCTCTGCGGGTCCAGGCCGGTCGTCGGCTCGTCGAGGAACAGCACCGGCGGGGTGGCGACCAGCGTCGCGGCCAGGTCGAGCCGGCGACGCATGCCGCCGGAGAACGTCTTGACCAGGCGGTCCGCGTCGCCGGCGAGGCCGAGCCGCTCGAGCAGCTCGTCCGCCCGCTGCCGCGCCACCGCGCGGGGCAGGTGGTAGAGCCGCCCGACGAGCTCGAGGTTCTTGCGGGCGCTCAGCAGCCCGTCGACGGTCGCCGCCTGGGCGGCGAGGCCGACCCGCGCGCGGACCTCGCGCGCCTGCCCGACGACGTCGAGGCCGACGACGCGCGCGCTCCCGGTGGTCGGGAGCGCCAGCGTGGTGAGGATGCGCACGGCCGTGGTCTTGCCGGCGCCGTTGTGCCCGAGCAGCCCGAGGACCGATCCGGCGGGGACGTGGAGGTCGAGGTCGCGCAGGGCCCACAGGTCGCCGAAGCGCTTGCCGAGGCCCTCGGCGGCGATCCCGGGCTCGGCGGATCGCGGCGGGCGCCGCCGCGGTCCGGGCGGGCGCCGCGGTCCCGGTCGCCGGCCACGTCGTCGTACGTTGTATGAGATGATCGTGCATCGTACGACGAGGGTAGTAGTACGCTGTACCAGATGTCAAGGCCGGGCCGGGAGATGACCGACGGGCAGCCGATCTGGGCGCGTCCGGCGCCGGGGGAGCGCAGGCCCGGGCACAGCCGCGAGGGCATCGCGGCGGCGGCCCTGCGGATCGCGGACGCGGAGGGGTTCGAGGCCGTCTCGATGCGCCGCGTCGCCGCCGAGCTCGGCGCCGGCACGATGACCCTCTACCACTACGTGCGCAACAAGGACGAGCTGGTGGAGCTCATGGGCGACGCGATCATGGGCGAGCTGCTGATCCCCGACGACGAGGTGCCCGACGGCTGGCGCGAGGGGTTCGCCGAGCTCGCGCGTCGCACGCGCGCCATCTTCTCCCGCCATCCGTGGGTGCTCGAGCACATCGGCGAGGGCAACGAAGGGGCCGCGAGCCCCAACGCCCTGCGCCACATCGAGCAGTCGATGACGGTCGCCTCGCGCACCGGCCTCGACCGCGACGGGCAGTTCGAGCTCGTCGCGCTCATCGACGACTACGTGTTCGGGTTCGTGGTCCGCACCCACGAGGGCGCGATCTTCGGTGAGGACGACGCGCCCAAGCGGCGCCTCGACGCGCGGCTCGCGTACTTCGAGGCCCAGCTCGCGACCGGGGAGTTCCCGCACCTGCAGGCGCTGATGGGCGACGACGTGCGCGAGGCGCTCAGCCCTGCCTCGCAGTGGGCCGCCGGCGAGCGCCGCTTCGAGCGCGGCCTGCAGATCCTCCTCGACGGCATCGAGCTCGACCTCGAGCGCCGCTCCGGAGCGAGCGGCCGGCCCCGGTAGCGTCGGGAGCCGTGCGGGTCGACCACGTGATCTACGCGGCCGCCGACCTCGACGCGGCGGGCGCCCGCGTCGAACGCGAGCTCGGGCTCGCGGCCCGGGCCGGCGGTCGCCACGAGGGGCTCGGGACGCACAACCGGATCGTGCCGCTCGGCCCCGGTTATCTCGAGCTCGTGGCGGTGGCCGATGCGGAGGAGGCGGCCGGCTCGGATTTCGGTCGCGGTGTCATGACGCGCCTCGCGCGGGGCGGCGACGGCCTGCTCGGCTGGGTCGTCGCCGTCACCGACGTCGATGTGGTCGCGCGCCGGCTCGGCACGGCGATCACCACGATCAGGCGCGAGGGGCTGAGCGCCCGCCTGACCGGCCTCTCGGAAGCGATGCACGAGCCGTTCCTGCCGTTCTTCATCAGCCGCGATCCCGGGGTCCCCGATCCGGGCAGCGGAGGCGACGCCGGAGGCATCACCTGGATCGAGGTCGCCGGCGACGCGGCACGCCTCGAGCGGTGGCTGGACCGCGCCCCGCTGCCGGTGCGGGTCGTGGACGGGCCGGCCGCCGTGCGCGCGGTCGGGATCGGCGAGCGCGAGCTCGCTAGTGGCCGCCCCGGAAATACGCCACGCCTCTCGCGGCCGATGACCTTCGCCTGGAGCCACCACGAATAATATTTATTGTCGTGGGCGGCCCCAGGCTCGATCCTCGACCACGAGAGTCGGGCCGTATTTACGAGGACGACCACTAGCCGTCGAAGTACATCGGGAACTCGTACGGGTGCGGGCGGATCTTCACCCGGTCGGACTGCTCGCGCCGGAACTCGATGTAGGTGGCGATCAGGTCGTCGGTGAACACTCCGCCGCGGGTGAGGAACGCGTGGTCGGCCTCGAGCGCGTCGAGGGCGTCGTCGAGCGAGGTCGGGACGGTGGGGATGTCCGCGAGCTGCTCGGGCGGGAGCTCGTAGAGGTTGCGGTCGATCGGCTCGCCGGGGTCGAGCTTCCGCTCGATCCCGTCCAGCCCCGCCATCAGCATCGCCGGGAACGCGAGGTAGGGGTTGGCGAGCGGGTCGGGCGGGCGGAACTCGAGCCGCTTGGCCTTCGGCGCCGAGAAGTACATCGGGATGCGCACGGCGGCCGAGCGGTTGCGCTGCGAGTGCTTGAGCAGCACGGGGGCCTCGTAGCCGGGGACCAGCCGGCGGTAGGAGTTCGTCGACGGCGCGCAGAACGCCAGCAGCGCCGCCGCGTGCTCGAGCAGCCCGGCCGCGTAGTGCAGGGCCAGGGGCGACAGCAGCCCGTAGCCGTCCGCCGAGTGCATCAGCGGCTCGCCGCCCTTCCACAGCGACTGGTGGACGTGCATGCCCGAGCCGTTCTCCTCGAAGATCGGCTTGGGCAGGAACGTCGCGGCCTTGCCCGCCTGCTTGGCCGTGTTCTTGACCACGTACTTGTGCAGCTGCAGCGCGTCGGCCATCTCCAGCAGCGGGAGGAAGCGCAGGTCGATCTCGCCCTGGCCGGGCCCGCCGACCTCGTGGTGGTGGCTCTCGGTGCGGATGCCGAGCGCCTCGAGCACGAGCACCATCGTGGCCCGCAGGTCGCTGAGGGTGTCGTTCGGCGGGGCGGGGAAGTAGCCCTCCTGCGAGCGGTTCGCGTAGCCGAGCGCGGCGAGCCCCTCGCCGCGTCGCTGGAACCCCTGCCCCGAGGTCCAGTGCCCCTCCTCGGAGTCGACCTCGTAGAAGGCGGTGTTGGCCTGCTGGTCGAAGGCGACGTGGTCGAAGACGTAGAACTCCGCCTCGGGGCCGAAGTAGGCGACGTCGGCGACGCCGCCGGAGCGCAGGTGCTCCTCCGCCTTGATCGCCACGTAGCGCGGGTCGCGCGTGTAGGGCTCGCGCGTGATCGGGTCGAGCACCGTGCACACGAGCGAGATCGTCGGCGCCTCGTAGAACGGGTCGAGGATGGCCGTGGTCGGGTCGGGCAGCAGCAGCATGTCCGACTCGTAGATCTCCTGGAAGCCGCGGATCGACGAGCCGTCGAAGCCGATCCCCTCGGCGATCGCCTCCTCGTCGAGGCTGGCGAGCGCCATCCCCATGTGCTGCCAGGTCCCCGGCAGGTCGGTGAACTTGAGATCGACCATGCGCGCCCCGTGGCGCTCGGCGAGCACGAGCACGTCGCCCGGCTCGGCCGCCCGCTCGCCCACGAGCGCGCGGACGCTGAGCGGCTCGCCGACCGTCCCGTTGACGAGGTCCGAAAGCGCCATCGCGTCCTCCTCCAGTCGCAGCCACAGCGATTCTCGCGCGCTCGGCGCCGGCTTCGCTTGGGCCCCGTGTCCAAAGATCTGGGGCGCGGATGCGCCGTCCGCGCGGCGGCATGTACGAGGATTGGAGGCTGTGACGGACGACCGGATGTCCGGGGCGGGTGGGCCCCGCTTCAGCGGGCGCACCGCGTGGGCGCGCAACCTCGCCGCGCCGGTGCGCGACTTCCTCTCGACCGAGACGGGCGGCGCGGTCGTCCTGCTCGGCGCGGCGGTCGCCGCGCTGGCGTGGGCGAACTCGCCGTGGTCGGAGACGTACGAATCGGCGTGGAGCACGCCGCTCTCCGTGCGGCTCGGCGACTGGGGCATCTCGATGGACCTGCGCCACTGGGTCAACGAGGGCCTGATGACGTTCTTCTTCCTCGTGGTCGGCCTCGAGGCCAAGCGCGAGCTCGACATCGGGCAGCTGCGCGAGCGGCGCCGCCTCGCGCTGCCGGCCATCGCCGCGCTCGGCGGCATGGCGGCCGCGGTGCTCATCTACCTGGCGTTCAACGCCGGCGGCCCCGGGGCGCGCGGCTGGGGCGCGGCGATGTCGACCGACACCGCGTTCGCGCTCGGCGCGCTCGCCCTGGTCGCCCCCCGCGCGACGCGGCTGCGCGTCCGGCTGCTCGGACTGGCGGTGGTGGACGACCTCGTCGCGCTGGTCGTGATCGCCGTGGCGTACTCCGAGCAGATCCGGCTCGTCCCGCTCGCCGTCGCCGCCGGCCTGTTCGCGGCGCTCGTCGCGCTGCGCTGGGCCCCTGTGCCCCGCCGCGCCCCGGCCGCGGTCGTGCTCGGCGTGGCCCTGTGGGTGGCGCTGCACGACTCCGGGATCGACCCGATCATCGCCGGCCTGACGGTCGGGCTCGTCACCGGCGCCTACCCGCCGGCCCGCAGCGACCTCGAGCAGGTCACCGACCTCACGCGCTCGTTCCGCGAGCAGCCGACGCCCGAGCGCGCGCGCTCGGCGCAGCGCGGCGTGGCGTCGGCGATCTCGGCCAACGACCGCCTCCAGTACCGGCTGCACCCGTGGACGAGCTTCGTGATCGTGCCGCTGTTCGCGCTCGCCAACGCGGGCATCCAGGTCGACGGGGAGCTGCTCGAGCGCGCTATCACCTCCCCGATCACGCTCGGGATCGTCGTCGGCTACGTCGTCGGCAAGCCGCTCGGCGTCCTCGGCGCCACGTGGCTGGCGTCGCGGATGGGGAAGGGACGGCTGCGCCCCGCGCTGAGCTGGCCGGTGATCGGGGGTGGCGGCGTCGTCGCCGGGATCGGGTTCACGGTCTCGCTGCTGATCTCGAGCATCGCGTTCGAGGGGCGCGCGCTCGAGGAGGCCAAGATCGGCGTGCTCGCGGCGGCGCTGCTCGCGCTGGCCGGCGCCTGGGCGGTGTTCCGCGTGATCGCGCGCCTGCCCGCCTCGGTGCGGGCCCGTCAGCTCAGCCGCACGGCGGACGACCTCGTCGACCTCTCCGAGGACGTCGACCCCGCGCGCGACCACATCCGCGGCGCGCAGGACGCGCCGGTCACGCTCGTCGAGTACGGCGACTACGAGTGCCCCTACTGCGGCCGGGCCGAGGAGGTCATCCGCCAGCTGCTCGCCTCCTTCGGCGACGACCTGCGCTACGTCTGGCGCGACCTGCCGCTCAACGACGTCCACCCGAACGCGCAGACGGCCGCCGAGGCGGCGGAGGCCGCCGCCGCCCAGGGCGCCTTCTGGCCGATGCACGACCTCCTGCTGGCCCACCAGGACGAGCTCACGCCGGACGACCTGCGCCGCTACGCCGACGAGCTCGGGCTCGACGTCGAGCGCTTCTGGGACGAGGTGAGCCGGCGCGCGCACGAGGAGCGCGTCGCGGAGGACGTCGCCAGCGCGGACGTCAGCGGCGTGGCGGGCACGCCGAGCTTCTTCGTCAACGGGCAGCGCCACCACGGGGCCTACGACGTCGCCACGCTGACGAACGTCGTCCGCGCGGCGCAGCGGCGCGCCGCGCTGGCGCGGCTGACCGACCCCGCCGCGCCGGCCTGAGCGGCGGGGCGCGGCGGAGCCGCTAGATCGCGATCAGATCGTCGAGCCCGGCGATGCGCACCGTCACGCCCGACACGGTCGCCTCGATCGCGTTCGCGCGCAGGCGCGCGTAACCGCCGGACCCGTCGGGCTCGGCAGGGAGGTCGAGTGGGCCCTCCGGCGTGACCAGAGACAGCACGCGCGCGTGGCGAAGGGTGCGGTGATCGGGGACGAACGGCACGTCGTCGGTGACTCCGCTCAGGCGCGCGCCCAGACGGACGAGTACGTCACCGAGACGGCGAAGGTTCTCGTCGCCGCTCGCGTAGGCGATGTCGAGGCCCGCAGCAGCGCCCCGAGATGGAACTCACGCCACTCGGCCAAGGCTCTCCCGCGTCTGCAGCGCGACCGGCCGGGCGGGCCGTTCCCGAGACGCCCTATCCTGCGGCGTCCCGATGTCTGCCGAGCTCGAGAGCCGCACCCGCTACGACCCCGCAGCGGCGGAGCCGCGGATCTTCGAGCGCTGGATGGAGTCCGGCCTCTTCCATCCCGAGCCCGGCGGGACCCCCGCGGAGAACTACTCGATCGCGATCCCGCCGCCGAACGTCACCGGCGTCCTGCACATGGGCCACGCGCTCAACGGGACGATCCAGGACAGCCTGATGCGCTACCGGCGCATGCAGGGCCGGCGGGCGAAGTGGATCCTCGGCACCGACCACGCCGGCATCGCCACCCAGACGCAGGTGGAGAAGCTGCTGCGCTCGGAGGGCACGAGCCGCGAGGAGATCGGTCGCGAGGCCTTCCAGGCGCGGGTGTGGGAGTGGCGCGAGCGCTACGGCGGGGCGATCATCGAGCAGTACAAGCGGCTCGGGGCCTCGGTGGACTACGACGACGAGCGCTTCACGCTCGACGACGCGTACGTGCGCGCGGTGCTGAAGGTCTTCGTCGACCTCTACGACAAGGGCCTCATCTACCGCGACAACTACATGGTCAACTGGGACCCGGGCACGCGCTCGGCGATCTCCGACCTCGAGGTCGCCGAGCATGAGGTCACCGACACGCTGTACTCGATCGACTACCCGCTGGCGTCCGGCAACGGGTCGATCACGGTCGCGACCGTGCGGCCGGAGACGATGCTGGCCGACACCGCGATCGCCGTGCACCCCGACGACGACCGCTACACCCGCCTCATCGGCGAGACCGCGGTGCTGCCGATCGTCGGGCGGCGGCTGAAGATCATCGCCGACCCCTACGTGAAGCCCGAGTTCGGGACCGGCGCGCTGAAGATCACGCCCGGGCACGACCCCAACGACTTCGAGATCGGCCGCGCCCACGGGCTCGACGAGGTCTCCGTGATCGGCGAGGACGGCCGCATGACCGCGGCCGCCGGCGAGCGCTTCGCGGGCCTCGGCGTCGACGAGGCGCGCGCCGCGGTGGTCGGCGCGCTGCGCGAGGAGGGGCGGATCGTCGCGACCGAGCCCTACACCCATGCGGTCCCGTTCTCCGATCGCTCCGGCGAGCGCATCGAGCCGCTGATCTCGCTGCAGTGGTTCATGCGCATGGACGAGCTCGCCGCGCCCGCGATCGCGGCCGTCCGCGAGGGGCGCGTGCGCATCCACCCCGAGCGCCAGACGCTGCGCTACCTCGACTGGATGGAGAACATCCGGCCCTGGTGCATCTCGCGCCAGCTCTGGTGGGGCCACCGGCTGCCCGTCTACTACCGCGGCGAGGAGACCTACGTCGGCCTCGAGCCGCCGCCGGGGGAGGGCTGGGAGCAGGACCCGGACGTGCTCGACACGTGGTTCTCCTCCGCGCTGTGGCCGTTCGCGACGCTCGGCTGGCCGGAGGACACGCCGGAGCTGCGCGCCTTCTACCCCACCGACGTGCTCTCCACGGGCCGCGACATCCTCTTCCTCTGGGTCGCGCGCATGATCATGATGGGGCTCGAGTTCACCGGCACCGAGCCCTTCGCCGACGTGAACATCCACTCCACGATCCTCGCCCGCGACGGCCGGCGGATGTCCAAGTCGCTCGGCACGGGGATCGACCCGCTCGAGCTGATCGACGCCCACGGCGCGGACGCCACGCGCTTCGGCCTGCTGGCCATGTCCTCGACCCAGGACGTGAAGTTCTCCGACGAGAAGATCGCCCAGGGCCAGGCGCTCGCCAACAAGCTCTTCAACGCCTCGCGGCTCGTGCTGCTGCGCGTGCCCGAGGGCGTGACGGTGCCCGCGACCGTGCCCGCGCCGCAGACCGTCGAGGACGCGTGGATCCTGTCGCGCCTGCAGCGGGCCCGGTCCGCCACGGAGCGCGCGCTCGAGGACTTCGAGTTCCACCGCGCCGCGCTCGGCCTCTACGACTTCGTCTACGGCGAGTTGTGCGACTGGTACCTCGAGCTCGTCAAGCCGCGCCTGTACGCCGACGACAACGCCGGGGTGTGCGAGGTGGCGCTCCACGTGCTGGCCGAGACGCTCGCGATCGCCCACCCGGTGATCCCGTTCGTGACCGAGGAGATCTGGTCGCTGATGCCGGGGACCGAGGGGCTGCTGATGGGCTCGCGCTGGCCCACCGGAGACGACGCGCTCGGCGATCCCGCCGCGGAGGAGGAGGTCGGTCGCGCGATCGCCGCCGTGCAGGAGCTGCGCGGGTGGCGCGACCGCGTCGGCGCCCGGCCCGGGGCCACGGTGCCGGCGCGGCTGGACGCCCCCGGCTACGAGCGCACCGCCGAGCACGTCGCGCGGCTGGCCCGCGTCGACTTCTCGCCGGACGGCTCCGAGCCGGTGGCGACCGTCCCGGTTCCGGGCGGGGCCGTCGCGCTGTTCGCCTCCGACGCCGTCGACCTCGAGGCCGAGGCGCGCCGCACGGCGGAGCGCCGCGAGACGCTGCAGGCCGAGATCGCCCGCGCCGAGGGCAAGCTCGCCAACGAGAAGTTCGTGGCCAAGGCCCCCGAGGCGGTGGTCCAGGGCGAGCGCGACAAGCTCGCCGCGCTGCGCGCCGAGCTCGAGGAGCTGCGATGACCGAGCCGCGCCCGCGGCCGGGCGCCGGGCCGGGCTGGGACCTCGAGCGCGCCGAGGCCCACCTGCTGGGGCTCGAGCTGTTCGGCATGCGCTTCGGTCTCGAGCGCATGCGGCGGCTGCTGACCGCCCTGGGCAGCCCGCAGCGGGCCTTCCGCGCCGTCCACGTGGTCGGGACCAACGGCAAGAGCTCGACCGTGCGCATGACCGCGGCGATCCTCGAGGCGCACGGGCTGCGCACCGGGTCCTTCGTCTCGCCGCACCTCACGAGCTTCGCCGAGCGCATCCGCATCGCCGACGACGACCTCGGCCCCGAGGCCTTCGGCGCCGCCGTCGAGCGCGCCGCGGGCGCCGCCGCGCTGGTCGACCGCACGCTGGGCGGCGAGGACCGCGTCACCCAGTTCGAGCTCATCACGGCCGCCGCGCTGGCCGAGTTCGCCCGCCGGGACGTCGACGTCGCGGTGGTCGAGGCCGGCCTCGGCGGCCGCCACGACGCCACCAACGTGCTCGACGCGCCCGTCGTCGTGCTCACCAACGTCGGCCTCGAGCACACGCGCTGGCTCGGTCCCACGCTCCGCGACATCGCCCGCGAGAAGCTGGCGGTGGTCACCAAGCGCGCGACGCTCGTCATCGGCGGGCTCGAGCCCGAAGTCGAGGACGAGGCGCTGGCCACCGCCGCCCGCAACCAGGCGCGGCTCGTGCGCCCGCTGCCCGCGACGGCCGTCGGGCTGCCCGGCTACCAGCGCACGAACTTCGCCGTGGCCTGCGCGGCGGCCGGGGCGCTGATCGGGGAGCTCGACGAGCGCGCGGTCGCGGAGGCGATCGCCCACTCCGAGGTCCCCGGGCGCCTGCAGCGCGTGGCCGAGCGCCCGCTGACGATCGTCGACGGCGCGCACAACCCCAGCGGCGTGGCGGCGCTCGCGGCCGCGCTGCCCGACGCGGTGGGGGAGCGCCCCGTGGTCGCGGTGACCTCGATCCTCGACGACAAGGACGCCGCCGGCATGCTGCGCGAGCTGCTGCCGCACTGCGCCGCCGCCGTGTTCACCCGCTCGCTGAACCCGCGCGCCCTCCCGGCGGCCACGCTGGCCTCGCTCGCCTCCCAGCTCGGCGGCGCGGGTGGCGGCGGGCCGCTCGAGATCGATCCCGATCCCTACCACGCCGTGGAGCGCGCCCGGGAGCTGGCCGGGCCCGGCGGCGCCGTCGTGGCGACCGGCTCGATCTACCTCGTCGCCGACCTGCTCAGCGCCGCCGGAGGGCGGCGGCGCTCGCGCTCGACGCTGTGAACGACCGGCCGCCCAGCGTCGTGAAGATGATCGGGGTCGTCGCGACCGTGGTCGCGCTGACCATCCTCATCTTCTTCGCGCTCGGGTACCTTTTCGGCCGCGTGTTCCTCTAGCGCGAGGCGGGGTATCTCCGGGTGATGGCGTGCAGGAGAACGCCGCCTCACGGGCTAGGCTGTTGACCGGATGACGACCTTCGCGATCTTCGGGATCGACAACAACGGCGTCAACACGGCGATCAACGTCCTGATCCTCGTGCTGATCGTCGTGTGGCTCGCGTTGGTGTTCTGGACCTACGCGGACGCCCGGCGGCGCATCGACGACCCGATCCTGGTGGGCTGCGCGACGCTGGCCGCGTTGTTCCCGTTCGTGGGGACGATCGTCTACATGATCGTGCGCCCGCCGGAGTTCACCGAGGACGTGCGGCTGCGCGGGCTGGAGATGCAGGCGGCCGAGGCGCGCCTGGTGCAGCTCGACCACCAGCTGTGCCCGCACTGCGACCACCCGATCCAGCGCGACTTCCTGCGCTGCCCCAACTGCCTGCGCAAGCTCAAGGAGCGCTGCCACAGCTGCGGCAAGCCGATCGAGCCGACCTGGAAGCTGTGCCCGTTCTGCGAGGCGGAGACCGGCGTGAGCCCGCCGTCCAGCGCGCGCCGCCGGCGGCGGGCGGAGGCCACGGCCGCCGCCGAGGGCACGCAGCGGCCGAACCGCTGAGCGACACCCCGACCCCCCAAGGAGCACCATGGACCGGACCCTCATCCTGGTCAAGCCCGACGCGTTCGCGCGCGGGCTCACCGGCGAGATCATCGCGCGCTTCGAGCGCAAGGGCCTGCGCATCATCGCGCTCGAGCTGCAGACGCTGTCCCGTGAGCTGGCCGAGCGCCACTACGCCGAGCACGAGTCCAAGCCGTTCTTCGGCGAGCTGGTCGACTTCATCACCTCCGGGCCGCTCGTGGCGCTGGTGCTCGAGGGCGACCAGGCCGTCGCCGCCGCCCGCCAGGTGATCGGCGCGACCAACCCGCTCGAGGCCGCGCCGGGCTCGATCCGCGGCGACCTCGCCATCGAGGTCGGCCAGAACATGGTCCACGGCTCCGACAGCCTCGAGTCGGCGGCGCGCGAGACGACGCTCTTCTTCCCCGAGCTGGCGGAGGTCGCCTGACCGCCCCGCGCCTGGTCCTCGCCTCCGCCTCGCCCCAGCGGCGGGCGATCCTCGCCCAGGTCGGGATCCCCTTCGAGGTCCGCCCCAGCGGGGTCGAGGAGGTCGCGGAGGGCGACCCGCTTGCGGTGGTCGAGGAGAACGCGCGCCGAAAAGCGCTCGCTTCCGCGACCCGCCACGCGCGGGAGCTCGGCCCGCCCTCGGTGGCGCCCTCACCCGGGCCGGCGGCCGAACTCCTGAAGGAATCGCCCTCTGGGCGATTCCTCGTGCTCGGGCGCGGACACCATCGTCGCCGTCGACGGCGACGTGCTCGGCAAGCCCGGCGACGAGATCGAGGCGCGGGCCTACCTCGAGCGCCTCGCCGGCCGTGCCCACCAGGTGGTGGGGGGGATCGCGCTCGCGGAGGGCGGCGCGATCGTCGCGAGCGCGGTCGAGGTCACGGAGGTGCGCTTCCGCACCCTCGACGCCGCGCTGCTCGACCACTATGTGGGCACCGGCGAATGGCGCGGGAGGGCCGGTGGCTACGCCATCCAGGGGGTCGGCGCGGTGCTCGTGGCGGGCATCTCCGGGGATTACCTGAACGTCGTCGGGCTACCGCTGGCGCGCCTGCTCGACCTCTGGCCGGGGCTGCTGCCGCCCGCTGGGTAGCGGCCGGATTTGCAGCCATTCCAGCGGCTCGCGGGCGCCGGAGACGGGAGGTCCGTTCGGTACACTCCCCGCCCGGCGCGGCGTCCTCGTCAGGTGCGTTCACGCCGTTATCGCCGACGGGGTCTCCGCACGGCGCGCACGGCCCCGCCTCCCTCTCGTCTCGATGGGCTTCTTCTCGTATCTCACCGGATTCGGTGGCCGCGACATGGCGGTCGACCTCGGTACGGCAAATACGCTCGTGTACGTCCGGGGCCGGGGGATCGTCCTCTCCGAGCCCTCCGTCGTGGCGATCGACTCGCGCACCGGCGAGGTCCACGCGGTCGGCATCGAGGCCAAGCGGATGCTGGGCCGCACCCCGGGCACGATCTCCGCGATCCGGCCGCTGAAGGACGGGGTGATCGCCGACTTCGACGTCACCGAGGAGATGCTGCGCCACTTCATCCAGAAGGTGCACCAGAACCGCTGGGCGCACCCGCGGGTCGTGGTCTGCGTGCCCTCCGGCGTGACCGGCGTGGAGAAGCGCGCGGTCGAGGAGGCGTGCCTGAGCGCCGGCGCCCGACAGGCGTACCTGATCGAGGAGCCGATGGCCGCTGCGATCGGCGCCGGCCTCCCGGTCGGCGAGCCGACCGGCAACATGGTCGTCGACATCGGCGGCGGCACGTCCGAGGTCGCGGTGATCTCGCTGGGCGGGATCGTCGTCTCGCAGTCGATCCGCGTCGGCGGCGACGAGCTCGACGACTCGATCATCAACTACGTCAAGAAGGAGTACAAGCTCCTGATCGGGCAGCAGACCGCCGAGGAGGTCAAGCTCGAGATCGGCTCGGCGTACCCGCTCGAGGAGGAGGTGCAGGCCGAGATCCGCGGCCGCGACCTCGTCTCCGGGCTGCCCAAGACCGTGGTGCTGACCTCCGAGGAGGTCCGCGCGGCGCTCGAGGAGCCGCTCGTGCAGATCATCGACGCGATCAAGGAGACGCTCGACCGCACGCCGCCCGAGCTGGCGTCGGACATCATGGACCGCGGCATCATGCTGGCGGGCGGCGGCTCGCTGCTGCAGGGGCTCGACGAGCGCCTGCGAGACGAGACGCAGATGCCCGCGCACCGCGCCGAGTCGCCGCTGACGTGCGTCGCGGTCGGCTCCGGGCGCTCCCTCGAGGAGTTCGAGGCGATCCACCGCTCCAACCGGGGCAACTCCCACCGCACGAACCGGCGGAACCGGTAGACCTCTTGGCAACGACCCTCGATCCAAGGCTTCCCCAGGCATGTACGACAAGGCGGTCAGGCGGCGCCGTACGGTGCTCGCCCTCCTCGTCGCGCTCTCACTGATCCTGCTCACCGCCTACTTCGGTGAGTCTGCCGGGGGAGGGCTGCACGCAGTGCAGCGCGGGGCCATGGAGGTCTTCGCGCCGATCCAGGAGGGCGCCAACCGGGCGCTGAAGCCCTTTCGCGACCTCTTCCGGTGGTTCGGCGACACGCTCGACGCCAAGGATCGCGCCGACGAGCTCGAGACCGAGCGCGACGCGCTGCGCCGCCAGGTCGCCGAGCTCGAGGTCCAGGGACGGGAGAACGCCGAGCTGCGCGGGCTGATGAGCATCAACGCCTCGAGCGGACTGCGCGCCTACGAGCCGGTCGTCGCGCGCGTGTTCGCCCGCTCGCCCTCGACCTGGTACTCGACGGTGGAGATCAACAAGGGCTCGAGCGACGGGGTCCAGCGCGACCAGCCGGTGGTCAACGGCAAGGGCCTGATCGGCAAGGTCAAGTCGGTCTCGGACGGCAACGCGGTGGTGATGCTGCTCACCGACCAGGACTTCGCCGCGTCGGCGGAGGCCGCGAAGTCGGGGGAGCCGGGCATCGTCAGCCCCGCGGTGGGCGCGACCGGCGACCTCCTGTTCAACCTCGTGCGCAACGCCCGCGAGGTGCACAAGCGCGACCTGATCGTCACCTCGGGCATGAAGTCCTCGCGCCTGGACTCCCTCTTCCCGCGCGCGATCCCGATCGGCATGGTCACGCGCGTCGAGCTCGGCGAGGGGGAGCTCGACCGGCGCATCCACGTCCGGCCGGCGGCCGACCTGCGCCGGCTCGACCTCGTGCAGGTCCTCACGCGGCCGAGCGCCGACGTCCTCGCCGCGAGGCGCCAGCCATGAGTTGGAGCGCCGCCGCCGTGGGCCGCCTGGTCGCACTCGGGCTGCTGGGCGGGATCCTGCAGCTGACGGCGATCTCGCAGGTGACGCTCTTCGGGGTGCCGGCCGACCTCTCGCCGCTGCTCGTGGCCTCGGTCGGCCTGCTGGCCGGCTCGGTCGCCGGCGCGACGTTCGGCTTCTGCCTCGGGCTGTTCGTCGACACCGCGCTGCTGCAGACGCTCGGCGTGACCTCGTTCGTGTTCACGATGATCGGCTACGGGGCCGGCCGCGTGCTGGAGCTGCGCGACCCCGCCCACGGCCTCGTGCCGGTGGCGGTGGGGGCGGCGGCCACCGTGCTGGCGGCGATCGGCTTCTCGCTGCTGCAGTTCCTGCTCGGCGTCGAGGCGCCGGTGTCGCTGCTGCTCGTGCGCTCGATCCTCATCACGATCGTGCTGAACACCCTGCTGGCGCTGCCCGTCTACGCTCTGACCCGCCGCGTGCTGCTCCCCTTCCTGCCCGACGACCCGCGTCGCCGCCGGCGCCGCGCGTACACGACCGGCGGTCTGAGCCCGCTGTCGAAGGCCTGACCCGCATGCCGCCGTCCTCGGAGGAGCGCCGCCCGCCGATCACGCCCCAGATGGCCGTCCGCGTCGCCGTCCTGGGCGGCTTCGCGTTCGTGCTGTTCGCGATCATCTTCTTCCGCCTGTGGTTCCTGCAGGTGCTCTCCGGCGAGGACTACGTCAGCCAGGCGCGCGAGAACCGCGTGCGCAAGGTCCGCATCGAGGCGCCGCGCGGCGACATCGTCGACCGCAACAACACGACGCTCGTGAAGACCAAGCAGGCGGCGGTCGTCCAGATCACCCCGACCGCGCTGCCCGACCCCGAGCTGCAGGCCGCCGAGGTCTACCGCAAGGGGGTCTCGCAGGCCGAGAAGGATCGCCTGGCGGCGGCCGCCCAGCTGCGCACGCTCGAGCGCCGCAGCCGCCTCACCCGGCGCGAGCGCCGCCAGCGCAAGCGGCTGTCGCGCGCCGCCGACGAGGCCAGGCCGGTGCCGATCCCGCCGATCCCCGCGCAGGTGAGCGACCTGCGGCGCACGTTCCGCCAGCTCGGCCGGGTGCTCGAGATCAAGCCGCGCACCATCCACCGGCGCGTGATCGAGGGCATCGCCGAGGCGCCGTACTCGAACGTCACGATCAAGACCGACGTCTCGCGCGCCGCGTTCGGCTACCTGCAGGAGCGCAAGGAGCGCTTCCCCGGCGTCGTGGTCGAGACGCAGTACCTGCGCGACTATCCGCACAAGGACCTCGGGGCGCAGCTGTTCGGCTCGCTCGGCGAGATCACGCCGAAGGAGCTCAAGGAGGACAAGTACCGCGGCGTGGCGGCCGGCACGCGGGTCGGCCAGAACGGCATCGAGGAGAGCTACGACTCCTATCTGCGCGGCAACGACGGCTTCACCCGCGTCGTGATCAACGCGCTCGGCAGCCGCGACGACCGCCGCAGCACGAGCCGCCGCGATCCGATCCAGGGCCAGACCGTCAAGCTCACGCTCGACCTCGGGCTCCAGCAGGCCGCCCACAACGCGATGCGCCGCGCGATCGGCGCCGCCAACGGCAACGGCAACCCCGCCAAGGCCGGGGCCTACGTGGCGATGGACCCGACCGACGGCTCGGTGCTCGCGCTCGGCTCCTATCCGAGCTTCGACGCCAACCTGTTCGCCAAGCCGATCTCGCAGAGCACCTTCGAGAAGCTCAACTCCGAGGAGCGCGGGGCGCCGCTGTACAACCGCGCGATCGCCGGCACCTATCCCACGGGCTCGATCTTCAAGCCGGTCACGGCGGTGGCCGCGCTCGAGAGCGGCGTGTACCGCCTCGGGGAGATCATCAACGACGACGGCAAGTTCGAGCTCGGGCCGCAGACCTTCAAGAACGCCAAGGACGCGGTGTTCGGCCCGCTCGAGATGGTCAAGGGGCTCGAGGTCTCCTCCGACGTCTTCTTCTACACGCTCGGCGCCCGCATGAACTCCGAGGGGCCCGTGCTGCAGAGCTGGGCGCGCAAGCTCGGGCTCGGGCGGCGCACGGGCATCGACATCCCCGGCGAGATCCCCGGGCTCGTGCCCGACCGCCGGTGGCGCGACGAGGGCTTCGCCGCCTACCGCAAGTGCGTCCGGCGCAAGCACGTCCCCGCGCAGACGCTCGAGGCGGTGGCGAAGTGCGGCGGCATCGAGCGGCCGTGGTCCACCGGCGACAACGTCAACCTCGCCGTCGGCCAGGGTGACCTGCAGGCCACGCCGCTGCAGATGGCCGTCGCCTACTCCGCGATCGCCAACGGCGGCAAGGTCGTCCGGCCGCACCTGGGGATGAGCGTCGAGGACGGCGCCGGGCGCACGGTGGAGGAGATCCGCCGCACGCCGCGCCGGCGCGTGAAGATCGCCGCCGGCGACCGCGACGCGATCATGAAGGGCCTCTTCGAGGCCGCCAACGCGCCCGACGGCACCTCGTCCGACGTCTTCAAGGGCTTCGGCAGCAGCCGGCTCAAGGTCTACGGCAAGACGGGCACCGCCGAGCGCGGCCCGGGCCAGAGCGACCAGTCGTGGTACGCGGCCTACGTCCCGCACCCCAAGCGCCCGATCGTGGTGATCGTCACGATCGAGAAGGGCGGATTTGGCGCCGAAACTGCGGCCCCGGCCGCTCGTCTCATCCTTTCGAAGTGGTTCGATCTCGGTCAGGGCGAGTTCCGCCAGGGCAGCGACCAGTCAAGGTGAGCGGCGAGTCAAGGTGAGCACGAGCACCGCCCCCATCCAGCCGGCCTCCGAGCCGCCGCCCCCGCTCGTCCCGCGCGAGTGGCATCTGCGGCTGGATCCGCTGCTGGTGATCGCGTGCGTCGGCCTCGTGGCGTGCTCGCTGATGGCGCTCAAGGGCGCGACGGCCGACGACGTGCCGGGCCAGCCCCTCTACTACGTCGAGCGCCAGGCGATCTACGGCGTCGTCGGGCTGCTGCTCATGTACGGGTTCTCGCGCCTCGACTACTCGCGGCTGCGCGAGCTCAAGTACGTCACCTACGGGCTGATGATCGGCTCGATCCTGCTCGTGTTCGCGGTGGCCACCGCCACGCGCGGCTCCAAGCGCTGGATCGAGCTGCCGTTCTTCCGCTTCCAGCCGTCCGAGCTCGGCAAGCTGCTGCTGGTCCTGGCGATCTCGGCGTTCATCGTCGACCGCGTCCGGCGCGGGCCGGGTCGGGACACCACCGCGCGCATCATGCTGCTGGCGCTGGTGCCGACGATGCTCGTGATGGCCCAGCCCGACCTCGGGACCTCGCTCGTCTACGTCGTCGGCGCGCTGGCGATGCTGTTCGTCGCGGGGGCGCCGTGGAAGCACTTCGCGGCGCTGGGCGCGCTGTTCGCCGTCGCCATCACGCTCACGCTGGTGGCATTCCCGGCTGTCGGGGTACAAGTGCTGCAGCCCTACCAGGTGGATCGCCTCACGGCGTTCCTCGACCCCTCCGCCAACCCGGGGGACGAGGGCTACCAGCAGCAGCAGTCGAAGATCGCCATCGGCTCCGGAGAGAAGACCGGCCGCGGCATCGAGAACGCCACCCAGACCTCCCTCAACTTCCTTCCCGAGCACCACACCGACTTCATCTTCGCCGTGGTCGGCGAGACCTACGGGTTCATCGGCGCGGCGATCGTGCTTTCGTTGTATGCGCTACTGATATGGAGAGGACTTCATATACTGACCATTGCGAAGAACCTGTATGGCGCTCTGATCGCCGGGGGCATCACGCTGATGCTGCTCTTCCAGGTCTTCGTCAACGTCGGAATGACCGTCGGGATCATGCCGATCACCGGTGTTCCGGCACCACTTTTGAGCTTCGGCGGTTCGTCGATGCTCGTCACATTCATGGCCGTCGGCCTGCTGCAGTCGGTCCACGCGCAGGCGCGCGAGACCGATGCACGCAAGGGCCGGGCCGCTGTCTTTCAGTGAGGAACCATCTTGAGAAAGCAAGTGCTGGTCACGGTCGACCGTGGGGAGACCCGCGTCGCCATGCTCGAGGCCGCGGGGGACCCCGCGCCGTCGACCGCGAAGCGGAGCCGCCGCAAGCGCTCGAATGAGCTGCCGCCCGGCTACCGCGTCGCGGAGGTCTACTTCGAGCGTCGCGGCGGCCGGTCGATCGTCGGCAACATCTACAAGGGGCGGGTCGACAACGTCCTGCCCGGCCTGGAGGCCGCCTTCGTCGACATCGGCCTCGACAAGAACGGCTTCCTGCACGTCGACGAGATCGTCCTGCCGGGCATCGAGACCGTGAAGCGCGGCCGCGGCAAGAGCGGCCCCCGCATCACCGATCTGCTCTCGCCCGGCCAGGAGATCGTGGTGCAGGTCGTCAAGGACCCGCTCAAGACCAAGGGCGCGCGCCTGTCGATGGAGATCACCATCGCCGGCCGCTACATGGTCTACGCGCCCACCGGCGAGGGCGTGGGGGTCTCGCGCCGCCTCGACGACAAGGAGCGCGACCGCCTGCGCAAGGAGGCCAAGCAGCTGGACCTGCGCGGCGGCGGCGCGATCATCCGCACCGCGGCCTACGGAGCCACCCGCGCCGACTTCGAACGCGAGCTCCTGTACCTCTTCAAGCTCAACAGCGTGCTGCAGAAGCGCGTGGAGGAGTCGATCGCGCCCGCGCTCGTCTTCCAGGAGGCCGACCTCTCGGTCCGCGTCGTGCGCGACATCTTCTCCGAGCACTTCGAGCGCGCGATCGTCGACGACCCCAAGCAGCACCAGCGCCTGGTCTCCTTCTTCACCCGCACGGCGCCCGAGCTCGTGGACCGCGTGGAGCTCTGGGACTCCGCGGACGAGCCGCTCTTCGAGGCCTACGCCGTCGACCCGGTGATCGACGGGATGCTCTCCCGCCGGGTCGACCTGCCGAGCGGCGGCTACCTGATGATCGACTACGCCGAGGCGCTGACGGTGATCGACGTCAACACCGGGTCGTTCACCGGCAAGGGCAAGCAGGCGCGGCTCGAGGACACGATCACCAAGACGAACCTCGAGGCCGCCGAGGAGGTCGTAAGCCAGCTGCGGCTGCGCGACATCGGCGGCATCATCGTCATCGACTTCATCGACATGGCGCGCTCGCGCAATCGCGACACGGTGCTCAAGACGCTGCGCGCCTCGCTCGAGGAGGACCGCACGAAGACCTTCGTGGTCGAGATCTCGCCGCTCGGGCTCGTCGAGATGACGCGCCAGAACGTCACCGACGGCGTGCGCGAGATCATGACCAAGCCGTGCCCGACCTGCGACGGCGAGGGCGTCGTGAAGTCCGAGGAGACGATCGGGATCGAGGTCGAGCGCCGGCTGCGCGAGATCGTCAAGGCGGCGGGCCCCGACGGCCCGGAGGCCTACCTCGTGCGGCTGAACCCCAGGGTGACCGCCTACTTCACGGCCGACGACGCCCGCGAGCTGCACGCGCTCGAGGATGAGACCGGCCGCTCCTTCCACTTCGAGGGCTCCGAGGGCCTGCCGCTCGACCACTTCGCGATCACGCTCGAGGGCACGCGCGACCAGGTGATGGAGCGCTCCGTGCCGTTCACCGACGGCGACGAGGTGCACGTCGAGATCGTCGAGCCCCACATGTACAACGCGGACGACGCCGTGGCCAAGGTGGACGGCTACCTGATCTCGGTCGTCAACGGCGGCGCGTTCGTGGGGGAGAAGAAGCTCGTGCGCATCGAGGACGCCGGGCGCACCGGCGCGGTGGCGGTGCTCGTGGGCAAGGACGCCGAGCTGGCCGCCGAGGCCGCCGAGGAGCGCGCCAAGGAACGCGCCCAGGCGGAGCAGCGGGCGAAGCGCAGCGCCGCCGCCAAGCGCGGCGCGGCCAAGCGCAAGGCGCGCCAGGCCGAGACGAAGGACTCAGAGCCCGCGCCGGCCACGGACGCCGAGGCGGCGGAGGCCGTCGAGGCGCTGGCCACGCGCGAGGTGACGGCGGCGGGCACCGGCCCGGCCGCCGTGGCCGACGCCGAGGGCGACGGCGCGCAGGCCCCCAGCGGCCCGGCGGCCAAGCCGAAGCGCCGCCGCCGGCGCAAGAGCACCGCCAACGGCGACGGGCCCCAGGAGGACGGCGCCCAGCCCGCGGCGGAGGAGGACGGCGAGGACAACAAGCGCGCCTCGCGCGGCCGCGGCCGCCGCCGCGCGAAGGCCGAGGACGCCGGCGCCGACGGCGCCGCGACGCCCGAGGCGGAGGCCGGCGAGGCCTCCGCGGACGCAGACCAGGACGGCGACGACGCGCTATCCTCTCGCCCCCGGCGCCGCGGCCGCAGGGGCGGACGGCGCCGTTCGCGCGCCAAGGCCGACGGCGACCGCGCCGAAGTCTCCGAAGCCAGCGACTGACCCGAATCGATGCCCGAGTCCACTTACGCCGTCGTGAAGTCCGGCGGCAAGCAATACCGCGTCGAGGAGGGCTCGACGCTGCTCGTCGAGCGCCTGAGCGCCGACGAGGGCGCGACGATCGCCCTCGAGCCGCTGCTCTACAGCGGCGACGAGACGCTGTTCGGCGCCGACGCGGGGCGCGTCGAGGTCAAGGCGACCGTGCTCGGCCACGAGCGCGGCCCGAAGCTGCGCGTGTTCAAGTTCAAGCCGAAGCGCGGCTATCGCCGCCGCACCGGCCACCGCCAGGAGCTGACCCGCATCCAGGTCACCGGCATCGCCGTGGGCAAGGGCGGCGGCTCCCGCGCGAAGACCACGTCCGACTCGCAGGAGAGCTAGCGATGGCGCACAAGAAGGGCCTCGGCTCGAGCCGCAACGGCCGCGACTCAAACGCGAAGCGCCTCGGCGTGAAGGTCTTCGCCGGCCAGACCGTGACCGGCGGCGAGATCATCGTGCGCCAGCGCGGCACCCGCTTCCGGCCGGGCGACGGCGTCGGCATCGGCCGCGACGACACGATCTTCGCCACGCGCGCGGGCATCGTGGAGTTCCACGAGGGCCGCCGCGGGCGGGTCATCTCGGTCGGCCCCGCCGGCGACAGCACCTCCTGACGCAGCGTCAGTTCGGCTGCGCCGTCGGGCGCACGAGGATCTCGTTGACGTCCACGTGCGGCGGCTGCTCGATGGCGAACATCACCGTGCGCGCGATGTCGTCGGGGTCGAGCGCCTTGATCTTCGGCGGGTTCTCGAAGAACGGCGTGTCGGTCATGCCCGGCTCGATGAGCGTGACCCGCACGCCGCTGTCGTTGAACTCCTGGCGGGCCGCCTCGCCCATCGCGGTCACGGCCCACTTCGTGGCCGAGTAGAGCGAGCCGGCCAGCGCCCGCCGGCCGGCGACCGAGCCCGTCAGCAGCAGGTGGCCCTGGGTCTCCTTCAGCGGGTCCATCGTCGCGCGGATGGTCAGCGCGGCGCCGTAGACGTTGGTGAGCACCATCGAGCGCCAGTGCTCCGGCGTCTCCGCCTGGAAGCCGCGCGCGGCGCCGAAGCCGGCGTTGGCGAACACGACGTCGATGCGCCCGTAGGCCTCGAGCGCGCGCTCCACGAGCGCCTGCTGGTCGTCCCACTCGGTGACGTCGCAGCGGACGGCGATCGCGCGGTCGGGGCCGCCCAGCTCGTCGGCCAGCTCCGTGAGGCGGTCCTCTGAGCGTGCGGCGAGGACCAGGCGGTGGCCGGCCTCCGCGGCGCGGCGCGCGGTGGCGGCGCCGATGCCGGTCGAGGCGCCGGTGATGATCAAGACGGGGTCTGCCATGGGGCTACCGTTACCCCGGATGCCGATCGAGCCTCACATCGCCGCCGCGCCCGCCTGATGCTCGCCGACCGCGCGCGCATCGAGGTCCGCGCCGGGGCGGGCGGCAACGGCTGCCTGTCGTTCCGGCGCGAGGCGCACGTGCCCAAGGGCGGCCCCGACGGCGGCGACGGCGGCCGCGGCGGCGACGTCGTGCTGGTCTGCGACGACTCCCTGCGCGACCTGCAGGGCTTCCGCCGCCGCGCGCACTTCCGCGCCCAGCGCGGGGGACACGGGCAGGGGGCGCTGCGCCACGGCGCCGACGGCGGCACGCTCGAGGTGCGCGTGCCGCCGGGTACGCAGGCCATGCGCTGGGACGGCACCCGCTACGACCTCGTCCGCCCGGGCCAGCGCGTGACGGTCGCGCGCGGCGGCGCCGGGGGCCGCGGCAACAAGCGCTTCGCCGGGCCGGTGCGCCAGGCGCCGCGGCTGGCCGAGCGCGGGCTGCCGGGGGAGGAGGGCGCGCTCGAGCTGCACCTCAAGCTGCTGGCCGACGTCGGCCTCGTCGGGCTGCCGAACGCCGGCAAGTCCTCGCTGCTGTCGCGCCTCACGAGAGCGCGGCCCAAGGTCGCCGACTACCCGTTCACGACGCTCGAGCCGGTGCTCGGCACGCTCGACGCCGAGGACCGCCAGCTCGTGGTGGCCGACATCCCCGGCCTCATCGAGGGCGCCGGCGCGGGCGCCGGCCTGGGGCACGAGTTCCTCGCCCACGTCGAGCGCACGCGCCTGCTCGTGCACGTGCTCGACCTCGGGCCGCTCGACGGGTCCGAGCCGCTGCACAACCACGACATCATCGAGCGCGAGCTGGCGGAGCACGACCCCCGGCTCGCCGAGCTGCCGCGCATCCTCGCGCTCTCGAAGGCCGACCTGGTCGAGGCGCCCGTGGCGGAGGCCGCCGCGGCGGCCTGGCGCGCCCGCATGGGGCCGGACGTCCCGGTCATCGTGACCTCGAGCGCCACGCGCCAGGGGCTCGACGAGCTCGCGCGCGAGCTGCTGCGGCGCGTGCCGGCCGCCGATCCTCCCGCGGAGGAGGCCGACTCCGCGGACGGCGTCGCCGAGTACCGGGTGTTCCGCCCCGCGGCGCGGCGCGGGTTCGTGGTCGAGCGCGTGGCGGACGGCGCGTTCCGGGTCACCGGCGAGAGCGTCGAGATGCTGATCGCCCGCCACGACCTCGACAACGACGACGCGCTCGCGCACGTCGAGCACCGCCTGCGCCGGATGGGCGTGATCGCCGCGCTGCAGGAGCGGGGGTTCGAACCCGGCGACGACGTCGAGATCGGATACGGCGCTCGCCGCCGTGGCCTTCGCCAGTGCCGATCGGCCGCGACCAGGTGGCCCACCACATGGATGCGCGGCCGATCGACCCTGGCTAGCGGGCCCTCGGACAGGCTCGATCCAGGCTCGATGCCGGTCATCGTCGTCAAGGTCGGGTCCTCGCTGGTCGCCAAGGACACCGGCGAGCTGCGGCTGTCGGTGATGGCGCGGATCTGCGAGGAGGTCGCCGAGCTGCACAGCGAGCCCGTGGACGTCGTCGTCGTGACCTCCGGCGCGATCGCCCGCGGGATCCGCCTGCTCGACCTGCCGGTCCGCCCCCGCGGGATCGACGCGCTGCAGGCGGCGAGCGCCATCGGCCAGGGCCGGCTGTTTCGCACCTACGACGAGCTGCTGCGCGAGCGCGACATCAAGACCGCCCAGGTGCTGCTGACCTTCTTCGACATCAGCGCCCGCACCCACTACCTCAACGCGCGGCGCACGCTGCGCAAGCTGCTCGAGTGGCGGATCGTCCCGGTCATCAACGAGAACGACACGACGACGACCGACGACATCTCCTTCGGCGACAACGACTTCCTCGCCGCGCAGGTCGCGGTCCTGCTCAACGCGGGGATGCTGGTGCTGCTGACCGACACCGAGGGCCTCTACACCGCCGACCCGCGGCATGCCCCCTCGGCGCGGCTCGTCGAGGAGGTCACCGACTACGAGGCGCTGGGCGACCTGCAGATCGGCCACTCGGTGTCGCCGCTCGGCTCGGGCGGGATGCGCTCGAAGGTCGTGGCCGCCGAGATGGCGACCGCGGCGGGCGTGACGACCGTGATCACCAACGGCCTCGTCCCCGGCGGCCTGCGCCGCGCCTGGGAGGGCGAGCGCATCGGCACCCGCTTCCCGCCCCAGCCGGTGCGCCACTCGAGCTTCAAGCTGTGGCTCAAGTACGCCAAGCCGAGCCACGGCACGGTCACGGTCGACGCGGGGGCCGCGCGGGCGCTGCGCGAGGGCGGCACCAGCCTGCTGCCGGTGGGCATCGTCGAGGTGCAGGGCGGCTTCGACGCCGGCGACGCGGTCGACATCCACGGCGCCGGCGCCGGGCCCGTGGGCAAGGGGATCACCAACTACTCGGCCGACGAGCTGCGCCAGGTCAAGGGCCTGAAGTCCGCCCAGGTCCGCGAGGTGCTGCCCCGCGCGACCGAGGAGGCCGTCCACCGCGACTACTTCGTGCTCGCCTGATGGTTGACCCCGCGGCCGCGCGGTCGACTGGTGGATGCCCCGTGGATGCAGGGCGCCGCCCGCACGAGGGGAACAGTGCTGGCTGCCCGGGCCCCTCGGGCGGGTGGCGATCCTGCGCTGCGGGGCGCCGCCAGGCGATCGTGGGGTCGTGGGGTCAGCCATCTAGACTCTGGGCGTGGCCTCCGTCATCACCGAAGCGGCTCCCGCCGCGACCGCGTCCGTCACGGACATCTGCCGCGCCGCCCGCGGCGCCGCCCGCACGCTCGCCGCGCTGGACTCCGCCACCCGCGACCGCGCGCTGCTCGCGCTCGCCGACGCGCTCGTGGTGCGCACGCCCGAGATCCTCGCGGCCAACGCCCGCGATCTCGAGGCCGGGCGCGCCTCCGGCCTGAGCGCCGCGCTCATGGACCGCCTCGCGCTGGACGAGGCGCGGATCGCCGCGATGGCCGACGGCGTGCGCGCGATCGTCGCGCTGCCGGACCCGGTCGGCGAGGTGCTCGACGGCTTCCGCCTCCCCAACGGGCTCGACGTGCGCAAGGTCCGGGTGCCGCTGGGCGTCGTCGCCGTGGTCTACGAGGCGCGCCCGAACGTGACGATCGACGCCGCCGCGCTGTGCCTGAAGTCGGGCAACGCGATCGTGCTGCGCGGGTCGTCCTCGGCGACGCACTCGAACGCCGTGCTCGCCGGCGTCGCGCGCGAAGCGGTCGAGGGTGCCGGGCTGCCCGCCGGCGCGCTCGCGCTGGTCGCGGGCGGCGGGCGCGAGGAGCTCGCCGAGCTCGCCGGCCTGCAGGGCGTCGTCGACCTGATCATCCCGCGCGGCGGCGAGGGCCTCAAGAAGGCGCTCTCGGCGGTCGCGAAGGTCCCGGTGATCTACGCCGCGTCGGGCAACTGCCACGTCTACGTCGACGCCGGCGCCGACCTCGACGCCGCGGAGGCGATCGTCCTGAACGCCAAGACCCAGCGCCCGGGCGTGTGCAACGCGGCCGAGACGCTGCTCGTGCACGCCGACGCCGCCGCGGAGTTCCTCCCGCGCGTGGCGCGCTCGCTGCGGGCGGCGGGTGTCGAGCTGCGCGCCGACCCGCGCGCGCGGGCGCTCGCCGGCACCGACGTCGCGGCGGCCACCGAGGAGGACTTCGCCGAGGAGTTCCTCGCGCTCGTGCTGGCGGTCGCGGTCGTCGACTCGGTGCAGGACGCGATCGAGCACGTCAACGCCTACGGCTCCGGCCACTCGGAGGCGATCCTCACCCGCGACTGGGAGGCCGCGCGGGCCTTCCAGCTGGGGGTGGACGCGGCCTGCGTCTACGTCAACGCGTCCACCCGCTTCACGGACGGCGGCGAGTTCGGGATGGGCGCCGAGATCGGCAACTCGACGCAGAAGCTGCACGCCCGCGGCCCCATCGGGCTGCGCGAGCTGTGCACGTTCAAGTACCTGGTCGAGGGCTCGGGCCAGGTCCGGTCCTGAAGCGGGCGTGGCGCGCGTCGGCCTGCTCGGGGGGACGTTCAACCCTCCGCACATCGCGCATCTCATCTGCGCCCAGGAGGCACTCGTCCAGATCGGCCTCGACCGGGTGCTGCTGGTACCGGTCTACACCCCGCCGCACAAGGAGGCCGCCGCGGACCCGGGCGTCGAGCACCGCGTGGAGCTCTGCCGCCGCGCCGTGGCCGGCGACGAGCGGCTCGGCGTCTCGCGCATCGAGGCGGATCGCCCCGGCCCGTCGTACACCGTCGATACGCTCAGGGCCTTGCACGACGACGCGCCCGAGGACGAGCTGACCTTCATCGTGGGCGGCGACATGGCCCATTCTCTTCCCGAGTGGCGGTCTCCCGCGACGGTGCTCGAGCTGGCCACGCTCGCCGTCGCCGAGCGCGAGGGCATCGGCCGGGACGACATCCTGGAGCGCCTGGCGGTGCTGCCGGGCGCGACCGGGCGCGTGCGCTTCTTCGACATGCCGCGGGTCGACATCTCCTCCTCGCTCGTGCGCCGGCGCGTCGCGGCGGGCCGCCCCGTGCGCTATCTGGTGCCCGAGGGCGTCGCCGCCTACATCGAGCAGGCCGGCCTGTACGCGCCCGCGGAGGTGACGGCGTGACCGGCTCGAACGGGCCCGTCGGCGCGCCGCCCGACGCGCCGCCGGAGGCCGCGCTCCTCGCGCGCTGGATCGCGGACTACGCGGCCGACAAGAAGGCCATCGACGTCGTCGAGCTCGACCTCCGCGAGGTCCTCGGCTACACGGACTACTTCGTGGTCTGCTCCGGCAACACCGACCGCCAGGCCAAGGCGATCCACGACGGCATCCACCTCGGGATGAAGAACGAGCACGGCCTGCTGCCGCGCCGCGTGGAGGGCCTGTCGGAGGCCCGCTGGATCCTCATGGACTACCTCGACGTGGTCGTCCACGTCTTCACTCCCGAGGCGCGCGACTACTACCGGCTCGAGCAGCTCTGGGGCGAGGCGCCCCGGCGAGCGGTGGGGGAGTAGCCCTCCCGCGGGGCCGCTGCGGGCCGATGGAGCTAGAGGGACTCGAACCCTCGACCTTCGCGCTGCCAGCGCGACGCTCTCCCAGCTGAGCTATAGCCCCGGGACGGGTAGTTGATAGCACATGTCGGGTCCGTCGCCCGCAAGGGCCGGCGCCTTTCCGGCCAGCTAACCTCACCGCTCCGATGAGCGAGTCGCGCTACGACCCCCACACCATCGAGCCCAAGTGGCAGGCCGTCTGGGAGCGCGAGCGCACCTGGGAGGTCTCCAACGAGGACGTCGACGGCAGGCCCAAGTCCTACGTCCTCGAGATGCTGCCCTACCCCTCCGGCGAGCCGCACATGGGCCACCTGAAGACCTACTCGGTGGGCGACGCCGTGGCGCACTTCCGCCGGCGCACGGGCGCGCGCGTGCTGCACCCGATGGGCTACGACGCGTTCGGCCTGCCGGCCGAGAACAACGCGATCAAGACCGGGGAGCATCCGCGCGACTCGACCGCCAAGTCGATCGCGGCCTTCCAGGAGCAGTTCCGCTCGTGGGGGATCTCGATCGACTGGTCGCGCGAGTTCGGCACCCACGAGCCGCGCTACTACCGCTGGACCCAGTGGCTGTTCCTGCGCCTGTTCGAGCGCGGCCTGGCCTACCGCAGGGAGGCCGCGGTCAACTGGTGCCCCGTGGACCAGACCGTGCTGGCCAACGAGCAGGTCATCGACGGCCACTGCGAGCGCTGCGGCGCCCTGGTCGAGGCGCGCCAGCTCGAGCAGTGGTTCTTCCGCATCACCGACTACGCCGACCGCCTGCTCGACGACCTGGTCACGGTCGACTGGCCCGAGCACGTGGTCACGATGCAGCGCAACTGGATCGGGCGCTCGGAGGGCGCGGAGGTCGCCTTCCAGAGCCCCGAGACCGGGCTCGACTACCCCGTCTTCACCACGCGGCCGGACACGCTGTTCGGCGCGACCTTCTTCGTGCTGGCGCCGGAGCACCCGGACGTGCTGCGGCTGGCGGAGGGCACCGAGCACGAGCAGGCGGTCCGCGACTACGTCAACCACGCGCTGACCGAGAGCCGCGAGGAGCGCGGGGACACCGAGCGCACCAAGACCGGCGTGCCGCTCGGGCGGTCCGTCATCAACCCGGTCAACGGCGAGCGGATCCCGATGTGGGTCGCCGACTACGTGCTGATGGAGTACGGGACCGGGGCGATCATGGCCGTCCCCGCCCACGACGCGCGCGACTACGACTTCGCGAAGACGTTCGAGCTGCCGATCCGGCGCGTGATCGGCGGGGGCGACGAGCTGCCCTACACCGGCGACGGGCCGCTGATGAACTCCGCCCCGGAGTTCGACGGGCTGCCCAACCGGGAGGCGCTCGAGAAGATCGTCGACTGGCTGGACCAGCAGGGGCGCGGCCACCGCTCCGTGAACTACCGCCTGCGCGACTGGCTGCTCTCCCGCCAGCGCTACTGGGGCTGCCCGATCCCCATCGTCTACTGCGATAGGTGCGGCATCGTCGCGGTGCCCGACGACCAGCTGCCGGTCGTGCTGCCCGAGGTCGAGGACTACACCCCGCAGGGCCGCTCGCCGCTGGCCGCCGCGGAGGACTGGGTGCGCACGACGTGCCCGACTTGCGGCGGCCCGGCCCGGCGCGAGACCGACACGATGGACACCTTCGTCGACTCCTCGTGGTACTTCATGCGCTACTGCGACGCGAACAACGACGAGGCGCCGTGGGATCCCGTCGCGCTCGCGCGCTGGATGCCCGCGGACCAGTACATCGGCGGCGTGGAGCACGCGATCCTGCACCTGATGTACGCGCGCTTCTTCACGAAGGCGTTCGAGGACATGGGCCTGCTGTCGGTCGACGAGCCGTTCAAGGCGCTGTTCACGCAGGGGATGATCACCCGCGAGGGCGCCAAGATGTCCAAGTCGAAGGGCAACATGATCAGCCCGGCGTCCTACGTGGAGCGCTACGGGGCCGACACCGCCCGCTGCTACGTCCTGTTCATCGGGCCGCCCGACCAGGACGCGGACTGGTCGGACGAGGGCGTCGAGGGCGTGCACCGGTTCCTGGGCCGGCTGTGGCGCCTGGGCGACGAGGTGGCCGCGCGGATCGATCCGTCCTCGCCGCTCGACGCGCCCGCGTTCCCGGACGGCGACGACCTCGAGGTCGTGCGCAAGGCCCACTGGGCGATCGACAAGGTCACCAACGACATGGCCGGCCGCTTCGCCTTCAACACCGCCATCGCGGCGGTGATGGAGCTGGTCAACACCGCCATCAAGCGGCGCGAGACCGCGGGGCCCGAGGCGCTGCGCTTCGCCGCCGCCACCGCGGCCTCGCTGATCTTCCCGTTCGCCCCGCACGCGGGCGCCGAGGTCTACGAGCGGCTGACCGGCGAGCGGGTCTGGGAGCAGCCCTGGCCCGCCGCGGACCCGGCTCTGCTCGAGCGCGAGACGGTCGAGGTCGTCGTGCAGATCAACGGCAAGCTGCGCGACCGCATGGATGCGCCCGCGGACGCCACGCGCGAGCAGCTCGAGAAGATGGCGCGCGAGCGGCCACGCGCCCAGGCCCACATCGACGGCAACGAGGTCGTCAAGGTCGTCGTGGTGCCGGGGCGGCTCGTGAACTTCGTCGTGCGCTGAGAGCGGGCGGGGGATGCCGCGTTCCGTTGCCTGGATCGCGGTGATCGGCCCGGGGCGCTGCTCGGCCGCGGAGGCCGCCGTGGCCGAGGAGGTGGGCGCCGCGGTCGCCGAGGCGGGCGCCGTGCTCGTGTGCGGCGGGCTCGGCGGGGTCATGGAGGCGGCCTGCCGCGGCGCGCGGTCGGCCGGCGGAGAGACCGTGGGGCTGCTGCCCGGCTTCGACCGGGAGGACGCCAACGGCTGGGTCCGGATCGCGGTGCCGACCGGGCTCGGCGAGGCCCGCAACGCGCTCGTCGTCCGCTCCGCCGACGCGCTCGTCGCCGTGGGCGGCGCCTTCGGGACGCTCAGCGAGATCGCCCTCGGCCTCCGCGCGGGGCTGCCGGTGATCGGGCTGGGCACCTGGGAGCTCGCCCGCGGCGGCCGGCCGGAGCCGGGGATCGTGGCGATGGAGGACCCGCGCGAGGCGGTCGCGGAGGCGCTGCGGCGCGTGGGGGAGTCCGGCGCAGGCGGTCGCGGCGGCGCCGGCGGAGTGAGCCGCGCGCCATAACGCTCCCACGGGTGCCTCCGCTCGCCGCCGGCGGGCCGCGCCCCGCTCGCCGCCGGCCGCGCCCCGCTCGCCGCCGGCCGCGCCCCGCTCGCCGCCGGCCGCGCCCCGCTCGCCGCTTGTCGAGTTACGACTCTACGAGCGCGTTAGGTCGACAAGCGCGGCGTGATCGGCTCCTCCGGCACGAACATTTCACAAAGCCCCGCAGATCCGTGCCGCCGGCGCCCATAGGTTCGGCCGCGTGGTCACCCTTCCCCCGCGGCGCGTCGTGATCTACGCCCTCGGCGCCCTGGCGATCCTCGCCTTCGCCGTCCGCGCGGCCATCCGCGACGAGGGAACGTCGAAGCCGACGGCGCGGGCGGCCGCCCCTGCCATCCGCGTCGAGCGCGACGCGGGCGAGCGCCTGACCGTCCACGTCGCCGGCGCGGTGCACAGCCCCGGCGTGTACCGGATGCGGCCGGGCTCCCGCGTCGATGACGCCATCGACCGCGCCGGCGGCGCCCGCCTCCGCGCCGACCTCGGCGCGCTCAACCTCGCCGCCAAGCTCGAGGACGGCCGCCAGGTGCTCGTGCCACGGCGGCCGCCGGCCGGGCAGCCGGGCGCCGCGGCGGCGGCGGGCGCGGCCCAACCCGCACCCGCGCCGGGCGGCGCGACCGGCCCGGCCACCGCCACCGCGCCGCCCGGCCCGCCCATCAACCTCAACACCGCGACGATCGAGCAACTCGACCAGCTCGAGGGGATCGGCCCAACCACCGCCCAGAAGATCCTCCAGTACCGGCAGGAGCACGGAGGCTTCTCCTCGGTCGAGGAGCTCAAGAACGTCCCCGGCATCGGCGACACGCGCTACGCCACGCTCAAGGAGCGCGTCACCGCGTGACCACCGGTCGCCAGGGGCGGGACGACCACGCGCGTGACGGCACGGCCCCGCCCCACGGGCCCGGCGCGGGCGGTCTCGACGACGCGGGCTGGGCGCCGCCCGGCAGCCCGCGAGCCGACAACAGCGGTCCCGAGCGACTGCCGGGGGAGGGGGCGCCGGCGGTCGTGCGCGTCCGCGCCGCCGCGCGGCAGGCGGCGGCGGTGATCCGCGCCCATCCCCGCCACGCGGTGCTGTTCGCGCTGGTGGCGGGGCTGTTGGCGGCCCCCGTCTCGCCGGCCGCGGTCCCCGCGGCGGCGGCCGTCGCGCTGGTGCTCGGCGGGCGTCCGCCGGTCGCGCTGACGTGTGCGTGCGCCGCGCTCGCGGGTGGGGTTCTCGGCGACGCCCGGATGACGGCGCTCGACGGCCACCGGCTCGCCGCGCTGAAGTCCAAGCGGATCGAGGCGCGTGCGGTGCTCCTCGAGCCCGTGCGGGAACGGCCGGCCGGGCCGGCGGTCGTCCGCGCGCGGCTGCTCGACGGCCCGGCGGAAGGGGACGTGGCCGTGGTGCGCGTGCGGCCGGCCGCGCACCCGGGCCGGTGGCCGCCGACCGGGGCGGTGGTCGCCCTCGCGGGGAAGGTCGTGCCGCTCGGCCGCTACGACGCGTTCCAGCGCCGGCGCGGCGCCGGTGCGGCAATCGACGCCGACCGCCTGCACGCGACGGGCGCGCGGCGCGGCGGGCCGGCGGGCGCGCTGGACCGGGTCCGCGAGCGCGCCGAGCGCGGCCTCGAGGCCGGGCTCCCGCCCCCGGACGCGGCGTTGCTGCGCGGCATGATCCTCGGTCAGGACGAGCGCCTCGCCGAGGAGGTCCGCGACGAGTTCCAGGCCTCCGGGCTCGCCCACATCCTCGCCGTCTCCGGGCAGAACGTGATGCTGCTGGCGGTGCTGGTCATGGCCGCCGGGGCGGTGGTCGGCGCGGGGCTGCGGGCGCGCCTCGTCACCGCGCTCGTGCTGGTCGCGGTGTACGTGCCGCTGGCGGGTGGCGGGCCGTCGATCCAGCGGGCCGGGATCATGGGCGCCGCGGGGCTGGTCGCCGCGCTGGCGGGGCGCCCGGCATCGCGCTGGTACGCGCTCGGGCTCGCCGCCGCGGGCACGCTCGCCCTCAACCCTCTCGCCGCCGGCGAGCCCGGCTGGCAGCTCTCGTTCGCCGCGGTCATCGGCCTGCTGGCGCTCGCGCCCGGCCTGCGGGCGGGGCTCGTGCGCCGCGGGACGCCCGTGCCGGTCGCCGAGGCCGTCGCGATGACGCTCGCGGCGACGATCGCCACCGCGCCGCTCCTCGCGCTGCACTTCGAGCGGGTCTCGCCCGCCTCGCTGCCGGCCAACCTCGCCGCCGCGCCCGCGGTGGCGCCGGTGATGTGGCTGGGGATGCTGGCCGCCGCCGTCGCCCAGCTCTCACCCGCCCTGGCGGCGCCGCTCAACGCGCTCAACGCGACGCTGCTGACCTACGTCCAGTGGGTCGCGCACGCCGCCGCCGCGCTGCCGCTCGCGAGCGTCCCGGCGCGGGTGCCCGGCCCCGCGGCGCTCGCGCTGACCTACGCGGCGATGATCGCGGCGGGCGTCGCGGGACGGGAGGCCTGGCGGCGGCACCGCGCGCGACTGGCTCGCGACGACGGCCGTGGCATGGACCGGCGCCGGCCCGCCGGGCCGCCGCCTCCTCGTCGCCGGCGCGGTGGCCTGCGCCGTGGTCCTCGGCGCGGGCGTGCTCCTGGCGCGCGGCGGCGCCGGCGTCGAGCCGCTCCCCGGCGAGCTCGTCGTGTCGTTCCTCGACATCGGGCAGGGGGACGCGACGCTTCTGCGGCTCGACGGCGCGGCGGTGCTGGTCGATACGGGGCCGCCCGACGGGCCGATCCTTCGCCGGCTCGCCGAGAGCGGGGTCGAGCACCTCGACGCGCTCGTGCTCACGCATGCCGAGGCCGACCACGAGGGGGCGGCGCTGAAGGTGCTGCGCGCGTACCCGCCGCGGCTGCTCGTCAACGGCGGCGCGGGCTGGCCGAGCCCGGTGCAGCGCGCGCTGCCGAGGGCGCTCGCGGGCGCCCGCGTGCAGCGCCTGGCGGCGGAGGCCGGCCAGGAGCTGCGCATCGGGGGCATGCGCCTGCGCCTCCTATGGCCACCGCCCCGCGCGCCGGGCTTCGTCCCCGAGGGCTCGCCGAACGATCACGCGGTGGTGGCCACCGTGGAGGTCGGCGACTTCGACCTCTTGCTGCCCGCCGACGCGGAGTCCAACGTGACCGCGGCGCTCCCGCTCGCGCCCGTCGAGGCGCTCAAGGTCGCCCACCACGGCAGCGCGGACGAGGGCCTGCCGGCCATGCTGGAGCGCCTGCGACCGAAGGTGGCGGCGATCGAGGTCGGGCGGCGCAACACCTACGGCCATCCGACACCGTCGACGCTGGCGGCGCTGCGCACGGTCCCGAACGTCACGCGCACCGACCGCGACGGGACCGTGCACCTCCGCGTCCGGGACGGGGCGATGCGCCTGGAGCGCGGCGGGTGACCGGCCACACGGCGCGAGCGGCCAGTCGGCGGTGGCCACGGCGCGCCGCGCGCCGCCGTAATGTTGACCCGTGAACCTCGACACGCCCGACGTCCAGTACGCCCGCAGCGGCGACGTCAGCATCGCCTACCAGGTCGTCGGCGACGGTCCGGTGGACGTGCTCTTCGTGCCCTTCCTGATCAACCTCGTGTGGGCGTGGGAGCAGCCGATCTTCGTCGACTTCTGCCGGCGGATCGCGTCGTTCTCGCGGCTGATCCTGTTCGACAAGCGCGGCACCGGGATGTCGGACCGGCCGCGGGACCTGCCGACGCTCGAGACGCGGATGGACGACCTCCGGGCGGTGATGGACGACGCCGGCTCGGAGCAGACCGCGCTGCTGGGCGCCGGGTCGCCGGGCGGGCAGCTGTGCGCGGTGTTCGCGGCGACCTACCCCGAGCGGGTCACCGCGCTGTTCCTCCAGAACACCTGGCCGCGCGTGGTGCAGGCGCCGGACTTCCCGGCCGGCCGCCCGATCGAGCACTGGCACCGGCGCGTGCGCGAGGCGCGCGCGAACTGGGGGACGCGCGAGTACCAGCGTGCCGAGATGCGGCGCTATATGCCCAGCTACGCGGACGACCCGGCGTTCGAGCAGTGGTACGTCAACCACGAGCGCCTGGCCGCGAGCCCGGGCGCCGCCGCCTGGTTCCTGCGGACGCTGATGGAGACCGACATCCGCGAGGTGCTGCCCACGATCTCGGTCCCGACGCTCATCTTCTACCGCGACAAGTGGCGGGAGCCGTGCCTGTACATGGCCGAGCGCATCCCGAACGCCGAGGTCGTCGAGCTGACGGCGCCCGACGTGAGCATCTACTGCGACCCGCGCATCCCCGACGACGTGGAGCGCTTCCTGGCGCGAGGCGGCGAGGACACCGCGCCGGAGCGGGTGCTGACCACGGTGCTGTTCACCGACATCGTGGAATCCACCTCACGCGCTTCGGAGCTCGGCGACCGGCGCTGGCGGGAGCTCCTCGAGGCCCACCACGCCGTCGTCCGCTCCCAGGTCGCTCGCTACGGCGGCAAGGAGATCCGCGGGACCGGCGACGGCTTCTTCGCGACGTTCGAGGGCCCCGCGCGGGCGATCGCGTGCGCGCGCGGGTCGGTCCGGGCCGTCGCGGACCTCGGCCTGGCCATCCGCGCCGGCGTCCACACCGGCGAGGTGGAGCTCGTCGGCGGCAAGGTGGAGGGGATCGCGGTGCACATCGGCGCGCGGGTCGCGGCGGAGGCGCGGCCGGGCGAGGTGCTGGCATCCAGCATCGTGCGCGACCTGGCCGCCGGCTCCGGCATCGAGTTCGAGGAGCGCGGGACGCGCGAGCTCAAGGGCGTCCCGGGCGAGTGGCGGCTGTTCGCCGCTCGACTCGGCCAACGCGCCCGAATAGGGTAGGCCCGTGAAGCTGTTCAACCAGGACACCAAGGTCGAGGCGCTGAAGCGCGCGCCGCTCTTCGAGGGGCTGTCCAAGAAGGAGCTCACGCAGCTCGCCCGCGTCAGCGAGGACCTCGAGGTCCCCGCGGGCAAGGTCCTCTGCAAGGAGGGCGACATCGGGCACGAGTTCTTCGTGATCATCGACGGCCAGGTCGAGGTGACGAGGAACGGCCAGCCTGTCGCGACGCGCGGCAGCGCGGACTTCGTCGGCGAGATCGCGCTGCTCGAGCAGACCACGCGGACCGCGACCGTCACCGCCAAGACCCCGCTGCGCCTGTTCGTCCTGACGAGCTCGAGCTTCAAGACGCTCATCGACGACAACCCGAGCGTGGAGCGCAAGGTCCTGCGCGCCCTGGCCCGCAGGGTGATCGAGCTCTCGCGCGACCCGACGCTCGCGTAGGCGAGGAGTACGGCTAGCCCCCCTCGACGGGCCCGCGGCCCGCGAGCTACCCTCCGCCGCGTCATGATTGATCGCTGACGCGCCACCTGTACGCCCAGCGCCCGCGCCTCGCCGCCGGGCCCGCGTGCCGCCCACGCCGTCCGCGTCCCTGACATCGTCGTCCTCGCCCGCCCCACCAGGCGCCCGAGTGCGGACGGACCGCTCCCGCCAGACCTCGTTCAAGGAGCTCCGTATGCGACGCCATCCCCAACTCCCGAACCGATCGGCCAAACGGCCCCCGGTCCACCCGCCGACGCCGAAGATCGTGCGCCCCGACCACCGCCGGATGCCGAAGCACCACCGGCGAGGGGGCCGCTGACCGGCGCCTCGCCGCCGGCCGGCGCCACGCCGGGGGCCGCCCGCCCGTGCGAGCGGCCCCCGGGCCGGCGTCAGCTCCGGCGCCCGAGCAGCGCCTGGATGTCGGCCAGCGGGCCGAGGTGGCGCAGCTTGTCGGGGTTGACGACCGAGCTCACGGCCTGGATCCGCCCCTCGGCGATGTCCAGCGCCATGACGTTGAGCAGCAGGCCGTCCGGATCTCGCACGACGGCGCCCGGCTGGCCGTTGACCTCGACGAGGTTCATCTGCACGCCGCCGAAGCGCGCCGCCGCCTTGCCCCACGCGAGCAGCGTGCGGGCGACGCGCACCCGGCCGTGCAGCGCGCGGGCGAGCGCCGGCGCCTTGCCGCCGCCGTCGCCGTGGAGCACGACGTCCTCGGCGAGCACCCTCTCGAGCGCGCCGAGGTCGCCCTCCTGCACGGCCGCGAAGAAGCCACGCGCCAGCTCGTCACGCCGCGCGCGGGACGCCTCGAAGCGGGGACGCCGGTCCTCCACGTGCCGCCGGGCCCGCACCGCGAGCTGGCGGGCGTTGTCCTCGCTCTTGCCGACGATCCCCGCGATCTCGTCGTACGGGTAGTCGAAGACCTCCCGCAGCAGGAACACCGCGCGCTGCTCGGGTGAAAGGCTCTCGAGCAGCACGAGGAAGGCGAGCGAGAGCGAGTCGGCCATCTCCGCGTGGCGCGCCGGGTCGTCGTCGACGAGCGGCTCGGGCAGCCACTCGCCGACGTAGCTCTCGCGCCGCACGCGGGCGGAGCGCAGCTGGTCGATGCACAGCCGCGTGACCACGGTCGCGACGTACGCGGGCGGGGACTCGATCCGCTCGTCCTCCTGCAGCGCACGGTGCAGGCGCAGGAGGGCCTCCTGGACGACGTCCTCGGCCTCGCTCACGCTGCCGAGCATCCGGTAGGCGATCGCGAACGCCCGCGGCCGGAGCTCCTCGAGCAGCTGCTCCTCGGTCATCGCTCAGCCCAGCCCCTCGGCGAAGCCGCGCCGCCAGGTCGCGTACCGCGGCTGCCACTGGAGCTCGCGCTTGGCCTTCGCGTTCGATGCGCCGCGCACCTCGGTCATCATGACGGTCCCGGCCTCTCCGGCCGCCAGCCGGCCGAGCCAGCGCGGGAGGTGCCGGGGCGGCTTGGCGTGCAGCGAGCTCGCCACCGCCGGGAGCCACTCGCGGACCGGGGCGGGCTCGTCGTCGACGACCTGGTAGACGCCGGGCCCGCCGCGCTCGACCGCCGCCACCGTCGCCGTGGCGGCGTCCTCGATGTGCACGAACGACCACACGCCGCCGCCACTGCCGATCACCGGGAACTGGCGCTTGCGGATCGGCTCGATCATGGCCGCCCGCGGGTCGCTGCTCAGCGACGTGCCCGGACCGTAGAAGCCGCCGTAGCGCAGCACGAGGCCCTCGCCCCAGTCGATCCCGGTCACGGCGTCCTCGACGTGGCGGATCGCCTCCAGGGTGGCGCGCAGGGCCGCCGGCGGATCGGGGTCGAGCGGGTCGGTCTCGGCCTTGACCGGCCCGCCGGTGCGCGCGAACGGCCAGCCCGCGTAGCTCTGCGCGACGAACCGGCGCGCGCCCACCGCGCGCCCGGCGGCGAGCAGATGGTCGGTGCCCTCCGTGCGCAGCCGGTTGGTGACGGCGAAGTAGCGGTCGATGTGGCGCATGTCCAGCGCGCCCGAGAGCGCGGTGAGCTGGTGCACGATGACGTCCGGCTCGGCGCCGGCCACCGCCTGCGCGACGGCCTCCGCGTCGAGCGCGTCGGCCACCACCGGCCGCGCGCCGAGGCTGCGCACGAAGTCCTGCTTGGACGCCGTCCGCGTCATGCCCACGACCTCGTGGCCGGCGGCGACCAGGCGGGGGACGAGCTGGGCGCCGAGCGCACCGGTGGCGCCCGCGACGAAGACCTTCATGGTGTGCTCCTTTCGTCTCATCACCCGCTCTGACGAGCGACCCGCGGCCCCTGTGACACCCTCCCGGAGTGGCTCGCACCGGCGCAGGGCAATTCCTCCCCGAGCGCAGGAACCTGCGCGCGCTGCGCGAGGCGGCCGCCGGCTGCCGCGGCTGCCGCCTCTACGAGCACGCCACCCAGACCGTGTTCGGCGAGGGCCTCAAGCGCTCGCGGGTCGCGATGGTCGGCGAGACGCCCGGCGACCGCGAGGACCGGAAGGGCAAGGTCTTCGTCGGGCCGGCCGGCCGCGTGCTCGACCAGGCGTTCGAGGAGCTCGGCATCGACCGCCGCGAGGTCTACCTCACCAACGCCGTCAAGCACTTCAAGTTCGAGGAGCGCGGGAAGCGCCGGATCCACCAGACGCCGACGAAGACCGAGGTCGACGCGTGCCTCCCGTGGCTGCGCGAGGAGCTGCGGATCGTACGCCCGGAGGGGCTCGTGCTCCTCGGCGCGGTCGCCGCCAAGGCGCTGCTCGGCCAGGACTTCCGCCTCACGCGCGAGCGCGGCCGGCCGATCGACTCCGACCTCGCGGAGCTCGTCACCGTGACGGTCCACCCGGCGGCGGTCCTGCGCGCGCCCGACGACCGGCGGGAGGCCGAGCGTCAGGCCTTCATCCGCGACCTGCGTCCGGTCGCGGAGCTGCTGGCCGGCTGACCCGGGGCTCAGCCCGCACGCGGGCCCGCTGCGGCCCGACCGTGTACCGCGGATCCTCCGCGGACGCGATGCCGGCCTTGAACACCGCCCAGCGCTGGAGCGCCGCGCCGGCCAGCAGCAGCGCCCCGCCCCCGGCCGCGGCGAGCCGCCGCCCGCCACGCACGGCGAGGATCCCCGCGCCCGCCGCGGTGCAGGCGCGGGCGGTGCGGGCGAGCCGGCCGGCCGTCCCGGCGCGATAGGGCTCGGCGAGCTCCCCGAGGCTTCGCTCCATCCGGTGCACGGCGGCGAGCTCGCCGATCGCCCCCGCCACGGCGAGCCGCCGCGCGGGCCCCGCGTGGGCGACGGGCGTCAGCAGCACGCCCGCCCCGCCCGCGCTGGCCGCGGATGAGCCGGCGAACACGAACGGCAGCTCGCGCAGCGCCCCGTGCCACGCCGGCACCGCGGTGTCGGCGACGAGCACGGCCGTGTACGCCGAGAGGAGCGGCCCGAGCACGGCGGCGACCCCCGCCCCCGCCGCGCCCGCGCGCGGGAACCAGCCGAGGAGGCTGCGGGCGGCGGCGAGCCCGGTCGCGGGCCCGGCGACGGTGATCGTCCAGGTCCCGACGCTCATGGGAGACGTGACCTTGGCCACCCGCAGCATGTGGTGGAAGCGCTCCGGGCGCCCGAGGTCGGCGATCAGCAGCACGGGGCTCACGGCGAGCGCCGCCAGCGCCGTCGCCCACGCGCGCCGCTCCAGGGCGCGGTTGCCGCGCACGCCCGCGACCGCGGCGAGCGGCGCGGACGCCCCCACCAGCCCGCCGAAGAAGAAGTACCAGGGGATGTAGGCCCTCCACACCGGCGGCTTGATCACCGGCTGCCCGTAGTAGGAGACCGGGCCGTGCGGGTCCGCGGCGGGCGATACCTGCGCGTCGCGGTGCGGAACCCGGGCGCCGCGCAGGGCGCGCGCCGAGGTGCCGCCCGGCTTGCCGGACGCGGACGGCCGCAGGTCCTCGGTGGGCCCGGGCCGGGCGGGGCCGCCGCTCACGACCGGCCCCCGAAGCCGGTGGCGACCACCCCCGCGAGCAGGGTCGCCGCTGCGGCCGCCGCGGCGCGCCACATCCGGCCGAGATCGCGCGTCGAGTCGACCGGATCGGGCGGCAGCCCGTAGACCTCCGGATCGTCGAGGAGCAGGAAGAAGGCTCCCGCTCCGCCGACCCCGTCCTGGTCATCGGCCAGATAGAGCTGCGCGCCGGTCTCGCCGGCCTCCTGGAGCTGCTCGAGGCGAGCCCGGGCGCGCTCGCGGAGGTCGTCGAGCTCCCCGTACTGGATCGACTCCGTCGGGCACGCCTGCGCGCACGCCGGCGTCCTGTCGTCCTTGAGGCGGTCGTAGCAGAGCGTGCACTTCCAGGCGCGCCCGTCGCCCTTGCGCTGGTCGAGCACGCCGAACGGGCACGCGGGGATGCAGTAGCCGCAGCCGTTGCAGACGTCCTCCTGGACCACGACCGTGCCGAACTCCGTGCGGAACAGCGCGCCGGTCGGGCACACCTCGAGGCACGCGGCGTGCGTGCAGTGCTTGCAGACGTCGGAGGCCATCAGCCAGCGCAGGCCGCCCTCCTCGTGGACGGGTACCTCGGCCGACTCGGCGAGCTGGGCGCGTGCCGCCTGGTCGACGAGCGAGCCCGCGCCGGCGGCGAGGTCGAGCGGCTTGCGCTGCTCGACGAAGGCGACGTGGCGCCACGTGTCGGCGCCGAGGTCGCCGGTGTTGTCGTACGAGTTGCCGGTGAACGTCAGCCCGTCCTCCGGGACGTCGTTCCACTCCTTGCACGCGACCTCGCACGCCTTGCAGCCGATGCACACCGAGGTGTCGGTGAAGAAGCCGCGGCGCGACCGCGCCTCCGCGCCGTAGGTCTCGATGCCGAGCTCAAACACGGGCCGCCTCCTCCACCCGGTGCCGATAGCCGGCCAGGAGCTCCCGCAGCGCCTCGCCGCGCGGCCGGCGCCCCGGGCGGATGTCGCAGGTCGCCGCCTTGTACTCGCCGATCTGCACGTTCGGGTCGAGCGACAGCGAGAGCAGGTCGTTGGCCGAGTCGCCCACCGCGTAGCCCTTGACGCCCCAGTGGTAGGGGAGCCCGACGAGGTGCGTGACCCTCCCCTGGACGCGCAGCGGCGTGATCCGCTCGGTGACCAGCACGCGCCCCTCGATCGCCGCGCGCAGCGTGATCACCGTCGCGTAGTCGCCGTGGGTCAGGCCGCGGAGCTCGGCGAGCTCGGGGGCGACCTCGACGAACATCTCGGGCATCAGCTCCGCGGTATGCGGCAGCCACCGCGTCATGCCGCCCGCCGTGTGGTGCTCGGTGAGCCGGTACGTGCTCACCACGAAGGGGAAGAGGTCCGCCCCCGGCCGGCCGTCGGACGGGTGGTACGGGTTCTCGGGCCGCAGGTAGCGCTGGCGCGCGGGGTTGGACTGCTGGGAGGGATGCAGCCGGTTGGCGAACGGCGACTCCTCCGGCTCGTAGTGCGTGGGGAGCGGGCCGTCCACGAGCCCGGAGGGGACGAAGAGCCATCCCTTGCCGTCGGCCTGCATGATGAAGGGATCGCGGCCCGAGAGGGCCTTCTCCGCGGTGGCGTCCTCCGGCGGCTCATGGTCCGGCGCGAGCGTCGGGATGAAGTCGGGGACGTCCTCGCCGGCCCACCGGCCCGCCTCGGCGTCCCACCACAGGTAGCGCTTGCGCTCCGACCACGGGCGCCCGTCCGGGTCCGCGGACGCGCGGTTGTAGAGGATGCGCCGGTTCAGCGGCCACGCCCAGCCCCACTCGGGCGCCACCCAGCTCTGCTCGCCGCCCGGCTTGCGGCGGTTGGCCTGGTTGACCCCGCCGGCGTACACGCCGCAGTAGATCCAGCAGCCGCACGCGGTCGAGCCGTCGTCCTTGACGTCGACGTAGGTGGACAGCGGCTCGCCGTCGGCGAGGCGGCAGCCGTTGATCTCCCGCAGCACCGCCTCGGCGTCGGGATCGTCGGTCGCGCCCTCGGTGGGGTAGTCCCACGTGAGCTCGAGGACGGGGCGGTCGCGGTCCCTCGCCGACCTGGCGAGCTTCTCGCGCACGATGCGGCCGAGGTGGTACATGAACCACAGCTCGGAGCGGCAGTCGCCCTCGGGCTCGACCGCCTGGTTGCGCCACTGCAGCAGCCGCTGGGTGTTCGTGAACGAGCCCTTCTTCTCCACGTGGGTCGCGCCGGGGAGGAAGAAGACCTCGGTGCCGATGTCCTCGGGGCGCAGCTCGCCGGACTCGATCTCCGGCGAGTCGTACCAGAAGGCCGCCGTCTCGATCTCGACGAGGTCGCGGACCACGAGCCAGTCCAGCGAGCCCATCGCGAGGCGCTGGAGCCGGCCGTTGGCGGCGCCGACGGCCGGGTTCTGGCCCATCACGAAGAGCCCCTTGCACCTGCCGTCGAGCATGTTCATGCACGACTGGTAGTAGGAGTGGTCGCCGGTGATGCGCGGGAGGTGGCCGAAGCAGTACTCGTTGGCGGCCGTCGCGGCATCGCCCCACCACGCCTTCAGCAGCGAGGTCATGTAGGCGCCGATGTTGCCCCAGAAGCCCGTCCCCGGCGCGTTGAGCTCCAGGTACTCGCGCATGTTCTGGTGGGCATGCGCGTGCGGCATCGGGATGTAGCCCGGCAGGATGTTGAAGAGCGTGGGGATGTCGGTCGAGCCCTGGATGGAGGCGTGACCGCGCAGCGCGAGGATCCCGCCGCCGGGGCGCCCGATGTTCCCCAGCAGCAGCTGGATGATGCAGGCGCAGCGGATGTACTGGGCGCCGACGGTGTGCTGGGTCCAGCCCACGGCGTAGGCGAAGGCGGTGGTGCGCTCGCGCCCGGAGTTCGCGCAGATCGTCTCGCAGACCTCGAGGAAGATGTCGCGCGGAACCCCGCAGGTCTCCTCGACGAACTCGGGCGTGTAGCGGTCGAAGTGGCGCTTGAGCACCTGGTAGACGCAGCGCGGGTGCCGGAGCGTGGGATCGCGCTCACCGCGCTCCCCGGGCGGGAAGCCGCCGCCGTGAGCGCCGTGGGCGGCCTCGCCGGTGACGTCCCCCTCCTCCCGGGCACCGGCGGCCGAGGTGACGTGGGCGCCCTCGTACTGCCAGCTCGCCGGGTCGTAGGCACGCCGCTCGGGGTGCCAGCCCGAGAACAGGCCGTCGAGGTCCTCGGTGTCGCGGTACTCCTCGGAGACGAGCGTCGCCGCGTTGGTGTAGTTGACGACGTACTCGCGGAAGTCGCGCTCACCGTCGAGGATGAAGCGGATGATCCCGCCGAGGAAGGCGATGTCCGAGCCGGCGCGCAGCGGCACGTGCAGGTCGGCGATGGCGCTCGTCCGCGTGAACCGCGGGTCGATGTGGATCAGCAGCCCGCCCTTGCGCTTGGCCTCCATCACCCACTGGAAGCCCACCGGGTGGTTCTCGGCCATGTTCGAGCCGATGTCGACGATGCAGTCGGCGTTGGCGAGGTCCTGCTGGAAGGTGGTGGCACCGCCGCGCCCGAGCGAGGTCCCCAGACCGGGGACCGTGGAGGAGTGTCATATGCGGGCCTGGTTCTCGATCGACACCGCGCCCATCGCGCAGAAGAACTTCTTGATGAGGTAGTTCTCCTCGTTGTCGAGCGTGGCGCCGCCGAGATGGGCGAAGCCCTCCGTTCGCCGCAGGACCTCCCCGTCCGGGCCCGTGTCCTCCCACGTGGCGTCGCGGGTGGCGATCAGCCGGTCGGCGATCATGTCCATCGCCGTGGCGAGGTCGAGGTCCTCCCACTCCGTGCCGCCCGGCCGGCGGTACCGGACGCGCTTCTCCCGCCGTGGGTGCTCGTGCAGCTGGCGCGAGGCCGAGCCCTTCGGGCACAGCCGGCCGCGGGAGATCGGCGACGCCGGATCGCCCTCGATCTGGATCACCTTCTCGTCCTTGACGAAGACCTGCTGGCCGCAGCCGACCGCGCAGTACGGGCACACCGAGCTGACCACGCGGTCCGCGCCTGCGGTGCGCGCGACGAGCTCCGCCGAGCGCGCCGAGCGTGCCGCGCGGCCGAGCCCGAGCGGGTCGGAGGCGACCTGCCTGACCAGCGGGAGCCGCTCGGAGAGCTCGCGCAGCCGGCCCATGGCTCAGGCCGCCGGCTCGAGCTCGACGTTGCGGACCAGCCGCCCGCACTCCTACGACGACGACGCCCTCGTGCCCGGGGATCGTGCCCGGCTTCATACCCCCATCGTGCCACGGACGAAGTGGAGATCCGTCCCGCAGATCGCACTCGATGTCAGGCGGATGACCGCATCCTCGGGGCTCTGGACGATGGGGTCCGGCGCGTCGTCGAGGCGGATGTCCCGCCCTGCATGCGCCGCCGCGGGGGTGGGGTAGACCCGGCGGGAGAGTGCAAGCCGTCTCCAGGAGCGTGAACCCATGCCAGAGCGCAGCCCAGGGCCGAGCGTCAAGGATCCCGAGCAGTACGAGGCCCTCAGAGACCAGGGGGAGAGCAAGGAGAAGGCGGCGCGGATCGCCAACACCGGCCGCAAGACCGCGGGCCGCCGCGGCGGCCAGGCCGGCTCCTACGACGACTGGTCGAAGGACGAGCTCCAGAAGCGGGCGCGCGAGATCGGCATCGAGGGCCGCTCGAAGATGAGCAAGGACGAGCTGATCAAGGCGCTGCGCAACCATTGACGCACCGGTCTCCCTGCGCGCGGTGACGCGCGAGAACGTGCGGGCCGTCTGCGAGCTCGAGCTCGCAGACGACCAGCGCGATCTCGTCGCGCCCGCCGCCTACACGGTGGCCGAGTGCCACTACGAGCCGGGCGCGATCCTGCGCGCCGTCTACCTGGGCGAGCGGCCGGTCGGCGTCCTGGGCGTGGAGGTCGAGACCGGTACGCCGTACCTCGTGCGCTTCATGGTCGACGCCGCCCACCAGCGGCGGGGGATCGGCCGCCGCGCCGTCGCGCTGCTGATCGAGGAGCTGGCGGCCGCCGGCTGGCACACCCTCGAGACCAGCTTCGTGCCGGCGGCCGGCGGAGCCGAGGGCTTCTGGCGGCGCTGCGGGTTCGAGGACACCGGCCGTCGCCTCCACGGGGAGCCGGTCTTCGACCGCCGGCTGTGAAGGGGCGCGTCCAGGGCGCCGGCCGGGCGCTCCCCTAGACTCGGCCGCCGTGCCCGCGTTCCGCCCCGCCTACCTCATCCACGGCGACGACCACGGCCGCATCGGCGAGCGGCGCGCCCGGCTGCGCGCCGTCGCGGAGGCCGAGAGCGGCCCCGGCGGGGTCGAGGTGCTCGAGGGCGACGCCTGCGCCCCGGATGTCGTCGCGGCGGAGCTGTCGGCCATGACGTTCGCGATGGGCCGGCGGTTCGTGATCGCCGACGGCGTGGAGCGCTGGAAGGAGGCCGACGTCGAGCCGGTCGCCGCCGCGATGCGCGGGATGGACCCGGAGACGCTGACCGTCGCCTTCTTCGCGCGCGAGGAGGGGCGGGCCAAGGCGCCCGCGGCGCTGCACGAGGCCGTCAAGGCGGCCGGGGGCCAGGTCGCCGCCGAGCAGAGCCTGCGGGCCAAGGACCTGCCGCGCTGGGTCGTCAAGACGGGCGGCGAGCTCGGCATCGAGCTCGACACCCAGGCGGCCAAGGCGCTCGTGGCGCAGGTCGGGGACCGCCGCCTGCGCCTGGAGCGCGAGCTCGAGAAGCTCGCGCTGGAGCACGGCGAGGGCGCTCACGTCGGCGTGGAGGAGGTCCAGGCGTCCTCGGCGAGCTCGTCGGAGCGCAAGCTGTGGACGCTCGCCGACGCGCTGGTGGCGGGCGACGAGCGGACCGCGACCCGGGCGCTGCTCGAGCTGCGCCAACAGGGCGAGCGGCTGCCCGGCCTGATCTACGGCATGGTGCGCCGGCTCCGCGACGCGCTCGCGATCGCCGAGGCGCTCGCCGCCGGCAAGCCGCCCGCCCAGATCCGCAAGGGGCTGCGGATGCCGTCCTTCGCGGCCGATCGCCTGATCGCCGACGTCTCCAAGCGCGACGTCGAGGGGCTGCGGCGCGCGCTCGAGGAGATGGCGGATCTCGAGGTCGAGAGCCGCGGCGGCGGGTCGGGCGGGGGCGTGCTCGGCGAGGAGACCCAGGCGCTGCGCGCGATCGCCGGGGCGACGCGCTAGAGCGGTGCTCAGCCCGGATCCACCGATTCCCGCGGCGCCTCGCCACCGTGGCCCTTCGCCAGAGCCGATCGGCCGCGAACCAGGTGGGTCACCACATGGATGCGCGGCCGATCGACTCTGACTCGACCCACGGCGCCGAGGCATCCACGGATGATCGGTGGATCCGGCCTAGCCGGTCGTGACGCCGCGCCGCGCCCGCGCGGCACGCGCCTTCTTGCGGGCGCCGGCGTTGCGGTGCAGGGCGCCGCGCTTGACCGCCTTGTCGATCAGCGACACGAGGCGCCGGTGCTCGGTCTCCGCGCGCTCGTCCTCGCCGGCCGCGACGGCGGCCTCGAGGCGGCGGAAGTACGTCTTGACCGCCGACGTGTAGCGCCGATTCTCGATGCGCTCACGCTGACTGCGGAGGATCCGCTTTTCCTGGGAGTGGATGTTGGCCATGACGCAAGAAGGCCGCGGAAGAGCCTCCGCGGCGGGCGCGTACTATAGCGCGCTGCGTGTCCGAGGAGCCCGGAGCCGTGGCCGCCGACGAAGCCGCCAGGTCCCGCCCGCCGCGCCGCCGGCTCGCGGTCAACACGGTCATCTTCTCGGTCCTCACGGGCCTGTCGCGGATCGCGGGCCTGGTGCGCGAGATCGTGGCCGCGAGCTACTTCGGGACCAGCGGCCCCGCGTCGGCGTTCACGTTCGCCTTCCAGCTGCCGAACCTGATCCGCGCGCTGGTCGCCGACGCCGCGCTGTCGTCGGCCTTCGTCCCGGTCTTCTCCGAGCTGCTCGAGAAGGGCCGGCGGCGGGAGGCGTACGCGCTGGCGGCGTCGCTGTGCGGGCTGATCCTCGTCGTGCTCGGCGCGATCACGCTCGTGTTCATCGCGCTGGCGGGCGTGATCATCCCGCCGCTGACCGGCGACGGGTTCTCGGCGGGGCTCGACCAGCTGACCGTCGGGCTCTCGCGCGTGCTGTTCCCGATCGTGGTGCTGCTGGGCCTCAACGGCCTCGTGGTCGGCATCCTCAACGCCTACGACCACTTCACGATCCCCGCGCTGGCGCCGCTGGTGTGGAACATCGTGATCATCGCGGTGCTGGTCGTCCTCACGCCGCGGTTCGAGGGCGAGAACCGCATCTACGCGTACGCCATCGGCGTGCTGGCCGGGACCGCGGTGCAGCTGGGGATGACGCTGCCCGACGCTGCGGCGGGTCGGCTTCTCGCTGGGGATCTCGCTGCACTGGCGCGACCCGCGGATCCTGCGCGTGCTCACGCTGATGCTGCCGGTGACCATCAGCCTCGGGCTGATCAACATCGACCTCGTCATCAACTCGGTGCTGGGCTCGCTGGTCTCCGACCAGGCGCCGCGCGCGATCGACAACGCGTTCCGGATCTACATGCTCCCGCAGGGGATGTTCTCCGTGGCGGTCGCGACCGTCCTGTTCCCCGCGCTCAGCCGCCTCGCCGCCCGCCGCGACCTCGCCGGCCTGCGCCACATGAGCGCGGTCGGCGTGCGGCAGATCGCGCTGCTGCTGATCCCCGCCGCGGCGGCCACGATCGCGCTCGCGACCCCGATCACGCGGCTCGTCTACCAGCGCGGCGAGTTCGACGCGGAGTCGACCGCGCTCGTGTCCGAGGCGCTCTTCTGGTTCTCGTTCTCGCTGCCCTTCGCCGGCATCAACCTGCTGCTCACGCGCACGTTCTTCTCGCTGCAGCGGCCGTGGCTGCCGACCGGGATGTCGCTCGCCTCGCTGGCCGTCAACGCGGTGGTCTCGCTCGCCCTCTACGGGCCGCTCGGCATCGCCGGGATCGTGATCGGCACCGCGGCCGCCAGCGCGTTCATGACCGTCGCCCAGGGGGTGTGGCTGCGGCGCGAGCTCGACGGCCTCGAGGTGGGGGCGACGCTGCGGTCGTGCACGCTGATGGTCGTGGCCGCGGCGGCGCTGGGCGGCGCCGCCTACGGAACGTGGGCGGCGCTCGACGCGGCGCTCGGCGACGCGCTGCTCGCCCAGGTGGTCTCCGTGGGGGCCGGCCTGACGGTCGGCGGGCTGCTCTACGCGGCGATCGTGCTCGCGTTGCGCATCCCCGAGGCGCGGCAGATCCTCGACCTGGTGGCGTCCCGGCTGCGGCGGCGGCCCTCGTAACCTTCGATGCGGAAATGGCGGACCAGGCACACATCCGGAACTTCTCGATCATCGCCCACATCGACCACGGGAAGTCGACCCTGGCCGACCGCATCCTGGAGATGACCCACACGGTCGACCCGCGCTCCATGCGCGCCCAGCTCCTGGACTCGATGGACCTCGAGCGCGAGCGCGGGATCACGATCAAGGCCCAGGCCGTGCGCGTCTTCTACGCCGCGCGCGACGGCGAGACCTACCAGCTGCACATCATCGACACGCCCGGGCACGTCGACTTCACCTACGAGGTCTCGCGCTCGCTGGCGGCGTGCGAGGGGGCGCTGCTGCTCGTCGACGCCTCGCAGGGCGTGGAGGCCCAGACCGTCGCGAACACCTACCTCGCGGTCGACTCCGGGCTCGAGCTGATCCCGAGCATGAACAAGATCGACCTGCCCGGCGCCGAGCCCGACCGGGTGGCGGAGGAGATCTCGGAGCTGATCGGCGAGCCGGCCGACGAGGTCAGGCGCATCTCGGCCAAGACCGGCGACGGGGTGGAGGACGTGCTCGAGGAGCTCGTGCGGCGCGTCCCGCCGCCCTCCGGCGACCCCGACGCGCCCCCGCGGGCGCTCATCTTCGACTCCGAGTACGACCAGTACCGGGGCGTGATCGCCTACGTCCGGGTGGTCGACGGCCGCTTCCGCGTGGGCGACGCGATCCGCGCGATGGTGGCCGGCACCGAGGCCGAGATCGACGACATCGGATTCTTCACGCCCGCCATGGCGCCGGCCGAGAGCCTGGGCGCCGGCGAGGTGGGCTACCTGATCACGGGCGTCAAGGACGTCACCAAGCTGCGGGTCGGCGACACGCTGACCACGCGCGGGCGAGCGGGCGAGCCCGCCGCCTCCGAGCCGCTGCCCGGCTACCGCGAGGTCAAGCCGATGGTGTTCTGCGGCCTGTTCCCGATCGACTCCGACGCGTACCCGGAGCTGCGCGACGCGCTCGAGAAGCTCTCGCTCAACGACGCGGCGCTGTCGTGGGAGCCCGAGACCTCGGACGCCCTCGGCTTCGGCTTCCGCTGCGGCTTCCTCGGCCTGCTGCACATGGACATCGTGCGCGAGCGCCTCGAGCGCGAGTACGACCTCGAGCTGATGGCCACGATGCCCAGCGTGGAGTTCGAGGTCACGCTCACCGACGGCACGGTGATCCAGGTCCACAACCCCACCGACATGCCCGACGCGGTGAACATCGCCGAGGTGCGCGAGCCCTACATCCGCGCGTCGATCCTCACGCCGAAGGACTACATCGGCCAGGTCATGGAGCTCTGCCAGGAGCGCCGCGGGATCCACGTCGGCATGCACTACCTGTCGGCGCAGCGCGTGCAGATCACCTACGACCTGCCGCTCGCCGAGATCGTGCTGGACTTCTTCGACCAGCTGAAGTCACGCACGCGCGGCTACGCGTCGCTCGACTACGAGCCGATCGGGCTGCGCTCGTCGCACCTCGTCAAGCTCGACGTGCTGCTGGGCGGCGACCCGGTGGACGCGCTCTCGATGATCGTCCACCGCGACAAGGCCTACGACTCGGGCCGGGTCCTCACCGAGCGGCTGCGCAAGAAGATCCCGCGCCAGCAGTACGACGTGCCGATCCAGGCGGCGGTGGGCGCGAAGATCATCGCCCGCGAGACCGTCAAGGCCTTCCGCAAGGACGTCACCGCCAAGTGCTACGGCGGCGACATCTCGCGCAAGCGCAAGCTGCTCGAGAAGCAGAAGGAGGGCAAGCGGCGCATGAAGCAGGTCGGGCGCATCGAGGTGCCGCAGGACGCCTTCCTGGCGGTCCTCGAGCTCGACGGCAGCTAGCGGCCGCCCCCGAAATACGCCACGCCTCTCGCGGCCGATGACCTTCGCCTGGAGCCACCCACGACAGTCGAGATACGTCTGTATCCCTCGTGTCGTGGGCGGCCCCAGGCTCGATCCTCGACCACGAGAGTCGGGCCGTATTTCCGAGGACGACCACTAGCCGGCTACTCGGCCGGGCCGCCGTCGCCCGGGTCCGGGCAGTCGTCATCGGGCTGCGGCTTGACGCCGCCGGGGACCTTGTCGTCCGGATCGTCCTCGTGCGGCGGGTCCGGGGGAGGCCCGTCGGCGTCGGGCGCCCCGGCCGGCGGGGCGTCGGCCGGCGGGGTGTCGGCCGGCGGCGGGACGTCCTCGGAAGGTGTGTCGCCGGACGGCCCGGTGGCGGCCGGTGGGGCCGAGCCGCCGTCGTCGCCAGGCGCGTCGGGACCGGCCTCCGCGGGCGGCGGGCGCCGCGCGACCGAGTCGCCGTCATCGCCGGGCGTGTCGGGGCTCACGTCGTCGGGCGGTGGGCGCCGGGCGACCGCGTCGCCGTCGCCGCTCGCGTCGCCGTCCCCGAAGCCCTCGTCGTCGCCGGCGGCGCCGCGCGAGCCGTCCTCCGCGCCGGGGTCGCTCACGGCGGGCGGGTTCACGGCCTCGGTGGCGGGCGGCGCGACCGGGACCGGCGCCGGCGCCGGCGCGGTCGTGGGCGGCTCCGACGGGAAGCCGGTGGACTCGTCGGGCACGCTGCCGTGGCGGCCGTCGCCGCCCTCCGTACGCGTGCGCAGCGGCCGCCCGTCGCGGCGCTCGCCGGGGCCGCCGGAGCCGGAGGGCGCCCCGCCGCCGGCCGGGAGGCCGGAAGCCGGCCCGCCCGCGGAACCGCCGGCCGCGCCGGCGGCGCCCGCCGCGGCCGGGACGGCGGCGAGCGTCGTCAGCGCCTCGCCGATGGCGGCGCTCGCATCCGGCGCTCCGTCTCCCGTCCGTCCTGTCCGTCGCTCGGCGGTGGACTCGCTCCCGTCGCCCAGGTGGAGTTGCCGTCCGTCCTCGGTGCCGACAGTGCCCCGTGGCCAGTCGTCGAAGTCGACGAACGGGTTCACCAGCGCAAAGAGCAACACCGGAACGGCGATGACCCACCCGAGCACGTTGAGTCCCGCCAGCGCCCTGAGCTTCCTGCTCATGTTCTCGCTTCCCTCGCGTCAGGTCCGACATCCATGGCCTGCGGGCTCCGCCCTCGGCGATGGACCGCGGGGAGTCTTCCACCTCGCTCGGCGAAAGCAAGCGGCGCGGGCTCCCCAGGCGGACTGGATGAAGCTTCCCTGCGCCAGTTTCGCGATAGGTGCGACAGAATTCCGACAGTGACGGGAGTGACGCCGCAACTCGGGTCTCCGCCAGGGGATCAGACGCGGCTGGGCCAGGGGTATTTCGCCCCGTCGGCCGCGCCCGGCGCCCGATCCGGTCGCTCTCCGCGCTCTCGACCGGTGCGGGGTTCTTAGAATCGGTGGTCGTGCTCTCACCGCGCCAAGAGCTCCTGCTGGGCAAGGTGGTCGACGGCTTCGCGGCCTCCGGGCAACCGGTGGGCTCGAAGGCGCTCGCCGGCGACCCCGACGTGGCGTGCGCCCCCTCCACGATCCGCAACGAGCTCGCGGTGCTCGAGGAGGAGGGGCTGCTCGCCCACCCGCACACCTCGGCGGGCCGCGTGCCGACCGACGCCGGCTACCGCTACTACGTCGACCGGCTCGTGCCGCGCCAGTCGGTGGAGCGCGCGGTGACCAAGCGCCCGTTCGCGGTCTCGCTCGTCCGCCGCGAGGTCGATGAGGCGATGCGCATCACCACCGAGACCCTCTCGCAGGTGACCAACCTGCTGGCGATCGTCTCCGCGCCGCCGATCGACACCGCCACGATCCGCCACGTCGAGGTCCTCGCCCTGCAGCCGCAGGTGCTGATGGTCGTCGTCATCACCTCGACCGGGGGCGTCACCAAGCGCGTCTTCACCTTCGGCCGGCCGGTCGACCCCGGGCTGGCCGACTGGGCCGCGTCCTACCTCAACGAGCAGCTCGTGGGCATGGGCCTCGGCGCGCGCATGCTGCACTCGCGCCTGGCCGACCCCACGCTGCCGGCCACCGAGCGGCGCTTCATCGACGCGCTCTCGCCCGCCTTCACCGAGCTGGCGGAGACGGCCGAGCACGAGCTCTACGTCGACGGCGCGGCACGGCTGCTGTCCGAGTACCGCTTCCAGGACGTCTCCCAGCTCAACGCGCTGCTCGAGATGCTCGAGCGCCGGGTATCCATGCTCGGGGTGCTGTCTCACGCGCTGGCCGAACGCGATATCTACGTCCGCATCGGCTCGGAGAACGAGCTGCCGGCGCTTCGCTCGCTGTCGCTGGTGGCCGCCAACTACGGCCTGCCGCGGCGCAACCTCGGGACGGTGTCGGTGATCGGCCCGGTGGCGATGGACTACACGGGCGCGATCGGCAGCGTGCGCCAGGCGGCGCTGCAGCTGTCGCGCTTCGTCGAAGACGTCTACGACGAGACCTGACATGGCGGCGCGCGACTACTACGAGGTCCTGGGGGTGGGCCGGAACGCGGACGACGGCGACGTCAAGAAGGCGTTCCGGCGGCTCGCGCGCGAGCTGCACCCCGATGTGAACGCCCACGACCCCGAGGCCGAGAGCAAGTTCAAGGAGGCCGCCGAGGCCTACGAGGTGCTGTCGGACCCCGAGCGCCGGCGGCTGTATGACACCTACGGGCAGGACGGCCTGCGCAGCGGCGGCTACGCCCCGAACTTCGAGGGCTTCGGCTCGGTCTCCGACCTCTTCTCGGCGTTCTTCGGCGGCGGCTTCGACGCGGCCTTCGGCGGCGGCGTCCGCCGCGCCGGGCCGGTCCAGGGCGGCGACCTCGCGGTCGGCGTGGCGATCGACCTCGCCGAGGCCGCCCACGGCGCCCAGGTCGAGGTCACCTACGACGTGACCGAGCGCTGCGAGACCTGCAACGGCAACGGCGCGCGCCCCGGGACGCCGATCGTGACCTGCCCCCGCTGCCAGGGCGCGGGCGAGCTGCAGGCCGTGCAGCGCACGCGCTTCGGCCAGCTCGTGCGCTCGGCGCTGTGCGACACGTGCGGCGGCGACGGCCGCATCCCGGAGGAGCCGTGCGAGACCTGCCGCGGCCAGGGCACCATGTCCGGCCCGCGGACGCTCGAGGTCGAGGTCCCGGCCGGCATCGCCGACGGTCAGCGCATCCGCATCGGCGGGCGCGGCCACGCCGGCGAGCGCGGCGGCCCGCCCGGCGACCTCTACGTGCTCGTGCGGGTGCGCGAGGACGAGCGCTTCGTGCGCGACGGCGACGACCTCGTGACGGTGCTCGACGTCCCCGCGCCGCTGGCCTCCCTCGGCACCCGCCTGGAGGTGCCGACCCTCGACGGCCCCGTGCCGCTCGAGGTGCCCGCCGGCACGCAGCCGGGGGAGACCCTCGTGCTCCGCGGCCGCGGGATGCCGCCGCTGCGCCGCGGGCGCACCGGCGACCTGCGGGTGGTGGTCAACGTCGCGATCCCGCGCCGGCTCTCGCGCGAGCAGCGCGACCTCCTCGAGCGCCTGGCCGGGACGCTCACCGAGGAGAACGTGCGCTCCGACGAGGGCATGATCGCCAAGCTCAGGCGCGTGCTGGCGGGCTGAGCGGTGCCGGACCGCCGCGCTGCCGCGGCGGGGCTCGTGCGGCTCGGCGTGCGCGTACGCCCCGAGGACGCGGAGCCGGCGCTGGCCGCCCTCCTCGAGCTCTTCCCGGGCGGCCTGGAGGAGACGGAGACCGGCGGGACCGTCGAGCTCGCCGCGTACGGCGAGCCGGGCGCGCTGCCGTCCGAGGCGGCCGTACGCGCCGCGCTCGGCCCCGCGCTGGTCGACCTGCGGCGCACGGACGTGGAGCCCGGCTGGGAGCGCGCGTGGCACGCCCACCTGCGCCCGGTGGACGTCACGGCCGGCGGGCGGACCGTGCGCGTGCGCCCGCCGTGGGCCCCGCCGCACCCGGACCCCGCCGTGCTCGACCTCCCCGTGGACCCCGGCGAGGCGTTCGGCGCCGGCGGCCACGCGACCACCCGGATGTGCCTCGAGCTGCTGCTCGAGCGCGCGCCGGCCGGGGCGCTGTGCGACTGGGGCGCGGGCAGCGGCGTGCTCGCGCTGGCGGCGGCGCGGCTCGGGTGGGCGCCGGTGCTCGCGCTCGAGCACGACCCGGCGGCGCTCGACGTGCTGCGTGCGAACGCCGCCGCGGGCCCGGTCGAGGTCCGCGCCCACGACCTCGCGAGCGTCCCGCCGCCGTGGGCGCCCACGGTCACCGCCAACCTCCCGCGCGCGCTGCACCTGCACCTCGCGGCGACCGTCGAGCGCCCGCCGCGGGCGCTGATCGCCTCCGGCCTGCTCGAGGCCGAGGCGGGCGGGGTGGCCGCCGCGTGGGCGGCGCGCGGCCTGCGCGAGCGCGCCCGCCGCGGCCTCGAGGGCTGGGCGTCGCTCCTGCTCGAGGCGCGCCCGTGATCCGGCTCGCCGTGCGCGTGGCCCGCGCCGACGCCGAGCGCGTCCTCGCCGAGCTCCTGGAGCTCGTCCCCGGCGGGCTCGAGGAGCGCGAGTCCGGCCCGGACGCCGTCGAGTACGTGATCTACGGCGCGCCCGGGGAGGTCCCGGCGCTGCCCGCGCTGCGCGCGGCCGTGGGCGGCGCCCTGGTGGACGTCAGCACCTCCGAGGTCCCGGACGACTGGCACGAGCGCTGGCGCGACTGGCACCGGCCGGTCGACGTCGCCGCCGGCCGGCCGCGCGGTGCGCGTGCGGCCGCCGTGGGAGGCCGCGGCACCGGACGTGCTCGACGTGGTCATCGACCCCGGGCAGGCGTTCGGCACCGGCCTTCACCCGACGACGCGCCTGTGCCTCGAGCTGCTGCTCGCGCTCGAGCCGGGCGGCGCGCTGGCCGACTGGGGCGCGGGCAGCGGCGTGCTCGCGATCGCCGCCGCCCGGCTCGGCTTCGCGCCGATCGCCGCCTGCGACGTCGAGCCCGCCTCCCTCGCCGCGATCGCCGCCAACGCGGCGGCCAACGGCGTCGAGGGCATCGCGGTCAGCCGCGTGGACCTGCGCCGCGAGCCGGGCCCGTGGGCCCCGACGGTGTGCGCCAACCTGATCCACGGCCTGCTGCTCGAGGTCGCCGCACGGATGTCCCGCCCGCCGCGGCGGCTGATCGCCTCCGGGCTGCTGCACGCCGAGGCGGCCGATATCGCCCGCGCCTTCGCGCCCCACGGGCTGCGTGAGACGCGGCGCGCGGGCGCCGGCGAGTGGACCGCGCTCCTGCTCGAGGCCTAGGAGCGCCGCCGCGCGGCCCGGTAGCGGCGGATCAGCGCGTTGGTCGACGAGTCGTGGTCGAGCTCGGGCTCGTCGGAGGCCTCGAGCTCGGGCGCGATGCGCACGGCGAGCACCTTGCCGAGCTCCACGCCCCACTGGTCGAAGGAGTCGATGCCCCAGATCGAGCCCTGGGTGAACACGCTGTGCTCGTAGAGGGCCACGAGCGCGCCGAGCGACGCCGGCGTGAGCTCGTCGGCCAGGATCGTCGAGGTCGGCCGGTTGCCCGGGCACACGCGGTGGGGGATCTGCTCGGGCGGGCTGCCCTCCGCCTCGAGCTGCTCCGCGGTGCGGCCGAACGCGAGCGCCTCGGCCTGGGCGAAGAGATTGGCCATCAGCAGGTCGTGGTGGTTGCCCAGCGGGTTCAGCGACCGCAGGAAGCCGATGAAGTCGCACGGGATGAGCCGCGTGCCCTGGTGGATCAGCTGGTAGAAGGCGTGCTGGCCGTTGGTGCCCGGCTCGCCCCATACGACGCGGCCCGTGTGCCAGTCGACCGGACGCCCCTCGAGGTCGACGTGCTTGCCGTTGCTCTCCATCTCGAGCTGCTGGAGGTAGGCGCTGAAGCGGCCCAGGTACTGGTCGTAGGGCAGCACCGCGACGGTCTCGGCGTCGAGGAAGTTGGTGTTCCACACCGCGAGCAGCCCCATCAGCATCGGCAGGTTGCGCTCCGGCGGCGCGGTGCGGAAGTGCTCGTCCATCGCGTGCATGCCGGCGAGCATCTCGCGGAAGCCGTCGGGGCCGATCGCGACCATCAGCGAGAGCCCGATCGCCGACGGCAGGGAGTAGCGGCCGCCCACCCAGTCCCAGAACCCGAACATGTTCTCCGGGTCGATGCCGAACTCGCGCACGCCCTCCTCGTTGGTGGACACCGCCACGAAGTGCTTGGCCACGTCCGCCTCGTCACCCAGGGCGTCGAGCAGCCACGCCCGCGCGCTGCGCGCGTTGGTCAGCGTCTCGAGCGTCGTGAAGGTCTTCGAGGAGACGACGAACAGCGTCTCGGCCGGGTCGAGGTCGCTGGTGGCCTCCGCGACGTCCGTCCCGTCGACGTTGGAGACGAAGCGGAACGTCATGCTCCGGTCGCTGTAGTGCAGCAGCGCCCGGTAGGCCATCGCGGGGCCGAGGTCCGAGCCGCCGATGCCGATGTTGACCACCGCGCGGATCCGCTTGCCGGTGTGGCCCTTCCACTCGCCGGAGCGCACGCGCTCGCTGAACGCCGCCATGCGGTCGAGCACCTCGTGCACCTGCGGCACGACGTTCGCGCCGTCGACCTCGATCACCGCGTCGCGCGGGGCCCGCAAGGCGACGTGGAGCACCGGGCGGTTCTCGGTGACGTTGATGCGCTCGCCGGCGAACATCGCGTCGGCGTGCTCGCGGACGCCGCGCTCGGCGGCGAGGTCTGAGAGCAGGCGCAGCGTCTCGTCGGTGATGCGCTGCTTGGCGTAGTCGTAATGGAGGCCGGCGCCCTCGGCCACGAGCCGGTCGCCGCGGCCGGGGTCCTCCGCGAACAGGTCGCGCAGGTGCGTGCGCCGGAGCTCCCCGGCATGGCGCTCGAGCGCCTGCCATGCGGTCGTGCGGTCCAGGCGGGTGGGCGTCACGGTCATGGGCGGGCTCCTCCCGGTTGCGGGTCATGCCAGCGCAGCCGCGCGCCCGGCAGCTTGTCGGCCTCGGCGGGCCCCCACGTGCCCGGCGCGTAGGCGTGGACGGGCGTCGCGCCGTCGAGCACGGGGTCGACGATCCGCCACGCCTGCTCGACGGTGTCGATGCTGGCGAACAGGGACGGGTCGCCGCGCAGCGCGTCGCCGAGCAGCCGCTCGTAGGCCGGCATGTCGTCGCCCGTCTCCTCGTGGGCCACGAGCTCGACGTCCTCGCCGGTCATCCCCTCGCCCTCGCGCTTGATCCGGACCCCGAGCGCGATCGAGACGTCCGGGCTGAGGCGCAGGCGGAGCGCGTTGGGGCGTTCGACGGGCGCGTCGAAGACCCGCTCGGGCGGGCGGCGGAGCTCGGCGTAGACCTCGAGCGCGGTCAGCGGCAGGCACTTGCCGGCGCGGATCAGGAACGGGACGTCGGCCCAGCGCCAGGAGTCGATGTGGACCCGCACGGCCGCGTAGGTCTCGACCTGCGAGTCGGGCGCGACCCCGTCCTCGTCCCGGTAGCCCTCGAACTGGCCCCGCACGACGTCGGCGGGCTTGAGCGGGCGTACGGAGCGCAGCACGCGCGCCTTCTCCGCGCGCAGCGCCGCGAGGCCCCGGCCGGCGGGCGGGTCGGAGGCGAGCAGCGCCAGCACCTGCAGCAGGTGGTTCTGCACGACGTCGCGGATCGCGCCGGCCTCCTCGTAGAAGGCGCCGCGCCCGGAGACTCCGAAGTCCTCGGCCATGGTGATCTGCACGGCGCGGATGTGGTCCCGGTTCCACAGCGGCTCGAGGAAGCTGTTCGCGAAGCGGAAGTAGCTGATGTTCTCGACCGGCTCCTTGCCGAGGAAGTGGTCGATGCGGTAGATCGCCGTCTCCGGGAACGCGGCGTGCAGGGCGCGGCTGAGCTCCTGCGCCGAGGCGAGGTCGCGGCCGAAGGGCTTCTCGACCACCACGCGGCCGTGCTCGGCGATCCCGGACTGCTTGAGGCCGCCGACCACGGTGGAGAACAGGCTCGGCGGGATCGCCAGGTAGTTCAGCGGGCGCCGCGCGTCGCCGAGCTCCTGCTCGAGCTGCGCGAAGGTGGCGGGGTCGTGGTAGTCGCCGTCGACGTAGCGCAGGCGCTCGGAGAGGGCGGCGAACGCGCGCTCGTCGACGCCGCCGTGGTGCTCGAGGCTGTCCCGCGCGCGCTCCTTGAGCTGCTCGAGCCCCCAGCCCGAGCGGGCCACGCCCACCACCGGCATGTCCAGCGCGCCGCGGCGGGCCAGGCCCTGGAGGGCGGGGAAGATCTGCTTGTAGGCGAGATCGCCGGTGGCGCCGAAGAAGACGAGGGCGTCGGCGGGATCCGCGTGCATCGCGGACCGGGACGCTAGCCGCCCGCTGCCCGGCGAGCAACCCGGCGGGGGACGTGGCGGAGCCCGCGCGGGTAGGCTCGCGCCCATGGCCTGGAACGTGCTCATCCTGGGCGGCGGCTTCGGCGGCTTCACCGCCGCGCGCAAGCTCGAGCGGATCCTGCCCGAGGCCTCGGCCAAGGTGACGCTCGTCAACGACGTCAACTTCCTGCTCTACACGCCGCTGCTGCCGGGGGCGGCGGCCGGGACCCTCGAGCCGCGCCACGTCGTGGTGCCGCTGCGCGAGGAGCTGCACCGCACCGAGCTCAAGCTCGGCCATGTGGTCAGCGGCGACCCCGCGGCGCAGACCGTGCGGGTGCGCCTGTTCGACAGCGTCGAGAGCGACCTGCCCTACGACCAGCTGATCGTCGCGCTCGGCTCGACCTCGCGGACGCTGCCGATCCCCGGCCTGCGCGACCACGCGATCGGGCTCAAGACGCTGTCGGAGGCCATCACGATGCGCAACCGCCTGGTGCAGACGCTCGAGGCCGCCGAGACGACCGACGACGAGGCCGCCCGGCGCGCCCTGCTGACCTACGTGGTGGTCGGGGCGGGCTACGCCGGGGTCGAGACGGTCGCCGAGCTGCAGGACTTCGCCGCCGACGTCGGCCGGTACTACCCGCGCTCGCGGCTGCACGGCCTGCGCTTCATGCTCGTCGAGGCGCGCGACGAGATCATGCCGGAGGTAGGGGCGTCTCTGGCGGCGTTCGCGCGATCCGAGCTGCGCCGGCGCGGCATCGAGATCCGCACCGAGACGACGGTCGAGCGGGTGTCGCGCGACACCGTGGAGCTCTCCGACGGCGAGATCGTGCCCACCCGCAGCCTCGCCTGGACGGCGGGCGTCAAGCCGCACCCGTCCGTCGCCAACCTCGGGCTGCCGCTCGACGACGACGGACGCATCAGCACCGCCCCCACCTGCCAGGTGGAGGGCCTGCCGAACGTGTGGGCGATCGGGGACGCCGCCGGGATCCCCGACCCCGCCAGGCCCGGCAGCCCCTCGCCGCCCACCGCGCAGCACGCGACCCGCCAGGCGAAGGTGGCCGCGCGCAACGTCGCCGCCTCGCTCGGGAACGAGGACGCGAAGCTCAAGCGCTTCCGCTACCGGACGCTCGGCGTGTTCGTCGACATGGGCCGCCACCAGGCGGTGGCCAGCACGGTCGGCATCAAGTGGCGCGGGTTCCCCGCCTGGTTCCTCGCCCGCACCTACCACCTGGCGATGATCCCGGGCGCCAAGCGGCGCCTGCGCCTGCTCATCGACTGGACGGTCGGGCTGCTGTTCCGGCGCGACTCCTCCGAGCTCGGCCAGCTCGGGCACCCGCCCGAGCTCGACGACGCGGGGCTCGAGGAGGTCAGCGCGGGCGGCTCCGGTGAAGAGCAGGCTGCGAGCCGGGAGTAGGGGCGGCGGCCAGGAACCGGCCGGCCGTCCCGGCGCGGCACTCGAGCACGGAACGGGCGCGCGCGCACAGCCGCAGCCGCCGCGGCGGCACGCCGCGGTCGACGCGGACCGCGGCGCCGTGGGCGTCCAGCCAGATCAGGTCGAGCGCGAAGCGCATGCCGAAGGTGTGCACGCTGCGGCAGCGCGGGAGGTGCAGCGCGCGGTCGCCCGGCAGCTCGGCGAGCCCGGCCAGGCCGCGCAGGCGGGCGACGGGGCCGCGGGCCTCGGCGATGAGCAGGCCGCCGGGGAGGGAGCGGGTCGGCAGCGCGTCGAGGCGCGGGTGCGCGGCGCGGGACGACGGGGACTCGGGCATGGCTCGGATCGTGAGAGGCCGCGGGGCCCGATATTCGCCCCCGGCGCCGTCGGGGACGCCCGTACACTAGGAGTCAGGTGCAGATCGCCGAGCGCATCAAGGCGGACGCGACCTCCGCGCTGAAGGCGGGGGAGCGGGATCGCGCAGTGGCCCTGCGGCTCGTGCTCTCGGAGCTGCAGAAGGCGGCGAAGGACGGCGAGGGCGACGAGCTGGCGGTGCTCCGGCGCGAGCGCAAGCGGCGCCGGGAGGCCGAGCGGGCGTACCGCGACGCCGGCCGCGAGGATCTCGCCCGCCAGGAGGCGACCGAGGCCGAGGCGATCGACACCTACCTGCCGAGCGAGCTGTCCGACTCCGAGCTCGACGAGCTGGTGCGCCAGGGCGTCGAGGCGACGGGGGCGGAGGGCCCGCGTGACATGGGGCGGGTGATCAAGCACGTGCTCGCGGCCGCCGAGGGGCGCGCCGACGGGAAGCGGGTGTCGACCAAGGTGAAGGAAGCGCTCAACTAGATGGCACGACGGCAACTGGAGCTCTCGAACGAGGTGGCGGCCGAGCTGGCCGGCTCCCAGGACGCGATCCTCAAGACGCTGGAGGAGCATCTCCCCTGCTCGATCTGGCTGCGCGGCAACGTCGTCACGCTGGACGGCGACGCCGAGGGGGTCCAGGCGGGCGCCACGGTGGTGCGCGAGCTGTCGGGCCTCGTCGAGCGCGGCCACGACGTCGGACCCGCGACGATCGAGTCCGTGGCGCGCGTGCTCGACGAGCGCGAGTCGCCCTCGAAGGTGCTCGAGGACGTCGTGTGGCGCCACCGCAACGTCAAGGTCTCGCCGAAGTCGGTCAACCAGAAGCGCTACGTCGACGCGATCCGCGAGCACACGATCACGTTCGGCATCGGCCCGGCCGGCACCGGCAAGACCTTCCTCGCGATGGCGATGGCGACCGCGGCGCTGTCGCGGCGCGAGGTCAACCGCATCATCCTCACCCGCCCGGCCGTCGAGGCCGGCGAGCGCCTCGGCTTCCTGCCCGGCGACCTGATGGCCAAGGTCGACCCCTACCTGCGCCCGCTGTTCGACGCCCTGCACGACATGATGGATCCCGAGCGCGTCACCGCCCACCTCGAGAAGGGCGTGATCGAGGTCGCCCCGCTGGCGTTCATGCGCGGCCGCACGCTCAACGACTCCTTCGTGATCCTCGACGAGGCGCAGAACTCCACCCCCGAGCAGATGAAGATGTTCCTCACCCGCCTCGGGTTCGGCTCGAGGATGGTGGTCACGGGGGACATCACCCAGATCGACCTGCCGCGCGAGCAGAAGTCGGGCCTCGTGGTGGTCAACGACATCCTGGCCGGTGTCGACGGCGTCGAGTTCGTGCGCTTCGGCGGCGAGGACGTGGTCCGCCACAAGCTCGTGCAGCGGATCGTGGCGGCCTACGCCGAGCATGCCGAGCACGCGGCGCCCGAGCTGCGGCCGGCCGAGCCGCGCCGGCGGCGCACGTCCTGAACGTGCCCGCGCTCGACGTCGAGGTGATCGGGGCCGCGCTGGACGGCGCGGAGGTCCGGCGCCTGTGCGCGCTGGCGCTCGAGGCGGCGGGCATCGCCGACGGCCACGTCGCGGTGAGCTTCGTCGACGAGGCTCGCATCGCCGAGCTCAACGCCGCGCACCGCGACCGCGCCGCGCCCACCGACGTGCTGTCCTTCCCGGTCGACGAGACGGGCGCGTCCGCCGGCCCGCGGGAGCTCGGCGACGTGGTGATCTGCCCCGCGCGCACCGAGGACCTCTCGGAGGCGGTGGTCCACGGGGTCCTGCACCTCGCCGGCATGGACCACGAGGCCGACGACGGGGAGATGCTCGCCCTGCAGGACGAGATCATGCGGCGAGCCGGGCGATGATGACCCGCTCGGGGTTCGTCGCGCTCGCCGGCCGGCCCAACGTCGGCAAGTCGACGCTCGTCAACGCGATCGTCGGCCGCAAGGTGGCGATCGTCTCCGACAAGCCGCAGACCACGCGGCGCGCCATCCGCGGCGTGGCGACCGCGCCCGGCCGCTGGCAGCTCGTGCTGACCGACCTCCCGGGCGTCCAGCGCCCGCGCGACGCGCTCACCGAGCGGATGCAGCGGCGCGTGGAGCACGAGCTGGACGACGCCGACGCCGTGCTGCTCGTCCTCGACGGCGAGCAGGGGGTGGGGGGCGGGGGCGACCGCTTCATCGCCGAGTCGCTGACCGCCGCCCGCGAGCGCGGCGCTGCGCTGTCGGTGGCGATCGCCGTCAACAAGGTCGACCGCCTCCGCCGCCACAACGTCGTGCCGGTGCTCCAGGCCGCCGCCGACCTCGGCCTCGACGCGGACGTCTTCCCCGTGTCGGCCCGCACCGGCCACGGTGTTCCAGAGCTCGTCGAGCACCTCGCGGCCCAGCTGCCCGAGGGGCCGTTCTACTTCGGCGACGAGGAGGTCTCCGACCAGCCCGAGGAGGTGCGGCTCGCCGAGCTGGTCCGCGAGCAGGTGCTCCGCCGCACCCGCCAGGAGGTCCCGCACGCCGTCGAGGTGCAGATCGACGAGATCGAGCAGCGCCCGGGCCTCGTGGCCGTGCACGCGCTGCTGTGGGTGGAGACCGAGTCCCAGAAGGGGATCCTCATCGGCGCCGGCGGGCGCATGATCAAGGCGATCGGCACCGCGGCCCGGCGCGAGCTCGAGCAGGAGCTCGGGCTGCGGGTCCACCTCGACCTGTCGGTGCGGGTGCGGCGGTCCTGGCGCGCGGACGAGGCGCTGCTCGACCGCCTGGGGATCACTTGACCGCGGCCGGCTTCGCCGGCCTCATGGAGATCGGCTGCCGCCGATCTCCAGCGGGGTCGACCTATCGGCCCGGCTGCGGCTGGAACGGGCCCTTGCGCGCGAGCTCGCGCCCGAGCCGCTCGTAGGCCCACAGCCCCATCTCGCCGCCGAACAGGAACGGCAGCGTCACCACCGGCGCGCCCGCCTCGCGGCGCAGGCGGCGCACGTGGGCGCGCTGCGCCCGGGCGCGTTCGTGCTCCTTCAGCGCGGCCGCCAGGGCGCCGCGCGCGTCCGGGTCGTGGCCGTCGGCGGACGCCGTGCGCAGCGTCTCGGCCTCGTCGTTGGTGAAGCGGTCGGGGAAGACGCCGTTGACCACGACGGTGTCGAGTCCGAGGCCGACCGCCCCGCGCAGCCGCGCGCCGAGCTCGAGCGTCTCGACGACCGGCATCTCCTCCGGGAGCGCGACCCCGACGTACCCCGTGCGCGCGGGGTCGGAGAGCATGTCGCGGACCTTGAAGGCCTGGCGGCGGACCGGCCCCACCCGCGCGATCTCGCCGAACGTGCGCGGGGTCGTGAGCATCGCGAGGCCGTGCCCCGATGCGGGCGCATCGACGATCACGAGGTCGTAGGTGCGGTTGCGGCGGTCCCAGCGCTCGAGCTGGGCGAGCTCCCACACCTTGGCGATCGTGATCAGCTCCTTGGCGCCCGGCGCGGCGGCGACGAAGTAGTGGAACGCGTGCGAGCGGGTCAGCAGGCGCAGCGCCCCGCCGCCGAGCTGGCGGCCGAGCCACTCCTCGAGCGCCGCGGAGGGATCGATGTTGATCGCCCACAGGTTGTCGGCGAGCTGGACCTCGACCTCGCGCAGCACGCCCTCGGCGCGGAACGCGCGCGACACCCGGTCCTCCTCGGCGAGCTCGCAGACGATCGTCCGGCGCCCGGCCGCCGCGGCGGCGATCCCCAGCGACGCGGCGACCGTAGTCTTGCCGACGCCCCCCTTGCCGGTCACGTAGAGCAGGTGCCTGTCGAGCAGCGGGGGGTCCATCGGCGATTTGACAGCATGACGGCTCGGAGGATGGACGCGGCTCTCAGGACGTCGTACGAGACGTGCCGGCGGATGCACCGGCGCCACGACCCCACCTACTACTGGGCCACGCGGGGGCTGCCGGCCGACGTCCGCCCTGCCACGCACGCGCTGTACGGGTTCGTGCGCACCGCTGACGAGATCGTCGACGGCCCCGGCCGGGCGCCGGACCCCGGCGCCCGGCGCGCCGCGCTGGACGCGTGGGAGGCCGAGCTCGACCGCGGCCTGGCGGCCGGGCGCTCCGGGCACCCGGTGGTCGGCGCCCTGGTCGACGCCGGCACCCGCCACCGCCTGCCGCTGCGCGAGCTCAAGACCTACATGGGCTCGATGCGCATCGACTGCGCGCCGGTGCGGATCGCGAGCTGGGAGGAGCTCGAGTCCTACATGGACGGCTCGGCGGGCACGGTGGGCCGCATCATGGCCCCGCTCCTCGGCGTGCCCGACCGCCACCACGGCGACGTCGGCCGCCTCGGGCTCGCCTTCCAGCTCACGAACTTCCTCCGCGACGTGCGCGAGGACTGGCGGCTCGACCGCATCTACCTCCCCGCCGACGAGCTCGCGGCCTTCGGCGTCGCCGAGGACGACCTCGGGCGCGCCGCCGCCTCGCCCGCGCTGCGCGCCCTCGTCACGCACGAGGCATGGCGCGCGCGAGCGCTGTTCGCGGGCGCCGAGGAGGCGGTGGCCGCCGCGCCGGCCTCAGTGCGGCCGGGCATCCGCTTCGCCTGCGCGGGCTACCGCCGCGTGCTCGATCACGTGGAGCGGGTCGACGGCGACGTGCTCGGCCACGCCGTGGGGCTGCGCGCCTGGCAGCTGCCGCGCGTGGTCGCGAGGGCCCTGCGCGGATGACCCGCCGCGCCACCCTGCGCGGGGCCGAGCGCACGCTCCTGCACGGGTCGCGGGCCCGTGCCGACGTGCTCGTGTGCGGCGCGAGCTTCGCCGGCCTCGCCGTCGCGCGCGAGCTGGCGGGCGGCGGCGCCGACGTGCTGGTGGTCGACCGCTACGAGATCGGCGAGCGCGCCACCTCGGCGTGCGCGGCGCCCACCGAGTGGCTCGTGGCGATGGGCGCCGAGCGCGCGATCCGCCAGGAGCTGCCCTGCATGACCTACCACACGCCGCACGGCTCGGTCCGCCACCGGCTCCCGTGGAGCTGGTCGTCGTTCGACTACCGCGAGCTCTGCGGCGCGCTGTGGGCGCAGTGCGGCGACGCCCGCTTCGAGATCGCCAAGGTCGACGCGCGCAGCGCGGAGGTCGTGCACACCGACCGCGGGGACCTGACCGCGCCGCTGATCGTCGACGCGCTCGGATGGCGGCGCGTGCTGGCGCCCGGGCCCAACGTCCAGCCGCCGGACGCGCGGATCTCCCGCGGCCTCGAGGTGCATCCCGACATGCCCCCGCCGGCCGCGGGCGACCTCGAGGTGTGGGTCGACCGCTCGCTCGTGCGCCGCGGCTACGCGTGGTCGGTGCCCGCCGGGGCCGAGCAGCGCGTGGGGGTGGGGTCCTACGAGCCGCGAGACCACGTCCGCGCGCCCACCGCCGCCATCGCCGAGCGGCTGGGGCGCCCCGCCGTGCGCCACCAGGGCAACTGGTTCCCACATCAGCTGCGGGCGGCCACGGAGGACGGGGTGTTCTTCGTGGGCGACAGCGCCGGCCACTGCTTCCCGCTCTCGGGGGAGGGGATCCGCACCGCGTTCTACTTCGGCATCGCCTGCGGGCGCGAGCTGCGCGCGGTGCTGGCCGGCGAGCGCACCCGCGCCGCGGCCCTGGCCGGCTACGACGCCTTCTCGCGCTCGCACCGGCCCGCCTTCGCCTGGGCGCTGGCGCTCCAGCGCGTCGTCCCCGCGCTCCCGCCGCGCGCCCTGACCGCGCTGCTCGCGCTGATGGGCCGCCGCCGGCTCTCCGACCGCGCCTACGGCTGGTACCTGCGCCAGGCCGCCCCCGGGCGATGACGGCGCGGCGCGATCACGAGGCGGCGTTCGACCGGGTGATCGAGCTCGCCCTGGTGCTCAACGAGGACATGAGCCACGGGCTCGGCGCCCTCGGGCTGACGCGGTCGCGGACGGAGGTGCTGTGGGTCCTGCACCACCGGGGCCCGTCGACCCAGCGGACCCTCGCCGACGCCATGGGCGTCAGCGCCCGCAACGTCACCGGGCTCGTCGACGCGCTCGTCGCGACCGGCTTCGTGACCCGCGAGCCGCATCCGACCGATCGCCGGGCGGCCCTCGTCACGCTCACCGAGCACGGGGAGCGGACCACGGCGGTGCTCGCCCGCGATTACGCGGAGCTCGCCCGCGCGCTGTTCGCGGACATGCCCGCCGAGCGCTTCGAGTGCTTCGTGGCGGGCCTCGAGCGGGTGCTCGCGGAGCTGCGGGAGCGGGTCGCCGCGGCTAGGGGATGATCGCGAGCTTGCACCCGGGGGCCGACGCCTGGCGCTCCCAGGCCTGCGGGACGTCCTCGAGCGGCACGCGCTCGACCTCGGCGGTCAGCTCGCCGGCGGAGGCCAGGCGCGCCATGCGCTCGTACGCGGCGCGCCGGACGTCCAGCGGGACCGCGAAGTTGGTGTGGCCGATGATCGAGAGCGGCGTGCCGCGGATCGCCGCGGAGGTCAGCGTCGCCTCGGGGGCCGCGGACTGGCCGAGCTGGACCAGGCGGCCGTAGGGCTTCAGCGCGGCCAGCGCGGCGATCGCGGGCGTGCCCCACAGCGGGTCGAACACGAGGTCGACGTCGCCGCCGGCCGCCTCGCGGAAGGCGTCGGCGAGACGGTCGGCATCGTCGCCGGAGATCGCGACGGTGGCGTCCGCGCCGTACTCGGAGGCGCGGCGCAGGCCCTCCTCGCTGCGGGCGGCGGCGACCACGTGCCCGGCCCCCAGCAGCCGCGCGGCCTGCACGGCGATCTGCCCGACCGGGCCGCTCGCGCCGAGGATCAGCACGGTCTCGCCGGCCTTGAGCTCGCCCCGCCACTTGAGGGCCAGCCAGGCGGCGAGGCCGGCGATCCCGAACGCGGTCGCCAGCGCGGGATCGAGGTCGCGGGGAACGCTGAACGCCTCCTCGGGACGGATCAGCGCGCGCTCCGCGAAGGAGCCGTGGGGCGCTACCGTCTTGCCGAAGTACACGTGCGAGCCGTCCGGCATCCGCCCGACGCCCTCGCTCCCGACGACGTAGGGGAGCTCGGGGCTGCCGGAGTAGAAGCGGCCGGTGGCGATCGACCGGTCGACCGGGTTCAGGCCGGCCGCGAGCACCTCGACGACCGCCTGCCCCTCGCCCGCCTCGGGCTCCGGGAAGTCGCCGAGCTCGGGGACGCCGCCGTACTCTCGGAGGATCGCGGCCCGCATTCGCGCGCAGCCTACAATCCCGCGTCCCATGCCCGAGCCCGACGCCACCGAGATCGCCTTCGACGAGCGCGGCCTCGTGCCATGTGTCGTCCAGGACTGGGAGAGCGGGGAGGTCCTCACGCTCGCCTACATGAACGCCGAGGCGCTGGCGCGCACGCGCGAGAGCGGCGAGCTGCACCTGTGGAGCCGCTCGCGGCAGGAGCTGTGGCACAAGGGCGCCACCTCGGGCAACACGCAGGCGGTGCGCGCCCTGCGCTACGACTGCGACACGGACGCCGTGCTCGCTCTGGTCGTCCCGGCCGGGCCGGCGTGCCACACCGGCGAGCGCACCTGCTTCCACCAGGGGTCGCTCGAGCCGCGCGCGCCGCACGAGGCGCTGCCGATCCTCGAGCGCACCCTCGCCTCGCGCGCCGCCGAGCGTCCCGAGGGCTCCTACACCGCCGCGCTGCTCGCCGACCCGCCGCACATCGGCGCGAAGGTCCAGGAGGAGGCCGAGGAGGTGGCGCGCGCCGCCCGCGAGGAGACCGACGAGCGGGTGGCCGAGGAGGCCGCCGACGTGCTCTACCACCTCGCCGTCCTGCTGCGCTCGCGCGGGCTCAGCCTCGCCGACGCCGCCGGCGTGCTCGACGACCGCCGCGGCGGCTGATGGCCCAGGCCGCCGCGACGGAGACCACGCTCGAGGCGGTGCGCGCGCTCGCGCGCGAGTACAACCTGGTGCCGGTCTGCGAGACGTTCGTGGAGGACTGCGAGACGCCGGTGTCCGCGTTCCTCAAGCTGCGCGGGGCGGGGCCGGCGTTCCTCCTCGAGTCCGCCGAGCAGGGCCAGCGCGTCGGCCGCTGGTCGTTCATCGGCTACCGGCCGCGCGGCGTGCTGCGCTGGTCGCTGGCCGAGGGCGGCGATCCCTACGAGCGCGCCGCCGCCGAGGTCTCGCGCCACCGCCAGGCGCCGCTGCCGTCCGATGGCGCGCTGCCGCCGTTCTCGGGGGGCGCGGTCGGCTTCTTCGGCTACGACTGCGTGCGCGCGGTCGAGCCGCTGGGCGAGCCGAACCCCGACGAGCTGGGGCTCCCCGACATGGCCCTGATGCTCACCGACGTGCTCGTGGCCTTCGACCACCTCCGCCACACGGTCACCGTGCTGGCCAACGCCTACGTCGACGACCACCATCACGTCGAGGCCGCCTACGCGGAGGCGCGCGCGGCGATCGCCGAGGTCCGCGCGAAGCTCGCCGGCCCGCTCCCGCGCGCGTCGTCCCCACCGCGCGAGCCGCCGCGCTTCGAGCCGAACATGAGCCGCGAGCGCTTCGAGGCGATGGTGGCGCGGATCGTCGAGTACGTGCACGCGGGCGACGCGTTCCAGGTCGTCCCGTCGCAGCGCTGGTCGGCGCCGGTGGGCGTGGAGCCGTTCTCGATCTACCGCGGGCTGCGAGCGGTGAACCCCTCGCCCTACATGTACTTCCTGGACTTCGAGGACTTCCAGGTGGTGGGCGCCTCGCCCGAGCCGCTGCTGACCGTCACCGGGCGCCGCGTCACCACGCGGCCGATCGCGGGCACGCGGCCGCGGGGCGCGAGCGTCGACGAGGACCGCGCGATCGCCGACGACCTGCTCGCCGACGAGAAGGAGCGCGCCGAGCACGTGATGCTGGTCGACCTCGGCCGCAACGACCTCGGCCGCGTGTGCGAGTACGGCTCCGTGGAGGTCGAGACGTTCATGAGCGTCGAGACCTACTCGCACGTGATCCACATCGTCTCGTCGGTGGCCGGGCGGCTGCGCGAGGGCGTCGAGCCGGTCGCCGCGCTGCGCTCGGTGTTGCCGGGCGGCACGCTCTCGGGCGCGCCGAAGGTCCGCGCGATGCAGATCATCGACGAGCTCGAGCCGGTCAAGCGCGGGGCCTACGGCGGCGCGGTCGGCTACCTCTCCTACACCGGCGAGCTCGACACCTGCATCTGCATCCGGACCGTGGTCGTGCGCGACGGCATCGCCCACATCCAGGCCGGCGGGGGCACGGTGGCCGACGCGCGGCCCGACTACGAGTACGAGGAGTCGCGCGCCAAGGCCCGCGGCGTCGTGCAGGCCATCGAGCTCGCCGCCGAGCAGCGCGACTGGCCGTGAGAGTCCTCGTCGTCGACAACTACGACTCGTTCACCTACAACCTGGTCCAGTACCTGGGGGAGCTGGGCGCCGAGGTCGAGGCGGTCCGCAACGACGCCGCCAACGTGGACGACCTGCTGGCCGGGGGCTGGGACCGCGTCGTGGTCTCGCCCGGCCCCTGCACGCCGAACGAGGCGGGGATCTCGGTCGCGGTCATGCGCCGCTTCCCGGAGGCCGGGGTCCCGTCCCTGGGCGTCTGCCTCGGCCACCAGTCGCTCGCCCAGGCCTTCGGCGGGCGCGTGATCCGCCACCTCCCGGTCCACGGCAAGACCACGGAGATCGAGCACGACGGCAAGGGCGTCTACGCCGGGCTGCCCAGCCCGCTGACCGTCGGGCGCTACCACTCGCTGGTCGTCGAGGCCGAGACGCTGCCGGACTGCCTGCGGCCGACCGCCACCGGCGGCGGCGTGCTGATGGGCGTCCGCCACGCCGAGCTGCCCGTCGAGGGCGTGCAGTTCCATCCCGAGTCCGTGCTGACCCCCGACGGCAGGCGGCTGCTCGAGAACTTCCTGAGCTAGCTTTCTCCCGCCCGTGCCCAACCCCGTCCTCACCGAGGCGATCGACACCCTCGCCTCCAATCGCGACCTCTCGGCCGAGCAGGCCGCCCATGTCCTCGCCGAGATCATGGCCGGCAACGCGTCGGAGACGCAGACCGCCGCCGTGCTCGTCGCCCTGCGCACGAAGGGGGAGACGGTCGACGAGCTGGTCGGCCTCGCGCTCACGATGCGGCGGCTGGCCACGCCGGTCGAGGTGGGGCGCGACGACCTGCTCGACACCGCGGGAACCGGCGGCGGCCGGCCGACCTTCAACGTCTCGACCACCGCCGCGCTGATCGCCGCGGGCGCCGGGTGCGCCGTCGCCAAGCACGGCAACCGCTCCGCCACGGGCCTGTCGGGCTCCGCGGACCTCCTCGAGGCGCTCGGGGTGCGCATCGACCTCGACCCGCCGGCCGTCGCGCGCTGCATCACCGAGGCGGGCTTCGGCTTCATGTTCGCCCCGGCCCACCACGGGGCGACCCGCTGGGTGATCCCGGTGCGCAAGGAGCTCGCGGTGCGCACGATCTTCAACTTCCTCGGCCCGCTCACCAATCCGGCGGGGGCGACGCGCCAGCTCATCGGGGTCTCCGACCCCCGCTTCCTGGACACGATCGCGGCCGCGCTGGCGCGCCTTGGCGCGCGCAGGGCGCTGGTAGTGTCCAGTCACGACGGACTGGACGAGATGAGCACGTCGGGCACCACGCGGGTCGTCGAGGTCGGAGGCGCCGAGCTGCGCAGCTATGAGATCTCACCGGAGGACGTGGGGCTCGCTCGAGCATCCGTCGACGAGGTGGCCGGCGGGCTCCCGGAGGCCAACGCGGCCGTCGCCCGCGCGATCTTCGCCGGCGAGCGCGGCGCGCCGCGTGACCTGGCGGTGCTCAACGGCGGGGCGGCGATCTACGTCGGCGGGCGCGCCGAGAGCCTCGAGGCGGGGGTGCGCGCGGCCGAGCAGGCGGTGGACAGCGGCGCTGCCGCCGCCGCGCTCGATCGCCTGGTCGCGTTGAGCGGGGAGCTGGCGCCACCCCGATGAGCGTCCTCGACCGTATCGTCGAGACGACGCGCGACGAGGTCGAGCGCCGTCGCGACGCCGTGCCCGCGGCGCGCCTCGAGGCCGCGCTCGGCGAGCGCCCGGAGGCGCGGCCCTTCGTCGAGGCGCTGGGCCGACCCGGCATCTCGGTGATCGCCGAGCACAAGCGCCGCTCGCCCTCGGCGGGCGTGATCCGCGAGGGCTCGACCGTGACGGACATCGTCCTGGCCTACGAGCGCGGCGGCGCGACCGCGCTGTCCATCCTCACCGAGCCGTTCCATTTCGACGGCGCGCTGGACGACCTGCGCGAGGCGCGCCGCGTGTCCGAGCTGCCCGTGCTGCGCAAGGACTTCATCGTCGACCCCTACCAGGTGCTCGAGTCGGCGGCGGCCGGGGCCGACGCGATCCTGCTGATCGTCGCCGCCCTGGACCCCGACGCGCTCTACGAGCTCTACCAGGAGGCGCGCGGGCTCGACCTCGACGTCCTCGTGGAGGTCCACGACGAGCCCGAGCTCGAGATCGCGCTCGACATCGACGCCGACGTGCTGGGGCTCAACAACCGCAACCTCAACGACTTCTCGGTCGACATCGAGCGCACCTACGATCTGCTCTCCGACGTGCCGGCCGGCAAGCTCGTCGTCTCCGAGTCCGGCTTCACGTTGCGCGAGCAGCTCGACGCCCTCGACGAGGTCGGCGTGGACGCCGTGCTGGTGGGGGAGACGCTGATGCGCGCCGAGGACGTCGAAGCCGCGTGCCGCGAGCTCGCGGGCGACTCGAGCGTCTGAGCCCGCCCGCACGTACGATGCACGGGTGACCCGCGTCAAGATCTGCGGCATCACGCGCCCCGAGGACGCCGAGCTGGCCGTCGAGCTGGGCGCCTGGGGCCTCGGCTTCGTCCTGTGGCCGCGCTCGCCGCGGGCCGCCGACCCGGCCGTGGCCGCCGGGATCGCGCGCGCCCTGCGCCGGCGCGCCGAGCTGGTCGGCGTCTTCGTCAACCAGCCGCTGGACGAGGTGGCGGGGCTGGCGGACACGCTCGGGCTCACCCACGTGCAGCTGCACGGCGACGAGGGCCCCGCCTACTGCGCCGAGGTCGCGCGCCGGACCGGCTGCCGGGTCATCAAGGCGATCCGCGTCGCCTCGGGCGCCGACATCCGCGAGCTCGAGCGCTTCCACACCGACCTGCACCTCCTCGACGCGGCCGTGCGCGGCGTGCGCGGCGGGTCCGGCGAGTCCTGGGACTGGGCGCTCGCGGGCATGCGCCACTCCGCGGTGCCGGTGATCCTCTCCGGGGGCCTGACGCCGGACAACGTCGCGGAGGGCATCGCGACCGTGCACCCGTGGGCGGTCGACGTCTCCTCCGGCGTCGAGGCCGCACCCGGGATCAAGGACCCGGCGCGCCTCGAGGCCTTCTTCGCCGCCGTGGCGGCGGGCTCGCCGCAGCCGGTCGGGGGCGAGTCGTGACTGCGTCGGTCGAGCCGGTCCCGCACCGCTTCGGCCCCTACGGCGGCCAGTACGTCCCCGAGACGCTGATGCCGGCGCTGGCCGAGCTCGAGGCGGCGTGGACGGCGTCGCGCGACGACCCGGGCTACCGCGACGAGCTCGACGCGCTGCTGCGCGACTTCGCGGGGCGCCCGACGCGGCTCTACCACGCGGCGCGGCTCTCGGAGCAGATCGGCCACGCCGTCTGGCTCAAGCGCGAGGACCTCCTGCACACCGGCGCGCACAAGATCAACAACGCGCTCGGCCAGTGCCTGCTCGCCCGCCGCATGGGCAAGACGCGGATCATCGCCGAGACCGGGGCCGGCCAGCACGGGGTCGCGACCGCGACCGCCTGCGCGCTGCTCGGCCTCGAGTGCGTCGTCTACATGGGCACCGAGGACATGCGCCGCCAGCAGCCCAACGTGCAGCGCATGGGCCTCCTGGGCGCCGAGGTCTCGCCGGTCGAGGCGGGTGCGCGCACGCTCAAGGAGGCGGTGTCGGCCGCGATCCGCGACTGGGTCACGAACGTCGGCGACACCCACTACGTGATCGGCTCCTGCGTCGGCCCCGCCCCGTTCCCGGTGATCGTGCGCGAGCTGCAGCGGGTGATCGGCGAGGAGGCCCGCGCCCAGTCGCTCGAGCGCATCGGCCGCCTCCCGGACCGCGTGGTGGCCTGCGTCGGCGGCGGCTCCAACGCGATCGGCATGTTCGTCCCGTTCGTGGACGACGCGGGCGTGGAGCTCATCGGCGTCGAGGCGGCGGGCGACGGCATCGCCACCGGCCGCCACGGCGCCCCGCTGACGCTCGGCGGCCGCGGCGGGGTCCTGCACGGCGCCTACTCGGCGATCATGCAGGACGAGGAGGGCCAGATCCTCGAGGCGCACTCGATCTCGGCGGGCCTCGACTACCCCGGGACCGGCCCCGAGCACGCCTGGCTGCGCGACTCCGGCCGCGCCCGCTACACCGGCATCACCGACGCCGAGGCGCTGGCCGCCTTCCAGCGCGTCGCCGCCCTCGAGGGGATCATCCCCGCCCTCGAGTCCTCCCACGCGGTCGCCTGGGTGCTCGGGCAGGGCCGCGAGGAGGCGGGACCCGACACGGTCGACCTGATCTGCCTCTCGGGCCGCGGCGACAAGGACCTGGCCGAGGCATTGTCCGCGATCGGTGCCGCATGACCACGGTGGGCACCGACCGGATCGAGGCCGCCTTCGCCGGCCACGGCAAGCGCGCCGCGCTCATGCCCTACCTGATGGGCGGCTTCCCCGACGTGGAGACCTCGGTGGCGATCGGCGAGGCGTACGCCGACGGCGGCGCCGACCTCGTCGAGCTCGGCGTGCCGTTCTCGGACCCGCTCGCCGACGGTCCGGTGATCCACGCCGCGGCCACCGCCGCGCTGCGCGCCGGCGCCACCGTCCACGGCGTGCTCGACGCCGGCGCGGCGATCGCCGAGCGCGTCCCCGTGGTGCTGATGTGCTACGCGAACCCGATCTTCGCCCGCGGGATGGAGCGCTTCGCGACCGACCTGGCCGAGCGCGGGATCAGCGGGCTGATCGTCCCCGACATGCCGCTCGAGGAGGCCGCCGGGGCGCTGGCGGCGTGCGACGCGGCCGGCGTCGCGCTGGTCCCGCTCGTCGCGCCCACCACGCCCGACGCGCGCCTGGAGGCGATCGGCGCGGCGGCGCGAGGGTTCGTCTACATGGTGTCGGTGACCGGCACCACGGGGGAGCGCAAGGCGCTCGGCGCCGAGGTCCGCGGCATCCTCGAGCGCGCGCACGCCCGCAGCGAGCTGCCGGTCGCGCTCGGGTTCGGCATCGCCACGCCGGAGCAGGCCGCGGACGCCGCCGCGGCGGGCGCCGACGGGGTGATCGTCGGGTCGCGCCTCGTGCGCGCCGCGGCGGAGGCCGACGATCCGCCGGCGGCCGTCCGCGAGCTGGTCGCGGGGCTGGCCGCCGGGCTCAGCGGCTAGGATCCGCGGCCATGGGCGTGCTTCTCACCGCCATCGCCGGCTTGGTCGTCTGGGTGGTCCTGTGGGCGATCGGCGTCAAGTCCTTCGATGCCTTCCTCATCACGATCCTGATGGTCCTGATCGCGGCCATGGCGCACATGCTGGCGCCGTTCCTGCCCGGCCGACGGTCGCGCAGCGACCTCTGAGCGGGCCTTCACCGGCGTACCGGGGGGTGCGCCGATTGTTGAGTTCTCGCTGCACGTGGCGGCTCTCGGTTGCCGCGCGGACAGCGGGCTGCGTACACTGGCCCGCTAGTTTCGACCAACCCTGAGGAGGGTTCCTTGAGAATACGTAGGCTGGCAGCCTCGGGCTGCCTCGTGGCCGCGCTTGCGCTGGGCGTCGCCGCTTGCGGCGGCGACGACAGCAACGACTCCGGTGGTGGGGGCGGGGGCGCGTCGTCGGTCACGGTCTACTCGTCGCTGCCGCTGCAGGGCGCTTCGCGGCCGCAGACGACCGCACTGGTGGATGGCATCAAGCTCGCGATGCAGGAGGCGGGCAACAAGGCGGGCGACATCAGCGTGAAGTACGTGTCGCTCGACGACTCGACCGCGCAGGCCGGCACGTGGACGCCTGAGGCGACCTCCGCCAACGCCCGCAAGGCCGCCCAGGACGACTCGACCGCCGTCTACCTCGGCGAGTTCAACTCCGGCGCCACGGCGGTCGCGCTGCCGATCCTCAACGAGGCCGGCGTCCCGCAGATCAGCCCGGCGAACACGGCGGTGGGCCTGACCACCAACGAGCCCGGCGCGGACAAGGGCGAGCCCGAGAAGTACTACCCGGCGGGCACGCGGACCTACAGCCGCATCGTGCCCAAGGACACGATCCAGGGCGCCGCGCTCGTGACGCTCATGAAGCAGGACGGCTGCACCAAGGTCGCCATGACCAACGACAAGGAGGTCTACGGCGCGGGCCTCGGCCGCAACGTCGAGATCTCGGCCAAGGAGCAGGGCCTGACGATCACGTCCAACGACCCGATCGACAAGAACGCGGCGAACTACCGCTCGCTCGCCCAGAAGGCCAAGGGCGCGGGCGCGGACTGCTTCCTGTACACGGGCATCACCGCCAACAACGCGGTCCAGCTCTACAAGGACTTCTCGGCGGCGCTGCCGAACGCGAAGCTCTACGGGCCGGACGGCGTCGCGGAGTCCGGCTTCTCGGACCCGAAGGAGGGCGGCATCCCCGCGAGCGTCGCCAAGAAGACCAAGGTGACGGTCGCCACGCTGTCCCCGGACGAGTACCCGCCGGAGGGCCAGAAGTTCTTCAAGGACTTCGAGGCCAAGTACGGCGACAAGACCCCGGACCCCTACGCGATCTACGGCTACGAGTCCGCGCAGCTGGCGCTGGACGCGATCAAGCGCTCCGGCACCGGCAGCAAGGAGGACGTCCTGAAGGCGATCTTCTCCACCAAGGATCGCAAGAGCGTGCTGGGCACGTACAGCATCGACAAGAACGGCGACACGACCATCACGGACTACGGCGTGTACGACATCGAGGGCGGCGATCTGGCGTTCGATCAGACGATCAAGGCCCAGGCCAAGTAACTGGCTGCTGACAACGACCGGGGGCAGGCGTAGGCTTGCCCCCGGCCGGTCGGTAAATCGAATAGCGTCAGCACGTCATGGAAGCAGCCAGCGTCCCCGCTCCGGGGCTCACCACTTCGCAGCGCGTCCGCGCGCTCCTCGGCCGTTACGGCCTGATCGTGGTCCTGCTCATCCTGCCGGTCTGGTTCGCCATCGACGATCTCGCGTCCGACGGCAACCTGACCCGCTTCGGCTCGAACCTCGTCGCGGGCCTCTCGAACGGCTCCATCTGGGCGCTCGTGGCCATCGGCTACACGCTCGTCTACGGCATCGTCGAGCTCATCAACTTCGCCCATGGCGAGGTCTTCATGATCGGCTCGTTCGTGTCGGCCAGCTTCATCGCCACGCTCGGGCTCACGACCGACACGGCGATCCCGATCCTCTTCCTCGGCCTGCTGCTGACACTCGTGATCGCCATGCTCGCGTCGGGCTCGCTGAACACGATGATCGAGCGGGTCGGCTACCGGCCATTGCGCAGCGCGCCGAAGCTCGCGCCGCTGATCACCGCGGTCGGGTTCTCGTTCATCCTCCAGAACGTCGGCCTGCTGTGGCGCGGCGGCTCGCAGGAGGGCATCACCGACCTGATCGAGTCCCAGCACACGGTGTTCTCGATCTTCGGCGTGCCCGATCACCAACGGCGACCTGCTCGCGATCCTCGTGACGATCCCGCTGCTGGTCGCGATGACCGCCTTCATCGGGCGCAGCCGGCTCGGCAAGGCGATGCGCGCCACCGCGCAGGACCCCGAGGCCGCGCGGCTGATGGGCATCAACGTCGACACGACGATCTCCCTGACCTTCCTGATCGGCGGCATGCTGGCCGGCGCCGCCGGTCTGATCTACGCGCTGTACCAGACGACGATCTGGTACTTCCAGGGCTTCACGGCCGGCCTCATCGCGTTCACCGCCGCCGTCATGGGCGGCATCGGCAACGTCCGCGGCGCGGTGCTTGGCGGTCTCATCATCGGCTTCATCCAGCAGCTGTCGGACAACCGCATCGGCTCGGAGTGGACCCCGGCGATCGTGTTCGCCTATCTCGTGCTGATCATGGTCTTCAAGCCGTCCGGCCTGCTCGGCGAGCAGACCCGGGAGGCAGGATGACGGCTACCGCCACACCCGAGAAGAAGGAGCGCTCCGGCCGGCCCGCGCTGCCCGGCTGGACCAAGTACGCGGTCGGCGTGGCCGTCGGGCTGCTCGTGATCGTGCTGCCGTTCTTCTACGACCCCGGGAGCGCGTTCATCGAGGACTGCACGCTGGCGCTGGCCTACGTGGTGATGGCCCTCGGGCTCAACATCATCGTCGGCTTCGCCGGCCTGCTGGACCTCGGCTACGTCGCGTTCTTCGCGATCGGCGCGTACACCATGGGCTGGTTCGGCTCGACGTTCTTCGCCGACGCCAACATCCACATCGGCGTGGCCGAGATCACGGGGAACCTCCCCGGCATCCACCTGAACTTCATCCTCGTGGTGATCATCGCGATCGTCTTCACCACGATCGCGGGGATGCTGATCGGCCTGCCGACGCTGCGCCTCCGCGGCGACTACATCGCGATCGTGACGCTGGCCTTCGGCGAGATCATCGGCCGCATCGCGATCAACGGCGACGAGATCAAGCTCGCCAAGATCCCGCTCCTCGGCGGCCTGTTCGAGAACTGGTTCGGCGCCGACCAGACGATGACCGCGGGGCGCCAGGGCATCACCCCGGTGGACAAGATCAAGCTCCCCTTCGTGGAGGAGCCGTTCAAGTCGCTCGACCTGCGGCCCTGGTACTGGGTCGCGCTGTTCATGGTCGGGCTCGTGCTGTTCGTGAACTTCCGCCTGCGGGACTCGCGGCTCGGCCGCGCGTGGATCGCCCTGCGCGAGGACGAGGTCGCGGCGGCCAGCATGGGCGTGCCGCTGGTCAAGACCAAGCTGTTCGCCTACGGCACCGGCGCCGCGTTCGGCGGCATGGCGGGCGCGTTCCTCGGCTCCTACCTCAACACGGTCAACGCCGACCAGTTCCAGTTCGCGTTCTCGATCTTCGTGCTGGCCATGGTGATCCTGGGCGGCCTGGGCAGCATCTGGGGGGTGGTGATCGGCGCGGTCTTGCTGTCGTTCATCAACAACCGCCTGATCCCCGACGTGCTGAACAGCGTGCCGCAGAAGATCGGGCTGGACTTCGACCTCACGCAGCTCTCGTTCGGCATCTTCGGGTTCCTGCTGGTGATCATGATGATCCTCCGGCCCGAGGGCCTGCTGCCGGAGCGCCGGCGCAAGATCGAGCTCACGGAATCCGAGGCGACGACGGACGAGGCCGTCTACAGCGCACGCGTATGAGCGACACGGCGACACAGTCCACGCCCGAGCCCGCGGCCTCGCCGTCGGGGAACGGGCTCCTGCTCGAGGCCACGGCCGTCACCAAGCGGTTCGGCGGCCTGACGGCGGTCAGCGACGTCACCTTCTCGATCCCGCCGCGGGCGATCGTCTCGATCATCGGCCCCAACGGGGCCGGCAAGACGACGTTCTTCAACATGCTGACCGGCTTCTACCGGCCCACCGTGGGCCGCATCACGTTCAGCGGCAAGAACATCACGCGCCAGCGCCCGGACCAGATCATGAAGCTGGGCATCGCCCGCACGTTCCAGAACATCCGCCTGTTCGCGACGATGTCGGCGACCGAGAACGTGATGGTCGGCCAGCACTGCCGCATGAAGGGCGGGCTGTTCGGCTCCATCTTCTACTTCCCGGTCCGCAAGGAGGAGGCGGTCGTGCGGGAGAAGGCGCACGAGATGCTCGAGTACGTCGGGTTGCGCCGGTAGCTGCACGACCAGCTGGCGATCAACCTCGCCTACGGCGACCAGCGGCGGCGTCGAGATCGCCCGGGCGCTGTCCTCCGACCCGACGCTGCTGCTGCTCGACGAGCCGACAGCCGGCATGAACCCGCAGGAGTCCGCGCAGCTCACGAGCTTCATGCGGCAGCTGCGCGACGAGAAGGACCTGACGATCCTGCTCATCGAGCACGACATGAAGGTCGTGATGGGCGTCTCCGAGCACGTCACGGTGCTGGACCACGGCGAGAAGATCTCCGAGGGCCTTCCGCAGGATGTGCGCGCGGACCCGCGGGTGATCGAGGCCTACCTCGGCAAGCAGGCCGCCGAGGAGGGATGAGCATGGCGTTCCTGGAGATCGAGGACATCAAGACCTACTACGGCAACATCCAGGCGCTGAAGGGCGTCTCGCTGAAGGTCGAGGAGGGGGAGTGCGTCACCCTTATCGGCTCCAACGGCGCGGGCAAGTCCACGACCCTGCGCTCGGTCTCGGGCCTCACCCCGCCGCGCACGGGCTCGATCCGCCTGGCCGACGACGAGATCTCGTTTCTGCCGCCGCAGGAGATCGTCCGTCTCGGCATCTGCCAGTCACCGGAGGGCCGCAAGTGCTTCTCGCGCATGACCGTGCGCGAGAACCTCGAGCTGGGCGCCTTCCTCCGGCGCGACAGCAGCGGCATCCTGAAGGACCTCGAGCGCGTGTTCGAGCTCTTCCCGCGCCTCGACGAGCGCCAGGCCCAGAAGGCGGGGACGATGTCGGGCGGCGAGCAGCAGATGCTCGCGATCGGCCGCGCACTGATGGGCCGGCCCGCGCATCCTGCTCCTCGACGAGCCCTCGATGGGCATCGCCCCGATCCTCGTCGAGCGCATCTACGAGACGATCGCCGAGATCAACAAGCAGGGCACCACGATCCTGCTCGTGGAGCAGAACGCCAACTTCGCGCTCGAGGTCTCCCAGCGCGCCTACGTCCTCGAGACCGGGCACGTCGTCATGTCCGACGACTCCTCGACGCTGCGGACCAACCCCGAGGTTCAGAAGGCCTACCTGGGAACATGACCGTCCTCGCCGTCCTCGGCGCGAACGCCCTGTGGCTGACCTACGTGTGGCTGCTGTCGGCGATCGTCGCGTCCTACCTGTCCAACCGCAAGGGCTACAGCGAGAAGGCCGGCCTCGCGTCCGGGCTGCTGCTGTTCGTCATCGGCCCGCTGATCTGGCTCTTCTGGCCGGCGCGGCCGGAGTCCAAGTGGAAGACGATCGGCCCGTTCGGCCGGGGCAGGCCCGCCACCGCGCCCGAGCGTCCTCCCACCGTCTAGCTCACCCGGGCTCCTCGACGTCCATCCGCGCGATCAGCTCGCCGCGGAACGCGTAGACGTGCAGCACGCGCCCCTCGCCGAGCAGCGCGCCGTCGAGTGAGCGCGCGACCTGGTGCACGTCGACGGCGACGCGCCCGTCGGCGCGCGTCGCGACGGCGAGGGGCTCGACGGTCGGGTCGATGGCCGCCCACTGCCGCGTCCAGTAGTCGCGCACGGCCTCGCGGCCGTGGACCCGGCCGCCCTCCCACGCGTTCGGCCAGTCGACGTCGGCGGTCATCTGCGCGAGCAGCGCGTCGATCTCGCGCGCGTTGAAGGCGCGGTAGAGCGCGTGCACCCGCTGCTCGCGGTCCTCCACGGTCAGTGCGGCGCGGCGATCCGGTGCAGGCGGATCCGGTCGTGGCTCGGCCCGGCCGTCAGGCACGCGGGCCGGAAGCTCGCGCCGCTCGGCCGGTCGCAGGGCGGCGGGGAGAACGTCTCCGCGGCGTCGATCGCCACGAGCGCCGGGAAGCGGTCGGCCGGTCCCAGCGCCGCGGGCGTCAGCGCCGCGAAGATCAGCGCCGCCACCATGGCGACCCCGGGCCGGCGCGCGCGGTCGGCGCGGCGGCGCTGGGCGTCGAGGGAGCGCTCGGCGGCGGCCTGCAGATCGTCGCCGAGCCGCGACAGGTCAGGAGGCAGATGGGCCACTCACGCACACTATGGGTGCTCCGCCCGCTTCATGTCGGCGGCGAGTTCGCCTGGCGGCTCACTCGCTGGGAGCTCGGCGACCACCCGCCGTGCATTTCCGTTCGGTGCGCGCCGAACTCCCGCGCGCGGCGGTTCGCTTGTTGGCGGCGGCTATGGACCGCCGCCGCAGGCGCGCGGGACGGTGACGACGGGTCTGGCCGGGAGCGCCTTCTCGCCCGGCCTCCCGCTCACCTTGCAGTACGTATAGGCGCCGTCCGAGAAGGCCACGCGCGCGCGGTAGGGGTAGCCGACGGCGCCCCCGACGGTGGCCCCGCCCTCGGGGATGTCGGCAGTGACCGCGAGGCAGGCATAGCGGCCGGCCGGGCGGTCGAGCCGCCCCGCGGGGTCGGGGCCGGACGCGGCTCGCGGGAACGGGTCGCAGCTCACGCTACGGACGGTGTGGTCGATCTCCCCGGCGCGGCGGCGGGCGCGGGCGTCGCGCTCGATCGCGCCCGCGAGACCGGCGACCAGCGCGCGCCGGGCCTCGAGCGCCTCGCCGCGGGGGAGGCCGGCCGCGGCGGGCCCGTGCCCGGTCCGGGGGCGCTGCTCGGCGGCCAGGCGCCGCTCGAGCTCCGCGCGGCGGGCGGCGGCCTGCTCGGCCTCCTGCGCCGTGCGGGCGCGCTTGCCCGCGTCGATCCGCGGGCCGCCGAGGACGATGCCGGCCACGGCGGCGACCAGGAGGAGCCCTCCCACCGCGCCGGCGATGCGCTTGCCGCGGGGCGAGAGCTTGCGCCACAGCCAGCGGGGGATCTCGGGGAGGCTCGGGAGCGGGTCGTACCGGTCCGCCCCCGGCGTGCGCCCCATGTCGCCGCCCGGCTCCGGCATGCGGGCGATCTTACCAGTAAAGTCATGACGATGGTGAGGGGATTCGAGCCCGGCCCGCAGCCCGGCGGGCGTGCGCCCGCGCCCGGCGAGCTCGGGCTGGTGCAGGCCTTCGTGAACACGTTCTGGCGGCCCGGAGACGGCACGGACATGCTCGCCCGGCCGGCGGACCTCCGCGCCTGGCTGTGGGAGTGCGGGCTGCCGGGCGCCGAGGGCCCGGTGTCCGCCGACCAGCTCGCGCAGGCGCTGGACCTCCGCGAGGGACTGCGCGGCCTGCTCTACGTCAACAACGGCGCGACGGCGGACCCGGCGCGCCAGGCGCGGCTCGACGCGGCGCTCGACGGGCTGAGCGTCGGCATCCGGCTGACGGCGTCGGGCCCGGAGCTCGCGCCCGCGGGCGGCGGGGTGGACGGCGCGCTGGGGAGCCTCGCGACCGCCGTCGCGCGCGCGATGCTCGAAGGCCGCTTCTCACGCCTGAAGGCGTGTCCCGGCCCGCACTGCGGGTGGGCGTTCTACGACCACTCGCGCAACGGCGGCGGCCGCTGGTGCTCGATGAGCATCTGCGGCAGCCGGGTGAAGGCGCGCGCCTACTACCGCCGCCGCCGGCCCTGACCGGCCGGGCCGGGCTAACCCCGCAGCGCGGCGCGCAGCGCCTCGTCGAGATCCGGGTGGCGGAAGTGGTAGCCGAGCTGGCGCGTGCGCCAGGGGATCGCCCGCCGCCCCTCGACCACGAGATCGGCCATCTCGCCGTAGAGGGCGCGCACGGCGAGCGCCGGCACGGGGGCGATCGCGGGACGGTGCAGCGCGCGCCCGAGCGCCCTCGAGAACTCGCGGTTCGTGACCGGCTCGGGGGCGGTGGCGTTGACCGCGCCCGACCAGGCGTCGTCGGACAGGGCCTGCACGTAGATCCCGACGACGTCGTCGATGTGCACCCACGACATGTACTGCCGGCCGCCGGCGACCGGCCCGCCCACGCCGAGCCTGAACGGCACGAGCATCGTCTTCAGCGCGCCGCCGTCGCGGTCGAGCACGACCCCGGTACGAACGGTGACGACGCGCAGGCCGATCCCCTCCGCCGCGCGGGCCTCGGCCTCCCAGGCGACGCACAGCTCCGGCAGGAAGCCAGAGCCAGGCGGGCTGTGCTCGTCGATCACCTCGTCCTCGTGGGCGCCGTAGTAGTCGATCCCGGACGCGGACACGAGCGCGCGCGGGCGCGGCTCGGCCGCGCGCAGCCCGGCGACCAGGTTGCGCGTCCCCTCCTCGCGGCTGGCGCGGAGGCGGCGCTTGGCGTCGTCGCTCCAGCGCTGGTTGATCGGCTCGCCGGCGAGATGCAGGACGGCGTCGCGGCCCGTCAGCGCCGCTGTCGGCGCGCGGCCCGCCTCAGGGTCCCAGGCGTGCGCCTCGACGCCGCCGAGCGACGTCTGCGCCCGCTCCGGGTCGCGCGTGAGCACGGTCACCTCGTCGCCGCGGGCCTGCAGCTCCGCGATCACCCTGGGGCCGATCAGCCCCGTGGCTCCCGTGATCGTCACCTTCATCCACGTGCCTCCTCGTAGCCGGTTCTTCCCACGGTACGGGAGCGGATGCGCGCCAGATGAGGGTCGACGCGCCACTTCGGCGCCACCCGGGTGACGAAACTGCACTTCGGCCCGTATGACGGGCCGAATGTCAGCTTCGGGTCGGCCGGGCGCTCGGGGCGGCCGGGACATCCGCGCGCTGAGCGTCAGCGCGCGGGTCCGAGGCAATAGGCGCGGTGCGCCGCCCGCCGAGGTGTCCAGTCAGACGGGCGGCGCACCGCTGGTGAGGGGTGCGGCGCGCGGACCCCTGGGGTCCGGCCGCGCGCCGCTCGGGGCCTGAGGGAGGTCCGGTCGCCTCAGGGCGCCCCGCTTGTGGGCCGCTCGGTGACGGCCTCAGTCGTGACGGTTGGTGCCGGCTGTCGCGCGTGCCACTTCCACCGCAGGTAGGACGTCAGCCAGGGCTGGCCCCAGACGGCCGAGGTCCGGCCGGCGGTGTCCAGCGGGGTGGCGTCGCCGCGGTGGATGTCGAGCAGCCGGTCGCGCACCGCGTCGAGGTTCTCGAGCACCATGCGCTTCTGGATGACGCTGTGCGACTCGGTCCGCTCGTCGTACGCGTAGCTGTAGTAGCCGTAGACGGGACCGGTGTCGACGCCCTTGTCGACCCGCAGCAGCGTCATCCCGACGCGCTCGTGGTCGCCGTTGGCCAGCGCCCAGAAGCAGCCGTGCGAGTTGCGGTACTCGGGCGTGACGCCGGGATGCATCACGTAGGTCCCCTGGGCGGGCAGCGAGAAGATCGACTCGTCGAGCAGCGTCCGGGAGCGGGCGATCATGAGGTCGGGCCGGCGGTCGGCGATGAAGCGCTCGACCTCGGGCGTGTTCGGGCTCGGGGCATGGAGCACCGGGACCTCGTGGTCGAGCGCGGGGTAGCGCGCCTCGAGGTCGCGCATCGCCCGGCGCTCCCACGCGCGGTCGCGGCCGGCGAGGAACAGGCGGGCGTACAGCCGGAAGGCGGCGACGTCGAGCATCCGGGCGGCGCCGACGCGCCCGTGCTCGTGGCGCATGCGCTCCCACACGCGACCGCGCGGCTCGTCGAGCACGACGACGCCGGCGAGGTCCGAGAAGGAGGCGAGCCAGCGGGTGAGCACCCCGGCCTCCAGGGCGCCGTCGTCGTGGTGCATGAGGACCGTGCGAGGCGGCCGCACCGGCGCCGGGCGGTCCTCGGGCCGGCGGGCGCGGGCGAAGCGCCGCTTGCGCCCCGCGTCGAGCACCGCGCGGCAGATGTCATCGCGCTCGGCGTCCTTGCCGACGTAGCCGGTCGCGCCCGCCGCGAGCGCGTCGGAGAGGAGCGGCGGTTCGGTGAAGGCGGAGAGCAGCAGCGTGGCGACCCCGGAGCCGTCGGCGGCCAGCGCGCGGACGATCTCGATGCCGTCGAGCTCCGGCATGCGCAGGTCGAGCACCGCGACGTCGGGCTGCTGCTCGCGGATCTGCGCGAGCGCCGTGCGGCCGTCGGCGGCCTCAGCGACGACCTCCGCGCGCCCGGTCTGCTCCAGCGCGCGCACGATGCCCTGGCGGAACACCGGGTGGTCGTCGGCGACGAGCACGCGCACGCGCTCTGGGCCGCCGCCGGCCCCCGCGCCGTGGACGCCTGCCACGGGAACCGGCGCGGAGGTGGCGGCAGCGGCCGTTCCGGCGTCCGACATCCCATCTCGAGCACCCGCAACGGGGGCCGGGGAGGACCGCGGGGGCGCGATGTGGGAGCCGAAGGCAGGCACGGCCCGGGAAGCGTGCCGGTCCGCGGGCTCCGCTCCCATCCTCCGCCCCGGGTGTCCGGAGGATGAGACGGTCCTCCCCCGATCGGGGGAAGCCGAGCTGCGCCGACGCGCAAGCGCGGTGCCACAATCGGACCCGTGAGCGCCGCTCCACGACGCGTCCGCGTCCTCGTCGCCGACGACCACCCGGTGTTCCGCGACGGCATCGTGCGCGCGATCGAGGAGCGCACCGAGCTCGACCTCGTCGGGGTGGCCTCCGACGGCCGCGCCGCGCTCGAGCAGATCGCGCAGTCCGAGCCCGACGTCGCGCTCCTCGACATCAAGATGCCCGGCCTGGACGGGGCGAAGGTGCTCCGGGCGCTCCAGCGCGACGCGCTGCCGACCAAGGTGCTGTTCCTCTCCGCCTTCGGCGATCCCGCGCTCGTCTACGAGGCGCTCGAGGGCGGCGCCGCCGGCTTCCTCTCCAAGGACGCCGAGCGCACGGAGATCTGCGAGGCCGTCCAGCGCGCCGCGCGCGGCGAGACCGTGCTCTCCCCGGGGCTCGAGAACGGGCTCGCCGCCCAGATCCGCCTGCGCGCGCGCGATGAGCGCCCCGTACTGACCCCGCGCGAGCGCGAGGTGCTGGCGCTGCTCGCCGAGGGCCAGTCGGCGCCCGACATCGCCCGCGAGCTCGTCCTCTCGACGACGACGATCAAGACGCACCTGGGCCACCTCTACGAGAAGCTCGGCGTCTCCGACCGCGCGGCGGCGGTGGCCGAGGCGATGCGGCGGGGCCTGATCGAATGACGCGGCGATGACCACGCCCGCGGAGCGCGGCGGCGAGGAGCTCGGCGTCGCGCTGCTGCGGGTGGCGCTCGTCCCCGTGGCCGCGCTCAGCGAGGCGCTGATCCCGCACCCGGAGCTGCCGTTCGACGCGTTCCCCTACGTGCTCCTCGCCGTGGGGATCTACGCGGTCGCGATGCTCGCGCTCGAGCTCGGCCCGGTGCGCTGGCGGCCGCCGGCGCTCGCGGCCGCCGTGATCGACCTGCTGGCGATCACCGCGCTCGTCTACACCTCGGGCGGCGCGCGCTCCCAGCTGCGCTTCGCGTTCTACGTGCTGCCGGTCGCCGCCGCGGTGCGGCTCTCGCCGCGGATCACCGCGCTGTGGTCGGTGCTCGCGATCCTCGCCTACCTGGCGGTCGCGTTGCCGCACCCGACCACCGACGCCGTCGGCGACCTCGAGTTCATCCTCGCGCAGGCGCTCGCGCTGGCGTGGGTGAGCGCGGCCGCGGTCATGCTCTCCGCGCTGCTGCAGCGCCGCACCGACGCGCTCGCCCGGCTCGCCCGCCAGCGCCGCAGCCTGGTGAGACAGGCGCTCGACGCGGAGGCGCGCGAGCGGCGGCGGCTCGCCGAGGCGCTGCACGACGAGGCGATCCAGAACGTCCTCGCCGCCCGCCAGGAGGTCGTCGACGTGGCCCGCGGCGCGCCGGGCGCCGCCGAGCGCGCCCGCGCGGCGCTCGACGACGCCCAGCACCAGCTCCGCCAGGAGGTGCTGGCCATGCACCCGCTCGGGCTCGAGCGGGCCGGGCTGGCCACGGTCCTGCGCAGCCTCGCCGACGACGCGTCCCGCCGCGGCGGCTTCGCCACCGAGGTGGTCGTCGAGCCCGACGCCGTCGGCGAGCACGACGAGCTCGTGCTCGCCACCGCGCGCGAGCTGCTCACCAACGCCGTCAAGCACTCGCGCGCGCACCAGGTCGCGCTGCGGCTCGAGCGCGACGACGGCCTCGTGCGCCTCGAGGTGGCCGACGACGGGCGCGGGCTGACCGAGGAGCGCCTCGACGTCGCGGTCGCCGACGGCCACATCGGTCTCGCGTCGCTGGCCGAGCGGATCGACGCCGTGGGCGGCGAGCTGGCGCTGCGCGGCGCCCGCGGGGGCGGCACGAAGGTCGTGGTGACGCTGCCCTCCGCGCTCGGCTGAGCCGCCATCACGGAGCGATCCGCCACGGCCGGGAGTTTCGGCCGGTCCCCGGACGGTCGCGCCCGGTCGGCGTCGGCCGGCCGAAACTCCGAAGCGAGCGAGCCGCAAGGCGAGCTCGCCGCGCGAGCGATTCGCCACGGCCGGGAGTTTCGGCCGGTCCCCGGACGGTCGCGCCCGGTCGGCGGTCGGCCGGCCGAAACTCCGAAGCGAGCGAGCCGCAAGGCGAGCTCGCCGACTACGCTCAAGGGCCGGATGTCTGCCGCACCGCCCAAGGAGCTGTTCCTGATCGACGGCAACTCGCTCGCCTACCGAGCGTTCTTCGCGCTGCCCGAGTCGATCGCGACCTCCGACGGGCGCCCGACCAACGCGATCTTCGGCTTCGCCTCGATGCTCGTGAAGATCCTCACCGACCATGGCGAGGCGCCGACCGTGGTGGTGTGGGACGCGGGCATGTCCGGGCGCAAGGAGGTCTCCGAGGACTACAAGGCCCAGCGCCGCAGCCGGCCCGACCTGCTCAAGCAGCAGTGGCCCCACCTGGCCCCGCTGGTGGAGGCGTTCGGCTACCGCAACATCCAGGTGGAGGGCTACGAGGCCGACGACGTGATCGCCGCGCTCGCCAACCAGGCGCGCGACCAGGGGGTCGCGGTGATGGTCGTGACCGGCGACCGCGACGCGTACCAGCTCGTGGCCGAGCCCGATAACGGCCGCGGCGGGGTGCGGATCATGACCACCTCGCGCGGGATCACCGACACGAAGGTCTACGACCGCCAGGGCGTGATCGACCGCTACGGGATCCCGCCCGAGCTCGTCCCCGACTTCATCGGGCTCAAGGGCGACACGTCGGACAACATCCCCGGCGTCCCGGGCATCGGCGACAAGACGGCCGCCGAGCTCCTGCAGCGCTTCGGCGACCTCGAAGGGGTGCTCGGCCACGTCGAGGACATCTCGGGCGCCAAGCGCAAGCAGAACCTCACCGAGCACGCCGACGACGCGCGGCTCTCCAAGTTGCTCGCGACGATCGTGCCCGACGTCCCCGTCGAGCTCGACCTCGACGCCGAGATGGGGCGCGAGCCCGACCGCTCCGGGCTGCGCGCGGTGTTCCGCGAGTTCGAGCTGCGCGACCCGCTGCGCCGCCTCGAGGAGGCCCTCGAGCTGCTCGACGCGGCGGAGATCCCCCGCCCAGAGACCGCCGAGGCCCACGCGGTCCCGGTGCGCCGCGGGGGCCCGAAGGACCTCGCGCGCATCGCCGGCGAGCCGCTGGCGCTCTACGCGGTGGCGCCGGAGGTCGCGGAGGGCGAGCTCGTCCCGCGCGAGCCGCAGTGGGCGTTCGGCGCCTACGCCGGCGGCGCCGAGGCGCTCGCGGGCGAGGTCGACGATCCCGCCGAGCTCGTGGCCGCCGCCGGCGAGCGGCCGGTCGTGGCGCACGACGCCAAGGCGCTCGGCGACGTCCCCGCCAACCTGGTCTTCGACACCGAGGTCGCCGCCTACCTGCTCGATCCCGCGCGCCGCGGCTACCCGCTCGACGAGCTGTGCGAGGAGCGCGGCATGGGCGTCCAGGTGGAGGACCCGGCGGCGGCGCGCGCCGTGCTGGTCCACGACCTCGCGCAGCGCCAGGCCGAGCAGCTGCACGAGCGCGGCCTCGACCGGCTGCTGCGGGAGATCGAGCTGCCCCTCGTGCACGTGCTGCGCGAGACCGAGAAGGCCGGCATCCGGCTCGACACCAGGCGCCTGGAGGAGACCGCTCTGCGCATCCGCGCCGACGCCGCCGACCTCGAGCGCGAGATCTGGGCGATGGCCGGCGAGGAGTTCATGATCGGCTCCCCCCAGCAGCTCGCCGAGGTGCTCTTCGTCAAGCTCGGCCTGTCGCGCAAGCGCCGCGGCAAGACCGGCTTCTCGACCGACGCGCGCGTGCTGGCGGCGATCCGCGACGAGCACGAGATCATCCCCAAGATCGAGCGCTTCCGGGAGCTCTCGAAGCTCGCCCAGACCTACCTCGACGCGCTGCCGAACTGGATCGACCCGCGCGACGGGCGGCTGCACACGACGTTCCAGCAGACCGCCACCACCACCGGGCGGCTCTCCTCGATCAACCCCAACCTGCAGAACATCCCGATCCGCACCGAGACCGGGCGCGAGATCCGCGCCTGCTTCGTGGCCGAGCCCGGCGCGGTGCTGCTCTCGGTCGACTACTCCCAGGTCGAGCTGCGCGTGCTCGCGCACATCGCCGGCGAGGACGTCCTGCGCCAGATCTTCAAGCGCGGCGAGGACGTGCACACCGAGACCGCCGCCAAGGTCTTCCAGGTCGAGCCCGCCGAGCTCACGGTCGGGATGCGCTCGAAGGCCAAGATGGTCAACTACGGGATCGTCTACGGGCTCTCCGCCTACGGGCTCGCCGACCGCCTGCAGATCGAGCAGGAGGAGGCGCAGGAGTTCATCGACCGCTACCTCGAGCGCTTCCCGGCGGTCGCGCAGTTCATGGCCGACGCCGTGACGCAGGCCCAGGACCACGGCTACGTCTCGACGCTGTTCGGCCGCCGCCGGCAGATCCCCGAGATCCGCGCCCGCAACTGGCAGACCCGCAAGCTCGGCGAGCGGCTCGCGGTCAACACGATCATCCAGGGCACCGCGGCCGACATCATCAAGGTCGCGATGGTCCGCTGCCACGACTCGCTCGCCGCGGCCGGCCTGAGCACGCGCGTGATCCTGCAGATCCACGACGAGCTGCTGTTCGAGGGGCCGCCCGAGGAGGCCGAGCGGGCCAAGGAGATCGTCTGCGAGGAGATGGTCGGCGCGGCCGACCTCGACCCGCCGCTGGCCGTCGAGGCCGGCACGGGCACGAACTGGCTGGACGCGAAGTAGATGGACAAGGGCCTCGCCGTGGCGGTCGCGGCCGTGGTCGGCGGCCTGGTGGGGATGCAGGCGCCCGCCAACGCGATCCTCGGCCGGGCGGTCGGCAGCCTGCCGGCGGCGGCGTTCTCCCTCGTGGTCAGCACGCTGCTGCTGGTCGCGCTGCTGGCGCTCACCGGCGAGGGCACGGGCGACCTCGGCCGGATCCGCGGGCTGCCGTGGTACGCGGTGATCGGCGGCGGGCTGATCGGGGCCGCCTACGTGGCGTCCTCGCTCGTCACCGTGCAGGCGCTCGGCGCGGGGAGCCTCACCGCGCTGACGATCGCGGGCCAGCTCACGATCGCGGTCGTCATCGACCACTTCGGCCTGCTGCACCTGACCCGCGCGCCCGTCACCGCGACCAAGCTCCTCGGCGTCGCGCTGCTGGCCGCCGGCACCTACCTGATCATCCGCGACTGACGGCCGCTCAGACGGCGGTGACGTGGAGTCCGGCCGCCCGCAGGCGGTCGAGCTCCGCGGGGTCCGCGCCGTCGTCGGTGATCAGCTCGTCGACGGCGCCCAGCGGGCAGATCGTCGCGAAGGCGACGCGGGCGAGCTTCGTCGCGTCGGCCACCACGACGACGCGCCGCGAGCGCTCGATCAGCGCCAGGTTGGTGGCCGCCTCCGTCTCGTTGCGGGTGCTGAGGCCGGTCGTGACGTCGATGCCGTCGACCCCCACGAAGGCGGTGTCGACGTTGAGCGTGTGCAGCGTGGCGTCCGCCAGCGGGCCGACGAGCTCGTACGAGGCGCTGCGGGCCACGCCGCCGGTGACGACGAGCTTGAGCCCGGGGCGCACGGCCAGCTCGGCGGCGATGTTGAGCGCGTTGGTGACCACGGTGAGCCCGCTGCGGGGCGCGAGCCGGCGCGCGACCTCGGTGGTCGTCGTCCCGCCGGTGAGCGCCACGGCCTCCCCGTCCTTGACGCGCCCCGCCGCCTCGCGGGCGATGCGCTGCTTCTCCGCGCGCGCGTGGCCGCCGCGGTAGCGGACCGGCAGCTCGTACACGGTCCCGTGCGACACCGCGCCGCCGTGGGAGCGCTCGAGCAGCCGCTGCTCGTCGAGCGCGCGCAGGTCGCGGCGCACGGTGGCCTCGCTCACGCCCAGCTCGCCGGCCAGCGTCGCCACGGTCACGCTGCCGTTGTCGGCGAGGCGCTCGAGGATGTGCCCGAAGCGGTCGGCCTTGTGCACCCGCGTCACCCGCGCAGCGCGGCCGGCAGGGCGTCTCCGTGGGCTTCGATCAGCTCGTCGCAGACCGCGTGGATGGTGTCGAGGTCGAGCGACGCGGCGGCGTTGGGGTCGAGCATGGCCGCGTGGTACACGTGGTCGCGGCGGCCGTCCAGCGCCGCGCGCACGGTGAGCTCGGCGACGTTGAGGAACGTGCGGTTGAGCGCCGCGCACTGGGCGGGGAGCGCGCCGACGCGGGTGGGCTGGACGCCGGCCCGGTCGACGAGGCACGGGACCTCCACGCCCGCGCCGGCCGGCAGGTTGTCGATCAGCCCCGTGTTGGGCACGTTGCCGTAGATCACCCGCTCGGCGCCGGTGGTCATCGCGTGGATGATCTGCGGCGCGTACTCGAGGCTCGCGTGGATCTCGAGCCCCCGGCCGTCGCGCAGCGCGTCGCGCGTGCGCTCGTACTCGGCGAGGTTGTCCGCGCTGATCTGCGCGTACGCGCTCTCCTTGACGCGGAAGTGGCGGCGCGCCTCGTCGGAGCGCATCAGCCACGGCAGATACTCGGCCGAGTGCTCGCTGGACTCGGTGGGGAAGTAGCCGAGCCGGCGGTACATCTCCACGCGGACCTTGCGGCGCAGCTCGGGGTCGCGCTCGATCGCCTCGTCCAGGCGGGGGTAGAGGTCCTCGCCCTCGCGCTCGAAGCGCAGGATGAACGCCTGGTGGTTGACCCCCGCGCCGAGGAAGGTGACCTCCTCGAAGGGGACGCCGACGTACTCGGAGAGCCGGCGCGTCGTGTGCTGCACGGAGTGGCAGAGCCCGACGATGCGGGTGTGCGGCGAGCCCTCGGCGTAGGCCTGCACGAGGATCGCCATCGGGTTCGTGTAGTTGAGCAGCCACGCCTCGGGGCACAGCTCGGCCATGTCGCGCCCGATGTCCAGGAGCACCGGGATGGTGCGCAGCGCGCGGAAGATGCCGCCGATGCCGAGCGTGTCGCCGATCGTCTGGTGCAGGCCGTGGCGGGCGGGGATCTCGAGGTCCGCGAGCGTCGCCGGGTGCCCGCCGACCTGGATCATGTTGATGGCGAAGTCCGCGCCGTCGAGGGCGGCGCGGCGCTCGGGATGGACGCTGATCGCGGCCCGGCCGTCGAGGCGCTCGTTGGTCCAGCGCGCCATCGCCTCGGCCGTCTCGAGGCGCTCGGGGTCGATGTCGTGCAGCGCGATCTCGACGTCCGCGAGCGCTTCGAACGAGAGCAGATCGCCGATGAGGTCGCGCGTGAAGACGACGCTCCCGGCGCCGATGAAGGCGATCTTGGGCATTAGTGACCGGAACCGTACGTCAGACGGTCAAAACGATCAATTTTGAGCAACATGCGGGGTATGATCTCGCATCGACGCCGTGATTGACGCGCACGTCCATCCGCAGCCTCGCACGCCCCGGGTCGACGACTCGCTCGCGTTGCGCGCCTGGCGGCCGCGGCCGGCGATCCGCGTCCCGGTCACGCGCGTCGCCCGGCCGCTGTGCGGGGTGGTGGACGCGCACAACCACCTCGGGAGGTGGCTGAGCGCCTGGGTCCGCGAGGAACGGGGCTGGGTGGTGGAGGACGTCGGCGCGCTGGTCGCGCTGATGGACGCCTGCGGGGTCGAGGCGATCGTCAACCTCGACGGCTGCTTCGGGCCCGAGCTCGAGGCCAACCTCGAGCGCTACGACCGCGCGCACCCGGGCCGCTTCTTCACGTTCTGCCACGCCGACTGGTCGCTGCTCGCCGACGGCCGCGGGGGCGTCTCGCGCATCGTCGCCGCGCTGCGGGCCGCGCACGCCGCGGGCGCGCGCGGGCTCAAGGTGTGGAAGGACCTCGGCCTCGGCGTCCGCGACGCGGCCGGCGCACTCGTGCTGCCCGGCGATCCGCGGCTCGGGGAGGTCTGGGCGGCCTGCGGCGAGCTCGGCCTCCCGGTGGTGATCCACACCGCGGACCCGCTCGCGTTCTTCCAGCCGGTCGACGAGCACAACGAGCGCCTCGAGGAGCTCTCGGCCCACCCCGAGTGGTCGTTCTGCGAGCCGGGGCTGCCGAGCTGGGACGAGTTGCTCGAGTCCTTCGAGGCGCTCGTGGCCGCGCACCGCGGGACGACGTTCGTCGGCGCGCACGTCGCCTCGTGCGCGGAGGACCTGGGGCGCGTCGAGCGGATGCTCGCCGAGCACCCGAACCTCCACGTCGACCTCTCGGCGCGCATGTCCGAGCTCGGCCGCCAGCCGCGCGCCGCGCGCCGCCTGCTGTGCCGCCATCCCGACCGCGTCCTGTTCGGCACCGACTCCTTTCCGCCCGACCGCGAGACCTACACGGTCCACTACCGCTTCCTCGAGTCCGACGACGAGTGCTTCCCGTACTCGCCCGACCCCGACGACCCGTGTCCCCAGGGCCGCTGGTACGTCAGCGCGCTCGACCTCCCGGAGCCGGTGCTGCGCGCGGTCTACCGCGACACGCCCCGCCGTGTGCTCGGCCTTGATGCTTGATTCTGCAAGAACATGTCAGTAGACGTTCAACTATGAGCATCTGCGAGGAGGAGATCGCCGGTCAGCCGGACCTGTGGCGGCGGGCGGCGCGGCTCGCGCCCGAGGTCGCGGGCGTGCTGCCCGCTCCCGGGCAGACCGCGTGCGTCGTCGGCTGCGGCACGTCGCTGTACATGGCCCAGGCGTGGGCGGCGCTGCGCGAGGAGGCCGGCCACGGCCGCACCGACGCCTTCCCCGCCTCCGAGCTGCCCGTGGGCCGCGACTACGACGTGCTGGTGGCGATCTCCCGCTCGGGGACCACCACCGAGGTGGAGCGGGCGCTCGCGCGCACCGCCGCCCGCCGGACCGTGGCGCTCACGGCGGTGGGCGAGAGCCCTGTCGCCGGCGCCGCGGGCGCCGCCGTCACGCTCGGCTTCGCGGACGAGCGCTCGATCGTGCAGACGCGCTTCGCGACCACCGCCCTCTCGCTGCTGCGCGCCCACGTGGGCGGCGACGTCGAGGCCGCCGCGCTCGACGCCGAGACCGCGCTGGCCGCGGCGCTCCCGCTCGCGCCCGCGGACGTCGCGCAGTGGACGTTCCTCGGGCGCGGCTGGACCGTGGGGCTGGCGAGCGAGGCGGCGCTCAAGCTCCGCGAGGCGGCGGGGGCGTGGACCGAGGCCTACCCCGCCTTCGAGTACCGCCACGGGCCGATCAGCGTGACCGGCGAGCGCAGCGTCGTGTGGTCGTTCGGGCCGCTCGACGCGGGGCTGGCCGCGGCCGCGCGCGCGGCCGGCGCGCGCGTCGTCGACCCGCCGCTCGACCCCCTCGCGGGCCTCGTCGCGGCGCAGCGCACGGCGGTCGCGCTCGCCGGGGCCAGAGGGCTCGACCCGGACCGCCCGCGCCACCTGACCCGCTCGGTGGTGCTCTCCGACGATCCGCTGGAGGTGCTGCCGTGAGGACCCTCGCCCGCTCCCGGGCCGCCGCGCTCGCCGCCGCGGCCGCCGTCGCCGTGCTCGCGCTCGGGGCGACCGCCTGCGGGGGCGGGGGCGGCGACGAGGACCAGGCGGGGGGCGTCGTGCGCATCACGATGTGGCACGGCCAGAACGACATCGCCAAGAAGGCGCTCGACGGCCTCGTCAAGGACTTCAACGCGAGCCACCCGAAGATCCGGGTGGAGGCCTCGAGCGGCGGCGTCCTCGCCGACCAGATGCTGCAGAAGATCACCGCGGGGCTGGCGGCGGGCTCCTATCCCGACATCGCCTACATCTTCGGCTCCGACGTGGCCAACGTCGCCCGCAGCGACAAGGTGGCCGACCTCACCGAGACCGTGAAGGACCCCGCGTTCCAGTGGTCGGACTACTACCCGGCCGCGCGTGACGCGGTGACGATCGACGGGCGCGTCCGCGCGCTGCCCGCGCTGATCGACTCGATGGCGATCGTCTACAACCGCCGGCTGTTCGAGAAGGCCGGGGTGCCGGTCCCGCGCGCGGGGTGGACCTGGGACGACTACCGCGCGACCGCCAAGCGCCTCACCGATCGCGGCGCGGGCGTGTTCGGCACCGGCTGGCCGGCGGTGGGCGACGAGGACACCGTGTGGCGCCTGTGGCCGATGGTGTGGCAGGGCGGCGGCGACGTGGTCGCGAGGGACGGCAAGCACGTCGGCTTCGACGGCCCGAGCGGCCTGCGCTCTCTGACGGTCGCCGGCGACCTCGCGGTCACCGACAAGTCGCTCTACGTCGACACCAAGCCCGGCAGCGAGCAGATGTACCAGGTGTTCAACTCGAACAAGATGGCGATGGTCCCGACCGGGCCGTGGCAGCTGCCCGAGTTCGACGACAACGACATCGACTACGGGGTGGCGCCGCTGCCGACGTTCGGCGGCCCGCCGGTGACGATCGCCGGCCCCGACACGTGGACGGTCTTCGACAACGGCGACGCGCGCCGGAAGGCGGCCGCCGAGTTCGTGCAGTGGCTCAACCAGCCCGCGCAGGACGCGCGCTGGGACCTCGAGGCGGGCAGCCTGCCGCTGCGCAAGGCGACGCTCGAGCAGCCCGCGTGGCGCAAGCACCTCAAGGAGTCTCCGCAGGTGCAGGTGTTCATCGACGCGCTGCAGGACGCCCGGGTGCGCCCGACGATCCGCGCCTATCCGAAGGTCAGCGAGGCCACCGGCCAGGCGATCGTGGCGGTGCTGCTCGGCAAGGCGACGCCGCAGGAGGGGCTGAAGGACGCCGTGCAGAAGTCCAACGCCGCGCTGGCCGCCCCGGCGCCCTGAGGCGTCGTGGCCGCCGGCGCGCCCTCCTCCGGCGCCGCGCCCGCCCGGGCGCGGCCGCTCGAGCGCCTCCTCGGCGAGACGCCGAGCGCGTGGCTGTTCATCGCGCCGGCGGTGGTGATCATCCTCGGGCTGAGCCTCGTGCCGATGCTGTGGTCGCTGCTGCTGTCCTTCAAGGCCTCGGACCTCGTGACCCCGAGCCGCTGGGTGGGCCTCGACAACTACGCGGCGCTCGCCGAGGACCCGCAGTTCGGCGCCGCCGTCCGCCACACGCTGATCTACGCCGCGCTGTTCGTCCCGCTGAGCATCGCCGGCGGCCTCGCGCTCGCGCTGCTGCTGAACCGCCGCGTGCGCTTCATCGGGCTGTACCGGACGCTCGTCTTCGTGCCGTTCGTGATCTCCGCCGCCGCCCAGGGCGTGCTGTTCTCGTTCATCTTCGACGCGCAGTTCGGCGTCGCCAACGCGGTGCTGGACGCGGTCGGCATCGGGCGCCAGGGGTTCTTCCAGGACCCGGGCCAGGCGCTGTACCTGCTCGTGCTGATCGGGCTGTGGGCCGGCATCGGGTTCTGCGTGATCGTCTACCTGGCCGCCCTGCAGGACATCCCCGCCGACCTGGTGGAGGCGGCGTCGATCGACGGGGCGCGGCACTGGGGGACGTTCCGCCACATCGTCCTGCCCTCGCTGGCGCCGGTCACCGTCTTCCTGCTCGTGTGGCAGACCTTCCAGGCGCTGCAGCTGTTCGACCTCGTCTACGTGAGCACCAAGGGCGGCCCGCTGCAGTCCACGACGGTGATCGTCTACTTCGTCTACGACCAGGCCTTCCAGCTCTTCAACGCGGGCTACGGGGCGGCCGGCGCCTACGCGCTGGCGCTCGGGCTGCTGGTGGTCGGGGTGCTCGGCGGCCTCTACCGGCGCCGGCGGGAGCGCGTCGCATGACGGCGGCCGGGGCCACCGCGCTCGAGCGGCCGGCGCGCGGCGCCCGCGCGCGCGAGCTCGCCGGCCGCCTGCCGTTCAGCCCGTGGCACCTGGTGCTCGCCCCGGCCGCGCTCGTCTTCGCGATCCCGCTGGCGTGGCTGCTGCTCAGCTCGTTCATGAGCAACGCCCAGATCAACCGCTTCCCGCCGACGATCATCCCCGACGCGCTGCACCTCGACGGCTACCGCTACGTCGTGGAGAACGCGCTGTTCCCGCGCTGGTTCGTGAACTCCGTCGTGGTCAGCGGCGTGGCGGTGGCGTCGAACCTCGTGTTCTGCTCGCTCGCGGGCTACGCCTTCGCGCGCCTGCGCTTCCGCGGATCGCGCGTGGTGCTCGTGCTGCTGCTCGCGACGCTCGTCGTGCCGTTCCAGCTCACGATGATCCCGACCTTCCTGGTGATGAAGCAGCTCGGGCTGATCGACACGCTGGGCGCCCTGATCGTGCCGGCGCTGGTGACGCCGTTCGGGGTCTTCCTGCTGCGCCAGTTCTTCCTCTCGCTGCCGCGGGAGCTGGAGGAGGCGGCGTGGATCGACGGCTGCTCGCGGCTGAAGATCCTGTGGACGATCATCCTCCCGCTGGCGCGGCCCGCGCTCGCCACCGTGGCCGTGTTGACCTTCCTCACCGTCTGGAACGACCTCACCTGGCCGCTGATCGCCATCAACTCCGACCACACGTACACGCTGCAGCTGGGCCTCGCGACGTTCCAGGGCACGCACCGCACCGAGTGGTCGGCGGTCATGGCGGGCAACCTGATCACCGTGCTGCCGGTGCTGCTGGCCTTCCTGGCCGCCCAGCGGACCTTCATCCGGTCGCTGACCTCGAGCGCGGTGAAGGGCTGATGGGCGCGATCCGGCTCGAGCGGGTGAGCAAGGTCTACGACGGCGGCGTGCTCGCGGTCGACGACGTCTCCCTCGAGGTGCCCGACGGGGAGTTCATCGTGCTCGTCGGCCCCTCGGGCTGCGGGAAGTCCACGCTGCTGCGCCTGATCGCGGGGCTCGAGAAGGCGACCGCGGGGCGCATCCACATCGGCGATCGCGACGTGACGGCGGTCGCGCCGCCGGACCGCGACATCGCGATGGTCTTCCAGAGCTACGCCCTGTACCCGCACATGACGGTGCGCCAGAACCTCGCGTTCGGGCTGCGCCAGCGCCGCACGCCGGCGGCGGAGGTGACGCGCCGCGTCACCGCGCTGTCCGAGATGCTCGGCCTCGGCGAGCTGATGGAGCGCAAGCCCGCGCACCTCTCCGGCGGCCAGCGCCAGCGGGTCGCGATCGGGCGGGCGCTCGTGCGCGAGCCGCGCGCGTTCCTGCTCGACGAGCCGCTGTCGAACCTCGACGCCAAGCTGCGCACGACGATGCGCTCCGAGCTCGCGCGGCTCCACGAGCGCCTCCGGGTGACGACGGTGTACGTCACCCACGACCAGGTCGAGGCGATGACGCTCGGCGACCGCGTCGCGGTGCTGCGCGACGGGGTCGTGCAGCAGTGCGACGTGCCCCAGGCGCTGTTCCGGCGGCCGCGGAACCTGTTCGTGGCGGCGTTCATCGGCTCGCCGGCGATGAACCTCGTGGAGGCGACGGTGGGCGACGGCGAGCTGCGCTTCGGCGAGCACGTGCTCCCGCTGCCGCCCGCATCGCCGCTGCGCGCGATCCGCCGGACGGTCATCCTCGGGGTGCGCCCGACCGCGTTCGCGCTCGAGGGGCGCGGGGCCGAGCCGGACTGGCCGCGGATCGACGTGTCGGTCGAGCAGGTCGAGGAGCTCGGCGACGAGACCCGCGCGCTGTTCGCGGTCGACGCGCCGCGTGTGCAGGCCGACGCGGTGCGCGCCGCCGCCGACGCCGGCGAGGACGAGGAGCGGCTGCTGGCCGACGACCGCCGGGCGCGTTTCATCGCGTGCCTGGACGGCCGGCGGGCGCCGGGCGCGGGCGCTCGCGCCACGCTGGCCGTCGACCATCACGAGCTGCACTTCTTCGACCCGGCGACCGGCGACGTGCTCGACGCGCGCCCGGAGCCCGCGCCGGCGCCGTCGGGGTGAGCGCGCCGCTGGACCTGCTGGTGGTCGGGGACGCCAACCCCGACCTCGTGCTCAGCGGCGGCGACGTCGTGCCCGCCTTCGGCCAGCGCGAGCGGGTGGTGGAGCGGGCGACGCTGACGATCGGCGGCTCGTCGGCGATCACGGCGTGTGCGGCGGCGCGGCTCGGGCTGCGCACCGCGCTGGTCGCCGCCGTCGGCGACGACGCGCTGGGCCGCTGGATGCTCGAGGCGCTGACGGAGCGGGGGGTCGACGTGAGCGGCTGCGTCGTGCGGCCCGACGTCGCCACCGGGGTCACCGTCGTGCTCGCGCGTCCCGAGGACCGCGCCTCGCTCACCGCCCCGGGCGCCATGGGCGTCCTGCGCGAGGAGATGGTCGGCCGCGAGCGGCTGGCCGCGACCCGCCACGTGCACCTCGGCTCGCTCTACCTGCAGCCCGCGCTGACCGAAGGGGCGGTGCGGATCGTGCGCGACGCGCGCGCTGCCGGCGCGACCACGTCGGCGGACACGGGCTGGGACCCCACGGAGCGCTGGGAGCGCCCGGCCGTGGTCGACGAGGTCGACCTGCTCGTGCCGAACGCGGGCGAGGCGGTGGCGCTGGCGGGCGCCTCCGACGGCGATCTCGACGTAGCGCTGGAGCGCCTCGCCGCGGGCGGGCGGACCGTCGCGGTCACGCTCGGGCCGGACGGCGCCGTGGCGCGCACCGGGACGGCGATCGTGCGTGCGCCCGCGGTCGCGGTGGAGGTCGTCGACACCACGGGCGCCGGCGACACGTTCACGGCGGGCCTGATCGCCGGGCGGCTGCGCGGCCTCGGGCCGGAGGAGGCGCTGCGGCTGGCGTGCGCCTGCGGCTCGCTGTCCACGCGCGCGGCCGGCGGGACCGCGGGGCAGCCCACCCTCGACGAGGCGCTGGCCGCCGCGTCGTGATCGTCTGCGCCGCTCCGAGCCCGGCGATCGACAAGCTCTTCGAGATCGAGGAGCTGCGTCCCGGGAGGATCCATCGCCCGGAGGCGTTCGTGCCGGTGGCCGGCGGCAAGGGCCTCAACGTCGCGCGCGCGGCGGCGACGCTGGGCGCGGCCGTGCACGCCGTCTGCCTGCTGTCCGGTCACGCGGGGCGCTGGGTCGCCGACGCGCTCGCGGCGGAGGGCGTCCGCGCGAGCGCCGTCTGGGGGCCGGGGGAGACGCGGTCCGTGCTGTCGGTGGCCGACCGCGCCACCGCCGGGCTGACGGAGTTCTACGAGCGCGCGCCGGCGCTCGGCGAGGCGACCTGGGCGGCCTTCGAGGCGGCGGTGGGGGAGGCGCTCGCGGATGCCGCCTGGCTCACGCTGTCGGGCTCGTTGCCGCCGGGCGCCCCGCCCGACGCCTACGCCCGGCTGGCGCGGCGGGCGCGCGAGCGCGGGGTTCGGGTGGCGCTCGACGCGACCGGCGAGCCGCTGGCCGCGGGGCTGGCGGGCGCGCCGGACCTCGTGAAGGTCAACGCGGAGGAGGCGGCCGAGCTCGCGCCCGGGTGCGCGCCCGGCGACGGCACGGCGCTCGCGGCGGCCCTCCGCGAGCGCGCCGGACAGGACGCCGTCGCCGTGGTGACGCTCGGGGCCGACGGCGCCGTGCTCGCCGGGCCGGACGGGGGCTGGCGGGGCCGGGCGCCGGCCGTGGGGCGCTACCCGGTGGGCAGCGGCGACGCCCTGCTCGCCGGCCTGCTGGCGGGGCTGGAGCGCGGCCTGGACTGGCGCGCGGCGCTCGCCGCCGGGCTCGGCGCGGGCGCCGCCAACGCCGAGCGAGCCGGCCAGGGGCGCCTCGATCCCGCGCGCGCGAGGGCGCTCACGGAGGCCGCCCCGACCACCGCGACGTGACCCCTCCTCGCGGCCGCGGGCGTCGGTGACCGTGGGCGGGTGGGTGGGGTAGGGTCGCGCCATGGCCTACGAGACGAGGAGTGAGGCGCCATGAAGCTGCGCAACGAGTTCGAGGTGCCTGTCGGGGTCGAGCAGGTGTGGGCCGTCCTCCTCGACGTCGAGCGGGTGGCGCCGTGCCTTCCGGGTGCCACGATCGACGGTCAGGACGGGGACACCTACCGGGGCTCGATGAAGCTCAAGCTCGGCCCGATCACGAGCACCTACAAGGGCACCGTGAAGATCGAGGAGGCCGACGAGGCCGCCCGCCGCGCGGTCATGCACGCGCAGGCGAAGGACGCGCGCGGACAGGGCACGGCGGCCGCCACGATCACCTCGACGATGGAGGCCGTGGGCGACAGCACGAAGGTCGCGGTGGAGACCGACATGCGCGTGACGGGCCCCGCGGCGCAGTTCGGCCGCGGCGTCATGCAGGACGTGAGCGCGAAGCTCATGCGCCAGTTCGCCGACTGCCTCGCGCAGCGGATCACGGGCGGACCGGAGGAGCCCGCGGCGGAGGAGGCCGCGCCCGCCGAGGCTGCCGCCGAGCCGGCCGCCGCGGGCGCCACGCCGGGCAACGGCGCCGCGGCCGCGACCGCGCCGCCGTCCGGCGCCCCGGGAGCCACGACGCCGCCGTCCGGCGCCGCCGCAGCGGGCGCGAACGGCGGGCCCGAGCGCGGCGCCCCCGACGTGCTCGACCTCGGCGAGGCGAGCCGCGACGCGGTGATCAAGCGCGTGGTGCCGGTCGTCGGCGGGCTGCTGCTCGCGCTCGTGCTCCTGCGCGTCGTGCGCAGGCGCTAGCGGTCATGCCCGGAGACATGTTCCGGGCTGGTTGGTCGCGGTCGGGCACGAGTCTGTGGCGACTGGTCGATGCCGCAGCTGGGGCTACGCGCGCGATGCTTGGCGAGCATGGGCCAGCCTGACGAACAGTAGGATCGCGGCCGTGCCGTTCACGCTGAGGAACGTCAGGGAGGATCTGGAGGATCTCGGGTCCAACTTCGGCGGCTCGCCGGACCTTGAGTTCCGCCACGCGAGCAAGGCGCTCGGGCTCGAGCAGTGCGGCCTGAGCTATCAGCGCATCCCGCCCGACTATCGCTTCCCGTACGGCCACACGCATAAGGAGCAGGAGGAGGTGTACGTCGTCGTGCGCGGGAGCGGGCGGATGAAGCTCGACGACGAGGTCGTCGAGGTCAAGGAGTGGGACGTCGTGCGCATCCCGCCCGGCACGTGGCGAGGCTACGAGGGCGGGCCGGAGGGCCTCGAGATCCTCGTCTTCGGCGCGCCCAATCTCGGCGAGAATCCGCGAGAGGACGTGGAGGGTCAGCGCGACTGGTGGGCTGACTAGGCGAGCACGTTGAACGGGAAGCTCTCGAGCCGCCCGTCGGCGTAGCGCAGCCGCGGCTCTCCGCCGACGACCACCAGGCTCTCGGCCTCGGAGCCGAGCGCGACGCCGGCGATGAAGGCCGCCGCCATCCGGTGGACGTCGCGGACGTGGCCGAGGCGCGCGAGCGAGCGCGTCTCGCCGCCGACCGAGTCGCTGCCCGCGCGCAGGACCACGCGCAGGTCCTGGGACTTGGCGAGCGCGGCGATGGCCACCGCGATGTTCTCGAGGTCGTCGGAGGTCACCGCCGCGAGCGCGTGCGCCTCCACGAGACGCAGCCGCCCTAGCAGCGACGGGTCGGCGCCGCGCCCGATCACCACCGGCAGGCCGAGCTCGCGCGCGTGGCCGACGTTCTCGCCGTCCTCGCGCGGGTCGACGGCCACCACCGTCATCCCGCACGCCCGCAACAGCAGGCAGAGCCGGATGCCGACCTGCCCGAGGCCGATGACCACCACGTGCTCGCGCCGCGGCACCGCGCGGCTGCCGACGAGGCCGGTGAGCCGGCGGTTGATGAGGCGCTCGACGAGGCCGCCGGTGAAGCAGGCGGCGGACAGCAGCGTCAGCACCATCGTGACCGAGATCAGCCCCTTGAACCAGGACGGGCCGTCCGCGACGGCGTCGTTGGGGCCGACGGTGGCAAGGGACTTGATCGCGCCGTAGAAGGAGTCGATCGGCTTCTGGTCGAGCACGAGGACGGCCCCGACCGTCTCGACCAGCAGCATGACGATCAGGCCCAGCGCGCCGAAGAACACGAGCCGGCCGCTGCGGTCGAAGGGGTGCAGCACCGCGGTGGACAGGGCACGGAGGCGCCGCGGGCGCTGCTCCGGCAGCGGTACCTCCACCACCTCGTCGCCGTCGACGCGCAGCGCGCAGGCGCTCTCGCCGTCGAGCACGGCGGCGAAGTCCGGGTCGATGCACGGCCCGGCCAGGGACGGCGCCACGATCTCCGCGAGCGACGTGACCCGGCAGTTGCCGATCTCCCGCTCCAGATGGCGGCCGACGTCGCGATCGAAGATCGTCACGACGATCGGCACGTCGGGGTCGAGGTGGCGGACGAGCAGCGCGGCGCGGACGGGCCAGGCGTCCCCGCGCTCCACGATCGCCACCGCGTCGACGTCCTGGGCGAGGGCGTCGCGCACGTCGCCGTCGCCGGGATCCTCGAGGCGGGTCACCGGCGCGCCGGCGGCGCGCAGCGCCTCCTCGGTCTCCGCCGCGAGATCGCCGGCACCGAGCAGCAGCACGTGCGGCGGGCCGGGTCGGACACTGGCGACTGCCTACCCGCCGCGGGCCCGCGGTCAGACCCGACGCGGGGCTCAGCGCAGGTCGACCGGCGTCGGGAAGGGAGAACGTGTTCGAGCACGCTGCGGCTGCCCGGCGTGCGGCGCACCTGCGGTCCGCGCGCGGAAGATCACGGCGCGGACGCCGGAGGGCGCGGGCACCGTGACCCGGAAGGAGCCGTTGCTCCGCGGACGCACGCGCGCCACGGCGGCCGAGCGCCCGCAGCCGACCTGGCGGGTGATCACGACCGGCGCCACGGGCCGCGCGAGCGGCCGCGACGATCTGGCCGCTCAGGGTCACCCGCCCGCGCCGGACGGCGGCCGACGTGATCGCGGCGCGGCGCGCGAGCTTGACCGCGCGCGAGCGCACGCTGCCGATCGCCGCCTCGTAGCGGGCGCTGCCGCGCTGCGAGCGGCGCGGGGCCTTCACGGTGGCGTTGAAGCTGCCGTCGCCGGCGACGGTCGTCGGTCGCGACCTTCGTGCGCGTGGACGTCAGCGAGAGGGTGACCCGCTTGCCGGCGTACCGCGGCTGGGCGGCGCCGCGCAGCGCGACCTTGCCGCCGGAGGCGGTCCGGACGTCGACCAGGCGCAGCCGCGCGCCCGCGCAGCGCAGCGCGAGCTGGGTGCCCGGCAGCTCGCCGAGGTCGTCGACCTCGCTGCCGTCGCCTGCCGCGTAGCCGCCGCTGGCGCTGCTCAGGCAGCCGGGATCCTGCGCGTCGGCGACCCCGTCGCCGTCGTTGTCGCGCCCGTCGCTGCACGCCGTGCCCCCGGCGCCGCCCTCGGACGACGCCGGCGGCGTCGGCGTGGAGGACGCGGCGGGAGGCACGGGCGTGGACGGCGCGGGCGTCGGCGACGGGGTGGGGGTCGGCGTCGGCGTGGGCACGGCGCGGCTCACCGCGAACGCCCGCCGGACCGGGTTCGGGTCCGGGTTGCCGGCGGGGTCGATCGCGCGCACGTCGAGGGTATGGGCGCCGTCGCTCAGCGTGGCGGTCGTGTGGGGCGACGAGCACGTCTCCCACGCGCCGTCGTCGAGCCGGCACTCGAACCGGGAGCCGTCCTGGTCCGCGGAGAACGTGAAGGTGGGCGTCGGGTCGTCGATCGTGCCCGCCGGCCCGCTCACGAGCGCCGTCTGCGGCGGATCGGTGTCGACCGTGAAGGTCCGCGCGGCGGGGGTCGGGTCGGCGTTGCCCGCGGCGTCGACGGCGCGCGCCTCGATCGTGTGCTCGCCGTCCGCGAGCGCGGCCGTGGTGTGCGTCGGGTCGCACGCGCCGAACGCGCCGTCGTCGATCCGGCATTCGAGGGTGGCGCCGGACTCGTCGGCCTCGAGGCCGAAGGTCGGGGTGGCATCGCGGGTCACCCCCGTCGGCCCGGAGGCGATGGTCGTCTGCGGAGCGGCCGTGTCGACGGTGATGGTGCGGGTCGCGGGCGTGGGGTCGGGGTTCCCCGCGGCGTCGACGGCGCGGACCTCGAGCGTGTGGTCGCCGTCGCCGAGCGGATCGGGCGTGGACGGCGAGGAGCAGGGCGCGAAGGCGCCGTCGTCGAAGCGGCACTCGAGGGTGGCGCCGGACTCGCGGGCCTCGAAGCCGAAGGTCGGCGTGGCGTCGGCGGTGAGGCCCGCCGGCCCGCTGGTGATCGCCGTGTCCGGGGGCTCCATGTCGACCGTGAAGGTGCGCGAGGCCGGAGTGGCGTCCGCGTTGCCGGCGCGGTCGACGGCGCGCACCTCGAAGACGTGCAGGCCGTCGGCCAGCGGGTCGACGGTGTGGGGCGAGGAGCAGGGCGCGTACGCGCCGCCGTCGACACGGCACTCGAGGCTCGCGCCGGCCTCGCTCGCCTCGAGCGCGAGCGTCGGCGTGGCGTCGTTGATCGACGACGGGAGCTCGGTGTGGATCGTGGTCTGCGGCGGCTGGGTGTCGACCGTGAACGTGCGCGACGCCGGGGTGGGGTCGGCGTTGCCCGCCTCGTCCGACCGCACGGACCTCGAAGCGGTGCTCGCCGTCGTCCAGCGCCGCGGTCGTGTGCGGTGAGCGTGCAGCTCGCGAACGGGCCGTCGTCGACGCGGCACTCGAAGCGGTCGCCGGCTGCGGCGCTGAACTCGAAGGTCGGCGCGGGATCGGCGACCTGGCCCGCCGGCCCGCCGGTGATCGTGGTGTTGGGCGGGTCCGTGTCGACCGTGAAGGTCCGCGAGGCCGGCGTCGCGTCGCTGTTGCCGGCCCGGTCGGTCGACCGCACCTCGAGCGTGTGCTCGCCGTCGGCGAGCCGCTCGGTCGTGAACGGCGCGTCGCAGGCGGCGTAGGCGCCGCCGTCGACGCGGCACTCGAAGCTCGCATCGGGCTCGTCGGCGCCGAGGTCGAACGTCGGCGTCGAGTCGGTGGTCGGACCCGCCGGCCCGCCGTCGATCGTCGTCTCGGGAGCGTCGGTGTCGACGGTGAACGTACGCGACGCCGGGGTCTGGTCCACGTTGCCCGCGGGGTCGGTGGCGCGCACCTCGAAGGTGTGCTCGCCGTCGGCCAGCGTGGTCGTCGGGTGCGGCGCCGCGCACGGCGCGAACGGGCCGCCGTCGACCCGGCACTCGAAGGTCGCGTCCGGCGTGCCGTCGGAGAACTCGAACTCCGGCGTCGCGTCCGTCGTGGTCCCGGACGGGCCCGGCGGTGATCGAGGTCTGCGGCGGCTCGGTGTCGACCGTGAAGCTCCGCGAGGCGGGGGTCGGGTCGACGTTGCCGGCGCCGTCGACGGCGCGGGCCTCGAAGGTGTGCTCGCCCTCGGCGAGTGACGCGACGGTGTGGGACGCGTCGCAGCGCTCGAAGGCGCCGCCGTCGACGCGGCACTCGAACGTCGCGCCGGACTCGTCCGCCTCGAAGCGCGAAGCCGGGCGTGGCGTCGGCGGTCACCGCGGGCGGGCCGGACGGTGATCGGTGGTCTGCGGCGCGGTCGGTGTCGACCGATGAACGTGCGCGAGGCGGGGGTCGGGTCCGCGGTTGCCGGCGGGATCGGTAGGCGCGGACCTCGAGGGTGTGCGCGCCGTCCGCCAGCGTCGCCGGTGGTGTGGGGGCGAGTCGCAGGCCGCGAAGGTCGCCGCCGTCGACGCGGCACTCGAACGGTCGACCGGGCTCGCCGGCCGGCGAACGTGAACGTCGGCGTCGGGTCGCCGGTGCGGCGCGGCCGGCGCCGCTGTCGATGCGCGTGTCGCGGCGCGGCGGTGTCGACGGTGAAGGTGCGCGCCGCCGGCGTCGGGTCGACGTTGCCGGCGGCGTCGGTGGCGCGCACCTCGAAGGTGTGCTGCGCCGTCGCGCCAGCGCGCGCGGTCGTGAACGGCGACGAGCACGCCGCGAAGGCGCCGCCGTCGACCGCGGCACTCGAACGTCGCGCCGGCTCGTCGGCGCGTGAACTCGAACGTCCGGCGTGGCGTCGGACGTCGGTCGCGCGCGGCGCCGCGTCGATCGTCGTCTCGGGCGGCGGATCGCGGTGTCGACCGTGAACCGTGACGTGCGACGCGCGGCGAGTCGCGTCGGCGTTGCCCGCGGCGTCGGTCGCGCGGACCTCGAAGGTGTGCGGCGCCGTCGTCCAGCGCGTCGCGTGGCGTACGGCGACGAGCACGGCGCGAAGGCGCCGCCGTCGACGCGGCACTCGAACGTCGCGCCGGCCTCGCCGCCGGAGAACGCGAACGTCGGCGTCGTCGTCGTTGCGTCGGGCCCGCTCGGGCCCGCCGTCGATCGTCGTGTCGGGCGCCGCGGTGTCGACCGTGAACGTGCGCGACGCCGGCGTCGGGTCGGCGTTGCCGGCCGCGGTCGGTGGCGCGGACCTCGAACGTGTGGCTCGCCGTCGGCCAGCGCGGCGGTGGTCGTGGCGGCGACGTGCACGGCGGCGAACGGCGCCGCCGTCGACGCGGCACTCGAAGGTCGACGCCGGCTCCTCGGCGGTGAACGCGAACGTCGGGCGTGGCGTCCGTCGTCGGGCCCGCCGGGCCCGCGGCGATCGTCGTGTCGGGCGGCGTGCGTGTCGACCGTGAACGTGCGCGCACGGCGGGCGTCGCGTCGGCGTTGCCGGCCGCGTCGATCGCGCGCACCTCGAAGGTGTGCTCGCCGTCGGCCGAGCGCGTCGGTGCGTGCGCGGCGACGGCGCAGGCGCGCGAACGCGCCGCCGTCGAGCCGGCACTCGAACGTCGCGCCGGGCTCGTCGGCGCCGAAGCGTGAACGCCGGCGTGTCGTGTCGTTGGTCGGGCCGGTCGGGGCCGCCGTCGATCGTCGGTCTGCGGCGCGGTCGGTGTCGACCGTGAAGCGTGCGCGACGGCGGGCGAGGCGTCGGCGTTGCCGGCCGCGTCGACCGCGCGGACCTCGAACGTGTGGTCGCCCGTCGGTCGAGCGCGTCGGTCGGTGAACGGCGAGCGCGCAGGCCGCGAAGTCGCCGCCGTCGACGCGGCACTCGAAGCGTCGCGCCGGCCTCGTCGGCGGAGAACGTCGAACGTCGGCGTCGTGTCGTTGCGTCGGGCCGGTCGGGCCGGTCGTCGATCGTCGTGTCCGGCGGCGTCGGTGTCGACCGTGAAGCGTGCGCGAGGCGGGCGTCGGGTCGACGTTGCCGGCGGCGTCGGTCGCGCGCACCTCGAAGGTGTGCGTGGCCGTCGGCCGAGCGCCGCGGCCGTGTACGGCGAGTCGCAGGCGGCGAACGCGCCGCCGTCGATGCGGCACTCGAAGCGTCGCGCCGGGCTCGTCGGCCGCGAGGTCGAACGTCGGGCGTGGCGTCGCTGGTCGGGCCGCGTCGGCCCGGCGGTGATGCGTCGTCTGCGGGCGGCTCGGTGTCGACCGTGAAGCGTGCGGCGTCGCGGGCGTCGGGTCGGCGTTGCCGGCGGCGTCGATGGCGCGGACCTCGAAGCGTGTGCGTCGCCGTCGGCGAGCGGCGTCGGTCGTGAACGGCGAGCGTGCAGGCCGCGTAGGCGCCGCCGTCGACGCGGCACTCGAACGTCGCGCCGGGCTCGCCGGCGCCGAAGCCGAACGTCGGCGTGGCGTCGTTGGTCGGGCCGGCCGGCCCGCTGTCGATCGTCGGTGTCCGGCGCGGTCGGTGTCGACCGTGAAGGTGCGCGTGGCCGGCGTCGGGTCGGCGTTGCCGGCGGCGGTCGATCGGCGCGGACCTCGAAGGTGTGCGGGCCGTCGGCGAGCGGCGTCGGCGGTGTGCGGCGAGCGTGCACGGCGCGTAGGCGCCGCCGTCGACGCGGCACTCGAAGCGTCGCGCCGGCCTCGTCGGCCGCGAACGTCGAACGTCGGCGTGGCGTCGTCGGTCGGGCCGGCGGGCCCGGCGGCGATCGTGGTCTGCGGCGGGTCGGTGTCGACGGTGAAGGTGCGCGACGCCGGGCGTGGGGTCGGCGTTGCCGGCCGCGTCGACGGCGCGGACCTCGAAGCGTGTGCTCGCCGTCGGCGAGCGCCGCGGTGGTGTGCGGCGAGGCGCAGGCGCGCGAACGGCGCCGTCGTCGACGCGGCACTCGAAGCGGTCGCCCGGCTCGTCGGCGCGTGAAGGCGAAGGTCGGCGTGGCGTCGGCGGTCGGGCCCGCCGGCCCGGCGGTGATCGTGGTGTCCGGCGCGGTCGGTGTCGACCGTGAAGGTGCGCGTGGCCGGGCGTCGCGTCGGCGTTGCCGGCGCGGTCGATCGCGCGGACGTCGAGCGTGTGCTCGCCGTCGGCGAGCCGCTCCGGTCGTGAACGGCGAGTCGCAGGCGGCGAAGGCGCCGCCGTCGACGCGGCACTCGAAGGTCGCGCCGGCCTCGTCGGCGCCGAGGTCGAACGTCGGCGTCGCGTCGGTGGTCGGGCCCGCCGGCCCGCTGTCGATCGTCGTGTCGGGCGCGTCGGTGTCGACGGTGAAGCGTGCGCGACGCGGGCGTCGGGTCGACGTTGCCGGCCGCGTCGGTGGCGCGCACCTCGAAGGTGTGCGTCGCCGTCGGCCAGCGCGGCCGTCGGGTGCGGCGACGCGCACGGCGCGAACGGCGCCGCCGTCGACCCGGCACTCGAACGTCGCGTCCGGCGTGCCGTCGGAGAACGTCGAACGTCCGGCGTCGCGTCCGTCGGTGGGTCCGGACGGCCCGGCGGTGATCGTGGTCTGCGGCGGCTCGGTGTCGACCGTGAAGCGTGCGCGAGGCGGGGGTCGGGTCGACGTTGCCGGCGGCGTCGACGGCGCGGGCCTCGAAGGTGTGCCGGCCGTCGGCGAGCGCGCGCGACGGTGTGGGACGCGTCGCAGCGCGCGAAGGCGCCGTCGTCGACGCGGCACTCGAACGTCGCGCCGGACTCGTCCGCCTCGAGCGCGAAGCCGGGACTCGCGTCGGTCGGTCACCGCGGGCGGGCCGGACGTGATGGTGGTCTGCGGCTGGTCGGTGTCGACGATGAACGTGTGCGACGCGGGGGTCGGGTCGCGGTTGCCGGCGGGGTCGTAGGCGCGGACCTCGAGGGTGTGCTCGCCGTCGCCGAGCGTCCCGGTGGTGTGGGGGGAGTCGCAGTCCGCGAACGTCGCCGCCGTCGACGCGGCACTCGTAGCGGTCGCCGGGATCGCCGCCGGCGAACTCGAACGTCGCGGTCGGGTCGCCGGTGCGGGTGGGAGGCGCCGCGTCGATGCGGGTGTCGGGCGGGGCGGTGTCGACGGTGAAGGTCCGCGCCGCGGGCGTCGGCGTCGACGTTGCCGGCGGCGTCGGTGGCGCGCACCTGGAAGGAGTGCTGGCCGTCGCCCAGCGTGCTCGCCGTGAACGGCGACGAGCACGAGGTGAAGGCGCCGCCGTCGACCGCGCACTCGAAGGTGGCGCTCTCGTTGGCGCTGAACTCGAAGTCCGGCGTGGCGTCGGACGTGGTCGCGCGGCGGCGCCTCGTCGATGGTGGTCTCGGGCGCGTTCGGATCGGGAGGGACGACCTGGACCGTGAACGTGCGGCTCGCGGGGGTCGCGTCGGTGTTGCCCGGCGGCGTCCGTCGCGCGGACCTCGAAGGTGTGCTCGCCGTCGTCGAGCGTGTCCGTCACGTAGGGCGAGGAGCAGGGCGCGAAGGCGCTGCCGTCGACGCGGCACTCGAACGTCGCGCCCTCGCCGCCGGAGAACTCGAAGGCCGGCGTCGGCTCGTCCGTCGTCCCGGTCGGGCCCACCGTGATCCCGGTCACCGGGGCGGTGGTGTCGACCACGATCCGGCGGCTCGCCGGGCTCGGGTCGGCGTTGCCCGCCGCGTCGGTCGCGCGGACCTCGATCGTGTGCTCGCCGTCGTCCAGCGCCTCGGTGACGTACGGCGACGGGCAGGCGGCGAACGCCCCGCCGTCGACCCGGCACTCGAACGTCGAGCCGGGCTCGCTCGCGCCGAAGCGTGAACGACGGCGTCGAGTCGCGCGGTCAGCCCGTCGGGCCCGCTGTCGATCGTGGTGTCCGGCGCGGCGCCATCGACGACGATCGTGCGCGAGGCCGGCGTGGGGTCGGCGTTGCCGGCCGCGTCGATCGCCCGCGCCTCGACCCGGTGCTCCCCGTCGGAGAGCGCATCGGTGGTGAAGGGCGAGGTGCACGCTGCGAAGGCGCCGTCGTCCACGCGGCACTCGAACCGCACGTCGCCGCTCGTCGGCGGTCAGGTCGAACGCCGGCGTCGTGTCGGACGTGGGGCCGGCGGGCCCGTCCATCGCCGTCATGGGCGGGTCGGTGTCGACGGTGAAGCTCCGGGTCGCGGGCGTGGGGTCGGCGTTGCCGGCGGAGTCGACGGCGCGCACCTCGAGCGTGTGGGGCCCGTCGCCCAGCTCCGCCGCGGTGAAGGACGAGCCGCAGGCCGCGTAGGCGCCGCCGTCGATGCGGCACTCGAACGTCGCGCCGGGCGTGTCGGCCGCGAGCTCGAACGCCGGCGTGGAATCGGCGGTGGGGCCGCTCGGCCCCGCCGTGATGGTCGTGTCGGGCGGCTCGGTGTCGACGGTGAACGTCGCGCGGCGGGCGTCGGGTCGGCGTTGCCGGCGGCGTCGACCGCGCGGGCCTCGAACGTGTGCGCACCGTCGGCGAGCTGGGGCATCGCGGTGGGCGATTGGCAGGGGCTGAACGGCCCGCCGTCGACGCGGCACTCGAAGGTCGCGCCGTCCTCGTCGGTGCCGAGGCCGAACGACGGGGCCCGGTCGCTCGTGGTCGGCGGCGGCCCGGAGAGGATCGTGGTCTCCGGCGCGTCGGTGTCCACGGTGAAGGTGCGGGTGGCGGGCGTGGGATCGGCGTTGCCGGCGGGGTCGATCGCGCGGACCTCGAAGGTGTGCTCGCCGTCGGCCAGGTCGCCGGCGGGGTGCGGCGACTGGCACGCGGCGAACGCCCCGCCGTCGACGCGGCACTCGAACGTCGTGCCCGGGCTGTCGCCCGTGAACTCGAACTCCGGCGTGGCGTCCCCGGTGGGCCCGGACGGCCCGGCGGTGATGCTGGTCTGCGGCGGGTCGGTGTCGACCGTGAAGGTGCGCGAGGCGGGGGAAGGGTCGGTGTTGCCGGCGGGGTCGACGGCGCGCACCTCGAGCGTGTGGCGCCCGTCCTCGAGCCGCCCGGTGGTGAACGGCGAGGTGCAGGACGCGAAGGCGCCGTCGTCGACGCGGCACTCGAAGCCCGAGCCCGGCTCGTCGGCCGCCATCTCGAAGGTGGGGGTGGCGTCGGCCGTCGGGCCGCCCGGGCCGGCGGTGATCGTCGTGTCGGGCGGGTCGGCGTCGACCGTGAAGGTGCGCGTCGGCGGGCGTCGGGTCGGTGTTGCCGGCGCGGTCGGTGGCGCGGACGTCGAGCGTGTGCGGACCGTCGGCGAGGCTCGAGAGCGACAGGGGCGAGGAGCAGGGCGCGAACGCGCCGCCGTCGACCCGGCACTCGAAGGTCGCGCCGGCCTCCCCGGCGGTGAACTCGAAGTCGGGGCTCGACTCGCGCGTGGTGCCGGCCGGCCCCGCCGTGATCGTCGTCTGCGGCGCCGCGGTGTCGACCGTGAAGGTGCGGGAGACGGGCGTCGGGTCGGGGTTGCCGGCGGGGTCGATGGCCCGCGCCTCGAACGTGTGCTCGCCGTCGGCGAGCGCGTCGACCTCCGCGGTCGCGCCGCAGGGCGCGAAGGCGGCGCCGTCGACCCGGCACTCGAACTGCGAGCCCGGCTCGTCCGCGGCCGAGCGCGAACGTCGGCGTGTTGTCCGCGGTCGGCCCGGCGGGGCCGCCGTCGAGCGTGGTCTGCGGCGGGTCGGTGTCGACGGTGAACGTGCGCGACGCGGGGGTGGGATCGATGTTGCCGGCGGGGTCGTAGGCGCGGACCTCGAGGGTGTGCGCGCCGTCCGCCAGCGTCGCGGTGGTGTGGGGCGAGTCGCAGTCGGCGAACGTCCCGCCGTCGACGCGGCACTCGTAGCGGTCGCCGGGATCGCCGCCGGCGAACTCGAACGTCGGGGTGGCGTCGCCGGTCAGCTCGGCGGGGGACGCGACGATGCGGGTGTTGGGCGCGGTGGTGTCGACCGTGAAGGTGCGCGCCTCCGGGGTGGGGTCGACGTTGCCGGCGGTATCCGTCGCCCGTACCTGGAACGTGTGCTGGCCCTCGCTCAGCGCGGCGGTCGTGAACGGCGACGAGCACGACGCGAAGCTGCCGGCGTCCACGGCGCACTGGAACGTGGACGGCTCGTTGGCGCTGAACTGGAAGGTCGGGGTGGTGTTGCGGGTGGCGGTTGGCGGCGCGGCGGTGATGGTGGTCTCGGGCGCGTCGGGGTCGGGCGGGACGACCTGGACGGTGAACGTCCGGGTCGCGGGCGTCGGATCGACGTTGCGGGCGGCGTCGATGGCGCGGACCTGGAAGGTATGGCTGCCGTCGGCGAGCGTCTGGGTGACGTACGGCGAGGAGCATGGCGCGAAGGCGCCGTCGTCGACGCGGCACTCGTACGTGACGCCCGCGCCGCCGGAGAACTCGAAGGCCGGCGTCGGGTCGTCGGTTGTGCCCGTCGGGCCGGAGGTGATCGTGGTGTCCGGCGCGATCGTGTCCACGGTGAACGTGCGCGCGGCCGGCGTGGGGTCGACGTTGCCCGCGGCGTCGAGCGCGCGAACCTCGAGCGTGTGCAGGCCCTCGGCGAGGGCCGAGGCGACGTGCGGCGACGAGCAGGCCGCGAACGTGCCGCCGTCGAGGCGGCACTGGAAGCTCGCGCCCGTCTCGCTGCCGTGGAACGTGAACGCCGGCGAGGCGTCCCCGGTCGGTGCCGGCCGGGCCCGTGGTGATCGTCGTGTCCGGCGGGCTCGTGTCCACCACGACGGTGCGCGACGCCGGCGTGGCGTCGGCGTTGCCGGCCGCGTCGACCGCGCGCACCTCGAACGTGTGCGCTCCGTCGGACAGCGCGGCCGGGGTGAACGGTGAGTCGCAGGCCGCGAAGGCCCCGCCGTCCATCCGGCACTCGAATCTCCCGCCGGTCTCGTCCGACGCGAACGAGAACGTCGGCGTCGAGTCCTCGCTGGGGCCCGCCGGGCCGGCCGTCACCGTCGTCTGGGGGGCGCGGGTGTCGACGGTGAACGTGCGCGCCGCCGGGGTGGCGTCGACGTTGCCGGCCGTGTCGGTGGCCCGCGCCTCTACGGTGTGCTGCCCGTCCGCGAGCGGCCCGAAGGACTGCGGGGAGGCGCACGGGCCCCAGGCGCCGCCGTCGATCCGGCACGCGAAGGAGGCGCCGGCCTCGTTCGACGAGAAGGCGAACGACGGCGACGCGCTGGACGTCGGCCCCGACGGCCCGGAGGAGATGGTGGTCTGCGGCGCGGTGGCGTCGACCGTGAACGTCCGCGACGCGGGGGTCGGGTCGGGGGCGCGCGCGGCGTCGACCGCGCGGACCTCGAACGTGTGCTGGCCGTCGGCGAGCGCCGCGGTGGTGTGCGGCGTGGTGCACGCCGCCCAGGCGCCGCCGTCGACCCGGCACTCGAACGTCGCGCCGGATTCGTCGGCGCCGAACTCGAACGTCGGCGTCGAGTCGGTCGTGGTGGGGGAGGGGCCCGCGGAGATCGTGGTCTCGGGCGGGTCGGCGGCGATCACCTGGGTCGGCGTCGACGATGCGCTCGTGCTGCCCGCCGCGTTGCTCGCGGTCACGACCACGCGCACGGTGGACCCGACGTCCGCCGCCTTCAGCGCGTAGGTCGAGGAGGCGGCGCCGGAGATGTTCGTGCAGGAGGCCCCGCTCGCGTTGCAGCGCTGCCACTGGTAGCCGTAGGCGATCGGCGACGAGCCGACCCACGTCCCGGTGTCGGCGGTGAGCGTCTGGTCCTCCGTCGTGGTGCCGGTGGTCGCCGGCACCACGCGGTTCGTGGGCGGCCCCTCGTCGGTCATGAGGGTGAACGCGCCCAGCCGGAACTCGTCCAGCGCGGTGCCGAAGCGCAGTGTCGCGCTCGACGCCGCGTTGGGGAGCAGGCCGTCGACGTTGATGTCGTCGACGTCCATGCCGAGGGTGTTGGCGTACGTGGGGTCGCCGGTCGCCACGGCGGTGCCGTCGCGCGAGCGGGACGAGTTGAACAGGTTGGTCGTCGGGTTGGCGGCGTCGGTCAGCGCGCGGTTCTCGAGCGTGGCCGACTCGCCCGTCAGCTGCCGGTCGCCCTCGTAGGCGAGCAGGCCGAGGCGGCCGCGCACCGTGCCGGTGCCGGGCGTGACGAAGTCCGAGAGGGTGACCGACGCCGACGGCGTGGTACTGGCGCTCATCGGCAGGTAGCCGTCGTAGACCACGAGTCGCCGCAACGTCTCGGACGCCAGCCGGTAGGCGACGACGAGCCCCCAGCCCGCGTAGCGGTTCTTCCCCGTCCCGGCCTGGATGTTGCCGACCGTGTAGGTGCCGCTGCCGCCGCTCTGCACGTGCGAGGTGACGTTCGCGAAGCCCTGGTAGCGCGTGGTGGAGGCGGTGTCCGTGTCGGTCACCGAGGCCGTCAGCGTCGTCGAGCTCGCCCCCGGCGCCGTGAACCGCACCCGGTTGTTGCTGGCCGGGGTGGGCGCCGCCGCGCCGTCGGTGCCCGCCGAGGTGTCCGCCCCCCAGTAGAGGCCGGCGAAGACGACCGTGGCGCCCACGGGCAGCGTCAGCTGCGCCCGGCTCGAGTTGAACGTCGCGCTCGAGGAGTCGACGTCCACGTTGGTCATCGTGAACTCGTCGTTGCCCGACGACCCGCTGCCGGCGCGCGCGTTGGTGCACGACGTGCTGCTCGCGCAGGTCAGCGAGGAGTTGCCGGCCAGCAGGATGCTGCCGCGCTCGGTCGCCGAGTAGCGCGTCGCGAACGCGCGGTTCGCCTGCGCCACGCCGGTGGCGGCCAGGACGAACGCGCAGGCGAGGCTGGTGACGACGAGCGTCACCGTCAAGGCGCGGTTCCCCTGCGGCATCCTGCCCACCCGCATACCCAAAAAGAGGATAGGACGGTGCAGAGAACCTGAGCAAAAAAGTGGCGGATAGGCGCTCACCGCCGGGACGGATCGACCGCCTGAAGCCACCGGTACGCTGCCGACCGTGCTGGACCCCGAGATCCAGGCGATCCTCGACGGCATGAACGCCCTCGGCGGTCCCCCCGCGCACGAGGTGCCGGTCGCCCAGGCGCGCCTGGGCCACGAGACGGAGGCCAAGGAGCTCTCGGGCCCCGGACCGGTGGTCGCCGAGGTGCGCGACGTCGAGGTGCCGGGGCCGGGCGGCGCCATCCCGGTCCGCGTCTACCGGCCCGAGACCCCGGGCACGCCGCCCGCCGTCGCCTACTTTCACGGGGGCGGGTGGGTCGTCGGGTCGCTGGACTCGGTCGACGCGGTCTGCCGCGCGCTCGCCAACGCCTCCGGCGCCCTCGTGGCGAGCGTCGACTACCGCCTCGCGCCGGAGCACCGCTTCCCGGCGGCGCTCGACGACTGCCTGGCCGCGACGCGCTGGCTGGCCGCGCACGCCGCCGGGCTCGGGGCCGACGGCGCCCGCCTGGCCGTGGCGGGCGACAGCGCCGGCGGCAACCTGGCGACGGTGGTGGCGCGCCGGCTACGCGACGAGGGCGGCCCCGCGCTGCGCTTCCAGGCGCTCGTCTACCCGGTCACGGACGCCGCGCTCGCGACGCCGTCCTACCGCGAGTTCGACGAGGGCTTCGGCTTGACCATGCTCGGCATGCGGCGCTACTGGGACCTCTACCTCGACGGGGCGAGCGGCGCGGACCCGGACGCCTCGCCGCTGCGGGCGACCGACCTCGCCGGGCTGCCGCCCGCCCTGGTGCTCACGGCGGGGGCCGACGTCCTGCGCGACGACGGCGAGGCCTACGCGGACGCGCTGCGCCGTGCGGGCGTGCCGGTCGTCCAGCGCCGCTACGACGGCGCGATCCACGGCTTCTGGCGCTGGCTCGGCGCCGCGCAGCTCTCCAGGGACGCGGCGGCCGAGGTCGGCGCCGCGCTGCGGGCCGCGCTCGGCTGAAGGCGGACGATCGCCACCGCGGCGAGGCACACGCCGAGGCCCGCCACCGCCGTCGCCGCGACCGTCTCGCCGAACATCAGCATCCCCCAGACCATCGTGGTCGGCGGCGTCAGGTAGATCAGGCTCGAGACGCGCGTGACGCTGCCGCGCTCGAGGTTGAGCCAGTAGAACGCGTAGCCGCCGAAGGTGGAGAGCACGATCGTCCACGCGACCGCCGGCCAGAACGCGGGGTCGTCCGGCGGGGCGGCCGCGCCGGTGGCGGTCGCGAGGACCGTGAACAGCGTCGCGCTGGTCGCGCAATGGATGGTCAGGGTGTCGGCCACGCCCACGTGCACGCCGATCCGGCGCTCGAGCAGCGTCGCCGCCACGAGGCCGCCCATCCCGAGCACCGGGAGGGCGTAGGCGAGCGGCGCCACCCCGTGGCCCGCGTCGAGCTCGCCACCGACCACGAGCGTGACCCCGCCCAGCCCGAGCACCAGCCCGAGCCACTGCCACGGCCGGACGTGCTCGCCGAGCACCGGGCCCGCGAGCGCGCCGGCGGCGATCGGCTGCAGCGCCGCGATCAGCGCCGCGGTCCCGGTCGCGACGCCGAGCTCCACCGCCTTGACCGCGCCGAGCAGGTAGACGCCCTGGGCGAGCAGGCCGATCCCCGCCTGCACCCCGATCTGCCGCGCCGACAACCGCCGGCGGTGCCGTCGCCGCAGCCACGCCCACCCGAGCAGGAGCGCGGTGGCGATCAGGAACCGCCACATCAGCATCGAGTACGCGTCGCCGTTCTGCGTCCCGAGCTTCGCGCCGATGAAGCCAGAGCTCCACAGGACGACGAAACCCGCCGCCAGCACCGCCTCGCCGCCTGCCAGGGTCCTGAGCTTCGTCATGGCGCCTCCAGGTCCGTCGCCTATACTGCTCGGTATAGCGATGAGTAACTATACCGGTGGGTATACAGACGTGCGGGTCCGACCGCTGACCCCCGCGGGGCGGCGGATCCTGGAGACGGCCTCGGGCCTCTTCTACGACCGCGGCATCCACGCGATCGGCGTCGACGCGATCGCCGGCGCCGCGGGCGTGACCAAGAAGACGATCTACGACCAGTTCGGGTCCAAGGACGCGCTCGTGGCCGCGTATCTGGGCGCCCGCGACGAGCGCTGGCGCCGGCACGTCACAGAGCGCGTCGAGCGCGAGCCGGCGGGCTCGGTGGAGCGGCTGCTCGCCACCTACGACGCGCTCGGCGAGTGGATGGACCGCGAGAACCCCCGGGGCTGCGCGTTCGTCAATGCGGCCGCCGAGCTCGTCGAGCCCGGCCATCCCGGGCTGCGCGTCGTGCACGACGAGAAGCGCTGGCTGCGCGGCCTGTACGCGTCGCTGGCCGCGGAGGCGGGCGCGCCGGAGCCCGACCGGCTCGCGGCCAAGCTGCTGACGCTGCACGAGGGCGCGCTCGTCTCCTACTCGGTCGCCGGCGACCGCGACGCGGCGGCGACGGCCCGCGAGGCCGCCGCCGAGCTGGTCGCGGCGGCGCTCGCCGCGCGCTGACCGCGCCTCAGTGCTGCCAGACCGGCGCGTCGCGGGCCGCGCGGAGCGCCGCCTGCCCGCCCTCGGTGACCGGCACGCCGTGCGGCACGAGCACGCGCTCGACCGGCAGCTCGGAGAGGCGGTCGACGAACGGCAGCACGCGCTCGCGCAGGTCGGCCTCGGTGTCGCCGAACTCGGGCTGGAACCACACGCGCAGCCCGTCCGGCGTGCCGACCAGCACGTCCCCGACCGCCAGGGCGCGCTGCTCGGGCAGCCAGAAGGCCGCCTCCTGCTCGCCGGCGCTCGGGACCGGGGCGACCGCCACGACGCCGCCCGGCAGCGTGTCGCCGTCGGCGAAGCTCGCGGTGGCCAGGTCCAGGTCGCCCAGGGCGCCGGGCAGCGCCAGCACCGCGGCGCCGCGCTCGCGCAGCTCGGGGGCGCTGCGGAGGTGGAAGACGACGGTGAGCAGGACGGTGACGTCACGGTCCTCGAGCGCGGCCCAGAAGCGCTCGCCCTCCGCGCCCTCGGGCGACAGCGGATCGATCAGCGTCACGCCGTCGCCGTGCTCGAGCCACAGGCACGCCACGTCACGCTCCCAGCCGCCGGCCCCGCCGCTGTCCGGACGCCACTCCGGGTGCGGCGCGACCCACCGCGCGAGGCCTGGGGCGACCGCCTCGCCGAACACGGTCAGGCGGCGACCGCCGCCGGAGGAACGTCGCGGCCGGCGTCCACCGCCGGCGGCGGGGCGGGCAGCGCGTACTGCGGGGGCGCGATGTCGAGGTAGTGGCGGAAGGCCCAGTGGGAGACGCGGCGCCGCCCGAAGGCGTCGACCACCCGGTCGAGCGCGGGCGGGGCCAGCCGGGGCACCGTCCGCTGGGCGAGCAGCATCGCCTCGAACTTCCACCGGTGGGCGGCCGAGAACGCGCGGTAGCGCTCCAGCGCGGCCCCGGCGGACCGCCGGCCGTCGAGCACCGCGCGCAGCTCGCGCCCGCACGCGATCCCGAAGTAGAACGCGGTCCTGATGCCCTCCGCGGTCAACGGCAGGCAGTGTCCCGCGCTGTCGCCGGCGAAGAAGACGCCGTCGTCGGTCGCCGGGCGCAGCCGGTGCGGGATCCAGTTGCCCTGGTAGGCCACCGTGTCGCGGTCGAGGGCCTCGGCGAGGCGCACCGTGGGCTGCTTGACGTGGTCGTGGGGGTCGAAGGAGCCGACCCCGACCCGCACCTCGTCGCGCGCGGGGAACGACCACCCGTAGCCGGCCCGGATCACCGCGCGGTCGATCCACAGCTCCAGCTCCTTCGCGGACCCGGCCGGATGGACCTCGAGGCCCCGGGAGAGCCGGGCCTCCGGGGGCTGGACGTTCTCGCCCCGGCCGAGCACGCGGCGCCAGCCGAGCGCGTCGACCACCAGCGGGGCGCGCACCTCGCCGCGATCCGTGACCACCGCGTCGCCGCGGCGGCCCTCGACCTTCGCGGTCTCGAAGCTCGTGCCCGGCCCGCGCTGGGCCCACAGCAGCGCGCACAGCGTGCGGTAGTCGAAGGTGGAGAAGGTCCACGGCAGCGGCCAGCGGGCGGTCGTCGCGCGCGTGTGTACGAGGAGCGAGGCGAAGGTCTGGCGGATGGAGTCCTCGAGCCCGAGGTTGCGCAGCCACTCCGTCGGCGCCGCGCAGGCCGAGGTCTGTCGCTCCCCGAGCTCGTAGCGGTCGAGCACCAGCACCCGCGCTCCCGTAGAGCGCAGCTCGCGCGCCACGGTGAGGCCGGCGAACGAGCCGCCGCAGATCAGGACGTCGTAATCGCCCTGCAGAGGAGTTCGCTCGGCACCGCGCTTGGTGGCTCGAAGGGGCACGGCGCAGGATCATACGAGCCCTCTGGAGCGCCGGATCAGGCGCCTGTCGCACCACCCCTACTTCGCTACAGTTACTCGCCGCTCATGCAAGCAACTCTCACGCCAGACGCCCCCGCCGCCGCAGCCAAGGTGGTCGAGGGCTCCGACGGGATGCTGCTCGAGGTCGACGGGCAGGTCATCCCCAACTACGACGCCACGATTGTCCCCTTCGAAGAGGGCGACGTCGTCACGGGTCGTGTGGTCCGCATCGACAAGGACGAGGTCCTGGTCGACATCGGCTACAAGAGCGAGGGGGTCATCCCCTCCAACGAGCTTTCGATTCGCAAGTCCGTCGACCCCGACGAGGAGGTCGAGCTCGGCGAAGAGGTCGACGCGCTGGTCCTCACCAAGGAGGACCAGGACGGCCGCCTGATCCTGTCCAAGAAGCGCGCCCGCTTCGAGCGCGCCTGGCGCAAGATCGAGGCCGCCGCGGAGTCCGGCGAACCCGTCACCGGGGCGGTCATCGAGGTCGTCAAGGGCGGGCTCATCGTGGACCTCGGGGTTCGCGGCTTCCTGCCGGCCTCGCTGGTCGACATCCGCCGCGTGCCGAACCTCGACGAGTACCTCGGCCAGGCCATCGAGACCAAGGTCATCGAGCTCAACCGCTCCCGCAACAACGTCGTGCTCTCGCGGCGCGCGGTGCTCGAGGAGGAGCGCAAGGAGCAGCGCCAGGCCATCCTGGAGCGCCTCCAGCCGGGCCTCATCATCGAGGGCCAGATCTCCAACATCGTGGACTTCGGCGCCTTCGTCGACCTCGACGGCATCGACGGCCTCATCCACATCTCCGAGCTCTCGTGGTCGCACGTCAACCACCCGAGCGAGGTCCTCTCGATCGGCGACACCGTGCAGGTCAAGGTGCTCGACATCGACCGCGACCGCCAGCGCATCTCCCTGGGCCTCAAGCAGACCCAGGAGGATCCGTGGCAGCGGGTCGTGGATACCTACAACGTCGGGGACGAGCTCGAGGGCACGGTCACCAAGGTCGTCGCGTTCGGCGCCTTCGTCGAGATCCTGGAGGGCGTCGAGGGCCTCGTGCACATCTCCGAGCTCGCCCAGCAGCACGTGGAGAACCCGCGCGAGATCGTGCAGCCGGGCGACGACGTCCGGGTGCGCATCCTCGAGATCGATTCCGAGCGGCGCCGCCTCTCGCTGTCGATCAAGCGCGTCGAGGGTCAGCAGCTGCCGCGCCGCGACATGACCGCTCCCGAGCAGTCGGCGGCCGGCGACCTCGACGACGTGCCCGAGCTGGGGCTCTCCGAGGACGTCTTCGCCGACCAGGTCGGCGCCCCGCCACCGGCCGCCGAGGTCGAGGTCGAGGTCGAGGACGGCGACGCGGGCGAAGTCGAGGCCGAGGTCGAGGCCGCCGAAGTCGAGGCCGAGGTCGAGGCCGTCGAAGTCGAGGCGGAGGCCGAGGCCGCCGCGGACGACGTCCCGTCGCCGGACGCGGAAGATCCCCCGGGCTGAGCCTGGTCCCCCGTTCATCGGGCTGACCGGCGGCATCGGCGCCGGGAAGTCCGAGGCGCTCGCGGCGCTCGGCAGGCTGGGCGCCGCGACGCTCTCCACCGACGACGTCGTGCACGCGCTCTACGAGGGCGACGCGGTGCGCGACGCCGTCGTCGCCCGCTGGGGGCCGGAGACGGCGCCCGGCGGCCGCGTGGACCGCTCCGCGGTGGCCGCGAAGGTGTTCGCGAGCGCGGCCGAGCGAGAGTGGCTCGAGACGCTGCTGTGGCCGCTGGTGGGCGAGCGGGTCGCCTCCTGGCGTGCCGCCGAGCGCGCCCGCGACCCGGTGCCGGCGGCCCTCGTCGTCGAGGTCCCGCTGCTCTTCGAAGCGGGCATGGACACGCTCTTCGACGCTACCATCGCGGTGGTCGCAGATGAGCGGGAGCGCCGGGAACGGGCCGCCGCGAGGGGGCACGGATCGGTTGATGAACGCACCGCTCGGCAACTGACGCAGGAGGAGAAGGCGGCACGGGCGACGTACGTGGTCGCAAACTCCGGAACGCTCGCAGAGCTGGAGCACACCCTGTCTCTCGTACTTGAGAAGCTGAGCAGATGAGCGCGAGGCCGGCATCGGGTCGAATCCTGACCGCCGCCGTGGCCTCGCCGCCGTCGCGCGGCGGCCGTAGCACGGCCGCGCCCCCGCCTGAGCGCCGGCGCGGGTCGGGAAGAGGATCCCGCCCGGCCCGGCGCCGCCGGCAGATCATGCGGCGGCGGCTGCTCCTGCTGCTCGGCGTCCTGCTGACCGGCGTGGTCGTCGCCGCCGTGATCGCGCCGATGGCCGACAAGGCGGTCCGGGAGATCAAGCTCCCGCTTCGCCACGAGGACATCATCCGCCAGCAGGCGCGCGAGAAGAACCTCGACCCGACGCTGATCGCGGGGGTCATCTACGCCGAGTCGCGCTTCCGCGACCAGACGTCCCCGGTCGGCGCCAAGGGCCTCATGCAGCTGATGCCGTCCACGGCCGACTACATCGCCCGCAAGTCCGGCGGCACGCGCTTCCACCACGGCGACCTCGCCACCCCGCAGATCAACATCTCCTACGGCTCGTTCTACCTGCGCTACCTGCTCGACCGCTACGACGGCAACCACCTGCTCGCGCTGGCCGCCTACAACGCGGGGGAGGGCAAGATCGACGAGTGGCGCGCGGACGCCCGCGCGCGCGGCGAGGACTTCAAGGCCGCCGACCACATCCCGTATCCCGAGACGCGCGACTACGTGAGCCGCGTCCAGCGCGCGCAGGAGGGCTACCGCCGGGGCTACGCGCGGGAGCTCGGGCTCTGAGCCTGGGCACCCCCGGGGCGGCGCCGCTCGCGGGCCGCGCCGCGCTGGTCACCGGCGTGAGCCGCCGCCGGGGGATCGGCTTCGCGATCGCGCAGCGGCTCGGCGGGCTGGGCGCCGACCTCTACCTGCAGTCCTTCACGCCGCACGACGCGGGTCAGCCCTGGGGCGCCGACCCGGCGGGCATCGAGGGGGTCGTCGGCGCGCTGCGCGCGGAGCTCCCCGGCCGCCGCGTGGCCCACGGCGAGCACGACTTCCTGGATCCCGCGGCGCCCGCCGCATGTCTCGGCGCCGCGGTGGAGGCGCTCGGCGCGGTCGACGTGCTGGTGGCCAACCACGCGATGTCGTGCGACCAGGCGCTCGAGGAGCTGACCGCGGAGGCGCTCGACGCGGCGCTGGCGGTCAACGTGCGCGCGACGCTCCTGCTCGTGCAGGCCTTCGCGGCGCGCCACGACGACACCCGCCCCGGCGGCCGCGTCGTGCTGCTGACCTCCGGCCAGCACCGCGGGCCGATGCCGCGCGAGCTGCCCTACGTGGCCGGCAAGGGCGCGCTGCACCAGCTGACCGAGACGCTCGCCGCCCACCTGGCGCCGCGCGGCATCCTCGTCAACGCGGTCAACCCGGGCCCGACCGACACCGGGTGGGCGACCCCGGAGATCCACGCCCAGGCGCTGCGCGTGATGCCCCAGGGCCGCTGGGGCGAGCCCGACGACGCCGCGCGGCTGATCGCGTGGCTGTGCACCGACGACGGCGGCTGGATCGCCGGCCAGGTGATCGACTCCGACGGCGGCTTCCGGGCGCGGGCGGAGTGAGCGCACTCGGATGGGTCCCGCCGGCCGGCATCGGCGGCTGGGTTCGCGAGGTCGTGACGACGGCCGGATATCCCGGCCTGGCGGCGCTGATCTTCCTCGAGAACCTCTTCCCGCCGATCCCCTCGGAGCTCATCCTGCCGCTGTCGGGCTTCTACGTCGGCTCGGGCGACCTCGCCTACGGCTGGGCGGTGCTCGCCGCCACGATCGGCTCGCTCGCCGGCGCGCTGGTCATCTACGCGCTCGCGCGCTTCGGGGGCCGGGCGCTGCTGCTGCGCCACGGGCGCTGGCTGCGCATCCGCGAGGCCGACCTCGACCGCGCCGACGACTGGTTCGACCGCCACGGGTCGTGGGCCGTGCTGGTGGGCCGCCTCGTCCCGGGCGCCCGCAGCCTCGTCTCGATCCCCGCGGGGCTGTCGGAGATGCCGCCCGTGCGCTTCGTGCTCCTCACGGCGCTCGGCTCCGCGGTGTGGAACGCCGCGCTCGTCGGCGCGGGGTGGGCGCTGGGGCGCAACTACCAGAAGGTCGGCGACCTGCTCGGCCCGATCGGCGCGGGCGTCACGGCCGTGATCGTGCTCACGGTCGTCGTCGTGTGGTGGCGCCGCCGCCGGCGCTAGGTGCCCGGGGGGCGGTAGTCGATCGACCTCTTCGCGGCCGCGTCGACCTCTTCGGGCGTCAACAGCGCAACCGTCGTCACCGAGGCCAGGCCGCTCGAGTTGACCGCGAGCGCGACCGCCGTGGCGGTCTCGTTGTCGGGCACCTCTCCGAACACGTACGCGTCGGTCTCTCCGAACGCGAAGTAGAACGCTTCCATCCTGCCGCCGTTGGCCGAGAAGAGCGCCTCGATGGCGTCCCGGCGGGCGCTCCCGCCCTTGGCGGCCACCCCACGGACACCCTCGGTGCTGTACGACGCCTTGAACAGGAAGCTGGGCATGGCACGACCTCCAGGCAGTTGGGTGAGGCTCGGCCCGCCGACTCTATGCGCGCCGTTGCCAGGAGGGCAAGACACGGAGCGTCACGGTGCTATTGTTCGATGAAATTCGTACAAGGCTGGCCCGGAGGCTGACATGGCGACGAGGACGACGGACACGGCCACATCCCGCGGATCCGTGCGGGTCGAGCAGGGCGCCAAGCGGGTCCGCGCGTACCTCGGCGGCGAGCTGGTCGCCGACACCATCCGCCCCCTCTACGTGTGGGAGAAGCCCTACTACCCCGCGTACTACTTCCCGGCCGCCGACGTGCGCGGCGAGCTGCTCGAACGCAGCGACGAGAGAGCCCACTCGCCCAGCCGCGGCGACGCCGACGTCCTCGACGTGAGGACGCAGGGGAGCGAGGCGCCCGGCGCCGCCCTGCACTACGTCGACTCACCGCTCGAGGCGCTCAGGGACACGATCCGGCTCGACTGGGACGCCATGGACGCCTGGTTCGAGGAGGACGAGGAGGTCTTCATCCACCCTCGCGACCCCTACACCCGGGTCGACGTGCTCGCGTCCTCACGCCACGTGCGCGTCGAGGTCGACGGCGTGACGGTCGCCGAGTCGACCAGCCCCAGGGTGCTGTACGAGACCGGCCTGCCGCCGCGCTACTACCTGCCCAAGACCCACGTCCGTCTGGACCTGCTCGTCCCGACCGACACCGTCTCGCACTGCCCCTACAAAGGGCCGGGCCGAGTACTGGTCGGTGCGCGCCGGTGACGTCGTCCACGAGGACCTGGCGTGGTCGTATCCGGCCCCGCTGCCCGAGAGCCACAAGGTGGCCGGGCTGGTCACGTTCTACAACGAGAAGGTGGACCTCTACGTCGACGGCGTGCGGCAGGAGCGGCCCACGACCAAGTTCGCCTGATCAGCCCTTGATCGCGCCGGCGGTCAGGCCCGCCACGATCCGCTTCTGGAAGAGCAGCACGAGCACGATCAGCGGGATCGAGATCGTCACCGAGGCCGCGCTGATCGTCCCCAGCGGCTCCTCGTAGTCCGTCGAGCCGGTGAAGTAGGCGATGGCGGCGGGCACGGTGCGCGCCGAGGGCGACGAGGTCAGGGTGATCGCGAGCAGGAACTCGTTCCAGGCGAAGATGAAGCACAGGATCCCCGCGGTCGCGATGCCGGGCGCCGCGAGCGGGATCACCACCTTGGTGAACGCCTGGAAGTGCGTGGCGCCGTCGACCAGCGCCGCCTCCTCGAGGTCCTTCGGGATCTCCCGGAAGAACGACACGAGGATGTAGATCGAGAGCGGCAGCGCGAACGTGATGTAGGGGATGACCAGGCCGACGAGCGTGTTGTAGAGGCCGACGTCGCTCCAGAGCTTGAACAGCGGCGCCGCGATCGCGATCCCCGGGAACGTGGTCACCGAGAGGATGAGCGCGAGCATCCAGAACTTGCCGGGGATGCGCAGGCGCGCGAGCGCGTAGGCCGCGAAGGACCCGAAGACCAGCGACACGATCGTCACCGTGAAGGCGACGATCGCCGAGTTCCGCAGGCCGTTCGTGAAGTCGTCGTTCTGGAAGATCGACCGGTAGTTGTCGAGGCTGGGGCTCGGCGGGATCAGGTCCGCCGCCGAGAGCTCCGGGCCCGTCTTCAGCGACACGTTGACCAGCCAGTAGAAGGGGAACAGGCAGAAGAGCACGATCAGCGCGACCCCCACCCACAGCAGCGGGTGGGTCTTCGAGCGCCTGCGCCGCGGCCGGCGGCGGGTGGCGACCGCCGGCCGGCCGGCCGCTTCCTGCGAGACACCGGCGGCTTCCATGGCCTACTCCTCCGTCAGGGCGCGGATGTTGCCGCCCACGAAGCGGATGTACACGAGCGAGACCGTCATCACGATCAGGAAGGTCAGCACCGACAGCGCCGACCCCAGACCGATGATGCGGTTCTGCTGGAGCTCCTGATAGGCGAGCAGCGACAGCGTGTTGGTGCCGTGCGCGCCGCGGGTGAGCACGAACGGGAGGTCGAAGATCCGCAGCGCGTCGAGCGTGCGGAAGATCAGCGCGACGAGGATCGCGGGCTTGAGCAGCGGCAGCGTGATGCGCACGAAGCTCTGCCACGCCGTGGCCCCGTCGACCTTGGCGGCGTCGTAGACGTCGTCGGGGATCACCTGCAGCCCCGCCAGCAGCAGCAGCGCCATGAACGGCGCCGTCTTCCACACGTCGGCGAAGATCATCACGGCCAGCGCCCAGCCGTCCTCGCCGAGCCACACGATGTCGGCGCCGGGCAGCCCGAACGTGCTGAGCATGCTCGTGACGAAGCCCAGGTCGGGCTGGAAGATCGTCCGCCACATCATCGCGGTGACGACGGTGAGCACCGCCCACGGCACCAGGACGATCGTGCGCAGTGCGCCCTGGCCCTTGAACGCCGAGTGCATGCAGAGCGCCATCGCGATCCCCAGCAGCAGCTCGAGGAACACCGACACGCCGGTGAACACGAAGGTGGTGCGAAACGCCTCCCAGAAGTCCACCGAGGTCAGCGCCTCGACGTAATTGCCGCCGATGTCCCAGCGCTTGAGGCCCGGGACCCGCACGCTGTAGTCGTGCAGCGACAGCCAGACCGCGTAGATGATCGGGTAGGCCGCCACCAGCGCGATCAGCAGCAGCGACGGCGTCAGCATGTACGCCGCGAGGCGGCGCTCCGAGAGTCCCCGGGAGCGCCGCCGCTGGGGTGTGGTCGCCTTTACCGCGGTCGCCTCCATGGCCTCAGAAGGTCTGGAGGGCCTTCTCCATCTCCGCCTGCCCGTTCTTGAGCGCCTGCTCCGGCGTCTGGGCGCCGGTCAGGGCCTCGTTGACGTTCTTGTAGATCGCCTGCGAGATCTGGCTGTAGACCTGCGACACGGGGCGCGTCTTGGCCTGCTCGACGCCCTGCTTGAGCTCGGCCGCGAACGGCAGCGCCTTCTTGACCGCGGGGTCCTCGTAGACCGACGCGAGCGGCGGGGCCTTGGAGTACTTGATCGCGTTGCGCGTGATGCGCTCGTCGGAGGTCATGTAGTCGACGAGCTTGAGCGCGCCGCCCGGGTTCTTCGAGTACACCGAGATCACGGCGTTGTGGCCGCCGAGGATGCCCGCCTTGCCGGCGCCCTCGAAGGACGGGTACGGCGCGACCTCGAACTTGCCCTTGACCTTGGGCGCGTCGTTCCCCAGCGCGTAGGCGTAGGGCCAGTTGCGCATGAAGGCGGGCTTGCCGTTCTCGAAGCTGCGGCGCGCCTCCTCCTCCATGAACGTGGTCACGGACTTCGGCGCCGAGCCGTTCTTGATCCCGTCGACCATGAACTTGAGCGCCTTGAGGTTGTTGGGGTTGTCGAACTCGGCCTTCGAGCCGTCCGCGGAGAGCACCTTGCCGCCGGCCGCGTAGGCGAGCTCGAGGAAGTCCACCGTCAGGCCCTCGTAGGGAGCGCCCTGGTAGACGATGCCGCCCTCGCTCGCCGCCTGCTGGTAGACGTCCTGCCACGTCTGGGGCACCTCGTCGACCTTGTCGGTGCGGTAGAAGAGCAGGCCGGAGTCGGTCACCCGTGGCGCGCCCCACATCTTCTTGTCGTAGGTGACCGAGGTCAGGGTGGAGGGGATGAACTCCGCCTTGCGGCTCTCGATGTAGGGCGTGAGGTCGTAGAGCCACTTCTGGGTGGCGAACTCCGCCGTCCAGATCACGTCGGCCTCGAAGACGTCGCAGTCGCCCGACTTCGCCCGCTGGCGCTGCACGAACTGGTTGCGCTGCTCGTCGGCGGACGTCGGGAACTCGAGGATCTTGGCCTTCAGCCCGTCCGCGCCGAACTCGGTGTTGAACTTCTTGAGGCCCTCCTTGAGGTCGCCCGAGGTGTCCTTGCCGGTGCAGTAGGTGACGTCGCCCTTGGCGGCGTCCATCGACTTGACGTCGATGACCTTGGCCCCCTCGGTGGTCCCGGACTCCCCGCTCGACGCCGAGCCGCCCCCGCCGCCCTCGTCGTCGTCGCCGCCGCAGCCGACCATGGCCGCCCCACAGGCGAGTACCGCGCACGACACCAGCAAGATCAAGCGCCTTGACACCAGGCTCCCCCTCCGTCCTCTCACCTCGATGACGCGGGAATCATGCCACCCTCCGAGCGGGAATGTGTCAGACAGTTGACGGGACGCCCGGCTCGGCGCGTATCCTGCCGCGCCTATGGCCGCCGACCCCGCGACCTCGCGCGACCGGACGGGCGGCGGCACCGGCGTGCCGCGCTCGTGGTGGCGCGACGGGGTGCTCTACCAGATCTACCCGCGCTCGTTCGCGGACTCCGACGGCGACGGCGTCGGCGACCTGCGCGGCATCATCGCCCGGCTCGATCACCTCGAGTGGCTCGGCGTGGACGGCATCTGGCTGAACCCCACGATGCCCTCGCCGAACGACGACTGGGGCTACGACGTCGCCGACTACTGCGGGGTGCACCCGGAGCTGGGGACGCTCGAGGACCTCGACGCGCTCGTCGCGGAGGCCCGCGCGCGCGGGATCCGCGTGCTGCTCGACCTCGTCCCCAACCACACGAGCGACCGCCACCCGTGGTTCCAGGACGCGCTGACCTCGCGCTCAGCGCGCCACCGCGACTTCTACGTGTGGGGCGACCCGGCGGAGACGTCCCCGCCCGCCCCGCCCAACAACTGGCTGTCGAACTTCGGGGGCTCGGCCTGGCAGTGGCACGAGCCGACCGGCCAGTACTACCTCAACAACTTCCTGCCCTCCCAGCCCGACCTCAACTGGTGGAACCCGGAGGTGCGCGAAGCGTTCGACGACGTGCTGCGGTTCTGGTTCGCGCGCGGCATCGCGGGCTTCCGGATCGACGTCTGCCACGCGATCGTCAACGACCGCGAGCTGCGCGACGACCCGGCGCCGACGCCCGAGGACCACCCGGTCGTGCGCCGGCGCGGGCTCAAGCAGGTGTTCTCCATGAATCGCCCCGAGGTGCACGACGTGCTGCGCCGCTGGCGGGCGCTCGCGAGCGCCGAGGACCCCGAGCGGATCCTGGTGGGGGAGACCTACGTGCTCGACCTCGACCACCTGATCCCGTTCTACGGGGAGGGCGAGGACGAGCTGCACCTCGCGTTCAACTTCCTCTTCATCCACTCCGAGCTCGCCGCCGCGCCGCTGCGGACGCTCGTCGAGCAGGTGGAGGCGCACCTGCCCGCGACCTCGTGGCCGGTGTGGACGGGCTCCAACCACGACGCGCGGCGGCTGGTCGAGCGCTGGGCCGGCGGCGACGAGCGCCGGGCCCGCACCGCGCTGCTGATGCTGCTCACCCTCCGCGGCACGCCGTTCCTCTACTACGGGGACGAGATCGCGATGCCCGAGCCGGCGATCGACCCCGAGCGCGCGCTCGACCCGGTCGGCCGCCGCACCGGCGATCCCTCGCGGGCCCGCGACGGCTGCCGCACCCCGATGCAGTGGACGGCGGAGCCCGGGGCCGGCTTCACCACCCCGGAGGCGACGCCGTGGGAGCCGCTCGGCGACGCCGCCGCCTGCAACGTCGCCGCGCAGCGCGACGACCCGGCATCGACCCTGCGCCTCGTCCGCGACCTGATCGCGCTGCGCCGGCGCACGGAAGCGCTCACCGCCGGGGCCTACGCGACCCTGCCGGCGCCCGAGGGCGCGTGGGCGTGGCAGCGCGGCGAGGGCTGGGCGGTCGCGCTGAACCTCTCCGACCGCGACGTCGTCGTGGAAGGGATCGCCGGCACCGTGGCGGTGGGCACCGACCGCGGCCGCGACGGCACGGCCGTGGCCGCGCCGGGCCTCCCGCTCGGCCCGTGGGAAGGCGTGCTCGTCGAGCTCTCCGTGTAGTGGCGATCACCGAGCTCGACGCCGTGCTCTCCCCGGAGGGCTGGCCCTACGCCTCGACGCCGCCGGTGGAGCCCGGCGACCCGGGCCGCTTCCACGCCCTGTTCGGCCGCGACTCGCTGATCTGCTCCCTTCAGGTCCTGCCCGCGCGTCCCGCGGTCGCGCGCGCCACGCTGCGGGCGCTCGCCGCCCTGCAGGGGCGCCGTGAGGACCCGCTCACCCACGAGGAGCCGGGCAAGATCATCCACGAGGACCGCGACCGCCCGCCCGCGACGCTGGTGGCGGCCGGCTGGCCGGACACGGGGGAGGAGTTCCGCTACTACGCGACCGCCGACGCCACCGCGTGGTTCCTGGTCCTACTCGCCGCGCTGGGCGACGGGGCGCTCGCGCGGGAGCTGGAGGACCACTGGCGCGCCGCCGCCGGGTGGCTCGAGCGTGCGCTGGCCGCGGGTGGCGGCTTCGTGCGCTCGGGCCCGGCGGGCCGGCCCGGGGGCCTCGGTCAGCAGGGCTGGCGCGACGCGGACGACCCCCGCGACCCGGCCGAGGGCGGGAGCGGGATCCTGCACGCGGACGGCCGCCTTCCCGCCGCCCCGCTCGCCGACGCCGACACGCAGGCGGTGGCCTACGCCGCGCTCCGCGCGCTCGCCGTGCTGAGCGGCGACGCGCGGTGGCAGACCGCGGCGGCGGAGCTCTCCGAGCGCCTGGGGGAGACGTTCGGCCCCGAGACGATGGCGCTCGAGCCCGACGGGACGCCGGTCGCGGGCGCGGGATCCCAGCTCGGCTGGCTGCTATGGGCGGAGGCGCTGCCCGGCGCCGCGCCGGACGCCGCCGCCGAACGGCTGTGCGAGCCCGACGTGCTCACCGCCTTCGGCCTGCGCACGCTCTCGAGCCTCCACGGGGCGTTCGACCCGCATGCGTACCACCGCGGCTCGATCTGGCCGTTCGACAGCTGGCTGGGATGGGGCGGGCTGCGCGCGGCGGGCCGGGCCGAGGCGGCCGAGCAGGTGCGCTCGGGGGTCCTGCAGGCGCTCGACGAGCTGGGCCGCGCGCCGGAGCTCTACGCGGTCACGCTCGAGGGCGCGCTCGAGCCGGTCGCGATGGCCAACCGCGCCCAGGCGTGGACGGTGGGCGCGCGCTGGGCGCTCGAGCACGGCTGGGACGGGCGCGCCGGGCGCTGACACCGCGCCAGACGCCCGCCCTCTCTGGCAGCCTGTGCGGGCGATGTGGCCCGATCGCCCCGGTCGCGCCGACCCCGCGACACGCGAGTGGCTCGCGCGTCAGCACGCGGCCTACGCGGACTCCGGCGGGGCCGGGCCGCCACCGGCGTGGATGGCCCGCGCGGGCACGATCTCGCGCGCCGGCCGCCGGCTCGCCCAGCGGCTGCGCCACGAGCAGCCCCAGACCTTCGCGGGCAGCGCGCAGCAGCCCACGCGCGAAGGGATGCTCGTCTGGCTGGGCTTCACCCACGACGTCGACCGCTCGCTCGAGGGCGCGCGGGCGGGCTTCCCGCACCCCGAGGCGCTGCGGGCGTTCCAGCCGCGGCGGTCGCTGGCCGAGCTCGAGGCGGTGCGCGACGAGATCCGCGCCGCGCGGCGGGAGCTGTCCCCGCCCGGCGGCGAGCTGGTGGCGTTCGACATCGACGAGGTGGAGAACCAGGTCGCGGTCGAGGTGCGCGGCCCCCTGGAGGCCGCGCGGGCCGCGCTGATCGCCTACGGGGACGTGGTGCGGGTCCGCGAGGTGCGCCTCGCGGACCGTCGTGGCGGATGAGCGGCGGCGCTAGGGTCGGCGGGTGCTCGAGATGCTGCTCGCCTTCGTGCCCGTCGCCGCGGTGCTGACGATCACGCCCGGACCCGCCACCGCGCTCGTCGTGCGCAGCGCCGCGGCCGGCGGCCGCGGGCACGCGCTGCGCACCACGTGCGGGAACTCGCTCGGCGTGCTGGCCTGGGCGGTGCTCGCGGCCCTCGGCGTGGCCGCGGTGGTGGCCACGTCGGTCGAGGCGTTCACCGTCCTCAAGCTCGTGGGCGCGCTGGTGCTCGTGGTCCTCGGCGTCAACGCCCTCCGCCGCCGAGGCGCCGGCGGCGAGGAGCGCGCCCGGCCGCTCCCGCCCGGCGGCGCGCTGCGCACGGGGCTGCTGACCAGCGTCTCGAACCCCAAGCTCGCCGTGTTCTTCGTGGCGCTGTTCCCGCAGTTCGTCCCCGACGGCGCGCCGGTGCTGCCCGCGGCGCTGTCGATCGCCGCGATGATCGTCGTCTTCGACCTGATCTGGTACTCCGCGCTCGCCTACCTCGTGACGCGGGCGAAGCGGGCGTTCGTCGAGGGGCCGTGGATGGCCCGCTTCGAGCGACTCACCGGCTGCGTGTTGATCGGCCTCGGCGCGCGGCTCGCGCTCGCCCGCCACTAGCCGGTCACGACCGGAACAGCGCCTCGACGGTGCGGCGCATCACCGCCGCGTCGGCCTCGACGCCGGTCCAGTGCCGGACCGCGATGACCGCCTGGTTGACGAGCATGGCGAGCCCGTCGAGAGCGGTGGCTCCCCGCGCCTCGGCATCTCGGATGAGCCGCGTGCGCGGTGGGTTCGGGATGACGTCGGCGACGACCATGCCGGGGCGGAGGCTGTCCACGTCGACGTCCAGCCGCCCGTCGACGTCGGGAAAGAGGCCGATCGGGGTGGCGTTGACCACGATGCCGGTCTCCCGGGGCACGACATACGCCCCCTCCCAGGCCACCACGTCGGCGCGTGCCGGCGTCCGCTCGCGGAGCAGCGCCACGAGCGACGCCGCACGCCCGGGCTCGCGGTTGACGATCGTGATCGAGGTCGCGCCGGCGAGCGCGGACTCCACCGCGATCGCGCGCGCCGCTCCGCCGGCGCCGAAGATCACGAGCGACCTGCCGGCCGGATCGACGACGGTCCTCAGCGCGGCGAGGAAGCCCTGCCCGTCGGTGTTCTCGCCGATCCAGCGATCGTCGCGGCGCACGACGCAGTTGACGGCTCCGATCAGCGCCGCGGACTCGGCGAGCTCGTCGAGATGCTCGATGACCGCGACCTTGTGCGGGATCGAGCAGTTGAAGCCGGCCCACCCCATCGCGTGAGCTCCTCGGACGGCGTCCCCCAGCGCGCCGGGCGCGACCTCGCAGTTGATGTAGCGGGCGTCGAGGTCGTGATGGCGGAAGGCGGCCTCGACCATCGCCACGGTCGGGTTCTCGGCAGCGGGCGTGGCGAACGAGCCGGTGAGCAGGCTGAGGAAGTTCATGGACACGGCGCTGCGTGTGCCGGCCGGCTACCGGCCCACGACCTCCAGCCGGTACTCGCCGCGCGGGCGCGGCACCTCGACCGTGACCTCGAGGCCGCGGGCGGTGCGCGCCGTGCGCGCCTCCATCCGGCGCCCGTCGAGCTTGACGGCCCGTACGTGCGCGTCCGCCGGCAGCACATGGCCGAGCTCGAGTGAGGCCAGCGGCACCGCCGCGTCGACGGTCGTGCGGTACGTGCCGCCGCGGCGGTCGTGGTCACGTCCGCCGAGCCCCGCCCGAGGCGGATCCGCTCGCCCGCGATCGAGCGCTGCCCCGGTGGCAGCTGCGGCACGACGCCCAGCCGGCCGCGCCCCAGGTCGGGGGCGCACGCCGAGCTGCTGGTGGACCAACAGCCACGCGGTCCCATAGGCGCCCCACGCCTGCAGCGCCGACGGGCGCTCGGCGAACGGGCGGTCGATCGAGCGCCCGTTCAGCGGCGACGGGCGATCTCGGGCATCGCGCCGGGCTGCTCGTCCGGGGCCGGGAGCTGCAGCGCCCGGTTGGCCGTCGTCCAGCGCTGCTGGCGGCCCGGGCCGAGACGGCCGTAGTTGACCTCGCCGACGGCGGCGATCGCGGTGTTGAGCGTGAACGACTGGCGCTCGTCGGGCGCCGGCCCGGCGCCGTCGCACCCCGCCGCGCCCGTGTGGAAGAGCCCGCGCTCGTCGCCGTAGCAGCGGGTCTCCCGCAGGTCGAGCGCCGCGTGCGCGTGCGCGGGCGCGGCCAGCCCCTCGCCGCCGGCCGCTTCGCGTCGCTCCTGTTCGCCGTGGGACGCAACATCCGGCAAGTGCAGGCGCTGGTTGGGACACAGCGACCCGCCTGCGCGTCTACGTCCACCTGCTCGACGGCGACGTCGGTGGGCCGCTCGACCTCGCGGCGGTCGGGGTCACCGGGCCGGCGACGCCCCGGCCGTCGCGGCCTGACTCGGCGCGGCGGGTCGCCATCGGCCTCGAAGCGATGCAGGTCGGGCATCGCCCTCGGCCCCGGCACCGGCCTCATTGTCCGGTTCGTCGAGTGACGCGCAGCGTCCCGGAACGTCCATCGCGAGGGGCCAAGCAGCGCGTGGCGCTGAACGAACTACCGCGATCGGCTCGCCGGCACCCGAAATCAGCCCGAGGATCTTGGCGACGTATGCGCTGGTTTCGGGATACGGCGGCGCACCCGCACGCGCGCACTGGCGCCGGGCCGGCATTTGTAGGAGGCAAGCGCCAGTGGCACCGTAGAGAACGTCCGCAGCAGGGTCGCGCATCAGCTGCGCCTGGGCGTCGATCGCGCGCTCGGCGTCGAACGGGTCATTGAGTCGTTAGGCGCGCGGTGCCCGGGGTGAAGTGCGCCATCACCCGCGTGCTCGCCCGACTGCTCGCGAACAGGTTGAAGGCGGCGACCGCGGTCGCGGACCGCCTGCGCGCGCTCGCCAGCCGTCGGGTAGCGAGCGTTCGGGTTCTTGGCCGTGGCCCGCGCCACCCCGTCGTCGAACGCCGGTGCCAGCCCCTGGCGCTTGGTGGGGCCGGGCGCCCGACCGGTGGCATGCGTGCGTATGAGGTCGGGCGCCTCGAGCATCGGCATTCGTTCCACTGCGCTGGGCTCGAAGGCGCAGGACCCCGGCCCAAGGGACTCGCCGGCACCATGCGCCACGTTGCCCGCTGCGCCACCCGGGCGTAGTCTCGCGGGGCGAGCGGCAAATCCCATCCTCGAGCAGCGCGAGAGAGAAGCGCCTCAGTGGTGGCCACTAGTATCCGCATAGCGTGCACGAACGACTTCTTGTGTTCGCTCTCGCCGATGCCAACTTCGTACGGGTCTCTTCCGGGGGCTGAGGGACTCAAGCACGCGGTCGACCGATTGCGCCAGGGGCACCCGACGCTCTGGGCCGACGCGGGCGACTTCTCCCAGGGCGGGCCTCTCTCCGTCACTTCGCGTGGTGTCCTCAACTTCCGAGCCGCATCCGAGCTCGGCATCGACGTCGCTACCGTCGGCAACCACGAGTTCGACTGGGGACTGCCGCTCCTCGTCGAACATGCCCCGACGCTCGGCTTCCCCCTCGTCTGCGCCAACGCCGACGTGGGACTTCCGCCGTCCACACTGATCCCGACCGAGGCGGGCCCAGTCGGCTTCGTCGGGCTCACCCACCCCGACGTCAACGTGTTCTCACCCCACGCGCCCAAACCGAACCCAGATCTCGCGAGGATCGTGCCCCAACAGGCCGACCGGTTGCGGGCCGATGGCGCCGTCGCAGTGGTAGTCCTGCTGCATTTTGGCGTGAACTGGGACGTCTCGGCCTTGGGCGAGCACCAGGCAGACCCAGGCCCCCTTGCCAGGTTGTGCGCTCCGTTCCTCCCGGTTGTCGATGCTGTTGTCGCCGGCCATACGCTGGGCCGGTGGGCCGGGGATCTGGATGGCACGCCGTGCGTTCAACCCTGGGCGTTCGGGGCCGAACTCGGCATCATCGAGCTGGCGACCAGCAGGCAGCGCAGCCGGGCGTGGCTGCAGACGGTCGAGCCCGGAGGCCGCTGGACGGGCGCCGGACGTACGGACCTTGACGAAATGGAAAGTCAGGTCATCGGCGAGATCTCGGAGCCCACAGCCATCCGCTACCCGGGAGACCTCTCCTTGGCTGCCAACGCGGCTCGAGCGCTGCGCATCGCGGTCGGATGCGAGGGGGCGGTCGTGCCCGTGGTGGGCATGCATCAGCCCGCCATCGAAGGAGTGCTTTACGAGTGGCCAGCCGGGCCGGTGACCGAGGCTGATCTATCTCGCTTCTGGCCATGGACCGATGATGGGACCCTCGTGGGTGAGGTCGGCCGTTCCGAGCTCGAAACGATCACCAACTTCGAGGCGCCGGAGCCCTGGCTGGCGTGGGGAGCCGACGCCGACGCCACCGTCGGGTCGGGTCGGGTCCTGGTTGCCGTCCCCAAGGACTACGTCGACTGGGGAACCGTGCAGATCAACCACCTCGTCGGGCGCCAGGTTGAGTGGCGCGAGACGGGGCAGAGCCTGCGCGAGGCGATCAGGACAGCGCTGCGCGAGGGTGGTCTGTAGCCGGTCGGCCGCCGCGAGCCGGCCACCGCTGTAGAACAGGCCACGGTTGTTGAGCTCCGGCGCAGCCTGGTCCTTATCGACTCGCAGGTGGCGGTCTCGATCACGCAGCCACCGCCGCGTGTCCTCGGCGAGGTGCTCGTCTGGCTCGCGGCTCGGCGCCGCAGCCCGGGCGACGACGGCCGATGTGTCCCCGCTCGACGCCGTCGAGCCACTCGTCGCCCAGCACCCCGCCGGGCCGCGCCAGCTCGGCCTCCATCGGGGTGCCCCCGATCCAGTGGCGCTGCTGGAGCGCGCGCGCCGTCCTCCCCGAGGGAGTCGGCGTGCTGCGGCACCCCGGGCATCCACCAGGCCGCAACGAAGCGGCGCTCGAGCTCGCGCCCCTTGGCCAGCGCCCAGGCGCGGGTCGCCTCGTCGCCCTTCGCCTCGGCCATGTCGGCGAGGTCGAACAGGCCGCGTATGGCATAGACGGTGTTGTCGAGCTTCTCCGGCCCCATCCCGGGACGCTCGACGTTGCCGTCGCCGTCGGCGTCGAGCTCGCGGAAGATGAACCGCAGGTTCGCCACCGCGAAGTCGTACATCTCGTCGCGGACGGCGTCGTCGCCCGTCCAACGCCACACGCGCGCCACGGCGCTCGGGAGCTTGGCGGTCTCGTCGGTGTTGCCCGGGTCCGCGTTCGAGCCGAAGTACACGGTGCCGTCGAAGACGACCTCTGGACGACCTTCCCGCCGTTGCCGTTGTCGATCAGGCTGCCCGCGTGGAGCCGACCGCCGCCGCCCAGTCGTGCGGCTCGGCGCCCGCCGCCGGCGGCGTCCCGCGGTCGGTGAACACCAGCGCGCCGCTTTCGGCGGTCGCGGCGTCCGGGAGGTTGAAGTCGAGCTGGGTGGATGGCTTCGTCTCGCCCCACGGGTAGCTGCCCATCAGCTCGGAGTGCGCGTCGAGTTGCAGGTCGACGGTGCGGGCGTCGCGCGACGAGAGCGTCAGGCCGATCAGCACGCCCCGCCGGCCGTCGGGCGCGAAGTCGGTGCGCCGGACGGTCAGCCCGCCGGGCCCGGGCAGCTCCATCCGGACGTGCCCGGCGCCGCTCGTGAAGCGCTGCGCCGGGCCGAGCCACTCGCCGTCGATCCCGAACCACACGCCGTCGAGGAGCTTGATCGGCGGCGCCCAGATGCCGCCCATCTCCCCGCGGGTGTGGAAGCCCATGGCGGGGTAGCGCCCGGCCTCGGTGCCGACCTCGTAGGCGCGCGTGCCGACCGCGGCGAAGCGCCGGTCGTCCAGCCGGTCGGTGACGGACAGCTCCGCCGCCGCGCCCTCCGCGACCGCCGGCCAGGCCAGCAGCGACGCGGCGAGGGCGAGCAGCGCACGGCGCACCGGAGCTAGCTGCGGCCCTCGTCGAGCTGCGCCTCCGGGTTGACCACGTCGCCCTGCCGTAGCCGCGAGTGCCGGCGCCCGTAGGCGAAGTAGATGATCAGCCCGAGGATGAGCCATGCGATGAACCGCTCCCACGTCGGCCGCTCGAGGTACTTCATCAGGAAGATCGCCAGCCCGGCCCCGATGAGCGGGAACAGCGGCACGAGCGGGACCCTGAAGCCGCGCTGGAGGTCGGGCCGCGTCCGCCGCAGCACGATCACCGCGATGTTCACGATCACGAACGCGAACAGCGTCCCGATGTTGACCAGCTTGACGATCTCGGTGAGCGGCACGAAGGCCGCCACCACGGCGATCAGGATCCCGAACGTGGCGGTGATCCGCACCGGCGTGAGGCGCCGCTCGGAGACCTTGGCGAAGCCGCGCGGCAGCAGCCCGTCGCGGCACATCGCGAACATGATCCGCGTCTGGCCGTAGAGGATCGTCAGCACCACGCTGGTGATCGCGATGAGGGCGCCGAACGAGATCACGGTGGCGCCCCAGTCGAAGCCGAGCGCCCGCAGAACCTCGGCCAGCGGGGCCTCCTGGCCGGCGATCTGGTCGTACGGGAGCGCGGCCGACGCGGTCAGCGAGACGAGGATGTACAGCAGCGTGCAGACCGCGAGCGAGCCGATGATCGCGATGGGCAGGTCCCGCCCCGGCCGCATTGTCTCCTCACCGGAGGTCGAGATCGCGTCGAAGCCGATGTAGGCGAAGAACACCACCGAGCCCGCCGTCACGACGCCGTCGAAGCCGTTGGGGGCGAAGGGCGACAGGTTGCCGGAGTCGAACCCGGTGACCGCCAGCGCGATGAACAGCACCACGATGGCGAGCTTGATGACGACCATGACCGTGTTGGCCCGGGCGGTCTCGCGCACTCCGACGATGAGCAGCGCGGTGACCGAAAGCACGAGGAAGACGGCCGGCAGGTTGAACGAGCCGCCCTCGCCGGGCGGCGCCGCGAGCGCATCCGGCAGCTGCAGGCCGAACACCGTGTCCAGCAGCTCGTTGAAGTACTGGCCCCAGCCGACCGCGACGGCGGCGACCGACACCGCGTACTCGAGGATCAGGTCCCAGCCGATGATCCAGGCGAGCAGCTCGCCCATCGTGGCGTAGCTGTACGTGTACGCGCTCCCGGCGACCGGGATCGCGGAGGCCAGCTCGGCGTAGGAGAGGGCGGAGAAGGCGCACGTCACGCCGGCCAGCAGGAACGACAGGACGATGGCCGGGCCGGAGTCCCCGATCGCCTCGCCGAGGATGACGAAGATGCCGGTCCCGATGATCGCGCCGATGCCCAGCGCGGTGAGGTCGAGCACGCCGATGGCGCGCCGGAGGTGGGAGCTCTCGTCCTCGGTGTCGGCGACGAGCGCGTCGACCGGCTTGGTGGCGAACAGGCCACCTCGTGTTGCCGCTGCCATGTCGCCTCCCCTGCTCGGTGGAACGTACCCCGGGCCGCCAGGCGGGTTATCTCTCGCCCCCGCGCCCTTGAAACCTGGACCGCCGCGGCCGCCTACTGCTCGGGCGGGTGGGCGACGATCAGCACGGGACGGCGCGACCGTTGCGCCAGCTCGAGCGGGACGTCGCCGAGCACCCGCGCCGCCACGCGCCCGCGCGACGTGGCGCCGACCACGATGATGTCGGCGTCGTGCTCCTCGGCGTAGAGCAGGATGCCGGGCACGACGGCGCCCGCGCGGGTCTCGGCCGTGGCCTCGACGCCGCTCGCGCGGAGCCGCAGCACCAGCGCCTCGGCCGACTCGCGCGCGCGGTCGGCGTACTCCGAGCGCGGCGTGGTGGAGAGGGCCTCCATCTCGAGGCCGTCGAGGCTGACCACGTTGACCTTCGCGCCCGTCTGCGCGGCGAGGTGCGCGGCCGCCTCGGCCACCCAGGGCTGGTCGGCCCCCGCCTTCGCCGCCACCACGATCCGCTGCATCTCCGGCCTCCCTCGGCGCCGACACCACCCGGGGGTCTGTCTAGCCGCAGCGCCGGGGCACCAAACGCGGGCCTCCCGACCCGTCCGGCGGCGGGGTCCGTCCGGGCGGGTCTCTATCGTGGGTGGGCCATGCCCCAGTTCAAGCTCGACGCCGTCTACAGCCCCACCGCCGATCAGCCGGCGGCGATCGACGGGCTGGCCGAGAGCATCGGCGGCGGCGAGCGCTTCTCGACGCTGCTGGGGGCCACCGGCACGGGCAAGACGATGACGATGGCCGCGACGATCGAGCGGGTGCAGCGCCCGTCGCTCATCATCGCCCACAACAAGACGCTCGCGGCGCAGCTCTGCAACGAGTTCCGCACGTACTTCCCGCAGAACGCCGTCGAGTACTTCGTCTCCTACTACGACTACTACCAGCCCGAGGCCTACGTCCCGAGCAAGGACCTCTACATCGAGAAGGACTCGGCGATCAACCAGGAGATCGACCGCCTGCGCCACGCCGCCACGGCGGCGCTGTTCGCGCGGCGCGACGTGGTGATCGTCGCCTCCGTGTCGGCGATCTTCGGCCTCGGCTCGCCGGAGACCTACAACGACAACTGCCAGATCCTGCTCAAGGGCGGCGAGGTCGACCGCGACGAGCTCCTGCGCAAGCTCGTCTACCTCCAGTACAACCGCAACGACACGTCGCTCGGCCGCGGGACGTTCCGCGTCCGCGGCGACACCCTGGAGGTCTTCCCGGCGGACGCCGAGACGGCCTTCCGCGCCCTGCTGTTCGGCGACGAGATCGAGCGCCTGCAGCACTTCGACCCCCTGACGGGCGAGCTGATCGCCGACGACCTCGAGCACGTCGCCGTCTGGCCGGCCACGCACTACAACGTCAAGGAGGGGACGATGGAGCGCGCGGTGGCCGAGATCGGCGCGGAGCTCAACGCGCGCACCGCCGAGCTCGAGGCCCAGGGCAAGCTGCTCGAGTCCCACCGCCTGCGCCAGCGCACCCAGTACGACATGGAGATGCTGCGCGAGGTCGGCTTCTGCTCGGGCATCGAGAACTACTCCCGCATCCTCGACGGGCGGGAGCCGGGCGCGCGGCCGTACTGCCTGCTCGACTACTTCCCGCGCGACTTCGTGTGCTTCATCGACGAGTCGCACCAGACCGTGCCGCAGATCGGCGGCATGTACGAGGGCGACCGCTCGCGCAAGCAGACGCTCGTCGACTACGGGTTCCGCCTGCCCAGCGCGCTCGACAACCGGCCCCAGACGTTCGACGAGTTCCTGTCGATCACGCCGCAGATGGTCTTCGTGTCGGCGACGCCCGGCTCCTACGAGCGCGATCACTCGCCGCGGATCGTGGAGCAGATCGTGCGGCCCACGGGCATCGTGGACCCGGACGTCGAGGTGCGCGAGACGCGCAACCAGATCGACGACCTGATGAACGAGATCCGCACGCGGGTCGACCGCAACGAGCGCGTGCTGGTCACCACGCTCACCAAGAAGATGAGCGAGGACCTCACCGACTACCTGCTCGAGATGGGCTTCAAGGTCCGCTACCTGCACTCCGAGATCGACACGCTGGAGCGCATCCAGATCATCCGCGAGCTGCGCCTCGGCGAGTACGACGTGCTGGTCGGGGTGAACCTCCTGCGCGAGGGGCTCGACCTGCCGGAGGTCTCCCTGGTCGGCATCCTCGACGCCGACAAGGAGGGCTTCCTCCGCGGCGAGACGTCGCTCATCCAGACGATCGGCCGCGCCGCCCGCAACGCCGGCGGCAAGGTGCTCATGTACGCCGACAAGGAGACCGAGGCCATGCGCCGCGCGATCTCCGAGACCGACCGCCGTCGCGCGATCCAGGTCGCCTACAACGAGGAGCACGGCATCACCCCGGAGACGATCGTCAAGGGCATCTCCGACATCACGGAGTTCCTGATGAGCGACTCCAAGGTCCCCAAGGGGCGCCGCCGGCGGCGCGAGAAGCGCGTGGACATGGAGCCCGCCGAGATCGAGACGACGATCGTCGAGCTCGAGGAGGAGATGCTCGCCGCCGCCGAGGAGCTCCGCTTCGAGTACGCGGCCCGCCTGCGCGACGAGATCCGCGACCTCCGCCGCGAGCTGGACGAGGCGGCGGGCGACTCCACGGCACGCGCTAGTGGCCGCCCCGAAATACGCCACGCCTCTCGCGGCCGGCCGCGCAAGCGCGACGGCGCGGCAGCGCCTTCCCTACGGTGGGAGGCATGCGCCTGCTCATGGCCGGCGTGACGGCGCCGAGCCACATCTACCCGAGCCTTGCCGTCATCCGCGAGCTGGTGGCCCGTGGCCACGACGTGTCCTACGCCGTCGGCGACCGCCTCGCCGGGCTGGTGACGCCCACCGGCGCCGGGCACGTCGGCTACCGGTCCGAGCTGCCGGACTCGGACACCGCGTGGTCCGATGACCCCGGCGAGGCGATGCAGCTGTTCCTGGACGAGGAGCAGACCGCCCTTCCCGCGATCCTGGCGGCCGACCGCCCCGACGCGGTCCTCTACGACATCGGCGGGTACGCCGGCCGCGTCGCCGCCCACCACTGGGGCGTCCCGGCCATCCAGCTCTCGCCGACCTACGTCGCGTGGGACGGCTACGAGGAGGACATGGCGGAGTTCACCGCCGGCCTGAAGGCGTCCCCGTCCGGCGCCCGGTACTTCGCGGGGGTTCGCTCCTGGCTGGACGAGAACGGCATGGCCATCGACGCCGACGCGTTCCTCGGACGCCCCGACCACTGCGTCGTGCTGATCCCCCGCGTGCTGCAGCCCAACGCCGACCGGGTCGGTCCGCAGTACGTCTTCACGGGGCCGTGCGTGGACACGTCCCGGATGACGGGCTGGGTGCCCGAGGCCGGGGATCCCAGGCCGCTGGCGTACGTCGCCTTCGGGACGGCGTACACCGACAACCTGCCGATCTATCGCGCCGCCGTCGAGGCGCTGGGCGCCGGGCACCGCGTCGTGATGGCCACCGGAAAGGTCGACCCCGCCGCACTCGGCCCGCTTCCCGCCGGCGTGCACGCCGCGACGACGCAGCCGCAGCTCGACGTGCTCGCCCACGCGGACGTGTTCGTCACCCACGCCGGGATGGGCAGCGCCGCGGAGTCGCTGTGGTTCGGGGTCCCGACCGTCGCGATCCCGCAGGCGGTCGACCAGTTCACCAACGCCGCGCAGCTCGAGGCCGCCGGCACCGGCGTCCACCTGCCCGCGGAGCAGGTCACGGTTGAGACGCTCGGCTCCGCCGTCGCCGGAGCGCTCGGCCGCGGCGCGCGCGCCCGCGAGGTATCGGAGGAGGTCCGCCGGTCGGGCGGCGTCGCCGCGAGCGTCGACGCCGTCGAGCGGCTCGCCGCCCGCGGGTGACTCATCGTGCCGCCTGTTCCGGGCCGTGGATGAGCCGGCTCCGGCGCCACACGAGCTCGGCGGTGCCGAGGCCGACCACGATCCCGAGCGCGCTCCAGCCGGCGCGCTCGATCGCGATCGCGGCGCCCTGGTAGTCGACCGCGCCGATCGTCAGCCGGCACACCATGTGGGGACGTGGACATTCCCTGCGCTAGCTGGGAGAGTCGTTGCTGCGCAGCACCTCGCCGGCGCGTGCTCGGGTCGCGCACGGCGCGAGTCGCGCGCGTACCAGTCGATGGAGAGGAGCCGCGATGGAAGCGGCCGATCGGCGGCCGTTGCTGGTGTCCAAGGGGTGGGTGCAGGCGGTCCTGATCGTCGTCCTGCTCGGCTTCTTCGTACTCGGGTTGCTGGCGTATCGCACCTATCAGGCCAAGCCTCCAATGCCGCAACGGGTGGTCGACCCCGGAGGAACCGTCCTCTACACGGCCAAGGACATCACCGCCGGCCAGCAGGTCTTCCTCCACAACGGCCTCATGGAGTACGGCTCGGTGTTCGGCCACGGCGCGTACCTGGGGCCCGACTACACCGCTGACTATCTGCGCCGGTCGTCGGACCTCGTCCGGCGCTCCTACGGCGGTGCGCGGTCGGACACCGCCGCGAGCAGGACGATTCGGGACTTCCGGACCAACCGCTACGACGGCAGGAGCGGCACGCTCGCGCTGACGGCGCCCCAGGCAGCCGCGCACCGCCGGCTCGTCGGCTACTACAGCCGGTTCTTCTCGGAGCCGACGACCAAACACGGCCTGCGCCCGGACGCGATCACCGACCGGCGCCGGCTCGCTCAGCTGACCGCGTTCTTCGGGTGGACGGCCTGGGCCGGCTCGACGAACCGACCGGGCCGCGACTACTCCTACACGAACAACTGGCCACCGGAACCCCGCGTGGACAACACGCCGACGGCGAACGTGGTGGTCTGGAGCGTGCTCTCGCTCATCGCCCTGCTCGGTGGGATCGGCATCCTCTTCGGCGTCTTCGGCCGGTGGCGCTTCCTCGGTTGGCACGGCCGCGAGCAGGCGACGCTGTCGTTTCGCGCGCCCGGCGACGTGGCCCTCACCCCGGGCCAGCGGGCGTGCGCCTGGTTCTTCTTCGTCATGGCTGCGCTGTTCCTGCTCCAGACGTTCGTGGGCGCGGCGTCACAGCACTATCGCGCCGAGATCGCGAGCTTCTTCGGCGTCGATCTCGCGCAGGTCTTCCCGTACAACCTGATGCGGACCTGGCACGTGCAGCTGGCGCTGTTCTGGGTGGCGACCTCGTTCGTGGCGGCGGGCATCTTCCTGGCTCCGATGATCGCCCGGCGCGAGCCGCGTCACCAGGGGAAGCTCGCCTTCGCGTTGCTGGGCGCCCTCGCCGTCGTGGTATTCGGCACGCTGATCGGCTCGTTCCTGGGCGTGCACGGCGTGCTGGAGGGCACGGCGTCGAACTGGTTCGGCCTGCAGGGATTCGAGTACCTGGACCTCGCGCGGATCTGGCAGGTCCTGCTGTCGATCGGCCTCTTCGTGTGGGTGTTCATGCTCTTCAGGGTCCTGCGCCGACGGCTGCGCGGCGAGCATCCGGGGAACATGCCGTGGCTCTTCTTCCTCGCGGCCTGCGCGATTCCGGCGTTCTACGCCGTCGGTCTGATCGCTCGCACCGGCGAGCACTTCACCGTCACGGAGTTCTGGCGCTTCTGGGTCGTGCACCTCTGGGTCGAGGACTTCCTGGAGCTCTTCACGACGGTGATGGTCGCGTACATGTTCGTGCTGCTCGGCGTGGTGCGGGAGAAGGTCGCGCTGACGGTGATCTACCTGGACATCGTCCTGTACTCGCTCGGCGGCGTCATCGGGACGATGCATCACCTGTACTTCTCGGGTGAGCCGGCCGAGCACATGGCACTCGGCGCCTTCTTCTCAGCCGCCGAGGTGATCCCACTCACCTTCCTGACCGTCGAGGCGTGGTCGTTCCTCCAACTCGGCACGGCACAGGAGTCGCGTGCGCGCACCCCGTTCCCGCATCGCTGGGCGGTCATGTTCCTCGTCGCGGTCGGCTTCTGGAACTTCCTCGGCGCCGGGATCTTCGGCTTCCTGATCAACCTGCCGGTCGTGTCCTACTACGAGATCGGCACCGCCCTCACGGCCAATCACGGACACGCGGCGATGATGGGCGTCTACGGGATGCTCGCCATAGGGCTCGCGTTGTTCTGCCTGCGGTACCTCATCCCCGCGGATCGCTGGCCGGAGAGGTGGGCGCGCATCTCCTTCTGGTCGACGAACATCGGCCTGGCGTGGATGTGCTTCGCCACGCTGCTGCCGCTGGGGATCCTCCAGCTCTACAAGTCCGTCAACGACGGCTACTGGGAAGCGCGCGAGCTCAAGTTCCTCACGAACGACACCAACGCGCTGGTGGAGTGGCTCAGACTGCCGGGTGACATCGTCTTCATCGTCGGAGGCGCGATACCCACCCTCTACATCGCCTACCTCGGGGTCCGCCACACGGTCAGGCAGGTCACCCTCGAGGAGCCTGAGGACATCCTGTTCACCGAGATCTCCCAGCCCGAAGGTGTCCCGGCGATGAGCGCAGACGAGGCCGCGGCGGCCAAGCTGACATGAGCCCCGAGGTCTGGTTCCTGGGTGGCTACGCGGCGTTCCTCGTCGCCGCTGCGCTCATCCTGGAGTGGCTGTCAGCACACACCCACCGCCGGGCGCTGCGCTATCGCACAGCCGGCTTCGAGTACGACGAGCAGCTCGACCACTGGCGCTGCCCCGAAGGCGAGCACCTCTGGCCGCACGAGCTCGACCACGAGCGCCGGCTCGTGCGCTACCGCGCGAGGGCGCACATCTGCAACGGCTGCGCGCTCAAGGAGAGCTGCACCGACTCCGAGCACGGTCGCGAGATCGTCCGCCCGATCGACCCCTGGCCCCACTCGGAGGCCGGTCGCTTTCACCGTGGGCTGTCCCTGGTACTGATCGCGCTCGCCCTCCTGCTTCTGATCGTCGGGAGCGCTCGACACCACGAGCCGGAGGAAGCCGGCGTCTTCCTCGCGCTGATCGTCGTGGCGCTGTTCGTGGGGCGCCGGCTGCTGCGTGACTTCCGCGCCCATCCCGCCGGTTTCCCCGGGCCGACCGGCGCACACGGGCTCGGTGTCGTGGGCAGCGGGGTGGACGGGCGCCGTCGCCCCAGCCGCCGGGCTTCGGACGACCACGCCCGGGATCACCTCTGATCGCCGTCGTCGTGGCGCCCGTCGTCGGTCCCCGCCTTCGAGCGCTCCGCGGTCTTCGACATCCCGGCGCGGGCGTACGAACCCGTTCGGCCCGCTTCATCACTTAGACTCGCCTCGGCTGAAGCCGCTGATGAGCTCCCGCGCGACCCAGCATCCGTGTGCCCTGATCGCCAACGAGCGAGACGACTACCCGGGGTCCCGGCGCGGCGCTCTCGCTCGGGCGCGGAGAGTCGCCTGAGATGGCAGGGACCGCTCCTGCACCCCTGCGGGTCCTGGTCGCCGGCGGTGGGGTCGCGGGTCTGGAGACGCTGCTTGCCCTGCGTGACCTCGCCGGGGATCGCGTCGAGACGTCGCTGCTGAGCCCGGAGGACGAGTTCGTCTACCGGCCGATGGCGGTCGGCGAGCCGTTTTCACGCGGGCACGCGCAGCGTCACCGGCTCGACGCGATCGCTCGTCACCTCGGCGCTCGCCTGATCCGTGGGTCGCTTGCGGAGGTCGATGACGGCGCCCGCGTCGCGGTGACCGCCGACGGGGAGCGCCTGTCCTATGACGCGCTCGTCGTCGCGATCGGTGCCGACAGCGAGCCGGCGCTCACGCGCGCCCTGACGTGGACACCGGAGAGCGACGCCGAGGTCTACGGGGGCTTGCTCCGCGACCTCGAAGAGGGCTACAGCAAGCGCGTCGCGTTCGTCGTCCCGCTCGGCGTCGCCTGGCCGCTTCCCGCGTACGAGCTGGCGCTGATGACGGCCTGGGAGGTGCAGGGCATGGGCATGGACGATGTGCAGATCACGATCTACACGCCGGAAAGCGCGCCGCTGGACATTTTCGGGGCCGCCGCCGCCAGAGCACTGCGCGAAGATCTCGACGCCGTCGGCATCGAGGTCCAGACCAGCGCCTACGTGACCGAGTCCGACGGTCGCCTGGTGACCGAGCCGGGCGCTCGCCCACTGGATGCTCACCGCGTCGTGGCCTTGCCCAGAGCGGTCGGGCCGGCGCTGCCCGGTGTCTCCGGTGACGTGCGAGGGTTCGTGCGCTGCGACCGCCACGGCAAGGTCGCCGGCGCCTCAACTGTCTGGGCGGCGGGCGACGCGATCGCCTTCCCGGTCAAGCAGGGCGGCCTGGCGGCGCAGCAGGCGGACGCGGTCGCCGAGGCGATTGCCGCCCGCGCGGGCGCTGACATCCTGCCCGAGCCGTTTCGTCCCGTGCTGCGCGGCGTGCTGCTCACCGGGCGCGGGAAGGCCTGGATGCGCAGCGCGTCCGCCGGCGGCGGAGAGGGTGAGACCGAGCGACGGGCGCTGTTCTGGCCGCCGACGAAGATCGCCGGGCGCTACATCTCACCATTTCTCGCCGAGCTCGATGAAGCCGAGGCTCTTGGCCGGGCTCCCCAGCCGAGCGGGCAACCCGTTGAGCTTGACCTCGAGCGCGACATGCCTGCCGCCGCCGACGCGCTGCGCACCACCGAGCGAGCGCCGGCGTCGAGGGATGCCGGCCAGTAGGTATTGCGCCGGGGCCACTAGCCGCCAGATCGCGCAGCGACGTGTGAGCGCTCGGGTCGAACCCCGCCTACCGGACCTCTGAGTCACCGCGGGGCGGCGTAGCCTGCCCCGGTGGACTTCGGCGTACTGGCGCTGATCGTGCTCGCGGGACTGATGGGCCCGCTGCTCGGCGCCGGGCGCACGGTCTTCGTTCCGGTCGTGGTCGGCGAGATTCTCGCCGGCCTGCTCGTCGGGCGCACGGGTCTGGACGCCGTCGACCCGGGGGACCCCACTGTGCGGTTCCTGAGCGACGTGGGCTTCGCGATGTTGATGTTCACCGTCGGCGCACACATGCCGCTCCGCGACCCGCGGCTGCCCGCCGCGCTGCGCAGCGGCGCAGTTGCCGCGGGCGTCGTGCTGCTGCTCGGGCCGCCCGCGGGTGCGGTCGCCGCTTGGTTCGCGGGCACCGGCGACGCCGCGATCTACGCTGTCATCCTCGGCTCCGGCTCGGCCGCCGCGGTCCTGACAATGCTCGCCGAGGCGCGCCTCACGGGCCCGCCGGCGCTGACGGTGATCGGGCAGGTCACGATTGCCGACGTCATCACGGTCCTCGCGATCCCACTGGTGCTTCAGCCCGATCGGGTGGCGAACGCGGCACGCGGCGGTGCGCTCGTCGCCGCCGGCGCCGGCGCGGTCTACGCCGTGGCTCACCGCCTCTACCGAGAAGGCTGGACGCATCGCCTCCGCAGGCGCTCGAAGCAACGCCGGTGGGCACTCGATCTGCGCCTGTCCCTCCTCGTCCTCTTCACGTTGGCATGGCTTGCCCAAGCGAGCGGGACCAGCGTGCTGATCGCAGGGTTCGGAACCGGCCTGCTGGTAGCCGCGCTCGGTGGGCCCGACCGACTGTTCACTCAGGTTCGGGGCCTCGCCGACGGCTTCTTCGTCCCGCTCTTCTTCGTCGTCCTCGGCGCGCGTCTGGAGCTCGGCGCGGTGATCGAGCATCCGTCGATTCTCCGGCTCACCATCGCCCTGCTGGTCCTCAATATCGCCGTCCACCTGCTCGCCGCCGGGCTGAGTCGCCAGCGCGCATCGGCCGCCATGATCGCGACGGCACAGCTCGGCGTGCCCGCCGCCGTCGTCACGCTCGCCCTCCCGGACAGGGTTCTCAGCGAGGCGCAAGGCGCGGCGATCATCACCGCCGCGCTCGCCAGTCTGGGCATCGCCGCGCTCGGCACCGCGCTCTTCGCCCGTGAGGCTCGCCTGCTCGCGGGTGGAGGCCGGTACACCGGCGAAGCCTAGGCCGACGGAGGCGCGGAATACGGTCGGCGGTGCGTGCGTGCGTGCGGGGGTCGTGCTGCCGGCGCGAGGTGGCTAGCGGGCCTGCGCGTGCCGCCGCGCGAAGTCGCGGATCGCGACGGCGAAGACCTCGGCCCGGTCGGGCGAGATCGGGCCCGCGTGATCGGCGCCCGGGGCGACGGCGAGCTCGGCGTTCGGCAGCGTGCGGTAGAGCGACAGGGTCATGTCGAGCGGCACCATCTCGTCGCGGTCCCCGGTGAACAGGAGGACCGGCACCTCGATGCGCTGGACCTCGTCCTCGGTCAGGCCGGCGTAGGCGAGCCACATCGGCGCCGTCAGCTGCACGAGCGTCCGCCACTGCGGCTCGCCGCCCGCGTGCCATGACTTGATGAGCTCCGCGAAATCACCCAGGAACGCCTCGACGTGCTCGATGTCGGGCGCGTTCGGGTCGTCGCTCCCCAGGAGCGCAGCGGCGGCCTCGGTCATCGCGGGAGCGGTCATCTCGGGGTGGGCCGCGGCGACGATCAGAGCCCGCGCGCCCTCCGGGTGGCGGACGCCGAGCTCCAGCGCGATCTGCCCGCCGTCGCTGTAGCCGCCCACGATCGGGCGGTCCAGTCCCAGCTCCCCGATCAGCGCGGCGACGTCGTCGGCGAGCTGGGGATAGGTCAGCTTCCCGCTCGGGTTCGTCGAGCGGCCGTGGCCGCGCGTGTCGGGCGTGATCACGCGGAACTCGCCGGTGAGGTAGGGCAGCTCCGGCTCCCACGAGGCACTCGAGATAAGCCCGCCGTGGAGGAGCACGAGGGGCTCTCCGGCGCCGTGCTCCTCGTAGTAGATCGTCGCGCCGTTGACGTCGATCGTGGTCATGGTGACGCTCGCTGAGGTCCGTGGATGAGCCTGCTGCGCCGCCACACGAGCTCGGCGATGCCAAGGCCGACCACGATCCCGAGCGCGCTCCAGCCGGCGCGCTCGATCGCGATCGCGACGCCCTGGTAGTCGACCGCGCTGATCGTCAGCAGCGCGGTCGGCGTCAGCAGCACCACGAGCCAGAAGTAGCCGCGCGCGAACAGCGCGAAGAGGCCGAAGGCGGCGATGCCCTGGCAGACGACCAGCAGCCAGTGGCCGCCGAACGCGATCGTGATCAGCGCGATCACCGCCGTCCCGATGAGCGTGCCGGCCCCGCGCTGGAGCGCGCGCACGTCGCTCGCGTGCTCCTCCGGCTGGACTACCGCGAGGACGGTCAGCGGGACCCAGTAGCCGTGCTCGAGCCCGAGCAGCTGGTAGACGAGGATGGTCGTCGCGACGATCGCCGCCAGACGCAGCGCGTGCGCGCGGAGCAGGCGGTCGCCCGTGAGGGCGTCGCGGTACCGGCGGAGGCCCTGGGCCAGGACCCGCCCGAGGGGCGCGGCGTCCGGGCTGCGGCGCGGAGCGCCCCGCGCGTAGGCGGCGGCCATGAGGACGACACCGCCGAGCGAGCCCACCAGGAACGCCAGCGCGCGCTCCCCCGTGTCGAGCTCCTGGGCCGGGATCCCGTTGGCTATCACGAAGATCGCGCCGATCACGAAGCCGGTCAGGCCGCCGTTGGCGCCGAACGTGCGCAGGTGCGCGGCGAGGGCGACCCACACGAACGCGACCGCGGCTGACGCCGCCGCGCTCTCCTGCACGGCGGTCCCGAGCGCGACCGACGCGCAGCACAGCAGCGACGCGCCGAGACCCCATCCGATCCGCTCCCGCAGCGGCCCGCGCGGCACCGCGAGGGAGGCGTTGAGCCCGCCGAAGCACGCCAGCACGCCGATCGCGGGCTCGTCGAGGGCGAGGCCGAGCGCGAGCGGCGTGCAGGTCGCGACGCCGCCGGCGAGCCCGGCGAGCGGGTCGATGCCGCGCCGCTCGACGCGGAACGCATCCGTCCACAGCTCGGTCGCGGCGGTGCGCAGTCCCATCGCCCGCCTCAGGGGGCGATCTCGAGGGGCATGAGCGGACGGTAGTCGATGGCCGGAGGGCCGGCAGGTTCAATAGGCCCGATGAGCGCGGCGGAGGACCAGCCCACGGCGATACCCGGCGCGGAGGTCCGCCCGCTCGAGCGCGCGGAGGTCGCGGACGCGGCCCGCGCGCTGGCGCGGGCGTTCGAGGGCGATCCGGCGCTCGTGTCGCTGTTCGCGGACCCGGCTCGCCGCGCCCGCGCGCTGCGCGCGTTCCTGACCGTGCCGGTGGCGGACGCGCTCGACCACGGCTACGTCGACGCGCTGCTGGTCGGTGGGGCGGTGGCGGGCGCCGCGGTGTGGTTCCCGCCGGGCGCCTATCCGTTCGGCCTGTGGCGCCGGATGCGGACGCTCCCGCGGATGCTCGCCGTGGCCGCCGCCGCGCCGCGGGAGTTCCGGCGGCTCGGGCGCTTCGGCTCGAACGTCGACGCGGCGTTCCCGGAGGACCGCCCCTGGTACCTGTGCGTGGTCGGCGTCGTCCCCGAGGCGCAGGGGCGCGGCCTCGGCACCCGCCTGCTGCGGCCGGGGCTCGAGCGCTGCGACGCGGCCGGTGGGGACTGCTACCTCGAGACCGACACGCCGGAGGCGACGCGGCTGTACGAGCGCCTGGGCTTCGAGACGATCGAGGCGCGCGCCCGGCTGCTGCCCGGCGGGCCGACGCACGTCCGCATGCGCCGGCCCCCGGCGGCCGCCTGAGCCCGCTCTACCGCGCCATGCGCTTGCGGTTCGCCCGGCGATCGAGGTCGATGGTGTGGTCCTTCATGCGCGAGCGGCTGGGGAGCTGCGCGGCCGGCCGCAGCGTCCAGGTGCTCGGCGTCCGGATCTCCGCACGGACGCCGGCCTTGGCCGCGCCGGCCCGGACGCGCCGGTAGGCGGCGCCCGCCCGCGAGAGCATCAGCAGGTAGTCGTGGGCCTGCAGCGCGGCCTGCGCCTCCGTCAGCCGGGTGTCGGCGACCGCCAGGTCCGCGGCCGCGAGGTCGGCATCCGGGGAGGCGAGGACGTCGGCGGCCAGCCGGTTGGCGATGAGCGCGAAGCCGGCCGCGCGGTGGCGGGCCGAGTTGTCGCGGTCGAACTGGCTGAAGTCCCAGTTGAGGTCGATGTAGCTCATCATCGAGTTGGACTCGTCGCCCAGCCAGGCGAAGAACCGGTCGCCGGTCGGCTCGTAGTCGACGCCGGTCGCCGGGTCGTAGCCGTCGTGGGGGTGGCTCAGCGACGAGTGGTGCCCGTACTCGTGGATCATCGTCGTGGTCAGCCCGTAGCCGCTCTCCACGGCGGAGGGATAGACGAAGCTGAACACGCCGCTCTGGGTGCCGTCGAGCCAGTTGTCGTCGGCGAAGCCGAGCAGGCCGGGCGACTGCGAGTCGTCGCCGATCGCGTAGTTGAGCAGCGCCGCCTCGTAGCCCGGCTCCTCCTCGAGGAACCGCTCGTGGTTGACCGCCGCGCTCAGGAAGATGTCCGCCTGCCCGGGGTAGTCGGGGTACTCGTCGAAGCAGCCGTCGTCGAGCAGCCACGCGCTGTAGCAGCGGCTGAAGTCGCCCTCGAAGTCGAGGTCCTGCTGGTCGCTCGCGATCACGTGCCCGGTGGGGAGCTCGCGCTCCTCGGCGACGAACAGGTCCGGCTTGACGTACTGGCTCGACGCGTCGACCCCCGGCCAGCCCTCGAGCGTGTTGACGTCCACGTCGACCCGGCTCGGGAGGCGGTCGGCCGTGAAGTAGGGCGGGTACAGCGGCGAGCTCGTGAACAGGAGGTTCAGCCCGACGTAGCGCGTCACCAGGCCGAGGTCGCCGGCGAGCTCCCCGGCCGGGCGGTAGTGGCCGTACTCCCACGAGGGCGGGATGCGGTAGTCCGGCGCGCCGTCGAGGTCGAGGTCGGGGTTGGTGATGTCGTAGCTGCCGCCCCAGGACTCGGGGCCGGCCGACAGGTCGTAGAACCACACCCGGTTGACCCCGCGCTCGGCGCCGAGCCCGGTCTCCTCGTCGTCGGGCGTCGTCCCGCCCCACGCGACGAGCTTGCGGGCGTCGGCGGTGCCGAAGTCGTGGCCCGTGTCGGGATCCGGCTCGCCGGTCTTCGAGTAGACGTGGAAGCGGAAGTCGGCGCGGCCGTGCCAGTTGATGAAGAAGATCGTCGGGAGCGTGGTGTCGACCTCCGCCGGGGCGGTGTCGATCAGCCGCCGCTCCACGGCCGGCGCGTCGATCGAGTGGTTCGACGTGACGTCGAGGGCGCCGCCCTGCTGGTTGTAGAGCGTCTGGAACTCGGTCAGCGGGGCGGGCTCGGCGATGCTCGCGAGGTAGGCGAAGAAGTCGTCCTCCCAGGCCTGGCTCGTGTAGTGGGGCCGGTACTCGTACTGATGGTCGAGCCCCAGCCGCTCGGTGACGCCGTAGAAGATGCGCGAGCGGACGATCGGCTCGCTGGAGTCGGGGAGCTGGGCGCGGACCTGGTCCCACGGGGCGTCGGCCTCGTCGAAGCCGACGAACACGACGTTGACGGGGAGCTGCTCGTCGAACGGCGTGACCCCTCCCGGAGTCAGCCCCTGTGCCGCCGCGCCCGCCGGCGCGATCCCCAGCACCACCGTCACCAGGGCCCCCGCAAGCCCCGTGCGCAGTCCTCGCATCGTCCCGTCCTCCCCGACGTCCGTGTTGTCCTGGCGCGAAGCTACCAGGGTGGATCGCGAAACGACGCTGCTTGACTGGTACGCGCGGGTGCGCCGGCCGCTGCCGTGGCGCTTCACGCGCGACCCCTACGCCCTGCTGGTCTCCGAGGTCATGCTCCAGCAGACGCAGGCCGCCCGCGTGGTGCCCTACTACGAGGCGTTCCTCGCGCGCTTCCCGGACGCGGGCGCGCTCGCCGCCGCGCCCGTGCGCGACGTCCTGGCCGCCTGGAGCGGCCTGGGCTACAACCGGCGCGCGCTGGCGCTGCGGGCCGCGGCCGGCGTCGTGGCCGAGCACGGCTGGCCCGGCGCCCTGGAGGAGCTGCCCGGCGTCGGCCCCTACACGGCCGCCGCGGTGGCGTCGTTCGCGTGGGACGCCCAGGTGGCGGCGGTCGACACCAACGTGCGCCGGGTGATCGCCCGCTGGGACGGGCGGGAGCGGGCGCCGCGGGCGCTCGCCGCGCGCGCGGCCGAGCTGCTGCCGGCCGGCCGGGCCGGGGAGTGGAACCAGGCGATGATGGAGCTCGGCGCCACGGTGTGCACGCCGCGGGCGCCGCGCTGCGACGCGTGCCCGGTGCGCCCCTCGTGTTTCGGTCCCCATGCCGTGCCGGCGCGCCCGCGCGGCCGGGCGGAGCGCTTCGAGGACAGCGACCGCTGGGCGCGCGGGCGCATCGTCGCGGCGCTGGTCGCGGGCGGACCGCCGCCGGACGACCTCGATCCCGACCGCCGCGAGCGCGCGTTGTCAGGGCTCGAACGCGACGGCCTCGTGGTCCGGGGCGAGGACGGGATCCCGCACCTGCCGGACGGCCACCCCGGGTAGCCTCCAGGCATGGCCACCGCTCCCACCGAGCTCATCACGCTGCGGGAGCGGATGGCCGAGCTGACCGACCTCGGCGCCGTCAGCTCGCTGCTGTTCTGGGACCAGAACACGATGATGCCCCATGGCGCGGCGGCCGCCCGCGCCGATCAGGCCGGGTCGCTCGAGCGCGTCCTCCACGAGCGGCTCACGGATCCCGAGGTGGGGCGGCTGCTCGACGCGCTCGCGCCCTGGGCGGCGGGTGAGGACCCCGAGTCCGAGGACGTCCGCCTCCTGCACTGGGTGCGCCGCGACTACGAGAAGGCCACCCGCGTGCCGACCGACCTCGCCGTGGAGCTGACCCACGCCGCCGCGCTCGGGGAGCAGGCGTGGCTCGAGGCGCGCGCGGCGTCCGACTTCGGCCGCTTCCGCGACGCGCTCGCGCGCCACATCGAGCTCAAGCACCGCTACGTCGCGTGCTTCGAGGGGTTCGCGCACCCCTACGACGCGCTCCTCGACGACTACGAGCCCGAGCTCACCGCGGCGGAGCTGCGCCCGCTGTTCTCCGCCCTCGGCGAGGCGCTGACGCCGCTCGTCGCCGCCGCCGGCGACCCCGAGCAACCGAGCAACGGCGGGGTGTTCGCCGGCCACTACCCGGCGGACGAGCAGCGCCGCACGGTCCTCGAGGTCCTCGAGGTCGTCGGGTTCCGCCCCGACGCCTGGCGCCTGGACCCGGCCCCGCACCCCTTCGCGATGTCGGTAGCCGCGGGCGACGTCCGCATCACCACCCGCTACGACGACGACGACTTCGGGATGGCGTTCTTCTCCGCCCTCCACGAGTTCGGCCATGGGCTGTACGAGTCGCAGGTCGACCCGGCGCTGCACCGCACGCCGCTCGGCGTGCCGGTCTCGCTCGGCGTGCACGAGTCGCAGAGCCGGCTGTGGGAGAACCTCGTCGGGCGCTCGCGGCCGTTCTCGGGATGGGTGCTCCCTCGCCTGCAGTCGCGGCTGGACGGCCCACTCGCCGGCCTGGGCCCGGACGAGCTCTACCGCGCCGTCAACACCGTGAAGCCGTCGCTGATCCGCGTCGAGGCCGACGAGACCACCTACAACCTGCACGTCGTGCTGCGCTTCGAGCTCGAGCTGGCGATGATCGAGGGCACCCTCGCCGTCGACGACCTCCCGCAGGCCTGGAACGAGGGCATGGCGCGGCTGCTCGGGGTGGCGGTGCCGGACGACGCGCACGGCGTCCTGCAGGACGTCCACTGGGGCGCCGGGATGATCGGCTACTTCCCGACCTACACGATCGGCAACCTGATGGCCGCGCAGCTGTGGGAGCGCCTCCGCGCCGACCTCCCGGACGTCGACGAGCGCATCGCCGCGGGCGAGTTCGCGCCGCTGCGCGAGTGGCTGCGCGAGAACATCCACCGCCACGGGCGCAAGCTCGCGCCGCGCGACCTGCTGCGGCGGGTGACCGGCGAGGAGCTGCGGGTGGAGCCGTTCATCGGGTACCTGAGCGCCAAGCTCGCCGACGCGGGGCTGCTCGGCGGCGCGCGCTGATCCGCGCTCGACTGGGCGCGCGCCCGCGGTTAGGCTCGCCGAGGGGCCGGACCTGCGATCCGAGCGAGGTGGCGTTGTGACGACTGTCGATGCGGCTGTAACGGCGTTGAAGGACGGCTTCGGAGGGCGCGTGATCCGCCCGGAGGACGCCGGCTACGACGACGCGCGTGCGCTCTTCAACGCGATGATCGACAAGCGTCCGGCAGTGATCGCGCAGTGCGCCACCGCGGACGATGTCGTGGCGGCCGTCCGGTTCGGGCGCGAGAGCGGGCTGCCGACCGCTGTGCGCAGCGGCGGCCACTCGGTCGCGGGTACCTCGACGATCGACGGCGGGCTGGTCGTCGACGTGCGCAACCTCAAGGGCGCGGATGTCGACCCGGCCGCGCGGACCGTCCGCTGCGGCGCCGGGCTCACCTGGGGGGAGTTCGACGCGGCGACGCAGGAGCACGGGCTCGCGACGACCGGCGGGCGCGTGTCGACGACCGGCGTGGCCGGCTTCACGCTCGGCGGAGGCTCGGGGTGGCTCGAGCGCAGGCTGGGGCTCACCTGCGACAACCTGCTCGCGGTCGAGTTGGTGACCGCCGATGGCGAGAGGGTGCGAGCGAGCGAGACGGAGCACCCCGACCTGTTCTGGGCGCTGCACGGCGGCGGCGGCAACTTCGGCGTCGCGACCGCCTTCGAGTTCGCCCTGCAGCCGGTCGGCCCGATCGTCATGGGCGGCCTGATGCTGTGGCCGGGCGAGCGAGGGCGCGAGGTGTTCGCGGCCATGCGCGAAGCGATGGACGGCGCGCCCGACGAGCTCGCCATGGCGGCGGTGTACCTCACCGGCCCGCCCGTGGAGTTCGTGCCCGCGGAGCTGCAGGGAAGGCTCTGCTGCGGCGCCGTCGTGATGTGGGCCGGGGAGAGTCCCGATGAGGGAGAGCCGCACGTCCGGGGCTTCCGCGAGCTCGGGCCGGCGGCGGATCTCGTGGGCCCGATGCCCTACGTCGAGCTCCAGCGCATGATCGACGACCCGCCCGGCCTGCGGAACTACTGGACCGGGGACTACCTGGACGCGTTGCCCGACGACGCGATCGAGGTGTTCGCGTCCCACTCCGAGCGCATGCCGGTCCCCTCGGCGTGCCAGTCGATCCTGTTCCCATGGGGCGGGCAGGTCGCGCGCGTGGCGCCCGACGCGACGCCGATGGCGCGGCGGGAGGCGGCGTGGATCGCCCATCCGTTCGTGCTGTGGGAGAGCGCGGCCGACGACGAGCGCCACCTGTCCTGGGGCCGTGGGATCTCGGCCGCCATGAAGCCGTTCGCCACCGGCGGCGTCTATCTCAACTTCATCGGCAACGAGGGGCAGGACCGCGTGCGCGCCGCGTTCGGCGACAACTACGAGCGGCTCGCGCGGATCAAGGCGCAGTACGACCCGGACAACTTCTTCCGCCTCAACCAGAACATCGAGCCGGCGCTGCCGAGCGTCGCATAGCGCTCCTCGCCGACCCGCCCGGCGCCCCCTTGTGCGCCGCCTTGCCGCCCGGATCTCCGCACTTTCCGCGAGAGGAGCCCGCCCACCGCCCCACGCGAACACGCGTTCGATTGTTTCGTCCGCGACCGCCGTAGACTTTGAGGCGGTCTTATGTCCCGTCAGGAATCCATCGTCGTCGCGGGGGCCCGCGAGCACAACCTCAAGGACGTCACCGTCTCGCTGCCGCGCGAGGCGCTGGTGGTCATCACGGGGCTGTCGGGCTCGGGCAAGTCCTCGCTGGCGTTCGACACGATCTACGCCGAGGGCCAGCGCCGCTACGTCGAGTCGCTGAGCGCCTACGCGCGCCAGTTCCTCGGTCAGATGGACAAGCCGGACGTGGACTCGATCGAGGGGCTGTCGCCGGCCATCTCGATCGACCAGAAGACGACCTCGCGCAACCCGCGGTCCACGGTCGGCACGGTCACCGAGATCTACGACTACCTGCGCCTCCTGTGGGCGCGGATCGGCAAGCCCCACTGCTTCAACTGCGGGCGGCCGATCGCCGCGCAGTCGGCGGAGCAGATCATCGACCAGATCATGACCATCGAGGAGGGCACCAGGTTCATGGTGCTCGCCCCGATCGTCCGCGGCCGCAAGGGCGAGTACGGCAAGCAGCTCGAGGAGCTGCGCGGCGAGGGCTTCACGCGCGTGAAGGTGGACGGCGAGATCCACATGCTCGAGGAGCCGATCACGCTCGACAAGCGCTACAAGCACGACATCTCGGTCGTGGTCGACCGGCTGGTGATGCGCCACGAGTCGCGCAAGCGGCTGGCCGACAGCGTGGAGACCGCGGTGGCGCTGGCCGACGGCATCCTCGAGATCGAGATCCTCCCGTCGCGCGACGACCCGGACGGCGAGTCCAGGGTGATGACGTTCTCGGAGCGCTTCGCCTGCCTGCACTGCGGGATCTCGATGCCGGAGCTCGAGCCGCGGATGTTCTCCTTCAACTCGCCGCACGGCGCGTGCCCGCGGTGCACGGGCCTCGGCTCGCAGATGGAGATCGACCCCGAGCTCGTGGTGCCCGACCCGTCGCTGTCGATCGGCGAGGGGGCCATCCTGCCGTGGGCGAGCGGGGCGACGAGCTACTACGAGCAGATCACCCAGGCGATCGCCGACCGCTACGAGATCGACCTCGACACCCCCTGGGAGGAGCTCTCCGAGCAGCATCGCGACCTCTTCCTCAACGGCACCAACGGCGACCGCGTGTACGTCACGTATCGCAACCGGATGGGGCGCAAGCGCTCGTACATGACGGCCTTCGAGGGGATCGTGCCGAACCTCGAGCGCCGCTACCGCGAGACGGACTCCGACTGGTCGCGGGAGAAGATCGAGGAGTACATGTCGGTGCGGCCGTGCCCGGAGTGCAAGGGCGCGCGGCTGCGGCCGGAGTCGCGGGCGGTGACGGTGTCGGGCATGGCGATCCACGAGTACACCGCGCTCAGCGCGCACCGGGCGCTGCAGTGGGTCGACGAGCTCGACCTCTCGGAGGCCGACCGCGCGATCGCGCGGCTGGTCCTGCGCGAGATCGAGGAGCGGCTGCGGTTCCTGGACAACGTCGGCGTCGGCTACCTCTCGATGGACCGCGCGGCCGCGACCCTGTCCGGGGGCGAGGCGCAGCGCATCCGGCTGGCGACCCAGATCGGGTCCTCGCTGGTCGGTGTGCTCTACATCCTCGACGAGCCGTCGATCGGCCTGCACCAGCGCGACAACGCCAAGCTCATCGCGACCCTCGAGCGGCTGCGCGACCTCGGCAACACCGTGCTGGTGGTCGAGCACGACGAGGGCACCATGCGCGCCGCCGACCACCTGGTCGACATGGGGCCGGGTGCGGGCGAGCACGGCGGGCACGTCGTGGCGCAGGGCACGGCGGAGGAGGTGATGGCGGTCGGCGACTCGCTGACCGGCCAGTTCCTCGCCGGCACGCGGCGCATCGAGGTGCCGGAGCGCCGGCGCGAGCCCAGCGGCTACATACAGATCGAGGGCGCCCGCCAGCACAACCTCAAGAACGTGGACGTCAAGGTGCCGCTGGGCGCGTTCACCTGCGTCACCGGGGTGTCGGGGTCGGGCAAGTCCACGCTGGTCAACGAGGTCCTCTACAAGGCGGTGTCCAACCGGCTGCACCGCTCGCGGCTGCGGCCGGGCGCCCACAAGCGGGTGCTGGGGCTCGAGCAGCTCGACAAGGTCATCAACGTCGACCAGTCGCCGATCGGCCGCACCCCGCGATCCAACCCGGCCACCTACATCGGGCTCTTCGACCAGATCCGCGACCTGTTCTCGAAGACCCAGGAGGCCCGGGCGCGCGGCTACAAGCCCGGCCGCTTCTCGTTCAACGTCAAGGGCGGCCGCTGCGAGGTCTGCCGCGGCGACGGCCAGATCAAGATCGAGATGCACTTCCTCCCGGACGTCTACGTGCCGTGCGAGCAGTGCAACGGCAAGCGCTACAACCGCGAGACGCTGGACATCCGCTTCAAGGGCAAGACGATCGCCGACGTCCTCGACATGCCCGTCGAGGAGGCGCTCGGGTTCTTCGCCCACATCCCGAAGATCAACCGGCGCGTGCAGGCCCTCCACGACGTCGGCCTGGACTACATGCGCCTCGGCCAGCCGGCCACGACCCTCTCGGGCGGCGAGGCCCAGCGCGTCAAGCTCGCCTCCGAGCTCTCGAAGGTCGCCACCGGGCGGACCCTGTACATCCTCGACGAGCCCACGACCGGCCTGCACTTCGCCGACATCCAGCGCCTGCTCACCGTCCTCGAGTGCCTCGTCGAGCAGGGCAACTCCGTGGTCGTCATCGAGCACAACCTCGACGTCATCAAGGTCGCCGACCGCCTGATCGACATGGGCCCCGAAGGCGGGGAGGAGGGCGGCAGCCTCGTCGCCTGGGGGACCCCCGAGGAGGTCGCGGCCGAGCCCGGCTCCTACACCGGCCGCTTCCTCGAGCGCCTCGTCGAGCCCAAGCCCGCCGGCCGCCGCGGGGGCGGCAAGCGCCGCAGCAAGGTGCCCGCGGCGGCGTAGCCGCCGCGCCGCGCCCTCCGCGCCACGCCCACGCGGCCGCACCCGCCGCGTGACCTGGCGCCCCGCCACGACCGTCCTGCCCAGGGGTCGCAGGACGACCACCGGGCAGGACACCGCCGCGCCTCGCGCGCCGGTAGCGTCCATTGCCATGACGGGTGCCGGGCGGTGGAGCGGGCGGCTCGCGCTGCGGGGGCCGGGCGGGGAGCCGGTGAGCCTCGCGCGGACGCTGCTCTCGCACGGCTGCGCCGAGCTGCCGCCTGCGCGGATCACGCCGGACGGGGGAGAGCTGGTCACCGCGGTGGCGCTCGACGGGGCGGCCGTCGACCTGCGGGTCGCGGACGCCGGGCCCGCCCAGGCGGTCGTCGAGGCGTCCGGGTCCGCGCCGCGCGAGGCCGTCCTCGCGACCGTGCGCGGGATGCTCCGCCTCGACCTCGACCTCTCCGGCTTCTACGAGCGGGCGGCGGGCGATCCCGCGCTCGAGTGGGCGGCCGAGGCGGGCGCCGGGCGGATGATGCGCAGCCCGACGGTGTTCGAGGACCTCGTCAAGACGCTGTGCACGACCAACTGCACGTGGTCGGCCACGATCCGCATGGTGACCGCGCTGGTCGATCATCTCGGGCCGGAGGCGCCGTCGGGCCGGCGGGCGTTCCCGTCCGCGGCGGCGATGGCCGAGGCCGGCGACGACTTCTACAAGGACGTCGCCCGTGCGGGCTACCGCGGCCCGTACATGCGGACGATCGCGGACGAGACGGCCTCCGGGCGGCTCGACCTCGAGGCGCTGGCCGACCCCGAGCGGCCCGAGGAGGAGGTCGCGGCCGCGCTGACCGCGCTGCCGGGCATCGGGCCTTACGCGACCGCGCACATGATGCTGATCCTGGGCCGCTGCTCGAGCCTCGTGCTGGACTCCTGGACCCGCCCGGCCTACGCGAAGCTCGTCGGGCGCAAGAAGGTCGCGGACCGCACCATCGAGCGCCGCTTCAAGCGCTACCGGGAGAACGCCGGACTGGCCTTCTGGCTGCTGCTGACGCGGGACTGGGTGGAGGATGGGGTGGCCAGCCCGCCCGTGCCCGACCCACCCGCCGCTCAGCCCGCCTCGCCGTAGCCGCCGCCGCCCGGGGTGCGCACGGTCACGACCGCGCCGGGCTCGAGCGACCGGGTGGTCTTGGCCGGGAGCTCCTCGCCGTCGAGCAGGTTGGCGCCCACCTCGCCCGGCCCGCCGCCGTGACCCCCCTGGGGAGCGTGGCGCCGGCGGTCGGTGAGCAGCGACAGCGTGGCCGGCTCGAGCACCTGCACGGCGCGCTCGATCCCGTCGCCGCCGCGGTGCTCTCCCTCGCCGCCCGAGCCGGCGCGCAGCTCGTAGCGCTCGACGCGCATCGGGAACTCCAGCTCGAGCGCCTCGACCGGCGTGTTGAGCGTGTTGCTCATCCCCACGTGGACGCCGGAGGGCCCGTCGCCGGCGGCGCTCGCGCCCTGGCCGCCCCCGATCGTCTCGTAGTACGTCCAGCCGCGGCCGCCGATGATGAGGTTGTTCATGGTCCCCTGGCCCTGGGCGGGCAGGTCGACGGCCTGCCCGAGCGCGAGCAGGACCGTGTCCGCGATCCGCTGCGACGTCTCCACGTTGCCCGCCACCACCGCGGACGGCGGCCGCGCGCACACGAGGCTGCCCTCGGGCGCCCGCACCGCGACCGGGGCGTAGGCGCCCCCGTTGGCGGGGACGTCGCTCGGCAGCAGCACGCGCAGCGCGAAGTAGCACGCCGAGTGGGTCACGGCCAGCGGGCAGTTGACGTTGCCCGCCACCGCGTCGGCGGTGCCCTCGAAGTCGATCTCGAGGCCGTCGCCCTCGACCGTCACGGCCACCGCGATCTCCACGTCGTCGCTCGTGACCCCGTCGCCCTCCATCGCCCCGCGCGCCTCGTAGCGGCCGTCCGGGACGCCGCGCAGCGCCTCGCGCGTGCGCCGCTCGGCGTAGGACAGCACCTCGTCGAAGGCGGCCAGCACGATGTCGCGGCCGCGGCGCTCGACGAGCTCGGCGAGGCGCCGCTCGGCGAGCCGGTTGGCGGCCATCTGGGCGCGCAGGTCGCCGCGGCGGACCGCCGGCGTGCGCACGTTGGAGAGGATCAGGTCGAGGACGTCGTCGACGACCTCGCCGGCGCGCTCGAGCCGCAGCGGCGGGATCACGAGCCCCTCCTGCAGCAGCTCGTGCGAGTTGCTCGGCATCGACCCCGGGCTCATGCCGCCGACGTCCGAGTGGTGCGCGCGGGTGACCGCGAAGCCGAGCACCTCGCCGTCGAGCGCGATCGGCGACACGAGCGTGATGTCGGGCAGGTGGGTGCCGCCGGTGAACGGGTCGTTGAGGATGAAGACGTCCCCGGGCGCGGGGTCGCGCTCCATCACCGCCGCCACCGACTCCGGCATCGCCCCGAGATGGACGGGGATGTGCTCGGCCTGCGCGACCATGCGGCCCCGGGCGTCGAACAGGGCCGCCGAGCAGTCGCGGCGCTCCTTGATGTTCGACGAGTAGGCGCCGCGGATCAGCACCGCGCCCATCTCCTCGGCGATCCCGGCCAGGGCGCTGGCGAGCACCGACAGCGTGACCGGATCGAGTCCGTCCCTCGTCCCGCTCATCGCCGCAACACCAGCGCGCCCGCCTCGTCCAGCTCCCCCGCCCACCCCGGTCGCACCACGCACGTGGCCTCGGCCAGCTCCACGATCGCCGGGCCCTCGACCGCGTCGCCCGGCCCCAGCGCCGCGCCCGGCACGACCTCGACGTCCTGCCACTCCCCGTCGAAGCACGCGCGCCGCCGCTCGCGTCGCGCGTCCGGCGAGCGCTCGCCCGCGCGCAGCGGCGGCTTCTCGACCGGGGTGGTGGCGACCAGGCGCACGTTGACGAGCTCGACCGGCTCCTCGTCCATCCGGTAGCCGTAGCGGCGCTCGTGCGCGACGTGCAGGCGCTCGGCGAGGTCGTCGAGGTCGTCGGCGTCGACGGTCAGCTCGAACGACTGGTGGCGGTAGCGCAGGTCCGCGCGGCGGCGCAGGTCGGGCTCGGCGGCGCCGGACTCGAGCTCGCCGAAGGCCTCCTCCATCGCGCCGTGGTCGAGCTCGCCGAGGAGCGGCCGCACGCTGTCGCGCCGCAGGTCGGAGATCGCCAGGCCGAGCGCGCTGAGCACGCCGGCCGTCCGGGGCACGAGCACCGTCGCCATCCCGAGCTCCTCGGCGAGCGCGCACGCGTGCATCCCCCCGGCGCCGCCGAAGGCGACCAGCGCGAAGTCGCGCGGGTCGAGGCCGCGCTCGACCGAGATCACCCTCAGCGCCCGCGTCATCTCGGCGTTGGCCACGCGCACGATGCCGAGCGCGGCCGCCTCGGGGTCGAGCCCCAGCGACTCGCCGGCCCGCACCAGCGCCGCCTCGGCGCGGCCGCGGTCCAGCACGACCTCGCCGCCCAGCTCGGCCCCGTCGCCGAGGTAGCCGAGGAACAGGTTGGCGTCGGTCACCGTCGGCTCCTCGCCGCCGCGCCCGTAGGCGGCCGGGCCGGGATCGGCGCCCGCCGAGTGCGGCCCGACCCGCAGCGCGCCGCCCGCGTCGGCCCACGCGATCGACCCGCCGCCCGCCGAGACCGTGTGGACGTCGACCATCGGCAGCTTGACCGGCACGCCCGCCACGACCGACTCGGTGGTGGTCTGGGCCTCGCCGTCGAGGATCGGCGCGACGTCGGTGCTGGTGCCGCCCATGTCGAAGGTGAGGACGTCGTCGAAGCCGCTCGCCCGCGCCGCGTAGGCCGCGCCCACCACGCCGCCGGCGGGCCCCGAGAGCAGGCAGCCGGCGGCCGCCTGCGCGGCGTCGCCGATCTCGACGACGCCGCCGGAGGACTGCATCACGAGCGGCGTGGGCACGCCCGCGTCCTCGGCGCGCGACGCCAGCTGCTCCAGGTAGGCGGCGAGCCGCGGCGCGAGGTAGGCGTCGGCGACGGTCGTCGAGCAGCGCTCGTACTCGCGGAACTCGGGCAGCACCTCGGACGACAGCGACACGTGCACGCCGTCGAGCGCCTCGCGCAGCGCGGCGCCGACCGCCTGCTCGTGCTCCGGGTGCAGGAAGCCGAACAGCAGGCACACCGCGACCGCCTCCACGTCGGCCTCCCGCACGGCCTCGACCGCCTCGCGCAGCGAGTCCTCGTCGAGCGGCTCGAGCACCCCGTCGGGGCCCATCCGCTCGCGCACCGTGAAGCGCAGCTCGCGCGGGACGAGCGGCGCCGGCCGCCGCGCCGCGAGGTCGTACAGCGACGCGCGGTCCTGGCGGCCGATCTCGATCACGTCGCGGAAGCCCTCGGTGGTCACGAGCGCCGTGCGCGCCCCGCGGCGCTCGAGCAGCGCGTTGGTGGCCACCGTCATGCCGTGCGCGAAGGCCGCCGGCCCGTCCGTGCCCGCCGCGCCCGGCAGCCCCGCGGCCTCGAGGCTGCGCATGACGCCCTCGGACTGGTCGCGCGGCGTGGAGGGGACCTTGGCGGTCACCAGCCGGTCGCCCGCGATCAGCACGAGGTCCGTGAACGTCCCGCCGACATCCACCCCGAGGCGCGCACCTTCCGTCACGCGGCGGAAACCTACCCGTCTCGGGCGGCAGCCGCCGACGAGGGCGCGGCGTCGCTCCGGCCGGCGGCCGGCGGCGGCCGTCCGCCCGCGGCCTCAGCCCTGCCGCCGCTGCGCAGGGACGCGGACGGGGCGCCGGGCGTGGGCCGCGAGCCGCGTGTGCGCGCAGCGGCCCCGCCGCGCGCCCCGGGGTGCGCGGCGGGCGCGCCCGCGCGTCAGCCGCCGAAGCGCGAGCGCAGCGCCTGCACGTTCGACACGTAGCTCTTGGTGTCGTCGAACAGGCCGCGCGAGCGGACGGAGCCGAGGCCCTGGTAGTAGCCCGCGATCGCGGCGTTCTCGTCGCCGCCGGTGTCGGCCAGGAGCTGCTTGAGGTACATCACGCCGGCGTGCACGTTGTCGTTGGCGGAGTTCGGATCGAGCCGGCGGTCGGAGAGGTTGTCCTGCACCCAGCTCCACGTGCCGGGCATGACCTGCATCACGCCGCGGGCGTTGGCGTCCGAGACCATCGAGTTGTTGAAGCCGCTCTCCTGCCAGGCGATCGCGGCGGCCAGCGACGGCGGGACGCCGTACTGGGCGGCGACCGTCTGCACGTCGCCGGCGCCGACGCGCTGCGGCGTCGCGGCCGGGGCGGCCTTGGGCACGACGTGCTCGGCGGGCTCGGGCTCCGACGACCGCGCCGGGGCGGGGGCGCCGCTGGGCAGCTTGATGACCGTCCCGGTCAGCAGGGGCGCGGCGGGGTCGATCCCGTTCATGGACGCCATCTGGGCGACGGGGACGCGCGCCGAGGCGGCGAGGCCCGACAGCGTGTCGCCCGCGCGCACGACGTAGGAGCCCATGGCCGCCGGGCCGCCGGCGGGCGCCTGGGCGGTCGAGCCCTGGCCGGAGGCGCCCGACGAGCCGGTCGAGGCCGGCTGCGCCCCGCCCTGCTGCAGCGCGGCGCTGCCCTCGGCGACGGTCGGGACCTTGACGGTCGACCCGAGGACGACGCTGCCGTCCTCCGGGAGCCCGTTGTAGGCCGCGAGCGTCCGCGTGGTGAGGTTGTTGCGGGAGGCGATCGACCACAGCGTGTCGCCGGGTTGCACGGTGACGTCGACGGCCGCGACGGCCGACGGGGCGGTCGCGAGCGTGCCGAGCACGGCGACCGCGAGGGTGGTGGCGAGGAGTGGGGGAGTTGGGCGCACGTCTGGTGACCTCCGTGTTTCCGAGTCGGGAGTGAGGTCTAGCCGAGCCTGGTGCCCCAGACACCCCTCCGCGCGGCGTTACGACGCCCTGCAACCAGGCTTGCGGAGGGCATACTCCGCGCCGTGGACGCCGCCCGGATCCGCCTATGGGGCCAGAAATGGCGCTGGTACGAGCGCAACTCGCTGCCGTGGAACCGCGCGCGCATCCACTGGGAGTTCGCCCAGCGCGGGGCGTTCTGCCGCTGGCCGGTGCGCGGCAACGTGCTCGAGATGCTCCGCGAGGGGCGCCTCGAGGTCGGCGAGCACGTGCTGCTCGAACCGGGCGTGTGGCTGACGGCGGTGGCCCCGGGCCGGATCAGCATCGGCGAGGGCTCGATCCTCAACCTCGGCGTGCAGATCGCCGCCCTCGACCGGGTCGAGATCGGCCCCCATTGCATGCTCGCCAACGGCTGCTTCATCTCCGACGCCAACCACCGCTACGACGACCCCGGCCGGCCGGTCCCGTGGCAGGGGTTCACCTCGAAGGGACCGACGGTCCTCGGCGACAACGTGTGGTGCGGGGCCAACGTCGTCGTCACCAGCGGCGTCACGATCGGCGCGCGCTCGGTCATCGGGGCCAACTCCGTGGTCACCGCGGACGTGCCGCCGCTGTCGATCGCCGCCGGCGCGCCCGCGCGGGTGCTGCGCCGCGTCGGGGCGTGAACGGCGGGGCGCCTACTTGCTCGAGAGCATGACCTGTACGCCGACGACCACCCCGGCCGCGAACACCACGAAGGCCACCGTCGTCAGCGCCCCGTAGGCGATCCGGGCGACGGAGTTGCCCGCATAGTGGGCCTCGGTCGTCCGCGCGCCCCAGCGCACCACGAGCGCGAACAGCGTGGTGATCGCGACCCCGGCCAGGAGCGAGACCACGACCACCTCGAGCAGGTCGTGTGCGCTGATCTGCGCGACGGGCACAGGCATCCGCTCAGCCCTCCGCCGTCAGCGTGCGGCCGGTCGCCATGCGGCGCGCGAATGCGACGGCGAGCGCCACCAGCAGGGCGACGGACACCACGAGCGGGCCGGCGCCCGTCTCGCCCAGCAGGCGGACGATGGCGTACGTCAGCCCGCCCACTGCGGCGGCCGCCGGCAGGGTGAGCACCCACGCGATCACGATGTTGCCGGCCACGCCCCAGCGCACCGCGGAGAGCCGCTTGGCGGCGCCCGCGCCCATGATCGCGCCCGAGATGACATGGGTGGTAGACAGCGGGAAGCCCACGTGGGAGGCGGACAGGATCACCGCGGAGCCCGCGGCCTGGGCGGCGAAGCCCTGCGCCGGGTCCATCTTGATGATCCGCGTGCCCATGGTCTTGATGATCCGCCAGCCGCCCACATAGGTCCCGAGCGCGATCGCCGAGGCGGCCGAGAGGATCACCCAGGTCGGGACGTCGTCGCTCGCCTGCGCGTTGCCGTTGGCCACGAGCGCCAGGAAGATGATCCCCATCGTCTTCTGGGCGTCGTTGGTGCCGTGCGAGAGCGAGAACAGGCTCCCGGACACGATCTGGCCGAGCCGGAACCCCCGCGCCACCGGTCCCGGCCGCTGGTGGCCGACGATCCGGTAGGCGATGAGGATCCCGAGGCCCGCCACCACGAGCGCCAGCACCGGCGCCACCAGCGCGGGCGCCACCACGGTCTCCATCACGCCGTCCCACTGCACGGCGTCCCACCCGCCGGCGACCAGCGCGGCCCCGATCAGGCCGCCGATCAGGGCGTGCGAGGACGACGACGGCAGCCCGAAGTACCACGTGGCGAGGTTCCAGGCGATCGCCCCGATCAGCCCGGCGAACACGACCGCCGGCGTGACCACGCCGGACTCGACGATGCCCTTGGCCACGGTCGCGGCCACCGCCAGCGAGAGGAACGCGCCGACGAAGTTGAGCGCGGCGGCCAGCGCGACCGCGACGCGCGGCGGCATCGCCCGCGTCGAGATCGAGGTGGCTACCGCGTTTGCGGTGTCGTGGAAGCCGTTGGTGAAGTCGAACGCGAGCGCGGTTGCGACGACGATCCAGAGAACGGCGTCGTTGTTCACGTGCCGAGGCCCGTCACGTGTTCTTGATGACGATGCCCTCGAGGATGTTGGCCACGCGCTCGGTCGAGTCGATCGCCTCCTCGAGGCGCTCGAAGATGTCCTTCCAGCGGATCACGAGCATGGGGTCGATTCCGCGCTCGAACAGGGAGGCGAGGGCCTCGCGCGCGGCGCGGTCGCCCTCGTTCTCGAGCCGGTTGACCTCGACCGTGTAGTGGTTGATGTCGCGGAAGGTGCGCAGCCGCGGGATCGCGCCCGCGACCTGGCGGCACGACTCGTGCAGGATCCGCGCCATCGTGGAGGCCTGGTCCATCGGAGCCTCGACGCGGTAGAGGCCGAGGAAGTCGGCGACCTCCTCGATGAAGTCGACGATGTCGTCGAGGGCGGACGCCAGAGCGTAGATGTCCTCACGGTCGATCGGGGTGACGAACGTCTGGTTGAGGCGCTGGATGATGTCGTGGGTGATGCGGTCGCCCTCGTGCTCGCAGTCGCGGACCTCCCGCGCCAGCTCGCGCTCGTCCGGCCAGGTCTCGAGCATGCGCTCGAGCAGCGCGGCGGCGCGCACGATGTTCTGCCCGGACTCCTCGAAGAGGTCGAAGAACTCGCGCTCGCGGGGCGCGAAGATCTGCGACAGGCGACCCATGGGCGGGAGTGTAGGTGCCCGAGCCGTCGCCGCCGCGGCCGCCCGGGTGCGCTCAGGCGTGCGAGTGGTCCTCCCGGGACAGCTCGTCCCGCAGCCGGTCGATCTCCTCGGGCGCGATCCCGTACGCGTGCTCCTCGGTCGGGAAGCGCCGCGTGCGCACGTCCTCGGCGTAGGCGGACATGCCGCGGACCATCTCCGCGCGAACGTCCGCGAAGCGCTTGGCGAAGCGCGGCAGGAAGCCGTCGTGCATGCCGAGCATGTCGTGCAGCACGAGCACCTGGCCGTCGGTGCTGGCGCCCGCCCCGATGCCGATCACCGGCACCTCCATGTGCTCCATGATCACGTCGGTGACCTGCGCGGGGATCGCCTCGAAGACGATCGAGAAGCAGCCGGCGTCCTGCAGCGCGCGGGCGTCCTCGAGCACCTGCCGCGCGCGGGCCGCCGTCCGGCCCTGGGCGCGGTAGCCGCCGAGCGCGGTCGCGGTCTGGGGCGTGAGCCCGACGTGTCCCATGACGGGGACGCCGGCGCGGACGATCGCCCTCGCGCGCTCGGCCGAGGGGCCGCCGCCCTCGAGCTTGACGGCGTCGCACCCCGCCTCCTTGACGAAGCGCTGCGCGGTCTCGACCGCCAGGGCGTCCGAGGCCTCGTAGGAGCCGAACGGCAGGTCGCCGACCAGCAGCGGGGTCTGCAGCCCGCGCCGCACGGCGCCGCAGAGCATCAGCATCTCCTCCACGGTGACGGGGACCGTGTCGCGGTAGCCGAGCACCGTGTTGGCGGCGGAGTCGCCCACCAGCACGACGTCGACCCCGGCGGCGTCGGCGACCAGCGCGCTCGGGTGGTCGTAGGCCGTGACCATCACGATCGGCTCGCCGAGCGCGCGCATCTCGGCGAGCTTCGAGAGCGTGACCGGGCGGCGGTCGGCGGCGGGGCGCTCGGGACGCGGGTGAAAGGACATGCGATCACTCCTTGGGGGTGGTTGGCGCCTCCGAGGAGGTCGCCACCTGGGTCTGGCGGTGGTCGATGAGGAGGTTGTCGATCAGGCGGACCGGGCCTACCCGGGCGGCCACGGCAACCAACATCCGCTCGGTTGCGGTGTCCAGCGGGGCGAGCGTGTCCGGGTCGACGACCGCGACGTATTCCGGCTCCACGCCGTCCATCGCCGCCCGCACCGCGTCGCCGAGGCGCGCGGCGTCGCGCTCGCCGGCCTCGAGCGACTCGCGCGCCGCGAGCAGCCCCCGGGAGAGGGAGAGCGCGGCGGCCCGGTCGGCGGGGTCCAGGAGGCGGTTGCGGCTCGAGAGCGCCAGCCCGTCGGGCTCGCGCACGGTGGAGATCACCTCGAGGCGCACGGGCAGGTCCAGGTCGCGCACGAGCCGGCGCACGACCACCACCTGCTGGGCGTCCTTCTGGCCGAAGAGGACGACGTCGGGCGCGACGATGTTGAGCAGCTTGGTCACGACCGTGGTGACGCCGGCGAAGTGCCCGGGGCGCTGGGCGCCCTCGAGCACGTCGGAGAGGCCCGCCACGGTCACCGTCGTGGTGAAGCCGTCCGGGTAGATCTCCTCCACCGCGGGGGCGAACAGGAGGTCGACGCCGAGCTCCGTGGCACGCGCGGCGTCGTCGGCCTCGCTGCGGGGGTAGGCGGCGAGGTCGGCGGCCTGGTTGAACTGGGCGGGGTTGACGAACAGCGACACCACCACGAGGCCGTCGTCGCCCGCGGCGGCGCGGGCGGCGGCGATCAGCGCCTCGTGGCCCGCGTGGAAGGCGCCCATGGTGGGCACGAGCGCGATCGTCCGGCCTCCGGCGCGAGCGGCGCCCACGTGCTCGCGCACGGCGGCGATCGTGCGCACCGTCCTCATCCGGCCGCCTCGTCGCGCGCCGGCGCCGCGGCGAGCATCCGGGTGGCGTCCGTGAGGGCGTCGAAGAGCTCCAGCAGCTCGGGGGCGCGCTCGGCCACGGCGGCCCGCTGACGGGCCACGGTCAGCTCGTCCCCGCGCACGATCGGCCCGGTCAGCGCCCGCTCGGAGCCGAGCGCCGCCCAGTTCTCCACGGCCGCGCGCACGAGCGGGACCAGCAGCTCGCGCTCGACGCCCGCGGTGGCGGCCAGGCGCTCCGCGACGCCCTGCAGCGTGACGAGGAAGTTCGAGGCGATCGAGGCGGCCGCGTGGTAGGCGTGCCGGTCGTGGTCGGCGACCACCACGGCGCGCATCGCGAGCGCCTCGGCCAGGGCGTGCGCCACGGCGAGCGCGCGGGGTGTCGTGCCCGCGACCGCGCTCCCCGCGCCGGCGAAGGGGGACGGCCCGTCGGCAGTCGTGCGAGTGAGCGTCATCAGCGGGTGCAGGCCGAAGCCCTCATGCTCGCCCAGCGCAGTGAGCCCGGTGGCGCCGGAGCAGTGCCCGACGAGCGGGCCGGGAGCCAGGGCGGCCGCCGCGCGGGGGATCTCCGCGTCCGGGTACGCACAGCAGCACGACGGTGGCGCCCTCGGGCGCGACGCCGCGGCCGAGCGGGCCGTCGACGGTGAGCCCCGCGGCGCGGAGCGCGGGGGCCAGCGCGGAGCCGAGGCGGCCAGCGCCGATGACGGCGATCCGGTCCAGTTCTCTCATGAGATACCGGCGGGGTGGAGGGGAGGCGTTGGGATCGGCGGGGTCCGTCCCCGGGGCGGGTGACGGCCTGTCAGGAATCATAGACAGGCGTGCGGCCGATGCCTGCCGGATTGCGCCGCAGCGAGATGTTGCGCGCTCAGAGCGGGGTCGATGGCGGAGCCCGCCGGGGGCGGAGGTACAGTGGCGCCGTGCCCACCGCGGATGCCCGTCGCGAGGAGCTCAAGGCCGTCTGGAAGGAGGCCCAGGCCTGCACCCGCTGCCCGCAGCTGGCCTCCACGCGCCAGAGCGTGGTGTTCGGCGCGGGCAACGCCGCCGCCGACCTCATGTTCATCGGCGAGGCGCCCGGCGCCAACGAGGACCGCCAGGGGCTCCCGTTCGTCGGCCAGGCGGGCCGGCTGCTCGAGCAGCTGCTGTCCGAGATCGGCCTCGAGCGCGGCGACGTCTTCATCGCCAACGTCCTCAAGTGCCGCCCGCCCGGCAATCGCGATCCGCTCCCGCAGGAGATCGACAACTGCCGGCCGTACCTCTACCGGCAGCTCGAGCTGATCGCGCCGAAGGTCGTCTGCACGCTCGGCAACTTCTCCACCAAGCTGCTGCGGGACGACCCCGGCACCGGCATCACGCGCCTGCACGGGCGCGAGGAGGTGCGCGTCATCGGGCCGCGCGCGGTGCGCCTGTACCCGATCTTCCACCCCGCGGCGGCGCTCTACACGCCCCGGATGCTCGAGACCCTGCGCACCGACTTCCACCGCCTCCCGGAGCTGCTGGCGCTCGAGCCGCCGCCCCAGCCCGAGCCGCAAGAGCCCGCGCCGCCGGAGCCCGAGCCGGTGGTGCCCGAGCCGGAGCTGCTCGAGGAGGAGGACGAGCAGGATGAGCAGCAGGAGCCCGCCGCCGGGCGCGAGCCCGAGAACGCTCAGCTCGGGCTGTTCTGACCCGTCCCGCGGCCGTCGCCGTCCGCGCGCGCGGCGCGCCTGGCCTGCTCCCAGTCCTCGACGGTCAGCGCGTAGCGCTCGTGGTCACGCCAGTGGCCGCCGATCAGCAGGTAGCGCGGCGAGAACCCCTCCAGGCGGAATCCCGCGCCGCGCGCGAGCGCGATCGAGGCGCGGTTGCCGGGCTGGATGTTGGCCTCGATGCGGTGCAGCGCCAGGGGGCCGAACGCGTACTCGACCACCAGCGGCAGCGCCGCCCGCATGTACCCGCGGCCGGCGTGGCGCGCGTGGGCGTAGTAGCCGAGGAACGCGGACTGGAACAGCCCGCGCACGATCTGGGAGACGTTGAAGACCCCGACGATCGCGCCGTCGCGGCCCTCGCAGGCCACGAGCGAGAAGAAGTCCTCGCGACGCGAGCGGGCCACGAGCTCGGCGAACTGGTCGGCGCGGTCGGGCGGATAGGCCCACGGCCGGTGGAAGTCCCGGCTGTCGTGCACCAATGCCAGCAGCTCGTCCCGGTCGGCGCGGGCGAGGTGGCGGATGTGCACCTGCCCGGCCGGGGCGGAGGAGACGTCGCGAACGCTGCGGCTCACAATTGCGTAGCGTATGCGCCGCGCGCATCCGCGGTGGCAGGCGGATTTCGGCCCTCAGCGGAATATTCGCGGCCGAAGAGCGTAACCCGGGGCGGGTTCGGGCGTTGTGTCTCCTGAGGCGCGTCCGCGAGCCGCCCGTTCGCCTGGAATCCAGGCCGGGTATCAACGGATTGCGCTTGATCTCACGCATAAGGGTCGCGTGCATCTTGATCCGGTGCCGCTCGTCTGGGCGCCGGGGTGCGCACGAGACCGTCCGCCCTCACCGGGTGGTTGCGCGAGCAACGATTTTGGCCTATAATTCCTACCACACGAGTTGGACTTAGAACGTGAAAGGAACCACTACGAGCACCACCATTGAAACGCCGCGTCCCCGCCGGGACGTGGAGCATGAGGCGGACCCGACGCTCGACTCGCTGCAGCTTCTCCTGCGCGAGGCGGGCCGGTACCCGCTGCTCAAGCCGGAAGAGGAGATCGAGCTGGCGAAGCGGATCGAGCGCGGCGACCTGGCCGCCAAGGACCGCATGATCAACTCGAACCTCCGCCTGGTCGTCGCCAACGCGCGGCGCTACCAGGGCCAGGGTCTGGCCCTCGGCGACCTCATCCAGGAGGGCATGCTGGGCCTGATCCGCGCGGTCGAGAAGTTCGACTGGCGCAAGGGCTTCCGGTTCTCCACGTACGCGACGCTGTGGATCCGGCAGGCGATTCAGCGCGGTCTGGAGAACACCAGCCGCACGATCCGCCTCCCGGTCCATGTGGCGCAGCGGTCCCGGAAGGTCGGACGCATCGAGCGAGAGCTCACGACCAAGCTCGGCCACGAGCCGAGCGACGAGGAGATCGCCGAGGTCGCGGATCTGCCGCTGGCCGAGGTGGTCGAGATCCGCAAGGCGGACCGCGCCGTGGTCTCGCTGGACAAGCCGGTCGGTGACGACGGCGACACCTCGCTCGGCGAGCTGCTGTCGCTGGAGACCCGGGCGGTGGACGACGAGGTCGCGGACAACCTCCGCAGCCAGACCCTGCTGGACGCGATCGCGGACCTGCCCGACGCCGAGCGCAACGTCATCGAGATGCGCTTCGGTGCCGGCGACCAGGAGCCGCAGACGCTCAGCCAGGCCGGCAAGAAGCTCGGTGTCTCCACCGAGCGTGCCCGCCAGATCGAGGAGCGCGCGCTGAAGCGTCTCAGCCAGCGCCCCGAGCTCATGGCGCTCCGCGAGGCGGCCTGATCGCCGCCTCTTGCGGGCCGGCCTGATTCCCATGAGACGCGAGCCCTCGGCGGCCGCGCCGGCCACCCGGCGCGGCCGTCGCCTTTAACGGCTCAGTCGCGCTCGATGTCGCCCGAGCCGTCGGTGCGCGAGAGCGTCACGCGCGGGTTGCCGCTGTAGCTGATCGAGCCGCTGCCCTCGACGACCGCGCGCAGCTCGTCGACCGGGTGCACCTCGGCGTCGCCCGAGCCCTCGACGCCGACGGCGACCCGCCCGGCCGCCAGGTCGCCGAGGTCGGCGTCGCCCGACCCCTGCACGTGGGCGTCGAGCGAGTCGACGCGGCCGCGGGCCTGCACGTCGCCCGAGCCCTGGACATCGACGTCCAGCGCGCCGCCGGTGAGGCCGGCGAGCTCGATGTCGCTCGAGCCCTCGACCTCGGCGCCGCGCAGGCGGGGCACGTCGACGACGACGCGCGCGTTGTCGAAGCCGTCCGGGCCGATGACGAGCCCGCGCGACTCCGTGTCGACGACGAGCGTGTCGCCCACGACCTCGGTGCCGACGTCGTCGATGACCTTCTCACCGGCGCGGACGACGACATTCGGTCCCACCCGCCCCCCGGAGCGCACCACGACGTCGATCGAGCCCTCCGAGCGGACCCGCTCGAAGTCGGGCAGGTCGCGGCTCTGGTCGGTCATCGGCCCGGAGCCGCAGCCGGCGGCGACGGCGGCGAGCGCGACGGCGACGGGGAGCAGGACGGCGCGGCGGGCGGTCAAGGGGCCTCCAGGGGGATCACGGCGATGACGGTGGTGCCCTGCGCCGGCGGGGAGACCACGTCGAGGCGGCCGTCCAGCGCCTCGACGCGGTCGCGCAGGCCGCGCAGGCCGCTGCCGACGACCGGATCGGCGCCGCCGGCGCCGTCGTCGGAGACGGACAGGGTCACGAAGCCCGGCTCCGTCTCGACCGTGACGGTGGCCCGGTGGGCGCGGGCGTACTTGGCGATGTTGGTCAGCGCCTCGGCGGTCGTGTAGTAGAGCGCCGCCTCGACGGCGGCGGGCAGCCGCTCGTCGGGCACGCCGCTCACCTCCACGGGGACGGGCGCGCGGGCCGCGAGCGCGTCGAGCGCCGGGCCCAGTCCGCGCTCCGAGAGCAGGGCGGGGTGGATGCCGCGGGCCAGCTCCCGCAGCTCCTGGACGGCGCGCTGGGCCTCCTCGCGCGCCTCATGGACCAGCTTCCTGGCGGTGTCCGGGTCGCTCTCGAAGCGGCCCTCCGCGAGCCCGAGCGTGAGCGTCAGGGAGACCAGGCGCTGCTGGGCGCCGTCGTGGAGGTCGCGCTCGATGCGGCGGCGCTCGTCGTCGGCGGCGGCGAGGATGCGGGCGCGCGAGTCGCGCAGGTCGTCGACGCGCTCGTGCAGCTCGACCGTGCTCGGGCCGAGCATCACCCGCGCGGTCAGCCCGTAGAGCCAGCTCAGCCCGTTGAAGAGGTGCAGCGTCGCGACGCTCGCCAGCACGCCGACCGGCAGCAGCGGCAGCGCCTCGAGCGGGCCGTCGATCTCCCAGCCGAAGAAGACGATCGGCACCCAGATGGCGATCACCGGCGCGAGCGCGAGCACCAGCGCGAGGGCGCCCGGCACCGTGATCACGACGAGCGCCACGATGCCCATCGGCAGCTTGGCGATGACGAACACGAAGCTCTTCCACGTGACCGGGTCGCGCAGCCACAGCTTGACCCTCGTCCACGCGGTGAGGCCGGACTCGCGCTGGGGCGGCATCGGGATGCGGACGCCGAGCAGCGAGCGCGCAAGCGTCCGCTCGAGCGACGCCATGCCGCGCCAGGCCGCCAGCGTGGCGCACAGGATGGGCAGCCCGACGAACACGATCGCGAGGCCGGCGCCGACGCTCAGCCCGACGCTGAGGACGATCACGTAGGCCAGGCCCAGCGGGAACGCGAGCGCGAGGTAGGCGAGGTTCTTCCACGTCTGCGACCGGCCGACGACCGCGATGAAGCGGCGCGGCGCGGCAGAGATCGCCGCCGACGGCACGTCCCCGCGGTACAGGCCTGTCGTGGTCACCGCCGGCGAGCGTATCGGCGCCCGCGCGCGCTGCCGCTACGGAATTCCGGTGCCGCCCGGTGCGGCTAGCCGTACCGCCTCAGGCGCGGCGGCGCGCCACGATCACGCGCTCGTCGCCGAGCGACAGCGTGAGCCGGCGCCGGGCGAAGGGCGCCCGCCGGACGCGCTCGGCGATTGCGCCGACCGCGCCGGAGCGCTCGCCGAGCCCCGCCATCCAGTAGCCGAGCGTGAACGAGCGCCGCAGCCCGCCGTCGGCGACGGGGGCGAACCCCTCCCGCTCGAGCAGACCGCGCAGCGTGCGGCGGGGCAGCAGGTAGGTGTGCGCGGGGAGGTAGCCCCACCAGCGGCGGCCGGCGAGCCGGGCGGTGCGCGACGACGGGTCGGGCGTGACCACGCACACGACGCCGCCCGGGGTGACGAGGCGGGCGCAGTCGCGCACGGCGCCCGCCGGGTCCTCGAGGTGCTCGATGACGTCGGCCATGACGATCGCGTCGAAGGGCTCCGCGGCGAGCGCGTCGAGCGTGACGTCGCGCACGTCGAGCCCGAGCGCCCCGGCCGCGTGCTCCCGGGCGGCGGCGGCCGGCTCGATCCCCGTCACGCTCCAGCCGCGCCGGCGGGCCTCGTCGAGCAGCAGGCCGTGGCCGCAGCCGACGTCCAGCAGGCGCCCGCGGGTCACGTGGCGCTCGACGCCGTCGAGCAGCCGCCGCGCGGTCGCGCGCCGGCCCGCCTCCTCGTCCAGGTACGCGTCGTCGGTCATGTCGCGGTAGAGGTCGAGCAGCGCGCCGCCCGCGGGCAGCGCGGGCTGCTGGACGGTCCCGCAGCGCTCGCACGCGTACAGGTCGAGATGGGCGCCAGGCTCGTGGCAGGTGGGGGAGAAGGCGGCCGCGGTGACGCCGTTTCCGCCGAGCGTGCCGGGAAAGCGCAGCGCGAGGGCGCCGCCGCAGACGCCGCAGGTGGCAGGGTCGACCATGCGGCGCGCAAGGGTAGCCGCGGGGGCGGCCTCAGGCGGGGGAGGCGGGCCGGTGGCGCCAGGCGAGCGCCAGCAGCGCGGCGGCCGCCGCCGCCTGCACGGCGAGCACGATGGCGGCGAAGCTCTCCAGGCCGCCGGACCCCGCGCCCGCCAGCAGCGCCCCGAGCACCAGCGCGGCGACGCCGAGGGCGTAGACGAAGGTCCGCTCGTGCAGCGCGAGCAGGTACTGCACGGTCAGCGTGGCGCACGCCAGCAGCGCGTAGGCGACGCCCAGCGCCAGCAGCACGCCGGCGCCGTCCTCGTAGTCGGCGCCGAAGGCGACCCGCAGCACGAGCCCCGGGGCGGCCGCGTAGATCGCGAGCTCGACCGCCGCGACGGCGCCGATCAGCGCCAGCGCGCGCACCAGCACCGAGCGCGGATCGACGCCGTCGGCCAGCCGGCGGGTGGCCTCCGGCAGCACCCACAGCCCGAGGCCGATCGCGATCCAGACCGTGGCCTTGGCGGCCACCGCGGTCGCGGCGTAGACCCCCGCGACGTCCTCGCCGAGCACGTGCTTGGCGACGATCACGTCGAGGTTCTGCAGCGCCGCGACGAGGGTGAGCGCGGCGATCGGCAGGCCCGCGGCGCGCGCCAGCCGGCGCAGCGGGTGCTGTGAGGCGTGCGGATCGGCCGGCCCGAGGCGCCGGCGCAGCAGCAACCCGAGCGCGACCGCCGTGATCGCGAGCGAGGCGCCGGTGCCGAGGTAGGCGCCGGTCACGCCGCCGCCGGCCGCGACGAGCACCAGCGCGACCGCGAGCCGCCCCAGCGCCTCCAGCGCGACGCTCAGCGCGACCGCGCGGTAGGCGCGGTGCGCCTGCAGCAGGCCCCGCTGCAGGCACAGCAGCAGCCACACCGCCGCCGTCGCGGGCACGCCCGCCGCCGCCCACTCCTCGTCGACGTTGAGCAGCGCGGCCAGCGGCTCGCGCGCCACCACCGCGAGCACGGTGACCGCCGCGAGCGCGAGCAGCAGGTGCGCCGTCCAGCGCCGCAGCGTGCCGGCCAGCTCGCGCCCGGCCCCGAGGCGCCCGAGCGTCCCCGCCCGCGCCGTGGCGACCTGCAGCGAGTAGCCCGGCACGAACAGGATCACGGTGAGGTTCAGCAGCGCCGCGAGCGAGCCGTAGCCGGCCACGCCGAGGAGGCGGGTGAAGACCACGGTGAAGCCGACCGCGACCAGGTTCGAGACCATCGCGGCCGCTCCGAGCGACACCGCCGCGGCGGTCTCTGAGTCCTTCAGCGCGGACAGGCGCGCCCGGATGCCGCCCGCCGGCGGCGCGGCCACGGCTGGCCCGGTGACCTCCGCGGCCTCGTCGAGGCGGGGCGGGTGCACCGCGAGGACGCTAGCGGAAGCCCGCGCGCCGGCTTGTCTACCCTTCGGCGAGCCGTGCCGGAGACCCGCTCAGCGCTCCAGACCGAGGTCGCGGGCGCCGAGCTGGCGCGCGAACTGCGGCCCGGCGACGTCGTGCTCGTCTCCGGCGAGCTCGGCAGCGGCAAGACGACCTTCGTGCGCGGCGCGCTGCGTGCGCTGGGGACGGCCGAGCCCGTGACGAGCCCGACGTTCGTCATGGGCGTGCTCTACGACGGGGCGACCGGCCCGCTCGCGCACCTCGACCTCTACCGCCTCGCGGGCGGCTTCGAGGACGAGGACCCCGGCCTGCTCGACCCGTTCTTCGGGCCCGACGTGATCACGTTCGTCGAGTGGCCGGAGCGCGTCGCGGACGTCGAGGGCCTGGCGGGCCGCCCGGTCGCGCGGCGGGTGGAGCTCGCCCACCGGGGCGGCGACAGCCGGCGGATCGAGGTCCGGTGACTCGGACACTCGCCCCGGTCCCCATCCTCGGGCTCGACACGTCCACCCCCTCGACGGTGGCGGGCGTGCTCCTGCCCGGCGGTCGCGTGCTCGAGGCGCGCGACGACCCGGCGCCCGGCGAGCGGCCGGGCCATCAGCCGCGGCTGCTCTCGCTCGCCGCGGAGGTGCTCGCCGAGGCGGGGCTCGGCTGGGCGGAGGTCGGGCGCCTGGCGGTCGGCGTCGGGCCCGGCGGGTTCACCGGGCTGCGGATCGGGATCGCGACCGCGCGGGCGCTCGCCCAGGCGCACGGCCTCGTCCTCGTGCCGGTCTCGTCCCTGCGCGCGCTGGCGGCCGGCGCGGACGCCGCCGGGCGGCCCGTGGCCGCCGTCACCGACGCGCGCCGCGGCGAGGTGTTCGCCGCCGTCTACGACGCCGCGGGCGCCACGCTGCTCGCTCCGGCCGCGCTCGACCCGGCCGAGCTCGCGGGGCGCCTCGAGCGCCTGCCAGAGACCGTGCTGGCCGTGGGGGACGGAGCGGTACGCTTTCGTGCGCAGCTCGAAGGGGCCGGCGCGGCGGTCCCGGCGGACGACGCTCCCACGCATCGAATCGGCGCCGAGCAGGTGTGCCGGTTGGGCGCGGCGGGCGAGCCGGCCGATCGCGACGCGCTCCTGCCGGACTACCACCGCGAGCCGGACGCAAGACCACAGTCCTCCCCGTGACCGCCCCGCCCGCCACGCTCGAGATCCGCCGGCTCACCTACGCCGACCTCCCGCAGGTCGTCGCCATCGAGCGGCGCGCGTTCACCACGCCGTGGTCGCTCGCGATGTTCGTGCTCGAGCTCTCCAAGCCGTCGGGGATCTGCCTCGCGGCGGTCGAGCACGACGAGCTCGCCGGCTACCTGATCTGCTCGCGCTACGACACCGTCTGGCACGTGATGAACGTCGCGGTCGACCCCGTCCGGCGGCGCCGCGGGGTCGCCACCGGGCTGATCACGCGGCTGCTCGAGCGCGTCGACGACGACGCCGCCCAGTACACCCTCGAGGTGCGGCGCTCCAACAGCGGCGCGATCGAGCTCTACACGCGCTTCGGCTTCCGCGGGGCGGGCGTCCGGCGCCGCTACTACGCCGACAACCAGGAGGACGCGCTGATCATGTGGCGGACGCCCGCCACGCTGCGCGGCAGCCTCGACGACGTGCCCGGCGCGCGCTCGGTCCCGGCCGAGCCGGCCGCCTGAAGCGCCGTGATCCTCGCGCTCGAGACGAGCTGCGACGACACGTGCGCCGCCGTGATCGAGCGCGACGGCACGATCCGCTCGAACGTGGTCTCCTCGCAGGGCGTCCACGACCGCTACGGCGGCGTCGTGCCGGAGATCGCCTCGCGCCACCACCTCGAGCTGGTCAACGCCGTGGTCGACGACGCGCTCGCCCGCGCGGGCGCCTCGCTCGGCGACGCCGAGCTCGTGGCGGTCACGCAGGGCCCGGGGCTCGTCGGCGCGCTGCTCGTCGGCGTGGCCACCGCCAAGGGCCTGGCGGCCGCGCGCGGCCTGCCGCTGGCGCCGGTCGACCACCTGCAGGGCCACGTGGCCGCGAACTACCTCGCGCCCGACCCCTTCGAGCCGCCGTTCCTGTGCCTGATCGCCTCCGGTGGCCACACGCTGCTCACCCGCGTCACCGAGCACGCCGGCTACGAGGTGATCGGGCGCACGCTCGACGACGCCGCCGGCGAGGCCTTCGACAAGGGCGCTCGCCTGCTCGGGCTCGGCTATCCCGGCGGGCCCGCGCTCTCGCGGCTGGCCGCATCGGGGGACCCGGGCGCGTTCGCGTTCCCGACCGCGCAGCGCGTGCCGGCGCTCGACTTCTCCTTCGCCGGGCTGAAGACCGCGCTGCTCTACACCGTCCGCGACCTCGGCGAGGCGGAGGCAGGCCGCCGCGCGGCCGACCTCGCGGCGTCCTACGAGCACGCGATCGTCGAGACCCTGATGAGGCGGGTGGAGCGGGCGCTGGCCGAGCACGCCACGCCCGCGCGGCTGGCCATCGGCGGCGGCGTGGCGGCCAACGCGAGACTGCGCGAACGAGCGGCGGGACTCGGCGTGGAGGTCAAGGTGCCGCCGCGCGAGCTGTGCACCGACAACGCGGCGATGATCGCCTCGGCGGCTCGCTGGGTCGAGCCCGTGCCGTTCCCGGGCTACCTCGAGCTGGACGCCTACGCGACGGCGCCCCGGCGCGCCGCCTGACTCGTGGCCTGGCGGGTCGCGGCCCTGCGCGCCCGCCTCGCGGGCCTCCCGCGCTGGGGACGCCGGCCCACGCTCCTCGTGTCGGCGGTGGTGGCGCTCGCGGCGGCCGCGGCCGTCGTGGTGGCGCTGCGCGAGCGCGGCCCGGAGCGGGTGGGCGGTCCCGCGCTCGCCGATCCCGTCCCCTACGACGGGCGCTCGCCGCGCGAGCCCGCGGGGGCGCGCCGGCGTGTGCTGGTCGAGCTCCCGCGGCCGTCGCTCGGGCAGGTGCTCGCCGAGCGCCCGCTGGACCCGGGCGCCCAGCGCGCCTACGTCCGCTCGCTGCGCAGCGAGGCGCGGGCGCTGCGCTCGGCGCTCGACGCCCGCGGCGTCCCGCTGCAGGACGTCGTCTCCTTCGAGCGGACCTGGAACGGCTTCGCCGCGACGGTGGCGACCGAGCACCTCGCCGACATCTCGAGCCTGGGCGTGCGGGCCCAGCCGGTGCGCCGCTTCTTCCCGGCGGCGGGCGAGCCGGTGGCGGTAGGGGATCCCCGCCCGACCGGCCCGGCGAGCGCGCCGGCGCCGGAGGGCCAGGCCCCGGTCGCCGTGCTCGACTCGGGCGTCGACGGCTCCCACCCGTGGCTGCGGGGGCGCACGGCGCCCGGCTACGACGCCGTGGATCGCGACCGCGACCCGGCGCCGGGCAGCGACCCACGCGCGCCCGGGCGGACCGAGCGCAGCGGGACCGCGCTCGCGGGCGTGCTCGCCGCCGCCGGCGAGCGGGTCATGCCGATCCGCGTCGCCGGGCTGCGCTCCGCCGCCGGGCGGGCGGGCGCCGAGGAGCTCGCCACCTCCGACACGCTGCTCGCGGGCCTCGAGCGCGCCGCCGACCCCGATGGCGACGGCGCCGTCGACGACCACGTCCCGGTCGCGCTGATCGGCGTCAACGCGCCGTACGCGGGCTTCGCGACGTCGCCGGAGGCGGAGGCGATCCGGGGCGCCGGGGACGTGGGCACGCTCGTCGTCGCACCCGCCGGCAACGAGGGGGCGGCGCGCCCGCCGTCGGGGACCGTCGGCTCGCCGGCCGCCGCTCGCGACGCGCTGACCGTCGGCGCCCTCGCCGAGCCGGGCGCCGTCGGCCGGGTGACGCTCACCGCGGGCGATGTGGAGGTCCGCGCGGCGCAGCTGGCGGTCGGCACGGTGGGGCTCCCGGCCCGGGGCCTGCGCACCGCCGGCCCGGTGCGCGCCGAGGACCCGGGCGACCTGCTCGGCCGCGGCGCGCCGCGCCTGCAGGGCCGCGTCGCCGTCGTGCGCGCCGGGGAGCGCCCGGCGGCCCAGGCCGCCGCCGCGGGGGCGGCCGGCGCACGCGCCGTCCTGCTGGCCGAGCCGCGGGAACGGCCGCTGCCCGCCATCCCCGCCGGCCGGGTCGCCACGCCGGTCCTCGGCGTGACCGGCGCGGCGGCGCGGGCGGTGCTGGCCGAGCCGGCGGGCGCCGCCGTCGAGGTCCCGCCCACCACGGCGCAGCCCGGCCGGCCCAGCCCGCTCGCCGCGCCCGTGGCCGGAGCCGGGGGCGACGCCGAGCGCCCGGCGCCGCGGCTCTCCCCGTTCAGCGCCCGCGGCCCGTCGCTGGCGGGGACGGTCAAGCCCGACCTCGCGGCCCCCGGCGCCGCGCTGACCGCGCAGGCCGGCGGTGGCGCCGCCGTGGCCGGCGGGACGTCGGTGGCAGCGGCCCGCGCCGCCGCGGAGGCCGCGCGGCTGGCCCGCGCCCGGCCCGGCGACACCCCCGCCGGGCTGCGGGCCGCGCTGGCCGGCGCCGCCGACCCCGCGCCTGCGCTCCCGGTCGCGGGCGCCGGCGCGGGAGCCCTGCGCCGCCCGCCGGCCGAGCCGGTCCTGGGCACGCGGCGCACGCCTCCGCTCGGTCCCGGGCCGGGCACCGGCCCGCCCGTGAGCTTCCCCGTCGGGCTCGTGAACGCCGGCCGGGAGGTGCTGCGCATCGGCGTCGAGGCCACCGCGGACCCGGGCGCGCGCGTGCAGGCGAGCCCGCGCACGCTCGCCCTGCGCCCGCGCGGGCGCGCCGCCACGACGCTCAGCGTGAGCGCCGTCGACGTGCCGGCGGGCGCCCTCGCGCTCGGCCGGCTCGTCGCCCGCGACCCCGCCGGGCGGCCGCTGCTGTCGGCTCCCTGGCGCCTGGACTCCGGCGAGCCGCCGCCCGTCCCGGTCGGCCCGCTGGAGCTGATCCGCAGCGGCGGGCGCGTCGAGGGCGTGCGCTTCACGGTCGGCGCGTTCGACCGCGGCGACCCGCTGGGCGCCGGAACGAGCCTGCAGGCGGCCGAGCGCCTCGACCTCCTGCTGGTCGACCAGCGAGGGGAGGAGGTCCGGCGCCTCACGCCCACCGGCGGCGCCACCGAGCTGCTGCCCGCCGAGTACGCCTACCGCCTGCCGCGCACGACGCTCGGCCGGCTCCCGCCCGGCCCGCTGCGCTTCAGCGCCCGCGCCCGCGGCCCGCGGCAGGAGACGCCGACCACGCAGACGTCGGAGGCGTTCCGCCGGTGAGGACCGTGACGCTCTACGGCCGCCCCGGCTGCCACCTGTGCGACGAGGCGCGGACCGCGCTCGAACGGGTGCGCGCCCGGGTCCCCTTCCGGCTCGAGGAGCGCGACATCACCGCCGACGACGCGCTCCACCGGGCCTACCTCGAGCGCATCCCGGTGATCTGCCTCGAGGGCGAGGAGCTGTTCGACTTCTACGTCGACGAGGAGGCGCTCGCGGCCCGCCTGGGGGACCGGCCTCGGGGCCGGTGCGCGGGCTGACGCATTAGAGTGGCAGTGACCCATGAGCTTCGGCGACGTCGCGACACGATCCGGCGCGCGCGGAGGGCAGGGCGACGGAACGGCGGGTCCGCTGTCCGACCGCTTGTCGCTCGGCGTCGCCGCCCGCCTCTCCCGCTACCTCCAGGTCCTCACCCAGGCCCGCAAGATGGGCAAGGAGACGATCTCCTCGCAGGAGCTGTCGGAGTACACGCACGTCAACTCGACCCAGATCCGGCGCGACCTGTCCGGCTTCGGCAAGTTCGGCAAGCGCGGGGTGGGCTACAACGTCGACTCGCTGGTGTCGCAGATCCGCAAGATCCTGCGCACCTCGGGGCAGCACAACATCGCGCTGTTCGGGGCGGGCCACCTCGGGCAGGCGATCGCGTCCTCGGACATCTTCGCCGACCACGGCTTCCGCGTCGTCGCGGTGTTCGACACCGACGCCGGGAAGGTCGGCTCGCGCGTCGGGTCCGCCACCGTGCGCCATCCCGCGGACCTGCGGCAGGTGGTCGAGGAGGAGGACATCGTCGTCGGGGTGCTGGCCGTCCCCACCGAGGCCGCCCAGGAGCTCGCCGACGCGCTGGTCGAGGCGGGCGTGAAGATCATCTTCAACTACTCAGAGGCCCTGCTGCACGTGCCACCCGAGGTGACCGTCCACACCTCGAGCCCCGCGGTCGACCTGCTGTACGCGCTCTACTTCTACCTCACCTAGAACCGCGACGTGATCGACCTCGCCATCGCGCGTGAGACGTTCGATGCTTCGACCGACTTGACGGTCGGGCTCGAGGAGGAGTTCGCCCTGCTCGATCCCGAGACCCTCGAGCTGGTCCCCGCCTTCGAGACCCTGCGCGAGGCCGGGATGGCCGACCCGGTGCTGGCGGAGTCGATCTCCGGCGAGCTGATCTCCTCGGAGATCGAGATCCGGTCGGGCGGCGGGGCCGACATCGCCGACGCGCTGCGCCGCCAGGCCGACGCCCGGCGCCGCCTCTTCCACCTGGCGGCCCGGAACGGCGTCGCGCTCGGGTCGACCGGCACCCATCCGCTCTCCGACTACCGCGACCAGCACATCATCGACACCGACCACTACCACCGGGTCGAGGACGGCCTGAAGTACGTGGCGTGGCGCAACAACACGTTCTCGCTGCACGTGCACGTCGGCGTCCAGGGGCCCGACCGCGCCGTCCGCGTCTGCGACCGGCTGCGCCCCGTGCTGCCGCTGCTGCTCGCCGCTGTCGGCCAACTCGCCCTACGTCGACTGCCGCGACTCCGGGCTGCACTCCGCCCGCACCCAGACCTTCACGAAGTCCTTTCCCCGCTGCGGCGTGCCGGACGCGTTCGGCTCCTGGGCCGCGTGGGAGGAGTACGTCGACCTGCTGATCCGCACCGGCTCGATCGTGGAGTTCACGCAGCTGTGGTGGTCGGTCCGTCCGCACCACAGCTTCGGCACGGTCGAGGTCCGCGTGTGCGACGCGCAGGCCACCGGCCCCGAGTCCGACGCGCTCGCGACCCTGATCGCCGCCTGCGTCGCCCAGGCGGCCCGCGAGGTGGACGCGGGGGAGACGCCGCCGGACCTGCCCGGCCGCCTGATCGAGGAGAACATGTGGCGGGCGATCCGCTACGGGCTCGACGGGCGGATGCTCGATCTGGAGGCCCGGCGCATCGACGAGTACCCGGCCAACGAGATCGTGGACCGGCTGCGGGCGTGGACCGGGGCGGACGTGAGCTTCGCCGACCTCAACGGGGCCCAGCGCCAGCGGCGCGCGATCGACGCTGGTGCCACGCCCGCCGAGGTCTACTCCGAGACCGTGAGAGCCACCCAGGCGACCTTCTACGAGCACGACGAGGAGACCGTCCCATGAGCGATCGCATTCCGCCGAACGAGGCCGGCCGGCCGCAGCTCTCCGAGGAGGAGCTGAGGGCGCTCGAGGCCGAGATGGACCGGATCACGGTCGACGACGTCCTCCTGCAGACGATCGTCAGCCTCCTGAACCTCGGTGCCCGCAAGGCGGGCCTCGGCGCCTCGCCGGGCGAGGGCCCGCCGCCCGACCTCGAGCAGGTGCGCCAGGCGATCGAGGGCGCCCGCGCGCTGCTGCCGCTGGTCGAGGCGCGCCACGGCGACAAGCTCGGCCCGGTGCGCGACACGCTGTCGCGGCTGCAGATGCTCTATGCGCAGGCCGCGGGACAGGAGCCCGCCCCCGCGGAGCCCGCCTCGCCGGAGCCCGACGCCCCGCAGGAGCCGGCCGCCGAGTCCGAGGGCGAGGCGCCGCGCACCGGCGAGCCCGGTCCGGCCCAGCGATCTGGCCGCCTCTGGGTGCCCGGCCAGTGAGGAGCGGCGACCGAAACGCCACGGGCGGGAGTTCGGCCCAACGGACGTGGGGGGTCAGGCGCGGGGCGTGGCCGAACTCCCAGAGTCCGAGCCGCTAGGCGAGGACTCCGTCCGCCGGGCGCCACGGTAGACTGCCCCGCTCGCGGCGGCAGCCCTGTTGGCTGCCGCTTCGCTGTTGTCGTAAAAGCCGCCCGCCCGCTGCGCGTGCCGCGCGGCGGCCGCAACCTGATTTCAGAGGGGTTCCCTTGTCCAACTTCCTGACCGACTACGGCGTCATCGTCGCGCTCGTGTGCGCCGCGTGCGCAGTCGCCTACGGCCTGGTGACGAGCCGTGCGCTGCTGGCGCTGTCGCCGGGCAACGAGACGATGCGCTCGCTGTCGGCCGCGGTGCAGGAAGGCGCCTCGGCCTACCTCCGGCGCCAGTACACGACGATCGCGCTCGTCGGCGTCGTCCTGTTCGTCGCGCTGATCCCGCTCCAGAGCATCGAGGTGGCGATCGGCTTCCTGATCGGCGGCGTGCTGTCGGGATCGGCCGGGTTCCTCGGAATGAACGTCTCGGTGCGCGCCAACGCGCGCGTGGCGGAGGCCGCTCGCGGCGGCCTCGGCCCCGCGCTCGACGTCGCCTTCCGCGGCGGCGCGGTCACCGGACTGCTGGTCGTCGGCCTCGCGCTGATCGGCGTGGCGGCCTACTACGGCCTGCTCACGTGGGCCTTCGGCATCGACCGCAAGGAGGCCGTGGACGCCCTGGTCGGGCTCGGCTTCGGCGGCTCGCTGATCTCCGTCTTCGCCCGCCTCGGCGGCGGCATCTTCACCAAGGGCGCCGACGTCGGGGCGGACATCGTCGGCAAGATCGAGGCCGGCATCCCCGAGGACGACCCGCGCAACCCCGCGGTCATCGCCGACAACGTGGGCGACAACGTCGGCGACTGCGCCGGTATGGCCGCGGACCTGTTCGAGACCTACGCGGTCACCGCGGTGGCCGTGATGCTGCTGGGCGTCCTGACCTTCAGCGAGGACAACGGGACCGCGGTGGTCCTCTACCCGCTCGTGATCGGCGGCGTGTCGATCATCGCGTCGATCATCGGCACCTTCGCGGTCAAGTCGCGCTCCGGGAACGTCGAGCGCGCGCTCTACCAGGGCATCATCCTCGCGGGCATCATCGCCGCGATCCTCTTCTATCCGGTCACCTCGGCGATGATGGACGACCTCGCCTACCGCGTCGCCGCTCGGGGCGCCGCGCCGAGCGTCACCGACCTCTACCTGTGCTCGTTGATCGGGCTCGTGGTGACCGCGCTGCTGTTCGTGATCACCGACTACTACACCTCGACGCGCTTCGCACCGGTCAAGAGCACCGCGCGCGCCTCCGTCACCGGCCACGCGACCAACATCATCCAGGGGCTCGCGCAGGGCCTGCAGTCGACCGCGCTGCCCGCCCTCGTCATCTGCTTCGGCATCCTCGGCGCGCACGAGCTGGCCGGCATCTACGGCATCGGCGTCGCGGTGATGGCGCAGCTCTCGCTGACCGGGCTGATCGTCGCCCTGGACGCCTTCGGGCCGATCACCGACAACGCGGGCGGCATCGCGGAGATGGCCGACATGCCCGAGTCGGTGCGCAACGTGACCGACCCGCTCGACGCCGTCGGCAACACGACCAAGGCCGTCACCAAGGGCTACGCGATCGGCTCGGCCGCGCTGGCGGCGCTCGTGCTGTTCGCGGCCTTCCAGATCGAGCTCAACGAGGAGCTCGCCAAGGCGGGCGAGCGGCCCATCGCGTTCCTCATCAACGACCCCGAGGTGCTGATCGGGCTGCTGCTCGGCGGGCTCATGGTGTGCCTGTTCGCCGCGCTGTCGATGGAGGCCGTGGGGCGCGCGGGCGGCGCGGTGGTCGAGGAGGTGCGCCGCCAGTTCCGCGAGAAGCCGGGGATCATGGAGGGCACCGAGCGGCCCGACTACGCCCGCTGCGTGGACCTCGTGACCAAGGCCGCGCAGAAGGAGATGATCCTGCCGTCGCTGATCCCGATCGTCTTCACGCTGGTCGTCGGGATCCTGTCGGTCAAGGCGCTCGGCGGGCTGCTCATCGGCGTGATCGTGGTCGGCCTGTTCATGGCCATCCTGATGACCGCCGGCGGCGGCGCGTGGGACAACGCCAAGAAGCTGATCGAGGACGGCGCGTTCGGCGGCAAGGGCTCCGAGGCGCATGCCGCGTCGGTCACGGGCGACACGGTCGGCGACCCCTTCAAGGACACCGCCGGGCCCGCCATCAACCCGATGATCAAGGTCGCCAACATCGTCGCGATCCTGATCATCCCGCTGATCGCCTGAAGCGCGCGTAGGCCGGGCCGCCCAGGCCGGACCGGCCCGGGAGCCGGTTTCTCGACTACTTTGGTGTACTTTGCGCCGGATGACCGTTCCGGCGCCGGTGAAGCGGGTCCCGGCGCGCGCCCGCGTGGGGCTCGCGCTCGCCGCGATCCTCCTCGTCGGCGGCGCGCTCCGGGCCGAGGTCGCGGCGCACCCGGGCGGAGGCCCGCGGTCCGGCGACGAGCGCTCCTACACGGCGCTGGCCTTCAGCCTGGCGCGCGGCACCTACGGTGACCGGGAGTCGGGGCTCCGGCAGCCCCTGCACTGGCCGCCGGGCGCGCCCGCGCTGTTCTCGGCCGCCGCCCGCGTGGACCCCGGCGACCCCGGCCTGCGCCTCGCCTACTGGCTGCAGGCGCTGGTCGGGACGGCGCTGATCGCGGTCTGCTTCGCGATCGCCGCGCTCGCGGCCGGACCGGTGGCGGGCCTCGTCGCGGCGGCGCTCGTGGCCGTCTATCCGCCGCTCGTCACCGTCACCGGGGCGCTGCTCTCCGAGCCGCTGGGCGCTCTGCTGCTGGCGAGCGGCGTGCTGGCCCTCACGTGGGCGCTGCGCGACGGCCGGCTGCGCTTCTACGCGCTCGCCGGCGTCCTGTTCGCCGGCACCGTCCTGACCCGCACCGACCTGCTGCCCGCGCCGCCGCTCGTGGCCGCGGTCGTGGTCCTCGCGCTGTGGCGCACCGCCGGCCCGCGGCGCGCGGCGGCCGCGGGCGGCGCGCTGCTGGCCGGCTTCGCGCTCGCCCTCGCCCCGTGGGTCGCCTACACCTCGAGCCGCATGGGGCACCTCGTCGCCGTCACCGAGGGCGACGGCGCGGCGCTGTTCGTGGGCACCTACCTGCCGGGCGACGGGACGACGCTCGGGATGAAGCGGCACCTGGGCGACGCCGTGCGCGCGCGCTTCCCGTCCCAGCGCGGCCGTCCCGACGGGCGGATCGAGGGTCCGCTCGTGCTCGCGCTCGTCGCCGAGCGCCGGCCGGGGCTGCCCATGTCGCGGGCGCTGCGCGCCGAGGCGGGCGAGAACCTGCGCCGCTACGCGCTCCGCCGGCCCGGCGCCTTCGCGGGGATGATGCTCGCGAAGGCGCGGCGGACCTGGTGGGTCTCGAGCCGGGCCGGATCACCGCACGCGCAGCGGGCGACGCGCGTGTACCACGCCGTGCTCGTGACGGCCTGCCTCGCGCTCGTCCTGGCCGGACTGGCCCTGCGGCGCGTGCCGCTGCTGGGCGTGGTCGCGGCGCTCGTGCTCGCGAGCATGCTCGTCCACGCCGTCTTCGTGGCAAAGCCGCGCTACGCCCTCCCCGTCCTGCCGCTGCTGATCGTCGGCGGGGTCGTGGCCGCGGCCACGCTGCGGACGCGGCCTCAGCCTCCCACCGTGAGGTCGTAGAGCGCCGCCTGGCGCTCCATGGCCTCGCGGTAGGCGGCATGGCGCTGAGGGTCGGGGGCGAGCGTCGCCCCCGCCGGCGCGCCGACGCTCTCGACGGACTCGATCTCCCCCAGCGCCTCGAGCGCGAGCAGCCCCGCGCCCCGCGTGGAGGCCTCGTCGACGAGCGACTCGGTGACCGGGCGGCCGAGGGCGTCGGCCATGATCTGCCGCCACGCGGGCGAGCGGCGCATGCCGGCGCCCGTGGCGAGGATCTCGTCGGTGCCCGGCAGCGCGCCCTCGAGCAGATCCGAGACGAGGGCGAAGCGCATGGCCACGCCCTCCAGCGTGGCGCGCAGCAGGTCGAGCGGCGTGGTGGCGAGCGAGAGGCCCGCGACCGCTCCGCGCGCGTCGTCGGCGTAGCCCGGGCCGCGCTCGCCGGCGAGCAGCGGCAGCACGGTGAGCCCCGTCGCGAGCGGCGTCATCCCCGCGATCGCGGCCTCGGCGGCGTCGAGGTCGTCGCCGGGCAGGCGCAGCGTGTCGCGCACCCAGCCCGCCACGTTGCCGCCGTTCGACAGCGCGCCGCCCATCACGAAGCGCCCGCCGCCCGCGCGGTAGCACCACAGGCCCTCGGGCGGGTCCACCGCCTCGCCGCGCCACGCCACCCGCAGCGCGCCGCTGGTCCCCACCATGAGCGCCGCCCGCCCGGTGCCGAGGGCGCCGCAGCCGAGGTTCGAGCACGCGCCGTCCCCGACGGCCGGGAACCACGGCAGCCGCGTCAGCGCGGGCCAGCGCGTCGCCCAGTCCCCGCGGAGCCCGTCGAGCGGCGCGTCGGAGAGCTCGGCGAGGTGCCACGCGTCGATGCCGGCGGCGCCGAGGGCCTCCGCGTCCCAGTCGTCGCGGCGCAGGTCCAGCAGCCCGGTCCCCGAGGCCATCGAGGTGCTCACGCGCGCGGCGCCGCAGAACCGCAGCAGCGCATACTCGCCGGGGGAGACCCAGCCCGCGGTGCGCTCGACGACCCCCGGCTGCGTGCGCGCCAGCCAGCGCAGCCGCGCCGGCAGGTAGCTCGGATGCAGCGTGCAGCCCGTGCGGCGGTGGAAGGCGCGCTCGTCGATCCGCTCCCGCAGGTCGCGCGCGTCCTGCGACGCCCTCCGGTCCGCCCAGGTGAGCACCGGGGTGGTCGCCCGGCCGTAGCGGTCGACGCCGCACACCGAGTGCCACATCGTGCTCATCGCCACGCCCGCGAGCTCCAGCCCGGGCGGCATGACGGCCAGCGCCTCGTCGATCGCGCTCGCCAGCAGGCGGACGAGCTCGTCGGCGTCGACCTGGCTGCGGCCGTCCGCGGCCGTCTCGAGCCGGTACGGCCGGCGGACGCCGGCCACCAGCAGCTCGCCGTCGGCGCCCACGAGGCCGGCGCGGACCGACGAGGAGCCGAGGTCGAGCGCGAGGACGCCGCGACGGGTCACGCGGCGTGCCTACCCGCTCGCAGGCTCGTCGTGCACCGGGGCCGGCTGGGGGGTGAAGTCGCCATGACCCGGACGGTACGCTGAGGCGAGCCGATGATGCAGAGCGACAGCACCGCTCGGCCCCGCTGGCGGGGCCACTCGCATCAGTGGGCGGCGGTGGCCGCCGCCGCGGTGGGCGTCGTGCTGGTGGTGACGGCGCCGACGCTGCGCGCCGCGCTCGGGGCGCTCGTCTACGCGCTGAGCATCACGACGCTGTTCACCATCAGCGCGACCTACCACCGCGTGGAGTGGCGCAGCCCTCGCGCCCGGCTGTGGATGCGCCGCGCCGACCATGCCGCCATCTTCGTCTTCATCGCCGGCACGTACACGCCGTTCGCGCTGCTGGTGGTCTCCGGGCCGCTGGGCACCGGGCTGCTGATCGCGGTGTGGGCCGGCGCGCTGGCGGGGATCGCACGCGAGCTCGTGTGGACGCGGGCGCCGCGCTGGCTCGGGGTGGCCGCCTACATCGCGCTCGGCTGGCTCGCCGTGCTGTGCGCGCCGACGCTGATCTCCGAGCTCGGCTGGAGCGTCACGCTGGTCGCGGCCGGCGGGGTGCTCTACACCCTCGGGGCCGTCGTCTACGCCCTCCGCCGCCCCGATCCGTGGCCGCGGAGCTTCGGCTACCACGAGATCTTCCACGCGCTCGTGATCGCCGCGGCGGCCCTGCATCTGGCCGTCATCGCCCTGGTCGTCCTGCCCGCCGAGGCCTGAATCGCGAGGACGGTCCCGCCGCCGCACGACCCCCTGCGGGGCCGGTGGGGCGGCGAGCCTACAATCGCGCCGACGCATGGCGAGACGCCGACTCGAAGGCCTCGAGCGGGTGCTCGGGGTCAACGCCCTCTTCGCCACGGCCTACGGCAACGTCGGGTCGTCGATCTACTACGCGCTGGGCCTCGTGGCGTCCTTCGCGCTCGGGCTCACGCCGGTCGTGTTCGTGATCACCGGCTTCTTCTTCTACTGCACGGCCGCGACGTACGCGGAGGCCACCGCGATGTACCCCGAGGCGGGCGGCTCGTCGAGCTTCGCCCGCCGGGCGTTCAACGAGTTCGCCTCGTTCTTCGCGGCATGGGGCCAGATGCTCAACTACATCATCACGGTCGCGATCTCGGCCTTCTTCGTGCCGCACTACCTCGGCGGGCTGTTCTGGGAGGCCCTGCGCGGCCCGCCCGGGGACATCATCTTCGGGATCCTCGTGATCGCGGCGCTGTGCGCGATCAACGTGTTCGGCGCCAAGGAGTCGGCCGGGGTGAACGTCCTCCTCGCGGTCACCGACTTCCTCACCCAGCTGCTGCTCGTGCTGATCGGCGCGATCCTCGTGCTGTCCCCCGACACGCTCGTGAACAACGTGATCCTCGGGGTCGCGCCGACGTGGAAGGACTTCATCCTCGCGATCCCCATCGGCATGATCGCCTACACCGGGATCGAGACGATCTCCAACATGGCCGAGGAGGCGCGCGAGGAGGCCAAGACGATCCCGGCCGCGATCGCCCGCGTGCGCCTCGCGGTGTTCGCGATCTACTTCACGCTGCCGGCGGTCGCGCTCTCCGCGCTGCCCGTGAGCTTCAACCAGCGCACGGGGGAGTACCAGACGCTGCTCGGCCTCAGCGAGGAGCAGGGCGGGTACGCGGGCGACCCGATCCTGGGGGTGGTCAAGCAGATCGACCTCGGCCCCCTGCAGGCGCCGGGCGAGCTCTACGTCGGCCTGCTGGCGGCGACGATCCTCTTCATCGCCACCAACGCCGGGATCATCGGCGTCTCGCGGCTCGTCTACTCGATGGGCATCCACCGCCAGCTGCCCGACGGGCTGCGCCGTCTGCACCCGCGCTACCGCACGCCGTGGATCGGGATCCTCGTCTTCGGCGGCGTCGCCATGCTCACGATCCTCCCGGGCCAGGCGGAGTTCCTCGGCAACATGTACGCGTTCGGCGCGATGCTCTCGTTCACGATCGCGCACGTCTCGGTGATCCGCCTGCGGGCGAGCCAGCCCGACTTCCCGCGCCCCTACCGCGGGCCCGGCAACGTCCGCATCGGGGACTACGACCTGCCGTTGTTCGCGCTCGTCGGCGGGCTGGGCACGGCGGCCGCGTTCGTCGTCGTGACCGCGCTGCACCCGGCGGTGGCGATCGCCGGGACCGCCTGGCTGATCCTCGGGGTCATCGTCTACATGCTCTACCGGCGCAGCCTGGGGCTGGACCTCACCTCCACGCACAAGGTCGCGATCCCGCAGCCGGTGGTCGACCACGAGGCGGAGTACGACTCGGTGCTCGTGCACGTCGGCGACGACAGCTACGACCCGCAGACGATCGCCACCGCGGCGCGCCTCGCCGCACGCAAGCAGCGCGGCATCCACGTGCTGGTCACCATCACCGTGCCCAACTCGCTCCCGATCGACGCGCCGGTGCGGGCCGAGGAGGCCGCCGCGCAGTCGATCATCGAGCAGGCGCGGGTGCAGGGCGGGCGGCGCGTGACCGGCCACGTGGAGAAGGTCCGCGCGGGCCAGGCGGGCCGGCGCATCATCGAGGAGGCCGTCGACATGCGCGCCGCCGCGGTCGTCATGACGCTCCCGCGGCGCATCGACGGTGCGTCGCTGTTCGGCAAGACGCTCGAGACGGTGCTGACCGAGCGCCCGTGCCGGGTGATCATCGAGACGACGCCGCCCGCGAAGCCCAAGCGGCGGCTCACCGAGAAGGCGAGGGTCTGATGCTCCTCGCCACCCGCGTGCTCTCGGGTGTGATGGTCGCGATCGGCGTGCTGCTGCTGCTGCAGACGCTCACCCGCGGCGGCGGGCCGCTGGCGACCGGCGTCGTCTTCGGCGTGCTGTTCATCCTCGCCGGCGCGGGCCGGCTGTGGGCGGAGCGCCGGCGATGAGCGTCACGCCGCCCAAGGTCGAGCCGCCCAAGGCGATCCACCTCGACGCCCCGCCGATCCTGCGCCGGTGGCTCGGCTCGCCCGCCCTGTTCGGGATCGTCCAGGGCTTCATCGGGGCGTCGATCTACTTCATCCTCGGGCTGGTCGCCCAGAACGCCCTGGGGCTCACGTGGGTCGTGTACGCGGCCGCGGCGGGCTTCTTCGTCCTGCTCATGCTCACCTACGTCGAGGGGGCGTCGCTGCACCAGGAGCGCGGCGGGGCGACCGTGATCGCGCGCTACGCGTTCAACGAGCTGTGGAGCTTCGTGGCGGGCTGGGCGATCCTGCTCGACTACCTGATCCTGATCGCGATCACGGCGTTCGCGGCCGCCGACTACGCCGCCGCGTTCTACGAGCCGCTGGCCACGGGCCTGCCGGAGATCCTCACCGGGGTGGCGATCGTCCTGGTCGTGGCGGTCATGCAGGTCCGCGGCGGCGGGCCCACGCGCTACGAGCGGGCGTCGCTGTTCGTGCTGGCCGACCTGCTGCTGCAGATGGTGATCGTCGTGCTGGGCCTCGCCCTGCTGCTCGAGCCGCGGGTCATCACCGACCCGTCGAGCGTGGCGGGGGCGCCCTCGCTCAGCGGCGTGCTGTTCGCCTTCACGCTCGCGATCGTGGCGTTCACCGGCCTCGACGCGTCCTCCGGGCTGGCGGGCGAGGTCGCGATCGGGCGGCGGGGCCTCAAGCGGCTGATCTCGGCGCGCGTGCCCGCCGCGGTCGTCCCCTACATCGGCATCGGGCTGGTGGCGGCCAGCACGCTGCCCGGCGACGGCGGGCTGCGGCCCGGCGTGTCGGTCGACGCCCCGATGCTCGGCGTCGTGCGGGCCTTCGACGAGGCCTGGCTGCGCGAGCCGCTGACCTACCTGACGGCCGCGTTCGCGGTGGTGGTGCTGTTCGGCGCCTGCAACGCGGCGATGCTGGGGCTCTCGCGGATCGGCTACTCGCTCGCGCTCAACCGCCAGATCCCCTCGACGGCGGGCCGGCTGCACCCGCGCTACTCCACGCCGGTCGTGGTGATCGCGGGCGGCACGCTCGTCGCCGTCGCGCTGCTGATCCCCTCGGACCTCGAGCTCCTGGCCGGCATCTACGCGTTCGGGGCGACGATCGCCTTCGTGCTCGTGACGGTCGGCGTGTGCGTGCTCCGCTGGCGCGAGCCGACGCGCGACCGGCCGTACAAGATGCCGCTCAACGTGAAGGTCGGCGGGGCCGAGCTGCCGGTGCCCGCCGCCGTCGGGGCCGTCGTGTCGGCGGCGAGCTTCGTGTGCGTGCTGCTCCTGCACAAGTCCGCGGCCCTGTTCGGCCTGCCGTGGCTCGTGGCCGGCGTGGCGCTCTACGTCTCCTACCGCCGGTACGACGGCAAGCCCGTCTTCACGCGCGTGACGGTGCCGGAGAGGGCGCTCACCCACATCGGGGCGCTCGACGTCGAGTACGGGTCGATCCTCGTCCCCGTCCTCGGCACGCCGCTCGACGACGACATCATGCAGACCGCCGGGCGGCTGGCCGGCAGCGAGCAGGACGACCTCGAGGAGTCGGGCGCCACGATCGAGGCGCTGTGGGTGTTCGAGGTGCCGATGGCGCTGCCGATCAACGCGCGGGTGCCCGAGAGCGAGCTCAAGCGCGCGAAGGCCGCGCTGGCCCGCGCGCGCGCCGTGGGCGAGGAGTACGAGGGGGTGCGGGTCGCCACGGCCTCGGTGCGGGCGCGGCGTGCCGGGGAGGCGATCGTCCACGAGGCCAAGCGCCGCGGCGTCGAGGCGATCGTGCTGGCCGCCGAGGAGCCCACGCGCCTCCGCGGCGGGCCGCTGCTGGGCGGCAAGCAGGGGCTGCGCGACACGTTCGTGGGGGAGACCACGCGCTACGTGGTCAACAAGGCGCCGTGCCGCGTGATCCTCACCGCGCCGCCCGCCGTGGGCCCGGTGGAGCAGCGCCCGGAGGCCACGGAGCGCTTCGCGCCCCCGCCGGCGGGCGATCCGATGGCGCCGTCGACGGAGCCGCCACCGGCGGTCTCGCAGGGGGCGGGATCCGGCGACGACGGCGCGGCCGCCGGGCGCTAGAGTCCGCGCCGTGTTCGTGCTCGTCGTCGGTGCCGGCCGCGTCGGCTCCTCGGTCGCCACCACCGCGCTGCGGGAGGGTCACGTGGTGTCCGTCCTCGACGAGGACCCGCTCTCGCACGAGCGGCTGGACATCGAGCTCGGCCGCTCGTGGGAGGAGGCCGGCGGGCGCTTCACGATCGGCACGGCGCTGGAGCTCGACGCGCTGGTGGAGGCAGGGATCGACGAGGCGCAGGTGTTCATCGCCTCCACCAACGGGGACAACACCAACCTGGTGGTGTCCCAGATCGCCCAGCGCCGCTTCGAGGTCCCGCGGGTCATCGCCCGCGTCCTCGACCCGCGCCGCGCCGCGTGGTACGCGGAGCAGGGCGTGCACACGATCTGCCCGACGCAGATCGCGATCGAGCAGCTCGAGCAGGCCGCGCTGCACAGCACCTGATCGATGGCCGCCCTCTACGTCATCGTCGCCGGCGCCGGCAAGGTCGGCTGGAACCTCGCCCGCGAGCTGATCGAGCGCGGCGACGAGGTGACGGTCATCGAGCAGGACCGCCGCCGCTACCTGACCGTCGAGCAGGAGCTCGAGCACGCCGTGCAGTACGGCGACGCGACCGAGCTGTGGGTGCTCGAGCGTGCGGGCATCCAGCGCGCCGACCTCGTCGTGGCGGTGACCGGCGACGACGAGGACAACCTGCTGATCTGCCAGGTGGCCAAGGAGAAGTACCTCTGCGAGCGGATCATCGCCCGCGTCAACAACCCGCGGAACCTCGCCCACTTCAAGCTGCTCAACATCCAGCCCGCCGTCTCCGCCACGGACCTCATCCTGCGCCTGATCGAGCACGAGGTGCCGCGCTACGGGCTCGTCCACCTGCTCGACCTGCCCGAGGAGCGTCTCGAGATCATCGAGCTCGAGGTCGCCGAGGGCGCGCCGGTCGCCGGCCGGCGGGTCGCCGAGCTGATGCTCCCCGAGGGCTCGCTGGTGATCTCGGTGCTGCGCGACGGCAACGGCTTCGTGCCGAAGGCCGACACCGTGGTGGAGGCGGGCGACGAGGTGCTGGTCGTGCTCGACCCCGGCCTCGAGGAGGACATCACCCGCCAGTTCGTCGCCGACGGGCGCGGCTGATCAGGCGCGCCCGCCCGGCGGGCCTGGTCAGCTGGCGAGGTCCGGGCGCTCGTCCTGGCGCGGCTCGAGCAGGAACACCTCGATCGCGAGGTCCTGCGCCGGGTCGATCTGCGACATGAACGAGCTGACCTTGCGCCCGGTGAGCCGCTCGACCGCCGAGATGAACGTCGTCTCGAGCGTGTGCTGGAAGGTGGTGCGCACCTCGCGCACGGTCTCGGCGCGCTCGACGTCGATCAGCGTCCGCTCGACGGTGGTGAACACGTCGCGCAGCACGCACACGATGAGGTTGTCGAACGCGTACGTCTTGGCCTGGGTGGCACCCTTGCCGTAGTACTCGGCGTGGATGCTGGTCATCGCCTGGGAGATCGCCGAGCGCGTGGCGCCGTCAAGCGCCGGGCGACCGCTGTGCACTTCTCCCGCATCGGAGGGATCCCCGCTGCGCGCGTGAGTCATGGCGACTCCTTCCCCATTGGCCGAAGCCCTTGATGATGCCTGAGCCCGGCGCGAGGCGAAGGCTCAGACCTCGATCTGGCGCGGCATCGGCAACGGCTCGGCGTCCGTCGCCGGGAGCGGCCGGGCCTCGGGCGGGGCGCCGCGCAGGATCCAGGCGCCGTCGGCCCGGCGCTCGATCTGCCCGCGGTTCATCAGATGGCCGAGCGCGGTGGTCACCGAGGGGCGCCGCGCGCCGACCATCCCCGCGAGCGTGCGGTGGGGCAGGCGCAGCGAGACCAGGACGCCGCCGGGCACGACGCGGCCCCAGCGCTCGGCCAGCGCCCAGAGCAGCGCGAGCAGGCGGTCGTCGACGCGGGTGAGGTGCGTGATCGCCTGCATGACCCCGAGGCGCTCGGCGCGGCGCACGGAGCGGTCCAGCAGCGCGGCGAGGACCTCCGGCCACTGCGCCGCGCGGACCGCCAGCGCGGTGTCGACCACGATCAGCCGCGCGCTGCTCAGCGCGTGCCACTCGATCGAGCGCGGCAGCAGCACCTCGGCCTCCACGTCGTCCCAGGCCCGCAGCAGGTCGCCGGGGCCGAGCAGCTCGGCGCACGGATGGTCGCCGACGGTGGCCTCGCGCACGAGCATGCCGTCGACCACCAGCAGCCCGATCGGCTGGGTGCCGTTGGCGAGTGAAGTGCTCGGCAGCCAGCGCCCGCGCGGAACGTCGAACCAGCGCGCGTAGATCCGCTCGCCGGCCTCTTTGGCGCGCCGGCTGTCAAGGCCCCGCGCGAGCTCAGGATCCGCGTGGAGCAGTTGGATTGAGCCGCAGCCTGCCTCTGGCATGCAGACGTCTCCTTCCGTGCGTTGCTCGCTCCGACACTGCGGTGCGGCGACGGACGTCGCTTCCACGGCCGACGTCAACAATCACTTCAGGACAGCGCAACTGCGCCAACAAGGACCTCCCGCACCCTTCTCCAAAGGTTAGCGCTCGAATTCGATCCACAAAGGGGGTGACGACTGCCACATGCACAACTGTCCACCATTTGTACGGCGTGGTGCGGGTTCCCGGGAAGTAGGAGGTCGGAAGGGCAGTCAGAGCACGGACAAACGGGCGTGCCCGCGGGTGGGGCGGGAGCCGCCCGTCATCGCTACCCTGTGCCCTCCGACGCACCGTTGCGGGGTCGTCTAATGGCAAGACGCCAGCCTCTGGAGCTGGTTATCGGGGTTCGAGTCCCTGCCCCGCAGTCGCCGCTCGCTTCATGAGTGTGGCGCGCCGCCCTTGACGAGCTTCATGGTGAACTGCGAGCTGACGCGGCCGATGCCGGGCAGCTCTGCCAGCTCGTTCATGTAGAACGCCTCGTAGGCCGCGGTGTCCTCGACGGCGACCCGCACGAGGTAGTCGGGGACCCCGAACATGCGCCGGCACTCGAGGACGGCGTCCATGCCGGCGATGCGCCGCTCGAACGCCTCGACGGTCGCGCGGTCCTTGTGCGTGAGCTCGATCATCACCTCGACCTCGAACTCGCGCCCGACGGCGGCGGGGTCGACGTCGGCGTGGTAGCCGCGGATCACGCCGGCGCCCTCGAGCGCGCGCACGCGCCGCAGGCACGCCGACGGCGAGAGGTTCACGCGATCGGCCAGGTCGACGTTGGAGAGACGGGCGTCCCGCTGCAGCTCGTCGATTATTGTGCGATCGGTGCGATCCACGCGATGATCTTGCCAGAGGACGGCGGAGAGCACCACAACTCGGCAGCCCGTGCCGCCGTTTGCGCGCCATCATGGCGGACGTGCACGATCGTGTCCTCCGCGATGCCCTCTCCATCGGCGTCGCCACGGGCGTGTACGCCGTGTCGTTCGGCGTGCTGTCGGTGGCGGCGGGGTTCAGCGTCGTCCAGACCTGCGTCATGTCGCTCGTGGCGTTCACCGGGGCGTCGCAGTTCACGTTCGTCTCGGTGATGGGGGCCGGCGGCGGCGTCGCCGCCGCGCTGGCGCCCGCCGCGCTGCTGGCCGCGCGCAACGGCATCTACGCGCTCAGCCTCGGCCCGGTCCTGGGCAGGGGGCGATGGCGGCGCGCGCTCGACGCTCACCTCGTCATCGACGAGTCGACCGCGATGGCGCACGCGCAGCGCGACCCGGCCGACCGGCGCCGGGGCTTCGTGCTGACCGCGGCGGCGATCTTCGCCTGCTGGAACGCCGGCACCCTCGCCGGGGCGCTGGCGGGCGGCGTCCTCGGCGACCCGCGGTCGGTCGGCCTGGACGCCGTCTTCCCGGCGGTGTTCCTCGCGCTCCTCGTCCCGCAGGTCCGCACGCGCGGCGCGCTCGGCGCGGCGATCGCGGGCGCGGCCATCGCGGTGCTGCTGCTCGGCGTCGCGCCGGCGGGCGTGCCGGTCATGGCGGCCGCGCTCGCCGCGGTCCCGCTGCTCGTCCGCGGGGCGCGGCCGTGAGCTGGGCGGCGGTCATCGCGCTGTGCGGCGCGGCCTACGCGCTGAAGATGGCCGGCGCGCTCGCCGCGCGGCGGGCGCCGGAGGGCGACGGGGTGAGCGCGCGGCTCGAGGTGGTCGTCGTCCCCGTCATCGCGGGGCTCATCGCCGTGCAGACCCTCGGCGAGGGCGGCCACGTAGTGCTCGACCCGCGCGTGCCGGCGCTCCTCGTCGCCGGCGCGCTGGTCTGGCGCCGGGCGCCCCTGCTCGTCGTCGTGCTCGCCGCGGGCGCCACCGCCGCGCTGCTGCGCGCCGCCGGTCTCTAGCGTCAGGCGGCCGCCTGCTCGGCCCAGTCGCGGTACAGCCGCCAGTAGGCGCCCTCGGCCGCGAGCAGCTCCTCGTGGGTGCCCTGCTCGACGATCCCGCCGTGGTCGAGGACGACGATCCTCCCGGCGCCCTGGATCGTCGACAGCCGGTGGGCGATGACGATCGCGGTCCGCCCGGCCAGCAGGCGCCGGAGGCCCGCCTCGATCCGGCTCTCGGTGTGGATGTCGACGTTCGAGGTCGCCTCGTCGAGCACGAGGATGCGGGGGTCGGCGATCAGCGCGCGGGCGAACGCGACGAGCTGGCGCTGGCCGGCGGAGAGCTGGGCGCCGCGCTCGCCGGTCTCGGTCTCGTAGCCGGCCTCGAGGCCGGCGATGAAGTCGTGCGCGCCGACCGCGCGCGCGGCGGCCTCGACCTCCTCGGCGGTCGCGCCCGGGCGACCGAAGGCGATGTTCTCGCCGATCGTGCCGCTGAACAGGAAGGCCTCCTGGGGCACGATCCCCATCTGGGAGCGCAGGGACCGGGCCGTCACGTCGCGCAGGTCGTGGCCGTCGATGACGACGCGGCCCTCGGTGGGGTCGTAGAAGCGCGCGGCGAGCTTGGCGAAGGTCGACTTGCCGGCGCCGGTCGAGCCCACCAGCGCGACCGTCTGGCCGGGCGGCACGTGCAGCGTGACGTCGCGCAGCGCGTACTCGAGGTGCCCGTCGCGCTCGTGCCCGTAGGCGAAGGAGACGTCCTCGAAGAGGATCTCGCCCCGCAGGCGCGGCAGCTCGAGGGCGCCCGGGCGGTCGACGAGGTCGGGCTCCTCGTCGAGCAGCGCGAAGATCTTGTCGAGCGCCGCCATCCCCGCCTGGTAGGTCGTGTAGAGCTGCGAGAGCGACTGGATGGGGTCGAAGAAGTTGTTCAGCGCGGCGATGAAGGCGACCAGCACGCCGACCGTCACCTCGCCCTGGAGCGCCTGCAGCCCGCCGTAGAAGAGGATGCCCGCCGTCGCCACGCCCGACAGCAGCTCGACGCCCGGGAAGTAGGCGGCGTTGAGGTAGACCGTCTTCATGTTGGCTTCGCGGTTGTCCTCGTTGAGCCCGGCGAAGGCCCGTTCGTGCCGCGGCTCCTGGGCGAACGACCGCACGACGCGGATGCCCGACAGCGACTCCTGCAGGTAGGCGGTGATCAGCGCGACCTTCTCGCGCGTCGCGCGGTAGGCGTCGGCGGAGACGATCCGGAACACGAGCGAGCCGAGCGCGAGGATCGGGAACACGAGGAACGTCAGCAGCGCGAGCTCGGCGTCGAGGAGCACGAGGATCGCCGCGGTCCCGACCAGCGTGAGCGTCGAGCCGAACAGCGTCACGATCCCGTCGGAGACGAGCTGGTCGAGCGCCTGGACGTCGTTGGTCAGGCGCGAGATCAGCACGCCCGCCTGCCGGCGCGAGTAGAAGCCCACCGACTGGGTCTGCAGGTGGGTGAAGATCTGCACCCGCAGGTCCTGCAGGGAGCGCTGGCCGACCCACCCCACGAGATAGGTCTGGGCGTAGGAGGCCCCCCAGTAGATCACCGCGGTGACGAGGAAGGCGATGACGACGAGCGTCAGCGTCCGCGTGTCGCGCGGGGTGATCCCCTCGTCGATGGCGAGCTTCGCCAGCGGCGGCGGAGCGAGCTGGGCCGCGGTCGCGAACAGCAGCGACACGAGCATCAGCAGCGTGCGCGTGCGGTAGGGCCGCAGCAGCTCGACCAGGCCGCGCAGCTTGCGCCCGCGGCCGCTGGTGGCGCGCCAGCGCCGCCGCAGCTCCTCGACGCGCGCGTGGTTGGCCGAGCGCTCGGCCGCGACGTCGGGCATGCGGCCGTCGGTGCTCACAGCCCGGCGCCCGCCTCCGCCGGGCGGCGGTTGAGGAACACCTGGTCGGGCAGGCCGCGGCCGGCGATCGCCGCGTACAGCGGGCTCTCGTCGAGCAGCTCGGCGTGGGTGCCCTGCGCGGCGACCGTGCCGTCCTCGAGCACGACGATCTCGTCGGCGAGCGCGATCGTCGACAGCCGGTGGGCGATGATGAACGTGGTGCGGCCGGCCATCACCTCGCGCAGCGCGACCTTGATCTCCTGCTCGGTGGAGGCGTCGACCGAGGAGGTCGCGTCGTCGAGGATGAGGATGCGGGGGTCGGCGAGGAACGCGCGCGCGATCGCGAGCCGCTGGCGCTGGCCGCCGGAGAGCGTGAGCCCGCGCTCGCCGACGCGCGTGTCGTAGCCGTCGGGGAGCTCTGCGATGAAGCCGGCCGCCTGGGCGCGGCGGGCCGCCAGCTCGACCTCCTCCCGGGTCGCGTCGGGTCGCGCGTAGGCGATGTTGTCGTGCACCGAGGCCGAGAACAGGAACGGGTCGTCGTCGACCACGGCGATCGCGGCCCGCAGGGCGGCGAGGTCGAGATCGCGCACGTCGGCGCCGTCGATCAGCACCGCGCCGGAGGTGACGTCGTAGAGGCGCGGGAGGAGCTGGACGAGCGTCGTCTTGCCCGACCCGGTCGCGCCGACGAGGGCGACCGTGCGCCCCGCCTCGACGACGAGGTCGACGTCGCGCAGGGCGGGCTCGCGGGCGCCGCCGTAGGTGAAGCTCACGTCGCGCAGCTCGACGCGGCCGCGCCCGGGCGGCAGCGGCTCCGCGTCGCGCGGCGAGGCCAGCCGGGGCTCGCGGTCGAGCAGCTCGAACACCCGCGCGCCCGACGCGGTCGCGCGCTGCGCCATGCCGAGCGCGATCCCGAGCTGGCGCATCGGGCCGATCAGCATCAGCAGGTAGGCGTAGAAGGCGGTGAAGTCGCCGAGGCTGAGCGTCCCGTTCATCACCTGGCGCCCGCCCACCAGCAGGATCACCGCCAGGCCGAGGTTCGGCAGGAAGCCGAGGAACGGGTTGTAGAAGCTGCGCAGCCGGTTCGCGTAGATCGACTGGTCGAAGACCCGCGCGACCGAGCCGTTGAAGCGCGCGAGCTGGCGGTCCTCGGCGGCGAACGCCTTGACCACGCGCACGCCGGACACGTTCTCCTCGACGTCGGCGGTGAGCTCGGCGATGCGCTGCTGCACCTCCTGCAGCGCGGGACGCGACTTCACCCCGTAGCGCCACGCCACGAGGACCACGAACGGCACCGGCGTGAGCGCGAGCAGCGCCAGCTCGGTCTGCAGCGCGAGCATCGCGCCGGCGGCGAGCACGATCGTCAGGCCGCTCTGCAGCAGGAACACGAGCCCGTAGCCGAGGAAGAAGCGCACGGACTGCAGGTCGACGGTCGCGCGCGACATCAGCTGCCCCGTCTGCTGTTGGTCGAAGAAGCCGAGCTCGAGCGACTGCAGGCGCGCGTAGAGCCGGTTGCGCAGGTCGTACTCGACGCCGAGGGAGACCTTGCCGGCCACCAGCCGGCGCAGCACGGAGAGCACGAGGCGCACCAGCACGATCGCGAGGATCGCGCCGGCGACGAGCCGGAGCTCGGCGCGGTCGCCGGCGTCGATCGCGTTGACGCCGCGGCCGGTCAGCCACGGGATGGCCACCGTGGCGCTGATCGCGAGCGCCGCGAGCACCATCGACGCCCACACTCCTGCGCGGTAGGGGCGGAGAAAGCCCAGCAGGCGCAGGAAGATGGTCACGCGGTCACACGATAGGGGCCGCCGGCGGCCCGCAAGCCGTCCGCCGAACGGGCACGGGCCACCTTGCCCTGCCCCGTCGTCGCATCTGCGACACTCGCGCGCGCATGTCCGACCCCATCGCACTCCGCAACCGCTTCGCCATGGTCAAGGGCGCATGGGATGAGCACCTCCGCGGCGTGCCGTTCCCGGCCCTCGGGGAGGGCACGGCCGAGGAGAAGATCGAGCGTCTCGAGCTCGCGCTGGTCGACGAGATGCGCCGTCGCGCGACGCCCGAGACGGCCGAGCAGGCGGCCGACGCGATGTGGGGCCTCGTCCACGCCCGGGACGATGAGGACCCGGTCAAGCGCCGGGTCACGCAGCATCACGAGGAGCTCGCCCGGCTGGGGCACCGTGGGATCTGAAGGCACGCCTTCGAGCCTACAAGTTCAAGTGGACTTGAATTCAAGGGCCGGTCGGGTGGACGTCGCGTCGCGCTCGATCCGCCCCAGCAGCGGTACGGCCGCGAGCAGCACGGCGATCAGCGCGGTGAGTGCGCCGAGGGCGCCCCGCAGGGAGATCACCGAGGCGAGCGCGCCCACCAGCGGCGGTCCCGCCAGGAACCCGAGATAGCCGACCGTCGCGACCGCGGAGATGGCGGCCGTGCGCCCGGTAGCGCCCGCCCTCCGGCCGGCGATCGCGTACAGGGCCGGCGTGGCGGCGGCGATCGCCGGGCGGCCCGGCAGCGCGCCGCCACCTACGGGCTCACCCGCGAGCGTCTCGCCGGCTACCGCGAGGCGGTCGAGGCGGCCGGGCTGTCGTGGGACGACGTCCCCGTCCGCGAGACGTTCGGCAACACGCCGGAGGCCGGGCGGGCCGCCGCGGGCGCGCTGCTCGACGCGGCGCGGCCGCCCACCGGCGTGCTGGCGATGAGCGACGGGCTCGCGCTCGGCGCGCTGCAGGCGGCCGCCGACCGCGGGGTCCCCGTGCCCGGCGGCCTCTCCGTGGTCGGGTTCGACGACGTGCCGGCCGCCGCCGCCGCGCAGCCCGCGCTGACCACGATCCGCCAGGACGGCCGCGAGAAGGGCCGCCGCGCCGCCGAGTTGCTGCTCGGGCTCGCGCCCGCCGGCGGCGACCTCCTGCTGCCCACCCACCTCGTGGCCCGGGCCAGCACCGGCCCGGCCTAACCTCCCGGCCACGATGCCCCGCCCACCGGCCGGCCTGTGCGACACCTGCGTCCACCAGCAGCTCGTGTCCAACACCCGCGGGTCGACGTTCTCGCTGTGCCGCCGCGCGCGCGACGACCCGGCCTACCCGAAGTATCCCCGCGTCCCGGTGCTGCGCTGCCCGGGCCACGAGCCGGCCGGCGCGCCTACCCCGGCGGCCGGTCGAGCACGAGGAACAGGTGAGCGTTCTGGCCCTGGATGAAGGAGGCCGCGAACGTGTTGGCGCGCGTCAGGCGGGTGATCGCGCCGGCCTCGCCCGGGTCGAGCGTCTCGGGTCGCGGGGTCGGCCCCGAGAACGTGACCCGCAGCGGGCGGTCGAGCTGGCGCTTGAGGTCGCCGGGGCGGAAGAACAGCGCCTCGACGGTGGGCTGGGCGAGCGGGTTCTCGTCGCTGCGGCGCTTGGGCGGGGGCGGCAGCAGGGCGACCACGCTGTCGACGTCGTCGACGTAGCGGAAGGTGTAGAGCGCCAGCTCGAGCGCCTCGCGCTTGAGCAGGGCGAGCCGTGACGCCGACGGGTTGCCGCCCTTGACCGAGCCGTGGTCGCCGAGCCCGTTGAGCGTGTACATCACGCCCTTGCCCTCGATCAGCTCGATGTCCCCGCCGGCGGGGGCGGTGCGCAGGGCGATCGAGAGGGGATTGGAGGCGATCTCCGGCGGCCCGGCCTCGATCAGCACGAGCTGGTTGCCGTCGGCCCCGCGGTACTGGCTCTCGACGTGCTCGGCGATCTGCCCCGCGGCGGCGTAGTCGTCGTTGGCGGTGGGGTGCCAGGCGGACCAGCCGCTCGGCACGCCGTCGCCGCCGACGCCCGCGATGACGACGACGGCCAGCAGCACCGCGGCGACCGCCGTGCCGCCGAGGGCGCCGAGCACGAAGCCGAAGCGCGAGCGGTAGCGCGACGGCGGCGGCTTGGACGGCGCCGGCGGCGCCTCCTCGAGCGCGGCGGTCTCCTCGACGCGCTCCGGCGGCGTCTCCTCGGTCAGCCACCGGTGCCCCTCCGCGGGCGTCTCCGCGTCGCCGCCCGCGCGCCCGTCGGGGCGCCCGGCGGGGGAGGGGGGCGGGATCAGATCACCGGCCATGCCGCCTCGTCGAGCATGTCGATCTGGGGCTTGGAGAGCCGCGCGGCGTCCAGCACCTCGACCACCTCGTCGCCGTGCAGCTCGCGCCGTGCCACGAGCACGTCGGCGATCTGCTCGGTGCCGGCGCGGTTGTGGCGGATCGTGTTGTAGGCGACCACGAAGGCCTGCCCCAGCAGGCCGGCCACCAGCGCGCGCTTGCCGGAGTCCGAGACGATCGAGCCGAGGACGTCGGTCTGGAACGGCCCCCCGCCCCCGGAGCGGTGCATGATCTGCTCCCCGAGGTGGCGGAAGCGGTCGCGCACCCGGTCCTCCTCGACCGTGCGCAGCTCCGGGTCCTCGATGCGGTCGGAGAGGTCGATCGGCATCGGGGCCATCGCCGCGAAGCCGACCATCTGGGCGGCGCGCACCGTGACCGAGTGGACGTCGCCGCCCACGCCGGTGGTGGTCTGCCCGTAGAAGACGTACTCGGCCGCCATCGCCCCGAGCGTGTGGATGAGGTTCGCGACCTCCTCGGAGCGCCACGACACGAAGCGGTCCTCGATCCGCATCGCCTGGTGGTGCCCGCCGGAGTCGCCGCGCTTGCGGATCGAGAGGCGCGTCGAGAGCAGGTTCTCGTTGTAGAGGTGGCTGCACACGGCGTGGCCGGCCTCGTGGATGGCGATCGAGCGCTCCTCGTGGGCGACGTAGGGCTGGCCGACCGCGACGCCGGCCTCGATCGTCGTCATCGCCTCCACCAGGTCGCCCCACGCGAAGCGGTCGCGCCCGTCGGAGTGCGCGTAGGTCAGCGCGAGCGAGCAGACCTGGTCGATCATCGCCGGCGAGTAGCCGTTGGTGATGCGGGCGAGCTCGTCGCGGCGCCTGGGCGCGTCGAGGTCCTCCTCGTGGTCGACCTTGCCGAGGTAGAGGTCGAAGATGTCGCGCCGGTCCTCCCACGTCGGCGTGCGGAAGTAGATGTGGCGGCCCATGCGGCCCGGGCGGGTGAGCGCCGGGTCGAGCTGCTCGAGCGGCACGTTGCAGGCGCCGATGAAGTAGATCTCCTCCTTGCGCGGCCGCGGCGGGCGCAGGCGCAGCGAGCGGCTCCCGATCCTGGCCGGGATCACGTAGAGCGCGTCCAGGAAGGTGTTGACGCGGTTGGTCATCACGCGCCGGGTGAGCGGCGGGTCGTCGATGCCGTCCATGACCACGAGCAGCTGGTTGAGCGCGAGCCCGCCGCCCATGCCCATGCCGCCGGGCATCATGAAGCGCTCGAGCACGCCGCCCACCTGCCCGACGATCGGCGGGTAGGGCGACGTGGGCTTGTCCGAGCGCATCGCGAAGAGCCGCTCCCGCCAGGCCGCGGACTCGATCACGAGGTCGCCGTCGGGCGTGAGCGCGCCGTTGGGGCCGAAGAAGCACAGGTCGTGGATCGACTGCGGGCCCCAGGTCGGGCGGAAGCCGGTGCCGAGGGACTGCCGGCGCGTGCCGACGGCGTCGATCTCGTCGATGAACACGATGCACTGGCCGCCCCACTTGGACGCCAGCTTCTTGGCCTTGCGCGCGAGGTAGCGGACGAGCACCGCGTCCATGCCGATGAAGGTCTGGGCGAAGCCCGAGCCCGGGATCGTCACGAACGGGCAGTTGAACGAGGTGGCGATGCCCTTGGAGAGCATCGTCTTGCCGGTGCCGGGAGCGCCGAGGAACAGCACGCCGCGCTCGCGCTTGCCGCCGGCCCGCTCGAAGTCCTCGCCCGACTGCCACAGGGAGACCACGCGCGTGATCTCCTCCTTGGCCTCGGCCTGCCCGCGGACGTCGGCCATCTTGACGCCCCAGTCCGCGTCGCCCGGCTCATAGCCCTTGATCTGCTGGATGCCGAGGAACAGCAGCGGCCCGAACAGGATCAGGAAGTTCGCGAAGAAGAGGATCAGGATGATCGGCAGGTACGCGAACGCCAGCGGGGCGAAGGAGCCGATCAGGTCCGCGACGGTGTTGAACCCGCCGCCGATCGAGGAGTCCCCGCCCGTGAAGGCGTTGTAGATCATCGCGATCACCACGGTGATGGCGACGAGCACGAACAGCCGCCACACCAAGCGGAACTTCTTGCGCCAGTACCACAGGCGCCGCCGAGAGACGACGTCGTGGTCGCGCAGCTCGTCCTCGGCGCCGTAGATCGACGGCATCGGGATCAGCCGGTGCGCGAGGACGTCGATCAGCCCGCGGAAGATCACGACGCCGAAGAACGTCCCCACGAGCGACCACAGCACGCTCCAGCCCGCGGTCGAGCGCAGCAGCGCGAACAGCACCGGGCTGGTGAGCAGCGCCACCACGGTCGCGGCGCGACCGAGCCGGCGCCACTCGTGTGCGAGAGAGACCGCCTGCTCGTTGACGCGTCGCTGCATCCCTGACCTTTCCCCTGGGCGGAGTCTAGGCGGCGCGGACGCTCGTGGAAACCGACCGTTGGTCGTGGTCCGGCTAGCCTGGACGGCGGTGCGCCACCTCGTCCCGCCCGCGCTCCTGGGCGCCGTCATCCTCCTCGCCGGCTGCGGCGGCGACGAGCCGCGGCCGAAGGCGCTCGCCCCGGTGTCGCTCGAGATCGTCGCGCCGGACGACGCGTCGACCGTCCGTGAGGGCGACGTCGAGATCCGCGGGCGCGTCGATCCGCCGAGCGCGCGGGTGCTCGTCCTCGGCCGCCGCGCCGAGGTCTCCGACGGCGAGTTCACCGCCTCCGTGCCGCTGCGCGAAGGCGCCAACGTGATCGACGTGGCCGCCAGCGCCCGCGGCGCGAGCGCCGTGTGGGGCGCGGTGCGTGTCACCCGCAAGGTGACGATCCCGGTCCCCGAGGTGGTCGGCCACCCGCTCGACGAGGCGAAGGCCCGCGTGGAGGCCTCGGGCCTCGAGCCCAAGGAGGACAAGGGCGGCGGGCTGCTCGAGCCGCTGCTGCCCGGCACCTGGACCGTGTGCGAGACGAGCCCGTCCGCGGGCGCGGAGGTCCGCCGCGGGACCGAGGTCCGGCTCTCCGCGCTGAAGGGCTGCTGAGCGGACTCAGTCCTCGACGATCAGGTACGCGAACTCGGTCTCCCACTTCGAGTGGTCCGGGTCGTCGACCGGGCCGACGCGGAAGTGCTCGACGCAGCACGTCATCGCGTGACCGCGGTCGGTCTCGTGGCTGTAGACGAGGCCGTGCTCGGCGGCCCAGCGGACCAGCGCCGCGCGGGCGACGGCGAGGTCGGGCTCGCGCTCGCTCCGGTACGGCCCGACGTGGACCAGCGTGACGTAGCGGCCGGCGGGGAGGGTGTCGGCCAGGACCGGCGCGTCGCCCGTGTACGGCCCGCCCACCGCCACGTCGACCGGCGCGGCGACCTCGAGCTCCAGCGGCTCGCCGTCGGGGTCGACCTCGCGGAAGCGCATGAACGGCGGACCGGACGGCGCGATCCCGCGCTCGCCCAGCCATGCGAAGAGCTCGGGGAAGGCGCTGTCGACGGCGGCGGGCACGCCGTCGGTGACGTGCCGGTGGATCGCCAGGTACGGCTGCTCGGAGCGCACCTCGATCCGCGGCTCTCGTGAGTCGGTCATGTCCGTCCAGACCTCCCATCGCGCGGAAACTCATCGCCGCGGCGGCGATCCGACACCCGCGTGGGCGCGGGCGCTGCGTCCGGACCTCGCTCCCGCGGAGTCCTTCGCGGCCCTCGTCGCGCTCGGCTCCAGGTTCCCGAGATCGTCGGCGCGGCGGGCGGTGGGCGGCCTAGGAGTCCGACCGCGTGGCGATGAGGCCGATGCGTGGGCGGCCGCGGTCGCGGACGACGCCGAACACGATCCCGCCGCCGAACGCGCGGGCGCCGGCGCGCTCGACCTCGAAGCGGCCCTCGGCGCGGCCGACGGCGCCGCCGCGGACCTCGAGGTCGGACAGGCGGTAGCCCTCGACGGCGTTGGCGGCGAACTGGCCGCGGTACTCGTCGGCGACCGCCGCGCGGCCGCGCTGACGATCGGCGGGGGCGACACCGACGCGGGTGACGTCGCGCGCGAGCGTCCGCGTGAGCGCCTTGGCGTCCTCGTGCTCGTAGGCGGTGGCGAAGTCGTCGACGACGTCGCGCACCTCGCCGGCGCTCACCGGGCCGGTGCGCGCACTCGTCCCGCCGCCCGCGAGGCTCGTCGCGAACGCGATGGCCAGCGCGGTGAGGGCCGCGCCGCCGACGGCGGCGACCGCGATCCGCCGCGGCCGGCGGCGGGCGCGCTTGACCTTGACGAACGCCGGGCGGCCGTCGTCCTGCGCCGGCCTCCCGGGCCTCGGCAGCCCGCGGCGGCGCGTGGTGGTGGGCTTGCGGACCGTCGCCTCGGTCGCGCCGTGGCCGTTGCCGCTCCCGTTGACCGCCCCGCCGGCGGCCGCCTCGTCGCCGGCGGGCGGGGCGGCCGGGCCGCGGGCGACGCTGCGCTCGGACTCGGTGACGTGCTCGCCGCGGGCGGCGGCCTGCGCGGCGCGGCCGAGGTCCCCCGCCGACGGGTAGCGGTCGGCCGGGTCCTTGGCGAGCGCGCGGGCGAGCACGCGGTCGAAGGCGGCCGGGACGCCCGGCGTGTCCGACGGGCGCGGCGGGTTGTCGTGGAGGTGGGCCAGCAGCGTCGCCGGGACGGTCTTGCGCGGGAACGGCGCGGTGCCGGTGAGCGCGGCGCACAGCACGCAGCCGAGCGCGTAGACGTCCGAGCGCGCGTCGGTCCGGTCGCCCCGCAGGTGCTCGGGCGACATGAAGTCGACCGTGCCGATCCACTCGCCGGTGGTGGTGAGCCGCGTGTCCTGACCCTCGAAGCGGGTGAGGCCGAAGTCCGAGAGGTAGACGTGCTCGGCGCCGGGCGGCCCGCCGATGAGCACGTTGGCGGGCTTGACGTCGCGGTGGACGAGCCCGACGACGTGGGCGGCGTCGAGCCCGGCGGCGACCTGCGCGAGGATCGCCGCGGCGCGCGACGGCTCGAGCCGGCCCTCCTTGGCCAGGAGCGCGTGCAGGTCGGTGCCGTGCACGTAGCGCATCACGAGGTACAGCCGGCCGTCCTCCTCGCCCGCGGCGTGGACCGGGATCACGTTCGGGTGGTCGATGGCCGCCGCCATGCGCGACTCGCGCTCGAAGCGCTCGCGGAAGGCGGCGTCGGCGGCGCGGTCGTCGGCGATCAGCTTGACCGCGACGGGGCGCCCGAGGCTGAGCTGGGTCGCGCGGTAGACGACGCCCATCCCGCCCTTCCCGGCGAGGGTCTCGATCCGGCAGCCGGCGAACTCGGCCCCGCGTGGAAGGTCGGACACCCCTCGATTGTGACGGACGCCCGTCGGGCGATCGTGACGCCGCGTTGCTAGGGCCGCTCGCCGGCGTACGCCCGCTGCAGCCGCTGCACGCGCGCGGAGCTCTCGCGCACGCGCGCGCGAAACGCCTCCGAGCGCCGCGCGGTGGCCAGCAACCGCCGGTAGACGCGGATCGCCGAGCCCGCGCCGGTGGTCAGCGCGAGGTCGACGCCGGCGCGCACCGAGCGCTCGGCGGCGAGGTCCACCGGCGCGCGGCGGGCGACCGCGGCGGCCTCGAGCGAGTCGGTGATGGCCACTCCGCGGAAGCCGAGCTCGCGGCGCAGCCGGCCCTCCACGATCGCCTCGGACTGGGAGGCGATGCGCCGCGGGTCGAGGGCGGGGTAGCGCGCGTGGCCCACCATCACGAGCGGGGCGCCGGCCTCGATCCCGGCGCGGAAGGGGCCGAGGTCCGGGGTCCCGGCGACGTCGGCGGGTCCGTCGTCGGTGTTGACGGTCGCGCCGCCCAGGCCGGGGAAGTGCTTGACGGTGGGCGCGACGCCGCCCTCGCGCCAGCCCCGCACGGCGGCGGCGACGGCGCGGGCGGCCGCGCCGGGCTCGTCCGCGAACGCGCGCGAGGCGAGCGCGGAGCCCGGCACGGTGGGGACGTCGGCCACCGGGGCGAGCGCGACGGTGACCCCGGCGGCGCGCAGCCGGCGCGCGGCGGCGCGGGCGTCGGCGCGCGCCGCGCCGGCCGCGGCCTGGGCGGCGGCCGCCCGCTCGGGGCCGGCCCAGCGCACGATCCGCACGTCGCCGCCCTCCTGGTCGGCGAGGACGAGCGCGCGCCCGCCGCTCGCCGCCCGTACGTCGCGGGTGAGGCGCCGCAGCTGAGCGGGGCCGGCGAGGTTGTCGCCGAACAGGATCACGCCGCCGGCGCGGCCTTCGCGCAGCGCACGCCGCGCGTACGCCGGCAGCTCGGTCCCGGCGAAGCGCAGCACGACGAGCCGCCCGACCGCGCGCTGGAGCGGCTCGCGCGGATCGGCCCGGGCGCCCGGCGGCGCATCCCCGCCGCCGGTCCCGCCGGGGCGCCCGGTCCGGGGCGCGTCGCCGTCGCGGCTCGCGCCGACCGCGGCCCCGCTCACCAGCGCCACGAGCGCCGCCGCGCCCAGCAGGGCGCGCCGCCGGCGCACCGCCCGCCGCCGCTTCGCCGCGCGCTCCGCGCGCCTCTCCTCCGGCGTCCGCATCGCGCCATCTTGCCGCGTGTTGAGCGTGTGACAGGTTGCGCCCGCGTCCGCTGGGACGACGGGAGACTGAAGTGGGGAGGGCGGACGTGAGGGGATCACTCGCAGTGGCGGCGGTGGCGTTCGCGGCGCTCGCCGCCGGCGCTGGCGGGCTGCCGGCGGCGGCCGAGGCGCGCGGGCCGGACCTCGACGTGCTGTTCATCGGCGCGCACCCCGACGACGAGGCCGGCGGCATCTCCACCTACGGCGCGTGGGCGGAGGAGCGCGCGGTCCAGACCGGCGTCCTCACGATCACGCGCGGCGAGGGCGGCGGCAACGCGGTCGGCCCGGAGGAGGGCCCTCCGCTCGGCCTGATCCGCGAGAACGAGGAGCGGCGGGCGGTCCGTCGCGCGAACGTCCGCAGCGTCTTCAACCTCGACGAGGTCGACTTCTACTACACGGTGTCCGCGCCGCTGACGGACGAGGTGTGGGACGACCGCGCGACGCTCGAGCGGGTCGTCCGCGTCGTGCGCGAGACGCGCCCGAACGTGATCGTGACGATGAACCCGGCCCCGGCGCCGGGCAACCACGGCCACCACCAGGTCGCGGCGCGCCTCGCCGTCGAGGCCTACGAGGCGGCGGCGGACCCGCGCGCGTTCCGCGACCAGATCACGCGCGAGGGGCTGCGGCCGTGGCGCGTCGGGCGCCTGTTCAGAGACGGCGCCGAGGGCGAGGGGGCGACGGGTCGCGACTGCCCGAGTCGCTTCAAGCCCGCCGAGCCCACCGACGAGGTGTTCGGCGTGTGGTCGGGCAGGCGCAGCCTGTCGGGCAGGACGTGGGCGCAGATCGAGGTCGAGGCGGAGCGCGAGTACGCCTCCCAGGGCTGGTCGGTGTTCGAGGACCCGCCCGCGGACCCGGCGAAGCTCGACTGCGACGAGTTCACGCAGCTCGCCGCGCGTGTCCCCTACACGCCTGCCGACCCGCGCCGCGACGCGATGCTCGAGGGCGCGCTGCGCGAGCGCCCCGGCGGCCTGCCGGTGGGCACCGAGCTCTTCCTCACCACCGGCCGCTTCGACGTGGTCCCGGGCAGCCGGGTCGCGCTCACCGTCCACGCCCGCGGCGCGCGGCGGCTCGGGCCGGCCGTCGCGAGGCTGCGGCTGCCGGCCGGCTGGAGCGGCCCGCGGCGGGTCGCGCTCGGCCGGCTGCGGCCGGGCCGCGAGACGACGGCCACCGTCCGCCTCGCCGTGCCCGGCGGCGCGCGCGTCAACCGGCGGGTGCGCGTCGGCGCCACGCTGCGGGCGGGCGGCCGCGAGGGGACGACGCGGCACGTGCTGCGGATCGTCCCGCCGGTGCGGGGCACCCTCGAGCCGCTGCCCCAGGTCGCCGAGTTCGGCGCCTGGGCGGCGCGGACGGGCCTCGAGCGCCTCGACTCGCTCTCCAAGCCGGTCGCGACGCTGCCCTCCGGCGGGACGCGCGCGCTGCGGGTCGAGCTGCGCAACCACTCGCGCGAGCGGCGCTCCGGCACGGTCGCGCTGCGGCTCCCCGTGGGCTTCGCCGCCGACGCGCCGTCGAAGCCCTACGACGCGCTCGCGCCGGGCGGCCGCGGGTCGGTGACCTTCCAGGTGACGAACACCGATCCCGCGCTCGAGACCTCCGAGCAGGGCGGCGACCGCGCGTTCGACATCGTGACGACCACCGACGGCGCGGAGAGCACCGAGCGGGCGGCACTCGAGCTCGTGCCCGCCACCACGATCCCGCGGGCGGCGCCCGTGGTCGACGGCGTCGAGTCGCCCGGCGAGTACCCGGGCGCCGCGATCGACCTCAGCCGCAAGTGGGAGGGGGACGATCCCGACGGCGCGGCGGACGCGTCCGGCTCGGCGAAGCTCGCCTGGAGCGCCGACGCCCTGCACGTGCTGGTCCGCGTCACCGACGACGTGCTGGGGACCGTGCTGCCCGCGAGCGACGCCAAGCGCCACTGGCGGACCGACTCGGTGGAGATCGCCGTCGACCCCCGCGGGGACGCCGAGAACACCTCGCGGACGTACAAGCTCGGGGTCTTCCCGGTCACCCGCGAGGGCGGGCCGGCGGCCGCGCGCGACGCCGACAACCGCCAGGGGCCGGCCGCGCAGACCGCGCCCGGGACCCGGTTCGCGTCCCGCGTCGCCGATCCCTACGACGGCTACACGGTGGAGGTGAGCATCCCGTTCGCCGAGCTGCCCGCGACGGTCGCGCCCGGTGGCATGGGCCTCAACGTGTTCATCTACGACTCCGACACGCAGGACAAGACCGGCCAGACGCGCCTGGGGTGGTCGACGTGGGGCGGCGTGCAGGGCGACCCCTACCGCTGGGGCCGCGCGACGCTCGCCGGCTTCACTCCCCCCGCGGTCCCGGCGGCCGACCCGGTCTTCCCGCGCGACGCCGCCCGCAGCCTCGACTCGCCGCAGTCGATCGCCCAGGCGGCGCGCCAGCGCCTCGGCCTGTCGGGCGGGCCGCGGCCGGGCACGCGGGTGCGGATTCTCGGCCGGCCGCGGCGGACGGGCGACGCGCTGGTCGTCCGGCTGCGCTCGAGCGGCCGCGGGACCGCGCACGTGTTCGCGATCGGGGCGGGCGACCGCGGCCTCGGCTCGCGCATCGTGGCGCTGCGGCCGGGCGTGACGCGCGTCCGCGTGCGGGTGCCCGCGGGGCGGATCGGGCTCGTCCGGCGTGCCGCGGTCGGGTTCGAGGCGCCCGGGAGCCGCGGCGGCCTCGGGGTCCTCGCGCGCGTGGCGCCAGGTCGCTAGCCGGCGCGGGCGCGGTCCGCCTCGGGGCGCGCCCGCGGCGCCGGTGCGCCCGGGCGCCGCTCCCCGCGCCGGCGGGGCGCCGTGCGCGCCTCCTCCGCCGCGGCGCGCCGGCGGCTGCGCGCGAACCCGGCCGCGGCCGTCGCGGCCGCCGCGAGCGCGACGACCGCGCCGAGCAGCATCCCCGCGCGCGGCCCGGCGACCTCGGACAGCCAGCCCGCCACCGGGGCGCCGATCGGCGTCGAGCCGATGAAGACGATCGCGTACAGCGCCATCACGCGGCCGCGCATCTCCGGGACGGCGGCGAGCTGGAGCGAGGAGTTCACGCTGGAGGAGAACGTGACGGTGGCGGCGCCCAGCGGGATCAGCGCCGCGATCTGCAGCGGCAGGGTCGGGGCCGCGGCGGCCAGGAGCTCGAAGGCCCCGAGCGCCGCCGCCGCGCCGACCAGCAGCGCCGGCCCGACGCGGCCGCGGGCGCTCTGCGCGAGCGCGCCGGCGACGGAGCCGATCCCCATCGCGCTGGTGAGCAGCGCGTAGGTCGTGGCGGTCCCGTTCCACGTGAAGTCGGCCAGCAGCGGGAGCAGGACCTGGAAGTTGTAGGCGAACGTCCCGATCGCGACCATCATCGCCAGCGGGATCCACAGGTCGGGTGTCGCGCGCACGTAGGCGAGCGCGGAGCGCAGCTGCCCGCGGGCGCGCGCGACGATCGGGGCGGGCTGCAGCTGGCTCGGGTCCATCGTGCGCAGCGCGACCAGCATCGCGCCGAACGACAGCGCGTTGACCAGGAAGCAGGGGCCCACGCCCAGCAGCGCGATCACGCCGCCGGCCGCCGCGGGGCCGACGATCCGCGCCGTGTGGACGTAGAGGGAGTTCAGCGCGACCGCGTTGACCACGCGGTCGCTGCCGACGATCTCCGAGACGAAGCTCTGCCGCGCCGGGTTGTCGATGGCGGTGACGACGCCGCGCGCCAGCACGAGCGCGTAGACCATCCACAGCTCGACCGAGCCGCCGATCGTGAGGGCCCACAGGGTCAGGGCCGGCACGGCCATCGCGGCCTGCGTGAACGTCAGCAGCCGGCGCTTCGGCATGCGGTCGGCGAGGACGCCGCCCCAGGCGCCGAACAGCAGCACGGGCAGGAACTGCAGCGCGGCGGTCAGGCCGACGGAGACGCCGTTGCCGGTCAGCTGCACGACCAGCCACATCTCCGCGACGATCTGCATCCAGTTGCCGCTGATCGAGATGACCTGCCCCGTGAAGTAGCGGCGGTAGTTGGGCACCGAGAGGGAGGCGAACGAGCGCCGCAGCGCGACGGTCATGGCCGGTCCTCCTCGAGCAGGCGCTCGAGGATCGCGGCGGCCCGGTCGAGCGTGGCCCGGTCCTCGGCGTCCAGGGAGTCGATGCGCGCGGCGAGGTAGGCGTCCTTGCGCGTGCGCTGCTCGCCCAGGAGCGCGCGGCCCTCCGCGGTGGTCGTCACGACGCTCGAGCGCCCGTCGGCGGGGTCGGCGGTGCGCTCGACCAGCCCCGCCTCCTCGAGTCGCGCGAGCACGCGGGTGATCGTCGGCCGGCGGACGCGCTCGCGCTGCGCCAGCTCGCTCGGGGTGAGGGGGCCGAAGCGGTCGATCGAGGCCAGCGCCGAGCCCAGCGAGGGGCTGAGCTCCGCGCCCGCCTCCTGGCGCAGGCGGCGGGCCATCCGCGCGATCGTCAGCCGCAGCCGGACGGCGAGATCGGTCGTGGAGGCGGAAGTGATTTGCACTGCTAACTAGTTTACCGAAGGACCGGCTCGCGTCCGCGCGGTCGCGGGACCCGTCAGGATCCCACCGGATGGAGCTGTCCGGCTTCAGGGAGGCCCGCCACGCCGTCGGCGACGCCGACTACTTCGTCGCCGCGGGCGGCGAGGGGCCGCCGGTCCTGCTGCTGCACGGCTTCCCGGAGACGCACGCCTGCTGGCACGCGGTGGCGCCGCCGCTCGCCGCCGGGCACGCCGTGGTGGCCCCGGACCTGCGCGGCTACGGCGCCTCGCGCGCGCCGTCCGGCGGCCCGCACGGCGAGGGCTACACCAAGCGCGAGATGGCCGCGGAGCTCGTGGAGCTCATGTCGGCGCTCGGCCACGAGACCTTCGCGGTCGTCGGCCACGACCGCGGGGCGCGCGTGGCGCACCGGCTCGCGCTCGACCATCCCGGGCGCGTGAGCCGGGTGGCGGTGCTCAACACGGTGCCGACCGTCGAGCAGTTCGAGCGCATGGGCGCCGGCCCGTCACTGGGCTACTGGCCGTGGTTCCTGCTGGCCCAGCCGGCGCCCTTCCCGGAGCGGCTCCTGGAGGCCGACCCGGACGGCGTCCTCGACCACGTGTTCGCCACCTGGACCGGCGATCCCGGCGCCATCGCCCCCGAGGCGCGCGCGGCCTACCGGCGCGCGCTCGATCCGCCGACCATCGCGGCGATGTGCGCCGACTACCGGGCGAGCTTCCACGTCGACCGCATCCACGACGCCGAGGACCGCGCGGCCGGGCGCCGGATCGTCGTGCCGCTGCTGCTCGTCACCGGCGCGGAGGAGGTCCAGCTCGCCGACGCGCCCGCGGTGTGGAGCGCATGGGCGCACGACGTCACCGCCGCCAGGGTCCCGGGCGGCCACTTCGTCCCCGAGGAGGCGCCGGAGGCGCTGCTCGCGGCGCTGGCGCCGTTCCTCGGCTGACGGCGCCTTTCAGTCGTCGGGATCCTGCGGCGTGGGGAACGCGCCCCCGTCGATCAGCTCGATGCGGTAGCCGTCGGGGTCGGCCACGAAGCAGATGCGCCCGACCTCCTCGCGGCCGCCCGGCGCGTACGGAGGCTTCTCGGGCTGGACGCCGTCCCCCGCGAGCTTCGCGAGCAGCGCGTCGAGGTCCTCGACCGTCAGCGCCATGTGGTTGTAGCCGTCGCCGATGTCGTAGGGCTCCTCGCGGCCGCGGTTGACGGTCAGCTCGAGCGTGTCGCCGTCGCCCGGCAGCCCCATGTAGACGTTGTAGGCGGTCTGGAAGTTCAGCCGCCCGCGGCGCTCGAAGCCGAGCGACTCGTAGAAGCGCAGCGAGGCGTCGATGTCGCGGACGCGCACGCAGGTGTGGACGAACTGCATCGTTGGCGTCTCCTCTCGTGGGACGGGCGGCGCGATGCTAGCCCGCCCGCGGCGCGACGGCGAGCACGGCGTCCAGCGTGTCGGCCTCCTCGGCGCGCTTGTCGGGGCGATGGCGCAGCACGCGGGCGAAGCGCAGGGCGACCCCGCCCGGGTAGCGCGAGCTGGTCTGCACGCCGTCGAAGGCGATCTCGACCACGAGCTCGGGCCGCACGTGCACCGTCCATTCGTCGCGCGCCGCCTCGAGCTCGAGCAGCTTCGCGGTCTGCCACTCGAGCATCGCGTCCGTGAGGCCCTTGAAGGTCTTGCCGAGCATCACGAAGCCCTCGCCGCCGGTCGCCCGCGCGCCGAGGTGGAGGTTGCTCAGCCACCCGCGCCGGCGCCCGTGGCCCCACTCGGCGGCGAGCACGACGAGGTCGAGCGTGTGCCGCGGCTTGACCTTCAGCCAGCCGGAGCCGCGCCGCCCGGCCTCGTAGGGGGCGGCGAGCGACTTGACCACGACGCCCTCGTGGCCGCGGGCGAGCGCGTCGTCGAGGATCGCCGCGGCGCCCGCCGCGTCCTCGGCCACGCCGCGGGGGACGCGCTGCGCCTCGGGCACGAGCGCGGCCAGCGCCTCGAACCGCTCGGCGCCGGGGCGGTCGAGCAGGTCCTCGCCGTCGACGTGCAGGACGTCGAAGAACAGGGCGGTGAGCGGCACGGTGTGGCGCAGCTCGGCGACCGCGCGCCGGCTGCCGAGCCGGGCGGCCGTGACCTGGAACGGCTGCGGGCGCCCGTCGGGGGCGAGGGCGATCACCTCGCCGTCGAGCACGAGGCTGCGGGCCGGCAGCGCGAGCGCGGCTTCGACGACCTCGGGCACGCGGGCGGTCACGTCGTCGAGGCTGCGGGTGAAGACCGCGACCTCCTCGTCGCGGCGGTGGACCTGCACGCGGGCGCCGTCGAGCTTGAACTCCACCGCCGCGGGGTGCACGCGCGCGAGCGCGTCGGCCACGTCGGCGGCGGGCGCGGCGAGCATGGGCTGCAGCGGGCGGCCGACCTCGAGCCCGAACGCCTGCAGCCCCGCGGCGCCGTCGGCGATGGCGGCGGCGGCCACCGCGCCGAGGTCGCCGCGGAGCATCAGCGCGCGGCGCACCGCGGTGCGCGGCAGGTCCGTGGCGCGCGCCACGGCGTCGACCATCACGCCGGCCTGGGCGCCCTGGCGCAGCTCGCCCGTCAGCACGCCGCGCAGGAAGCGCTGCTCGGGCTCGGTCGCGCGGGCGAACAGCGCGGCGAGCGCGGCGCGCCGCTGCGCCTGCGAGCCGGGCCCGGCGAGGGCGCCGATGCGCTCACAGGCGGCGTCGAGCTCGCCGACCGTCAGCGACGGCTCGGCCGCCGCGGCCGGGACCTCGCGCAGCGACGCCCAGCCGACGCCGATCTGGCGCTGGCGCAGCTCGCCGGTGAGGAACGCGACGCCGGCGGCCGCCTCGTCGGGCGCCAGCCGCCCGATGGCGGCGGCCAGCGCGTCGACCTTCTGCAGCCGCGCCGAGGTCGCGCGCACGGCCTCGGAGGCCGCGACGAGCTCGCTCAGGAGCACCGGCGGCGGGCGCCGGTCAGGCGCGCCACTTCACCGAGCAGCCGCGGGCGTTGGTCTCCGCGGTCGGCACCGGCTCGCCGGCGAGCACGGCGTCGAGCGCCTCGCGCAGCCACACGGCGTCCTGGCCGGGGTCCTGGTGGTCGGCGTCGGGGGCGCCGTGGTAGGCCAGCCGGTGCTCGGAGTCGAACACGAACACGTGCGGGGTCACCTCGGCGCCGAGCGCCCGGGCGACCTCCTGGCTCTCGTCGTGCAGGTACGGGATGGGCCAGCCCTGCTCGGAGACGAAGCGCTTCATGCGTTCCGCGCTGTCGGCCGGGTAGCGGGTGGCGTCGTTGGCGTTGATGGCGAGGAAGCGCACGTCGCGCGGCTGGTAGTCCTCGGCCACCTGCCGCAGGCGCGGGTTCCACGCGATCACGTAGGGACAGTGGTTGCACGTGACGACCAGCACCGTCGCGGGCGGCGCGTCCTCGGCCGGCACGACGTGCTCGGCGCCCGTCGTGTCCCGGAGGGCGAACGCCGGGGCCGGGTCGCCGAGCGCGAGCGTGGTCGCGATCATCTCTGCCATCGGTCTCGCTCCTTGTTCAGTCGTGGGTCGTCCATGATGACGCCGCGGCCTATGCCGCGGCGTCCAGCGAGCCGAAGACGACGAGACGGCGGAAGGCGGGCTTCGCCGCGCCCTCGCCGGTCGCCGGCGGCGTGGGGGGCGTCGTGACCGCATCGATCACGGCAGGCGCCGCGACCGCGTCGGCGGACCGCTTCGCCGCCCTGTCATGCTGCCGCTCGCGGCGGCCGTCGGCGCGCTGCGCGCGACGGGCCGTGGACCGGTCCCTGGTCAGGGTCCTTGGCATCGAGCCTCCTCAAATCCGAAAGTACGACGAACATCGTACCAAGAGTTCGACGCCCGTCGTACAATGATCGTCATGGGGCATCTGCGCTCCCTCCACCACCCGGCCCGCGAGGAGCTCGAGCTCGAGGCGGTCCTGCACGCGCTGAGCGACCCCGCGCGCCTGCGGATCGTCGCCGCGCTGGCCGCCGACGGCGGCGAGCGGGCCTGCGGGTCGCTGAGCTGCGACCTCGCCAAGTCGACCATGACCCATCACTTCAAGGTCCTGCGGGAGACCGGCGTCGTCGCCCAGCACGACGTCGGCACCAGCCGCATGACGAGCCTGCGCCGCGAGGACCTCGACGCGCGCTTCCCGGGGCTGCTCGGCGCGGTCCTGACGGCGGCGGAGCAGCCCGCGGCGGGCGAGCCCGCCGCGGCGGGCGAGCCCGCCGCGGCGAAGCCCGCCTGACGGGTCAGGCGTTCCCGCGGTCCGGACCCGCCTCGGGGTCGTCCCCCTCGGCGTCGCCCGTCCCTGAGTCACCGTCGGCCAGGATCCGGTACAGCCGCGCGCCGGGTCTCGTCCAGCACCTGCCGCGCCTCGGCCAGCTGCGCCTCGGAGGCCGCGTGGGCCACCTGCATGGTGGCGGCGACGACCTGGCCGACGAGGTCGCGGAGCTCCCAGACGGCGTCGTCCTGGCCGCCGGAGGCCGCCTGCCACACGGCGTCGAGCTCCTCGCGGTGCTCGTCGACGTAGGTGCGGCCCTCGTCGGTGAGGTTGAACACCCGCCGGCCCTCGGTCGCCTCGGCGCGGATGAGTCCCTCGTCCTCCAGCTGCTGGAGGGCGGGGTAGACCGAGCCGGGGCTCGGCTGCCAGGAGCCGCCGGTGCGCTCCGAGATCTCCTGCATGATCTGGTAGCCGTGCAGCGGCTCCTCGGTGAGCAGGCTCAGCGCCGCCGCGCGGACGTCGCCGCGCCCGGCGCGCCCGCGGCGCGGGAACCCGGGGCCGGGAAACCCGCCCGGGCCGGGGAAGCCGCCGAACGGAAAACGCCCGCGGCCACCGCCGGGCCGCCCCCGGAAGGGCGGGCCGCCGCGGCGGGCGTGGCCCGCCATGGCCATGCGCTGCGCGTGCCGCCACAGGTCCCAGCGGTCGGCCGGGCCCCAGGGGCCGCGAATCGCGTGTGTCGCGTGCATCGCGTCACTCCCTTCGAGTTGTCGTTGTGCGAAGCATCGTCGATACATAACGATATATCGTGATACTCCGATTCGTCAAGGCACGACGGCGGCGATCGGCGTAAGATCCGCCGGGAGGCGCCGCATCCCCGAGGAGGTCGGAATGCCGCGCCGGACCCCCGCCGGACCCGCAGCGATCACCACCCTGGTCCTCCTGCTCGCCGCGCTGCTGCTCCTCGTCCTGCCGCCGCGGGCGAGCGGCGAGGTGAGGACGATCGTCTCCTTCGACGCGGCCGCCGGACAGAACCCCGAGGGGCTGGCCGTCGACGCCGACGGCACCGTCTTCGTGTCCTTCGCGGCGCTCGGGCAGCTCGCCCGCGTCGAGCCCGGCGCGGCGGAGGCCGAGCCGTTCGGCACGGTGCCCGGCATCGACCCGCTCGCCGGCGATTTCGGCCTCCTCGGCCTGGCGGTCGGCCCCGACGGCGACGTCTACGGCGCCGTCCTGGCGACGGCCGCCCGGGGCGTCTGGCGCTTCGACCACCGGACGGGCGAGTCGGAGCGCGTGCCGGGGACCGAGGCGATCGGGTTCCCGAACGGCGTGGCGTTCGACGCGCACGGCGACCTCTACGTGACCTCGTCGTCCGAGGGCGTCTCGGCGACCGGAGCCCTGCAGGGCGGGATCTGGCGCGTCGCGCGCGACGGATCGGTCGAGCGGCTGCTCGTGCACGAGGCGCTCGGCGGCCTGGGGGAGCTCGTTCCCGTCGGCGTCGGCGCCAACGGGATCGAGTGGCGCGACGAGGTCCTGTACGTGACGAACACGGAGAAGGCTCTGCTCGTGACGATCGACGTCGAGCGCGACGGCTCGCTCGGCGCGCCGCAGGTCGTCGCCTCGGACCCGGCGCTCCGCGGCGCGGACGGCCTCGCCCTCGATGGCCGCGGAAACGTCTACGTGGCGGTGATCGAGCAGAGCTCGGTCGTGCGCGTCGCCCGGGACGGCACGATCGAGCCCGTCGCCGGCGCCGCGGACGGGCTCGACTGGCCCTCGAGCGTCGCGTTCGGGACACGCAAGGGAGACCGCCGGACGCTCTACGCTGTGAACTTCGCGATCGGCCCGATGTTCGGCGCGCCGCCGGGCGCCGGCCCAGCGCTGCTCACGATCGGGACATAGCGAGCGACGCCCACAGGTGGTGCGTCGCGTAGGCGCGCCACGGCCGCCACGCCTCGGCGAGCGCGAGCGCCTCGCGCCCGCCGGACGGCGCGCCGAGCGCGCGCAGCGCGTGGCGCACGCCGAGGTCGGAGACCGGGAAGGCGTCGGGGTCGCCGTGCGCGCGCAGGTCGACGTAGTCCGCCGTCCACGGCCCGACGCCCGGCAGCGCGAGCAGGGCGCGGCGGGCCCGCTCGCGGTCGGCGCCCGGGTCCAGCGCGAGGTCGCCGTCCGCGAGCGCCCGCCCGAGCGCGAGCAGCGCCGTCCGGCGGGAGCGCGGCATGGCGAGCGTGGCCGGGTCGGCGGCGGCCACCGCGGCCGGGGTGGGGAAGAGGTGCGTCACGCCGCCGTGGGGGACCGGCAGGCGCTCGCCGTGGTCCGCGACCAGGCGGCCCGCGAGCGTCCGCGCCGCGGCCAGCGACACCTGCTGGCCGAGCACCGCGCGCACCGCCAGCTCGGGGCCGTCGACGTGGCCCGGGGCGCGGCGGCCCGGCGACGCGCGCACCAGCGGCCCCAGCAGCGGGTCGCCGCCCAGCCGCGCCGCGACCGCCGCCGGATGGGCGTCCAGGTCGAGCAGCCGCCGGCAGCGGGCCACGGCCGCCACGACGTCCCGCAGGTCGGCCGCCCACAGCATGCACCGCACGCCGCCGCCGTCGCCGGCCGCGGCGGTGAGCTCCACCACGCCGGGGCCGCGCGGGAGCCGCAGGCTGCGGCGCAGCCCGCCGCCGTCCAGCGGCTCCTCGACGCCCGGCACCGCCCGCCGGGCGAGGAACGCGAAGGCGGCGCCGAGGTCGGCGGGCGCGCGGCAGCGCAGCAGCAGCCGCACGGCGCCGCCGGGCGCCGGCTCCCGCGGCCGCCCGCTCGGCATCACGCCATAGGCCTCCCGGATCGCCGCGCCCAGCCGCACCGCGCTCCCGAAGCCGGTCGCGCGAGCGACCTCGGACATGGAGAGGTCGCCGCCCTCGAGCAGGGCGCGGGCGCTCGCCGCCGCCGCGGACCGGTCGAGCGCCTCCGGCCCGGCGCCCGCGGCGGCGACCAGCGCATCCCGCACCGCCGCCTCGTCGCGCCCGAGCCGGCGCGCGAGGCCCGCCGTGCCCTCCCGCGCCACGACTCCGTCGGCGATCAGCCGCAGGGCGCGCCCGGCGACGTCGTCGCGCCCGCGCCAGGCGCCCGCGAGATCCTCGATCACGTCCGCACCGTCCCACACCGGCCCGGCCGCGCGATCCCCCGCGTGTGCGGCAGAATGTGGCGCTCCGGCTCGCGATCGGGAGCGTGCTGCCGGGGGTCCAGGACCCGCGCTCGCCCCGACGCGCCGGCCCCCATGGCCGCACCCACGGACCGCCATAGACCCGCGTCCGCCGCGACCCGCCGATGATCGCGGCGGTCGACGTCGGCTGGGACGTCACGGTCGTCGCGGTCGTCGCGGCGCTCGCGTGCCTGGCCGCCGCGCTGCGCATGCGGGCGATCTCGCGCCGCGCCCGCGCGACCGCCGGCGCGCTCGAGGTGAGCGAGCAGCGCTACCGGCAGCTGGCCGCCAACCTCCCGGATGTCACGGTGATGCTGTTCGATCGCGACCTGCGCCTCACGCTCGTCGAGGGCGGCGCGATCGAGCGCCACGGGTGGGACATCGCCGAGCTCGTCGGCCGCCGGCTCGACGAGGTGCTGCCGCCCGATCGCTACGCGGAGATGGAGCCGTGGTACCGCGCCACGCTGGCTGGGGAGACGACCACCTTCGAGTGGCGCGGCGTGCGGGCCGACGACGCGGTCTACAGCACCCAGACGGTCCCGCTGCGCGACGACACCGGCGCGGTCACCGGCGGCATGCTGCTGGCCGCCGACGTCACCGAGCGCAGCCGCGCCGAGCTGCGCCTGCGGGCCAGCGAGGCGATGCACCGCTCGGTCGTCGACAGCGTGGGCGACGTGGTCTTCCAGACCGATCTCGACGGCCATTGGACGTTCCTCAACCGCGCGTGGGAGACGCACAGCGGCCGCACCATCGAGGCATCGCTCGGCCGGCACGTGCACGAGATCGTCCACCCGGACGACTGCCGCGCCCACGGCCGCGCCTTCGCGCCGCTGCTGGCCGGCGAGGTCGACCGCGTCGCGCACGTGCACCGCTTCCTCGGCCGCGGAGGCGCGGTGGGGCACGCGTCCGTCCGCGCCCACCTCGTACGCGACGCCGCCGGGCGCCCGGCGGGCGTCGCGGGCGTGATCGCCGACGTCACCGCCCGCCGGCGCGCCGAGCGGCGGACGGCGGCCGAGCGCGACGTGGCCGCGGTCCTCGGCGGCGCCCTCACGCTCGCCGACGCGGCGCCCACGCTGCTCGAGACCCTGTGCGAGCGCCTCGAGTGGCACGTGGCCGAGCTGTGGGTGAGCTACGACGACGGCCTCCTGCTCCGCGAGGCCGTGCGCGCGCCGGAGGACGCGGCGGGCTTCGTCGCCGGCGACCCCGAGCCCGGAGACGGGCTGGTGGCGCGCGCGTGCGCGTACCAGCGCGTCGAGTGGACCGAGGACCTCGGCCGGGAAGACCGCGAGCCGCGCGCGGCCGCCGCCGTGGCGGCGGGGGTGCACGCGGCGGTCGCCGTGCCCGTGCTGACCGGCCTCCAGTGCCGGGCGGTCCTGCTGCTGTGCGCCCGGGAGCCGCGGGAGAGCGATCTCGACGCCCAGCACTCCCTCGAGAGCGTCGCCGGCCAGCTCGCCCGCTTCATCGAGCGCGAGGCCGCCGAGCGCCGCGTGGCACGGCAGGCCAGCGACCTCGCCGCGCTCGCCGCCGTCGCCCAGCAGCTCGCCGCCGAGACCGACGAGGCCGCCGCCCGCCGCACGATCGTCGCGGCCGCGCAACGGATCACCGGCGCGAGCGGCGTACTGCTGTGGGAGCCCGATCCGTGGGGCGAGACGCTGCTCCCGACCGCGGCGGTCGGCGTCGCGGTCCCGCCCGGCCTGTCGCTGCCGGTCGACGGGGCGGGCTCGGGGGTCGCGCGGGCGCACGCGTCCGGCCGCAGCGCGTTCGTCACCGACGTGGCGCAGGACCCGGCGCTGCAGCGAGAGGTCGTCGAGCTCACGGCGGCGGCCTCGGCCCTGTGGCAGCCGGTGCTCAACGACGGGCGCTCGGCGGGCGTGCTGCTCGTCGTCTGGGACTCCCGGCAGGTCGAGCGGGCCGGCCTGCGCGACCTGATGACGCTGCTGGCGGCCGAGGCCGCGGTCACGATCGGGCGCGCCGTGCTGCTCGAGCAGCTCAGGACGACCGCGCGCACCGACGCCCTCACCGGCCTTCCCAACCGCCGCGCGTGGGACGAGGAGCTCGAGCGCGAGCTCGCGCGCGCGAAGCGCTACGGCGGCCGGCTGTGCCTCGCGATGATCGACCTCGACCACTTCAAGCGCTTCAACGACCGCGAGGGCCACCAGGCCGGCGACCGGCTGCTCGCGGACTCCGCGACGGCGTGGCGCGAGCAGCTGCGGCCGAGCGACCTGCTGGCGCGCTACGGAGGCGAGGAGTTCGCCCTCCTGCTGCCGCATGTCGACGCGCCGGCGGCCGCCGGGGTGCTCTCACGCCTGCTCGGGCAGGTGCCGCGGGGCCAGACCGCGTCCGCCGGGCTGGCGGAGTGGGACGGCGGCGAGCCCGGCGGGATGCTGGTCCGCCGCGCGGACACCGCTCTCTATCAAGCCAAGCGGTCCGGGCGGGCCCGGACCGTCGTGGCCTGAGCCGGGCGGGACCGCGTCAGCTCGCCAGGCGGGCCCTGGGCCTCCGCGCGAGGGCCAGCGCCGCGTCGGTGTCGGAGACCATCTCGAAGTGCTCGCTGAGCGCGGTGACGGCGAGCAGGCGCTGCACGGCGGCCGAGCCGCGGACCATCAGCAGCCGCCAGCCGTCGCGGCGTGCCCGCCGGCGCAGCGCGAGCAGGCGGGCGAGCCCGGAGGTGTCGCAGAACACGAGGCCCCGGAGGTCCAGCACGATGGCCGCGGGACGTTCGGCCTCGAGGCGCCGGAGCGCCTCGTCGAAGCGATACGCACAGTCGAGGTCGAGCTCGCCGTGCAGAGCGACGCAGCGCACCGACTCGTCGGGCGCTGATGTCTCGAGACGCAGCGACGTGGTCATAGGCATGACAGGTACCCCAACTGCGCCAGGTTCGCACCACCAGCAGACAGAATCGGACCCCGGAGGAGCGGCGCCGCCCGGTAGCGGGCCGCCTCAGCGCGTCTCGGACGGGAGCTCCTGCTCCTCGCGCAGGCAGCCGACGCGGGCCGCCGCCAGGCTGCGGCGGGGGTCGGCGAAGTCGAGGCGCGAGAGCAGGGCCTTCCACGCCGCGAGGTCGTCCTGCCCGGACGGCGAGCGCGCCCACGACCACAGCGCCTCGCGATCCCCGGCGGTCATGACGGCGTGACGCAGCCAGCGGTCGAGGGCCTCCCGCTCGCGGACCACGCCGGGCGCCTCGGAGTGCGGCAGCAGCGGGCCGTCGTAGCGGGCGGCCGCCTCCCTCACCTCGCCGCGCCCGAGCAGCGCCTTGATCCGCGCGGCGTCGCTGTCGACCTGGCCCTTGAGGCGGTAGGGGTCGGTGTCGATCCACGCCCCGAGGCGCTTGCGCAGCCGCGAGACCTCGCCGCGGACGCTGCTCGGGTTGGCCTCCTCGCCGTAGAGGTCGATCCCGAGCTCCTCGGTGGTCATCCCGGCCGGCCGCGCGCACAGCAGCGCGAGGATCTCGCTCTGGCGCCGGCGGACCGGGACCTCCCGGCCGGCGACCGTGACGCTCGCGCGGTCGCGCCCGAGGAGCCGGAGCTCGAGCGCCGGACGCGGGCCGGCAGAGCGGGCCGGGTCGAGCGCGCGGACGATGTAGGCGCCCTCGTGCCCCACCGGCTCGGCCAGCGCCGGCGCGCCGGACGGCAGCGTGAGCTCGCCGCCGCCGGCCGGGACGGCGAGCCGGTCCGCCTGCAGCCAGCCCTGCGGCCGGTGGTCGACGACCCGCCCGGTGGACACGACGAGCGCGCGCCGGTCGCCGCCCACGAGCCGGTCCGTGTAGCGCGCGCGCAGCCGGCCGTCGGACTCGTGCAGCCGGACGCGCAGCTGCGCCTCGACCGCCTGCGCCGTCGACAGCGCCACCGCGAAGCTGTGCGGATGCACCGTCGACATGCGGCTCGTGAGGTCGATGACGCCGAGGATCTCGCCGGTGTCCGGGTCGTGCACGGGCGCGGCCGCGCACGTCCATTCCTGCACGGCCTCGTTGAAGTGCTCGGCGGCGAAGACCTGGACGGCGTGGTCGGCCGCCAGCGCCGTGCCGATCGCGTTGGTGCCGGCGCCGCCCTCGCTCCACAGGACGCCCTCGGCGAAGTTCATCGCGTCGGCGGCGTCGAGGCGGACCCGCGCGTTGCCGTCGATCCACAGGAGCAGCCCTTGCGCATCGCTGATGACCATGAGGTGCGCCGCGTCGTCGGCCACGCACGCGAGGCACTCGCTGATCAGCGGCGCGGCGGTCGCGAGCGGGTGGACCGCCCACCGGGCCGCGGTCTCGTCGCTGTCGGTGATGCACGGCGCGGCGTGCTCGGGCGACGTGTCGACGCCGGCGGCGTGCGACCGCTTCCAGCTGTCGGCGATCGGGGACCGCACGCCGTCCTCGCTGCCGTTGCCGACGAAGCGCTCCCAGGCCCGTCGCAGCTCACGGGCCCGCACTTGCGGCAGCGTCGCCGAATCGATGGCAAGCCACTTGTTGAGCATCGCGCTCCCGTCCCGACCCCTTGGGAGGCCAGCAACCGTACCGCCCTCCAGAGGGCCGCACAACCGATCGCCGACCGCACCGATGCAGCGCCGTTGCAGCGCGCGCGGACTAGAACTGGCTCCATCGCGGGCGGAGGGCTGTCGCCCCCCGCCCGGGATCCATCCTGCAGGAGGCCGTCCGAGACCCCATGACGGAGATGACCGAGGAGTTCCACCGGTCCACCGCGAAGCGTGGCCTGTCCACGGCACGTGCGGTGCTCCAGGTCCTCGCCTTCCTCTCCGAGCATCCGCAGGGGGTCCACGCCGACGAGGTCGCGAAGGTGGTCGGCAAGAGCACCTCGACCGCGTACTACCTCCTCGCGAGCCTCTGCGAGGAGGGGTTCGCGGTGCACGAGGGCGGTGTCTACCTGCCCGTCCACCGCTTCGACGAGACGGCGCGGACAGAGGTCGCGCCGGAGGGCGACGCCCCGGGCCTGGCCGACGCCGTCGACCGCCTGTTCGTACGGACCCACAAGCGCTCCTACCTCGGGGTGCTCGAGCGCCGCTCGATCAAGATCGCGGTGATCCGCGGCCGGCAGGGGGTGCCTCGCATGCCCGGCCTGGGCACCCACATCTCCGACAGCGCGCACGCCCTCGCGATGGGCAAGGTCGTGCTGGCGGCGCTGCGCCCCGAGGCGCTCCAGCGCTACATCGCCGGCGGGCTGCGGGCGTTCACGGCGCGCACGATCACGAGCCCCGAGACGCTCGCGGCCGAGCTCGACGAGATCCGGCGGACCGGCGTCGCCTTCGACCGCGAGGAGTTCGACGAGGACTTCTGCTGCGTCGCGGCGCCGATCCTCGACGCGGACGGCGCGCTGCTGGCCGTCCTCGGGCTGTCGGCCTCGACGCGCGCGTTCGACGGCGAGCGCGACGAGCTCGCGAAGGCCGTCCGCGACGTCGCCCGGGAGGCGGCCCCGGCGCCCCGCTGAGGGGCCGCGGAACCCCTGCCGAGGGCCGGCCGAGGGCGCGGAGGACGCCCGCTGTCCACGGGCCTCCGAGCGGTTTCCAAGAAGCTGCGGAAACGATGGTCTTTCTTGCTTTTCGAGGCCGTCCGGTAGACGGTGCTGTCACACACCGAGACGGGTTCCGCGGAGGAGACGGAGCCGCAGGTCACGTCTATGCCGTTCCGGCGGGCGCCGAGCGTCCCGGCGGTCTATCGATCCCTTGAATCCACCGGCTCCCCGGTCACGGCGAGCCCGGTGGCGCACGTCCATGCCTTTGAAAGGAGGCATCACTCAGTGAGCCGCGCGAGCATCACGAAGGCGCACAACAAGATCCAGGAGCTCTCCTGGGACCCGACCTACGTATCGCCGGTCGAGAAGTACGCCACCGACTACACGTTCGAGAAGGCTCCGAAGAAGGATCCGCTCAAGCAGATCCTGCGCTCCTACTTCCCCATGGAGGAGGAGAAGGACAACCGCGTGTTCGGCGCGATGGACGGCGCCATCCGCGGGAACATGTTCCGGCAGGTCCAGGAGCGCTGGATGGAATGGCAGAAGCTCTTCCTGAGCATCATCCCGTTCCCGGAGATCTCCGCCGCGCGCGCCATGCCGCTGGCGATCGGCGCGGTGCCCAACCCCGAGGTGCACAACGGCCTCGCCATCCAGATGATCGACGAGGTCCGTCACTCGACGATCCAGATGAACCTCAAGCGGCTGTACATGAACCACTACATCGACCCCGCGGGCTTCGACCTGTCCGAGAAGGGGTTCGCGAACTGCTACGCCGGCACGATCGGCCGCCAGTTCGGCGAGGGGTTCATCACCGGTGACGCGATCACGGCGGCCAACATCTACCTGACGATCGTCGCCGAGACGGCGTTCACCAACGTGCTGTTCGTCGCCATGCCTGCCGAGGCGGCGGCCAACGGCGACTACCTGCTGCCGACCGTCTTCCACTCGGTGCAGTCCGACGAGTCACGGCACATCTCCAACGGCTACTCGATCATCCTCATGGCGCTCGCCGACGAGCGCAACCGCCAGCTGCTCGAGCGCGACCTCCGCTACGCGTGGTGGAACAACCACGCCGTCGTCGACGCCGCGATCGGGACCTTCATCGAGTACGGCACGAAGGACCGGCGCAAGGATCGCGAGAGCTACGCGGAGATGTGGCGCCGCTGGATCTACGACGACTACTACCGCAGCTATCTCGTCCCGCTGGAGAAGTACGGCCTCGTCATCCCGCACGATCTCGTCGAGGAGTCCTGGAACCGCATCTGGAACAAGGGCTACATCCACGAGGTCGCGCAGTTCTTCGCCACCGGCTGGTTCGCCAACTACTGGCGGATCGACGGGATGGACGACGACGACTTCGAGTGGTTCGAGCACAAGTACCCGGGCTGGTATGACAAGTACGGCAAGTGGTGGGAGCGCTACGGCGAGCTCGCGAAGAAGAACGGCCACGGGCCGATCGCGTTCGAGGACGCCGACTACGAGTATCCGCACCGCTGCTGGTCGTGCATGGTCCCGTGCCTGATCCGCGAGGACACGGTCGTGGACGAGGTCGACGGCCAGGTCCGCACGTACTGCTCGGAGACCTGCCACTGGACCGACAAGGTCGCGTTCCGTCCCGAGTACGAGGGGCGGCCGACGCCGGCCATGGGCCAGCTCACCGGCAAGCGCGAGTGGGAGACCCTCCACCACGGCAAGGACATCGCGGACGTCATGGCCGAGTCCGGCTACGTGCGTGACGACGGCAAGACGCTCGTGCCCCAGCCGCATCTGAACCTCGACCCCAAGGAGATGTGGACGCTGGACGACGTTCGCGGCAACACGCTGCAGAGCCCGAACGTCCTGCTCAACGAGATGTCCCCGGAGGACCGCGAGACCTACATGGCCAAGTACAAGGCCGGCGGGCCCGCGGGCCGTCCGGCTCGCTGAGGGCACGGGCCGGCGAGGGGCGATACGTGCCCTGCGCATTGGCGCCCGGGGAGCAGCCCGACGGAGGGGTTGCTCCCCGGCTCCGCCGATCCCGGACGGTGAGCCATGGGTGAGATGCACACCGTCCGGCTCGAGCCGGTCGGTATCGATTTCGAGGTCGACGAGGACGAGACCGTCCTCAGCGGCGCGTTCCGGCAGGGGCTCATGCTCATGCACGGCTGCAAGGAGGGCCAGTGCGCGGCGTGCAAGTCGTTCCTGCTCGACGGCGAGGTGGACCTCGACCGCTACTCCACGTTCGCGCTCAACGAGTTCGAGGAGAGTGAGGGCTGGACGCTCCTGTGTCGCGCCCACGCGCTCACCGATCTCGAAGTCGAGCTCATCAACTACGACGAGGAGATCCTGCGCAGCGGCGTGCCGATGCGCACGCTGCAGACCAGGGTCGTCGCGATCGACGAGCTCACGCACGACATCCGCCGGATCGAGCTCGAGGTCACGGAGGGCGAGTCCCTCACCTTCCACCCCGGGCAATACGTCGACATCTCCATCCCCGGCGAGGAGGGGCACCATCGCTCGTTCTCGATGGCCAACACCCCGACCGAAGCCGGGCGCCTGGAGTTCATGATCAAGCTCTACCCGGACGGGCACTTCTCGGGCCTGCTCGCCGACGGCTCGATTGCGGTCGGCGACGAGCTCGAGGTCAAGGGCCCCTACGGCGTGTTCACGCTGCGCAAGAACGAGAACCGGCTGCTGTACATCGGCGGCGGGGCGGGGATGGCCCCGATCCTCTCGCATCTGCGGGCGCTCGCCGAGCAGGGCTCGGACCGCGACGCCGTCTACTACTACGGCGCCCGCAGCGAGGGGGACCTGTTCCACCTGGAGGAGCTCAAGCAGCTGGGCGAGTCCCTGCCCGCGTTCCGCTTCGTGCCGGCGCTCTCAGAGCAGGAGGACTGGGGCGAGGGGGAGTGCGGGCTCATCACCGACGTCGTCGCGCGCTGCGAGGACGACCTGTCGGACGCTGAGGCCTACCTGTGCGGTCCGCCGCCCATGGTCGACGCAGCCATCGACACGCTGCTCGCCAAGGGCATGGACGAGTCACGCATCCATTACGACAAGTTCACGACCACTGAAGAGTCGGAGGAGACGAGCCGGACATGAGCACAGAGACACCGCAGCAGACGCGCAGCGTCCCGAAGCCCGTGTTCACGGACGCCGAGGCGGGAGCCAAGGAGTTCCCGTCCTCGATGAGCCGCAGATTCAACTACTTCACGCCCGCCAAGCGGCGTGCGAGCGTCTACGAGGACGTCACGATCGACGTCCAGCCCGATCCCGCGCGCCACCTGACGCAGGGCTGGATCTACGGCTTCGCCGACGGCACCCGCGGCTACCCGCAGGAGTGGACGGCGCTCAAGTCCGGCAACTGGCACCTCTTCCTCGACCCCAACGAGGAGTGGGAGCAGACGATCTATCGCAACAACGCGAACGTCGTCCGCCAGATCCAGCAGAACATCGAGAACGCCAAGGCCGCACGCTCCTTCCAGGGCTGGAACCGTGCCTGGGTCGGCGTCGTGGCGAAGCACGTGAGCGCGTGGGCGCACGTCGAGCACGGGCTCGGCATGCACGTCTACACGCCCGCGCAGCGGGACGCGCCGACGAACATGATCAACAACGCGCTCGCGGTCGGGGCCGTGCACAAGCTGCGCTTCGCGCAGGACATCATCCTCTACAACCTCGTGCTCACGGACGAGATCGAGGGGTTCGACGGCCGGGCCCACATCGCGACCTGGCAGGACGATCCGATCTGGCAGCCCACGCGCAAGGTCGTCGAGGAGCTGACCGCCACGCGCGACTGGGCCGAGGCCTTCTTCGCCACCGCCGTGGTGTTCGAGCCGCTGGTCGGCGAGCTGTTCCGCAGCGAGTTCGTGATGCAGGTCGCCGCCCTCCAGGGCGACTTCGCCACCCCGACGCTGTTCGGCGCCGGCGAGTCCGACGTCTCCCGTGAGCAGCGCGGCGCCCGCGCGCTGTTCGGCATGCTCGCCGAGGACGACGAGCACGGCAGCGCCAATCGGGCGACGATGCAGGGCTGGCTCGAGAAGTGGACGCCACGCTGCGCCGAGGCGGGCCGCCAGCTCCAGCCCATCTGGTCCCAGGTCTCCGAGAAGGCGGTCCGCTTCGAGGACTCCTATGAGCACGCCTCGCGTCGCTTCGGGGACTTCCTGTCCGAGCTTGGCCTCGAGACCCCGAAGGAGGCATGATTGCGATGAGCACCCCCGACGGCGGCTTCCAGTTCGATCACACGGCGTCCAACCGCGCCGGCGTGACACTGATGAACAACCAGGTGGGATATGTCGTGGCCCGGGTCATGAAGGAGAAGGAGAACGTCGACGTCGAGGAGCTCCCCTCGATGATCCGCGTCGACGGCGCGGGCGGCCTGGACTTCGATTTCGAGGAGATCGCCGAGGCGCTCGGCTGGGGCGACTTCGGCAACGACGACTTCGAGGAGATCATGTCGACGCACTACGGCCGCATGGTCGTGCTCGACGATCGCGTGCTGCTGTTCGCCAACCCTGAGGACGCGGCCGAGTACCTCGGCTTCGACCTCCAGCCGGTCGAGTAGGCGCACGGACGCGAGAGAAAGGAGAGCACGTGTACGAGAAGGACGGCGAGCGGTACTTCGTGATGGACGCCCATCTCCACTTCTGGGACGCGAGTCCCGCGAACTGGGTGAAGGGCCAGGAGCAGTACGCCAAGGGCTGGATCGAGTGCTTCCACGCCTACCACGGGCTCGGGCCGCCCGACACCCAGTGGCCGCTCGAGAAGTTCCAGAAGTACTCCGAGGAGGACTTCGTCAAGGACGTCTTCGAGGACGGCTACGTCGACGTCGGCGTGTTCGAGTCGACGTACCTGAAGGAGTGGTACACCGACGGCTTCAACACCACCGAGCGCAACGCCAGGATGGCCGCGAAGCACCCCGGCAAGCTGATCACCAACGGCCGCTGGGACCCGCGCGACGGCGACGTCGGCCTCAGGCAGCTCGAGGAGGACGCCGAGCGCTACGGCCTCAAGGGCGTGAAGCTCTACACGGCCGAGTGGAACAGCGGCTCCCGCGGCTGGAAGCTCACCGACCCGGAGGCGCAGCCGTTCCTGGAGAAGTGCCAGGAGCTCGGCATCACCAACATCCACGTCCACAAGGGCCCGACGATCTGGCCGCTGGACAAGGACGCCTTCGACGTCAAGGACATCGACGTCGTGGCCACGAGCTACCCCGGGCTCAACTTCATCGTCGAGCACGTGGGCCTGCCGCGGATCGAGGACTTCTGCTTCATGGCGACGCAGGAGCCGAACGTCTACGCCGGCCTCGCCGTCGTCACCGGCGGGCTGATGCACGCCCGGCCACGCTTCTTCGCGAAGGTGATGGGCGAGCTGCTGTTCTGGGTCGGCGAGGACAAGATGCTGTTCGGCAGCGACTACGGCATCTGGGAGCCCAGGTGGCAGGTCGAGGGCCTGGTCGCCTGGAACTACCCCGAGGGCGACGCGGACTTCTCGGACTACCCGGCGTTCACCACGGCGTCCAAGAAGAAGATCATGGGCCTCAACGCCGCGAAGCTCTACGGCGTCGACGTCCCGCCGGACCTCCAGCTCCCCGACGAGGCGGGCGCCCCGGCGGCCCGTGACGACGCGGCGCTGGTCGAGGGAGCCGCGTGACGAGCAACGCGCGCGTCCTCGAGGCGCTGTCGACGGTGTACGACCCGGAGCTCGACGAGCCGATCACCTCCCTCCGGTTCGTCAGCTCCTGCGACGTGACCGCCGACGGCGACGTGGCGGTGCGGCTCAGGCTGCCGACGCCGCAGTGCGCGCCGAACTTCGCGTACCTCATGGTGGCCGACGCACGCAGCGCCGTGCGCCGGCTGCCGGAGGTCCGCGAGATCACGGTCGTGCTCGAGGACCACTACACCGGCGAGGAGATCAACTCGGCGGTCGCGCGCGACGAGGGGTTCGAGGGGGCCTTCCCCGGTGAGACCCGGGGCGAGCTGGACAGCCTGCGCGAGCTGTTCTTCCGCAAGGCGCTCGTGGTCCGGCAGTCCCGTCTGTGCGAGGCGCTGCTCGCCGGCGGGGCGACCCCCGAGGAGGTGACCGCGCGGCGGGTCGCCGATCTTCCCGACCACCCGGACGCGCGGCGCTGCCTCGTGCTGCGCGAGCACCTGGGCATCACGGCGGGTGCGGACGCCCCCGCCTTCGTCCTGCCCGGCGGCGAGCCGATCGCGGCGGCCGACCTGCGCCACTGGCTCCGCACGGCGCGGCTCGTCCGCACCGGCATCGAGACCAACGGGAGCATCTGCCGCTCCCTGCTGCGCGTCCGGTACGGCGTTTCGGATTCCGAACAGGAGGAGGTGGTGGCGGCATGAGGGCCGCGAGGCTGCACGCGTACCACGAGGCGCTGAAGCTCGACGACGTCGACGAGCCGAAGGCCACCGGCCCGCTCGACGTCATCGTGCGCATCGGGGCGGCCGGCCTGTGCCGCACCGACCTGCACATCCAGGAAGGGCAGTGGGCGGAGAAGTCCCAGGTCAAGCTGCCCTACACGCCCGGCCACGAGAACGCCGGCTGGGTGCACGAGGTCGGCGCGGGGGTCACGAACGTCGAGCCGGGCGACACGGTCATCGTCCATCCGTTCATCACGTGCGGTCTCTGCCGCCGGTGTCGCGAGGGCGACGACATGCACTGCGAGAACGGGTCGTTCCCGGGGATCAACCGCGACGGCGGCTTCGCCGACTTCCTGCTCACGTCCGCGCGCTCGGTCGTCAAGCTCGATCCGTCCCTGCATCCGACGCAGATCGCCGCGCTGGCCGACGCCGGCCTCACCGCCATCCACGCGGTGAAGAAGGCGATCCCGGTGCTCGGCGCGGGGACACGCGTCGTCGTCATCGGCGCGGGCGGCCTCGGCCACATCGGCATCCAGTGCCTGAAGGCCTACACGCCGACCGAGATCATCGTCGTCGATCCGTCCGAGCCGGCCCTCGAACTGGCGCGCGAGCTCGGCGCCGACCAGACCGTCAAGGTCGACGGCTCCCACGTCGACACCGTCCAGGAGCTGACCGACGGGAAGGGCGCCGAGGCGATCATCGACTTCGTCGGTGAGAAGGGCGCCGTCGAGGACGGCGTCGGGATGATCCAGGACGGCGGCTTCTACTACGTCATCGGCTACGGCCAGAACATCGACATCCCGACCATCGACGTGATCTCACGGGAGATCTCGTTCATCGGCAACCTCGTCGGGACCTATATCGACCTGCAGGACCTCATGACCCTCACCGCGCAGGGCAAGGTCACGCTGCACACCAGCACCTATCCGCTGGACGCCATCAACGACGCGATGGAGGACCTGGACAACGGACGCCTCCAGGGCCGCGGGATCCTCGTGCCCGCGGGAGCGGCGTAGGGGCCGGCGATGGGCAAGATCCTGCACTTCAACCAGGACGCCCGGCGCCGCCTGCAGGCCGGCGTCGACGAGCTCGCCGACACCGTCAAGGTGACGCTCGGCCCGAAGGGCCGCAACGTCGTCCTCGAGCGGCTGACCGGCGCGCCCACCATCACCAACGACGGCGTCACCATCGCGCGCGAGATCGAGCTGGGCGACCCGTTCAAGAACATGGGGGCCCAGCTCGTCCGGGAGGTCGCCAACAAGACGAGCGACCTCACCGGGGACGGGACCACGACCGCGACCGTGCTGGCTCAGGCGATCGTGCGCGAGGGCATGCGCACGATCGAGGAGGGTGCGAACCCGATGCTGCTGCGGCGCGGGATCGAGGTGGCCACCGAGCGCGTGGTGACCGACCTGCACCGCCAGGCCCGGGAGGTCGCCGACAAGCGCGACCTGCGCCACATCGCCACCATCGCGGGCAAGGACGACGAGCGCATCGGCGAGGCCGTCGCCGCCGCCCTGGACCGCGTGGGGGACGAGGGCGTCGTGACCGTCGAGGAGTCGGTGCTGCCCGGCATCTCGGTGGACTTCGTCGAGGGCATGCTGGTCGAGAACGGGTTCATCTCGCCGTACATGGCGGCCGACCAGACCCGCATGGAGACGGTCTACGAGAACCCGTACATCCTGCTGACGAACAAGCCGATCTCGCGGGTGCAGGACCTGATGGCGACGCTCGACCAGGTCATGAAGTCGCCGCGTCCGCTGGTCGTGCTGGCCGAGAAGGTCGACGGGGCCGCGCTGGGGATGCTGATCCAGAACACCCAGCACGGGACGCTGCAGGCGGTCGCGGTGCGCGCGCCCGGCTTCGGCCATCGGCGCGTCGCCCACCTCCAGGACCTCGCCGCGTTCACCGGCGGGCAGGTCATCACCGAGGACGCCGGCCTCACGCTCGAGCACGTTCAGGCCTCCGCGCTGGGCTCCGCCCGGCGGGTCATCGTCACCGAGGACGAGACGACGTTCATCGAGGGCGCGGGCACGGCCGAGGCGGTCGCCGCGCGCCTGGGGCAGATCCGCATGGAGATCGAGCGCGCGTCCCAGGAGCGCGACCGGGAGGTCGCGCAGGAGCGGCTCGCCAAGCTCGCGAGCCGGCTGGCCGTCATCCGCGTGGGCGCGGCGACCGACGTCGAGCTCTCCGAGAAGCGCCATCGCACCGAGGGCGCGCTCGCGGCGAGCCGGGCGGCGGTCGCCGAGGGCATCGTGCCCGGCGGCGGCACCGCGCTGCTGCGGGCGGAGACCGTGCTCGACGACCTGGGGCTCGAGGGCGACTACGCGATCGGCGCGGACCTCGTCCGCCGGGTCCTGGGCGAGCCGCTGTTCTGGATCGCCACGAACGCCGGCTACGACGGGCGCGCGGTGATCGACCAGGTGCGCGAGATGCCCGAGGGCGACGGGCTCAACGCGCTGACGGGCGAGTTCGGCGACCTGATCGACCAGGGCGTCATCGACCCGGTGCGCGTCACGCGCCTCACCCTGCAGCACGCGGCGTCGGTGGCGGCGCTGCTGCTGACCACCGAGGCGGTGGTCGCCGAGGAGCTGATCGCCCAGCCCGGCGCGGTGATCGCGCCGGGGTTCGGCGACCTCGCCGAGGGTCTGGCACGGCCGTCCTCCCCGGTCTGAGTCGCCGGCGAGCTCGCCTGGCGGCTCGCTCGCAGGAAGTTCCGGCTGGGCTTCGCCTAGCCGGAACTTCCGCGGTGTGGCGGCTCGGGTGCGCGGGCGTGCGCGGGCGCGCGCGGGTGGGGTTGGCCACACCCCCCGGGTGGGGTGCGGCGCCGCTCGGACTCATGTGGGCCGTCTGTCCAGGGGCGCCCGCGCGCGGGATGCTTCGCCTACACCGGGAGCCGAGGGAGCAGCCATGACCCGCCAGATCACCACCACTTCCATGACGCGGACCGAGCGCATCAAGCGTGAGCTCCACGACAAGCAGCGGGCCCTCGTCGAGGCGAGCCTCATCGCCGTTCCGCCCGCCTCGACGCGCTCCACGCACCGCCGCTGGGCGATCTGACGCCGCCGCGCGCCGCAACGGGTCGGGCGCGAGCCGCGACCCCGGCGAGCGAGGACTTGCGTTTCGTCCCGTAACAGAACGGTTCCGGCTAGGATGACCGGCTGTGCGAGCTCAGTCGGAACGCTCCGGAGGCGCGGCTCCCGCGGGCCGTCCGCGCGACCCGCAGATCGACACCGCGGTGCTTGACGCCACCGTCGCCGTGCTGGACCGCTCGGGCTACGGCGGGTTGACGTTGGAGGCGGTCGCGCGCGAGGCGGGAACCACCAAGCCGGCGATCTATCGGCGCTGGTCCGGTCGTCAGCGGCTGGTGCTGGACGCGCTCGACCGGCGGCTGGACGCGGCGCGGGCGCCGGACACGGGGTGCACGCTCTGCGACCTGGATGAGTGCCTGAAGGTCTTCGTGGCCGCGTTCCGGCGCATGCCGCCGGGCGTGCTGGCGCCCCTGTTCGCCGACTGCGCCGGCGACCCGGAGCTGCATGCGGCGTTCATGTCCACGCTGTTCGAGCCGCCTCGGGCGGCGGTCAGGGAGACGCTGGAACGCGCGCACGACCGCGGCGACCTTCGCGACGACGTCGAGATCGAGCTGATCCTCGACCTGATCGGCTCGCTGGTCCACTACCGGGCGCTGTTCGGCCACGCCCCGACCAGCGACGCCGAGATCGAGCGCGCGGTCGAGGCCCTGCTGCAGGGGATCGCGACCGATTATCCCGCGCTGCTCGAGCACAGCCGGGAACTGGGCGGCGACCCCGACCTGCACGCGCTGCACACCTGACGCGCGCGCAACGGCCACCGCGCCGGCGGTCAGCGAGCGCGCCGCCCGCGCGCGACGAAGGCCAGACCACGCGGGCATGGCGCCGTCGCCGGGGCGGGCGGGCCGGGCCGGAGGTTGAGGGCGACGAGCGCGATCGCCGCGATGCCGCCCGCCACGATCAGCACCGCCGAACGGAGTCCATCCGCCGTGGCGACCCTGAGCGGCTCGCCGGCGAGCCCGTCCATGCCTGCCGTGGCCACCAGCACGAGCAGCCCAAGGCCCACTGCGGCGCCGATCGACGTGCTCGTCGACGCCACGCTCGAGGCGACGCCCTGCTCCCGGTCGTCCACCCCGATGCCCGCCGCGATGAACATCGCCGTGAACACCACGCCGTCGCCCACGCTGAGCAGGATCAGGCCCGGGATGAGGGCGCCGTAGGAGCCGGTCGGCGACATCGCCAGGCCGAGCGCGAGCGCGCCGAGTGATCCGGTGGCCAGCGCGGCGACGAGCGTGGGCCTGAGCCCGCAGCGCGACACCAGCTGTCCTGCAACCGTTGAGCCCGTCACGACGACCACCGTCGGGAGCAGGAACGCGGCGCCGGTCTGCAGGGCGTCATACCCGTGGACGTCCTGCAGGTAGAGCGTGAGGAAGTAGAGCACCGAGCCGAAGGTGGCCCAGAACAGGAACGCGATCGCCACCGCGGTGGCCAGGTTGCGGTTCGCCAGAAGCCGCGGTGGCAGCAGGGGGTCGTGGCTGCGGCGCTCGATCAGCGCGAACGCCGTGAGCATGAGCACGCCGCCCGTTGCCGCGGCCGCCACTCCGGGCGAGGTCCAACCCAGCGCCGGCCCCTGCACGAGCGCGAACACGACGAGGGTCACTCCGCTCGTGACGCTGAGCGCACCGGGCAGGTCGAAGCTGCGTCCGCGCTCGATCGCTCCGTCGGCCGGGATCAGCGCGAACGCCGCCAGCGCGGCGCCGCCGGCCAACGGCAGATTCACGAAGAAGACCGCCTCCCAGCCCAGCGCGCTCGTGAGGACACCGCCGAGCAGCACGCCGATGACCAGTCCTGCCGCGCCTGCGCCACCCCAGATCGCCACCGCGCCGTTCCGCTCACGACCCTCGGCGAAGGTCGTGTTGACGAGCGACAGCGTGGCCGGGAACACCAATGCGCCGCCGAGCCCCTGCACGGCGCGAGCAACGAGCAGGACCGCCGCACTGGGCGCCAGCCCGCCCATCAGCGAGGCTCCGGCATAGAGCGCGAGACCGGCGACCAGCACCCGCCGGCGGCCCAGCAGATCCGCTGCCCGGCCGCCGAGCAGCAGGAACCCCGCCGACGCGACCGCGTACGCGCTGATCACCACCTGCAGCGTCTGGGGCGAGAAGTCGAGCCCACGGCCGATCGCCGGCAGCGCAACGACCACGATGTACTGGTCCAGCGACACGATCAACATCGCGAACGCGAGCAACGCGAGCGCGGCCGCCTTCTCGGGCCCACCGAATCGCTCGAACCCCGACGCTCTGACGCTGCTCATCACGGCCGGTTCCTTTCGCGGGAATAAATTCGATACGTAACATAACGTATTGTGGAACCGGTGCCGATCCGGCGGCGGCGCGGCGCCGGTCCGCGGGCCGGTGTGCGACCCTGCGGTCCGATGCCGGCCGAGGTCGTCGCGTTCGTCCGCGCCGCGCTGCCGCCGCCGCCCGCGCGGGTGCTCGAGCTCGGGGCGGGCGCCGGGCACCTCGCCGCCACCCTCTCCGCGGCCGGCTACGACGTGCTGGCGATCGACCCCGCGTCGGAGACCGAGACCGTCGTCCGGGTGGCGGTCGCCGACGTGGACGCGCCGGCGGGCTCCTTCGACGCCGCCGTCGCCGTGGTCTCGCTGCACCACGTCGAGCCGCTGCCCGAGTCGTGCCGGCGGCTCGCCGAGCTCGTGCGCCCCGGCGGGCGGCTGGTGATCGACGAGTTCGACATCGGCGCCTTCGACGAGCGCGCCGCGCGCTGGCTCAACGAGGAGCGCGCCGACGTCTGCGGGCACGTCAAGGATCCCGCCGCGATGGTGGCCGAGCTGCGCGGCCATCTGCACTCCGTCGCGCGGCTCGGCGAGGCGCTGGCGCCGTACTTCCGGCTCGGCGAGCCGGTGCGCGGCGCCTACCTGTACCGCTGGAGCGTGCCCTCCGAGCTGCGGGCGACCGAGGAGGACCTGATCGCGGCGGGCCGGCTCCCCGCGACGGGGGCGCGGCTCATCGGAACGCGGCGGCGGTGAGCGCGGCGGCCAGCCGGGCGTGCGCGGTCTCGTCGCGCACCGCGACGCGCAGGTGATCGGCGCCGAGCCCGGGGAAGGTGTGGCACGGCCGCACCGCGATGCCCTGCGCGCGCAGGGCCGTGACGTGGCCGGCCGCGTCCGGCAGGTGGACGAGGAGGAAGTTCGCGCTCCCGGGGTGGACGGTCGCGCCGGGGACGGCCGCCAGCCGCGCGGCGAGGTCGGCACGGGCGGACGCCGTGGCGGCCGCCACGCGCGGCGCGTGGGTGCGGTCGGCGGCGCAGGCCTCGGTCGCGGCCAGCGCGAGCGCGTTGACCGACCAGCCGGGGCGCTGGTCGCGCAGGCGGGCGGCGAGGTCCGCGGGCGCGAGCACGTAGCCGGCACGGAGGCCGGGCAGCCCGTAGAGCTTGGTGAGGCTGCGCACGACGACCAGGCCGGGCAGTTCGCGCTCCGCCGCCAGGGTGTCGGGCTCTCCGGGCACGAAGTCCATGAACGCCTCGTCGACGACCGTGGTGCGCCCGGGGCGGCAGAGGGCGGCGACGGTGGCGCGGGGGTGCAGGACGCCGGTGGGGTTCGTGGGGTTGCCGAGCACGACGAGGTCGGCGTCGGGCGGGACGTCGTCCGCGGAGAGGTGGTACGGCGGCTCGAGCACCGCGCGGCCGACCGCGTGCCCGGCGGTCCGCAGCGCGACCTCGGGCTCGGTGAAGGCCGGGTGGACGCACACGGGCATGCGTGGAGCGAGCGCGTGGGCGACGAGCCAGAACGCCTGGGCGGCGCCGTTGACCAGCACGACCTCTTCGGGCGGGCGGCCGTGGCGCGCGGCCACCGCGGCGGTCGCCGCGCGCTCGTCGGGGTACGCGGCCACGCTGTCCAGCGCGGCGGCGATCCGCTCGCGCAGCCAGTCCGGCGGGCCGCCCGCCACGACGTTGACGGCGAGGTCGAGCTCGGCGCCGTCGAGCAGCGCGTCGCCGTGGAGGCGCAGCAGCGCGCCGCCATCGCGGCTCATGGGCCGACCACCGCGAGATCGGCGCAGCCGATCTCGACAGGGACGGCGAAGCCGTCCCCGCTCACACCAGCTCCTGCGCGCGGCCGGCGACGACGAGCAGCGCCCGGTCCGCCCGCCGCGACAGGGCCTGGGCGGCGTCGCCGAGCGCGTCCAGCCAGCGGCGGGTCGCGGCGCTCGGCGGCACGGGACCCCACCCGGCCTCCTCGGCGACCACCACGGTGAGGCCGGGGCGCGCGGCGGCGTGCTCGGCGAAGGCGTCGACCTCGCCCGCGAGCGCCTGGAGCGCGGCCGCCGGGTCCTCCGCGGGCGGATCGTCGAGCGCGCCCGCGCGCCACAGCGCCTCGCTCACCCACGTGCCGAGCGAGTCGAGCAGCACGGTCGCGCGCTCGTCGAGGCCGCGCAGGGCGTCGAGCGGCGCGCCGGACTCCACGGTCGTCCACTCCGGCGGACGGCGGGCGCGGTGGGCGCGGACGCGCGCGGCCATCTCGTCGTCGGCGACGGTGAGCGGCGCCAGGAACACCACCGGCGCGCCGCCGCCGGTGGCGAGGCGCTCGGCGACCGCGCTCTTGCCCGAGCGGCGCGGGCCGAGGACGAGGGCGAGGGTCACCGGGCCACCACCGCGGCGAGGGCGAGCGCGGCCGCCAGCAGCCACGCGGTGCACGCCGACAGCCGCGCCGCGCGGCGGACGTCGGCGGTGGTCGGCGCCGGCCCGTCCCCGAGGTGCGCGCGGGGCTCGACGCCGTCCGCGTAGGCCGTGGGGCCGCCCAGCCGGACGCCGAGCGCCCCAGCGAAGGCGGCCTCGGCGCGGCCGGCGTTGGGAGAGGGGTGGCGGTGCCCGTCGCGCAGCCACACCCGCAGCGCGCCCGCGGCCCCCGCGAGGGCGCTGCGGGGGCCCGGCGCGCCCGCGGCCCCCACCCCGGCCAGCGGGGCGGCCGCCACGGTCGCGGCGGCGGTGAGCCGCGCGACGGGCCAGTTGACGAGGTCGTCGAGGCGCGCGGCCGCCCAGCCGAAGTCCGCGTAGGGGCCGGTGCGGTAGCCGACCATCGCGTCGAGCGTGTTGACCGCCCGGTAGGCGACGGCGCCCGGCGCGCCCGCTACGGCCGCCCACAGCAGCGGGCCGGCGACGGCGTCGGCGGTGTTCTCGGCCAGCGACTCGAGCGCCGCGCGCGCGAGCCCCGGGGCGTCGAGGTCCTCCGGGCGGCGGCTGACCAGCGCGGGCGCCAGCGCACGGGCGCCCGCCAGGTCGCCCGCGTCGAGGAGGTCGGCCATGCGGGTCGCGGTCCGCCGCAGCGTCCGTCCGCCGAGGGTGGCGGTCAGCGCGACCGCGGTGAGCGTGCCGGGGCGCCCCAGCCGGCGCTGGACGGCGGCGGCGGCGAGGGTGGGGACCGCCACCGCGACCGCGGTGTAGGCGGCGCCGGCCGCGCGGGTGGGGCGGTAGACGGCGCGCTCGAGCGCCCGCGCGGCGCGGCCGAAGCCCGCCACCGGGTGCAGGCGGGAGGGATCGCCCAGCAGCTCGTCGAGCGCGAGCCCGGCCAGCAGCGCGGCGGCCGGCGGGCTCATCCCGACGCCGCGGCGCGCCGCCGCCGGCGCACGCGCGCGCCGGCGAGGACGGCGTCGTGGACGGCCTGCGCGATGGCGGCCCCGACGGGGGTGGCCGGCCCGGCGAAGGGGACGCCGCCGCCGGGCGGGGCGGCGACGCAGACCGCGTCGGTGGCGGTACCGGTCGCGGGGCCCGGGTGGTTGAGGGCGCGGATCCCGGCGTCCGCCAGCGCCTGGGCCTTGGCCTCGGTGGCGGTCTGGACGGCGGCGACGAGCGCCCCGTCGTCGAGCGGGGCGTCGACGCGCACGAGCACGTTGATGGTGCCCACCGGCGCGACGGCGCGTGGGCGGCGCCCGGCCGCGGCGAGCGGCTGGCCGATCCCGACGGTCGCCACCGCACGGGCGGGACCGTGCTCGCGGTCCAGGGCGGCCCCGACGTCGGCGGCGGTGAGCATGCCGACGACCTCGGCGGGGTCGAGGCCGTGCGCGCGAGCGACCTCCACCAGGTGGGCCGCGGGGTCGGTGCGCGCGTAGTCGTGCGGGACCTGCAGGTTCAGCCAGTGGCGCGCCGTGACGAGGCCGCCGCCGAGGACCGCGCTCGACAGGCAGCGGTGCGGCGCCGGCAGCGTGGCGAGCAGCGCGCCGGCGTGCCGGCTCAGTCGCACGCGTCCTCCGTCGCGTAGAGCAGCGCGTTGACCGCGGCCGCGGCGACCGCCGAGCCGCCCTTCTCGCCGCGGTTGGCCAGGAACGGCAGGCCGGAGGCCGCCAGCGCCGCCTTGGCCTCCGCCGCGCCGACGAACCCGACCGGCAGCCCGATCACGAGCGCCGGATCGCGCGGCGGGCGCTCGAGCAGCTCCGCCAGCGCCGTCGGCGCGTTGCCGACGACCCACACCGCGCCGGCCGGAGTCTCGGCGACCGCGAGGCGCATCGCCGCCGCGCTGCGCGTGATGCCCGCGGTGGCGGCGATCTCCGCCGCGCGCGGGTCGGCGAGCGGCACCCACGCCTCGCGGCTCGTGACCCCGCCCGCGACCATGCGCGTGTCGCAGACGAGCGGCGCGCCGGCCAGGAGCGCGTCGCGGCCGGCCCGCAGCGGCGCCTCCGCGGCGAGCAGCGTCTCGGCGTACTCGAGGTCGGCGGAGGCATGCACGACGCGCTCCGTCACCGCCCGCGCGAGCGGCGGGAGGTGGGAGAGGTCCACCCGGGCCCGCAGGATCCGGTAGCTCTCGGCCTCGATGGGATGGACCGCGCGGGTCACGCCGGCCGCTCGAGCTCGACGAAGGCGTCCGCGGGGCAGATCTCCATGCACTCGCCGCAGCCGGTGCAGCGGTCGGCGAGCGTGAGCAGCGGCGGCCGCCCCTCCTGCAGCCAGCCGCCCGGCGCCGGGCGCAGCGCCCGCTCGGGACAGGTGGCGAGGCAGGCGCCGCAGCCCTTGCACGCGTCGGTGGCGGCGAAGATCGTGGCGCTCATCCGCCCTCCACGGGTGCCACGGCACACGTGGCGTTGGCCGAGCGCCGCTTGGTCACGAGCAGCTCCCCGGCGCCGGCGGTCAGCAACGCGGCGGCCTCCGCCACGCTGGGCGTGCCGACGTGCGCGGCCACGACCGGCGAGGGCGTGGGGACGGGGACGGCCCGCAACGCGCTCGCCGGGTGCGTACGCAGCGGCCACCCGCGCCGGCGGGCGGCCTCCCACAGGCCCGGCTCGTCCGCCTTGGCGTCGACCGTGGCCAGCGCCCGCACGTCCGCGGCGGTCGCCCCGGCCGCGGCGAGCGCGGCGTCGATCAGCGCGAGCAGCTCGTCGGCGCCGCACCCGCGGCTGCAGCCCGCGCCGACGACGACGGCGGGATTGGAAGGGGTCACGGCCGCCGCCCCCACACGACCACGACGGGGTTCTCGGCCGCGAGCCGGTGGCCGTCGGCGAGCGGTCGCAGGCGGCTGGCCTGCACGAGCGTCCCGCCGGTCTCGAGGCCGGCCGCGGCGAGACGCTGCAGCGCGGGCCCGGCGCGCTCGACGAGCGCGAGCGTGACCACGACCGTCCGCCGCGCGCGGGCGGCGCAGGCGTCGACGATCGCGGGGAGCGCGGCGCCGCCGCCCCCGACGAACACGGCGTCGGGCTGGAGCAGGCCGTCCAGCGCGTCGGGCGCGGTGCCGAGGACCGTCCGCACCGGCACGCCGTGCACGGCGGCGTTGCGCTCGGTGAGCGCCAGCGCCGCGGGGTCGCGGTCGATCGCGATCGCGGCGGCGCCGAGGCGGGCGCACTCGACCGCGACCGAGCCGCTGCCGCAGCCGACGTCCCACACGAGGTCGCCCGTGCCCGGCCCGAGGCGCGCCAGTGCGAGCGCGCGGACCTCGGCCTTGGTGACCATGCCGTCGCGGTGCTCGAAGGCGTCGTCCCCCAGCGCCCAGCCGTCCGGCGTGCGCGGCGGCCACACCCGGGCGCGCTCGCTCCCGAGCGCCACCGGGTCGAGCACGACGAGCACGTTGGGCTCGCCGAACGTGCCGCCCGCGAGCTCCTCGGCGGTGCCGCGCACGACGCGCTCCTCGCGCGTGCCCAGCCGCTCGGCGACGGCGAGCTCGCGCCCGGCGTCCGCCAGGCGGGCCGCGTAGAAGGCCGGCGGGGCGGACGGGGCGGTGAGGATCGCGACCTTCGGGTGGCGCAAGGCGACCGCGAGGGCGGCGCTCGGGTCGCGGCCGTGCGCGCTGACCACGACCGCGTCGTCCCACGGGACGCCGAGGCGGGCGAAGGCGACCGATACCGCCGATGGCGCGGGGTGGACCTCGAGGCGCTCCGGGCCGAGCCGCTCGGAGAGCGCGCGCACGATGCCGAAGAAGCCGGGATCACCGGAGGCGAGCACGCACGCGGGCCCGTCGTGCGCGGCCAGCGCGTCGAGCGCGGGATCCAGGTCGGCGGTCAGCGGCACGCGCTCGGCGGACGGCGGGCCCAGCACGGCGAGCGCCGCGTGCCCGCCGGCGATCAGCGTGGCGCCCGCCAGCAGGTCCTCGGTGCCGGGCGGCACGCGACCGGCGTGCAGCCCGAGGACGGCCACGGGCGCGCCGGCGCTCATGCCAAGGCCCCCACGTCGAGGCGCTCGCGCGCGCCGGGGCTCGCGCCGACGACCGCGGCGCCCTCGAAGTCGACCATCACCACGTCGACGAGCAGCGCGTGCCTGGCATACGCGGCGAGATTCTCCGCCACCCGGGCGCACAGCACGTCCCCGGCGGCGTCCAGGCCGGCGGTCTCCCACAGCTCGTAGGCGTGGCGCGCGCTGTTGGCCTCCGCCACGGCCGCGACGAGCGCCGCATCGCCGCCCGCGTGGGCGGTGAGCTCCGACAGGAACGCCGGATCGATGCGCGAGCGCGTCCAGTGGGTCATCAGCACCCCGGCGCCGAGCTTGGAGAGCTTGCCGACCATGCCGACGAACAGGCAGCGCTCGAAGCCCAGCTTCACCGCGCGCTTGAGCGCGTAGCCGGTGAAGTCGCCCACCTCGACGAAGCACACCTCGGGCAGCTCGGGCGCCAGCCGCCGCGCGGCCCGCTCGCTGCGCCCGCCGGTGGTGAGCACGAACGTGCGGGTGCCCTGCGCCTCCATCACGTCGATCGCCTGCCCGACGCTCGCGCGCCACGCGGCCGTCGAGAACGGGCGGACGATCCCCGTGGTGCCGAGGATCGAGATCCCGCCCACGATCCCGAGCCGGGGGTTCGAGGTCCGCCGGGCCATCTTCTCGCCGCCGGGCACGCTGATCTCGACCTCCACCCCGACCCGGTCGAGGTCGAACACCTCGCCGACCGCGGCCGCGATCTGCCCGCGCGGGCCGGCGTTGATCGCGGGCCCGCCGACGTCGAGGCCGAGCCCGGGCTTGGTGACCGTCCCGACGCCGGCGCCCCCGCGCAGCTCCAGGCCGGGCGACCCGGTCAGCCGCACGCGGGCGGTGAGGTGCGCGCCGTGGGTGACGTCGGGGTCGTCGCCCGCGTCCTTCTCCACCACCGCGATCGCGGCGTCGTCGCCGTCGCGCTCGCAGCGCTCGGGCACGAACGACGGCCGGCGCTCGGAGCGCGGCAGCGGTACCTCGACCTCGCCCGGCGCGGCACCGTCGCGCAGCAGCAGGCACGCCGCCTTCGCGGCCGCGGTCGCGCACGTGCCGGTCGTCCAGCCCTGGCGCAGCTTGCCGCCCGCGACGCGCCGCGCGCTGGCCGGGAGGTTGGGCTCGCGCAGCTCAGGCGGGTCCACGGCCGGCCTTCTTGTAGCGGTCGGGGCGCCCGAGCGGGCGGTAGCGGTGCCCGTAGCCGGGGTCGTAGACGTGCGAGCGCCCGGCCGGAGCCCCGGCGTCCAGCGCCGGGCCCACGATCACGAGCGCCTGGGTGGTGATGCGCGCCTCGCGGATCCGCGAGGCGAGCTCGGAGAGCGGGCAGCGCAGGACGATCTCGTCCGGCCAGGTCGCCCGGTAGACGACGGCGCACGGCGTCGCCGGGGCGTAGCCGCCCTCGATCAGGTCCGCCTGCAGCTCGCGCGGGCGCCGCACCGAGAGGAACAGCACCATCGTCGCGCCGTGCCGCGCGAGCTCCGCGAGCTCCTCGTTGGGCGGCATCGTCGTGCGCGTCGCGCGGCGGGTGAGGATGAGCGTCTGGGCGACGTCGGGCACGGTGAGCTCCTGCCCGAGCGCCGCCGCGGCGCCCGCCATGGAGCTCACGCCGGGCACGATCTCGACCTCCAGCCCCAGCTGCCGGCACGCCTCCAGCTGCTCGTGCAGCGCCCCGTAGAGCGTGGGGTCGCCGGAGTGCACGCGCGCGACCCGCAGGCCCTCGGCGGCCGCCCGCTCGTAGATCGCCACCACGTCGTCGAGCGTGCGGTCGTCGGAGGCGACGAGCTCGGCGCCGGGCCGGGCGTGGGCGAGCACGCCCTCGTCGACGAGGCTGCGCGCCCACACCACGACGTCGGCCTCGCCGAGCACGCGCACCGCGCGCAGGGTCAGGAGGTCCACCGCGCCCGGGCCGGCGCCGACGAACGTCACGCGGCCGCTCATGGCTTGCCCTCCGCGGCCCGCAGCGCGCCGGTCGCGACCGCCTGGCGCCGGCGGCGGAGCGGCTCGGCGACCCGGACGAGGTCGGGGCGCACGGCCAGCAGCGCCCGCACGATCAGCGCCGTGATGACGCCCTCGACGAGCCCGATCAGCACGTAGGCGCCGACCGTGCCGGCCGCCAGCGTGCGCAGGTCGATCGACTACGCGGGCGCCGAGCGCGAACTCGGCCACGAACACGACCGCCGCGAGCGTCACGCACACCCACGCGGCGCATCCGCATGCGAGCGCGAGCCCGCGCGGGGTGGCGGGCAGCACGCGCCGCAGCGCGACGATCAGCGGGTAGCCCACGAGCGCGGGGATCAGCGCGAGGTTGACGATGTTGAGCCCCAGCGTCGTGATCCCGCCGTCGCCGAGTGCGAGCGCCTGGATCGCGCACACGACCGCGATCGTCATCGCCCCCAGCCACGGGCCCAGCAGCGCCACCGCCAGCGCGCCGCCCAGCAGGTGGCCCTCGGTCCCGATCGTCACCGGGATCATCGGGGCGTCGCCGACGAGGAAGAACGCCGCGGCGAGCCCGGCGACCGGGAGGTCGCGCTCGCGCTGCTCGCCGCGCACCTTGTGGAGGCACAGCGCCAGGCCGCCGACCGCGACGACGGTGCCGAGCGCCGCGGCCTCGCCGGCGAGGAAGCCGTCAGGCACGTGCACCGGCGGCCTCCGGGCTCGTGGTGAGATCCAGGGCGGCGACGGCGCCGACGACGAACGTCACGGGCGGCGGCAGCGGCGCGGGGAGGTCGGCGAGCGTCCCGCGCAGCACCCGCTGCTCCGGCCGGCTGCCCGCGCTGATGGCGGCGACCGGCGTGTCGCCCGCCAGCCCGCCGGCGATCAGGCGCGCGGCGATGCGGCGGATCCGCCCGCGCCCGGTGAGGACGACGAGCGTCCCGCCGACCCGCGCGAGCGCCTCCCAGTCGGGCGGGGCGCCGTGCTCGGGGTCGTCGTTGCCGTCGACGACGGTGACCGTCACGCTCAGCTGGCGCAGCATCAGCGGGATGCCGGCCGCCGCGGGCGCGGCGAGCGCCGCGGAGACGCCCGGGGTGACGCGCACCGGGACGCCGGCGGCGCGCAGCGCGCGCGCCTCCTCGCCCCCGCGGGAGGCGACGAACGGGTCCCCGCTCTTGAGGCGCACGACGGCATCGTGCTCGCGGCCGAGCTCGACCAGCAGTGCGTTGACCTCCTCCTGGGGCAGCGCGTCGCGGCCGGGCGCGCGACCCACGCAGCGGCGCTCCGCCCGCGCCGGAGCGAGCGCGACGATCGCGTCCATCGACGGCCGGTCGTAGACGACGACCTCCGCGCCGGCGAGCGCCTCGACGGCCGCGCCGGTGAGCAGCGCGGGGTCGCCCGGGCCCGCGCCGACGAGGTGGACCGTCATCGGACCGCCTCCTCGACGGGCGCGCCGGCCCGCTCGGCCACCAGCCACGGCCCCGCCACGCGGCCGCTCTCGCCCGCCACCAGCAGCACCGTGCGCATGGTCACCGCCGCGGGGTCGACGCCGGCCAGCGTCGTCCGCGCCACGGACTGTCCCGGGCGGCCCGCGTCGGTCACGACCCCGACCGGCGTCTCCGGATCGCGGTGCTCGCCGAGTACCGCCAGCACGCGGTCGAGCTGCCAGGTGCGCGTCGCCGAGCGCGGGTTGTAGAGCGCGAGGGCGAGGCCGGCCGCCGCGACCGCGGTCAGGCGCCGCTCGACGGTCGCCCACGGGACCTGCAGGTCCGACAGCGACAGCGACGCCCAGTCGTCGGCCAGCGGCGCGCCGAGCAGCGCGCCCGCCGCCAGCGCCGCGGTGACGCCCGGGACGACGTCGACCGCCGGGCGCTCGGCCTCCGGCAGCTCGGCGGCGCGCGCGAGCGTCCGCGCGGCCATCCCGTAGACGCCGGCATCGCCCGAGGACACGAGCGCCACGTCGGCGCCGGCGGCCGCGCGCGCGAGCGCCTCGTCGGCGCGCGCGGCCTCCTCGCCCATCGCCCCGCGCACGACCTCCTGGCCGGGGCGCAGGAGATCGGCGCACTGCTCCACGTAGGGCCCGTAGCCGACCACCACCGCGGCGCCCGCCACCGCCTCGGCGGCCGCCGCGGTGCGGTGCGCGGGGCCGCCCGGCCCGAGCCCGACGATGCGCAGCGTCCCGGTCATGCCGCGAGCGGGTTGAAGCCCGCGGGCAGCTCGAGGCGGTGCGCGCGCATGAAGCCCTCGTCGGCGAGGATCTCGCGCGTCGGCCCGTCGGCCGCCACGACGCCGTTGTCGAGCACGACCGCGCGCGGGCACAGCTCGAGCGCATAGGGCAGGTCGTGGGTCACGAGCAGCGTGGTCAGGCGCAGCGACTGCATCACGTCGGCCAGCTCGCGCCGCGCCGCGGGGTCGAGGTGGGAGGTCGGCTCGTCGAGGACGAGCACGTCCGGGCGCATCGCCAGCACCCCGGCGACCGCCGCCCGGCGCCGTTCGCCGGCGGAGAGCTGGTGGGGCGCGCGCTGCGCCGTGTCGCCCATCCGCACCGCCTCGAGCGCCTCCGCCACGCGTGCGCGCAGCGCCTCGCCCTGCAGGCCGAGGTTCGCGGGGCCGAAGGCCACGTCGGCCTCGACCGTCGGCATGAAGAGCTGGTCGTCGGGGTCCTGGAAGACCAGGCCGACGCGCCGGCGCACCTCCTTGCGGGTCGCCGGGGTCAGCCGCGTCCCCGCGATGCTGACCTCGCCCTCGCCGCCCTCGAGCATGCCGTTGAGCTGCAGGATCAGCGTCGTCTTGCCCGCGCCGTTGGGGCCGAGGATCGCCACGCGCTCGCCCGGCTGCACGCGCAGGTCGACGCCCGCCAGCGCGGCGCTGCCGTCGGGATAGGCGAACGAGAGGCCGCGGACGTCGATGGCGGGCGGCGCGCCGTCGGCGGCGGGCACGACGGGCGCGGGCCGCAGGCCCGGCTTGCGCGGCGCGAGCTCGAGCGGCGGGGGCGGGGCGGGCGCGCGCGTCGCCCGCCGGGAGCGGCGCCCTCCGCGCGGCGGCCCGTCGCCGTGCGGCGTGAGCGAGATCGGCATCCCGACCTTGTCCTCGTAGCCCGGCAGCCGGACGCGGTAGGCGCACACGTCGCAGTTCATCCGCACGTCGCCGGTCAGCGCCTCGCGGTAGCGCTCGAGCACGAGGCGGGCCAGGCGGCGGTCGGGGCCGAGGTGGCCGGCGCCCCGCACGTCGAGCCCCGGGTGCGCCTCCGCCCACTCGGCCGCCTGGCGGTACACGCGCGGCAGCAGCCGGCCGGTGAACAGCAGGAAGGGGGCGACGACGATCGTCGTGGCGCCCAGCCGGCGGCAGCGCTCGAGCGCGGTCGGGACGTCGGGCTGGGCGACCTGGATGAACGCCGGCTCGACCATCGGCAGCCCGCGGCCGTCGGCCAGCAGGCGCGCGACCTTGTAGAGGTCGGCGCCCGCGTCGGGGTCGGACGAGCCGCGTCCGACGAGCACGACCGCGGTCTCCGCCGGATCGGTCTCGCCGAGCGCCTCGCGGATGCGCTCCTCGGCGACGTCGAGCACGACCGGGTGGATGCCGAGGTCGCGTGCCATGCGGAAGCGGGCGTCCGGGTGGCGCATGCGCGCGCGGGCGAGCGCGGCGGGCCCGTCGTTCTTCAGGTGCCCGGCGGCGAGCAGCACGAGCGGGACCGAGACCACGTCGGTCGGGCCGGCGGCGACCAGGCGGTCGAGCGCGTCGTCGACCAGCGGGGTCGCGAGCTCGATGAAGCCGAACTCGACCGGCAGCGCCCCCGCCGCCTCGCGGATGCGCTCGGCGAGCGTCCAGAACTCCTCCACGCCGTCGGCGTCGCGAGAGCCGTGGCCGACGACGAGCATCGCCGGCGGCGTGCCGTCCCCCTCCGGGGCGCCCTGCCCGCCCGCGAGCGGCAGGTCGAGCGAGTCGCTCATGCCGGCCATCCCCGTGATGCCAGCGTCACCGCGACCGCCACCGCGGGCGCGCCCAGAGCGGCGGCCCACGCGATGCGGCGGGCCGGCTCGGCGAGGTTGACGTCGGGCAGGCGGCCGTCGAAGCCGCGGGCGAGCATCGCCGTGTGCACGCGCTCGCCGCGCGCGAAGCAGCGGACCGCCAGCGCTCCCGCCGACTGGCCGACCGTGCGCGCCTGCCACAGCCAGCGGGGGTCGTCGCCGCGGGCCACCCGCGCCAGCTGCAGGCGGCGCAGCTCGTCGATCACGACCTGGAGGTAGCGGATCGCGAAGGCGGCGATGGCGGTGAACTGGCGCGGGATCCGCAGCCGCTCGGCGCCCGCCAGGATGGCGGGCGCGGGCGTGGTGGCCGACAGCACGCCGGTGGCCAGCACCGCGAGCGTCGCCTTGGCGACGATGCCCCACGCGGTCCACAGGCCGTCCTCGGAGAGCCCGGCGCCCAGCACGTCGACCTCGGGGCCGCGGGCGACGAACGGCAGCACGATCACGAACAGCACGAAGGGCACCTCGACCAGCAGCCGCCCGGCGAGCAGCCGCAGCGGCGCCCGCGCCCACACCGCGGCGGCCGCCAGCAGGACCGCGTCGACCGCGTACGGCCACACCGCCCCGTGGGGGACGAGCGCGACCGCCACCACGAACACGACCAGCGCGAGCACCTTGCACTCCGGCGCGAGGCGGTGCAGGGCGGTCTCGACCGCCGCGGGCTGGTCGGCGGCGTGCGCGAGCGTCACCGGGCGCGCTCCTCGGCGGAGCCCAGCAGCGCCGCGCCCCGCTCCCCGGACCGGCGCGCCGGCACGATCACGGTCGACATGTACGGCCCGCGCCCGTCGCGCGCCGCCGCGCGCTCGATCGCCTCTCCCTCGAGCCCGAGCTGCTCGCCGTAGACGCTGTCCTCGAGGCGGCCGGCGTCGTCCAGCGCCTCCCGCACGCGGGCCAGTTGTCGCCCGCCCTTGTAGACCACCACCGTGTCGAAGCTCGCGAGCGCCTCGCGCAGGCGGTCGTCGCCCGCCGTGTAGGGCACGAGCGCGAGCCGCTCGTCGCCCTCGGCGAGGACCGTCTGCGAGCGCGCGGCGAGGTCCTGCATGGCGGTGATGCCCGGCACCGTGCGCACCGCCAGGCCGGGCACGAGGTCGTGCACGGTGCGCGCGACGTAGGTGAACGTGGAGTAGAGGCTCGGGTCGCCGATCGTGGCGAACGCGGCGGTGCCGCCCGCGCCCACGACCGCGGCGATGGCGGCGCCGGCGCGGTCCCAGTTGCCGGCCCGCGCGCTGTCGTCGCGCATCGCGAAGGTCAGCCGCTCGATCCGCCCGGCGTCCACGTGCGGGGCCACGACCCGCTCGGCGCGGCCCGGCGTCCCGCCCGAGCCGGTCTCGGGGACGAAGACGCGGTCGGCGCCCTGCAGCTCCCGCAGCGCCTTGAGCGTGAGGTGCTCCGGATCGCCCGGGCCGACCCCGACGCCGACGAGCGTGCCGGGGGCGCTCATGTCCCGCTCCGCTCGGCCGGGCGCGCGGCGGCGGCCACCAGCCGCGTGGCGACCTCGGGGGTGGTGGCCCAGTGCGTGTGCACGTAGCTCGCGTGCACCCCGGCCTCGACGTGACCTTCGGGATGCTCGTCACCGCGCGCGTGCAGGTGCCACGCGGGCGCGCCCGCGCGGGCGGCGGGCTCGACCCGCGAGTAGTGGAACTCGTGGCCGCGCGTGGCGGTGCCCGCCGGCCAGGCGGGATGGTCGGTGGCCGCGACCGCCTCGCGGTAGCCGAGCCGCAGGCCGTCGGTCATGCGGGCCGAGACGGGGACGACGTCGCACATCGGCCGGCCGTCGAGCTCCGTGGCCAGGTAGAGCAGGCCGCCGCACTCGGCGAGGATCGGCCGCCCGCGGCGGGCGAAGGCGGCGATCTCCGCGCGCAGCGCCCAGTTGGCCGACAGCTCGGCGCCGAACGCCTCGGGGAATCCGCCGGCCAGCAGCAGCGCGCCGGTGCGGGGCGGCAGCTCCTCGTCGGCGAGCGGGTCGAAGGTCGCGAGCTCGGCGCCGGCGGCCTCGAGCAGCTCGAGGTTCTCCGTGTAGTGGAAGGAGAAGGCGGGGCCGCCCGCCACCGCGATCCGCGCCCGGAGGCGACTCGGCCCACCCGACCCGGACGACGGGCGGATCCGGACGCCACGGCTCGCCGTGCAGCTCCGGCACGCGGCGGGCGAGCGCGAGCACGGCGTCGAGGTCGCAGCCCGCCGCGACCGCCGCGGCGAGCGTCGCGATCGCCTCGCGGGCCCGGGGCTCGCGCTCGGCCACGGGGACGAGGCCGAGGTGGCGCTCGGGCGTCGCGATCGCCTCCTCGCGCGGCAGCGCGCCGAGCACCGGGACCTCCAGCGGGGCGAGCGCCTCGCGCAGCAGCTCCACGTGCCAGGGGCTGCCGACGCGGTTGAGGATGACCCCGGCGACGTCGACGTCGGGGTCGAACGTCGCGTACCCGTGCACGATCGCCGCCACCGAGCGCGCCATCGCGGCGGCGTCGACCACCAGCACGATCGGCGCGCGCAGCAGCTTGGCGACGTGCGCGGTCGAGGCCAGCTCGCCGCGCCCGGAGGCGCCGTCGAAGAGCCCCATGACGCCCTCGACGATCGCCACCTCGGCGCCGGCGCTGCCGTGGCGGAACAGCGGCGCGATCAGCTCCGGGCCGCTGAGGAACGCGTCGAGGTTGCGCCCCGGCCGGCCGCTGGCGAGCGCGTGGTAGCTGGGGTCGATGAAGTCCGGGCCGACCTTGAAGCCGGTGGCGCGCACCCCGCGCGCCGCCAGCGCCGCCAGCAGCCCGACGGCCACGGTCGTCTTGCCCGCGCCCGAGCTGGTGCCGGCGATCACGAGGCGCGGGATCACGCGGCGCCCTCCCAGACGTCGTCGGAGACCGGGCGCCGCGCGGCCGCGCGCCCGGTCATCCGCGTGCCGCGGGGCGCGTCGGCGGCGACGCCGTCGCCCGCGCGCACCGCGGGCACCGGCGCGCCGTCGGGGATCACGAGGACCGCTACCACTCGATCCCCTGCTGGGCGCGGATGCCCTCGTCCATCGGGTGCTTGACCTTGACGACCTCGCTGACCAGGTCGGCGACCTCGAGGAGCTCCGGCGGCGCGTCGCGTCCCGTCACCACCACGTGCTGGAAGCCGGGGCGGTCGCGCAGGGTCGCCGCGACCTCGGCGGGGTCGACCCAGCCGTACTTCATCGGGTAGGTGAGCTCGTCGAGCAGGATGAACTCGTAGCGCTCGTCGGCGATGAACCGGCGCACGCCCTCCCAGCCCGCGCGGGCGAGGTCCGCCGAGTGCTCGAGATCGCGGCTGATCCAGGTCCACCCGTCGCCCATCTTCTCCCAATCGATGCCGCCGAGCTCGCGCGCGGCCTTCTCCTCGCCGACCTTCCACTTGCTCGACTTCATGAACTGGAACACCGCGCACCGGTAGCCGCGCGCCCATGAGCGCATGAGCATCCCGAACGCGCTCGTGGACTTGCCCTTCCCGTGCCCGGTGACCACGATCACCAGCGGCCGGTCGCGCGGCTTGCGGCGCTTGGGCTCCTCGCTGCCCGCGTCGTCCGGCGTGTGGGGGACGTCGACCAGGTCGCTCATGCGGCCCTCCTCGGGCGCTCGGGGGTCGGTTGCAGGCGCGCCAGCGGGAGCAGCGGCGCACCGGCCGCGCGGGCGATCTCGGCGGCCAGGCCGAGGCGCACCGGGCCCTCCTCGCCGTCGAAGACGACGACGCCGTCGGCGGTGCGGGCCAGTGCCGCCGCGGCGTCGCGGGCGGCCGCGCGCCCGGCCGCGCCGCCGCTCGCGCGCCCGTCGGTCACGGCGAGGACGAGCGCGCGGCGCTCGGGGTCGCGGCGGCGCTCGGCGCTCACGAGCGCCTCCGCCCGCGCGAGCCCGGCGGCCAGCGGCGTGCCGCCGCCGGTCACGAGGGCCTCGAGCGTCGCGGCGGCGCGCTCGACGCTGCCGGTGGGCGGGAGCGCGACCTCGGCGACCGTGCCGCGGAAGGTCACGAGCGCGACGCGGTCCCGCCGCCGGTAGGCGTCCAGCAGCAGGCCGAGGACGGCGCCCTTGACCGCGGCCATCCGCCGGCGCGCACCCATCGAGCCGCTGGCGTCGACGCAGAAGACGACGAGGTTGCCCTCGCGGCCGGCGCGGACGTGCTCGCGCAGGTCGGCGGTCGCGAGCGCCGCGCCGCCGTTCCCGGCGCGGCGGCGGGCGGCGGCGCGCAGGGTGGCCGCGATCGCGAGGTCGGCCGGCGCGGCGGCCGCCGGGCGGCTGTCGATCGGCTCGCCGTGCGGGCCGGTGGCGCGGCTGCGGCGGCCGGCGGCGCCGCGCCCGGTGCCGGCGAGGCGCAGGTCGGGGGCGGGGGAGGGGGCGCCGGGCTTCTCGCGGCGCTCGGGGGCGATGCCGCCCCGCTCCCGCTCGTCGCCGGACGGTGGCCGCTCCGCGCCCTCGGGTGCCGGGCCGGCCGGGGCGGGGCCGGCCTCGGCGCGGGCGCCGGCCGGCTCCGTGGCCGGCTCGGGGGCCGGCGGCCGGCCGTTCCCGCCGCCGCCGTCCGGACCGGGCCCGTCGTCGCCGTCGCGGGACTCCTCGAGCGCCTCGTCGAGCTCGTCCGGCGTGAGGCCCGGCGCCTCCAGCGGCCCGCGCCGCCGGCGGTGGGCGAGGGCGAGCAGCGCCGCGCGGCGGACGTGGTCCTCGGCCACGGCGTCGCCGCCGTCGAGCGCCGCGAGCGCCCGCGCCGTGCGGGCGCTCACGATGTCGGCGCGCAGCCCGTCCACGCCGAGCCGCGCGCATATCTGCGCGACCAGCAGCAGCATCCGGTCGTCCAGCGCCACGTCGTCCAGGCGCTCCCGCGCCCGGGCGACGCGCGCGGCCAGCTCGGCCTCCTCGGCGGCGAAGCGGCCGCGGAAGCCCGCGGGGTCGGCGTCGAACGCGAGCCGGCGGCGGACGATCTCGACCCGCTCGGCGGCGTCGCCCGTCCCCGCGACCTCGACGCTCAGCCCGAAGCGGTCGAGCAGCTGCGGGCGCAGCTCGCCCTCCTCGGGGTTCATCGTGCCCACGAGCAGGAAGCGCGCCGGGTGCGAGGCGCTGACCCCGTCGCGCTCCACGTGCGCGCGCCCCATCGCGGCGGCGTCGAGCAGCACGTCGACCAGGTGGTCGGGCAGGAGGTTGACCTCGTCGGCGTAGAGGATCCCCCGGTGCGCGGCCGCGAGCAGGCCGGGGTCGAAGGTCGCCGCGCCGTCGCGGAGCGCGCGGTCGAGGTCGAGCGTGCCGAGCAGCCGGTCGGCGGTCGCGCCGATCGGCAGCTCGACGAGCGCGACCGGGCGCTCCACCACCGTGGCCGTGGCGGGGTCGTGCGGGCCGTCCGGGCAGCCGGGGCCGTCGGCCTCGGGATCGGCGGCGAAGCGGCAGCCCGCCACCGTCCGCACGGGCGGCAGCAGCGGTGCGAGGCCGCGCACCGCGGTGGACTTCGCCGTCCCGCGCTCGCCGCGCACCAGCACGCCGCCGATGCGCGGGTCGACCGCGCACGCCAGCAGCGCCTCGGACAGCGCCTCCTGGCCGACGAGCGCCGTGAACGGGTACGTGTGAGCGCTCATCCTCGCGACCCCCGCGAGATCGACGAAGTCGATCTCGCCGAAGCCGGCGCAGCCGGCGCTGCCTCCTCGAGCTCGCCGTCCGCCCGCAGGTAGGCCTCCCGCAGCGCCTCGATGGTCTCGGCCTCCGGCGCCTCCCACAGCCCGCGGTCCGCGGCCTCCAGCAGCCGCTCGGAGATCGCCCGCAGCGCCCACGGGTTCGAGGCGCGCATGAACTCCGCGACATCCTCGTCGAGCACGTACTTCGCGGTCAGCGTCTCGTACATCCAGTCCTCCACGACCCCCGTGGTGGCGTCGTAGCCGAACAGGTAGTCGACGGTGGCCGAGAGCTCGAAGGCGCCCTTGTAGCCGTGGCGGATCATCGAGGCGATCCAGCGGGGGTTGGCGACCCGGGCGCGGAACACGCGCCGCGACTCCTCGGCCAGCGAGCGCGCGTGCACGCGCTCCGGGTCGGCGCTGTCGCCGATCATCGCCTGCGGGTCGCGCCCGGCGAGGTGACGGACGTAGGCGACCATCCCGCCGTGCTCGGCGTAGTAGTCGCTCGAGTCGAGGAGGTCGTGCTCGCGCGAGTCGACGTTCTTGACCGCGACGTCGATGCGGGCGAAGTGCTCGCGCATCGCCGCGCGCGCGGGGACACCGTCGAGCCCGCGGCCGTAGGCGTGGCCGCCCCACACCTCGTAGACCTCGGCGAGGTCGGCGTCGTCGCGCCACGTGCGCGTCTCGAGCAGCGGCAGGAGCCCCGTCCCGTACGCGCCCGGCTTGGCCCCGAACACGCGCGTGGTCGCGCGCCGCCAGGCGGCGTCCTCGCCCAGCTCGGCGAGCAGGCGATCGCGGTCGGCCAGCGCGTGCTTGCGGACGAAGTTGCGCTCCGGCGGCTCGTCGAGCCCCGCCACGAGCGTCACCGCGTCGTCGAGGAGCGTGATCAGCCCGGGGAAGGCGTCGCGGAAGAAGCCCGAGATGCGCACCGCGACGTCGATCCGCGGGCGCCCGAGCTCGTCGAGCCCGATGGGCTCGAGCCCGGTGACCCGGAGCGTCTCGGGGTGCCAGACGGGCCGCACGCCGAGGAGCGCGAGGATCTCCCCGGCGTCGTCGCCGTGGGTGCGCATCGCGGCCGTGCCCCACACCACGATCCCGACCGTCTCGGGGTACGCGCCGTCCTCCGCCACATGACGGCGAACGAGCGCCTCGGCGAGCCGCGCGCCGACGTCGTAGGCGAGGTCGGAGGGGAGCGCCCTGGGGTCGACGGAGTAGAGGTTGCGACCGGTCGGCAGGACGTCGACGCGCCCGCGCGTGGGGGAGCCCGACGGGCCCGCCGGGACGTGCGCGCCGCGGAGCCCCGCGAGCAGGTTGGGCACCTCGTCGGCGGTGCGCAGCAGCCGCGGCACGACCTCCGCGCCCGCGAAGCGCAGGGCACTCGCGACGCCGGCGTCCGCGCGGCCCAGCACCGCCTCGCACACCCGCTCGGCGGCGTCGGGCTCGAACGCCTCGGCGCGGAACGCCGCCATCAGCGCGGCCTGGGCGTCCTGCAGGCGGTCGAGCAGCTCGCCGGCCCCGCGCCCCGGGCCGGGGAAGCGGTCGAGCAGCTCGGGCGGGGCGCCGTCCGCCGCGGCCCCCGGGTCGGCCGCGAGCCCCGGCTCGTCGAGGCCGAACGCCGCGCCGATCGCCCGCCGCAGCCCGGGGACCCGCTCGCCGGCGCCGAGGCGCAGGATCGCCGCCAGCAGCCCGTCGAACTGCTCGGCGTCCGGCACCCGGCCGAGGATGTGCAGCCCGTCGCGCACCTGCAGGTCCTTGATCTCGCACAGGTAGCCGTCGACGTGCTGGATCAGCTCACCGAACTCCTCCGGCGCCGGCTGCTCGGCGTCCTCGAGGCCGAGGTCGCGGTGCAGCTCGGCCTCGTGGAGCAGCGACCAGACGCGGTGCGCGAGCGCCGGCAGCTTCGGCGGGTCGAGCGCCTCGCAGCGCGCGTACTCGTCGAGCAGCTGCTCGAGCTGGGCGAGCTCGTCGTAGGTCTCCGCGCGCATCATCGGCGGCACCAGATGATCGATCACCACGGCGTGGGCGCGCCGCTTGGCCTGCACGCCCTCGCCGGGGTCGTTGACCACGAAGGGATAGAAGAGCGGCACGTCCGCGAGCGCCGCGTCGGGCGCGCAGCTCTCGCCGAGCCCGAGCCCCTTGCCCGGCAGCCACTCGAGCGTGCCGTGCTTGCCGAGGTGCACGATCGCGTCGGCGCCGAACTCCGCCCGCAGCCAGCGGTACGCCGCGAGGTAGTGGTGGGCGGGCGGCAGCTGGGGGTCGTGGTAGATGGCGACCGGGTTCTCCCCGTAGCCGCGCGGCGGCTGGATGGCGACGAAGACGTTGCCGAGCCGCAGGCCGGCGATGACGAAGTCGCCGTCGTCGACGTACCACTCGCCCGGAGGCGGGCCCCACGTCTCGCACACCGCGTCGCGCAGCGCCTGCGGCAGCGTCGCGAACCACGCCTCGTAGTCCGCGACGGGCAGCCGCGCCTCGGCGCCCGCGAGCTGGGCGTCGGTGAGGAACTCGTGGTCGTGGCCGCCGGCGGCCACGAGCGCGTGGATCAGCGCGTCGCCGCCGTCGAAGTCGTGGCGCACGTCGTAGCCGGCCTCGGCCAGGGCGTCGAGCAGCACCATCGCCGAGGCGGGCGTGTCGAGCCCGACCGCGTTGCCGATCCGGCCGTGCTTGGTGGGGAAGCTCGAGAGCACGATCGCGATCCGGGCCTCGGCCGGCTCGAGCCGCCGCAGGCGCGCATGGTTGACCGCCAGCCCGGCGAGGCGCGCGCAGCGCTCGCGGTCCGGCGCGTAGTGCAGTACCGGGCTGCCGACCGCGGCCATGCCGTCGAGCGGCTCCTTGTAGCTCACCGGCACGCCGACGATGCGCCCGTCGAACTCCGGGATGGCGACCTGCATCGCGGCGTCGAGCGGCGTGAGGCCGGCGTCGCTCGCCGCCCAGCGCGCGCGGCTCGTCGTCACGCACAGCGCCTGCACGACCGGGACGCCGAGGCCGGCCAGGGCGTCCGCGCGCCACTCGCTCCAGTGCCCGTGGCCCTCCACCGCCCCGTCGGCGCCCGTCGCGCCGCCGGACGCCAGCACCGTGGTGACGAGCGCGTCCACGCGCCCGTCGAGCAGCTCGAGCGCGGGCACGCGCCCGTCGGCATCCGGGCGCAGCGAGTAGGCCCACACGCACAGCGGGTCGGCGCCGGCGCCGGCGATCGCCTCCGCCAGCGCGTCCACGAACGCGGTGTTGCCCGTGACGCGATGCGAGCGGTAGAAGACCAGACCGACCGTCGGCCGGCCGGGATCGTGGTCCGCGAGCGCCTCGTCGAGCTCGACGTCGCCGCGGCCCGGGGCGTAGACGCCGAGCTCCGGCAGCGCCTGCGGCGGCGCGAACCCGTGCCCGGCGAGCAGCAGCGTGTCGGCGAGGAAGCGCAGCAGGTTCGCGGTGTTCTCGACGCCGCCGTGGCGGAGGTACTCGAACGCCTGCCCGAGCGTCCCCGCCGGCGCCAGCGACAGCTCGGCCAGCTCGGCGTCGGGCTCGGCCTCGCCGCCCATCAGCAGCAGCGCCACGGAGTCGCGCGCGCAGCGCTCGCGCAGGGCGGCGACGCCCTCCGGCCACGCGCGCCGCCCGCCGAGCAGGCGGACCACCACCACGCGCGCGCCCGCGAGCAGGTCGTCGAGGAACGCGTCGACGTCGGTCACGCCGTACGGGTTCGCGCAGCGGACCGGCGCGAAGCCGCCGGGGAGCGTGCGCACCGCGTGCGCGGCGGCGAGGATCTCGGTGTCGGCGGTGGTCAGCAGGACGAGCACGGCTCAGGTCTCCTCGCCCGCGGCCGCCATGAGCGGCCCGGCCCCGACGACCGGCAGCCCGGCCGGCGCGCCGCCCTCGATCAGCGCCAGCAGGGCGGCGGTGTCGGCGTGCTCCTCGATCAGGTCGCCGAGGCGGTCGAGGTGGCGCTCGCGCACCGCCGCGAACGGCGCCGTGCCCGGCACCCAGGTCCGCCCGCGCCGTCGGGCCACCCACGCCAGCAGGCCGCGGCGCACCTCGTCGCCCTCCAGCAGCCCGTGCCACGACGTCCCGAGCACGGCCCCCGCGACGCAGCCCTCGCCGGCGGCGGTGCCGTCGTCGATCAGCGGCTCGCCGCCGTGGCGCGCCGGGTGCCCGTGGCGGATCTCGTACCCGCGCGCGGGCGCGCCGCCGGCCAGCGGCACCGTGCCCCCGGCGTGGCGGAGCAGCTTCTCGCCCGCGAAGGTGGTCTCCACCGGCAGCAGGCCGAGGCCCGCGACCCGCCCGCGGCGGCTCTCGACCTCGTCGTCGATCCGCTCTCCGAGCATCTCGTAGCCGCCGCACACCGCGAGGATCGGGTCGCCGCCGCGGGCGCGGCGCTGGAGCGCCGCGGCCAGCCCGCTCTCGCGCAGCCGCTCGAGGTCCTCGACGGTGGCCTTGGTACCCGGCACGAGCACGAGGTCGGCGCGCTCGACGTCCGCAGGCGAGCGCGTGAAGCGCACGCTCACCCCCGGCTCGGCGGCCAGCGCGTCGACGTCGGTGAAGTTGCTCATCCAGCGCAGCCGCAGCACGGCGACCTCGAGCGTCTCGCCGCCCGCGGGCGCGGCCGCCTCGGGCCGCGGCGCCTCGAGCGCCAGCGAGTCCTCGACGTCCAGCCACAGGCCGTCCAGCCAGGGCAGCACGCCGAGCGTCGGCCGGCCGGTCAGCGCCCGCAGCTGCTCGAGGCCGGGCGCGAGGATCGTGTGGTCGCCGCGGAACTTGTTGATGAGGAACCCGGCCACGTGCGCCTGGTCGGCCGGCTCCAGCAGCGCGAGGTTGCCGTACAGCGCGGCGAACACCCCGCCGCGGTCGATGTCGCCCACCACCAGCACCGGCAGGCCGGCCGCGCGCGCGAGCCCGAGGTTGGCGAGGTCGGCGGCGCGCAGGTTGATCTCCGCCGGGCTGCCGGCGCCCTCGCAGATCACGACGTCGTAGCGGGCGCGGAGGTCCTCGAGCGCCGCCAGCACGGCCTCGCGCAGCGCCGGCTTGAGCTCCTGGTAGCTGCGCGCGTCGGCGTCCGCGTACGGGCGGCCCATCAGCATCACCTGGCTGTGGCGCTCGCCCGAGGGCTTGATCAGCACGGGGTTCATGGCCGCCTCGGGCGGAGCGCCGGCCGCGGCGGCCTGGAGCGCCTGCGCGCGGCCGATCTCCGCGCCCGTCGGCGTGACCGCGGAGTTCAGCGCCATGTTCTGCGCCTTGAACGGCGCGACGCGCACGCCGCGCCGAGCCAGCCAGCGGCACAGCCCCGCGGTCACGAGGCTCTTCCCGGCATCGGACCCGGTCCCGCACACGAGCAGCGCGCCGGTCATCGGCCGCGCGGCGCTAGCGGATCGCGTCCCGGAGGAGGGCGAGCGGGGGCCAGGCGCCGGGGAGGCCGTCGGGGGCTGCTGAGGTGTTCACTTGGACCTCCCGGGATTGCGCGTCCCGTCCGGGGGCGTTCGCGATGACCGAGTCTCCTGGCTTACGGGTCTCGCGCCACTCGCCTTCCGGCCCGCCGGCCGTGGCGTCTGAGCGGCGCTCCTGCCCGAACACAGTGGCGCGACCACGCCGGATTCCCACCGGCTTCCTCGGACCAACGCGCTGACAGCGCCGGACCGTAGCGACCGGCCCGCCGGGCGTCAACGCCGGGGCCCGCGGGGCGCGGGGCCCTCAGGCGGCGGCGCGCTTGACGACGCCGCCGTAGACGTCCAGCCAGGCCCGCAGCGCGTCCGGCGGCAGCGGCCGGCTGAGCAGGTAGCCCTGGGCCTCGTCGCAGCCCAGCCGGCGCAGCGCCTCCCAGGTGTCGGCGTCCTCCACGCCCTCGGCCACGACCCGCAGCCCGAGGTCGTGGGCGAGGTCGATGGTCGCGCGGACGATCGCGCCGTCGCCGCGGTCGCCGGTCATGCGCGACACGAACGAGCGGTCGACCTTGAGCTCCTCGACCGGGAGCCGCCGGAGGTGGGCGAAGGAGGCCGAGCCGGCCCCGAAGTCGTCGAGCGAGAGGCGCACTCCGAGGGCGCGCAGCCGCCCGAGGACGTCGAGCACGCGCGCCGGATCGGTCATCGCGATGTCCTCGGTGATCTCGAGCGTGAGCCGGTCGGCGGGCGTCCCGGACGACGCCAGCAGCTCGGCCACGTCGTCGGGGAGCCGGCTGTCGAGCAGGTTGGGCATGGCGAGGTTGACCGCGACGCCGAGCTCGATCCCGTCCCGGCTCCACGCCGCGACGCGCACGAGCGCCTGCTCGAGCACCGCCCGGGTGATGTCGCGCATCAGCCCGGCCTCCTCGGCGGGGCCGAGGAAGGCGGCGGGGCGCAGCAGCCCGCGCTCGGCGTGCTGCCAGCGGATCAGCGCCTCCACGCCGACGACGGCCCCGTCGCCCACGCGGCACTTGGGCTGGTAGTGGACGACCAGCTCGCCGCGCCCGAGACCGGTGCGCAGCTCCTCGAGCAGCCGCAGGCGGTCGCGTGAGTTGACGTCGCGCTCCGGCCGGTAGAGCTCGTAGCCGGTGCCGGCCTGCTTGGCCTGGTACATGGCCACGTCGGCGCAGCGCAGCAGCGCGGCGGCGTCTTCGCAGTGCTCGGGCCAGAGCGCCCCGCCGATGCTCGCGCGGGCGTGCAGGCTGATGCCCTCCACGAAGAGGGCGTCCGCGAGCGCGCGGTGCAGGCGCGCGGCGGTGTCGGCCAGCCCCGCGGCGGTCGCGTCCGCGCCGACGACGACGGCGAACTCGTCGCCGCCGAGGCGGCCCGCGACCTCGCCGTCGGTCAGCGCGTCGCGCAGCCGCGGGCCGAGCTGGGCGAGCAGCACGTCGCCCGCGTGGTGGCCGAGCGTGTCGTTGAGCTCCTTGAAGCGGTCGAGGTCGAGCACGAGCAGCCCGGCGCTCGCCCCGGTGCGCCGGCCGGCCGCCAGGGCGGCGTCGAGCTGGAGGTGCACGCTGCGGCGGTTGGCGAGCCCCGTGAGCTCGTCGGTGACGGCCTGGCGCCGCGAGTCCTCGAGCCGCCGGTTCTCGGCGAACGTCAGCCCCGTCCGGACGATCACGAGCCCGAGCGTCACCGCCGCCAGGACGGCGCCGAGCGCCGGCACGCGGCCGGACTGCCCATAGAGGAGGACCCCGACGGCCGCGGTCGCGAAGACGAGCGGGACCAGCAGGACCCGCCAGCCGTCGAGCTGGAGCTCGCGCACGTCGGTGTCGCGGTGCCACGCGGCCGCGGCGACCAGCAGCATCGCCAGCACCCACACGGGGCCGAGCGCGGCGGTGGCCGCGGAGCCATGGGCGCTCGCCGCGACGTAGGCGACGTCGGCGCCGGCCATCAGCGCGAGCCCTCCGCCGAGGAGCAGCCACGCGCGCGCCGGGCGGTAGCCGCACAGCGCGATCACGCCCGCCACGAGCCCGAGCAGGATCGCGTCGCCGAGGGGGTAGGCGAGGTTCGTCGCCACGGCGGCGGCGTCGCCGGCGGTCTGGGCCAGCACGGCGCGGTAGAGCACGCTCACCCCGAGCGCGGCCACGCCGACGGCGCCGATCAGCCCGTCGAGCCACAGCATCGCCGCGAAGCCGCGCAGGCGGGGGCGCACCAGCAGCGCGAGGCCCGCGTACGCGGCGGGGTAGAAGACCAGGTAGAGCGCGTCGGCGGGGGAGGGGTAGGGGCGCGCGTCGAGGCCCCAGAAGGCGATCGTCTTGTAGACGTCCGCGAGCGTCCAGAAGCCGACGGCGAGCGCGAGCGCCGCCCACGCCCCGCGGTCGCGCCGGACGGCGATCGCGCGCGCCGCGGTGGCGGCGGTCGCGGCCGCGAGCAGCAGCTCGCCGAAGAGGGGCAGGACGAGGTCGGAGACGGTGGCGCCCCCGACGCCCGTCGCCCGGTTGGCGACGAACAGCGCGAGGGCGGCGGCGAGCACGGCGGCGACCGCGCCGAGCGCCCATCTCGGGGTCCACGTCCGGCCACGAGGCATTGCGCCTGGGATCGGCAGCGGAGGGCGGACGCTTGACGCGCGCGGGGTCCGCCTGGCCGCGATGGGTCCGTATGCGGACGCGCGCGGGCGGGATACGGTCGCGTTCAGTCGGGCCAGCGCGGGGGTCGCGCGGGCGCCTCTGCGAGCCCCGCCCAGTCCGCCCGCGCGGGCGCGAAGGCCTCGACGGCGAAGGCGCCCTCGGCGCCGGCCCACACCTCGTGGGGCGTGTCGCGCAGGATCCGCCAGGTCCCGCCCGGGCCGAGGTCCCGCGTCTCGTCTCCGATCCGGAAGCGCAGCGCGCCCTGGACGAGCACGCCGATCTGCTCGTTCTCGTGCTGGTGCTCGGGGACGTGGGAGCCCGGCTCGAGCTCCACGAACGCCAGCGTCACGCGCTCGCCCTCGAGCGTCCGGGCGCTCACGCCGTCCCAGATCGCCTTGGCGGTCAGCGCCTCGAGCTCTTGCAGGTCGCTCATGCCTCACCCTCCTCGCTCGTGTACACCGGGCTCGTCCACTCGGCGTGGCGGTCGCCGGCGCGCCGGGCGATGGCGCGCAGGTCCTCCAGCAGCGTCGACGTCGCGGCCCCGGGCCGTCCGTCGCCGATCCGCCGGCCGTCGACCTCGACCACCGGCACGATCAGCGCGGCGGTCCCGCACAGCAGCAGCTCGTCGCACAGCAGCAGCTCGCTCGGCTGGATGCGCCGCTCCGTCGGCCGCCGCCCGGTCCGCTCGGCGAGCAGCGTCATCACCTGGTCGCGCGTGATCCCCTCGAGGATGTCCTCGGTCACCGCCGGGGTGACCCACTCGTCGCCGCGGCGCATGAACACGTTCGAGGTCGTCGCCTCCGCGACGCCACCGTCGACGTTGAGCATCAGCGCCTCGTCGTAGCCGGCGGCGGCCGCCTCGGTCTTGGCGATCGCGGGGCCGATGTAGCCGCCGCACAGCTTCGCGCGGCTCGGCACGGCGACGTCGGGGGCGCGCCGCCGCGCACTGATCGTCGCGCGGATCCCGCGCGGATCGATCATGTGGCCGACCACGGGCCACGCCGCGATCGACAGCCGGGTGGGGATGCCGTGCATGCGCACGGGGATGTCCTCGCCGGTGAGGATGTACAGCGGCCGCAGATAGGCGTCCGCGCGGACCTCGTTGCGGCGCAGCAGCTCGGCCGTCGTCGCGGTCAGCTCCTCGGCGGTGAGCGGCACCTGCAGCCCGAGCACCCGCGCCGAGCGGTGCAGCCGCCGGTAGTGGGCGGTCGCGGCCATGAGGTAGAGCTCCTCGCGCTCCGGGCTCCACGTCGCCCGGATCCCCTCGAAGGTGCCGGTGCCGTAGGACACCGCGTTGGCGTGCACGCTCACGCGCGCGTCGTCGGCGTCCACCCACTCGCCGTCCACGAACACCCACGGGAACGGCGGTCCGAACGCGCTCGCCGGGGCCACGGGGGCGGCGGAGGTGGTGTGCATGTGGTGGGCTCCGAGGTCGGTGGGTGGACGGGGCCGCGCCACGGCGCGGGTGCCCCATGGTGACGGCCCGGGCCGCACGGGGCCACCGCGGCTCTCAGGAACCGCTCAGGCGGTGCGAAGGAAGCGCTGAGGGACGGGGCCGATCCTGCAGCCCATGTCCGACGCCCCACCCAGCCCCCGAGTGCGCATCCGCCGGATCCGTCGTGCCGTCGCCACTGGCGCGGCCATCGTGTTCCTGGGCGCGTGGGCTGCGGTGGGTGCGTTGGGCAAGGGAACCGCGTCCAAACCGTCGTCGGCGACCGCCGCGTCCGTCTCGGGCGCGGACGCGACGACGTCCCAGGACGGCGCCGACACGCAGTCCGGCAGCCTGCCCCCGGTCACCACGAGTCAGTCATGACCGAGCACGTGCGCGAGGCGCCGTGCTTCGGCGGCGGGGTCGTGGTGCGGGCTGCCGGGACCGGCACGTCCGGCCTCGCCGCCCCGGCGGCGCTCGTCGTCGCGGTGGCGATCCTCCGGCGCGTGCACGACCGGCTGAGCTGCTTCGACGACGGATCCGAGCTCTCCCGTCTCAACCGCGACGACCGCCCCGAGGTCCCGGCGGGCGCGCTCCTGCGGCGCTTCGCCGCCGCCGTCGCGCCCGCCGGGTGGATGAGCGGCGGGCTCGTCGACGCCACGGTGGGCAGCCCGGCCGGCCTCGGGGCGTGGCGCGCCGTGGGCGTCGACGATCCCTCGCGGTCGGTCCGGCGCCCCGCGGGCGTGCGCCTCGACTCGGGCGGTCTCGCCAAGGGCCTCGCCGCCGATCTCGTCGCCGAGCGCCTCGCCGGCCACGCCAGCTGGGCGGTGGAGTGCCTCGGCGACGTGCGCGTCGGCGGGACCGAGGGCCGGCCGCGGCCCGTGCAGGTCGCCGACCCATTCGGCGGCGATGCCCCCGTGGCGACGCTGCCCGTCGTCGAGGGCGCGATCGCCACCAGCGGCACCACGCGCCGCACCGGCCACCTGATCGACCCGCGCACCGGCGAGCCCGCCGACACCGGCATCGTGCAGGCGACCGCGCTCGCGCCGACCGGCCTCGAGGCCGAGGTCCGGGCCAAGGCCGCGCTCCTGGCCGGCCCGCGCGACGCCGCCCGGCACCTGCCCCACGGGGGCGTGATCGTGCTGGCGTCGGGCGCGGTCGCCGAGGTGGCCGCATGACCGTCGTCGCCGAGGTCGCGCCCCTGTGGGTCACCGCGCGCGCGTCGGGGGCCGCGGCGCTGGTCTGCGCGTCGGGGTCGATGGCCGCCGGCCTGTTGATGGCGCTCAAGCCGTCCGTCCTGCGCCGGCACCGCGTGGAGGTCCGCGCCGCGCACGAGGCGCTCGCGCTCGCCACCTTCGCGCTCATCGTCGTGCACGGGCTCACGCTGCTGCTGGACCCCGTCCTGCGGCCCGGCCTCGCCGGGGTGCTCGTGCCCTTCGCGTCCGGCTTCGAGCGGGTCGGCACCGGGCTCGGCCAGATCGCCGCGTACGGGATGCTCGCCCTCGGCCTGACCTTCTACGCCCGCCGGCGCCTCGGCACCCAGCGCTGGCGCCGCGCCCACCGCGCGATCCCGGCCTTCTGGGCGCTCGCGGTCGGCCACGCGCTGCTCACCGGCACCGACTCGGGCGCGTGGTGGTTCCTGGCCGCCATCCTCCTCCCGGCGCTGGCCTGCGGCGCGCTGCTCGCCCAGCGCTACGGAAGCGAGCGAGCGGCACCGGCCTAGCCGCGGCGCTGTCCTGCCCTGTCCTTGCAGGACGACGGCTGGGCAGGACGGCGGTCGCGGTCAGGTGTCGTCGCCCTCGATCCGCGCCATCGTCGCCGCCTCGCTGTTGGCGAGATGGTCGATCATCGCCGCGCGGGCCTCGACCGGGTCGGAGGCCGCGATCGCCTGGACGATGCGGCGGTGGTCGCGGAGCGTCTCGTGGACGCGGTCCTTGTAGCGCAGGCTCGTCTCGAGCTGCTCGCGGTGCAGGTCCTGGATCGTCTGCATGATCCGGCCGAGCACCCGGTTGTTGGAGGCGCCGGCGATCTCGACGTGGAGCTGCGTGTCGCGCTCGCCCATCGTGTCGTAGTCCGGCGGCTCGCGATTCCCGGCCTCCTCCATGTCGTCGATGATCCGCTGCAGGCGGGCGATGTCGTCGGGTTCGCTGCGGGCGGCCGCCCACTGCGCCGAGGCGGGCTCGAGGAGGCGGCGGACCGCGAACAGCTCGGCCAGCAGGTCGCGCTGCTTGAGCAGGGCGCTCGTGAGCTGGTCGACCGTCGCCTCGACGGCGCTCGAGGCCACGAACATGCCCTGGCCGCGGCGGATCTCGACGAACCCCTGCGCCGCGAGCGTGCGCATCGCCTCGCGGATCGGGACTCGGCTGACGCCGAGCATGCGGGCGAGGTCGCGCTCGGCCGGGAGCCGCTCGCCGGGCTGGAGCTGCTCCGAGACGATGAGCTCCCGGACGTGGTCGGCGATCCGCTGGTAGAGCGCCTCGTGGCGGAACGTCGGGAAGCGGCCCGCGCCGGCATCGCCGGCCGTGGAGCCGAGGACGGTCTCGGCGACGCGCGCCTCGCCTGGTCTGCCGGCGGGCTCGCGTGCATCTGCGGTCATGCCGCGAGGCTAGCGATCCACCGTGAAGCGGTCAATGGGCCACTGGTCCGATGGCCAGACCGCCCCGGGGGCTGCCCTCGCTGGTAGGGTCCCGCGGTGGCAGCGTGGTAATACCAGGGGAGGCACGACGTGCCGATCGAGAGAGCTGCAGCCGAGCTGACGGGGGAGCAACTGGGGGAGCGGGCGCCGATGCGCCGCGTCGCCGTCGCCAGCGCCTTCGGCAGCACCATCGAGTACTACGACTTCTTCCTCTACGGGACGGCGGCGGCGCTCGTCTTCCCGCAGCTCTTCTTCCCGGAGGCCGAGCCGGTGGTCGCCACGCTGGCCTCGTTCGGCACCTTCGCGGTGGGGTTCGTCGCGCGTCCGCTCGGCGGGATCGTCTGCGGCCACTACGGCGACCGCGTCGGCCGCAAGGCGATGCTGATCATCACGCTCATGCTCATGGGCCTGTCGACGGCGGCGATCGGCCTGCTGCCGACGTACGCGACGATCGGCGTGTGGGCGCCGGTCCTGCTGACCGTGCTGCGCTTCGTCCAGGGCTTCTCCTTCGGCGGCGAGCTGGGCGGCGCCGCGCTGCTCACGGTCGAGCACGCGCCGCGAGAGCGGCGCGGGTTCTGGGGCAGCATCCCGTTCGTGGGGTCGCCGGTCGGCCAGGGCGTCTCGACCGCCGTGCTGCTCGCCGCCGCCGTCACCATGTCCGACGAGGCGTTCGTGGCGTGGGGCTGGCGCATCGCGTTCGTGTTCAGCCTCGTGATGGTCGCGGTAGGGCTGTTCATCCGCCTGAAGGTCATCGAGTCGCCGGTGTTCCGCACGGTGCAGCGCGAGCGGCGCGTGGCCGATCGCCCGCTCGTCGACGCGCTCCGCGCGCACGGGCGCCAGCTCGTGCTCAACACCGGGCTGCACTTCGGCGTCACGGTGGCGTTCTTCGTGAACAGCGTGTTCGTCGTGTCCTACGTGACGACCACGCTCGAGCTCTCGCGCACCATGATCCTGCTGGCCGTGATCCTCGCCCAGGTCGTCTTCGTGGGCGTGCAGATCGGCGCGGGCGCGCTGTCGGACCGCGTCGGGCGCCGGCCGGTCTACACCGCCGGCGCGCTGTGGATCGCGGCGATGGCGGTGCCCTACTTCCTGCTGCTCGACACGCGCGAGCCGGCGCTGATCTGGATCGCGCTGATCCTGCTCGGCACCGGGGTCTACCTCATGTACGGGCCGCAGCCCGCCTTCTTCACGGAGCTGTTCCCGGCTGCCGTCCGCTACACGGCGTTCTCCCTCCCGGTCGCGGTCGCGACGATCCTCGGCGGCTCCACGGCGCCGATCGTCGCCACGACGCTCGTCGAGTGGGGGAGCGGGACGACCTGGCTCGTCTCCGCCTACCTCGTGCTCACCGGCCTCGTCACGGCGGTGTGCGCCCTGCTCACGCGCGAGACCGCGCCCCGGCGCGCCGAGCCGCCCGCGCCGTCGCCGCGCACCGGCCGCTTCAGCCGCGCGGAGGGCGGCGTTACCGTGTCGGATCGCCAGTGACCACGGCCGAACCCGCGCGCGCCGGACCCGAGGCGGACCTTCCCGAGCCGGCGCGGCTGCGCGGGCGCTTCGACCTGGACGGCCGTGCCGCGCTCGTGACCGGCGGGGCGTCCGGGCTCGGCCGCCAGATCGCGTGGGGGCTCGCCTGCTTCGGCGCCGATGTCGCCGTCTGCGACCTCGACGCGGCCGGCGCGGAGAGCGTGGCCGCGCAGATCCGCGATCGCCTGGACCGTCGCGGGCTCGCCTTCCCGCTCGACGTCACGGACGCCGAGCGGGTGGAGGCCGTGGTCGGGGAGGCGAGCGACGGGCTGGGCGGCCTCGACGTGTGCGTCAACAGCGCGGGGATCAACCACCGCCGGCACGCGCTCGAGCTCGACCCCGCCGACTTCCGCAGGGTGCTCGACGTCAACGTCACCGGGACGCTGCTGTGCGCGACGGCGGCCGCCCGCCGGATGGCGCCGGGCGGGCGGGGCAAGATCATCAACCTGGCGTCCGTGCTCGGCCACACCGGCCTGCCCCGGCAGGCGCCCTACGCCGCCAGCAAGGGCGCGGTCATCCAGCTCACGAAGGTGCTCGCGCTCGAGTGGGCGCCGCACGGGATCCAGGTCAACGCGCTCGCACCGGCGCACCACGAGACGCCGCTGACCGCCCAGCTGCCGGACGAGCTGCGGGCCGAGGCGCTCGGCCGGATCCCGCAGGGCCGCTTCGCCGCCGCCGAGGAGATCGTCGCGCCGGCGGTCTTCCTCGCCTCGGCGGCGTCGGACTTCATGACCGGGACCTCGCTGATCTTCGACGGGGGCTGGACCGCGTGAGCGACCCGGGCGAGCTCTCGGCGGAGGACGTCCGCCGCATCCTCGAGCTGGTCGACCAGTCCCACTTCGGCGAGCTGCGCCTCGAGATGGGCGACCTGCGCATCTACGTGCGCAAGGCCGGCGTTGCGCCCGGGCCCTCGGCGCCGGCGCCGGGCCCTCGGCGCCGGCGCCCGCGCCGCCCGAACAGCCGCCGGCGCCCGAGCCGGCGGACCCCGAGCCCGACGGCCGCCTGACCTACGTGACCGCCCCGATGGTCGGCACCTTCTACCGCGCGCCGGCCCCCGACCAGCCGCCGTTCGTCGAGCCCGGCGACACCGTCGCGGCCGGCGATGCCGTCGGCATCATCGAGGTCATGAAGCTGTTCAACTCGATCACCGCCGGCGTCGACGGGACGGTCGCGGAGGTCCTCGCCGAGAACGGCGCGGCGGTCGCGCACGGGCAGCGGCTGGTCGCGATCGAGCCGGCGGACGGGGAGGCCGCGCCGTGAGGCGGGTCTCGATCATCGACACGACCCTGCGCGACGCGCACCAATGCCTGTGGGCGACGCGCATGACGACCGCGATGATGCTCCCGGTCGCCGAGACGATGGATCGCGCCGGCTTCGACGCGATCGACCTCGCCGGGACGATCCAGTTCGACGTCTGCGTCCGCTACCTCAAGGAGGACCCGTGGGAGCGCGTGCGGCTGATGCGCGAGCGGGTCACGCGCACGCCGCTGCGCTCGCTCGTGCGCAGCAAGAACCTCCTGAGCTTCGACATGGTCCCCGACGACATCGTCGCGCTGTGGATCGAGCGCCTGGTCGCGAACGGGTTCGGCGTGATCGGCGCCTTCGACGGGCTCAACGACATGGACAACGTGCTCTTCACCGCGCGGCGCGCCCACGAGCTCGGCGTGCGCACGTTCGGCGCGATCGCGTTCTCCCACAGCCCCGTGCACACCGACGAGCTCTACGTCGCCAAGGCGCGCATCCTCGCCGAGAGCGGGGTGGTCGACGCGCTGATGCTCAAGGACGCCGCCGGCCTCCTGACCCCCGAGCGGGTGACCACGCTCGTGCCCGCGCTCAAGGCCGTCCTCGGCCAGATCCCGCTCGAGGTCCACAGCCACTGCCTCACGGGGCTCGCGCCGCTCGTCTACCTCGAGGCCGTCCGGCACGGGGCCGACCAGCTCCACACCTCGATCGCCCCGCTGGCGAGCGGCCCGGCCCAGCCTGCCACCCAGCAGATGCTGCGCAACCTCCCCGCGGCCGGTGCGACCGCCGACCTCGACGAGGAGGCGATCGCCCGGGTCTCCGAGCACTTCGCCCGCGTGGCCGAGGCCGAGGGCAAGCCGGTGGGCGCGCCGCTCGACTACGACGCGTTCCACTACGAGCACCAGGTCCCCGGCGGGATGCAGAGCAACCTGCGCTTCCAGCTCGAGCACGCCGGCCTGCCCGACCGTCTCGACGAGGTGCTGCACGAGTGCGCGCGCGTCCGCGGCGAGCTCGGGTGGCCGATCATGATCACGCCGTTCGCGCAGCTCGTCGGCACCCAGGCGGTGCTCAACGTCGTGCACGGCGAGCGCTACGCGGTCGTCCCGGACGAGGTGAAGAAGTACGCGCTCGGCTTCTACGGCGAGCTGCCCGCGCCCGTCCAGCCGGACGTCCTCGACCGGATCGTCGCCAACGGCTCGCAGCGCATCCCCGCGGCGCCCGAGCCGCCCGAGCCGGGCGTCGCGCGCCTGCGGGCCCGCTACCCGCGCGCGAGCGACGACGACCGCCTCCTGCACTTCATGTTCGCCGGCTCGCAGGTCGAGGAGATGCGCGCCGCCGGTCCCATGCAGACCGAGTGGCGACCGCCCCGCGCGCCGCTCGTCGACCTCGTCGCCGGCCTCGCCGGGCGCCCCGGCATCGCCCACGCCCGCATCGAGAAGGGGCCGCTGGTCCTCGAGCTGGGCGGGGCCGATGGCTGACGGCCCGCGCGGCCTCGAGGACCGCGTCGTGATCGTGACCGGCGCGGCCGGGGGCATCGGCACCGCCGTCGCCCGCCGGCTCTCCTCCGACGGCGCGCGCCTCGTGCTCGCCGACCTGGAGGGGGCGGACGCGCTCGCGCGCGACCTGCCGGACGGGCGCGCGGTCGCGGTCGCCGCCGACGTCGCGACCGAGGAGGGCACCCGAGCGTACGTCGACGCCGCGCTCGAGGCCTTCGGGCGGATCGACGGCCTCCACAACAACGCCGCGGTGGTCGGGCCGCGCGCGCTGCTCCCCGACTCCGACCCCGCGGCCTTCGACGCCGTGCTGCGCGTCAACGTGCGCGGCGTGTACCTGGGGCTGCGCGCCGTCCTCGCCGAGATGCGCCCGCGCGGACGGGGGGCGATCGTGAACATGGCCTCCGTGGCGGGGCTGCGGGCCCATGCCGGGCTCGCGCCGTACGTGGCCTCCAAGCACGCCGTCATCGGCCTCACCCGCACCGCGGCGGTCGAGGCCGCGGGGTTCGGCGTGCGCGTCAACGCGGTCTGCCCCGGCCCGACCGACACCGAGATGATCGCCGAGATCGAGCGGATGGCCGAGCCGGACGACCCCGCGGTCGCGCGCGCCTGGCTCGCGGGACGCAGCCCGATGGGCCGCTACGCGACGGCCGACGAGGTCGCGGGCCTCGTGTGCTGGCTGCTCGGCGACGAGGCGAGCTTCGTCAACGGCGCCGCCTACACCGTCGACGGCGGGCGCACCGCGTAGGGGTCGGTGCTCCGCCCGGACATCAGCCGGTTGGACGGCAGCGCGAAGCCGATCACGACGGGCATCGGGGAGGCTCGTTGGTATACCTCATGCCACTGATGGGGGAGAACATCGTGACCGACACGGTCGAGGTCCACGTCGGCCGTTCGGACCCGGCGTCGCCCACCGCCTTCGCGGTGGAGCGCATCGAGCCGATGACCGTGCTCGACGCGCTGCTCGCGATCCAGCGCGAGCACGACCCGACCCTCGGCTTCCGCTTCTCGTGCCGCGTATCGATGTGCGGCACCTGCACGGTGCGCATGGACGGCCGCGCGGTGCTGGCCTGCCAGCAGCGGATCGAGCCGGACGCGACCCGGCTGCGCGTCGACCCCGTCGCGGGCCTGCCCGTCATCCGCGACCTCCTCGTCGACACCCGGCCGTTCTGGGACGAGTGGGCGCGCGTCACGCCCTATCTCGTGCCCCGCGACGACCTCGACGAGCCGGCCGTCGTCCCGCCCGACTCGGCCGAGCGGCAGGTGATCGACGGCTCGCTGGACTGCATCGGCTGCGGCGCGTGCTGGTCGAGCTGCGGGGTCGCCGACCACCGCCGCGACTTCCTCGGGCCCGCGGCGCTCAACCGCGCCATGGTCCTCGTGGCCGACAGCCGGGACGCCGCCGGCGCCGAGCGCCTCGCCGCGGTCACCGCGGGCGACGGCGTGGACCGCTGCCACTACATCTACGGCTGCACCGCGGTGTGTCCAAAGGGGCTCGACCCCGCCGCCGCGATCCGCCGCCTGCGCGAATGGAGGCGCCATGGCGGACCCTGAGCTCGAGACGATCGACGCCGACGTCGCCGTCATCGGCAGCGGCGGAGCCGGGCTGATGTGCGTCCTGCACGCCGCCACCGCCGACCCCGGCCTCGACATCGCGGTGATCTCCAAGGGCGCGGTCGGCCGCTCGGGCTGCACGCGCATGGTGCAGGGTGGCTACAACGCGGTGCTCGACCCGTCCGACACGGTCGAGCTGCATTTCTCCGACACCCTCCAGGGCGGCAAGTACCTCAACGACCAGGAGCTCGCCTGGACGCTCGTCTGCGACGCGCCGAAGGTCATCCACGAGCTCGAGACCCGCGTGGGCTGCTTCTTCGACCGCGCACCCGACGGCCGCATCCACCAGAAGGCGTTCGCCGGCCAGCAGTTCGACCGCACCGTCCACCGCGGCGACCTCACCGGGATCGAGATCATGGGGCGCCTGCGCGACCAGATGTTCCGGCTCGGCGTCCGCGAGCTCGAGGACGTGCGCGCGCTCGACCTCGTCTTCGACGCCGCCGGCGAGCCGGCCGGCGTGACCGTGCTCGACGTCATGAGCGGCGCGCTCGCCGTCGTGCGCGCCCGCGTGATCGTGGTCGCCACCGGCGGCGCGGCGACGATGTTCCGGATCGCCGCCCCCGCGCGCGAGAAGACCGGCGACGGCGTGGCGATGTGCTGGCGCGCCGGCCTGGCGATGCGCGACATGGAGATGATGCAGTTCCACCCGACCGGGCTGCTGGCGGGCGAGGCGCGGATGACCGGCGCGGTGCTCGAGGAGGGACTGCGCGGGGCCGGCGCGTACCTGCTCAACGCGAGCGGCGAGCGCTACATGGCCCGCTACGACCCCGAGCGCATGGAGCGCTCGACGCGCGACGTCGTCTCGCGCGCCGGCTACACGGAGATCATGGCCGGCCGCGGGACCCCCGACGGCGGCGTGATGATCGACATCTCGCACCTCGGCCGTGCGGAGGTCGAGCAGCGGTTCGCCGGCATGGTCGCCCGGACCCGCCAGATCGGCCAGGACCTCGCCACCGGACCCGTCAAGGTCTCCCCGACGGCGCACTTCCACATGGGCGGCGCGATCATCGACCGCGACTGCCGCACGGGGCTCGACGGCCTGCTGGTGGCGGGCGAGGACGCGGGCGGCGTCCACGGGGCCAACCGCCTCGGCGGCAACGGCGTCGCGGAGTCGACCGTCTACGGCGCCCGCGCCGGCGACACCGCCGCCGCCATCGCCCGCGAGCGGTCGCTGCGCGACCCCGACCCCGCGCAGGTGCGCGCGTCGGCCGAGCGCGCGCTCGCCCCGCTGCGGCGCGAAGGCGACCAGCTTCCGTTCGAGCTGACCCGCGAGCTCAAGGACGCGATGTGGGAGGGCGCCGGCGTCGTCCGCGACCGCGCCGGGCTCGAGCAGGCCCGCGAGCGCCTCGCGGACCTCGGCGAGCGCCTCGCCGCCGTCGCGGTGCCCGGCGGGACCGCGGCCAACCCGGCCTGGCAGGAGACGCTCGACCTCGCCAACCAGCTCACGGTGGCGCGCGTGATCGTGGCCTCCGCGCTCGCGCGGGAGGAGTCGCGCGGCGCGCACTACCGCGCCGACCATCCCGAGCAGGACGACGCCCGCTGGCTGCGCGTGGCGGTCGCGCGCCGCGGCGACGACGACGCGATCGAGCTCGGCTGGCAGCCGGTCGACTTCACGCGGGCGCGCCCCGCGGTGGCGGAGGCGGCGCCGTGACCGCGGCCCAGGCGGTGTTCGCGCTCGCGCTCGCCGCGGTCGTGCTCGGCGTGATCGCGTTCGGGGTGGTCGTGCTCCGCTCCGCCGTGCGCACCGGCGGCGGCCCGTACCCGAGCCGGGAGCTCGCGGGCCGCCTGCTGCGCGTCCCCGAGGAGCGCGGCGAGACCAACCGCTGGGCCTTCTACCTGCACCGGATCACCGGCGTGGCGATCCTCGCCTTCCTCTGCCTGCACGTGCTCGACGTCGGCGTGTGGACGCTGTCGCGCCCGGTCTTCGACGAGCTCCACGAGCTCTACGCGACGGCGCCGCTGCGGGTGTTCGAGTGCGGCCTGCTGGTCGCGATCCTCTTCCACACGCTCAACGGCCTGCGGATCGTGGCGATCGATGCCGCCGACCTCGGCCCCGCCGCCGCCGGCCGGCTGCTGGCCGGCGTGCTCGCCCTCACCGCGCTGCTGGGGGCGGCCGGGTCCGTGGTGATCCTCGCGCCGCTGGTGTCATGAGCGGCGTGGCCGGAGCCCCGCGCGTCCGCGAGGCGCGCCCCGGCGCCGTGACCCCGCGCGGCGGGCGCTCGCGGGCGCTCGCCTACCTGCTGCTGCGCATCACCGGCGTGCTGCTCGCGGTGCTGGTACTCGGCCATTTCGCGCTCACGCACGTCGTCACCGACGTCGAGGACACCGGCAGCGCGTTCATCGGCCGCCGCTGGGCGTCGGCGTTCTGGCTCGCGTGGGACTGGACGATGCTCGGCGCCGCCTTCCTGCACGGCGGCGCCGGCGCGTGGGTGGTGATCGACGACCACACGCCGGACCGCGCCGCGCGCCGGCGCCGGCGCCGCGCGCTCGTGGCGGTGTGCGCGACGCTGTGGGTGGTCGGCTCGGCCATGATCGCCAGCGCGGTCCTGGGGTAGCGTGGTATAACCACGAGCACCTGATGCGGACGCCCTTGCGACACCGATGAGCCGGGACTCGATCTCCCGCGAGCGCCTCGAGGCGCCGCCGGGACAGGTGTACGCCGAGACCGTGCTGGAGCCCGGCTACCGCTTCATGCTCGAGCACTACTTCCACCCGCTGGTGGAGACCAACCTCGCGTGGGTGGCGATGCTCGTCGACACCGGCATCGTGGCCGAGGAGACCGGCGCCCGGCTGCTCGAGGCGCTCGCCGAGCTCGAGCGCGAGGGCCCGGAGGCGCTCGGCGGCTTCGACCCCCGCTACGAGTACTTCTACTCGCACATGGAGCAGTGGCTGATCGAGCGCGTCGGCGAGGAGGTCGCGGGCGAGATCAACATCGGGCGCACGCGCCCCGAGCCGCTCACGCGCATGGTGATGCGCGAGCGCCTGCTCGACCTCACCGACCGGGTCGCGGGGCTGGCCGGCACGCTGCTCGACATCGCCGGGCAGGAGACCGAGACGGTCATGCCGCAGTGGACGCACTTCCAGCACGCGCAGCTCTCCAGCCTCGGCCACTACCTCGTGGGCATCGTCAACGCGCTCGAGCGCGACGTCGCGCGCCTGCTCGCCGCCCACGAGACGACGGACCGCTGCACGCTGGGCTGCGGCGCGCTCGCCGGCACCTCCTACGCGGTCGACCGCGACCAGGTGGCGCGGCTGCTCGGCTTCGCGGGCGTGCGCGAGAACACCATCGATGCGGTGTCCGGCGGCGACTACGCGCTCGAGGCGGCGGCGGCCGTGGCCAACCTGATGGTGACGCTCAGCCGCGTCTGCCAGGACCTCTACATCTGGTCCACGGAGGAGTTCGGGCTCGTGGTGATCGCCGACGAGTTCGCGGGCTCGAGCTCGATGATGCCGCAGAAGAAGAACGCCTACCCGTTCGAGTACGTGCGGGCGCGCGCGGGGCACGCGATCGGCGAGTCGACGGCGGCCTTCGGGTCGCTGCACAACACGAACTACCAGGACATCAAGGACGTCGAGGAGGAGATGGTGCCGCCGGTCATGCGCACCGTCGACGAGGCCTCGCGGTCGATCCGCCTGCTGGAGGGCACGATCGCCACGATGGAGATCCGCCGCGAGCGCATGCTCGAGCAGGCCGGCGGCGGCTTCGCGGCCGCCACCGAGCTGGCGGCGATGATCCACCGCCGCACGGACCTCTCGGCGCGGACCGCGCACCGCGTGGTCGGCAACCTCGTCCTGCGGGCGTCCAAGCGCGGGCTCACCGGCCGCGACGTCGACCTCGCGCTGGTGGACGAGTCCGCGCGCGAGATCCTCGGCCACGGGCTCGACGGCGTGGACGAGGAGGCGGTCCGCACCGCGATGGACCCGCGCGGCTTCATCGAGGCCCACGACGTACCCGGGGGACCCGCCCCCGCCCGCGTGCGCGAGGCGATCGGCTCCGCGCGCGAGCGCCTGGAGGCGCACGGCCGCACCCCCGTGCGCGAGGCCCGCGAGCGCCGGGCCGCCGCCCGGCGCGCGCTCGACGAGCTGTGCACACAGAGGAGGAAGGCCGTTGTCCGATAACGGGTCAGCCCGCCCAGCCCCGTCCAAGCACAAGTTCCTGATCCACAAGCGCGGCGACCACGTCGGCGTCGCCACCTCGGACATCGAGGCCGGCGAGCACGTGATCGGCGTCTTCATGGACGACGACTCGACGATCGAGGTCGACGCGCTGGCGGCGGTCCCGCTCGGGCACAAGATCGCCATCGAGGCGCTCGACTCGGGCGCCGACGTGCTCGAGTACGGCATCCGCATCGGCCTCGCGCCGTCCGGCCTCGCCGTCGGCGACTACGTGCACACGCACAACATCAAGAGCGCGAGGTGGTAGGCGTGGGCGAGGAGCTGCTCGGATACCGCAGGGCGGACGGCCGCGTCGGCGTCCGCAACCACGTCGTGATCCTGCCCTTCGACGACCTCTCCAACGCGGCGGCGGAGGCGGTCGCCAACCAGGTCAAGGGCACGCTGGCGCTGCCGCACGCCTACGGGCGCCTGCAGTACGGCGCCGACCTCGACCTGCACTTCCGCACGATGATCGGCGCGGGCGCGAACCCCAACGTCGCCGCCGTCGTGGTGATCGGCATCGAGGAGAACTGGGCCCGCCGCACGGCCGAGGGGATCGCGGAGACCGGCAAGCCCGTCGCCTGGTTCCCGATCGAGGGCTACGGCGACCTCGAGACCGTGCGCCGCGCGTCCTGGACCGCCAAGGAGTTCCTGCAGGACGCGAGCGAGCTGCACCGCGAGCCGGTCGGGCTCGAGGAGCTCACGGTGTCCCTGAAGTGCGGCGAGTCCGACACCACCACCGGCCTCGGCTCGTGCCCGACGGTGGGCGTCGTGGTCGACCGCCTGGTCGACGCGGGCGCGACGGTGTTCTTCGGCGAGACGCCCGAGCTGACCGGCGGCGAGCACCTGATCGCCGACCGCATGGCGACGCCGGAGCTGCGCGAGGCCTTCGACCGCATGTACGGCGCCTACGTCGGCGAGATCGAGTCGAGCGGCGCGGACCTGCTCGGCTCCCAGCCCACCCAGGGCAACATCGCGGGCGGGCTGTCGACGATCGAGGAGAAGGCGCTCGGCAACATCGAGAAGACCGGGACGAAGGAGATCGTCGGCGTGCTCGGCCCGGGCCAGCCGCCCTCCAACGGCCGCCGGGGCCTGTACTTCATGGACTCCTCGTCGGCGGCCGCCGAGCACGTGACGCTGATGGCGGCCGGCGGCGCGGTCGTCCACCTCTTCCCGACCGGCCAGGGCAACGTGATCGGCAACCCGATCGAGCCGGTGATCAAGATCACCGCCAACCCGAAGACCGCGGCCACGATGCGCGAGCACATCGACACCGACGTCAGCGGCCTGCTCTCGCGCGAGATCACGCTGCCCGAGGCGGGGGAGATGCTGATGAGCGATCTCGTGCGGACGTGCAACGGGCGCCTGACGGCGGCCGAGGTGCTCGGGCACCGCGAGTTCTCGATGACGAAGCTGTACCGGAGCGCCTGAGCGCCGGGCCATGACGGCCGCGGACCGCACCGGCGTCGTCGGCGTCGTCGGGCTCGGGGCGATGGGGGCGCCGATCGCGCGGCGTCTCGCGGCGTCGGGGCGGACGGTCCACGGCTGCGATCCCGACCCGGACCGCCGGGCCGCGTTCGAGAGCGCGGTCGCGCGGCCGCGGGAGCTGCCGGCGGAGTGCACGACCTACCTGCTGCTGCTCCCCGACCCGCCGATCACGCTCGGCGCCGTGTTCGGCGAGGACGGGCTGGCGGCCGGGGACCTGCGCGCCGGCGACGTGGTGGTCAACCTCGGCACGATCGGCCCCGACGCGATGGTCGAGCTCGGCGAGCGCCTCGCCGCCGAGGGCGTCGACGTCCTCGACGCCCCGATGGGCAAGAGCTCGCACGACGCCGAGCGGGGCACGATGTCGCTGATGACCGCCGGCCCGCCCGCGCTGGCCGAGGAGCTCGGGCCGATGCTGTCCGAGCTCGGGTCCGACATCACCTACTGCGGCGAGCTGGGGCTGGCCTCGACGGTCAAGATCGTCAACAACCTCGTCTCCGGGACGACGCTCGCGGTGGTCGCCGAGGGCCTCGCGCTCGGCGCGCGCGCGGGGCTCTCGCTCGACGTCATGGTCGAGGTGCTCTCGCACACCGGCGCGGACGGGGCACACCTGCGCCGGACGTTCGGCGAGCGCGTCCGCGCGCGCGACTTCGCGCCCGGCTTCTCGGTCGACCTCGCCGCCAAGGACCTCGCGATCGGGGTGGAGATCGCCGCTCGCCGCGACGTGCCGCTGCCCCTGGTGGAGCAGGCGCTGCGGCGCTACGCGGCCGCCCAGGAGGCCGGCCTCGGCGGCGAGGACTGGGGTAGTCTCGCCAAGCTCGCCGAGCGCGACGCGGGCGCCGAGCTGCGCTGATCCCGCGGGGCGGGCGGGGCGGGCGGGCCGGGCTACACAGCCGTCGCGCGCCCGCTCGGCACCGCCTTGACGCGCCCCGGGCGCCTGTGTAGGTTCGGCGAGGGGTTAGACCACAGCACCACGTCGTTCGGTGAGTGCCGCGGGGCTCGACTCGGCCGGGGCTCACGGCGCGGGGAAGGAGAGGCATGTCCACGACGCTCGCGACGCCGCTCGAGGAGTCACTCGCTCCGCCGATCCCGCTCGCCGACGTGGTCGGGCTGAGCCCGGCCGACATCGCCAACGGCTCCCAGCTCGTGATCGCGGCCTACAAGGAGCTCGTCAACGCGGCGCTGTCGATCCGCAACGACGCCTACCGCAAGCCGATGCTCGACGTGCTGCGCGACTCGCGCGTGAGCTTCCTCGAGCTCTACCCGACGCGGGAGTCGCGGGAGGCGATCCGCGACGAGCTGGCGGCCCTCGGCTACATGGAGCGCGAGGACGACGTCGACGAGCTCTTCCCGCCCGACCACCTCGACCCGCAGCCGTACCTGACCGCCCCCCAGAGCCACGAGGACTGGTACAACTGCCACCCCGGCGGCATGGCGATGACCTGCGCGGTGAACTGCCGCCTCAGCGAGTACCACACGCAGCTCTACCAGCATCACTACGGCGTCCCCGCCGACCGGGACCTCGCGCTGGCCGCGCTGTGCATCCACGAGTACCCGAAGGCGTGGCTGTACCGCTGGAACGACGACGGCTCCTACGCGATCGAGCCCCGCAGCTTCGGCTCGAACATGCACACGCACGACATCTACGTCGTGGCCGAGATGCTCTACCGCGGGGCGCCGCGCGAGCTCGTGGTGGCGGTCGCCGCCGCGCACGCGTTCGGCAACGTCGACCTCAAGCAGGACGGCAAGGAGACCCGCTTCCTGTGGCCCGGCTACGACTGGGTGGCGAAGTTCCTGCACGCCGGCGCGCTGCTGGCCCAGCGCGACCCGGTCGACGAGGGCCTGCTGGAGCGCGGGCCGGGCGGGGGGCTCGTGCTGCCGCCGCAGCCGATCGAGATCTGGAACTGCAACCTGTCGGACATGAACTGGCCGTACACGAGCGGCGGGGCGCACAAGTACGTGTGGCCGCTGCTCGTCCGGATCGCCACCGAGGACTACGGGATCGAGGCCCCGGACTCCAAGCCCTTCCGCCAGCTGAAGAACTACGTGTTCGCCCAGGTCGGGCAGATCGCGCTGTACGAGACCCTCGTGCGCGACGGCGAGGACGCCGTCCGCCGGATCGTCCAGGCGCTCGTGACGAAGTAGCGAGGGACCGCATGCCGACGAACAACTCGCCGCCGGGCACCGTCCGGCGGCCATCCGGAGGTACGTGAATGGCCGACTCAGTGACCCTCTATCCGTTGGGCGTCGGCGACGCCTTCACGGCGCGTCACTTCTTCGTCAACTGCCTGCTCGACGTGGACGGCCGCGAGTTCTTCCTGGACTGCCCCGCCTACATCGGGAAGATGCTCGCCACGAACAACCGCGACGGCGAGGTCCAGATCGAGGTCGACCGCTACAAGGAGGTCATCGTCACCCACATGCACGCCGACCACGTCGGCGGCATCGAGGAGCTCTCCTACTTCCAGTACTACAAGACCGAGAACCCGATCTCGCTGTACGCGCCGGAGTGGCTGTTGTCGGACATCTGGACCCACCTGCGCCCGGCGATGGAGCCCTCGGCGCGCGAGGACGGCGGCCTCGCGAACTTCGACTGGTACTTCAACCCGGTGCCGATCGGCAATCCGCACGACTTCGGCAGCTTCGAGCTCAGCTACGCCTACACCCGCCACGTCCCGCGCACGCTGATGTACATGTTCGACTTCGGCGGCTTCAAGCTCGGCTACAGCCCGGACGCGGCGTTCGACCAGGCGAACCTCGACTGGCTCGACCAGGCCGACATGATCCTCCACGACTGCTGGTTCGGCGAGGTCAAGGTGCTCGGCGGCGACATCCGCAACATCCACACGCCGATCGAGGACCTGCTCACCATGCCGGAGTCCTTCCAGAAGAAGACGTTCCTCGTCCACTACGCCGACACGGCCTACGACGACGACCCGAGCAAGCCCAACCACGACATCGGGGCCTACCGCCTCCTCCAGCAGGGGAAGCAGTACCGTCTGAAGTGATGACGCAGGACGTCGCGATGCGGTCCGAGGCCGGCGCCGAGCCGTTCGGGCTCGACGAGCTGCGCCTGGCGGGCCGCAACCGCGGCTCCCTGCCCGAGGCGCTGCGCTACGACGTCACGCCGGTCGGGCTGCACTACCTGCTCATCCACTTCGACGTGCCCTACGTCGACCCGGCGAGCTGGCGCCTGTCGGTGGGCGGCAACGTCGAGCGGACGGTCGAGCTGGGGCTCGACGAGCTGCGCGCGCTGCCGGCCGCGACCATCCCGGTCACGCTCGAGTGCGCGGGCAACGGGCGCGCGCTGCTCGAGCCGCGGCCGGTCAGCCAGCCGTGGCTCGAGGAGGCCTTCGGGAACGCCGAGTGGACCGGCACCCCGCTGCGCGGCGTGCTCGAGCGGGCCGGGCTGCGTCCGGACACCGCCGAGCTCGTGTTCACCGGCGCGGACCGCGGCGTGCAGGACGGCGTCGCCCACTCCTACGCCCGCAGCCTCACGGTGCAGGAGGCGCTGCGGGAGGAGGTCATGCTCGTCTATGCGATGAACGGGCGGCCGCTCGAGCCCCAGCACGGCGCGCCCGTCCGGCTGCTCGTCCCGGGGTGGTACGGCATGGCCAGCGTGAAGTGGCTGACGGACATCGAGGCCGTCACCGAGCCGTTCGACGGCTTCCAGCAGCAGATCGCCTACCGCTACCAGGACGATCCGGACGACACGCCCGGGGAGCCGGTGTCGCGGATGCGCCCGCGGTCGCTGATGGTCCCGCCGGGCGTGCCCGACTTCCAGACCCGCGGCCGCTTCGTCTCCGCCGGCCCGGTCGAGCTCACCGGCCGGGCGTGGTCGGGCGCCGGCCCCGTGCAGCGGGTCGAGGTCGCGATCGACGGCCGCTGGCAGGACGCCGCGATGCACGAGGTCCTGGGCGACTACGCCTGGCGCGGCTGGTCGCTGCGCTGGGATGCGACGCCGGGGCGCCACGAGCTGCGCTGCCGGGCGACCGACGCGGCGGGCGAGACCCAGCCGCTCGAGCCGCACTGGAACGTGCAGGGCATGGGCAACAACGCCGCCCAGCGCCTCTCGGTGCTCGTGGAGTAGGCCCCCGCGCGGGCGCCGAGGCCCGCCGCTGCGAGGCCGGGGCCCAGCCCGCGGCCCGGCCGCGGCAGTCCGCCCGCGTGACATCCCGTGCGGTCAACGCCGCCGGGAACCGCCCGACTTCAAGTCGGACGCGCGACGCACGCGGGCTGTGGCGTTGCGCCGCTCGCCGCGCGGTCTCGGCGCGCGTGCGTGCCGGTACGGTTGGCGGGCGATGGGCATCGTCACGGCCTCGGTGATCGTCGTCGCCATCGCGGCCGTCGCGATCGCGGCGATGCTCCTCGTGCGACGCCGCGCGCCGGACGGGAGCTACTTCGAGGACGGCGATCGCGCCGCCGGGGTGTTCGGCGTCCTCGCCACCGGCTTCGCGCTGCTGTCGGGGTTCGTCGTCTTCCTGGCCTTCGAGAGCTACGACACCTCGCGCAGCGGCGCCGAGGCCGAGGCGCGCATCGTGGCGCACCAGTTCGAGACGGTGCAGTTCCTGCCGGCGGGCGCGCGCGAGCGGCTCTCCGGGGAGCTCGTGTGCTACGCGCGCAGCGTCGTGCACGAGGAATGGCCGCGGATGACGGCGGGGACGCTCGGCGACGCGCCGAACGCGTGGGGGGTGGCGCTGTTCCGCAGCCTGCGGGAGACCTCGCCCCGCTCGGCCTCCGAGCAGGCGGCGTACTCGAAGTACCTCGACGAGCGGTCCGATCGCGAGGATGCCCGCGCCGACCGCACGCATGGCGCCGAGGGGGTGATCCCGTCGCCGGTGTGGATCGTCCTCTTCCTGAGCGCCGGGATCCTGTTCGTGTTCATGCTGTGCTTCGCCGACAGCGGTGAGCGGGCGTTCGTTCAGGCGACGATGATGGGCGGGGTCGCGCTGCTGGTCTCGTCGCTGCTGCTGCTCCTCTGGTTCCTCGACAACCCGTACCACGGCGGCGTCGGATGCCCTCAGGCCCGTCGCCATGGAGGGCACGCTGCAGCTCCTGCAGAGAGAGGCGAACGTGGTCGGCGGTGTCGACGCCCCGTGTGACGCGGCGGGCTCGCGCGGTCGCTGAGGACCGGACGCGCAGCGACGGCTGTAGGGTCGGGCATCGTCTTCTTCCGGCTCACCACCGTCGAGCTCGCGCTGCTGCTCTTCGGGCTGCTGCTCGGCGCGACGGGTCTCGGGGTCTTCCTGGGGCGCCGTGTCCGGCACCTCTCGGACGACCTCAAGGAGCCGTTCGGGATCCTGCAGGGCGCGCTCCTCGGCCTTGTCGGGCTCCTGCTCGCGTTCGGCCTGTCCCTGGCCGTCTCCCGCTACGAGAATCGCCGCGCGAACGTCATCACCGAGGCGAACGCGATCGGGACGACGTACCTCCGGGCCCAGACGCTGCCGGAGCCGATCCGCAGCCGTTCGCTCGACCTGCTGGTCCGCTACACGAGGACCGCGGTCCGCCTCTCCGACTACGTCCCCGGCAGCGCCGGGGCGCTTGCGGCCGCGGCGGCCGAGGAGCGCTTTCAGCGCCGGCTCTGGGGTCTCGCGGGACAAGCGCTCGAGCAGGCTCCGACCGCCAGTGCGCCCCGGCTGTACGTCGAGTCGCTCAACGAGATGATCGATGCGGAGACGGCGCGCGTCGCCACCCTGAGCAACCGGGTTCCGACGGCCGTCCTGGTGCTCGAGGTGCTCGGCTCCGCCGTCGCCCTCGCGCTGCTCGCGGCCTATCTCGCGATCGCCGGAAGGGGCGTGGTCGGGGTCGCGCTCGCGTCGGCGCTCATCGCGTTCCTGCTGCTCGTCACGGCGGACCTCGACCGCCCGACGCGGGGGATGATCCGCGTCCCGGACACCGTGTTGAGAGACCAGCTGAAGTCGATGACCCAGCCGCCTGCCGCGCCGGCTCCCGGCCCCCGATCGCCGTAGGCCGCTCGTCGGCCGCGGTGGCGCGCCGACGGCCCGGTCAGGGATGGGCCCGGACGGCGTCCCCGTTCACGCCGGCGGGGCGGGTCGCCCCCACCGTGCCGCCGCGGGCCTGCGAGCCGAAGTCCGGCTCGCAGGTCACGGAGGCACGGCAGCGCGATCGCGCCACCGTCATCGCACAGTCACCCGCTACGCGAGCTGAGTGACCACCGACTTGGTCTCGAGGTAGTTCTCGAGCGCGTTGTGGCCCATCTCCCGGCCCCAGCCCGACTCCTTGTAGCCGCCGAACGGCATCGCGGCGTCGAACACGCTGTAGCAGTTGATCCACACCGTGCCGGCGCGCAGGCGGCTGGCGGTCCGGTGCGCCTTGTTGATGTCGCGCGTCCAGATTCCCGACGCGAGGCCGAAGCTCGTGTCGTTGCCCCTCTGAACGGCGTCGTCGAGCTCTGAGTCGAAGGGGATCGCACACACCACCGGCCCGAAGATCTCCTCGCGGACGACGCTCATGTCGGGAGTGGTGTCGGTGAGCACGGTCGGCTCGACGAAGTACCCGCGGTCGCCAACCCCGCCGCCGCCGACCGGGGCGTGGGCGCCGGCGTCGAGACCCGAGGACATGTAGCCGACCACCTTGTCGCGCTGCTCCGCGGACGTCAGCGGTCCCATCTGCGTGCCGGAATCGAGCCCGGAGCCGACCTTGATCTTCCTGGCCTCGTCCGAGATGCCCTGGACCACGTCGTCGTAGACGTCGCGCTCGATGTACAGGCGCGAGCCGGCGTTGCAGCACTGACCCTGGTTGAAGAAGATGCCGTTGGCCGCGCCGGGGATCGCCACGTCCATGTCGGCGTCCTTGTAGAGCACCTGGGGGCTCTTGCCACCGAGCTCGAGCGTGACCTTCTTGAGATTGCCCGCTGCCGCCTGCACGATCAGCCGGCCGACGTCGGTCGAGCCCGTGAAGGCGACCTTGTCGACGCCGTCATGGGCGGCGAGCGCCGCACCGGCGTCCCCGAACCCGGTCACGATGTTGACCACGCCGGCGGGCAGCCCGGCCTCGAGCATCAGCTCACCGAGCCGCAGCGCCGACAGCGGCGTCTGCTCCGCGGGCTTGAGGACCACCGTCACGCCGGCCGCGAGCGCCGGGCCGAGCTTCCAGGCCGCCATCAGCAGCGGGAAGTTCCACGGGATGATCTGCCCGACCACGCCGACCGGCTCCTTGCGCGTGTAGGCAAGCCACTCCGAACCGGGCGAGGTGATGCCCGAGATCGGGACCGTGTTGCCCTCGATCTTCGTCGCCCACCCCGACATGTAGTGGAACAGGTCCGCGGCCAGGGCGACGTCGGCCACCTTTGCCACCGTCAGCGGCTTGCCGTTGTCGAGCGTCTCGAGCACGGCCAGCTCGTCCGCGTGCTGCTCGATCAGATCGCCGATGCGATGGATGACCTTGCCGCGCTCCGACGGTGTCATCCGGCGCCAGTCCGAGCGCTCGTCGTCAAAGCACCGCCGCGCCGCCGCCACGGCGAGATCGACGTCCTCGGCCGCGCCGTGTGCCACCCACCCGAGGCTCTCCTCGGTCGCCGGGTCGAGCGTCTCGAAGGTCTTCCCGCTCGCCGCCTCAACCCATGCGCCGTCGATCAGCAGACGGCCCGGCTTGCGGATGAAGTCCTTGGTCTGCTGCGCTACGGCCTCGGGGAGGCCGGCGAAGGTATGCGGATCCGCGGAACTGGTCGTGCGGGTCGGTGTGGTAACAGCCATGCTCGGCTCCTGACGCTTGCGTTCGGCGCCGACCGCTTGAGGTCGAACGCCACGCCGGCCGAGGGTTGGAGCCGGAACGTCTGCCACGCCGTGCTCTGGGGCGAAGCACACCGAGGCTACCACTCCGGGCCGGGGTCGAAGATCACGGGCCGGCGGCTCGCGGGGTTGGCTTCTGCCGAGCGCGGCGGCTGGACGCCGGTGCACCGGCGCCAAGGCCATGGCGCGCCCGCTACGAAGCTCGAGACCGATGCCCGGTGATGGGCGCGGGAGCGCCTGCGGGCGGGCCGTCCGGGACTTCCGGGCTCGACGAGGCGGGGGCGGGTTCCCACGGCGCGGCGACCGAATCACTGCTGCCCGGCGTCCCCGGCTCCACGGCCGATTCCTCGAGCGCCTCGCCGGCACGAACGGGAGCCGGGATCAGCGCTGCCCCTACGAGGATCAGGGCGAACGCCGTGACGCGCACGCCTACGACGAACGGATCGTGGCCGAGCCGGTCTCCGAAGACCGCCAGCCCGGCGACGATCGTCGACAGGTTCGCCGCAACCGAGGTGACGGCGATCACCGCGACGCCGTCGCCGATCTGCAGGCTGCGAGCCGACGCGAAGAACGAGAAGACCGCCGCCGTGACGATGACCACGCTCCAGGGGCTGAGGAGGCCGACCGGCCCGCCGCCGAGGTCCCCCGAGAGCGCCTTGATCGCCACGTCCGAGATCCCGAATCCCAGCCCGGCGGCGATGCCGAGCAGCACCCCGCGTTGCACCGGGATGCGATCGATGAGGTGGGTGAGGGCCAGGATCACGCCGACGCCGACGGCGATGCCCTCGAAGACGATCATCCCCGTGAGGGAGTAGTCGGAGCGGGCCTCTCCTTCGCCTCCGCCGGTCAGCGTCAGCAAGCTGAGCGAGACCGCCACCACGCCGATCCCGATCCACTGGCGACGTCCCAGCTCGAAGCCGAAGAAGCGCTCGGCGAGCACCGCCAGGAAGACGAGGCCTCCCGCGAGCACCGCTTGGCCGATCGAGATCGGGGCAAGGCTGAGCGCGGCCACGTGCAGCGCGAAGGCCACCGCCGCCAGGGCCCAACCGATGCTCCACCACTTGGAGCGAAAAAGATCGATCGCGCTGCGCAGCGGGTGGCGCATGTCGACATCAGGAGCGGCGACCGCCCCCCTGTGCTTGAACAGGAAGGCGAGGTTCGTTCCGAGCGCGGACAACAGCGCGCACACGAGCCCGACGCCGACGGCCAGCGAGACGCTAGTCACCGCAGGGCCGTCATTCGAGCGTCCATCGAGTGGAAGAGCGATACGGCCGGTGTGGGGCCATCCGCCGATCAAAGGTACCCCGACCTGCGTTCGAGTGCTCGATCGCCGGCCGGCCGCGTCGCTCGTTGGTCGCTCTTGGTCCCGCGGAGGGAGGCCGCGCTTACGCCGGAGGTAATCGACACGCCTCCCCGCCGCTGGCACAGTCGCCGCGTCCCCACGACCCCGGAGGTGCCCCATGAGTGTCCAGAGCTCCATCGCCGCCGACGACGGCGCGGCGCGGACCGGCGGCCGGCCGCTGCTGCGCCTCGCGCTCAAGGCCGACGCGCTCGTCACGGCCGCGAACGGCGCGGCCTACCTGGCCGTCGCCGGCCCGCTCGGCGACCTCCTCGGCCTGCCCGCCGGGCTCCTGCGCGGCCTCGGCGCGGCGCTGCTCGTCTACGCCGGGCTGGTGTGGCTGGTCGGCTCGCGCCGGACCATCTCGGGGTGGGCCGGATGCGCGGTGATCGCCGCCAACGCCGCGTGGGTGATCGCGTCGGGCCTCGCGGCGCTACTCGCGTGGGGCTCGCCGTCGACCGCCGGCACCGTGTGGATCGTGCTGCAGGCCGTCGCCGTCGCCGGCTTCGCGGAGCTGCAGCTCATGGGCCTGCGGCACGCGCGGCGGTAGCGGCCCGACGATCTTCCCCGGGTTGAGGTTGGCGCCGGGGTCCATGCCGTCGAACAGCGCGCGGAGCATCGCCACGCCGGGCGCCGAGATGTCCTGCTCCAGCCAGCGGGCATGCTCGGTGCCGACGGCGTGGTGGTGCGAGAGCGTGGCGCCGGAGTCGACGAACGCCTGCTGGATGGCGGACTTGACCACCTCGTACTCGTCGAGCGGCTCGCGGGTCCCGGAAGGCTTGAACGCGAAGGTGAAGTACAGGCACGCCCCCGCGTGGTAGGAGTGCGAGAGGTGGCACATGATGTAGCCCGTGACGCCGAGGCCGCCGAAGGCGCCGCGCGCGACCGTCATCACGTTTCCGTAGAGCGGTGACAGGCGGCTCCACGGCGCCGAGGTCTCCGACACGTCGGCCAGCGCGCCGCGGTCGAGCAGGTAGTCGCGGATGTAGGGCGTGTCGAACTTCTTCTGGTCGTACAGGACGCCCGGGCCCTGGCCGATGCACAGGCCGCCGTGGCGGTCGATGATCCGCCCGACCATCCGCCGCTGCGCCGCGACGTGGCGCGGCGTGCCCTCGTAGCCGATGAACGACAGGCACATCGCCTCGAGGTCGAAGCCGCGGCGGCGCGTGAGGTAGGTCCTCAGCGCGGTCGACTTGACGCGGTCCAGCGGCGTCGGGGCCTTGCGCGTGGCGAACGAGAACGCGGTCTCGTAGGCGTCGGAGACGCGCGTGACCGACGGCGACGCCTCGCTCGCGGCGAGCTCCTGCATCGCGGCGAGGGCGTCGGCCCAGGTGGGGAAGAGGTAGCCGAGGATGGTGCGGCGCTCGGGCACGCGGTGCACGTGCACGGTCGCCTCGCAGATGATCCCCAGGCGGCCCTCGCTGCCGAGCACCATCTCGCGCACGCTGGGCCCGGTCGAGGTGCTCGGCACGGGCCGGGTGGCGAGCGTCCCCGCCGGGGTCACCACGCGCAGCCCGCGCGTCAGGTCGGCCACGTCGCCGTACTTGTCGGACTGCATCCCCGAGGAGCGGGTGGCGATCCAGCCGCCCAGGGTGGAGTGCGAGAAGCTGTCGGGGAAGTGACCGAGCGTCCACCCCCGGGCGTTGAGCTGCTCTTCGAGGTGCGGGCCGTACACGCCCGCCTGCACCCGCGCCAGGCGCGAGGCGTCGTCGATCGCGAGCACCCGGTCCAGGCGGCTGAGATCGACCGAGACGATCGTGCGGTCCTCGTCCTCGGGGGCCTCGAGGCTGCCGGAGATGTTGGTTCCGCCGCCGAAGGGGATGACGACGGCGTCGGCGTCCAGCGCCGTCTGCAGGATCGCCTCCACGGCCTGCTCGGTGTCGGGCCAGACCACCACGTCGGGGAGGCGGCCGAGGTCGCCGCGGCGGTGGCGCACGAGATCGCGCAAGCTCTTGCCGCGCGCGTGGACCACGCGTTCGAGCGCGTCGGTCGAGACCCGCGTGCGTCCGGCGGCACGCTCGAACGCGGCCAGCAGGCCCGGCTCGATCGACGGCGCCGGGACGCGCAGGTCGCCGAAGGACACCGGCGGGGTCGCGTCGTGGGAGAGGTCGACGTGGAGGTGGCGCTTGATGAAGGGCCTGAGGCCTGGCTTGTCCTCGTGGCTGAACGCGACCCCTTCGTCGCCCCAGCCCCACCACTTCATCCCGCGCATTCGCATCCTTCGTGTCGTCGACCCGGCCGGCGGCGTCCACCGGCCCACGTGCAACCCGGCACCCGACCATACGCAACCGGTCCCTCGGACGGGTGGCCGTGGATTACGATCGCCACGGTCATCCGCACCTGGGGAGCGTAGTGACGGTCGAGGAATGGGCGCTGGTGTGCACCGTGGTGTTCACCGGCCTGTGGTCGGGCCTGCTGCTGATGCTGACCACCGTGCTGCACCCGATGATGCAGCGGATGGACGGCGCGGGCTTCGCGCGCTTCCTCGCCGCGTTCCTGCCGGTGGCGCGCAAGGCCGCCTCGAACTACATCGCGGTCATCGGCATGGTCGTCGCCTCCCTGGCGGCGGTCGTGACGCTCGCCGACACGCCCGGCGAGGCGCCGTTCGTACTCGCGGCGATCGGGTTCCTGCTCTGCCTCGGCGGCCCGCTCCTCATCTCGAGCCGGCTGGCCGAGCCGAACTACGACGTGATCCTCGGCTGGGACCCCGACGCGCTGCCCGCGGGCTGGCAGGCCGTCCAGCAGCGCTACTACGCGCTCAACTGGATCCGCGCGGCGGTGACCTGGGTCGCGTTCGGGGTCTTCCTCGCGGCGCTCGTCATCCTGGTCGGCGGCGAGTGAGCCGCCGCGCGGTGACCAGATAGCGGTCGACCTCCGGCTCGTAGCTGCTGGTCGCCGGCTCGAGCCCGGCGGCGCGCAGGTCGGCGTCCAGCGTCTCGTGGGTGAACGGCCAGAAGTCCAGGCGCTCCCCGCGGCTCGTCACGGCGCCCGACTCGTCGACGAGCGCGACCGCGACGTCGAGATGGTGCCGCGCCTCCCAGTCCTCGGGGATCGTCCACGCGTGGACCACGAGGCCGCGGCCGCCGGGGCGCTCGGCGAGCCGGTCGGCGACGTCGAGGCCGGGGCCGCGGGCGCGCACCCGCTCCCAGTTGCGCGAGGTCACCGCGAGACGCCCGCCGTCGCGCAGCACGCCGCCCATCGCCGCGAGCGCGGCCCGGCGCGCGGCGGACCCGGCGGCGTGGGGGAGCGAGTTGCCGACGCAGAAGACCGCGTCGAACGCCTCGGCCCACCGCTGGCGGCCGAGCGCCTCCCACGCGCAGACGCGCGCGTCGAGCGCGACGCCGCGCCGGCCGGCCAGCGCGCGGGTGCGCGCGATCATCGCGTCGCTCGCGTCGGTCGCCGCGACGTCGAAGCCGCGCAGCGCCAGCCCGACCGCGAGCGGGCCGGTCCCGGCGGCGCAGTCGAGCACCCGGGCGCCCGCCGGCAGCTCGTCGACCACCGCCGCGAACGCCGCGACGCTGCCCTCCGGCGTGAGCACGGCCTCGGGGACGAGCCAGTCGTAGACGTCCGCCAGGGTGCCGTAGGGCTCGGGCATGCCGCATGCTATCCGTGGGCGCATGGCCGACCTCCAGGACATCGACCGGCGGATCGATGCGCTCGCGCGGCAGCCGTTCCGCGCCCGCTTCCACCTGCGGGGCCGGGAGCGCGCGGAGGTCCAGCTGCGAGGGATGACGACGATCCGCAAGCACGCCGGGGAGGTGCTCGCCAAGCGGGTGGCGCCCGCCGAGCCCGTGAAGGACGGCCGCCAGACGCCCTACCGCGGGCATCCCGTGTTCGTCGCCCAGCACGCGACCGCGACCTGCTGCCGCACCTGCCTCGAGCGCTGGCACCGGATCCCCAAGGGGCACGCGCTCACCGCGGACGAGCAGGCGTACGCGGTCGACGTGATCTGCCGCTGGATCGAGCGCGACTTCGCCGCCGCCTAAGCCCGGATCCACCGATACCCGCGGCGCCTCGCCACCGTTGCCGTTCGCCAGTGCCGATCGGCCGCGACCCAGGTGGGTCACCACATGGATGCGCGGCCGATCGACCCTGGCTCGGCCAACGGCGGCGAGGCATCCACGGATCATCGGTGGATCCGGGCTGAGGCGGGGCGGGTGGGAACCGCTTCCAAAGGGGAGGCAGCACCACCATGCAGACGCCTGCTGGCCCACGGGTCGGCGGGCACCCGCGCTGCGAGCCTGATCGCGTGCCCGACGACACGCCCCCATCCCGACCCCGGCGACCCGCCGCCGTCCGGGTCGCCGCGGTCGTCGCGGGCACGCTGGTCGGGCTCCTCGCGCTGTGTCTCATCTCCGGCGGCGGCGTCGCGCTGTGGGGCGAGGCGCAGAAGGACGACCAGAGCTACGTCTCCACCGCGAGCGAGCCGTTCCGCAGCGGCGGGTACGCGCTCGCCACCCAGAACCTCTCGGTGCGCTCCGACGTCCCCGGCTTCGTGGTGGACAACGCCGACTTCGGCGACGTCCGCCTCCGCATCACCCCGCACGGCGACAAGCCCGTGTTCGTGGGCGTCGCGCCCACCGCCGAGGTCGCCCGCTATCTCCGCGGCACGCCGCACTCCTCCATCCGCGACGTCTCCTACTCGCCGTTCCGCGTCGACGCCGCGCTCCGCGGCGGCGACCGCCGTCCCGCGCCGCCGGCCGCGCAGCGCATCTGGGCCGCCGCCGCGCAGGGCCCTGGGACCCAGACCGTCACGTGGGACGTCCAGCGCGGGAACTGGTCGATCGTGGTCATGAACGCCGACGGCTCGCGCGGCGTGGACACCGGGATCAGCGCCGGTGCCCGGCTGCCCTCCCTGTCGGGGCTCGGCTGGGCCGGCCTCGGCGGCGGCGCCGCGCTGCTGCTCGCCGCGGGCGGCCTCTACTGGCTGGCGATGAGCAGCCCGCGCCCGCGCCGCGTGCGCAAGCCGGTGCCGGGCGTCGCCGTGATCAGCGGTCGCGCAGCGCCCAGAGCGCCTGCTGCTCGGCGAGCGTGAGCAGCCGCCAGCGCTCGCCCTCCGGATCCCACACCGAGACCCGCACGTCGACGACGCTGCGGACGTCCTTGAGCAGGTCCACCGTCGTGCGGGTGCCGGCGTCCTCGGCGAGCACCTGCTCGGTCATCACGTCGACGACGCGGAAGCGGCGGGGCGCCTTCGGCGCGGGCTCCTCGGGCACCGGCGTGGCGGCCGGGCGGCGCGGGGCGTAGACGAGGCCGGTCTTCGGCTCCGCCTTCTTGAGCACCTTCTCGAGCGGCACCACCTGCGCGCCGGTGCCCTTCGTCTCCGTGTCGAGGACCCACACCTTTCCCATGTCACATCTGATGCTACGACGCACTTCCAGGTTCGCCGCCGGGGGTCTTCTGGCGGCCGGGGCGGGCGCCGGACGCTAGGGTCGCGCGCGGCATGGAGGACGTGGGGCTAGCGGCACGCCTGGTGGAGCTCGAGCGCGTGCGCAAGAGCTTCGGCGACCACGTGGTCCTCGACGAGATCGACCTCACGCTCGACCGCGGCGAGGTGATCGTGATCGCCGGGCCCTCGGGCTCGGGCAAGAGCACGATGCTGCGGTGCATCAACGGCCTCGAGCCGATCGACAGCGGCGAGATCCGCTTCGACGGCCGGCCGCTGGATCGCTCCGGCAAGGCGCTCTCGCGCACCCGCCAGGAGATCGGGATGGTCTTCCAGCAGTTCAACCTCTTCCCGCACAAGACGGTCCTGGAGAACGTCACGCTCGCGCCCATCCGGGTGAAGGGCGTCCCTGGGGACCAGGCCGTCGCACGGGGGAGGGCGCTGCTCGAGCGGGTGGGGATCGCCGAGAAGGCCGAGGCGCTGCCGGCCGACCTGTCCGGCGGCCAGCAGCAACGGGTCGCGATCGCGCGGGCGCTGGCGATGGACCCGAAGCTCATGCTGTTCGACGAGCCGACCTCGGCCCTCGACCCGGAGATGATCCGCGAGGTCCTCGACGTCATGCGCGACCTGGCGCGCGACGGGATGACCATGGCGGTCGTCACCCACGAGATGGGGTTCGCGCGCGAGGTGTGCGACCGCATCGTGTTCATCGACGAGGGCCGCATCGTGGAGGAGGCGCCCCCCGACGAGTTCTTCTCCGCCGCGCGCAGCGAGCGGGCGCAGGAGTTCGTCGACAAGATCATCCATCACTGAATCGAGGAGGTCCGGGATGAAGGCATCGCGCTGGCTTGTCGTCGCGGCGGTGCTTGCGTCGCTGCTCGGTGTGACGGGTTGCGGCGGGGACGACGAGGAGGCCGGGTCCGCCTCCGAGTCGGCCCAGCAGGCGGAGAAGTTCCCCGCCGACACGACGATGGGCAAGATCCAGAAGAAGGGCGAGATCCCGATCGGGGTCAAGTACGACGTGCCGCCGTTCGGCTTCAAGAACCCGCAGAGCGGCGACATCGAGGGCTTCGACGTCGACATCGGCAACGCGGTCGCGGAGAAGCTCGGCGTCAAGCCGAAGTTCATCGAGGCGATCTCCGACAACCGCATCCCGTTCCTCGAGAACGGGACGGCCGACCTGATCCTCTCGACGATGACCATCAACGCCGAGCGCGACCAGGAGATCGACTTCTCCGAGCCCTACTACGTCGCCCGCGGGCGCATCCTCGTGGGCCCGGACTCGGACATCGCGGGGGTCAAGGACCTCGGCGGCAACAGCGTCTGCACCGCGCTGGGCTCCACCTACGAGGAGACGCTCTCCAAGCAGGCCCCGAAGGCGGAGCGCAAGCTCGTGGACTCCTACTCGGAGTGCCTCGAGCTGATCCAGAACGGGGCGGTCGACGCCGTCTCCACCGACGACGTGATCCTCACCGGCATGATCATCCAGGACGACTCGCTCAAGCTCGTGGGCGACGAGCTCACCACCGAGCCCTACGGCGCCGGGATCAAGAACGGCGACAAGGAGTTCAAGGAGTTCGTCGACGGCGTGATCGGCGACATGAAGTCCGACGGGCGCTGGCAGAAGGCCTACGACAAGTGGGTCGGCCAGTACACGAAGGAGCAGCAGAAGCCGCCCACCATGACCCTGCAGGAGGCGCTGGAGATCGGCGGCTGAGCGCGGGCCGGCGCGGGCGGCCGTGAGCGGGCCGGCTTCGCCGGCCTTGCGAGATCGGCTTCGCCGATCTCGGACGAGTGACCCATGGATGACTACCTCGACCTGCTGACCGGGAACCTCCCGGAGCTCGCCTCCGGGATGTGGGTCACCGTGCGCCTCGTGGCGATCTCGTTCGGGATCGCCATGGGCGCCGGCACGCTGGTGGCCGCCCTGCGGGTCGCCCCTTCGGCCTGGCTGCAGCGCCTCGGCGGGCTCTACGTGGAGGTGTTCCGCAACCTCCCGCTGCTCGTGCTGCTGTTCATCACCTTCGCCGGGCTGCGGCGGGCGGGCGTGCCCGTCAGCCCCTGGGTGGCGGGCACCGCCAGCCTCGGCGTCTACACGAGCGCCTACGTGGCCGAGGTCCTGCGCTCCGGCGTGTTCTCGGTCAGCCGCGGGCAGATCGAGGCCTCGCTCTCGCTCGGCTTCACCTACGGCGCGACGCTGCGGCGCATCGTGCTGCCGCAGGCGTTCCGCACCGTGATCTCGCCGCTCGGCTCGCTGATCATCGCGATGATCAAGAACTCGGCGATCATCGGCGTCTCGCTGCTGGCGCTGCCCGACCTGCTCAAGTCCGCGCGGGTCATCCAGTCGCGGACGTTCGAGACCAACGAGGCGTTCTTCTGGGCCGCGGTCGGCTACCTGCTGCTGACCGCCACGGTCACCGCGCTCATCCGGGTGCTCGAGTCGAGGTACGCGATCCGCCGATGAGCTACCTCTTCGACCCCGCCAACTGGGAGTGGCTGGTCACCGGCAACAACTTCCGCTTCATCCTCGAGGGGTTCCTGGTGAACCTCGAGATCGCCGTCATCGCGATGGCGTTCGCGCTCGCCTTCGGGTTGCTGCTGGCGCTCGCGCGGCTGACCCGGGTGCGCCCCGTGGCGGTGGCCGCCGGCGCGTGGGTGGACGTGTTCCGCAACCTGCCGCTGATCTTCCTCATCCTCTACCTGGCGCTCGGGCTGCCCGCGCCGTGGCGCAACGCCTACGAGGACGTCGTCCCGTCCTTCTTCCCCGAGGCCCTGCAGTCGGGCCGGGTGCTCGCCGCCCTGCTCGGCCTCGTGCTCTACAACTCGGCCGTCCTCGCGGAGATCATGCGCGCCGGGATCCTGTCGCTCGACCGCGGCCAGGGCGAGGCGGCCTCTGCGCTCGGGATGACCTACGGGCAGTCCTTGCGCTTCGTGATCCTGCCCCAGGGCCTGCGCCGCATGGTGCCCGCCACCGTGTCGCAGCTGATCACGCTCAACAAGGACACGACGCTCGTGAGCATCATCGCCATCCAGGAGGTGATGCGCCACGGCCGCATCGTCACGGGCTTCAACTTCTTCGGCGGCGTGCAGGCGCCGGTGCTGCAGGTGTTCCTGTTCATCGGCGCGCTCTTCGTGCTGACGAACTTCCTGCTCTCGCGGCTGTCGCGGCGGCTCGAGGTGCGCGAGCGGCGCCTCACCGCCGGCCGGGCGACGCCGACCGTGGCCGGCGTGGAGGACCAGGTGGCGGCCGAGCCGGTGCGCTAGGCGGTGGCGCGCTCGGGGAAGCGCGGGAGACCGTCCTCGGGGATCGGCTCCCACACCGCGGCGTAGGCGGTGAACTGGCGCGCGCTCGGGCGCACGCCCGGGTCCTGGTCGAAGGCGCCGAGGCGCACCGCGACGGTGTCCGGGCTCTTCGGGTTGCGGGCGAACAGCGCCGAGCCGCAGACGTCGCAGAAGTCCTTCTCGAAGCCGCCCTCCGGCGCCCATGTCTTCACGTGATCGCCGCCGCTCGTGATCGTCAGCGAGCCGGGCTCGATGCGGGCCGACGCGGCGTAGGCCGTCCCGGTCCGGCGCTGGCAGCGGGTGCAGTGGCAGTAGACGGCGGCGACGGGCGGCGCGCTGAGCTCGAAGCGGACGGCGCCGCAGCCGCAGCCGCCCGTGAGGGGGGAAGCGTCGGAGGACATGCGCGGCAACCTAGCGCGCGTGCGTGAGCTGTCGCGTCGACGTCTTGGCGATCACCACGGTCACCGGCAGCCCGAGCTTCTCGACCCGGGCGGGCAGGTCGCGGCGCAGCCAATGCGACACGCGCTGGGGCAGCGTCGAGATGATGACCTCGTCGAACGTCTCGCGCGCGAGCATGTCGCACACCGCCACGTAGGGGTCGGTGTCGCCGATGACGCCCTCGACGTGGCCGCCGGCGGCGTCCTCGAGCAGCGGCAGCGCGAGCTCGAGCGTGATCGCGGCCTCCTCGGTCTCCGGGTCCCAGTAGGCGCGCGGGACCAGCAGCGTGAACCGCGCCGGCCCGTCCAGCGCGCGCGCCCGGACCCGCTGGAGCAGCCCCGGGGTGGGGGCGGTGCGGTTCGCCACGATCAGGACCCGGCCGGCTGGGGGACCCATGCGCCGAGCGTACTCCCGCGCGCCGCTCCTGACCACCCCTTGGATGCGAGACTCAGGGCATGATCACGGGAGCCCACGCGGTGCTGTTCAGCGAGGACGCCGAGGCGGTGCGCGCGCTCCTGGGCGACGCCCTCGGCTTCGAGTCGGTCGACGCCGGGGGCGGGTGGCTGATCTTCGCGCTGCCGCCCGCCGAGGTCGCGGTCCACCCCGCCGAGCGCGGCGGCCGCCACGAGCTCTACCTGATGTGCGACGACATCGAGGCGACCACGGCCGAGCTCGCCGGGAAGGGGATCGAGCTCGCGCGGCCGGTCAGCGACGAGGGGTGGGGGCTCGTGACCGCGCTGCGGTTGCCGGGGGGCGCCGAGCTCGGCCTCTACGAGCCCCGGCACCCCACCGCGCTGACGCACCGACGCGCGAGTCCGGACTAGCGCGCCTGCGGGCTGAGGCCCAGCGTCGTCGCGCGGTGCCCGGCGTCCGTGATGGAGTCGACGATGCCCGCGTAGCGGCCGCCGTACTTCTCACGGTAGGCCGCGTCGACCTGGTCGAGAACCGCCTGGTCGGCGTCTTCGACCGTGACGTCCGCGACGACTCCGCCCGCGCGGATGCGCGCCCGGTGGCTGGTGCGGGCGACCCCGTGCCAGCCCTTGTCGGCGCCGTAGGCGGCGCGGACGTAGAGGTCATCGCCGGCGCGCACGACCCAGATGGGGGTCGCGCGGCGAAGCTCGCCATTGCGGCGCACGGGCGCGATCTCCAACTCCTGCGCCTCACCGATGCGGCGCAGGTCGTCGTCGGTCCAGGCAGCCATCACAGGCTCCCTACGCGGACGAGCGACTTGATGGCGCGGCGCTCGTCCATCGCGGCGTACGCGTCGGCGATGCCCTCCAGGCCGGTCTCGTGGTCGAGGACCCGCCCGGGATTGATCCGGCCCTCCAGGACGTCGGGCAGCAGCTCGGGAATGTACGCGCGTGCCGGCGCGGAGCCGCCGCGGACGCCCTTGTTGCGGAAGAACATCTCGCCGATCGGCAGCTCGACGCCGTGGGGCACCCCGACGTAGCCGACCATCGATCCCGGTCGCGCGATCGAGAGCGCCGTCTGCATCGCTTGGCCGGTGCCGACGCACTCGAGGGTGGCGTCGACGCCGACGTCCTTGGTGAGCACCATGACCGCCTCGGTGGCGTCCTCGCCGCGCTGCTCGACGACGTCGGTGGCCCCGAACTCGCGCGCGACCTCCTGACGGACCGGGTTGCGGCTGAGCGCGATGATCCGCTCGGCCCCCAGCCGCCGGGCGGCCAGCACACCGCAGAGGCCGACGGCACCGTCGCCGACGACGGCGACCGTGCTGCCGGGCCGCACTCCGGCGCTTACGGCCGCGTGGTGACCGGTGGCCATCACGTCTGAGAGCGTCAGCAGCGAGGCGAGCATCTCCTCGGAGTGCCCGGAGCCGGGCACCGTGACGAGCGAGCCGTCGGCAAGCGGGACGCGCACCGCCTCGCCCTGGCCCCCGTCACCGTTGGACGGGTAGAAGCCACCGGCGACGCAGGCGGAGGTGATGCCGTGGCGGCAGTGCGGGCACGTGCCGTCGCTGAACGCGAACGGCGCGATGACGAAGTCGCCGCGCTTGACGTTCGCGACGTCGCGGCCGACGTCCTCGACGACGCCGACGAACTCGTGGCCGATCGGGCCGGGCTCGAACGGCGAGTCGCCGCGGTAGTACCACAGGTCGGACCCGCAGACGCAGGCGAGCACGACGCGCACGATCGCGTCGGTCGGCTCGACGATGACCGGGTCGGGCCGGTCACCGGCCTCGACGCGGTGGGGTTCGATGAAGAGGGTTGCACGCATGGCCACTACGAAAGCGCGTGGACCGCGATTGTGGGAGGCCCTGTGAAGGGGGTACTGGCAGGGCACCTCAAACGACGCCGCTCAGGCTCTACGGTCCTGGTGTGTCCCCGTTGGACCACAACAGCGACATCGCCGAGTTCCTTACCACCAGGCGAGCGAAGATCACGCCCGAGCAGGCCGGCCTGCCGAGCTATGGCCGGCGGCGCGTGAAGGGCCTGCGCCGCGAAGAGGTCGCCTCGCTGGCCGGGGTCAGCGTCGAGTACTACAAGCGCCTGGAGCGCGGCAACGTCAGCGGCGTCTCGGAGCTCGTGCTCGAAGGACTCGCCAGGGCGCTTCAGCTCGACGACGCCGAACGCGCGCACCTCTTCGACCTCGCCCGCGCCGCCGGGCGGGTGGGACTCGGCTTCCCGAAGCGGCCCCGGCCCGTCAAGCAGCGGATCCGACCCGTCGTGCAGCGCATCCTCGACCAGATCACCGCGCCGGCCACCGTGCGCAACGCCCGCCTGGACTACGTCGGCGCCAACGCGCTCGGGCGCGCGCTCTACGCGCCGGTGTTCGACAGCCGCGAGCAGCCCGCCAACAGCGGCCGCTTCACGTTCCTCGATCCCGCCGCCGCGGACTTCTACCCCGAGTGGGAGCGCGTGGCGTCAGAGCTCGTCGCCCACCTTCGCAGCGAGGCAGGGCGCAACCCCTACGACCGCCAGCTCTCGGACCTCGTCGGCGAGCTGTCGACGCGCAGCGACGAGTTCCGTGTCCGCTGGGCCGCGCACAACGTCCGCTTTCACCGCACCGGCACCAAGCGCATCCACCATCCGGTCGTCGGCGAGCTCCACCTCAGCTACGAGACGATGGAGCTCAGCGCCGACGACGGCTTGAGCATGGCCATCTTCACCGCCGAGCCCGGCTCGGCCTCGCAGCAGGCGCTCGACCTGCTCGCAAGCTGGACGGCGACACCCGGCGCCGCCGACCTCACCGGCGACCGCAGCCCGGAACGCAGATAGCACCGCGCCGGCTGTCGGCCGGCGCCCGAACAGGAGCAGCTCATGGAACTTCGGCCCCTGGGACGCACCGGCGTCCAGGTCTCAAAGCTCTGCCTCGGCACGATGATGTTCGGCGCCTGGGGCAACACCGACCACGACGACTCGATCCGCATCATCCACCGCGCGCTCGACGCCGGCGTCAACTTCATCGACACCGCGGACGTCTACTCGGGGGGCGAGTCCGAAGAGATCGTCGGAAAGGCGATTCGGACGCCACCCTCCCGCCGCGACGACGTCGTCCTGGCGACCAAGTTCTGGGGCGCGATGGGGGAGGAACCCAACCAGCGCGGCGTCTCACGCCGCTGGATCATCAGCGAGGTCGAGAGCTCGCTGCGCCGACTGGGCACCGACTGGATCGACCTCTACCAGATGCACCGCCCGGACCCGGCGGTCGACATCGACGAGACCCTCGGCGCGCTGACCGACCTCGTCCAGCAGGGCAAGGTCCGCTACATCGGCTCCTCTTCGTTCTCCGCCGGGCAGATCGTCGAGGCGCAGTGGACCGCGCGCGACCGCCACCTGCAGCGCTTCCGTACCGAGCAGCCGCCCTACTCGCTGCTCGTCCGCGACATCGAGCTCGACGTGCTACCTACCGCCCAGCGTCACGGCATGGGCATCCTCACCTACAGCCCGCTCGCCGGCGGCTGGCTGTCGGGCAGCTGGACGGCCGACAGCTCCCCGACCTCGCCGGCGCGGCAGCGGCTGGCGGCGCGCTTCGACATGTCGCTGCCCGAGAATCAGCGCAAGCTCGAAGCCACCGAGCAGCTCGCCAAGGTCGCCGACGACGCCGGCCTGTCCCTGATCGAGCTGGCGATCGCCTTCGTCGTCAACCACCCGGCCGTGACGTCCGCGATCGTCGGCCCGCGCACCATGGAGCAGCTCGAAAGCCAGCTCCCCGCCGCCGACGTCGTGCTCGACCCGGCGACCCTCGACCGGATCGACGAGATCGTCCGCCCCGGTGTCATCCTCAACCCCGCCGACACCAGCTACGGCGAGCAGGTCCTCCAGCCCGCCCAGCGGCGGCGTTAGATCCGTCGGAGCACCCAACGCCGCTGTCACTCGGGACGCTCGCTCTAGCCGCCCTTCGCGTATTCCTCCGCCGATCGCGACTCGAACTCGAATCCGACGAACCGCTCGTCGCCGACCACCGACGCGTCGTGGCCGGGCTCGATGACGTACGCCTGACCCGGACCGAGCTCGACCTCGGTGCCGTCGTCGTGCGTGACGGCCAGCCGGCCCGAGTGGACAACGCCGACATGGCGGACCTGGCAGCTGTCGGTTCCGGCGACGGGCTTGACACATTCCGACCATCGCCACGCCGGCTCGAGAGTGATCCGTGCGGCTGTCGTCGCACCCATACGCACGACATCCACCTGCGTCTTGTCCGGCCTCCTCGTCTCGTCAGGCGAATCGAAGTTGCGCGATTCCACACCGGCCACGGCCGTCTCCTCTCGTCGATCGCCGCATGATCCTCCGCTTTCAGGGTTGGCATTGCAAGCGACCGCGAGCCGCGGCGCTCGCTCCTTCTCGAGACGCGGCTGTCGATCTACACCAGCGGCCCGGCGGGGACCAGCGGTGACAGCCGGCTCTACGAGCACGCCGGCCGGCCCGCAACCGCCGAGTACTTCGAGGGCATCTTCCGCGGCGCCGACACGATCGTGCTCGGACGCACGAACTACGAGGGCTTCTATTCGGTGTGGCCCGGCATCACCCGCGACGAGGCCACCGACCCCCGGACCCGCGACCTCGGCCGCTGGCTCGACGCCACCGAGAAGGTCGTCGTCTCCCGCACCCTCACCGAGGCGCCGTGGGAGAGCTCGCGCATCACGGGCGACCTGGCCGGCGAGATCGAGCGACTGCGCCAGGCGCCTGGGCGCGACGTGCTGGTGATCAACAGCGCCAGCGTCATCGCGGAGCTCCTGCGCCTGGATCTCGTCGACGATCTGCGCCTGGCGATCGTTCCGGTGCTGGTCGGCGGCGGGCTGCGCCTGTTCCCCGACGGCGTCACCGCACGCTTCCGAACGGCCGGCGTCACGGCTCTGGAGCACGGGGCTGTCGGACTGCACCTGCGACGCCCCTAGGCCCGACGCCCGCCACTGCTGGTGGGCCCGTCGAACGCCGAGCCGGCGAGGCGGCGCCAGAGGCCTGCCGGCGCCGCCCCCCCAGAGCAGTCGGCGTCAGGCGTGGCACCGGCCCGCGAACTGCGCGGCCTGCGGCCTCCCCTTGTGCCCGGCCTCCTTCATGATCGGGGGGACCTCGGGGTCGGACACGAAGCTCTGCCAGCCCTGCTCGTCCCAGTCGAAGACGACCCAGACCCGATCGTCCTCGGAGGGGTCACGGAAGACGAGCGCGCTCTTGGAGCCGTGCTGCTTGCGCTTCTCCGCGCCCGTCGTGGAGAAGATCTCCAGGAAGCGGTCGAAGTCCTCAACCTGCGTCGTCGCGAGGAGCATCGCGATCTCCTTTCGTTGATGAGTAGGTCGCCGCGTGTGCGGCGCCGTCGTCCTGCCCTCAGGCGGTGAGGACCCGTGTGTCCACGAGGCGCTCGTGCGGATCCATCGGCCCGAGGCTCTCGACGATCTCGAACCGGCCGCCACGTGCTTGGCCGATGTACATGCTCATCCGCACGTGGTGCTGGCCGGGCACCATGACCGCGGGGCCGCCGGGGCCCTCGGCGATCTGCGCGTGATCCAGGGCCGCGATCACGTCCTCCTGCGTGAGCGATCCCGCCTCCGAGACGGCGGCGGCCCAGAGCTGCAGCCCGCGGTACAGGCCCGAGGACCCACTGCCGCCGGAGAACTTCGCCTCGCCGGGATAGAGCGCGTCGTATTGCGCCAGCAGCCGCCGGCTGAACGGATCGCCGACCGCGTGGTAGTAGTCGAGGCAGCTGTACACCCCGTCGACGTGAGCGGCCGGCAGCATGTTCAGGAGGTTCTCCTCGAAGTACGTGCAGACCAGGTGCCCGCCGCGCCGGGCGAAGCCGGAGTCGTGCAGTTGCTCGAGGAACGGTGCGACCCCGGGCGGCACGGTGGTGTTGAAGACCACGTCCGCGCCGGTCGAGGTGATCCGGTCGACCGTCGCGCGGTAGTCGGCGTGGTCGAGCGGGAAGTACTCCTCGCCGGCGATCTCCCCGCCGTTGGCCGTGACGACCTCCCGGACCCGCGCGTTCATCACGTGGGGCCAGATGTAGTCGGCGGACGGCAGGTAGAAGGTCTTCGCCCCGGTCTCCCGCATCAGCCACGGGATGAACGGATCGACCTGCTGCGCCGGCACCGGGCCGGTGCAGAAGATGAGCGGATCGGACTCCTGCCCTTCGTACTGCTCCGGATAGATGTAGAGCGTCCGGCCCTCGACCACCGCCTTGCCCTTGATGGCCTGTCTCGTGGAGCTGTAGATGCCGCCGAAGATGACGTCGACGTGATCGCGCTCGACCAGCTTCGCGGCCTTGGCGGCCGCGACGGTGTCGTCGGTCGCACTGTCCTCGAGGTGGAGCTCGAGGTGCCGCCCCAGCAGGCCGCCCTTGGCGTTGATGTCGCCGACGACCATCCTGGCCACGTTGGCGTTGGCAAGCCCGATCACCGAGAGCGGGCCCGTCTGGTCGGCGATGACTCCCACCTTGATGGGATCACCGCCAGGGGTCTGTGATGCCGCCATGATGTCCTCCGAGTGAGCGTTCTGTCGCCGGAGCGACAAGGGCGACGCGTCGTGCGAGGATCGTCCCCGCCCGTGCCGGCCGAAACATCGGGAGGACTCCCCATCTTGGACACACCGCTTCGCCTCGGCGAGCTCGTCGCGACCTTGGCGCTCGCGCAGGACAACGCCTTCGGTCAGCCGCTCGAGTCGCAGCTGCGGTCGTGCCTGCTCGCGACGTGGATCTGCGATGCCGCGGGCTTCGACGAAGAGGAGTGCGAGACCGCCTATTGGGTGGCGCTGCTCCGGTACGTCGGCTGCACCGGCCACGCACACGAGGTCGCCACCGTGTTCGGCGACGAGATCGCGATTCGCGCCCAGACGCTCGTCCACGACGCCGCGAATCCCACCGAGGTGATGCGGGACGTGATGGCCTTCGCGACAGCCGGGCGCGGCCCGGACGAGCGCGACGAGATCGTCCGCATGATCCAGGAGACCGCCCGCGAGTGGGCGGTCTACAACTTCTCGTCCGGGTGCGAGGTCGCCGACATGCTCGTGCAGCGGCTCGACTTCGGCCCCCGGGTTCGCGACGCGCTGCGGTTCACGTTCGAGCGCTGGAACGGAAACGGCTATCCCGCCCATGCGCAGGGGGAGGCGATCCCCCTCGCGATGCGCGTGGTGCACCTCAGCCACGACATGGAGGCGATCGGCCGCCTCTTCTCACCGGAGCATGCCCTCGACGCCGCTCGCGACCGCCGCGACCGCACATACGACCCGGCGCTCGCCGACCTGTTCGTCGCGCACGGAGGCGCCTGGTTCGATCGCCTGCGCGAGATCGAGCCGTGGGACGCCGTGCTCGCCGCCGAGCCCGAACCCCACCGCATGCTGGCCGGTGCTGAGCTCGACGACGCCCTGACCGTCGTCGCCGACTTCATCGACCTCAAGTCGCCGTACATGGGCGGGCACAGCCGTCGCTGCGCCGACCTCGCGGCTGACGCCGCCCGGGTGCTCGGACTCACCGAGGAGGACATCACCACGCTCCGCCGCGCGGCGTTCGTGCACGACTTCGGCACCACGGTGGTGCCGAACTCGATCTGGGACAAGCCCGGCCCGCTCACGCGGACCGAGTTCGACCGGGTCGAGCTTCACCCGATGCTGACCGAGCAGATGCTGCGCCGCTCGCCGGCTCTGGCCTTCGTGAACACGGTCGCGTGCGCGCACCACGAGAGGTGCGACGGGTCCGGCTACCACAAGCGCCTGCAGGCCGACGCCGACGGTCTCGGGGCGTGCGTGCTGGCGGCGACGGAGATCTACGTGGGATTGACCACCGAGCGAGCCGACCGTCAGCCGTTCCCGCCCGACGACGCGGCCGCCGAGCTCCGCCGGCTCGAATCCCAGGGCGCGCTCGAGCCGCGCGCCAGCCGTGCAGTGCTCGTGGCCGCAGGGCACGGCGAGCCGCGAGCGCCGTCGGGCAAACGGCAGGTCAACCCGGGCGGGCTCACCCGACGCGAAGTCGATGTGCTGCGACTCGCGGCCAAGGGACTCACCACGCGGCAGATCGCCGACCGGCTCTACATCTCTCCCAAGACCGCCGATCACCACATCCAGCACATCTACGGCAAGATCGACGTGTCGACACGCGCTGCAGCCGCGCTCTGGGCGATGCAGCACACCGTCGTGCAGTGACAGCGCGTGCCGTCCGGTTCCAGCGACGCGCGTACCATGCCCACCGCAGCGGGCACGGCGGGAGCGCGCTTCCGTCGGCTCTGTCTTTCCGGCGATGACAGGAGTTGCCATGGCGTACTCGCTCCCCGACGACGTCGACCAGCGGCCGGTGGCGGTCGATGGCGCCGGCACCCTGGGCCGCCGGATCGCCACCGTCTACGCCGCCGGCGGTAGTGACGTCCGGCTGTTCGATACGTCCGCCGACCAGCGCGAGGCGGGCCGGGACTACGTCGAGCAGCACATCGCCGAGGTGCAGAAGGAGCTCGAGCTGCGGCCGGGCCGTACCGGCAAGGTCGAGGTCGCCGGCGATCTGCCGCGAGCGGTCGACGGGGCGTGGATGGTCATCGAGGCGGTCACCGAGCGCATCGACGTCAAGACCGAATTGTTCGGTGAGCTCGACCAGGTCGCCGACGCCGACGCCATCCTCGCCACCAACTCCTCGTCGCTGCCCAGCAGGCTGATCATCGACAAGGTTCAGCACCCCGAGCGCGTCCTGAACACGCACTACTACCAGCCGCCGGAGCTCAACGCCGTCGAGCTCATGTCCTGCGGTGAGACGGATCCCGGCATCATCGACGCGCTCATGGACAGGCTGCCCGACTACGGCCTTGCGCCGTTCCGCGTCCAGCGCGAGAGCGACGGATTCATCTTCAACCGCATCTGGGCGGCCATCAAGCGCGAATGCCTGATGGTCGTCGAGGAGGGCGTGGCAACCCCCGAGGACGTCGACGAGTTGTGGCGCATCTTCACCCGTCCCGGCGTTCCGCCCTTCCGGCTCATGGACCGCGTAGGCCTCGACGTCGTACTCGCCATCGAGGAGCACTACGCGGACGTGCGAACCGGAATCCCGGAGGGCCCCCGCGAGTTGCTGCGCCGGTACATCGACGACGGACGACTCGGGGAGAAGAGCGGGCGCGGCTTCTACGACGAGCCGAGCTGACGCCGAGACCAGCCTCTACCCGGGCACGGCGACAGCTTTCGCCGCGGTCACTATCCGCTCGTGCGTCTCCTCCGGGTGGGAGACCATCGCGCAGTGTCCGCTCGCGACCTCGATCGTGTCGGCGCCCATCCGCTGTGCGAACTGCCTCTCGGCGTCGGGTGGAATCACCCGTCGTTCTCGGCGACCAGATACCACGAGGGCAGTGACTTCCACGCGGGGGCGCCCATGACGTCGTCGAACGTGGACAGTGCAGAGGCTGCTGCACGGCGTACATGACCTTCGCCTTGACCGGGTCGATATCGGCGGCGAAGTGACCGAGGAAATCGTCCTCGGGGATCCAGCCGAAGCCCTTCGAGTCGACATCGACATTTGCCACCGCCGGGGTCGGAGGACCCTGCTGGAGCAGCGCGCCGATCGACTCACCCTCGTCGAGCCCGAAGGCCGCGATGTAGACGAGGCGACGACGTTCGGTGCGTCGGTGCCGAGCGAGGTGATGACCTGGCCTCCGTACGAGTGGCCCGCGAGAACGGTCGGGCCGCTTTGGCGGGTGAGCACGTGGCGGACCCTCGCGACGTCATCCGCAAGCGAGGTCTCCGGAAGCTGAGGGGCGGTGACCTTGTAGCCGTCGCCCTGCAGGCGCTCGATCACGTCGCTCCAGCAAGAGCCGTCTGCCCAGGCTCCGTGGACAAGGACGATGTTCGGCAAGGCGGCCATGGGTCACGTCCTTTCGTGGGGACGACCGACCCTACAGACCCGGTCGCGCCGGCCCTGAAGCGACTCGTCACCGCCGCGCGAGCGCGCCGGGGAGCGGGCCGCTGTCCAGCACGGCGGCGAGCTCGCGCGCCGACTGGAGCGTGAGGCCTCCGCTGATCTGCGCCCCGCCCTCGCCGTCGACGCCGTCCGGGGCCTCCTGGAAGTTGATGTACGGCAGGGCGGTCACGCGGCCGTCGACGACGATGGCGAAGTGCTGGGCGCTCTCGATCGCCGGGACGCCCGGCACGGCCAGGTCGGCGCCGCGGCGGGCGACGTCGCGAGTCAGCTCGTGGAAGGCCGTCTTGCCCTCATCCGTGAAGCTGAGGGCGACGCCGGGCTCACCGGCACCCAGTTCGATGATCTGCTCCGCGCCGGCCAGATCCCGGTTGGTCAGCGCGGGCTTGTCCTCGAGCACGTACCAGCCGCCCCCGTGCTCCACCATCCTCCGCCCGTCGGCGCGCTCGGTCAGGCGACCGGCTGCCTCCCGGGTCAACGGCCCCTCGCCGACGAGGTTCGCCTCCCACTCGTAGATCGCGAGCCGGCCCGGACGGGTCAGGCCGTCGAGCGTACGGCGGTCGGCGGGCGTGTCGTCGGCCAGGTCGACCAGGACATGGCCTGAGGCGGCGCGCACGGTCCCGGCGAGGGCGACCGCGTCGAGGCGGTCTTGAAGGACGGCCGCCGCGGCCGCCGCATCGCCGCCGGTGATCCGGAAGGCCACGGTGGCGCCGGTGCCGACGGGCTCGTCGTCGTTGGCCGGAACACCCAGCGCGATCACGCCGGCCACCACCGCGGCGATCACGGTGGCGGTGACGAGCGCCGGCCGCAGCCAGGCCAGTGAGACGACCGGCAGACGGTGCGTGCGACCGGCGGCGTCGACGAGCTGGCGGCGCAGCTGGGCGATGAAGTCCTCGTTCACCTGTATCCCCCCATCCGCGCCCGCAGGGCGCTCAAGCCGCGACTGACACGCTTGCGCACCGCCGCTTCGCTCGTACGCCCGGCGGCGGCGATCTCGTCGTACGGACGGTCCTCGAGCACGTGCGCGCGGATGGCGTCGGCCTGGTCCTCCGGCAGCTCGCTCACGAGCTGTGAGGCGGTCTCGTCACCGAGCCAGACGATCAGCTCGACGTCTGCCTCGCGCAGGGCGAGACGCTCGAGGCCCAGCCTTCGCCGTAACCGGTCCTCGACCACGCCCCGACGCTGGGCGTCGGCGAGCTTGTGCTGCGCGATCCCGAACAGCCAACTCGATGCCGGCACCGGCCCGGGCTTGAAGCGCCGGCGCGCGACCAGCGCGGCCGCGAACGTCTCGGCCGCCAGGTCGGCGGCCAGCTCCGGGTTGCCGGTACGGCGCTGGAAGTAGCCCAGGACCGTACGCACGTGACGGTCGTAGAACCGCCCGAAGTCCTCCGGCGCGCCCGAGAGCAGCAGCTCGTCGTCGGTGTCGTCGGTGGCCGGCATCGCACATAGACTCGCGCGGCGGCGTGCATCTGTGACGAGCCGCGCGCGCCCTGCCGAGGCCGCGGGACTAGGCGCTGTCGCGGCGGACCGGCTGGCACATGCAGTGCACGCCGCCGCCGCCCAGCGTGAACATCGTCACGTCGGGGTCGTAGACCGTGAACCCGAGCGCGCGCAGGCGGTCGTTGAGCTCGGTCGACTGCGCGGTGGAGACGACGCGGTCGTTGCCGAGCGCGACGACGTTGCAGCCCAGCCGCATGGTGTCGCGGTAGGAGACCGGGACGATCTCGATGCCCTTGCCGCGCAGCCAGGCCAGCGTGCCGTCGTCGGTGGTGTCGAGGCAGACGGCGGCGAGCCCCGGCGCGAGCATGCACACCATCAGGTCGATGTGGACGTAGTGCGCGGCGATGGGCTGCAGGCGGACCTCCCAGCCCTCGCGCTCGAACCAGCCGCCGACCTGGCGCGCCGACTGCTCCTGGGTGCGCTCCCCGCAGTAGCCGATGAGCACGGCGCCGGGCTCGATGATGTCGAGGTCGCCGCCCTCGAACGAGCCGGCGGTCACCATGCCGAAGATCGGGATCTCGCGCTCCTGGTAGAAGCGGATGACCGGCGCGTACTCGCCGCGCCGCCACCACTGGGCCATCTGCGTCACGACGGCGCCGTAGGGCGTCATGCAGCTCGAGTCGCGCGCGAACACCTGGTAGGGGAGGTGCTCGTCGGCGTCGAGCCAGTGGACGCCGACGCCGGCGTCGGTGAAGGCGGAGACCATCTCGGCGTGCTGGCGGAGCATGAGATCGCGGTCGAACTCCGCGCCCGAGGCAAGCGTGGCCTTCGAGATCGAGCTCGTGGGCAGCCAGCGGAAGTGGTCGGGGCGGGCGAGCAGGACGTCGTGCAGAACGCCGTACTCGGAGTCCACGCCCCAGCGGACGCCGGTCGTCGGTCGGGCGGTCGGGGTGGTCACGGGCGTCGCTCCTTCTGCGGGGTCACGGATGGCTGCCGGCCGGCTCGACCGCGGCGGCGGTCGTGGTGGCCGCGGTGGCGGTCTCTCCAACCGCGTGGACGGTCTGGTGGGTCGAGCGGACGCGCACCGCGTCGCCGCGGCCCGTCCGGTCGGCGACGGCCTCGACGGGCGCGGAGACGATGATCGTCTCGCCCGACTCGAGGCGGACGGCGAGGCGCATGCGGGTGCCCTGGAAGCTCGCGTCGGTCACCGTGCCGGGGCGCCCGGCGGGGTCGTCGGTGAGCGCCACGTGCTCGGGGCGCACGACGGCGGTACCTTGCTTCGCGCCCCCGGCGGCGACGCCGAGCGCCGGCACGGCCCCGTCGCGGACGGCGAGCAGGTTGGCCTCGCCGAGGAAGCCTGCCACGAACAGGTTGGCGGGCCGCTCGTAGACCTCCTCGGGCGTACCGATCTGCGAGACGCGGCCGTCGTCGAGGATCACCACGCGGTCGGACATCGTCATCGCTTCGACCTGGTCGTGGGTGACGGCGATGGTGGTCATGCCGGTGCGCTCGTGGATGCGGCGGACCTCGAGCTGCATCGCGTCGCGCAGCTGCTTGTCGAGCGCGGCGAGCGGCTCGTCGAGGAGGAGCACGTCGGGCTCGAACACGAGCGCGCGGGCGAGCGCGATCCGCTGCTGCTGGCCGCCGGAGAGCGAGTGCACGGCGCGGTCGCCGGTGCCGGGGAGCTGCACGAGCTCGAGCACCTCGCGCACGCGCCGCTCGCGCTCGGCGCGCGGGACCTTGCGCGCCGCCAGCGGGTAGGCCACGTTGCGCTCGACCGTCATGTGCGGGAACAGCGCATAGCTCTGGAAGACGAACCCGATGTTGCGCCGGTGCGGCGGGAGCGCGTCGACCACCTCGCCGCCGAGCGCCACGCGACCCTTCGTGTGGCGCACGAACCCCGCGAGGACGTTGAGCGTCGTGGTCTTGCCCGAGCCGCTCGGGCCGAGCAGCGTCACGAACTCGCCCGGCGCCGCCTCGAGCGTCACGCCGGAGAGCACCTCGGTGCCGCCGAGCGACACCGACAGATCCTCGATGGTGACCGCGACGCTCACGCGGTCGCTCCCCGGACGGCGGTCCGCCGCGGGCGCCCCAGCCAGGCGACCACGAGCAGCAGCACGGTCACGAACCCCATCACGATCGTGCTCACGGCGGCGATGGCGGGCGACGCCTGCTCGGTGGACGCGAGCCACAGCTGCGTGGGCAGCGTCGCCTGCCCCGGCGGGGCGAGGAAGTACGCGAGCACGGCCTCGTCGAAGCACAGCGCGAAGGCCAGCACGAAGCCGATGATGACGCTGCGACCGATCAGCGGCAGCTCGACGCGCAGCACGGTGCTCGGCCACGGGTGGCCGAGGCTCGCGGAGGCGCGGCTCAGCGCCGGGTCGACGCTCGCGAGGCCGGCGGAGGCGACCACCAGCACGACCGGGAAGGCCAGCACGGTCTGGCCGAGCACGAGCGTCCACAGGCTCGTGCCGAGCCCGAGGTCGTCGCGGGCGACGAAGATCCCCACGGCCAGGACGAGCTGCGGCATCACGAGCGGGGCGAGGAACACGGTGCGCAGCGCGCGGGCGCCCCGGCGCAGGCGCCGCAGCCCGAGCGCCGCGAGCGTCCCGCACACGGTCGCGAGCACCGCGCCCGCGAACGCGGTGATCAGCGAGCGCACGAACGCGGTGACCCACAGGTCGTCCGTGACCACGTCGGTGAACCACTCGGTCGAGTAGCCGGGCGGCGGGAACTTGAAGAACAGCCCGCTCGAGAACGCCTGGGGGAGGATCACCACCAGCGGGATCAGCAGGAAGACGGCGAGCAGCACGCCCGCTACCGCCAGCGCGTGGCGGTAGCCGCCCAGCCCCTCGCGCAATGCCGAGCGCAGGTCGCCCATCTAGAAGCGCTCCCACTGCTCGCTGATGCGCAGCAGCCGGTCGGAGACGAAGTAGAGGACCAGCACCGCCAGCAGCATCAGCACGCCCATCGCGGAGGCGAGCGCGAGGTCGCGCTGGCGACCGAACACCTCGCCGATGACGATCGCGAGCACGCGGTCGCCCGGCGCGCCCAGGAACGCCGGCGTGACGTAGAAGCCGAGGGAGAGGATGAACACGATCACGGTGCCCGCCAGCGCGCCGGAGCGCAGCGCCGGCAGCACGACGGAGCGCAGCACGAGCGTGCTGCTCGCGCCGAGGCTGCGCGCCGCGCGCAGGTGGTTCGGGTCGATCGACTGCACCGCCGCGTAGATCGGCAGCACCATGTAGGGCAGCAGGATGTGGACCATCGGCACCACGAGGCCCGGCATGGTCTGGAACAGCCCGAGCCCGCCGTCGCCCGCCAGGCCGGCCTCCGCCGCGACGTAGTCGAGGCCGCCGTTGGGCTGCAGCGCGAGCAGCCACCCGTAGGTGCGGACCAGCAGCGAGATCCAGAACGTCAGCAGCAGCACGGCCCACAGCGTCCGCGCGAGCCCGGGGCGCGCCACGGCCATCGCGAGCGCGTAGACGCCGCCCACCACGAGCGCCACGGCGGTCGTCAGCACGGCCAGCACCAGCGTCGTGGTCACACCGCTGCGGAACGCGGCGTTGTCGAGCGGCTCGGACACCACGCCGCCGAGGCCGAGGTCGCCGGCCGAGCGCACGACGACCGCCACCAGCGGCACCACGAGCGCGACCGCGAGCAGCAGCGCCGGCGGCACCAGCAGGGCGCGCGCCCCGGTGCCCGCGAGCGCGCCCGGCGTCCGCTGCGGCGCCGCGGTCGTCACGCGGCGACCCAGTCGGCGTACTGCTTCGCGTAGTCGGCGTCCTGCTTGGCCGCCTGCTTGGTCTTGATCGTGTAGGACAGCTCGCGGTTCTGCGGCGAGTTCGGCGTCTTGGCGAGCTCCTCGTCGTTGAGCTGGTCGAACGCCGCCGTCACGTTCGGCCCGAGCAGGAGCTGGCGCGCGATCTCGATCTGCATCTCCGGCGCGGACATCCAGTCGATCAGCGCGTTGGCGGCGTCGGCGTGCTGGAGCTTCGCCGGCATCGGGAACGCGCCCCACGGATAGAGGATCGCGTCGCGGAACGTGTAGTCGAAGTCGCCCTGCTGCTTGAGCTGGTCGGTGCGGCTGTTGGCCGTCGCGATCATGGACGCCGAGCCCTGGGTGATGAACTGCTGGCCCTGGGCGTAGGAGTCGTAGAAGAGGAGATCGCCCTTGATGGTGTCGAGCTTCTTGAAGGCCCGCTCGAAGTCGACGGGCTGGATCTCGTCCTTGGGCACGCCGTCGGCGAGCAGCGCGAGCTCGAGCGTGCCGGCGTAGATCGACTTCGGGAACGCGCGCTTGCCGGGGAACTTCTTCGTGTCGAAGAAGTCGGCCCAGGTCGCGGGCTTGCCGGCCTTCGTGCTGTAGCCGAGGACCACGCTGTAGGCGTAGGAGCCGGCCGCGTAGTCCCGGTAGGCCTCGTCGACCATGTCGCAGCGGCGCACCCACGGCTCGAGCTTGGCGAGCTTCGAGCCCGACTCGAGCAGGCCGACCATCGAGAAGCCGTCGAAGTCGATCATGTCCCACTCGGGCTTGGGGCTGTCGAGCATCGCCACGAACTTGCCGTAGTCCCACGGGGCGTCGACCACCTTGGCGCCCGACGCCTCGGTGAAGGGGTCGAACTCGACCCGGTGGCGGACCTGGTAGGTCAGGCCGCCGAAGCCCGCGAGCACGACCTCCTTGGAGGTGATGTCCGGCCACTTGCTGGTGTCCGGCTTGCCGGCGCTCTCCGAGCCGCCGCCGCCGGCGGACTCGGAGTCGTCACCGCCGCAGGCGGCCAGCAGCCCGGGGGTGAGCGCCACCCCGGTCAGCGCCGCGGCACGATGCAGGAACGCGCGCCGCGTCACCTCGGCGCCTGAGCTGGTCATCCCGGTCGTCCTCCCCTCCGCCGAAAGAGCAGGCGGTGACGTTACGACGTCTCAGACGTGACGTCAACCCCTGATTCGTCTACCAAACGCCGTGTCTGGGGACGATTCCGTGGCATCATGCCGGACGTGGCCTCCGAGCTCGATGCCGTCGACGCGACCCTCGTCCGCGAGCTCCAGCTCAACGGGCGCGCGAGCGTGCAGGCGCTGGCGGACACGGTCGGCCTGTCCCGGACCGCCACGCGGGCGCGGGTCCAGCAGCTGCTCGCGACCGGCGTGGTGCGGGTGGTCGGCATCGTGCATGCGGCGGTGGCGGGCATCCCGGCGCTCGCGCACGTCTCGGTGGCGGTGGAGGGCCCGACCGGCGAGCTGGTCCGCGACGTCGCGGCGCGGCCGGCGGCCACCTACGTCTCGCGGGTGGCGGGCCAGTACGCGGTCATCGTCGAGCTGCGCGCGCGCGACGACGCGGCGCTCACCGCCGAGCTCGACTGGCTGCGCGCGCGGCCGGAGGTGCGCCGGGTGGAGGTGTTCCGCTGCGCCTCCACGGTGCGCGACGCCTACGCGATGGTCCGCCACCTCGAGCCCGTCGCGCTCGACGCCGTCGACTGGCGGCTGCTGCAGGAGCTCCAGCGCGACGGCCGCGCCTCCTACGCGCTGCTGGCCGGGCGCGTCGGGCTCTCGCAGGCCGCCACCCGCGCGCGGGTCGTGCGGCTCGTGTCCTCGGGCACCGTGCACATCAGCGGGCTCGTCGACTCCGACGCGCTGGGCGTGCGCGAGGGCGTCGGCCTCGGCCTCCGGGCGCGCGGGAACGCCCGCGACGCCGCGCTCGCCGTCGCCCGCCTGCCGGGCCTGAACTACGTCGTCACCGGCTTCGGGCGCTTCGACGTCGTCTGCGGCGCCGACGCCCCGGTGCGGGCGCGGCTCATCGACATCGTCGAGGCGGCGCGCGCGCTGCCCGATGTGCGCGAGGTCGAGGCCTGGTACCACCTCGAGCTGGTCAAGGAGTCCTACGCCGTCGACCTGGAGGCGGCGGCCGCGGCGCGTCCGCGGTCGTCGACGAGAGCAGGCGCGAGTTGATCGTCAGGCCACACGCTCGCGACCGGGGCCGCGCGATTCAGGGACGCGCGCGTCCCGCGAGCACCGCTCCGAACAGCGAGCGCACGGCATGCCGGCGGTCGGCGAAGAGGTCGAGCGCGAACACGACGAAGATGAAGGTGGAAGCGGCCTGGATGAACGCTGTCGGGTAGATGAGCTGGATCGCGAGCAGGCCGACCATGAGCACGGCGTCGCCGCGTTCGGGCCGGAGCGAGACGAGCGCGGCGACGGCGAAGAGTGTCAGCGCGACCGTGACGCCCAGCTCGAGCTGCTGGTGGGCGTCGAGCGGCATCGACGTGCCTCCGCCTCCCGTGAAGAACGCGATCGGAAGCGCACCCATCGCGAGCGTCCATTGGCTCACCGACGAGGCGAGGAACAACGCCAGTCCCTGCGCGGGACGGCGGTTCGCGACGAGGACCGCGACCACGACGAACTCCGGTGCCTCGCTCGCCAGCGGGACCGCCGACTGGATCAGGAAGTACGGGTCGATCCCCAGCGACGTCCCGGTGCCGAGCAGCGCGTCGGCGAACGGGTTCGCGATCGTGACGACGACGGCGCCCGCGACGAGCATCAGGGCGGCGATCACGGGTCGTCGCTGCCGCGGCGGGAGCGAGACGAGGCCGGCCGGTACGCCGAGGACGGCGGGCTCCTCCTCCGGCGTGCCCTGCACCAGTCGCGCGTAGCAGGCGTAGAGCGCGACGAGGATCACGCCGTCGAGGAGCGTCAGGTTCCCGGTGACGACGATCTGGATCGCGAAGATCGACGTGATCAGCAGCATCGCGAGCTCCAGCCGCCGGGGCGCCGCAAGCTCGAGCGGTGCCGCCGCCTGACTCCTCCTGCGAGCGATGAACGCGATCGCGAGCGGCAGGCCGACCGCGCCCGTCAGCAAGAGCCGCGTCGCACCGGTCAGGTTGGCGGTGACGAGCTCGGTCTCCTGGGCATACGCGAACCGTGTCTCGATGACGAACTCGGGCAACACCGCAAGGAGCGCGATGACCGCGAGGACGAGGCCGCCCGAGAAGACCGCCTCCCCCGCGTCCGCCGCCCAGGCCAGCAGGAAGGACGCCGCGACCAGCCCGATCCCCAGGCCGACGGTCGCGAGCTGCACCGGGAGCACCGAACTCGCAAGATCGGCGAGGAGCCCGACGACGACGCACCCGCCCGCGACGAGGAGCTTGCGCTGCCACGCGGCACCCTGGACCCGGCGAGGGGACGCGGGCGTCATGGCTCGCGCCCGGCGGTCAGCGGGATCGTCGTCTGCGCCATCGTGCCGCCGCTCGACCGCGCGCTGATCGTGAGTCGATAGCCGCCGGGTCGAGTCGGCGTCCAGGCGAATGCCACCCTGCCGGCGGGACGTACGAATCGCCAGACGCGTGCGTCTCCGCCGTAGCCGGCGATCCGAGCGATGACCACACGCGATCGGGCGACCCTGAAGGCGAGCTTGGATTCGCGGCCGACGGTCGCGCGATCCGGGACCCGAAGCAGCGTCGCCGCCGGAGCGACCACGCGAGGGCCCCGCGCCACGGTGAACCTCGCCGAGTCGCTTGCCGTCTGCCCCTGGCGGCCGCGCGCGCGGATCCGCAGCTCAGCGGGTCCCGCCCTCGTCGGCGTCCACGCGACGAAGCCGGTGCCCTTGCGGATGAGATAGCGGCGCGTGAACGTGCCGTCCCGGGTCGAGACCTCGGCCACCTCGCTCAGCGCATCCGCGACCTTGAACGAGAACCTGACCGGACGGCCGACACGAGCGCGGGCCGGCGCGCGGGTCACCCGGACGGCCGGCGCCGGGCTCAGCACGCGGAACGCCGTGCTGCCGGCCGCCTTGCTTCCGTCCAGGCCCTCGACCGCGACGCGCACCCGGACGCGGCCAGGAGCGGACGGAACCCAGGCGACGCTCCCGACGCCCGCCTTGATCGAGCGGCTCACGTCCTGGCGACCCGCGGGCGACGCGATCGTCGCCACCTCGCGGCGCGCGTTCTTCACGCGGAAGAGCAGCTCGACCGGCGTTCCGACCACGGGGCGGCCGCGAGGTTTCAGGACGTGGATGCGCGGCGGCTCGTGCAGCGCCTGCCGCACCGCGTCCTCGACGTCGGACCCGACGCCGGCACGACCGTTGAGGAACGCGGTGACGCCGATCATCCGCGAGACGCCGGGGCCGCTCGCGCCCTTGTACAGGCTTTGGATATGGACGATGCCGCGCGGGAGGTACAGCAGATGCGGCCTGCCGAGCGAGACGGTGTCGAGCGAGGACCTGTCCAGATCGCGGAGCTCGAGGTTGCTGAGGCCGAGGAGCTCGCTGACGCGCGGCGTCGAGAAGACCAACCGGCTGACCTGCGCGGGTCCCAGGGTGATCGGGTCGCCCGGAAGGGTCCGCGAGGCCAGATGTGCCCGGCCGCGGTCGTCCACCCAGCCGTCGAGCGATGCGACGAGGTTCTGTCCGCGGCGCGGGCTGTAGTTGGTCGAGAGGACGAGCTGCGGCCTCGTCTTCCCGGGCGGTGGCGAGAGCTTGTACTCGGGCCTCAAGCGTCGCCGGAGGTCGTCCTCGTCGTCCTCGTCGAACCGGATGTCGCCGGCGACCTCGATCGAGCCGGAGAGGCTCGCAGGCGGCGACCAGATGTCGGAGCCGCTCGCGAACACGTCCGCCCGGGTGGCATGGAACCGCTCGTAGGCGGTCGCCTGCGCCTTGAAGAGGTCCATCGGATAACGGGCTCGCTCGCGGAGCCACGCGGGCATCGCTTCCGGCCGGTGAAAGAGCGACGGGAACGCCTCGGACCACGCACGCGCGATCGGGTCCGACTCGTCGGTCCGGTACAGCTCCACCTGGCCCGAGAACGCGTCGACGGTCGCCCGCACCGCCGAGCGGGCGTAGCCGACCGAGGCCCCTCCGAGCGCGACGCGCTCACCGTACGGGTAGCCGGCGCTCCTCGTGTAGCCGTCGACCATGAAGACGATCCGGCCGTCGACGGCGAGCGCCGCCGGATGCGCATCCCAGTGGATGAACGGCGCCAGCGTGGCCAGACGGTCGCGCACGTCGCGGTGCAGGAGGATCCGCGACTCGTGCGTCACGTCGTGCGAGATGAGGAGCCTCCTGCTTCCGAGCGCGAGCGCGAACACGGCTCGCGCGATCCTGCTCGAGAGCGGGATTCCGGCCGGGCCGGTGTAGTGGTATCCGCGGCCTGAGCCGGGCACGTCGACCTCCGGGCGGCGAGTGTCCACGAGGACCCACTCGGGCGACTTCGGAGGAAGGTCGCCGAAGTAGATGCGCGGCTGGCCGGTGCGAAGGCCCGCGTCCAGCAAGCGCGGCTGACCGTTCCGCTGGATCTCGGATGCCGAGAACCGGGGAAGCCCGAGCCCGTGGGTGTACGCGAGACGGTCATTGGCCCACGAGCCGCCGTTGCCGCCGGCGCGGCGGAGGTCGAGCTCGCGAGCGCTGCTGACCGTCAGCCGTCGCCGCCCGGCGACCCGCACGGTGTCGACGGTCGGCTTCTCCGGCCGATGGAAGGGCGCCGCGGTGACCAGGTCGCGCATCCTCGCCTCGAGCACCCGCGTGTCCCAGACCTGAACGTCCGCGAGCCGCGAGCGAGCTTGCGAGACGTCGGCCGCGCTCAGCCTGCCGGTCGGCGAATACGGATGCACGTCGATCCCGTCGAGCCCGAGGCCGTTCCTGGTCGCCGCGATCGATCGTCCGATGAAGGGCTGTTCGCTGAGCAGCGGGTTCGGGTCGACCGCGAACCGCTGGACGACCGCCGGCAGCCACGACCCGAAGGAGACCAGCGCGACGAGGAGACCGGCCGCCGGGACGCCGATCAACAACCGGGCTCGGCGCCGGTATCCGCGTCGCGCCATGCGCGGGGCAACCACGCACGCGAGCGCCGACACGACGGAGAGGATCGACAGTGCCGCGAGCCCGGGCGAGCGTACATGGACGTCGACGTATCCTGCGCCCGCGAACGAGTCGCTGCCGGTGGACGAGGGCTGGCCGAGCTCGAGCACGTACCGCTCGAGGCGGAACCTCCACGCCACGGCGAGCAGGAAGGCGGCGGCGAGGGCGGCGAGGTGCACCTGCGCCTCGTACGTCGCGCGAAGCGGCCTCAGCGTGAGCGCGCGTCGCTCGAGATAGACGAGCACCGCCGAGGCGGCCGCGACTGCGATGAGCCAGAGCAGCAGCCGCGACGCGAGGAGCTGGGACGGGAGCGAGAAGACGAAGAACCCGACGTCCTTGCCGGACAGCGGATCCAGCACGCCGAAGGGCTGCCGATGGCGCCAGAGCAGGAACGTCTGCCAGTGCCGGGAGGCCGACGACGCGATCGACGTACCCACGACGAGAGACGCGGCGACGACGGCAAGGCTGACCGAGCGCGTCCGGGCGACGCCGGCGCGCGAGAGCGCGACGAGGAGGTTCAGCGCGACGAAGGGCGCCGCCGTGCCGGCGACCAGGAGCCAGAGCTCGGCTTTCGCCACCGCGATGCGGCGGAAGACGTCAAGCTGCCCGAGCTCGTCGAACCAGAGCGCGCCGGGCAGGATCTGCGCCGACAAGGAGACAAGGAGGAGCGGCAACCCGAGCGCGACGACGACGAGCGTCGCGCGCCCGCGGGGACGGAGGAACCACGGTCTCCGAACCGGGCGCGGCGCCGTGACGTCCGGGACTCCACGGAGCTCGCCGGTCGCCGGCCGTCGCCGGCGGCGTCCATCCAGGCGCCCCTGCTGCGAAAGGAACTCGCTGACACCTGCCCGACTCGGAACCCAGACGAACCGGTTCCCCCAAGGCTGCCTTCGCCCGCGGAGCTCGCCGTCGCGCAGCAGCCTCCGGATGGTCTGAGGGCTTGCTCCCAGCGCATCGGCGGCCTCGGCCACCGTGAGGTCGTCCGACTCCGTTGGAGACGCCTTGCGCACCTGTCCGAGACGGTCGCGCCCAGCTTTCCCAGGCGCGAGCGTTTCTCGGAATCAAGCGAGCGGCTTTTTGCCCGCCGGGGCCGCCCCGTCAGGCGCCGTCCGAGCGGTCGGACCGCGGCAGCGGGATCGCGACCGCAAGGCGCGTGCCGCCGCCCGGCGGGCTGTCGACTTCGAGCCGGCCGTCGAGGACGGCGAGGCGGTCGGCGAGCCCCACCAGCCCGGTCCCGTCCGGGCTGGCGCCTCCCACCCCGTCGTCGCGCACTTCGACGCGGAGCATGCCGTCTTCGATCTGCGCGACGACCTCGGCGTGCCCGGCCGAGGAGTGCTTGGCCACGTTGGTCAGCGCCTCGGCCACGACGAAGTAGGCGGTCGCCTCGACCGGCGCCGGGAGCCGGTCGACCGACACGTCGATCTCGACGGGAACCGGCGTCCGTGAGCCGAGCGCATCGAAGCCCGCGCGCAGGCCGCCGTGCGTGAGGACCGAAGGCAGGATCCCGTGCGCGAGCTCGCGCACCTCGGCCATCGCCCGCTCCGCGTGGCCGATCGCCTCCTGCAGCAGGAGCGGCCCGTTCTCTGCTCCCTTCGCCAGCGCCTGCTGCGCCAGCTTGAGCGTGATCACCGTGTGGACCAGGCGCTGCTGCGCGCCGTCGTGCAGATCGCGGACGACCCGCCGGCGCTCGTCGTCGGCCGCCGCGGCGATGCGCGCGCGCGAGGCGGCGAGCTCAGCGCGCGCCTGCAGGTTGGAGATCGCGGTCGCCACCAACTCCGTGAAGTCGGCGAGCCGGCGCTCCATGCCGGCCGGGAGCGGGCGCTCGCGCGAGGCGGTCGTGATCGCGCCCCAGAGCTCGCCCTCGACGACGATCGGGCTCGCGAGCGCGGAGCGGATCCGCTCCGCCCGGACGACCTCGGGCATGCCCGGGGCCGCCGGGTCGTCCGTGTCGAATCGTGCGGCCCGCCCGGTCCGGTGGACCTCGCCGACGACGAAGTCCGGATCCAGCTCGAGGCGCGCGCCCACCGGGTGCCCGCCGGCGTGGATTCCCATGACGGTCACCGTGCCGTCGGTCTCGAAGCGGACCACGGCGGAGGCGTCCGCCCCGGCGAGCGCCTCGACCTCGTCGCACACCGCACTGAAGAGCGCGTCCGACGGCACGCCCTGCGCGACCAGCGTGGCCACGCGCCGCAGCGCTGCCTGCTCGTCGGTGAGCACCGCTCGCGCCTCGCGAGACTCGGCATTGGCGATCGCCGTCGCGACGAGCTCGGTGAAGTCTGTGAGCCGGGCCTCGGTGTCTTCAGGGAGAGGCTCGTGCCGCGGCGAGAGAACCACCATCGCGCCCCACAAACGTCTCTCGACCACAATCGGGCTCGCGACGGCCGAGCGCATGCCCGCGCCACGAACGACAGCAGCGATCTCCCCGGTCACGAGCGCATAGTCCTCGATGCGGGCGGGGCGACCGGTCTGCCGAACGGTTGCAATTACACCCGGGCTGTCCAGCGGCCAGCGCGATCCGATCGGGAACGGCTTGTCCTCGCCCTCGCTGAAGCCGCCGACGACGACCGAGCCGTCCGGGTCGTAGCGGACCAGCCTGACGTGCGGGACATCGAAGATCCGGGCGACCTGCTCTGCGACGACGGCAAAGAGCTGATCAGGAGAGGATTCGCGCGCGACGAGGGTCGCGACCTGCCGGAGGGCGGCCTGTTCGGTGGCGAGCTCCCGAGCGCGTTCCTCCGCGCGCTCGAGCCCACTTGACCGGGGGGCGGACTTGGCGTGGCGAGTGGTGCCTTGGCGGAGGAGGTAAGCCTCGCCCCGACCGAGTGGCGCCGCGACGGCGATCGACCCGTCGCCCAGAACGACCTCGCCACCGCCCTCGGGGATGTCGAATGGGCTCGGGTGCGCCGGCTCGGCACCGTCGAGCACGTAGCCGTCGCGGTCCACGAGCAGATCTGTGCTCCTCGTCATGAAATCGCTGTAGCGACGTCTCAGCCGAGCGTCCCTGTCGCGCCGGGCATCCACGAGGCACTGCTCGATCGTCCTGGCAGCGGTGGTCACGAGCTCCAGGCTCCGTGGATGCGCGATCTTCCAGAGGCTCGAGAGGTCGATCAGTCCGACGTTGGCCGGACACCGGGTCGTGCACCGGAGCGCCGGAGCAGATCCACTCGTGATGGCGTTCGTTGAAGTGCTCGAAGGCGAACACCTGAAAGGCGTGGTCTGCGGCCAGCGCAGTCCCGATCCCGTTCGTGCCGTCGGCTGCCTCGCTGTACCGCGCGCCCTCGACGAGATTCATCTCGGCGGCACGCTCCTTCAGCCACTCGTCGCCCACTCTGTGCAGGACGAGCCCCGACGCATCGGTCACGACGACGATGCTTCGCGACTCCTCGGCCACCTTCCGGAGCTGCTCCGTGAGGACGTGGGTGAGCGACCCGAGCGGATGCTCGAACCAGCGCTCGAGCACCTCCGACTCGTCGGCCTCGATCGGGGCCAGCAAGTCGGTCGGATCGAGGCCTGTGGCAAGCGAGCGCCGCCACGACTCGACGATCGTCGGTCGCAGTCCTGCCGTGGCTCCAGGTGGGAGCTCGGGGCCGAGTGCGCCCTCGGCGAGCAGACGCTCCCAGCTTCTCTGCAGCTGTCGAGCGCGCCTCAGCGGATCCGTCTCCGCTCCGACAGCCGCCCAGTGCGACGTCATGGCTCTGCCGATGATACGTGGATGCAGGCGTGCCCGCCACGCCTCGCGACACGCTCGGAATGGACGACACGCACACCGCTGTGCGACACCTGGGACGGCTAGGCCGCGACGCGGATCAGCGTCGGGCGGTCCGCCGCGAGCGCGGTGCCGATGGCGGCCGTCGAGCTCGTCCGGGGTGCCGGGCGCGGCGGTCGCGCAGCCGAACCCGGCGGCGATCGCGAGCAGGTCGTGCGCGGTCGTCTCGGTGCCGACCCGCGGCGCGCCGGCGCGGTCGAACGAGTCGCGGATCTCGCCGTAGCCGCGGTTGTCCCACACCACGACGGGGAGCGAGAGGCCGAGGTCGACCGCGGTCGCGAGCTCGGAGAGCGTGAACAGCAGCCCGCCGTCGCCGGCGAGGACGAGCACCGGCCGGTCGGGCGCCGCGAGCTTCGCGCCCACCGCCATCGGGAGCGCGGGCCCGAGCGTCCCCAGGCCGTAGGGCGCGAGCCACGAGCGGGGCCGCGCGGCGGGCAGGTAGTGGTGGGCGGTGTAGGCGGGCTGTGTGGAGTCCAGGGCGACGATGCGATCGGCCGGCAGCGCGGCGTCGATCGCGTCGAGCCACGGCAGGTGCGAGAGGCTGTCCTCGGTCCAGTCGAGGCCGGCGAGCGCCGTGCGCACCTGCTCGGCGCCCGGCGTGCGCGGGCCCGGCAGGCGCTCCCCCAGCGCGGCCGCGATCCGTCCGAGCGTGGCCGCCGCGTCGCCGACCAGCCCGATCTCGGGCGTCGCGCCGCCGGCGAGCTGGGCGGGGTCGATGTCGATGCGCACGACCCGCCCGTCGAAGCGAGGCGGCCGGGCCGAGTACAGCCAGTCGACCTCGGAGAGCTCGGTGCCGGCGAGGAGGACGGCGTCGGCGCCGGCCAGCAGCGCCTGGACGGGCGCGAACGGCAGCGTGGCGCCGAGGCACAGGGGATGCGAAGACGGCAGCACGCCCTTGGCGTTGCCGGTGAGGACGACGGGGGCGTCGAGGCGCTCGGCGATGGTGGTCGCCTGCGCGCCGGCGTCCACGGCGCCACCGCCGAGCAGCAGGGCGGGCCGCTCGGCGCCGGCGAGCAGCGCCGCGGCGCGCTCGACGTCGCGCTGCGCGGGCTCGGCCGCGGCGCGCAACGGCGGCTAGGACGTGCCCCAATGCGCGAGACCATCCCTCCAATGGCCAGTGCGGAGGTCATGCGTCGCGCCCCGACGATCGGTACCTCCGATCCTCAGCAGGCCGACGAAATCACCCGATCCGGATGACGCGCACAGAGGACCAAGGCCGAGACTCCGTCGACCCCGGCACGACGGGATAGCTCCCGCATGAGCAGCTCGACACGACCTCCACCGCGCACTCGCTCGCTCAAGCATGACGCTCGCGGCATGTCGCTCGGCGCACGGGTTGGGGCGGTGCCTTGATGCGAGGCCGGGTGGCGTCCACGGAGGCCAGTCGATGACAGACGTAGCGGTCCCGTTCGCCGTCGAAGACGTCGACCTCGCCCGCATCCAGTTCGCGATGACGACGCTCTACCATTTCCTGTTCGTGCCGCTCACGCTGGGGCTCGGCCCGCTGGTGGCGGTGATGCAGACGCTCTGGTACCGCACGCGCGATGAGCAGTGGCTGCGGCTGACTCGCTTCTTCGGCACGCTGCTGCTCATCAACTTCGCGATCGGCGTCGCCACCGGTCTCGTTCAGGAGTTCCAGTTCGGGATGAACTGGTCCGTGTACGCGGAATTCGTGGGCAACGTCTTCGGCGCGCCGCTCGCGATCGAGGGGCTCGCCGCCTTCACGCTCGAGGCGACCTTCGTCGGGCTTTGGATCTTCGGCTGGGACCGGCTCTCGCCGCGCTTGCACCTGGCGACCATCTGGCTCGTCGCGCTCGGCAGCTGGTTGTCGGCGTACTTCATCCTCGTCGCGAACTCGTGGATGCAGCACCCCGTGGGCTACCAGATCTCGGGTGGCCGGGCCGAGATGACTGATGTCTGGGCGCTGCTCACGAACAACTTCGCCGAGCGCGCCTTCCTGCACACCATGCTCGCCGGGCTGATCTGCGGGTCGATCGTCATGCTCGGCGTGAGCTGCTGGCACCTTCTGCGCGGGCGCAACATCGAGCTGTTCCGCAAGGCCGCGAAGCTCGCGCTGATCGTCGCGGTTCCGGCCACGCTGCTGCAGTTGGTCGTCGGCAACCGCTTCGGTGAGGCGGTCACGAACGCGCAGTCGATGAAGATCGCCGCGTCCGAGGCGCAGTGGGACACGTGCCAGCCATGCGGCTTCTCGGTCTTCCAGATCGGCGGCTTTTCTCCCCAGGACCCGAATCCAAGCGTCTCCATCACGATCCCGAGGCTCCTGTCCTACATGGCCACGGGCTCGTTCAGCGGCGAGGTGCAGGGCCTCAATCAGCTCCAGGCACAGGCACAGGAGAAGTTCGGAGCGGGGAATTACCGACCGTCGGTCGCGACGGCCTACTGGGCGATGCGGGTGATGGCCTTTCTCGGCGTGTTGATGTTCCTCGTGGCCGCCGTGGGCGCCTATCTGTACCGGCGACGAAAGCTCGAGTCCGCGCGCTGGTTCCTCTGGACGGCAGTCGTCACGATCGCGTTCCCGTTCATCGCCGCGTCGGCCGGCTGGATACTGACCGAGATGGGGCGCCAACCGTGGATCGTGCAGGATCTCCTGAAGACCGAGGGAGCGCATTCACCGAGCGTGGGCAGCAGCACGATCGCGCTGAGCATAAGCGTGTTCGCGCTGCTCTACATCGCCCTCGGGATCGTCGACTTCATGCTCATGCGGCGCTACGCCCGGGTCGATCCGCCCGAGGTCGGTGAACCCGAAGAGCCCGGCGTTGCGGCCATGGGCTACTAGGGGTGCAGGAATGAGCCTCCCGGAGTTCTGGTTCCTGCTCATCGCCCTCTTCTGGGGGGTCTACTTCGTGCTCGAGGGCTTCGACTTCGGGGTCGGCGCGTTGCTGCCGTTCCTCCCGCGTGGCGAGCGTGACCGGCGCGTGATGTTCGCCGCGATCGGCCCGGTCTGGGACGGCAACGAGGTGTGGCTGGTAGTGGCCGGCGCCGCGACGTTCGCGGCCTTCCCGCCGTGGTACGCGACGGTGTTCTCCGGCTTCTACATCGCCCTGCTGCTCATCCTCGTCCTGCTGATCGTCCGAGTGGTCTCGTTCGAGTGGCGCGAGAAGAGCGAGGAACCGCGCTGGCGGGCGACGTGGCAATGGGCCAACACCGTGGGCAGCATCGGCGCCCCGTTCGTATGGGGGGTGGCGCTGGCGAACTTCGTCAACGGCGTGCCGCTCAATTCGAGCAACGACTACGCCGGCGACTTCTGGGACCTGTTCAGCCCCTACACCGTCTTCGCGGGGCTCGCGGTCGTGCTGCTGTTCGCCTTCCACGGCGCCTGCTACCTGACGCTGCGCACGACGGGCGAGCTGTGCGAGCGGGCGGGGAGAACGGCCCGGCGGCTCGCCGTTCCGGCCGCGGTCGGAGCCGGCGGTCTCCTCGCCTGGACGGTCGCCGTCGCGGTCGACCGCAACGACAAGGACGTCTTCCCGCCCGTCCTTCCTGCCGCGCTGGGCATCGCGGTGCTGCTCCTCGCGGTGGTCTTCGTCTTCATGCGCCGGAGCGGTTGGGCGTTCGTGATGACGGCGCTCGGAACCCTCGCCGTGGTGGCCACCATCTTCATCAGCCTGTATCCGCGCGTGCTCGTCTCCCACCCGGACTTCGCCAACAGCCTGACCGTGTCGAACGCGGCCTCCTCTCATTACGCGCTGAAGGTGATGACGGTCGTGGCCCTGATCTTCACGCCGGTGATCCTGCTCTACCAGGCGTGGACGTACTACGTCCTGCGGGCCCGGGTCGGGGGACAGGAGATCGCCGGCAACCCCGTCGACGCTCTCGCTCGCGCGAAGCCGGACAAGCCGCCGCAAGGCTGAGCGCCGTGCGTGCCCTCGACCCGCGCATGCTTCGCCGAGCGCGGTCCGCGCGGGTGCTGCTATGGGCCGACGCCGCGATCGGCTTCGCCACCGCACTGCTCGTCCTCATCGGAGCGACGCTGATCGCTCGGATCGTGGCCCGAGCATTCCACGGCGCCTCGCTCGCGGATGTATGGGGCGACGTCGTCCTGCTGGTGGTCGTATTTGCGGCGCGTGGCACGCTCGCCTGGGGCTTCGAGGTCGCCGGCCGTCGAGCCGCGTCCGGCGTGCTGTCGGAACTGCGGGTCGCCCTCGTGGGGCACAGGCTGCGCGCCCAGCCCGCCGCCCTCGACCGGGCCGAGGCCGGCGAGGTCGCCGCCGCGGCCGTCCAGGGGGTCGAGCCGCTGGAGGCGTACTTCGCCCGCTACCTGCCCCAGGTCGTGCTCGCCTGCCTTGTCCCGGTCGCGGTCCTGCTCTGGGTCGCCCTGATCGACCTCGAGTCGGCCCTGATCATGCTGCTGACGCTGCCGCTGGTGCCGTTGTTCATGTGGCTGATCGGCCTCTATACCGAGCAGCGGACCCGCGCGCGCTGGGAGGAGCTCCGGCTCCTCTCATCTCACTTCCTCGACGTCGTGCGCGGTTTGCCGACGCTGCGGTCGTTCAACCGCGGTCGTGCCCAGACCGCGCGGATCGCCGAGATCAGCGAGCGCTACCGCCACGCGACGATGGGAACGCTGCGCGTCAGCTTCCTGTCGGGATCGGTGCTCGAGCTGGCCGCGACGCTCGGCGTCGCGCTCGTGGCGGTCACCGTGGGTGTGCGTCTGGTGGACGGCGGCATCGGCTTCCAGGCCGGGCTGACGGTGCTCGTCCTGGCCCCCGAGCTGTACCTGCCGTTGCGTCGGCTCGGCGCCGAGTTCCACGCGAGTGCGGATGGCCTCGCCGTCGCGGCGCGCATCCTCGATCTCCTCGACGCGCCGCCGGCTGTCGGCTGCGGTGGAGTGCGGCTCGCGCCCAGCCCCGCGGACGCGCCCGTGCTACTGGAGCGCGTGTGCTTCACCTATCTCGCTCGGCCCCGGTCGGTCCTGGACGGGCTCGATCTCGAGCTCGCGCCGGGCGAGACCGTGGCACTCGTCGGCGTGAGTGGAGCCGGCAAGAGCACCGTCGCCGCGCTGCTCCTGCGCCTGCTCGAGCCGACGGCGGGCCGCGTCAGCGTGGGCGGCGCCAACCTCGCCGACTGCCAGACAGCTGCCTGGCGGAGGCACCTGGCCTGGGTGCCGCAACACCCAACGTTGCTGCGGGGCACCATCGCGAACAACATCCGGCTGGGTGACCCCGCCGCTTCCGACCAGCGGGTGCGGCAGGCGGCGGCGCTGGCGGGCGCCGACCGCTTCATCGAGGCGCTCCCCGCGGGATACGAGACACCGGTCGGCGACGGCCGGCGACCGCTCTCCACCGGCGAGCGCCGCCGGATCGGGCTCGCACGCGCCTTCCTCCGCGACGCGCCGCTCCTCATCCTCGACGAGCCCACGGCCGACCTCGACCCGGCCGGCGCGGAGATCGTGGCCGAGGCCGTCGAGCGGGCTTGCGCCGGCCGGACGGTCCTGTTGATCGCGCACCGCCCCGAGCTCGTCCGGCGAGCCGATCGGGTCGTCCACCTCGAGCAGGGCAGGGCGATCCCCGAGCCGGCCCTGAAGGCCGCCGGATGGTGACCCTGCGACGGCTCCTCGCGCTCGCCGGCGCCTCGCGCGGCCGTGTCGCGCTCACCGTCGTCCTCGGCGCCCTGACCGTGACCTTCGGCGTCGGTCTGATGGCAACAGCGGGCTACCTCATATCGCGGGCGGCCGAGCAGCCGGCGATCCTCTCGCTGATGACGGCGATCGTCGCCGTGCGCTTCTTCGGGATCGCCCGGCCGCTGGCGCGCTACCTGGAGCGGCTCGCCTCGCACGATCTCGCGTTACGCGTAGTCGGCCGCCTGAGGCCGCGCGTCTACGAGGCGATCGAGCCGCTGGCGCCGGCGCAACTCGAGGGCTACGCGCGTGGAGACCTGCTGTCGCGGATGGTCGCCGACGTGGACGCGCTCCAGAACCTGCACCTGCGCGGTATCGGCCCGCCACTCGTGGCCCTGCTCGCGGGCGCGGCTCTCGGTCGGCGTCGCAGCTGCGGTTCTCCCAGCGGCGGCGCTCGCCCTCGCCGCCGGGCTGCTCGTCGCCGGGGTCGCGGTGCCACTGCTGGGCGGCCACCTCGGCCGCCGGTCCGGCCGCCGCCAGGCCACCGCCCGCGGCGAGCTCTCGACCGAGCTCGTCGAGCTCCTGGGCGCTACGCCGGAGATCGCCTCCTACGGCGGCGAGGCAGCCGCGCTCCGGCGCGTGCGGGCCACCGATCAGGCGCTGGCGCGAATCGGCCGCCGCGACGCCCTCGCCACCGGAGTCGCAGACGGACTGGGCCTGGCGGTGGCCGGTGTGACCGTCGCCGCCGTCCTGGCCATGGCCGTCGGGGCGAGCGCCTCCGGAGAGCTCGATCGCGTGCTGATAGCGATGCTCGCCCTGCTCGCGCTCGCCGCCTTCGAGGCGGTTCAGCCGCTCTCGGCCGTGGCCCGCGAATTGCCGGCGACGCTCGGAGCCGGACGCCGCATCCTCGAGTTGATCGACCGCGAACCGGCCGTCGTCGATCCCGCGCAGCCGGCGCCGCCGCCATCCCCTCCGTTCGCCGTCGCGCTCGAGAACGTGCGTGTCCGCTACAGCCCGGAGGAACCACCTGTGCTCGACGGCGTCAGCCTCCGGCTCGAGCCCGGGCACCGCGTCGCGCTGGTGGGGGCGAGCGGTGCGGGCAAGACGACGGTCGTGAGCGTGCTGCTTCGCTTCCTCGACCCCGAGCGGGGGCGCGTCACGCTCGGGGACAGAGACCTCCGCGACTACCGTCAAGAAGACGTCCGACGCGCGATCGCCGTGGCCGGCCAGGACTCCCACCTGTTCTCCGCCAGCATCCGCGAGAACGTCCGCCTCGCCCGCCCGCAGGCAACCGACCTCGAGATCGAGCAAGCGCTCCGTCGCGCCCGGATCTGGGAATGGGTGCGCGGAGCTCCCGGATGGTTGGGACACGCTCGTCGGTGAGCACGGTCGTGAGCTGTCCGCCGGGCAGCGGCAGCGACTGGTCCTCGCTCGAGCCCTGCTCGCCGACGCTCCCGTGCTCGTGCTCGACGAGCCGACCGCCCACCTCGACCCACCCACCGCAGAAAGGCTGATCGAGGACCTCCTCAGCGCCGCCGACCAGCGATCGGTTTTGCTCATCACCCACCGCACAGAGGGCCTCGGCCTCGTGGACGAGGTGATCGACCTCACGACAACCCAGGACCATCGTCCCTACCATTCGCCGCCGAGCCCCGTCGCTTGAGCACGCGACATCTGGGACGGTCAGGCGGCGACGCGGAGCAGCGTGGGGCGGCCGGCCGTGAGCGCCGCGCCGATCGCGGCCGTCAGCTCGTCCGGGGTGCCGGGCGCGGCGGTCGCGCAGCCGAACCCGGCGGTGTCGAGGATGCGCGCGGTCTCTTCGGCATCCCCGAGCGTGAATGGGTTCGCGCCCGGCGGCGTTGGCTGCGCCGCGTCGCCGAGCGCGGCGTCGATCAGCCGCGCCCATTCGTTGTGCTCGGGGCGCTGCCACACGAGCAGCACCAGTCGCGCCTCGGCTCGCAGCGCGGCGGCGAGGTTCGCAAACGCGGCGGCCGGATCGGAGAAGAACATGGTTCCGAACCGGCTGATCGCCACGTCGAAGCGCGCTGAGTCGAAGCGATGCACCTGCGCGTCACCCAGCTCGTACCGGACGTTGTCGAGCCGTTCGGCCGCCGTCAGCTGACGGGCGCGCTCAAGCATCCGCTCGGACACGTCGACGCCGACCACGCGGCCCGGCGCCGCAGCGCGCGCCGCGTCGCGAGTCGTCAGCCCGGTTCCGCAGCCGATGTCGAGCACCTCATCACCGGGGCTGATCCCGTAGGCGGCGCGAAGATGCTCGTGGTGAGCGCGCAGCTCGGCGTCATAGAAGTCCAGGCCGGACGGCGAACACACCGACACGATGCTACGGGCGAGCGCCACACACCGGCGACGAGCGCCGACGCATCGCGCGGCGACCCGCAACGGACGAATCTCGACAGCGCAGCGGGAGCAGCGAGCGGCTCGGCGTCCGCTGTCGCGTTGACGCAATTGTGAAAGCGCGGGCGTCGTCGACCGTCACGACCGTTAATCGGCTTCCCGGGAGCGGCTCGGGCGCTGCGCCGGTCGGCCGCTTCGATGAGGAGGCGAGGCGCTGCGGAGCGCACCGGCCGAGGGCGACGCGAGCCTGGGCGCTCGGCTCAGTGCGCGCCGCGCAACTGCTCGGCGACCACAAGCACGGCCAACAGCGCGGTGAGCAGTACCGCCACGACCAGCCCGTCGGCGTCGGCGGCGAGCGGCACGGCGGCCAGCAGCGCGATCACGGCCACGGCTCGCGGGACGCTCTGCGGCTCGCCGAGCCTCGCGGCGAGGGCCATCAGGCCCCCGAGGAAGAGGGCGGGGCCGCCGAGCGCAACGAGCGCTCCCGCGTCGTGCAAGGCGTCGGTCGGGTGCGCGATCACCAGCTCATCGCCGACCGCCACGAGGACGATCCCGGCGACGATCGGGAGGTGCAAGTAGGTGTAGATGTCACGGCCGATCTGGCCCCGCTCCTCGGCCGTGGCGGCGCGGATCCGCTCCAGCACCGTGCCGGCCACCTGGCCGAAGTACAGCCACCACAGCGCGGTCGACGACAGGAAGGCGAGCAGGAGCGCGGCGACGACGTCGACGCTCAAGCCCGCGTCCGAGGCGGTCGCGCCCGCAAGGACGATGCTCTCGCCGAGCGCAATGATCACGAACAGCTGGAATCGCTCGCCGAAATGGGCGCCCTCGATCTGCCACTGGCTCATCGGCGTCGTGCCTACGCCTGGCAGCCAGTAGGTGACCAGCGGCCCCGTGAGGTCGAGCCCGAGCGCGCCCAGCCACAGGACCCAGCGCAACCCTTCTTCATCGACGATGCCGCCGGCCACCCACAGCGGCGCCGAGAGCACGCTCCAGGCCAGGATCTGGCGAAAGTTCTGGTTGAACCCTCCGCGCGGCGTGGCCGCGACCACGAACGCGTTGCGCCCGATCTGCATGCCCGAGTAGGCGCACGCGAACAGCAGAGCGTACGCGCCGAATCCCTCCGGGATCGCGACCGCCATCAACAAGCTCGCGGCCATGACAAAGACCAGCACAAGCCGGACCGGCACCGTGTCCGGATCGAACCAGTTGGTCATCCACGTCGTGTAGTTCCACGCCCAATACAGCGCGATCAGCATGAACGCCGACTCGGCCGCGCGCGACCAGGTGATGTCGGCGAGCAGGTGGTGCGACAGCTGGGTGACCGCGAAGATATAGACGAGGTCGAAGAACAGCTCGAAGAACGTCGCGCGCTGCTCGCCCTCCCCACGGGTGCGGATGATCGGCAGCTCCGGGATCATCGAGCTCGTACCGGCCACCACCCCGCGAGCATAGGCGAGCGTGGCGGAGCGCAGCGGCTGCGGTTCGAATCCGACGGGTGGGACGGCTAGGCCGCGACGCGGATCACGGTCGGGCGGTCCGCCGCGAGCGCGGCGCCGATGGCGGCCGTCAGCTCGTCCGGGGTGCCGGGCGCGGCGGTCGCGCAGCCGAACCCGGCGGCGATCGCGAGCAGGTCGTGCGCGGTCGTCTCGGTGCCGACCCGCGGCGCGCCGGCGCGGTCGAACGAGTCGCGGATCTCGCCGTAGCCGCGGTTGTCCCACACCACGACGGGGAGCGAGAGGCCGAGGTCGACCGCGGTCGCGAGCTCGGAGAGCGTGAACAGCAGCCCGCCGTCGCCGGCGAGGACGAGCACCGGCCGATCGGGCGCCGCGAGCTTCGCGCCCACCGCCATCGGGAGCGCGGGCCCGAGCGTCCCCAGGCCGTAGGGCGCGAGCCACGAGCGGGGCCGCGCGGCGGGCAGGTAGTGGTGGGCGGTGTAGGCGGGCTGTGTGGAGTCCAGGGCGACGATGCGATCGGCCGGCAGCGCGGCGTCGATCGCGTCGAGCCACGGCAGGTGCGAGAGGCTGTCCTCGGTCCAGTCGAGGCCGGCGAGCGCCGTGCGCACCTGCTCGGCGCCCGGCGTGCGCGGGCCCGGCAGGCGCTCCCCCAGCGCGGCCGCGATCCGTCCGAGCGTGGCCGCCGCGTCGCCGACCAGCCCGATCTCGGGCGTCGCGCCGCCGGCGAGCTGGGCGGGGTCGATGTCGATGCGCACGACCCGCCCGTCGAAGCGAGGCGGCCGGCCCGAGTACAGCCAGTCGACCTCGGAGAGCTCGGTGCCGGCGAGGAGGACGGCGTCGGCGCCGGCCAGCAGCGCCTGGACGGGCGCGAACGGCAGCGTGGCGCCGAGGCACAGGGGATGCGAAGACGGCAGCACGCCCTTGGCGTTGCCGGTGAGGACGACGGGGGCGTCGAGGCGCTCGGCGATGGTGGTCGCCTGCGCGCCGGCGTCCACGGCGCCGCCGCCGAGCAGCAGGGCGGGCCGCTCGGCGCCGGCGAGCAGCGCCGCGGCGCGCTCGACGTCGCGCTGCGCGGGCTCGGCCGGCGGCGCGCCGCCGCCGGCGGCGCCGCCCGCGACGAGGCCCGGGGAGGTCCCCGCGGGCGCGCCGCCCGCCGCCGCGTCGAGCCCGAGCACGTCGACCGGGATCGCGAGGTGCGCGGGACGGGGGCGCCCGCCGTGCAGCGAGGCCCACGCGCGGCGCAGGGCCTCGCGGGCGGAGTCGGGCTCGGTCGCCGTCTCCGAGAACCACGTCACCGCGCCGGCCAGCGCGGCCTGGTCGGGGACGTCGTGCAGCGCGCCCCGCCCGCGGCCGAGTGCGTCGCGCGCGGTCGTGCTGGCCACCACCAGCAGCGGCACCGAGTCGTGGTAGGCCTGCGCCAGCGGGGTCATCGCGTTCGTCACGCCGGGGCCGGTGATCAGCACGCACACGCCGGGCCGGCCGCTGACGCGCGCGTAGCCGTCCGCCATGAAGCCCGCGCCCTGCTCGTGGCGGGGGGTGACGGCCCGGATCCCCGCCCGCTCGAGCCCGCGGTAGAGCTCGATCGTGTGCACGCCGGGGATGCCGAACACGACCTCGACCCCGAGCGCGCGCAGCTCCTCGCCGATCGCCTCGCCGACGCGCACCGCCGCTCAGAGCTCCCGCACCGGGGTCAGCGGGCGGCCGGTGCGCTGCCACGCGAGCACGTTGGCGGCCTGCTCGCGGGGGTAGGCGTCCGCCGTCTCGGCGGAGAGGAACGCCGCGTGCGGGGTGACGAGCACGCGGGGATGGTGCACCACCGCGTCGCGGGAGGGCGGGGGCTCGCGGTCGAGCACGTCGAGCGCCGCGCCCGCCAGGCGGCCGGAGTCCAGGGCGGCGAGCAGCGCGGCGCGGTCCACCAGCGCCCCGCGGCTGACGTTGACGAGGAACGCCCCGCGCGGCAGTGCGCCGAGCAGCGCGGCGTCGACGAGCGGCGGGGCGTCCGGCTCGTGGGGGAGGTGCAGCGAGAGGACGTCGGCGCGGGCGGCCAGCGCGCCGAGCTCGAGGCGCTCGACGTCGCGCGGCCAGGCGTTCCCGGGGACGCCGGGGTCGTGCGCGGCGACGGCGCCGAACACGCCGTGCGCCAGCTCGGCCGTGCGCCGGCCGATGCGCCCCAGCCCCAGGAGGCCGAGCGTGAGGGTCGCGGGGCGGCGCGGCGGCTCGTCGAGGCGCAGGCGCCAGTGCCCGCCGCGGACGTCGCGGTCCATGAACGGGAGGTGCCGGACGAGGGCGAGCGCCATCGCCAGCGCGTGGGCGGCGACCTCCTCGGTGGCGGCCGCGGGCACGTTGGCGACCCAGATCCCGCGCTCGGTGGCGGCGTCGAGGTCGACCATGTCGACGCCCGCGGACATGGTGGCCACCACGCGCAGCGCCGGCAGGCGCTCGAGGAGCGGGCGGTCGAGCAGCGCGTAGCCGACGCAGACGGCGGTCGCGTCGGCCGCGGCGTCGGCGATCGCGGCGGGGTTCGTCGTGCCGAGGCGACGGACGTCCCAGCCGGCGTCCCGCAGTGCCCGCGCGCCTTGCGTCACGTCCAGCTCGTCCCAGTCCGTGTACACGGCCACCGGCGCCACGGCGCGAACCCTATTGTCCGCGTCCGCGATGCCGGATCCGAAGGACACCGCCCGTGCCTGGGTCGAGGACCACCGCGGCGACCTCTCGGCGTGGACGCGGGCGATCTGGGACCTCGCCGAGCCCGCGTGGCGTGAGTACCGCTCGGCGGCGTGGTTCGTCGACCGCCTGCGGGCGGAGGGCTTCGAGGTCGAGGCGGGCAGCGGCGGCATGCCGACGGCCTTCAGCGCCACCTGGGCGCAGGGCAGCGGCGCGACCGTGCTCGCCTACGCGGAGTACGACGCGGTGCCGGGGAACAGCCAGGCCGCCGAGACGCGCCCGGGGCCGCGGCCCGGCACGACGCCGTTCGCCCCGGGCCACACCGACCCGCACTCGGCGCTCGGGATCGGCGCGCTCGGCGCCGTGCTGGCGGCCCGGGCGGCGATGGTCGAGCACGGGATCGGCGGCACGCTGCGGTTCATGGGCGAGCCCGCCGAGAAGGTCCAGGGCTCGAAGGTCGTCCACGGCCTGCGGGGCTACTACGACGGCGTCGACGCGATCGTCTCCTACCACCCCTTCTACATGCTGCCGCTGTGCAACACGGTGCGCTGGGACACGCACTGCGGCGCCTACTACAGCCGGGTCTACTCGTTCGTCGCCCGCGAGGCCGCCGAGTGGGCGCCGGGGGCGGGGGGGCCGATCGGCCCGATCCCCGCGGCGCACACGGCCGCGCGGGCGCCCGGCGCGAACGCGGCGCTGGCGACGATGTACGGCCTCGCCAAGGCCACCCAGGAGTCGATGCTGCCGCACGCAGGCGGCTGGTCGCTGAACGAGGCGATCCTCTCGGCGGGCGACTTCACCGCCGACAACCTGCCCGCCCCGCTCGCGCAGCTGCAGTACAGCTGGCGCACCCCCGACGTCCCGATGGCCGAGGCGGTGCTCGGGGTGCTCGACGCCAACGCGCGCCACGCGGCCGAGGTCTCCCACTGCGAGCTGCGGGCCCGCTGGGTGGCGCGCAACCGGCCCGGGGTGGCCAACCACGCGCTCGCCGCCGCGGCCTACGCGAACCTCGAGGCGGTCGGGCCTCCGCGCCTCGGCCGCGAGGCGGTCGAGGTCGCCAACGCGATCCGCGAGGCGCTCGGTCTGCCGGCGGCCCCGCGGCCGTTCCTGGCCGAGTGCGAGGCGCTGGTGGAGCCGCAGGAGGCCGAGCGGCGGCTGCGCGAGTCGATGCCGGCGTGGCAGCGCCACTGGACGTCGGACGACTACGTGGAGATGTCGTGGTACGCGCCGACGGTGCGCGTCTACATCGCGCGCCCGGTGCTCGCTCCGGACTCCGCGAGCGCGCCCGGCGGCCATCCGGGGTGGGCGGCCAACGCGCTCGGAGGCATCCCCGCCACGATCGACCCGACGGTGGTCTGCGCCGCCGAGACGGTCGCCGGCACGCTGCTCGACGTGCTCGGCGATCCCGCCCTGGTGGCGGCCGCCCGCTCGGAGTTCGAGGCCCGCACGGGCGGGGCGCAGCGCATCGAGCCGCTGCTGCCGGCCGACTTCGCCCCGCCGCTGGAGCTGCCGTGGCCCGAGTACGTCACGACCGCGAGGGGCACGGGCTGGCGGAATCCGTATCCGGGGTGAGGGCGAGGGCGGGCGCCGCCCGTCTGGGCCGCAGCAGCGCGAAGGCCGCCAGCGCCCCGGCCAGCGTCGCGGCGGCCGCGATCCACAGGACCGTGTTCATCGCGTGCGCCTCGGCGTCGGCGGTCGGATGCGTCGTGCTCGCGTGCAGGAGCGCGACGAGCAGCGCGACGCCGAGCGCGGCGCCGAGATAGCGCATCGTGTTGTTGGCGCCCGCGCCCATGCTGCTCATGTCGGGCGGGACCGAGGCGACCGCCGCGCGCGCGACCGCGGCGTTCAGGATGCCCGTCCCGACGCCGAGCACCAGCAGGCCGGGGAGGAGGTGGACCGGCCGGGAGCTGCCGTGGAGCCCGAGCATCAGCAGCAGCCCTGCCGCGCTCAGGGCGAGCCCGCCGGCCGTCTGCGCGCGCGGGCCGGCGTAGCGGGAGATCGCGCGCGCCCGCAGCGCGACGAGCACCGACGGGATCGACCAGGCGAGCGTCCACAGCGCCGCCGCGAGGACGCCCGCCGCGAGCGTCGTCTGCAGGAAGGTCACCGAGTAGCTCATGAACGCCAGCACGGTGAGCCCGAGCACGAACGACGCGAGCAGCGCGGCGGCGAAACCGGGGTTGCGGAGCAGCCGGAGGTCCATCAGCGGCTCGCGCCGGCGCAGCTCCCAGACGGCGAAGGCGGCGAGCAGCCCGAGGCCGCCGGCGACGCCGGCGAGCACCGGCGCCGACGTCCAGCCGAACGCGTTGCCCTGCACGATCCCGGCGGTGAGCAGGACCATGCCCGCGCACATCAACACGAGGCCGGTCGTGTCGATCCGCCGCACGCGCGCCGCGCGCGACTCGGTGAGGCCGCGCGCCGCCGGCACCACCAGCGCAAGCGACAGCAGCGCGAGCACCGCGTAGGCGACCCGCCAGCTCGCCGCCTCGGAGAGCAGTGCCGCCGACACCGGGCCGATCACGACGCCGACGCCGATCATCGCGCCCCACACGCCCGTCGCGTGCGTGCGCCGCTCGCCGTCGGGGAACGCGTGCGCCAGCAGCCCGAGTGAGGTCGCCAGCAGCGCGCCGCCGCCCACGCCCGCGACGACGCGCGCGACCGTCAGCACGACGGTGCTCGGCGCGAGCAGCGACGCCACCGAGGACAGCGTGAACAACCACAGGCCGGCCATGAACACGCGCCGGCGCCCGAGGTCGTCGGCGAGGCTCCCGGCTACCAGCAACGTCCCGGCGAGCCCGATCGACATCGAGCTGAGGATCCACGTGTTGCCCGTCGCCGTGGTCCCGAGGTCGGCGCCGATCGGCGCGAGGATCCCGACCGGCAGCGTGAACGCGATGAGGACCAGCGCGGTCGCGGCGCTCGCGATCGCGAGCGTCCGGGATTCCGGCTCCACCCGCGCCATCCGACTCGCCCGCGATCTCGGTTCTGTAATCGAACTCAGCATCATGGAACCGTACCAGACCTGCGTTCGGATTGCAGACTCAGATACCATGCGGGGCATGGAATGGCGTGAGGAGGACTCGTCGAACTGCTCGATCGGCCGCACCCTGGACATCGTCGGCCAGCCCTGGGTGCTGCTCGTGCTGCGCGACTGCTTCCGCGGCCTGCACCGCTTCGCCGATCTGCAGGGGCACCTCGGGATCTCGCGCTCGGTGCTGACCGCCCGCCTCGACTGGCTCGTCGAGCAGGGCCTGCTCGAGCGCCGGCCCTACCGCGAGCCCGGCCAGCGCGAGCGCACCGAGTACGTCCTGACCCCGATGGGCCACGAGCTCTACCCGGTCATCGCCGCGCTGCGCCAGTGGGGCGACAAGTACGTCGCCGACGAGGCCGGCCCGGCGACGGTGGTCGAGCACCGCGACTGCGGCGCGCCCGTGGGGGTGGAGCTGGTCTGCGCGCACGGCCACGTGCTGCGCTCCGACGACGAGGTCGTCCGCCGGCCGGGGCCGGGCGCCCGCGTGCGCGCCGCCTAGCCGGAGCGGGCCGCCTCCGCGGCGAGCCGCTCGATCTCGCCGACCGTCCGGTCGAGCTCCTCGGCGAGCGGTCCCGGCCGGCGACGCAGGAACACGTCGGCGAGGGAGCGGTAGTACCACAGCTGGGAGGGGCCGCTGCCGGTGCGGAAGCGCTCCCACAGCGCGTCGCCGTGGACGCGCAGGTCGAACGCGATCGCGCGGGCGTTGTGGAGCTTGTCGGCGAGCGAGACCAGCAGGGCGCCGTCCGTGGTCGCCGGGTCCTCGAGGTGGGCGAGGTAGGCCTGCTTGCGCGCGGACCAGTCGGGCTTGGGCTCCTCGTAGGTGTCCGTGCAGGCGTCGACGATCGCGGCCACCTCGTCGCCGAAGCGCTCTTGGATCGTCGCGAGCGTCGCGCGGCCGCCGGCGTCCTCGGGGCCGTCGTGCAGGAGGGCGGCGATCGCCTCGTCCTCGCTCCCGCCCGCCTCGAGGACGATCGAGGCGACCGCGAGCAGGTGCGAGAGGTAGGGGGTCTCCGTCCCCTTCCGGACCTGGCCGTCGTGGAGGTCGCGCGCGAGCGCCACCGCCGCGTCGAAGCGCGGGGTCAGCCGGGTGGGCATGGCGGCTCCATTCCCGTCCGGGCCGCGGGGGATGCGTCAGGATGCGCGCGGCCCGCGCGACCCCTCCCGCATGAGCACCGCGACTCCCGCCCTCGGCGAGGCGTTCGACCGCCTCGAGGACTTCCTGTCCATCTGGGCCGGCGGGATCACCGTCGAGGCGGTGCAGCACCTGCAGGAGAGCGTCGGCATCGAAGACGCCGAGCGGCGGTTGTTCGCCGCGCGGCTCGCGGAGGTGCAGCCGGCGGCGTCGCCCGGCGCGGTGCTGCTCGGCCTGCTGATCGGCCTGTCCGCCGCTCAGCTCGCCGGCGAAGGCTGACGCGCCGCGCCGCCCTTATTCCGCAACATGGATTATGGTCCCACCTTGTGGACCGCCGGGAGACCGTCTTCACGATGGAGGCCACGCCGGTCAAGTACGGCCCGGGGGCGGCCGAGGAGGCGGGCTGGGAGCTGCGGCGGCTGGGGGTGACGCGGGCGCTGATCGTGACCGACCCGGGGATCGTGGCCGCCGGGATCGTCGAGCGCGTGCGCGGGGCGATCGAGGGCGCGGGCGTCGCCTGCGAGGTGTTCGACGGCGTCGCGGTCGAGCCGACGCTCGAGGCGGTGGAGGCGGCCGCCGCGTTCGCCTCCGACGGGCGCTTCGACGGCTTCGTCGGCCTCGGCGGGGGCTCGAGCCTCGACACCGCCAAGGCGGCCGACCTGCTCGCCACCCATCCCGCGCCGGTGCTCGACTACATCTACCCGCCGGTCGGCGGCGGCCGCACGCCGCCCGGCCCGCTGAAGCCGCTGCTGGCGGTGCCGACCACGTCGGGCACCGGCTCGGAGGCCACGACGGTGTCGGTGCTCGAGTTGCCCGAGCAGCGCGCCAAGGCGGCGATCTCGCATCCGTACCTGCGGCCCGCGCAGGCGATCGTCGACCCACTGCTGAGCCTCTCGATGCCGCCGCAGGTCACGGCGGCGTGCGGGCTGGACGTCGTCTGCCACGCGGTCGAGTCGTTCACCGCGCGCAGCTTCGACACCCGGCCCGCGCCGGAGGACCCCTCGAAGCGCCCGCCCTACCAGGGCGCCAACCCGGTCTCGGACCTGTGGGCCGCCAAGGCGCTTGCCGACGGCGGCGCCTACCTGCGCCAGGCGGTCGCCGACGGCGACGACGTCGACGCCCGCGGGCGGATGATGCTCGCCGCCTCGATCGCCGGGATCGGGTTCGGCTCGGCCGGGACGCACATCCCGCACGCCTGCGCCTATCCGATCGCGGGGCTCAAGCACACCTACGCGAGCCCCGGCTACCCCGGCGACCGGCCGATGGTCCCCCATGGCTTCGCGGTGATCGTGACGGCCCCCGCGGCCTTCCGGGCGACCTTCGCCTCGGACCCCTCCAAGCACCGCCGCGCGGCGGAGCTGCTCGCCGGCGAGCCGGTGCCCGAGGCCGACGAGGAGACGCTGCCGCGGCTGCTCACCGACCTCATGCGCGACGTCGGCGCCCCGCGCGGGCTGCGCGAGCTCGGCTACGACGACGGCGACGTCGACGACCTCGTCACCGGCGCGCTCAAGCAGCAGCGCATGCTCTCGATCGCCCCGGCCGAGGTCGGTCCCGACCAGCTCGCCGAGATCTTCTCCTCCTCGATGGAGAACTGGACGGGGTGAGCGGCGGGATCGGCGCGGCGACCGCGGCGGCCAAGACGTCGGCGGGTACGACCGCGCGGCATCGCGCGGCCGCAGCGTCGATCATGAGATCCGTGGAGCAGCACGACCGCACCGATCGGGAGACCTGGGAGACGGTCGAGCGCGCCGAGGCGCGGCTCGACGAGCGCTCCGAGCAGCGGCGCGCGAGCGGCGCCCGTCGCGCCCGCCGGGCAAGCATCCGCCGGTGGGCGCTGCGCGTGCTGCTGCCGTTCGCGGGCGCCGCGCTGTTCGTGGCGGTCATCGAGGGCGCGGGCGGCGACCTCGGGGACTGGGCGCCGGGCGCGGCCGCCGCCTTCGTGGTGGCCGCGCTGGCGTGGCCCGCGCTCGCCGCGGCGTGGCTCAGCCGCCGCGACGGCTGGCTGCTCGCGATCGCCTGGGCGATCGGCGTGTTCGCCGTGCAGGGCGCGCTGATCTTCGGGGTGGCGTTCGCGGAGCTGGGCTACGGCCCGGAGTGAGGGCGCGCGCGGCTCAGTCGTCGGGCGGCAGCCCCATGCCGATGCTCGCGCCCCAGTGCCAGTCGCGCGACGGGGCGCGCCGGAAGGAGACGTCGTCGGGCACGTCGATCTCGATCCGCTCCTGCTCGATCGGCGTGAGGTGCTCGGCGATGTACTGCTTGCGGCGGGGGTCCTGGAGGTAGCGGTCGAGCGCCTCCTCGTCGGCGACGCGGACGATCAGCGCGTGGGTGTACCCGTGCTTCTGGTCCACCCGGTTGCGGCCGATGCTCAGGCTCTCGACCCCGTCGATCTCGCTGGGCAGATGCTCGGCATGCGCGATCGCCTCGAGGATCTGCTCCTCGGTCGTGCCGGACCTCCACTTCAGCAGGACGATGTGCTGGATCAAGACGCACCCTCCGTCGGCGTGGCAACGAGGGTGGCACTCTAGATGGTTGATCCCGCGACCCCACGGGCGCCTGGCGGCGCCCCGCGGCGCCGGGCGCCACCCGCCCGAGGGGCCCCCTGCTCCGCGTGGTGGCCCGCGCCCGGGCGTCGACTGTCGTTCCGCGCGTAACGTGGCGCCGCCGTCCGCCACTGTGCCCCTCGTGCGTGCGGTGCCCGGCATCCACGGGGCATCCACCAGTCGACCGCGCGGCCGCGAGATCAACCATCTGGCCCGCGGGCGGGCCTAGATCCCCGCCTCCTCGCAGTAGCGCTCGATCCGCCCCGCGCAGATGTCCTCGCGCTTGAGCGTCCCGTCCTTGATGACGGTCTCGGAGATGTTGTCCTTCGTGACCGCCTCGGGCTTGAACAGCAGCGACGGCAGCTTCTTCTTGCCGTTGTCGGTCGTGGCGGTCATGCCGGTGGGCTTCTCGCCCTTGGCGAGCTGGGTCGCGACCTTGGCCGTGGCCCGGACGTACTCCTTGAGGTTGATGTAGGCGGTCATGCACTGGTCGCCGGCGAGGATGTTCTGGACGCCCTGCAGCGTGGCGTCCTGCCCGGTGACCGGGACCGGCGGCAGCTTGCGCTGCTTGAGCGCGGAGATCGCCGCGTTGCCGAGGCCGTCGTTGGCGGCGATCACCCCGTCGACCTGGTTCTTCGACTTCTGCAGCATCTGCTCGAAGATCGTGAGCGCCTTCTGGTTGTCCCAGTCGGGCACCGACTGGTCGCCGACCTCGGCCCACTCGCCCGACTTGAACTTCGGGTCGATGACCGAGTCGTAGCCCTGCTTGACGAGCGTCGCCGCGTTGTCGGTGGGCGAGCCGTTGAGGACCGCGACCTGCGGCTTGGAGACGCCCTTGTCCTCGAGGCACTTCGCGAGCCCCTCGCCCTGCAGGCGGCCGACCTCGACGTTGTCGAAGGACACGTAGTAGTCCGAGTCGCCCTTGAGCGTGAGGCGGCCGTAGTCGATCACCTTCACGCCGCGCGACTTGGCGTTGGCGGCGATCGCCGCCCCGCTGCCGCTGTCGAGGTTGACGAGCACCAGGACCTTCGCGCCGTTGGTGATCGCCTGCTCGGCCTGGGTCTGCTGCGTCGCCTTGTCGCCCTCCGCGTTCTGGATCTCGGCCGGGACGCCGGCGCGCTCGAACGCGGCCTTGAACTCGGGCCGGTCGATGGTCTCCCAGCGCACCGAGGACTTCGAGTCGGGCAGGAGGACCGCGACCTTGTCGGGCTCGCCGCCTCCGGCCGCCTCCTCGCTGCCGCCGTCGTCACCGCCGCACCCCGCGACGACCGCGAGCGCCGACGCCGCGGCGAGCGCGGCCAGGATCCTGTGGCTCATCTCTCCCCCTCCCGAAAGGCCGAGGCCGCCGGACAGGAAACTCGCTGGACCCGGGAGTGTCAAGCCCGGCAGGGAACCGCCCGGGCGGGCCGAACGACACGGCCATGCGCGTGCTCGCGGTCGGTGCGCACCCCGACGACCTCGAGATCCTCTGCGGCGGCACCCTCAGCCGCTTCGCGGCCGAGGGCCACGAGGTCACGATGTGCCACGCCACACGCGGGGACGCGGGCAGCTTCGACCGCTCGGCGGAGGAGATCGGCACGGTGCGCGGGGAGGAGGCGCGGCGCGCCGCCGCGGTGGCGGGCGCGCGGCATGCGACGCTCGGCCTGTCCGACGGCGAGGTCTTCGCGTCGGATCCCGGACATCGGCGGGCGGCGATCGAGCTCATGCGCGAGGCGCGGCCGGACCTCGTCATCACGCACCATCCCGGCGACTACATGGCGGACCACAACGAGGTCTCGAAGCTGGTCTTCGACGCGAGCTTCCTCGCGACGCTGCCGCTGCTCGAGACGGGCACGCCGCACCACACGACCGTGCCGCCCCTGTACTACATGGAGACGATCTCCGGCCTCGGCTTCGCGCCGGCCGAGTTCGTCGACATCACCGGCGCGCTCGAGACCAAGGTCGAGATGCTCGAGGCGCATGCGAGCCAGCTCCAGTGGCTGCGCGCCCACGACGACGTCGACATCGTCGACCAGGTCCGCACCACCGCGCGCTTCCGCGGCCAGCAGTGCGGCGTCGCCTACGCGGAGGCCTTCGCGCCCTGCCTCACCTGGCTGCGCGCCTCCACGCGCCGGCTGCTGCCCTGAGGCCGTCAGCCGGCGCGCGCCGGATGCGGGGCGTTGGGGCGGACCGGCTGGACGCCCGCCACGCCGCCCATCGCGTCCGCGATGTTGCGCAGGTTGACGAGCAGCGCCCCGTGCACCGGCCAGCGCTCGTCGTCCCCGCCCTCCTCGCCGCTCAGCGTGCCGATCGCCTGCCCGAGGTCATCGCGCACCCGCTCGACGCCCTGCGCGTCGGCGTCGTAGATGGCCGTGCCGAGGTGCGCGAGCAGATCGAGCCACGCGTCGGTGAAGTGCGGGTCCCACTCGGTCATCGGGGTCCCCGCCCGCCCGATCGTGCGCGCCATGCTGCGGGTCTCCGCCACCGCCTGCTCCAGCGACGTCAGCACCTCGCTGAAGCTGTCCGAGGCCCGCACCCGCTCCGCGGCGTGCCGCCGGAGGTTCAGCCGGCCGCTCTCCCGCGCGATGCCCACCACCGACCATGCCCGGTCGATGTCGTGGTCGAGGTCGCGCGTGCGGTCCACCCATTCCTCGACGTCGATCTCGCCGGGCTCCTCGCGCAGCCGCCGCGCCATGTCGGACAGCAGGAGCCCGATCTTGTCGTCGATGGCGTCGACCCGCCGGGCGGCGCTGCGGTCGCGCAGCGGCGGCCAGACCACGAGGTTGACGAGCAGGCCGACGGTGATGCCGATCCCGGTGTCCAGCAGGCGGGTGACGAGCGCGCCCCCGTCGTCGCTGTAGCCGGTGAGGAGAACCGTGAGCGCGGTCAGGGCCGCGGTCATCGACTCGGCGCGCAGCGGCCCGGCCGCGCCGGCCGCCATGGCGACGAGGAGCGTCACGCCGAGCGAGACGGCGTTGACCCCGAGGAGCCTCCCGGCCGCGACGGCCAGCAGCACGCCGAGGACCGCGGCGCCGACCTGCTGGGCGCCGCGCGTGAACGTCCGGTAGACGGTCGCGTTGACCGTCAGCAGCGCCGCCCACGGAGCGAGGAAGGGCTGGGCGGAGCCGACCAGCTCGACGGCCAGCTTCCACGCGATCACGGCGGCGGCCGCCGTCTTGACGAGTTGCAGGACGTCGGTCCATGTCACCGGGTCCCGCAGTCGGTCGCGCACGCGCGTCATGCCGGGGGTCCTTCCCGCACGCCGCCGCGGCCTAAGCCGGGTAGATCCGCTCCGCGTAGTCGCGGACCATGCGTCCCGCGCTGAAGCGCGGGCCGATCGTGCGCAGCGACGAGCGCACCATCGCGAGCCACGCCTGCGGGAGGCCGCCGTCGTCGCGGTCGTAGAAGGTGGGGAGGACCGCGTCGCTCAGCAGCCGGTAGAGCTCCTCGGCGTGGCGCCAGTCCTGCGCCCCGTGGTCATGGTCCACCTCGCCGCCGATCGCCCAGCCGTTGGTGCCGTCGTAGGCCTCGGGCCACCAGCCGTCGAGCACGCCGAGCTGCAGCCCGCCGTTGACGGCGGACTTCATCCCGCTCGTGCCGCTGGCCTCGAGCGGCGGCCGGGGGACGTTGACCCAGACGTCGCAGCCGCGGACCATCGCCGAGGCGAGCGTGTGGTCGTAGTCGTCGAGGTAGGTCACGCGGCGGCCCACCTCCGCGTGGGCCTTCATCCCGAACAGGCGCTGGACCAGGCGCTTGCCGTCGTCGTCGCGCGGGTGGGCCTTGCCGGCCAGGATGAGCTGCACGGGACGCTGCGTGTCGGCGAGCAGCGCCAGCGCGCGGTCGACGTCGCGCAGCATCAGGTCCAGGCGCTTGTAGGTGGCGACACGGCGCGCGAAGCCGATCGTCAGCACGTCGGGATCCAGGGCCTGGGCCGCGCGCACGTACTCGGCGGTGTCGCCGCGGGCGAGGCGCTCGACGGTGCTGCACTCGCGCGCGAGCTCGATCAGCGCGCCGCGCTGCGCGCAGCGGGCGGCCCACAGCTCGTCGCCGGGGATCCCCGCGACCGCCTCCCAGGTCGCCGGATCGGCGGTGCGCTCCACCCAGCCCGCGCCGAGGTGGCGGTCGAGCAGCTCCTCGACCGGGCCGCCGATCCAGGTGGGGACGTGGACGCCGTTGGTGACGTGGGTGATCGGCACGTCGGCGACGGCGCGGTCGGGCCACAGGTCGTGCCACATCTCGCGCGCGACCTCGCCGTGGCGGGCGCTGACCCCGTTGGCGCGGCGGCTCGACCGCAGCGCGAACTGGGTGACGCCGAACGGCTCGGCGGCCTCGTCGGGATGCGTGCGCCCGCGGCGCACGAGCGCCTCGGGGTCGACGCCGAGCTCGGTCGCCATCCCGGAGAGCACGTCGGCGATCTGCCCGGCCGCGTAGGTGTCGTTGCCGGCCGGGACCGGCGTGTGGGTCGTGAACACGGTGCGGCGGCGGACGGCCTCGAAGGCGTCCTCCTGCGAGGCGCCCTCGGCCATCGCGGCACGGGCGAGCTCGAGGCACGCGAGCGACGCGTGGCCCTCGTTGAGGTGCACGACGCCCGGGTCGATGCCGAGCGCCTGCAGCACCCGCACGCCGCCGATCCCCAGCAGCGCGTATTGCGACAGGCGCACCTCCGGGTCGCCGACGTACAGCCGGGAGGTGATCCAGCGGTCCGCGACGTCGTTCTCGGGGCGGTCGGCGTCGAGCAGCAGCAGCGGCACGCGGCCGACGTCCACCCGCCACACCTGCGCGACGACGAGACGGTCGCCGATCGGCACCGTGACCGTGACCGGCCGGCCGTCGTCGCCGGTGACGAGCGCCGCGGGCACCCGGTCGGGATCGGTGCCGACCCAGTACTCGTGCTGCCAGCCGGACGCGTCGATGCGCTGGCGGAAGTACCCCTCTCGGTACATCAGGCCGACGGCCACGAGCGGCAGCCCGAGGTCCGAGGCCTCCTTGAGGATGTCCCCCGCCAGCACCCCGAGGCCGCCGGAGTAGACCGGGAGCGAGCCGTGGATCCCGTACTCGGCGCAGAAGAAGGCGGCGGGCCGCTCGGCCGTGACCGCCCCCTCGTTCAGCGGCGCCTGCAGCGCGTCCGCGAGCCTGCGCTCCAGCGTGGCGAGCCGCTCGAGGAACGGCTGGTCGCCGGCGAGCCGCTCCAGCGTGTCCGGATGGACCTCCTGCAGCAGCCGGACGGGGTTGCCGTCGCAGGCCTCCCAGCGGCGCGGATCGATCGAGGCCAGCAGGTCCGGCGCGCCGGACGTCCACGACCAGCGGTAGTTGTAGGCCATCGGGGCGAGCGCGCCGAGGGGCGCGGGCAGCCGCGAGCGGAGCGCGTCCGCGGCGGCGGCGATGTCAGCGGAACCGGCATTCACGCCCGGGTGTCTACCCGAAAGCCGCGACGCCTCACGGGACGGCGCGCATCTCGGCGCCGGGCGGCGCGCATCTCGGCACACGCCGCGCCCGTTCTTTTCGTCCCCGCGGGCCCACTCCGGAAGGTAGTGTCGGCCGGTGGCCGCCCACCCGCCACGCCGCTCGCGGACCCGGCAGCTCGCCGAGCGCCGGCCGTCGATCGTGCGGCTGCTGATCGCGCTCTTCGTCGCGCGCATCGCGGTCACCGTCACCGAGGTCGGCGAGTCGCAGGTGACCTGGTGGTCGGCGGTGATCACGCTCGCGATCGGGCTCGAGGCCTGGCGCGCCTACAGCGTCCGCCGCGATGCGCGCCACGACCCGGGCCGCCAGGCGCCGCCGCCCCCGCCCGACTCGGTGTGGGACCGCATGCTGCGCCCGGTCGAGCACTACGCGCCGCCGGCGCTGTACGTGCTCAGCGTGGTCTATCTGGCGGCCTGGGCGGGCCTGGCGATCGCCGGCGAGCCGCGCGACACGCTGCTCGACATCGCGGTCGTCGCCCGTGAGGTGATCACCTTCGCCTTCCTGTTCGTGATCCTCGCCGCGTACCGCTCGCTGCGCGACGTCGCGCCGAGCGCGCCGGCCGCGCCCGCGCCCTAGGCGACGCGGCGCAGGCCCGGCAGCTCGGTGCGGCTGGCGTAGTCGAGCGCGACGTTGAGGAACGCCCGCCCCGCCGGCGTCTGGCGCCGGCCCGCGCGCCATACGAGCGCGACCGGCCACGTGAGGCGCGCGGGGCCGATCGGGCGCAGCTCGATCGGGGGCCCGGGCTCCTCGGCGACCGAGCGCGGGATGACCGCGACGCCGAGGCCCTTGCTCGCGAGGCTCCGCACCGCCGCCATCTCGGTGCAGACGAACGCGTTGCGGGGCTCGAGGTCGCGCTCGGCCATGGTGCGCTCCAGGCGCCTGCGAAGGGCCGAGTTCTCGCGATAGGCGATGAGGTCCTCCGCCGCCAGCTCCTCGAAGGTCACGCGCGCGTGGTCGCACAGGGGATGGCCCGGCGGCAGCGCGACGACGATCTCCTCCTCCCACAGCAGCGTGGCGGTGAACTCCTCGCCGAGCGTGTCGGGGTCCAGGGCGGTGAACGCGCAGTCGAGCTCGTCCCTGCGCAGCGCGGCGAGCAGGTCGTCCTGCGTGTCCTCGACCATGTGGATCGCCACGCCGGGGTGCGCGCTGCGGAAGTCCGCCAGCATCCCGAACAGGTCGTAATGGCCGGTCGGGTACACGCCGCCGATCCGCAGCTGCCCGCGCAGCAGCCCCGAGATCTCCTCGAGCTCGGTCTGCAGGCCGTCGACCTCCGAGAGCACCCGCTCGGCGTAGCTGAGGATCACCTGGCCCTCGGCGGTGAGCTCCACGCTCCGGCTGGTGCGGCGGAACACCTCTACGCCCAGCTCCTGCTCCAGCCGGCGGATCTGCTGCGAGATCGCCGACTGGGTGAGGTAGAGCTGCTCGGCGGCTTTCGTCAGCGAGCGGTGCCGAGCGACCGCGGCGATGGTACGCAGGTGGCGGAGCTCCATGGCCGTGATCGTGCCAGGGCCGGTCCAGAAGTCCAAGTCATGTTGCTGTGGCGAGCCATGACACGCGCTGATGGGAACGCACGCCGCCGCACCGCCCTCATGCAGCCGATATAGACTATCGGCAGGTGTCGAGGTGAAGCGCATCGAGGTAGCCAGCGCGGTCGACGCCGCGGTCGATCAACTCCGGGACGCGATCCTCACCGGGGAGATGCAGCCGGGCGAGGCGATCCGCATCAAGCTCCTGGCGGAGCAACTCGGGATCAGCCACATCCCCATCCGCGAGGCGCTGCGCCAGCTCGAGGCCGAAGGCCTGGTGGTCAGCTCGCCGCGCCGGACGCCCGTCGTGGCGGGGGTCGCGGTCGAGGAGCTGACCGCGCTCTACGAGCTGCGGCTGATGGTCGAGATCCCCACCGCCCGCCGCGCCGTCGAGCAGTCGGGCCCGGCCGAGCTCGCCGCTGTCCGCACGGCCCTGCGCCGCATGGAGGACACCGCCGGCGAGCCGGGCTCGCCCGACTACTGGGATATCCACCGCGACCTCCATTGGGCGCTCATCGCGGCGGGGGCGAACGTGTGGACGCAGCGCATGCTCGACCCGCTGTGGCGGGCGACCGAGCGCTACGTGCGGCTGTTCGTGACCCGCTACCGGTCTCCTGACGACGCGCTGCGCATGCACCGCGCCCTCGTCGCCGCCTACGAGAGCGGCGACCCGGACGCCTTCGCCACCGAGCTCACCGAGCACTTCGCCGAGACCGAGCGCGTGGTGCGCGCGGGCTACGGCGCGGCGATGGAGGCGCGCCAGGCCGCCGCCGGGTAGGTGCGGTCAGGCCACCTCGCTCGTCTCCAGCAGCGCCGGCCGGCGGTCGCGCCAGTCCGACGCGCGCTCGTAGGCGGCCGCCGCGCCGAGCACCGTCGCGTCGCCCAGGTGCCGGCCGACGATCTGCAGCCCGACCGGCAGGCCGTCCGCCGTGAACCCGGCCGGTACCGAGATCGCGGGCTGGCCCGTGAGGTTGATCGGCAGCGTGAACGACAGCCACTGGAAGGGGCTGACGATGCGGCCGTCGACCTTCTCGGGCCCCTGCATGTGGACGGGGAACGGCGGCACGGTGAGCGTCGGGGTCACGAGCAGGTCGCAGCCCTCCATGAAGCGCCACATGCGGTTGACGAACGCCTTGCGCCCACGCAGGGCGTCGGTCAGCTGCTCGGCCGTCCACGGCCGGTCGAGGAAGTCGACCAGGTGCGGGGTCATCTCGTGGCGGTGCTCGGCGACCATCGCGCGCATCCCGCGCAGGTCGGTGTCGAGCGCCACGATGCCCCAGAACGCCTCGAACGGGTCATCCCAGTCCGGCGTGCGCTCGTTCAGGTCGCAGTCGAGCGCGCCGGCGAGCCGGCGCACGGCCTCCTCGGTGACGCGGCGGACCTCCGGATCCACGGCGACGTAGCCGAAGTCGGGCGACCACGTGATCCGCAGCCGCCGCCGCGGGGCCTCGAGCGCCGCCAGCCAGTCCACGTCGTCGCACGGGATGCTGTGCCGGTCGCGATGGTCGGGGCCGGCGATCACCGTCATCATCAGCGCCGCGTCCTCGACCGTGCGGGCCATCGGGCCGATGTGCTCGAGCGACTCCCAGCTGGAGATCCCGGGGTACCGCTCGTCGCGGCACCCCGGGTACAGCGGGACCCGGCCCATCGAGGCCTTGAAGCCGACGAGACCGCTGTGCGCGGAGGGGATGCGGACCGACCCGCCCCCGTCGCTGCCGAGGGCGAAGGGGCAGACCCCGGCGGCCACCGCCGCGCCGGAGCCGGCGCTCGACCCGCCGGGGGTCATCCGCAGGTCCCACGGATTGCGCGTGGTCTCGTGGACGGGGTTGTGCCCGACGCCGCTGTAGCCGAACTCCGGGACGTTGGTCTTGCCGATCACGATCGCCCCGGCGGCCTTCAGGCGCTCGACCACGACGTCGTCCTCGTCGGGGACGAAGTCGCGGTAGGCGACCGAGCCGCACGTCGTGCGCAGGCCCTTGGTGGCGATCAGGTCCTTCACGCCCACCGGCACGCCCGCGAGCGGCCCGACGTGCTCGCCGGCGGCGAGCCGCTGCTCCTGGCGGCGCGCCTCCTCGATCGCGGCCTCCGGCGACGGCGTCGAGAACGCGTGGATGAGCGGCTCGACCTCCTCCATCCGGTCCAGCGCCGCGAGGACCACCTCGGTCGGCGACGCCTCCCGGCGCGCGACGAGATCGGCCTGCTCCTTGGCGGACAGCGTCCAGAGGTCGCCGTCGTATGCCGTGCTCATGGTCGCCCTCCTTCGCCCTAGCGCGCTTCGAGCTTGGGCTTGACGGTCGCCACCCGCCGCTCGAGGCTGAGCGCGAGCGCCGTGTAGACCGCCGCGGCCACGATGATGCCGACCACCGCCTCGGCGCCCTCGGGCGCCAGGTAGTGCAGCAGCCCGGCCGCGGTCGCGCCGCAGGCGTAGGACAGGAACGCGATCGGGCGGATCGGCATGTCATCTGCCGCGACCTGCTCGCGACGGGCCGCCAGCACGTTGTCGGCGATGATCACGGCGCCGATCGGCGGGACGAAGACGCCGAGGATGTTCAGCCAGTCCAGGAAGTGGCTCCACACGCCGGCGGTGGCGGCGATCGTGCCGACTGCGCCGAGCACGAGGCACATCACGCGCATCCGGGTGTGCAGGAGGTTGCTCCAGCCGACGGCGCCGTTGTAGAGGCAGTGCGTGGAGACCGAGCCGAGGCTCACGAACACGAACAGCACGGCGAGCACCGTCAGCAGCCAGCCCTGGTCGTTGGCGAGCAGCGGGACGAAGTTGCCGCCGTTGACCGCCGCGTTCTCGACCACGCCGGTCGCCACGACGATCGCGCCGACGAGGAACGCGCAGAAGTTCGCGATCGGGAACGCGGTGGAGGCCGCGAGGACCGCCTCGCGCCCGTTGCGCGCCCAGCGGGTGAAGTCCGCCGTCATCGTTCCGGAGTCCGCGAACGTCGCGATCACGAGCGTGATCCCGGCGCCGAGGCTGAAGGCGGCAGCGCCCGCGCCGGCTCCCTCGTAATCCCAGACGCCCGACAGGCTCACGCCCTCGGACGCGATGACGATCGCGATGATCGCGACCACCACGAACAACGGCGCCGCGATCATGCCGATCACCGACAGGGCGCGGACCCCGATGAACGTGATCGCCACGAAGCCGAGCGCGGCGAGCAGGGTCACGAGCCACTCGGTCCACCCGAACGTCGCCTCCATCGTGGCGCCGGTCAGGCCGGTGTTGAACGCGAACCAGCCGATGACCAGCGTGGACAGGAACCCCGCCACCAGCAGCTGCCCGAAGCGGCCGAACACTCGACCGGCCTGCAGCGCGAAGTTGAGGCCCGTGCGTCCCGCGAAGTAGCTGAGCGCCCCCACGTAGACGAACAGCACGAGGTTGCCCACCACGATCGCGAGCAGGGCGCGCTGGAAGCCCAGGAGGGCGGCGAGTACGCCGCCGAACACCGCGCACGTGAGGATCATGGGGAACCCGAACCACACCGCCGCCACGGTCCGCAGCGACTTCCGGTGCCCTTCCGGAACCGGAACCCGCTCGAATTCCGCCTCGAGCTCGAGGCCGCCGATGTGCTCGCGGTCGTCCGCGGTGGTCATGGGTACTCCTCCTCTCGGGTCGACCCGTCGGCCGGGTCGTCGGTTCCCTCCATGGGCGCGCGGCGCGCGCGCACGAACTCGGCCCCCAGCGCGGCGAGCGTCGCGTCTCCGAGCGCGGGGGCGATGAGCGTCACGCCCTGCGGCAGGCCGTCGCCGCGGAAGCCGTTGGGCACGGCGAGGGCGCTCAGGTCGAGCAGGTTGACGAACGTCGTGTAGTAGCCGAGACGGCGGTTGAGCTCGAACGGGTCGGCCTCCACCGCGGCGACCGTGTAGGTCGTGGGGGTGGTCGGGAGCACGAGCGCGTCGACGTCGCGCAGGATGCGCGCCGCCTCGCGCTTGAGGAGCTCGAGGCGGTCGAGCGCCGCGAACGCCTCGACCGCGCTGAACCGGCCGCCGCCCGCGATGATCTCGCGTGTGACCGGATGGAGGGCGTCGCCGCGCTCGGCCAGGAACCGCCCGAGGAACTGGAGCCGGTCGGCCACCCACGGCCCCTCGTAGAGCAGGGCGCCCGCCTGGAGGAACGGCGCGTAGTCGATCTCGACGCGCGTCCCGCCCATGGCCTCGAGCGTCGCGACCGCCTCGCGGTAGAGCCGCTCGGCGTCGGCGTCGCCCTCGAATTCCAGGTCGCACGCCGCCGGCACCGCGAAGCGAAACGCGCCCGTCAGGCCGGGACGCGGGTCGCGGACGGCGTCCGCGCGCGAGTACGGGTCGGTGTCGTCGTAGCCCGCGATCACCTCGAGGACCCGCCACGCGTCCGCGCAGGAGCGCGCGAAGACCGACGGGCAGTCGACGGAGCGGCACGCGGGCACGAAGCCGGCGGTGCTCACGAGGCCGCGCGTGGGCTTCAGGCCGATCACGTCGTTGAGCGCGGCGGGGACCCGGCCGGAGCCGGCCGCGTCGGTGCCGAGGCTGAAGCTCACGAGGCCCGAGCTCACGGCGACCGCCGACCCGGAGCTCGAGCCGCCGGGGATGTAGTCCGGGTGGAACGGGTTACGGCTGACGCCGTACGGGCTGCGGACGCCGACCAGCCCGCTCGCGAACTGGTCGAGGTTCGTCTTGCCGACGCAGATCGCGCCGGCGGCCTCGAGGCGCTCGACGATCGGCGCCGACCTGACCGGCGCATACGCGTACGCCGGGCAGGCGACCGTCGTATCGAGGCCGGCGACGTCGATGCTGTCCTTGACCGCGAAGGGGATGCCGAGCAGCGGCGGCGCGCCCGCGCCCGGCCGGGTCGACTCCAGGAGCGCCTGGAGCTCGCGCGCGCGGGCGCGGAGCTCGTCGTCGGAGAACCGCGAGATCCACACCCGGTCGTCGCCGGCGGCGGCGATGCGCGCGAGCACCTCCTCGACGACGTCGGGGACCGTGAACGCGCCGGCGGCGTACCCGGCCGCGAGCGGGCCGATGTCGAGATCGTCGACGACGCCCGGGGGAGCCGTCGCCCCGGGGATGCGGGTGGGGGCGCTCATCGGCCGCCCAGCGCGGAGACCAGGGCCCCGGAGGAGGCCATCAGGCCGAACGCCTCCGGATGCGTGCGGATCATGTTGAACACCGCGGCGTGGTTCTCGCGGCGCGTGGCGGCGCAGCAGTCCTCGAGCTGCACGGTGTGGTAGCCGCGGTCGCGCGCCTCCATGCGCGTGCCCAGCACGCAGCAGTCGGTCGTCACGCCCGTGATCAGCAGGTGCGTGATCGCGTTGTTGCGCAGGATGTGGTCGAGCTCGGTGGCGAAGAAGGCGCCCTTGCCCGGCTTGTGCAGCACGCGCTCGCCCTCGCGCGGCGCGAGCTCCTCGACCACCTCGGACCCCTGCTCGCCGCGGATCAGCAGCCGGCCGAGCGGGCCCTCGCTGCCGATCGGCGCGCCGACGTTGATCGTGCCCTCCATCTTGTTGTGGGGGACATCGTTGAGATCGGGGTGGTGGGCCTCGACGGTGTAGACGACGAGCACGCCCGCCGAGCGGCAGGCGTCGAGCACCTCGCTGAGCGGCTCGATCGGCTCACGCAGCAGCGCGATCGCCTCGTCGCCCAGGCCCTTCTTCGCCATGTAGGCGTGGCAATAGCCACCGATCGCGCAGAAGTCGTTCTGCATGTCGATGACGAGGAGGGCCGTGTGAGCCGGGTCGAACACGAAGTCCCACGGCTCCGCCGCACAGGTGAGCGCCCGGGTGCCCAGGGTCGCCTCGGTCAAGTCTCCACCCTCCTTCTCCGAGCAGCGCGGCGCCACACGAGCCTGGCCGCGTGCATCCGCCCCCTCGACTTCGTTAGCGGATATAACATATGCCAGGTACGGCGCCGGGCGCAACCCGTCTATCCGCTATGCGGACATGCGCGTCTCCGCCGGAGGCGGCGGTGACCGTGGGGGCCGGAAGGTGGGGCCGCCCCGCCCGCCGGCGACCGGCCGGCGGGAGGGCGGAGGGATGCGTCAGGCGCCCGCGGGCCGCGGCTCGCGCGCGCTGCTGGCGTCGGCGCCCTGCTTGGCGGCCTCGGCCTGGGCCACCTGGCGGTTCACGTGGTCCCAGTTGAGGTTGCGGAAGAACGCCTCGACGTACTGCTTGCGCCCGTCGGGCGTCGCCCCGAAGTCGCGCACGTAGGCGTGCTCGTAGACGTCGATGGCCAGGACCGGGACCATGTTGTAGACGGCCCAGAGGTTCTGGCTGTCCATGATGTAGTTGAACACCGACCCGTCGTTGAGGTCGTAGCCGACCATCACCCAGCCGCGGGCGGCCGAGGCGGCCTTCTTGACGGCCTCGAACCACGTGTCGACGCCGTTGAACTCGGCGTCGACGAGCTCGGCGAAGCGGCCCTGGGCCTCGCCTCCGTCACCGCCGAGGTGGCCGAAGTAGAGGTCGTGGTTCTTGTAGCCCAGGAGCGCGAAGGTGTAGTCCACCGACACCGCGCGCAGCGGCGAGTAGACCTGGTTGCCCTCGATCTGCGAGTAGTCGAACTCGTTGAGGATCCTGCGGCACTCGTTGGCCTTCTTCGCGTACCCCTCGTAGAGCTTGTAGTGGTCCTCCATCGTCTGGCGGGAGATGCCGTCGAGCTCCTTCTCGAAGGCGGCGAACTTGCGCGGCTTCAGCTCATCCCACGGCATGTGAGCTCCTTTCGCTCGGGGGTGGTTCGACCCGGGCGCTTCCCGAGCGGTCCGGGCCGGAAACGCGGGCGGTCAGGGAAGCGCCGCCACGCGCTCGCCGAGGCGGGCGGCCGTCACCGTGTTGCGCAGGACCCAGACGTCGGTGATAGGGCCGACGCCGCCGGGGACCGGCGAGACGGCCTCGGCGACCGGCTCGACGGAGGACCGGTCGACGTCGCCCACGAGGCGGAGCGAGCCGTCCGGCTGCTCCACGGGATTGATGCCGATGTCGATCACGATCGTGCCCTCGCTCACGAGCTCGGAGGTGATGAGCTCCGGCACGCCGACGGCGATGATGAGGATGTCCGCCATGCGGGTGTGCTCGGCCAGGCGGCCGGCGTCGGCGGTGTGCTTGTGGCACGAGATCACGGTCGCGTTGCGCTGCAGGCCGAGGATCGCCGCGGGCTTGCCGACGTTGTTCGAGCGCCCGACGAGCACGATGTCGACGCCGTCGTAGGCGGTCGCGAGGTCGCGGCCCGCCTCCTCCGTGTAGCGGTCGAGCATGTGGAAGGCGGAGGCCGGCGTGGACGGGACGAAGCGGGGCATGCCGAGCGACAGCAGGCCGGCGTTGACCGGGTGCAGCGCCTCGACGTCCTTGAGCGGCGGGAGGGCCGCGAACACCTGGGCCTCGGGGATGTGGGGCGGCAGCGGGCGGAGCACGAGGATGCCGGTGACGGCCTCGTCGGTGTCGAGCTCGGCGATCTTGCCGATCACCTGCCCGAGCGTCGCGTCGGCGGGGAGGCGCTCCGGCCGCGAGACGAGCCCGAGCTCGCGGGCGTTGATGTCGATGCGGCGCTGGTAGACCTCCGCGGCCTTGTCCTCGCCGACCAGGATCGTGGCGATCCCGGCCTGCCCGGAGGTGTGCGCGAGCTCGGTGCGCAGCTCCTCCTTGAGCTCTTCCGCGTAGCGCCTGCCGTCGATGATCATCGCGGCGCGCAGCCTACGCAACCCGGACACCGCGGCGTGCCGGGCACTCGCGTTGCGGCCGCGTTGCGACGCGCCTCAGCCCGCGTCCTCCTGCAGGCCGCCGCCGGCCAGGCGGTCCCGGAGGTCCTCCGGCCAGGTGGCCGCGCGGAGGGTGGCCTTGTCGACGAAGCACGCGGTGACCTCGCCGGCGACCGCGAGGCCGTCGGGCCCGTGGATCGCCAGCGTGTAGACGATCGAGCTGCGCCCGAGGCTCCCGACCGCGAGGTCGACCTCGACCGGGTCGTTGAATCGCAGCGGCCGCCGGAAGTCCACCGACACGCTGATCCGCGGCATCGCGCCGAACGTGCGGTCCTCGATCCCCAGCGCCGTGTGGAGCGCCGCCTCGGCGGCCTCGAGGAGCCGGAACGCCGTCGTCCAGTGGTAGATCCCGGCGGCGTCGGTGTCGATCCACTCGATGCGCCGCCGCAGCACCACGCGCGCCGCCTCGGGGAGGGGCTCGGCGTGCGACGCGCTCATCGGCGGCGGTCCCCGCGCCGGGGCTCGTCGTCGAAGTCCTCGCGCACGGCCTCGAAGTAGGAGCCGCACGCCCGGCAGCGCCATTGGCTCGTGATGATCTGCCCGCCCCACTGGCCGACGCGCTCGGCGCCGCCGGCGCCGCAGAAGGGGCAGGCCGGATCGCTCATCGCTCCAGGCGGCGCCGGTCGGGGTCCCAGCGCGACCAGTCCGAGGGCTCCTCGAGCGTGATCGCCGCGCCCTCGCCGGCCAGCAGCTCGACCAGCCAGGCACGGACCTGCTCGCGCTGCTGGGCCGGGTCGCGGTGGACCATCCCCTGCGCGAGCGCAGCCTGGAAGCCGGGGTCGTCGTTCGGGCCGGCCCATCGGCCCGCGTGCTCCCAGGTCTCCGACAGCCGCGCGACGAGCGCGTCGCGCCGGCCCCCGCCGCCTCGGCACAGGCGCTTGGCCCACGCCTCGGCGTGCACGCGGTGGGAGCCCTCCTCCTGCAGGATCTTGCGCGCCCGCTGGGCCATCGGCGCGAGCGTGCTGTCGACGCAGGCGGCGACGAACGTCGTGAGCACGCCGTCGACCAGCAGGTTGGCCGCGATCAGCGCCGTCCAGTCGTCGAGCTCGCCGTCGAGCAGCGACATCCGGCGCCCGCCGCCGTCGAGGCCGTCGTCGCGGGCCTCGACCCCGAGCGCCTTGAGGACGGGATAGGTCGAGCGCGCGTGGCCCATCTCGTCCTGGGCCATCGCGGCGGCGGCGACCGCGGACTCGAGCGTCGGCGCGCTCACGCCCCACTCGGCGTAGCGGCGTCCGAGCGCCGCCTTGTTGTCGGCCAGCGAGCCGACGAGCGAGATCATGCAGGCGGTGGCGGCGTCGGCGGAGGTGGCGGCCGGGCTCATGAGCGGATCGCCTGCCGGATCGCGGTGCGCGGCACGATGATCATCTCGATCCAGGGCTGCTCGTCGTAGATCGAGCGCGCCGCGACGACCGCGAGGTCCTCGTCGTCCTCGGTGACGGTGCCGACGTGATGGAGCGGCTCCTCGTAGGCCTGCCTGGCAAAGACTTCCCAGACGGCGTTTCGCCCTCCGGTCCTCGCCGGCTCGGACCTTCGGTCGACGTTACTCACGCGACGATCCCCAAGCTCCGCATCGTCGCGCGCGCCTCCTCGCGGATGCGGCTGCGCGTCCACACGGGATCCCAGACGATCTCGATGCGGACCTCGTCGACGTCGGGCTCGGCGAGCAGCCGCTCGCGGATGTCGTCCTGGATGAAGTCCATCGCCGGGCAGCCCATCGCGGTGAACGTGAGCTCGATGTCCACCGCGCGCTCGGCGTCGCGGTAGGCGAGCGAGACGATCAGCCCCATGCCGACGACCGAGATCGGGATCTCGGGGTCCTCGACGTCCTGCAGGGCGGTCCACAGGCGGGCCTCGACCTCGCGGACATGGGGGTCTCGCCCTCCGGTCCTCGCAAGCTCGGACCTGCGGTCGACGTCAGGCATACGACCGATATCCGCGTTGAAGCCGCGCGACGTAGTCCTCGTTCATCGGTCCGCGGGCGCGCCAGCGCTCGAGCACCTCGTCCCACGTGATCGGGCCCTCGTCGAGCAGCCAGCGCTTGCGCTCCTCGTCGAAGCGGGCGGGGAACGGGCAGTCGACGACCCAGCGCTCGGCGCCGGCGTCCCAGTGGGCGGGGACGTCGAGCCCGTGCTCCTCCATGAACGGCACGACGGCGGCCATCCAGTCCTGGCGCAGCCGGTCGTTGCTCTTGCCCTTGAAGCCGTACTCGAGCTGGATGCCGTGGCGCTTGCGCTCGTCCGGCAGTCCGAACCACTCGAGCGTGAGGATGAACATCCAGTCCAGCGAGGCCTGCAGGCGCGCCTTCTCCTCGGGGATGGCGCTGAGCTTCTTCACCCACGTCCGGCCGTGGCGCAGGTGGAACGTCTCCTCCTTGTCGACCTTGGCGAGGGCGCGCTTCCAGGGCCCGAACGTGCTCGACTCGTAGACGTCGGAGAGCAGGACGAAGCCGGCCTGGTCGTAGAGGGCGTTGGCGAGGATCAGCTCGTGCCAGGAGTCCAGCGGGACGTCGAAGGCGTAGGGGTACTTGAACGCTCCCGGCTCGCGCTCGTAGATCAGCGCGCTCATGTCGACGCCGAGGTCGCCGAGCAGCCGGTAGCCGATGTGCGCGTGCGCGAGCTCGTCCTGGACGATCGAGACCGCCGAGCCGAAGTTGTTGAGCGCCGGCGCGTGCTGGGCGGCGCGCAGGTAGGCGGGGGCGCTGATCAGCTCCGTGTCCGCCGATACGGTGAGGATGCGCCGGATGCCCTTCAGGTACTCCGGCGACATGTGCTGGAGGCCCTCGACGAGCTTGCCGGCCGCCAGGCGCGCCCGCACGTCGTCCTCGGTGCGCGGAGCGAGCTCCTCGACGGGTGTCATCGATCCCTCTCCCTCGGCCAGACGTGTGACACTTGACTGACGAGCGGCATCGTATAGTCTAACTGCCATGCGGTCAAGCAGGCCGGATCTCGCGCGCGCATGAACGCCACCGCCGCCGCCCTGCAGCGCGGCGTCTTCGTCGACGGCGCCGTCCGGCCCCTCGAGGGCCCCGGGCTCGAGATCACCAATCCCGGCACAGGGGAGCTCGTCGGCCGGGTGACCCGCGCGGACGCCGGCCTGGTCGATCGCGCGGTCCGCTCGGCGCACGCGGCCTTCGGCGAGTGGTCGCGGCGCGGCTACGCGGACCGGGGCGCGGTGCTGCGGGCGTGCGCGGACGCGCTCGCCGAGCACGTCGGCGAGCTGATCCCCGGGCTGGTCGCCGAGCAGGGCAAGACGATGCGCGAGGCGAAGATCGAGCTGCGCAAGGCCGCGGAGACGCTCGAGCACTACGCCGGGATCGCCAAGGAGGTCCGGGCTCCCTACGTGCACGGCCTGGATCCGGGGGTCGACGGCCGCGTGCTGCGCCGGCCGCTCGGCGTCGTCGCGGCGATCGTGCCCTGGAACTTCCCCACCACGCTGCTGTGCAACAAGCTCGGCCCCGCGCTGGTATGCGGCAACACCGTGGTCGCCAAGCCGGCCGACTCCACGCCGTTCACGACGCTGCGGCTGGCCGAGATCCTCAGCGAGGCCGGGCTGCCGCCCGGCGTCCTCAACGTGGTCACGGGCACCGGGCCCGAGGCGGGCGAGGCGCTCGTCACCCACCCGCGCGTGCGCAAGGTGGCGTTCACCGGCTCGACGCCGACCGGCGAGCGCGTGATGGCGCTGGCGGCGGCCGGCACGAAGCGGGTCACGCTCGAGCTGGGGGGCTCCGACCCGATGATCATCTGCGACGACGCGGACCTCGCCAGGGCCGCGAGCGCGGCGTCGATGGGCCGCTTCTATAACTGTGGTCAGGCCTGTCTTGCGACCAAGCGCGTCTATGTCTTCGAATCCGTGGCCGACGAGGTGATCCCCGCGATCGCCGCGAAGGCCGACAAGCTCCGTGTCGGGATCGGCACGGACCCAGATGCCCAGCTCGGCCCCATGCACTCCGAGCGCCAGCGCGCGCGCATGGAGGAGCAGCTCGCGCGCACGCTCGAGCGCGGGGGCGAGGTGATCGCCGGCGGCGGCCGGCCTGACGACCCGCGGCTGGCCGCCGGGTGGTTCCACGAGCCGACGGTCGTCGTCGACCCGCCGAAGGATTCGCCGATGGCCCAGGAGGAGGTCTTCGGCCCGGCGCTGCCGATCTGGCGGGTGCGCGACTTCGACGAGGCGCTGCGGCTGGCCAACGACTCGCCGTTCGCGCTGGGATCGTCGGTGTGGACCGCGAGCCTCGACCGCGCCGAGCGCGCGGCGGCCGAGCTCGAGGCCGGCTACACGTGGGTCAACTCGCCGACCAAGGTCTACGACGAGCTGCCGTTCGGCGGGCTCGGGGCGAGCGGCTACGGCAAGGAGCACGGCTCCGAGGCGTTCGACCACTACACCGACCTGAAGTCCGTGGTCGTCAAGCGCGGCGGATGACGGCGGCCGGGGACGACAAGGCCGTGCGCCGGGTCGCGGTCGTCGGCGCCGGCCCGGCGGGCTTCTACGCCGTCGACCAGCTCCTCAAGGCGGGCTTCGAGGTCGACCTGCTCGACCTGCTGCCCACGCCGTTCGGCCTCGTGCGCTCGGGCGTGGCGCCCGACCACCCGAAGATCAAGTCGGTCACGCGCGTGTACGAGAAGACGGCGGCCAAGCCCGGCTTCCGCTTCTTCGGCGGGATCGCCCTCGGCGAGGACGTGTCGCGCGGGGAGCTGCTCGAGCGCTATCACGCCGTCGTCTACTCGATCGGCACCGCGCACGACAACCGCCTCGGGGTCCCCGGCGAGGACCGGCCGGGCTCGCACTCCGCCACGCGCTTCGTGGCCTGGTACAACGGCCATCCCGACGCGGTCGACGACACCTTCGACCTCACCGCGCAGCGCGCCGTGGTCATCGGCAACGGGAACGTCGCGGTCGACGTTGCGCGGATGCTCGTGCTCGACCCCGACGAGCTCGCGCCGACCGACACCGCCGACCACGCCCTCGACGCGCTCGCCGCCGCCCACGTCGAGGAGGTCGTGGTGCTCGGCCGACGCGGGCCCGCGCAGGCGGCGTTCACCAACCCGGAGCTGCGTGAGCTCGGGGAGCTCGTCCGCGCGGACGTCCAGGTCGACCCCTCCGAGCTCGAGCTCGACGAGCACAGCCGCCACTGGCTCGAGACCGAGGCGGACGGCACCGCCAAGCGCAACGTCGAGATCCTCACCGGCTACTCGCAGCGGGAGCCCAGCGGCAAGGGGCACCGGATCTCGCTGAAGTTCCTGCGCTCGCCGGTCGAGATCCTCGGCGAGGGCGATGACGGCCCGGTCACGGGGATCCGCGTCGTGCGCAACCGCCTCGAGCCCGACGCGAACGGCCGGCTGCGCGCCGTCCCGACCGGCGAGGAGGAGGTGATCCCGTGCGGGCTCGTGCTGCGCTCGATCGGGTATCGCGGCCGTCCCGTCGGCGACGTCCCCTTCGACGAGCGCCGCGGCCTCATCCGCAACGACGGCGGCCGCGTGTGCGACGAGGAGGGCCGGCCCCACCCGGGCGAGTACGTCGCGGGGTGGATCAAGCGCGGGCCGAGCGGCGTCATCGGCACGAACAAGAAGGACGCCGCCGACACGGTGGCCAAGGTCGTCGCCGACGCCGAGGCGGGCGCGCTCAACGAGCCGCCGGACGCCGATCGCGACGCGTGCGCCGCGTGGCTCCTCGAACGCGTGCCGGACGCCGTCACCTGGGAGGGCTGGCAGTCGATCGACGCCCAGGAGCGCGCCGCCGGAGAGCCCCACGGCCGCCCGCGCGTCAAGCTGATGCGCCTCGACGAGCTGGTCGAGGCGTCGCGGTCCGGCTCCGCCGTCGGCCGCTAGGCGAGCCGCCCGGCGAACGCCGCGATCGCCGCCACCACGGCGTCCGGCTCCTCGAGGTGCGGGCTGTGGCCGCCGGGCATGACGAGCCGCTCGACCGGCCCGCGGACGCACGTCTCCACACGGTCGATCTGGTCCAGCGTGCCGTAGGGGTCGTCGGCGCCCTGGATCAGCAGCGCCGGCGCCGTCACCCGCGCGGCGTCGGGCTCGAGCGACCACGCGCGGAAATCGGGGTCGAGCCAGACGTCGCACCAGCCCCAGAAGGCGGCGTCGGGATCGTCGTGGTGGCGGGCCATGCGCTCGCGCAGCCCGTCCTCGAGGTAGGCGACGCGCGTCTCGCGGATCGCCGCGACCGTGATGTCCTCCACGACGACGTGCGGGGCGAGCAGCGCGAGCCCGGTCACGCGGTGGCGCCCCGCGTGGATGAGCGCGATCGAGGCGCCGTCGCTGTGGCCGACCAGGATGGGCTCGGGCGCGTCGAGCTGGCTGAGCAGCTCGGGCAGCACCTCGAGCGCCTCCTCGTGGAAGAACGCGGGCGTGCGCGGCGCGGGCGGCGGCTCCGAGCGGCCGTGGCCCCAGCGGGAGAACGCGAGGACCCGGCGCCCGGTCGCGGCCTGGAGCCGGCCCGGAAAGTCGCGCCACAGCGCCACCGAGCCGAGCCCCTCGTGGAGGAGCACGAGCGGCCGGCGCGCGGGGTCGCCCGGGAGCTCGACCGCCTCGATGCGCCGTCCGGCGACGGCGGCCGGGCGCGGCTGCTGAGCGTCGGTTCCCACCGGCACGATGATGTCGCAGCGGGGCGCCCGGGGTTCTGTCCCGTTCGCGGCGCTCTGTGCGCGAGGGCGGCGTCGAGGGGCGTCGGTGTGGTGCTGCTCGCCGTAAGCTGCTCCGATGAGCGACCTGGCGGACCTGTCGCTGGGGGACATCGTCGCGCGGGTGGCGTCGACCGATCGGACCCCGGGCGCGGGTCCGTCGGCGGCGTGGGCGTGTGCGCTGGCGGCGGGGCTGGTCGAGATGGTCAGCGGGGTTGAGCTGGACGGCGAGCCGGCCGACCGCGACGCGGCGCGCCGGCGCCGCGACCGGGCGGCCGCTCTCCGCTCCGAGGCGCTCGCGCTCGCCGACCGGGACGTTGCCGTCTACTCCGAGGTGGTCGCGATCCGCGGCCAGGGCGGGGAGCCGGGGGAGGACGACCGCCTTCGCGCGGCGCTGTCCGTCGCCGCCGAGCCGCCGGTGGCGATCGTGGAGGCCGCGGCGGAGCTCACCCGCCTGGCGGCCGACGCGGTGCGGGAGGCGCATGGCTCGATACGCGGGGAGGCGTTCGCCGCCGTGACCCTTGCCGAGGCCACGGTTCGCATGGCCGTCCCGCTGGTCGACTTCAACCTCGGCGGCGCGCCCGACGACCCGCGCCTCGCGCGCGTCCACGAGCTCGCCGAGGGCGCCCGCGCGGACCTCGAGCGGGCGCTCGCCGGCTGAGCGGGGACACCCAGCGGTCATCCCACGTGTCCGGCCGGTAGACGGCCGTGCGGATGCGCCTGTCCAGGCGGAACGAGCCGAGCGTGGCGTGGTTCCGAGCTTCGCGGACCCGGTGTCAGCGCGGCAACCTCGCGTCAGTCGTCGGGCGCCACCTGCCAGGCGATCTCGGCGCGGTCGGTGCGGAGGGCTTCGGCGTTCGTGTCGACCCGCTCGGCGTCGAGCAGTGATCGCGAGCACCGGCAGGTCCGCGTCGGGGAGCCGGGCGACCGCCCCCCGGTCCTTGCGCGAAGTCCGAGCCGGCGCCGCTCGTCCTCAAGGAGGCCGACAAGAGCGAGCCGTGGCGCATTAGGCTCCCGTCGATGAACAGCCTCTCGGAGAGTTCCATGTCGGCGATCGCCGACCGGGTGGCGTCCACCCACCCCGCTCCCGGCGCCGGCCCCTCGGCGGCGTGGACGTGCGCGCTTGCCGCCGCGCTCGTGGAGATGGTCAGCGGCGTCGAGCTCGCGAAGGACTCCGCGGATCCCGGCGTCGCGCAGGACCGCCGGGACCGCGCCGTCGCGCTGCGCACCCGTGCGCTGGAGCTCGCCGACGCGGACGTCGCGGCGTACTCCGCGGTGCTGGAGGAGCGCCGGCATCGGAAGGAGAAGGGGCACAGCGCTCACCTTCGCGACGCCCTCTCCGCCGCCGCCGAGCCGCCGCTGCAGATCGTCGAGGCGGCGGCCGAGGTGGCCCGTCTGGCCGCGGATGCGGCGGCCGAGGCCCACGGCGCCGTACGTGGGGAGGCCTACACCGCCGTCATCCTCGCCGAGGCCGTGACCCGCGCGGGGCTCCCGCTCGTCGACCTCAACCTCGGCGGCGCACCTGCCGACCCCCGCCACGAGCGGGTCCGCGAGCTCGCCGAGAGCGCGCGCGCCGATCTCGCTCGCGCCCTCGGCGGCTGAGCCGGCCCGTCAGGCCTCGTGGCGGCCCAGGGGCGGGTCGTAGGCCCACGCGAGCCGCGCCAGGGTGAGCGCGCCGAGCATCAGGCCGAAGTCGCGCAGGGCGACGTCGTACCAGCCGGAGGCGGTGAGCAGGTTGAAGATGATGCCCGCCAGCCACGCGGCGACCAGCGGCGCGCCGTAGCGCGGCTTCACCGCGACGAGCACGCCGGCGAGGATCTCGACGACGCCGACGACGTACATCAGGTTCTGCGCGCTGCCCGGCACGAGGTCGTTGATCCACGGCGCGAGATACGTGGGCCAGTCGACCATGACGTTGAAGAACTTGTCGAGGCCGAACAGGATCGGGGCGGCCGCGAACGCGAGGCGCAGCATGAGGAACGCCTGGTAGCCGGCGTCGCCTCGGAGGGCGTCGCGGGCCGATGCGGTCGATGCGCGGGCGGGCGCGTGGGTGGCGGCGTTCATGGGGGTGACCTCCTGGTCTCTAAAACCAACAACGATTTGCAAAGCGTCCGCTTTCCGGACTGGTTTGTCAAGCTTCGTTAGCGATAGAATCCTCGAGATGGACTTGCCAGGCCTCGAATCGGTCTCCGCACTGAGCGCGCTCGACGACCCGGTGCGCCGACGCCTGTACGCCTTCGTGAGCGAGCAGGGCGGCCCCGTCGGCCGGGACGAGGCCGCGCGGGCGGCGGGGATCGCGCGCCCGCTCGCCGCCTACCACCTCGACAAGCTCGCCGAAGAGGGCCTGCTGACCGTCGACTACCGCCGGCCGGAGGGACGTGGCGGGCCGGGCGCGGGCCGGCCGGCCAAGCGCTACACGCGCTCGGACCGCGAGCTGTCCGCGAGCGTCCCCCCGCGCGACTACGGCCTGGCCGCGCGGCTGCTCGCCGACGCGGCGGCCGCGGACGCCACCGGCGCCACCACGCAGGCGCTGTGCGAGGCCGCCGGCCGGCTCGGGGGCGAGCTGGCGGCCGAGGTGGGCGACCCACCGCCGCCGCTCGGCGACCTCCTCCGCAGCCGCGGCTACGAGCCGGCCACCGACGCCGACGGGGTCGTGCGCCTGCGCAACTGCCCCTTCCACGCGGCCGCCCGTCGCCACCCCGAGGTCGTGTGCGCGATGAACCTCGCCCTGCTGCGCGGCCTGCTCGACGGGCTCGGCGCCCCCGGGACCGACGCGGCGCTCGAGCCCGCCCCCGGGCGCTGCTGCGTCGCGCTCCGGCCCGCCCCGGACCCTGCCGGATGACCGCGCCGGGCCCGCCGGACGACCGGGCGCTCGCCGGCCTGCTGTCGACTGCCGACGACGCGGTGGTCGTCGCCGACGCGGAGGGCGTGATCCGCTACTGGAACCCCGCCGCCGAGGCGATGTTCGGCCACCCGGCGCGGACCGCGATCGGCGCCTCGCTCGACCTGATCATCCCCGAGCGGCTGCGCGAGCGGCACTGGCACGGCTACCGCCGCGTGATGGAGACCGGGGAGACCGGCTACGCGGGCCGGATGCTCGCGGTCCCCGCCGTCCGCGCCGACGGCACGCGGATCTCCGTCGAGTTCACGGTCGCGCTCCTGCCCGACGGCGACCGCGGGGGCGTCCGGTGGATCGGCGCGATCCTGCGCGACGTCACCGAGCGCTGGGAAGAGGAGCGCGCCCTGCGCCGCAAGCTGGCCGAGCTCGAGCGCCAGGCCGGCTAGCGCCCGGCGCCTCCGCGTCCTTGCCCGCCGCCGCGTGTTCGGGCGGGTGAGCGCGCGGCCGCAGCCTCCGCGCGTCCCTGCACCGGTCAGGAACGCTACATTGGATTAAAGTTCGGGGTCGGAGAGCCGATGACACGCAGGAAGTTCCCCCGTACCGGAGAGGAGGACGGTCCCTTGGACGTCAAGGACGAGGTCCGCGTGGAGGACACGCTCAGTCGACGCGTGGCTGAGCTCGAGCGTACGCTCCAGCGCGCCCGCGAGCGCCTGGCGGAGCTGGCCGGCAGACCGCAGCAGGAGCGGTCATCGGAGGACGACGAGCAGCGCTGACGCGCCTGGGCGGCGGGGCCGTCAGGCGGCCTCGGTCACGGCGAGTCGAGGAACGTCAGGACCGCCAGCACGCGCCGGTGGTCGTCCGCGCCCGCCGGGATCCGGAGCTTGCCCATCACGCTCGTCACGTGCTTCTCGACGGTGTGCTCGGTGATCACGAGCCGCTCGGCGATCCCGCGGTTCGTCCGGCCCTCGGCCATCAGCCCCAGCACCTCGCGCTCGCGCTCGGTCAGGTCCTCGAGCGGGTCCGGGCCGCGGCGGGGCCGGCCGACGAGCTGCCCGACGACGGAGGGGTCGAGCACCGACCCGCCCGCGGCGACGCGGCGGACGCCGTCGGCGAGCGTCTCGAGGTCGGACACGCGGTCCTTGAGCATGTAGCCGACGCCCTCGGTGCCGGTCTGCAGCAGCTCGAACGCGTAGCTCGGGCGGGCGAACTGCGAGAGCACGAGGATGCCCACGCCGGGCCAGCGCTCCCGGATCTGCCGCGCGGCGCGCAGGCCCTCGTCGGTGTGGGTGGGCGGCATGCGGATGTCGACGATCGCGACGTCCGGCCGCTCGGCCTCCACGAGCGCGAGCAGCTCGTCGCCGTCCGCGGCGCGGCCCACGACCTCGAACCCGGCCTCGGCGAGCAGCCGCGCGAGCCCCTCGCGCAGCAGCATGGAGTCGTCGGCGAGGATCACGCGCATGGGATCTCCGCGTGCACGACGGTGCCCCGCCCCGGCGGGCTCTCGACGCGCAGGCGGCCGCCGAGCGCGTCGACGCGGTCGGCCAGCCCCCGCAGGCCGGTGCCGCGCGCGCCGTCGGCGCCGCCGACCCCGTCGTCGGCGACCTCGATCACCGCGCGGCCGTCGGCCCGCCGCACGCTGACCTGCACGGCGCCGGCCCCGGCGTGCTTCGCGACGTTGGCGAGCGCCTCGGAGACGACGTAGTAGGCGGCGGCCTCGACGCGCTCGGGGAGCCGCTCGGGCAGCCCGACGTCGAGCTCGAGCGGCAGCCGCGCGCCGTAGACGAGCTCCTCGAGCGCGGCGCCGAGGCCGCGCTCGGTGAGGATCCCCGGGTGGATGCCCTGCGAGAGCTCGCGCAGCTCGCCGAGCGCGTCGGAGAGCGCCGAGCGCGCCTGGGCGAGCAGCGGCCGCACGGCGGACGGGCCGGCGTCCAGCCGCGAGTCGGCGAGCCCGAGCGTCATCGCGATCGACACCAGCCGCTGCTGGGTGCCGTCGTGGAGGTCGCGCTCGATCCGCCGGCGTTCGTCCTCGGCGGCCGCGACGATGCGCGCTCGCGAGGCGCGCAGCTCCTCGAGCCGGGCGCGCAGCTCGGCCTGCAGCCGCTCGTTCTCGAGCGCGAGCCCCGCCGCCGCGCCCGCGGAGCCGACGAGATCGGGCTGGTCGGCCAGCGCCGGGTCGTGGACGAGCGCCGCGATGCGCCGGCCCTCCCGCTCCACCACCGTGACCGCGCGGTCGGGGCCGTCCGGGAGCGTCACCGGGAGCCCGCCGGCGTCGACGTAGCTCCCGCGATCGTCCAGCCAGTAGGCGACCGTCAGCGTCGGGTCGCGCAACGCCCGCGCGAGCGCCGTGCGCAGCGCCCCCGGCGCGACCTCGCCGCCGAGCTCCACCACGAGGTCGGCGACCGCGGCGCGCGCGAGTCGCAGCCGCAGCAGCCCGACGAGGAACGCGACCGGTACCGCCGCGAGCGCGAGCTGCAGGGCGACGTCCGGCCAGTCGGCGAGCGGCTCGCCGAGGGCGTCGTTGAGCACCCACGGAATGAGCAGGGCGAACGCGATCGCCCCCGTGACGAGCACCGGCGCGATCGCCAGGCGGCTGCTCGGCGACGCGCCCTGCCAGCGCCGCGCCACGACGACGACCGTCCACGCGGCGAGCGCCGCGCCGAGCCCCTGCTGGACGTGCACGATCGCCTCGGAGGCCGCCGGCGCGTCGGCGACCTGCACCAGGTTGTCGGGGCACGGGCAGTCCGGCGTGTCGCCGTAGCCCAGCAGCAGCGACGCGAGCTGGAGGACGGTGACGTTCACGAGCGCCGTGGCCATCAGCGCCCGTTCCGCGAGCGTGTGCAGCCGGCCGTCGGGGAACGAGACGACGAGGAAGCCCACCCCGAGCAGGTACGTGGACTCGAAGAGCTGCCCGAGCGTCCACGGCAGCGCGTCCGGAGCCCACATCAACTCGTGCGCGAACCAGGCGAAGCCGGTCGCCACCATCACGCGCCCGACCGGGTTGTCCGGGCGGCGCTCCCACGCGAGCAGCCCGCTGGCCACGAACGACCAGCCGACCAGCAGCGCGACCGCGATCTCCGCGCCGCCCGGCGGGTCGTCCGGCGCCCCCGCCATGACCGCCGCCGCGCCGATGCCCGCGGCGAGCGCCGCGGGCACCAGGGCGAGACGGGCAGGCGCGATCGTGATGGGCCAGAGCCTAGCGCGCGCATCGCACGCACCCCGGTCTCCAGCCGCGCGCCGTCGCGCGGGCGGCCCGGCATCCACCAGTTCCAGCGGCCGAGCAGGGCCATCGCGGCGGGCACGATCACCGAGCGCACGAGCGTCGCGTCGATCAGGACCGCGGCACCCAGCCCGAAGCCCATCTGCTGGAACATCACGAGCTGCCCGGTGGCGAAGCCGAAGAAGACCGCGACCATGATCAGCGCCGCGCCGGTGATCAGCCGCGCGGTCGTGCTCACGCCGAAGGCGACGCTCTCGACGGTGTCCCGCGTGGTCAGGTAGCGCTCGCGGATCCGGCTGAGCAGGAACACGTGGTAGTCCATCGAGAGGCCGAAGAGGATCGTGAACAGGAACAGCGGCAGCCACGCCTCGACGGTCCCGGCCCGCTGGAAGCCCAGGAGGTCGGCGCCGACCCCGTGCTGGAAGACGAGCACGAGCAGGCCGTAGGCCGCGCCGACGCTGAGGAGGTTGGTCGCGATCGCGGTCAGCGGGATCACCACGGAGCGGAAGGCGACCACGAGGACGACGAAGCTCAGCCCGAGCACGAAGGCGAAGACGAGCGGCCGCCGCGCGTCGGCGAGCTCGGCGAAGTCGAGCTCGCGCGCCGGCTCGCCGGCGACCAGCGCCGTGGCGCCGGTGCCCGCGAAGGCGCGCGGCACGTAGCGCTCGCGCAGGTCGCGGATCGCGCGGGTGGCCCGCTTGCCCACCACGTCGCCGTCGACCGCCACGGTGATCCGCGTCACGCCGCCGCCGCGCGCGACCTCGACGCTCGTGCGGCCGTAGTCGGGATCGCGCGCCACGCCGTCGCGCAGCCGCTCGACGGCGGCGCGCACCTCGCGGCGTCCGCTCGGCCTGCACCGCGATCTCGGCGGTCGCGATGCCCTGCGGGCCGAACGCCTTCTCGGCCGCGTCGTACGCCGCCCGGGTCTGGAAGGACTCCGGCAGCGTCGCGACGCCGGCGTTGCCGGTGTGGATCCCGGCGTACGGGACCGCCAGCGCGACGAGCACCGCGACGCCCGCGACCAGGCTGATCGCCGGGCGGCGCAGCGAGACGGCGGCGACCCGCGACCACACGCCGCCGCCCTCGCGGCGGCCGAGCAGCGGGACGCGCAGGCGCTCGAGGCGGTCGCCGAGGACGGCCAGCACGGCCGGCAGCAGCGTCAGCGCCGCGAGCACCGAGACGAGGACGACGGCGATCGCGCCCGCGGCGATCGAGCGGAAGATCGTCTGGGGCACGAGGAACATGCCGACCAGCGCGAGCACCACCGTCGCGCCCGAGAACAGCACCGCGCGGCTCGCCGTGGCGCCCGCGACCGCGACCGCGTCGGGGACCGACGCGGCCCGCGCGGCGCTCCTCGCGGAAGCGCGAGACCACGAACAGCGAGTAGTCGATCCCGACCGCCAGCCCCATCATCACCAGCACGTTGACGACGATGAAGTTCAGGACGAACGCCTGGCCGATGAGCGCGGCGACCGCCAGCGCCACGACGATGCCGGCGATCGCCACCGCGATCGGCACGATCGCGGCCGCCACGCCGCCGAAGACGACGACGAGCACGACCAGCGCGAGTGAGAGGCCGAAGAACTCGCCGCGCGCGAGGTCCTCGTCGGCGGCGCGGCTGAAGTCCTCGTCGATCGATTCCTCGCCCGCGATCAGCGTGCGGAAGCCGTCCTGCCCGTTCGCCGCGACGACACGGTCGACGACCGGCTCGACGTCACCGCGTAGCTCGACGAGGAGCATCGCGCTGTGGCGGTCGCGCGACACCGGCCCGGGCCGGACCTCGCCCGCCCCCGCCGACCGCAGGCCGGCGGCCAGCGTCCGCAGCCGCCGCTCGAAGCGCGGATCCTCCGCGGTCAGCCCGGGCGAGGTCACGAGCACCGCCTCGTCGACCTCGAAGCCGCGGTCCGCGCCGTCGGACGGAAACGCGCGGTCGAGGATCCGCTGGGCCCGCACGGACTCGGGGCTCCCGGTGAAGTCGTCCTCGGTGGTCAGCGACGAGCCGAGCAAGCCGGCGATCGCCGCCGCGGAGGCGAGGACGGCGAGCGCCCAAGCCCCGATCACCAGCCACCGGCGGCGTGCGCTGGCGCGGGCCAGGCGCTCGGTGAGGGTGCGTGAGCTCATCTCTGCCTCCGTTCTCGCGGGTCCTATCGGACGTCCGAACGCTCGCGGGAGCGGGCCCGCGCCACCAGCCGGGCAGTGGGACTCCTGGACTACCGGCTGCCCGGTAGCCCGCTCAGGCGACGGGGGCGGACGGCGCCGTCACGGCGCGGCCCGCCGCGGCCGTGGCGCCGGCCCGGGCGCCCTCGGCGACCGCGTCGAGCAGCGTCCGCGGGGACAGCGCGTCGCCGACCACGTGCAGCTCGAGCTGCGGCAGGGCCTCGAGCAGCGGCGCGCGCAGGTCGGTGACCCCGCGCCGGTGGCCGGCGATGACGATCAGCGCGACCGCGTGGCGGTGGACGCGCTCACCGCTGTAGACGTGGCGGAGGATGACCCCGGCGGCCTCGCCGGCCAGGCACTCGAGGTTGGGGCTCAGCCGCACGCCGGCGCGGTCGAGGCGGGCGAGCACGAACGGCAGCTGGGTGGGGTCGATGCCGGCGCCGACGCTGGTGAGCGCCGAGACGATCTCGACCTGCCAGCCGCGCTCGACGAGCGCCTCGGCGACCGTCGGGGCGCTGAAGCCGGCCTCGTCGTCGACGATCATCGCCTCCCACGGGCGGTCGCGCACCGGGCGCGGGACGCCGTGCTCGAGCAGGGCGTCGGCGTCGCGGACCGGCAGCGGGCCGGACGGCACCGCCTCGGGGCGGAGCTCCGAGCCGGTGGCGAGCACCACCGCATCGGGCCGCTCGCCGAGGATCAGGTCGGGGTCGGCGTCGGTCCCCAGGCGCAGCTCGACGCCCGCGTCCGCCACCTCCGCGCGCAGCCAGTCGAGGTACAGCGACCAGCGCCGGCGCCCGCGCCGCGCCGCCGCCAGCACCGCGCGGCCTCCCGGCTCGGCGCGGCGCTCGAACAGCGTCACGTCGTGGCCGCGGCGGGCTGCGCCGCGCGCGGCCTCGAGCCCCGCGACGCCGCCGCCGACGACGATGATCCGGCGCGAGCGGTCGGCGGGGACGAGCGACTCGAGCTCCGGCTCGCGGATCGCCGGGTTGACCGAGCACCACAGCGGCAGCCCGCTGTAGAGGCGCCCGATGCAGCCCTCGTTGATGCTGATGCACGGGCGTATGCGCGCGCCGCCGGCGAGGCGCCGCGGCAGGTCGGGGTCGGCGATCAACGCGCGCGTCATCGCCACGAGGTCGACCCCCGTCTCGCGCAGGCAGCGCTCCGCGGCCGGCCCGTCGAGGATCCGCCCGGCGACGAGCACCGGCACCGGCACCGCGGCGCGCATCGCGCCGGCGAGCTCGTTGTAGACGCCCTCGGGCAGCTCGTCGGGGGCGACGGTGGCGGCCTGGCTGAGCGGCGTGGCGCCGGTGCCGCCGCTCACGCTGAGCAGGTCGATCGCGCCGCCGGCGCACAGCGCGGCGCCGATCTCGCGCAGCTCCTCCGGCGCCAGGTGGCCCGCCAGGCGCTGGTCGACGGTCATGCGGAAGCCGACGACCATGTGCTCCGAGACGGCCCCGCGCACCGCCGCGAGCACCTCGCGCGCGAAGCGCAGCCGGTTCTCGAAGCTGCCGCCGTAGGCGTCGGTGCGCGTGTTGACGGCGGGGTCGAAGAACTGCTCGATCAGGTGGCCGCCGAACGAGGTGACCTCGCACCCGTCCCAGCCGCAGCGCTCGAGACGCTGCGCCGCCGCCGCGAAGCGCTCCACGATCGCCGGGATCTCGTCCGCCTCCAGCGCGACCGGCGTCTCGCGGTGCACCGGCTCCGGGAGGTCGGAGGCCGCGCGGAGCGGGATCCCCGACTCCTTCGAGTGCCCGCGCCGGCCCATGTGCGTCATCTGCGCGATGCACAGCGCCCCGTGTTCGTGGACGCCGTCGGCCAGCGCCCGCAGGGCCGGCTCGTTGGCCTCGTCCCACAGCGCGACCGAGCCGTAGGACGCGGCGGTGGTCGGGTCGACCGACGCCGAGCCGAACGTCATGACGAGCCCGCAGCCGCCCGCGGCCTTGCGCACGTGGTAGTCGACCTCCGACCGCGCGAGCGAACCGTCGTGACCCCAGCCGGTCGCGTGCGGGGTGGAGACGATGCGGTTGCGCAGCGGCCGGCCCCGCAGCTCGAAGGGGGAGAGCAGCAGCGGGAAGCGGGCTCGCGTCTCGCCGGGCGACATCACCGTGCCGAACATACTCGCTGGCGAGCGGCGGCCGGCCCGGTCCCGCGGGCGGGCTGACCCGGCGGGTCAGGTGGCAAACCGCACTTGCACTGGAGGGGTGGCCCGGTGTTGGAATGCCCGGCCTTGCGGGAGAGTCTCTGTCGTCGTCGCATTCCGCCCCCTTGGAGAACGGGATCACCATGTTCCAGACACTGCGCCGCATCCGCCACGCCCTTTCCGACCTCGTCCCCGAGGACCGGCCCGCCTTCAAGCGCATCGACGTCTCGCCCGCCAAGCCCGACGACGGCGCGTGGCTGCGGCGCTGCTGACCGCTCACCCGCACCTCGTCCTCCGCCCGCTCGCGCCGGGGGACGAGGCGGAGCTGCGGCGCATCCTGGAGACGCCCGAGGTCGCGATCTGGTGGGACGCCCCCGACGAGGGCTTCCCGTGGACCGACGAGCCCGACGCGACCCGCCTGGCGATCGAGGTCGACGGCGCGGTCGGGGGCATGATCCAGTACTGGGAGGAGCCCGAGCCCAAGTATCGCCACGCGGGCATCGACCTCTTCCTCGATCCCGCCCTGCACGGCCGCGGCCTCGGCACCGAGGCGGTGCGCCGCGTGGCGCGCCACCTCGTCGAGGAGCGCGGCCACCACCGCATCACGATCGATCCCGCGGCGGCCAACGCCGCCGCCATCCGCGCCTACGAGAAGGCGGGGTTCCGGCCGGTGGGCGTGATGCACCAGTACGAGCGCGACGCCGGCGGCGACGGCTGGCACGACGGGCTGCTCATGGAGCTGCTCGCCGACACCATCTCGTTCGGGTGACGCCGGGCGGCCGCGCCGGCCGTAGGGTCGGTGCGTGTCGAGCGACGACGTGCTGCTGGGCCTCGGTCTGGTGCTGGTCCTCGCGGTAGGGAGCCAGCTGACGGCCCGGCTCCTGCGGCTCCCCGCCATCGTCGTGCTCCTGCCGGTGGGCTTCCTCGCCGGCGTCGCCACCGACGTGGTGCAGCCGGACGCGCTGCTGGGCGACCTCTACCAGCCGTTCGTGTCGATCGCGGTCGGGATCATCCTCTTCGAGGCAGGGCTGCGGCTGTCGTTCGCCGGGGTGGCGCCCGAGCAGCACCCGCTGGTGATCCGCCTCGTCGTGGTCGGGGTGCTCGTGACGTGCGCGGCGGTCGCAGGCGCTGCGAGCGTGTTGTTCGGCGGCCTCGACGCGCGGGTGGCGATCCTCCTCGGGGCGATCCTCGTGGTGTCGGGTCCGACCGTGGTGCTGCCGCTGCTCGCGTTCATCCGCCCGGCGCGCCGCGTGCGGTCGCTGCTGACGTGGGAGGGCGTGCTCGTCGATCCGATCGGCGCGCTGCTCGGCGTGGTCGTCTTCCACGCCGTCAGCTCGGCCAGCACCGGGCGCTGGCACCCGGGCGAGATGCTGGCGAGCATCGGCGTCGGGCTCGCGGTCGCCGCCGTGGCGGCCGGCGTGCTGTGGGTGCTGCTGCGCGAGTCCCAGCAGCACGCGCCGCGGCAGGCGGTGCCGATCACGCTCGCGGTGGTCGCCGGCGCGCTCGTCGGCGCCGACCTCATCCGCGACGACTCGGGCTTCGTGGCCACCACCGCGCTCGGCATGGTGCTCGCCAACCAGCGGCGGATCGACATCTCGCTCATGCTCGAGTTCCAACAGACGCTCGTGCAGCTGCTGGTGGGCGTGCTGTTCGTCCTGATCGCGGCGTCGGTGTCGCCGGAAGAGGTCGAGGCGGTGCTGCCCGACGCGCTCGCCCTCGTGGCCGTGATGGTGCTCGTGATCCGGCCGCTCGCCGTCGCGCTCGCCACGTGGCGCTCCTCGCTGACGCCGCGCGAGCGCGCGTTCGTGGCCTGGATGGCGCCCCGCGGCATCGTGGCGGGGGCGACGGCGTCCGCGTTCTCCCTTCAGCTCGTGCAGAAGGGGGTGCCGGATGCCGGGCTGATCCTCCCGATCGTGTTCGTCGCGATCTTCGGGACCGTCCTCGTCTACGGGTTCACCGGCGTGCCGGTCGCCCGCCGGCTCGGCGTGGCCGGGGAGGGGGGCACCCTGGTGCTCATCGTGGGCGGCCACGCGTGGGCGCGGGCGGTCGCGGACGCGCTCCGCGCGGCGGGGGTCGGCGTCCGCCTCTGGACCGGGGACGCCGGCGAGCAGTCCGCCGCCCGGGCCGCGGGGTTCGACGCCGACCAGGGCCGGATGATGGTCGACGCCGTCAGCCGCGAGGCCGAGCTCGAGGAGGTCACCGACGCGCTGCTGCTGACCGGCAACGACGACTTCAACGCTATCGCCGCCGCCGAGCTGCGGGTCGAGCTCGGCCACGACCACGTGTACCGCCTGGCTCCGGGCTCGCGGAGGATCGACCTGCTGCCGCCCCAGAACGAGGCCGGGCTGCTGCCCAGCTACGAGGAGATGGAGCGAGGGTTCGCCGCGGGCGCGCGCATCGTCGCCACAGCCGCGGACGGGCTCTCGCTCTCGTTCGCGGGCACGGACGGCGCTACTCGGCCGTCGGGGTCCCCGCCCGCTGGGCGGACGCCTTGACGGGCTGCGGATCCCTCCGCGTCGAGGCGCGCGGAGCACATGGTAGGCCGTCGGTCAGCGCGAACGGGAGGACGTCAAGGTCACGACCCGGCTCGTGCCCGTGCCCGTGGCCACGGCTTCCTCCTCCTCCCAGTCGATCCGCGCCTCGTCGGAGCGGTCGAGCAGCTGCGGACCGCGGGCGCTCGAGAAGGAGTCCGAGCCCCACGAGACGAACGCGTCGATGCGGTTGCGCACGCCGGTCATCAACGACGCGTGCACACCCAGCCACGCCGCGAACGCGATCGCCCCGTGCAGCTCGTGGCGATGCGCGCCCACCTCGGCCACCGCGGCGCCGCGGCCGATCATGGCCATGATGCCCTTGTCCCGGTAGTGGAACGGCTTGCGCGGACGGCCGGCGAAGTCGGCGAGGACGTTGTCGGCGGCGGCCTGGCCGCTCTGGAGCGCCACCGAGCCGAGCTGCGGGTGGGGGCTGTCCTGCGGGCCGGGGATGTTGGCGACGTCGCCGACCGCGTGGACGCCCGGCGCGCCCTCGATGCCGAGGTCGCCCTGCACGTCGACGCGCCCGCCTCGGCCGACCGGGAGCCCCGACGTTCCGGCCAGCGGCGCGGCCTTGATCCCGCCGCCCCAGACGACGCAGTGCGTCGGGATCACGGTGCCGTCGGCGAGGCTGACCTGGCTCGCGGTGACCTCGGTCACCGCGGTGCCGAGGTGCGTCCGCACGCCCTTGCGCTGGAGCACCTTGGCCGCGTAGGCGTGCGCGCCCTCCGAGAACGGGGCCAGCAGCGAATGGCCGAGGTCCACCACGTGGATGCGGGCGGCCGACACCGCGAGGTCCCGGTACTCGACGCTCATCGTGTCGTGGACGAGGTCCGCGAGCGCCCCCGCGACCTCCACGCCCGTCGCGCCCGCGCCGACCACGACGAAGTTCAGCGCGCCGCGGTCGATCAGCCCGGGGCTGCGGTCGGCGTCCTCGAACAGGCTGAGGATGCGCGTGCGCAGCCGGATCGCCTGGTCGAGGTCGTAGAGGGGGAACGTGTGGCGGTCGGCGCCCGGGGTGCGGAAGAAGTTCGGCTGCGAGCCGGCCGCCAGCACGACCGCGTCCCCGGTCCACGACTGCCCGTCGGTCGCCGTCACCGTGCGGGTGTGCGGGTCGACCGCGGCCACGTCGGCCAGCTTCACGTCGACGTTCGGGTGCTCGCGGAAGAGCTTGCGCAGCGAGAACGCGACGTCGGCCGCCGCGAGCTGCGAGGTCGCCACCTGGTAGAGCAGCGGCTGGAACTGGTGGTAGTTGTTGCGGTCGATCAGCGTGACGCGGACCGTGTCGTGCTTGGCCAGCCGCCGCGCGCAGCCGATGCCGGCGAAGCCGCCACCGACGATGACCACGTGCCGTTGTCCGTTGCCCTCGGTCATCGCAGGCGCTCCAGGAGGTGGTCGCCGACCCGCAGGGAGTTCGCCATCGCGGTCAGCGCGGGGTTCACCGCGCCGATGCTCGGGAAGAAGCTCGTGTCGACGACGTAGAGGTTGTCGACCTCGTGCGCCCGGCAGTCCGTGTCGAGCACCGAGGTCGCGGGGTCGGAGCCGAAGCGGCACGTACCCGCCTGGTGCGCCACGCCCGCCAGCGGGATCTCGTTCTTGAGGTACGTGTGGCGCGGGACGAGATGGCGCTGGTCCATCCCGAGGTGGGCGAGCAGCCCCTTGAGGCGGTGGTAGAGCTGCTGCTTGGGGACGTCGTTGGTCGGCGTGTAGCTCAGCCGGATCTGGCCGTCGGCGTTCAGTGTCACCCGGTTGTCGGCGACCGGGAGGTCCTCCGTCGAGAGCCAGAAGTCGATCGCGTGCCGGGCGATCTCCTCGAGCGAGTGCTGCGGCGCCAGCCGGGTCTGCAGCGGCTTCTCGCCGCGGTACATGTCGGCCACGGACTTGCCGACCATCTGGATGTTGCCCAGCGGGTAGTCCGCCTCGTCGTCGCCGAAGTAGAAGTCGTTGACGCCGAGGGTCTTCTGGAACACCGTCGGGTTCTCGTCCTTGGACAGCGCGAGCACGGCCTGGCTGTTGTGGAACATGTAGTTGCGCCCGACCTGGTCGGACCCGTTGGCGAGGCCGGCCGGATGCGCGTCGCTCGCCGAGGCCAGCAGCAGCCGGGCGGAGTTGGCGGCGCCGCAGGAGACCACGACGATGTCGCCGGTGTAGGTCTCGGTCGTGCCGTTGCCGCCGCGCCGGACCACCACCCCCGTGACCGTCGAGCCCGCCGCGTCGGTCTCGAGGCGGACGACCTCGGCGTTCGTCTCGAGCGTCACGTTCGCGTGCTCGAGCGCCGGCCGCACGCCGAGGACCTCGGCGTCGGACTTGGCGTGCACGACGCACGGGAAGCCGTCGCAGCTGCCGCAGCGGACGCAGCGGCTGTAGGGCATGTTGCTCTCGTCGAGCATGACGCCGCAGGGGGCGTGGAACGGGTGATGGCCGGCCGCCGCGAGGTCGTCGGCGAGTTGCTGGATGCGCGGCTCGTGCGACACCGCGGGGAACGGGTAGGGCGCGCTGGCGGGCGGCTCGGTGGGGTCCTCGCCGCGCGCGCCGTGCACCTGGTAGAGCCGCTCGGCCTCGGTGTAGAAGGGCTCGAGGTCGTCGTAGCCGATCGGCCAGGCGGGCGAGATGCCGTCGTGGTGGCGCAGCTCGCGGAAGTCCTCCTCGCGCAGGCGGTACAGCGCGGCGCCGTACATCTTGGTGGCGCCGCCGACGTGGTAGTGGACCTGTGGCTGGAAGGGCTTGCCCTCGGCGTCGAACCACGTGTCGGGGGACACGTAGCGGTTGTCGATGAAGACGTCGCGGGCCGACCAGTTCGCCGGCTCGCGCGGCAGCCAGTCGCCCCGCTCGAGCAGCAGGATGCGCTTCCCCGACGGCGCGAGGCGCCGGGCGAGCGTGCCGCCGCCGGCCCCGGTGCCGATCACGATCACGTCGTAGGCGCTCATGAGCCGAGCTCCTCCAGGCGCTCGGCGAGGACGATGCGGCCCGCCGCCTCGATCAGCGCGAGGTGGGAGAACGCCTGCGGGAAGTTGCCGAGATGGCGTCCCGTGTCGGCGTCGAACTCTTCCGCGTAGAGGCCGAGCGGCGAGGCGATGCGGAGCAGGCGCTCCATCAGGTCCCGCGCGCCCTGGAGCTCGCCTACGACCGCCAGCGCCGAGACGAGCCAGAACGAGCAGATGAGGAACGTGCCCTCCTTGCCGGACAGGCCGTCGTCGGTCTCGCCGGTCTTGTAGCGCAGGACGAAGCCGTGCTCGGTCAGCTCGTCGCGGATCGCGAGCACGGTGGCACGCAGGCGCTCGTCGTCGTGGGGGAGGAAGCCGAAGATCGCCGCCAGCAGCGTGGAGGCGTCGAGGGCATCGGTCGCGTAGTGCTGGCGAAGGACGCCCCGGTCGTCGACGCCGTGCTCGAGGATGTCCGCGCGGATCTCCTCCGCGACGGCCTCCCATTGCGCGCGCAGGTCCCGGTCGCCGCGGATCTCGGCCAGCTTGGCCGCGCGGTCGAGCGCGACCCAGCACATGAGCTTGGAGGAGACGTACTGCTGCGGCTCGCCGCGCGCCTCCCAGATCCCCTGGTCGGGCTCGCGCCACACGCGGATGGCGCACTCGGCCTGGCTCTGGACGATCGGCCACAGGCGGCGCGGAAGGCGCTGGCTGCGGCGCGTGTGCAGCAGCACCGAGTCGAGCACGGCGCCGAACACGTCGTTCTGGCGCTGGTCGAAGGCGCCGTTGCCGACCCGCACGGGCCGCGCGCCGGCGTAGCCGGAGAGGTCGTCGCGAGTCGTCTCCGTGAGGTCGCGGCGGCCGTCGATCCCGTACATGATCTGCAGCGCCCCGTCCTGGTTGGCCTCGACGTCGGCGACGAACTGCATGAACTCGTCGGCCTCCCAGTCCAGGTTCAGGTAGTGCAGCGCCTGCAGCGTGAACGTCGTATCGCGCATCCAGGTGAAGCGGTAGTCCCAGTTGCGCTCGCCGCCGGGCGTCTCGGGCAGCGAGGTGGTGAGCGCGGCCACCGTGGCGCCGGTCGGCATGTAGGTCAGGCCCTTGATCACGAGCGCGGAGCGCTGGATCGGCTCGCGCCAGCGGTGGTCGGGGTTCCGGGCGCGCGCGAGCCAGCCGCGCCAGTAGCGCGTGGTGGTCTCGAGGCGCGCCGACGCATCCTCGGCATCCTGCGGCGAGGCGAGCTCCTCGGCCCACGACAGCGAGCAGAAGAGCTGCTCGCCCTCGTGGAGCTCGTGGCGGGCGCGCACGCGGGCGCCCTCCACGCCGAGATACATGTCCGTGCGCAGCCGGATGGTCTGGCCCGCGCCCGTGGCGTCGGCGGTGTGCAGGTCGTCCTCGATCGACCACTCGGCCAGGGTGCGCCCGTAGTCGAAGCCGGGCTCGCACACCAGCTCGACCTCGACGCTGCCCTCGAGGCAGGTCGCAGTGCGCACGAGCAGGTGCTCGGCGTCCTCGTCGGTCGGCGGCCGGGTGTGCGGGGTGACCGTGTCCTCGTGGCGACGCGGGCCCATGATCAGCGCGTCGCGGACCTCGATCCAACCCGTCTGGGTGTGCCACGTGGTCACGAGCACGTTGGTCCCCGGCTCGTAGTGGCGCGCCGTCGGGGTGTTGATGCCGAAGGGCCCCAGCCGGAACATCCCGGCCCCCCGGTCCAGGAGGGTGCCGAACACGCTCGGGGCATCGAAGCGGGGCACGCACAGCCAGTCGATCGCGCCGTCCGGCGCCACGAGCGCGCCGGTGTGGCAGTCGGAGAGGAAGGCGTACTCGGCGATCGGCGGGAACGGTGAGGGCGCCGCGGCGCTTTGCGCCTGGGTGGCGGGGAGCGGCTTGGCGCCGTCGGCGACGCCGGCGTCCGGCCCGGCGGCGCTCATGACCCCACCCACGGATCGTGCCAGCGACCGTGCCCGGCGAGGAGCTTGTCGGCCTCGGCGGGCCCCCACGATCCCTTGGCGTACGGGTGGATCGCCGGGGGGCCGTCCACCAGCGGCTCCAGCACGCGCCAGGTCTCCTCGACGCCGTCCTGGCGCTTGAAGCGGGTGCTGTCGCCGACCATCGCGGCGTGGATGAGCACCTCGTAGGGCGTCGGGCCCTCGCCTCCCTCCTCCGCGAACTCCATGTCGAGCGAGATCTGCTCGGCCTGGACCGTGGTGCCGCGCTGCGCCTCGACCAGCATCTGGATGCCGGTGGTGGGGTCGAGGCGGATCACGAGTTGGTCGGGCTCCGGCAGGCGCGCGTCCATGCGGAAGCCGAGGCGCGGCGGGCGGCGGAACACGAGCCGTAGCTCGGTCTGCGTGATCGGCAGGCACTTGCCGGTGCGGATGTAGAACGGCACCCCGGCCCAGCGCCAGTTGTCGATCTCGAGGCGCAGGGCGGCGTAGGTCTCCGTCTTGGAGTCCGCGGCGCAGCCCGCGATCGTGCGGTAGCCGTCGTACTGGCCGCGGACGTAGTGCGCCGGGTCGGCGTCCGGCATCGCCCGGAACACCGCGCACAGCGCGTCCTTGAGGATCGTGGGGTCGCCGCTCGAGGGCGGCTCCATCGCGGCGGCACCGACGACCTGCATGAGGTGGTTGACCACGACGTCGCGCAGCGCGCCGACCGGGTCGTAGAAGTGGCCGCGGTCCTCGACTCCGAACGCCTCGGCCATCGTGATCTGCACGCTCTCGACGTGGCTGCGGTTCCAGATCGGCTCGAACATCATGTTCGCGAACCGCAGGTAGAGGATCTCCCCGAGCCCCATCTTCCCCAGGAAGTGGTCGATCCGGTACAGCTGGGACTCGTCCAGGTGCTCGTGGATCGTCGCGTTGAGCTCCCGCGCGGAGGCGAGGTCGTGCCCGAACGGCTTCTCGACCACGACCCTGGCGTTCTCGGTCAGCCCCGCGTTCGCGAGCCCGGCGACGACGGTGCCGAACAGGAACGGCGGGATCTCGAGGTAGAAGACCGGCTGGCGTGCGCCGCCGATCGCCTTGGCGACCCGGTCGTACGTCTCCGGCTTGCCGAAGTCGCCCTGAACGTAGGAGAGGCGCCCCGCGAAGCGCTCGAAGGTCGCCTCGTCCACCGGTTCGCCGGCGGCGATCGCCGCGCGGGCGTGGCTGCGCAGGTCGGCTGCGCTCCAGTCGTCGACCGCCACGCCGACGATCGGGCAGTCGAGGAGACCTCGTCGCTCGAGCCGGTAGAGCGACCGGAACGTCATCACCTTCGCGAGGTCCCCCGTGATGCCGAAGACGACGAGCACGTCGCAGGGCCGCGAGGCGTCGGACCCTTCCGGGGTGGTCGCGGCCTCCGCCCGAGGGCTGGTTGTGGTGGCCATCCGCTGGTTCCCTTCTCGAGTCGCTGTCCGGGATACGGAACCTGATCGCGCCGCCTCGACCATCACCCCATGGGGATGATTTCCCGCGTCAGTGGTCGAGCCGGCGGCGCGGCACGAGGTTCGCCACCACGACCGAGACCACCGTCACGAGGTAGATCTGACCGACGAGCGCCTCGGTCACGGAGAGCGTGTGGCCGAGGTTGCTCGCCGCGGTGAGGTCGCCGTAGCCGACGGTCGTGAGCGTCGTGAGGCTGAAGTAGATCGAGCTGCGCGGGCGTGGCGTCGATGCCGCCGGCGAAGAACGGCTCGCCCCCGATCTGGTCGATGGCGCCGTAGACGAACGCGAAGAACATGCCCAGCAGCAGGTAGAGGCACAGCGCGCCGTACAGCGCCGCGACGGTCACCGCGCCGTGCGCGCGCATGCTGCGCACGACGCCGATGACGATCGAGGGCGGGGCGAGCCCGACGAGCAGCGCGTTGGCCACCCCGGTGAACGCCGCCGCCAGCCGGTTGTCGCCCGCCACGAGCGCGACGATCGCCGCGCCGACGACCGCGGCGACCAGCGCGGCGGCGATCCGGAACCGGCGGGCGGGCATGTCCGCGGCGCGGAACGCGATCAGCGACGCGGCGCCCAGCAGGACGGTCACGACGCCCCGCCACACGGTGCCCTCGGGGGCGATGCCCTGGATCCCGAAGGAGGCCACGAGGACGACGAGGAGCAGGCCGTAGCGCTCCCGGACCTCGCGCTCGGACGACCCGGTCTTCGCGGCGCTCACACGTGGGCCGCCTTGCGAGGCGCCGCGGCGGCGGCGCCGCCCGCCTCGCCCGCGGACCCACGGTCGCGGTTGACGGCCTCGGCCGCCAGCCAGCCGATCACGGAGGCGATCACCGCGAGCGTGACCGTCTCGCCGGCGACCGCGCCGGCCATCACGAAGGCCAGCAGCGCGCCGAAGATCGGCAGCCGCAGCGCGGCGGCCGCGCCGGCCGCGACGCCGGCGACGACCGCGGGGGTCAGGTCGAAGCCCGGCAGGACGAGCGAGCCGAGCACCGCCAGCGCCACGCCGAGCGCCACCGCCGGGAAGGTCGGCCCGCCGCGGAAGCCGGCGGCGAGCGAGATCGCGTACGCGGCGCCCTTGACGATGACCAGGAGCGCGAGCACGCCGGCGGAGGTCTCGGCGACGTAGGACCCGAGCGCCTCGGCGCCCGAGAAGAGCACGAGGTCGACCGGCTCGTCGGCGATGGCCCGGAATACCGCGGCGAGCGCGCCGACCGCGAGACCGCCGGCCACGAGGATCAGCACCGGGGGGCGCTTCCAGCCGGCGGCCGCTTCGCGCGCGGACCGGCGGGCGGCGGCCACGAGGAGGCCGACCGCGAGGGCGAGGACCACGCACCACGCGATGTCCGCGAGCCGCACGCTCGGGTAGTTCGGCAGCGACGGCAGCGCGAGCACGGTCTCCTTGACGCCCGGCCAGTGGTCGACGCCGGTGAACGCCAGCGCCGCCGTGCCGGAGGCGAGGAAGCCGGGGACCAGCGCCGCGCCGAGCGACTTGGCGGGGACGAGCCCCTTGAGGGCGGCCATCTCGAACAGCAGCAGCGCTGCGGGCAGCGGGCCGCCGAACACCGTGCTGATCGTGGCGAACGCCCCCGCGAGGACGATCAGCTGGCGCGGAGACGTCTCGGATCGCAGCGCCCGCGACGCGACCAGCCCGGCGGTCAGCCCGAGGGCCAGGAGCGGCGCCTCGGGTCCCAGCACGAGGCCGAACCCGAGCGAGGCGAGTGCGGCCGCGAGCGCGCTCGTCACCTGGATGGGGCCGAGCGCGTCGAGACCCAGGTCCCCGGTGGCGGGATGGCCGCCATGACCCGGCAGCTTGAACGTGAGCGCCACGAGCAGTCCGGCCAACCCGGGTACCAGCACCACGTACCACGCGGCGGGCGAGCTCCAGCCTATGGCGTCGGGGATGTCGGTCCAGACGACGTCCGTGATGCCGCTGATCGCCCACATGAGGCCGGCCGCGGCGATCCCGGCGGGGAGCCCGAGCGCCGCCGCGACGACGAGCACGAGCATGTACTCGCGCGGCGAGGGCGGCGACGGCGGCGACGGCGCGGAGGCGGGCGGGGTGGCCGGCGTACCCATGGCGGCGCGAAGCTACGTCGGTGTCGCCCGCGCGGCACCATCCTCTTCGGATGAGGCGGGGAGCGGGTACCCAGGTCGGCGCCATGCACCCGCGGATCCCGCCGCCGGACCGCTACGAGTCCCTCGTCAGCGAGTCGAGCGGCGACTCGCCGATGGCGGCGTCCACCACCGTCTTCTCCACGGGGCGGCCCACCGCAGCAGGCGAGCGCCTGGCCGGCGCGATCGTGTCGGTGCGTCCGGGCGTGCTGGTCGTGGTCGCGCTCCTCGAATTCTTCGCAACTCATGCGGATGGGATGAGCGAGCGGCGCCGGGATCTGGGAGGGTTGTGTCCGTGTTCAGACGCGAGGCCCCGAGATTGCGTCGCTGCCCGCTGTGCCGGGCCGAGGCGGTCAGCGCGTCGCGGATGGACATCCACGAGGACGGCGTTCACGCCCGCGTCGTGCTGGCCTGCGGTCAGTGCGAGACCACGCGCGAGCTCGACGTGTCCGTGTGGGCGGCCGACGCCTATGAGCGGCGGCTCGACAAGCAGCGGTCCGAGATGGAGGAGGCGCTGCGGCGCACCGAGCGCGAGCGCCTCGAGGTGGAGACGCGCACGTTCGCCACGGCGCTCCACCGCGACCTGATCGGCCCTGACGACTTCGGGGTCCCGGGGCGGTCGCGCTCGGAGTGCTGAGCGGCGCGCCGGGGCCGCGCGCCTACGCCTCGACGTCCAGCAGGCCCATCTGGCGGGCGCGGATGACCGCCTCTGAGCGCGAGCCCACGTCGAGCTTGCGGTATACGGCGTGCGCGTGGGTCTTGATCGTGTTCGCGGAGACGTGCAGGCGCCGCCCCATCTCCCGGAACGAGAGATGCGTCGGCATCAGCCCGAGGACCCGCAACTCGGCGGTCGTGAGCGAGGACGGGCCGACGAGCTCGGTGACCGTGAACGCCTCCACCTGGGCGGTGAGCTCGTCGATCGCCGCCCGTAGCACCGCCGCGTCGCCCACCCGGGCGAGCCGGCGGGAGGCCTCGGCGAGCAGCGCCCGCGTGCCGGTCACGTCGCCGAGGCGCAGGGCCGCGCGGGCGAGCACCACGCGGGTCTCGACCTCGTACCACGGGACGTAGTCGACCAGCGTGGCCAGCAGCTCGGTCGCGTGGCGGCGGTCCGCCTGGGCATCCTCGACGCGGTCGCGATGGGCGCGGACGAGCGCCGACACCGCGTAGACCAGCGCGCGCGTGGGGTAGCCGTCCAGCGCGGACCAGTCGACCTGCGCCCGCGCCCGCGACGTGAGCAGCTGCGCCTGCTCCCAGTCGCCGCCGTCGAGCGCGATCAGGGCGAGCTGCGCGAGGCAGAGCACCTGGACGCTCGGCGCGGCGATCGCGCCGCGGCGGGCGCCCTCCTCGAGATGGGCCCGGCCCGCGCTCCCGTCGCCCCGCAGGTGCTCGCCCACGCCGCGCAGCAGGCAGCACAGCGACCGCCACGGGCTGTCCTCGGCGAAGCGCGCGTACGCCCGCCCGGCGTCGGCGACCATGCGGTCCAGGCCGTCCCGGGCGACCGCCGCCCGCATCATCGCCACCCCGGCCTCGACCGGCTCGGCGTCCGTGCCGCCGGCGCGGCGCTCGGCCGCGGCGGTCCAGTGCTCGACGAGGTCGCGGTCGCCGCGGGCGAGGTGGCTCGCCGCGGCGGTGAGCGCGAGCGTCGGATGGGCGGCGATCTGGTCGGGCGTGAAGTGCGCGAGCCAGCTCTGCACGTCGGCGTTGCGGCCGTCCAGGACGTGGCCGCCCGCGCACGTCCACAGCAGCCGGCCGGCGCCCGCCGCGTCACCGGCTTCGATCGCGTGGCCGATGGCGCGGTCGACGTCGCCGGCGCCCGCGTAGAAGGCGCTGGCCCGCCGGTGCAGCCCGACCTCGCGCTCCGGCTCGGCGCGCCGCAGCTCGGCCTGCAGCATGCGGGCGAGGAGCGGATGGTGCCGGTAGGTCGTGTCGACGTCGTCGAGCGGGACCACGAGCACGTTGGAGCGGGAGAGGTCGCGCAGCACGACGCCTGAGCCCCGGCTCTCCAGCACGGCGTCGCACAGCGGTCCCGACAGCGTGTCGAGCATCGACGTGCGCTGCAGGAAGGCGCGCTCGTCGTCCGCGAGCGTCCCGAGCAGCTCCTCCCGGACGTAGTCGGCCATCAGCCGGTCGTCGCCGCCGAAGCGGGCGACGGCGCGGTGGACGTCCGGGCGGCCGCGCAGCGAGAGCGCCGCCAGGTAGAGCCCCGCGGGCCATCCCTCGGTGCGCTGCAGGAGCACCAGCACGTCCTGGGCGGGGAGGTCGAGGCCGCTCATGGCGAGCATCAGCGCCGCCTCGCGGCGGCTCATCACCAGGTCCCGCGCGCGCAGGTCGACGAGCATCCCCTCGGCCCGCAGCCGCCCGATGGGCAGCGCCGGCTCCTCGCGCGAGGCGAGCACGACCTGCGAGCCCGGCGGCACGGCGCCGATGACGGCCTCGAGCGCCGCCAGCGCCTCGGGGGAGCGCAGCCGGTGGACGTCGTCGACCACCAGCACGAACGGGCGCTCGCGCGCCTCCAGCGAGCGGGCGAGCTCGCCGAGCATCGTCCCCGCGGCGCCGGTGGGGACCGCGCGCAGGCCGTCGCCGGCGGCGCCGGCGTGGCCGAGCGCCAGGGCGATCGCGGTCACCAGCCGGCTCGGGTCGTCGTCGGCCTCGTCGGCCGTGAGCCAGCCGACGGTCCGCGGCTCGGCTCCCACCCAGTGCGACAGCAGCGTCGTCTTGCCGTAGCCGGCGGGCGCGACGACGAGCACGAGCGGGACGTCGGCGCTCTGAGCCAGGCGGCGCACGAGGCGCTCCCGGCGCAGCGTCCGCCTGCGGAGGCGCGGCGGGCGGCGCCGGCGCGCGGCCGCCACGTCGATCAGCGTCGCCGGCGCGGGTCCGGCGGGCGCGGCGGGGAGCGGGCGGGTCACGGCGGAGACCTCGGTCATCCGGCCGAGCATCGCCGAGTCGCGGAGACGCGGGCAAGGGAGCCTGCCACCGTGTCCGGCGAGGGGTGGGCACCCCCGCCGGAGGAGGGGGCGTCACCCGCGCGGGTCGTGGCCGCCGCGGGCGGCCACGACCTCGAGTGCGGTCAGTTGCCGAGCAGCTTCGCCTTCTGCTGCGCGAACTCCTCGTCCGTGAGAACGCCCTGCTCGTGGAGCTGGCCGAGCTGCTTGAGCTGCTCGATCATGTCCGACGTGACGCCGGACGAGGGCGCCGCAGCGGCGGGCTGAGGCGCCGGCGCGGCCGGGGCGGGCTGCGCCTCGAGGTCCTGGAGGCGCGCATCCTGGTCCATCTCGCGCTCCTGGGAGGCCTGGCGGCGCTTGCCGGCCACGTAGGCCCCGCCGCCGACCGCCGCGGCCCGCAGCAGGGGCCGCCGTCGCATGAGTGGCATCCCGCCTCCTAACCCGCGCCCTCGGGGAGGTCGAGCCCCATGGCCACCATGAGCTCCGGCGCGGCGGCGACAATCTTCGGGCCGCCGACCTGCGGGGCGACGGCATGGAGCACGCCGAGGAGATCCTCCGGCGTGGCGCCCGCGTCGAGCGCGTTGGCGACCTGCCAGGCGTAGGACGCCGGGAGGCGCGTCGAGGGCGATCAGCGCCGCGATCTTGACGAGCGCGAACGTCCGCGCGTCGAGCCCGCTGCGCTCGAGCTCGGCCTCGCGGAGCCCGATCACGGTCGCGAGGGTCTCGAGGTCGCCGGCCGAGACGCCCTTGAGGGCGTCGTGGGTGTCGTCCGCGATTGACGCCATCCGATCTCCTTTCGCTTGCGGTGCGATGGCCCGCGAATCTATGGTCGGCACCATGGCGCCGCCTCATCCGGTTGGGACTAGAGGAGCCCGTGAACCGCGCTGTACGGTCGCCGCGATGAGCCTTCGCCTCGTCATCGCCGCTGTGGGTGCGTGCCTGGTGCTCGCCGGCTGCGGCGGGTCCTCCGACGAGGGCTCGTCGTCCTCCTCCGAGAAGACCGCGGAGCCCACGGCCGCCGCGACGGAGACCCAGACGCCGGAGGCCACCAAGACGACGTCGGCTTCGGAGCAGAAGGCCCAGGACACGGTTTGCACGGCACGCAGCGACATCAAGAAGGAGATCTCGGACGATCAAGGGGCTGTCGCCGTCGATCAGCAGCGTCGGGGCGGCCAAGTCGAGCCTCGAGGCGATCGACGACGACCTCCAGAAGATCGACAGCGCCCGGAACGACCTGAGCGCCGAGCGCAAGAAGGACGTCCAATCGGCCACGAACCAGCTCGAGTCCGACGTCAAGGAGATCCAGGGGGACCTCGTCTCCGGCATCGCCGGCGGAGGGCTCGAGAAGACGCTGCGATCGGCGGCCACGAAGCTCGAGAACAGCTTCAACGAGTCCTTCTCGAACGTGGGCTGCTCCTAGGCCATGCGGCGGAACACCGCCCGCGCCCTGATCGTCCTCGCCTCGCTGATGGCGTTCATCGCCATCTTCGCCGTGTGGGTGAACCGTCAGCTGCTCAACACGGACAACTGGACGAAGACGAGCAGCCAGATGCTCGCCGACCCGGTCATCCGCAATCAGGTCGCCGACTTCCTCGTCGACCAGCTGTACGCGAACGTCGACGTCCAGGCGGAGCTGCAGGCGGCGCTGCCACCCCGCCTGCAGCCGCTCGCCGGCCCGGCGGCCGGCGCGCTGCGCAACCTCGCGGACAACGCCTCGAGGCAGATGCTCGCGCGCCCCCGCGCGCAGCAGGCGTGGGAGGACGCCAACCGCGCGGCGCACGAGACGTTCCTGAAAGTGGTCGAGGGCGGCGGCCCGATCGTCTCCACCCAGGGCGGCGTCGTCACGCTGGACGCCCGCACGCTGCTCGTGCAGATCGCCGATCGCGTCGGGGTCGGCGGGCGCGTCGTGGCCAAGATCCCGCCGAACGCGGGGCAGATCACGGTCCTCAAGTCGGACCAGCTCGCGGCGGCGCAGGACATCGTGCGGCTGCTCAAGCCCCTGGCCATCGGGCTGGTGGTCGGGTCGCTGGCGCTGTTCGGGATCGCGCTCGCGATCGCGCCCGGTTGGCGCCGCCAGATCGCTCGCCTGTACGGGATCGGCCTCGTGGTGGCCGGCGTCACCTCGCTCGTCGTCACCAAGCTGGCCGGGGACGAGGTCGTCAACTCGTTCGCCACGACCGCGGCGTTGGAACCGGCGGTCCAGAATGCGTGGACGATCATCACGCCGCTGCTGCACCAGGCGACCGTCGCGCTCATCGGCTACGGCGTGCTGCTGTTCCTCGGCGCCTGGGTCGCCGGGCCCATGCGGCCGGCGGTGGCCATCCGGCGGGGGCTCGCGCCCTACCTTCACGATCCGCTGATCGCCTACGCGGGCCTCGCGATCGTCCTCGCGATCGGGATCCTGTGGTGGTCGCCCACGCCCGCGACGCGCAACCCGGTGCTGGCGCTGGCTCTCGTGGTGCTGATCGCCCTCGGCTTCGAGGCCGTGCGCCGCCAGACCGTCCGCGAGTTCCCCGACGCCAGCCGCGCGGCGGCGCTCGGTCGCTGGCAGGAGCGCATCCAGGCGGGCGGGCGCTGGATCGGCGGTCGCGCCTCGTCGGGTGCCCGGGTCGCGCGCGACTCCGTAACGCAGGGGACGGCCTCCGTGCGACAGGCGGCGGCGCCGCATCTCGGCGGTAGGGGAGATACCCCGGCCGGGGACACTCCGGCGACGGTGACCGGTCCCCCCACGGAGGCCGAGAAGCTCGACCAGCTCGAGCGGCTCGTGCGCCTGCGCGACGCCGGCGCCCTCGACGAGGAGGAGTTCCGCACCCAGAAGGCCAAGCTGCTGCAGGGCGACACCGCGCAGCTCGACGGCGGGACCTAGGCGGTGGCGGCGGCGGTCGCCGCCAGGCGCCGTGGGGTCGTGGAATCAACCGCCTGTCACCCGTTTCGGGTGAGGCGGGGCAGCGGGGAGGCGGGCAGGCTCCTGGGATGTGATCGTCACGGTGCTGTGGCATGCGGCGACGTACCCCCCGCGGACGGCGGCGCGGATGACCGCCGGCGCGGCCGCGGACGCCGGGGCGCGCACCGGGCGGCGGGTGGAGTGGGCGCTCCGCGAGCGGATCGAGCTCGCGGCGCTGGCGGCGCTCGACGCCGTGCTGGCGTCCCCGCGCGTGGACGAGGCGGTCGAGCGCGTGCTGGCGAGCGACGTCGCCGAACGGTCGGTGGCGCGGGCGCTGAGCGGCGAGCTCGTCGACGTCGTCGCGCAGGACCTCGTGCGCTTCGCCGTGGTCGAGCGCGTCACCGAGCGCCTGCTCGCCGACGGCATCGCCGAGCGGCTCGCGGCCCGCGTCCTCGAGGGCCCCGAGCTCGAGGTCATCGTCGAGTCGGCGGTCGACAGCCCGGCGATGGAGCGGCTGGTCACCCGCGTGATCGAGAGCAGGCTCGTCGAGAACGCGGTCACGCGGTTGGTGGACGACACCGCGGCGCGGCTGCCCGAGAGGCCGGCGCTGTGGACCCTCATCGGCGAGATCTCCCAGAGCGAGGCCGTCACGGAGGCGATCACCCAGCAGGGGATGGGCCTCGCCGACCAGATCGCCGACGACGTGCGAGATCAGACGCGCCACGTCGACGATGGGATGGAGCGCGTCGTGCACCGGTTGTTCCGGCGCCGGCGGCAGGGCCCGGGCCCCAACGGCTCGCTACCCGCGCCCGAGGCGCCCTAGGTCCGGGATGTCCGCCATGGCCGATCCCGACCCGCTCGAGGCGAGCGTCGTCGGCGGCGTGTCGCCCCCGCGCGACCCGCCGCGTGCCCCCGAGCCGCCGCCACCGGCGGCGAAGCCGCTCGCCCCGGCTGCCGCCGGTCGCGACCATGCCGTGTCCGTGTCGCCGTACGCCGGGCTCGCGAGCCGGACGCTCGCGTTCGGGATCGACGCCGGGATCATCAACGGCGTCGCGTTCCTCACCGGGGTCGTCGTCGCGGCCGGGCTCTCGATCCTCGACGTCCCGAATGGGGTCGAGTCGGCGCTGTACGCCCTCGGCGGCCTGCTGGCCATCGTGTGGACGATCGGCTACTTCGTGTTCTTCTGGTCGGCGAGCGGCGAGACCCCGGGGAACCGCCTGCTGGACATCAAGGTGCAGGTGGCCGGCGAGAACCGCCCGCCCAGTCCTCGGCGCGCGTTCTTCCGCGTCCTCCTGCTCCTGCTGTCGGGGATCCTGCTGTGCGCCGGCTTCCTGCTGATCCTCTTCGACCGGCGCCGGCGCGCGCTCCACGACTGCCTGGCCGGCACCGTGGTGGTCTACACGGACTGAGCCTCGCGCGATGCGCGTGCTCGACCCGCGCCTCCTCCGCACCGCCCGCTCGGCGCGGATGCTGCTCGGGACGGACGTCGCGATCGGACTCGTCACCGCCCTGCTGGTCGTACTGCAGGCGGCGCTGCTGGCGCACGTCGTCGCGCGCGCGTTCGCGGGCGCCGCGGTTGCGGACGTGGCGACCGAGCTCGTCCTGCTCGTCGCCGCCTTCGCGGCGCGCGGGGCGCTCGCCTGGGGGTTCGAGGTGGCGGGGCGGCGGGCCGCGTCGACGGCGCTGTCCGAGCTGCGCCTCGCGCTCGTCGCGCGGCGGCTGACCGCGCAGCCGGCGGCGCTCGACGGTACCGAGGCGGGGGAGGTCGCGGCGGCGGCCGTACAGGGCGTCGAGCGGCTCGAGGCCTACTTCGCGCGCTGCCTGCCGCAGGTCGTCCTTGCGTGCCTGGTCCCGCCCGTGGTGCTCGTCGCGGCCGGCGTCGCCGACCTCGCGTCCGCCGCGATCATGGCCGCGACGCTGCCGCTCGTCCCCGTCTTCATGTGGCTGATCGGGCGCCACACCGAGCGGCGCACCGATGAGCGGTGGCACGCGCTGCGGCTGCTGTCCGTGCGCTTCCTCGACACGGTGCGCGGGCTGCCGACCCTGCGCGCGTTCAACCGCGGCCGCGCGGAGGCGGCGTCGCTGGCCGACGCCGGCGAGCGCTACCGGCGGGCGACCATGGAGACGCTGCGCGTGGCATTCCTGTCGGGGTCCGTGCTCGAGCTGGCCGCGACGCTCGGCGTGGCGATCGTGGCGGTCGAGGTGGGCGTCCGCCTGGTCGGCGGCAGTATCGGGCTGGAGGCGGGACTGCTGGTCCTGGTGCTGGCGCCCGAGCTGTACCTGCCGCTCCGCCGGCTCGGCGCCGAGTACCACGCGAGCGCGGACGGCCTGGCCGTGGCCGGGCGCATCCTCGAGTTGCTGGAGGCGCCGGCGGAGGCCGCGCCCGGCGGCGCGCGGGTCCCGCCGAGCCCCGCGGCGGCGACCGTGCGCCTCGAGGGCGTGAGCTTCCGCTACCCCGCGCGGGCGCCTCTGGTGCTCGACGAGGTCAGCCTCGAGCTCGCCCCCGGGGAGACGGTGGCGCTGACCGGCGAGAGCGGCGCGGGGAAGAGCACGCTGGCGGGCCTGCTGCTGCTCCTCTACCGCCCGACCGGCGGGCGGATCACGGTCGGCGGCGTCGACCTCGCCGCGTGCCGGCCGGAAGCCTGGCGGCGCCACGTCGCGTGGGTGCCCCAGCACCCGACGCTCCTGCCGGGGACGGTCGCCGACAACATCCGCATGGGCGTCCCGGGCGCGACCGGCGCGGCGGTGCGCGAGGCGGCCCGGCTGGCGGGCGCGGACCGCTTCGCCGCGGCGCTGTCGTCCGGCTACGACACTCCGGTGGGCGCCGCGGGACGCCCGCTGTCCACCGGCGAGCGCCGCCGGATCGCGCTCGCGCGCGCGTTCCTGCGCGACGCCCCGCTCGTGATCCTCGACGAGCCGACGGCCGACCTCGACGACGCGAGCGCGGAGGTCGTCGCCGCCGCCGTCGAGCGGCTCTGCGCGCGCCGGACCGTGCTGCTGATCGCCCACCGGCCGGAGCTCGCGGCGCGGGCCGACCGGATCGTCCGGCTCGCGCCGGCCGGGCTGGCCGCCGTGGCCGCGCTCACCCCGGCATGACCGCCACGCTGCGCAGGCTGGCCGCCCTGGCGAAGGCGCCCCGCGCCCGGCTCGCGCTCGCCGCCGGCCTCGGCGTCGTGACGATCGCGTTCGGCGTCGGCCTGATGGCGACCGCCGGCTACCTCATCTCCCGCGCGGCCGAGCAGCCGCCGATCCTCGCGCTGACCACCGCGATCGTCGCGGTGCGCTTCTTCGGGCTCGGCCGCCCGCTCGCCCGCTACTGCGAGCGGCTGGCCTCCCACGACGTCGCGCTGCGCTCGCTCGCGCGCGTCCGCACGCGCGTGTACGACCGGATCGAGCCGCTGGCGCCCGGCGGGCTGCACGCCTACGCGGACGGCGACCTGCTGACGCGGCTGGTCGCCGACGTCGACGCGCTGGGAGACCTCCATCCGCGCGTGCTGCTGCCACCGGTGGTCGGGCTGGGCGCCGCGGCGCTCAGCGTCGGCGCCACGGCGGCGGTGCTGCCCGCCGCGGCCCCGGTGCTCGCGGCGGGCCTCCTGGCCGGCGGCGTCGCGGTCCCCGCGCTCGCCGCCCGCCTCGAGCGCCACGCCGGGCGCCGGCAGGCGGCCGCCCGCGCCGAGCTCACCACGCAGCTCGTCGAGCTGCTGCGCGGCGCGCCCGAGCTCGTCGTCAACGGCGCGGGCGGGGCCGCGCAGGCGCGGGTCCGCGCGGCCGACCGGGAGCTCGTCGCGGTCGCCCGGAGCGACGCGCGTACCGGCGGGCTCGCCGACGGCCTCGCGCTCGTCGTGACGGGCGCGACCGTGACGGCGGTGCTCGCGCTCGCCGTCGGCGCCCACGCGGACGGCGCGCTGCCCGGCGTGTTGATCGCGATGCTCGCGCTGCTGGCGCTCGCGAGCTTCGAGGCGGTGCAGCCGCTCGCCGGCGCGGCGCGCGAGCTGGTGCGGATCGTGGGGGCGGGCGACCGGGTCCTCGAGCTGCTCGACCGCGAGCCGGAGGTCGTCGATCCGGGGGATCCCATCCCACCGCCGGCGGGCCCGGTCCGCCTCGCGCTCGAGGACGTGCGGGCCCGTTACGAGCCGGGCGGCCCGCCGGTGCTCGACGGCCTGAGCCTGCGCCTCGACCCCGGCCGCCGCATCGCGCTGGTGGGCGCGAGCGGCGCCGGAAAGACGACGGTGGTCAACCTGCTGCTGCGCTTCCTCGATCCCGAGGCCGGCCGCGTGACGCTCAACGGGTGCGACCTGCGCGCGTACCGCCAGGACGACGTGCGCGCCGTGATCGCGGTCGTGGGCCAAGAGGCGCATCTGTTCTCGGCGAGCGTGCGCGACAACGTGGCGCTCGCGCGGCCGGAGGCGGGCGATGCCGAGGTCCTGCACGCGCTGGGCCGCGCGGGCCTGGGCGACTGGCTGGAGAGCCTGCCGGACGGCCTCGACACGCACGTGGGGGAGGAGGGGCGGCGGCTCTCCGGCGGGCAGCGGCAGCGCGTCGCGCTCGCGCGGGCGCTGCTGGCCGACGCGCCCGTGCTGGTGCTCGACGAGCCCACCGCGCACCTGGACCCCGCCACCGCCGAGCGGCTGATGGCGGACCTCCTCGCGGCCGCGGGCACGCGGTCGGTGCTGCTCATCACGCACCGGCCCGAGGGACTCGCGCTCGCCGACGAGGTCGTCGACCTCGGGGAGGGGCGCGGATGCTGGAGCTGAGGGTGTTCGGCGAGACGCCGCGGCTCGAGCCCCTCGGCCGCGAGCTCGACCACGACGGCGTCGCCCGCGCCGTCGCGCTCGCGCCCGGGGTGCGGGCCGGCCACTCCCTGCTCACGGCCGAGGTGCACCCGGAGGCGGCCGACGCGGTGCTTGCGATCCTCAGGCGCGCCGGCGTGTCCCGCGAGGACGTCGCCCTCGCCCGCCTCGACGACATCGGGCCGGTCCGGCGCGGGCAGGCGACCGCGAGCCTCGTGTGGGCCGACGTGCTCGGCCAGGCCTCCGTCAACGCCCGCACGGTCGCCCGCTACCTGGTGTTCATGATCGCCGCGGGCATCATCGCCGCGTTCGGGGTCATCGAGGTCAACGAGATCCTGATCGTCGGCGCGATGGCGGTGAGCCCCGACCTGCTCCCCATCACGGCCGCCTGTGTGGCGCTCGTCGCGGGTCGCCACGCGCTCGCCGCGAGGGCGCTCGTCACGCTCGTCGTGGGGCTGGGCGTCGTGTGCGCGGTGGGTGCGCTGCTCACCGCCGGGCTCGAGCTCACGGGCCTGCTGCCGGACGATTTCGTGGTGGGCGAGACCGCGCTCTCGGGGCTCACGACGGTCAACGCCTCGACGATCGGGGTGGCGCTCGCCGCCGGCGTCGCCGGGATGCTCGCCGTCGAGACCCGGGCCAGCGCGACCGTCGGTGTCGGCATCTCCATCACGACGATCCCAGCCGCCGCCTATCTCGGCGTGGCGGCGGGGGCGGGCGAGCTGGACCGGGTCCTGGGCGCCGGCGCCGTCCTCGCCGTCAACATCACGGTGCTGCTCCTCGCCGGGAGCACGACACTGCTGCTCCAGCGCCGGCTCGCGCCGGTCAGAGGCCCAGCGGGTGCTGGGTCTCCGGGAGCCGGTCCAGCTGACGGCGCAGCTCGCGGAGGTCGAGCGGCCCCGCCTGCGCCGCGGTGACGCGCGAGAGCTCCCACGCGGCGACCATCGGGCAGCCGATGCAGACGAGGACGACGAGGGCCAGCGCGGCGGGGGGTGCTGGAACGAGGACCGCGGCGCCGAGCAGGCCCGCGCACACGATGACCGTGACCATGACGGAGATCAAGGTCAGGAGGACGTGCCGGCGGCGGAGCTTGTGACGCATGACCCACTGCCAACCCTACCCTCCTCGCGAGAGATGTGAACGTCGCTCAGCCGCGCAGCCCGGCGACGCCCTTGACGGCCAGATAGGCGCCGACCGCCGCGAACACCGCGACGAGCAGCGCCTGCTCGTGCCGGCGCGCCCAGTCGTTGACCCGGGTGATGCGGGCGAGCGTCTCCGATCCGGGCCGGCCGAGGAGCACGAACGCCGAGATCGGGACGCTGAACCAGATCGCGTTGTAGGCGAGCACCTCCACGATCGCCTGCCCGGTCTGCGGCTGGTCGCTCGCGATCGCGTTGAGCGCCACGAGGTAGAAGATGCCCGGCACGTGGGTCGCGACGCCGGCCGCCGCGGCGACCCGTGGCGTCGGCCGGCGCAGCATCCTCACGATGCGCCGCTCGCCGCCCGGGGCGCGCCGCTCGCTCGGTCGGCGCATGCGGCCGGACCCCACGCCGACCGCGAACCCGAGCATCGCCGTGCCGGCCAGGATGTCGACCACCGCGGTGCGATCCGAGGGCCCGCCCGGCAGGTCGACGCCGTGCAGGCCGGTCACGACGAGGATCCCGACCGCCACGCTGAACGTGAGGCCGGCCGCGGCGAAGGCCGCCAGCGGCGCGCGCGGGGACGGGCTCGACAGGAGCGCGTACACGGCGGCGAGGCTCGTGCTCGGCCGGACCGCGCTGGCAGCCGCGAGGATCAGCGCCTCGACGTTCATCGACGTCCCACGCGTGGTTCATAGTCGATCCGCGGGGCCGCGGGGATCACCCGGTTCGGGCGATGCGCGCCCGGCGCGCATCCCGCAGGATCGCTTCGGTGGACACCGATGGCGAAGCGGAGCGCGGCTGGCATCCGGTCAAGCCGCGCCTGAGGCCCCTGCGCCTGCTGGTCGCGTGGGTGGTGTCGGCGGTCGCGCTCTATGTGGCGGTCGCGATCCTGCCCGGCGCCCACCTCAAGGGTCCCGTCGGCGCCCTCCTGATCGCGGCGGTCATCGCGATCCTCAACGCGACGCTGCCCCCGGTGGTGGCGGCGCTGCGGCTCCCGTTCACGCTCGTCGTCGGGTTCCTCCTCGTGCTGGCGGTCGACGCGTTCGCGCTCGTCCTGGCCGCCGACCTGCTCCCGGCCTTCCTCAGCATCGACTCGTTCAGCGACGCGCTGCTGACGTCGCTGCTGGCGACGGCGGTGACGATGCCGATCCAGGTCCTGCTCGGCATCGACGATCACGACGAGTACGCGATGCGCGTCGTCCAGCGCGTCGCGCGCCGCCAGGGCCGCCCGTCGCGGACGGAGGCGCCGGGCATCCTGTTCCTCGAGATCGACGGGCTCGGCCTGCCGATCCTCGAGCGGGCGATGCGCAGCGGCAGCGCGCCGACCATGGCCCGCTGGATGGCCGACGACGGCTATCGGCTGACCGAGTGGGAGACGGACCTCTCCTCCCAGACCGGCGCGAGCCAGGCGGGCATCCTGCTCGGCTCCAACGAGGACATCCCGGCCTTCCGCTGGGTCGAGAAGGAGACGGGCACGCTGATGGTCTGCTCGTCGCCGGAGGACTGCGCCGAGATCGAGCGCCGCCACGCGACCGGCGCCGGGCTGCTGGTGCGCGGCGGCGCCAGCCGCGGCAACCTCCTCTCCGGCGAGGCGGAGGAGACGATCCTGACCGTCAGCCGCATGGAGTCCGAGAAGCGGGCCAACCCCGGCTACCGCGCGTTCCTCGCCGACGGCGTCAACGTCACGCGCGCGCTGGTGCTGTTCGGCTGGGAGGTCGGCCTCGAGTGGATCGCGGCGCGGCGCGCGGTCCGGCGCGACGTCCGCCCGCGCGGGCACCGCGGCGGGAGCTACCCGTTCCTCCGAGGCGTGCTGTGCGTGATCGTGCGCAACCTGATCGTCTACGGGGTGCTGGCCGACATGATGCGCGGCCGCCCCGCCGTCTACGCGACCTTCTCGAGCTACGACGAGGTCGCCCACCACTCGGGACTCGAGCGCGCCGACACGCTCGAGGCGCTGCGCAAGCTCGACCGGCAGTTCGCCCAGATCGAGCGCGCCCGGCGTTACGCGCCGCGGCCGTACGAGATCGTCGTGCTCTCCGATCACGGGCAGACGCAGGGCGCGACCTTCAAGCAGCGCAACGGCTACGGGCTCGACGACCTCGTCGAGCGCTCGCTGACGAGCGGGCAGGTGACGGAGTTCGCCGGCGGCGACGAGCAGAGCGCGATGGCCCGCAACGCGGTCGACGACGCGACCGGCCGGCGAAAGAAGCCCGCCAAGAACGACGTCTCCGGCCGGGACGTCGTCGTGCTCGGCTCCGGCAACCTCGGCCTCGTCTACCTGATGGAGGAGAAGCGGCGGCTCCTGCTCGAGGAGATCGACGAGCGACACCCCGAGCTGATCGGCGTCCTGCGCTCGCACCCGCACATCGGCTGGCTGCTCGTCCGCTCCCGCGAGCGCGGCCCGGTCGTCCTCGGCCCGCGCGGCGAGCGGTACCTGCGCGACGGCCGCGTTGAAGGGGAGGACCCGCTCGCCGGGTTCTCACCCACCGCGTGGCGCCACCTGCTGCGCACGGACACCTTCGCGCACGTCCCCGACATCGCGGTCGGCAGCTTCTACGACCCCGAGCAGGAGGAGGGGTGCGCGTTCGAGGAGCTGATCTCCTTCCACGGCGGGCTCGGCGGGCCCCAGACGCGGGCGTTCGTCCTGCACCCGGCGCACCTCCCGGTCCCGAAGGAGCCGATCATCGGCGCGGCCGCCGTGCACGCGCTGCTCTCCGGCTGGCGCGAGTCCCTCCAGGGCGGGGACGGCGCGGAGCAGAGCCGCGCCCGCCCCGGGGCCGGGTCCACCCGGCCCCGGGACGACGGCGCGGTGGTCGGCTAGACCGCCGCCTGGCGGCGGCCGCCGTAGGCGATGAGTCCGAAGACGATCAGGATGTCGACGGAGAAGAGGGCCAGCGACAGGAACGGAGAGGCCGGCAGGAAGAGCAACTGGACGATCGCGTTCACGCTCGCCGAGCCGATGCCGATCCACCGCCCGAACTCACTCCCCCGCCAGATCGCGAAGGCGGCGATGACCTGGACCGCGCCGACGATCAGCACGATCCAGCCCCACGTGGCGAGGTCGCTGATGACGTACCTCGCGTCCGCGACGTAGAAGTTCGCGTTGTCGATCGCGGCGATCCCGTAGATGACGTTGAGGACGCCGACGATGAGGATCATCACGCCGGCGAAGGTGACCCATCCCTGACCTTCGGTCGGCCCGAGCTCATCGACGGGAGCCGGCTCTACGCCCCGGGACGCGCCGGTCGGCACCTGGGAGACGTCTGACATGCTGCACAACTCCTTCCGGTCGGAATAGACCCCAGATTCGAGCTTGCATCGCACCGGCGCTCTGCACATCGCCCGAATAGGGTGATCTTCGGACACCGCGTCAGATAGGCGCGCTCCCGTCCGACTCCGCATCACGTGCTGCACCTCCACCGAGCCGAACGAGCCGACGGCCTCCTCGAGGCGCTGCGCGCGCTGCTGGCCGATCCGCCGGGCGATCCGTTCGCGCCCGAGGTCGTCGCGGTGCCCACCCGCGGGATGGAGCGCTGGCTCGCGCAGCGGATGTCCGACCGCCTCGGGGCGACGCCCGGGCGCGCCGACGGCGTGTGCGCGAACGTCGCCTTCCCGCCGCCACGGCGGCTGGTCGGCGACGCGGTCGCGGCGGCCTCCGGGCTCGATCCCGACGCCGACCCGTGGCTGCCGGAGCGTGCGGTGTGGCCGCTGCTCGAGGTCGCCGGCGAGTGCCTGGCCGAGCCGTGGCTGCAGCGCCTCGCGGACCACCTGGGCGGGGCGGGGGACGCGGCGGACCCCGCGCGGCGGGCGCGGCGGTTCGGCGCCCTGCGCCACCTGTCGGATCTCTACGACCGCTACGCGCTGCACCGGCCCGCGATGGTCCGGGCCTGGGCGGAGGGGCAGGACACCGACGGCGCCGGCGCGCCCCTGCCCGACGGCGCCGCCTGGCAGGCCGAGCTGTGGCGCCGCCTGCGCGCGCGGATCGCGGCGCCCGGTCCCGCCGAGCGGCTGCAGGCCGCGTGCGCCCGGCTGCGCGAGGACCCCGGGCTCGCCGATCTCCCCGGCCGCCTGTCGCTGTTCGGCCTGACCCGCCTGCCCGCCGGCCACCTCGACGTGCTGCGGGCGCTCGCCGCCGGCCGCGACGTCCACGTCTTCGTGCTGCACCCGTCCCCGGCGCTGTGGGCCGCGGTCGCCGCCGAGACGTCGGGCGGGCCGGCGGTCGTCCGGCGCGCCGTCGACCCGACCGCGCGGCTGCCCGCCAACCGGCTGCTCGCCTCCTGGGGGCACGACGCGCGCGAGCTGCAACTCGTGCTCGGGGCGGCCGGCGAGCACGTCGAGCACCACCATCCCGTCGAGCAGGGCGAGGACACGCTGCTCGCCCGCATCCAGGCCGACGTGCGCGCCGACCGCTCGCCGCCGGGACCGCCGCTCCCCGGCGAGGCGGACCGCCGCCCGCCGCTCGCCGCCGAGGACCGCAGCGTGCAGGTCCACGCCTGCCACGGCCGCGCGCGCCAGGTCGAGGTCCTCCGCGACGCGATCCTGCACCTGCTCGACGAGGACCCGCGCCTCGAGCCGCGCGACGTGATCGTCATGTGCCCCGACATCGAGACGTTCGCGCCGCTGATCCAGGCCACCTTCGGGGCCGGGGAGGTCGCCGAGGCCGACGACGACCCCGACTCGCCGCCGGCCGGCATCCGCCCGCCCGACCTGCGGGTCCGCCTCGCCGACCGCTCGGTGCGCCAGACCAACCCGGTCCTCGGCGTCGTCGCCCGGCTGATCGAGCTCGCCGAGGAGCGGCTCACGGCATCGCAGGTGCTCGACCTCGCGGACCGCGAGCCGGTGCGCCGGCGATTCCGGCTCGACGACGACGACCTCGCGCGGCTCGAGGACTGGGTGGCGGCGAGCGGCATCCGCTGGGGGCTCGACGCCGAGCACCGCGCGCCCTTCAAGCTCGACAAGCTCGCCGAGGGCACGTGGCGCGCGGGGCTCGACCGGGTGCTCGTCGGCGTGACGATGACCGAGGACGAGCTGCGCCTGTACGAGGGCGTGCTGCCGCTCGACGACGTCGAGAGCGGGGCGATCGACCTCGCCGGGCGCTTCGCGGAGCTCGTGGACCGCCTGCGCGCCGCGCTCGCCGCGATGAGCGAGCCGCAGCCGATCGACGCGTGGGCGGCGGCGATCGCGGAGGCCGCCGACGCGCTGACCGCCACGACCCAGCGCGACGCGTGGCAGCGCTCGGAGCTGCAGCGCCTGCTCGACGACGTCGTCACCGAGGCCACCGTGGACGGGGCCGTCGACGGGACGGAGCTCGCGTTGCCGGAGATCCGCGCGCTGCTCGCCGAGCGCCTGCAGGGCCGGCCCACGCGCGCGAACTTCCGCACCGGGCACCTGACGATCTGCACGCTCGTGCCGATGCGCTCGGTGCCGCACCGGGTCGTCTGCCTGCTCGGGCTCGACGACGCGGTGTTCCCCCGCAAGGCGCCGCGCGACGGCGACGACCTCATGCTCTCCGACCCGCACGTCGGCGACCGCGACTCGCGGACCGAGGACCGCCAGCTGCTGCTCGACGCGCTGCTCGCGGCGCGCGACCGCCTGATCGTCACCTACACCGGCAACGACGAGCGCACGAACCTCGCGCGGCCGCCCGCGGTGCCGGTCGGCGAGCTGCTCGACATGGTCGACCGCACGGTCCGCGACGCCGGCGGCGCCCCCGCCCGCGCCCGGGTCGTGGTGCGTCACCCGCTGCAGCCGTTCGACGTGCGCAACTTCACCGCGGGCGCGCTCGTGCGCGAGCGGGCGTGGAGCTTCGACCGCGTGATGCTGGCGGGCGCGCACGCCCTCACCGGCGAGCGCGCCGCGCCCGGGCCGTTCCTCCCCGGCCCGCTGCCGGCCGCCGCGGCGCCGCTGGTCGAGCTGGAGGACCTCGTGCGCTTCGCGGGCAACCCCGTGCGGGCGTTCCTGCGCCAGCGGCTCGGGATCGCGATCGGCGACCTCGCCGACGAGGTCGACGACGCGCTGCCGGTCGAGCTCGACGGCCTCGAGACGTGGGGCTTCGGTCAGCGCCTGGTCGACGCGCTGCTCGCCGGCGCGGACGTCGAGGCGGCGGTCGCGGCGGAGCGGGCGCGCGGCGCGCTGCCGCCGGGAGAGCTCGCCGAGGGCGTCATCGACGCCGTGCGCCCCGTCGCCTCCGACATCGTCGCCCACGCCCGCGCCCTGCTCGGCGAGACCGCCGGCCCGGGGTCGGTCGACGTGAAGGTCTCCCTTCCGGGCCCGCCCCGCTCGCTGAGCGGCACCGTGGCCGGCGTCAGCGGCGACGTGCTGCGCGCCGTGACCTACTCGCGCGTGAACCCGCGCCACCGGCTGCTCGCCTGGGTGCGGCTGCTGGCGCTCACCGCGGCGTACCCGGAGCGGCCGTTCGAGGCGGTCACGGTCGGCCGCGCGCGGCGCGACGCGCAGGCGCGCGTGACGATCGCCCGCATCCCGTCGCTCGGCTTCGACGCGCCCGGCCGCCGGGCCGCCGCCCTCGACCACCTCGCGACGCTCGTCGACCTCTACGACCGCGGGATGCGCGAGCCGCCGCCGCTGAGCTGCCTGAGCTCGGCGGCCTACGCGGCGGCCGCGGCGGACGGCGGCAACGCCGAGGCCGCCGGCCGCGGCGAGTGGGAGTCGGCCTACAACTTCGACAAGGAGGACCGCGCGCCGGAGCACCGGCTCGTCCTCGGCGGCGTCCTGCCCTTCGCCGACCTGCTCGCCGCCGCGCCGCGCGACGACGAGCGGGGCGACGGGTGGGACGAGACCGACCCGTCGCGCTTCGGCCGCTGGGCGCGCCGCCTGTGGGCGGGCCTGCTCGAGGTCGAGGAGGTGCGCGACAGATGAACGGGGGAGCCTTCGACATCCGCGGCCCGCTGCCGACCGGCGTGACGGTCCTCGAGGCGAGCGCCGGGACGGGCAAGACCTACACGATCGCCGCGCTGGCCGCGCGCTACGTCGCCGAGGGGACGCCGCTGCGCGACCTGCTCCTCGTCACGTTCACCCGCATGGCCACCGGGGAGCTGCGCGACCGCGTCCGCGAGCGCCTGGTCGGCACCGAGCAGGACCTCGACCGCGCGCTGGCGGGCGGCCGGCCGGCCGCGATCACCGACGAGGTCTCGCGGCTGCTCGCCGACGGCCCGCCCGAGCTCGTGCGAACGCGCCGGGACCGCCTCGGCCAGGCGCTCGCCGACTTCGACGCGGCGACGATCGCCACCACCCACGGCTTCTGCCAGGAGGTGCTCGCGGGCCTCGGCATCGCCGGGGACGTCGAGCGCGCGTGCGCGTTCGTGGAGGACGTCTCGGACATGGTCGAGGAGGTCGTCGACGATCTCTACGTCCGCCGCTTCCGCGGGCACGCGCCGCAGTTCAGCCGCGCGGAGGCGATGCGGATCGCCCAGATCGCCGTTGCGAACCCCGCCGCGCCGGTCGAGCCCGAGGCCGCACCCGAGAACACGATCGCGGCGATGCGCCGCCGTCTCGCGATCGCGGTCCGCGACGAGCTCGATCTCCGCAAGCGCCGCGCCTCGGTGATGACCTACGACGATCTCCTCACGCGGCTGGACGCCACGCTCGCGGGCGACGGCGGTCCCGCCGCCGCCGCGTCGCTGCGGGCCCGCTACCGCGTGGTGCTCGTCGACGAGTTCCAGGACACCGACCCCGTCCAGTGGGACATCATGCGCCGCGCCTTCGGCGAGGGCGACGGGACGCTCGTGCTGATCGGCGATCCCAAGCAGGCGATCTACGCGTTCCGCGGCGCCGACGTCTACGCCTACCTCGAGGCCGCCGACGCGGCCGGCGCGCGCGCGACGCTCGAGACCAACTGGCGCAGCGACCAGGGCCTCATCGACGCCTACGACGCGATGTTCGGCGGCGCGAAGCTCGGGCACGAGGGCATCGTCTACCGCCGCGTGCAGGCGGCCGCCCCCAACCGCGCGCCGCGGCTGTCGGGCGCCCCGTCCGACGCGCCCCTGCGCGTGCGCGTGGTCGACCGCCGCGACGCCGGCCTCACGCGGCAGGGGTACGCGCGCGCGGCCGGCGCCCGCGAGCACATCGCGAAGGACCTCGCCGGCGACCTCGTCGCGCTGCTGTCCTCCGGCGCCGAGGTCGAGCGCCGCTCGGCGACGGGGGAGACGCTCGGGCGCGAGCGCGTCCAGCCCGGCCACGTCGCGGTGCTGGTGCGCACGCACCGCAACGCCGCGCTGATCCGCGACGCGCTCGACGCGGCCGGCGTCCCGGCGGTGATCAACGGCGCCGGCAGCGTGTTCGGCACGCCGCCCGCGCGCGAGTGGCTGAGCCTGCTCGAGGCGATCGAGCGGCCGACGTCGGCGGCGCGCGCCCGCGCCGCCGCGCTGACCCCGTTCCTCGGCTGGTCCGCCGAGCAGGTCGCCTGCGCCGACGACGACGGCTGGGAGCAGGTCCACCGCCGGCTGCACCACTGGGCGCACGTGCTGCGCGTCCGCGGCGTGGCCTCGCTGACGGAGACCATCACGCTCGTCGAGGGGCTGCCGGGGCGCGTGCTGGCGGCCGCCGACGGCGAGCGCCGGCTGACCGACCTGCGCCACGTCGGCCAGCTCCTGCACGCGGCGGCGACCGAGGAGCAGATGGGCATCGCGGCGCTGACGTCGTGGCTGCGGCGCCGCATCGCCACCGCCGAGGAGGAGACGAGCGACGAGGAGCGCAGCCGCCGCCTCGAGTCCGACGCCGAGGCCGTCCAGGTGCTCACCATCCATCGCAGCAAGGGCCTCGAGTTCCCCGTCGTCTACTACCCCTTCCTGTGGGAGCCCGGGTACGTCCCCCGCGAGGAGGTCCCGGTCACCTACCACGACCCCGATCACGACGACCGGCGGACGATCGACGTCGCGCTCGAGGGCCACGCCTACCGCGACCACAAGCGCCGCCACCTGATGGAGCAGCGCGGGGAGGACCTGCGGCTCGCCTACGTCGCGCTGACCCGCGCCCAGCACCAGGCCGTGGTGTGGTGGGCGGGCTCGTGGGAGAGCCGTCACTCGGCGCTCGGCCGGCTGCTGTTCGCGCGCGACGCCGAGGGGAACGTGGCGTGGGAGGGCCGCGGCACGCCGAGCGACGACGCCGCCACCGCGCGCTTCGAGGCGCTCGCCGCCGAGGCGCCCGGCTGCATCGCCGTCGAGCGCTCGACCCTCTTGCCGCCCGCGCGCTGGGAGCCCCCGCCGGCCGGGCCCGGCCCGCTGACCGCCGGGAGCTTCGACCGCGACCTCGACCTCCGCTGGCGGCGCACGTCCTACAGCGACATCACCGCCGCTGCGCACGAGGCCCGCGTCACGAGCGAGCCGGAGGAGGAGGTGCTCGAGGACGAGCTCGAGCCCACCGCGCCGCCGCTGCCCGGCCGCCGACGGGGCCGCCGCGGACGAGGAGGCGGCGCTGCGCGCGATCCCGTCGGAGCTGGCCGCGATGCCGACCGGCGTCCGCGTCGGCACCTTCGTGCACCGCGTGCTCGAGGCGACCGACTTCGCCGCCGCCGACCTCGACGCGGAGCTCGCGGCGCGCGTCGCCGAGGTGCGCGCGCGGCGCCAGGTCGAGATCGGCGACCCCGCGGCCGTGGTGACGGGGCTGCGCGGGGCGATCGAGACGCCGCTCGGGCCGCTGCTCGGCGGCCTGCGGCTGCGCGACGTCGCGCGCGCGGACCGCCTCGACGAGCTCGACTTCGAGCTGCCGCTGGCCGGCGGCGACGAGCCCGCGGGCCGGCTCGCGCTCGACGCGATCGGCGCGGTGCTCCGCGAGCACGCGGGGAAGGACGACGCGCTCGCCGGCTACGCCGACCGGCTGCGCGATCCCGAGCTGCGCCGCGACGTGCGTGGCTACCTCGCGGGCAGCATCGACCTCGTGGTCCGCCTGCCCGGCGACCGCTTCGCCGTCGTCGACTACAAGTCGAACTGGCTCGGCGCCCCCGACGAGGAGCTGAGCGCGTGGCATCACCGCCCGGCCGCGCTCGTCGCCGAGATGGAGCGCGCCCACTACGGGCTGCAGGCCCTGCTCTACACCGCCGCGCTGCACCGCTTCCTGCGCTGGCGCCTCCCCGGCTACGACGCGGGGCGCAACCTGGCGGGCGTGCTCTACCTGTTCCTGCGCGGGATGTCCGGCGCCGCGACGCCGCTCGTCGGTGGCGCCCCGTGCGGGGTGTGGGCGTGGCAGCCGTCGAAGCCGTGCGTGGAGGCGCTCAGCGACGTGCTGGACGCCGGAGGCGTCCCGGCATGATCGAGATCGACCCCTTCGACGTCCGCCGCGCGCGCCACGCGCCCGGCCTCCTGCGCGACTTCAACGACGCGGGCGTGCTGGCGGCGGCCGACGTCCACGTCGCGCTGCGGCTCGCGGAGCTGGGCGGCGACGACGACCCGGCGGTGTCGCTGGCCGCGGCGCTCGCCGTCCGCGGCCCGCGGCTCGGCCACGTCCTCGTCGACCTCGCCACGATCCGCGACACCGCGACCGTCGACGCCGACGAGCCCGTGGACCTCTCGGAGCTGCCGTGGCCCGAGGCGGGGGCGTGGGTGCACGCGCTGGCGCGCAGCCCGCTGGTGGCCGCCGGCGAGGACGACGGGGCGCCAGGCCGCCCGCTGCGCCTCTTCGGCACCGGCCTCTACCTCGACCGCTACTGGCGGGAGGAGCGCCAGATCGCCGCCGAGCTGCGCGCCTTCGGCGAGGCGGCGGCCGCGGACGTCGACGCCGGCGTCCTCGCGGCCGGGCTCGACCGGCTGTTCGCGGCCGAGGGGGACCGCAGCCAGCGGCTCGCCGCGGCGTCCGCCGTGCTGCGCCGCTTCGCGGTCGTCGCGGGCGGGCCCGGCACCGGCAAGACGACCACCGTCGCGCGCATCGTCGCGCTGCTGGCCGAGCAGGCGGCGGCCGCGGGCGCGCCACCGCCGCTCGTCGCGCTCGCCGCGCCGACGGGCAAGGCGGCCGCCCGCCTCGAGGAGGCCGCGCACGCGGAGGCGGGCCGGCTCGCGACCGACGAGGCCGTCCGCGCCCAGCTGCTCGCCCTCGACGCCTCCACGCTGCACCGGCTGCTCGGCTGGCGCCCGGGCAGCAACAGCCGCTTCCGCCATCACCGCGGCAACCGGCTGCCGCATGACGTGGTGGTCGTGGACGAGACCTCGATGGTCTCGCTGTCGCTGATGGCCCGGCTGGTCGAGTCCGTCCGGCCCGAGGCCCGGCTCATCCTCGTCGGCGACCCCGGGCAGCTCACCTCGATCGAGGCGGGCGCGGTGCTCGGGGACATCGTGGGCCCGGCCACCGACGGGCTGCGCATGCGCGCCGGCGCGCGGGGCCGGCTGGCGGAGGCGGCCGGCGGCGAGGTCCCGGCCGCCGAGCCGCCGCCCGGCGCCGCGGTCGGCGACGGCATCGTCGTGCTCGACCGGGTTCACCGCTTCGGCGGCGGCATCGCCCGCGTCGCCGAGGCGATCCGGCGCGGCGACGGCGACGCGGTGCTCGAGGAGCTGACCGCCTCGCCCAAGGGCGTCGAGTGGATCGAGGTCGACGTCGCCGAGGCGCCGGCGGCCGCTCTCGCGCCCGTTCGCGAGAGCGCCGTGGCCACTGCGCGGGCGGTGATCGAGGCCGCCTTGGCCGGCCGGGCGGGCGACGCGATCGAGGCCGTCGGCGCCTTCCGCGTGCTGTGCGCCCACCGCCGCGGCGAGCGCGGCGTCGCCACGTGGATGGAGCGCATCGAGGGCTGGCTGGCCGAGGAGATCGAGGACTTCGGCGCCGGCGAGCGCTGGTACGTCGGCCGCCCGCTGCTGGTGACCGAGAACGACTACGGCCTGCGGCTCTACAACGGCGACACCGGCGTCGTGGTGGCGACCGCGCCGGGCCGGGTGAGCGCCGCGTTCGAGCGCCGCGGACAGGTGCTCGAGTTCCGGCCCACGCGGCTCGCGGCCGTCGACACCGTCTACGCCATGACGGTCCACAAGAGCCAGGGCTCGCAGTTCGACACCGCCGCGGTCCTGCTGCCCGAGCCGACCTCGCTGGTGCTCACCCGCGAGCTGCTCTACACGGCGGTCACGCGGGCGCGCAGCCGGCTGATCCTCGTGGGCACCGAGGCGACGGTCCGCGCCGCGGTGGCCCGCCCGGTCGCGCGCGCCTCCGGGCTGCGCCGGCGGCTGTGGGGCGACGGCGGCTGACGGCTCACGGCTTCGGCTCCCAGAACGCGATCTCCCCGCCCGACGGCGAGGTCGACGACGCTGCGCCGGCCCGCCGGGCCCTCGCGGGGCTCGAGCAGCACGGCGGCGCCGAGCTCGCGCGCCCGCTCGGTGACCGCGCCGACGTCCTGCACCTCCACGTAGGGCAGCCACAGCGGGCGCGCCGTGCCGCACTCGACGATGCCGCCGTCGAGCGCGCCGCCCATCGCGAGCGCGAGGTAGGAGCTCCCGCCGGCGTGGACGCGCTCCGGCCGCCAGCCGCACAGGCGCGCGTAGAACGCGCAGGCGCGCGGCATATCGCCGGTGTGCAGCTCGAGGTGCACGACGGGATGGGAACGGCCTGGCATCTGAAGACCCGACCCTTGGACCGCGGTCCGCGCCGGAACTCATCGGCGCGGGAGCGATTTGGCATCCTGGCCGGGCGATGCGCGAGACGGAGCTGCTGGCGGCGGCCCGCGCCGGGGACGAGCGGTGCCTTCGGGTCGCTTGTCGAGCCGCTGCGCGGCGAGCTGCACGCGCACTGCTACCGGATGCTCGGCTCGGTGCACGACGCCGAGGACGCCCTGCAGGACGCGCTGCTGCGGGCCTGGCGCGGGATCGCGCGCTTCGAGGGCCGCAGCTCGGTGCGCTCGTGGATGTACCGGATCGCCACCAACGCGTGCCTCGACGCGATGGCGCGGCGGCCCAAGCGGGTGCTCCCGATCGACTACGGCCCGTCCGCCGACCCGCACGCGGGGCCGGGCGAGCCGCTCGTCGAGTCGGTGTGGGTCGAGCCCTACGCCGACGAGCGGCTCGGCCTCGCGGACGGCTTCGCCGCGCCCGAGGCCCGCTACGAGCAGCGCGAGAGCGTCGAGCTGGCGTTCGTCGCGGCGCTCCAGCACCTCCCGCCCCGGCAGCGCGCGGTGCTGATCCTGCGCGAGGTGCTCGGCTTCTCGGCGCGCGAGGTGTCGGAGTCGCTGGAGACGACCGTCGCCTCGGTCAACAGCGCCCTGCAGCGCGCCCGCAAGGCCGTCGACGAGCGGCTGCCCGACGCCAGCCAGCAGGCCACGTTGCGCCGGCTCGGCGACGAGCGCCTGCGCGAGATCGTCGAGACCTACGTGGACGCGTGGGAGCGCGGCGACGTCGACGCGGTCGCCGCGATGCTCGCCGAGGACGCCACGCTGACGATGCCGCCGATGGCGACGTGGTACCGCGGCGTCGGAGACGTGCTCGTCTTCCTCACCGAGTGGGCGTTCTCGGGGCGCGTCTACGACGCGGAGGGCGACCGCCGCGTGCGCGTCATCCCGACCCGCGCGAACGGGCAGCCGGCGTTCGGCACCTACAGCTGGGACCGCGACCGCGGCACCCACCTGCCGACGGTGCTCCAGGTGCTCACGCTGCGCGGCGGGCGCATCGAGGAGATCACGGGCTTCGTCGACCCGGCGGTGTTCGGCCGCTTCGGGCTGCCCGCGGAGCTGCCGGCCTAGCGGCGCCGTATCGGCTCTCGCTGCTGCTGTGCCCCGAAAGTGGCGGCGGCCACCTGCGGGTTCGGTCATTGCGCCGCCGGGCGTGCGGGTCATGCGCTCGTCGCGTGGTTGATCCCGGGCCAGAGGTGGCCGAGCGCTTCGTGCATGAGTTCGAGCCCTTCGGCGCCGGTGAGGGCGGCGGGGTCGGTGATGGCGGGCGCGGGTTGCCCGAGTTGCTTGGCCATTGCCAGGCAGCCGCCGACCAGTGCCTGGGCGAGGGGAGAAAGCGGCTGGTCGAGCGGAATCAGCGCCTGATCCATTCCAGGCACGGGCCGTGGGGTGACGTCGGGCCAGTCCTGTGGTGCTCGCGGCTGGTCGAGCGTGAGTACGGGGGCGATGTCGGCGGCGTCGGCGTCGCGGGCGGTGAGGGGCGGGCCGAGGTTCCATCGCTCGCGCATGGTGCGGATCATCGACGTGTTGCGGTACGTCTCGTTGACGACGGTCTTCTCGGGGATCCAGGGCGAGATGGCAATCGCTGGGAGGCGGACGCCGAGTCGGCTGAAGGTGAAGTCCATCTGGCCCGCCGGTGCGCTCGGGTCGGGCGCGTCGGCCACTGGCGGCGGGACGTGGTCGTAGGTTCCGCCGTGTTCGTCGAAGACGACCATGAACAGGGTGTTGAGGTGGTTCGACCCAGCCGCGGACGACGATGAGCGGATCGCGTTGTAGGTCCGGGCGAGCAGATCCTCGCCGGCGATCAGCGAGGACGGCGGGTCGAAATTCAGGCCGGGGGTCTGCATGCTGTACGCGGGGTGCATGTCGTTGTGGTCGTGGCCGATGATCTGCGGCTCGATGAAGGCGTAGGTCGGCAGTCCGCCGGTGTGGGCGTCTTCGAGGAACTGGTCGGTTGACAAGAAGTTGGTCGCGAACTTCTCGCGTAGGCGCGGGGCGTGGATCAACCCGGTCAGCGAGTAGCGCGAGGGCGGGTCGCAGTAGACGCGCCAGGTCAGGCCATGCGCATCGAGCCGGTCGAACAAGGTCTCGGCGGTGTTGTGCACCGGGAAGTTCGCGTACGGGCTGTTGATGACCAGGCCGGAGGCGTCGGCGGCGTGAAAGAACGAGCGGTTGGTGAACGTCTGCGACGGCACGTCCGCGAACCAGTGGTCGAACGTCGCGAACCCGCGCGCGAGCGTCGAGAGCACCGGCATCTGTTCGGGCGTGTAGCCGGTCATGATCTGGCTGTACTCGTCGTAGCTCGGCTGCCGGCCCATCTCGGCCGTGAACGCGCTGATGTAGTCGGTCACGAACCCATCCATCGTCGGGACCTGATCGGGGTCGGCCGGCGCGTTGTAGGGCGCGACCATCTGCTCGACCGGCACACCGCGGTTGCTGGGCGGATCGATCTGCCCGAACAACTGCGTGTTGATGTGCGGGAGCTCCTCGCCCGGATCGGGATACGGCGTGTTCATGTCCTTGGCGACGCCGTAGCGCACGACGCCCCGGTCCGCGCCGTGCTCGGCCCACGGCGGGATCGGGTTGCTGAGGTCCTTGCCGATCACGCCCTCGAAGGACGCCACCTCGCCCGGCTCATACAGACGGCCGAGCAGATTGTCGAACGAGCGGTTCTCGAACATCAGCACGACCACGTGGTCAAGGGCATTCTCACGCTTCGGTACGGCCACTCACGGCCCCTTTTCATCGCTGCGACGACGTGAACACCACACCCGTCGCGATCCCGATCGCACCACGCGCTCGCCTCGCTGCCATCGCCCGCTTCGGATGATCGGGCAGCTCATGCTGCCCTGCTCCGCGGGACCCGGCCGTTGGTGTTCACGCGTCCGGGGGGGTCGATGCCCGACGAGCCGGCGGGTCGGCATCGCTCCGCCGTGATGCGATGCTCAGCCGAGAACGTTGACGGCCCGGGCGACGACGAGGATCACCACGGCGTAGGAGATCAGCGACTCGACGGCCATGAGGCCCTTGGCCCGCCGCGTCAGCGGCATCGTGTCGGTCGGGCTGACCGCGATCGCGTTGGTCAGCGACACGTAGAGATAGTCGCTCAGTCGTGGACTCCAGTCGGATCGCCCGGCGGCGTCCTGCGGGAACTGGAAGTCTGGGTCGGGCCGTCCGCGTTCGGCGCGGACGCGCGGTCCGCCTTCGTCGAGCATCCAGAACAGCAGTCCGAAGGTGATGATGTTGGTGAGCCAGACCACCGCTCCATGGGCGAGCAGCTCGCCGGCGCTCAGGCTCTCGGCGTCGCTGCCTGCGAGCGCGGCGAGGAGCACCCCGACGGCGACCGCATCGGCCGCGACCAGGAGTCCGAGCAGCGCGACGCCCGCGTTTCGCACCCGCCCGGGGCTCAGTTCGGCGAGCGGCAAGGCGAGCAGCAGGATCATGAGCAGCAGAGCGGGCGAGGCGATCAGCAGCCATGCCCACCAATGGATGTCGATGATGTCCCAGTCCTTCGCCTTGTCGATGGCCGCGAGGCCCCCCAACAGCGCCACATCGACCGCGAGAACGATGACCGCCTCGGTCCGGGCCTCGCGCAGAGCCCGGCGGTCACGTGCGTTCAGCTCCGCGCCGGGTTCGCTCGACGTCGGTGGCGGCTGCTGCGCTGATTCGCTCATCTGACCGAGGCTCTGGACTGGGCGTCCCTGCGGGAGGATCCCGGAGAGCACCCGAACGCCCGCACACGCAAGCCCTGCTCGGTTTCGCCCGGGCGGAAGATCGAGTCGAACGCCAGTATCGAATCGCGCCGGCACGCCGTCGTCACCCCGATCGCATGACCACGCCCTGTGCGCGACCACGGACTACGGCTTTCCATGGAGGCTGTCGCACAAGTCCGGGACCGCGGCCCGTCGTTGTCGAATCTTCCAACCCGACGGACGTCGCTCGCGGCGCTGACATCGAGTTGGCGCCACGCCGATGGAGCACGGGTCGGGTCCGTGACCGCGTTGGAGTTCTCTCCAACGCCGACGACTCTTGCGACAGCCTCCATGCAAAGCGACAGCCAGCCGTTGTTACAGCTCGGGACTTAGCCGTCCGAAGCCTGCTCGCCGGTTCGTGTCGCAGCACTCCTGGCGCCTGACTAGCCGGAGTTGCTCGGCCGTCGCCGCGCTCCGGCTGCGGGGAACCGCGGATCAGAACACGATCAGCGCGCGGCCCCGCAGGCCGCCCGCGTGCATCAGCCGCTGGGCCTCGGCCGCCCGCTCGGGCGGGAGCTCCGCGGCGACGCGAAGCGCGATCCGGCCCGCCGAGGCATGGTCGCGCAGCTCCTCGAGCCAGTCGGTGCGGTCGAGGACGGTGCGGACGCGCACCTCGGCGATCGCGATGTCGCGCTCGGACGGCCCGCCGTCCCAGCCGCGGACGACCGCCAGCCCGCCGCCGTCGCGGATGGCGGGCAGGACGGCGCGGCGGAGCAGCGCGGTGTCGTAGACGGCGTCGACGCCCCCGGGGGCCTCCTCGCGCAGCGCGTCGAGCATCCCGTCGCCGCGCGGGACGACCGTGTCGGCGCCGAAGCCGCGCACGAGCGCCTCGTCGGCGGGCGCCGCGTCGGCGAGGACGCGCAGGCCGCCGGCCTTGGCGAGCGCGATCACGTAGGAGCCCAGCAGGCCGGCGCCGCCGGTGACCGCGAGCGTCGCGCCCGGGTCGAGGGCGAGCATCTCGAGGCCGAGGCGGGCGGTGAGCCCGTTCATCGGCAGCGTCGACGCCTGCGGGATCGTCGCGCCCTCCGGGATCGCCACCGCCGAGGCGGCGGGGACCACGACGAGCTCGGCCTGCGCGCCGCCCTCGGGCCGCCGCGGGGTCACCGCCGCCATCACGCGGTCGCCGGGCACGAGGCCGTCGACGCCCTCGCCGGCGGACTCGACGACGCCCGCGAGGTCCATGCCGGGCACCCACGGCGGCGGCACGCGCTCGTCGCCTCCCTCGCGCAGCGCGATGTCGGTCGGGTTGACGGCCGCGGCGGCCACGGCGACGCGGACCTCGCCCGGCCCGGCCGCGCGGACGGGGCGGTCGAGGACCTCCAGGACGCCGGGGCCTCCCGGCGCGGTGATGCTGACGGCTCGCATGCCGACCGCCTTCCCCGAGACGCCCGCCTTCACGCGCTACGTAGAGTCCCGTCCGTGCTCCTCTACGACTCGCGCGTCTCGGGCAACTGCTACAAGGTCCGCCTCCTGCTGGCCCACCTCGGCCTCGAGCTACGAGCGCCGCGAGGTCGACGTGGTGGACCGCTCGAACCGCCGCGAGCTCTTGGGGGAGCTCAACCCGGCACTGCGCGTCCCCACGCTCGTGCTCGACGACGGGCGGCCGCTGGCCGAGTCCAACGCGATCCTCGTGTACTTCGCGGAGGGGACGCCGTACCTCCCCGCCGACCGCTACGAGCGCGCGCAGGTCCTGCAGTGGCTGTTCTTCGAGCAGTACAGCCACGAGCCCTACATCGCCGTGGTGCGCTTCTGGCTGGCGTACTCGGGCGCGCCGCCGGCGGAGGCGGAGGTCGAGGCCAGGCGGCGCGGCGGCTATGCGGCGCTCGACGCGATGGAGCGCCACCTCGCCACGCGGCGCTACCTCGTCGCCGAACGCTTCACGATCGCCGACGTGTGCCTGTACGCCTACACCCACGTGGCGGGCGAGGGCGGCTTCGAGCTCGAGCCGTACCCGGGGATCGGCGCGTGGCTCGAGCGCGTCGCCGCCGAGCCCGGCCACGTCCCCATCGCGGCCTGAGCGACGCCCACCGCTACTGTCCGCCCATGGGCAAGATCACCGTTGAGCAGGAGGGTCCGGTCGGCGCGCCGGCGGATCTGACCTACCGCCTCATCGCCGACGACCAGCACCACCAGCGCTTCCTCCCCGACGGCTTCTCGGACTTCGAGGTGCTCGAGGGCGGGGTCGGCGCGGGGACCCTGCACCGCTTCAAGGTCAAGGCCGGGCCGCGCACGCGCGAGTTCGTCATGCGCGTCGCCGAGCCCGAGCCCGGCCGGGTCATCACCGAGAGCGACCAGAAGTCCTCGCTCGTCACGAGCTTCACCGTGACGCCGACGGGCGACACGTGCCGCGTGAGGATCGGGACGACCTGGGACAGCGCCGGCGGGGTCGCAGGCGTCTTCGAGCGGCTGTTCGCGCCGCGCATGATGCGCCGCGTCTACACCGACGAGCTCGGGCGGCTCGACCGCTACGCCCGCGAGCAGGCCGCGGCCGCTGTCTAGCGGCTCACGTCCGGATCGCGCCCGGCCGCGTCAGCGCCCAGATCACCCAGACGTCGAGCGCGATCACGACGAGCGCCCACACCGGGTAGTACGGGATGAAGAAGAAGTTGGCGATCGCGCTCAGCATCACGAGCACGAGCCCCGTGACCCCGGCCCACTCCCGGCGCCCGTAGAGCCCGATGCCGGTGGCGAGGATCACGAGCCCGAAGATCAGGTGGATCCAGCCCCACGCGGTGATGTCGAGGTCGAACGCGTAGTTGCGCGTCACCACGAAGAAGTCGTCGTTGAACAGGGCACCCAGCCCGGCGATCACCTGAAAGGCGCCGATCAGGACCATCAGCGTCGCCGCGAAGGCGATCCCTCCGATCGCCCACCCGGAGACCTCCGGCTCTTGCATCGACATCGCTCGCCTCCTCGGCGTCGGAAACGGCGCGATCCTCCACCGGTGGAGGGTGAGGGTCACTCACCCCTCGCGGGTGAATCGCGCCGCCGCCGCTCGCGCGCCGCCCGCGCCGCCCGGCGGGGCCCGCCGCTCACCCGCCCTTCGCCTGGGCGACGAACCCGCGGACGTCGGCCGCCGGCTCGGAGTACGCCTCGCCGAGCGCCGACTCCACCGCGCTCATGTACTCCTCCGCCCAGGAGGGGAAGTCGTAGTCGATCGCGCGCAGGAACTCGAGCGTCGCGGCGAGGCGGATGTCGGCGATCGAGGGGGAGTCGCCGCCGATGAACGTCCGGCCGTCGAGGAAGAACGCGCGGTAGGCGTTGAGCGGCTCGGCGAGCGCCGCCTCGGCGTCCGCGCGCGCCTTCGCCTTCATGTCGTCGTCGGCCGCCGAGGTCGCGACCTCGCCCGCGTACTGCGGGAAGCCGAGCACGGGGTAGGTGGCGCGCGCGACGAGCGGATACAGCGTCCCGATCAGATAGAACATCGCGCTGTCGACCATCGCCCGCTCGCCCGGGTCGGTGGGGTAGAAGCGGTCGAGGCCGTGCTTGTTGCAGAGGTACTGCATGATCGCGCAGCTCTCCCACAGCGTCCCGCGCGGGAGCCCCGGCTCCTCGAGCATCGGCGTGAGATGGGCCGGGTCCTTGGCCAGGAACTCCGGCTCCGTCGTCTTCCCCCACACGTCCTGCTCGGAGAAGTCGAGCCCGGCGGCCCGGACGAAGATCCGGGTGGTGAGGTTGTTGACGCTCGGCCTCAGGATGTTGAGCGTGTTGGCGGACATCTGATCCTCTCTCCGTGACTGGAAGCGACGGGGCTAGCGGTAGGGGTGCACCGGCGACCGATCCTCCGAGAGCGTCTCCCGGGAGCGCTCGACCAGCGTCTCGATCGCGTCGGCGAGGTGGATCTGGGCGATGTGGTGGTCGCCGCGCTCCACCCGGATCTTGTGCGCTTCGAGCAGCACCTCCGCGTGCGTGAAGCCGTGTGGCGGCTCGAAGCGGTAGGACGACAGCTCGATCAGCAGCCCGAGCGGGTCCTCGAAGTAGATCGAGTCCATGAAGCCCCGGTCGCGGACGCCGCTGTGGCGGATCCCGCGCTCCTCGAGGCGCTCCGCGGCCTGCCAGAAGGTCGCCTGCGACACCGACAGCGCGATGTGGTGCACGCAGCCGGCGTCGGTCGGCGTGCGGGTGGGGTCCGCGACGCGGTCCTCGTTGGTGAAGATCGTGATCAGGCGGCCGTCGCCCGGGTCGAAGTAGAGGTGGCTCTCCGAGGCGTTGTCGAGGTTCGGCTGCTCGAACACGAACGGCATCCCGAGCACCCCTTCCCAGAAGCCGATCGAGGTCTGCCGGTCGGCACCCACGATCGTGATGTGGTGGACACCCTGGCTCTGAAGCTTGCGCATCGGCCTCCTCGACCTCGACCTGGCGACTGACGATGCGACTGTATTCGCTGAACGGGGCGCCCGGGCGGGTAGCTGGGCTGCATGCGCCTCTACCCCTCGGCCCCGCGGCTGCGACGGAGGGTCATCCTCGGTGACGTCGCCACCCTGATCTCGATCGCCGTCTTCGCCTGGCTCGGCCTGACCGTCTACGACAACGTGGCGGAGCTCGCGTCGCTCGGGCGCGGCGTCCGCGACGCGGGCGGCGCCGTCGGCGACACCGGCCGCGACGTGGCCACCTCGCTACGCGGCGGGCTCGACTCCGCGGCCGACGCGATCGGGCAGGTGCCGCTCATCGGCCCCGAGGTCGGCGCGGAGATCCGGGCGGCCGGCGACTCGGCGGCCGACCAGCTCGAGCGCCGGTCGGGCGAGGCCCGCGGGCGGTTGGTGGAGGCGGGCGACGAGGGCGAACGGCGGGCGCTGCAGACGGCGCGCACCATGGGGTGGCTGGCGTTCCTGCTGCCGACCGCGATCCTGCTCGCGCGCGTGCTGCCGGGCCGGGTGCGCGAGGTCCGGACGCGCGCGGCGGCCGAGCGCGCCTTCGCCACCGCCCCGCCGGAGATCCTGGCCCGGCGCGCGGCGTACTCGCTGCCCTATGAGACGCTGCTGCGCCACACGCCCGACCCCTTCGGCGACCTCGCCGCCGGCCGCCACGAGCGCCTGGTGGCGGCGCTCGCCGAGCACGCTCACCTGGCGCCGCTGACCGGCTCGCCCGCGGCGCGGCCGGCGGGCGGCATCGAGAACAGAACGTCGTAGTCGTCGGAGAGCTGGGCGCGCACGTAGGCCAGGTCGTCCGGCGAGGCCTCCTCGAGCGTGATCAGCACCGCGGCCGCGTAGGCGCGCATCGCCTGCTCGGACACGCCGTCGCCCGCATGTCCGCGCGCCCGCGCGAGGAACTCGCCCACGCCGAAGCGCTCGGGCTGCTCGCCCGTGCCCTTCACCGCGTCGCGCAGCTCTCCGGGCAGATGGCGGGCGAGCACCTGGCGCTCGCGCGGGGTGATCCGGTCGCTCAGCGCGGCGAGCGTGCTCCGCGTGATCGTCGCCGCACCGTCCCACGACAGATCGGTGCGGCCGGCGACGCGCTCGACGATCTCCTCCGCCGACATCCCGCGCAGCCGGCGCCCCGGCCACCAGCTCGCCTCCCCGAGGAGCGACGTCAGCGCCGGGACGAGCATGGAGCGCACGAGGAACGTGTCGATCAGCACGCCGACCGTCATGACGAACGCGAACTCGCGGAACGAGCGCAGCGGCACGATCGCCAGCAGGGCGAAGCTCGCGGCCAGCGCGATGCCGGCCACGGTCACCGCCTTGGCGGCCGCGGGGACGGCGACCGCGATCGCCTCGCGCAGGCGCATCCAGCGCGCCTCCTCCCAGATGCGCCCGGCGACGAACACGTTGTAGTCCGAGCCGAGCGCCACCAGCAGGACCGCGGCGGCGAAGGGGACGTAGTAGGTCAGGTCGTCGTGGCCCAGCAGGTCCTGGAAGACGAACGTGGTGATCCCGAGGCTCGCGGCCAGGCCGAGGACGCTGGCGGCCAGCAGGAACAGCGGCGCGATCAGCGCCCGGAGGAACAGCATCAGCAGGAGCAGGTTGACCGCGAGCGCGACGACGCCGATCCGCTTGAGGTCGTCGAGCACCCGCTGGACGGTCTCGGAGGCGATCGCGGTCTCCCCGCCGATCAGCGTGCGCGGGGCGCCGAGCCCGCTCTGGCGCAGCAGGTCCGGGAGCTTGGCGCGCAGTGCCTCGTAGCGGTCGATGGCGGGGGCGCCGAGCGGGTCGACGTCGAACACGACGGCGAGGCGGGCCGCGCCGCCGTCGCCGGTCACGAGGATCCGGGGGGCGGGCGGGGGCGGCTGCTCGCGCGGGCCGATCACGGCGGCGACGCCGGGCTCGCGGCCGATCAGGTCCTCGAGGCGCGCGAGCTGGGCCCCACGGGTCGCGATGCCGGGCTGCTCGAGGTCGATCTCGGTGGGGGAGAGGACGCCGGGCGCGAAGCCCTCGCTCGCGGCGGTGGCGGCCTGCCGCGTCTGGTTGTCGGGCGGGAGCGCGCCGACGAACCCGAGGCCGAGCGCGGTGTCGCGCGTGTACCCCGCGAGGAACGCGAGCAGCGCGATGCAGACGATCGCGATCGGCAGGGCCACGAACCGGGCGGAGGCGATGCGGGCGACCAGCAGTCGCCAGGTGCTCGTCTGGGCCTGGTCCGCCAGGCGCCGCACCCGGCGCACCGCGGTGGCGGGGCGGGTCAGCGCGAGCCGGAAGTGGGCCCAGCGGCTCGGCGAGGTCGAGCGACCCGGCTCCTCCGTATGCGCGCTTCGGCGCGCGCGCTCGATCGCATTGGTGTCGCTGTCCTCGATCGGGACGGGCCCCTCCGCTGCGGCCCGGTCGCCCTTGAGGTCGCCGCCGAACAGCCGCGCGCCGAACAGCCCCAGCAGCGCGGGCACCAACGTGATCGAGACCGCGAGCGCGATCAGCGTGGTGATCGCCAGCCCCGGGCCGAACGCCCGGAAGAAGCCGAGCTCGCCGACCATCAGCGCACCGGTGCCGGCGGAGACGATCAACCCGGCGGTGAACACGATCGGCGCGGTCTGGCGGGTCGCGGCGCGAGCCGCCCGCACGCGCTGCTGCCCGCGCCGTAGACGCCGGCGCGTCTCCGACAGGAAGAACACCGAGTAGTCCGTCACCAGCCCGAGGAGCAGCACGACGATGATCGGCTCGACCTCGCTCGGCACGGTCGCGCCGGCGCGCTGTCCGACGTAGGGCAGGACACGGATCGCGATCAGGTAGGCGATCGCGGCCGTGAAGAGCGTCACGAGCGGTGCGCCCAGCGAGCGGAACGCCAGCCCCACGACGACGAGGATCAGCCCGACGCTCGCCGCCTCCACGAACGGGAGCGCGTCCTGGATCTCCTCGTACTGCGCGAGCCGGGCGGGCGCGGCGCCCGTCGTACCGACCACCCCCGCCCGCTCGCCCCCCAGGTACTTCGCGGCGTAGCGGTCGGCCGTCTCGCGGCGCTCGACGAGGTTCGCCGAGTCCGGGAGGAACAGGTAGTCGACCACGGTGTCGGCCCGCGCGCCGGGCTGCAGCGGCGCGCCGGCCGCGTCGCTGATCGGCAGGACCGCGCGCAGCTCGGGGAGGTCGGGCGTGCGGCGCTCGCGCACCGCGAGCGCGGCGCGGGCGTGGCGCTCCTGCGTCCCGGGCGGCAGCCCGCCCGGGTCGCGCGAGACCACGACGGTGTCGGTGAACAGCGGGAAGCCGAAGCGCTGCGTGGCGTACTGCTGCTGACCGGCCGCGCCGCCGCCCTGGGCCACGAGGTCGTCGAGCGGCGCGCTGCCCGCCGAGCCGAGCGCCGGCAGGGACACGGTCGCCCACACCGCGGCGGCGATCCACGCGAGGGGGATGACCGCCCGGAGGGCCACGACCACGGCGGCATAGACGCGGACCACCGCCGTGATGCTGCCCGGCGGGGGCGGGCCGGAAACCCGCCCGGCCTGGCCGCCCGGTCAGTGATCCTGGGAGCTTCGGAGGTAGGTCAGGACCGCCAGCACGCGACGGTGGCCGGTCGACTTCGGCGAGAGCCCCAGCTTGTGGAAGATGCTCGTGACGTGCTTCTCCACCGCCGCCTCGGTGACGAACAGCGCCTCGGCGATCCCCTGGTTGTTCTGGCCCTCCGCCATCGCGGCGAGGACCTCGCGCTCGCGTGACGTGAGCGTCGCGAGCGGGCCGTCGGACTCCCGCCGTCCGAGCATGCGGGCGACGACCGTGGGGTCGAGCGCGCTGCCGCCCGAGGCGACCCGCCCGACGGCATCCGTGAACGCCTCGACGTCGCCGACGCGCTCCTTGAGCAGGTAGCCCACGCCCTCGGCGCGCCCGCCGATGAGGTCGACCGCGTAGTGCTCCTCGTAGAACTGGGAGAGCACCAGGACGCCGATGTCGGGCCGCTGTCGCCGCAGCTCGACCGCGGCGCGGAGGCCGTCGTCCGTGCGCTGCGGCGGCATCTGCACGTCGACGACCGCGACGTCGGGCCGGTGCGCCAGCGCCTTGCGCAGGAACGCGTCGGCGTCGCCGGCCTGCGCGGCCACCTCGAAGCCCGCCTCCGTGAGCAGCCTGGCGATGCCCTCGCGGAGGAGGACGTCGTCCTCGCCGATGACCACGCGCACGGGATCGGGCACCGTGGTGACCGTACCTCCCATCAGCCTGCCTGGCGAGGGGCGAGCAGGGCGTCGAGGGCCGTGTTCGGCAACTGGTCCTTCGGCACGAACGCCTCGGCGCCGCAGCGCGCCACGTCCCCGGGGCTGGCGGCCTCCGCGTCGCTCGAGGTCAGCACCACGCGCGGGCGCCACGGCAGCGCCACGAGCGCCTCCGCCAGCGAGATCCCGTCGCCGTCGGGCAGCCCGATGTCCACGAGCGCCGCCGCGGGCATGAGCGATCCGGCGGCGGCCATCGCCGCCGCCACGGTGTCCGCCTCGCCGGCGACCGCGAGGCCGCAGGCGGCGAGCATCCGCTCAGCCAGGCGACGGAAGGTGGGGTCGTCGTCAACCACGAGGACAGATGCGCTCACCGGTCGATCATCGCACTGCCCCGGCGCAGTCCGGGTCGGGAGAACCCGACACTTTGCGTAGGGCTCAGGCGGCCGCAAGGAGCGCGGGCGCCGGCGCCTCGTGGCGGCGGTGCTCCGACGCCCGCGCCAGCGTGCGCAGGAAGCGCACCACCGCGAGGTTGTCGTTGTCCGGCCGCGTGAGCACGGCGGACTCGAAGGCGGGCTCGGTGCCGACGACGTCCACGAGGCGGACGCCCGGCGCGGCGTAGCGCTCGCGCACCGAAGAGGGCAGGAGCGCCGGCACGCCGCGCGCGGCGACGGCGAGCAGGACGGATTCGATCGTCGGCTCGGCCGTCTCGAGCAGCGCCGGGGACGATCCGGCCTGGCGGCACATCGACACGACGGCGTCGTAGAGCGCCGGGCTGACCGCCCGCGGGAGGGCCACCAGGCGCTCGGGCGCGAGCTGCTCGAGGCGCAGGACGGGCTCGAGCGCGCGGTCGTCGCGCACCGGGAGCGCCGCGACGAGGTGCTCGGAGCCGAGCGTCGTCGTGCGCAGGCCGTTCGCGGGCGCCGGCAGCTCGGCCACGACGGCGTCGAGCCAGCCCTCGCGCAGCGACTGCGTCAGGCCCGGCGTGCGCCCGGTCTCCAGCGTCACCTCGACGCTCGGGGCGGCGGACGCGAGCTGCTGCAGCGCGCGGGGCACGCTGCCCGGGAGGGAGACCGACGTGTAGCCGATGCGCAGCCGCATCGTCGAGCGCTCGTCCGCGTTGCGCGCGGCCAGCTGCGCGACCTCCGCCTGGTGCAGGACGCGCCGGGCCTGGTCGAGCAGGGCGCGGCCGGCGCCCGTGAGCGTCACGCCACGGGTCGTGCGGTCGAACAGGCGGACGCCGAGCTCGGCCTCGAGCTTGCGGACCTGCTCGCTGACGGCGGGCTGGGCGACGTAGAGCCGCTCGGCCGCGCGGCGGAAGTGGAGCTCTTCGGCGACTGCGACGAAGTACCTCAGGTGTCGAAGCTCCACGTTGGTTCCTTTCACGCCTGGCTGGACGGGTCGAATCGGGGCTCGATCACTGTCCCGTCCAGCGCGTCTGCGCGCCATACGAGGAGACCGGAGATGGAGGTCGGGTCTGCCCTACGTCGCTGGGCGGCGTGCCGGAGCGGCGTGGAGCCGGCCGCCGCGGGCGGCTCCACGCGCGGGATCAGGTCCGCCGGACGACGACCAGCGAGCGCCGGACGGCGCGCGAGCGCATGCCGCCGGCATCGGCGACGACGGTGATGCGGTAGCGGCCGGGACGCAGGAAGTGCCCGTTCGCGCGCCCGGGCAGCCGCACCGAGAAGCGGGTCGTGGTCGCCGGGACCGTGAAGGCCGCGACGGGCACGTGGCGCCCGCCGGCGCGCCGCCGCATGACGACGTGCACGCGGCCGGTGGTGGACACGCCGAGCCGCAGCACGGCGCGCTGTCCGCGGCGGATGCGGCGCTGCGACAGGCTCGCCCGCTGGATGGCCGGCCGGACCTTCGCCCGTCCGGCGGGGGTCCCGGGCGCGGTGCCCGGGGCGGCGGCCGGGGTGAACCCGACGTCGCCGAGGGCGCCCGGGAGGGCCGGCCCCGGCGCGGGGGCGAGGGGGTCCTCCGACGCGAGCGCCGGGGCGGCGATCAGCGCGGCGGCAGCCGCGGCGCCGGCGAGCACCGCGGGCAGCCGGCGGGGGAGAGGGGGAGACACTTGCGCTCCTGAGGTCAGGCCGCGGGCGCGGCCGGTGATGGTGGCGTGTCGATTGTGCGGCCGGACGCGCCGCCTCCCGATACGAGCCGCCGATCGGGGGATAGGGTTGCCGGGGCGGCCAGGGCGGGGCCGTCGCGACCACACACGACTGACCCTTGAGCCCCTCGAGCGAGGACGGGAAGAGCGCGGCGCGCAAGCGGGGCACCGCGGCGCTCGCGCTCGGTGCGCTCGGCATCGTGTTCGGCGACATCGGCACCAGCCCGCTGTACGCGCTGCAGGCGGTGTTCTCGACGGAGCTGCAGGTGCTTCGGCCCGACCGGGCCTCGGTCTACGGCGTGATCTCGCTGGTGTTCTGGACGATCACGCTCGTCGTCTCGGTCAAGTACGTCGCGTTCATCATGCGCGCCGACAACAAGGGCGAGGGCGGCATCATGGCGCTGATCGGGCTCGTCCGGACGGCGAGGTTCCGCTCGCCGCTCGCGCTGCCCGCGCTGGTGGCCCTCGGCATGCTGGGCGCCGCGCTGTTCTACGGCGACAGCACGATCACGCCCGCGATCTCCGTGCTCTCCGCGGTGGAGGGCATCAAGATCGCCGAGCCGGGCGTCAGCTCGCTGGTCGTGCCGATCGCGCTCGTGGTGCTGACGCTGCTGTTCGCGGCCCAGCGCTTCGGCACCGGGGCGGTCGGGCGCCTGTTCGGGCCCGTGATGAGCCTGTGGTTCGCGGTCATCGCGATCCTCGGACTCAAAGAGATCGTGGAGCACCCCGGCGTGCTCGAGGCGCTGTCGCCGGCCTTCGCGGTCGCCTTCTTCGCCGACCACCCGGGTGTCGCGTTCCTCGCGCTCGCCTCGGTGGTGCTGACGGTCACCGGCGCCGAGGCCCTGTACGCGGACCTCGGGCACTTCGGCCGCCCGCCGATCCGCCGGGCGTGGTTCTTCATCGTGTTCCCGGCGCTGACGCTCAACTACCTCGGGCAGGGCTCGCTCGTCCTGCAGACGCCGTCCGCGGCCATGAACCCGTTCTTCCTGCTGGTCCCCGACTGGGGCGTGATCCCGATGGTCGTGCTGGCCACCGCCGCGACCGTGATCGCCTCGCAGGCCGTGATCTCGGGCGCGTTCTCGATCACCCACCAGGCCGTGCAGCTCGGCTTCCTCCCGCGGATGACCGTCCGCCACACGTCGGCCGTCCGGTCCGGCCAGATCTACGTGCCCTCCGTCAACTGGATCCTGTTCGCGGTGGTGGCCGTGCTGGTGGTCGGCTTCCGCACCTCCCAGAACCTGTCCTCGGCCTACGGGATCGCGGTCACCGGCACGATGGCGATCACGACGGTCCTGTACCTGTGCGTGCTGCGCGCCCTCTGGCACCGCCCGCTGTGGCAGATCGTCGTGCTGGGCGCCGTGTTCCTGACCGTCGACCTCGCGCTGTTCGCGGCCTCGCTGACGAAGCTCACCCACGGCGGCTGGTTCCCCCTCGGGGCGGCGCTGGTGGTGTTCACGATACTGCGGACGTGGGAGCGCGGGCACGAGATCCTCGTGCGCAACCGGGCCCGGCAGGAGGGCCCGCTGGACGCCTTCGTCGAAGAGCTCCACGCTGCCGAGACGCCCGTCACGCGCGTGCCGGGGACGGCCGTGTTCCTCAACGCCGACCGCGCCACGACCCCCCTCGCCCTGCGCGCCAACCTCGAGTACAACCACGTCCTGCACCGGACCGTCCTGATCCTCTCGCTGCGGTCGCTGAACATCCCGCACGTATCCGAGGACCACCGGGTCACGGTCGACGACCTCGGCTACAGCGACGACGGCATCACGCACCTCACCGCCCGCTTCGGGTTCCGCGACCAGCACGACCTGCCGGCCACGCTCGCGCTGGCGGCCCGGCAGGGGCTCGAGCGCTCCGGCGACGTCCGCGACGCCTCGTACTTCGTGACCCGCATCTCGATCGTGCGCACGCGGGCGCCCGGCATGGCGGGCTGGCGCAAGCGGCTGTTCATCGCGCTCGCGCGCAACCAGGCCAACCCGACCAACTACCTCGGCGTGCCGGACCGCCGGACCGTCACGATCGGGTCGATCGTGGAGATCTGACTGGACCGGGGCGCCGGATCCGCCTAGCGTTGGGCGGTGAGCCCGGTCGCCGTGAGCTCCTCCCGCTGGTTGCCCTGGCTCCTGGCCGGCGTCGCGGCGGGGGTTCTGGCGGTCGTGGTCGGCCGGGCCGTCGAACCGCTGCTCGCCGCCGTCGGCATGGGCGTCGGCGTGGCGTGCGCCATGCTGCTCGTCGTGGCCCTCGCCGAGGAGCGCGAGACCCCGGCGTCCGACGGCTCGGGCGGCGTGCGCCCGCCCGCCGGGGAGCCGCCGTCCGGGAGCGACGACTGGGAGCGCTTCGAGGAGGCGTTCCGCGCGCACGTCGAGGCGGGCCGGACCAGCCGGGGCTCGCCCGCCCGCCGGTAGACCGCCGTCGATGGAGTACGTCCACGGCTACACGCCCAGGGAGAGCACCCGCCTCGCGGATCAGGCCACGACGCTGACCGAGCTCCTGCACGCCGACACCCGCTACCCGGCGGGCAGCCGCGTGCTGGAGGTGGGATGCGGGGTGGGCGCGCAGACCGTGATCCTGGCCGCCAACAGCCCGGAGCGCGGCGTTCATGTCCGTGGACGTCTCCGAGGCCTCGCTCGCCCAGGCCCGGCGCAGGGTGGGGGAGGCGGGCTTCGCCAACGTGACCTTCGAGCGCGCCGACCTGTTCGACCTGCCGTTCGCGGCGGGCCACTTCGACCACCTCTTCGTGTGCTTCGTCCTCGAGCACCTGCCGGACCCCGCGGGCGCCCTGGTGGCGCTGATGCGGGTGCTCGCGCCGGGCGGCTCGCTCACCGTCATCGAGGGCGACCACGGCTCGGCCTACTTCCACCCGGACAGCGAGCGGGCGCGCCACGCGATCCAGTGCCTCGTCGACCTCCAGGCGCGGGCCGGGGGCGACGCGCTGATCGGGCGCCGCCTGTACCCGCTGGTGGTGGGCGCCGGCTACCGCGAGGTCAGCGTGTCGCCGCGCATGGTCTACGCCGACGGCGGCCGGCCGGCGCTCGTCGACGGCTTCACCCGCCGGACCTTCACGGCGATGGTCGAGGGCGTCGGCGAGCAGGCCGTCGCCCAGGGGCTCATGGACGAGGCCGGCTGGGCCGGCGGGATCCGCGACCTGTACCGCACCGCGGAGCCCGACGGGACGTTCTGTTACACGTTCTTCAAGGCCGTCGGGCGCGCGCCGCGGTGAGCCGCGAGGCCGGCGGCGGCGCCGGCCGCCAGCCCGGTGGCGGCGAGCGCGAGCGCGGTGATCGTGAACGCGTGGACGGCGCCGCGGGGCGCGAGCGACAGGTAGAGCGTGCCGAAGGCGGCGACGCCGACGACCCCGCCGACGCGCGAGGCGGTGTTGAACAGGCCGCTGATGTCGGGGGCGTGGCGCGCGCCGACGGCGCCGGTCAGCTGGGCGAGGCTGCCGCTGAACACGGCGCCGAAGCCGAGGCCGCCGACCCCGAGCATCGCGACCAGCACGACGGCGCTCGTCGGGCCGGCGGCGAGGCCCGCGAAGCCGACGGCCATCGCGAGCGCCCCGGCGGGCGCGGCGAGGCGCCTGGCCGGCGGGGCGACGCGGGCGAGCAGCGGCCCGGCGACGCCGAAGGCGGCGACCCACGAGACCAGCGCGAGCCCCGAGTACGCCGGGCTCCGGCCGAGGCCCTGCTGCAGCCCAGCGCGCGGCCCCGGGCGGCGCCGGCGAAGTGGAGCTGGATCCCGGTCAGCACCTGCGCGGCCATCAGCGCCGCGGCCGCGCCCTGCACGAGCCGCGCGACCACCAGCCAGACCGGCGCCGGGGCCAGCCCACAGGCGAGCGACGCCGCCGTGAAGACGGCCAGCCCCAGCAGGAACACGCGGCGGTATCACCGCATCTCGCCGAGGCGGGCCGCGGTGATGAGCAGCATCGCGTAGGCCAGCGTGTAGCCGGACACGACCAGCTCGAGCTCCCCGCCGGTGGCGCCGAGGCGTGCCCGGCCGCGCGGTCGTCGTGGGGGTCGACGACGGCGAGCTCCAGGCCGCGCGTGCCGCGGGCGTCGAGCTCGTCGTCGGCGTCGCGCGCGGCGACGCCGGCCCGGAGCGGCTGCGCCGGGCCGGCGCCGTGACGGTGGTGGCGGATCTCTCCGAGCTGCTCGGGCCGTCGGGCTAGCCCGTCACTCCCCGGAGGAGCTCCACTCCGGCGGCTCGTAGACGCCGCCGGGGACGGCGCCGACGCACAGCACGCGCAGGCCGTCCGGGCCGGAGGACACCACCCGCGCGGTCCCCGCGTCGACCTTGACGAGGTGCTCGGGATCGAGCGGCAACCGCGCGCCGTCCACGTCGACCGAGCCTGACCCGCGCAGCGCGACGTAGAGCTCCTGCTGGCCGGACTCCGACTCGTCGTGGGACTTCGTCGAGTAGTCGGGCGGCAGGTCCATGATGTTGGCCCCGAACGCGCTGATGTCGAGCCCGGGGCGGACGAGCTTGGCGAAGCCGCCCCACAGCGTCGGCAGCTCGTCCAGGGACTTCGAGGTGTAGCCGGACATGGTGGTGCTCATCCTGTCATGACCTCCGCGGTGTGGTGTGTGGCGGCCGCCGCGGCGCGACGGCGCATGGTGAGCAGCAGCAGGCACGCGAGCCCGATGGCCGCGGGCCCGATGCCGGAGACGAGCAGCGCGGGCCGCGCGCCGAGGACGCCGACGACGACGCCGCCGATCGCCAGCGCCCCGAGCTCGGCGCCGTTGCGGGCGCCGTTGTAGGCGGCGAACGCCCGGCCGCGCAGCGCGTCCGGCACGCGCTCGTGGATCAGCGTGCGCAGGAGCGCGTTCTTGGCGCCGTGGGCGACGCCGCCGAAGGCGAAGAAGATGAGCGCCGTCCACAGGACCGATGAGAGCCCCGAGGCGGCCAGCCCGGCGCCCTGGAGGACCACGGCGACGAGCGCGCCGGCGGCGAGCATGCCAGCGGGCACGCGGTGGGCGAGCGCCGCCGCGCCGACGGCCATGCCGAGCGTCCACGAGCTCAGCATCACGCCGTAGGCGAGGCTCCCGGCGCCCAGCACGTCGGTGACGAAGAACGGCTCGGCGGTGACCGAGATCGAGAACAGCGCGAGCGCGGCGACGGCGCCGCCGAGCGGGATCGCCAGGTCGCGCTCGTGGGCGAGGAAGGCGAAGCCGTCGCGGGCGCGCACGGGCGCGTCGCCGCCGTCCGCGGCCGCGGGGCGCCGGCGGGCGTGCAGCGCCAGCGCCGCGAACCCGACCACGGCGAACGACAGCGCGTTGAGCGCCAGCGCGGGCCCCAGCAGCCCGGCCGCGCCGAGCGCGCCCCCGACGACCGGTCCGGCGGTGAACCCGAGCGCGCGGACGGTCTCCATCAGCCCGTTGGCGCGCGCGGCGTCCATGTCCGCCCCGGCCGCGGCGGGCACCAGCGCGAACTCGGCCGGCTGGCTGATCGCGACGCCGAAGCCGAGCAGCGCCATCAGCGGCAGCAGCGCCCACAGCGAGTCGACGCCGGCGATCATCCCCGCGACCACGGCGGCCTGCGCGAACGACACGACGACCAGCAGCGCGCGGTTCTCGAAGCGGTCGACGATCGCTCCCGCGATCCCGGCCGCCAGCACGACCGGCCCCCACAGCGCGAAGATCAGCGCGGAGACCGCGATGGCGGACCCGGTCTGCTGCTGCACGTGGAGGATCAGCGGGAAGACGGCCATGAAGTCGCCGAGCGCGGAGAGCCCGGCGGCCCCGGCGAGCAGGCGGAGGTCGCGGCTGCGGGGGATCGACATGGCGGCGATCGTCGCGGCCGCCCGTTCGCGCAGCGTTCGGCGTGCGTGAAAGCTGTGTGGGCTTGCGTGAAAGTGGCGCCGGCAGGAAGGTTGGCGGGTGCTGGAGGTGCGTCTCACGGGCGGTCTCGCCCTCCGGGCCGGCGGCACCGAGCTGGCGCCGCCGGCGTCGCGGCGTGCGCGCGCCCTGCTCGCCTACCTCGCGCTGCACCCGGGCCCGCACGCCCGCGCCCGGCTCGCGGCGCGGTTCTGGCCGGACGTGCTCGACGAGTCGGCCCGCACCAGCCTGCGCGCCGCGCTGACCGAGCTGCGCCGCGCGCTCGGCGCGTCCGCCGGCCATCTCGTCGCCACGCGCGAGACCGTCGCCCTCGACGGGGACGGGCTGACCGTCGACACGCGCGCGTTCGAGGCGGCGCTCGGCGGGGGCGACCCGGCGGGCGCGCTGGCCGCGAGCCGCGGGCCGATCCTCGACGGTTTCGACGACGACTGGGCCCATGACGCGCGCCAGGCCCATGCGCGGCGGCTGGCGGAGGCGCTCGAGCGGCTCGCGGCCGCGACCGCCGACCCCGCGGAGGCGATCGCCCTGACGCGCGAGCAGGTCGCGCTCGACCCGCTCGCCGAGGAGCCGAGCCGGCGCCTGGTGGAGCGGCTCGCGGCGGCCGGCGACCGCGCCGCCGCGCTGGCCTCCGGCGAGCGCTTCGCCGCGCGGCTGCGCGGCGCGCTCGGCATCGTCCCCTCGCCCGAGACGCGCGCCCTGCTCGACGGGCTCCGGCGCGTCCCGGCGGCGCCCGTACCGCCGCCGCGCGCCCTGCAGCGACCGCACGGGCTCGCGTTCGTCGGCCGCCGGGCCGAGCTCGACCGCCTGCGGGCGTCGTGGGCCGGCGTGCGGATGCACCGCGACCGTCGGATGGTGCTGCTGGGCGGGGAGCCCGGGGTCGGCAAGACGCGGCTCGCCCACCAGTTCGCCGCCTCCGTGCTCGCGGACGGCGCCACGGTCCTGCTCGGGCGCTGCTCCGAGGAGCCGCTGGCGGCGTTCGAGCCGTTCGCGGAGGCGCTGGCGCAGGCCGGCGCCGCCGACGCGCTGGAGCCGGGCGAGGGTGCGGACGTCGCGGGCGCGCGCCAGCGCCTCTTCGACGGCGTCGATGCCGCGGTCACCGCCCGCGCGCCGCTGCTGCTGGTCATCGACGACCTCCACTGGGCCGACCGCGGCACCCTGCTGCTCACGAGCTTCCTGCTGCGCTCCGCCCGCCCCGGCCCGCTGCAGATCGTCGGGACCTACCGGGACACGGAGCTCGGCCGCCACAGCCCGCTCACCGCCGCCCTCGCCGGACTGCAGCGCGACGGCGCGCTGGACCGGATCGCGCTGCGCGGCCTCGGCGAGCCCGACGTCGCCGCGCTCGCGCGGTCGCTGCTCGGCGACGAAGAAGGCGTTCCCGCCCTGGCGGGCCAGGTACACGCTCGCACCGGCGGCAACGCGTTCTTCGTCGAGGAGGTGCTGCGCGGCCTCGCCGAGGCCGGGTCCTCGGAGGCCCCCGAGAGCGTCCGCCATGCCGTGGGCGTCCGGCTCTCGGCCCTGGGCGACGCGGCCGGCGAGCTGCTCGCGGTCGCCGCGATCCTCGGCCTCGAGCAGGACGCGGACGCCCTGGAGGCCACGGCCGCGCTGGAGCCCGACGTCGCCGAGGCCGCCCTCGACGAGGTCCTGCGCGCGCGCCTGCTGCTGCCGGGCGCGAGCCCGCGGCGCTTCGAGTTCGCCCACGCGCTCGTGCGGGACGTCGTGCTCGCCGAGCTCAACGTGCTGCGCCGCGCACGGCTGCACCGCCGCGCGGCCGAGGCGCTGACCGCGCTCGGGGAGGACCGCCACCTCGAGGAGATCGCGATGCACCTGTTCGAGGCGGCCTCGGCCGCGGACGCCCGCCGGGCCGCGGCGATGCTCGTCCGCGCCGGCCGCCGCGCGTGCGACCGCCTCGCCTACGAGGACGCGGCCGAGCGGTTCTCCCGCGCCCTGGACGCGCTCGCGCTCGCGGACGCCGGGGACGACGAGGCCGGGCCGGTGCTGCTCGCGCGGGGCGACGCGCTGCTGCGCGCCGGCGAGCTCGCCGCGGCGCGCGAGGCGTTCACGTCCGCCTCGGCCCTGGGGCGCCGCCGCGGCGACGGGGAGCTGCTCGCGCAGGCGGCGCTCGGGTACGCCGGGCTCGGGGTCGCCATCGTCGACCTCGACGCCGAGACGATCGCCCGGCTCGAGGAGGCGCTCGACGCCGTCGATGACGGCGTCCTGGGCTCCCGCCTGCAGGCGCGGCTCGCCGTCGAGCTCTACTACGCGGACGACCGCACCCGCTCGGAGACGCTGAGCGCGGAGGCGGTCGCGACGGCGCGCGCCGCCCGCGACCCGCGCGCCCTCGCATCGGCCCTGAACGCCCGCCACGTCGCGCTCTGGCGCCCGGACCGCGTCGAGGAGCGGCTCGCCACCGCCGCCGACATGATCGCCGCCGCGCGCGCGTCCGGCGAGCCTCACGTCGAGCTGCAGGCCCGCAACTGGCGGGTGACCGACCTGTTCGAGCTCGGCGACATGCCGGCCTGCCGCGAGGAGATGGCCCGCCACGCGCGGCTCGCCGACGAGCTGCGGCTCCCCGTCTTCCAGTGGTACACGCCGTTGTGGGCCGCGGTCGAGGCCATGCTGCGCGGCGACTACGCCGCGTCCGAGCGGCTGGCCGCCGAGGCGCGGGAGGCGGGCGAGCGCGCGGGCGATCGGAACGCCGCGCTGTTCGCCGACATGGTCGTGTTCAGCGTGCAGATCCAGCGCACCGAGTACGACAAGGTCGACCTCTCCTTCATCGAGGAGAAGATGGCCACTTCCGCTGCGGGCCCCGCGTACGCCTGCTCCTACGCCTGGGTCCTCGCCGGCCGCGGGGAGGCCGACCGCGCGCGCCAGGCCCTCGACGCGGCGATCGCCCACGGGCACGCCTTCGACGCCAACTGGCTCTCCGGCCAGGCCGAGTGCGCGGAGGCGTGCGTCGCCCTCGGCGACCCCACCCACGCGGCCGGCCTCTACGACCGCCTCGCGCCCTACGCCGGGCGCCCGGCCACCGCCGGCCGCGCCGTCACGAGCTTCGGCGCCGTCGACCGCCACCTCGGCGGCCTGGCGGCCCTGCTGGGCCGCCACGACGACGCCGTCCGCCACCTGCACGCCGCGATCGCCCGCAACGACGAGCTCGGCTGCACCGTGTGGCGGGCGCACGCCCAGCGGTGGCTGCGGCGCATCGCGCCGGATGATCCGCTCGCCGCCTCGAACGAACTGCGCGATCACGCACATGTTCGACCGGCAGCGCTTGGACCATGAGCGAATAAGTCGCCCTCTGCAGCGTTATTCCTCCAAACGGATAGCAGCGCGATCGACTACGCGGACGAACTGCCCGCGCCGAAGGAGGGGCGATGAGCCTCTGGGACCACCTGCCTTACAAGGACGTACAGGCGGTCGGCGACCACTGGATCGCCCGGCAGGTCTGCCACGTCCTCGACGCCGGCGACGAGGCGCTGTGCTTCGCCGACCTTCGAGGCCGGCCCGTCCATCCGATCGAGCTCTGCCGCGCCGAGGGTCACTCGGTGTGCGCGACGTGCGAGGAGCTGAGGGCCGAGTTGGACGGCTGGGAGGAGCGATGAGCCAGCAGCTGCGCTGCTGCGACGACGGGCGGCCGCTGTTCCGGGTCTGTCACATCGTCGACGAGGACGGCCGGGCGCTGTGCTTCGACGATCTCGCCCCCGGCAAGGTGCACCTGTTCGAGGAGTGCGAAGCGCACAGGCACGGGCTGAGCCACAGCCGGTGCCGGAGGTGCATCAAGATGCAGGCCGCGCTCGAGGTCTGGGACCTGCCCGACGTTTTCCCGGAGGGCTGACCTCGGCCGCGGCGGTGCGCTCCCGCCGCCGGCGGGTCCCGCCGGGGCGCGGGCAGCGCCGCTGACGCTGTCGCAGGATGGCCCGGCGCCGCGCGTCGCGGGCCCGCTCCCTCACTCGCATGCCGCCTCCAGGACCTTCGCGGTGGTGTGTGCGCACGGGGCCTCGAGGGCCGACAGGTAGCGGCGGACCGTCTGGCGCTGGGAGGCGCTGGGCGCGGCGCACGCCCACTCGACACGGCCGTTGGCCAGTCGCCGCCGCAGGCCGTGGCGGGCGCGCTGGAGCGCGCTGTTGGTCGCCGCCACGCTGGTCGACAGCGCCGTTGCGGTGTCCTCCGCCGGCCAGTCCAGGACGTCGCGCATCACCAGGGAGGCGTGCTGGCGCGGCGGGAGCTCCTGGACCGCGGTCAGGAGCGCGAGCTCCAGGCTCTCGCGGCCGACCACGATCGCGTCGGGCCGCTCCTCGGCCGGCGCGGCGGCCTCGAGGGGCCCGCCGTCGCCGAACGCCGTCTCGTCGTCGAACGAGGCGAGCGCCGGGTCCCGGCGGCGGAGGACGTCGTGACAGGCGTTGGTCGCGATCCGATACAGCCACGCCCGCGGGGAGTCCGAGGCGAGCGTGTGCCGGAAGCGCCACGCGCGCAGGAGCGTCTCCTGCAGCGCGTCCTCGGCGTCGGGGCCGGAGCGGAGCAGCCGGGCGCAGTGCCGGTGCAGTTCGGTGCGGTGACGCTCGACGGCGGCGGCGAAGGCGCGCTCGTCGGCGCCTGGCGTGGACGTGACGGTGGGCAGACTGGACACGCCGACGATGCTGCCGCGCGGCGCGCCGAAAGGGAAAGACCGACGCTGCATGGCCGTCTTGCCGTACGCGCATCACCGGTCGCGAGCGCCCCGGCATACTCCGGGAGGTGAGCGGAGAGGTCCTGGCGTTCCCCAGGGCGCCCGAGGGCGTCGAGGTCCGGCACCTGCGCGCGTTCGTCGCGGTCGCCGAGGAGCTCAGCTTCAACCGCGCCGCCGCGCGCCTGTACCTCTCCCAGCCCGCCCTCAGCCGCCAGATCCGCGCCCTCGAGCGCCTGTTGGGCTGCGAGCTGCTGCGGCGCTCGACGCACCGCGTCGAGCTGACGGTCGCCGGCAGCGCGCTGCTGGACCGCGCGCGACGGCTGCTCGGCGACCTCGACGAGGCGATCGCCACCACGCAGTCCGTCGCGGGCGAGCTGGCCAACCGGATGGCCACGATGTGGGCGCCCGTCATCGAGGTCGTCGCGGCCGGCAACGACATCCAGGAGATGCGCACCGCGTACGAGGCGTTCCTCGCGCAGTCCACGGTGCCCGAGAGCGTCGGCGTCCGCCCGGTCAACGCGGGCGGGGTCTCGTCGCTGGCCCTCGCGCCCCAGGGGGAGCAGGAGACGCCGGTCCTCTACCTGCACGGCGGCGGCTACGTCGTCGGCTCCGCCTACGGCTACCGGCCGCTGGTCGGCGCGCTCGTGTCCGCGGCCGGGGTCGGCGCCCTCGTGCCCGACTTCCGGCTCGCCCCCGAGCATCCCTTCCCCGCCGCCCTCGAGGACGCGCTGAACGCGTACCGCTGGCTGGTCGAGCAGCGTGGGGACCGCGGGATCGTCCTCGCGGGCGACTCGGCCGGCGCCGGGCTCGCATGCTCGCTGCTGCTCACGCTGCGCGCGCAGGGCCTCCCGATGCCGGCCGGCGCCGCGTTCCTGTGCCCCGGGGTCGACCCGACCGGGAACGCGATCCTCTCCGCGGCGTCCGGGGGCGAGCCGCCCGAGGAGCTCGAGCACATCCGCCGCACCGTCGAGGCCTACCTCGCCGGGCACCCGGTCGAGGACCCGGTCGTCAACCCGCTCGTCGCGGATCTCACGGGCCTGCCCCCGATGCTGGTCCAGACGGCGACCGGCGACGTGGTCCTGACGGAGTCGCGGATGCTCGTCGAACGGGCCGCCGCGCACGGGGTGGACGTGCGGCTCGAGACCTACTCGGCGGACACGCACGTCTTCCATGTCTTCTGGTCGTTCCTGCCCGAGGCGGCGGACGCCCTTCAGCAGGCGGGCGGGTTCATCCGCGGCCGGCTGGAGGGCGAGCGCGCCGGGCGGACATCCGCCGGCGCGTAGCCCGCCGGCGCGCCGGATCCGGAACAAACGGCGCGCTCCGCTCGTCACCGTCCTCATGCGTCGGCAGCTCTCCGTGGTGCATGCCGGCCGGGACCACCCCGGCGATCCACGCGATCGCCTGACGGAGCTGCTCGCCGGCTACATGCCGGTCCAGCTCGCGTACGTGATGGCACGGCTGCGGATCGCCGACGCGCTCGACGGCGCGCCGATGACGGTCGACGACCTCGGTGCGGCCACGCGCACCCGGCCGGAGCTGATGCGCCGGCTCGTGCGCGGCCTCGCGGGAGTCGGGCTCGTCCGCGTGGACGGCGACGAGCGGGTGTCGCTGACGGGGATGGGCGCCCTGCTCGGCTCGCGCGCTCCGGGGTCGATGCGCGACGTCGCACTGCACCGCGGGGGACCGTCGTTCATGGCCTGGGGAGCGCTCGAGCACGTGGTGCGCACGGCCACGCCCGCCTTCGAGGCGGCGCACGGCGAGAGCTTCTTCAGCTATCTGCGCACGCACCCCGAGGTCGGCGACGCCTTCGACGGGACGATGACGCGCCTCTCCCAGGGGGTCATCGAGGAGGCGATCGCGCACTACGACTTCGCCGGGGCGTCGAGGGTCCTCGACGTCGGCGGCGGACGGGGCCACTTCGTGCGTGCCGTGCTCAACGCGCATCCCTGGCTCGACGGCGCCGTGTTCGACGTCCCCGAGGTCGCCGAGGTCACCGCCCGCGAGCTGCGCCGGACCGGGTTCGACGATCGCTGCGTCGCGATCGGCGGCAGCTTCTTCGAGGCGCTGCCCGCCGGCTACGACCTGCACGTCCTCAAGTGGATCCTCCACGACTGGAACGACGACTCGTGCCGGACGCTCCTCGAGGCATGCCGCGCGGCGCTGCCGGCCGGCGGACGCCTGCTCGTCATCGAGCAGCTCCTGCCCGAGTCGATCCCCACCGTGGGCCGGCTGCACCCCGCCGTCGCGATGGACCTGACCATGCTCGTCAACTTCGCCGACGCCCGCGAGCGCCGCCTCGACGAGTACGGGGAGCTCCTCGCAAGCGGCGGCTTCGCGATCGGAGAGGTGCTGCCGCTCCCGTCCGGGTTCTCCATCCTCGAGGCGCGGCCCGCCTGACGTCACGCTGGCAGGACCCGACGCTCAGGTCATCGTCAGCTGCTCACCCGCCGATGGTCCGCGCTCCCGGGCCGCGGGAAGCGGCATGACGGCGCGCACGGTGGTGCCGCGGCCGGGCGCCGACTCGACGACGAGCCGCCCGTCGAGGGCGGCGACGCGGTCGGCGAGGCCGCGCAGCCCGCTGCCGTTCGCGGGATCGGCGCCGCCGACGCCGTCGTCGGTGACCTCGGCGACGACGTGCTCGTCGTCGCGGACGACCGCGACGCGGACGTGGCTCGCCTGCGCGTAGCGGACGACGTTGGTGATCGCCTCCGCGACGACGAAGTAGGCGGCGGCCTCGAGGGCCGGCGGTAGGCGCTCGGCGGGCATCGCCTCGAGCTCGACCGGGACCGGCGCGCGCTGGGCGAGCGCCTCGAGCGCCGACCCGAGCCCCCGGTCCGACAGCACCGCCGGATGGATGCCGCGGGCGAGCTCGCGCAGCTCCCGGATCGCGGCGTCGAGCGTCTGCGCCGCGGCGTCGAGCAGCTCGCCCGCCTCCTCGGGATCGCGCTCGAGCCGCGAGCGCGCGCTCCGCAGGGTGAGCGCGAGCGTGACGAGCTGCTGCTGCGCGCCGTCGTGCAGGTCACGCTCGATCCGGCGCCGTGCCGCGTCGGCGCTCTCGACGATCCGCACGCGCGACGCCCGCAGCTCCTGCACGCGGGCGCGCAGCTCGGCGTCCAGCCGCTCGTTCTCGAGCGCCAGGGCCGCGGCCGCGCTCACGGCACGCACGAGCTCGCTCTCCTCGGCCACCGACGCGTCGTGGACGAGCATCGCCACGCGCTCGCCGGCGTGTTCGACCGGCGTGCAGACCCGGCCGCTGCCCGGCGCCGGGAGGCGGAACGGGTCGCCCGCCGCGTCCACCCACTGCTCCCGGCCGGGCAGCCAGTAGGCCAACTCGAGCGACGGGTCGTCCAGCGCTTCCGCGATCGCGTCGCGCAGGCCGCGGCCGCCCCGCTCCCGGCCGAGGCGCCCGACGAGCTCGGTCATCGCCGTGGCCGCGGCCACCCGGCTGCGGAGCAGGCCGGCGAGGAACGCGAACGGCACGATCGCGAGCGAGATCACCCGCGCGCGCTCGAGCGTCTCCTGGAGGTCCTCGGCCACGTGCGCCGCGCCGAGGACCGCCCACACGGCATAGAGCACGAGCACCAGTCCTCCGCTGAGGTAGACGGGCGCCAGCGCGCGCCGCTGGGAGGGCGTCGACCGGGCCCAGCGGCGGGCGAGGACGATCCCGAGGAGCGCGATGAGGACGACCACGATCCCCAGCCGGATCCTCGAGAGCGCCGAGAACAGGCCCGGCTCGTGCGCGAGGAGCAGCGGGTTGGCCGGGAGCCCCATCCGCGTCGTGTCGGAGAGGACCATGCAGGCCCACCACCCGACCGTGGCGATCAGGTACGCCGCGCCCGCCAGCAGCCGGTTGCCGCGCGTCTCGAGGCGGCCGGACGGGAACGCGAGCAGGATGTGGAAGAGGATCGCGTAGGGGACCGCGATGAGCGCGAGGCCCGCGATGAACGTCCAGGACTCGGTCGTCACGATCAGCCCGGACAGGCAGTAGGTGAAGCCGACCGCCACCATGAGCGCGCCGAACCGGTTGTCGGGGCGCCGCCACCAGGCGAACAGCCCGGTGCCGACGAACGCGGCGCCGATCAGCGGGCCGAAGATCGCGATCAGGTCACGGTGATGGCCGCCGACGCTGTGGATCGCGAGGGCCAGGAGCACCGCGCACACGACCGCGCCGGCAAGGGCGATGCCGGCCAGCGCGCGCCTGAGGCTGGGCGATGGACCAGACAGTGCGACCCCGCAGCGTACTCCGGCCGGCGCGCGGTGCCATCGGTCACCCGATCGAGGCCGCGGCCTCGGGGGTCGCCGTCGGCGTGCCGCGCCTCACGAGCGCGAGGAGGGCGAGCGGGGCGAGCAGCAGTCGCTGAAGGCCGACGGTCATGAACGGCGCGTGGGCCTCCAGGTCGTAGGTGCGCGCGAGCAGGGCGAGATCCAGGAGGTTGCGCGGCATCCCGCGCCGGGTGAGGCGACCGGCGTGCGCCATCTCGACGACCTCGGCGAGCATGCTCTCCATCTCGAGCGCGGGCCGGACCTCGACCCGCACGCGTGCCTCCTCGTCACCGGCGTTGGCGAAGCCGTGCATCACGCCGGGCGCGACCTCGACGACCTCGCCGGGGCCGGCGGTGACGGTGCGCAGGCCGACGCGGAAGCGCATCTGCCCTTCGACGACCTCGAAGCGCTCGGTCTGGATGGGGTGGACGTGCGGGATCGGCACCGCGCCGCCGGGGCGCAGCCCGAGCTCGAAGCTCAGCAGCTCGCCGTCGGTCGTGGCGGCGGTCTCGATGAACGTGAAGCGCTCGCCGGTCACGGGGTTCTCGAGGGTCTGTCCGGGGGTGAGCATGTGGCGGTCCTCTGGGTCGGGGGTTGCTGCGGAGCCCAGTATCCGCCGTGCTCAGTGGACTGACTATGACCTAGAAGCGCTTGTACATGCTCATTCGTCCAGATGCTTGGGACGCTCGGGTAGGGTGTGTCGCATGGACCTGCGAAACCCCCCAGTCGTGCGTGACCCGCTCGGAGAGGCGCTCCACGCGCTGCGGATGAGCGGCGCCTTCTACTGCCGCTCCGAGTTCACCGAGCCCTGGGGCCTGACCCTCCCGCCCCTGCCCGACTACCTGTGGTTCCACGTCGTGACCGCCGGCAGCGTCTCGCTCGACCTCGGCGACGGAGAGCTCACGACGCTCCACAGCGGCGACATCGCGCTCGTGACCCAGGGGGCCGGCCACCGGTTGTGCAGCCATCCCGAGGCTCCCGCGCCCGACATCCTCGCCCTGCCGCGGGAGGAGCTCTCGGAGCGCTACGAGGTCCTCCAGCACGGCGGAGGCGGCGCCCTGACCCGGATGATGTGCGGCGCGGTGCGCTTCGACCACCCCGCCGCCCGCAATCTCGTCGCGCTCCTGCCGGAGATCATCTACCTCGACGCGGCCGGCGCCCCCGACGTGGTCTCGATGCAGGGCACCGTGGCCCTGATCGCCGCGGAGACCAGGCACGTCCGGCCCGGCGGCGACGCCGTCATCACCCGCCTCGCCGACGTCCTGATCATCCAGGCGATCCGCTGGTGGATCGAGACCGACCCGAGCGCCCAGACCGGCTGGCTCGGGGCCCTCCGCGACGAGCAGATCGGCCGCGCGCTCTCCCTGATCCACGGCGACCCCGCGCGCGCCTGGACGGTGGAGTCCCTCGCCGACGAGCTCCCGATGTCACGCTCGGCCTTCGCCGCCCGCTTCACCGATCTCGTCGGAGAGCCGGTCATGCAGTACCTCACCCGCTGGCGCATGCGCGTGGCGCTCAACGCCTTGCGGGACGAGGGGGCCACCGTGGCCGAGCTCGCCGACCGCCTCGGCTACCGCTCTGAGGCGGCCTTCGCCCGTGCGTTCAAGCGCGTGATCGGCGTCGCACCGGGGTCGGTCAAGCGAGCGCCCGCGCTCGCCGCACTGACCTAGCCGCCGGGAGCGCCACTGACGTTGCGCCAGTGCTCGGGCAGGTCGGGATGCTCGAGGAAGACCACATGGTCGTCGGTCCCCGAGAGGGCCACCGCATCCCAGGCCCGCCGCAGCGCATCGTCGAGGTCCTCGGCGTCGAGCGAGATCTCGAACACGCCCACCTCGTCGGGCGGCCCGACCTCGGCCTCGGGGAGCACCGCGGCGATCTGCTCACGGGCCTCCTGATCCCGCGGAGTCCCGTAGTGGAGCATCAGCATGGAGATGACGAATCGTTCGGCCATCCGCGCAGGGTAGGTCTGGCGTCTACCACCAGGGGCTTTCGAGCGCCCGTTCGGTGCCGCCGGTCTCGTCGAGCGCGTCCAGCGCCGTCATGTCCTCGTCGGAGAGCGCGAAGTCGAAGATCTGCGCGTTCTCCGCGATTCGCTCACGGTGGGTCGACTTCGGGATGACGACGAGCTCGCGCTGCACGCACCAGCGCAGCAGGACCTGGGCGGGCGTTCGTCCTACGCGCTCGGCGATCTCTCCGACGCGCGCGTTCGAGAGGTGCCGGCCGGTGCCCAGTGGGCTGTAGGCCTCGAGCGCCACTCCGCGCTGGTCGCATGCCTCGAGCAGCTTGCGCCGGTACTTGAACGGGCTGAATTGCACCTGGTTGACCACCGGCGGGTGCTCGGCGATCGCCACCAACTCGTCGAGCTCGGCCACGCTGAAGTTGGAGACGCCGATCGTCTTCGCGTAGCCGCGTGCGCGGGCGCGCTCCATCCCGGGCCACGCCCAGGTCGGACCGCCTCGGGGCGAGTGGATGATGTAGAGGTCGACCTGGTCGACGCCCAGCCGTTCGAGGCTCCGCTGCGCCTCGGCCTCCGCGTCCTTCTGCGCCGGGTTGAACTTGGTCGTGACGAAGACCTCGTCACGGGGCACGCCGCTGTCGCGCAGAGCCCGGCCGACGCTCTCCTCGTTGCCGTAGGCCTGCGCCGTATCGATATGGCGGTAGCCGAGCTCGAGCGCCCAGCGAACCGCGTTCTCGCACTCCGGGCCGTTCGGCACCTGCCAGACGCCGAGGCCGAGAAGCGGGATCTCGTTGCCGTCGGCGAGCGTGCGTGCCCGCCCGTCCGCGGTCAGAGCTCCGGCTGACATGGCGAACTCCTTTGTGTCAGGAGCGGTTCCTCGATGCTAGGGCGCTCTCGGATCGGGGGACGACGTCACTGTCCGGGTCCTCGTCGTCGGCCTCGGCGTAGAGGTCGTCGTCGAGTCCTTCGATCTCGGGCGCGTCGAAGCCGGCGGCGTCGCGCCAGATCGGATCGGTGCCGTGCTGGTCGCCGTGCTCGGCGTGCTCGATCAGGTCGGCTTCGGCGACGTCGAAGCCCTCGGCCTCGCCCTCGCCGGCCTCGATCAGGGGTGCGATCGCCGGATCGATCGGCTCGTCTGGATTCTCGGGCCACTTCACCATGGGTCGAAGGCTACTCCGCGCCGCGCGCGGGCCGGGTGCGGCGATGAACCCCGCGTGCGGGACGAGGCGCGCAAGAATATGGCGATGATCGTGCTCGTCGCCGGTGCCCACGGGCGGCTCGGGAGCCGCGTGGTGGCTCTCCTGCTCGCTCGCGGGCACACCGTCCGCGCCCTGGTCCGCACCGACTCGGAGGCGGCTGCGTTGCGCGACGCCGGCGCCGAGGCCGTCGTCGCGGATCTGCGCGGCGACGTCGAATGGACCGCGGACGGCTGCGATGCGGCCGTGTTCACGGCCGGCGCGAGGCACCGTTCCGGGCTTGGTGCGATCGACGCCGGCGGGGCGGCGAAGCTGGCCGAGGCGGCCGACCGGTACGAGCTCACGCGGTTCCTGCTCGCGAGCGTCGTCGGCGCGGACCGCCCCGAGCGGCGCGACGGCGGGGTGCGCGAGTTCCTGGCCGCCAAGCAGCACGCGGAACGGCGGCTCCTCCGGCTCGAGCTGCCGTGGACGATCCTGCGCTTCGGTCGGCTCACGGAGGATTCCGGCGACGGGCGCATCGACACGGTGGTGCGGGGCAGCGCGCCGGTGACGACGAGCCGCGACGATGCGGCGCTGGCTTTGGTCGAGTCGCTCACCCGCGCGAACCTCGTCCGCCGCGTCGTGAACGTCGTCGACGGCGACCGGCGCGTCGTCGATGCGCTCGACGCCGTCGAGCCGCGATCGCTGCCGCCGCGTCCGCAGGAGCCCACCGGCGCGGCCGCGTCGCTCGGCGCCGCGCAGGCCGACAACCCTCCCGACGACCCCGAGATGATCAGGGCGGACGCGCCGCCGATCGACGCCGACGTCGAATGGGAGGGCGACGGTCCTCTCCCTCCGGAGACGGTCGGCAACGAGGATCCGTCGCCGGGCGTGCCCTGACCCCGCGGGACGGCGCCACCCTATGCGGTCGCTCCCAACGCGTCGACATCGGCGAACTCCGAGAGCGGTGTCACGCGCCGTAGAGCCGCTCGATCACGTCGTCGTAGCGAGCGTGGATGTAGCGGCGACGGAGCTTCATGGTGGGCGTGAGCTCGGCGCCGGACGCCCATTGGTCCGGCACGACGGCGTGACGGAGCACGCGCTCACGCTCGTCGAGCCGCTCGTTCGCGCGAGCGACTCCGGCGGCGAGCTCCTCGAGGACAGCCGGCTCGCGCGCGAGGTCGATGCTCCCATCGGGAGCCAGCTCCCTCGCGGCGTCGAGGTTCAAGACGATCAGGGCGACGTTGAAGTCACGGCCCTCACCGATGCAACACGCGTGTGCGATGAGGCGGGTCGCTGACTTGAGGCGCGCCTCGATGTTCGCCGGCGACATGTTGTGACCGGCCGAGCTGATGATCATCTCCTTCTTGCGATCGATGATGGCCACGCGGCCCTCGTCGTCGATCGTCGCCAGGTCGCCGGTTCGCAGCCAGCCGTCGGCGTCGAACGCGGCGGCGGTCGCGTCCGGCCGGTTCAGGTAGCCCTCCGTGAGCGCGGCGCCGCGCACGAGCAGTTCGCCGTCGTCGGCCAGGCGCAGCTCGAAGCCCGGCATGGCGCGACCCACCGTCCCGATGTCCGCGTCGGATGTCGTCAGCGTCGCGAGCCACGCCTCGGTCATCCCCCACATCTCGCTCATGGGCAGGCCGAGCTCATAGAAGAACGCGAGGACGTCGCGAGGACAGCAGGCGGCGCCGGTGATCGCCTGCGTCAGGTCGTCCAGACCGAACTGCCGGCGTATGACGGGCGCGTCCGCGATGCCCGTGCTCTCGATGCTGAGCTTGAGCCGCTCCCAGATCCGTGGCGGCGCGAAGATCCACGTCGGCCGCGCGTCGACGAGTGCGGCCGCGAGTTGCGTCGGGTCGGGACAGATCGTGATCGTCGAACCACACACCAGCGCTCGCCAGTACCCCAGGCCGTGCTCCGCGCCCGCCGAGCCTCCTCCCACGATCACTACGTCCGCGCGCCTCGCGCGACCGTTGCCGATGTCGGACATGGACCTCGCTCTCCTCGAGTCGGGGACCCGGAGGCGGATCCTGGCCGGGGGTCGGGTGACGGGTCATCGCCGGATCCCGGTGATCGCGTCCCAGGGAGGTGGCGAGCTACGGCAACCGGTTCGCGAGCTGCGTACGTGACCTGATGTCGAGCTTGCGAAACGCCTTGCGCAAGTGGTACTCGACGGTGCTTGCGCTGATGAACAGTCGCGCGGCGATCTCGCGATTGGTGTGACCTTGGGCCGCGAGGCGGGCGATCTGCGTCTCCTGCGGAGTGAGGTCGTCGCGCGTGTCCACGGTCCGCTTTCGCGCGCGCTCCCCCGTCGCCTCCAGCTCGAGGCGCGCGCGCTCGGCGAACGCGTCGACGCCGAAGTCCCTGAACAGCTCGTAGGCCGTCCGCAACTGCTTCCGAGCGTCGAGGCGTCGGCGCTCGCGCCGCAGCCACTCGCCGTAGAGGAGGTGGGTACGGGCGAGCTGCACGCGGATGGTCGTTCGATCGAGCCTGGCTATCGCCTCGCGGTAGAGGTCGTCGGCCTCGTCGCCGGTGCTGAGCAGCGCGCGCAAGCGGGCCTCGATCCCGAACCCCCAGTCGGTGCCGGCAGCGCGAGTCGTCGCCTCGACGCGCTCGAACGCGCGGGACGCACGCTCGGTCTGGCCGCATCGCACGGCTGCCTCGACGACCTCGGTCAGCGCCCATATCGCCGGGCCTTCTCGGTAGTGGTGCTCGGACGGTGCAGCCGCCGCCAGGGCGGCGTCGTAGCGGCCAAGCCCGTTGTAGAGGCCTCCGGTGAGGAACTCGGCCACGCTCAGGGCGAGCCCCTCGCCCCGCGCTTGCGCCTCGCCGACGGTCATCCGGAGCAGCTCGGAGTACTCGGGCTCGCGACCGCGCAGCGCAGCCAGCGCCAAGCGACCTGCGCGGGCGGTGACGATCCCGGTCGCCTCCGTCGCCGCGCGCAGCTCCTCGTCGATGAGCTCTGCCGTTCTCAGGTCGCCCAGGAACGCGTAGACGGCGCTGCGGTCCGTGAGTAAGAACGGCAGCGTGGAGAGCGCACCTGTCTGGCTCACGAACTCGAGCTGTCGCGTCGAGAGCACCGCCCAGCCCGCGTCGTCCCACATGAACAGCGCCACCAGACTGGCGAACCAGAGCCAGCGGGCGTCCTCACCCGACAGCACGGCGTCACGCTGGAACGCGCTCACTGCCTCCTTGATCAGGGGCGCCCCGGCCGCGTATCCCTCGGTGAACCGGACCGCCAGGCCGTGCAGCAGCAGCTCGCTCGGGCGCGGCGCCGGCGGCATGGCTGGGCCTGCGAGCGCCGCCTTGCTGACCGTCACGACATCGTCGCCGTGCGCCAGCCGCCCCGCGAACACGGCTGCCGAGAGGGCATCAAGGTACGTCGCTCGCGCGAGCGTGGGATCGACCGTCTCGAGCTCGCGCGCGGCGGCGAGCAGGAGGGGCGTCGCATTGCTGCCGCGCCGCAAGGCGAACGCGATCTGCCCCCGCAGCAGGTGGACGTGGGCGAGCACATGATCGTCGACAGCCGTCCCCGACTCGGCGATCCCCAGGAGATCGAGGGCATCGTCGACGGCGCCCGCCTGGAACTTGGTCTGTGCGGCGGCCAGAGCACGCTGCGCGCGGCTGGAGGGCTCGGGCGACAGCTCCACCGCACGCTCGAGAAGGGCGGCGGCGGCCGCGAAGCCACCGCGCGCCTGCGCTCGGGCCGCGGAATGCTCCAGCTCGGCCGCGACGTGCTCATCCGGCACGGACGCCGCATGCGCGCGATGCCAGGCGCGGCGATCAGGGTCGACGTTCGGGTCCGTGGCCTCCGCGAGGGCTCGGTGGACCTCGCGCCGCTCCTGCGGGCCGGCTGCTCGGTAGATGGCCGAGCGAACGAGCGGGTGGCGGAACGCCACTCGGGAGGAGAGCGACAGCAGATCTTCCGATTCCAGAACGTCAGCAGCGGACGACGGGATCCCGAGCCGGTGTGCCGCGCGCCAGACAAGCGTCGGGTCGCCGACCGGGTCCGCCGCCGCCACGAGCAGCAGGCGGCGCGCAGCCCGGGGCAGCCGCTCCAGTCGCCGCAGGAAGCTCTCCTCGATGCCGGCGGAAACGGGCACGGCCGGAGGCAAGCCGAATCCGCCCGCGAGCTGGGCTGAGGACAAGCCGCGCGGCAGCTCCAGCAATGCGAGCGGGTTCCCACGAGTCTCGGCCACGATCCTCTCCAGCACGCGTTCATCCAGCGGGAGCCGCCAGGACCGACTCCAGCAGCGCCCGCGCATCGCGATGCGCCAAGGGCGCCACGTGGAGTTCCGGCAGACCGGGGAACGCCTCACCAACGTCCCGTGTCGCGAACACGAGCGCGATCTTCTCCGCGAACAGCCGGCGGGCCACGAAGGCCAGAGTCCACGCGGAGGCGATGTCGAGCCACTGGGCGTCGTCCACGACGCAGAGAAGTGGTTGCTCCTCGGCCGCCTCGGCCAGCAGCCCGAGGATCGCCAGCCCCACCAGGAACCGGTCCGGCGCCGGGCCGGAGCTGAGTCCGAACGCGACGCCGAGCGCGTCCTGTTGGGGTTGCGCCAGGCGGTCCAGAAGGTCGAGGAACGGCGAGCACAGCTGCTGAGCCGCGGCGAACGGGATCTCCAGCTCCGCCTCGACGCCGACGGTCCGGGCGAACCGGAACGCGCGGGCGGCCTCAACCGCGTACTCGAGCAGGGCGGTCTTGCCGACGCCCGCTTCGCCGTGAAGCACCAGCACGCCCCCGCGTCCTCCGCGCACCCCGGTCAGCAGCCGGTCGAGCGCCTCGCGTTCACGCCCCCGACCGAACAGCTGCCCGTCGGGCCGGAACAGCGGCGGCGAGGCTGCGCTCATCCGACCAAGCATGCCTGAGGCCGACGCTCCGGTCACGACTAAGGATTCAAGGATGCGAACGCGCGCCAGCGGAGACAAGATCCAACCGTCCAAATGTCGGGCCGACTCTCGGGAAAGGTGTGCGTCATCACGGGCACCGGCGGCAGCCTGGGCCGCGCCACTGCGCTGGCGTTCGCCCGAGAAGGCGCGTCGGTGGTCGGTTGCGACGTCACTGTCGAGCCCGCGGCGGCGACCGTCGAGATGGTGAGCGGTTCGAGCGGAGAGATGGTCTCGATGCAGCCGTGCCGTCTCGACGATCCGGCCGATTGCGACGCGCTCGTGCGAGCTGGCGCTCGGCACGTTCGGCAGGGTCGACGTGCTGTTCAACCTCGCCGGCGATGCAGTACTTCAACTGGCTCGAGGACATCACGGACGAGGAGTGGGATAGGGCCCGCTGGGGCGAGGTCGACCTGGTCTTCTACCTCACCCGCGCGGCGTGGCCGCATCTGAAGGCCAGCCGCGGCGTACTCGTGAACATGGCGTCCCTGAACGCGACGCTCAGCTTCAAGGTCCTCCCGTCGCTCGCCCACGCGACGAACAAGGCGGGGATCATCGCGATGACGCGACAGCTGGCGATGGAGGGGCGAGAGCACGGGATCCGCGCCAACTCGATCTCCCCAGGCCTGATCGAAAGCAACGCGACACGGGACCAGCTCGAGGACCCGGAGTGGGCGAGCGCCATGCTCGGCAAGACGTTGCTGGGTCGGCTCGGCCGGCCCGAGGAAGTCGCGAACGTCGCGCTGTTCCTGGCCTCGGACGAGAGCTCCTACGTGACGGGCATCGACATCCTGGTCGATGGAGGCATGAAGGTCTGGTGATCGTCGAGCAGCCGATCTCCACGGATCCGTCGGTCGCCCGGGGCCTGCTCGACCGGGAGGAGCTTCTCGAGCTGCTGGATCGCGCTGTGACCAAGCGGGTGACGGTCATCGCGGCGCCGCCGGGCAGCGGGAAGACCTCGCTGTTGCGCGCGATGGGCCGACCGCCCGGGCAACCTTCGTCGCGTCGCGATCGTGTCCGTCGAGCGCGACCAACAGGATGCGCAGCGGTTCTGGGGCACGGTCCTGGACGCGGTCCGTCGCCCGGCGCGGTCGATCGAGCACGAGGCGACCGCTGCGCTCGGCGGCGACGAGCTGATCGACCTGGTCGTGTCGGAGGTCGCCGAGCACGTCGAACCCGTGGTGCTGATCATCGACGATCTCCACGAGCTGCGGTCAGCCGACGCCGTCGCACAGCTCGAGCGCATGCTCGCGACGCTGCCGAGCTCCGCGCGGGTGGTGCTCTCGTCTCGGCGGGATCCGCCGATCAGGCTGCACCGGCTCAGGCTCGCGGACGAGGTCGCCGAGATCCGGGCCGGCGATCTACGGTTCACCGAACACGAGACGCGCGAGCTGCTGGCCACGTCCGGCATCAGCTTGTCCGACGCCGGGGCGATCGCGTTGCACCAGCGCACGGAGGGTTGGGCGGCGGGCCTCCGTCTGGCGGTGATCGCGCTCAGCGGGCATCCGGATCCCGAGCGTTTCGTGGCCGAGTTCTCGGGCACCGACCGGGCGATCGGGGAGTACCTGATGGCCGAGATGCTCGAACGCCAGCCGAGCGACGTTCAGCGCGTGCTGTTGCGAACCTCGCTCGTCGATCGCCTGAACGGGGAGCTCGCCGATCTGCTGGCGGGCCGGCTGGGCTCGGAGCAGATGCTGCTGGAACTCGAGGATGCCAACGCGTTCGTCGTGTCGCTCGACGCTCAGCGCAAATGGTTTCGCTACCACCACCTTCTGGCGGACTTCTTGCGTTTGGAACTTCGCCGGACGATGGCCGACGAGGTTGGAGACCTTCACCGCCGGGCCGCGGGATGGTTCGCTGACAACGGGGACGTTGTGGAGGCCGTGCGGCACACGCTCGCGGCCGGGGACTGGCCTGATGCCGCGCGGCTGGTCGCAGACCACTCGTTCAGTTGGGTGCTCGACGGGCAAGCGGGAACGATCGACGCGGTGCTCCAGGCGTTTCCCGAGGGCGCATCAGCCGATCATCCCGACCTGGCGCTGGCTCACGCAGCAAATGAGCTGAACCACGGCCGGTTCGAGGAGGCAGTCGCTCAACTGACGCTGGCCGAGTCCCACGTCCAGAGCGCTCCACCTGCTCGCCGTCGGCGCCTCACGGTGGGCATCGCCTCTCTGCGGCTGGCACTGGCACGGCGCAGCGGCCAGTTCACGGAGGTCATCGAGCAGGTGAACCTGCTCGATGCTTCGATCTCGAACAAATCGAGCGAAGCGATTGCGATGGGCAGTGAGCTGCGGGCGGTCGCGCTGCTGAATCTCGGGATCGTCGAGACGTGGTCTCGGCGATTCGACGATGCCGAGCGGCACCTTTCCGAGGGCGCCGGGCTCGCCCAGGCGATCGGCCGGCCCTACGTCGAGGTCGCGTGTCGCGCTCACCAAGTTTTCCCGACAGCGCTTGTCTCGCTGGCGAGCGCGCGCGAACGGGGGCGTCAGGCGGTCGCCCTGGCCGAGCGCTATGGCTTGGGCGATCGGCCGATACTCGCGCCCGCGCTTGGGGCGGTTGCCTTCTGGGCGATCTGGATGGGAGAGTTCGACGAAGGAGAGAGCGCGCTCCGCCGCGCCTGGGAGGTCGCCGAGCCACGCATCGACCCGGCCGCCGCGGTGCTGCTGCACATGGTGACGGGCCAGTTGCACGCCGCTCGCGGGCAGCACCAAGCGGCGCTCGAAGCCTTCGCTGCCGGAGCTCAGGCGCAGTCGCTACTCACAGGCGTGCACGCTTTCGCGACGCCGGTCGTCGGATGGCTCGCCGCCACGCAGGCTCGGCTCGGGATGCCGGATGAGGCGCGCGAGACGCTAGCCGGATTCTCCGCCGAACCCGGTCGGATCGGATTCATTCATAACGCGCGTGCGGTGATCTGCATGGCGGAGGGAGATCCCGCCGCCGCGTTGGATGCGGTCCGGGAAGTTCGGGCCAACGCGCCCTCGACTGGCCCGCCCTTCACGCTCGTCGAAGCGCATCTGCTCGCGGGCATCGCGCACCTCTCCCTGGACGATCGAGACGCCGCCGCTGCGGCCGCCGAGGAGGCGCTCGCGGCCGCTGAGCCGGACCGGCTGATCTTCCCGTTTGCACTGACCGGCGCCGCGGAGCTCCTCGACGCGCTCCCGCGTCATGAGACCGCTCACGGCGCCCTTCTCGCCGACATTGTCGACGTGCTGCAAGGCACATGGGCCCCGAGCACCGACGGCCACCCCCTCGCGCAGCCGGAGGAGCTCAGCCCGAGCGAGCTGCGCGTGCTGCGCTACCTGCCGACCAACATGACGCGACCCGAGATCGCGCGGGAGCTCTACGTCTCCATCAACACGATCAACACGCACATCCGCAACATCTACGCCAAGCTCGGTGCGCGCGATCGCTCATCCGCCGTTCAACGCGCGCGGGAGCTGCGGCTCCTCTCGACCGGGGGCTCGCGCAGATCACCGCGGTAGCGCCGGGGGTGTGCACGATCACCGGATTCCGGTGTCGCCGGGTCACTGGATCGGGCTGCAGGATGGTGGCGTGGTCACGCCACTGGGCTTGTACGAGATCCGGATAAGGGGCCGACTCGGAGCGACCGCCCTCTCCGCCTTTCCCTCGATGGGGTCTGAGCTGAAGGGCGGCGAGACCGTACTCACCGGTCTGCTCGAAGACCGCGCCGCGCTGTTCGGCGCGCTTGCGCAGATCGAGGCGCTCGGTCTCGACCTGCTCGAAGTGCGACGGATCGCCGCGCACTCGCAACCACATGAATCAGGCGATGACCACTCACGGGGTGCCCTGTGGCGTTGAGCGCGAACACGACATCTCTGGGTGACAAGCCGATCAACCGCATCGGCTACGGCGCGATGCAGCTCGCCGGTCCGGGCGTCTTTGGACCGCCCCGTGACCCGGGTGCGGAGCGGGCCGTACTGCGCCGCGCCATCGTGCTCGGCGTCGACCACATCGATACCTCGCAGTACTACGGACCGGATGTCGTCAACGAGCTGATCCGGGAGGCGCTGCACCCGTTACGGCGAAGCTCGATCTGATCGGGATCTCGAACGTCGATCGGGCGACGGCGCGGCGAGCGCTCGAGCTCGTCGACGGGCCGAGATCCAGAACGGCTACGGCATCATCGACCGCCAGGACGACGAGATGGTGGAGTTGGCCGCGAGCGCGGATCGCGTACGTGCCGTTCTTCCCGCTGGGCTCGGCGTTCAGGGGCGGGCCGGCACACCTGGCCAGACACGCCGCGATCGTCCTGGTCGCGGACAAGCACGGGGCCACGCCGGCCCAGATCGCTCTGGCGTGGCTGCTGGCCCGCTACGAGCGGATGCTGCTGATCCCGGGCACGAGCTCAATCGTGCACCTCGACGAGAACATGGCGGCGATCGGGCTCGCGCTCGATGACGCCGACCTTGCCGTCCCGAGATCGAGCCCCGTCACGAAGGCGCCGGCCTCGCCGGCCGTGTCGCGCGCGCTGCGCTCGATGACGTGCGCGAGCACAGTCTCGAGGTCGTTCCCTCTGCCCGTTCGTCGCTGCCTACATCCGCAGCCACGCCGACGAGTAGCTCGACCTCGTCGTTCGGGCGATGCCGGAGCCGCTGATCGAGGACGGCAGGCCGATCTGATCAGGTCGGGCCGCCTCGTCGTTGGCGGGGTGTCGCAGAAACAAGTTCGGCGACGAACGGTGAGCGGACAGTGCCCGCTCACCTATCGAGTTTGCGGGCCGGCGTGCCCACGCGTCATGGTCACGTCGGAGGGAGGACTCCGTGCCGACGAACGCGACGGCCTGCGCCGGTGCCGAGTGAGCCCGCCCGCGGCGCTGGTCGGACTGGTGGCTCTCGTCCGTTGCGGGAGCGGGTCCCGGGAACGGATGCGCACTCGAGGGCTCATAGGTCCCTCGATCCAAGGGGCTCGTAGGCTCCTCAGACGGCAACGGCGTTCTTCCGCAGTGGAGCGAGTGCGGCGCTCCAGGCGATGACCTGGTCCAGTAGCGTGCTCAGTGCGTCCACGTTGTAGTTGCCTGGCCTGAAGACGCTGAAGTTCTCGAACTCGGTGATAAGTGAGAGCGCGACCTGCTGGCGCACATCGGCCATCTGCAGTTCGCCGGCGACGAGGCGGAGGTGCTCGGCGGCGCGCGCGCCGCCAACCGCCCCGTAGGAGACGAAGCCGACCGCCTTGTTGTTCCACTCGGCGTAGAGGTAGTCGATCGCGTTCTTGAGCACGCCGGAGGTGCCGTGGTTGTACTCGGGTGTAACGATCACGAACCCGTCGAACGAGGCGATCTTCTGCGCCCACTCCTTGGTGTGGTCGTGGGCGTACTGGGCGAGCGATGGCGGCATCGGCTCATCGAGGTGTGGCAGCGGGTAGTCGCGCAGGTCGACGAGCTCGAACTCCGCGTCGGCGCGCTGCGAGGCGATGTCAAAGGCCCACCGGGCGACCTGCTCGCCGTTGCGGTTGGGGCGGGTGCTTCCGAGAATGATTCCGATCCGAGACATTGCCGTGGTCCCTTCGTCCTCGCGGCGCTTGTGAGCCCAGCAAGGCCTCTCGGCCCTCGCTGGGACCAAGCAATCTCCCGGTGAACCAGGTGAGCCGTCCTCGCTGGATCCAGGTGATCCAAGCTGGATGCCTGCCTCCCTGGATTGGCTCGACGCACCTGCGGCCAGGGATGACCGGCGGCCGGTGGTCGCGGACTGCAGCACCACGTCGGGCGCGTCTGCGCCGCACACGATCTTGAGGGCGATGCCCAGCGCGTGCCCGGGGCGTACAGGTCGAGCAACAGCAGACACACAGCCGATCTGCGCATCAGGCGGTTGGGATCTCGAGCGGGGGGATCGCTTGGATCCGGTGACGACGGCTCACCACGCGCGAGGCTAGCTTCGCCGGCGTCCATCACGGGTTGACGCAAACCACGTCGCTCGACTGACAGCGGGAAAGGACGTCGATGTCACCGCCTTCCTCTTACGAGCGCCGCTGGCTGATCCTGTCGCTGATAGCCACCGCGCAGCTGATGATCGTGCTGGACCTGACGATTGTGAACATCGCCCTGCCCAGCGCGCAGCAGGACCTTGGCTTCTCCAACGACGAGCGGCAGTGGATCATCACCTCGTACGCGCTGGCTTTCGGCTCGCTGCTCCTGCTCGGCGGCAAGCTCGGCGACCTGTTCGGCCGCAAGTGGGCCTTCATCGGCGGCCTGTTCGGCTTCGCAGCCGCCTCCGCGGTGGGCGGCGCCGCCGGGTCATTCGGCGTGCTCGTCGCCGCGCGCGCGACGCAGGGTGTCTTCGGCGCGCTGCTTGCGCCGTCCGCGCTCGCGCTGCTCGCTATCACGTTCAGCGACCCCGCCGAACGCGGCAAGGCGTTCGGCATCTTCGGCGCGGTCGCCGGCGGCGGCTCTGCGGTCGGCCTGCTTCTCGGCGGAATCCTCACCGAGTGGCTGAACTGGCGCTGGTGCCTGTACGTGAATCTCCTGATCGCCGTGCCCACCGCGATCGCCGCGCTGCGGCTGATCGAGAACGTCGCGCAGCCCGCTCGGCCGCGGCTCGACCTGGTGGGCGCTGCACTCTCCACCTCGGGGCTGTTCGCGCTCGTCTACGGCTTCTCGAACTCCGAGATGCACTCCTGGGGGCATCCGCTGACCATCGTCGCGCTGGCGCTCGCAGTGGTGCTGCTCAGCGCGTTCGTGTTCGTCGAGTCGCGCGTGCAGCACCCGCTGTTGCCGCTGCGAGTGGTCGCCGACCGCGTGCGCGGCGGCTCCTTCCTGGCGCTCGGGATCTCGGGGGTCGCCCTGTTCGGTGTGTTCCTGTTCCTGACCTACTACCTGCAGCAGACCAAGGGCTTGTCGCCGATCGAGGCTGGCTTTGCCTACCTCCCGATGACGGCGGCGATCATCACCAGCGCGACGTTGGCGACCAGCAAGTTCCTCGCCAGGACCGGGCCCCGCCCTCTGCTCGTGCTCGGCATGACGCTCGGCGCGCTGGCGATGGTGTGGTTCGCGCAGCTCGACACCACCTCGAGCTACGCCGGCCACGTGCTGCCCGGCCTCATCGTGCTGGGGATCGGGATGGGCAACATCTTCGCGCCGGGGATCTCCAGCGCGACCTACGGTGTCGCCCCCACGGACGCGGGCGTCGCCTCCGCGATGGTGAACACGATGCAGCAGGTCGGCGGCTCGATCGGTACGGCGTTGCTGAGCTCCATCTTCGCCAGCGCCGTCAGCTCGTTCGCGGTGGGCAAGCCGCAAAGCCCGCAGGTCGCCGCCGACGCTGCGATGCACGGCTACACCGTCGTGTTCTGGGTAGCGGCGGGCGTGTTCGCGTTCGGCGCGGTCGTGGTCGGCTTGCTGATGCGCTCGATCAAGATCGAGGCGGACCCGCTGGCCGAGCCCACGGGGGAGCCCCAGCTGGCACGCTCCTAGTCGCGCGCCCGGAGAATCACCAGCATCCGGCGACGACGGCTCACCGCGGTCGGAACGATTGTGCGGCCCGTGCCCACGGCCCGCCGGAACGTTTGACGGAGGTCTCAGATGAAGCTCGTCGTGAACGGCGCCGACGTCGAGGTTGACACGGCGGCGGACCACCGGACGTGACCATCACGGAGCGCAGCGAGCCGGCCCGGCAGCTACCTGGAGTGGGCCGAGAGGAACGAGCGCGTCGTCGTGCACACGGACGACGGCGCGGTCGCCGCGGCGCTCGAGGATTGGACGCGCGCTGTCGGCGAGCATGGCATCTCGCAGGCAGTACTCATCGCGCGCGACAACGACACGCGCGCGGCGCTCAACACCGCCGCGCGCGACCACGTCTACGCGCAGGGCCAGCTCGACGATGATGTCGACTACGGGCCGGTGACCGTGGCCGTCGGCGACCGGATCATCTGCCGGCGCAACTAGCTAGCTAGTAGACCATGCCGAGCGCGGACAACCCATCTGGCATGGTGTCCGCGGCCTCGGCTTTCAGTGGATGGCGACCGCATCGCGGATGCGTCCGTTGCGGCCGTGGATGACCAGTTCCCAGTCGCCGTGCGCCCGGCCATGTTCCCTGGCGGCCTCGATCGCCTGTTTCTGGGTGCGGAACGTGCCTTCCGGCTCGCCGTGTTCGTGCTTGAACGTCCACGCGCCGTCGTACGGGACGACATGGATCCAATGTGCGCGCGCGTTGAGGGCCTCTACGGCCTTCTCAGCGACCTCGCCGCTGGAGGCTGGGTTCTGTCCGGTCACGACGTTGTCGTCGACGACCGAGAACGGCTGCCAGGCCGGCCCGCCCTCCAGCTCGCCCCCGGCTTCGCGCATCCGGTCTTCGAGCAGCCACGGCGCCTTGTCGGCGAGCCCCGCCTGGGTCTCCTCGTCGTTGGTGAATCCCGCCAGCTTGCGCCCGGCGAACGCCCAGGTCCCGTCCGGCCGCATCGCGGACAACAGCGCGGCCGGTCCGTGGCAGACGGCCGCGACGACCTTGTCGTCGTCGAGCATTGTCAGCACCAGCCGGCCGAGCTCGTCTGAGCTGGCCAGATCCTCCATCGGGCCGTGGCCGCCGGGCACGAAGACGCCGTCGTAGTCGTCGGCCGATAGCGCTTCGAGCGCCGCCGGCGAGGCGAGCTGATCGGCGAGAGCGTCAAGCTCGCCGCGCAACGCTGCGGCCCGCTCCTCGCCGCCGGCACCCTCTGCGCTGAGGCTGGCCTCATCGACGGTCGGGCGCACGCCACCCGGCGTGGCGATCGTCACGTCGACGCCTGCATCGCGAAAGACCCGCATCGGCTCGGTCAACTCCTCGGCCCAGAAGCCGGTCGGCTGATGGGTGCCATCGTCGAGCGTCCAATGGTCGACGCCGGTCAGGACAAGCAGCAACGAAGGCATCGATCGCTCCTCCCTTGGGGACATACTTGACGAGCTAGGCCGCCATCACCCAAACACCAGCCGCGGCGGCTTCCGCGCGCTCGGCCGACGGTCGCTTGACGCCACCGGGGGCGGTCCTAGCGCCACGTCGACATGGACGTCGAGGAACTCGTGCACGTGCATGGCGGCGAGGCCGGGCTGCGGCGCGAGCGGCGGGGCGACCGGTTCGCGTATCGCGACGCCGAGGGCGAGCGAGTGACCGACCCGGAGACGCTGGCGCGGATTGCGGCGCTGAAGATTCCGCCGGCCTGGACCGACGTGTGGATCGCCGCGGCGCCGAACGCTCACCTGCAGGCCACGGGGCTCGACGCCAAGGGGCGACGCCAGTACCTCTACCACCCCGTTTGGCGGGTGCGGCGCGACGCCGAGAAGTTCGCCGACATGCTCGCGTTCGCGCAGTGCCTGCCGGCGGTCCGGGCGACCGTCAAGCAGCGGCTCGGCGCGGACGCGGTGTCGCGCGAGCGCGTCCTCGCGCTCGCCCTACGGCTGCTCGACGTCGGCTTCTTCCGCGTCGGCTGGGACCGCTACGCGCGCGACCACGGGCACGTAGGGCTGACCACGCTGCGCCGCGACCAGGTACAGCTGCTCGAGCTCGCGGTCCGCTTCGACTACGTCGCGAAGGCCGGCAAGCGACGCCGCATGACCGTGCGCGACGCGCAGGCGGTAAGCGCGCTCGGGCCGCTCAAACGACGCCGCAGCGGCCCGCCCGAGCTGCTCGCCTATCGCGCGAACGCCGGCTGGCGCCGCCTGCAGGCCGCCGACGTCAACAACGGGCTGCGCTGCTGGGCACAGGGCCCCTACTCGGCGAAGGAGTTCCGCACGTGGGCGGCAACCGCTCTCGCCGCGGTCGCGCTCGCCCGCGAGGACGCGGACGGGCGCCGCGGCCCGCGGGCGGTCAACCGGGCCGTCCGCCAGGTCTCCGCCGCGCTCGGCAACACGCCCAAGGTCGCACGCGACTCCTACATCGACCCACGCGTCATCAGCGCCTTCGCGGAAGGCACGGTCATCGGCCTCCCGGACGGGCTCCCTGCGGCCGCGGTCCCGCTCAGAATCCAGACCGGTGATGACGGCGTGGTCATCGAGCTGCCGACCGACGTCGACGGGGACGCACTGCGCAGCGAAGTCGAGCGGCGCGTGATCGACCTGCTCGGCGGCGCCGCCGACTCCGTGGCTCGCGGGACGGTACAGCTCCGTTGAACTCGTTCCCGGACGGCAGGTGCCAGCGACCAGCCCGGAGTGACGGCGGACGTCGCGCACGCCGTGTTCGCCCTGCACGGCGCCCGCCGGGCGGCCTGACGCCGCGTGGTCCAGCTCGTGTACGACCCCGAGGACTCCCGCGACTGCACGCGCCGCCTCGCCGACCTGCACTCGCTCCAGGGCGGCTGCGTAGTCTCGCCGCCGCCCGGGCCAGGGACCCGCGGCGTGAGCGCGACGTTGGTGCGCGCGCTCGGCAAGCAGCTCCGCCTGCCCGAGACGCCCACGACCCACACCGCCAGCTCCAGCACGCCGCGATCTGGCTGACCGCCGAGGTGATCGTCGACCTGGTCGTGGTGCGCGCCGACCGGCTCGCCCCGGCCGCGTGGACGATGCTGCTCGAGCTCACCCGACGCGTCCGTACCTGACCCTGTCGCTCGTCATCCACCAGCCAGCGCTCCCCGACGGGCTGCACGCGCCGCTCGGCGACGACAGATGCAAGTCAAGTGGCGGGTTGCTGGGGCGGCTTCTGTGGTGGGAGCGTTGTGTTGGGGGCGGGCGATGACGTGTCAAAGGGCAGACATGGGGCTTGGGTCTGCGGCGCGACTTGCTCCCTTGAGGAGCCACTAGATGCGTGGCCCGGTGTCGCGGTCGCGCCCGTCTGTCGCCAGTCCTTGACGGTGCGCTCGTAGGCGCGCTGGGCCTGCAGCGCGAGGTCGCGCTCGGCATGGCGCATCGCGTCATTGGTCGACCAGACGCCACGGCCGCCCTGCCAGCGCGGAGCACCGGCCTGCAGCTCCAGGCGGTGCATCTCCTTGCGGGTCAGTGATGGCTGGGCGAAGGCGTCGTCCTCGCCGCGCGTGAGCAGGCACCAGAACAGGCACGCGAGCTTGCGCGCGCTCGCCACGATCGCGATCGAGTGGCCACGCGGGTCGAGGAGGACTTCGAGTGACATCGTGAGCATCTTCCGGGTGAAGATGTGGCGGGCGTTGGAGGCGTTTCGACTCGTCGCGGTCACGCCTGAGCGTCGAGCGGTACGTGTTCTCGTGCGTGAAGAACCAGGAGAAGGATCTGCTCAAGCGCCGGCGCCGCGGCGAGGTCTTCTTCGCGGACGTGCTGGGGGATGCGCCGTCGGGCGAGGAGCACGTCGACCGTTTCGAGGGCCGCTATCTCGCGGTCGACGCTGACGTCGTCTACGAGGAGGTCGAACGGGAGTTGCCGCTTATCCCGTCGACGCTGTCCGAGCTCGAGCGCGACGTCGTCGCGCTGCTCTACGTGGACTTCACGCGCCGCGAGGTGCAGCGCCGGCTTGGCCTGTCGCGCCCTGAGCTGGAGCGCGTGACGCGGAGCATCAGGACGAAGATGGCGGACTGGCGTCCCGGCGGCGCGCCTGCGCCCGCTCAGCTCGCAGCTTGAGCTCGACCGGGATGATCACCAGCACGGCGTAGCCGGCGAAGCACAGGAACGGGGAGCCGACGATCAGCAGCACGATCCCGACGGGCCGAGCAGTTGGACGAGCCCGATGAGGAACGTGATGCCGCCGCAGACGAGGAGGATCACGACGACCCCGGCGATCAGGCCGTGGCCGGCACCGGCGGCGTCGTTCAGGGTGCGGCCGACGTAGTCGTCTCTGCGGGGCGGGTGGGGCATCCGTGCCTCCTATCGGTCAATGGTCGTTGGGGCTTAAGAAGTGCTCCTCGCCGGCAGACTCATGACAGCGCCTCGGCGGCAGCCGCAAGCCACGTCAGCGCAGTCACGCTCCACATCGCGGTGCTCAGCGGAGGGTTGAGCCGTCCGCGGACGGCAGTGGCGAGGCAGGCGGCGGTGACCAGCAGTCCGGCGAGCACGACCAGCGCGACGGTCATGACGCGATCCTCACGGCAGCCCGGTGGCCGCCCTTGTAGGTGAAAGGGCTTGAGGAGCGGCAGCCGCAGCCGGTGCGCCGCATCCAAAGGAACCGGTCGGCGGCGTCCGACCACACGTAGAGGCGCTTGCGGAACCCGGACTTGTCGGCGGCCTGGCCGACGGTGCGGGCGAAGGGGCAGCTGGTGTTCTGGTTGGCGAGGACGGCCAGACCGGCGGGGGTGTTGCCGCAGTACCGCCAGGTGGTCTTGGCCGGGGCCTGCGCCGGAGCCACGAGGGCTCCGGGGAGGACGGCGGCGAGGATCAGTCGCTTCATGGTGACGATGCGCGGCCTCGTCATCTCCACCTCGTCCTGTTGAACGGGTAGGACACGACGATCGCGACCCCGACGCATAGCCAGAAGGTCACGAACAGGACGAACGACAGAGCCTCGGGGAAGACGAACACCCAGAACCACCAGGGCGCCATCGACAGGATGTCGGTGATGGTGCGACTAGCCAGCGACGGACTCACTGCCGCCCGAGCCCCCGCCGCAGCCCGCGAAGGCGAGCGCGGCGGCGATGCCAGTGGCGATGATGAGGCGACGCATCAGTACACCGAGTTGACGCCGACGGTGGCCTGCGCCTCGGTGAAGCCCCCGAACTCAAGCTGCTCGTGCAGGCTGGAGGCCGAGAACGAGCCCGAATCCATGTACGACTCGGCGGACTCGCGCGCCTCCTTCATCCAGTTCGGGCTGAGGACCTTGATGGCATAGGCGGCGTCCGACTTCGAGTAGCCCTCGAACTTCAACTGGTCGATGAGCCCGGAGCGCGAGAACGCTCCGCTGTCGAGATACGACTCGGCCGACTCCAGGGCGTTCTCCTGGCCGACCGTCATGGACGGCTTCGGCTTGGGCTTGGGCTTCGGCTTCGGCTTGGGCTCGTCCTCAGTGGGCTCGTCCAAGACGGACTCGTCCATCGTGATGGCGGGCTCGGTCGGCTCGGTGGGCTCCTGCGGCACCGTCTGCTCCTGCTTGGCGGCCTTCGTGCCCTCCTTGATGGGGTCCTGCTGGCCGGCGCCGTAGGCGGCGCTGACGAGGATGCCGACGCCGATGATGGCGGCGACGTACTTGATCAGCTTCATGGTCGGGTTCTCCCGGTCGTGCTGGTAGGGGCTAGTAGACCGTCCCGGTGAACGTGAAGCTGGTGTGCGTCGTGTACTCGTCGCAGCGGACACGGCGGGCGCTGATCGTGTCGCAATCCCAGCGGACGTAGCCGTCCCAGAAGTAGCCGGGCACGCGCGGGTAGCCGCTCTGGGACTGCATCTTGCGGCGGACCTGGCCGACGGCGTAGCGGACGGACGAGCACTTCATCCCCGACGCGCGGTAGCTGCTGAACGTGATCAGGTAGCCCGCGCGGTTGGTGGTGGACGTATAGCCCGAGCAGCGCGACGACGCCTCGGCGGCGGTGGCGCTGGTGGCGGCCGGGATCAGGAGAGCCCCGGCGAGGGCGGTGATGGCAATGAGCTTCTTCATGGTGGGTCTTTCGTATGGCGTTGTTCTTGCGGCATCGGCGCGCGGACCCCGGTTCTTGACGTCCTAGCGCTGACAGTTCATGTATGGCCCGCGGGCTATACACGCGCCGGAGCAATGACGGGCGTTGCTCAGAGCTCTTGGATCGTTCAGTGGGCCGAGGCCGCTGCTGTCAGCGCTCGAACGATTCGAGCTCGTCGGGATCGGCGAGCCGGTAGTCGCCGGCGGCGACGTCGGTTGTCGAGCGGCCGGATGAACAGCGAGAAGCCCAGGACGCTGCCGCCGCCCTTGCTCTCGACGCGCTCAAGGTCGGACCACTCGACGCGCCGGATGTCCTGGTGCCGCGGGCCGCCGTAGAAGGCGAGTGCGTAGGGCACGCGATCGAGGGGGCGGAGCGCGTCGAGGAGCTCGCCGGCCTCGTCGGGCAGCGCGACGCGGTCACGCCGGCGGCCGGAATTGGCGCCGAGGTCCATCGTCGAGCGGGTTGGTCGTGACGCCCGTCGCGGGGGCGAGGCCGCCCTGGCTCATGTAGGCGTAGGGCGGATTGGGTAGCCTAGCGAGGATCCAGGCGGATTTGGCTCTACGGCGTGGATTCGGCGCTATTTACGGGATGCCGGAGGAGGGACTCGAACCCCCGACACGCGGATTATGATTCCGCTGCTCTAACCGACTGAGCTACTCCGGCGAGGGGGAGCGGAGTCTAGCGGTGGGTTGTGGCTTCGCGCTCGGCTGGGAGGGGCGACCAAACGCGGTTTCTCGCTCGTGCTCGACCACTGTCCGGCACCGCAGGACGCGACCTCCGGCGCGGCTCCCCGCGGACCGCCGGCGCGTCGCGCGGCGACGGGGGACGGCGCCGCCGCGAGCGCGTGCTCGGTGCCCCGGTGGGGGGCGACGGCTCGGACTCAGTCGAGCGTCTGGATCGTCTCGCGGTACAGCGACCGGATGTGGCGATCCATCGCGGCGCGCGCCTGGGCCGGATCGCGTGAGCGGAGCGCGGCGTGGATCTCCAGGTGCTCGCGCTCGATCTGCTCCGGCGAGGGCGGGTTCGAGCTGAGGCTGTGAAGGCGGCGGACGTCGCGGAAGAGTCCCTCGAGGGCGTCCGCGAGCCGGGGGCTGCCGGCGGCCGCGGCGATGCGGCGGTGGAACTCGTTGAAGTACTGGTCGAAGGCGGTCGAGTAGGCCTGGCCCTCCGGGTCGGACGGGGCTCGCGGCGCGAGGAGCGCGTCGAGCTGCTCGGGGGTGATGCGCGCGGCGGCGCGTTCGGCGGCGGCACCCTCGATGACGGTGCGCATGAAGTAGATGTCGCGCGCCTCCTCGAGGGTGATCTCGCGCACGAGGTAGCCGCGGTAGGGGAGCACCGTGACGACGCCCTCGCGCTCGAGCGTTCCAAGCGCTTCGCGGACCGGGGTCCGCGAGACCTGGTAGCGCTGGGCGAGCTGGCCGGTCTGGATGAGCTGGCCGGGACGGAGCTCGTTCGCGAGGATCGCGTCGAGGATGCGCCGGCGGACGAGCTCGGTCAGGCCGGTGTCGCGGCCGCCGCGCGTGCTGCGGCCGTCGGGGAGCCCGCTGTCTCGCAGCCGTGGTGCCGGCGACATGTCGGCAGCATACCCGGGTTGTCCGCGCGGGCTGGCGAGAGAGCGCCCGCGGCTCCGGGAACTCGAAACGACTGATATGTTGCCGCAATACGGCGTCCCCGAGGGGCCCGCCCGACGGGGCCCGCAGGAGCAGACACCCATGCCTTCGACCGACAGCCGCCGGTTCGCCGGGTACGCCAACCCCGACATCGCGGCGGTCGAGCCCTACACGCCCGGACTCGGGCCGGAGGACGTCACGCGCCGTTTCGGCGAGGTGCCCGCGCCGATCGTCAAGCTCGCCTCGGGCGAGAACCCGCTCGGCGCCTCGCCGAAGGGGGTGGAGGGCGTCCGGGAGGGGACGAAGGAACTGTCGCTCTATCCCGACTGGACGGCGGCCCGGCTGCGCCGCAGGGTGGCCGACCACGCCGGGGTCGCGCCTGAGCAGGTCGTCTGCGGGGCGGGCGAGACGGAGATCATCGGTGGGATCGTGCGCGCGTTCGCCGAGCCGGGGGGAGAGATCGCCATGGCGCGCCCGACGTTCCCGCTCTACCACCAGTACGCGCACGCGGAAGGGCGGACCGTGCGGTTCGCCGACGGCGGCGAGACGCTCGACGTCGGCCCGGAGCCGATGCTGGAGACGGTCTCCGAGCGGACGAGGGTCGCGTTCGTGACCTCGCCGCACAACCCGACCGGGCGCTGCTGGGCGCTCGACGACGTCGCCCGGCTGTGCGAGCGGGTCCCGGACGCGCTGGTCGTCCTCGACGAGGCCTACATCCACTTCTCCGACCGTCCGTCGGGCTTCACTATCGTCGCCGACCACCCGAACCTGATCGTCCTGCGGACGTTCTCCAAGGCGTACGGGCTGGCGGGGCTGCGGGTGGGGTACGGCGTTGCGAGCCCGGACGTGATCGGGCTGCTGATGCGCGTCAAGCCGACCTGGAACCTGGGTCCGCTGCAGGTGCTCGGCGCGGCCGCGGCGCTCGACGACGACGCGTTCCTCACGCGGACGACGTCGCTCGTCCGGGACATGCGCCGCCGCGTCGAGGACGCGGTGGGCCGCCAGCCGAAGCTGCGCCTCGTCGACGGCTCGGAGGCCAACTTCATCCTCGTCCGGGTGGCCGACCCCGGGCTCGACTCCCGCCAGGTCGTCGACCACTTCCTGCGCCAGGGGCTGGTGATCAAGGACGGCGCGGTCTCCTACCTCGGGCTCGGCGACCGGCACCTGCGCATCGATGCGCCGGCGCCCGAGGTCCTGCCGCGCGTGGAAGCGGCGATCCGGTCGCTGTGACCGGCGCGATCGCGGACCCGGGCGTGCTGGTCGGCATCGACGTCGGGGGCACGTTCAGCGACCTGGTGGCGGTGGAGGAGCGCGGGGTGGTGCGCGCCTTCAAGGTCGCCTCCACGCCGACGGCCCCCCAGCAGGCCGTGCTGGAGGCCCTCGACACGCTGCGCGCGGGGATCGAACCGGCGACCTTGTCGCGCCCGATGAGCCTCTTCCACGGCACGACGGTGGCGACCAACGCGCTGATCGAGCGCCGCGGCGGCCGCACCGCGCTGGTCACCACGCGGGGCTTCCGTGACGTCCTCGCCCTCCGGCGCGGGGCGCGGCCGCGGCTGTACGCCCTCGAGCAGCGCATCTCAGAGCCGCTGGTCCCGCGGCGGTTGCGGCTCGAGGTCGACGAGCGCGTCGATGCCGGCGGCGAAGTGGTCGAGCCGCTGGACGAGGCGTCGGTGCGGACGGTGATCGACGCGCTGACCGCCGAGCGGGTCGACGCGGTCGCGGTGTGCCTCGTGCACGCCTACAAGAACGACGTGCACGAGCGCGCGCTGTGCGCGGCGCTCGCGGACGCGCTTCCCGACGCGATCGTCGCGGGGTCGGCGGAGGTCTGTCCCGAGATCGGGGAGTACGAGCGCACGAGCACGGTGGTCGCGAACGCCTACGTGGCCGGCCGCGTGACGGGCTATCTCGACCGGCTCGTCGGGGAGCTCGGCGGGCGCGGCGTGTCGCCGGTCCGGGTGGTGCAGTCCAACGGCGGCCTGACCGCGATGGCCAACGCGGCGCGTCGCCCGGTCCATCTGATCGAGTCCGGGCCCGCCGCGGGCATCCGCGCGGTCGCCGAGCTGGGGCGCTCGCGGGGGCTCGGCAACCTGATCGCGTTCGACATGGGCGGGACGACGGCGAAGGCGGGTGTCGTGGCCGACGGCCGGCCCCGGCTGGCGAAGGACCTGCACGCGGACCGTTACGCCGACGGTGAGGACGTCGGAGGCCACGTCGTGCGCAGCCCGGCCGTCGACCTCGTGGAGATCGGCGCGGGCGGCAGCACCATCGCCTGGATCGACGACGCCGGCGCGCTGCGCGTAGGCCCGCGCAGCGCGGGCGCCGACCCGGGGCCGGCGTGTTACGGACGAGGCGGGAGCCTGCCCACCGTCACCGACGCGCACGTGGCGCTCGGCGTGCTCGGAACGCGGTTCGACGACGGGCGCACGGCGCTCGACGCCGACCTTGCGCGCGCCGCCGTCGGCGAGCGCGTCGCGGAGCCGCTGGGCATGTCGGTGGAGGCGGCCGCGACCGGGATCTGCCGGATCGCCGACGCCCACATGGCCGAGATGCTCCGCGCGGCGACCGTGCGCCGCGGGCTCGACCCGCGCGACTTCGCGCTGGTCGCGTACGGCGGCGGCGGGCCACTCCACGCGGCCGGGCTCGCCCGCGAGATCGGCATCGGGCGCGTGATCGTCCCGCCGCACCCCGGGATGTTCAGCGCGCTCGGGGCGCTGATGTGCGAGATCCGCCACGACGTCGTCCACAGCCTCGTGATCGCGGTGCAGGACGCCACCCCGGCTGTGCTCGAAGCGGCGCTCGAGACGGTCCGCACGGAAGCGGTCGAGCGCCTCGCCGCCGAAGGTGACGGCCTCGACCACTCGCGCGCCGTGATCCACCGCGCGCTCGACCTGCGGTTCCGCGGGCAGCTGTGGGAGCTCACGATCGACCTCGACGAGGGCGCGCCCCCGCCGGCCGGCGAGCTCGAGCGCGCGTTCCGCCGCCTGCACGAGCGGGAGTACGGCTACGAGCTGTCCGACGCGACGGTCGAGCTGGTGGCCGTCCGCACGGCCGTCACCCTGCCGGTGTGGCGCGGCGGCGTGCCGCAGGCGGCGCCGGCGGACGCCGGGCCGGCGAGGACCGAGCGCGAGGTGCGCGACGAGACCGGCGCGGCCCGCGACTGGCCGGTCCTGCGCCGGGTCGCGCTCACGCCGGGGCAGTCCGTCGACGGTCCAGCGCTCGTCGAGGACTCCGGCGCCACCGTGCGTGTGCTCGACGGTCAGCGGCTCACCTGCGACGACGGGCTCCTGGAGATCCGGACATGACGGTCGCCGAGAGCCGTCCGCCGGTCGACCCCATCACCACGGAGATCCTGCGCAGCGGGTTCGTCGCGGTGGCGCAGGAGATGAAGGACGTCCTCATGCGCGCCGCCTTCTCGCCGATCCTCGGCCTCTCCGGCGATCTCTCGTGCGCGATCCTCGACCCGTCCGGTGACGTGGTGGCCCAGGGCGTCGACATCCCCGTGCACCTCGGCGCCATGCCGTTCACCGCGCGGGGCCTCCTCGAGGCGTTCCCGGCCGAGGACCTGGCGCCCGGCGACGCGCTGTTGACCAACGATCCCTTCAGCGGCGGCACGCACCTGCCCGACATGACGCTGCTCTCGCCGGTGTTCGACGGCGACGAGATCGTCGCCTTCGCCGCGAGCCGCGCCCATTGGCCCGACGTCGGCGGGAGCTCGCCGGGGAGCAACAAGGCGACGGACGAGATCTACAAGGAAGGCCTGACCGTCCCGCCGGTCAAGCTGCTCGAGCGCGGCGAGGTCGACGAGCCCCTCCTGCGGTTGCTGCTCGCGAACATGCGCCTGCCGGCCGACCGCCGTGGCGACCTGAGCGCGCAGATCGCCGCCAACGTGCGCGGCGTTCAGCGCATCGCCGGGCTCTGCGACCGCTACGGCACCGATGTCGTCCGCGCGGTCGCCAAAGCGGCGCAGGACTACTCGCAGTCGCGGGTCGAGCAGGCGCTCGCGGCGTGGCCGGACGGCACGTGGAGCCACGAGGAGGCCCTCGACGGCGACGGCGTGGGACCAGACGACCCCGAGCTCCACACCATCCGCGCCACGGTCACCAAGCGCGGACGACGGCTGATCGCCGATTTCGCGGGCACGTCCCGCGCCGTTGCGGGGCCCACCAACGCGCCGTTCGCGGTGACCGCCTCCGCCGTCTACTACGTGGCGCTGGCGCTGTTCGGCGGGGGCGACATCCCGCCGAACTCGGGCGCGTACCGGCCGATCGAGGTGCGCGTGCCGCCGGGATCGCTCGTCGACGCCCGGCCGCCGAGCCCGGTCGTGGCCGCCAACACCGAGACCGCCAACCGGATCGTCGATGTCCTGCTCGGCGCGCTCGCCCGGTCGCGGCCCGACCGCGTGCCCGCCGCGAGCTACGGGTCGGCGGGCGTCTTCACCGTCGCCGGCCACGACCCCGCGCGGGATGCGGGCTTCGTGCACTACGAGACGGTGGGAGGCGGGATGGGCGCCTCGAGCGGCGCCGCCGGATTGAGCGGCATGCGCGTCCACATGGGCAACACGATGAACCTCCCGGCGGAGTCGCTCGAGGTCGCCACGCCCGTGCGCGTCGTTCGCTACGAGCTCATCGAGGGCTCGGGCGGCGCCGGGCGCCATGCGGGCGGCGAGGGCGTGCGCAAGGTCGTCCGCGCCCTGGTGGACGGCGTGGAGTGCTCCACGCTCGGCGAACGGGCCCGTACGCCGGCGGAAGGCCGGTCCGGCGGCGGATCGGGACGCGCGGCGAGGTTCGGGGTGCGTTCCGCCGACGGGTCGTTCCGGGCCGTCCCGTCCAAGTGCGGCGGGCTGGTGCTCGCGGCGGGCGACGAGCTGTGGATCGAGACGGCGGGGGGTGGCGGCTGGGGACAGTCCGCTCCCGCCGGGGAGGAGGAGCGATGAGCCGAGCCATCCGCGTGGGGGTCCTCGTGCCCTCGTCGAACACGGTGATGGAGACCGACCTGCACCGGGGCCTGGATCACGAGCGGTTCACGGTGCACACGGCACGCATGCACCTGGTGGAGACGACGCCCGAGGCAGAGCGCACGATGGTCACGGAGACCGCGCCCGAGGCCGCGCGCCTGCTCGGCACCGCGAGGCCGGACGTGCTCGTGTTCGGATGCACGTCCGCCGGCTCGCTCGGCGGGCTGGACGGCGATCGCCGGTTGGCCGAGGACCTGGGGGAGATCGCCGGATGCCCCGGCGTGGGCGTCATCTCGAGCGCCGTGGAGGCGCTCGAGCGCCGCGGCGCCGCCCGCGTGGCGCTCCTCACGCCGTACACGGAGTCGCTCACCGCCTCCATCGCCCGGACCCTCGAGGAGGGCGGGATGGAGGTGCCGGCCACCGACGGCCTCGGCATCGAGGACAACATCGCGCTCGCCGACCCCACGCCGGAGGAGATCGCCGCGCGCGCGGTGGAGCGGTTCGCCGGCGTCGACTGCGACGCGCTGTTCGTCTCGTGCACGAACTTCCGCGCCCTGGAGGCGGCGCCGGCGATCGAGGCGGCGCTCGGCCGGCCGGTGGTCACGAGCAACCTCGCCGTGATCGAGGCGGTCGAGCGCCGGGTGGGGAGCGCGGCGGGCCGGGCGACGCCGCCGTAGGCGACGGTCACGGCACGACGGCGGCCTTGACGGCCCCCTGGTCCCCGACCGTGCCGATCGCGTCGAGCACCCGCGCGAGCGGGAAGCGATGGGTGACGAGGACGTCCGTGGCGATCCGGCCGGAGACGATGAGGTCCAGGGCCAGCTCGTAGTCCGCGCGCGTGCAGTTGGACGAACCGGAGAGGACGACCTGCTTGTAGTGGATCAGGTTGGCCGAGACGTCGGCCCAGCCCTTGTCCTTCATGCCGGCGAAGATGCAGACGCGGCCCGCGTTGCGGCTGAGCTCGACGGCCTGGTTGACGAGCGCGGGGACGCCGACGCAGACGATGCCCAGGTCGGCGCCGCGGCCGTGGGTGAGGTCGCGGACCGCCGCGGCGAGGTCGTCGCGGCCGGGATCCACCACGGCGGTCGCCCCGAGCCGCACCGCCTGCTCCTGGCGCGGGCCCGCCGGCTGGCTGACGATCACCTGGCGCGCGCCCGAGACGAGCGCGAGCTGGAGGTGCAGGAGGCCGATCGGGCCGGCGCCCATGACGAGGACGGTGTCGCCGGTCTCGACCCTCGACCACCGCTGGCCGCGGACGACGCAGGCGAGCGGCTCGGTCAGCGCGAGCTGCTCCGAGGGGAGGTCGGTCTCGGCGACGAACAGGCAGCCGGCGGCGATCGCCTCCGCGGGGACCAGCATGTACTCCGCCATCCCGCCGTCGACGGCGTAGCCCATGATGCGCAGGTTCGCGCACATGTTCTCGAGGTCGTGGCGGCACTCCCAGCAGTGCAGGCACGGGATCGCGGGGGCCATCGCCACGGGCGCCCCGACCTCGTAGCCGTCGATTCCCGCTCCCACCGCCGCGACGTGGCCGGCCGTCTCGTGCCCGAGGACGACGGGAACGCCGGACGCCGGAGGTCTTCTCGCCGCGGAGGATCCGCACGTCCGTCCCGCAGACGGTGTTGGCGCCGACCCGGACGAGCACCTCGCCCGGCCCGGGCTCGGGCGTCGGGACCTCCTCGACCGTCAGTCGGTCGGTGCCGGCGAGGACGGCGGCCCGCATCGCGTCAGGACCGTGCCGTCTCGCGGAGCACCGCCGAGGCGGCCTCGACGCAGAGCGCCATGGAGACCGCCCCGGGATCGGGGGTCCCGACGCTGCGCTCGCCCAGCGGCCGTGCCCGGCCGACCCTCGCGGTGAGCTCGGCGGTCTTGCGGGCGGAGGCGTCGGCGACCTGCGCGGCGGAGGCCCAGGCGTCCGCGAGCGACCGCTCGGCGCCGAGCTCCGACTCGAGCGCGTCGGCGAACGGGACCAGCGCGTCCAGCAGGGTCTTGTCGCCGAGCTGCGCCTTGCCGAGCCGCTGCACCGTGTCCGCGGCACCGCGCACCGCCGCGGCGACGCTGTCCGCCGTCGGCGCCTCCGTGTCGCCGAGCGCGGCCCCCGCGGCGACGAGCATCTCCCCCCAGAGCATGCCGCTCGTCCCCCCGGCCTTGTCGCCGAAGGCCGCGCCGGCGGCGCGGAGCACGGTCCCGGTGCCGCCGTCGGCCTCGTGCGCCGCCGCGGTGGCCGCGCGGAAGCCGCGCAGCATGCCGGTGCCATGGTCGCCGTCGCCGGCGACCGCGTCGAGCCGGCCGAGCTCCTGCTCGTTGGCCTCGACGACCGCCTCCATCGCGTCCAGGATCGCCCGTGCCGTCGTGGCCGCCCGGATCGACTCGGCGCTGGCGGCGGCCGCCTCCGCGTCGCCGCCGGTCGCCTGGCGCTCACGCGACACCGGCCGCCCGGCGACCTCGGCCGAGGCGACGCTGCCGCGCCGGAAGGCCGGCGTCTCGGCGGGGGCGGCCCACAGCTCCTCGAGCTCGTCGTCGAGCCAGAAGACCGTGAGCGAGCAGCCGGCCATGTCGAGGCTCGTGACCAGCTCGCCGACCTCCGGCAGGACGATGCGCACCCCGGCCGCCTCGAGCGCCGGAGCGACGTCCTTCCAGACCACGAACAGCTCCTCGTACTTCGTCGCCCCGAGCCCGTTGAGGAACACGCCGGCGCGCCCGTCCGCGTGCGCGGGGCGCTCGCGCAGGAGCGGCTCGACCAGCGCGTGTGCGAGCTCGGAGGCGCTCATCCGCTCGACCGACCGGACCCCGGGCTCGCCGTGGATGCCGAGGCCCAGCTCCATGTGGCCGGGCTCGACGGTGAACAGCGGCTCCGCCTTGCCCGGCAGCGTGCAGCCGGCGAAGGCCACGCCGAAGGACCGCGTCATCTCGTTGGCCTTGAGCGCGATGCGCTCGACCTCGCCGATGTCCGCGCCCCGGTCGCTCGCGGCGCCGGCGGCCTTGAACACCGCCAGGTCCCCGGCGATGCCGCGGCGCCGGCCCTCGTCGCCCGCCTCCGCGGAGGCGATGTCGTCGGTGACGAGGACGGTCCGGCAGTCGATGCCATCGTCGCGCAGCCGCACCTCCGCGGCGTCGAAGTTGAGGACGTCGCCGGCGTAGTTGCCGTAGCTGAAGAGGATCCCCGCCCCGCCGTCGAGCGCCTTGCCGACCCGGTAGGCCTGCTCCGAGGAGGGCGAGGCGAAGATGTCGCCCATCACCGCGCCGTCGGCGAGCCCCGCTCCGACCACGCCACAGAACGCCGGATAGTGGCCGGATCCGCCGCCGATGACGACGCTGGCCTTGCCCTCGCGCGGGCCACCGGCCCGCATGACGCCCGACGCTCCCGGCACCCGCTCGACGAAGCGGCCGTACGCCTGGACGAAGCCTTCGAGCATGTCGTCCTTGAAGGCGACAGGGTCGTTGCACACGTACGTCAAGGGACGCTCCTCCCGGATGCCGCTGAGCCCGCTGCACGGCACGCTACGGAGGAGCGGGGCCGCCGTCAAAGCCGCCGGGCGCGATGCGTGCATGCGCAAGCCGCAGGCCGGGTGGACGCGGCGCCGGCGGTCGGGCAGCATCGCCCGCATGAACGGGTCGCGAGGATCGTCTCGCGCGGCAATCTCCGAGCTCGCGCGGGAGCGGCTCGGGTTCGAGCGGCTACGGCCGGGCCAGGAGCAGGCGGTTGCGGCGGCCGCCGCGGGGCGGCACGTGCTCGCGGTGCTGCCCACCGGCGGAGGCAAGTCGGCGATCTACGAGCTGGCCGGCCTGCTGCGCCGCGGGCCCACCGTCGTCGTGTCGCCGCTGATCGCGCTGCAGGACGACCAGCTGGCCCATCTGCGGGAGGCGGGGCTGTCGGCCACGGTCCTGAACTCCGCGCAGGTGGCGGGCGCGCGGGCGGCGGCGCTGGTCGAGGCGTGTGGGCCCGACGAGTTCGTGTTCGTCTCGCCCGAGCAGCTCGGCAACGACGAGACCCGGGCGGCGCTGCGGCGCGCCCGCCCAGGGTTGTTCGTCGTCGACGAGGCACACCTCGTCAGCCAGTGGGGGCGGAGCTTCCGGCCCGACTACCTCCGGCTCGGCGCGCAGGCCGACGAGCTCGGGGCGGGCGTGCGGATCGCGCTCACCGCCACGGCGGCGCCGCCGGTGCGCATCGAGATCTGCCGGCGGCTCGGGCTGCGCGATCCCGAGGTGGTCATCGGCGACTTCGACAGGCCGTACATCTACCTGGCTGTCCAGCATGCGCGCTCTCCTGAGGACAAGCAGCGGCTGATCGCGCAGGCCGCGGATGAGCTCGGCGGCTCGGGGATCGTCTATGCCGCGACCCACGCCGGCGCGGAGGCGGCGAGGGACACGCTGGCCGCTGCCGGCGAGCGGGTGACGCTCTATCACGCCGGGCTGGGCGCCGGCGCGCGGCACCGGGCGATGGCCGAGTTCATGGACGGCTCGGCGCGGATCGTCGCGGCCACGGTCGCGTTCGGGATGGGGGTCGACAAGCCGGACGTGCGCTGGGTGCTCCACGCCGACGCGCCGGTGTCGCTCGACGCCTACTACCAGGAGCTGGGCCGCGCCGGCCGCGACGGCAAGCCCGCCGAGGCACGGCTGCTGTACCGGCCGCAGGACGTCGGCGCGGCGCGACACCTGACCGCACGCGGAGTCTCCGAGGCGGTCGTGGCCGAGGTGGCGGAGGAGCTCGCCGCGGCAGGCGTGAGAGGGCCAGGCTCCCGCTCGGCGACGCTGGCGCTGGCACGGCTGGTCGACGTCGGCGCGGCCGCGTGGGCGGCGGACGGGCGGGTGCGCTGGACCGGGGAGATGGATGTCGACGCCGCGCTGGCCGCCTCACGCGAAGAGGGCGAGCGCGAGCGCGAGGTCGAGCGATCCCGGCTGGAGATGATGCGCCGCTACGCCGAGCACACCGCATGCCGGCGCTCGTTCCTGCTCTCCTACTTCGGCCAGGACCACCCCGGCCCGTGCGGCGCCTGCGACAACGACCGCGGCCACGCACTCGCCGGCCCCGTGGCCGAGCCGTTCCCGGTCGGCGCCCGCGTGGCCAGCGACCGCTGGGGCGACGGGACCGTCCAGCGCTACGACGGCGACCAGGTCACCGTGCTGTTCGACGACCACGGCTACCGCGACCTGCTCGTGCCGCTGGTGGTCGCGCGGAGGCTGCTGCGCGCGCGACATGATCGCGTCTGACGCCGCACCGCTCGATGCCGACGTCGAGTGGGTCGGGTCCGGAGGGCGCGATGCGTGCATGCGCAACCATGTCGGGCATGAGCCTTACGAAGGGTCCCGGCCCGCTCTCGACGCAGCCGGCCGGCCAGACGAACTACGCCATCGACGGGCAGGCCCACCGGCTGCTCTTCGAGTCGCACCCGCGGCGCTTCCGGGCCGAGGTGGACGGGCTCACCGTGCTCGACACGGTCGGCGGCCACCTCCTGCACGAGTCGAACCACCTGCCGCAGCTCTACGTGCCGTTCGGCGACCTCGACGCCGAGCGGCTCGAGCGGACCGACAAGCGCACGCACTGCCCGTTCAAGGGCGACGCCTCGTACTGGTCGGTGCGGGTCGGCGACCGCGTCGTCGAGAGCGCCGTGTGGGCCTACGAGGACCCGATCGAGGAGGCCTCGTGGCTGCGCGGCTACGCGGTCCTCGACTGGAAGAAGGCGGACCGCTGGCTGGAAGAGGACGAGGAGGTGCTGGGACACCTGCGCGACCCGTATCACCGGGTCGACGTCCTGCCCTCGAGCCGGCGGGTCACGGTCCGCGCGAACGGCGAGCTGGTGGCCGAGTCCCAGCGGGCGCGGCTGCTGTACGAGACCGGGTTCCCGGTGCGGGCGTACCTCCCCGCCGAGGACGTCGTCGCCGGGCTCGCCCCGAGCGACGCCTCGACGGTCTGCCCCTACAAGGGGATCGCGAGCTACCGGTCGGTGCAGCTCGCCGAAGGCACGACGCTCGACGACGCGGTGTGGATCTACGAGGATCCGATCCCGGCCGCGCGCGAGATCACCGGGCTGCTCGCGTTCGCGGGGGAGGGGATCGAGGTCGAGGTCGAGCCCGCCGGCGCCGCGCGCGCGGCGGCCTGAACCTGAACGACGACGGCGGGAAGGGGGCGCACGTGCGGGTCGCGTTGATGATCGAGGGCCAGGAGGACGTCACCTGGGAGGACTGGGTCGCGCTCGCGCAGGCGTGCGAGCGCAACGGCTTCGAGGCCCTCTTCCGCTCCGACCACTACATCTCGGTGGACGACTTCCGCGACCGCGGGTCGCTCGACGCCTGGGGGACGGTCACGGCGCTGGCGGCCACCACGCGGACGCTGCGGCTCGGGACGCTCGTCTCGCCGGCGAGCTTCCGGCACCCGTCGGTGCTGGCCAAGCTCGTCACCACGGCCGACCACGTGTCGGGCGGGCGGGTCGAGCTGGGGCTCGGCACCGGCTGGTGGGAGTCCGAGCACACCGCCTACGGCTTCCCGTTCGGGCCCATGGGGTCCCGGATGGACGTGCTGGCGGAGCAGCTCGAGATCGTCCGCTCCCAATGGGCCGAGGGGACGTTCTCCTTCCACGGCGAGCACTACACGCTGGAGGACCTCGACGCGCGGCCCAAGCCGGTCCAGTACCCCCATCCGCCCTTGATCGTGGGCGGGGCGGCCGGGCCGCGGAGCGCCGCGCTCGCGGCCCGCTGGGCGACCGAGTACAACACCGTCTTCCCGGACGTCGCGGAGGCGAAGCAGCGTCACGACAACGTCGTGGCGGCCTGCGAGAAGGCCGGACGGGACCCCGCCACGATGGGCTTCTCGATGATGAACGGCCTGCTGATCGGCGCCGACGAGGCGGATCTCCGCCGCCGCGGCGAGGCGCTCGCCGAGTGGCGCCGCCGGCCCAGCGACCTCGACGCGCTGCGGGCGACCTGGGTGGCCGGGACCACCGAGGAGGTCATCGCCCGCCTGCGCGAGTACGAGGAGGTGGGCGTGCAGCGCGTGATGCTCCAGCACCTCCTGCATCGCGACCTCGACGTGCTCGACCTGATCGGGCACGAGGTGATCCCGGCGGTGGGGCGATGAGCGGGCTGGGGCGGGCGGTCGGCGCCGTCGTCGGCGACTGCCTGGCGATCGCGCCCGGCGAGCAGGTCGTGGTGATCGCCGACAGCGGCACCCGCGCGATCGGCGACGCGCTGCGCGACGCCGCGGCGGACCGCGGCGCCGAGGCGGTCCTGCTGACGATGGCGCCCCGCGAGGTGGACGGCGCCGAGCCGCCCGCCACCGTCGCCGCCGCGCTCGCGGCCGCGGACGTGTTCATCGCGCCCACGAGCCGCTCGCTCTCGCACACGCGCGCCCGCAAGGCGGCCAGCGACGCCGGCGCGCGCGGGGCGACGCTGCCGGGGGTCACCGAGGACATGCTCGCCCGCCTCATGTCGGCGGACCTCGCCACGCTCCGCGATCGCTCCCGCCGACTCGCCGAGCTCCTCACGGAGGCCGACGAGGCGCACTTCACCTGCCCGCGCGGCTCGGACCTGCGCCTCGACCTCACCGGCCGCACGGGGATCCCCGACGACGGCGACCTCGACGCGCCCTCCGCGTTCGGCAACCTGCCGTGCGGCGAGGGCTTCATCTCACCGCTCGGCGGCGAGGGCCGCCTGGTGGCGAGCACGCTGGCCGGGATCGGCAAGGCCGCGGGCGAGCCGCCTGTGCTCACGGTCGAGGACGGACGCCTCGCGAGTGCGACGCGCCCCGAGGGCGAGCGCCTGCTCGCGACGCTTCGCGGCGCCGGGGAGGACGGGACGAACCTCGCGGAGCTCGGCATCGGCACCAACGAGCGCGCGACGCTGACCGGCAACGTCCTCGAGGACGAGAAGATCCTCGGCACCGTCCACGTCGCCTTCGGCGCGAGCGCCGGGATCGGCGGAACCGTGGCGGTTCCCGTGCATCTCGACTGCGTCGTGCTCGAGCCGACGCTCACGGTCGGCGGGACGCCGGTGCTGGACGCCGGGCGGCTCGTCCTCTGAATCCTTTCTGACCGCTTTAGATCGCGGCGCGGCGGGCGACAACCCGGGGCGGGGGAACCGTGCCCCCGTCCGCGAGCCGTGCCCGATCCGATCGACAACCCCCTCCGCCTGCGCGCCCTCGAGCGCAGCGGCCTGCTCGACGGCGCCGACCCGGCGTTCGACCGCTTCGCGCGGCTCGCGTCGCGGACCGCCGGGGCGCCGATGGGGCTCGTCACCGTCATCGCCGCCGACCGCCAGGTGCTGGTCGCCGCCGAGGGCACCGGCGCGCCCGGGCTCGAGACGCCGCTCGAGGACGCGCTGTGCCGGGTCGTCGTCGAGACCGGCGCGCCGCTCGTCGTGCCCGACACGCACGCCCCCGGCACGCCCGGCGACCCCGGCCCGCTCGGCCTGCGCGCCTACTGCGGCGTCCCGCTGCTGGCGCCCGGCGGCGAGGTGCTCGGCGCGCTGTGCGCCGGCGCCGGCGCCCCGCGCCGGTGGACCCCCGAGGACGTCGGCGCGCTCGCCGACCTCTCCGCCGCGCTGACCGCCGAGCTCGAGCGCCGCGGCGCCCGCGACGGGCAGGACACCGCGGCGCGCTTCCAGGGCCTCGTGGAGACCGCCCCGGTGGTGAGCTACGTCGCCGAGTACGACGACCGCGGAGGGCTGCGCTACATCAGCCCCCAGGTCGAGGCGCTGACCGGATATCCGAGCGCCCGCTTCACCGAGGACCCTGAGTTCTGGCGGCGGATCGTGCATCCCGAGGACCGTGAGCGGGTGTTCGCGCAGGTCGAGGAGGACTGGCGGGCGGGGCGGCCCTTCACGTGCGAGTACCGATACCTGACCGCCGAGGGCAGGACCGTCTGGGTGTGGGAGCGCGAGGTGATCGTCCACGACGCGGCGGGCCGGCCGGCCTACACCCAGGGCGTCGTGCTCGACATCACGTCGCGGCGCGAGGCGGAGGCCGCGCTCGCCACGACGCAGGCGCACCTGGCGACCGTGGTCGAGGCGGCGCCGATGATCCTCTTCGCGTTCGACGCCGACGGCACGATCACCCTGTCGGAGGGCAAGCAGCTCGAGGCGCTCGGGAGCCGGCCCAACCGGACGGTGGGGCGCTCGATCTTCGAGTTCGTCGGCCAGGACCCGGCGCACCGGCGCCACATCGAGCGGGCGCTGGCCGGCGAGACGTTCAGCGCCGTGGCGGAGTTCTCCGGGCTGATCCTCGATGCCTACTTCACGCCGCGGCTCGGGCCGGCCGGCGAGGTCGAGGGCGTGATCGCGGTCTGCATCGACATCACCGACCGCCGCCGCGACGAGCTGCGCATCGCGCAGCTCGCCTACGAGGACACGGTCACCGGCCTGCCCAACCGCGCGCGGCTGCGCGAGCGGCTCGAGGCCGAGATCGACCGCGCCCGCGAGCTGGGCGGCCACGTGGCGCTCCTCTACATCGACCTCGACCGCTTCAAGCTCGTCAACGACGCCCTCGGGCACGCCGCCGGCGACGCGCTGCTGCGCGACGCGGGAGACCGCATCCAGGCGGCGCTCGGCGGCGCCGGCATGCTCGCCCGCCACGGCGGCGACGAGTTCGTGGTGCTGCTCGGCCCCGCGGACGCCGGCCGGCCGGAGAACGCCGAGCGCCTCGCCACCCGCATCATGTCCGCGCTGCGGACGCCCTTCGCGCTGCGGGGCACCGAGTTCGAGCTCGGGGCGAGCGTCGGAGTCGCCCATTACCCCGAGCACGGCGCCGACCCCGACGCGCTGCTCGAGCACGCGGACGCGGCGATGTACCAGGCCAAGTGCGACGGCCGCCGCCGCGTGCGGGTCTTCCTCGCCGACGAGGAGGACAGCCGCCGGCGCCTCACGCTGACCGCGCGACTGCGCCGCGCGCTCGCCTCCGACGAGTTCGTCCTGCACTACCAGCCGGTGTTCGACCTCGTCACCGGCGCGCCCGTGTCGCTCGAGGCGCTGATCCGCTGGGAGCACCCCGAGCACGGCCTCGTCCCGCCCGCCGAGTTCATCCCGCACGCGGAGGAGACCGGCTTCATCGACGAGCTCGGCACGTGGGTCGTCGAGGCGGCCTGCGAGCAGGCGGCGTGCTGGCGCGAGCTCGGGCTCTCGCCCCAGATCTCCTTCAACGTCGCACCCGGCCAGCTGCGCCGGCACGATCTCGCGGACACCGTGGCGGCGGCGATCGCCGCGCGCGACCTCGAGCCGGAGCAGTTCGGGATCGAGGTCACGGAGTCCGCGGCGGTCGAGGACCTCGACCGCGCGCGCGGGACGCTGCAGCGGCTGCGCGACCTCGGGCTGCGCGTCGCGATCGACGACTTCGGCGCGAGCCACTCGTCGCTCGGGCGCCTGCGCAAGCTCCCGGTGGACCTGCTGAAGATCGACCGCTCGTTCCTCACCGACGTCCCGCAGGACCCCGAGGCGGCGGCGATCGTCACCGCCGTGCTCACGCTGGCGGCCGGCCTCGGGCTCGACGCGGTGGCCGAGGGCATCGAGACCGACGGCCAGCGACGCTTCCTCGTCAGCGAGGGCTGCCCGCTCGGTCAGGGCTACCACCTGGGCCGCCCGCAGCCCGTCGCCGACACCACGCGGCTGCTGCTCGCGCACGCCCGCGAGCCGCGCGTCGCGGCTTCCCGTCGAGCCGGATAGCGGAGCCGGTCATACTGATGGGGACGTGCGCACCGCACTCCGCATCTCCGCCCTGACGCTGCTGATGACGCTGGCGGGCGCCGCGACGGCGCTCGCGCGCCCCGGCGGCGGCAGCTCGGGCTTCGGCGGCGGAGGCGGAGGGGGCGGCGGCTTCGGCGGCGGAGGCGGCGGCGGCGGCCGGATCGGCGGCGGTGGCGGCGCCGGCGGCGCACCGTTCTTCTTCTTCGGCGGCTTCTGGCTCTTCGCCTTCATCGCCGTGATCTTCGTGCTCATCTTCCTCGCCGGCTCGTTCGCGAAGCACCGCTCGACCAAGCGCCGGCGCGAGCGCGCCGAGCGCGTCGAGCTCGCCGCGGCCGAGGCGGCGGACGACGACCCGTACTTCGCCGCCGACCGGGTCAAGGCCGACGCCGCGCACCTGCACCGCGCGATCGTGGAGGCCTGGACCGCGCGCGACCGCCCGGCGCTCCGCCGCCTCCTCGGCCCCGACCTGATGGTCGAGTGGGAGCGGCGGATGGACGACTTCGACCGCCGCGGCTGGCACAACGTGACCGAGGTGCTCGCCGGCCCCTACGTCGAGTACGTCGGCCTCGTCAACCGGGCCGACGACGACGAGGACCGCGTGACGGTCCGCATCCAGGCGATCCACCACGACGTGGTCATCGACGGCTACGGGCGCACGATCATGCGCTCGGACAACGCCGACGGGACCGTCGGGGTGGCGGAGTACTGGACGCTCGGCAAGCGCGACGGCGGCTGGATCCTGCTGTCGATCGAGCAGGACGCCGAGGGCGCGCACAACCTCGACGCCCCGATCGTGGCCTCGCCGTGGTCGGACGACGCCCGGCTGCGCGACGAGTCGCTGACCGAGCTGGCCGTGGCCGACGCGATTCCCGCCGCGCAGATCGCCGAGGTCGCCGACCTCGACTTCGACGGCGACGCGCGCACGGCGGCGCTGGACCTCGCGATGGTCGACGGCCGCTTCGCGCCCGACGTGCTCGAGGCCGCCGCGCGCCGCGCGGTGGCCGCCTGGTCGGAGGCGGTCGACGGCGACGACGCCGCCCTCGAGGCGGCCGCCACGCCCCACGCGGTGCACGCGCTGCTGCACGGCGGCGACCCGAGCGCGCGCACGCGGCTCGTGGTCCGCGGGCCGCGCCTGCGGGCCCTGCGCATCACCGCGCTGGACGCCGCCGCCCACCCGCCGACGATGACGGTCGAGGCCGAGGTCTCGGGCCGGCGCTACCGCGAGGACCGCGACACCGCGGCGGTGCTGGAGGGCAGCCAGGACCGCGAGACGGTGTTCGTCGAGCGCTGGCTGATGACGCTCGACGGCGACGAGGCGACGCCGTGGCGCATCGCCGACGCGGGCGGGGCCGCGCAGGAGCGGCCCGGGATCCCGCACGGCCGCTAACGTTCAGGCCCCGATGCCGCCGACCAAGCGCAAGCGCCGGTCCAAGCACCGCGGCACCGCCGCGGGCACCGTCGAGGCGCGCGGGCGCACCGGCCGCAAGCCGACGCAGGCCGACCAGAAGAAGGCCGGCGGGCAGGATCGCCGCCAGGCCCGCCTCGACCGCGAGCCGAGCTGGAACAGCTCCGCGCTGCGCGCCGGCTTCGCGTCGCTGCTGCTGTTCGTGATCATGCAGACCGGCCTGCTCGGCGAGCGCATCCCGCTCGGCCAGTCGCTCGTGGTGTGCGTGTTCGCGCTGCTCGTCTACGTCCCGCTCGGCTACTTCTTCGACCGCGCGATCTACAACCGCCGCATGCGCAGGAAGGCCGAGCAGCAGCGGGCGAAGGGCGGGCGGTAACGCTGGACGTCGGGATGCTGACCGTCGGCCCGCTGGCCGAGAACGCCTTCCTCGCCCGCGCCGCGGACGCGCCGGAGGCGGTGCTCGTCGACCCCGGCGACGAGGCCCCGCGCCTGCTCGCCGCGATCGAGGAGGCCGGCGTCACGCTTGCGGCGATCCTGCTGACGCACACGCACTTCGACCACATCGGCGCGGTCGCCCCGGTGGCCCGCGCGACCGGCGCCCCGGTGTGGTGCCCCGAGCTCGAGGCGCCGGTGCTGGCCGACATCGACCGCTACGTCCCGTGGCCGGAGTTCGGCCCGTTCGAGTCCTACGACGCCGACCACCTCGTCGCCGGCGGCGAGAAGCTCGAGCTCGCGGGCCTCGAGATCGACGTGCTGCTCACCCCGGGCCACTCGCCGGGCCACGTCAGCTACTCGATCCCGTCCGAGGGCGCCCTGTTCTCCGGCGACGTGCTCTTCCAGGGCTCGATCGGCCGCACCGACCTGCCGGGCGGCGACACCGCCACGCTGATGGCCTCGATCGCGACGCTGCTCGACCGCCTGCCCGACGAGACGCGCGTCTTCCCCGGGCACATGGGGCTGACGACGCTCGGCGCCGAGCGGGCGGGCAACCCCTTCCTGCGCGAGCTCGCCCGCCGGTGAGCGCGGCCGACTTCGTCGGCCTCATCGAGATCGGCTTCGCCGCTCTCGGGGAGGTTGACCCATGACTCGCCTGCAGGCCCCCCGCGGCACGGCGGACGTGCTGGGCGACGACGCGCGCGCCCGCGACGCCCTGGAGCAGACCGCGCGCCGGATCCTCGAGCGCGCCGGCTACCAGCGCATCGAGACGCCGGTGTTCGAGGCCACCGAGCTGTTCGCGCGCGGCGTAGGGGAGTCCACCGACATCGTCCAGAAGGAGATGTACACGTTCGACGACGGCGGGGGCGGCTCCGTGACCCTGCGCCCGGAGGGCACCGCGCCGGTGTGCCGCGCCTACCTCGAGCACGGCATGCACAAGCTCCCGCAGCCGGTGAAGCTCTGGTACTGGTCGGCGTTCTTCCGCCGCGAGCGCCCGCAGCAGGGCCGCTTCCGGCAGTTCTGGCAGGTCGGCATCGAGGCGCTCGGCTCCGACGACCCGGCCGTCGACGCCGAGTCGATCCTGCTGCTCGCCGAGCTGCTCGAGGCGGTCGGGGCGCGTGGGCTGCGCCTGCGGATCTCGAGCCTCGGCAGCCCGGACACCCGCGCCGCCTACCGCGACGAGCTGCAGGGCTTCCTGCGCGAGCACTCCGACCGGCTCTCGCAGGAGGTGCGCGACCGCATCGACCTCAACCCGCTGCGCGCCTTCGACGCCGACCACGCCGGCACCCGCGAGGTGATGCGGGGCGCCCCGCTGCTGCTCGACCGCCTGTCCGCCGAGGACCGCGACCACTTCCACGCCGTCACCGGGCTGCTCGACGCGGCGGGCATCGCCTACGAGATCGACCCGACGCTCGTGCGCGGGCTCGACTACTACGCGCGCACCGTGTTCGAGTACACCTCGGACGCCCTCGGCGCCCAGAGCGGCGTGGGGGGCGGCGGGCGCTACGACGGGCTGGTCGAGCAGCTCGGCGGGCCGCCGACGCCGGGCATGGGGTGGGCGGCCGGGATCGAGCGCATGCTGCTCGCGGCGCCCCAGCAGCCGGTGGCGGCGCCGCCCCTCGACCTCTACGTCGCCTACGCGAAGCCCGAGCTGCTCGCCCCGGCGTTCCGGCTGGCCGACGACGCCCGCCGAGCCGGCAACGCGGCGCGCGTGGAGCTGGCGGGGCGCTCGCTGAAGAGCCAGCTCAAGCAGGCGGACCGGGCGGGCGCCCGCTACGTTGCGATCCTCGGCGACGAGGGGACCTCGCTCAAGGACATGGAGAGCGGCGAGCAGAGGACCGTCGCGCCCGACACCGTCATGCACTTCATCCAGCAGGGGTTCACATGAGGCCGCCGCGGGCCAACGGCTACCGCGACACGTGGGCGGGGGAGGTCGGCACGTCCCGCGAGGGCGAGCGCGTCCGCGTGGCCGGGTGGGTGCACCGGCGGCGCGACCACGGCGGGCTGATCTTCATCGACCTGCGCGACCGCAGCGGCCTGCTGCAGCTCGTCTTCCACCCCGAGACGGCCCCCGAGGCGTTCGCGCTGGCCGAGCGGCTGCGGCCCGAGCACGTGCTCAGCGCGGCCGGCACGATCGTGCGCCGCGAGGCGGGCACGTTCAACCCGCGCCTGGCCACCGGCGAGGTCGAGCTCGCCGTCGAGGAGGCCGAGCGGCTCGCCGAGTCGCCCACGCCGCCGTTCCCGGTCGACGAGGACGGCCCGGTGGACGAGGTGCTGCGGCTGCGCCACCGCGTGATCGACCTGCGCCGCGAGGGCATGCGCGACGCGATGATCCTGCGCCACACCGTCACGCGCGCGATCCGCGACTACCTCAACGCGCACGACTTCCTCGAGATCGAGACGCCGGTGCTGACGCGCTCGACGCCCGAGGGCGCGCGCGACTTCCTCGTGCCCGCGCGCCAGACGCCCGGCGCGTTCTACGCGCTGCCGCAGTCGCCGCAGCTGTTCAAGCAGCTGCTGATGATGAGCGGCTTCGAGCGCTACTACCAGATCGCCCGCTGCTTCCGCGACGAGGCGTTCCGCGCCGACCGCCAGCCGGAGTTCACGCAGCTCGACCTCGAGATGGCCTTCGTCGAGGAGGACGACGTCCTCGGCGTCATCGAGGGGCTGATGAGCCGCGTGTTCGAGGAGGCGGGGCTGCCGGTGGCGCCGCCGCCGTGGCCGCGCATGGGCTTCGACGAGGCCATCGCCCGCTACGGCTCCGACCGGCCCGACGTCCGCTTCGGCCTCGAGATCTCAGACCTCGGCGACGCGCTCGCCGGCACGGAGTTCAAGGTGTTCGCGGGCGCGCTCGAGTCCGGCGGCGTGGTCCGCGGGATCAACGCGGGGGCGCGCGAGCTGCCGCGCTCGGAGCTCGACGCGCTGACCGAGTTCGCCAAGCGCTACGGGGCCGGCGGGCTCGTGTGGGCGTTCGTCCAGGAGGACGGCGGCTGGCGCTCGCCGATCGCCAAGTTCCTCTCCGACGACGAGCGCGCCGCGGTCACCGAGCGCCTCGCCGGCAAGCCCGGCGACGTCCTGCTGATCGTGGCCGACCGGCCGCGCGTGGCCGTCCAGGTGCTCGGCGAGCTGCGCCTCGAGCTGGCGCGCCGCTTCGGGCTGGTCCCCGGCGACCGCCACGACGTGCTGTGGGTCGTCGACTTCCCGATGTTCGAGCGCAACGAGGAGGAGGGGCGCTGGGAGGCGCTGCACCACCCGTTCACGGCGCCGCTGGGCGACCTCTCCGACCCCGGCTCGCTGCGCTCGCGGGCCTACGACCTCGTGCTCGACGGCTCGGAGATCGGCGGCGGGTCGATCCGTATCCACCGCCCCGAGGTGCAGCGGGCGGTGTTCGACGCGCTCGGCATCTCCGAGGAGGAGGCCGAGAGCCGCTTCGGGTTCCTGCTCGACGCGCTGCGCTACGGCGCGCCGCCGCACGGCGGGATCGCGCTCGGCATCGACCGCATCGTCGCGCTGCTCGCCGGGCGCGACTCGATCCGCGACGTGATCGCCTTCCCCAAGACCGCCAGCGGGGCGGACCCGCTCACCGGCGCGCCCGACACGGTCGACCCGGCCCAGCTCACGGAGCTCGGCCTGCGGCTGACCGTGCCGCCGCCGCCGGACTGAGCCGCCCGGCTCAGCGCCGCGGCATCTCGATCCGCCACGCGCCGGTGAGGTGCACGATGTGGCGGTCGGTGAGCTCCGTGATGCGCAGGGCGACGTCGCCGCAGGCGGGGCAGCGCAGCACGGTCCCCGCGCTCCGGTAGGCGCGGTGGGCGCCGACCGCGCTGCTCGTCGCGCACGAGCGGCACACGTGCACCGCGGTGGTCATCTCGGTCTCGAAGACCTCGTCGAGCAGGCCCGCCATCGCGTTGCCGTCGAGCCAGGCGTCCTCGTCGCTCATCTCACCCTCCTGTGGGTCCGAAGCGCTCGGCGTGGATCGCGCCGGGCGCGTGGCCGAGGCCGACGAGCGCGTCGGCGACGGTCTCGACGAATGCGGTCGGCCCGCACACGAACACGCGCGGCGCGTCGCGGGGGGCCGGGCCGAGTGCGGCGAGCATGTCGGCGTCGACGCGCCGGCTGTCGCCGGTCCAGCCTTGTGGCTGCTCCCGGGTCAGCGTGTAGCGCGTGACCAGGCCGTCGCCCGTGGCGAGGGCCGACAGCTCGTCGCGGTAGAAGACGTCGTCCCAGCGGCCGGCGGACACGAGCAGCCGCGTGTCGACGGTGCTCTCGCGGGCGGCGCGGTGGCGGAGCATCGCCATCAGCGGCACGAGGCCCGAGCCGCCGCCGGCCAGCAGCAGCGGGCCGCCGTCCTCGACGCTCCACGTGAAGTGGCCGCCGATCGGGCCGCGGATCTCGAACTCGTCGCCGGGGCGCAGGTCGCCGGCGAGGTAGGACGAGACCTCGCCGTCCTCGAGGCGCTCCACGGTCAGCGCGATCCGCGGGTCCTCGGGGGCCGTGGCGATCGAGTAGGAGCGCTGCGCCTGATAGCCGTCCTCGGCCGTCAGGCGCACGTCGAGGTGCTGCCCCGCGACGTGCCCGGGCCAGTCCGGGACGTCGAGCACGATCGTGCGCGCGCGGGCGGTCTCGTCGGCGATCGAGGCGACGGTCGCCGTGCGCCAGGTGATCGCGCGGCGGATCCTCAGTCGTTCCAGAAGCGCTGCTCCTTCCACGGGTCGCCGTGGTTGTGGTAGCCGGCGGCCTCCCAGAAGCCGGGCTCGTCCTCCTCGGTGAAGGTGATCCCGCGCACCCACTTCGCGCTCTTCCAGAAGTACAGGTGGGGAACCAGCAGGCGCGCCGGGCCGCCGTGCTCGGGCTCGAGCGGCTCGCCGTCGAAGAGATGGGCGACCCACGCCCGTCCGTCGGTGACGTCCTCGAGGGCGAGGTTGGTGGTGTAGTCGCCGTCGCTCCACGCGGTGAGGTAGTCGGCGGTCGTGCCGACCTGCTCGAGCAGGAAGTCGAGGGAGACGCCCCTCCACGTGGTGCCGAGCTTCGACCACTTGGTCACGCAGTGGATGTCGGTGGTGACCGTCTCGGCCGGGAGCGCGAGGAACTCGTCCCAGGTCCACGAGCGCGCCTCGCCGACCGCGCCCGCGATCGTGAGGCTCCACTCGTCGGTCGGGGTGTGCGGCGTGGGGCCGGCGGAGAGCACGGGGAAGTCGTCGACGACGTACTGGCCGGGCGGCACCCGCCCGGGGTCGACGGGCCGGCGGCGGCCGCGGAAACCACGAGAGATGGGAGACATGCGCCGAACATACGCCGCCGCCGCCTCCGGCTGGGGATTTGGCCTAAGGATCGGGGCCCACCCTGCCGATAGCCCGGGGAGACATGAGCCAGATCTCCCCGCCGATTCGGATCCTGCTGGTCTGCGCGATCGCCTTCCTGGCCGCCTGGATGCTCTTCCTTCGCCCGACGGCCGAGCCCGCGCCGTCGCCCGACCCCGCCGCCGTCACCGGGACGCCCGCGGCCAAGGACCCCGGCGCGGCGACCGAGTCCGGCGCGGGCGCCGCGGTGCAGGGCGCGACCGCCGCCGCCGAGAAGGCCGGCGACGCCGCCGCGGCGCGCGCCGGCGAGACGGCTCCGTCAGCGACCGGCACCGCCGCCGCCAAGGCCGGCGCGGGCGCCGCCGCCGCAGTCCCCGCCCTCGACCCGAAGGCGGTCGCCAAGCTTCCCCGCGACGTCCGCCGCGTGCTCGAGCAGCGCAAGGTGCTCGTCGTCGGCGTGCTCAGCCTGCTCTCCAAGCCGTGGCGCCCGATGGCCGACGACGACCGCTTCGTCCGCCGGTCGCTCCGCCGCGCCAACCGCTACGGCGGCAACGTCGTCGTCAAGACCATCTCGACCGGCCAGCTCGCCCGCTACGACGCCGTGCTCAAGGGTCTCGACCTGAGCCAGACCCCGAGCGTGGTCGTGGTCGACCGCGAGCGCAAGGGGGTCGTGCTCGAGGGCTACGTGGACCGCATCTCGATCAACCAGGCGATCGCCGACGCGCGCCGCACCACGATCGGGACGCGGATCAAGGACCCGTACCTGCAGCGCGTCAACACGCTCTGCGGCCGCTACAACCTGCGCGTCTCGCGCATCTCCGCGCCGACGGTGCGCCAGCGCCCCGCGCGCTGGTTCGCCCGCCAGCAGCGGCTCGCCGCGAGCTACCGGCGCCACTTCGCCGCGATCCCCGCCAAGGGCGACTGGAAGCCGCTGCGCGACGACGTCGTCCGCGTCCTGCGCGCCGACGAGCGCGCGGTCGGGCGCCTCGCCGCCGCGGTCAAGGCCAAGGACTACACGCGCGCCCTCGCCGTCCTCGAGGACATCGACTACGACGCCCTCGAGGCGCTCGACAAGCGCCTCGACCGCGCCGGCGTCACCAGCTGCGTCGGCAACCGCCGCACCTGATCCGGCCGCCCGGCCGCTCGGGAGACACCGGCGTCGCGATCGCCGCGGTGCTCGTCCTCGCGGGCGCGCTCGTTCACACGCGCTACGGCGCGCGCGCCTCCACCCCGAGTACCGCATGACCGCCGGCGCCTAGACTCGGCTGCCGTGGACCCCGAGGCCTTCGAGCATCACCTCACGTCGCCCGCGCGGCGCGGCCATGCGCCGGCCGGCGCCCACGCCGGCGCGGCCGGCGGCGCTCCGTGCGGGGACGTCGTGCGGATCTCGCTGCGCGTCGAGGGCGACCGCGTCGCCGAGGCGGGCTTCGACGCCTCCGGGTGCGGCGCGGCGGTGGCCGCCGGGTCCGCCGCGGTGTCGCTCGCCGAGGGCGCGCCGCTGCTCGCGGCGGCCCGTGTCGGCGCCCATGACGTGGCCGCCGAGCTCGGTGGGCTCTCGCCCGGCAAGTTCCATGCCGCGGACCTCGCCGCGGACGCGCTGCACCGCGCGCTCGGCGCCGCCGCGCGGGCGGACGGCGGGACGGCGCTCGCGCCCGACCGGACGCTCGTGGCGATGAGCGGCGGTGTCGACTCCGCGGTCGCGGCGCTGCTGGTCGCCCGCGAGGGGCGCGAGGCGGTGGCGGTCACGCTCGAGCTGTGGCGCGACGCGGAGAACGACGCCGAGGCGTCCTGCTGCAGCGCGAGCGCGGTGCGCTCGGCCCGCGCGATCGCGCACGGGATGGGCCTGCCGCACTTCACGCTCGACCTGCGCGACGAGTTCCGGACGGGCGTGGTGGACCCCTTCACGGCCGCCCACGCATCCGGCGACACGCCGAACCCGTGCGTGCGCTGCAACGGCTCGGTGCGCCTGGACGCGATGCTGGGCTTCGCGGAGCGGGTCGGCGCCGCCGACCTCGCCACCGGCCACTACGCGCGCCGCACCGCCGACGGCCTGCTGCGCTGCGCCGCCGACGCGGCCAAGGACCAGGCCTACGTCCTGTCCGCGCTGCCGCACGCGTCGCTCGAGCGGATGCGCTTCCCGCTCGGCTCGCTGACCAAGCCGGAGGTCCGGGCGCTGGCGCGCGAGGCGGGCCTGCCGGTGGCGGCCAAGGCCGACTCCCAGGACCTGTGCTTCCTGGCCGGGACCGGCAAGGCCGCGTTCCTGGCGCGCCACGGCGGCCCGCCCGAGCGTGCGGGCGTCATCGTCGACCGCGACGGCCGCGAGCTCGGCCGCCACCGCGGCCACCACCTCTTCACGGTCGGCCAGCGCCGAGGGCTGGGCGTCGACGGCAGCGGCGAGCCGCTCTACGTGCTGTCCACCGAGCCGGGTTCGAACACGGTGACGGTGGGGCCGAAGGCAGCGCTCGCGACCGCCACCGTGCGGCTGCGCGGCGCCGTCCTGCACCGCCCCGGCGAGCAGGTCGACCGCGTGCGCCTGCGCTCCCACGCCCCCACGCGTGCCTGCCGGCTGGAGGGCGCGCCGCCCGCCGGGCGCCACGGGCGCCTGGCCGTCGCCCTCCAGGAGCCGGTCGAGGCCGTCGCGCCGGGCCAGATCGCGTGCCTGCTCGGCGGCGACACCGTGCTCGGCTGGGGCACGATCGCCCGCTGACCCCGGACGCGCCCCTGTCGGCGCCCGGTGCCTAGACTCACAGGCGTGACCTCGGCCGAGATCCGCGAGCGCTTCCTGTCCTTCTTCGAGGAGCGGGGCCACCGGCGGCTGCCCTCCGGCTCGCTGGTGCCCACCGTGCACGATCCCTCGACGCTGCTCATCAGCGCCGGCATGCACCCGCTCAAGCCCTACTTCCTCGGGCAGGAGCGGCCGCCGCACAACCGCCTGACGACCGCCCAGAAGTGCTTCCGCACGGTCGACATCGACCGCGTCGGGCTCACCCACCGGCACCTCACGTTCTTCGAGATGCTCGGGAACTTCTCGATCGGCGACTACTTCAAGGCCGGTGCGGTGGCGTTCGCGTGGGAGCTGTCGCTCGAGGGCTTCGGGTTCGACCCGGAGATGATCTGGATCACGGTCTTCGAGGGCGACGACGAGCTCGGCCTCGGCCCCGACGAGGAGGCCATCGAGGCGTGGCTCGACATCGGCGTGCCGCGCGAGCGGATCGTGCAGCTGCCGCGCTCGGAGAACTTCTGGCAGGCCGGCCCGACCGGCCCGTGCGGGCCGTGCTCGGAGCTCTACCTCGACCGCGGGCTCGAGTTCGGCCTCGAGGACGACCTGCCGGGCGGCGAGAACGAGCGCTTCCTCGAGTACTGGAACCTCGTCTTCATGCAGTTCAACCAGGACCCGGTCGGCACGCTTGAGCCGCTGCCCGCCAAGAACATCGACACCGGCCTCGGCCTCGAGCGGATGGCGGCGATCCAGCAGAACGTCACCTCGGTGTTCGAGACCGACCAGTTCCGCCCGCTGATCGACCTGGGGGAGGAGCTGAGCGGCGCCCGCTACGGCTCCGGCGCCGACGTCGACCGCGCGCTGCGGATCCTCGCCGACCACACGCGCGGCATGTCCTTCCTGCTCGCCGACGGGGTCGTCCCGTCCAACGAGGACCGCGGCTACGTCCTGCGGCGCGTCATGCGGCGGGCGATCGTGCAGGGCCGGCGCATCGGCATCGCGCCGGGCTTCCTGCCCGTGTTCGCGGGGCGCGTGCGCGAGCTGATGGCCGACGTCTACCCGCAGCTGCGCGAGCACGCGGAGACGATCGACATGTGGCTGGCCACCGAGGAGGAGGCGTTCGGCCGCACGATCGAGCAGGGCACGCGCATCCTCGACGAGCACATCGCGCGCGCGAAGGATGCGGGCGCCGAGGGCATCGGAGCCGCCGAGGCCTTCCAGCTCCACGACACCTACGGCTTCCCCGTCGACCTGACGCTCGAGCTCGCCGCCGAGCAGGGGCTGGGCGTCGACGAGGCCGGCTTCGAGGCGCTGATGGACCAGCAGCGCACCCGCTCGCGGGACGTCGGCGAGCGGGGCGGGGGCGGGGCCGACCGGCAGCGCATCCGGACGTTCGCGGAGCGCGCCGGGTTCGAGACCGAGTTCACCGGCTACGAGACCGTCGAGCAGGCCACGGCGGTCGGCGCCGTGACGCGCGAGGACGACCGCGTGCTGGCCAAGCTCGTCGAGTCGCCCTTCTACGCCACGGGCGGCGGCCAGGTCGCCGACGCCGGGGTCGTGGAGTGCGAGGACGGCGACTGCCGCGCCACGGTGATCGACGTCGTGCGCCTCGGCGACGACCAGGCGCTCGTGCTCGAGCCCCAGACGGGCGAGCTGCACGAGGGCGAGCGGGTGCTGGCGCGCGTCGACGCCGCCGCCCGGCGCGCCACGGCCGCCAACCACACCGCCACGCACCTGCTGCATGCCGCGCTGCGCGAGCGCCTCGGCAGCCACGTCCGCCAGGCCGGCTCCTACGTCGGGCCGGACAAGCTGCGCTTCGACTTCACCCACGGTCAGGGGCTCGAGGAGGCCGACCTGCGCTACATCGAGGACCGCGTGACCGAGTGGGTGCTCGCCGACCATCCCGTCCGGGCGACGATCACGTCGCTCGACGAGGCCCGCCGCCTCGGCGCGATGGCGCTGTTCGGCGAGAAGTACGGCGACACCGTGCGGATGGTCGAGGTCTCCGACGGCTCCTTCTCGCGCGAGCTGTGCGGCGGCACGCACGTGCGCTCGACCGCCGAGGTCGGCGTCTTCAAGCTGCTGTCGGAGAGCTCGAGCGCGGCCAACGTGCGCCGCATCGAGGCGGTCACGGGCCCGGTGGCGGTGGAGCTGCTGCGCCGCCACGACCGCGCGCTCGAGGAGACCGCCCACATGCTGCGCACGACGCCCGAGCAGGTGCCCGAGCTCGTCGCCGACCGCGAGCGCAAGCGCCGCGAGCTCGAGAAGCAGGTCCGGTCCGGAGCCGGTGCCGCGGCCGGCAACGGCGCGGGCGCCGAGGCGGCGCTGGTGGAGCGCGCCGCCGAGGTCGACGGCGTGCGGGTGCTGGCCGAGGCCGCGCCGTTCGCCGAGCCCAAGGCGCTCATGGATCTCGCGGACCGCCTCAAGAACGCCCTCGGCGAGAGCGCGATCGTGCTCGGCGGGACCGGCGAGGGCCGCGTGCACCTGGTCGCCGCCGTCACCCCGGCGGTGGTCGAGCGCGGCGTGAAGGCCGGCGCGGTCGTCAAGGCCGCGGCCCAGGTGGTGGGCGGCGGTGGCGGCGGGCGCGACACGATGGCCCAGGCCGGCGGCCGCGAGCCGGAGAAGCTCGACGAGGCGCTGGCCGTCGCGCGCGCGGGAGCCTCGCGCCCGAGCGCGCGGCGTTCCTGGCGTCACTGGGCGCCACCGTCCACCACTGTGCCCCTCGTGCGTGCGGCGCCCGGCATCCACGGCATCCACCGGTCGATGCGCGCGGCCGCGGAATCCACCATTAGGGCGCCCCGCGGCGGCCGCCGTGCGCGTCCTCGCCCTCGACTACGGCAGCGCCCGCTGCGGCGCGGCGGTCTCCGACCCCAGCGGCACGCTGGCGACGCCGCTCGAGCCGGTGCTCCGCCCCGCCACCCGCCGCGGCGTGCAGCGGATCGCGGCCCTCGTGGCCGAGCTCGGCGCCGAGCGCGTGGTGGTCGGGCTGCCGCTCTCGCTGTCGGGGGCGGACTCCGCGCAGACCGCGGAGGCGCGCGCGTTCGCGGAGCGGCTGACCCGGGTCCTGGCCGTGCCGGTCGAGCTCTACGACGAGCGCTTCACGACGCGCTTGGCCCAGCAGGGCGGCGGCCGCGCCAGCGAGGACTCGCGCGCCGCGGCCGTGCTGCTCGAGGGCTGGCTCGCGGGCCGCTCCGCCGACATGCGCTGAGCCGCGCGCCGATGCGTCAAGCGCGCGCCGGGCGCGGGCGATGGAGGACGGGATGCAGACCGCCACCGACTTCCACGCCACCGTCTCCGATCCCGACGCCGGCCCCCTCGACGCCCTCCTCGAACGCATCGTCGAGGGCTACTTCGTCCTCGCCGACGGCCAGGGCGCGATCTCGAAGTGGGGCGAGCCCGCCGAGCTGCTCTTCGGGCTCGGGGCCGACGAGGCGCTCGGGCACTCGCTGTTCGACCGCCTGCTCGACGAGGCGCACGGCGACGCGGACGCCTGGCGCCGGTTCCTGCAGACGGGCGAGCCCCCGGAGGCCCGCGGGCGCGTGGAGGTGCGGGGGCGCCACGCGGCAGGCGGCGAGACCTTCGGGCTCGAGCTGGTGTTCGTACCGGTCAAGCTCGACGAGGGATTCGACTTCTCGCTGTTCCTCGAGGACCTCGGCTCCGACCTGCCGGCGAGCCTGATGCTCCCGCGCCTGCGCCGCCAGCACCCGGTGGTCACGCGCGCGCTGGACGCCGCGCTCGGCGACCACCCGCAGGGCTGGGACGGCTGGCGCACCGCGGGCACGTTCGTCGTCCTGCGTCCGACCGAGCCGACGCCGTGGGTGGAGGAGGAGCTGCGCGCCCGCGAGGAGGAGCGCGCGCGGGAGGCGGCCCTCGCCGAGGCGAGCCTCACCGACCCCGATCCGGGGATCCAGGGCGACTCGGTCTCCGAGCTCGAGGACGCCGCCGCCGTGGTGGCGCGCCTGATCTCCGCGATGGAGCGCATCGAGGCGCTCGAGCGCGGTTCCGCCGCGGTCGAGGTGGTGCGCCGGGAGGCCGAGGCCGCGCGCGCCGAGGCGGAGGAGGCCCGTGAGCGGGCGGCGGCCGCGGAGCAGCGCGTCGAGGAGCTGCGCGGTGAGCTGGCGAGCGTCGCCGCGGCCGCGGAGTCGGCGCAGCACGAGGCCGAGCAGGCCCGCCGGGCGGCCGAGGCCGAGCGCGAGCGGGCCGGCGCGCGGGTCAACGAGGTGTTCCACCAGATCCTGGAGGTCGCGATGCGCGGCGGGGCGTCCGAGGCGTCCCGGCGCACGGTGGCGCTCGCGCCCACGGTGGCCGGGCGGCCGGCGCGCGAGCCTCGGCCCGGGTTCGACGACGCCGCCGAGCCGCTGGCGGTCCTCGGCCTGGACGGGCGCTTCCGCGAGCTCAACCCGGCGTTCACCAAGCTCGTCGGCTACGACGAGGAGGAGTTCGGGAAGGCCGTCTGGCCGTCGGTCCACGACCGCCGCGCGTTCGAGTCCCAGCGCGAGCAGCTCGAGCGCCTGGCGGCCGGCGAGCTCGAAGCGATCCCGGTCGAGAGCACCTACATGCACGGCCAGGGCCTGATGGTCCCGGTGGTCGGCGAGCTGCGCCTCACGCGCGACGACGAGGGCCACCCGACGGCGCTCCTGCTCGCCGCCGAGAACCACGGACACGCATAGCGCCCGCGGAGGCGGACCGCGTCGCCGCCGGACCGGTTGTCATCATCTCCGGTCGTGTTCCGGAGGGACGGACGTTCGCAGGGCGAGCGCACGCGGGAGGAACGGGAGCGCGCAGCGGCCGAGCGCGCCGCCCGCCGCGCGGCGCGCGATGGGCGCCCGCCGCCGCCTGAACCGCTCGCCGACACCCCCGCGGACGACGACCTGCCGTCGCTCTGGGACCTCGACCGCGTCGAGCGCGAGGACGGCGGCGACGCCGCCGCGCCCTCCGACGAGGAGCCGGACGACGGCGGCGACCACGCCGCCGCGCCCTCCCCCGACGAGCCGGACCACGGCGGCCCGCCCTCGCTCGAGGAGCTCGACCGCGCCGCGCGGCAGAGCCGCCCCGCCCCGCTCGACGACGGCGACCACACATCGTCCGACGACCACCCGGCCCCGCCCGACGGGCCCGACCCGGCCACGCGCGCCTTCGGCCCGGCCTCGCTCGACGAGCCCGCCCGCGACGCCGGGCCGCCATCGCCCGCCGACCCCGACCCCGCCGCGGACGACGAGCCCCCCGCCTTCCCGGAGGACCTCCCGCCGGTCGAGGAGAGCGTCGGCCCGGCGCGGCCGCAGTCGGCGGCCGCCGAGGGCGACGGGCCGTCGGACGACGCCGAGTCGTCGCCGCCGGCCGGCGGCGACTGGGCCCCCGAGTGGTCCGAGGACGCCGAGCCGGCGCGTGCCCCCGCGCCCGACCCCGACGCCGAGCCGGAGCTCATCCTGCCGAGCGCGCGCGCCGAGCGCGCGCCGGTGGACGCCGACGACGAACCCGAGCAGGAGCCGGAGCGCGAGACCCCGTCGCTGCCGCGCGGCCGCGCCACGGCGCTGGCGAGCCCGCCCGTCGCCTCCGCGGCCCCGCGCCGCTCGGCGCCGGCCCCGCCTCGCCGCCCGGGCGCCGGCAACGCCCCCAAGGGGCACCGCCGCCGCGGCGGCCGCTGGCGCCGGCGCTTCGGCGCCCTGCTCGCGCTGGCCGCGATCGGCGCCGCGCTGGCCTTCATCAACGCCACCTTCCAGCCCTTCCACGGCGACGGCCGCGGCGTCGCGCACGTGCGGGTCCCCAGCGGCGCCGACGCCGGGCAGATCGGCGAGCTGCTCGAGGCCCGCGGCGTCGTGGAGTCGGCGCGCTTCTTCAACATCAACGCGACGCTCACGCTGCGGCGGAGCAAGCTGAAGTCCGGGAACTACACGCTCGCCCGCGACATGAGCTACGGCGACGCGCTGGACGCGCTGATCCAGGGCCCCGAGGCGAAGGTGCTCAAGACCTTCAAGCTCACGATCCCCGAGGGCCTGTCGCGCCGCGAGGTCAACCCGCTGCTCGTCAAGGCCGAGCTCGACGGCGACTACCTGCAGGCCACCAGCTCCCGCGAGCTGCTGCGCAGCGCCCGCCGCGCCGGCCTGCCGCGCCGCGCGAAGACCGCCGAGGGCTTCCTGTTCCCCGCCACCTACGAGCTCCCCGTCGGCGGCGACGCCACCGAGCTCGCCGACCAGCAGGTCGCGACGTTCCGGCGCCGCCTCGCCGACGTGAACATGAGCACCGCGAAGCGCAAGAACCTCACGCGCTACGACGTGCTGATCATCGCCTCGATGGTCGAGCGCGAGGCGCAGCTCGATCGCGAGCGCCGCCTCGTCGCGGCGGTGATCTACAACCGGCTCCAGCGCGGCATGCCGCTGGGGATCGACGCGACGATCCGCTACTCGGAGAACAACTGGACGCGCCCGCTGCGCAAGTCCGAGCTCGAGAAGGACGGCCCGTACAACACCCGGACGCGGCGCGGCCTGCCGCCCACGCCGATCGGCAACCCCGGCCTGGACTCGATCAAGGCCGCCGCGCGCCCGGCCGGCGTCAACTACCTCTACTACGTCCGCAAGCCGGGCGAGAGCGGCGAGCACGCGTTCTCGTCCAGCGAGGACAAGTTCCTGCGCGACGTCCGCCGCTACCAGGACTCCGGCGGCGCCGGCTAGATGGTTGGTCCCGCGGGACCGGCCATCTGACCCCGGTCGCGTGGCCGGACCCGTCCTGCTCGGCGTCTGCGGGTGGCCGGTCGGCCACTCGCGCTCGCCGGCGATGCACGGCGCCGCGCTGCGCGCCGCGGGCCTGCGCGACTGGCGCTACCTGCTCGTGCCGATCCCGCCCGAGCGCTTCGAGGAGACCGTGCGCGGCCTGCCGGCGCGCGGCTTTCGCGGGCTGAACGTCACGATCCCGCACAAGGAGGCGGCGCTCGCGCTCGCCGGCGAGGTCACGCCCGCCGCGCGGGCCATCGGCGCCGCCAACATGCTCACGTTCGGGCCCGGCGGGGCGGTGGAGGCCGACAACACCGACGCCGAGGGCCTGCTCGGCGCGCTGCCCGGCCGACCACCCGCCCGCCGGGCGCAGCGCGCTCGTGCTCGGGGCGGGGGGCGCCGCCCGCGCCGCCGTGTGGGCGCTCCGGGAGGCCGGCGCGGCCGACGTCGCGGTCTGGAACCGCACCGCCCAGCGCGCGCGGGCCCTGGCCGAGGAGCTGGGCGCCCGCGCCGTGGAGACCCCGCCGAAGGCCGACATCGTCGTCAACTGCACGTCGGTTGGCATGAACGACCCCGACGAGACGTTCAAGACGCTCCCCCTGCAGGCCGATGAACTGGATGCCGGAAGCCTGGTGGTCGACATGGTCTACCGGCCCGGCGGCACCCGCCTCCTGCAGGTCGCACAGGACAGGGGGGCGGAGACTGTCGACGGGCTCGAGATCCTGGTGGCCCAGGGCGCTGCGTCGTTCGAACGCTGGACCGGTCACCCCGCGCCACGCGACGTGATGCGCGCGGCGGTGAGAGACGACCGACCTTCATGAACTCGACGACCCACCCAGGAGCCCTTCCCTTCCGCGCCCCCCGGGGCAACGGGATCACGACGCCGTCGCGGCGTGGCGGCTCCGGGCGCATGCTCGCCGACGTCGTCGTCGACCTGGGCTTCATGAGCCGGGAGTCCATGGACGCCGCCATCGACGCCGCGCAGGCCGCCGGCACCGCGGTCGAACGCGTCCTGATCTCCGAGCAGCGGATCGACGCCGACCAGCTCGCGCGCGCGGTCGCCGAGCGCTTCGGGCTCGACCATCTCGACCTCGAGTCCTACCGCGTCGACCCCGACGCCGCCAAGCTCGTCACGCCCGCGGCGGTCAAGCGCTACCAGGCGATCCCCGTCTCCTTCAGCGGCGACCGCACGCTCCTCGTCGCGATGGCCGACCCCGCCAACGTCCTCGCGGTGGACGACATCGCGGTCATGACCGGCTACGAGGTGCGCCCCGCCGTCGCCTCGGTGGCCGATATCGAGAACCTGCTGGAGCGCCTCAACGACCCGTCGTTCACCGGCAACGGCCCCGACCTCGAGGAGCCCGAGCCCGCCGCCGCGCCCGACGCCGCGCCCTCCGGCCCGCTCTACGACATCCACGACCACGGGCCGATCAACTTCGGCGCGAGCGGCGAGGACGCCTCGGTCATCCAGCTCGTGCACCGCATCATCAAGGAGGCCGTCGAGCGCGGCGCCTCCGACATCCACTTCGAGCCCGGCGACGAGGACATGCGCGTCCGCTACCGCATCGACGGCGTCCTGCAGGAGGCGGCGATCATCCCGGCGAGCGTGATCCCCGCGGTGACCTCCCGCGTGAAGATCCTCTCCGACCTCGACATCGCCGAGCGGCGCATCCCGCAGGACGGCCGCATCTCGATGGACATCGCCGAGCGCCACGTCGACCTGCGCGTGGCCACGCTGCCGGCCGCCTACGGCGAGAACGTCGTGATGCGCATCCTCGACCAGAGCTCGGTGATGATCCAGCTCGAGCAGCTGGGGATGCTGCCGCAGGCGCTCGAGCGCTTCACCAAGGCCTTCGGCCAGGCGCACGGCGCGGTGCTCGTCACCGGCCCGACCGGCTCCGGCAAGTCGACGTCGCTCTACGGCGCGCTCAACCAGCTCAACACGATCGAGAAGAACATCATCACGATCGAGGACCCGGTCGAGTACCAGCTCGCCGGGATCACGCAGGTGCAGGTCAACAACAAGGCGGGGCTGACCTTCGCCACCGGCCTGCGCTCGATGATGCGCGCCGACCCGGACATCATCATGGTCGGCGAGATCCGCGACAAGGAGACGGCGCAGATCGCCATCGAGGCGGCCCTCACCGGCCACCTCGTGCTCTCCACGCTTCATACCAACGACGCGCCCGGCGCCGTCAGCCGCCTGATCGAGATGGGCGTCGAGCCCTTCCTCGTCGGCTCGGCGGTCGACTGCGTGGTCGCCCAGCGCCTCGCGCGCCTGCTCTGCGACGAGTGCAAGAGCCGCGTGACGCTCTCGGCCGAGGTCATGCGCGCCAACGGCTTCAACGTCGGGCTCGACCTCGAGTGCTATGAGCCCGTGGGCTGCGCCCGCTGCGGCGGCACCGGCTACAAGGGCCGCATCGGCCTCTACGAGGTGATGTGGGTCTCCGAGACGATCCGCTCGCTCGCCGTGGCCCGCGAGCCCGCCGAGCGCATCGCCCAGGCGGCGGTGCACGAGGGCATGATGCGCCTCCGCGAGGACGGGCTCGAGAAGGTCCGCCGCGGCCTGACCTCGATCGCCGAGGTCGCGCGCGTCGCCGGCACGCGCTGACCTTCAGATCCAGCCTTCGCCTGCCGATCACGGGAACGGACATGAACTTCGACTTCTCAGAGATCCTCGTCGAGGTCATCCGCCAGAAGGCGTCCGACCTCCACATCACGCCCGGCGCGCCGCCCATGCTGCGGCTGCGCGGCTCGCTGGTCCCGATGCAGGGCCAGGGCACGCTCACCCCCGCCGACACGCGCGAGATCGTCTACGCGATCCTCTCCTCCTCGCAGCGCCAGCGCCTGGAGGAGGACTGGCAGATCGACTTCGCCTACGCGATCCCGGCGCACGGCCGCTTCCGCGTCAACGCCTACCACCAGCGCGGCTCGCTCGGCGCCGCCTTCCGCCTCATCCCCAACGAGACGGTGCCGATCGAGAAGCTCGGCATGCCGCCCGTGATCCGGGATTTCGCCCGCAAGCCGCGCGGCATCGTGCTCGTGACCGGCCCGACGGGCTCGGGCAAGTCGACCACGCTGGCGTCGCTGATCAACGAGATCAACGAGACGCGCGACGAGCACATCATGACCATCGAGGACCCGATCGAGTTCCTCCACGGCCACAAGCGCTGCATCGTCAACCAGCGCGAGCTCGGCGCCGACGCCAAGTCCTTCGCGATGGCCCTCAAGGCCGCGCTGCGCCAGGACCCCGACGTGATCCTGGTCGGCGAGATGCGCGACATGGAGACGATCGGCACCGCGCTGACCGCCGCCGAGACCGGCCACCTCGTCTTCGCGACGCTCCACACCCAGGACGCGCCGCAGACCATCGACCGCATCATCGACGTCTTCCCGCCCGAGCAGCAGGGCCAGGTCCGCTCCCAGCTCGCGGTCGGCCTGCAGGGCGTCGTCACCCAGACGCTGCTGCCGACCGCCGACGGCCAGGGTCGCTGCGTCGCCGCCGAGGTGCTCGTCCCGACCCCGGGCGTGCGCAACCTGATCCGCGAGGGCAAGACCCACCAGATCTACTCGCTGATCCAGACCGGCGGCCAGCACGGGATGCAGACGATGGACGCCTCGCTGGCCGGCCTCGTCCGCGACGGCAAGATCACGATGGCGGTGGCCGAGTCGCGCTCCTCCCAGCCCGCGGAGCTGCGCCGGCTCATCCAGGGCGGCGACCCGGCGGCCACGCCGCCGATGCAGGCCGCCTGATGTCCGCGGCGACCTTCGCCTACAAGGCCGTCGACCTCGCCGGCGTCCCCTCCAAGGGGGAGATCTCGGGCACGAACCGCCAGGCGGTGACCGACGAGCTCAAGGCCCGTGGCCTCGTGGTCATGGACCTGGCGGAGAAGAAGTCCGGCCTGCAGATGGAGATCACCCTCTTCAAGCGGGTCAAGGCCGCCGAGCTGACGGTCATGACCCGCCAGCTGGCGACCATGATCTCCTCCGGCATGACCCTCCTGCGCGCGTTCTACGTGCTCGAGGACCAGATCGAGAACAAGCTCCTCAAGGAGACCGTCAGCGCCGTCCGCGAGGACATCGAGTCCGGGCTCTCCTTCTCCGAGGGCCTCGCCAAGCACCCCAAGATCTTCAGCCCGCTGTACGTCTCGATGGTCCGCGCCGGCGAGGCGGGCGGCGTGCTCGAGCAGTCCCTCGACCGCGTCGCCGACCAGCTCGAGAAGGACGACGCCCTGCGCCGCCAGGTCAAGGCCGCGATGGCCTACCCGGCCGTCGTGTTGACCTTCGCGATGGCCGTCCTGCTCGGCCTCATCGCCTTCATCGTCCCCGTGTTCGTGGGCGTCTTCGACGACTTCGGCGGCGAGCTGCCCGCGATCACGAAGCTCACCGTCGCCGCCTCCGACTTCGTCACCGGCCGCTGGTACCTGCTGCTCGCCGGCACCGTCGGTGGGGTCATCGGCTTCCGCAAGTGGCGCAAGTCCTCGTGGGGCCGCCCCCAGTGGGACCGCCTGCGCCTGCGCATCCCCTTCAAGATCGGCAACACCGTCCAGAAGATCGCGCTGGCCCGCTGGTCGCGCACCTTCTCCGCCCTCTACGGCGCCGGCGTCCCGATCATGCAGGCCATCGAGGTGACCGGCAAGACCGCCGGCAACGCCGTCGTCGAGGAGGCCATGGACGCCGTCATCGAGTCCGTGAAGTCCGGCGGCTCGATCGCCGCGCCCCTCAAGGAGGCCCCGATCTTCCCCGCGATGGTCGCCCAGATGATGGCCGTGGGGGAGGAGACCGGCAACCTCGACACCATGCTCACCAAGGTCGCGGACTTCTACGAGGACGAGGTCGCCGCCGCCGTCAAGGCCCTCACCTCGATCCTCGAGCCGGTCATGATCATCATCGTGGGCGGGATCGTCGGCTTCATCGTGGTCGCGATGTACATGCCGATGTTCAAGGTCTACGACGCGATCAAATAGAACTGCCGGGATCGCGCCGCTATGGCGGCGTGATCCCGAAGATGACGGTGGGTGGCGGCGGGTCGCCGTAGGCGGCGGGAGCTAGTTGGTCGACCCCGCGACGAGGCCGGGTGTTGCTAGTAGCGTTCGAGTCATGCGACGTGTCGCGTCGCGTCCTCATGCTGGGTGCGGTCAGCGTCCCGCTCGCCTTGGTGGCTTCTCCCGCCGCCGCGATCCAGTTCCGCAAGGACCGGTTGGCGCAACCCCGCGGCGAGACGCCGCCGGTCGCGCGCCTGATCGTCCAGTTCCGCGCGGACACGAACGAGGCGCGCAGGAAAGCGATCGTCCGCGATGCCGGCGGCCGCCTTGCCCTGCGGTTGCGTCTGGTTCGGGCGCTCGCGGTCGCGCCGCGCGAGGGAGTCGGCCTCGAAGATCTCCGGGCCCGGCTGCTCACCCGCGATCGCGTGCTGCGCGTCGAAGACGACGGCCCGGTCGCCATCTTCAAGGACGCCAACGACCCCGGCGTCAGCGAGCAGTACGCGATCAAGCAGAAGGACGACCACGACATCGACGCGCCCGCCGCTTGGACGGACCGGACGAGCTGCGCGAAGGTGGCGGTGCTCGACACCGGCGTGCAGACCGACCATCCTGACCTGAAGTCCAACCTGTGGGAGAACACCAAGGACCCGTCCAACGGCCGCGACGACGACGGCAACGGCGTGGTCGACGACCGTTTCGGCGGCGACGTGGTCGACGGCAATGGGATCCGGCGGCGACGAGCACGGTCACGGGACGCACGTCGCCGGGATCATCGGCGCGCGCGGCGACAACGACCGCGGCATCGCCGGACTGTGCTGGAGCGTGAAGATCGTCGCCGTCCGGGTCCTCGACGCCGACGGGCGCGGCACCACGTCGCAGGGGATCGCCGGCCTCGACTACGCGATCGCGGCCGGCGCGAAGGTCATCAACGCCTCCTTCGGCGGGCCGACCAACTCAGAGATCGCCCGCGAGGCGATCCAGCGAGCCAAGAGCAAGGGCGTGCTGCTGGTGGCCGCCGCCGGCAACGACGGCGTCGACGACGACGCGACGCCGACGTTCCCTGCCGCGTACCCGGACAGCAACATCCTCTCCGTCGCCGCCACCGACAGCAAGGACAAGCTGGCGTCGTTCTCCAACTACGGAGCCAAGACCGTCGACCTGGCCGCGCCCGGTGACCGGATCGCGTCCACCTCTTGGAAATCCGACTACGCGTACATGTCGGGCACCAGCATGGCGGCGCCGTTCGTCGCCGCCGCCGCGGCGATGCTGCGCAAGCATCATTCCTCCTGGGACCTCGGTGACATCAGCTCCCGCCTGCGCAAACGCGGTGATGCCCTGAACGCGCTGAAGGGCAAGACGAGTTCCGGCGAACGCCTGAACGTCGACAGCGCGCTCGGATAGCCCGCCAGCTTCAGCCACTCGCCGCCAGGCGGAGGCGATCTCTACAAGAACTGCTACTCGGCGCTCGAGCGAACTGAGCCCCGAGTCGACCTACCTGAGCCCGATCTGAGCCCGGGGTCGTAAATCAAGGGTCTGGGGGCCACCCGAGGGGCAACCTTCATCGCTCAGCGGTTGTGGTTGACGACCTCGACGTTGTTCCCGTCGGGGTCCAGGACGAACGCGCCGTAGTAGCCCGGGTGGTAGACGGCGCGCTCGCCGGGCGCGCCGTGGTCCTCGTAGCCCGCGGCGAGCGCGGCGGCGTGGAACGCGCGCACGGTGGCGTCGTCGCGCGCCCCGTACGCGAGGTGGAGTCGCGTCGTCGCGGGCCGCTCGTCGCGGAGGAACGTGATGCTGTGGCCGTCGCCCGCGAAGCGGACGAGCTCGGGCTCGTCGGCCGCGAGCCGCATCCCGGTGTGCGGCGCGACCGCGAGCTGGAAGCGCTTCGACGCCGCCGGGTCGGCCACGCGGACCCACAGGTGGTCGACGCGGCCGTCGGGCACGGGCCGCTCGCGCACGTCGTGCACGGCCTCCACGCTGTTGCCGTCCGGGTCGAGCAGGAAGCCGCCGTAGTAGTCCGGGCCGTAGACCGTGCGCGGGCCGGGCGCACCGTCGTCGCGGTGGCCGGCGTCGATCCCCGCCTGCCAGAAGGCGTCGACGGCCTGCCGCGTCGGCGCGCGGAAGCCGACGTGCAGGCCGCGGGTCACGGGGTGCTCGCCGTCGGCCGGCACGATCCCCCAGTCGTCCCACTCGACGAGCTCGGCGTCCGCGTGGCTCGGCTCGACGCCCAGCACGGAGAGGACGGTCCGGTAGAAGCGCTCGGACGCGGCGAGGTCGGAGACGGCGATCTCGACGTGGTCGAACACCCCGCAAGGCTAGGAGGTGTAGCGCACGTTGACCGTGTCGATGGTGCCGGTGAACGGAAACGGTGCGCGGTCGTAGTAGTCCAGGGAGACCGGGGCGCCGAGGCAGGTGCCGATGTCCAAGCAGTCGTTGGCGGTGAACAGGATCGGGGCGCTGATCGGTACCACGCCCGCTGCGAGCTGCTCGCCGTCGACGGTCAGCGTGATGTTCAGTGGGCCGGCCGGTTTGACCTCGGCGTACTCGGTGGAGACCTCGATCTTCGCGGGGCCGGCGGCGAGGCGCTGTTCGGTACGGAGCTTGGTCCGCTGGATGATGAAGAGGTTGTACTCGTAACAGAGGTGCCCGTCGTCGAGGTAGCACGTCAGGCCGCCGCTGGAGCTGCCGAGCGCGTAGAGCACGCCGCTGGCGTGCTCGGGAAGCTCGGCGTCGATCGTCACGAGGTTGGCGCGGTTGCCGAGCGCCGGCGCGCAGAACTCGGGCATCCGGGTGATCCTGGGGCCGAAGGTCCATTCGCGATACGGCGTCGAGATCCGGAGCTCGGGGTGATAGACGAAGACCCAGAGCCCGCCGCCGATCGGGTAGACGCTGTTGCGCGCCGCCTCGATCGCGAACGTCTCCTTCATCTGCGCGAGCTTCTCCGGCAACTCCGCGGCGAGGTCGTTGGCCTGCGACCAGTCCTCGTCGAGGTTGTACAGGCGCCACTCGTCGTGGTCGGGCGTCCAGTCTGCGATGCCCGGCGGCAGGCCGGGGACCCACGGCAGGCGCGGCCCGGTCGCCGAGGCCATCCAGCCGTCGTGGTAGATCGCGCGGCTGCCCATGATCTCGAAGTACTGCGTGATCAGCCGGCCCTGGGCGTCGGGATCGTCGAACGCATACGCGAGGCTGGTGCCGTCGATCGGGTCCTGCTGCACGCCGTTGACGACCCGCGGCGGCGTGATGCCCACCACCTCATAGATGGTGGGGACGATGTCGTTGCAGTGATGGAACTGCGTCCGCGGGGTCGCGTCAGGCGCGATCCTCGCCGGCCAGCGGACGGCCATCGGGTTGCGTGTCCCGCCGAGGTCTGAGGCCAGCAGCTTCATCCCCGGATAGGGCGTGCTGCCGGCCCACGCCCAGCCGGCGTGGTACTGGTTGTCGACCTTGGGGGTGCCGAGCAGGTCGAGCCCGCCCATCTCCTCCAGGGTGTTGATGTGCATGTCGACGGTGGTCGGGATGCCGTTCTGGGCCAGCAGCTCGCTGATCGTTCCGTTCTGCCCTTCACCTGAGGACCCGTTGTCGCCCCAGATGTAGAAGATGAGCGTGTTGTCGGCGGCGCCGAGGCGCTCGATCTCGTCGATCACGCGACCGGCCTGGACGTCGGCGTGCTCGGCGTAGCCGGCCGCCACTTCCATCAGCCGGCGCTGAAACGGGCGCTGTTCCTCGGGGATGTCCTCCCACGCCGGGAGCTGCGGATCGCGCGGGGTGAGCTGCGCGTCGGCCGGGATCCAGCCCTTCTCCTTCGCGCGCGCGAAGACGCGCTCGCGGTAGGCGTCCCAGCCGTCGTCGAACCTGCCCGCGTACTTGTCGGCCCACTCCGGGAAGATGTGGTGGGGCCCGTGCAGGCAGCCGGTGGCCCAGTACATGAAGAACGGCTTGTCGGGCTCGAACGCCTGGTGGCGCTGCAACCATGCGATCGCATCGTCGGCGAGATCCTCGCTGAGGTGATAACCCTCCTCCGGCGTCCGCGGCGGCAGCACGCTGGTCGTGTTGCGCACCAGATTCGGCTCCCACTGCGACGCCTCGCCCGCGAGAAAGCCGTAGAAGTACTCAAAGCCGATCTCCGACGGCCAGTTGTGGAACGGCCCCGCCGCCGTGGTCTCGATCGCCGGGGTGTTGTGCCACTTGCCCCACGCCCCGGTCGAATACCCGTAGTGCTTGAGCACCTCGGCCCCGAGCGCGCTGCTCTTGGGGATCTCGCCCGCGTAACCGTCCCAGTCGTTGGCCAGCTCGGCGATCTGCCCGTTGCCGATCCGGTGATGATTGCGCCCCGTCAGCAGCGATGCACGCGTCGGCGAGCACATCGCCGTGGTGTGGAACCGGTTGAAGCCGATGCCCTCACCGTGAATACGGCTCAGCGTGTCCGTGCGTACCTCACCGCCGAACGTGTCGGGCAGCCCCGGCCCGGCGTCGTCGATCAGCACGATCAGGATGTTCGGCGCGTCCTCGGGCAGTCGCCGTGGCTTGACCCGGTTCGCATAGCTGGACTCCTGCATCGTCCGGCCGGCCCGGCTCGCGGACGGCGTCGGCGGAAACGGCAGGCTGTCCTGGCTCATGGGTGCGTCCTGCCTTTGCTCTCAGGGGCGTCCGGCCGGACCCTAATCGGGCGACCGTCGCGCGGCATCCCCCCGGAGGGGTGAGACGATCGAAGCCACGCAGCGCCGCCCCGCGCAAACGATCCACGAGCCACACCGCCAATCGCGGAGTTCGGAGCAAGCCACGGTGTCGAGCCGTTCGGCGTGGCCCACCTGACCACACGGCGGGAGCGGTCGAGGCCCACCCCGGCGATACGATGGGACTCGGCGATGGAGGCATCCCCGAAGACGCGTCCGAGCGATGAGAGTGCGGAGGCGTTCATCGCCGCGGTGCCGCAGGACGCTCGTCGCGAGGACGCGCAGAAGCTCTGCGGTCTCCTGGCCGAGTGGACGGGTGAGGCGCCGGTGATGTGGGGCGCGAGCATCGTCGGCTTCGGGCGCTACCGGTACCGCTACGACAGCGGTCGTGAGGGCACGGCGCCGCTCGTCGGCTTCTCGCCTCGCAAGGCGAACCTCGTGCTCTACCTCGTGGGCGGCGTCCAGGACCGGTATCCGAAGCTGCTGGAGCGGCTCGGTCCGCACAAGGTGGGCAAGGGGTGCCTCTACCTCAAGCGCGTCGACGACGTCGACCACGAGGTGCTGCGCGCGCTGGTCGAGCGCACCGTCCGGGTGCATCGCGGCGCCGACCGGCGAGCCGGCGACGGCGACTGAGCCGATCCGCCGCTACCCGAGCGCGAAGCGCAGGACGCTCGCCGCGCCGGCGACGAGGCAGTAGACGGCGAACGGCGTGAGCGTCCGCGTCTCGAAGTAGCGGACCAGGAAGCGGACGGAGAGATAGGCCGTCACCCCGGTGACGAGCGCGCCCACGACGACCTGGCCGTGGATGCCGTCGCCGGCGGGGCCGGCGAGGCTCGGGAGCTTGAGCACGCCGGCGGCGAGGATGACCGGGGTCGCGAGCAGGAACGCGAAGCGGGCGGCGTCCTCGTGCGAGAGGCCGCGCCAGAGCCCGCCGACCATCGTGACCCCGGAGCGGCTGATGCCCGCCAGCAGCGCGAGGACCTGCAGCGTGCCGACGAAGGCGCCGTCGGCGTAGGAGATGCCGGCGATGCGGCGGTCCGACGCCGCGGCCGCCTCGACGTCCTCCGCGGACCGCGGGCCGCGCGCCGGGGGCCGCTCGGCGACCGCCACGCCGCCGCGGGACACCGGGGCGGCGACGGGCGCGAGCACGTCCGGCTCCGGCTGCTCCGCGGCGCGGCGGAAGCGCTCCCCGGCGAGCAGGATGAGGCCGTTGACGAACAGCAGCACGCTCGCCACGAGCGGCTTGGCGAAGACGGTGCGGAAGATGTGCTCGAGCGCGAGGCCGGTGACGCCGACGGGGATCGTGGCGAACACGATGAGCCACGCCAGGCGCTCGTCCGCGGTGCGGACGATGAACGCGCGCTCCCGCACGCTGCGGGCGACGCTGCGGAAGAACCCGCCGATGATGCGCACCCAGTCGGCGCGGAAGAACCACAGCAGCGCGAGCGCCGTCGCGCAGTGCAGCGCGACGATGTAGGCCAGGTAGAACGACGAGCCGCTGTCGGCCTGCGAGGACTGCGTCACGAGCGTCTCCCAGCTCCCGCCGATCCACGCCGGCACGAGCACGGAGTGGCCGAGGCTCGAGACGGGGAACAGCTCCGTCACGCCCTGGACGAGCGCGATGACGATGGCCTGCAGGTAGGACATGCGGGGCGGCAGCATGGCCGCCGGACATGACCCCCAGATGACGGCGTCCGCTCAGGCGACCGAGCGGGCCCGGTGCCGGCGCCACGCGAGGTAGCCGAGGATAAGCACCGCCACCAGGGTCACGCCGCCGAGGCCGACCGCCTTGAAGACGCGCTCCGCCACCGGGCCGGCGAGGTAGGCGGCCAGGCCGACGCTGGTCGCCCAGGCGATGCCGCCGAGGGCGTTCCAGAAGCCGAAGGTCTCCCACGGCATGCGGTTGATCCCGGCCAGCCAGGCGGCCGCGAGCCGCACCCCCACCACCCAGCGCCCGAGGAAGACGGCCTTCGGGCCGTGCTGCGCGAAGAACGGCTCACCGTGGCGCAGGAGGTTCTCGCGGTGCCGCTGCAGCGGGCCCGGGCGCTCCAGCAGCCGCCGTCCGCCGGTGCGGCCGATGAGATAGCCGAGGTTGTCGCCGGCGATCGCGCCGGTGGCCGCGGTCGCGATGATCGCGGCGATGTGGAACACGCCGTGGTGGGCGAGCACGCCGCCCGCGATGAGCGCGGTCTCACCCGGCACGGGCACGCCGGCGGACTCCGCGGCGACGAGCGCGAAGAGGACGAGATAGCCCAGATGGGCGGGGAGATGGACGAGCGCAGGGGCCATGGGCCCTCCGGTGTGGATAGCGGCACCGGATGACCGGCGGATGACGGCGGCCCCGGCGCGTGCCACGCTTGCCGGGCCCATGCGCGTGCTGCTGGTCGAGGACGACGAGAGGATGGCCGACACGGTGCGGCGGGGCCTGGCGAGCGAGAGCATCGCCGTCGACGTGGCGCCGTCCGGCGAGGAGGCGCTGTGGCGGGTGGATGCGGGCATCCACAGCGTCGTCGTGCTCGACGTGATGCTGCCGGGCATCGACGGCGTCGAGACCTGCCGGCGGATGCGCGCGAAGGAGGTCTGGACGCCGATCCTCATGCTGACCGCCCGCGACGCGGTGGCGGACCGCGTCACCGGGCTCAACAGCGGCGCCGACGACTACCTCGTCAAGCCGTACTCCTTCGAGGAGCTGCTCGCGCGCGTGCACGCGCTGGCGCGGCGGGACAACGGCCCGCGGCCGGTCACGCTGGTGGTCGGCGACCTGCGGCTCGACCCGGCGTCGCATCGCGTGTGGCGGGGCGAGCGCGAGATCGAGATGACCACCCGCGAGGTGGCCGTCCTCGAGGCGTTCATGCGTCGGCCCGGGCGGATCATCTCCCGCTACGAGCTGCTCGAGCTCGCCTGGGAGGGCGAGGTCGGCCACCGCTCGAACGTCGTCGAGGTCGCGATGCGGCGGCTGCGGGAGAAGATCGACCGGCCGTTCGGTGTGGAGTCGATCCAGACGGTCCGCGGGGCCGGCTACCGGCTATGGGCGCCCGACAGCTCCTGAGGCGCCTGCCGATCCGGGCCAAGCTGACGCTGGCATACACCGGGGCGATCGCCGTGATGCTCTCCTGCATCGGGCTCTTCCTCTACTTCCACTTCAAGTCGGGGCTCGACGACGGCCTCGACGCGACGCTGCGGGCCCGCGCGGACGATGCCGCGGCCGCCCTCGGTCAGGAGGGCGTCGCGGGCCTGAGCCGGCATCGCACCCTGGTCCCGGGCGGCGACCTCGTCACACAGGTCCTCGACGCGCAGGACCGGGTGCTGTTCAGCACCTCGCGGGTCGACGCGGCGCCGCTCGCCGGCCCCGCGCGCGTGCGCGCCGCCGGGACGAGCGACGCGTACGTCGATCACGGCGAGCGCGAGCGACTCCTCGTCCGGCGTGCCCCGGACCGGCGGTCGGTGCTCGTCGTGCGGGCCTCGCTCGCGCAGCGCGAGCGCGCGCTCGATCTGCTCAACGGCGCGCTGCTGGTCGGCGGCGGCCTCACGCTGGCGGTCGCGGCGCTCGCCGGCTACGGCCTGGCCGGCGCCGTGCTGCGCCCGATGGAGGCGATGCGCGAGGCGGCGGCGGAGATCTCCGACGTCGACCCGGGCGCGCGCCTGCCGCTGCCCCTCGCCGAGGACGAGGTGCACCGGCTTGGCGCGACGCTCAACGGGATGCTCGCGCGCCTCGAGCAGGCGCGGGACCGCGAGCGCGAGCTCTTCTCGGACGCGAGCCACGAGCTGCGGACGCCGCTGACCATCCTCAAGACGGAGGTCGAGCTCGCGCTGCGCACCGACAACCCGCCCGAGGCGCTGCGCGCCGCCCTCCGCATCGCGGGCGCGGAGACCGACCGCCTCATCAACCTCGCCGAGGACCTCCTGCTCGTCGCCCGCAGCGACTCCGGGGCGATGGAGCTCGACCGCCGGCCGGTGCCCGCCGGCACGGTCATGGAGGGCGTCGAGCGGCGCTTCCGGGTGCGCGCCCGCGAGAGCGGCCGGGCGCTCTCGATCGCCGCGGGCGACGGCTCACGCTCGACGTCGACGCGACGCGCGTCGAGCAGGCGCTCTCGAACCTCGTCGACAACGCGCTCCGCCACGGGTCGGGCGGTGTCGACCTCGTCGCGCGCGCGAGCGACGGGCACGCCGAGCTGCACGTCCTCGACGACGGGCCCGGCGTCCCGGCCGGCTTCTTGCCGCACGCGTTCGAGCGCTTCAGCCGCGCGCAGACCGGGCGGACGGGGGGCGGCACGGGCCTGGGCCTCGCGATCGTTCAGCTGATCGCCGAGGCCCACGGCGGCCGGGCGGGGATCGCCAACCGCCCGGCCGGGGGCGCCGACGCGTGGCTGGAGCTGCCGATGCGCCCGCCTTGCGCCGGCTAGGCCCGGCGCACCCGATCTCGCGCCTGGCCGTCCGGGCGACAAGAACTCGCATCGCCTGTCACCTCTGCCGGGTCTCGCGGGTCTAGATGAATGAATGACCCGACGCGACGAAGGAATGTGACCGGTGGATGAGCGCGATCAACTGACGGAGAGCTTCGAGGCGCACCGGACCCACCTGCGGGCGGTGGCCTACCGGATGCTCGGCTCGCTGAGCGAGGCCGACGACGCCGTCCAGGAGGCCTGGCTGCGGCTGAGCCGCTCGGACAGCCGCGAGATCGAGAACCTCGGCGGCTGGCTGACCACGGTGGTCGCGCGGGTGTCGCTGAACATGCTGCGCTCGCGCCGGTCGCGGCGCGAGGAGTCCTTCGGCGTGCACCTGCCGGAGCCGATCGTGGACCGCGAGGACGGCACCGACCCCGAGCACGAGGCGCTCCTGGCCGACTCGGTGGGCCTCGCGCTGTTCGTCGTGCTCGAGACGCTGGGGCCGGCCGAGCGGCTCGCGTTCGTGCTGCACGACATGTTCGCCGTGCCCTTCGACGAGATCGCGCGGATCCTCGACCGCTCCCCGGCGGCGACCCGCCAGCTCGCCAGCCGCGCGCGCCGCCGCGTCCAGGGCGAGCACCCGCTGCCCGACGCCGACCTCGACGCCCAGCGCGAGGTCGTCGACGCGTTCCTCGCCGCCTCGCGCGACGGCGACTTCGACGCGCTCGTCGCGGTGCTCGACCCGGACGTCGTGCTGCGCGCGGACATGGGTCCCCTGGCCGGCGGGTCGCGGGAGGTCCGCGGCGCCGAGGTGGTCGCCCGGCAGTCGCTCGGCTACTCCCGGATGGGGCTGCAGGTCCGGCGGGCGCTCGTCAACGGCGTCCCCGGAGCCGTCACGACGCGCGACGGCGAGCTGTTCTCCGTCGGGGCCCTCACGGTGAGGGGCGGGAGGATCACCGAGATCGACATCCTCGCCGACCCCGAGCGCCTGCGCCGCCTCGACCTGTCGCTCCTCGACGCCTGACGGGGCCGGGCGTCAGGCGGGGTGGGTGTCGGTGTCGAAGATCCCGGTCTGGTAGGCGAGCACGACGGCCTGGACGCGGTCACGGAGGTCGAGCTTCTGCAGGACGTGGGTGACGTGGGTCTTGACGGTCCCCTCGCTGATGTAGAGCTCCTGCGCGATCTCGGCGTTGGAGCGGCCGAGGGCGATCAGGCGGAGGACCTCGTGCTCGCGCGCCGTCAGCTCGGCGAGCCCCGCGGGCGGCGCGGGACGCGGCCGGCGCGCGAACCGGCGGATCACGCGCTTGGTGACGCCCGGAGAGAGGAGCGCGTCCCCGGCGGCGACGGTCCGGATCGCGGCGATCAGCTGCTCGGGCGGGTCGTCCTTGAGCACGAAGCCGCTGGCCCCGGCGCTCAGCGCCTCGTAGACGTACTCGTCGAGGTCGAACGTCGTGAGGATCAGGACGCGGGCGCGGTCGTCGGCGGCGAGGATGCGCCGCGTCGCCTCGAGACCGTCGAGCTCGGGCATGCGGATGTCCATCAGCACGACGGTCGGATCGAAGCGCGCCGCCTGGTGCACCGCCTCGAGCCCGTTGCTCGCCTCGGCCACCACGTCGATGTCCGGCTCGTGGGCGAGCAGCATGCGGAAGCCGGCCCGCACCATGGACTGGTCGTCGGCGACGAGGACGCGGATGCTCATCGCCGGTCGCCGTCGAGCGGGAGGCGGGTGCTGAGCAGGAAGCCGCCGCCGGCCGCGGCGCCGGCGGTCATCTCGCCGCCGTAGATCTTCACGCGCTCCCGGACGCCGACGAGGCCGTGGCCGAGGCCGTCGCTCCCGGCGCTGCCGTGCCCGTCGTCGCGGACGTCGATCTCGAGCCGGTCGGCGCCGTAGCGGACCACCACGTCGGCGTGGCTCGCGTGCGCGTGCTTGAGCGTGTTGGTCAGCCCCTCCTGGACGATCCGGTACGCCGAGAGGTCGAGCGTGGGCGGCAACGGGACGGGCTCGCCGTCGACGGACAGCCGCACGGGAAGGCCGGCGCGGCGGAACTCGTCCAGCAGCGGGTCGAGGCTGCCGAGTCCGGGCTGGGGCGCGAGGTCGATGTCGTCGCCGTCGCGGCGCAGCGCGCCGAGCAGCCGCCGCATGTCGGCGAGCGCGGTGCGCCCCGTCTGCTCGACGCCGCGGAGCGCCTCCCTGTCCTCGTCCTGCGCCGCGGGAAGGTTGTGGCGGACGGCGCCGACCTGGAGCACGATCACGCTGACCGCGTGGGCGACGATGTCGTGCAGCTCGCGGGCGATCCGCGCGCGTTCCTCGGCCACCGCGAGGCGGGCGGCCACCTCGCGCTCGCGCTCGGCGAGACGCGCGCGCTCCTCGGCCGCCTCCGCCTGCTCGACCCGCTCCCGGAGGGCGAAGCCGGCGAGCCAGGCGATCCCGAACAGCGCCGGGGTGAAGACGAAGTCGCCGGCGGTGTGGCTGGGAGCGTTGGAGACGATGATCGCCGCGCCGCTCAGCACGACGGCCAGCCCGATCCGGCCCTGGACGGCGTCGCCGAGGTTGCCGAGGATGAACGCCGCGGCGATCCCGGCGACGGTCGCGCCCGCGGTGTCCGGGACGAGTTGCCCGTCGACGAACGAGAACGCGGCGGCCAGCAGCCAGAGCGACACGGCCGCCGCGAAGGGCCGGCGGCGCCGGGCGAGCAGCGGCAGCACGAGCATCGCGGCGGCCGGCACGGCGAACCACGGCGACGCCGGCGGGTCGTCCCGCAAGGCGACCTGGAGCGCGCTCGCGAGCGCCGTGAGGACGATCAGCAGGTCCAGTCCGTAGCTGCGCGCGAACGACCAGAGGCGGCTCACCGGCCGAACGTACTGCACGTGCGCGCGCCCCGCCTCTGACCAAGGTCGGAGCCGGGATCGGCCGCTGGGCGGAGCGCCGACACGGCCTGCGGGCGACGACACCGCGCGGCCGCGACCGTAGCTTCGGCGCCATCGACCCGACGACGAAAGGACGGCCCGCGATGGCCATCGCGACACCGCTTCGGACCGCGGACCGGGGCGCGGCCGCACCGCCCGGCCTCTCCGACCCGCCGCAGTACTCGCTCGCGAAGATCCTGGCCGTGTGGGCGGCGGCGGCGCTGCCGATGGCGTTCCTGGCCTGGGTGGCCGCGCCCTGGCTCGCCGACCGCCTCGACGGCCCGGGGCCGCTCGCGCAGGCGCTGCTGCTGTGCCTGACGGCGGGGCTGATCTGGCAGTTCGTGCTCGTCGTCGTCCTGGTCGCGCGGGAGCAGCGGTCGCTGCGCTGGTCGCGCGTGCGCCCCGCCCTGTGGCTGCAGGCCCCGCGCAGCCCTCGCACGGGGCGGCGCGGAGGTCGCCTCTGGCTGCTGTTGATCCCGCTCCTGGTCGCCTTCGCGGCCGAGGAGCTCGTGCCGCAGATCCAGCAGGCCGCCGCGGGCCACGACCTCCCCGCGTTCCTCGAGTCGCACGCCGGTCACGTGTTCTTCGACGGCGCCTGGGGATGGTTCGGCGTCATCGCGGCGCTCGCCGTCTTCAACACCGTGCTCGGCGAGGAGCTCCTGTTCCGGGGCCTGCTCCTGCCGCGCATGAACGGCGTGTTCGGGCGCCGCGACTGGCTCGCCAACGGCGTGCTGTTCGCCGTCTACCACCTGCACATGCCGTGGGCCATCCCCGCCGCTCTGCTCGACACGCTGATCATCTCCTATCCCTCCCGGCGCTACCGCAGCGCGCTGATCGGCATCGCCGTGCACAGCGCGCAGAGCGTCGTGATCCTGGGGGCCACGCTCGCGCTCGTGGCCGGCTAGCCCGCCTGGTCGATGAAGGCCTTGGCCAGCCGCTTGGGCGCGGCCGCGAGCCACGCCTCGGTGACGAGCTCCTCGAGGTCCTCGACCGAGATCGGCTCGAGCCGGACGAGGATCGCCGGGTACCCGTCGAAGTGCGGGGTCGTGAAGAACACGGCCGGGTCGTCGGCGAGCAGGGCCTCCTTGGCCCCGAGGTGCTCGACGCGGGCGCCGAGGATCGGGCCGTCGGGCGCGTCGTCCCCGAGCGCGGCGTAGTCCGCGCGGCGCAGCGGGCGCTCCCACACGAAGCCCTTGTCCTTCACGCGCCACCCGCGGAGGCCGCGCGACTCCCGCTCGCTCGTCTCGGGGAGCGCGAGCGCGAGCCGCTGGACGTCGTCCCAGGTGGCCATGACGCCAGCCTAGCCAGGCGCGGCGAAGAAGCCCGACGCTCCGACGGCCTGCCCGGCCATCGCGCGCGGCAGGTACTGCTCCCGGAGGAGCGTGGCGACGAGCTCCCGCCGGCTGCTCACGCCGGTCTTCTCGAAGATCGACTTGAGATGGTCCTGGAGCGTGTTCGGCGTGATGTGCAGCGCGTCGGACAGCTCGCGCGTCGAGAGGCCGCGGCAGACGAGCGTGGTCACCGCCTGCTCCTGGCTCGTGAGGCCGTAGGCCAGCATGAGCAGCGGCGCGAGCTCGGCGGGCGACGGCTCCTCGATGATCACGGCCACCGCGTCCGCGCCCGCGGTCGGCAGGCGCGAGGCGTGGAGCACCGCCCAGCGTCCGGCCCGCGTGCGGAGCCGGAGCCTGGGCGGACCCGCGCCAGCCCGCCCGAGCGTCGCGGCGAGCGCGCGGATCTCCGTCGGGAGCCCGGCGTAACCCAGCTCCTCGAGCCAGCGCGCGCCCGCGTCGGTCATCGACCCCAGAGAGCCGTCCGGCAGCACTACCAGCAGCCCCGGCTCCCGGGCCCGGCTCCGCCGGGCGCGGCGCTCGAGAGCAGCAGGCCGGCGCGGATGGCCTCCGCGAGATGCGGAGCGAGGCGGCGCACGTAGAGCACCTCGTCCTTCGAGAACGGCATGCCCGCCTCGCGGTGCAGGCACAGGTCGCCCCAGCAGGCGCCGCCGACGCGCAGCACCGCCCGCAGCTCGTCGCCGAGCCCGAGCGGCCGGAAGATGTCGCGGTAACGGGCGCTCGCCGCGAGGTCGCCGCCCGTCGCACCGGCCAGCGTGCGCACGCCCTCGCGGCCGCGTGCGAGCGCCGCCCACTTGTTCACGTCGTCGCCGAGGAACTCGTTCTCGATGAAGTACGGGATCGTCTCCGGCGCGATCTCCTCCTGATGGGGCTGCGTGAACAGCAGCGTCACGGGATCGACGGTCGTCCAGAAGGCGGCGTCGAACGGCACGGCGCGGCGCAGCCGCGGGAGGACACGGCCCCTCAGCTCGTCCGGGGCGAGTCCGGCCCGGCAGATCTCGACGATCGCGCCGGTCAGGTTCTGGAGGGCCGCTCCGCGCTTCACCGCGTCACTCCGCCGCCATGTCGGACCGACTCTACTCCGGCGCCGATCCCAGCCGGCGCATGAGCCCGAGCTCGTCGCGGGCGACCCACACCTCCGCGATCCGGCCCGCGGCGATCCGCTCGATGGTGACCCCGTCCATCGCGAACTCGCGGTCCCGGGTACCGCGCGCACGCCAGCGCGTCACGACCTTGTCGGCCTCGGCGACCTGGTCCTCGACGGTGCTGCACGCGTCGGGGAACGCCTCGCGGTACCCCGCCACGAACGCCTTCAGCGCGTCGATCCCCCGCAGCTCCCCGTCACCCGCGGTGCCGTGGAAGACGACGTCGGGCGCGAGGATCGCCTCGGCGAGCGCGTCGTCGGCGGTGTTGAAGAGCTCGGTGAACCGGCGCGAGAGCTCCTTGTTGGCTACGGACATCTCGAACCTCCTGGATGGGTCGGCTGCCCGCGACGCTACGGCCGCCCCGGCACGGCGGACATCCCAACTCCTTGGGATCTTCGGTCAGCGGCGCGTCGGCTCGAGCGGGTCGAGCTCGGGCACGCCGCCGGACCACACCGCGTCGGGGGCCGGCGGGGGATAGGTCGGCGTCGTCGCGCGGTCGTCGGCGCCCGCCCGGCGCATGTGGCGGTACCAGGAGTGGTAGAGCGGCGCGAGCAGCACGGTGAGCGCGGTGAGGACGGCGAGCCCGCCGAGCATCCACAGGTGGCTGAGCAGCGGCCCGGAGTCGCCCGCCGCGACCGCGGCCAGCGCCGCGAGGGCGATCGAGACGCCGACGCCGAGGTAGTAGTCGAGCGGGAAGCGCCAGATCCACGGGACCTCGAACCACCACACGTTGCCGCGGCGGAAGCGGCGCACCGTGTAGGCCGGGTTGAGCACGAACCACAGGTAGTCCCACACGACGGCGAGCACGAAGTACGTCGCGATCGTGCGCAACTCGCCCGCGAGCGTCCACTCCACGCCCATCACGTAGGGGAGATGGAGCAGGAGCAGCGGGATCGTGAAGGCGTAGACGTGGTAGCCGGTCAGCGGCCGCCGGCCCATCACGAGCCCGTAGACCCTGCCGAGGCGCCCGCGCCGGAAGTACCAGGTCGGCAGCCGCTCGGCCCAGCCGACCCCGCCCTCGATCTCGATCTCGATCCCCGCGAGCCCGAAGCACCAGAAGAACAGCAGGAGGGTGCGGCCGACCTCGAGCTCGCCCATCAGCGCAACGGGGTCATCGCCCGGCGGCGACGAGGTCCGGCACGGTCACGAAGCGGTAGCCCAGCGGGGTGAAGTGCTCGAGGACCGCCGCGGCGCTCGCGATCGACTTGCCGCGGTCCGCGGCCGGCTCGGTGTTCGAGCCGTCGTGGAGGAGGATGATGTCGCCCTCCTTCGCGCGCAGGCAGCGGCGGGTGATGCGCTTGGCGGTGGTGTGCGCGCGCCAGTCGTAGCCCGTGATCGACCAGGTCACGGGTACGTAGCCCTCCTCGCGCATCGTCCGCAGGGTGCCGGGCCGCCGCCGTCCGTACGGCGGCCGCATGAGGGCCGAGCCGTCCACGGTGGAGAAGTGCTCGCCGGAGGCCTCGACGGCGTCGCGGCAGCGGCGCAGCTCCTCGCGGATCCGCTCCGCGCCGTGGGCCGGCATGGTCGGGTGGGTGTAGGTGTGGTTGCCGATCGCGTGGCCCGCCGCGACCGTCTCGCGGATCAGGCCCGGCTCCCGCGCGGCCCACTCTCCGATGAGGAAGAAGGTCGCCTTCGCGTCGTAGCGCGCCAGCAGCTCGAGGAGCCGCGGGGTCTGCTCGGGGTTCGGGCCGTCGTCGAAGGTCAGCGCGATGTGCCGGCCCGCCGCGCGCTCGCGGTGGATCGTCTCGCCGTAGAGCTGGGCGGTCGGGTACTGCCCCTGGAAGACGGCCATGCCCGCGGCCGCGGCCGCGGCCGTGGCCGCGCCGCCGGCGATCGTCGCCGCGCGTCCCGCGCCGTTCATCGCGGCGTCGCCTTCGCCGCGCGCCGGGCCAGCGCCCGGGCGTGCCGGGTGTCGGCGCCGGCCGTGGTCACGCACGCCTCGATCGTGGCGAGCGCCTCGGCGTTGCCGTCCTGCTCGTAGGAGCCGAGCCGCTCGTGGAACTCGTCGAGGCGGTCGAGGAAGGCCTGGAGCGCGGGCGTGTCGGGCACCGGCGCGCACATCCCGAAGCCCTCGCGCTCCACGTAGCGCGCGTTCATGAGCTGCTCGAACTGGCCGTGCAGCGGCACCGAGAGCACGGGCTTGCCGAGGTAGACCGCCTCGCTGAGCAGCGAGAAGCCGCCGCCGGTGACGACGCCGCGCGCGCTCACGAGGTCCTCGAGGAAGCCGTCGACCGAGCGCGGCCGGTACTCGATCGGGCCGTCGGTGGTGCCGGTCTCGGGACCGTCGCGCATCCCGTACACGCGGGCGGGCAGGCCGCAGTCGCGCAGCGCGTCGGTCAGCGCGTCGCTGCCGCCGGAGTAGACGAGCAGGTGGTCGCCGCGGACCGGCTGGGCGGCGACGATGGCGGGCCGGACGATCGGCGGCACGAGCACGGTCCGGCCCCGGAGCAGCGGCGGGCGGAAGAAGGTGGTGATCACGTAGTCGCCGGCGGTCGGCACCATCGCGCGCGTCACGGCGCGGGCGATGCGGAAGTCCTCGCGCTCGCGGCCGACGATCTCCTCGTCGTGCCGGCAGCGATCGATCATGTGGATGTTGTCGACGCACACGAGCGGCGTACGCGACGAGCGCGCGTAGATCCCCGACAGCGGCTCGAAGTCGGTCACCACCACGTCGGGCCGCCACTCCTGCACCGCGGCCATCCAGCTGCGCACGCTGCCGGGCAGCTCGCGGCGGGCCGCCTCCATGGTGTGCGTGACCGACGCCCACCGGCGGATCTCCCCGTGGTCCATCGCGAACGACGGCCCGAAGATCTCGCTCACGTGCCCGCACTTGTCCTGCAGGTAGCGGAACGCGGCGCCGGAGGCCATCACGCGCACGTCGTGCTCGCCGAGGAGGGAGTCGATCACCACCTCCGAGCGGGTCGCATGCCCCAGGCCCTCGCCGTTGACGCCGTAGAGGATCCTCATTTGGCCGACACTATCGGGACCGCGGAGCCCGCCGGGCCGTTTCCGGCGCGCGGCTACGATCCGCGCGTGGACCCGGCGCACGCGCACCTGCGGGCCTACCTCGCCGCCGTCGCCGCGCTGCCCGGGGGCGAGCTCCACGAGAGCGGCGGGCTGCGGTGGTGCCAGACCTCGATCGCGTGGCCGATGTTCAACGGCGCGATCGCCTCGCCGGACGCCGGCGACTGCGGCGCCGCCGGGCCGGTGGCCGCGTCGCTGGCGGGCGCGGGCCTGCCGTGGTTCCTGTGGGTGCTGCCGGACACGCCGGCGGACGTGATCGAAGGCGCGGCGCGGGCCGGCGCGTTCGAGTTCGACCGGCAGGCCCCGTGGATGGAGGCGCGGATCGCGGAGCTGGACGATCCCGAGCCGCCCGCGGGCGTGACGATCGAGGAGGTGACCGACGAGGCCGGGTACCGCCTGTGGGCCGCGACGCTGCGCGAGATCTACGAGTTCCCTGCGCTGGGGGAGGCGGCATGGGTGAAGCCCGCCGAGCTGCTCGCGTGGCGGGACGTCCCCTGGCGCCAGTGGATCGCCTTCGCCGACGGCGAGCCGGCGGCCGTCACGCTCCTGTACTGCGGCGGTGGCGTGGCCGGCCTGTTCGGTGTCGGCACGAAGCCGTCGATGCGCCGCCGCGGGATCGGGCGCCTCGTGACGCTGCTCCCGCTGAAGGAGTCGGGCGAGGAGCTGGCGGGGTTCTTCGCGACGCCCGACGGCGAGGCCCTGTACCGCGGCCTCGGCTTCGAGACGCGGGGCTGGGTGAGCCGCTGGCTGGGCGGCCTGCCGGACCCCGGCGCGCTCGACCGCGCCCGCGGCGGCAACCCCTAGCTGGCGCCATCGCGCTCACGTAGGCTCCGTCCATGAACGCGATCGTGGTCGGGACCGACGGGTCGCCCGGCGCCGAGGCGGCGGTGCAGAAGGTGATCGAGCTGACGCGGGGGAGCGGCGCGACGGTCCATCTGGTGGCCGCCTACCCCGGTCCGTCCGCGCTCGAGCGGATCGGGATGAGCGGCAAGCAGGAGTCGGTCAACCTGCGCGGCGTGGCCTCGGACGTCCTCGCCCGCGACGAGCGCCGGTTCGCCGAGGCGGGGTTCACGGTCGAGAAGCACGCGCGGGAGGGTGACGCCGCCCACACGATCCTCGACGTGGCGGCCGAGTACGACGCCGACCTGATCGCCGTCGGCGCGCGCGGGCGGACCGGGCTCAGGCGGTTCGCGCTCGGGAGCGTGCCGAGCAAGCTCTCCCACCACGCGCCGCACAGCCTGTTGATCGTGCGGGAGGACTGAGGCCGTGGTCGAGCGGCTCGACGGGATGCCGGACGGGACGATCGGGGGCTCGCGCGCACCGCGCGGCTGTTCGCCTGGATGATCCCGGCGAGGCGCGGGTGTTCCCGCGCGCTCCACGTCGCGTCACCGGTGTGACCGGGTTCACCCGAATCGGGTGATGACAAGGGAGTCGCGCCTCGGGTGTGATCGCCGCGATGGAACGGCTGCGGGCGCAGGTCCTCGTGTTGGCCGCCGTGCTCGTCGTCCTCGGCCTCGCCGCCGGGCCCGCGAGCGCGCAGCAGCCCCCGGGCCCGGACGGGGGCGGCAGCGACTTCTTCGTGACCATCGGCGCGCGCCAGTGCCCGAGCTACGAGGCCATCCGGGCCAACCGGGCCCGCAACAACATCCAGGAGAGCCTGCGCGACCTCGGGGCGGACACGCCGTACACGCAGGGCCAGGCCGTCGACCCCGCCATCGAGCAGTCCACGCAGCCGGACTGCACGCCGATCACCGGCTGGCGCTTCACGCTGGGGACCGGCATCGCGCCGGGCAGGGTGGTGGGCCCGTGGGGGTCGCTCTCTGTCGTGAGCTCGCCGTTCTCCACCGACGTCACGACCCAGGCCTCCGTCCCCGACCGTGACGGCCAGGGCCGCCCGCTGGCGGGCACGTCGATCGCCGGTGCCACGACCATCGAGCTGACCGAGGAGCAGGCGAAGCTGGCGGAGGCGTCCAGCCGGCTGTGGATCCAGGGCGGCACCCCGACCGACCCCGTGCTCGCGAACGTGCCCGCGTTCGCGGACGAGTTCGGCTTCGGGGCCCTGCGGTGCGCCATCGACAACCTCAACGGCGACAACGTCGAGTGGATCAAGTTCCCGGCCGGAAGCCGGCACGTCTACTGCTTCGCGTACTACGTGACGCCGCCGCCGACCAGCGGGACGATCGTGATCCGCAAGGAGGTCTCGGACCCCCCGCAGGCCGACCAGACGTTCATCTTCGAGGGCGGCATCTCCTACACGCCCGACGGGCGCTTCCCGCTGGTGGTCTCGAAGGGCAAGCCGGCTTCGGCGACCTTCTTCCGCGCCGCCACCGGCCCGGGCGACGAGCCGTGGACGGTGCGCGAGCTCGTGCCGTCGGGCTGGCGGCTCACCGGCCTGTCGTGCACAGCCAACGGGAGCGTCGTCCAGACCGACTCGGCGAACGCCGCGGTGGCGATCCGCCTGCTGGCCGGCGACACCGTGACCTGCACGTTCACCGACGCCCTGCGCCCGCCGCCCGGGCAGCTGCTGATCCGCAAGGTCACGGCGGGCGCGGTCGGGACGTTCCCCTTCGGCGTCCGGCCGGCGGACGGGGGTGAGCTGCTGCGCGCGACCGCCACGACGACCGAGCCGGGCGTCGCCGTCGATGCCGAGCCGGGGCCGTTCGAGCTCGACCCGGGGACATACCGCGTGGCGGAGCGCCTGCCCGCCGCCCGCGGGGGACGCTGGCATCAGGCCGCGGTGAACTGCAACGCCCGGCGCGCCGCCCGCTCGGCGCCGACCGAGGTCACCATCACCGCGGGCGGCGGCGTGGTCTGCCTGTTCGAGAACGTCTTCGTCCCGTCCGGGTCGATCGCGATCGCCAAGGTCACGCGCGGCGGCACGGGTGCCACCGGGTTCGTCGTCACGCCCCTCGCCGATCCCGGGCGGCAGTACGTCAAGCGCGCGGCGACCAGGGTCGCGGGCCGTCCCGCGCTCGCCCGCGGCGACTCGACGCGGCGGCTGCCGCTCGGCCGGTACGTGATCCACGAGACCGGGACGGTCTCCGAGCAGGACGGTCGCTGGACGCTCGTGTCGGTGCGGTGCGCCGGGGAGCTGCGACCGTTCGCGCAGGGCCGCGTCGTCGTCGAGCTCACGCGCGAGCAGCCGGACCTGGGGTGCCGCTTCCTCAACGAGCTCACGACCGACACGCAGCCGCTTCCGGAGCCCGAGCCGCCGGCGACCCCCATGGAGCCGGGAACCGCCGCCGCCGCTCGTCCGGACCTCGTCGTCACCAAGCGCGCGCTGCGCTCCCGCGTCCGGCTCGGGTCCGTCGCCCGGTTCGAGGTCACGGTGCGCAACGCCGGAGCGGCGGCGGCCGAGGAGGTCGTGGTGAACGACCTGCCCAACCTGCACGGCCGGCTCGTGTCCGGGCGGGCGCAGCCGGGCGACTGCGACGACCGCATCCTGATGATCTGCCGCATCGGGCTGCTCGGGCCGGGCGAGCGGACCACGATCCGCGTCGGCGTCCGTGCGACCGGGGGGCCGTCGCTGCTCAACCGCGTGGTCGCGGGCTCCTCCACGCCGGAGGAGCGGCTGGACAACAACATCGCGCGGTCGCCCGTCCGCGTCCGTCCGCGCGGCGGCGGGCCCTGCCCGCGGATCGCCCGCACCGCGCACGCGGCCTGCTGACCGGTGCGCCGCGCGGAATGTCCGCGCCGTCCACGACGTTTGTTCCTGGAATGGCACCGCACGCCGCCAAGATCGCCCCAAGGTCCTGCCAACGAGCGCGCGTACGGTCGGCCCATGACCTACCAGGAGCACACCCAACCCATCCACCTCGCCCCCGTCGTGCAGCTGTCCGCCTGGCAGCGGCGGAAGCTGTCGGCCCTCGAGACCTCGAGCGAGCGCCTGCACCTGCACGGCCGCGATCGCGGAGGCACGGTCCATTTCGCCACTCCCGCGCGGTTCACCGAGACGGGATCGCTCGTGTGGCCGCGGTACGGGACGATGAGCGCCGACGGAGAGCTGGACTGGCACGTGTTGCCGCCGACCGTCGCCTGAGCGCCGGTAGCCCGGAGACTCGCCTGACGGCTCGTCTCTGGGGAGTTCGGCGGCCGGCCGCGCCGCGGGTGCCGGCGACGGTGGGCCGAGCTCCGGGCGGGCGGTGACCGTGGGGGTTCCCGCACCGTCCCCGGGCGGTCGGCCGCCCGCCGGAGGCAGGTTCTCACCAGCGACCGGCGAACCTGGTGCTGGGAGCCTCGGCGGCGTGACCACCTCCACTCTTTCGGCGACGTGCCAGGCCCCGGCGTTCCGCGCGTTCACCCGCGCGGCCGAGGCGCTGATGGACGACCCGCATGCCATCGCCGGCCGGCTCGAGCGGCTGCTCGCGCAGGACGGATGGCTCGCGGCCGAGCACCAGGCGCCCGGTACCGACAGCTACCGCCAGCACCTGCTCTACGTGTCCCCGTGCCGCGGGCTGTCGGTCGTCTCGCTCGTCTGGCGGCCCGGGCAGCGCACGCCGATCCACGACCACGTGGCGTGGTGCATCGTCGGCGTCTACCGCGGGCTCGAGCACGAGACGCGCTACCGCCTGGTCGAGACCGGCCGCGAGCCGTGCCTGGTCCCCTCGGGCAGCGTCGAGGCGCGCCCCGGGCACGTCGAGACGCTCGTGCCGCCCGTCGACAACATCCACATGGTCACCGCCGGCGGCGCCGGCCTCACGATCTCGATCCACGTCTACGGCGCCGACATCGAGCTCCTCGGGTCGAGCATCCACCGGCGCTTCGACGACCTCGCGCTGCTCCCGCAGGCCGCCTGACACGCGCGGCCACGGGAGATAGGCTCGCGCCCGTCGTGGGCACGAGCGAGCCTGACACCCGCCAGCCCGTCCGAGGGTCGCGATGGGCACGGTTCCTCGTCGGCTTCGTCGTGATCTGGGGCGTGCTCGCGGGGACGACCGAGATCGACGCGAGCGGCCGGATCGGGCTGCTCATCCTCGCCGCGACGATGCTGGCGGCGGTGCTCGTCGAGGTGCTGCTGTTCGGCACCCCGCGCGACCGGGTGCTGGCGACGCTCGGCTTCCGCCGGCCGCGGGGACGGCCGATGCTGGCCGCGGCGGTGGTGTCCGTGGCGGTCCTCGCCGTCTACCCGCTGCTGACGGCCGTCACGGGGGAGACGGTGCAGCTGCGCGACGACTGGGCGTGGCTGCTGATCGGGCTGTTCGCGCTCCACGGGCTCGCCGAGGAGCTCGCGTGGCGCGGCTACACGTTCGCGCGGCTCCGCGCCGGGCGCAGCTTCGCCGCGGCCGTGTGGCTGACCATGCCGCTGCTCGCGGCGACCCACGTGCCCGTGATCTTCGACAACGGCATCGTGGTGGGGGTGGGGGCGGTCATCACCGCGGCGGTGACGACCCTGCCGCTGGCGTACCTCTACGAGACCTCGGGGCGGACGCTGTGGCCGCCCGCGCTCGTGCACACCGCGATCGACACCTTCAAGCTCGTCGAGATCCCCGACGCGGCGACGACCGCCTTCTCGATGCTGCTGATCGTCGTCAGCCTCGGCGTGCCGATGCTCGTCTTCGCGTTCCCGCGCCGCTGGCTCGAGGGCGAGGGCGGCAGGGGGCTCGCGCCCGCCTGAGGCGGGCGGCGAGGAGAGCGCGAGGAACGCCCGGCCGCCCCCGGGCGGCAAGGCCTCGTCCGCTCAGCCCAGCTCGTCCGCCAGGTCGGCGATCGAGTCCACGATCCGCGACGCGCGGTACGGGTGGCGCTCGGCCTCCTCGCGGGTGGTCAGCCCCGTGAGCACGAGGATGGTCTCGAGGCCTGCCTCGAGGCCGGAGACGACGTCGGTGTCCATGCGGTCGCCGATCATCGCGGCGGTCTCCGAGTGGGCGTCGAGCTTGTTCAGCGCGGTGCGCATCATCAGCGGGTTGGGCTTGCCGACGAAGTACGGCTCGACGCCGGTCGCGCGGCTGATCAGGGCCGCCACGGAGCCGGTCGCGGGGAGCGGGCCCTCGGCGCTCGGGCCGGTGGCGTCGGGGTTGGTGGCGATGAAGCGGGCGCCGTTCTCGATGAGGCGGATGGCGCGGGTGATGCGCTCGAAGCTGTAGGTGCGCGTCTCGCCGAGCACGACGTAGTCGGGGTCGCGGTCGGTGAGCGTGTAGCCGGCCTCGTGCAGCGCGGTGGTCAGCCCCGCCTCGCCGATCACGTAGGCCGACCCGCCGGGCCGCTGGTCCTCGAGGAAGCGGGCCATGGCGAGCGCCGAGGTCCACAGCGCCTCCTCGGGCACGTCGATGCCGCTGACGCGCAGCCGGGCCGCGAGATCCCGGCGGGTGTAGATGGAGTTGTTGGTCAGCACGAGGAACGGCCGCTCGAGCTCGCGCAGGCGCGCGATGAAGTGGTCTGCGCCGGGGATCGCCTGCTCCTCGTGGACGAGCACGCCGTCCATGTCCATCAGCCACGAGACGATCTCGCGCCGGGCGTGCGGCGAGGACGTCGCGGGGGCGGGATGGGCGAGATGGCCGTTCGCAGTGGCGGCGGCCGGTTCCTGGAATACGGTGTTCATCGTCTCAGCGTCTCCTGTTGGCGGGCGGGTGGCACATGGCCTCCCATAAGTCGTACGCCGGTCGCGTGAAGGGGTTGCGGGGCTGTGAGCAGGCGCACATTCGCGCGGCCCGTCACGATGCACCGGTGAACCGAGCCACTCCGATGACCCGCACCGCGGCCGGCGGCCTCGAGGTCGAGGGTCCGCACCTCGGGCGGCGGCTGGCGGCGGTCGGCGTCGCAGCCGGCCTGCTCGGCGGCATGCTCGGCGTGGGCGGCGGGATCATCATCGTACCGGGCCTCATCTGGGCGGCGGGGCTGGGCCGCCACATGGCGACCGGGACGTCGCTCGTGGCGATCCTGCCGATCGCGATCGTCGGCACGCTCACCTACGCGCTCAGCCCCGGTGGCGCCTTCGACCCCGGCGCGAGCGCGATCCTCGCCGCCGGGAGCCTGACCGGCGCGGTGCTCGGCGCCCAGGCGAACGCCCGCATGACCGAGCGCGGGCTGCGGATCGCGTTCGCGATCGTCAGCGGGCTGTTCGGCGCCCGGCTCGTGATCCCGCTCGGCTTCGGGTCGCCGAACGAGTCGATCCCGCTCGACGCGGGCGCCGTCGTCGTGCTCGCCCTCGTCGGGATGCTCGGCGGGGTCCTGTCCGGCCTGCTCGGCGTGGGGGGCAGCGGCGTGGTGATCGCGATCCTCGTCGTGGTGCTGGGCACGAGCCAGGTGCTCGCGCAGGGCGTCGCGCTGGCCGCCGTGATCCCGACCGTGATCGTGGCCTCGCTGACCCATCGCCGCCTGGGCTCGCTCGCGCCCCGGATCGGCCTGCGGGTGGGCCTGGCCGGCGTGCTCGGCGCCGTCCCCGGCGTGCTCTTGGCGATCGCGCTGCCGCACGACCTCCTGCGCACGGCCTTCGGGGCCTTCCTCATCTTCACCAGCGTGCGGATGCTGCGCGCGCTGTACCGCAGCAAGCCGGTGGCCGAGCCGTAGCCGGAAGCCGTCATCCTGTGGGCATGACCTCGACCGCCTCGCAGGCCGTGCTGCCGGCGACGCTCCGCCTCGGCGCCGTGCACCTGACCGTGTCCGACCTCGACCGCTCCGTCGCCTACTACCAGGACGCGATCGGGCTGCAGGTCCACCGCCGCGACGACGGGGTGGCCGCGCTCGGCGCGGGGGGCGAGGACCTGCTCGTGCTCACCGAGGAACCCGGCGCGCGCCCGGCCGGCCGCCACGCCGGGCTGTACCACTTCGCGCTGCTGCACCCCTCGCGCGAGGAGCTCGCCCGCGCCGTCCTGCGCCTGGCCGCCCGCCGCACGCCCGTCGACGGCGCCTCCGACCACGGCGTGTCGGAGGCGCTCTACCTCTCGGACCCCGACGGCAACGGGATCGAGCTCTACGCCGACCGCCCGCGCGACCAGTGGCCCCCGGCCGAGGGCGGGGAGCGCATCGGCATGTACACGATGGCGCTCGACGTCCGCGGGCTCGTGGACACCGTCGCGGGGGAGGAGCCGCGCCCCCACGCCGACGCCGGGCTGACCATGGGCCACGTGCACCTGCACGTCGGCGACCTGCAGCGGAGCCTCGGGTTCTACCGCGACGTCGTCGGCTTCGAGCGGATGGCCTCGCTGCCCAGCGCGGCCTTCGTGTCGGCCGGCGGCTATCACCACCACCTCGGCTTCAACACCTGGCGCGGGGAGGGGATCCCGCCCGCCCCGCCGGGGACGGTCGGCCTGCGCCACTGGACCGTGCTGCTCGACGACGAGGCGGACCTCGCGGCGCTGCGGGCGCGCCTCGAAGCCGCCGGCACCCCGCCCGACGGCGACTTCACCGTCCGCGACCCCTCGGGCAACGCCCTGCGCTTCGCGCTGGCGCCACGCTGAGATCCTGTGCACCGGACGTTCACGCGTCCGTCCGCCGATGCCTGCTAGCGTCCGCGCGTGTGAGGCCGGGCCAGCGGCTCGGTGAAAGTAGTGCAGGCGCCCGCAGGTCGTTGCTCAGAAGCATCCTCCGCGTACGCAGCACGAGAACCGCCGTGGAGGGAGACGACATGGCGACAGGCACGGTGAAGTGGTTCAGCGATGACAAGGGGTACGGGTTCATCACCCCGGACGACCCCGGCAAGGACCTCTTCGTGCATTTCAGCGGCATCGCCGGCGACGGCTTCCGGTCCCTCACCGAGGGCTCCAAGGTGTCCTACGACGCCGAGAACGGTCCCAAGGGACCGGCCGCCGTCAACGTCACGCCGATCTAGAACCGGCGCAGCCGCGAAACGCCAGGAGGGCCCGCACCGCGGGCCCTTCGTCGTTCTGACACGATCGGCCCGGGAATACCCCACTGGGGTACGGTAGGCTGGTGGCGATGACGACACGTACCTATCACGTGCCCGGCGTCAGCTGCGAGCACTGCGTCGCTGCGATCACCGAGGAGGTCGGGCAGGTCGCGGGCGTCGCGTCGGTCGAGGTCGCCCTCGACGCCAAGCGCGTCACCGTGCACGGCGCGCCGGTCGACGACGCGGCGGTGCTCGCGGCCATCGACGAGGCGGGCTACGACGTCGCGGAGAACACCGGCGGCTGAGGAACGGGGCCGCACCGGCCGATTACCGGTGCGATGGCCCAGCACGCCCACAGCTCCGCTCCGCCGCCCGTCCCGGGCGCGCTCGGCCGCGAGCTGGTGATCCGCCTCGAGGGCGCCGCGCGATCGTGGCGCCGGCGCCGCGCCGGCGAGGACGCGCTGCGGCTGAGCGCGGCGGGCATGGTGCTCGAGCACGAGCGCTGCCTGCGCGAGCCGCTGCGCGTCGGATACGGCGCGCTGGCGCTCGCCGTGGTCGAGCCCGGGGGCGCCCGCGCCGCCGCCGGCGAGGGCCGCTTCCCGATCCTGCGCCGCCTCGGCCCGACCAGCGTCGTCCCGCGCTCGGAGGGCATCGAGGGATGGTTGTGGACCAGCGCCGGCGGCTCGGCCCTGCCGATGTTGGGCGAGGACGGCGACGCCCCCAACGCGGTCGTGCTGTTCGCCCAGCCGCTCGGGGAGACCGTGGTCACCGCCGCGTTCGAGCCGGAGCTCGCGGCCGCCCTGGCCGCCCGCTCGCCGCTCGGCGTCCCCGCGGTGTACGGCCTGCTCCTGCGCATCGCCGATCCAGCGGAGGCGGACACGGCCCTCCGTCGCGCCGGGCTCGACCGGCCGCTCACCGACCGCGAGGTGCCGCCCATGCTGCGGCGCCACCTGCCGGGCGACCGCCCGGCGGACCCGCACGTACAGGTCGCCGACGCGCGCCGCACCGCGCGGTCGGTCGCGCCGCCGGGCATGGCCTGAGCGCCCGACTCGCTACCGTGGGCGGCCATGAGCGCGGACGCCCAGGAGACCTACGATCCCGGCCGCTGCAGCCCCTGCCGCGGGACCGGCCGCGTGATCTCGAACAAGGGCGGCACGCCGTCCGAGGTCGAGTGCCCGTGGTGCGAGGGCCAGGGGCGCTTCCTGGCCGAGCACGACGCGCAGGCCGCGCGCCGGCAGGCCGGCGACGCCTGACGCGCCCCTAGCGCTCCTTGACGTCCAGCGTGCCGATCCGGCGATCGGCCTCGAGCAAGGTGATCGGGTACTGACCCGGAGCGTCCGCGAACAGCTCGAGCATCGCGGGAGACTCGGGATCGAGCGTCACGTGGTCGGTGAGGCCCTCGACGCTCACAGCGTCGATCACGTCGCCCTCGACCGTGATGTCGACGAGGTCGCCGACGCCGGCGTTGACGCGGCCGCGCTTGGCGCCCTCGTCGGCGGAGATCTCGGCGCTCACCGTCTTGACCTGCTTCGGCGCGCCTGACGGCGCCGGCACCGGCGTCGCCCGCTCGACCGGCGCCGTGGGTGTCCGCGCCGGGCTCGGGGCGCTGGGCGCTCCGGTGCCGCGCGGGGTCGAGTCGCGCGGGGCCAGGCTGGCCGCCAACGCGGTGAGGCCCATGAGCACCGCGACGACGAGGAGCATGCGGCGACTGGGCATGCACCGAGCTTAGTCGCCCGCCCGCGCACGAACGCCCGCGTGTTCGTGCGCCACCTCCTCAAGAAGGGGTGAAGGGGTGCCGATATACCGGCTAGCCAGACCGCGGTGCAAGTGCGGATCACCCAGGAAGGGTGTGAAGCAAGACCACGGGGCTCCTTGACCGAGTCCGCCGGGTTGCCACCGACAAGTCATTGACGACCTACGGGCGGCACGGGACCGAGGACCTGGCTCAGATCAAACCCACAGGCCCATCGATCCCTTCAGGAGGGTTCACCACATGCTCAACAAGCTCCGTGAGCGCGCCCAGAGCGAGAAGGGTTTCACCCTGATCGAGCTTCTGGTCGTCATTCTGATCATCGGCATCCTCGCCGCGATCGCCATCCCCGCTTTCCTCGGCCAGCGTGCTCGTGCGCAGGACACCGAGGGCAAGGCCGCCGCTCGCCAGGCCCAGACGGCCATCGAGACCTGGTACACCGACAACCAGACGTACGCCGGCGTCGACGCGACCGGTACCCAGCTCAAGGACATCGAGGAGTCCCTGAAGTCGGACGCCGGCGCCACGCTGGCCGTCGCCGGCACGGGCGCGGGCACCTACAAGGTGACCGTCACCGCCGACAGCACGAACACCTGGTCCATCGAGAAGAAGGCCGGGGGCACCGTCGATCGCACCTGCGTGCGGAACAACACCAAGGGCAGCTGCCCGGCCGGGCAGACCTGGTAGTCACACTCCTGCCACCGTCACACCCACGCCGTTACCGCGAAGCGGGCCTCCGGGCCCGCTTCGCGCCGTTAAGCGCCGACTCGACGATCGGCCGATCAAGGGCCGCAGCGCCCGGCCGATCACCTCGGTGATGTCAGACCGCGCGCATCACCGTCTCGCCGGCCAGGACGGCTTCGGGCTCATCGAGGTGCTGGTCACCGCCGTGCTCGTCGTCGTGATCGCCACCGGCGTGCTGGCCGCCCTCGACGCGGCCTCGCACGCCTCGGGGCGCACCAAGGCGCGCGACGCCGCCGCGACGCTCGCGCAGGCCGACCAGGAGCGCATGCGCACGATGACGCTCGCGCAGCTCTCCAACCTCGACGAGACGCAGCCCTCGCAGTCCTGCGACGAGGACGGGGGCACGTGCCTCACCTACCAGGTCAAATCGCGCGCGTATTGGGTGTCGGACAAGAGCGGCACCCAGACCTGCACGGGGACGAGCGCCCAGGTCAGCTACCTCAAGCTGGTCTCCACCGTCACCTGGCCCTCGATCGGCGCCCGCAAGCCCGTCGTGTCGGAGAGCATGCTGGCCCCGCGCGCGACCGCGCTGGCCGGCGACCAGGGGAGCCTCGCCGTCAAGCTGGTGCGCGCCGACGGCGTGACCCCGCTGGCCGGGGTGCAGGTCACGCTCACCGGGCCCAAGTCGCTCTCCGGGACCACCAACGCCCAGGGCTGCATCCTCTGGGGCTACCTGCCCGCCGGCAACGGCTACACGGTCTCCTTCAACCAGGCCGGGCACGTCGACGTCAACGGCGTCCAGAACGTCGCCGACCCCGTCGGCATCGTCGCCCAGTCGCTCAACAGCCGGACCTACCTCTACGACCGCTCCGCGACCGCGCGGGTGAGCTTCGCCTCGACGATCGGGACGACCAAGTACACCGGCCAGGTCGCCGACGCCGTGACGCTCGGCCAGAGCCAGATGTCGCCGACGCAGCGGCTGGTCCCCGCGCCCGGCGGCACTGCGGTGCCCGGCATCGACACGCCCGCGCTGTTCCCGTTCAAGACCGGGTCGCCGGGCGGGCCCTACAGCATCTACGCCGGGGACTGCACCGCCGAGAACCCGGTCAACCAGACGCCGACCGCGGCGCCGTCGACCTTCGTGCCGAACCTGAACCCGGGCGACGCCAACGTCGCCACCGAGGTGCCGCTGCCGCCGCTGGACACGAAGATCACCGTGGACGGGCTGGCGCCCACCACGGGCAACGACGCGAAGCTGCGCGTCGTCCCGAAGACCGTCGGCTGCGTCAACCCGGCCTGGACCGCCGTCGCGCCGCTGCCGGCGATCACGTCCGGCGCAGCCGCCGACATCGGGCGCCCGCGGCTGCCGACCTCGAGCACGCCGGCCATCGGCTTCCCGTACGGCACCTACCGGGTGTGCGCGCAGGCGACGGTCGGAGGCACCACCTACCGGGCGGCCTACGACGCCGCGCTGACCACCGCCACCGGTGCCAAGGTGCCCGCGACGGGCACCCCCGGCGTCATCAACCTCAAGAGCACCACTCCGGGCCGCAGCACGGTCGGGACCTGCAATGCGGCGGTTTGACGACCAGCGGGGCTTCACGCTCGTCGAGCTCCTCGTCGCGTGCATGCTCGGGATGATCGTGCTGATCGCGATCTTCGGCCTGGTGGACACCACCAACCGGACGACGAGCCGGATCACCCAGCGCGTCGACGCCTCGCAGCGCGGTCGCACGGCGATGGAGCAGACGACGCAGGCGCTGCGCTCGATCGTGTGCGTCAAGGAGCCCGCCGCCGTGGCGCCCCGCGTCATCCAGTCCGGCGACAACCAGCAGATCACCGTCTACACGCAGCTCCAGAAGGCCCCGGCCGGGCAGGCCTCGCCGAGCGCGCCGGTCACCGAGCGCCGCGAGTACCGGTATGACGCGGCGGCCGACACGCTCAACGAGACCGTGTGGGCGGGCGCCGGCACGCTGCCCGACCTGACCTTCCCCGCCGCCGCCACCCGCCGGCGTTCGGTGCTCACCAACGTGGCCGAGCCGCCCGGCGGCCGGGTCTTCACCTACTACGCCTACAAGGCCGACGGGACGATCGACCCCACGCCGCTGGCGACCCCGCTCTCGGTCGCCAATCTCGCCCGGGTCGTCCGCGTCCGCGTGAGCTTCGTCAGCCGCCCGAGCGACGGAGGGCGGCTGCGCGCGGTGCAGGCCCCGTTCCAGAACTTCATCTCGATGCGCCTTCCCGTCGACCCCTCGGCCCCAGGAGACGGCCCCTCATGCTCGATCTGATGCGCTGTGCCGTCCGCGACGAGCGCGGGTTCACCATGATCGCCGCGATGGGCGCGATGCTGGTCGTGCTCTCGCTGAGCGCCGCCGCCTTCGCGGTCGCCAACGGCGACATCCGCGTCGCGCGCGCCAGCGGCGAGCAGAAGACCGCCTACGCCGCCGCCGAGGCGGGGGTCGCCGACTACCTCTACCACCTCAACCAGAACCCGAACTACTGGTCGCTGTGCACCGACGTGCCGGCGCCCGACGGCCAGCCCTACGCGCCGGTCAACCAGGCGTGGAACGGCACGGGCACAGACCCGCGCAACTGGCGCAAGCTCGCGGAGTCCGGCGCCGAGTACACGATCGAGCTGCTGCCGGCCCAGGGCAAGGCCAGCTGCGACAAGGACGACCCGGCGGGCTCGATGCTCGACTCCAACAACGCCGTTCCGCATCCGCGCGACCGGGCGCACGAGCGCGAGCTCGAAGGTCAAGCGGAGCATCATCGCGACCTTCAAGGCCAAGAGCTTCCTCGACTTCCTCTACTTCACCCAGATCGAGGCGCAGGACCCCGTGGTGTGGACGAAGCTCAACAGCTGCGGCGGCACCCCCTCCAGCGAGGTCACGCCGGCCTGCTACCCGACGCGCGGGCAGGACCTCGGCGGCGGCGTGCGCGGCCCCGACCTCGCGGCGTGGGGCGCCCAGCAGTGCTCGAAGTACTGGCGGCCGCCGGGCCGGCGCGGGAGCGCGGGCTTCCCCGGCCAGATCCAGATCGGCGGCACGTGGCGCGACTACCCGGTCCGCTGCACCGAGATCATCTTCGGCGACGGTGAGAACATCGAGGGGCCGTTCCACACCAACGACGGCATCAACGTCTGCGACGACCCCGTGTTCGGCCGCGACGCCAACGACCGCATCGAGGTCTCGGCCGCGGCGGGCGCGACCCCCGACCAGGAGCCCTACCGCGCCTCGCCCGGCTGCTCCGCGGACCCCGACTTCAAGGGGACGTGGACTCCGGGCTCGCCCGAGCTCGACCCGCCGCAGACGAACTCCGAGCTCAAGAAGGACGCCACGTATCTCTTCCAGGGCGCTACGAAATCGTGCTGAACGCCGACGGGACCATGACCGTCACCAACCACAACCAGACGCCGCGGACCTCGACCGTGGCCCAGCCCACCGACGGCGTCATCTACGTCGAGGCGAGCGCCTGCGAGGCGCCCTACGACCCGTACGTGCCGAAGGTCTACGACGGGACCACGGCGACCAACAGCGGCTGCGGCAGCGTCTCGGTACAGGGCACCTACACGAAGAACCTCACCATCGGCGCCGACGAGGACATCGTCGTCACCGACGACCTGCGCAAGAGCGGCAACGTCCTCATGGGGCTGATCGCGAACAACTTCGTGCGGGTCGGCCACCCTTCGTTCTTCGACACGAGCGGCAGCGCGCAGTGGGACAGCGTCGCCGGCGCGAACACGCCGAAGTGCCGCAACAACGGGACGCCGACGGCGAACGTCACCATCGAGGCGGCCATCCTCGCGCTGAACCGCTCCTTCATGGTCGACCGCTACGGCTGCGGCGGCGGGCTCGGCCAGCTCAACGTCATCGGCGCGATCGCCCAGAAGTTCCGCGGTGTGGTCGGGGTCGGCAACGGCGCGAGCGGCTTCATCAAGAACTACAAGTACGACAACCGGCTGCGCTTCCGCTCGCCGCCGAAGTTCATCAAGCCCGAGAACGCCGCCTGGGACGTCACGCGGCAGGTGGAGCAGAGCCCGGCGCGCTGAGCCCGGATCCGCCGGAACATCGGTGGATCCGGACTGAGCGCCTCAAGTGCGGCCGCCGGGCGACCGATTACACGAAGCGATGCCGCTCTCACTCCCCAAGCGCCGCGCCAAGCGCCCCTCCGTCGTCGGGCTCGACCTCGAGCCGAGCCACATCGCCGCCGCCGAGGTCACCCTCAACGGCTCGCTGAAGATCGACCGCGCCGCCGTGGCGCCGCTCGACGGCCGCATGCTGCGCGACGGCGAGCTCTCCGATCCCGACGGACTGGCGGCCGCGATCTCGGAGCTGTTCGAGAGCCATCAGCTCGGCCGGCGCGTGCGCATCGGGCTCGCGCACCAGCGGGTCGTGGTCCGTACGCTCGACCTCCCGCGCCTGGAGGACCGCAAGGCCCTCGACTCCGCCGTCCGCCTGCAGGCGCCGGACCACATCCCGATGCCGATGGACGAGGCGATCTTCGACTACCAGGTCCTCGGGCCGGTCGACACCACCGCCGGCCCGCGCACCCGCGTGGTCGTCGTGGCCGTCCGCCGCGAGACGGTGGACCGGCTGGTGGGCGTCGTCCGCCAGGCCAAGCTGGACCTCGTCGGCATCGACCTCTCGGCCTTCGCCATGCTGCGCTCGCTCGACGTCACGCCGGTCGAGGACGGGGAGGCGGTCCTCTACGCGAACGTCGGCGGGCTGATCAACCTCGCCGTCGCCTCGGGCCGCTCCTGCCTGTTCACCCGCACCGCGCCCGGCGGCCTCGAGGCGCTCGCCTTCACGCTCGCCGACCAGTGCTCGCTCACGCTCGAGCACGCCCGCCAGTGGCTCCGGCACGTCGGGACCGCGGCGCCGCTCGAGGAGATCGAGGGCGAGGCCACCATCGTGTCCGCCGCCCGCTCCGTGCTGCTCGACGGCGCCCACGAGGTCGCCGACACGATGCGCAACACGCTGAACTTCTACCGCACCCAGGACCACGCCGAGCCGGTCGGCCGCGCCGTGATCACCGGCCCCGCGGCCACGGTGCCCGGGTTCGCCGAGTCGGTCGCCGCCGAGCTGCGGCTCCCGGTCGAGGCGGCCGGCGTCGAGGCCACCGCGGAGCTCGAGGGCGTCCCGCTCGAGCGCCTCGTGGTCGCCGCCGGCCTTGCGGTGCACGAGCGTCCCTGAGCGGCGGATCCCGGGGTAGGGTGGCGCTCTGAGATGACCCTCGTCGCGGTCCTCCTCGCGGGTTGCCTCGGCGCGGCGATCGGCTCGTTCCTCAACGTCGTCATCTGGCGGCTGCCGCGCGGCGAGAGCGTCGTCGCGCCGCGGTCGAGCTGCCCGCAGTGCGCCACGCCGATCCGCGCCCGGGACAACGTCCCGGTGCTGTCGTGGGCGCTGCTGCGCGGCCGCTGCCGGGACTGCAAGGCCGCGATCTCCCCCCGCTACCCGGTGATCGAGGCGCTGACCGCGCTGCTGTGCGTCGCCGTCGTGGTCGTCCTCGGTCCCGGAACCCAGGCGTGGCTCGCGCTCGCGCTCGTGCTGCTGCTCGTGCCGGTGACGTTCATCGACCTCGACCACCGCATCATCCCCAACGTGCTGATGGCCATCGGGGCGGTGAGCGCGCTGGCGCTCGTGGCCGTCCTGCAACCCGATGCGCTCGTCGAGCATCTCCTCGCAGCCGCGGGAGCCGGCGGCTTCCTGCTCGTCGCGGCGGTCGCCTATCCGGCCGGGATGGGCATGGGGGACGTCAAGCTCGCCGCGGTGCTCGGGCTGTTCCTCGGCACGGCTGTGGCGCCCGCCATGTTCGTCGCCATGCTCGCCGGTTCCGTCGTGGGGGCGCTGATCATCGCGCGCAAGGGCGCGAAGGAAGGCCGCAAGACGGCCATCCCGTTCGGCCCCTACCTCGCCTTCGGCGCCCTCGTGGGCGCGCTGTACGGCGACGCGATGGTCGACTGGTACCTGCGCACCTTCGTCTAAGCCCGGATCCACCGATACCCGCGGCGCCTCGCCACCGTGGCCCTTCGCCAGTGCCGATCGGCCGCGACCCAGGTGGGTGACCACATGGATGCGCGGCCGATCGACTCTGGCTCGACCCACGGCGCCGAGGCATCCACGGATCATCGGTGGATCCGGGCTGATCGTCTCTGACGCCGGGGCGCTCTCAAGCGCCCTGGGGCGGTGCCGATAACCGGGTCGTGAAGTCCGTCAACCTGCTTCCCGCCGACCTGCGCGGCACCGAGTTCGCCGACGTCGAGTCGCCCGCCGGCCCCACCGGCGCCGGCGGCCCCGCCGCCTTCTTCGTCCTGGGCGCCCTCGCCCTCGCGGTCGTCGCCATGGCCGCCTCGGTCCTGGCGTCCAACTCCGTCAAGCAGAACCGGGCGGAGCTCGCCGAGGTGACCGCGAGCCAGGCCGGCGCCCGCCAGCAGGTCGCCGCGCTCAAGCCCTACGCCGACTACCGCGATCTCGCCGAGGGCCGCATCCAGAGCGTGCGCCAGCTCGCGACCTCGCGCTTCGACTGGGAGCGCGCGCTGCGCGACGTGTCCCGCACGATGCCGGAGGCCGTGAGCCTCGAGTCGATCGACGCCTCGCTCGGCACGGGCGACAGCGAGGGGAGCTCCCCGCTGCGCGGCGCGATCAAGGCGCCGGCGATCCAGCTCAAGGGCTGCACCCGCGACCAGCGCGAGGTGGCCCGCATGATGGCCCGCCTGCGCGGCGTCCAGGGCGTCACCCGCGTGAGCCTGTCGCAGTCGCAGAAGGACGACGTCCAGAAGGGCGCGAGCAGCTCGGCGGTGTCCGAGGGCGGCGACAAGCCCCTCTGCGGCCCGGGCAGCCACCCGACCTTCGACATGGTGATCTTCTTCGAGCGCGACGCCGCGCTCAGCTCCGAGCCCAACGTCCAGGCGACTCCCGCGACGGGCGGCGCCACGCCTCCGGCGGGCGGCGCCACGCCGGCCGCCGGCGGCTCGAGCTCCTCGTCCTCGTCCGCCTCGACGGCCTCGGCCGGCGCGCCCCAGGGAGGGGGCACCCCGTGACCCGCTCGCTCAAGATCGTCCTGCCCGTCGCGCTGCTCGCCGCCATGGCCGCGGCGGCCTGGTTCCTGGTGATCGCGCCCAAGCGCGAGGAGGCCGCCCGGCTGAGCGCCGAGGTCGCCACCGCGGACGCCGAGCTCGCCGACCTCCAGGCGAAGGTCGCCGACTACACCAAGGCGCGCGAGCGCTACCCGAGCGACGTCGCGACCGTGACCCGCCTGGGCAAGGCCGTCCCCGCCGACGACGACACCGGCTCGCTGATGGTCCAGCTCGACTCGGCGTCCCGCCGCAGCGGCGTCGACTTCAGCTCGATCCAGCTCACGGGCGACGCAGCCGGCGCCGCTCCCGCCGCGGGCAACGCGGCCAACCAGACGGTCACGCCCGGCGCCACGATCCCCGGTGCGGTGGTCGTGCCCGGCAGCGACGTCTCCACGATGCCCTTCACCTTCGCCTTCGAGGGCGACTACTTCGGCCTCTCGAGCTTCCTCGCCCGCCTGCAGCGCTTCGTGACGCTGCGCGACGAGCGGATCTCGGTCAACGGGCGCCTCCTGCGCGTCGAGAGCATCTCGCTCAAGCCGGCCGACGGCGGCTTCCCGCACATCGTCGCGCAGGTCAAGGCGAGCTCCTTCCTGGCCCCCGCGGCCAAGTCGAGGCCGGCCGGCGGCTCTGCCGCGGCGCCCTCAGTGGGCGGCGCGACGAGCACGGGCGGCGGCGGCTCGACCCCCGCGACCCCCGAACCCACCACCAACGCGAACGCCTCCGGAGCCGTGCAATGAGCCTGATCACCGATACGTGGCGCCAGCTGGTGCGGCGCCGCCTGTGGCCCGTCGCGCTGGGCCTCCTGGCCGCGCTGGCCGCCGTGCCGGTGGTCCTCGCCCGCGAGCCCGAGGTCGTGGGCGGGGGGGCCTCGAATGCGAAGGCGCAGGCCGTCACGGCCGGCGCCGAGGTGACCGACCCGGTCGTCGCGCTCGCCGGCGAGAGCCCGAAGGACGCGCGCCGTCGCGTGCTGGGCGAGAGCAAGGACCCCTTCACCCCCGCGCCGAGCCACAAGTCGAAGAAGAGCGCCAAGGCGGCCCAGAACGAGCCGGCCGCGGGCACGGAGTCCTCCCCGGCGGACTCTTCCGGCGGCGCCGTCGACGGCTCCGGCGGCTCGAGCGGCGGCGGCGACTCCGTCGAGCCGGTCTTCGAGCTCCCGGACCTGGACGACCCCGACACCCCCGAGGTCACCTACCCGCGCTACTCGGTGTCGGTCCGCTTCGGCGGCGGCGACGAGGAGCCGCAGGAGGACGTCATCGAGCGCGGCGAGGCGCTGCCCTCCGAGGACGACCCGGTGGCGATCTACCTGGGCGTCTCCAAGGACGGCAAGCGCGCGGTGTTCATGCTCGCCGAGACCGCGACGACCGAGGGCGACGGCACCTGCACGCCGAGCCCCGAGAACTGCGAGGCCCTCGAGCTGGCCGCCGGCGAGACGGAGTTCATCGACGTCACCGACGAGGACGGCAAGGTCCGCTCCTATCAGCTCGACGTGGTCAAGATCCACAAGGGCAAGGGCGGCAGCGCCTCGTCGAGCAAGACCGCCAAGGCCGGGCTGCGCACCCTGCGGGCGCGCGAGCTGCCCTACCGCTACGACGCCCGCACGGGCACGGTGGAGAAGGTCGGCAGCCGCGGCCTCAAGGACGCGGCCGGCGTCGCGGCGCAGGGCTCCAGCCTCTAGCACCGCCAACGGGGACGGGGCCCGCCGGCCCCTGCTCGTAAGCTTCCCGGCGTGTCGTTGCGCCTCATCACCGCGGGTGAATCCCACGGGCCGGGCCTGACCTGCGTGGTCGAGGGCCTGCCGGCCGGCCTCGAGCTGGACCACGAGGCGATCAACCGCGACATGGCCCGCCGCCAGCTCGGCCACGGCCGCGGCGGGCGGATGAAGATCGAGCGCGACGCCGCGCAGGTCAGCTCGGGCGTCCGCCACGGCCGCACGCTGGGCGGGCCGATCGCGCTGACGATCCCCAACCGCGACTACGCGAACTGGGAGGAGCGCATGAACCCCTGGCCGGTGGAGGCCGAGGTGCCCGAGGTGCACCTCCCGCGCCCCGGCCACGCCGACCTCGCGGGCGCGCAGAAGTTCGGCTTCACCGACGTGCGCAACGTCCTCGAGCGTGCCAGCGCGCGCGAGACCGCGGCGCGCGTGGCGGGCGGCGCGCTCGCCAAGGCCTTCCTGCGCACGCTCGGCGTCGAGATCGTGTCCCACGTCATGCAGATCGGCTCGGTGCGCGCGCCCGAGCGCAACGGCCTCGCGGTCGCCGACTTCGCCGACGTCGACGCCTCGCCCGTCCGCTGCCTGGACGCCGACGCGAGCCGCGCCATGGTCCAGGAGATCAACGCCCTGCGAAAGGCCAACGAGTCGCTCGGCGGGGTGTTCGAGGTGCGCGCCTACGGCGTCGTGCCGGGCATCGGGTCGCACGTCTCCTGGGAGGAGCGCCTCGACGGGCGCATCGGCATGGCGATGCTCTCCATCCAGGCCGTCAAGGGCTGCGGGATCGGCGACGGCTTCGACCTGGCGGGGCGGCCCGGCTCCGCCGCGCACGACGAGATCTTCTTCGACGACGAGCAGGGCTACTACCGCGAGACGAACCGCTCGGGCGGGATCGAGGGCGGCATGACGACCGGCGAGCCGGTCGTCGTCATCTGCGCGATGAAGCCGCTGCCCACGCTGACGAAGCCCCTGCGCTCGGTCGACATCGCCACCCACGCGCCCGCCGAGGCGCTGCGCGAGCGCACCGACTCCTGCACCGTCCCGGCCGCCGGCGTGGTGGGGGAGGCGATGCTCGCGATCGTCCTCGCGAGCGCCTTCCGCGACAAGTTCGGCGGCGACCACATCGACGACGTGCGGGCCGCCGTCGCCGCCTACGAAGAGCGGATCGGGTGGAGGCGCGGGCGGCCGTAGAACCCTCGGGCGAGGAGCCGACGCTCGTCTTCATCGGCTTCATGGGGGCGGGGAAGACCTCCGCCGCCCGCGCCGCCGCGGCCGCGCTCGGAGCGCGGGCGATCGACGCCGACGACGTGCTCGAGCAACGGCTCGGCATGACGATCGAGGCGTACTTCGCCGCCCACGGCGAGCGGGCCTTCCGCGAGCAGGAGGAGGACGTCGTCGTCGAGCTGCTCGAGCGCCCGCCGGGCCCGGTGCTGTCGCTCGGCGGCGGCGCGGTCATGGCCGAGCGCGTGCGCGAGGCGCTGGCCGGGCACACGGTCGTGCTGCTCGACGTCGACGTCGACACCGCCTGGCACCGCGCCGGCGGTCGCCGGCCGCTCGCGCGCGACCGCGACCGGTTCGCCGCCCTGCACGCCGAGCGCGCCCCGGTCTACGACGCGCTCGCCGACGTCGTGCTCCTCGACAGCGCGCGCGATCGCGTGCGCCACGCGGTGCCCGCCATCCGCGCGCTCGCCGGCGCGCCCGCCGGCACGCGCATGCTGTGGGCCGCCGCCGCGTCCGGCGAGTATCCGGTGTTCGTGGGCGAGGGCCTGCTCGGCTCCGGCTTCTGGCCCGTGGAGGGCCGCCGCTTCCTGGTCACCGACGAGGTCGTCGGGCCGCGCTACGCCGCGGCGATCCCGGACGCCGCGGCCGACATCCGCGTCCCGCCCGGCGAGGGGAACAAGACGCTCGCCTCCGCGGAGCGCGTCCTGCGCGAGCTGGCCGCGGCGGGGATGGCCGGCGACGACCACGTCGTGGCGCTCGGCGGCGGCGTGGTGGGCGATCTGGCCGGCTTCTGCGCCGCCGTCTACCAGCGGGGCGTCCCGGTCGTGCAGGTCCCGACCACGCTCGTGGCCCAGGTCGACTCCGCCTACGGCGGCAAGACCGGGGTGGACCTGCCGGAGGGCAAGAACTACGTCGGCGCCTACCACCAGCCCGCCGCGGTCCTGGCCGACCCCGCGACGCTCGCCACGCTGCCCGCGCCGGAGCGTGCCGCGGGCTGGGCCGAGGTGATCAAGACCGGGCTCATCGCCGGCGGGCGCCTGTGGCGCCGCGTGCGCGCGGGCAGCCAGCAGCCCGAGATCGACCGCGACCTCGTGCTCGACTGCGCGCGCGCGAAGCTCGCGGTCGTGGCCGCCGACGAGCGGGACGCCGGCCGCCGGCAGGTGCTGAACCTCGGGCACACGGTCGGGCACGCGATCGAGACCGCGACCGGCTACGCGCGCTACCGCCACGGCGAGGCCGTCGCGCTCGGGCTGCTCGCCGCGCTGACCCTGTCCGGGCGTCCCCGGCTGCGCGACGACGTCGCGGGCCTGCTCGCGTCGCGGGGCCTGCCGACGACGCTCGCCGCCGACGTCGACCGCGACGCGGTGGCCGCCGCGGTCCAGCGCGACAAGAAGCGGCGGGGCGGCCGCGTCGGCTTCGTGCTGGTCGAGTCGCCCGGCGACGTGCGCACCGGCTGCCCGGTGGGGGCCGACGAGCTGCGGGCCGCGCTGGAAGACTTGTCCTAAGCGATGCCGCACGTAAAGAACCGCGTCGCGGTCATGCACGGCGTCAACCTCGACGCGCTCGACCGCCGTCCCGCCCAGCACTACGGCGATCTCACGTACTCGAAGCTCGAGCGGCGGATCGGCGAGTTCGGCCGGGAGCTCGGACTCGAGGTGCGCTTCTTCCAGACCAACTTCGAGGGCGAGTACGTCGAGGAGCTGCACCGCGCGGGCGACTACGCGGACGGCCTGCTGCTCAACCCCGGCGCGTGGACGCACTACGCGTGGGCGATCCGCGACGCGCTGGAGATCAGCGGCCTCGCGGCGGTCGAGGTCCACCTCTCCGACGTCGACCACCGGGAGGCGTTCCGCCACACCTCGGTGATCCGCGAGCTGTGCGTGGCCACGGTCGCCGGCAAGGGCGTCGACGGCTACCGCGAGGCCCTCGAGCGGCTCAAGGCGGCGTGGTGACGCGCGCCGAACGGGTCGTCGCCCGCTTCCCCGAGAAGGAGATCGACCTCCTCCTCGTCACCGACCTCACCAACGTCCGCTACCTCACGGGGTTCACGGGCACCAACGCGATGGCGGTGATCGGGCCCGACCTCCGCCGCTTCGTGACCGACTTCCGCTACGTCGAGCAGGCGGGCCACGAGGTGGAGGGCTTCGAGGTCGAGCGCGGGCCGCAGGACTTCATGACCGCGCTGGCGGAGGACTGGCCGCCGGGCGAGCTGCGCCTGGGCTTCGACGACGGCCACGTGACCGTGCGCGCCCACCGGCGGCTGCGGGAGGTCGTCCCCGAGCGGATCGAGCTCGTGCCCGCCGGCGGGCTGGTGGAGGCCGAGCGCGCGGTCAAGGAGCCGGGGGAGATCGAGCGGATCCGCGCGGCCGCGGCGCTGGCCGACGACATCTACGCCTGGGTCGAGGAGCAGGGCCTGGTGGGGCGGACCGAGCGGGAGGTCGCGCTGGCGCTCGAGCACGAGATGCGCCTGCGCGGCGCGGAGGACCCGAGCTTCCCGTCGATCGTCGCGGCCGCCGAGAACGGCGCGCTGCCGCACGCGACGCCGCGCGACGTGCCGATCCCGGCCGGCACGCTCGTGACGCTCGACCTGGGGTGCCGGCTCGACGGCTACTGCTCGGACTGCACGCGCACCTGGGCGACCGGCGAGCTGCCCGACGCGCTCGCCGAGATCCATGCGCTCGTGCTGCGCGCCCAGGAGACCGCGCTGGCCGCGGTGCGCGCGGGCCCGACGGGCGAGGAGATCGACGCCGTCGCGCGCGAGATCATCGCCGCCGCGGGCCACGGCGACCACTTCGGCCACGGGCTCGGCCACGGCGTCGGGCTCGAGGTCCACGAGGCGCCGCGGCTGAGCCCGACCGGTACCGACGCGCTCGTGGCCGGCAACGTCGTCACGGTCGAGCCGGGCGTGTACGTCCCGGGCCTCTCGGGCGCGCGCATCGAGGACCTCGTGGTCGTCACCGAGGACGGCTGCGACGTGCTCAGCGGCGCCCCGAAGGCGCTGCGCACCGTCGGCTGACGCGGACCCTCAAGACCGCCCGGCTCGCGCCGATATCCGGGCGGATGGAACTCTCTGCCCGCATCCTCCCGCTGCGCCGCGTCGCCTGGATGGCTGCGCTGGCTGCGCTCCTCGTCTCCGCCCTGGCCACCGCCGACGCCCACGCGGCCGCCGGCAAGGCGCCGGTGATCCGCAAGGTCACGCCGAAGCGGCTCGTGGTCGGCCAGGAGCTCGAGCTGCGCGGGAAGAGCTTCCGTCGTGGGCGCAACAAGAACTTCGTGGTCTTCAAGCGCGAGGGCAAGCGCCCCGTGTTCGTCAAGGCGCGCCTGAGCACGGCCAAGATGCTCAAGGTCGTGCTCCCGGACAAGCTCGCCGGCTCGCTGAAGACCGTCAAGGGCCGCCAGGTGGCGACCCGCTTCCGCCTGCGCGTCCTCGGCAGCCGCCTCGGCAAGCGCTACACCAGCACGGGCCTCTCGCCGCTCGTCGGCCCGCCCGCCGCGCCGCCCGAGGCCGACTGCGACGGCGACAAGCTCGTCAACCGCAAGGACGCCGACGACGACAACGACCTGCTGGCAGACACCCTCGAGGCCAAGCTCGGCACCGACCCGTGCGTCGCGGACAGCGACGGCGACGCCGTGACCGACGGCTACGAGTACCGCTCCGCGCTCGACCTCAACGACGACGAGCACCAGGAGCCCAACCAGTTCCTGCCCTACCCGGGCAAGCGGCCCTTCCCGAACGCGCTGTACGCGGACTCGGGCACCGACTTCGACGGCGACTCGCTGACGCTGGCCGAGGAGTACGGGCTGTGGATCAAGTACGGCACCCCGGCCCACGGCCTGGATGCCCTCAACTACTCCGACGGCGAGCAGTACTCGGTCTTCTACCGCGGGTCCGACGGCCGGCGCGTCCCGAACCTCTACGCGGCGGGCTACGCCAAGGAGTCCGAGTTCCTCTCCTGGGCCGCGACGGCCGGGTACCTGCGGGTCCTCCTGCGCCCGGTGGACGGGTCGTCGGGCGGCACCTTCGACCTGCGCGACGCCAACCGCGACGGCACGGTGGCGTCGTACGAGACGAGCCTCTTCGACCGCGACGGCAACGGTGTGCTCTCCGACGACGAGCGCGACGAGGACGCCGACGGGCTCAGCAACTACGACGAGGCCCACGGCCGGATGCTCCCGAGCTACTGGAGCTCCTGCTACTCCGGCGAGGGCGCGTTCCACATCGACTACGGCGCGACGGACCTCATGGACCCCGACACCGACGGCGACGGCGTGCGCGACGGCGCGGACGACCAGGACCACGACGACATCCCCAACTCGATGGAGCTCAGCCGCATGGAGGCCGCCCGCGGCTACCGCGGCCCCGACTGGGACGCCGCGAAGGGCCTGTGCGTCCTGAGCGAGGACGCCGACACCGAGAACCCGAACCCGAGCCCCGCGCACGCCCGCGTGAACCCGTTCAACCCGTGCCTGCCCGACCGCGGCTCGCGCACCTGCCCGGTGATCAAGGGCTCGTGGGCGCCGAGCGACGGCTCGCCGAACTTCTGGGTCCTGCAGTAGCGGCCCGGCCGCGCGAGGCCTGAGCGGTCTACGCGCGGTCGCGCTCGAGCGCCCGCTCCACCACGCGCGCCAGGTCCTCCTGGCGCGCCTGCAGGCGGGCGAGGTCGTCGCGGATGGCCGCGAGGAGCCGCGCGAGCTCCTGGTTGGTGGGCGGCGTGGCGGGCATGGGGTCCTCCCGGGTCGGGTCCGCGTCCCGGCGGAGGCGCGGCTCGAGGTACCCCGCCTGCTCCATCAGCGTCCAGTACGGCACGCCGAGCACGCCGGCCAGCCGCTGGAGCACGCGCGGCGAGGGGCTGCCCACGCGCCCGGCCTCGAGCTTGTGGAGGTAGCCGGTCGAGATCTGCGCGGCGTCGCCGGCGGCCTGCAGCGAGAGGCCGCGCCGGCCGCGGGCGTCGCGGAGGGTGTCACCGAGGCGCTGGAGCATCGGTGTTCACCAGAGTGCACGGATTCGTTCACGATGGTGAACGCTCGGCGATGAACACGTTGTGCCCGGGCGCGAAGCGGCCGAAGCCGTAGCCGGGCATGTCGCGCGCGAAGAAGCCCGCCGCGCCGAGGTCCGCGAGCACCTCGGCGGGGGGATAGAGGCGCTGGATGTGGACCTCCTCGCCCCGCCGGTAGCCGTCCCCGGCATCCCGGAAGGTCGTGATCCGGCGCGTCAGCAGACGCCGCGCGGAGTCCTCCTCGGACTCGGCGAGCACGGCCCAGTCCGGGCCCGCCGACCAGTAGCGCACGGGCGCCCCGCCGGGGACCCGCCCCGGCCCGGCGAGGTCGAAGATGAACAGCCCGCCGGGCTGGAGCGCGTCGTAGGCGCGGCGGTAGAGCGCGGGCAGCGCGGCATCGTCGAGGTCCGGGTCGAGGCGGTAGTTGAGCACCTCGCCGATCGCGGTGATCGCCGCGCACGCGGGCAGCGGAGCGTCGAGGAAGGACCCGGTCCGGAAGCGGGCGGCGGGCACGCGCTGCCGTGCCATCTCGATCATCGCGGGCGAGTTGTCGATCCCGAGCACCTGATAGCCCGCGACGATGAAGCGGCGCGCCGACACCCCGCCGCCGCAGCCCAGCTCGACGATCAGCCCGGAGTCGATGCCGTTGTCGCGCAGCAGGTCGAGAACCCGCGCCGCCGCCAGCGCGGCCAGCTCGGAGAACCCCTCGTCGTGGATGCTCGCAAGGTCCTCGCCGTAGCCGTTCACGATGCGACCGTATCGGCCCGTTTGCCCGCCCGGGTCCGATCTCGGATACTGCGACCGACGCCGTGGCCCCGATCGACCTCATGCGCCGCTATGTCGACGCCGCCCGCCGCGGCGACTGGGAGACCGCGTCCGGCTTCTTCGCGGAGGACATCGTCCTGCACATCCCGGGCCGCTCGCCGTTCGCCGGCGAGCACCGGGGGCGCGATGTCGCGATGGACTACATCGAGCAGGCCCGCGCCCGCTCGCATGACGCCGAGGTGGAGCTCGAGCTGATCGACATGCTCGCCGGCGACGAGCGCGTCGCGCTGATCGTGCGCGAGCGCTTCCACCTCGACGGCCGCGCCGTCGAGATCCGGCGCGCCAACGTCTACCGCGTGCGCGGGGAGGAGATCGTCGAGATCTCGATCTTCGAGGCCGACCAGTACGCGGTCGACGAGCTGTTGGCCGGCCCGGAGGGCTGAGGCCGGGGGCGGAGTGGTGGCGCGCCCGGCGAGCTTCGACGTCGTCGTGGCCGGCGGGGGCTCCGCGGGGTGCGTGCTGGCCGCGCGGCTGAGCGAGCGCGGCCGCCGGGTGTGCCTGGTCGAGGCGGGGCCGGACTACGGGCCCTACGTCGAGGGGCGCTGGCCCGCGGACATCCTCGACGCCCGCCGGCTCGCGTTCTCCCACGCGTGGGAGCGCGAGCGCGAGGATCGCTCGCAGCTGCGGGCGCGGATCCTCGGCGGCTGCTCGGCCCACAACGCGTGCATCGTGATCCCGGGCGCCCCGTCCGACTACGACGAGTGGGGTCACGGCTGGAGCCACGCGGCGATCGAGCCGTACCTGACGCGGGTCGAGCGCGCGCTGCGCGTCCGCCGGTTCGAGGCGGAGGAGCTCAGCCCGTGGCACCGCGCGTTCGCCGCGGCGGCCGGGGCCGACGCGATCGTGCACCCGGTCAACGCCGTCGGGACCGTGCGCTGGAATGCCGCGTTCGCCTACCTGGACCCGGTGCGCGAGCGCCTCGAGATCCTCGCTGACGCGACCGTCGACCGCGTGCTGCTGTCAGGGGACCGCGCGGTCGGCGTCGCGACGACGGGCGGCGAGGTGCGCGCGGAGCACGTGGTGCTCGCCGCGGGCGCCTACGGGTCGCCGGGGATCCTGTTGCGCAGCGGGATCGGTCCCGACCGCGGGCTGCCGGTGGGGGATGGGCTCGCGGACCACGTCGGCATCGGGCTGGGGTTCGCTCCGACGCCTGCGCTGGAGCGCGAGACCGCCGCCTTCGAGGCCACACGGCCGCTGTTCATGGGCCAGGTCACCGCGGCGCTGAGCAGCGCGGCGTGCCCGCCGGACGTCTGGGACGTGTTCGTGTTCCCGGCCGTCGATCCGGTGCCCGGCGGCTACGAGCTCAGCGCCGCCGCCTTCGCGATGAAGCCTCATTCGCGCGGGTCGGTCCGCCTCACCTCTCGCGATCCGCGGGCGCCGCTCGCCGTCGACCACGGGTTCCTGGGCGACGAGCGCGACATCGACACGCTGGTCGAGGGGGTCGAGGCGGTGCGTGCGCTCGCGGCCGACGACCGGCTCGCGCCCTACGTGTCGCGCGAGATCCGGCCGGGGGCGGGCGTCGACGCCCGGACCCACGTCCTCGCCGAGGTCCGCGGCTTCTTCCATCCCGTGGGGACCTGCGCGATCGGCCGGGTGGTCGACGGCGACGGCCGGGTGTACGGGGTCGACGGGCTCTCCGTCGCCGATGCCTCGGTCATGCCGACGATCCCGCGCGCGAACACGAACCTCACCACGATGGCCGTGGCCGAGCGCCTGGCCGAGCGGATCGCGCCCTGACGCTCAGCCCTCGAGCCGCCGCCTCAGCGTCGTGAGGTCGCGCCGGATCCCGCGCTTGACGAGCGTGGGGAGGAGCGGCCCGGCGAGCGCGAAGACCCGGCCGGGGTCGCCGCCGGCGGTGATGCGGACGAGTGTGCCGCCGCCGTCGCCGGGCTCGAAGTCGTAGGCGACGGTCATGGGGAAGGGCGCCTCGACCGAGCGCATCGCAAGGCGCCGGCCGGGCTCGTACTCGGTGATCTCGTTGACGTAGCGGATGCGCCGGCCGAGGAACCCGGCGACCCGCTCCACCCGCGTGCCCGGGCCCACCGGCCCGTCGGTGAGGGTGCGGACGGAGCGCAGCGCCCCGATCCACTGCCGGTCGTTGGCGGGGTTCATGGCGAAGGCGGCCACCTCGCCGGGCGTCCGCCGGACGCGCTGCTCGACCGCGACCTGCATCACCGTCGTGAGGGGGAGAAGACCGCGGTCGCGAGGTTGTCCAGGCACGCGTGCCAGCCGTGCTCGTGCTGGGCGAGGACCTCCGGCCCGGCGAATCCGCTGTGGGTGAGGACGACCTTCGTGCCGCCGCCGTCCTCGTGGAACTCGACGACGACCAGCGTGTCGCGGCTGCCCGCCTGCTCGACGGGGTCGCCCTCCCACGACCACGTGTAGCTCAGCCGCTCCGGGCGCCGGACCTCGACGTACTCGCCGACCACCGTGTACGGCGCGGTCGCCCCGGGGTCCTGCATCGAGAGGCGGTAGCGGCCGCCGACGCGGAGGTCGACCTCGGCCACCGGCGTCGACCACCCCGTGCCGGCCGCCCACCACTGCCGCAGCACCTCGGGGCTGGTCCACGCGTCGAACACGGCCTCGCGCGGCGCGTCGAAGCCGCGCTCGAGGCGCAGGGTCGTCCCGGTGTCGCTCATCGCTCCTCCTTGGGGTCTCGACGCGCCTGCAGGTAGCGCTCGACCGCGTCGAACTTGCCCTCCCACAGCCTCCGCTGGCGGGCCATCCAATCCGTCGCCTCCTCCAGCGGCCCGGGCTCCAGCCGCAGGCGGTGGGTGCGTCCCTCGATGGTGCGGACGATCACGCCCGCGTCCTCCAGCACCCGCAGGTGGCGGCTGATCGCGGGCTTGGACACGTTTGCGCCCCGCGTCGCCTCGCCCACCGTCGCCGGTCCCTCGGCGAGGCGCTCCACGATCGCGCGCCGGATGGGGTGGGCGAGAGCGGTGAAGCTGCGGTCGAGCTCGGCGAGATCGTTAACCATCGCGTTAACCGTATCCGCGCGCCCACCGCCCTGCAACGCTCTCCCCACGAGCGATGGGCCGCGCGGGAGCGAATTCGGAGCACAGACGTCACATCCCGCGCGTCCCACGGCACGCCGCGGGCGCCACCATCGGTCCGTGCCCGGCGAGACTGCACTTCGGCCCCTTGAACGGGCCGAACGTCGCGTTCGCGGCGTGGACGGCGCGATCGCCGCGCTCGCCGAGCGCCAGCACGGCGTCGTCGCCCGCGCTCAGCTCGTCGACCTCGGGCTCGGTCGCCGGGCGATCGGTCACCGGCTGGAGTGCGGCCGGCTCCACGCCGTGCACCGCGGGGTCTACGCGGTCGGCCACCGTGTGCTGACCCGCGAAGGCCGGTGGACCGCGGCCGTGCTCGCCGCGGGCGCCGGCGCCGTCCTCAGCCACCGCTCCGCCGCCGCGCTCTGGGGCATCCGTCCCGGCGCCGGCCGGATCGAGGTCACCGCGCCGCGGGCGCTGCGCTCGCGGCCCGGCCTCCGGCTCCACCACACGCGGCTCGCCGAGGACGAGGTGACGGCGGTCCGCGGCATCCCGGTCACGACGCCGGCGCGCACGCTCCTCGATCTCGCGGCCGTCGTGGGCGCGCAGCAGCTCGAGCGCGCGGTGAACGAGGCCGAGGTGCTCCGGCTCGGGGACGCTGTCGCGCTCGCCGAGCTCGTCCGGCGGCACGGCGGCCGGCGCGGCGCCGGCGCCCTGCGGCGCATCCTCGAAGCCGGGCAGGTGGGCGCACTGATCACGCGCAGCGAGCTGGAGGATCGGTTCCTCGGCTTCCTGGACGCCTTCGGGCTGCCGCGCCCGGAGGTCAACGCGACGCTCCCCGTGTCCGGCGGCCTGGTCGAGGCCGACTGCGTCTGGCGCGGGCCGCGCCTCGTCGTCGAGCTCGACGGCTACGCCACCCACGCGCCGCGCCACGCGTTCGACCGCGACCGCGCCCGCGATCGCGCGCTGCTCGCGGCGGGGTGGCGGGTGGCGCGGGTGACCTGGCGGCAGCTGGCGGCCGACCCGCGGGCGCTGGCAGCGGAGCTTCGGGCGCTGCTGTCGGGGTAGCCTCTCTGGACGTGATCTCGACAAACCAGTTCAAGAACGGCAACCACATCGAGGTCGAAGGCACGATCTTCAAGATCCTCGAGTTCCAGCATGTGAAGCCCGGCAAGGGCGGCGCGTTCGTGCGCACGAAGCTGCGGCGCGCGAACGACGGCGCGGTGATCGACCGCACGTTCCGCGCCGGGGAGAAGTTCCGTCCGGTCCGGACCGAGGCCCGCAAGATGCAGTTCCTCTACAGCGACGGGACCGAGGCGCACTTCATGGACGAGCAGTCCTTCGAGCAGATCCCGCTGCCGGCTACGGCCGTGGAGGACCAGCTGAAGTGGATCAAGCCGAGCGAGAGCGTCGACCTGCTGTTCATCGACGGCTCGCCGTCGGACGTCCAGGTCTCGGCCTCCGTGGAGCTCGAGGTCACGCACACGGAGCCGGGGGTCCGGGGCGACACGGCCTCGGGCGGCGGCAACAAGCCCGCGACCCTCGAGACGGGGGCGACCGTCCAGGTGCCGCTGTTCGTCAACATCGGCGACCGGGTGAAGGTCGACACGCGCTCGGGCGCGTACATGTCGCGCGCCTGACCGGCGCCGCTACCCTCAGGCGGCCCATGCGCCGATCCGACCAGCGCCGCGCCGCCGTCTTCGCGCTCTACCAGCACGACCTCACCGGCCGGCCCCTCGACGAGCTCTTCGAGGGCGACGCGGGCCACTTCACGCGCGCGCTCGCGCATGCGACGAGCGACAACGCCGAGTCGCTCGACGCCCACCTCGAGCGCCACGCCACCGGGTGGAGCGTGGAGCGCATCGCGCCCCTCGAGCGGGCCATCCTCCGCACCGCGCTGCTCGAGATGCTGCACCCCGACCTGGTGGAGGGCGACACCCCGATCCCGCCCGAGGGCGCGATCGACGAGGCGGTGGAGGCCGCGAAGGCGTTCTGCGGCGCCGACGCCCCCGGTTTCGTCAACGGCATCCTCGGCGCGGTCCTGCGCGAGCGGCGGACCGCGAACTCGAACACGTAGGCTGCCCGCCATGGATCGCACCCCGCTGGACGACCTGATCGACCGTCTCGAGCTCGCGGCCGCCGAGCTGCGGGCCGGAGACCTCGAGCCCGAGCGGGCCGCGTCGCTCGTCGACGAGTGCGCGCGACTGGCCGCCGACGCGGGCACGGAGCTCGACCGGCGCGCCCGTGCCGCGGACGGCGCCACCCAGCCGGCACACGCCGGTCAGCTGCCGCTGGGCCAGTAGATGGCTGATTCCACGACCCCACGATCGCCTGGCGGCGCCCCGCGGCGCCGGATCGCCACCCACCCGAGGGGCCCGTGGCCACGGCCACTGTGCCCCTCGTGCGTGCGGCACCCGGCATCCACGGGGCATCCACCAGTCGACCGCGCGGCCGCGGAAACAACCATCTGATGTCGACCCGCGAGCACGTCACGGCGGACGTCGCGGCGCCCGGCTACCCGGACCACCTCCGCGAGGAGGTCGAGGCGTTCCTCGGGTCGCTGCGCTTCGCGCGCGAGCCGGCCGCCGCCGGGCTCGACGAGGCCATGCGCTACTCCCTGATGGCCGGGGGCAAGCGCATCCGGCCCGTGCTCGCGCTCGCCACGGCGCGCGCGGTGGGCCGCGAGCCGCGCTCGGTCCTCCCGCTCGCGGCGGCGCTCGAGCTCATCCACACGTACTCGCTGATCCACGACGATCTGCCGGCCATGGACGACGACGAGCTGCGCCGCGGCCGTCCCACCTGCCACGTGCGCTACGGCGAGGACGTCGCGATCCTGGCGGGCGACGGCCTCTATGCCGAGGCGTTCCGCCTGATCCTTCACGAGCAGGGCGGCGAGGCGGCCGACGTGCTCACCGCCGTGTGCGAGCTCGCGGATGCCACCGGCGTCAACGGGATGGTCGGCGGCCAGTACATCGACGTGCGCAACCTGGCCGAGGAGGGGGGAACGGTCAAGTTGCGGCGGCTTCACGAGCTCAAGACCGGCCGTCTGATCGGCGCGGCGATCGAGTGCGTACTCCTCCTGACCGGAGAGAAGGCCAGAGGGTCTAGACTGCCGCACTTCCGTGCCTTCGCCGCGGAGCTCGGGGTGCTGTTCCAGATCGTCGACGACATCCTCGACGTGACGGGCACCGACGATGCCCTGGGCAAGCCGCGGGGCAGCGACGAGCGGCACGGCAAGCTCACCTACGTCAGCCGCTACGGGTTGGAGGAGGCCCGCGCCCTGGCCGCCGAGTCCCACGCGAAGGCCCGCGCCGCGCTCGCCAGGGCGGCGCCCGACGGAGCCACGGAGCTCGAGCAGATCACCGACTTCATCTACACCCGCCCGACATGACCCCCCGCATCCTTGACCGCATCGACCGCCCGCAGGACCTCCACGACCTCTCCGAGGACGAGCTCGAGCAGCTCGCGCAGGAGGTCCGCGCCACGCTGATCGAGACCGTCGGCGAGATCGGCGGCCACTTCGGCGCGAACCTCGGCTCCTGCGAGATCGCGGTTGCCGTCCACTCGCTGCTGGACTCGCCGCACGACAAGGTGCTGTGGGACGTCGGCCACCAGGCCTACCCGCACAAGGTCCTGACCGGCCGCCGCGACCGCCTGGACACGATCCGCAAGTACGGCGGGCTCGCGCCGTTCTGCTCCATCTTCGAGTCCGAGCACGACATCATGGGCGCCGGCCACGCCTCGACCTCGATCGGCTACGCGGTCGGGATCAAGGAGGCGATGCGCCGCGGCGACGGCGAGGACGGCAAGGTCGTCTCGGTGATCGGCGACGGCGCCATGACCGGCGGCGTGGCCTTCGAGGCCGTCCACCAGGCCGGCGGCCTGGGCACGCCGATCGTCGTCGTGCTCAACGACAACGGCATGTCGATCGCGCCGAACGTCGGCGCGCTGTCGAACTACTTCAACCGCATGCGGCTCGACCACACCCTGTGGAAGGCGCGCGAGGGCGTCGAGGAGCGGCTCACGAGGCTGCCGGGCGGCATCGGCGCGGCGTTCGAGCGCCTCGGCCCCGAGCTCAAGGCCTCGATGAAGGCCTTCTGGGCGCCGGGCCTGTGGTGGGAGGAGCTCGACTGGGCCTACATGGGCATCGTCGACGGCCACGACGTGCGCGCCCTGCGCCGCGCGCTGCGCGCCGCCTTCGAGGCGGAGCGCCCGGTGGTCGTCCACGTGGCGACCGTGAAGGGCAAGGGCTTCGCCCCCGCCGAGGACGGCGGGCTCGAGGGCATGGAGAAGTGGCATGCCGCCAAGCCCAAGTCGATCGCCCAGGGCGTCCCCGCGCCGGCCAAGCCCGCGGGCAAGGACGCGCCGCCGCAGTACACGAAGGTCTTCGGCGACGCGCTGGTCCGCGAGTGCGAGCGCGACGAGCGGGTGGTCGGGATCACCGCCGCGATGAACTCGGGCACCGGGCTCTCCACGCTGCAGAAGGCGATGCCCGAGCGCTACTTCGACGTCGGCATCGCCGAGCAGCAGGCGCTGCTGTTCGCGGCCGGGCTGGCGCTGCAGGGCGCCCGCCCGGTGGCCGCCATCTACTCGACCTTCCTGCAGCGCGCGTACGACCAGATCGTCCACGACGTGTGCCTGCAGTCGCTGCCGGTCGTGCTCTGCCTGGACCGCGCCGGGCTGGTCGGCGACGACGGGCCGACGCACCACGGCGCCTTCGACATCGCCTACCTGCGCTGCCTGCCCAACATCACGCTGATGGCGCCGCGCGACGAGGCGATGCTCGTGCACATGCTGCACACCGCCCTGCGCCACGACGCCGGCCCGGTGGCGATCCGCTACCCGCGCGGCGAGGCGGTCGGCGTGCCGCTGCCCGCCACGCCGCAGCGCCTGCCGCTCGGGACCGGCGAGCTCCTGCGCGAGGGCGAGCGGGTGGCGCTCGTGGGCTACGGGTCGGGCGTCGGCAAGGCGCTCGGCGCGGCCGACCTGCTCGCGGGCCACGGGCTCGAGGTGACGGTCGCCGACGCCCGCTTCGCCAAGCCGCTCGACGCCGGCCTGCTCGGGCAGCTCGCGGCGGAGCACGACCTGCTCGTGACCGTCGAGGAGGGCGTGCTGGCGGGCGGCTTCGGGACCGCGGTGTGGGAGTGCCTGAGCGAGGTCGGCGTGGCGCCGCGGATCCTCCGCGTCGGGCTGCCGGACCGTTACGTCACGCACGGCGCGCCCCGGCTCCTGCACGAGGAGGTCGGCTTCACGCCGGAGCAGATCGCCGAGCGGATCGAGTCGGCGGTGCTCGACCTGCGCGGCTCGCTCGCGGGCGCCTGACGGCGCGTCGCGCCTTCACGGCCCGAGTGCACGCCGGTGCGGCCGCGATCGGTAGCGTTCCGCGCCGTGTCCAGGGTCCGCCTCGACAGCCTCCTGGCGGAGCGCGGCCTGTTCGCCTCCCGGTCGCGGGCGGCAGCGGCGGTCATCGCGGGGGACGTCCACCTCGGACCCGGTCGCCGCCGGGCGGAGAAGCCCGGTCAGCTCGTCGACGCGGAGGTCGAGCTGGCCGTCGACGCCCCGCCGCCCTTCGTCTCGCGCGGCGGCGTGAAGCTCTCCAACGCGCTCGACGCGCTGGGCGTCGCGGTCGCCGGGCGCCACTGCCTCGACGTCGGCGCCTCGACCGGCGGCTTCACCGACTGCCTGCTGCAACGGGGCGCGGCGCACGTGGTGGCGCTCGACGTCGCCTACGGCGAGCTGGACTACAAGCTGCGCGAGGACGCGCGCGTGACGGTCATGGAGCGCGTCAACGCCCGCGCGCTGACCCCCGAGCAGCTGCCCTACGCGCCCGACCTCGCCGTGCTCGACGTCTCGTTCATCTCGCTGGAGAAGGTGCTGCCCGCCGTGCTCGGCTGCCTCGCCCCGCGCTTCGACTGCCTCGCGATGGTCAAGCCGCAGTTCGAGGCGGGCCGCGGCGCGGTGGGGAAGGGCGGTGTCGTGCGCGACCCGGCGGTCCGGCGGGCGGCGCTCGTCTCGGTCGCCGCGTGCGCGACCGCCGCCGGCGCCACGCTGCTCGGCTTCGCGTCCTCCCGGCTCCCGGGGCCGGCGGGCAACCGCGAGACGTTCGCGTGGCTGGCCGAGGCGGGCCGGCCGGGCGCGGTTGAGGATCCCGAGGCCGCGGCGCTGGAGGTCGACCCGTGACCGTCACGGCGACCGTCATGAGCCACCGCCAGCTCGAGGGCGCGTCCGACGGCGTCCACGCGCTGATCTACGCCGCCCGGGAGGCGGGCGCGACCCTGCGCTTCGACGCGGGGGAGACCAGCAAGCACGGCCTGGAGGCCGGCGAGTCGGTCGTGACCGACGCCGAGGTCTCCCGCGACGTCGACCTTGCGATCGTGCTGGGCGGCGACGGGACGATCCTCACCGCGCTGCGCGAGTACGCCGGCACGGGCGTCCCGGTGTTCGCCGTCAACTACGGCGAGGTCGGCTTCCTGGCGACGCTCGACCCCGACGGGCTCGGGGCCCACTTCGCGCGGGCGTTCGCGGGGGAGTACGAGACGCTCGCGCTGCCGACGATCAGCGTCGAGTGGGAGGGCGGCGAGTCGCGCACGGCGATCAACGACGTCTCGGTGCACCGCAAGACGGGGCTGCGGGTCGCCGATCTCGAATACGCGCTGAGCGGGGAGGAGATCGGCCGGGTGCGCTCCGACGGGCTGGTGGTCGCCACGCCGGCGGGCTCCACGGGCTACAACCTCGCCAACGGCGGCCCGGTGCTGGCGTGGGGCGTGGAGGGCTTCGTGGTCAGCTTCATCGCCCCGCACTCGCTGACCGCCCGCGCGCTCGTGGCCGCGCCCGACGACATCCTCACGGTGTCCAACCGCAGCCGCGCCGAGCCGGTGGACATCCACGTCGACGGCCGCCCCGGCTTCGAGCTGCCGGCGGGGGAGGACATCACGGTCGAGTTCGGCCGCAACTACGCGCAGCTCGCCCAGCTGCCGGGCGCGAGCTTCTACCAGCGCTTCCGCGAGCGGTTCGGGCGGCTCGCGAACTAGCCGTCACGGAACCGTCACGACTTCGTGGAGGGGAGCGGCGCGGCGCGCCGGTCCGTCGGGGGCGGCTGGTAGACCGTCGTCCGTGCTCTACGAGCTGCGCGTCGAGAACCTCCTGTTGATCGAGCGGGCCGAGCTCCGCCTCGGCCCCGGGCTCAACGTCCTCACCGGGGAGACCGGGGCGGGCAAGACCGTGCTGGCCCACGCGCTGGACCTGCTGCTGGGCGGCAAGCCGCGGTCCGGGATCGTGCGCCCGGGGGCGCCGGAGGCCTACGTCGAGGGGGTCTTCGCGCTGCCCGCGGGGCTGCGGGACTCGCTGGCGGAGCGGCTGCCGCCCGACGCCGAGGAGCTCGTCCTCGCCCGCCGCGTGAGCGCGGAGGGGCGTACCCGGGCCTACCTGGGCGGCCGCAGCGCCACGGCGGCCGACCTGCGGGACGTCGGCGGCGCCCTGCTGTCGTTCTACGGCCAGCACGAGCACCGCAAGCTCACGCTCGCCTCCGCCCAGCTCGAGATCCTGGACGGCTTCTGCGGGCCGGAGCAGGCGGCCCGGCGGGCGGCGTTCGCGGGCCTGTACGCACGCGAGCGCGAGCTGGCCGGCGAGCTCGAGGCGCTGCGCGCCCGCGCCGGGGCGCGCGACCGGGAGCTGGACCTGCTCGAGTGGGAGCTGGGGGAGATCGACACCGCCGCGCCCACCGAGGACGAGGAGGCGGCGCTCGAGGCCGAGCGGGCCCGCCTGCGCCACCTCGAGGCGCTGCGGGGCGCGGCGGCGGGCGGCGTCGGCGCGCTGTCGGCCGAGGGCGGCGAGGGCGCCGTGGGGGCGCTCGCGAGCGCGGCCGCGGGGCTGGACGCCGTCGCGGGGATCGACGCGGAGCTCGACGCGCTGGGCGAGCGCCTACGCGCGCTGGCGCTGGAGGCCGAGGACCTCGCGGGCGAGCTGCGGCGCTACGGCGAGGGCGTCGAGGGAGCCGCCGGCGGCGGCGGCCGGCTCGACGAGATCGAGGAGCGCCTGGCGGTCTTCGAGCGCCTGAAGCGCAAGCACGGCGGCACGCTCGCGGCGGTGCTCGCCCATGCCGAGAGCTGCCGGCAGCGCCGCGACGAGCTGGCGGGCGCCGAGGAGGCGATCGAGGCCGCCGAGGCGGAGCTGGCGGCGGCCCGGTCCGAGCTGTCGAAGGGCGCTGTCGCGCTGCGGAAGGCCCGCGTCGCGGCGGCGGAGGGGCTCGGCGCGGCGGTCCGCGAGCGTCTGGCGGCGCTGGCGATGGAGGGCGCGACGTTCGAGGCGGCGCTGTCCGAGCGCCCCGAGCCCGGGCCGTCCGGCGGCGACGAGGTGGAGTTCCTGATCGCGCCGAACCCCGGCGTGCCCGCGGGCCCGTTGCGCGAGACGGCCTCCGGCGGCGAGCTGTCGCGCGTGATGCTCGCGCTGATGAGCGTCGCCGCCGAGGCGGGGCCGCCGACGCTGGTCTTCGACGAGGTCGACGCCGGCATCGGCGGCCAGACCGCGCGCGCCGTCGGCGAGCAGCTCGGTGCGCTCGCGGAGGCCCGCCAGCTGCTCTGCATCACCCATCTGCCCCAGATCGCCTCGCTGGCCGACCGCCACTTCACGATCGTCAAGGACACCTCGGGCGACACGGCCTGCACCACGGTCAGCGAGCTCGACCGGGGCGCCGTGGTGGAGGAGATCGTGCGCATGCTCGGCGCGGGGGACGAGGACCGGGCGGCGCGCAAGCACGCTCGCGAGCTGCTGCGCGCCGCCTGAGCCGTGACGCCGCCGTGGGTCGGCGCTCCGTGGGCCCGCCCCGGCCCGACCCGCCCGGCGTGGCCCCGCCTCGCCGCAGCGGCGCGCCGCTCGGCGGCGCCGGCGCGTTCACCTTCCGCGCCGCTCGGGGGCGCCGGCGCGGTCACCTTCCGAACTGGCGCGGAGCCGCGCTGCCGTTCCTGGCCGGCGTGCTCGCGGTGGCGGCGACCCTCGTCGCGCTCGGGCCCCTGGCCGCGCTGACGCGCTCGGGGCGTGGGACGTGCTCGGCCCGGCGGGCGCCGCCGGGATCGACCCGGTCGGCGCCGCCCTGCTGCTCGGCTTCGGCGTCGCATTCCTCGGCCTCCTCGACGACCTGCTCGCCGCCGAGCCGCGAGGCTGGCGCGGCCACGGCGCAGCCGTGCTGCGCGGCGGCTTCTCGACCGGCGCGCTGAAGGCGGCCGGGACCGTGGCGCTGGCCCTCGCCGCGCTCGCCGGCGCCGGCCTGCCCGCCGGGGAGTACCTGCTCGCGGTGCTCGTGGTCGTGCTCGCGACCAACCTCTTCAACCTGCTCGACCTGCGGCCCGGCCGCTCGGTCAAGGCGTTCGCGCTGCTCGCCGCGGGGCTCCTCGCGGGCACCGCGACCCTCGAGCCGCTGCGCGGCATCGGCCTGTTCGCCGGACCGCTGCTGGTCGTCGGCGCCTACGACCTGCGGGAGCGGGCGATGCTCGGCGACACCGGCTCGAACCTCCTCGGCGCGATGGCGGGGCTGTGGCTCGTGCTGGCCCTGGACACGGCCGGACAGGCCGTCGCCGCGGCCGTCATGGCCGCTCTCACCATCTTCGGGGAGTTTCGGTCGCTCACAGCGGCGATCGACCGGGTCCCGCCGCTGCGCGCTCTAGACTCGCTGGGCAGGAGGTCCGATGCCTGAGTCTCGTTCGCGAACCCGTTTCATCTTCGTCACCGGCGGCGTCGTCAGCTCTCTGGGGAAGGGCATCGCCGCGGCCTCGATCGGCCGGCTGCTCGTCTCCCGCGGGCTGCGTGTGGCGCTGCAGAAGTTCGATCCCTACATCAACATCGATCCCGGCACGATGTCGCCGTTCCAGCACGGCGAGGTGTTCGTGACCGAGGACGGCGCCGAGACCGATCTGGATCTCGGGCACTACGAGCGCTTCACGGACTCGAACACCTCCCGCGGCTCCAACGTCACCGCGGGGGCGATCTACAACTCGGTCATCCGCAAGGAGCGGCGGGGCGACTACCTGGGCGGCACGGTCCAGGTCGTGCCGCACATCACGGACGAGATCAAGCACCGCGTCAAGCTGATCGCCGAGAGCCAGGACGTCGACGTGGTGATCACCGAGATCGGCGGCACGGTGGGCGACATCGAGTCGCTCCCGTTCCTCGAGGCCATCCGGCAGTTCCCCGTGGACGTGGGCCGCCGCCGGTGCATGTACATCCACCTCACGCTCGTGCCCTACATCGGCCACGCCGGCGAGCTGAAGACCAAGCCGACGCAGCACTCCGTCAACGAGCTGCGCCGCATCGGCATCCAGCCGGACATGGTGGTCTGCCGGTCCGAGAGCGGGCTGCCGCAGGACCTGCGCAAGAAGATCGCGCTGTTCGCCTCGCTGCCGGCCGACGCGATCGTCTCCGCCCGCGACGTCGACAACATCTACAAGGTCCCGCTGTTCTTCCGCGCCGAGGGCGTGGACGACTTCGTGATCGACCACTTCGGCCTCGAGGCGGACCCGCCGGCGCTCGGGGACTGGGAGCGGCTCGTGCGGCGAGCCGGCGAGGCCCAGGCCCGCCAGCCGGTGCGGATCGCGCTGGTCGGCAAGTACGTCGCACTGGAGGACGCCTACCTGTCGGTCGTCGAGGCGCTGCGCCACTCGGGCTTCCTGCACGGCTGCGCGATCGAGATCGACTGGGTGGACTCCGAGTCGCTCGGCGACGACGAGGTGCGCCGCCGGCTCACCGAGGCGGACGGCATCCTCATCCCCGGCGGCTTCGGCGTGCGCGGCATCGAGGGCAAGATCGCCGCCGCGGGGATCGCCCGCACGTCCCGCATCCCCTTCCTCGGCGTCTGCCTGGGGATGCAGATGGCGGTGGCCGACTTCGCGCGCCAGGTCGTCGGCATGGACGGCGCGAACTCGACCGAGTTCGACCCCGAGACGCCCTATCCCGTCATCGACCTCCTGCCCGAGCAGAAGGAGGTCGCCGACATGGGCGGCACGATGCGCCTCGGGGCGGACCCGATCAAGCTCCACCCGGACACGCGGGCCCGCGAGACCTACGGCGAGGCCGTCATCTACGAGCGCCACCGGCATCGCTACGAGGTCAACAACTTCCTGCGCAGGCGCCTGGAGGCCGCCGGCCTCGTGATCTCCGGCACCTCGCCCGACGAGCGCCTGGTGGAGATCATCGAGGTCGCGGACCACCCGTTCTTCGTCGCCTCGCAGTTCCACCCCGAGTTCAAGTCGCGGCCGGAGCGCCCGGCCCCGCTGTTCCGCGACTTCGTCGGCGCGGCGCTCGAGCGCGCGCTGGAGCGCCGGCCGGCCGAGGCGGCGCAGGAGGCCGCCGAGGCCGAGGAGGTCGGGGCCACGGGGTCGCGGCGCTTCCAGCACCGTTGAGGCGCGCCAGCGAGGCCGAGCGGGCGCGGCTCGCCGACACCTTCGCGGCGCTCTGCCGCATCCCCAGCCCGTTCGGCCACGAGCGTGCGTGCGCCGACCACGTCGCCGCCGAGCTGCGCGGCATGGGCCTCGAGGTCTCGGAGGACGACGCCGCCGGGCCCGCCCGGGCGGGGAGCGGCAACCTGCTGGCCCGCATCGAGCCTCGGGCGGGTACCGATCAGCGCACGATCCTGCTGTGCGCCCACCTCGACACCGTCGAGCCGTCGGGGCCCATCGAGCCCGTGCTCGTCGACGGCGGCTGGGAGAACGCCAACGACACGATCCTCGGTGCGGACAACAAGGCCGCCATCGCCGTGATGCTCGCGGCGGCCCGGCGCGCCGCCGTCGAAGGCGCGCCGGTCGGGATCGAGCTGCTGTTCACGGTCGCCGAGGAGAACGGGCTGCTGGGCGCCAAGGCGTTCGACGCGAGCCTCCTGCGCGCGGACTTCGGCTACGTCTTCGACCACGCGTCGCCGATCGGCGAGGTCGTCGTCGCCTCGCCCACCTACTACCGCATCGCGGCCGACTTCCACGGGCGCGCGGCGCATGCGGGCATCCGGCCCGAGGAGGGCCGCAGCGCGATCCTCGCCGCCGCCCACGCCGTCACGTCGATGCCGCTCGGGCGCATCGACGACCAGACCACCGCGAACGTCGGCTGGCTGCAGGGCGGGGTGGGCTCCACGAACGTCATCCCCGAGCGCTGCCGGCTGCTCGCCGAGGCGCGCTCGGTGGACCCCGACCTGGCCGACAAGCAGGTCGCCCGCATGGTCGACGCCGTCCACGACGGCGCCGCGATGGCCGAGTGCGACGTCGACGTCACGTGCGAGAAGCTGTTTCCCGGCTACCGCCAGCGCCCCTCGGAGCCGGCGGTGGTCGCGGCCGAGGCGGCGCTCACCGCGTGCGGCTACACCCCGGCGCGCATCACCACCGGCGGCGCCTCCGACGCCAACGTCCTGCAGGCCGCCGGCCTGACCTGCGTGAACCTCGCCAACGGCACCGAACGCAACCACGAGCCGACCGAGCGCGTGTCCGTCGACGCACTGGACGGCATGCTCGACGTGACGCTCGCCCTGCTCGAGGAGGCGGCGACGGCCTGATGCTGCGTCTGCGGCGGGGCGTCGTCCTGGCCGCGGGCGACCCCCGCGGGCCGATGCAGCAGCTCGAGGTCCGGCTCGGCGGCGACCGGCGGCGGGCCCTCGCCGACGTCGCCCTGATCGGCGCCGCCCACATGGGCGACGACGTCGTCGTCAACGTGGCCGCGGTCGACCTCGACCTCGGCTCCGGCGGCTACGACCTCGTCCATGTCAACCTCACCCGCGGCCTGCGCGGCGAGGGCGAGCCCGGCGCGCACGTGATGAAGCTCAACTACACGAGCCTCCAGCACGCCGTGCACCCGGTGGAGGCGAGCGCGCCCGCACCCGGCACGGCGCCCCAGGCGCCGGCCGCCCCCGCGGCCTCGGCAGCGGCGGGGCGGCTGCCGACGGGCGCGCCGGTCGGCGTGTGCTTCCTGCACGGGCAGCTCGCCCCGCTCGCCTGGGCGTTCCAGCGCGCCGCGCCCGGCGCGCGCCTCGGCTACGTGCAGACCGCGGGCGGCGCGCTCCCGGGCGGGCTCTCGGAGGTCGTCCGCCTGCTGCGCGAGCTCGGCCTCCTGGCCGGCCACGTGACCGCGGGCCCGGCCTACGGCGGGGAGGGCGAGGCGATCACCACCGCGGGCGCGCTCCAGCACGGGTTCGCGGCCCTCCACTGGCACGCCGCGGTGTCCGCGCCGGGCCCCGGCATCCTCGGGTCGGGCACGGCGCTCGGGCACGGCGGGTTGGTGGCGCTCGACTCCGCCCACACCGCCGCGGCGCTCGGCTGCCGCGTCGTCGTCGCCCCGCGCCGCTCGGCCGCCGACCCGCGGCCCCGCCACCGCGGGCTCTCCCACCACACGCGCACCATGCTCGAGCTCGCGCTCGTCCCGTTCGTGGTGGCGACGCCGGACGGGCGGCCCGAGCCTGGGCTGGGCCGGCACGAGTGGCGCCGCGGCGCGGCGGAGCTCGACGCCTACGCCGCCTCCGGGCTGCCGGCGCGCACGATGGGCCGCACGCTCGCCGAGGACCCCGACTTCTTCGCCGCCGCCCTCGCGGCCGGGAGTGTCCTCGCGGCCGCGGCGCGCGAGGTACCGTAGGCGGCCATGGACCGCGCCCACAGCGAGGTCGCGTGGCAGGGGAAGATGCTCGCGGTCCGCGTCGACACCTACCGCCACGGCGACCAGGAGGTCACCCGCGAGATCGTGGCCCACCCGGGCGCGGTGGGCATCGTGGCGGTCGAGGACGAGCAGGTCTGGCTCGTGCGCCAGCCGCGCGAGGCCGTCGGCGTCGAGGACCTGCTGGAGGTCCCGGCGGGCAAGCTCGACGAGCCGGGCGAGACCCCGCTCGAGTGCGCCCGGCGCGAGCTGGCCGAGGAGATCGGCAAGCAGGCCGAGCACTGGGAGCTGCTGCACCGCTGCTACACGTCGCCGGGCTTCACCGACGAGGAGGTCCACGTGTTCCTGGCGACCGGCGTCACGGACGTCGACGAGCGCCCGCCGGCGGACGACGCGGACCGGATCGAGGCCGTGCGGTGGCCGCTCTCGGAGCTCGACGCCCTGATCGCCGAGGTCCACGACGCCAAGACGCTGATCGGCCTGCTCGCGCTGCGTGCGCGCCGCGGCTGACGGCGTCTCAAGCTGGCACCCTCGCAGCCGATCACCGGTCCGTGCGCCGGATTCTCAGCGAGAGCGTGACCGCTCGCATGCTCGTCACCCTGGTGGCGACGCTGACGCTCGTGGGTGCCGGCCAGTACCTCCTCGTCGCCGATCGCGTGCTCGACGAGCTCGTCCACGAGCACGCGCAGATCCACGAGTCCGACGCGCGCACCATCGAGCGCGCCTTCGCCGAGGCGGAGGGGACCGAGCGGCCCCTGGACGAGGTCACCGAGGTCCTCAGCGCGATCGCCGCGCGCCCACTGATCGAGGATGCCGTCGTCGCGGACGCCCGCGGCCGCGTGATCGCGGCCTCCGACCCGCGCAACCTCGGCGCGCACGAGCGCGAGCCGGAGGTCCGGGAGTCGGCCCGCACCGGGCGCTTCTTCGCCGGCGTCCCGAGCCTCCGGGAGACGGGCACCGAGGACGGCCGGCGGGTCTCCTACATCCTGCCCGTGACGCTCGGCGGGGAGCGAATGGCCTTCGAGATCGAGCGCAGCCGGGCCCTCGCCTCGAACACGATCGCCAAGCTCCGCGCCCAGCTCATCGTCTTCCTCGTGCTGACGCTCGGCCTCGCGGTGGTCGTCTTCTACCTGATCAGCGGCCGGCGCATCGACCGCCTCTACCGCGCCGCGCTGCACCGCGCCCGCCGCGACGGCCTCACCGACCTCGACAACCACCGCGAGTTCAAGGACGGCCTCGCGCGCGAGGCGGCGCTCTCCTCCCGCCTGCGGCAGCCGCTCTCGGTCGCCGTCGTCGACATCGACGGCTTCAAGTTCGTCAACGACCACCACGGCCATCGTCACGGCGACCGGATCCTCGTCCGGCTTGCCGCCATCCTGCGCGCCGGGCGTGTCTGCGACCGCGCCTTCCGCCTCGGCGGGGACGAGTTCGCGGTGCTCCTGCCCGGCACCGACGAGACCGGCGCCCGGATCGCGCTCGAGCGCGTCCGCGAGGCCGCGGCGACCCGCCTGGGCGACGCGACCGTGAGCATCGGCTTCGCCTCGGGCGTCGCGTCCCCGAGCGAGCCCGAGTCCCCGTGGGAGCGGGCCGATGCGGCGCTCTATGAGGCCAAGCGCCGCGGCGGCGACGCGGTGGTGGGCGCGAGCGAGCTCGATGCCGCCGCGACGCCGGTCGTGACGATCGACAAGGCCCGGGCGCTGCGCCGGCTGCTCGCCGAGGGCCGCGTCGAGGCCGCCCTGCAGCCGATCTGGGACCTCGAGCGTGGGGAGATCATGAGCGTCGAGGCGCTCGCCCGCCCACTCGACCTGCACGGCCTCGACGGACCGGGCGAGGCCTTCGAGGTCGCCGACCGCCTCGGCCGCGCCCACGAGCTCGACGCGCTGTGCCGCGCCGCCGCCCTGCGCCGAGCGGCCGACCTGCCCGATGGCGCCGTGCTGTTCCTCAACGTCGCGCCGCAGACGCTCGAGCGCGGTGCGCTGGCCGACGACGCGCTGCCGCGCGAGGTCCGCGCCGCGGGCCTCAGCCCCGAGCGCGTGGTGCTCGAGGTGACGGAGCGCTCGGAGGCGCGACTCCCCGCGGTGATGGCGGAGGCCGCGCGGCTGCGCGAGCTCGGCTTCGGGGTCGCGCTCGACGACGTCGGCTCGGGCAACGCCGGGCTGGAGATGCTGCGCGAGCTCGCCGTCGACTACGTGAAGATCGACCGCGGCGTCGTCCAGGCCGCCCCGTCCGACCGCGGCGCGCGGGCCGTGCTGCTCGCGATCGTCACGTTCGCGCGCGAGGTCGGCGCCTACGTCATCGCCGAGGGCATCGAGACCCAGGACCTGCTCGCCTTCGTGGCCTCCGAGGCCCGTCTGCACGAGGACGCGGAGGCCCGCGTGCGCGGTGCCCAGGGCTACCTGCTGGGGCGGCCCGAGGCGGCGATCGACGAGGCCGCCGCGCGCGCCGCGCTCGCCGCGCTGCGCATTCCGTCCGCCCGCGCGCCGGCCGCCCGCCGCTGACAGCCCGCTTGCACCGCGCAGGCGCGGCGCCCGCCGCGGCGAAGCAGGGAGGGCCATGGCCGTCGTCCCCGCGTCATCGCAACCGCTCGAGCACCTCGTGCTCGACTTCCTCGCCTACCTGGAGTTCGAGCGGGGCCTGTCGCGCAACACGCTCGAGGCCTACCGCTCGGACCTCCTGCAGTACGGCGGCTGGCTCAAGCGCGAGGGCGTCGACGCGCTCGCCGTGGGTCACGGTGAGCTGAGCGCGTTCGTCGGCGTGCTGGCCGCGGGCAGCGACGAGAAGCCGCCGGTGGCGCCCGCCACGCTGCAGCGCAAGGTCGCCTGCCTGCGCTCGTTCTACCGCCACCTGCGCCGCCAGGGGATCCTCGAGGACGACCCGACCGTCAACCTGCGCGCCGCCCGCAAGGGCCGCAAGCTGCCGCAGGTGCTCAGCCGCGACGAGGTCTCGGACCTGCTCGCCCGGCCGTCGGGCACCGAGCCGCCGGCGCTGCGCGACCGGGCGCTGCTCGAGCTCATGTACGCCTGCGGGCTGCGCGCCTCGGAGGCCATCGGGCTCGAGGTGGGCGACGTCGACCTCGAGAGCGGGCTGCTGCGCGCCCGCGGCAAGGGCGCCAAGGAGCGCATCGTGCCGATCGGCTCGACCGCCGCCCGCGCCGTCGCGATCTACCTCGCTCGCGGCCGGCCGCGCCTGGTCGGCGACCGGCTGGAGGCGCGGCTCTTCGTCAACGCGCGCGGCGGCGGGCTGACGCGCCAGGGGCTCTACAAGATCGTCCAGCGCCACGCCCGCGCCGCGGGGCTCGAGCAGAAGATGAGCCCGCACACGCTGCGCCACACGTTCGCCACCCACCTGCTGGCCGGCGGCTGCGACCTGCGCTCGCTGCAGGAGATGCTCGGCCACGCCGACATCGCGACCACGCAGCTCTACACGCATCTTTCCGCCGAGCGGCTCAAGGACGTCTACTTCGACGCGCATCCCCGCGCGCGGGACGGCTGACAGAATCGCCCGCCATGAGCCGGCGGGCCTTCGTGATCGTGCTCGACGCGTGCGGCGCCGGCGCCCTGCCGGACGCCGCGTCCTACGGCGACGCCGGCGCCAACACGCTCGCCCACGTGGCCGAGGCGGTCGGCGGACTCGACCTGCCGGTGCTCGGCTCGCTCGGCCTCGGCTCGATCCTCCCGCTCGCCGGCGTGCCGCCCGCCGCGAACCCCGTCCTGCACGGGCGCGCCCACCCGCTCGGCCCCGGCAAGGACACGATCTCCGGCCACTGGGAGCTGATGGGCGTCGTCCCCCCGCACCCGCTGCGCACCTACCCCGAGGGCTTCCCCGGCGAGGTGACCGGCGCGCTCGCCCGCGCCGCCGGCCGCGGGATCCTCTGCAACCGCCCCTACAGCGGGACGGCGGTGATCGAGGACTTCGGCGAGCGGCACCTGCGCGGCGGCGAGCTGATCGTCTACACGTCGGCCGACTCGGTGCTGCAGATCGCCGCCCACGAGGACGTCGTGCCGCGCGAGGAGCTCTACGCGGTCTGCGCCTCGGCGCGCGAGATCATGCGCGGCGAGCACGCCGTCGGCCGGGTGATCGCGCGGCCCTTCCGCGGCACGCCCGGCGCCTTCGAGCGCACCGCCGGGCGGCGCGACCTGGCCGTCGAGCCGCCGGGGCGCTCCTACCTCCAGGAGCTCCAGGACGCCGGCGTGCTGGTCCATACGGTCGGCAAGGTCGGGCAGGTGTTCGCCGGGGTCGGGGTGGACGAGCAGCACCCGGGCGCGACCAACGCCGCGGCGATCGAGACGACCAACGCGCTGATGGAGGGGCTCTCCGGCGGGCTGGTGTTCGCCAACCTGGTGGAGACCGACCAGGTCTACGGGCACCGCCGGGACGTCGAGGGCTTCCACCGCGCGCTGCGCGAGATCGACCGGGCCGTGGGCGGCTGGCTCGAGCGCTGTGACGAGCGCCGCGACCTGCTGGTGCTGACCGCGGACCACGGCGTCGACCCGACCACCCCCGGCACCGACCACACCCGCGAGTACGTCCCGGTCCTGGCGGCGTTCGCCGGCCACGGCTCGCGGCGTCACGACGGGCCGATGGCGGACGTCGGCGCCTCCGTCCTGCGGTGGCTGGCGGACCGCGACGCGTCGGCGCTGCCCGGCGAGGCGTTCGTGTGAGCGCGCGCGCCGGGAGCCTGGCGGCGGTCGCGCTCACGCTGCTCGCGGGCTGCGGGGGTGGTGACGCCCGGCCGGACCCGCCCCGCCCGGCGGCGCGCGACGCCGCGCCGGTCAACCGCGCGCACGGCGCGTCGCTGCCGCCGTCCGACGCCGACGCGGTGCGGGCGCTGCTCGCCCGCCGCGCGGGGGCGCTCGAGCGCGGCGACGCGGCCGCCTACGCCGCCACCGCCACCGGCGCGGCCCAGCGGCGGCGCGACCGCGCCGCCGCCCGTCGAGCTCGCCCGCTGCATCCGCGCGAGGTCGCTCTCACCGCCGAGCGGATCGATCTCGTCGGCGACCGCGCCGAGCTGCGGGTCCGTTCGAGCTACCGGATCCGCGGCATCGCCGGCACCTTCTCCGCGGCCCGGCGGGTCGTCGCGGTCCGCCGGGGCGCCGGCTGGCGCGTGCGCGCGGAGACGAGCCGCCGCGAGCGCCATCCGTGGGAGGTCGGCCGCTACGCGCTTGCGCGCAGCCGGCACTTCACGATCGTGGTCCCCGCAGGACTCCCGACGGGAGCCCTCGTGACCGCGCTGGAGGGCGGCTACGCGCGCATCCGTGCGCTGCTGCCGGGCCATCCGCTGCGCAAGCGCTCGCTCGTCGTCGTGGCGGGCGATCCCGTGCAGGCGCTGGCGCTCACCGGCTCGATCCGCGGCGTCGGCGGCCTCGCCGCCGTGTCGGACTCCCAGGTGATCGAGACCGGCCCGGCGCGGCGCGTGGAGCGGGTCGCCTCCCAGCGGCTGATCGTCGTGTGGCCGCGCTGGTCGGCGCTGCCGCCCGCCGCGCGCGAGCGCGTCGTCACCCACGAGCTCACCCACGCCGCGCTGGCCGACACGACCTCAGGGCGGACCCCCGCATGGCTGGTCGAGGGCGTCGCCCTGTACGTGTCGGGTGACCGCCGGACGGCCGACGCCTCGCGGCTGGTGCGCGGCGACGTGGCCGGGTTCAGCGCCGCGCAGGCGAGCGCGGCGCACCGGGCGCTCTCGCTGGACGCCCTCGCGCGGCCGGGCGCGATCGGCCGCCTGCGGGGCACGGGCCAGGCCGCCGCGTACGCGTTCAGCTCGGCCGCCGCGTTCCGGATCGCGGAACGCTACGGGCGAGCGCGACTCCTGCGCCTGTACCAGGCCTTCAACGACGAGGAGCTCCGCGGGAGGCCCGGGCCGGCGGTCGCCGACCGCGCCGCGCGCCGCGTGCTGGGCACCTCGACGGGCGCGCTCGAGCGCGACCTGCGCCGGCAGCTCGGCGCCTTCTAAGCCCGGAACACCGATTCCCGCGGCGCCTCGCCGCCGTCGCCCTTCGCCAGAGCCGATCGGCCGCGACCCAGGTGGTTCACCACATGGATGCGCGGCCGATCGACTCCGACTCGCCCGACGACACCGAGGCATCCACGGTCGATCGGTGATCCGGGCTAACCTCGATCGGGCCCATGCCAGAGCTCCCCGAGGTCGAGACGATCCGCCGCCACCTCGCCCCCCGCGTCGAGGGGCGGCGGCTCACCGCCCTCGCGATCTCCGACCCCCGCTGGTGCCGCCCGCTCGCGCCGGCGGAGCTCGCCGCCGCGGTCGAGGGCCGCCGCGTCGAGCAGCTCGGGCGGCGGGGGAAGTACCTCGTGTGGTGGCTCGAGGGCGACGTGTTCCTGATCGTCCACCTGCGGATGACCGGCAACCTGCTGCACCGCACCGACCCCGGCGCGCCGCCGCCCGGCCACACGCGCGTGCGCTTCGAGCTCGACGACGGCGAGTCGGCTGGCGCCGACTCGCTTGGGAGTTCGGCTGGCGCCGGACTCCCGGGCGAGGACGAGCTCGTCTTCACCGACCCCCGGCGCTTCGGCACCGGCGAGCTGGCGCTCGGCCTCGACGCGCGCGACGCGTTCTTCGCCGCACGGCTGGGCGTCGAGCCGCTCGGCGACGAGTTCACCGGCGCCTACCTCCGCGCGCTCGCGCGCGGCAGCCGCGCGCCGGTGAAGGCGTTCCTGCTCAACCAGAAGCGGGTGGCGGGCGTGGGGAACATCTACGCCGACGAGGCGCTGTTCCGGGCCCGCATCCACCCGCTGCGGCCCGCCGACCGCCTGAGCGCCGCCCAGTGCGCGGCGCTGCGCGACGGGGTCGTGGGGGCGCTGAAGGCCGGGATCGCCGCCCAGGGCGCCTCGATCGACGACTTCCGCCACCCCGACGGCGTGCGCGGCGCGTTCCAGGACGAGTTCCTCGTCCATCGCCGCGAGGGCGCGCCGTGCCCGGTGTGCGGGCGCCCGGTGCGAAAGCTCGTCGCCGCCGGGCGCGGGACGTACGTGTGCGAGGGGTGCCAGCCGCGGCCGCGGGTCCGGCGGCGGCGTCAGGCGGCGAGCGGGACCAGCCGCCCGTCGCGATCGGCGCGCACGAGCTCCTGATACCCGCCGAGGGTCTCCCCGTCGATGACGACCTGGGGGAACGTCATCATGCCGGTGCGGGTCACGAGCTCCTCCCGGCCCACGGCGTCCTTGGCCAGGTTGATCTCGGAGTAGTCGACGCCCCGCTTGTCCAGCAGCGCCTTGGCGACGCGGCAGAACCCGCACGGCTCAGTGGTATAGACGATGACACGGCTCATTACTTCACTTAGTGTAGTGCCCATTGGCGGCCCTCCGGGATGTCTGGGTCGCTGAAGACCGAGGCGATCGTCCTCCGCTCCATCCGGTACGGAGAGGCCGACCGCATCCTCCACCTCTATACCCCGTATCGGGGTCGGCTCAGCGCGATCGCGAAGGGCGTCCGCCGGGCCCGCTCGCGTTTCGGCGGCCGCCTCGAGCCCTTCTTCCGCTGCAACCTGGTGCTCTACGAGGGGCGCAGCGACCTGCTGACGGTCACCTCGGTCGAGACCCTGGCGGGCCATCCGCACCTGCGGGAGGACGCGCGGGCGCTCGACGTCGCCTCCCGTGCCTGCGACGCGGTCGGGCGCATCTTCGGCGACGGCGAGCCGCACGAGGGCGTCTACCACCTGCTCGCCAACGAGCTCGCCCTGCTGGATGCCGGTGCCTCGCGAGCTCGGCGCCAGCCGAACTCGGAAACGAATTCGCCTCCGGCGAATTCGTCCGCCACGCGCGCCAACGCGCTCGCCTTCCGCCTCAAGCTCCTGCTCGCGGCCGGCTTCGCGCCCCAGCTCTCGGGATGCGCGTCCTGCGGGTCCCGCGACCACCTGGCGGGCTTCTCGGGCGCCGCCGGCGGCGTGGTGTGCAACGCGTGCGAGGCGGGCGCCTTCCCGCTCTCCCAGGAGGCGCACGACTTCCTCGTCGAGGCGCTGGGGCGCCCGCTCGCCGACGCCCCGGGCGCGCCGCCGCGCGCGCTCGCGCAGGCCGAGCGGGCGATCCTCGAGACGCTCGAGCACCACGCAGGCGTTCACCTGCGCCCGGCTGGTCTGGATGGTTGATTCCACGACCCCACGATCGCCTGGCGGCGCCCCGCGGCGCCGGATCGCCACCCACCCGAGGGGCCCCCTGCTCCGCGTGGTCGCCCGCGCTCGAACGTGGCGGTCGTTCCTGGCGTCAGTGGGCGCCACCGTCGGCCACTGTGCCCCTCGTGCGTGCGGCGCCCGGCATCCACGGGGCATCCCCCAGTCGATTCGCGCGGCCGTGGAACCAACCATCTAGGATCCGCCCGTGATGGCCGAGGCCACCACGCAGACGAAGTGGGTCTACGACTTCGCCGAGGGCTCGCGCGAGATGCGCGAGCTGCTGGGGGGCAAGGGCGCCAACGTCGCCGAGATGACGCGCATCCTGGGCCCCGAGCGGGTCCCGGCGGGGTTCACGATCACCACCGAGGCGTGCGTCGCCTACATGCGCGCCGGCCAGGAGGAGCCCGAGGGGCTTGCCGAGGAGGTGGCCGAGGCGCTCGGGCGCCTGGAGGAGCAGGCCGGCAAGCGGCTCGGGGACGCCGACGACCCGCTGCTCGTCTCGGTGCGCTCCGGCGCGCGGGAGTCGATGCCCGGGATGCTCGACACGGTGCTCAACCTCGGCCTCAACGACGAGTCCGTCGAGGGCCTCGCGCGCGCGACCGAGAACGAGCGCTTCGCCTGGGACTCCTACCGGCGCTTCGTGCAGATGTTCGGCAACGTCAGCTTCGGGATCCCCGGCGAGCAGTTCGAGGACGCCATCGCGGAGGTCAAGGCCGCGCAGGGCGTGGAGCTCGACTCCGAGCTCGACGTCGAGCACCTGCGCGAGCTGACCGAGCGCTTCCAGGGCCTCTACGAGTTCCCGCAGGACCCGCAGGAGCAGCTGCGGCTCGCCGTCCGCGCGGTGTTCGACTCCTGGACCGGCGAGCGCGCGGTGTCCTACCGCCGCCTGAACCGCATCCCGGACGAGTGGGGCACGGCGGTCAACGTCCAGCAGATGGTGTTCGGCAACAAGGGCGACACGTCGGCCACCGGGGTCGCGTTCAGCCGCGACGAGGTGACCGGCGAGCCGGACCCGAGCGGCGACTTCCTCGTCAACGCCCAGGGGGAGGACGTCGTCTCCGGCGTGCGCAACACCCGCGAGATCTCAGAGCTGCGCGAGGTCATGCCGGAGGCCCACGAGCAGCTGATGGAGATCCTGCGGACGCTCGAGTCCCACTACCGCGACATGCAGGACACCGAGTTCACCATCGAGGAGGGGCAGCTGTACATGCTGCAGACGCGCAACGCGAAGCGGCCCGCGCAGGCCGCGGTGCGCTTCGCGGTCGACGCGGTGGACGAGGGCCTGCTCTCGCGCGAGGAGGCGCTCGTCACGATCGATCCGAGCTCGCTGGACGCGCTGCTGCATCCGACCTTCGACCCCAAGGCCGACTTCGAGGTGCTGGCCCGGGGCGTGAACGCCTCGCCGGGCGCCGCCCGCGGCGAGGTGGTGTTCACCGCCGCCGAGGCCGTGGCCGCGGAGGAGGAGGGCCGTGACGTGATCCTCGTGCGCCCGTTCACGGAGGCCGACGACGTGGCGGGCTTCCACGCCGCGAAGGGGATCCTCACCAGCCTGGGCGGCAAGGCCTCGCACGCGGCGCTCGTGGCGCGCGGCATGGGCCGCCCCGCGGTGGTGGGCGCCTCCGCGCTCGAGATCGACCTCAAGGCGCAGGTCATCCGCGTGGGCGGCAAGGAGATCGGCGCCGGCGAGGTGATCTCGATCGACGGCACGACCGGCCGCGTCACGCTCGACGACGTGCCGCTGGTCGACGCCCGCGTGGACGAGCACTTCGATCAGGTCCTCGCGTGGGCGGACGACATCCGCCGCCTGGGCGTGCGGGCCAACGCCGACAACGCCGAGGCGGCCCGCAAGGCGCGCGAGCTGGGGGCCGAGGGGATCGGCCTCGTGCGCACCGAGCACATGTTCCAGCAGGAGGACCGGGTCCCCAAGATGCAGGCGATGATCATGGCCGACGACGAGGACAGCCGGCGCGCGGCGCTCGCCGAGCTCCTTCCGCTGCAGCAGCGCGACTTCGAGGAGTTGTTCGACGTGATGCAGGAGCTGACGGTGACGATCCGTCTGCTCGACCCGCCGCTGCACGAGTTCCTCCCCAACCTGCCCGAGCTGCGCGCCGAGGTGGAGCGCGCCCGGATCGAGGTCTCCGACGACCTCGACGAGCTCGAGCGCATGCTCGACCGCGTCGAGGAGATCCACGAGGAGAACCCGATGCTCGGCACCCGCGGCTGCCGGCTGGGGATCCTCTATCCCGAGATCTACGAGATGCAGGTCGAGGCGATCATGCGCGCCGCCAACGCGGTCGACAGCCCGCCGCACCCGGAGATCATGATCCCGCTCGTCGACTACGAGCACGAGCTCGAGATCATGCGCGAGCTGGTCGTCCGGGTCGGCGACGAGCAGGGGCTGAGCGTCGGCGAGGACTACACGGTCGGGACCATGATCGAGCTGCCGCGGGCGTGCTTCGTGGCCAACCGCATCGCCGAGCACTCCGACTTCTTCTCGTTCGGGACCAACGACCTCACGCAGACCGCCCTCGGCTTCTCCCGTGACGACGTCGAGTCCAAGTTCGTGCCGATCTACATGGAGCGCAACATCATCGACCGCTCCCCGTTCGAGACGATCGACAAGCCCGGGGTCGGCTGGCTGGTGCGCCTCGCCGCCTGGGTCGGCCGCGAGGCGAACCCCAAGCTCAAGCTGGGGATCTGCGGCGAGCACGGCGGCGATCCCGAGAGCATCGACTTCTTCCACATGGCCGGTCTCGACTACGTCTCCTGCTCGCCGTTCCGGGTGCCGATCGCCCGCGTGGCCGCCGCGCAGGCGGCGATCGCCCACCAGGAGTGACGACTTCGTCACGTCCGGCGTGGCGGCGACGACCGGGCTGTGAGAATGGGAGGGGTGGAGACCGAGCTTGACACCGATCGCGTCGCCGACGGCTTCGCCGCGCGCGTGCAGGCGGCCGAGGCGCTGTCGCTCTCGCCGCTCGCCATGCCGTCCTATCCGGCGCGCCGCGCGCGCGAGGAGGCGGACTGCCGCCTGCGCACCCCCTTCCAGCGCGACCGCGACCGGATCGTCCACAGCAAGGCCTTCCGGCGGCTGAAGCACAAGACGCAGGTGTTCGTGGCGCCCGAGGGCGACCACTTCCGCACCCGGCTGACCCACACGCTCGAGGTGACGCAGGTCTCGCGCACGGTGGCGCGGGCGCTGCGCCTCAACGAGGACCTCACCGAGGCCATCGGGGTCGGGCACGACCTCGGCCACCCGCCGTTCGGGCACATCGGCGAGGCCGTGCTGGACGCCTGCCGGCGCGAGCGCTTCGGGACCGGGTTCCGCCACAACGAGCACTCGCTGCGCGTGGTCGACGTGCTGGACGACCTCAACCTCACCGACCCGGTGCGCGACGGCATCCTGCGCCACTCGAGCGGAGCGGGGGAGCCGGCGACGCTCGAGGGCAAGATCGTCCGCCTGGTCGACCGCATCGCCTACATCAACCACGACATCGACGACGCCCTGCGCGCCGGCGTGCTCGCGCCCGGCGACCTGCCGGCGGAGGACATCGCCGTGCTCGGCGACCGCGGCTCGCAGCGGATCGACACGCTGGTCCACGACCTCGTCGAGCACTCCGAGCGGGCGGGCGACATCGTCCAGGGCGACGCCGTGGGCGGCGCCATGCTGCGCCTGCGCAGCTTCATGTTCCGCGAGGTCTATCTCGGGACGGCGGCGCGGACCGAGCACGTGAAGATCGAGCGGGTGCTGCGCGGCCTCTTCGACCACTACGTCGAGCACCCGGAGGACCTGCCGGTCGACGGCGAGCCCGCCCCGTTGGGCGACCGGGTGATCGACTACCTGGCGGGCATGACCGACCGCTTCGCCATCCGTGCCTGGAGCGAGCGGTTCGTGCCGCGGGGCTTCGCGGGCTAGGCCGTGGCGCGCTACACGGACGAGTCCCGCGAGCGGGTCCGCGACGCGGTCGACTTCGAGGAGCTCGTCGGCTCGCGCACCGAGCTGCGCCGCGCCGGCGCGCGGCGGCTCCAGGGGCTGTGCCCGTTCCACGACGAGCGCACGCCGTCGTTCGGGATCGACCCCGTGGACAAGCTCTACTACTGCTTCGGCTGCGGCGTGGGCGGCGACGTCTTCAAGTTCGTCATGGAGACGGAGGGGCTCGACTTCGCGGGGGCGCTCGAGTCGCTGGCCGACCGCTTCGGGGTCGAGCTGGCGCGCGAGTACGAGGACCCGCGGGCCGCCGAGCGCCGCGAGCGCCAGACGCGCCTGCTCGGCCTGCTGGAGCGGACCGCCGCCTACTACGTGCGGGTGCTGTGGGAGTCGGCGGAGGCCGACGACGCGCGCGCCTACCTGACCGGCCGCGGGCTGGACGAGGCGACGCTCCGCGAGTTCCGGATCGGCTACGCGCCGAGCGCGTGGGACCGCGTGCTGCTCGCGTCCCGCCGGGCGGGCTACTCCGAGGCCGAGCTGCTCGCCGCCGGGCTGTCCTCACGCGGCCGCAGCGGCGGCGTCTACGACCGCTTCCGCGCGCGCATCATGTTCCCGCTGGCCGACGAGAAGGGGCGGGTTCGCGGCTTCGGCGCCCGGGCGGTGCGCGACAGCCAGCAGCCCAAGTACCTGAACTCCTCCGAGGGCGACCTCTTCCACAAGGGCACCTACGTGTACGCGCACGACCTGGCGCGCGCGGCCGCGGCCAAGGCGGGGTCGGTGGTGCTGACGGAGGGCTACACGGACGTCATCGCGCTGCACCAGGCGGGCGTGCGCAACGCGGTCGGGCTGATGGGGACCGCGCTGACCGGCGAGCAGGCGAACAAGCTGCGCCAGCTCGCCCCCTCGGTGCTGCTGTGCCTCGACGCCGACCGCGCGGGGCGCGAGGCGATGATGCGCGCGGCGCAGCTCGTCGGCGGCGCGGGGCTGCGGGTCGTGCCGCTCCCCGCGGGCGGGGATCCGGCCGACTTCGTGGCCGGCCAGGGTCCGGAGGCGATGCGGGGGCTGCTCGACCGCGCGGTGCCCTTCGCGCGCTTCGAGGTCGAGCGCGCGCTCGAGTACGGCGACCTCTCCAGCGCGGAGGGGCGCGACCAGGTGCTCGGCGCCGTCGCGCCGGTCATCCGCCCGCTGCCCGCGGGCATCGTGCGCGACGAGCTCGTCCGCCTGGTCGCCGACCGGCTCGGGATGGGGGAGAGCCTCGTCAACGAGACGCTCCGCGGCGAGGCGCCGCGGGCCAACGGCGCCGCTGCCGCCGGCCGCGGGCCACGCCGGCCGTTCCCGCCGCCCGAGACGGGCGTCGACCACCAGGAGAAGACCGAGCGCCTCTTCCTCGCCCGCTGCCTCGCCGTCACTGAGCACGGCCGCCAGGCGCTCGAGGCGGCCGACATCGACGACCTCTTCGTCTCCGACCTCACCCGCCGCGCCGCCCACTACCTGCGCGCCCACCTCGAGCACCCGGGCCAGGATCTGCCCGCCGGCGACGACGCCCTCGCCCGCCTCGTCGCCGAGCTCGTCATCCGCACCGGCGACCTCGACAGCGACCGCGAGGCCCTCGAGCTCGAGCGCCTCCAGCTCGACAAGCTCCGCCTCGACCGCCGGATCGCCGACGCCCGCCGCGCCGGTGAGCCGGTCGGCGAGCTCGCCGCCGAGCGCCAGCGCGTGCACGACGGGATCCGGCACCGGCTCGTCTGACGCGGCCCGCCCGGGTCGGCGCGCTCGCCCCGATCCATCCGCCATACGAACTAGTGTTCGCCCCATGGACCGGTCATGGCTCGAACGCGAACTCGCCGCCGGCCGGTCCATCGAGGCGCTGGCCCGCGAGACCGGCCGCCACCCGTCCACGATCGCCTACTGGGTCAGTAAGCCGACACGACCCGAAAGCCCTGCATAACGCCGGGCTTTCGCCTTCCATGGAAGCGCCATGGAAGCGCCACGTCCGCGGGTACGATCCTGCGCCGTGTCGATCACGCTCTCCACGGTCCGCGTGCGGCTCGCACAACAGCGACGGGTCGGCACGAGCTTCGACCAGGCGTGGAAGATGGCGGTCAAAGGGGCGAAGGGCCCGACCCACTGGGCGCTCTGGGAGACCAGGGACGCCTGGCGCCGTGCCTACGAGGGCGAGCCGATGCGCGAGGAGAGCGCCGTCGCGCTCCTCGCTCAGCTCGCGTGCGCACAGATCGGGCTCGTGGACGACGACGTCCTGGGCGCGATCACCACGGTCGGTGGCGGCCTCGCGGCCTAGAGCGGTCCGTCAGGCGTCCGGAGCGGGCTGTCAGTCTCGGCCAAGGGAGGGCGGCAGGCCGTGACGAACGCGACGATAAGTGAAGTGAGAACGATCCGACCGGGCGATCGGATGACATCGAGGCGGCGGAGGCTGCAACGACCCTGCCCCGGCGGGAACGAACACAAGTTCAAGCGTCGCCACGTGCGGACGGCCGGTCCTCGCGTCCTGGTCGAAACCCGATCCCCTCCGGCTCATCTACTCCTCCGACCTCGCCTCGCGCCCACGACACGAGCACAACAACCCGGATACCGGCCAGCGATCCATCGATCCCGTTCCCGCGCCGGCCCCAGCTCCACCACGGCGGCGGGGCCGAGTCGGCTCGTCGCCCTCTCCTTCTTCTCGCCACGGCGAGCGCCGGACGTAGCCCGCCGCGAAATTGAACATCTTCATGGCTGGTCTCGCGCGCTCGCCGCGAGGATGACCTCGGTAGCGCGCGCACGCCGCAGGTCGCGTCCCTAGGTTGGTGTGGGAGCTGGTCGGACGGAACCGGTGGGGTTCCGGCCGACGCGGCGCTGATGATCGTCGGACGTCTCACGGTTCGACGAAAGGAGGCGCCAGCGATGGCCGGTGCCGACAGGATGACGATCGAGGAGGTCGTCAAGCGGGTGCTCGTCGACGAGCACGCGGATCTGGTGCGCGCGGCGCTGGAGGCGGTGTGCGTGCAGCTGATGGACGGCGAGGTGAGCGAGCTGATCGGTGCCGAGCACGGCGAGCGCACGCCCGATCGGGCGACGCATCGCAACGGCTATCGCCCGCGCGAGTGGCAGACGCGGGCGGGGACGATCGAGCTGCAGATCCCCAAGCTGCGCCGGGGCAGCTACTTCCCGTCGTTTCTGGAGCCACGTCGGCGCTCCGAGCAGGCGCTGTTGGCGGTGATCCACCAGGCCTACGTGTGCGGCGTCTCCACCGACGGGTGGACCAGCTCGTTGAGAGCCTCGGCCTGCGCGTGTCGAAGTCCGAGGTCAGCCGGATCTGCGCGCTGCTCGACGAGCACGTCGAGGCGTTTCGCACCCGCCCGTTGGAGGGCGCCTATCCCTACCTGTTCCTTGACGCCAAGGTCGAGAAGGTCCGTGACGGCGGCCGCGTGGTCAACAAGGCGCTGGTGGTCGCGCATGGCGTGCACGAGACCGGGCGGCGCGAACTCGTCGGCATCGACGTCGGCGAGGCCGAGACCGAGGCGTTCTGGACGACCTTCCTCAGGGGCCTGGTCAAGCGCGGCCTGGCCGGCGTCCAACTCGCCATCTCAGACGCGCACGCCGGCTGAAGGCGGCGATCGCCAAGGTGCTCGGGTGCGCCTGGCAGCGCTGCACCGTCCATTTCCTCAGGGACTGTCTCGGCCACGCGCGCAAGGAACAGCACGGCCTGCTCGCGGCGCTGATCCGGCCACTCTTCAACGCCGACTCGCTCGCCCAAGCACGCGACCGGCTCTCCGAGGCCGTCGCGCACCTCGACGGCCGCCTCTCAAAGGTCGCGGGCATGCTCGAGGACGCCGAGCCCGACATCCTCGCCTTCTACGCCTTCCCGCCCGATCACTGGCGCAAGCTGCGGTCCACCAACCCGCTCGAGCGCTTCAACAAGGAGATCGGCCGCCGCACCGACGTCGTCGGCATCTTCCCCGACGACACCTCGCTGATCCGCCTCGCCGGGATGCTCTGCATCGAGCAAAACGACGAGTGGCTCGTCGGCCGCCGCTACCTCTCAGTCGAATCAATCTCTGAGGTCCTGCGGTTCGAGACCGACCCACCACCAAGACAGACAAGGAGGCCAACGAGCTCCAGCCGGCCTGAGCCGCCAACGGCCTCACCGACGAGCGGAGCACCGAACTCCTACACCACGTCCCGGGACTTGACTCCGGACCCGCCGGCTTGACGCTGAGGATGCGCACAGATAAGGAGCAGCGAAAGCGGCACTAGCGCGAGTGCTGGGCGGGCCGCTCCTTCGCATGGATAGGTGCAGTCCCGCCGACGAACGGGACGCTGCTCCGAGCAGGCCCAGGCGATAGCGCGCGCTCAGACGTTCCCGCAGGACGTCGGAGTGCCCTGGGAGCGCTCAGCGCATGGCTACTGCCCCCTCGCGGCCTCGGCCGCACATCACGCCGAGCCGGTGATCTCGCCGCTCGCACCTACCCCGTCCCCGGCGACGATCACCCCATTCGGATGATGAGCGCTCTGGGCGCGTCGGCATAGGTTCTAATCGGCCTCGCGTCCTTGATCGCGCCGATGACCGCCATTGCTTGCACATCCGACGGGGGCACCGCGTTGTCATCGTTGGCATCGGACAGTCGCATTTTCGGCCAGGGAGATGCTCGTGGTTGAGAAGGGCATTACGACACTCGCGCTCGGCCTCGTGGTCACCGCTGTCGGATCGTCCGCTCGTGAGAGGGGAGCGGTATGACACAGTCCACTCAGACCGTCCTGATCGGCTGGTCTGGGGTGCTCTTCGTGATCTTCAACACGTTCGGGTTCGGGCTCAGGCTTCCGGTCGGCAAGCTGCTCGCAGACGCCTCCGCCCAATGGAAGATTGCCCTGTGGGCGTTGGTGATCAATTTCGTCATCATCCCGCTCCTGTTCATCGGCTATTTGCTGACGATAGCCTCGTCCATTCCTGGAGAGATCAAGGTCGGGTTCTGTGTCGCAGCCCTGTCTGCAGGTATGCCTTTCGCTCCCCTCCTCGCCCGGTTAGCCAAGGCGGATGTCCGCACATCCACCAACCTGTTAGTGGTCTTGACTGTCGCGACCATTATCGCCCTCCCGCTAGGGTTGCCTCTCGCCATCGATGCGGTCGACGCGCAACTCAAGACCACTGTCTGGGATGTTGCCTGGCCGCTGCTGCTCTTTTTGCTCCTGCCGCTGGCTCTGGGTTGCGGCTTCAGGGTCTGGTGGCCCGACCTGACGCCGCCATTGGTACGGTGGGTTGTCCGAGTTGCAATTCTGTGTCTGCTCTTTAATGTCAACTTCACGCTGGTTGCGTATTGGGATCTGTTCACGCAGACCTGGGGCACCGAGAGCTACATCGCGGCCCTTGCCGGTCCATTCATCGGCCTCGGGTGTGGCTACCTTCTCGTTTCCAGTCTTCGAGTCAAAGACGTGGGAATCAGGCATGCGGCCGAGGCGACCACGGCGGTACGCAACATCGCTCCGATGCTCCTGATGATGATTGTTACCTTTGCAGGCGACCCGCTGGTCACGGTGTCGATCACGATCCTCAACACCATCGGCATCGTGACTGTTCTACTATTCGTCCTGATGTGGAGGCGCGCCGCGTCACCATCGGACACCCACGCAACAACCAACCAGCCAGCAAGCGAAGGCCTACCCCCGCCAACTTCGACGTGACGAGTGATCCACCCGTCGTCGCCGACCTCCCCGCCCGAAGGTGAGTTCTTCCCCGTCCCATTAGGAGCGAATCCACCACGGCGTGTGTTCATCGTCGCACGCTCGAAACACACTCACATGCCGCGATCCGCGTGATCGGGTAAGGGCGTCGCTGCCGCAGACGTGGACGGTCCCGTTGACTCCCCGGTGAGCCATCCGTCGCCCCCTCGGCGCGATCAGGCCTGGCTGCCGGGTCGTCATCGGTGCCTTCGAGCTGGCGTTCAGCGATGCGCAGATCGCGGCCGCCGCTGACGTCGATTAGACCTGCGTCCCGCCGTGCCGCTGACGCGGCGGGCCAAGGGCCTGATGGCCGTCGAGTCGCTGATCTCCTACGCCGTGGTGATCCTTGTCGTGGCCCGGGCCGTGAACGTGCTCGGCTGAGCACCTCATTGCGTCGGAGCCGGGATCCTGGGGAGCGGCTCTGCTTGGGGTGGGATCATCCGAAACGGGCGATGGCGCAACGGAAGAGGGCGTGTTGGAATCGGGATCGAGACGGGTGTTCATGTCGGCGCAGCGATGAGAGGGGGTGCGGGGGAGTGGCCACACCGACGCGTGAGAACGGCCTTGACCACGTAGTCGTGGTGATGTTCGAGAACCGCTCGTTCGACCATCTCCTCGGACGCCTGTACGAGCGGGGCGAGGTGGAGTCCTTCGGGGCGTGATCGGCAAGGAGCTCAGCAACCCGATCCCGGAGTGGGCCGGCACGGCGCCGACCGCGGCGTCGTGCCCTACGGCATCGCCAAGGACATGAACACCCCGTATCCCGATCCGGGCGAGGAGCTCCCGCACATCAACACGCAGTTGTACGGGCAGATCGATCCGCCCAGCAACCGCGGCGTGCCAGCCGAGCAGATGATCGCGCCCTACAACGCGCCGGGCGACCCCGATCAGGTGCCCACGATGGACGGGTTCGTGGCCGACTACATCAGCGCGTTCACCGCCGAGATGGGCCGGCAGCCCACGTACGACGAGTACAGCCAGATCATGACCGGCTACACGCCCGAGCAGATGCCGGTCCTCTCGACGCTGGCGCGCGGCTTCGCGACGTTCGACCACTGGTTCGCGGACGTGCCGTCGCAGACGTCACCAACCGCTCGTTCTTTCACGCCGCCACGGCGTCCGGCCTGGTCGTCAACGCCCCGTACGCAAACTTCCCGGTGCACAACACGGCCGAGACGCTGTTCGACCGGCTCGACGCGCATGGCCTGTCGTGGTGGGTCTACTGCGACCTGCCGTCGCGCTACTCGCTGACCGGGCTAATCCACGCTCCCCGTCTCCGCGAGGAAGTTCGCGACGAACTTCTTCTCGACCGACCAGTTCTTCGCGGACGCCGAAAACGGCGAACTGCCGACCTACGCCTTCATCGAGCCGCAGATCATCGGCCACGCTCACAACGACATGCACCCCGCATACAGCATGCAGACCCCAGGCCTCAACTTCGATCCGCCATCCTCGCTGATCGCCGGCGAGGATCTGCTCGCCCGGACCTACGACGCGATCCGCTCAGCCTCGTCCCCGACCGGCTCGAACTGCTTCAACACGCTGTTCATGGTCGTCTTCGACGAGCACGGCGGCACCTACGACCACGTCCCGCCGCCCGCCGCCAACCCGCCCGACCCGGCCACATCGGCGGGCCAGATGGACTTCACGTTTGACCGACTCGGCATACGCCTGCCGGCGATCGCCATCTCGCCCTGGATCCCCGAGAAGACCGTC